>NZ_KB903310.1 GCF_000379645.1 Paractinoplanes globisporus DSM 43857
GTCGGCGACCCACGCGGGGTCCTCAACCAGCCGGCCGGGCGGAAACACAACCTGCGGCTGCGGCAATGGCAGATCGGCCGCACCCTGCAAATCCTGCACGACAAAGCCACCCTCGCCGGCATCCGGGTGCACCTGGTCGACGAACGCGGCACCTCCTCGACCTGCCCCCAGTGCAAGAAACGCATCCCCAAACCCGCCGGCCGGACCATGTCCTGCCGACACTGCCAGTTCGCCGGGCACCGCGATCTCGCCGCGGCGTTCACCATCGCCACCCGCACCCCGGGCGGCGCACCCACCACCCCCGCCCACATGCCGGGTGGGGTGGTCACGCACCGTCGAGCCGGACGACACCTCCCCAGAGTTGCCACGGCACGGCGTGACCCCCGCCGCCGACCACCACGGACAGCGACGGCAGGGTCCCTTGGCCAGCGGAGGCCCGCCCCATCACGGGGAGTCGCTCGCCCTCAGTTTGGGGCGAGGATCCACGACGCCACCGGCCCAACCCGGTGAAGTCAGTGGATTCCGCACTACGCTGCCAGGCGATACCCAGACGGGCCTAGTGAGGACTGCGCGGCCCTCGCGAGCTGGCGGCGGTCGGCGTCCGCGGCCGGGCGCAGTGCCGGGGCGGTGACGATCGTGACGGTGAGCGATCGTAGCGAGGCCACCCGGCGTACGGAATCGAAGAGGGTGTCGTCGCCGATGAACGCCGCCGCGGTCGTGTCGTAGCAGATGGAGGCGGGCACCACGGGCGCGCCCGCGTCGATCGCCGCCTGGAACAACGCGGGGCGGAACCTGCCCTGGCTGGCGCCGCAGAACGTCGTACCCTCCGGGAAGGCCGCGACCGTCCGCCCGGCTCGCAGCGCGGCAGTCACCTCGGCCACCGTCGTCGGGAGCGCCTTGGGGCGCGACCGGTCGATGAAGATCGCACCGGAGAGACCGGCCAGGGCGCCGATCGCCGGCCACGAGCCCACCTCACCCTTGGCCACCAGCCGCACCGGGGCCACCGCGAGCAGCACCAGGATGTCGAGCCAGGAGACGTGGTTGGCGACGAGCAGGCTGCCCGGCCGCAGCGCCGGACCCTGCCGGACCAGTTTGATCCCGAGGACCGCGAGCATCGTGCGGGCCAGGGCCCGCAGCGCGTTTCCCCGCAGGAGCGGCACCAGCAGAAATCCCCCGACGAGTACGGCGGTCAGAGTCACCATCCGCAGCGCCGCCAGCCCACGCGGCGCGTGCTGGTCGGCGCCGTCGCGGCACTGGTCGCCGCAGCCGGAGACGGGCTGCCACAGCATCGTGCCGACGGCGATCATCGGACGGCTCCCAGGAAGTGCCGGCGGTACCGGGGGTCGAGGCGGTCCATCGAGAACAGGACGTAGAAGTCGGCGACGTTGAAGTCCGGGTCGTACGCGGGTTCGCCGCAGACCCAGCTGCCGATCCGCAGGTAGCCCTTGAGCAGCGCGGGCGGCTGAACCTTGGGGTCGCCGACCTGCTCGTTGCGCAGCAGCCAGTTGTCCCGGGGCTTGACCCGCATCGCCGGCGGCGCCATGTGCTTGGACTGCACGCGTGCCCAGACACCGGCCGCCATCGTGCCGCCGTCGTCCAGCGGCACCGAGGCACAGCCGGCGAGCCAGCGCAGGTTGTTCAGGTGCAGGTACCGGGCGATGCCGGCCCACATGAGGTTGACCACGGCGCCGGTGCGGTGGTCGGGATGCACGCAGGAGCGCCCGGTCTCGACCAGCTGGTCGCGCAGCGGGCGGAGCGCACTCAGGTCGAACTCGCCGTCCCCGTAACGACGTCCGGCCCGCTCGGCTGCCTTGGGGGGAAGCATCCGGTATGTACCGACCACCGAACCGGTCGCGTCGTCGCGCACGATCAGGTGGTCGCAGTGCTCATCGAACTCGTCGACGTCTCGCCCGTCCACGGCCTCGTGGAGCCGTGCGCCGAGCTCACCGGCGAACACGTCGTGTCGCAGCCGCTGCGCGGCGGCGACCTGGTCGGGGTCGTCGGCGATGAGCAACGTGTAGCCGCTGGTCCCGGTGGATGCGGGGGCGGTCAAGAGAACGGCCATGTGATCTGTGTAAGGGTGACAACTGCCGATGGAATGTCGGCCTTGGTGGGGATTAGTGGCCGAAAAATGAACGGCTTGTGCTTCCGGCCAGGGGACCACGCCGATGGCGCGGACCTAGTACGTTGATCCTCCTCAGCCTGGGCGGAAGGAGCAGCGTCGATGACCGGGCCAGCGACCGACGACATCGTCGTCGATCACCTCACCAAGCAGTACAAGAAGCTGCGCGCGGTGGACGACCTCAGCTTCACCGTTCGCTCCGGGCGGGTGACCGGTTTCCTCGGCCCCAACGGCGCCGGCAAGACGACCACCCTGCGCATGCTTCTCGGCCTGGTCACACCGACCGCCGGCACCGCCACGATCGGCGGCCGGAAGTACGTCGAGCTGCACGACCCGATCCGGCACGTCGGCGCGGTCCTCGAGGCCTCCAGCGCCCACCGCGGCCGCACCGGGCGCAACCACCTGCGCATGATCTGCCGCGCGGCCGGCCTGCCCGACTCGCGCTCCGACGAGGCGCTGGAGCTGGTCGGCCTCACCCCGGCCGCCAAGCGCAAGTTCAAGGGCTACTCGCTCGGCATGCGCCAGCGGCTCGGCATCGCGGCCGCCATGCTCGGCGACCCGCGGGTGCTGGTGCTCGACGAGCCGGCCAACGGCCTCGACCCCGAGGGCATCCGCTGGATGCGTGACCTGCTCAAGGCGCTGGCCGCCGAGGGGCGCACGGTGCTGGTCTCCAGCCACCTGCTCGGCGAGATGCAGCTGCTCGCCGACGACGTGGTGATCCTGGCGGCCGGCAAGCTGATCCGCCAGGGCCCGGTCGAGGACGTGCTCGGCTCGATGGGCGCCGCTCAGGTACGGGTGCGCACGCCGCAGGCCGCCGAGCTGACCGACGCGCTCGGCAAGATCAACGCCACGGTGTCCCCGCAGCCCGACGGCACGATGCTGGTCAGCGGGGCCGAGGCCGCCGCGATCGGGCACGCCGCCTTCGCCGCCTCGGTCGAGCTGCACGAGCTCACGCCCGAGCGCGGCGATCTCGAACAGGTCTTCCTTCAGCTCACGGCCGGAATGGCGGGCATCCGATGAGACTGGTCAACGCCGAGCTGTTCAAGCTGCGCACCACCTCCATCTGGTGGATCATGGGGATCATCCTGCTCCCGCTCTACGCGGCCAGCCTCGGTTTCAACTGGCTGAGCTCGTACGCGCTGGTCAGCGGCCAGGCGGACGGCGGCGCGAGCGACGCGCAGGCCCAGGTCGACGCCGTCAGCCAGCCGATCAACATCGCCACCAACCTCTACACCACCGGGCAGTACATGGGCGTGCTGATCGTCCTGCTGCTCTCGGCGATCATCGTGACCAGCGAGTTCTTCCATCTCACCGCGACCACGACGTTCCTGGTGACGCCGCGGCGGGAAACGGTGATCCTGGCCAAGTTCGGCGCCGCGATCATCGTGGCGCTGCTGGTCTGGGCGATCACCACGCTGCTCGACCTGCTGCTGGTCCCGATCATCATGGACGCGCTGAACATCGGCAACCAGCTCGGCGAGCCGGCGGTGTGGCGGGCCATCGGGCTGAACGCGCTGGCCTTCCTGTTGTGGGCGGTGCTCGGCGTCGGTCTCGGCGTGCTCATCCGCAGCCAGCTGGCGGCCACGCTGATCCTCGGCATCGTCTACACGATCGGCACCGGGGTCTTCGCGATCATCTTCCAGCTGCTCGAGACCTACGTGGCCAAGTGGATCCAGAACCTCGAGGTGCTGGTGCCGACGACAGCGTCGCAGCTGATGCTCTCCGGGACCGAACTGCCCGGTAACCCTCCGCGATGGGTCGGAGCATTGGTGCTGATCGGCTACGCCGTGATCGCCGGCGTGGTGGGTACGCTGATTACTAAGCGTCGCGACATCAGCTAGGGCGCAACCTAATCTTTCCGCGTTCGGACACCCGACGCGGGGACGGTGCGCGCCCCGGCACGGCGTAGCCTTGACACCGAATCCTTCCCGTCCCCATGTGACGAACCGGTCGCGTGCTGACAACATGGTGAAAGAGGCGAACACGGAAGTGTCGACCCAGCAGACTTCGCATGACAATCCACTCGCGGACTTCGGTCCCAACGAGTGGATCGTCGACGAGATGTACCAGCGCTATCTGGCCGACCCCACCAGCGTCGACCCGGCCTGGCACGACTTCTTCGCCGACTACAAGCCGGCGATGGCCACGGGTTCGATCGTCACGCCCGACGAGGCGAAGGCCGCCAACGCGACCGCCTCGGCGGCCCGCGCGGGCACGGACGCGCCCGCCGCCACGACGGTCGCGCCGGTGAAGCCCACCGTCCCGGAGACTGCGAAGCCTGCACCAAAGCCGGCGCCGGCCGCCAAGCCGGCAGCCGCGCCCAGCACCGCCGCGTCGAACGGCAAGGCCCCCGCGGGCGCCAAGGTCACCACGCTGCGTGGCGTCGCCGCCAAGATCGTGCAGAACATGGACGCCTCCCTCGAGGTGCCCACGGCCACCTCGGTGCGGGCCGTCCCGGCCAAGCTGATGGTCGACAACCGCATCGTGATCAACAACCACCTCGCCCGCGGGCGCGGCGGGAAGGTCAGCTTCACCCACCTCATCGGCTGGGCCCTGGTCCGCGCCGTCGTCTCCCACCCCGAGATGAACAACTCGTTCGCCGAGGTCGACGGCAAGCCCACGCTGGTGTCGCCGGAGCACATCAACCTCGGCATCGCCATCGACCTCGCGAAGAAGGACGGCTCCCGCACCCTTGTCGTGCCGTCCATCAAGAACTGCGAGCAGATGGACTTCCGCAAGTTCTGGCAGGCGTACGAGGACGTGGTCCGGCGGGCCCGGCGCAACGAGCTCACCATGGACGACTACGCCGGAACCACGATCTCGCTGACCAACCCCGGCGGCATCGGCACGGTCCACTCCATCCCGCGGCTGATGACCGGGCAGAGCGCGATCATCGGTGTCGGCGCCATGGAGTACCCCGCGCAGAACGCCGGGATGAGCGACGAGACCCTCGCCGACCTGGGCGTCAGCAAGGTCACGACGCTGACCAGCACCTACGACCACCGGGTCATCCAGGGCGCGCAGTCCGGCGAGTTCCTCAAGGTGATGAACGAGCTGCTGCTCGGCGACCACGGCTTCTACGACGACATCTTCACCTCGCTCCGGATCCCGTACGAGCCCGTCCGCTGGGTCCGGGACGTGGCGCGCACGTCCGAGGGGCAGATCGACAAGGCCGCCCGGGTGGTCGAGCTCATCCACGCGTACCGGGTGCGTGGCCACCTCATGGCCGACACCGACCCGCTCGAGTTCGAGATCCGCCGCCACCCCGACCTCGACGTCCTCCAGCACGGCCTGACCCTGTGGGACCTCGACCGCACGTTCCCGGTCGGCGGCTTCGCGGCCAAGCAGCGCATGAAGCTGCGCGACGTGCTCGGCGTCCTGCGCGACACGTACTGCCGCCGGGTCGGTATCGAGTACATGCACATCCAGGGCCCCGAGGAGCGGCGCTGGATCCAGGACCGCATCGAGATCAAGTACGCCAAGCCCGACCAGGACGCGCAGAAGCACATCCTCAACCGGCTGAACGCCGCCGAGGCCTTCGAGACCTTCCTGCAGACCAAGTTCGTCGGGCAGAAGCGGTTCTCGCTGGAGGGCGCCGAGTCGCTGATCCCGCTGCTCGACTCCGTCCTGCTGTCGTCGGCCGAGGCCGGTCTCGACGAGATGGTCATCGGCATGGCCCACCGCGGCCGGCTCAACGTCCTGGCCAACATCGTCGGCAAGCCGTACGAGAAGATCTTCAATGAGTTCGAGGGTCAGATGGACCCGAAGTCGTCCCACGGCTCCGGCGACGTCAAGTACCACCTCGGTCAGACCGGGAAGTACACGACCCCCGACGGCGAGCACGCGACGACCGTCAGCGTGGTGGCCAACCCGTCCCACCTGGAGGCGGTCGACCCCGTTCTCGAGGGAATCGTCCGCGCCAAGCAGGACCGCCTCGACCTGGGCCTGCACGGCTACACGGTGCTCCCGGTGCTGGTGCACGGCGACGCCGCGTTCGCCGGCCAGGGCGTGGTCGCCGAGACGCTGAACCTCTCCCAGCTGCGCGGGTACCGCACCGGCGGCACGGTCCACGTGATCGTCAACAACCAGGTGGGCTTCACCACCGCGCCCGAGTACAGCCGCTCGTCGATGTACTCGACCGACGTGGCCCGGATGATCCAGGCGCCGATCTTCCACGTGAACGGCGACGACCCCGAGGCGGTCGTGCGGGTCGCGCGGCTCGCCTTCGAGTACCGCCAGGCGTTCAACAAGGACGTCGTGATCGACCTGGTCTGCTACCGCCGCCGCGGCCACAACGAGGGCGACGACCCGTCGATGACCAACCCGCGGATGTACCAGATCATCGACACCAAGCGCTCGGTGCGAAAGCTGTACACCGAGGAGCTGATCGGCCGCGGCGACATCACCGTGGACGACGCCCAGGAGCAGCTGCGCGACTACCAGTCCCAGCTGGAGCAGGTCTTCAAGGCCACCCGGGACGCCGCCGGCACGCCGCCGCGGCCGCGGGTCATCGCCGAGGAGCCGGAACCGCAGGTCGACACCGCGGTCGACGCCGCCGTGGTGCGCTCGGTCGGCCAGGCCCACATCGACGTGCCGGAGGGCTTCACGCCGCACAAGCGGGTCCAGCAACTGCTCGAGCGCCGGGCCAAGATGGCCAACGACGGCGGCATCGACTGGGCGTTCGGCGAGCTCGTCGCGTTCGGCTCGTTGCTCAGCCAGGGCATCACCGTCCGGCTGGCCGGTCAGGACTCGCGCCGGGGCACGTTCGTCTCCCGGCACGCCTCGATCGTCGACTCCAAGACCGGCAAGGACTTCCTGCCGCTGTCGACGCTGACCACCGGCAACGCCCGGTTCTTCGTGCACGACTCGCTGCTGAGCGAGTACGCCGCGATGGGCTTCGAGTACGGCTACTCGGTGGAGAACCCGGACGCGCTGGTCCTCTGGGAGGCCCAGTTCGGCGACTTCGCCAACGGCGCCCAGTCGATCGTGGACGAGTTCATCTCCTCCGGCGAGGTGAAATGGGGCCAGCAGTCGTCGCTGGTGCTGCTGCTCCCGCACGGCCAGGAAGGCCAGGGCCCCGACCACTCGTCCGGCCGTCCCGAGCGGTTCCTGCAGCTCTGCGCGCAGGACAACATGCGAGTGGCGAACGTGACCACCCCGGCCAACTACTTCCACCTGCTGCGCCGCCAGGCCCTGTCCGGCAAGCGCAAGCCGCTGGTGGTGTTCTCGCCGAAATCGCTGCTGCGGCACAAGCTCGCGACGTCCTCGGTGGCCGACTTCACCAACGGCGCGTTCCAGCCGGTCATCGGCGACGCCGGCGTCAACGGCACGCCGCTCGAACCGGCCGCGGTCAAGCGGGTGCTGCTCTGCTCGGGCAAGGTCTACTACGACCTGTTCCAGGCGCGGGCCGAGCGCGGCATCACCGACACCGCGATCATCCGGATGGAGCAGATCTACCCGCTGCCGGTGTCCGAGCTCAAGGCCGTCCTCGCCCAGTTCCCGAACGCGGAGGACTTCGCCTGGGTCCAGGAGGAGCCGGCCAACCAGGGCGCCTGGTCGTTCGTGGCGCTCAACCTGCTGGAGCACCTCGAGGGCGTCCGCCTGCGCCGCATCTCCCGGCCGGCGGCGGCCGCCCCGGCGGTCGGCTCGGCCAAGATGCACGACGCCGAGCAGTCCGCGCTGATCGAGGCCGCGCTGCCGCGGCTCTGAAAGCTGTCGCGGCTCTGAAAGCTGTCGCGGCTCCGAAAAAGCTGCCGCGGCTCCGAAAACGACGGGGCGCTCCGCGCAAGCGGGGCGCCCCCTCTTACTATCCGGGCATGTACTTCACCGACAGGGGCATCGAGGAGCTGGTCGACCGGCGCGGCGAGGAGACCGTGACGCTCGAGTGGCTGGGCGAGCAGCTGCGCACGTTCGTCGACCTCAACCCGGAGTTCGAGACCCCGATCGAGCGGTTCGCCACCTGGCTGGCCCGCGACGACGACGAGGAGTAAGGCCTTTCGGCCCGGCGGCGCCCATGCCCGGGCCGGTAGGTTGAAGCCGTGGCACGAAGCGTCTATGTCGCCGGGCTCGGCCCCGGCGTCGGCAAGGGCACGGTCGCGCTCGGCCTGGTCGAGCTCCTCTCCCGGCAGGTGGCACGCATCGGCGTGTTCCGGCCGCTGCTCGCCGGCCCCGGCGACGACCCGCTGCTGACCCTGCTGACCGAGCGCTATCCGGTGATGGCCGGCTACGCCGACTCGTACGGGGTGACCGCGGCCGAGGCCGGCTCGCTGGTCGCCGACGGCAAATGGGAAGAGCTGATCGGGCGCATCGTCGAGCGCTACCGCGAGGTCGAGCGGCGCTGCGCCTCGGTCGTCGTGGTCGGCAGCGACTTCATGGCCGGTCCCGCGGCCGGCGGCGACGAGATGCCCCGCGAGCTGGCCTTCAACACCCGGCTCGCGACCGAGTTCGGCAGCGTCGTGCTCCCCGTGATCAGCGGCGAGGGCCGCAACGACGAGTCGCTCGGCGCGGCCGCGCGCAGCGCCTACCACTCGCTGACCGACCTCGGCGCCACCGTCCTCGCCGTGATCGCCAACCGCGTACCGGATGGGGTGTCTATCCCGGTGGCGGGCCTGCCCGTGCCGATGTGGTCGATCCCGGAGGTCGCGGCCGTGGCCGCGCCGACGGTGGCCGAGGTCGCCGCCGCGCTCGGCGCCACCGTGGTCGCCGGCACCGACAGCGCCCTCGACCGCGACGTGCTCGACTACGTGGTCGGCGCCGCGCACGTGCCCGCCCTGCTCGAGCACCTGACCAACGGCGCGCTGCTGATCACCCCCGGCGACCGGGCCGACCTGCTGGTCGCCGCGAGCGCCGCGCACGCCGCCGGCAACGTCACGCTGGCCGGCCTGGTGCTGACCCTCGGCGAGTTTCCCGACCCGCGCGCGGTCGCGGTGATCGAGCGGCTCAACACGGGCCTCGCCATGCTCGTCGTGCCGGACGACAGCTATCACACGATCTCGGCGGCGTCCCGCATCGAGGCCCGGCTCAGCGCCCGTACGCCGCGCAAGGTCGAGGCCGCGCTCGGCGCGTTCGAGGAGAGCGTCGACACGGCCGAGCTGGCTCGCCTGCTCGACGTGACCCGCTCGGCCCGGCGTACCCCGCTGATGTTCGAGAACGACCTGATCGACCGGGCCCGCGCCGACCGCCGCCACCTCGTGCTGCCCGAGGGCACCGACGAGCGCATCCTGCGCGCCACCGAGACCCTGCTGCGTCGTGGCGTCGCCGACCTCACGCTGCTCGGCGACCCGGCCGAGATCACCCGACGGGCCCGCGAGATCGGCGTCTCGATCGGCGACGCGCGGCTGATCGACCCGGAGACCAGCGAGTTGCGCGACCGCTTCGCCGCGCGCTACGCCGAGATCCGCAGCAAGCGGGGCGTGACGCTGGATCTCGCGTACGACGTGGTCCGCGACGTCAACTACTTCGGCACGATGATGGTGGCCGAGGGACTCGCCGACGGCATGGTCTCCGGCGCCAACCACACCACGGCGGCCACGATCCGCCCCGCCTTCGAGATCATCAAGACGACCCCGGACGTGTCGGTGGCGTCCAGCGTGTTCTTCATGCTGCTCGCCGACCGGGTGCTGGTCTACGGCGACTGCGCGGTCAACCCCGACCCCGACGCCCAGCAGCTGGCCGACATCGCGCTCTCCTCGGCGCGTACGGCCGCGGCGTTCGGTGTCGAGCCGCGGGTGGCGATGCTGTCGTACTCGACCGGCAGCTCGGGCGCGGGCGCCGACGTGGAAAAGGTCGCGGCGGCCACCGCGCTGGTCCGGGAGCGGCGGCCCGACCTGCCGGTCGAGGGCCCGATCCAGTACGACGCGGCCGTCGACCCCGCGGTGGCGGCCACCAAGCTGCCCGAGAGCGTGGTCGCCGGCAAGGCCACGGTCTTCGTCTTCCCCGACCTGAACACGGGGAACAACACGTACAAGGCGGTTCAGCGGTCGGCCGGCGCGGTCGCCGTCGGGCCGGTCATGCAGGGCCTGCGGCGGCCGGTCAACGACCTGTCCCGCGGCGCGACGATCAAGGACATCGTCAACACGGTGGCGATCACGGCGATTCAGGCGGCGGTGCGATGACCCGGGTGCTGGTGCTCAACTGCGGCTCCTCGTCCCTCAAGTACCGGCTCTTCGACGGCGCGGACACGGTCGCCAAGGGTCTCGTCGAGCGGATCGGCGAGTCCGGTGGCGACGCCGCCGATCACCTGACCGCGCTGCAGCGGATCATGGCCGAGACCGACCTCGACGGGCTGTCCGCCGTGGGCCATCGGGTCGTGCACGGCGGGCCCGAGTTCACCGCGGCCACGGTGATCGACGACGGGGTGGTCGAGCGGATCGAGGCGCTGATCCCGCTCGCGCCGCTGCACCAGCCGGCCGCGCTCAGCGGCATCGCGGTCGCCCGCAAGCTGCTGCCGGCCGTGCCGCAGGTGGCGGTCTTCGACACGGCGTTCCACGCGACGATCCCACCCGAGGGGTACACGTGGGCGATCGACGCCGACCTCGCGGAGAGGTGGCAGATCCGCCGGTACGGCTTCCACGGGACCTCGCACGCGTACGTGGCCCGGCGTACGGCCGAGGTGTTGGGCCGTCCCCCGGCCGAGACCAACGTGATCACCCTGCACCTGGGCAACGGCGCGAGCGCGTGCGCGGTCGAGGGCGGCCGCAGCGTCGCCACCTCGATGGGCCTCTCACCGCTGGACGGCCTGGTCATGGGCACCCGCAGCGGCGCGATCGACCCGACGGTGATCTTCCACCTGCACCGGGTGGCGGGCCTGCCGCTCGACGAGATCGAGACGTCGCTGACCCGGCACGGCGGCCTGCTCGGCCTGACCGGCGAGAACGACCTGCGCGCGGTCCTGTCCCGCCGCGCGCACGGCGACGCGAAGGCCACCCTGGCGTTCGACGTCTACACCCGCCGCATCCGCGAGTACGTGGGCTCCTACCTGGCCGTGCTGGGCCGGGTGGACGCGATCACGTTCACCGCCGGCGTCGGGGAGAACTCGGCCGTCGTCCGGGCGGCGTCGCTCGCGGGCCTGGAACCGCTGGGCATCGCGGTCGACCCGGAACGCAACGAGGCGGCCGCCGCCATCATCTCGCCCGATGGCACGCGGACCGCCGTGTGCGTTGTGCCCACCGACGAGGAACTGGAGATCGCCGACCAGTCCCGCGCGGCGCTGGGCCTGTCGAGGCCCTGAGGGGTTACGCCACCAGCCAGACGATGACCGCGATCAGCACGACGGCGACCACCACGCCGGTGATGATCAGCGGGGTCTTGGAGGCTGTGGGCTCCGGCTGAGGGGTCTGGGTGAAGGCCCGGAACGCCTCGGTGTTGCCACTCGGATCGACGCTGTTGTCAGACATGCGCAAGACCATAGCGAAGAGAAGCCCGTCCGCCGACCACCCCACCCGTCGCGTCATGTCGCCTACCAGGACGAATGCACCCGGTCCGGGGATTTCACCCCTTCGTGGGCGCGTTCGGCCTTAACGTCGGATCATGAGAACGCGGCGGGTCGGTGGCGTGCTGGCATCGCTCGTTCTGATGGCGGCCGTGGGCTGCTCCGGCCCTTCCGCCGAGAACGCCGCGGCACCCGCGCCTCCGCCGCCGGAGGCCACCGTGGCGCCGCCGCCCGACGTGACGATCACCTACCCGGTCGGGCTGCGGGTCCTGCATCTCCAGCGTGGGCGGGGCCGTCCCCTTCCCACGCTGGTCTTCTACCCGGCGGTTTCCGCGGTCGGCGAGACGGCCGCGGTCGGCCTGCGCACCACGAAGCACGGCCGGCGTACGCACTACGAGCTCGGCTGGCCGCAGAGCCCACCGGCCCGCGGGCGGTTCCCGCTCGTGCTCTTCTCGCACGGGCTCAGCGGCTCGGCCGACCGCTACGCCGACGCGCTGGCCGCCTGGGCCGCCGCCGGTTTCGTCGTGGCGGCGCCGACCTTTCCCTACACGAGTGAGTTCACCGACGACTTCTGGCGGCCGGACATCGTCAACCAGCCGGCCGACGCCCGCTTCGTGCTGGCCCGGGTGCAGCGGCTGAACTACACCGTCGGCGACCCGCTCCGGCACCGGATCGACACCGATCACATGGCGGCGATCGGCCACTCCGCCGGCGGGTACACGACCACGGGGCTGTTCACCGCCGGGCACGACCCGCGCCTGCGGGCCGGGATCATCATGGCCGGATGGGCGGCGCGGGGCGCGTTCGCCGGGCCGCCCGCGACGATGCTGTTCCTTCAGGGCAAGGCCGATCCGATCGTACGGGTGGCGAGTAGCCAGGCGCTGTACTCCCGGGTGCCGTGGCCGAAGTCGTACGTGCTGATGCGCCGCGACTCGCACGCCACCTACCTGAAGCCCGGCGACATCGGCTACGACTTCATGAACGCGCTGGTCGTCGACTTCCTCCGGTGGACGCTCGAGGGCGACGAGGCCGCGCACCGACGTCTGCCGCCGACCGAGTACCCACCGCTGGGCCTGCGCTCGGGGCTGACCCTGGCGATCCCGGACTGAGGGCGGCGTACGGGTAGCACGGCACAATGGGTCGGGTGCTTCGGCGTACGGTCATCAAATCTCTTGTCGTCGCGGGCGGAACGGCCGCGCTCGGCGCTTGCACGACGGCGCCCGCGCCCCGCGCGCAACCCACGGCCCAGCCGGCGCCCAGCGAACCGGCCACGAGCAAACCGGCCACCAGGAAGCCGGCCACCGGCAAACCCGCTCCCGCCGGAACGGCGCCGGCCCGGAGCTTCGCGGTCCGCACCGAGAAGCTGAGCCTCGCCCGCGGCGCCGACCGGCCCCTGCCCACGACGATCTGGCGGCCCGACGCCGGTGGCACGTTCCCGCTGATCCTGTTCAGCCACGGCATCGAGGCCACTCCGGAGAACTACGCCGACCTGCTCACGCCCTGGGCTCGCGCCGGCTTCATCGTCGCCGCGCCGAAATACCCCCACACCGCGGCCGGCGTGGCCGAGTTCAACCCGATCGACCTCGTCAACCAGCCCGCGGACGCCGGCTACGTGATCACCCAGCTGGCGAAGCGGGGCGTCGGGCCGATCGCGGCGGCCGGGCACTCGGGCGGTGGCATCACCACGCTCGGTCTCTTCGCCGGCAATCGCGACGCACGCCTGAGGGCCGGGGTGATCCTGGCCGGCCGGCAGATCGTCCAGACGCCGCTCACCGGGGCGAGCACGCCGCTGCTGTTCGTGCACGGCAAGCGCGACCGGACGGTCGCCTATGCGGACGGGCACGCCGTCTACGACGACGTCACCTGGCCCAAGGCGTTCCTCACCGTCACCGACGGCGGGCACGTCTCGACCGGGCCCGAGCTGCGCGTCATCGCCGCGACCAGCACCGACTTCCTGCGGTGGAGCCTCTACGGCGACGCCGCCGCCAAGAAACGCCTGCCGCGGGACGCCACCCGGGGCGGCCTCGCGACTCTCGCGAACCGCCTCTAGGCCTTTCGGGAACGGGCCGTCAAAGCGGGTCGAGGCGCCGCCGGAGCAGGCAGAACTCGTTTCCCTCGGGGTCGGCGAGAACGTGCCAGGACTCCTCGCCGGTCTGGCCGATGTCGGCCGGGCGCGCCCCGAGCTTCAGGAGGCGCTCGAGTTCGGCGTCCTGATCGCGGTCGGTGGCGTTGACGTCGATGTGCAGCCGGGACTTTCCTGGCTCCGGCTCGTCCCGGCGGCTGAGAAAGATTGTCGGCTGCGGGCCGCCGAACCCCTCGCGCGGCCCGATCTCGAGGCTGCCGTCCTCCTCGCGATCGAGCACCACGAAATCCAGGACCTCGCACCAGAACCGCGCCAGCAGTTCGGGGTCGCGGCAACCGAGCACCAACTCACTGATACGACAAGCCATGGCCGAGACCGTACCGGGGCATCGGCTAGTGCAGGAAGTCGACCGCCACCTTGCCGAAGATGTCGCCCGAGGCGAGGTGGGCGAACGCGTCGGCGACCGCCGTGAAGCCGTAGGTCGAGTCGATGATCGGCCGCAGATCTTTCGCCACGCACAGGTCGAGCAGGGCGGCCAGCTCCCGCCGGCTGCCCATGGTGCTGCCGAGCAGCTCGAGCCGCATCGCGAAGAGCCGGCGCAGGTCGATGGTCGCCTGGTGCCCGCCGGTCGCGCCGCAGACCACGATCCGGGCGCCCGGGGCCGCGCACTTCATCGAGTGGTCGAAGGTCGGTGCGCCCACCGACTCGATGACGACGTCGACGCGCTCGGGCAGCCGGGCGCCGGGCGCCACCGCGGTGGCGCCGAGCGCGGCGATCCGCTCCCGCTTCGCCGGGTCGCGGCTGGTCGCGTACACCCTCTTGCCCATCGCGAGCGCGAGCGCGACGGCCGCCGTGGCCACCCCGCCGCCGGCGCCCTGCACCAGCACCGCCGAGCCCTCGTCGACCCGCCCGCGCGTGGTCAGCATGTGAAAGGCGGTGAGCCAGGCGGTCGGCAGGCAGGCCGCCTCCAGGAAGGACACGCCGGCCGGTTTCGGGATCAGGTTTTCCCGGGGCACGGCGACACGCTCGGCGAGCGTGCCCGGGTGACGCTCGGAGAGCAGCGAATAGCCGCGCGGGTCGCCCTTGTCCTCCACGACCGGATAGATCACGACCTCGTTGCCGTCGGGGTCCACCCCGGCCGCGTCGCAGCCGAGGATCATCGGCAGGCGGTCGGCCGGCAGGCCCACGCCGCGCAGCGACCAGATGTCGTGATGGTTGAGCGAGGCCGCCCGCACCTCGACGGTGACCCACCCGTCCGGCGTGGCCGGCTCGGGCGCCTCCCCCACGGTGAGCGCGGCGAGCGGCTGTTCCGGATCGGCGACGGTGGCGATGACGGCACGCATCTTCCGACCCTATAGAACGAAAGCCCGGCGGCCGAGGGCCGCCGGGCTTCGCGAGGCCGGGCCTCAGTTGATGTCGGACTCCGTGAGCAGCGACAGGGTGGACTTGCGGGCGGCCGGGGCCGTCCCGCCCACCGCGCGCCGGGCCACGCCGTCGCGCGCCGCCGCCTCGGCCACCGCGGCCGCCACCGCGGGAGCGACCCGCGGGTCGAGCGGCGACGGCACGATCGCCTCGGCGCGCAGGTCGTCCGAGACGACCTCGGCGATCGCCTCGGCCGCTGCCACCTTCATCGCGGCGGTGATCGTGGTGGCGCGGCAGTCGAGGGCGCCGCGGAAGATGCCGGGGAAGGCCAGCACGTTGTTGATCTGGTTGGGGAAGTCGCTGCGGCCGGTCGCCACGATCGCCGCGTACTTGTGGGCGATGTGCGGCGGGACCTCGGGCGTCGGGTTGGCCAGGGCGAAGATGATGCCGCCCGGGGCCATGCCGGCCAGCGCGGTCTCGGCGATCGCGCCACCGGAGACGCCGATGAGGACGTCCGCGCCGATCAGGGCCTCGGTGATGCCGCCCGTACGGCCCGACATGTTGGTCGTCGCCGCGAGCTGGGCCTTGATCGGGGTGAGGTCGCCGCGCTCGGCGTGGATGATCCCGCGCGAGTCGCAGGTGATCACGTTGGCGCCGTCGACACCGGCCGCGATCAGGGCCTGGGTGATGGCGACGCCGGCCGCTCCCGCCCCGCTGATCACCACGCGCAGGTCGGCGAACTGGCGGCCGAGCAGCTTGGCCGCGTTGCGCAGCGCCGCGAGCGTGACGACCGCGGTGCCGTGCTGGTCGTCGTGGAAGACGGGGATGTCCAGCTCGGCGTCGAGCCGGCGCTCGATCTCGAAGCAGCGCGGGGCGCTGATGTCCTCGAGGTTGATGCCGCCGAACGACGGCGCCATGGCCCTCACGGCGGCGATGATGCCCTCGACGTCCTGCGTGTCCAGGCAGATCGGGATCGAGTCGACCCCGCCGAACTGCTTGAACAGGATCGCCTTGCCCTCCATGACCGGCATCGCGGCCTTGGGCCCGATGTTGCCGAGGCCGAGCACCGCGGAGCCGTCGGTGACGACGGCGACCGTGTTGGCCGTCCACGTGTAGTCGGGGTAGAGGGAGGGGTCGTCGGCGATGGCCTCGCAGACCCGGGCGACGCCGGGCGTGTAGGCGAGCGACAGGTCGTCGCGGCTGGCCAGCGAAACGGTCGGACTGATCGACATCTTGCCCCGCTTGTGCAGGTCGAAGACGGGGTCGGCGGCTAGGGCGGGATCGAGCTCAAAACTGAAGAACGACACGGTGACTCCACACGGCATCGACGTTGACACGGTGCACCGGCGCGGTCCTCGGTCGCGAATGAGCGCCGAGCGGCGGTGCGATGCGGGGATCACCCGGGTAGCGAACCACGGCACGGGTACGCGCTGCGGTTGTTGGACCTTAACCTAGCCGACGAGGGCGGGGATAGTAGCGAATTAACACCCGGCCGATGACATCCGCCACCCCGTAGCGGCGGGAGTCGTCCTCGACCAGCGGGTTGTCGCCCTGGATCCACCAGCCGCCGTCCTGCTCGTGGACCGCCCGCTTGACCACCAGCAGGTCAGGCCGGGTGCGAAAGCGCGCCACCACGACATCGCCGGCCCGCACCCGCCCGCCACGGCGTACCAGCAGGGCGTCGCCACTCTTCAAAAAGGGCGCCATCGACGGCCCGTTCACCAGGACGGCGAACAGTGGTGATTGCCACCTCACGGCATCAGTCCTCCGTTGCGTTACGGCCGAGATGTAAGGGGTAGTGTCAACCGCGGATCATCGCAAACCCGTCATGGAGGAGTCCTGATGCGACTTCCGCGTTTCCTCACGCCAAGCACCGTGGTCAGCGCCCACTGCGACCTGCCCTGCGGTGTCTACGACCCGGCGCAGGCCCGGATCGAGGCCGAGTCGGTGAAGGCCATCCAGGAGAAGTACCAGGCGAACACCGACCCGGAGTTCCGCACCCGCGCCATCCTCATCAAGGAGCAGCGGGCTGAGCTCGTCAAGCACCACCTCTGGGTGCTGTGGACGGACTACTTCAAGGCTCCGCACTTCGAGAAGTACCCGAACCTGCACCAGCTGTTCAACGAGGCCACCAAGCTGGCCGGCGCCGCGGGCGCCAAGGGCTCGCTCGACCCGGCCGTCGGCGACCAGCTGCTCTCGAAGATCGAGGAGATCTCGAAGATCTTCTGGGAGACCAAGCAGGCGTGAGCTTCCGCGCCCGTGTGCGGCCGGTACGTCCCAGTGACGTGCCGGCCGTTGTCGCGATGGTCCACGAGCTGGCCGACTTCGAGCGAGCGGCCGAGCAGTGCCATCTGCGGAACGAACAGCTCAACCGCGTGCTCTTCGAGGAGCCCACGGTCTTCGGCCACGTCGCGGTCGACGATGACGACGAGCCGGTCGGCTTCGCGCTCTGGTTCCTCAACTTCTCGACCTGGACCGGCACGTCCGGCATCCACCTCGAGGACCTCTACGTACGCCCGGCGGCGCGCGGCACCGGAGCGGGCGGCGCGCTGCTGGCCGCGCTGGCCGAGATCTGCGTCCGCCGCGGATACCAGCGCCTCGAGTGGGTAATGCTGGACTGGAACCCGGCGGCCGAGTTCTACGCCGCGATCGGCGCCACGGTCACCGCCGACTGGTTGCCGTACCGCCTCTCCGGTGACGCCCTGCACCGGCTCGCCGAGCGGGCCTCCCCCGCCGCCCCGGTTAACAGCTAGGCTCTGCTGGCGTTGGGAGGATGGTCACGGTGACTTTGACGCACGATCCGGCCCTCGGCGACGACGTCGTTCTGCTGACGGTGCCCGCCGACGGTGGTTACCTGGGCGTGCTGCGCACCGCCACGGCCGGGCTCGCCGCCCGCCTCCACTTCGCACTCGACGAGATCGAGGACCTCCGCATCGCCGTCGACGAGGCGTGCGCGATGCTGCTGGCGATCGCGACCCGCGGCGCCGAGCTCGAGTGCCGCTTCGCCGTGACCGAGGACGCGCTGACCGTCGAGGTGAGCGTGACGACGGTGCGCGGCGCGAAACTCCCCGCCGAGTCGTCCTTCGCGTGGAAGGTGCTGACCGCGCTGACCACCTCGGCGTCGGCCGAGGCGAGTGGTCAGCGCGCGACGATCCGGCTGCTCACCCGCCGTACTGAGGGGTGACCTCGGGCTCGCGGGTGCTCGAGGAGATGTAGTCGATGTGCCGCCCGGCGGCCCGGCCGGCCGCTTCCACGTCGCGCAGCGCGAGGAGGTCGAGCATCTGGCGGTGGTCGGCGTCGATCTGCGTCCAGTAATCGGCCGGCAGGTCGACCGTGACGTCCTCGCCGTACGACGCGTGGTAGAGCGGACGCACCACCAGCTCGAACAGCGGGTTGCCGGTCGCCTTCGCCACGGCCATGTGGAACGCCGCGTGCGCCGCCAGCATGGTGTCGAAGTCGTCGACCTCGGGATCGAACAGCGTGCTGCGAATCTCGATGAGGTGCTCCTCGGTGCGCCGCATAGCGGCCAGCCCGGAGGCCGGCACCTCCAGCGCCCGGCGCAGCTCGAGCACGTCGGCAAGGCCCACGTCGGCCGAGTTGGTCAGCAGCGTGAAGCCGGCGGTCAGGCCGTCGGCCAGCTGCTCGGCATCGGGGTGGGAGACGAAGCTGCCGCCGGTCACGCCGCGCGTGGTGATGATGAGGTGCTGGCTGGCCAGCAGCCGCAACGCCTCCCGCACCGTGCTGCGGCTCACCCCCGTCTTCACGCACAGCTCGGGCTCGGGTGGGAGCCGTTCGCCCGGCTGCAGTCGTCCCGACGTAATGTCCGCGCGTAGCTCGTCCGCCAATACCTGATAGGCGGGCGGTCGCACCGTTGATCCGGTCACCTACACAGGGTAGGCCCTGCGTCGGCGCGTGAGGGCGATTAATCGACGCCGAGGGCTCGTGTGGTCGGCGGAAGTACGGTGAGCACCCCGACGATCACGCCGAAGGCCATCAAAACCACGCCGAGCCAGACCGGATGCACCTGGATCAGGAAGCCACCGGCCGCGATGACGAACAGCTGCACGACGATCGCCGGGCCGCGGGCGTGCAGCGAGCGGCGGCCGAGCGAGCGAGCGACGAAGAAGACGGCGACGGCGCCGGCGATGGTCAGCACGATCAGCGCCAGGGCCACCGGGATCTCGGGGACGTCGCTGGTCACGGTCAGGATGATCATCCAGATCGCGAGCGCGGCCAGGCCCACGCACTGCACATAGAGCAGCCGCACCGCCCACAACAGCGTCGCGGGATTGTCAACGACTGACTTCTCACCCTTCTCACCGCTCACGCGAGCACCTTACCGACAGCCCCACCGGCCCTTCTCCGGGTACAGTGCCGCCCATGCGAGCGTTACTGGTGGTTAACCCCAAAGCCACCACCACAAGCGAGCGCAGCCGAGACGTGCTGGTCCGGGCCCTGCGCAGCGCGGTCAGCCTGACCGTGGAGTACACGACACGCCGTGGGCACGCGGCGACGCTGGCCCGTGCGGCGGCGGAGAGCGGCGTCGATGTCGTGGTGACGCTCGGCGGCGACGGCACGGTCAACGAGGCGGTCAACGGACTGATGGCCGCGCACGCCGCGCTCGACGGCATCACCGGCCCGCGGGCGAACGCCTTGCCCGCCCTCGCCGTGGTGCCCGGCGGCTCTACAAACGTCTTCGCCCGCGCGCTCGGCCTGCCCCGCGACTGGGTGGACGGCACCAGCATGATCCTCGAGGCGCTGCGCGACGGCCGGCACCGGGTGATCGGGCTCGGCCGCGCCGACGACCGCTACTTCACCTTCGCCGCCGGCGTCGGCCTGGACGCGGCGGTGGTGCGCCGGGTCGAGCAAGCCCGGCTGCGCGGCCGCAAGTCGACGCCGTCGCTCTACTTCCGCTCGATCGTCGGGCAGTTCATGGTCGGTGACGACCGGAGGACCCCGCCGATCTCCATCGAGCGCCCCGGCGAGCCGGCCGAGAACGATCTCGGCACGGTCATCGTGCAGAACACCGCGCCGTGGACCTATCTGGGCGACCGGCCGATCAACCCGAGCCCCAGCGCGTCCTTCGACCGCGGCCTCGACGTGCTCGCTTTGCGGCGTTTGGCCGTGACCTCCACCACACGTACACTCGCGCAGCTCGCCACCCGCAAGGGCGATCCGCACGGCAAGCAGGTGCTGCAGCTGCACGATCAGGACGAGTTCACCATCATGGCGAGCCGTCCGCAGGCCTTCCAGCTCGACGGCGATTACTTAGGGGAACGACAGAAGGTGCACTTCGTGTCCGTCCCTGAAGCCTTACGCGTGATCTGCTGACGCTCGGGTAAGTCAATCACGATCCGTAGCAGAAAGTCGGGCAAAAGGTCGGCAAGGCGGCCCGGACCGTACTACATTGATGGGTGCGTTGGTCATCCGGCTCTGGCAGTACCCGCAGAACCGGACAAAGGGGTCGTGAGCCAGCTCACCCGCGGGGAGAAAATTCCGCGGCTACCCTTGACATCGCACGAGTTCGTGAAAGCATTCACAAGCGATAAGAAGTAACCGGTTGCTGGTTGCGCGCGTTCCTAATCCAGGAGCGCCGAACGGCTCCGGGAACCCCAAAAGCTTGCTGACGCCACGGCGATCAGGCGGGTCTACGCCCGACGGTCACCACCGCGCACGCATAGGTAAACCAGTACGAATTCATTACCCCATCCGAAACAAGGAGTGTTGCCGCCATGGACTGGCGTCACGATGCGATCTGCCGCGACGAGGACCCGGAGCTGTTCTTCCCGATCGGGACGTCCGGCCCCGCGCTCCTGCAGGTCGAGCAGGCCAAGGCCGTGTGCCGGCGGTGCCCCGTGACCTCCGAATGCCTCTCGTGGGCACTCGAGTCTGGTCAGGACGCCGGCGTCTGGGGCGGGATGAGCGAGGACGAGCGGCGCGCCGTCAAGCGTCGCGGCGGTCTGCGGGTCGGTGCTCCCACCGCCTGACACAATCCCCCCGAAGCATTTGCGCCCCGGACCGATCGGTACCGGGGCGTCTTGCTGTTCTGACTCGATTACGGAGCGCGCACATTCCTGAGAGCTTCCCGACAGTCTTCCGGAGAGCGCGAATTCGATCACGTTCGGTTTCATCGAGTTACACGAAATGATCTCGAAATTGCGCGCCGCCCCATACCAATGGTTCCGGCCATCTCACCCTCCGTTGTAGACACGGCGCATTGATCGGCTGGTGACTCTGCGCTACTGGCGGAGCCGCCGGCGGAACCACTGGGGCAGCGGCCGGCGAGCGATCAGGCGGCGGCGCGAAGACGGCCGGTGGCCTCGTCGACCCGCGCGGCCACCAGACGAACCAGTTCCGGGGCGTCGGTCAGCGGTTCGGCCACGGCGACCGCGCCCGCCTCCCGGGCCGAGCGCGCCGCCAGGTCGTACAGGTAGCCCGGCGCCAGGAAATAGGCGGCAACCCCGACCCGCCGGGCGCCGGAAGCCCTCAGGAGATCGACGGCGGCGCCGGGGAGCGGCGGGGCAGCCGAGGCATAGGCGACGGTGCACGGAAGGCTCAGGCGGGCGCTCAGCGCGTCGGCGGCCCACTCGACCGTGGCCCGGGCGGCCGCGTTCCGGGTGCCGGCCGCCGCGAGCACCACCGCGTCGAGCCGCTCGGCGGGCAGCCGCCGTACCAGTCCGTCGATGAGCAGCGACGGGAACCGCGGCGCCGGGAAGGACGCCGCCGGGCCGAGAACGTCAGCGAGCGTCACCGAGACCGGCAGGTCGGCGGCGTCGGCGAGCAGCGCCGGGATGTCGACGCGACCGTGGTAGGCCTTGGTCAGCAGCAACGGCACCACGACCGTACTGCGGCCGGGCAGAGCCGCCAGCACGTCCAGCGGCCGCGGGCCGGCGTGGTCCAGGTACGTCGCGTGCACGTCCCAGGCCGGGCGGGCTCGGCGGACCGCCTGCGCGAGCGCCGAGGTCGCCGCCGCGGCCCGAGGGTCCCGGCTGCCGTGAGCGACCAGGACCACCGCGAGCCGGTCGGTCAGACGTGCAGGCCGCATTCGGTCTTCTCGAACATCGCCCAGCGGCCCGCGCGCGGGTCCTCGCCGGCCTTGGTGCGCCGGGTGCACGGCCAGCAGCCGATCGAGCCGTACCCCTTCTTGAACAGCTCGTTGACCGGCACGTTCCACCGGCTGATGTAGCGGTCGACCTCGGCCTGTGTCCACGCCGCGATCGGGTTGACCTTGACCTTGCCCTTCTTGGCGTCGAAGGCCACGACCGGCGTGTTGGCCCGGGTCGGCGACTCGTCGCGGCGCAGCCCGGTGGCCCAGGCGTCGTACTCGACCAGGGCGCGCTCGAGCGGCTCGACCTTGCGCATGAAGCAGCACTCGTCGGGGTTGCGGGCGAACAGCCGCGGTCCGAACTCGCCGTCCTGCTGGCCCACGGTCATCCGGGGCCGGATCGAGCGGACGTTGACGTCCATCGTGGCGGCCACGGTGTCGCGCACCTTGAGCGTCTCGGGGAAGTGCAGGCCCGTGTCGAGGAAGACCACGTCGACGCCCGGGGAGACCCGGGAGAACAGGTGGGCCACGACGGCGTCGGCCATCGAGCTCGTCACGCAGAAGCGCGCGCCGAAGGTGTCGGTCGCCCACTTGGCGATCTCCTCGGCGGGTGCACCCTCAAGCGCGACGGCGGCTTCGCGGGCGAGGGCCTCGAGCTCGGCCGGGGTACGGCGATCGGCCTCGACCGGGGCCGGCGCCGCGCCGAGCGACACGAGGTTGAGAGAGGTGGCGGCCAGGATGGTCATCGGTTAGCTCCCTTGGACAGCAACCCGTTGAACTTGACCGTGAAAACTCGAGCGCAGGAGTGGCACTCCCACGCGCCGTGCGAGGCCTCGTTGGGGTAGAGGTCCTCTTCCCCGCAGTAGGGGCAGTACAGCGGCGTCGACCGGGCGTCGCTCATTTGATGAGCTCCTCGTCGGCGCGGACGACCCAGTTGGCGAACGACTCCTCCGCCGACGACCGATCGGCGAGGTAGTTGGTGGCGAGGCGCTCCACGTACCCGGGAAGCTCGTCGGCTGTGGTCTTGAGACCACGCAGCTTGCGCCCGAAGCCCGCGGTCTCCCCCTTGGCCATGCCGAGGCCGCCGCCGAGGTGCACCTGGAAGCCCTCGACCTGCCGGCCGTTGGCGTCCATGACGAGCTGGCCCTTGAGGCCGATGTCGGCGACCTGGGTGCGGGCGCAGGCGTTGGGGCAGCCGTTGATGTGGACCGAGATGTCCACGTCGAAGTCGCTCAGCCGCTGCTCCAGCCGCGACACCAGCCCCTCGCCGAGCGCCTTGGTCTCGACGATCGCGAGCTTGCAGTACTCGATGCCGGTGCAGGCCATCGTGCCGCGCCGCCAGGCCGAGGGCCGAGCCTCGAGGCCGATGCCGCGCAGTCCGGCGACCAGCGACTCCACCTGGTCGTCGGCAACATCAAGGACCAGGAGCTTCTGGTACGGCGTGAGCCGCACCCGCTCCGACCCGTGCCGCTCGACCACGTCCGCCAGCTGGGCCAGCTGCGTGCCCGACGACCGCCCCACGACCGGGGTCGCACCGACGTAGTTGAGCCCGTCGCGCTGCTTGTGCACGCCGATGTGGTCGATCGGCTTCTCGGGCAGGTCGGGCGACGGGCCGTCGATCAGCGCGCGGCCGAGGTATTCCTTCTCGAGGACCTCGCGGAACTTCGCGGTGCCCCAGTCGGCGAGCAGGAACTTCAGTCGGGCCCGGTGACGCAGCCGGCGGTAGCCGTAGTCGCGGAAGATGCCGACGACGCCCTCCCAGACGTCCGGGATCTCGGCCAGCGGGACCCAGGTGCCGAGCCGCTCGGCCAGGCGCGGGTTGGTGGAGAGGCCGCCGCCGACCCAGAGGTCGAAGCCGGGGCCGTACTCGGGGTGCACCACGCCGACGAACGAGACGTCGTTGGCCTGGTACGGGGTGTCGACCAGCCAGCCGATCGTCGTCTTGAACTTGCGGGGAAGGTTCGAGTACCGCGGGTCGCCGATGTAGCGCTTCAGGATCTCGTCGATCGCCGGCGTCGCGTCGAGCACCTCGTCGGTCGAGATGCCGGCGACCGGGCTGCCCAGCACCACGCGCGGGCAGTCGCCGCAGGCCTCGGTGGTCTGCAGGCCGACCGCCTCGAGCCGGCGCCAGATCTCCGGCACGTCCTCGATGCGGATCCAGTGCAGCTGGATGTTCTGCCGGTCGGTGATGTCGGCCGAGTCGCGGCCGAACTCCCGCGAGATGTCCGCGATCGTGCGAAGCTGAGCCAGGCTGAGGGCCCCGCCGTCGATCCGGACGCGAAGCATGAAGTACTCGTCCTCGAGCTCCTCGGGCTCGAGCACGGCCGTGCGGCCGCCGTCGATCCCGGCCTTGCGCTGGGTGTAGAGCCCCCACCAGCGGAACCGGCCGCGCAGGTCGGCCGGGTCGATCGAGGCGAACCCGCGGTGCGCGTAGATGTTCTCGATGCGATCGCGGACGTGGAGCGGGTTGTCGTCCTTCTTCGTGCGCTCATTGGGATTGAGCGGCTCGCGGTGTCCGAGCGCCCACTGGCCCTCGCCGCGCGCCTTGCGGGGGCGGGCGGTCGGCGTAGGTTGGGTGCTGCTGGGCGCCATCTCGGCGGTCCTCCAGGTTTCGTGGGCGCAGATTTTGCATGCACTGCGACGCTCACGGCACCTGTGAGGCTCGTGACATCTGTGTCAGGAGAGTGCCGGCCGCGTCTCGCGCCCGAACTCAAATCGGGCGGCGTCAGTAAGCCGGACACATCGCGCTGCGGACACGGCCGTAGTCGACGTGGCGACGAGCCACGAAGCGGCGGTCAACTGCAGCGGTCATGCCGGTAAGCCTCTCACGGCCCGCCATTCTCGGCCAGTGCGGTCCAGATTCCGGGAGTGTGCGTAGCAGCACACGCGCAACGTCGTGTTAACACGATCGAGTGCATCCTGGTCCCATCGGCCTCGATGGCACCTGCCACCCTGTACCCCCGTGATGACCGTGAAGCTCTCTCGCAGACTCGCCCCCGGCTGGGTGCGCATCCAGATCTGCTGGATCGTGCCGGCCGTGGTCACCTGGCTGACGGTGAGCTATCAGGCGGCACAGGCGCCGCCCTGGCGCGACGAGTTCGCCAGCTGGAGCGCGGCGACCCGCACGGTGCCGGAGATCTTCGCCCTCGGCCGGCACATCGACGGCGTCACGGTTCCGTACTACCTGTTCCTGCACTACTGGATCGACTGGCGGGGTGACTCGGTCGAGGCCATGCGGATCCCGTCGATGGCGGCGGTGACCGCCACGGCCGCCGTGGTCGCGCTGCTCGCCCGCCGATTCTGGGGCAACAAGGCCGGGCTGCTCGCCGGGCTCGTCTTCGCGGTGCTGCCGGTGGTCTCCCGCTACGGACAGGAGATCCGTGGGTACGCGTTCGCGACCCTCTTCGCCACCCTCGCCACGCTCGCGCTCGCCTCGGCGCTGGAGAAGTCGCAGTGGTGGCGCTGGGTGCTCTACAGCGTGTGCGTGGCGCTGATGGGCCTGTCGCACCTGCTCAGCCTGCTGATCCTCGGCGGACACCTGGTGATGGTGATCGTGCTGGGCTGGTGGTTCGGCCGGTGGCGGATGCTGTGGTGGGTGCTCGCCGCGAGCGCCGGGGTGGTCGCCGTGGTGCCGCTGACCCACAGCGGATTCGGCCAGCAGGGCGAGCAGCTCCAATGGCTCGACCCGGCCAAGCCGCAGGCGCTTGCGGAGATCTTCGGCGTGATCTTCGCGACCCCGCTGATCGGCGGGATCGTGGTCGGGCTGGCGGTGGCCGCGCTGTGGCGGGAGCGGGCCGCGGCGGCGGTGCTGCTCTGGGTGTCGGTTCTGGTTCCCGTGGGGCTGCTCTACGCGTACGACCAATTGGTGGCGCCCATTTTCTTGGGCCGCTACCTGCTGTTCTGCATACCCCTGCTGTGTGCCCTCGCCGGTGCGACGCTCACCGTGCTTCGCTTGCCCGTGGCTCTCGTGGCGGTGGTGGCGCTCGGCGCCATCGGCCTTCCCACGCAGGACGACATCCGGGTGCAGCACTCGCCCGTCAACTACCGGACGGCCGCGGCCGTGATCAGCACCAACCAGCGGCCCGGAGACGGGATCATCTACGAGCCGCGGGAGGAAGGCTGGCAGTTCGTCGACATCGGGCTGAAGTTCTACCTGCGCGACCACGCGCCTCGCGACCTACTGCTCCAATCCGACGAGGTGCAGAACGCGTCGCTCTGGGCGACCGAGTGCGACGACCAGGTGAAATGCATCGGTGACACCCGTCGGATCTGGGTGGTCGCCGGCGACAACAGCAACCCGCCCTATCGGGCGAGCGCGACCAACCAGCTGGGGTACGGGGCGAACGCCGTGCTCACCCGCTATTACGTCCCGCTGGTCACCTGGCGGGTCGGCGGCATCACGATCGCGCTCTTCGTCCGCCCGCCCACGGTCTAGCGTTCCCCGCGCTTGCCGAGCGGCACCACCAGGACCGCCTCGGTGCCGCCGCCGGCCCGGTTGCGCAGCTCGATGGTCCCGCGCAGCTCGCCCGTGGCCAGCGCCCGCACGATCTGCAGGCCGAGCCGCCCGCTGGAGTCGGCCTTGAACTCGGGCGGCAGGCCCTGGCCGTTGTCGGCGACCGTGACGTGCAGCTGCTTGCGGAAGCGGTGCGCCGA
Organism: Paractinoplanes globisporus DSM 43857; assembly: GCF_000379645.1. Classification (GTDB taxonomy): domain Bacteria; phylum Actinomycetota; class Actinomycetes; order Mycobacteriales; family Micromonosporaceae; genus Actinoplanes; species Actinoplanes globisporus. The sequence goes on from NZ_KB903310.1 coordinate 26,696, forward strand.
CACGACGACCTCGCCGGCCTCTTTCTGAGAGTCGGCCTGCTCGATGTCGTCCTCCGGCTCCGGGAAGCCGTGCTCGACCGCATTGATCAGCAGCTCGTTGAGCACCATCACCAGCGAGGTGGCGATCTCGGCCGGCAGCACCCCGAACGTGCCCTCGCGCCGCATCTTGACCGCGATGCTGGTCGCCGCGACCTCGGTGGCGGCGCTGGCCACCCGGTCGACGATGCCGTCGAACTCGACCGCCTCGTCGCTCGACATCGACAGCGTCTCGTGCACGAGCGCGATCGAGGCGACCCGGCGCACCGATTCCTGCAGCGCCATCCGGGCCTCGGGCGCGTCCACCCGGCGGGCCTGCAGGCGCAGCAGCGCGGCCACGGTCTGCAGGTTGTTCTTCACCCGGTGGTGGATCTCCCGGATCGTGGCGTCCTTGGTCATCAGGGCGCGGTCCCGGCGGCGCACCTCGGTGACGTCGCGGACCAGCACCAGCGCGCCGATCGGCACTCCGGCCGGCAGCAGCGGCAGCGCCCGGGTCAGCACGGTCGCGCCGCGGGCCTCGACCTCCTGCCGGGGCGGGAACTCGCCGCGCAGCGCGGCCAGGATCTTCTCCGCGGTGTCGTTGCCCTCCAGCGGGTCGGCGGCGAGCCGGCTGGTCAGCATCGACAGCTCCTCGCCGACCAGGTGCGCGTTGAAACCCAGGCGCCGGTACGCGGACTGCGCGTTCGGGCTCGCGTAGGTCACCTTGCCGCTGGCGTCGAGCCGGATGAGGCCGTCGCCGACGCGGGGCGCCGAGGTCGTCTCGCCCGGGTGCCGGGGCGGCGGGAAGGTGCCGTCGGCGACCATCTGTGCCAGGTCGTCGGCCGTGGTCAGGTAGTTGAGCTCGAGCTGGCTCGGGGTGCGCGCGGTGGACAGGTTGGTGTCCCGGCCGATCACCGCGATGACCTCGCTCCAGCCCTCCTCCCGGTCGGTCTGGTCGCGCAGCCGCACCGGGATGGCCTCGTGCCGGGCGGGGGTGTCGCCGTACCAGACCGGGTCGCCCTCGCGCCAGATGCGTTCCTGCGTGAAGGCGATGTCGAGATGCGCCACCTCGGGCCCGCCGACGATCTTGCCGACCTGGTCGTCCTGGTACGCGGTCGGCGCCGTGGTCGGCCGCACCTGCGCCACGCAGAGGAAGTCGCGCGGCCGGCCCGGCTCGGCCTTGACCGGCACCCACATCAGCAGATCGGCGAAGGAGAGGTCGGACAGCAGCTGCCAGTCGCCGGCCAGCCGGTGCAGGTGGTCGATGTCGGCGGGGCCGAGGCCGGTGTGCTCCTCGGCCAGATCACGGAGGGTGGACACGCTTCTTTTCTACAGGGTCGTGGTTACCTTCTTGAGTCCGCGCGGCGCGTCGGGGTCCTCGCCGCGGGCCAGCGCCAGGGAAAGCGCCAGCTTCTGCAGCGGCAGGATGTCGAGCAGCGCGCTGTGCCGCTCGTCGGCGACCGCGGGCACGGCGAGCCGGCCGGCCGCGCCCGGGACGTCCTCGGAACCGATGGTCACGACGTCCGCGCGGCGCTCGGCGAGGCGCGTGACGACGTCCCGCATCGACCGCCCGCCCGGCCCTTCGCCCACCACCGCGAGCACCGGCACGTCCGGGTCGGTCATCGCGAGCGGGCCGTGCAGCAGGTCGGCGCCGGAGAACGCGAGGGCGGGCAGGTACGAGGTCTCCATGAGCTTGAGGGCGGCCTCGCGAGCGGTCGGGTACGCGTACCCCCGGCCCGTCGTGACCATGCGGGAGGCGAACCGGTAGCGCTGGGCCAGCGCGTCGGCGGCCGGGTCGGCGAGCGCGTCCTCGGCGAGCTGGGGCAGCTTGTCCAGCGCCGCGCGCTCGTCGCCGGGCAGCCGGCCGTCGCCGGCCCGGACTCCCTCGATGAGCAGCAGCAGCGCGAGCAGTTCGGCCGTGTACGACTTCGTGGCCGCCACCGCCCGCTCGTGCCCGGCGGCGACGTCGATGGACAGCTCGGCCGCTCGCGCCAGCGGCGACTCGGGGTTGTTGGTGACGGCGAGGGTCAGGCCGCCGGTCTCCCGGGCCGCCTCGAGCACGCCGGTGAGGTCGGGCGAGCCGCCGCTCTGGCTGACGCCGATCACCAGGGTGTCGGTGAAGTCGGGCCGGGCGCCGTAGAGGGTGATCGCGCTCGGCGACGCGCTCGCGACCGGCAGCCCCAGCCGGATCTCGGTGAGGTACGCCCCGTACAGCGCCGCGTGGTCGGAGGTGCCGCGGGCGACGAACATCACGCTGCGCGGCCGCCGCCGGGCCACCTCGGCCGCGATCCCGGCGATCGCGGCGGAGTTCTCACCGTCCAGCAGGCGGGCGAAAACGCCCGGTTGTTCCGCGATGTCCGCCGCCATGCCCTGGCCCCGCTGCACCACGTGTTCCTCCCCTGTTGAGCGCTTCTCGCGCAGTTGCTGCGCAGTCTTGCAAGAAACAGTTTATATAGTCAACGTTTCGCGCACCAATGCGCAAAGACTGGTACTGACATCCGGGGGTCTCTTCCCCTACTGTTCTCGTTCGTGGATGTTCGCCGCGCCGCCGACCGCGCTCTTGAGCAGGCAAGATCCGCTTTGGCGCGCGATGAGCCGCACGAGGCGGCCGACCACCTCGCCGGAGCGCTCAGCCACGCGCCCACGCTCCCCGAGGCGCACGAGCTGCTCGGCCGGCTCGCCGCCCAGCCCGGTGGCGGCCTCGACCTGTTCCCCCTCGCGCCGCACGTGACCGCCGGCGGCCTCGCCGCCCGCGCCCACCTGCTCGCCGCCGCCGGCTTCCCCGAGGACGGACTGCCCCTGCTGGCCGCCGCGAGCGGGCGCTCACCCGGCGCCGACTGGGCGGGCGTTCCCTGGGTCGGCGACCCCGCGCTGGCCGTGCGCATCGAGCCCGGCCTGCTCGTCCAAGTTCTCATGCGGCTCTGCACCGCGGTGGGCGATCCGGCCCCCGAGATCACCCGCACCACGCTGCGGCCCTACCTGACCGTCGCCCGGCACGCGGTCGCCGCCCACCCCGAGCACGCCATGCTGCTCGGCGCCGGCTCCGCGCTGGCCCGGCGCATCGGCGAGACCGCCCTGGCCGTCGACTGGGCCGCCCGCGGCGCCCGGTCCCGCCCGTCGAAACTCGCCGAGATCTGGCTGGGCTACGCCTACCGCAGCGCCGGGCGGGTGCCCGAGGCCCTGGCCGCGCTGCGCCGCGCCGTCGCGCACGACCCCGACGACCTCTCGGTGTACGCGGACATCGCCGGCACCCTCGCCGACCACGGCCGCCTCGACGACGCGCTCAACTGGGTCGACCGCGCGCTGGAACGCGACCCGGAGTACGACTGCGCCGTGCACACCGCGCACCGGCTGCGCCACCGCGCCGACGGCGACCTCACCCACCTGGTGCGGCTCGCCGACTTCATCCGCGACCACCCCGACGAGTCGCACGAGCACACCGACCTCGCCGACTGCTGCCGCGACATCCCGTGGCTCGGCGGCACGCCCGCGGCGGCGCCGCTGCCCCGGGGTCACGCGCCGGCCGGCAACGAGCCGTCGGCCGACGCGGTCCGCCGGTTGCGCCAGGTCGCCTCGCTCTCCTGGGCTCACCCGCCGGCCGCCTACGACGCCGCAATCCCGCTGATCCTGGTGCCGCCGCACGACCTGCTCGCGCTGCTCGCCCACCCGCCGGCCGACGTGGCCGCCCCCGAGATCTGGGCCTGCCTCGGCCTGCTGCACCACGACGCCGAGGAGCCCTGGCTCGAGTCGGAACGCCGCCGACTGCTGCTCGACCTGCTCGACGGCGGACTCGACCGGGTCACCGAGGCCGCGCTCTTCGCACTGGTGGTGACGGCCTGGATCGACCCGTCGGCGCGCGCCGACGTGGCGGAGGTCGTCGCCGGCCGGCTCACCGAGGTCGCCGGGCGGCCCGGTGCCCGCTCGGTGGCCGAACTCGCCCAGGCCACGCCCGATCTCGGCCCGGTGGCCCGGGCCACGGCGGCCGGCATGATCCGCACGGCGGTCATCCCCCGACAGCGCGGCCGGGCCCGCAACCGCCTGCTGCTGCGCTGGCGGCGAGACTGAGCCTCGGCTAGCCGATCACGGCGATCAGGTCGCCTTCCTGGACCACGTCGCCCTCGTTGACCGCGAGCTCGGCGAGGGTGCCGTCGGTCTCGGCCAGCACCGGGATCTCCATCTTCATCGACTCGAGGATCACCAGGGTGTCGCCCTCGGCGACCGGGGCGCCGACCTCGGCCACGACCTTCCACACGTTGGCCACCATCTCGGCGCGGATCTCGTCGGCCATCGGGGTAACTCCTCTTCGTCGAGCAGCGATCAGCGTCATCAAATCATGGATCCGTCCCGGGTGCGTCCGGCGCGGCGGGACCAGCCGACTACGATCGGCCGCGGGAAACGTGCAACGAACAGGAGTCGAACCATGGCGAAGAAGTCGCGCAAGAAGAAGGCCCGTAAGAAGAGCTCCGCCAACCACGGCAAGCGCCCCAACAGCTGAGCCAGATATGCGAAAGCCCCCGGAGCCATGGGCTACGGGGGCTTCGCCATACGAGGGCTACGGGAGGTACTCCCGGGTCTCGACCTGGACCTCGAGCTGGTCGAGCTTGATGCGCAGGCGCTCGCGCAGCTCCTTCGGCGCGGTCTCGCTGCCGCAGCAGCGGGCGACCAGCGCCTTCACCTCGTGCTCGATGCCGTACTCGCTCAGGCAGCCGCTGCATTCGTCCAGGTGCTTCTGGATCAGCGCGCGCCGATCCTCGCTGCACTCCAGATCGAGGTAGAGGTAGACCTCCTCCAATACCTCACTGCAGCCGGCTTCGTGCTCCTCGCCGTTCACGCCGCTCATCTCGAGTCACGCCTCCTGCGGTTCCGAAGCGGTCCGGGTGATGCCCCGGTCTACGGCGTACTGCTCGAGCAGCTTGCGCAGGTTGCGCCGACCGCGGTGCAACCGGGACATGACGGTGCCGATGGGAGTACCCATGATGTCGGCGATCTCCTTGTACGAGAAACCCTCGACATCGGCGAGGTAGACGGCCAGGCGGAAATCCTCCGGCAGCGCCTGGAGGGCGTCCTTGATGTCGCTGTCCGGCAGGCGGTCGAGCGCCTCGGTCTCGGCCGAGCGCAGTCCGACCGACGTGTGCGACTCGGACGACGCGAGCTGCCAGTCGGTGATCTCCTCGGTCGGCGCCTGCACGGGCTGGCGCTGCTTACGCCGATAAGAGTTGATGTACGTGTTGGTCAGGATCCGGTACAGCCACGCCTTGAGGTTGGTGCCCTCCTCGAACTGGTGGAACGCGGAGTACGCCTTCAAGAACGTCTCCTGCACCAGGTCCTCGGCGTCGGCCGGATTGCGCGTCATCCGCAGACCCGCCGCGTACAGCTGATCCACGAACGGCAGCGCGTCGCGCTCGAAGCGCGCCCGGCGCTCATCCGTCCGCTCTGTCTGGGCCACCCTCTGTTCTCCCCTCGACCGCCTCGCCGAGGATACGGGTAGTGCCCCACTTGACGCTTCGAAAACAGCGGGTGTGCTGACACTCACCGATGGGATGGAGGGCGAAGACTCCGCGGCGGGCCACTCCGGGGCGGACAAAAGGTTACTCACCCGGGCAACCTCGTCACTGCCGCGTGCCACGTACTCGATTCCGGCTCGCACCTCTGGAAACCCCTTTCGACGTACAAGCTCGCGGGGTCTATAACCGCCGAGGCGCAAGTTGCATTCCCTCATCTCTTCTCATCGCGCCCAGTCGTGGCGGCGGAGCCAGTCGACGGCGAGCGCGGCGGTGGTCTTCACGTCCTTCCGGAGGTCGTGGGTGGCGCCCGGTCGCACGATCACCTCGACCTGTCCCACCGGCTCCGGCACGCCGAACGGGTCGCGGTCGCCGTTGAGCACGAGCGTCGGCAGGTCGACGGGCAGTTCGCCGGCTCGGCTGCGGTCCGGCTTACCGGGCGGATGCAGCGGAAACGCCAGGGCGAGAACCCCCGCGGCGCCGAGGGTGGTCGCGGTCCGGCAGGCGACTCTCGCTCCGCTCGACCGCCCGCCGAAGATCAGAGGCATTTCCCGTACGCCGTACTGCTCGATCACCGCGATCCACGCTTCGTCCAGTTGCCCGGCCGGGGCCGGCGCCCGCCGCCCGGCCATCCGGTACGGCTGGGTGACGAGGACGACGCGTACTCCGGCGGCGGTCGCGGCGTCGCGCACCGCAGCCAGGTCGGGCGCGTCGACGCCCCCGCCGGCGCCGTGGCCGAGAAAGAGCACGCTGACCGGCGGCCCCTCCGGCTCGACGATGCGAATTCCGGCCGGCCCGCGCGGCGTCTGGATCTCGGTGCTGGTCACCGCCCTATACAAGCAGTTCTTGGGCACGATCCAGCGACCCGCCGTCGAACTCCTTCGGCCGAGACGGGCCGCTTCTCACGGCGTACCGGAAAATCAGCGGGACAAGGGGATCAGCGTGAGCAAACGTCGATCCTCTTCGTCCGGCCCGTCGTCGACGGGATCGCCATCTGGTTTGACCCGCTCGCGCCAGGCGACGAGCATGGCGCGACGCTCACGCGGCGTGGTGCCGCCCCAGACCCCGTGACAGTCGCCGACCTGCAAGGCCCAGGCCAGGCAGGGACCCTGCACCGGGCACGTTCCGCAGAGCATGACCGCGCCTTCCGACGGCTCGTTCGGAGCCGGGAAGAACGTTTCCGGGTCCACGCTGCGGCAGGCGCCACGTGTGCGCCAGGCCTCGTCGGAGCGTCGTTCCTGGATTGCTGAGAGCAGTCGTGGGTCGCGTCGTGCGATGGCTACCTCGTGCGGACGCGGCATACGAGCCCGTGTCATCAGCCCACCTCCCCCGTGGGACCGGTGTTGCGCGTGGTGGCCCGTCCGCACCGTGCGAACCGGCACCACTCCGGCGCTGGTTTGTATCGCACGGTAGGAGATCAGAACAAGGGCCTTATCTATCTCGAAACAAAGTTCGCACTTGAAAATGCGAACATTTGCCGACAAGAGCCCCTGTTGATCATGTTCCGTTCAGAAAAGCTTTGCCTCCACGGGCGGCTCCAGCAGGTGGGGTCCGTTGTTGCGCACGTTGCCGACCGCGGGGCCCACCGGGCGGACCTCGATCGCAGCCAGTTCGTCGGCGGTCATCGGCTGTAACAACTCGGCCGGGTCGCCGCCGCCGGCCAGCCAGCCGGACCAGCGCTCGCGGGGCAGGATCAGCGGCATGCGGTCGTGCACCCGGGCCAGGCCGCCGAGCGCGGCGGTCGTCAGCACGCTGCAGGTGAGCAGCGCCTCGGGCCCCCAGGGCGACCAGATGCCGGCGAAGGCGAGCGGCTCACCGCTCGCCGGTGTCATGTAGAAGGCCTGGCGCTGCTTGCCCGCGCGGACCCACTCGAACCAGCCGTCGGCCGGGACGAGGCAGCGACGACGCGCGAACGACGGTGCGAAGGCCGGGGAGGTGGCCACCGTCTCGGATCGCGCATTGATCATCTTTGCCCCGCCGCGCGGGTCGGTCGCCCAGGGCGGCACGAGGCCCCAGCGGGCCGTGTCGAGCACGCGGGCGCCGTGGCTCGCCGAGACCCGGACGACCGGAACCGGGTCGGTGGGCGCGACGTTCCAGCTCGGCCCCAGGCCCTCGGTGACGTCGACCGCCTCGAAGAGATCGCTGAGGTCGGCCTCGCTCCGCGTCGTCGCGTACCGCCCGCACATGGCCTGTAAGGTACGCCTCTCGCCACGATCCCGGGGGGCGGGAATGCTCCGCGGAAATGTCGTAGCCCGGCGGCACAATGGCCACCGTGACTGCTGAACCCAACCCACCTCGACTCAGCCCCTGGGCCGCACCCACCGCAACCGGCCCGGTCACGGCGACCGTGCGCCTGCCCGGCTCCAAGTCGATGACGGCCCGCGCGCTGATTCTCTCCGCGCTGGCCGACGGCCCGTCCGTGATCGAGCGGCCGCTGCGCGCCCGAGATACCGAGCTGATGTCGGCCGGCCTGCGCGCGATCGGCGTCGCCGTCGACACGGCCGGCGAGGAGCGCTGGCAGGTCGAGCCGGGCCCGCTGCGGGGGCCGGCCCGGGTCGACGTGGGTCTCGCCGGCACGATCATGCGGTTCCTGCCCCCGGTCGCCGCGCTGGCCGACGGCACGGTCGAGTTCGACGGCGACCCACATGCCCGCAAGCGGCCGATGGGCCCGATCGTCGAGGCGCTGCGCTCGCTCGGCGTGGTGATCGACTCCTCGCCCACCGGCGGGCTGCCGCTGACCGTGCGCGGGTCCGGGCTGGTCGAAGGCGGTGAGGTGGTGATCGACGCGTCGGCGTCCAGCCAGTTCGTCTCCGGGCTGCTGCTGTCCGCGCCGCGCTTCGGCAAGGGCCTGGTGCTACGGCACGAGGGTCCGCCGGTGCCCTCCGCGCCGCATCTGCGCATGACCACCCACATGCTGCGGGCCGCCGGGGCCGTGGTCGACGAGAGCGTGCCCGACGTGTGGACGGTCGAGCCCGGCGCACTGCGTGGGCGCACCTGGGTGATCGAGCCCGACCTCTCCGGCGCGGCGCCGTTCTTCGCCGCCGCCATGGTCACCGGCGGGTCGGTCACGCTGGCCGGGTGGCCCTCTGGCCGCAGTCCGGGTCTTGGCGGGCCAGCCGAGAGCTGGCAGCCGGTCGGCCAGGTGATCGAGCTGCTGCGCGGGCTCGGCGCGGCCGTGACCCTCGACGAGTCGGGCCTCACCGTGCGCGGCACCGGCGAGCTGCACGGCATCACCGCCAGCCTGTCCGAGCTCAGCGAGCTGACCCCGGTGATCGCCGCGCTGGCCGCGCTCGCCGACGGGCCGAGCGAGCTGCGCGGGGTGGAGCACATCCGCGGGCACGAGACCGACCGCATCGCGGCGCTCGCGACCGAGCTCGGCAAGGTCGGTGCGGCGGTCACCGAGTTCCGGGACGGTCTGCGCGTCGAGCCTCGACCGCTGCACGCCGCGTCCTTCGAGACGTACGCGGATCACCGGATGGCGCACGCCGCCGCGGTTATCGGACTCGCCGTCCCGGGCATCTCCCTCACCGACGTAGCGTGTACGTCGAAGACGTTGCCCGAGTTCCCCGAACTCTGGGCGGGACTCGTGGCGAGGAGCTAGATCTGCCAGGACGCAAACGGGAGTACGACGAGGACGACGTCCGGATCCGGCCGGCCCGGTCGTCGCGCCCGCGCACCCGCACCCGGCCCAAGCACGACGACGCCGTCGACGCGCTGGTCATCGCCGTGGACCGGGGCCGGTACGGCTGCGTGCGCGAGGACGGTGATGTCGACAGCCCGATCATCACCGCGATGCGCGCCCGAGAGCTGGGCCGCAAGTCGGTGGTGGTCGGCGACCGGATCGCGCTGGTCGGCGACGTTTCGGGCGCACCGGGTGCGCTGGCCCGCATCGTCCGCATCGCCGACCGCACGTCGGTGCTGCGCCGCACCGCGGACGACGATGACACCACTCCCGAGGGCCGGCTCGAGCGCGTCGTGGTCGCCAACGCCGACCAGCTGGTCATCGTCAGCGCCCTGGCCGACCCGCCCCCGCGCACCGGCTTCATCGACCGCTGCCTGGTCGCCGCGTACGACGCCGACATCGAGCCCCTGCTCTGCCTGACCAAGGCCGACCTGGCTGGTCCGTCCGCCGTCCTCGACTACTACGCCGAACTGGATCTGCCATACGTTCTGGTCCAGCCCGACAGCGACCTGGCCGACCTGCGAAAACGCCTGGCCAGCCAGATCTCGGTCATGGTCGGGCACTCCGGCGTCGGCAAGTCCACGCTGGTCAACCGCCTGGTACCGGACGCGCTGCGCGCCGTCGGCTCGGTCAGCGCCATCGGCAAGGGCCGCCACACCTCCACCAGCGCCGTCGCCCTCCGCCTGCCGCCGGTCGGCCGCTCCCGCAAAGACCCCGGCTGGATCATCGACACGCCCGGCATCCGGAGCTTCGGCCTCGCCCACGTGAGCGCGGAAAGCCTGCTGCACGGCTTCCCCGACCTGGTCGAGGGCACCCTGGAAGACCAGCCCAACTGCGGCCACACCGGCAACGACCTCGAGTGCCGCCTCGACGCCTGGGTGGCCGCGGGCAAGGCCGACCCCCGCCGGCTGGCCTCCTACCGCCGGTTGCTGGCCTCCCGGGCCGGCGAGCTGGACTCCCGAGACCACCCCGAACCCGAACTCCCCGCCTGACGGCCGCCCAATTGCTGCCTGCTTGGCGCGCGCCCTCACCCGCGGCTGCATATCAACTCCGACTGCCGCCGCCCCCGCCATCGCGGGCTGAGCTGGGACGGCCATGGCCCGGGTCGCGCCTGGTCGCGGCGCGGCGCGGCCCGCCCGGCGCCGTAAATGGCCGGGCAGGCCATCGCCCGGGTCGCGCCTGGTCACGGCGCGGCGCCGCCCGCCCGGCGCCGTAAATGGCCGGGCAGGCCATCGCCCGGGTCGCGCCTGGTCACGGCGCGGCGCGGCCCGTCACGGCGCTGGGTGGTCGCGCTGGGTTGCCGTGGCCCGTGCTCGGTTGCGCGGAGCGCGGCCCGCCCGGCGTCGTGAGTGGCTGGGCAGGGCGGCCATGGCCGGGGCGCTGCACGGTTGCGCGAAGTTTGGCCGGTTGCGGTCGGAGGGCGAGATCCGCTCGGCGCCCCACCCCGGCGCGAGCGGGCGGCGGCGTCTCTTGGAGTGGGCCGGGCGGGTCGTCGGGGGCTTCGATCGGCTAGCGTGCGTCGCATGGCTGGATATGCCGACGATCTTGCGCTGGCTCATTTACTTGCCGACACGGCGGATTCGATCTCGATGGGGCGGTTTCGGGCGCTCGATCTGCGGGTGGAGTCGAAGCCGGATCTGACCCCCGTCTCTGATGCCGACACCGCCGTTGAGCAGGCTATTCGGGCCACGTTGGCTCGCGCTCGGCCTCGGGACGGGGTGTTGGGGGAAGAGTTCGGGCACACCGAGGCGGCGGCGGGGCCGGGGAGCCGGCGGTGGGTGATCGATCCGATCGACGGGACCAAGAACTTTGTGCGCGGGGTGCCGATCTGGGGAACGCTGATCGCGCTGCTCGAGGGTGAGGTTCCCGTCGCGGGACTGGTGTCGGCGCCGGCGTTGGGGCGGCGGTGGTGGGCCGCCCGCGGGCATGGGGCCTTCGCGGGCAAGCACCAGCATGCGGCCACGCGGATCGGCGTGTCCGGGGTGGGGCGGCTCTCGGACGCCAGCTTCTGCTTCGCGAGCCTCGACGGGTGGGCGTCGGTCGGGCGGCTCGAGGCGATCGTCGACCTGAGCCTGAGCGCCTGGCGCAGCCGGGCTTATGGGGATTTTTACGGTTACATGCTGTTGGCCGAGGGCGCGCTCGACATCATGGTCGAGCCGGAGCTGTCGCTGTGGGACGTGGCGGCGCTCATCCCGATCGTCACCGAGGCCGGCGGGACGATCACCGACCAGACGGGCCGCCCACCCGGTGACAAGACGGCCGCCATCGCCACCAACGGGCTCCTGCACGAGACGATCCTGACCGCGCTGACCAGCCCGAAGCGCTGAGCGAAGCGGCAAACCTGGTCTATCGTGCGTCAGGTGGTGACTCCGGGCTGGTTCTTCCTCGCCGCCATGATCGTGGCGTACGGGGTCGCGAACCTGCTGCAATCGGCGGCTGCGGCGCGCACGACCGTGCACCACACCTTTGATCCCGGACTGCTCGTGCGGCTCGCCGGGCAGCGCACCTACCTGCTCGGCATCGGGTGTCAGGTGCTCGGCTTCGTGCTGGCGTTTCTCGCCCGGCGAGACCTGCCGCTGTTCCTCGTGCAGGCGAGCGTCGCGGCCGGGCTGGGAGTGACCGCCATCCTCGGGGTGGTGATCCTCAAGTGGAGTCTGCCCGCGGCCGAGGTCGTGCTGCTGGCGTTGCTGCTGGGCGGCATCACGGCGCTGGTGCTGGCGGCGCAGCCGGCGCATTCACGCCGGCTGGGAACTGCCGTCGTGGTTCTGCTCGCCGTGTCGGTCCTGGTGATCGCGGTGTCAGGATTTTTCGCGGTACGCCTCCACGGCGCACTCGGCTCGGTCGTGCTGGGCTCCCTCGCGGGCATCGACTTCTCGGCCGCGGCCATCGCGGCCCGGCCCCTGGCCAACGAGCACTCGGTCAGCGGCTTCTTCACCAATCCGCTGCTCTATCTCCTGGTGATCCACTCGCTCGTAGGGCAGCTGCTGTTGGGCCTGGCCATGCAACGGGGCTCCACCACGGCCGCGGTCGCCGCCATGGACGCGGCCGGGGCAGTGCCCGCGGCGATCGTCGGCCTGCTGCTGCTAGGAGACCGGATCCAGGAGGGCCGATCCTGGCTGGCGGTGATCGGTTTCGTGGCCACGCTGGCGGCGGTGATCGGCCTGACCCGCTACGCCGAGCCGCAGCACCACCACGCCACGACCCCCACGCGACGAACCGATCCGGCGGCCGGTCTACGAGCGGCCACAACCGGCCGCTGACCTCAGGACGCGCTGATCCCCGGGGCGCACTGACGGCCGGCTGACCTCCGGACGCGCTGATCCCCGCGGGCGCGCTGACGGGCAGGCCGGCCCTCCGGACGCTGAGCCCAGGCGCGCTGATGCCCGCGGCGCGCTGACGGGCAGGCCGGCCCTCCGGGCGCTGAGCCAGGCGCGCTGAGCTTCGGGCGCGAGTTCCGGGACGGCCTGGCGCTATGGGCGGAAGCCCGTCTTGTCGGCGTGAGTTATTTCGCGCTGGACTCGGGCGGGCACGCCGGCGGCGATGACGTTGGCGGGCAGGGAGCGGGTCACCACGCTGCCCGAGCCGACGATGGTGTTGTCGCCGATGGTTATGCCCTGGTTGATGGTCACGCCGCCGCCCAGCCAGACGTGATCGCCGATGGTGACCGGCTTCGCGTAGCAGGCCCCGGCCGCCCGCTCGCCGGGGTCGACCGCGTGGTTCGACGTGTAGATGCCCACGCGCGGCCCGAAGAGCACGTGGTCCCCGATCGTGATGCCGCCGCCGTCGAGCAGGACGCAGTCGAAGTTGGCGTAGAAGTTGTCGCCGACGCGGACGTTGTAGCCGAACTCGCACCGAAACGTCGGCTCGAAGTGGCAGCCGCGACCCACCGCACCCAGCAGGCGGCGGAGCACGGCCTCGCGCTCGTCCTGGGGCCGGCCGAAGGTGTCGTTGTATTCGCTGGTCAGCAGCACCGCTCGCTGACGGGCTTCGATGAGCTCCGGCGTGAGGTCGTTGTACATCTGCCCGGAGAGGATGAACGCCCGCTGCTCGTCAAGATTCACCAGTCGATCCTCGCCCGCCGCCACCGCCGACCGGAACGCCACGACGATGAACGCCGCGAAACACGCAGAGTGAGCGGCGCGGGTGTGAGGGGGTCGAGAGCGGGTATTGCGCGGTTATGTGGCGAATAACGGTCCCGGTTGTGGAAATGCGAAGAGGGGACGCGTTATGCACAATGGAGCGATCATGTCGAGCGACGTGCGACACCTGGTGGACCACGCACGGCCGTATCCGCTGGTCCGGCTGAGTGGGGTGATCGACGCGGCCGGCGCGGACGGCGTACGCGACCTGCTGCTCGATGTGCTCGCGGAGCAGCCCGAGGCGATCGTGGTGGACGTCGCGGGGGTGGAACTGCGGGAGCCGGCGGCCGCGGTGGGGGTGCTGCGCCAGGTCTCCCGCGCGACCGGAGACTGGCCGGGCGCGCGTCTGACGCTGTGCGACGAGCGTGGGGAAGACGCCTGGCGAGGGTCGGGATGGGTGTTTCGGCCGGACAGTGCGGCGGCGTTTGCCGAGCTGGGGGCGCCCCGGAGCGGGAATCGGATCCGGCTGGATCTCAAACCCGAGGTGAGCGCCGCGCGGCGGTGTCGGGAGGCGATCTCCCAGGCCTGCGTGCGATGGGGCAGACCGGCGCTCGCCGAGGGCGCCCGCATCGTCGTCACCGAGATGGTCAACAACGTGGTGGCGCACGCGGGGACGGCGATGATCGTGTTGATCGCCACCAGGGGTGACATCCTCAGCATTGCGGTACGTGATCAGTCGGTGACCGGTCCGGCCTATGGCGGCGGACAGGTGTCGTCCACGGCCGACGGAGGGCGGGGAATGCTGCTGATCGACTCCGTCGCCGAGCGGTGGGGCAGCCTGGCGCTCGCCGATGGCAAGGTCGTGTGGGCGCTGCTCGCGCAGCCGCGCGAGTAGATTGCGACCCATGCGAGACAACGACTATCCGTCTGAGGTTTCCGACCCGGAGTCGTCCGGGCTGCCGGGCACCGCGGACGACGATTCCAACGCCTACGACTCGGTGGAGAGCACCCGCTGGGCGGACGGCGCCGACCCGGCCGCGCTGGCCGGCACCGGGCCCGGGGGCTCCAACCGCTTCGGCGACACGGCCGAGGAGGCACGGCAGGGCGAGTCCCTCGACGCCCGCCTCCGGCAGGAGAGCCCCGACTACGGCGCCGAGGACCCGATTCCGCAGCGGCGCGACCCGATCGACGAGACCGTCGACAGCTCCGAGCAGCGCGACTTCGACGCCGACGTGTGGGGCGCGAGCCCGACCTCCGACCCGAAATCGCAGATCTCCCTGTACGACGACGGGCAGCTGGACTACGACGACCCGGAGCCGGTGGGCCGTCTCGTGGCGCCCGACGAGGGGTATGGCTTCGACGACGAGACCGACAGCGTGGCCTACGACGCGGGCGCGGCCGGTGGCGGCGCGAGCGCCGAGGAGCTGGCCATTCACGAGACCAACGCCCCGGATTACGACTGAGCTCTCAGTCCAGGCCCTGCTCGATGGCGTACCGGGTGAGCTCGACCCGGTTGTGCAGCTGAAGCTTGCCGAGCGTGTTCTGGACGTGGTTCTGCACCGTGCGGTGGCTCAGCACGAGCCGCTCGGCGATCTGCCGATAGGACAGGCCCTTCGCCACCAGGCGCAGCACCTCGGTCTCACGCTCGGTAAGTCTCGGTGCGCCCGGGTCGGAGCCGGCCGGCTCGACCGCGAGCCGGCGGAACTCGCCGAGCACGAGCCCGGCCAGCCCGGGCGTGAAGACCGTGTCGCCGGCCGCGGTGCGGCTCACCGCGTCCAGGAACTCGGCCGGGCCGGCCGATTTGAGCAGGTAGCCGGCCGCGCCGGCCTTCACCGCGTCGAGCACGTCCTGCTGCTCGCCGCTGGCCGAGAGCATGAGGATGCGCACCTCGGGCAGGGCGGCGCGCAGGCCGTTGATCACCTCGACCCCGGACACGTCAGGCAGCTGCAGGTCGAGGACGACGACGTCGGGGCGCGCGGCGGCCGCGATGCGTACGGCCTGGCGGCCCTCGCCGGTGGTGGCGACCACCTCGTAGCCCGCCGCCGCCAGGTCGCGGCCGACGGCCTCGCGCCACATCGGGTGGTCGTCGACCACCATCACCCGGATCATGTGGCCAGCCTAATCTCCACCTCGGTGCCCTCCCCCGGCGCCGAGACGATCGTCGTGCCGCCGCCGAGGTCGGCGACGCGGCCGCGGATCGACTGGGCGACGCCGAGCCGTCCCTGCGCCTCGGCCTGGGCCAGGCGGTCGGGGGCGATGCCGGGACCCTCGTCGCGCACGGTGACCACCACCCCGTCCGGCGCGTCCTCGACGAGCACGAAGGCCTTGGTGCCGGGCGGGCAATGCCGATCGACGTTGTCGAGGGCGGCCGCGACGGCCGCCGTCAACTCCCGCGCGGTCGCGCCGGGCAGCCGGACCGCGTGCGCCGGGCCGGAGAGGGTCACGCTCGCTTTCGCGTACGGCCCGAGCAACGCCATCAGGTCGACCTCGGCACGATCGTCGACGGCCTCGGCCGCGTTCGCGGCGACCAGGTGGCGCAGGGCCGCCTCGGTCTCCCCGGCCAGCCGGGCCAACTCGCCCTCCTCGCGGCGCTGGACCATGGCCAGCACCTGGAGCACCGAGTCGTGGATGTCGCGGGCCAGCCGCTCCCGCTCCCGGGTCGCCGCCTCGATCTCGACCGCGCGCTGCAGCCGTTCCTGGGACACCTCGGCCAGCCGCACCAGATAGCCGACCGCGATCGCGGCCAGCAGCATCAGGACCGAGCCCGTGAACGCCGCCTGGTCGTAGTGCGCGCGGACGGCGAGGTCGGTGGCGCCCATGGCGAGCGCGGCCGCGATGCCGGCCCGCCGGCCGCCGGCGACCGCCCAGGCGAGCACGGGCGCGACGTGCCAGGCGACGGCGAGCGTGGGCTTGCCGTCCTCGAGGGCGGCGCGGCCGACGATCGGCACGCTGGCGGCCAGGGCCGCCGCGGTGATCAGCAGGTCGGCGACGAGCAGCGGGACGCGGCGGCGGGCGGGATTCGGGTACGCGTACGTGGTGAAGACCGTCCAGCCGGCCATGATCGCCAGCACCGGCCAGGCGAGAACCGGCTCCGCGTAGTGCCCGACGTTGCGGACCACCAGGATCGTGGCGTACGTCAGCGCGGCGATCCGGTACACCGCGATCGCCCGCCACAGCGGCGCCTGGAACCGCGTGTCCCGCTCCTGGGGCATGCGCCGACCATCCCACATCTCACCGACGCGCCGGGCCCCGCCCTGCGGGAAGATCAGACGTCGCCTACCGTCGAAGTCATAGGCACCGAGGTTCTGCTCACCGAGACGTTCGACCACAGCTCGATCACCGCGCTGCGGCACGCCGTCGCGTCCCGCGCGCGCGAGGGTGGACTGGCCGGCGACCGGCTCGACGACTTCGTGGTGGCGGTCAACGAGCTGCTGACGAACGCGGTGCGGCACGGCGGCGGCCTGGGCCGGGTGGCGCTGTGGCGGCAGGACGGCGACGTGGTGTGCGAGGTGAGCGACTCGGGTGCCGGGCTGTCCGGACCGCGGCCGACGATACGGCCGGCCACCGATCAGCCGGGCGGCTGGGGCCTGTGGCTCGCCGAGGAACTGACCGACACGTTCCGGCTCGAGACCGGGAACGGTGGAACGACCGTCCGGGTGTCCAGTCGAGTTTCCTTAAGCGACTCTTAAATCCGCTCGTCCGATCTTGCTTGCCGAGCGACACCTCGAAAAAGTCGTGCCTGCTGTTATTGGAGGGGGTCGTGGTGCACGAGGCACGTCATCGGACCGGCACGTCGTCGTGGTGGATCCGCCCGCGCGCCGCGGCCGCACTCGCAGTAGCCACCGCGGGACTGGCGGTGGCGATCTGGCTCCCCGGGCGCGGCGATGTGGCCTCGGCGGAGGTGCACCAGAGCGACGCCGCCGCGCGGTTCGGACACAGCATCTTCGAGGACAACTTCGCCGGCGACGACCTCGATCTCTCGAAATGGGCACTGCTGCGGGACGACGGTTCCCCCGCCAACGGTGGGGCGCAGGTCGAGGACGGCGAGCTCCAGGTCGACCGGCTGATGCGCAGCACGCAGAGCTTCACCGACGCGTACGGGCACGCCGAGGCGCGAATCAAGGTGCGCCGGGAGAACGGCGTGTGGCGGGCGTTCGCGGTGCTGGACGAGAACGGGCGGGTTCCGCAGGGCACGCTGGAGACCATCGACGGCGGCATCGACCCGACGTCCGGGCGCAATTTCCACACGTACGCGATCGACTGGTCCCCCGAGACGGTGGTCTGGTCGGTCGACGGGCGGCCGAGTCTGCGGCTCGTGCGGGCGGAGCAGGGCGGCCCGCTGACGCTGGTGCTGAACCTGGCCACCGACGGGCGCTCGGCGTCGCCGATGGTGGTCGACTTCGTCCAGGTGTTCACGAACTCGTCGGCGTCGCCTTCGCCCTCGTCCTCGGCCTCGGAATCGACGTCGCCCTCGCCTTCGACTTCGCCTTCGCCGTCATCCTCGCTCTCGCCCCCGCCGCCTGCGCCCACCGTCGCCGCCTGGACGCCCTTCACGGCGTACGCGGTCGGTGATCTTGTGAAGTTCCAGGGTGTGACCTACCGAGTGCTCGAGGCGCACACCTCGCTGCCCGGCTGGGAGCCGACCAAGCTGCCCAACCTCTTCGCAAAGGTGTAAAGACCGGCAGCGCGATCGACTCGTCGAAGTGGGACCCGGGCGTGATGGATTACCGTCTTCGTTCGTGAGCTATGTCGCCGCCATCGATCAGGGCACCACCTCGTCGCGCTGCATCGTTTTCGACGCGTCCGGGAGCATCGTCTCCGTGGCGCAGCGGGAACACCGCCAGATCTTCCCCCGCCCCGGCTGGGTCGAGCACGACGCTCGGGAGATCTGGGAGGCCGTGCGGCAGGTGGTGTCCGAGGCGGTCGGCTCGCTCGAGATCGCCGCCGTCGGCATCACCAACCAGCGGGAGACGACGCTGGTGTGGGACCGGGCGACCGGCGAGCCGGTGGCGAACGCGATCGTCTGGCAGGACACGCGCACCGATGCTCAGCTGCGGCGCTTCGACCAGGCCTTCGGCGAAAAGGCTTTCCGGCAGCGTACGGGGTTGCCGCTCGCGCCCTACTTCGCCGGATCCAAGCTCGCCTGGCTGCTGGAGAACGGTTTCCATGAGCGCGCGAAGCGCGGCGAGTTGCTGTTCGGCACGATGGACAGCTGGCTGATCTGGAAGCTGACCGGCCGCCACCTCACCGACGTCACCAACGCCAGCCGCACGCTGCTGATGAACCTCGAGACCCTGGACTGGGACCCCGAGATCCTGGCCGCCGTGGACATTCCGCGCGCGATGCTGCCCGAGATCCGCTCCTCGGCCGAGGTCTACGGCGAGGTGAACGAGGGTCCGCTGGCCGGGGTGCCGCTCGCCTCGGCGCTCGGCGACCAGCAGGCGGCGCTGTTCGGGCAGACCTGCTTCGCGCCGGGCGAGGGCAAGTGCACGTACGGCACCGGCAGCTTTCTGCTGCTGAACACCGGCACCTCCCCGGTCACCTCCCAGCACGGCCTGCTCACCACGGTCGGGTACCGGATCGGCGACCGGCCCGCCGTCTACGCGCTCGAGGGCTCGATCGCGGTGACCGGCTCGCTGATCCAGTGGCTGCGCGACAACATCGGCCTGATCAGCTCGGCCGCCGAGGTGGAGGAACTGGCTCGGACCGTGCCCGACAACGGCGGCTGTTACCTGGTGCCGGCGTTCTCCGGACTGTTCGCGCCGCACTGGCGCTCCGACGCGCGCGGCGCCCTGGTCGGCCTCACCGGCTACGTCACCAAGGGCCACATCGCCCGGGCGGCGCTGGAGGCGACCGGCTGGCAGACCCGCGAGGTGGTCGACGCGATGCTGGCCGACGGCGACACCCCGCTGGCCGAGCTGCGCGTCGACGGTGGCATGACCCGCAACGGGCTGCTCATGCAGTTCCTGGCCGACGTGCTGCGGGTGCCGGTGGTGCGGCCCACCGTGGCCGAGACGACGTGCCTGGGCGCGGCCTACGCGGCGGGCCTGGCCGTCGGCTTCTGGCCCGACACCGACGCGCTGCGAGCCAACTGGCAGCGCGACGCGACCTGGCAGCCTCTCCTTGCGAACGAGGAAGTCGAGCGGGAGTACGGCCAGTGGAACAAGGCGGTCGAGCGCACCCTCAACTGGGTCTGACCACACCCCGGTCGAGGCCGGTCTCGCGCCGGAGGTACGACAGCTTCTCCGGATTGCGGACCGCGTACAGGCCGGTGATCAGGCCGTCCTCGACGCGGGCCGCGATGACGTTGTCGATCCGGCCGTCGATCCAGGTGATCAGTGCCGGGTGGCCGTTGACGTGCGCCGGCCGGAGCGACGCGGTGGCGAGCCGGCTGAGCACCTCGGCCACGGCGCCGGCGCCGGCGATGGGCACCTGGGCGGCCTGCACCACGCCGCCGCCGTCGGTGAGCAGCACGACATCGGGGGCGAGGATGTCAAGCAGGCGTTGCAGGTCCCCGGTCTCGATCGCCCGCCGGAACGCCTCGATCGCACCGCGGGCGTCGGCCGTCGAGACGACCTCGCGCGGCCGGCGGGCCGCGACATGCGCCCGGGCCCGGTGAGCGGTCTGGCGTACGGCGGCCGCGGTCTTGCCGACGGCCTCGGCGATCTCGTCGTACTCCAGGTCGAACACCTCGCGAAGGACGAAGACCGCGCGCTCGGTCGGCGTGAGCGTCTCCAGCACCAGAAGCATCGCCATCGAGACGCTGTCGGCCAGCTCGACGTCGTCGGCGACATCGGGCGTGGTCAGCAGCGGCTCGGGCAACCAGGGACCGACGTACGACTCCTTGCGGCGACGCAGCGTCCGCAGCCGGCTCAGCGCCTGCCGCGTGGTGATGCGCACCAGGTACGCCCGCTGGTCGCGCACCGCCTCCAGATCGACGCCCACCCATCGGAGCCAGGTCTCCTGCAGGACGTCCTCCGCGTCGGCCGCCGACCCCAGCATCTCGTACGCGACGGTGTAAAGCAGCCTGCGGTGGGCCACGAACGCCTCGGTAGCAGCATCCATCCGGTCGGCACCTCTTCCCTTGCTCCCGACTGTGCCACCCACCAGACGCTCGTCCGCGCCGTCCTGTGACGGTGTCCCGCGTCACTGTCACGGGAACAGGGCCACCGGCATCTCCATGTCCGTCACACCACCGCACAACGGAGGACGAGATCATGGAACCCCGTTTCAACCTGGCCGCCAACGAGCTCGGCGCCAAGATCGGTAAGCGGTTCTACAACGTCAGCCTGGCGATCGAGCAGTCGGCACTGCCCAAGGCCGTCCAGGACCTGGTGATGCTGCGGGCCAGCCAGATCAACGGATGCGGCTTCTGCGTCGACTTCCACAGCAAGGAGGCCGCGGCCGCCGGCGAGACGGCGGTGCGGTTGAACCTGGTCGCCGCCTGGCGCGAGTCGAGCGTGTTCACGGTGGCCGAGCGGGCCGCGCTGGCCCTGGCCGAGGAGGGCACCCGGCTCGCCGACGCCTACACCGGCGTGTCCGACGCGACCTGGGCCGCGGTGCGCGAGCACTACGACGACGACCAGGTCACCGCGCTCGTCTATCTGGTCGCCATGATCAATGCGGCCAATCGGCTCGGCGTCATCGTGCGGACGCCGGGTGGGTCATACGAGCCCGGGATGTTCGCCACCCTGGCCAGCTGACCCCGCGGTCGGTCACGGCCCGCTGATCCGGTACTGGTCGCCGTAGACCTTCCAGGTCAGCGGGCCGGCCAGGTCGAGGTTGCTGCGACGCAGGAAGAGGCGCTGGGCGGTGTCGACGCGGGTGGTGTCGCTGTGTGCCTCCTCGGTGCGCATCTCCCTGACCCGCGCGTCGAGGAAGGCGTCGAGGTACGCCGGCTCGTCGCCGCCCTGGGCCGGTGACTTCGCGCTGGTCAGCGCGTGCTGCCGGATGCTCTTGAGGCCGGAGACGCCGTGCATGACGGCGGCGTCGTAGTAGGCGAACTGTCCGAGCGCCCGCAGACCGTCGGTCCTGGCCAGGCGCACGGCAGGCCAGAAGTACATCTTGTCCCGCTCGTCCTCCTGCACCTTCTGGAAGACGGGGTCGCGGGAGGCCGCCTTCCAGGCGGCGGGGAAGCCGGGATCAAGGCCCGCGTGCGAGTCCGAGCCGTCGACCGTGCGCAGGGCCGGGAGGTACGCGGCGAGCACGTTGCCGGGCTCACGACGGGTGTACTCCTCGACCACCTCGAGCATGTCCGAGGTGCCCGAGCAGAACCCGACGATCCCGGCCGTGTAGCCCCGCCCGTCGCCGATGTCCTCGATGTAGCCGTACTCCTGGCGCCAGGACAGCGTCGAGTTCTCGGCGCTGGACACCAGCTCGAGCGCGGTCTCCTTCTTGCGCCGGTCCTCGAGCCCGGCCGCGATCGAGCCGCCGGCCGGGTGCACCGCCACCGCTTTGATCAAGGCGGAGGGACCGTACGCCTTGATCTCGAAGAGCGCGTAGCCGCCGGTGCTCGCGGCCCGCTGGGTGGCCAGCACCCGCACGTAGCGGCCGGAGCCGCCGAGGCGCTTCAGGTCGTCGACGCCGCCGTTGCCGGCCCGGGTCGCGTACACGTCGGTCCAGTTGGCACCGTCCACCGAGGTCTGCACCCGGTACGTCCGCGCGTACGTCTTGTCCCAGCGGAGGACCACCCGGTCGATGTCACGCACGCCGCCGAGGTCGATGCGCACCCACTGGGTGCCCGGCCCGGGGGCGCTCTCCCAGCGGCTCGACGGGTCGGAGTCGGTGGCCTGGCCCGCCTCCCACACGCCGCCGCGCTCCGAGGAGGCGATCGCCGGGCGGCCACGGGAGATCAGCACGTCGCTGTTCGCGCTCGCGGCCACCGAGATGGCCAGCGGCACACAGAGCAGCACGGTTATGCCGGCGCCGAGCGCGAGCGTGCGTATCCGCATCCTTCGACGCTAGTGCGCCGCTCGCGAGGGCCGCTGGCGATTGGTCGCTTTCCCTACTTCCGGCGGCGGCTGCGGGTCACCAGCACGACGGTCAGGACGATCGCCGCGATCACGAACAGGCAGCACAGGCTGCCGAAAATGCCGAAGAATCCGAACCCGGTCCGGCGGCGACGATATTTGGCCGCCTCGACCGCGACGTCGGCCACACCGTTGCCGGCCGCCCAGGCGTGCACCGGCACCACCAGGGTGAGGATCACGCCGGTCACCGCCGCGGCCGCCCGCGACCACCACTTCACCACTGCAGACATGTGTTCCATCCTGACCCACTTACGCAAGCGCGAGGGGCAGGACATCAGGCAGGGTAGGAGACAAAGGATGCGGAAGGGGTGCGGATGGACGCCGATCTGGTGGCATTGGCCGAGGCCCACGGGGTGGCCACCTGGTACGAGGACTGGCATCGGGAGCACAAGGACGTCTCCGCGGAGTCGGTGATCGGGGTCCTCGGCCTGCTCGGGGTGGATGCCACGACGCCCGCCGCCATCTCCTCCGCGCTCGCCGCCGTCGGCGAGAGGGGCAAATCGGGTCGCCTGCCGGGGACGATCGTGGTTCGCGTCGGCACCGGCCGGGCGTTGCCGGCCCCGGCGGTGATCACGCTCGAGGACGGCCGGGCGATTTCGGATTTGTCCGAAATCCCCGAGACCCTCCCGCTCGGCTGGCACCGCCTCGACGTCGGCGGGCAGGAGATCACGCTGGTCGTCGTGCCGGACGAGCTGCCGGCCCCGCCCGACACCTGGGGCTGGATGCTGCAGCTCTACGCCCTGCACTCGGCCGGCTCGTGGGGCATGGGCGACCTCGGCGACCTGCGCACGTTCGTGGGCCAGGCCGGCGACCCGGGCCTGATCCTGCTCAACCCACTGCACGCGATCACGCCCACGCTGCCGGTGCCGCCATCGCCGTACGCGCCCTCGAGCCGCCGCTTCTCGAACCCGCTCTACCTGCGCGTCGACGACACCGCGGAGTACCGCCGGGCCGACCCGGCACTGCGGACCCAGGTCGACGCGCTCCGGCCGCGCCCCTCGAAGCTGATCGACTACACCGCGATCTGGCAGGCGAAACGGGCGGCGCTGGAGCTGCTCTGGCCGCTGGCCGGCGAGGTCGACCTCACCGCCGACCCCGGCCTGCTGGACTTCGCCCGGTTCTGCGCGCTCGCCGAGCTGTACGGCGCGAACTGGCAGGAGTGGCCGCCCGAGTTCCGCCGGCCCGACTCCCCCGCGGTCCGGGCGTTCCACAGCGACCGGATCGCCTTCCACGCCTGGCTGCAGCGCCTTGTCAAGGAGCAGCTCGACGCCGTGAACGCGGCGGCCGCCGAGCGCGGCATGCCGGTCGGGATCGTGCTCGACCTCGCCGTCGGTACCGACCCGAGCGGCGCCGACGGCTGGCTGCTGCAGGACGTGCTGGCCGAGGGCGTGCACGTCGGCGCGCCGCCGGACGCGTTCAACCAGCTCGGGCAGGACTGGGGCGCGGCGGCCTGGCGGCCCGACCGGCTCGTCGAGACGGGGTACGCGGCTTATCGCGACATGCTGCGGCGGATCTTCGCGAGCGCCGGCGGCCTGCGCGTCGACCACGTGGCCGGACTGTGGCGACTGTGGTGGGTGCCGCCGGGCATGGGCGCGGCCGGCGGGACGTACGTGCATTACGACCCGGAGGCGATGCTCGGCATCCTGGCGCTGGAGGCGAGCCGGGCCGGCGCCGTGGTGATCGGCGAGGACCTCGGCACCGTGCTGCCCGAGGTCACCGAGGGCCTCGAGCGGATGAACATGCTGGGTTCGGCGGTGCTCTGGTTCACCCGGGACTACGACGACCCCGCACGCGGATACCTGCCGGCCGAGGAGTACCCGCGCAACGCGCTCGCCACGATCTCCACGCACGACCTGCCGACCGCGGCCGGCTTCCTCGCCGGCGAGCAGGTGAAGGTGCGGGCCGAGCTGGGGCAGCTGGCCGGCTCGGTGGCGGACGAGCGGAAGGCCGCCGAGAAGGACCGGGCGCAGCTCAAGGCGGCGCTGCGGGCCGAGGGCCTGATCACGGCGGCGAGCACGGACGACGAGATCGTGGTGGCCATGCACGAGTTCCTGGCCCGTACGCCCTGCCGGTTCGTGACGGCCTCGCTCTACGACGTGCTCGGCGAGCTCGACCAGCCCAACCTGCCGGGGACCGTCGACGAGTATCCGAACTGGCGGATGCGGCTCGCCCTCAGCCTCGAGCAGATGGCCGGCGACTCGAGGATCACCCGGATCGCCGGCATTCTCGGCAAGAGAAGCGCCCGCGTTCTCGGCAAGCGGGATCGCCGCTAGAGCGGCGGGGGCGGCGGGTCGTCGTCCACCGCGAACAGCATCGGGTGCAGGGGCAGGAAAGCGTCCCGCTGGCGGCAGAGAGCCGGCGGGAGCAGCGAGGAGCGGTGTTCCGGGTGTTCGGCGCAGTGGCGCATGGCCCGGGACACCGCGTCCGCGTGGTGGCGCCCGCCGCCGTACTCGCCGCACGTCTCGCAGTCCCAGCGCCAGAAATGCTGGCCCTCCTCCGACAGGTACCGGCGGATCCGCAGCGGCGGGCCGGCCTCTTTCTGAGCCGCGGCCAGTATCGCGGGCATGCGCTCGTCGAGCGACATCCCGCCGATCATCTGTGCGAGCACATTGCTCGTCGACACGGCCCACCTCCCGTACTGAATAAGAGGTAGTTAAAGCCGTGAGCATGGGCTTTGTCCGGTTTTTCCGGGAATTTACATCTCCGGCGCGGAGCCTGGGATAATCCTCGGGTGGCGCAGCGCAGAGGGTCGGGACGGCTCGTGGAGACGGTCGCCTCCGGGGTCGCCGAGCTGATTCCCGATCCCGATCGGCGCGCCGCGTACAGCCTCATGCTCGACGGCGCCCCGCAGTCCTATGTCGATCTCGACGACCCCACGCACCTCGAGTTCGAGTACATCCGGCGGATGGCGGCGGCGATCGACCTGATCGCGCCGGCCGGGCAGCCGCTGCGCGTGCTGCATCTGGGCGCCGGCGGGCTGACGCTTCCCCGCTACATCGCGGCGACCCGGCCCGAGTCACCGCAGCGAGTGGTCGAGATCGACGGCCCCCTCGTCGCGATGGTGCGCCGCGAGCTGCCCCTTCCTTCAAAGGCCACCATTCGCGTACGCGTCGGAGACGCGCGCGAGGCCGTCGAGGGCATGCGCGACGCCGGTTACGACGTGGTCGTGCTCGACGTCTTCGCGGGCGCCCGCACCCCCGCGCACCTGGCCTCGGTCGAGTTCGCCCGGGAGGCGGCCCGGGTGCTCGCCCCCGGCGGCTGGCTGATCGCCAACGTCGCGGACGGCCCGCCACTGCGCTACGCCCGGGCCCAGGTCGCCACGATCCGCGCCGCGCTGCCGGAGGCCTGCCTCGTGGCCGACGCCGCGGTGCTGCGCGGCCGTCGCTTCGGCAACCTCGTGGTGCTCGCCGGCCGCACCGCGCCGCCGGTCGCCGAGCTGACCCGGCGGGCGGCCGGCGACTGGTTCCCGGGACGCGTCGAGACCGATCTCGACCGCTTCGCCGGAGGCGTGGCGCCGGTTACCGACAGTGTCGCTGTCGCTTCACCTTCCCCGCCCGAGGGCCTCTTCAGTCACCGTAAGTGACGGTTGATCATCCAAAGGTTCAACTAATTCCGGCCTGTCGTGTTGTCGTCAGGAAATCCGGTGTGATTCACGGCCGGTTACTTGTCGGGGTCGTACCTGCCCGGTTGTAATCAACGCAGCCGCGTTCGACACGCGGCCGCCGACTGGGGGGAAGGCGAGCATGTCCGAGAGATTTTTCCTGGCCGCGTCCGGCACCGCCGGCGACGCGGCCGGTTCGCGTGTGCTGTGGACGGGCCGCTGCGGCGTGGCGGAGTACGCGTTCGAGGAGCCCAGTTCCCTTCCCCGCTGGACCCTGCCCGAGGAGACCGAGGTCGCCGTCACCGAGGACAAGGTCGTCTACCGTGACCCGTCCACCGGCGCCACCGGCGAACTGCTCTGGCTGTTCCCGCAGCACCTGCGCGTGCAGCCGGGCAACCGCGACACCGGCCGGTCGGCCACCGTCACGCAGATCCAGCTGGTCTGCTCCGGCCCCGGCGGCAGCTTTCCGGCGCTGGTCTTCGCCGGTGGCGATCTTGCTACGGTCGGTGACGCCGACCGTCTCGCCAACGTGTTACGGCAGGCGATCGCGCGCTACCGCGTGGAGCACGCCGCCGAGCTCGGCATCGCGGCGCCGCAGGCTCGCATGCTGTCCCGGCTCGTGATCGGCCCCGAGTTCAACAACTACCAGGGCGGCGAGGGGCAGACGGTGTCGCTGCTCGGTTCGGCCTCGGTCATCGAGCCGCAGCCGCCGATCGCGTACGAGCCCTTCCTCGACCCCTACCTGCCGGGCACGCCCGCCTCCGGCTCGGTGCCGGCCTCGGCGGTCTCCGGCTACGCGCCTCGTGAGGAGATTCCCGCGTACGGCCCGTACGGCTCGCGGGAGGATGCGCCGGGTTACGCCCCGCACCCCTACGCCTCCGGCCCGGTTGAGATCTCGTCCGTGGCTCCGGTCGACCTCTCGTCCGCGGCCACGGTTGACTTCTCGCCCGCTGCCTCGGCGAGCTGGCCGCTGGCCGGTCGGGCCGACCTCGGTGTGACCCCGCCGCAGGTTCGGCGGCCCGGCTTCGACGAGGCCGCCCGGTCCCGCCCGGGCCGGCCCGCCGACGAGGCCACCCTGCGCGGCGCGCCCGACCTGGAGGCTCGCGCCGCCGACCTGGCCGCCCGGGTGGCGAGCCTGGTTGCCGGGGGCACCGGCTTCGACCGCCGCCAGACCGAGATGACCAACCTGTCGTCCCTGCTCGGCAGCCCCGACGAGTCGGCCGACCGCGCCGAGCAGGTGCGCCGCACGGCGGCCCGGATGGCCGGCAACGCACCGCGCGGTCGCGGGGTCGCCCCGCGTCGTCCGATCGACGACGAGATGGGCCAGGCCACCCGCAACCTCTGACCGCCGCGGGCTCGGCGCACTTCCCGCCGGCCTCCGCCGGCCGCCGGCCCGGCTTACTTGCCGTCGGCCGCCGGCCCGGGTTAGTTCCCGTCGGCCGCCGGCCCGGGTTAGTTCCCGTCGGCCGCCGGCCCGGGTTAGTTCCCATCGGCCGCCGGACCGGGTTAGTTCCCGCCGGCCTCCGACGCCGGCGGGCCGGCCCAGGCCGGGACGAAGCAGCGCCCGTCGGCCACGCGCCTGGCGTGCAGCTCGTGGGCGCGGTGGAGGAGGTCCATCAGCTCGTCCTCGGCTCGGATCCGCGCCCGGTATCGCTCGGGCAGGGTTTTGAGTCGGCTCTCCTCGTACACAAGCTTATGGAAGATCTCGTCGCAGTAAGCGGGATCGGTCTCGATGTCGAGGAACTCGGTGGCATGCCGCCGGGCCGCCGCCACGTAGGTCTGCGCGCGCCCCTTGGGGCTCAGCAGCGACACCACCACCGTGATCAGCAGGATCGCCACGATGATCGTCAGCGACAGTCCCGTGGAGATCTCGGCGGCGTGGATCGGCTCGCCGTCGTTGATGAACGGCACGTTGTTCTCGTGCAGGGCGTGCAGGATCAGCTTCACGCCGATCAGCCCGAGGATCGCCGCGAGCCCGTACGACAGGTACACGAGCCGGTCGAGCAGCCCGTCGATGAGGAAGTACAGCTGCCGCAGCCCGAGCAGCGAGAACGCGGTCGCCGTGAAGACGATGTACACGTTCTGCGTCAGCCCGAAGATCGCCGGGATGCTGTCCAGCGCGAACAGGATGTCCGTCCCGCCGATCGCCACCATGACCAGCAGCATGGGCGTCATCACCCGGCGGCCGTTCTGGTAGGTGAAGAGCTTGTCCCCGTCGTACACGTCGGAGGTCCGCAGGACCCGCCGCGCTCCCCGGATGATGATGTTGTCGGGCGTCTCCTCCTCGTTGCCCTCCTGCCGCAACAGGTTGCCGGCCGTGACCAGCAGGATCAGCCCGAAGATGTAGAACACCCAGGCGAACGACTCGATCAGCGCCGCGCCGAGAAAAATGAACCCCGTGCGCGCCACCAGCGACACGGCGATGCCCACGAGCAGCACCTTCTGCTGGTCGGCCCGCGGGACCTTGAAGCTGCCGAGCAACAGCAGGAACACGAAGAGGTTGTCGACCGACAGCGCCTCCTCGGTGACGTACCCCGCGAAGTACTCGGCCCCCGACTGCCCGCCCGCGAAGATCGTCACCCCGAGCCCGAACAGCAGGGCGATCGCCACGTAGATCGCCGTCCACCGAGCGGCCTCAGCGAGCGTAGGGATGTGCGCCCGCCGCACGTGAAAGAAGAAGTCAAACAGGAGCAGCCCGACGATGCCGAGAACGGTCAGCAGCCACACCCACCCCGACACGCTCTGCATGCGCACATCCTAGGGACCGGTGACCGCCGCGCGCAGTTGTGATCCCGTGAGGAAGAGGACACCCGTGAGGTTCGCCCCACGCAGGTCGGTTCCGCGCAGGTCCGCCCCCGTGAAGTCGGCCCGCCGCAGATCGGACTCCCGCAGGTCGGCGCCGATCAGCAGGGCCCCGCGAAAACTTGCCCCGCGCAGGTCGCTCCCGCGCATCTTCCGCCCGATCAGGTTCGCCCCGCGATAGTCCTTCCCCGGCGTCCCACCCCGGGCGAGGTTGCTGGCCTTCTGCAGCAGCGGGTTGACCTTCCGCCGCTGCGCCTCCACGTCCAACGCCTTCAGCTGCGCGGGCGTCCCGCCCGCCAGGTGGTCCATCCGAGCGAGCGCGTCCCGCATCTCCGGGTGTACGGGCCGAGCCTCGTCCAGCCGCAACGCCTCGGTGAGCAGCCACATGAGCTCGTGAAGCTGCCGCACGACGGCCAACAACCCAAGCATCTCAGGCGCGCTCTTCCAGTCCCGCCCGCCAAAGGTCTCCTGCGTGATCCGCTGCCCCGCCCCGAAACAGTCGAACACCACACACCCGCGAAACCCCGCGCCTTCCAGCCGCTCATGGATGGTGCAGCCGAAGTCACTCCCAAGATTCGGACAAGCCTTCCCGGCCGCTTTATCAATCGCGAAGTCTGACGATTTAGAGAACGCGGGAGCCACACAGCAGAGCCCCACACACTCCGCACAATCCGCTTCCAGCACCCGTTCGCCCATCCCACCCACTCTCTCAGACGGGTTGGTGGCGGACGTCCCCGGTGGCCGATCCGAGACGGCTGGTGCCCAAGCAGGCACCCGGCAACGCGTGTGCCAAGCCCACAGCAACTTGCCAGAAAAGCGCCCCTCAAACCTTCACTTGCCGCCGGACCTCAGCCGATTCATCAGGTGTCCAAGGCGGGCAGGGAAGCCCGCCGAAGTACGCGAGAGCCCGGCGGAGCCGAGCCTCAGCCACAGGCCGACCGGCCGACGGCTACCAAATTTGGGGGAACCATCCTATGCGCAGCATGAGCCTGTTCCAGCTCGTCGGCGGCGTCGCCGTCGCCGGTGCGGTCGCGGCCGGCACCACCGCCTTCACCGCCGGCTCCGGCATCGACGACCAAACCGGTCTCTCGGCCACCGCCCTGTACGGTGGCGCCTCGTTCGATGTGGTCGGCGCCACCGTCGACGCCTTCGTCATCTCCTCCTCGACGAACGACAACGATGTCGACAAGATCACGCTGACGCTCATGGATGAGAGCGACGCCGCGTTCGCCGACCACACGAAGGTGGCTGTCACCGCAACGGTCACCGCCAGTGGCGGCACGGCTGCTGGTCACGCCGTCGACTGCTCGTGGGTCAGCGGCAACAACTGGAAGTGCATCCCGCACACCGCCGCCGAGGTGTGGAACGGGATCACCAAGGTCAACTTCGTCGTTACCGACGTCTGATGACAGGTGGTCTGCGAGAGTGCAGTCTGACGACTCGTTGATCACTCGCTCGCCGGGGCTGTTATAAACCCGAAGGTCAGACGCTACGCCATGGCCGCCATCATCTTGATGGCGGCCATTGGTGCGTGGGCCATCAGCACCGACCGAATCTCCTACGTCGTCACGCGCGGCGTGAGCATGAACCCGGTCTACCACCAGGACGATCTGATCTTCGTCGTCCGGGCCGATTCTTACCAAATAGGTCAGATCGCCGCATACCATGGAGCCGTTCCCGGGCTCAAGGTGCTCCACCGCATCGTCGGCGGAGACCCCGAAACCGGCTTTGTTTTCAAGGGGGACAACAACCCGGCGAACGACGGAATCAAGCCCACCGCCAAGGAACTGATCGGCAGTCCCGTCCTGCTCGTGCCGAAGGGCGGTAAATGGCTGCGGCCTCTCCTTGGCCCGACCGGCCTCGGGATGCTTAGCTTCCTGTTCGTCGGTGGGGGCTTGGCGACGGCGCGGACCCGGCGGGAGATCCCCCGGGGCCGCCGGAAGAAAAAGGTGAAGGCGATGGCGCGCCAGGGCGGCTCGTGGACGGCGGTGCTGGCCGTTGCCAAGTCGATCAACCGTCTGCCTCTCGGCCCCCGCGTCCTCGCAATCGTCTCGGCGACGGCCGCACTCGTCGGCGTGGGGCTGGGCGTCCTCGGCTGGATGAAACCGATCGTCGAGACCCATCGGGCCGGCGCCGCTCCCGGCCAATCGATGACCTTCTCCTACTCGGCCTCCGTCCCACGCTCGGCCGCCTACGACAGCACCACGGTCACCTCACCCGACCCCGTTTTCCGTAAACTCGCCCACCTGGTCGACGTCCGGATGCGGTACCGCGGGCACGCCGGCACCTTCGACGTCACCGCGGAGCTTTCGGACAGCAGTGGTTGGCACACCATCCAACAGCTGGGTTCCGCCAAGCAATTCACCGGGAACACCTACGATTCCACCGTCCGCCTGGATCTCGACGAGTTCGACAGGCGCGCGAAGCAGGCGGCCACCGCGACCGGGATCGGTGGCTCGAGTCCCGTGACGGTCACCGTCACGGCACGGGTGCGGGCAAGCGGGCAAGCGGATTTTACTGCGCCCGTGGCTTTTCAGCTCGCTCCTCTCCAGTTCGTCCTGAGTGACCGCGAATCGCTCACGGTCGACACCGCCACGGCGGGAAAGACCGTGACGGTGCCGCGCGAAGTGTGGCTGCTCGGCATCCGCGCAGCCTCCGCCCGCAGCTGGGCCCTGCTGCTCATGCTGGCCGCGATCGGCGGCGGCCTCGTGATCATGCTGCTGGTGCGTCGTGGCACCCCGCTCCGCAATCGTCAAGAAATTGAACGGCGCTACCCCCAGCTTCTCGTGCATGTCGAGCCGATGCCGAGCCCGCCGGGGAAGCCGGTCGTCAACGTCGACAACTTTCCGGCCCTGGTCAAGCTGGCCGAGAAGTACGGGCAGATGATCCTGACGTGGCGGCGGCCGGATACCGATGACTTTGTGGTTCGGGACGAGGGGATCACCTATCGGTATCGGGTGCCGTTGGATGAGCCGACGTTGCAGAACGTCGAGCTGATCAATCGGCCGGGGGCGGGGTCGCATCGGCGGAAGGCTTCGTCGCCTTCTCAGGTTTCTTGACCATGGCGGCAGACTGTGGCGTGTGACGCAGGATCAGCGGCAGCAGCTTATCGAGATTGATGGTCGGCTCTCTGAGGACGAGCTTGGCGATCGCGGGCTTGTGCATGCCATGGTGCAGCTCGAGTGGTACCGGGCTCAGATGCGGAAGACGCGGACCAAGTATGTGCTGTCGGAGTCGGGGGCGTTGTTTCTGGCGGGGGCGGCTACCGTCCTCGCGGCGTTGAGTGCGCCGGCCTGGATCACCGCGACCGTGGCCGCCACCGTCGCGTTTCTGGCGGGGCTGCGGCGTATCGTGTCGTGGCACGACGACTGGGTGGCGGCGTCGGAGGCGCGGGCCAAGGCGGCGGCCGAGATCGCGCAGTATCGGTTGCTGTCCGGCGAGGAGCGGACGCCGGAGCGGCAGCGGGAGCTGGTCGCGGCGATCGACGCGCTGGTGCTGGACGAGACGCGTAGCTGGGGGCGCCGGCGGCGGGAGAAGACGCGGGCGGAAACGGCGGCCTGACTCCGGTCAAGTCCTCGCTGTGCCTGCCGAAGGGGTATCCACGCCTCGACGGAACGGAACGGCACATGTATCCGCACGACTATGCGCAGCAGCCGGGCACGCCGGAACCGAGCGGCCTGCCGGTCGCCGGGTCGCCCCCTCCGGGCTACGAGCCGCAGCAGCCCTACTCGCCGGCCGCCTACGATCCGGCCCAGCAGTACTCGCCGCCGGCTCCCGGCTACGGCCAGACCCAGCAGTACGCGCCGCCGCCGCCCGGCTATGACCAGTCGCAGCAATACGCGCTGCCGCCGGCGTCCGGCCACAACCAGGTCGAGCAGTACACGCCGCCGCCGGCGCCGTCCTACGGGCCGCCAGGCTACGACCAGACCCAGCGGTTCGCGCCCAGGCCGACGCCCGGCTACGACGCATCGGCCGTGGCGGCCGCATATCAGCAGACCCCGACGTATCAGCAGCCCGCCTCATACCAGCAGCCCGCCTCGTACCAGCAACCCGCGGCGGCATCGGCCTACGAGACGGCCCCGGCGCCCGCGGTGACCCCGCCGTCCGCGGCATACCAGCAACCGCCCGGACATCAGCAACCGCCGGGATATCCGCCGGCCGGCGGAGGGTGGGGTGGGCCGCCGCAGGCTCCGCCGGCCTACATCGTCACGGCCGGTCCGCCGGAGCCGGCCATCAGGCGGTCGGGCGCCGGCCGGAAGGTCGCGATGATCGTCGTGGGGGCGCTGGTCGTCGTGGCCGGAGTGGGCGCGTTCGGGGCCGACGCCTGGGCCAAGGGGCAGATCTGCGACGCGGTCAAGCAAGAGGTCGCTGCCGAGTCGACGCCCAGCAAGGGCGGCAAGGGCGGCAGCAGCGACGGCGAGAGCGCCGAAAGCCTCATGCCGACCGTCGCCGAGATCAACGAGGCCCAGTCGGCGCTGAGCAGCCGGGCCTCCCTGCTGTTCTTCCACGGTGAGTTGAAGGAGGCGACGCACGGGTACGTGGACGACCTCGCGACGGCCAAGACGCTGGTCCAGAGCGGCAAGCTCGACGACCCGGACGACAAGACGCTGACGCAGTTGGTGGCGCTGGCGGGCTCCCTGGACGCGCACATGCGCAAGGCCGAGCGGGCCTGCGGCCTCCCGGAGAAGTCGATGCTGGGCACTACGGCGTGACGAGCCCGGCCCGGTAGGCGATCACCACGGCCTGAGCGCGGTCGCGGGCGCCGATCTTGGCGAGGATCCGTTTCACGTGGGTCTTCGCCGTCGACTCGGCGATGACCAGCAGGGCGGCCAGCTCCTCGTTGGTGTAGCCCTCGGCGACGAGCTTGAGCACCTGCAGCTCGCGCTCGGTCAGACCGGCCAGCCGGGGATCGCTCCGGGCCCGGTCGCCCGGGCGTCCGACGAACCGGGCCACCAGCTCGCGGGTGACGGCGGGGTCGAGCAGCGCGTCCCCGCCGGCGACCAGATGGACGGCCTCGATCAGGCGCTCCGGCGAGGCCCGCTTCAGCAGGAACCCGCTCGCTCCGGCCCGCAGGGCTTCCCAGACGTACTCGTCATGTTGAAAAGTTGTCAGGACCAGTGACCGCGTCGCCAGGCCGGCCCCGACGATGCGTCGCGTGGCTTCTATGCCGTCGATCCCGGGCATGCGGACGTCCATGAGGACGACGTCGGGCACCAGCGAGCGGCACATTTCCACGGCGAGAAGGCCGTCGGCCGCCTGCCCGACGACGGAGATGCCCGGGTCGGTGCCGAGGACGACCGCCACCCCGGCGCGCAACAACGCGTCGTCGTCGGCCAGCACCACTCGCACGCTCATCGGGCCGGCAACTTCGCGCGTACGCGGAAACCGCCGGCCGGACCCGGACCGTGCGTGACGTGACCACCCAGCATGGTGGCTCGCTCGGTGATGCCGAGCAGTCCGCGGCCGGCCGAGTAACCCTCCGGCACCCCGGCTCCGTCGTCGTCCACCTCGATGTGCAGCTCGCTTCCGTCCCGGCGCACACGCACCGACGCGGTGGTCGCCCGGCCGTGCTTGACCGCGTTGGTCAGCGCCTCCTGCACGATCCGGTACGCGGAGCGGTCGACGGTGTGCGACAGCTCGCCCGGCTCGATGGTCGTGTCGACCCGTACGCCCGCCTGGCCCAGACGCTCGGTGAGTGAGGGCAGTTCGGCCAGTCCCGGTTGGGCGTCGCGCAGCAGGCCCAGCACCTGATCGAGCTCGTCGAGCGCCTGCCGCCCGGCCGTCTCGAGGCCGATCAGCAGCTCGCGGCTCTGCGCGGGGTCGGTGTCGAGCACCCGGCGGGCGGCCCCGGCCTGGACCAGCATGACGTTGACCGTGTGGCCGATCAGGTCGTGCACCTCGCGGGCGATGCGGTTGCGTTCGTCGTCGGCGACCTGGCGCTGCAGCGACTGGCGGGCGGCGTCGCGCTCCTCCCGGCGGCGGGCCGCGCCGAAGCCGATGCCCCAGGCCAGCAGCCAGCTGAACAGGACGCCGGCCGGCACGAGGATGTCGGTCTCGCCCCAGAAATAGGCGACCGTGCCGATCAGGATCGCCGGCGGGCCGACCAGCGCGCGGTTGCGGGTGGCATAGAGGCCGAGCGAATAAATACCGATCAGATTGGCGTACGGGGAGATCGCGCTCGGCTGCACGAACAGCGCCTCGGCCGACAGCGCGGCGCTGCCGGCCAGATACGACGCGAGCGGCCAGGTGCGGCGGAAGTAAAGAGCGCCCGCGATGATCACGCTGAGCGGGATGCCCGCCGGGTGGCCGGAGACGATCCGCTCGGCGACCATGGCCGCGAGCAGCAGGGCGGCAAGCCCGGCGTCGAGGAGCCGGGCCTGCCGGATCTCGCTGGTCACGGCGCTCAGGATAGGACGAGGGCGACGAGCAGGACGGTGAAGAAGACGCTCTGTGCGGAGTGCGCCAGGATGCCCAGCCAGGCGCTGCGCCAGCGGTTCGTCGCGTACGCCCCGATCAGGCCGGTGAGGAACGCGTTGAGCATGCCCCACGGCTGGTGGACGTGGTAGAGCGCGAAGAGCGCGGCGTTGGCGGGGACGTTGCCGCCCATCCTCGGCAGCAGCAGGCCGCGGAAGAAGAGCTCCTCGCCGAGGACCGTGTTGAAGGCGAACGAGACGACCAGCAGCGCGAAGAGGGCCCAGTTGCCGTGCATGAGGTCGTGACCGGCGTTCGACCCGATGAACTCGCCGAAATTCCGATTCGTCGGGCCGGCCGGGCCGGTGGGGAGAAACTCGATGACGCCCACCGCGGCGATCGCGGCGACGGCCCACCACCAAAGACGTCCGCCGCGCCGGACCGCGTTGGACGGGGCGTGGAGCCAGAGCGCGTCCTTGAGCACGGGCCAGCGCAGGCTCCGCCGCTCCCGCCACACCACAATCAGGACGAGTACGAATTGCCAGATGAGCCCGGCGGTCAGCGCGGCGATCAGGCAGACCGCGAACCTCTCCGGCGTGGGATCTGATCCGGCGACGAGGGGCGCGACGACCCAGGCGAGCAGCCCCATCGGACCGGCCGCGGCCAGCCACAGGGCGAGGACGGTGCGAGGCCGATACCGCGGCATGACGGTGACCTGCGAATTCAGTACGGCTGTCATGCCTGTTGACGCTAGGGACGGCCGCCGCCCGGGTCGTCGCTCCGCTGGGGTCAGTCCGGCTACCCCAGCGGGGGTACGCCGGCCAGCAGCTCCAGCGTGTCGATCACGCGGTTCGAGAAGCCCCACTCGTTGTCGTACCAGGCGACGACCTTGATGTGACGGCCCTCGACCCGGGTGAGCTTCGAGTCGAAGATGGACGACGCCGGGTTGCCGGTGATGTCCGACGAGACGAGCTCGTCCTCCGAGTACTCGAGGATCCCGGCCAGCGGCCCGTCCGCCGCCACGCGGTATGCCGTGAGCACCTCGTCGCGGGTCACGTCCCGGCGCACGGTCGTGTTGAGCTCGACGATCGAGCCGACCGGCACCGGCACGCGGATCGAGTCGCCGGAGAGCTTGCCGTCCAGGTTGGGCAGCACCTTGCCGATCGCCTTGGCGGCGCCGGTCGTGGTCGGCACGATGTTGACGGCGGCGGCCCGGGCCCGGCGGGCGTCCCGGTGCGGGCCGTCCTGCAGGTTCTGCTCCTGCGTGTACGCGTGGATCGTGGTCATGAACCCGTGCTCGAT
This sequence comes from Paractinoplanes globisporus DSM 43857, assembly GCF_000379645.1. GTDB lineage: Bacteria > Actinomycetota > Actinomycetes > Mycobacteriales > Micromonosporaceae > Actinoplanes > Actinoplanes globisporus. The sequence continues at coordinate 63,118 of NZ_KB903310.1, forward strand.
GCCGGCCAGCTCGTCGAGCACGGCGGCCAGCGGGGCGAGCGCGTTGGTCGTGCACGAGGCGTTCGAGATGATCGTGTGCGCGTCCGGGTCGTACGCACCGGTGTTGACTCCGGGAGCGATCGTGACGTCGGCGCCGTCCGAGGGCGCGCCGACCAGCACCTTCTTCGCGCCCGCTTCGATGTGCGCGCGGGCGGCCGAGGCCTTGGTGAAGCGGCCGGTGGCCTCCAGCACCACGTCGACGCCGAGCTCGGCCCAGGGCAGGTTGGCCGGGTCGCGCTCGGCGAGCACCTTGATGCGCCGGCCGTCGACGACCAGCGTGTCGCCGTCGACCGTGACCGGGCGACCGAGGCGACCGGCGGTGGAGTCGAAGGCGAGCAGACGGGCGAGGGCCGCGGGATCGGTGAGGTCGTTGACGGCGATGACGTCGAGTTTGCTGTCGCGCTCGAGCAGGGCTCGCAGAACGTTGCGCCCGATGCGACCGAATCCGTTGATGGCGATGCGAGTCATGACTCAAGCCTCGCCAATGTCCTACGAAGCAGACAGCGGCCGGAGCGCCACGGTTCGCAAGAATCTAGCCACCGCTGGAGAAGGTCCGCCGATATTCGCTCGGCGTGGTCCCCAGGATGCGCTGGAAATGCAGGCGCAGGTTCGACCCGGTGCCGAGGCCCACGTCGGCGGCGATCTGCTCGACGCCGCGCTGGGAGAGCTCGAGCAGCTCGCGTGCCATGTCAATGCGGGCCCGCAGCACCCATTGCATCGGCGTGTGCCCGGTGTCCTCGCGGAATCGCCGGGAAAATGTGCGCGGGGACACCGAGGCGTGCCGGGCCAGCACCTCCAGCGTCAGCGGCTTGTCGAGGCGGCGCAGCGCCCACTCCCGGGTGGCGGCGAAGCGCTCGCCGAGCGGCTCCGAGACGGAATGCGGCACGTACTGCGCCTGGCCGCCGCTACGGTACGGGGCCGCGACCAGGCGCCGGGCCGCGTGGTTGGAGGCGGCCATGCCGACGTCGCCGCGCAGGATGTGCAGGCACAGGTCGATGCCCGAGGCGGCGCCGGCCGAGGTGAGCACGCTGCCCTCGTCGACGAAGAGCACGTTCTCGTCGACTCGTACGCGTGGATGTTTGGCGGCGAGCTGCCGCGTGTAGTGCCAATGCGTCGTGGCCCGCTTGTCGTCGAGCAGCCCGGTCGCGGCCAGCGCGAACGCCCCGGTCGAGATGGCGGCCAGCCGGACACCCCGGGCGTGCGCGGCCAGCAGCGCGTCGACCACGATCGCCGGCGGGTCCTCCCGGTCCGGGAAGCGGTACCCCGGGATGAAGACGATGTCGGCCCACTCCAGCGCTTCGAGGCCGTCGGCCACATGGTAGGACAGCCCGTCGCCGCCGGTCACCAGGCCGGGCGCCGGCCCGCAGACGCGCACCTCGTACGGCATGCTGGCCCGGGTGGTGAAGACCTGCGCCGGGATGCCGACGTCGAGCGGTTTCGCGCCCTCGAGCACGAGGACGGCGACGCGGTTCAGGCGGTCGGCGGACACGGGCCAAGGGTAGGACGTCCGCGTGACACGATGGCGCGATGCTCCACGTGACCGACGACGAGCGTCGCGCCCGTGTGGGCGTACGCCATGGTCTTGCTCGGTCTCTGGAAACGCCGGAGGCGGTGACCGCGGCGATGACGGCGCTGCACGCCACCGAGCCGGCCACCGTCTACCTCTCCTGCTGGGCACGCTCGGCGTCGTTCGAACTCGCCGATCTCGACCGTGCCCTCTACACCGACCGCACCCTGGTCAAGCAGCTGGCCATGCGCCGCACGCTGTTCGTCTTCCCGCGCGAGCTGCTGCCCGCGGTCTGGCCCGGCGCCTCGGCCCGGGTCGCGGCGACCGAACGGGCCCGGATGACCCGCGACGTCGTGCGAGCCGGCCTGGTCACCGATGGCGACGCCTGGCTCGACCAGGCTCGGACCGAGGTCCTCGCCCTGCTGGCGAGCAAACCCGAGGGCCTTCAGGCGGCCGATATCCGCCGGGCCGTTCCTTTGATGGACGTACGCGTGGAAGCTCGTGCCGGCGAGAGTTGGTCGGCGTCCCGCGTGCTCGTCCACCTCGGGCTGACGGCCGACGTGGTCCGCGGTGTCAACACCGGCCGCTGGCCGACCTCCCGCCCCCGCTGGACGCTCATGCGCGACTGGCTGGGCGCGATGCCCGCGCCGTGGGCGGCCGAGGACGGTTACCGCGAGCTGATCGGCCGCTGGCTGTCCACGTTCGGCCCCGGCACCGAGGACGACATCGTGTGGTGGCTCGGCTCGACCAAGTCGGTGGTCCGCACGGCGTTGGCCGCCCTCGAGGCGGTACCCGTCACCCTCGACCGGGGCGAGACCGGCTGGCTCCTGCCCGATGACATCGACGAGACCGCCGATCCGGGCCCCTGGGTGGCGCTGCTCCCCATCCTGGACCCGACGGTGATGGGCTGGAAGTCCCGCGACTTCTACCTGGGCCCGCACCGCCCCCACCTCTTCGACCGCACCGGCAACGCGGGCACGACCGCCTGGGCGAACGGCCGCATCGTCGGCTGCTGGACCCAGAACCCGTCCGGCGAGGTCCGGCTGCACCTGCTCGAAGAAGTGGCGCCGGCCGCGCGCGAGGCCCTGGAGTCCAAGGCCACCCGCCTGACAAAGTGGCTGGACGGCGTCCGAGTCCCCACCGGCTACGCCTCACCAGCCATGCGCGCTCGCGGATAGTATCGCTCGTGGAGGCGTTCATCGAGGCGGTTCGCTCGTCGACGCTCCCGGAGCGGGCTGTTTTCGACGACGCGACGCCGGGAAATTGGAGCGCCGCCCTCCGTCAGCTGGCCGGCGTGCTGGCCGACGACCGCCCCACCGTGGTAGTCATCGACGAGGTGCCCTATCTGATCGAGCGGGTGGACGCTTTTCGAGGGCATCCTCCAGCGCGCATGGGACCGCGAACTGAGCCGCAAACCAGTCCTGCTGACCCTGATCGGATCCGATCTGTCCATGATGGAGGCGCTGAGCTCCTACGGACGGCCTTTCCATCAGCGCGGCCGGGAGATGGCTCTCGGCCCACTCAATCCGGCCGAGGTGGGCGAGATGCTCCATCTGGCCCCGGCCGACGCCTTCGACGCGGCCCTGGTGACCGGCGGACTCCCGCTGATCTGCGCCGATTGGCGGCGAGACCACGATCTGTGGCAGTTCCTGGCGGCCGAACTCGCCAACCCGGTGTCGCCGCTGCTGGTCTCGGCCGAACGGTCGCTCGCCGCGGAGTTTCCCGATTCCGCGATGCCTCGCGCGGTGCTGGCGACGATCGGCAGCGGGGAGCGCACCTTCACAAACATCGCCCGGGGCGCCGGCGGCATCTCCCACTCAACCCTGTCCCGCGCCGCCCAGGTCATCATCGACAAACGCATGGTCGCCGCCGATCTGCCCCTTTCCACCACGGCGTCGAAGGAGCGACGCTACCGGGTCACCGACCCCTACCTGCGGTTCTGGCTGACCTTCGTGGCGCCCCATCTGGCCGAGATCGAACGCCTCCGCGGCGACATCACGCTGGAGCGCGTCCGGGCGGGCTGGACGACCTGGCGGGGGCGCGCGATCGAGCCTCTCCTCCGCGAATCCCTGGCGCGCCTTCTACCGGACGGCGCGCTGCCATCGGCACCGGCCATCGGCTCATACTGGACCCGATCCAACAACGTCGAGATCGGCGTCGTCGGCGCCGATCGCGGGCCTAGCCGCGTCCTACACCCCCGACGACCTCCTGCGCGCCTGGCAACGCTGACCTACGGAGAGTGGTGGCCCGCGGTCGCGCGAGGGCGACCGCGCCTCCGTGGGTGGGTTCAGGCGGGCAGCCGGCGGGCGATCGTGGGGATGACGATGGCCGCGGCGACCAGGTGCGTGAACATCAGCAGCGCCTTGGTGGCCGGGGCGGCGTCCGCGAGCAGGTCCGGGATCCACGACAGCGCGGTCAGCACCACCGTGGTCCGCACGAACACTTGGCGTGCGCGCCGCACCGTCCGGGCCAGCACGGCGGCGAGCACCAGCCCCACGAACGAGAACATCGCCGTCGTCGTGCTGAACCCCAGGATCGGGATGGGCGCGCCGCTCACGTCGAGGCTGATGCCCGCGGCATGTCCCACGGCGGCGACAGCGGCGGTGGCGACGCTGGCGGCCGCGATGCCGACAACGCCGGCCAGGAACAGGTGGCTGGTGCGGGTCTGGTTGGCGATGGTGGCCATGGTGTGCCCTCCGGCAACTAGGTGGCCGGCTCGTCCCGGCCTATCGCCAGAGATACGAACGGCCCCGCCCCAGATCGACACCGTCCCGGAAGACTTGTTCCGCATCTTGGGGCCGGAATCTCCGGCATCAGGCGCGGTGGGCGTTCGCGCGGAAGGTAGCGGTTGCCTCGGCCAGCTGAGCGGCGACCCAGGCGCTGTGGTTGTCGGTGTCGGCAATCCGGTCTCGGTAGAGGCGCTGCTCGCGGGCGAGCCACAGGACCCGCATCGCCCGGTAGGCGGCCAGGTGACCTGCCGCGCGGGCGGCGTCGGCGCACCGCTGCTCGGCGGGCGGGTCGTGGCGGCTGAGCCAGATGCCGAGCAGCGCCAGGTCGGCAGCGACCGGGTAGAGACCGGCGAACTCGAAGTCGATGAAGGTCAGCCGGCCGTCGGCGGCGACGAGGGCGTTGCTCGCCAGCGGGTCGCCGTGGCCGAACGAGGCGGGTGCCCTCGCGATGGCCGCCAGCAGGTCGTCCTGGTCGACTGCGGGCAGGTCGCCATCGGCGACGTAGCGGCGCACGCGGGCCGCCCAGTCCGTGGCCTGCCTGGCCAGCGGTCCGGACGGCGGCCGCCAGGCGGCGAAGGTCGCGAGCGCATCGAGCAGCCCGGTCACGATTGGCTCGGGCAGCGCCAGTGGATAGCGCTCGGTGTGCGGCGGCGATCCCGGAAGCCGCTCGATGACCAGCACCGTCTCCCCGGCGTGGAACAGTTCGGGCACGCGCCAATCGGGCGGGCAGGCCACGAAGACACGGTACGCGTCGACCTCGTGGGCGAACCGCTTGCGCCAATGCCGCTCGCCGCTGGTCAACCGCTTGGCGATCGCCTCGCGCCCGCGCCACCAGCCGGCAGCGGTCACCGCCTTGTCGGTCCGCGACAACGGCCCATCGAGCTCGAATTCCGCGAGATCGCCGAACACGTCATCACCCGCCACGCCGGTCATCATTGCGGACCCGGCGGACGGCGATTCGCGCGTGCGGCCTGTGGACTAGATGGTCACGGAGATGCCGACGACCGGGGCCTTGGGGAGGTGGAAGGTCTTCGCGAACCAGTTGCCGACGCGGGAGAGCAGGTACTTGCGGGCGACGATCGCTCGCGCCGTCTGCGTACCGTCGTCGTCGAGGATCTGGGCGGTGCCTTCGGCGGTGGGGGCGTCCTCGGCGATGCGGCCGCGGAGGTCGCAGACCGTGACCCGGACCCGGCTGTCGCGGCTGATGCGCTTGACCTTCCAGGCGTCGGCGTCGGAGACGATGTACATCAGGCCGTCACTCGTCGCCTGCCAGACCGGGGTCGCCACCGCGGTTCCATCCTTGCGGTACGTGGTCAGGCTGACGTATTTGCTGCGCGCGATCTCATCCGGCACCGGCATGGACCAACCGTAGCGGTCCGGGGGCGGGAAAACCCCCAGGCGGAGTCGGAGGGTTTCCGGCTTCTGACCGCCGGCGGCGCTGCCTAGCGTCGTAGGTGTGATCGAACTACGTGAACTGACCAAACGCTACGGCGGCCGGGTCGCCGTCGACGAGCTGAGCGTCCGCGTGCAGCCGGGGGCGGTGACCGGGTTCCTCGGGCCGAACGGATCCGGCAAGTCGACGACCATGCGGATGATTCTCGGCCTCGACGCCCCGGACCGTGGCGACGCCCTGATCGGCGGCGTCCCGTACGCAAACCTGAAGTGGCCCTTGAAAACCGTCGGCGCGCTCCTCGACGCCGGAGCGTTCCACCCCGGCCGCAGCGGTCGTGCGCATCTGGCCGCACTGGCCGCGAGCAACGACATCCCGGGTTCCCGGGTCGAGCAGGTCCTGCGCATCGTCGGCCTGTCCGACGCGGCGACGCGGCGCGCCGGTACCTATTCGCTCGGCATGCGCCAGCGGCTCGGCGTCGCGGTGGCCCTGCTCGGCGACCCGGCCGTCCTCCTGCTCGACGAGCCGGTCAACGGGCTGGATCCGGAAGGCATCCGCTGGATCCGGGACCTGCTGCGCGGGCTCGCCGCCGAGGGACGGACGGTGTTCGTCTCCAGCCACCTGATCGCCGAGATGGCCCTGACCGCCGATCGGCTGGTCGTCATCGGCCGCGGCCGGCTGCTGGCCGAGACGACCGTCGCCGCGCTCGCCGCCGGCGCGGACAGCCTGGAGGACGCGTTCCTCCGGCTCACCTCGGAGACCACCGACTATCGCGGAGTGGGAACGCCATGAAGAACGCAGCCCGCATGGAGTGGATCAAACTACGCAGCGTCCGTACGACATGGTGGCTGGCGATCATGGCGGTGGTCTCGATGGCCGCGGCCGGGGCCGGGGTGGGACTCGGCTACCGATCGCACACCCCGGTCGCCACCGCCGCCCAGATCCTGGACAACAGTCTCGGCGGCGCCATTCTGGCCCAACTGCTCCTCGGAGCGCTCGGCGTCCTCGTGATGACCGGCGAGTACGGCACCGGGATGATCCGCTCGACGTTCGCCGCCGTCCCGCGGCGCCGGAGAGTCCTGGCCGCGAAGGTCGCCGTATGCGGCGGCGCGGCTCTCGCCGTCGGCCTGGTCGCGAGCTTCGCCGGCTATCTGAGCGGGCAGCTCGCGATCCGCGGCACCGCCATCCCGGCCGCGTCCCTCGGTGACCCGGCGATCCTGCGCCCGGTCCTGCTGACCGGCGTCTATCTGGGCGCCACCGCTCTGATCGGGGTCGGCATCGGGACGATCGTGCGGCACTCGGGCGCCGCGATCGGCACCCTGTTCGGTCTGATGTTCGTCCCGGTGATCGTGGCCGGTCTGTTCGGCGAGAGCGGAATCGGGGTCGGCCGCTTCTTCCCGCTGCTGATGCTGCTCAACTCGATCGCGGTGACCTCGCCGGTGCCCGGGCTGTTCGCCGGCTGGATCAGCGCGCTGCTGATGTGCGGGTACGCGGCGGTGGTGATCCTGTGCGGCGGCGTCCTGCTGCGCCACCGCGACGCGTGAGCAACGACAATGGGCTGATGACCGCGCTGCGCGCTCCGTTCACCATACTGGCCCTGCGCCGGGCGGTGTTCTGCGTCGCCGGCGTGGTCACCGCGGTCGCGGTCCTGGCCGTACCGGCGATCGTGCCGGGCGTGGGCGTCCTCATCCTCTGGGCGAGCGGCGCCCTCTCCGAAAAGCCCGCACCTGCCGTCGCACCGGTGTTCCTGGTCCTGTTCCCGCTCACCATCGCGCTCCTGGCCGTGCTGGTCGTCCCGATCGGGCGCGCGATCGGAGCCGTGCACCGCCGGCTCGCCGACCGGCTGCTCGACGAGCACGTGGCCGCCCCCCAAGCCCGGCCGGGCTGGCGCGCCGTCGGGTACTGCCTGCTCAAGGTGCCGCTGGCCATCCCACAGGGGTACGGCGTGTTCTGCTACGTGTTCGGCCTGGTCAACCTCAGCTATCCGGTGTGGTGGCCGCTGTTCCGCAACCACCCGCCCGGCACCATCCTCGGGCCGGTCTGGGCGCTGACGCCGTTCGGCCGCATCGGTACGCGGACACTCGGCGGAACGTTCCTCATCGCCGCGGCCGGCCTGGCCATGCTGCTGGTCGCGCCGTGGTTGATGCGGGCCGGCACGATGCTCGACCTGGCCGCGATGCGACGGCTGCTCGGTCCGGGACGGCTCGCCGAGCGCGTACGCGAACTGCAGGTCAGCCGGGCCCGCGCGATCGACGACGCGGCCGCGATGATGCGCCGGCTGGAACGGGACCTGCACGACGGCGCGCAGATCCGGCTGGCCACCCTGGCGATGAACCTCGGCATGGCGACCGAGAAGCTCGGTGCCGACGGCCCGCCGCCCGACCTCGCCCAGGCCCGCGAGCTGGTCGCGCTCGCACACCGCGGAGCGAAGGATGCCCTCGCCGACCTGCGTGACCTGGTGCGCGGCATTCACCCGCCGGTCCTGGACAACGGTCTCGGCGATGCGTTGGCGACGCTCGCGACGAGCAGCGCCATCCCCGTCGCGGTGAACGTCGAGCTGCCCGATCGCCCGGCGCCGGCGATCGAGACGATCGCCTACTTCTGCGCCTCCGAGTTGCTCGCGAACGCGGCCAAGCACAGCCGGGCGACCCGCATCAAGATCGTCGTCGCCCGGTCCGGCGAGCGCCTTCTGCTGACCGCCGAGGACGACGGCGTCGGCGGGGCGAACCCGGACGGTCCCGGCCTGTCCGGGCTGGCCCGCCGCATCGCCGTCGTGGACGGCCGGATGCGCGTGCACAGCCCGGCCGGGGGCCCGACCCGGGTCAAGATCGAGCTGCCCACACACGTGTGAACGGAGACGACGACATGCGGGTAGTGATCGCCGAGGACGCCGCGATGATGCGCGAGGGCCTGGTCCGGCTGCTCACCGACCGCGGTTTCGAGGTGTGCGCCGCGGTCGCCGACGCGGACGCGTTGCGCTCCGCGATCGCCGCCGCCGTACCGGACGTGGCCATCATCGACATCCGGATGCCGCCGACCCACACCGACGAGGGCCTCCGCGCCGCGATCGACATCCGCCGCGACCATCCCACCGTGGGTGTCCTGGTCTTCTCGCAGTACGTGGAGACCCGCTACGCGACCCGCCTGCTGGCCGACCGCCCGACCGGCGTCGGATACCTCCTCAAGGACCGGGTGGCCGACGTCGCCGACTTCGTGGACGCGCTGACCCGGGTGGCTTCCGGTGGCACCGCACTGGATCCGGAGGTGGTCGGCCACCTGATGCGGGCCGGGCAGGACATGGCGGGACTGGCCTCGCTGACTCCCCGCGAGCGCGAGGTGCTCTCGCTGATGGCCGAGGGCCGCTCCAACGCCGGCATCGCCGCCGCTCTGGTCATCACCCCCGGAGTCGTGGAGAAGCACGTAGCCAACATCTTCGCGAAGCTCGGCCTGCCGTCCTCGGAAACCGACAACCGCCGAGTCCTGGCCGTCCTCCGCCACGTGAGCGGCTGACGACGACGCTCTAGGACCTCCCGGCGACCGTACGGTTGTGGGGAACCAGCTCGTGCGGCGGCCGATCGGGGTCGTCGATGCCGAAGCTGATGATGCGCCGCGGCCGGATCCGGATGATCGGGGCCGACGTGCCCCACACGGAATCGGAGGGCCGCTCGATGGCCTCCGCCCGCCCCCGGATCTCGAGGCAGCGCACCCGCCACGGCTCGGTCGAGTACAGGTCGTCCACCACGAACGCGACCTCCCCCGTCGCGGCGACGTTGTGGAACTTGCGGCTGGCGGCGAGGTTGAAGCCCATGATGTCGATCGTGTCGGTAGCCGCGTTGTAGGCGAACCCCACCGGACTGTTCTGCAGCGTCCCGTCCGGCCGCAACGTCGCCAGCCGCCCCAGCCGCTGCTCGCCAAGGTACGCAATCTCAAAGTCCGTGAACGTCATCCCCGCAGAATGCAACCTGAACCAAGCTTGAAGTCAACGCGAGGCGTCATCCGGAAGACGTCCACCGCACGATCGCCTCGGTGCGGCTGCGGACGCCGAGCTTGGCGAAGATGTGATTCAGATGGTTCTTCACCGTCTTCTCGGTGAGCCAGAGCTGCTGGGCGATCGAGGCGTTGGACAGGCCCTGGCACAGCAGTTCGACCACCTCCCGCTCGCGCTCGGTGAGCCGCTCGGTGAGCCGCTCGGTGCGGCCCGCCTCGGGGTGCCGGACCGGGCCCGCCACGCTCTCCCCGCGGGCCATCGAGGCGGCCACCGACGCCGCGATCGGGGAGAGCCAGCCGCGCCCGCCGACCACCTCGTGCACGGCCCGCACCAGGTCGCCCGGCTCGAACTCGCCGTGCACCAGGTATCCCCGGGCGCCGAGACGCAACATCTCGGCGATGATCTGCGGCTCGTCGGAGCTGGTCAGCACCAGGACAGCGGAATGCCGGCCGAGGGTGGCGACCACCGACAGACCGTCGGCGATCGGCATCCGGTGATCGAGCAACGTGACGGCCGGGCGCAGCCGCTGGGCCAGGTCGAGCGCCTCCCGCCCGTTCGCCGCCTCGGCCACCACCCGGAGCCTCTGGTCAGCGGCGAGAATGCCCCGGAGGACGGATCGCATGATCGGGTTGTCGTCGACCACGAGCACGTCGATCGGCGTCGTCCCGGCCCGCATCATCGCGCGCCGATCGAGCGCCGATGACCGCGAACGGGTGCGCCGGACGGCACGTTGACCGTGATCCTGGTGCCCGAGCCGGGCGTCGAGGCAATCCGCAGGACACCGCCGATGGCCCGGGCTCGCTCGTCCATCCCGACGATGCCGAAGTGGCCGGCCGACTGCAGCCCGGCGAGGTCGTCCGGCACCGCGAAACCCACGCCGTCGTCGGTGATCTCGAGCGTCAGGCCGTACGGCTGGGGCGCGAGCCGGACCTCGACCCACCGGGCGTGTCCGTGCCGGGCGACGTTGGCGAGCGCTTCCCGGAGGATTCGCGTCAGTTCGTAGGCCACCGCATCGGGTGGGTCGACGGCGGCCGCCGAGACCCGGACCGGGATACCGCTCGACGCGCTCCACGCCCGGCAGAGCTCGTCGACGCCGGCGGCGAGGTCACGGACGTCGAACCGCATCTCCTCGAGCAGTTCCCGGGCCTGCTGGGCGGCCGCGGTGGCGCCGGCCACGACCGTACTCGCCAGGTGTTCGGCCAGCGCGGGCTGGCGTCGCAGCAGCGAGGGCAGCGCGAGCGCGGCCAGGGAGACGCCCCGCAGCGTCTTGGTCACCGAGTCGTGCAGTTCCCGGGCCAGCCGCGCCCGCTCGGACGCGGCGGCCGAGCGCTGGGCCGAGGCGACCAGCTGGGTGGAGAACTCGATCTGATTGGTCAGCGCCGTGGTGGCCACGGCCGCTCCGACGCCGGCCAGAGCGCCGGCCATGGGGAACGCGACGACGAACGCCATGATGTCGACCGGCGGCTCGGTGCGGCGCAGCACCTCGGCGATCACCGTGAAGCCCAGCGCGGCGTGAGCGGCCCACACCGGCAGCGCGCGCAGGCCGAGCAGGACTCCCGCCACGGCCCCGGCTCCGGCGGCGAAGCAGAAGTACGCCACGCTGCCGCGGCTGACCGCCAGCACGGCGAGGACCAGCACCGAGTCGACGGCGATCGCGAGGGCCGGCCGGGTGACCAGGCCCGGCCAGCGGCCGAGGGCGGCCAACTGCGCGGCCGTCGCGGCCAGGACCAGGACGATCGCGGCCAGGACCCACCGGCGGTCGTGAACCAGCAGGAGGCCGGCCGCGGCCGCGATCACGGTGGCCGTCGCCCGGCCGATCAGCACTGCCCGGGCCAGCGCCGCAGCAGCGACCTCGCGGCCGACACCCACCACTGACAGCTCCGCCCCTCGATTGCAGCCGGACGCTACCGGACCCGGGTCTTCGCTGGTAAGACGCTTCATCAGGAATTCAGTCAGGAAATGATGACCGCGTCGACGTCCGGGGCCGGGGACTCGTCGTTGAACAGGGTCAGCCGCAGCGGACCGGCCGGCAGGTCGGCGGTGAAGTGGAACGAACGCTGCGTCGTCCAGCCGGGGCCGGTCACCGGCCAGCCGGCGGCCCGTGTGTCGTTGACACCCACCTTGAGCGATCGCGGGCCGTCGGCCTCGTAGATGACGGTCACGGTGCGCCGCCCGGAGACCGGCATGGTGGTACGCACGACCACCCGGCAGGCAAGGCAGATGTATCGGACTCGTCCGCCGCCGTGGCAGGTGGCGCACTCGGTCGCCGCCGCACCGCCGGACACGGTGTTGTGCGGGTCCTCGGCCTCGACGGTGATCGGCGCGAATCGGGCCGGGGAACTGGTGGCGGCAACCGGCTGAGCGAGGCTGGTGCTGGGCGCCGCCGAGGCGACGGCCGGCGGTTGAGCTCGGTGGTGCGGAGTGATCAGCGGCGGCACGACGATCGCGGCGACCGCGATGGCGACCGTCACCGCGGTGAGCCCCAGCCACTGACTTCGACGGCGACTCGGGCGCGCCGTGTCCGGCAGGATGCCATGGGTCACCGGCACTCCTCCCCTGCGGATCTTGGCGCGTCGAGAATACGTGAACAAGGGCAGGGCGGCCGCGGACGGCCACCCTGCCCCCTGAAAACTCCGGCAACGCTTACGGCAGGACGAAGTCCGCATTCAGGACGTACGGCGCGGGCTGCTGATCATCCCGGCCGTCGTGGCCCTGTGCGTCGCACTGCCGGGCCGCGACGATGCATCCATTCACCATCGCGGCGAGCGTACGGTCGTCCCAGTCGTTGATGAAGTCGTAGTGGAACGTCGGTCCGGCGCCACTGGAGAAGTGCACCTTCGACATGTCGCCGTTGACCGGCCAGGCCATCTTGAACTCCAGCTTCGGCACCGCCACCGGGTGGTCGTCCGGGCAGACCATCCCGGCGGCCGTGTGGCTGTCGATGGGGTACGCCATGTGGCTCTGATGGTCCGGCGAGTCCAGGTGGATACCGTCCCAGCAGCTCGGCGCCTGGTAGCGGATGTTGAGCTTGACGCTCCGGTCACTCGAACAGGTCAGCGGGATGGTCTTGTTCTTGTAGCTGTCACCGCACTCGAAGCCCTCCTCGGTGGCGGCGAGGAACTTGTCCGCGTCGGTGTTCTTGGCGTTGCCGACGACGAACCGAAGACCCTTGGGGAACGCCCGTACGCTGCGGTAGTCCGTCACGCCGGTCTTGTAGTAGATGACCTGCGGTCCCTCGGGGTTGACCGCGGTGTCGCCGTTGTAGAGCGTCGGCATCCAGTACGCCGACAGGTCACCCTTGGCCTTGCAGGTGGTCTGGCCCGCGGAGAGCGAATCGATCGTGCTGTTCGCGTTCGTGGTGGTGTTGCCCATGAACGTGTGCGTGTGCGACGCCCCGGGCAGTTTCGGGAAGACGATCGGGTCGTCGCCGGTGTTGGTCCGGCTGACCGAGCAGTTCGCCTGGAACTCGTGGAAGCCGCCCTTGTTCGGCGGGACCTCGTGCGACGGCTTGACGTTGGTCACCGGGTTCGGCGCCATGATGTAGCCGGCCTCGGTGGTCTGACCGGGCGCAGCCGAGGCGCCGGCCGGCGCGCTGGCGGGCGCACTGGCCGGCGCGCTCGGACTGCTCGAGGTTGGCTTTCCGAACACCTGGAATTCGAAGAGCGAGTACCCGTAGCCCGTCGTGCGCCGGGTGCCGAGCATCCGCACGAAGCGGCCGGTGGCGTTCACGGCGTGCGTCTCGACACCCCCGGCGCCCGTCACCGACTCGTACACCGTGGTCCAGGCCTTCCCATCGGGCGAAACCTGGATCTGGTACGCCCGGGCCGCCGCCCGCTCCCAGTTCAGCACCACCCGGTCGAGCGCCGTCGGAGCGCCCAGGTCGACGGTGAGCCACTGCGGATCGGCGAACGCACTCGACCAGCGGCTCTTGGCGTCACCGTCGACAGCCGCCGCGGCGGGGAAGGCGCGTCCCTCGCTGGAGGAGGCGGTGACCGGCTTGCCCTGGGACAGCGGAATCTCCTGGGCGCCGGCCACGTGCAGCGTCCCGACGGCGTACCACGTGACCAAGCCGGCGAGCGCGGCGGCGACGCCGGCCATGGTGAGGCGCCGCGACCACGGCGAGCGTCGGGCGGACGGGGATTGGGATCTCATCGGATCTCTCCATTGCTGGCCTGTAGATCGAGTACGCCGCCGAACGCTAGCGACCCGGAAGGCCACGGTCTTGAGCCCAAAGACCCAGGAAAAACTGTTATCGGACCGGCGTCGCCTCAGCCGGGCTGGTGCGGGCGGGTCAGGCCGAGGTCGTACGCGAAGATGACGGCCTGGACGCGGTCGCGGGCGCCGATCTTGGCGAGGACCCGGCCGACGTGGGTCTTGACCGTGGACTCGGACAGCACCAGCCGCTCCGCGATCTCGCGGTTGGTCCAGCCGCGGCCGATCGCCACGAGGATCTCGCGCTCGCGGTCGGTCAGCGTGTCGAGCCGCGGGTCGGCCGATCGTCCGTCGGTCGCGGCGTCGCCGAAATGGGTGGCGAAGGTGTCGAGCAGGCGGCGGGTCAGGGCGGGCGCGATCACCGCGTCCCCGGCGGCGACGGCGCGGATGCCGGCGAGAAGCTCCTCCGGGTACGCGTCCTTGAGCAGGAAACCGCTGGCGCCCGCTCGCAGCGCGGCGTGCACGTACTCGTCGAGGTCGAACGTCGTGAGGATGAGGATGTGCGACCGGCCACCGTCCGCGACGATCCGCCGGGTGGCCTCGATGCCGTCGAGACCGGGCATCCGCACATCCATCAGTACGACGTCGGGCCGTAGCGCCACGGTCTGGCGCACCGCCTCGAGGCCGTTGCCCGCCTCGCCGACCACCTCGGTGTCCTCGTTGCTTTCCAACAGGATCCGGAAGCCGAAGCGTTGCAGCGGCTGGTCGTCCACGATGAGCACGGTGATCATGCCGGGTCGCCCTCGAGATCGATGTCGGCCGACACGGCCCAGCCGCCGCCGGGAGCCGGTCCGGCCGTGACGGTTCCGCCGTACAGGGCGGCGCGCTCGCGCATGCCGACCAGGCCGTGACCCTCCCCGGTGGACGGAGCGGGCGGGTCACCGGCGGGCGGACCGGTGTCGCGGACGGTGATCCGCAACCGGGTGTCGTCGACACGGACGGCCAGATGGATCCGGGTGTGCGGGCCGGCGTGCTTGAGCGCGTTGGTCAGTGCCTCCTGCACGATGCGATAGGTGGCCAGCTGTACGCCGACGTCGAGAGCGTCGAGTGCCCCGCTGCTCTGGTATTCGACCTGCGGCCCCGCGGCCCGGATCTGCCGGCACAACGGATCGACGTCGGCGATGCCGGGTTGCGGGCTGAGGTTGGGCTCGTCGGTCTGCTCGCGCAGCACGCCGAGCATCCGCCGCAGCTCGGCAAGGGAGCTCCGGCCGGTGGCTCCGATCAGCTGGAGCGCCTCCTCGGTACGTTCGGGGGCGGTGCTCGCCGCGTACCGGCCGCCGTCGGCAAGCGTGATGATCACCGAGAGGCTGTGGCCGAGGATGTCGTGCATCTCGCGAGCGACCCGGGCACGCTCGGTCGCGGCCGCGAGCCGGCTGCGCTGGTCGCGCTCGATCTCCAGCTGGACGGCCCGCTCCCGCAGGGCGGCAAGCTGCGCACGGCGGATCCGGATCGCCAGGGCCAGCGCGACGGCCGCCGTCCCGACGCTGGCCACGAAGAACAGCACGTCCCACACCGACACGATGCCGGAGACCCGCACCACGACCAGAGTCACCGCCACGGCCAGGCCCGGCACGGCCCAGGGCAGATGACGCAGCCGGCCGTGCAGCACCAGGCTGTAGAGGGCGACCAGGACGGCGACGTCCGCGCGCAGCATGATCCCCGCGGCCCACTCCACCAGGAAGACCGCCAGGACGGTGTAGAACGCGGCCAGCGGAGCCCGGCGGCGCCAGAACAGCGGCAGCACCAGAGCGGCCTGGAGCAGCAGCATCTGCGGCAGCGGGCGCTCGGTGAAGGTGAGCGGCGAGTCCGACCGGTCGGGGTGGTGGAAGAGGTCGGGGATGCAGAACAGCAGGAGGATGACGAGAACCACGGCGGTGTCCAGCGCCCAACGGTGCTCCGCGTCCCATTCACGGAGGCGGCGACCGGCCCGGAACAGCCGGTCGGCCAGCGGGTGCCCGGCCAGGTCGCCGGCGGCGCTGGCCTCGCTGCGCACAAAGCTGCGCACGGAGCTGCTCACGGATTCATCCTCCGGCATGGCGGCCTGCGGCACCCGGCCGAGCCGGATGCCGCATGTCTCGCTCAGGAATCAGGCGTCGGACCGCATCAACCGATAGGCGGCGCCACCGAGCGCGAGCGCGGTCCAGCCGAGCAGAACCAGCAGCCCGGCACCGGCCGACAGGGTTCCGGTGGAGTGGTGCAAAGCGAAGATTGATTCGCCGGCATTGCTGGGCAGGTACGGAGTGAGGTCGTCTCGCCAGGACTTCGGCAGCAGCGACATCAGCCCGGGCACCAGCAGGAACGTGCCGACCAGCGCCGAGATGCCGCCGGCGGTGGAGCGCAGCAGGGTGCCGAGCGCGACGCCGATGACGCCGACCAGCCCCAGATAGAGCCCCGCGCCGAGCAGGCCGCGCACGACGCCACCGTCGGAGAGGCTCATCCCGGCGGCCGTGCCTGACAGCACGCCGCTGCTGAGCAGGAATCCGGCCAGCGCGCCGACCGCCCCGGTGACGAAGGCGATCACGCCGTAGACGGCGGCCTTGGACCACAGCACCGGCAGGCGGCGCGGGACGGCGGCCAGGGTCGAGCGGATCATGCCCGACGTGTACTCGCCCGACGCGGTCAGCACGCCCAGCACCCCGAGTGCGATCAGGGAGAACGGCACCCCGAACAGCGCCAGGCTGTACGACGTGGCGTCGGCGAAGTCGGGATCCATCCGCTGGCCGGAGTTGAGCATCGACTTGTAGCGCAGCGCGGCGATGGTGCCGAAGGCGAGCAGGAACAGCAGCCCGAGTCCGAGCGTGATCCACGTCGAGCGCAGCGACCACAACTTGGCCCATTCCGACCGCAGCACCCGCCGCGGGGTCACCTTGAGGTGGGTGTCGGTGGGCAGCGAGGGCGCCGCGCCGGCGGGCCGGGTGTCAGCGACGATGGTCATGCCGCCCTCCCCGTCGTACTCGCGGCATGGTATTCGACGGATTCCTTGGTGAGTTCCATGAAGGCCTCCTCCAGCGAGACGGTCTTGGCGGTGAGCTCGAACAGGACGAGGCCGTGCTCGGCGGCCTTGCGGCCGATCTCCCGGGCCGGCAGTCCGGTCACGGTCAACTGCTCCGACCCGGGGTGCCCGGTGATCTCCACGCCCGGCCCGACCAGCACGCGGCGCAGCTCGGCGGGGTCGTCGGTGGCGACCACGACGGTGTCGCCTCCTGCCTGCAGAACCAGATCCCGCACGGTGGTGTCGGCCAGGACCCGGCCGCGGCCGACGATGATCAGATGGTCGGCGACCAGGGCCATCTCGCTCATCAGGTGCGAGGAGACGAAGACGGTGCGGCCCTCGGCGGCCAGGCCGGTGAGCAGGTTACGGATCCAGAGCACGCCCTCCGGGTCGAGCCCGTTGACCGGCTCGTCCAGCATGACCGTCTGCGGGTCGCCGAGCACGGCGGCGGCGATGCCCAGGCGCTGGCCCATGCCCAGCGAGAAGGCGCCGGCGCGCTTGCGGGCCACCGACTGCAACCCGGTCATCTCGATCACCTCGGACACCCGGGCCCGCGAGATGCCGTGGGTGTACGCGAGGGCCATCAGGTGATCGAACGCCGACCGCCCGGGATGGATCGACCGGGCCTCGAGCAGCGCCCCGACCTCGCGCAACGGCGCCGAATGCTGGGCGTACCGACGACCGTTCACGGTCACCGTCCCGGCCGTAGGCGCGTCCAGTCCGATGATCATCCGCATGGTCGTGGACTTGCCGGCCCCGTTAGGCCCCAGAAATCCGGTAACCGCCCCCGGCCGAACCGTGAAGTCCACCCCATCGACTGCGACCTTGTCGCCATACCGTTTCGTGAGCTGCCGTGCCTCGATCATCGCGCCGCCCTCAGATTCCGTGCGCCGTTCTCCCAGCGCCTGAGCCAAACGCTATGTCCGTCCCGACAACGTTCCGTCGTACCGCAGACCGATCTTCAAACCCCGCCCTAGTACCGCGGTACTAGGGGTTGTTTCCGCGGCCGAGGCAACGCGAGCCGCAACGTGACGCACCGTGGGGGTTTCAGGGGGCTCGGCCCCCTGAGCAGACATGCGAAGAGGCCCCCGGTCCGCGCTTTCCGCGGACAGGGGGCCCCTAGGACTCGTAGCGGGGACAGGATTTGAACCTGCGACCTCTGGGTTATGAGCCCAGCGAGCTACCGAGCTGCTCCACCCCGCGTCGGTAGGACAACCCTACCCCGCGGGGCGAAGCTCATGCCGCCCGGGTCCGGGCGACCCGAGCCAGCAGCGGAATCACGTTCAGCAGCAGGCCGACGACGGCGACTCCGGTCACCAGGTTCAGGCCCGGGTGGAACTGGCCGAAGTCTTCGGCCGCGCCCGCGCCCGTGGAGACCAGGGCGGTCACCACGGCCAGGACCAGAGCGGTGCCGACCTGGCCCGACGACTGCACCAGCCCGGAGGCCAGCCCCTGTTCCGAGTCGGCGATCCCGTCCGTGGCCTGGGCCATGATCGAGCTGAAGCCGAAGCCGAAGCCGCCGCCGAGCAGCAGCATCGTGGGCAGGACGGTGACCAGGTAGTGCGGCTGGGTGCCGGCGGTGGCCAGGAACCAGACGTAGCCGAGGCTGAGCGACACCATCGCGGTGACGATCAGCGGGGCGGTGCCGTAGCGGTCGATGAGCCGGCCCACGAACGGCGAGCCGAAGGCGACCACGAGGCCGGCCGGAAGCAGCGCGAGCGCCATCCGCAGCGGCGCCCAGTGCAGGACGTCCTGCAGGTACAGGGTCATCATGAACTGGAAGCTCACGTACGAGCCCATCAGCGCGACCATGCTGGCGTTGGCCCGGACGATCGAGCCGGCGCGCAGGATGCCCAGGCGCACGAGCGGGTGCTTCACCCGGTTCTCGATCACGACGAACCCGGCCAGCAGGGCGATCGCCAGCACGAAAAGGCCGATCGTGACCGGGTCGAGCCAGCCGCGGGCGGGCGCCGACACGACCGAATAGACGGCGAGCAGCATGCCGGAGATCAGTGTGGCCGCCCCGGCCAGGTCGTGTCCGCCGGACGCGGCGGGCTTGTCCCGGGCGATCAAAACCATTCCTCCGACCAGCGCGGCAATGGCGAGCGGCACCGGCACCAGGAAGTTCCACCGCCAGCCGAGGCTGGTGAGCAGGCCGCCGAGGATCAGGCCGGACGAGTAACCGCTGGCCCCGAACACCGTGAAGATCGACAGCGCCCGGTTGCGGGCCGGGCCCTCGGAGAACGTCGTGGTGAGGATCGACATGGCGGTGGGCGCGGTGAACGCGGCGGCCAGGCCCTTCACGAACCGGGTCGCGATCAGCAGGCCTCCGTCGTCGACGAGGCCACCGACCAGCGAGGCGACGGTGAAGACGGCGAGCGCGGCCAGGAACACGCGGCGCCGGCCGAGCAGGTCGGCGGTGCGGCCGCCGAGCAGGAGCAGGCCGCCGTAGCCGAGCACGTAGCCGTTGACGATCCACTGCAGTGAGGTGGTGGACAGGCTCAGTTCCGAGCCGATGGACGGCAGCGCCACGCCGACCATGGAGACGTCGAGTCCGTCCAGGAACAGGACGGTGCAGAGCACCGCGAGCACTCCCCACAGTCGGGGGCTCCAGCGAAGCGCTGCGGGTGCCGCGGTCTGCTGCGGCAGGGCTTCTGTGATAGTCACGGCGGCGACGCTATATGCGTACGCATAGAATGACAACGCATTAGAGTCGTGCGCAACAAATGCTGGTGCATCGAAGGGGAAAGCCGAGTAGGATGCCCGCCATGGAGGCCGAAACCGAGCTCGTCGACCGGTGGCGGTCGCTGCTGACGAGCTACAACATCGTTGCGGTGCAGCTGGAGCGCGCCCTGCAGGAAGCGCACGGCCTCACTCTGAGCGATTTCGAGACGCTCGACCGTCTCACCACCAGGGACTGTGACAAGCGACGCATGCAAGATCTCGCCGCGGCCATGTACCTGAGCCAGAGCGCCCTGTCCCGCACGGTCGCGCGGCTGGAGAAGAGCGGGCTCGTCTGCCGCTCCCACTGCGAGGACGACCGTCGCGGCGTCTTCGTCGAGCTCACCGCGGCCGGCTTCCAGCGCCACGCCGAGGCCCGCAAGACCCAGATCGCGATCCTGGGCGAACACCTGGCGACGGCGGCCGGGTAAGAGGTAGGAGAAACCCGGCCGCCGCGATCCCCCCGGAGTTACGACCCTTCCTGCACCTGGTAGACCTCGTCCGCCACCAGCCCGTGCGCCTCGCGGTGCACCGCGGCCGCCGCCTGCGCCGACGGAGCCTCGACCAGGCAGAAGATCTTCCCCCGCGCCTCGTCCACCCAGTACCGCAGGTAGCTCACGTCGTGCCGCCCCTGCGTCTGCAGGTCGGCCAGGTGCGCCTTGGCCACGTCGTCGATCGCCACGCCACCGTCGACGGTGTGCACGTCCATATAAATCGGCATTTCTCGCTCCTTATCGCGGGTCGACGAGAAGACCGTACGGCGACCGCACCCCCGCGCAGATCGGGAGCGACTACCCAGATTTGAGCGAGCGGCTACCCATCTATCCGCGAGACGAGCCCCAGGCTCCGAGCCTGCCGGGCCGCCACCGACCGGTTGGCCGCCCCCAGCTTGGCCAGCACCGCCGACACGTGATGATCGACGGTCTTCCGCGCGATGACCAGTTGTGCCGCTATTTCGGCATTCGTCCGGCCGGCCACCAGCAGGTCGAGCACCTCATGCTCCCGCCGGGTCAACCCCACGGGATGAGCCCGAGTGGCACTACGCGGCCCGACCGGAATCGATCGCACGCCCAGGGCGCGGAGCCGCTGACGGACAAATCGGGCGGCAGGCCCCGCCCCCAAATCGTCAAAAATCCCCAATGCCGCCCGGAGCGAGGCCTCCGAAGAATTCAGCGAAAGAAACGCCAGCCCCGCCTCATACCGACTCCCGATCGAGGTCCACAGCGCCGCCGCCCCGGCCACATCGCCGGAGAGAACCAGCTCATAGGGCGGCGCATACGGCCCCGGCACCGCACGGGAAAGCCCCACCCGCCGCAGCCACACCGCCACCGACCCGAGCAGCCACGGATTCCCCTCCTCCGCGGCGTCGGCACAGAGCTGGCCCTCGGCCCGGGCCGCCGCGAGATCCCCGGCGAGCCAGCGCATCTCCATCCGGCTCAGCCGGGCGCAGACGATCCACTGTGGCTCCCCCGACCCGTCGGCCGCCGCTGCCGCCTCGTCGAGCAGGGCCCACACCCCGTCCTCGCCGCGGCGCCCGCGCACGGTCGCCAGGGCCAGCAGCGGGCTGATCCGGTTGATCGGCGACGCGTCGTACCGGGTGAGCAGTCGCCCCGCCAGCGACGCCGACTCGCTCCACCGGTCGAGGCGGCACAGCGACACCGCGTGCTCGCCGCGCATGCTCGTCCCGTACGCCGGCATGTCCCGCTCGTCGCAGTAGGCCACCCCGTCCCGGTAGAACGGCTCGGCCTCCGCGTATCGCCGCTCGCAGACCAGCAGCCCGTAGAGGTTGTGATAGGCACGCCCCGCCTGCTCCTCGAGCCGATGCTCGAGCGCCACCTCCAGCGCCTCCCGCATCTCGCCGGCCCACGGCCGCCCGACCGCGTGGGCCGCGCAGGCCCGAGTGTTCAGCGCGTCGCTGACCACCTCGTGCAGCCCCAGTTGCGCCGCCACCGACCGGGCCAGCGAGGCGAGCCGGTCCCCTTCCGACAGCTGGTTGGCGAGCACCCGCTGGGTCGCCAGGTGCGCATACGCGCGGGCCAGCGACGGACTCGGCCCGAGCGGTTCCAGCAGCCCGACCGCCTCCTCCGCCGACGCCATTCCCTCGGCGCCACGGCACAGGCTGACCATGGCCACCGAGAGCCGGCGGAGCGCGTCCGCCTCCCGTACCGGATCATCTGCCGCACGCCACAGCTGCCGCGCCCTCTCCGCGGCCGTGACCATGTCGTCTCCCCGGTCGACGAGCGAAAGCTCGTCGCCGAGCCGGTCGTAGAGCTCGGCCCGCTCCGCCGCCGGCAGCGCCCCGGCGAACCGCAACGCCCGCTCGTACTGCGCCGCCGCCTCCCGGTGCGACGCCAGCTCGGCCGCCCGCCGCCCGGCCCGCACCGCGTAGTGCAGCGCCGCCGGGCCGTCCCCCGCGCCCTCGGCGTGGAACGCCATCCCCGCGTCGTCCTCGCTGGCCAGGGCCCGAAGACCGGCCAGGATCGACGCGTGGATGCGCCCGGTCCGATGCGCCGGGATCGCCTGCTCCACCGCGAGCCGCGCCAGCTCGTGCCGGAACCGCAGCACCGGCCCGTCGCTGATCAGCAGCCCGGAGGTCACGACGTCGTCGACGGCCACACCGAGCAGCCGCGGATCGATCCGCCCGCCGACCAGCGCGCTCGTCTCCAGCACCTCGCGCGCCTCGCCGGACAGCGCCGCCACCCGGGCGAGCACGGCGTCCCGCGCCGTCGCCGGCACCTCGCCGGTCGGCCCCGCCCGCAGCACCTCGGTGACGAAGAACGGATTGCCCCCGGTCAGCTCGTAGAGCCCGTCGGGCCCCGAGTCGCCGGCCAGTTCCCGGACCGCGTCGCGCGACAGCGGGCCGAGCCCCACCCTCCGCGTCGACCGCAGCGTGCCGAGCTCACCGACCGCGACCCGAACGGGGTGACCCGCAGCGAGCCCGTCATCCCGATAGGTCACGATCAGTAGCACCGCGAGATTACGCACCCGCCGGGCGAGGAAGCGTACGAGATCGATCGTCGCCTCGTCGGCCCAGTGCAGGTCCTCGATCACCAGCACGTCCAGCCGGGGCCCGCTCACCGCCCGCAGCAGCGCATCGAACAGATCGTCCCGTTGCGACAGATCCCCGAAACCACCCAGCGACGCGGCGATGTCGAAGAGCGGTCCCAGCGGCCGCGGCGTGAACATCCCGTCGCACAGCCCCCACGACCAGCGCGCGTCCGGCACCCGCGCCGACAGCGCCTCGACCAGGCTCGACTTGCCGATCCCCGCCTCACCCGGCACCAGCACCAGCCGTCCGTCGCCGTCGCGCGCCTGCGCCGCGTACTCCACCAGCGAGGCCAGCGGGGTCTCGCGCTCCACCAAGGGCATGGGCCCAGTCTGCCCGATCCGCATTCAAAGCCTTTTCCCGTACGCCCCGACGAGGAGTCCACGATCGACAACGCGAGCCGGGCGGCCGCAAGAGCTCGTCACGCGACCGCCGGGCTGACCCGTCGTGGCGTCCCGGGCTCGCGGCTCCGCCGCCTCGCCCGTATCCGCACCGCGGGGCGGACGGAAATCAGCCGAGGATCGCGGCGAGCGGGATGTAGCGGCCGATCAGCTGGTCGCCGGCCGCGTTCGGGTGGTAGCAGTCGTTGCGCAGGTCGGCGATCATCACGGTCGGGTCGGCCGGGTCGCGCAGGACGGCGTCGAAGTCGAGGACAGCGTCGAAGACGTGCGACGTGCGGATCCACGCGTTGACCGCGAGGCGGGTGGCCTCCTTGTCGCTGCCCGCCGCGTTGCACATCGGCAGGATCGTCGAGGCCACGATCCGCACGTGCCGGGCGTGCACCCGGTCCGCGATCGTGCGCATCGCGTCGATGACCTGGGCGGCCGAGGCGGGCGGCGCGTAGGTGCCACCGCCGATGTCGTTGGTGCCCTCCAGCAGCAGCACCGTGCGCAGGCCGGGTACCGACAGCACGTCGCGGTCGAGCCGCTGCGGCGCAGGCGGCCCGCAGCACTGGCCGGTCGCGTCGTACGGGTTGGGCTGGACGCTCACCGTGTTGCCCGAGATGCCGGCGTTCGCCACGGCCAGCCGGGCCCCGGCGGGCAGCGCGTCGAGCCGCTCGGCGAGCACGTCGGTCCACCGCTGACCCGGCGGGCCGTACGCGTTGTAGCCGTCGGTGATGGAATCGCCGAGCGTGACCAGCGTGCCCCGCGCGGCGGGCAGATCGGCGGTGATCAGGTCCATCCACCAGGTCTGGCCGGGGTGGTAGCCGGCCGCGGTGCTGCTCGTGTTGCCGGGAATCACCGGATAGCCCGGAAAGGCGTCGTCGGAGACGGCCGACGCGGTGTCGCCCCCGGTTCCGATGTAGGAGGCCGGCGGGTCGTAGGCGAAGGGCGGGAACGTGTGGTCGTCGACCGGGCTGCCCGGCGCGTAGATGCTGACCGCCACGTCCTGCTGCGCCGGCACGGTGATCGGCACCGGATCGCTGACCGCCTGCGCACCGGGCGCGATGGTCACGGTCCGTGCGCCGTGGAAGGTGAGGCGATGGTTGGAGCCGGGCGTGAGGCGCGCCGAGCCGGGCGCGATCGGCCGGCCGAGCCACGCGTCCCGGACGACGACCGGGGTCGCGCCGAACGGGTTGCCGAGGCGCACGCGGATCCCGGTGCCCGCCACTGAGACCCGGGCGATCTGGCGCACGGTCGCGTCCGGCGCGACGCCGTGCACGCCCTCGAGGGACGCCGACCAGATGCCCGCGGGCGCGGCGGAACTCGCGCCACCGGCGGCGCTGGACGGACCGGCTGAGCTGAGTGTGGTGACGGCGGCCAGGCCGAGGGCGAGGGCGGCCGCGGAACGACGGAAATTGCGCACAGTGATCACCTCAATATGTCTCCGCAATATTGACATACATCACTGCGCTGTGGGTGCGCAGAATCACTTCGGAATGACGTGACAAGGCGTGCGACCCTGATCAGCATGTCGCAGTTCCCCGCCCCGATCGACGACCGCTGGTTCGAGGATTACAAGGCCGGCGCGGTCTACGAGTTCGGCGAGGTCCTCGTGACCGAGGAGGAGATCCTCGAGTTCGCCGGCCGGTTCGACCCGCAGCCGATCCACGTCGACCTCGCGTACGCGGCCGACGGCCCGTTCAGCGGCCTGATCGCCAGCGGCTGGCACACGTCCGGCATCTTCATGCGGCTGTTCGCCGAGCACTACCTCTCCCGGGTGGCCAGCCTCGCCTCGCCCGGCGTCGACGAGCTGCGCTGGCCGCACCCCGTGCGCCCCGGCGACCGGCTGCGGCTGCGCGCGCGGATCCTGGAGACGCGCCCGTCCCGCTCGAAGCCCGACCGCGGCATCGTGCGCACCCGCGGCCAGCTGCTCAACCAGGACGACCGCATCGTGCTCAGCCTGGTGGCGATCAACCTGCTGCGGCGCCGCGGCTAGGAGCCCGCTTCGACGCTGCGGGAGAACCGCGGCGCGTAGAAATTGCCCATGCAGGCCGCGTACGTCTGGCAGACCTTCCGGTCGTACGGCGCGTATGCGAGGAAGTAACCGAGCTTCGCATCCCGCACGTCGTCGGTGAGGTTGGCCGGCTGATCCGCGACCGGGTAGCCCAGGTATCCGCTGAGCGCGTGCGGCACCGCGTAGGAGAGCTGCGCCTCCCGCGTGAAATAGCCGACCGAATGGTGATCGGCGTGGTCGCCGTCGCCGTAGGCACCCGCGAAGTCGAGCGTGCGAATGCGGTCGGGCCGATAGGCGTACATGAGCGCGGTGAGAGTGCCGAGCAACCCGCCGCGCGTGTACCGGTCGCCGTCGTCGATCGAGCGCACCTCCGCGAGCGACCCACGCCAGAGCCGCCGCAGCCCGTCGGCCGGCCGCCGCGCCCCGGTGGCGGCATCGGGTAGCCGCAGGAAGAGCAGCGCGATCCGGCCACCGGCCAGCGTGAACCGGGTGATCGACCGCCCGTCGACCCGCAGCGGGTCGTCGGCCCACCACTGGGTGCTGCCGGCCATCGCCGAGTACGCCCGCCGCGCACCCTTCTCGCGCCCCAGCCAGTAACTGCGGGGCCGTCCGGCATCGCCCGCCGTGACGTAGACGGTGACCACGCACCGTCCGGACGCCAGGTCGTCGCTCACCGAGGGGTTGATGAACAGCAGGTCGTCGTCCTGATGCGCGACCACGTTCATGGTCCGCGCGGCACAGGCCGACGGCGAAGGCGTGGTGCTCGCCATGACGAACGGCGCCACGGGCCGGGCCGCCGGCCGGGTGACCGTCAGCCGGGCCGTCCCTGCGGACGAGTCGACCACCGGGGCGGCGCAGGAGGCCATGAGCCCACCCGCCAGCACGGCCGCGACCGCGGCTACCACGCGGCTGACGCGATCCCTTCTCACCCGCGCCTTTTCGGCCGGTCGTCACCTCCGGTTGACCCCCGCCGCGCCGCTACAACCGACAAGCAACGCCCCGGTGGCGGGCCCGGGCCGGCAACCAGGGTCATTCACTGGTGTGCAACGGTCGCGGGGGTGGAAGCCTAGGGACAGAACCGGGGCGGATACCCCGACGAGCGGAGGATGACGTGGACAACACGGACCTGGTGGCGGTCGCGGTCGTCGGCAGCCGGATCGAGGCCGAGGTCATCGCCGGCCTGCTGCGCAGCAACGGGATCAAGGTGGGCATCAACGCCGACGACGCGGGCGCCCAGGAACCCGCCCTGCAGCTGCAGGGCGTCCAGGTCTATGTCGCGGCCGCGGACGCGCCGACCGCCCGCAAGCTCCTGGAGGCCCGCCGATAGTCCGGAGGCTTCAATCGCGCTGCTCCGGGGGAGTACGGTGTCGGGGTCAACTCTCGAACCGACCCCTGGACCCTGGGCGGTGCCTGGCGGGAAGGTGCGGTCATGTCAGGGCGGGTGCGCCAGTCATCGGCTTGTTCGCGCCGGCGGCGCGCGGCCGGCGACCGTGGTCGCTGACGGCGACAGAGCCAGTGCTCGTGCGGCGGCGATCCGGAGCCTGATCGCCGGGGCTCCGGGCGCGCCGGGTCACGTCGGCCTGTTGGGGCGGGTGTGCCTGGTCGCGGCGCGAGAGCTGGCGGCGCTCGGTGCGGCCGTCACCGTACTGACGGGCGACGGCCTGCGCGGCCTGTCCGCCGCCTCCGACCCGGTCATTGAGCGCCTCGAAGAGCTGCAGTTCACGCTCGGCGAGGGTCCGTGCATCGACGCGATCGAGAGTCGGCGTCCGGTATTGATCGCCGACCTGTCGGGCCCGGCGATGTCCCGGTGGCCGGCCTACGCGCCCGCGGTCCGGGAGGGCGGGGTGGGGGCGGTGTTCGCCTTCCCGTTGCAGGTCGGTGCCGCCCGGCTCGGCATGCTGGATGTCTTCCGCCGGCAGCCCGGCCCACTGTCCGAGGCCGAGTTGGAGATCGCGCTCCACCTCGCGGACGCCACGGTGGAGGGCCTGCTCGACCGGCAGGAGGAGGAGGGCCGGCGGGGCGACACGGATGGGCTTGCCTGGGATGTGGGAAACCGAGCACAGTTGTACCAGGCGCAAGGAATGGTCATGATCCAGCTGGGAATCGCGCTCGACGAGGCGCTGGTGCGGATGAGGGCCTACGCGTTCGCCGAGGATCGCCGGCTCGACGATGTGGCCCGGGACATCGTGAATCGAACGCTCAGATTCGACCTGGACACGCCGTGAACATGTCTGTGACCGAGAACGCCGGGAGGCATGCATGACCACCGTTTCGGGAGAGCGGTTAGCGGCGATCTTCGTGGAGGTCGCGGACACGCTCGTCGACGAGTTCGACCTGCTCGATTTTCTGCACATGCTCACCGAGCGCGCGGCCAGCCTGGTGGAGGCCAGCGCGGTCGGCTTGATGCTGGCCGACCAGCGCGGCCGGCTGGAGTTCATGGCCGGCACCAACGAGAACGTACGGCTGGTGGAGCTCTTCCAGCTGCAGAACCAGGAAGGGCCGTGCCTCGAGTCGTTCCGGACCGGCGAGCCGGTGATCAACGTGGACCTGACGGCCGCCGCCGACCGGTGGCCTCTGTTCGCGCCACGGGCCACGGCGGCCGGGTTCCTGTCCGTGCACGCGTTTCCGCTACGGCTGCGCGAACGTGTGATCGGCGCTATGAACGTCTTCGGCAACACGAGGGGCAGGCTGCTCACCGGGAACGACGTGCCGATCATGCAGGCCCTGGCCGACGTGGCCACGATCGGCCTGCTGCAGGAACGTGCCATCCGGCGCGGCGAGGTGCTCACCGAGCAGTTGCAGGGCGCCCTGAACAGCCGGATCGTGATCGAACAGGCCAAGGGCGCGGTCGCCCAGGCCAGAGCGACCAGCGTCGACGACGCGTTCGACATCATCCGGAGATACGCCCGCAGCCACAACTACCGGCTGGTCGATCTCGCCCATGTGATCGTCACCGACTTCGCCAGCGTTCCCGACCTCTATCGCCCGTGACCACCAGCCGCGCCCGAACTAACGGGCGCGTCGACAAGCTAGCCTGAACGCAGAGCACGAGTTCGCCCAGGACCCCGGCGGCAGATCCCCCAGTCGTCGGAGTTCATCGGGAGCGGACAGATGCCATCCACAAGCGCCTCACCAGTCACACGCGACCTAACGGTTCCCCGATCGCGGGGTAGCAAATACGCCGAGCTGTCTCGGCAGATCAAACAGGCCGGCCTGCTCGAGCGACGGCCCGCCTACTACGTCCGGCACGCGACCGTCCTGCTCACCATGTGCGCCGTGGGCGTCGCGGCGTTCGTTCTCCTGGGCGATTCGTGGTGGCAGGTCAGCCTGGCCGCGTACTTCGCAGTGATCTCCACGCAGCTCGGATTTCTGGGACACGACGCCGGTCACCGGCAGATCTTCACCTCGGCGAGGACAAACGAACGACTCGGCGTTCTGCTGGCCAACCTCTGCGTGGGTTTCAGCTACGGATGGTGGATCGACAAGCACAACCGCCATCACGCCCACCCGAACGACGAGGAGAAGGATCCTGACGTGGGCGCGGGTGCGATCGCGTTCACGGTCCGGCAGGTCCTTCGCAGCGGCCGGGTCGGGCGCGCCTTCTACCGCAGGCAGGCCTGGACGTTCTTCCCGCTGTTGTTGCTCGAGGCGATCAACCTTCGGGTGTCCAGCATCAGGCATCTGGTGGCCGACCGCGGCCGGCCCCGTCTCCGGGAGCTGCTGCTGATCGCCACGCACCTCGCCGCGTACCTGGCGACGGTTTTCCTGATCATGTCACCGCTCAAGGCGGTCGTCTTCATCGCCGTCCATCAAGGTTTGTTCGGCCTGTACATGGGCTGCTCCTTCGCGCCGAACCACAAGGGCATGCCCAGCCTGACCGACGCCGAAGCGGCCGACTTCCTCAATCGCCAGGTTCTCACCTCGCGCAACGTGCGCGGACGCTGGTCCACCGACTTCGCTCTCGGCGGCCTCAACTACCAGATCGAACACCACCTGTTTCCCTCGATGCCTCGCGGAAACCTGCGCCACGCCCAGCACATCGTCAAGGAGTTCTGCCGCACCCACCAGGTGCCCTACCTGGAGAGCGGCCTGATCGCCTCGTACGCGCAGGCGTTACGTCACCTGAACTCGGTCGGCCGCTCCGTTTCCGCCTAGCCGCCCGGTTTGTCCGGCGGCCACCGGTAGCACGGCACGGTGCTACAAGGGCGGGCTCGGGGGCACCGTGGCCCAGACGACCTTGCCGACGCGGGCCGGCATGGCACCCCACGCGGTGGACACCGCGTGGACCAGCCGCAGGCCTCGCCCCCGCATGTTGATCGACGCCGGCTGGTCGACGAGTGCCTGCTCGCCCAGTTCTGGATATTGAGGAGCGCCGTCCCGAACCGCGACGTGCAGCCGGACGGCATCCGTGGACGCGGTCACCACGAACTCGGTGCCCGCATGCTCCACGGCGTTGGCCGCCAACTCCGACACGACCAAGCAGGCATCGTGCACCTGCGGCAGATGCCAGGCGTGACACGCCCGCGCGACGAGATCTCGCGCGGCCCGGACGGACGCCGCCTCCGGCGCGAGGCGAGCCTGCACCCGGCGGGTGCGCGACAGCAGGCCGGCGATCGCCGTCCGCGCCTCGGGCATGGTGGCGAACACGAGCGAATTCTGCCCATCCGAAGCGCCCAGCCGACCATCAAGCGTCGTCATCCCCCGCACACACAACGCCAGCCACACCGGCGCCGGCCCCACCGATGCCTCCCGGACCGCCTCCGACCAGAACGGATAGCTCAACCCATACGGGTCACTGAGATCATGAAGGTCGATGATGACCGACGCGCACGGTCCCGCCCGGCACAGCCGCAGTCCCGCCGTCACCTGACTGTCGAGATGCTGCGACCACGGCCCATGCACCGTCATCTCCACCACAGCCGTACCCGCATCGGCGACAACACCCACCGACACGCCACGCCCATAGGTGCTGGCCGCGACCAGATACGGCGCCCGAAGCGCCTGCGTCCCCCAGCTACGCGCGCCCACGGTGCTATGCCCGCCCACGGTGCACCCACGCAGGCTCGACCCATACACAACGGATATCAACGATCACAATTGCTCCAACGCCACACGGTCAACGCGGTGCGCTGCCGGGGTCCGGAGCAACGTCAGACGATGAGCCACCACCGTCACCAAATGTCACGCTACACCGCCACCCCCCACCCCCACCCCCACCCCAAACGCCCACGCCCCCCAGCGCAAGGCGCCACAAGCCCAAGTCCCCACACCACCCGGCCGCTAAGGGCGGGCCTTCAGCGAGAATGCGAAGGACCCACGACCCGCAAAGCTGCCGCACCGTGGGGTTTCAGGGGGCTCGGCGCGCAAGCTGCCGCACCATGGGGGTTTCAGGGGGCTCGGCCCCCCGAGCAGAATGCGAAGGACCCACGACGGCGCGCAAGCTGCCGCACCGTGGGGGTTTCAGGGGGCTCGGCCCCCTGAGCAGACATGCGAAGAGGCCGCACGTCCGCGCTTTTTGCGGACATGCGGCCTCAGGACTCGTAGCGGGGACAGGATTTGAACCTGCGACCTCTGGGTTATGAGCCCAGCGAGCTACCGAGCTGCTCCACCCCGCGTCGGCTCGTTAACACTAGCGCAACCCGGAGGTCGTCTGCAAAACGGCCTCCGGGTCACGCGCGTCACGTCATCCGCTGGGGGTCGGCGTTGGTGTCGCCGGTGTGGACGGCCCGGACGTGGCCGAGCCGGACGGCTTGGTGCCGGCGGCGGCCTGCTGGGCGGCCTGGAACTTGGTCATCGCGGCGTCGAGGGCCTGCAGCGCCTCGCCGTACTTGGCGAAGTCGCCGGATTGCTGTGCGGTCCGGACGTTGTTGATGGCCTGGTCGACCTCGGCAGCCGCCTGTGCGAGCTCGGTGCTGAGCGACGGCGGCGGCGAGCCTCCGCTGGTGTTGCCGTTGTTGTTGTTGCCGGTCTGCCCCTGGTTGGGGGTCTGGCCCGGGTTGGTGTTCTGTTTGCCCTGGGTGACCAGCGCGTCGAGGCCCTGTTTGAGGCTGTCGGCGAGCACGACGTAGGTGCCGCCGTCGCCGTACGACATGAGGACCTTCTGCAGCAGCGGGGCGGCGCTGTCCTGGTTGCCGGTCTTCACGTAGACGGGCTCGACGTACAGGATGCCGTTCTCGACCGGCAGGGATATCAGGTTGCCGTAGAGGACCTGCGCCTGGTTGTTGTTGGTCGAGAGCAGGCTGAGCTGCTGTCTGACCGCGGCGTTGTTGGTCATCTTTTGATGGACCTGAACCGGGCCGGGAATGACGGTCTGGTCGGGTAATTCGAGGATCTGCAGATTGGGTTTGTTGTTGACGTACGAGCCCGAGATCAGCGCCGCGAGGTTTTCCCGGTTGAACGGTGTCACGCCGGCGGTGAGCTGGAACCGGGTGCTGTCCTGGTTGGGCAGTTGCACGTTGAGGTAGAACGGCGGCTGCTTGACGTTGCTGGACGGCTCGTCGGGGGCGTTGGGCACCTGCCAGTTGTCCTGGCCGGAGAAGAACGTCCGCGGGTCGGTGACGTGGAACTTGGTCAGCAGGTTCCGCTGCACCTTGAACAGGTCCTGCGGGTACCGGAAGTGCGCCGCGAGCGACGCCGGCGTCTGCGCCTTCGGGATGATCAGGTGGCCGCCGAAGGCCTTGTTCCACGCCTTGAGCAGCGGGTCCTGGTCGTCGAACTCGTACAGCTTGACGGTGCCGTCGTACGCGTCGACGGTCGCCTTCACCGAGTTGCGCATGTAGTTGACGTCGTCCCGGGCCAGCGCGAACTGCCCCTGCCCGGTGAGCTCGTCCTTGGTCTCGTTGGCCAGGTTGACCTTCTGCGAGTACGGGTACGTGTTCGCCGTCGTGTACCCGTCGAGGATCCAGACGATCCGTCCGTCGACGGCCGCCGGGTACGGGTCGCCGTCGATCGTGAGGAACGGCGCGACCTTCTCAACCCTGGACCGCGGGTCGCGGATGTACATGAGCTTCGAGTTCGAGTTGACCGCGTCGGAAAGCAGGAAGTTGCTCTCGGTCAGCTTGATCGAGAAGACCAGCCGGCGGAAGAACGAGCCGATCGGCACGCCGCCCTTGCCGCTGTACGTGTACAGCTCCTCGGCGTTGTTGTTCCCCTCCTGCGGCCGGTCGAACTCGACGTTCTTGCTCTTGTCGGTCTGGCCGACGATCGCGTACTCGGTGGACTGCTCGCCGTAGTAGATGCGCGGCTGGGTGACCTTGATCTCGTCGGTCTTCGAGGAGCAGCCGGGCGGACGGTCGTCACCGAGGAAGCCGGAGACGAAGTACGGCAGGCCGCCGCAGACCACCTCGTTGGCCGGGGCCGCCACCAGGCCGTAGCCGTGGGTGTAGACCGTGTGCCGGTTGAGCCAGTTTCGCTGCTGCGGGGTCAGCTTGTCGTCGTTGATCTCGCGGGCGCCCACCACGTAGTCGGCGGTGTTGTTGTCGATCGTGTACCGGTCGACGTCGAGTTTCTTGCCGAAGTCGTAGAAGCCGCGGGACTGCTGGGACTGGGTGAACGCCTGGGACACCAGTTGCGGGTCGACGAGCCGGGCGTTCTGAGCGCTCGTGTCGCTGGCCAGCGTCGCGGGCGGCACCACGTTGTTGGCCTGATAGCGCTGGTCCTCGGTGGTTTCCAGGCCGAAGGCGGCTCGGGTCGCGTTGATCGACCGTTGGATGTACGGCCGTTCCTTGTCGGCGAGGCTGGGCTTCACCGAGAAGTTCTGCACGGCGAGGGGGTAGATACCGCCGATCGCGACCGCGGAGATGGCCAGCATGGCGAGCGAGACGCCGGGCCAGACCAGGTTGCGCATGCCCGCGTTGGAGAACACGATGATCGCGATCGCCACCACGATGGAGATGTACGCGAGGATCTCCTTGGCCGGTAACAGCGCGTTGACGTCGGTGTAGCCGGCGCCGTAGAGCCCCGGCGACACATGCTGCTCGAGCAGCAGGGCCCGCCGGTCCAGGACGTACGCCACGGCCTTGAGCAGCACGAAGATCGCGACCAGCGTGGTCAGGTGGGCCCGGGCCGCGGTCGTCATACGGTCGCCGACGCCCTGCAGCCGTACCCCGCCGAAGATGTAGTGAACGGCGAGCGCGCCGAGCACCGAGAGCACGACCGCGGTGAACGCGACGCCGAGCAGGTAACGCCAGAGCGGGTAGTCGAAGATGTAGAACCCGATGTCCATCTTGAACTGCGGGTCGTCGATGTTGAACGGCTGGGCGTTCTGGAAGAGCATCCACTGTTTCCACTGGCCCTGGGCGGACAGGCCGGCGAAGAAGCCGATGATCACGCAGAGCACGGTGATCCAGGTGCCGAGGCGCGGGGCGATGACCATCCGGTACCGCTCGAGGGTGGCCTGCTCGGCCGAGTGCGGCCGGAGCAGCGGCCGGAGCCGGTACGCGAGGTAGAGGTTACCGGCGATGATCAGGGCGACCGCGAGGCCGATGATCACGAAGAGCAGCAGCCGGGTCACCAGCACGCCGGAGAAGACGTTGACGAAGTCGACCTCGTTGAACCACAGATAGTCGGTGTACGCGTCGATGCCCCAACCGAGCAACGTGAAAAGAAGGAAGACCCCGACCAGGACGCCGACGGTGACGCGACCGCGCCGGCTCATCCTCGGTAGAGGGCTGTTACGCATAACCAACGTGGGCTCCACACATCAATCGGGGCGACCGGTGTCTCACATTACGACATCGGTCACGAGGCCGAGCACGGCTTGGGAGTGCCGCCCGCGATGAAGGTCTTGAGCGCGGTGAGGGCGTCGTCCACCGTGGCCACCTCGGCCATCGGCAGGCCGGACACGGCGTTCTTGAGTGCTTCGGCGCAGTTGTCTTTCGGCACGAGGAAGATTTGAGCGCCGGCGCTCTTGGCGCCGACCAGCTTCTGCGGGATGCCGCCGATCGGTCCGACGTTGCCGGCGTCGTCGATCGTGCCGGTCCCGGCGATTATCTTGCCGCCGGTGAGGTCTTCCGGCTCGAGCTTGTCGATGATCCCGAGCGTGAACATGAGGCCGGCGCTGGGTCCGCCGATCTTGTCGAGGTCGATCTCGACCTTGAAGGGGGCGTTCTGTTTCGTGTCGATCTCTATGCCCAGGCGCGGCGTCTTGTCGCTGCCGCTCGCCTTGGTCGTGACCTTGACGGTGGCGTCCTGGCCGGAGCGCGTGTAGCCGATCGTGAAGGTGGTGCCGGCCGGCTTGGCCCGCAGGGCGTCGGTGAGCGCGGTCGGGCTGGTGACCTTCGCACCGTTCACCGAGGTGATCACGTCGCCGGCCTTGAGCAGTCCGGTCGCGGCGCCCCCGGCGGTCACGCTTTTCACGTACGTCTGGACGGGGTAGCCCAGTTTCGTCAGCGCGACCGTCACGGCGCTGTCCTGCGACTCGGTCCACTCCTGCGCGTTCTGCTGCTCGACCTGTTTCTCGGTCTGGCCGGGCGGGTAGATCAGCGCGCGCGGGACCACCGCGTCCTTCTTACTGAACCAGCTGCTGATCGCCCACACGAGCTCCACCTGCGACTGCACATTCACAGTGGTCAGCCGCAACTGCCCGGACGACTCCGTGGTCTTGGAGTTCGTCACCTGGATGACCTCGGTGCCGTCGCTGGAACCGAGCGTGTTCACCGTCGGTCCCGGCTTCAGCACGACGTACGGCAGCGGCGCCGCCATGACACCGACTGCCAGCAGGGCGGTGAGCAGGGCGCCGAGGATGACTGTGACACCGCGACGTCTCATGCGCGAGAGACTATCGTCCCACCCTGAGTTCTCTCTGAGCTGACACCGCCATCGGTCCGGAGCGTGCGATTCGCGCGTACGGTTGACTACGTGCCTGATATCCCGTTCGGTTTCAGCCTGCCGGGCGCGCAGCCGCCCGACCCCTCCGACCCGCAGCAGATGCAGCAGTTCATGGCGGACCTGCAGCGGATGTTCGCCGGCGGCCCCGGCAGCGGCCCGGTGAACTGGGACATGGCCCGGCAGGTCGCGGCCGGCCAGCTCTCCGCCTCCGGTGACCCGGCGGTCAACATGTTCGAGCGCCACCAGGTGGAAGAGGCCCTCCGCCTCGCCGACCTGTGGATCGACCCGGTCTCCGCCCTGCCCAGCGGCATCCGCGTGGCCGCCGCGTGGAACCGCAACGAGTGGATCTACAACACCCTCGACGTGTGGAAGAAGCTGTGCGACCCGATCGCGGGCCGCATGGTGGGCGCGATGGGCGACCTGGTGCCCGAGGAAGCAAAAGCGCAGCTCGGCCCCATGCAGTCGATGGTCGCCACGCTCGGCGGCGCGCTCTTCGGCGGCCAGCTCGGGCAGGCGCTCGGCCAGCTCGCCGCCGAGGTGCTCTCGGCCGGCGACATCGGTCTCCCGCTCGGCCCGACCGGCACCGCCGCGCTGGTCCCGGCCAACATCAAGGCGTACGGCGAGGGCCTGGAGCTTCCGGAAGATCAGGTTCGCCTGTACGTGGCCCTGCGCGAGGCGGCCCACCAGCGGCTGTTCGGCCACGTGCCGTGGCTGCGGGCGCACGTGCTGACCGCCGTCGAGACGTATGCGAACGGCATCACCGTCAACCGCGAGGCCATCGAGGAAGCGATGAGCCGCGTCGACCCGGCCGACCCCGAGTCGATGCAGGCCATGGCCCTCGAGGGCATCTTCACCCCGGAGGACACCCCGCAACAGAAGGCGAGCCTGGCCCGCCTCGAGACAGCGCTGGCCCTGATCGAGGGCTGGGTGGGCCACGTGGTCGACACGGCGGCCGGCGAGCGCCTGCCGAGCGTGTCGGCCCTGGGCGAGGCGTTCCGCCGTCGTCGGGCCGCCGGTGGCCCGGCCGAGCAGACCTTCGCGGCGCTGGTCGGCCTCGAGTTGCGGCCCCGCCGGTTGCGCGAGGCCGGCGCGCTGTGGGCGGCCGTCACCGAGCACCGGGGCATCCAGGGCCGGGACGCGCTGTGGGGTCACCCCGACCTGCTCCCCACCGACGAGGACTTCGCCAACCCCGAGGTGTTCGCCCAGAGCGCCATGGACTGGGACATCAGCGAGCTCGACAACCTCGGCCAGGCCCCCGACGAGAAGGGCCCCGAGGAAAACGGCCCGTCGGAGACCGAGAAGTAGGGGCTCAGCCGCCCAGGAGGGCGCGGGTGTTGTCCCAGCCCTCCAGGGCCGGGTCGAGCGAGGCGAGCTCGGCCGGGCCGCGCAGGCGCCGCCACTCGGGCGTGGAGCTCACGTCCCCGGGTTGCGGCGCCGTCTTGCGCAGGAGCGCGGCCGACGCCGTGTCCAGCTCGTGGTCTTCCAGCCAGGCCGGCGCGGGCAGGCTCGTGGCCAGGCCGAGCAGGCCGTTCCCGGGGCCGCCGGAGGCGACGGCCACCGCCTTGTTCTCCAGCGGGCGCAGGAGCTTGCCGAGGATCATGCCGGGAAGGTCGGGTGCGTCGGCGGCGATGACCGCGGCCTGGTCGAATCCGTCCGCCGCGGCCGCTGTCAGCACGGGCAGGTACGTCGGGGTGGGGATCTCGTAGACGCGCATGCCGGGCCAGGCGATCTCGTCGGCCAGCTCGCGGTCCGCCGGGGTCGTGGCGATCGCGGCCTCGGCCTGCGCGAGGCGGGCCAGGAGGTCGACGACGTCCTCGGCGAGCGCGGTGCGCCAGGCCCGCAGGTCGACGCCGGGCGGGCTCCACGGAACGGGCACGAGCAGAGCGGCGACAACCCGGCGGACCACGGGGCAACACTAGCCTGAGTTGCAGCTCAGCCCGGATGCGGGCGGCACGGGGCCGGGACGGCACCCAGCTCGCCCTCGGGACGCCGGGGCCTGGCTGACCTCGTACGGGCAAATGAATTAGTCGTCGGTGAGAACGAGGCCCGTCGCGGCGCTGATGCCCTCGAGGTAGCCTCGGGCCCGCTCGGACTTGGGGTAGCGGGCGACCAGGTCCCAGAAGCGGTTGTTGTGCGACGGGACCGCGAGGTGGGCCAGCTCGTGCAGCAGCACGTAATCGATCACCCAGTCGGGCATCTCCTGGATGCGGTGGGAGATGCGGATCGTGCCGTCGTCGGGGGTGCAGGAACCCCAGCGGCCGTTCTGGTTGGTCACCCAGCGCACACTCGCCGGGGTCACCAGGTGGGTGTGATCGGCCAGGTAGCGTGCCGTGAGCCGGCGAGCGCGGGCCAGCAGCTCGTCATCCGTGCGCCGGATGCGTTCCTCGCGGGCGGCCAGGCGGGCGAGCATGCGCTCGACCCACTCGGTTTCCTCGGCGCGGGAGAAACGGTCCGGGATGAGCACGACCACGCGCTCACCGTCGCGATAAGCGGACACCGTCCGGCGCCGGCGCTGGCTACGCCGCACTTCGACGACAGGCTTGCGCGTCCGGGCCATTACCGGCTCGCGCGGCCCAGATTCGGGTTCACGTTGAGACGCTAATCCGTGAGACCCATGTCACCGCAAGAGTACGGCCGATGACACGCGTCGGATATGTGCGCTTTCTCCCCGTATAACCGAAAAAATTTTCCAGGGCGCAACATCTTCGTTGGTTGGCCAACCTAGCGCATGGGCGGAACCGGTGCCCAGCGTCCCATTTGCCAGTCTTTGCCAGAAATTTCCGGCGTGTTCGGGCTTAACTTCGCGAAAAGGGCGTTTTCTCCCGGCACACTCACGTCGGCGGCGCAGATGAGACATGGAAACGGCCGGACCTGGGTAGTGACCGCCCCTGGCGGGGAGGCCACATCCACGTGGCCGGAGCGGCCGGCGCCGCCACATTGCATCGGGCCGACCCCGGCCGACGACATGACGAGGAGGAACCGTGGCCGACAACACGTACAACGGCTACTGCGTGAAGTGCAAGGAGAAGCGTGACTTCCAGGGCACCGTCGAGGTGTCGAAGACCGGCATGAACATGGCCAAGGGCAAGTGCCCGGTCTGTGGCACGACCGTGAACCGGATCCTCGGCAAGGCCAAGGCCTGATTCACCCGGCTGGGTAGAGCGGGGCCGGGGGTGTCGCTCTACCCATAACCGTGTCGAACCCGACACGTTGAGTTGTTGTGGATAACGGCAAGCGCCTGTGGATAACTCGCGTTTAGCTGTGGACAATACGTGTCACGGGCCCCGGGGCCCTGTGGACAACCAACGCGTTCCGCGTCCCATCGATGACAACCTGTCACGGTGAACCGTCCCACCCTGATTCCCGGTCTTCCCCGCGTCTGGCGCGGCCCCGGCGAGCTGCAGATCGGCTCCGACCCGGCCCGTGCGCTGCTGCTTCGCCTACCCGACCCGCGCTGCGAGCGCGTCCTCGACCTGCTCGACGGCAGCCGCTCGGAGCGGCTCGTCCTGCTGCGTGCCGCCGAGTTCGGCGTCCCGCCGTCCGACTGCCGGGCCCTGCTCGACACGTTGCGCGCGGCCGGTCTCACCTTGCCGGCCTCGGCGCTGGTCCCGCCCACGATGCCGGCCGACTCCCGGCAGCGGCTGACCGGTGAGGCGGCGGCCCTGGCCCTGCGCGGCTCCGACGCCCCGGCCCAGATCCTGCGCCGCCGCGGCGCGTCCCAGGTGGTGCTGGCCGGGCACGGCCGACTGGGTGCGGCGATCGCGGTCGGGCTCGCCCAGGCCGGGGTGGGTCACGTGCGGCCCGAGGTCACCGGCCTGGTGCGCCGGGGTGAGCTGGCCGGCGGGCCGCTGCGCGGCGCCGACGTGGGCCGGCCCCGGCGAGACGCGATCATCGAGGCCCTCTCCCGCTCGGCGCCGGGCACCAACCATGGCGTACGCCGGGCCGCCGCGACCCTGGTCATCCAGCTCGACCACGACGAGCCCGTGGCACTGCTGGCCGCTTCTCTGGCCAACCGTCGGCAGCCACACCTGGCCGTCACCATCCGGGAGGGCGCCGCCGTGATCGGGCCGCTAGTCCCCGCCGTCGGCCGGCCCTGTCTCAACTGTCTCGACCTGCATCGGCGCGAACGGGACCGCACCTGGCCGGGCCCGGTCTCGGCCGGATCGGCGAGCGCGGAACCGTGCGCGGTCAGCACCCTGCTGGCGGCCACGGCGTACGCGGTCGCCGAGGCGCTGGCCTTCCTGGACGGCACCGTCCCGCAGACGGCGGCCGCCACCGCGGAGATCACCTCGCCCGGGCGGGTGCGGCGGCGCAGTTGGCAGCCGCATGCGGAGTGCTCATGCGCGCGCTGACGTTCTCTGTCTCGACTTTTCCGGCAGATCGGGCGAAGCCGGATCGGGCGGGCGGATGACCGGCGATCCGTCGGTCACAATGATCTGGTGAGCGACATACCGCGGCGAGCCGCGTCCCGCACCGCGAGGCTGGCCGCGCTGCCCTTGGGCTTCGCCGGGCGCACCGCCCTGGGTCTGGGCAAGCGAGCCGTCGGGATCGCCAGCGACGTCATCTCGGCCGACATCCAGCAGCGCACCGCCGAGCAGCTGTTCAGCGTCCTCGGGCAGCTCAAGGGCGGCGCCATGAAATTCGGGCAGGCGCTGTCGGTCTTCGAGGCCGCGCTGCCCGAGGAGATGGCCGGCCCGTACCGGCAGGCGCTGACCAAGTTGCAGGAGGCGGCACCGCCGATGCCGGCCGCCAGCCTGCACAAGGCGATGGCCGAGCAGCTCGGCGACGACTGGCGGGAGAAATTCGCCGAGTTCGACGACAGCCCGGCCGCCGCGGCCAGCATCGGCCAGGTGCACCGTGCGCTGTGGAAACTGCCCCGCGCCCGGAAGAACGCGAGGCAGAAGACGGTCGAGGTCGCGGTAAAGGTGCAGTACCCCGGGGCCGGCGAGGCACTGCTGGCCGACCTCAAGCAGCTGTCCCTGCTGGCCGGCATGTTCAAGATCATCCAGCCGGGCATGGACATCAAGCCCCTGCTCGCCGAGCTTCGCGCCCGGATCACCGAGGAGCTCGACTACGCGCTCGAGGCCGAGACCCAGGCGGCGTTCGCCGAGGCCTACGCGGGCGACGAGGAGATCTACGTCCCCCGGGTGATCGCCTCGTCGCCGCGGGTGCTGGTCACCGAGTGGGCCGAGGGCACCCCGCTGGCCAAGGTGATCACCGACGGCACGCCCGAGGAGCGCGACGAGGCCGGCCGGCTGATGGCCACCCTGCACTTCTCGGCCCCGGCCCGGGCCGGGCTGCTGCACGCCGACCCGCACCCGGGCAACTTCCGGATCCTGCCCGACGGCCGGCTCGGCGTGATCGACTTCGGCGCGGTGGCGCGGCTGCCCGGCGGCCACCCCGAGCCGATCGGCCGGCTGGTGCGGCTCGCGCTCGACGGTGACGCCGAGGCGGTCGCCGACGGGCTGCGCGACCAGGGCTTCATCAAGCCGGACGACGAGATCGACGCCGATGCGGTGCTGAAGTTCCTGCGGCCGATGATCGAGCCGATCGCGGTCGACGAGTTCCGGTTCACCCGCTCCTGGCTGCGCGGCGAGGCGGCGCGGCTGGGCAGCCCCCGCTCGCCGGCCTACCAGCTGAGCCGCAAGCTCAACCTCCCCCCGTCCTACCTTCTTATCCACCGGGTGACGCTCGGCTCGATCGGCGTGCTGTGCCAGCTGGAGGCGTCCGCGCCCTACCGCTCGATCGTCGAGAAATGGCTGCCGGGGTTCGCGCCGGTCGCGTGATCGGCTTCGTGGCCACCGTGCTTCGATGAAGGGCATGGACGCCACCACACACATCGATGATCTTGCCAG
The DNA here is from genome assembly GCF_000379645.1 of Paractinoplanes globisporus DSM 43857. Taxonomy (GTDB): domain Bacteria; phylum Actinomycetota; class Actinomycetes; order Mycobacteriales; family Micromonosporaceae; genus Actinoplanes; species Actinoplanes globisporus. The sequence goes on from NZ_KB903310.1 coordinate 103,822, forward strand.
CTTCATCACGGCCTCGCCCAGCTCGTACCACGCGGCGGCCGAGACGGCCCGCCGGCTGGTCGAGGCCGGCTACACCGCGCTGGACGAGACCGCCGAGTGGCACCTCTCGCCCGGCGACCGGGTCGTCATCGTTCGCGACGGCGCCGTGATCGCGCTCGCGGTGCCCGGCCGGGTCGTGGCGACCACCCCGTTCCGCATCCTCGGCGCGCACACCGACTCGCCGACCTTCAAGCTCAAGCCGCGGCCCGCGCTCGCCTCGAACGGCTGGCTCCAGGCGTCCGTCGAGGTCTACGGCGGCCCGATCCTCGCCTCCTGGTTCGACCGCGAGCTGGAGTTCGCGGGCCGGCTCGTCACCCGCGACGGCACGGTCCACCTGGTCCGCACCGGTCCGCTCGCCCGCATCCCGCACCTGGCGATCCACCTCGACCGCGAGGTGAACAGCTCGTTCGCGCCCGACCGCCAGCGCGACGTGCAGCCGGTCCTCGGCGTCGACGGCCCTGAAGTGCTCGACTATCTGGCCCGGGACGCCGGCATCGACGCCGCCGAGATCGCCGGTCACGACGTGGTCGCGGTCGACTCGGCCGCTCCGGCACAATTCGGCGCCTCGCTTTTCGCGGCCGCCAGGCTCGACAATCTCTCCTCCGTGCATGCCGGGGTGACCGCCCTGCTTTCGTTCGAGCGGGGCGACGCCATCGCCGTTCTCGCCGCCTTCGATCACGAGGAGCTCGGCTCGGAGAGTCGTTCCGGCGCGTCCGGCCCGTTCCTCGCCGACGTGCTCGACCGGGTCGCCCGGGCGCTCGGCATCGATCTCGTCCGCTCGCTGCCGGGATCGTGGTGCCTCTCGGCCGACGCCGGCCACGCCGTGCATCCCAACCGGCCCGAGAAGCACGACCCCACGCATCGGCCGATCGTCGGCGGCGGGCCACTCCTGAAGATCAACGCCAACCAGCGTTATACGACCGACGCGGTCGGGTCGGCGCTGTGGGCGCGCACCTGCGCGGCGGCCGAGGTGCCGTGGCAGCCGTTCGTGTCGAACAACGCGGTCCCTTGCGGGTCGACGATCGGCCCGCTCACCGCGACCCGGATCGGCATACCGACCCTCGACGTCGGCACCCCTCTTCTCTCCATGCATTCGGCCCGTGAGCTTTGTCACGTGGACGACCCGGCTTCGCTCGCGGCCGCCGCCGCGGTCTTCTTCACCGGTCTCGTCTGATCGTTTCCGGCACGAGAAAGGCCCGCCCCCATCGGGGACGGGCCGTCTTCTCATCGGTTGCCGGGTCTCAGTAGCTGCCACCGCCGAGTTCGCGCGAGGCCCGGTGATGGGCCCGCATGGCTACGAGTCGAGCGGGGCGGTGCGCCTCAGGTGTGTAGTCACGCTGAGGCCGACGCATTCGGGCCCGGGACAACGCTTCTTGGAGAAGTCTCATCTTGGAAGCTCCATTCGTGCTCATCTTGGTCTCTGCTTTCGGTTGGTGGCCTCGAAGGCCGTCAGGGGGAGGGGGTTGGTGGGATCTCAGGCCGCGAGGCGGACCTGGTTGCGGGACTCGAGACCGTTCGCGGCGAGCCGCTCCTCGACCTCGACGGCCAGCTCGGCGTCGCGCGCCACGTCGGCCTTGCGCGGACGGCCACGCGGACGCTTGCGCGGAACCACGGCGCCGCGCTCGAAAATCTCGCCGCCCCAGACACCCCAGGGCTCGTTCCGCTCGACCGCACCGGCCAGGCACTCGACGCGCAGCGGGCAGTCCCCGCAGAGCGACTTGGCCAGCTCCAGCTGGGCCGGGGAGTCCGAGAACCACAGGTCCGGGTCGAACTTCCGACAGGGCAGGTTTGCCTCGATGTCGACGCTCACGTCGATCGGGGCCAGCGCCAGACTCATAAAGCCCGGTCACCTCTCTCTTCTTCGACGATCTTCTGGATCGCAGTGCTGGTCATGCACCGGCCGGTGAGCCGGCAAAAAATTAGGCCGCGGACCCTGTACGGGTTCCGCGGCCTCGAGGTGAGCCGGTAGGTCTGGTTGATCAGACCGGCCTTCCTCGAGGCGGGACACCGCTGCCACCATCCGCGTAGCGCTTCTTGGAGACATTGATGCCCATGAACCCAGTGGTGCCATTGATTCCGTCGGTAAGCGTCAGGGCCTGAGCCAGCTCGGCCTGGATCTGGACCTGGTGCACCCGCGAAACCGAAGCCCGCGCGGCAGCCAGGATGGCTACCGGTCGGACAGCCTGAGCCGGAGCTTTCGGCTCGGGAACGGTCAGAGCGCAGGCACGGGTCAGCGGCGCCGACGGTCGAGTCGTCATCGTGTAAATCTCCATCGTTGCCACCTCCTCCATATGCCTTGCACTCGAATGGTTTGCCCAGGCGGGCGGGACTGCTCGCCAAGGTGTGTTCTGAGGCTATGCCTCCCCCTCAGGAGAGGGCAAACGAATTTCCGGACTAGTTTTCAAACTTTTTTGACGAGGCTTCGCCGGGGCTCGCGCCGCCCACCAGAGCGAAGACCGCGGGGCCGTACTGGCTCAGCTTGCGGGGGCCTATCCCGGCGATCGCGAGCAGCTCGGCGGGTGTGCCCGGCCGCCGCTCGGCCAGAGCGACCAAGGTGGCGTCGGTGAACACGACGTACGCAGGAACTTTCAGGTCTTCCGCGGTGGCCTTCCGCCACACCTGGAAGCGCTCGAAAAGATCCTCGTCGAGGTCGGACGGGCAGGTCGGGCAGCGGCCCAGCTTGCGGTCGGCGCCGGCCAGCAGGGTGGCGCCGCAGACCCGGCAGGAGGACACCTGCGCGCGTCGCCGGTCGGGTTTCCGACTGCGGTCGGCGGCGCGCTCGGTCGGCGAGTTGCGCTCGAGCTGCGGCAGGAAGCGGCAGGGACGCCGGGCGCGGCCACCGGCCGAGCGGGCCTGGCCGTAGGAGAGCCACAGCCACTGCCGGGCCCGGGTCACCCCGACGTAGAGCAGGCGTCGCTCCTCCTCCAGCTGCTCGGGAGTCTTCGCGTACGTCGTCGGGAGCGTGCCGTCGGAGAGGCCGACGAGGAAGACCGCGTCCCACTCGAGGCCCTTGGCCGAGTGAAGTGAGGCGAGCGTCACACCCTCGACGGTCGGCGCGTGCTGCTGCTCGGCGCGGCGGGCGAGCTCGGCGTTGAACTCGGCAAGCGACACGTCCCTCTGCACGGCGCCGGCCTCGCCGATCGGGACGAGGGTGGGCGCCTTCGCATACTCCTCGGCGAGGGCGACGAGAGCGGCCAGCGCCTCCCACTGCTCGCGGGCCGAGCCGCCGGCCGGGGGCTGTTCCCGCGCCCAGCCGGTCGCCGCGAGAGCCTCGACGACCGCCGTCACGAGCGGGGTCTCCCCCGGCGTGGAGCGCACGGCGGCACGCAACGCGATCATCGCCTGGCGGATCTCGGGCCGCTCGAAGAACCGCTCGGCCCCGCGCACCACGTAGGGCACCTCGGCCTCGGCGAGGGCCTCCTCATACGTCTCGGACTGGGCGTTGGTGCGGAAGAGCACAGCGATCTCGCTGGCCGAGGTGCCCGAGGAGATCAGCTCGCGGCAGCGGCGGGCCACCGCGGCGGCCTCGCCCCCCTCGTCCGGAAAGATCTTGAGCTCGGGCTCGGCGCCGGGCGGGCGCTGGCCGACCAGCTCGAGCCGCAGACGCGCCTCGCTCCCGCGGGCCTGCCGGATCACCGCGTTGGCCAGCCCGACCACCTGCGGGGTCGAGCGGTAGTCGCGGACCAGGCGGACCACGACCGCCTCGCGCCGCAGCCGGGGGAAGTCGATCAGGTACGACGCGGTGGCACCGGTGAACGAGTAGATCGTCTGGCTGGCGTCGCCGACCACGGTGAGGTCGTCGCGCCCGCCCAGCCAGGCGTCGAGCAGGCGCTGCTGAAGGGGGTTGACGTCCTGATACTCGTCGACCACGAAGTGCCGGTACTGGTTGCGGATCTCCTCGGCGACGTCGGCGTGCTCCTCGATGCCCCAGACGGCGGCGCGCAGCATGTCCTCGAAGTCGATGACGCCCTGGCGACGCTTGAGTGTCTCGTAGGCCGCGAAGACCTCGGCGACCTTGGCCGGGTCGTGCGGCGGCTCGCGCCGGGCCTTGGTGGCGGCCACCGCATACTCCCCCGGCTCGACCAGGGAGGATTTCGCCCACTCGATCTCGCCGGCCAGGTCGCGGGCGCCGGTGCGGTCGGCGCGGAGCCCGGCCCGGGCGGCGGCCAGGCCGACCATGCGTGCCTTCGATTCCAGCAGCTCGGGCATCTGGCGGCCCTCGAGCAGGCGGGGCGCGAAATAGCGCACCTGGCGCAGGGCGGCGGCGTGGAACGTGCGGGCCTGCACACCGGTGGCGCCCAGCGCGCCGAGCCGGGCGCGCATCTCGGCGGCGGCGCGGGTGGTGAAGGTGACGGCCAGGACGTGCCGGGGGCTGACCTCACCGGTGAGCGTGCGATAGGCGATGCGGTGGGTGATGGCGCGGGTCTTGCCGGTGCCGGCGCCGGCCAGGATGCAGACCGGGCCGGCGGGAGCGGTCACCGCCGCCCGCTGCTCGGGGTCGAGCCCCGCCAGCACCGCATCAGTCCGCACGGAGGGAATCATGGCACCCCGGTCTGACGTTATGCGGCAAGGCGGAGTGCCATGTGACCCCGGCGAGAGGATCTCTGACCGATGTTGACCATGTATTCGACGTCCTGGTGCGGCTACTGCCACCGGCTCAAGTCGCAGCTCGATCGCGAAGGGATCGCCTACGACGTCGTCGACATCGAGCAGGACGAGGCCGCCGCGGAGTACGTGCAGACCGTCAACGGCGGCAACCGCACGGTCCCCACGCTGCGCTTCGACGACGGGTCGGCGCTGACCAACCCGTCCATCGTCCAGGTCAAGGACCACCTGGCCGCTTTGGCCGCCTGACCTACACGCCCACCAGGGCTTCGGCTTTCTCCTCGGCTTCCGCGATGAGCTGGTCCAATTCGGCGTCGCCCAGGGCCAGCTCATCCGCGAGCGAGGCAAAAAGCAGCAGGTGTACGCCGAGGAGCACGCTCCCGTCGATGTCACCGACCGGCACGACCTCGCCCAGCGCCGCGCGCACCAGCATCTCGGCGTCGAGGATCGGCAGCCCCGCCGCCGCGTGCTCGTGCACGGCCGTAGCGACCGTGCGGCTGATCTCGGCGAGCGCGGTGTCGGGCTCGAATCGCCGCCGCACCGCCAGACCGAATGCGATCTCCCAGACCCGACGCGCCGACTCGTCTACCTCGCCGTCCGGCGAGCCGAACCGGGACGGCGCGTCGTCGCGCGCGGCCTGCCGCAGATAGCGGCCCGCGTCGGTGGCGATCAGCCCGGCCCCGCGCGGCGTTCCGGGCGGCAGCTGGCCGGAGAGCGCACCCATCGCCGCCGGCTCGGGGCGCAGCGGGTCTGGCGGCAGCTCCACCACGGGCTCGGCTCCGCGCCGCGGGCGGCGCGCGCCGGCATTGACCGCCTCCGGCTCGGGCGGCGGCGCCTCGGGCTCGCGCCGCGGCCGACGCCCGCCGACCCTGGCCGCCTCGGGCTCGGGCAGCGGCAGGGCGGGCTCGGGCTCGGTGCCACGGCTCGACCGGCGCCTGTTCTTCTTCACATCGACCTCCGGCCGACCACCCGGTTGCGCGGCCGGTCGAACCGGGCCACCCGCTGCTCGGCCTGATCGACCAGGGCGGTGAGCTCGCCGGACGGCGCTCCGGGCGGGCGGACCAGGTCGCCGACCATGTGGCAGATAAGTTCGAAGCGGCGCAGCTCGGGCACGCCGTGCGCCAGCTCCGGCTCGCCGATCGCCGCGCGGATCATGGCCTCGGCCTCCCGGGCCAGCTCGCCGCCGGCCGGGAGCGCCTGGTACTCCAGCAGGTCCCGCACGTAGCGGGTGATGTCGCGCGGCTCGCGCCCGACGAAGCTGCGCCGAACGGCCACGGTGAACAGCTCGCGCAGCAGCCGGACGGCCCGCGGCGAGTCGCTGAGACGAGACAGCGACCGCGCCGGGCGCTCCTCCCCGAGTGCCTCGAGGATGAGCCGGCCCGCCGCGGTCGCCGCCTTGTCTAATGTCCCGGTTTGCCCCACATAGGGGACTCTAACGGGGTCTTACGGGATGAGAGCCGGAATGCTCGAGTCGAGCAGGCCCCGCTCCTTGAGCGCGCCGTAGAGCGGCGTGGTCGCCGGGTAGTGGCCCCAGGCGTGGTCGCCGGTGCCGTCGCCCTCGGGGCAGTGGCCGAGCAGCTGCTTCTGCACCGGGTTGAGCTTGTCGAACCACGGCTCGTTCGGCAGGTGGGCGACGTCGTCGCGGCCGGCGATCCAGCGGTACGTGTACCCGAAGAAGGCGCCCATGCGGGTGAAGGTCGAGTAGTTGTCGGAGCGCGCGTGCCAGATGCGGCGGTCGAACACGACCAGGTCGCCGGGGTTCGCGGTGATCTGGGTCGCGCCCTCGGGCTGCGGCCACGGAACGCCACGGCTCGGCGGGCCGGGCAGCCAGTTGGTCTTGTGACTGCCGGGGATGACGGTGAAGTTGCCGCGGCCGGTCTCGCTGACATCGGAGAACCAGAAGGCGAGCTTCACGGAGAACATCGGGCGAGGATCGGTCTCGATCTCCCGGTTCTGCCGGCCGCCGTCCTGGTGCCAGTGCCACCACTCCTTCTGCTTCTCGTGGATCTGCGGGTGCACGTCCACGTGGGAGTGGTAGATGTGGATGTTCCACCCGAGCATCGACCAGATGTACTTGAACGCCACCGGGTGGTCGATCAGGTAGGCCAGCTCGGGGACAGACGTCACCGCGGAGAGCTGGTGCAGGGCGCCGGTCGCGTTCAGCCCGTGGCCGCCGGGCTCCTGGGCCCGCTCGTACGCACCCTGGATCGCAGTGCGCCCGACCTCGACCTCGCTCTCGCTGAGCACCCCGGGAATGACGAGGATCCCGTCCCGGTCGAACCGGGCGCGCTCGTCGTCCGTCATGGGCGCCCAGGCGGGCGCCTCCACCTGCGTCATCGAAAATCCGCCTCTCGGTCTTTGTAGTTCGAGACGCAGCGGAGGCGGGATTTGGTTACCCGCGAAGCAGAAAACTTTTCTACTTTGAGTGATATCGATGCGTTACCGGTCGAAACCCCCCAACCAGGTCTCAATCAGGAAGAACGCGATGGAAGATCGCATCGGCAGGCTCATCCGGACACCGGTCTCCGGGTGGACGAAGCCACCGGCGATCATCTTCGCGATCTCCTCCCGGGTGAACCAGTGCGCCTCGTCGATCTCCTCCGGGTCGAGCCGCAGCGGCTCGGCCGGGTCGGCGACGGCGTGGAAGCCGAGCATCAGCGAGCCGGGGAACGGCCAGGACTGGCTGCCCGCGTAGGTGAGGCCGGCCAGCTTGATGCCCACTTCCTCGGCCACCTCGCGCAGCACGGCCGCCTCGGCCGACTCGCCGGGCTCGACGTAGCCGGCCAGGCAGGAGAAGCGGCGCACGCCGTCCGGGCCGACCGGCCACAGGGCGTTGTGACCGAGCAGGCACCGGCCGTCCGGTCCGGCGACGTCGTCGTGCACCAGCACGATCATCGCCGGGTCGGTGCGCGGCCACATGTCGTTGCCGTCGGGGTCGCGCCGCACCCAGCCGGCCTCCACCGCGGTGGTCGCCTGCCCGGTACGCGGCGAGAAGCCGTGACTTGCGTGCCAGTTGGCCAGCGCCGCGGCGGTCGTGAACATCCCGGCGTCGCGGGCGTCGAGCTGGTGGCCCACGTCGCGCAGGGACACCGCCCGGGCGCCCTCGACCTCGGGCAGCGGCGCCACGACCGCCCAGAGGGCGATGCCCTCCGGGTCGACGCCGAGGAACCAGTGCTCGACGTCGGCCGGCGCCTCGTCCGAGGTGACCAGCAGCAGCCCGACGCTGCCGTCGGGCCGGTCCTCGGCCAGCGCGCGGCCGCGGTCGTCGACGACCAGCACCAGGCCGCGGGACCAGGCGTCGGCGAGCCAGGCGTCGTCCCGGCGGCGCAGGCCGGCGCGGTCGAGCGTGGTGCGGGCCAGCGGCGGTGTCGCGGGGAACTCGGGTGTGCTCACGCGGTGCCGCGCACGACCTGCGTGAGGGCGGCGAGCGGAGCCTCGACCTTCTCGGCGTCGCCGAGCACCACGGTGACCGCCTGCGACGGCGCCAGGAACTGGGCGGCCACCTCGGCCACCTGGTCCAGGGTCGCCGTGGCCAGGGCCGCCGAGTGCTCCCGCAGGTGCTCGAGGCGCAGGCCGAAGCTCGCGTACATGCTCGCCAGGCCGGCCAGGCCCGCCTGGGTGGACATGCCGAGCCGCAGCGTGCCCAGCACGTAGCGGCGGGCCTGCTCGAGCTCGTCCTCGCCGGGCGGAAGGCTCGCTATCCGGCCCAGCTCATAGAGGGTCTCGAGCAGGGACGGGCCGGTCACCTCGGTCGCGACCTCGGCCGCGACCATCAGCGTCGAGCCGGCCAGGTAGTGCTCGATCGCGGTGTGCGGGCCGTACGTGTAGCCCTTGTCCTCGCGCAGGTTCTCCACCCAGCGGGAGGAGAAGTAGCCGCCGAAGATCATGTTGGCCAGCTGGAGAGCCGCGTACCGGGGGTCGGTGCGCGGCAGCGCCGGCAGCGCCATCCGCAGCGACGACTGCACGGAGCCGGGGCGGTCGACCAGCAGCAGCGGGCCGGGCTCGAGCGGCGGGGCTTCCGGCACGGTCTCGTCCCGGCCGGGGCCGGTCCAGCTGCCCAGCGCCTTCTCGGCGGCGTCGATCGCCTTCTCCGGGTTGATGTCGCCGACCAGCACCAGCACGGCGCCGTCCGGGCGGACCCGGTCGGCGTGCAGCTTGCGCAGCTGGGCCGGGCGGACCGCGCGGACCTGCTCGGGCTCGGGCGTCTGCACCGCGTACGGATGACTGCCGTACACCCGCTTGAGCAGTGCCGTGCGGGCGATGTGCGCGGGCTGGCTCAACGCCACGTTGATGTGGTCGACCAGGCGGTCGCGCTCCGTCCCGACCTCGGCGTTCGGGTACGCCGGGTCGGTCAGCACCGTGGCGAGGATCTCGAGCACCCGGTCGAGCCCACTGGCCAGCGCGTTGCCGGTGATCAGGAGCCGGTCGGGGTCGAGCCCGGCGGAGAGGCCGCCGCCCACCGCCTGCAACTCGGCCGCGATGTCGACGCTCGACATCGCGCCGGTGCCGGTGAACAGCGCCTGGGACAGCAGCGTGGCCCGCGGCAACGGCGCCTTGCTGAACGGAACCCGCAGCCGCAGCTCGACCAGCGGCACCGCGGGGCGCCGGATCGCGATCACCGTGAGCCCGCCCGGTAGCGAGCGCTCGGCCTGCCTGGGCAGCTTGATCTTGGCGTCGGGCACCAGGTCGGGCAGAGTCTTGTTGGTCATTGGGCGGCTCCCGGGAGGACCTCGACGGTGGCTCGCCGGTCGGGGCGCAGGGCGGCCGCGGCGGTGACGATCTGTGCCTCGGTGACCTCGCCGACCAGCTTGGGTAGTTCGTTGAGCAGTTCGGGACGGCCACGCTGCAGTTCCAGCACGGCCATCGGCAGCGCCCGGCCGAGCACGGCGTCGGTGTCGCGCAGCAGGTGGGTGGCGATGCGGGCCTGGGTCCGCTCGAGCTCCCCCGGCGCGAGGCCGTCGTGTACGAGGCGCTCGAGTTCCTCGTCGACGGTGCGCAGCACCTTTTCCGCGTCGCCGCCGGGCGGCATGTGCGCCTGCAGCAGCAGCGCGGTCGGGTTGCGCACCTGGAACTCGTCGCCCATGAAGCCGATGTAGCCGCCGATGCTGGTGACCGAGCGGTCGCGCTGGACCAGGCGCTCGACCAGCCGGGACGCCTCGCCGTCGGTGAGCACCTCGGCGAGAACCACGTACGGCAGGTAGTCGTCGAAGGCGGCGATCGGGTCGGGCACCCGCCAGGCCGAGGCCACGCCGGGCAGCGGAGCGAGCCGGTCGGTGTAGACGTCGCGCCGCTCGGCCTCGGGGCCGGGCTCGTCGAAGTCGGGCAGCGGGGGCGCGGGCCGGGCCGGCACGTCCCCGAAGTGCCGCTGGATCATCGCGCTGGCCTCGGCCACGTCGAAGTCGCCGGCGACCGCGAGCGTGGCGTTGCCGCTCGCGTAGTACCGGTCGAAGAACGCCACCGCGTCCTCGACGGTGGCGCTGTCCAGGTCGCCGAACGAGCCGTAGCCGTCGTGCGAGTTGGCGAACGTGGAGAACATGACCGGCGGCAGCTTGAGCCAGGGGAAGCCGCCGTACGGCCGGTTCAGCACGTTGACCCGGATCTCCTCCTTGACCACGTCGATCTGGTTGAGAAGGTTTTCCTCGGTCAGGCGGGGGCCGCGCATGCGGTCGGCCTCGAGGAAGAGCGCCCGCTCGAGCGCGCCGGCCGGCAACACCTCGAAGTAGTCGGTGTAGTCGAGGTGGGTGGAGCCGTTGAAGGTGCCCCCGGAGCCCTGGACGTGCCGGAAGTGGGCGAGCTTCTCCAGGTTTTCCGAGCCCTGGAACATCAGGTGCTCGAAGAGGTGTGCGAAGCCCGTGCGGCCTTCCGGTTCCGAGCGGATGCCCACGTCGTAGACGACGGCGACGCCGACGACCGGGGCGCTGCGGTCGGGCGTGAGAACCACCCGCAGGCCGTTGTCCAGGGTGAATCGCTCGACCGGGTACTTCGTTGCGGGGATCTTGCTTCTGCGCGCCACGGACTGACATTAGCGCGCTCCGTGTTCGTCGTCGCGACTGCAGGTCACCAACTGGCAGTGCGCCAATTTCGATCTATCGGGCGCGGGTCCCGCGATACGGGCCGCGCTTGACGACCCATTCCCACTTCATACATCATTCCCATGCATCAGATAGGGAAAGCAGGGTATTGATCAGCGAGGAGGACCGGACCGTGTACGTCTCGGCGCGCACCGACTACGCCGTACGGGCCATGCTCGCGGTCACCGCCGAGCAGCCACACCTGGTCAAGGCGGCCGGGCTGGCCGCCGCCCAGGACATCCCGCTCAGCTTTCTCCAGGGCATCCTGCTCGACCTGCGCCGTGCCGGGCTCCTGCACAGCCACCGCGGTGTGGACGGCGGGTACGCGCTGGCCCGCCCGGCCGACGAGATCACCGTGGGCGACGTCGTCCGGGCCGTCGGCGGCGCGCTGACCACCGTGCGCGGGCTGCCCACCGCCACCACGACCTACCACGGCGCGGCCACCGGCCTGCGCGACGTGTGGGTCGCCGTCGAGGAAGCCATCGAGGGCGTCGTCGACCACAAGACCCTGGCCGAACTCTCCCCGATTACGAAGAACTAGGAGTGAGCATGAGCTCCCGCACCATACGTGCGCTTGCCCTCGCCGCCACCGCACTCATTGCCACGACCGCCCTCACCGCGTGCGGGGGCGACGACGACAAGAGCACCGCCTCCACCTCCGGAGGGGCCGCCGAGGCGTCGGCGATCCGGCTCGGCTACTTCCCGAACATCACCCACGCGCCGGCCCTGATCGGGGTGGACAAGGGCTTCTTCCAGGACGCCCTGGGCAGCACCAAGCTCGAGGCGAAGACCTTCAACGCCGGCCCGGCCGCGCTCGAGGCGCTGCTCTCCGGCGCGATCGACGCCACCTACATCGGCCCGAACCCGGCGATCAACGGATGGTCGCAGTCCAAGGGCACGGCTCTGAAGATCATCGCGGGCAGCACCTCGGCCGGCGCCGGCCTGGTCGTCAAGCCGGGCATCAACACCGCGGCCGACCTCAAGGGCAAGAAGATCGCCACCCCGCAGCTGGGCAACACCCAGGACGTGGCGCTACGCGCCTGGCTCAAGCAGAACGGCCTCAACGCCGATGCCCAGGGCGGCGGCGACGTCTCGATCCTCCCGCAGGACAACGCCACCGCGCTCCAGGCGTTCGCCCAGGGCGCGATCGACGGCGCCTGGGTGCCCGAGCCGTACTTCAGCCGCCTGCAGATCGAGTCCGGCGGCAAGGTGCTGGTGAACGAGAAGGACCTGTGGCCCGGCGGCCAGTTCGTCACCACCCACCTGGTCGTCTCCCAGGAGTTCCTGAAGAAGTACCCGGGCACGGTCAAGAAGCTCCTCCAGGGTCACCTCAAGGCGCTGGACTACATCAAGACCGACAACGCCGGCGCTCAGGCGGCGGCCAACGACCAGATCAAGGCGCTCTCCGGCAAGCCGCTCAAGGACAACATCCTCGCCGCGTCCTTCAAGAACCTGAGCTTCACCGCCGACCCGATCGCCTCCTCCCTGTTCACCAGCGCTCAGCACGCCCAGGACGTCGGCCTCCTCAAGCCGGTCGACCTCAAGGGCATCTACGACCTCGGCCCGCTGAACGAGCTGCTCAAGGCGGCCGGTCAGCCCGAGGTTAGCGACGCCGCGGCCTGAAAGGCGCCCCAGTCTCGGAAAGGCACAGCAGCATGAGCCTCCTGGAACACACCGAAGTCCGTACCGACGCGGTCGTCCGCCTCGAGAACGTCTCCAAGCAGTACGGGTCGGGCGCCCACGCGCTCCTGGCGCTCGACCGCGTCTCGCTGACGGTGCGGCAGGGCGAGTTCGTCTGCCTGCTGGGCGCCTCCGGCTGCGGCAAGAGCACGCTGCTCTCGCTCGTCGCCGGGCTCGACCAGATCAGCGGCGGCACCCTGGACATCGGCGGCCGGAAAGTCTCGCTGATGTTCCAGGAGGCCGCGCTCTTCCCCTGGCTGTCCGTCGCCGGCAACGTCGAGTTGCCGCTGCGGCTGCAGGGGATCGGCAAGGCGGAACGCAAGAAGCGCGCGGCCGAGCTGCTGGAGATCGTGCGGCTGCGCGGCTTCGGCGACAAGCGGCCGCACGAGCTCTCCGGCGGCATGCGCCAGCGCGTGGCCCTCGCCCGCGCGCTGGCGCAGGACGCCGACATCCTGCTGATGGACGAGCCGTTCGGCGCGCTCGACGCGATGACCCGCGACATCCTGCACGACGAGCTCGAGCGGATCTGGCGTGAGCAGGATCTCACCGTGCTGTTCGTGACCCACAACGTGCGCGAGGCGGTGCGGCTCGGCGACCGGGTCGTGCTGCTGAGCAGCCGGCCCGGCCGGGTGATCGAGGACTTCCCGGTCACTCAGGGCCGGCCGCGGCGCATCGACTCCCCCGAGGTGGCCGGCCAGGCCGCCGAGATCACCGACCGGCTCCGCGCGGAGGTGGCCCGCCATGCCAACTGAGACCGCCGTTGCCGAGTCCGCCGAGGTCAGCGGCCTCGACAACCTCGAGCTCGCGCCCAAGACCGACAAGGGCACGATCGGTACCCGGATCTGGAAGAACACCTGGCCCAAGCTGCTGGCCGTGGCGATCGTGCTGCTCGCCTGGCAGATCGTGGTCTGGTCGGGGTGGAAGCCGGAGTACGTCCTGCCCGGCCCCCAGACGGTCTTCACCGACCTGAAAGACGTGATCACCACGGGCGACTTCTGGGACGGCGTACGCCTGACGCTGACCCGGGCGCTCACCGGCTTCCTGCTGGCGGTGGCGATCGGCACGGTGGTCGGCGCGGCCGTCTCCCGGTTCGCGCCGCTGCGGGCCGCGATCGGCTCGCTGATCACCGGCCTGCAGACGATGCCGTCGATCATGTGGTTCCCGCTGGCCATCCTGCTGTTCCAGATCAGCGAGAGCGCGATCATGTTCGTGGTGGTCATCGGCGCCGCGCCGTCGGTGGCGAACGGTCTGATCAGCGGCATCGACTACGTGCCGCGTACCTGGCTGCGGGTCGGGCAGGTGCTGGGCATGAAGGGCATCGCGAAGTACCGGCACCTGATTCTGCCGGCGTCGCTGCCGTCGTTCATCTCCGGGCTCAAGCAGGGCTGGGCGTTCTCCTGGCGCAGCCTGATGGCCGGCGAGCTGCTGGTGATCGTGCCGGGTGCGCTTTCCATCGGCGTACGGATGCAGCAAGCTCGTGATTTGTCGGACTCGAGCCTGGTGATCTGCTACATCATCGTCGTGCTGGTGATCGGCATCCTGATCGACGTCATCTTCAACGCCGCCGACAACGCCCTGCGCAAGCGCTGGGGCCTGACCGGTTCCTAGGGTCTGTCCTGTCGGTCGCGTGGGAGCGAGGCGAGGTCCAGGTGGTGGCTGGCGTCGGCCGCGAAGCGGTCGCATACCGGTGTTGTATGTGGCCGTTTCGCGGACGCCGTCAGGCGCCGCCTGGGCCACGCCGCAGCCCCGCGTGATCGGCAGGACAGGCCCTAGACCGGGCGCACCGACTGCATGACGTCGTCGACCACGTAGTCCCACTGCTTGTGGGTGCCGGGGATCGAGACGTACAGAACCGCCGCGGTCGGCTTGCCGACGTCGATGACCGCCACCGCCGAGAGCTCGTCGGTGGCGGTCAGTCCGGCCGCGTGGAAGTGCAGCCGGAACTCGCTCAGGTAGGCGGGCCGCCCGCCCAGCGTGGTGAGCCCGTCCTTGATCCGCTCGAGCGTGTTCGGCTGCGGGTAGTACTCGGCGCGCACGTCGGCGGCCACCTGCCGACCCACGCACTCCAGATCGAGCGTCACGGCGTCGTTGTCGGCGGCCGGCACCGCGGCCGACAGGATCGACGCGTGGTAGTCGCCGCCGTTGTACTTCTCGGTCACGAAGTGCTGCCCGACCCGGTACGGCACCTCGAGCGTCCCGGCCCGCCACACCTCGTCCCAGGGGACCCACGGCGCTCCGTACGCCTTGTAGGAGATCCCCGCCTCCTGGTCCACCGTGCGTGCGCCGGTGGCCGGCGGCGGCGCGCTCGGCGCCTGGGTCGGCGCGGCACTCGGCGACGAGGTGGGCGCCGGGCAGGCCTGGGCCAGCGGCGGCCGCACGTCGGTCGGCGCCGACGCCTTGCTGCTGAACATGCTGGTATCGCCCGAGATCGCGAGCACCAGGATGATCGTCAGACCGATCGCGAGGACGCCACCCGCAATGCCGGCGAAGATCTGCATCTGACGCCGGCGACGGCGCGGACCGTCGGGGCGCTCCGGCCGAGGCGGCTCGGGCGGGGCCGGCGGGGCGATCGGAGGACCGGCCGGCGCCGTCACCATGCCCGACGCGAAACGGTCGCCCGGGCGCTGCCAGGCGAACGTCTCCGGGGTCGGCTCAGACATGAATCCCAGTGAACACCACGGACCTGAACGTCACGTGAGTGGAGATCGAGTCACCGGGTCAGCGTGGCGCCCCCGGCCGCCTGATCGGCGATGAGCTGGGCGAGGTGGTCACGGACCGTGGAGAGGTCGGCCGCGGCGGGAGGCGTCGCGGGGTACCACGGCGCGAAGACCACGACCAGCACCACGGCCAGGCCCGCGCAGGCCACGGCGAGCACGAACGCCAGCTCGCGACGGGCGGGCGTGCTGCGCATGCGGGTCCTCCCGGGCTGCGGACAAAGACGTCGTAGGTAAAGACGCACCAGGAGCTCCGCTGGTTGCACCCCGATCCAGCCGATCTTCAGTAAGGTCGGCTACCGTCTCTACATGGAACTCGTGTATCCCCCGGTCATCGCCTTCGCCAAGACGATGTTCCGCGCGCTCGACCTGCGTATCGAGGTCGACGGCGCCGAGCACATCCCGCGGGAGGGTGGGGCGGTGCTGGCGAGTAACCACGTGAGCTATCTCGACTTCATCTTCTGCGGCCTCGCCGCTCAGCCCGCCAAGCGGCTGGTCCGCTTCATGGCGAAAAGCTCGGTTTTCGACCACAAGGTCAGCGGCCCGCTGATGCGCGGCATGCGGCACATCCCGGTCGACCGGGACGCGGGCGCGGCGTCGTTCCGCGCGGCGACCAACGCGCTCAAGGGCGGCGAGGTGGTCGGGGTGTTCCCCGAGGCGACGATCAGCGAGTCGTTCACGGTGAAGGAGCTGAAATCGGGCGCGGCGCGGCTGGCGCGCACGGCCAAGGTGCCGCTGATCCCGATGGCGGTCTGGGGACCGCACCGACTGTGGACCAAGGGGCACAAGAAGGAGCTGACCAAGCGGCACGTCCCCGTGCTGATCAAGGTCGGCCAGGCGATCGAGCTGCCCAAAGGCGTCTCGCCCGACGCGCTCACGGCCACGCTGAAGGAGCGGCTCTCGAGTCTCCTCGACGCGGTGCAACGGGCGTACCCAGATAAGCCCGCCGGACCCGAGGACCGCTGGTGGCTCCCCGCCCACCTCGGTGGGACGGCGCCGCTGCCGGAGGCAGCAGCTGTCTGACCGCGATGGCGCCGCATCACCACGGATGCGGCGCCGCCGCGGGCAGTTCTGACCCTTTACAAGATCAGAGGGCGCGGATGTTCGCGGCCTGCGGGCCCTTCTGGCCCTGGGTGACCTCGAACTCGACTCGCTGGTTCTCCTCCAGGCTGCGGTAGCCCGACATCTGGATCGCGGAGAAGTGGGCGAAGACGTCCGCACCGCCGTCGTCGGGGGTGATGAACCCGAAGCCCTTGTCCGCGTTGAACCACTTCACAACGCCGGTAACCATGATCGTCTCCTCGACGGTCGATCGCTCCCGACCATTATGGACAGGAGCGAGGTGGTAAAACCCGGATTCTCCGAGTCTCGTGTCGCCGTACTGATCGCCCGTACCGGAGAAACCCGGGTTACGACAAAGAGCGCCTGGGGCAGACTTCCCCACAGGCGCTCCTGAGTACTTGGGAACCAAACGAACAACGAGCGGAGCGTAGCACGGAAGAGGGGATTCAGCGGTGATCGGCGTACAACTGGCACAGAGACTCAGGGAAGCGGGTCTGAGCTGGAAACCTGCCCTGGGCGACCGCTTCGCGATTCCCGACCGGGATCTGGACGACGAGGTCTTCGTGCTCAGCAACATGACCATCCAGGTACACAACATGCCCGAAGGCCGCGTGATCGGCTTCAACGGCACCACCGAGTGGGCCCTCGACGACGTGGAGCTCGAGGAGGCGATCTGGCTGCCGCGCGAGGATCAGCTGCGGGAACTGCTCGGCGGCACCTTCCGCCGCCTCAGCCGCGACGGCGCCGCCTTCGAGGTCACCATCGACCTGCTGGGCGAGCGGCGGCGCTTCGAGGGTGACAGTGCCGAGCAGGCGTACGCGGGAGCGCTGTTGCATCTGCTGGCGGCGGCGGGAGTGGGCTAGTCACCCATCTCGGGGACTTCGGACACGAGGGCCGCGAGCGCGTCCGCGTCCATGAGGTCGGCCGGGCGGACGGTGACCTGCTCCCGCACGTAGTGGAAGCCGGCCCGCACCCGGTTGACCGGCACGCCCGCCAGCGAGGCCCAGGCGATCCGGTACGCGGAGAGCTGAACCGCCGCCGCCTCGGCCTCGACGCCCGTGGGCCGGCGGCCGGTCTTCCAGTCGATCACGTCGTACCGGTTGCCGGACTCGGCGAAGACGGCGTCCATGCGGCCGCGCACCACCACCCCGGCCACCGACGTCGCGAACGGCACCTCGACCTCGATCGGGGTGCGCTCGGCCCACTCCCCGGTCAGGAATGCCTCCTGCAGGGCGGCCAGCTCCTCGTCGCCGGCCGCGTCGTCGTCGGCCGCGCCCGGCAGCTCGTCGATGTCGATCAGCCGCGCCGAGCCGAACCGCTGCTCCAGCCAGGAGTGGAAGGCGGTGCCCCGGCGGGCGTACGGCGCCGGCCGCTGCGGCAGCGGGCGGCGCAGCGAGCGGGCCAGCCCCTGCGGATCGCGGCGCAGCACCACCAGCTGCGACACCGAAAGGTGCGCGGGTAGTGCGACCTCGACCGGGCCGTCCCGGCGGGACCGCTCGTCGCGCTCGGCCAGCAGCATCTCGGCCTCCCGCCGCCAGCGGACGATGTCGGGATCGTCCTCGTCGGTCGCCGGCAGGCCCACCAGGTCGGCCGCGAAGCCGGCCCGGGCGGCGATCTCGGGCTCCTCCGCGGCCAGCTCGGCGAACGCGGTCGCGGCGGCGGCGTCCGGAGAGGCGATCATCCGGCGGATCAGGTCGGCCGCGGCGGTCATGGCCGGCCGGCGGCGGCCCAGCGGGTCGAACGGCCACTCCCCGGACGCGACCTCGGCCCCGGACGGGTTGGTCGCGTCCGGGGCGGGCTCCGGCTCCCAGGCGTCCACCAGGCCCGATCCGGCCTCGCAGGTCGCGCGGATCTCGTCGAGGAAGACCGACGGCCCGCGCGGACGTTTGACCCCCTCGCCCCACCAGTACCCCGAGCAGAGCAGCAGGCGGCGGGGACGGGTCACCGCCACGTAGGTCAGGCGGCGCTCCTCCCGCTCGTCGTGCTCCCGCCAGGCCCGGCCGAAGGCGGAGACCGCGGCGAGCACGCCCTTCTGGTCCACCGCCTCGCCCAGATCGAGCCGGGGCAGGCCCTCCGAGTCGCCCCGCAGCGGGAACGGCAGCACGCCGATGCCCATCAGGTAGTGGTCGGTGCCGCGGACCAGGCCCGGCCACACGCCCCGGCTCAGGCCCGCCACCGACACCACGTCCCACTCCAGGCCCTTCGCGGCGTGCGCGGTCAGGATCTGCACCGCGCCCTCGACCACGTCGACCTGGCCGGGCTCGAGACCCCGCTCCTCCTCCTCGGCGGCGGCCAGGAAGGCGAGGAAGCCGGCGAGCGTGCCGCCGTCGGTCTCGGCCGCGTACCGGGCCGCGACGTCGCCCAGCGCGTCCAGGTGGCCCCGGGCCAGGCCCGCGTCGCCGGCCCGCCAGCCGCGCACGGCGACCTCGACGTCCAGGCCGGTGGTGCGCTCGATGTCGGCCACCAGGTCGGGCAGCGGCTGGTCCAGGCGCTGACGCAGGGCGCTCAGCTCCCGGCTGTAGGCGCGCAGGCGCAGGTAGCCCTCGGCCGAGTACTGCTGCGGGGCGCCCAGGTCGGCCATCGCCTCGATCAGCGTGGCGTCGTCGAGCCGGTCGGCCAGGAACTCCTCCGGGTCGGCGCGGGTGACCACCTCGGCGCGGGCCGTGGCCAGCCCCCGCGCCCGCCGGTGCAGCGCCACCAGGTCACGCGGGCCGATCCGCCAGCGGGCGCCGGTCAGCAGCCGCAGCAGCGAGGCACCGTCGGTCGGGTCGGCCAGCACCCGCAGTGTCGACACCACATCGCGGACCTCGGGGGTGTCCAGCAGGCCGCCCAGGCCGACCACCTCGACCGGCAGGCCGCGGGCGCGCAGGGCCTGCTCGAGCACGGCGATCTGGCTGCGCACGCGCACCAGGACGGCGCTGGTCGGGCGCTTCTCGACCGGGATCTGCTCCGGGGAGGCGTCGAGCATCCCCGCGGTGATCCGCCAGGCGGCGAGCATCTGGTCGGCGATCCAATCGGCCTCGTCCGCGTACGTCGAGAGCAGCGCGCAGGTCACCGTCCGGCCGCCGACGCTCGCCGCGACCCGGGGCGCCGCCTGCAGCGTGGCCACCTGGGCGCCGTAGTCCCGCAGAGGCCGGGACAGCTCGTTGGCCACCTCGAGGATCTCGGGCCGGTTGCGCCAGCTCTTGGTGAGGCTTCGCATTTCCGCGTCTTCGCCCGATTTGCGAGTGAACTCCCGCGGGAATCGGTCGAGCGTGCCGGCCGAGGCGCCCCGCCAGCCGTAGATCGACTGGCAGGGGTCGCCGACCGCGGTCACCGGGTGGCCGCCGCCGAACAGCGCGTTCAGCATCGTCACCTGGGCGTGGCTGGTGTCCTGGTACTCGTCGAGCAGGACGATCCGGTACCGGCCGCGCTCGATCTCGCCGACCTCCGGGTGGTCGCGGGAGACCCGCGCGGCCCGGGCCATCTGGTCGCCGAAGTCCATCGCCTCCAGGTCGAGCTTGCGCTGCTCGTAGAGGCGCACCAGGGGCAGCAGGGTGAGCCGCTGGCGCTGCCGTTGCAGCGCGTCGGCGACGTCCTTGTAGACCCGGCCGGGCAGCTCCTGCACCTCGGCGAAGAAGCGGCCGGTCCAGGCGGCCAGATCATCCGGGGTGATCAGGTGCTCGGCGAGCTCGGCGGCGAGCGCCAGCACATCGTCGGTGACGGTGCCGGGCGCCCGGTTGAGACCGGTCATCTCGCCCGTGTACGACCGGACGAGCGAGTCGACGATCTGCCAGCGGGCGGCCTCGGTGAGCAGCCGGGCGGACGGCTCGAAGCCGGCGCGCAGTCCGTGCTCGGTGACGATGCGGGCCGCGTACGAGTGATAGGTCGAGATTGTGGCCTCGCCGACCAGGGCGTCGTCGCGGCCGAGGCGGCGCACCAGCTGACCGAGGCGGGTACGCACCCGGTGGGCCAGCTCGCCGGCGGCCTTGCGCGTGAAGGTGAGACCGAGGATCTGATCGGGATGGGCATAGCCGTTGGCGACCAGCCACACGACCCGGGACGCCATGGTCTCGGTCTTGCCGGAGCCGGCGCCGGCCACCACCAGCAGCGGTTCCACCCGCGCCGAGATGATGTCGGACTGCTCGGTCGTCGGCGGCGGCAGGCGCAGCAGCCTGGCCAGCTCGGCCGGCGTGTAGCGCGGTCCCGAGTCGGCACGGCGGCGCGGCGCCACCGGTTCGTCGGCGAAGAGGCTGGGCTGGGTCACTGCGTATCTTCTACTACCTGACGCCCCTTGCCGGAGATCGGGCAGCTGGTGCGGACCGGGCAGACCCGGCATCGGCTGTTCGCCACGGCCGAGAAGGTGGAAGCGGCCATGGTCTCGGCGGTGCGGCGGACCATCGCGTACGCCCATTGCGGGTCGGTCGCGTCGGTGAGCGGCACCTGCATCTGCTCGCGCGCGTCCTTACCGGGCCCGAGCTGCACCAACGCGGCGCCGCCGCTCTCGCTGCCGTGGTCGCCGAACGCGCCCGCCTCCACCGCGGCCTGGTAGCCGGCCAGCTGGGCGTGCTCCTCGACGTCGGCGGACGAGACGGTGGTGGTCTTGCCGGTCTTGAGGTCGATGACGACCAGGCGGCCGTGCTCGTCGACCTCGAGCCGGTCGACCCGCCCAGTGAGCTGGATGGGACGCCGCTCGTCCTCGAGCCGCACGGTGAACTCGTGCTCGATCGCGAGCAGCCGTCGCGGGTTGGCGGCGAGCCAGCGCAGCAGCTTGTCCACCATGCCCTGGGCCCGCTCCTGCTCCGGGCCGGCCAGCCAGTGCGCGGCGAGCTCGATCGCGTCGAACCGCGCCGAGACGTACTCGACCAGCTTCTCCCGATCGGCGTTGGCGTCCTCGGCGAGCATCGCGGCGGCGTGCACGAGGTTGCCGACGCCCTGGGCCGGACCGGGCGGCGCGGCGCCGCCGTGGCGCTCGAGCAGCCAGCGCAGGCTGCAGCGGAGGGCGCTCTCCATCGAGGAGGGGGTGACCTTGACGGGCTGACCCTCGTCGATCAGCGGGCGGTCGTCGGAGAGCGGGCGCAGGCCCCACCACTCGTCGGGGTGCGCGCCCGGGACGCCGGCGGCGGCAAGCCGTGCCAATTCAGCGGCGGCGGCCCACCGCCGGCTGGGCGTCTGGTCCCTCCCGACCACGACCGTACGCAGCTCGGCCACGAGCCCGGCCAACGTGAGCGCCCGCGGCGCCCGTCCCACCGGAATCTCCCCGTCGGGAGAAGCCGACCGGCCCGCGTCCCGCGTTGCCACCTCATCTGCCGAGGCAGGAGCCTCAGCGGGCCCGGCCGAGGCGGGGTCAGGCGGCACCGGGTCGGGCCGCGTGGAGCGGGGTGACGACGCGTCGGGCCGCGCCGCGTCGGCTCGCGCCGCCTCGGGCCGCGCCGCGCCGGCTTGTGCCGCCTCGGGCCGCGCCGCGCCGGCTTGCGCCGCGTCGGGCGGGGGCGAGCCGGCTGCGGTCGGGTCGGAGGGGGTCGGGTCGGGCGGGCCGGTGTCCCACGGGTCGGGGTCCGGCGGCTCGTCCGGTGGCGGCTCGTCGGGGTCGGTCGGGGCGGCCGGCGGGGGCGTTCCGCGGCCCGGGATCGGGAAGGAGAGCTCGGTGAGGAAGCGGCTGGGCTGTTCCTCGCCCTCGGAGCCACCGACGCCGGCCGAGGCCACGGCGGTGACGATGAGTTTGCGGCGGGCGCGGGTGGCGGCCACGTAGAACAGGCGGCGTTCCTCGTCCAGCAGGGCGGACGTCTCCCCCACGACGGCGGCGGCGCCGGTGGCGGCCCGGCCGGCCAGGACGTCCACCAGGCGTTCCGAGCCGAGCAGGCTGCCGCGCAGGCGCAGGTCGGGCCAGATGCCCTCCTGGACGCCGGCCAGCACGACCACATCCCACTCGAGGCCTTTGGCGGCGTGGGCGGTCAGCAGGCGCACGGCCTCGCCCCGGTCGGCGCTGGGCGCGATCGAGTCGGCCGGGAGGTCCTGGCCGAGCACATGGTCGAGGAAGACCTCGGTGCGGGCGCCGGGCAGCCGGTCGACGAAGCGGGCCGCCGCGTCGAAGAGCACCACCATGGAGTCGAGGTCTCGATCGGCCGCCTCCGCGCGCCACTGGCGGGCGCGGGCCACGTCGGCGTCGTCGGAGAGTCCGACCCGGGTGCTCATCCCGAACCAGCGATCGGACAGGCCGCTCTCTCGCCAGACCGTCCACAGGACCTGCTCGGCGTTCGCACCCGGCTCGGCGGCGGCCTCGCGGGCGGTGGTGATCAGGCGGGCCACGGTCTGGGCGGGACGCGCCCAGCGACGGTCGACCAGATCGAGCCCGGTCGGGTCGCGGACGGCGTCGACCAGCAGCTCGCCCGAGGGACGACGATCGCCGGCGGCCAGGGCGAGCGCGCGCAGGCCCTGGCGAAGACGCCGCTCGGCCAGCGGGTCGGCGCCGCCCAGGTGGGAGTGGAGCAGGGCGACGGCGGCCTCCTCGTTGAGCACGGCCGGGTCGAGGGCGCAGCGCAACAGCAGGAGGAAGGGTGCCACCGCCGGCTGGAGGTGCAGCGGCAGGTCTTCGGCGTGCGTGACCGTGGGGACACCGGCGGCCGCCAACGCCCGCTGGAAGGACGGCAGCTGCAGGGACGTGGACCGCATGAGAACCGCCATGCGCGACCACGGGACGCCGTGCAGGAGGTGCGCCTCGCGCAGGGCATGGGCGACATATGCGCTTTCGGCGGTGGTCGCCCGGAATGTGCGAACGACGGCCCCCTCGGCCAAGCCATCGGCAACGCCCGGCGCCCCGGGCACGGCCAACGCGTCGGACGCGTCAGGCAAGGCATCGGGCCCGGCGGGCGACACGGGTGATCCACCGGGCGACGCAGGCGATGCAGCGCGCGACGCGGGCGACACGGGCGATGCAGCGGGCGCGGCGGGTGATGCCGCCGCGGGCGACACGGGTGAAGCAGCGGGCGACGCGGGTGATGCACCGGGCGCGGCGGGTGATGCAGCGGCGGGCCCAACCCCGGCATCGGGCCCGGCGGGCAACCCGGGTGATGCAGCGGGTGCGGCGGGTGATGCCGCCGCGGGCCCAACTCCGGCGGCGGGCGCGGGCGACCCGGCGGCCGGCGACGCGCTGGTGGGCGGGGGTGGGGGGTGCATGGGGCGGTGGGTGATGGGGCCGCGCATGTGGCGGGCCACGCGGGACGTCGCGGTCAGCAGCGGCGACGCCGCCCGGTAGTTGGTGTGCAGGGTGATCGTCTCGGCCAGCGCGCCCGAAACCGTGCGGAACTTGGACGGGAACGTGGAGACAGCGGCCGGATCGGCACCGCGGAAGGCGTAGATCGAGGAATCCGGGTCGGCGAAGGCGACCAACGGCTTTCCCCCGCCCGCGACCTGCGACAACAACTCGACCTGGGCGGGGTCGGTATCGGCCAGCTCGTCAACATAGACATACGCCAAGCGGTCGCGCTCGGCCGTCAGCAGGCCGGGGTCGTCGGCCAGCAGACCCGAGGCGGCCCGCACCAGCTCGGCGGGGTCGTAGGCCGTCGAGCCGCGCGTGGTCACGTCGCGCAGGGCCAGAACCGCCACGTACTCCCGGAGGAAGCGGGCGGCGGCCGGCCAGTCGTCACGACCGAGGCGCTCGCCCAGGCGCGCCAGCTCGGCCGGGCCCACCCCGCGCTCGGCCGCGCGCTGCATCAGATCGCGCAGCTGCTGGGCGAAGGCGCGGGTCGGCAACGCGGGCCGCAGACCCTCGGGCCAGCCGATCTCGTCGGCGGCGTCGGGGTCGGCCACCACCTCGAGCAGCTCGCGGATGATCAGATCTTGCTCGGGGCCGGTGAGCAGGCGGGGCGACGGCTCGCCCCGCTCGGCCGCCGACCTGCGCAGCAATGCATACGAATAGGCGTGAAAAGTGCGCACGAGCGGCTCGTGCATGATGCGCCCGCGGTCGCCGGCGATGCGGGCCTCGATGCGGTCGCGCAGGGCCATCGCCCCGCGCCGGCCGAAGGTGAGGATCAGGATGCGCTCGGGGTCGACGCCCTCGGCGATGCGGGCGGCGACGGCCTCGACCAGCATGGTGGTCTTGCCCGTGCCGGGGCCGCCGACCACCAGCAGGGGGCCGTCGACGTGGCCGGCGACGTATCGCTGCAGCTCGTCGGCGGTGAGAACCGGCGGCGCGGCGGCGGGACGCCGGACCAGACGGTAGACAGGCCGGCGCACCGAGGCGGAGGGGGCCGGCGTGCTCACGGCATCAAGGAAACCATGGGGGTACGACGTTATTCGACGGGCGGCTTGGTCACCGAGTGGCGGCGGCGGATCGGCATCGGCAACCGCGTGACGGCCGGCGGCGCGGCCGGGCCGAGCAGGGTCTCGACGGCGCGCCAGCCGAGCTCGTAGTGTGGCAGCGCGATGCTGGTCAGCTGCGGCCGTAACCACGCCGCCAGCTCGGAGTCGTCGAAGGAGATCACCGAGATGTCGTCGGGGATGGCCACGCCGGCCTCGCGCAGCGCCTGGTACGTCCCCAGCGCCACCCGGTCGTTGATACAGATCAGCGCCCGCGGGTCGAGCCCGTCCCCGATCGCGCCACTGACCGCGTCGTACGCCGAATCGGGCCACCAGTCGCAGTCGACCACCCCGGCCAGCCGCACCCCGGCCTCGCCGAGCCCCTCCTTGATGCCGGCCAGCCGTTCCCGGCTCGCGAAGACTCCCCCGCCCGGATGCCCGACCAGGTAGATGCCCTGGCGATGACCGGCCTCGAGCAGCGCGCGGGCCGCCGTGAGCCCGGCCGCCAGCTCGTCCGGGATGATCGAGTGGTGGCTCGGCTCGGCCTCCTTGGTCAGGCAGTTCAGCAGCACGACCGGCCGCCCGCGCAGCTTCTTCGGCAGGCGCACGTACCGGGTGAACATGCTGGCGTAGAGAAACGCGTCGACCTGCCGGTCGAGGAAGTCGGAGATCAGGCGCTCCTCGACGACCGGGTCGCCGTCGGTCTCGCCGATCAGCAGCAGGTGCCCGTGGGCGACGGCGGCCGCGAGGCTGCCATGAATGGCGCGGCCCGCGTACGGGTCGGAAGCGATCGTGTCGGAGACCAACGCGATCGTCTTCGTGACCTTCGTCCGCAGACTGCGGGCCATCAGGTTGGGCCGGTAGTCCAGCTCCTGGGCCGCCCGGAGCACCCGTTGCCGGGCGTCTTCGGAGATCCTCATGTCCTGGTGGCGTCCAGCCAGGACGAAGGAGGCCGTGCTGCGGGACACGCCGGCCCGCTGCGCGACCTGCAGGAGGGTCGCCCGTTGCGGCGGCATGACTGGAGTGTTCCACAGCGGACCGGTAGGTAATAGCCGGGCTCCACCGGCTCACATAGACGAAAAGTAACCACTCAATTACTGATCGACATGTCTTGACGGTCACCCGATCGGGGGGCAGGGTCACGCTAAACCCATCCAGCAACAGCGTGCCCCGGCGAGTTGCGACCCCGTCGGGTGACCGGTGCGAGCGCACCGAGCGCGTCCGGTGAGAGCGTGCGTCTGGCGCGCCCCCGGTTCTCCCGACGGGCTCACCGGGGCCGAAGTCACGCCGGAGTGGGTGTGGTGACACCCACTCCGGCGTGGCGATCACCCGGCCAGGCGATCCTCGATCTCGTCCAGGGCGGCGCCGATCGACTTGGCGACCGTGAGCCGTCCGAGCGCCGCGGTACGCGCGAAACCGATGCCGGCGAGCCCGTCCAGCCAGGTCAGCAGCCCGTCGTAGAAGCCGTCCGTGTCGAGCAGCACGATCGGCCGGGTGTGCAGGTCGAGCGTCGCCGTCGTCCACACCTCGAAGAGCTCGTCGAGGGTGCCGAGGCCGCCGGGCAGCGTGATGAACGCGTCCGACCGCTCGATCATCAGGTTCTTCCGGACGCCCATGTCGTCGGTGACGATGAGCTCGTCGGAGTTGAGGTCGGCGACCTCGAGATCGACCAGCGCCTGCGGGATCACGCCGAGCGTGTGCGCCCCGCCGGCGCGGGCGCCCTCGGCGACCGCGCCCATCATGCCGACGCAGCCACCGCCGGAGACGAGCGAATGCCCGCGGGCCGCGATCTCGGCGCCGGTACTGGTGGCGAGGTCCAGCCACTTCTGGTCGAGGGTGCTGGAGGAGGCGCAGAAGACGCAGATGGCAGCCACGTCACCGCTTCCCGTCGGCCGCGGCCAGCGCCGCGTCGGCGTCCACGATGATCTGGACCGCCTCCTCGACGTCGTCGGTCACCTGGAGGAGTTCGAGGTCGGACTCGCTGACCTTGCCGTCCTTGAGCAGCGTCTGCCGGATCCAGTCGAGCAGGCCCGACCAGTAGTCCGCGCCCATCAGGATCACCGGGAAGCGGGTCACCTTCTTCGTCTGCACCAACGTGATCGCCTCGAACAGCTCGTCGAGCGTGCCGAAGCCGCCGGGCAGGACCACGAACGCCTGGGCGTACTTGACGAACATGGTCTTGCGGACGAAGAAGTAGCGGAAGTCGATGCCGACGTCGACCCAGTCGTTGAGGCCCTGCTCGAACGGGAGCTCGATGCCGAGCCCGACCGACATGCCGCCGGCCTCGGTGGCGCCGCGGTTGGCCGCCTCCATCACGCCCGGCCCGCCGCCGGTGATCACCGCGTACCCCGCCTCGGCGAGCGCGGCGCCCAGGTCGGCGGCCATCTCGCACTCGGGGCTGTCGGGTTTGCTGCGAGCCGAGCCGAAAACGCTCACCGCGGGCGGCAGATCGGCCAGAGTGTCGAATCCCTCGACGAACTCGGACAGGATGCGCAGTGCCCGCCAGGCGTCCTTGGTCTTCCATTCCCGCCGGTGATGCGAGTCGAGCAGCTTCTCGTCCGCGGTGCTCGGCGGGATGGATTCACGGCGCAGGGTGACCGCCCCGCGATGACGCTCCGGCTCGTGCCGGCGTCCGTTGGTGCTGTCCGTCATGCCACCAAGGTAGTGCGGACGGTCAGTAGCCGGTGAATAACCGGTTGGGTTTCGGTAAGAGGATTGCGACGAGCGAACCTTTTTGCCAAATTGAAGCAACGGACGGTAGCTCTGAAGCGTCTGTACAGTTACGAAAATCGACGGCACGCGGCGCCCGGCTCCGGCCGGGCTCCTGGGCTTAAGGAGCCACCGTGACGAACCGATACGAACGGCTGAAGGCACAGCGACGCATGCAGCGGCGCATCCGCATGGTGGTCGAGGAACGGCGGATCGCTCGCGACGAGTCACCCCAGCCGCCCAGTGATGTGGAAAAAACGGTGGAAATCCCGCCGCAGGCGCTGCGCGCCATCGGCCGAGTGCAGGTGCAAGCGATCTAGAAAAAGGGCGATCTAGAAACCAGCCGGGGAGGCCAGCCAGCGGTGCAGCGTCGCCGCGCCGTCCCGGATCTTGCCGATCTCCACATGCTCGTCCGGCGCGTGCGCGAGCAACGGGTCGCCGGGCCCGTAGTTGAGCGCCGGAATGCCCAGCGCCGCGAAGCGGGCCACGTCCGTCCAGCCGAGCTTGGCCGATGGCTCCGAGCCGACGGCGGCCAGGAAGTCGCGGGCCGGCGCCGCGTCCAGCCCGGGCAGCGCGCCGGGCGCCGAGTCGGTCAGCTCCAGCTCGTACCCCTCGAAGACCTCGTGCACGTGTTCCAGGGCCTGCTTCTCCGTGCGGTCGGGCGCGAAGCGCAGGTTGACCTCGACCTCGCACTCGTCCGGCACGACGTTGCCCGCCACGCCGCCGACGATCCGTACGGCGTTGAGCCCCTCCCGGAACGTACAGCCGTCGATGGTGACCGTGCGGGGCCGGTAGTCCTCGAGGCGCCGCAGCACCTCGCCGGCCGCATGGATCGCGTTGACCCCCCGCCAGGCCCGGGCGGTGTGCGCCCGCCGGCCGTGCGTGCGCACCATCGCCCGCAGCGTCCCCTGACAACCGGCCTCGACCACGCCGTACGTCGGCTCGAGCAGCACCGCGAAGTCGGCCACCAGCCAGTCCGGGTGTGCCTCGGCGACCAGCGCCAGCCCGTTGTACTGCGAATCGATCTCCTCGGCCTCGTAGAAGAGGTAGGTGATGTCGTAGCCGGGATCGGGCAGGGTCGCGGCCAGGTGCAGGGCGAGGGCCACACCGGACTTCATGTCGGAGGTGCCGCAGCCATAGATGAGGTCATCGACGACGGTCGACGGGAAGTTGTTGTTGATCGGCACCGTGTCGAGGTGACCGGCAAGCACCACCCGTTGTTCCCGTCCCAGATCCGTGCGCGCCATCACGGTGTTGCCGTGACGGTCCACGCTGAGGTTCGGCGCCCTGCGGAGGACCTCCTCGACGCAGTCCGCGATCACCTTCTCGTTGCGGGAAACGGACTCGACGTCGACCAGGGCACGGGTCAGCACGACCGGGTCGACCAGCACGTCCGGGGTAAGCGGGTTGGCCATAGGCCGCACCATACCGGCCAAGAGTGAATCACCCTCGGAGTTACGATCCTCGTCACGCGCGCCGCGGCCTCCCTGGGCCCTTTAGTAGGGTCTGCTACGTGGAAACCGCGATCTCGACCTCGCCCGCCTGGGGCATCGGCCTCGCCACGGTCACGGCCGACGGCCAGGTTCTCGACACCTGGTTCCCGACCGGCTTTCTCGGTCTCGGCCCGGCTCCGGCCGAGCCGCCGGTGCTGCCGGCCGGACTGACCGGACCGCGCGCGCTGCCGGGCCTGTCAGTGATCGAGGTGACGGTCACGATCGGCTCGCTGTCCGACCCGATCAAGGACGCCTCCGACGCGTACCTCCGGCTGCATTTGCTCTCGAACCGGCTGGTCGTGCCCAACTCGATCAATCTTGAGGGCATCTTCGGCTCCCTGGCCAACGTCGCCTGGACGTCGTCCGGCCCGTGCCCGGCCGACCGGGTCGACGAGCTGCGCCTGCTGGAGCGGGCCGCGGGCCGTCACCTGCAGGTCTACGGCCTCGACAAGTTCCCCCGGATGACCGACTACGTCACCCCGGGCGGCGTGCGGATCGCCGACGCCGACCGGGTGCGTCTCGGCGCCCACCTCGCGGCCGGCACCACGGTCATGCACGAGGGCTTCGTCAACTTCAACGCCGGCACGCTCGGCGTCTCGATGGTCGAGGGCCGCATCACCCAGGGCGTCGTGGTCGGCGACGGGTCGGACGTCGGCGGGGGGTCGTCCATCATGGGCACCCTCTCCGGCGGCGGCAAGGAGCGGGTCAGCGTCGGCGAGCGCAGCCTGATCGGGGCGAACTCCGGCATCGGCATCTCGCTGGGCGACGACTGCGTGGTGGCGGCCGGCGTCTACATCACCGCGGGCTCCAAGCTGACCCTCCCCGACGGCCGGGTGGTCAAGGCGCGCGAGCTGTCCGGGCAGGACAACCTGCTCTTCTGGCAGAACTCGGTCTCCGGCACCCTCGAGGCGCGGCCGCGCACCGGCACGGGCATCGAGCTGAACTCGGCCCTGCACGCGAACGACTAACTTCGCAGCGTCGCGGCGGCGGCCGCTTTGACCGCCGCCGTGAGGTCGCCGAGCACGGCCGATTCGATCTTCCAGTACTGCCAGTACAGCGGCACGTCGAGGTATTTGTCCGGAAAAAGTGGACGATAGAGGCCGGCCGCGATGTCGGGCCGGGCGCGCTGCTCGGGAACCATGCCCCAGCCCAGCCCCAGCCGGATCGCCTCGACGAAGGCCGCCGCGGCCGGCACGTAGTGCGCCGACGGCTCGCCGCGACGCCGCAGCGACGCGAGGAACCGGTGCTGAAGCTGGTCCTTGCGGTTGTAGACGATCATCGGCGCCTCGGCCGGATCGGACGGCAGCGTGGCGGCGCCGACGGGCAGGTAGCGCATCGCGCCCAGCGGCTCGAGCCGGCAGCCCTGGACGGCGACGTGCTCGGCGGTGACGGCGGCCATCGCGGTGCCCGAGCGCAGCAGGTCGGCCGTGTAGTCCTGATCGTCGGTGTGCAACTCGTAGGCCGGCCCGGGCACGGCGGCCAGCGCCGGCAGGAACCACGTGTCGAGCGAGTCCGCGTTCACCACGATCGCGACGCGGGCGCCGTCCCGTGCCTGGGCGAGCGCCTCCCGCTCGAGCAGCTCGACCTGCCCGGCGAAACGGACCAGCGCCTCGCCGGCCGGGGTCGCCACGCACGGCCGGGCCCGCCGCACCAGCACCTGACCGACCGCGCTCTCCAACGCCTTGATCCGCTGGCTGACGGCCGAGGGCGTGACGTGCAGCTGACGCGCCGCCGCCTCGAAACTGCCCGTGCCGATCACCGCTTGGAAGGTCGCCAACTGCACTTGATCCACGTAAGAGATTCTAAACCAAAGTCAAAATCTTTAGTTTGTGTACGCCCCGAGCACCGCTTAGCGTCGATGATGTGCTCACCTCCGTCCTGGCCGGATTCGCCGCCTCCGCCGTCCTGATCGTCGCCATCGGGGCGCAGAACGCGTTCGTCCTGCGCCAGGGCCTGCGCCGCGAGCACGTGCTCGCCGTGGTCGCGGTCTGCGCGGTCTCCGACCTGGTGCTGATCCTGGCCGGGATCGGTGGCCTGGGCGCGGTCGTGACGGCCCGGCCCGACGCGGTGACCGCGATCCGCTGGATCGGCGCGGCGTTCCTGGTCACGTACGCGATCATGGCGGGCCGCCGGGCGGTGCGCCCGTCCCACCTGAACCCGGCCGAGCGCGCGCCCGCCACGCTGCGCGCGACCCTGCTCACCTGCCTGGCGCTGACCTATCTGAACCCGCACGTCTACCTCGACACCGTCCTGCTGCTCGGCTCGATCGCCCAGCAGCACCCGCACCGCTGGCTCTTCGGCCTGGGCGCGGCGGCGGCCAGCCTGGCCTGGTTCACGGCGCTCGGCGCGGGCGCACACCGGCTCGGCCCGGTGCTGGCCCGCCCGGCGGCCTGGCGGGTGCTAGACGGCCTGATCGCCCTGGTCATGCTGGGCGTGGCAGTAAATCTTCTCGCCGGTTAGGGTCCGGGGTTGACTCTCACCCAGGGTGAGACTCCAGGGTCGACGGGGTGCGAGGAGAAATGCGCGGCATCGGCGAGGTGTCCCGGGCCAGTGGCCTGGCGGTCAGCGCGCTGCGGTTCTACGACGGCGCGGGCGTGCTGGTCCCGGCCGAGGTGGATGCCGCGACCGGCTACCGGCGATACACCGACGAGCAGGTCCGCGCGGCCCGGCTGATCGCCGGCCTGCGCCGGGTGGGCCTGCCGGTGGCGGAGATCGCCGAGGCGGTGCGCGAGATGCGCGAGCCCGAGGCGATCCGCCGGCGGCTCGACCGTCATCGCCGGCGTCTCGAGGACGGTCTGGCCGATGCCAAGCGTGAGCTCCTCCGCGTCCACGCCCTGCTCGACCTGGAGGAAAAGCTCATGACCCGGATCACCCTGCCCGCCGCCGCGCTCGCCGCGAGCCTCGACGCCGTGCGCTTCGCCGCGGGCAGCGACCCGGCCGGCCTGCTGCCCACCGTGCTCTTCGACACCACGGGCGGCGACCTCACGCTGGTCGCCACCGACCGGTACCGGATGGCGACGGCCCGGGCCGAGGCATTGATCGAGGGGCCACCGGCACGACTGTGCCTGCCGCTGCCGTTCGTCGACGACCTGCGTGCGTTACGCGCCGGCGAGGTGGTGCTCGATCTGGGCGCCGACGCGGTGCGGGCCGAGGCCGGCGGCACGGTCGTCGAGGGCAAGCCGCTGCCCGTCGACTTCCCCGACTACCGCCGTCTCGTCGCGCGGGAGGACGAGCCCGCCGCCCGCGTCACGGTCGACACCGCCCGGCTGCGCGAGATGGTGGCCGCGGCCCCGGCCCCGACCCGGGAGCACCACGGAACGGCGTACGAGATCACGCTGTTGGGTCTTGACCCCGCGGGGAGCCTGCGGCTCGCCGCCGAGGGTGAGTGGTCGGACGAGCACGTCGCGGTGAACCGCGAGTTCCTGCTGCAGGCGCTCGACGCCGGCGGAGCGGGCCAGCTCGTGCTGGAGCTGGACGGGCCGATCCGGCCGCTCGCGGTCCGCGTGCCGGGCGGGTCGCGATTCTCGATCCTGATG
Organism: Paractinoplanes globisporus DSM 43857; assembly: GCF_000379645.1. GTDB lineage: Bacteria > Actinomycetota > Actinomycetes > Mycobacteriales > Micromonosporaceae > Actinoplanes > Actinoplanes globisporus. The sequence continues at coordinate 136,008 of NZ_KB903310.1, forward strand.
CCGGTACGCCCTTGACGTGTCGGAGATTTCCGACGCATTATCGGGGGCATGCCGGAGATGGACGTCTTCGGCGCGCTGGCCAACCCGGTGCGCCGCCAACTGCTCGAGGCCCTGCGCGGCGGGCCGCTCCCCGCGGGTGAGCTCGCCGCGCGGTTCGCGCTGAGCCGGCCCTCGATCTCCGAGCACCTGGCCGTGTTGCGCCAGGCCCGGCTGGTGACCGAGGAGCCACGCGGTCGGCATCGGTACTACCACCTGGCCGCCGAGCCGCTCGCCGACGTCCAGGACTGGCTGCATCCGTTCGAGCGGTACTGGCGCCGGCGCCTGACCGCCCTGCGCGACTTCGTCGAAGGGGAACCACCAGATGAGCAAGATCGAGTGTGACCAGTTCATCGCCCGGCCGCCCGCCGCTGTGTGGCGGGCGCTCACCGAGCCCGACCAGCTCGCCTCCTGGTGGGCGCCCGGCGACATCAAGCCGATCGTCGGCCACCGCTTCACCATGGACATGGCCGAGTGGGGTCACCAGCCGTGCGAGGTGCTCGAGGTCGAGCCCGAGCGGCTGCTGCGCTACACGTTCGCCGAGGGCGCACTCGACACGGTCATCACGTGGCGGCTCGAGCCGGAGGGCACCGGCACCCGGCTCTTCCTCGTGCACGACGGCTTCGAGCCGGGCTCGCAGGCGCTCGAGGGGATGGGCAACGGCTGGCCGGGCCTCCTCGCCCACCTGGCCGTTGTCATACCGTGACCATGTTTCGGGCTTGAGACACGTCACAACGGCGGCAGGCACACAGGTGCCCTGACTACCGTCGGCTTGTGCGCAGCAGGCAGCATCACGGCGAGCGGGTCGACCCGGCCCTGGCCGCCCTCGGCGAGCGCGCCACCGGCTGGGAGTTCGCCTGGCTGGACGGCCGCCCCGGGGAGCCGTCGTGGTCGTACCCTGATCTCGCCCGCCCGCTGCTGCGCAACGCCGGCGCCCTGCTCGACCTCGACACCGGCGGTGGCGAGCTGCTCGCCGAGCTCGCCCCGCTGCCGCCGCACACGGTCGCGGTGGAGAGCTGGGCCCGCAACATCCCGGTCGCCCGCGACCGGCTCGCGCCGCTCGGCGTGGCCGTGCTCACCGAGCTGCCCGGCGGCGAGGACGAGTTCGACGTGGTGCTCAGCCGGCACGGCCGGCTGCCGGCCGTGGACATCTTCCGGCTCCTGCGCCCCGGCGGCCACGTGCTCACCCAGCAGGTCGGCAGCGACGACCTGGCCGGGCTCAACGCCGCGCTCGGCGCTCCCGCGCCCCATCCCCACCACTGGAACGCCGAGGTCGCGGTGTCCGCGTTCGAGGCGGCCGGCCTGCACGTGACCGACGTGCGCGAGGAACACCCCGAGATCGTGTTCCACGACGTCGAGTCGGTGGTGCGGCAGCTGCGTGACCTGCCCTGGCAGATTCGCGACTTCACCGCGGAGAAGTACGAGGACGCCCTCGGCCGGGTCGACTCGTTCATCCGGTTGCACGGCGCGCTCGCCGTGTCCACGCATCGCTTCCTGGTCCAAGCCGTTCGCAGCTAGCCCGCTCCGCCTACCCCCCGAAGGATTGATCGGCCCATGCGCTCCTTGGTCATCGCCGTCGCCCAGCCCCGCATCGAGGCGTACGACGTCGCGGTCAACGCGACCCGCCACGCCGCCGCCGTCCGGGCCGCCGCCGCCCGGGTCGTGGTCTTCCCCGAGATGTCGCTGACCGGGTACGAGCTGGACGCGCCGGAGCTCGCGCCGGACGATCCGCGACTCGCGCCGCTGGTCGAGGCGTGCGCGGCGACCGACACGGTGGTGCTGGCCGGCGCGCCGGTCGACGGGCCGTACATCGGCATGCTGGCCATCGACGCGACCGGGGCCCGGGTCGCCTACCGCAAGCAGCACCCGCACACGAGCGAGGAGCGGTTCCTGCCCGGGCCGTCGCCGGAGGTGCTCGAGGTGGACGGCTGGCGGCTGGGCCTCGCGATCTGCCGGGACACGGGCGTCGCCGAGCAGGTCGCGCAGACCGCGGCGCTGGGCATCAACGCGTACGTCGCCGGGGTGCTCGACGAGCCCGCGGGTGACGTGGTGGTGGCCGAGCGGGCCAAGCGGGTCGGCGCCGAGTTCGGCGTGTGGACGGCGATCGCCTCGTTCGCGGGACCGACCGGCGGCGGGTACACCGAGTCGGCCGGCCGCTCGGGCATCTGGACGCCGGACGGTCGCGTGGCGGCCCGGGCCGGGCGGACGCCGGGCGAGATCGCGCGGGCCACGATGGTCGCCGAGTCCCTCGCCCAGGTCTGAGGTCCTACGGCCGGGCCAGCACCAGTGTGGTTCGCAGGTCGAGGACGACCGAGCCGCCGAAGCCGTCGAGCAGCTCGCCCAGACCGTCCAGCGTGCGACGCCGCAGCTCGGGCGAGTGCCGGCGGAACGGCGAGAAGGTCTGCAGGGCGGCCATCCGCGGGTCGGGCTCGATCGCGGTGAGCGGCGCGCCCAGCCGCAGCAGCAGGCCGGTGGCCTTGCCGGTGCCGGCGCCGAGCTCCACGGCGTCGGCGGGCGGCCGGCCGAGGTAGTCGAGGATCGCGCGGCGGACGTCGTCGGGGTAGCCCGGACGGGCGTCGTCATAGGGGGACGCCACTTCGCCGAAGATCCGGGTCACCCGGCCGACGCTAGCGGCTACGCTGCCCGCATGCAGCACCATGTGCGGCCGGAGGGATCGCCCCCGACCAACGGTTACAGCCACGCCGTGTCGTTCGCCGGCCCGATGGTGATGGTCTCCGGGCAGGTCCCGCTGGACGCCGAGGGCCGCCTCGTCGGGTACGACAACTGCGAGGAACAGACCCGGCAGGTGTTCCGGAACCTGGAGAACGCGCTGGCCGCGGCCGGCTCCACGATGGGTGACGTGGTCAAGCTGACCGTGTTCCTCACGACCATGGCCGACCTGGACGCGTTCCGGTCGGTGCGCGACGAGTTCGTCGATCGGGAACGTCCGCCGGCTGGTGCAGGTCAGTGGGCTGGTCCACCCGGCGTTCCGGGTTGAGATCGAGGCGATGGCGGCCGTCCGCCCACCGATCGACTGACAGAGCCGTCTCTGCTTTACCTCTTTCCGGGGAATCGCCTTGACTCCCTCGCGCCGGGCGGGAAGATTGGACGGTGCGGGTGCTCGATCAATTCCTTGGGCGCGTACGGATTAGCCCGTCCGGGTGCCTTTCCGGCGGTGACCTTCCGGTCCGGGAGGGACGGTGCTCGGGGCGTACGGGAAAAGGGGCGTGACCGGCTCGCCGCGCCTGACCACCGGGGATTTGCCGATGCCGCTGGAACAGCGGCGATCCGGCCGATGACCTGCGGCGTCCCCCGTTGGAGTTAGGCCGGACAGGCGCACCTGTGCGATATATGCGCGCACAACGGCGGACGGATTGCCGATCACATGACCGTTGCTCGTCGGGGACCGTTGAACAACCAGTTCTATCGGTCCTTGAGGGAGGAACGCGCCCGCATGCTAACGCTCGGCAGACGGCCCGCCGCACTCGACGCTTTCGACCGTGTGGCCCGACCGTGATTCGGCTCGACGCGCTGACCCGCCGCCGCGCCCAGGCCGACCGGCTGGGGAACGGGCACATCGAACTGCGCCCGGCCGACCACGAGGAGCCGACCTGGGAGGTCCGCCAACCCGGCGACAAACGGCGGCGTCGCCTCGACGGCCGGACCCGGGCGATCCTGTCGCTGGCCGCGGCGGCCGCGGTCGTGGTGAACGCCGGCGCCGCCTGGATGTACTGGCGGATCACCGGCTCGGAGACCGGGCACTGGGACGGTCCGACCACCGTGGAGATCGCCCTGCGCGCCCGCTCCGATCTCAACCGTCCGTTGATCGCGGGGCACACCGGAACGCTCAGCGTGACGGTCACCAACGACTACAACTACCCGATCCGGATCACCTCGATCACGCCCGGCGCCGGCAACATCGTGGCCGACCTCGAGCATCGCGACGCCGGCTGCAAGGCGCCCGGGGTGGGCCTGAGCCGGGACCGTTTCGAGGTGTCGTGGGAGGTGCCGCGCAACACGATCGGCGCCTTCACCATCGTGGACGGGCTGTCGATGCGGCCGGATGCCCCTACGGTCTGCAGCGGCGCCGTGTTCACCGTGCCGATCCATGCCTCCGGCGCCCGGCACAATCCGACGTAGCTCTAATCGCTGTCCAACCCCGGCAGGGCTCGAACGTCCTCCTCCCGGAAGAAGACCGGCGTGCGGCGATGCCGGCCGCCGCCCTCCACCAGCTCGCCACTCAGCGAGCGATGATGCCGGCCGCGATGGGCGGTCAGCCGGCGCACCTCGTCGGGCACGACGACCGACCTGCGCAGCACCGCGCTCGCCCGCTCGGCCGACTCCCGGGCCACCCGCTCGTCGTGGGTCGCGGCCTCGATGCCCTCGGCCACCACCTTCGCCATCGCCACGCCGTACGACCGCGCGTCCTGGATCTCCCGCTCGTGCAGCAGCGCCGCCTCGTGCTCCCGCCGCCGGGCTATCCGGGCCTCGTTGCGCTCGTAGGCGTTGCCGCGGGAGACGAACTTGAGGCCGACCGCGGCGCAATCCAGCGAGACCAGCAGCAGCGTGATGCCCAGGTAGAAGACGCCGACGCCCCAGAAGTCGCTGGTCACCAGGTGCCACATGGCCGCCGTGCGCGCCCCGAACCCGGCGTCGTCCTCGATCGCCCGGTTGTTGGCCAGCCGCTGGTCGCCGATCTGCCGGGTCAGCTGGGCCTGCTCGGCGGCCCGGGCGTCGCGGCCCGCCCGCTGCGTGGCGAGCAGGTCGCCGGCCTGCCGGTCGAGCAGCGCGGCCTCGGTGTCGAGCCCGCGGGAGCGCCGGACGAGTTGGTCGCAGTAGCCGCCGACCGGGCAGCCGGCCGAGCGGGAGACGCCGTCGCCGGCCGAGTCCTGGACCGCCTGCTGGTAGAGCAGGCGCGCGTCCCGCCGCTTCTGCGCGGCCCGGTCGGTCAGGTCGCGCACGGCCGCGTCGTCGGCCACGGTCTCCCGCTTGAGCTGGTCGAGCCGGGCGGTCCAGGTGCCGACCACGCCGCTCGTGTCGATCCGGCTGAGCTGCTGGTTGTGCACCTCGTTGAGCCGGGCGTCGATCTCGCCCTGGTAGCGGGCCAGCATCAGCGGCTCGGTGATGATCACGGCGAAGAGGACGGCGAGACCGAGCCGGCCGATGTAGAGGCCGGCGGTCGGCTTGCGCAGGAACTCGCACGGGTCGGTCGAGTCCAGCTTGTCGTAGCTGATCGACACCCGGCCGACGACGGCCCGGTCGAACGCGACCACACCGGCCGCCACCAGCGGGCCGACCAGCCAGCGGTACCACGGCTGCTGGTAGTTGGAGCTGGCGTCGATGAAGGCCGCGCCGCCGACCGTGGCGTAGGCGAAGTACAGCAGGACGAAGACGCCGATCGCCGAGTAGAGCACCCGATCCGTGTGGGTGATCACGCTCTCCGGGTTGACGTTCGCCACCCTCAGCAGGATGTGCCGGCGACCGTTGGGCATGATCCCGAGTGTTCCGGATAATCTGGGTTTTATTCAGCTTTTCCGGTTATATCGGGCTCGGTGATCGTGACCCGGACCAGCACCGATGCCTGAACCGTCTGCCGCTGCGGGTCGAGCTGGAGGACGGGGGCGGACTCGCTCTGGGCGGCGAAGCCCCGGGCCGCGATCGGCACGATGCCGCCGGCGCCGGCCACCTCGTCGGAAATCTCGACCAGCCGGTCGATCCGGGCGTCGACGGCCGCCGCGTACTCCCGCGCGCGGTCGAGGGCGTCGGCGATCGCGGCCCGGCGGACCTCGGCGCCGGCCGTGCTGCCGCGCCGCAGCTGCCACCACGGGCCGAAGATCGAGACCTGGTCCATGCTCGCGAGGCTCGGCAGCATCTCGCCGAGCGCGCCGAAGTCGGCCACGGTGACCGTCGTCTCGATCGTGCCGACGTACGCGGACGGGCGCGTGCTGCCGCCCTTGAAGTCGGGGTAGACCTGCACGTGACCGGTCTCGCGACGCTCGATCGCCGCGCCGTAGGAGTCGAGCGCGGCCCGCAACTCGTCCGACCGCTCGGCGAGCCGGGCCACCACCGACTCCTTGTCGCGGCCCCGGGAGGACACCGAGACGGAGAAGACGGCCAGCTCGGGAGGCACCTCGCGGGTCGCCTCGCCGCGTACCGTGATCGTCGGCTGCATGAGCCCTCCCTCCGGCCGCGTCAGGCTGTCGCGGCGGGCCAGTCGCCGAAGCGTGGCACATTCTCGCGGGCCGCGGTGAAGTGATCTTGCAGATCGCGGGTCCAACCGGCGACCCGCTCACGCGACGAGTCGAGGAACGCGGCGATCCGCTCGAGCCTGGTCACCAGCCGCGGGACCTCGCCCGGGCTCGCCTCGACGGCCTCGACGGCCGCCTCGGCCAGCATGCCCACCAGCTCCGCGCCGAGATGGCCGACATTTGTCACGTACGCCGTATTGGCCGCACCGATGGAGGAAAGCCAGCCCGCCGCGGCGGCGACCTCGTCCGCCGTCGCGTCGGCGGCACCGATCTGGCGGCGGACCCGCTGGTCGTAGCCCTCCCGAGCCGCGCCGCTCCACGCCTCGAGATCGCCACGGCCGGTCATCTCGGCGGAGAGGCCGGCCAGGTGCTCGGCCGCGTCGCCGAGCGCGATCGCGGCGTCGAAAAGGGCGAGCACCGGCACGGACCGGTCCGCGGTCGCCGTCAGTGTGTCGACGATCGCCTCGACGTCGGGCCGCATCCGGCACAGCAGCTCGTCGACCGTGGCGTTCGCCGCCTCGATCTCGGTGCCGAACGCCCGGGCCATCGCGTCGTCGCCGAGCCGCCGGCGGGATCGACGCAGCAGGTCGCGGAGCGCGGTGTCGAGCGCGGACCAGGCGTCGCGGACCTTGCCAGTCGACTCCTGCACGAGGTCGGTGGCCTCGCGAAACGCCGCACGAACCGGTTCGGCCGCCATCACCACACCCCCCGCATCCGGTCGGCCACGGCCCGGTCGCCCTCGTCGTACTCCTCGGCGGCGGCGCGCAGCGACCGGGCCATCCGGTCGAACTCCTCACCCGCCTGCCGGAGCAGGCCGACGAGGCCGTCGCTGCTGGTCGCGTACGCCTCGGCCAGGCCGCGCGCCGCCGGAGCAGCGGCCGGGTCGACGACCGTGAACGCGCCGGCGTGCAGCGCCAGGTCGGCGACCCGCGCCCGGGCCCGGGTCATCGCGTCGGCCAGGTCGTCCCAGCCCCGGGCCTGCTCGCGCATCGCGGCGCCGGCCGCGACGATGTCGTGATCGGCCATCAGAGCTCCCCGCGCGCTCGGGCCAATTCCCCGCGCACCCGGGCCAGCTCGGCCAGCGCGGCCCGCGCGTCGGCCAGCAGCCGGTCGGTGTCGTCGGGGCCTTGCACGCCGATGGCCTCGGCCCGCTCGATCCGGCCGCCCCGGGCGTGCACACGGAACAGGCCGCGCGGGCCGCCCACCATCCGGACGGCCTCGCGCTCGCGCAGGCGCTTGCCGGCGTCGTCGATCAGCCGGTACGCCTCGGTGATCCGGCCGCGGGCGGCGTCGAGGAAGCCCTCGTCCCCGGGCCGCAACTCCTCGGGCATGCGATGCTTCGACGGTGACTCTTCGTAGCCGTTCCGGCGCAGGATCATCGGAACGAGGGCGGCCTTGAGCCGGGCGGTCTCGAGCGCCTCGAGCAGGCCGGCCGCGACGCGGGCCGCGCCCAGCGCCGACCACCAGCCCGGCTGCAGGCTCACGTCGACGAACCGGCCCACGGCGTCGACCACGGCAAACGCCGTGCCCGTGCGGTCGGGGCCGGTGATGCGATCGAGCCGTGGCGGCGGGCCGCCATCTCTGGCGCGAATCGCCATATTCTCTACTTCGGTCACGAACCGGCGCGCGTCCCCCACGCGCGCGTCGTCGTCCCGTTCCGCTTGAACGGATGGAAACAACGTCGATCCCCCCAGATCTGAGCGGCACTGAGAGTAACGCACGGCGGTCACGCATTCGAGACCCCGGCCGCGATGCGTTCGTGCCAATTCGCGCTCTTTGATCAGCGGTTTCGACGTGCTCCGGCGATCGTGAAGGTGGCCACGGCGACGATCACGATCGCCACGAACAGCAACGGGGAGAACCTGCGGCCGCCGTGGCGTCCATTTAGGTCTGGACCGCTCAGGTCAGGCGGGCGGCCGCGGCGGCGATCCGTTCGTCGGTGGCGGTCAACGCGACCCGCACGTGCTGGGCGGCGCCGGGGCCGTAGAAAACGCCCGGAGCGGCGAGGATGCCCTTGTCGGCGAGGGCGTCGACGGTCTGCCAGCAGTCCTCGCCCCGGGTCGCCCACAGGTAGAGGCCCGCCTCCGAGTGGCTGATCTCGAAGCCGGCCTTGACCAGGGCGGTACGCAGGGTCTCGCGTCGTGCCGCGTAGAGCTCACGCTGACGGCCGACGTGGGTCTCGTCACCGAGCGCGGCGATCATCGCGGCCTGCACCGGCGCCGGGACGATCATGCCGGCGTGCTTGCGGACCGCGAGCAGATCGCCGACGAGCGCGGGGTCGCCGGCGACGAAGCCGGCCCGGTAGCCCGCGAGATTGGAGCGCTTGGAGAGCGAGTGCACGGCGATCACGCCGGTGTAGTCGCCCTCGGTCACCGCGTCGTCGAGCACCGACACCGGGCGGGTCTCCCAGCCGAGCGAGAGGTAGCACTCGTCGCTGACCACGGTGACGCCACGCTCGCGGGCCCAGGAGACGACCTTGCGCAGGTGCTCGACCGGGAGCACCTTGCCGGTCGGGTTGGACGGCGAGTTGATCCAGAGCAGCTTGACTCTCGGATCGGGCCCGAGGGCGGTCAGCGAGTCGCTCCGCACCACGGTCGCGCCGGCGAGCAGGCCGCCCACCTCGTACGTCGGATAGCAGACCGACGGGATCACCACGACGTCGCCGGGCCGGACGCCGAGCAGCGTGGGCAGCCAGGCGACCAGTTCCTTCGAGCCGATCGTGGGCAGCACACCGAACTCACCCGAGGCGTCGCAGGCCCGGGACACCCAGCCGGCGATCGCCGCGCGGAGCGCCGGGGTACCCGCGGTGAGCGGGTACCCCGGCGCGTCCGACGCGTCGGCGAGGGCCGTGCGAATCAAGGCGGGAACCGGGTCGACCGGCGTGCCGACCGACAGGTCGACGAGGCCGCCGGGATGCGCGGCGGCCTTGGCCTTCGCCGGCTCCAGCAGGTCCCAGGGGAAATCCGGCAGAGCCGACGCGAGGGCGCTCAGTGGTCGCCCATCGGAGGCAGGGCGGTGATGAACGGCGTGTCCTTGTCGATCTTGCCCTTCTTGGCGGCGCCACCGGGCGAACCGAGGTCCTCGAAGAACTCGTAGTTCGCGTTCGTGTAGTCCTTCCACTGCTCCGGCACGTCGTCCTCGTAGAAGATCGCCTCAACCGGGCAGACCGGCTCGCACGCACCGCAGTCCACACACTCATCGGGGTGGATGTAGAGCATCCGGTTGCCCTCGTAGATGCAGTCGACCGGGCACTCCTCGATGCATGCCTTGTCGAGCACATCGACGCAGGGCTCAGCGATGATGTAGGTCACGGGTCTTTCCCTCCAAAGCCACGCCGGACTGGTCCTCTACGACGTGGAACCATCGGCGACAACAGCAGAGCCTAGTATCTCCGCCGGAGGAGGTGACACGTGCTCCGTCGGCAGGATGTGGGACACCGGGTGGTGGTACGCCGGATTGTAGGCGTATCCCAGGAGCGAACGCTGTATTCAGACGCGCTCGGGGAACTCGTCGAGCTCACCGAGACGGATCTCACGATCGCCACCGAGAAGGGGACGTTGCGGGTGCCGCTGGAGGCAGTCCACCGGGCCAAGCGGGTCCCACCGGCACGCCGTCCACCAGCGGCGGACGTGATCGCTCTCGAACTCGCGGCCAACGACGCCTGGCCGGCGCCGATCCAGTCCCGGCTGGGCAGCTGGATCCTGCGGGCCGCCGGCAACTGGACCGGCCGCGCCAACTCGGCCCTCGCCGTCGGCGACCCCGACCGCCCGCTCGATGCGGCGATCGACGCGGTCACGCAGTGGTACGAAGCACACGGCCAGCAGCCGCTGATCAACGCGCCGATGCCGCTCGCGGCGCCGGTCAACGCGGCCCTCGACGAGCGCGGCTGGACGGCCCGGCCGCTCACACTCGTGCAGACGGCGCGGATAGCGCCGCTGCTCACGGCGGTTCCGGCGCGTGGTGACCTGCCGCCGGTCGAGCTGGCCGACGCGCCCGGCGACGACTGGTTCGCGATGGTCGCCGAGCACAAGGGCACGCTGCCGCCGATCGCCGTGCGCATTCTCACCGGCGTACGGGAAATTGTTTTTGCTCACGTGCGGGACGCGCACGGTGAGCTGATCGCCGTCGCTCGCGGTGCGGTGACCGGGCCCGATCGATGGCTCGGCGTCTCGCTGCTGCAGACCGCGCCGGCCGCACGCCGCCGCGGCATCGCCCAGCAGGTGGTGGGCGGCCTCGCGCAGTGGGCGACGCAGCGCGGCAGCACCCGCGCCTACCTGCAGGTGGAGGAGCGCAACACGGCCGCGGTCGCGCTGTACGGGCGGCTGGGCTTCAGCACCCACCACACCTATCTGACCCGGGAAGCACCCGCCGGTTAGCGGCGGACGACCTTGCGCGGCTTGGCGGCGCGGGTCTCCGTGAACGCCTTGAGCGAGCGGGACCGGTAGTCGCGGCCGAGCATCATGGCGACCCAGTAACCCAGCAGCGTGCCCACGATCGCGAAGCCGGCGTAGAGCCAGATCTGTGAGAAGAAGTCGCCCGCGCCGTTCGAGAACGGCTCCCCGCCGCTGATGAACGGTCCGACGAGGACGGTCAGCAGCATCCCGCCGACGGCACCGAAGACCAGGTCGGGCAGCAGCCAGTCGGACGGGCGCTTGCGCTGGCAGGCGAAGAACGTCCAGACCGCGAGGGACAAACCGATCACGCCGAACATCACGATCGAGGCGTTGCTCTCGGCCGAGTCGTCGCCGTCGAAGCCGAGACGGATGACCAGACGTGCCACGACATTGATCGCGAACAAACCGATCGCCAGCGCCGTGGGCGCGAACCAGCGCTGTTGCCTCATGAGTCCTCCCCGAAACCGCTGCCTGTGGCACGGGATCGTAACGCCAGGTGAACGTTCGGCGCTCGACCCTCCGGGCCATCTTTGCGGATGACGCGCCACGCGCCCTCGGTGAAAGCTGGGAGTCGGCTGCGAGTTAGGGCCGAGACACGCGTTTCAGGATCATTCGGTACGAGTAGACGGCGAAGCTCAGGCTGCCGACGAGGATCATGACGAGGCCGACCCAGTCGTTGCCGGCCAGCAGATAGTCGCCCTCGCTGGTGCGTACGCCGGCCGCGAACAACATCATCAGCGTCCAGAGCGCCCAGGGCGGGGCCATCGCCCAGCGCTTGCCGCCGGTGGTGCTCACCGCGAACCAGGCGATCGCGTAGTTCGCCACCGCGGCGAGCAGGATCGCGAGGCCGAGCACCGGCCCGTCGCCCGAGCCGATCGAGTCGCCCCGCCAGATCGTGGTGAGGTCGCCCCAGCGCAGCGGGGTCAGAAACAGCTCGAGCACGCCGGTCACGAAGGTCGCGACGATCGCGACCAGCACGCCGCCGACCACGATGACCCGGTCGAGGCCCCGGCGCTCCGGCTCGGGCGCGACCGCCTCGGCCGGCGTCTCCTGCTTCTGCTGGCTCATGGTCATCTCGCAGCCGCGTCCGCTATCGCCGGCTCGTCGATCTCCAGCCCGCTGAACAGGTCGCTCTCCCAGTTGTGCGGGCCCTCGCCCGGGCCGCGCTCGCCCTTGGCGAGGAGGAAGTACTCCACGCCCATGAACTCGCCGCCGAAGTCACCGGCGATCCCGTACAGCCAGGAATTGTCGGGGATCTGGGTGGCGTGCGCACGCATGGCCGCCACCTTCTGGTTGTAGTGGTCGGTGCCGTCCATCCGGGCCGCGATCTCCTCGTCGGTGTGGCCGAACGGCAGGTCCTCCACCTTTTCCACCTCGGCGAACGGGTTGTCGTCGAGCTCGCGGAACGCTTCCATGCCCTCGCGGAGCACGCTCAGCGGCATCGCGGTCCAGTAGATCTTCTCCGGGCCGTCCGGGCCGGCCAGCTCGGCCGCGCGCATGGCCACCCGGTGCGCCTGGATGTGGTCGGGATGGCCGTAGAAGCCGTTCTCGTCGTACGTGATCATGACCTGCGGCCGGATCTCCCGGATGATCTCCAGAAGATGACCCGCGGCCTCGTCGAGGTCGGCGCCCCAGAACGCCCGCGGATGATCGTTGGTCGGCAGGCCCATCATGCCCGAGTCGCGGTAGCGGCCCGCGCCACCGAGGATGCGGTGGTCGGTGACGCCCAGCGCCGCGCACGCCCGGTCCAGCTCCGTCAGCCGGTAACCGCCGAGCTGGTCGGCCTGCTTCGCCTCGAGCTGGGCGAGCTCGGGGACGTGGATCTCGCCCTCCTCACCGAGCGTGCAGGTCACGAGCGTCACGTGGGCGCCCAGGGCGGCGTAGTGCGCCATGGTCGCGCCGGTGCCGGTGACCTCGTCGTCGGGATGGGCGTGCACCAGCAGCAGGCGGCGTGCGGGCAGGGTGTCAGTCACGGCCGCCACTTTACGCGGGAGCACGCCGAGCTTTTCGGAGCCGGGCTGCGAGTTTGCGAGGCGGACCGAGCCCTTGATCAGCGATGCTGGACAGCGTGGACTACCCCGGACTCGCCGGTCGCACCGGTCACTTCAGCTACGGCGCCCCGCGCGCCGTGACGATCGGCGCGGACGGCGCCCGGGTGGCCTTCCTGCGCTCGGCCGGGCCGGAGGACCCCGCGGCCGCGCTCTGGACGCTGACGGTCGCCACCGGGGACGAGACCCTGATCGCGGAGGGGCCCGTCGAGACGTACGCGGTGGATCGCGACGCGCGGACGGCGGCGTTCGCCCGCGACGGGCGGCTCTTCCGCGCCGACCTGGCCGAGGGCGGGGTCACCGAGGTGCCGGTGGACGGGGTCGCCGAGGATCCGCGGCCCGACCCGACCGGGCGGCACATCGGGTACGTGACCGTCACCGGCGGGTCCGCGTCGCTGCGGGTCGCCGGGCGGGGCGGCGACCGGCTGCTGGCCGGCGAGCCCGGCAACGCGTGGCGCGAGCACGGCGGTCTGATCTCGTGGGGCGTGCCCGACCCGGCCGCGGTCCAGTTCGGCCGGCGGCGCGGCTGGTGGTGGGCGCCCGACGGCTCGCAGATCCTCGCCACCCGCACGGCCGGGGCGACCAGCCTGCACCTGCTCGACCTCGACGAGGGCTGGGTCGACGTCCATTGGGACCGGGAGACCTATCCGTACGTGGTGAACGTGCGCTGGGCCGACGGCGGCGGGCCGCTGATGACCGTGCTGCGCCGGATGCAGCAGCACGGGCTGGTGCTGGCGATCGATCCGCGCACCGGGGAGACGCAGGTGCACGCGGAGCTGGCCGACGCCCGCTGGGTCGAGCCGGTGGCCGGCACGCCGCGACACCTGCCGGACGGGCGGGTTCTGGTCGGCGGGGAACTGGCGCACGACGGTTTCGACGCGCGCTGCCTGTTCGCCGACGGGAGCCTGCTCACCCCGCCCGGGCTCTACGTGCGGCGGGTCGTCGGCACGCTGCCCCGCTCGGACGCCCCGACCGGCGCGCCCGATCTGGTCGTGGAGGGCACCGACGGCGACCCGTCGGCCCAGTCGGTCTTCCGCGTCCGTACGGCATTGGGCGGAGGCGGCGCCGAAGCCCGCAAGATCAGCATGACCCCCGGCTGGCACCGCGCCGAGGCCAACGGCGACGTGCTGGTCCTCGACGACACGGTCTGGCGAGGCGAGGAGCGGGTGGCCACGCTGCGCAACTTCGCGGCGCCGCTGCCGTACCACCCGAGCCCGATCCTCGAACGCGTGACCGACCGTCGCCTGCCGGCCGCGGTGCTCTACCCCGCCGGCTTCGTGGGGGGCGGGAAGATCCCGGTGCTGGTCACCCTGGGCGACGGCACCGGCCATCAGCAGGTGGTCACCGACCCGGCGGCGTGGCAGGAGCGGCAGTGGTGGGCCGACGCCGGCTTCGCGGTGGTCAGCGTCGATTCGAGGGGTACGCCGGGGGTCGCGCCCAGCTTCGAGAAGGTGGTGCACCGCCGCCTGGGCGACGTGGCCCTCGCCGACCAGGTGGACGCCCTGCACTCGCTGGTCGGCAAGCACCCGGATCTGGACATGACGGCGGTGTCGGTGCGCGGCACGGGCCTGGGCGGATGGCTGGCCGCGATGGCGGTGCTGCGGCGCCCCGACGTCTTCCACCGGGCCGTCGCCCGCGAGCCGGTGACGGACTGGTACCACCTGCCGGCGCCCTTCGCGGAGCGGTATCTGGGCGACCGTTCGGACGCGGCCGACGTCTACGCCCACCACAGCCTGGCCGAGGCGGCGGCCCAGTCCGACCGCTCCCGCCCGCTCCTGCTGATCGGCACCGCCCTCCCCGGCCTCACCTCGGTCCCGGCCGCGTCCTTGGACGAGGAGTTGGCCTTCCTGCGAGGCCACGACGGAGGTCCGGGATAGCGCCGCCGCGCTGAGTTTTGTCGTACCGGTCCCCTAGGGTCGGTGCATGAGCCACTTCGATGAGGCGTTGTCGGCGGTGCAGGCCGCCTTGGACGCCGGGGCGCGTTATGCCGACGCACGCGTCATGGTGCGTCGCACGGAATCGATGACCGCGCGCGACGGGGATGTCGAGGATCTGAGCTCCGACGAGAGCGCCGGTCTCGGCGTGCGGGCCCTGGTCGGGTCCAGCTGGGGCTTCTATGCGGTGCCCGACCTGTCCGACGCCGCCGCCCGCGCGGCCGGGCGCCGGGCCGCGCTGATCGCCGCGGCCAGCGCGACCGTGCCGGGGCCGCCGATCGACCTGGTGCCGGCCGGCGCCGGCGAGGCGAGCTGGGCCAGCGACTGCGTGGTCGACCCGCTCGGCGTGCCGCTGTCCGCCAAGGGTGACCTGCTGGTCGGGGCGACCGCCGCGGCCAAGGCGGCGGGCGCCGACATCGCCGAGGCCCTCTACCACATCTGGGACACGCGCAAGTGGTTCGTCTCCAGCGAGGGTCACCGCATCGACCAGCACATCCGCGAGTGCGGCGCGGGCGTCTGGGCCAGCGTCATCGGCGAGGGCGAGGTGCAGCGCCGGTCCTGGCCGTCGTACGGCGGCCAGTTCGGCACCCGCGGCTGGGAACTGGTCGACGAGCTCGACCTGCTGACCCACGCGCCGCGCATGGCGGAGGAGGCGCGCGCCCTGGTGACCGCGCCGCTCTGCCCGGCCGGTGAGACCGCCCTGATCCTTGGCGGCGAGCAGCTGGCGCTGCAGATCCACGAGTCCGTGGGCCACGCGATCGAGCTCGACCGCATCCTCGGGTGGGAAGCGGCGTTCGCCGGCACGAGCTGGCTCGACCTGGAAAAGCTGGGCTCGCTGCGCTACGGCTCCGACCTCATGAACATCACGATCGACCCGACCATCCCGGGTGCCCTCGGCAGTTTCGGGTACGACGACGAGGGCACCCCGGCCGGGAAACGCGACGCGGTCCGCGACGGCATCTGGGTGGGCGTGCTCGCCGGGCGCGACTCGGCCGCCGTGGCCGGGCTCGACTACGCGGGCAGCGTCCGTTCCGACGGCTGGGCGCGGCTGCCGATGGTCCGGATGACAAACGTGGGCCTCGAGCCCGGCCCGCACACGCTCGACGAGATCATCGCGGCCACCGACGACGGCGTCTACATGGAGACCAACCGCTCCTGGTCCATCGACGACCGCCGGCTCAACTTCCAGTTCGGCTGCGAGATCGGCTACGAGGTGAAGAACGGCAAGCGCGGCCGCCTGCTGCGCAACCCGACCTACACCGGCATCGGCCCCAAGTTCTGGCAGTCGATGGACATGCTCTCCTCGGAAACCATCGCCTGGGGCACGCCGAACTGCGGAAAGGGTCAGCCCGGCCAGGTGGGTCACACCGGCCACCCGTCGGCCCCGGCCCGCTTCACCAACGTACGCGTGGGGGTGCGCGGATGAGCGTCGAGCTGGATCTCGCCGGCCGGGTCGTCGAGCTGGTCCGCTCCGCGGCGGGCCCGGCCGCGCGGACGGAGGTCATGGTCGAGCACAACGCCGAGGCGCTGACCCGCTTCGCGAACTCGGCGATCCATCAGAACGTCGCGGACGCGACCACGGTCGTACGGCTGCGGCTGCACCTCGACGGCCGCAGCTCGGCCGGCTCCACCACGATCACCGGCCCCGACGGGCTGCGGGCGCTGGTCGACCGCACGATCGCGGCCGCCCGGGTGAGCCCGGCCGACCCGACCTGGCCCGGCCTCACCGAGCCCACCCCGCTGCACGTCTCGGCCGGCCACCCCGGCTCGGGCATCCACTCGGGCCTCGACTTCGGCTTCGACGAGGCGACCGCCCGGTCCGACCCGGGCGAGCGGGCGGCGCGGGTGCGTGACTTCGTGCGCGCGGCGGGCGGGCTCGAGACGGCCGGTTTCTGCCGCACGGTGTACGTCTCGGCCGCCTTCGCGAACAGCGCCGGCCACGCGGTCGAGGGCCGCACCGCCGAGGCCGCGATGGACGGCATCGCCCGTGTCGACGGCTCCGACGGCGTGGCACGCCTGGCGAGTGGCCGTCTGGCCGACATCGACGGCGCGGTGCTCGGCGCACGGGCCGCGGCCAAGGCGCGCGCGGCCCGGGGCCCGGTCGAGCTGCCGCCCGGGCGTTACGAGGTGGTGCTCGAGCCTGAGGCGGTCGCCGACCTGCTGGGAAACTTCGCCTTCTTCGGCTTCAACGGCAAGCTGTTCAACCAGCGGCAGTCGTTCGCCGAGATCGGCGCCGAGCAGTTCGACCCGTCGGTGACCATTGTGGACGATCCGCTCGGCAGCCGGGGCGAGCCCGCGCCCGGGGTGCCGTTCGACGGGGAGGGCACCCCGCGCGCGACGCTGGTGCTGGTGCGCGACGGCGTGACCAAGGCGGTGACCCACGACCGGCGGTCGGCGGCCGAGGCGGGCACGGAATCGACCGGGCACGCCTGGGACGGTTCCCGCTCGTGGGGGCCGATGGCGACGAGCATGCGGCTGGAAGCGGCGCCCGCCGGGACCGAGTCGCCACCCGCCGAGCCGAGCCCGACGGCGGAGCCGGGCCCGACCGCCGAGTCGGCCCGGCCGCTGGTGGAGCACGTCGAGCGCGGCCTGCTGATCACCGATTTCTGGTACACCCGGGTCCTCGACCCGAAGAGCCTGGTGATCACCGGTCTGACCCGCAACGGCGTGTGGCTGGTGGAGGACGGCGAGGTCACCTCCGCGGTGAGCAACATGCGGTTCACCCAGTCCTATCCGCAGGCGCTGGGCATCGGCATGGTCCGCGGCATCGGCGCCGAGTCGATCCTGCTGCCCGATCGATGGTCCGGTGTGCGGTTCGCGGCCCCCGCCCTGCACCTGGCCAGCTGGAACCTGACCGGCAATGCCTCCGGCTGATCACCTGCACATTGACCGGCGTGCTTCACTGGGCCGGTGAGCGACGCACCCCGCGACCCGGGCGATGACGAGGCCCCGACCAGCCGCTTCTCGGCCGGCCGGGGCTGGCGCGACAGCGCCGACGAGCCCGTGACGGGCGCCCCGGCCGGCGCCTCGTCGTCCGACCTCGGCGGCTCGTCCGCCTGGACCGCCGGCGGCGGGGCGCAGGTTTCGGGTGACTCGTCCGCGTGGACGGGTGGCGGCTCGCCGGCGTCGAGTGGCTCGGCGGCGTGGACCGTCGGCGGCTCGCCGGCTTCGGGTGGCTCGTCCGCGGGCGCCTTTGGCGGCGCGCCGGCCTCGGCCGGAAGCCCGGAGCAGCCGGCCGAGGCCGATCCGGGCGGGGCGACACCGGTCTCGGGCGGGAACGGTCCCGCGTTCGCCCGGCCGGCGGAGGGACCCGCCGCCGGCCGGCGTTTGCTCGGCTTCGGGCCACCGCCGGCGGCGCCCGGCGACGAGCGCCAACGGCGTCGCCGGCGCTGGTTCATCGTCGGCATCGCGGTGGCCGCCGCCGTCATCGTCGTGGCGATCTGCGCGGGTGGGCTCTCCATCGTCTCGACGATCGACGGGGCTCGCGACCGGGCGGCCGACGCCCGCGAGGCGCGGGCACAGCGCGAGACCGACTGCCTCGACCTCGAGCGACGGCTCAACCGCCTGGTCCCGCCGGGCTCGACGAGCGGGCCGGCCGCGCGGGCCACCGCGATCCGCGACGAGAACTCGGCCGTCCGCATCTACGTCGATCAGCTGGACAACCAGCGGGACGAGGACGCGTGGCGGCAGCTGCTGGACGCGCGCACCGTTTACGCCGACGCACTCGACCGGCAGGCCAAATCCCGTACGCCCGCGTTTTATGTCGCCCCCCGGACCACCGACGGCCTTGCCGTGACCGACGAGCTCGCCCAATGGTCTCCGGCGTCCTGTGCCGGAGCGATCCGACGGCTGGCCGCGCCGGAACTCTGAAACCGGGCTCCGAAACCGGGCGGCGAAAGGGCGGCAAACCGGCGCCGAAAGCTAAGATCGACTACCGCGTTTGCGCAGGTGGATGCGAGTGGGGCTCGATTTTGTGACCTAGACATCATCCCTGCGCCGCAAACTGTCCGACCCCCGGCGTAACGTGTGCCACACATCACGGACGCACGGCGGCTGTGGGGCTCCCCCGCCCGTTAACAGCCGGGTCACATGACAGGCACGTCAGGAGATCGAATGACGACGACGGCAACGAGGCCGGGCGCGGCGGGGCGTAACCGCGCGGCGATCGCGGCGAAAACGTTGCGCACCGACAGATGGTGGTTTCCCCCACTTGTCACCTTCGTGGGTCTCGCGGCATGGGTCCTCTACGCGACCGTCCGCGTCTTCATGCACAAGTGGTATTTCGTCGAGGACTACCACTACCTCACGCCGTTCTACTCACCGTGTCTGACCGACCGGTGCGTCGAGGGCTCGGCCGAGTTCGGCACCCCGTTGCCGAGCGCCTGGTTCATCCCCGAGGCCGCCTTCACGCTGCCGTTCCTGCTGCTGTTCCGGCTGACGTGTTACTACTACCGCAAGGCGTACTATCGCTCGTTCTGGTTTTCCCCGCCGGCCTGCGCGGTACCAGACGCTCACCAGAAATACTCCGGTGAGACCCGCTTCCCGCTGATCTTCCAGAACGTCCACCGGTACGCGTTCTACGCCGCCGGGATCATCTCGCTGATCAACACGTGGGATGCCATCCGCGCGTTCCACAGCCCGAGCGGGTTCGGCTTCGGCCTGGGCAACATCATCCTGGTCGGCAACGTGGTGATGCTCTGGGCATACACGTTGTCCTGCCATTCCTGCCGCCACATCGCCGGCGGCCGGCTCAAACACTTCTCCAAGCACCCGCTGCGGTACCGCTTCTGGACCTTCGTGTCGAAGCTGAACACGCGGCACATGATGCTGGCCTGGATCACGCTGGGCACGCTCGCGCTCACCGATTTCTACGTCATGGCCGTTTCCGCGCACTGGTTCGACGACCTGCGTTTCATCGGCTGAGAGGAGCGACGACGATGACCACCCGAATCGAACGGCACCACTACGACGTCGTCGTGATCGGGGCCGGCGGCGCCGGCCTGCGCGCGGCGATCGAGGCCCGGCTGGCCGGGAAACGCACCGCGATCATCTCGAAATCACTGTTCGGCAAGGCGCACACGGTCATGGCCGAGGGCGGCGCGGCCGCCGCCATGGGCAACGTGAACTCGCGCGACAACTGGATGGTGCACTTCCGCGACACGATGCGCGGCGGCAAGTTCCTCAACAACTTCCGCATGGCCGAGTTGCACGCCAAGGAGGCGCCGGAGCGGATCTGGGAGCTGGAGACCTACGGCGCGCTCTTCGACCGCACCAAGGACGGCAAGATCTCGCAGCGGAACTTCGGCGGCCACGAGTACCCGCGCCTCGCCCACGTCGGCGACCGCACCGGCCTCGAGCTGATCCGCACCCTGCAGCAAAAGATCGTCTCGCTGCAGCAGGAAGACTTCGCCGAGACCGGCAGCTACGACTCCAAGATCCGAGTCTTCGCCGAGACCACGATCACCGAGCTGATGCTCGACGGCGACCGCGTCGCCGGCGCCTTCGGCTACTACCGCGAGACCGGCGAGTTCCTGCTGCTCGAGGCGCCGGCCGTGGTCCTCGCGACCGGTGGCGTCGGCCGCAGCTACAAGGTCACGTCCAACTCCTGGGAGTACACGGGCGACGGCCACGCCCTGGCCCTGCGGGCCGGCGCGACGCTGATCAACATGGAGTTCCTCCAGTTCCACCCGACCGGCATGGTCTGGCCGCCCAGTGTCAAGGGCATCCTGGTCACCGAGTCGGTCCGGGGCGACGGCGGCGTGCTGCGCAACTCCGAGGGCAAGCGGTTCATGTTCAACTACGTCCCCGACGTGTTCCGCAAGCAGTACGCGGACACCGAGGAGGAGGCCGACCGCTGGTACACGGACCCCGACAACAACCGCCGCCCGCCGGAGCTGCTGCCCCGTGACGAGGTGGCCCGGGCGATCAACAGCGAGGTCAAGGAAGGCCGGGGCACCAAGGCCGGCGGCGTCTACCTCGACGTCTCCACCCGCATGCCGGCCGAGACCATCACCAAGCGCCTCCCGTCGATGTACCACCAGTTCAAGGAGCTGGCCGACGTCGACATCACGAAGGAGCCGATGGAGGTCGGTCCGACCTGCCACTACGTGATGGGCGGCGTCGAGGTCGACCCCGACTCGGCCGCCGCGTTCGGCAAGGTGACCGGCCTGTTCGCGGCCGGCGAGGTGTCCGGCGGCATGCACGGCTCCAACCGGCTCGGCGGCAACTCGCTCTCCGACCTGCTGGTCTTCGGCAAGCGCGCCGGCGAGCACGCCGCGGCGTACGTCGACGCCCTGGCCAAGCGCCCCCGGGTCGCGACCTCCGACGTCGAGTCGGCCGTCGACGTGGCGCTCGCCCCGCTCAACCGACAGAGCGGCGAAAACCCGTACACGTTGCAGCAGGATCTGCAGGCTGTGATGGGCGACCTGGTCGGCATCATCCGCCGGGCCGGCGAGCTGACCGACGCGGCCAAGCGCCTGCAGGAGCTCAAGCAGCGGGTCGCCAACGTCGGCGCCACCGGCGGCCGAAAGTACAACCCGGGCTGGCACCTCGCCCTCGACCTGCGCAACATGCTGGTCGTCTCGGAGTGCACGGCGAAAGCGGCACTCGAGCGGGAGGAGTCGCGCGGCGGCCACACCCGGGAGGACTTCCCGGCGATGAGCCCCGACTGGCGCAAGGTCAACCTGGTCTGCTCGGTCGACAAGTCCGGCGACGTGCACCTGGAGCGCAAACCGCTGCCGAAGATGCGCGAGGAGCTGATCACCCTGTTCGACCGCACCGAGCTGTCGAAATACCTGACCGACGGCGAGATGGTCGAGTTCGATGCACTGCCCGGCGCGGGCAAGACGGAGGCGAAGTAATGGGCACCAAGCGCCACTTCCGCGTCTGGCGCGGCGACTCGTCCGGCGGCGAGATCCAGGACTTCGACGTCGAGGTCAACGAGGGTGAGGTCGTGCTCGACATCATCCACCGGCTGCAGGCCACCCAGACGCCCGACCTGGCCTGCCGCTGGAACTGCAAGGCCGGCAAGTGCGGCTCCTGCTCGATGGAGATCAACGGCATGCCCAAGCTGGGCTGCATGACCCGCATGTCCACCTTCGAGGAGGACGAGACCGTCACGATCACGCCGCTGCGGACCTTCCCGGTCATCCGCGACCTGGTCACCGACGTCTCGTTCAACTACGAGAAGGCACGCGAGACCCCCGCGTTCGCGCCGCCCGAGGGGGTCGCCCCCGGCCAGTACCGCATGCAGCAGGTCGACGTCGAGCGCTCGCAGGAGTTCCGCAAGTGCATCGAGTGCTACCTCTGCCAGAACACATGTCACGTCGTGCGCGACCACGAGGAGAACAAGACGGCCTTCTCCGGGCCGCGTTTCTTCATCCGCGCGGCCGAGCTCGACATGCACCCGCTCGACGCCCGCGAGGATCGTAAGGAATACGCGCAGGCACACCAGGGCCTCGGCTACTGCAACATCACCAAGTGCTGCACCGAGGTCTGCCCCGAGCACATCAAGATCACCGACAACGCGATCATCCCGATGAAGGAACGCGTCGTCGACCGCCGCTACGACCCGCTGGTCTGGCTCGGCCGCAAAATCTTCCGCCGCGACCAGCTCGACGAGCCGGCCCGCGTCCCCGCCACGGTCTCCGCCTCAGCCTCGGGCGGGGGCTCGGCCGACAGCACTCCCGAGGTCCACACTTCGGGCACCCCGTTCACCAGCGCCCGCCAGGGCGAGGCCCCACCCGTCCGCGACGACGGCAAGATGGACGTCGCCGAGCTCGCGCTGCCCCACCAGGGCGGCCCGTCCCCCTTCGGCGACGACCAGGAGTTCCCGCTCCCCGTCGAGGACCTCACCTACAACCCGCCGTCCAAGGAAGACCCGGATTCCAAGGAAGACCACTAAGCCTGCTGCAACTCCATGCAGGTGGGAGGCCGTCGCTTCACAAGCGGCGGCCTCCTTCTTTCCCCGTACGCGTGATCCCAGTCCCCAACCGCAGCCAGTCCGTCCCACCGTGCCGCGCCCGGCTGGGTGATTGGTCACGCTCCGCGCGCCCGCTCCGGGCGGGCCCACGTGCCAGCCCGGCCCGGCGATCCGTTGCGCTCCGCGCGCCCGCTCCAGGCGGGGCTGACCGCCGGCCTTAGCCCGACGATCCGGTGCCCGGTTCGGGCGGGCCTGCGACCTGGCGCGGGCCGGCGGTGGTTTGCTCAGCGTGGTTCGGTCGGCGGGTCTTCGTCGGTGGTCAGCTCGCGCTGGGTGATGGCCACGTCGTACCAGGCGCCGTTCTTGAAGCCGATGCGCCGATGGACGCCGACCGGGCGGAATCCGAGGGCGGCGTGCAGGCCCTCGCTCGCGGGGTTGGGCAGCGTCATCTTCCCTACCGCCACGCGGAAGCCGCGCTCGGTCAGCCGATCCAGAAGTGCCTGGTAGAGCGAGCGGCCGACGCCCGCGCCGCGATGCCGCGAGGACAGGTAGATGCTCGTCTCGCAGGACCAGCGGTAGGCCTCGCGGGCCGCGAACGGGCGGGCGTAGGCGTAGCCGGCCACCTCGCCGCCGGCCTCGGCCACCAGCCAGGCGTGCGTGCCGGACGCCTCCCGGATGCGGGCAGCCATCTCCGCCTCCGTCGGCGGGGTGATCTCGAAGCTCACCGCCGTGTCGAGCACGAACGGCCGATAGATGGCGACGCACGCCGCCGCGTCGCCCTCCCCCGCGTCGCGAATCGTCAGCTCCGGCGATGTCTGCTCAGCCACGCAGGACCTCCGCCGCGTCGCGAATCGTCAGCTCTGGCGACGTTTGCTCAGCCATTGGAGAACCTCCAGCGCGTGCATCGCGGGGGCGGCGATCGGATGGAAGACATGCTCGATCACGTCGTCGCGGATGACCAGCGTGAGGCGGCGATAGAGAACCATGTCACCCGCGCCGAAGGTGGGCAGGCCGAGCGTGGTCGCCAGCGTCATGCGCGGGTCGGGCAGCAGGGGGTAGGGCAGGCGCAGCCGGTGCACCAGCTCGCGCTGGTAGCCCGTCGACTGCGCGGACAGCCCGAACACGCGCGCCGCGCCGGCCGCGAGCAACTCGGCGTGGTGGTCGCGGAACCACGACGCCTGCTCGGTCGAGCCGCGGGCGCCGGGAATCTCCAGGAGGCTGTCGGGCAGGTCGACGCCGGGGCGGCCGGTCAGCGGGTAGACGAAGACGACGCTGCGACCGGGCCCGAGCGCGGCCAGGTCGACCGGGCGCCCGTCGGTGGCGTAGAAGCGGAGGCTCGGCAATCTCGCCCCGACCAGGTCGGCCGGGTCGGCGCTGGCCCGGCCGGGCGCCGGTGGCCGGACCCGCCCGGCGGCCGCGTCGAGCCGGTCGTGCAACCCGTCCCGCTGAGCGGTGAGCCGGCCGATCCGCTCCTGCAGGCCGTCGATCGCGCTGCGGTAGGTGGCGACCGCGGCCGCGCACACGTCGGCGTCCCGCCCCTCGGCGAGGCTCTCCACGAACGGCCGAGTCTCGTCGACGCTCAGCCCGAGCGCGGTCAGCTCCCGGATCTGCTGGACCAAGCGCACGGCGATCGGCTCGTACTCCCGGTAGCCGTTGCCCAGCCGCCGGGGCACAACCAGGCCGGCGGCCTCGTAGTACCGCAGCGCCCGCACGGTGGTCCCGGTCCGACGTGCCAACTCTCCGACCCGCATGCCGGGACCCTAAACCCGAACCTCAAGGTCCGGGTCAAACCCGCGCTCACGGGTGGCCGACCAGGAGGCGCAGGGAGCCGAGGAACTGCGGTTGGGTGCGCAGGTGCCCGTACCGCTGCTGCCACGCACCGGAAGCCAGATCGGCGCGCAAGCGATCGACGGCGCGCTGGGTCGCCGCCGGCGTGACGAAGCCCCAGGCCGACTGGGCCGCGCGCACCTGCGGATCGAGGAAGGCCTCGGGACGGGCGTAAAACGCCTCGGTGAAGCCGTCCACGCAGTCGATGGGGATCGGCACCTCGATGATCTCGGTGCTGCGGCCGATCGCGGCCGCGACGGTCGCCACGGGTGGGTAGCGGCGGCGCTCGGCGGTGACCAGCTCGGGGACGTAGGCCGCCAGCCACAGCCTTTCCAACTCGTCACCGTCGAAGGTCAGCACGACCACGGGGCCGCGGGCGACCCGGCGCATCTCGGCGAGACCCCGCGCCGCGTCGCGCCACTGATGCACGGTCACGGTCGCCATCACCGCGTCGAAGGCGTCGTCGTCGAAGGGCAGCGACTCGGCGGTCGCCGCCAGCGCCGGCGCCGCACCCGGTGGTCGCTGGGCACGCATCGCCGCCGAGGGCTCGACCGCCAGCACATATCGGTCGTCAGGCTCGTAGGAGCCCGCGCCGGCGCCGACATTCAGCACAGTCCGGGCGTCGCCGAGCGCCGTACGGATCATCGCGGCGATCCGTGGGTCGGGGCGACGGCGCCGGGCATAGCCCTGGCCGTGGGTGTCGTAGTCGAAGTCTCCGGCGAGCGTTTGCGTCATGCCTGGAAGCTAAACCTCTACCCCAGGGGACGAGTCAAGCCGATTCGGGCGCCGGCGTCGCGGGTTTGTCGGCGGCCAGCCAATGCTCGAGGCCGTCGAGGATGCGGTCGAGCCCGAAGGCGAAGCCCTCGTCCCACTGTTTGCGCGGATCGAGGTCCGAATACGGGTTTTCCCGGCGCCACTGGTCGAAATGCGGATGGTCGGGGGCCATCTGCTCGAGATAGGGCTCCAGGTGCTGGTACATCTCCGTCACCGGGAGACCGGCCCGCGCGATGGAGGCGAGTGCCGCCGCCTCGGTGGTGGCCGAGCCGATGGCGTGGGCGTTGACCAGGCTGCTGACGAAGGCCAGCGGCATGCCGCTGAACCCGGCGTGGGTGAGCAGCCCGATCAGCCGGTCACCGAGACGCATCGCATTCGGCCCCAGCGTGGGTTTCGTGCCGAGCTGGGCGATCATCCAGGGGTGGCGCAGCATGGTGGCGCGCATGCCGGTCGCCACCACCGAGACGCCGACCCGCCAGGGCGCGTCGCCGGGCTCGGGGACGTAGACCTCGCCCATCACCTCGTCGACCGCCAGCTCGAGCAGCTCGTCCTTGTTCGCGACGTGCCAGTACAGCGAGGTGGCGCCGGCGTCGAGGCGGGTGCCGAGGCGACGCATGCTCAGGCCGGTCGTGCCCTCGGCGTCGAGCAGCTCGATGGCGGCGCGGACGATCTGCTCGCGGCTGAGTGTGGGCTGGCCGCTGCGGGCGCGGGGCGGACGCGTCCACACCGAGTGGACGAAATCCGGCTTCGAAGGCATGCCCCATCCTAGCCGGGGTCGAACAGCGTGCGACTTCGATGGTACGGTGTACGAGTCAATCGCACACCGTACGAGGGAGGCTCGCCATGCCCGACCGCAATCCCCGCCGCTGGTTGATCCTCGGCGTGCTCTGCCTGAGCCTGCTCGTGGTCGTCATCGACAACATGGTGCTCAACATCGCGATCCCGTCGCTGATCCGCGACCTCGGCGCGAGCACGTCGGAGATCCAGTGGATCGTCGACTCCTACATCCTGGTCTTCGCCGGCCTGTTGCTCACCGCGGGCAGTCTCTCCGACCGGCACGGTCGCCGGCGGGGCCTGATCATCGGCCTCATCGTCTTCGGGACCGGGTCGGCGCTCGCCACCCTCTGCCAGACGCCCGAGCAGCTGATCGCCGCGCGCGGCCTGATGGGTGTCGGCGGGGCGTTCCTGATGCCGGGCACGCTGTCGATCATCACGACGGTCTTCGACGAGCAGGAGCGCAAAAAGGCGATCGCCATCTGGAGCTCGGTGCTCGCGCTCGGCGCGCTCGGCAGCCCGGTCATCGGCGGCCTGCTCCTGCAGCACTTCTGGTGGGGCTCGGTCTTCCTCATCAACGTGCCGGTCGCGGCGCTTGCGATCGTCGCGGCGCTGCTGATCATCCCGGAGTCGCGCGGCGCGGCCAGCCGGCCCGACCTGCTCGGCGCGCTGCTCTCCTTCATCGGCATGACCGCCCTGGTCTGGGCCGTCATCTCGACGTCCCGCGACGGGTGGGGTTCGCCGCAGACCATCGGTGGGTTCGTCGTCGCGGCGGTCGGGATCATTGCGTTCGTCCTGTGGGAGCGGCGGGTCGCCGAGCCGATGCTGCCGCTCGCGCTGTTCCGCGACCGCAACTTCGCGGGCGCGAGCTTCTCGATCGTCCTGCTGTCGTTCTCCGCCGGTGGCGTGGTGCTCGCGCTGACGCAGCACATTCAGTTCGTGCTGGGCTATTCGCCGATCAGGGCGGGTCTCGCGTTCATCCCGATGATCGTGACGGTGATGATCTTCAACGGCATCGGCGTGGTCGTCGACAAGCGGCTCGGTACCCGCGCGACGCTGGCGATCGGCATGCTGCTGATGGCCGGCGGGTTCGGCGTGCTCGCCTCGCTCAACCCGGGAGATGGTTACCTGAAGCTCGCCGCCGCGCTGGTCGTGATCGGCATGGGCAGCGGCACGGCCGGTCCTGCGGCCTACGGCACCCTGCTCGGCGCGCTGCCGCCCGATCGGGTGGGTGTCGGCTCCGCGGTCAACGACACCGTGCAGCAGGTCGGCACGGCGCTGAGCATCGCGGTGCTGGGCAGCGTGCTGACCGCGGCCTATCGGTCGGCGATGCCGACCGACGTGGTCGCCCAGGCCCGCGACTCGATCGGCGACGCGCTCCGGATCGCGGCCCAGACCGGCGACGCGGCCCTGGCCCAGGTCGCGAAGGACTCGTTCGTTCAGGCGGTCGCGACCACCTCGCTGATCGGGGTGTTCGGCGGCATCGCGGCCGCGGTGGTCGCGGTCTCGGTCCTGCGTCCGAAGCCGAAGCCGCCCGCCGAGCCGACGCCCGCAACGCCCGCCGACGAGCCCGTCCCGGTCCCCGAGCACCAGCACTGATAGCCCACCGACATCGAAGTGCGCTGGTGACGGCCGGCCAATGCCAGGCACGACCAGCCGTCACGCCCCAGCACGGCGGACGGCCCCGTGCGCAGCACCGACGGCCAGGCCTGCGCCCAGCACGCCGGGCCGGCGACGGCGTCGTCACGGGTGATCGGCGGTTGAGCGGGCCGTGGAACGGAATCGGCTGTCCGGCCGGGTGAGACCGGCCGGACAGCGTGGTGGAACTGTTCAGGAGATGGTGAAGGAGGTGGTCAGGGGCAGGTCGCGGGAGCTTGCGCCGGCCTGGAGCTGGTAGGTGCCGGGTGCCGTGTCCCAGGCGTGAGCGGTGGTGTTCCAGAAGCTCAGGGGGTGGTCGGGTGAGGCGGCGTCGATCGTGATCTGCACCTTGGTGGTCTTGCCGGGTTTCAGGGTGACCTTGTCGTAGCCGACCAGGCGCTTGCCGGGCTCACCGGTGGTCGAGGGCAGCGTCAGGTAGAGCTGCGGGGTGGCCGTGCCGCTGCGGGTGCCGGTGTTGCGGACGTCGAAGGTCACCGTCACCTTGCCGGTGGTGCCGTGCAGGTGCGGGGTGACCTTCAGGTTCTGGTAGGCGAAGCTCGTGTAGGACAGGCCGTAGCCGAACGGGAAGAGTGGCTCGATGCCCTGCGCGTCGTACCACTTGTAGCCGACCTTGAGGCCCTCGTTGTAGCTGACCTGGCGGATCGCGGTGCTGCCGGCCGGGCGGGTGGTCGAGCCGTCGGCGAAGGTGCCGGGGTACTGGGCGGGGGTGTTGGCCGGGGTGTCGGCCAGCGACTTCGGGAAGGTCATCGGGAGACGGCCGGTGAAGTCGACGTCGCCGTAAAGCAGGCGGGCGATGGCGTTGCCCTGCTGGTCACCGGGGTACCACGCCTCGACGACGCCCTTCACGTTCGCCAGCCAGGGCATCGTGGTGGCCGTGCCGGTCTCCAGGACCACGATCGTGTTCGGGTTCGCGGCGGCGACCGCCGAGATCAGGGCGTCGCCGTTGCCGTCCAGGGCCAGGGTCGTACGGTCGGCGAACTCGCCCTGCTTCGCGTAGCCGAAGACCACCGCGACGTCGGCACTCTGGGCAACCGCCGCCGCGGCGGCCGGGTCGGCGCCGTTGCTGTAGGTGACGGTTTGGCCGGACTGTGCGGCCCGGGCGGTGATCGCGTCGAGCGGCGCGACCGGGTTCGGGCAGGCGGCCGAGTTGTTTCGGCCCTCGGCGCAGATGGTGCCGGCGCTGACCCCGTCGGTCGGCGTGTTCGAGGCGGTCTGGCCAATCACCGCGATCGTCTTCGAGCCGGTGGTAAGCGGGAGGACCGAGCCCTCGTTCTTCAGCAGCACCGAACCCTGCTCGGCGACCGCCTGCGCCACCGCCTTGTTCGCTGCGGTCGAGGTGCTTGTGGACGGCGTCGCCGGCAGCGGGTGATCGAACAGTCCGGCCTGGAGGTACGCGCGCACCACCCGGAACGCGGCCGCGTCGATCTGGGCCATCGAGACCTGCCCGGCGTCGAGCGCCGCCTCGATGTTCGCCGGCGTGTAGAAGCGCGGCCGGTTCAGCTCCTGGTCCAGCCCGTTGTTGAGCGACGGCGCGGTCGAGTGCACCGCGCCGAAATCGGAGACCACGTACCCGTCGAAACCCGCGTCGCCCTTGAGCAGATTGTTCAGGATCGGGTTCTCGCAGGCGTACGCGCCATTGATCTGGTTGTAGGAGCACATGATGCCGCCCGGCCGGCTCTTGTCCACGGCGATCGCGAACGGCAGGTCGTACACCTCGCGCAGGGTCCGACCGTCGATGTTGGACGAGCTGGTCTGCCGGTCGAGCTCCTGCTCGTTCGCGACGTAGTGCTTGACCACGGCCATTACCGGCTGGTCCCGGTTGCCGCGCTGCATGCCGTCGATCAGCTCGGCGGCCAGGTTGCCGCTGAGCAGCGAGTCCTCGCCGAGGTACTCGGGCGTACGGCCGGCCAGCGGCTCACGCGAGCTGGAGATGCCGGGGGCGAGCAGCACGTTCTTGCCGGCCCGGAAGGCCTCGTCGGCCTGCGTCTTTCCCTTCGTGTACGCGAGCTCGTCGTTCCACGTGCCGGCCAGCGCGAGTTGCGCCGGGAAGACGGTCACTCCCGCCGGTCCGCGTACGTAGTCGGGACCGTCCGCGTAGACCACGGTGGGGGTGCAGGCGACTTGGACCGGGTAGGTCACGCCGCTGAACGTGGTCTGGGCCGGCGAGTTCGCGGCCTGCTCGTCGAGCCAGCGCAGTTTCTGGCCGAGGGTGCTGTGCTCGAGCAGCAGCTTGGCGCGCTGGTCGGCGCTCTTGCGGGTGTCCATCCACGGGCAGGCGGCGGGGTAGCTCGCCGCATGGCCGAGACCGGCGGCGGGGGCGCCCGCACCGGTGGCGAGCAGCGTGCCGAGGGTCACGGAGACGCTCAGGGCGGCGCCTATTCTGCGTCGGGTCGAGGTGTTGGAACGTTTCACTTTCCGGCCTCCTGATCGGACCTCCCCGTCGGTGGACAGGGAGGTGTGCAGCGAGAGGGAGATGGTCCAGAAACGGCTTGTCACCAGCTTGTTTCACACCGGTGAACTCGCCTGATCATGCGTCCGCGAAAAGCCTCGAACCTAGTCCGAAGTGCACCGGCGTTAGCACAAAACTCACTCGACCGATGAGTACGCATGCTTCGATGCATGGTGTTTCCGCAGCTAGATGGTCAGATAGCCTGGCCCGGCGAATGTGAACGAGTAGGAGCCCTGCGGCCGATAGCACAGATGTACTAACATGGGCGGGTGACCAGCACCTACCAGCCGTCGATGCTCGATCTCATGGGCGCCGGCGGCCCCGCCGCTCCCGAGCTCGAGCCACTCACCGACCGCGTGATCCGCCACCGGTTGACCGCCGGCGCCTGGGTCGACGTGCTGCCCGGCTGGCTGCACGGCTCCGACGAGGTCTTCGAGACGCTGCTCGGCATCGACTGGCGGGCCGACCGCCGCCAGATGTATGACAACGTCGTCGACGTCCCGCGGCTGCTGCGATGGTTCGGCGGCGACGAGCCGCTCCCCCATCCCGTGCTGACCGAGGCCCGCTCGGCGCTGAGCGCGCACTACGCCGACGAGCTCGGCGAAGAGTTCGTGTCCGCGGGCATGTGCCTCTACCGCGACGGCCGCGACAGCGTCGCCTGGCACGGCGATACGATCGGCCGCTCGGCCCGCCACGACACCATGGTCGCCATCCTGTCGCTGGGCTCCCCGCGCTTCCTGTCGCTGCGCCCGCGTGCCGGCGGCCACGACACGCTGCGGTTCCCCCTCGGCCACGGCGACCTGATCGTGATGGGCGGCTCCTGCCAGCGCACCTGGGAGCACGCCATCCTCAAGACCGCGAAACCGGTCGGCCCCCGCATCAGCGTCCAGTTCCGCCCGATCAACGTGTCCTGACGCCCGCGGCAAACGGCCGCCGAGCGCGCCCAGCGCGGGGCCGCCCAGCGGGCGCAACGCGTGGCCGGCCAGTGGGGGCAACGCGTGGCTGGCCAGCGGGCGCAACGCACGGCCGGCCAGTGGGCGCAACGCATGGCCGGCCAGTGGGCGCAACGCATGGCCGGCCAGTGGGCGCAACGCGTGGCCGGCCGGTGGGGGCAACGCATGGCGGCCAGTGGGCGCAACGCGTGGCCGGCCAGCGGGCGCAACGCACGGCCGGCCAGCGGGCGCAACGCACGCCCAGCGGCCCCAGCGCGCGGCTGCCCGGTGGGCCCAGCGCGTGGCCGGCCGGTGGGGGCAACGCACGCCCAGCGGCCCC
>NZ_KB903311.1 GCF_000379645.1 Paractinoplanes globisporus DSM 43857
TACTCACCCGTTCGCCGCTCGAGTACCCCCGAAAGGGCCTTTCCGCTCGACTTGCATGTGTTAAGCACGC
The DNA here is from genome assembly GCF_000379645.1 of Paractinoplanes globisporus DSM 43857. Classification (GTDB taxonomy): domain Bacteria; phylum Actinomycetota; class Actinomycetes; order Mycobacteriales; family Micromonosporaceae; genus Actinoplanes; species Actinoplanes globisporus. The sequence goes on from NZ_KB903311.1 coordinate 71, forward strand.
CGCCAGCGTTCGTCCTGAGCCAGGATCAAACTCTCCAACAAAAACCTGTTGAACAATCGTCCCGGCAACAAACAAATGTTGCCAAAGGAATCCAAGCCGGAACAAACCGGCCAGGGTATAAAACAATTGGCACTGGCTTTACAAGCACCCTGTTGAGTTCTCAAAGAACAACCACACCCGAAACTGTACGCGACTCGTCGCCGCGCCATTTCCCCGGGGTTGCCTCCAGGACGGCCGCTCCGGCGGCCCGAAGGCCTCCGAATCGCTCGCCCGTCTCCCTGGCGGCTCGTAGAACACTACAGCCCGCCGCCGGGAGCGCCAAATCGGCCCCCGTCCCGCCGCTAGGCTCACCCGCAGGTGTGACCAAGAGGAGCGTGACCATGCAAGCCGACCTCGTCTTCCACGGCGGACCGGTGTTCACCGACGGCGCCCGCCGCACCGACCCGGTGGCCGTCCGCGGCGGCCGGATCGTCGCCGTGGGCACCGAGGTCAAGGAGTTGACCGGCCCCGGCACCGAGGTCGTCGACCTCCGCGGCCGCCTCCTGTTGCCCGGCTTCCAGGACGCGCACATCCACGCCGTGATGGGCGGCGTCGAGCTCGGCCAGTGCGACCTCACCGGCACCGTCGACCTCGACGAGTACCTGCGCCGCATCGTCGCCTACGCGGACGGCAATCCTGACGCCGAGTGGATCGTCGGCGGCGGCTGGTCTATGGAGAGCTTCGAGGGCGGCGTACCCGACAAGGCGCTCCTCGATCGTGTGGTCGCCGACCGCCCGGTCTATCTGATCAACCGGGACCATCACGCCGCCTGGGTCAACTCCCGCGCGCTCGAGCTGGCCGGCATCACCGCCGACACCCCCGACCCGGCGAACGGCCGCATCGACCGCACCACGACCGGCGAGCCGATCGGCGCCCTCCAGGAGGGCGCCATGGATCTGGTGTACGTGCCGCCCACCACGCCCGAGGTCCGGCTCGAGGGCCTTCTGCGCGCCCAGCGGCTGCTGCACTCGCTCGGCATCACGGCCTGGCAGGACGCCATGGTCTGCGCCACCAACGGCTACGACGACATCTCCGACGCGTATCTCACCGCCGCCGTCACCGGCCAGTTGACCGCGACCGTCATCGGCGCGCTCTGGTGGGACCGGGATCTCGGCGCCGAGCAGATCCCCGATCTGGAGGCCAAACGCGAGCGCTTCACCACCGGCCGGCTCCGCTGCAACACCGTGAAGCTGATGCTCGACGGTATCGCCGAGAACTTCACGGCCGCGCTGACCGAGCCGTACCGCGATTCGTGCGGCTGCGTGACCACCAATCGCGGGTTGTCCTTCATCGATCCGGAGCAGCTCCCGACGTACGTGCGAATGCTTGATGCCCTTGATTTTCAGCCGCATTTTCACGCCCTCGGCGATCGGGCGGTGCGGAACGCGCTCGACGCGGTCGAGGCGGCCCGGCGGGCGAACGGCGCGAAGGACACCCGCCCGCACCTGGCGCACCTGCAGGTCGTACACCCCGATGACGTGAAGCGATTCGCGGCGCTCAATGCCACCGCGAACATGCAGCCGTACTGGGCCGCGCACGAGCCGCAGATGGACGACCTGACCATTCCGTTCCTGGATCCGGCGCTGGCCGGTTGGCAATACCCGTTCGGCGATCTGCATCGCTCGGGCGCGCGCCTGGCCGGTGGCAGCGATTGGCCGGTGAGCACGCCCGATCCGCTGCAGGGCATTCATGTCGCGGTCAACCGGGTCCATCACGGCGACAATGCCGACGGATTCCTGCCCGAACAGGCCCTCGATCTGGGTACGGCGTTGACGGCGTACACGGCCGGATCGGCGTACGTGAATCACCTCGACGACACCGGAAGCATCCGTCCCGGATTCCGCGCCGACGTGATCGTCCTGGACCGCGACATCTTCGCCGGCCCGACGACAGAGATCGGGGACGCCCGGGTGGAAATGACGTTCGTGGATGGCCGGGCCGTTTAGACGTTCCACTCCGCGCCGGTCTGCTGGCGATAGGCGGCCACCGCGTCCTCGACGGTCGGGTAGAAATGCTCGGGGTCGATCGTCTTGGTCAGCTGATACCGGACGATCTTCTCCTGCACCCGGCTCTTCATCTCGGCGAAGACGAGGCTGATTCCCTGCTCGTTCAGCTCCTGGTCGAGCTCCTCGAGCACGTCGGCGGCGGTCGTGTCGACATCGGTGATCGGCTCGGCGGCGACTACGATCCACTTGAGCTCCGGCTCGGTCCGGGCGAACTCGCGGATCCGATCCCGGAACACGCGGGCGTTCGCGAAAATCAGCGGAGCGTCGAACCGGAACAGCAGCAGCCCGGGCATCCGCTCCGCGTCCGGATAGACGCTGACGTCGTGATAGCCGCTGACGCCGTGGGCCCGCCCGAGCACCGCCTGATACGGCCACCAGAGCCGCCGGAACACATTGAGCACCGACAATCCGACCGCGATCCCGATGCCCGGTAGCACCCCGAGAACCGCCACTCCCAGGAACGCCGCGACCGCGAGGCCGAACTCGACGCGCCGGCGCCGCCACAGGCTCGTCATCGCGGGCAGGTCGGCCAGCGACAGTGCCGCGGCGATCACGACGGCCGCGAGCGTCGGCTGCGGCAGATCCCGTAGCAGCCCCGGCGCGAACAGCAGCAACAGGCTGATCGCCACCGCGCCGACAACCCCGGTCACCTGCGTACGCGCGCCGGCCTGCTCGGCGACCGCGGTGCGCGACCCGCTGGTGCTGACCGGGAAGCCCTGGAAGAACGAGGCCGCGACGTTGGCCGCGCCGATGCCGACCATCTCCTGGCTGCCGCGCACCTCCTGCCCCGTGCGCGCCGCGAACGCCGACGCCGTGGAGATCGTGTCGGTCAGCGAGACCAGCGTGATCCCGAGCGCGCCGGCCGCGAGAACACCCAGGTCGGAGAATGAGAAGGCAGGCACCGTGAACGGCGGGAACCCCTGCGGGAGCGACCCGACCAGGTCCACCCCCCGGTCCTCGAGCCCGAACACCGGCACGGCCGCGATCGACAGCACGACCGCGATCAGCACACCCGGCACCCGCGGCAGCCACAGCCGCAGCCCCACGATGACCGCGAGCCCGAACAGGCCGATCACCAGCGCGGCCGGCACGATCTTCCCGTCCGCGATGCCCTCGACGAATCCCTTGGCCTCGGCGATCAGCCCCTCCCCGTCGACGGAGAAGCCGAAGAGCTTGGGCAGCTGCCCGACGAGGATGGTCAGCGCGAGACCGTTCAGATAGCCCACCTGTGTCGGATGCGACAACAGGTCGGCGAGAAACCCCAGCTTGGCCACGCCGGCCAGCACGAGCAGCACACCCGTGAGCAGTCCGAGCGCCGAGGCGAGCGCCACCGCCTCCGCCGGATCCGCCCCCGCGCCGAGCGAACCGACCAGCACCACCGCGATCATCGGCCCGAGCGACGAGTCCGGCCCGAGCACCAGGATCCGCGAGGGCCCGAAGACCGCGTACGCGAGCAGGCAGAGGATCGACGTGTAGAGCCCGGTGATCGCCGGCAGCCCCGCGAGCTCGGCGTAGGCCATGCCCTGCGGCACGAGCAGCGTGGTCAGCACGATCCCGGCCACCAGATCGCGAGGCAGCCACGAGACCTTGTAGGTGGTGACGGTCCGGATGCCCGGCACCCACCCACGAATATCGATCACGACCAGAAAACTACGTGACAATCGCCCTGAGCGACCCACCCCCGCAGGGTGGCTTTTTGCGTCCGTACGCCAAGAGCACCGTCACCGCCCACGCCGGTGCTCAGCGCCACCGCCCGCCGACCGCCCGTCCACGGCCCGCCCCACCGCGACCAGATTCCACCCCACGATCGGATCCACACCGCCCGACCGCGAGACACCCCCAGCCACCCCACCTTCCCGCCGGGCCGACGCGGCCTCCCGCCCGGCCGACGCCCCTTTCCGGTCGGCCGCCTCCCCGTCCCGGCGGCCCGAACGGAAGGGTTGGTTCCGTTCCACGTCGAGCAGCTCCGGGATCGGCGAGTGGAACGGCTGGTTCCGTTCCGAACCCCGCTGCCGCGGAATCGCAGGCCGCTGGACGGCAGGGCGCGGGGCAGCAGCAGGCGGGACGGCAACGGGCGAGACACCAGCGGGCGGGACGGCAACGGGCGGGACGGCAGCGGGCGGGACACCAGCGGGCGGGACGGCTTCCCGCGGGACGGGAGCACTCGGAACGGCAGGGAGCGAAGCGCCCCGACTGGCCGGCGTCGGGTCGCCAGGCGCCGATCGCGCTGACGCGGTCGGCTCTGGCGAGATGGTCTGACCTGCGAGCGAGACGGCAGGCCTAATCGACGCGATGGTCTGACCTGCGAGCGGGACCGGGCGTCTCGGTGTTGGGACGGGGTTTGGCCGAGGACGGAGGGCGGGCCTGGCGGTCAGGGACTGGCGGGACAACGGAGTCACCACCGCCAGGACCAGGGCCAGCAGGGCCACGGCTGCTATCGCGTCCAGCCAGTAGTGGTTGCCGGTTACCACCACTACCAGCAGGGTGGCGACCGGGTGGGCGAGCCACAACCAGCGCCAGCGGGAGCGGGTGGCGGCTATCAGGGCGATCGCTACTGCCAGGGCCCAGCCGACGTGGAGGGAGGGCATGGCGGCGTACTGGTTGCTCAGGGTGTCGGTCGACGGGGAGCCGTAGACCGAGGGGCCGTAGATGTGGCCGGTGTCGACCATGCCGGCCGTGGTCAGCATGCGCGGGGGCGCCAGGGGGAACAGGGCGTGGATCACCAGGGACAGGGCGGTCACGGAGGCCAGCGTGCGGCGGAACCAGAGGTAGATCTCGGGGCGCTTCACGTAGAGCCAGACCAGGGCGGCGGCGGTCGCCGGGAAGTGGACGTAGGCGTAGAAGCTGTTGGCTACGTGGATCCAGAACGTGTGAGCGAGCACGGTGGCCTGGAGCGACGCCTCGCTGGGCAGATGGACCAACCGTTCGAAGTCCCAGACGTTCTGAGCATTGGTCAGCGCGTCGCCGACGTGGCCCTCGACCAGGAGGCGGCCCAGCTTGTAGGCCAGGAACAGGACGGCCACGAAGACGATCTCGCGGACCGCGCGCCGCACCGAGGACGAGCGGGCGGAGGACGAGCCGGGAGGAGCGGTGGTTACCACCGGCGACGCTGACGGTTTCCCGCTCATCTGCACCTCCCCGGGCCTCGGACCGGCAGGCGCCCCGTTGGCCGGCAGTCCGGCTTCAAGGATTGTTCAGATCTTGCTCAATGCGCACACACCTGGCGTGAGAACTGGATCACCTTCTCAGCCCGCTCACAGCAACCCCCCGTCCGCCCGCAGTTCACCCGCAGGACGGGGCGGGGCAGCAGCCGCGGCTATTTGACGGCGATCGGGTTGATGGGTGAGCCGACGGCACCCGTGATCGGGAGCGGGGCCGCGGTCAGCCAGAAGTCGTAGACGCCGCTCGCGGCGCAGTCGACGGCCAGGGCGTCCGGGTCCCACATCTCGCCGATGAACAGACCTATGTGCGGGATCACCACCTGGTGCAACGGCTGGAAGGCGTCGTCGAACTCGTTCGGCCGCACCTCGAAGCCCCACGTGTCGGTGGCGATCGCGGCGATCTCCGTGTCGTGCAGCCAGTCCGCGGTGGTGAACGACAGGCCGGGGGCGGGACCGCCCGCGTAGTCACCCCAGCCCTCGCGGCGGCACCGGGACAGCTGGCCGGTGCGGACGACGACGATGTCGCCCCGCCCCACCGCCGAGCCCTGGCGGGCGATCGTCTCCTCCAGGTGCGCGGCGGTGACCGCGAACCCGTCCGGCAGCTCGCCGCCCATTCCGAGGCAGCGGCCGACGTCGAGCAGGACGCCTCGGCCGGCGATCACCGAGGCGACCGTCTCGATGCCGGTGGTGTTGTCGCCGAGGCTGGTGACGGTATCCGCGGCCAGGCGGCCGTTCCAGCTGTGGCCGTGGTCGAAGATGTGCCCGAGCCCGTCCCACTGCGTCGAGCACTGCAGCGGCATCGCGATCACGTCGTCGGCGCCGCCGATGCCGTGCGGGAAACCCTGGATCCCGGCCGCCGCGTCGGTGCCGGTGTCGAGCATCGTGTGCACCGGATTGGTCCGGCGCCGCCAGCCCTTCTGTGGTCCATCCATGTCGAAGGACTGCGCGAGCGAGAACGACACACCGCGCCGGATCAGGGCCGCCGCCTCGCGCCGATGAGCCGGGGTCAGAAAATTCATCGTTCCCCGTACATCGTCACCGCCCCACCGGCCCCAGTTGGAGTTGCGCCCGGCCGCGGCCGCGATCGCCCCCTCCGGATCGGAACGATCCAGTCCGGTCATGCGGTCGTCCCGAAGCGGTCGGCGATCCAGTCGGCGATGAAGACGCTCACGTGCGGCAGATGGTCCAACCCGATGTGCTCCGCCCCACCCTCGGCGGGCGTGAATATCCGCAGCTCCCGGCGCGGGCTCCCGGTCGCCTGCTCGTAGGAGCGATGCGCGTACTTCAAAGGGATCTGCCGGTCGTTCTCCCCGTGCGCGATCAGGAACGGCACCGTGATCTTTTCGACGACGCAGTCCAGGTGCACGGAAGCGGCCGCCTTGATGAAGGTGTCGAGGTCGGGCGCGCCCCACACCCACATGACGTGGTCCCAGTAGTGCGGAACCGGGTTCTCCCCCTCCCGCTCGAGCCGCCGCAGCTGCACCTCGCCCCAGTTGTGGTTGGCGCCCCACGCCACGCACAGCGCCAGCCTCTTCTCGAAGGCGGCGGCCCGCGGCGCGTAATAGCCGCCGAGCGACCAGCCGACCAGACCGATCCGGGACGCATCCACCCCGCCGCGTTCGAGCAGATGGTCGACACACGCGGCGGCCCAGTCCTCGGTCTCGACCCGCGCGGTCAGGCCGCCGAAGCGCAGCGCCTCCCCGCTGCCCGGGCAGTCCACCATCAGCGTCGAGATCCCCCGCGCCCGCAGTTCCTGCGGGAACCCCGAGACGTACATGTGCTCCTTGGTCGAATCGAGGCCGTTCCACATGATCACGCAGGGCGTGCCGGGACCGGCAGACATGAAGTAGGCCGGCAGGGTCGTGCCCTCGAACGGGATCGCGACGCGAACGGTGCCCGGGTCGAGGAGGTCGAACGTGTTCTGCATGAGGTCGAGGCAGCGCTGATAGACCGCCCGCCGCCCCGGCGCGTGCGCGCTCTGCATCCGCTCGGCCTGGGTCAGGTAATTCGTGGCCCGGAAATACCTTTGCCCGGCGGCCCGCCGGTGCCCGGCCGCGAGATCGGCCGACGCCTGCGCGACGAGGTCGTCCACGACGGCGGTCCACGACGCCATCAGCGCCCCGGTGCCCACGTCGGAGCCCCGGGCGGCCAGATCCCGGATCGGCCGGCACGCCCGGTCGACCTCGTCGATGAGCCCGCCGCTGTTGAGCGCGGCCACCACGCCGAGATTCCAGACGTAATTGCCGGGAAAGTACTCGAACATCAGGGATTCACCTTTCCGAGTGAGCGGCGAAAGGCCGGAATCGGCGCGGCCGGCGGCGCGGAGACGACCCGGTTCGAAAGGCTGCCGATGCCCTGAACGGTCAGGGTCACCACGTCGCCATCGCGCAGCGGCGGCGGTTCCTGCGTGCCGTTCCGGCCCCACAGCTCGGCGAGACAACCGCCGTTCCCGACCGTTCCCGAGCCGAGCACATCACCGGCGACGACCCGGCTGTCCCGGGCCGCGTAGGCGAGCAGGGTCTCGAACGTCCAGCCCATGTGCGACAGCAGATCCCGCCCGACCTCGACGCCGTTCACCGAGGCCGTGCATTCCAACTCCAGGAAGCCGTCGGCGTCCGCGAACCCGGACAGCTCATCGGCGGTGACCAGCCACGGCCCGAGGCTGCCGGCGAAGTCCTTTCCCTTGACCGGTCCGAGATTGACCCGCATCTCCCGGCTCTGCAGATCCCGCGCCGACCAGTCATTGAAGATCGTGTACCCGAATATCGTCGCGTCCGGCCCGACCACGGCCGCCACCTCGAGCTCGAAATCGCGGGCCACCGCGGCCGCCGGGAACGGCACGTCGGCGTCCGGCCCGAGCAGCGTGTGCGGGTTCGTGAAATAGAAGGCCGGCGCGTCGTACCAGGCATCGGGAACCCCGCCGCGGCCGTCGATGCTGCGCCGCACTCCCGCCACGTGCTCCTCGAACGCCACGAAGTCGCGGATCGAGGCCGGTTGCAGCGGCGCGAGCAATTGCACTTCTTTCCGAGGTACGCCCGGAAGCAGGTCGAGCGCGGAAGCTGCGGCGACTCCGAGGCCCACCGCATCGCGCACCGACAGGCCACCGGCGAACGGGCGCATCTGCGAGGAATCGACCACGCCGGCCGATACCCGGCCGGCATGCGAGAACGTGGCGAGCCGCATCAGACCGGCGGAGCGACGAAGACGCCGCGGTCGGGGTCGTTGAACGACTGCCGAGCCACGAGCTCGTTCATCGGGTTCGCGGTCCCCCACTGGTCGGAGACCATGGGATCGGAGAAGTCGTAGAGATGCGGATGCCAGGTGTCCTCGTCCAGCTGCTCCAGCTCGGTCGTGTATTCGACGGTGTTCCCGTGCGGGTCGAGGAAGTAGCTGAAGGTGTTGTTGCCGGCCATGTGCCGCCCGGGTCCCCACACCTTTTCCACGCCGGCCCGCAGCAGCCGCCCGGTGCCACGCATGTATTCGTCGATGCCGCGCATCTCGAACGACGCGTGGTGCAGCGCGACATGCGGCCCGCGCGCGATCGCGAGGCTGTGGTGAAAGCGGTTGGTGCGCAGGAACCACATCATCGAGCCCATGCGCGGGTGCATGAGCGTGTCCGAGAGCGCGAACCGCAGGTGCCTCTCGTAAAAGGCGACCGTCGCCTCCGGGTTCGGCGAGTTGATGACGACGTGCGACAGCTTCACCGGCACCGATTCGCCGGCCTCGACCTTGCGGTGGGCGCGCACCTCGACTTCGGCCGAGACCTCGACCGTGCGCCCGTCGTTGTCGAAGAACCGGAATCCGTAGCCGCCGCCCGGGGTCTGCATCTTGCTCGGTGAGGTGACGAGCTGGACGCCGTCGGCCGCCAGCCGCTCGGCGAGCGCATCGACATCGTCGGGAGTCGACGCCCCGAACGCGATGAGGTCCAGCCGCTTTTCGGCCGCGCGACGAAGGCGTACGGAATATTGTTCCGGACTTCCCGCGGCCGCGAGAAACGCGATTCCCTCGTCCGTGATCGCGGGGGTGAGGCCCCACATCGTCGTGTAGAACTCGAACTGCTTGTCGTAGTCGGGCACGGCCAAGTCGACGTGCCGCAGATGGGTGATCAGTCGCTCTTTCATGAAGGCGTTCCCTAAGATGGCTGCATCAGAAGGTGGGAGATCCGGCCCATCAGGCCGGGCACGTCGCCGCGCTCGTGGTCGAGCAGCCAGCGGCACAGCTGCAGCGAGCCCTCGACGACGGTCTTCGCGCGCCCGAGGCGCCGCTCGGTGAACGACCGCCACAGCGAGTCGTCCAGCGCGTCGCGGACCAGCAGCAGCTCGGCGAGCACCGACGCGTCCTCGAGGGCCTGCGCCGCGCCCTGGGCGAGCGTGGGCGGGCAGGCGTGCGCGGCGTCGCCGATCAGCACGACCCGGCCGCGGTTCCAGGGCCCGTCGAGCAGGTGGCTCTCGAACCACGTGTAGTTCACGCGGGACGGATCGGTCAGCGTCGCGCGGATGTCGTCCCACGGCCCGTGGTACGCCTCAGACAGCGAGCGCAGCACGCCGAGCGACTCCACCGGGGACAGCGTGCTGCGGTCCTGGGCGTCCTCCACCACGTACGCGTAGAGGGTGTCCTCCCCGGTCGGGCAGTAACCGGCGATGTAGCTGGGCCCGCCGTAGAAGAGGTCGGTGCGGGTGACGCTCGCCGGCCGCGCGGTGAAGGCGCGCCAGATGCCCATGCCCACACTTGACGTCGCGAGATGGATGCCCAGCATCCGGCGCGTCCACGACCGGATCCCGTCGGCCCCGATCACCAGGTCGTAGCGCCCCGAGGAGCCGTCGGCGAAGGTGACCGCCACGCCGTTCTCGTCCTGGTCCAGCGAGGTGTACGTGGTCCCGAACCGGATCTTGACGCCGGCCGCGGCCGCCCGCTCCAGCATGATCTTCGCGAGCGCGGGCCGGTACATGCCGAGCGTGGCCGGCAGGTCAGGTCCGCCGGTCCGAATGTCATCCAGTTGGACGATCAGGGTGCCAGTCCTGTCCGGTGCGCGCAGCCCGAGCGTGTCGAACGCGTACCCCTGCGACCGGATCCGATCCCAGACGCCGAGCGACCGGAGCACCCGCAACGCGTTGCCCTGCAGCGTGATCCCGGAGCCCAGGGCCGGGATGTCGGGCTTGATGTCGATGAGCTCGACCGAGACGCCACCCTCGGCGAGCAGGATCGCGGCGGCGGCGCCGGCAGCACCGCCGCCGACCACGAGAACATTGCGGACGGCGGGCACGATCGTTTCCCCTCTGTTGCCGGGCGATGTGACTGCGACCACTGTCCGTCGCCGCGCCGTCATCAGGAAAGGCCCAACCACTGATGCGAGCCATCAGCGGTGCTTATACTTCGGCGGTGCCGGTCGACCGGATGCTCGCGAACCTCGATCTGAACCTGCTGGTCACGCTGGACGCCCTGCTGCGCGAGCGGAACGTGACGCGCACCGCCGAGGCGCTCGGGGTCAGCCAGCCGGCCGTGAGCGCCGCCCTGGCCCGGCTGCGGCGCCATTTCGGCGACCCGCTGCTGGCCCGGACCGGCAACCGCTACGAGCTGACTCCGCTGGCGGCGCAGTTGCTGGCGCTGACCGGGCCGGCGCTGGCCGGCGTGCGGCGGGTCTTCGACGTGACCCCGGACTTCGATCCGTCCACGATGGAGCGCGAGTTCACCGTCATCACCTCGGACTACGCGGCCACCGTGCTCGGGCCGCTGATCGCGCGCCGCCTGGCCGAGGCCTCGCCGGGAGTGCGGCTGCGCCTGCAGCAGACGACGCCGTACACAGTGGACCACGCGGCGGACACCCTGCGGACGGCCGACGGCCTGTTGCTGCCGCACGGCTTCCTGACCGACATCCCGTTCGTCGACCTCTACGAGGACCGGTGGGTCTGCATCGTCTCGCGGGACAACGACGCCGTCGGCGCCGAACTGACGCTGGAGCTGCTGGCCGAGCTGCCCTGGGTCGTGCTCTACAACCTGCGGACCGCGTTCGCGCCGGCCGCGCAGCAGCTGAGGCTGCTCGGCATCGAGCCGCGCGTCGAGGTGGTCGCCGACGGTTTCCTGCCCATGCCGTTCCTGGTCGCGGGCACCCGGCGGGTCGCCCTTCTGCAGGCGCGTCTCGCCGGCCGTCTGGCAGAACCAGCGGGCGTACGCGTGCTGAAGTGCCCTTTTGATGTGGTCCCGCTGGCCGAGGCGTTCTGGTGGCACCCGATCTACTCGAACGACCCCGCCCACGTCTGGCTGCGCGGCGTGCTCGCCGAGGCCGGCCGCGAATTGGCGGTCGCGTCTTCCCGATCTGAGGATTTCGCCGGAATTGACCCGATAGGCTGAACTCCACGGGTCCTGCGGGCGGAGACCAGACGTGAACATGCTTCGGCGGATGCGGGTGACCACACGCCTGGTCGCCGGGTTCCTGATCCTCGCGTTGTGCGTGGTGGCGATGTGGATCGCCGCGATCTGGTCGGCGAACAGCACGCGGGCCACGGCCCAGGCGCTGGCCCGGGCGCAGGCGCAGCTCGAGGCGGCGCACCAGCTGAAGTTCCGGGTCACCGACGTGAGCGGCTGGCAGGCCGGGTACGCCTTCGAGATCCTGCGCGGCGCCAACAACGCCACCGCGGACACCGCGCCCGAGCGGGCCGCCTTCCTGGAGTCGATGGACAGCTTCACGCACGAGATCGACACGCTGGCCGCGCTCCCGCTGACCGACGCCGACCAGGCCGACGTGACGACCATCCGGGACGCGTTCGCCAAGTTCCAGGACATGGACAAACAGGTCATCGCCGCCTACCGGGCGGGCACGAAGTCGCAGGTCGACAAGGCCAACGACCTGGTCGCCGGGCCCGGCCTCGACCTGTACGCGGTCATCGCCGGCGGCGTCGACCGGCTGCTGGCCGGTGCACGGCAGCACGAGGCCACCGCGCACGACCGCGCCGACCGCACCGCGACCCGGACCGGTCACGTCGCCAACCTGGTGGGCTCGCTGGCGCTGCTGGTCGCGGTCGCGCTGGCCGTCGTGCTGTCGCTGTCGATCATCCGGCCGCTGAGCGCGCTCGGGGACCGCCTCGCCGACATCGCCGAGGGCGAGGGCGACCTGACCCGCCGGCTGGACACGACCGGGCACGACCAGTTCACGGACGTCGCCCGGTCCTTCAACCTGTTCGTCGAGAAGATCGCCGCCACCGTACGGGAGATCGCCCACTCGGCCGCGACCGTGACGCACGCCAGCGAGACGCTCACCACGACCGCGATCCAGATCATGGTGAGCGCCAAGGCGACGTCCGTGCAGTCGGGTCAGGTCGTGGAGGCCGCCGACGAGGTGGCGACCAACGTCCGTACGGTCGCCGCCGGAACCTCCTCGATGGGCGGCTCCCTGCAGAAGATCGCCGGCACGTCGGCGGAGGCGGCCAAGGTCTGCGAGCAGAGCCTCACCGCCGCCCGCGCCACCCAGGACGTGATCATCCGGCTCGCCGACTCCAGCCAGCAGATCGGCGAGATCGTCAAGGCCATCACGGCGATCGCCCAGCAGACCAACCTGCTCGCGCTGAACGCCACCATCGAGGCCGCCCGCGCCGGGGAGTCGGGCAAGGGCTTCGCCGTCGTGGCCGGCGAGGTCAAGGAACTGGCCCAGGAGACCGAGACCGCGACGGACGACATCACCGCGAAGGTTCAGACCATCCAACAGGACACGTCGATGGCCACCGCGGCGATCGGCGAGATTGTCGAGATTGCCGGCCGCCTGGGCGGCTTCCAGGAGACGATCGCCAGCGCGGTCCAGGAACAGACCGCGACCACCGACGGCATTGCTCAGACCATCAGCCAGTCCACGACCAGCTCCGCCGACATCGCCTCCAACATCGCCACCATCTCCAGCGGCGCCCAGACGACCGCCGACGGCGTCATCGACATCCAGTCCGCCACGCAGGAGCTCTCCGAGCTGAGCAAGGACCTCCGCGTGCTGGTCGGCCAGTTCCGCGTCTGACCGCGCCGTCACTCCTCGTCGAGGACGCGCTGGGCGATGCGGAACGCGGTGTTCGCGGCCGGCACGCCGCAGTAGATCGCGGCCTGCAGCAGCACTTCCTTGATCTCGTCGACGGTCAGACCGTTCGTCCGCGCCGCCCGCACGTGCATCGCGAGCTCCTCCTGGTGGCCGAGGGCCACCAGCGCGGTCAGGGTGATCATCGAGCGGCTGCGGCGGTCCAGGCCGGGGCGGGTCCAGATCTCCCCCCACGCGTACGCGGTGATGAGCTCCTGGAAATCCCGGGTGAAGCCGGTGGTGCCGGCAACCGCCCGGTCGACGTGCGCGTCGCCGAGGACGGCCCGGCGGACGGCCATGCCCGCGGCGCGCACGTCGTCGACCGTGCGGCGGCCGGCGAAATGCTCGTCGATGAGGGCCGCCACCTCGGCGGGACTCTCGGCCGGGGCCAGGTGCGCCACGCCGTCGAGCACGACGAGGCGGCCGTCGCGCACGGACTCGGCGATCAGCGCGAGGCCGGCGGGCGGCGCGGGCTGGTCGTCGGCGCCCGCGACGGCGAGCACCGGGATCTTGATGCCGGCGAGGCGATCCCGTACGTCGAAGGTCGCCAAGGCCTCGCAGACCAGGGCGTAACTCTCGGGATCGGCGGCACGCAGCGCCCCGAGCAGCTCCTCGGTCACCTCGGGCTCGCGCTCGGGGAAGCCGGGCGAGAACCAGCGCTGGATCGAGCCGGCCACGACCGCCTGGGTGCCGTCGGCCCGGACCGTCTCGGCCCGCTGCCGCCAGCCGGCGCTCTCCCCGATCTTCGCGCCCGTGCAGAGCAGCACGGCCGCCGTGACGCGATGCGGGGTGTCGAGCATGAGCTGGAGGCCCACCGCTCCGCCGACCGAGTCCCCGGCGTAGTGGAACGACGCTTCCGGGCGGATCCGGTCGGCCAGCTCGAGCACGGCCTTGGCCAGACCGGGGATGCCGAAGCCGGCCGCGGCGGGGGCGCTGCGGCCGTGACCGGGCAGGTCCCAGCCGACGACGTGATACCCGCCGCGCAGGAGGGCGGCACAGCGGGACCAGAGCGTCTCCACCGACGTCCCGAGCGAGGGCCCGAGCAGCAACAACGGCCGGCCGGGCGCGTCGTGAAGGACGACCGGGGTCAGCACGGCTTGCCCTGGGCCCGGGCCAGCGCGGCGTCGATGAGCAGGTCGTTCGCGCCCAGGTAGGGCTCGGCGCCGCCGGTGCTGCGGCGTTCGGCGTCGATGCCGGGGCGGGCCGCCACCAGCGTGGCCGCCATGCGCTCGGAATCCACTCGCAGTCCCTCCAGCAGCTCGGTGGTCTGGGAGGCGGCCACCACCGTCCGGCGGGCCAGGGTACGCAGGGTTGCCCACTCCACGTGCCAGGAACCGTCGGGGCGATCGTCGACCGCGTCGGCGGCGGCGGTGTGCAGGGTGGCGGCCAGGGGTGGCGCGGCCAGCGCCGCCCGCCGGATCAGGACGGAGAGGACCGGGTTCTGCTTGTTCGGCATCGTGGAAGAACCGCCCCGGCCCTCCTTGGCCGGCTCTAGAAGCTCGCCCACCTCGGGCCGGCTGCCGAGCAGCACGTCGTTGGCTATCCGGCCCCAGGCGTCGGTGCAGGTCACCAGGGCGTCGGCCACGCGGGTGAAGGGGGCCCGGGCGGTGTGCCAGGGCGGCCGGACCGGCAGGCCGAGGCGCTCGGCGGCGGCGGCGACCAGCGCCAGGGCCGCCGCCGGGTCGTCCCCGGCCAGGGCGGTGGGCGCGGCCAGGGTGCCGGCCGCCCCGCCGATCTGGACGGGGAGGTCGGCCGCGCCGGAGAGCGTGTCGCGGGCGTCGAGGACGCTGTGCAGCCAGGTGGCCGCCTTCAGGCCGAAGGTGGTGGGGATGGCGTGCTGGGTGAGGGTGCGGGCGGCCATCCGCGTGCCGCGGTGCCGCTCGGCCAGAGCCGCGAGCGCCTCAACCTGTTTATTCAGATTTTTCGTGACTTCTGCGGACGCGGCCCGGAGGTTGAGGACCAGTGCCGTGTCCAGGACGTCCTGGCTGGTCAGGCCCGTGTGCAGCCGGTCGGCGACCGCGGGGTTGTGCGCGCGGAGCCACGCGAGCAGGGGGATGACCGGGTTCCCGCCGTCCTCGGCCGCGTCCGCGAGCGCCGACGCGTCGACCGGCGCCGACAGGGAAGCCGGATGGCCGCGCGCCGCCAGCCACGCCTCCTCGACGCGCACCATCGCGTACACGATGCTCTGGTCGGTGAAAAGGTCGCCGGCGCGCGCGTCGCCCGGCCAGAGCAGGTCAGTCATGCCCAGACGCCGCGGTGTTTCGGGAAGCTGAGGAAGACCGTCTCGCGCGGCCCCTGCAGGTGGATGTCGAAGACCAGGCCCTGCTCGTCGCGCGTGGCGACAAGCGTGTGCCGCCGGGCCGGCGCGACCGCCCCGAGCAGCGGATCGGCGCCGTAGACGTCGGGGTCGGGCAGGTAGGCGCGGGTGAACAGCCGGTCGAGCAGCCCGCGGGCGAAGACGGTGACCGCGAAGAACGGCGGCCGGCCGGGCTGGGTCTCCCCCGGCTCGACGGTCGAGAACCAGTAGTGCCCGTCGGCGTCGGTGGCGGCGCGGCCGAATCCGGTGAACGTCCACCCGTCGCGGCGCAGCGATCCCGGAACCCGGCACACCTTGCCGTCCGGGTCGGCCTGCCAGATCTCGATCATCGCGTCGGGCACCGCCACGCCGTCCCCGTCGAGCACCCGGCCGTGCAGCCGGATCGCGCCCGCCCGCCCGGGTGGCACGAGGTCATTCCCACCCTCGTACGGAAGACCCAGATGGAAGAACGGTCCGACGGTCTGTCCGGGCGCGGCGCTCACGCGAGCTCCTCATCGGTGTCGAGCGGGGTGCGGTGACTGCCGGTCAGCACGATGTCCCAACGGTAGCCGAGGCTGAACTCCGGGCTGGTCAGGTCGTGCTCGTAGGTCGCGATCAGCGCCTCCCGCGCCTTCGGGTCGGTCACCGACTGGAAGATCGGGTCGAGCGGGAAGAGCGGATCGCCCGGGAAGTACATCTGCGTGACCAGGCGCTGGGTGAAGTCCGTGCCGAACAGCGAGAAGTGGATGTGCGCCGGCCGCCACGCGTTGAGGTGGTTGCGCCACGGGTACGGCCCCGGCTGGATGGTCGTGAACTTGTACCACCCGTCGGCGTCGGTGAGGCAGCGCCCCTGACCGCTGAAGTTCGGGTCGAGCGGGGCCGGGTGCTGGTCGCGCAGGTGCGCGTAGCGGCCGGCCGCGTTCGCCTGCCAGATCTCCACGAGCTGGTGCGGGACCGCGCGGCCGTCGCCGTCGAGGACCCGGCCGCTCACGGTGATGCGCGAGCCCTGCGGCTCCCCGGAGTGCTGGATAGTGAGGTCGGCCTCGGCCTCGCCCACGTCGGAGTGGCCGAAACAGGGCGCCCACAGCTCGACGCCCTCCGGGTCGACCGGCTGCAACGCCTTGGTGGGGTGGCGCAGGATGCTGCTGCGATAGGCCGGGTAGTCGAGGCGCGGCTGATGCTCCCTCGACGAGTCCAGGCCCGCCTGGATCTCGCGGTCGATGTCCGCCTGGGTGGTCACCGAACCGACGCTATGCCCCGGGCCGGCGGTTCGCGATACTTGCCTTCCATCCACCGGAAGGTTGGTCATGTCCGCCAGCGTCACCTCCCGCGCGCTCGATCTGCTCGGCGCGTTCGACACGGACCACCGCGCGCTCACCCTCAGCGCCCTGGCCCGGCGGTCGAGCCTGCCGCTGGCCACCGCCCACCGGCTGGTCGGCGAGCTGCACCGGTGGGGCGCGCTGGCCCGGCTCGACTCCGGCGAGTACGTGATCGGGCGCCGGCTGTGGGACCTCGGGCTGCTCGCCCCGGTGCAGGCCGGGCTGCGCCAGGCGGCGTCGCCGTTCCTGCACGACCTGTACGGCGCCACGCTGGCCACGGTGCATCTGGCGGTGCGCGACGGCACCGAGGTGCTCTACATCGACCGGCTCTCCGGGCACGACTCGGTGCCGGTGGTCAGCAAGATCGGGTCGCGGCTGCCGATGCACGCGACCGGGGTCGGCAAGGTGCTTCTCGCGTACGGCCCGGAGGAGGTCCTCACCGAGGTGCTGGGCAACCTGACCCGGGTCACGGCGTACACGATCACCCAGCCCGCCCGCCTGCTCGACCAGATCCGCCGGGTCCGCGCCGACGGCTACGCCACCACCGGCGAGGAGATGAGCCTGGGCGCCTGCTCGGTGGCGGTGCCGGTGCGCGGGGCCGACCGCGAGGTGGTCGCCGCGCTCGGCATCGTGGTGCCCGACCTGCGGCGGGAGCGGGCGCGCCTGGTGTCGGCGCTCCAGGTCGCGGCGCAGGGGATCACCCGGACGCTGACTTCCGTTGAATGGAAATAGAGGGTTGCCGGTCCCGGGTCCGGGCGGGTTGGCTGGTGGCATGCGTACCCAGGTCGCCATCATCGGCGCCGGCCCGGCCGGTCTGCTGCTCTCCCACCTGCTCGCCCGCGGCGGCGTCGACTCGGTGGTCGTCGAGACGCGGTCGCAGGAGTACGTCGCGTCCCGCATCCGGGCCGGCATCCTCGAGCAGTCGAGCGTCGACCTGCTCACCGAGGTGGGCCTGGGCGACCGGCTGCGCGCCGAGGGGCACGAGCACCGCGGGATCTACCTGAACTGGCCCGGCGAGCGGCACCATCTCGATTTCGTCGACCTGACCGGCCGTACGGTGTGGGTCTATGGTCAGACCGAAGTACAGAAAGACCTCGTCACGGCCGGAACGGCCCAGGTGTTTTACTCGGTCACCGAGACCACGCTCCACGACGTGGAGACCTCCCGGCCCCATGTCACCTACGTCGACAGCGACGGCCGGCCGCAGCGCCTCGACGCCGACGCGATCGCGGGCTGCGACGGCTCGTTCGGGCCCAGCCGCAACGCCGTTCCGTCGGAGACGTTCGAGCGCACGTACCCGTACTCCTGGCTGGGAATCCTCGCCGACGTGGCGCCCTCGACCGACGAGCTCATCTACTCCTGGCACCCGAACGGGTTCGCCCTGCACTCGATGCGCTCCCCCACGGTCAGCCGCCTTTACCTGCAGGTTCCGAACGGCACCGACCCGGCCTCCTGGTCCGACGACCGGATCTGGGAGGAGCTGGCGCTGCGGCTCGGCCACGGGCACGACGGCTGGAAGCTCACGCCCGGCCCGATCACCGACAAGAGCGTCCTGCCGATGCGCAGCTACGTGCAGACCCCGATGCGGCACGGCCGCCTGTTCCTGGCCGGCGACGCCGCGCACATCGTGCCGCCGACCGGCGCGAAGGGCCTCAATCTGGCGATAGCCGACGTCTCGCTGCTGGCCACGGCGCTCATCGCGCAATTCAAGGAGAACGACCCGTCCCTCGCCGACTCCTATTCGGACGACGCGCTCCGCCGAGTCTGGCGCTGCACGCATTTCTCCTGGTGGATGACGACCATGCTGCACACCGGCGGCGACCCGTTCGATGCCCAGCTGCAGCTCTCCCAGCTGCGGTGGGTCACGTCCTCGAGTGCCGGGGCAACGGGCCTCGCCGAGAACTACGCGGGCCTGCCGATCGGTTTCTAGCGACCGCCACGGCCAGCGCGGTGGTGATCGGGACGGAGGCGACCAGCCCGATCGTGCCCACCGCGCTGCGCAGCACCTCCTGGGCGAGCAGCTCGCCGGTCAGCACCTGCCCGGCCGGTCGGCCGTCGGTGGCCAAGAGCAAGATCAAGGGCAACGAGGCTCCGGCGTACGCGAGGACCAGAGTGTTGACGGCGGAGGCGACGTGCGCCCGGCCGATGCGACTGGCGGCCCGGTAGAGGCCGTCGGTCGTGGCCGGCGCGAGCTCCGCGACCGCGGCGGCCTGGGTGACGGTCACATCGTCGAGCACGCCCAGCGCGCCGATCACGATGCCGGCCAGCAGCAGACCTCGCATGTCGATGTTTCCCCTGGTCGCGGCCAGGAACGCGTCGTCGTCGCCGGCCACGCCGGTCAGGTGCAGCGCGGCGATGAAGCCGGCTCCGAGCAGGCCGGTCAGCACGAGGCTCGCGAGGGTGCCGGCCACCGCGACCGAGGTGTGCGCGGAGAAGCCGTGGGTCAGGTAGAGGACGGCGAACATGATGGCGGCCGAGCCCACGACGGCGACGAGCAGCGGGTTCTCCCCGTCGAGGATGGCCGGCACGACGAACAGCAGCAGGATCGCGAAGCTCACGGCGAGGCCGGCCAGCGAGGTGAGCCCGAGCCGCCGGCCGAAGGCGAGCACGGCCAGGACGGCGGCCAGCGCCAGCCAGATCGTCGGCCCGGCCCGCTGGTGGTCGACGACCGTGTAGGGATGCCCACCGGGCACGGCGTCCGGGGCGTACAGCAGGACCACGTCGTCGCCGCTGCTCAGCTCCGGCGCGCCCGGTCCGGCCGGGACGTCCACCGTGGTCTCGGTGCCCTGGCCCGGGCCGTCGGTCACCCGCACGGTAGCGGTCGATCCCGCGATCGCGGTGACCGTGCCGAGCGCGCGCTCGCCGGTGGCCGGGGCGGGAGTCGCTTTCACGTGTCCCGGCCACAGCACGATCATCGCGACGAGCGTGGCCACCGCGGCCGGGATCAGCACCGCGGCCAGCAGCCGCGGGGTCCGGGCCTTCGGCGCCTCGTGCGTGTGGCTCAAGCCCGCGACGCTATGCCCGGCCCCCACCTATCAACAAATGAACATATGCGCAGCTCAGCCCGGTCTCGTCCGGACCCGCCGCCACGGTTAAGGTGGTCGCTGCCCATCCTGTGGGGAGTGATCCTTGAGCCAGACCCGCCTCAGCGACGAGGAGATCGACTGGTCCGCGCCGGCACCGGCGCCGCCGCCGGCCCCGCGCCGTCGTACGCGCCGGATCGGCTCCCTCGAGGTGCTCGCCGCGCTGCTCGTGCTGCTCGTGCTCCTGCGCGGCTGGCTGGCCGGCCAGTTCACCGGCGCGCGCCTGCAGACCTGGACGACGGTCTTCGTCTCGGTGCTGGTCCAGGCCGTGCCGTTCCTCGTCTTCGGGGTGGTCCTCTCCGCGATCATCGCGGTCTACGTCCCTCGCTCGTTCTGGGCCAAGGCGCTGCCCCGCCATCCCGCGCTGGCCGTTCCCGCCGCGAGCCTGGCCGGCGTGGTGCTGCCCGGCTGCGAGTGCGGCAGCGTCCCGATCGCGGGCTCCCTGATCCGCCGCGGCGTCACGCCCGCCGCCGCGCTGGCGTTTCTGCTGGCCGCACCGGCCATCAACCCGATCGTGCTGACCGCGACGGCGGTGGCGTTCCCCGGCCGTCCCGAGATGGTCGTCGGTCGCGGCGCCGCCAGCCTGGTGGTCGCGGTGGCGATGGGCTGGTTGTGGCTGCGCGTCGGCAAGGCCGAGTGGATCCGCCTCCCGCACCGCCCCGACCTCGACGGCAAGTCCAAGTTCCCGGCCTTCTGGTCGGCGATCCGGCACGACGTCATGCACGCCGGCGGGTACCTCGTGATGGGCGCCGCGGCCGCCGCCACCATCAACGTGCTGGTCCCCGGCTCCTGGCTGCAGCGCCTCGCCGAGAACCCGGTGCTGTCGATCCTGGCCCTGGCGGTGCTGGCGGTGCTGCTGTCCATCTGCAGCGAGGCCGATGCCTTCGTGGCCGCCTCGCTGTCGCAGTTCTCGCTGACGTCGCGCCTGGTGTTCCTGGTGGTGGGCCCGATGGTCGACCTCAAGCTGATCGCCATGCAGACCGGCGTCTTCGGCCGCCGCTTCATGCTGCGGTTCGCCCCCACGACGTTCGCCGCCGCCATCCTGGTCGGCGCGGCCACCGGGGCGGTCCTGCTGTGAGCCGGCTGACTCAGGCGGTGGTCCTGCTGCTGTTCGGGGGCGCGATCCTGCGCGCCTCCCTGACCGACCTCTACCTGCGCTACGTCAAGGAAGGCCTGCGCCCCTTCCTGATCGCCGCCGGTGTCCTGCTGATCGCGGCCGCCCTGGCCACCTTGTGGTATTCGCTGCGCGAGGGCGAGACGCCGGACGATCATCACGAGCACGACGCGCCGGCCTCCGGTGCCCCGGGGGACGACGACGGCCACGGGCAGGGCCATCACGAGCCGCGGGTGGGCTGGCTGCTCATCCTGCCCGTGCTCGGCCTGCTGCTGGTGGCGCCGCCGGCGCTGGGCTCGTTCGCCGCCGGGCAGGCCGGCAGCGTGAGCGCGGCCCCCGCGTCCGACTCGGACTATCCGCCGCTGCCGCCCGGCGACCCGGCCCCGGTCGGCCTGCTCGACTACGCGTCCCGCGCGCTGTTCGACGACGGGAAGAGCCTCACCGGCCGCAACCTGCGGCTGACCGGCTTCATCACGCCGGCGTCCGACGGCAGCCCGATGCTCGCCCGGATCGTACTGACCTGCTGCGCCGCCGACGGCCGCCCGATCAAGGTGGGCATGACCGGGAAGGTGCCGCTGGAGGTCCCGGCCGACGCCTGGGTCGAGGTGACCGGGGTCTACTCGCCCCACCGCGCCAAGGACCCGGTCAACGACGTCGACGTCGCCTACGTCGAGGTGACGTCCTGGCAGGAGGTCCCCGAGCCCAAGCAGCCGTACTCGTGACGCCCGCTCACACCGGCGGCGTGGTCAGCCTCGTGGTGGCCGTCGGCGCCGGTGCCGCGCTGCTCGTCGCGGGACCGGCGGCCAAGCCGGCGGCGGCCCCGGCCGGTCGGATCGATGCCGCGAAGGCGTGGCCGCACGCCAAGCGGGCCGATCTCGACCCGGCGCTGCCCGACGGCCCGCTCCTGACCCCGCTGCTGTTCCTCGACCCGGCGACGGTGCTGGGTACGGCGCCCACCCCCGACGCGCGCTGGGTGCGGCTGCTGCTCAAGGACGGCCGCGGGCTGCGCGAGCTGCGGCGGCTGCCGCTCGGCTCGAACCCGCAGTTCGAGGCGGTGACGGCGGCCGGGGACGACCTGGTGTGGACCGAGTCGGCCGACGGTGGCGGCCGGGTGCGGATCTGGCACGCCGGCCGCGCCGGCGGGCCCGCGCGGCTGCTCACCGCCGACACCGGGGACGCGCTGTTCTACGGCACCGAGTTCGACCTGGCGATCGCCGGCGGCCGGGTGCACTGGGCGGCCGCGTCCCGGACCCCGAAGTCCACCGATATCCGGTCGGTGCCGCTGACCGGAGGCGCGGTGTCGGTGCGCACCGAGCCCGGCGAGTGGGCGATGTCGGCGTGGCCCTGGCTGGTCGACGATCAGGACCGGCGACTGCGCAACCTGGAAACCAGGCGGGACACCGACGTGGCCGTCGGCGGCCCGGTGATCACGACCTGCGCGCCGGTCTGGTGCCTGGTGGTCGGGACGAGCCAGGACGGTCCGGCCCGGATCGACCTCGTGCGTCCCGACGGAACGGGCCGGCGACGGATCGCCGGTGGCACGGCGCGTTCGGCGGTGACCGAGGTCGCGGTGCTCGACCGGTTCGAGCTGCTGTCCGAGCCCGGCCCGAACTCGGACCTGACCGGGCGGGAGACGCTGCTGGCCTACGACGTGGCCACGAGCCGGACCGTGACGGTCGCGGCGGACGTGGACGGCGCGTTCACCGGCGGCGGGATGCTCTGGTGGTCCACGGGCGACGATGACAACGTGACGTGGCACGCGCTCGACCTCCGTACGGCATAGGGAAGTCACCTCCGTACGGCCAAGGAAAGCGCGACATCGCCGCGGAGCTGAAGCCCCGCGGCGACGCCGGCGCTGACCGGGCGGTGGAACCGGGTCAGGCGGTGGTGCAAGCCGTGCCGTTGAGGGTGTAACCGGTGGGTGCGGCGCTGTTGCCGGTGTGCGTGGCCTGGAACCCGATCGTCGTCGAGCCGCCGGCCGGCAGCGACCCGTTGTAGCTGACGTTCTTCGCGGTGACCTGGCCGCTCGTCGGGCTGTAGGTGGCGTTCCAGCCGTTGGTGATGTTCTGGCCGGAGGGCAGCGTGAACGCCAGGCTCCAGCCGTTGATCGCCGCCGAGCTCGTGTTGGTGATGGTGATGTTCGCGGTCAGGCCGGTGTTCCAGGCGCTGACCTGCGTGCTGATCCGGCAGGCGCCACCGGTCGGCGGCGTCGTGGGCGGGGTGGTCGGCGGTGTCGTCGGGGGCGTCGTGGGCGGGGTTGTCGGCGGCGTGGTCGGCGGCGTCGTGGGCGACGAGCCGTCGAGGCCGAAGAACGAGATCGCCATCTTCGCCTGGCCGGAGAGCGGCAGCGAGTGGCCGACTCCGGCGACGCTGATGCCCTCGACCGGGGCCTGTGTGGTGTTGGACCCGTACCGGGTGCGGGTCCAGCCGGACTGCGGCGTGTCGGTCAGGACCGGCGTCTGGCTGACGCCGAGCACGTTGGTCCACTGCTTGATCTCTTCGCCGAAGTTGTTGTAGTTCAGCGTGGTGTCGGCGGTGCCGTGGAACAGTTGCATGCGCGGGCGGGCGCCGGAGTAGCCGGGGTACGAGTTGCGGACCGCGTCACCCCATTGCTGCGCGGTCTTGCTGACCTGGCCGTTGGCGCAGGCGCTGTTCCAGCCGGCCTGGTTGGCCGGGTTGCTCGGGTCCCCGGCGCTGGCGGCGAAGCAGGTGTCCGGCACGCCCATGAAGGCGGCGCCGCCGGCGAAGACGTCGGGGTAGTCGGCGAGCAGGACGTTGGTCATCATGCCGCCGGACGAGGCGCCCGTGACGTACGTGCGCGCGGTGTTGGTGTGGTACGTCGACTGGACGTACTTGACCATCGACACGATGCCGACCGGGTCGCTGTTGCCGTTGTGGGTCAGCGCGCCGGAGCTCGAGACGTCCCAGCAGTTGCCGTTCCGGACGGTCGACGGGTAGATGACGATGAAGCCGTACTGGTCGGCCAGTGTGTGGAACTCGGTGCCGGAGTAGAACGCGGGTCCGGAGCCGGTGCAGTAGTGCACCGCGACGAGCAGGCCCGGGTTGGCCGCGAGGCGGTCGGGGACGTAGAGGTACATGCGGATGCCGGTCGGGTTGGTGCCGAAGCCGGTCACCTCGGTCAGCGACGCGGCGGCGGCGGGCGAGGCGGGCAGGGCCACCAGCCCGAGGACGACCGCCGCGGCCGCGGCGAAGGCGGCGAGCAATCTCTTCATGGTTGGTCCTTCGGGAGCGTTTCGCGTCGGACGGTGGGGATGACGCGGCCACGGGACGCCGGACGGGTGACGTCCCGTGGCCGCGCCTGCTCTCTTTTGTCTCAGCGGGCAGCTTGCTCTATCTAGCCGTGCAGGTCGGCGTGCCGGATGGGCCGACGCCGGTGCCCTGGAAGCCGAACTCCGTGTACTGGCCGGCGTTGACCTTGCCGTTGTAGCTGACGTTGGTGAAGCTCACCGCGCCGCTGCTGCCGCTGGCCGTGGCGTTCCACGTGTTCGTCACCGCGGCACCGCTGGGCAGGGTCAGCCCGGCCGTCCAGCCGTTGATTGCCGCCGATCCGGCGGTCACCCGGATCGTCGCCACGAAACCGCCGGTCCACTGGTTGAGGGAGACCGTGGCGCTGCAACCGGCGCCCGTGGGCGGGGTCGTCGGCGGCGTGGTGGGTGGTGTGGTGGGCGGCGTGGTCGGCGTGGTCGTCGGCGGCGTGGTCGGAGGCGTCGTCGGCTGCCCGGCGTTCAAGGCATCCAAAGCCGACGTGTACGCGGCCTTCTTGTTGCCGTTGTTGTCGAACAGCAGCGGGGTGTCGCCCGAGCGCCACGAGTCCGAGTCGCGGATGCCCCAGACGGTGAGGCCGTTGCAGCGGGCCACGGCCAGGCAGGCGCGCACGACGGTCGCGTACGTGTTGGCCTGTGCGGTCCCCGAGCCGGCGATGTCGAGCTCGGTGATCTGCACGTCGACGCCGAGGTCCGCGAAGCGCTGCAGGTTGGCCTGGTAGTCACTGGGCACCGGCGACGCCGAGTTGATGTGCGACTGGAAGCCGACGCAGTCGATCGGCACGCCGCGGGCCTTGAAGTCCTTGACCATGTTGTAGACGGCGGTCGACTTCGCGTTGACGCCGTCGGTGTTGTAGTCGTTGTAGCAGAGCTTGGCGGCCGGGTCGGCGGCCCGCGCGGCCTTGAACGCGGCCTCGATCCAGTCGTTGCCGGTGTTCTGCAGGTTGGAGGAGCGGCGGGCGCCGGAGGTGCCGTCGGCGAACGCCTCGTTCACCACGTCCCACGAGTAGATCTTGCCCTTGTAGTGGGTGGCGACGTTGGTGATGTGGTTGAGCATCGCGTTGCGCAGGGCGGTGCCCGAGAGGCTCTGCACCCAGCCCGGCTGCTGCGAGTGCCAGGCGAGGGCGTGCCCGCGGATGCGCATGTTGTGCGACTGGGCGTGGCTGACGATCTGGTCGGCGCTGGAGTAGGAGAACGAGTTCTGGGACGGCTCGGTGGCGTCCCACTTCATCTCGTTCTCCGGCGTGACCATGTTGAACTCGCGGTCGAGGATCGTGGAGTAGACGGAGTCGCTCAGCTTGTAGGCGGCGACGGCGGTGCCGAAGTAGCGGCCGGTGGCGGCCGCCGAGGCGCCGAGCGTGGTGGCCGCATCGGCACTGCCCGCGGTGATGAGCACCGTGCCGGCCGCGGCGAGGACCGCGGCGGTGGCGGAGAGGGTGGCGGCGAGGACGCGCCGCCGAGGGGAACGGTTCATGATTCCTTCCGGCCATTGCATGGAGGACGGGCCAAGGGGGACGGGCCTTAACCGATACAGCAGAAAGTGATCCGGATCGATCGAAACATTAACGGCCGGTTCCGGAAATCTCAACACCCGGCTTGTGCAGATGATGATCGCGGTGGGCGATTAGGTCACCGTTCTGTCCGGATATATCGTTGCTTCGACGGGCTTATCTCGGCGACCCTAGTTCCGGAAGTTTCGGAATGCAGCCGCTTACATCGTTGATAATCATAAATGAACCGTTTCAGTGATCGCCCACATGGCGATAGGACCAGCTAGTTGGTAACGGTTGTCGTTCCGGAGCATTCGCCTCGGGGCAGTCGCCGCCGTCCTCGCCGCCGCATTGACCGCAGCCGGCCGCGGTTCGTCGTCCTCACCGGCCGGCACCGTCTTCGTGGTCGCGCTGCTGATCGTCCCGTCCACCGCGGCGCGGCTGGTCATCGCGCACGGCCCGCAGTGCTTCCTCCCCCGCACCGCGTGCGGCGCCTGCTTTCCGCTCGCACGGCCAGTGGTCGCGATGATCTGGTGGCTCGAGGCCGGGCTCGTCGGCGTCCCTGGGCGGTCTGGCCTGAATCCAGGTCGTTCTGCGGCGGCTGTCCTTCTTCGCGATGGCGCTGACCCACGCGTCAGTCCCGGGAGTGGTCGCCGCCGCGATCCTCGGGGTCAACATCTACCTGGGCGGCGCGGTATCCGGGGCGGTTGTCGCCGTCGGCCTGGCCGCTGAGCCGGCGCCAGGTCAGAGCACCTCGGCCGCGACGGGCGTGCCGCCGGCGCCGCGATCACGCTGTCCGCGACGTCGATCCTGCTCGCCGCGCCGGCGTGGCGCCGCGTGCGGCCGGGCGGCCGAGCGGTGCCAGCGCACCCAGCAGAAGCGCCGCCGCCAGTGGCAGCAGGTCGAGGTTGATGCTGATCGCCGTGTACCCCACGAAGAACAGCATCGGGCTCCACACCGGCAGCCGTCCCGCCGCCACCTGCAGGCTGAGCAGGCCGATCATGCCGAGGACGAAGGCGATCGGCCCGGCCGTCTGCAGCGCGTCGGGCAGCGGCCACCTGTCGGCGAAGGACGAGCTGAGGTCGCCGAGGATCACCCAGATCATGCAGCCGGAACCGAAGACGGCGACCGACGCGGCCACCACGGCGGTCGGCTTCCCGAGCGTGGCCCGGCGGTACAGGGCGACGGCGAGCAGCACGAACGTCACCATCGAGGCGAGGAACGCAAGGTGGCCGAGGTCCCAGGCGGGCCCGCCCTTGCGGTGCCCGTCCAACCCGTCGATCCACCGCAGGACGCCGTAGGCCAGCATGAACAGCGGCGCGGCGAAGGCCATCGATCTCATGTTCCTGAGCCTAGGAATCGCCGCACCCGAGAAGGCATCGGTGAAGTCCCGGTCAGTCCCCCTACGGCCTTACCCTGATGGCCTCCTCGATCAGTGCCACCCTTTCTGGTAAAGGCGCCTTCGGAATGTCGACCAGCTCGAAGCCGAGCTCGAGGTAGGTCTCCTCATGAATTCGCTCGAACCTGAGCGACTCCGGCAGCGTGATCCGGCGCGCGGCCGTCGGTTCCACAAACCCCAGATTGCGTACGAGGAAGGCCGTCCTCCGATAACCGGCGATACTGGTAAGGAGCCCTTCCGGGGTAGGACGGGATGAGTAGCGGCCGAGGGCGAGGGTGCAGACGGGCGAACGGTCGAAGAAGACGACCCCTTCCTGGAAGGCTTCATCGGCAGCCTGCCGCCGCCGCAGCTGCAGATCCAGGACCCGTTCCAGGAAGCCGTCCCGCTCCCACGGCCGAGGGTCGCCGAGCGCCTGCCCGAGCGCGATGACGTCGGTCGCCGCCTCCTCGACGACGGCGTGCCCGTTCGCCTCGAGCTGGCGCAGGATGGCCGTCTTCCCGGCACCCGGCGTGCCGGTGATGATGTACGCGCGCATGGTTCATCGACCCTTCTCGACGGGAATGATCGCGGCCGCGGCCAGCGGGAACGCGATGGTGACCGCGAAGGCCGCGCCATACCCGGCCCCCGCGACGACGGTGGCGATGGCAGGAATGGTGGCGATGGCGACCAGGTTCTGCGCCGTGTTCTGAATGCCGAGCGCCCGCCCGGCCCAGCCACGCCCCGCGAGCTCGGCCACTGCGGTGTAGGCGAGCCCGTTTGGGCTGACCGTCAGGACTCCCGCCGCCAGCAGCGCGACCAGCGCCACGGACCCGGTGCTCACCGCGAGCAGGGCCACGACCGCCGCGATCGCCAGCGCGACCTGCCGCATCGGCCTCAGCCGGGCGCCGGCCCGGTCGGACCACCAGCCGGCCACGATCCGCGCCAGCCCACCGCCGATCTGCCCGATCGCGAGCAACCGGCCGGCCCCGGCGGGCGCCCACCCATGGACGTCGACCAGGAACACCAGCGCGAACGTCCCCACCGTAGCCTGCGGAACGACCAGAAGCGCACTCGCCGCGTGGATCCGCCAGATAGCCGTCCCACGATACGGCGAGCCACCGCCGGGCCCGCCCGCTCCCGCGCGCCCGGGCGGCCCGGTTGCCGCGCCTTCTGACGGCGGCTCGCGCACCGCCGGCCCGGTCACCGCGCCTTCCGACAGCGGGTCACGCACGTCCGGCCCAGTCCCTGCCGCTTCCGACGACGGCTCGCGCACCGCCGGCCCGGTCCCGGCGGCCTCCGACGGCGGGTCGCGGACGATGACGACCACCAGGACGGCCGCCAGCAAACAGAGCGCGCCCAAGACCCCCAGCCCGCCGGCCAGCGCCATGCCCGGCAGCGTCAGCGCCGCCACCGCCACCCCGAGCGGCAGCGCTGTCTGCCGCAGCCCCATCGCCAGTCCCCGCTCGTGCGCGGCGAACCAGCCGAGAATCAGCCGCCCGCTGGATGCGTTTACCGACCCGCCGAAGGCCCCGGCCAGAAAGAAACACACCGCTAGCGCCGGCGCCGAAGAGACGAAAGCCGCGGCCAGCACGACCGATCCGGCCACACCGAGACCGATCGTCAGCACCAGCCGCTCACCCCACCGGTCGGCCGCCGCGCCCCACGCGACCAGCGTGACCAGCAGTCCCGCCACCGGCGCCGAGCTGAGGAGCCCGGCCTGCGTGAGGGTCAGCCCGCCGGCACGCAGGGCCGGAATGAGGAACGGCAGTCCGAATTGGACAGCACAACTCGCCGCCATGGCCGCCATCCCCGCCGCCAGGACGGCCCACCGCCGCCGGTCAGCCACGCCCCGAGCCTGCCAGGAAGCGTCAGTAGACGTCGCGGGCGTACCGCTTCTCGGCCGACAGCTGCTTCACGTACTCATCCGGGTCGACCCGCCCGTGGGTTGCCGCGATGTCGCGCAGTGCCTGGTCGACGTCCCGGGCCATCCGGCTGGCGTCGCCGCACACATAGAAGTGGGCGCCGTCCCGCAGCCACGACCAGAGCTGCGCCCCGTGCTCCCGCATCCGGTCCTGCACGTACACCTTGCTGCGCTGGTCCCGGGAGAACGCCAGGTCGAGCCGGGAGAGCACCCCGGCCGTCTGCAGAGCGGCCAGCTCGGACGCGTAGTAGAAGTCCGTCTCCCGCCGTTGCTCACCGAAGAACAGCCAGTTCGGCCCGGCCGCCCCGCGCGCCTGCCGCTCGCGCAGGAAGCCGACGAACGGCGCGACCCCGGTCCCCGGCCCCACCATGATCATGGGCGTGGCCGGGTCGGCCGGCGGCCGGAAGTGCGGCGACTTCTGCACGAACACCGGCACCTCGTCGGCCGAGTCCGCCAGGAAGGTCGAGCACACGCCCCGCCGTGACACCCCGCGATGATTCTCGAAGCGCACCACCGACACGGTCAGGCTCACCAGCGCCGGATCGGTCAGCGGCGTCGACGAGATCGAGTAAAGCCGGGGCTGCAACCGCTTGAGGGCGCCGGCCCACTCTTCCGCGGCCGCCCGCACCGGATACTCGGCGATCAGGTCGACCGCCTGCCGCCCCCACGTCCACTTGGCCAGCTCCCCCTTGTTGTCCGGCCGCAGCAGCGTCTTGAGGAACGGGTCCCCGGTCCGCTCGACGAGAAACCGCAGCAGGTCCGGCGTGATCCGGGTGATGTCCAGGTCACGGTGGAGCGCGTCCCGCAGTTCCCGCGAGCCGAGCTTGTCGAGCGTCACCGTCTGATCGGGCCGCAGCCCGGTAGCTGTCAGCCATTCCTTTACGAGAGCGGGCGAGTTAGATGGCCAGACCCCCAGCGCATCCCCCGCCGCGTACTCCAGCCGCCCGCCCGTGTCGAAGGTGAACTGCCGCACCTCCTTGGCCGACCCCGCCCCGCTGAGCAGCTCGTTCCTCACCAGCACGGCGGTCAGCGGCGCCGCCCGGGTTGGCTGCGGGGAAGGCGCGGCCACCGGAGCAGTGAGCGCCACGACCACCTGCTCGAGCCACTGGTGGGCGTCGTCCTCGAAGTCCGGCTCGCAGTCGACCCGGGGCGCCAGCCGCACCGCCCCGAGCTCCGCGAGCCGGTCGTCCAACCGCCGACCGTGCCCGCAGAAGTCGTCATAGTTCGAGTCGCCGAGCGCCAGCACCGCAAATCGCCGCCCATCGAGCCGCGGCGCGTCCGAACCGGTGAGCGACTCCCAGAACCCGGTCCCGTTGTCCGGCGCCTCCCCGTCCCCGAACGTGCTGGTCACGATCAGCAGATCCGCATCGGCCTCGAGCAGCTCCACCGCCGACGCATCCATGCCCCGCAGCGACGCCGGCCGCCCCGCATCCGCCAGCCGCTTCCCCACCGCCCGCGCGAATTCCTCGGCGTTCCCGGTCTGCGAGGCCCACAAAACCTGCAAACCACGACCCACAACCTTTTCCCGTACGGGGGAAAAAGTCCCCGCAAGCAAGCCATTCACCCAAGCGGTCGCGGAGTGATCGAACGGCGCCCCGGCCGGCAACACGGGCGGCGCCGACGCGGCTCCCGCCAGCACACTGACCGCGCTGAGGAACCCGGAAAGGTAGTGCTTCTGCGCCTCGTCGAGCACCGGAGCCACCGGCAGCCCCAGCGCCTGGCGCAGCACGTCGACCCCGACGTGAGCCGACGCCTCCCGCGGCGGCCGTGCGTCCACCGGCCGTGCGTCCGCCCGCACCGCGGCCGGCGCCACCGCGGCCGGCGGTACCGCGGCCGGCGGTACAGCGGCCGGCGGTACAGCGGCCGGCGCCACCGCGGCCGGCGCCACCGCGGCCGGCGTCAGCGCGACGGCGCACACCTTGAGCTCCGGCTGGAACGAGAGCGGGTCGACGGCGTCGTTCGTCACCGCGTTGACCGACACGTACTCCCCGAAGAGATCGTTCCAGTGGAACGGCGCGAAGCAGTTCCCCTCCCGCACCCGATCGGTCACCACCGCCGGCAGCACGGCCCGCCCCCGCCGCGACGCGATCTCCACCGGCACCCCGGCCGCGATCCCCAGCCGCGCCGCGTCCCCCGGGTTGATCTCGACGAACGGCCCCGGGTTGAGCCGGTTCAGCTTGTCCACCTTGCCGGTCTTGGTGAGCGTGTGCCACTGGTGCTGGACCCGCCCGGTGTTGAGCACAAAAGGGAAGTCGTCGTCCGGCAACTCGGCGGCCGACAGGAACGGCCGCGGATGAAACACCGCCCGCCCGTCGGAGGTGGCGAAGGTCAGCGCCGGGCGCGTGCCGTCTTCAAGAACCCGCAGCGCCTGGCTGACCCCGTCATTGCGGTAGCGGATCGGGTTGCGCCCCGAGCCGGCGGACGGCGGATACGGCCACTGCACCGGCCCCTCCGCCAGCCGCGCATAGGTGACCCCGCGCAGGTCGTACCCCGTCTGCGGGTTCCAGAACTGCTTGATCTCCTCGAGGATCTCCTCCGCCGACGAGTACGCGAACTGCTCCCCGTACCCCATCTTCGAGGCGACCAGGGCGATCAGCTTCCAGTCCGGCAAAGCCTCCCCCGGCGGGTCGACGGCCGGGTGCACCAGCGTCAGGTTCCGCTCCGAGTTGATCATGACGCCGTCGACCTCGGACCACATCGCCGCCGGCAGCACGATGTCCGCGTACGCGTTGGTCTCGGTCTCGGCGAAGGCGTCCTGGGTGATGACCAGCTCGGCCGCCTCGAGCCCGGCGATCACCGTGCGCCGGTTGCCGACGGACGCGACCGGGTTCGTGCAGATGATCCAGCAGGCCTTGATCTCGCCCGCCGCCATCCGCTCGAACATCTCGACCGTGCCCTTGCCGACCTCGCTGCGCAGGGTTCCTTCCGGCAGCCCCCAGGCGTTCTCCACGAACTCGCGGTCGGCCGGCACCAGCACCGACCGCTGCCCCGGCAGCCCCGGGCCCATGTAGCCCATCTCCCGGCCGCCCATCGCGTTCGGCTGCCCGGTCAGCGACAGCGGCCCGCTGCCGGTGCGGCAGATCGCCCCGGTCGCCAGGTGCAGGTTGCAGACCGCGTTCGTGTTCCAGGTGCCGTGCGTGCTCTGGTTGAGCCCCATCGTCCACAGCGTCACCCAGTCGCCGGCCGCCCCGATCCACTCCGCGGCCGTCCTGATGTCCTGCTCGGCCAGCCCGGTCAGCGAAGCGACCCGCTCCGGCGGATAGTCCTCGAGGAACGGAACCATCCCTTCCCAGCCCGAGGTGTACGACTCGATGAACGCGGGCGAGATGTCCCCGTTCGCCACCAGCAGGTGCAGCAGACCGTTCAGCAGGGCCAGATCGGTCCCCGGCCGGATCGGCAGGAACAGGTCGGCCTTGTCCGCCGTCGCGCTGCGCCGGGGGTCGACGACGATCAGCTTCGCGCCCGCCTTGATCCGCTCCATCATTCGCAGGAACAGGATCGGGTGGCAGTCGGCCATGTTCGCCCCGATGACGAAGAACAGGTCGGCGTGGTCGAGGTCGTCGTAGGAGCCGGGCGGCCCGTCCGCGCCCAGCGACAGCTTGTATCCGGTGCCCGCGCTCGCCATGCACAGCCGCGAGTTCGACTCGATCTGGTTGGTCCCGATGAACCCCTTCGCCAGCTTGTTCGCGAGGTACTGCGCCTCCAGCGTCATCTGCCCCGACACATACAGGGCCACGGCGTCCGGGCCGTACTCGTCGATGATTGTGCGAAGCCGGCGAGCCGTGAGCGAAACCGCCTCGGCGACCCCCACCGGCTCCGGAGCCCCCTCGCGCTCGGTCCGGAGCAGCGCGGTGCCCAGCCGTCCCGGCGCCGAGAGCATCTCCGCGCTGGTCGCGCCCTTGGTGCACAGGCGTCCCGCGTTGGCCGGATGATCCCGGTCACCGCGCGCCTTGACCGCGACGCGGCGCCCGTCCGGCCGCCGCTCGATGTCGAGCACCATGCCGCAGCCCACGCCGCAGTACCCACAGACGGTCCTGACCTGCGCGGCCACCATGTTCCCCACGCACAGAAGCTACGGGCGCGCCGTTTCGCCACCGTCAACCTTTTGTGCGCGAGGGGTTACTCGACTCTCACCTTCGCCGCGCGCCGATTGTGATCGCTCTGGCGCGCAGGGTTCATGCTTACCACGTGAGGTTGATTCTGAACGTTCTGTGGTTCATCTTCGGCAGCGGCTTCCTGCTGGCGATCGCGTACGGTTTCGCCGCCCTGATCTGCTTCGTGCTCATCGTGACCATCCCGTTCGGCATAGCCTCGCTGCGCCTGGCGGTCTACTCGCTCTGGCCGTTCGGCCGCACGGTGGTGAGCAGGCCCGGTGCGGGCGTCGCCTCCGGCATCGGCAACATCCTGTGGGTGATCGTGGCCGGCTGGTGGCTGGCCCTGACCCACCTCGTGACCGGCATCGCCCAGTGCGTGACGATCATCGGCATCCCGTTCGGCATCGCCAACTTCAAGCTGGTCCCGGTGGCGTTCTGGCCGCTGGGCCGGGAAATCGTCGACCTCGACTAGCGGGAGGACCCCCCAATGGAAATCTCCGGCATCTTCACGGCCATCATCGTCGGCCTCATCATCGGCGCGCTGGGCCGCCTGGTGCTCCCCGGCAAGCAGAACATCGGCTTCTGGCTGACGCTGCTGATCGGCATCGTGGCCGCGCTGGTCGGCACGTTCATCGCCGCCGCCCTCGGCGTCGCGAAAACCAGCGGCGTCGACTGGATCGAGCTGATCCTGCAGATCGCCCTCGCCGCCGGCGGCGTCTACCTGGCGTCGGCCGCGCTGAGCGGCCGCCGTCGCTCCTGATTCATCGAAGGCCCCGGGACTTTCCCGTACGCCCGGGGCCTCCCCATTCATCAAGCCAGCGGAATGCGCACCCCCGTCGAGAACATCGTCTCGTGCAGCACGATCGACTTCAGGCTCGCGCTCACCGGCACATCGAAAACCAGTTTCCCGCGTACGGTGTCACCGGGGTTGATCTGCTGCAGGAAGGTCGATTGCTGCTGGTTGGCGTAGACCCCCGCGGTGGAGTCGGCCGAGTACTGGTCGCCGGAGTTGTCGTACGCGGTCTGTGAGATGTCGGAGAAGATCTCGGCCTTCTTCCCGACGTTCTTCACCGAGATGTCGATGAGGCAGAACTGCCCCTGCGCCGGCTTCCCCTCCCCGTCGCCGACGTGGTCGAGCCCGCACTGCATGCCGGAAACGGTGAACTCGAACGTGCCGTCCTTGATCGGAACGTTCATCTTGCCGGTAGCGGCGTTGCGCCCGTTGGCGTTGTCGTCGAGCCCGGTCACGACGTTGTCGGCGCCCCAGACCACGAACGCGAACACGCCGGCGCAGCCGAGAGCCGCGACCAGCAGAATTCCGCCGAGGATCCACGGCCATTTGGGCCTGCTCTTCGGGGCCTGGGGCCGACCCGGATACGCCGGCGGCGGAGCGCCCTGGGGCTGCGGTTCGGCGTGAGGCTGGGCGCCGGCGTAGGCCTGGGCTCCGCCGTAATGCTGCGCGCCGCCGTTGGGCTGGACGCCGCTGTTGTAGGGCTGCGCGCCACCGTTGGGCTGCGCGCCACCGCCGTAGGGCTGCGCACCACCGCCGTAGGGCTGCGCGCCACCGTTCGGCTGGGTGCCGCCGTAGGGCTGGGATCCACCGTAGGGCTGGGGGTCGCCGTAGGGCTGGGCGCCGCCGCCGTACGGCTGCGCGCCACCGTTCGGCTGGCCGCCGCCATGGGGCTGGGATCCGCCGTAGGGCTGGCGGTCGCCGTAAGGCTCGGGGTCGCCGTAGGGGTCCGCCGGCGGATAGGGCGCGTCGGGCGGCGGCTGCTCGTAGCTGTTCTGGCGCGGCTGGCCGTATGGCTGCTGTCCATAGGGCCCACGGTGGTTCGGCTCGTGCGACATGGGGTGGACTCCATGCGGGCCGGTGCGGTGGCCGGGCGGCGCGGGCGGCACCAGCCCCCCAGTGAGACGCCCGCGTCACCACCCAACGACGATCATCGTTCCGGCGGAGTCCGTCGTCCGGCCCGCGCTTGCCGACAAACAGTCAGCACCGATGCACCTAAAGTCATTGCCCCCGCGCGCGCAACCTTTCACCCACCATCGTGGGCACCCTCATGATGTGCGGACAAAGGCATGTGCGAAGCTGCGCGCTACATCCGCAGCTCTCATTGTCCGGAGGCCCTCTATGGCTTCAATTCTTTCGCTGATCGCCGGCCTGGTCGTCGGCGCCGTCGCCGGCTGGTTCCTCCGGGGCCTCCGCACCGGCTCCCCGCAGACCGCCGACGCTACTTCCCCCTCCCCCGACACCCCGGAAACGGCCACCGAGGCCGAGCCCGTGGCGGTCGTGGCCGAGCCTGCCACCGACGCCCACGCGGCGGCAGACCCCGAGTCCGTCACGGTCGCCGACGCCGAGCCGAAGTCCGAGGTGGAGCCGAGCGCCGAGCCCACCCCGGTAGCAGCCGAGCCGGTCGCAGAGCCCGATCCCGTCGCGACCGAGCCGGTGGCCGTGGCCGAGCCGATCGCAACCGAGCCGGCAGCCGCCGAGCCGGAGCCCGTCGCCGTAGCCGAGCCGATCGCAGCCGAGCCGGAGCCCATAGCCGTGGCCGAGCCGATCGCCGAGCCCGAGCCGGTGGCGCAGCCCGTAGCCGTGGCCGAGCCGGAGCCGATCGCACAGCCCGAGCCCGTCGCGGCCGCGGTCGCCGCCTCCGAGCCGGCCGCTGCCGCCCCCGCCGCGGTCGTCGCGACCAAGGGCGACAACCTCACGAAGATCGCCGGCATCGGCCCGAAGGCGGCCGCCGCCCTCGCCACCGCCGGGATCACCACCTACCAGCAGCTGGCCGACTCCGACGAGACGGCCCTGCGCGCCGCCCTCACCGCGTCCGGGGTGCGAGCCACCGCGGGCATCGCAAGC
Source organism: Paractinoplanes globisporus DSM 43857 (assembly GCF_000379645.1). Classification (GTDB taxonomy): domain Bacteria; phylum Actinomycetota; class Actinomycetes; order Mycobacteriales; family Micromonosporaceae; genus Actinoplanes; species Actinoplanes globisporus. The sequence goes on from NZ_KB903311.1 coordinate 36,163, forward strand.
TGGCCGGAGCGGGCCAAGGAACTGGCCGGCGCCACCAACTGACCCACCGCGACCACCCGGGCCGGGCACGACCACCCGGGCCGGGCACGAAACAGAACGGCGCGACCACCCGAAGCAGCGCTGCGGAATCCACGCGCGCGCGACCCGGGCTGCCCCGAAAGCGGCGGCAGCCCGGGCGGACTTCTTTCGTGTTTCGATCGTCCTCGAAAGAGTGATTTATCGGGGAATGATGGCCTTCTCCGAGCCTCCGCGGCTCACAGCGCGGCGACCGCCTCGGCCACCTTGGCCCGGAGCGACTCCGGCAGTGGCGCGTAGCCGAGCCGGCTTGCCGCCTCCTGACCCGCGGGGCTCGAGGCGTACGTCAGGAAGCTCTTGACCAACGACGGCGCGCCACTCTTGCAGACGATCTCGTAGGTCACCAGGACGATGGGGTAGGCATCCCCGGACGCCGCCTTGTAGTCGATCGCCAGCTGGAGGTCGCCGCCGGTGCCGGTGACGCGGGCGCTGGAGATCATGCGGCCGGCGGCCTCGTCGGTCAGCGGGGTGAAGGTGCCGTTGCCGGTGCCGACGCTCGCGGTCGGCAGGTTGTGGAAGCGCGCGTAGGACGCCTCGACGTACCCGATCGCGCCGTCGGACTGTTCGATGGTGGACACGACCCGGTTGCTGCCCTTGGCGGCGACGCCGCCGGGGGCCTTCCAGGCGCTGCCCGATCCATACGACCAATCGCCCGCGGCGGTCGTCGCCAGAAATTTCGCGAAGTTGTCGGTGGTGCCGGAATTGTCGGCGCGGTGGACCGTCCGGATCGGCGTGGCCGGCAGCGAAACCCCCGGATTGTCCCGGCGCACCGCGGCATCGTTCCAGACCGTGATCCGTCCACTGAAGATCTGCGCGATCGTGTCCGGCGCCAGCCGCAGCGTGTCGACCCCGGCGACGTTGTAGGCCAGCGCGATCGGCCCCACCACCATCGGCAGGTGCACCGCGGCCCCCTTGCACCGCGCCGCGACCTTAGGCTGATCGGCAGCGGACACCGGCGAGTCGCTTCCGGCGAAATCCCCGGTCCCCGCCGCGAACGCCGCGATCCCCGCCCCCGACCCGATGCTCGAGTAGGCGACGGTCGCGTCCGCGCAGCTCACCTGGTAGTCCTTGATCCACGCGCTGACGGCGTTGGCCTGGGCCGACGACCCCTGCCCCGCCACCGAGCCCTTGTCGCACGAGATCGGCTCGCTCGTCACGGACGGCGCGGCGTCACAGGCGCCCGCACCCGCCGCCAGCAGCAGCGCCACCCCGGCCACCCGAAGCTTCACGACTCCCTCACCCCGGCTCATCGGTACTCCGCGAACCGCTTGCGCACCGCCACCGGCACCAGCACGATCACCAGCCCCATCGCGACCAGCGGGATGACCGCCCACCCGGTCATCAGCGTCGACACGTCGTCCATCGCCCGATCGAAATCCGCCTTCCGGGCCGCGGCGATCTCCCCGACCGCGGCGTCGTAGTAGGTGAAGTCGAAGGCCGCGTCGCCCCGCTTGATTCCGGTCAGCGCGCCGATCGCCTCGTCGTTCTTCCCGGCCGCCGCGAGCGCGACGATCTTCTGGTGATCACGGGCGTAGGCCTGCCACCGGCTGACCACCTGATCGGACTCGAACGGGCTCACGTCGGGCCCACCGGCCACGACCGGCAGTGCCGTCTCGCAATCAGTTCCGGACAAGCAGGCAGACTTCTTCTTGAAGTCGTCGTCGTAGTAGGCCAGCCGCGAGCTGATCAGGTACCGGCTGGTGTCGGCGGCCGCGTCGTAGCTGACCGCACGCGCCTGCGACAGCCGCAGGAACGGCGTGAGGCTGTCGTCGCGCGCCTCCCCCAGCCGCTGCCCCTGCAGCACCAGCACCGCGATCGCCGGGAGGACCAGCCCGACCGTCAGCACCGTCGCCCCGAGCAGCGCCGGGTTGAGGACCCGCCGGAAGCGCCGGGCCAGCCACACCTGCAACGCGATCAACAGCACCAGCAGGGCGCCGCCGAGCACGATCGCGACGGTGACGGCCAGGACCTGGGTCACTCTCTTTCCCGCGTACGCGTCGGAGAGCCGTTGCTCGCTCGCGTCGCGCAGGGCCTGCGCGGCCGGGAGAAGGTCGAGATGCAGCGTGTTGGTCGCCTGCGTGTAGTAGCCGGGGGCGGCATCGCCGGCGGTGAGCGTCTGCCAGACCCGCTCGCGATAGACGGCGAGGTGATCGAGCAGCGTCAGGACCGCGGCCCGGTCGGCCTCGGTCGTCGAGGTTGTCAGCGATTTCTGCAGGTCGGCGTCGACCTGACGGCTGCGCTCCTGGTACGTGCCGAGGGCGTCGATCTGGCTGCCGGCCAGCGCGTCGTCCCCGGCGGTGAGCACCATGCGGGCGACCTGGGCATCCATGTCGCTGAGCGCGAAGTAGAGGTCGGCGGCGGTGGCGGCCTGCGGCGCTGCCTCGTCCCCGATGATCCGCACCTGGTCCTGGACGCGGGCCATCAGCAGACTCAGGCCGGCGAGCAGCAGGGTGGCGGTGAGAATCGTGACGGCGACCCAGAGGCGCAGTCGGGCGGGGGTCTCGGGCCGGACAGCCCGGCGAGCCATTGTTCGCGTGGCCTCGATAACGGCGGGCACGACGTCACGGTAATGCACGCGAGCAATTGCGGAATCGGCGGGAGATCCCATTCCCGGGCGTTAACCCGGTGGCCATTCACCGTTCAGAATCAGGACATGGAATTGCGAAGTCTCTGGTGCGGGACTCCGGCCGCGGTGAGCTGCTCGGCCAGCAGCGGCAACGGGTTGTGCACGAACACAGCCACCTGAAGATCATCACCGAGGTCGCATGCGGCCGCCACCGAGCCGACATTGATCGGGTCCAGCTCCGGGACATCGCTCAGATCGAGGATCAGCCGCAACGGCCGCACGCGGCGAACCGTGTGCACAAGAACCTGCCGAAGCTCGACCGCCTTGTCCAGGCCGACGATGCCGTGCGGAGCGATCACCACGCTCCCGTCGGCGCTCGTCCGCACTTCCAGTACAGAGGCGCCCATCGGATCACCCTTCGTTACCCGTGCGTTAAGCCGCCGGCCCACCCTACGACGCGAATCATCCTCCGGGAAGGAGGTGTGTCCTTTCATTCCACGGGAAAACTGAGTCGTCCTCCTTACCGGGGAGTCTTGCACGAAGATGGGAAGAACGCCGCTCGGCAGTCGCGAGAATGGCGCGGTACCAAGCACCTGACCGGGAGTCGCGATCATGACGATCGAAGCCGAACCTGTTGCCGAGGCCGACCTGTCGGCGTTCGTGCTGAACCTGCTGGACGACCATCTGGCCGCGATGCGGGACATACGGGAGCGGCTACGCCCCGGCGGGACGATCACGCCGGGCGGACGACGGATCATCGCCCTCGACAGCATCACGATCGCGCAGCGGTACGCCGATCGGATGACCCGGGCTCTCAGCGAGCCGGAGCTGACCCTCCGCCACCCGTACGCGGAAATCGACCCGCCCCGGCTGTGAGCTACCCGCCCGGCGTGGTGGTGGGCGACCACTCGTGGGCGAGGATCGCGTAGAGGTCGGAGTCGCGCCAGCCGTCGCGGATCAGGACGTTTTCGCGCATCCGGCCCTCGTGGCTCATGCCGATCTTGACGAGGACCCGCGCGGAGGCGACGTTGCGCGGGTCGCAGGTGGCGTAGACGCGGTGCAGCCCGTGCTCCTCGAACGCGATCCGCAGCAGCTCCCGCGCGACGGCCGTGGCCAGGCCCCGGCCCCACGCGCGCGGGTGGATCCCGTACCCGATCTCGCCCTGCTCGCCGCCGCGCAGGTGGAGGTCGCCGACCCCGGTCACCTCGCCGTCGGCGATCACCGCGTGCGGGAAGCTCGTCTGCGGCTTCTGGTGCCACAGCCGCGCGGCCTCCCGGACGTACGCCTGGGTCTCGGCCTCGGTGTTCGGACCCCACGCCTGGTAGCGGCAGGAGTCGATCAGCCGCGCCCACTCGTGCACCGCCGGCCAGTCCTCGAACTCCAGCGGGCGCAGTCGGATCTCCACCGTTCCGATCATGCCAGCGGGCCCAGGATCGGCCGGATCCAGCCGAGCGTCCGCGCCAGCGACCGATACAGCGGGTAACCACAGAGCACGCCGAGAGCGATCGCGATCATCGACCACACCGTGCCGAAAAGGTCCGTGGCCGCGGCCAGGGCGTCTTTGTCGACGTATTCGGTGACGCCGATCAGCCCCAGGGCGCCCGGCACCAAAAGCCAGAATGCCGGGAGAAATGACACCAGTGCCGGTGGGCCGGACGGCCGCCGCTCGACGAAATAGGCGACCGGGGTCATCGCGAGGGCCCCGAAGAATCCACTCAGATAGCCGCCGAAGATCTGATTGCCGACGAATTGGCCGATCCACGCGGCGGCCAGCACGACCAGCAGCCACGGCAGCGAGCGATGCGGCGCCGAGTAGTAGAGGTACGTGCCGACGCCGACCACGAGCACGCCCAGCCACGGCGCCCACCAGCCGATCAGGTTCTGCGGGCTGTCGATCAGCTGGTCGGCGGCGGGCAGGTTCACCACCTGCGTCGCCGCGGTGATGCCGAAGGCGAGCAGCAGCAGCTGCAGCGTCCCGGACACCAGCCGGCTCGCCCCGGTGATCATCTCGCCGGCGGAGAGCTCGACCACCGACATGGTCAGGGCCGCGCCGGGCAGGAAGGTGACCAGCGGCGCGATCATGGCGCGCAGGTCGGCGTCCGCCCAGCCCGGCCCGGCCAGCAGGAACGTCGTCGTGGCCACGATGAAGGCCACCAGCACCGGCATGATCAGCTGGAGGCTCGGCCACTTGCCACCGACCAGTTTGAGCCCGCCCACCAGCAGCCCGAACAGCGCCGCGAGAACCAGATCTCCCCAGGTCGGCTGGAGCACCAGGCAGATGCCCGCGGTCAGCACGGCGTGCCCGGCGATGGTCACCAGCCGGCCGAACCGTGGGCGCATCTCGACGATCTCGAGCACCCGCTTGCTGCCCTCCTCGGGCGGCAGCTTGCCGGTCTTCGCCTCGCGCAGCAGCTTGTACAGCGCGGCGGTCTGGTCCAGGCGAAGAGCGCCGCGGAGCTGGCGGGTGGGTTCCAGCGTTGCCGCGCGTCCCGGTTCAAGAGCGATTTCCAGGTACGTCGGGAGCACCGCGACCCGCGCGCTCGGGGCGCCGTAGGCCGCGGCCACCTCCATCAGGTGATCCTGGATCTCGTTGACCGCCTCCCCCGCCGCGGTCATTCCGCTGCCGAGAAACAGCAGGAACCGCAGCAGGGATCGCTCGTCGGGGCTCGAGGCGACGCCGGTGTGCTCAGCGCCGGTTTCTTGCATAGTTCCGCAGGAACAGCGCCTCCACCAGCGCCATGTGTTCGATCTCGGACGGGTCGACGCTCTCGTTCGGCGCGTGGATGAGGCAGCGCGGCTCCTCCACCCCGATCAGCATGATCTCGGCGTCGGGGAAGGTGTCCTGGAAGACGTTGCACAGCGGGATCGACCCGCCCTGCCCCTCGACGAGGGCCTTCCGGGCGTACGCCTGCTGCATGGCATCGGTCAGGGTGTCGTAGGCGGCTCCGCTGGTCGAGCCGGAGAACGGCTCGCCGTCGGCCTCGCGCTCGATGCTGACCTTGGCGCCCCACGGCGCGGCCTGGGCGAGGTGGGCGATCAGCGCGTCCTGTGCCCGCCTGGCGTTCATGCCGGGCGGCACGCGCAGGTTGATCCGGGCGCGGGCGTGCGGCTGGATGGCGGCCGACGAGCCGACGACGGGCGGGACGTCGATGCCGAGCACGGTCACCGCGGGCCGGGCCCAGACCATGTCGGCCACCCGGCCGTTGCCGAGCAGGTGCACCCCGGCCAGCACGCTCGCGTCCTCGCGGAACTGGTCGGGCGGGTAGTCGGCGCCGGGCCAGGTCTGCGTCGCGTCGAGCCCGTGGACGGTCGTGTTGCCCTGCTCGTCGCGCAGCGTCGAGAGCATGTGGATGAGGGCGGCGAGCGCGTCCGGTGCGGCGCCGCCGAACATGCCGGAGTGCATCGGGCCGGCCATCGTGTCGACGCTGACCACGACGTTCGCGAGGCCGCGCAGGGTGCTGGTGACCGCGGGGACCCCGACCGCGAAGTTGCCGGCGTCGCAGACCAGGATCGCGTCGGCACGCAGCAGGTCGGCGTGGGTGGGCACGAACGCCTCGAGCCCGCCGGTCCCCTGCTCCTCCGAGCCCTCCCCGACGATCTTCACGGTGACCGGCAGGTCGTCACCGAGCGCCCGCAGCGCGGTCAGGTGGGTGACGATGTTGCCCTTGCAGTCGGCGGCGCCGCGGCCGTACCAGCGGCCGTCGACCTCGGTGAGCTCCCAGACCGGCGTGTTCCAGGCGGAGTCGTCGAGCGGCGGCTGCACGTCGTGGTGGAAGTAGAGCAGGACGGTGGGCGCGCCCTCGGGACCCTTGCGCTCCCCGCAGACCGCCTTGCTGCCGTCCGGTGTCTCGTACGCCCGGACGTCGGCGAAGCCGAGCTCGCGGAACGTGCCGAGCAGCCAGTCGACCATGCCCTCGCACTCGCTCGGCGGGAACTGGGCGGCGTCGTGGACGGACTTGTACGCCACCATGGCGGCCAGGTCGTCGCGCGCCTTCGGCATCAGTGTCTTGATCCGGCCGCGGATCACCTCGTCGTCGACCACAGCGTCTCCTTCCCTACGGCTTCTTCGCGGTTGTGCCAAGCGCTTCGCGGCCGGGCCACAGCAGTTGGACGATGATCAGCGCGACCACGACGATCCCGGCCGTGACCAGCAGCGCGTCGGCGATGCCGTCGCTGAACCCGATCTCGACCGCGGTGGTCACCGACTTGCCGAGCCCGGCCGGCAGCGAGGCGATGGCGTCCTTGAACGACGCCGAGCCCACCAGCGCGTTCCTGGCCGTCTCGATGTCGGCGGCGGAGAGGCCGGCGCCCTTCAGCGCGTCCTCGGACGCGCCCGCCGAGAAGCCGCGGGTCAGCGCCGAGAGCACGGCCACGCCGAGCGCGCCGCCGACCATGCTGGACATCTTGAACACGCCGGCCGCCGCCCCGGCCAGATCGAACGGCACGCCGCCGACGGCGGTGTCGGAGATCGGCGTGGACAGCACGCCGAGGCCGACGCCGATCACCAGCAGGCCGGCGGCCAGCAGCCAGAGCGTGGAGTCGGCCGAGAGGAAGCCGAGCACGGCGAGCCCCGCGGCGAGAACCAGCAGCCCCAGGAGTACGGGCATCCGCCCGCCGCGCCGGGACTCGAGCCTCGAGCCCTGCGGGATGAACAGGAAGATGCCCAATGTGGACGGCAGCATCAGCAGGCCGGCCTCGACGGCGCCGTACCCGCGCACGTTCTGCAGCCAGAGCACCAGCAGGTAGCTGAGGCCGCCGAAGGCCAGGTTCATCACGAGGTTCGCGGTCAAGGCGCCGTCGTAGGCGCGCAGCTTGAACAGCTCGAGCTTGACCAGTGGGTCGGCCACGCGGCGCTCGATCGCGTACCAGGCGAGCACCAGCACGACGAACGCCACCAGCAACCCGACGACCAGCGGGTCGCCCCAGCCGACGGCGGGACCGTCGGTGAGCGCGAACAGCAAGGCGAAGATCGCCAGCCCGATCGTGGCCGAGCCCAGCCAGTCGATGCGGCGTGACGCCTGCTCGTCGCGAGACTCGGGCGTGGTCGCGCGCAGCACGAAGTACGTGGCGGCGCCGAGCGGCACGTTGATCCAGAACAGCCACGGCCAGCCGAGCCCGCTGGTCAGCACGCCGCCGATGGCCGGCCCGACCGCCTGCCCGCCCCAGGCCACGGCCTGCCAGACGCCGAACGCGGTGAGCTCGGCCGGGGCGCTGAACTCGGCCGGGATCAGCGCGAGCGTGGCCGGGAGGATCAGCGCGGCGCCGATGCCCATCAGCGCGCGGCCGGTGATCAGCAGCCCGACGTTCGGGGCGAGCGCGGCCACGATCGAGAACGCCGAGAACAGCACGATGCCGAGGCCGAGCATGCGGCGCCGGCCGAAGATGTCGCCGAACTTCCCGGCCGCGATCACCAGCGCGCCGGTGACGAGGCTGAACGCGTTGTTCGCCCACTGCAGCGCTCCCAGGTCGGCGTGCAGCTCCGACGCCATGGTCGGGATCGCGACTCCCAGGTCGGCGAAGGCCAGCCAGACCAGGCCGGCCGCCGTGCAGATGGCGGCCAGCGACAGGCCACGGCGTCCGGTCGTCGCCGCTGCGGCGGCAGCATCAGTCACGCGAATCAGTCTCTGGGCGGCGTCCTGGATGGTCATCATTCGCGACGGATGGCCTTTCCCGGGCTCATCCGCGCGGGGCGATGCGCCCTTTGCCCGTCGCTGCCGAGACTGACCATCGTGCGTACGTCTGAAGCGGGAGGCAGATATGGCTGACGTGGACGCGAAGGCCACCGCGGGCAAGGTAGCCGGGCTCGGGGTGCTGCTCGCCGCCTGTGTGTCGACCTTGGTGGTGAACGCCAACACGTCGGCGGTCACGATCCTGTTGCCGGCGATCAGCGAGGACACCGGCACGCCGGTCTCCACTCTGCAGTGGGCGGTGACCGGCTACATGCTGGTCGGCGCGGCGGTCATCGTGACCTCCGGCGCCCTCGGCGACGTCTTCGGCCGGCGGAAGATCTTCCTCGGCGGACTGCTGCTATTCGTCGTCTCGTGTGTGCTGATCGCGCTCTCCACCTCCGGCGGCGGCGTGATCGCCGGCCGGATGATCCAGGGCGCGGCCGGCTCGACGATCCTGGCCTGCGGCATGAGCCTGCTGTCCGTCGACTCCTCCGGCCCCGCCCAGATGAAGGCGATCACCCTGTGGGGCGCGGCCTCCGCGGCCGGCGGCGCAGCCGGTCCCCTGGTCGGCGGCGTCCTGGTCGGCGCCACCGGCTGGCAGGGCCTGTTCTGGATCGACGCGGTGATCGCGGCCGCGTGCATCCCGGTCACCCTGTTCATGGTCAAGGAGTCCCGTGACCCGAACCGGTCGCGCTCGATCGACTGGGCCGGCACGGTGCTCATCGCGGTCATCCTCGTCCCGCTGGTCCTGGCCCTGAGCGAGGGCGGCGACTGGGGCTGGGCCTCGGCCGCCACGCTCGGCTGCTTCGTGATCGCGGCGCTCGGCGTCGTGGGCTTCGTCCTCGCCGAGAAGAGGGTGAGCGCCCCGCTGGTCGACCTGGCCCTCTTCCGCAACCGCGTGCTGGTCGGTTCCACCATCGCGATCCTCGTCGTGGCCGGCACCATCAACGGCCTCATGTACGTGCTGAGCCTGTACTTCCAGGACCCGGCCGGCTTCGCGTACAGCGCCCTCGAGGCCGGTCTCGCGACGCTGCCCGCGGTGGCCGTGATGATCGCCGTGACCCCGCTGATCACCCCGGTGGCCATGAAGATCGGCCCCCGCCAGGCCGTCGTCCTCGGCTTCCTGCTGTCCGGCATCGCCTTCGCCTCGCTGGGCTTCGCCAAGGCCGACTGGACGTACGGCTACTTCGTGATTCCCCTGGTCGTGATGGCGATCGGCCTGGCCCTGGCCAACGGCCCGGCGTCGTCGGCCTCCACCTCGTCGGTCGAGCCCGCCGAGGTCGGCCAGGCCTCCGGAATCTCCAACATGGCCCGGTACGTGGGCGGTTCGCTCGCCACGGCCGCCACCGCCACCGTCTACGCGACGGCCATCGCCAACCACAAGGCGTCCGGTGCCACCGACGCCGAGGCGCTGGCCGCCGGCCTGTCCCGGGCGTCGATCCTGATGGCCCTGATGGCCCTGGGCGCCGTGCTGCTGGCGGTCCTGCTGGGCCGCCATCGCCAGGGCAAGGTCGACGCGGGCGTCAGCGCGGCCGCGTACTCCCACACCATTCCCGTGCAGGCGGGTCACACGGACGGGTGACTCCGGTGCCAAATCACCCGCAAGCCGTCGCCCACTCGGCCGGACTTCGTTGACCTGTTATGCCACCCTTTCCTTCCTCTGATCGGCGCGGCGCCGATGACGCTGGAACGATCAGCGTCGTGGCCGATGTCGCCGACGACGTCGCCGTCCTGGCCGCGACCGGCCCGTGGAGCCGGCAACTGGGCATGCGCGTGCACGGCGGGCTGCGCGAGGCGATGGCCGAGCACCCGTCCGCGCTCGTCCTGGATCTGTCGGCGATGGCCGATCCGCAGGCGGCCAGCGCGCCCGCCTGGATCAACGCCCGGCGGGTCGGCCAGGCTATGGACCCGGCCATCGAGGTCGCGGTCTGCGTGCCGGGCGGCACCGCCCTGGGCGACCGGCTGCGCGGGCGCGGCGACGCCCGCCTCGTGCCGGTCTATGACAGCGTGGCCGAGGCCCGCGCGGCCGTGCGCCGGCAGCCGCAGTTGACCGACGAGGTCCGGCTGGCCCTCCCGCCCCGGCTCGAATCGTGCTCGCTGGCCCGCCTGCTGGTCACCGACGCCTGCACCGCCTGGCGGATGCCGGCCCTGGTGAGCGGCGGGCGGCTGGTCATCTCCGAGCTGGTGGGCAACGCGGCGCAGCACGCTCGGACCCCGATGATCGCGACCGTGGCCCGGCGTGTCCGCGGCGTGCGCGTGGCCGTCTACGACCACGATCCCCGGATGCCGCTGCTGCTCCCACCGCCCCGGCCGCCGTCGAGCGTGCGCGTGCCCGATCGGCCGCTCTATCCCGACCGCGGTCACGGGCTACGGCTGGTCGAGGCGTCGGCGACGCGCTGGGGCTCGATGCCGACCGACGACGGGAAGATGGTCTGGGCCACCCTCCACCCCCGCCGCGACCTGCCCTGACGCTACTGGCTCCACCGCCAGCTCAGCTCCTGGACGGTGGGGGCGGGGCCGGGGAGCTCGGCGCCGGTGCGCAGGCCGTCGAGAAGGACGTCGACGTAGCGGACGCGTAGCTGGCGGGTGCGCTCGGGGTCGGGGACGCGGACGGCCGCGCTCATCTCCAGCAGCATGGTGATGTCGGCGAAAACGGCGCCGCGGCGCAGCATCGGTTGCACCCGCTCGAAGAGGACGAGGGCCAGCTCGTTGGCCCGGACGGCGTCGGCCCTCATCTCCTCGGTCGGCGTGAACGTGCCGGCCAGGTGGACGGTGAGCGAGTGGACGTCGGCGTCGACGACACCGCGGATGAAGGTCTCGAAGGCCGTCCAGTCGTCGGGGTGGCGCTGGGCGCTCTCGGCCTCGGCGATGAACAGCCGCAGGCCGTCATGGCAGAGGGTGCGCAGCAGGTCCTCCTTGCCGGCGTAGCGCCGGTAGAGCGCGCTGATGCCGACGCCCGCGCGCTCGGCCACCGCGGCGATGGGCGCCCGGCTGTCCTCGAGGAACACCTCGCGCGCCGCCGCCAGGATCGACTCGTCGTTGCGCGCGGCCTGGCGCGCGCGTCCCGCCGTACTCGTCATGCCGCCCAGAATAACAGTGGAACGGATCGTTCCGCTCTGCTACTCTAGAACGGAACGAAGCATTCCGTTCTAACCCTCGAAGGAGCAGGACGATGATCCGCGAGTTCCGCATCGACATCCCGCAGGCCGACGTCGACGACCTCCGCTTCCGCCTGTCCCGCACCCGCTGGGGCGCCGAGATCCCCGATCAGGGCTGGCGGCGTGGGGTCCCGGTCTCCTACCTGCGCGACCTCGCGACGTACTGGGAGAAGTCGTTCGACTGGCGCGCCGCCGAGGCCCGGCTCAACGAGCTGCCCCAGTTCCTCACCGAGATCGACGGGCAGACGCTGCACTTCGCGCACGTCCGCTCGACCAACCCCGACGCGCTCCCGCTGCTGATCAGCCACGACTGGCCGGGCTCGTTCGCGCTCTACCTGCCGGTCGTGGCGGCCCTCCGCGACGACTTCCACCTCGTGCTGGTGAGCAACCCGGGCGTCGCCTTCTCGGGCCCGCTGACCTCGGCCGGCTGGACCACCGCCCGCAGCGCCACCGCGCTCAACTCGCTGATGGCCGAGCTCGGCTACGACCGCTACGGCGTGCAGGGCACCGGCGGCGGCGCGGGCATCGCGGTCGAGATGGGCCGCCAGCGCCCGTCGAGTGTGGTCGGCGTCCACGTGAACGGGCACATCACGTTCCCGTCGGGCGACCAGTCCGACTTCGACGGGCTCACCGACGCCGAGCAGGACAGGCTGCGCCGCCTGCAGGAGTTCCGCGACGACAAGATGGGGTTCAACGCGATCCAGTCGACCCGGCCGCAGACGCTCTCGTTCGGTCTCACCGACTCCCCGGCCGGCCAGCTCGCCTGGATCGCCGAGAAGTTCGTGGAGTGGACCGACCCGAAAGCGGAGTTCGACCGCGAGCTGCTGCTCATCAACGTGAGCCTGTACTGGTTCACCGCCACCGCGGGCTCGTCGGCCAACCTCTACTGGGAGGCCGCGCACGACCCGTCGGCGTGGGCGCCGAAGGAGAAGTCGGCGGTTCCGCTGGGCGTCGCGCTCGGGGTCACCGACATCACGGTCCGCCGCTTCGCGGAGCGCGAGACTCCGGTCGCGCATTGGACGGAGCTTCCGGCCGGCGGCAACTTCCTCTCCGCCGAGCAACCCAAGTTGTACGCCGACGACGTGCGCGCGTTCTTCGCATCGCTCTGAGGTTCGGATGGTCTGGTGGTAGCGCCGGCGTTCGCCGGCGCCACCACCGTTTCGTGCGTCAGCCGCTTCCCGCCGTTCAGTTGCGTCGGGCGTCAAGCGCTTTCAGTGCTCTCAGCCCCCGATGGTGCAGAGCGAGTCGAGCTTCGCGCCGTCGGCGCTGACCTTGTCGAGCAGGTTCGGCGGCACCTGGCCGGTCTTCACGGCGGTCAGCATCTGCTTGTAGTCGTCGGCCACGGCCTGGACCGCCGCCTTGACGTCGTCGTGCTTGGCCTTCGCGGCCGCCGCGTTGAGCTCGTCGACGGTCTTCTGCAGCGTCTGCTCGTTGATGGTCGCGGAGTTGTTGATGATCGCGTTCTTCCCGTCGATGCAGCCCGGGTCGGCCACGGTCGAGTTGGCCGCGGCGATGATCAGGACCGTGGTGCCAGCCATGATCACCAGCGAGATGATGATGCCCGCGATCGCCAGGCCCTTGCCCTTGGCCTTGCCGGCACCGGTCTTGAAGACCGCGATGAGGCTGAGGACGAAGCCGATCGGCGCGACCACGATGGCGAGGATGAACCCGGCGATGGCCAGGCCGCTCGTCCGCTGCGGCGGGGGCGGCGGCGCCTGCTGGTAGTACTGCTGACCGGGCGGCGGCGGGAGCTGCTCGTTGATGGACACTATGCAATTCCAATCCTGGACTCTGGGCTCAGAACACGAGACCGTATCGGGTGCGCCGACGATTCGCTGACCCGTATCTGAATCGTTACTGGTCAACTTTTCGACACCGAACCGGGGATTGCCCGAATGGGGCGGAACGTCCGCGGGCACCAAATCCCCCGCCGTTCTCATTCCGGACTGTGTGCGATCCGGCGCCTGCGCAGCGTGCACCGTTTCTGCCATTCGCCGACGTCGCTGGCCCGGCCCGCCTTTCCCGCACCGCGCTCCTCGGCACACTCCGCTGTCAGATCTTGAGCACGGGGTTGCGCGGATCCGGCCTCAGCAGAGCCTCAGTCGGAGGGTGATAAACCACGATCATGCGCATCGTGTTCGTCGCCGCCCCGCTCCAAGGCCACCTGCTGCCGCTGGTCCCGCTGGCCGCGGCCTGCCGCGACGCCGGGCACGAGGTTCTGCTGGCCAGCGGCGGTTTCCCGGCCGACGTGCGGGGCCTGCGCACCGCCGACATCGGCGCCGGTTTCAGCCTGCCGCGCACCGCGATCCGGGTGGCGCTGCGCCATCCCGGCATCGCCCGGGCCGAGCTGCGCGGTGAGGCCGGGCTCGCCATGGTCGGCGAGCTCTTCGGCCGCGCCAACCTCGCGCTGGTCGACCCGCTGCACGAGGTGGTCGAGCGGGAGCGCCCCGACCTGATCGTCTTCGAGTCGCTGGGCGAGGCCGGCGCGATCGTGGCCGCGCGGTTGTCGATCCCGACCGTGCTGCAGGAAAACACGTTGTGGCCCGCGACCGACCTCTTCCGGGCCGTGACCACCAGCTCCGCCCTGGCCAAGCTCGACATTCCCAACCCCGAGCTGACCATCACAGTCCTTCCGCCCAGCCTGCGCGGCGCCGCTGTGCCGTCCCCTCTCGGTTCGCCTTCGGCGCCGCACCGTCCGTCGCGTGCGCCGCTGCATCTTGCGGAAAGCTCGCCCACTCCGGCGAGCCCGATCCCGATGCGACCGGTGCCATTCTCGGGTGGCGGCTCGGTTCCCGACTGGCTGCTCGAGCCGGGCGACCGCCCTCGCGTCCTGGTCAGCCGCAGCACCCTGAACGGCCCGAACGACGGCGACCCCGGTCCGGCCGTCGTCGCCGCGGCGGCCGCGGTCGACGCCGAGTTCGTGCTGGTCCGGCCCGCGACGACCCGCGGCCTTCCGCCGAACGTGCGGGCGGTCGACCGCGTACCGCTTGATGAGGTTCTGGTGCACGCCGCGGCCTTTGTCCACCATGCCGGCGCCGGCAGCGTGCTCGGCGGCCTGGCCGCCGGAATTCCTCAGCTGGTCACCCCCGGTGCCGGCGACCGCCGTCACAACGCAACGCTGCTGGCGGCGCGCGGCGCCGGCCTCGCCGTGGAGGCCAAGGCCATCACCGCCGCCGACCTCACCCGGCTTCTGACCGATTCCGGCCTTCGCGCGGCGGCACGGGAGGTGGCCCTCGAGATCGCCGCCATGCCGGCCCCCGCGACCGTGGTCCCCGAGCTGGAAAAGCTCGTCGGAAGCTGAGTCAGCCCTCGAACAGGCGCCAGCACGCCTCGTTCCGGATCCGCTGATCGTCCAGCACCAGCCCCCGGATCGCGTCGGGCAGCTGCGCCCGCTGCCAGTCCCGCTCCGTTCGCCCCGCCGCGTCCCGCTCGTCCGGGCCGGCGGCCGCCCGCGCGGCCCTGATCCCATAGGCGGCCGCCCCCAGCTCATGCGCAGCGACGTGCGGCACCGCCGCGGCCTGCCCCGCCGCGTGAGCCGCCTCCCGCGCCGCCCCGGTCACCTCCCGGGCCGCCGCGTTCGCCACGAAGGCGGCATTCCGCGACTCGGACATCTTGACCTCGCCCCGCACCCACCCGTACATCAGCTCCAACGCTTGACGCGGCCGGTCGTCGCCGGGCCGCTCGCGCTCGAAGAAGGGCAGGACATGCAGCGTGCATTCCGCCGCCCACAACGCGAGAAGCCGATGGTCCTCATCCGTCAGCGACCCACCACGACGCACGGTGATCAGTCGCGGATCTCGTTCCTTGGTAAGGATCATTTCGCCCATCCTCCCTTTCCTCGGCCGCCGCGAATTCTAACCATTTCCGATTCCCCACATTGTTTCCGGCTCGATGGCCCCTGCCCGTTGATCGCACTTATCACCGATTCGGCCGGTTGATTCCGGATGAGCCTCCGACAAGGCTGAGGTGCCACGTCCGATCGAGGAGCGCGCGGGGACAGCGCGGCTGATGACGTCGTTCTGGCGCTGGGCCGCGAGCGGCGGTCCTGACGGGACGGCGACCTGGGACCGATGACCGCTGCGGAGGCGACCGGTCATCTTCGAAGTACGGGGGCCCAGGACGCCGCCGGACCCGGGACCGGGTCGAAGGTCAGTCCACGAAGATGCAGAACGGGTGGCCGGCGGGGTCGGCGTAGACCCGCAGGGGCTCCTCCGGGTCGGCGCTGCGGTCGTAGATCATGCGGGCGCCCAGCGACAGCGCGCGTTCGTGCTGCGCGTCGAGCTCGGCGAAGGAATCCACCGTCGTGTCCAGGTGCAGCTGCATGGGGACTTCGTCGTCGGGCCAGGTGCTGGGGGTCAGTTTGTCCACCTGCTGGAAGGCCAGTTGCGGGCCACCGTGCGGATTCTGCAGGACCAGCCAATCCTGGCCTCGCTCGTCGGGGTCGCCGGCGGCGGGAGGCTCGTCGCCGGGGCGGTAGTCGAGGCCGAACATCTTGCGGTAGAACTCGGCGAGCGCCCGGGCGTCGGTGCCGTCCAGGACTACCTGTAGGACCATCGGGTAGCGCGTCATATGCCTCAGCAAACCACTACTCGGTTCCTTCCGCTCTCCTTGGCGCGGTACAGGGCGTGGTCGGCTCGGGCCAGCGTCTGGTCGAGCGTGGCGTCGGCCGGGTCGAGCTGGGTCAGGCCCACGCTGATCGTCACGTGCAGCGGGCCGGCGGCCGTCGAGATGGGTGTGTCGGCCACGGCGGAGCGCATGCGTTCGGCCAGTTCAACGGCGCTGCCGTCGTGGTCGGGCAGGACCAGGGCGAACTCCTCACCGCCGTAGCGGCCCAGCACGTCCGAATGCCGGATGCTCGCGCGGACGCGGGCCGCCACCTCGCGGATGACCTCGTCGCCCACACCATGCCCGTACGTGTCATTGACGCTCTTGAACTTGTCGATGTCGAGCATGACGGCGGCCAGGTCGCGGGACCCCCGGGCCGCGGAGGAGACGAGGGCGGTGGCGATGGCGTAGAAGTGGCGCCGGTTGTGCTGCTCGGTGAGCTCGTCGGTGGTGGCCAGCTCCTGCACCCGGCTGAACAGGCACGCGTTCAGATACGCGCTCATGCCCTGCGTGGCCAGCGACGACGCGACCTGAACGGCGCTGTCGTCGAACGAGTCGGCTCCGAGCACCACCACACCGCTTCGACCATCCCGGTGATCAAGCGGCACAATCAGCAGCTTATTTCCGTAGATTTCCGACAAGGCGGCGTCGGCGGAGATCACGGAAGGCCCGAGGACAGAAGGCAGCGCGACCGGGAACGAATCACCCAAAACCGATGGAGAGGCCTTACCAATAACCTCGACAACCATCGAACCATCAGCGGAAAGCAGACAACCAGCCGATGCATTCAACTGAGCAACCAACATTTCGAACAGGCAGCTCAACAGCCGAGCCGGATCGTGGATCCCGCTCAATTCCGCCAGCGACGCCCGCAGCATCTCCGCAAAGGCCTGCTGCTGCTGAGCCGCCCGCACGGCCAGGTGCAGCTGCGCCGCCCGAGCCGTCTCCAGCGACACCGCGACGTGGCTGGTGACCCCGACCAGCACCTCGACATCGTCGTCGGTGAAGATCCCGCGGGCCATCCGGCTGTCCAGATAGACCACCCCGAGCGTGTTCCCCTTGAACTGCACCGGCGCCACCATGATGCTCCGCAGCCCATGCACGACGGCGCTGCGAGACCCGAGCGCCGCCCCCTGCTCGGTCCCCGTCACGACGAGCGCCTCGCCGCTGAACGCGACCCGCCGCACCAATGTGGCCCCGTAAGCGGTGGTCGAAACGAGGTCACCCCCGTCGGCGCCGCGCCCGGCGAACTGCACCGGCTCCCCCGCCTCGTCCAGCAGGAAGAACAGCGCCCTCTCCGCACCGAGGATGCGCAGCATCTCGTCGAGCGCCACCCGCGCCAGCTCCTGCGGATCAAGCACCGTGGCCGCCGCGGCGCCGACCTGCTGCAACGCCTCGAGCCGCCGGTTGCGCGGTGCGTCGGAACGCCGCTCCACGACCGTGCGCCGGTTGGTCGCGGCGCCCTCCTCCGCACCGAACTCGGTGCGCGCCTGTCGCCGCCGCGACTCCCAGCCGTGCACCCCGGCCAGCGACAACGCGATCCGCGCCTGCCGGTCCGACTCGTTGACCAGCCCGAGCGCCCGGAACGCCCGGGCCCGGAACCGCGCCACCTCGAAATGCACGAGCGGCGCGTCCGCCGTACGCGCGACGTGCTCGGCCTTGTCGCTCCACTCGATGGCCTTGCGCGGCTCGCCCAGCAGCTGCGCGAGGGCCGCCTCCCCGATCAGGTACGCGGCGTCGAGCAGCGGCGAGCTCTTGCGCACCCGCCGCAGGTCGGCCACGGCCGCGCGGGCCGCCGCGATCCGGGCCGGCCGCTGCTCCTCCGTGGCCAGCCGCAACTGCGCCATCCGCCCGTGCGACTGGAACGCGTAGAACCATTTGTGCTGCGTCATCATGTCCCGCAGCCGCAGCCCGAGCCCGCGGAACTCGGCGACGATCGCCTCGAACGGCTCCCCGAACTCGCCCTGCTCGATCATCGCGCACGCCGCCGCCACCAGCATGTTCGCCCGCTGCACCGTCGTGCCCGTGCCCGGCGGGAGCGCGGCACGCAGGTCGGCCAGCGCCGCCGCGGCCTCACCCGGCCGCCCCTGCATCGCCGGGATCATCACCGAGAGCATGCCGAACGACGTTCCGTGCATCCGCGACACATCGGTGAGCCGCCGCAGCCCGCGCTCGTACTCGGCCTGGCTCTCGGTGGTGTAACCGCGCAGCAGCAGCCGGATCCCGATGGTCGCGAATCCCGGGATGAGCTGGGCCGGACCGAACCAGCGCGCGTCGCGGGTGATCGACTCCTCCCACGTGCTCCCGTCGTCGATGCCGCCGAACAGCCACGCGCACCCGCGCATCCACTCCACATAGGCCACGAGCCCCGGGTCTCCCAGCTCGTGGGCGACCGAGGCCGCGCGGTTGAGGCAGCGTTCCGCCGTCCCGCGCAGCTTGACCGCCGCCGCGACGTACCCGACCAGGGCGTACACCCGCACGTATTCGGGGCACGGTCCGATCCGGTTCACCGCGTACATCGCCCGCATCGCGAGCACGCCGGCCTCGCGCAGCCGCAGGCCGACTCCCGCGGCATAGCCGCCGGCATCCAAGGTCGCGGCCAGCGCGGCCAGGTCATCCCGCCGCCGGCCGCGTGCGTTCCCCAATCCCCATCCCGTACGCCGGACCGCGGCGCCCGCCAGCCCGATGCCGACCGTGGAAGCGATCACACCCAGACCGTTGCGCGGCAGCGGACGGCCCAGCTCGGTAAGCGCCGCCGCGGTCGCGACCAGGGCCTTCTCGTCGTCCCAGAGGGTGTGGTGCAGTTCGATCTCGGTGATCAGCAGGTGCGCCCGGGACCGCCGTTCCTGCTCGGTGGCCAGCGCCCGCTCGATTGTCGCGCCCGCCTCGGCGAACCGCGCCGCGCGCAGGTAGGCCTGGGCGAGCGGGTGCAGCACCGCGGTGGTGGGGGCGGGGTCGCCGTCGAGCGCGTCCTCGAGGTAGCCGACCGCCTCGGCCGGCGCGGTGTCGTCGAGCGCGCGCAGCCCGGCGGCCAGCGCACTGCGCCGGCGCGTCGCACCGGGGACGGCGTCGCCGGCCCGGCGGTGGTGCCGCGCCACCGCGTACACATGATCGGCGTCGCGCAACGGCTCGGGCAAACCCTCCAAGGCCTCCGCGATCGAGGCATGCAAGCGGCGCAGCCGCTGCTCGGAGACCCCGTCGAGCAGGGACTCGCGCAGCAGCGGGTGCAGGAACACGAACCAGCCACCCGGCCGCGCCTCCACGACCCGGCGCTCGACGGCGGCGCCGACCGCGGCCACGACCCGGTCCTCCGACGACCCGCCCGCCGCGACCAGCGTCTCGGTGCGGAACCGTGGACCGACCACCGCCGCCGTGACCAGGAATTCCCGGTCGTCCGGGGTGAGCGTGCCCAGCCGCGAGGCGAGCAGCGTGCGCACGTCCTCGGCGGCGGGCAGCGCGTCGGCCCCGGCCGCGTCGAAGTGCCAGGCACCCCACAGCGGCGTGAGCAGCCCGGCGTCGAGCAGCCGCAGCAGGTAGGCGACGACGGCGAGCGGCGACCCGTCGGTACGTCCGGCCACGTGCCCGGTCAGCTCGGCGGGAACGGCCGCGCCCGGCAGCCGCGACGCGATCAGCCCCTCGACCGCCGCCTGGTCGAGCGGCTCGCAGGTCAGCTCGAGGTCGGCCTCCACCGCGTTGGGCACCCCGGCCCCGTCGCGCTCGGTGAGCAGCACGAGCAGCGGCAGGCGGGGCAGGTCGGGCACGAGCCGGCCGAGCACCTCGCGGCTGCCCGGGTCGAGCCACTGCGCGTCGTCGCCGAGCAGCAGCAGGCCGCCGTGGGCCTTGGCCAGCTCGGCCAGGAACGTCGCGACGGCCGAGAAGAGGTGATCGTCGCGGGCCTCGGCGCCGCCGGTCTCGCCGATCAGCTCCCCGAGCCGGGAGCTCAGCCGGGCGACCAGGGCCGGCCCCGCGACCGCCACGGCGTCGCGCACGTGCTGCTCGGAGCCCACGCGCACCACGCCGTCGAGCAGGGTGATCGCCTGCAGGTGACCGTCGATCGCGGCGCGCAGGGCGGCCAGCGGCAGCGCCGAGTCCTCCTCGCCGGTCGCCCGCAGCACCGGCACGTCGGTGACCAGCGCGGCCGCCTCCTCGGCGAGCCGGGTGCGCCCCGAGCCGGCCGGCCCACGAAGAACGGCAACCCCGCCCCGGCCGGTACGGGCGCGGCGCCAGCGGTCGGCGAGAGCCTCGCGCTCGGCATCGCGTCCGCGGAGCGGCCAGCTGCCGGCGGCGGGCTCGGCCGCGGCGTCCCCGCCGGGAGCGGCGCGCAAGGCGGCCAGCAGGGCGCCCGCGTCCGGATAGCGGTCGTCCGGGTCCTTGGCGAGCAGCCGGGCCACGGCCGCGGCGAGCACCGGGTCGATCCCCGGGCTCAGCTCGGCCAGATCCGGTACGGGCGCGGTCAGGTGCAGCCGCAGCAGCTCGCCGACGTCCGACGCCTCGAACGGCAGCCGCCCGGTGAGGCACTCGAACAGCACGACGCCGAGGGAGTAGAGGTCGGAGCGCCCGTCGACCGGCCGCTTGAGCAGGCCGGACTGCTCGGGCGAGCTGTACAGGAAGGTGCCGACCGCCCGGTCGTCGTCGGCCGGACCGGCGCCGAGCAGCGCGAGCCCGAAGTCGATGAGCTTCGCCGGCCGCCCCGGCGACATCATGATGTTGCCCGGCTTCACGTCCCGGTGCACCAGGCCGACCCGGTGGGCGGCGGCGAGTCCCCGGCCGACCTGGCCGGCGATCTCCACGACGCGGGCGGGGGCGAGCGGCCCGTGCGCGAGCTGGTCGGCCAGCGAGCCGCCCGGGATGTATTCGAGGACCAGCGCGGGCGCGCCGTCGTAGCGCCCGGCGGCGTGGATGCGCGGCACGCCCGGATCGTCGACGCAGGCGAGCAGCGCGGCCTCGCGCTGGAACGCGGCGAGCAGCCCGGGGTCGCCGGCGCTGTCGGCGTTGGGGCGCTTGAGCGCGAACGTCTGATCGCCGCGCCGCACCCGGTGCACCGTGGTGAAGGCGCCCCGGCCGAGCTCGTCCTCGACGACGAGACCGGTCAGGTCCGCCGCCCGGCGCAGACTGTCGTCGTCGCTCACTCGCACCCACTTCGCCGCCGATTGGTTCGTTGCTCCTGATCGGCAACCGACGCGACGAGTTAAGTCAGGCGAATCAACATTCGACGACCGTGACGGCCAGGCCGCCCTGCGACGTCTCCTTGTACTTGGTCGACATGTCGCGGCCGGTCTCCCGCATCGTCCGGATCGCCGTGTCGAGGCTGACCCGGTGGCTGCCGTCGCCGCGCAGCGCGAGCCGAGCCGCGTTGATCGCCTTGACGCTGGCGATCGCGTTCCGCTCGATGCACGGCACCTGCACGAGGCCGCCGACCGGGTCGCAGGTCAGCCCGAGACTGTGCTCGAGCGCGATCTCGGCGGCGTTCTCGACCTGCGCCGGCGTACCGCCGAGGACCTCGCACAGGCCCGCGGCCGCCATCGCCGCGGCCGAGCCCACCTCGCCCTGGCAGCCGACCTCGGCGCCGGAGATCGACGCCGCTCCCTTGATCAGGATGCCGACCGCGGCCGCGGTGAGCAGGAACCGCACCACGCCGTCGTCGTCCGAGCCCGGCACGAACCGGCGGTAGTAGTGCAGCACCGCGGGGATGATCCCGGCCGCGCCGTTGGTCGGGGCGGTCACCACCCGGCCGCCGGCCGCGTTCTCCTCGTTGACCGCGAGCGCGTAGAGATTCACCCAGTCGATCACGTGCAGCGGATCGTCGGCGTCCGGCCGGCGTACGAGATCTCGCCAAAGACCCGGAGCCCGGCGCTTGACGCCCAGGCCTCCCGGCAGAACGCCCTCGCCGGCCGACAGGCCGCGCTCGACGCAGCCGCGCATCACCCGCCAGATGCGCAGCAGCCCGTCCCGGATGTCCGCGTCGCTGCGCCAGACCCGCTCGTTGGCCAGCATCACCTCGGACAGCGGGCGGTCGTACGCGAGCAGGTCGTCGCCGGTGGCGAAGGGATAAGGGAGCACGGCCACGTCCACGGCCGGCTCCTCGCCGTTCTCCACCACGAAGCCGCCGCCCACCGAGTAGTAGGTCCGCTCGGCGATCGGGGTGCCGTCAAGTGCCCAGGCCGTGAAGATCATCCCGTTCGGATGGAACGGCAGCGTGCGCCGGCGGTCCAGGACCACCTCGACGGGAACCCGGCGCTCACCGGCCAGCAGCACGGTGCCGCTCTCGCCGATCGCGGCGACCCGGCCGGCGATGTTCTCGACGACGACGGTCGCCGGGTCCTCGCCCTCCAGCCCGAGGAGCACGGCGACGTCGGAGTGGTGGCCGCGCCCGGTCGCGCCGAGCGAGCCGAGCAGTTCGACGCGTACGCGCGCGGCCTTGGGCGCCTCGAAGGCGAAACGGCGGGCGGCACGCATCGGCCCCACGGTGTGCGAGGAGGACGGGCCGATCCCGATGGAGTAGAGGTCGAACGCGCTGAGCGGCACGGAGGGACTCCTCGGTCTCGAGGTGGCCTCCCCGCTCTGTCATGGATACCCGAGAGCTTCATCACCGAATGCAGTGATTTGCACCTTTGGTGCGGGACCACGTCGTCCCGTCTTTCCAGAGTCGCCTGCCATGCGGCGGTAACGGGGCCTGAGAGATTCCCGGGGAGGGTTTGCTCCTTCGGCGCCCCGGCGACGGCCGGGGGCTCTCCCGCCGCGGTTCATACGGCGCGATCTTCGATTGTGACACGAGGGTGACAGCCGCACGCGCTCCCGTCAACCCGCTCAGCAGCGGCCGGAACCTGCCGAACGGGCAGTCGGCAGACATCGGGGGTGGCAATGACATTTGTACGACGTATGCGGCTCGGAGCACGCCTGGGCGCATGCTTCGCGGTGGTCCTCGTGCTGCTCGGCGTGGTCGTCGCGATCGGGGCGATCGCCCTGCAGCACCAGTCCGACTCGGCCGCCGAGGTGCACGATCTGCAGACCCTGCGCCGCCAGGTGGACGAGCAGAAGTACTACGACGGCGACATCTCGGGCTGGCAGATCGCATACGCCTGGGACGTCTACCGCCTGAGCCCGCAGAAGGCCGTCGACCCGAAGTCGGACAACCGCGCCGGGTTCCTGGCCGACGCCGCCCAGCTCAAGAAGCTGCTCACCGAGACCCGCACCGACCTGATGACCGACCGGGAGAAGACGGTCTTCGCCGGGCTGCAGCAGCAATGGACGTCGTTCTCCGAGAAGGCCACGAAGTCGGCGCAGAGCTCCGCGGCGAGCGCCCGCGACGCGATGCTCCTCGCCTTCGCGGTGGCCGTGATCGCGGCCGTGGACACCGCCGCCGAGGGCGTGCGCGGCACGATCCTCGAGATCAGCGACGACGCCCGCGAGTTGTCGGCCGCGGCGGACACCATGTACCGGGTCAGCGGGCAGATCGACGGGGCCGTGAACAACGCGTACACCCAGGCCGACCTGGTGGCCGGCACGGCCGGCGGCGTCTCCGGGAACGTGCAGACGGTCGCCGCCGGCGCCGAGCAGATGGGCGCCTCGATCTCCGAGATCTCCCGCAACGCCGCCGACGCCGCCGGAGTGGCCGCCGGCGCGGTCACCGCCGCCCGCGACACCAGCGCCACGATCAACCGCCTCGGCGAGTCGTCGGCGCAGATCGGCACGGTCCTCACCACGATCCAGGCGATCGCCGCCCAGACCAACCTGCTGGCCCTGAACGCGACGATCGAGGCCGCCCGCGCCGGCGAGCTCGGCAAGGGCTTCGCGGTGGTCGCGAGCGAGGTCAAGGACCTGGCCCAGGAGACCGCGCGCGCCACCGAGGAGATCGCCCAGCGCATCCAGTCGATCCAGGAGGAGACCGGCGAGGCGGTCACCGCGATCGACGGCATCAGCCAGATCATCGAGCAGATCAGCGACTACCAGACCACGATCGCGTCGGCCGTGGAAGAACAGAGCGCGACGACGGCCGAGATGAACCGCGGCGTCACCGAGGCGGCCGACGGCGCCAGCGAGATCGCCCAGGGCATCACGTCGGTCGCCCGAAGCACCGCGACCAGCCGGGACGCCGCCGGCGAGGCGACCCGGGCGGCCGGAGACGTGCAGGCCCTGGCCGGGCGCCTGCGCACGGCGGTCGACAGATTCAGCCTCTAGCTGTTTCCTATCGCGCAGATAGGAATGCTATGCTCGCCTCTCCCCGGACCATCGCGAGGCGTACCGTGACGACCCTGACCGAGCAGGCCGCCGAGCAGCTCATCGCCGGCCACGCGTTCGCCCCCGCCCCGCCCGGCTTCGTGGGCGCCGCGGTCGACGTCCCGGCCTCCCTGAGCGGTCGCCGCCCGCTGCGGCACGGCTTTCTCGCCGCTCGCGGCCCGCGACTGGCCGTGGTCAGCGGCCCTCCCTCCCCCGGCCTCGCGGTCTGTCTCGACCGCATGACCGACGACCTGCGCGCGGCCCGCTCGTTCGTGGGACTGCCGGGCCGGCCCGACGCCGAGGCCGGCATCCGGGTCGGTCTCGAGGCGGGTCTCGAGGGCGGCGGCGTGCTCGGCCTCCGCCGCCGCTGGCGCCTCGCGCACACCGTCGCGCCGGTTCTGGCCGCGTCCTTCGCTCACGCTCCGGCGCCCGGTTGGCGCAGCGTCCGCCAGGCGTCCCGCCGCGACCATCCGGTGGTTCCGCCAGGAGATCCCCTTCGGGCCTGGCTTGCGTACGCGATGAGCACCGCGACCGGCGACGGCGGCAGCCCGCGCGACCGCTTCCGCAACGGCGAGCCCGTCACCTCGGAGAAGCTGCTTCATCACCTGGACTCGCTGCGCCCACCCGTGGCGCCGCGCGGTCACCTCGAGCTCGACGTGGCCGACGCGCAGCCCGGCGACGGCTGGCGCGTCCCGATCGCCATCATCGCCACGCTCCTCGACGACCCGCAGGCCGCCGCCGAAGCAGCGGCCGCCACCGACCACCTCGCGGCCGAGCCCCGCCTCTGGGAGCGTGCGGCCCGCGACGCGCTGACCGACCCGGTCCTGGCCGCCGCGGCCCGCGACTGCTTCCTGGCCGCCTACGCGGCGCTGTCCCGTCAGGGCGCCGCCCGCTCCCTGCGCGACGCGGTGGCCGACTATGCCGAGCGCTACGTGCTGCGCTCCCGCACACCGGCCGACGACGTCCTCGACCACGCCCTGAGTTAGGCGGCCGTGTAGCTGGTCACCACGACCTGACCGTCGGCCACGCGCGACTCCACGGCCCGCAGGTTGAGGCGCTGCTTCGGCTCCCCGAACACCTTCCGGCCGCCGCCGAGCACCACCGGGTGCACGGCGATGTGGTACTCGTCGATGAGCCCCAGCTCGGAGAGCGTGGCGGCGAGGCCCGCGCCGCCGGTCAGCAACAGGTCGGCCCCCGGCTGGTCCTTGAGCGCCGTGACCTCGGCCTCGAGGTCGCCCCGGATGACGCGGGTGGCCCACTCGTCGCCCGCATAGTCCCGGGAGAACACGATCTTCGGCGTCGCCCGCCAGAACGGCGCGAACGCGAGCACGTGCGGGTCCTGCGACATGGACTCGGCGTTCGGCCAGAACCCGACCATCATCTGCCACACCGGCCGCCCGAACAGCAGGGTGTCGACCCGGTGGTCGAGCCCGTCGGAGTAGGCCGACAGCTCCGGCCCCATGACCGGCCAGTCGAACTCCCCGTTGGGCCCGTCCACGAACCCGTCGACCGACGTGTGCACCCAGTAGATGAGCTTGCGCATGGCTCTGATCCTCCAGCTTGTTGTCGTGCCCGTCGCCCGGTCAGACCGGCCCGGCCGCCAAAACTAATCGGTCACCGCCGGACCGCGGACCCGCTGCCGCTTTCCCAGCCGGAATCCGGGACTGTCCGGCGGATCCACCCGGGCCGATCATCGATGGGTGCGGGCTGCCCGGGCGACTCCGCGTGCACGTCCGATGCCGTTGAGTGGCGAGGCGGCCGGACGTCTCGGGCTGGGGTCCAGCCGCCACCACCAGCCCACCGACCGGCCCGCGCGGAGTCCCCCATGAGCTACAACCCGAACCTCGGCCGGCAGCAGCCAGGCCCGTACCAATATCCGCCCCGGCAGTACCCAGCTGCGCCGCCGCCGTATCAGGGGCAACCACAGCCGGGTGGGCAGCCGCCGCGGACTCCCTCGCCGCCGGGGACTCCTCCGCCGCCGGGGACCCCCCCGCCGCCGGTGAGGAAGAAGTCGAACCCGCTGCTGATCGTCGGCGTGATCGCGGCCGTGGTGATCGGCCTGTGCCTGTTCGGAGCCGCGATCGGCAACTTCGGCGACGACAACCCGGACAACTCGCTGGCCGGCGACGTGGCGAACGCGGCCGGAGACGCGGGCACCACGGCGCCGCGGGCGAAGGCGACCACCAAGGCGAAACCGAAGCCGAAGACGCCCGGCCTGCACGATCCGGCCCGGGACGGCAAGTTCGAGTTCACCGTCACCGGGGTGTCGTGCGGGAAGAAGAGGGTCGGGTCCGGGTTCCTCACCAAGGACGCCTAGGGCGAGTTCTGCCTGATCCCGGTGAGCGTGAAGAACATCGGCGACGAGGCGCGCACGTTCGACGGCGGCGCGCAGAAGGCCCTGGACGGGAACAACGTCCAGTACTCGAACGACGGCGCCGCCGAGTTGTACGTGAACTCGGGCGCGCAGACGTTCCTGGAGCAGATCAACCCGGGCAACACGGTGAAGGGGACCCTGGTTTTCGACGTGCCGTCCGGCACGAAGCTGACCGCCCTGGAGCTGCACGACTCATACTTCTCCGGCGGGGTGAAGGTGCAGCTCAGCTAATGGCTTCAGAGTGCCGCTAGGGCGGCCAGCAGGCCGTCAATGTCGTCGGGGGTCGTGCCCAGGCCGAAACTGGCCCGCAGCAGGCCGCCCTCGCAGCCGCCGTTCCCGGCCGAGGCGGTCAGCCGGCGTACTAGCGGATGCGCGCAGAACTTCCCCGCGCGCACGCCGATGCCGTGCTCGTCGGCCAGCCGGGTGGCGACCGCCGACGGGTCGCGGCCGGGCAGGGTCACCGAGACGATTCCGACGCGCTCGCTCGACGTACCGAAAAGGGAAACTTCGGCGAGCCCTGGCACTCGGCGCAAGCCATCGCGTAGCTGGGCCAGCAATTCCTGCTCGTGCGCGCGCAGCGCGGCCCGATCGGCCTCGGCCAGGGCCGCGCAGACGGCCGCCAGCGACACCGCGCCGAGCAGGTTCGGCGTGCCGCCCTCGTGCCGGGCCGGGCCGGACGCCCACCGCACGTCGCCGGCCCGGTCGCCCACCGCCGCGCTCGCGCCGCCACCGGCCAGGTAGGGCGGCGCGAAGTCCAGCCAGTCGGCCCGCCCGGCCAGCACCCCGGCCCCGAACGGCGCGTAGAGCTTGTGGCCCGACAGCGCCACGTAGTCGGCGTCGAGCTCGGCCAGCGAGATCGGCGCGTGCGGGGCGAGCTGGGCGGCGTCGACCGCGATCCGGGCGCCGTGGGCGTGGGCCACCGCGGCCAGCTCCCGGACCGGCCACACCTCGCCGGTGACGTTGCTGGCGCCGGTGACCGTCAGCAACACCGGGCCGCGCAGGCCACGCAGCGCGCGGTCGGCCGCCGTCACCGCCTCGGCCGGGGACGAGGGCGCGGGCAGCCGGAGCGCGTTCGGCCAGGGCAGCAGGTTGGCGTGGTGCTCGCCGTCGAAGACCACCGTGGTCGTGCCGGGCGGGAGGGCACGGGCGAGCAGGTTGAGCGCGTCGGTCGTGTTGCGGGTGAAGACGACCTGGTCGCCCGGGCGGCATCCGAGGAAGTCGGCGATCACGTC
Source organism: Paractinoplanes globisporus DSM 43857 (assembly GCF_000379645.1). GTDB lineage: Bacteria > Actinomycetota > Actinomycetes > Mycobacteriales > Micromonosporaceae > Actinoplanes > Actinoplanes globisporus. The sequence continues at coordinate 64,059 of NZ_KB903311.1, forward strand.
GCGGGCGCGCTCGTACTCGAGGGTGGAGGTCTGCGACCGCGGCCCGGTCCCCCGGTGGACGCTGCCGTAGCTGGGCAGCAGTGCGTTGACCGCGTCGGCGGCGGCGCGTACGCACGGCGCGGTGGCCGCGTAGTCGAGGTGGACGAAGCCGGCGCCGATGATCTCGAGGTCGGACGTGTGCAGGGCAACAGACATGAGGAAACGCCTCCGCGTGGGTCGTGGACCCGGGCGGGTCCGCGCTTGCCCGCGTCGATCGACGCCGGCCCGGTCCTCACCCGGGGCACCCCATCGCGAACGCAAGGGTTGCCGGTCAGCAAGCCGGGGCTACGCGCTGACACTCATGACCTGCCCGACACGCTAGCAAATAGGGTGGGCGCATGGACAAGGAAGAGTGGGCGGTCTGGCACGCCGAGCACGAGCGGCGCCGGTCCGCGCCGCACGGCTTCCTCGCGGTGACCGGGCTGCACTGGCCGGCCGCGACGCCGGAGCGCTTCGACGACGTGCCCGGAGCGTGGTCGGCCGGCCCCGACGGCGTGACCGTCACGCTGGACGAGGGCGAGGAGCTGACTCTGGGCGATCGCCCGCTCGGCCCGGGCACGCACGACCTCGGCAAGGTCGACGAGGAGGGCGTCACCGCGGAGTTCGGCGACGAGGGCGCAATCGCCGAGATAGCCCGGCGGGGGTCCGGCGTCATCGTCCGCCCGCGGCATCCGGGCCATCGAACCCGGCTTGCGTACGAGGGCACGCCGACGTTCCCGCCCGACGAGCGATGGCTGGTCCCCGCGCGCTTCGTCCCCTACGAGGCGCCGCGGCCGGTCACCCTCGGCACGGTCATCGACGGGCTCACGGACGACGACGTGGCCGAGGGCCGGGTCGAGTTCACGATCGGCGGACGGCCGATGAGCCTGACCGTCTTCCCCGGTGGCGTCCCCGGCACCCTGACCACGCTGTTCACCGACGCCACCTCGGGCGTGACGACGCACCCGGCGAGCCGCCGCCTGCCGGTCCCGCGCCCGGCCCCCGACGGCACGCTGACCCTCGACTTCAACCGCGCGACGAACCTGCCGTGCGCCTACACCGAGTTCGCCACCTGCGCGCTGGCCCCGCCCGAGAACCGCCTGCCGATCGCGGTCGAGGCCGGAGAGCGTACGCCGGTCAGATCCGCTCGCCGGTGATGTAGCCCTCGAGGCTGCTCCGCTCGGCCTCCAGCTCGTCGATGCGGTGCTTGACCACGTCGCCGATGCTCACGACCCCGCGCAGCACGCCGCCCTCGATCACCGGCACGTGCCGGAAGCGGCGCTCGGTCATCAGGCGCTCGACCTCCTCGACGGCGGCGTCGGGCGCGACCGAGCGCACCTGCGCGGTGTGGATGGCCGTGACCGGCTCCTTGAGCACGGCCGCGCCGCGCGCCGCGAGGGCCCGCACCACGTCGCGCTCGCTGACGATCCCCTCGACCCGGGCGCCGTCCGACGACACGACGACCGCACCGATCCGGTGCTCGGCGAGCAGCGTCACCAGCTGCGTCACGTCGGACCCCGGTGTCACGGTCACTACCTTGTTGCCCTTGACGCGGAGTATGTCGCTGATTCGCATCGTTGCTCCCCATCTCGTGCCGGTCCGCGGTAGCCGCCGGGCGGGCCGTCCGGTGACGGGGTGGCCACGCCACGTCGCGTGCATATGCCTAGATGCAGTCAATCACGTCCTGAAGTCAAGAGCATCAAGATGTCAAGACCGCGAACGTGGGGCACCGGCTATGGTGCATCGATGAATCGCACCGCGTTGGTCACCGGCGCGTCGTCGGGCATCGGCCGCGCGACCGCCGCCCTGCTCGCCGCCCGCGGCTACCGGGTCCTGGGCACCTGCCGCGCGCCGGAGTCCCTGCCCGCCGGCCGCCGGATCGCCGACGTGGAATACCTGGCCCTGGATCTGGCCGACGAGTCCTCGGTCGAGGCCCTGGGCGCCCGCCTCAAGGACGTCGACGTCCTGGTCAACAACGCGGGCGAGAGCCACTCCGGCCCGTTCGAGGAACTGCCGCCCGACGACCTGCGCCGCCTCTTCCAGGTCAACGTCTTCGGCCCGGTCCGCCTGGCCCAGCTGGCGATCCCCGGCATGCGCGAGCGCCGTTACGGCCGCATCGTCATGGTCGGCTCCATGCTGGCGTCGTTCCCCCTCTCCTACCGCTCGTCGTACGTAGCCACGAAGGCCGCCCTCAAGGGCTTCAGCAACGGCGCCCGCCACGAGCTGTCCCCCTTCGGCGTCTGGCTCACCACGGTCGAACCCGGCTCGATCAACACCGGCATCAGCGAACGCCGCACCAAACACATAGCCGCCGACTCGATCCACCGCACCGACTTCGAGACCATGCTGGCCGCCCTCGACCGCAACGAGCATTCCGGCGTCTCCCCCGAACGAGTGGCCGCCACGATCGTCCGAGCCATAGAGGATCAAAAGCCCAGGCAGAGGTACGCCGTGGGCAGTAACGCCCCGCTGGTCTTCGCCCTGCGCCGCGTCACACCCACGTCCCTGGTCGAAAAGATGACCCACCGCCGCCACAACCTCCACCGCTGACCGCCCTTGGGAAGCGGGATGGCGGATGGGCAGCGCCGCGCTCCCTCAGGAAGCGGGGTGGCGACGCAACCGGCGGATGGCCAATGCCAGCTGCAGCCGGAGGCGGCCGTGCGGATCGCGGACCGGCCAGCCCAGCAGGTGCTCGGCCTGCGCGATGCGGTCCTGGAACGTGGAATGGTGCAGGCGCAGCGCCGTGGCCGCCCCGCGCAGGCTGGCGGCATCGGCGAAGGCGTGCAGGGTCGACAGCACCCACGGCCCGGCGGCGATGGCGTGCTCGAGCGCGCGCAGGTCGGGCACGTCGGCGGAGTCCGGCATCTCGGCCAGCAGCGCGAGCCCGCCCAGTTCCTCGTAACGCACGACGGCCGGCCCCGGGTCCTCCGCGGTGCCGTCGGCGGCGAAACGCAGGGCCACCCGCGCGGCGGCGTAGGAGACGGGCAGCTCCGCCGGCGCGACGGCAGGCCCGATCCCGGCCCGTCCAAGCGCCACAACAGCGGAACCGGCACCGGCGTCCGCGTCGAGCAGGAGCGGGCCGGTGGGCCGCGCCACCGCCCGGTACCGCGTGGACTCCCCCAGTTTCAGCGTCACGGCGGCTTGCCGGCGTACATCCGAAGGAGCGGAAGGATCGACGATCAGCTCGACCAGCGCGGGGTCTGTCGAGGGGGCCCGGCCCCTCGTGCGGTCGAGGACCGCACGAGCCGCACCCGCCGCCCGCTCCAGAATCATGGCCTCGACCGGGCCGGGCTCGCCGGTTCGCTCCAGGCAGAGAGTGGCCGAGCCGTCCGCCACCAACTCCGTACGCATCCAGCTCCGGTTCGGCGGAGTGGGGTCGGGAGCGGCGTTCCCGGCTGGGTCGACGCGCACGTGGACGCGCCGGGAGACGTCATCGAGGCGGGCGGGGCAGCCGGCGAGGACGGCTGCCCCTCGTACGATCGCCTGAAGTCCTGCCTTGTTCTCGGTGAGGCCGTCGAAGTAGGCGATCACCCGCAGCGCGGCCCCGGCGTCCGCGTCGAGCGCCGCCAGCCGCACTGCGAGATCCTTCATGTCGCCCCCGAGCGTCAGCCGTTGAACAGGCGGTTGAGCCAGCGTACCCGGGCCTCGCGGGCGTCCCGGCTCACCTGCGCGGCCGGCGCGATCCCGTCGAAACCGTGGAAGCCGCCCGGCCAGACGTGCAGCTCGGCGCGGCCGCCGGCCTGCCAGATGCGGCTGGCGTAGGCCACGTCCTCGTCGCGGAACGTCTCGGCGGAACCGACGTCGATGAAGGTGGCGGGCAGGCCGGAGAGGTCCTCCGCGCGGGCCGGCGCCGCATAGGGCGAGACGCCGGGGGCGCCCTGCTGGTCGCCGAGCAGCGCGGTCCAGCCGAACTCGTTGGCGTTGCGGTCCCAGACACCGAGCCCGGCCATCTGGTGCGCGGACGGGGTGTCGTTACGGTCGTCGAGCATCGGGCAGATCAGCATCTGGCCGAGCAGCTCCGGGCCGCCCTCGTCACGGGCGCGCAGGGCGAGCGCCGCGGCCAGCCCGCCACCGGCGCTGCCGCCGGCCACGATCATCCGGCCCGGCTCGAAGCCGAGCTCGTCGGCGTGCCCGGCGGTCCAGAGCAGCCCGGCGTAGCAGTCGTCGATCAGCGCGGGGTGCGGGTTCTCGGGCGCGAGCCGGTACTCCACCGAGACGACGACCAGGTTGAACTGCGCGGCCCAGTCGAGCATCTCCACGACGCCGGTCCGGCGGTCGCCGATCACCATGCCGCCGCCGTGGGTGTGGTAGACGCAGCCGAGCGTGCCGGTGGGGCTGACCGGCGTGCAGATCAGCAGCGTGATGTCGGGGTCGTCGCCGAGCCCCGGCACGACACGCTCCTCGATCCGGAACGTCCCGTCCCGCCGCAGGTCGTCGTCCGTGGGCACGGCCATGACCGTTCCCGACCGCATCATGGCGAGCGTCTCGGTGTCGAACGACCGCGGCATCATGTCGGCGAAGACGGTGAGCGCCGCCCCGAGCTCGGGGTCGAACGGCGGCGGGGGCAGGATGGTCGTCACGAGGGCCTCCAGGTGATCGCAATGTGACCGCTGTCACCAGCATGAAACCGTCGCGTGCCCGGACCGAGCGCCATCCGGCGGATTCTCCCCGCCATTTGGCGGGCTATCGCGCCCCGGCGAACAGCACCGCGGCGGCGTCCTCCCACGCGCCGACCAGGTCGACCTCGGCCGGATTGCGCAGCCACTGGATCTGCAGGCCGTCCATCAGGGCGACGATGCGCAGCGCCAGCCCTTCCGGGTCGGCCGCGCGGCCCTTGAGCAGCTCAGCGAGCGTCTCGATCGTGCGCCGCTGGCGTTCCTCGAAGTAGTCGTGCGCCGGATGGTCGGGAGCGAGCGACTCCGCCTCGAGCACCGCGAACAGCCGTACGATCTCGGGCTGCCGGGCATTGCGCCGGACCAGGGCCGAGCAGATCTCCCGGGGCGACGCCACCGCGGCCGCCGGGATGCCGCCCAGCGAGATCTCGAGCGCCCGCCGGTCCTCCTCGTCCCGGTGGTCGAGCACGGCCAGCAGCAGCCCGTCCTTCGACCCCACGTGGTGCAGCAGGCCGGGCACGGTGAGCCCGCAGCCGTCCGCCACGTCCTGCATCGACAGGCCCCAGAACCCGCGCTCGGCGATCAGCCGCGTGGTGACGTCGATGATCTGCCGGCGCCGCTCGGCGGCGGGCAGTCGCGGACGCGAGCGCCGCAGCGGCTGAATCACGGTCATGGCTCCTTCACAGCGGGAAGACTCTTGCCCGGGGAACCTGCCAAGCCTATGTTGCAGAGTAGTTAATACCTAGTAGGTACTAAGTAGTTCGTCCGGCGAAAGGACCAGCGGGCATGGAACTGAACGACCAGGCCGCCATCACGAGCGGCAGCGACTTCTGGTCCAGCGCGGCCGCCGGCGACGTCCCGGCGATCACGCTGACCGACGGACCGCACGGCGTACGGCTGCAGGTGCCCCACGCCGACGACCTGCTCGCCGGCCAACCGGCCACGTGCTTCCCGCCCGCCGTCGCCTCCGGCTCGACGTGGGACCCCGAGCTGCTGCGCCGGATGGGCGAGGCGCTCGGCGACGAGTGCCGCTCGATGGGCGTCCAGGTGCTGCTCGGCCCCGGCATCAACCTCAAGCGCACCCCGCTCGGCGGCCGCAACTTCGAGTATTTCAGCGAGGACCCGCTGGTCGCCGGCGTGCTGGCGGCGGCCTGGGTGCAAGGCCTGCAGAGCCGCGGCGTCGGCGCCTCCCTCAAGCACTTCGCGGTCAACAGCCAGGAGACCGACCGCATGCGCATCAGCGCCGACGTGGACGAGCGGTCGCTGCGCGAGCTCTACCTGCGCGCCTTCCAGCGGGTCGTGACGACGGCCCGGCCGTGGACCGTCATGTGCGCGTACAACCGGATCAACGGCGTCTACGCGAGCCAGAACCGCTGGCTGCTCACCGAGGTCCTGCGCGACGAGTGGGACTACGAGGGCCTGGTCGTCTCGGACTGGGGCGCCGTGGTCGACCGGGTCGAGGCGGTCCGCGCCGGCCTGGACCTCACGATGCCCGGCCCCGACCCGGCCGGCGACCAGTCCCTGGTGGACGCCGTCCAGGACGGCAGCCTCCCCGCCGACCTCCTCGCTCGATCCGCGGAACGGGTGCGAGCCCTGGTCACCAGGACCACCGCCGCGGCCCGGACCGACGGCTACGACGCCGAGGCTCACCACGCGCTGGCCCGCGAGATCGCCGCGCGGGGCATCGTCCTGCTCAAGAACGAGGGTGACCTGCTGCCGTTGAACGCCGAGCAAACCGTCGCGGTCATCGGTGAGACGGCCCGCACCCCGCGCTACCAGGGCGGCGGCAGCTCTCAGATCACCCCCACCCGCCTCGACGACGCCCTGACCGCCATCTCGGCGGCGGCGCCGGGCAACGTCCGCTTCACCGCCGACCCCGCCGAGGCCGGGGAACTGGCCCGCACCAGCGACGTCGCGATCGTCTTCGCCGCCACCGACCAGGAGACCGAGGGCTCCGACCGCGACTCCCTCGACCTCCCCGCGGCCCAGCTCGACCTGATCGCCCGCGTGGCCGCCGCCAACCCCCGTACGGTCGTGGTGCTCTCGAATGGCGCCGTGGTCCGCACCTCCCCCTGGGATGGGCAGGTGGCCGCGCTGCTGGAGGGCTGGCTCCTCGGCCAGGCCGGCGGCAGCGCCACCGCGGACGTCCTCTTCGGCCGCGTCAACCCGTCCGGCCGCCTCACCGAGACGATCCCGCTCAAGCTGGCCGACCACCCGTCCTACCTGGACTTCCCCGGCGAGGCCGGGCACGTCCGCTACGGCGAGGGCATCCACGTCGGCTACCGCGGCTTCGACGCGCGCGAGCAGGAGGTCGCCTACCCCTTCGGCTTCGGCCTTTCTTACACCACTTTCGCGTACGCCCCGGCGACCGCCACGGTCACCGACGCGGGCATCGACGTCCGGCTCCAAGTCACGAACACCGGCGCCCGCGACGGCCGGGAGGTGGTCCAGGCGTACGTCAGCCTGCCCGGCTCCCGGGTCCGCCGAGCCCCGCGCGAGCTGAAGGCCTTCGCCGGCGCCGAGATCCGGGCCGGCGAGACGGTGGACGTGGTCCTGCACATCGACCGCGCCGACCTCGCCTACTGGGACGTGCCCCTCTCCCGCTGGGTGGTGGAGGACGGCAGCTACACCATCGAGGTGGGCGCCAGCTCCCGCGACATCCGCGCCGCGACCACCGCCGAGGTCCCCGGTGACGGCGCCCGCCACCCGCTGACCGCCGACTCCACCATCGGCGAGTGGCTCAGCGACCCGCGCGGCGCCGAGGTCCTCATGGAGGTCTTCACCAAGATGATGGAGGAGGGCGGCGGCGGCATGGCCGGCGCACTCACGATGGACCCCGCCATGATGCAGATGGCCGCCAGCTTCCCGCTGTCGCGCATGGCCATGTTCCCCGGCAGCCCGTTCACCCCGGAAACCCTGGCCAACCTGGTGAAGGCGGCCAACTAACGAGATCGCGCTCGTTTCAACTACTCGCTCGACGGTCTGATGGCCGACCCCCGACACCGACCTCTGGAAGTTCTGCTCCGACCTGCTCGACGACGCCGACGGCGCCGACCACAACGACCAGACCGTTGACTTCCGCCGGAGCGCGCACACGCACGTCATGGGCCGCGTCGCGTACGAAGGCGTGTCCACCTCCTGCCCGCCAACCCCGACCCACCACTGGGCCAGCATCATGAACGAGGACGCAAGGTTGTCTTCTCCCGGAGCATGACGACAGCCGACTGAACAACACGACCATCGCCAGCGGCGACACGGCCGAGGAGATCGACCGGCTCTGTCGGGGCGGCGTCACCCTCTGGAGCTCGCTCATGGCGCTCGATCTCATCGACGAGTGGCACTTCAGCCTGTACCCGTAGGTCACCGGCGTGGGCACCCGGCTGTTCGACGACGAGCCCAAGTCCTACGCGCTCGACCTGGTCTCCTGCGAAGCCAAGACCAACGGCCGACTCGAGCTGCGCTATCGCCGCCCCGCTGATCCGCCTGTCGGATCGAGCACACTGGGGCCGGACTCGTGCGCGGCGCTGCATACAGTCAGTCCGTCCTGCCGTCGCGAGCACGGCGCCGGGGCTGTGGGAGCACAAATGTTCAATCGACCTAGTTCCACCACGGACGAGCTGCCGGGAGGACGCCCGGAACGCAGCCAGGCACGGACCGTGGCGCTGATCGGTGGCGCCGCAACGCTGCTGGCTGCCGTGATCAGCGGAGTGTTCCTCCTAGCCTCGAACCACGCCAACGGCGGCACGCCGACGGTGGTCACCACGATCCTCCAACCGCTGGGCACGGGCGGCCCGGATGCCCAGAACGAGCTGCCGAAGGGCTCGGCCGGAGGCGCCTTCCTCGCGGACGAGAAGGCCATCAAAGATCCGGGCGCAGCGGACTACGCTACGACCATCGGGGGCCGATCGGTGGTGAAAGCGCTCGGCCTGGGGTCCGGCGGCGAGGCCCAATACACCATTCCTTCGTCGGCCAAGACGTTCGCCGCGAACGTGGGTCTCGACGACAATGGCCGCTACCTGGATCCCGACGATGTCGGCACGTTCTCGATCTTCGGCGATTCCACCGAACTGGGACAGGTGACGCTCAAGCGCGGTCAGCTCGCACAGATCAATGCCTCTGTCGCCGGGCACAAAGTTCTTCAGCTGGGGTACTCATCGAACAACGAATTCAGCCAAGGCGTCTTCGGCGTAGCGAGGTTCGTCTCCTAGCAGCCGGGCTAGTCAGGCGGGGTGGACCGCCGTTGAGGCGCGTGGGATCAGGCGGCCGGGCAGGGCGCGGCGGCCGTGGGCCGGGTCGCCGTTGATGGCGGCGAGCAGGAGCTCGGCCGCTGTGCGGCCGATGCCCTCCAGGTCCATGTCGATGCTGGTCAGGGCGGGACGGCAGCCGTCGACCATGACGTCCCAGTTGTCGAAGCCGACCAGGGCGATGTCGTTGGGGACCGGGCGGCCCGACTCCTGGAGCGCCTCGGCCAGCCCTCGGGCGATCTGGTCGCTGCCGCAGAAGACGGCGTCCACCTCGGCTTCCGTGGAGAGAAGGATCCCGGCCGCCTGGCGCCCCCACGCCTCGGACCACTCGCCGAACAGGACCGGCGCGGCCGGTTCCAGCCCGGCCGAGGAAATCGCTTGCATCGCGGCTGACGCCCGGACGGTGGCCGAGTGGTGGTGTTCGGGGCCGGTCACGTGGGCGATCCGGCGGCGGCCGATGGCCAGCAGGTGCTCGATCGCGCGGCGGGCGCCGTCGGCCTCGTCGGGGACCACCGAGCAGTCCGCCGGGTCGGTGGAGCTGATGAAGGCGTAGACCACGGGCACGGGCAGAGACCGGCCGATCGGCGGCCTGGCCTGGGTGCGGCGTCCCGTGACGATGATGCCGTCGACCTGGCGGCCGAGCAGGGTGCGCAGGTAGTACTGCTCGCGGATCGGGTCGTCGCGGGCGTCGCAGAGGAAGACCGAGACCTGCCCCGCCCCCAGAGCGTCCTCGGCGCCGATCAGCAGCGGGATGCTGAAACGCCCGATACTGTCGGTGGTGATCATTCCTACCGTGTAGGTGCGGCCGGCCTGAAGACTGCGCGCGGCCGCGTTGGCGACGAAACCGAGCTGCTCGGCGGCCTCCTGGACGCGCCGGCGAGTCTCCGGACGCAAGGCGCCCCGCCCGTTCAAGGCCTTCGAGGCCGTCCCGGGGGAAACTCCGGCCAGGGCCGCGACCTCGCTGATGGTCGCGGCGCGATCGATGGTACCCAGTGTTTCCTCCCCGTTTCCCGACACGTGCAACCAGACCGTAACTTCCCCTTGACACGGCCGCAAGAGCCTCCCTAGCGTCAGGGCAATCGTTTTCCTTCTGTTTCTTCCTCCTCGGAAACCAAGGGGTACCGAATATGACCCTCTCCCGCCGGGTGTGGGGCGCCGTGGCCGCCCTGTCGCTCGTGGCCGGCGTGACAGCCTGCTCCAACGACTCCTCGTCCGACAGCGCCTCCGGCAGCAGCGGCGGCGGCACCTACAACATCTGGGACCCGTACCCGCAGTTCGACGACTCGTCGGACTGGGTGAAGCTGCTGCAGAAATGCGGCACCGACGCGGGCGCCACCGTCAAGCGCACCGGCTACGACACCACCGACCTCACCAACAAGGCGCTGCTCGCCGCCCAGCAGGGCAACTCCCCCGACGTGCTGATCATCGACAACCCGGTCGTCTCCACCCTGGCCGAGGCCGGCGTGCTCACCACCACCGACGACACCAAGATCGACACCTCCGCGGTCGAGCCCAACCTGCTGGCGGCCGGACAGCTCGACGGCAAGACCTACGGCATCCCGATCGGGGCGAACACCCTCGCGCTCTACTACAACAAGAAGGTCCTGGACGCGGCCAAGGTCGACCCCGCAACGGTCAAGGACTGGACGACGCTGACCGCCGCGCTGCAGAAGGTCAAGGCGGCCGGCAAGAAGGGCATCACCTTCTCGGCGATCGGCACCGAGGAGGGCTCGTTCCAGTTCCTGCCCTGGTTCTGGGGCTCCGGCGCCAACCTCACCCAGCTCGACTCGGCGCAGGCCGTGGCGTCGCTGACCCTGTGGACGGATTGGCTGAAGAAGGGCTACGCGCCGAACTCGGTGCTCAACAACACGCAGACCACCAGCTGGCAGGAGTTCGCCAGCGGCAACTTCGCGTTCAGCGAGAACGGCACCTGGCAGCTGGCCAACGCCAAAAAGACCGGTTTCGAGTACGGGATCATCCCGATCCCGTCCCAGGCCGGCGGCACGGCCCCGGCGCCCACCGGCGGCGAGTTCGTGACGGCCCCGGTCCAGAAAGATACCGGCCGGTACGCCACGAGCGAGAAGATCATCCAGTGCCTGACCAGCGAGGAAAACGCCCTGACGACGGACACGACCCTGTCCTACGTGGCGGCCACGAAGGCCGTCCAGGAGAAGCAGGTCGCGGCCAACCCGGAGCTGAAGGTCTGGGTCGAGGCGGTCGGGGCCGCGAAGGGCCGGACCAGCGACAACCTCGGCACGAAGTACCCGAAGATCTCGGAGCAGATGTGGACCGCGTTCCAGGCGGCCCTCTCGGGTTCGAAGTCGCCGCAGGACGCACTGACCGCGGCCCAGTCCGCCGCGGCCGCGGCCACCAAGTAGTCGTGGCCCACGACGTGATGTCCCGCGCCGAGGTGGCGGTCGCCGCCCCGGCGCGGGCTCCTCGCCGGCGCTCGGGCCAGTGGGCGGCCTGGGGGTTCCTCGTCCCGGTCGTGATCTACCTGATCGCCTTCTACGCGTACCCGCTGTACCGCAACCTCGACCTGAGCCTGCACAAGTACACGGTCCGGTCGTTCGTCCAGGGCGGTGCCCCGTTCAGCGGGCTCGACAACTACCGGGCCGTGATCGACAACCCGACGTTCTGGCCGGCGCTGATGCACACGATCGTGTTCACGGGCGTCTCGCTGATCTTCCAGTTCTCGATCGGCATGGCCCTGGCCGTCTTCTTCGCCCAGAACTTCAAGCTGTCGGCGACGTTGCGCGCGCTCTTCCTCGTACCGTGGCTGCTGCCTTTGATCGTCAGTTCGTCGACCTGGTCGTGGATGATGAACAGCGACTCCGGCGTGATCAACTCGCTGCTGAGGGCCGTGGGCGTCGACCCGGTCAACTGGCTGACCTCACCCTCCTGGGCGCTGACGTCGGTGATCATCGCCAACGTCTGGATCGGGATCCCCTTCAACCTGGTGGTGCTCTACAGCGGACTGCAGGCGATCCCGAGCGACATCTACGAGGCGGCCGCGCTGGACGGCGCGACCAGCTGGCAGCGGTTCTGGCGGGTCACCTTCCCACTGCTGCGCCCGGTCTCGGCGATCACGCTGCTGCTCGGGCTGGTCTACACGCTCAAGGTCTTCGACATCATCTGGATCATGACGAAGGGCGGGCCGACCGACTCGTCGACCACCTTCGCCACGTGGTCCTACAAGCTCTCGTTCGGAAACCTGCTGCCGCAGTTCGGGCCGGGCGCGGCCGTGGGCAATCTGCTCATCGTCATGGCGCTGATCTTCGGGCTGCTCTACATCCGGACGCAGCGGAGGGCCATGTCATGAGAAGTCGGGTCAAGACCGGTGTGGCGCTCCTGCTCACCGCGATCATGCTCTTCCCGGTCTACTGGATGGTCAACGTGTCCTTCACCAAGGACACGGACATGCGGCACGATCCGCCGTACCTGTTCCCGGTTCACGGCACGCTCGAGGGCTACCGGGCCGTCCTGCACCAGCAGATGCCCTACCTGGGGACGAGCCTGCTCGTGGGGCTCGGCACCGTCGCGCTGACGCTGGCGATCTCGGCGCCGGCCGGTTACTCGCTGGCAAAACTGCGCCCCCGCGGCGGCGGGGTCCTGAGTTTCGTGCTCCTCATGGCCCAGATGATCCCCGGAATCATCATGGCGATGGGCTTCTACGCCATCTACCTGCGCCTCGGCGTCCTCAACACGGCCCCCGGCCTGGTCCTCGCCGACTCCACGATTGCCGTGCCGTTCGGGGTCCTGATCTTCACGGCCTTCATGTCCGGGATCCCGTCGGAGCTGACCGCGGCCGCGACCGTCGACGGCGCCGGCACCTTCCGGACCTTCTGGTCGGTCGTCCTGCCGGTGAGCCGCAACGCGATCGTCACGGTCTCGTTGTTCGCGTTCCTCTGGGCGTGGTCCGACTTCGTCTTCGCCACGACGCTCGACGGCGGCGGCACGCGGCAGCCCATCACCCTCGGCATCTACCACTACATCGGCAACAACAACCAGCAATGGAACGCGATCATGGCCACCGCCGTCGTCGCGTCCATCCCCGCAACGCTGCTGCTCATCCTGGCCCAGCGCTACGTGGCCGCCGGCGTCACCGCCGGCGCCGTGAAAGATTGAGGAACGCTCATGATCGGCCCCGCCGCGCCCACCCCGTCGGCGCTCGCCGCACTGCACCCGCTGCCCCTATCGGCCGTCCGGTTCTCCCCGGAGGGCTTGCTAGGCAGCTGGCAGGAGCGCAACGCGGCCGCCACACTGCCGCACTGCATCGACCAGCTCAGCGCGTACGGGAACCTCGCCAACCTGCGCCGGGTCACCGGTGACGCGGACACCCCGTTCGTCGGCATGTGGTTCTCCGACACGGATGTCTACAAGACACTCGAGGCGATCGCCTGGGAGATCGGCCGATCCGGTGGCTCGTCAGAGTTTCTTGCGGACACCGCGGCATTGCTCGAGAAGGCACAGGACGCCGACGGTTACCTGGACTCCTACTACCAGGTCGACCATCGCGACGAGCAGTGGTCCGACCTGGGCTTCAGCCACGAGATGTACAGCGCCGGGCACCTCATCCAGGCGGCGGTCGCTGCGGCGCGAGCCGCCGACGCTCCCCAGTTGGTCACCGTGGCGCGCCGGTTCGCCGATCTTCTCGTACGCCGTTTCGGGCCCGGCGGCGCCGAAGTGATCGACGGCCATCCGGAGGTCGAGACCGCGCTCGTCGAGCTGTACCGGCTCACCGGCCACCGCCCCTACCTCGAGCTCGCCGAGCGTTTCCTCACGTTGCGGGGGCACGGCCTGCTCGGCGAGGGACGCTTCGGCCCCCGCTACTGGCAGGACGAGAAGCCGCTGGTCGAGGCCGAGGAGGCGACCGGCCACGCGGTGCGGCAGATGTACCTTCTGGCCGGCGCCGTCGACGTCGCGGTCGAGACGCATGCGACGGACCTGCTCGACGCGGCCGAGCGGCTCTGGGAGTCCGCCCTCGCCAGCAAGACGTATCTGACCGGCGGCCAGGGTTCGCGGCACAAGGACGAGGGCTTCGGCGACCCGTACGAGCTGCCACCGGACCGAGCGTACGCGGAGACCTGCGCGGCGATCGGCAGTTTCCACCTGGCGTGGCGGCTGCTGCTGGCGACCGGCAAGGCGCGCTACGCGGACGAGATGGAACGCCTGCTTCTCAACGGGATCGCGGGCAGCACGGCGCTGGACGGGCGCTCGTTCTTCTACTCCAACCCGCTGCAGTTGCGCACCGGTCATGACGGCTCACACGAGGACACCCCGTCCCAGCGCCTGACCTGGTACTCCTGCGCCTGCTGCCCGCCGAACCTGGCCCGTCTGATGGCGTCGCTGCACACCTACACGGCGACCGGCTCGCCCACCGGACTCCAGCTTCACCTGTACGCGGCCGGCACAGTCGTCAGCGGTGACCACACGCTCGACGTGCGCACGTCCTACCCCTGGGACGAGCGGATCGACATCACGATGACGACCGCCGGCGACGGCCCGTGGACTCTGGCGCTGCGCGTGCCGGCCTGGTGCCGCGAAGCCCGCCTGTCCGTGAACGGCAACCTGGTGAGGGCGGGTGCCCAGGAAGGCTATCTGCGGATCACCCGCTCCTGGAAAGCCGGCGACGTGGTGACCCTCGTGCTCGCCATGCCGCCGCGGGCGGTCGCCGCGCACCCCCGGGTCGACGCGGTCCGGGGCAGCGCCGCCCTCGCCCGGGGCCCGGTCGTGTACTGCCTGGAGCACGCCGATGTTCCGGCCGGCACCCTCTTCGAGGACCTGGAGCTGGACGTCTCGGTTCCGCTCACGACCGCCGACCACCCCCTCGCGCCGGCCGCGATCATGGCCGCACTGCGGGCTCGTCCCGATACTTCGGACCTGCTCTACCGGCCGCTCGAGGCCGCCACCGCCGGCACCACCGCCGTGTCCGTGCCGGCCATCCCCTACTTCCTGTGGGCCAACCGGGCCCCCGGGCCCATGCGGGTCTGGGTCCCGCTCGCCGCACGGGAGGCGTAACCGAGCGGGACGGAGCCACCCACCGTCCCGCTCCCCCACCCATCCACATCCCCGAGGTGCCAGTGAAGAATCAGCGCCGTGCCGCATCCGCGGCGACCCTGACCGTCCTCACACTTATCACCGCCGGCGCTCCCCAGCCCGGCACAGGCGGCAGGCACCACCCTCACCGTCAACGCCGGAACGGCCATCCGCCCGGTCACCCACGTCGCGTCGGGCGGGCTGTACGGCCTCGCCGAGAACAGCCGGCCCGCCGACTCGACCCTGCTCCCGATCAAGATGAACACCCTCACCCAACCGGCCCCCGGCGTCGGGCAGAAGCCGAACGGGCAGCCGCCCGGCGGCGACTCGCTGCGGGTCGCCCCGCAGGCCGACCGGGTCGGCGCCGCCGAGATCATCCGGATGCCGGACATCTACCCCGACTTCCCGTACAAGTGGGTGAGCTGGGACGACTGGCTGTCGAAGGTGGACACCATGGTCCGGGCCCGGCTGAACGCCACGTCCGTCAGCAACATCCAGGCGTGGGAGATCTGGAACGAGCCGGACTGGACCTGGAACACGTCGGCGGCCGGCTCCTGGAACGCGGGCTGGGTCCGTACCTATCAGAGAATCCGGTCTCTCGACACGGTGACCCCCATCGCCGGACCCGGGTTCTCCAGCTGGAACCAGAGCCTGATGAGCTCGTTCCTGTCCTACGCGAAGGCCAACAACGCCCTGCCGGACGTCGTCGTCTGGCACGAGCTGTCCGGCGCCTCCGGCATCGCGGCGCACGTCGCCGCGTACCGGTCGATGGAAAGCTCTTTGGGGATCAGCGCCCGCCCGATCGTCATCAACGAGTACGCGACCACCGGCGAGGTCGACGTCCCGGGCGCGGTGACCAGCTACATCGCGAAGTTCGAGCGGGCCGGCATCCAATCGGCGCAGCGGGCCTTCTGGTACGAGTACGGCACGGTCAACGGTCTGGTCGTCAACAACAGCCAGCCGACCGGCACGTGGTGGCCGTACAAGTGGTACGGCGACATGGCCGGCAACATGGTGCAGACCGTCCCGGCCACCCAGACTGGGCTCGACGGTTTCGCCGCCTACGACGGCACGCGGAAGATCGTGAACGCCGTGGTGGGCAACGAGTCCGGCACCAACTACGTCCGGGTCACCGGCCTCGCGGCCCTCGGCAGCTCGGTCTCGGTGACGCTCGAGTCCGCCCCGAACTCCGGTCGCTTCACGGCGGTCACCGCCCCCACCACCATCTCGACGTCGACGTACACCGTCAGCGGTGGGGCCATCACCGTGACCGTGCCCAACATGGACGCCGGGCGCGCCTATCACCTGGTCGTCCAGCCGACCAGCGGCGTGCCCTCCTACCAGCAGCGGTACGAGGCCGAGAACGCCTCGGTGTTCCGGGCGACGCGGCTCAGCGCGTCGAGCGCCTCGAACGGCGGCTACGTCGGGCGCATCGACAACACCGGGGACGCCCGCACGGACAGCTACGTGGACTTCGTGGTCAACGTGCCGACGGCCCGGGCGTACACGATGACGGTCGGCTATGCGAACGCCACCGGCGCGACCGCCACGCAGGGGCTCGCGTACAACGGCGGCGCCTGGTCGACGATCAGCTATCCGCCGACGGCCGCCTGGGGCGTTTTCGGATCGACGGTGAGCGTCAGCGTCGCGCTGAAGGCCGGATATAACGTGATCCGTCTGGCGAAGGGGGCACCGAACTTCGCGGGCGGCACAGGCTACGCCGAGCTGGACTACATCCAGCTCACCTGAGGTGCCGACACGGCCGGGGTTGCCTGTGCGATCCCGGCCGTGCCGCACGGTAGTTTGCTGGCATGCAACGGCCGCGCACCGCCACCATCCGCGACGTGGCCGCGCTCGCGGGCGTCTCGGTCGGCACCGCCTCCAAGGCCCTCAACGGCCGCGGCTCCCTGCGCGCCGACACCATCGCGCGAGTCCGCCAGGCCGCCGACCAGTTGGACTTCCAGCCCAACCCCGCCGCTCGCAGCCTCCACGCCGGCCGCACCTACACGGTCGGCATGATCACCACCGACACCATCGGCCGCTTCAGCATCCCGCTCCTCATAGGCGCCGAAGACACGCTCGGCGCCGGCGAGATGTCGGTCCTGCTGTGCGACGCCCGAGACGACCCGATACGAGAACAACACCATCTGCGTACGCTGCTGGGCCGCCGCGTGGACGGCATCATCGTCACCGGCCGCCGGGCCGGCACCCGCCGGCCGTTGGCGTCCACCGCGGGAGTCCCGGTCGTCTACGCCTTTCTCGCCTCGACCTCCCCCGACGACTGCTCGGTGATCTCCGACGAGCCCGGCGGCGCCCGCCTGGCCGCCGACCACCTGCTCACGGTCGGCCGCCGCCGGATAGCCGTGATCACCGGCCCCGAGCACCACCACTCCGCCCGGGTGCGCGCCGTCGCCACCATCGCCCACCTGGCCGCCGCCGGCGTCGAGCTGGTGACGCCCCCGCTGCACGGCGAGTGGAGCGAGGCCTGGGGACGCCAGGCCGTCGGTCTGCTGTCGGCCCAGCAGATCTCCTTCGACGCGGTGATCTGCGGCAGCGACCAGATCGCCCGCGGCGTCGCCGACGCCCTCCGCGAGACCGGCCGCCACGTCCCCCAGGACGTGGCCCTCACCGGGTTCGACAACTGGGACGTGATCGCGCTGGCCAGCCGCCCCCCACTGACCAGCATCGACATGGACCTGGAGGGCCTGGGCCGGGCGGCCGCCTCGCTGCTCCTCAAGGCCATCGAGGGCAACCCGGCACCCGGCACCCACCCCCACCCGGCCAAACTCGTCATCCGCGACTCAACGGTTCCCGCCTGAGGCGGCGGGAACCTTCGCTGTGCAGTTGTCAATCGCGTCTCGACGCACCGTCGCCGGCTCGCTGACCGGCTGCCGACGAGGTTGCCAGAGGCCGGCGCCGGGCGCATCAGACCACGGTATGAAAGACCCGCGTGCGATGCGCGAGGCAATTCAGACCACGGTATGAAGACCTGGTGCGATGCGCGAGGCCATCATGGGTGGCGTCGACGAGACGGACCCACAGCGGTCGAGGCGCGGCTCGGCCCCGGCGCGGTGGTGGGATCGGTGCTCGGGAAGGGGGTGCTGGCGTGGGACACGATGCCGGCGGCGGCGAGCAGGCACAGTCCGCCGATGGCGGCGAGAACGGGCAGGTAACTGCCGGTGGCGGTGTAGAGCGCGGCCGCTCCCAGCGGCGCAAGGGCCTTGGCGAGGGTGACCGGCGCCGCGAGCGTGCCGGCGATGCTGGCGTAGGAGGTGGTGCCGTAACGGTCGGCCAGTAGGGCCGGAGTGGCGAGGCTGGCCACGCCGAAGCCGATGCCGAAACCGGTCACCGCGACGATCGCGCCCGGCCGGGTGGCGCCCGCCCACGGCAGGCTCAGCGCCGCGGCGGCCTGAATGGTGAAGACCACGGCCACGACGCCGGACAGGCGCAACCGGCGCTGGGCGGCGGTGAGCACGAGACGCCCGGTCACCGACAGCACGCCGAGCAGCCCGGCGACGGTCGCGGCGAACGTCGCCGGATGGCCTTCGCCGGTCAGGAAGCCGACGAGGTGGACGGTCATGGCGCTCATCGCGGCCGAGTGCGCGACGAACGCGACGGCCAGCCACCAGAACCGGCGGTCGTGCATCGCCGCGCGGACCAGCGCTCGCCGCTCCGCCGCCCCGGCCGTCACCGAGCCGCGCGCCGGATTCGGCCGCCGGGCCACGGCGCTTCCGCGCGGTCGGCGGTGCACGAATGCCGCGCGCAGGAGCTCGGTGATCCCGCGCAGTGGGCGGTGCCGGGGCACGGCGATCGCGCCCGGTGGGCGACGCACGACCGCAGCGTGCAGCGGCACGGCGATCGCGCTCGGTGGGCAGCGCACGACCGCCGCGTGCAGCGGCACGGCGATCGCGCCGTAGCCCGCCGCGAGCACCAGGAGGGTGGCCCGCCAGCCGTACCGGTCGTTGAGCAGCCCGGTCAGGGGCATGAAGATGGTGCTGGCGAATCCGGCCACCACGATCATCGCCAGCAGCGCCCGTGCCCGCCGGTCCGGCGAGAACCACGAGACGACCACGGCGGTGGCCGCGTCGTACAGGGACATCGCCATCGCCGCGCCGAGCCCGGCGAAGACCAGGTACAGCTGCCACAGCGCGTGCACCTGCGACCAGGCCGCCAGGAGTCCGGCGCCGGCCGCCGCGCCGGTCGTCATCAGCGCCCGGCCGCCGTGGCGGTCGAGCCATCGGCCCACCGGCACGGCCATCGCCGCCCAGGCCAGCACCGCCGTGGTCAACGCACCGGTGACCGCGGCCGGCGAGGCGTGCAGGTCGGCCGCGATCGGGTGGAGCAGCACGGCGAAGCTGTAATACAGGCAGCCGTATCCGACGGTCTGCGTGATCGCGAAGACCGCCACGATCCGCCGGCCCTGCCCGCCGCCGGTCATCGGGCCGGCAACCGGCGGCGAAAAGCCAAGACCGGAACAGCCAAGACCGGAACAGCCAAGACCGGAACAGCCAAGACCGGAACAGCCAAGACCGGATCAGCCGCAGCTGCCGGCCTGCTCACCCGAGCCGGTCGACACGTCGATGACCGTCAGCGGCGAGCGCCCCAGCCCGCCCTCGACGCCGGGGGCAGAAAGGCCGATCGCAGGTGTGCCGCAGCAGCCCGCGCTGACGGCGTCGACGCCGAGGACGGGATCGCTGTTGCAGACCCCGGTTTCCGGCAGATCGAGCCGCACGTCGCGGGCAGCAACCCAGTCACCGGCCAGCGCCGCGACCACCGAGCGAGCCTGCTCGTACCCGGTGGCCAGCAGGAACGTGGGCGCCCGCCCGTACGACTTGACCCCGATGGCGTAGTAGCCGGGCTCCGGATGGGCAAGCTCGTCGACACCGTGCGGCGGAACCGTGCCGCAGGAGTGCTCGTTGGGGTCGATCAGCGGCGCGAGCGCCCGGGTCGAGCCCATGATCGGGTCGAGGTCGAGGCGCAGCTCGGACACGATCCCGTGGTCGGCCCGGAACCCGGTGGCCGAGACGATCCGGTCCACGACAACCGTCCGCGTGCCGTCGGAAACCGCCACACCGCCGGACACCACCTCGACCCGCTCGACGCCAAAGCCGGTGATCAGCCCAACGACGCCCGACTCGACGTGCGAACGCAGCCGCGTCCCCAGCGCGCCCCGGGCCGGCAGCGCGTCGTCCGCCTCGCCGCCGTAGGTGCGCCACGGCGAACCCGACCGAATCGCCCACGTGACGGTCGTTCCCGGCAGCTCCACCAGCGACAGCAGCGTATTGGCCGCGGAATGCCCAGCCCCCACCACGAGCACCCGACGACCCGCGAACCGGTCACGGTCGCGACCCAAGACATCCGGCAAAGCATTGCTGACGTACGCCCCGGCGGTGAGCTCGCCGTGCGCCGGGATCCCCGAGGCGCCCAGCACATTCGGCGTGTCCCAGGTGCCGGAGGCGTCGATGACCGCGCGGGCCAGAACGTCCTCACCACTGCCGAGCCGGATGAGGAACGGCGCCTCCGTCCGCCCGGCCGTCCGCAGCCGGTCAAGCCCGAACCGGGTGACCGCCACGACCCGGGCGCCGTAGCGGACGTACGGCTTGATCGAAGGTAGTTCGGCCAACGGCCGCAGATAGTCGTCGGCGAGCGAAGCGCCGGTCGGCAGCCGATCGTCGTCGGGCCGGGCCCACCCGGCATCCGCCAGCAGCTTCGCCGCCGCGGCGTCGATGTTGTACCGCCACGGCGAGAACAACCGCACGTGCCCCCACGATCGGACCGCGGCGGCCGGCGCCTCACCGGCCTCGAGCACGAGGAACGGCAGGCCGCGCTCGGCAAGGTGAGCGGCGGCAGCCAGGCCGACAGGCCCGGCGCCGATGACAGCAACGGGCAGCTGATCGAGTGAAATGGTCACGAGTCGTCTCCTGGTCAGTCGATGAGCGGGCTGCGGCGTTCGATGAGGACGACGTCGCGCCATCGGTTGTTCTGGGTGAGGTGCCGGCCGACCCGCTCGCGGACGCCGACGGTGCGGAACCCGGCGGCCCGGTGCAGGGCGAGGCTGGCGGTGTTCTCGGGGAAGACGCCGGACTGGATCGTCCAGATCCCGGCCCGTTCGGTCGACTCGATCAGCGCGTCGAGCAAGGCCCGCCCGACGCCACGCCCCCGGGCCGCCGGGTCGACGTAGACGGAATGCTCGACCACGCCGGCATAGACCGCCCGGCCGGAGACCGCGGAGATCGCCACCCAGCCGAGCACCGTGTCGTCATCGTCGACGGCGACGAGCCGGTGGTCGCCGAGCTTGCCGTCGTCGAAGGCGGCCCAGGCCGGCGCGGTGTGCTCGAAGCTGGCGTTCCCACCGTCCATGCCCGCCTGGTAGATGGCGAGGACGGCATCGGCGTCGCCGGCGCTCATCGGCCGGATCCTCATGCGCAGCCTCCCGCCGCGGTCGGTGCCGGCCGGCCCATGACGACGTCGGCGGCGGACGGGAAGCAGTCGATGCAGGCGCCGTTGATGCGGTAGTGCCGGGCGTTTCCCACGGCCTCCACCAGCACGAACCGCACCTCGGTGAGGATCTTCAGGTGCTGCGAGACGGTCGACTGCGCCAGCCCGGCGGCCGCGACGATCTCGCCCACCGGCATCGGCCGCCCCTGCCGGGCCAGGTATTCCACGATCTGCACCCGCGACGGGTCCGCGAGTGCCCGGAACCAGGACGCGTACGTCTCCGCCGCCGCCCGGTCGAGCAGGTCGCCCACGATCCACCCTCTTCATCGTCTATCGCCGATCAACGATGAGAGCCTACCGCTCGCCAGCCAGGTGGTGGCAACCACCAGACGGCAGACGGCGGCGAGGGTGCCGGAGTCAACGCGGTCCGGGGTGTCGGCCGGACTGTGGTAACCGCCCATGCCGGCCCCGATGCCGACCGCCGCCAGCCCGGCGGCGGCGTAACGCCGGTTGTCCGAGGCCATGGGCCCCGGCGCCAGCGGCACCCCGGTGTGCCGCCCGGCCTGGTCGAGCATGGAGAGCAGAGCATGCGCCGGACCGCCGGCCTCGACCGCGACCGCGGCACCCAGCCGCCCGGCACCGTCGACGTTGACCACCAAAGGCCGCGCCTCGCGGGGCAGCCCGGCGCCGTCGACGTTGACCACCGAAGGCCGCGCCTCGCGGACCTGGCCGGCGTGCCGCGCGGAGCCGAGCGCGCCGATCTCCTCGGCGTCGAGCAGCGCGACGGCGAGCCCATCCGGCAGGACGGGAGCGAGCACCCGGGCGGCCTCGAGGACGACCGCGACGCCGGACGCATTGTCGGAGGCGGCCGGCTGCCGCAGTCCCGGAAGGTCTCCGACACCGTCGTAGTGGGCGGTCAGCAGGACGGTTCCGGCGTTCCCCCAGCGGGCGTGGACGTTGGCCGCGGTGACGTCGTCGCGGCGGATCGGCGCGGTTGCCTCGAGCCACCCCCGCCCGGACGCCGCGCTGACGGACATCGCGGCGTAGCAGGCCGGATCCAGGGTGAGGACCGGCAGCGGGCCGGGATCCGGGCCCACGAGCAGCGTGTAGTGCCAGCCATCCGCGTCCACCGCCCGGGAAACCAGCAGTCCGGCCGCCCCACCACCATGTCCGTACGCGTCGAAGAGCGACATCGACGGCGGGACCAGCAGCCATCGCCCGGCGGGATCTCCGGCCCCGGCGATCCCCAGGTCGCCGCGCCGGCGGCCGGGCAGATCCGCCGACGCGAAATGCGGCAGCACCTGCCGCCCGAACGCCGGCCGGTGCTCGGTGCTCCCGTCATGCCAGACCGCCTCGGGCGAGGCGCGGACGACGGGCACCGCCCGGACCGGGAACGGATCGACGCCGACATCGGCACCCAGGCCGGTCAGCCGATCGCGGAGCCAGTCCCGGGCCGCGGCACCACCCGCCGACCCGGCGCGCCGCCCGGCGAAGACATCACCCGCCAGCCGTACGACGGTCGCCGCCATCCGGGTCGCGTCGACCCGGGCGAGCAGGGCGTCGAGACCGGCGGTCATCCGCAGCAGCCCTGGCCGGCCGCGACCGCCGTCGACTTGGCGGCGCCGCCGCAGCACGAGCTCTCGGCCGACGCCTCGGCCTGAGTGCCGCAACACGGCCCGCCCGCCGCCGGCAACTTGAGGGCAGTGCCGCAACACCCATCGGAACCGGTCACGGTCAGGGCATCGGCCGGGTCGACGGCAAAGCCACCGCTGGTGTCGGTGTCGTTCATGAGGACCCTCCAGGATCACGTGCGGTTTCGACAACCATCGGATTCGACGTTTGTCGAAACCGAGGTTTGCACGCGGATTCGATACATGTCAAGCTCGACGCATGTCGAAACCAGCCGCCTCGGTGAACCTGCTCGACCAGCCCGCGGAGACACCGTGCTGCCCGCCGATGGCGGTTCAGCGCATGGAGCAGGCCACCGCCCTGCAGCTGGCGCCCGCGTTCAAGGCCCTGGGCGACCCGGTCCGCCTTCAGCTGATGTCGATGATCGCCTCGGCGCCCGGCGGCGAGATCTGCGTGTGCGACCTCACCCCGTCGTTCGAGGTCTCCGGTTCGACCATCTCCCACCACCTCAAGACGCTGCGCGACGCCGGCCTCGTCGACGCCGAGCGCCGCGCCAGCTGGGTCTACTACCGCGCCCGGCCGGGCCTGATGCTCCAGCTGGCCACCCTGCTCACCCCGGCCGCCGACGCCTGACGTGCACGCGATCGCCCTCTGGCGGCGGCTGCTGGCCGAGTTCGCCGGCACCGCGCTGCTGGTCACCGCCGTCGTCGGCTCCGGCATCATGGCCGCCACGCTGTCGCCGGACGACGTGGGCCTGCAGCTTCTCGAGAACTCCGTGGCCACCGCGTTCGCGCTCGGCGCGCTGATCCTGACCTTCGGACCGGTCTCCGGCGCCCACTTCAACCCGGTCGTCTCGGCCGCCGACTGGTTCCTCGGCCGCCGCGCCCGCACCGGCCTGACCGCGACCGACCTGGCCGGTTACACCGTGGCTCAGGTCGCCGGCGCGATCGGCGGGTCGATCCTGGCCAACCTGATGTTCGACCTGGACGCGGTGACCTTCTCGCACAAGGACCGCAGCGCCGGGCATCTGTGGCTGGGCGAGGTGGTCGCGACCACGGGACTTCTGCTGCTCATCTTCGCCCTGGCCCGGTCCGGTCGCTCCGCAGTCGCGCCCGCCGGGGTCGGTGCCTACATCGGTGCCGCGTACTGGTTCACCTCCTCGACAAGCTTCGCCAACCCCGCCGTGACGATCGGCCGCGCCTTCACCGACACGTTCGCCGGCATCGCCCCCGCTTCAGTGCCGGGCTTCGTCGTGGCTCAGCTCGTCGGGCTGCTCGCCGGGGTCGGCCTGCTTCTCGCCCTCTATCCCCGTCCGCGCGGCAACCCCGATCGCCAAGAAGAGCCGAAGAAAGCCGTGGAGATCCGATGAGTGACAAGCCCAGCGTCCTGTTCGTCTGCGTGCACAACGCCGGCCGCTCACAGATGGCGGCCGGCTGGCTTCGCCACCTGGCGGGAGACGCCGTGGAGGTTCGTTCCGCCGGCTCCGAGCCGGCCGATCAGATCAACCCGGCCGCCGTCGAGGCCATGCGCGAGGTCGGCATCGACATCACCGATCAAACCCCGAAGAGGCTTGAGTACGAGACCGCGCAGGACTCGGACGTCATCATCACCATGGGCTGCGGCGACGCCTGCCCGGTCTTCCCCGGCAAGCGTTACGAGGACTGGAAGCTCGACGACCCCGCCGGCAAGGGCGTGGAGGCCGTCCGGCCGATCCGCGACGAGATCAGAACCCGGGTCGAGGAGCTGCTGGCCGGCCTGCGCCCGGCGTAGGCGAAGACCCGGAGGGCACGAAAAGAGCGGACGACGGGATTCGAACCCGCGACCCTCACCTTGGCAAGGTGATGCGCTACCAGCTGCGCTACGTCCGCGTTGACGGCGACTTTACCGGATGCGCGTTGAGGAAAGCGCGCAGGCTCTGCGACGATTCCCCGGTGGTGTCGTCCTTTCCCGAACTCGGTGAGCTGCCCGAGGAGCTGAGCGCGGCCGCGTTCCACGCGCTCGATCCCGTCCAATTCGCCCGCGTCGCCGCGTACGGCACGCGACATGAGGTCAAGACCGGCGAGATTCTGTACGACGTGGGGGACGTCGACAGCGATCTGATCCTGGTCGAGTCGGCCGTGGCCCAGGTCGTGCGCACGCCCACCGCGACGGCGCCCGAGGAGCTGTTCCTCACCGCCGGCCGGGGGCAGTTCCTCGGCGAGATGAACCTGCTGACCGGGCAGACCCGCCTGCTGTCGGCCCGGGTCGCGGCGGCGGGCACGATCCACCGGATCGACGCCGAGGCGTTCCGCCTGATCATGGCGCGCGACACCGAGATCAGCGACCTGCTGCTGCGCGCGTTCCTGGCCCGGCGGCTGCTGCTGGCCGACCGGGTCGGCCGCAATCTCGAGGTGATCGGCGACGCGTCGACCGGCGCCGGGATGGCACTGCAGACGTTCCTGTCCCGGCAGGAACAGCCGCACCTCTGGCTCTCCGAGACGTCTGACGCCGGCCGGGCGGCAATGGCCGAGGCCGGTCTGACCGCCGCCGACCTCCCGGCCGCGGTCACCCCCCGGGAGACGTTGCGGTCGGTCAACCCGGGCATCCTCAGCCAGCATCTGGGTCTCACCTATCGGCGTACGCCCAAGGGGGTCGCCGACCTCACGATCGTCGGCGCCGGCCCGGCCGGGCTGGCCGCCGCGGTCTACGGCGCGTCCGAGGGGCTGGAGACGGTGCTGCTCGACGCCGTCGCGACCGGCGGGCAGGCCGCGGCGAGTTCGCGCATCGAGAACTACATGGGCTTCCCGTTCGGACTCAGCGGCGCCGCGCTGACCGGGCGCGCCGCCGTGCAGGCGCTGAAGTTCGGCGCGCATCTGGCCAGTCCGTGCGGCGTACGGTCGCTGCGGTCGTCGCCCGATGGCCCGCACCTGATCACCCTGGTCGACGGCACCGAGATCGAGACTCGCGCGGTGCTGATCGCGACCGGCGCGGCCTACCGGAACCTGCCGCTCAAGCGCTGGCCGGATTTCGTCGGCTCGGGCATCTACTATGCGGCCACCGACCTCGAGGCGCAGGCGGTGGCGGAACTGCCGGTGACCGTGGTCGGCGGAGCGAACTCGGCCGGCCAGGCGGCGATCTATCTGGCCCGGCGGGCCGGCAAGGTCACGCTGGCCGTGCGCGGCCCCGACCTGTACGCGAAGATGTCCAGCTATCTCGTCGAGCGGATCCTCGCCGACCGGCGCATCGAGGTGCGGACGGCCACCGAGGTGACCGCGCTGCAGGGCGGCGAGCGGCTCGAGCAGATCACGCTCACGTCGCGGCCGTCGGGCGAGCCGGACCCGTGCGGGTGTTTCGGCCTGTTCTGCTTCATCGGCGCCCAGCCGGCGACCGAGTGGCTGACCGATGTGGCCCTCGACGACGCCGGGTTCGTCCCCACCGACGTACGGCTGGGTGATCGGTGGACGGGGGTGGGTCGCGATCCGCTCCCGTTCGAAACCAGCGTGCCGGGGGTCTTCGCGGCCGGCGACGTGCGGCTCGACTCGATGAAGCGGGTGGCGGCGGCGGTCGGCGAGGGTGCGAGCGCGGTGCGGTCGGTGCATCAGGCGCTCGCGCTGCACTGAACGGCGGCGGGTAGCATCTGGCGAATGCCGAACGACCCCACGATCCGGTACGAACCGGCCTCGCCCGACGGTCTGGTCGTCGCCGCCCTGACCGGGGAGGTCGACGTGGACCGCGCCGACGCCGTGCGCGACAGCCTCGCCGCCGCGGCCGCCATGCCCGGCTGCCGTTACCTGCGGGTGGACGTCAGCGATCTGGGGTTCATCGACTCGTACGGGCTGGGGGCGCTGGTCAGCGCCCGCAACAGCGCGGCGGCCAAGGGGGTCACGCTGACGCTGGCCGAGCCCTCTCCCCCGGTCCGCAAGGCGATCGAGGTGACCGGGCTCGGTCACGTCTTCGGCCTCTAGTTCGAGGCCATTCTGATCAGGGCGTTGCCGCCGAGGACCAGCACGTCGGCCCCGGCGACCAGGGCCATGCTCAGGTGCAGGCGGCGGGACGCGAGCTCGGGGTCGGCGCCGGTCAGGCCGCGGACCGCCTGGACGGCGGCGGCGACGATCAGCGGGATGCCCCCGATGAGCAGGAAGCCGACCGAGCCGGGGGTGCGGCCCTGGGCGACCAGCAGGGTCACCATGACGGCCGGGACGATGCCGAACACGACCAGGGCGAGGACGGCGTACCAGCGCAACGAGCGCAGCGCGGCTGTCGTGTTCTCCATCGGAGAATCGTAACCGGGCCGGCGGTTACCGCCTCGGACGGCGGGTCATCCGCACGCCGGCCATCGTGCGCATCGCCGCCTGGCGACGCAGGCGCCGGCGCGCGGCCGACGAGGCGGCGCGGCCGGGGCCGGTGCGCGCGAGCTCGACGGTGTCCTTGGCCATCACCGGCTCGGCCGGCTCGTCGAACTCGGCCTGGTCGACGTCGTCAACCTCGTCGTCCTCGTAGCCAGACTCCATGGTCTCGATCTCGATGTCCTCGTCCGCCGCCGAGGCGGGGCTGATCAGCACCAGGGCGGCGGCGACGTTCGCGATCACGAAGAGCGCCCCCGCCACCGCCAGGAACAGCGCCCGGTCGAACAGGGACCCGTCGAACGTGACGGAGATCAGGACGCCCACCCCGACGGCGGTCGCCGTGGCGGCCGCGGCGCCGAGCCGGCGCACGCCGGCGCCGCCACCACCGCCGGTGACGCGGACGGTCGCGAGGGCGGAGGCGGCGCCCAGCGCGGTCGCCACCAACCACCAGGAGATCAGCGGCCACATCCGCTGCCAGGTGCCGGTGTCGTCGTCGGCGAAGATGTACAGCAGGAACGGCACACCGACCACGGCGATGAGCAGGAACAACGCGGCGTCGACGGTCAGCACGACGCACGCCGCGGTCACCACGTCGAAGCGGCGTGGCCGCGTGAACTCTCCGGCCTCGATGTCCACCATTGCGGCGCCGCCTTTCCGTGACCTTGACGGAGCACCGTAACGCATCGACGCTCGCCGCGCCGCCCCCTCGCCGCGGCGTTTCTCAGCGGGCGCCCTCCGGCCGGCTCAGCCACTCCGGGAAGGTCATCGCGCCGGTACGGGTGGGGTGGTCGCCGGTCGGGACGAGGGACGTGTCGGTCATGACACCGCCGAAGTAGCGGGCCTGCGGGTCCTCCACGACCTTGCGGCGGTCGTAGGTGGCGTCGAGGAAGCGGCGCAGGAACTGGGCCATCGGCTCCTTCTCGGGGCCGGCCAGGTCGATGATCCCGTCGACGGGCGGCGCCAGCGCGATCTCGGCGAGCGTCTCGGCGACGTTGTCCTCCGAGACCGGCTGGAACGCGCCGACCGGGGAGTGCACGACACCGTCGACCGTGGCGCCGTCGGCGATGGTCTCGAGGAACGAGTAGAACTGGGTGGCCCGCAGGATCGTGTACGGCCGGCCGGACGCGATGATCAGGTTCTCCTGCGCGACCTTGGCCCGCTGGTACCCGCTCCCCGGGTTGCGGTCGGCGCCGACGATCGTGAGCGCGACGTGGTGGCCGGCGCCCGCGGCCCGCCCCGCCTCGAGCAGGTTCCCGGTCGAGGTCGTGAAGAACTGAAGGACCTCGTCGTCGCCCCAGGCCGGCGCGTTGGTCACGTCGACCACCACCTGAGCCCCGGCGAGCGCCTCGGCCAGCCCCTCCCCCGTGACCGTGTCGACGCCGGTGGACGGCGACGCGGCGGACGCCTCGTGCCCGGCGGCGGTCAGGATCGGAATGAGCTTCCGGCCGATCTGTCCGGTTCCCCCGATGACCACGATCTTCATGTGCGCTCCTCAACTCGCCCAACTCGGACAACCGCTGTCCGGAACTCTACTCGGACAAGATCTGTCCGAGTCAAGTAGGGTGTGACCATGAAGATGTCCGGCGGTGTCGAGTGGGCCCTGCACTGCGCGTTCGCGCTGACCGCCGCCGACCGCCCGGTCTCCGCCGCCCGGCTCGCCGAGATGCACGACGTCTCCGCGAGTTACCTGGCCAAGCAGTTGCAGGCGCTGTCCCGGGCCGGGCTGGTGCGCTCGGCGCAGGGCCACGCCGGCGGGTACGAGCTGACCCGGGCGCCCGGCGAGATCACCGTGCTCGACGTGGTCGAGGCGATCGACGGGCGCACGCCGGCCTTCCTCTGCACCGACGTCCGCATGCGCGGGCCGCTCGCCACCCCGCCCGAGCGGTGCGTGACGCCGTGCGCGATCCACCGCGCGATGACCGCCGCCGACGAGGCCTGGCGGGCGTCGCTGCGCTCGGTGACGATCGCCGACCTCGCGGCCCAGGTGACCGGCGAGCACGGGCCGGCCGTGCTGGCGGGCGTCCGCGCCTGGCTGAGCTCACCCGCCTGACGAGCTGGGGCGTTTTGCACCGAAGGGGCAGTTCCGAGGGGTGTGACAGAGACCGGAACCGCCCCTCCGGGCCCACGGCCGCACCTTGGGGGCAAGGGCGCGCCGGGAGCAGGGATACCTACATCTTGTAGGTGAGCGACGGAACCCTCAACCCGGAAGGTGCCCCGCCGATCGCAACGCTCGACCGATCGGAGGTCCGCCGACCGCAACCGCGTGGCACCCCGGCGGGCACTTGGCGCGCACCGGACGGCCCCCAATCTCTTTCGCATGCCCGGCCGACGACACGGCCGGACAACAGGGGGAGATTGAATGTTCCGCAAGTCCGTGTACTCGCTTGCCGCTGTGGTCGCCGGTGTCAGTGCCGCGCTCGGCGGAGCAGCTCAGGCCCACTCCGCCCCTTCGGCGACGGCGCCCGCCGCCGCGAAGCCGGCCTGTGTGACCGACGCCAAGCTGGTGCCGAGCTGCAACGTGCTCTGGGGCGCCGCCGCGGGCGGTTTCACCAAGGCGCCGCACGACCAGGAGCTGCGCACCTGGGAGAAGCTCAGCGGGCGCACGTCGACGATCTTCCACACGTACCACAAGGGCGACCAGAAGTTCCCCACCGCCGCCGAGATCGCGATGACCCAGGACCCGGCGCACCCGCGGGTGCTGCTGCTCAACTGGCGGGTCGAGTACGGCTCGACCTGGGCGAACGTGGCGGCCGGCAAGCTCGACAAGCGCATCGACGCCTTCGCGGCGCGGGTGAAGGCGACGTACCACCAGAAGTTCTTCCTGGTTCTCAACCACGAGCCCGAGGACGACGTACGCCCGGCAGCCGGCTCGGGGATGACGGCGAAGGACTTCCGCGCGTCGTTCCGCCACGTCATCCAGCGGTTGCGGGCCGAGGGCGTGGACAACATGGTCAGCGTCGTCGCGTACATGGGCAATGAGAAGTGGATGGCCCAGCCCTGGTGGAAGGACCTCTACCCGGGCGACGACGTCGTCGACTGGGTGGGCCTGGACTCGTACGTCTCGGCCGAGCAGGGCTATTACCACCACGGCATGTTCGGCGACCTCGTCGACCGGCGCGCCCTCAACGGCGTCGGCTTCTACGACTGGGCGACCCGCAACCACAAGAGCAAGCCGATCATGCTCGCCGAGTGGGGCGTCTACCACCGCGTCGGCCGGGTGACCGACAAGTCGGCGCAGTTCGACAGCGTGCTGCCCGAGCTGGCCAAGCGCCCGGCCATCAAGGCGATCGTCTACTTCGACACGAAGAAGGACGCCTCCGGCGACCGCGACATCAGCATCAACAGCTCGGCCCGCAGCCTGGCCGCGTTCCGGAAGCTGGCGGCGAGCCCGCGCTTCAACGTCCAGATCCGATAACCGTACGTCCGAGTCGCCCGGCCCTCGTGCCGGGCGACTCGTCTCTATGCTGGCCGTCGTGAGCTACTCCACGGGCGAGCTTCCGCTCTACTACGAATGGCACGGCAAGCCGCAGGAGGGGCGCGCTCCCCTGCTGCTCATCCACGGCGGCGGGTCGACGATCGAGTCCAACTGGGGGCGCCTGATCCCCGTGGTGGAGGACTCCCGTCAGCTGCTGGCGGTCGAGCTCCAAGGGCACGGCCGCACCGGCGCGGGCACGTCGCCGGCCTCCTTCGAGGGCTCGGCGGACGGGGTCGCGGCCTTGCTCGACGAGATCGGCGCCGCGCCGGTCGACGTACTTGGCTTCAGCAACGGCGGCCAGGTCGCGATGCAACTGGCCGCCCGCCACCCGCGGGCGGTCCGGCGGCTCATCGCCGCCTCCGCGCCCTTCCGCCGGGACGGCATGATCGACGGCTTCTGGGAGGGCCTCGCGGCCGGGACGTACGCCGATCTGCCCGAGCCCTATCGCGAGGCCGACCTCGCGGTCAGCGGCGATCCCGCCCACGCCGAGCGCATGTTCCACCTGGACCGGGAACAGATGCTGACCGGCTTCACGGACTGGCCCGACTCGGTGCTCGCCTCGATCGCCGCGCCCACCCTGATCGTCGTGGCCGACCAGGACGTGGTCCGCCGTGAGCATGCGGTGCTGCTCGCCTCCCTGATCCCGCAGGCTCGCCTGCTCGTCGTCCCGGGCAATCACGGCGACTATCTGGGCGAGCTGGCCGCCGCCGGCGATCCCGGCCCGCTGCAACGGACGCTGCCCTTCGTCGTCGATTTCCTCGACCGGGCGCGTTAATCGAATCGCGCGCCGATCGCCCCACGGCTAGCCTGGCGCCGTGAGTTCGCCTGAGGTGGTGGTCCGGCCGGAACGGGCCGAAGATCACGAGGTCGTACGGGACGTTCACCGGCGGGCATTCGGGGACGGCGAGCGGGTTCCCGCGCTCGTCGACGCGCTGCGCGCCGCCCCGGCCGCACTGACCCCGTTGTCGTTCGTCGCCACCGCTGACGAGCGGGTGGTCGGCCATGTGATGCTCAGTGCCTGCCGGCTGGACGCCCTGCCCCGGCTCGTGGACGTGTTCTCGCTGTCGCCCCTCGGGGTACTGCCGGAGTTCCAGCGCCAGGAAATCGGTACCCGACTGGTGGCACACGCCCTCGCGGGAGCCGACGGCCTGGGGGTTCCCCTGGTGTTTCTGGAGGGCTCCCCGCTCTACTACGGCAAGCGCGGCTTCGCCGATGCCACGAAGCTGGGTTTCCGTCCGCCCTCACTGCGCTACCCGCCCGGCGCGTTTCAGGTCGCCAAGCTTTCCTCGTACGAGGAATGGATGACGGGCACCTTCGTCTACTCCGACGTCTTCTGGTCCCAGGACTGCGTGGGCCTGCGAGGCGAGCGCCTCGCGGCCTCTTCCTAGATCTCCTGGAAGTGGGCCAGCTCGTTGCGGCGGGTGTTGAGGTCCAGGGCCAGGGAGCCGGCGGTCAGGCCGACGAAGAGCAGGTTGGCCACCTCCAGGCAGGCCAGCACGGGATGGTGGACGGGGATCGCCAGGGCCAGTGAGCGGCTCGCCAGATCCCACACGCGGACTGTGCGGTCGCGGCTGCCGGTGGCCAGCATCGGGCGGTCGTCGACGGTTGCCGGGCAGGCGGCGTCCACTCCGTCCAGGTGACCGGTCAGGACGGCCACGCACTCGCGGGTCGCCGGGTTCCACAGGCGTACGGTCTGGTCGTCGCTGCCGCTGGCCAGCACGGTGTGGCCGTCCACGGTGACGCTGGTCAGGGAGCGGACCGGGCGGCGGTGGCCGTGCAGGGCGTCCAGGAGGCGGCCGCCCGGGGTCCAGAGCAGGATGGTCTCGTCGTTGCCGGCGGTGGCCAGCATCGTGGGGGTCGCCTGGCAGGCCGTGTGGATGGTGTGCAGGTGGCTGAAGACGTCATCCGCCGGGAGGAAGCCGCCCATCCGGTGCCTCGCCACCACCCGGTCGGCGTCGGGGCGGTAGTGGTAGATGCGGCGGTTGCCGACTATCGCCAGCAGCGGGGCGCCGTCGGCGTCGCGGAACGGGCAGATGGCCTGGAGGGTTTCGAAGCGGCGGAACTTCGTCTGGCGGGGGCCGGACATCGGGTCCCACGTCTGCAGGGTGCCGGTGGCGGTGGCGGAGGTGACCAGGTCGTTGACCGAGCACATGCCGGTCACCGTCTCCGAGACGCCGCCCAGGGTGCGGGTCTCGGCGCCGGTCTCGACGTCCTGCAGGCGGATCACGCCGCTGTTGCCGTCGACGGCCGCCACCAGCTGGCGGTTGCCGGCTCGGACGGGGCAGGCGGCGCTGACCCGGCCGCCACGGCCGTCGGGGCCGTGGCGCATGTCGTCGGCGGTCAGGTCCCACAGGCGGGCCGTGCGGTCGCGGCTGCCGGTGGCGAGCAGGTCGGTGCCGTCGAGGGTGACCGTGCAGATCGAGGTGACCGCGTCGGTGTGGCCGCTGAGCACGCGCAGGCACTTGCCGCCGACCGGCTCCCACACCCGGACGTCGCCGTCGGCGCCGGCCGTGGCCAGCAGCGACTGGCCGGCCACGCCGATCGGGGCCATGCCGCGGATCGCCTTCTGGTGGCCGGGCAGGGTCTCGGCGGTCGAGCGGCCGGGGCCCAGGCTCCACAGGCGCACGTCGGTGAAGTTGGCGGTGGCGATCAGCGGGCGGCCGCCGGCGACCAGCGCGCAGGCGGCCCGGACGGCGTCGATGTGACCGTCGAAGGTGTTCACCGGGCGGCCGGTCGCCGGGTCCCAGATCCGGGCCGTGAAGTCGTCGCCGGCGGTGAGCAGCAGCTCGCGGTCGCCGGTCCGGACCGCCGAGATCGTCCGGATCGGGCCGACGTGGCCGAGGAAGGCGCGGGAACGGCCGTCGGCGAGGCTCCACATGCGCACCATGCCGTCGTCGCCGCCGGCGGCCAGGTACGCCTGCGAGCCGATGGTCACCTGACACAGTGCCCGTACCGGCACCGGGGGGCCGCTCAGCGTGCCGGCCGGGCGCCGTTCGAGCGGGTCGACGAAGCAGATCTTCCCGCTGGGCGCGCCCGCCGCCAGCAGCTGACGGCCGTCGACCCGGACCGCGCAGAGCGCCAGGAACCGCGAGTCGCGCATCGGGAGCTCCCAGTGGCGGCCGCTGGCCGGGTTCCACAGGCGCACGTGCGGGTAGTCGCCGGCCGTCGCCACGTGGGTCCGCCGGTCGACGGTGACCGCGCAGATCGCCCGGACCGCGCCGGCATGGCCCTCGAGGGCGGTGCGCTCGGCCCGGCTGGGCACCGACGCCCAGCGGATCCGGTAGGGCAGGCCGCGCCAGGTCGTGAACGTGTTGCCCAGGCGCTCGACCTCGGCGGTGACACCGAACATCGCGGCCCGCTCGGCGGGAGCGGCCCGGATCGCGTGCGGGGTGAGCCGCAGCAGCCGGGCCCGGGCGCGTCCCTCCTTGGTGGCGGCGTGCTCGGCCAGCTGGGTCAGGCGGGGCAGGTCGGCGTGCAGCAGGTACGCGTCGTCGGTCAGCAGGGCGTCGATCATGCCGGCCCGGGCCGCGAACGCCGGCAGCGACCGGAGCAGGTAGGGGTCGGCGCGGGCCCAGCCGGTGCTCCGGCCGTACGCGATCAATTGCCCGGCGAGCGATCGCTCGTCGCCCTGGCGCAACCCACCACTCTCCCGCCCGCGAAGCAGGGCGTCGTTGAGGGCCTGGTGGAAGAGGCGGAAGCGCGGGGTTCCGGCGTCGGTGCTGGACTCGACCAGGAAGTTGGCGGCCGACGAGACGACGAACTTGGCCAGCGCCTCGCGGGTGATCGTGACGCCGAGCGCCTCGAGCGCGACCTGCCACACGTCGGTGGACAGGCCGGGCGGCTGCGCGTAGGCGAGGGCGGTGAGCACGGTGGTGGCCGGAACGCCGTCGACCGGGTGCAGGCGCTTGAGGTACGCGGCCAGCGCCTCGTCGACGGTCGCGGTGAACGACAGGTCGTCCGGGCTGACCGCCGTCGTGTCGTAAAGGCCGTGCGAGCGCGCGATCAGGCCGGCGATCAGGAAGTTCTTGTCCGCGAGCGCGGCGATCCGGCGGGCCATCGGGGCGGCGACCGCATGATCCGCGTACGGGTTGCCGGGGCGTTCCGCGCCGAGCAGGGCGAGCGTCGCCTCGGCGTAGTCCTCGAGGTCGGCCGGCGCGAAGTACTCCTGGCGGTCGAGGTCGATCAGCGGCGTGCCCCGGCCGAACGCCTGGAGCAGGTCGCCGCCGTCGTCGACCCGGCGACTGCCCACGATCACCTGGGCGCCGTGCCGGGCGCACTGCCGGGCGATCGGCAGCAGCAGCGAGGACACGACCAGCCGGGCCTGGCGCGGGTTGGCCGCCTCGTCGAGCGCGTCGAAGATCAGGTTGAAGTGGCGCCGGCCCTGCTCGGCGGCGAGCCGGTCGCGCAGCGCGGGCACCAGCTCGTCGACCGTGTGCGGGATGCGCACCGAGGCGGCCCGCGCCACCTCCACCGCGACATCGAGCGCGGTCTTGCCCTTGACGTGCACGGCGCAGGCCACCGAGCCGATCGGCGCGGAGACGTTGCGGTCGTCGGCCGGCAGCGCGGCCCGCACGTCCTTGTCGGCGGTGGTCACGATCCGCCCGAGCACGGCCGACTTGCCCACGCCCGGGGAGCCGGTCACGACCAGCACCCGCGGGTCGGGCCGGGAGCGGCGAAGCCAGTCGACGATCTCGGCGAGGGCCGCGCCCCGGCCGCGGAACCGGTAGCCGCCCTCGGTGTCGATCGAGACACCGCGCGCCCGGGGACGCCAGTGGCGCACCGCCTCGACGTCCTCGCGCAGCGTCCAGCCCCAGGCCTCGAGCGCGGTGTCGCCGGCCGCCGCGACCGACCAGGCGGTCAGCTCGCGCAGTTTCTCCTCGGGCAGGTCCTGGTCGATCTGGTGCACGGTGATCGCCTGGGCGTCGCCGGCCCGCTCGCCGCCGGCGCGGGCCTGCCCGACCAGGCCGACGACGGCGTTGAAGTCGCGCGACCACAGGCCGGCTCCGCTGAATCCGGTCTTGACCACGTACCGCGAGCGGGTTTCCAATCCGATCCAGCCGTACGCGAGGGGACCGCCCACCCGGCCGTGCGCCTCGGCGCCGAGCGGGGAATCGCGCGGGAAGCCGAACGCCCACCACTGGTCGCCGTGCAGGGCCCGCGGGAGGGGGCTGCGCAGCGGCGCCGGGGTCGCCTCGGGCGGGGCGAGCTCGTCCAGCTGAAGGACCGCTATGTCGGACTCCGCACTCCCCCGTACCTCATGGATCTGGCGCCGGACCGCGCGCGACACGCCCGCCTTGGGGAAGGTGACGAAGAGGTCGTGCTTGCCGTCGACAACGTGCCAGCAGGTCAGCACCCGTCGCCGGTCGATCAGCACGCCACAGCCGAGGGCCGCGCGCGGGTCGGCCGCGGCGAACAGCGCCACGGTCCACGGGTCATGCCCCGGCCCGGCGGCTACCATGCGTCGATACTTCCAGCACGGTGAGCTACCGTCCAGAGCGACACTGGAGAGCGGGGGCTTGCGCTCTTGTGTGATCATGCTCCGAACGATCCGGCGGACGCACTGGAGGACCCGGTGGGCATGACGGCGATGGTGTCCGCGATGCGGTCACAGATGGTGGGGCTGGTGACGCGCCGGTTCTCGCTGTCCATGCTGCCCGACAAGATCCTCTGGCCGCTGCACCGGGACGGCCTCGACCCGATCCCGCGGATGGCGCAGTGGCGCGCCGAGCGCCCGGTCAGCCGCATGCCGCTGCCGTTCGGCATGCGCGCCTGGCTGGTCACCGGCTACGAGCCGGTCCGGCAGGTGCTGGCCAGCGTGGACGGCTACAGCAACGACTTCAGCAAGTTCGCGGGCCGGGTCGGCATCAGCGTCGGGCAGGACCCGGGCGGCCTCGGCTTCGCCGACCCGCCGGTGCACACCCGGCTGCGGAAGGTGCTGACCCCCGAGTTCACCATGCGCCGTCTCGCGCGCCTGCAGCCCCGCATCGACGCGATCGTGGCCGGCCGGCTCGACGCCATGGCCGAGCTGGGCGGCACCGCCGACCTCTGGCACGACTTCGCGCTGCCGCTCCCGGCGCTCACGATCTGCGAGCTGCTCGGCGTCCCGTACGGCGACCGGGACTACTTCCAGAAGCTCAGCACGGCCCGCTTCGACCTGGGCCAGGCCGGCAGCGCCGCGCTCGGGGCGATCAGCGAGTCGCTCAGCTACCTGGGCGGGCTGATCGAGTCGCAGCGGCGCAACCCCGGCGACGGCCTGCTCGGCTCGCTGATCCGCAACCACGGCGACGAGATCGACGACCGCGAGCTGGCCGGGCTGGCCGACGGCGTGCTCACCGGCGGGCTGGAGACGTCGGCGAGCATGCTCGCGCTGGGCGCGCTCGTCCTGATGACCAATCCGATCATGGCCGACAAGATGCGGGCCGGCGAGGGCGTCGACCTGATGGTCGAGGAGCTGCTGCGTTACCTCACCGTGGTGCAGGTGGCCTTCCCCCGGGTCGCCGTTCATGACGTACGCGTCGGAGACGCCGACATCCGGGCGGGCGACGTCGTCATGTGCTCGCTCAGCGGCGCCGACCGGGACGACCTGATCGGCGACGATCCGGACCGCCTCGACCCGGCGCGCACCCCGAACCGCAACCACATGGCGTTCGGCTTCGGCATCCACCGCTGCATCGGCGCCGAGCTGGCCCGGATGGAGCTGCGCACGGCGTACCCGGCCCTGGTCCGCCGCTTCCCCGCGATGGCGCCGGCCGTGCCGCCGGCCGAGCTGAACTTCCGCCGGGCCTCCATCGTGTTCGGCCTCGACGCGCTCCCGGTGACCCTGGACTGAGATGGCCGGCGTGCGGATCGGGTTGCTCGGGCCCTTCGAGGTACGCCTGGACGACGGCGCCCTCGCCGACGTGCCGGGCGCCCGGCTGCGCGCGCTGCTGATCGCCCTCGCGCTCGAGCCGGGCCGGGTGGTCCCGAAGGCGACGCTCGCCGACTGGATCTGGGGCTCGCAGCCGCCGGCCGACGCCACGAACTCGCTGCACCGGCTGGTGTCGCGGCTGCGCAAGGCGCTGCCTCCGGGGTCGATCGAGGGACACCTCGACGGTTACCGGCTGGCCGTGGAGCCGGAGGCCGTCGACGCGGTGCGCTTCGAACGGCTCGTCGCGGCGGGCTCGCTCGGACCGGCGCTGGATCTGTGGCGCGGCGCCGCCATGCAGGACGTCGGGCTGCCGGACAGCACGGCGCTCGAGGCGGCGGTCGCCCGGCTCGAGGCGATGCGGCTGGCCGCCCTCGAGGACCACTTCGAGGCGGAGGTCGGCCTGGGCAACGGCGCGTCGCTGGTCGCCGAGCTGACCTCCCTGGTCGCGCTTCATCCCGTACGGGAAAGGCTGGTTGCCGCGCTGATGCGGGCGCTGGTCGCGGCCGGGCGCGACAACGAGGCCCTGCTCGTCTACCAGCGCGCCCGGGAAGCCCTCGCCGAGACGCTGGGCGTCGATCCCTCGCCCGCGCTGTCCGATCTGCACGTGGCGCTGCTGCGTGCCTCGTCGTCGCCGCGTCCGGAGCGCCGGACCAACCTGCGGGCCGAGCTGACCAGCTACGTCGGCAAGGAGAGTGATGTCGCCGCGGTCCGCGAGCTGGTCGCCGGGCATCGGCTCACCACGCTGATCGGGCCGGGCGGCACCGGGAAGACGCGGCTGGCCGCCGAGACCGCGCGCACGCTGCTCGACGAGCTGCCGGACGGCGCCTGGCTGGCGGAGCTCGCCCCCATCGGTCTCGATGCCGACGTGGCGCAGGCGGCGCTGGCCGGGCTCGGGCTGCGGGACGCGCTGCACGCTCCCGTGCCGAACGCGGATCTCACGGACCGGTTCATCACGGCGGTCGGCGAGCGGGAGGCGCTGCTCGTCCTGGACAACTGCGAGCACGTGATCGATCAGGCGGCCGCGTTCGCCTACCGCGTCCTCGGCGAGTGCCGGCGGCTGCGGATCCTGGCGACCAGCCGGGAGCCGCTGGGCATCACCGGCGAGGCGGTGTGGCAGGTCGAGCCGCTCGCCCTGCCCGGCGAGGGCGCCGATCCCGGCGAGATCAAGACCTCTCCGGCCGTACGCCTGCTGCGCGACCGGGCGGGCGCGGTGCGCAAGGACCTCGCTTTCGACGTGCCGACGCTGTCCACGATGGCGCGCGTCTGCCGGGCGCTGGACGGGATGCCGCTGGCGATCGAGCTGGCCGCGGCCCGGCTGCGCACCATGTCGCTCGACCAGCTGGCCAACCGGCTCGACGACCGGTTCCGCCTGCTGACCGGCGGGAGCCGCACCGCGCTGCCGCGGCACCGGACGCTGCGCGCGGTGGTCGACTGGAGCTGGGAGCTGCTCGCCGAGCCCGAGCGGAAGGTCCTGCGCCGGCTGTCCGTGTTCTCGGGCGGGGCGAGCCTGGAGGCGGCCGAGCGGGTCTGCGCCGGGGCCGGGGTCGAGCCCGGCGAGGTGCTCGAGCTGCTCACCTCGCTGGCCGAGAAATCGTTGCTGGTCACCGTGGGCGACGGCACGCCGCGCTACCGGATGCTCGGCACGATCAGGGAGTACGCGCGGCAGCGGCTCACCGAGGCGTGGGAGGCGGAGGCGGCGACGCGGGCGCACCTCGCGTACTTCACCGAGCTGGCCGAGACGGCCGAGCCGCAACTCCGCCGGGCCGGTCAACTCTCCTGGCTGGCCACGCTGGAGGCGGAACACGACAACATCGCCTCGGCGATGCGCGGGGCACTGGCGGCCGGCGAGGCGCCCGCGGCCATGCGGCTGGCCGCGGCCGCCGGCTGGTACTGGTGGCTGGGCGGGCACAAGGCCGAGGGGCAGGCGCTGACCCTCGCGGCGGCCGAGCTGTCGGGCGAGGTGCCCGACGAAACCCGGGCGACCGTGTACGGCCTGGTCACGATGTTCCTGAGCTCGGGGCGCAGCGGCGAGCAGCAGATCGCCGAGTGGATCCACCGGGCGTACGAGTCGAGCCAGCGCACCGGCCGGGGCCGGCACCCGGCGCTGGCGCTGGTCGTCCCGCTGGAGCGCCTGCTGCGGGCGCCGGAGGAAGCCCTCGATGCCTTCGCCCCGCTGCTGGACGACCGGGATCCGTGGGTTCGCGCGCTCGCCCGGTTGCACCTGGGCAAGATGCGGGTGCAGCTCGGGCGGGGTGGTCTCGAGGCGGACGACTATCTGGCGCAGGCGCTGGCCGAGTTCCGGGTCATCGGCGAGCGGTTCGGGATCTCGTTCGCGCTGACCGAGCTGGCCGACCGCATCGCGTCGCGGGGTTCGTTCGCCCGCGCGTGCTCGTACTACGACGAGGCCATCGGGGTCGTTGCCGAGGTCGGCGCCACCGAGGACGTCATCCGCATGCGGGCGCGGCAGGCCCGGCTGTTCTGGCTGCTGGGCGACGCCGCCGCCAGTGCGGCAGCCATCGCCGAGGCGGAACGGTCGTCGGCCCGGGTCAACTGGCCGGAGGCGCTGTCCGAGCTGGCGTTCTCCAAGGCGGACCTCGCCCGGTGGTCGGGCGACGCCGGGGAGGCGCGGCGGCAGATCGGCGTGGCGACGGAGTTGCTGGGGGCGGAGGCCTCGCAGCCGTACATCCGGGCGGCGGTGCACGACGCGCTCGGCTACATCGCCGGCTCTCTCGACGAATCTCGGGCGCATCGGGTGGCGGCCTATGCGGCGGCGTCCGAGTCGGGCCATGCGCACCTGATCGCGGGGGTCATCGTCGGGGTCGCGGATCTGGCGTTGCGCCGCGGGGAGCACGAGCAGGCGGCTCGGCTGCTCGCGGCGAGCGCCTCGGTGCGGGGATTGCAGGATCGATCACACCCGGACGTGACCCGCATCTCGCAGGCGGTGCGCGACCGCCTCGGCGACACGGGGTTCGCCGAGGCGGCCGCTTCGGGCGAGGCCGGCCCTCACCTGGTCGAGGTCACGCTCGCTTCTTGAACGTGGACGTCGCCCACGCGTACCCGATGATGGCGAGACCGGCGCACCAGGCGATGGCGGCGATGGCGTCGCTCGCGTGGAGGTTGCCGAACAGCAGGCCGCGGAAGGTCTCGATGATCGGCGTGAAGGGCTGGTACTCGGCGAACTGCCGCGCGCCGGGCCCCATCTTGTCGGCCGGCACGATCGCGGTGCTGAGGAACGGCAGCATGATCAGTGGGACGGTGGCCAGGCCGGCGGTCTCGACGCTCTTCGCGGCCAGGCCCAGCGCGACGGTGAGCCAGCCGATCGAGAAACCGACCAGCAGCACCAGGCCGGCCACGCCGAGCCAGTCGACGAAGCTCGCCGACGGCCGGAAGCCCAGCGCGAACGCCGTCCCGATGATGGCGGCGACGGCCAGCACGTTGTTGACGATGCTGCCGATGACCTGCCCGGAGAGCACCGCGCCCCGGGAGACGTCCATGACCTTGAACCGGTTGATGATGCCCTTGGTCATGTCGGAGTTCACGCCGGTCGCGGTGGCGCCGAGCCCGTAGCAGATGGCCAGCAGGATCATGCCCGGCGTCGCGTAGTCCACGTAGTCGACGCCAACACTGAAGGCGTCACCCAGCAGATATACGAACATCAACATGATGATCACCGGGAACAGCACCGCGTTGAAGACGGTGGTCGGGTTCCGGAGGGTGTGCTTGAAGTTCCGGCGAATCATGATCGCCGAGTCGGTGGTCACGGTGCTCATTTCGCGGTCTCCTCGGTGCTCGCGTGCCCGGTCAGTGCAAGGAAGACGTCGTCGAGATCCGGCGTGTGCACGGAGAGCTCCTCGGCCTCCAGGGAGTGCTCGTCGAGCCGGTCCAGCACGGCGCGCAACGACTTCGTGCCGCCGTCGCTCGGGATCTGCAGGGTCTGCGACTCTTCGTCGCAGGTGGCGCCGGCGAAGAGCGGGACGGCCGCGTCGAGGTCGCGGGGGTCGGTGAAGCGGAGCCGGACGTGGCTGCCGGGGACGAGCCGCTTGAGCTCGGCCGGGGTGCCCTGGGCCACCACGCGGCCCTGGTCGAGCACCGCGACCTTGTCGGCGAGCTGGTCGGCCTCGTCGAGGTACTGGGTGGTGAGGAAGATGGTGACGCCGGCGCCCACCAGCTCGCGGATGATCTGCCACATCGTCCGGCGGCTGCGCGGGTCGAGCCCGGTCGTCGGCTCGTCCAGGAAGATGATCTGCGGGCTGCCCACCAGCGTCATCGCCAGGTCGAGCTTGCGCCGCATGCCACCGGAGTAGGTCGACGTCATCTTCTGCGCCGACTCGACCAGGTCGAACCGCTCGAGCAGGGTGGTGACGATCTGGCGGTCGACCCGCTTGAGGTCGGCCATCAGCTGCAGGTTCTCCCGCCCGGTCAGCAGCTCGTCCACCGCCGCGAACTGACCGGTGACGCCGATCGCCTTGCGCACGGCCTTGGCCTCGCCGGCCACGTCATGACCGGCGACGCGGATCGTCCCGCCGTCGGCCTTCATCAGGGTGGTCAGCACGTTCACGGTCGTCGTCTTCCCCGCGCCGTTCGGCCCGAGCAGCGAGAAAACAGTGCCCGCCGGCACCTCCAGGTCGATCCCGTCGAGGACAACCTTGTCCCCGAACGCCTTACGCAGCCCCGAAATCGCAATCGCTGAACTTCTCATGAGCCCAGCCTCCGCGCCCGCCCTGTCACGGCCCTTACACGCCCCTGACACGGTTTGTCGGGCAAAATCGCCTCGTGACTTCAGATGCCCACTCGCTGCTGCGGGCCTTCGACGAGGCCGAGCTCCACGCCGACACCGACACGCTGCACACTCTGCTGACCGACGACTTCCGCTCCATCGGCGACCAGGGCTACGTCCTCGACAAGGCCCAGTGGATCGCCAAGTTCGCCGATTTCGCCTACACCAGCCTGGAGAGCACCGACGTCGAGATCAGCCGCTACGACCGGGCAATCATCATCCGGTACGTCCAACGGAGCCGCTCGATCTGGCGCGACCAGGAGATGGCCCTGACCGTCCGCGCAAGCCAGACGTGGGTCGAGCAGCCCGACGGCTGGAAACTCGCGGGCATCCAGTTCAGCACGCTCGCCAACGCCTGACGGCAACCACCCCGCCGCCACTTCCCGACACACGACTGGACAGCCCACGAGCGCGCGCCTTCCCCGAGGTTTGTCGGCGCCGGGAATTGGTGTTCACGTTCTGACCTGATGCGACGCCGGAGGTGACCTGCCTGCGAGCCCGGTCCGGGAAGCGGCTTCCGTCCGGCGTCCGGCCCCGGTCCGGGCAACGGCTTCCTTCGGCGTCCGGCGTCGGGGTCCGGGCAGCGCCCTTCGCCCGGCGTGCGGCTCGGTCCGGGCAGCACCTTCATCTGGTGTGCGGGCGGGGTCATAGCAGCGGCTTCCGCTTGGCGTGCGGGCTCGGCCAGAGCGGCGGCCTCGGCCTGGCGTGCGGGCTCGGCCAGAGCGGCGGCCTCAGCCTGACGTGCGGGCTCGGCCTGAGCGGCGGCCTCGGCCTGACGTGCGGGCTCGGCCTGAGCGGCGGCCTCGGCCTGGCGTGCGGGCTCGGCGCGCGGTGCGGTCTGCGGGCGGCGTGCACACGTTGCCTCGTCTGGCCAGATCAGCGGCGGGGCGGCCTCGGCGTCGTCGTGCAGGCCTAGCGCGGCGCATTCACAGGAGCAGCCGCGCGATCGGCACAGTTTCTGCGCGTGCCGCCGGGCAAGGCCCCACCGCCGGCGACGGGCGTGCTCGCGGCGGAATTCTTCTTTTGCTGGGGAATAGTTACGCGCTTTGGTGCGGTCGCGCATGGCAGCGGTTGCCGGCCGGGTGAACAACTGAAGCTGCTGGTACCGCATAAACTATTTTCCCGCACCCGGCACCGCGTTCGCCAATGAAGGATCATGCCAATTCCGGAAACCGACCCGGAATCGCGCAGCCAGTTGCTTGACCAATCATCCAAACAATGGCCGACAGCCTCGGCCGGCGCGAACGATGCCGAGCCAACCGCGCGTGGGGGGGCGGCTTGACTCTCGGGTAGCCCGAGACTGGATGCTGTGGGAGTGAACGGCGGCGATCTCATGAGCATCGGTGTCTTTGCCATGGCCAGCGGGCTTTCGATCAATGCCTTGCGGCACTACGACGAGGTTGGGCTGCTGCGGCCGGCGGTCGTCGACGCGGCGACCGGGTATCGGCGGTACCGGCCCGAGCAGGTTCGCCAAGCCATGATGATCGGCGCGCTGCGTCGGGTGGACCTGCCGCTTGACGCCGTTCGGGTGGCGCTGGCCGACCCCGACGCGGGATCGC
Organism: Paractinoplanes globisporus DSM 43857; assembly: GCF_000379645.1. Lineage (GTDB taxonomy): Bacteria > Actinomycetota > Actinomycetes > Mycobacteriales > Micromonosporaceae > Actinoplanes > Actinoplanes globisporus. The sequence continues at coordinate 108,083 of NZ_KB903311.1, forward strand.
TGCGCACGGTTCTGCTGCGGCACCGGCAACAGCTGCTGGAACGTGCCGATGCCCTGTCCCGCACCGTCCGCGCGGTGGACTACTACATCGAACACGGAGTGACGATGCCCGAGCTCAAGACCCCACGGATCGTCCAGGTGACGATCAACGTCACCGACCTCGCCGAGGCGATCCGGTTCTACCGGGAAGCGTTCGACGCGGCCTTCCAGGAGGAGGTGTCCTCATTCCAGTTCGGCACCTGGCCGAGCGAGGACTTCTTCCTGCTCACCGTGGCGCATGAGGCCACCGACCACGGGGCGCACGAGGGGCCGGCCGGCACCTCACGCTTCGGCCTGTTCGTCGCCGATGTCGACGCTGCGCACCGGCGTGCCGTCGAGGCCGGCGCCACCGAGGTACACCCGCCGGTGGACACGCCCTGGAAACCGCGATGGTCGTGCATCGCCGACCCCAGCGGGAACCGGATCGATCTTTACCAGAGCTGAGATTACCTCCGGAAGGTTCGCTCGACTCGCTTGGAGGTGAGAATGTAGGCGGCCATCACGATATTCGGAATGGTGTCGATCGCCACGCCGAGGGTCGACTTCATGTGAAACACGTGCCAAGCCAGGAGGAAAGCCACCGACAGGGCATTGAATACGACGTTGTGCGCGATGGCGGACCGTTTTCTCCGGAGCATGAGCACAAACAAGTAGATGGTGTAGAGGATCAGCAGCGCATTCGACGTTACATAAAAGACCAATGCGGGCGCCGGTACGAAGGAGGCGAGGCCGACGAGCGAAGGATCGGCGGCGATGATGAGGGACGCGATGGTCAGTTCCAACCCGTGCGCGGCCAGCCCGGCCAGGACGACGAGGTAGACGATGAGCCAGCCACGTATCGGCTGCTCCTTCGATATCTGACCGGTGGGGATCCGTTCCGTCGGGTGCATGACCACACACCCATCCTTCGGCCCGGCGGCCGGGCGGTCCACCGTGGTAGCACCCGCTCCCGTGGTGGTGTTAGCTCCACCCGTCGCGCGGGGTCACTGTTCGCGTCGCCGCGCTGAGAGAATGCGGCATGACCGATGGCAGATTTTCCCGGCGTGGCCTGTTCTTCACGGCCGGCGCCGGGGTCCTTGGCGTGGCCGTGCTGAACACGGTGGCCGGCTGCGCCGATAACTCGTCCCACTCTCAGTCCGGCTCCTCGGCGGCGGCGGCGACGCCGTCCGCGCCGCCGCCCAGCCCGGCCGGCATCGGCGGCTGGAAACAGGTCAACATGTCCTACGTCTCCGCCTACCTGCTGGTCCGCGGTAAGGAGGTCGCCGTCGTCGACCTTGGCATGCCGGGCTCCGAGTCCTCCATCGAGCAGGGGCTCAAGGCGGCCGGGCAGAACTGGGCCGCTGTCAAACACGTGATCCTCACCCACCAGCACGACGATCACGTGGGCGGGCTGGAGGCGGTGTCCACGGTGGTGAAGGCGTCGTTCTACGCCGGCATCCTGGACGTCGACGCGATCATCACCAAGACGAAGCTCAAGCCGGTGAAGCAGGGCGACGAGGTGTTCGGCCTGCAGATCATCGACACGCCGGGGCACACCCTCGGGCACATCTCGGTGTTCGATCCGTCGAACGGCGTGCTCGTCTCCGGCGACGCGCTGCGCACCAACACCGGCTCGCTGACCGGCTCCGACCCGAAGTACACGACCGACCCGTTCCGGGCCGCCAGGTCGGTGAAGAAACTGGCCACGATGGACATCAAGGCGATCCTGCCGGGCCATGGCAGCCCGGTGCTCGTCAACGCGTCCGGCGAACTGCAGAAACTGGCCGCGACACTGTGACGGCGTCCGCCGGCGGGCTCAGGAGAGCAGATCGGGGACCAGGGCCGCGAGCTTTTCCAGGTCGGCCGGGGCGAAGTTGCCGCCCTCGCCGAGGGGCTGGACGACAACGTGGTCGGCGCCCGCCCCGAGGTGCTGGCGGATGCGCTCGGCGGCGGGCTGTGGCCCGTACGGGATGATGGTTTTGATCAGTTGTGGGCTTCCGTCGTTGCCGAGGTCCTCGTCGGTGAAGCCGAGACGCTTGAGGTTGCTGGTGTAGTTCGGCAGCTGGAGGGAGTACTTGGCGGAGGTGCGGGCACTTGCCTCCCCCTCGGCGCCGGGCGCGAGGGCGACGGCGACCTCCGGAATGAGCAGCGGCTCCGGCCCGAGCGTCCGTCGCGCGAACGCCGTGTGCCCGGGTGGCACGAAATACGGGTGGGCGCCGAGCGCGCGCTCCCGGGCGAGCCGCAGCATCTTCGGGCCGAGCGCGGCGAGCACGACCGGTGTCCGGGTGGGCGGGAACGCGTCCAGGAACTGCACCATTTTGGAATAGGGCTTCTCGTACGCCTGACCGAGCGACTCGACCATGCGCGCGTGGCTGTTGCCGAGGCCGAGGATGAACCGGCCCGGGTAACGCTCGCTGAGCCGGTCCGCGCGGGACGCCAGGTCGGCCGGGTCCCAGGTCCACACGCTCGCGATGCCGGTGCCGACGATCAGGCGGCCGGTCGCGGCGAGGACCGCGGCCAGTGGCTCCAGGCTCTGCGGGCTGTTCACCTCCGGGAACCACACCGAGCGGAAGCCCGCCGCCTCGATCGCCTTCCCGAACTGGGCCGGGTCGAGACCCAGCGCCGGCATGGGCGGCATCCAGATGCCCAGCCGGCCAAGTGCCTGCCGAATTTCCGCGGTCGCGGTCACGACGGCAAAATTACTACCGGCCGTACGCCCGAGCCTCCGTGTAGTGACGAGGCTCGCACCTCGGCGTGTCAGACTGCGGCCAGGGCGAGCGTGAGGCAGAAGCCGAGCAGGGCGACTCCCTGGAGGGTCGCGCGCAGGTTGATGATCGAGTCCCACCGCTCCTGAAGCCGGCGCGCCTCGGCCGGCACCCGGCCGGCCTCGGCCGCCTCGATGAAGACCTTGTTGATCGGCAGCGAGACGCGGTTGAACAGGACCAGCCAGATCAGCAGCAGGAGCAGGGCGATCCCGGCGGCGACGCCGGCGGCGGGGCGGCCGGTGAGGAACGCAACGAGCGTGGTCGCGGCGCCGGCCACCACGCTGAGGATGCCGGGCAGGGGCATGCGGGCGTTGCCGTAGCGGTGGGACACGCCCACCACCCGGGTCATGGTGGCGTCGTCGACCGCGGCGTAGGTCGGGCGCATGACCAGCGCGCCGAGCGTGTCGGTGCCGAAGATGACGGCCGTGGCCAGCGCGGCGACGGTGGCGAGGACGTCCACGAGTACGGTCATGATTCCTCCCAGAATCTAGCGTTGCTAGAAATCTAGCACTGCTAGGATGGAGATGTGAAGGCTCCAACGAAAGCGCAACTGGCCCGGGCCGGGCGGCGGGATCGGATCGTCGCCGCCGCCCGGGAGATCGCCGAGGTGGACGGGTGGCCGGCGGTGACCGTGCGGCGGCTCGCCGACACGATCGGTTTCAGCCAGCCGGTCCTCTACGGACACTTCCCCGACGGCCGGGACGGCATCATCCGGGCGGTGGCACTGGACGGCTTCGGCCGGCTCGCCGAGCTCCTGACCGCGGCGGACGGGCTGGGCGAGCTCTGCGCGGCGTACCTCGACTTCGCCCGTGCGGCGCCGGCCACGTACGAGGCGATGTTCTCGATGCCGACCGACCTGGAGTTCGCCCGGCCGACCACGCCCGAACAGCTGCGTGCCGGATTCGCCCCGCTGCTGGCGGCCATGGGCGACGAGACCGGGGCGGAGATCTTGTGGAGCGCGCTGCACGGCCTGGCCGACCTGTCCCGGCACGACCGGCTGCGGCCCGGCCACGCGGCGGCCCGGGTCGATATGCTGATCGGCCTGTTCCGTCCCGGGCGACTGCCCTCCTGACCGAATAGAGGAGAACCGTGGAACGACAAGCGATCTCGACCGGGCAGGCGCCGCCGGCGATCGGACCGTACAGCCAGGCGATCGTGGCCGGAGGCCTGGTGTTCTGCTCCGGCACGGCCGGCATCGACCCGGTCACCGGCGAGATTCCGGAGGGGATCGCCGAGCAGACCCGGCTCGCGCTGCGCAACCTGGAGGCGGTTCTCACCGCGGCCGGGGCGTCGCTGTCCACCCTGGTCAAGACCACGATCTTCTACCGGGACGTGGCCGATTTCGCGACCATCAACGAGATCTACGCGGCCCACATGCCGGACCCGCCGCCGGCCCGCTCGGCCCCGGCCGGCGTCCAGTTGCCGCGCGGCCTGCTGATCTCGATCGAGGCGATCGCCACGGTCACGGCGTCGTGATCGCCTTGGCGCGCAACGCACCGATCAGGGCGAGCAGGCCGAAGACCGTCAGCGACAGCCCGGCGCCGACTCCGGTGACCGTGCTGGGCGCCACGTCGGTGACCAGGCCGGCGACCAGTGCCACCACCGCGGTGGCGGCGACCAGGACGGCCAGGGGAATGAGGTTCCGGTCGCGCAACACCGCGGCCAGCGGTACGAAGTGGACGCCCACCACGGCGCAGATCCACACCGGGATGTAGTCCGCCTGTCCGAGCACCCCCAGCAGGGCGGCACCCAGTCCCGCCAGCCCGAACTCCACACCGACAATGATCCCGTACCGCCGGCCGGCTTCTCGGTTGTTGATCGCCGCCGTCGAGGCCGGACTCGTGAAGCCCACCACCGCCCCGGCGATCGCGACGAGAAGCGCGGCCACGCTGCCGACTGTCAGCCACGGGCTCAGCCACGCCGGCGGGGCCGCCTGCCCCCAGCCGAACCAGGCCGCGCCGAAGAACCCCTCCACCAGAGCGGTGATGCCGCCGTCACGGCGCGATTGCCGCAGCTTCTCCACGGCGCCGACTCTAGCGCCGGGCTTCGTGGGCAGGGCCCGATCGACTTGTCGGTCGCTGCGGCTAGATTCGGCATCTGCTGGATCAAGGGAGGAAAGCCATGACGGTCCAAGACGATGTTCGGGCGGTGTCGGCCGCCTGGGACGCGGCCCTGGTTCGCAACGACGCGCCTCTCATCGCCACCTTCATGACCGACGACTGGGTTTATGTCGGCCCGACCGGCGCCACGCCGAAGGCCGACGTCATCGACTGGATAGCGACCGGCCGGCTGGTGCATCACACGATGGTCGTGGCCGGCGGCGAACGGGTTTCGCTCGCATCGAACGCCGTCTTGCTTACTGCCCGCAAGACAAGCTCGGGCACCTGGGACGGCACACCGTACGAGTCCGACGAGTGGATCACTGAGGTGTACGTCCGGATGGGCGAGGCCTGGCAATGCGCATTCAGCCAGAAGACCACTGCTGCCGACTACTGAGGCAGCGACGCCGATCCTCCCGGCCGTACCGGCTGATCGAGTGCGGCCGGCCGGCGTCAGCAAAGGTGAACCTCATCCACCCTTACCCACTCGTGTGTCGCGCCCTTGGCGATGAGATACCGATTCTGACCGTTCGCGTCGGTGGCGAGCGCCACCGCGCGCCACCCCTTCTCGTCGTTTCCCGCCAGGCGGACGTGTCGAACCGCGAACAAGGGCAAGGCGACCACCAGAACACGACCGCGCTCGGCCTGAGCCGGGGCGCGTTCGATTGCCACTTTGTCGTGCGCGCAGTCTGCCGCCCTGACGAATGCCTCAGCGACGTCAGCGCGTGCGCGGACTGTCTCGGTCGCCACCGCCGCGCGCCCACGGACGTCGGATCCCAGGAGATAGGCGATGCCAGCTATGGCGGCGGCTGTCACGATCGCCGCAGCCCAAAGCGAGACTTGTTGGTTCGCTGCGGTCGCGGAGCCCCACCATTCACGCACTGCCACCCAGGCCGCGATCACGCCGCCACCGAGACCAGCAGCCCACCATTTGCTGGCCGCGGTGGCGCCGGCCTCGATCAGGGCGACGGTGTCCGGCGGCCCTTTGAAGGCCGATGAGAATTTCCCGGCTTTTTCGAGGTCGCCTTCGTCCGGCAGTAGATTGAGGCCGCGAAGAAGGGCGACAGTCGGCTTGAGAGTGTCGTCATTCTCGGCGTCATCCGAGGATGGCACTAGTTCTCTGTCTTCCGGCATTTCGAGTTTGCCTGCCTTTCAGGTGTGCGGCGGGAGACAGCCGCAAGCCGCTCCGGTCAGAGCCAGATGACCGGCCAGACCCCGGTGGCCCACAGGACGTTGATGCGTTCGGCGTCTCGCCGCGCGCGCGAGGTCTGGTCACGACGGGGGTGGGCGGAGGTCCGGTGACGCGGCACGATGCGGAATGTGCGTGAGATGGTCATTTCGATCCTCCCGGATCTGCTTGTCCGATCCCCGAAGGTTGGCCGCCCAGGTTTGGCCGATCGTTGACGGTTTCTTGAATTCGCAGGCTGGGGCGTGTGGGCAGGGCCTACCGCCACCGAGATCCAGGGGCCTCGGCGAGCTTGAGGAGTCAGGCCTTGGCGGTCAGCCTGGCCAGATGCTCCCGCACGGTCGCGACCTCCGGAGAGCGCAAGGCGATGTACAGGTCGAGCGCGACCGTCCAGTGATGGCGGGCCAGCGTGGGTTCGTCCGCGAGCCGGACGCTCGCAATACCGCGATGGGCTCGCGCTTGCTCGTGGCGGTCCTCGATCCGCGTGGCGACGGCGAGTGCGGCCTGGTGCTCGCCGAGGGACTGCCCGGCCTGGTCGGCGGCGTACAGGGCCTCGCCGAGGCCGTTGAGGGCGAGTGCCTCGCCGGCGGGATGGTCGAGCTGCTGAAAGATCGCGATGGCGTCGCGGTGCATGTCGGCTGCGAGCTCGGGCCGGCCGGCCTTGGTGTGCACGACGCCGAGCGCGTGCAGCGCGTCCGCGACGCCGGGCTGCTCACCCGTGCGGCGGTAGAGGACGAGCGCCCGCTCCAGGTGCACGGCCGCCGACGGGAGCCGGCCCTGGCGCTCGTGGAGAATCCCGAGGTTGTACCCGGCCCGGATCTCCTCGATGCGCAGGCCCATCCGCCGGCACCGGTCCAGCGCCTGGTCGAGCTCGCCGGCGGCCTGATCGAGCCGGCCCAACCGCGTGTGCACGATGCCGAGGTCGGTCAGCGCCTGTGTCTCGTCGGCGGTGCGCCTGAGACGGCGGGCGAAATTCAGTGCCTCTTCGGCGTACGCGAGCGCCTCGTCGAACGGCCCGTGCCACGCGACGAGCATGGCCAGGTTGTGCAGCGTATGCATCTCGGCGATCGGCCATCCGCTCTGCCGGGCGGACGCGAGCGCGTCGCGGAGATGCTCGCGTGCCGGCCGGAACCGTCCCAGCCGCCCGTACAGTGTGCCGAGCGCGTTGAGGACGAACACCTCGGACGGAGAGCCGATTTCCTGCGAGATCGCGAGCGCCTGCCGCAGGTACGCCTCGGCCTCGTCGTGCCGGCCCATCCACTGGTACGTCCGGCCGAGGCCGTGCAGCGCATCCGACTCGCCGGCCCGGTCGGCGGCTTCCCGGCACAGCGACACGGACAGCCGGAACTCCCCGACAGCCCGTTCGGCGGAGCCGAGGATCCAGTGCAGATGGCCGAGCACGCACAGCAGGGCCGACTCCGCGGCTCTGTCGCCGAGCTTGTGTGCGGCGTCGCGGGCGGCCGTGCCGATCGACAGCGCGTCGACGTTGTGCCCGCCGGAGTCGAGGTAATCCGCCAGCGTATGGGCGAGCGCGACGGTGTGCCGGTGCCAGCCATGGCGGGCGGCGAAAGCACACACCGAGACGAGGTTGGCCCGCTCGGCATCCAGCCAGTCGCGGGCCGCGGCCGCGTCGGCCGGCGTACGCGCAAGGGCCTGCGCGGACTGCGTGGCGGCCGCCACATAGTGGTCGAGGAGCCGGGTCAGTGCCGTACGCCGGTCCACGTCATCGTCTTCCGCCGCCAGTTCGGCGGCGTACGCCCGCAGCAGGTCATGCATCGTGTACCGCGCCGCGCCGACGGGTTGGATCAGGTGCGCCCTCGCCAGGGTGTCCAGCAACCGTCGCGCGCCCGCAAGATCGGCGTCGGCAAGCGCGGCGACGGCCCGATCCTCCAGGTCCGCGGCGGGTTGCAGGCCGAACAACCGGAACGCCCGGGCGGCGTCCGCCGCCAGATGCCGATAGGACCACGAGAACACACTGCGGACCGAGGCGTGTGGGTCGCCGCCGTCGAGGACATCGAGCGGCCGCCGACCGGTCAGCTCCTGGACCAGGTCAGCCAGGGGGACGGCTGGGCGGCTGACAGCGTGCTCGGCGATGATTCGCAGCGCGAGGGGCAGCCGCGCGCACAGGCCGGCCAGCGTGTTGGTCGCGGCGGGATCGGCCTCGGCCCGATCACCGATGAGCGCCCGGAGCAGGGAGACCGCGTCCTCGTACGACAGGACGTCCAGGTCCAGCCGCCCGGCGCCATGCACTGCGACCAGCCCGGCCAGCGAATCGCGGCTGGTCACCATCACGAGGCAGGTGCTGGTGCCGGGCAGCAGTGGCCGTACCTGCTCGACACTGCTCGCGTTGTCGAGCACCAGGAGCACCCGGCGCCCGGAAAGCTCGGTGCGAAACATAGCCGCGCGAGCATCCGCGTCGAGCGGGACGTCCTGGCCGCGCACGCCGAGCGCGTACAGGAAACCGGCCAATGCGTCGGCCGGCGACACCGGCCGCTGAGGGTCGTAGCCGCGCAGGTTCATGTAGAGCTGCCCGTCCGGGAACATCGCCTTCACCCGGTGCGCCCAATGCACCGCCAGGCTGGTCTTGCCCACCCCGGCGGTACCGGAAAGGGCCGAGATCACGACGGCGTCGGCCGCACCGGACCGGGCGGCGTCGAGGCGGGCGAGCTCCTCGGTTCTGCCCACGAAGGCCGATACGTCGGCCGGCAACTGCATGGGCGTCCGGGTACTGGGCTCGGCGTCTGACGGCACGCCCAACTCGTTGGTGAGGATCCGGCGATACACCTCCTGCAGCGGTGGACTCGGATCGACGCCGAGCTCATCGGCGAGCAACCGTCTCGCCCGGTCGTAGTGGGTGAGGGCGGCGCCCTGACGGCCGCAGCGGTACAGCGCGACCATCAACTGCCCCGCCAGACGCTCATCGAGGGGATGACGATCCGCCGTCGCGGTCAGCTCGGCCAGCAGCTGGCCGTGACGGCCGAGGCGGAGAGCGACGTCGTTGCGGTCCAGCTGCGCCGCCAGCCGCCGGCCGTCGAGGTCGGCGCGGACCGTGGACAACCACAGCGACTCCAGGCCCGCGAAAGCGTCGCCATGCCACAGCGCCAGCGCCCCCTCCCACAACGCCAGCGCGGCCGCGTCGCTACCGGCTTCCCGCGCCTGCCTCACCAGCTCGTCAAACCGATGAAGATCCACCGTCGACCGATCGACGGCAAGCACGTATCCCCCGGGGCCACGAGCGATGCCGACGCCCGCCGGGGCCAAGGTCCGCCGGAGCCGGGACAGGTACGTGTGCACGGTGGAGCGTGCGCGCTGCGGCGGCCGGTCGTCCCACACCCGGCCGATCAAGTCGTCGATTCGCACCGGGCGGTTGGCATCGGTCAGCAGGGCGGCAAGCACGCACCGCTGCCGCGCGGGACCGGCGTCGACCGGCCGGCCGTCGAGGTCGATTGCCAGATCGCCAAGAACCCGAAACTCGACGTGCACCGTGACCACCCTCGGGCGAGCGTCCACACGGGCGCCGCCTCTCCTGGCATACCTGCTCCGACCGGCCGATTCAAGACACCCGAAGGTTCGATCAACGGTCTGGTCTGTTCGTCAGATGGTCTCGAATACCGGTTCATTCGTCTGACGGACGAAATTATGGACGTACGCCGGGACCCGGAACCGTTCGTCGTCGTACCGGGCGCGGCTTTCGGTGGCGGTGGCGGGGTCGGCGGTGAGCGTGGCGACCTGGTCGAACTCCTCGGCGAGTGTGTCGCTGATCGAGTCGCCGGGGCCTGGCATGCAGCCCCACATGTCCCAGGGCAGAAGCTCCATCTTGGCGAGCGCGGCGACGTCCCGTACGAGGTTGCCGGCGATCCACCACCATCCCGATTGGCCCTCGCCTTCGAGGCCGCACCGGGCCGGGTCGAGATCGCCCGTGCGGCAACGAATCCACGCGTCACCGGCTACGACGAACTGCTCCCGTGGCACAGCGCCGGGGTCGAAGGTGATGCCGAGCGCCTGGCACAGTTCGGGGCTCAGTTGGGAATCGGCGAGAGCCCAGCGTGATGCGGCCGCATTCCAGTATTCGACTACCCAGTGGTCGCCGTACCGGCCGGGGGTGAAATACCGGGCGAAGCCGCAGCGGGCCCGGGCCGGGATGCCGTGGGCACGCAGCGCGGCGACGGTGACGAGGGTGAAATGGCGGCAGCACCCGGCGAGCCGCCGGGCGGCGGGACGCGGCTCGGTGAGCGGTCGCGGATCGGCGGCGAGGATGCGGTCCAGGATCTGGCGGGTCGCGCGAAGGTGGCCGGTGGCCGACCGGGCAGACCCGGCTTCGTGGGTCAGGAGGCCGCGAACGGCGCCAGCCAGGTCGGGCAGTCGGGACGGCAGGGCGGCCAGGGCCGTCGCGCCCGGCCCGGCCGTGGTCAATGGCCCGGGTTCGGCATAGTACCCAAGCGTGGTCATCTGCGACTCCGATCCCATCGGTTCGCGGAGCCTACTGACATTTTGGTCCTGTTTTCACCATTTCCGAGAAGCCCGGCCGAGGCACGTTCCCCGGCCGGCAAGTCGGCCGCTCAGGCGGAGAGCAAGCCGCCGTCCACGACGATCGATTGACCGGTGATATAACCAGCGGCCGGGCCGAGAAGATAGACGATCAGACCAGCGACGTCGGCGGGGGCGCCCTGCCGGCCCGCCGGGATCCGGGACAGCAAGGCACCCAGCGCCGCCGAGGGATCGGGCTGCATCGCCCAGTACGGCTCGTTGAACGGTGTGTCGATCCATCCGGGACACACGCAGTTGACCCGGATCTGGCGCGGCGCCAGCTCCACGGCAAGCGCCCGGGTCATGCTGATCAGCGCGCCCTTGGACGCGGCGTACGCGAACGTCCCCCGGCTGCCCCGGAACGCCGCGGTCGAGCCGGTGAACACTATGCTGCCACCGGTCTCGGCGAGCGGGGCGGCCGCGGCCTGGGCGAACAGGAACGGCGCCCGCACGTTGACGGCCATCGTGCGGTCCCAGTCGGCCAGGGCGTATTCCTCCACGGCGCTGACGACGTGCAGCCCCGCCGTGACGACAACCCCATCGAGCCGGCCGTACGCCCCGACGGCCGCGGCCACCGCCTCGCGGGCAGCGTCCGGCCCGGCCAGGTCATGCCGGCCGATGACGACACGTCCCGGCAGGTCCTCGGCGGCGGCCGCGTCGGCCGCCGCCATGTTGACGTCGGCCAGGTACACGTCGACCGAGCGCTCCCGCAGCGCCCGCACGCAGGCCCGGCCGATCCCGGTCGCGCCACCCGCGACGAGGACACTGGTCATGCCCTCTCCCCCGGCAGCACGGCGTACGCGCGGTAGTTGGCCGAGCCGGCCGCCTGGGCACGGTTCTTCAGCAGCGCCGTCTGGTGGTACGCGGCCGAGCTCCGGGGAAAGCTTCGTCCGGGCTTCTCACGTTCGGGCATCCGTTCGAGCCCGCGGAGAATCTCACGGGCGAAGGCGGGAAGGTCGTTCGGCAGCTGCGAGGTGATGAGGTTGCCGTCGACGACGACCGGCTCGTTCCGCCAGTTCCCGCCCGCGTGGATCACGTCGTCCTTGATGACCGGGACGGACGTGACGTTCCGGCCGTTCACGATGCCGGCGGTGGCGAGCAACCAGCCGGCGTGACAGATGGCGGCGACCGGATCGCCCCGGCCGTCGATGCCCCGGACGAAGTCGACGATCGCCGGGTTGCGGCGCAGGTACTCGGGCGAGAAGCCGCCCGGAACGACCACCGCGTCGAAGTCGCCGGGATCGACGTCCTCGATGCCGGCCTCGGCGACCGCGGGGTAGCCGAGTTTGCTGGCGTACACCTCGCCGGCGGTAGGCCCGACGATCGTGACGGCCGCCCCGGCCTCGCGGAGCCGGAGCACCGGATACCAGAGCTCGAGTTCCTGGTACATGTTCTCGACGAGTACGGCCACTCGCGCGTTTTCGATTCTCATCTTCCGGCCTACTTCTCGGCGTCGATCGACAGGATGCGACGGGGGTTGTGGATCATGATGGCGTCGAGCTGCTCGTCGGTGACGCCCTTGCCTCGCAGGCGGGGAACCCAGCTGGTGAACATGTAGTTGAGGTCCACCTTCTCGTTCTCGAGCTTCGGATCGTCTGCCGTCTCGGTCGATCGCGGGTTGTAGAACCAGCGGTCGAACGACAGCACGATGCGATCCAGGTAGCCATCCGCGATGAGTTCGACCAGCGCGTCCGCCATCGCCTCGTCGAGTTCCTCGGCGCTCTCGACGCGCCACGGGATTCCGATGTGGTCGAGCTGGACGTTCGCCCCCATCTTCAGGATCTCCCGCATCATCTCGACCTGGGGCGGGACGAAGGCGTGGCCGATGATGACGCGGGAGAGGTCCATGCCCTCCTCGGCGAGGATCTCCAGCTGTTCGCGTCCCGGGTTGGTGACCTCGAAGTCCATCGGGTCGATGTGCGTGTTGATGCCGCAGCCGACCTGCATCGCCGCGTGCGCCGCCGCGCGGATGACCCGGTCCTCGACCTCGTGGACGTGACGCCCGTGCGCACCGACCGGGCTGGCCTTCGGCGTGACGCTCTCCTGGCCGGTCGCGATCTTGATGGCGCCGGCCCGGTACGGAGTCTGCTGCCAGGCGAAGACCATGCCCTCGGTCAGATCGCGGACGAAGAACTCGGTGAGCTCCTCGCGCGTCTGCCGCCGCCAGTAGTACGGAACTCCCATGCGCTCGGGAAAGAAGCCGGTGATGGCGACGACGTTGACTCCCGTTCGCCTGGCCACGTCGGCCATGAACTGCGGGTGCCGCCCCACCTCCGGCGGGGTCATGTCGATGAGAGTGCCGTAGCCGTTCGGTGTCATGCCGGACGTGACCTGATCGGCGACCCGGCCGACGGCGTTGTCGTAGTCGAGAACGGTCCGATGGTCGAGCTCGGCGCCCGGGTATCCGTAGAGGAGGTGCTCGTGGGTGAGAATCCGGCCGGACGATTCGGCCGGGACGTCCCCAAGGACAGTCCGAAAGACACGCATACTTTTCTTTCCTCCAAAGGTCAGGCCGCGAGATCGGCACGCAAGCGGCAGATGAAGCCAGGCCGCGAGATCGGCGCGCAAGCCGCGGATGAGGTCAGGCCGCGAGATCGGCGAGCAGACGGCAGATCAAGTCAGGCCGCGAGATCGGCACGCAGACGGCGGATGAAGTCGGGCAGTTCGTCGGCGTCGGCGGCGGTGCCGTCGGGGTCGACCGACCCGACGAGGTCGGCCACCGTCGCGACGGCGGTACCGATGGCGTAGAGCGGCCGCCCGGCCGCGCGCACCGCCTTGATGAGCTGGATCTGGTCGTCGCTGAGGGCCGGCCGGCCGGTCACCGTGCCCGGGACGATCAGCGCATCCAGGTGGTCGACGTCGACCCCCGCGGCGTCCGCGTCACCGACGACGGGATAGCCGAGATGGCTCTCGCAGCCCGCCTCCGACGACGCCACTATCCGGACGGTCGCGCCCTCCTCCCGGGAACGGAGGACCGGGTACCAGAACTCGAGTTCCTGATAGCCGGGGTAGGCGAGCACGGCGATCGAGCGGTCATGCAATGACATGGTTCATCACATTTCTCTTCCATTTGCTGGTCTGATATTCGAACCAAATGACGCGGCGAAGGACGCCGCTCCCCGCAGCGCGGCGTCCACGTCGTCGGGCACGTGGATCAGCGGGGTGCGGCACCAGAACGGCCGCGCGGCCTCCCACCGCAGCCGCACCATCCGGCCGAACGCGGCGTCCTCGGCCAGCAGCGCCCCGGCCAGCAGGATCCGGGCCGGGTCCACCGTCGCCACGATCGTGCGGAGCCCGGCCGCGAACGTGGCGGCCGCCCGCTCGAGAGCCGCGATGGCCGCCTCGTCACCGGCATCGGTGGCGTCTTGGAGATCGCCGGCATGCAACGGCCGCCCGCCGGACAGCCGCGCCGTGAGGAAAGGACTCCGGCCGGTGTCGCCCAGCTGCCGCGCGACCTCGGACAGCACCCGGCCCGAGACGAGCATCTCCAGGCAACCGGCGCCGCCGCAGGGGCAACTCGGGCCATCCGGCTGCACCGGAATGTGCCCGAAGTCGCCGGCCGCGCCCTCGCCGGCCAGCAGGCGCCCGCGGTCGAGCACGGCACCGCCGACACCGGTGCCCATGCTCATCACGGCCGTCAGCCCGTCCGGCCACCGGCCCGCCACGCCGATCGCCGTCGCCTGCAAGTCGTTGACGACGAAAATCGGCACGCCCGCCACATCGCCGACACCACCGGCCGCCGAGCCGACACCGCCGGCCGCCGAGCCGACACCGCCGACCACCTCGGCCGCCGAACCGACACCGCCGGCCACGCCGGCCGCCGAGCTGATACCACCGGCCACCTCGGCCGCCGAGCTGATACCACCGGCCACCTCGGCCGCCGAGCGGATGCCGCCGGCCACGTCGGTCGGCGAGTTGATGCCGAGGTTGAGGGCCGACACCACCAGGCCGCGCTGCACGATGCCGGCTATCCCGACCCCGATCGCGGCCGGCGGCCGTCCCACCGCCGCGGCGCACCGCCGCATGAGGTCCGCGACCACCTCGTACTGCTGCGGCAGCGCGGGCGGGCGGGCCGCGCGTTCACTGTGGACGATGCGGTCGCCGGCGACCATGGCGGCACGGATCCACGTGCCGCCCCAGTCGACGGCGCCGATCGCCGGTTCGTCGGATGTCACGCCGTCAGCCGACGCATCCCGGCAGGTAGTCCGTGGCCACACTGAACAGGCACGTCGCCGGGTCCGCGCTCATGTTGTAGAAGGAGTGCTTCACCCCGGCCGGGATCCGCACCCCGTCGAACGCGTCGAGCTCGACCCATTTCTTCGTACCCGGGAACTCGACGTGCAGGTTGCCGGACTCGACGAAGACGATCTTTTCGCCGTTGTGGACGTAGTCGCAGCTGCGCTGGCCGCCGAGGAACGACATCTTGCCCGCGGTGAGGTGCTCGGTGCTGGCCAGGATGCCGACCAGGATCTCGCGACCGCGTACGGTGCCCTCCATCCGCCACAGGATGTCGTGCTCGTGGATCATCCAGACCGTCTTGTCGCGGGTCAGGTCGCGGGCCATCGGCCAGTTGCCGAGCAGGTCGTCCTGGCCCTGCTTCGGCGGCCCGGCCAGCGGCGGCTGCGACCGGGCGTAGCTCCCGCCGGTGCCGGCCTTCGGCGCGGGCTGGAAGAACTCGAGCATCCGCAGCTGGGAGTTGCTGTAGTTCCACTGGAAGTGCCACGTGTCCTTGCGGAAGAACAGCGCCTCGCCGGGCTTGACGACGTAGACCTCGCCGGTGACCGGGTTCGACTGCACCATCGTGCCCTCGAGCACGTAGAACAGCTCGTCGGCGCCGAAGATCGTCGGGTTGGCCGGCGAATTCAACGCGGCCCCGTTGGGCGGCATGCCGACGATGTTGAGGTTCAGCTCGGCGTCGTCGGCGTAGAACCAGTCCGCGAGCCGGCCGGTCTGCTCGTCGCCCCACGTGCGGCGCTCGAGATCCCGGTACCTCAGCACGGCCGGCTCCACGCTTGTCTCCACGTTCATGATCGCCTTTCGGGTTGTACACATTGACTGAACTCGTTGCCAAGAAAGTGGGCGACTACTCCCGTACGGCCCCGGCCATGACGCCGCGGGCGAAGGAGCGCTGCAGCACCACGTAGACCAGGACCACCGGCAGCACGGTCATCAGCGCCGCGGCCGACAGGTACGCGTAGTTGGTGAGGTGCTGCCCCTGGAAGGTGGCCAGGGTCATCGGCGCCGTGACGTAGCCGCCGCCGGAGAGCAGCACCAGCGGGACGAGCAGGTCGTTCCAGGTCCAGACGAAGGTCAGGACGGCCAGCGCGAGAACCTGCGGCCGCGCCAGGGGCGCCAGCACCCGTACGAGGATGACGAAGGTGTTGGCCCCGTCGGTGCGGGCCGCGTCGACGAGCCCGTCCGGCGCGGTGAGGAAGAAGGACCGCATCCAGAACGACCCGAAGGCCAGGCTCAGCCCGGTCTCGACGAGCACGACGCCCCACAGGCTGTTGTCGAGGCCGAGGTTCCGGAAGTCCAGGAACAGCGGGATGATGAGCGACTCGTTCGGCAGCATCAGCCCGGAGAGCATGACGACGAAGAGCACGGCGCGCAGCGGGAACCGGAAGCTGGCGAACGCGTAGCCGGCCGGGACCGACAGCACCACCGTGAGCAGGGTCGCCACGACGCTGATCGTCAGGCTGGTGCGCAGCGCCTCGGGCAGCTGGGCCTGGCTCCACACCACCTGGAAGTTCGCGAAGTGCGGCGAGCCGAGGCTCACCTTGCCGCCCCGCTCGGCCGGCGAGCCGAGCGACATCAGCAGAACGCCGATCAGCGGCGCGAGCGCGGCCAGGCCGGCCACCACGAGGATGACGCGGGCGACCACGGACTGGGTGAGTGACGTTCTCATGAGCGCTTCCAGGGCCGGAGGATGATCAGGCTGAGGATCATGATCAGCGCGGTGAGCAGGACGCCCAGGGCCGAGGCCTTGCCCAGGTCGCCGACGAAGAAGGCCTGCCGGTAGACCATCCAGGAGGGAACCTGGGTCGTCGTGCCGGGTCCGCCCTGTGTGGTCGCGTAGATGAGGTCGAAGTTCCGCAGCGCCGCGGTGACGGCCAGCACCAGCACGACCACGATTTCATTGCGTACGCCGGGAAGGGTCACCGCGAGGAACTCGCGCACCGGTCCGGCCCCGTCGAGGCGCGCCGCTTCGTACAGCTCGGGCGAGATGCGCTGCACGGCCGCCAGGAGCAGCACCATGACGAGCCCGTACAGCATCCAGGTGCCCATGACGCCCACCGAGGGCAGCGCCCAGTCGAAGTCGCCGAGCCACGGCCGGGCCCAGCTGCCGAGCCCGACCGCGCGGAAGGCGCCGTTGACGGGACCGTCCGGCGACAACAGCCAGCGCCAGGTCACCCCCGTGACCACCGGCGCGATCACGTACGGCAGGAACAGGATCGTCCGCAGGACCACGAGCCCGCGGATCCGCATGCCGCCGATGATGCCGACCAGCACCAGCGCGATCGCGGTGGTGAGGAAGGCGTAGAAGGCGATCAGGACGAAGGCGTGCGTGAAGGCGCCCCGCACCTCGGCGCTCCTCAGCGCGTCCGTGTAGTTGGCGAGCCCGACGTACTTCTTGTCGGTGATGCCGTCCCAGGAGAAGAACGAGAGGTAGAAGCTGTGCGCGAACGGGACGAGCAGGAACACCGCGTAGACGGCGAACGCGGGCAGCAGGTAGGCGTAGCCGATGAACCGCGGCGTCAGACGCCCCCGGCGTCCACCCGGCCTCAGGCCCGCCGTCGCGGGACGGGCCTGAGAGCGGGCGGGCGCGGTCTCTTTGCGGGCCAGCACTGTGTCGACCACGGCTACTTCAGCGAGGAGACGTACGGGCCGTAGGCGTCTTCCAGGTGAGATTCGTAGGCGTCGACCGACATCGACCCGTTCGCCATCGACTCGAAGCCGCTCTTGATCGCGTCGTACAGGTCCGGGGCGGACCAGTCGACGTACGGCACCGGCGAACCCTCGTTGATGACCGACAAGCCGTTCTTGATGGCGTCCGCCGACGGGCCGGTCAGGTTGGCCTTGCCCAGCTGGGCGTCGAGGTCGGCGGGGGCGAACGACGGCATGTTCCCGGTGGCGAGGAACGCGTCGGCGGCCTTCTCGCTGGCGAGGAAGTCGATGTACTCGGCCGCGAGGTCATGGTGCTTGGAGTGCGCCGGGATCGTCCACGGCATGTCGCCGGCCGCGACCGCGTTCGGCCCGTCGCCCGAGACCGAGGGAAGGACGACCATCTTCATGTTCTTCGTCTGGTCCGGCGAGCCCGGCAGCGGCATCAGCCAGGAGCCGCCCAGGCCGAACAGGCCCTTGCCGGCCGCGAAGTTCCCGAGCACCTCGTCGGTCTTGTAGGCGGTGTAGTCGGGGGTGAAGTAGCCGTTGGCGGCCCAGGTCCGCATGGTCTGCACCGCCCAGGTCACCGTCGGCGACTTGAAGGTCGGGTTGTTGCGGTGTAGCACGAGGTCGTTGACGGCGTCGGGACCGCCCTTGGCGAGGATCAGCTCGGTGAGCAGCCACGCCGCCATCTCGCCGTTGGCCGAGCCGAACTGGAACGGCACTGTGCCCTTCTGCTTGGCGGTCGCGAGGTCCTGTTCGAGCTCGGCGAAGGTCTTCGGCGGAGCGCTGATCCCCAGCCGGCCCGCGATGTCCATGTTCATCAGCAGGCCGATCCAGGCGTTGGTCACCGAGATGCCCCACAAAGGACCCTGGCCCATCTGTACGCCGTCGGCGCTGAAGTGGCCGTTGAGCTCGAGCAGCTTCGACGACTGCCGGCTGCTCCACCCGTACTTCTGGGCGTAGCTGTCCAGGTTGGTGAGCAGCCCCGCCTTGGCGAAGGTGCCGAGGGCCTGATAGCCCTGGTTCGTCTGGGTCACGTCGGGCGGGTTGGGGCCGGACAGCTGCAACTTGGCCGTGGAGACCTGGTCGTCGAAGCTTTTGGTGACGAATTTGATCGTCACGCCCGGATGGGCGGCTTCGAACTGCTTGTTCAGATCCGCGTACGCGTTGAGCAGCGCCGCGCCCTCGCCGATGCCGTTCTGGACGACGAGCGTGACCTTCGACGAGTCGCCGCCGGAATCGCCGGACGAGCAGCCGCTCACCAGCAGGCCGACGGCGGCGCCGGCGGCGAGAAGCGTCCGGGTGGCGCCATATGTTCGGTTTCGCATGACAGCTCCTTCATTTCTGGGGCGTGGGGGGCTGCATCGTGGTGAGTCACAAGGAGCGGTCCCCGACTCCTGGGCGGAGAACGGCGCGCGACAACGGGACGCCGGGGGCGCCCGTCGAGGTGAGGTCGGATCGAGCAGAACTGGTCTAGATAGTGAACCAGTTAACGGCGCGAGGGTATGACTGTCAAGCATTTGATCGGTTAAGGTGCTGGCATGCGAACGGCGATTGACCTGCCCGGACGGCCATCGTGGTGAAAGCAGTCGATCTCCCGGTGAACGTGGCCCGCGTCGAGGGCCGCAATCCCGCCGTCGAGGCGTACCGGATCTTGCAAGACGCTCTGAACGGCGGAAAGTTCCCCGCCGGGGAGCGTTTGCCCGGCGAGCGCGCGCTCGCCACCCAGCTCGGGGTCAGCCGGGCCACGCTGCGCCAGGTGCTGAGTGCGCTCGCCGACGCCGGCCGCATCCAGCCCTCCCCCTATCGCGGGTGGTTCGTGGCCGAGCAGCAGATCGTGCACGAGCCCAACCGGTTGCGCGGCTTCACCGAGATCGCCCAGGAGCTCGGGCTCGAGGCCACCGCCCGCATCGTCCGCGTCGGTCTCCGGCTGCCGACGCTGGCCGAGGCGGAATCGCTCGGGATCGACACCGCCCAG
The DNA here is from genome assembly GCF_000379645.1 of Paractinoplanes globisporus DSM 43857. Classification (GTDB taxonomy): domain Bacteria; phylum Actinomycetota; class Actinomycetes; order Mycobacteriales; family Micromonosporaceae; genus Actinoplanes; species Actinoplanes globisporus. Next base: position 127,540 of record NZ_KB903311.1, read on the forward strand.
CAGGTGGTCGACATCGTCCGGGTCCGGTACCTCGACGCCGTGCCGACCAGCGTCGAGTACTCGTCCGTCCCCGAGGCACGCGTCCCGGGCCTGGCCTCGATGGACCTGACCGACCAGTCGCTGTACACGGTCCTGCGCGAGCGGTACGACATCATCGGCATGCGGTGCGACTACGAGCTGCTGGCCGAGCCGGCCGATCGCACGGTCAGCGGGTTCCTGGGCATCCCGCAGGGCAGCCCGGTCCTGGTCGGCTACCAGATGACCTACGACCAGAACGAACGGTGCTTCGACATCGGCAAGCAGGTCTACCGGGGCAACGCGTACCGCTTCAAGGCTTCGCTGTTCCGGTTCTGATCCAGCCGGCGATGTCGTTCACCGCGGCCGCGCACAGTTCGGGCGCGAGCCCCGCCATGTTCAGGAAACCGTGTACCGCGCCCGGCCAGACCTTCACGGCGACCGGCACTCCGGCCGAGCGCAGCCGGTCGGCGTACGCCACTCCCTCGTCGTGCAGAACATCCACCCCGGCCAGCACCACATAGGTCGGCGGCAAGCCTTCCGGGTCCCCGAGCATGGGGGCGGCGTGCGGTCCGGCCGGCGCGTACTGACTCCAGAACCAGGCCGCGCGCGGGCGGCTCAGCGGCGCGATCGTGGCGTAGCGGCCGGCCGACGCCGAGGACAACGAGGGATCGAGCATGGGATAGACCAAAACCTGAGCCCGTACGGCGAGTGGGGTCCCGCGGAACCGGGCGCTCGCGGCGAGCGCCAGGGTGCCGCCCGCGCTCAGCCCGAGCAGCACCACGTCGCCCGGGTCCACGCCCGTGTTCTCCGTCAGCCAGGCGACGGCGGCGGTCACGTCCTCCAGCGGCGCCGGGTAGGGATGCTCGGGAGCCAGCCGGTAGCCGGCCGAGGCCGTCAGCCGGCCCGTCGCGTTGGCCAGCGTGCGAGCGAGGACGTCCACCTCGTCGATGCCGCCCCAGACCCAGCCGCCGCCGTGGACGACCACCAGCGCGCCCGTCGCCGTCCGGTCCATCGGCTCGTACAGCCGCAGCCGGGCCTCGGGCACCTCGACGACCTCGCGTACGGCCGGGGCGACGCCCGCCCGATCCAGCGAGGCCCTCCGGCGCTGGACGCGTGCGGCGGCGATGTCGGCGATGGGCGAGACGCCGTCGCCGTCCAGCAACGGGCGCAACGCCGCATCAACCCGAGTCATCGCCACAGCCTCCCGCTCTCCGTACGATCCGACCGACGAAGGGTAGCTATATGGCCAGGGTCGCGATCGTCACCGGCGCGTCGGCAGGGATCGGCGCGGCCACCAGCCGCCTGCTGCACGAGCGGGGTTTCCGCGTGTACGCGGTCGCCCGCCGGCTGGACCGGATGGCACCGCTCGCCACGCTCGGCATCCACACCGTCCGGGCCGACGTCACCAGCGAGGCCGACCTGGTGGCGCTGGTCGACCGGGTGATGACGGAGTCGGGCCGCATCGACGTGCTGGTGAACAACGCCGGATACGGATCGTTCGGCGCGGTCGAGGACGTGTCGCTGGACGAGGCCAGGCGGCAGTTCGAGGTCAACGTCTTCGGCGCGGCGCGGCTGTGTCAGCTCGTGCTGCCGCATCTGCGGGCGCAGGGCTCCGGGCGCATCATCAACGTCTCCTCGGTCGGCGCGCGGATGTACGAGCCGCTGGCCGGGTGGTACCACTCGACGAAGTACGCGCTGGAGGGCCTCAGCGACTGCCTGCGGGTCGAGCTCGAACCGCTGGGCATCGACGTGGTCATCATCCGGCCCGGCGGCATCGAGACCGAGTTCCCCGCGGCCGCCGGCGAACGGCTGCTCGCCATCTCCGGCGACGGCGCCTATGCCGACTACGCCCGGCGGTACGCGCTGACGCTGACGTCGGATGCCGGGGTCCTCTCGTCCCCCTCCGTCGCGGCGCGGACGATCGGCCGGGCCGCGACGGCTCGGCGGCCGCGTGCTCGCTACGCGGTCGGGCGCGGCGCGAAGGCGGCATTGGTCGCTCGCTGGCTCCTGCCCGACCGCGCCTACGACCGGCTGGTGATCGGACTGTTCACCGCTCTGGCCACCATCGCCGCCCGTCGCGCCAAACGCTCCGCGGGCGCGTGACTAGACTCCGCTGGTGCCGAATTGGTACCGCCTGCTGGTGCTCCTGGAGATCGCGCTCGCCGTGGTCACCTTCGTCGCGCTGCGCTTCATAACGGCGCCGTACGGTCGCCACCTCCGCGAGGGATGGGGCGTCACCGTCCCGGCCCGGGCCGGCTGGCTGGTCATGGAGAGCGTCTCGCCGCTGTTGTTCGCGATCCTCTTCTTGTCCGGCCCCAGGCGGGCCGACCTGGTGGCGCTGGTGCTGCTCGCCATGTGGCAGAGCCACTACCTGTACCGCGCCTTCATCTACCCGTTCCTGCTGCGCGGCGGAAGACGCATGCCGGTCGTGGTGGTCCTGCTCGCCATCGCGTTCAACGTCCTCAACGCCTCCGTCAACGCCTACTGGGTCGGCTGGATCGGGCGGTACCCGGTCAGTTGGCTGGCCGACCCGCGGTTCCTGGTCGGTGCGGCGCTCTTCGCCGGCGGCCTGACGCTGCACGTCTGGGCCGACCGCAAACTCCGACGGCTGCGGGCCTCCACGAGCAACGGCTATCAGATTCCGTACGGCGGCGCGTACCGCTGGGTGTCGTGCCCGAACTACCTCGGCGAGATAGTCGAATGGACCGGCTGGGCGATCGCCACCTGGTCGCCCGCCGGCCTCGCCTTCGCGCTCTACACCGCGGCCAATCTCGCGCCCCGGGCCATCGACCACCACGCCTGGTACCACCAGCAGTTCCCCGACTACCCGGCCGAGCGGCGCGCCCTGATCCCGTACGTCCTCTGACGATGTGATCAGGCCTGATCGTTCGGCCTCCCCCACAGCGCCGGCAACGCGGGTCCGAGAGCACCCAGCTCATTGCGGGCGATGTTGACGAAGGCGAGTACTTCCCGCTCCAGCGCGTTCCTGAGCGCGACCCAGTCCGGGCGGGCGATGCGCCGGTCGCCGGCGTTGATGGTCAGGTCGTAAAACGCTATGTCGATCTGACGGGCCTGACGGGCGACGCCGGTCTCGGCCACCATGTAGACCACGGCCAGGCAGCGCGTCCAGTCCGCCCAGTCCGGCTTGCCGCGGCGGCCCTGGTCGTCCAGGTCGGCGATCTGGTTGTAGACGTCGGCGTAGCTGCGGATCAGGTCGGCATAGGCTTCCATTCGCCGATCGCGGCTCCACCGGCCGGACTCGTGCCGGCGCGAGATGACTCCGCCGAGGACGCCACCGACCAGGGCCGCGAGCGTCCCGCCGATGACCGTGGCCAGTGAACTCCATTGAACTGACATGCCTGAACCGTGACCGACATCCGCGGCGACGGCTGTCGTCGACCCGACCGCGCACTTCAGCCTCGCTTCAGCACCGCGTCAGGGGTGGGCGCCACCCTGATCCTCATCGCTGTGTCGACAGGGGGGGACAAACATGCGTACCGGGATCTGGCGTGGTGTTTTCGCAATGTGTTTGGTCGTGGCGGGGCTGCTTGCCGCGGGTGGAATGGCGGCACCAGCCGCCGCGAGTGCCGTGGCGCCGCAGTCGCTGGTCGTCGGCTGTTTCTTCGTCGGGTCCACCACTCGCGTCTGCAACGTGAACGAGCCGATCGTCACCCAGTCCCAGGCGCAGTACAACATCCAGTTCAACCCGGGCGACAGGGTGACGGTCAGCGCCGGCGGCTGCGTGCAGACCGGGGGCCACGGCAAGACCTGGAAGCGGTACGTCGACCCGAGCTCGGACAACGGCCTCTACCACGGCACCATGTACCTGCCGGGCATCACCAACGGCCTCACGGAGATCCGGTTCCTGGTCGGCCAGACGTTCGTGCTCCCGGCCGGCGGCGGCTCGCTGCTGCTGGGGTACGAGGACGACAATTACTCCGACAACGGCTATTACTCGCACGACGACGGCACCGGCAATCAATGCAAGGGCGTCGGAAATGCGTTCGTCAGCCTGACCATCAACTGACCGGAACACCCCTAGGATCGACGGCAATCAACCCGTCGACATCTTCGGGAAGGTAACTCATGTCGTTCCAGGACGCCGTCCGGACCTGCCTCCAGCGGAAGTACGCGGATTTCCATGGCCGTGCACGCCGTTCGGAGTACTGGTTCTTCGTTTTGTTCTCGGCGATCGTCAGCATCGTCGGTGGCATTCTTGACGCGATTTTCGGTTTCCGGGGCTGGGCGTACGGCAGCACCGGACCCATCCAGAGCCTGCTTCAGCTGGCCCTGCTTCTTCCCACGCTGGCCGTGGGCGCGAGGCGCCTGCACGACACCGGCCGCTCCGGCTGGTGGCTGCTCATCGGCCTCGTCCCGATCGTCGGCTGGATCATCCTGCTCGTCTTCTTCCTGCAGGACAGCCAGGCGGCGAACCAGCACGGCCCGAACCCCAAGGCCGTCGGCTCGCCGTACTGACGGCCGATCGCGACCGGTGCACCACCCAGCCGTCGGGTGGTGCACCGGGTCGGCCGGTCAGTGCAGGGGCGGGTTCGCCAAGCTGACGAGTTCCACGGCCTGCTGCGGGAACCAGGCTCCGGCGGCCGGGTCGGCGGTGTTGCCGCGGGCCGGGTCGAGGCCCGTGCCGGTGCCACGGTCACACTGGCCGTCGGACTGGCCGGGAGTCTTGACCCACAGGAAGGCGTCGGCCAGCGGGTCGCCGGTCCTCGTGGTCGGGCGCAGACCCAGACCCCGGTCCGGCGGGTTGCACCAGGTCTGCGGGTCGGGCCAGGTGACGCCGGCGGGCGCCGCCCACGGGCCCTGGCCGTTGCGGCTGGTGTCCACCACGAAATGGGCCAGCCGGTGCGGCGAGACGTTGCCGACGTTGGCGTCGTACCACGCGTCGCTGAGCGCCCAGGTGCTGAAGTCGCCCGGGCTCGCCGGGTAGTACTGGCTGGCGCATCGTTCGAAGTGGCCGCGGTTGTCGGCCGATCCCTGGGTGCCGTAGTAGATGCACTTCGAGATCCAGTTGCCGTACTTCAGCTGGCGCTCGGTGGTCTCGTAGTTGGACACATTGACGAAGAAACCATCGGCCTTCCGTACGCCGGCCTTGACCAGGCGATCGGCGATGTCACCGGAGCCGAGCCAGGCGCTGTGCGTGCCGTCGAGATAGACGCTCGTATGCGGCAGGGCGGCCAGCTTGTCCACCGCGTAGTTGAGCATCGCGAACCGGTCGGAGGCGGCGGTGGCCGGATCCGCTTCGGCCGGCTGGCACCACTCCTGGCTGCCGTTGATGCTGGTGTACCAGGGGATGATCCCCAGTCCGTCCGGTTCGAGCATGACGGCCGCCGGCTGACCGCCGATGCCGGCGGCGAACGCGTCGATCCACGCCTCGTACTCGGCGACCGAGGTGGCGCCGCCCGCGGAGTACTGCGAGCAGTCACGGAACGGGATGTTGTAGGCGACGAAGACCGGCATCGTCCTCTTCGACGCCGCCCGCCGCGCCTCGGCCTTGATGGACTTTGTCAGCGAGCGGCCGGAGCCGCCGGTGACCCAGACGGCCTGCGGGGTCTCGATCATCGTGCTGATCTTGCGAGCCAGTCCACGCTGGCCGGCCGCGTTGAGCTGGGCGATCTGTTTGACGGCCCCGGGATCGGGCCGCGGTGTGTAGAACCGGGTGCCGTCCGGGATCGCGGCGGCCGCGGGTGAGGGCCCGAAGGCCAGGGTCAAGGCGACGGCGGCGGCGAGCCCGGTGCCCGCTCGCCGTAAGTGAAGGGATAAGGCCACGTCGGACTCCTGATCGAATGGACGTTGGGAGCGTTCCCATCCTGGATCGAGCCTCGGGGGCCCGCCCCTCCAAGTCAATCGGTCGATGGCGCTGACTTACGCGCCGGCCCCGCCGGAGCCGGCCAGCTCCAGCACGTACGTGTCGCCGTCGCGGCGGAAGCCCAGCCGGCCGTAGTAGGGCGCCCGCATGCCCGGCGGCGTGATCACCGTATGGCAGCCGCGATCGATGAAGTACCGGCTGTGCCGGAAGACGAACTCGCCCGGGGTGAAATCGCGGTACCGCTCGGTGACGTAGTCGAGCTCCACCTGCGCGACCCCGGCGCCGGCCACGTGGAACACCACCACGCCGACCACCTCGTCGCCGTTGACCACCAGGAACGCGGCGCCGTCCGGGCGACCGAGATCCCGCGTGGAGAAGCCGGGGTTGAACCGCGCGATGTCGCCTTCATGCGTCCGCAGGATGTGCGCGAGCAACGCGTCGTCGGTGCGGACCTCCACGACCTGGTAGGCCCGGTCGTCGTGCCGGGTCGCCAGCATCCGCGTCAGATACCAGATGTTGATTCCGGCCAGGACGACGTTGAGCCCGACCATGGGCCAGACACCGACGGCCCAGTTGTACCCGATGAGCACGAAACAGCCGAGCAGGTTGAGAGCCCGCAGCCGCAGCAGCCGATTCTGCAGCAGGGACCAGACGAGCAGCGCCGAACCGGCCCAGCCGATGATGTCGAGAGCATCCACCCGGGTCAGCCTAGAGCCGGCCGCGCCGACCTCACGTCAGCGCGGCCGGCTCTCACCGGTCAGGCCAGGGCGAACTTCTGAGCGCCGGAGCCGTTGCAGTCCCAGATCTGCAAGCGGGTGCCGTTGGCCGTGGCGCCGGAGGGTGCGTCGATGCAGCGCCCCGTGGTGGGGTTGGACATCGAGTGTAGGCATCCCGCACCGCCACTGGAGCTGTTTCCGTCAGACCGGCGCCCGTCCAGCGGCCATCGCCGCACCGATCATCTCAATCGCCGCAATGGTCAGCTCCCTCCGGGCGAGCGTTGTTCTTGACGACGGTGACCGCCTCGGAGGCTCGGCCGATGGCGGCCAACGGCCTCGGTCCGCTGGGACGTATGGCTCCACGACGGCGTTGCGGATGAGGAGGATGTACCGGAAGACCTTGTCCGCCGGCGCCTTCACCAGCATCTTCCGAATGCACCCAGGGTGACTGAAGGTCCGTTCTTCCGTTTGCGGAGCCATTCAAACCTGTTTAGGTTCCCGTTCGAACTGGGTTGGACGCAGTACGTGGCGGCGGATTGTCCAATTGGCCGAGGGTGAATCTGGGGTCGCCGTAGAAGACGAACGACGCCCAGCTCGGATCCTGCGGGTACCGTTTGGCCACCGACCGGCGGGCCAGGCGCATCGCCTCCCCCAGCGGCAGGCCCTCGAGCGCGTGCGAATAGAAGGCGACCGCGAAGTGGGCGGCGATCGCGTCGGGCACCGGCCAGGAGTTGCCGATGCAGGCCAGCGCTCCTCCGTAGAGGAAGGCGCTCGCCAGTCCCTCGCGAGGATCCCCCTGGAACGCACCCTCCCCCGCCGGCGGCGCGTCCTCGTCGAGCCGTGCGGCCTCGCTGACGTTCAGGAAGACCAGCGGCGCACCCGAGACCAGGCGCTGAATCCTCTCGGCCGAGCAGGACTCGCCGCCGTCGAGCGACAGTCCACTCTGGTCGGGCAGGTATCCGACGTAATGGATGATGTCGTAGTCGCCGGCGATCAGCACCCGGTCGAAGTTGTCCCCGTCGGCCGGCCGGGCCGACCCGGTCAGCAGGATGTCGACGTCCACCTCGTCGTGCCAGGCTGTGGCGAGCCGATCGGCGACGGGCCGGATCTCCCGCTCGACGGCCGGCAGGTGGCTCTCCTCGCCGGCCGAACCCACCAGGGCGACCCGCCGGCGGCGGACGGCCGGCTCGGCCGCCAAGCTGCGACGGGGACCGGAGCGCCCGATCGGCATCCGGGCCAGCGGCCGCTGCAGCGCCACGAAGTCGTCGCCGACCATCAGCTCCCAGGCCAGCGCCCGGTCATTGGTGATCACGACGAGCGGCGCGGTGGGGTGCCGCTCGATCACCTCCCGCATCGCCGTGGGAATGACCAGCCGGTACAGGATGCGGCCCATGTCGCGCAGCCGGACCATCTGGTCCTCGTCGGACGTCGGTTCCGCCTCGCTGCGCAGCATCCGGTAGCCGTGCCGCCCGGCCCGCTCGACCTCGCTGACCAGCCGCTCGTGATTGTGCCGGACGATCCTCGAGGTGGCCTGCACATTGATGCCCACGTACTGGTCACTGGTGGGCGTCAGCAGGATCAGCGTGTACTCGTATTGGTCGTCCTTCATCGGGCTACGCAGCACCGTCAGCTGGAGCTGGCTGGGCGAGGACAGCATTTGCGCTTGTATGGGATCCAAAACCGACAAGTACGGGGACTCGTCAGGCCTTGGTGAGCCGGCCGATCGGGTTCTCCGCTCTGCCGAGATGGTGTAGCCGGAGCTGGACAGCGCGCTGACCGAGGCCGCTGCCAGGTCGCGCAGGCCGGCGGGGAGGCCGGCGGTGGCGTCCGGGTCCTCGATGAGGGCGCGGACCGCGTTCGTCCCGGCCTGCTGCTCGAGCCGGTCGCGCAGGGCCTGGAACACGCGGAAGGCATCGTACGCCAGCAGATCCCCGTGCAGCTCGGCGCGGGCATCGGGGTCGAACTGGAAGATCGTGGCGGTGCCGTTCGGCACGGCGTTCAGCAGGCCGCCGGCGAGCACCTCGGCGAGGTCGGCGGCCGAGCTCCGCGGCATCAGGTCGACCTGGATGATGCGCATCGTCTCGTACGTGTGCGCCTCGCTCGCCGACAGGAGGACAGCGAGCCGCCAGGCGGACCGCCCGGCCAGCCGCCGGAATCCCGCGACGGCGTCGGCGCCGGTCGCGCCGCGCGCCGGTGGGTGACCTGGCTGGTCCCGCGACAGCAGCACGCCTAGACAGCCGTCCGGGTGGGCACTCGCGACCATCTGGCTCCACGCCTGGAAATCGCCGGCCGCGAGGGTCAGCACCGGCAGCGGAACGGTCTTGCCGTCGTGGCCGGCCCGCGGCCGGCGCGGGGCTCGCGCCGTCAGCGCGATGTTGGGCCGGGCCGCCGCGCGGGTGTGGATCCGCACCGTGTCCGGCGGCAGGGCCGTGCGCGTCCACCAGCGCGGCGGGAGCGGGTTGAGCAGGGCGATCGATGAGCGGTGCGCCCAGGTCCACACCGTCTGCCACCACTCGTCGGAGCGCCACCGCTCGTCGCGGGCGTCGGTGGCGAGCAGCACGACATCGTCACGGCTCATCCGCAGCCAGGGAACCTCGATCGGCCGGCGGCCCTCGGCCGGGACCAGCGCCGGCCCGGCCTGTCCCGCGACGAGGCGCCAGCGCTCGACGGTCGTGAAGACGTTGGCACGCCGCAGCACATCGGCGAACTCCCGCAGCGGGCCGTTCCAGGCGGTCATCGAGGCGGCGTCGTCGACGACCAGGTGCGCGGCGAAGCGGGGCTCGGGTATCGAGCGCATCACCGGTTGGAGCAGGCCGCCCGCCTCGACCGTCGCCCGGACGGTTCGCTCGGCGTCCAGGACGGCCCGCCGGCCGGTGCGCCGGGCCCGCCGGAACGGGCGCAGCGACCGGGTGAGCGCGAGCGCGCTCGGCAGGGGCGCCGGAGCGTCGATCCGCACCGGGTATGCCGGCCGTCCCTCGCGCGGCTTCTCGCCGGCCCCCAGCTCCAGGTGAATGCCGACCGTCTCGGTGTCTTCCGGCGGACCGTCGTCTTCCTCGACCGGCTCCGGCGTCGGCCCCGGGCGGGGCTCGCCCGGACCCACGGCGGCGGGCGGCCCGGCCGCCGCCGGGGCCGGCGGGGGCGCCACCTCGCGGGCGACGACCGTCGCCATCCAGAGCGCGTCGCGGAGGACCTCGACATCGAGGTCCTCCGGTGCGACGCCCGCGGCCAGCAGGCCCCGGACGAGCGCGGTCAGGTCAGTCAACTCTCCCGCAGCTCTCTCTGCAGGAGCCCGATGATCTGCTCGCGCTCCTTGCCGTCGGTCGGCGCGTCCTCACGGGTCATCATCAGGACGGTGTTGAGGAGCTGGTCGATCGCGAGCGCCGCCGGTCGGTCCGGCGACCCGATCTTGGTCGCGAAGTCGGTGATGAGCGCCGCCGCCTGGCCGGCCAGGTCGTCGCCGAGGTGTGCGGCGACGATGTCCTTGAGCCGCTCGGCGTCGGGGATCTCGACCTTCTCCCGGATGCATCGCCGCAGGAAGGCCGGCGGGAACTCCCGCTCGCCATTGCTCGTGATCACGATGATCGGGAACACGGAACAGGCGACGCGCCCCTGCTCGATCTCCACGGTCGCGCTCTCGTCGGCCGGCCGGATGCTCATCGGCGAGGTGTCGTGCCGGGCCAGCTCCTCGATCTCGAACTCGCCGCGTTCGAGCACGTTGAGCAGGTCGCCGGGGAGGTCGATGTCGCTCTTGTCGAGCTCGTCGATGAGCAGCACCCGCTGCCCGGGCGAGCTGAGCGCGGTGCCGAGCGGGCCCAGGCGCAGGAACTTCTGCAGGGCATCCTCCCTGGTGCGCTGGACGTGCTGCAGCCGGCCCAGCGCGTCGTACCGGTAGAGGCCCTCCTCGAGGGTGCTGCGCGAGGTGACGTTCCACCGGAGGACGTCGTCCAGCGCGAGCTCGCGCGCGATCGCCTCGGCCACGGTGGACTTGCCGACGCCGGCCGGGCCGGTCAGCAACAGGGGTCGGCGCAGGGTAATCGCGAGGTTGATCGCGTTCACGAGCCTCGGATAGGCCTTGTAGACAACCGCCGGTTTCGTCTTCGCCTCGGGGATCGGGAACGTCCGCCATCGCGGTGGCGGGGGCAGGCGGTACCCGGTCTTCGGCTCACCGTCCCCGGTGAAGACCCGCCACGTGGTCGCCGCGCCGTCCGCGTCCTGCTCAGCCATAGTTCTCCCAAGTCCGGGCCAGCTCCAGCCACTCCATGTCCTCCCAGACCATGCGGAGCCGGCGTAGCTGCTCGTCGTCCGGCGTGCCCGACGCGCTCCAGCGGGCCTCGGCGACATGGCCCTTGAGCGCGGGCCAGTGCCGGTCGACCAGCTCCTTCAGCGCCGGCGACGCGTCGAGCCGCGAGGCGGGCCAGAGCACGATCGGCGAGCCGTACACCGAGTCGATCAGCGCCTCCGTCGACGACTGGTCCGGAACCGACTCGAACACCACCACCTCCGGCCGGCTCGCCAGCTCGTCGATGAGGTCGTCGCAGGTCTCCCCAGCGCCGATCCACCGCAGCGGGCACGGTTGCTCGGCGATCAACCGGTTGTAGTCCCCGATGACCTGGTCCCAGTCCGTCGCCGGGTCGAGGCGTCCACCGTGGCGCACCGAGACCGGGAACCGGGAGCCCAGTTCGGCCCTCCGGCGCGGCACGGGGAGCTCGGCGGTTCCGGGGTCGATCAGGATCAGCTCGTCCGGCACCACCACGTCGACGAGGTCGAACCTGGCCGGCAGGTTCCGGCGTACCAGCTCCGCGATCGCCGCCCGGGCGCCGTCCGCGGTCCGCGGCCGGATCTCGACCTCGGCGCGCTCACCGACCGGCACGGCCCCCTCGAAGGTCTGCGCCGACGCCGAGCCCGGGAACTCGTTCTCGGGGGTCCGCGGGGCGCGCAGGTCGACGACCAGCCGGCGGACCGGCGCGTTCTCCCGGGCCATGCCGAGGATCCGATTGACCTGGTGCGCCTGCAGGTTCCGGGCGTCGGCCCAATCGTACAGCGCGCGGTCCTCGGGGTTCGCGCCGCACGCGTACGCGAGGCGAGCCACAAATCGCACCATCGCTTCCCCGGGAGTCACGGGGTAGGTCCGGCCGCGTCGCGTGGCGGCGTCGTGGAACAGGTCGAACTGCCGTGTCAGGGGCGGGACGTCGAACCGCCGGGTCGCCGTGCGCAGGGCCGAGCGGAGCGCGTCCTCCGTGAAAGCCGTCTTCTTGATCAACGCATGGGCGAGGGACTCGGCGGAGAGGGCGAGTACCAAGGTGTCCAGGACGCCTGCCAGGAATTCTCTGTCCTCGGCGGCCAGTTCGGCCGAGCCGGCCACGAGATCACGATGGCCGACCAGGGCCTGCGCGGTCCAGGCGGCGGGCGGGGCCACGCCCAGCGCCGCGAACTGTTCCTCGGCCCAGCCGCGGGCCCGGGAGCGCGCGTCGACCTCCCGCCCGTCCGCTTCGCGCAGGCGCGCGTGCCAGATCGACGGGAAGAACCGCCCGGCGTCGGACGGCCGGAGCTCGCGGTGGAACGCGTGCTGATCGAGCCCGTCGTCGTACAGGCGCGCGTTGATCGCCGCGACGAGCTGGGCCGGGGTGATCCGGTCGGTGCGCTGGTCCCAGCGGTGCTCGGCGTCCACCGGGCCGGGTCCGTCGGTCAGGGCCGCCATCATCGCGGCGACGAACGCGCCCGCCATGGCGGGCTCCGACCGCGCGGACACGATCACGGTGGCGGTCTGTATCTCCCGCTCGGCCGGTGCCGACTGCTTGCGGATCTCGTCCGCCTCGTCGACCAGCTCGCCCATGCCGTCGCCGGACCAGCAGCAGTCCAGGATGCACACGACGTGCCGCGCCGGGCTGGCCAGCAGCCAGGTCGCCAGCTCGCGGGTCATCAGGGCGTCGCCGTCGGCCAGCTGGAGCCGATGGCTGCCCTGAGCCGGCAGGCCGTGACCGGTCCAGTAGACGATCACCAGGTCGTCGGGACCCGCGCGCAGCAGGCCGTCCTTGAGGATCGCCCGGACGGCGGCGCGGTCCCAGCCGCTCGCGTCCCGGTCGATCGCCTGCCCGACGTCGGCGTCCGGGAAGTTCTCGCGGACGTACGCGGCAAGCGACTCGATGTCGCTCAGCGGGGTGTCACCGCCGACGACGCCGATCGGGATGAATAAGGTCCGGCCGCCCATGCGCCTCAGTCGTCCTCGAACACCACGAGCGAATCGGCGAGATCGTCTATGACGCGGGCTCGCGCACTTGCCCGTTCCACCAGCAGACGGTACAGACCAGGGGGTAGCCCGTCGACCGTCGCGCGGTGGATGGCGCCGGCCTGTCTGGCGCGATAGTGGAACCGCGAAGCGCCGCGAGCGGTCTCGAGGGAGTCCACAGTGACCTGGACGTCGAGATTGGGGAGGTCGCCGTTCTCGTCGGGGAGCGGGGTGATCTCGACCTCGAACGGCTTTCCGGCCCTGGCTTCCCAGGGCGCCCGACTGGACACCCGCGCCGGCGGGGCCAGCAGCCGCCCGGCGTGCCGCAGCGCCACCCGCAGCTCCTCGCGCAGGCGGTTCCCGTTCGGCAGCGACGAGTGCTTCCCGCCGGCGAGCTTCGCGGCGCCGGTCTCGGCCCACTCCGGCGGAACTGCCGAGTCGTCCGGCACCACGCTGTCGCCGCCCCGGACAACCCCGCCGATCTCCTCGACACCCTTCAAGCCCCTCTTGTCCACCACGGCGGACAGCAGCGTGGGCTGCTCGGCGCCACGGAACGCGATCAGCTTGCACGCCGGCCGGGCCCTCGCCGTCACGGCCGCCGCCAGATCGTCATGCAGGGAGAGTCCACGCCGGATCCGGTCGGCCACGTCGGACGGCGCGTCCTCGCACAGTGAGACGACCCGCGCGAGAACGTCGTCGTCAGCCAGGTTTCTCGGCGCGGCCCCGTCGAGCTCGACACATCGGTACGTCGGCAGCAGCTCGTAGAGCGCGGGAAGGGTACGGGCCAGCTCCGTCAGGTCGACGCCGATCTTGCGCGGCATCCGTACCCCGTTCGCGACCGCATCCAGCGCCAGGACCGATCCCTTGTACGGAGTGCCTATGGTCACGATCGTACGGACGAAGCGGGCGCCGTCGGCCTTTTCGACGCACCACCGCGCCACGAGGCCGCCCATCGAGTGACAGACCAGGATCGCCCGCGCGTCCTTGCGGCCGGATTGCTTCTGGTATGCGGTGAGCTTCTCATCGAGGAACTTCGCGAGGAGCGGCCCGTTGACCCGGCTGGACAGCCGCCAGTCGTACGCGAACTCCTGAAGTTGCTTCTCGGCCAGCTGGAGGTCCTTGCGGAGGTTCTTCTTGAGACTGTCGTAGAAGTCCGTTCCCAGCAGGCCCGGTATCACCGTGAAACCGGTGATCAGGCCGGACGCCCGAACGCCGTCGCGCGGGTCGTCCGGATCCGTGCCGGCCGGGATCGCCAGCCCTTTCTTGACGACTCGCCCGAACGTCGCCACGTTCGTCAGCAACCGGCGCAGCCCGGTTCCCCACACCTCGGCGCCGTCTTTGGTGAGGCTGCTGCCGAGGATGCCCGGCACCACCACCACCAGGTCCGTCACGTCCGCACCGCGGTAGTCGGGCATCGGCACCTCCACGACCGGTAGACGGTCCACATGCTAGCGGCGCCGGACAATCCGCTCATCGCCCGTTGATCCGATCGGGTCCGGCTCCGGTGACGGCTGTCAGCCACGGGGCCAGGCGAAGGCCGCGACCACCAGGATCGTGCCGGCGACACCGAAGATAAGACCTACCCAGGTGGCGAGGGTGCTGTTCTGGCGTACGCGGTAGAACTCGCCGATCGTGGCCACCCGGGCCGCGGCGTCGCGCAACTCCTTCAGGCGGGCCGCCCGGGCGGCCTGGGCCAAGGTGATGGTCCGGGTCTCGTCGGGAGCCGGGGAGCCGGCCGAGGCGTTCGCGAGCGCCACCAGCGTGACCTCCTCGATGATCATCGACTGGCGGAGGCTGGTGAGGCACTTGACCCCGGCCGGCAGGTAGAGGTCCTGCTGTGCCTCGACGACCCCGCGCCACTTGTGCAGGGCGCCGTATTCGGCGTTCTGCACGTCGGCGAAGGAAACCGAGGTCGGGCGGATCACGCGGAGGACCAGGGCGAGCGTCACGCCGAGACAGACGATGCCGGCGGCTCCGAACCACAGTGCCTTCCCCGGTGGGCGGTGCGTCCAGATGTCGGCCAGCGGGGACGTACCGACCAGTGCGCCGAGCGATGCGCCGATCACGGCCGCCAGCCACTTGGCGGAGTCGCGAAGGCGGTCGTCGGCCTCGCTCCAATAGTCATGGACGCCCTGCAGCGGAGCGCCCGCACCGGAATCCTCGCCGAGGCTCGGCGACCAGGTGGGCCAGATCCTCGGCTCGGGAGCCCAGCCCTCGCGCTCCGCGTCCCAGCCCTCGCCGTTGACCTGCACCTCGCGCCGGATGACGCCGGGCGTGTCGGGGCGGACGGTCACGCGCCACCGGGCGGACCGGCCGCGGCCGCGCCCGTCCACGGTGAGCAGTTCGTACTCGCCCTCTGTCCATGACATTGTCACGATGATTTCAGGAGACCGGCCCTCGCGGCCAGGGAAACCACCGCCGCAGCCCGGTCGGCATCCGCCTCGCCGATCGGGTCGCCGGTGATGTACATGCGGGCGTAGTAGGGAGCGCCGAGCTGGCGGATCACCTCGGCCGCGTCCGTGCCGGCCGGGATTTCGCCGCGAGCCACGGCGCGTTCCACGATCGGCGCCGCGTTGGCGACCCGGCCGGCGAAGAAGTCGGTGAGGGCGGCCCGGGCCGCCGGGTCGTGGACGGCCTCGCGCACCACCACGTCGAAGATGGCGCGGCTCTGCGGGTGCAGCAGCACGGCGACCGCGCTGCGGGCCAGCGCGCGCAGGTCGCCCTCGAGCGAGCCGGTGTCGGCGATCGGGATGCGGCCGCCGGCGGCCTCGGCGAACAGCTCGACCACGAGCTGGCCGACGCTCCCCCACCGGCGGTAGACGGTCGTCTTCGCGACACCGGCGCGCTTCGCGATCCGGTCGATCGTGGTGCCGCCGTAGCCGACCTCGAGGAGCTCTTCCTGCAGGGCAGCGGCCACCGCGGCCCGCGTACGGGCCGTGCGTCCGCCGGGTCGCGCGGAACCGACACCATCCGAGACCAAAGGAAACTCCAGTTGCGTTAAGGGCTTGCGCCGACCTATCCTCATCCTAACGCAACTCCCGTACCATTAAGGAAGGCTCTCATGTCGTTCATCCTGGGCACGATCCTGTTCGCCGCCCTCGTCGGCGTGCTCGACGCCAAGCTCATCCGGTGGCCGCGATGATCACCGGCCACTTCGGGCTCGCGGCGGCGGTCAAGTCCGCCGAGAAGCCGGTGCCGCTGTGGGCGCTCATGCTCGCGACGGTCTGGCTCGACATCCTCTTCACACCGCTGTTCCTGGCCGGGGTCGAGACCATCGACGACGCGCCGGGCACGAACGGCGGCTACGGCGACGGCATCATCCACGCCGACTACACGCACTCGCTGGTCGGCGCGCTGATCATCGCCGCGGTGACCGGCTGGCTCTGCGCCCGCTGGTGGAACCGCCGGGCCGGCGTGGTCATCGGCGCGGTCGTCTTCTCGCACTGGCTGCTCGACCTGCTCGTGCATCGGGCCGACATGCCGATCCTCCCGGGCAACCTGGGCGGCCTGCCCCGCCTCGGCCTCGGGCTCTGGCAGTACCACGCGCTCACCGCGGTCATCGAGGCCCTGCTGCTGCTCGGCGGCGCGGCCCTCTACTGGCGAGCCTCGCGCACGACCGGTGCGACCGCCGGCCGCAGCGCCCTGCTCACCGCGCTGATCGTGGTCAGCGGCGGGGTGACGCTCGGGCTCGACCTGGCCGGGCTCTGATTTCGCGGGATTCTCGCGGGAACGGGGCTGGCAACATCCGCCAAAGTCGTTCATGGTGGGATGCCCTAGCTTTTCAGGCGCAAGGCCAAAGGCAAGGCGAGAGCGTACGGCGAGCAATGACGCACAAATGGACGGTCGTCCCGCACGAGGCACCGGCCGATGTCGAGCAGGCGGAGCGGATCCAGGCCGAGCTGCGCGAGCGGCTGGTGTTCCCGGCGGGCCGGATAGAGACACCCCGGACGGTGACCGGGCTGGACATCTCGTACGCGGTGGGCAGCCGCCGGGCCGTGGCCGCCGCGGTGACCGTCGACGTCGTCACCCGCCACGTGCTGGAGACGGCGACGGCCGAGGGCAACGTCAGCTTCCCGTACGTGCCGGGGCTGCTCGCCTTCCGGGAGATCCCGCTGCTGCTGGAGGCCCTCGGCCGGCTCGAGGGCCGGCCCGAGCTGCTGATCTGCGACGGGCACGGCATCGCCCATCCGCGCCGGTTCGGGCTGGCCAGCCACCTCGGCGTGCTGCTCGACCTGCCGGCGTTCGGCGTGGCGAAGACCGAGTTCATCGGCAGCCACACCGAGCCCGGCCCGCGCCGCGGCGAGTGGTCTCCGATCGTGGTGGACGGCGAGGTGCTGGGCCGCGCCGTCCGCACCCAGACCGAGGTCAACCCGGTCTTCGTCTCGGCCGGTCACCGCATCGGCCTGCCCGACACCTCCGACCTGACGGTGGCGCTGAGCTCGCACTTCCGCGTCCCGGAGCCGACCCGCCAGGCCGACATCATCTCCCGCCAGGTGCTGAGAGACACCTGGCGGGGGATGCTCTGACGTCAGTGCCGCCGGCGGAACTCGTGCGAAAGGACGTACGCGGCGACGCCGTTGCCGATCTTCACACCCTGCACGTCGGCCGTACGGAAGTGGACGCCGCCCCAGATGCGGGCCTCGACCACCTCGTCGAGGGCCGACGAGAAGCTGCCGAACGAGCGGGTCGTGCCGGAGTCGGCGCTGTACGCGCTGAACGAGAGGTCGTCCCGGCCGAAGAAGGCCCGCATCGCCGCCATGACCGTCGCGGTCGAGCAGGTGTGCCCGGACGTGTAGTCGGGGAACGGCGGCGTCACCAGCAGCGGCATCCAGGTGGGGTCGCCGGTGGTCGCGGGGTTCCCGTCGAGGTCGGCCTCCTGGACGGCGGTGACCGGGCGCCAGAAGCTCCAGTACTTCTTCTCGTTGAAGCACGCGATCAGTGAGTCGGCGTTCGCCACGTCGGCCATCGCGAACATCCGCGCCGTCTGCAGCGTGGTCAGGTGCTGCGTCTGCGCCAGCTGCCGCGTGATCTCCCACTCGGTGAGCCGCCGGTCGTGCCACCACTTGGCGGCCTCGGTCTGGTCCTGGGTGCGGACCGTGCTGTTCACCGCGCCGATCGCCTTGACCTCGTTGAGGTCCTTCGCGTACTGCTTGCCGGTCAGCGCGGGCGGCCCGGCCGTGCGGAACATGTCGTTGCGCGGGATCACGAACGAGCGCATCGAGCCGACCCAGGCGCCGTCCGCCGCGTTCGTGGGCGGAGTGGGCCGCCATCGGCCCGGCGCGGTGCCGACCGTCCAGGTGTCGGGGCCGAAGGCGCCGTCGTTCACCCGCGCGGCGATCATCGTGTCGGCGGTCTTCGTGCCGACCCCGATGCCGCCGGTCTTGGACCGGCCGTCGGGAATCGCGGCGAGCGAGGTGGCGTACATGGCGTCGAGGCTCGCCGTCTGGTCGGGAAAGAGCGAGACCAGCACGCGATGCGCCGCGGTGGCCACGGCCGCGTCGGCGGAGTCACCCCGGTGGGTCCTCGGCGCGATCAGGTACGGCTGGTACGGCGTGCCCGCGATGGCGTTGACCGCGTCGTAGACCGCACCCTGCACCATCGCGAAGCTGCGCGGCGCGACGTACGGCCCCTGGCGGGCGACCTCGTAGATGGCGGTCTGCGCGTTGCTGTTCCAGACGACGACGGCGTTCGGCCCGGCCGTCGAGTCCCCCGAAGCGGAGGCGGCCGGCGCGAACGCCGTGGTCAGGGCCAGCGCGATGACGGCCGCACCGGCGGACAGTCTGATCCTGTTCATGAAAGGCATCCCCCCGTAGAAGCTTCGACAGGCATCGAAGCAGCCGGAGGGTGGCAAAGGCAACCCGGTCTATCCGATGAGGACAGAGGGAGATAACGGTCAGCGCGGCGCGGGAAGGGCGACCGCGTTCTGGCTCCCGTACGCGGCGAAGAACTTGTTGCGGAACTGGTCCATCCGCCAGACCGGGGTCGACGCGCCGGGCCGGAGCCCGTCCGTCCAGTTCCAGTCCGCGATGCGCTCGAACACCGACTTGTCCTTCGCGATGATCGTGATCGGGATGTCGTGGCTGGCGCCGTTGCCGCTGACGATCGACATCGGCTGGTGATCGCCGAACATGATCAGCACCAGGTTCTTGTCGCCGTACTTCTGCGCCCACGAGATCAGGCTGTCCACCGAGTACCCGATCGAGGTCGCGTACTGCGCCTGGGTCCGGGCCGACGAGCCCCACAACGACGTACGCGTCTCGGCGCCCTTGGCCATCGGGCCGTAGATGCTGCCGTCGCCGATCGAGTCCCAGTCGACCATCTTCGGGATCGGGGTCCACGGCTCGTGGCTGGAGGTCAGCGTGATCTCGGCCATCAGCGGGCGGGTCTTCTTGCCGTACACGTTCTTCTGGAACGCCGACAGCGTGTACTGGTCGGGCATGCTGGACCAGCCGAACTTCGGGCCGCGGTAACCGAGGTTCCGCGAGTCGTACACGGAGTCGTACCCGTAGAAGGAAGCCTCCGGCCAGGCCGTGGTGTTGCCCGGCTCGATGCCTGCGGTCTGCCACCCCGCGTCGTGGAACGCGCTGGTCAGCGTGATCCGGTCGCTCGAGGTCAGCTGGCGGTACCGCTGCGGGCTGGTGATCCACAGGCCGGACTGGAACGACCCGTGCGCGAGCCAGCTGCCGCCGCCGTACGTCGACGAGGTCAGCCATCCGCTCTTGGCGGCGAACCCGGCCTCGTCGAGCTTCCGCTGGTCGGCCTTGAGGACCGGGTCGACGATCGCGTTCATGCCCGGGTCGGTCAGCACGGAGCGGCCGTAGCTCTCCACCACGCCGATCACGACGTCCTTGCCGTTCAGCCCGCTGACCAGGTCTTTCGGTGCCACGTTCCGATACGGGTCGTGGTCCGAGGCGTACGAGAACTGCTTCTGATCGCGAATTGCCGCCGGAACCTGCGTGACGGTGTGCTTGAGCAGGCCGGCCGCGGTGTCGGAGGCGACCGGCGCGTTCGGGAACCAGGTGATCCCGCTGATCGCGAGGGCGATCCACACGGCGCTGAGCCCGACCAGGGTACGGCGGGCCGGCCCCGGGTACCGCGCGGTCAGCTTGGTCAGGCGCATCACCGCGAGCGTGCACAGCGCCAGCACGATCAGCGACAGCAGGACCGCGCCGACGGCCGCCGTGATCGCCCGGCCCCGCCCGTCGGTCTCGGTCAGCGCGTTGTAGCCGTCCTGGAGCAGCGAGATGTCGAGCACCGGGTTGAACGGCCGCCCGAGCACGAGCCGGAAGCCCATGTTGACGACCTTGAGGATCACCACGAAGCCCAGGCCCAGCCCGAACAGCGCCGCGACCCACTTACGCCAGCGGGGTGCCAGAGCAAGCAGGACCGCTCCCCCGATGATCACTTCGATCGGCAGGCGCAGGAACGCGGCCTCGAAGAACGTGCCGCTCTTCGGCTTGGCGATCGCGTCCGGGACCACGAGCGCGACATAGACCAGCACGGCGGCCAGCACGGTGAGTACCGCACCGGCTACGCGGCGGGTTCGGCGGAGCAACAAGATATACGTCCTTCGCGAAGACAACCCCTCACCGCTCTACACGGATCCAGGCGCGCCCACGGTTCACCTTCCAGGGTGTGACAATCGGGAAATCCGGCTCGGGACGGTCGAGCGCCGCCGGCAACCGGTCCAGCACGCCCCGGTCACCGTCGAGGGTCACGCCCTCCGTCCGGCCGGTTGCGCGTGCGCGTGCAGGTGCAGGGTCAGGCCGGGTGGGCAGCGCGGCCCGTCTCGGCCGAGATCAGCGGGTCGAGCACGATGACGCCCCGGCCGCCCTCGATGAAGGTCACGTTGGACAGGTCGAGGCCCCGCGCCTGGTCGATCCCCGGGCACGACATCGAACAGGCAGTGGATCGCGGTGAGCGTGGACTGCCGCCAGAGGCTGGGGTTGACGGTGACCGGGGCCGGTCCGCTCGCGTCGCGGATCGGCGGCGGGTCGAGGGTACGTCAGAAGGGGAACTCGCGGGCGGTGTCGCGCATCGTGATCCACTGGAGCTCGGTGAAGTCCTCGCTCGCGAACTGCAGGCCGAAGCGGCCCCAGCCGGACTCCTTCAGGCCGCCGAACGGCATCTGCGGCTCGTCGTTCACGGTCTGGTCGTTGATGTGGACGATGCCGACGTCGAGGCGGCGGGCCAGGTCCAGCGCCGCGTACGTGTCGGCCGAGATGATGCCGGCGGTCAGGCCGAAGCGGGAGGCGTTGGCGCGGCGAATCGCCTCGTCCGGGCCGTCGACGGTCTCCAGCAGCGCCACCGGGCCGAAGGTCTCCTCGAAGGCGATCTCGGCCTCGGCCGGCACGCCGGTCAGGACCGTGGGCGGGTAGCAGGGCGGCGCCGCGGTCCCGCCGGTGAGCAGGTGGGCGCCCATCGAGACCGCCTCGGCGACCCGGCGCTCGACCAGGCTCAGGGCCCACTCGTTGATCAGGGGGCCGACCACGGTCGACGGGTCGCGGGGGTCGCCGACCGGCAGCTGGGACACCTTTTTCACGAAACGCGCGGTGAACTCGTCGGCCACGGCGCGGTCGACGAAGATGCGGCGGACGCACATGCAGATCTCGCCCTGGTGGACGAAGGCGCCGTACGCCGCCGCGTCCACGGCCAGCGAGAGGTCGGCGTCGGCCAGCACGATCAGGGCGTTGTGGCCGCTGAGCTGCAGGACGGGGCGCTTGAGGTGGCGGGCGGCCAGCTCGGCCAGGCGGCGGCCGGTGACCGTGGAGCCGGTGAAGCTGATCCGGCGGACCAGGGGGTGGGTCACCAGCTCCTCGGCGATCATGCCGGCGTCGCCGGGGGCATGGGTGATCACGTTGAGCGCGCCGGGCGGGAGGCCGGCCTCGTCGAAGACCGCTGCCCACAGGGTGCCGCCGGTGATCGGGGACTCCTCGCTGGGCTTGAGGACGACCGTGTTGCCCAGGGCGAGCGGGCCGACGATCGCGCGGCCGGCCAGGGTCAGGGCGGCGTTCCAGGGGGCGATCGCGGCGACCACGCCGACCGGGCGGCGCAGCGCCAGCGCGCGGGAACTGGGCAGGTCGGTGGGGAGGACCTGGCCGGTGGGTGCGTGCGCGAGGCCGGCCGCCTGACGCAGCATGGCCAGGCAGAAGTCGAACTGCAGGTTCGCGAAGTACGGGCCGCAGCCGGTCTCGGCGGCCAGCATGTCGATCACCGAGGGGCGGCGGCGGTCGAGGGCGTCGGCGGCGCGGAGGAAGACGAGCTGGCGGTCGGTGGGCGCCCGGGTGGACCAGGCCGGGAACGCCGCCTGGGCGGCCTCGATGGCCCGGCGGGTGTCCTCGCCGTCGCCGGAGGCGACCTCGGCCAGCACCTTGCGGGTCCAGGGGTCGTAGTCGGGGTGGCGGCGGCCGCTGATCGAGGCGACCCGGTTGCCGCCGATGTGGTGCAGGACGGTCTCGATCATGACGGAATGCTAACCGGCCGGGCGCAGCGTGTATCCGACCGGGAGCAGCCGGAACGGGAGGCGGTCGTCGGCGAGGCTCCACAGCCCGCGCGGCAGGAACAGGGCGAACGCGATGGCGACCGCGCCCAGGCCGATCAGGTACCAGGCGCCGTACTGGGCGAACCAGTCCTGCAGGAGGAAGAACAGGATCGCGCCGAGGATCGGGCCCTCGTAGGTACCGATGCCACCGACCAACACCATGAACAACATGTAGGCAGACCATTGCACCCCGAAAATGCTCTGCGGCTGGATGAACAGGGTGTTGGCGAGGGTGAGAGCGCCGGCCGCGCCGCAGCCGAAGCCGGCCAGGACGAAAAGCATGAACTTCAGAGGCATGATGCGTACGCCGAGGGACGCGGCCGCCTCCTCGTCGTCGCGGATGGCCTGGATCGCGGCCCCGCTCCGGCGACGCAGCAGCAGGAAGACGAGCGCCAGCAGCAGAAGCGTGAAACCCAAGGTCAACCAATAGGTGTACGCGCGACGCCAGTCCGGTGCGATGGTGTTCAGGCCGCGCAGGGAGACGCCGGTGCCCCCGCCGAGGTCCTCGTCGAGCGCGACGAGCAGGGCCAGCGCCTCGGCCACCACCCAGGTGCCGACCGCGAACTGGCCGCCGCGCAGGCGCAGCAGGAGCGGGGCGAGGGCCACCGCGAGGACGCCGGAGGCCAGGGCGGCCAGGACGACCGCGAGGTAGGCGGTCACGTCGTGCTGGGTGAGGAAGATCGTCGCGTACGCGCCGAAGCCGATGTACGCCTGCTGGCCGACCGAGACGAGCCCGCCGTAACCGGCCAGCACGTTCCACATGACGGCCATCATCAGCAGCGTGCACAGGGTGGTGAGCTGCTGGACGACGTCGGTGCGGAAGCCGAACGGGACGGCGAACAGCGCGATCCCGAACGCGACCATCGCCACCGACGAGATCTTGGTGGCCCGCCCCGACCGTCTGACGGTCCATTGGTCAGTCACGCTGAGCCTCCTTTGGCATGCCCTTCTGGCCCTGCGCCCGCTGCGCTCGCTCCGGTGCAGTCGGTCATGCCGGCCGTCCTTCCCGCCGGTACCCCAAAAGGGAACGGCCATGCGGGCTGGCCAGGACGATCAGGAAGACGAGGTGGCCGGCGAGGATCGAGTACTGGGGGTCGATCGTGGCGCCGATCGTCTGCGCGACCCCGAGCACCATGCCGCCCCAGAGCGTTCCCCACAGCGAGCCGAGCCCGCCGATCACCACCGCCTCGAAGGCGAAGATCAGCTGGGTCGGGCCGCTGGAGGCGTCGAAGATCGAGCGCACCCCGAGGAACACTCCGGCCAGGGTCGCCGTGGCCACGGCGATCGCGGTGGCCCGGGCGTACACGGAAGAAGCCGGCACCCCGACCAGCGTGGCGGTGTCGGCGTCCTGGGCCGTCGCCCGCATCTCCCGGCCGAAGGCCGTGCGGCGCAGCATCAGCTGCAGGCCGCCGAGCACCAGCACGGCGGTCGCGAGGATCAGCACCCCGAGGTACGACAACGAGATCTGGCCGGTGATGCGCCAGCTGCCGGTCGCGATGTCGCCGGCCGCGCCGCCGAGCGAGCGCACGTCCGGGTTGTACGCCTGCAGCAGCGCGTTCTGGATGACGATGGCCAGGCCGAACGTGGTCAGCAGCGGGGTGAGCGGGCCGCCGCGCAGGCTTCGCGCGAGCACGGTGCGGTGCAGCACGTAGCCGAGGATCAGCATGATCGGCAGGGCCGGGACCAGCGCCCAGAACGGGCCGATGCCGGTGTGCACGGTCAGCGACCAGACGAGGAACGCACCGAGCACGGCGATGTCCCCGTGGGCCAGGTTGATGATGCGCATGACGCCGAACATCAGCGACAGGCCACAGGCGAACAGCGCGTAGAGGCCGCCGAGCAGGACGCCCTGGATGACGGCGTTGACCCAGTTCATGCCGGCCTCGCCTGGTGGAAGCCGAAGTACGCGGTGACCACCTCGTCGCGGGTCAGGCCCTCGGTCTTCGCATCCAGCGCGATCCGGCCCTCGAGCAGGCAGATCACCCGGCCCGCGGTGGACAGGGCGCGGCCCAGATCCTGCTCGACCAGGATCACGGTCGTGCCGCTCTCGCGGAGCACGGTCATGCAGGCGTACACCTCCTCGACGGCCTTGGGGGAAAGGCCGAGCGAAACCTCGTCGATCAGAAGGAGCCGCGGATTGGTCATGAGGGCCCGGGCGATGGCGGTGGCCTGCTGCTGGCCGCCGGACAGGCGCGAGGCGAGGCGGCCACGCAGCGGTTGCAGCGCGGGGAACGCCTCGAGGACCGTGGTGAGATTCCATCGGCCGGAGCGGGCGCGGCGGCCCGCCACCAGGAGGTTCTCCTCGACCGTGAACTCGGGGAAGAGACGGCGGCCCTCGGGGACGTAGGCGATCCCACGGCGCACCCGCCGGTGCGCGGGCACGCCGGTGAGGTAGCTCCCGTCGTACGAGATGAGGCCGCCGGAAAGCGGATGGGCGCCCGCGACCGTGCGCAGCAACGTGGTCTTCCCGGCGCCGTTGGCGCCGATCAGCGCGAGGATCTCGCCCTCCGTCACCCCGAACGTGACACCCCGGACGGCTTGCAGCAGTCCGTGGCGGGCCTCGACATTTTCCACCCGCAGCAGCGTCACGAGGCCGCCTTTCCCAGGTACGCGTCGATCACGACCGCATCGCCGAGCACTTCGCCGGGTGAGCCGTCGGCAATGACCCGACCGGTATCCATGCAGACCAATCGGTCCACGACCTGGACCAGCACGTGGACAATATGCTCGATCCACACGATCGCCGTGTTGCCCACCTTGATCTGGCGGACGGCGGCGACCAGCTCGGCCGCCTCGGCGTCGGTCAGGCCCGCGCCGATCTCGTCGAGCAGCACCACCCGCGGGCCGGTCGCCAGGCAGCGGGCCAGCTCGAGGCGCTTGCGGTGCAGCAGGCCCAGGCTCTCGGCGCGCCGGTTGGCCAGCTCGGTAAGGCCGCAGTCGTCGAGAACCTCGACCGCCTTCGTGTAGAGCGCCGTTCCCCGCAGGCCGGCGCCGTAGCTCGCGGCGACCACCACGTTCTCGAGAACGGTCATACCACCGAACGGGCGCGGAACCTGGAAGGCCCGCCCCACGCCCATCCGGCAGCGCTGGTCGGGACGCGTCCGCGTGACGTCGCGCCCGCCGAAGCTCACCGTCCCGGCCGACGGGCGGACCGCGCCGGCCAGGACGTTGAGCAGGGTGGTCTTGCCGGCGCCGTTCGGGCCCACGATGCCGACCGCCTCCCCTTCGGAGACCGCGAAGTCGACGCCGGTGAGCACCTGCAGGTCGCCGTAGCGCATCGACAGGCCGCGGCCCTCGAGAACCGGGGTCACGCCTTGTATTCCTGGAGCTTGGCCGCCGTCGGGACGTTCGGGTCGGACGAGTTCTCGACCAGCACGAAGTCCACCTTGTACTTGGGGTCGGCCGACTTGATCCACTGGCCGCCGAGGATCGGGGTGGCGACGACGTTCGCGTTCGGGCCCTTGCCCCATTCGAGCTTGCCGATCGGGGTGTCGACGCTGAGCGTCTTCATGGCGTTGGCGACGCCCGGCTTGTCCTTGGGGTTCCCGCTCGCCTTGAGCACGGCGGCGGCCACATCGAACAATGCCAGGCTCGGGCCGAGCTGCTGGTTCCACTGCTTGCCGGTGCCCTGGTAGCCGTCGCCGAGCCCCTTGCTGTCGACCCCGGTGAGACTGGACTTGTAGGGATAGGTCGGGGTCCAGTAGGCGCCGCCGGCCAGGCCGATCCCGATGTCGCCGAGGGCCTCCACCTGCGACGGGAAGAGACCCGTCTTGGCGATCTGGGCGATCTTCGGCACGTACCCCTGCTGGGCGGCCTGCCGCCAGAACGTCGCGAAGTCGGGCGGGATCGGGAAGGCGTTGAAGATCTCGCAGTTCTCGGCCTTGAACTTGGCGATCTGCGCCGAGAAGTCGTTGGTGCCGTCGGTGTACGCGCCCGGGTCCACGATCGTGTAGCCGGACTGCTTGAGCAGCGGGCCGAGCGCGGCGCGGATCGCGTTGCCGTCGGAGTCGTTGGGCCACATCACGCCGACCTTCTTGTTGGTCGGCACCTGCGGCCACTCGTGCGTGTACATGTTGTGGAACTGCTCGACACCAAAGCAGAAGTGATACGTGAACTTGTACGCGGCCTTGTCGGTCTCCTTGGCACCGCGGCCGAAGTACCACGCCTCCCACGGGACCACAGTGGACACGCACGGGACGCCGGCCGCCTCGCAGGCGTCGCTGACCGGGTTGACCGTTTCCGGCGTGCTCGTGGTGAGCATCAGATCAACCTGATCACTATTGATCAGATCGTTTGCCACCTGGGCCGATCGCTGCGGGTTGGACTGGCTGTCGCGGTCGAGGATCTGGATGTCGTACTGGGTGCCGCCGATCGCGAGACCGCTCGCGAGCGCCTTCTTGGCCAGTTCGAGGACGTACGCGTCGGGCTCGCCGAATCCCGCCGCCGCGCCGGTCCGCGGGCTGACGAAGCCGATCTTGAGCGCCGACTTGGCCTGATTTTTCGAGTTATCGTCGCTGCTCCCGAGCCCGCCGCAGGCGCCGAGGATCGGAAGGGTGAGACCGAGGCCGGCCGCGCGGAGCAGATCGCGCCGGGTTGTTCCAGTCGTGCTTTCCATGAACGCCTCCTGGGCGAGGACTGGTGCCGAGGAAGTTAGGAGTGGGCCAGGTCACACGTCAATCGCGTGTTCTAATATCCGGAACGCTCGTCGAAAGGATGCGACTTGGAGACACCTTCGTTGTCGCAATCCTTGGAGCGCGGCCTGCGCATCCTCAGCGAGTTCGCCGCCAACGGGCCGGTCCTCGGCATCGCCGACCTGTCCCGGGCGGTCTCACTCAACCGGAGCACCACCCACCGGTACGTGGCGACGCTGACCAGTCTCGGCTTCCTGCAACAGGATCCGGACACCCGGAAGTACTCGCTCGGCCCGCGCGTGGTCGACCTCGGCTTCGCCGCGATCAGCTCGATGGAGATCACCGGGGTCGCGGCCGGGCATCTGCAGGCGCTCTCCGACGAGACCGGGTGCGCGGCGAGCATGGCGGTCCTCGACGGCGCCGACATCGTGTACGTCGAGCGCCGACGATCGCGGCGCGCCACCGGGGTGGCGGTCGACCTCAACCTGCACGTCGGCTCGCGGCTGCCCGCGTACTGCACGTCGATGGGCAAGGTCCTGCTCGCCTACCGCGACCCGGTGGCCCTGCGGCCGCTGCTCGACCGCATGGACCTCGCCCGCCGCGGTCCCAGGACGATCACCGTACGGGAGCAGCTCGTCGCGGCCCTGGCCAAGGTGCGGCAGGCCGGCCTCGCGGTCAACGACGAGGAACTCGCGCCCGGGCTGCGCTCGATCGCCGCGCCGATCCGCGACCGCTCCGGGCACGTGGTCGCCGCGATCAACGTGGCCGTGCACCTGACCACCTGGACGACCTCGGTCGAGTCCGTGGTCAGCCGCCTGGGCGGGCCGCTGCGGCGTACGGCCGCCGACATCTCGCACCAATTGGGCTACCGTTCGAACATGTGAAACAGTCCGTTGTTTCACTTCTGTTTCGGGCCTAGATTCGGCGCACCCGTCTTGATGGAGGCCTGGACATGGCTCTGCTCGATCAGTCCCGCTGGAACGACCAGATCTTCGAGGGCGGCTCGTGGCGCCCGGGAAGCGGCGCGACCACCGCCGTGATCGAGCCGGCCACCGGCGACACGCTCGGGCAGGTCACCCTGGCCACCGCCGACGACGTGGCCCGCGCCGCGAAGACCGCCGCCGAGGCCCAGGTTTCCTGGGCCGCCATGCCGCATCCGGCGCGCGCCGCGGTCCTCCGCAAGGCGGCGGCTCTCTGGGCCGAGCACGCCGAGGAGATCAGCTGGTGGAACGTGCGCGAGGTCGGCGCGATCCCCGGGCTGGCCGGCTTCGCCCTGCACGTCGCCGAGCAGGAGTGCTGGGAGGCGGCGGCGCTGCCCAGCCAGCCGTACGGCCAATTGATCCCCTCCGAGGAGCCGCGGCTGTCGATGGTCCGCCGCTACCCGGTCGGCGTGGTCGGGGTGATCTCGCCGTTCAACGTGCCGATCATCCTGGGCATCCGCTCGGTCGCCCCCGCGCTCGCCCTCGGCAACGCGGTGCTGCTCAAGCCCGACCCGCGCACCGCGGTCACCGGCGGCCTCGTGCTCGCCCGCATCTTCCAGGAGGCCGGGCTGCCCGACGGCCTGCTGCAGGTGCTGATCGGCGGGGCCGACGTCGGCGAGGCCATGCTGACCGACCCGCGGGTGCCGGTCATCTCGTTCACCGGCTCGACCGAGGCCGGCCGCCGCGTCGGCGCGCTCGCCGGCAGCCACCTCAAGCGCTGCCACCTCGAGCTGGGCGGCAACTCGGCGCTGCTGATCCTCGACGACGCCGACGTGGACGCCGCGGTCAACCTGGCCGCCTGGGGCAGCTTCTTCCACCAGGGCCAGATCTGCATGACCACCGGCCGCCACCTGGTGCACGAGCGCATCTACGACGACTTCGTCGAGCGCCTGGCCGACAAGGCGGGCAAGCTGCCGGTCGGCGATCCGGCCCGCGAGCAGGTCGCGCTCGGCCCGGTCATCGACGCCGGCCAGCGCGACAAGATCCACGACCTGGTGACGGCATCGGCCGGCGACGGCGTGCGCCTGGCCGCCGGCGGCTCCTTCGACCGCCTCTTCTACCAGCCGACCGTGCTCGCCGGCGTGACCACCTCGACGCCCGCCTTCAACAAGGAGATCTTCGGCCCGGTCGCGCCGGTCGCCCGCTTCGGCAGCATCGAGGAGGCGATCGCCCTGGCCACCACCACCGAGTACGGCCTGTCCCTGGGCATCGTCACCCGCGACGCGATGCGCGGCGTCGAACTGGCCGACAAGATCCCCACCGGCATCGTGCACATCAACGACCAGACCGTGAACGACGAGGCGAACGCCCCCTTCGGCGGCACCGGCGCCTCCGGCACCGGCTCCCGCTTCGGCGGCGCCCAGGCCAACATCGACGCCTTCACCGACACCCGCTGGCTCACCGTCCGCAGCCAGCCCGCGTCGTTCCCGTTCTGACCCGCCGTTCCCGCTGCCCTCGGTGCCGGGGGCAGCGGGAGCTCCACCCACTCGCGGTCCGGTCACCTCCGGCGGCGGGCGGCGGCAGGAGCCATCAAGCGCGCCGGCCGCCCGGTTCGCGCTCGCCCCGGCCGGCGTCGCCAGTCCCCCATGCTCGCTCGGCGCGTCGGTCGCCCAGCGAGACATGTCGACGCCGGCGGGCGGTGTATGAACGTTGGGTATGGCTTCTTCGGCGGAGCGGGCGCGGTGGGCGCAGCTTCAGGCGTCCCGTCCGGCGCGCGTGGGAAACACCATGCGGCGGCCGCGGCATGAGCGTTCGGCGTATGTGGACGGGCTTCTGCGGCATCTTGCGGAGGTGGGCTTCGGCGGGGTGCCGCGGCCGCTCGGCTATGACGAGCGCGGGCGGCAGATTCTGAGTTACATCGAGGGCGACGTTCCCCGCGACGAAGGGCCCTTCCTGGTGTCGGACGAGCGGATTCGCAGTGCCGCCGCGCTCATGCGGGCCTATCACGACGCCACCGCCGGGTGGGCGGCGCCGGAGGGGCACGAGGTCGTCTGCCACGGCGATCTGGGGCCGCACAACACGGTGTTCCGTGGGGAGACGGCGGTCGCGATCATCGACTTCGAGGACGACGTGCGGCCGGGGCGGCGGGTGGACGACTTCGCTCAGGCGGTGTGGGGGTTCGCCGACCTCACCGACGCCGGGGTGCCGATGAGCGAGCAGGTCCGCAAGACACGACTGATCTGTGCCGCCTACGGCGACGTCACGCCGGCCGACGTGGTGGAGTCGCTGACGGCGCGTTTCGCCCGCGCCCGCGACCAGAACCACGCCGACGGGCTGCCGGGGGCCGTCCGCGTGTTCGAGGACCTGCTGTCCTGGATGTCCCGCCACGGCCCCGAGATCGCCGCCTGAGATCACGGCCCTGCTCTGCGCACCAAGACGCCCCGCTCTGCGCACCAAGACGCGCTGCTCTGCTTGAGCTTCCCCCCCGGGGCGTGGACACAGGGTTATGCCGCGGTTGGCTGGGTGAGGGTAGTTGTAGAAGGCGATCCAGGCGGCTGCCTTACGCAGGATCAGCTTCTCCTGTTGCAGTCCGGCGACCTGCGCCCGCAACCGGGCGATCTCCGCGTCCTTGTCCGCCGGCATGCCGGGATCTGCCTGTCGGCGTCGGGCCGGCGGCAGTGTTTGTTCACGTCGTTGACCGGCCGCCGCGTCCCGCTTGAGCTCGGGTGTGAACTTCGATGGACGTCCCAACCGGGGACACCCGTTCCTCTGGACATCAACGCCCAGTTTCAAGGTGTCCGTACCTCCGGAGGGAAGATCACGGTCGCGGCGCAGGGTGGCTGCGCGCGCCCCCCTTTGCTCTGCTCACCTATGCGCACCGGAAACGAGCGGGCGTTCGTTTTTCGTGCGCATAGGTAAGCAGAGCAAAGGGGGCGCCACCATCGGTCCGAGCTTCCCCCCCGGGGTGTGGACACCGGGTTATGCCGCGGTCGGCTGGGTGAGGGTAGCTGGTTGAAGGGCTCGTTCGTAGTTGGCGGGGCTGTGGTGGTCGAGGGCGGAGTGTCGGCGGCGGTGGTTGTAGAAGGCGATCCAGCGGAACACGTCGCGGCGGGCGTCGGCTTCGGACGTCCAGGTTTGGTGGTTGATCTGGAGTTCGCGTTTGAGGGTGGCGAAGAACGCTTCGGCCAGGGCGTTGTCGTAGCTGGTGCCGACCCGGCCCGTCGAGCGGCGGATCTGGTGCCGCTGGCAGGCTTGGGCGAATGCGTTGCTGGTGTACTGGGTGCCGCGGTCGGAGTGGAAGATCACCCCGGTGACCTGGCCGCTGCGGGCGGTCACGGCGGCGTCGAGGGCGTCGGTGATCAGGCTGGTGCGCAGATGGGTATTGATGGACCAGCCGATCAGGCGTCGGGAGGCGATGTCGATGACGGTGGCCAGGTACAGCCAGCCGCCGGCCACCGGCAGGTAGGTGATGTCGCCGCACCAGCGTTGATCCAGCCTGGTGGCGGTGAAGTCCCGGCGGATCAGGTCCGGCACGTCCGGCGCGTTGCTGCCGGGGATGGTGGTGCGCACCGTGCGGCGCTGATGGATCCCGATGATCGCGCGGCGGCGCATGACCCGCTCGACGCGTTTGTGGTTGACCAGCACGCCCTGCTCACGCAGTTCGCTGGTGACCCGCGGTGACCCGTAGGCGCCGCCGGACTGCTCGTGGGCCTGCCGGATCCGTACGGCGAGCTGGTCTTCGGCTGCCGCGCGGGCCTGCCGGGCGGGCTCCGTGTTCAGCCACCGGTAGTAACCGGAAGCCGAGACAGCCAGGATCTGACACAACCGCTTCACGCCGGGTTCGGCGCGGTGGGCGCAGATGAACCGCAAGCGGCTGGTCACCGATCCATCTCGTTGGCGAAATACGCGGCTGCCTTACGCAGGACCAGCTTCTCCTGCTGCAGTTCGGCGACCTGCGCCCGCAACCGGGCGATCTCCGCGTCCTTGTCCGCCGGCG
>NZ_KB903312.1:0-781 GCF_000379645.1 Paractinoplanes globisporus DSM 43857
TAAGCCAGGTAACTGGTTCAGTCGACCGGTACTAATAAGCCGAGGGCTTAACCACCTAAAATTTGATCCTCAACGCGTCCACTGTGTGATTCACAGCAAACGAACAACCGTTCACGCAAACGGTGTTTGTGAATGCTGGCAGCTGTTTCGGTGGCCATAGCGGAGGGGAAACGCCCGGTCTCATTCCGAACCCGGAAGCTAAGCCCTCCAGCGCCGATGGTACTGCACTCGGGAGGGTGTGGGAGAGTAGGACGCCGCCGGACTCAACGTGACAGACGAGGGCCACCCCGGACGGGGTCGGCCCTCGTCTGCGTTTGTGCGTTCGCCCCCGAGTAACTTTGAGTGTTGAGGCTCAGCCCCCAGTAACAGGGCCGCCGTATCGGAAGGATTGATCCGTGACTACAGGACCGCAAGACGGCGGCTCCAGCAACCGCGACGACGAGCGCCGGGCCGGCCGTGGTCGGGACGGCGACGACTCGCGCGGCGGACGATCCTCCGGCGACCGTGGCGGCAACCGGGACGACCGCGGCGGTTACCGTGGCGGCGACCGGGACCGAGGCGGTGACCGCGGTGGATATCGCGGTGGCGACCGTGGCGGTTACCAGGGCGGCGGCGCTTCCCGTGGTGGCGACCGTGACCGCGGCGGACACCAGGGCGGCGGCGACCGGGGCGGTTACCGCGGTGGCGACCGGGACCGTGGCGGCTATCAGGGTGGCGGCGACCGCGGCGGCTATCGCGGTGGTGACCGCGACCGTGGTGGTTACCAGGGTGGCGGCGACCG
>NZ_KB903312.1:1046-153040 GCF_000379645.1 Paractinoplanes globisporus DSM 43857
CAGGGTGGCGGCGACCGTGGTGGTTACCGGTCCGACCGTCCGCAGAGCGGCGGCGACCGCGGCGGCTATCGCGGTGGCGACCGTGACCGTGGCGGCTATCAGAGTGGCGGCGACCGTGGTGGTTACCGGTCCGACCGTCCACAGAGCGGCGGTTACCGTGGTGGCGACCGTGACCGGGGTGGCTATCAGGGCGGTGGCGACCGGGGTGGCTACCGTTCGGATCGCCCGCAGGGTGGAAGCCGGCCGGACCGTCCGCAGGGTGGCGGCTATCGGGATCGTGAGCAGGGCGCGCGCGGCAGCTACCAGGGTGGCTCCGGCGGGTACCGGGGGGACCGGGACCGTCCGGGCTACCGGGACGACCGTCCGCAGGGCGACCGTCCGCAGGGCGACCGCGGTGGCTACCGCGGCGGTGACCGGGACCGGGGCGGCTACCAGGATCGGGACCGGCCGGCCGGGCGCGGCGGCGGGTACCGCGGTGACCGCGACCGGCCCCAGGGCGACCGTCCGCAGGGTGACCGCGGCGGCTTCCGGTCGGACCGTCCGCAGGGTGACCGCGGCGGCTTCCGGTCGGACCGCCCGCAGGGCGACCGCGGCGGGTACCGAACGGATCGTCCCCAGGGTGACCGTGGCGGCTTCCGGTCGGATCGTCCGCAGAGTGGTGGTGACCGGGGTGGCTACCGGTCGGATCGCCCGCTGAGTGGTGGCGACCGGGGTGGCTACCGGTCGGATCGTCCGCAGAGTGGCGGCGACCGCGGTGGCTACCGTGGCGGCGACCGCGATCGCGGGGGCTATCAGGGCGGCGGCGACCGCGGTGGGTACCGCGGGGATCGGGATCGGGAGCGGCCGCAGGGCGGCGGCTTCCGGGGTGACCAGGAGCGTCCTGGGTTCCGGGACGACCAGGAGCGTGAGCCGCGTCGCGGGTTCCGTGACGACCAGGAGCGGGGCGAGGCGGCCGGTGGGGACGAGCCGAACGCCTTCAAGGCGCCCGAGATCCCCGAGGAGATCGTCGCGACCGACCTCGACCAGGAGGTTCGGGCCGAGCTGATCTCGCTGGCCCGGGACACTGCCGACAGGGTCTCCCGGCACCTCGTGGCGGCCGGGCAGATCATCGACGAGGACGCCGAGCTCGCCCTGCAGCACGCGATCGCGGCCCGGCGGCTCGCGTCGCGGATCGCGGTCGTGCGGGAGGCGGTCGGTCTCGCGGCGTACGCGGCGGGCGACTGGACCACCGCGATCGCGGAACTGCGCACGTATCACCGGATGACCGGGCGGCAGACGCACCTGGCCGAGATCGCGGACAGCGAGCGGGCCCTGGGCCGGCCGGAGCGGGCGGTCGACCTGTTCCGCGGCGCCGACATGGAGGCGCTGGACAAGGCGGGCGCGATCGAGCTGCTGATCGTCGCGGCCGGCGCGCGCGGCGACCTCGGGCAGCACGACGCGGCCGTGGCCATGCTGCAGGTGAAGGAGCTGACCAGCAGCGACGACGCCGAGTGGGCGGCGCGGCTGCGCTACGCGTACGCGGACGCCCTGCTCGCCGCCGACCGGCGGGACGAGGCCCGGGAGTGGTTCTCCCGCGCCGCGGCCGTCGACGAGGACCAGCTGACCGACGCGACCGAGCGGCTGCTCGAGCTCGACGGCATCACGATCGACGACGACGACGAGGACGAGGACGACGACCTCCGCGACACCGCTGAGGGCGACGACGAGGACGACCTCCGCGACGCCGCTGAGGGCGACGACGACGAGGATGAGGACGAGGACGACCTCCGCGACGCCGCTGAGCGCGACGAGGACGACGAGGACGACGCCGACCGGGATGCCGAGAACCGCGCCGGACCCCCGGCCGGCGAGGACGACGACGACTTCGACGAGGTCGAGGACGACGACGTCGACGATGGGCTCGACGACGATCTCGAGGACGACGACGAGGACGACCTCGAGGAAGACGAGGACGAGCCCACCGCCCGCGTCGACGGTCTGCCCGACGACGACGATGACGACGACCTCGAGGACGACGAGGACGACTTCGTCGACGACGACGTGAAGGCCAAGGCCGACGACGCCGCCGACCAGGAGGACGACGAGGACGACCTCGACGCCGAGGCCGGCGCCGACGTCCGGAGCGACGGGGACGCGAAGGCCGCCGGCAAGTGAGTGACGGCCTGGCGAGCGGCTACGACCTGGTCATCTTCGATCTGGACGGGGTCGTCTACCTGATCGACAAGCCGATCCCGGGCGCGGCCGAGGCGGTGGAGCGACTGCGCGGCAACGGCGTCGCGGTGGCGTACGCGACGAACAACGCGTCGCGCCGCGCGCCGGACGTCGCCGCGTTGCTCACCGGCATGGGTGTCCCGGCGAAGCCGGAGGAGGTGCTCACCTCGGCCGGCGCGTCGGCCGCGGTGCTCGCCCAGCGGCTTCCGGCCGGCGCGCCCGTGCTGGTCGTCGGGGCCGAGGCGCTGCGGGCCGAGGTGCGCGACGCCGGGCTGACGCCGGTGGAGACACTGGCGGACAATCCGGCCGCCGTCGTGCAAGGCTACGGCCCGGACGTCGGCTGGCGCATCCTCGCCGAGGCCGCGCTGTCGGTGCGGGCCGGTGCGATCTGGGTGGCGACGAACACCGACCGCACCCTGCCGAGCCCGCGCGGTCCGCTGCCCGGCAACGGCTCGCTGGTCGCCGTGCTGCGCACCGCGCTCGACCGCGAGCCCGACCTGGTCGTCGGCAAGCCCGAACCGGCCCTGTTCACCACCGCGGCCTCGCTCTCCGGGGCCGAGCGCCCACTGGCCGTCGGTGACCGGCTGGACACCGACATCCAGGGCGCCGTCGGCGCCGGCATGGACAGCCTGCTCGTGCTGACCGGCGTCTCCGGTCCGGCCGAGCTTCTGGCCGCCCCGCCGGAGCGCCGCCCGACCTACGTGGCGGCCGACCTGAGCGGCCTGTTCCGCCCGGGCGAGGACGCGCTGCTCCCGCTGAACCTCCCGGCCGCCGGCGGCTGGACGGTCACCCGGGACGGCGACCGCGCGAGGCTCGACGGTGACGGCGACCCGATCACGGCCCTGCGCCTGCTCTGCGGCGAGACGTGGGACGGTGTGGCCGTCACGGCGCTCGAGCCCGTTTCGCCGGCCGCGGCCGCCCTTTTCGAGAACTGGGGTCTGTAGGCGGAACCTCTGATTTCGGCGTGAGCGAGCCCGCTCAGCATCGATGATCAGGGGTATGCCTTCTGCTCTTTCCGGGTTGCCTCGGGGCGCGCGGCTTTCCGAGACTTCCTGGCTGGCCCGCCACCGGATTGTCCTGGGACTGTTGTGGCTGCATGTGCCCGCGTTCCTGCTGTTGGGCATATTGGGGCCGCGGCCGGTCGCGGAGGGAATTCTGCTGCCGGCCGGAATCGCCGTCATCGCGGCGGCCACCCGGCTGATGCCGACGCCCGGCGCCAAGGCGACGCTGACCAGCGTGGGCCTGATCGCGTGCACCTTCGTGGCGATCGAGCTGTCCGGTGGCGCGATGTCGACGCATATCCACCTGTACGCGATTCTGATTTTCGTGGCGCTCTATCAGCAGTGGTCGCCGCTCATCTGCTCGGTGGTCGTCGTGGTGGTGCATCACGGCGTGCTGGGGCTGGTCGCGCCGCACCGGGTGTTCGGGATGCACCTGTCGCACCTGGGCGCCATCGGGCAGGTCGCGCTGCACGCGGGCCTCGCCGCGATCGAGGTAACCGGGATCGTGATCTTCTGGCACTTCGCCGAGCTGGCCGAGAAGGAGAACGAGACGCTCGCCGAGCAGGCCGAACAGGCCCGGCGGGACACCGAGGAGGCCGAGCGGCTCGCCCGGGACGAGGCCGCGGCGGCGCTGCGGCAGCGCTCGGAGGAGGCCGCGGAGCAGGCACGGCAGATCACCGAGTCGGTGGCGGCGATCAGCGCGGAGGCGCACGCGGCGATCCGGGCGGTCGGTGAGGTCGACCGGAAGCTGGGCGAGCTCACGTCGTCGGTGCGGGATATCGCGTCGCGGTCGGGGCAGGCCGCGGAGACCGCCGCGAGCGGCAAGGAGGCGGCGTCGTCGGCCGGCGACAAGGTGCGCGCCCTGGAGCGGTCCGTCGGGGAGATCGCGGACGTGAACGCGTTCATCGCGTCGCTCGCGGACCAGACGAACCTGCTCGCGCTGAACGCGACGATCGAGGCCGCGCGGGCCGGCGAGGTCGGCAAGGGGTTCGCGGTCGTGGCGGGCGAGGTCAAGGACCTCGCCCGGGAGACGGCGACGTCCGTCGGCAAGGTCAACGAGGTGATCACGGCGATCGTCGCCGAGACCGGCGACGTCGCGCAGACGTTCGCGACCACGACGGACGCGGTGGGAGGCATCCACGAGCTGCAGATGTCGATCGCGGCGTCCGTCGAGGAGCAGGCGACCGTGCTCGCCGAGATCACCGGCCAGCTGTCGCAGGCGACCGCTGCCGCCGACCAGGTCCTCGCCGGTCTAGACCGGCTTGCCTCGTGATGAAGGACCTTGTCCTAAGCGATCGAGAGGTCCGATTTCCGCCAGCCAGCGGCCCCTCGAGACGGGAGCATTGAGGCATGCATCTGGTACCCGGACTCAAGGTTCACTACTACGGCACCCCGGTCGTCCTGGTCAGCACGATCAACCCGGACGGCACCGCGAACCTCGCCCCGATGTCCTCGGCGTGGTGGCTCGGCCAGTCCGCGATGCTCGGCATGGGCGACAACAGCCAGACCGCGGCCAACCTGCAGCGGCACGGGGAGTGCGTGCTCAACCTGCCGTCGTCGGACATGGTCGACGCGGTCGACCGGATCGCGCTGACCACGGGCAAGCCCGAGATCATCGGCTACAAGCGGGCGCAGGGCTACCGGCACGTGGCCGACAAGTTCGCGCACGCCGGGCTCACCGAGCAGCAGTCGGACCTGGTCGAGCCGCCGCGGGTGCGCGAGTGCCCGATCCAGCTGGAGTGCACGGTGACCGCGCACCACGCGTTCGGCGCGCCGGACACGAGCGCGCACGGCTACGAGGTGCGGGTGCTGCGCGCGCACGTCGAGGAGGAGCTGGTGATCCCGGGCACGTCGTACGTCGACCCGCTGCGCTGGGACCCGCTGATCATGAAGTTCTGCGACTTCTTCGGCGGGGCGGAGAACGTGCACCCGTCGCGGCTGGCCGAGGGCTGGAACATGCCCCGGGCGGCTACAGCAGTTTCCGCAGCTTGAGCAGGTCGAACGGGTTCGCCTTGACGGAGATCTGACGGGACGCGATGGCCCGGGTGACGTCGAGCTTGCCGGCCAGCAGGGCGATCAGGTCGTCGCTCGCGGCGGTCAGCGCGATCTTCGCCCTAGGGTCGTCGCCGTCCGCGATGTCGAGCAGGCGGCCGCCGCTGAGCCGGGCGTGGAAGGCCGTGCCGAGATCGGTCACGCGGCAGGCGAGCGTCCGCTCGAAATCGAGCTTGCCGCGGGCCTCCACGTTCTCGTCGAGTTTCGCCGCGAGACCGTGCAGGGCCGTCCGGCATTCGTCCACGGTGGCCATCCGTCACACCCTCCCTGGCGGCGACTTCCCGCGACACCGCACGCCGTTGCGCACGGTACCTCACGATCGCACGCGAACCGCCCGGTAGCGTGACACCCGACGTGAGCCCCGAGAGGAGCGGAATATGCCGGACGCATGGCGGGCGTACCTGGAAATGGCGCTCGGATTGACCGAGACACCGCGCAAGCGCGCCGAGAAAGCCGTGGGTGACCTGGTCAACCGCGGCGGCGCGACCGCGGCGCAGCTGCAGGGACTGGTGGGCGACCTGCTGTCGGCCGGCATGGCCAACCGCGAGGCGCTGACCAACATCGTGCGCTACGAGGTGGACAAGGCGCTCGGCCGGGTCGGACTGGCCACGGCCGACGAGGTGAACGAGCTCACCGCACGCGTACGGGATCTGGAAAAGGACCTGCGGGCGGCGCAAGCAAAGGTTGCGCGGGCCGATGGCGCAGCCGAGGCGAAACCGGTGGCGAAGAAGGTCGCCAAGAAGGCCGTCGCGGCGACGCCGAACGCGATGCCGGCGGCGGGAACGACCCCGGTCGCGCCGGCGAAGAAAACGGTGGCGAAGAAGACGGTCGCGAAGAAGGCCGTGCGGAAGGTCGCGCCCGCGGGCACCACCGAGGCGCCGACCGCGCCGGTCAAGGCAGCGACGGCGGAGGTTCCGCTGCCCGAGGCGTCACCGTCCAACACGGCGCCCGCGAAGAAGGCGCCGGCCAAGAAGGCGGTCAAGAAGGCGGTCAAGAAGGCCGCGCCCAGCACCCAGCCGGAGGCCTAGGTCCATGACGTTCCCGCAGTATCCGAAGCCCGGGCCGCCGGCCGGTGGTGGGTTCCGCCCGGTGCCTTCGCCCACTCCGCCGCGGCCGTACGCCGAGCCGGCCGTGCCCGCCGAACGACGGATCGTCGAGGAGACCGGGCACCCGGCCGTCGACGCGGTGCTGCGCTCGCTCGCGAACGCCGCGCAACTGGCGCCCGGGGAGCAGATCGCCGCGTACGAGGCCGCGCACCAGGTGCTCCAGGAGACCCTCTCGAGCATCGAGGGCTGAGCGGATGGCTCGTCGTGCCCGGCTCGACGCCGAGCTGGTGCGCCGCAAGCTGGCTCGCTCCCGGGAGCAGGCGGCGGCGCTGGTCGAGGCCGGGCGGGTGCAGGTGCGCGGCACCGTGGCCCGCAAGGTCGCCGCCATGGTCGACCCGGCCGACCCGGTCCTGGTGACGGGCGAGGACCCGGCCACCGAGTACGTCTCGCGCGGCGGCCACAAGCTGGCCGGCGCGTTGAAGGCATTCGGTGGCCTCGCCGTCGAGGGGCGGCGCTGCCTCGACGCCGGCGCGTCCACCGGCGGCTTCACCGACGTGCTGCTGCGGGCCGGCGCCGCGCGGGTGGTGGCGGTCGACGTCGGCTACGGGCAGCTGGCGTGGCCGATCCGCACCGACGACCGGGTCGTGGTTCTCGAGCGCACCAACGTCCGCACGCTCACGCCCGAGATCATCGGCGGGCAGGCCGACCTGACCGTGGCCGATCTCTCGTTCATCTCGCTGCGGCTCGTGCTGCCCGCGCTGGCCGCGTGCACCCGGGCCGACGGCGATCTCGCGCTGATGGTGAAACCGCAGTTCGAGGTGGGTAAGGAAAGAGTGGGCGCGGGTGGCGTCGTGCGCGACTGGCGGCTGCGCGCCGAGGCCGTGCTGGACGTCGCCGCGGCCGGCGCCGAGCTGGGCCTGGGCGTGGCCGGCGTGACCGCGAGCCCGCTGCCGGGCCCGAGCGGGAACGTCGAGTTCTTCGTCTGGTTCCGCCGCGACGCGCCCGCGGCCGACCGCGTGGAGATCGAAAGAGTGGTCGCCGCGGGGCCGTCCGGGGAGGTAGCTTCTGGCGCGCCGGAGAACGATCCGGCCGTCTCGTTGGAGGATGAATGATGCGGTCGGCGCTGCTGGTCACACACACCGGGCGGCGGCAGAGCGCGCAGCACGCCCGGGCCGTGGCCCGGGACCTGCTCGTGGCCGGCTTCGAGGTGCGCGTGGTGGCCGAGGAGGTGGCCGACCTCGACCTGCCCGAGGAGGTCACCCCGGTGACCGGGCCGCGGGCGGCCGAGGGTGTCGAGATCGTGCTGGCGCTGGGTGGTGACGGCACGCTGCTGCGTGCGGCCGAGCTCGCCCGTCCGTTCAAGGCGCCGCTGCTCGGGATCAACCTGGGCAAGGTGGGTTTCCTGGCCGAGGCCGAGATCGGCGACATCGACTCCGCGGTCAAGGAGGTCGTCGACGGCACGTACAAGGTGGACGAGCGGCTCACGCTGGACGTCCGGGCCGAGTACGGCGGCCGGGTCATCGCCGAGTCGTGGGCGCTCAACGAGGTCAGTGTCGAG
Organism: Paractinoplanes globisporus DSM 43857; assembly: GCF_000379645.1. GTDB lineage: Bacteria > Actinomycetota > Actinomycetes > Mycobacteriales > Micromonosporaceae > Actinoplanes > Actinoplanes globisporus. The sequence goes on from NZ_KB903312.1 coordinate 8,915, forward strand.
AAGGGGCAGCGGGCGCAGATGCTCGAGCTGCTCGTCGACGTGGACGGCCGCCCGCTGGCCCGCTACGGCTGTGACGGCGTGGTGTGCGCGACGCCGACCGGCTCGACGGCGTACGCGTTCTCGGCCGGCGGCCCGGTGGTCTGGCCCGAGGTGGAGGCGCTGCTGCTGGTGCCGATCAGCGCGCACGCCCTGTTCTCGAAACCGCTGGTGACGGGACCGACCTCGTCGTTCGTGGTCACCGTCGACCCGTACACGTCGTTCGCTGTGCTCTGCTGCGACGGGCGCCGCACGTGGGACCTTCCGCCGGGCGCGAAGGTCACCGTGGAGCGTGGGCAGCTTCCCGTACGCCTGGTGCGGCTCGCGCCCCGGCCGTTCACGGATGTCCTCGTGGCGAAGTTCGCGCTGCCCGTCGAAGGATGGCGGGGTAATCGACGTTGATCGACGGTTTTTTTCTGGGGTTTTCCGCCGCGGGTCGGTAGAGCTCGTGGGATCCGCGGTGGGCAATTGTCGGTGGGCACCGTTACTGTCTGCCCTGTGCTGGAGGAGTTGCGGATCACCGGTCTCGGCGTCATCGACGACACGACGCTGAAGCTGACGTCGGGTATGAACGTCATCACCGGTGAGACCGGTGCGGGTAAGACGATGGTCGTGACCGGCCTCGGCCTGCTGTTCGGCGGCCGGGCCGACGCCGGCCGGGTGCGCGCCGACCCGGGCCGCGCGGTCGTCGAGGGCCGCTTGCGCCTGCGGGGCGCGCTGGCCGACGCGGTGCAGACCCGCATCACCGAGGCCGGCGCCGAGGTCGACGACGACGGCTCGATCCTGCTGAGCCGCACGGTGACCATCGAGGGCCGCTCCCGCGCCCACGTCGGCGGCCGCAGCATGCCGGTGGCGATGCTGTCCGAGGTGGGCGAGCAGGTCCTCGCCGTGCACGGCCAGTCCGACCAGCTGCGCCTGCTGCGCCCGGCCGAGCAGCGCGGCGCGCTCGACCGGTTCGCCGGCCCCGAGCACGAGAAACTGCTGGAGACCTATCGCGAGGGGTTCACCCGCTGGCGCGCGGTCGTCGAGGATCTGGCCGACCGCCGGCGCAACGCCCGCGCCCGCTCGCAGGAAGCCGACTTGCTCAAGCTCGGCCTCGACGAGATCACCCGGGTCGACCCCCAGCCCGGGGAGGACGACGAGCTGCGCGCCGAGGTGCAGCGGCTCGAGCACGCCGAGGGTCTGCGGATCGCCGCGGCCACGGCGGCCCAGGCCCTGGCGAGCGGGGTCGAGGCGGCCGACGAGACGCCCGACGCGACCGAGCTGCTCGGCACGGCCCGGCGCACTCTCGAGGCGCAGGCGTCGGTCGACCCGTCGCTGTCCGACCTGGCCGCCCGGCTGGAGGAGGCGGCCACCCTGGTCGGCGACGTCGCCGCCGAGCTCTCGGCCTACCTGAGCTCGCTGGACGCCGACCCCGCCCGGCTCGAGCAGATCTACGAGCGGCGGGCCGAGCTGCGTGCCCTCACCCGGAAATACGCGGACGACATCGACGGCGTGATCGCCTGGGCGGAAAACGCCCGCACCCGCCTCGCCGCGCTCGACACCTCCGACGAGGTGCTGGAAGAGCTGGACAAGGAGCGGCAGCGCCTCGCCGCGCAGGTCGGCGAGCTGGCGCAGCGGCTGACCGCGGCCCGGGCCGAGGCGGCGGTGCGCTTCTCCGAGGCGGTGAGCGTCGAGCTGGCCGGTCTGGCCATGCCGCACGCCCGCGTCGAGGTGGCGGTGGTTCCCCGCACCGCCGGCAAGGACGAGCCGACGATCGACGCGCTCGCCGTCGGCCCGGACGGCGCCGACGAGGTGGAGCTGCGGCTGGTCGCGCACCCCGGCGCGCCGTCGCTGCCGCTGCAGAAGGGCGCGTCCGGCGGCGAGCTGTCCCGGGTGATGCTCGCCATCGAGGTGGTCTTCGCGGGCGCCGGCGGCCCGCCGACCCTGGTCTTCGACGAGGTCGACGCCGGCGTCGGCGGTCAGGCCGCGGTCGAGATCGGCCGGCGGCTGGCCCGGCTCGCCCGCACCCATCAGGTCCTGGTCGTCACCCACCTGCCGCAGGTGGCCGCGTTCGCCGACCGGCACCTCGTGGTGGCCAAGGACACCGGCGGCGCGATCACCACGAGCGGCGTGCGGATAGTGGAGGAGACCGAGCGTGCCCGCGAGCTGGCCCGCATGCTCGCCGGCCTGCCCGACTCCGATCTCGGTATCGCCCATGCGGAGGAGCTGCTGGCCGTCGCGGGGCGCGAGAAAAGGGGCTGATCAGTCTCGCCCGCACGTGGCAAGATAGCGACAAGGACTAGCGGGGCCGATTTTCCCTTAATGGGACTTGCGCCCTTTTTGTGGGTGAGATCGCGCATGTCGCGTGCCAGGCGTGTGATCCGGCATGTCAGGATGGCCGGGATGCGACTTCCCACCTTGCGCCGTGCCCGGAGCCTCGACCCCGAGGCGGTCACCGGCACCGCGCGCCTCGACCGCCGCACCAAGCGGCTCACCGGACGCCTGCGCCCGGGCGACATCGCCGTGATCGACCACGTCGACATCGACCGGGTCGCGGCCGACGCGCTGGTCGCGGCCGGGGTGGCCGCCGTTCTCAACGCCAAGCCGTCCATCTCGGGGCGGTACCCGAACCTCGGACCCGAGGTGCTGATCAAAAACGGCGTGCTGCTCGTCGACGACCTCGGCGAGGAGGTCTTCGAGCGGCTGCACGAGGGCGACCTGGTCACCATCGAGAACGACACCGTGCTGCTGGGCGGCGACCCGGTCGCGAGCGGGGTCCGGCAGGACGCCGACACCGTGTCCGCCGCGATGGCCGACGCGCGCGAGGGACTGTCCGTGCAGCTCGAGGCGTTCGCGGCGAACACCATGGACTACCTCAAGCAGGAACGCGACCTGCTGCTCGACGGCGTCGGCGTGCCCGACGTGCAGACGAAGATCGCCGGCCGGCACGTGCTGATCGTGGTGCGCGGCTACGACTACAAGGACGACCTGGACGTCCTGCGGCCGTACATCCACGAGTACAAGCCGGTGCTGATCGGCGTCGACGGCGGCGCCGACGCGCTGGTCGAGAACGGCTACACCCCGGACATGATCATCGGGGACATGGACTCGGTCACCGACGACGTGCTGCGCTGCGGCGCCGAGGTGGTCGTCCACGCCTACCCGGACGGCCGCGCTCCCGGCCTCGAACGGGTACACAAGCTGGACGTGTCGGCACTGACCTTCCCGGCCGCCGCCACCAGCGAGGACCTCGCCATGCTGCTGGCCGACGAGAAGGGCGCCACGCTCATCGTCGCCGTCGGCACGCACGCCAACCTCGTCGAGTTCCTCGACAAGGGGCGCGGCGGCATGGCCTCGACGTTCCTCACCCGGCTCAAGGTGGGCGGCAAGCTCGTCGACGCCAAGGGGGTGAGCCGGCTCTACCGGCAGAACATCTCCGGCTCGGCGCTGCTGTTGCTCGTGCTCTCCGCCGTCGCCGCGATGGCGTCGGCGGTGGCCGTGTCCACCGTCGGCAAGGCGTACCTCACCGTGGTTTCCGAGTGGTGGGACAATCTGGTCTTCCAGCTGGGCCACCTCTTCTAGAAATCACCGAGGCGTTTGTTGTGATCAACTTCCGGTACCACGTGGTGTCGCTCACCGCGGTCTTCCTGGCCCTGGCCATCGGCCTGGTCGTGGGCACCGCCGCGCTCAACGGGCCGGTGGCCGACAGCCTCAAGAACCAGATCAGCGCGCTCAGCAAGGACAACAACAACAAGCGCGACCAGATCAACCAGTACCGCGAGGAGCTCAACCGCAACCAGGACTTCGCCACCGAGATCGCCCCGGCGTACCTGAACGGGCAGCTGACCGGCCGCAAGATCGTGGTGATCGCGCTGCCGAACACGTCCGAGTACGCCGACGGCGTGATCTCGATGCTCAAGGTCGCGGGGGCCACGGTCACCGCGAAGGTCACGGTGCAGGACAAGTTCTTCGAGCCGGCCAACACGTACGAGCTGCTCGACCTGGCCGGTCAGTCGTCGCAGCCGACGATCCCGATGGAGGGGCTGCCGCTCAACTCCGACGGGGTCGAGACGGCCAGCGCGCAGCTCGCGCTCGGGCTGCTGCAGCGGGTGGGCGCGACCCAGCCCAGCGCCGACGACGTGGCGGCGCTGCTCACGGCGTACACGAAACAGGGTTATCTCGCCGTCGGCGACAATGCCGTCGGTGGCGCCGAGGGCGCCGTGATCGTCTCGGGCGAGCCGCCGACCGACAAGGACGCCGCGAAGAAGAACCAGTCCGCGGTGACCCTGGCCACCCAGTTCGGCAAGGATCGGCCGCTGGTGGTGGCCGGGGTGAGCGTCGGCGACGGAAACCTGATCTCCGGCGTGCGCGGCGACCCGACGCTGGTCAAGGAGATCTCCACGGTGGACAACGCGAGCACCGTGCAGGGGCAGGTCGCGACCGCGATGGTCACCGCCGAACGCATGGTCCAGAACAAGGTCGGGCAGTACGGGCTCGGCGCCGGGTCGACCTCGCTGGTGCCGAAGGCCGCGGCTTAGCGCCGGGTCTCTAGACTTCCCAGCCATGGCTGTCCTCAGGTCGTTCGGTCTCGGCGCCTCCGTCGCTCGTGCCGCCCTCGGCTGGATCCGTCGCGACCAGCGCGCCGGTGCGCTGGAGCGGACGAACTTCCACGGTCGCACGGTCTCGCTGGCCGGCGGTCCCGCGCTCGCGCTCGGTGCCACGGTCGGTGCCGTCGCCGGTGCTCCCGACATTCGGACCGCGGCCGCCGCCGTCACCGCCGGCATGACGTCCGGGTCGGTGGGCTTTTATGACGACATGGCGGGGAACCAGCCCGCGCAGAAGTCGGTGAAGGGATTCGCCGGGCACCTCGGTGCGCTGCGCGAGGGTCAGGTGACCAGCGGGCTCGTCAAGATCGTCGGACTCGGTGCGGCGGGCCTGGCCGCGTCGGCGCTGATCGGCAGCAAACGAACTAGCTTCCTAGGTCGCACCACGGATGTTGTGCTCGGCGCCGGAGTGATCGCGGGGATGGCGAACTTCGTCAACCTGCTCGACCTGCGGCCGGGGCGCGCGATCAAGGCCGGCGTCGCGATCGGGGTGCCGGTCGGCGGGGGAGTCGCGGCCGGGACCCTGGGCGCGGCGACCGCGTTGCTGCCCGAGGACCTCGGCGAGGAGATCATGCTGGGCGACGCCGGGGCGAACGCCATGGGCTCCCTGCTCGGCGTGGCGCTCACCTCCCGTACGGGAACATGGGGTCGATTTTCCGCACTCGCGGCGCTGGTGGCCCTGACCGCCGCGAGCGAGAAGGTCAGCTACACCAAGGTCATCCAGGACACGCCTTGGCTCCGGAGAGTCGACGAGCTGGGCCGCCGTCCCGCGTGACGGCGACGACCGCTACGAAGATCGCCGGGGCCGCGGCGCTCATCACCGTCCTCACGGTGGTCGCCCGCATCGCCGGCTTCGCCCGCACGTTCGTCTTCGTGCACACGGTCGGCATCGGCGACCTCGCGAACATCTACAACGCCGCCAACACGATCCCGAACATCATCTTCGAGCTGGTGGCGGGCGGCGCGCTGGCCAGCCTCGTGGTGCCGCTGCTGGCCGGGCACGTGGCCGCCGGCGACCGCGACCGGGTCGACGCGGTCGCGTCCGGGCTGCTCACCTGGGTGCTGGTGCTGCTCGTGCCGCTGGCCCTGCTGGTCGGCCTGCTCGCCGGGCCGATCGCCGGGCTGCTGCCCAAGGTCACGCCCGAGCACCAGGCGACCGCGGCGAGCATGCTGCGGGTCTTCGCCCCCCAGCTGCCGCTGTACGGCATCGGCATCGTGCTCACCGGCATCCTGCAGGCCCACCACCGGTTCGCCTGGCCGGTGATCGCCCCGCTGCTGTCCAGCGTGACCGTGATGGGCGCGTACCTCACGTACGCGCTGATCGACGGCGCCAAGACCGACTTCGCCGGTCTGAGCCGCCCCGGTGAGCTGGCGCTGGCGGCCGGCACCACGGCCGGCGTGGTCGTGCTCGCGCTCTGCCTGTTCATTCCGCTGCGCCGGGTGCGGCTCCGGCTGCGTCCGACGCTGCGCTTCCCGGGCGGCGAGGGGCGTCAGGCGGTCCGGCTGGGCTGGGCCGGCGCCGTCACGGTCGGCTCGCAGCAGATCATGACCGTGGTCGTCATCGCGCTCGCCGTGAGCAACGCCCTGACCTCGTTCACCGTGGCGCAGACGGTCTTCCTGCTGCCGTGGGCGGTTCTCGCCGTGCCGCTGGCCACCGCGGCCTACCCCTCGCTCGCCGCGTCCGCGAGCCGGGGCGACGACGAGGCGTACCGCACGACGCTGTCCCGGACGGCGCGGTCGGTGATGCTGCTGGCCGGGCTGGGAGCGGCCGCGCTCGCGGCGCTGGCCGTGCCGATCGCGCACCTGATGGGCGCGGTGCCCGCCACGCCCGGCATCGCCGGTTTCGCCCCCGGCCTCTTCGGTTACGCGCTGTTCGCCCTGCTGTCCCGGGCCCTCTACGCGCGGGGCGCGACGGTGGCGGCGGCGTTCTCCACGGCGGTGGGCTGGCTGGTCGCCGCCGGGGCCGCGCTCGCGCTCTCCGGCCTCGGTGACCAGCGGCAGGTGCTCGGCCTGAGCCTCGCCAACTCGGCCGGCATGACGGTCCTGGGCGTGCTGCTCGTGCTCGCCGTCCGCCGGCACGCGGGGCCCGCCGCCCTGACCGGGCTGGCCCGCGCCACCACGGTCGGTATCGTTGCCGCGGGTATCGCCGCCGCCGCCGGGTATGGCGTAGTGACCGGAATCGGACACCTGACCGGTCCGGGCCCGACCGTCGTCGACAGTCTCGGGCAGGGCATGCTGGGCGGGCTCACCGTGCTGGCCGTGTTCGGCGCGGTGGTGTTCGTTCTTGACCGGCGTGATGTCAACGTGCTGGCCACCCGATTGCGGCGGCGCGGCTGAGAAGGGGTGTTGGGTCCGTGGACGACGGATGGCGCGGTTCGGTGGCTCTCGTGCTCGCCTCGAGCACCGGCGGGATCGGGCAGCACGTCGCCTCGCTGGCCCGGGGGCTGGTCGCGGCCGGCTGCGAGGTGCTGGTCTGCGGGCCGGCCGCCACCGACGACCTGTTCGGCTTCTCCGCGGCCGGCGCCACCTTCGCGGCGGTCGAGATCCCGGCCAACCCGGGCGCGCAGGACGCCGGCGCCGTCCGCCAGCTGCGCGCCGCCCTCGCGTCCCGCCCGGTCGACGTCGTGCACGCGCACGGGCTGCGCGCCGGCCTGGTCGCCGGCCTCGCCCGCCCCGGCGTCCCGCTGATCGTCACCTGGCACAACTCGGTGCTGGCCAAGGGCCTGCGCGGGCAGGCGTCGGCGCTGGTCGAGCGGGTTGTCGCGCGCAGCGCCACGCTGACCCTCGGCGCCTCCGACGACCTCGTCGCCCGGGCCCGGACGCTCGGCGCGCGCAACGCCCGGCTCGGCGAGGTGGCCGCGCCCACGCCGGCCGCGCCCAAGCGCACCCGGGCCGCGGTCCGCGCCGAGTTCCGGCTCGCCCCGGGCGCGCCGCTGATCCTCTCGGTCGGGCGGTTGCACCCGCAGAAGCGCTACGACCTGCTGATCGAGGCGTCCGCGCGGTGGCGTCAGCTCACCCCGGTCCCGGTCGTGGTGGTGGCCGGCTCCGGGCCCAGCTACATGTCGCTCGCCCAGCAGTCGTCCGAGCGGCACGCGCCGTTCCACCTGCTCGGCCGGCGCTCCGACGTGCCCGACCTGCTCGGCGGGGCCGACCTCGCGGTGGTCACCAGCGACTGGGAGGCGCGGCAGCTGTTCGCCCAGGAGGCGCTGACCGCGGGGACGCCGCTGATCGCGACGGCCGTGGGCGGGGTGCCGGGGCTGGTCGGCGACGCGGCGTTGCTGATCCCGCCGGGCGACGTGGACGCGCTCGACAAGGCCGTCCGCCGGATGCTGGCCGACCCGCAGCTGCGGGCCGACTACGCGGTGCGCGGGCCGGTCCAGGCCGCCACCTGGCCGACCGAGGAGCAGACCGTGTCGGCCGTCCGGGCCGCGTACGCCGAGGTCACGGCCCGGGTATGAGACGGCTCTGGGTCCCGTACGCCCTCGTCCTGCTCGCCGTCCTGGCGAGTCTCGGGGGACTGGCCGTCCGCCCGGCCAAGGGCGCGCCGCAGAGCACGGCCGACTACGTCATCGTCGCGGGCGCGGCCGGACTGCGCTGGGACGACCTCGACCCGCAGCGCACCCCGACGCTGTGGCAGGAGGCGACCAAGGGCTCGATCGGCTGGCTCTCCGTGCGCTCGGCACAGCGGGTCACCTGCCCGTCCGACGGCTGGGTCACGCTCGGCGCCGGCAACTACGCCGCCTACCCGCGGATCCTCACCGGCTCCAGCCGCTGCGGCCCGCTGGCGCCCGAGCTCGACCAGCCCGACGCGATCGGCGCGAACATCACCAACCAGCGCAACATTGTGCAGGACAACCAGGACCGGCTGCCGTACGGCGCGGTGCCCGGCTCGCTGGCCGAGTCGGTGCGCTGCACGGTCGCGGTCGGCCCGGGCGCGGCGATCGCGGCGGCCCGCCCGTTCGGCCGCGTCGACAAGTACCAGGCCACCCTGCCGGCCGACCCGAGGAGCCTGCTCTCCGACTGCGTGCTCAGCTTCATCGACCTCGGCACGATCACCGGCTCGGGGGCGTCCCGCGCGACGCTGGTCGAGCAGGCCGACGCCACTCTCGCCCGGGTCGTCGCGGCCCGCCCCGACCGGTCGCTGCTGCTGGTCGCCGGCGTCTCGGACACCGACCGCACCTCCCGGCTGCACGTGGCGATCGCCGAGGGACCGGGCTGGAACGGCGGCTGGCTCACCTCGGCCGGCACCGGCCGCCAGGGCTACCTGCAACTGATCGACCTGGCCCCGACGATCCTCACGGCGCTGGGCAAGGCGCAGCCGGAAAAGCTGTTCGCCGGCCGCGCGGCGTCGGTCGTGACGGGCAAACCCGCGAACGTCGCCGACGCGGTGCAGGGCCCGCACAACGCCGACCAGCGGGCCGGCGCCCAGCGCGGCGTGGCCACCATCTTCTTCACCGTGCTGGCGATCCTGCAGTTCCTGTTGTTCGCAGCGATCGTGCCGGTGATGGTGCGGGCACGACGGCACAGCGGGCCGAAGGGGCCGGCGCTTCCGTCGGCGCGCGTGGTCGAGACGGTCGAGCTCGCGCTGATCGCCGCGGCACTGGCCATCCCGGCCGCGCTGCTCGCCGACGCGTCGCCCTGGTGGCGCGCCCACCACCCCGCCTGGGTCTTCGGGCTGGTCACCGGCGCGCTCATCGTGGCCGGCACCGCCGCCGTACGCCTCGCCCCGCGCTACCGGCGCACCCTGTGGCCGATGGCGGCGGTGGCCGCGTGCGGCGCGATCGTGGTCGGCCTCGATCTGCTCACGGGCGCCCAGCTGCAGCTCAACGGCGTGGCCGGGTACTCGGCGATCAACGGCGCCCGGTACGCGGGCGTCGGCGGAGTCGGCCTCGGCGTGTTCGTGACGGGGCTGCTGGTGCTGGCCGGGTGCACCGCCCAGTCGGTGGCCAAGGCGTACCGGCCGCTGATCTTCGTGCTGCTCGGCGGGGTCGGCGTGGTCATGGTCGGCAGCCCGTACCTGGGCGCCGACCCGATCGGCGCGATCGCGGTGACCGCCGGCGTCTGCGTGGCCGCGGCGATGAGCACCGGCGGCTGGCTGACGTTCACCCGCTTCGCCTGGGCCGCGCTGGCCGGGCTCGCGGTGACCATCGCCTTCGCGGTGGTCGACCTGCGCCGCCCCGAGCTCGAGCAGGGCAGCCTCGGCCGGTTCCTCTCCGCCTTCGGCGACGGGTCGGGTGGACCGGCGCTGCAGCGGATGGCGGCGGCCAACGGCGAGACGCTGCTGGCGAGCCCGCTGACGATCCTGGCGATCGTCGGGGTGCTGATGCTCGCCTTCTGCCAGTTCTCGCCGTGGGGCGGGCTGAACCGCCTCTTCGGGCTGCATCCGGCGATCCGGGCGGCCGGCGCCGGAACGACCGTGGCGACCCTGATCGCCGGCGTGCTGGGCGGATCGGCGCTGACCGTGGCCGGGGCGGCCGCCGCGGCGGCCGTGCCGATAGCGGTGCTGACCGCGCTGCGGGTGCTGCTGCACGCGGCCGACCGCACCCGGCCCGAGGGCGAGTCCGACGGCCCCGGAGGCCCACTCCTACGCAAATCCGGTCAAGATCACCTCGCGCCCCGCTGACGTGATCCGGCTGACACGCGCCGCGACCAGCCCGAACGTGCGGCCGCGCTCCCAGGTGTTACGGTGGACTCCCGTGGATGGGGCCTCGAGTCCCGGTCTGCATGTCCGACCACAGACAACCCACGGGAGCGGGCGTTGGCCTCATCAGTGCGCGACACGCGGCACATCTTCGTCACCGGGGGCGTCGCCTCCTCGCTGGGCAAGGGTCTCACCGCCTCGAGCCTCGGCAACCTTCTGACCGCGCGCGGACTGCGGGTCGTCATGCAGAAACTCGACCCCTATCTCAACGTCGATCCCGGCACGATGAACCCGTTCCAGCACGGTGAGGTCTTCGTCACCGAGGACGGCGCCGAGACGGACCTCGACGTCGGTCACTATGAGCGGTTCCTCGACCGGGCGCTCTCGGGCAAGGCGAACGTGACGACCGGGCAGGTCTACTCGACGGTCATCGCGCGCGAGCGGCGCGGCGAGTACCTGGGCGACACCGTGCAGGTCATCCCGCACATCACCAACGAGATCAAGAGCCGGATCTTCGCGATGGCCGACCCGGACGAGTCGGGCCGGGTGCCCGACGTCGTGATCACCGAGGTCGGCGGCACCGTCGGCGACATGGAATCGCTGCCGTTCCTCGAGGCGATCCGCCAGGTGCGCCACGAGGTCGGCCGGGACCACGTCTTCTACCTGCACGTCTCCCTGGTGCCGTACCTCGCGCCGTCCGGCGAGCTGAAGACCAAGCCGACCCAGCACTCGGTGGCGGCGCTGCGCAACATCGGTATCCAGCCGGACGCTCTGATCTGCCGCAGCGACCGGGAGATCCCCGAGAAGCTCAAGCACAAGCTGGCGCTGTACTGCGACGTCGACCGCGAGGCCGTCATCGCCTGCCCGGACGCGCCGAGCATCTACGACATCCCCAAGGTGCTGCACCGGGAGGGCCTCGACGCGTACGTCGTGCGGCGTCTTGGTCTTTCCTTCCGCGACGTCGACTGGTCCACCTGGGACGATCTGCTGCACCGGGTGCACCACCCGAAGCGCACGATCACGATCGCGCTGGTCGGCAAGTACGTCGACCTCCCCGACGCGTACCTGTCGGTGAGCGAGGCGATCCGGGCCGCCGGCTTCGCGAACAATGTCAAGATCCAGATCCGCTGGGTGCCCAGCGACGACTGCGAGACCCTGTCCGGCGCGGCCACCGCTCTGAAGGGCGTGGACGGCATCGTCATCCCGGGCGGGTTCGGCGTTCGCGGGATCGAAGGCAAGATCAATACATCGCGGTACGCCCGGGAGAGCCAGATTCCGATTCTGGGCATCTGCCTCGGCCTGCAATGCATGACCATCGACGCCGCGCGCAACCTCGCGGGGCTGGCCGGAGCGAACTCGCTGGAGTTCGACGAGCGGGCGCCGTACCCGGTGATCTCCACAATGGCCGAGCAGGAGGACATCGTGGCCGGCAAGGGCGACCTGGGCGGCACGATGCGGCTGGGCGCCTACCCGGCCGTCCTGCTCGAGGGCTCGGTGATCGCCGGCGTCTACGGCGACGTGGCCGAGATCTCCGAGCGCCACCGCCACCGGTACGAGGTCAACAACGACTACCGGGAGAAGCTGGCCCAGGCCGGGCTGGTCTTCTCGGGCACCTCGCCGGACGGGCGTCTGGTCGAGTTCATCGAGCTGGACCGCGCGACGCACCCGTACTTCGTGGCGACCCAGGCGCACCCCGAGCTGAAGAGCCGGCCGACGCGCCCGCACCCGCTCTTCGACGGCCTGGTCCAGGCCGCCGTCGTGTACGCGGCCGCGGACGAACTGCCGGTCGAGGTGGACGCGTCGTGACCGCGTTCGCCCATCTCACGGTGTCCGAGGAGCCTCGGTACCAGGGCGCGATCTTCTCGGTCCGCACCGACCAGGTCACCATGTCCAGCGGCCGTACGGTCAGCCGCGACGTGGTGGCGGCCAAGGGCGCGGTCGGCGTGGTGGCGATCGACGACGTCGACCGGGTGGTGCTGATCCGGCAGTACCGGCACGCGGTCGGCGCGGTGCTCTGGGAGCTGCCGGCCGGCCTGCGCGACGTCGACGGCGAGGACCTGGTGGTGGGCGCCGCCCGCGAGCTGGCCGAGGAGACCGACCTGACGGCCGCCCGGTACGACCTGTTGGTCGACCTGCACACGTCGCCCGGCTTCACCGACGAGATCATCCGGATCTTCCTGGCCCGCGACCTCGTGCCGGTGCCCGACGGCGACCGCCACGAGCGCACCGACGAGGAGGCCGACCTCGAGGTCGCCTGGGTCGACCTCGACGAGGCGGTCGCCATGATCTTCCGGGGCGACATCACCAACGCGGCGGCGGTCGGCGGTCTGCTCGCGGCGGCCAAGGCCCGCGACGAGGGCTGGGCGACGCTGCGGCCGGTCGAGTTCCCCGAGCCCTGACGGTTCCTCCCGGTCCCTTCAGAGACTGAAGGGGCCGGTCAGGGCCGCCCATTGCAGCAGCATGATGGTCTTCGCGTCGGCTATGCGGCCGTCGGCGATCTGTTTCAGGGCCTCGTCGAAGGGGAGCTCGACGGCCTCGATGTCCTCGCCCTCCTCGGCCACGCCGCCGCCGGTCGTGATGCGCGTGGCGGGGGAGTAGGGCGCCGCGTAGAAGTGCAGGCGCTCGGTGATCGAGCCCGGGCTCATCCAGGCGCCGAAGACATACTCGAGGGCGCCGACCTCGACGCCCAGTTCCTCGGCGGCCTCCCGGCGAATCGCGTCGGCCGGGTCGTCGTCGTCGAGCAGGCCGGCCGCGGTCTCGACGAACATGCCGTCGGGGTGGCCGTTCACGTAGACCGGATAGCGGAACTGCCGGGTCAGCAAAACCGTGCGCCGGGCCGGGTCGTAGAGCAGGATCGTCGCGCCGTCGCCGCGGTCGTACGTCTCCCGCTGCTCGCGCGTCCAGCGGCCGTCGGCGTGCCGGTAGTCGAAGGTCGTGCGGCGCAGCACGTGCCAGGCCGTGGCGAGCAGCTCGACGTCGCGGATCACGACATCCGGGTTGCCGGCGAGGTCGCGCCCGGCCCGGTCGAGGCCGGTCCGCCCGCGCGCGTCGGGCACGTCGATCCCTGGTGTGGTCACGGCCAAAACCGTACGCGGGCCACGATCGTCACCCACAGCCGGACCTGGCCGCGGCCCTGGTCACCACCCCGCCGGCCTCGCCACCGCGCCGGCCTCGCGACCGCGCCGGCCTCACGACCGCGCCGGCCTCACCGCGCCGGCCTCACCACCGGGTGACCCCTACGAGGCTGCCAAGAAGCGTGCGCTCGCCGCGCGGGCCGCCGAGACCTACGCGCCACGCGAACCCACCGCCGGTCACGGCGCGCCACTGGCCGCACCGCCGCGGGTTTCGCGCCCTCGGGGTGGGCGGTCAGACGTCGAGGCGCATGCGTTCGGCGAAGCCGCGCAGGTCGGCGCCGGCGGAGCGGGTGCGGGCTCGTTCCAGGAGGGTGCGGGTCGCGGCGCGTACCTCGTCGGAGGTGTGGACGTGCTGGGGAGCCAGGCGCTCGGCGGTGAGCAGGAAGCGGATCGCCTCGCGGTCGTTGCCGCCGACGCCGGTCAGGGCGCGGGCCGCGTCGGCGTAGTAGTAGACCTGCCGCTGCGGCGCCGAGATCGCGGCGGGGGTGGCGCGCCGGGCGATCTCGGCGGCCCGGGCCGGGTCGCCCTGGTCGACCTCGATGCTGATGCGCCAGAGGTCCACGTTGGTCGGGCCGAAGTACATGCCCATCGTCGTGGTCTCGCCGGTGCGGCGGGCGAGCTCGGCCGCGTCGGCCAGCCAGCCGCGGCAGTCGTCGAGGCGGTCGCGGCCCAGGCTCGCGTAGGCGCAGACCAGCCGCAACGAGCCGAGAATCTCGGCGCCGCCCGGACGGCCCAGGTGACGGCCGAGGTCGTCGGCGGCCCGCTCGGCGAGGGTGAGCCCGCGCTGGAACGAGCCGCACTCGTTGGCGGCGGTGGCGAGCGCGTATGCCGCGTACCCCTGGAGGACGGGATCGCCGGTGGCGTCGGCCGCTTCCCGGCAGCGCTCGGCGCCCAGCCACGCCTCGGCCGGGTGGCCGAGGTTGCGCAGCAGGGAGGACGCGATGAAGGTGGCGTCGCAGAGCAGCCGTAGGGCCGGGCCGCGGTCGGGGCCGGCGGTCTCGGCGTGCAGGTCGCGCATCAGCCCGGGCAGCAGGCGGGTCGCGCCGGCGTAGTCGCAGGCGTGGTCGAGCGACCGGGCCAGCTCGAGGGTGGCGGCCAGTTCGGCGAACGGCCGTGCGGCGGCCGAGGCCGGCTCGGCCAGGTCTATGTCGACCAGAGCCTGCCGGATGCCGCGCACCCCGGCGAGCGCCGCCGCGGCGGCCCGGTCGGCGGCCGGCACCGGGCCGCCCGCCAGGTCGGCGGGCGAGCACTCCAGCGCCGCCGCGATGTCGGCCAGCATGAACCGGTTGTCCGCCGCCTGCCGCCCCCGTTCGATGCGACTCCAGGTGGCGTGCGAGATCCCGGCGCGGCTGGCCGAATACCGCATGCTCCACCCGCGCAGCAGGCGGCGAGCCCGGATGCGCTCCCCGATGGCAGGGTCGGCCGTCGGACGTGGAGTCATGCCGGAACCGTAACCCGGGTCGCGGATCAGTGTGGTACATGGTTGTACCGCCTCACGAACGGAGGAACTCGGCGACCCGGGCCGGCCAGGTGCGCACGTCGGCGGAGTCGGACGAGACGTGCAGGCGGGCGTCGGGCAGGGTCTTCACCAGGAACTCCGCAGTGGAGACGGGGTGCACCGGATCGGACTCCCAGGCCAGGATCAGCGCCGGATGGGGCAGGGCGGCCAGCGCCTCGGCCGGCGGCAGGTCGGTGAGGGCGGCGCCGCGCAGCACCGACGGCAGCGTCTCGGCGCGCACGTCGGCAACGTACCGATAGGTGGGGACGTCGGCGAGGATCTCGGGGACGCCGAACTGCTGCATGCCGCGGAGCCACGCCTCGCGGCCCTGTCTTTCCACGAAGTCGGCGCCGTCGCGGTACATCTGCCGCGCGCCGGCGCGGGTCTCACCGGTGGTCGGCGGGATCTCGAGGACCAGGCGGCGGAACCGGTCGGGGGAGCGGACGGCGGCGTGCAGCAGCGAGCCGGTGCCCATCGACTGGCCGATCCAGTCGACCGGCTCGCCGCCGCGCACCTCGTCGGCCATCGCGATCAGGTCGTCGGCGAGGCTGTCCCAGGTGTACCGAGAGGGGTCGGGCTCGCCGCCGGACCGGCCGTGGCCGCGGGCGTCATAGCGCAGCAGGCGGCGCTCGGCCAGGAGCGGGGCCAGATCGACGAGGTCGGCCGCGTCCTCGGCGGCGCGGCTGAAGAACAGGCCGTGCGAATAACCGACGAGCGGGCCCTCCCCCCGTACGGCAAAAGCAAGATCGGCACCCGGGCGGGAGAGCAAGGAATCTGCCATGACCGAGACGCTAGACCGGGGGTACGACAGGAATTCCGTGGCTTGACAACGATGTCGGATGGAGCGAATCTGGGAGCGCTCCCAGAATCATCCCCGTCGATTGGCTCACCATGAGACTTCGCTCGTTGTGCCTGGCCGCGGCCGTTGTGCCGGTCGCCGCCGGCGCGCTGGCCGTGACGTTGTCCCCGGCGTCCGCGGCCACCACCGGCTGTTCCGTCACCTACAAGGTCACCGGCTCCTGGCCGGGCGGCTTCCAGGGCGACATCGCGATCACCAACCTCGGTGACGCGGTCAGCTCCTGGTCGCTCGGCTTCGACTTCCCGGACTCGGCGCAGAAGGTCACGCAGGGCTGGGGCGGCAAGTTCAGCCAGTCCGGCGCCCACGTGACCGTCGCCAACGAGACCTGGAACGGCTCGCTCGGCACGAACGCCACCACTTCGGCCGGCTTCATCGGCTCGTCGGGCGGCAGCAACCCGGTGCCGGCCTCCTTCACCCTCAACGGCGTGACCTGCACCGGCGGCACGACCACGACGCCGCCGACGACTCAGCCCACGACGCCACCGACCACCCAGCCGACCACGCCGCCGACGACCCCGCCCACGTCGCAGCCTCCCACCGGGGCCGCGCCGGCGATCAAGGTCTCCGGCAACAAGCTGGTCAACAAGTCCACCGGCGCGACGATCAAGCTGTACGGCGTCAACCGCTCCGGCGGCGAGTTCGCCTGCATCCAGGGCAACGGCTTCTGGGACGGCCCGATGGACCAGGCCTCGATCACCACGATGCGCACCTGGAAGATCCGCGCGGTCCGGGTGCCGCTCAACGAGGAGTGCTGGCTGGGCACCGCCGACGTCCCGGCGGCCTACGGCGGCACCGCGTACCAGAACCAGGTCAAGACGTACGTGAACCTGCTCGTCCAGAACGGGATCACGCCGATCGTCGAGATGCACTGGAGCTACGGCCTCTACACCGGCAACTCCGCCGGCTGCAGCGACGTCAAGGCGACCTGCCAGAAGCCGATGCCCGACGCCCAGTACGCCCCGTCGTTCTGGACCGGCGTCGCCAACGCGTTCAAGGGCAACGACGCGGTCGTCCTCGACCTGTTCAACGAGCCCTACCCGGAGCGGGCCACCGGCGACGACACGTCGGGCTGGAAGTGCTGGCGCGACGGCGGCACCTGCACCGGCATCGGCTACCAGGTCGCCGGCTTCCAGTCGCTGGTCACGACGGTCCGCAACACCGGCGCCACGAACGTCATCATGATCGGCGGGCTCGCGTACTCGAACAACATGAGCCAATGGCTGACCTACAAGCCCACCGACCCGCAGAACAACCTGGCCGCGTTCGCGCACATCTACAACTTCAACACCTGCGCGAACACGTCCTGCTGGGACAGTCAGATCGGCACCACCGCACAGACCGTCCCGGTCACGCTCACCGAGATCGGCGAGAACGACTGCGCCCACGGGTTCGTCGACGGGCTCATGAACTGGGCCGACTCGCACAGCATCGGGTACCTCGGCTGGACCTGGAACACCTGGGACTGCTCGAGCGGCCCCTCGCTGATCAGCGACTACAACGGCACGGCCACCAACTACGGCCAAGGCCTCAAGAGTCGCCTGGCGACGGTCTCCAACTGACTGCGCCCGAATGCCCGGGTCCACACGGACCCGGGCGTTCGGCCCATATTGACGCCGCGCTATTGACTCTCCCCCAGGGGAAGGCTCCACTGTCATTCGGGAACCAACCCGATCGGGGGTTCGTGATGGTCAAGCGTGTCGCCGTCTTCCTGGCGGTCCTGCTCGGCTTCGGAGTGGCACCGGCCGCCGCGCTCGCCGCGCCGCCGGCCGCTCAGATCCAGGGCCAGACCGTGCGCTCCGGTCACCTGCGCGTCCAAGTGCTGAGCCCCACGCTGCTGCGCCTGGAGTATTCGGAGGCCGACGCCTTCGAGGACCGCCCGACGTTCAACGCGATCGACCGCTCACCGGGCTACACCTGGTTCCGGGCGAGCACGGCCGCCGGCGAGCTGCGGGTCGACACCGGCGCGGTCACTCTCCACTACCGCCTCGACAGCGGCCCGGTAACGGACGCGAACACGACGCTCGACCTCACCGTCGCCGGCCGCCGGGTCAGCGTGCACCCCGCGTTCGGCACCCCGGTCCGCGACGACACGCTCGGCGGGTGGTACCGGGGTCTCGACTACTACGCCGGCCAGGCCGGCCCGGTCGACCAGCTCACCCTGCACCCCGGCATGCTCAACCGCGGCGGGTGGTACCTGCTGGACGACACCGCCACCGCGCTGCGCACCGGCGACGACTGGCTCACCGCGCGCCCCGCGCACTCGGGTTACTACCAGGACGGCTACCTCTTCGGGTACGGCCACGACTACCAGCGCGGGCTGTCCGACCTGCGTACGCTCACCGGCCCCTCGCTGCTCCCGCCGGAATGGGCCTTCGGCACGTGGTTCTCGAAGTACCAGGCGTACAGCACCGCCGACTACCGCACCCAGCTGCTGCCCGCCTTCAAGCAGCACAACGTGCCCCTCGACTCGCTGGTCATCGACACCGACTGGAAGGCGCCGAACTCCTGGGCCGGGTGGAACTGGAACTCGAGCCTCTTCCCCGACCCCGACGCGTTCCTGGCCGAGCTGAAACAGCAGGGCATCAACGCCACGCTGAACGTCCACGCCGCGATCAGTGGCGACGACCCCCGCTTCGCGGCCGCGCAGGCGATCGCGAAAGACAAGCTGGCCCCCGCCACCAGCAGCTTCGCGCCGAACCCGTACCGGTTCGACTGGGGCGACGCCGACCAGGCGGCCGCCTTCGAGTCGCTGCACGACCCGTTCGAGGCGCAGGGCGTCCGGCAGTGGTGGCTCGACTACTGCTGCGACGACAGCGTGGTGAGCACGCCCGGCGTCACCGCCGACAGCTGGGTCAACGAGCTGTACAAGCGCGACGGCGACGCCCGCGGCCAGCGCGGCTTCTCGCTGTCGCGGATCGGGTCGTCCTTCCCGGCCTACACGGTGCCCGGCGGCTCCGGCCCGTGGGCCGAGCACCGCAGCACCGTGCACTTCACCGGCGACACCCGGCCCGACTTCGCGACGCTCGCGTTCGCGGCCAAGATGACCCCGGCCGAGGGCGCCAGCATCGGCGAGCCGTACGTCAGCCACGACATCGGCAGCTTCGCCGGCAAGCACCTGCCCGACGACCTCTATCTGCGCTGGGTGCAGCTGGGCGCGTTCCAGCCGATCCTGCGGCTGCACTCCGACCACGGCGACCGGCTCCCCTGGGAGTACTCGGACGCGGTCAGCGGCTCGACCGCCGACTTCCTGCGCCTGCGCGAGTCGCTGGTGCCCTATCTGTACACGGCGGCGCGGGAGAGCTACGACACCGGCGTGCCGATGGCCCGGGCGCTCTACCTCCAATGGCCCGAGCTGAACGAGGCGTACCAACACGACACGCAATACCTGCTGGGCGACGACCTGCTCGTCGCGCCGGTCACCACGCCCGGGCTGAGCACCACCACCTCGGTGTGGTTCCCGCCCGGCACCTGGACCGACTTCTTCACCGGCGCGACCTTCCGCGGGCCGGCCACGCGCACGGTCGGCGCCACCCCCGACCACATGCCCGTCTACGTGCGGGCCGGCGGCATCGTGGCCCAGGCCCAGGGCACGGCGAACGTGGCCGGGCAGCCGAAGGACCGGCTGACGCTCACGGCCTACCCGCACGCGGACGGCTACACGAGCGTCTACCAGGACGCCGGTGACGGCCTCGGCTACAAGCTGGGGCAGTACCAGCGAATCCCGGTCCGGTACGACGAGGGCCGCACGTCCTCGCTGACCGTCGGGCCGGTCTACGGGAGCTACCCGGGCGCTCCGGCCGCGCGCAGCTACAGCGTCGCCTTCGCCGGGGTGAGCCGTCCGCACACGGTCACCGTCGGCGGGCGCCGCGCCTCGTTCACCTACGACGCCAAGAAACACCTGCTCACGGTGGCCGTTCCGGCGACGGCGAGCGGCCGGTCGGTGACCGTCACGCACGACGGCGACCAGCTCACCGTGGCGCAGCAGCCCGCCGTCGACGTTACCTTCGAGGCGCCCGACGGCCTGCAGTCCGGCGCCACCAGCCGCCTGGTGACGACCGTGCGCAACGCCGGGCCGGGCACGATCCGCAACCTCGCCGCGAGCGTCGCGACACCGGCCGGCTGGGTGATCGAGCCGCGGACGAGCACGACGAAGTCCTCGCTGGCGGCCGGCGCGACGTTCACCGTGACCTACGACGTGACGCCCGCCGGCGATTCGCCCCGTACGGCCAATGTGATCGCGCGGGTCGCCTACAAGAACCCGGACGGCACGGCGACCAGCGTGCCCGCGGCACTCACCGTGCCCGTCCGCCCGGTCGCGGTCACCTTCCGCGTGCTCGCGCCGCCGGGCACGCCGGCCGACGCCACCCTCTACGTGCCCGGGAACATCGATCAGCTCGGGCCGTGGGACCCCGGCAAGGTCGCGATGACCAACCGCGGCAACGGTATCTGGGAGGCCACGGTCAGCGTGCTGGACGGCACCGACATCCAGTACAAGTACACCCGCGGCACGTGGGAGACCGTGGAGGACTGGGGCTCGATCGTGGGCACCACCAACCGCGACGTGGTCGTCGACGGCGGCATCACCCAGACCATGGTGGTCGACGACACGTCCACCCAGTGGGGCGTGCCCGGCGTGCCCGACAACCACCTGGCCGTCCAGTACTGGCGCGACCCGCTCGTCGTCTCCACCAGCGCCACTGCCACCGCGGTCACCGTGAACTTCGAGCGCGACGTCCAGCCCACCGGCGCCGACTTCACCGGCTCGGTCGAGGTGAGTGGCGTCTTCGGCACCGTCGGCGGCACGGTCACCGAGACCTCGCCGGGCGTGCTGGTCTGGACCCCGTCCGAGCCCCTGCCCCCGGGCAGCTACACCGGCATGGTCGCCAACGTCAGCAGCACCGGGGCGGGAAGTGTGCCGATCCGGGAGCCCTACGCGTTCGCCTTCACCGTCTCGTAGGCACCCGCGGTTCAGTCGAGCCGCGGGTGGTGGGGTCCGGGCTTCCCTGCGTCGCCCAGCCCGCGGTGGTCGACGGCGTCCGCGAATGGTCCTCGCATCCCGCGAAGCAAATGTTAGGGATCGTTCCCTTGCAATGCTACGGTGTTGTTCGATCGGGCGAACAACAGGGGGAACAGATGGATCTTCAGCTGGCCGGCAAGACCGCCGTCGTCACCGGCGGCAGCAAGGGCATCGGCCTGGCGGTCGTGCGGGACCTGCTTGCCGAGGGGATGCGGGTCGTGACCGGGTCCCGGACGATCACGGCCGAGCTCGGGGCGACAGCGGCCGTGCCCGTCACCGTCGACCTCGCCACCCCGGAGGGCGCCACCGAGCTCGCCACCCGGGCGCTGGCCGAGCTCGGCGGCGTCGATGTGCTCGTCAACAACGTCGGCATCGGTGACGCGGACAAGCTCGCCGACGCCGCCGTGAAGAGCCTGGCGGACCTGCCCGACAGCGACTGGCAGGACGTCTTCGACCTGCACTTCTACAGCGCGCTGCGGGTCACCCGCGCACTGCTGCCCAGCCTGGTCGAGCGGCACGGCGTCGTCGTCAACGTTTCCTCGGCCGGTGCGCGCCTGGTCAGTGCCGGTCCCGCGCACTACAACGTGTCGAAGGCGGCTCTGAATGCCCTGACCAAGGTGATCGCCGAGCAGTACGGCGGCCGGGGCGTCCGGGCCGTGACCGTGGCGCCGGGTGGGGTGAGCACCGGTTTGTGGACGGATCCCGACGGCTTCATCGGGCAGCTCGCCCGGCGCCAGGGGGTCGCGCACGAGACCTTCTCGGCGCAGTTGCAGGGCGCGCTCGGTGCCTCGACCGGCCGGCTCACGACGCCGGACGAGGTGGCCCGGCTCATCACGTTCGTCGCCTCGCCGAACAACATCACCGGCGCGGAATATCTCATCGACGGAGGCATCATCAAGAACGTCTGATCGCCGTGGCCGGGCCGACGGCGCCGCCCGGACTTGTCCGCGTGTGCCTACAGGTCCCGGCTGTCGAGCAGCACCTCGGCGAGGCGGCCGGCGTGCAGCGCGGGCTCCGCGCTACGGAGACGCTGCGCGGAGGCAAGCGCTCCGTCGTAGATCACCATCAGCTGGCCCGCCAAGCCGCCGGGGTCGTCGACGCCGGCGTCCGCCAGCAGCCCGGCGAACCGATCGTGCAACCAATCCTTGGCCGCCACGGCGTTGCGATGGGGCGCGGATTCCGCGTCGGGATATTCGGCCAGCGTCATCTGGCAGGCGCAGCCCCGGTAGACGGCCGGTGCGAGCCGCGGTCGCAGCCCGGCGAAGACGGCGAGGATCGCTGACCGGGGAGTGCCGTCCGACGCCGCGATCGCCGCGTCGATCCATTCGCGGGTGAGCAGGTCGGCGCGCTCGACGTAGGCGGCGACCAGGTCGTCCTTGTCGGCGAAGGAACGGTAGAGCGTGGTCGGGGCGATGTCCGCCGCCCGGGCGACCTTGTCGACCCCGGTGTTGTGCAGGCCGTCCCAGTAGAAGAGCCGATCGGCCACGTCGAGGATGTGCGCACGGGTCTCCGCCGCGCTTCGTCGTGGGCGTCGCTCGCCGGCCGTTCCGGGCATGAAGCCATGGTACCCGCCGATGTTAGGGAGCGTGCCCCAACAAACGGGGAGGGGCGGCAGCGGTCGGCTCGGCCCGCTGAGACGTTAATCGGTTTTGGCGAGCGGTAGCATGACGGCGCAGGCGTTGATGGGGACGAGTACCGCCGCACGCAGCCGAGAGAGACCCGGGGACGGTGGAAGCCCGGGGGAGTGCGCGGCGCGAAAATCACCCCGGAGCCGCCGGAGGAAAGGCCCGCGCGCGGGCCGAGTAGAGCCGGCCGCAGCACCGAGAGAGGGTCGTGCCCGGCGCACGGCCAAGGAGGGTGGTACCGCGGGGCCTCGCCGCCTCGTCCCTCCGTTGGTGGCAACGATGACCGACGGAGGAAATGCGATGTACCGCCCGGTGCCGGCCCAGGTCGACCTGCCCGTGCTCGACCACGAGATCCTCGGCTTCTGGCGGCGGGAAGACATCTTCGCCCGCAGCCTCGAGCAGACCCGCGGCCGCCCCGAGTGGGTGTTCTACGAGGGGCCGCCGACCGCGAACGGCCGGCCCGGCGCCCACCACATCGAGGCCCGCGTCTTCAAGGACGTGTTCCCGCGGTACCGGACGATGAAGGGCTTCCACGTCGAGCGCAAGGCCGGCTGGGACTGCCACGGGCTGCCGGTCGAGCTCGCCGTCGAGAAGGAGCTCGGCTTCACCGGCAAGAAGGACATCGAGGCGTACGGGATCGCGAACTTCAACCAACGATGCCGCGAGTCGGTCACCCGGCACACGGACGCGTTCGCCGAGCTCACCGAGCGGATGGGCTACTGGGTCGACCTCGACGAGGCGTACCGGACGATGGACCCGGACTACATCGACTCGGTCTGGTGGTCGCTGAAGCAGATCTTCGACAAGGGGCTGCTGGTCGAGGACTTCCGGGTCGCGCCGTGGTGCCCGCGCGACCAGACCACGCTCTCCGATCACGAGCTGGCCCAGGGGTACGAGACCGACGTCGACCCGGCGGTCTATGTCCGTCTGCCGCTCACCTCGGGTCCGCTCGCGGGGAAAGCAAGTCTGCTGGTCTGGACGACAACCCCGTGGACGCTGGTCTCCAACACCGCGGTGGCCGTGCATCCGGACGTGACCTATGTCGTCGCCACCGACGGCAAGGAGCGGATCGTCGTGGCGGAACCCCTTCTCCCGGCCGGCTGGGAGACAACGGGCGAGCAGTTCACGGGCCGCGAGATGGAGCGTTGGTCCTACCAGCCACCGTTCGACCTGGTCCAGGTGCCCAATGCTCATATCGTCATCCTGGCTACCTATGTGACCACCGACAGCGGCACCGGACTGGTCCATCAGTCCCCGGCGTTCGGCCCGGACGACCTCGCCAACTGCCGCGCGTACGGCCTGCCGCTGGTCAACCCCGTGCGCCGGGACGGCACCTTCGAGGCGGAGATCCCGCTGGTGGGCGGCCTGTTCTTCCGGGCGGCGAACGAGCCGCTGGTCACCGACCTGCGCGAGCGCGGCCTGCTGTGGCGGCACGAGCCCTACGAGCACCAGTACCCACACTGCTGGCGCTGCCACACCGCGCTGATCTACTACGCGATGCCCTCCTGGTACGTGCGCACCACCGCCGTACGGGATGACCTGCTGCGGGAGAACGAGAAGACCACCTGGCAGCCGGAGAACGTCAAGCACGGGCGGTACGGGGACTGGCTGGTCAACAACGTCGACTGGGCGCTGTCGAGGAACCGCTACTGGGGCACGCCGCTGCCGATCTGGCGCTGCGCCGAAGGCCACCTCACCTGCGTCGGCTCGCGCGAGGAGCTCAGCCGCCTGACAGGCCAGGATCTGTCGGAGTTGGACCCGCACCGGCCGTTCATCGACGAGGTCACGTTCAGCTGCCCGGAATGTCGGGAGGAGGCGACAAGAGTGGAGGAGGTCATCGACGCCTGGTACGACTCCGGCTCGATGCCCTTCGCGCAGTTCGGCTACCCGTACCGGAACAAGGATCTTTTCGAGAAGCGCTTCCCCGCGCAGTTCATCTCCGAGGCGATCGACCAGACCCGCGGATGGTTCTACACGCTGATGGCCGTGAGCACGCTGGTGTTCGGCCGTTCGTCCTACGAGACCGTCGTCTGCCTCGGCCTCATCCTGGCCGAGGACGGCCGCAAGATGTCCAAGCACCTCGGCAACATCCTCGAGCCGATCCCGCTGATGGACACGCACGGCGCCGACGCGGTCCGCTGGTTCATGGCCGCGGTCGGCTCGCCCTGGTCGGCGCGGCGCGTCGGGCACACCGCGCTGCAGGAGGTCGTCCGCAAGATCCTGCTGACCTACTGGAACACGGTCGCGTTCCAGGCCCTCTACGGCCGCACCGCCGGCTGGACGCCGTCCGGTGATGACCCCGCGCCCGCCGAGCGGCCGGTCCTCGACCGCTGGGTGCTCTCCGAGCTGGCCGCGCTGGTGGAGAAGGTCGACGCCGCGCTGGCCGACTTCGACACCCAGGAGACCGGCCGGCTGCTGGCCGCGTTCGTCGACGACCTCTCCAACTGGTACGTGCGCCGCAGCCGCCGCCGTTTCTGGCGCGGCGACCCGGCCGCCCTCGCGACCCTGCACGAGGCGCTGCGGACCGTGACGCTGCTGATGGCGCCGCTGACCCCGTTCGTGACCGAGCGCGTCTGGCAGGACCTCGTGAGACCGGTCGAGCCGGAGGCGCCGGAGTCGGTCCACCTGGCCGCGTTCCCGGTGGCGTCCCCGGAACTGCGCGATCCCGAGCTGTCCGCGCGGATGGCGGTCGCGCGCCGGCTCGTCGAGCTCGGCCGCGCCGCCCGCGCCGAGTCGGGCCTGAAGGTGCGCCAGCCGCTGTCGCGCGCGCTGGTCTCGGCGGACGGCCTGCCGGGCGAGCTGCTCGCCGAGATCGCCGCCGAGCTCAACGTCGGCGAGATCGCCCCGCTCACCGGTTCGCTTGTCGATTCCCAGGCCAAGGCCAATTTCCGTACGCTCGGAAAGCGTTTCGGGAAGCGAGTGCAGGAGATCGCGCGGGAAATCGCTCGTTCCGACGCCGCGGCGCTCGCCGCGGATCTTCGCGCCACCGGTTCCGCGTCACTGACCGTCGACGGCGAGACCGTCACCCTCGGTCCCGACGAGGTGATCATCACCGAGACGCCGCGTCAGGGCTGGGCCGTCGCCTCCGATGCCGGCGCCACGGTCGCGCTCGACCTCGAGCTCACGCCGGAGCTGCTGCGCGCGGGCCGGGCCCGGGAGGCGATCCGCCAGATCCAGGAGGCGCGCAAGGCCAGCGGCCTCGACGTGGCCGACCGGATCGCGCTGCGGTACGCCACCGCCGACGACCAGACCGCGCTCGCTCTCACCGAGCATGCGGGCCTGGTCGCCGACGAGGTGCTCGCGACGGCGTTCGGTCCGGGCGAACCGGGGCCGGACGCCCGCGTCTTCACCGACGAGTCACTCGGGCTCAGGTTCTGGATTCAGACCGCCGGGTCGTCCCAGAACACATAGACCGCGCCGTACGGGACGCTCGCGATCTGCCCGGGCGTGCAGGAGCCGGCCGGGGCGAGGCCGCCCGACGTGTACAGCCGGTTGATGTAGTCGGCCTTGCTCAGGATCCCCTTGCCGCTGTGCGAGTTGACCTGCAGCAGCAGCTCCGCGATCGCCCCTTCGCGCGGCGAGGACTGCAGGCGGACCGCGGTGACCAGCGAGCCGTCCCGCAGCGACTGCCAGCTCGGGCCGGCGAAGTGGTGTATCCGGCCGCCGGTGCCGATGAGCTGCGCCTCGGGCACCGACGTCGTCGTCGGGTAGACCCCGTCGGCCCCGCAGGTGTAGCTCTGGGTGCCCTTCGTGACGACGTACGCGCCGATCGGCCGGGAGCCGGGCGGCGGCTTGATGATCGTGGCGATCGCCGGGACGGCCACGCTGCGGGCGTCGGTGACCTCAGCGGCCGACGCGTTGTAGCTGACCGCGCCGACGGCGGCTACCACGGCGGCCATGCCGGCCACGGCAAGCGCGCGCACGCGCGATCGAGTCGTGCTGAACAATGTGTGCCCCCCAAGGGTTGTGAGGCGGGCCCCTACCCGCCATCACGCCTCACGGGGGTGATCTTCTATTTCGATGAAGATCATTGCCGAGGATGGCCGTTCGTACCATGTGGACGGTACGAACGGCCCCTCGATTCCGTTTGTCAGATGTCGAACCGGTCGAGGTTCGAGACCTTCACCCAGGCGGCGACGAAGTCGCGGACGAACTTCTCCTGGGCGTCGTCGGTCGCGTAGACCTCGGCCAGCGCGCGCAGCTGCGAGTTCGAGCCGAAGACCAGGTCGGCCCGGGTCGCCGTCCACCGCACCGCGCCGGTCGCGGCGTCCCGGCCCTCGAAGATCTCCTCGTCCTCACCGACCGGCGACCACTTCACGGCGCCGAAGTCGACCAGGTTCGCGAAGAAGTCGTTGCTGAGCACGCCCGGCCGGTCGGTGAACACGCCGTGCGCCGACTGCTCGTGGTTGGCGCCCAGCACCCGCAGGCCGCCGACCAGGACGGTCATCTCCGGCGCGGTCAGCGTCAGGAACTGCGCCCGGTCGACCAGCAGCTGCTCGGTCGGGCGGGTGTGTCCCTTGCCGAGGTAGTTGCGGAAGCCGTCGTAGGCCGGCTCGAGCACCGAGAACGACTCGACGTCGGTCCACTCCTGCGTCGCGTCGGTGCGGCCCGGCGCGAACGGCACCTCGACCTCGACGCCGCCGTCCCGGGCCGCCTTCTCCACGGCCGCGGCGCCGCCCAGCACGATCAGGTCGGCCAGCGAGACCTGCTTGGCGCCGGCGTTGAACTGCCGCTGGATGCCCTCGAGGGTGCCGAGCACCTTCGACAGCTTCGCCGGCTCGTTGACCTCCCACGCGTTCTGCGGGGCGAGCCGGATCCGGGCGCCGTTCGCGCCGCCGCGCTTGTCGGTGCCACGGAACGTCGCGGCCGACGCCCACGCGGTCGACACCAGCTCGGAGACGGTCAGGCCGGACGCGAGGATCGCCTGCTTGAGCGCCGCGATGTCGTCGGCGCCGAGCGGCTCGCCGGTCGGGGCCGGTACCGGGTCCTGCCAGAGCTCGTGCCCGGCCGGCACCTCGGGGCCCAGGTAGCGGGCGATCGGGCCCATGTCGCGGTGGGTCAGCTTGTACCAGGCCTTCGCGAAGGCGAGCGCGAACTCCTCCGGGTTCTCGTAGAACCGGCGCGAGATCGGGCCGTAGATCGGGTCCACCCGCAGCGCCAGGTCGGTCGTGAGCATGACCGGGACGTGGCGCTTCTCGGCGTCGAACGCGTCCGGCACGGTGCCCGCGGCGGCCGGGTCGGTCGGCACCCACTGTTTCGCGCCGGCCGGGCTCTCCGACAGCTCCCACTCGTACTTGAAAAGCACGTCGAAGAACGAGTTGTCCCAGGTGATCGGGGTCGGGGTCCAGGTGCCCTCGAGGCCGCTGGTGATCGCGTCGGCGCCCTTGCCGGTGCCGTACGTGCTGATCCAGCCCAGGCCCTCGGCCTGCAGCGGCGCGCCCTCGGGCTCGGCGCCGACGTGGGCGGCCGGGCCGGCGCCGTGCGTCTTGCCGAACGTGTGACCGCCGGCGATCAGCGCGACCGTCTCCTCGTCGTTCATGGCCATCCGGCCGAACGTCTCGCGGATGTCGCGGGCGGCGGCCAGCGGGTCCGGGTTGCCGTTCGGGCCCTCGGGGTTGACGTAGATGAGGCCCATCTGGACCGCGCCGAGCGGGCTGTCCAGCTGACGGTCGCCGCTGTAGCGCTTGTCGCCGAGCCAGGTGTCCTCGGTGCCCCAGTTGATCTGCTCCGGCTCCCAGACGTCGGCGCGGCCGCCGGCGAAGCCGAAGGTCTTGAAGCCCATCGACTCGAGGGCCACGTTGCCGGCCAGGATCATCAGGTCGGCCCAGGAGATCTTCTTGCCGTACTTCTTCTTCACCGGCCAGAGCAGGCGGCGCGCCTTGTCCAGGTTTCCGTTGTCGGGCCAGCTGTTGAGCGGGGCGAAGCGCTGGTCGCCGGAGCCACCGCCGCCGCGGCCGTCGAAGGTCCGGTACGTGCCGGCGCTGTGCCAGGCCATCCGGATGAACAGCGGGCCGTAGTGCCCGAAGTCGGCCGGCCACCAGTCCTGCGACGAGGTCAGCACCTCGTTGAGGTCGGCCTTCACGGCCGCGAGGTCGAGCGAGCCGAACTCCGCCGCGTAGTCGAAGCCGGCGCCCATCGGGTCGCCCGCCGGCGGGTTCTGGTGCAGGACGCTCAGGTCCAGCAGGTTCGGCCACCACTCACGGTTGCTGCGGCCGCCGTGCGAGGCGTGCGCGACCGGGCACTTGCCTTGGTCTGACATTCGGTGATTCCCGTCCTTAGCGGTTTCGGTCAACAGGGGGAAGTCGTGCGCAGGCGGGGCAGAGCCCCCAGAAGACGACCTCGGCCTCATCGACGGTGAAGCCGTGATCGCCGGTGGCGGTGAGACAGGGCGCCTCGCCCGCGGCGCGGTCGACGTCGACGATGTCGCCGCACGACCGGCACACGAGGTGGTCATGGTGGTCGGCGACCCGGGTCTCGTAGCGGGCCACCGAGCCGGCCGGCTCGATGCACCGCACCAGGCGCGCCGCGGTCAGCGCCCGCAGCACGTCGTAGACCGCCTGGGTGGACACGTCGCCGATCGCCGCGCGGACCCGGCGGACGATCGAGTCGGTGTCGGCGTGCGGGTGGTCGTGCACGGCGGTCAGGACCGCCACCCGGGGCCGGGTCACGCGCAGCGCGGCTGCGCGCAGCAGAGGCTCGGCTTCGAACGCACTTCGCACGGGCAGAAGTCTTGCCTGTTTTCTGGAATGAGTCAAGAAAACCGCGCGGAGGTTTTCGATCAGTGACCGACCGGTGACTTTCCTTGAACGTTTGCGGGTCCTACATTTTGTAGGTAACGCAGCTCAGGGAGGCGACGATGCCGCATGCCGGCCCACCCAGGAACGACTCGTTCAAGGTGGGTGACCTAGTCACGGTGCTTCCTCCGTACGACGCGGACCCGTACATCCTGAACTTCCAGCACTACGGCCGGATCGCCGCGGTCGAGCACCGCGAGAACATGCCGTCCGACGCGTACATGGTCGAGCTCGACGCGACGCTGCCGCCCCGCCGCCAGGTCGGCCCCTTCCCCGCGGGCCGCCTCGCGAAGGGCTGGCGCGACCAGAAGGGCCGCTGGCTGGTCGAGTAGGGGTCAATGCTTGACGGCGACCCCGCCCGACATCTGGACGTGAGTGTCCTCGATGGCCGCCGCCTCGGCGTCCGGGCGCCAGCGGTTGACCAGGACCACGCCCGGTTCGACCAGGTCGAGGCCGCGGAACAGGGCGGTCACCTCGTCGTCGGTGCGCTCCTTGGCGGCGATGCCGCGGGCCCGGTACGTCGCCGCGGCCTGCACGGCCTGCGGGTTGTGCGCGGTCACTGTCGAGATCGACAGGGTGCTGCCGGCCGGGAACGGCTCGAGCAGTCCGTCGATGATCCGGTGGGCCTCGTCCTCGTCGGTGATGAACTGCAGGACCGCGATGAGGCTGACCGAGACCGGCCGGGTGAAGTCGACGTTCTGCTTCACCTCGGGGGAGGAGAGGATCTGCTCGACGGCGCGCAGGTCGGCGTCGAGGTACGCGGTGGAGCCCTGCGGCGACGAGGTGAGCAGCGCCCGGGCGTGCACGAGCACGATCGGGTCGTTGTCCACGTACACGATCTTGGAGGTCGCGTCGACGCCCTGGACCACCTCGTGCAGGTTGGGCGAGGTGGGCAGGCCGGTGCCGATGTCGAGGAACTGCCGGATCCCGCGCTCGGCGGCCAGGTAGTGGGCCACCCGGGCCATGTACTGCCGGTTCGCCCGCATGGAGATCGGCAGGCTCGGTGACGACTCGACGATGGCGGCGGCGGCCGCGCGGTCCGCCTCGAAGTTGTCCTTGCCGCCCAGCAGGTAGTCGTAGATCCGGGCCGAGTGCGGCACCGAGGTGTTGAGATCCACTGGCATGAGAGAAAGCTACCTCACCGTCTATTTGCTACCGCGACACAGTTCGATCTCCGAAACCCGGACGAATCGGTCGTAGGTCGGCCCGGGTGAGGGGTACTCTGCGGCAAGACGGGACGTCACTCAGCGTTGAGAAAGGACGGTGTCGGCTGTGAAGGTCGGCATTCCCACCGAGATCAAGAACAATGAGTTCCGGGTGGCCATCACCCCGGCCGGAGTCTACGAATTCGCCCGATCGGGGCACGAGGTCTACGTGCAGTCGGGCGCCGGTACCGGATCGTCGATCACAGACGGTGACTATCAGGCCGCCGGAGCGACCATCCTGCCCACCGCCGGCGACATCTGGGAGACCGGCGAACTGATTCTCAAGGTGAAAGAACCGATCGCCGAGGAGTACCCGCGGATGCGGCCCGGCCAGGTCCTGTTCACCTATCTGCACCTCGCGGCGTCGAAGGAGTGCACCGACGCGCTCGTCGACCGGCGGGTCACCGGGATCGCGTACGAGACGGTGGAGCTCCCCGATCGGTCGCTGCCACTGCTCGCCCCGATGTCCGAGGTCGCCGGCCGGCTCGCGCCGCAGGTCGGCTCGTACCATCTGATGGCCTCGGGCGGCGGTCGCGGCGTGCTGATGGGCGGCGTCCCGGGCGTCTACGCGGCCAAGGTGGTGGTCATCGGCGCCGGCGTCTCCGGGATGAACGCGGCCGCCATCGCGCTCGGCATGCAGGCCGAGGTGCTCGTCCTGGACCGCAACATCTACAAGCTGCGCGCTGCCGACGCCGACTATCGCGGTCATCTTCAAACGATCGCTTCCAACGCGTACGAGATCGAAAAGGCCGTCCTGGACGCGGACCTGGTGATCGGCGCCGTGCTGGTCCCCGGCGCGAAGGCCCCGAACTTGATCTCCAACCAGCTCGTGAGCCGGATGAAGCCGGGCAGCGTGCTCGTCGACATCGCCATCGACCAGGGCGGCTGCTTCGAGGACTCGCGGCCGACCACGCACGCCGACCCGGTCTACCGCGTGCACGAGTCGATGTTCTACTGCGTGGCCAACATGCCCGGCGCGGTCCCGCACACGAGCACCTACGCACTCACCAACGTCACTCTGCCGTACGCTCTGGAGCTGGCCAACCTGGGCTGGCGCGCGGCGCTGAAAGCCGATCCCGCGCTCGCCCTCGGCCTCAACACGTTCGACGGGAACGTGACCTACGGACCGGTCGCGGAGGCGCACGGCATGCCGGTCCTGCCCACGGCCGAGGTGATCAGCTGAGCATCGACCGCGCGATCGACGCCTACCTCGACCATCTGACCGTCGAGCGTGGGTTGTCGCGCAACACGCTCGCCTCGTACCGGCGCGATCTCGACCGCTACGCGCGGGCCCTGGCCTCGTCGGGCATCGATTCGCTGGGCGACGTGCGTGCTGCCGACGTCACCGGTCATCTCGCGGAGCTGCGCGAGGACGGGCTGGCGTCGGCGAGCGCGGCGCGGGCCATCAGCGCCGTGCGGGGGCTGCACCGGTTCGCCGCCCGGGAGGGGCTGGTCGCGGTGAACGTGGCCGCCGAGGTCAAGCCGCCCGCCCCGCCCAAGCGGCTGCCCAAGGCGCTCGACGTCGACCAGGTCGAGCGGCTGCTCGCGGTCCCCGGCGAGGACACGCCGCTCGGCCTGCGGGACAAGGCTCTGCTGGAGTTCCTCTACGGCACCGGGGCGCGGATCTCCGAGGCCGTGGGTGCGGCGATCGACGACCTCGACCTGGCCGGCGAACCGGCGGCGGTCCTGCATGGCAAGGGCGGGCGCACGCGGGTGGTTCCGGTGGGCGGTTACGCCAAGGCCGCGATCGATGCCTATCTCGTACGGGGGAGACCGGCGCTCGCGGCCAAGGGGAAGGGCACGCCGGCCGTCTTCCTGAACGCTCGGGGCGGACGGCTGTCGCGGCAGAGCGCGTGGACGATCCTGCACCGCGCCGCCGGAACGGCCGGCATTCTGGCCGTCAGCCCGCACACGCTGCGCCATTCCTACGCGACCCATCTGCTCGACGGCGGCGCCGACGTTCGGGTCGTGCAGGAGTTGCTCGGGCACGCCTCGGTGACGACGACGCAGGTGTACACGCTGGTGACCGTCGAGCGGCTCCGCGAGGTGTACGCGACCGCTCACCCTCGCGCTCGTTAGACGCTGCGCACCCATAGATGGCGACACGCCGGACAGGCACCCCGATCGCGCGGCGCGCGTGGCGTACAGTCGGGCATCGGCTCCGGCTGCGCGAGTCGGAAGGGGGCGAAGGCAGTTGTCAAGCAACGATTCACGGGCGGAGGCCTGGACCTCCGCTTTGCGAGAGCAGCAGGGCTCGCTCGATCTCGGCGCTGACCTGGGCCCGGCCGACCCCACGGCGTACACGATGCGCCGCCCCATCCCCGAGCCGATGCCGACGCACCGGCACGGCCCCGCGCGGATCATCGCCCTGGCCAACCAGAAGGGTGGCGTCGGCAAGACGACGACCACCATCAACCTGGGCGCGGCCCTCGCGGAGTACGGGCGGAAGGTCCTCCTCGTCGACTTCGACCCCCAGGGCGCCTGCTCGGTGGGCCTCGGCGTCAACCCGCACAACCTCGACCTGAGCATCTACAACCTGCTCATGCAGGACGACGTGGCCACCGAAGACGTGATCATCAAGACCGACGTGGCCGGCCTGCACCTGCTTCCGGCCAACATCGACCTGTCGGCCGCCGAGATCCAGCTGGTCAACGAGGTCGCCCGCGAGATGGCGCTGGCCCGGGCGCTGCGCTCGGTCCGCAAGGAGTACGACTTCATCCTGATCGACTGCCAGCCCTCGCTGGGCCTGCTGGCGATCAACGCGCTGACCATCGCGCACGGCGTGCTCATCCCGCTCGAGTGCGAGTTCTTCTCGCTGCGCGGCGTGGCGCTGCTGCTCGACACCATCGACAAGGTGCGCGAGCGGCTCAACTTCGACCTCGAGCTCGAGGGCATCCTCGCCACCATGTACGACTCCCGCACCACCCACTGCCGCCAGGTGCTGCAGCGCGTGGTCGAGGCGTTCGGCGACAAGGTCTACCAGACCGTCATCACCAAGACGGTCAAGTTCCCCGAGTCCACGGTGGCCGGCTCGCCGATCACCAGCCTCGACCCGGCCTCCTCCGGCGCCCGCAACTACCGTCAGCTCGCCCGCGAGGTCATCGCCGCCAAGGCCGAGCGCGGCTGATCCGTGCTCTTCGCGCTCGGGACGCCCAAGGCGTTCGCCGCCCTGCTGGTCTCCTTTCTCCTCGGTCTGATGCTGCGCGCGATCGCGATCCGGCTCACCGCGCGCAGCCTCGGCCTCGCCGACCGCCGGGAATCGATCCGGCCGAGCCTGCGGGAGGACGTCGACCCGTTCGGCGCGGTCGCGGCCGCGCTCGGCGGCATGGGCTGGGGCCACAAGCTTTCCGTCGACGAGTTCTACCGGTATCGCAGCCGGGGGCGGGCCGCGCTGGTCTTCCTGTCCGGCCCGCTGGTCACCATCGTCCTCGGCGAGATCATCATCGGGGCGTACGCGCTCGCGTACCCGAATGGTGGTTTGGATTTTCTTACGCCCGGGATCGTCCTGCAGGGCGTCAAGGGCGACACGGGACCGGTGATCCTGCTGTCGCTCGGGGTCGGGCTGCTCAGCTTCGGGCTGCTCGCGATCATCCCCATCCCGCCGCTGGACGGCTTCGGCGTGCTCTACTACGCGTTGCGCCGGCCCGGGAACGGCATCCAGTGGATGCGGCTGTGGTTCGAGGAGAAGAACCTCGGCGTGCTCATCCTGCTGATCTGCTGCCTGTTCCCGCTGCCGTACCCGTTCCTGATGCGCATCCTCAACGCGCTCGGACTCGTCTTCCTGCGCCTGTGGGGCTGATCTTCCCTTCGCCCCAGTCACCTGTGCTGACCTGCGGCGTTGAAACGTGGTTGTGAGCCCGGAACAGCTTGTCGTCCCCGTGGTCTACGGTCAGCAGGTGCCTGAAGACGCCGTGGAACCCGCCGCCGACAGCCTTGAGCTTGCTCAGGCCGCGGAGGACTCCGGCAAATTTCTCGTACGCCTCGACAACTTCACCGGCCCGTTCGACCTGCTGCTGCAGCTGATCGGCAAGCACAAGCTCGACGTCACCGAGGTCGCGCTGCACACGGTCACCGACGACTTCATCGCGTACATCCGCGCCATGGGCGACGACTGGGATCTCGGCGAGGCCAGCGAGTTCCTGCTGGTCGCGGCCACCCTGCTCGACCTCAAGGCGGCCCGGCTGCTGCCCGCCGCCGAGGTGGAGGACGAGGAAGACCTGGCCCTGCTCGAGGCCCGCGACCTGCTCTTCGCCCGGCTGTTGCAGTACAAGGCCTTCAAGGAGGCGGCGGCCTTCATCTCCGATCTGGAGGCGACCGGGGCGAAACGCTGGCCGCGCGCGGTGTCGATGGAGACACGGTTCGCCGAGGCGCTGCCCGACCTGGTGCTCGGCGTCGGGGTGGAGCGGTTGTTCAAGCTGGCGCTCAAGCAGTTCACGCCCAAGCCCGGGCCGCCGCAGGTCTCGATCGCGCACATCCACCAGGTGCGGGTCAGCGTGCGCGAGCATGCCCAACTGCTGCGCGACCGGCTGCGGCGGGCGGGCAGCGCGACGTTCTCGCTGCTGATCGCCGACTGCGAGAACACGCTCGAGGTGGTCGCCCGGTTCCTGGCGCTGCTCGAGCTCTATCGCGAAGGGCTGGTCGAGTTCGAGCAGCCGGTCTCGCTAGACGAGCTGACGGTGCGGTGGGTCGGCGGGGACGCGGCGGATGCCGAGCTCGACATCGACGACTACGAGGGCAGCCCGCCCGACCCGGACCGGGCCGCGGCCTCTCCGGACAATTCGGACGAGCCGGACGAGCCGGAGGACGACTACGAGGGCAGCCCGCCCGACCCCAACCGGGCCGTCATCCCGCCGGACAATTCGGACGAGCTGGAGGATTCGGAGGCCTGGGAGCCGGGCACATCCGGGCCGAGCGGATTTGACAAGGCCGCGAGCCTTGATGATCTTGACGATGACAACGACGACGCCGTGCAGGAGGAGCGATCGTGAGCGACGACGAGCGAGCCGAATCGCTTGCCCAGCAGGCGGCGGCGTGGGTGCCGCCGTGGGAGCGCCAGCAGCGACCGCCGGACCGGGCTTTCCAGGCAGCGGCCGAGGCGGACGCGGAGGCCCGCCTGGCCGAGCGGGGCGACGAGCACGACTTCGCCGAGGCGGAGGAGCTGGCGGCCGCCGACGATCTCGTCGACGAGGACGATGCGGTCGTCGACGAGATCAGTGCGGACGCGTCCGACGATGAGGAGCCTCACGGGCGGCCCGATGACGACGAGGAGCGGTCAGAGGCGGGGCTCTCCGACGACGATGACGACTTCGACGAGGCGTTCGAGCGCCCCAATCCGCCGGGGTATGGCGACGAGTCCGAAGAGGCGACGCTAACCGAGCCGGCCGAAGAGGCTGCGCTGACCGGGCCGGCCGAAGAGGCGGCGCTGTCCGATCCGGCCGAAAAGGCGGCGCTGTCCGAGCCCGCTGAAGAGGCGGCGCTGTCCGAGCCGGCGGAGCAGGCGGCGCTGAGCGGGGCCGCGGACGCGCCGGCGAGCGTGGACCAGCCGCGTAGGCTGCCGACGGAGGAGGTTGCGCCGGAGCCGAGCGTGGGCGAGATCGGGCCCGATCTGTCGTTGCCGGAGGCCGTGCAGGACGCGGCCGAGGAAGGCGCCGAGGACGAGCCGGTTGTCGATGAGGCGTTGCCGCTCGACGGGGATGACGCGGGTGGTGTCTTCGACCAGGCGGCCCATGACGACGTCAGCGACGATGAGGCGGTCGACCCGCCGGTCGAGGAACTGGTGCCGATCGAGGACGCCGCCGGGGGAGACGAAGGAAGCACGCAGCCGGCGGCGGACGACGGTGCCGACCGGGCGCCCGTGACGGCGGCGGTTCCCGAGCAGGGCCGCCGAAGTCGGGGCGGTTCCGCTGCGGTTGGGGAGCCGTCCGCGCGTACGGCCGAAGAATTGCCTGAATTGACCGACGACGCCGAGCTTTGCGCGGCGCTGGAGGCCATCATGCTCGTGGTGGACGAGCCGGTTGCGGAGATGCAGCTGGCGCAGATCCTCGAGCAGCCCACCGAGCGGATCGGGGCGATGCTGGAGAACCTGTCGGCGCGGTACACCGCGGCGGGGCACGGGTTCGACCTGCGGCGGGCCGCGGGTGGCTGGCGTCTCTACACGCGGCCGGAATACGCCGCCTACGTGGAACGGTTCGTGCTCGACGGGCAGTCGGTGCGGCTGACCCAGGCGGCGCTCGAGACTCTCGCGGTCGTCGCCTACAAGCAGCCGGTGACCCGGTCGCGGATCTCCGCCATCCGCGGCGTCAACTGCGACGGGGTCATGCGTACGCTTGTCACGCGCGGACTGATCGAAGAGTGCGGCGTCGAGGGCGAGACGGGGGCCTACCTGTACCGCACGACGCCGCTGTTCCTGGAGAAACTCGGGATCAACTCGGTCGACCAGTTGCCGCCGCTCGCCCCATTCCTGCCCGACGATGTGGAAGAAGTGCTCGATGCCCCAGGCTGACACCGCCGAACGCCTCCAGAAAGTGCTGGCTGCCGCCGGTGTCGGTTCCCGCCGCGCCTGCGAAGACCTGATCTTCCGGCGGCGAGTCACCGTCAACGGCAAGGTCGCCAAGCTCGGCGACAAGGTCGACCCGGCCACCGCCGAGATTCTCGTCGACGGCCAGCGGGTGATCACCGACACCAAGCTCGTCTACCTCGCGATGAACAAGCCGCGCGGCGTCGTCACCTCGCTCGACGACGAGAAGGGTCGCACCGAGCTGGCCGACTTCCTCGGCCAGTTCGACCAGCGGCTCTTCCACGTCGGCCGGCTCGATGCCGACAGCGAGGGCCTGTTGCTGATCACCAACGACGGCGAGCTGACCAACAAACTGACCCACCCGTCGTACGGGATCGCGAAGACCTACCTGGCCGAGGTCGTCGGCCCGCTGCCGCGCACCGTCGGCCGTCAGCTGCTGGCCGGCGTCGAGCTCGAGGACGGGCCCGCCACCGTCGACGCCTTCAAGCTCGTCGACGCGCTCGGCAAGACCGCCCAGGTCGAGATCGTGCTGCACGAGGGCCGCAAGCACATCGTCCGCCGGATGATGGACGCCGTCGGCCACCCGGTGACCCGCCTGATCCGCACGGCGGTGGGCCCGATTCGCCTCGGTGACCTGCGGCCAGGCGGTTTCCGGCACCTGTCCCCGGCGGAGGTCACCGCTTTGTATAAGGCTGTCTCAAAGGACAACGACTAGTTTGTCCCAGGCCGTGTCACGGGACGACGACTAGCTTTCCTACGGTGTGTTCCCGGGCGAAATCGACCATCGCTCGGGGGCCGTCGTCGAGGCTGTAGGTCTTCATGATTGTCGGGATGAGCGTCGTGACATCTCGGACACCGCTCTCCATGTCGAGGACCATCTCGAAGGTGACGTCGTCGCGGTCGATGTATTCGGGCTTGGGCGCGGGGAACGTGATCGTGTAGAGCCGGCCGCCTGGTTTGAGGCTTTTCGCCGCCTCCTTGAGCTGGTCGGTCGGCAGCACCAGGTTGATCACCACGTCGATTTCGCCGGGGTATTCGCCGTATCCGACGGTTTCGTCCGCTCCGACGATCTCATCGCCCGGCCTGGTTGTGGCAATTGTTCGCTTTGTTCGCAGCGCCGGCAGCAGGGTCGTGCCCACTCCGCCGGTCGCGCCGATCACCAGCACCGTCTCGTCGGGCTGGATCTTCGCCTGGGCCAGCAGGGCGTTGGTGGTCAGTCCGGCGGTCGGCAGCGCGGCGGCTTCTCTTGCCGGAAGTGTCGCCGGCCGAGGCGCGATGAACGGCGTGTCCGCCTCGAAGACCGCGAACTCGGCCAGCGTGCCGGTGGTCAAACTCGGCTTCGGGAACGGCAGCATTCCCTTCAGAGCCCGCGGAATTCCATGACCAAAAACTTCATCCCCGATGGCGTACGCGGTGACGCCGTCCCCGACCTCAGTGACCGTCCCGGCGAAGTCGCAGCCCGGCACGTGGGGGAACGTCAAAGCGATTCCGAAAGCGCCGGTCGCCAAGCGCAGGTCGATCGCGTTCAGCGAGCTCGCCGCGATCCGCACCTGAATCTGCCCCGCCCCGGCGTGCGGCGTCTCGATCTCGCCGACCCGGTACTTCTCGGGCGGCCCGTAGTGGTCGACCAGCACAGCCTTCATGTCGCTTGCTCCTCAGCTCTAAGCGGACCGTCCGGTCACGTTAGGCGTAACCGGACCGGCCGGTCAACTTGTTAGTGTCGCCCTGTGACCCGAGCCCTCCGCGCCGACGCCGCGCGCAACCGATCGCTGCTGCTGGCGGCGG
Source organism: Paractinoplanes globisporus DSM 43857 (assembly GCF_000379645.1). Lineage (GTDB taxonomy): Bacteria > Actinomycetota > Actinomycetes > Mycobacteriales > Micromonosporaceae > Actinoplanes > Actinoplanes globisporus. The sequence goes on from NZ_KB903312.1 coordinate 47,612, forward strand.
CCGCCGAGGAGTTCGCCGCCCGCGGCATGGAGGCCTCGGTCGCCGACATCGCCCGCCGCGCGGGGATCGGCAAGGGCACGGTCTTCCGCCACTTCCCGACCAAGGACGACTTGCTGGCCGCGGTAGTGCTGGATCGGGTCGACTCGCTCGCCGCCCTGGCCCGCCAGCTGTATGTGCGGGACGACCCCGGCCCGGCGTTGTTCGAGTTCCTGGAGGCAGCGGCCGGAAAGCAGCAACAGCTCGACTTCTCGTTCCTGCGCGACGCCGGCGACATCAACGACCGGTTGCGCGACGCCCGGGAGCGGCTGTTCGGCGCGATAGTCGGCCTGGTCTCGCGAGCCCAGGGAGCAGGCGCGATCCGCGCCGACATAACCGGCCTGGACGTGATCCTGATGATGTGCGTCCCGGCCCACGTGGTCAGCTTCGTCCCGGACGCGCCCCCCGACTTGTGGCGGCGATATCTGGCGCTGGTCGTCGACGGGCTGCGGCCGGAGGGCGCGCACCCCCTCTCGCCGCCGGCGCCAGGCACCGATTCGGTGCGGTAACTCCGCCCGTCATTGCCTCAAGTCTCAAGTTTCCCCTGCTCGGAGACGATGACCCGCTCCGCTGGACAGGGCCCGCCGAAACACGGGTAGTGTCTGCTGGGGACGTGCACCTGGCCGCATGCAATCTGCTAGGTAGCAGACGGCTCGCTAACGATGCGCCTGTTGCTGTTGTGATCTCTGGGATTGTGGCAGCTCAGAATGCATCCAAATCTATTACAAGTCCCTGCGTGCTAGGTAGCCCTCTGCATGCTACCGTCTGCTACGTAGCAGATAGCCACCTTCTAGGAGATCTTGATAATGGCCGAGAGCCCGGACCCGGCAGTCCTGCGTCGCCGGTTGCAGATCGAGCTACGGAAGTCTCGAGAGGCGACTGGGCAGTCGCAGAAGGAAGTCGCGGACGCGCTGGCCTGGTCACCTTCCAAATTGCTTCGGATCGAAAACGGCGCGGTCGGCATCACCGTCACCGACCTGCGGGCATTGCTCGGGCACTACGGTGTCCGCGGGAAGCAGGTCGACGAACTGACCAGGCTCGCCCAAGGATCGCGCAAGTTGACCACGGCGACGTATGGCAAGTCGGTGCCCACCAGCACGATCAAGTTTTGGAACCTTCGCTCATCGGCGGTCCGGGTTCGGCAATTCGAAACTCTCCTCATCCCGGGCCTGCTTCAGACGGAGGAGTACGCCAGGGAGGTGATCACGTCGTATTCGACGCCCGATCTCTCCAGCGAGGACATCGATGATCGCGTCGCGGCTCGCATGGACCAGCAGGGGCTGCTCGACCGAGAGGATCGGCCGGAGCTCTACTTCATGATCGATGAAGCTGCACTTCGGCGGTGGGTGGGCGGCCCCGAGGTGATGCGCAATCAGCTCGATCGACTCAAGAAGCGTGCCGAGGCCGACCGGCTCACCATCCAGGTGTTGCCGTTCGAGCTCGGGGTTCATGGCGGGATTCGCGGCCCGTTCCAAATCCTGGAGTTCGCCGAAGGCGAGGACTACGTCCTCTACATCGACGACGCCGCGGGTGGTCTTGCCTCTCGTGACATGGAGGCCGAGACCGAGCGGTACCTGACTCTGTTCTGGGATCTGGAAGCGGTGGCAACGAAGCCTTGGGAACTCAACGGATTTCTCGACAAAGTACTGGCGGACTTCAACCCTAAGCCGGCCGGAAACGACGCACCTGAGTCGAACACCTAACGCGACAGCCGGGCGGTGACGGGACCGCCCGCGCACCTCAGTGAGGTGGCTCATGAGATCGAGGCGCACGCACGGCGAGACGATGTCGTCGTTCGTGCGTGCGCGTCGTCCGTGTGGGGGTGGTCGTCATGGCCACCCCTGAACCTACCGGGCGGCGCCCGGACAGGTCCGAAATGATCGACTTGGTCCGGTGGCTGCTGAGCAGCTGGCCCAGGGTGATGCGAGCCGTTGTCCTGATGGCGGCCCCGATCGTAGGCATCCTGGTCTTTCTGGCGCTGGTGGCGACCATCGTCTTCTATCTGAAGGTTGACCCGCGGCGTTGGGGCGCCGTCGTCGGCTTGGGCGTGGTTGCCATGACCGTGGGAAAGGTCGTCGTCTCGGTACGACGATGGGTGGCCGGGCGAGGCGGGCTACCGGCGACGAAGCTGCCGCCAGCGGGCCAGGAGCAGATCACTCGTCCCGAAGGCGGCGCCGGCGCAGATCGTGATGACGATGACGACGACGATCTGAGCCGCTAGGGCCGTATCTGCATCGCGAGGGAAAACTGACCGGGCTGCACGGCCGAGGCCCATGGCCAAGACCCCCGCAACGAGGCCGCCGGCGGCGAACGTCGGCCAGCTCAGCGTGCTTCGAGAAGTCTCGACTTCTTGCCGCTCGGCCACGGTGCCACCTCCGCGGATACCTCGCGTCCTGGCTTCCCTCTGGGCGGCGTCCTTGCTGTCCAGCCGTGAGTTCGTTGAGCCTAATGCCTACTGGCCGGTAGTGGACGTGAGTTGGAGCTTATCGGACTGAATCCCTCAGCCTGATGACCGTGAGTGCAGTTCACGTACCTAGTAGATCGACCAACCGCTATCTACACTGACGGTATATCTGCCGATGACGGAATGTGGGTTCCTTGTGATCGGCCGTGCGACACGTACAACGGAGGCGTGGGCGACGGGGAAGCCGACGGGCCGCCCGCGCCCGATCAAGCGCCTCATCAAGGAGGCGGACGTGACGAGTACTGGCCAGGGTGAGCCCCGTTGGTTCAAGAGCAGCCGGAGCGGTGGCGGAGATTGCGTCGAGGTGGCGTTCGTGGGTGATGCCGTCTGGGTTCGGGACTCCAAGGACATCGATGGTCCCGTGCTGAAGTTCAGCAGGGAGTCCTGGCGGGCGCTGCTGGCCGACCCGCCGGAACGGCCGCGGCGCGAGAGCTGATCAACTGTCGGACGGCCCGCTCGAGCGGAACAGGGCGGAATCGGGGGCGTTCTCCGCCTCGGAGTCCAGGGCCGCCAGGACGGAGGCGTACATCCTCGTCTTGATGGTGTGAAGTGCGGGCCCGGCCTTGGGGGCATGTTGCTGGGCGAGGGCCAGCGCGCGCACGCGGACGTCCGGTTCGGGCACGGCTTCGTCGACGATCTGTTTCGCGTACGCGTCAATGCCGCCGAAACGTCGGGCCGTGACCATGGCTTCATGGGCGGTCTGCGGCGTCAGCCGCGACTGGATGAGCGCGCTCATGCCGACCGAGAACGGAATGTTGATGTCGGCCTCGGGCAGGCACCAGTAGCCGCGGTCGGCGCGCATGACGCGCAGGTCGTGGCAGAGCGAGAGCATGGCGCCGGCGGCGAAGGTGTGGCCCTGCAGGGCAGCGACAGTGATCATCGGCAGGCGGATCACCCGCGCGAAGAGGGTGTGGACCTGGGCCGCGTACGCCGGGAAGCGCTCCGGGTGCTCGAACAGCCACTCGAGGTCGAGGCCGTTGGACCAGATCTTGCCGGTCGCTGTGGTCACGAGGGCGCGTGGTTCGTCGCCCTTCTCCACCTCGTCGAGCAGGGCGTTCACGGAGGTGATCCAGTCGGGGTGGAATCGGTTCTCCGTGTCGCCGAGGTCGAGCACGAAGACGGCGTCCTGACGGTCGAGCGTGGGCATTTTCGCTCCCTCCGGCGTTACTCGTCAGTAACATACCCTAGTTCGTCGATGCTTTCCACGGCGGGCACAATGGGAGGGTTGGGTCGGGCGGGCGAACTGGGGAGGAACGGTGGCGGAAGAAGTGCAGCCGGAGAAGTGTGTGGTGGCCGTCGACGGGCCGTCGGGCTCGGGCAAGTCCACCGTCTCCCGGCGACTCGCCGCCGCCATCGACGGGGTGTACCTCGACACCGGCGCGATGTACCGCGCGGTGACCTGGGCGGTGCTGCAGGCCGGGGCCGATCTCTCCGACCCCGAGGCGATCGCGAAGATCGCGCTGGAGACGGAGCTGTCGATCGGCACCGATCCCTCCGCGCCGCACTTCGCGGCCAACGGCGTTCCCGTCGACGGGCCGATCCGGGGGCCGGAGGTCACCGCGGCCGTGTCGGCCGTCGCCGCCGTGCCGGCCGTGCGCCGCCAGCTGGTGGCCCTGCAGCGGGCGATCATCGCCGGGCAGCCGCGGATCGTCGTGGAGGGGCGGGACATCGCCTCGGTCGTGGCCCCCGACGCCGACCTGAAGGTCTATCTGACCGCCTCCGCCGCCGCCCGGGCCGCCCGGCGCAGCGCGGAAGACGCCACCGACGTCGCCGCGACCGAGGCCTCGCTCGTGCGACGTGACAAACTGGATTCATCCCGAGCCGCCGACCCGCTGCGACAGGCGTCCGACGCCCTCGAGGTCGACACGACCGGCTTGGGGATCGACGAGGTCGTCGCGTACCTCTTGAAGCTTCTTGACAGCAGGGTGAATAAGTGAGTGAGCTCCCCGTCGGCCTGGACATCCCGGATAATCCGGATTTGTCCTCCGCCGGCCCGGTTCCCGTGGTTGCTGTCGTCGGCCGGCCCAATGTGGGCAAGTCGACGCTGGTCAACCGCATCATCGGCCGCCGCCAGGCAGTCGTCGAGGACGTACCCGGGGTGACCCGGGACCGCGTTCCCTACGACGCCCAGTGGAACGGCCGCCGTTTCACGGTCGTCGACACCGGCGGCTGGGAGCCCGACGCCCGCGACCGCGCCGCCGCCATCGCCGCCCAGGCCGAAATCGCCGTACAGACCGCTGATGTTGTTGTTTTCGTCGTCGATGTGACCGTGGGCGCCACCGACGTCGACGAGGCCGCCGTGAAGATGCTGCGGCGCAGCCACAAGCCGGTGATCCTGGTCGCGAACAAGGCCGACAACCAGAATTTGGAGATGGAGGCTGTCTCCCTCTGGTCCCTGGGCCTGGGCGAGCCGCACCCGATCTCCGCGCTGCACGGCCGCAGCTCGGGCGACCTGCTCGACGACATCCTGGCCGCGCTGCCCGAGCCCCCGCTGATCGTCGAGGACGGCCCGCGTGGCCCTCGGCGGGTCGCCCTGGTCGGCCGCCCCAACGTCGGCAAGTCGTCGCTGCTGAACAAGCTCTCGAAAGAGGAGCGCGCGGTAGTCGACTCCGCCGCCGGCACGACCGTCGACCCGGTCGACAGCCTCGTCGAGATGGACGGCGAGATCTGGCAATTCGTCGACACGGCCGGCCTTCGCAAAAGAGTCAACCAAGCCTCCGGTACGGAGTATTACGCGTCCTTGCGTACGGCCGGCGCCGTCGAAGCGGCCGAGGTCGCAGTCGTGCTGCTGGACGCCGGCGAGGTCATCAGCGAGCAGGACCAGCGCGTACTGACCCAGGTCGTCGAGGCCGGCCGGGCGCTGGTCATCGCCTTCAACAAGTGGGACCTGGTGGACGCCGACCGCCGCTTCTACCTCGACAAGGAGATCGACCGCGAGCTGAAGCGCATCCCGTGGGCGGTCCGCGTCAACATCTCGGCCAAGACCGGCCGAGCGGTCGACAAGCTGGCCCCGGCGATTCGCAAGGCGCTGGCGTCCTGGGAGCAGCGGATCCCGACCGGCGCGCTGAACCAGTGGCTGACGGCTCTGACCCAAGCCACCCCCCATCCCGTACGGGGTGGACGCGCGCCCCGCATCTTGTTCGCCACCCAGGCGGGCGTGGCGCCGCCGCGGTTCGTGCTTTTCACGACGGGCCCGCTGGACGCGGGTTATCTACGGTTCATCGAGCGCAAGCTCCGCGAGGAGTTCGGCTTCGAGGGCTCCCCGATCGAGCTGTCGGTCAAGCCCCGCAAGAAGACGGGCCCGGGGGGTCGCGGCAAGGCACACGGGTAGAGGTTGTAAGGTATGGGAGTTGCCGCGCGGTGCTCTGGTGGGCCGGGTGGCATCGGGCTGTAGCGCAGCTTGGTAGCGCACTTGACTGGGGGTCAAGGGGTCGCAGGTTCAAATCCTGTCAGCCCGACGATCAAGAAAGGCCGCCAACGAGGGTATCAACCCTGGTTGGTGGCCTTTCCGCTTTCCATCCTGATCCTCATACCCCTACCGCCTTACTCGGCATTGGGGACCGTTTGGGGACCGTCGGCGCCGCTGCTGGGCAACTGACTGCTCGGCCGGGGCGGCAGACCGCGTCGGCGAGGAGTGAGCCGGGCCACTTTAGGGACCCCCATTGTCGTACTCTACGTAGGGCTTGGTAGAGTACGACCTATGGCAAACGCGGTTGGACCGAAAGGGACCCCACAAACGGTCGCGGTCCTGCGCGCCTTGCTGGACAACTCCTCCCGGGAGATGTACGGGACGGAGATCTGTGCAGCGGCCGGATTGGCGAGCGGGACCATTCATCCAATTCTGGCAAGGCTGGAAGGGCTTGGGTGGCTTGAAAGTAAATGGGAGGATATCAATCCACAGGAGCGAGGACGACCACGCCGTCGTTATTACCGGTTGAGTTCAGCAGGTGCTGAATCAGCGAGGGTACTTGTTGCCAATGCGGAGCAGAGGCGCGCACGCATACAGGCATGGAAGCCAGGATTGGCCGGGGGTTGAATCTAATGGAAGATACTGGCGTCGCCGACCGTTTCAAAGTCGTCGACGTCTTGTCTCAGGCACTCGCGATCGCAGCAGGACTTCCGATGACGTATCGGAGGGCGCACGCGTCGAACCTTAACGCGGCAAGCGCAAGTGCTGGCCGACTGACCAAGTTGGCCGAGACGATGGGGGAGGCAGCGGATGCCGGGGCGGCAGACGACTGGGAGCTTCGTAGACTTTTTCGCGCGATTCGGCGGGAGAGTAGATCACTGAACACCAACCTCGATCGGGCGTTTCACAAGACGATCCGTCGAGGGCCTGGGGCTGTGGCGCGCTTCGATGAGCAGGCGCACCGAATCCAGGGACTGTTACTGACGGCGATCGAGAGAGCGCAAGATCTGATGCTCGATCGAGCGGCTGTATCAACACGTAAGACGTGTGTCGGGGTTGACGAGCGGTGGCATCGTCGGCTTCCGGCCTCGATGGTGCGAGGGGCTGTCCGGCTTACGCCGGTAATGCATCAGGGACGATTTTACGAGGAATGGATGGGAGAACTTCGAGAGCAAGAGACGTGGGCCAGGAAATTCGACTTCGCCTTCTACCTCCTTATCCAAACGGGAAGTCATCGCCGCAACCTTGCTGGCGTGAACCCGCACCGCTTGGGCGTAGCAGGGATCCGGCAGGACGAATCATGAACCCTTGGGTCGTTATCGCAGTTGTGGCCCTTGTCGCCATCGTTATTCTCGCGCCGTCCGGTGAGCCGTTACGGCGTGCTGAACGCCTTATCGCCGCTTGGCGACGGCAGGGCCCTCCTGCCAATGATGATGGCACGACCCCGCCGAAGATCGAGGCTGGCGGAAGTGACGGCCTGGTATAACCCGGCCGAGCAGAGTTGGCCCTGTCACCGAGATGAAATCAGCACCTCGGTGACAGGGCTTCCTGAATGGTAGATCAACACGGCGTGCGCTGCATGTATGACGGATCACGAGTTCCGGGGTATGGCGAGCCCGGCTTCAAGGTTGCCCCTTTAAACAGCCCTGAGTTGAGCCCTCTTTGGCGTCCGAGGTGCTTTCAGGTGCGCGCTGAGTGCCGTTCCAGCCTCTTCGATCGCGCGCTGATCCGGATGCAGGTACCGCTGTGTGGTGGTCAGCGAACCGTGCCCGGCGATCTTCCGTAGCACGTGTACGTGGACGCCGGCATCGGCCAGCCACGTCAGTCCGGTGTGCCGCAGGTCGTGGCGTCGCAGGTGCTCGTAGCCCAGTTCGGTGACCACCTCGTCCCAGTGCGTGGCGTCCCGCAGCACCGCGGTACTGATCCGGCCGCCGCGCGGGCCGGTGAACAACCGGGCGTCCGGACTGGGCGCTGAGTCGAGTCGCCCGATCACCATCGGCCGGACCTCTTCGATGATCGGCACCTTGCGGGCGCGCTTGCCCTTGGTGCCCTTGTCGATCAGCCCGCCCGGTCCCGGCGTGGTCTGCCTCCGCACAGTCCACGTCCACGTTGCTCGGTCGATGTCGCCGGCCCGGACGCCGGACACCTCGCCGATCCGGGCCGCGGTGCACGCTGCGAAGGTGACGATGTGTCCCCACCCGGTGAAGTGGTCGTGCGATCTCGCGGTGAGCGCGTCCGCGAGGGTGGTCAGTGCCTCCCAGCTCGGCAGGGCGAGCGAGCGCGGATCGTCCAACTCGTCCTCGGCCTGCTGATACTGGCGTTGCCAGCCCTTGACCCGCGCGACGTTGCGATCTACGACGCCATCGCGCATGGCCTGTTCAAGCACTCTGACCAGGATGGCAAGGGTGTTCTTGACGGTGGAGCGGCTGCACTCGTCCTCGATCCACGAGTAGACGGCCCGGTCCACCACACCATTGGTGATCATCGCCGTGGGGATGTGGCCGAGGGTCGGCACGACGCGTAGCCGCCAGCCGGCCAGGTACGGATCGAGTGTCTTGCGCTCCAACCCGCGAATGGCCAGCGGCATCACGTCTGCGCCGTACTCGGCGAGTCGCTGCGTGGCCGCGGCGGGGTTGATCCCGCCGTTGGCCGCGCGGATCATGCCGTCGATCCACTCCTGGGCTTCCTCGGGTGTGGCCGTCGAGTGCGACTTGGATCGCCGGTCACCGGTCGTGGGGTCGGTCCAGCGGACGCGAGCCTTGTAGGGCTTGGGCCGCCCGGCGCGATACTCCACGTCGGACTTGACTGAAACACTGAGGGGCGGGTGCTGCGCTGTGCTGGTCACGCTGCCTCCGGGGTGACTCGACGGCTGGCCAGCCACGCGCGGACGTCCTCGATCGAGTACATGATCACGCGTTCGGACAGGGCGATGAACGGTGGGCCTTGCAGCGGCCGGGCGGTCCGCCAGCGGCGCACGCTGGACGGATCCACGCGCAGCATCCGCGCCAGCTCCTCCGTGGTGATCAGGTCGGGCTCGGCAGTGGTCGTGTCGATGCTGTCTACGGCCCTGAGTCGCACGGTGACGGCCTCCCGGTGCTGTGTCGGGGTTATGGCGAGGGTACGGGGGTCGATGTCGCTGCGGCCCTCTGCGAGGCCCGCTGAGAGCCGCGCTGAGCCAAGATCTCCGATGTCCTGGGGTGTTCCTATGCATCCGACCGGAATCATGGCGGATCCTCCGTGTTTCAGCCGGTCCGCCATGATCACGCCTCCTCTTCGGTGTCACTCGCACTGTCACTCTCGTTTCCGCAGGTCAGCGCGGGTTGAGTGACAGCAGTGACAGGAGTGACAGCGGTGACACCCGGCACCCGGTACCGGCCGCCCGGCTCGGCGGCAAGCTGCCCGTCCGCGAGCATCCGCGAGCAGGTCTGCCGCACGGTGTCCGCCTTGAGTCCGACGCCCTCGGCGATGACCTTGGGCGTCGAGCCGGGCGCGCCGCGCAGCCATCGCAGGATCGCCGCGCGGGTGTCACTGACCTGGTAGTCCTCGGCCGGGCCGTCGAGCATTCGCCACGCGCCCGCGGAAGGGTCGAAGGTCAGCGGGTACTCGGCCTCGTCCACGTCCCGGCCGGTCACGTGCAAGACACCGTCGCCCTGGTTGCGCGCCCGCTTGAGCACGAGGGTCGCGTCGGCCGCGCCAGCAAGGCCGTTGGTGCCGGACACCTCGGACAGGAAGTCGTCCGCGCCGGCCTTGCGCACGTGGTGCACGGCGACGACGGCGACGCCGTAGTCATCGGCGACCTTCTTCGCCTTGCTCACGGCCCAGTAATCACCGTCGTACGCGGACATCCCCGGCGGGGCGCTGCCCCGCAGTTTGGCGAACACGTCGATGATCACGAGCCGGGCGGACGGGTGCTTGTCGAGCCACGCCGCGATGGCCACGTCGCCGCCCTGCGGCAGCGGCGGACACTGGGTGGCGAGAGTGAGGCCGGCGGGAGCGTCCCGGTCGCCGAGGACCTTGCGCAGCCGGGTCTGCAGGCGCCGGGCGGTGTCTTCCAGGGCGAGATAGAGCACGGGGCCGGGCTCAACGTCGATCGCACCGAACGCCCGGTCGCCGCGAGCGACGTCCACGCCGAGGGCCAGCGACATCCACGACTTGCCGACCTTCGGCGGTCCGCACAGCAGGTTGAAACCCTCGGAGATCACGCCGGGCACGGCCCACCGGGGCGGCGCGAAGTGCATGCCCATGATGTCCGCGGCGGTCCACGCGGTGCGCAGCCGGGCGGTCTGGTCGGCCGCGGACAGCACCGCCGCGGCGTCGTCCGGCCCGGCCACCCGCAGCGCAGGCCGCTCGGCCGGGGTCGGGGCGGTCATCACGCCACCTGCCGCGGCCGACGGGCACCGGCGGCCAGTCCGGACCGGATCGTGTTCTCAACCTCGCGCGGGCCGAGTCCGAGCCGGGCCGCGGCGTCGGTGAGCACGCTGGTCACGGTGTCCTCGGCCACCGCGCCACCGGCAACGAGCTGGCCGAGGGTCTGCGCGGCCATGAACAGCGCCCGATTCCGGCCGCCCTCACCCGCCTCGCCGAGCTTGCCCAACGTGCCGTCGATCGCAGCCCGCAGGTACGCGCCGCGCCGATCGGCAGGCAGCTCGACGACCACCGGTGGTCCCGCGGGCCGCAGCGGTGCGGGCTGTAGCCGCTCGGCCAGCCAGCCGGGCAACACGGCCGTGCGGGTGTCCTGCCGGACCGTGTACGGCCGTCCGGCGACGATCGAGCCGGCCGCGACGACGTACCCGCCGTGTGCACGGGTGTCGATCAGCCAGCCCAACAGGCCGGCAGTGTTGCGCAGCTCGATCCCGTCCGGGTGCCGGAAGTACAGGTGCAGCCCGCCCCGGCCGGTCGTCACGGCGTACGTGTCGTACGGGATCGGGTGGCCGAGGTCGCGGCACAGGTCGGTGAACACGCCCCAGCCGTGCAGGTAGCCCTCGGCGCCCGCGGGCGCGGCCTGCCCGGTCTTGCGGGTGTCGAAGTCGAGCACGATCAGTCCGGACGGCCCGCAGGCCAGCCCGATCCCGTACGGCCCGGCCGTCCAGCACCGGCGGATCCGGTCGGGGTCGATGGTGGCGCGAGCCTCCCACCGGTCGATCGCGGGCCGCTTGTCGCCGGGCCGTAGCGGGAAGACGTGCCAGCCGCGGACCGCGGCCGACAGCGCCGCGGTCAGCAATTCGGTGCTGTGCATGGGAATCCGCTCCCTTGCGTCGGGTGTGGATGGTGCAGTTTGGTTCTCGGCGCAGACCTTGTGACAAGGCCGGTCGTTGTCGTCGCGCAAGATCGATGGGCGGCCGCAGATGCGGCAGGGCAGCGGCGGCCCGGTGCGGTGATCACGCCAGTCCAGCCAGCCGCCGGACGGCGGAGCTGCTCGGTTGGTGTTCATCGGCCCGGGTTGATCCACAGGCGGTGCCGCCACTCGCCGCCGATCCAGACCGCGGCAGCGTGTTCTCGTTCGCCGAGCGTGTGCCGGTGGACCTCGGGGTCGATGACGATGTTCTCGTCGTCCAGCAGGCCTTCCAGGGCGCGGTCGACGTCGGCTTTGGGCAGGTCGCCGAGGGCGTCGCGGACGTCGGTCAGGTGCACCCACGGGTGACTGCCGTGGGCCACCAGGTCGGCGTAGATCTCCCGGATCCGGGTTTGGATCTCGCCGGTGGTGCGCGGCGTCGGCTTGTCCTGCGGTTCGCGGCCCGGCCCCGCCGGATCCGCGCGGTCCGGCCGGCCAACCTGGTCAATTGGTGTCGGCTGGTCTGGCCGCCCGTTCTCCCGGCCGGGCTGCGGAAGGGCCCGGCCGCGGCTTCCCCGGCCGCCCATCACCGGGCCGCCCATCGCGACGGGTAGACCCGGACCGGCACGTCGCCAACCGAGCAGGTCGGCCGGCTGCCGTAGACGAGCACGCAGGCCGGGCGGATCGCGGCCAGCATCGCCGCATAGCCGGCGGCGAACAGCGCCCGCGCCTCACGGTCACGGACGATCCCGACGGTGGAGACCGCCACGGTCGAGCCGCCGGTGATGCCGGCGAACGCGAACGGGTAGCTGTCCGGCGTCGACCAGGACACGGTCGGGATGACCGTGACGCCGTGCGCGGCCAGCCAGGCGCCGCACCAGCGGGAGCGGTAGACCTGCCAGAGCTGCATGACCAGCGGCATCGTGGTCCACAGACTGAAATCCGGGGTCAGCGCGGCACCGATAGTGCAGCATCGCGACAGGCCGCGTTCGGGCTTGGACCAGACGGTCTCGAACCGGTAGTCGTCCAGGAAGAAATGCACCGCGTCGCCGGGCCGGGCGGTGCTGATGGCGTGCCGGGCGTTGTACGGCAGCAACCGAGCAGGTTCGCCCGCCGCGGCGGGCAGGTCGGGAATGCCCCAGTCGTTCGAGCTGGGGAACAGGGCGCGGGTGTTGAGCCGGTCCCAGTTCCCGGGCATCGCGGCCCAGCGGTGGCTTGATCGGGTGGCGCCGAGGGTGTGTTCGGGGGCGAGCGTCATCGGGTGCTCCTTGCGTCGTGGCAGGTCTCGCACTCGCCGAGCGAGCGGCGGATGAAGTACGGCCGCACTTCGCGGCAGGTCGGGCAGGTGCGCCGGGCGGCCAGCGCGGCCCGGATCGCCCGCCGCTGGGCGACGGTGGCGGGGCGCTTGGGTCGGGCGAGGTCGCGCCGGTACAGGTACGCGGTCCGGGTGCCGCCGACGCCGGCCCACAGGATCTGCGCGGCGATCGGCTGCCGGCCGGGGCACAGCCCGGCGATGCGCAGTTGCCGCCGGGTGGCGTAGCCCGCGGGCGCGCCACGCCACCAGTAGGTGGGTAGCCCGTACCGGTCGCCGTCGGGATCCCAGTAGGCGGCCCGGATCCGGGACATCAGGCGGCCCTCCCGAGCTTGATCGCCCGGCCGTTGGCGGCAAGGAACGCGCGGCCGAGCCACTCGGTGTAGGCCGGCGGGATGGCCTCGGTCAGCTCCTCCCGCACGTCCGTCCAGCCGATCCGCATCGCGGTCTGCATCTCGGCCTCGGTGGCCTTGCCGCCACCGGCGCCGTACGCGGCCACGTACGGCCCGTCGTAGTAGACGCCGTGTCGCCAGCCACGCACCCGACCCCGGTGCTTGACGTGCACCGGCCGACCGGTCGTCCAGCCGCCCAGCTCGAAGTTGCGGTGCCGGATCACGCCGAGCCCGAACATCTCCCCGCACAGCGTGATGTCCTTGCGGACCGGGGCGGTGCCGTTGGGTTGCTCGATCACGTACGGCAGCCCGGTGCGCTCCAGCCGGGCGCGTAGGGCGGGGATGAGCTGCGGGTGCTCGCGGCCCCAGCCCATCGCCTGGTTGGTGCCCTGGGTCAGTGCGCAGTCCGCTTGGCACGGCGGGGATGCGCTGATCAGGGTGAAGGCGCGGTATCCGCCACCGGTGATGAGGATGTCCAGGTAGGTCAGCGCGTCGTTGCGGACGAACCCGAACGGGTAGCGCGGCCGGTCGGCGATGTCCACGCCGATCACGTCGAACCCGGCCGCCGCGTAGCCGGCCGAGGCGCCGCCGGCGCAGCAGAACAGATCCAGCAGCAGCGGGCGGGCCATCACGCGAACCTCCGCTCGATCGCCGGCCGGTCGCCGCGCCGGGTGATCGCGGGGGTGTGTCCGATGACGGTGGTGATCAGGTCGCGCATGAGGCGCAGGGTGGTGGCGAGTTGCCAGCGGGCGCGGTCCTCGTTGCGGTGCAACGGGATCCGGGCGCGGATCTCGACGTACTCGACGTTGCCGGCCCGGACGCGGGTGACGATGGCCCGGCCGCCGACGCTGTCGGCGATCAGGTCGGCCGAGCGGTGCTCGGCGGCGCCGCACCGGTGGTCGCGGGCGCACCACGTGGTGTGTTCGGTCGGCTCGCGGTGCAGCCGGGCCATGGTCCGGGCGCTCACTTGGTGCCTGCCTTGTGCTCGGAGCGCAGGTACTCGTAGATCCGGCGGCCGACACGCACGCGCCGGCCGGTGCCGTTGCAGCGCGGGCACTCGCGGAACGTCTTGGTGAAGATCCGGGAGTAGATCCGTCCGGAGCGGCAGCGGGGGCGTTTGCAGACGCCCCACGGGTTGTAGGCGCAGTTGAGGATGTAGAACGCTGTGTAACCGAGGATTCCAAGAGCGACTAGGAGGGCGAGGGTCGTCACGGCAGTGCCTCCAGGGCCGGTTTCAGGGTGCACGGGGTCGGCGCTCCTAGGTGCTAGGGCGCTGATCAGGGATCGGATGGGGTTCTAGGAGGGGTCCTAGGTCTAGGAGTCCTGCGGTCCTAGACCTAGGACCGATTCGCGGGTCACTTGGTCTTGCCGCGCCCGCCGTTTCCGTCACGCCGGGTGATGGCCGCGGTGATGTCGGCGAGGGCGTAGCCCTGCCGGTTGCCGGTCTCGCTCGTGTCCGGGTCGCTGCCCCACACCTGCCCCGGCGCGACCTCGTGCGGGGCGAGCGCGGCCCGGAGCTGGTCGGTGGTCAGCTCGGCGTAGACGTCCGGGCGCAGCTCGGCCAGCAGCTTGACCAGCACAGCCGCCCACAGCTTCTTCTTGCCGGCCATCACCGCGGCGACGTCCTCGAGAACGGTGTCCCGGCGGACCTCGGCGACGTCGAGCACGACCCCGGCGGCGTGGCCGGTGATGTTGCCGGCCTTCTCCCGCAGCACCCGTGCCCGCCGCACGATGACCTCGGCGCCCGGGGCGTCGATGTAGAACGTCCGCGAGATGACCGGGTCATCGCCCTCACCGGCGAGGTAGCCGATGCCTCGGTCGCGGCGGCCGAACATCGTGGCCCGCACACCGTTCTTGTACTGCGACGGGCCGAGAACCATGTCGTTCTCGATGTGGCCCATGACCTTGAGGCAGAACCGCAGCACGGCGTTCGAGCTGATTCCCGGCGGCAGACTCTTGGCGTCCGGGCGTTGGGTGGCCAGGATCAGTGTGATGCCGGTGGCCGGGCCACGCTTGATCAGGTCGGTGCAGATCTCCTCGAACTCGTCGCCGTACTTCGGGTGCTCGAACCACACCTGGCACTCGTCCACACCGATCACGACCGGCTGCAAGCCAAGCTTGCGGGTGTTCGCCAGGTCGTCGGTGACCTTGTTCTCCGGGCACAGGTCCCGCGGCAGCTCCCGGATCACCTTCGTACGCCGGCGCATCTCGGTGCGCACCTCGCGCATCGCGGTCAGGTCATAGGCGATGTCCTCATCGTCGTCACCGGCCCGATACCGGTGCGCGACCGGCTCCAACGGGCTGAGGTCGCCGGTGCCCTTCAGGTCGAACGCCAGGATCCACGCCCGCGGGTCAAGCGCGGCGATCAGCAGCGCCAACCGCAGCGCGAACGTCTTACCCATCCGCGGGATCGAACCGATGATCATCGACGCGAACATGAGCGTCAGCGTCACCAGCGCTCCGCGGGGGTCGGTGCCGAACGGTGACGCCTTGAACAGGTTCACCGTTCCGGACTTGAGCAGCGGGAACGGGCTCTGCTTCGCCCGGGACATGTCGTGATCGGCGACGAACAGGACCAGCCGGCCGGGGTGTACGTCGGCGTTGGTCTCCGGCCACACGCAGCCCAGCGGACGCGTCAACGCACCGGCCAACTCCTCCCGCTTGTCGACCACCGTCGAGGCGACCACGCCGCGGGGCAACTCGACCGCGCAGCGCCAGCCGACGCCGTTCTCCCGAGAGATCGGCTCGGGGAACCACGACCGGCCGGTGTCCCCGCGCCGGACCGCGGCGTCGATGCCCGGGATCCGCAGCGAGCACAGCGCGGTGAACACCTCGATCGAGGTCAGCGGCGCGACGTCACGCCGCACGACCGCGGTGTCCAACAGTGGCTTGTCCGCGGGCGTGCCGAGGTAGCCCAGCAGCACACCCAGCGCGGCCAGCACGCCGTAGCGCGCGACCGGGGAGGCGAAGAACGCCAGCCATACCGCGGCCACGACCAACGCGGCCAGGGTGCCGACGGCGGTGATGCCCCGCCACCGGACCCGGCGGTCACGCTGGCGGGCCAGTTTGATGTAGGTCTCGGCGTCCTCGGTCCGCACGGTGGCCTGCCGGACGGCCTCGCCCTCCAGGTCGAACAGCCACCGGAAGTAGCCGCCCACGACCAGGATCAGGCCGCGGGGGATCCGCCATGCGATCCGGGCCGTGTACTTCGGCACCCGGAAGCCGTGGTAGGCGAGGGCGTGCACGCCGAACCCGGCCGCCCACGCCAGGTTCCCGCTGAACTCGGCGGTCGACTTCATCCACGACGGGACGATCGGCACCCGCGTGGCGTCGCGGAACGAGGCGAGGGAGAGCCGGCCCGGGCGGCGCTGCGCGGCGAGGCTGTCCACCAGCACCGGTGCGTCGTCGTCCAGCTCGGCGGGGATCTCGTCGTCCGGCACCGGCTCGGCGGCCGGGCCGCCGGTCCGCAGCGCGCGGGCGGCGTCCAGGTCGACGACCTCAGCGTCGGCGACGTCGTTCTCGGCAGCGGTCCAGTCGAAGTCGTCCGGCTGGCCGCGGTCAGGGGTGGTCATCTGTGCTCAGCCCTTCCGACGGGTACGGGTCAGGTGGTCGGGGCGTATCGGCGCGTGGCCGGCCGGGCAGGTGGCGTACTCGCCAGGCCGGCTCGCAACGGTGCAGCCGCAGGTGAGTCGAGTCGTGACAGTGCGGGTGGTCTGCGCGACCATGAGGGCCTCTCCTAGGGTCTTTGCTGGCTGACGGAGGGACCGGCGGTACGGCGCTGCTTTGGTCGGTAGGAGCCCCGCCGCCGGGCGGAATCAGAACGGGTGCACCGGCACGTCGTGGCCGGTCGCCAGGGCGTCGAGCGCGTCGGACAAGTGCTCGGCGATGTACTGCCGGTCGTGGCCGTCGTTGCTGAGCGCGGCCTCGGCCCACTCGTGCAACTCGGCCAGCTCGACGCGCAGGTTGTGCAGCTCGGCGCACGCCTCGAAGATCTCGATCTCGGTCATCGCGGGTCAGTCCTCTCCCGACGTGGCGGTGTACAGGTCGATGTCGATGTCGAGGCGCTGCCACCAGCGCAGCGGCTTCTCCGCCTCGATCACGGCGGCGTTGGCGTCGCAGAAGTCGTCCGACACGTGCCCGTCGCGGTCGCTGACCTCGCGAAGTCGACGGCGGGCGGCGATCAGGGCGGCGCGGTGGGTGCGGGTCTCGTCGCGGAACAGGCGCATCACGGTCAGCCCCTCACGCAGCCACGAGAACGGGTGTTTCCCCAGGAACCGGGGCAGATGCTGACGCATCGGTGAGCCGAGCCGCGGGCAGGTGACGCCGGGCCGTCGAGACGGACACGCCGGCCTTCTTCGCGATCTCGGCGACGCTCGCGCCCGGGTGCTTGGCCGCAGCGCGGGCCACCTTGTCGGCCGACGCCGGCCGCGGCGTGACGCGCTTCGCGGCAGTCTTCTTGACCAGCTCGGGGATAACCGGCTCGACCTCGGCCAGCGGCGCGGGGATGACCGGCTCGGCAACGATCGGGGCGATTCTGACGGCCGGGGTGACGTCCTCGGCGGGCTCGCTCAGCGCGCGGATCCGGCCGCCGATCTCGACCAGGCTGATCGAGGCGGCCACGATCAGACCGTCCACACTGAACGGCAGCAGGTAAGGGCTCGCGCCCGTCTCGCCGTAGCGGGCCGCGACGCCGGCCATGTGCCAGTACGACACCCACGCGGCGATGCCCGCGATCACCGCGGTAGCGCCGAGCCGGGCGACCGTCATCCAGCCGCGTCGCGTCGGGATGCGGGAGATCAGCTCGACGGTCAGCAGCAGCGCCAGCGGCGACCACGCCGAGATGGCCTTGCTGACCGGGTTGTCCGCGGCGTGCAGCACGTTGCCGGCCAACGAGGCGGAGATGCCGAGGGCAAACACACCTCGGGTACCCCAGCCGATCCGCTTGAGCTGGTGAATGTCCTTGGTCATTACGCCACCTCCCGGCGGGAGGCAGGACGCGCGGCCAGCTCGGCGGCCATGCGGGTGACGCGGGCCTCGGCCCGGCGCAGACGTCGCCAGTCCAACGGCGACGGACCGCCGTGCTCGACGGCGTAAATGTTGGTGATCTCGGCGTCCAGTAGGTCCAACTCGGCCGCGATCAGCGGCCACTCGGCCACGATCGCGGACAGGTCGGCCGGAGACGGCTCACCCAACGGAAGGGACTGCATCTCGGACTCCTTCATGGAGAGGAAAGACGTAAGACGTCTTTGCTCAGCAGATTAAGGCCCGAACGAGTGCAGACGCAAGACGTAAGACGTGTCAGACTTCAACTTTGCGGCTGAGCGCCACACGCGTGGCGCTAGTACGATCGCCGTAAGACGTCTTACGAGCAGGGGAGACAGCGAGCACTCATGATCGAGACCCCTCGCGCGCAGTACACACAAATCGCCGAGACGATTCGCGCCAGGATCGAGGAGGGCACCTACCCGCCAGGCTCGACGTTGCCCAGCGAAGAGGATTTCGCCCGAGAGTTCGGCGTCACCCGCCCGACCGTGAACCGCGCGATCGGCCAACTCCGATCTTCGGGCGATGTCAAAGTGCGCCGCGGGGCCGGCACGACGGTCCGCTCCCTGGCGCGAATCCATCGCGATTCCCGGAAGCGTTACGCAGCTCGCCAGCAAGGAACGGGCGCCGGTGAGGTCGAGGCCCGAGAACTGAACCTTGAATCTCGAACCGAGTACCGGCAGATTGGCCGTGTCGACACGCCACCGGCCGTGGCCTCGGTTCTCGGAATTCCCGCGAGCGAATCCTCGCTTCTACGAAGTCGCGTTCTCTACGCTAACAACGAGCCAACTCAAATCGCCGACTCCTACTTCCCCTGGTCGAAGACAAAGGACTGCAAGGCGTTGATGAAGCCGGACGCCGGGACCGGTGGATCCTATGGCCGACTTGCAGAAATCGGTTACGGCCCGGTCCGTTTCACTGAAGATGTCACAGGCAGAACACCGACAGATTCTGAACAACGAATACTTGACCTTGACCCGACACAATGGGTATTCGAGATCCGGCACGTGGCCTACACGGCGACCGATCTGCCGATCGAAGTATGCATTCACGTAATGCCGCAGCATCTATGGTCCCTAGGCTACGGATGGGAAGAATCGATCGTCGAGACAGGTAAGTGATGCACGTTACTTTGGCATCCGAAGCGGCGCCCGGCCGACTCGCCAACGAGGACGGCGCGCTGCATATCGGCGGCCTCGTTGGCGTATTTGACGGCGTGACCGCACCGCCCGACATTCCATCAGGTTGCATTCATGGCCCGGCCTGGTACGTAAAACGCCTGACAGCGCAGCTCGGCTCAGTTGCCAGAGCTACACCAAATGACGGCCTGTCGAACTTGCTGGCTGAAGCGATAACCAGAGTCCGCGGGGATCATCAGGGCCATTGCGACTTGGACAACCCTGCAACCCCTGCCGCTGCCATTTGTTTGGCACGTGCGGATGACGACCGCCTCGAATACCTAATTTTGGCCGACTGCACTCTTGTCGTTGACCATGGCAGTCAAACTCCCACCGTTCTCACGGACGAGCGCTTCGGCAACGCAGTTACGGAAATTCGGCGAGCAGCGCTGGCAGACGGGGGAATAAGCCGACCTGCCGGCACTCCGACACCGGGCAAATATGCACTGATCAACAAGCCCTGCGGGTACTGGATCGCCGCGGCAAATCCTCAAGCCGCGTACCACGCCGTAACTGGACAATTTAGCGGCGTGCGGCGGGCAGCCCTTCTCACTGACGGCCTGTCCTGCGCAGTCGACCGATACCACCTAATGACCTGGGGCGGTTTACTCGACCTACTCACCGAATCGGGGCCGCGCGCTCTAATACGCCGGGTTCGGCAGGCAGAGAATGCTGACCCTTCCGGGAACGAATTTCCGCGTTACAAGCGGCATGACGACGCTACCGCCGCACTCTGCCTTTTCGAGGAGTCAAAATGACAACTCCACGCCATTCAGTCAGTGTTGCCGCTGTCGTCACCGACGAGCAGGATCGAGTTCTGGTGATCCAGCGGCGTGACAACGGCGCTTGGCAGCTTCCGGGCGGCATCCTGGAACTCGAGGAGAGCGTCGAGGACGGTGTCCGCCGGGAGTTCCATGAGGAAACCGGCGTCGTGATAGAGCCGATCGGCCTCACCGGTGTCTACAAGAACATGAAACTCGGCGTGGTCGCCCTGGTCTTTAGAGGCCGTCTCCTTGACGGCACTCCGCACCCGACCGAGGAGTCAGCCGCGGTGGATTGGTGGACTGTCGATCGAGTGGCAACCGAGATGAATGAGACCTTCGCTGCGCGGATCCTCGATGCTCTGGCGCCGGGAGCCTCGCCGGCCATCCGACAGCACGACGGCGCCCGTTTCATCGATGGCGACACTGAGGCGTCGCCCGTACCCACCGACCGGGATTGACCTGGCCAGGACGTCGCTGAACGGATACGGTCGGTGACCTCCCGTGTCACCGCTGTCACCGCTGTCACTGGTGTCACTCGACCCACTCTGACCAGGAAAAGGGGTGTGACACGTCCCGGCAGCTCTGTCACTATCCACTAGCACATACGTTCGACTAGCCTGATCGTATGAAGGTGCTCGCCAGGTGGTGGAACGGTGTGTGGGGCCGCCTCGCACGGCGAGACGTCTGGCTCACAGTCAGCTACCGGGTGACCGCACGGGACGGAGACTCGGAAACCGGCAACGTGCTTCGCTGGGACTTCGACTCGGAGGATGACGCGCGGGCCATGATCGAGCGGCTGACGAGTGCGCCTGGGCCGGGCGAGTGGCGCGAGATGGATCCTGCGCGGGCGGCCGACGCACCAAACTCAGACCGCGGGCAGAGCGGCTCCCCGGTCCGCGCCCGACCTAACTAGACGACGAACCCGGGATGGAGAGTCTCAACTGACGCGGCGCGTTAGATATGGCGGCCCGCTGCGTCAGGATCTTGGGGCTCATTGCTGGGTGCACAAGGGTTTGGGCGCGTGGTTGCGTCCGCTTGTGCTCCTTCGCTCTCGCTGTGCTTGTTGGTGAGAGTGCCTATTCGCCGTTCAATCTGCTCCGCCAGGAGGGTGACTGGGTCTCTGTTGACTTCGATCCGTCGGACCCCGAACAACCGATGCGCTTGAATAGTTATGCGCGGTGGCTTGCGTTTCTCGAACCGCAGTTCTGCTCGAATTTGCTCTGCGAGCAGCTCTCGGGCGCTGTGTGTCGTCTTGTAACACTCGGCGAGTTCTCGTTCCGCCTTGCCGTGGTACTCGGAGGGCGGCTGGTGAATGACTGCTTTTGTCATCTGCCAAGCCCAGGCGGTTAACGTACTTTGCCACAGCATGAAGAGTCGATAGATGTCATCCGACGAATACGCCTCAACTCCGCATTCGAATCTATGCCACTCCTCGCTATCAGTATCAAAGGCGAGGAGCAAAGTCCCATCTGCACCGTCGCTCCGCTCCTTAAATCCCTTAGACGTCGGCCGGCGGCCCGGATCCTGAACTTGGGTCCAATAGAGGATTTCGCGATACACGTCGGCCCGCTTATCCCACATTCGCTGACTAAGCTGGCTGGCTACGGTCTCCTTCGCGTTGCGGCGTGTTGCAATAATGGCAATTGCAGCCAGAACCGTGGTCGCTATACTTGTCACCCACGGTAGTGCGGCCTGGACGAATCTAGCCGTGTCTTGATCGATAGTCATGTCGTCTCCCCGTCCATGCTTCGATATAGCGTCCGCTTGCCGCCCAGGCTATGCAAGTGCGGGGAGAGGTGACGGGGGAGTAGCTGACTCAATCTCGTGATGTCTGGCCAAGCGGTCGGGTCGCGTGCGCTCGGTCCACCATGATGGGATGATGGGATGATGAGAGTTGGTCCTCGATGCCTCCTTCCAGCGACGAGTAGAGTCGGGCCGGAGTTTCCGCATGGTTTATGACGAAGATGAAGGTCGGTCCCTGCACGAATGGCCACGATGGAGTCGCATCGAGCCCGAAGCCAGCGAAGTAACAGCAGGTGGTGAAGGCTCTGTTGCGTCAGGCGTTATCTTCGGCGACATCGTTGTTTCCCAGATTTCTGGGGATAGCAGTCTAGTGCTTCGGCTTCGCGCAGAAATCAAGGAGTTAGCTGAAACTGCGAACCTGGTCGCGAGCGCCGAATTAAAATCTGCGCGGCGGTGGGGTCGGATCCACCTCATACTCGGCCTTCCTACGGCTGTGGTTGCGGCCGTTTCCGGCGCTACCGCACTCGCGTCAACAGCGGGTCGTGTTCCTGCCGGCGTCTTGGCACTTTGTGCAGCCGCTATGTCGGCCGCGTCTGGATTTCTCGGGAGCGAGGCTAAGGGCACGGCTGCGGAGCAGCGCGCTGCGGCATTGTCAACACTTGCGACCGATGCTCGAATCCTCTCAGCTTTTGATTTGGAAGGCGAACCCAGTCCGGGCTTACGACGAAGTCTCGTCGACCTAGCGGACAGGCTGGAAGCGATCCGGGCCAACGACCTTGAAGCGGCAAAGGTCTTGAAGGCGCGGGCACGCAAAGAATAGTGACGCTGTTGAGGACCTGTCACCGCTGTCAGTGCTGTCACTCGATAGGCACTGACCTGGGAAAAGGTGAGTGACAGATGATCGAGGGGTGTCACTATGCGGGGCGGAGGACTGCGGGGACCATCCGGGGACCACACGGTATGCGCGCCTGTGCGCGGACCTGCACACTTGATATTCCCGTGAACGGTGCGCATCGCGCTTGACGTGCGGAAACGTCTACTCCAACGGCCTGGGGGTCAAGGGGTCGCAGGTTCAAATCCTGTCAGCCCGACTTTGTGAAAGGCCAGCTCAGCTGGCCTTTTTCATTTCCTCCCGTGAATGCTTCCGGATCTTCATGACACGCATTTTCGCCCGAACGTGCGTACGGTTTACCAAATCGTCGGTGATCGCGTCCTTCACGCCAGCCCGTGGGGGGAGTGCGGCGTCCGGTCTCCACGCGAGCGCATGCGCTGCGAAAGTGGCGTTGGACAGGCATTCCGTCCTGCGATCTGCCGGCCATCGGCGTGTGGCCACGACCTTGAGTATCGCGGTTGCTCGATGTCCACTCAGGATGATCACGACACATCGGTGACACGAACGCCCGTACGGTGATCTTGGCCTGACCGCCCGGCCACAGGCCGTATTCAGTGGGCACGGCGGATGCCTGTTGGATGGCTACCGATGGGCGGGCGTTCAGGCCACCGGCATCTATCTCGGTCCTCGTGGCGGCGGCTCGAACCGCGTCCCGGCAAGGTGCCGATCGCCCGTGCGGCTTTCCTGACCATGACTTCATGATCCTGCGCGGTGGTGGGCCGCGGAAGTGGTCTGAGATGGTCTCCGGTGGTCCCGAGACCCTCGCCGCTGCGGCGGCTGAACGTCATCCAGCCGTTGGCGATGCCGGCGTTGGTGCAGCAAAGCGCGAACCAGGTGGCAGGAGGGTGAGCCGGAGCAGTGCCCGAAACGCATCGGCTACAAAGGGCGATGTCGAGGTCGCCGGCGACGTCCGGATTTGGCTCCCCTCTCTGTCAAGGCGCCATCGAGGTCGAGACTCTAAGCTTGTTGTCGGCGGGTTCGGGAAGTGACTTTTCCGAAGAGCCGGCATGGGGATGAGAGCTGGTCACGCTGGAGTTTGTAGACGTGCCCCGGTGTCCTCCCGGACCCGTCGCCAGCGCTGCTGTGGCGTCGTTGATCATCTGCCGGTAGACGATGTCGGACAGCCGCCTTTTCAAGGCCCTCATCGCTTCCATCGACGTCTTGCCGGCTGCCTTCTTGCGGTCGAAATAGGCGCGTCCTTCAGTTGGACGGCGCAGCTGGACGGTCGCCATGATGTGCAGGACCCGGTTGATCTGCCGGTTGCCCGCCCGGGAGAGCCGATGCCGGACCTGGTCGCCCGAGGACGCATCGATCGGCGCGGTGCCGTTCCAGGACGCGAAGTGACCCCGGTCCGGAAACCGGGTGACGTCACCGACCTCCACGAGCAGCCGCGCCGCGCCCGACGGGCCGATGCCGGGCAGGTCCATCAGCGTGGTGCCGGTCGCAGCGACCAGGTCTTTGAGTTCCTTGTCGGCCTGCTTCGAGCGTTGGTAAACGCGCTCGAGGTCAGCGATCAACTCGGCGGCTACCCGGCGCCGGGCCTTGCCGGCCGCGTCCCGGGGCCGGACCGTGCCAGCAGCGCCTTCGCCTGGGCAGCGGACAAGCTCTTCTTGGCGCCACCGGGGATCAGTTCCAGCAGCAGTTGGTGCAGTTGCGACACCATCCGGGTGTGGTCCTCGCCGAGGGAACGGCGACGGTCGACCAGGATCCGTAACACGGCCAGCTGTTCGTCGTTGACCAGCGGACGCAGCCCGGCCATGCGCGTGCCGACCAGCGCGACCGAATGCGCGTCGGTGGCGTCGGTCTTGCGGCCCTGGCCGGTCGCGAACACCCGGGCCCGCGCCGACAGTTTCGGCGGGACGTCGGTGACCTGCTCGCCGTCGGCGAGCAGCCGGGTGGCGATGTGCCGGCCGATGCCCTGGCAGCCTTCGATCGCCCAGACCCGGTCTGGCCACTGTTTGGCGTACGTGACCATGGCCGAGTAGCCGGCGCGGTCAGTGCCGAAGCGGCCGGTGCCCAGGATGGTCTCGTCGCCGGCCATCACCTCGATGGTGGCGGAGCGTTTGTGCGGGTCCATGCCGATCACCACACGCTCTGGCAGGCTCACTGACTCTCCCTCTGCTCGATCCGACAGGTTCGTCGAGCCGGGAGGGCATCGCTACTTCGAGCTGTGCAAACCCCTCTTGAGCCACTCCCTGCCCTGCAGCGACGCCCGGGACTGCGCAGGCCAAATGAGAGCCACACCAAGGTGGGCAGCCGAAATGAGAGCGACAGCCCGGACGCCTGGACCGAAGCCTGGCCGGGCCGCGGTCCTAGAGCAATGAAACAAGTAGCCGATGTGAGTGCACTCGATCATGGGTCTACGAGTGCGCCACCGACAATTAGGAACTAATCAAAATTGCGGCTGCGGCTGTAATCTCTTGGCAGTGCAAGCCAGCGAGAATTGATGAGGCGAGCCGCCTGGAAATGTGTGATTGCCGGTTCATTGGTGTAGCCGGATCAGGTCTTTTCGGCTGCGGATGCCAAGTTTGCGGTATATGCGGGTGAGGTTGGCCTCGATCGTTTTCTCGCGCAGCAGCAGGATTGTGGCGATCTCGGCGTTGGTCCGACCGAGCTGGACGAGGTCGGCGATGCGTTGCTCGGTTGGAGTGAGGGTGCCGTCGGACTGATGGGCGAGCTTAGCGCGCTCGGCGCGCGCCTGGACCGTCCATGCTTCGGCGCCCAGTCGGGTGAAAATTACGATTGCTTCATCGATGGAGGTGGCGGCGGCACGCCGCATTCGGGCTCGTCTCTGCGCCGAGGCGAGCGTGAGCAGAAGCGGCCTTTCTCGATCGGTACTTCGGTCCGCCGGGCTTCAGGCAGCGTTGGGTTGAGCTCGGCCAGCGCTGCGGCGGGATCGCCTCGGGCCAGGGCGAGCACCCCGCGCATCGGCTTCCGACCAGCCGGGCCAGCGGGTGTTCCAGCCGGTCGGCGGTCTGTCGCAGCCAGGTCAGGCGTTCGGCGGCCTCCCCCATGCGTCCGACCCGGGCATAGCTCTCGATCAAATCGCATTCGAAGCAAACGATCATGGCGTCGGCGTACGCCCGGCCGCGTAGTCGCGCCGCGATCGGGTCCAGCCAGTTCACCGCGGCGACCGGGTCGCCGACCGACAGCTCGGCGTGGGCGGCGAAGCCCCGGATCCACACGGATGCGACAAGATCGTCCGCGGGCACCTCGGCAAGCACAAGCGATACCAGCCGCCGGGCTTCTGCGGTGTGGCCGCGGGCCGCGGCCAGGGCAATGCTCACTGTTGCCTGTTCGACGGCGGAGTCGGGGAACAGGAACACGTACCGCCGCAGCGACGAAGCACGGTCCTCGGCACGGTTCCATCGTCCGGCCGCGTAGTCGAGGAACAACGTCTGTGTCTCCAGCCAGAACGTGCTGCCGACATGGTGGGAGCTCTCGACAGCGGTGCGCACCTTGTCGAGGAGGAGACCCGCTTCGGTCAGTTCCCCTCGCCCGAGGTGCCAGTGTGCGAGGTCGACTTCCGGGCAGAGCCCCGCGACCCACATCCGTTCCGCTCCGGGTTGCCGTACCGCCTCGCGAAGCAAGTCGCCCGCCGCGGGATCGAGTGTCACCGCTGCCGCCCACCCCCGTACGCCGGCTACCCAGCGCTGTACCTCGGGCGGCACTCCCTCCGCGGCCAACTGGACTGCCCGCTCGACGAACGGCTGGGCCTCCTCGAATCGCCATTGGCCCAGGAGGCGATAGGCGACCAGGGCGGCCGTGTGCGTCTGACTGCTGTGATCGCCGGCGGACTCGTCGATGGACTGCGCACAGAAGCCGGTTGGAGGCGAGGATGTCCGGCTCCATCAGCCCGCGGAAGAAGGTCACCCGCCCGCGGAACGGAGTGTCCATCGGCGGGTCCTCGGCACTCCAGCAGGCGGCGAGCCGCCTGATCTTGTCCACCTCGCCGGCCCTCTCGAGCAGGTCGAGCAGCTCCGTGCGGCGCTGCCACAAGGCCCGTTTCGAGCTGGTGGGTGTCAGCCGCAGCGCCGCCTCGCCGAGGGTGGCCGCGCCGGCAGGCATCCCGCGGCGCGAGAGGCGCCAGGCCGCCTCGTGCACGGCGAGAGAGATCGCGTCGTCCGGATCATCCGTTCCCTCGGCCAGGTGGCGCGCGGCCTCGTCCGGATCGTC
Organism: Paractinoplanes globisporus DSM 43857; assembly: GCF_000379645.1. Taxonomy (GTDB): domain Bacteria; phylum Actinomycetota; class Actinomycetes; order Mycobacteriales; family Micromonosporaceae; genus Actinoplanes; species Actinoplanes globisporus. Next base: position 74,293 of record NZ_KB903312.1, read on the forward strand.
GACCGCGTCCGCCAATGCGAGGTGTGCGGATTGCCGGTCGGACCAGCTCATCGACTTCTGGGCGACCTCGGCGAGTAGTGGGTGGGTGAAGGCGAGCCGGCCGTCCGGGTCCGCGCAGCACTCCAGAACACCGGCTCGAGTCCCTGATCGACGACCTTGTCGCCGGCGGGCCCGATAACTCGACGAAGCAGCCGCCGGTCCGGCCGGGCGGTCAGCGCGACAAAGTGTGCTGCCTGCACTGCGGCCGGGGTCAGCCGGCGCAAGCGTGCCTGGAGCGAGGCAGCCAGCGTCGGAGGAACTTGCGCCGACGGCGCGTCGTACCCTGCGGATGCGACGGTCTCCCGGGCCAGCTCCACCGCCGTGTACGGATTGCCCCCGGAAAGCGCCACAATCCGGCCGATCAGGGAACCGCGCCATGGGCCCGGGAAGCGTTCCGCGATCACCTCGTACAGCGATACGTCATCCAGCGGCGGCACGGTCACCGTAACTGCGTCATGACCGAGTTCGTGCAGGATCGCACCAGTGAGGCCGGCCGTCTCGTGACCACTGCGGACGGCCAGCAGCCAGCTGATGGGTAGATCCCGGAGCCAGGTAGCCATGACGGTCAGCAACCGCTCTGAGTCGCGGTCGAGCCACTGTGCGTCATCGATGGTGACCACCACCCGCCGATCGATACAAAGGGCACGCACCGCGTTTGCGGCGGCGAGTGCGACCAGCAGGTCGTCGCTCTCGGCCGGGGCAGAGACCAGCCGAAGCGTGACCCTCAGGGCGTCGGCCTGCGGTCCGGGCAACTGCCCGAGCACCGGGCGAACCGCCCGGCCGAAAAGGTCGGCCATGTTGCCCATGGGCAGCGCGGCCCCGCCGGGCAGACCAGTCGTAGCTAGCACCTCGCGACCCGCAAGCACAGCCATCGACGTCACCGCTCGCAGCACCGACGTCTTGCCGACGCCAGGCACGCCGACGAGAACCACGGCGGATGCAGCGCGGCCCTCGTTCACCACGACCCGGCAAGCCGACAACTGATCTTCCCGGCCCACCAGCGCCATAGCCGATGCTACCGCCCCAGCCGAGCGCCATCCCGTCCTTGGACATCGGGTTTCCCCCAATGAAACGGCGGCCAGGCGACCGCAGGGTGGCAAGCATGACGAACCACAACCAGCTTGCTGGCACCGCAGGCCCGCAAGCCGTTGCCCGCCTCATGAGAGCCGAGGTCCCGCGCGGCCGGGCGCCTCCGTCCAGCTGCCAGACCTCGGCCATGAAAACCGTCGAAAGGAACCGTCGTGACTCAGCAAATTCAAGAATCGACCGACCGCGCACTCGACCACCCGCCCGCCGAGCAACTCGCGAGCAGCGGTGCTGCCCTGCAAGGCAGCGGCACGTTCGTCGACAACGGGTGGGATCGCTGGCACTACCTCGTCCTGCCCGGCGCACCCGGCGTTCTCACGCTCCAGCTGCAGATCGCGGACGTCATCACCTGGTGGAAGCGGATCGAGGTGCACGCCAGCTTCTTCGGCTACTGGTTCCCCATCCGCCGGCTGGAGACGGCGAACGGCACCAAGACAGCGTCGGTGGATCTGACCGCCGCGGACGCGCAATCCGGGACGTTGAAGCTCGACTTCTGGAAGGCGGGCTTCCTCGGCGTCCCCAGCTACATCACCACCCAGGTCCTCGACGTCGAGTGCCACCTGGGCAAGACGGTCGTGTTCCTGTGCAGCCGGGACAACCCCAGCCAGCCCTGAAATCACAGGTCAGGTGGCGTCCTCCGGCCCGGCCGGAGGACGCCACCACAAGACATGTCCCGCTCGCCGCGTCCCCTGGTCGATCTGATCAACGACCTCGACTCACACGGGCAGCAATAGCAACAGCAACCAAGGAGAAAACCATGTTCGACAACAGGAATGGATGGGCATCGGCGGCTCAGGCGATCGCCGCGGCGATCGTCGCGTTGGGCTTCCTCGCCTTGATTGGTCTCATCTTCTGGCGTGCCACCGGCCCAGGGCAGAACTTCGCGGAGATTTGGGCCTCGACCGCCGCTCTGCTCGGCGTCGCGATCGGCACCATCCCCACGTACTTCTTCCAGCGCCAGGTCCGAGCTGAGCGCGCCCGTTCAGCGGTCCTCGGTGACAGACTATCCGGCTGGCCGCCGCCCAGAGACGGCAACGACGGCGCCTGACTGGCAAAGTACCTGCTCGACCGGGAGATCCTCCGAACTCGTTCGCCGAATCGGCGGAGTACGTGACCTCCCGGTCCAGATTGCCGCCAAGCAGCAATATCCTCGCGCAATTTCGGACAATGGCGCGACAATGTGCCCCGTGTAGGCCGAGATTTCAAGATTTACCGCGCATTCTTCTGCCGCCGATCGCGAAGGAAATAGTCGCTGGGCGTTTTCCGCTGGAAACCGGGGCGCTCTCGAGCGCCTGCGTCCGCCGCCGAATCGCTTGGACACGGCGGCAAAGAGGCACGCCGAGATCATCATTGAGACGTTCGGCGGCTTCGGTCGCCTATAACCTAAGCCTGAGATAGCAGCCGATAGCGACACGGCGGACGAGGGGTGCACATTCCCGCACCGCTCGCTCGCCACGGCGCAGCGGTAGCATGGTCCATGCCATTGCTCGGCCGGGAAGATCACCTCTCGGCGTGCCAAATCGCGTGGAGATCGGCACAGTGTGCTTCCGCCGCCGTGCTCGTCGGCGCACCTGGAATCGGTAAGACATCGTTGCTGCGGGCGGCAACCGCCGACGCGGCGGCTGCGGGTGGGCAAGTGCTGGCGACGACTGGTCTTCGCGCAGAGGCAGACGTTCCCCTGGGGAACCTCGCTGACCTGCTCGACCCAGCCGTCCGGGAGGTTCTCGATCAGCTCCCAGACCCGCAGGCGAGCGCATTGCGGTTCACCCTGCGGATGACCGCCGATGACCACGAGGTCGACGGCTTTCTGCTCGTCCGGGCGGTGACGAACGCCCTACGGGCGCTCTGCGTGCGCCGGCGCGTGGTCCTGGCGATCGACGACGCGCAGTGGCTGGACCCGGACACAGCGCGCCTGCTGTGCCTGGCGGCCACCTGGCTCCGCGACCTTCCGATCGGATGGTTAGTAGCAGTCCGGGCAGGCCACGAGGGTAGCGGTATCGCGCGGACTGTTCTTCACGAGCTGGCGCAGGACGCGGTCACGATTGCTGTGCCACCGCTCGATGACGCGATTCTGTATCACCTGGTCACGGAGCGATTCCCTGGGCCGTGGCCCACTGGCGTAATTCGCCGTGTGGTGACGTTGTCTGGTGGCAACCCGTATACGGCATTGGAACTAGCGCGCGAGACAGCGGCATCCGGTCGACACGATGCCCGCGTACCCCCCACGTTGGCCGACTCGCTCCGAGCGCGGCTGCTGCGGCTGAGTCTGGTCGCCACGGAGGTGGTCCGCTTCGCGGCTCTCACGCAGCAGCCGACTCGGCGGCTGTTGCGATCGCTGCTTGGCGAATCGGCCGACGCCGCAATCGAACAGGCAGTGCGGCTGGAGGTACTGGAGTACCGCGAGCCTACGGAGGTCGTGCGGTTCACCCACCCGCTAGTCACTGAGGTGGTCCTGCGATCGATGGACCGGTCGGCGCGAAGAACCGCGCACCGAATGCTGGCGTCGGTCGTCTCGGACCCGGACGAGGCCGCCGGCCATCTGGCGGAGGGCACCGATGGTCCGGACGAGGAGGTCGCCGCGCTGGTGGCCGACGTGGCGTGGCGCATGTCCCGGCGGGGCATGTTGGCCGGCGCCGTCGTGCTGGCAGAGGCGGCACTGCGGCTGAGCCCGGACGGCGCCAGCCTGGCTGCCTGGAACCGGCGCATCGACATGCTCGAGATTCTGGAGCGCGCCGACGAACGGGAACGAGCCAGAGTCCTCGCTGCCCAGTGGATTGCCGAGGATCCGCCGGACGAGGACGTGGTTCGAGGGCGCCTGACCTTCTTCCGGAGCCTCCTGGAACCGGCATACGCCGTCTCCTGCGAGCTTCTCGCCGAGGCTGTGGAACAGTTGGCGGCCGACCCGGCCAAGCACGCTTACACCTCCGCGCTGCTCGCGAACTGGCTGATGGGGGAGTGGAAATTCGAGGCGGCGCGCCCGCTGGCCGAGCAGGCCGTGCGGGTCGCCCGGACGACGGAGCGACCCGACATTCTTCGCTGGACACTCGGCGTCCAAGCCCGCCTCGCCGCCGCAACTCCACTTCCGGAGGCCGGACGCCTGCTGCAAGAGGCAGTCGACCTCCCCGGATGGGATCCGACAGAGATACCCATGCTCACACCGGAGGCGACCCTCGGCCTCTGGCACCTGGAGCGAGGAGAGCTGTCCGCGGCCCGATCCCGACTCGAGCAGGTACACCAAGCGAGTGAGCAGTCGGGGCACACCCACGGATTGGTCAGCAGTCTGCAGTGCCTGATGCTCGTGGAGTTCGCGGCGGGGCGCTGGGCGCAGGCCGACGAGTACGCCCTGGCGATCCTGCAGAACTCGACCGTCCACGGCGTCGAGTTCACCACCGATCGCTATGTGGTACGCACCCTGGTGCCCGCCGGCCGCGGGCACACCGCGGAGGTACGCGGAACGGTCACCGAGGCACTCGCCACCAACGTCGTGAACGACTCGATCGTCGACCTCATCCTGTTGCGCGGCATCGCCGCCCACCTGGAACTGTCGATCGGTGACCCGGCTGCCGCCGTCGCCTGGCTGGACCCAGTCGCCGAGTCGATGTGGGGACACGCGTTCGGCAACATCCTCATGACCGGAATTGAGACGGACCTCATCGAGAGCTACGCCCGAGTGGGCAGGACCGGCGAGGCGGCCGATCGGCTCAACTGGTTCCGGACCAAGGCGGACCTGCTTGACAACCCACTTGCGCAAATCGCCGCCGCCCGCTGCAGGGCGGTGCTCGACCTGGCCACGGGTGACGCGGCTAAAGCCGCGGCTGACCTCGAGGCAATGCTGCCGGCCGCACGCCAGAGCGAGGTGCCGATTGAGCTGGGCCGGTTCCTCCTCATACTTGGCACAGCGCGCCGCCGAGCACGCTTGCGCCGGGCCGCCACCGCCGCGCTGGACGAGACAGTCAGACTCCTCGAGAAGCTGGGTGCCGACGGGTGGGCAGGACAGGCACGCGCCGAACGTGCCAAGCTGGCCCACTCCACGGACGGCCCGCTCACCCCGACCGAGCAACGAATCGTCGAGCTGGTCGAGCTCGGGAACACCAACGCCGAAATCGCCGCGATCCTGCTGCTACGAGAGAAGACGATCGAGGCGAATCTCACCCGCATCTATCGCAAACGCGGTGTCCGCGGTCGGGTGGACATCGCCCGCAGAGCCGACGGCCCGCGGTGATGACCAAGCCAACGACCGCCTTTACGCGCAGGCTCTGGTCGAGATCTACCAGTCTGGTGCCGTCACGTTGGCTGGAACCGTGGCAATGCAGACCTACGTGATTCCTCGTGTCGGCGCTGTTGCGTTGGCTGATCGCATGATCAGGCAAGGTTGATCGGTGAAGTCCGTGGCTCGCGCGCGTTTTTGGTCTCCTCCTCTCACGGCGTTCGCTGGGTTCCGGTTCCCGGTCGAGGTGATCGTGGTGGCGGTGCGCTGGTATCTGCGCTACGGCCTCTCATATCGCGACGTCGAGGAACTGCTCGCCGAACGCGGCCGGTCTACCGGTGTCGGCCCAAGAGGCTGGACACGACGAGGCCGGGCGGAAATGCTGAGCTGGGCGGAGCCCGGCTTTGCCGACGCCGCCCTGGCGTACTGGGCCTCGCTGGTCACCACGCCGGAGCCGGTGACTGACGCGGTACGACAGTTGACCGGATCGTCGGCCCGACCGATAGCGTCGTGGGCCCGCGACCACGCTGCCGACTTCCGTCCGCTGCCGGTCGAGGAGGTCGCCCGGCGCTACGTCGAGGCGTACCGCGCCGGGCGGCTGGACCGCGCGCTGACGCTCACCGACCCAGGCTTGGTCCGCATCGCGCCCGCCGAGACCGGCGGCGAGCGCATCGAGTTGCACGGGCTGCCCGACATCATGGCCAACGCCGAGCGGCTGACCGCCGACCTGGAGATCCACGCCGTGACCGCCGACGGCCCGTTCGTCGGCGGCGATCGCTTCGCCGTCCGGTTCACCTTCGACCAGACCCACCGCCCGACCGGGCAGCGCACTGAGGCGACGAAACTGTCCCTGTACACCGTTGCCAGCAGCGCGATCGTCCGTGAGGAGGTCAGCTACTTCGATCCTCCGATCCAGCCGCGCTGAGCGGCACGGCTCCGGCTTGAGCGGCTCGCGACAACGGGAAGCCGTCCACGACCCCCACGATCCCGCCAAGATCGGGTGTGCGGATTTGGCCGCGATCCGAACGCTACGCACCGTTATGCAGCCGCGCGGGGGTGTGGTGATAGTGATCCGCTGTGGTGGCTGCCGGAGCTGGTGGTTGCAGCGTGCCGGGTAGTCCTCTCGGGGGAGCCGGCCGCGAAGTGGGTCGGCTTTCCCGTCACCGGGGCAGGCGACGGGCGAGTGCTGTCACTGTTGCCGCTCAGGCCGGGCGGGTCGGCCGGTCGGTGGTGGGCATCGCCGGCGAGTTCGGCGGCCGTGGGCTGCGTACGGTCGGCTGCTCTCGGATCGCTGGTCTTCGGCCGTCATGTCGGCGATCACGGCACCGCGGCTGGTCCTCTTTGGCGAGATGGTGTCGACGGGGAGCAGGTTGGTGCCGTACATCGAGGGCCCGAAACGCGCCCCCAGGCGCTGTCGGATTCGGTCGCTGAGCTGCGCAAATACGATCGAGGTGCAGGTCGATCTCGGTGGCGGGATACATCCCAAAACCTGCTCCCTACAGGGGCGGCTGGCGATAGCGGCCGATGACCTGCCGATCTGCGGGTGTCGGACCACTGGACAGCTTGCCTGCCGACACCATCGACGAACCTTCGGCGGGGGAGAGGGCGAGTTTGACCGCCCCTCGTTTACGCCTCGAAAACAATGCGAAGGCGAGACAAGCAGTGAAAGCCGACGACGGTTCCGGGAGGCGTTTCCGCAGGTAGATGACGGTTCGTGGCAGGCAGTGAAAGGACCGGAAACCCTGTGAGTCAGTACAAGGGGTCGCAGGTTCAAATCCTGTCAGCCCGACAGCGAGAGGGTCTCTGCAGGTCAGAGGCCCTCTTTTGTGATCATGGGACGTGGTGCCGGGTCGAGCACGCCGCTTGTAGACCCCTTGACTCGGCAGGTGACGAACCATGGCCCTGTACACCCTCGACTCCCTCTGCGCCGGTCTCGACGAGACCGACTGGGGCGGCCTGATCCGTGACTGGGACCGGTCGCTGCGGGCCGCGAACCATCCGGAGACGACCCGCCGGCCTTGCTGAGACTCCCGTGCCGCGGTCACTGCCACAGTGTCAGCGAACTCGGCCTCGAAGACCGCGAAGTACGGCGTCTCTCCCTGTGTCGCTGCCACGTCGAAGCTGTAGCGGCATGCGAGCAGGCCGGGCATCTGCCTGACCAGCGGGAGGTGGTTGGTCACGTAGTAGTCGCGGAAGTGGTCGGGATCGGCGGGCTTGGCATACAGGACCACCAGCTTGTGCATGAGAACCTCCGTGGGGGCGTCGAGCGACCGTGACACCCCGACTGGTGCGGACCCGCTCGAGCGCGGCAAGTCCTTTCGCTTCGTTGCGTACGGCGAGGATGACCTCGGCGCCGGCGAACCGGCCGGTGAGCCCGAAGCCTTTCCCACTGTTGGCGCCGGTGATCAGGACCCGTTTGCCGCCGAAGTCACCAGGCGGGATTTGGACGTGGGGAAGTGTCATGGCGATCGCCCTCGTCGGCGTCATCGCACGTCACGGTCCAAGCGTCTGAGCAAGCGAGTCGCTGTGCCTCTTGCGGGTCTCGATTACTCCAAACACGTGATGACGGCTCCCGGAGGATAGTGGAACTGTGGAGGTGTCCGCCCGGTGCGGCCCCGGAAGATCACTGACGCGGTGGGGGTGGCAGCGTGCGAACGGTGGGATCGCGACCGACCGTGGCGTCGACGCAGAGCCCGCTTCGCGGTCGTGTCGAGATCATTCAGGAGCTTTCAGGCTTTTTGTCCGGTGTGCGTGGGGGCGGTGGCGGCGTAACTGTGCTGACTGGCGCGTCCGGCGTGGGCCTGAGTCGCCTGCTGGTCGAGGCACAGGGTCTGGCGGCCGGTCGTGGCATACGGGTGGCGCACGGTTTCCCGGCCGGACCCGACGTGGACGGCAACCTGATTGATCCCTACAGACGGCTGCACGCATGGCGACAGTGGCTCACGGCGGCGGCGCGCCGGGATCCGCTCCTGATCACGATCGATGACTTGCCCCGGCTGGACCCGCTCGGGTTGGCAGGGCTGCGAGCTTTTCCGATCGACCTGGCGGAGCTGCCGATCCGGTGGCTCGTGGCGACGACCCTTGGACGCCATCGGCGTGATGTCACCGCTGCCCTCGACAGCCTTGCCAAGACGCCAGGCGTCCGGCAGATCTCGGTGCCGGCGCTGACCGCCGAGGCGGTCGATGAGATCGTCCGCGATCTTGAAATGCCCTCGGCCATTCCGGTGGCGGCCCAGGCCGGTGGTGCGCCGGCGCTGCTCCTGCCACTGCTCACCGGCCTCCGCGAGGGCGCTCCCGCCCACGTCGGCACTGGCCTTCCGGACACGGTGCACGCGGCCGTCCATCGGCTCATCGCGACGGTGCCCACCGCCGCGCACCGGCTGTTCGTCGAGGCTTCGGTCATTCTGGAGCCGTTCACCGTGGCCGAGCTCGCCGATGTGCTGCAGCGCGATCCGGTGTCGGTGATCGGGGCCGCTGCGGACCTCCTTGGCTGCGGCGTCTGGGTGGAGAGCGGCGATACCATCCGGTTCGCCCAGGAAATAACCCGCCGTGTGGTTGCATCTGAACTGTCCCTGGAGCGTTTCCGTCATCTGAGCCGCCGCCGCGTCGACGTCAAGCTGACGCGGGGGGCCTCGCCGATCGACGTGGCCGACCAGCTTTTCGACGTGGCCGACATGGGCGACGCCGCAGCCCTTGGCATTCTTCAGGCGGCGGCCGTGGCCACGTCGTGCGCGGGCGACGCGATCCGATGGTCACGCCGCGCGCTCGACCTGACGCCCGTGGCATCAGCCGATTGGGTCGCTCGACACGCGGACGCGGTTCGGCTGCTGTGGCTGTCCGGCGAGCGGGAGGCGGCCCTTGAGCTCGCGGATTCCGGCGGTGTTCGGGGCTGCCGGGCGTTGCAGTCGATCGCGACCTTACTGGCGATCGAGAGTTCCTTCACGGACGCGATCGAGGTGGTCGACGCCATTGCGTTGAGCGCAGAGCATGACCCGGCACGCCGGTTCGATCTGATCGCCGCGCGCATGGAGGCGTTCGCCGCGCTGACCGGCAGCATGTCCGGTGTTCGTCCCGCCCCGCCGCGACAACCGGCAGTCGACGACGCGGTCGCGGGCGTCTACCGGACCATGCGCGAGTCGGTGGAGTCCGTGCAGGCACTGCGGTGGTCCGCCGCGGTGGAGCTCGCGGGCACGGCAATCGGGCTCGCGGATACGCGCAGCGCAGCCGAATCGCACGCCGTCGCCGAGACCCGGCCGGCGGCACTCCATCGCGCCCTGCTTCTGGGTGCCATCGGCCAGATCGACGATGCCACCGCGGACCTCGACCGGGCGTTGCGGGTGCCTCTGGGAGCGTCGCCGCGCCTGGCCGATGCGGTGCGGGCCCGACTGGCTTACCTCGCCGGCGATCTGAGCCGGGCGCGGACCCACGCCGACCGAGTGCTGGCCAGTAACCGAACGGGCCAATACGCGAACCTCGCGGACATGGTCGCGTTGGTCACGGCCGGCGACTGCGTCGTCCGGGCGCGCGATGTCGCCGCCGCGGCCCGGATCCGGCAGTTGGCCACCGGCATGGCGGCACGGGAAACCGGCCCGGTCCGCGCGACCGCGATCTGGCTGCTGGCGAGGCTTGCGGCTGCAGACGGCGACACCGCCGCCGCGGCTGAGTACGCCTGGCAGGTATTTCGCCCGGGCCCGGGTGTGGAGTGGCCGTACTGGGATCCGGCGGAACTACCGATGCTGGTACGACTGGCGAACGCTGTCGGCGACGACGAACTGGCCCGGTTCGCCGTCGGCACCGCGATGTCGCTGGCGAGGCGGAGCCCGGAACTGCGGTTCTTGACCGCGATCGCGACTCATGCCCAAGGGCTGGCGCAAGGCGATCCGGTCCTGCTGCTGGAGGCGTCACGGCTGCTCGAAGCTCATCCGCGCGCCCTCGTACGAGCGAACGTCATCGAAGACCTTGCGGATGTGACCGTCGACGACGACTCCGCCTGTGACCTGCTGCGGGACTCGCTCCACATGATGGAGATGGCCGGCGCCAGCGCCGACGCGGCCCGGGTGAGCCGCCGGTTACGCGAGCGAGGAGCCGTCCGCACCCGACTGCGACACGAGGTTCTGCATCGCCGGCGGACGCTCACACCCGCCGAGGAGCGAGTGGTTGCCATGGTCGCGGCCGGAGCGTCCAATCGGGAGACGGCCGCGATGTTGTTTCTCTCGCCGAACACGGTCGCGTCCCACCTGCGGCGCGCGTTCCGCAAACTCGGCGTCCGCTCACGGGTGGAGTTGACCAGAGCCCTTGCCTCCGGAGACGAATGATCCCAGCGGTCCCAGCGCGGCATCAAACGACGCCGGCGCGGTGATCGAGGGTCGCGAGCTGTGTATCGAGGCGGCGGAGACCGTCATCGCCAGGGTTGGACAAGGCGCCGGCGCGACGGTCGCGTTCATCGGCCCGCCAGGTTCCGGCCGCACCACAATGACAGCGATCGCGGCTGGGCTCGCGGCACGTGATGGCTTCCGGGTGGCTCGTTCCGGTGTCTCGTACGGCCCGAATGTGCCTTATGGGGCCCTGCTCGCCGCCCTGGCCTCCGGATCGATGCCGCTCCTCGATCTGGACGACCTCGCCGCGGGCTCGGACGCGTCCGTCGTCCCGGAGATCGCCGCGCACCTGCGGCGGCTGGCCGCGGACGGTCCGATCGCGATTGTCATCGACGACGTCGATGGCGCCGACCCGCAGTCGGCGTCGGCGGTCCGGCAGGGGGCGCCGATGCTGGCGGACGTCCCCGTCCTGTGGCTCCTCGCGGCACAACGCCCGGGCGACCCGCTCCCGAGCGACTGCCGGACGATCCCGCTCGAACCCCTCGACGATGACGCGGTCCAACGCCTCGCCACCGCGCTCGGAGTTCCGGATGCACTGGACCCGGTCCGATCGAGCCGGCTGACCAATCGTCAGCCCCGGCAGTTGAACGCGCTGTTCCGCGGGCTTCTGGACGAGTTGCCCGCCGCCGCGGGCGAACCTTCCGGCGAGTCCGTCCCGGTGCGACTCCGGCACGACCTCGCCGGCCGGCTGCTCGTGCTGCCCGAGGACACGCAGCTTCTGCTGGCCCTGGCATCGCTGCTGGGCACGCGGTTCACCGTCGGCGTCGCCGCCGCGGCGCTCGGTTGGCCGGCCGAAGCGGTACAACGGCGAGCCCAGGCCCTGATCGCGGATGGCTTGCTCGTGCCAGACGGCGATTGCCTGCTGTTCCCGCACGAGTTCGTCCGTGCGGCCGCCCAGGACGAGTTTCCGCGGGTGCTCCTGCGATCGCTGCGACGGCGTCTGTTGACGCTGCCGGACCTCCAGGACCGCGACGATCCGGGCGTGACGGCGGTGCTCGCGGTGGCAGAAGCCGGCGATGTCGATACGGTCCGGCTGCTCGATCGCGCCGCTACCGAGTTGTCCAAGACACGTCCGGCCGAATCTGCCCAGCTTCTTCGCCGTGCCGTCGAACTCGCGCCGCCGGCCTGGAGCCGACGATTCGCATTGGCACGACGAGCCGTGTTCGCCCTCAGCCGCAGCGGCGACCTCTCGGGCGCTCGCCTGGTGGCCGAGCGGGAGCAGACCCGCTCGGGATGGGACGCCGACGCCGCCGCCATCCTGCACCTCCAGCTCAGCGAGGTGATCGGCCAGCAGTCGTTCGCTCGGGCGGTGTGGCATGCCGACGCCGGCCTGGCTGCCGGGCCGACGTCGCGATCGACCGAGGCCGCGCTGCGGGCGCACCGCCTCGTCAACCTCGCGCTCGCCGGGCGTTCGGAGAAGTCGTTGGCCGAGTTGCCTCGGGCGCTCGCACTTCTCGACCAGGGCGTCGACGACGCGGCAGCCAGCGCCGTTCTGCTCGCCGCATCGTACGTGCGCACGCTGGTTTGCGATTGGTCGGGCGCGCTCGCGATGGCTGACCGCGCCGAGATGCTTGCGCGCCGGCTGGGCGGCAAGCATCGGCACTGGGTCGCGGTGACGTGGCTCCCGCTGCTGCTCTCGCGTGTCGGCGCCCTCGACGCGGCCCTCGCGGAGATCGACCGGGGTGCGGCCGAGGCGGTCCGCCGGAGCGACGTGACCTTCGGGCGTCAGTTGCGTCTGGCCAGGTCCAAGGTCCTCCTCGACGGCGGTCGGCTGGCGGCCGCGCTCGCGACGGCCGACGCCGCACTGGCCGAAGTGGAGGGCGCCCAGATGGACAACATCGCCGCCGCTACGGCGGGCGTGGCATTCTGCCGGGCGGCCTTGGCTATCGGCGACCCGGAGCAGGTGCGACGAGCCACCGAACGAGTCCGCTCGATGACCCGGGACGACTCCGTCCTGGTGCGATCCATGGGTTGGTGGATCGAATCCATCACTGCGGACGGCGTCGGGCAGGCGGAACGCGCCGCGCAGCTCTTGGGGGAGGCGATCGCGCCGTACGCGTTCGCCGGCTCGGAAATGCCGGAGATGCAGTTCGCCGAGCCGGCCGACGCCCCCACGATGCTGCGAATCGCCCGCCGGGGCGGTCGCACGGACATCGCCACGCGGGTGCTCGACCTCGCCGAGACCCGCGCGAAGATCAATCACGAGGTTCCTCTGTTCGTAGCGGTGGCGCTGCACTGCCGCGGCCTGTACGACGAGGACATCGACACCATCGGCCGGGCGATCGACGTGCTTCGTCCGGTCGGGCGGACGCTGGCGCTGGTGAATGCGCTGCAGGACGTGGCCGCTCTGGAATCGTCACCGGCCCGTGCAATCGCGGCGCTGGACGAGGCGTTGGCGCTGGCGTTGGCCGCAGGCGCGGAACGTCCGGCGGCACGGATCCGACGACACCTACGCGACCTGGGCGTACGCCGGCCACGGGCGATCCTCGGCCCGGAGGCGGACTCGCACCACACCGGTGGTCGCCTCACCCGGGCGGAGCGGGACGTCGTCCGGCTCGTCGTGGACGGGGCCACGAACCGTGAAGTCGCCGCCGCTCTGTCGCTCTCGCCGCACACCGTCAGCACGCACCTACGGCACGCGTTCGCGAAGCTGGGTGTGACATCTCGCGCCGAACTTGCCGTCGCACTACGCGAACAGACCGAAACCGGCGGCGACACCACACCGAGCTAGGCATCCGGGGCCGAGTTCACCAAACCATGCGATGCCCGTCCCTTGCGTCCGTGGTCGGATGGGACCAGTCCGGAAATGCGCCGCATGCAGGTGTTATCCGCATCGCAGGCGATTCACGAGGAGTAGTAGCACATGCCATTCGTCACCGTGGGCCAGGAGAACTCTGGTCCGATCTCGATCTACTACGAGGACCACGGCGCCGGCCGGCCGGTCGTGCTTGCCCACGGTTGGCCGCTCAGCGGCGCGTCCTGGGAACGCCAGGTCGTGGCGTTGTTGAACGCCGGTTTTCGCGTCATCACCTACGATCGGCGCGGGTTCGGGGCGTCGAGCCGACCGGCCACCGGGTACGACTACGACACGCTGGTCGCCGACCTCGACACGCTGATGACCGAACTCGACCTGCGCGACGCCACGCTTGTCGGATTCTCCATGGGCGGCGGTGAGGTCGCCCGCTATGTCGGCACCCACGGCGTCGACCGGCTCGCCTCGGTCGTATTCATGTCCGCGGTGCCGCCGTTCCTGCTGCACACCGACGACAATCCCGAAGGTGCGCCGCCGGAACTGTTCAGCGGCCTCCAGGCTCAGATAGCGGCCGACCGGCCCGGATGGCTGAGCCACCTGTTCCAGGATTTCTACAACGCCGATGTTTTCGGCGGCACCCGCATCAGCGACGCGGCCATTCAGTCGAGCTGGAACATCGCCGCCGCCGGCTCCGCGATCGGCACCTGGGAATTGGTCACCTCGTTCAGCCACACCGACTTCCGGGACGACTTGGCCACGGTCACGGTCCCCACCCTCGTGATCCACGGCGACGCGGACCGGATCGTTCCGTTCGAGATCAGCGGCCGCCGCACCCACGAGATGATCCCGGGCAGTCGCCTCGAAGTCATCGCCGGCGCCCCGCACGGCATGGGCTGGACCCACGCCGACGAGGTCAACAAGGTCCTCATCAACTTTCTCGCCGAATGATTTCCCTCACCGACTTGAATATCGAAAGGTAATCCATGAAAAGGGCCAACATCTGGCGGTGGCTGGTAGCCGCGACCGCGGCGGCCGGGGTGATCGCGGGAGTCACCGCGGTGACCACCTCAGCCGCGGTGGCGAACGGTTCGACCACAGCCAAACCAACCATTGTCCTGGTACACGGAGCGTGGGCGGACGGGTCGAGTTGGAGTCGCGAGGTCTCGCTCCTGCAGAGCGCGGGATACACCGTCGACGTGGCGCCGAACCCGCTGCGCGGCGTGGCCAGTGACACCGCCTACCTCAAGAGCTACCTCAGCACCGTCAAGGGCCCGATCGTGCTGGTCGGTCACTCCTACGGCGGATTCGTCACCACGAACGCGGCGACCGGAAATCCCAACGTCAAAGCGCTGGTCTATGTGGACGCGTTCATCCCCGACCAGGGCGAGTCGATAGCCGGCCTCGCCAAGGGCTCCGGTTCGGTCGTCGAGCCCGCGCTCACCGACCCGGCCAGCGTCTTCAACCTGGTGCCGTTCCCGGGCGCGGCGCCCGGCGTCGCGGACTCCTACGTCCTGCCTAGCGTCTTCGTTCCGGGCTTCACCGGTCACATGTCGCATCGCCAGGCCGAGGCCCTGGCGGCGTCCCAGATGCCGCTCGCCACGAGCGCGCTCGGAGAGTCGTCCGGAGTGCCGGCCTGGAAGACGATCCCCTCGTGGGCGGTCGTCGGAACGAAGGACATGGTGATTCCGGAACAGGCGCAGATGGCCATGGCCGGTCGGGCCAAAGCCCACATCACCACAGTCGACGGACCGCACCTGACGCTCATCCTGCACCCACAGCAGGTCACCCGCGTGATCGTCAGCGCAGCCAACGCGATCTCCTAGCTGCCCGGCGACGTGGTGCCCGGCCATCGGCCGGGCACCACGTCGCCGGAGTCGCCGCCATGCCGTTCCTGCCATGGAAAACCCTGACCGACTCAGGCAGCGACATCCTCGGCGACGCCCGGCTCGAGGCACTCGGCGACGCGGCCACCAAGCTGCCCTTCACCATGACACTCGACACCCACGGCCGGCTCACCAACGCGTCCGTCGTGACCCCCGCCACCGGCAAGTTCCCGGCGTTCACCTTCACCTTCGTCTACCGGTACAGCTCGGTGACGTCCCGAAGGCGCCAACCGGCGCGATCAAAGCCATCCCCGAGGTCTACGAGTGGAGCGGCTACTGAACCGGCCGGACCGCGCTTTCGAAACGGTCGACACGCGGCCAGGACGCCGTCCGGAGCTGTCGCCGGCTATGCGCTGTCTCGTCATGACGGGCTGACGGGGTTCAGTTTCGATCGTGGTTGACGGTGTAGTGCAGGTGCAGGACACGGGTGCCCTGGACCATCATGTCCGGGTCGTCGAGCAGGACGGTGCCGGTGTGGCTTCCGAAGAACCGGACTCCTTCGCCCATGACCACCGGCACGACGTCCATCGCCACCTCGTCGACGAGGCCCGCCGAGAACGCCTGCCCGCCGACGTCGCCGGCCGTCACGCAGACCAGACCGTCGCCGGCGATCTCCTTCGCGAGAGCGATGCCGGCCTCGACCGAGTCGGCCGTGTGGAACGGCGCGTAGGGAAACCTGGCGAGCCACTCCGCGGGCAGCGGCCGGTGGGTGACGACGACGAGCTCGTCGCCGGCGGCGGGCACCCCCGCCCAGCCGTCGGTGGTGTCGAACAGGTGGCGGCCGATCACCGTGACCCTGATGGCGTCCCAGAAATGCTTCACATATTCGGCGGAGGCGGGACTGACCTGGAAGGCCCACTTCTCGTTGGCCTGGACCGTGCGGTCGCCGTTGCCGTACCAGTCGAACAGCGGCCCGACCGTGTCATCGGGATAGGCGATGTAGCCGTCCACCGAGACCACGGCCTGCATGACAACTCTGGCCATCTTCACTCGCTCCCACGTTCGTCGAAACGTCGGGAGCCGGCCGGAGAATGACCCGGCCGGCTCCCGACGTGGATTCGTTCGCGCCGACGCTACCGACGCAGGGGCGGTCCCGCGACGGCCTCTACCGGGTGAGACGTGCGGCGCTGTTGCGTTGCGCGACCGTGAGACAAGTTCAGCTCAGCTGGGGCAGGTGTCAAATCGCGTGGGCGAGTTCGGTGAAGGCCGCGGCGACCCGCAGCGCGGGAGGGACCTCAACGGCGAGTTCGTAGTGTCCACGGCGCAGGTTCTGGACGAAGGCATGCCCGGCGATCACCACCTGGGCGCTCCGATCAGTCCGAAGTCCGCGCATCGGTCTCAGCCGGTGCTTGAGCCGGCCGTGGTCGGCCTCGATCGGGTTGTTCGCGTACTGCTCGAGGTGATGCCACGCCGCCGGCACCAGCTCCTCGAGGACGGCCGGGTAGACCGGCGCGGCATCGGTCACCACCTCAGTCGGGATGACTTTCAGCGTGCGCATGAGTGAAGAACTGCCGGGCCGCCGTGGTATCTCGGCGGTCGGTGAGCAGCACGTCGATGACCTGGCCGTGCTGATCGACGGCGCGGTAAACGTAGCGCCAGACTCCGTTGACCTTGACGTAGGTCTCGTCGACGAACCAACGGTCGCCTGGCGTGTGGCGGGTGAACCGGGCGGCGTCGGCGAGCAACGGCGTGAACCGCTGCACCCACCGGTATACCGAGACATGGTCGACCTGGATGCCGTGTTCGGCGAGCAGTTCCTCGACGTCCCGATTTGAGAGGCCGTAGCGCAGATACCAGCGCACCGCCACCACGATCACCTCGACCGGGAACCGAAACCCAGCGAACGCGGAGCGAGGAGGAGACCAAAAACGCGCGCGAGCCACGGACTTCACCGATCAACCTTGCCTGATCATGCGATCAGCCAACGCAACAGCGCCGACCGAGTCGCCACCCTGACAGCGCGGGACGTGATATGCGGCCGATGATGAGTCCGCGGCGCACGGCAGAATCGGCGGGAGAGGGATATGTCTGCGGAGTCGGCATTGCGTCATCGCTTCTACGTCGAGGCGGTGCTGGCGTCGGTGACGGGGATCCTCGCCGTCGCGACGCTGATCTCGCGGGAGTGGATCGAGATCATCTTCGGGGTGGATCCGGACGGCGGCAGCGGCGCGCTCGAAGTGGGCATCGTCGTCGTCCTCGCCGCGGCGACCCTGACGTTCGGCATTCTCGCCCGCGCCGAATGGAGACACGCACATCCGTAGCTGGGTTGGGTGACGGCATGGCTTACGACCTTGAAGCGCTGACCGAAGCGTTCGAACCTGGAGTCTCGGCGGCCGGGGTGCCCACACCCCGCGCCTCGACCCACAAGTTGCGCAGCGCGTGGTTCCAGGCGCGCGAGTCGTGGCCGCTCCGGGAGGCGCCGGTGCGGCTGCTGACCCGCGAGCGCGCCCGCGCCGCGGTCGAGCTGACCGCGGCCGGGACGGCGCACGAGTGGTCGTTCATGGGGCCGGCCAACGTGGGTGGCCGCATGACGTGCGCCGTGCACCACCCCACCGAAGCCGACCGGTTGTGGGCCGGCGCGGCCGGCGGCGGCGTGTGGCACAGCCCGGACGGTGGGCTCACCTGGTCGGCCCAGTGGCACGACGAGCCGACGCTCAACGTCGGCGCTCTCGCGTTCGATCCGGACAACCCCGACGTCCTCTACTGCGGCACCGGCGAGGCCAACCTCTCCGCCGATTCGCACCCGGGTGTCGGGCTGATGCGCACGCTCGACGCGGGAGCGTCCTGGAACCTGCTGGCGTCCGCCGAGGCCGCGGGCCTGCCGACGCGCATCGGCGCGGTGGCGGTCGATCCGTTCGACCCGCGCCATCTGCTGGTCGGCGGTGTGCGCCACGCTCCCGGCACCCCCACCGGGCTCTTCGCGTCTACCGACGGGGGCGCCTCATGGGCCTTCGTGCCGATCGCCGGCGCGGGGGCATTCTTCTGTCACGACATCCGCTTCACACCGCACCAGCGCGGACTGGTGCTGGCCACGATCACCGCGCGGGGCATGCAGAGCGGCATCTGGCGCTCCCGCGACGGCGGCCTCGGCTGGGAGCAGTTGCGCGGCGGGCTGCCGGCGCCGGACCGGATCAACCGGACGTCGCTGGCGATGGCCCCGTCCGACCCCGACGTCATCTACGCGCAGATGGCGACTCCTGACCCGACGGATCCGAACGTATCCCGTGTGCTCGGCGTCTTCCGCACCGAGGACGGTGGTGACAACTGGCGCTCCATCGGCGGACAGCATTTCGCCGAGGAACGGCAGATGACCTACGGAAACACCATCGTGGTGCATCCCGAGGATCCGAACCTGGTGCTGTGCGGCGGCGTCGACCTGCATCGCACCCGGGACGGCGGCGGGCACTGGGAGCAGGTGACCCGCTGGAACGACAAACGAGGCACCCCCACGTACGCCCACGCCGACCACCACGCCCTGCTGATGCCGGCGAGCCGGCCGGGTGTGGTCTACGACTTCAACGACGGTGGCATGGATCGCAGCGGGGACTCCGGTAGCACCTGGCAGAACCGCAGCAGCGGGCTGGCCACCAACATGTTCTACGACCTGGAGGTGGCGCAGACCGACGGTAACTTCATCGCGGGTGGCGCGCAGGACAACGGCACCGCGGTGACCGTCGACGGCAAACCGGACACCTACTTTCCGATCCCGCCCGGCGGGGACGGTGGCTGGGTGGTCATCGACACGCAGGACGCGGGCCGCCTCTTCAGCTCCTGCCAGGGGATGGTCGTCTTCCGCTTCCGCGGCGGCGACCCGGCCGGGCAGCGCTGGAAGGATGTCTCGCCGCCGGAGCAGCAGTTCAAGATGTGGATGGTCTTCCTGTCCCTGGACGGCCGGCACCGCGGCACGCTGTTCACCGGCTCGCGGCGGGTCTGGCGCACCGACGACGACGGCGACACGTGGCAAGCGGTCTCCGCGCCGCTCGACGGCAGCGACATCACTGCCGTCGAGGTGGCCCGCGCCGACCGCAACCGCATCTACGTGGGTACCGAGAACGGTGGGTTCTTCCGCAGCGTCGACCGGGGGGAGACCTGGAGCGGCAACCTGGCCAGCACGGTGCTGCCCGGGTTCCTCATCACCCGTCTGCAGAGCCGGGCCGACAACGCGGAGATCGTCTACGCAACCGTCGCCAATTTCGGCAGCCGGCATGTCTTCCGCTCGATCGACGGCGGGGAGACGTGGACCGACGTGGACCGGGGCAATCTGCCGGACGCGCCGGTGCATTCGATCGCGCTGCCGGCCGACCGGCCGGGGCGTGTCTACGTCTGCGGTGACGCGGGCGTCTTCGTCACTGACGACGAGGACACCGGCTGGTCGAACCTGACCGGGAACCTGCCCAACGTGATGGTCGTCGACCTGGTGTACCACGAGCGCGACCACACGCTGACCGCGGCGACGTACGGGCGGGGCATCTGGCGGCTGCAGGTCGATTAGGCCGGCCCGCCGTGGCGGCTGCCGAACCAGCGCTCGCGGGGGCTCGGCGCGTCGGCGGCTGCCTCCGGCCCCGGCTCGGACCACGGGCCCTCCGCGGGCACCGGGCGATACAGCCGCCACGTGCCGGCCGCCAGCGTGATTTGCTCCGCCTCGGCGGCGAGGCCTTCGATGCCGGCGTCCTCGGGCATCGCTATCCGCACTCGTGGCTCCCCGACCGCGGCGAGCAGGGGGCCCAGGGATTCGGCGGTGGCCGGGTCGACGAACAGCAGCCCGGCCGGTCCAGTGACCGGCAGCGGACCGCCCGGGGGAATCAGCAAGGCGCGCCCGCCGGTCGTGGACCGCCACCGGCGCGCCTCGATCCCGCGCTCCCGGACGACCGCGTCGAGGCGCGTGAGCGGGTCGGGCGAAGCGGGTTCCTCGAACGCGTCGGTCGTCGTCCACCGGGGAGGTAGCCGGGCCTCCATGACCGCCGATTCTATCGCCGGCTCAGCGAAGCGCCCGGTGCATGTACCGAAGCGCCTCGCGGTGAACCCGGCAGACCGGCCGGCCGGCGGGCCGGCGACCCGGGTCCCTGGCGCCGGGCGACCAGCGTCGCCCAGGTCGGGCCGGTCGACTCGACGTACCGGAGGATCTCCGCGGCCGTCGGCAGGCTGCCGGTCTCGGTCATCATGTTGATGAACTCGACCGCCGCCGGGCAGACGCCCTCCATGTTGTCGGTGTCCATCAGCTCCTCGTGACACCCGATGGAAAACCCTGCCCGCTCATGGCTCCGAGGGTCCACCGCGCTTGCGATCGACCGTCACGCTCAATGCGGGCTCGGGCGCGGATTCCCGGCTATGCGAGCAGAGTTGAATCCGCAGCCGGAGCGAACTGCGGTGGCCTCGGCGCCGATGGCGGGCCGCGATGAGGGTCGCCGGCAGGCACCAACGGTGGTGCCGACCTTCCCCAAGGGAGCTCCCATACTCAAGCGAATCGCTGCCGTCGCCGTGGTGGTGCCGGTCCTGGCGATCCTGGCCGGCGTGGCGCAGCACGGCCAGGAACAGGCCGATCGATCCGACGCGGTGATCTGCCAGCTGCGTCACTGCTGACAACCGAACAACACCGCATCGCCAAGGCGGCAGAACCGGAGATCCGGGTTTGCCGCCTTGCTGCGTGAGGCCCGCGCTTGGCAAATGTAACTGATTTGGTTACAGTTCTCCCGTGAGTGCCAACAGCAAGCTGACGATCGCCACCCACGCCCTCGCGTGGATGGCTCTCAACGAGCGCCTGGGCGGCAAGTTCGCCACCTCCGAGCAGATCGCGAAGAGCGTGGCGACCAACCCGGTGGTGATCCGGCGGCTGATGAGCGAGATGGCCAAGTCCGGGCTGATCGAGACGCAGCGCGGCCCGGGCGCCGGCTGGCGTCTGGCCAGGGCTCCGGAAGACATCAGCCTGTGGGACATCAACGAGGCACTCGGTGCGGAAGCGGCGTTCGCGCTGCACCGCAACGAACCCAGCGAGTCCTGCCCGGTCGCCCGCGGTATCCGCCCGGCACTCACACCCGTTTATGCCCGCGTCGACGACGCGATCCGTCGTGAGCTGGCCGGCACCCGCCTCGCCGATGTCCTGCGGGACACGCTCACCGTCAGTGGCGCCTGACCCGGCGACACATCCCAGGAGATACCGATGACCAACAACACCAATCTCGCGTACGCCGTGCACACCGCAACCCGGCAGGGCGTCACCCGCGACCTGCCGCACGGGCCGCAGGATCTGCAGTGGGTCGCCAACAGCGCCACCCTCATCTACGGCGAACACGATGCGGTTCTGGTCGACACGTACACGTCGATCGACCAGAACGCCGAACTGGTGGACTGGGTGAAGTCGTTCGGCCGCAACCTGACCTACGTCTTCATCACCCACGGCCACGGTGACCACTTCTTCGGCATCGGTCAACTCCTGGCGGCGTTCCCGGACGCGAAGGCGATCGCCGCAGCCGGATCCGTGGCGCGAGCGCACACCCAGGGTGAGCCCCAGTGGCGCGACGGATTCTGGGGAAAGCTGTTCCCCGGCCAGATCCCGGAAATCGTCTTCCCGGAGCCGGTCGACGGCCACCAGTTCGAGCTCGAGGGCCACCAGCTGCAGGTGATCGAGACCGGGTTCACCGACACCGCCGACTCCACCTCGCTGTGGGTTCCCGACCTGCGCCTGATCGTCGCCGGCGACGTCGTCTACAACGACACGCACCAGTACACGGCCGAAACGACGCGGGAGACGCGCGAGCAGTGGGCGCAGGCCACCGAGCGGCTCGCCGCGCTCGACCCGGTAGCGGTCGTCGCGGGCCACAAGAAGCCGGACGCGGCCGACGACCCGAAAATCCTCGCCGAGACCGCCGCCTACCTGCGCAGCTTCACCGCCGCCGCGGACGACTCCCGGACCGCGGAGGAGCTGTACGACCGGATGCTCGAGCTCTACCCGCGCCGCGCCAACCCCGGCGCCCTCTGGGGCGGCGCCAAGGCCGCCAAGCCGGCGTAGCGACTGGCAGCGTGGGCCTGGACCAGCAACGCCGGTGCGAGATGGCCCGGGACGCGTTGCTCGGCGACGAGTAGCGTCCTGGGGTGATGTGGAGCGTGGTGCCCCCGCCGGCCGCGGCTCAGGTCCGCGATGCGTTCGGTGTCGAGGTTGGCGAGCTGCGGCCGCATCCGGGCGGGTTCGAAGCGGATGCTTTCACCGACGGGCGCTGGTTCGTGAAACTCTGGCGTCAGCAGCCAGACAGCGATGCCGCCCTGGCGCTGACCGCTGAGCTGGCTGCCCGGGGCATCCCCGTTCCTGCGGCGCAGCGAACTCTCGACGGCTCGTACACCTCCGCGCATCTTGGCCGACGCTATGCGCTGTTCCCATTCGTCGATGGCCGCCAGGCGACCTGGGACGACGCCGACGCGATCGCCGGGGCGATGCGCGCCGTGCACGGGATCGCCGGCCTCCTGCTGCCCCGCACCGACATGGACGAATGGTGCGTCGAGGTGCTGCGCGACCGGCGCGACCACCCGTGGATCGCCGACCGCCGCGACGAGGTCATGGCCAACGTCGACCGGCTCGAAGCGGTGATCGAAAGGGCACGTGCGATCGACGTTCCGCACGTCGTGTGTCACCACGACCTGTTCCCGCACAACGTCCTCGTCGACCGCGACGGTCGCGTCGTGGCACTGCTCGACTGGGGTGGCACGAGGCTGGCACCGCGCGAGCACGACGTGTTCACCGGCTTGTGCGGGCCCGACCCCGTGCGCTTCCTGAACGCCTATGGCACACCGCGACTCGACCTCACCCACCTCGAGTACGCCCGGCTCGCCCGCTCGCTTCACGACCTCGCCGCTCGCATCGACAACCAGGTCGACCAGCACGGCATCAACACCTGGGGCTTCGACCTATTGCGCCGAGTCGACGCCGACCTCGAACTCGCCCGGCCGTTCTGCGATCGATGAAGATCTCGACATCGAGGAACTGGTCAGTGATCTGCCGCCGCCCGCGCTGAGGGCGAAGCAGCTGGTATGGCGACGCTGATCGCCCGGCCTGCCGGCGGTCCTGTTCGGCCGGCATCCCCAACGTCATGCTGTTCTGGCTCGCCTTCGTGCTCGCCATGACTCATCGGCCGGCGGACGCGGCTTGGCTTTCCCGTCGGGTCTCGCGTTGGTGCAGGACGGTGGCCACCAGCCAGCCGACGACCGCGGCGATGACCGCGATCGGGATCGTCTCGGCGGCCACCGAGCCCGCCAGCAGCGCCGCCAGCAGCGCTCCGAAGAACGGCAGGCGGAGCGCGGCGGCGGCAGCCGCGGCGAGGCCGGCGACCACGGCCGGGGTGAGGTCGAGCCCGGGCAGCACCAGGGCGGCGAGCACCCCGACGGCGACCCCGAGCGTCACGGCGGGGAAGGTCGGTCCGCCGCGGAAGGCAGCGCCCAGCGACAGGGCGTATGCGGCGCCCTTCATCAGGATCAGCAGCGCCAGGACGCCGGCCGAAGTCGCGCCGAGGACCTGCGGGAGCGAGTCCTCACCCGAGAACAGCACGAGGTCGACCGATTGTCCGGTCGCCGCCCGGAAGCCGATCGCCAGCCCGCCGACCAGCGCGCCGGCGCAGCACAGCACGACAACGCGCGGGAGCTTGGCGGTACGGGCGGCGATGCCCACCGCGATCCCGCGGGCGCCGGCGGCCACCACGGCGGCGACCACCGCCACCAGCAGGCACCAGGCCACGTCGGGCAGACGTACGGTCGGATAGTTGGGTAAGGCGGGCAGTTGCAGAGCCACCTCGGTGACGCCCGGCCAGTGGTCGATGCCGGTGAAGACCAGAGCCGCGGTGCCCGAGGCCAGCAGGCCTGGCAGCAGCGCCTGGCCCAGAACGGCGGCCGGGACCGCGCCACTGCGCGCCACCAGCTCGAACAGCAGCAGCGCCGACGGCAGCGGACCGTCGAACACCGTGCTGATCGCCGCGAACGCCCCCGCGATGACCAGCATGTTCGCGCCCGGGGTGGACGGTCGCAGCGCCCGGGTGGCGACCAGCCCGGCGCTCAGCCCCAGAGCGGTCAGCGGCGCTTCCGGGCCGAGCACCAGTCCCAGCCCGAGGGCGGCGAGCGCGGCGAGCAGGGCGCTGAGCAGCTCCACCGGCCGTAGCGGGGCCAGACCGATCCCGGCGACCGCCGGTTCCCCCGCGTGTCCCGGTAGCCGCAGGGCGATCGCGACCACCAGGCCGGCCACGACCGGCATCAGCACCACGTACCACCAAGGTGGGCCGCCGCTCCACGCCGCGTGCTCGGGGATCGTGGTCCAGACCAGGGTCGTCACGACGTGCGTGAGGCTCATGAAGGCGGCCGCGGCGAAGGCGACCGGGATCCCCAGCAGCGCTGCGACGACCAGGATCCACAGGTATTGCCGCGGCGTCGGCTGCTCGGCCGCGGCCGGCGGCCCGGCGTCGGCGGGTGCCGACTCTCGAGTCATCGGCAACTCCTTCGCGGTGATCCGGTGACTTGCTCACGTGCGGGCGGAGAGACCCTGCCGCCCACCGGGACCGGCCGTGCTCATGGCGTGATCCACGGGTCACGCCAGCCGCCGGATCCGGGTACCAGCGCGTCCGCGGATTCCGGTCCCCACGTGCCCGGCTTGTACCGGGCGACCGGGGGCGGAGAGGTGAGCAGTGGCTGCATGATTCGCCAGGTCTCCTCGACACCGTCCTGCCGGGTGAACCGCAAGCTGTTGCCGGCCATCGCAGCCTGCAGCAGCACCTCGTACGGGGTCGGGCCCTCGCCACCCTCCTCGGCGAACTCCATGTCGAGGGTGATGGCCTCCGGGCCGCGCGTGCCCGATCGGTGGGCGTCGAGGTGCAGGCGGATTCCGGTCGACGGGTCGAGCTTGACGACCAGGTCGTTCCGCCCGGGCCGGCGGGCGCCGGGAACCTGCAGGCCGAGTCGCGGCGGCCGCTTGAACACGAGGCGGAACTCGGTCTGGGTGGCCGGCAGGAGCTTGCCGGTCCGGATGTAGAACGGCACGCCCGACCAGCGCCAGTTGTCGATGTCGAGGCGCAAGGCGGCATACGTCTCGGTGGTCGAGCCGGCCGCCACGCCCGGCACGTCGAGGTATCCGTCGTACTGACCTCGCACGTACTGCGCGGGGTCGGCTTCGTCGGTGGCACGCCAGAGGGCAACCTGGGCGTTCTTGATCGTTTCGGGGTCGCGGCCGGCGGGCGCCTCCATCGCCCCCGCCGAGACGACCTGCATGAGGTGATTGACCACGACGTCGCGCAGGGCACCGACCGCGTCGTAGAAGTGTCCGCGGTCGGCGACCCCGAAGTTCTCCGCCATGGTGATCTGGACCGACTCGACGTAGTTGCGGTTCCAGATCGGCTCGAGCATGGCGTTCGCGAACCGGAGATACAGCAGTTCGTCGATGCCCATCTTGCCGAGGAAGTGATCGATCCGGTAAAGCTGTGACTCGTCGAGGTGTTGGTGCAGCTCCGCGGCGAGTTCCCGGGCCGACTCGAGGTCGTGGCCGAACGGCTTTTCCACGACCACCCGGCCGTTCCGGATCAATCCGGCGTCCGCAAGGCCCTGGGTGACCGGGCCGAACAGGAACGGCGGTATCTCGAGGTAGAAGATCGGGGTGGCGGCGTCCGGGATGGCGTCGGCCACCCTCCGGTAGGTGGACGCGTCGCCGAAGTCGCCGCTCAGGTAGCTCATCCGCCCGGTGAGGCGATGGAAGACGCTGTCGTCGATCTTCTCGCCGGTCCCTTCGATCGCCGCGCGTGCGTGCTGGACGAGGTCGTCGTGGCTCCAGTCGTCGACGGCCACCCCGACGATCGGGCAGGAGAGCAGCCCGCGCGCCTCCAGCCGGTAGAGCGAACGAAAGGTCATCACCTTGGCCAGGTCGCCGGTGATGCCGAAAATGACCAGGACGTCCGCGGGATTCTGGGACACGGGACTACTCCTCACTCAGCACTGTTCCAGTCGATGCGGGGTTTGTCGGCGTTCCCCGGGTCGAGCAGCGCGGCCGAGCGGTGCGCCGGCCGTACGTAGAAGTCCTCGGCCCAGGCGAGGAACGCCTTCACCTCCGCGCCGGTGTTGGCCAGGAGCTGCGCGTGAACCCCGAGCCAGGCCGCGAACGCGAAGCGCCCGTTCAGCTCGTGCCGGTGCGCGCCGAACTCGGCGACCGCCGCCTTGCGGCCGATCATCGCCATGATTCCCTTGTCGTTGTAGTGGAACGGCTGCCGGCCGCCGCCCTCCAGGCCGGCGATGATGTTGCCGCCCGCCCAGTGGCCCGCCTGCTGGGCGACGCTGCCCAGTTGTGGCAGCGCCTCGCCGTCGGGGCCGGGGATGTTCGCGACGTCGCCCAGCGCGTACACCCTCGGGAATCCCTCCACGGTCAGGTCGGGCCGGACGTCGATGCGCCCGCCGCGGCCCTGGCCGAGACCCGAGCGGAAGGCGAGCGGCGCGGCCATCTCGCCGCCGCCCCACACCACGAGGTGGGTCTTGATCGTCGTTCCGTCGCCGAGAGTGAGCCGGTCCTCCTCGACTCCGGTCACCGAGACGCCGAGGCGCAGCTCGACCCCGCGGCGTTGCAACTGCTTCACCGCGTACGTGTGGGCCTCGTCGGAGAAGGCGCCGAGGACGGTATGCCCGAGATCGACCAGGATGACCCGGGCGCCGGCCGTGGCGAGGTGCGGATAGACGTGCGGCATCACGTTGTGGACCAGCTCCGCGACGGCGCCCGCGGTCTCCACCCCGGTGGGGCCCGCCCCGACGATCACGAAGGTCAGCGTGCCGTCCTCGGCCCGCTCGGGCTTCTCGGCGGCGTCCCGGAAGAGATCCAGCAGCCGGCGGCGTACGCGGTCGGCGTCGTCGAGGCTGTACAGCGGAACGGCGTGCTGGTCGGCCCCCGGCGTGCGGAAGAAGTTGGGCTGGGCGCCGACGCCGAGAACCAGCGTGTCCGCCGCGAGCGAGGTGCCGTCGGCGAGGCTGACCATCCCGGCCCCGGGGTCGACCGAGACGACTTCCGCGGTCCGCACGTCGATATGGGCGTGCCGGTGGAACATCGACGACAGATCGAAGCGGATGTCCGACGCGGCCAGCTCGGCGGTCGCGACCTGGTAGAGGAGCGGCTGGAACTGGTGGTAGCCGGTGCGGTCGAGCAGCGTCACATGCGTACGAGGCTCGGTGGACAGCCGTTTCGCGCAGGCGATCCCGGCGAATCCACCGCCCACGATGACGACCTCGGTTCGCCGGTGCTGGTCCTGTCCCACCGGCTGCTCGGTGCCGGACATGAGGTGTCCTTCCCGCGGCGCTCCGCCACAGTCCGGGGCTGTTGGCGCCAGCGTCGCCCGTCGCGGGACCGCGATGCCTCATCCGGGTGGGATGAATGGATCCGGCTCCGGTCCGCGGGGATTCATCCCCCCGGAATGATGGCCGTCCGGTCACCACCATGGACGGTGAGTCGGTGAAACGTGCCCAGGACGCTCGATGATCAGCGACCTAACCCTCGCCGCGCCGGCGCAGCTGCTTCCCGCGCGTGAACAGATGGCGTTCACGTTGATGTTCCACATCGTCCTGGTCCCGATGGGTGTGGCCCTGCCCGCGCTGATGCTCATCGCGAACTACAAGGGCCTCAAGAACAACGACACCGCGGCGCTCAAGCTGGCCCGTCGCTGGTCCCATGCGGCCGCTCTGCTCTTCGCGGTGGGCGCGGCGTCCGGCACGGTGCTCTCGTTCGAGATGGGCCTGCTCTGGCCGGGGCTGACCGGCCGGTTCGGCGACGTTTTCGGCATTCCGTTCGCGATCGAGGGCATCGCGTTCTTCCTCGAAGCCGTCTTCGTCGCGATCTACATCTACGGGTGGCGGCGGCTGCGGCCGGGGACGCATTTCTGGCTCGGCCTGCCGATCCCGTTCATCGCGCTGCTCGGCACGGTCTCGATCATCTCGGCGAACGCCTGGATGAACGCCCCCGGGGGTTTCACCCTGGGGGCGGACGGCCGGCCCGAGAACGTGGACCCGCTGAGCGTCATTTTCAACAAGGCTCTTCCGTACGAGTTGAGCCACTTCATCGTGGCGGCGTACATGGCGGCCGGCTTCACGGTGGCGTCGATCTACGCCGTCGGCTGGCTGCGCGGCCGGCGGGATCGTTACCACCGGCTGGGCTTCCTGATCCCGTTCACGATCGCGGCCGTGCTCACGCCGGTGCAGTTCGCCGTCGGCGACACGGCGGCCCGTGCGGTCTTCCAGGACCAGCCGGCCAAGTTCGCCGCGATGGAGGTGGTCACCCAGTCCGGCGTCGATCAGCCCGAGATCCTCTTCGGCCGGTACGACAGCGCGACCAACACCGTGCACGGCGGGATCAGCATTCCGGGCCTCGACTCGTACCTCGCGGGCGGCACCAAGGAGACCGACGTCCAGGGGCTCGCCGACATCCCGGTGCAGAACCACCCGTCCAACGTGACCATCGTGCACTGGGCCTTCGACGTCATGGTCGGCATCGCCAGCCTGCTGCTCCTGCTGGTCATCTGGTTCGCCATCGCCTACTGGCGACGCCGGGAGGTGCCCTCCGGGCGGCTCTTCCTGCTCGCCGCCGCCGCGGCCGGCTTCCTGACGTACGTGGCGGTCGAGGCGGGCTGGATCGTCACCGAGGTCGGCCGGCAGCCGTGGATCGTCTACAACGTCCTGCGGACCTCCGACGCGGTCACCAGCACCGCGACCGGCGGTCTCTGGGTCACCTTCACCGTCGTCTTGCTGCTCTATCTCCTGCTGGGCACCGGGACGGTCCTGGTTCTGCGGGCCATGTCGCGGCGCTGGCGCCGACTGGACGAACCGCTCGACGAGACCGCGCCCTACGGACCGCGGCCGGCCATGTCGCCGCCGCCGGCCGCCGCCGAGGAGATCACCTCATGACCGCCGCCGAGGCCGTGGCCGGAGTGCTGCTGCTCGTGATCATCGTGTACGCCTGCACCGGGGTCGCCGACTACGGCGCCGGGTTCTGGGATCTCACGGCCGGCGGCCGGGACCGCGGACGACGGCCGCGCGAGCTCATCGACGCCGCGGTCACCCCGGTCTGGGAGGCCAACCACGTGTGGCTGATCTTCCTGCTGATCCTGTGCTGGACCGCGTTCGGGCCGGCGTTCGCGTCGATCACCACGACGCTGTTCGTCCCGCTGGCACTGGCCCTGCTCGGCATCGTCCTGCGGGCGGCGAGCTTCGCCATGCGCAAGGACGCCGCCCGGGCCGGCGCCCGGCACGTGGCCGGCTACCTGTTCGGCGTCGGATCGGTGCTCACCCCGTTCTTCCTGGGCGCCGCGCTCGGCGGGTTGCTGGCCGGCCGGGTGCCCGAGGGCAACGCCGCCGGCAACGAGCTGACCAGCTGGTTCAACCCGATCTCGCTGGCCACCGGCCTGCTGGTGCTGCTGACCGGCGCGTTCCTGTCGGCCGTCTACCTGATCGCCGAGGCTCGCCGGCGCGGCGCGCCGGACCTGCAGGGCTACTTCCGCACCCGCGCGCTGGTGGCCGGCGTGGCCGGGTTGATCGCCGGCGGGGCCGCCCTCGGCGCGCTGCTGGCCGGCCAGCGGACGATGTTCGACCGGGTGATCGGCCGCAGCTGGCCGTTGCTCGTTCTCGGTGTGCTGGCGCTGGCGGTGTCCTTCTGGCTCGCCGTGCGCGGGGTGACGCGCGGACTGCGGCTGGTGGCCGCGGCCGGGGTCGCCGCCCTGGTCGCGGCCTGGGGGGTCGCGCAGTATCCGTACCTGCTGCCGTTCTCGGTGACGATCAGCGAGGCGGCGGGCGCCCCGGCGACGCTGCGATGGGTGCTCGTCTGCTCGCTGCTGGCGGTGCTCACCGTGGGTCCGGCGCTCACCCTGCTCTTCGTCCTGGACCAGCGGGAACGGGTGGGCGAGGATCCCACCACGTCCCGCGAGGCCACGGTTGGTACCCGGGGCTGAGCGCCGTCAGCCGAGCCGCTCGGCGAGGTGGTCGCCGACCCGCAGCGCGTTGGCGATGGCGGTCAGTGACGGGTTCACGGCGCCGATGCTCGGGAAGAAGCTCGTGTCGACCACGTACAGGTTGTCCAGGTCGTGCGCCTTGCACAGGGGATCCAGCGCGGAGGTCGCCGGGTCGGCGCCGAAGCGAACCGTGCCGGCCTGGTGTGCGGTCGCCCCGATCGGCATCCCCTTGTGCAGGTAGATGCTGTGGTCGAGCAGGCGGTGCTCATGCATGCCGAGGTGGCCGAGCATGCCCTCCAGCTTGTGCCGCAGCCGCTTGAGCCCCTCCATGTTGTTGTCCTCGTCCAGTGCCAGGGTGATGCGGCCGTCCCGGTCGACGGTGACCCGGTTGTCTTGCAGCGGAAGGTCCTCCCCGCACAGCCAGAAGTCCACGGCGTGGTGCGCGAGCACCTCGAACGGCATCTCGGGGGAGAGCTTGCCGGCCAACCGCGGCGCGTTCGCCTTGATCTGTTCGGCGTCCGATTTGCCGAGCATCTGGATGCCGCCGAGCGGGTACTCCCAGTCCTCGGCGCCCAGATACCAATCGTGCAGGGCCAGCGTCTTCTGGAAGCGAGTCGGGTTCGGCTCCTTCGACACCGCCATCAGGGCCAGGTTGTTGTGCCGCATGTAGTACCGGCCCACCACGCCGGAGCTGTTGGCCAGGCCGTCCGGGTGCCGGTCGCCGGCCGAGCGCAGCAGCAGCGCGGCCGAGTTGACCGCGCCGCACGCGACCACGACGATGTCCGCGCTCAGCCGGGTGGTCGTGCCGTCGCCGAGCTTGGTGACGACCGCGGTCACCGTCCGGCCGGTCGGATCGGTCTCCAGACGCTCGGCGTACGCGTTGGTGAGCAGTTGCACGTTCGGGTGGGTCAGAGCGGGCTCGACGCAGATGACCTGAGCGTCCGATTTGGCGCCGAGCAGGCAGGGGAAGCCGTCGACCCGATCGCACCGGATGCAGGCGCTGCCGTGCTGGGCGCCGCCCTGCTCGTCCTGGGTGAGGTTCACCCCGATCGGCAGGTGGAACGGGTGCAGGCCCTGCTTCTCCAGGTCGTCGCTGAGCTGCTGGATGCGCGCCTCGTGCCGCACCGGCGGGAAGGCGTAGTCGCTGCCGGCCGGTCCCTCGGTCGGATCCTCGCCGTGCCGGCCGTGCACCCGGTAGAGATGCTCGGCCTGGGTGTAGTACGGCTCCAGATCCTCGTACCGGATCGGCCAGGCCGGGGAGAGGCCGCCGTGGTGGCGCAGCTCGCCGAAGTCCTGCGGCCGCAGCCGGAACAGCGCGGCGCCGTAGAACTTGGTGTTGCCGCCGACGTAGTAGTTGACCTCCGGCGGGAACTCGTGGCCGTGTTTGTCCAGCCAGAACTCCGGCGCCCGATACTTGCCCCTGACGAAGACGGCGGTGGAGTCCCAGTTGTCCCGCTCACGGGGCAGATAGTCCCCACGCTCGAGCACCAGGACACTCTTGCCCGTGCCGGCCAGCCGGTACGCGAGCGTGCCCCCGCCGGCCCCGGTGCCGATCACGATGACGTCGTAATGCTGATCCTCGACCACGAATCCCCCTGAGTCGGTGGTTTCCCCTCAACCTGGCATCCGCGGAGGCTCGATCGACTCATCTGCACGGGATGACCCGGCATCCGCGGACGGCCGATCGGCTCATCTACTCCGGATGAAGAGGCCCGCTCGCGTGGCTGGCACGCTGGAAGGCCGCCGACGCTGGAGGGCGGGGGCCGGCGGCCACAACGGTAGGAACAGTGGCTGGCCCAGACGCGGACGTCACTTTCACCTGGTGGGTACCGGTTCGGCGAGCCCGGTGGCTGTCGCCTGGAGAAGCTGGCGGAGCCGGGGGTGGAAGTCGAGGGCGACGTGGCCCCATCTCGGCACCTGTTCGTAGAGCGCGGCAAGCGTCGGTGTGGGGTGTGATACCTGCCAGAAGCTCGCGGCGAACGCGAGCGCGGCGGCCACCAGGGCCTGGATCTGCTCGATTGCCATGCTGCTCGCGTTCTCCAGCGCGCTCACGATCTCGTCATAGGCGGCGAACGAGTTGGTCTTGTACTGCCGGGCTCGTTCGATGTCGACATCGCCTTCCAGGCTCAAGGTCACGTGCGTCAGCAGGTCGCAGAACACCGGCAGTGACGCAATGGTGTCGGCCAACACCGCCGCGACGTCCCGCGGCTGCAGATCTTCGCGATCACCGAGCATCTGATTGATCGCGGCGCTCCACTCGCGCCACCCCCGTTCGGCCAGTTCGAGGAGCAGTTCCTCCTTGCTGGCGTAGTAGCGCCGTACGCCGGTGCGGTGCAGGCCGGCCCGTGCGGTGACCGGCGCGAGCGTGACGAACCGAACACCGCCGCGTTCCAGGGCGATCGCCTCCGCGGCTGCCAAGAGCTCCTCGGAGCGTTGTGCCTTGTCATCGGTCGATCGAGCCCGCTGGCGCATCCGGCAACTTTAGCGCACTCGACGATGCGTTAACTGCCGCCGCGTGCTACGGTCCGTTAGCGCATCACGGAGTGCGTTAACGCGCTCCACGTTCGAAGGAGAAGCCCTCATGAAGGCAGTTCAGGTCATCGGGTTCGGAGACCCGGCCTCGCTCGCGCTCGCCGACCTGCCGGATCCGACACCCGGCCCGGGCCAGCTGACGATCGACGTCACCCACGCCGCGGTCGGCCTCGTCGACGTGTTCTTCCGGCAGGGGGTGTTCTCCGACCGGCCCGGAATGCCGCAGCCGCCGTTCATTCCCGGCCTCGAGGTCGCCGGGACCGTCCGCGAGCTGGGCGACGGCGTGACCGGGTTCAGAGTCGGCGAGAAGGTCGTCTCGATGTCGGGCAGCGGGGGCACCGGCGGCTACGCGTCGGTTTACCTCGCTCTGGCGCCCCTGGTCGTGTCGACCGAGGGCTACGACCTCGATCCCGCGCTCGCCGTCTCGATCGTGCCGAACGCGGCGATGGCTCACATCGCCCTCACCCGAGTCGCCCACCTCACCGAGGGCGA
Source organism: Paractinoplanes globisporus DSM 43857 (assembly GCF_000379645.1). Taxonomy (GTDB): domain Bacteria; phylum Actinomycetota; class Actinomycetes; order Mycobacteriales; family Micromonosporaceae; genus Actinoplanes; species Actinoplanes globisporus. The sequence goes on from NZ_KB903312.1 coordinate 107,592, forward strand.
GAGCGTCCTCGTGCACGGCGCCCTCGGTGGCTTCTCCGCGGCGTTCCCCGGGATGGCACGGCAACTCGGAGCGTCTCGGGTCGTGGGGTCGGTGCGGTCGAGCAAGCTCAACGCCGCCTCGACGACCAAGCTGCCGTACGACAAGATCGTCGACTCGGCCGAGCTGCGGGACGCCCTCGGCGGTGAGAAGTTCGACGTCATCGTCGACCCGGTGGGTGGCGAGGTTCGCACCCAGAGCCTGGACCTGCTGGCTGCCGGCGGGCGCCTGCTGGTGGTGGGAAACGCCGGCGGCGACTGGACTCATCAGATCGGCAGCAACCGGCTCTGGCTGGGAAGCATCACCGTGTCCGGCTTCAACGCCGGCGCCTACCTGCCGACGCACCCGCAACTGGTTCGGCCCGCACTCGAAGCGGCGCTGAAGGCGGTTGCCGCGGGGCTGGGCGACACCGAGGTCGACGTGCTCCCGTTCGCCGAGGCTGCCATCGCGCACGAGCGGATGGAGAACCGGACCGTCAACGGTCGCATCGTCCTCACCCCAGCCTGACGGGCCCCTGTTCCGGGAGAGCCCGCTCCTCCCGCAAACAGCGCTTGCTCACACGGCTTCCACGGGTGATCGAGGCTCGGGATCCGCGTCGGCGGATGTATCCAAGCCCGTGACCTCGTGCTTTGTCGGGGTCTACGTTGCGGTTAGGACGTTCGCCGGCCGTCGGCACGTACGGTCGCGGGCACTGGGGAGACGGGGGCGAGTGCGGTGGGCGTGGTCTTGGTTGTGGAGGATGACCCGATCAACGCGGTACTCACCGAGACGGTGCTGCGCCGCGATGGGCACCGGGTGCTGATGACCGGCGAGGGGGCGGCCGCGCTGGACATCGTGGCACGGCGGCTGCCGGATCTGGTGCTGCTGGACCTCTCGCTCGCCGGGTCGATGACCGGGCTGGATGTGTGCCGGGCGATCCGCGCGAACCCGGCCACAGCGAGAATCCCGGTGCTGGTGGTGTCGGGATGGACGTTCGAGTCCGATGTCGCCGCCGCGCACGCGGCCGGCGCAGACGGCTATCTGGCGAAGCCGATCGCTGCCGCTGACTTACAGTCAGGGGTCAAGGAGCTGATCGATCGGGCGGCGACCAGCTCCGGCGCCGGCAGCCCTATTGCGTCGGCGTCGGCCACGGCCCCCGCGGACCATGGGAGATCACCCCGGCCGCCCGGTCGCGAGAGCGCCTAGGAGCCATCGCCCCGCGTGCCATCGGGGAGTCTGCCGACGAACCCGGTTCCGCGTCGAGCCCTCGAAAGGTGTCCGGTATGACCGCATCTGATGGCTCCGTGAAAGGCGGCGGCGTCGGGGACTCTGTCGACTTCCGGGCGTTGTTCGAGTCGGCCCCCGGTCTTTACCTGGTCTTGGATTCCGGGTTGCGGATCGTGGCGGTCAGCGACGCCTACCTGGCCGCGACGATGACGATCCGGGAGGAGATCCTCGGGCGGGACATCTTCGACGTGTTCCCCGACAATCCAGACGATCCGGAGGCGACCGGCGTCGCCAACCTGAGGGCCTCGCTGCAGCGGGCGTTGCACCGGCGGGTGCCGGACACGATGGCGGTCCAGAAGTACGACGTGGCCCGCCCGGCGTCGGCCGGCGGCGGCTTCGAAGCACGCTACTGGAGCCCGTGCAACACCCCGGTCCTCGGCCCGGACGGGCAGGCGCGCTACCTCATTCATCAGGTCCAGGACGTCACCGAGTTCGTGCTGCTGCGAGAGCAGGACAGCCGCGCCCGCATCCAGACGGCCGAGTTGCGGGAGGCGACCGCGCAGATGCAGGCGGAGATCCTGCGCCGCTCCCAGGAACTGCACGACGCCAACCAGGCGCTGCGGTCAGCTGACCGAGCCAAGAACGACTTTCTCTCCCGCGTCAGCCACGAACTGCGCACCCCGCTGAACGCCGTCCTCGGCTTCAGCGAACTGCTCAGCGTCGACGAGCTCACCGCCGAGCAGCACGACTGGACCGAACTGATCCTCAAGGCAGGACGGCACCTGCTCACCCTGCTCAACGACGTACTCGACATCTCCCGCATCGAAAGCGGGAACCTACCGGTATCTCTGGAACCGGTGCCCGTCGGATCGCTGTTCGCTGACGTCCTCGATCTGATCAGGCCCCTCGCCGAGACCGCCGCCGTCCAACTCTCTCCGGCACCGGCAGTGCCGGCCGACCTGTGCGTGGCCGCCGACCGGCAAAGACTGCGGCAGGTGCTGATCAACCTGATGTCCAACGCGGTCAAGTACAACCACCCCGGTGGAACCGCGACCATCGGCGTGCACCACCGACCCGAGCGGTGGCTGCGGATCGAGGTGACCGACACCGGCCGCGGTATCGCCGCCGAATCAATCGGCAAGCTGTTCACTCCGTTCGAACGCCTCGACGCCGCCCAGGCCGGCTTTGAAGGTACCGGCCTGGGCCTGGCTCTATCCCGCCACCTCGCCGAAGCCATGGGCGGCCACCTGGACGTGTCCAGCCACCCGGGCAGCGGCAGCACCTTCTGGATCGACCTGCCCACCACCACGCCCGGCGCCGACCGCCACCACACCGAAGACACCGACAACCTCGCCCGACACGACTACCCCACCACCAAAACCGTCGTCTACGTGGAAGACCTGGCCGACAACATCCGCCTCGTCCAGGAAATCCTCACCCGCCGGCCCTCAGTAACCCTGGTCCCCGCCATGCTCGCCGGCGTCGCCCTCGACCTGGCCCGCGAACGCCACCCCGACCTGATCCTGCTCGACCTGCACCTGCCCGACATGCCCGGCGAACAACTCCTCGCGCTGCTACGCCAGGAACCGGCCACCCACGACATCCCCGTCGTGGTGCTCAGTGCCGACGCCACCCAACACCACATCGAACAACTCCAGGCCGCCGGAGTCTCCGGCTACCTCACCAAACCCGTAGCCGTCGGGGAACTCCTCGACACCCTCGACCAGCACCTCGGCCCCCACGCCGACGATCCGCAACGACCGAAACCAGCGGCGCTGCCCACCGCGCAAGCGTCACCGACACCCTGACCGCCTCGGGATCTACCGTGCCGGTGACAACCACCATCGAAACGCCGAAGCGGTGCCATCCAAACCTGAAATCGACCCGGACGACGTGTCACCAATCGCGCTGCACAACTGGGCCGCCGAGGCGTGCTCCAGCTGGCGCCCAGCCCTGATGGTCCAATGACCGACGGACAATGGTCCGACGCTGACCGCCGGTGGCAGCGCGATCTCGGTCGAGCCGTCGAGCGCACCCGCCACGACCTGGCCAACCTGCTACGGCACGCAGGGCACGCAATACCCGACCCGGACGTCCCACCCGAATCTCGAGCACGGTACGGCCTCCTCGAACAGTTCCCAGTGCCGAGACTCGCGCTGGGGGTCCCCGCGCTGCATGACCTCAACGACGAGGAAGAGGACGAGGGCTGAGTCGCCGCGTCCAACGTGCTGGTCAGCCCGGACACCGGGGCGGTGACCGGCGTGCTGGATTTCGAGTCCAGCCGGCCGCGGGATCCGGGCCTTCGAACTGTCCGTGCTCCTGGCCCTGTCAGGGGCGGTACGCGGTCCGGACTGGCCGCGCCGCCGCCGTCGCCCGTGGCGGCGCGTGGAGCCAGCGACTAGCCCCACCGAACAGGCCGCCCTCGGCGACCTCGACGCTGTACGTGTCGACCGGGTCGGTCTTGCGCCTGCCCGGTGGTGACGCGGTCGAGGCTGAGGCTCGAAATCTCCGTATGGCTCCACGATGAGGCCGCAGGGCGGTCCGGGTCAGCATGGGCGCACAGGACCGACGTTCGGAGAGGCATACATGAACGGCGCACAGCCATCATCAACGAGCACCGCCGGAGATCACGGCCGACGGCGGTCGCTGTTCATCGGCGTCCGCAGACGACGCAGCACGGACACTGACGGGTGAGCGTATGTGCGGTGTTCGGCATCCTCGCCGGGATGATCTCCTGCGTGGACGCCGTGCCCTACATCCGTGGCATCTTGCGGGGCAGCACCCGTCCGCACCGCGGCACCTGGTGCATTTGGAGCATCCTCGGCGTGACCGCGTTCGCGTCCCAAGCGGCCGACGGCGGCGGCTGGAGCCTGCTGATGCTCGGCATCCAGGCGGTCAGTATCACGGTCATCCTCGTGCTGTCGACAACACGCGGGGTGGGCGGTCTGGATCTGGGAAACTTCGCCCTGCTGGTCGTCGCGGCGCTCGGCCTCGCCGGCTGGCTCGCGTTGTCGACGCCGGTGCTCGCCACCGTGTGCGTGGTCGTGGCCGACCTGGCCGGTGCCCTGCTGATGCTGCCCAAGATGTGGCGCGACCCTGACTCGGAGACCGCGTCGAGCTTCCTGCTCGCCGGGATCGCGGGCGGGCTGGGCGCGGCCTCGGTCGGATCTCTGCAACCCGAGCTGTTGCTGTATCCGGTGTACTTCGGCGTGGTCAACGGCGCCATCGCCGCGATCGTCGTACTGCGGCGCAAACGCGCCGATCGGCAACGTCCGGGCCGGCATGGCGCCGAGCGCTACGAGGGCGTCGATGCGTGCTCAGGTCATGTGTACAGGGGGCTCGCGCAGCTGCCTGGCCGCTGAAAGGGTTTCGGCCCGGGTTTGTCGCAGCGATTCGAGGAGGGCGATGTCGTACGTGCGGCCCTCGTGCTCGACACTGGGGGGCTCGACGATCACCGGGATTCCGGCCGCGGCGGGATAGGTCATCGGCTCGGCGGTGATCTCGGCCGGGAACCGGAACCCGGCGGACGCTGAGCGAGGAGGCGACCAGACGCGAGACCGCGTTGCACGCATCACTGCTCAGCGTGCCTAGATCTTCCAGTCGGCCAACACAGCAGACCCGCCCTATCTCTCGGCCTTCTGCCCGGCGTGGTCTTGACCCGAGGGTAGAGAGAATCCCGGGATGGCGCTGAAGGCCATCCCGGGATTTCGTTGTGCTGTGTTATGCGGGGCCGTAGGACGGTTGCGGGTTTTGCTGGATTTCTGGTGTCGCGGCGGGTTCGCCGCGGGTGTTGGAGGCGCGCAGCGCGATGGCTCCGGCCGCCACCAGGCAGAGGGCACCGACGAGCAGGGCCCGCTGGAATCCGGCGGTGAGCGCCTCCGAGGGCGGGGTGTGTGCGGCCAGCAGGTCGCTGGTGCGGCTGGTCGCGATCCCGCTGAACACCGCCAGGCCGAGCGCCGACCCGAGCTGGAACGAGGCGGTGATCAGAGCCGCGGCCAGTCCGGCCTGATCCTCCGGCACGCCCGCGTTCGCGGCCGTTTGCACACCGGCGTACAGCAGCCCCAACCCGGCCGCCATGAGCACCAGCGGGGCGAGCAGGTTGCCTAGATAGGTGCCGTCCGCCGGGATGCGGGAGAGCCACAAGATGCCACCGGCAGCGAGCAGCGCACCAGAGACGATGATCGGACGGGTACCGGTGCGGACGAACATCTTCGTCGCCACGGTCGAGCCGAACCCGATGCCGACGGTCACCGGCAGATAGGAGATCCCGGTCCGGAGCTGGGAGTAGCCCAGGACGTTCTGCATGTACAGGGTGACGAAGAAGAACATCGAGTAGAACCCGGCCCAGGCGATCACCTGGGTGACATCGGCAGCGGCCAGGCCCTTGATCCGGAAGATCGACATCGGGACCAGCGGATGGGCGCGCCGCTGCTCATTGAACACGAACGCGGCCATCAGCACCGCCGAGGCGGCCAGCCCGCCGATGGTGCGTCCCGCACCCCATCCCTCGTCCGGGGCCTTCACCAACGTGAAGATCAGCAGCAGCATGCCGGCGGTGACCAGCACCGCGCCGACCGCGTCGAAACCGCCCGGCATGGACCGGCCGTGGTCGGACTTCAGCATCTGGAAGGCCCCGAGCAGCACCAGCGCGCACAGCGGGAGGTTCACGAAGAACACCCACCGCCAGCCGAAGTCCTGGGTGAGCAGTCCGCCGAAGAACACCCCGACCGCGGCGGCCAGCCCGCTGATCCCGGCCCACACGCCCAGCGCCTTGTGCCGGTCGGAGCCCTGGAAGGTGGTGGTCAGGATGGACAGCGCGGCCGGGGACATCATCGCCGCCCCGAAGCCCTGGGCGAGCCGGCCGCCGACCAGCAGCCCCTGGCTGTCGGCCAATCCGCAGGCCAGCGAGGAGGCCGCGAACAGGGCGGTCCCGGCGATCAGCAGCCGCCGCCGGCCCAGCTGGTCCCCGGCCCGGCCGCCCAGCAGCAGGAACCCGCCATAGGTGATCAGATAGCCGCTGACCACCCACTGCAGGTTCTGCACCGAAAAGCCCAGATGCGTACGGATGGTCGGCAGCGCGACGTTCACGATCGAGCCGTCCACGACGTCCAGGAACGTCACCGCGCACAGCAGCGCCAGCGTGATCCTGCCGCGCCCGGTCGAAAGGAACGACCCCTCCCGCGACGCCGTCGATGCGGTCATGGTGTCGCTCACGACCCGGCGACTTCCATCACGGGGCCGACCTCGACCCCACCGCCGACCCGCATCACCGGGCAGTCCTTGGCCAGCGCCAGCGCGGAGTCCATGTCCTCGGCGGACACGACCGAATAGGCGATCATCCTGGAGTCGCTGCCGCCGACCTCGCCGAGCGAGGCGTAGTCGGTCACCGCGTGGCCGATGTCCATCAGGGCCGGGCCCAGCCGGCCGAACCAGGCCTGCCACTCGGCCGGCGTCCCGCCGTTGGGCCGGTAGTCGGAGGGCACGCGGAAGGAGAAGACGTACTTGGCCATGATTTGTGGTCCTGTTCTGTATCCGGGGCGTGTCCCGGGCTGGGACGGCCTCCAACCGGGTAGACGCCACCGCCCGCCCTGAATTGGGCGCGCGGACATCGCCCAATTCGCGGTCCCGGCGGCGTCCTTATCGTTGGGCGGGCCGAACACCGCCCCGCGGACGGAAGAAAGGCGAGGAGGCATGCCGATGGAGATGGACACGGCGGACCGGATCGCTCGGGCTCGGGCCGGCGACCACGACGCGTTCCGCGACCTGGTCCAGAGCCACTCGCACGAGCTGCAGGTGCACTGCTACCGCATCCTCGGGTCACTGCAGGACGCCGAGGACGCACTTCAGGAGACCCTCGTGTCCGCCTGGCGTAACCTCGGCGAGTTCGGCCAACGGTCCTCGCTGCGCACCTGGCTCTACAAGATCGCGACCAATCGGTGCCTGGACATGTTGCGCGCCGACAGCCGACGCCCCCGCATCGTCCCCCCGCTGCCCGAGGCCGCCCTGCCCGAACCCATCGGCGCCGGCGACACTCCGCCTTGGTTGGAGCCCTACCCCGACGTCCTGCTCGACCACATCGTCGACCAGCGCCCCGGACCGGAGGCGCGCTATGAGACCACCGAGGCCATATCTCTGGCCTTCATCACCGCCCTGCAACTGCTGCCGCCACGCCAACGCGCCGCGCTCGTCCTGCGCGACGTCCTGGGGTATCACACCGCCGAAGTAACCCAGATGCTGGACGCCACCCAGGAATCGGTTCAAAGCGCCCTCAAACGCGCCCGCGCCACCGTCGACAACCACCTCGCCGACTCCCGCAGCACCGGCAGCATCCGTGGCAGCCGCAGGCCTGCGCGCCGACCCGACACCGCCGCCGAACACCGGCTCGTCGCCCGGCTCACCGACGCCCTGGAACGCGCCGACCTGGACGCCCTGATCGAACTGCTCGTCACCGACGTGAGACTCTCCATGCCCCCGGTCATGTTGGAATACCGCGGCATCGAATCGGCCCGCCGCGTCCTCGCCGCCGTCACCTTCCGCCCCGGCCTCACCTACCGCGTGGTAACCACCCGCGCCAACGGCCAGCCCGCCTTCGGCTTGTACCAGGCAGACCCGCACGCCAGCGTCTACCGCGCCTACAGCCTCCTGGTCATCACCACCGCCGGCGATCACATCACCGCCATCACCTGCTTCAACGCCAACGTCCTGACGCGTTTCGGACTACCCCGAACCCTCGCCGAAACAGATTGACAGACTTCAGGCACCACCTGTTCACACGCACGATGCCCTTGCGCCGCGGACAGCCCGCCGCGACCGTCGTGACCGCCGCGGACGTGTCCTGTTCGCTGACCGGGACGCGTCCGCGGCCGGCATCGGCGTGCGGTTCTGCGGCGCGCCGACGACGTTCCCCGCCGGGCCCGCGCAGCTGGCGCTGCGCACCGGGGGGCGCTGCTGCCCGTGTCGCTCTGGTACGACGGTCCGCGGCTGCGGATCCGGATCCACCCGGGAGATCGTCCCGGGCGGTGACGGCGCCGGGCGGTGCTTGTCAACCGCGCCAGCTGGCGCTCGCCTGCTCGGTGACCGAGTAGCCGAGCCGGCCGGGCGACGCAGCCCCGATGCCCGGAAGTAGCCGATGACAGTGCAAGCGGATGGTGTGTCCAGCATCGTCAGCCGGACGCGAACCGCGTTTCATAGCCTTGCGGAATGACCGCTGACGAACCCGAAGATCGCGACGCCCTGCGCGTCCAGATGCAGCAGGCAATCGAGACGTTCCGGCACCTGACAATGCTGTTCGTCCAAAGCGCAGCGGTCCACGTCCTGGCCAAACGTCGGGACCTACCGTGATCTGGACGAGCGTGTCTGCCGGGTACGCGAGGTTGGCCGGTCGGCATGGACTGGCGAAGATGGTCCGCTCGCGGACGGAGGCAACGAGCTGGTCGAAGCGCTGATCACACCGCAAGGTGTCCTCGACGGCGTACGGGGAGCATCCACCTCGATGACGACCGGCCGTGGTTCGACGCACACCGCCGACACCCCGGTGCGGCCCGTGATCGCCGAGACGCTCGCACACAGGCGATCACGGGCCGGAGTGTGCCGTTCGCGGTGGATCGGCAGCCTGGTCGGTGCACTCCTCACTCGAGCCACGACCTCGACCGCACGGAAACGCGATCCGGCTTCGAGTCCGCGAGAATTCATTCATCAACCCGTCGCGGATCGCCCTGCGACTGATGCGCGCCGGAGCGAACCGACCCACAGCCGCCACGGTGGTCGGGTCGCTGAGCGGCCGTTGACCGCGGTGCAGTCATGGAGGTTCGGGACAGGCGCAGTGCCGCACCCGCCGCCCGCCACCTTACGCAGTCACGACGCTGTCAAACGGCACGATCAGATGCACTATTTTGCCGATGAGAGGGCGCCCAAGCGCGCCACACGTACCGTTCTTCGTGCAGATCGCATCGCACGTCGTACGGATACTCAATCTCCGGTTGCCGTCGAACGGCAATAGCGAAGCCACATTGTGCTCGGCTTCGCGAGTCGTACAGCAAGACTTAGCCAAGGTCCAGGCTCGTTGACATAACAATACTCTGCCGTCATCCTATTGCACAAGATCAGAGGTTTCCGACCCGCTCATATTGAATCTGATACGGGGCCCAACCAGGATCTCTACCTAGAGTTTTGATGCTCATGAAAATAATGCGCTTGTCAGTGGTTACCATGCAGGCGGTGGCGATCCCAGTCGGTGTTATGTGACGCGTAAGATCAACTACTTCCTGGTAACCGCGATTTGAAGTTCGGGCTTGATTGAGGCACTGTGAGCGATCCGTGGTAATCCAAACCCTGGAGTCGTCGGAATACAATGTTTGCGGCCCCGTCTTGAGGTCGAATGGCGGCTCCTCGGTGCCGTCCGATATGGGCACGGTCTTTGCAGGCGAGGAGTCAAAGTCCACGAACTCGCCAGCGGCTACGTTGATCACCTTGGTAGGACCGGTCGAAGGCCTGGCGGTCGGCGACGTTTTGGGATCAGTCCGCTTCGAGGGTTCCAGTGCTGGACGCGGCCAGCCGGACGCGACCACCACCAACACGGTCAGCGGGCCGCCAGGCGTGATCATTTGCACCTGCAACAATGCTCTGCGACCATCGGCCATTCTGACGCATAGAATATGATCGACGTCAAGCCCTGAACTGTTGACCCGATCCTGATCCAATCCCATCCGGGGGCAGCTGTTCATTGCCTCATCCAACGACTTCGGGCCGCTCAGGTGCTTGAACATCGTGGTCGCGTTGCCTAGAGGTACCGCCAGGTACTTCCCGTCGCGGTACTCGAGATCGGCGACCTCTGGATTGGGATCTTGATCATCCGGACGAGCTAAGTCGTAGCTGCGACCAAGCTGAAATGTCAGGCGGTACGCCGTTTGGCCCGCCGCTGGACGGATCTCAGATGGCAGGCTGATCGATTCTGCTGCGGAGGTAGATGAGCCGATCAACGGAACTGACAAGTCCACAGACGACTGATCCTGCGCTGCATCATTCGCCGATGCATTGCTTGTTAGCCACAAACGCCATAGTCCGGCGGCGCCGACTCCAAGAATCAGTGCCGCGGCGATGGTTGGAGCTGCGAAGTACCGATGCCTCGATGTGGCTGCGAACCAGCCGGCGCGCATGTCCGCGCCCGTCGGCGACGTGTACTGGGTTCGACGGGACTGGAGCAGGGCTGTGATCGAGCAGATCAAACCTAGGACTGCCACAACGAAACTGCCTACGCTGGCTGCCTTATCGGCCTTGTCCCATCCGAGCCTCACGCAGCCCGCGATGCCGAGGATGAGTAGATCCACTCCCAGAGCTGCGAGCGGTATCAGCCAGGCGCGGCGCCGCGCCGAATGTGCGAAGGACTCAGCTGACGGAACAGGCTCAGCGGACTCGGTAGAGGGCGCGGTCGAAGAAGGCTGGAACGATACATGCACCGTTGTGCCCGCAATTACCGGACCGTGCTGCGTTCCACCTCTAATGATATTGGCCGACCACGCTCCATCCGGTGCGGAATCAGCCGCCAGGCTGGCCTTGGAGTCGGTCACCGGACAGGCCTTTCACCTTCGTCGGGCACGTTCGGAAAGACGCGACACCATGGCCGGTCGTCATCCGTCGCTTCGCTTCGCGGGTCCACACAATACTTCGGTGCAGTCCGCTCAGGTATGCCTCGGTTCCCTTGATACACGAACGGGTTAGCACGTCGGTCCGGGAACACGGCGGCTCCCAGAGGCATACTCTTCTGCCGCCGTCCGTGCGCGCTGGCCGTGGCTGTGCCCGTTCCTCGCCGATGCGGATCATCCGAGAATCGCGTGAGCTTCAGTAGCTGGACGATCAAGGCGGCTACTGTGTTGATATGGCCGCGTTTGACCCCGAGGTCGAGTTGACTCATCCGGCTGACTACCGCCTGATGATGAGCACGTTCGTGACTCTCTTCTGGCGGTCAGGGGTCCTGAACCGGAGCGTGGACCAACTCGTGGCCCTTGGCTATGACGTGGTGCACGTCGACGCGATGGCATGGACAGCCGAGCAGGACCTACATCGTGACATCGCGGCAGCGCTGAACTTTCCCTCCTACTACGGGCACAATCTGCCCGCGTTGAACGATTGCCTCGGCGATGTCGGCTCCATGGAATACGGCACCTCGCCAGCGGCCACCGGCCTCGCCTTGGTGCTCAGCGGTTACGACAAGTTTTTCGCGATCGAGCCGTATGTCGCTCATAGCCTGCTTGACATCTTCGCCCGCCAAGCCCGCCACGCGGCGCTTATCGGCAACCGCATGATGTGCCTGGTGCAGACGGACGACCCACAGATCGCCTTCGCTCCAGTCGGCGCTGTGCCAGTCGAATGGAACCAAACCGAGTGGCTCACCTCGAGCAGACGACCCGGGTAGACCAGACGGCCAAGCGAAGGCGACGACTGGTGAATTCATCTGCCGCCGGCAAGGCGCGTGACACTTACACGCGGTGATCGCAGTACGGACTGCATTTGCGGCCGAGCGAGTGGCCGAGGCCTTGGAGAAGGCGTCCGAGCCGTACGGATTCCTCGGTGGTCGACGGCGTGATGGGTGCACCAGCCGCGATATGTTCCCCTCCTTGGCGACGGACCGCGGACCAACCTGCCCAGGCGCCCTCTGTCGGGGTGAACCGGCAGTAGAGTTCGGCTCATGGCGGAGATCCCCGACTCGCTACGCGAACTGCTGGCCACCGGCCCGCTGGCCACCGTAGTGACCCTCGATCCAGACGGTACCCCGCATGCGAATCTCGGCTGGGCCGGGTTCGACGGCGACGAAATCGTCATGGCGACCTTCTTCTATCTGCAGCAGCGCAAGCTGCAGAACGTCCGGCGGGACCCGCGCGTAACGCTGGTCGTTCAGGCCAAGGAGCACACGGGTCAGGGGCTGTGGCCGTACGCGGTGTTGCAGTGCCGGGTCGACCGAATCACCGAGGGCGGCGCGCTCGAGGTAATGGACCGGCTGGCCGAGTACTACATCGGTCCGGGACAGCAGTACCCGATGCGTGACGTGCCCGACGGCGTCGTGTGGCACATGACAATTGATCGGGTCTACGGCCAAGGACCCTGGGCCTAGCAAACCGGCGCAAATCGCAGTGCCAGCACGTTTGGCGTGGAACGCCTCGACGACCGAGGCCGGGATATGCCCACGCTCCGACACTTCGAAGCCGTTCTTGACAGCCCACTCGCGGATGGCCTGGTTCTGCTCCCGGCTCGGCGCCGCCGCGGCCCGCGAAGCGATCCGTCCGTTCGCGCCGGCCCGACCTTGGAGGCGGCCGTCAGGAAGGGCTCGAGCGCCTTGCTGCTCGCGGCCGGCAATCCGCCCCCGGGGCAAAGTCCGATGCGCACGTGCTGGCCGAGATCGTTCGTCTCGATCACGCCTACCACCGGCAGGTCGCCGGGGACAGCCCCATGGCGGAGGCGGTGAAACTTCTGGCCCGATCGGCTGGGCGGCCGCCATCGACTCGGCGCTGATCAATGGTTCGTTGTTGATCGCCAGGTGCTCGCGGCGTTCCGCGCCGACCAGCCGAGCGACCCGGTCGCGGGCCGTCGCCCGGCTGGGCCGGAGCCGGGCCGAGACGTCCAGCGGACTCGCCGCGGCGGCCTCCTCGATGGTGGCGAAGTGCCGGCGTCAGCGCACCACCGCCGGGGGTGGTGGCGGCGGTCGCCGCCGGAGGCGCCGCACGACCTCGTCCGGCGCCCGCGCCGTCCAGACGCCGCGCAGGTGATCACCGTGGCCCCGGCGGCGGCGAGTTCGTCCAGCGCGGACCCGGTGCGGATGCGCGCGAGGCCGGTCAGCCGGTGTCCGTCGGCAGGGCCGAGAAGGGTCAATGCCCGGTAGATCAGATCAGCATCTGCCGACAGACCCCAGCGCGTGAGCGCCGAGACCACTCCCGATTCAGCCGGCATTCCTCACTCCTGCCAACGAGGCCGGTCGTCCCCAGTGGACCGGCCGGGATCAGGACGCCATCGGCGGCCGCCGGCGGGTGGGCGCTGCGCCCCGTCCTGGTGCAAACGATCTGCAAACGGCGCCGCGCACGATGTTGCGGACCACCAGCTGGATCAATGCCAGGAAGAGGGAGACATGAGACCACGAATGTGGCGCGCCGGTTTTGCCCGCCGCCTTGTCGTAGCCGCCGCCGCCGGAACGTTGCTGATGAGCGGTGTCGCTGTCAGTTCGGCGCAGGCCTCGGGGTCGTGCACGCCGAGCGATCGGGCGGACCTGTGGCTGGGATCGATGAGCGTGCATCTGATCAGGACGGCCGGTTGCACCTACTACGCCCGGCTGGTCTCGGACGATCCGATCTACAGCGCCGGCATGACCATCAACCTCCGCGTCGAACGCCAGGAGGGTGGCTCGATCACGGCGTGGCGCCAGATCAATGTCACCGGACCGTACGGCAGCTACAACACTGCCGCGGTGGACGGCTGGTGGGTCGGCGCCGCCAGCCAGGACCAGCATCACGCCTGCTGGGCCGTCAACTACGGATATTGGAGCTGCACGAACTGGGTCGACGCTTGATCCGTCGTCCTGACGAGGCCGCGACCGCCGCGATCCGGGTCGCATTGGGTCGGGGTGCGGCGATCCTGGCGGTGGCGATCCTGGTGGCCGGGGTGGCGGGGCCGGCCGGCGCCGCCCCGCCGGCCGGCGGCTATTGGGTCGGCCAGCTGCGCCTGCCCGCCGCGTGGGCCCTGAGCCAGGGCGCCGGGGTCACGGTGGGCGTGCTCGACACCGGAGTCAATGGCGGGCTGCCCGCGCTCGCCGGCGCGGTGCTACCGGGCCGGTCGTTTCCCGATCTGGGCAACGGCGTGCAGGACGCGCGGGGACACGGCACCGCGGTCGCCCTGCTGATCGCGGGGCGCCCCGGGTCCGGTGGTGTCGCGCCGCGGGCCACGATTCTGCCGGCGATCGCCGCGGCCGGCGGCGCGTCGGCCGACGAGGCGATCCGCTGGCTGGTCGACCGGCACGTCGGGGTGATCAACCTGTCGGCGGGGCGGCCCGGCACCGGCGGGGACCGGGCCACGACCGAGTTGGACGGCGCCCTCGCCTACGCGGCGGCGCACGACGTCGTGGTCGTCGCGGCCGCCGGGAACAGCTCCCAGGACCGGGGCGTGGTGAGTCCCGCGAACCGGCCGGCCGTCATCGCGGTCAGCGCGGTGGACAGCACCGGTGCGTTCCGACCCGACGTCAGCGTGTCCGGGCCGGAGGTCGCGCTGGCAGCGCCGGGTGTCGGCATGACCGCCGTCGCGCGGGCGCGCGTCGCCGGGCAACCGCTGTCGGCCGACGGGACCAGCTGGTCGGCGGCCGTGGTGAGCGGCGTGGTCGCGCTGGTGCGGGCTCGCCACCCCGGCCTGAACGCGGTCCAGGTGGCGCGGCTGATCCAGGCGACCGCGCGCCCGGCCGGCCCGCCCGGGCGCGACCCCGAGTACGGCTTCGGGGTTGTCGATCCGGTCGCCGCGCTGTCGGCTCCGCCGCCGTCGTCACCCGCAGCCGCATCCGCACCCGCACCCGCACCGCGGGCCGCCGTACTGACGGCCGTCTCCGTGGGGGCGGCGTTGCTCCTGGTGCCGGTTTACTCCTTGGTGCGCCGGCGCCGTTCGCACCGTACCTGATCAATTACGGGAGGAAAAAGATCGTGCGATGGCGATTGTGGCGCGCGGCGAGCGCGCTTTTCTTGGTGACGGCGGGTGCCACCGTTCCGGCAGCCGCCGCGCAGGCTGATCCACCGCCGGCGCCCGCGGCCACGCCGGCGACCCCGCCGGCCCAGGTGGCCAAGCAGCAGCGGCAGGAGCTCATCGGGGCGGGCTGGGAGCGGTCCGCCGACCGGATGTGGACCACCTCCGGCGACGCGGCGGGATTGCACATCCTGGTGGCCGAGGCGAGCGACGGCTACGCCTGGCGCACCGCGGCCACCCTGCAGGAGCCGGGCGTCGATGCCGACCAGTGGATCGGCAACGCCTGCGTGACCGGCTCCGGGCGGCGCGCCGTGGTCGTGTACGCACCGCGCACCTATACCAACCGGCCGATCCTCTTCGACCGCGGCGGCTATACCGCGATCGTCGACCTGATCACGGGCGCGATCACCCGGCTGCCCGTGCGCACCACGCTCGCGTACTACAACCCCGGCTGCGGCACGGGCGAGACCGCGACGCTGACCCAGGGCGGCGATGAGGACCTGGGCAAGACCCGCGTCATGACCGTGAACGCGGCGAACGGCCGGATCGGCCGGCGCATCGACGTGCCGGGCGAGCTCACCAGCCCGATCCCGGTTCCCGACGGGATCGTCGCCGCCGACTCCGCCGCGATCGTACGGCTGCGCGACGACGGCACCCGCACGGTGACCGCGGGCGGGCGGGGCATCCCGTTCCACCTGCGCGCCGACGCCGGCGGCGGCGTCGTCTTCCTGCAGCAGACGGCCGACCAGAAGGTCGAGGTGCGCCGGGTCGCCCGGGCCGACGCCAAGGTCAGGGCGCCCGGCACCGCACAACTGCTGGCGACCGGCCGGACCGGGAAGGTCGACGTCCGATCCTCGGCGACCGGGCGGGTCTTCATCACCGGCCAGCCGGACCAGGTGAACGCGCTGCCGGCCCCGGTCTCCCGGCTCGACACCGCGGCCGACACCACCGTGTCCACCCAGGGCGAGAGCGCCGTCACCGACATCACCCAGGTCGCGCCGGCGGCGGACGCGGATCCGCTCGATCCCCGGCGGGTGCGGATCCAGGGGCACTCGCTGCGTACGGGCAAGGACTTCGGATTTGAGGTCGACCCGGGCGACACGCTCGCGCCGCGCTCGACCGACGACCCGGCCCGGGTGTGCGCGGTGCCCCGCAACGACCCGAACACGCAGGTCTACCAGCCGAAGCCCAAGCAGGTCGAGTGGGCGGTCGACATGGCGGTCAAGGACCAGCTGAGGATCACCCGTCCGGCCCAGTGGAAGCACAACGGCATCAGCGTCTCGTACACGCCGCAGGGCATGTTCCCGCAGATTCCCCTCGAAGGGCCGACGGGCGGCCAGGTACCGGCGCAGATCCTGCTCGGCATCCTCGGCCAGGAGTCGAACCTGTGGCAGGCGTCCCGCAACATCCTGCCCGGGGAGACCGGCAACCCGTTGGTCGGCAACTACTACGGCACGCCGATCTACGACAGCAATCCGGACAACGACTGGGACATCGACTGGTCCAAAGCCGACTGCGGCTACGGCGTCAGCCAGATGACCGACGGCATGCGACTCAAGGGCAAGGAGCGGCCGAACGAGACGGCGCTGCCGGTGGACCAGCAGCGGGCGATCGCCACCGACTACGCCGCGAACGTCGCCGCCGCTCTGCGCTTGCTGGAAACCAAGTGGAACATGATGTACGACCGGGACGTGCTGGCCAACAACCTGGACCCGGCGCGGCCGGAGAACTGGTTCTTCGCGATCTGGGCCTACAACTCGGGCTACCACGAGCAGGGCGAGGCCGACAGCGCAGGCGCGTATGGGCTCGGCTGGGCCCAGAACCCGGCCAACCCCCATTACGACCCGGTACGCGGACCATTCGGGGCCAATCCGCACGACTTCGCGGCGCCGCAGGGCTGGCCGTACGCGGAGAAGGTCCTCGGTTTCGCCACGAGCCCACCCTCCATCCTGGAGTCGCCGGACACCTATGTTCCGATGTTCCGCGCGGCCTGGTGGAACACCGACGAATACCGCAACAAGGCGATCCCGGTGCCGAGCAATTTCTGTGCGCTCACCAACAGCTGCGAGTGGGGCAACTCGTACACGCCCAACTATCCGGGCAACGGCACACCCGGCACCGACGTCCGGGGTGAGCCGGCCGGACCGTGCGCGCACAAGAACGGCAACTACTACGACCTCAAATGCTGGTGGCACACCTCGCTGACCTGGAAGATGGACTGCGCCACCAGCTGCGGTCACGAGTTCATCCGCTACGACTACCCGCAGTACGCGGCGGAACCCGACCCCGGGATCAGCTACCCGCCCAGCTGCACGCTCGACCTGCCCGGCAACGTGCTGGTCGTTGACGACGTGCCGCCCAGCGTGCCAACCGTCAGCAAGGATTCCTGCTCCCGGGCGCCCAGCGCCGGAACGTTCGGCGTCGACTTCGGCAAGGACGGTAACAACCTGGAGTCATCCAAGATCGACTTCCATCAGGTCGGCGGCGGCTACGGCGCGCATTTCTGGTTCGCCCACACCCGTACGCAGACTCAGACCAAGATGCAGGTCACCGGAACCTGGACGTTCTCGGCGGACCAGAACGGCAAGTGGGGCCGGCTGCTCGTACACCTGCCCGATCACCATGCCCTCACCCAGCAGGCCAAGTACGTCATCGACATCGGTGACAACAATCAGACCGTCAACATCCGCTACATCAACCAGGCGCGCCGCGCCAACAACTGGGTCGACCTCGGCGTCTACCAGTTCAAGGGCGCGCCCAAGGTGAGCCTGTCGAACATCTCCGCCGACGGCACCGGCGACGACGACGTCGCCTACGACGCCGTGGCGTTGCAGCCGCTGCCGGGCAAGCCGAAGAACATCGTGGCAGTCCTGGGTGACTCGTACGCCTCCGGTGAAGGCGTCGGCAACTACTACACCGAGAGCGATCGCGCGCACGGGACCAACAACTGGAACGCCTGCCGGCGCAGCAAGGACGCGTGGGGCCGGCAGCTCGTGCTGCCCGGCCAGACGGAGTCGATCGGCACCAAGGCGGACCGCTGGGACACCGACCTGGATCTGGCGTTCGTCGCCTGTTCCGGGGCGCAGACGAAGAACGTCTGGGACGACGCCTGGGGCGCGTCGGCCCAGCCTTACCGGGAGGGTGGGTTCAACGAGGCGAAACAGGTGACCTCGGGCGCCCTGACCACCAACACGACGCTGGTGATGCTGACGCTCGGCGGCAACGACGGAGGCGGTTTCACCAACGCGTTCATGGACTGCGGCGGGCTCGGTGACTGTGCGACCGACAGCAATTTCCTGCCCCACTACGAGCAGATCGTCGACACCATGATCGGAAATCTGCGGATAACGCTGGGAGACATCCACCGGAAGGCCGACCACGCGCAGATCGTGCTCATGGGCTATCCGGAACTGCTCAGCCGGACCGTGAAGTGTGCCGGCTCGTGGTACTTCGACGCCGACGAGGCCGACGCGCTGGCCAAGCTGGCCAACTACGTGGACGCCAAGCAGCAGGCACTGGCCGACGAGCTCAACGTACAAGGCTATAAGATCGCGTACTCCAATCCGGTCAACGCGTTCGTCGGACACGGCGGCTGCGACAACCCCGAGTGGATCAACAAGTTCGTCGCCGGGCCCACCACCGACGGCGACTTCCACAAGGGCGACCCGGTCACCCCGTTCTGCTTCTGGGACGTCCTCGGCGGCGCCTGCTACAGCCGGGCGTCGTTCCACCCGAAGAACATCGCCATGCCGGGTTATGCCGGAGTGATGCGGCAGACGCTGGACTCGATCGGCTACACAGGCGGGTGAGATGACCGAGCGAAACCGCCCCGGCCAGGGTTCCCGCGTCCTCCGCTTCGGCGGCCGGGCGCTCGGGATCCTGGCCGGGGCGGCCCTCGTTGCCGTCCTCGCCGTCCTCGGCACGGTCGCCTGGATCACGAGCGTCGCGCTGCCGCACCACCAGCACGAGGCCGATGCGGAGACCCGGCGGCTGGGGGAGGCCGCGGCGGCCGCAGGACGCCAGGACCTGGCGCGCCTCGTCGCCGACGGCCGCCTCACCGACGACGAGATCACTTACTCGGTCGGGCGGACCTGGGACATCACCCGCGCGGACGCGAGCTGGGCGATCGTCGCCGAAATCGATTACAACCTCTGCATCAGGTACGACGTGAGCCTCCCGCTAGGCCCCGCGAGCACCGTGACCATGACCCGGCTCGCGTCCTGCCCGTCGCTGAGCGGCACCTATCGCCCCTACCCCACGGTGACGCCTTCGGGCTGACCGGGCCGCCCGGTGGAAGGCGCAGCTCAGGCGGCCATCGTGACCGCCCGCCGGGCTGTCAGAGGTTCAGTGACCGGTGCGGGGCCGGTGTCCGCGCTCCTGGCGGGGCATGAACTGGTGTGCGCTGGGCACGGCCGGCGGCGGGAGTTGGCTGGTCTCGTACTCGGCCAGGTTGACGCCGCCTTGGGTGTCGGGGAGGGTGGGCGGCTCCTTGAAGTCGTTGAAGCGGAACGTGCCGGTCAGGTCGCTGACCTTGCGCCGGCGCCAGTCGCTGATGTTCGTCTCTTTGACGCCGGTGATGCGCTCGAGGAGCTTCAGCTGCGAGGTGTGGTCGGACACGTCGGAGTTGACGTAGCCGCCCACGGTCCACGGCGAGACGATGATGCACGGCACGCGGAAACCGAGACCGACGGGAAAGCCGCCGCCGGGCGTACCGGTGTTGGAGGTCTTGAACACGAACTCGTCCGGCGTGCCGGCCGGCGGGGTGGGCGGCAGGACGTGGTCGAACAGGCCGTCGTTCTCGTCGTACGAGAGGATGAAGACGGTCTTCGCCCAGACCTCGGGATTGGCGGCGATCGCGTCGATCTTGCCGGCGACGAACTGCGCCCCGGAGGCCGGCGTGTTGGCCGGGTGCTCGTCGGCGTCGGACGGGGGGAGGATCCAGCTGACCGTCGGCAGCGAGTCGTTCATGCAGTCGTACTCGAACTGGCCCAGCGGCTGGACCGCCATGCCGTTGTCGTACATCGGGTCACCGGGCTGCGCCTGGGCGAACTCGGTGAACTTGCTGATCGCGGCGGCGCCGGTGAGGCTTCCCGGCTGGCGGTAGATCTTCCAACTGACGCCGGCCTCGGTGAGCCGCTTCGGGTAGGTCTTCCACGAGAACTGGTTCGCCGGTCCGCTCGTGGTCAGCGACGGACCGCCGGCCACACCGTTGGGGTCGATCGTTCCCGACATCCACATGTGCCGGTTCGGGCCGGTGTCGCCGATGACCGAGCAGTGGTACGCGTCCAGCAGCGTAAAGGCGTCGGCCAGCGCGTACTGGAAGGGGATGTCCTCACGGTTGAGGTAACCCATGACGTACGGGCCGTTGGTCGGGCCGTCCGCGGCGAGGTGTGCCGGCAGCCAATTGTCCATCTTGCCGTTGTTCCAGGCCGCGTGCTGCACCGACCACGCGTGGCTGGTCGACGGGATCGCCTGCGCCGAGCTGATCCTGGTGTTCAGCCGGTACGGGAGCAGGTAGCCGTCCGGGTGGCCCGGGTACGGCTGGTAGAAGACCGAGTGGCCGTTGGAGATTCGCATGGCGTGCGGGTCCTCGAAGCCACGCACGCCGGACAGCGTGCCGAAATAGTGGTCGAAGCTGCGGTTCTCCTGCATCAGCATGACGACATGCTTGATGTCCTTCAGGCTGCCGTGCCCGCCGTGCTGCGGGCTGTTGGCAACGGCGGCGCGGACATTCGGCGGGAGGGCCAGCGAGGCCACACCCAGGCCGGCGGCCGCGGCGGTACCGAGCAGCCGGCGGCGGGTGGTCCCGGCGGTCGGAGTCTGATCCGGGCTGTCCTGCATCACGATGGTCCTTTGGTTAGGCCGATAGGACCCGCTCAGCTTGATCACCTCGGCGTACGAGCCGCTGACGCCAAGGTTGAGAACGAACGAACCCTTCTGACGCCCCGGTGATCAATGGGAGGCGCCGACTATTCGGTTGGACCCGTAGCCCTCAGTTGGCCAACGCCACTCTCATCGCCGCCGCGACGTTTCGGGTCGTGGTCGTCCGCCACCCGGCGCGCGAGCGGCGCCGGTCGCGACGGGCACCGCCAGGGGGAAACCTTGGCCGCCGATGATGCGGTAGGCCATGGTTTGCTCGCGGTCATGCCGAAGAGGTGTGCGAGACCGAATTCCACCTGCCTGGGTTATGGCGCCGTGACTCCCGCCCCGGGTTACACCCACGGCGACAACCGGGGCGGCCCTCGAAGAGGCCACCCCGGATTTCCTGCCCGCCGTCGCTCAGCGCAGGCGGGCCGTCTGCCCGTCGGCGTAATAATGAGCTTCGCTCGGATAGGTTCCGACGCAGACGTACGCCTGAGCCAGGAAGGTCTGGCTGGTACTGGACGAATAGATCCGAGGCGTCCAGCACATCGTCTGACCGGGTTCGACGTACCGGTTCCCGCCGCTGGAGTTGCACGACCACTTGGCGCCGTCCGGGAAGCGGAAGAGGAGCGCGTTGCCCCAGTAGCCGGAGCGAAGCGGTGAGTACATGACCATGTATGCCCAGTAGTAGGACCCGCTTCGGCACAGTTGCACCGCCCCGACCGCCTGGCCGCCGACGTTGAGCCGCACGTAGTCCGCCGACACGACGCTGCCCGAACCCTGCGAGTGCCGGCAGTTGGCCGCGGCGACCGCGGACTGGGCATCACCGGCGGCGTGTGACGGGCTCGCCATCCCGCCGACCGCCAGGACCAACAGGGCGACAACCGCGAGAAGTCGTTTCACCGGGAGCTTCTCAGCCACAGTTGATCCCGTACAGGATCCTGTCGGTCTGAATGCCGGCCATTCCACCGACGTCGACGCACCTGTGGGACATGTCGACGCCCGCCGGCGTGTACACCGGGCCCGCGTAGTACTTGTAATACCCCTCGTCGCAACCGACGCTGGGGCACCTCGGCCAACTCGATCCCGACGGCCGGATCTGCGCCAGCGAGTACAGGCTCGCGCCGTACGCGCTGCCGGAGTGGTTGGCGACGAGACAATTGCGCTTCGCGGTGGACGAGTAATAGACGTCCAGGTACATGTTGACCTCGCCGGTCGCCTGGCTGGTCTCCGGGTAGTGGGTGACCAGCGTGTAGGACGATCCGCACGGTCCACCGGCCAGGGCCGAGACCGTGCCGGTGAGGTTGCTCGAGTGGGTCTGAGCGGACGCCGGTGCGGCGAGTCCCATCAGGAGGGCGGCTATCGCCCCCACCAACGCCAGAGATCGCTGAGCACGCATCTTTCGCACTGCTTTCCTCCATGGTGTCGCCATCAGCGGATACGCCTGCCGTGCACCCCCCGGGGCACGGCAGATCTTCTCGACTGAACACCACGGACCGGACCGGCCGGCGTGTACCGACCGAATCCGAACGCGGTCGGCACGTCCACCGTCGTTAATCTAGGACGCACCCGGGACATCGATCCTGATCAGGAGGTAGACATGCCGCCAGGGCTCCGGCGGGAGCCGGCCGGCCAGCCGGTCGACACCTTCGCGGATCCGCCCGACCCCGGGCAGGCCCTCACCCTCGACGACATCGTCGAACGGCTGCGGCTGTTGAAGGTCTGGGCCGGCGACCCGTCCTACGAGACCATCAAGGACCGCATCAACGCGGCGTGGTCCGAGGCCGGGCGACCGACCGGTGAGCTGGCCGGCAAGACCACCGTGGTGGACTGCTTCCGGCGTGGCCGGCGTCGGCTGAATTCCGACCTGGTGATCGCGGTGGTCGAGGCCCTGCACCCCGATGTCGGGTACGTGACGCAGTGGCGCCAGGCGATGCGTGTGATCGGCGGGGAGACAACGGCGGCGGCGCACGTCCGGGTCCAGGACGAACTGCCCCAGGACCTGGCCGAGTTCACCGGCCGCGCCCTCGAACTGGACCGCCTGCGCAGCACACTGCAACGCGGCCGGCACGACGGCGGCGCGGTGGTGATCTCGGCGATCGAGGGCATGGCCGGGGTCGGCAAGACCCAGCTGGCCGTACGGGCCGGGCACCTGCTCGCCCGGGAGAGACCCTTCGAGCACGTCCTGTTCGTGAACCTGCGTGGGTTCCACCCTGACCCGGCCCAGCCGCCGGCCGACCCCGCCGCCGTCCTGGACGGCTTCCTGCGCCTGCTCGGCGTACCCGGTCACCAGATCCCGCACGATCTGCCCACCCGCGCCGCCGCATTCCGCGGTCGCGTCGCCGGCACGCGCACTCTGGTGATCCTGGACAACGCCGCCGACGAGGACCAGGTCCGCCCACTGCTCGCGGACACTCCCGGCTGCATCACGCTGGTCACTAGCCGGCGAAGCCTCACCGAACTGCCGCCCGCGACCCACCTGACCTTGGATGCGTTCACCGCGGAGGAGGCAGTGGTGTTCCTCACGCAGGCCGTGTCCGGGACCCCCGTCGGCAAAGATCCACAGGCCCCGGCCCGGATTGCCAGGTGCTGTGGCTACCTGCCGCTGGCCCTGGGACTGGTCATCGGGCACATCCGCGGCAAGCCCGGCTGGACCCTCACGGATCACGCCGACCGGCTCGACGAACGCCATCACGATCGCCGCTTGGACACCGGTGTGGAACTCGCCCTGCACCTGTCCTATCAACGCCTGTCCGCCGACCGGCGACGGCTGCTCCGGCTGGCCGCGCTGCATCCCGGCGAGGACTTCGATGCGTACGGCGTCGCGGCCTTGTGTGATTTTGACCTGCGCACCACCCAGGCGCACCTGCGCGATCTGCGCCGCGACCACCTGTTGCAGGAGGCCAGCCCGGGCCGGTACACCCAGCACGACCTCGTCCGCGCCTTCGCCGCCAACCTGGCCGGAGACGAAGACCCGCCGGCCGAACGGCACGCGGCGCTGACCCGTCTGTTCGACTACTACCTGGCCGCGGCCGCCGCCGCGATGGACACCCTGCACCCCGCCGAGGCGCATCGACGCCCGCGGGTCGCGTCGCCGGCCACCCCGACTCCGGTGCTGACCGAGGCGGGGACGGCCCGTGACTGGCTGGACGTCGAGCGCGCCGCCCTGGTCGCGACCGCTGCGCGCACCGCCACCGACGGCTGGCCGAGCCACACCACTCGGCTGTCCACCATTCTCTTCCGCTACCTCAACGGCGGCTACAACAACGACGCCCTGACCATCCACGGCCACGCCTACCACGCCGCCCGCAACACCGACGACGCCAAGGGGCAAGCACACGCGTTGACCAACCTCGGCGCCGCGTACGTCCAGATCGGCCGGTTCGCTGAGGCCGTCGACCACCTCGAGCGCGCCCTGAACCTGCACAAGCTGAGCGAGGACCGCACCGGCCAGGCACGCATCCTGACCAACCTGGGCATTGTCGAAGCGCGGCTGGGCCGCTACCGGCGGGCCGCCGACCGTCACGGGCAGGCGCTGACGCGCTACCGGCAGGCCGGTGACCGTACCGGTGAGGCCCGGGCGTTGGGCAACCTCGGCTTCGTCGCGGCGCGGCTGGGCGACTACCAGCCGGCCGCCGAGCGCTACCGCCAGGCCCTCGCCCTGAGCCGGCAGACCGGAGACCACGTCGGCGAGGCCTCCATGCTGGGCAACCTGGGCGACGTCGAGGTGCGGATCGGCCACTACGACCTGGCGGCCGAACACATCCACCAGGCAATGACCCTGTACCGGCAGCACGGCGACCGCGACGGCGAAGCGTGGACGCTGGACAGCCTGGGCATCCTGCATACCCATCTCGGCCAACCCACGCAAGCCGTCGAGCACCATCAACAGGCGCTGTCCATCTTCCGCCAGGCCGGCGGGCGCGACGGCGAAGCCTATGCGCTCAATGGACTCGGAGAGGCAACCCAGGCCGCCGGTCAGCCCAGCCGCGCCGTCGCCCACCACGGTGCCGCGCTCGGCATCGCCGCCGACATCGGCGCGCTCGACCAGCAGGCTCGCGCCCACGCCGGCCTTGGCCGCGCCCACCACACTCTCGGCGATCTTGACCAGGCTCGCCGGCACTATCACCATGCGCTGGCTCGCTACCTCGATCTCGGCATGCCGCAGGCCGAACAGATCCGCGCCCAAATGACCGCCGTCGGCGAGACCCCAGCAGCCGACGCAGGTTCAGCTGAACGTCAGTAGGACCATGGCGCATCCGAGCGCGTTTCCCGGACCGTCTCAGTTGCTCTGGGACAGGCCATTGCGCCGTCAATGCAGCAGATACGCAGTCAGCTGGTCGGCGAGTTGTTTCGGGTGACTGAGCGCCACCGAGTGGCCACCGTCGATCTCATCCGGGACGGCGCCGAGCCGGTCAGCGGCCACCCGGCGCTGGAAGTCCGGAAGGAAGAACCGATCCTGGCGGGCGATGAGCACCTTCGTCGGCACGTCCGGCCAGTCGTCCAGCGGCCACGGCTCGTTCCACTCCGCGCTGACCTGGTTCCGGCCATGCGCCGCAGCCTCCGCGACGATCTCGGCCGGCACCCCGTTGTAGAACTGCTGCTCATCGCTGAGCCCCTCCGCGCCGCGGTATCCGGTGTTGGCCCACCAGTCCCCGGGCCTCTCACCAGACTCCGGGACCATCGGCGTGAGCAGGACAATCAGCCGCACGGCCAGCCGGTCGGCAATCAGCGGTGCGGTGAACGCACCATACGAGTGTCCGACGACCACCAGGTCGCTCCGTTCGCCGATCGCGTCAACGACCGTTTCGCAGAACTCGGCAAACCCCGCCGACCTATCCTCGATCGGAAGCTCCGGCACCACCACGTCGTGGCCGCGGCTGGCCAGCTCAGGGACCAGAAGATGCCAGTCCCAGGCGCTGCCCCCGCCGCCGTGGATCAGAACGAAAGTCGCCATGCTCCGAAGCCTCACACACGAGTACGACATCCAGCCGCGCGGCCCGTGCCGTCGGCGGGTTGGTTGCGGGCGTGGAGGCAGGGGTAACGCCATAGGTATGACCGAGTACGGAATCCATGCTTCGCACGAGCAGATCCCGCCGGCCGACCTCCTCGCCGCCGTGATCGCGGCCGAACGGCACGGCTTCGAGTCCGCGATGTGCTCCGACCACTTCTCGCCGTGGAGCAGCCGGCAGGGCGAGTCTGCCTTCGCCTGGTCGTGGCTGGGCGCGGGCCTGCAGGCCACGAACCTCTCGTTCGGTGTGGTCAACGCTCCGGGCCAGCGCTACCACCCGGCGATCGTCGCGCAGGCGATCGGGACCCTCGGCGCCATGTTCCCGGGGCGGTTCTGGGCGGCGCTGGGCAGCGGGGAATACAGCAACGAGCACATCACCGGGGGCTCGTGGCCGCGCAAAGAGGTACGGGAGGCACGGCTGCTCGAGTCGGTGGAGGTCATCCGTGCGCTGCTGGCCGGCGACGAGGTCACCCGAGACGGCCTGATCACCGTGGACCGGGCCCGGTTGTGGACCCGGCCGGCCGAGTCACCGCCGCTGATCGGGGCCGCGGTGAGCACGAAGACCGCCGCCTGGTGCGCGGGGTGGGCCGACGGGCTGGTCACCGTCAACGCCCCGACCGAGCACCTGCGCGCGATGATCGCGTCCTACCGGGACGCGGGTGGCCGCGGGCCGGTCTGCCTGCAGGTGCATCTGAGCTGGGCGCCGATCGAGAAGGAGGCCGAGGCGATTGCCCACGACCAGTGGCGCAGCAACGTCTTCCGGCCGCCGGTCTGCTGGGACCTCGAGACGGTGGAGCAGTTCGACGTGATCAGCGAGAACGTGACACTCGAACAGGTGCGCCAGGTGGTCAACGTTTCGGCCGACCTCGAGGCGCACACCGAGTGGCTGCGCGGGTACGCGTCGCTCGGCTTCGACCGCATCTATCTGCACCACGTCGGGCAGGATCTGATGCCGTTCATCGAGACATTCGGCGCCGAAGTGTTACCGGCTCTGCGTCAGCGGGTGCTGCAGACGTAGACCGGTCCCGACCAGCGCGTTTGCCCAGCGTACCGGGTTTCTGCCGCGATCCGTTCTGCACGTAGCGTGATGGCACGCAAGCTTGGGCAAACGCCCGGACCTGCCGATGGAGCGAATGCGCGGTCCACACGTCACCTGCCGGTCAGCTGGGGACCTGGCGGTGGGGTGTCGCGCGTGATCTGATCATCCGTCATGACCATCCCGCAGTCGGTCGAGGCGTTGTGCGACGAGCTACGCCGCCGGGCAGGTTCAGGTAGTCGCATCGACCTGTGGGTCCCCGACGAACTGTCGCTCGGTGGTGGAGCATTTGCCTATGGAACCGACCGGTGTTGCCATGGCCATCATCGGCGACACCGCGCTATCGCTTGACCTTTGGCCGGACGGCTTTACTCAGGGAGTGGGCGGGCGGACCTACCACTTCAAGGGCGGCGACTCCTAACGATGAGCGGCTGGGCGGTTACGGGAACAACGTCTAGCAGCCGCCGTGCCCCGGAGCGGCGTCAGGAAGAGACCAGAACCAACACGGCGGTGATCGGCACGACCAGCTGCGCCATGCTCGGCTCGAGGACCTTGACTATCTGGCATCACACCGACTGGCCACTGCCGGAACCACTGCCTGGGCGCCTGGTGTTGGTGGGGTCGGCTACGTCACCGCGCTGCCGCTGGCTCGGGGCTTGGCGGTGATTTCGGTGACCGGTGCAACGTTGCGGTAGGGACGGCCCGTTTTAACGCCGTGAGAGCCGACGAGGAAGAAGCCTTCCGGGACTTCGTCGCCGCGCAGCTGGTTCCGCTGCGGAAGCTGGCGTACGTCACCTGTGGGGACTGGCACCTGGCCGAGGACGCGGTCGCGACCGCCCTCGCCAAGTTGTACCCGCGATGGCGCCGGCTGGACCGGCCAGATCTGTACGCCAAGACGATGGTCTACCGGGCCGCGCTCGACGAGCGGCGGCGCCCGTGGCGGCGGGAACGATCGGCGAGCGACGCCATGCCCGACGTGGCGCTGCGCGACCCCGCGCTGCTCAGCGACGAGCGGCTACGCGTGCGGGCGGCGTTGCTGAAGGTGCCGCCGCGGCAACGGGCCGCCCTGGTGCTGCGGTACTACCTCGGCCTGACACAGGAGGAGACGGCGACGGTCCTGGGCTGCAGCACCGGTACGGCCAAGAGCCAGGTCTCGCGCGGGCTCGGCAGGCTGCGCGACCTGCTGACCGCCGAACAGATCGAGCTGAGCGACGTGGAGGTGTGGAGCAGTGCGCATGGATGAGGTGGTGGACATGGCGACCGACGACGGGCCACCCCTGGAGGTGAGCGTCGACGACATCGTCGCCTCCGGGCGGCTGGTGCAGCGGCGTCGCCGGACAAGGCTTGCGGCGGGCCTGGCGATGGCGGCTGTGGCCGCGGTGGCGGCGGCGATTGCCTTGGTGCCGGCGGGGCACCGTACGGGAAAGGAGTCGGTGACGGTGGCCGCGTCGAGTAGCGCCGCCGTCGCCAAAGGGGCGGCCGGCTCGCTGCTGGCGGACCGGTTCGAGTTCACCTTTTCCGGGTACTCGGTGGGACCGGTGCACGTGCAGAACCCGATCGTGGCGGGCAATGCCTACCAGATCGCCGCGGTGACGGTCGACGGGACGACGGACGGCCGCCATCCGGGGACGGTGTCCGACCGGCGTGACGCGAAGCCGAGGCTGGACGCGACGCTCACGCTCTACCGGCCGGGCGCTTACGCCGTGCAGCGGCTGGCGGGTGCCACCTCCACCACGGTGGCCGGGCACCGGGCGCTGAAGGTGGAGCATCACCAGAGCCCCGGCCCCTGGCTCAGGACGCTGGCCTGGGAGTACGCGCCGAACGCCTGGGCGGTGCTCGACAGCAGCGCGGACCGGGCCGATCTGCCGACGATGCGGCAGCTGGAGTCGACGGCGGCCGCGCTGACCGGGGCCGCGGCCCGGCCGGTCACGGTGCCGTTCCGGTTGAGCTACGTCCCGGCGGGATACGACGTGTTCGCCGTCGGCGACCACATGACCGGCAGCCTCGACGCCGTCGGCGGCCCGAGCACCACCCAGTACAGCGGTGTCTTCTTCGCCAAGAGCGGGCTTCCCAAGACGGGGCTGCTGGGACCGTACGACAACATGATGTGGGGCGCGTTCCAGATCATGATCTCGGCCAACACCCCCGACGCGCCCGGCACTCCCGGCTGCGATTCGGGGCTCTGCACCCGGCTGGCCGACGGCGGCAAGGTGACCGTCGCGGTGGCGAGCAACGCCGGCAGCCTATCGAAGGCCGAGACGATGAAGGTCCTCAACGCGATCAGGCTGACCGACGTACAGGACACCGGCACCTGGGTCGACATCCGCACAGCACTGACCCGATAACCCTCGAGCCGGCCCAGTGGTACCTGGGTACGAGGGCGCACCGCGCGCTGCTCGGGAAAGGTCCAGCCGAAGCGAACGGCGGTCAGACGCACGGACGTGGTCACGACCACGCAGACGAGACCCGCGATCGGGGTCGGCCCGCCGAGTTCGGCGAGCAGGACGAATGCGCCGGCGCCGGCCCCGGCCGCGACGGCGTAAAGGGTTCCGACCTGGAGGAAGGAGATCGGCAGGCTCAGGATGAGGTCGCGCAGCATTCCGTCCCCGATGGCTCCGATGATGCCGACGACCAGCGCCCCGGCTTCGCCGACGCCGAGAGACAGCGCCTTCGAGGCGGCGATCGCGCCGAACAGTCCTATGACGACCGCGTCGAGCGCGGTGATCAGCCAGCCCGCTCGCGCGAGCACCGGCTGCAGCAGCATGCCGCGGATCGCGGCGGCGTGGCTCCGCGGGCTGATGCCCTCCATATCCAAGGCCATGCCAAGCTCACCGTACGTGAGGAGGGTCGCAGCGATGATCAAGGCAGCAGGGGCTTGGGGGCCCTATCGTCCAGCGTGTTCAACCTCGTGCCGCCGAGCGGGCGCGGCAGGTGCGGCGACCCGGCTGTAGGCACGTCAGGTCACCTCGCCACCGACGCGGCCGCGCCCGGCCTGGCATCCTGGGCCGGTGCCTCGATCTGCGAAACGTGATGTCATCGACCACGTCGCCCGCCGGGTTCCGCAGCTCCGGGGCGTTGACTGCCCCCGGGTGGCGATCGACGGCCCCGACGGCTCTGGCAAGACCACCTTCGCAGCGGACCTCGCCGCTGCCGTCCGCCTTCTCGGCCTCCCCGTCGTCAGGGTGTCGCTCGACGACTTCCACAACGTCCGTGCGGTGCGCTACCGGCAAGGGCGCGAGTCCCCGCACGGCTTCTGGCAGGACTCCTACAACTACTTGCGGTTCCGCAATGACGTCCTGGACCCCTTCGCGCCGGGTGGCTCGCGGTGCTACCGGCCGGTGGCCCACGATCTGGCCACCGACGCGGTTCTCGACCCGCCACGGCGCACTGCTGTTCCCGGGACGGTCGTAATAGTCGACGGGCTCTTCCTCCATCGCAATGAGATCGTCGACGAGTGGGACCTGTCGGTGTTCCTGGAAGTTCCGTTCGACGTCACGGCCAGAAGAATGGCGTACCGCGACGGCACGAACCCCCATCCAGCACATCCCAGCCTGCGGCGTTACGTCGAAGCCCAGCGAATCTACTTCGGCGCTTGCTCGCCCCAGCAAAGGGCCGACATCTTGATCGACAACGAACATTTCGACGAACCCCGGATCATCCGTGGGTGACGAACTCATTTGCCGCGTTGAAAGCGGCATCGCTTGCCGATGTCCTCACCGTCCGTGATGACGACCAGGGCGACGGGGGCTTGTCGCTGGTGCCCGCATGTCCCGACATGCGACGTTTGCGTAACTGGCTGGCCGTGGGAAATCTGAGGCCGCGGTCGGGACTGCTACGTACACTCGGCGGCGTGGTGACGAGGCGTTTCGTTGACGATGGACGGTGGCTCGCCGCGTTCGCCGGCGAGTTTGACGTCGTCTGCCCACGCTGCCGCGCCGCTGCCAAAGTCCGGCGGGAGTGGGACCGAACGAGGCGAGTTTGGTGTCCGGCCACCGTGTTCTGTACAGCGTGTGGCTTCTCCCGCCGGCAACAAGCGAGCGCCGGTAAGAACTCGAGCCGCGGCCGAAGCTACGTGCCTGATAGCTGGGCTGGACCAGTGGCCATCTTCGGGGAGCGCCGGTGTGGTTACTGTGGTCGCAGGATGATTGTCAGGCGTAGGGCAGAGGCAGTGCCGCGTCACCCCTTGATTCCGCTGAAATGCGACGGCTGCGGCACAGTGACAAACGTCAGCTACGATATGTGCCCGATCACGGTGCCCCGGGCTCTCGTCGACAACTGCTTCGTTCTCCCGTTACGGCTGCAGACTCCCTGCGCCGGTCGGACGCTGTGGGCGTTCAACGCTCAGCATCTCGCGTACCTCAAGGAGTATCTGCGGGCCGACCTTCGGGAGCGGCGGGTGATGCGCACGCCTCAGTAGCATCCCGCCTTCCGGGTTGGCTGAAATCGGCGAAGCACCGAAATGAAGCAGTCCGCGCGGCGCAGCGTCTGGAAATACTCCTCGGCATCGGCCATTGAATGGGCAACGGCACGGCAGTAACCACTTCGCAGGCGCATTGTCATGCCACCGAGCGCGTGGTGGCCGACCGCGAGCCGTCACCTGGCATGACGCACCTGGAGGCGGACCGATGCACAGTCGGGTGGCGGGGGTGTGTTGCCCCGGTCGCGGTTTGCGGATGTCCCTGGCCGGCGATGTCCAGCTTCGTACAAGGCCTTACACCTGTACCGGCAAGCCGGTGACCGCGCGGCGCTCGAAGAAGACCCGAGTCTGCTCGCCGCTGCCGCTGGTCGACCATTGGACCCCGGGAGAGTCCGCTCAGGGCTCACCTGGTGCCCGACGGCAAACCACTGCACGATCCTGACCGACCCGGCTGCCGCTGGTCGGATCGCCCGGGCGCTGACGTCGTCTCCTTAGCCGGGTAGACAGCTCAGCGCCGATTTGCGGAACTCGTCGACCATGCTGTTGTCCTCGAGGGTGCGGGTCAACATCACGGCCTGGCACGGTGGGAGGTCGTCGATGGGGATCGAGGTCAGGTCGGGGCGGATGAGACCGCCCTGATCGCTGCGCGGATGCATGATCACGGCCTTGCCGCACGCGACGACCTCGAACTTGTCCTGCACGGTGTGCACGGTCGGGCCCATCGGGCGCCGGACGCCGTCCGGGCGCTCCGGCCACCAGAAGGCCCGCCACTCCGCGGACGCGCCGGCATGGGGAACTCCACCAGCGGTTCGTCGGCGAAGTCGGCCAAGGTGACGGACGTACGCCCGGCCAGCTGGTGGGTGGTGGGAACCACGAGCACCCGGGGGTCCTCGTACAGCACCGTGACGCGGTAACCGTCCATCGGGAACACGAACGGCTGCCAGGCGAGCACCACGTCGACCCGGTGCTCCGCGAGGCACCGGGTGTCGTCCCACGTCAGGTAGCGGGTGTGGATCTCCGCGTCGGGGTGGCGCTCGCGCAGGTCGCGGACGGCCGGGGTGATCGGCAGGCCGGGCATGTAGCCGATGGTGATCGTTCCCGGCGTCGCGGCTGCCCGGACGTTCGTGACGGCGTGGCGGGCGGCCCCGAGCAGCTCGTTCGCCTGCGCGAGGAAGGCGCGGCCGGCCGGCGTGAGCTGGCTGCCGTGTGCGGTGCGGTCGAACAGCCGCACACCGAGCTGCTCCTCGAGCCGCTGGATCTGACGACTCAGCGACGGTTGCGCGACGTGCAGCTCGGCGGCGGCCCGGCCGATGTGCTGATGAATGGCCACGACCGTGAAGTACCGCACCAGTCGGAGGTCGAGGTCCGCCATGCACGCATGGTAGGGGAAGTCAGTAGGTCACCACAGCCTTGAACCGGACGTCGCCGTTGGCGACCCTGTCGTACGCCTCGGCCACGCGATCCTTCGGGAAGACTTCGATCATCGGCTTGACGGCGCCGCGTGCGACGAAGTCGAGCGCCTCGGCGAGGTACTCGTAGCCGTTGTGGGCGGAGCCGATGATCTGGTGGCTGTTGGACACCAGTGGCAGCGCGGGCAGCGTCAGCTCGTCGGTGGCGATGCCCATCATGACGACCTTTCCCCACGGACGCAGGCCGTCCATCGCGCTGGCGAGCGCCGCGTGGTTGCTGCCCGTGTACATGATCAGATCAGCGCCGCCGGCAGCCTTGAGCCCCGCGCCGTTGGCGACGACCTGGTCGGCGCCGAGCTGCCGCGCGAGGTCCTCCTTGTCGGGGCTGTGGGTCACCGCGGTGACGTGGTAACCCGCGGCCGTCGCGTACTGGATCGCGAGGTGACCGAGTCCGCCGATGCCGACCACGGCGACCCGGCCGGACGGCTTGACCTCCGCCCGGCGCAGGCCGGCCCAGACGGTGAAGCCGGCACACAGGGTCGGTGCCGCGAGCTCGTACGAGACACCGTCGGGCAGCAGTACGGTCCCGTCGACGTCGGCGACAATGTACTCCGCGTGCGCGCCGTCGGCGTTGACTCCGGTGAGGATCGGGGCCGCGCAGTTGGCGGCGGTGACGAAGCTGTTCGGGTGCTGCTCACGGCAGAAGTCGCACCTACCGCACCGCTTCTGCACCATCGGGAGGCCGACGCGGTCGCCGATCGCGCGCTGGGTGACACCGGCACCCACGGCCACCACCTCGCCGACGCCTTCGTGCCCGAGCACCAAGGGGAACTCGCGGAACGACAACGTGCCGTTCGCCATCCACACGTCCGTGCCGCAGATCGCGCAGGCGTGCACGCGTACCAGCACCTGGTTGGGGCCGGCCTCTGGCCGGTCCACGTTCTGTAGTTCCCATGGGGCGTTCACCTTCGGTACGACGACCGCCTGCATCTGGGTAGCCATGTCCACTCCTCCTTGGCTCGAGAGATCACGGCGTGACGCTACGAACAGCCGGACTCACGCGTCCAAGACCTGTTCCGCATCCCCTTCATGCCCGTCCTGCATGTGTTCGCGGTTTCGCGGAGGAGGACACTCACGATGAACATCACTCCCGCACCTGCGGCGATCCGGTGACTCATGATCCAGCGCACTCTCATGTCGCCGATAGCGCGCGGTCGCTTGGGAATGCACGTGCGCGGGCAGCTGCTCAGGCGCGAAGAGTACGAAGCCCAGAGCCCGGTGCTGACACGGGTATCTGGATTTGCCGCGTTGATGAGCGCGGCCGGTGGTGGCAGTCCGTGTTGAGGTTGGTGCCGCCCGACCCGACGAGGTGAGCTCGCGATCGTCTTCGGCGATGTCACGAGCAGTCTCAAGACGCAGTCCCGGTGGGGTCGACGGATCGAAACGCTCGTAGCACTTCTGAATCTCAACGAAGAATGCCTCGGTCCAGTTCCCACGGTGGCCAGCAGGCCACCCAGACGCAAAGCGTCGGCAGACTTCGCCACCCGCACCGCAGGGTCGATCCAGTGAAACGCGGTAGCGGAGAACACCACATCGAACGGTTCGACAGGTAAGGGCCACCGCTCGAACGCAGCCGTAACGACCTCCACCGAGTCGAACGCGGCAAGATTTCGCCGAGCCACGGCCGCCATATCCGTGCCCATTTCGACAGCCACGACGCGGTAGCCCCGTTCGGCCAACGGCACGGTCGCCTGCCCGGTGCCGCAACCGATCTCCAGCACCCCTGCCCCAGACGCCACCCCGGCCGCAGCGAGACCATTAAACATCTGCACTGGATATCGAGGACGGGCACGGTCATATCGGACAGCGTCCTCGTTGAAGGTCTCTCGCAACCTCAGGTAATCACGGCTATCACCCACCGACAGAGAGTAAAAGCCCCTAACGCGATCTGCTGAATCGATGATGATCAGCGCTGCGAGATGAAGATCAGTCTCGTTTCGCTCGTCGTGGGCAGGCCGTGGGACGTTGATGACCGGTTATGGGAGCTGATCGAGCCGTTGCTGCCGCGTGGCCGGACAAGCCGCCTGGGCCGCGCGGTGACCCGCAGATCCTTCGACCACGCCGTAGACCGCACTGCGGAAGTGCCTCCCTCGTAGAGAAACCTGTAGATGTATCAATCACAAGTTTCCCTTACAGGACAGGCACTTCCACCTATTTACACACTCAGAATCCGCGCACTCCGATGATCACCAAGAATCACGCAGTTTAGACACCCGAAAGATCACCAGGAGTCGCTTTCGTCCTCCAACTCGCACCTCGTCCGGTTCTCAACACGGACAGAGCGCCTCAAGCCGGAACAACGCCGGGGCCGTGGGGCGGGAGCGGCCTTTTGGCGCCGAGTCCGGGTGTGGGGCGTTCGCGCCTTCCGGCGCGTTTGGCTGCGCTGGAGGGCCCTGGTGGGTGGTCGGGCACCGATGAAAGGAAAACAAGTCGATCCGAGCGGCCGTCGGTTTCCGGCTCCATTGCCGCATACGCTGTGCGCGCCTTCCGGCCGGCAGTAGCCATTGTGCGAAGCGAACGGAATGCCGAGAAGAATCGTCACCGAAGGGATTGGGCAGCAAATGGTGTCGAAGGTCCGGATTCCCCGCTCCGTCATGGCCACCGCCATTCTGACGCTGGCGGCGTTGACCGCCGGCGGCTGCGGCTCCGCGAGCACGCCGAGCGGCTCCGCGGCGCCTGCATCGCAGGCCGCTGCGGGGTCCGCCCCGGGATCTGCCGGCACCGCCGCGGCCTCGTCGATTCCGGCCGCCACGCCGAAGCAGTGGGACGCCGGCAAGAAAAACCCGTGCGAGCTGCTCACCCAGGACGCCGCCGCCACCGCCCTCGGCAGCGATCCCGGCCCGGGAAAGTTCGTCGAAAAAATCTCCGACGAGCCGCTCCCGGCCGGCGCCACCGAGGTCGGTGGCTGCGTCTACGCCGCGGGCGTGGGCGGCGTAAACCTGTATATCCGGGTCGTCCGGTTCGCCGGGAAACCCCCGGCCGATTCGTGGAGCGACTGTGAAGAACCGGCATGCACCAAAATCGCGGACTTGGGCGACGGGGGCCTTGTCGCCGTCGGTGGCGGCCCCACGATGATGCAGGTGGGGGTCATCTTCGCCAAGGGCCCGATCGTCGTTCAGATAATGGTCATGACCTCCCGGCCGACTGCGAAGCAGGACGGCATCACGCTCGGCAAGACCGTCGCCGCCCGGCTCTGACGCAGATCCAGGAGCGCCACGGCCGTGATCTGCAGACAGCCCCGATTGTGGAGGTTCGTTCGGTGGACAGTAGGCGCAGGCGGCTGCTGATACGTGTGGGCCTGCCCGGGGGCGGGCTGGTCGTGGCCGCCGCGGTCGTCGCGCTCGTGCTGATACTGAGCCACTCCCCGTCCCAGGCACCCGCGGCGGACGGTCAGCTCGTTGTGTACCGGGCCACGGACCCGGATGAGGCGCCGATCGTCGCGGCCGCGTTCGCCGTCATCACCGCGCTCCCGCATGCGGTCACGCAAGGCGACCTGTCGTCGCTGGTGGAGGGCGGGCCGCTCGCCACAGCCGGCCAGGCGGCGCTGGCACGGACGCTGCCCGCCGGTGCGACGCTCAACCCGGACCAGGGGACGTGGGCCCGGACCGGCGCGGCCGCCTCGGTGGTCGTCACCGTCGCCGTACCCGGCCAGGCGGGCGGGCGCTACCGGGTCACGATGATGAAGGTCGGGAACACCTGGCGGCTGTGGGGTACGCTGCCCGCCGGCGGCGCGGGGTGACCCGGGTCGTTCGGTCGGCGCTGGCCGCCGTCACGGCCTTGCTCTGTCTCGGCGCCTCGACGTGCTACCCGACGGCCGCGTCGGCGGTGGCCACGCTGCCCGCCACCTGCGGCGCGGCGACTCTGTTCGGTGGCACGGCGGGCCACCCGGCGCAGCGTACGCAACCCGATGACGGCACCTATGTGCCGGTCCTGCTGGTGCACGGTTTCCTCTCCGGCCCCGACACCTGGCAGCGCCCGCTCAACAAGTCAACCACCACCGGCGGCGCCACGCAGACCACCGAGAGCTTCGCCGGGCTTCTGCAGTCCATCCCCGGTGTCGCCGTCTACACGGTGGACTACAGCGCCACCTCCAACAAGTGGATGGCCACCGCCGACGGTGGTGGGCCGCGCCTGCTGCAGTCGCTGACCTGCATCCTCGCCGCGGACGCCTTCGCCGGGAGGAAGGCGGTCATCATCGGGCACTCGATGGGCGGACTGGCCGCGCGGTGGGCGCTCGGCCGCCTCGACCCGGCCGCGGTGGCCAGGATCGGTCAGGTGATCACCGTGGGCACGCCGCACACCGGCGCGACCTTGGCGGACACGTGGCGCAGCCTGGCGTCGTCCGGGCAGACGGCAGGCGAAGCCATCGACGTGCTCCGGCTCCTGGCCCTGTACCAGCAGGCCCTGGCCCTCTGCCTCTCGTCGGGCGACCTGAAGTACTGCATCGAGCTCGCTCTCCCCGGCGACGCGACCAGCGGGCTCACCAAATTTGCCCGTACCTCGCAGATGCTGAGCACCGGCTCGCCCGGCTATACCGAGCTTGCGCCGTGGCCGGCCGGTGTGAGCGTGCGTGAATTCGCGGCGAGCATCGAGTTGACCGAGACGGCCGGGGCGTTCACCGCGCCCACGACGGCCCGTACGACCGAGATCGGCGACGGCGTGGTCGCATTGGACTCGCAGATCGCCGCGGCCGGCCCCAACAAGGTGTATCTGTGCCGCTACAACACCCGGTTGGAGTTCTTCCGCGATTTCGGCGCTGTCACCAGGTACAGCCTCGCGGGAACGAGCGATGCAGGCCAGGTGTTCGGATCGCTCTTCCTCCCCGTGGTCGGCACCTCGCCCTGCGCGCACACCAACGAGACCGCCCTGTGGGAGCTCGCGGTCGGTGTCAAGGATGCGGTCCTGGCGGTCATGGCGTCCATGGACGGCACCGGGCCTCCCGGCGACGGCAGGGTGAAGACGCTACCGGTCGCGGGAGCACTGGTGGCGGGCACGACGCTGGGACCCGACGGCTCGGTCTGGGTGCTCACCATCGACCAGCAGGGCGGGTCGGCGCAGGTCGAGATCATCGACCCTAAGACGTACGCCATCACCGTCCACCAGCTCGGCTACCGGCCGGCCGACGGCGGCACGGTGAGCTACGTCGTGCCCAGAAACGTGGCGCTGTACGGACCGGCCGGCATGGCCTTCGGCGACGACGGCCGGCTGTGGGTGATGGCAGTGGTCCGGTCGGCGGACGGCGCCACCGCACGCAACGTCCTGCTGCGCTACTCCACCACCGATTGGCAGGCAGAGACGTCGCCTGTGGCCGACGCCTGCGCGACGGCCACCGAGACCAGCCCGGTGAGGCTGAACCGCGCCACGGACGGCGCGATCTGGGTCACGTGTCCCCAACGGGCCGCCGGCGGGGTCGGCACCCACATCGAGCGGCACACGGACGGCACCATCACCGCCGCGCGGATCGTGCTGCGGGGCAGACCCGGCGACCTGCTCTACGCGGGCAGCCAGAACCTGAAGCTCGCCGTCCTGGACGAGCCGCTGACCCCGGCCCCGGGCGGCGTCATGTGGATGCGGAACTCGGGCAGCCTCATCGAGTTCCGCCCGGACGGTCAGGAACTGCTGCATCTGCTGCCCGCTGCCGGCGTTGCGCAACCGGGCCGTCCGGTGCCCACCGGGGAGACCCACGTCGTCGGTGACGGCGCCCACGGCATCGTCCTGCTCAGCGCGTGCCTGCTCGTCGACACCGTCGGAGGACCCACCTACAGCAAGCAGTGCCTCGTCGACGTCGACCCCGCCGGTGACGCCCGAACGATCCGCTCCGTCCTGCCCGACTACAACGGCTACAACCGCTACCAGGTCAGCTCCCCGACGATGGACAGCGACGGCAACGTCTGGGTCTACATGCTCGGCAAGGCAAACGGCGACGCACCCGGCGGCCGCTACTACGTCAAGTCCGCCCCGGGCGGAGCTATGACGGTGCATCCCTTCACCGCGCCGAGCCCCACCGGCAAGTCCGATCAGGTGACCTTCTCCAAGGCTGCGCCGGTCGTCACGGCCGACGGCGCCCTGTGGGTCGACGCCCTCGACTCGACCGAGCCGGTCATCGTAAGGGTGCTCCCCGCGACGTGACGCCCCGTGTTGCGTCCGGTCGTGGAGACTGCCACGTTCGGCGACTTCGCGTTGCGGTGGGCAAGCTTCGTCCGATGACTTATGACAGTACGATCGAGTTGGACCTGGCGGGAACTTGTTGTCGCCGCTCGGGGCGTTGGCTGCGGAGGTTCCGTCCGACGCCGCTTATTGGCGAGTTCTGACACCGCCGGGCACGTGTCGGTGCCGCGGATGTTGGTTTGCGTCGACACCGCTTCCGCGCCCGACGGGTGTCAGGTCGTCCGCTGCTTTGTAGCTTGGGCCAGACGGTAGGAGTCGGTGCCGGTCTCGAGGATGGTGCCGCCGAAGGTGAGTCGGTCGACGATGGCTGCGCATAGCCGGGGGTCGGTGAAGGTCTTGGTCCAGCCGCCGAAGGACTCATTGGACGCGATCGCGACCGAGGCCTTCTCCTCACGCTCGGTGAGGACGTGGAAGAGGAGTTCCGCGCCGCGGCGGTCGAGTTGCATGTAGCCGAGTTCGTCGATGCACAGCAGGTCGACGCGGCCGTAGCGGGCGATGGTCTTCGCCAGCGTCATCTCGTCGGCGGCCTCGACGAGCTCGTTGGCAAGCTGGGTCGCCAGGGTGTACTTGACCCGGTAGCCGGCCATGGCGGCCTCGGTGCCGAGTGCGATCAGCAGATGGGACTTGCCGGTGCCGGAGTCCCCGATCAGACACAGCGGCTGTCCTTCTGGACCCATTCACACTTGGCGAGGGTGTGGATCACGGCGGGATCGATGTTGGGGTTGGCGTCGAAGTCGAAGACCCGCAGGGACTTCTCGCGGGGGAACTTGGCGGCCTTGATCCGGCGTTCGGACCGGCGTCGGGCGCGATCGTCGCACTCGGCAAGCAATAGTTCGGCGAGGAACCCGCGGTAAGACATCTGCTCACGCCCTGCCCGGTCGGCGTAGTCGGTGAAGGAGTTGCGGATGGTGGGCATTCGCAGCATCCGGCACGCTTGGTCGATCGCGGCGTCGGCTGCTTCTTCGGTCATTCCACGGCGCTTGGTGGTCACGGTGCGGCTCCTTCGTTCGGGGTGTCACGTCGGCTGGCCAACAGCTGGTCGTACTTCTCCACGCTCGGCAGCGGCCGAGTGTCGGCCGGGATGTGGGCGCGGAGCCGGCGCTCGGTCAGCGATCGCACGGCAGGGATCTCGCCTTCTCCGCGTGCCCTGTCGCCGCTCATCAGGGACTGGTGGTCCGCTGTCGTGTCGTCGGCTCCGCCATCTGCTGTGTCGTTGTACTTGCGCGCTTCCAACGCGACAGCGTCCGCGGTGAGCGCGCCTGCACGCAGCGCCGTCGCGAGTCCGGCGACGACGTGGTCGTGTGGAAGGTGCCGGTGCAGCATCAGGACCTCAATGAGGGCACGGGTGCCGTCGGCGTCACCGTGGGCTTTGCAGGCCGCGGCCCACCAGGCGTCGTGAACGGGCGTGAACCGCCCGGATGCCCTGGCCTGCTCCAGCGCTTTCGCACCGGGTAGCGCGCCCGGTTTGCGGAGGAGGACCTCGAGATAGTGGTCCAGGTCGACCCGGGTCGAGCCCTTGGTCATGAGCCGTTCGTGGCGGGCGATCTCGGTCCTGCCGTCGAACACGACCAGGTCGCTGGCGTTCAGGAGCACCCGGGCTTGACGGCCGACCATGCGCGCGGGCACGGAGTACTTGTTCATCCGGACCGTGACCTGGGCGTACCGGTCCACGCGCGGGGTGAACCAGCGGCCGGTCTCGAACGGCTCGGTCGGAAGGGGCGCGAGGAGTGGCTGCTCGGTGGCGAAGTGTTCCCCGACCGTGCGGGCGCGGGACCCGATCCGCCGGGCGTCGTCGGCTTCGTCCCAGGCGTCGACCATAGCGTTGAGCTCGGCGAGGGAGTCGACTTCTGGGATGGGGACGAGGTGGTTGCGTCGGAACCAGCCGATCTGCCCCTCGACGCCGCCCTTCTCGTGCGCACCTTGGATTCCGGGCTGGCAATAGAAGGCTTCGATGCCGTAGTGGGAACGGACGGCGGTCCACCTGTCGGCCTCGACCCGCTGGCGGGAGAACCCGATCACGCTCGCGACGGCGGCCTTGAGGTTGTCGTAGCGGATCTTCCCGGTCGGCACCCCGCCGAGCACGTTGAAGGCGTGGCCGTGACCCTCGAAGAAGGCTTCCTGCCCAGCCGAGGCACTGACCCTGTGCACGGCCTTGCCCGAGTAGGAGAGCCGAAGGCTGAACAGCGCGCAGGTTACGAGCTCGCCGCGCAGGCGGATGGCGACGTCGCCGAAGTCAACCTCGGCCTCGCGGCCCGGGAGGTGGTCTTGCGGGATGAACGCGTTGGCAGGTTCCCGTCCGACCTCGACGCGAATCTCACGGCGTCGGGTGGCGACGTACTCGCGGACCATCCAGTACGACACCACCCCGGCCCCGTCATGTTCGTCAAGCAGGCGATCGAAGATCCGCTTCGCCGTGTGTCGCTGCTTCCGGGGCGCGTCGAGGTCCGAGCGCAGCCAGTCGTCGATCACCACTCGGTACGCGTCAAGCCGTGTCCCGCGTTTGGGCGGTTGCTTTCTCTCCTTCGGCCATGCAGATTCCAGCGCCGCTGTCACGGTTCGGAAGCCGACGCCGTGCTTGCGCTGCAGCGCGCGGTTGGACATCCCAGATCGGGCATCCCGTCGGATCGCCGCGTACAGGTCGACCCGGGAACGCGGCTGCGTCATCGGTGGCACTCCTGACGTGAGCACGCCGTGGGCACGACTTTCGGCACCGGGCCACCACCCGGGAACGGTGACCGCATGCGACCACAGCCCGGAATCACTGGCCCTGCCGAGGTGCCTGGTCATGTGCTGCGCAGGGGTTCGGTGGGCGGTACTGAGTCGGCCCGGAGTGCGGGGTACGACCGACGACGGAGCCGATAAGCAGCGAGTAGGCCAGATCGAGTCCCACTGAAGCCCAGGTCAGTACGACGGCCCGGCCTTGCGTGGCGACGAAGACGTTGGTGACGAGCACGCCCAGGATCAGGCCTGTGATGCCGCCGACGACATCAACCTCGACACCACCTGTCCGCCCCGTGTCCCTGGCGCGACGAAGATCTGCTTGCGCGGTGCCTAATCGGTCTTCCCGCAACACCTCGCGGGCCCCTCAGCGTTCGCTGCTGAAGAACCGTAGCAACAGCGGGCCGACGGTCTGTGGGTCGACGACGTGATCCGGCCCCTCGAGGGTCTCCCGTTGAGCGTGGGGTAGTAGGTCTGCAAGCTCGTCGGCCGCGCGGTCGAAGAAGTCCGAGGGCAGGCCTGCCATATAAGGGACCGTGATCGGTCCTCCGGTGGTGACCAGGACCGGTTGGGTGACCGTTGCCAGTCGATCGGCCGGCAATTGGTAGCGATTGAGGAAGACGCTGTCGTGGACCAGCGTGGGCGCGAGGGCGACCGAATCCGCCCAATGCGCCGTCTGCTTGCCTGCCGCTTTCCTGGCTGCGATGTTGTCGTCGGAAGCGCCGGACAGGCGCATGAACAGTTCGAGAACCTCCTCGTCTCGCCCGGCGTCGAAGGCGCGTCGGGTGTCCGCGATGTACTCCTCGAATCGCGGGCGTATGTCGTCCCCGACCGCGTAGGGCACCTCCCACACGGCGATCGTGTCGATGGCTGACCCGGCCGCGGCGGCTTCCAGCGCCAGCGCGCCACCAGAGGACGCCCCGAACAGGTGTGCCGAGCCACCCGCCTCCGCGATCAACGCATCCAGGTCCTCGATCTCTCTTTCCACGGCGTAGGGCTCGGTGAAGCCGCTCGCGCCGCGTCCCCGACGGGCATAGTTGTAGACCGTGAAGTGCTCGGCGAGAGCAGGTACCAAAGGAGCGTTCTCGGCTCCGTCGTCCAGTCCGCCGCCTACCAGGACGACAGCCGGGCCGCTTCCCTTCCGGTCGTAGGCGATGGTGGTGCCATCGTTTGATGTCACGCGAAAGTCCATCTCGTTCATCTCACATCTCCGTTCGAGAGGTTTGTCTCAGCGCCTGAGCAGCGTGCCGACGACGGCCTCGGTGCGCGACCACCGCGCCCTAGCGATCACGCCCGCCACGACGAGACAGGCGAGCGGCAGCCAAGGGCTCTGCTCGAGCACGAACTGATCGGTGATGACAGCACCGGTCAGCAATGCCGCCAACCCGAGACTGGCCAGGCCCGCCAGAGCCGGGATCAGAAGTCCAACCCCTCCCGCGACCTCCAGCGCTCCGACCAGGTACCGGAGCCACTGGCCAGCCCCGATGTCGGCGAACATGTCCACCATGACCGGGTCGCCGGCGAGCTTCGAGATTCCGCCGCCGGCGATTATCGCCGCCAGCACGACTTGCAGAATCCAGACCCCGATGCTGCTCGCCCGCCCGGGCGTGTGCGCAACGGTTTCCGAGTTGTTCTTGGGGATGGTGCTCATTCGGCTCTCCTTGTCGTGTCCGGGGCCTGGTACCGGTGATGGCGTTGGCCGAGTGGGCCGGGTTGTCGGAGCTGATTTCGACCAAGTGCTCGCGGCAGCGGCATCTACTTCTTGTTGCGGTAGAGGACCATGGTGATGGGACCGAAGACCGCGACGAGAAGTACTGACGAGACGAGCACCCAGCCGATTTCCCCGGCGGGCACCGAGCCGTCCATCAGGCCGCGTACCACGGTCGCCAGGTGGCTGATCGGGTTGACCTCGACGACCGCCTGCAACCACCCGGGCATCGTCTTCGGGTCCACGAAGATGTTGCTCACGAACGTCAGCGGGAACATCACCATCATGCTGACCCCCGCCACCGAGTTCGGCGTGCGCAGGATCAGGCTGAGCATCGTCCACAGCCACGACAGGCAGAACGAGAACACCAGCAGCAGCGCGACCGACAGCACCACGCCGACGGCGCCACCCTCCGGCCGGAACCCTAGGACCAGTCCGAGCATGATGACGATCGCCGACCCGATCGAGTAGCGCACCAGATCGCCGAGCAGGGCGCCGACCAGCGGCGACGGTCGCCACACCGGGAGCGACCTGAACCTGTCGAAAACGCCCTTTTGAATGTCGGTGTTCAGCGTTATGCCGGTGTTCATGGTGATCATGACGTTCGCCTGCACCAGGATGCCGGGCAGCAGGAACTGCAGGTACGCCTGTGTCGACCCGGCGAGCGCACCACCGAACAGGTAGGTGAACATCAGCGTGAACATGATCGGGAACATGGTCACGTCGACGAGCTGCTCGGGCACGTGTTTGATCTTCAGCAAAGCGCGCCAGCCGAACGTCAGCGAGGTGAGCACCGGGCCGGGGCGCGACGGCCGCTCGCCGGCCAACAGCACACTGCGCAGCACGTCCCCGGTGACCGGCGCCGACGCCTGTTCCGCGGTCGTGGCATTCATGCGGCATCCTCCTCGGCGGCGTGTCCGGTCAGGGTGAGGAACACCTCGTCCAGGCTCGGCTGACCGAGCGCGAACTCGGTGACGTCGATGCCGCCGCGGGACAGCTCGGCCAGGGAACGGGCGACCCGCTCGGGGTCGGAGATCCGCGCGGACAGCGCGACCGGGTCGGCGGACGGCTCGACCTGCACCTCGAGGACGCCGGCGAGGACCCGTTCGGCCTCGGCCCGCTGCTCGGGCGCACGTAGCCGTACGTGCAGCGAGCCGGCGCCGACCGATGCCTTGAGCTCGCCGCTCGAGCCCTCGGCGACCACCTTCCCGTGGTCGATCACCGCTATCCGGTCGGCCAGCTGGTCGGCCTCGTCGAGGTACTGCGTGGTCAGCAACACGGTGGCGCCCTCGGCGACCATGCCCCTGACGATCTCCC
Organism: Paractinoplanes globisporus DSM 43857; assembly: GCF_000379645.1. Taxonomy (GTDB): domain Bacteria; phylum Actinomycetota; class Actinomycetes; order Mycobacteriales; family Micromonosporaceae; genus Actinoplanes; species Actinoplanes globisporus. The sequence goes on from NZ_KB903312.1 coordinate 152,248, forward strand.
AGACCTGGTTCCTGCTGCGCGGGTCGAGCCCGGTCGTGGGCTCGTCGAGGAAGATCAGTTCGGGGGTGACGACCAGGCTCGCCGCGATGTCGATGCGTCGGCGCATCCCGCCGGAGTACTTCTTCACCTGCCGGTCAGCCGCCTCGGCAAGACCGAACGCGTCGAGCAGGTCGGCCGCCCGCTCCCTGCCTCGGCGGCGTGAGTAGCCGAGCAGCCTGGCGAGCAGCAACAGGTTCTCCACCCCGGTGAGGTCCTCGTCGACCGACGCGAACTGCCCGGTGAGGCCCACCCTGCTCCGCACCGCCCGGGCGTCACGCACGACGTCGTAGCCGAGCACTTGCGCCTCTCCGGCGTCGGGGCGCAGGAGCGTGGCCAGCATGCGGATCGCGGTGGTCTTGCCCGCCCCGTTCGGACCGAGCACGCCGTACACGCCCCCGGCGCTCACGGCCAGATCCACACCGGCGACCGCGTGGGTCGTGCCGAAGCTCTTCTTCAACCCTCTCGTCTCGATCGCGAGCTTTCCCATGGGTTCGAGTCCTTCTCTCGGTGTTGCGAACGGATTGGTTGAGCTAGTCAAGTTTGACTACTTGGCCAGAGTAGCGAGGAGGAAACGTCTAGTCAAAGTTGATTAGAAGCGCATCTTGAGGGGATCGTGGACCGTTCGCCACGAACCCGGATCATCGGCCATGGTGTAGGCGCCCTCAGACAGTCGTTTGCTCAGGCTCTTCGCCCACTCCAGTTCGGTGCGTGCGTGTCCCGCCCACAGTTCGGCCTGATCGCGGACGTGCTCGGG
>NZ_KB903313.1 GCF_000379645.1 Paractinoplanes globisporus DSM 43857
TGGCGACAGTGACGGTGACGATTTCGCCCCCGGCCGTCCCGCTGCCCCACTGGGACTGGATGGCCGCGATCGCGCTACATCCGCCGACGGCCGCCGCCGCGGTGCCGACCACCAGCGGTGCCATCACCAGGGCCGTCAGCAGGCTCGCTCCCGCGGCGATCCCACCTGCTGCCAGAGTCGCCCGCCTGGATACCGCCATGACCGCTCCCTCGTCGATCCCGGCCCGGCTCCTGCGGCAAGGCCCTCGCGAAGCGTTACATAGCCGAACATCGATGCACCACCGCCCGGTTGGGTGGTATCTGGTCAGCCCGAGACGACGTCTTCTGTTTCGTCGATCAAGCCAAGGTTGAGCGAAGACGACCGTTCCCGTTCCGGCGTCACCGTCTGTGGCGCGCCGGCTGTGGCGCCGAGCGCACGTCATCAAGCTGCGCAAACCTGACGGCGCCGCACCCACTCACGCCGCAGGCAAAGCGCGGTGCCGGCGGCAGCCTGGCACAGCTTGGTCTCCAGCACATGGCTGACGACGGCGCGGATCGAAGGCCGACAAGCCGGACTGCGCCGAACAATGGCCAAAAACCGCCTGTCATGGCTGACAGGCGGTTCGGGTAGTGCCTACTGGTGGAGCTGAGGGGACTCGAACCCCTGACCCCCACACTGCCAGTGTGGTGCGCTACCAGCTGCGCCACAGCCCCTTACCGTCCCCGGTCGCCCGGGCACGGAGGAAATACTACACAACCGCGAGGGGATCAGTTCAGCAGGGGGTCAGGTGGGAAGTGGGCCACAGCGGCCAGGATGTCGCCCTGGCGGCGTAGGACCATGGCCCACAGGTCGTCGGGGCGGTTGATGAAGGGGTCGCCTGGTAGGGCGTCCAGCAGGAACCAGGAGCCGGAGGCTATTTCCTCCTCCAGCTGGCCGGCCGACCAGCCGGAGTAGCCCGCGAAGACCCGGATGCCGGCCACGCTGTCGCGGATGCGGTCGGGGTCGGCCGACAGGTCGACCGTGCCCAGGGCGCCGGAGACCTGATGGAAGCCGGTCACCCGCCTTTTCACGTCCGGGCGGGTGCGGGCCAGGCAGATCGCCGACTCGGGCTGTACCGGGCCGCCCTCGAAGAGCACGGCGGGGTCGCCGGCCAGCTCGCCCCAGGTGCCGAGCACGTCCGAGACGGGTACCTCGGTCGCGCGGTTGAGCACCACGCCGAGGGCGCCGCCCGCTTCGTGGGCCACGAGCAGCACCACCGTACGGTCGAAATTTGGATCTTTGAGGGTCGGTGTCGCCACCAGCAATCGGCCGGTCATCGACTCCATCGACCGGCCTCCGATCCGCTGACCCTCGCTATGCACGGGCTGCCCACAGCGCTCGCAGGTCCCTTTCCACCAACGCCATGCACAGCACATTAGCCCGTGATTCCGAGCCTCGATAAGGTCTGGCCCATGAACGCAGCGGCGGAGATCGGTGTGATCGGCGGGTCGGGGCTGTACGCGCTCCTCGAGGACGCCGAGGAGTTCGAGCTGTCCACGCCCTACGGTCCGCCGTCGGACCCGATCACGGTGGCCGAGGTGGGTGGCCGCCGGGTGGCCTTCCTGCCGCGGCACGGGCGTGATCATCGCTACCCGCCGCACCGGATCCCCTATCGGGCGAATCTCTGGGCGCTTCGCTCCTTGGGCGTACGCCAGGTGCTGGCCCCCTGCGCCGTCGGGGGCCTGCGGCCCGAGCTGGGGCCGGGGACCTTCGTCGTGCCCGATCAGCTGATCGACCGGACGAGTGGCCGGGTGCAGACCTTCTACGACGAGGGGGCGGTGCATGTCTCGTTCGCCGACCCGTACTGCCCGAACGGGCGGGCTGCGCTTCTGGAAGCCGGCCGGGACGTCGACCCGGTCGACGGCGGCACGATGGTGGTCGTCGAGGGGCCGCGCTTCTCGACCCGTGCCGAGTCGAAGTGGTTCACGTCAATAGGCGGCACTGTCGTAAACATGACCGGGCATCCGGAGGCGGTTCTCGCCCGCGAGCTAGCGCTCTGTTACACCACGATCGCCCTCGTCACCGATCTCGACGCAGGGGTAGAAGGTGATCACGGAGTGACACAGGAGGAGGTGTTTCGCGTCTTCGGGGAGAACACGGCGCGGCTGCGAGGCGTACTCCTGGAGGCCGTGACGAAACTTCCGGCCGTACGCGATTGTCCGTGCGCCACCGCGTTGGAGGGCATCAAGCTCCCGTTCGACCTGCCGTAAAAACGGGAGACATCGACCGGCCACTGGCTCGTCCACGGCTCGACACCGTCTATTGAGAAGGTGCAGCCGTGCTCAAGGATCATGCGTCGTCGCGTGCCGTCGGCTTCGCCGGCTCGGCCCTGATCGCCGTCGGCGGTCTGGGGGCGGGCGCGTTACCGATCGGTGTCCCGATGTTCACCGGTGGTCGTCACGCCCGGCTCGGTCTGGTCTGCGTCTACAGCGGACTCGCGCTGCTGCTGCTCGCCTGGTGGTGGTACGGCCGGCTGATGCGTCGCGGCGCCGATCCGGACGGCTGGTGGAAGACGCTGGCACTCTGGGTGGCGCCGCTACTGCTGGCCCCGCCGATGTTCAGCCGCGACGTCTACAGCTATCTCGCGCAGGGGCTGATGATCCACGCGGGGATGGACGTCTATCGGCACGGTCCGGCGCTGCTCGGCGGGGTGGTCGCCGACCAGGTGCCGGCGATCTGGCAGCACACGCCGAGCCCGTACGGCCCGGTGTTCCTGATCGTCGCGAAGACGATCGCCGCCCTGCTCAGCGCCCACCTGCTGCTCGGGATCGTGGCGATGCGGCTGGTGGCGCTGGCCGGACTGGTGCTGCTCGCGGTCGCGGTGCGGGTGCTCGCGCAGTCGGCCGGGGTGAACCCGTCGGCGGCGACCTGGCTGGCGGTGCTGAACCCGCTGGTGCTGATCCATCTGATCGGCGGCGCGCACAACGACGCGTTGATGGTGGGGCTGCTCGCCGCCGGCCTGGCCGCCGCCGTGCGCCACCACCCGATCGTGGCGACCCTACTGGTGGTGGCGGCCGCGCTGGTCAAGGTGCCGGCCGCGCTCGGCCTCATCGCGGTCGCGGCGATCTGGGCGACGTACATGATCGGTCGTTGGCCCTGGCTGCGCGCGGCGGCGGCGGTGAGCGCGACCGCCATCGCGGCCACCGTCGTGATCACCGCGGTGGCCGGCACCGGGTACGGCTGGATCGGCGCCCTCAGCACCCCGATCTCGGCGCAGAACTGGTCGCTGACCGGTCTGCTCGGCCGCTGGACCTCCGGCCTGCTCGGCACCGCCGCGGCCGCCGACGTGTGGCGCTGGTTCGGGATGCTGGCGGTGGTGGTCGTGGCCGCGATCGTCTGGACCTACCGCGCCCGGCTCGGCCCGGTCTACGGCCTCGGCATCGTGCTGGTCGCCGTGGTCGTCTTCGGCCCGGCCATCCGCCCCTGGTACGTCGTGTGGGGCCTGGTCCCGATCGCCGCCGCGGCCGTGCACCGCCGGGTGCACAGCGTGCTGGCCGGCTTCTGCGCGGCGCTGGTGCTGGTGGTGCTGCCGGACGGGTTCGCCGCCGACGCCGAACGGGTGCTGCTGGCGGTCCTCGGCGCGTTGATCGGGATCGCCGCGTTCCTGGTCATCCGGCTCGCGATCACGCCGCCCGCGACCCTGCGACTGGCCTGGGCCCGCCGATGATCCGCAGGCCCTGGGCGCAGGTCGCCCTGGTGGTCGTGGCCGCGATCGCCGTCGCCGTGTTCCTCGCCACCATCCCGACCTTCCGGCACTTCTTCGACCTGGGCGTCTACCGGGGCGCGGTGCGCTCCTGGCTGATCGACGGCAGCGAGCTCTACGACTACCGCTACCAGGACACGGAGTACGGGTTCACCTATCCGCCGTTCGCGGCGCTGGTGATGAGCCCGCTCGCGATCACCTCGTGGCCGGTCGCGGTCGCGGCGGCGGCGCTGCTCAACGCCGGCGCGGTCGCGGTGCTGATCCGCTGGTACTTCGTGCCGATCCTGCGCCGGCACGGCTGGCCGGTGTGGACGCCGTGCGCGCTGATGTTCCTGGGATTCCTGGTGTTCGAGCCGTCCCGGGACACGTTCAGCTACGGCCAGGTCAACCTGTTGCTGCTGGTACTGGTCTGCAGCGACCTGCGCAACCATCGCTTCTCGGGCATCGGCATCGGCCTGGCCGCGGCGATCAAGCTGACGCCGGTGGTGTTCATCGGCTATCTGATCCTGTCCCGGCAGTACCGGCAGGCCGCCACGGCGATCGGGGCGGCGGCCGGTGCCACGGTGCTCGCGTTGCTGATCGCGCCGGACGCCTCGATCGAGTTCTGGACCGACGCGGTCTGGGACACCGGGCGGATCGGCAGGCTCTACTACGTCTCCAACCAGTCGCTGCGCGGCGTCGTGGCCCGGCTGGACGCGCCGCCGACGTTGTGGCTGACGGCGGTAGCGCTGGTCGTCGCGTACTGGTGCTGGTGGGTTGGTAGCCGCAAGCCCGAGCCGCTGCTCGGCTTCGCGGTCACCGGTGTGATCGCCTGCCTGGTCAGTCCGGTCACCTGGGTGCACCACCTGGTGTGGGTCATCCCCGGCGTGTTCCTGCTGCTCGACCGGGCGTTACGCACGCCCGGGCCGGAGCCGCGCCGGCGTCGCGTCGGGCTGCTCTTCGCCGGCTTCGCCGTCATGAGCAGCAGCCTCGTCTGGGCCTGGTGGGCGCATCCGCTCGGCTGGGGGTCGTTTCCCGGCAGCAACGCGTACGTCTGGATCACTCTCGTCGTCCTCGCGGCGCTGACCCAGGACGTGTGGGCGCCCGCGCCCGCCCTCGCTCACGGGATTCGGGCGGACGCCGATAGGTCCTGAGAGATCCGCCTCGGGTGGGCGGACACGGGGACGAGGGTGGCGTCGTGGCGCGGTGGGCGAAAGCGGTCATGGTGACCCTTGCCGTCCTGGTCGGTCTGGCCGGGGTCGGTTTCGGGTCGGCCGTCCTTTATGCCCACCACTTCGAGGCCGAGGTCGGCCGGGACGACATCCTCGGCCAGGCCTCCGCGCTCCCGACGATCACCGAGCCGCCCGAGTACGTGATCGTCAACGGCCCGTCGCGCCTGCCGTTGACCTCCGCGGCCGGGGAGAACTTCCTGATCCTCGGCGTCGACACCCGGGCGACCTGGACACAGGGCCAGTCCCGCAGCGACACGATCATGCTGGTCCACGTCGACGCCGCCCGCGATCACGCGAGCATCGTCTCGATCCCTCGCGACTCCTACGTCTACATCCCGCCGGTGCCGGGCCGTTGGTCCGGCGGCAAAACCAAGATCAATGCGGCGTACGCCTGGGGAGGCGCACCGTTGGTCGTCCAAGTGGTCGGGCACCTGACCGGTCTGCCCATCGACCACGTGGTGCGGGTCGACTTCGCCGCCATCCGGAAGATCACCGACATCGTCGGCGGGGTCGACGTGACCATCCGCAAGGCGGTCACCGACGGCCGAACCGGATACCGCTTCCACGCCGGCGTGAACCACCTGGACGGCAAGCGCGCCGAGATCTACGTACGCCAGCGCTACGGCCTGGCCCAGGGCGACTTCGACCGCGTCAAGCGCCAGCAGCAGTACCTGCACGCGCTAGGCGACAAGGTCCTGTCGATGGGTGTCCTCACCAACCCGCTGCGGCTGAGCTCGCTGCTCTCCGAGATGGCAAAGTCCCTGGTCGTAGACGACGGCCTGGACCTGACGGCAACCGCCCGCGAGCTCTCGGGCCTGCAAACCGAGGATCTCGACTTCACCACGATCCCCTCCACGGGTTTCGTACACAGCGCCGCCGGCACCGCAAACCGCCTCGACACCGCCGGCTGCCGCGCCCTGTTCCTGGCCCTACGCACCGACACGATGACCGACTACTTCCGAACCCACCGCAGCTACCAGGCGCTCACCGGCGCGTAAGCCCGATCGAGGTTTGAAAGGCGGCGACTGCCGCCCAGAGTGACCCGGGGGTGATCTCCTAATGAGTTTTGGGAGCGGGCCGTGGGTTAGCTTCTGGTGTTGGTGGCCGCTGGCAGGTGAGCACTTTTTTCTCCTGAGCGTTGAGCTCTGACGCGAGATCGTGCCCTTGCTGGTTGGTGTGGAGAGTGATCGCTGATGGGATGTTGTGCGTGCCCTGGTGGGGGTGTGAGCACTGGTTCGTTAGGTCGCGTGTTCTCCGGCCGGGTCGCTGTGGGGTGGGGCTGGTTCGTGTGGGGGAGGCGCGGGTTTTGCTGGTGTTTGTGGGTGACGATTGGGCTGAGGATCATCACGATGTTGAGGTGATGGACGCTGCGGGGCGGCGGTTGGCGAGGGCGCGGCTGCCGGAGGGTGTGGCGGGTATGGCCCGGCTGCACGCCATGATCGGTAGGGCGGTCGGGGACGTCGAGGACGACGCGGTGCGGGTCAGGGTGGGGATCGAAACCGATCGGGGCCCGTGGGTGCAGGCTTTGATCGCTGCGGGGTATGAGGTGTTCGGGGTCAACCCGTTGCAGGCGGCCCGGGCGCGGGAGCAGCTGGGGGTGTCCGGGGCCAAGAGCGACGCTGGGGACGCGCATGTTCTCGCGGATCTGGTCCGTGCGCATTGCCATCAGTTGCGTCCGGTCGCGGCGGACAGCGCCGAGGCGGAGGGGGTCAAGATCGTCACCCGGATGCATAAGACGCTGATCTGGGAACGGACTCGTCAGACGCAGCGGTTGCGGCATCTTCTGCGTGACTACTTCCCGGCCGCTCTGGCCGCGTTCGACGATCTCGACGCCGCTGACAGCCTCGAGCTGTTGGCCAAGGCCCCGGATCCGGCCGCCGCGGCGCGGCTGAGTATCAGCCAGATCAGCGCCGCGCTGCGCCGCGCCCGCCGCCATCACGTGCCGGCCAAGGCCGCCGCGATCCAGGCCGCGCTGCGCAGCGAGCAGCTCGGCCGGCCGGTGGTGGTGACCGCCGCGCACGCGGTGGCAGTGCGCGCCTTGGTCGCGTTGCTCGGCACCCTCAACCAGCAGGTCACCGTCTTGGAAGGCGAAGTGCAGGCCTGTTTTGGCCGGCACCCGGACGCTGAGATCATCTTGTCCCAGCCGGGACTGGGACCGATTCTCGGCGCCCGGGTGCTTGCCGAGTTCGGCGACGCCCGCGAGCGTTACGCCACCCCGAAAGCCCGTAAGAACTACGCTGCGACCAGCCCGATCACCCGGTCTTCCGGCAAGAAGAAAACCGTGGCCGCCCGGTTCGTGCACAACGACCGGCTCATCGACGCGTTGATCCACCAAGCCTTCGCCGCGCTGACCGCCTCCCCCGGCGCCCGCGCCTACTACGACAAGCAACGCGCCCGCGGCGCCGATCACAACCCCGCCCTACGGCAACTCGCCAACCGGCTCGTCGGGATCCTCCACGGCTGCCTCAAAACCGGCACCCACTACAACGAGAACACCGCCTGGGCCCACCAACCCACCCTCACCGCCGCTTGACACCAAACCGCATGGGATGTCTCGCGACGGCAGCCAAGCCCCATTGCAAGAAGGGGTGGGACGCAAACGGGGTGTGTTTGCGTCCCACCCACTCTTTCGATCTCCTAAGGCAGCCGTCGCGAGGAGATCACCCCACCCACCGCAAGAAACACGCGGAGGCATCTCTGAGCAGAGGCCGGGGTGTGGGGCAGAGCCCCACGGTCTTAGCTATCGTTTCGGCAGCCGGCGGAGCGAGCGAACGTTCGCCTCAGGCGGCTCACCGGTCGTCGCAGTACGCATCCCACTGAGATACCCGTCCGTCTCGCGTCTCTCGCCATACTCGTTGGTGAGTTCAGCCATGCTCTCCGCAAGACTCCGCAGATCCCGCTCCCGATCGCTGGCGATCTCAGCCCGCAGATCCCCCAGCATCGTGTTCAGGTCATCGCTGTCCACACCGGGCGACGGCGGCCCGGACGGCTGCCGCAACTGCCGCAGAATCTGATCCCGCGCGAACACCACCAACACCGCGAGCCAGGCCAGCACAAAGAACCCGGTAACGATCGACACGACCGCCAGCGGACGCAGGTTGGGCGGCGGCGGAGGCAGCCCACCCGGCCCCGGGGCAGGAGTCATCCCCGACGGCATCTGGGTCAGCACGGTGACGATGAGAGCGCCGGTCGCCGCGGTGGCGACGATGATGGCGACCACGAGCAGCTTGCTGATCTGGAGGTGCCATCCCCCCAGCGCGGAGTGGTGGTCGGTCCTGGCCCGCTCGGTCACGGTCCGAGGCTAGTTCGCCGCGGCGATTTGCGCGACATCGACCAGCGGCGACGTCCCCTTGAGACGAAAATCTGTCACCCGGATTTGCGACGGCGCATCAGTCGACGGTAGGGATCGAGCATCCGATCGAGGACCGTCTCCAATGCCTCGCGGTCGGCGCGCGGGATTTGCGAGTCGTCGGCGAGCATCCGGGCGAGCTCGTGCACGAGCGGGTGGGCGGCGGGCGGCGCGGCGGGCGCGGGTCCGTTCAACCGATCCGGGTACGCCGCGAGGACGATCTCGTTGATGCTTTTGCCCAGTACGGAGGCGATCCGCTCGATCGACTTGATGGTGGGCCGCTGCTCCTCGCTCAGCCAGCGCAACACCACCGACGGATCCGTGCCCGCGGCCCGTGCGAAGTGCGTCGGCGTCGGGAAACGGGCGGCCAAGATCGCTTCCTTGAGATAGGCCCCGAAGCCCGTGCCTGCCATCGACACAGCATAGGGCCGGTCGGAGCCGGACACCGTGGTCCGTGCGACTGATTGGCTCCGGCGTCGCGCGCTGCTACGGTCATTGTCTCGATAACCAACGGGCTCGCTCCGCGAGAGGTGGTGGCCGTGATGATCGTCCTCATCGTCGTCACGTGCGCGGCGCTGCTTCTGCTGTCGGTCAGCCTCTACGCGGCGCGCCGTCGGCGGCAACCGGCGCCGCTGCCCGAGCCCTCCCCAGCGGCACCGGGTGCTCCCGTGGCGGCGAGAGCACCCGGTGCGGCCAACCCGCCGCCCGCACCCGCACCGGCCTCGCGGCGGCGCCGGCACGACAACAGCGGGGTGGCCCATTTCGCCGGCCCGGTGGCGAACGCGGCCCGCCGCACGCCCCCGCAGATCCGTCGCTCCTAAGAAATTGTCATACGCGTTTGGCACCATCGGACCCACGCCCAACGAAGGGACGTCCGATGAGCCCAACCGCTGTCGAGACCTCCGGTCTCGTCAAGACCTTCGGAGACAATCGCGCGGTCGACGGTGTCGACCTCACCGTGCCGGCCGGCACGGTCTACGGCCTCCTCGGGCCGAACGGCGCGGGTAAGACCACCGTCGTCCGCATGCTGGCCACGCTCCTGCGGCCTGACGGCGGCAGAGCCACCGTCTTCGGCCACGACGTGGTGCGCGAGGCCGACGCGGTGCGCAGCCGGGTGAGCCTCACCGGGCAGTACGCGTCGGTCGACGAAGATCTCACCGGCACCGAAAATCTCGTGCTGCTGGCCCGTCTCCTCGGCCACTCGAAACCCAGCGCCCGCGAGCGGGCCACCCAGCTGCTGGCGGCGTTCGGCCTCACCGACGCCGCCGACCGTCAGGTGAAGAAATACTCGGGCGGCATGCGCCGCCGCATCGACATCGCCGCCAGCATTCTCAACACTCCCGACCTGCTGTTCCTCGACGAGCCGACCACCGGGCTCGACCCGCGTAGCCGCAGCCAGGTGTGGGAGATCGTGCGGGCCGTGGTCGCCACCGGCACGACGGTGCTGCTCACCACGCAGTACCTCGACGAGGCCGACCAGCTCGCCCACCGCATCGCCGTGATCGACCACGGCCGCATGATCGCCGAGGGCACGCCGGGCGAGCTCAAGTCGTCGATCGGCGCCGGCACCGTCCACGTCCGGTTGCGTGACGCCGAGCAGCGGCCCGCGGCTTCGCTGGTACTGGCGGAAGAGTTGGGCACAACGGTCCAGCTCGAGGCCGATCCGGTGGCGCTGACCGCGCGAGCGGATGCCTCCGGTTCCGACCGCGGCGCCGCCGAGCAGGCGTCGCGGGCGCTGGCGCGGCTCGCCGACGCCGGCATCATCGTGGACGATTTCGCGCTCGGCCAGCCCAGTCTCGACGAGGTGTTCCTGGCCCTGACCGAGGAGGCTGCCGCATGAGCTCCACCGCGCAGGAGGCCACAGCATTCACCCCGTCGGCCGAGACGCTGGGCACCGTGCTCGCCCGCGGTGACCGTCCCCGCCGGCCGAGCGCCTGGGCCGCGTCGCTCACGTTCGGCTGGCGCGCCACCCTGAAGATCAAGCATGTCCCCGAGCAGCTGTTCGACGTGACCGCGTTCCCGATCATCATGACGCTGATGTTCACGTACCTGTTCGGCGGCGCCCTGGCCGGCTCGACCCGGGAGTACCTGCAGTTCTTCCTCCCCGGCATCATGGTCACCAGCGTCGTGATGATCACTATGTACACCGGCGTCGGCCTCAACACCGACATCGAAAAGGGCGTCTTCGACCGCTTCCGCACGCTGCCGGTCTGGCGACCCGCGGCCCTGGTCGGCATGATCTTCGGCGACGTCCTGCGCTACCTGCTGGCCGCCACCACGATCATGGTGGTCGGCCTGATCCTCGGCTTCCGGCCCGAGGGCGGCGTTCCCGGCGTCCTGGGCGGGGTGGCGCTGCTGATCGTCTTCTCGTTCGCCTTCTCCTGGGTCTGGACCATGTTCGGCCTGCTCCTGCGCTCCGAGAAATCGGTGATGGGGGTGAGCATGCTGGTCCTGTTCCCGCTGACGTTCCTGAGTAACGTGTTCGTCGAGCCGTCCACGATGCCCGGCTGGCTGCAGGCCTTCGTGGCGGTCAACCCCATCACCCACCTGGTGACCGCGATCCGCTCCATCATGTCCGGCGCCCCGCACATGCCGGCCCTGATGTGGACGCTCCTGGCCAGCGCCGCCCTGGTCGCGGTCTTCGGCACCCTCACCATGCGCCTCTACAACCGCAAATAGGTACCGAGGTGCTAGCTCAGAGTTAGCTCCCCAGTACCAAGACGCCCTACCCACCGCCTACCTACGGTGCGTGGCATGACCAAACGACGCCTTTTCCCGGCCAGTCTGCAAACCTTCCTCATCGGCGCCGACCCGCCCCCGACCACGCCCCGCCGCCTGGCCGCCGCCCGGCTCGCCGGACTGCTGTGCGCCCTCTACCTGACCTACGCCGCCGCCACCTACCTCGACCTGAAATCCGGCCTGCCGACCATCCTCTGCTGGCCGCTGGGCCTCCTGCTGGGAGCGCCGTTCGCCCTCGCGTTCACCCACCCGCTGCTCGCCTGGCGCGTCGCGTTCGTGACGGCGCTGCTCGGCGGCATCCCGGTCCAGGTCCACCAGCACACCCCGTTCTCCTGGCACCCGGCCCTGCTGGCGGCCCAGTTCGTGACCCTGATCGCGGTGGCCGCCCGGCACCGCCTGGCCGTGGCCGCCTGGGCGTGGCTCAGCGTGGCCGTCCTCGTGACGGTCTCCTTCTTCCCGGCCGACCGCATACCCCTCATGGAGATCGTCACCGTCCTCATGAGCATCGGCTACCTCACGCACCGCTTCACACTCGCCCGCCGCCGCGTCGCCACACCGTCGTCCGCGCCTTCGTCCCTCGCGACGACCGCAACCCGATGAAAGAGGCGCCCCGCCGCGACGCGAAATGCCGCGGCGGCCGCGCCACCAGTCACGACGCCGATGACGCTGCCCCCGGGGCGCCGGGCCGCCGAGCTCCGAGCCGTCGGGTGACCGAGCCGCAGGGGTGACTGGGCCGCCGGGTGACCGGGCCGCTGGGCCGCCGGGCGGCCGGATGACCGGGTGACCGGGTGACCGAGTCGCCGGCCGTTGGGCTTCCGGCCGTTGGGCCGCCGGCCGCTGGGCTTCCGGCCGTTGGGCCGCCGGCCGCTGGGCTTCCGGGCGGCTGGCTGACCGGGCCGCTGGGCCGCTGGGCCGCCGGATGACCGCGTCGCCGGGTGACTGGCCGGCCGCCGGGTGACCGGATGACCGGGTGGCATCTGCGCGTTCTAGAGCGATCGGCGTCGATACACTTGTGAACACATTTCCCGTATATCCCATCGGTTAGGAAGGATATTGACCCGCACGGGACCTGGGCCTTTGAATGGCGATCACAAGCCCATTCACGCGTACGCGGCCCTAGCTCGAGGAGTCCCGCGATGGTCTCGCACACCCTGGAACCGGTCGCCGCGGCGGCTGAAGCCAAAGTTGCCGCGCCGCCGGTGGCGTATCGGCTCGCTCGGCGGACGCGCAAGCTCATCGGGCTTGCCGTGCTGCTGGTCGGCTGGCAGATTCTCGCCTCGCACGGTGAGCTCGGCAGCCAGACGCCGACGCCGGGCGAGGTGGCCGTCGCCGCCTGGGAGCTGATCCGCAGCGGCGTTCTGCAGGAGAACATCGCGGTCAGCGTCGTACGGGTGGCCAAGGGTCTGGCTATCGGGCTGACCGCCGGGCTGGGGCTCGGGCTGTTGGCCGGCTTCAGCAAGCTCGGTGAGGACATCGTGGACGCCCCGGTGCAGGCGCTGCGCATGCTGCCGGCCGTGGCGCTCGCGCCGATCTTCCTGATCTGGTTCGGGCTCGGCGACCTGTCGAAGGTCGCCCTGATCTCGTTCGCGCCGATGTTCCCGCTGTACCTCAACGTGCTTGCCGGCATCCGCGGCGTCGACGACCGGCTCGTCGAGTCGGCCCGGTCGTGCGGGGTCGGCACCTGGGGGCTGATCCGGCGGGTCATCCTGCCGGGCGCGCTGCCGCAGATCCTCGTCGGGCTGCGCCAGTCGCTCGGTGTCGCCTGGATCGTGCTGGTCGTCGCCGAGCAGACCGCCACCACCTCCGGGCTCGGCGTGATCATCAACGATGCCAAGGAGTTCCTGCAGATCGACGTCATGTTCGTGGTCGTCGTGGTCTACGCGCTCCTCGGCCTCGGCACCGACGCCCTGGTCCGGCTGCTCGAGCGTCGCCTGCTCTCCTGGCGCCGCGGTTACGCGGGGGTCTGACATGACCAACAGCGTTCAGGTACGCCGGGCCGGCCGTCACTTCAAGGACCACGTCGTCCTCAAGGACGTCGACCTCGACATCGCGCCCGGCGAGTTCGTCGCGCTGATCGGTCAGAGCGGCTCGGGCAAGAGCACGCTGCTGCGCGCGATCGCCGGCCTCGACCCCGAGGCCACCGGCGACTACGCGAAGCCCGACCGGCACGCGATCGTCTTCCAGGAGCACCGCCTGCTGCCGTGGAGCCGGGTCTGGCGCAACGTCACGCTCGGCCTCACCGGCACCGACCTGCGGCAACGCGCGCTGCGGGCGCTCAGCGAGGTCGGACTCACGGCCCACGCCGACGCGTACCCGGGAACGCTGTCGGGCGGCGAGTCGCAGCGGGTCGCCCTGGCCCGCGCGTTGGTGCGCACCCCGGGCCTGCTGCTGCTGGACGAGCCGTTCGGCGCGCTCGACGCTCTGACCCGGCTCAAGGCCCAGGCCCTGGTGGCCCAGCTCTGGGCCGAGCACCAACCGGCTGTGCTGCTGGTCACCCACGACGTGGAGGAGGCGCTGCTGCTCGCCGACCGGGTGCTGCTGCTCGCCGACGGACACATCGCCGAGTCGTACGACGTCGACCTGCCCCGGCCGCGCCAGATCGGCCACCCCCGGTTCGTCGCCCTCCGCCGCCAACTGCTCGCCGGCCTGGGCGTCGCCGAAACAGAGGAGGAACTGTGATCGACATCCTGGATCTGACGGCCGACGTACTCGTGATCGGCGGTGGCCCGGCCGGCGCCTGGGCCGCGCTCAAGGCGGCGCAGGCCGGCGCCGACGTCGTCCTGGTCGACAAGGGATACACCGGTACCAGCGGCGCGACCGCCTCGGCCGGCACCGGCGTCTGGTACGTCGAGCCGGAGGAGTCGGCCCGCGAGGCGGCGATGGCCAGCCGCGAGAACCTCAACGGCCACCTCTCCGACCGGCGCTGGATGGCCCGGGTCCTCGACCAGACGTACGCGAACATCAATGAGCTCGCCGCGGCCGGCCGCTACCCGTTCCCGACGCTGGCGGACGGCACCGCGCTGCGCCGCGGCGTGCAGGGCCCGGAGTACATGCGCCGGATGCGCGCGTGGCTCAAGCGCTCCGGCGTGCGGATCCTCGACCACAGCCCGGTTCTCGAGCTGCTCACCGACCCGACCGGCGCGGTGGCCGGTGCGGCCGGGCGGCGGCGCCAGCTCGACCAGCCGTACCGGGTGCGGGCCGGCTCGGTCGTGCTGGCCACCGGCGGCTGCGCGTTTCTCTCCCGGGCGCTGGGCTGCGACGTCAACACCGGCGACGGCGCCCTCTTTGCCGCCGAGGTCGGTGCGGCGTTCTCCGGCATGGAGTTCTCCAACGCGTACGCGATCGCACCGGTTTTCTCCACGGTGACCAAGACGGCCTATTACAACTACGCGACCTTCTCCCACGAGGACGGAACCGTGCTGGAGGGCGCGGGCAGCCAGCGCGGCCGCTCGGTAATCGCCCGCGCCCTGCTCAGCGAGCGGGTCTTCGCCGTACTCGATCTGGCCGACGAGAAGGCCCAGGCGGCGATGCGGCTCGGCCAGCCCAACTTCTTCCTGCCCTTCGACCGGATGCGGATCAACCCGTTCACCGACCGCTTCCCGATCACGCTGCTGCTCGAGGGAACCGTGCGCGGCACCGGCGGCATCCGGGTGGTCGACGACGACTGCTCGACCGGAGTGCCCGGTCTCTACGTGGCCGGCGACGCGGCGACCCGGGAGCTGATCTGCGGCGGCTTCACCGGCGGCGGCTCGCACAACTCGGCGTGGGCCATGTCGTCGGGCACCTGGGCCGGACGGGCGGCCGCGCGGCACGCCGCGACGCTCGGACCGGCGGGCAAGCGGCGCCGGTTGACCGCCGCCGGCCGGGCCGGGCTGCGGCCGACCGGCACGCCGGGCGATCCCGGGGACTACCGGGAACTGGTGCGGGCGGTGCAGGCCGAGACCCATCCGTACGACAAGAACTACCTGCGCCGCGGCGAGGTGCTGACCGGCGCGCTGGCCACTCTGGACGAACGTTGGGCCGAGGCGAGCGCCCACTTGCGGGGAGACGTCGAGGCCCGGCAGGCCGTGGCCATGCTCGCGCATGCCCGCTGGATGTACACGGCCGCCCTGGCCCGGCCCGAGACCCGCGGCATGCACAAGCGGCTCGACCACCCGCAGGCCGATCCGCTGCGGCGGCACCGGCTGATGGTCGGCGGCCTCGACGAGCTGTGGTCCGCGGCCGACCCGGTACGCCCGCACACCCCGCTCGACCTGGCGGTGGCCTCGTGATCGAGCTGGTCAGCCACGACCGCTGCGTCACCTGCGACCGGTGCATCGCGGCCTGCCCCACGAACGTCTTCGATCGCGGCGCCGACGGTGTGCCGGTGATCGCCCGGCAGTCGGACTGCCAGACCTGCTTCATGTGCGAGGCGTACTGCCCGACCGATGCCCTGTTCGTGGCGCCCCAGCCGGCGCCGGTCGCGGCGGACGACCCGCTGCGCGACGAGGAGTACCTGATCGCGTCCGGGCTGCTCGGCAGCTACCGGGCCGGCATCGGCTGGGGCCACGGGCGTACGCCCGGCGCGCGCCTGGCCGTCGGCCCCGACCTGAAACCCATCGTGAGACCCGGAAAGGCAACCACATGAGCCCCCTGTCCCGCCGGAACCTGCTCTCGCTCGCCGTGCTCGGTGGCGCCGCCGCGGTCACCGCGGCCTGCGGCGGGAAGGACGCCGACGCGGCCGGCAGCGGCGAGAACTGGACGCTGCGGATCGGCACGATCGGCAGCAAGAACCAGCTCACCAGCCCGACCGGTTACGTGCACGCCAGCAACGGGCTGCTGCCGCTGCTGGCCTCGGCCAAGGTCGGCGCGATTGAGGTCTACACCTTCCCGAACGGACCCGACCTCAACCAGGCGCTGGTCGGCAACCGGCTCGACCTGGCCAGTTACGGCGACACCCCGGCGCTGATCGCCCGCGGCGCCGGGCAGCCGACCCGCCTGATCAGCCAGGCGAACGTGGCCAACGACGCCGGGATCGTCACGGTGAAGGGCGGCGTCTCCGCGCTGCACGAGCTGGACGGCAAGGTGATCGCCACGCAGACCGGCTCGTACATCCACCGCTACCTGCTCGGCGCGCTCGCCGACCTGAAGATCACGCCGAAGAAGATCGTGCACGTCTACAGCACCGACACCGAGGCCGCGCTGGAGAAGAACAGCGTCGACGCGGCGGCGGTGCCCGCCAACTACGCGCTGCTGTTCCAGGGCAAGGGCTATCCGCTGCTGGAGTTGGCGTCCAAGGACCGGCCGCGATACCTGGGCACCAGCGCCACCGTCGTCACCGAGACCGTGCTCAAGAACCAGCCCGCGATCGTTGCCGCCTGGCAGAACGCGCAGATCGAGGCGACCAGGAAGGCCAAGGCCAACTGGGACGACTACATCACCTGGAACACGTCGCTGGGCGCGTTCCCGCGCGAGCTTGTGGCCCGGACGGTCCGGCCCGAGCAGTTGCCGGACACGCCGTTCACCGAGGCCGGGCTCACCCTGCTCAAGGGCACGAAGGACTTCCTGGTCGAGCAGAAGTTCGTGAAGTCCGATTTCTCGGTCGACGACTGGATCGCGCCCGGCGCCGGGCGAGTCTGATCGCGAAGGTCAGCGACCGGAGGACATCAGCAGCCAGTTCACCCGGCGCAGCATCTCCTGCTGGCTGAACGGCTTGGGCAGGTAGTCGTCGGCGCCGATGGCGAAGCCGAGGTCGACGTCGCTGGGCCGGCCGTTGCCGCTGATCATCAGCACCGGGATCTGCGCCGTCTCCCGGCGCGCGTGCAGCTCGTAGCAGACGCTGAGGCCGTCCAGCTGCGGCATCGTCACGTCCAGGATGATCATGCGAGGCTGCGACTCGACCGCGATGTTCAGCGCCGAGCGGCCGTTGTCGGCGCTGAGCGTCCGGAATCCGGCGACCTGGAGCTTGAACGCGATGACGTCGCGCACGTCGTCATCGTCGTCGGCGATGAGGATGGTGGGGGAGGCGGGCGCCATGATCGGCGCCGAGGTGAGGGCCTTGACGAAGTCGTCGGTGTGCGGCTCGGTGAGGACGGGGGTCATCGGTACTGCCTCCTAGCGGATCGACGGTTGCCGGTTGGTGATCAGGTCCTGCAGTTCGGTGATCAGCCGTCGCGGGGAGAGTGGCTTCGGCAGGTATCGGTCGGCGCCGGCGCCGAGCCCGGCGTCCACGTCGTAGGCGTGCGCGTTCGCCGAGATCATCAAGATCGCGGTGTCGCGGATGGCCGGGGTGCGGCGGGCGAGCTGGCACAGCTCCATGCCGTTCATGGCCGGCATCCGCACGTCGGTGATCAGCCCGACCGGCTTCGCCACGGTGAGGATGCGCGCCGCGGTGTGCCCGTCCTTGGCCGCCACCGTGCGGTAGCCGGCGGTCTCGAGCGCGAACGAGAGCATGTCGCGGATGTCGGCGTCATCCTCGGCAATGAGGATCAGGTTCTGGTTCATGCGGGCTCTCCTTCGCGCTCGGCTGTCCGGCAGATCGACCGCGACCGGGGGCCTTTGAACGAGATTCGGGTTGCATCCGGGGAGCGTCGTCTGCTCATGGCAGAACGGGGTGGGCCCGGCCACCGCGATCGGCGAGGATCGGTCGATGGTGACGTTCTCGCTGCAGGCACTCCCGACCACCGCCACCGAGTGGCTCGACCTGGCCCGCCGGGCCGAGGAGATCGGCTTCGAGTCCTTCTACGTGGCCGACCATCCCGGCAAATGCGCCTCACCGTTCGTGGCGCTGGCCGCGGCGGCCGCGGTGACCGATCGCATCCGCCTCGGGTCCTACGTTTCGAACGCCGGCGTCCGCGAACCGGTCCTGCTCGCCTCCGACGTCGCCACCCTCGACGTCGTCTCGGGCGGCCGGGCCGTGCTCGGCATCGGCGCCGGGCACACCCCGGCCGAGTGGGAGGCGGTCGGGCGCACCCGGCCCGGCGTGCGGGGCCGCGTCGACCACTGCATCGAGGTGGCCGAGCGCACCCGGGCGCTGTTGCAGGGCGGGCTCGAGGCGCCGCGACCGGTGCAGGAACGGGTGCCGCTGCTGTTCGGCGGCGGCAACACCCGGCTGCTGCGCTGGGCCGCCGCCAACGCCGACCTGATCGGGCTGTCCGGCCTGGGCCGCACGCTCGAGGACGGCCACATGCACGAGACCCGCTGGGGCCGCGATCAGGTCGACGCGCAGGTCGAGATCTGCGGCGACACCCCGGCCGAGGCCCTGGTGCAGCGCTTCGAGGTGACCGACGACGCCGGCGCGACGTACGCGGAATGGGCGAAGGAGTGGGACGAGGACGAGGCCGACCTCGTCGCCGCGCCCTACGCCTTCGCCGGCACGATCGACGAGATCGTCGCCAAGCTGGGCGAGATCGAGCGCCGCTGGGGAATCACCCGGTTCGCGGTACGGACGATGGCGATCGACGGGGTCGCCGAGATCCTGAAACGTTACTGATCTTCGAAGAGCTCCCGCTCGACCAGGTTCCGGTGATCGACGTAGATCTGCCGGTACCGGGCGAGCGCGCCCTGCGTGTCGCCCGCCTCCAGCAGCGTGAGGATCGCCTCGTGCCCCTCGATCCAGGTGCCCCAGAGGTTGCTCTCGGCGGTCATCGCGAGGATCCGCATGGTCCGCGCGACCACGAGGTCGACCATCGACTGCAGCTCGCGGTTTCCGCTGGCCAGGATCACGATCGTGCTGAAATCGGCGCCGGCCGCGCTGGCCGCCAGCACGTTCCCGGCGCGCAGCGCCTCGACGAACTCCTTCTGCCGCTGGCGCATCAGGGCGACGTGGGTCTCGGTGAGGTTGTCCACGCCCCACTCGAAACCGGCGCAGGCCAGCACGCTCATCACATCGATCAGCTCGAGCGCGTTCTTCTGCGTCACGCGGGTGACGTGGCGGGTGCGGTTGGGCGCGATGTCGATGAGGCCCTCGACGGAGAGCTGGGCGATCGCCTCGCGCACCGGGGTGATGCTGACGCCGAGGCGGGACGCCAGCTCCGCGTCCTTGATCAGGGTGCCGGGCCGGAGCTCACCGGTGACGATCTCGTTGCGCAGCTGCCGGACGACGGCCGCGGTGCGGGTCGGTGGAACCGCGTAAGACATACGGGCAGAGTACTCAGGGTTACGAGATGCCGACCGCCGCCCCGGCCGTGCATGCTGAGGGAATGGTGGCCGCCGTTCCGCTGATCGATCTCGACCGCCCGCCTCCCGCCCCGGCGGAAACGACGGCGGTCGTTCGGTCGCGCCCGGCGCTGCTGCTGACGGTGCTGGTCACGGCGTTGCTCGCGCTGGGCGGTTCGGTCGCGGTCACCCCCGGGCTGACGCCCGTGCTGGCGGTGGCCGATCCGGTCTCCTCGGCCGAGCTGGGTGCCGGGTCGCTCTTTCTGTCCACCCCCGCGGAGGTACGTCGTTACGACCTGCCCGGCGGTGCCCAGCGATGGACGCGGACGTTCGACCAGGCCGTGCAGAACCTCTGGGTGGACGACGCGAACGGCATGGTGCTCGTCCTCTCCGGCGGCGGCGACCAGCGGTTGACCGCCCTCGACTCCGGCTCGGGCCGCCCGCTCTGGGCCGACGAGTCCGAGGACACCGTCGTGATCACCGTGACCGGGGGCGGCGTGCTCATCCAGTCGGGGGTGAACGGCGAGGGCACGCTGCGGCTGGTCGGCGCCCGCAGCGGCCGGGCGATCTGGACCCGGGCGGTCGACCCGGCCGGTTTCCTCGGCCCCGACGAGCTGTACGAGGGCGGCTCGCCGTGGATCGTGGCGGTCGGCTCGACCGGCCAGGTGGTGGTGCTCTCCTACGCCGATGGGCGCGAGCTGTCCCGTGGCAACCTCGGGCTGGGCTCCGAGCAGGCCGCCGACCGCACCCTGCCGGCGAACTCGGCGCAGGTCAGCGTCGTCGGCGATCGGCTGTACCTGTCCCGGCGGGTGCGGGGGAGGGCGTCGCTTACCGCTTACTCGGTGAGTCCGCTGAAGGCGCTGTGGCGGGCCGAGGGCGGCCCGATCGGCACGGTCACCGACTGTGGCCCGGTGCTGTGCGTGGCCGACACCCGTTGGGTGAGCGCGATCGACCCGGCCGGCGGCGCGGTGCGGTGGCAGCAGCCGGCGTGGGGGATCGCCTACCGGTACGACGGGGACCGGCTGTTCGCGTACGACAACCAGGAGGACGCGGAGGCCGCCCTGATCGACGCCGGCACCGGCCGGGTGCTGCACCCGCTCGGGCACAGCCGCCAGCTGGGCCGGCTGATCCTGCGCACCGAGGGCGTCCGCACCTGGGTGTCGGTCCCCGACCCGGCGACCGGCGACCTGCGCACGGCCGGCTCGATGGCGCACGTGGCCTGGTTCCGCTGCCAGGCCGGCGGCGACTACCTGCTGTGCCCGACCCTGACCGGCGAGACGGCGGTCTGGCGCGTGCGGTGACCCCGCCCCCGTCGGATCAGCTGGCGGCCACGCAGGTGGTGCTCTTGCGGCAGAACGCGTCGATCGAGAGGTTGGCGCTCATGGTGCCAGCCGAGTCGCCGGCGCCGAGGTTGACCGAGTTGACCAGCACCGCCCGGCTCTGCACG
The DNA here is from genome assembly GCF_000379645.1 of Paractinoplanes globisporus DSM 43857. Taxonomy (GTDB): domain Bacteria; phylum Actinomycetota; class Actinomycetes; order Mycobacteriales; family Micromonosporaceae; genus Actinoplanes; species Actinoplanes globisporus. The sequence goes on from NZ_KB903313.1 coordinate 20,604, forward strand.
ATCTGCAGCCGGTTGAGGAACTTACTGAGGTTGGCCGCGGTACCGGTGGCGGTCAGGGTGATCGGCACCGCGACGATCACGGCCGAGGCGCCGAACTTGGCGGGCGGGCTGACCGCGATGCCGCTGACCGTGACGCCCACCGCGGTGCCCGAGCTCTGCAGCGCGCGCAGGAAGTTGGGGATGTCATACGTCGTCGGCATCGCCGCCGCGTTCGCGTTCTTCTGCGCCGTATATGTCGCGATGTTCTTGCTCTTCGCCGTGAGGTCGCTCAGCTGGTGCCTGAGCTGGACCAGGGCCACGTCCTGGTCGTCGGCCTGGCCCTCCTTGTCGGCCTTGTCGGCGTAGATCGGCTTGATCGCCAGCAGATACGCGGCCGCGACGATCACGAGGACCCCGAACAGGCCGCCGAGCAGCCAGAGCCGGTCGGCACGGATTTTCATCACTTGCCTCCCGGGCACGTCTTGGCGCTGAACCGGCCGCACAGGTAGCTGGTCTTGATGTCGGCGGTGAGGGTGAACGTCCAGTTCGCGTCCTGCTGGGTTGCCGCGGTGAGGTAGGCGTCGGTCACGCCGGTGACCTTGCCGACCGCGTCGACGAAGCCGGCGATGGTCGGCTTGTCCTTGGCCGTGCCGGTGAGCGAGAGCGAACCCGAGATCGCGGAGGTCGTGGAGGTGGCCGCCGTTCCCGACGCCTCCATGGCCAGGGCGCCCGTGATCGTGGTGAGCGTGACCGACTTGGCCGTGGCGGTGGTGCGCAGCGAGTCCAGCAACGTCTGCCAGGGCAGGTCGCGGGTGAGGGCGGTCTTGAGGTCGCCGGCGATCTCGTCGCGCTCCTGAAGGGTCGAGGTCACCTTCAACTCCTCGTCCTTCTTCTTCAGCTCCTTGCGGATCGTGTCGGCCTGCCCGGTGACCGAGGCGAGGTCCGAGACGGCGAGGTCGCGCTGCTGGTCGGCGTGCCAGTACCAGCCGCCCATCACGACGACGACCAGCGCCGCGACGCCGGCCAGCAGGATCCGGGTCCGGCGGGCGTTGCGGCCGGCTGTGATCTCCGGCGGCAGGAGGTTGGCCCGGATCGGCAGGATCCGGTTGAGGTGCTCGGGCGACAGCGCCGGGTCGAGCGGCATCAGGGCCGTGGTACTGGTGCTCATCAGGCTGCCGCTCCCAGGGTCAGGCCGATCGACACGGCGGCCGACGGCACGAAACTGTCGAAGCCGCGCTCCCGGCCCTTGCGCGTGTCGCGCAGCCGGCTGGCGCTGTCGGCGTACATCACGGTGATCCCCAGCTGCTGCTGGAGATGCTCGGCCAGACCCGGCATGAGCGCGCTGCCGCCGCAGAGCGCGAGCCGGGTGACCTGCTTCTGCCGCTCGCCGGAGGCGAGATACGTGAACGAGCTGCGCAGCTCGCTGGCGAGCGGGCGGACGGCCTCCTCGGCGGCTTCGACGGTGATCGGGGTGCCGTCGCCGTGCAGGCCGTAGTGGCACTTGATGCCCTCGGCCTCCGGCAGCGGCACGCCGAGCCGGGTGGCGATCGACGAGGTGATCTCGGCGCCGCCGCGGGGCACGGTCCGCACGATCAGCGGTTCACCGTCGGCGTGCACGACCACGCTGGTGACGTCGGAGCCGATGTCGACGATCGCCTCGACCTGGGCGTCCAGCCGGGAGGCGGCGCGCAGCAGGGCGAACGACGCGAGGTCGACGCCGACGACGTGCAGGCCGGCCTTCTGCGCGGCGTCGACCGCGGTGAGCACGGCGTCCTTGGGCATGGCGATCAGCAGCCCGCGCACGGTCGGGCTCTTGCCCGGCTCCTCGAGCGGGTAGAAGTCGAGCACCGCCTTCTCCACCGCGAGCGGCAGCGCGTCCTTGACCTGGAACGGCAGCGCCTGGTGCAGCTCCTTGGCCGGCAGGTTGGCCACCGACATCTCGCGCACCACCAGCTGCGGGTGGGTGACCCCGACGCTGACCTGCTTGGTGCCGAACTTGCAGCCGGTCCAGAGCTGCTTGAGCAGGGCGGTGACCGCCACCGGATCCTGCACGACCCCGCCGGTAACGGTGCCGGGCGGCAGCGGGATCTGGCCGAAGTTGTTCAGCGTGTAGCCGTCCTTGCCCCGGCGGACCTCGACGGCACGGATCGAGGTCGAGCCGATGTCCAGCCCGATCGGAACGACGCCGGCCATCTGGAGAGTCCCTTCGACAAAGACGGTGGAGGGTCAGGCGGTGGGGGTGAGCAGGCCCGAGTACCAGTTCGCGATCGGTGCCGCCGCGAAGACCGCGAGGAAGACGCCGGCGAGCATGAACGGGCCGAACGGGATGCGGCTCTTGCGGGTGGCGGCGCGGGTGGCCATGAGCAGGACGCCGACCAGGCCGCCGAGCAGGAAGCCGGCGAACGCGCCGACGACGAGCGAGCTCCAGCCGAGCCAGCCCAGGTAGAAACCGAGCAGCGGGGCGAGCTTGACGTCGCCGCCGCCCATGCCCTTGGGCAGCGCGGCGAGGATCCAGTAGCCGGCGTAGAGCAGTGCGGCGGCGGCGAGGCCACGCACCCCGGCCCGCCAGCTGTGCTCGGCGATCACGGCCGGCAGCAGGAGGAGCGGCGCGACCGCGTACGAGGGCAGGACGATCTTGTCGGGGAGCCGCATGAGGTCGAGGTCGATGGCGGCCAGCGCGACGGCGACGGCCGCCAGGTAGAGGTAGGCGGGCAGTTCCCAGGACCAGCCGAACTTGGCGGCGACGGCCACGAACAGCGCCGCGGTGCCGGCCTCGACCAGCGGGTAGCGCGCGCTGATCGGCGCCTTGCAGTCGGCGCAGCGGCCGCGGAGCATCAGCCAGCCGAGCACCGGGACGTTGTGCCGGTTGCGCACCTCGTGGCCGCAGTGCGGGCAGTGCGAGCCGGGCCGCACCAGCGACTCGTCGCGGGGAACCCGGTAGATCACGACGTTCAGGAACGAACCGACCGCGAGGCCGAGCAGGCCGGCGACGCCGAGCAGGAACAGCTGCGGCATGTCCGGACCTCCTCGGCCTCATCGCGGTGCCGGGTGGCGCGGGAGCGCGCCACCCGGCAGTTGCCTGTCGTCAGACGCAGGTGGTCAGGGTGAGCTTCTTCGAGGCGGCCTTGACCGACCCGCCGTTGGCGCTGTTGTAGATGTACCACTTGTCCGTGGTGCCACCCGTGTTGTTGCCGCAGAGCAGGTAGCTGCCGTCGGAGTTCTTGACGTAGCCGAGCTGCGTCTTGTCGGACAGCGTGATCACCTGGGTGGTCGCACCGGTGACCGTGGCCGAGTTCAGGGTCAGCGAGGACACGCCGGTGCTCGAACCGTCGTTGGTGCCACTCTGGGTGTCCGGGTAGACGTTGCCGTTGTCGGTGTAGAACTGCTCGACCGCGCTCACGGCGCCGCGAACGTCGGACTGCGCCGACTTGTCGGCCGCGCCCTTGCGGTAGTTCAGGTAGACCGGCACGGCGATCGCGACCAGGACGCCGATGATGACGACGACGACGAGGAGCTCGATGAGGGTGAAGCCCTCGTCGCCCTTCTTGGCGCGGAGCCGGTTGATGGTCTCGTGCATTGGGGATGCCTCCGTGGCTGTGGGGGTGGGGCGGGGAAGGGGCACTGCAGGGGTCTTGCTGGGTCCGACCGGAGCATCGGTCGTTCGCGGCGGTACTTGAGCCTCAGTTGCTCTGAATGTTCTGGTAGATGGTGAACATCGGGAGGTACAGACAGATCACCATTCCGCCGACCACGGCGCCCATGACGAGCACCATGATCGGTTCGATCGACGCGGTCAGGGACTCGGCCGCGCTGTCGACTTCTCTGTCGTAGAAATCGGCAACTTTGTCGAGCATCTGACTGATCTGACCGCTTTCTTCCCCGACCTCGATCATCTGGGTGACCATCTCGGGAAAGATCTTGTGATGCCGCATGGCGGACGACATGGGCTGGCCGTCGCGCACGGCGCCCTGTACGTCCTTCATCGCGATGTTGATGACCTCGTTGCCGGTGGTCTCGCCGACCACGGCGAGCGCCTGCATGACCGGCACGCCGACGTTGAGCAGCAGGCCGAGGTTGCGCGAGAAGCGGCTGATCGCGAGCTTCTGGAAGAGCGAGCCGAAGACCGGCATCCGGATCTTGAGTTTGTCCACCCGGAGCCGGAAAGTGGCGCTCGACCGCATCTGCTGCTTGTAGGCGACCGAGCCGCCGATCAGCACGATGAGCACCAGCGGGCCTATCCACCACATGTTGTGGCTGGCGTCGACCAGGAACTGGGTGATCGCCGGCAGCTGGCCGCCGAGGTTCTTGAACATCGACTCGAAGATCGGGACGATGAAGATCAACACCGCCGCGATCAGTACGAACGTGAAGGCCAGCACGATCGCCGGGTAGGTCAGCGCGCTCTTGATCTTCCCGCGGAGGGCGGTGTCCTTCTCCAGGCTCGCGGCGATCTGCTCGAGAGCCCGGTCGATCATGCCGCCGGTCTCGCCGGCCCGGATCATCGCGACCATCAGGCGCGGGAAGATCTTGTCGTGCTTGGCCATGGCGGCCGAGAGCGAGACGCCGCCCGCGACGTCGGTCCGGGTCTCGCCGATCGCCGCCTTCAGCGAGGCGACCGAGGTCTGTTCCTCGAGGATCGACAGCGAGCGCAGCAGCGACATGCCCGACGAGGTCATCGTGGCGAACTGCCGGGCGAAGATCGCGAGGTCCTTCATCTTCGTCCGGCCGCCGAGCCCCGGGATCTTCAGATCCTTCTGGAGTCCCTGGCCGGCGCCGGTCACCTCGAGCGGCACCTCGCCGCGCTGCCGCAGCATGTGCGTGGCGGCAGCCTCGTTGGGCGCCTCCACGGTGCCCTTCGTCTTGCGCCCGGTGGCGTCGATGCTGCTGTAGTGGAACGTCTTGGTCACGGGCATGGCATCACATCCGGCCGATGAGTCGCTTGAGTTCCTCCTGCGAGTGGCACAGCTCGAGGGCGATCTGGAGAGTGACCACGCCCTCGCGAACCTTCTCGGCCAGGTGCTGGTCGAAGGCGAGCATGCCCTCCGAGCCGCCGGCCTGCATGAACGAGGGGATCTGGTGCGACTTGCCCTCACGGATGAGGCTGCGGATGGCCGGGGTGGCGGTGAGGATCTCGGCGACCACCACCCGGCCCTTGCCGTCCGCCGTGGGCGCCAGCGCCTGCGTGACCACACCCTGCAGCGACGCGGCCAGCTGGGCGCGGATCTGCAGCTGCTGGTGCGGCGGGAAGATGTCGATGACGCGGTCGATGGTCTGGGTGGCGCTCTGCGTGTGCAGGGTGGCCAGCACGAGGTGACCGGTCTCGGCCGCGGTCAGCGCGGTCGACGTGGTCTCCAGGTCACGAAGCTCGCCGACCAGGATGATGTCTGGGTCCTGTCGCAGCGCGTGCTTGAGCGCGCTGGCGAAGTCATCGGTGTCCGTGCCGACCTCGCGCTGGTTGACCACGCTGCGCTTGTGCGGGTGGAGGAACTCGATGGGGTCCTCGATGGTGATGATGTGCGCGGCGCGGCTGCGGTTCGCGAGGTCGAGGATCGAGGCGAGCGTCGTGGTCTTGCCGGAACCGGTGGGGCCGGTGACCAGCACGAGACCGCGGGGCAGGTGGGCGAAACGGGACACCGAGGACGGCATGCCCAGCTCGTCGAGCGGCTTGATCTCGTGCGGGATGGCCCGGAAGACCGCGCCGCACGAGTTGCGCTGCACGTAGAGGTTGCCCCGGAAGCGGGAGACGCCCACGATGCTGTGCGCGAAGTCCAGCTCCTGGCAGTCCTGGAAGGTCTGCCACTGCTCCGGCGAGACGGCCGCGCGGGCCAGCAGCGCGGTGTCCGACGAGTTGAGGTTGCCGTACCCGGGCAGCGGCCGCAGCCCGCCGTTGACCCGGATCATCGGCGGTGTGCCGACGGTCAGGTGCAGGTCGGAGCCGCGCGACTCGACGAGCGTCACGAGCATCTGGTTGAGCACGGCCAGGTCGCCGCTCGCCGGGGCGGGCGGCTCGGTCGGCGCGGCCTGGTGCGGCACCGTCTGGTCGGTCGAGTACATCGGCTCCCCTATCGGACGATTTCGGGAATTGCTTAGATCGCGACGCGGGAGATCTCGCGCACCGAGGTGAGCCCGCCGGCCGCCTTCGCCAGCCCGTCCGCCCGCAGGTCGTACATGCCCTGGTCGAGCGCCACCTCGCGGATCTCGTTCGAGGAGGCCCGCCGGATGGTCAGCGACTCGATCTCCGGCGAGATCGGCATGACCTCGTGGATCGCGAGCCGCCCGCGGTACCCGGTGTTCGCGCAGTTCCGGCAGCCCACCGGCCGGTACAGCGCCTCCGGCACGACCAGGTCCTCGAACGGCCAGCGGGCGCCGACCAGCTCCTCCTCGGTCGGCTGGTACGCCTCCTTGCACCAGTCGCACAGCCGCCGGGACAGCCGCTGGGCGAGCACGCAGTCCAGCGACGACCCGACTAGGAACGGCTCGATGCCCATCTCGGTGAGCCGGGTGACCGCGCCGGGCGCGTCGTTGGTGTGCAGCGTGGAGAGGACGAGGTGGCCGGTGAGCGAGGCCTCGACCGCGATCTGGGCGGTGTGGCTGTCCCGGATCTCACCGATCAGCACCACGTCCGGGTCGGAACGCAGGATGGCCGGCAGGACGGCCGCGAAGGTCAGGCCGGCCTTCGCGTTGACCTGCACCTGATTGACCCCGCGCAGGCGGTACTCGACCGGGTCCTCGACCGTGATCACGTTGATCTCCGGCTTGCTGATGCGCCCCAGCGTCGCGTACAGCGTCGTGGATTTTCCGGAGCCGGTGGGGCCGGTGACCAGGACCATTCCGTGCGGCTTGGTGAACGACTCGGCGAAGCGGTCGAGGTTGTGCTGGGTGAAGCCCAGCTTGTTCATGTCGAGGTCGATGCCGCCGGTGTCGAGCACCCGCAGGACGATCTTCTCGCCCCACACGGTCGGCAGTGTCGCGGTCCGCAGGTCGACCGAGCGGTCGCGGATGAGCGCGGTGATGCGGCCGTTCTGCGGGACGCGCTTCTCGGTGATGTCGACGCCCGACATGATCTTGAGGCGCGAGGTGAGCGCGGCCATGACGCCGCGCGGCACGATGTCGACCTCGTGCAGCACGCCGTCGATCCGGTAGCGCACCCGCATCTCGTCCTCGGTCGGCTCGAGGTGCAGGTCGGAGGCGCGGTTCATGACCGCCTGCTCGATCAGGCTGTTCACGTAGCGCACGATCGGCGCGTCGTCGACGCTGGTGGCCTGGGCGGTCATCCCGGCCTGGTCGTCGGAGTCGTCGTCGGCGATATCGGCGAGGTCGCTGGACTCGCGCTGGAGCTTCTCGATGATCCGGCGGACCTCGCTGCGGGCCACCACCACGGGCCGCACGGTCATGCCGGTGGCCGCCCGCACGTCGTCGAGCGCCACCACGTCGCCCGGGTCGGTGACGCCGACGACCAGCTCGCCGTTGGTGATCGACAGGCCGAGGACCCGGTGGCGCAGCACCACCGGCAGCGGGATGCGCTTGAGCGCCTGCGGGTCGGGGGTGAAGGTGACCAGGTCGAGGGTGTTGATGCCGAAGGCCTGGGCGGCCGCCTCGGTGAGCTGCTCCTCCGTGACGACCTGGTCGTTGATCAGGACGGCACGCACGGAACGGCCGCTGCGCTGGGCTTCTTCCGCGGCCGCGTCCACGGCGCGCGGATCGACACCGATCTGCTTCAGCGCGTCGAGCAGGGGGCGGAAGGTCTGGTCCACGACCCAGACGATCGGACGCGCGTACGCCGATCTGAGACCCTATGAGGCAGATTGCACGGGATGCCGGAACGTCTTGCGGTACGCGCTCGGCGCGACCCCGATCGAGGCCTGGAGGTGCTGCCGAAGAGCGGTGGCACTGCCGAGGCCCGAGCGTCGGGCCACCGTCTCGACGCCCAGATCGGTCGATTCGAGCAGAAGCTGAGCATGCGCGACCCGCTGGCGCAGCAGCCACTGCCGCGGGCTCAGGCCGGTTTCCTCCCGGAAGCGCCGGGTGAACGTGCGCACGCTCATCCGGGCGTGCGCGGCCATGTCCTCCAGGCTGACCGGCTCGGCCAGCCGATCGAGCGCCCAGGCCCGGGTCGTCTCGGTGCCCGTGCCCGCGTTCTGCGGCACCGGGCGCTCGATGTACTGCGCCTGGCCGCCCTCCCGGAACGCGGGCACCACGCAGCGGCGGGCCGCCCGGTTGGCCACCTCGGCGCCGTGGTCGCTGCGCACGACGTGCAGGCAGAGGTCGACGCCGGCGCCGACGCCGGCCGAGCTGAGGATGTCGCCGTCGTCCACGAACAGGACGTCGAAGTTCCACCGGACCTGCGGGTAGAGCGCGGAGATGCGGTCGGCCCAGGCCCAGTGGGTGGCCGCGGTGCGGCCGTCGAGCAGGCCGGCGGCCGCCAGCACCGAGGCGCCGGTGCAGATCGAGACGATCCGGGTGCCGCGGGCGTGGGCGGCGAGCAGGGCATCCTTGATGTCGGGCGGAAGTGTGCCGTCGGTCACCGGGCCGCCGCCACCGATACCGGCGACCATGATGGTGTCCGCCTCGTCGAGCTGCTCCAGGCCGTAATCGGGGACGACGGTGAAGCCGGCCGTGCTGCGCACCGGACCGGCGGCGCAGATGCGCACGTCGTAGAGCCGATGCCGGTCGGAGGGGCGGGCGGCGTTGAAGACCTGCGGCGGGGTGCCCAGGTCGTAGGCGACGACGTGGTCGAGCGCTAGGACCGCGATCCGGTGGGGGGACATGGCCCAATTCTTGCGCATGATGACCTTCGGGCCACTCGTCTGATCGGCTTCGGTTGCCGAGTATTGAGGCGTGCAGAAGACGTACAGAATTCACCCAGCCTGGTTTGTCGCGGTGATCGCGTTTGTCGCGTTGGTCGGTGCTGCCGGCTTCCGGGCGACGCCCTCGGTCATGCTCCGTCCGCTGCACGACGAGTTCGGCTGGTCGCTCGGTACGATCTCCGCCGCCGTCTCGGTCAACCTCCTGCTCTACGGCCTCACCGCGCCGTTCGCCGCCGCCCTCATGGAGAGGTTCGGCATCCGCCGCGTGGTCATGGGCGCGCTGCTGCTGGTCGCGGCCGGCTCCGGGCTCACCGTCTTCATGCGGCAGAGCTGGCAGCTCATCCTCTGCTGGGGCGTGCTGGTCGGCCTCGGCACCGGCTCGATGGCGCTCGGCTTCGTGGCCGTCATCACCAACCGCTGGTTCGGCAAGCACCGCGGCCTGGTCACCGGCGTGCTCACCGCCGGCGGCGCGGCCGGCAACCTGGTCTTCCTGCCGGTGCTGGCCACCCTCACCGAGCACCACGGCTGGCGCTTCGCGGCCCTGACCGTGGCCGGCGTCGCCCTGCTCGTGGTGCCGCTGGTCTGGTGGAAGCTGCGCGACCACCCGGCCGAGCTCGGCATCGGCCCGTTCGGCGGCGAGTACGAGGAGCCCAAGCCCATCGCTCCCGCCGGCGCCGCCCGCACCGCCCTGCGCGCCCTCAAGCAGGCCGCCCGCACCCGGCCGTTCTGGCTGCTGGCCGGCGGCTTCGCGATCTGCGGCGCCACCACCAACGGCCTGGTCGGCACCCACTTCATCCCGGCCGCGCACGACCACGGCATGCCCGAGACCACGGCCGCGAGCCTGCTCGCCCTGGTCGGACTGTTCGACATCGCGGGCACGATCGTCTCGGGCTGGCTCACCGACCGCGTCGACAGCCGGGTGCTGCTGGGCGTCTACTACTTCGGCCGTGGGCTGTCATTGCTGGTGCTGCCGTCGCTGTTCGCGGCGAGCGCGCACCCGAGCATGGTGGTGTTCATCCTCTTCTACGGCCTCGATTGGGTGGCGACGGTGCCACCGACCGTGACCCTGTGCCGGGAGTACTTCGGCGCCTCCGGCCCGGTCGTCTTCGGCTGGGTGTTCGCCTCGCACCAGTTCGGCGCCGCGATCGCGGCCAGCAGCGCCGGCCTGCTCCGCGACCAGCTGGGCACCTACAACGCGGCCTGGTACGGCGCCGGGGCGCTGGCCATCCTCGCCAGCCTGCTGAGCCTGATGCTCTTCGCGGGCAAGCGGCTCAAGCCGATCGCGCCCGGGATCGGGCTCGTCACGGCCGGAGCCGAGGCCTAAAAGCTTCTTCCACAGTCAGCACGTTTCCACGTACGGTAATCGGCATGCCGATCCTGGGAGGTCTCCCACCGCGTAACCCCGGCTTCGTGGGTCGCGAGGATCTCCTCTCCGGCCTGCACGGGCGCCTGTCCGCGGGCCCCGTCGTCCTGCTGCCGGGAGAGGACCAGCCGCTGGGTGGCACCGGACGCACCCAGCTCGCCGTGGAGTATGTCTATCGCTACGCCGAGACGTACGACCTGGTGTGGTGGATCCCCTCCGAGCAGTCGGCGGGGGCCCGGCACGCGCTGATCGGCCTGGCCCAGGAGCTGGGCCTGCCCGACACCGGCGACATCAACCGCACGCTCGCCGCCGTGCGCGACGCGCTCAGTCGCGGCGAGCCGTACCGCAACTGGCTGGTCGTCTTCGAGGACGCCAACCAGCCCGACGAGATCCGGGCCTACCTGCCGAACGGCACCGGGCACGTGCTGGTCACCAGCCGCGACCGGGACTGGCCGGCCGAGGTGGCACAGACCCTGCCGGTCGGTGTCCTCGACCGGGCCGACAGCGTCGACCTGCTGCGCCGGCGCAGCCCCGAGCTGTCCGTGGCCGACGCCGAGCGGATCGCCGAGCGCCTCGGCGACGTGCCGATGGCGCTCGCCCTGGCCGCCGCGACACGCGCGATGACGGGTTGGTCGCCGGGTGAGTATTTATCCCGATTTGTCGGAAACGACGACCCGATCCGGGTAGCCTGGGGCCTGGCGGCAGGCGCACTACAAAGCGACAGCCCAGCCGCGTACCAACTGCTCGAGCTGGGCGCTTTCCTGGGTAGCGCCCCGGTCTCCTGGCGGATCCTGTGGGGCGCCCGCATGCTCGAGCTTCCCGACGAGCTGGCCGCGACCGTCCGCATCGAACGCCGGCTCAAGGCCGCCCTGCGCCTCATCGGCCGCTACGGCCTGGCCGAGCTCGACCCGCCCGGCGAGCACCTGCTCGTGCACCCGCTGGCCCGGGCCATGCTCAGCGACGGCCTGGGCCCCGAGCGGCACGCCGCGCTGCGCACCACGGTCCGCGGCATGCTCGCCGCGGCCGACCCGGGCGACCCCGACGACCCGGCCGGCCGCTCCCGGTACGCCGAGCTCACCCCGCACCTGATCCACTCCGACGTGCTGGGCGCCGGCACCGAGGAGATCCGCCAGCTGGTGATCAACTGCGTGCGGTTCCTCTACGCGAGCGGCGACTACGACTCGAGCCGCGACCTGGCCGCCTCGGCCCGCGACCGCTGGCGCGAAACCCTCGGCGAGGACGACGAGCAGACCCTGCTCGCCGCGTTCCACCTGGCCAACGCGCTGCGGGCGCTGGGCCGTACGACCGAGGCCCGGGCGCTCAACGAGCAGACCCTGCGCTCCCAGCGGGGCGCGCTCGGCGCCGACGACGAGACCACGCTCGCGACCGCCAACAGCGTCGGCGCCGACCTTCGCATGCGCGGCCACTTCGGGCAGGCCCGCCAGCTCGACAACGACAACATGCTGCGCTACCGGCGCGTTCTCGGCGACGGCTTCCCGACGGCGTTGCGCTGTGCCAACAACCTCGCCGCCGACCTGCGCCTGGTCGGCGACTTCCGGGGCGCCCGCACGCTCGACGAGCAGACGCTGCGGCAGCGGCAGGCGATCCTCGCCGACGGCCACCCCGAGGTTCTCTCCTCGCGGGCCGGTCTCGCCTACGACCTGTTCGGGCTGGGCGACTACGCGGGCGCGGCCGAGGTGCTCGCCGCGGTCCGGCCGGGCACCGTCGCCGACGACCATCCGTTCGCGCTGTGGGCGGCCCGGGCCGGCGCGATGGCGGCCCGGCGGCGCGGCCTGCCCGGCGCGTACGAGATGGCCGAGACCACGGTCGAGCTGACCCGGCGTCGCTTCGGTGACCTGCACGTGGAGACGCTCGGCGCGACCGTCACGCTGGCCAACGCCTCCGCCGCGGCCGGCGATCTGGGCCGCGCGCTCGACCTGCTGGAACGAGCCGTCGTGCGGTACCACTCGCTGCTCGGCGACGACCATCCGTTCACGCTGGCCGCCTCGGCGTCGCTGGCCGGGGTGGTGCGGGCCGGCGGCGGTCACGTCGAGGCCCGCCGGATCGACCAGGAGGCGCTGCACGGCCTGCGGCGCAGCGTCGGCGCCGACCATCCGTTCACGCTGGCCTGCGCCAACGGCTACGCCATCGACCTGTTCGGGCTGGGCGAGCGGCAGGAGGCTCAGCAGATCGCGGCCGATACCTGGCAGCGGTCGCACCTGCTGCGCGGCGCCGAGCATCCCGACACGCTGGCCTGCGCCTGGAACGCGGTGCTGGCCGGCGGCGACGACGAGGCCCGGCACCAGGTCACGGCGGCGCTCGTCAAGGCGTACGGCGAGGGCCACGAGATCCTCGCCCGGGTCGCCGCCGGCGAGCGGCTCGAGACGGAAGTCGACCTACCGCCGCTCTAGCGCCACCTGCGCGGCGAGCAGGTCGGAAAGCTCGGCCGCGGGCATCGGCTTGGCGAAGTGGTAGCCCTGCGCCTGCGCGCACTCCAGCTCGCGCAGCCGGGCCGCCGTGTCCGCGTCCTCGACGCCCTCGGCTACCGGCGCCAGCCCGAAAGTGCGGGCGATCTGCAGCACCGCCTCGGCCACCGACGCGCCCGTCGCGCTGTCCGGCATGGCCTGCACGAACGACCGGTCGATCTTCACGACGTCCACCGGCAGTGCACCGAGGTGGCTCAGCGAGGAGAAGCCGGTGCCGAAGTCGTCGAGCGCGATCCGCACGCCGAGCGTCTTCAGCGAGCCGAGCACCCGCGCCGATTCGGCCAGGTCGGTGAGCGCGACCGACTCGGTCAGCTCCAGCACCAGCAGGTACGGCGGGATGCCGGTCTGCTCGAGCACTGTCTGGATGTCGTCGGCGAGGTGCGGGCTGCCCAGCTGCGATGCCGACAGATTGACGTTCAGCTCGAACGAAGGGTTGTCCCGCTGCCACCCGACGGCCTGCTCGCACGCCTGCTCGAGCACCCAGATGCCCAGCTCCGGCATCAGCCCGATCTCCTCGGCGAGGTCGAGGAACGCGGCCGGTGGCAGCAGCCCGCGAGAGGGGTGGCGCCAGCGCACCAGGGCCTCCACGCCCACGGTGTGCTCGCCGTCCAGGTCGACGATCGGCTGGTAGAACACCTCGAACTGCTTCTCGGCGAGCGCCGTGCGCAGGTCGTCCTCGTCGTTCCGGCGCTGCTCGGCCTCGGCGAACCGGGCCGGGTCGAACCGCCGGGCGACGCCCTTGCCGTCGTCCTTTGCCTGGTACAGCGCCGCGTCCGCCTCGCGCAGGATCTCGTCCACGTCGTGGTCGGTGCCCCGGGCGAACGCGATGCCGGCGCTGGCGCGGATGGTCAGCACGGTCTCGTCGACCACCAGCGGCTGCAGCAGGTCCCGCAGGATCCGGTTGGCCACGGTGTCGGCGATCTGGTCGTCGGTGAGCCGGGGCAGCAGCACGACGAACTCGTCGCCGCCGAGCCGGGACACGGTGTCGTTGGTCCGCACGTTCGCGTTGAGCCGCTCGGCGGTGACCCGCAGCAGCTCGTCGCCGGCGGCGTGGCCGTACGTGTCGTTGACCCCCTTGAACCCGTCCAGGTCGAGGAGGATGACGGCGGTCATGGTGTCGTCGGCGTCGCTCAGCGCGTCCCGGGCGTGGTCCATGAACATGGCCCGGTTGCCGAGCCCGGTGAGCGGGTCGCGGAACGCCTGCCGGGCGAGCTGGGCCCGCTGCCGGGTGAGGTCCCGCATCAGGCCCTCGTTCGTGCGCGCTCCCAGGAACTGCCGCACGAGGATGGTGCCGGCCACGACGATGATGAGCCAGGTGAGCTCCGCCTCGCCGCCGTTCGCGCCGGCGGTGAGCAGCGCCGCCATCACGACGGCCGCGCTGACCGGCGCGTACTGCGCGAGCGGCCACCGGTCGGCCAGCTTCGAGATCACGACGCTGACCACGACCACGACCCCCACCGGCAGCAGCCAGTCGAGCACCTCGTGGTTCTCGTCGGTCAGCCGCTCGAAGACGACCGGCCAGGCCAGCACCATCAAGGACGCGAAGATCATGGCCTCGTCGATGCCACGACGGACCCGATCCAGGACCTTGCTGGAACCCATGTCTCACCTCCGCGCCATCCATCGGCCCGGGCGGGTTCTAGTTAAGGGTTCTTTCCAGACGTTCCGCGATTTTGAATAAAGTTTCTTGTTCGAGGGCGAGATAGACGGCCCTGGCTGCCTCGGGCCGCTCCCGCACGCTCCGCCACGGCGCCACCAGCGCGATCCCCGCCCAGACATCAACTTCGCGCGGGCTCGGCGGCCCCTTCGGCCGGGAGGGGCGATTCAGGCTTTCCAGACTTTTCTCGTACGCGGACAGAGCAGTACCGGCTTCACCACGCAGCCAGGCGTCGTCACCGGGCCGTTCGCGGCTTCCGGGCTGAAGACTCTGGTCACGCTCAAACCCGTCGACCGTCGCCGGCCCCCGCAGCAGCCGATGCACGAGGTCGAGCCGGTCGCTGCGCCCGTGCGCCCGGCCGCCGCCCGCCCGCAGCTTTGGTTCCGGCAACCTCGACGGCCATCCCTGCCGCCAGGCGTCGAGAAGCGGTTCGGTGTCGACTTCGAGGTTCCGCAGCCGCCATCGGGCCCGGTGGTCGGCGTTGGCGTCGCGGGCCAGGCGCTCCACCCCGGGGTCGACCTCCTCGCTCAGCCAGGTCGTCACCTCGGCGCGCATCGCCCGCACGAAGCGCTCGCCGGCCGCGGTCAGATATCCGCCATCGAGCAGCGCGTCCGTCGCGTCGTGGACCGCGGCCCGCCAGCGGGCGAACTCGAACTGGGCCACCGGGCCGCCGGTGCGGGACTCGGTGCGCCAGAAACGGGCCACGGACTGATAGGCGTAGGCGCCGTGGAGCAGGCCGAAGGGCGGGCGCGGGTCGTCCCGCCAGGGGGAGTAGGTGGCCGGGGAGCCGGGCTCGATCAGGTCGAAGAGGGTGCGGGTGGCGTTCAGCAGGCTGTGCTGGCACTCGTGGAGAAGGCCGACCGCGAGCGTCGGCGCGTCGGGCGGTGGCGAGAGGGCCACGGCGCCGAACGCCTCGGCCGAGGTCGCGCTCAGGCCGGCGTCGCCCGGGTCGGGCTCGATCGGCACCAGCACGCGCAGGGTCGCGGCCAGGGTTGTCGCGGCCGGGCGGTGGCGGGCGACCAGGAGCCGCCAGGCCTCGGTGAGCAGGCGCTGCCAGCCGGCCACCTCGGCGGCGGTCAGCTGTCGGGAAGGCGTCAGGCCGAGGCGGGTGCGGAGCGGGTCGGTGTCCTCGAGGCGTACTCGGAGGGTCAGGCCGTCGTGGGTGGCGGTCAGCTCGTGGCCGGAGATGACCGGCTCCGGGGGCGGCGCCGCGCCCGCACGCAGGGCGGCCAGCGTGGCGGCGGTGTGCAGGGCGCGCATCGGATCGGCGAGGGCGGCCGCGCGCGTGTCGGCGGTCGCGCCGCTGTCCGCGTACCAGAAAGGAATCTGGGAACCGGGACGCTTGAGGGTCTCGCTCAGCAGGAGCAAATGCCGGCTGATCTGCGATCTGCGCAGCTCACCGACGGTGGCTGCGCTCGGGCGGCCCGCGGCGAGCTCGGCGAGGGCCGTGTCGGTGAGCCGGAAGGCGCGCATCTCGGGCACCTCGAGCACCGGGCGCTCAGAGCGCCGAGTTGAAGCCGGCTATCGGCTCGCCGGGCTCGTCCAGCTCGGCGGCGAGGCGGCGCAGGCAGTGGGCCAGGGCGGTGTCCCCGTCGCGGGACGCCAGCTCCTCGAGGGACATGGCGGACACGTCGACCATCGGCGACTGCCACTCCGCGGCGTCGTTCTCGGCCGTCCGGTCCACGACACCCCCTCCCCCGTTCGGTGCTGACAATCAATGTATTGCGGCAAGGCTACGGTGGTCGCGGGGGTGCGCGGTGTCCGGGAGGAGCGGGGCGGGCGGGAGCGGCGCCGTTGCGCGCTCGTGATCTCATAGGACGCCAACACGATGAAAGTCGGCAACGGAGGACAAACTGTGCCGGGTGGAAATCTTGCGGATCGGCCCGCGGCGCGCGACGCGTCCGCGACCGGTGACGACGGCGTGGTCACGGAGACCGTGTCCGGTTCGGGAGCGGCGACCGCGTTGACGCGCGCCGGCGATGGAGGAGAGGACGAGCCGGTCGAGCCGTCCCTGCCCGTCATGCCCTTCCCGACATTTCAGAACGTGCCCACCCTGCCGCAGCAGTTGCCGGGCAACGGATACGAGAGTGGAAGGGACAGCCGTGCCCGGTGACGTTCCCCAGCTGCCGCGTCGTGGCCCGGCGCCCGCGGTCGACCGGATGAGCAACGCCGAGCTGGCGAGACTGGTCGAGTCCGAGCACCCGTACCGGGGAAAGGCGTTGTTCGAGCTCTCCGACCGGATCCCGCACGACGACGACGCGGCGACCAAGGTGGCGATGCTGAGCCGGCTGACGTCGCTGCGGCGCGCGCGGCTGTTCGACCGGGTCTCGCTGGCCTGGTCGGCGATCATCGCGCTGCTCGCGGCCGAGACGGTGCACGCCCGCGAGTCGGCGTACGAGGCGTTTCGCGCGCTCGAGCCGGAGGAGCAGCGGGACATGCTCGATTATCTGGAGGTCACGGCGATCGAGGAGGCCCACCCGCGCATCGCGTGAGCGGGCCCCCGGGGGTGGGATCAGATCTCGACTCGGATTTCCTTGCGGAAGGCGACCCGGTCCCGGACGGCCTTGGCGTCCGGCTTCGGTTCGGGGTAATACCAGACCGCGTCGGGCGCGGTGTGGCCGTTCGACGAGAGCGTGTAGTAGGACGCCTTGCCCTTCCAGGGGCAGACGGTGTGGGTGTCGGAGGGCACTAGCAGGTCCTCCCGCAACGACGTGCGGGGGAAGTAGTAGTTGCCCTCGACAACCACGGTGTCGTCGCTCTCGGCGATAACTTCGTCGTTCCAGATGGCCTTCGGCATAAGGTTGAACGTAGCGCGGAACACGCCGGGTGTCCGATATGCGAACATTAATCGCTATCGCGGGTGAAACGTGATGACTCGTCCCCACATTGCCGCGTCGGTGTATGAAGATCTAGAGTCGATCCGCCACGGCGACCCCCGACGAGAGCGGCCCGGTGAACCATCTGAGCACGCTACCGAGCACCTCCGAGCAGGCGCGACACGCGTTGCTGCTGCTCGGCGCGCCCGCGAGCGCCCGGCTCGTGGTCGACGTGCACGCCGCGCTGTTCGACGGGGACCTGTCGGTCGGCGCGCTCGTGCGGGAGCGGGTGCCCGGTTTGTGTGCCGCCCTACGGGGTGATTTGAGTGCGGCGCCCGGGCTGGTCGCGCTCGCGCAGTGGCCCCTTTCGCGGCGAATAGTCACTCCTGCCGCCCGGCGCGGCGACGAGCTGGCCATGATCGTGCGCGTCGCCGAGTTCGTGACGATGGCCCCCTCCGCCAGCCCGGCCACGGCCCGACTGCTGCGTGAGCTGGCTCAACGCGTACCGCATGGGGTCGAAGCTCTTGATCTTGCCGAAGCGGCGCGGGCGGCGCTGACGGATCCGCGACTCGTCGCCCAGATCGCGGCGGAGGCGCCGGCGCGGGAGGCATTGCTGGCGCGCGCGGCAGATCTTGACGAGCGGCAGCAGCTGTACGGGGTGCAGGCCGTGCCCCACCAGCGAGGAAACGGGTGAGCCTCGACCGGCTGCGCGGCACCACCCCGGCCAAGCGGCACAACGCCCGCACGATCGCCGCGCTTACCGGAAATCCGGGATGCTCGCGGCGGGCCGTGCTCGACGCCGCCGGGATCGACAAGGTCAAGCTGGCCACCCGGATCGGGTTTCCCGGCAGTTTCGGGCAGTCGCGGTTCGCCCTGGCCCGGGGCAACGCCTTCGAGGCGATGCTCAAGGCGGACGACTGCGCCCTGCTCCGCTCGGTCCTCGATGTGGGGGTCGTCGACTATCACGACCTCGGCGCCGACTCGGACGACACGCTCGGCGCGCGGCACGGGCGCACGCTCTCACTGTTGGGGTCGGCGCGACCGGCGCTGGTCGACCATCCGCTGCTGACGCTCGAGGTGGCGGGCCAGACGGTCTTCCTCGAGCCGGATCTGATCGCGTTCCAGAGCGAGGGCCGGCTGCGGGTCGTCGAGATCAAGTCGTTCGCGATCGTGGATGGGCAGGCCGATTCCGCCGCGGTGTCCGGCGCCGCCGTGCAGGCCGCGGTCTACGTTCTGGCGCTGCGTGCGCTGCTGGGCGACGATCGGGTCAGCCACGAGGTCGTGCTGGTCTGCCCATCGAACTTCTCGCTTCAGCCGGTCGCCGTGGTGCTGGACGTGCGGAAGCAGCTTTCGACCCTGCGGCGGCAGTTGTCGCGGTTGTCCTCGGTGTCGTCGCTGATCGCCGGGCTGCCCTCGTTCGTCTCCTTCGACCTGTCCCTCTCCCCGTCCGACCTGATTTCTTCGCTGACCGCCATCGAGGCGCGATACGTTCCCGAGTGTCTCTCTTCCTGCGAAATGTCGGTATATTGCCGGTCGGAGGCGGCGGGGTCGACGGCGGCGCTCGGCCGGTCGGTGCGGGAGTCGCTCGGCGGGATCGAGGAGGTGTCGACGGTGCTCGACCTTGCTCGGGGCGCGGTCGCGCCGGATCCCGGGCAGGCCGAGGCGGCGGCTCTGCTGCGTCAGGCGGCGCGGCTGCGGGATGAGGCTCTTCCTTGAGCACACTCGTTGCGCTCGCCCGCGCGGAGGCCTATGCCGCGGGGCGGGCTCAGCCCATCGCCACCGTGCGCCACCTGCACGTCCACGATCGGCCGTTCGTGCTGATCCCGCTGGCCATGGCCGGCGAGGCCAACGCGCCGCTGGCCGCCATGCTCGGTACCGCCCATGACGACCCGCACCTGCTGGTCGTCGAGCAGCCGCGCAACCGCGACGAGCGGTTCGCCTTCGCCGCCGAGCTGGCCGCCCGTTTGGTGCCGTACCTCGAGTCATTCGCCGGGGAGACCGAGGCGGTGGCGGTCGACCGGGGTCGCGACGTCCGGCACCGGTTCGTCGACGCGCCGCAGGTCTGGCTGCCGAACACCGGCGGCGTCGACTTCCTGCGCCTGTTCGGCCGCTCGACCCGGTTCCGCTCGGTCGACGGCGACTATCCGGTGCACCCCGCGGTGCCGCTGCTCGGCCGGTGGCTGACCTTTCTGGCCGGCACGTCCGAGGTGCCGGGCTCGTCCCTGCTGCCGAACGCGGTGCAGGCGCTGACCCTGCACTGGGCGACCGGGCAGAGCGGCGCCGAGGACGCTCATCTGGGCTCGCTACTGGCCTGGATCGAGTCGGGGGCCGCGGCCGCCCGGCTCGCCGAGCGCGGCCCGGTGGCCGGCCCCGCCACCGACCCCGACTTCGACAACCACGTGCTCGCGCCGCTGATCGCGAACGGCGACCCGGCGCTGCGCACCACCCTGCACGAGCTCCTGCTGCCCACCTGGGACGGCATGTGGCGCGCCCTGGCTCTGCTGCGCGCGCTGCCGGCCGGGGATCGGGTCGGCTCCCGCTGGGACGGCGACCGCGACGCGTACTCGGCCTACGTTCAGCACCTGGCCGAGGACGGCGCTCCTCAGCCGCGCCGGGACGGCGCGGTCGCTGCGGCCGCCCGCCTGCAGCGCCTGGAGAACGCGGCGGCCCGCTACGCGGTTCAGCGGGCCTTCGACGATCCGCTGGTGATGGCCGAGTATCGCCTGGCCGGGGCGGCGTTCGGGGGAGTGGTGACGCTGGCGAACCCGGACCGCGTCGACGACACCGGCAAGCGCCCGGTCCTGCGCCCCCGCATCATGGTCGCCACCACCGAGACGGTCCGCGTCGAGCCCGGCGCCTCGCTGACCTCCCCGGCCCGCCCCGCCCAGAAGGCGAAGGTCATCTCGGTCACCGCGACCGCGACGGGTCACGACGTGCTGCTCGAGCTCTCCGGCGGGATGGGACGCAAGCTGGTGGCCGAGCCGGGAAGTGTTTCGGCGGTCGGCGAGTCCCTGCTGCTGACGACGCTGAGCGAGGCGTACCGCCCCGGGGCCGCGTTCCCCGACCCGTCCGAGACACCGTGGACCCACGGCGGCCCGCCGGTGGTCGTGGAGTCAGTGCACGCGGATCACGAGTAGCGCCACGTCGTCGTCGCGGCGGGTGGCGGTGTCGAGCATCCGGGTGCAGAGCTCGTCGGCGGCGAGGGCGGCGTTGCCGTGCAGGGCCTCACGGATCCGCCGGATGCCCTCGTCGATCAGCTGGGCCGGGCTCTCGACCAGCCCATCGGTGTAGAGCAGCAGCGTCGACCCCGGCACAATGCGGCGGCGGTGGGTGGTGCGCTCCTGGCGGGGGAGGAGGCCGAGGAGCGGCTCGGGCGCCTCCCACCAGACCTCGACCTCCCCGTCGGGCCGCAGCAGCACCGGTGGCGGGTGCCCGGCGTTGGCGAAGGTCAGTTCGTAGCTGTCGCTCTTTCCCGCATCGGTGCGGCGCAGCCGGGCCAGCACCGCGGTTGCGGCGGCCGGCATGCCGAGGCCGTGCAGGGCGCGGTCGAGCTGGGCGAGCAGCGGCCCCGGCTCGTCGTCGCGGCCGTAGGCGTCGCCGCGCACGAGATTGCGGACCTGGCCCATCGTGGCCGCCGCCTCGATGTCGTGCCCCGAGACGTCGCCGACCGCGAGCATGACGCTGCCGTCGGGCTGCACGAAGGCGTCGTACCAGTCGCCACCGACCGCCGCGCCGATCTGCGCGGGGAGATATCGGGCGTGGAGCTCGATGCCCGGAATTTCCGGCAGCTCGGGAAGCATGCTGTGCTGCAGCACCTCGGCGACGTGCCGCTGCCGCCCGTAGAGCCGGCTGTTGTCGACCGCGAGCCCCGCGCGCCGGCCGATCTCGACGGCCGTGCCCTCCTCGGCCTCGCCGAACGGCCCCCGGTCCGGCCCGTTGACCAGGATCACCACGCCGACGATGCGCCGCCCGACCGTCGTGGTGATCGGCGCGACCAGATAGGACGTGAGCCCGATCCGCTCGGCGATCTCCACGATCTCGCCCGGCGCGATGCGGGCGCGCAGCGATTTCGGGTCGGCCGCGTCCTCCCGGATCGGCAGCGCGGTCCGCTGCACGGCCGCGACCAGCGATTTCATTTCTCTGGGTGCCGCGGCGGCAACCTGAGCGAGACGCTTCGCCAATTCCGCGTACGCCGGGTCGTGATGCGCCGCCGACACGTGCCGCACGCTGCCCGACGGCTCGGCCAGCGCGACCACACACCAGTCGGCGAGCCGCCCCGCCACCATCCGCCCGAGCCGCCCGAGCGCCTCGTCGATGTCCATAGTGGCCGTGAGCGTCTCGGTGAGCTCCCCGAGCAACGTCAACTGATCGTGTGCCGACTCGGCGGCCCGGCGAGCCTCGTCCGCGATCTCCCGCGCGATCCGCAGCCGCAGCTCGGACGAGCAGACCTCGCCCAGCTCGACGAGCAGCGCGATCTCGCTGCGCGTCCAGGCCCGAGGCTCCCGGTCCATGACCGCGAGCGTCCCCAGCACGTGCCCGTCGGAGTCGGTGAGCGGAACCCCCGCAAACGCCAAGGCGCCCAGCTCCTGCACACCCTGGTTGTCCCGCATACGTGGGTCGGCCCGCGTGTCCGGCACGACGAGCAGCTGCCCGTCCTCGACCACGTGCCGACTGAGCGAATGCGTCAGCGGCACCTCCCGGGCGGCGGCCAGCTCCTCCGGCAGCCCCACCTGCCCAGGCAGATACTGCCTGTCCACGCCCAGCACAGTGACCACCGCGGCCGACACATCCACCAGCCGCTCGACCAACACCGCGATCCGATCAAACGCGGCATCCGCCCGGCCGCCCATCCCCAGACGCCGAACCGCCCGCAGGCGCTCCGGATCCCCGAGAACGCCTCCCGCTGTCTCGACCAAGTCTCCCCGCAGCACGTCGCCCCCCGGCCGCCCAGACCTGACAGGCTACCGGCCCGGAAACCCCCTATCGACCCCCCGTTCATCCCATCCCCACCCCACATGCAGGCCAATTCCTCGAAATCCCGGGGCGTTCGGGCGGTGTCGGGCGCTCGCGCGGTGTCAGGCGCTCGCGCGGTGTTGGGCGTTAGACCATGCCGGGCGTTCGCGCCGCGCGGGGGCTTGCGCCGCGCGGGGGCTTGCGCCGCGCGGGGGCTTGCGCCGCGCGGGGTCTCGCGCCACGCGGGGTCTCGCGGCGTGCGGGGCTCGCGCGCCACGCGGGGGCTCGCGCGCGCGGGAGGGTCGCCCCACGCGGGAGGTTTGCGCCGCGCAGGAGGGGGTCGCGCCGCGCGGGGCGTTCGAGGGCGTTCGCGCAGCGCCGGGCTTTCGCGGGGGGCCGTGGCCCGCACCCGACGTTAGTGTGCGGTCGCCCGTGTGCGGTCGGTGCGGGTGGTCAGTTCTCGGGGGAGGGATCGGCGGCCGTGGTCACCTCGGCGTCGGCGGCCAGTGGGGCCCAGCGCTTCGTCCATTCCTCGTGGAGGCCGTCGAAGGCCGCGTCGTCCAGGCCGAACGTGGACACCGTCACCTCCATGCGGGCCGCCTCGTGGCGGTCGAGCGGCACGCGGCCGGCGACGACCAGCAGGTGGCCGTCGGTGTTCACCGTCCAGGCGACGCGCGGGCCGAAACGTTCCCACCCGCTCTCGGCGAGCGACAGCGCCTGCCGGCCCGTGGTCTCGCCGGTCAGGTACACCGTGCGACGCCGGCCGGCCGGGCGCGCGCTCAGCAGGTACCGCAGCTGTAGCAGGAACGCGCGCCAGCCCTCCTCGATCGCGTCGTACCGCTCGGGGGCTGCCGGGCCCGCGCCCTCGCGGGCCACCCGCACCCGGGCCCGGTCGTCGTCGCCGTTCACCTCCAGATAGGAACCGTCGGCCCAGCCCATCCGCTCCGGCGCGAGCAGGGTCGCCTCGTCGACGAAGATCTGCCTGATCTCGGCGTCGAGCCCGTCGTAGTCCCACCCGAACCATTGGTGCAGCACGGCGGGTTGGGTGACCGCCTCCCACACCTCGTCCCGGCCGGCGTCCACGGCGACGTCCACCTCGTACGACTTCAGTCCGTGTTGATCGGTCATAGCCCCCATCATTGGGGCAAACAGTCGCTCACGCCACGCGCCGAGGCGCTTCGGGATCAATCGGTGACCGTCGACCGGCCTGCAGGCCCGACCGGATCGTGCGCCGGATCTCGGCACGGCCCAGCCCGCAGCGCCGCGCGGCCGCGTCGAGCTCGCGCACGACGTCGCCGGAGTCGAGCAGGCCCGCGCCGACCAGCCGGCCGAGCGCGAACGCCGCCCGGTTGAGCGTGTCGTTTCGCGTGCCCACGGGCGCGGACGCCACCCGCTCGGACTCCGCGATCAACGCGGCCCGGGCGTACCGATCGGGGTGAACGATCACTCGGCGCACCGGGTTTCCGGCCAGATCGCGGCCCGCTGGCGGCCCGACGGGGCTCCCGACCGCGTCGTCGTGCGCCGACGGCCCGGCGCGGCCGTCGATCAGGTCGCGCAGCGCGGCCGCGCCGACCGGGCCCTCGATCAGCTCGCGGAGCGCGGGCGGGCCGACCGGCAGGCCGTCACCCGGACGGCGCACCCACCGGTAGTCGCCGCGAAGATGCCGGGACGGCGGCGCCACCACATAACCGCCGATGCCGCGCCAGTCGAGGCCGGGCAGCAGGCCCACGCGGTTGCCGAACCCCATCGGGCGGAACCACAGGTGCCATCCGCCGCCGCCCGTGCGGACCCGGGGGCCGGCCGGCAACTCCCCGCCGAGCAGGTGGGTCAGGCCGTGCCAGCCCTCGGCCGAGTCGATGTCGGCCACATCCATCGCGATGCCGGTGCGAAGACCGACATTCGCCTCGGGCCAGCGGGACCACCACACCTCGATGAGGCGCGGGTCGGTGGTGGCCTCCGTAAGGCCGTGTCGCAGCCGGGGATGCTTGCCGGGTCGGTCGCATCGGACTCCCTTGTCGCAGGAACAACCGCCGCTCGGGTCAGGCGTGTGCACCGGCAGGACCGGGATCCCGTGCCGGGCGTATGCCAACGCGGCTGTCAGCAACATTAGAACAAGCGTACGACAGTTTGGTGGCCCGCCAGAGATTCCAGGACATGGGCGATATGGTGCGAAGTGCTCCATGAGATCCAGCTCGCCGGGCTACCCGCGCCGGGCGCCGTCCGGGCCCGCCGGGCGATCTCGGCGTCACCCCAGGAGAACCGCGCGCCTGCGGCCGGCCAGTGCGGCGAGCGCACCAGCGTGCGGCACAGATCGTGGCAGCGGTCGTCGTCGCGCCCGCCCCGCCGCGCCCATCGATAGATCCACCAGTGCTGCCCGGCGGTGTAGCGCAGGGTCGGCAGCTGCCGGTGCCGCTGCACGCCGAGCCGCCGCACCGGCGAGGTAACGCCGTAGTCCGCGTAGCCCAGGCCGGGCTCGCCGAGCCGCTCCCACACCCGCGCGTCGAGCCGTCCCACCGTTACCGGCCGGTCGGTGGGCAGATCGTCCAGATTGGGGGGCATCGCCCCGGAGGCGACACTCACCGAGCGCCACGGCCGCCCGCGCGCCCAGCGCAGCACCCGCCGGCATCGCTCCTCGACCGCGTCGGCGCCCACCACGCAGGCGGTCTCGGCGAGGTCGATCAGCAGGTCGACCTCCTCGGCCTCCAGGCCGGCGCCCTGCAGTAGCCGTCGGGCGACGGCGTCTGCCTCCGCCGGATTCCCGGCATCGACATGCGGCTGAAGCCGCAGCACCGCACGACGCAGGTGCATACGTGCGGCAAGGCCGTGGGCAGTCAGGCGACGACCGCTTTCGTACGCCCGGAGCACCGGCAGCATGGCCACGCCCAGCTCTGCCAGCGCCTCGGCCAGGTCGAGTGCCGGCCTCGTCAGCAAGCCCCGCGGCTCGGGCAGGCCGCCGAAGTCGATCGCGATCGCTCCGGCCGCCGGCGGAAACTCCCGGATCAGCGGCAGAATGCCCGGCCCCGGCTCCACCTCGAGGATCGGCATGACCCGGGCCGCGTCGCCGGGCGCCAGGTGGCTCAGCGCCGCGAGCTCGCCCCGGCGTGGGCGAAGGATGGGTCGATAGACGTCGCTCGGTAGGGGGCCTGCTGTCGTGAAGACCGCCATTCACTCAACGTAGCGGGCAGGTGTCGGATCTGCGACAGTCATCGTGTTAAATGCGCGAGTATTGCCTGATTCGCCTCCCAGCCGTCGGGGAACTTGACCGGCACGTTGAGATGCACCGGCTCGGTCGAGGGGTGCGCGTCGAGCAGCTCCGCGATGCCGGCCCGGGCCACCACGACGCAGGCGTGCCGGTGGCGCGAGGTCAGCACGCACAGCCGCCCCGACTCCAGGTGGAACGCGGTCGCGTCGCGCCGCCCCGACAGCGGGTGCAGCACGATGGTCAGGTCGTACTCCCGGCCCTGCAGCCGGTTTGCCGTGTCGACCGTGACGCCGGCCGCCTCGGGCGGGAGCTGCGCCCGGATCGCCGCCGCCTGATCGCGATGCGCCGCCCCGATCGCGATGCGATCGGGAGTCAGCGGCCGCTCGCCCAGCTCGGAAAATGCGACCGCCTCTCGGGACAGCGCCCGCCCGGCCAGCGCGGCGCAGGCGCCCGCCGCCTCGGCGTCGGTGCGGATGGTGAACCGCGGCGACAACTCATGCAGCCCCCACCCGGTCGCGGCGGCCGCGTCAAGTGCCGTGTCGAGCGGATCGGAGGCCGGTGCCCCGAAGGTCAGCCTGCGATCCTCCGCACCGGTGCCCGATCGGAACCCGGTGAACGGATAGAAGGCCTCGGCCACGACGGACGCCGCCGAATGCGGCAGCCGCCACGACACCGGCAGGCGATGCACCGGCAGGTCGGGGTTGTGCCGCAGGAGCACCGCCACCGCGCTCTGCATCGGGTCCCACGACAGGCCGGTCCAGCGGTCGACCTCGACGGTGGAGAACGGATCGAGCTGTCCGGGATCGCCCACGAACAGCGCCCGCTCGAACCGGGGCGCCACACGCAGCAGGGCGTCGGAACGCATTTGGTACGCCTCGTCGACGATCGCCCACGGCCAGGTGCCGTCGGCGACGGTTGCCCATTTCGCGGCCGTCCCGATCGTGACGGCCGGCGCGCCGAGATCGCCCACCTTCGCTCCGACGCGGCACGCCGGATGATCCCGTACGCGATCGGAAGTCTCGTAATCGACGGCCGAGAGACGCCCGACCCGCACCTCAGGAAACCGCGACCCTAGGCGCTCGATGAGGTCGTCGACCTGCTCGTTGGTCTGCGCGACGATCATCAACGGCTGCCCGGAGGCGGCCAGCTCGCCGGCCGCGCGCACGACCAGCGTCGACTTGCCCGCACCCGGCGGCGAGTCGACCACGACGCCGCGGTGGTCACCGACGCGCAGGTCACGGAGCACCGCGTCGACCACACGCGCCGCCTCGACGGCCGGGCTGCCGGGCTGGTTCGCATTCACGGGGGGACCGTAGCGCGCCCCTCCGACAATTTCGGCGACCCTCGGCGCGGACGGGTCATCCACAGGCGGTCGGCGGGATTTGCCCGTCGAGACTACTGTGTGTGCCGGAGTCGTCACTGTGGATGGAGGATGTCCATGTTCGACGGGCGAGATTTCGAAGCGGCCGAGCGGATGATCGACGACTGGCAGGCCGACATCGAGGCGCGGGCCGCCCGCGCGCGAGAGTTGTCCACGCGGTTGTCCCGGCTGTCCGCGCGCGTCCGCAGCCAGGACGAGCTGGTCACGGTCACCGTCGGCTCCGCCGGCGACCTGACCGGGCTCGAGCTGGACGAGCGCATCCGGCGCCGGCCCGCCGCCGAGACGGCCCGGCTGATCATGGCGACCCTGCAGGCGGCGCGCGAGCGGCTGACCGCCGACGTCGCCGAGGTGACGGCCCAGACCGTCGGCGCCGATTCTGCTACTGGCCGGGCGGTCATCGCCTCCTACGCCGGCCGGTGGGGAGCTCGCGATGTTTGAGCAGGTGGCGGTCCGCCATCCCGACCTGGTCACGCACGCGTCGACCGTGTCGGCGATCGGCGACCAGGTCACGATCGCGGCCCAGGCCGGTCATACCGTACGGCCGGGACCCGAGGCGTACGGGAAATTGTGCGTGATGGTGCCCACGATGCTGGCGGCGTTGCAGGATGCCCTGGTCGAGGGCGTTTCCGCGGCTGCGGGCTCCATGCAGGACACCGCGGCGAGGCTGCGGCTGACGGCGCAGGCCTATGAGGCCACCGACCAGAGGCGCGCCGAGGCCTTCGACAGCATCCGGTCCGGCGAGTGACCGCTCCGGCGAATCCGCTGGTGGCCCCGGCCGCCACCGATTCGCCGAGCCCGTGGGCGGGCGCCTGGATCGCTGAGGACATCGAGCAGATCGCCACCGGCGTCAAGAACCACGACTGGGTCGCCGGCACGCTGGGCGTCGCCGGCGGCGGCCTGGACGCGCTGGCCCTGGTGTCCGACCCGGTCGGGGCGCTGCTGCAGTACGGGATCGCCTGGCTTATCGAGCACGTGAAGCCGCTCTCCGAGGCTCTCGACTGGCTGGCCGGCGACCCGGCCCAGATCGCCGCGCACGCCCAGACCTGGCGAAACGTCGCCGCAAGCCTGATCACCGACGCCGACGGCCTGGCCCGCGCGGCCACGGGGGACACCTCAGAGTGGACCGGCGCGGCGGGCGACGCCTATCGCGCCTGGGCCGGCCACCGCGAGCAGTCGCTGCGAGCCTTTTCGCAGGCCGCCGACACGACGGCCATGATGACCGAGGGCGCGGGCCTGTTGATCGGCACCGTCCGCCTGATGGTCCGCGACGCGGTGGCCGTGGTGGTGTCGCGCCTGATCGTCTACGCCGGTGAGCTGATCGCCACACTCGGCGCCGCTACCGGCGTCGTGGTCGGACAGGTGGCCTCGCTCTGCGCGTCGTGGGGCGCCGAGATCGCCCGCTGGCTGCGGGATCTGATCGCCAGCATCCGCAAGCTCGTCACCGAGGGTGATTGGCTGGGCGGGCTGATCGACCGGCTCAAGCTCTGGTTCTCCGAGTCCCGCCCGACCGGCGACGACGGCCTCCCGCCGGAGGAACCGCGAAAACCGCATGATCGCGATCCAGCAGCGGAATCGCAGCGCCGGCACAACCTGGGAGTCGATCCTGCGGTGGCCAGATACCGCGCCTCCGAGGAGGAGACGGCAGTCCGCATAGAGCGGGAACTGGGGATCGAGCTGACCAGGGCGGAGGATGGCGACATCGACTGGACCGGCTCGGATGGCCACACCTACGACGCGGTCGGGAACTTCGACGCTCGGTACTTCGATCGCGAGTGGCCCAATCTGCGGGTGCGGATCATGGACCACGTGGAGAAGGCCGACCGTGTTCCGGTTGACGTCTCGCGGTTCACGCCCGAGCAGAAGCAGCTCGTCCGTGACTTCCTCCGAGATAATCGGCTGGGTCCACAAGTGTTTCTTCTAGGAGCGTGATGGCAGGAACGATCAGCACGGGTCCCGACCGGCGTTGGTCGGCTGCCGGCTGGCTGTTTGCGTGGACGGTCGAGTTCCTGGCCGAGCGTGTGGCGGAACCCGGATTGCGCGCGTCTCTCGAAGAGATCCTCAACGAGAACCTCGGATGGCTCGGCCTCGGCGACTACGGCGTGGACGAGGAACGGGAGATGCGCGGGCTTCTGCGAAACGAGGCCGTCAGCACGGCGAACGCGACCTTTGCTGCCGACATGGCGGGCCGGGAGAACGTCATCGATCGCCTCAGGGAGCTGGCCGACAGTGTCTGACCGGGTCACTCGGCCCCGCTGGCTCGCTCGACGCCCTCCGCTGTCGCCGTTCTCGGGTCGATACCCCCTCGTTTGATCTCGGGCCCGCGGGTGACTGAGGTCTTTGCTGTTTGTTGAGGGTCTCAGTATTTGGATGGGGATCTTGGTTGGGGAGTGGAGTGTGGACGCGTGCGCTCGCGCTGCGGATTTGCGGGGATTTGGGGGATCTGGGGAAAGCGGCCTAAGCGGCAAATCCTGTGATGGGGGGCAACGGAATCGGGATGTGACAGATATCCGACAGCTGGCGTGGTGAGGGGTTGGTGGCGGTAGGGCGGGGGAGCGTCGCGGGTTTCGGGGGCGATTGGTCACTGTGGATCTCTCGGGGGCGGTCGGCGGCGTACGGGATCATGGGGTTGGGGGTTGGGGGAATGCGCAGGCGCTGGTGAGGGTGGGTTCGGCCGTCACTGTGAGTGGATGTTTGCATGATGGTCACCGCCATGAAATATGGGAGTGATTCACTGTGAAGGCGGGTTGAATAGCGAGCCCGACATGCAACTTGCACGTGCGGTTCGCCGTGCAAGTTGCATGTTTCGCAACGTCTCGACCTGCTGCTCCGTCGTCGTGGCCAAGTTTTGATCGTCGCGCGGTATTTCATTCATGAGCGTTTCTGCGATGTGGGATCAGGACCCTTCCAGTCGATCACTGGAAGTGGAACTCTTCTAAGCCAGCAGTAACGCCCGCGACACGGACGGTGGTGGTAACGAATGCGCCCAGACGTTCTGGTCGGTCCGAGCGAGTGGGTGGTCGAGCAGTTCGGCGACAAGGTTGCCGGCGAGCTGTGGACCCGGGTCCCGGAGGCGTTGAGTACCGCGATCGACCGTGAGGTCAACGCCCACCCCGCGATGGCACAGACCCAGGAACGAGTGCTCGCGAATCCGCGATGGCCGCTTCCGTACGAGGAGCTCGTGCTCTTTCTCGGCTCGCTGCCCGGCGCCGAGATCATCAGTGTTCCCAAGTCCGTCTACCAGCTTGTCGTGATCAACGGGCACGTCGTCGTGCCGTGGTGCTACGGGCAGTCCGCACAGACGTCCATGCGGGACGTCGAGGTCGGGCGGTCATTCGGCCGGCTCGCCCGGGAGCTGTTGCGCCGCTTCGGTCCGCCCTGGCGGCGGTCCCAGGCCGAGACGCCGCTTCCGCTGGACGCGGTCGACGAGCGCGAGGTCGCCAAGATTTGCGCGGCCATCGCGACGATCGAGCCCAAGCCCGAGGTCGTCATCGCCGGGTTCGCCGGGGCGCCGCACCTCGGTCTGCTGCGCGCCTGCCTCGGTGAGGTCAAGTCCACCGACAACGGCCATCTCAACTGGAGTCACCTCGACGATCTGCCGCTTCCGCCGCCCGTGATCCCTCGCCCTCGCCGCATGCAGTTCCCCTGATCCCGCAGCCACATCTTTCCCGCCGCACGCAGCCGCTTTGACCGGGCGCTGCGTGCGGTCGCATGTGATGCACACCTACGATTTGCCGGTGACGGTGTCATACGTGGTGACCGGGGGCGGGCGCGGCGTCGGCCGGGCGATCGTCGAGCGGCTGGCCGGCGAGGACGACGTCGTGGTGATCGTCGAGCGTGACGCCGCCGCGCTGAGCTGGATCGAGGACCATCCGGCCGCCGGTCGGCTGATCCCGGTCATCGGGGATGCGGCGGACGAGGCGGTTGCCGGCCGCGCGGCCGATGCGGCGGCCGCCCTCGGCCCGCTGCGGGGGTGGGTCAACAACGCCGCGATCTTCCGGGACGCCTGGCTGCATGAGATGCCGGCCCGCGACGTGCTCGGGCTGATCGCGCGGAACCTCGACCCGGTCGTGGTCGGCTGCGCGGCGGCGATCAGGCATTTCCTCGGCCGCAACGACGATGGCGGCGACGGCCGTGGTGGTGGCGGCAACGACGGCGGCTACGGCGAGGACGGCGGCGACAAAAGCGGCAACGACGGCGGCCGCGGCGAGGACGGCGGCGACAAAAGCGGCAACGACGGCTACGGCCGCGGCGAGGACGGCGGCGACAAAAGCGGCAACGACGGCCGCGGCGAGGACGGCGGCGACAAAAGCGGCAGCAGCGGTGCCATCGTCAACGTGTCTTCGCATCAGGCGCAGCGGGCCGTGCGCGGCGCCTTCGCCTACGCCACGGCAAAAGCCGCCATCGAGGGCGTGACCCGCGCGCTGGCCGTCGACTACGGCGCTTCCGGCATACGGGTCAACGCCGTCGCCCTCGGCTCGATCGCCACCGAGCGGTCGGACGCCCACATCGCCTCCCTGGCGGCCGACGAGCGCGACCGGTTCGAGCGGGAGATCCGCCTGCTGCAGCCGCTCGGCCGGATGGGGCGGGCCGCCGAGGTCGCCGACGTCGTGGCCTTCCTTCTCTCCGGCCAATCCGCGTTCGTGAACGGCGCGATCATTCCGATCGACGGGGGCCGTTCGGCGGTGGGACGCGACCCCGAAGAGGCATGACGCGGGCGCGTGGCGGGCTCGCGCGGTGGTAGTCGTACGACTATTGTCGTGGGGATGGACGGCACGATGATGCGAATCGCCGGAGCCCACGAAATCCGAGTAATTCTGGGGGTGAGCCGGCAGCGCGTCTACCAGCTCGCCGCCCGCGACGACTTTCCGAAACCGGTCGCGATCTTGGCCCAGGGCAAGGTCTGGCTGATCGACGACATCGAGCTCTGGAAGGCCGAGCACCGCCCACCGGCCGAGCACTCCACGGGGAACAAAGAAGATCACTCCGCGGGGAGCAGAACGGGGAGCAGATAGGCGGTGGAGAACGGCTCCCGGCGGGCGCGCATGTCGGCGTACGCCGTGAGGATCATCGGGGCCGAGATCATGCCGCTGACGATCGTGAAGGCGGCCGAGATCGCCTGAGTGGCCACGATGGACGGCGCGCTGACGGTGCCGCCGAGGCGGTCGGGGGCGAGGACCTGGGCGAACGTGCTCTCCACGAACAGCAGCGCCACGGTCACGCCGAACGTCGTGGCGATCCGGCCGAGGGCGGCGCCGAAGTTCGCGTGGAACAGCTGGAACGCGCGGCCGATGACACCGCCGCGCTCGAGCAGCACCAGCACCGGCAGGATCGCGAAGACCGCAGCGAAGTAGATGCCGGGGACGATGCAGAACAGCAGGCCTCCCCCGACCATCAGGCCGGCCAGCAGGCCCCAGCCGATCAACGCCGGGGTGCGGCGCAGACCCTCCCGCACGGCGGCGCCGATGGCGACCGGGCGGCCGGTGGCGGTCTGCACCAGGACCCGGTGCGTGGCCAGCGAGGTGACCAGGCTCAGCAGGATGACGACCAGGGCCAGCGGGATCAGCGGCAGGAACGGTTCAAGGGTCTTGCTGAGCGTGACGTCGGTGCCGATCTCGACGACGCGGTCGTTGCTGAGGAGCGCGCCCCAGGTCAGCAAGACCAGCGACGGTACGGCCGAGACCAGCTGGATCAGCAGGAGCGGGCGCCAGGCCGCCCCGAGCAGGTGGAAGCTGCGTGCCCACCAGCCGGCGAAGTCGGGGCTGACCAGCGGGTCGCTGGGCCCGGCGTAGAACTCGGGCGGCAACGCGGCCGGCGGACCGTAGACGGGCGGCGGGGAAACGGGCGGCGGGGAAAAGGGAGGACGGTCATCGGGGATCTCGGTCAACGTCGTTCCGCTCTCGTCCACGGTCGGATTTCACCGGTCAGGTTACGGGTCGGCCCGGCGCACCCGCGTCGACGGTGGGATGCGACAGCGCGGCCTAGAATCGGGAGGATGTCCGAGCAGGTGGAGTCGCCCACGACGATCCGGGATCGGGCCGTCGCGGTCGCCGACTACCTGCTTGCCGTGCGGGCGCAGATGGAACGCCCCGCCCGCACGGTCCCGGCCGACGCGCACCGCCTCGACCGGCTGCCCGGCCACCGGGCCTGCGAGCTCGGCCCGGCCGCCGACGGCACGTCCTGGCTGCGGGTGGGCCTGCCCGACCTGCCACCCCCGGTCGCCGTCCCGGCCGCCCTGCGCCGCCGCCTGCGCGGCGACATCACCGCCGCAACCGAGCCGACCGCGGAAAAGACGGCGGAAGAAAACGCCGAGCAGGCCGCGGAAAAGGCCGCAGAGCAGGCCGCCGAGGCGGAAAAAGCGCCCGACGACTTCGACTCCTGGCGCGACCAGGTCTGGCGCCCCTGGGCCCACGCCACCGGCGAGGCCGAGAAGACCCGAGTGCTGCACCGCCAGCTCTTCGACCTCATGCATCAGCTCGACATGACCGCCGCCACCACCGAGCTGGTCTGGGGCCACGGCGTTCTCCACACCACGATCAACGGCGAGCACGTCCGTTATCCGCTGGTCGCGACCCCGGTCCTGATCGAGTACGAGCCCGACAGCTCCCTGGTCACGGTCTCGCCGGCCGGACCGTCGCGGCTGCAGACCGACGCGCTCACCGGCCTCGACGAGCGCTACCTCGCCCAGCTCCTCGCCCTGGCCGGTCCGGCCGGCACGCTCGAGGCCGACCTCTGGAACGACCTCGAGCGGCGCGAACTGTTCGAGCGGGCGCTGGGCCGCCTCGGGTACGACCGCGTGATCACCGACGGGACGACCGAGACCACACGGCCGCACATCGAGGACGTCGGCATCCTCTTCGCCCGCCCCAAGCAGCGGCTGCTCCGCGGATTCCTGGAAAGCCTGCGCGACCGCCTGCTGGCCGGCGACACCACGAGTATCGGCGCGCTCGCGGCGATCGTCGCCCACGAGCCGTCCAAGCTGCGCATGCCCGACGACCAGCCCGAGGCCTGGCAGCGGGTGGGCGAGCGGCTGCTCATGCCGCTGCCGACCAACGAGGCGCAGGAATCGATCGCCCGCCGCCTGGCCCAGCACCGCAACGTGGCGGTTCAGGGTCCGCCGGGCACCGGCAAGACCCACACGATCCGCAACCTGATCTGCCATCTCATGGCGAACGGCAAGCGGGTGCTCGTCGTCGCGCAAAAGGAAGACCCGCTGCGGGTGCTGCGCGACGGACTTCCCGAGGGCATCCGCTCGCTCTGCCTGGCCGTGCTCGGCCGCACCACCGACCAGCTGGTGCAGTTGCAGCTGGCCGCGCGGGAGCTGGCCGATCGCGCGGCCACCTTGGACAAACCGGCCGAGGCGCGACGCGTCGAGCGGCTGACAGGACTGCTCGAGGAGGCGGAACGCGAGCTGGCGACCGCGCTGGCCGGCCTCCGCGCGATCGCCGAGAACGAGGCGGTCACCTACCCGATCGACGGCGTGCCGCAGACGCCGGTCGAGGTGGGCGCCTGGCTGCGGGAACGCGCCGCGGCCCAGGGCGGCATCCCCGACCCGGTGTCGGGCGCGGCGCCGTTGACCGGCGACGAGTTCGAGGCACTGCTGGCGCTCGCGCATCGCCTCGCTCCCGAGGACAGGGCGGCCGCGCTCCGCCGGTTGCCCGCGACCGATGATCTTCCGGACACCGCCGAGGCGGCAACGACCCGATCCGAGCGTGACTCCCTCGCCGAGCGGGTGTCGCGCGCCGCGACCCAAGGCCTTGACCTTGCCTCCGTACGCGCCGCCGACTTGGACGCGGTACGCAGGGACCTGCGCGACGCCCTTACGTGGCTCCGCCGCCGCGAGGGCGCCTGGACTGATCGCCTCGGCCGGCTGCTCAACGATCCGCACTGGCGCGCGGTCTGGGCCGATCACGTGGCGGCGACCGAGACGCTGCTGGCCGAGCTGGCCGCGCTCACCCGCGGGCTGGCCGGCCATCGGGTGACCGTGCCCGAGCCGTACGCGAAGGAACCGAAGCGATTCCTCGCCCAGCTCACCGAGATCTACCAGCGGTTCGCGTCGGGGCGCGGGCTGAGCCGGCTGCTGCAGGCGGGGCTGTTCAAGCTGGCCGACGAGGTGCGGGTGGACGGCGAGCCGCTGCGCACGACCGAGGACGTGGACGTCGTCGTCGCCTGGGTGCGGCGGGCGCAGGCGCGGGCCCGGCTGGGCGGGCACTGGTCGGAGTGGATCGACCGCCTCGGGATCGAGACCCCGAGCGGGGATCCGGAGATCTGGGCGGGCACGCTGCTGTCCGACGCCGGTCAGTCTCTCGATTGGGACGTACGCCATTGGCCCGCGCTCGCCGATCGCCTCGCTGTCCTCGTACCGCAGCATGATCTTGATCTTGATCCGGCCGCCCTGGCCGAGGTCGAGGCGTTGCTCGACGAGGCGCCCGCGGTGGGCGAATGGGATGCCCTCGTCGCGGCCGAGCGGGAGATCACCGAGCGGCTCGCGCCCTGGCCGCGCCTGGTCGAGGCCTGGCACACGCTGGACGGCTGGGACGCCGCGGTTGCCGAGGTCCGTCGTCTGCAGGCGTTGCGTTCCGACGTCGAGAGCTACGTCGACCTGCGCAACCGCCTGGCGAAGGAGGCGCCGGAATGGGCCGCCATGATCGAGGCGGCCCAGGTGCCGGCGGTCTCGGGCCGGGCGTGCCTGGACGCGTGGGCGTGGCGCAGCGCGCAGACCTGGTTCGACGAGGTGATCGGCAGCGTCGACCCGGCGGTGCTGGCCAAACGGGTCGAGAACGCCCGCGAGAAGATCCGTCGCCGCACGGCCGACCTCGTGGTGGCGAGCGCGTGGCTGGAGGTGGCGCGCAGCCTCGACGACCGGCGCAAGGCCGCGCTCGCCGACTGGACCACCGCCCTCCGCAAGATCGGTAAGGGCACCGGCCGGACGGCGGCGGCCTGGCAGGCGCACGCCCAGCGGCACATGGAGCAGGCGGTCGAGGCGGTGCCGGTCTGGGTCATGTCGGTCGACCGGGCGATCGAGCAGTTCGCGGGCGGCGCCCACTTCGACGTGGTGATCGTGGACGAGGCGTCGCAGGCCGACCTGTTCGCGCTGCCGGTGCTGGCGCTGGCCGAGCGGGCCGTGGTGGTCGGCGACGACCAGCAGATCGGGCCGCAACTGGGGTTCGTGGGCTCGGTCTCCGGGCTGATCCACAGCCACCTCGGCGACGTGCCGTCGGCCGAGCACTTCGACCCGGAGTCCTCGCTGTACGACCACGCGGTGCGCCGGTCGCCGGAGCGGATCCTGCTGACCGAGCACTTCCGCTGCGTGCCGCAGATCATCGAGTTCTCGTCGCGGCACTACTACGACGGCAAGATCATGCCGCTGCGCGCCGACCGGCCCTCGCTCGCGCCGATCCGCACGGTCTTCCTGCCGGACGGGGTGCGGCAGCCGCTGTCCGGGTTCGGCGACGTCAACACGGCCGAGGCGTTCGCGCTGGTCGCCCAGGTGGCCGCGATCGTGCGGAATCCGGAGTACGACGGCAAGACGCTCGGCGTGATCTCGCTGCTCAGCACGAGCGGGCAGGCGGGCTACCTGCTCCAGCTGCTGCGCGACGAGATCGGCGAGGACGAGATCCAGGCCCGGCGGCTGCGGGTCGGCGACGCGTACACGTTCCAGGGCGACGAGCGGGACGTCGTGCTGGTGTCGATGGTGGTGTCGGACAACGATCCGCGGGTCGCGGCGTTCACCAAACGCGAGTACCACCGGCGGATCAACGTGGCCGCGTCACGGGCCCGGGACCAGTTGTGGATCTTCCACTCCGTGCGGGCCGGGTCGCTCCTCGCCGATGACGCCCGGGCTCTGCTCCTCGCGTACGCAAGCAACGCCTTTGATCCTGAAAATGCCCAGGCCGACCTGGCGCTCTGCGAGAGCGACTTCGAGCGGGACGTGTTCAAGCGGCTGGCCGGGCGCGGGTTCCGGCCGATCCCGCAGTTCCGGATCGGCGCCTATCGGATCGACTTCGTGCTGAACGCGCCGGACGGCCGGCGGCTCGCGATCGAGTGCGACGGCGACACCTTTCACGGGCCGGAGCAGTGGGAGAGCGACATGCGCCGGCAGGCCGTGCTCGAGCGGGTCGGCAACTGCGTGTTCGTGCGCATCCGGGGGAGCATTTTCGCGCGCGAGCCCGAGGTCGCGATGTGGCCCGTGTGGCAGCGCATCGAGGAGTTGTCGATCAGGCCGGTGCCGCGACGGACCGTGGTGGAGATCGGGCAGTGGCAGGGCTCGGGGTCGTCTCACGCCCGGCGGCTGGTCGCGGGGGCCACCGAACTCGCCACGCTGGTTCCCTCCGACAAGAGGGTCCAGGTGGCCATTTCGGACGAACCGCCCTCGGTGCCGGTGCTGGCTCGTCATCTCGCGGCCACGCGTGCCGTGGTCGCCGATCGGCCGGACGTGATCGTGGGCGGGGACTGCGGTGTCGAGGTGGCGCCGATCGAGGCGGCGCTGGCCGAGCACGGGTCCGGGCTGGTCGTGGTGTGGTTCGACGCGCACGGTGATCTGAACACACCCTCGTCGTCACCGTCCGGCGCGTTCCACGGGATGGTCCTGCGCACGCTGCTCGGGGACGGATATCCGGAAATGTCGCCATCGCGGGCGCTTGAGCCGTCGCAGGTGGTGCTCGCCGGGGTGCGGGCGCTCGACCCGGCCGAGAAGGAGTACGTCGAGGAGGCGGGCCTCGCGCACGTCGAGCCGGCCGCGCTCGCAACGCTGACGTCGGTCGTCGCCTCGCTCGGGGCGAAGGCCGTTTACCTCCACATCGACCTGGATGTGCTGGACCCCACGCTCTTCGCGGCGGTGGGCACGCCCGAGCCGGAAGGTGTGACGCCGGCGCAGCTCATCGCCGCGGTCCAGGAGCTGACCGCACGCTTCCCGATCGCCGGCGTCGGGATCACCGAGTACGAGCCGGACCGCCCGGAGGATCGGGCGGTCCTGGCCACGCTGGTGCCGGCGCTGTTCAGCGACCCTTCACCGAACCGGTGATCTTCCGGTCGTTGGGGTCGGCCGCGATGCAGATGACGCTGCGGTCCTCGTCCCAGTAGTCCTGCAACGGGCTGAGGAAGTAGAAGTCCCACTTCTCGGGGTGCGCGACGTACTTGCCGAGCCGGCTGTTGCAGCCGTCGTCGGACTTCCGCCGCACCGTGGCCTCGCCCGGCCACTTGCCGGCCGGCAGGTTGAAGACGGCGAAGACCTCGCCCTCGTGCGCGGTCGCGCAGGACACCTTTTTGGGGGTGTCGGTCTGGAGGTTGTTCAGGCACTGACCGGTTTTGAATTCGCCGTACACCGTGGGGGCGGGGCTGGCGGTGGTCGCCTTGGCGGTGGGCTCGGTGGTCGGCGCCTCGGTGGTGGGCTCCTCGGTCGGGTCCGTGGTGGCGATCGCGGTCGGGAGCGTGGTGGTGGTGGTCGAGGTGTCCGTCGTCGCCACCGCGATGCCGGCGATCACGACGATGGCCAGCAGCCAGACGCCGGAGAGGGTCAGGCCGGCGATCGCGAGGCCGCGGCCGCGCTGCCCGTTCTTGCGGATCTGGGTCAGCGCGACGATGCCGAAGATGACCGAGAACAGCAGGCCCCCGAGGATGCCGAAGATCAGCGAGGCGATGGCCAGGCCGTTCGTGCCGGCCTTGGGCGGGGGGTATCCGGGGTAGCCCGGGTAGCCGGCGGGCGCGGGGAAGCCGGGCGGCGGCGGGTAGCCTGGCGGGGGGTAGCCCTCCGGCGCGTAGCCCTGCTGCGCGTAGCCCTCCGGCGGGTAGCCCGGCTGTGTGTAGCCCGGCTGCGCGTAGCCGGGCTGGGCGTATGCCTCCGGCGGGTAAGCCTGCTGGGGGTAGGCCTGCGGCGTGGGATACCCGGGGTATGCGTCGGGCTGGACCGGGGCTCCCGGATAGGGGGCATACGGGCTCGGGGACTCCCCGGCGGACGGGGTCACCTGCGGCGGCACAACCGGCGGCACGGCCGGCGGCGTGGTCGGCGGCACGGAAGGCGGCTCCGCCGGTGGGGGCGCGGCCGGCCCCGGTGCGAACGGGTCGGCGGGGGCGGCGGTCGGGTCGGGCAGGGGGGCCGACGCTGATGACGGGTTCTCATCGGTCACGCCGGGACGCTACAGCCGAGTTGATCTCGCCACTGCCCCGGACGGTTTCAACTTGGCATCGGCTTGACCACTTCGCGCACGCCGCGTTGACTTCCCGATCATGGACGTACGCCGGGTCGACCAGTCCCTGACCGAGCGCGAGATCGCCGGCGCCGCGACCCTGCTGAGCACCCTGGTGGCCGGCGGCGCCGCCCTGGGCTGGGTCGAACCGCCCTCGCCCGGCGAGGTGCGCCGCCTGCTCACCACGGTCGCGGCCGACCCCGACGCCGTCCTGGTGGTCGCCACCGACGACGGCGGCCTGCACGGCCTCGGCTACTGGCGCCGCTACGACCGCCCCACCCATCGCCCGCACGCCGACGTCGAGAAGGTGGCCGTGGCCGCGAGCCACCAGGGCCGTGGCCTCGGCCGCCGGCTCATGACCGAGCTGATCGCCGCCGCCCGCGACGCCCACATCGAGGTCCTGACCCTCGACCTGCGCGGCGACAACACCCGGGCCGCCGCCCTCTACGAATCGCTGGGCTTCCACCGCTACGGCCGCCTCGAACGCTTCGTCGCCGTCGGCGACCGCCGCTGGGACAAGCTCTTCTACGCCCTCGACCTGCGCGACTAACCGTCCCGCTCGATGCGGGCCTTGACGCGGCAGTGGTGGGCAAGCAGCGTCACCAGGGCCGTACCGTCGATCAGTTCGAGGGGGCGGCCGGCCAGCGCGTCGTACGCGTCGGGGTCGATGCCGCCGAGCGAGACCAGAATCCCCTTGGTAGCTCCCGCCGCGGTCACCGCACCGGCCAGCGCGTGCACGGCCCCGGCGCCGGAGGGCGCGCCGCGGACCGCGTGGATCACCACGGTGCCGCCG
Organism: Paractinoplanes globisporus DSM 43857; assembly: GCF_000379645.1. Lineage (GTDB taxonomy): Bacteria > Actinomycetota > Actinomycetes > Mycobacteriales > Micromonosporaceae > Actinoplanes > Actinoplanes globisporus. The sequence goes on from NZ_KB903313.1 coordinate 60,223, forward strand.
AAGATGGGCCGCGGGTCGGTGGCCAGCCAGCGGGAGCCCGAGGCGGTCGGCGCCGCCGGACCCATCTCCAGGCCCATCACGCCGAAGAGGTCAGAAAGCTGCCTCTCCCAGGCCGGACCGGCGAGGGTGACCAGGTTGGGACGCTCGTCGATCTCGGCGAGCACGTTGAACTCCTCGGTGAAGTCCCGGTCGGCGTCGCGGTCGAAATCAATCTTCGGGGTGACGGCGGCGAGCTGGTCGGGCTCGGCCGAGAGCGTGCCGTGCAGGTGCTTGAGGCAGGCCACCGGCTCGACCCGGCGCAGCTTGATCGCGGCGAAGGTGTCCCGGTCGGTCTTCACCGAGACCAGGCACGGGCGGACGAAGCGGCCGGTCCGCCGGTCGATCGTGTCGACGATGCCATTGAACGACACCTGCCGCACGAGGCCGCCGCGGTCCGCCTCGATGATCTCGTGGATGGTCCGGAGGGTCACCTGGGCGATGATCTGCACGTAGCGCCGGCGGATCTCGCCGTCGTCGCGGGGGATCGCGGCCAGGTCGTCGCGGACCCGGTCGAAGCGGTACTCCTTCACGATCGGCACGACCTCGATCGGCGGCAGGTGGTACTCGATCAGCAGGTGCCGCTGCTTCGGGAGGTACGCCAGGCGGAAGTGCTGCGGGAAGTCGTCGGGGTAGACCGAGTTGCCCAGCACCATCGCGAAGTACTCGACCACGGAGGCCGGGTCGGCGCCGGCCACCGCCGCCGCGAAGCGGTCGACCTCCGCGTTGTAGGCGGTCAGGCGCGCCTCGTATTTGCGCCGGCTCTCCTCGTACGCCCTCTTGCGTGCATGCAGCTGGCGCTCGCGCCGCTCCTCGGCCTCCACCCACCTGGCTCGCGCCTGGTCATAGGCGCGGCGGGCGCTGGCCGTCTGCTGCTGATGCAGCGGACCACCGAGGATCTTGCCGACTCCGCGCGGCTGCGGCGGCACGTAGCTGTCCCAGCTCGGCTCGGGCAGCGGCCGGCCGAGCGGTCCCGGGTCGAAGGGGGGCGCCGTCAGCGGCTTCTTGAACTGGCCGAGATCGATGTGATCGTCCACGTCCAGGGTGGAGAGCAGCAGCGCGTCGAGGTCGCTCAGCCGCGCCCGGAGCTCGGCGTTCGCGGCCGCCGCGTCGGCCGTACGTGCCTCCACGTAGAGCCGCCGGTGCTCGCGCTGGCGTTCCTTGTCGGATGCCGCCTGTTGCGCCGCGGCGATCGCCAGGTCGGCGTTGCGCCTGATCAGGTCGCGCTGCTGCGCGGCCGCCGTGTTCGCTCGCTGGTCGGCAGCCACCTGCGTGGCGCGCGCCCGCTGCATGTCCCGAATGATGCCCATGCCTCGTCCTCGCTCCGCGTCGGTCCAATCGCCACCATATCCGCCGTTTCAGGATCAGTTACGCGGCGCGTGCTCGATACAGCTGTCCGTGCATGGTGGGCGCGCCCGGCGGGTAGGAGTCGCAGATGGTTCCTTTGCCAGCACGAGCAGTAACTGTCCGTCATGTTCTCGACCGTGATTTCGGTCCAGAATTACACAGCGCAGTGGTCATCCGATCGGTTGAATCCCTACTCTGATCGGGTTAGTAGCTGCTGCCAGCGACTTTGTTCGGGGGATCGGCGAAACAAAGACGCGGCTGGGATCTGTTATCACAAGCCCGTGACGGGTGGTAATAGGTCGGGGTCGGGGGCAACGCGCGAGGGGGGAGGTGGATACCGCATGGCCGCACCGGACGAACGGCGGTCGATGCCACCTGCCCTCCCGGAGCCGCGCACACCGGCGGACGACCGGCCCGTGCGCGCGGGCGCCGCGTGGTTCTCTTACACCGCTTCGGGTGACCAGATCGTCTGGTCGGCGCCGCTGCGCGCGATGCTCGGCCACCCGCCGGTCCAGAACGAGGTGAGCCGCAAGGTCCTCGCCCGCTACGTGCACCGCGACGACCATGCCAAGGCGCTCGGTGCGATCACCCAGGCCTGGACGGCGCAGGTTCAGGTGCGTACCACCGTGCGGCTGATGCGCGCCGACGGCGGCTGGTTCGACGTGGACTGCAGGCTCGAGCCGGTGAAGAGTCCGGACGGCACGGTCCGCGGCATCCGGGGCACTGTCACCGACGTCTCGGCCCGGGAACGGGCCCGCCGCGAGCTGGCCCGCCTGGCCCGCCGCAGCGAGACCGTCCAGGCGTCGCTGGTCGACCCCGACCCGGCGACCGGCCTGCTCACCCGCGCCCGCTTCGCCGACGAGATCGACCGCGCGCAGCGTCGCGGCGGCGGCGCCATCCTGGTCATCCGGGTGCAGCCGGACCGGCCCGACGAGGGCGCCGGCCTGCGCCCCGAGCTGCACGCCGACCTGCTGCACCGGGCCGCCCGGGTGCTCGAGGGCGTGGTGCAGGAGGGTGCGCTGCTCGGCCGGGTCGGGCCGAGCGAGATCGGGCTGCTGCTGGCCGGCACCTCCTGGCCGTTGGCCCGGCGCGAGGCCGAGCTGCTGGTCGAGGCGCTGCGCTCGCAGACGTTCGTGCTGCCCGAGAGCTGGCTGAAGGCCAACGCGTGGGGCGGGCTCGTGCGGTTCACCCCGGACGCCGAGGCCGGCAGCCACGAGGTGCTGATCGACGCCGAGCACGCCTGGCGGGAGTCCCGCGACTCCGGCCGGTCGCTCACCCTGGTCGCCCATCCCGTTCCCGTACGCGACCGGCAGGGCTCCTACCGCACCCGGGTCGCCGCGGCCCTCGGCACCGACCGGTTCACGCTGTACGCCCAGCCGATCCTCGACCTGCAGAGCAACGCGGTCACCCGGCACGAGCTGCTGCTGCGGGTGCTCGACGAGGCCAACGGGCCGCAGTCGCCGATCCAGGTGCTCGACACGGCCGAGCGGCTCGACGCCGTCTACGACATCGACCTGTGGGTGGTCGAGCGGGCCATGCAGCTCGCCGCCGAGCAGCCCGACCGGTGCATCCAGATCAATCTGTCCGGCCGCTCGGTCGGCGACCCGCGGCTCACCGACGAGGTCGAGCGCCTGATCCTCCGCTACGAGGTGAACCCGGGCCAGCTCACCTTCGAGATCACCGAGACCGCGCTGATCGGCAATCTCAGCGAGGCCCGCCGCTTCGCCGACCGGGTCCGCGACCTCGGCTGCGAGCTCGCCCTCGACGACTTCGGCTCGGGCTACGCGTCGTTCCGCTACCTGCGGATCTTCCCGATCGACCTCGTCAAGATCGACGGTGAGTACGTCGTCGACCTTGTCGACAACCCCCAGGACCAGGTCCTGGTGCGTGCGTTGGTTCAGGTTTGCCAGGCGTACGGGATCCGCACCGTCGCCGAGTTCGTCCAGGACGAGCCGACCCTGCGTCTGCTGCGCGAGCTGGGCGTGGACTACGTCCAGGGCTACCTCATCGGCCGGCCGGCCCCGTTGCTCCCCGGACGGTTGCCCGGCCCCTGACCTGGGTATGCGTCCGGGTATGGAGCACTTCACGATCGCCACCGTCGCGGAGCGGAACCCCGACTTCCGCCGGGTCCTGTGGACCGGCAAGCACACTCAGCTCGTCGTCATGACCATCCCGCCGGGCGGCGAGATCGGCGAGGAGGTCCACGAGGTGGACCAGATCCTCACCTTTGTCAGCGGGGTCGGCACGGCCACCGTCTCGGGCCAGACCCGCAACGTCGCCCAGGGTGACCTGGTCGCGGTTCCGGCCGGGCACAAGCACAACTTCGTCAACGCGGGGCCGAACCCGCTGGTCCTCTACACCGTGTACGGCCCGCCGGAGCACGCCGACGGAGCGGTGCATCGCACGAAGGCCGAGGCCGATCGGCTCGAGGCCGCGGGCAAGGACGAACCGCCCCAGAACTGACACCCCAGGACTGACACGTCGCCGGGACCGGCCGAGGCCCCCCAGCCAGCCGGTCCCGGCGCCGTGCGGGGCATGACCCCGGGCGGCACACTACCCGCGGCCCGCAACCCTCATCGATCGGCGTGCCCGATTGGTCGCCGTCCCGTTGCCCCAATGAGATACTTCGGACGATGAACCATTAACCTTCCATCATGGACGACCCCCGGTGGTTGACCGACGAGCAGCAGCAAGCGTGGCGCCGCTTCGTCGAGGTGCTGGTGCGGGTTCCGGCCGCTCTCGAGGCACAGCTCCAGCGCGACTCGGGCCTCACCCACATGGGTTACATCGTGTTGTTCACGCTCTCCGAGCGGCCCGACCGGCGGCTGTCGATGAGCCGCCTCGCCAAGCTGGTATCCGCCTCGCTGTCCCGGTTGTCGCACGTCGTGGCCCGGCTCGAGGCGCAGGGCTGGGTGCGCCGCGAGCGTGACCCCGAGGACGGCCGGGTGCAGATCGCCGTGCTCACCGACGTCGGGTTCAAGAAGGTCGTCGCCACCGCCCCCGGGCACGCCGAGGCCGTCCAGCAGCTCGTTTTCGACCGGCTCACCCCGGCCCAGGTGCGCCAGATGGTCAAACTCGCCGACGCCCTCCTGGAGACTCCCGTCGAGGTGCAACCCGCGGGCGAATAGGCTGGTGCCCTGTGATCCAACTCACGGAGGTGCTGCGCGGATGAGTCAGCGGGTGCGGGGCGTGATCGCCCGGGCCAAGGGTGCGCCGGTCGAGGTGACGACGATCGTCGTGCCCGACCCGGGACCGGGCGAGGCGGTCGTCAAAGTGCAGGCGTGCGGGGTGTGCCACACCGACCTGCACTATCGCGAGGGCGGCATCAACGACGACTTCCCGTTCCTGCTCGGCCACGAGGCCGCCGGGGTGGTCGAGTCGGTCGGCGAGGGCGTGACCGATGTGGCGCCCGGGGATTTCGTGGTGCTCAACTGGCGGGCGGTGTGCGGGAACTGCCGGGCCTGCCTGCGGGGCAAGCCGTGGTACTGCTTCGCCACGCACAACGCGACGCAGAAGATGACGCTCGAGGACGGCACGGTGCTGTCGCCGGCGCTCGGCATCGGCGCGTTCGTCGAGAAGACGCTGGTGGCGGCCGGGCAGTGCACCAAGGTCGATCCGGCGGCGCGGGCGGCGGCGGTCGGACTGCTCGGCTGCGGCGTGATGGCCGGGATCGGGGCGGCGATCAACACCGGCGGGGTGACCCGGGGCGACTCGGTCGCGGTGATCGGCTGCGGCGGGGTCGGCGACGGGGCGATCGCCGGGTCTGCACTGGCCGGAGCGACCACGATCATCGCGGTCGACACGGACGATCAGAAGCTTTCATGGGCCCGGAACTTCGGCGCGACCCATACGCTCAATGCCCGGAATATCGATGTCGTCGATGCCATTCGGGAGCTGACCGGCGGCAACGGCGCCGATGTCGTCATCGAGGCCGTCGGCCGTCCCGAGACGTACAAGCAAGGGTTCTATGCTCGTGATCTTGCGGGAACGCTCGTCCTGGTGGGTGTGCCGACGCCGGAGATGACGATCGAACTGCCGCTCCTCGACGTCTTCGGCCGCGGCGGGGCGCTGAAGTCCAGCTGGTACGGCGACTGCCTGCCGACCCGCGACTTCCCGATGCTGACGGCCCTCTACCGGCAGGGCCGCCTCGACCTGGACGCCTTCGTCTCCGAGGAGATCGCGCTGGACCAGGTCGAGGAGGCGTTCGCCAAGATGCAGACCGGCGGCGTGCTCAGGTCGGTCGTGCTTTTCTAGGCCTTACGCCGCGCGGGCGTAGGCCGGAACGGACCGGTCCGCGAGGAGATCGAGGGAGAGGGCCGCGGTCCAGCTGAACGTCGGCGCGCCGAGGCCCTCCCCGGTCTCCGGGTGGAAGTACTCGAAATGCCCGTTGCGGTGCACCAGCCGGACCATCGCCGTGCGCAGGTCCTCGGCCTCGTCGCGGAAGCCGTGCACCAGCAGGCCGCGGCGGAGCAGCCAGTTCACGTTGATCCAGAGCGGGCCGCGCCAGTAGCGCTTGGTGTCGAAGTCGGGGGCGGTGCGGTCGTAGCTCGGGGCGGGCAATTCTGATATGCCGAATTTCTCCGACTTGGCCTCGGCCATGATCGACTCGACGGCGGCGGCCGGCAGGTCGGGGAGCATCAGCGGCATCAGGCCGCTCACGCAGTGTGCCGGGCTGAGCTTGCCGGTCTTGACGTCCAGGGCATGGAAGGTGCCGGTCCGCGCATTCCACAGCCGCTTCACGATCGCCGCGGTGATCCGCTGTGCCCGCTCCCGGTGCGCCGCGGCCTCGGCGGACAGGCCCAGCTCACCGGCGATCTGGGCGAGGGCCAGCTCGGCCGAGGCCAGGATCGAGTTGAAGCTCGGGCACTCCACCGCGAACGCGTGCCGGTCGAGCAGGTCGTGGTCGTCGTACCGCTCCGCGCGGTAGCTGAGCACCAGGCCCACGTACCGGGAGTAGTCGAGGTCGGTGGGGCGGTGCGCGGCGTCCGCGTTGTTCAGGTCGCGCCGCTGGTAGGTGGTGAGCAGGCTCAGGTCGGCCGGCACGTTCGCCATCGCCTCGTCCCAGGCCGGGCTGTTGTCGAGGCCCGACTCCCACGGGTGCACGATGCTGGCCAGGCCGCCTCCGCCGAGGTTGCGCCGGCCGGTCAGGTACTGCTGCTGGGCGACCAGTCGCGGGTAGAACCACTCGAGCTCGGTGCGGGCCTCCTGGGCGCAGTTCGCGCCGTGGGCCGAGGCGTGCCGGTAGACATCCCAGGCCGCGATCGCGTGCATGGGCGGCTGCACGATGCCGGTGCTGCCCCGGGCCGGGCGGTTCGCGTACGCCGGGACGTCCCAGAAGCCGGGGCCCGGGAAGTAGTCGGCCTCCGCGGTGGCCGGGTCGAACACGATGTGCGGCACCCGGCCGTCCGGCCACTGCGCCTCGAACAGGCTCCGCAGGTCACGCCACGCCCGGGTCGGGTTCACGTAGGCCAGGCCGATGGCGATGAACGCGGCGTCCCAGCTCCACTGATGGGGGTACAGCTTGCGGGACGGGACCATGTGATCGCCGGTCCAGTTGATCTCGAGCACGTGGGCGGCGGAATTCCAGAGTTCGGCAGACATCTCGCGGTGCATCTGATCAGAACCCTTTCCGCGGCGGTCACGTCCCTTGAAGGGAACTGGTGCGATGCGGTTCGGGCACGGACTGCCGGTGCGCCACCCCCGAGATCACCCATCGGCCGGGGTGAACCGGAGCTGAACTTTAGATGGCCGCTCAGACGGCCGGAATTGCCCGCCAGAGCTGACTGCGGCGACCCGGAAGGTAGGGCGAGTCCAGCCGTTTGGCCACGATCCCGGCGAGGCCCTGGGCACGCGCCGCTTCGATCGCGAACGACCCGCCGCCGGGGAAATAGGGTGGCGTCTGCCAGTGCTCGCCGGTGATCGCCAGCCCGTCCAGCAGCTCCCGGCGCTGGGCGTACCCGATCTTCTCGCTGGTCGCGTGCCCCTCCAGCCACAACAGGTCATAGATCAGGTACTGCACGGGATACCTTTCCGCGGCGCGCTGCGCGTTCCTCGGCTCGATGCGCCGCTTCAGCAATTCGGCGTCGGGCCGCGCTCCGTCGAACGCGACGAGCTCGCCGTCCAGCACGGCCTCGACCGGCGCGAGCGCCGGACCGAGAGCCCGGATCTCCGGGAACCAAGCGGTGAGATCTTCGCCGTCGGCTCCTTTCAGCCGTACGCGTCCGCCGTCCACGAAGGCGAGGGCGCGAAGGCCACCCCACCCCATCTCGTACGCCCAATTGTCGTCGTCTTTGATGGGAAGTGTTCCCTTCGTGGGGAGCATCGGGCGCATCTCGTCGGGCATGGGCTCCCAGCCCGGCTCGGCCGGATCCATCCGGCGCACCATCCAGTCGGCGCCCTCGGTCTGGAAGAAGATGTAGCGGCCCGTGGTGCGCTCGCCGTCGAAGACGACCTCGATCTCGTCGTCCCGCCACTTGCGGGTCTCGTACGTGCCGTGGTCGAAGATCTTCATCTGGCCGCCGCCGTACTCGCCGGCCGGGATCTCGCCGTGGAAGTCGAGGTATTCGAGCGGGTGGTCCTCGGTGTGCTTGGCCAGGTGGTTGCGGGTGCGGTCGCGGGGGAGCCCGCGCGGGACGGCGAAGCTCACCAGGACGCCGTCGCGCTCGAAGCGGACGTCCCAGTGCAGGGCACGGGCGTGGTGCTGCTGGATGACGAAGCGATTCCGCCCGGTTTCTTCCGGATGGCTCGCGGGAATGGGCTCGGGTGTCTTCCTTTTATCTCTCTTGCTCCGGTATTCGCCCAGCCGGTCGGTCATCCGCTCATTCTTGTCGTACCCCTGTGGAACGGTGTCCCCATGTACTCGGAACGGGCGTCGTCGTTACCGCACGTGGTGGCCTGGTGGAGCGTCACTCCGCCGGGAGCGCGCGAGAAACGCATCCTGCCGGACGGGTGTCTCGACATCATCTGGCAGGACGGCCGCGTGTTCGTGGCCGGGCCCGACACGACCGCCCAGCTCGGGGCTCCGCCGCCGGGCAGCCGGTTCTTCGCGCTGCGCTTCGGGGCGGGCACCGGCCCGGGCGTGCTCGGCCTGCCGGCGTCCGAGCTGGTCGACCGGCAGGTGCCGCTCGACGTGCTCTGGCCCGCCGCTCTGGTGCGGCCGCTCGCCGAGGCCGCCGACCCGCTGGCCGCGCTGACCGCGGCCGCCGCCCGGCGGTGGGTTTTTCCGGACCCGGCGATGGTGCTGCTTTTTCGCCAGGCCCGCGCGGGTCGGCCGGTGACGGCGGTGGCGTCCGACTGCGGCCTGAGCCCGCGGCAGTTGCAGCGGCGAAGTAACGCGGCCTTCGGGTACGGGCCGAAGACGCTCGCCCGGATCTTCCGGATGCAGCGGGCGGTCGCGCTGGCCCGGCGGGGGTCACCCTTCGCCTCGGTCTCCGCCGAGACGGGATATGCCGACCAGGCGCATCTCTCCCGGGAGGTGCGGGCCATGGCCGGCGTCCCGCTCGGCGTGCTGGTCAGTTCCTGACTCAGTTCTTGGTCCAGGCGAACAGCTCGACCTGGTACCCGTCCGGGTCGCGCAGGATCGCGTATCGCTGGCCCCAGGGCGCATCCCAGGGGTCCTTGACGTTCGTGTGCCCGGCCGCGACCAGGTCGGCGTGCTGACTGTTCACCTCGGCCGGGTCGGCGCAGAGAAAGGCGAGGCTCGCTCCGTCCTTGATCGGACCGCCCGGCTTGTGGCTCGGATCGAACGAACTGATGGACGCGTGGGTATCCAGCATCAGGCGGATGCCGCCGGGCAGTTCCGCCTCGGCGTGCGGTCCGTCCTCGGCCCCGGCCGGGAAGTCCAGTCCGAGGCGGCGGTAGAAGGTGAGGGAGGTTGCCATGTCGGCCACCGCGAGGCCGATTCCGTTGAGTGAAGGTGCCATGAGCCCGACGCTACGATCGGACATCGCCGGTGTCTTGAACAATTCGGACGCGACGATGATCGAGGGTTTCCCCCCTCGGTGGCTAGGGGTAGTCTTCTGGCTCCGACGCGTGTCCGACCATCGGGAGGCAGTGCCGCGATGACCTTGCGCATCCTCGTGGTGGGCGCCGGGATCTCCGGCCTTTCCATCGCCCGGGCGCTGCGGCTCGCCGGCTTCCGCCCGGACGTGGTCGAGGAGCTCCCGGCCACGATGCTGCCCGGCGCCGGCATCTACCTCCCGGGCAACGCCTCCCGCGCGCTGCGCCAGCTCGGCCTCGACGCGCCGCTGCGCCCGCTCGGCGACCTCATCTTCCGGCAGGTCTTCCTGGACGCCCGTGGCCGCGCGCTGTTCGAGATGGACGTGGCCGGTCTCTGGGCCGGCGTCGGCGAGTCCCGCGCCCTGGCCCGGGCCGACCTGCAGCAGGTGCTGCTCACCGGGGTCGGCGGCGAGGTGCGCTACGACACCTCGGTGAAGGAGCTGGAGATCTTCGACGGCACCGCCAAGGTCGAGTTCGGCGACGGCAGCGTCGCCGAGTACGACCTGGTCATCGGCGCGGACGGCCGCCGGTCCACGATCCGGGCCAAGGCCGGTCTCGGCGGGCCGGCCGTGCCCACCGGGCAGATCGTCTACCGCTCGGTGGTGCGGGGCGGGCCGCCGCTCAGCGACTGGACGGCACTGCTCGGCCGCCGATCCTCCTTCGTGGCCATGCCGATGGGGGGCCGGCGGCTCTATTGCTACATCGACGAGACCGCGCCCGACACGCCCAACCCGGACGACCCGCGGGCCCACCTGCGGAACATCTTCGGCTCCTTCGGCGGCCCGGTCCCGGCGATCCTCAAGGCCATGGAAAGCGTCTCGGTCGCTCGCACCGACGAGGTCGTGCTGGAGAGCTGGTCCCGTGGCCCCGTCCTGCTGGTCGGCGATGCCGCGCACGCCACGGCGCCGACGCTGGCACAGGGCGCCGCGATGTCCTTCGAGGACGCGGTCGTCCTCGGTGAGGAGCTCAAACGGTCCGCAGGGGACGTCGCGCACGCGCTGCGGGCGTACGAGCTTCGCCGGCGTCCCCGCTGCGGCGCCGTCCGCGACCGCACCCGCGAGCGCGACCGCACCCGCGACGTGCCACCCGCGTTACGCGATCCGATGCTTCGTCGGCGCGGCCTGCGGATCTTCGCGGAGCACTACCGTCCACTAGTTCCACCGGTCTGACGTCGATCACCGCACAGGCAACCCCCCGCCTGCAACGGGCAGGCGGGGGACTATTCTGCGTGCGAGGTACGCCTTTCCGTAGGGATGTACTGAGCGGGACAAACGAGACAACGGAGGCTATTCGTGACGACCGTTGCGCCTAAGCCGATCGTGACCCGGCCCTACCCGGTCCGGCGGCAGGTCAAGGGTTCGGCGCTGGCTCGGATCCTGCGCACGACGGACGCGAAGCAGATCGGGATCATGTACATGATCACCTCCTTCGTGTTCTTCCTGCTGGGTGGCCTGATGGCCCTGCTGATGCGGGCCGAGCTCGCCCGGCCGGGCATGCAGTTCCTCTCGCCCGAGCAGTACAACCAGCTGTTCACGATGCACGGCACGATCATGCTGCTGTTCTTCGCGACGCCGATCGTGTTCGCCTTCGCCAACTTCGTGGTCCCGATCCAGATCGGCGCGCCCGACGTCTCGTTCCCGCGGCTGAACGCCCTCGCCTACTGGCTGTACCTGTTCGGCGGCTCGATCGCGGTCGGCGGCTTCCTCACGCCGGGCGGCGCGGCCGACTTCGGCTGGTTCGCCTACACCCCGCTGAGCGACTCGCTGCACTCGCCGGGCGTCGGCGGAAACATGTGGGTGGTCGGCCTGGCCCTGTCCGGCCTGGGCACCATCCTCGGTGGCGTCAACATGATCACTACGATCCTGACGCTGCGCGCGCCTGGCATGACCATGTTCCGCATGCCGATCATGACGTGGAACATCCTGGTCACCAGCCTGCTCGTGATCATGGTCTTCCCGTTCCTGGCCGCCGCGCTGTTCGCCCTAGCCGCCGACCGCATCCTCGGCGCCCACGTGTTCGACGTGGATACCGGCGGGCCGATGCTCTGGCAGCACTTGTTCTGGTTCTTCGGCCATCCCGAGGTGTACATCGTGGCGTTGCCGTTCTTCGGCATCATCACCGAGGTCATCCCGGTCTTCAGCCGCAAGCCGGTGTTCGGCTACAAGGGCCTGGTGTCCGCGACGCTGCTGATCGCGGCGCTGTCGATGTCGGTGTGGGCGCACCACATGTTCGTGACCGGCCAGGTGCTGCTGCCGTTCTTCAGCTTCCTGTCGTTCCTGATCGCCGTGCCCACGGGCATGAAGTTCTTCGTGTGGATCGGCACGATGTGGCGCGGCCAGATCAGCTTCGAGACACCGATGATGTTCGCGATCGGCTTCCTCGTCACGTTCCTCTTCGGTGGACTCTCCGGCGTCCTGCTCGCCGCGCCGCCCATCGACTTCCACGTGTCCGACTCGTACTTCGTGATCGCGCACTTCCACTACGTGCTGTTCGGCACGATCGTGTTCGCGGTGTTCGCCGGCATCTACTTCTGGTTCCCGAAGATGTTCGGTCGCATGCTCGACGACCGCCTCGGCAAGGTCCACTTCTGGCTCACGTTCCTCGGCTTCCACGGCACGTTCCTCGTCCAGCACTGGCTGGGCACCGAGGGCATGCCGCGGCGGTACGCGGACTACCTGGCGTCGGACGGCTTCACCTTCCTGAACACGTTCTCGACGATCGGCTCGTTCGTCCTCGGCCTTTCGACCCTGCCGTTCATCTACAACTGCTGGCGGTCGTACAAGGTCGGCGAGGTCGTCACGGCCGACGACCCGTGGGGTCACGGCAACTCGCTCGAGTGGGCCACCTCGTCCCCGCCGCCCCTGCGCAACTTCGACCGCATGCCCCGCATCCGCTCGGAGCGCCCGGCCTTCGACGCGAAGTTCCCCGAGCTCGCGGCGGCCAGCCACACCCTGGCCGCCCCGCCGGAGGGCGGCGCTCGAGTGCTGTCCGCCGAGTCGGACGGCGGCGCCACCTACAACGAGGACACTTCCGGATCCCACTGACCTCCGGGTCATAGTCCTTCCCGGCCCGTCTCGGTTCTTCCGCCGAGGCGGGCCGTTTGCGTCGCGCGGCAAGTGACGGGCGCTTCTCCGGCCGGCTGCTCCTGCGCGTGGAGTCGGGCGGCCTTCCTGCGCGCGGGTCGGGCGGCGTTTCCGCGCGTGGGGGTCCGGCGGCGTTCCTGCGGGTGGGGTCAGACGGCGTTTCCGCGGGTGGGGGTCGGGCGGCGTTTCGGCGGGTGGGGGTTGGGCGGCGTTTCCGCGGGTGGGGTCAGGCGGCCAGGGTGCGGATCGCCGCCGTTAGGGCGGAGGCGTTCAAGGGGGCGCCGGTGACCAGGAGGTGGAGCATGGTGCCGTCGAGCAGGGCGGAGATGTTGTCGGCCGCCTCGTCGCCCACGTGCGGGGCCAGCAGGGCGTGCAGGCCCTGCAGCCAGTCCTGGGCCAGGGGGCGGAGGGCGGTGTCGCGCGCCGCGGCCAGGCAGAGCTCGAACTCGATGCGCGCCCGCCGGCGGTCGGACATGTAGTCGTCGACCAGGCCGACCAGCGCCTCGGCCAGGTCGGGGGCGTCGCGCAGGTGGTCGGCCCAGACCTGGAGGTCCGCCTCCTGGTCGTCGGCCGCCTTCTGCAGGGCGGCCGCGATCAGGGCGTCCAGCGTGGGGAAGTAATAGGTGGTGGCGCCCAGCGGGAGGCCGGCCCGAGCCGCGACGGCCCGGTGCGTGGTGCGGCCGATGCCGACCTCGGCGACGATCTCGATCGTGGCCGCCGCCAGGGCGTCCCGCCGAGCCTGCGGATCACGGGACCGACGGCCCGCGCGGGGAGTCGTGACGCCGTTGGTCAATGGGTGCCGCCGAGGTTCAAGGTGACTACTCCCGCGATGATCAGGCTGATGCCGGCCACCTTGACGACGGTAATGGGCTCGCCGAGGAATGCCGCGCCGATGCCCACAATGGCGGCCGTGCCCAGCGCGGACCACAGAGCATAGGCGACGCCGACCTCGACGCCCTTGACCGCCTGCGACAGGGCGACCAGCGAGATCGCATAGCCCGCCAGGCACGCCAACGTCGGCCACAGCCGAGTGAAGCCCTCCGTCGACTTCATCAAGCTGGTGGCCACGATCTCGGCCGCGATAGCCCCAATCAGGTACACGTACGCCACGACTACACCTCTTCTTGTACGTTCGTACAAGTACGATCGTACAAGAACTACGAGGTTTCCTCATATCCCGTTCCCGACAGTCGATGGGACACCTCTCTCCCTGCGGCCGGGGGCGGCAAAGGCCGGGGGCGGCAAAGGCCGGGGGCGGCAAAGGCCGNGGGCGGCAAAGGCCGNGGGCGGCAAAGGCCGGGGGCGGCAAAGGCCGGGGGCGGCAAAGGCCGGGGGCGGCGCAAGATGAAAGCTGCTCCGGCCGTGCATCATGCATCCTGCATCGCGGGTCCGCGAGCGCTGGTCGGGCGGTGGACGGCGATGGGCCGGTCCGCGGTGGCGGTTGGCGGGCGGCGGGTCCGCGGTGGCGGTTGGCGGGCGGCGGGTCCGCGGTGGCGGTTGGCGGGCGGCCGGTCTGCGTGGCCTGCGGCCGGGTGGCGGTGGCGGGTGGCGGGCGGCTGGGTCGCGGGTCGGCGGCGGGAGGGGGTTACGGGTGGCCGGCCGCGGTGGGGACTATGTCGGCGGGGCCGGCGGTGCCGGAGGCCAGGGCATCCGCGGTGGGGAGTGGCGACTCGGCGTCGGCGGACGGCCTGGGGGACGGCAGGGCGGGCTCGGGCTGGTGATCGGGCTGGGGCGTGGGCGCGGACGCCGCCGTGGGGTCGGCGGAGCGGCGGCGGCGTAGTAGTTCGGCGGGGAGGACGGCTAGGGCAATCAGGGTGCCTATGCCGCCGACCGTTACGAAACCCCAGGGCGGGGAGAGGGTGTCGGCGGCCAGGCCGGCGAGCGGGCCGCCCAGGGCCACGCCGACCGTCAGCGAGGAGTTGTGCAGGCCCATGGCCTCGCCTCGGGCGGAGGCGGGGGTCATGCGGCTCACCGCGTCGGCGCTCGCGGTGATGGTGGGGGCGCAGAGGGCGCCGCACGGGATCAGGAGAATGGCAAGCAGCCACCAGTGGGCGGAGCCCAGGGCGACCGCCATGGTCAGGACGGCCATGGGGGTCAGGATGGCGACCGCGGGCAGGCGGCGGTGCATGGTGCCGTAGGCGAAGCCGCCCAGCAGGGAGTAGAACGCCCAGAGCGACATGACCACGCCGGACCACGACAACTCGCCATTTTCGCGGAGGACGGCGACGATCGTCACATCCGTCCCGGAGAGAACCAGGGTGGCGGCCAGGGTCACGGCGAGGATGGCCACGAAGCGGGGGCGCAGCCAGGAGCGGCGGGGGACGCGCTCGCCGGCGGCGATCGGGGCCTCGTGCTCGGCGCGGACCGGCGGGTTGAGCAGCCACAGGCCCAGGCCCGAGGCCAGGATGCCGGCGGCGATCGTGAGCATGGCGACGCGGGGGCCGGGGCCGGTCGCGATCAGCACGCCCAGGGCCGGGCCGGCCATGAAGGAGATCTCGGTGGTGATCGAGTCGAGGGCGAACGCGGGCAGGCGCTGGGCTTCCGGCGTCAGCGCGGCGATCGACTGGCGGGCCACCGAGAAGGCCGGCAGGGCCAGGAAGCCGCCGAACAGCGCGAAGATCAGCAGCGGCCAATAGGGCAGGGACTGGGCGACCGTCCAGAAGATGACCTCGGCGACCGTGGTGAGGATCAGCGCGGGGCGCAGGCCGCGGCGGTCGATCAGGCGGCCGATGACGGGCGCGCCCACCGAGCCGCCGATGGTCAGGGCGGCGCCGACCAGGCCGGCGGCGCCGTAACCGCGCCCGAGGTCGGTGACGACATGCAGGGTCAGGACGACGGCGCCGGCCGCGATCGGGATGCGCGCCAGCGTCGCCACCGCCAGCAGCGACTTGATGCCGGGCAGGGCGAGCGTTTCGCGGTAAGGCGTGAGCAGCATGTGGTTCCTGACCTCCGCCCGTCATCCTGCCTCGGGGGTATGACAGAAAACCAACGCCTTTCCGGGGCATCAGGCCGGCGAAAGCGCCCTTAACCGGCGAAAACGACGGAGTGACGCTCGCTACGAGGCCGGGTCCACGATCGGCGAGCCGCTGGTCGCCACCGAGGCCGTGCGGAACTCCTCGAGAGCCGCGTCGGTGGTGCCCTGCGCCACTCCGGCGGTCAGGTTGAGCAGCACCGTCGTGTCGAAACCCTCGCGTCGCGAGTCCAGCGCGGTGGCGCGTACGCAATGATCGGTGGCGATGCCGACGACCTCGACCTCGGTCACCGACCGGGACCGCAACCAGTCGGCCAGGGTCTCGCCCGACTCGCTGTGTCCCTCGAAGCCCGAGTAGGCGGCCTTGTGCTCGCCCTTGTGGAAGATGGCCTCGACCCGGTCGGTGACCAGCGACGGGTGGAAGTCGGCGCCGGTCGAGCCGACCACGCAGTGCGCCGGCCAGGTGTCCAGGTAGTCCGGGTGGTCGCTGAAGTGGTTGCCCGGGTCGATGTGCCAGTCCTTGGTGGCGACGACGTGGTCCCAGCGGTCGCCGTTCCGCTCCAGCACGAGCGAGACCCCGGCCGCGACGGCCGCGCCCCCGACGACCGGCAGGGAGCCGCCCTCGCAGAAGTCGTTCTGGACGTCGACGATGATCAGCGCTCTGGTCACGGCTAACCCCTATGCGGTCGGGACGATGGTGACGGGAATGGCCGGGTCGCCGGCCGAGAGCTTGAGACCCTCCCACGGTATCGAGATCAGGCACTGGCGCAGGTGATCTCGCGACTCCCGCAGGGTCGGCGCGTCCACGACCTCGCCGTTCGCGACGAACGAGCGCTGCAGCAGCCGGTCGTTCGGCGCGTGGTCGGGGACGCCCTGGGAGACGATGATCTCCTCGGTGGCGGTGCCGGTGGGCTTGTGCCGGCGGACCGCGGTCTTGCGGCCGCCGACGGTCGCCTTGTTTTCCGAGCGCTTGACCACCGGCTGGCCCTCGACCTCGACCAGCTTGTAGACCAGCCCGGCGGTGGGCGCGCCGGAGCCGGTGACCACCGCGGTGCCGGCGCCGTACATGTCGACCGGCTCGGCGGCGAGGGTGGCGATCGCGTACTCGTCCATGTCGCCCGAAACGATGATCTTTGTCTCGGTGGCGCCGAGCGAGTCGAGCAGCTCGCGCGAGTGCTGGGCGAGCACCGACAGGTCGCCGGAGTCGATCCGGATGGCCCGCAGGTCGGGGCCGGCCACCGCGATCGCGTTCCGGATGCCCTGCGCGATGTCGTACGTGTCGACCAGCAGCGTCGTGTTCTTCCCCAGGGCCGCCACCTGGGACGCGAAGGCGGCCGGCTCGTCGTCGTGCAGCAGCGTGAACGCGTGCGCGGACGTACCGGTGGTGGGAATGCCGTATTTCATGCCGGCGGCGAGGTTCGACGTCGAGGCGAAACCGGCGAGGTAGGCCGCTCGGGCGGAGGCCACGGCCGCGTCCTCGTGCGTGCGCCGGGAGCCCATCTCGATGATCGGGCGGCCGCGGGCGGCCGTGACCATCCGGGCCGCGCCGGTGGCGATCGCGCTGTCGTGGTTGAGCACCGAGAGGATCAGCGTCTCGAGCACCACGCATTCCGCGAACGTGCCGGAGACCGTCATGATCGGCGAGCCCGGGAAGAAGAGCTCACCCTCGGCGTACCCGTCGATGTCGCCTTTGAATCGATAAGCCGCCAGCCAGTCCGCCGTGCCGTCATCGACGATCTGCGCGCCGCGCAGGAAGTCGATGTCCTCCTCCGTGAAACGGAAATCCCTGATCAGCTCGATCAGGCGGCCCGGGCCGGCGACCACGCCGTAGCGCCGGCCGGTGGGCAGGCGGCGCGCGAAGACCTCGAAGACGCAATGGCGACCGGCCGTGCCGTCCTTGAGGGCGGCGCTGACCATGGTCAGCTCGTACTGATCGGTCAGGAGCGCGGGGGCGAAGGAGTTCACACCATCACCCTATTGCGCCGCGACGCTCCTTACGAAGTGCGCGCTGACCTGCGGTTCGGCGTTCCGGTTCACCGATGCGGCAAATCCGGTGGCAACATGGGGGCATGGCGTTGCCACAGGTCGCTCCCGTCGAGGCACCGGAGATCGAGGAAGCACCGGCCGACGATCGCCCCTGGGTGACCGTCGTCTGGGACGATCCGGTGAACCTCATGTCGTACGTGACCTGGGTTTTCCAGAAGCTGTTCGGCTACAGCCGCGAGAGGGCCGAGCAGCTGATGCTGGACGTGCACCACAAGGGCAAGGCAGTGGTGTCCAGCGGCGCCCGCGAGCGCATGGAGATGGACGCCAACCAGCTGCATGGATACGGTCTCTGGGCGACGGTTGACCGGGCCTGAGCAACCGCGGGAGAGGGCAGATGTTCCGACGCAACGGCAGCCAGTGCGTGGCCACGTTCGCGGTCGACGAGGTGCGCGTGCTGCGCAAGGTCGCCGGTGAGGTGGTCGGCCTGCTGACCGACGGGATGGATCACACCGACCCGGTGGTCTCCCGTCTGTTCCCGGACATCTATCCGGACCGCCCCGACGACTCCGCCGAGTTCCGCCTCTACACCGAGGGCGAGCTGAAAACCGGCAAGATCGATCAGGCGGGTGCG
Source organism: Paractinoplanes globisporus DSM 43857 (assembly GCF_000379645.1). Taxonomy (GTDB): domain Bacteria; phylum Actinomycetota; class Actinomycetes; order Mycobacteriales; family Micromonosporaceae; genus Actinoplanes; species Actinoplanes globisporus. Next base: position 78,275 of record NZ_KB903313.1, read on the forward strand.
ATTCTCGCGGCCCTGCCCGACGAGGGCGAGGGAGAGGTACGCCTCGACGGCGAGGCCGCCGAGGCCTGGCTGCGCGCGATCAACGACGCCCGGCTGGCCATGGGCACCCGGCTGGACATCCAGGCCGACACCGACCTCAGCGAGGAGCTCGAGCTCGCCGTCGTGCGCGACCCGGGCTCGAGCCGGGTCTTCCAGCTCTCGGTCTACGCATACCTCGGCTATCTCCAGGAGTCGCTGCTGAACGCGCTCCCCGAGATCGACTGAGTGTGGGCTCGGCCATATCCGGTGCGCGGAAATCTCACGGTAATGTGAACAGTGTGCTGACCATCGACAGCGCGATCGTCAACGCGATCGTCGCCCACGCCCGCCGGGACCACCCCGACGAGGCCTGTGGCGTGGTCGCCGGCCCGGCCGGCAGCGACCTGCCGACCCGGCTCATCCCGATGGACAACGCCGCCCGGTCGATGACGTTCTACGAGTTCGACTCCCTCGAGCAGCTGCGCGTGTGGCGCGAGATGGACGACAACGACGAGGAGCCGGTGGTCATCTACCACTCGCACACCGCGACCGAGGCGTACCCCTCTCGGACGGACATCTCGTTCGCCGGCGAGCCGGCCGCGCATTATCTGCTTGTCTCGACCCGTGAACCGGACTCGGAGGAGATCCGGTCGTTCCGCATCGTGGACGGTGTGGTGACCGAGGAAGAGATCAACATCGTGGATGCGACGGTAGACGCGTGAACGTGGTCGCTGTGCAGTCGTACATGTTCGGGCAGAGCCCGGTGGCGGTGGTCTACGAGTGTCGCTGACGACACTGCCGTAGTCATCTCTTTCCGCTGTTCGACCCTTACACAGGAGCATTCACGTCATGGCTATCGAAGTTCGCGTTCCCACCATCCTCCGCAGCTACACCGGCGGCTCCAAGGTCGTCGAGGGCGCCGGCGACACGCTGACCGCCCTCATCGACGACCTGGATGCCAAGCACAGCGGCCTCAAGGGCCGGCTGATCACGCCCGAGGGCGGCCTGCACCGGTTCGTGAACATCTACATCAACGACGAGGACGTACGCTTCCTCGGCGCGCTCGACGCCAAGCTCAGCGACGGTGACTCGGTCACCATCCTGCCGGCCGTCGCCGGTGGCGCCCTGGGCTTCGCGGCCGCGGCCGCTCTTCTCGGGCCCCGATCCAACCGCCCCGCCGCCGTCCTTGACCGGACTAAAGGCTGAGCTACTGATGGCTCGCTACGAGAGCCTCTTGGACGCTTGTGGGGGCACGCCGCTCGTCGGCCTGCCCCGCCTCTCGCCGGTGGTGCCCGACGGGGCACCGCCGGTGCGTCTCTGGGCGAAACTCGAGGACCGCAACCCGACCGGCAGCGTCAAGGACCGGCCGGCGCTGTTCATGGTGCGCGAGGCCGAGGAGTCCGGCCACCTGCGCCCCGGCGACACGATCCTGGAGCCGACCAGCGGCAACACCGGCATCGCCCTGGCCATGGTGGCGAAACTGCGCGGCTACCGGCTCGTCTGCGTCATGCCGGAGAACGTCTCGGCCGAGCGGATCCAGCTCCTGAGGATGTACGGGGCGGAGATCATCTTCTCGCCGGCCGCGGGCGGGTCCAACCAGGCCGTGGCGACCGCCAAGCAGATCGCCGCCGAGCACCCCGACTGGAAGATGCTGTTCCAGTACGGCAACCCGGCCAACGCCCGCGCCCATTACGAGACGACCGGCCCCGAGCTGCTGCACGACCTGCCGACGATCACGCACTTCGTGGCCGGCCTCGGCACCACCGGCACGCTGATGGGCACCGGCCGGTTCCTCAAGGAAAAGGTCGACGGCATCCAGATCGTCGCGGCCGAGCCGCGCTACGGCGAGATCGTGTACGGCCTGCGCAACATCGACGAGGGCTACGTGCCCGAGCTATACGACGCGAGCGTGCTCGACCGGCGCTTCTCGGTCGGCACCCGGGACGCCGTGCTGCGCACCCGGCAGCTGGTCGAGGTCGAGGGCATCTTCGCGGGCTTCTCCAGCGGCGCGATCCTGCACGCGGCGCTGGCCGTCGCGCACGAGGCGGTCAAGGCCGGCCGCCGGGCCGACGTCGCGTTCGTGGTCGCCGACGGCGGCTGGAAATACCTGTCGACGGGCGCCTACGGCGGCACGCTGAACGACGCCGAAGAGGCGTTGGAAGGCCAGCTCTGGGCTTAGTAGAGCGCGGCGATCAGAACGTCGATCGCCAACGGGACCGTGGCTGCCAGCAATAGCAGCCACGGGAGCGCCGGGCGATGGATCGACAGGAACGATCCGACGACCAGCGCCACGCTCGCCAGACCGAAAAGGGACAGCGCGGGGACGTACCAGAACGCCGTCTCCCCGAAAACCGTGACTATTGCGCGAACCCCGACCCCGACGCCGGCGAGGCCGAGTGTCGCGGCATAAAGCGCCATCGCGAGAAGGCGCGCCGGCGCGGGCGCCGGGTCGTCGGCCGCGGGAAAGCGGAAAAGCGTCTCGCGGTCACCGAACCCCGCGGGCGCCGGTGTAATCTCCCAGCCACCGAACGGCATGATCTCCGCCGCCTCGGTCCGCGTGCTGCGGTTCTGCTCGACCGTGGTCACGCTGCCTCCGTCCTGTTCCGTCCCTAGAAGTCCTCACTTTGTGCAACGCAAACGACTCACCGGACGTAACGGGAAATGCGTTAATGACCGAGGTCACGGGCGGTGTGATGTACGTTGTCGATTTAGCGACAAATCGATCAGACGTTTACATGGTGCGCAGGTCCGGGGATACGCTTCGCTCCGTGATTGACTGGTCTGAAGACTCTGCCACGGACCGGTCCAGCGGGGCGTGGACGACCCAGCGTGAGCCAAAGGGACCCGCATGCGACTGACCGTTCTCGGCTGCGCCGGCAGTTTTCCCGGGCCCGAGTCGGCGTGTTCCGCCTATCTTGTCGAGGCCGAGGGCTTCCGCCTGCTGATCGATTTCGGCTCCGGCTCGTTGTCCGCCCTGCAGCGTTACACCGCCGACATGAACGCCATCGACGCGATCATCCTGACCCACCTGCACAGCGACCACATGCTGGACGCCTGCCTGTATGTGATCGTTCGCCGTTACGACCCGGGCGGGGCACGGCCGCCCATCCCCGTCTACGCGCCGCTGGGGGCGGCCGAGCGCATCTCGGCGGCGTACAGCTCGGACAACGAACAGGTCGACGACGTGTACACGTTCTACGGCCTTCAGCCGGGCACGTTCCCGATCGGGCCGTTCTCGATCACGGTCGACCGGGTGAACCATCCGATCGAGACCTATGGCGTACGCATCGAGCACGGTGGGCGAGTGATCGCGTACTCAGCGGACACCGCGCCCTGCGAAGCTCTGCTGCGCCTGGCCGCCGGGGCCGACCTGTTCCTGTGTGAGGCGAGCTACCTCGACGGCGTGGACAACCCCCCTGGCCTGCACCTGACCGGTGGTGAGGCGGGCGAGGCGGCCACCAAGGCCGACGTCGGACGGCTATTACTGACCCATTTGATACCTGCGTGGTTCTCTGAGGCATCTATTGTGGATGCGGCCTCCGCCGCATATGCGGGACCGGTTGAGGTCGTCCGTCCCGGCGCCCGGTACGATCTCTGAGCCCGGACCGGGGGGCGGTCGGATCGAGCACCGTTGCACCACGAGATCGTGATCTTGGAGTTGTTGCATGCGCATCGTCCGCCTGGCCAACTTCGTGACGTCTCATACCGGTGGCCTTCGGACAGCGCTACGCAACCTGGGCGAGGGCTACCAGCGCGCGGGTCACGAGGCCGTGCTGATCGTTCCCGGTCGTGAGCGCTCCGACACGATGACCTCCCAGGGCCGCGTCATCACGCTGCCCAGCTCCCCGCTGCCGCGCACCGGCGGCTACCGGGTGATGGCCGGCCGGCGTGAGCTCACCCGCCTGCTCGACGAGCTCGAGCCCGACCGCATCGAGGTCTCCGACCGCGCCACCCTGCGCTGGACGGGCGGCTGGGCCCGGCAGCGCGGCGTCGGGTCGATGATGGTCTCGCACGAGAGCCTGGCCGGCCTCCTGGGCGTCTGGGGCATGCCGAAACGCGACGCGCTCGCCGACCGGCTCAATCTCCGCACCGCCGAGAACTTCGACACGATCGTCTGCACCACGGCGTTCGCGGCCGCCGAGTTCCGGCGCCTCGGCGTGCCCAACCTGGTCGAGGTGCCGCTCGGGGTCGACCTCGACGAGTTCCACCCGAGCCGGGCCGACGCGGCCGTGCGGTCCCGCTACGCCCGCCCCGGAGAGCTGCTGGTGGTCTTCTGCAGCCGGCTGTCCGCGGCCAAGCGGCCCGAGCTCGCGGTCGACGCGATCGCGGCCCTGCGCAACGCGAAGGTCCCGGCCGTGCTCGTGCTGGCCGGCGACGGCACCCGACGCACGGCGTTGGCCTACCGCGCGGCCCGCCTGCCGGTGCGCTTCGCCGGGCACATCGCCGACCGCGCCGCGGTGGCGGCCCTGCTGGCCAGCGCCGACGTGGTGGTGGCGCCGGGTCCGGTCGAGACGTTCGGGCTCGCCGCCCTGGAGGCCCTCGCCTGCGGTACGCCGGTGGTGGTCAACGAGTCCAGCGCGCTGCCCGAGGTGATCGGCGACGCCGGGGTGGCCGTGGCCGGCACGCCGGAGGCCTTCGCCGACGGGGTGCGCGAGCTGATGGAGCGGCCGGAACCGGTGCGGCGGGCGGTCGCGCGCGACCGGGCCGAGGCATTCAGCTGGGAGCAGGCGGTCGACGGGTTCCTGCGGGCGCACGGCCTGGCCGCCGACACCGCGGCCGCCGGCCTCGCGATCACCCGGCAGCGCCCGGCGGCGGTGCTGCGCCCCGCCGTCCCACAGACGGGCCTGGGGCTGACCACCGGTGGCGGGGCAGGCTGAGCCTCGGGCTGTCAGCCGGCGGCGGGGCGGGCTGGGCCTGTGGTTTTCCGCGGGCGGCGGGCGGGCTGAGCGGGCTCGGCCCGGAACGCATAAGGTTTGGGGCATGGCGCGACCCGACGGCCGAGCGGCCGATCAGCTACGACCCGTCACGCTCACGCGGAAGTGGAGCATCCATCCCGAGGGCTCGGTCCTCGTCGAGTTCGGCGACACCCGCGTGCTCTGCACCGCGAGCGTCACCGAGGGTGTCCCGCGCTGGCGCAAGGGCTCCGGCCTCGGCTGGGTCACCGCGGAGTACGCGATGCTTCCGCGCGCCACCAACACCCGCGGCGACCGGGAAAGCGTCAAGGGCAAGGTCGGCGGGCGTACGCAGGAGATCTCCCGCCTGATCGGGCGCAGCCTGCGGGCCTGCATCGACCTCAAGGCCCTCGGGGAAAACTCGATCGTGCTCGACTGCGACGTCCTGCAGGCCGACGGCGGCACCCGCACCGCCGCGATCACCGGGGCGTACGTCGCTCTCTACGACGCCGTCACCTGGCTGGCCGGCCGCAAGTCGCTCGCCGGCAAGGTCGACGCGGTCATGCACCGGTCGATCCAGGCGGTCAGCGTCGGCATCGTCGACGGCGAGCCCCGCCTCGATCTGATGTATGTCGAGGATTCCGCCGCCGACGTCGACATGAATGTGGTGTGCACCGGCGACGGCGACTTCGTCGAGGTGCAGGGCACGGGAGAGAACGGCGTCTTCCGCCGCGACGAGATGGACGTCCTGCTCGACCTCGCGGTCGCCGGCTGCGCCGATCTGGCCGCCGCTCAGCAGAAGGCCCTGACCTCGTGAGCGCAAAGCTGCTGCTCGCCACGGCGAACAAGAAAAAGCTCGTGGAGCTTCAGCGCATCCTCGACGTGGCCCTCGGCGCCGAGCGGATCGCGCTGATCGGGCTGGCCGACTTCGAGGACTACCCCGACGTGCCCGAGACCGGCCTGACCTTCGGGGAAAACGCGCTGATCAAGGCCCGCGAGGGCGCCAACCGCACCGGCCTGCCCACGGTGGCCGACGACTCGGGCATCGCGATCGACGCGCTCAACGGGATGCCGGGCGTGTTCAGCGCCCGCTGGTCCGGCAAGCACGGCGACGATCAGGCCAATCTCGACCTGGTCCTGGCCCAGATCTCGGACGTCGCCGAGGAGCACCGGGGCGGCGCGTTCGTGTGCGCGGCCGCGCTCGTCCTGCCGAACGGCCGGGAGCACCTCGTCGAGGGCAAGCAGCGGGGCGTGATCCTGCGCTCGCGGCGCGGCGAGGGCGGCTTCGGCTACGACCCGATCTTCCTGGGCGACGGCCAGACGCGGACGAACGCCGAGCTCACCCCGGCCGAGAAGGACGCGATCAGCCACCGCGGCAAGGCGTTCCGCGAGCTGTCCAAGGTCATCGCGAAGGAACTTCCGAACTGATCAGGTTGACCAGTTTCGGCGGCCGGACGATCGCGCGGGTCACCCGCAGGCCTGCCGCCGTCGGCGAGGCCAGGGCCAGCGTCCTCAGCGCAGCCGACGTGATGTCGGGCGGCACCGACAGCCGGTCGCGCACCTTGCCGTTGACCTGGACGACGCAGACCACGGTCTCGGCGGCGGCCAGGTCCGGGTCGATCGCCGGCCAGCCCGCGACGGCCACGCCGGGCGGGTGGCCCAGACGGTGCCACATCTCCTCGGCCGTGTAGGGCGCGAACAGCGACAGCACCACGGCGACCGCCTCAGTCGCCGAGAGCCGGGCCGGGTCGTCGGGCGGCGCCGCCCGGACGGCGTTGACCAGCTCCATCGTCCGGGCCAGCGCCACGTTCAGCCGGGTCGCCTCGAGCAGATCGGTGATCTCCCGCAGCAGCCGGTGGGTGGTGCGCCGCAGCGGGCTGTCACCGGTTGACGCAACAGAATTCACAGAGGCCAGCCGCAGGGCCCGCGACAGGAAGCGGGCGGAACCGCCGGGGGAGACGTCTGCCCAGTCGACGTCGTCCTCGGGCGGGCCCGCGAACAGCAGGGACACCCGGACCGCGTCCACGCCGTACCGGTCCAGCTGGTCGGCCAGCTCGACCATGTTGCCCTTGGACTTGCTCATCGCGGCGCCGTTCAGGATCACCTGACCCTGGGTGGTCAGCCGGCGGAACGGCTCGTCGAAGTCGATCATCCCGAGGTCGTGCAGGACCTTGGTGAAGAAGCGGGCGTACAGCAGGTGGGACACCGCGTGCTCGCTGCCGCCGATGTAGTGGTCGACCGGCCGCACCCGGGCCGGGTCGAACGGACCATCCGCATAGGACACGTTCGGGTAGCGCAGGAAGTACCAGGACGAGTCGACGAACGTGTCCATCGTGTCGGTTTCCCGCTGGGCCGGCTCGGCGCATTTCGGGCAGAAGACTGGCGACCCGTCAACCACGACGGGCAGTTGGTCGTCCGGGACCGGCACCACACCGCAGGACGGGCAGTGCACGATCGGGATCGGGCACCCCCACGACCGCTGCCGCGAGATCAGCCAGTCGTGCAGGTGGTACGAGCCAGGTGCGGAACGGCCGATCCAGTTGCGCTGCATGGTCAGCACGTGCGCCGGCCAATGCCCCTCCAGCCGGTCCAGGTCGTCCAGCAGCCGGTCGGCGTACGCGGTGATGCGAAAGAACCACTGGTTCAGCTCGCGGGAGACCACCAGAGTGCCGCATCGCTCGCAACGCCCGCCGATGACCTGCTCGTTGGCCAGCACGGTTTCGTCGACCGGGCACCAGTTGACGGCGGCCGACGCGCGATAGGCCAGGCCGCGCGAGAAGAACCGCAGGAACAGCCACTGCGTCCACTTGTAGTACGACGGATCGCTGGTGTGCAGCCGGGTGCTCCAGTCGAACGAGACCGCGTACCGCCGGAACGATTCCGCCTGGGTGGCGATGTTCGCGTACGTCCACTCGGCCGGATCCAGCCCCCGCCTGCGGGCCGCGTTCTCGGCGGGCAGCCCGAACGAGTCCCACCCGACCGGATGCAGCACGCCGAACCCGCGCAGCCGCCAGTATCGCGCGATGACGTCGCCGATCGCGTACACCTCGGCGTGGCCCATGTGCAGGTCGCCCGAGGGGTAGGCGAACATCGAGACGATGTAGCGATCGACGGATGACGGGGAGAAGAGGCCGAGCGACTCCCAGACCGGTAGCCAGCGGTCCTGCAGCGCGCGGAAGTCGTAGCCCGTCATGCCGGGACGGTATCTCCGGTCCACCTATCGGCGCCGCCGAATATAGGCCTTCCGCAGCACCCGGGCCATGAAGCCGGGCGCCATCAGCACCGACGGCGGATCGATCAGGTGCTGGACCCCGGTGGCGACCCGATAGACCGAGGCGTCGACCTGCGAGGCGTGCGTGACCTGCCGCGCGTACCAGTTGCGCAGGCCGATCCCGTGCGGCCGCGGCCCGGTCGTACCCGGGAAGGTGAAGTCGCCGCCGACCGCGAACCGCCACGGCGTCTCGTTGACCTTCGCGGCGAATCCGTAGTAATCGCGGACCATCGCGGCGTCCGGCACCCGGTGGTGCCGGTCGAGCGCGTCGCCGAGGGCCGCCGCCTGCCGGGCCGCGCAGGTCATCCCCTGGCCGTAGATCGGGTTGACGCTGCAGATCGCGTCGCCGAGGGCCACGTAGCCGGCCGGCAGCACCGCGGCCTTCTCGAACAGCCGCCGCCGGCTCGACGGGAACCGGGCCACGGTCACGTCGCTCAGCGGCTCGGTCCGCGAGATCAGGGCCGCCACCAGCGGATCGGGGAGCTGCTTCGCGTACGCCTCGAAGGTCGCCGGGGAATCGGGAACCGAGGCCAGTTGCCACCCGCCCAGCCCGATCATCCACCGATCACCCTCGACCGGCAGGGCCACCGCCGACATCCGCTCGTGCGGGCCGGCCGGCAGCACCAGAGCCGCCTGCCAGGGACCGAGGTCACCGGGCTGCCGCCGGTAGAGCCGGGTCGAGTAGGTGACCCCGGCCTTCACCTCGACCTGCGCGGGCGGCTCGAGGCCGAGCGAGCCCAGCCACCGGTCCGAGCGCGAGCCGCGCCCCGAGCAGTCGACCACCAGCGACGCCTCGAGCGTCTCGCCGCTGTCCAGCACCACGCCGGTGACCAGCTCACCCCGCCCGGCCAGCCCGGCCACCGCGATCTGGTCGTGCACCACCACCCCGGGCAGCGCCGTCACCCGGGCGCGCAGCACCGCCTCGAGCTGCGGCCGGGTCACCGAGATCATCGAGAACCCGGTCGGCGCGACCGGCCACCGGCGTCCCAGCCGGTACGCGCAGATGTCCGCGCCCGTCTCCAGCGAGGTGCCGCCGAGCGCGAGCAGTTCCTCCTCGAACCCGGGGAACAGCGCGGCCAGCTCCTTCAGGCCGCCGACGAGCAGGATGTTCGGGTGCTCGCCCTGCGGCACGCCCCGCCGCGGCACGGGACCGTGGGGCAGAGTGTCCCGGTCGAGCACCGTGACGCTCGCGTACCGCCGGCTCAGCACCCGCGCGGCGGCGAGACCGGCGACACCGGCCCCGATCACTATGGCTCTATCGTCCACAGTGGGTAGTTAACTACAACAGCGCCCCGATTTCCGCCTCGATGCCCGCGCGCAGCTCACGGCCGGCCACGACCGCGCGGGTCTGCTCGAGCACCGGCGCCAGGAAGATGTCGGGCCCGGGCGCCCCGGCGAACGGCGCCAGCGCCGCGATCGCGAGCCGCCCGGCCGGCGACGGCGTGAGCGGGGCCCGCAGCTGCAGCCCGCGCACGGCGCTGAGCAGCTCGACCGCGAGCAGGCTGGTCAGGTTGTCCAGCACCGTGCGCAGCTTCTTGGTGGCGGCCCAGCCCATCGAGACGTGGTCCTCCTGCATGCCGCTGGTGGGCAGCGAGTCGGCGGAGGCCGGCACGGCGAGCCGCCGGTTCTCGGCGACGATCCCGGCCGCCGTGTACTGGGCGATCATCAGGCCCGAGTTCACGCCGGCGTCGGGGGAGAGGAACGGCGGTAGCTCGCGGGAGCGGGTCACGTCGAGCAGCCGGTCGACCCGGCGCTCGGCGATCGAGCCGACCTCGGCCGCCGCGATGGCGAGGAAGTCGGCGGCGAAGGCGAGCGGCTCGCCGTGGAAGTTCCCGGTCGACTCGACCCGGCCGTCGGGCAGCACGACCGGGTTGTCGACGACCGAGACCAGCTCGCGGGCGGCCACCTCCGAGGCGAAGGAGAGCGTGTCCCGGGCCGCGCCGGCGACCTGCGGAGCGCAGCGCATCGAGTACGCGTCCTGCACCGCGTGCGCGAGGTCGTCCCGGTGTGAATCCATGATCGCGGAGTTCTGCAGCAGCGCCAGGATGTTCGCGGCCGACGCGGCCTGACCCGGGTGCGGCCGGATCGCGTGCAGCTCGGGCCGGAACGGCCGCTCCGAGCCGAGCATCGCCTCGATCGCCAGCGCCGCGGTCACGTCGGCGATCGCGAACAGATGCCGGCAGTCGTCCAGTGCGAGCAGCAGCATCCCGAGCATGCCGTCGGTGCCGTTGATCAGCGCGAGACCCTCCTTGGCCGCCAGGTCGAGCGGCGTCAGGCCGGCGGTGTGCAGCGACTCGGCCGCGGCGAGCCGCTCGCCGTCCTTGCCGACCACCCAGCCCTCGCCGAGCAGCACGAGCGCGCAGTGTGCGAGCGGCGCCAGATCGCCGGACGCGCCGAGCGAGCCGTGCTCGGGCACCCACGGGGTGATGTCGTGGTTGAGCAGGTCGACCAGGCCCTGGGCAAGGACCGGCCGCACGCCCGAGTGGCCGAGCGCGAGCGAGCGCACCCGCAGCAGCATCATGGCCCGCACGACCTCGCGCGGCATCGGCGCACCGACCCCGGCCGCGTGCGAGCGGATCAGCGCGTGCTGCAATTCGGCCCGCCGGGACGGCGCCACGAAGGTGTTGGCGAGCGCGCCGAATCCGGTGGTGACGCCGTAGACCGGGCGGCCGGATTCCTCGATCCGGTCGACGATGGCGCGGCTGGTGGCCATGGCCTCGACGGTGGCGGGGGCGAGCTCGACCCGGGCGTCGCCGCGGGCGACCGCAGCGACCTCGGCGGGGGTTACGCCGGTGGGTTGGACGGTAACGGTGATCATTGAAGCACTCCGTTGTGCAGAACGGTTCGGATCAGGGGGACTCCCGGCCGGTAGGCCAGGTGCAGGTGGGAGGGCGCGTCCAGGACGATCAGGTCGGCACGTGCCCCGGCGCGCAACACCCCGACGTCGTCGCGGCGCAGCGCGCGGGCCCCGCCGGCCGTGGCGGCGTGCACGGCCTCGGTGGGGGTCATTTTCATTTCCCGTACGGCGAGAGCGATGCAGAACGGCATCGACGACGTGTACGACGAGCCCGGGTTGCAGTCGGTGGCCAGCGCCACGGTGACGCCGGCGTCGATCAGCCGTCGCGCGTCGGGATAGGCGGACCGCGTGGAGAACTCGGCGCCCGGCAGCAGCGTGGCCACCGTCGGCGAGCCGGCCAGCGCGTCCACATCGGAATCGGACAGGTGGGTGCAGTGGTCGGCGCTCGCGGCGCCCAGCTCCACGGCCAGTCGCACGCCCGGACCGGGCCCGAGCTGGTTGGCGTGCACGCGCAGGCCCAGCCCCAGCTTCGCGCCGGCGATCAGGATCTCCCGCGCCTGCTCGGCGTCGAAGGCGCCGCGTTCAACAAAGACATCGACCCATTTCGCGTACGCGGCACAGGCCGCCAGCATCGGGCCGCGCACCAGATCGACGTACGCGTCGGGGTCGACCCCGGCCGGCACCACGTGCGCGCCGAGGAACGTCGTCTCCGCGGTCAGCTCGCGGGCGATCCGCAGCGACCGGGCCTCGTCGTCGACGCTGAGCCCGTACCCACTCTTGGTCTCGATGGTCGTGGTTCCCTGCCGCCGCGCCTCGGTCACCAGGCGCGTGACGTTCCGCCGCAGGTCGTTGTCGCTCGCCGCCCGGGTCGCGGCCACGGTCGTGCGGATCCCGCCGCCGGTGTACGGCTCGCCGGCCATCCGCGCCGCGAACTCGGCCGCGCGGTCCCCGGCGAAGACCAGGTGGGCGTGGCTGTCCACGAAGCCGGGCAGCACCGCCGCGCCGTCCACCCCGACCCGGCGATCGGCGGCCGGGGCCTTCGCGCTCGGCCCGACCCAGCCGATCCGCTCCCCGTCGACCAGCACGGCCGCGTTGCTCAGCGGCGGCCCGTCGTTGGTGAGCAGCTCGCCGATGTCGTCGATGAGCAGCGTCATCCGATCGCTCCGACCAGCGCGCGCGACACGTCGATCACCGTGTGCCGGCCACCGGCGACGACGTGCCGGCCGTCGACGATCACGTCGGTGACGTCGGAGGCGGTCGCCGCGAGAATCGCCCCCTCGGGCTCCGCGCCGGCCGTGCGCACCGAGTCGAGCCGCACGCAGACCAGATCGGCCCGACTGCCGACCGCGATCGTCCCGGCGTCCTCCCACCCGATCGACGCGTGGTTGGCGGCCGCCGTCACCAGCTCGGCGACCGAGAACCGGCCGCGCCGGCGGGTGGCCAGGCGCTCGTCCATCTCCAGGGCGCGGGCCTCCTCGAACGGGTCGATCACGGCGTGGCTGTCGCTGCCGAGACTGATCGGCGAGCCGGCGTCGGCCAGGTCCCGGGCGCGGCCGATGCCGTCGGCCAGGTCGCGCTCGGTGGTGGGGCACATGCAGATCCCGGTCCCGGAGCGGCCGAGCGCCTTCACGTCCTGGTCGGTGAGGTGGGTGGCGTGCACGGCGGTGGTGTCCGGGCCGAGGATGCCGTGGCGGTCGAGCAGTTCGGTAGGGGTGCAACCGTGCACCGCGCGGCACTGCTCGTTCTCCGCCGGCTGTTCCGACAGGTGCACGTGCAGCGGGCGTCTACCCGCCAACTCGCCGAGCAGGTGAGCGGGCACCGCGCGTACGGAATGAATTGCGGCGCCGATGCGAGCGTGCGGCGCGGCACTCAGAGCGGCCACCCGCTCGGCCCAGCGTTGCGGGTCTCCGTCGCCGAAGCGACGCTGGACGCCCTCGAGCGGCTTACCGTCCACACCGGACTGGAGGTAGAGCGTGTCGAGCAGGGTGATCCGGATGCCGGCCTCGCGCGCCGCCTCGATCAGGGCGTGACCCATCGCGTTGGGATCGTGGTACGGCGTGCCGTCGGGGCCGTGGTGCAGGTAGTGGAACTCGCCGACCGCGGTGATGCCGGCCATCGCCATCTCGGCGTAGGTCGCCCGGGCCAGCCGCAGATAGCGGTCGGGATCGAGCTCGGCGGCCACCCGGTACATCTGCTCGCGCCAGGTCCAGAAGCTGCCGCGCTCGCCATGGGTGCGGCCTCGCAAGGCCCGGTGGAAGGCGTGCGAGTGCGCGTTGGCGAGCCCCGGCAGCACGAGCCCCGGGAGCCGGATGTCCACTTCGCCGGTCTCACCGGTGTTTATTCTGACAAAGCGGCCATTGGCGACCTCGATGCGGACGTCGCGGGCCACACTGTCGCCGAGCCATGCGTACGCGGCGTGGTAGACGGTCATGTCAGCTCCCGCAGGACCGTCGCCAGCGCGTCGACGCCGGCCGCGCAGTCATCGGGCTCGGCGTGCTCGGCCGGCGAGTGCGAGATGCCGGTCGGATTGCGCACGAAGAGCATCGCCGTCGGGACCTGCGCCGACAGCACGCCCGCGTCGTGGCCGGCGCCGGTCGGCAGGATCGGGGCGTCGCCCAGCATCCCCGCGATCCGGGCCGCGAGCTCGGTGTCGAAAGTGACCTCCGCGCTCAGCGACTCGGACGTCACCGCCACCTCGGTGCCGTCGCGGCCGGCCCGCTCGGTCGCCCGCTTCACCACCGCGTCGACGACGCCGTCCATCGTGGCCGTGTCCGCTGCTCGCGCGTCCAGCCAGCCGCGCACCAGCGAGGGGATCGCGTTGGTGGCGTTCGGCTCGACCTCGACCCGGGCCATCGTCGCGTGCGCGCCGGCCAGCCGGGCCTCCTTGTTCGCGGCCAGCACCGTGTACGCGAAGGTCAGCATCGGGTCGCGCCGGTCGGCCATCCGGGTCGTCCCGGCGTGGTCGCCGTGCCCGGTGAAGTCGAACCGCCAGCGGCCGTGCGGCCAGATCGCGCTGGCCACCCCGACCGGCACCTCGAGTTGCCGTCCTTGCTCTATGTGAAGCTCGACCAGCGCGCTGATCCGGCTGGTCAGGCCCGGCAGCGGACCGGCCGGCGTCGCTCCGAGTGCTTCACCGAACGTGACCCCCTCACGGTCGGTGAGGGCGGCCGCCTTCGCGGGGTCGATCGCGCCGGTGAGCAGCCGCGAGCCGAGGCAGGGCAGCCCGAACCGGCCGCCCTCCTCCTCGACGAACGCGACCACGGCCATCGGGCGGGCCGGCCGGTGCCCGGCCGCCCGCAGCTGGTCGACGGCGAGGAACCCGCTGACGATGCCGAGCGGGCCGTCGTAGCCGCCGCCGTGCGGAACCGAGTCGAAGTGCGAGCCGGTCAGCACCGCGTCGCGGCCCCACGCGTCGCCCCACCAGGCGAACAGGTTCCCGTTGCCGTCGTCGGTGACCGGCATGTCGCGCCGGTCGGCCTGGTTGCGGAACCAGTCGCGCAGCACGAGGTCGGGGGTGTCCAGGGCGTACCGCATGTAGCCGCCGCTCGACACCCGGCCGATGGACTCGATCTCGGACCACAGGCCCGAGAAGACCTCGGCGCTCATCGCGCCATCGGGATGTGCACGCCGGCCGCCGCCGCGGACTGATAGCCCGCGTCCACGTGGCGGATCACTCCCATGCCCGGGTCGTTGGTGAGCACTCGCTCGATCTTCTGGCCGGCCAGCGGAGTGCCGTCGGCGACGCAGACCTGCCCGGCGTGGATCGAGCGGCCGATGCCGACGCCGCCGCCGTGGTGGATCGACACCCAGGAGGCGCCGCTGGCCGTGTTGACCAGGGCGTTGAGCAGCGGCCAGTCGGCGATCGCGTCGGAGCCGTCGAGCATCGACTCGGTCTCGCGGTAGGGCGAGGCGACCGAGCCGGCGTCGAGGTGGTCGCGGCCGATCACGATGGGCGCGCTGATCTCGCCGCGGGCGACCATGTCGTTGAAGCGGACGCCGGCCTTGTCCCGCTCGCCGTAGCCGAGCCAGCAGATCCGCGCGGGCAGGCCCTGGAAGGCGACCCGCTCGCCGGCCAGGCGAATCCAATTCGCCAAAGGTTCGTTGTCCGGGAAGAGATCGAGCACGGCCTTGTCGGTGGCGGCGATGTCCTTCGGGTCGCCGGAGAGGGCGGCCCAGCGGAACGGGCCTTTGCCTTCGGCGAAAAGCGGGCGGATGTACGCGGGGACGAAGCCGGGGAAGTCGAAGGCGCGCTCGAAACCGCCGGTCTTGGCCTCGCCGCGGATGGAGTTGCCGTAGTCGAAGACCTCGGCGCCGTCGTCCATGAACGCGACCATCGCGGCGACGTGCCGGGCCATGGACGCCCGGGCCCGGTCGGTGAACTCCTCCGGTTTTGTCCGGGCGAGTTCGGCGGCGTCTTCCAGTTCCACGCCGATCGGGATGTAGCTCAGGGGGTCGTGGGCGCTCGTCTGGTCGGTGACGATGTCGATCTCCACGCCTTTTATCTTTAGCTCGGGGAAGATCACCGCGGCATTGCCGACGACGCCGATCGAGATGGGCGTCTTTTCGGACTTAGCGGTTATCGCTCGATTTATGGCGTCATCGAGGTTGTCGGCGATGACATCGAGATATCGGGTGTCGACGCGGCGCTGCAATTTTGCTCGATCAACGTCGACGATCAGGCACACGCCGCCGTTCATGGTGACGGCCAGGGGCTGTGCGCCGCCCATGCCGCCGCAGCCCGCGGTCAGCGTCAGCGTGCCGGCCAGGGTGCCGCCGAACCGCTTCGCGGCGACCGCGGCGAACGTCTCGTACGTCCCTTGCAGGATCCCCTGGGTGCCGATGTAGATCCACGAGCCCGCGGTCATCTGCCCGTACATCGTGAGGCCGAGCTTCTCCAGCCGGCGGAACTCGGGCCAGGTCGCCCAGTCGCCGACCAGGTTCGAGTTCGCGATCAGCACGCGCGGCGCCCACTCGTGCGTGCGGAAGACGCCGACCGGCTTGCCCGACTGCACCAGCAGCGTCTCGTCGCCCTTGAGCTCGTCGAGCTCCCGGACGATCGCGTGGAAGGACGGCCAGTCGCGGGCGGCCTTGCCGGTCCCGCCGTAGACGACCAGATCTTGAGGCCTTTCGGCCACGTCGGGGTCGAGGTTGTTCATCAACATCCGCTTGGCGGCCTCTTGCGGCCACCCCTTCGCCGTGTACGTCGTACCGCGCGCGGCCCGGATCTCGGGCATCGTCGTCCCCTCCTATGCCGTGAAAATGTGCCGCCGTGCGGCCGTCGCCTCGAACTCCTCCAGCCGGCGCTGCGCCGGCTCGGGCGCCGCGTCGCACATCGCCTGCAACAGCACCATGGCCATCGCCATCGGCCCGGTGTGCAGGTCGAAGACCAGTTGCGTGCCGACCGCAGCCGGCAGCACCACGTCGGTGTGGTCGGCGACCGGGCTCACCGCCGAGTCGGTGATCGCGACCACCGCGTACCCCATCCGCTTGGCCTCGGCGATCGCGTCCAGCGACTCGCGCGGGTACCGCGGCAACACCACCGCCAGCATCGCACCGGCACCGGCCGCCCGCGCCTGATCGAGCCGGTCGAGCAGCGGCGTGCCGCCCGTGTCGAGCACCCGCACGTCCGGGTGCACCTTCGCCGCGAAGTATCCGAAATACCCCGCCAGCGGCGCCGCGGCCCGGAGCCCCAGCACCGGCAGTGGCCGGCTCTCGTTCAACAGCCGTGCCGCCCGCTCGACGTCGTCGAGCCGCGCGAGCTGGTCGTGCAGCCGAGCCAGGTGCTCGGCCTCGGCCCGTACCGCCAACTGCATGGCATTTCCCCCGGCCGCGGGCACTTCCGCCGAGTCGTCCCCGGTCAGATCCCGCAGCCGCCGCCGCAGCGCCGGATAGCCCTCATACCCCAGCGCCATCGCGAACCGCGTCACCGACGGCTGGCTGACCCCGGCGAGATCGGCCACCTCGGCCGCGGAGAAGTAGGCGGCCTTTCCCGAGTGCTCGACCAGGCAGTGCGCAATCCGCCGCTGAGTAGGCGTGAGCCGCGCCCCGTGGAACAGGTCGAGAACGGACCGAGCCCCATCTCCATTCACGCCCGCAGCTTATGCATAAAAACTTTCAGAGCGCTAGACCCGCCAGCCTCCTGTGCCGTTTTAGCCGTTTTCGCTTACCCGGGTGGCCACATCGGCGGAGGCCCTTGCGTATAAGGGCAGTTCACCAGTCAGGCCTGGCTCGGTGTGACGGGCGTGTGACCATTTCACTCGTACGCTGTCTCGGAGGCCGGGGAGAGTGGCGGATGAGAGTCCTGGTGGTCGAGGATCACGTGCGGCTCGCCGATTCTGTGGCTCGGGTGCTGCGGCGCGAGGGTATGGCCGTCGATGTCGAGTATGACGGTGGGGCGGCGCTCGATCGCACCGTCGAGGTCGACTACGACGTGGTTGTGCTTGATCGGGATCTGCCGGGGGTGCACGGCGACGAGGTGTGCCGGCGGCTGATGGGGGAGTCGTCGCGGACTCGGGTGCTGATGTTGACCGCGGCCGGGACCATCGCCGATCGGGTGGAGGGGCTGACTCTCGGCGCGGATGACTATCTGCCGAAGCCGTTCGCCTATCCCGAGCTCGTGGCCCGCATCCGGGCGCTCGGGCGGCGTACGCAGACGGCACTTCCGCCCGTTCTCACCCGCGGGGACCTCGCCCTTGACCCGGCTCAGCGGGTCGCCACCCGCCACGGCGCCCGGTTGCCGCTCAATCCCAAGGAGCTGGCGGTGCTGGAATACCTGCTGGCCGCGCAGGGGCGGGTGGTCTCGGCCGAGGAGTTGCTGGATCGGGTGTGGGATTCCGAGGCCGACCCGTTCACCACCACCGTGAAGGCGACCATGAACCGGCTCCGGGCGAAACTCGGCGAGCCGCCGGTGATCGAGACCGTTCCCCGGGCGGGGTACCGGATCTGACAGGGGAGTTTCTCATGACCGTGCGGCTGCGACTGACTCTCCTGTACGGCGTGCTCTTCCTGGTATCCGGGGCCGTCCTGCTGGGCATCACCTATCTGCTGGTCGCCAACGGGTCGGGCAGTGTCGTGATGACCCAGCACAGCAAGGTGGCCGGTGGGGCGGAGAACGTCACCACCTATCTGGTCGGCACGCTGCCGGCGGGCTCGGAGCAGCGCGTCGGCCAGGCGATTCAGAAGCTGGGCGAGCAGCAGCAGGCCGACATGCTGCATCAGCTGCTGGTGAAGTCGGGCGTCGCGCTCGCGATCATGTCGGTGCTCGCGGCCGTGCTCGGCTGGCTGGTCGCCGGGCGGGTGCTGCGGCCGCTGCAGACCATGACCGGGCGCATCCAGCGGATCTCGGCGCGCAACGTGCACGAGCGGCTGGCCGTCGCCGGGCCGCGCGACGAGCTCAAGAGCCTCGCCGACACCGTCGACGGCCTGCTCGGCCGGCTGGAGTCGGCGCTCGACTCGCACAAGCGGTTCGTCGCCAACGCGGCCCACGAGCTGCGGACCCCGCTGACCCTGGAGCACGCCCTGCTCGAGGAGGCGGTCCTCGACCCGGCCGCGACGGCCGACGCGTTCCGGGGGCATTTCGCGGAGCTGATGGTGGTCAGCGAGCAGCAGGCCCGGCTGCTCGACTCGCTGCTGGTGCTGGCGACCAGCGAGCGCGGCCTCGACCGCCGCGAGAGCATCGACCTGTCGATCCTGACCGGCGACGTGCTCAAGGCCGCCCGGCCCGAGGTGATCGTCGAGAGCGACCTGCGGCCGGCGCCGGTGGTCGGGGACGCGGCCCTGGTCGAGCGCCTCGTGGCCAACCTGGTCGACAACGCGGCCGGCTACAACGTCCCGGGCGGCCGGGTGGAGGTGGCCACCGGCACCGAGGACGGGCGCGCTTTCCTGGAGGTGGCCAACACCGGCCCGGCGGTCCCGCCCGAGATGGTGGACCGGCTGCTCAGCCCCTTCCAGCGGCTCGACCGGACGGCCCGGGACGACGGTCATCACGGCCTCGGGCTGTCCATCGTGCAGTCGATCGCCGTCGCCCACGCCGCGGAGCTCACCGTGCGCGCCCGGCCCGAGGGCGGCCTCGACGTCCGCGTGGTCTTTGTGCCCGTCGTGTGACCGGTCGGGGCGTAGAAAACAATGCATGTCGACGAATTTCAAGAAACTGCTGATCGTCACCGCATTCCTCCTCGGTTCGGTCGCCGGGTGCGGCCAGTTGGGCGACAAATCGTCCGACGACGACAACTTCCAAAAGGCTCTGGCGTACGCGAAATGTATGCGGGCGAATGGCGTGCCGAACTTCCCCGATCCGCAGCGCAAGGACGGCGGCGTCGAGATGAGCAGCCCGAAGGACCTGGAGTCCGCGGACGGGAAGAAGGCGCTGGAGGCCTGCCGCGACAAGAACCCGCAGAACGACGAGGACGAGGGCGGCGGTAGCGTCGATTCCACGAAGCTCGCGGACTGGACGAAGTGCATGCGCGCGAAGCTGCCGAACTTCCCCGACCCCGAGGTGACCGGAAATACCATTACGCTCCGGCTGAGCGGAACCGGGATCAACGGCGGCTCGACCGATTTCCGGAACGCTCAGAAGGCCTGCGAGTCGCATTTCCCGGGTGGCAGCCTGCATTCGGTGAACAACTCGTGAGCCGCCGCCGCGTACTCGTTCTGGTGCCGATCGTGGTGGTCGTGGCGGCGATCGTGGCCGCGGCCACCGGGCTGCTGGGCCGCCGCGGCACCACCCCGGCCGGCGCCGCGCTCACCGCGCCCCCGGCCACCGCCACGGTGGCGAAACGCTCCCTGACCCGCAGCGAGACGGTCGGCGGCCGGCTCGGTCACGGCGACGCGTCTCCGGTGCAGGCGGCGCCGGGCGGGGGCATGGTCACCTGGCTGCCGATCGTGGGGGCGGTCATCGAGCGCGGGGACACCGTCTACCGCGTCGACCAGGAAAGGGTTCCGCTGTTGTACGGCTCGATTCCGCTCTACCGCACGCTGTCGACCGGGAGCCGCGGCGACGACGTGCGGCAGCTCGAACGGAACCTCAGCGCCCTCGGCTACACCGGGTTCACGGTCGACGATCAATACACGGCGGCCACGGCTTCCGCCGTACGGGATTGGCAAAAAGATCTTGGAAAAGACCGGACCGGCGCGGTGCGACCGGGCGACGCCGTGGTGTCATCGGGGGCACGTCGCGTCGCCGAGCTCGTCTCCCTGCCCGGCGCGGCCGCAGCCGGGGTCCTGCTGAAGTGGACCGGCACCGCCCGGGTCGTCGACATCGACCTGGACACCGATTACGCCGACCTGGTCCGGCCCGGTGCTGCGGCGGTTGTCGAGCTGCCCGACGGCGGCAAGGCGCCGGCGAAGGTCACCGCCATCGGCACACCGACCTCGAACGCGAGGGGCGACGGCGCCACCGTGCCGGTCGAGCTGACCGTGACCGACCAGCGGAAGCTCGGGCGGTACCAGATCGCCACGATCAAGGTCGAGCTCGCCGCCGAGACCCACGCGAACGTGCTGGCCGTGCCCGTCGAAGCGCTGGTGGCTCGTCCCGGCGGCGGGTACGCGGTGGTGACCGGCGGCCGCTACCTGCCCGTCAAGACCGGCATGTTCGCGGACAGCTACGTGGAGATCTCCGGCCCCGGCGTCGTCGCCGGGCTGACCGTGGGGGTGCCGCGATGAGCGGGCCGATCGTCCACCTCGCCGGGGTCTCCAAGCGGTACGGCTCCATCTCCGCCCTGGACTCCGCCGACCTGCTGATCGAGCGGGGCGAGCTGCTGGCGGTCGTCGGCCCGTCCGGTTCCGGCAAGTCCACTCTGCTCAACATCATCGGTACGCTCGCCCGGCCGACGGCGGGCAGCCTGGAGATCGACGGTTACGACGTGGCCGGGCTCAGCGACCGGGAGCTGTCCGCGTTGCGGGCCCGGACCATCGGCTTCGTCTTCCAGCAGTTCCATCTCGCGCCCGGCGTGCCCGCGCTCGACATCGTGGCCGACGGCCTGCTCTACGGCGGGAAGCAGCGCGGATACCGGCGCCGGGAGGCGGAACGCGCGCTGCGCCGGGTCGGCCTCGGCCACCGGCTACAGCATCTGCCGCACCAGCTCTCCGGCGGCGAGCAGCAACGGGTGGCCGTGGCCCGGGCCGTCCTCGGCGACCCGCCACTTCTGATGGCCGACGAGCCGACCGGCAACCTCGACTCGGTCTCCGGCGCGGCCGTGATGGACCTGCTGCGTGAGCTGCACGGCGGCGGGACGACGGTCGTGATCATCACGCACGACCGGGACATCGCGTCCGTGCTGCCGCGCGAGGTCCGGCTCAAAGACGGCAAAATCGCCGAGGAGGTACGCCGATGAGCGCCCCACGGCTCAAGCCGGCCCGGATGTGGCCGGCCGACGTCATCCGGGTCGGCGGCTACGGCCTGCGGTCCCGCCCGCTGCGGGGCATCCTGTCCGCACTGGGCATCGCCATCGGCATCGCGGCGATGGTCGGCGTGGTCGGCATCTCCGCGTCGTCGGCCCACGAGATCGAACGGCGGCTCAGCGCGTTCGGCACCAACCTGCTGACCGTCTCGCCCGGGCAGAGTTTCGGCGACGAGCCCGTCCACCTGCCGGACACGGCGATCGGCATGATCACCGCGATCCCCGGCGTCGAGTCGGTCTCGGCTGTCGGCCGGACCGAGGCCCGGATCTACCGCAACGACCACATCCCGGAGCGGCAGACCGGCGGCATCATCGTCTACGCCGCCCGGACCGATCTGCCTTCGGTGATCCGGTCGCGGACGGCGGTGGGCGCCTGGCTCACCGAGGCGACCGGGCGTTACCCCACCGTCGTGCTCGGCTCGGCCGCCGCGAGCAGCCTCGCGGTCATCGAGACCGGCCCCGACTCGCTGGTCTGGCTCGGCGGCCGGTGGTTCACCGTGGTCGGCATCCTCGCGCCCAACGACCTGATCTCCGATTTCGACTACGGCGCCTTCGTCGGGTGGCCGGAAGCCCGGGCGCAGCTCGCCTTCGACGGGCATCCGACCACGATCTACACCCGCGCCGCGGAGAGCGCCGTGACGACCGTGCAGCCGCTGCTCGGCGCCACCGCCAACCCCGAGGACCCCGGCGAGGTGGACGTCTCCCGCCCCTCGGACGCGCTGGCCGCCAAGCAGGAGACCGAGAAGACCCTGCGTGCCCTGCTGCTCGGCCTCGGCGGCGTCGCCCTGCTGGTCGGCGGCGTCGGCGTGGCCAACACCATGGTCATCTCGGTCCTGGAACGCCGCTCGGAGATCGGCCTGCGCCGCTCGCTGGGCGCCACCCGCGGCCAGATCCGCACCCAGTTCCTCGCCGAGGCCCTGTTGCTTTCCTTGCTGGGCGGCCTGGGCGGCGTGGTTCTGGGCATCGGCATAACCGCGATCTTCGCGACCGCCCAGTCCTGGTCCACGGTCGTCCCCGCCTGGGCGATGGCCGGCGGGATCCTCGCCACCCTGTTCATCGGCGGTCTGGCCGGCTTCTACCCGGCCGTGCGAGCGGCCCGGATGCCACCCACTGAGGCCCTCGCCAACCCGTAGCGATTCCCCGATCGGGACCCGAACGCGCAGCCGTGACCATGGCTTGACCTGCGACCGTTTAAACTCTGCTCAGCGAATTGCCCGTGGGGTAATTCGGGCGGAAGTGGCGAAATTGGCAGCCGCGCGGGTTTTAGGTGCCCGTGTCCGAGAGGACGTGAGGGTTCGAGTCCCTTCTTCCGCACCGTAGGGCATTGCGAGAGTTCGAGTCCCAATCGCTCGGGGCGCGGCCAACCGGCACCCGACTCGCTATCGAGCACGGGTGCCGTGCTGGTGCGGAGCGCCACCCCCGAAGGCAGGGCCGGTCAGTAGGGCATGGGCTGCCACCACTGGTTCTTACCCACGGTGTCGTCGCCCTCGATCTCCTTGGGTACGTTGCGCACGGTCAGCCCCGCCTTGCTCGCCTCGGCCAGGGTCTCGTCGTCCCAGGGGTGCTGTCGCCACATGTTGCAGATGTACGTCCGGGTCTTGAGGTAGTCCACGTAGCGCGCGTGGTGCGCGTCGTCCGCGCCCAGCCCGGCGAACAGCGCCATCCGGTCGCCACTGGGCTTGGCCGGGATCCACCAGCGCGGGTACTTGCCGTCCATGGCCGGCTCCGGGTCGATCCACCAGGGGAACCGCAGCTTCGTCCCATTACCGGAGTGGCTGATCGCCAT
This sequence comes from Paractinoplanes globisporus DSM 43857, assembly GCF_000379645.1. Lineage (GTDB taxonomy): Bacteria > Actinomycetota > Actinomycetes > Mycobacteriales > Micromonosporaceae > Actinoplanes > Actinoplanes globisporus. The sequence goes on from NZ_KB903313.1 coordinate 101,436, forward strand.
GCTCCACACGGCCAGGTCGCCGACGGCGGTGGCGACGTACACGTTCTTGCCGGCCATCAGCTCGGTGGTCAAGTGCGAGCCGCGGCGCAGGTTGAGCCCTTTGCTGTGCTTGGTGTGGTCCTGCAGGTAGATGCCGAACCGCAGCATCGTGTACCGGCCTTGGGTCCAGTCCGGGCCCTTCGGGTCTTCCCGATCGGTGTTGTCCTTGTGCCAGTTGTGCGACTTCGAGTTGATCGTGAAGCTGCTGTCGCCGGAGTAGACGATCTCGTCGGTGCCGAGGATCTTGCGGGCGACCGCGGCCATCCGGCCATCGGTCAGCACGTCCTTCAGCTTGGGGTTCGACAGCAGATCACCGTTCCAGCCCACGGACTCCCTCGCCCGCTTGCGGAACGACTCGATCTCGTCCGGGGTGTAGACCCCCTTGACGATCGTGTACCCATCACGCCAGAAACCGTCAACGTCAACCTTGTAATCCACGGCCATCCCTCGGGTGTTCGGCTCCTCTTCGCTGTATCTCGCGAGAGGCTACTCCGTCCGGACGCCGGAGTGTGACCCCTGGCACAGCTGTAGGCCCTCCTTCTCGGCTCAAGCCCGGCCGGCTCGTTCAGTACCGGGTGATGATCAGGTCGAGGTCGCGGGCCGCGACGGCGCGGCAATGGTCGGCGAAGGCACGGAGCTGGGCCAGCACGCGGCCGAAAGCATGATCGTCCGGTTCTTCCCGATGGACCTTGTAGAGGCCGAGGTCGTCCATCTCGGCGACCGAGAACTCGCGTCGGACACCGGCGACGTCAAGGCTGTCGATCCGCTCGACCGCGGTGGCGAGGAACGCCGCCGTGGAGCACCGCCAGGGGAAACCCTGGCCGCTGATGGCGTGCTCGGCGAAAAGCTCGGCGCCGCCGATGATGCGGTAGGCCATGGTCTGCTCGCGGTCATCCCGATGCCTGCCACCGGCGCGGAAGGCGACCGGGTCGAGGACATACTCGGCCTGCTCGTGCGAGCGGTCAGCGAAGTGGTACGCCCAGTCGGTGCCGGCCGCGACGACCTCGAGAAGGGCCCGGCTGATGTCCGGCAGCGGTTCGTCGCCCCAGCGGGTACCGAACGGCGGCCGGCCGATGGCCAGGTCCCACAGCTTCCGGTCAGCCCGGATCGCGCGTACCGGTTCGGCGCCAAGCGGTAGCGCGAAGCTGGTCACATCGATACCCACGGTCACCAGCACAGCACAGCGGCGCCAGCAATTCGTTCTGCAGAGATCGTTGGATCGGCGGACGGGGGTCGCCTTTGATCTGAGCGTGAATGGCTGTTGGCGGCGAGGGTCTATGCTGGCGCCGATCCGTCGGCATCGGTCCATCCGAGAAGGAAGACGCGCACGTGTCGAACGATGAGCAGAAGGCACCCCAGCTGGACACCTCGATCCCGCACACCGCGCGGATCTGGAACTATCTGCTGGGCGGCAAGGACAACTTCGCCGCCGATCGCGCGGTCGGTGATCAGATTCTGGTTGGTCAGCCGGAGCTTGCGGAGAATGCTCGTCTCAGCCGTGCGTTCCTCAATCGCGCCGTGCGCTACCTGGCCGCCGAGGCCGGCGTGCGTCAGTTCCTGGACATCGGTACGGGGCTGCCCACCGCCAACAACACACATGAGGTGGCCCAATCGGCGGCGCCTGAGAGCCGGATCGTCTACGTCGACAACGATCCACTGGTGCTGACCCACGCGCGCGCTCTGCTCACGAGCCGGCCCGAGGGTTTGACCAGCTACGTCGACGCCGACATGCACGACATGGATCTGGTGCTGCGCGAAGCCGCTCGCACCCTGGACTTCTCCGAGCCCGTCGCGATTCTGTTCATGGGCGTCCTCGGCCACGTCGAGAAGGACTCGGTCGCGCAGGGCATGGTCAGCAAGGCGATGGATGCCGTGCCGTCCGGCAGCTACCTCGCTCTGTACGACAGTGCCCCCGTCTCCCCCGAGGTGGTCGAGGCAGCTCGTATCTGGAACGAGTCCGCCGCGTTGCCGTACCACCTGCGCAGCACAGACCGCCTCGCCCAGTTCTTCGAGGGTCTGGAACTCGTCGAGCCTGGCCTGGTCCCGGTGACGCGGTGGCGGCCGGAGACCGAGGCACGCGAGGTCGAGCAGTACGGCGGCGTAGGGCGCAAGCCGTAATAGCAGTACGACTCAGGACGACCGGGTGTATCGGTGCTTCACCCCCACCGGGAAATACTCCGGATCGCCGGCCGGACGCAGCTCGACCACCGGCGTCTGGTGCCGGTCGGGCACGTAGTTGGCGAACTCGCTGTTGAGCCGGCGCAGGTCCGACCGGACCGCGTCGGCCAGCAAGCTGGTCGCGCCGTCCGGTGGCTCGGCGCCGGGCGCGATCTCGACGATCACATGTAGCCGCGGCTCCCCGTCCGGGCCGGGCCCGACGAAGACCACGAACTTGCCGGTGACCCAGGCATTGACCTCGTCCCGTTCCACCGCGCCGCTGACGTTCTCCGGGTACACATTGGCGCCGAAGTACGACACCGCGAACAGCGACCGCCCGAAGACATAGACGAAGGGCAGCCGGGCCGCCTCGCGCTCGCTCCGGCCGGCCTCGGGATCGAAGCCGTGGCCACGACAAAAATCCATCATCGACCGGTACGAGACGGTGCCGCCGTCGTCGGCGATGTGATAGCGCACCAGCGGCACGCTGCCGTTGCCGGTGAACACCAGCGTCCCCTCGAGCGTCTCGAAGAAGCGGTCGGCCGGGTCGTACTGCACGAGCGTCGGCAGGCGCCGGGTGCCGAACAGCTCCTCGGCCACCTCGGGGCGGTCGGCGAGGAAGCGGCGGACGGACACGCTGAGCGGCGTCTCGTTGCCGAGGACGCCGGCGTCGGCGGTGCCGTAGAGCGACACCGAGTCGGCCACCGGGTTCGTCATGCCGGCGCGCCGGCCGACCAGGTCACGCCACGTCTCGCTGAACACCTCGCCGGCCAGCAGGAGCCGGATGGCGAATCTTTCCCAGGCGACCCCGGCGTCGATCACGATCTTGAGGAACGGCGGGTAGCCGGCCAGCACGACCTGGTCGTAGTGCTCGCCGAGCTCGGTGACGACCCGCAGGATCTCCTCGACGTTGTTGCCCGGCGTCGCCACGGTGAGCGGATAACCCTTGGCGGCCAGATGCCGGCAGGCCGCGGCGGTGTACATCCCGCCGACCCAGCTCCCGAGCGGAAAACAGACCACCACGAGCGTACGGCGCTCGTCGGCCCGGAAGCTCGCGTACAGCGCGTGCTCGAACCGGCGGCTGACCGCCAGCTCGTCGAGCACGGTCCGCGGCCACACCGTCGGCCGGCCGGACGACCCGGAGGAGACGGCGACGGTCTCGGCATCCTGCAACCGGCCGTCCCGGCACAGCTCCGGCAGGGCGTACCGGCGAAGGTAGTTGTCCTTGGTGAGCAGCGGCAGCCGGGCGAAATCGGCCGCCGTCCGCACGGCTTCCGGGTCGATGCCCCGCTCGGTCAGGAACGCGCGATAGGCCGGCACCCGGACGGCCGCCTCGCCGAACAGCGCCAGGGCGCGGTCCACGCCGTCGGTGGGCTCGCCGGTCGCCGACGCGGCCACCGACGGGGCGTCGTAGAAGGCGCGCAGTCCGTCGAGGACCGCCCGGGCATGGTCACCGGTCATGGCGCTCGTCGATGGCGACCTCGGCCTCGATCTCGACCGGGATGTCGAACGGAAGCTCGGCGAGGCCCACGGCGGAGCGGCTGTGTCTGCCCGCATCGGGGCCCCAGAGCTCGAGGATCAGGTCGGTGAAGCCGTTGATGACCGCCGGCATGCGGTTGAAGCCGGGCGCGGTGTTCACCATGCCGAACACCCGGAGCCACGCGGTGACCCGGTCGAGGTCGCCGAGCTCACGCCGCAGGCTGGCCAGGATGGCCAGGCCGGTGAGACGCGCGGCGTCGTACGCCTCCTCGGGGCTCACCTCGCGGCCGACCTTGCCGAGCGGCCCGGCCAGCGACCCGTCCCGGTGCAGCGGGCCGTGCCCGGACACGAAGGCCCGGTTGCCGTGGGTCCGCACCCACGGGAACGGAAGCGTGGTGCCTGGCGGCAGCCGCATCGGGTCGGGCAGTTCGAGCCCGAGCTCGCGGAGCCGATTTTCGATCTGCATGTGCGATACCCCTGTTCGCGACGGTGAGAGTCAGGCGGCCGACGCCAGCACGATATTCGGTGGGACGGGTTCACGGGAGCACCTACATTCAGCAGCGTGGCTGAGGATCTGGTACGCGGGTTCGCCCGGGAGCAGTACGCGCCGGTTCGCGAGGCGTTCGCGAACAACCTGGCCCGCGGGGTCGACGTGGGCGCGGCCCTGTGCGTCACGGTCGACGGGGAGACGGTCGTCGACCTGTGGGGCGGGTTCGCCGATGCGGCCGGTGCGCGGCCGTGGGAGCGGGACACGATCGTCAACGTCTACTCGACCACCAAGACCGTGACCGCGCTGGTCGCCCTGTGGCTCGCCGATCGCGGGGAGCTCGACTTCGAGGCGCCGGTGGCCCGGTACTGGCCCGAGTTCGCGGCCAACGGCAAGGCCGGCGTCAAGGTCAGCCACGTGATGAGCCACTCGGCCGGCCTGGCCGCCTGGCACGAGCCGATGCGCACCGAGGACCTCTACGACTGGGAGAAGGCGACCGCCCTGCTGGCCGCGCAGGCCCCCGACTGGGAGCCGGGCACCGCGAGCGGGTACCACGGCCTGACCCAGGGCTACCTGATCGGCGAGGTGGTGCGCCGCATCACCGGGCGGTCGCTGGGCACCGTGCTCCGGGAGGAGATCGCCGGCCCGCTGAACGCCGACTTCCACATCGGACTGCCGGAGTCTGAGGAGGCGCGCGTCGCCGAGCTGGTCGCGCCGCCGGACGGGCCGCCCGAGCTCGGCGGGACCGAGTTGCAGATCCGGGTGGCCACCAATCCGGGGCCGGAGGTGTCGGAGGTCAACTCCCGCGCCTGGCGCGCCGCCGAGATCCCGGCCGCCGGGGGGACCGGCAACGCCCGGTCGGTCGCGCGGCTGCACACGATCCTCGCAAGCGGGCAGGTCGACGCCGCGCGGCGGGCCCTCCGGCCGCAGGTCGAGGGGAAGGACCTGGTCCTCGGCATACCGGTGCGGTTCGGCCTGGGCTTCGCGCTCGGCGACGGCCTGATGTCCAACCCCAACACCCTGTACTGGGGCGGTTACGGCGGCTCGCTGACCATCGTCGACCTCGACGCCCGCACCACGTACTGCTATGTCATGAACAAGATGTCGGGCACGGTGGGCGACCTACGCGGGGTCGAGCTCGCGATGACCGCCGGCGTCATGTGACCCGGGGTTTGCGGGCGAGGACCAGTTTGAGCTGAGGACTGGTCAGCGCGGCCGTCTCCACGGTGAAGCCGGCCGCGGTCAGGTCCCGGGTGACCGCGTCGAGCGGGGTCGTGCGGTAGTACATGACGAACGGCGGCCGCCACACCGCGTTGCGGACCCGCATGGCCACGTCGAAGCCGAGCGTGACCCAGTGGGCGATCGAGGTCACCGGCGGGAGCGCGCCGATCGGGAAGGTGAACAGGCCGCCCGGGCGCAGCGCGCGGTGGACGCCCGCGAAGACGGCGGGGCGCTCGGCCGGCAGGAAATGGCCCAGCGCTCCGAAGGTGACCGCCAGGTCGAAGCCGGCGGTGAACGGGAGGGCGCGGACGTCGGCCCGCACCAGCGTGGCCTCCGGATGGGCGCCGCGCGCCTCGGCCAGCATGCCCGAGCTGAAGTCGACGCCGGTGACCAGGCCCGGACACAGGGGCGCGAGAACCGACAGGCCGGCGCCGGTGCCGCAGCAGACGTCCAGACCCCGCTCGAACGGCCCGAGTGACGACAGCGCCGCGACGGTCGGCTCGAGGATGCTGTCGGGCGTACGAAATGGTGTGTGGTCGAATTTCGGCGCCAGCAGGTCGTACCCGCGCTCGACCGAGGACAGGGCCTGGACGCACAGTTCGCCCAGGGACGGGCCTTGAGGCGAGAACACCCGCCGACCGTACCCGAGCACCGGTTCATCACGGCTAGCCACACCGATGCTTGCAGAGTTAACACCCGAGCCTGTTATATTCGGCATCAGATCGCGGTAACAACATCGGCAGCGGGGAGCTCGACAGCCCATGGTTCAGTCGTCAGCGAGCGCCGGTGAGCCGCTCTGGGCCGGGGTCGACGTGGGCACCCAGAGCCTGCGGGTCGCCGTCGTCGACGCCGATGGTGAGCTCGCCGGCCAGGGTTCGGCGAAACTCTCCAGCCAGCGGGCGCCGGGGCGCATTCACGAGCAGGACCCGGCCTCGTGGTGGCGGGCGCTCGGGGCGGCGAGCCGGGCCGCGCTCGACGGGCTGGCCGCCGAGAGACTGCGCGGCGTCGCTCTCTGCAGCACTTCCGGGACGGTGCTGCTCACCGATGGGCGCGGCGCCGCGCTCACCTCCGCGCTGATGTACGACGACGCGCGCGCCGAGGCCGAGGAGCGGCGGGCGGCCGAGGCGGGCGGGGCGCTGTGGGCGGCACTGGGGCTCCCGATGCAGCGCTCCTGGGCGCTGCCCAAGGCGTTGTGGCTGCTGGGCCAGGCCGACGCGGCGACCCGGCAGGCCGCGGCGCGGGGCGGCGTGCGGCTCGCGCACTCCGCCGACTATCTCGCCGGTCGCCTGGTGGGTGCGCCGGTCGCGACCGATTTCAGTCACGCTCTCAAGACGGGGTACGACCTGAGCGCGCACCGCTGGCCGACCGAGGTGCTCGACCAGCTCGGCCTGCCCCTGTCGATGCTGCCCGACGTGGTGCGCCCGGGCAGCCGCCTCGGTGCGGTCAGCGCGCGAGCGGCCGAGGAGACCGGCTTCCCGGCCGGCGTTCCGGTTCTCGCCGGCATGACCGACGGCTGTGCCGCGCAGGTCGCGGCGGGCGCGCTCAGCCCCGGCGACTGGAACTCGGTGCTCGGCACCACGCTGGTGCTCAAGGGCGTCACGACCGAGCGGCTGAGCGACCCGGGCGGCGCGGTCTACTCGCACCGCCACCCGGACGGCGGGTGGCTGCCCGGCGGCGCGTCGAACGTCGGAGCCGGCTCGATCCCCGCCGAGTTCCGCGACGACCCGGCGGTGTTCGACGCGGCGGCCGCGGCGTTCGAGCCGGCCGGCGCCGTCGCTTACCCGCTGGCCTCGCGCGGCGAGCGGTTCCCGTTCGTGCGCCCGGACGCCCAGGGCTTCCTGCTCGGCCGCCCGCGATCCCGGGCCGACCGGTACGCGGCATTGCTGCAGGGTGTGTCCTTCGTGGAAAAGCTCTGTTACGCGTACGTGGAGACGCTGGGCGCCAAGCTCGACGGGCGGGTGATGGTGACCGGCGGCGGCAGCCGCAGCGCGTACTGGACGCAGCTGCGCGCCGACGTGCTGGGACGCCCGCTGCACCGGCCCGAGCAGGCCGAGCCCGCGGTCGGCATGGCCGTGCTCGCCGCGGCCGGCAACGGCTCGCTGTCGGTCACCGCGCGACGGATGGTGCGGCTGGCCGGGGTGGTCGAGCCCCGCCCCGAGGCCGCCGAGCGGTTCGCCGAGCCGTACGCGAAGTTCCTCGGCGAGCTGGTCCTCCTCGGGTACATCGACGAGCGCCTGGCACGGTGTGCGGCATGACGACCCTCCATCTCGTCCGGCACGGGCAGACGCCGTGGCACCGGCCCAACCGGTACACCGGTAGCTCCGACATCGGCCTCGACGAGACCGGCGAGCGCCAGGCCGAGGAACTGGCGGACTGGGCCGCCGGGGCCGGGCTGACGGCGCTGGCCTGCTCCGACCTGATCCGCGCGGTCCGCACCGCGGCGCCGTCCGCGGCCCGCGCCGGGCTCACGCCGATCGTCGACAAGCGGCTGCGCGAGCTCGATTTCGGCTCGGCCGAGGGTCGACTGCTGGCCGAGATGCCAGCCGACGTGGCGGCGCGTTTCGTCGCCGACCCGGCCGAGAACCACTTCCCGGGCGGGGAGCACCCGCGGGACGCCGTCGAGCGAGCCATGGCCGCCCTCGGTGAGCTCGCCGGCGCGTACCCCCGGGGAAGGATTTTGATCGTCGCCCACAGCACGCTGATCCGGCTGATCGTGTGTGCGGTGCTCGGGGTCCCGCTGCGCGAGTACCGCCGGAAACTGCCGGGACTGAGCCCGGCGTCCCGCACCGACCTGCGATTCGACACCGGGTCGGCCGCGCTGCTGGCCTACAACGTGGGGCTCACTCCAGGATGTGCGGCATGACGACCCCTTCGGCGACCCCCTCGGCCGAGCGCAGCCGGCCCGCCCAGCGCCAGACAGACATCGCCGAGTACGTGGTGAGCCACGGCTCGGTCTCCGCCACCGATCTCGCCGAGCAGTTCGGCGTCAGCCTCATGACGATCCACCGCGACCTCGACGAGCTGGAGCGCCAGGGTGTCGTGCGCAAGCACCGCGGCGGCGTCAGCGCCCAGCCGTCGAGCGTGTTCGAGAGCAACGTCTCGTACCGCATGCAGGCGTCGCTGGCCGAGAAGCAGGCGCTGGCCCGGCGGGCGCGCGAGCTGATCGAGCCGGGCATGGCCGTGATGGTCGACGACTCCACCTCGACGCTCGAGCTGGCCCGGCTGCTCGAGGGCATCACGCCGCTGACCGTGGTGACGAACTTCCTCGAGACCGTCAAGCTGCTCGCCGGCCGCCCCGGCATCCGCCTGCTCGCGCTCGGCGGCGAGTACCACCCGACCCACGACAGCTTCCTCGGCGTGCCGTGCATCGAGGCCATCGAGGCGCTGCGGGTCGACCTGCTCTTCGCCTCCACGTCCGCGGTCGCCGACGGCTACGCGTACCACCAGGAGCAGGAGATCGTGCTGGTCAAGCGGGCGATGATGCGGGCCGCGCAGCGCTCGGTGCTGATGGTCGACCACACCAAGCTGGGCCGCGCGGCGCTGCACCGGCTGGCCCCGCTGCGCGACTTCGAGCTCGTGCTCACCGACGCCCGGGCCGGCCAGGAGTCGCTCGCCGAGATGCGCGAGCACGGGATACGCCACGAGGTCGTCACATGATCGTTGGGTTGGACGCGGGCACGACCGTCATCAAGGCCGTAGCCTTCGACGACGACGGTGTGCCGGTGGCCCGCGCCGCCGAGCGGGCGCGGCTCGACCGGGCCGGCCCCGGCCGCTACGAGCAGGACGCCGACGAGGTGTTCGCTGCCGCTTCCGCCGTCCTCGAACGGCTCCCCGGCCCCTTTGAGGCGATCGGGGTCACGGGGCAGGGCGACGGCGTGTGGTTGTCCGACGGCTCCGGCCGGCCGGTGCGGCCCGCCGTCTCCTGGCTGGACGCCCGGGCCGGCGACATCCTGGCCCGCTGGGAGTCCGACGGCATCCTCGAGGCGCTGTTCCGGCGTACCGGATCTCTGCTCTTTCCCGGCGCCGCCGCGCCGGTCCTCGCCGCCCTCGCCGAGCAGGAGCCGCACGTTCTCGAGGCCGCCGCGACCGCCGGTTACTGCAAGGACATGGTGGTGCAGCGGCTGACCGGCCTGCGCGCCACCGACCCCTCGGACGCGTCCGTGCCGTTCCTCGACCCGCGCACCGGCGACTACGCCGACGACCTGCTCGACCTGTGCGGCCTGCGCGAGTACCGCCGGCTGCTGGCGCCCATCCGGCGCCCGCCGATGGCGCCGCGCTCCGACGGCACCCTCGTGGTGGCCGCGCCGTACGACCTGCCCGCGAGCGCGTGGGGCGGCGGCGTCACCGAGGTCGGCGACGGGCTGCTCATCCTCGGCACCACGCTCGCTTGTCAGGTGCTCACCGACGCCGTCGAGACCACCGGCGAGCCGTGCGGCCTCACGCTCGCCACCTGGGAGGACGGCCGCTGGCTGCGGGCCATGCCGGCGATGGTCGGCGCGGCCGCCCTCGACTGGGTGCTCGCGCTGGTCGGCGCCGGCGTCGCCGACCTGCCCGGGCTGCTCGCGGCGAGCCCGGCCGGGGCGAGCGGGGTGAGCGCGTTGCCGTTCTTCGCCGAGGCCGGCGAGCGGGCCCCGTTCGTCGAGCCGGCCGCGCGCGCCCGCCTCGACGGCCTGCATGTCGGCGCCGGAAAGGCCGACGTCGTGCGGGCGGTGGCCGAGGGGATCGCGTACGCGGCGCGGCACTGCCTGTCGGCGGCCGGGCTCACCGGCGAGCTCGTCGTGTGCGGCGGCGGCGCGGCTAGCCGGCCATGGCTGCAGATCTTCGCGGACGTGCTGGGCCGGCCGCTGCGCGCGCTCCCCGGCGAGGAGGTCGGCGCCCGGGGCGCGGCCCTCGCCGCCGGCCGGGCCGTCGGGCGCCCCGCATTGCCGGCGCCGGCCGGGGTGGTCGTCGAGCCCGGCCCCGACTCGGGCCGCTACGCCGACGGATACGAGCGCTACCTGCGGGCGGTGTCGCACGCACGGGACTGGTGGAGGGAACCGAAAGCATGAAGATCCTCGTCGCGGGCGACCATTTCGTCACGCCGGAGCTGGTGACGGCCGCGCTGCGCGAGCGCATGGGCGCCACGCACGAGATCACCACTCTTACCTCGGCCTGGCCGTACCAGCCGTTCGGGAAGATCGGCGAGGTCGACGAGGCCTGCGGCGACGAGGACGAGCTGATCGCGGCGCTGGCCGGGGTCGAGGTCGCGGTCACCCAGATGGCGCCGTTCACCGCCCGGGTGCTGGCCGAGGCCGACGCGTTGCGCCTGATCGTCTGCACCCGCGGCGGCCCGGTCAATGTCAACGTGGCGGCGGCCGCCGAGCGCGGCATCGAGGTCCGCTCGACGCCGGGCCGCAACGCGCCGGCCGCGGCCGAGCACACGCTGGCCCTGATGCTGGCCGCGCTGCGCCGCCTTCCCGATGTGCACGCCACGGTCCGGGCCGGCGAGTGGCGCAGCGATCTGTACGCCCTCAGCGCGGCCGGGCGGGAGCTCTCCGGCGCCACGGTCGGCCTGGTCGGCTACGGCGCGATCGGTGCCCGCGTCGCTCGCATGCTGGAGGCCTTCGACGCGTCGGTGGTCGTCTACGACCCCTACGCCGCCGTCGAGTCGGTGTCCACACTGGAGGAGCTGTTGTCCCGGTCCGGCGTGGTGAGCCTGCACGCCCGCCTCACCGCCGAGACCCACCACCTGATCGACGAGGCCGCCCTGGCCCGCATGCCCCACGGCGCGGTCCTGGTGAACACGGCCCGCGGCGGCCTGGTCGACTACGACGCCGTGGTCGACGCGCTGGAGTCGGGCCGGCTCGGGGCGGCCGCCTTCGACGTCTTCGAGGCGGAGCCGATCCCGGCCGGCAGCCGCATTCTCACCGCCCCGAACGTGGTGCTGACGCCGCACTTGGCCGGCGCGACGGTGCAGACCGCTGAGCGGGCGGCGGCGCTGGCGGCCGAGGCGGTCGCCAGCTTCCTCCGATAGTCACCAGCGGAGCCGGACCGGGCCGAACAAGCCCGACACCTTCTGGCCGTGGAACACGAAGCTGGTCGGGCTGATCGCGTCGAGGTAGGGCGCGAGCGTGTTGTACACCAGCACTTCCAGCTCGTTCTCCCCGTGCCGCAGCGCGTCGCCCACCTCGAAGGTGTACGGCGCGCAAACCCGGACGCCCAGCGACTGCCCGTTCAGCACCACCTCGGCGGTGCCTCGAACGCGCCCGAGGTCCACTATGGAGCCTAAGTCGGTGTGGAAGCGGCGGCGGTAGCGGACCCCGCCGCTGTACTCGGGCAGGCCCACCTCCTGCCAGTCGCCCAGTTCGATCGTTCCGGGGCCCGTCTCGAAGGTGACCGGGCCGGCCAGGATCGCGCCGTGCGAGTAGCCGGGACGGGTCACCACGCGCAGGGTGCACTCTCGCGAGCCGTCCAGGTCGACCGCGAGCGTGACCGGGTCGCCGACGCCCTTCGCCCGCTCGACGCCGTCCACCAGCACGACCACCTCGCCGTACGCCGACAGGCCGAGCGAGGTGGCGCCGGGCGGGACGACGAAGGACAGCCACTGCAGCTCCGCCTGGTCCGGGTCGGCCAGCACCACCGGCCGGACGGTGCCGTCGGCCGGGGCGTCCGCCAGCCAGGCCGTCTCCGGCAACGGATGCGGGCGGCGGGGCAGATGCAGGGCGGCCGGGTCGCCGTACTGGCGACGGCGCACCTCGATCCCCACCGGTACGCCGTCGCGGGTCGCCGTCCAGTGCCGGCCGCTGCGGGCCGCGCCGTCGACGAGGATCGCGCCCTCGCCCAGCTCCACCGACAGCTCGCCGGCCGGCACCTCGTAGCGGCGGACCCGGGGCGTCTCCTGCTCGGCGTACGGCTCGAAGCCGCCCTGCCGCCCGACCTCCACGCCGTCGACCCGCACGACGCACTGGTCGCGGGCGGCCACCTGAATGGTGCCCGGCTTGGTCGGTGCCGAGAACACGACCCGGGATCCCGTCCCGCGCGCCTGGATCCACTCCGGCCGGGCGAACCGCTCGATGTCGCCGACCACGGCCACGTACGCTCGCAGGTCCAGACTCTCGGTCGGGGTCAGGACGAGGTCGAGCGCGTGCCGTTCGGCCGTCAGGCGCACCGGCGCGTACGCCAGATAGCCGTGATCGGTGAAGACCAGCGGCTCGCCGTCGAGGGTGCCCTTCTTGGCCGCGGCCGCGCCCACCGCGAGCCATCCGTCCGTGCCGGTTGCCACGATCAGGTCGGTGCGCAGCCGGGCCGGCCGATGGGCCTTCACCGGGCCGAACGCGAGGAACTCCTCGGGCACGTGTCCCTTGGGCCCCAGCGTCTCCCGGTGGATCGGGTCCTTCCGGATGCCGCGCGAGGTGGAGTAGGTCAGCCCGCTCGCATGCGGCCCGAAGGTGGCATGCGCCGGCTGCCAAGCCCCGTCGCCGGTGCGATGCCGCATTGCCCAGCGTTCCAGCGCCACCGGCGCGCCCGCCGGGCGTGCGAAGTCGCCCCACGTGTTGTCCATTGTGGGCACGAGCTCCGAGACCCAATGCGACCCGAGATCGACTTCTTCGGTGAGAGCGGCGGTCTGGTCAGGCGCCGCGGCTTCAAAAGGCGGAAACATCAGCAGCGCCGCCGGACCACGATCGAACGGCACCCGCACGTCGACCGCGTCGCCGACCTGGGTGCTGAGCAGGACCCGCTCGCTCCCGGTGAAGGGATCGACCAGGACGGCGTACGCGGAGACGCCGCGCACGCGAACCGGGATGCTCTCGTGATAGCGGCCGGGATCGAAGTCGTACGACGCGTCGAGCCAGCCCAGCGAGATACCGCGCTCCTCCGGCGCTCCCACCGAGACGTCGCTGGCGCGTGGCGCGGCCGCCGGCAGGAAGACGATCCGCGTACCGTCCACGTCCCGCACGAGCGACGGCACCGGCGCCTCCACCGGCGGCGGCACGGCGGCCAGCACCGCGCCCAGATCCTCGGCGCTGCGCAGCAGATGGGCCCGGCCGGCCGCGAAATGCTCCCGCAGTTGGGGCGGCATCGCCTCGACCGCGATCAGCAGGCCACCACCGGCCACAAAGGAATCCAGCCGGGCCGCCACCTCATCGTCGAGGACCGTGCAGGCCGGCAGCACGATCACCCGGTACGCCTCGTCGGCCACCCGGACGACCCCGCCCGAGACCGAGGCCCGCACCAGCGAGTCGTCGTCGATGACGTCCGCCTCGCGCCGCAACCGGTCGAGCACGCCCGGCACGGTGCGGAACCAGGTCATGTCGCCGACGATCTCCTGATAGACCCGCTGGGCCGTGCGGGCGGCGGCCCCGGTCGCCACCTCGGCGCCGCGGGGGACTCCCGTGGCGGCCTGGACGGTCGCCGTGGGCAGCAGCACCGCCACGTCGCACACATGCCGCCCCCGCGACAACGTCTCGCACAGCCGGGCGACCGCGCCCGCGAAGACGGCGTGATGCGCCCAGTACGGCTGCCGCCAGTCGGTGGCCGGCGGCGCCCACTCCCACCAGCCGCCCTTGGTCGAGTAGTAGGTGGCGTGCGGGTCGTACAGGTTCGCCCCGGCCCGCAGGAAGGGCAGCAGCCAGTCGTACGTCTCCTCCAGCGTGCTGCCCCACCCGCTCGAGTGGAACGCCTCGATCCAGGTGCGCGGATGCCCGTACAGGTGGGCGAGCGACGAGTGCAGCCGCGCGTCGCCGTGGTGGTCGGCCCCGGGCGCGCTGAACCATCGGTGGGTGCGGGCGTAGTCCGCGTACAGGCGCACGCCGCCCACCGGATCGCCGTTGCGCGCCGGGTCCTGCTGATCGCACCCGGCGAGAAGCCCGTGCTTCTGGTGCCACGCCGCGTGCGGCCGGAAGAACGCCTCCTCGGCCAGCTCGGCCCGGGTGCGGTGGTAGTCGCGCCGCACGGTGTCCCCGGCCGGGTTGTCGACGTCGTTCAGCACCAGCGGAGAGAGTGGATAGCCGCGGCGCTCCTCGAACGAAGCCGCGAACGAGGACGACCAGGTCGGCATGGCCGGCAGCTCGTCCTGGAACGAGCCGACGATGACACTCCCGAGCAGGTGCCCCAGCCGCCGTTCGAACTCGCCGTGCACGGCGTCGAGCAGTGCGGCGCAGGCCTCCGGCGACAGGTAGTCGAAGCCGCTGGCGGTGACACTGCCGTCCGGCATCAGCCACTGCCCGGCGTACGACGGGTTCCGCTCGACGAGCCGCGCCGCCACGTCCGCCCCGGAGAACCCGATCTGGTCGTAGAACCAGATCGAGATGCCGAGCTCGGCGGCGCGCTCGCAGACGTACTCGAAAATGGCCCACCAGTCGTCCGAGAAGAACGCCGGCGAATCCGGGTCGCTCCCGAACATGGGCCCCGACGCGGCCAGATTGATGACGACGAGGTTGTGCACCCCGCCGTCCCGATAGCGCTCCAACTGCCACCGCAGCCGCTTCCGGTCGAGCGCTTCGCCGCTCCACCACCACAGCGCGGCCGGCGAGATATCTGGGCTCATCCCTTCAGCCCGCTCGCGAAGCCCTTGATGACATAGCGCTGCAGCACCAGGAAGACGACCAGGATCGGGATGGCGCCCAGCACCAGCCCGGCGAAGACGAGGCCGTAGTCGGAGACGTACTGCCCGACGAAGGCGAAGATGCGCACCGGCACGGTCTCGTGGTCGGAACCCGCCAGGTAGAGCAGCGGGGTGAAGAAGTCGTTCCAGATGAAGACCGCGTTCAGGATCAGCACGGTTCCGGTGATCGGGCGCAACAACGGAAAGACAATCCGGGTGTACGCCTGCCAGTGCGATGCCCCGTCGACAAGTGCGGCCGACGCGTACTCCGACGGCAGCGCCCGGATGAAGCCGGTGTACAGGAAGATCGTGAACGGCAGCTGGATCCCGCTGTAGAACACGATGATCGACTGATAGCTGCCGATCAGGTCGAGCCGGGAGAACAGGTTGTACAGCGGAATCATCCCGAGCTGGAACGGCAGCACGATGCCGAGCAGGAACAGCACGTACATCCCGTACCCGAGGCGGCTCCTGGTCCGGGCCAGGAAGTAGGCGGCGCACGAGCCGATCGCGATCAGCAGCACCAGGCTGAGGACGGTGACCAGGGTGCTGCTCAGCAGCGCGCCGCCCAGCGAGGCGGCCGACCACGCCTCGGAGTAGTTGTGCAGGGTGGGCGGGCGGGGCAGGCCGAGCGGGCTGCTCGCGATCTGGTCGGCGTTCTTGAGCGAGAGCGTGATGAGCGCGTACACGGGGAAGAGGAACGCCACGCCGACCGCCACCATGAGCAGTTCGAGCGCGAACGTCCGCGGACGGTACCGGTTCACGTCTGGTCCTCCCGGGCGCGCAGGTAACGGATCTGTACGAGGGACACGGCGGCCACGAACAGGGCCAGGACGAGCGCCACGGCGGTGCTGTAGCCGAACCGCCCGAAGACGAACGCCTGCTTGTAGAGCACGGTCGACAGGGTCTCGGTCGCGTACCCGGGGCCGCCGTTGGTCGCCGCGAAGATCTGGTCGAACAGCTTGAGCCCGCCGATGGTGGAGAGCATCAGGTTGATCGTCGTGGCCGGCGCAAGCAGCGGCCAGGTGATGTACCGGAAGCGGCTGAACCGGCCGGCGCCGTCGATGGTGGCCGCCTCGTGCAGGTCGGCGGGGACGCCCTCGAGCCCGGCCAGGAAAATCACCATCGAGTACCCGGCGTGCTGCCAGATCACCATGAAGGCCACCGACCACAGCGCCAGCGACGGGTTGCCCAGCCAGTCCTGCCGCAGGGAGTCCAGCCCGATCGCGCCGAGCAGCCCGTTGAGCCCGGCGTCCGGCGCGGGGTTGTAGACGTACTTCCACAGGAACGCCACCATGACCGGGCTGACCACGACCGGCGCGAAGAAGACGGCGCGCAGCAGGATCCGGCTCTTGATGCGGGTGTGCACGCCGAGCGCGAGCGCCAGGCCGATGGCGTTCTGCACCACCACGATCGCGACGGTGAGCAGCAGCGTGTTCTTCAGGGCGCCGAGCGCCTGCTCGTCGTGGAAGAGCGTGTCGAAGTTCTTCAGCCCGACGAACGACCAGTCGCCGAGGCCGGACCAGTCGGTGAACGCGTACACGATCCCGGACACGCTGGGATAGAGCACGATCGCCGCGTAGACAAGCAGCGCCGGCACCACGAAGAACCAGGGCGGGCCCAGGCGGTCGCGCGCTCTCCGGCGGGCCGGTCGCGGCGGCGCCTGCTCCGATTCGGCCTTCACGACGGTCGATGTGGTCACGATTTCTCCCCCTCGCGGTAACGGGTGCGGTACTCGGCGAAGGTCTCGTCCGGCGCCACGTCGTCGTCGGGAATGGTCAGGAATCCGCCGTCCGGGTCCCGGGCGATGACCGCCAGCGTCTCGGCCTCGTCCGGCGCACCGAGCGCCAGCGGCACGTTCGCGGTGTCGAAACCCGTGCCGGCCAGCTCCGGGAAGTGGCCGGCGGCCCGCTCCCGCATGGACAGCAGCGCGTCCCGGCAGTGCACGTTGTAGGCCACGTTGGTGGTCTCGCCTGGATCGCGGAGCTTGTCGATGAGGTACTCCCGCCGGTCGGCCGCGGAGTACACGTACTTCCAGCGCCGGGTCAGCGTGAGATAGAGCCCGGACCCGCCGGTCTGCAGTTGGCCGAACAGAGTTTCCCGGCGTACGTGCGGAAGGGGTTTGGTTTCGGGGGTGATGCCGGCCGCCGCCAGCAGTGTCGGCGCGATGTCGACCAGCGACGCCAGCTCGTCCGACCGCTCGCCGGCCGCGAAGCCCGGCCCGGCCACCACGAGCGGCACCCGTGCGGCCGGGTCCAGGAACGAGCGCTTGCCGAAGTACCCGTAGTCGCCGAGGAACTCGCCATGGTCGGCGCTGAGCACCACGACGGTGTCCTCCGGCACCTCGGCGAGGATCCGCGCGATCTGAGCGTCCACGAAGGACACACAGGCCAGGTAATACGCCTGGATGAGCTGGAGCAGCCGCCGGTCCTCGCCGCCGTCGCGGAACTTGTACCGGTTCTGCTTCAGATTGTGCACGGTCATCAGGCCGGCCTCGCCCGGCACCCGCCGCGGCGGCGGCATCAGCGACGGCTGGTAGAGCCGGTGCCAGGGCGACGGCGGCGCGAACGGCGGGTGCGGGTGGATGAAGCTCGACCAGAGGAAGAAGGGCTCCCCGGGTTCCCGGGCACGCAGGAACGCGAGGCTGCGGTCGGCCACCCAGTGGCTGTAGTGCAGCGGCTCGGGCACCGGCGACAGCTGCGGCACGTAGTACATCTCGTCGCGCAACCCGTGCGGCCGCTCGACGTGGTGGTAGCCGCGGTCGGCGAGGAACCGCAGATAGTCGTCGTGCTCGGCCGAGCCGAACTCCTCACCGATGTCCCGGGTCTGAAAACCCCAGGGGGCGTACGGGTCGGGAGTGAAATGCATCTTGCCGACACCATGGGTGCGGTAGCCGGCGTCCGACAGCACCCGCATCATCGAGGGGCGGTCGGCCGGCATCGGGTAGCCGTTCTCGTAGCACCCGGTCTCGCCCGGCTCGGCGCCGAAAACGAGCGAGGCCCGGGCCGGAACGCAGACCGGCGACGGGGTGTAGGCCCGGTCGTACACCGTGCCGCGGGCCGCCAGGCCGTCCATCGCGGGGGTGACCGCGAACGGATGCCCGTAGCAGCCCAGCACATCGGCCCGGAGCTGGTCGCAGAACAGCAGGAGCAGGTTGGGCGGGTTGGTCATGCGTCCTTCTTGTAGACCTCGTCCATCTTCTTCAGGGCGTCGTCGACCGTGGTCTTCTTGCCGAGCAGCTCCTGGATGACCGAGAAGTGGGTGGGCTGGACCTCGGCATTCGGCCAGCGCTGGCCGACCGGCGCGACCCGCCCGCCGTCCAGCAGCGGCAGGAACGACTCGAGCGCCGGGTCGACCTTCGAGCTCGCGTCCCGCTTGATCGGGATGCCGGCCACGGCCTCGCACCACTTGTTGATGTTCTCCTGCTGGCCCAGGAACTCGATGAACTTCAGCGCGGCTTCCTTGTTCTTGCTCTTCTCGTGCACGCCGATGCCGACGTTGGCCCCGCCCCAGGTGTAGACCTTGTCCGCCGTGTCGGCCGACGGGAACGGGAACATCGAGATGTCGTCCTTGTTCTTCGCGGCGTCGCGGAACGCGGGCAGCAGCGGCGCCACCTGCACGGCCATGGCCGCCTGCCCGTTGGCCACCATCGCGGTGGACTGCTCGAGCGTGGTGCCGTTCGGGTTGTCGTTGAAGTAGCCCCGGTCGCGCAGGTCCATGTACTCGGTCATGGACTGCTTCCAGCCCGAGTCCAGGAAGGTCGCCTTGCCGGCGAGCATCTGGTCGTCGAAGTCCGGGGTGTCCCGGTAGACGTTCGAGGCGACGAAGGCGTACGTGATGAGCTGGGTGACCCACGGCGTCTGCGCGCCCAGCGCGAGAGGCACCTTGCCCGCCTTCTTGAGGGTGTCGCAGGCCGTGAGGAACTCGTCGTACGTCTTCGGGATCTGCACGTTGGCGCCCGCGAAGACGCTCTTGTTGTAGATGACCCCGATGACCGTGAGGCCGGACGAGAACAGGTGCACCTTGCCGTCGTAGGAGTAGGACGACTTGAGGTTCGCCGGGATCAGCGACGTCCACGACTGGCCGCTCAGGTCGGCGAGCAGGCCGGGGGTCTTGCCGATCTCGCCGGTGGACATCGCGCTGCCGCTGCCCGGGTAGAGCACGTGGATGTCGGGGGCGTTGCCGCCGTTCAGCTGGGTGCGCACCGAGGTCTGCACCTGGTCGGTCGGCGCGTACGACGTCTTGAAGGTGACCTTGGCGCCGCTGTCCGTGTACGCCTTGGTCAGCAGGTCGAGCGGCGCCTTCTCGTCGGCCACGCCGACGACCGTGAGCGTGGCGGAACCATCGCCGGACGAGCCGCCGTCGCCGCAGGCCGCGAGCACACCCGCCGCGCCGGCGCCGGCCGCGAGCCCGCCGACCATCCGCAGGAATTGGGCCCGGCTGAGCCCGTTCGATATCGCAGTCATACCTTCCTCATCCAGTCGCGTGTGATGTGTGCTGTTAAAACTACGGAAAATCTTGTTAGCGGGAGCGTATGAGCACGTGATCGACCTGTCAAGGATGGGAAATCTGCCGCTCAGATCCGCCACTTAGTCGCCTTTATTCTGGCAAACCGGGCGGTAGAACCCTGGTGATATCCACGGGTGGTGGTGTTAAATCGCTTCGTTACCACGAGGTTTCGGAGGGCGTCGTGACACTCATCCCCAAACAGCGGCGAAAGGTCCGGATCGGGCTCGTGGCCGGCGGTCTCGGCACGTACTGGCCGCAGTTCCCGCACCTGCTTCCTCAGTTACAGGAGTCGGCGCGGTACGTGTCCGAGCGCTTCCAGGAGATGGACGCCGAGGTGACCGACGTCGGGTTCATCTCCGACGCGCAGGAGGGCGCGGTCGCGGCCGAGAAGCTGCGGCAGGCCGACTGCGACCTGATCGTCCTGTTCCTCACCACGTACCTGACGTCGTCGATGATCCTGCCGATCGCGCAGCGGGCGAACACCCCGGTGCTGGTGATCGACCTGCAGCCGACCGAGAAGATGGACCACGCCACCTTCGACACCGGCGCCTGGCTCGCGTACTGCGGGCAGTGCCCGGTGCCCGAGGTGGGCAACCTGTTCCGCCGGGCCGGCATCCCGTTCCGGTCGGTCACCGGCTGGCTGCGCCAGGAATCGGCCTGGAAACGCATCTCCCAGTGGATCACCGCGGCCCGGGTACGCGCCGCGCTGCGCACCGCCCGGCACGGGCTGATGGGCCACCTCTACCCGGGCATGCTCGACGTCTCCACCGACCTCACGCTGCTGCCGACGACGTTCGGCTCGCACGTCGAGGTGCTGGAGTTCGACGACCTGCGGGAGCGGGTGCTCGCCGTGACCGACGACGAGGTCGCCGACCGGATGGAGCTGGCCCGCAAGATCTTCGCGCTGGACGACTCGGTCCAGGAGGAGGACTTCGCCTGGGGCGCCCGGGTCTCGGTCGGCCTCGACCGGCTGGCCGACGACTTCGAGCTGGACAGCCTCGCCTACTACCACCGCGGCCTCGCCGGCGAGCAGCACGAGCGGCTCGGCGCCGGGATGATCCTGGGCGCCTCGCTGCTGACCGCCCGCGGCATCCCCGCGACCGGGGAGTACGAGCTGCGGACCACCGTGGCCCAGCTGGCCACCCAGGTCGCGGGGGCGGGCGGCTCGTTCTGCGAGATCCAGGCGCTGAACTTCGAGGACAACGTCGTCGAGATGGGTCACGACGGGCCGGCCCACCTCGCGGTGAGCGCGAAGCGTCCGCTGCTGCGTGGCCTCGGCGTCTATCACGGCAAGCGGGGCTGGGGCGTGAGCGTCGAGTTCGACGTGCGGCACGGGCCGGTCACCCTGCTCGGACTGGGCCAGGACCGGGACGGCTCGCTGTCGTTCGTCGCCGCCGAGGGCACGGTCGTGGACGGACCGCTGCTGGCGATCGGCAACACCACGAGCCGGGTCGACTTCGGCCGCGACCCCGGCGAGTGGGTCGACGACTGGAGCGCCTCGGGCGTCGGTCACCACTGGTCGCTGTCGCTCGGCGAGCGCGCGGCCGACTACAAGGCCGCCGCCAGCCTGCTCGGCATCGACTTCCGTCAGGTGTAAGCCTCGGACAAGCGGACGAAAAGGCGGTAGGCCTCGTCGACCTCGTCCTGAGGGGCGCCGGCCAGCAGGTCGAGCAGCAGGCCGCGGGAGACCGCCACGCCCAGGCGCATCGCGGCGCGGTCGGGGGTCACGCCCATCCGGGTCGCGACCTCCGTCGCGTCGTCGAGCCAGGGCGTGGTCAGGCTCTCGAGCAACTCGCCGGTGCCGGTCGCGCCGCGGGTGGCCAGGGCGAAGACCTCGAAGAACAGCCGCACGAACGGCCGCAGCTCCGGGCTGGAGACCCGCTCCCACACGGCGGTCATGACCTCGGCCGCGGTGCCGTCGGTCGTCTCCGTCATCGCCGCTCTCTGCTGCGCCTCGATCGCGGTGACGATCGCGGCCAGCAACCCCTCGCGGGAGCCGAAGTGGTACAGCAGCATGCGGTGGCTGGTGCCGGCGCTCGCCGCGATCTCGCGGAGGCTGCGGTCGGCCAGGCCGTCTTTCGCCACGGCCTCGATGACCTTGGCAAGCAGGGCGTCACGGGGTTCGCTGGTCATGTACCAAATGGTACAGTGACGCTATGTATCGAGAAAACAGCACCGTCATCAGCGCGCCGCCGTCGGTGGTCTGGCGGCTCACCACCGACGTCGAGCGGTGGCCCTCGTTCATGCCGACCGTGCAGCAGCTCACCCGGCTCGAGGCCGGTGAGCTTCGGGTGGGCAGCACGGCGCGGGTCAAGCAGCCGGGTCAGACCGCGGCCGTCTGGACCGTGACGCGCCTGACGCCGACCACCGAGTTCACCTGGGAGACCCGGCGGATGGGCCTGCGCATGATCGGCCGCCACCTGCTCGCCCCCGAGGGCGACGGCACCCGCAACACCGTGTCGATCGAGGTCACCGGGCGCGGCGCGGGCCTGTTCTCGGCGTTCTTCGGCGGCCTGATCGCGCGCGTGATCCAGCAGGAGAACGCGGCCTTCGCGCGAGCGTCCACCCAGACGACTCCGACGCCTTAACGCCTCAGGCCGAGAGGAACATCACGTCCTCGACGTCCACGGCGACGACCGTCGCGCCGAGATCGGGGGCACCTTCCTCATCCCGTACGAACGTGAGCCGTCGCGTCGGGACCAGGATGCCGTCGAACTCGCAGTAGTCCGTGGGGTACTGCGCGAACCGGGCGCCGCCGAGGATGTCGGCCGTGAAGTCGACCCGGCACAGGAAGCCGGAGCCGTCGAAGTAGCAGACCTGCTCGCGGCCGTGCGTCGCGACACAGGCCGGGTAGGTGACCCGCAGGCGCTGCCAGATCTGCCCGTCCTCGACCCACGGCCCGAGCTCCGCCGTCGTGAAGTCGGGGCGGGCGAAGAGGAACGGCGCCGTGAAGGACGTCCAGCACGCCTCGGCCGCGAGGTAGGCGACGTCCAGGTCGTCCCAGGCCGGCGCGGCCGGCACGTCCCGGCGCTCGGCGATCGGCACGCCCTCGGCGGTCTCGATGGTCCGCCGGTGCGGCTCCCAGGTCGCGTACCGCCCGGCCCCCGGGAACGGCGCGATCGTGAGTCGCTGGTCGCGGGTCTCCGCCTCGATCGTCACGTTGTCGAGCAGACCGTCCTTGCGGTGCTCCTTCCAGATCTCGCCGGTGATCGAGAGCACGGCGCGGAGGCGCGAGATCTCCCGCCACCGCCGCATCCCCCCGTGTCCCTCGATCGCCAGCCCCAGCAGTTCGTTCACGTCGCCCCCTCCTACGCCCCGGCGACTTCTCCGTGGCACCAGCCTGGCCGCCGCGACCCCCGCACCGCACCGGTAGGTTTCCCTGGCCCCGGGCCGGGGCCAGTGTGCGGCCAGGGGTCGGGCCCTGGGTGGTGAGGCAGGTCACCGGCGGGCGATAGGGATGATGGCGGCATGTCTGTCGAGTTCGTGGTGGATCCGGATCTGACCGATGACCTGCGCGCGCGGATCGTGGAGCTGTGGGTGGAGGTGACCAACGCCGGCGGGGCCGTGGGGTTCGTGGCGCCGGTGAGCGCGGCCGAGGTGTGGCCGGTGGCCGAGGCGACGTTCGACGGCGTCGCGTCCGGCCTCGACCGGCTGATCCTCGGCGTGGACGGCGACGAGGTGGTGGCGCTGCTGTTCGTGGTGGACAACCGGTTCAAGCTGAAGGATCACTGGCGGGTCCTGAAACGGGTCATGGTGCGGCCGGGCGAGCAGGGCCGCGGGCTCGGTGCGGCGCTGATGCGCGAGGCCGAGGCTTTCGGCCGCAAGCTGGGGCTCGCCGGGCTGCAGGTGACCGTGCGGGGCGGCGCGGGCATCGAGAACTTCTACGCCAAGCTCGGCTATCGCGAGGTGGGACGCCTCCCGGGCGCCCTGCGGCTGACGCCCGGGGATGACCGCGACGAGATCTACATGTGGATGGATATTTACCACTGAAACCGCGGGCCGCCGACGGCGACGCCCTGGGGGTGACGGCGTCGCCGCCGGCGGCGGCGGTCCGCGCGCGGCCGGGTGGGGCCCGGCACGCGGCGGGGAGGTGGGGCGCGGAGGTTTGAGGGAAGGGTCAGCCGCAGGCGTGGGCCGCGCCGGCGGCCAGGTCGACCGCCTGTTCGGCGGGCGGCAGCGCGACCTCGGTGGCCGGGCCGGCGAGCTCGGTCGACTCGGGCACCGGGGCGGCCGAGGACGTCGTGGGAGCGGCCGACGAGGCGGAGGGCGAGGCAGCGGCCTTCTTCTTGGCCGGCTTGGGCGACGAGGACGACTTCGTGGTGCCGCCGCCGACCAGGCGCGCGGACGTCTTCTGCGTCACTCCGGGTGCGAGCTTGACTCCGGTGGCGACGGTGCTGTGGCCGTACACGTCAAGGATTTTGATCGTGAATGGTCCCTTGCCCGCGCCGCCGTCGATGACCCAGTAGTTGTAGTCCTCGCGGTGGGTCGACTTGCCGTTGACCGTGACCGATCTGAGCTGGTTGCCGTGGTTGTCGATGAGCACGGCCAGCCAGTACTGCGAGGAGCCCTCCTTGACCCGCACGCTGATCGGGCCGGGGGTGGTGACGCCGGTGACGGTCTTGTAGGTGATCGGGATGATCCCGTCGACCTCGTTGCCGATCTTCTTGAACGCGGTGCGGCTCAGGTCGAGATGACCCGCCGCGCACTCCGGGCAGGAGTCGGTGACCTTGACCCGCACCTTGCCCTTCGGCCCGGTGACGTCGAGGTACGTGCCGCAGGCCGCGCCGGCCGAGTACTGGTCGGGACCGAGCGCGACGAACAGGTCGTCGGCCGGGGAGGAGGGGAACGAGCAGTTCCCGGTCCCGCCGGCCAGGTCGTAGAAGGTGGCCTTGCCCGACTTCGCCGAGGTGGACGGCGGCGCCGCGCAGGCCGAGCCGGAGTTCTGCAGCAGCAGCGCGACGCCCAGTACCGCGGCGAGGGCCACGGCACCGCCGGCGGCGAGCCAGCGGGGCGAGAGCAGGCGGCGGGATCCGGTCACGGTGAGGGATCCTTCGCGGCGTCGTCGCGCCGGGCAACCTTCCTAAGACAGACCTAAGGCACATGCGACACGGTTCACCCGATCAGTCGAGGACAGTCACCTCGTCACCCACACGCAGTGACCCGCCCGACGCGGGAATCAGGTTGATCGCGAAGAGCAGCCCGCCGCCGATGTTGCGGTACCGGCCGAGAATCCGCAGCGGCTCCTTGCCCTTCTCGCCGCTCTCCTGGTCAATCGTGGTGACCAGGCAGCGCGGGCAGCCCGGCCCGGCGCGCAGCAGCACGTCGCCCGCGCGCAGCCGGACCTCGCGGTCGGACCAGTCGTCCTCGGCCCAGGCGGGCGCGCCGCCGATGACCAGATTCGGCCGGAACCGGGTCATCGGCACGGCCTCCTCGCCGGCCTCGACCAGCCAGTCGTTGAGCGCGGAGAGTGACGCCTTGTTCGCGAGCAGCATCGGGTACCCGTCGGCGAAGCTGACCGGCTCGCCCTCGGCCTCCCGTCCGCCGACGGCCCGCGAGCCCGCGTCGGCCTGCCAGACGAGTTTCGCCGGCCGGCCGAGGAACTCGCTGGTCCAGGCGGTCTCGGCGATCCGGCCGGGGGTGGCGAGATGGCTGCTGAAGACGCGCACGAACTCCTTCGGCCCGTCGGCCGGCTCGTCGACCGAGAGATCGGGCATGCCGGGGGCGGCCAGCTCCAACCCGCCCGGGCGCGGCCGGACCCGCAGCTGGGTGAGGCGGGGCGTGATCCGCTGGGTGATGCCGACACCGTCGGCGTCGACCATCAGCCACCGGCGATCGCCGGCGAGACCCCACGGCTCCACGCGCGCCACGTCGTGGTCGATCCGGTGACACCCCTTGACCGGGTACGTGTGAAGCGACGTGATCCGCATCTGGACGCCTCCCCGCGGGCCCTGGCAAGCCGACTGGCCCACGCTATCCCGTGATGGACGGTAATGGTCGGCGCTCATAGACTCACGTACCGTGACGGATTCGACGGAGGACTCCGTCGCCGCGGAACACCTCGAATTTCTCGCGGGCAAGCTGCGTGCCGGCGAGTTGGCGTTCTTCTGCGGAGCCGGTATCTCGATGGCTCCGCCGAGCCGGTTGCCGAGCTGGCGGGAACTGGCCGAGGGCATCGCGACCGCTCTCTCCGACGACGATTCCGCGGCGCATCTCCAGCATCTCCTCGACGCCGGTCTGCGCCCCGACGTCATCATGCAGATTCTGCTCGAGGTGCTCGGCGAGCAGGCGCTGGGCGGCCTCAGCGTCCTTGACTCCAAGGTGCCGAACACCACTCACCGGATGATCGCCCGGCTGGCGCGCGACGGCGGCCTGCGTCACGTGCTGACAACCAATTTCGACTGCCTGATCGAGATCGCGTGCGAGGAGATCGGCGTCCCTGTGCGGGTGATCGTCACGCATGCGGACTTCGCCGCGCCGGCCGGGCCGGACGACCGTCTCACGCTCTACAAACTGCACGGGACCATCGAGCGTCCCGACACGCTCGTCGCCGACCTCACCGGCATCGTTCGCGGCCTCGACGTCGTGAAGGCCGATCGCGTCGGCCGGCTGCTCGCCACGTACCACATGCTGTTCCTCGGTTACAGCGGGCAGGACTTCGCGGTCAACGCTGACTACCTCATGCTGGAGCAGGCACACCAGGGGGCGCCCGGCTTCACGTGGAACCTTCGGCACGGAGAATCCGACGGGGTGCTCACCTCACTCCTGGAGCTGTACGGCGATCGCGCCGTCGTCACCCGCGGCGACCTTCCCGACTTCCTCGTCGAATGGGGCGCTCGCGCTGGGGTGGCCTTCTCCGAGCCGGCATCACCGCCGGAGGGTGACGGCCCGTCGCTGGTCACGGGCCTCCGGGGCTGGGCCGAAGGCCTCAGCGATCGCGACCGGCGGTTCGGGCTTGGCCGGCTTTGCCTGTACAGCGGGCTGTGGGACGACGCCCTGGAAATCATGCGGGTGTTCTATCGGCAGGCCGCCGACGCGATGGAGCCACGTGACCTGGCTCTCGCGTCCTACTACGTGGCCCACGCCTACGAACGACTGCACGCCTTCGAGCGCACGCCCGCCAGTCAGATCTCCGGCGACGTGCTGATCCGCATCGACAACGCCGAGTCGCTCTTCAAGCGCCTGGGCGACCGCCGGATGCTGGGGCTCAGCTACCTCACGCGGGCACGCTATCTCGGGCAGGATCCGGAGCGCGCCCGGTTGGCACTGCGGTACTACCAGCTCGCCGACGAGGAACTGCTGGCCGTGGACGACTCCGCGACCCGCGCGGAACTGCTGAACGACATCGCCGAACAGATGCCATTCGAGCGGCTGGACGACCTGGTCGACGCGTTGCGGGTGGCCGGGGAGGCGCTCGATCTGGCCCGCGTGCACGGCGATCTCCGGCAGATGGCCCGGTCGGCGTCGGTGACCGGCGACGTCCAGCTTCAGCTGGGCCGGGTGGCGGAGGCCGCGGCGGCGCAGGCGGATGCCGTGCGCTGGAGCCGGGTGCTGGCCGATCCGGCGGCACTCCAGCTGGCCCTGCAACGTCGTGGGCTGAGTCTGCTGCGCCTCCGCGACTGGGCCGCGGCCCGCACCGCATACGCGGAAGGGGTTGAGCTGGCCGAGCGTCTGGGGCTGTTCGCCCGCCAGGCAACCTCACTCACCGGGCTCGGCATGGCCGAGGAACAACTGGGCGAGCTGGACGCCGCCGACCGTCACTACGGAGATGCGGCACTCATGTCGCTGCTGCGGCGATCCGCGCTCCCTTTCGGGAACGCCGAGCACGGCCGGGCACGGGTGGCGGAGCTTGCCGGACGCCCGGAAGCGGCCAAATTCCATGCGCTCAACGTCCTGTACTCCTGCGAAGACGCGAACTGGCCGAGCTACACCCAGGCAATCGGGGTGCTGCGGTCGGCGACCGGCCGTCTCCTCCAGATCCGGTACGCCGATGACTAGCGAAACCGTTCTCGCCGCCATCCGCCGGCACCACCAGAGTCCCGAGGTGCTGCGGCAATGGGCCCGCGACAACCTCGGCCTCTTCGATCGCCTCGCGCTCGACGAGTTGGAACGCCTGGTCCTGGATTCGCCCGGGCCCGGGACCCGGTTGGCCGGCGGCTCGGATACGCGGGACCTGTTCGACCCGGAGCGGGTCGCCGAGAACGTGTTCGCGCCGGCCGACATCAAGGTCGAACTGCTTCTGCTCGACCTGCTGGAGATGATCTCTTCCCTGCGGCGGGACCACACCCGGCAACTCGGCATCCTGCAGCAGTGGACCACCCGCCTCGTCCAGCTGGGAGTGCTGGACGACGCCCACGACCGCTGCCAGGCGGCTCTCACGCTGATCCGAGAGCGCGGCCTCGGCGACGAGCACGAGACGGACATGCGCCAGCAGCTCGCGATCATTTTCCAGGAGGCCGGCCTCCATGATCGGGCAGTCTCGGAGTTCGAACGCGTCCTCGAGTTCGATGTCCGCTCCGGTGATCGCCTCGGCGTCGCGCGGACCACCGGCAACCTCGCGATCGCCCACGGCGCCGCCGGCGACCAGGAGCGAGCCCTGGCGCTGCACGGGCAAGCGGCCGAGCACTTCACGGCATGCGCGGAGGATCCGCGGTGGACAGTCCCGGCGGTGCGAGGCGCCGGACTCGAATACCTTCAAATCGGGCTGACCCTGGAGAAAATGCATCGCGAGGACGAGGCGCTGACCTTCCTCGACCACGGGACCCAGATCTTGCGAGCCATGCCCGGCGAGTCAGATCGCCCGCTGGTGACTGCTCTTCTGGCCATGGCCCGCTGTGCCCGGACCCTGGGGCTGGCCGATCAAGCGTTGGCGGCGGCCGAGGAGGCGGCTACCCGCGCCGCCGAGGCGGGTATGCCGGAGCTTGCCGCCGAGGCGCGGGATCTCCTTCGTCCCTGATCGGTCCGGTGACGACCGCTGGCTCAGTGGGCCGCGCCGTGGCCGAGCAGGGTGCCGCGGGGATGCTTGCTCACCTCCTCGGCCGAGGACGAGTAGGTCAGGTGCGGAACCTCCCCGACCGGCGCCGGCGGCTGCTCGGCCGGGGCGGTCGGCTTGGCGGCGGCCGCGAACGGGCTCGGCGCCGGGCGGTCGGCCGCGGCAGGCTGGGCCAGGCTGCGGATCCAGTCGGCCCAGGCATCCTGCTCGTCGGCGGTGAAGACCTTGTACATCCGGCCTTCGAACTTCATCTGCTGCATGAACGGGCTCTTGTCCGGGTCGCCGGGGACGATCTGCCCGCTCTTCTGCAACAGGTCGAGCAGCTGGGACGGGTTGTCGAACAGGTTGTTGTTCATACCGTCGCCGGCCGCGCCGTGGTTGAGGGCGCCGTACCGCTTCTTCTCCTCGATCATGTCGATGACGCGGTCGCGGGCGCGGGACGGGGCGAGCAGCTTGTCGACGAGGTCCTGTCCTAGCGTGCCGGTGATCCGGAACGCGACGTAGCCGTTCCAGATCCGCTGCCACTGCTGCTGGCGTACGTCGTCGTCGGCGAACCCGGAGAGGTAGCGCTTCACCGCGCGCTTGGCGATCGCGCCGTGCCCCACGTCGGCGTTGTCGATCGCCACGTGCAGCCGGTAGTACGTGGAGTCGAGCCCGAACTTCTCCAGCAGCCGGGCCGTGGTGGCCAGCTCCACCGACTCCCATTCGAAGTACAGCGTCATGCCGAGCAGCTCGGGCAGGAACTGGTCGGTGAACTGCGAGACGACCAGCTGGAACAGCGGCAGCGTGAACGACGACTCGAGCAGCGACGGGTCCTGCGCGTACTCCTTGCTGGTGATCGGCGCGGTCGTGATGCCGGCCGCCTCGAGCGTGTGGGTGAAGATGTTCGCGTGGTTCTGCGCCGGGTTGCCGGCGCCCACCTCGTCGACCCAGATCTGGGTGAGGAACCCGGTGAGGTCGTTGATCGGCCCGATCGTGGCGACGTTGCGCAGCCAGACGCCGTCGGTCTGGTTGAGCGGGCCGGACTGCCGCAGCCGGTCGATCGCGTCGGCCTTGGTGCGGAACGCCCGGTCGTGCGCCGGGTCGTACTGCGCGACCCGGTCGACGAGGTCCTGATAGGTGCTGTCCAGCCGGGCGTCGAACGCGCGCTCCTCGTACCGGAACGGGCGCAGGTCCGTGTCGATCATCGGGTCGTGCTGGTAGGCCGCCGCCGTCGCGAGGTAGTCGCGGGCCAGCTTCCAGGCCGTCGGCAGGAAGTCCGGATATTCGTGCAGGTTGAGCATGATGTGGAAGTAATCCCGGTCGCGCAGGCCCGCGTACGGCGCCCGCTCGGTCTCCACGAACACGCCCGTCTCGTTCGCGGCCGGCGTGACGAAGCCGAGCTGCGACCACTCGTTGACCATCTCGCGGTGCCTCCTGTCGGCCCGCCGGCCCGCGTCCAGCGAGGTCGGCAGGGAGTCTCCGATGCCGCGGTCCCACCGCCAGCGCGGGAACGCGGTCGTGCTGATCGGCCGGAGCGGCGAGTTCCCGTCGGGGAACAGCGCCGCGGTCACGGCCGCGTAGTCCTGGTCGACGATCACGTCGTCGGGCCGCTGCGCCGGCCACCAGAAATGCCGGCAGTCGGTGAAGTCGGCCTGCCACGGCACGGCCATCCGCTCGGTCATGCAGCCCGGCGGCTGGTCGGCCCGGAACCGGAAGGCCGCGGCATATGTGCCGGGCTCGCGGGCGCGCGAGCTCATCTCGATGCCGGGGAAGAACGGCCCGCCCACGCACGCCTCGAGCGCGGCCCGGTCGAGGGCAGCCGGCTCGGTCAGGGGCTCCTCGGGCGTGCCCGCGGTGAACTGGCCGTCGGCCCACTGGCTGAGCCGGCGGTACTGCAGCGGGGTGACGGTGAACCACGTGCGCGGCCGGCCGGGGGTGGCCGAGCCGCCGTCGCCGGAGAGCTGCGGCATGAAGGCGGCGGTCGCCTGCCGCTTGGCCGTCGCGTCGTCGGCGTCCTCGTGCGGCTGGCGGATCACCGCGAAGACCCGCCGCCGGGCCTGCGCGCCGCGCTCGCCCGGGTCCTTGAGCAGGGCGAGATGGTCGGCCTCGAAGAAGTCACCGATCCGCTCGGCGCCCTTGCCCATGTCGACGGCGCGACGGTGGCCGCGGGTCGCGGACTGGTTGACCCACTGGTAGCCCATGGCGCGGGTGAGGATCGGGACGATGTCGCGCTCGAACGAGATCTCCTTGCGCTCGGGCAGCAGGCCCCGCTCGACCGCGGCGTTCTCGGCCACGTCGAAGAGGGTGACCAGGTTGCCGATGCCCGGGGCGAAGTCGGGCGGCGCCACCACCACCCAGGCCGGCCGGACCTCGATCTGAACGCCGTCCTTGCGCACGGTCGCGGTGACCGGGCCGTCCGAGGTGTCGTCGTGCCAGCCGTCGTTGTCGGCGAAGCTGGGCAGCGGCTGGTCCTCGGGGATCGAGGCCGAGCGCCCGAAGCCGCCGAGCACGATCAGCCGTCCCTCGTCGTCGGTGCGCAGCTCACCCAGCGGCACCGGGGTGCCGAGGAAGCTGCCGGTGTCGAAGACGCTGCTGGTCTGGCGGCCGGCGACCGTGCGGGGGCCGGGGTCGATGACCAGCGACGAGCGGTCGGCGACGGAGTCGTTGCGCCGGCCCGGACCGGCGAAGGCCTTCGCGGCGCCCTTCCCGTTCACCAGGTGGACGGTCCAGGCGATCTCGGCGTCGTCGGCGGTCAGCTCGCCGATCACGGCGTCCCGGTCGTCGTACGCGAAAATGCGGAACCTCGCCGCCTGGCGTTTGACCCGCCCGGCCTTGTCCTTGTACGACGCGGGCGACTCCTCGGCGCCGGGAACCTCGGGGCCGAGGAAGTACTCGTCGGGGCTGTCGCCGACCCGGGCCACGCCGATGGCGGGATGGACGGCGCAGTAGGCGATCCGGCTCATATCGACACACTTTCCGACCGGGGGTCGCGCGGGTACTGAGAGATCTCTCAGTTCCCGGCCACCGAAACGCTTAGGGGGAGTTTCGAGACGGCCAGGCGTACGGCCGCGGCCGCGTTCACCCGTCCGAAGCCGTAGCGGTTGCTGTGCCCGTTCTCGTCGTACTCGTGGGAATTGTCGTCGATGCGGTCGGCCGAGGCGCGCAGCAGGTCCTTGACCTCGTCCCAGCGCAGGCCGGGGTTGGCCGCCAGGATGAGCGCCGCCACACCGGCCACGCCGGGGCAGGCGCTCGACGTACCGCCGAATGAATTGGTGTAGTCACCCGCGGCGTCGCCGAGCGATTCGTCGCCCAGGTTGTAGCCCTCGCGGCCGTGCCGGTCGGTGGTCCAGATCCCGGGCGTGCGCGACGGCGAACCGTTGTTGCTCGGGAAGCTGCACCAGATCGCCGTGCCGTGATCGCTGTACCGGCTCTGCCGCCCCTGGTCGTTGCAGGCGGCCACCGCGATCACCTTCGGGTAGCTCGCGTAGCCGTCGTTGTCGACGCTCTCGGCGCCGTTGCCGGCCGCCCAGGTGATCACGCAGCCCTTGCCGCCGCGGCCGCGCGTGACCGCGTACTCGATCGCCAGGCGGGTGTTGTCGGGCAGCGGCACGACCTGGTTGTGCACCGGGTCGGTCGGGTCCCACCAGTTACCGTCGGCCGGCCCCCAGCTGCACGAGATGACGTCGGCGCCGTGGTCGGTGGCCCAGACGAACGCGTCGGCCTCGTCCTGCGAGCCCAGCCCGGAGACCAGCCGCACCGGCATGAACCGCGCGCCCGGCGCCACCCCGGACGCCTTGTCGACGCCGTCCGCGCAGGCCACGCCCGCGCAGGCGGTGCCGTGGTTGTCGCCGTCGCCGGGACGCGGGTCGTCGCCGCGCGGCCGGCTCACCGAGCGCGGCGCGACCAGCTTGCCGGGCGAGGCGAACTCGGGGTGCGCGACGTCCATCCCGTCGTCGATCACACAGAGCACGATCCCGTCGCCGCGGGAGTCGGCCCAGGCCTCGACCACGTTCGCGTGCGCCACCACCTCTACGCCCTTGACCACGGCGGGTCCCAGGTGCCACTGCTGCGGGAACATCCCCTTGCGACTGACCTCGCGGACCAGCTCGGGGTGGCACAGGTCCACGTCGTCGCGGTCGAGCAGGCGTTCGGCCAGCGGGAACACCTCCCGGCCGATGCCGGTGGGCGCGCCCGCGAAGTACGCGTTCGGCGCCGAGCCGGCCGTCCGCTTGACGGTGAGGCCGGCCTCGGCGAGCACGGCCGCGCACTCGGAATCTGACAGGTCGTCGCGGAACTTGACGAAGACGTTCTCGGTGTAGACGACCGGGGCGCCGAACTGGTCGCGCAGGCCCCGGCCCGCGAACTCGACCTCCGGGTCCTCGTTGAGCACGACCGCGATGTTCGGCGCGTCGCCGACCGGAGCCGCGTAGACGCCCACGCCGGCCTCGGGGAAGCCGAACAGCGGGGTCAGGCGGTCCTGAGCGGTGCGGCTGGGGGAGGAGAGGGGGGAGACGTCGTGCCGTGCGCCCCGGCGTACCGACCGGACCACCACCAGGTCCTCGTTGTCCTCCAGCTCCAGGCGGAACCCGGAGCCGCCCCCGAATCGGCAGCTGAGCATGGCACGCACTTCCCTTCACTCGGCGTCCATGCGAACACCCTGCGCAAACGTCGTGGTGATGACAGCCTGTTTCGCGACAGACTGGCGAAGTGAAACCTGACCGGGTGGTGGTTCTCGGCGCCGGCCCGGCCGGTTCGGCCGCCGCGATCACCCTCGCGGCGCACGGTGTCGAGGTCACGACGATCGATCCGCGACCGGCTTTGACCTGGGAGCCGGGCGAAGGCCTGCCCGCGGCGGCCGGTGCCGCGCTGCGCCAGCTCGGCGTGTGGCCGTCCTTTCAGGCCGGTGGCCACCTGCGGTGCGGCGGTTTCCTCTCGGTCTGGGGCTCGGCCGAGCCGGCGTTCCGGCCGGCGTTGCTCGACCCGCGCGGCCCGTCGTGGCAACTCGACCGGCCCACCTTCAACCGGATGCTGCGCTCCGCGGCCGGCCCGGTGCGGCCCGATCGACTTACCGGTGTGCAATGGAACGATCCAGGGTGGACTGTCTCTTTTGCCGAATCCCCGCCGCTCGAGGCCGATTTCCTGATCGACGCGACCGGGCGGGCCGGTGCGCTGGCCCGGCTGCTCGGCGTGCCGCGGCGGGTCGACAGCCGTCTGGTCGGCATCGCGGCGCTCGTCGACGATCCCTCGCCCGCCTCCTCGGAGACCATCGTCGAGGCCGTGCCGCAGGGCTGGTGGTACGCCTCCCGCGTCCCCGGCGGCCTCGCCGTCTCGCTCTTCACCGACGCCGCCGAGCGGCTCACCGCGCCGGCCCGGTGGTCGGAGCTGCTGGCAGCCACCTCTCACGTCGGTCCCCGAGCGGCATTCCCGAAAAATCCGGATCTGCGGGTCTCGGCGGCGGGCAGCTCGTCACTCGAACGATGCGCCGGCCGTGGCTGGGCCGCCGTCGGTGACGCGGCGTGTGCGCACGACCCGCTCTCCTCGCGAGGCCTGCACGACGCACTCACCGGGGCCATCACGCTGGGTGAGGCCCTCGCTCTCGGCGATTTTTTCATTTCCCCGTACGCCGGGCAGCTCGCCCACGATTACCGCAGGTACCTCGATGATCTGGCGTGGTTCTACCGCCAGGAGACGAGGTTCCCGGAGTCCGCCTTCTGGCGGGCGCGGCAGGCCTAAGCCAGGTGCAGCCGGTGGGCTATCGCCGCCGCCTCCACCCGGTTCGCCGCGTTCAGCTTGCCGAGGATGTTCGACACGTGGACGCTCGCCGTGCTCTCGCTGATGAACAGGGTGCGGGCGATCTCGCGGTTGCGCCGGCCCTCCTTGAGCAGCGCCAGCACCTGCAGCTCGCGGTCGGTGAGGCGGAACGGGCGCTCGGGCTCGGTGGGCGGGATCGCGTCGGCGGCGCCCAGATCGAGCCGGGCCCGGTCGGCGAGCGCGGTGATCTCGCGCAGCAGGGCGCGCGCCTCGAGCCGCTCCGCGGTGTCGCCGGCCTCGCGCAGCACCTCGACCGCGCGCGGGTCGCGGGCGCGGACCAGTTCCTCGGCCTCGCGCCAGCGCGCGTAGGCGGCGGGGTACGGGCGGGCCAGCCGGTCCCAGCCGGCCGCGACCTCGCCCCAGACGTCCGCGCTGGGCTCGCCGCCGGTCAGCCGCGCGAACTCGGCCTCGCCCATCGCGGCGTCGACCGCGGCCTCCGGGAACGAGCGCTGGCGGGTGCCCATCCCCTCCCACAGCGACGCGGCGCGGTCCCGCAGGTGCTCGGCCCGGAGTCGTACCTCGTCGGTGCCGGACCGGCCACCCGCCCGGCGCCGTTCCGCCTCGTCGGCCTCGATGCGCAGGCCGAGCACGCAGAGCGCCACCGCCTGCTGGTCGTCGCCGTGCGCACCGACCATCTCGAGCCCGGCCGCGACCTCGGAGCGGGCCGTCTCGTAGTCCTCCAGCCACATCGCGTTGGCCGCCGCGGCCGCGTGCACGAGGCCGTGGTCGAGCGGGTCCTCGTCGTGTTTGAGCTGCTCCTGCGCCTGTTTGAGCTGCTGGGCGGCCTCCTCGGGGCGGCCGCGCGCGGTGGCCAGCTCGGCCAGCACCACGTACGTCATGAGGGCGCGCGCGGCCGCGTGGTGGCTGGCCAGCAGCCGGTCGGCGACCTCCTCGGCCTGGCGCCAGCGGCCGGTGCGGTAGAGCACGAGGACGATCGAGTCGAGCATGTCGATCATCGGCGGGAACATCAGGCCCAGGTCGGCGCTCCAGCGCAGCGCCTCCTCGGCGGTGGCCACCGCGTCGGCCGACCAGCCGATGAAGTCGAGCGCCAGGCACAGATGGTTGTACGTGAGGCAGACGGCCTCGATGTCGTCCTCGTCCCGGGCCACGGCCAGCGCCTCGCGCATCCGCCGGATGCCGGTGGCGGGCTCGCCGTGCATCGCGAAGTGCCAGCCCGACGTCTTGAGGCCGAGCACCTCCTCGCGCTTGCAGCCGGCCGCCCGGGCGAGCTCCAGCGTCTCCTCCCACAACGGCGCCGAGTCGGGGTAGCGCCCGCGGATCGACAGCGAGTTGGCCAGGGCGGCGGTGACCCGGGCCCGCTCGGCGAGCGCGTCGCTGGTCGCGAGCAGGTGATAGGCCTGCGTGAAGGCGCGCAGCGCGCGGGCGCCGTCGACTCTGTCCATGTACGTGCCGAGCGCCTCGTGCAGCAGGGCCCGGCCGACCATGTCGTCGCGCGGGGTCGCGGCCAGCGCCTGCTCCACCAGCCGCACGGCGGTCTCGTGCTCGCCGGCGTCGTGCGCGCAGCGGGCGGCGGCCGCGAGCAGATCGGGCCGGGTCAGCCCGGTGGCGGCCGGATCGTCCACCTCGTCCCACAGGTCGAGGGCCCGGGTGAAGTACGTCAGTCCCTCGCGGAACGCGCGCACCTCGACGGCGGCCCGGCCGGCGGCGACCACGGCGGCCAGTGCCTTGGGCAGATCGCCGGTCGCCTCCCAGTGATGCGCGACCACCGCCGTCGCGGTCGAGCGTGGCCGGTCACCGAGCCGCGGGCGCTCGGCGAGAGCGGTCGCGACCCGGGCGTGCAGCCGGGCCCGCTCACCGGGCAGCAGGTCGGAGTAGACCGCTTCCTGCGCCAGCGCGTGCCGGAACCGGTACGCGTCGCCGGCGTCGGCCTGCAGCACCCGGTTGGCGGCCAGCTCGCGCAGGGCCGAGAGCAGCGCGGTCTCGGGCAGCTCGGCGACGACCGCGAGCAGCGGATATTTGATGCGACGGCCGACCACCGAGCAGATCCGCAGCACCGACCGCGCGTCGGGGGAGAAGGCGGCGACGCGCAGCAGCACCACGTCGCGCAGCCGGGCCGGCACCTCCCCGCCGAGGCCGCGCGCCTCGAACAGCTCCTCGGCGAAGAACGCGTTCCCGCCCGAGCGGTCGGCGATCTCCTCGACCAGCACGGTGGGCAGCGGGTTCCCGGCCAGCTGGGTGAGCAGCAGGCCCAGGTCGCCGGTGCCGAGCGGGGCCAGCGGCAGGTGGCTCATGAAGACGCCGCGGAGCAGCTCGACCAGCGCGGCCGGCAGCGGGCCCGCGGCCGGCTCGTCGTCGCGGTAGGTCACCAGCAGCAAAACCCGCTCGCGGCGCAGCGCCACCGTGAGGAAACTGAGCAGGTCGAGGGTGGACTGCTCGGCCCAATGCACGTCCTCGACCACGAGCAGCACCGGCGCCTCCTCGGCCAGCTGGCCGAGCAGGGCGAGGAACAGGTCGAACAGCCGTGCCTGCCGGAGGCCGGCGTCGCCGTCGGGGGTCTTGTACGCCTCGGGGTGCTCCGGCCAGAACATCTGGTCGAGGATCGCGAACCGGGGGCCGGCCAGGGCGGCGAGGGACTCGGCGTCCCGGTCGCGCAGCAGTCGGCGCAGGGCGTCGAGGATCGGGCCGTACGGCAGCCCGCCGGAGCTGATGCGGAAGGAGGAACCGGCCAGGATCTGCCCGCCCTGCGAGAGCACGCGCTCGATGCATTCCTGCACGAGGCGCGTCTTCCCGACGCCGGCTTCGCCAGAGATCAGGAAGCCGGCGGCCTGGCCCTGGCAGACGTCGTCCCAAGCCGCGCTGACCTCGGCGAGCTCAGCATGCCGTCCGACCAAGGGGGAGAGTCGTCTCCGCCGCACGCCGCGAGTATGCCAGGCCCGGCCAAACCCGGACATCGACTTTCCCGGCGGGGGTAAGGGCGCGGGGCGGCCAATCTTAGGTGTTCGCACGACACCTTACGAGCGGACGAGGGTCACTCTCATTGTCGGAAACCTTACTGGGGGGAAGGTTCACGATGATCGACTACATCGGACAAGCCGGGCCACGTCGCCGGAGGGTGGCCGTGCTCTTCGCCGACATCTGCGGATTCACCCGGCTCGTCGAGAGCAGCGAGCCGGAGGCGGTCTACCGGATCATGCGACCGCTCCTGGACGACCTGGTCTCGTGCGTGCACGCTCAGGGGGGCGAGATCCAGCAGGTGCTCGGCGACGGCTTCATGGCGGTCTTCGGCCTGCGCCGCGGCCACGGCGACGAGCCCGAACGGGCCACGGCGGCCGCCTGCGCGATGCTGAGCGCCGCCCGGCCCGGCCGCCCCGACGTGCATGTCGGCGTCGAGTGCGGCGAGGTGCTGGTGACCCGCTCGTGGGAGCCGGCCTCGTACGGCGTGTGGGGGCGCGCCGTCAACCTGGCCCAGCGGCTCTGCGGGGTGGCGGGCCCCGGCGAGTTGGTGCTCGGTCCGGCCGCGTACGCCCGCGCCGGTCACCTGGCC
This sequence comes from Paractinoplanes globisporus DSM 43857, assembly GCF_000379645.1. GTDB lineage: Bacteria > Actinomycetota > Actinomycetes > Mycobacteriales > Micromonosporaceae > Actinoplanes > Actinoplanes globisporus. The sequence continues at coordinate 139,198 of NZ_KB903313.1, forward strand.
GGGCCGGCGACCGAGGCGCTGGTGCGGGTGCGCGGGGTCGCCGATCCCGTCCCGGCCCATCGCGTGACGATCCTGCCCGTTCCCGGCGTGCTGCCCGAGCTGTCGGTCGCCGCTTGAGTGTCAAATGACTCAAGCGGGCGGGGACGGCCCGACCATAGGGTTCAGGTATCTCTGACGCGAAGGGGCGGGGCGCGATGGACCTGGGTCTGGCGGGCAAGCGGGTGGTGGTGACCGGGGCGAGCCGGGGTATCGGGCTGGCGGTGGTGCGCGGGTTCGCGGCCGAGGGGGCAACGGTCGTGGCCGGCGCGCGCCGCCTCACGCCCGAGCTGGAAAAGCTCGACGGGGTGACCGCCGTCGAGGTCGACCTGGCCGACCCGGCCGGGCCGGCGCGGCTGGTGGCGGCGGCCGGCGAGCGGATCGACGTGCTGGTCAACAACGTGGGCATCGCGCCGCCGCGGCCGCAGGGCTTCCTCGAGATCACCGACGAGATGTGGGCGACCACCTGGAACCTCAACGTGATGTCGGCGGTCCGCGCCACCCGGGCCGCCCTGCCGATCATGCTGGCCGGCGGCGGTGGGTCGATCGTCAACACGGGCTCGGTCAACGCCCGCCTCGCCGACCCGCTGGTGATCGACTACTCGGCCGCGAAGGCCGCGCTGACCAACTTCGCGAAGTCCCTGTCGAAGGAGTTCGGCCCGCGAGGCATCCGGGTCAACACGATCGCGCCCGGCCCGGTCGCCACCGACCTGTGGCTGGGCAAGGGCGGAGTGGCCGCGACCGTCGGCGCCGCCCAGGGCATCGATCCGGCCGACGTCGAGGCCGGCGCCAAGGCCGCCATGGTCACCGGCCGTTTCACCCGCCCCGAGGAGGTGGCCGACCTGGTCCTGCTCCTGGCCGGCGACCGGTTCCCCAATATGACCGGCGCCGAGCTGACCATCGACGGCGGCATGACCTCGATGCTGTAGCCGGGCGGTCGTGCCGGCGGGCCGCCGACGCCCGCAGCCGTCCGGCGGGCGGCGCGGCGGCGTGCCTCGCGCCGAGCGCGGTCGTCGGCGTTGAGCCGTCCCGCACGGCGGCCGCGGCGGGCCACCCCGCGGCGGCGGGTCGCCTCGCGTTGAGCGGGTCGCCGGCGTAGAGCCGTCCCGCGACGGCGGCGGCCGCGGCGGGCTGCCCCGCTGAGCTGTCCGGCACGGCGGCCGCCTTGCGGGTCAATGCCGCATGACGGCCGCCGTGGGACGGGGGACCGGACCTGTCGGTCGGTGTGACTTGTTGGAATGATCGGCAGGAGACGGGCAGACCTGCGGAAAAGTCTCAGTCGATTCCCAGGTCGCGGCGCAGTTTCGCGACGTGGCCGGTGGCCTTGACGTTGTAGAGGGCGCGCTCGATCACGCCGTTCTCGTCGATCACGAAGGTGGAGCGGATCACGCCCATCATCGTGCGGCCGTAGTTCTTCTTTTCGCCGTAGGCGCCGTACGCCGTCAGGACGGACTTGTCCTCGTCGCTGACCAGGGGGAACGTGATGGCGTCGCGCTCGCGGAACTTGGCCAGCTTGGCGGGTGCGTCGGGGGAGATGCCGACCACCTCGTAACCGGCGGCCTGCAGCGAGGCCAGCGAGTCGCGGAAGTCGCACGCCTGAGTGGTGCAGCCGGGGGTCATCGCGGCGGGGTATGCGTACAGCACGACCTTGCGGCCGCGCAGGTCTTTGAGCGTGAGCCGGTCGCCGTTGTCGGTGGGCAGCGAGAACTCGGGAGCGGCGTCGCCGGCGGAGAGTCGGGCGGTCTCTGTCATGCGATGACCATAGTCCGCACCTCCGACACTTCCGGGCGTCCCGGCGGACCCGCCGCCCGCAGGCGCAGAACACCCGAAACCGCCAGCGCGGCGCCCACCCCGATCGCCGTCGCCACCAGCGCGCGGGACAGCCACGCCGGGCCGGCCGTGGGCAGGACCGCCGCCCCGAACACGGCCGTCTGGGTGACGCCCGCGAACAGGGCCAGGCAGGCGCCGGAGAGGGCCAGGTAGAACGGCGGATGGCGGAACGCGGCGGCGATCGCGAGCAGTCCGGCCAGCACGAGCACGAGGGAGGGGGAATTGCCGTCGAGGACGGTGCTCACGGCGTACGCAAGCGGGATTGAACCACCGATGAGCGCGACCGGCCGCACCAAGCGTGACCACCGTCTGAGCAGGGCCGATGTCGCGACGAAGACCGCCGCGGCGAGGCTACACCAGAGCCAGGCGCGCGGCGGCGGAACCCAGTCGAGCGTGCCCCTGATCTCGAAGACGCGCACCTCGACGCGGAGCGGCACCGTCCAGTTCCGCAGCCGGTGCGTGCTGGTGGGATCGGTGGCCGCCGCCGGTGGCAGGCCCGGGCTCAGCCAGTGCGTGCGCTGATCGTGCCAGCGCACGGTCGTCGACGACGAGAGCTTGCGCCAGCTGGGTGGCGCGGTCGGGTCGGCGGAGGCGGGCATCGGGTTGTCGCCATTGAGGGTCTCGTTGACGTACGCGGCGGGAGAGTTGACGTTCTGCCAGGTGCCGTCGGGGCGGATGTCGAGGTACGGCTCGCCGGAGTAGCCGAGGACCTCGACCGAGTGGCCCGTGGTGTTGCTGAGCTCGAGCCGCCCCCCGGCCTCGACGGTGCGCACGGTCAGACCCTTCTCGGGCGTGCTGATTCCCGTGATCGACGTGCGGTAACCCGTGGCGTCGGGAGCGTCGCCGCCGTGCGCGAACGCGGGCGTGGCCGGCGCGAGGAACGCGCCGGCCACGATCACGAGGAGGGAGAGGCGTCTCACCCCTCGGCCGCCTCCACGGCCTTGGTGAGGTCGTCGTGCGTGGGTACGCCGCCGTTCGCACCCTGCAGCTGCTTGCCGTTGACCACGACCGTCGGCGTGCCGTTGAAGCCGCGGGACGCGAACGTGTCAGTGACCTTGGCGACCCACGCGTCGTACGTCTTGTTGTTCACGGCAGTGGCGAACGCGTCGCCGAGCCCGACCGACTTGCCCAGGTCGATCAGCTTGGCGTCGGTGAGGCCGTCGCTGTTCTCCTCGGGCTGATTGGCGTAGAGGACGTCGTGGTACTCCTTGAACTTGCCCTCCTGCGCCGCCTCGGCCGCCGCGCCCGCCGCGCGGGTCGAGTACTTCGTGCCGTTCGACGCGTCGTCGAGAATCGCGACCGTGTGGTACCGGACGGTCACCTTCTTGTCCGCGACCAGCTGGTTGAGCGTGGCGCCGGAGTCGGTCTCGAACTGGTGGCAGATCGGGCACATGAAGTCCTCGTAGAGGTCGATCGTGACCGGTCCGGTGCCGACGGCGAACGCGGTGCCGTCGTCGACCGCGACGCTCGGCGTGGCCACGCTGCTCGCGTCGGTCTTGTTCTGGTTGGCGTAGACACCCCAGCCGATCAACCCGGCGATGACCAGCACGGCCACCACGGCCACGGACGTCCAGACCGTGACCCGGCGGCGCTTGGCCGCGGCCTTCTGCTGCTCCACGATCCGCCGGGCGGCGGCGCGGTCCCGCTCCCGTTGTGCCTTGCTCATCGTTCTCCCATCAAAAGCCCGTCCAGTGAGAACCGGGTGCGGGGCTTGACCAGCAGGATCCCGGCGAGGACCAGGAAGCCGACGTCGCGGAGAATCTCCAGGCCGTACTGGGCGGTGCGCCCGGCGGCCAGGTCGCCGCCCTTGCTGAAGCAGCCGCAGTCGATCTGCAGCCCGCGGGCCCAGGCCGACACGATCCCGGCGATGAATATCACCAGGAGCAGGGCGGCGATGCCCGCGCTGAGGCGCACGGCCAGGCCGATCAGCAGGAGCAGGCCGAGCGCGATCTCCAGGAACGGCTGGACGGCGCCGACAACCTTGGCCGTGTCGTACGACATCAGCCGGTACGCGTTCACCGCGCGGCCCGAGGCGGCCAGATCGTTCACCTTGAGCAGGCCCGCCGTCAGGAAGACCGCGGCGAGGCCGAGTCTGGCGACCGTGGAGATCCACGGCCAGGCAGCCGTCATCCGGGCAGACAACTGCCTCGTTTCCATCGTCACGCCCTGTTAGTCGAAGTCCTCACTCTGCAGGTTCCCTCAGTCTGCTGTGCTTTGTCTGGGAACTGCCTTCACACTGCCTGGGCTTGCGCCATTGCCGTGACCAGCTCGTCGCGGGCCCTCGCCACCCGGGAGCGGATGGTGCCGACCGGGACCTCCTCGACCGCGGCCGCCTCGGCGTAGGACAGGCCGAGCACCTGGGTGAGCACGAACGCGGTGCGGCGCTCCTCGCCGAGCTGGGCGAGCAGGTCGGCGGTGCCGAGCCGGTGCGCCGGGTCGGGCACGGGCAGCTCGGTGCTGGCCTCGGCGGCGAGCCGGGCGTCGAGCCGCCGGCGGCGGACGACGGCGCGGAGATGGTCGGCGCAGGCGCGCCGGGCGATGCCGAGGAGCCAGGTGCGCGCCGAGGAGCGGCCCTCGAAGCCGGGGAGGGCCTTGAACGCGCGGAGGTAGGTTTCCTGCGTGAGATCGTCGGCGGCACCCGGATCGATCAGCGCGGCGGTGAATCGCCACACCTCGGACTGGGTGGCGCGCACGAACGCCGCCATGGCGGCGGCGTCTCCCGCCCCGGCCTTTTTGGCTAGCTCCGTGGTGTTCTCACCCTCGGTCATGGTCGGCCATGGTACGGGAAACGGAATTGTCGGCGCCCTCTGGAACCATGTGGGGCGCATCGGCGACTACCCGCCGGTGGGTACTTCTGACCGGATCGAGGAACATGGCGCGCATGACCTTTGATCGTCGCCGGGCCCTGGCGGGGGCGGCCGGTTTGTTGATCGGGCTCTTCTGCGTGCTCTTCGGGGCCTCGCCGGCGTTCGCGCACGCCGCGCTCGTCGCCACCGACCCGGGCAACGGCACGATCGTGCCCGACGCACCCAACAAGGTGACCCTGACCTTCAGCGAGTCGGTGCAGCTGGTCAACGGCAAGATCCAGGTGCTCGGGCCGGACAACTCCCGCGCCGACCAGGGCGAGCCCACGGTGAACGGCAACACGGTCACGATCCCGCTGCGGGCCGGCGGCGGCCGGGGGACGTACCTGGTGAGCTACCGGGTGATCTCGGCCGACAGCCACCCGATCGGGGGCAGCATCACCTATTCGGTGGGCGCCGCGTCGACCCCGCCGACCGGGGCGGTCGACGACACCAAGGTCGATCCGGTGGTCCGCGCGCTCATCCCGGTCGGCAAATACCTGGGGTACGCGGGACTGGTGCTGCTCGTGGGCCCGGCGCTGGTGCTCGCCCTGCTCTGGCCGCACCGGCTGAGCCGCCGCGGGCCGGGCCGGGTGATCTGGACGGGCATGGGGCTGGTGACGTTCAGCACCCTGATGGCGATCTGGCTCCAGGTGCCGTACACGTTGGGCACCGGGCTCGGCGACGTGCGCGTCGGCGACCTGCGCGACGTGCTGGGCAGCACGTTCGGCGCGGTGATGCTGGTGCGGCTCGGGGTGCTGGCCGCGGCGGCGTTCCTGCTGCGGCCGCTGCTGAGCGGCAAGGGCGAGTCGAAAACCGATCTGGCGCTGCTCGGCGTGCTCGGCGTGGCCGCGCTCGCCACCTGGCCGCTGACCGGCCACCCGACGGCGTCCCCGGTGGCCGGCGTCTCGGTGGTGATCGACGCGATCCATCTCGCCGCCATGTCGGTGTGGCTGGGCGGGCTCGTCATGCTCGTCGGCTTCCTGCTGCGCGAGGCGAACGAGCGCGAGCTGGGCGCGATCCTGCCGATCTGGTCACGCTGGGCGGCGACGGCCGTGTCCGCGCTGATCCTGGCCGGCGTGGTGCAGGCGCTGATCGAGGTGTCCACGCTGGACGGGCTGGTCAACAGCACGTACGGGCGCTTGATCTTGGTGAAGGTCGCTCTCGCGGCGTGCGTGCTGGGCGTGGCCTGGTACTCGCGACGGCTGGTGCGCTCGCGGGTCGCCGAGACCAAGCCGCGGGGGCTGCGCAGGGTGGTCGGGGCCGAGCTGGCGATCACGGCGGTCGTGCTCGGGGTGACGGCGGCGCTGGTGCAGATCGCGCCGCCCCGCACGGCGCAGGCGGCCGACTCGGGCTCGACCAGTTCGACGGTCACCCAGACGCTGACGAGCAGCACGATGGCCATGCAGGTCGACGTCTTCCCGGCCACGGTGGGAAACAACTCGATCCACTTGTACGCGTACACGCCGGAAAACAAGCCGCTGACGGTGGTCGAGTGGACCGGCACGGCCGCGCTGCCCGCGAAGGGGATCGAGCCGATTCAGATCCCGCTGCTGCGGATCACCGACTTCCACGCGGTCGGTGACATCGCGCTGCCGCAGGCCGGGCAGTGGACGTTCAAGTTCACCGCGCGAACGAGCGACGTCGATGAGCAAACCCTCACGATGACCGCCAACATTTCCTGATTTTTTAGGACATACGGCCCGGCCTCCGTCAGGGGGTCGGGCCGTTCTCATACCTATCAGCGATTTAGCGGCTATTTGACCACTTTGGGATTATTTGGATCTGTATGGTCTCCGTGGTACGGCCTGAGAAGGGGGAGAAGCTGATGCGGGTGCTCCGCACCATCCTCGGAATGCTGTTGCTGGTCATCGGCCTGCCCGCGCTGCTCGCCGGCGCCGGGCTGTGGGCGGCGCTGCAGCATCGCGACCAGGGCGGCGCGTTCGGCGGCGACCTGCAGCGCCTGGTCGCCCCTGGCTATGCCGTGGTCGTCCCGGACGTCGACCACCTGCTGCGCGAGGACGCCCCCTTCACCCGGATCGGCGACTCCCAACTGCGGATCACGGCCCGCACCCAGGACGGGCCCGCCTTCATCGGCATCGCCCCCACGGCCGCGGTCGACGACTACCTGGACGGCGTTCCGCGCAGCACGATCGACAAGGTCGACATCGGCACGGGCACCCTCCCCGTCGCCACCACGGTCCTCGGCGGCCGGCAGGCTCCCGCGCAGATCCCGGCCCGGGCGCCGTTCTGGCTGCGTACCGGCGACGGGGAGCTTTCGTGGTCGCCCGGGCAGGTCAGCGGCGGGCCGTACAGCCTGGTCCTGATGAATCCCGGGGCCAAGCCCGGGATGCAGCTGACGGCGGACGCCGAGCTGCGGCCGGGGTGGCTCAACTCCAGCACGTGGGGGCTGCTCACTCTCGGGACGCTGCTCGTGATGACCGGGCTGATCGTCCTGGCCTGGCCGGCCCGGCGTCGCGAGGTCGTCTACGTCGTCGAGCCCAGCCAGGTGCCCGACCTGATGGCCGCGATCGGGGCGCCGCTGCCGCTGGCCGCCGCGTCGGCGGCCCGCGCCGCCGGGGCACATCGCCCGCGCACGCTGGCCGACGCCCAGCGGGTGGCCGCGCTGCCGCCGCCACCTGCGCCCCAATTCACCTGGCCGCCGGCCGGGAGTCCCGCGCTCACCGGGCCGGAGGCCCTGCCGATGCGGGCCGCCCCCGACCTGGCCGAGTATGCGGCGGCTACGGCGATTCCCGGTTCCACTGTCTCGGCCGGGGGCGGGTCGTTGGCCGTTTTTTCGGATGGTGCCGCTTCCTCGGCGGTTGCCGCCGCTGGCTCCGCGGCCGCCGCTGGCTCCGCCGCTCCTGCGTCTGCTGCCGCCACCGCCACTGGTTCTGCTTCTGCTCCTCCTGCTTCGGCGAGCGCCGGGCGCGGTGCCGGGCCGACGGTTGCCGAGGCCGGGTCGGACCGGTCACCGGCGCCGGGCGAGCCGCTCAGCTTCATTCGACCGTCCTCGGCGGGCGGCCCGGTGTCGCTGCCGCTCGGTGACCTGCCGTCCGCGCCCGACCCGCTCTTCGGCCGCCGCGACCGGGACGGAAAGCGACGCACGCCGGAGCCTTCCGACCTCCCGATGTTCCGCGCCTCGGCGGTGGACGCGTGGGTGGCCGAGACGGCCGCCGAGCGAGCCCGAGAAACCGAGGCAGCCGCCGCGGCGCGACTGGCCGAGGCCGCGCTGAAGAAGGCATCCACCGACGAGGAACCGCCCGAGCCGGGGTCGCCGCGGCCGAACGCAGACCCGAGGCTGGGCGCCGGTCCCGGCGGCACGCGGCCCGGACCGGGCGGTGCGCGCCCCGGGCCGAGCGGCAGGCGCCCCGGACCCGGCGGTGCGCGGCCGGGGCCGGGCGGTGATGGTCGGCGGTTGCCGTCCGGAGACCAGGCCGTAGCCGCGGCCTACGAGGCAGGTGCCGCGGATGCCCGGGCCGCCCGGGGGGATCTCGAGCCGGCCTCCTCGCCCACCGGCCGAGAGATCACGGCAAACCTGCCCGCCGACCGCGAGACTGCGGTGGAGCGCGACCCGCGCACGGCCGGCCAGCGCGTCTCGGTGATCACCGGTCCCAAGGCCACGGACTGGTCCGCGACCGGCTTGACCCGTGCCGACGCCCACCGTGTCGGCCGCCAGCCGTCGCCGGGCGGCAGCGCCTCGCGGATCCCGGCACCGTCCGCGGCCGAGCCCCGCGCGGCCGCGACCCAGGCCCTGACTTCCGCACCAACAGCCGGCCAGTCTCCGACTGCCGCCGGGCCGACCCCGGTCGCCGCCGATCCGGCCGTCGCCCGCGCCGCGAACTCAAGTCCGACTGCCGCCGGGCCGACCCTGGTTGCCGCCGATCCGGCCGTCGCCCGCGCCGCGAACTCAAGTCCGACCGCCGCCGGGCCGACCCCGGTCGTTGCCGATCCGGCAGCGGCCGTCACCCGCGCCGCGCGGGCCGACGTGGTCGACAAGCGCGACTCAAACGCATCCGCGAGGCCCGGCGTGGCCAATGGCACGATCTCGGGCCGTGAGGAGGATTCCGTCTCGGCGCGAGCCCTGGCCTCGACAAACGGGGGAGCGGGCGGCAGGCCGGCGGGGCAGAGGCCGAGCCCGTTCCCGAAGGTTCTGGGGCTGGGGCGGCCGTCGATCGCGGCGGCCGAGCGGGCGCCCGGTGACGCAGAACTCCGTCACTCCACTGGGACTGCGGCGTCGGCAGGGACTACCGTGCAACGCGAAGAATCTTCGTCAACCCCCGAGCGTTCTTCCACTCCGACATCCGCCGCCGGGCCGACCGGCCGCGGTCAGGAACAGCCTTCGCAGCCGGCCACTCCCGCCGTGTCGTCCACTTCCGCGACGACCGCCAGCGCCGGCGCCGAGCCGCCCCTAACCGCCAGTAGGGCGCGGCAGGCCGCGGGAGCGGACACCGGGACCGGTCCCCACGACCGCCGTCCGGTGTCCGCTCCCAAGCTGAACTCCATCGTCGGAGCCTCCGGCACCGCCCCCGACCCGGCCAACCCGAGCCCTCCACCCGACACGCGGCCGCTCACCCCGGCCCAGCCCTCCGGCCCGAGCCGAACCACCGCAGGCTCTCCACCCCCGACGCCCGCGCCGAACCCGGCCACGTCCCCGACGCCGAACCGGGCCGCGGTTCCGACGCCCAGCGCGGCCGCGACCCCCACCGCGAGTGCGGCCCAAGTTTCAGCGGCGGACGCCTCTGTCACCGACCCGCGCGAGGCGGCGCCCAGTTCGGCCGCTTCGGGGAGCACCGCGGCGGATGGTCCGCAGGTGCGCGTCGCGAGCGGTGGTCCGGATGTGTCCGCGCTGATGCACGCCATGGCCCGCGGCGAGCGAATCGCCGGAACGGCCGATGCCTCCACCGCGCCGGACAACGGGCGAGCGGGAGCCGCGCCGGACAACGGGCGAGCGGGAGCCGCGCCGGACAACGGGCGAGCGGGAGCCGTGGCGGACAACGGGCGAGCGGAAGCCGAGCCGGACAACGGGCGAGCTGGAGCCGTGCCGGACATCGAGCGAGCGGGAGCCGCGGCGGACATCGAGCGAGCGGGAGCCGCGGCGAACAACGGGCGAACCGGAGTCGCGGCGGACTTTCCGCTGGCCCAGCGCCCGATGCCTGCTCCCGGTGGGGTGCGCAAGCCGGCCGATCCTGGCCGGGAGCAGGAGGGGATCGGCACCGCGGGCAGGCTGCCCGGCCTGGGTAGTCGACCGGCGCCGGCCGCGTGGCGTCGGGCCGCCGAGACGGTGGCGGCACGAGCGGCGGCCGTGGCCAAGGCGGAGTCCGAGCCGGTGACGGACATGAGTGACCAGTCGACCGGGCCCGAGGGGGAGGTCAAACCGGCCAAGACGACGCGGGCTCGTGCCACCAAGATCACCGCAGCCACCAAGGCCACCAAGACGGCAGCGAAATCGGCGACCGGAGTAACGAAAGCGGCATCGGCCAAATCGCCCTCGGTCGCAGCGGACGAATCGGGCTCGACGGCAACCGGCAAGACGGCCACCGCGGGCAAGGCGACACCAACTGCTGGCAAGGCAACACCGGCTGCCACAGGCAAGACGGAATCGGCCGTCGCAGGCAAGACGGCTCCGGCTGCCACTGGCAGGTCGGCGCCGGCCGCCACGGGCAAGGCAGCGCCGGCCGCCACGGGCAAGGTAGCGCCGGCCGCCACGGGCAAGGCGGCGCCGGCCGCCACGGGCAAGGTAGCGCCGGCCGCCACGGGCAAGGTAGCGCCGGCCGCCACGGGCAAGGTAGCGCCGGCCGCCACGGGCAAGGCGGCGCCGGCCGCGATCGGCAAGGCGGCACCGGCTGCCGCCAGTGGGGCAGAGTCGGGCGCTGTTGCGAAAGCGACGCCGACCGCCAGTGGGAATGCGACCCGAGCCGCCGCCGGTAAGGCTGCGCAGGCCAATGCTGCCAAGGCGG
>NZ_KB903314.1 GCF_000379645.1 Paractinoplanes globisporus DSM 43857
GGACCGTTCGCCACGAACCCGGATCATCGGCCATGGTGTAGGCGCCCTCAGACAGTCGTTTGCTCAGGCTCTTCGCCCACTCCAGTTCGGTGCGTGCGTGTCCCGCCCACAGTTCGGCCTGATCGCGGACGTGCTCGGGGGCGTCCCGATTGGGGTGCTCCCGCCACTTGGCCTGCACTACGAGCTCCGCTTGTGCGCCCGCCAGGGTGGTGTCAACTCCCACCAACACTAGGGTGCCCTCCTCGTCCGGGTGGTGTCAGCACTGACCTACAAGCGGTGCTGGTGGAGACCTCCAAAGCCAGGGTGTACTCACGCGTCCGGGTGAATCGCTTCGGCGTGAAGTTGGCAAATCCCGTCAGATCAACGAACTTGGGTGATATGGCCGAGAGCGCCGGGTCGAAGGTCGTCGTGCGAGGTCTGCAACCCTGCGTCACGACGATAAGCCCGCAAGCGCCCGGATTTAGCCGATGAGTGGGCGTGCAGTCGTGTCATCGCAAAGCGATGGTGAAGGGTGCGCTGTAGCGCCGTCTCGGTTGGGTGCCGAGTAGGAAGCGGGCCGTCATCGACGACTTCGACATTCGGTACGCGCTACGCCAGAGGGTGACGGCAGTCGGCGTGCTGGACGGGCCATCGGTCGCTACTTCAGCACGGATCGAGTCAAGCGCAGTATGCATGCGCTCGATATCCGGCTCACCGTGTTCTAACTGTCGTGCGAGATGGCGAAGTCGGGCATAGGTGCTGCCCTGTTCGTCGTGTGCGGGCGCGGTGGCTTGTGCCAGCAGGTGGTTGGTGATGGCCAGCGGTGCTGTTTGAGCGTCGATGATGTGTTCGACGTTGTCGCGTTCTCGCTCCCAGATGAATGCGTCGCCGTAGGCATCAGCGATCAAGAAGTGGCAAGTGCTGTAACGGGTGTAGTGCTTGGCGCCGTGCAGCGCCTCTCGCGCCTGCGCGGCGGTGTGACAACGGTCCAGCAGGAACCTCGGTAGCTGAGCCTCGTCCAGGCCTGCTTGCGGTGCGGTCGTCGGCCGGATCGTGTCGCCTTGGCCGTCGGCGAGCTCGACGACGCACAGGCCGGCCTCGTTGATGCCTTCCAGGCAGCCGCTCAGATTGTTCCCGGTTATCGCCACGGAGGAGAGTCCGCGGTCCGGGTGCATCTCGAGCACATATGGTCGGGCCAGGGCGGGAAGGTGCTGTCCGACCCGGGCGGCCGGCTCGGTTTCGATGACCGACATATGAATGTCGAAGTTGCGCACGATCGTGGCCGGCGCCGTCGGCGATGGCGGGCACCACACCGCCGAACACCCGCCCGGTAGGGGCAGTCCGTTGAGCTCATCGACGCACAGCGACGGGTCGTCATCGGCGACGCCGAACGCCGCCGCCATTCCCCGGCAGCGTTCGTGATGCTCGGGCCAGTTCGCCTCGAACCACCGTTTCCGAGCGCGGCCGAGTACCGGCTTCACCGGGCGCGGCGCCGATCCGTACGCGTCGATCGATGCGCGGGCGAGCGCGAAACCTATTTCGGCTTGCGTACCGCGGACGACTAGGTGCGAGACGACGGCAAAGTCACCGGGCACTCCCGCGACGGTCGATATGGTGACTGGTCCGGCGCCGTTGTCATATCGCACGTCAGCGATCCTCACACATCAGACTGGTCAACCAGGCGCCGCACCGAGCTGCGCTCGGTGCCGCACCGAGCTGCGCTCGGGTACAAACCCCCGCCGACGCACGGATCAGCCGCGATCCGATCGCTACGCGCCGTTATGCAGCCCGCGCGGGGGTGTGGTGAGTTGTGATCCGCTACGGTGGCTGCCGGCGCTGGTGGTTGCAGCTTGCCGGGTAGCGGTCTGCGTCGATCTGCTCGCGGGCGTCTTCATGTACGCGACGTCGTCCGGCATGTCGAACAGACCCCGCTGCGTACCCCATCTGTGTCTTCCACCTGGTCAGCCGGAGCGCTGGAACGCGGCGGTCTCGTAGATTGTCCGCTGCGCCAGCAGATCGGTGGGGCCGCAGTCGTCGGTCAGCACGCTGACGCGCAGGCTCTGATCGGACAGTGTCAGCCGGTAGGTGGCTTCGCAGGCGTCGCCGGTGGCCCGGACCTCGATGAGCGGTCCGTCGAGGCGATAGCCGCCCTGCCAGCCGGCTTCCAGCTCGCGGCCGTCCGCGCTGACGAACAACGCCCATTCGGTCGGCGTTACGCGAAGCACGATGCGGTATTCCTTCGCCGGGCCGTCCATGGGCGGGCCGAGGAAGGCCCGCGCCTCGGCGTCGCTCCCGCCGGCCCGCTGGTACGTGACCGCCCAGTTGCCGGCGGCGAGCGACGGCGTCTGCCAGGTGCCGATCAGCTCCGCCCGCGACGGTGCGACCGCATCGACCGTGGTAGGCCCCGATTCCCCACGGAGACCGACGATGCCGAGCGGGATGGCGGCGACGGCCAGCATTGTCGCCAGAACCGCGGCGCGGCGATACCGCAGGTTGCGCCGCCCGCGGACGGTGGCCTCCTCGAGCAGGGCGCCGACCGGCGGATCGACCGCCTCAGCGGCATCGCTCAGTGCCCGCCGCAGCTGGCTGCGCAGATCCGCGTCAGGGGACATCATCCAGCTCCTTCTCGGCGAGCGCGGCGGCGAGTGCCTGCCGGGCCCGGTGCAACATCACCTTGGTCGCGGTGGTGGAGCAGCCCAGCAGATCGGCCACCTCGGCGACGGGGCGATCCTCGTAGTAGTGCAGGGCGACGGCGGCTCGCTGCTTGGCCGGCAACGCCGCGGTGGCCCGGAGCAGGTCGATGTCCATGGGAGCCGGCGCGGTCGCCGGTACGTCCGCGGAGAGCCTGGTCAGCTCGCGCCGTTGCCGATCGCGGTGTGCCGCCCGAACCGCCAGGCGAATGGCGACCCGCCGCACCCAGGCGTGCGGGGCGTCGTACCGCGCGACCTTCGGCCAGTACAGGTAGAGCTGCACGAAGGCGTCCTGCGTGACGTCCTCGGCGTGCTCCCGGTCGTACAGGATCAGATAGACGGTCCGGGCGACCGCCCGGAACTCTGCCAGGTAGAACGCCGCGTAGTCGGCCGCCACCGCCGCGGCGTCCGCCCGGCTCCGCGGCGCGGCCAGTGCGCCGTCCGGGACGTACTCCGACATCGAAGTCAGCGCAATCACCCCCCACCCGGACACAGACGCGGCGTGCCGATCGGGTTACCACGGCCGTAACCCAGTCGGGCCGCGGTGGCTGTGCATGGGTATGAGCACATCGCAGCGAACCGTCCTGGCGGCCGTCGCCGCCGCCGTCATTCTGCTCGCCGGATGCGACTCCGGCGACGGTGGATCCGGCAGCGGCGACAAGGCCCAATCCGCGCCTTCCGCGCAGCCGTCCCCGTCGGCCAGCGCGGCGTGCGAGCCCGAGCTCGGCACCTGCCGTGGCGACCTGGTGGCCGGCACCTACCGCACGGCGACGTTCCGCCCGCCCATCACCTACACGGTTCCGCCCGGATGGTCGAACGGCATCGATCTGCCCCACAACTTCCTGCTGTCGCGTCCCGGCGACCCGGCGCTGGACTTCTACGGCGGCAACGCCATCACCATCATGTCGAACGTGGTGGCGGCATCCCAGAAGTGCGATGACAGGGGCGAGCCGGGCGTAGGGCGTACCGCCGGGGATCTGGCGCGATGGATCGATCGCCTGCCCGGCGTGACCGCGACCACGCCCCGTCCGGCGACCGTCGGCGGATGGCCCGGCTTCCTCCTGGACATCCAGCTCGCTCAGGGTTGGACCAAGACGTGCCCGGTCGCCGAGGAGCCCATGGTCCCGCTGCTGCAGACCGGTGACCCCGCACAGTTCCACCCCACCGGCATTTTCCTGCCGAAAGGCGGATCCAACCGGCTCTACCTCCTCGACGCCCCGGGCGGCGGCAACATCCTGATCGACATCATCGACATCCCCGGCGGCATCAGCCTGCGCGACTACCTGCCGGCGGTCACCCCCGTCGTCGAATCCCTCTACTTCGGCGCCTGACGGCCCGACCGCGTGTGCTTATCAGCCTGGCTGGCGAAGACCCGCGGATCACCATTGCCGGTGGCCCGGACGCGTCGGCCGGGCGGGTCGGCCGGTCGACATCGTCCGCGAACTCGGCCCACTGGCCCGGTATTGCCGGAAGCGTCAGCAGTACTTGTAGGCGCCAGTGCTGCCCCAGGAACACGAGTCGAGCAGCGTTCCGTAGTTGCTGCGCAGGTAGGCGGCGTCGCCGGTGTTGTTCCAGACGTGCCAGCCCAGGCCCCAGTAGCGGTGGACGGTCGTGTTGGTGCCCTTGCCGGTGTGGACGTAGACACTCTTGCCGGGGTAGAGCACGAAGCTCGTGGTGAAGGTGTAGACATGGTTCTGCTTGTCGCGCACCGTGAAGTTCTTGAGGTTGAGCGCGTAGCTGCGCGTGTTCTTCAACCCGAAGTACTCGCCGTTCACGTTGGCGTTCGCAGTCGTGTCGGTTCCGGGCGCGTTGTAGTAGACGATCGTGAGCATGATCGGCGGCGTGGCGGCCTGAGCCGGTGCTGCGGCGGCCAGACAGGCCCCCAATCCGATGGCTGACGCTGAGACGAGACTGAGCAGCCGCTTCTTCATTTAGTTCCCTCTGGTTTCGATCCGATTCGGTGCCGGATGCGTGGCCGCCATCGTTTGCCTGATGACAACGAAGTTCGTGGAATGGTGACGGCGCAAGGCCGAAAGCCGTGCAGGTGGGCGGCGTGAGTCCTAGGAAATTGTTCGACCGTCAGGTCGTTGGCGCTGCACCGCCATAAATTAGGCGTTACGAAAGCCGGAAACAATCCATCAATAGAGTTGCACACTACTCACTTCGTACGATCGCCCGATGGGTCAACTGGTCACTGTCGTGGCGGGATCCGGATCATGGTGGCGGACGTCCCGTATCGTGATCAGCCGATGAAGGACAAGGCAGGCTGGGCGGTTGTCATCCTGGGTTTGGTCCTCTGGACCGGGCTTGGCTACTACTGGGCGATCGGCTCGGCGGTCAAGGTCCATCAGGCGCAGGAGCACCGGAAACAGCTGACCCGGCAGGGCGTACGCATCGATGCGCTCGTCTATGACCGCGACAGCGGCCGCCGGAAGGTGAGCTTTCGCTTCTACTACTCGGTCGCGGGCGTCGCGTACCGGGGCAGCACCGTCTGCGGCGCGAACGACGGCTGCCCCAAGCCGGAGACGCTGGCGATCCGATACGACCCGGCCCGCCCCGAGGCGTACCTGGTGGAGTCGACTGGGTCGACCGACACGAGTGTGTCCCGGTTCGCGCATTGGCAGAACATCCCCGTTGGCCTGGTCATCGGCTCGATTCCGCTCTATTTCTACCTGCGCATAAGGTTCGAGCGACCCAGTCGTACCACTCGTTGAGCGACATCTGGCGCCGCCGTTTGCCTGAGGCGCCGCCGATGTTGTCCTGCACGAGGACCGAAATCCCCCGCCGGAGGTGAGCCCGCCTCATCTCCACGGCCCAGAGGCTGGGACTCCTATCGGCCGCAGGGAGGAAGGAATCGTGACGATCACCATGGGGCTCGCGGGTGCGGGCCGCCGGGCAGCGCGAGTACACGCGCCGGCGTTGGCCTCGGCTCCGGACATCGAGTTCGCCGGCATCTGGGCGCTGAGTCCCGGGCCGGTGCGGAGGCTTGCCGACCGGCACGGTGTCCAGGCGTTCTGGGAGTTCGGCGACCTGTTGGAGAACTGCGACGCGGTGGCGTTCGCGGTGCCGCCGGCGGCGCAACCTGACCTGGCCGCGACGGCGGTCCAGCGCGGCCGCAGCGTTCTGCTGGAGCGGCCGATGGCCGGCGACCTCGCGGGAGCAGAGGCACTGGCCAAAGTGGTACGGGAGAAGAACGTCGTCTCGCAGATCGGGCTCGCCTGGCGGTACGCCGCCGACGTACGGCGTTTCCTGCACACCGAATTGAAGCGGGTACGGCCGGTGAGCGGCTGGGGCCGTGTGCTCTCCAACGATCACCTGGACGACGACCTCGCTGCCACCTGGCGGGTCGAGCGAGGCGTGCTGCGCGACCACGGGGTGGATCTTCTCGATTTGCTGGAGGCCGCGCTCGGCCCGATCGTCGGCGTACAGGCGCACGGCGACCGGCACGGCTGGATCGGCCTCATGCTCGATCACCTCGTCGGTCATTGCAGCGAAGCGTCCATGTCGGCGTCCGTGCCGAGCAGCATCTTCCGCGCCGGTGTCGAAATCTTCGGGCCGGGAGGCGCGGCGGCGCTCGACTGCATCGGCGTCGTTGGGCCGCCCGCCTACCGCACCATGTATGCCGAGTTCGCCGCCGCGGTGGAGCGGCAGGTGACACCGGCGCTGGACGTCGAGCACGGCCTGCATCTGCAGCGCGTGATCGAGTCCGCCGACACGGGCATCGTGCTCGGCGCCTGACTGGATTCAGACATTGGCGGCCAGCTCGGTCGGGACGTAGAGCCCCTCCCGCACGGCGCGCAGGCCGGCCGTGATCCGGTCCGGAACGGCGAGCTTGATCCGGACGCGTTCGAGGTGATCCTCGACGATCTTCAACGAGATGCTCCGGGCAACCGCGATGGACGCCGCCGTCCCACCCTCGACGAGCGCACCCAGGATCTCCAGTTCGGTTCCGGTCAGCCCGCACAGGTCGCCGGGTGCACTCACGGCGACCACGGCCCGCAGATGACGAGGTGCCCGACCATTGCACCCAAACAGAGTGATCCGGACATGTCCGGCTTCGGCCGGCGGCCGATCGTACGGGACCAGGAACATGGCGTAGTCCGGTCTCCCGCCGAGGTGCGTGACCGCGGCCGGGAGGACGGCCGAGTTCGCCTCCAACAGCGGATGCGTCGGCAGCCCGGGAAGGGGCAGCGTCCCGCCGGACATGGTGAGCACCGTCGCCGCGGTCATCCCGCGGACGATCCGGGCCAGCACCGCGAGCGAGCGGAGCGGGTCCACCGCGTACGCGATGGTGGGGGCCAGTAGTTGCACCAGGTTGCACGCGGCCGGGCTCGGGTGTGCCGGATCGTCGGTGGTGAGTCCCAGCAGGCCGACCTGGCGGCCGTCACCGATGACCAGACCGACACCGAGACCTTCCCGGAATCCGGCCGGTCGGAACAGTTCCATCCAACTGCGGATCTCCTCGGCGGGTACCGGAAGATCCTGGACCCGTAGCGGCGCAGTCCCGTGCAGGCCCAGCGACTCGATCTCGTCGTGGTCCGCCCGGGTGGTCATGTAGGCGCGGATACGGTCGTTGTACCCGCGACAGCTCAACAGGTCGTGCTGACGCAGCTCAGGATCAAGCAACGCGATACGGGCAGCCTGGAACGGAATCACCTGACGCAGCGAGTCCAGGATCGCATCCGCGCGTTCCTCGGGGCCGGCCGGCAGGTCCGCGAGCGCGGCCACCTCCGCGGCGACCTCGGCGGCATGCGGCGGCAGGTCGAACATCCCGGCCCCCATTCGCGGCAGCTTGTTTCACATCGACGTTACCCATCGTGCGGCGGCACAGCATCCTCCAGTGGGCAGTTCTGCCAATCGACGCCGGGTCGAGAAGCTGCTGCGATAGGGCTGAGACGAGGAGAGCAGATGTCACGACGCGAGCGCTGACCGCGGGTAGGGGCGAACTGCGGGAGCGGCTATTGCGTCTCGGCTTCATCAAGGTCGACCGCAAGGGTTTCCTCAAGTCCGACGCGTACGTCGCCGCCGCCGAGATCGATCGTGTGCACGACGGTGCCGTCCATCTGACGGTCGCCGACAGGGAAATGCTGAAGGAAGCCGACACCTGAGCCATGACTGTTGTCTCCGACCCGCATGTCGTCATGATCCGGCCGGTCGTCCCGCAGACTCCGGAAGGCTGCGCCGAATGCCTGCGTCTGGGCACTCCGTGGGTGCACCTGCGGCTGTGCCTGACCTGCGGGCATGTCGGCTGCTGCGATTCGTCACCGATGCGGCACGCGCGGGAGCACGCGCACACCGTGGGTCATCCGATCGTCCAGTCGTTCGAGCCCGGGGAGAGCTGGCGCTGGTGCTACGTGGACGAGGCGATGGTCTGACCTGAACGGCACGTACAGCGCCGCGGTGTTCGTCATGGACGAGCACCGCGGCGGACGTACGGATCAAGGTTTACGAGTTGATCGTGATCAGGTTCTCCACCTCGGTAACACCGGGCGCCGACCAGGCGACACGCTCGGCCTCGCGCCGCTCCGGCCACGACCGTACGCTCCCGGTCAGGATCACCTTGCTGCCCTGGGTGGTGACGTGGATCCGTTCCGCATCTGTCTCGGCTGTGCGTACCAGGGCGTCCTCGATCTTCTTCCTGAGCTCAGCGGGCGACGGGCCGGTACGCGGCCGCACGGTGATGAGGTTGCTGACTCCCTTGACGCCGGTGAGTGTGCGGACCACTCGGTGCGCCTCCTGCCGCTGGTAGTCCCAGTCCACGTCGCCGCGCAGGGTGACCCAGCCGCCGGACACCGAGACCTTCACCGTGTCGTCGGGTACGAGTGAGTCCATCTCGAGCGCCCGGGCGACGGATTGGGCGAGGTCGACGTCGGTCTGCTCGTGGCTGGGCGACAGGCGCACCTCGATGTCGTTGACGACGGCCTTGACCCCGCGGACACGAAGCGCCGCGCGTTCGGCGGCCCACTTCTTGCTGAACGTGTCCACCCCGCCGGTCAGCGTCGTCACCCCGTTCCTCACGGCCACGCCGATCTCGTTCGGCGCGACCTCGGCGTCCCATTTCAGCTCGCGCAGCACCTCACGCTGGATGTCCTCATCGGTCTGGGTGGTTACTGTGCTGGCCATGCCGGTCCTCCAAGACCTCTCGTTCGTTGGCCGTGCCGGCCTGCTCGCGCCGCGGTCGGGCGAGGGCCTGTCCGGACCCTCGGCCCGGACCGGATGACTCCGGCTCACCCGCGGCAGGGTAGAAACGCGCCGGCACCTCAGGAGAAGTCGGCGAGCGCATCGCGGACGCGGCCGGCCCCGTACCTCTTCCGGTGGTCCACCGGCGACATCGTCGCGTCGGGTGGAAACTTCTCGACCCGGTGGTTGCCGGGTGCACGGGGCTCACAGCAGGCGCAGATCGCGCGCCAGCCGGACCGCCTCCTTGCGCCGATCGGCGCCGAGCTTGCGGTAGATGTTCTTCACGTGCGTCTTCACCGTGTTGACCGAGATGTACAGCAGGGCCGCGATCTCGGCATGCGACAGTGTGCCCTGCAGATACCGCAGGATGGTCCGTTCCCGCTTGGTCAGCGGCTCCACCAGAGTGCTGGTCGGGGTGGGCCAGGCGTTTTGGTGCACCGGCAGGTGCGGGTCGGACGCCTCGGCGACCAAGGGGTCGGTCGCGCTCGTGAGGGCGGCGGCCACCGGCGGGTACGCGGACATCGCGGGCGCCACCGATTCGATCAGGGCCAGCACCGCGTGCCCGCCGGCGGTGAAGCAGCGCCGGTGCCCTTCCTCGTCGGCCACCTTCAACGCGACCCCGAGACCGTGCATGACCTGATCCCGGTGCCCGGTTGCCTTTCCGGCCAGCGCGGCGACGAGACCCGACCAGGCCCGGAAGGTCACCGAGTTGCCGGCATCGGGACGGGTCAGGCACGGCGCGACGACGGTGCTCGCCTCGGCCGGCCGGCCCTCGGCGAGCAGGACGGATCCCTCGACGACCGCGGTCTGGGCCGGTGACGGCTCCGTGTCCGACCAGGACGTCAGACACTGGCGGGCGGCAGCGGGGTCGCCGCACGCGAGCCGCAGTTCGGCCTCCGCCAGGGTGAGGGCACGCCGGGCCGGTGCCGGTAGGTCCGCGGTGCCGGATTCGTGGTACGCGGCCCGCAGCGCGTCGTGCGCCTCGGTCAGCCGGCCGGTGGCCACCCGGATGCGAGTCTGCAGGATCGTGCCGGTGAGCTGGATCAGCCGGTCGCCGCCGGAGCTGTCCAGGGCCGCGTCGGCGCAGCACCAGGCGTCGTCGAGCCGGTCCCACTGGAAGTGCGCCTCGGCCAGGGCCAGCCTGCTCCAGCTCAGGTCGGTCAGCTGCCCGAGGCCCAGCCGGGAGCCCAGCTCGAGCGCCTCCCGAGCGGTCCGGACCGCGTCGTGCAGATGACCGAGTGCCGCATACGAGGCCGCCAGATAACTGGTGGCGCTGATCTGGACGTGATCGAGGTCGCGCCTCCGGGCCAGGGTCTGCGCCTCGCCGAGATACCGGCGCGCCTCGGTCGATTGTCCGAGGTGCAGCTTGGCCGCGCCCAGGGAAAGCAGGGCGAGTGGCCGGAGCATGCCCGCCGCGGAGGATTCCGGAGCCGGTCCGGCCAGGATCTCGGCAGCCGTCGAGCACACGCGGTGCAGATGACCGTCGAGTCTCGCCGTGGCCAGCCGGAGGGCCGTCATGATGGACGCCGCGGGTTCGCCCTCGTCCGGGTCGGTCTCGGCCAGGTGCAGCAGATGCCGGGCGGAGGCGGTGTCGCCGGCGTCGAGCCGCTCCGCCGCCATCGCCAGGACCACGTGCGCCGGCGCGTCGGGCCCGGGCATGGAGGTGACGATGGGCCCCACGTCGAGCCGCCGGCTGCCGACCAAGATGTCCGGCCAATGGCGGTGCAGCACGTCGGCCGCCCGCTCCCATTCGCGGGCCGCGAGCAGGTGCCGCAGCGCCTCGACCGGTGGTCCTTGAATGAGATGCCAGTCGGCCGCCCGGCGATGGGCCCGGCCGACCCGGTCGTGGTCCTGCCGGGTGAGTTCCCGGTACAACACCCGGCTGAGCATCGGATGCAGCCGATACCAGTCGCCGGGGGTGGGGGACCGGCGGATGAACGCGCCCTGCCGCTGCAGGTCGGCCAGGACGGCGGCGCCGTCGACACGGTCGGTGAGCGTGTTGAGCAGTCCGGCGGTCAGGCGTTCGGCGACCGAGGCCTCCATCAGCATGCGGCGCACCTGGGGATCGAGCGGGGCCAGCACCTCGGCGCCGAGATAGTCGGCGATGAGGTCGATCGCCCCGGTCTCCAGCGGCGCCTGGGCCGGCTCGGCATGGTGCGCCAGGGCAGTGGCGGCGAGCCGGAGACCGGTGACCCAGCCCTCCATCCGGGCGTGCAGATCCGCGACGGCCGGACGGGGCAGCGCCATCTGCTGGCCCGCGAACAGGCCGGCTGCCTCGTCGACCGAGAAGGCGAGTTCGTCCTCGCCGAGCGTGACGAGCTGCCGGTCCATCTGCCACCGATGCAGGGGGAGCGCCGGAATCCCACGGCAGGCCAGCACCAGACGCACCTGCCCGGCGCTGGTCCGCACCATCTGCGCCAGATCTGCCAGCACGTCCGGGCCGGCGACATCGTTGCAGTCGTCGACCACGATGGCCAGGGGCGCCGGCGCGTATCTGAGCATTCCGGCGAGCCGGGCCGGGCCGTCCCGATCGGCGGTGGCGGCCGCCTCGGGCGGAATCGGTGTCCTGGTGGCGACCGCGGTCGTCAGCCGGTGCCAAAATCCGGCCCCGCTGCCACCGGCGACCCAGACGGCACGGCCCCGCTGGCGGTGTGTCCACGACGCCAGCAGGGTCGTCTTTCCCCAACCCGCCGGCGCGGACACCACGGTGAGGCGGGCGTGCCGGGTGTCGAGGAGGGACAGCAGGTGCGGCCGCGCGACATGGAACAGCTGCTTGCCGGGTGCGGGGACGCCGGCCGGGCCCGGGTCGAGAGCCGGCGAATTCGACATCGGGCCTGAGCGCCACTCGTCGGTCGGCGCTTCCTCGATGATCGTCATCCGAGCGGCCCTCACCCACGTCGCAGCGGTACGTCCTGTCTCGATCCCACCAACGCGGCCCGGGATTGTCGATTGGCAGGACTACCGATCCGTGGGGCGTGGACTCTCGAGCCACGCCGGATTGGCAGATCTGCCAATCGACACCCGCGGCGGCTGCTGGTGGTCTGGAGGCAAGGGAACGGAGCCCGCGATCCGCGTGTATCCGGGCGTCGCAGCCTGTGGATACCTCAGCCCCATGCGCGATGTTGGAGGAGAGCGTTATGCCCAAGGCAGTCGGCATCGATCTCGGCACCACGAACTCGGTGATCGCGACCGTGGAAGGCGGGCAGCCGACGGTCATCGCCAATGCGGAGGGTTCACGGACCACCCCGTCGGTGGTGGCCTTCACGGAGCAGGGCGAGCGACTGGTCGGTCAGCTGGCCCGCCGTCAGGCGATCCTCAACCCCAAGGGCACCATCTACTCGGCGAAGCGTTTCATAGGACGCCGATTCGACGAGGTGTCCAGCGAGCTGAACGCGGTGACGTTCGACGTGGTGTCCGGCCCCGACGGTGCGGTCCGGTTCAAGATCCGCGACAAGCTGTACGCGCCCGAGGAGATCTCCGCCCTGGTGCTGCGCAAACTGGTCGAGGACGCGTCGAAGTTCCTGGGTGAGCGTGTCACCGAGGCCGTCATCACCGTGCCGGCGTACTTCAACGACGCGCAACGCCAGGCGACGAAGGACGCCGGCCGCATCGCCGGCCTCGAGGTGCTGCGGATCATCAACGAGCCGACGGCGGCGGCGCTGGCGTACGGCCTCGACAAGAAGCAACACGAGACCGTCCTGGTCTTCGACCTTGGTGGCGGCACCTTCGATGTCAGCATTCTCGACGTCGGTGACGGCGTGGTG
Organism: Paractinoplanes globisporus DSM 43857; assembly: GCF_000379645.1. Lineage (GTDB taxonomy): Bacteria > Actinomycetota > Actinomycetes > Mycobacteriales > Micromonosporaceae > Actinoplanes > Actinoplanes globisporus. The sequence goes on from NZ_KB903314.1 coordinate 12,614, forward strand.
GAGGTCCGCTCCACCGCCGGCGACACTCATCTGGGCGGCGACGACTTCGACCGCCGGCTCGTCGACCACATGGCCGACGAGTTCCAGAAGACCGACGGCATCGACCTGCGCCGCGACCCGCAAGCCCTGCAGCGGCTCTTCGAGGCTGCCGAGCGCGCCAAGGTGGAGCTCTCGTCGGTCAGCCAGACGACGGCCAACCTGCCCTTCATCACGGCCGACGCCAACGGCCCCAAGCACCTCAACATGACCATCACGCGTGCGAAGTTCGAGGACCTCACCAACGATCTCGTCGAGCGCTGCCTGGATCCGGTAGAGCGCGCCATGTCCGACGCGAAGGTGACCGCGAACGACATCGACGAGGTCATTTTGGTCGGCGGCTCGACCCGGATCCCGGCCGTGCAGAAGCTGGTCCGCCGGCTCACCGGCGGCAAGGACCCGAATATGACGGTCAATCCCGACGAGGTTGTCGCGCTCGGCGCCGCGTTGCAGGCCGCGATCATCAAAGGTGAGGTCAAGGACGTCCTGCTGCTCGACGTCACCCCGCTGTCGCTGGGCATCGAGACCCAGGGCGGCGTGATGACGAAGGTCATCGACCGCAACACCACCATTCCGGCCCGGCGTACGGAGACCTTCAGCACCGCAGCCGACAACCAGCCCGCCGTGGACGTGGTGGTACTGCAGGGCGAGCGGGAGAAGGCGGACGACAACCGGGTGCTCGGCCGGTTCCGGCTGGAGAACATCCGGCCCGCGCGCCGTGGTGAGCCACAGATCGAGGTCACCTACGACATCGACGCGAACGGGATCCTGAACGTGTCGGCCCAGGACAAGGACACCGGCGCCGAGCAGCGCATCACCATCAGCGAGAGCTCCAACCTGGACAAGGGGGAGATCGACCGGATGGTCCAGGACGCCGAACGCCATCGTGGTGAGGACGCCCGGCTGCGCGAGATGATCGACGCCCGCAACGAGCTCGACTCGGCGGCGTACCAGGTGGAACGACGGCTGAACGAGCTGGGCGACGCGGTACCCGTGCATGAGAAGGGCCGCGCCGACATGCTCGTCAACGACGCGCGCCAGGCGATCAAGGATGACGCGCCGCTTGACCGGCTCCGCTCCCTCAGCTCGGAACTGCAACAGGTCTATCAGAGCCTCGGCGCCGGTGCCGGTAGCGGTCCGACGGCCGGTGGAGCGGACGGCGGCTCGTCCTCACGGCGTGACTCGTCGGGTAGCCAGGATGACGACGACGTGATCGACGCCGAATTCACGACCGGATGACCGACGATGACCGATCAGGAACGGGAGCCGGCGGCGACCAGTGCGGCCGGATCGTCCGGCCCGCCGGAGCCGGCCGCCGACGGTGCGGCCCCGCAGGTCCGTGACGAGACCGCCGAGCTGCGTGCCCAGGTGGCCCAGTCGGACGAACGCTACCGGCGGGCAGTGGCCGACTACGACAACCTGCGTAAGCGGATGGCGCGGGAGGTTCAGCAGGAGCGCGAGGAGGAGCGGGCCCGGGTGGCGGCGCGATGGCTGCCCGTCCTCGACAATCTGGAGCTTGCCCTGCAGCACGCCAACGCCGAACCGGCGTCGATCGTGTCCGGGTTGGAGGCCGTCCGCCAACAGGCGCTGACCGTCCTCGCCGACCTCGGTTATCCGTTGCGTATCGACCTGAACCAGCCGTTCGACCCGAGCCGGCACGAGGCGGTGGCCGTGCTGCCGGCCACTGACGCCCCGCCTGGCACGATCCTGCAGGTCGTCCGGCCCGGCTACGGCACTGACGAGCGCCCGCTGCGACCCGCCGCGGTGGTCGTGGCGAAGGGCGCCTGATGGCGCCGTCCCGCGACTTCTACGACACGCTAGGCGTCTCCAGGGACGTCAGCGCGGACGACCTGCAGCGGGCGTATCGCAAACTCGCCCGGACCTATCACCCCGACGTCAACAAGGATCCGGGTGCGGAGGAGCGGTTCAAGGACATCTCCGAGGCGTACGACGTGCTCTCCGATCCGGACCAGCGGCGCCGGTACGATGCCTTCGGCCCGGACTTCCGCCAGGTGCCGCCGGACGTGGATCCGCAGACCTGGGCACGCGCGCGGGCCGGCGCGGGGGCCGGCGCCGGTCGCGCCCGAGGCGGCGGTAGACGCGCTCGTCGCGGCGGCGCTCCGGCTGAGGACGTCTACACCCAGTCCGGTGGCTTCCAGGACATCGATCTGGAGTCCATGTTCGGCGGCATGTTCGGCAGCCGTGGTGGCGGTGGCTTCGGCCCGATTCCGGGCGCGGACCAAGAGGCCGAGATCGAACTGACGGTCGAGGAGGCGTACACCGGCGGGCGCCGGACGATCACGTTGTCCGGTCCAGACGGCCGCCGCACGCTGGACGTGACGATTCCGGCCGGGGTGACCGACGGCCAGCGGATCCGGTTGAGCGGCCAGGGCGGCCGCGGCGGCGACGGCGCCACGGACGGCGACCTCTATCTCGTGGTGCGGCTGGCACCGCACCCGCGGTATCGGGTCAACGGGCGGGACATCACCGTCACCCTGGCGTTGGCACCGTGGGAGGCCGCACTCGGCGCGTCCGTCGCGGTTGACACCCCCGGCGGCGAGGCGAAGGTCCAGGTTCCCCCGGGTACCTCCAGCGGCCGGCGGCTGCGGCTCAAGGGGCGCGGACTGCCCAACCCGCGCGGGCGGCCGGGTGACCTGTACGCCGAGGCCAGGATCATGGTCCCGCCCAAGCTGTCCGACGAGGAACGGCGGTTGTTCGAGCAACTCGCCGCGGTCTCCACCTTCGACCCGCGGAGCCGGCCATGACCTACCCCCTCACCCGGACACCGGGGCCGATGATCGGCCGGCTGAGCCTGGCCAGGTTCTGTCAAATCGGCGGTGTGCACCCGGAGATGGTCCAACGGCTTGTCGCGCTGGGCATCCTCGACCCCGAACGCGACGCCGCCGGAAACCTCTGGTTCGGGCGCGACCAGCTGCTCGCTCTGGCTCGCGTCCAGCGCCTCCGCGCCGGCCTGGGCGTCAACTATGCCGCCCTCGGCCTCGTGATCGACCTCCTCGACCGCGTGGCCGCCCTCGAGCGTGAACTTCGTGTCACGACCTCTCGACGCACCGGAGGCACATCGTGGACCTGAACCGCCTTACCCAGAAATCGCAAGAGGCCGTGCACGACGCCCAGACCAAGGCGCTGCGGTTCGGCCACACCGAGATCGACGTCGAGCACCTGCTGCTCGCTTTGATCGAGCAGCCCGAGGGGCTCGTGCCCAGGCTGCTCTCGGCGACCGGCGTCGACCCGGACAAGCTACGGGAACAGGTGGAGGCGGAACTGGGCCGGCGTCCCCGGGTCAGTGGACCGGGCGCCGCACCCGGCCAGGTCTTCGTCACCCAGCGGCTGTCCCGGCTGTTCGATGCCGCCGAGCGCGAGGCGAAACGGCTCAAGGACGAGTACGTCTCCGTCGAGCACCTGGTGATCGCCATGCTTCAGGAGGGGCGGGGCTCCACCGCCGGCCGGCTGCTGAGCGACGCGGGGCTCACCCGTGACAACTTCCTCCAGGAGCTGACGAAGATCCGGGGCAACCAGCGGGTGACCTCGGCGATGCCGGAGGTCGCCTACGAGGCGCTGGCCAAGTACGGCCGCGACCTGGTCGCCGACGCCGCCGCCGGCACCATGGACCCGGTGATCGGACGCGACAGCGAGATCCGCCGGACGATCCAGATCCTGTCCCGCAAGTCGAAGAACAACCCGGTGCTCATCGGTGAACCGGGCGTCGGCAAGACCGCCATCGTGGAGGGCCTGGCCCAGCGGATCACCAACGGCGACGTGCCCGAGGGACTGCGGGACAAGGTCGTGTTCGCCCTGGACATGAGTTCCCTGGTGGCCGGCGCGAAGTACCGCGGTGAGTTCGAGGAGCGGCTCAAGGCCGTGCTGTCCGAGGTGAAGGCCGCCGAGGGACGGATCCTGTTGTTCATCGACGAGCTGCACACGATCGTCGGCGCCGGGGGCGGCTCCGAGGGCGCCATGGACGCCGGCAACATGCTCAAACCGATGCTCGCCCGCGGCGAACTGCACATGATCGGCGCGACGACGCTGGACGAGTACCGCAAGCACATCGAGAAGGACGCGGCGTTGGAGCGCCGCTTCCAACCGGTGCTCGTCGAGGAGCCGACGGAGGAGGACGCCATCTCGATCCTCCGCGGACTGCGGGAACGGCTGGAAGTCTTCCACGGCGTGAAGATCCAGGACGCGGCGCTGGTCGCGGCGGTGGTCCTCAGCCGGCGCTACATCTCCGACCGGTTCCTTCCGGACAAGGCCATAGACCTGGTCGACGAGGCGTGCGCCATGCTGCGTACCGAGATCGACTCGATGCCGGCCGAACTCGACGAGCTGACCCGGCGCCTGACCCGCCTGGAGATCGAGGAAGCAGCTCTGTCGAAGGAGGAGGATCCGGCGAGCTTGACCCGGCTCGACCAGCTCCGCAAGGAACTCGCCGACCTCCGCGCCGAAGTGGACGCGCTGCGCGCCCAATGGGACGCCGAACGGCAGGCCCTGAGGAGGGTCCAGGAGCTGCGTCGGGAGATCGAACAGATCCGGCACGAGGCGGAACAGGCGGAACGCAACTACGACCTCAACCTGGCCGCCGAGTTGCGGCACGGCAAGCTACCCGAGCTGGAACGCCGCCTGCAGGCCGAGGAGCAGCGGCTCGCCGTGAAGCAGAGCGGCAAGCGGCTGCTCCGCGAGGTCGTCACCGAGGCCGAGATCGCCGGCATCGTCTCCCGGTGGACCGGCATCCCGGTCAGCCGGCTGACCGAGGGCGAACGCCAGAAGCTGCTGCGCCTGGACCAGATCCTGCATGAGCGGGTGATCGGACAGGATGAGGCCGTGCAGCTGGTCACCGACGCGATCATCCGCGCCCGCTCGGGCATCAAGAACCCGCGTCGGCCGATCGGGTCGTTCATCTTCCTCGGCCCCACCGGAGTCGGCAAGACCGAGCTGGCGCGCACGCTGGCGGCGGCGTTGTTCGACACCGAGGACAACGTGGTCCGGATCGACATGAGCGAATACCAGGAACGGCACACCGTGAGCCGGCTGGTCGGGGCGCCGCCCGGATACGTCGGCTACGAAGAGGGCGGGCAGCTCACCGAGGCGGTCCGGCGCAAGCCGTACTCGGTGGTGCTCTTCGACGAGATCGAGAAGGCACACGCGGACGTGTTCAACACGCTGCTGCAAGTCCTGGACGACGGACGTCTCACCGATGCGCAGGGCCGCACCGTCGACTTCCGCAACACCGTGATCATCATGACCTCGAACATCGGCTCCCAGTACCTGCTCGAGGGCATCTCCGACGCCGGTGAGATCAAGCCCGAGGGCCGCGAGCTGGTCATGGGCGAGCTGCGGCGGCACTTCCGGCCCGAGTTCCTCAATCGCGTCGACGACATCGTGCTGTTCAAGCCGCTCACCCAGCCGGAGATCGAGCGCATTGTCGACCTGATGTTCAACGAGCTGCGCGAGCGGCTGGCCGAGCGGCGGATGACGCTGGAGGTCACCGACGAGGCACAGCGCTTCATCGCCCGCCAGGGATTCGATCCGGTGTACGGGGCCCGGCCGCTGCGCCGCTTCATCGCCCGTGAGGTGGAGACCCGCATCGGGCGGGCGCTGCTCGCCGGGGACGCCCGGGACGGCGCGGTGATCCGGGTGGACGTGATCGACGGTGAGCTGACCGTCACCTACGAGAACTCCCCGGAGGAGTGACGTGGACAGCAAGGTGATCGAGTGCCCGAACTGCGGGCGCAAGAACCGGGTCCCCGCGGCCGCCGAGGGCATCCCGCAGTGCGGCAACTGCCACCACCCGCTGCCCTGGATTGCCGAGGCCGGCGACGACGACTTCGGCGACGTGGCCGAGCGGGCGAACATCCTGGTCCTGGTGGACATGTGGGCGACCTGGTGCGGCCCGTGCCGGCAGGTCAGCCCCGCGCTGGAACAGGTGGCCCGCGATCTGGCCGGCAAGGTCAAGCTGGTCAAGGTCGACGTGGACAAGTCGCCGAAGGTGTCCGAGCGGTTCACGATCCAGGCCGTGCCCACGCTGATCCTGATCCGCGACGGCAAGGTAGTGGCCCGCCGGGCCGGTGCCGCACCCGCTTCGGCCCTGCGCAGCTGGGTGGACGAGGTCCTGCGGAGCGCAGCATGAACATGGACGAGCAGCGGCTCTCCGAGACACCGGACGTGGCCGGGGCCTATCCCCGCCTTTCCGGCGAGCAGATCGAAATGCTGAGCCGGCGCGGCGAGAAGCGGCCGGTCCAGCGGGGTGACGTGCTTGTCGCCGAGGGCCAGCGGGAACGCGACTTCCTCGTCGTGCTGGCCGGCGAGGTCGCGGTGATCGAGGGGTATGGCACCCCGAAAGCCCGGACGGTCCGGGTACACGGCCCGCACCGGTTTCTCGACGAACTCGGCCTGCTCACCGGCCAGCCATCCTTCGTCTCGATGGTCGCGCACGAACCGGGCGAGGTTCTCGCGGTGCCCCTGAACGGTCTGCACGAACTGGTCCGCGAGGAGCCCGACCTCGGGGACCTGATCCTGCGCAGTTTTCTTGCCCGCCGGGAACTGCTGATCGGCGGCATCACCGGTATCAAGATCGTCGGCTCGCGGTACAGCCCGGACAGCCGTCGCCTGCGAGAACTCGCCGCCCGCAACCGGGTGCCGCACACCTGGATCGATCTGGAGGAGGATCCGGGCGCCGAGGAGCTGCTGCGCCGGCTGTCCATCAGTGCGTCGGACACACCGGTGGTGATCTGGCGGGACAGGGTGCTGCGCAACCCCTCGAACGCGGAGCTGGCCCGGGTCGCCGGCCTGCGGCGTTCCGGCCAGGACGAGGCGATGTGCGACGTCGTCGTGGTGGGCGCGGGGCCGGCCGGCCTCGCCGCCGCCGTGTACGGCGCTTCCGAAGGACTCGCGACGGTCGTCCTCGACGCGGTGGCCATCGGCGGGCAGGCCGGTACATCCTCCCGGATCGAGAACTACCTGGGGTTCCCGGCCGGTATCTCCGGCGCCGAACTGGCCGACCGCGCCGCGGTGCAGGCGAAGAAGTTCGGCGCCGACCTCACCGTCCCGGCCGAGGCGGTACGCCTCGGATGGCACGACAGCGACCAGATCGTGCACCTCGACGACGGGGCACAGCTGCGGACCCGGACGGTGGTGATCGCCACCGGCGCGCGGTACCGGAGACTCGATGTGCCACGCCTCTCGGAGTTCGAGGGTACGAGCGTGTACTACGCCGCCACCTTCATGGAGGCGGTCTTCTGCGAGCTGCAGCCGGTTTCGGTCGTCGGCGGCGGCAACTCGGCCGGGCAGGCCGCGGTCTTCCTGGCCCGGCACGCCGCGCAGGTGCGGTTGATCATCCTGCACGACGATCTGAACCGTGACATGTCCCGGTATCTCGTCGACCAGATCGAGCGACTGCCCAACGTCGAAGTGTTGCGCAACACGGAGATCACCGAGCTGATCGGCGACGAAGGTCGGCTGCAGGCGCTCGGCGTGCGCGACACCAGGACGGGTGAGCGGCAGGAGATCCCGACGACGGTGTTGTTCCCCTTCATCGGGGCGCAGCCGTGCACCGGCTGGCTGGCGTCCAGCGTCGCCTTGGACGAGCGCGGTTACGTCCTGACCGGAGCTCAGGTGCGTACCGACGCGCGGCAGCCGGTGATGCTCGAGACCAGCCGTCCCGGCGTCGTCGCCGTGGGTGACGTCCGTAGCGGCTCGATCAAACGGGTCGCGTCCGCAGTCGGTGAGGGATCCATGGCCGTTCGTCTGATCCACGACCACCTTGCCAGGTTCGGACATCCCGCAGATCGGCAGCGGTCCCGCGCGGCCACCTGATTGCGTACGGCCGGGACAGGTGTGTCTGCGCGGAAGGTCCGGCGGGGCGCCGGGGAGGAGTGCAATGACCGGCAACCCGGAACCTGTCGGCGATTCATCGGTGATCGTGGTGGGCCTGATCGCTACCCCACCCGACCATCCGGCGTGGGTCGCGCAACGGCTCGCCGAGGAGCTTGCCGATCTGCTCGGCCGGCAGGTGGATGACCAAGTGCGCTGGGAGGTCCGGACCGGGTGGGGCTCGGTCGCACCGCGCCGAGACGGCGGAGTGGAGGCATTGCTGGACGACGTGGCGCGCCGCCGTGAACAGGAAGTCTGGGACGTCGCGATCTGTCTGACCGACCTGCCGCTGCATGCCCAGCGCGTACCGATCGTGGTGCGTACCTCGGCCCGTCGCCACGTCGCTGTGGTCTCGCTGCCCGCGCTCGGCCTCCGTCAGCTGACCGCGGTGCGGGCCGTGGTCCCCGATCTCGTCGAGGAACTGCTCCGTGGGTCGTCCGAGGACGGCGAGGGGCTGGAAAAGGAGCCGTTGCGGCAGCTCGTGGGCGTAGTCGCGGCCATCCACCGCGTCCTCGGCCAGGGCGACGACGGCGAGATGGGGCTGGTTGCCTCCCGCATCGGCGGCGGCCTGCGTCTGGTGATCGGCATGGTACGGGCCAACCGGCCAGGCCGGGCTCTGCTCGGGTTGTCCAAGCTTCTGGTCGCCGCTTTCGGCACCGCGGCTTTCGCGCTGACCACCAACACGATCTGGCAGATGAGCAACGCGCTGAGCCCGTTGCGCCTGACGGTGATCATGGTGCTCGGCGTGGGCTCGCTCATCGCGTGGCTCATCGTCGCGCACGATCTGTGGGAGAAACCCGGCAACGGAACGCCGCCTGAGCTGGCCCGGCTCTTCAACATCGGTACGGTGCTGACACTGTGCCTGGCCACCGCGGTGTCCTACGCCGTGCTGTTCGTCGGGACGGCCGTCGCCGCGCTGTTGCTGATCCGCCCATCGGTGCTCGCGCAGTCGGTCAACGGCCGGATCGGGTTGCCCGACTATCTGACGCTCGCCTGGATCGTCAGCTCGCTGGCGACGGTCGGCGGGGCGATCGGCTCGGGTCTGGAGGACGAGGAGACCGTACGGGCGGCGGCCTACGGCTACCACCCCGATCCGGGCGGCTGGTTGGACGAGACCGGCTCGGCGGACAAGCGGGCGGACGTGGGCCTGCCCGACGCCGGCTGAGCGGCAGCCGGGCCCGGCCGGCCGACGTGTACGCCGGCGGAACGGCGGCCGCTGGGCGGCGACAACCGACCGCTCCTGACCCGGTCGTCGCTATGCCAGTCCGAAGGTTGCGATGACCGGAGCGACGTGCGGTGGCACTGCGATCAGGGTGACCTCGACGTGGGCCAGCGCCGCCGTTCTGTAGGCTTCACGAAGCACCGCGACCGCGGCGCCGTCCGCGAGCGGCATGCCGGAAACGTCGATGACCAGACGGCCATGGGCGGCGGCCACCACCGCGGAGTGCAGACCGAACCGCAGTTGGTCGGCGGTGGCACGGTCGACCTCGCCGGTGACCCGTACCGTCACCGCGCCCTTGGACCGGCCGATCCGGATCCGGATGCCGTCCGGACAGCGCGGGTTCTCGCCGGCGGTCCACGGCGGCGGGACGTCGCTGAGCATCGCCGCGCGCAGCCAGATCAGCCCTCGGGCGAGCAGACGAGAGACCTGCATCTGCGAGATGTTGAACTCGGCGGCGATCTGCGCCTGCGTGAGATTTCCGCAGAAGCGCAGGGCCAGCATGCGCCGGATGCGTTGTGGCAGCTGGTGCACCAACTCGGTGACGGCCAGCTTGTCGGTGAGGATCTCCAGATCCGGGTCCGGATCACCGAGCGCGTCATCCAGCTCGAGAGATCCGTCGTGGCCGGTAGAGCTGCTGAGCGGAACCGGGGTGTAGGCCGCGCCGCACAGGCGCGCCTGCCGGATCTGCTCCGCGCTGACGTCCAGATGGTGCGCGAGCTCCTCGATGGTCGGCTCGCGCTGCAGAGCGTTCGTCAGCGTCACGGTGGCGTGCCGCAGGTCGACGCACAGACCTTGCAGACGTCGGGAGACGTGCAGACCCCATGTCTTGTCCCGGAAATGGCGCTTGAGCTCGCCGCAGACGGTGACCACGGCGAACGCGGTAAACGAGCCGCGGCCGGGGTCATAGCGGTCGACCGCGTTGATCAGCCCGATCCGGGCCACCTGTTGAAGATCCTCGAGCGGCTCCCCGCGGCCCGCGTAGCGACGCGCCATCCGGCCGGCGAACGGGAGGCAGCGGCAGACCAGGTCATTGCGGAGTCTGCCGCGCCGTGCTGCGGTCGCGGCCGTCCAGGCGTCGGCGTAGGCGGCCGCCAACTCGTCGAGATCGTCGAGATCCACGCGAGACATCGATTTAGCAAGAATTGACACCGGACCCCCACGGGGTGTAGCTGGACGTGGTTAGGACATGCGGCGCATTACCGCGCGTGGTCCGGTGACAATGTGTCTCGCGAGGCGACCGATACAATGATCATCGACCGCCGGAAAGATCCCAGCAAGCATGACGTTAGCTCCATCCGCGGCTTTATTCAACGCCTGGAACTCTGTGGACTCCGCCAAAATTTGATCTCTCAATCAGCGGACCGACCAGGCGCGAACAGCGATGGAAAAAGCCCGATGTCTATCGGTCGCGGCGGTTCCGGGAATTCGCCGGCGGCAGCAGGTTTAAGTTCCGGCCCCGCGGGGGAGGCCTCTACAGAGCTCCGGCGGACGACCGGCCGAAGTGAGGCGCTCCCTTCGGTCAATTGGGGGGATATTTATTGATTTAGGGGGTATTTATGGATTTTCGCGGCGACGATCTGCGTCGGCCCCAGATGTTTCGGACATCGAGGCCACCCGATACGCGCCCTAACTACGCGCTGTTGTCGTACGCGTTCGGCAACGGGCCCTGTCCGATCTGCGGGGTAGGCGGCTCCGTTCGCCATTGATCGCCTGAGCCGGTGGTGGACCGCGGAAGTGACGACTCACCAACCCGATCGGTGAGGAGAGGACGATGACGGCGACGACGGCAGGCGCATTAGATCTTGCGCTGGAGATCAACCGTGTCACGGCAGGCACCAGTGACATGACCCTTAGGCTGGCCGAGCTGTGGCCGCAGCTCAGAACTGTCATACCGTTCGAGGCCGCATGGACCGGTGTCTTCGACACGGGACGGCAGGGATACCGGACCTTGACCGCGGTCGGGCACGACGCGGCGAATCGCGCCTACCTCGAGTCGAGCGGCTTCAATGAGCAGGTGGAGGCGTTCGGGCTGTTCCGGCGGAACCGTCCGCTGTGCCTGCGCGACGTCCCGGTCCCGGCCGCGGAGATACCGTCCTGGGCCGAGCATTGGTGGCCGGCCGGATACCGAGAGGGCCTGGGCGTGCCGCTGGTCGCCCCGGACGGCCGGCACCTCGGCCTCATGACGATGTACACGGACTCACCGGCGTATCCCAGCGACGCGGCGCGCGACGTGATCGGCGCAGTGGCCCCCATGATCTCGGCGGCCATCGACCCGATGACCACGATCGCGGGGCTGGCCTCGCTGGTCGGCGATGCCCGGGCCGGAAGCGTGGTCGGTCGCGGCGGCGCGATGCACAGGTTGCCGGGAATGCCCTCGCATCCACTGCTCACCCAGAATTCCCGCATCGTCCCCACCGCTCTCGCGAAATTGACTCACCGCCGGACTCAAACGGCTTTCCTGTGTCCGGATCCGCGCGGGAGCGACGATTACGTGCGGGTCACCGCAATCGCCTGTCCGCCGCAGGTGCCAAACCATTTTGTCGCCATCATTCTGGTCTCTCCCTCGGGGGATCTGCGCGGATTGACCCACCGGGAACTGGAAGTACTGGGACTCCTCATCGACGGTCAGGCGAATCAACACATCGCCCACGCTCTCTTCATCACCGAACGCACGGTGGCCGCACATCTGGAACACATTCGTGAGAAACTCGATGCGCCCACCCGTACGGTCGCCGCCGTTCGATCCCTGCATCTGGCACTGTACATTCCGCGACAGCTCACCGAAGCGGCCGCCTGACGCACGACTGGCATTTCGTCCAATCGACACGATGGCGGTCGGCTCCAGACGCGCCGTGTCTGACGCCGCAGCGTCCCGGTGCGCTCCCGTTGCTTCACCTCGCCGCTTATCCGCACCTCGTTGTCGCGGAGCTCGATGGCGACGTCGTCCCGCCACGGCGGCCCGGTGTGGTGGCGAGCTGACGGGATCGACGGGGATAGGCGATGGTCACGATGTCGACGTCCTCTCGAAATGGTGCCGGCCGCGGCGCGGGTCGACCGCGGGGACGCGACATTCCGCCGCGCAATCCCATCATCGGGATCCCGGGGGTGACGGCACCTCACCTTCGGGAGGCGATACGAGATGAGCGAACCCTCTCTCCTTCGTTCGCCTCTTGGGGCCGACGGACTCGTGTCGGCCCCAAGAGGCGCGGTGGGGAGGTGGAATCAGACTCGGGGACGGGTGCTGGCCGTTCGGGAGCTGACGACGTCGGGCGGGGACTCCGCTGGGTCGGTCCCGCGCCCGGGCGTGTCAGGGCGGCGATCGTGCGTCGTTGCCGGCGGTGCCGGGTGGGCGGCCGCCGTCGACTGCCGCCGGTGGCGGCGAGGCGCCGGGTTGCGGATGGGAGGGTGCCGGCTGGGCGGCGGATGGGGCGGATGGCGCCGGGGGCTCCGGCGGATCGTCGAAGCCGGCGCCGATGAGGGCGTCGAACTCGGCGCGGACCAGATCGGGGTCGCCGCAGATGAGTTCGGTGAACGCTTCGTCGAAGCCGCGGTCCCACTCGGGGGACAATGCGGTGCCCGCCTGCGCCACGGGATCACTGGTCATACCGGTCACCACCCGCCGCATCCGGTCTTGCTGGGGAGCCGGCTGACCTGGCGAACCGCCAGGTCAGCCGGTGATCACCTTCTGCTCGGTGTGTTCCCGCCCGGCCACGGCGATCTTGCGGGGCTTGGCCTTCTCGGCGATCGGGATCCGCACGACCAGCACGCCGTTGTCATACGCGGCGTCGATGTGATCGGTGTCCAGCGCGTCGCCGAGGAACAGCTGCCGGGAGAACACGCCCAGCGGGCGTTCGCTCAGCTGCACCGTGGCCTGCTCACCCAGGTCGATGGGGCGGCGCTCGGCGCGCACGGTCAGCACATTGCGTTCCACGTCGATGTCGATCGCGTCGGCATCCACCCCGGGAAGGTCGAACGCGATCACGAACTCGTCGCCGTTGCGGTACGCGTCGGCGGGCATCGCCGTCGGCCGTGACCAGGTCCCGGTCGTCGGCACACCGAACAGCTGCTGGGCGATCCGATTGACCTCGGTGAAGGGTTCGCTGCGCATCAACATGGTTCCCACCTCCTGCGGTCTCGACTTGACAGTCAATGCGCGATACCGTCTTTCTAACACGTCATCGCACCGATGACAAGTGGTTAGTCATCAAAACGATGACGCTGGAAGGAGGGCGCATGCCCGACACCTCCGACACCCCCGCCATCAGCGCGGGCCTACCGCCCGCCAGGCACGATCTCACCGAAGTTGCCGCCGCGGTCGCCGCCACCGCGCACGCGGTTCAGCAGCCCACCGTCGACAGTCCGGCGGTCAGCGGCGCTGACCTGCTCCACGCCCTGGTACTGCTGCGCTGGGCCCAGACCGAACTGGCCGGCATCGAGCCAGTCCTCATCTCCGCCGCCCGCGCCGCCGGAGTCTCCTGGCAAGCCCTCGCGCCCGCACTGGGAGTGGCCAGCCGCCAAGCCGCCGAACGCCGCTACCTACGCAGCGCCGCCGCTCCCACCGACCAGCCGGCCGACACCCGCGACGACCGCGTCCAAGCCGAGCGTGACCGCCGCGCCACGCACCGCGCCGTCGCCCAATGGGCCAACGACAACACCGCCGACCTGCGCCGGCTCGCCGGCCAGATCACCGCCCTGACCGACCTCGGCGCCGCCGCCACCAGCGACCTCGCGCAACTACACCAAGCCCTCGGCGACCCTGACGCGACTGCCCTGCCCGATCTCCTCGCCGCGGCCCACCAACACCTGCCCGACCACCCCGACCTAGCCGCACAGATCGACACCGTCACCGACCGCACCAACCAGATCCGCCGCCAACACCCACGCCGCAGAGGAGACACTTCTTAGGCCGTCGATCTCGTTGGCGACGCCCTTGAAGCCCGCACTCGTAGTGCCGCGCGCCCGGCAGCGGTAGATCGAGTTTCCGGTACTGGGTCGCGCCTGGGATTGGCAATGATGCCAATCGACGTCGGCGGCCGGTAGCGGTACTCCTGAAGGACCGGGTCCACAGGGAACCGGTGACATTGTGCGACAGGCAGCGGCGCGCCGCCTGTTCCCGACCCGTGTGACGATGGGAGCCCGATCGTGGTTGAGGTCGTGTCCACCCCCCACCGTACGACCCGGGTACGCCGCGTGTGGCTACGCATGTTCCTGACCGGGCTCGCCCTCTGGATCGCCGCCGTGGTGATCATCTTCGTGTCCGGCAACGCCAACCTGATCCCGACCGCGATGCTGCTCGGTAGCTTCCTGGTGCCGTTGACCTTCGTCGCGTGGGCCTTCGAACGCCGCGAGACCGGAGAGATAACCCCCGGGCTGATTTTCTCGACGTTCGTCACCGGCGGCGTCCTCGGCGTCCTGGGCGCCTCGGTGCTCGAGTCGTTCCTGTTGCACCCGTCGCCGTGGTTGTTCTTCGGCGTCGGACTGATTGAAGAGGCGGTCAAGCTCGGTGCGCTGATGGTGCTGACCCGCCACCTGCGCGCCAGGACACTCCGGGACGGGATGATCCTCGGCGCGGCCGTCGGCTTCGGGTTCGCCGCGTTCGAGTCGGCCGGTTACGCCTTCACCGCGCTCTTCTCGGTCGACGGGTTGTCATTGGTGCAACTGGTGCAGACCGAGGTGTTGCGCGGCTTGCTGGCGCCGGTGGGGCATGGCCTGTGGACCGCGATTCTGGGCGGGGTGCTGTTCGCCGCGTCCCGGCCGGAGCACTTCAGGATCACCGCGAAGGTGGTCCTCGCGTACCTGGGCGTGTCGATCCTGCACGGTCACCGCCGTGGAGTGGGGCGGCCTGGAAGTCGTCTCGATCATCGGCATCGCTTGGCTGCTTGTCCTGTGGCGCTGGACGCCGCGACCGGTTCGCATCAGCAGCGGGACCGTCCGATCGCCGGTCGTACTGACAATGGGCCCTTGAAAGGGGACGACACATGCCTGTCTTCGGTGTCGCGAAGTTCGAACGTTTCTTCCGGGCCGCCGCGGAACTCGACGTCGACAAGAACGATCTCAAGCGATACAGCGATTTCGTCGAACGCAAACTGTACGACATGCTGCTGATCGGGCAGACCACGGCGGGGGCGAACGCCAGGGACATCGTCGAACCCTGGGATCTGCCGATCACCAAGGGACTGCAGGAAAGCATGCACGCGTTCCGCAAGCTCGACGAAGAGATCGAACTGGAGCCGATCCTCGGGCGGCTGGCGACGTACCCGCCGCTCGACCGGGCGCTGAGTGAGCAGACCGAGGCGCGCCTGCCGGCCGTCGTCGGCGGACTCAGCATCGCACTCGCCCGGATCCTTCGGGTGATCGATCCGGACGCCAAGAACCCCCAGTCGCAGCATTGGGAGCGCGTGTTCCAAGTCTTCGACCGGTTGATCTGACGGAGACGAGCTGATGAACGACGTGGCAGCCTTGCGACGCACAAGGTTGTGCGCGTCCCGCTGATCGTGCGCGATCTGGATAGTGACCTCGCGCAGAGGATTGTGGCTTCCAACGTACGTGGCGGAACAAGAACCTCAGGTGGTAGATCTGTCACTGAGCGGTAATGCTGAGCGTGTGCAGCCTGTCACCGTGACCACCTCTGACCTTGATCAGGCACGGGCCGTCCTGGATCGGCATTTCTACTCGAATTTCATCGACGTCCTGTCGCCTGCGGCGGGCTGGCGAGCCCGCTTCGACGTTATGCCGGCGGGCGCTGTGATGCTGGGCGACCTCAATTTCGGTGCCGATGTGCGGATCGACTTCGGGGAGCTCGGCGCTTACCACGTGGATATCCCGATTGCCGGCCGGCTGGTTTGGCACCAGGGCGGCGCGCAGCCGGTGGTCGCCGACCTGAACAGCGCCGCGGTTTTCAACCTGTCGGCGACACCATTCTCGACCGGTGGCAGACCGACTGCCGGCTCTTCGCGGTCAAGGTCGACCAGATCACTCTGGAGAACACTCTCGCGGCCATGCTGGACCGTCCGGTCACCTCGCCGGTCCGGCTCGAGCCGCGGCTCGACATGTCCAGCGGGCTGGGATCCAGCTGGCTGCGCTTGGTCCAACTGATCATGGCGGACATCGCCCAGCAGGCGAGCCTGATTCAACATCCGCTGATTGGCCGGCGCCTTCAAGAGAGCCTCGTCACCGGGCTGCTTCTGGCCACCGACCACCAATACCGCACTCAGCTCGACAGCCGGCGCCAGTTCACCGCTGCGCCCCGCGCGGTGCGCCGGGCCGTCGAGGCGATGCGTGAAGAGCCCGGACGCTCGTTCACCGTGGCCGACCTCGCGGAGGTCGCGGGGGTCAGCCGGCGGTCCCTGCAGCAGGGATTCCAGCGCTACGTCGGGATGTCACCGATGACCTACCTCCGCGAGGTCCGGCTTGGTCGCGCCCAGGACGAGCTCCGGTACGGCGATCCCGCGGACGTGACCGTGGCTGAGATCGCCCACCGCTACGGCTTCCTGCACCTTGGCCGGTTCGCGGCCATGTACCGACAGAGGTTCGGCGAGTCGCCCTCGCAGACACTGCGGTACTAACTCGCGCCGACAAGCAAGCAACTTTCCCCAGGCGTTCAGCCACGTCCCGCTGATCGGCACCGCCCGGACGCTGAGCACCATCGAGACCCGGGCCGAAGAAGGCCTGAAGTAGGCCGGTGGTGTCAGAGCCAGCCGTTCCGGCGTAGATAGAAGAAGAGGCCGCCGGCGAGGACGACCATGACGATGGTGCTGGCGAGGAAGCCAGAGTGGTGGCCGAATCCCGGATACGGGATGTTCTGGCCGTAGAAACCGGTGACCGCGGTGGGCACGGCGATGATGGCGGCCCAGGCTGCCAGCTTCTTGGTGATCTCGTTGAGCTGGGCGCTTTGTTCGTTGAGCTGGGTGGCGGCGATCCGGTCGACCCGGTCGCTGGCCGCGTCGACCGTTTCGCTGGTGCGCAGCGTGTGATCGTGGACGTCCTGGTAGTACGGGCCGAGCTCGGCGTCGACCAGATGACTGTCGGTGCGCATCAGTCGGCCGACCACCTCCTGCATGGGAGCCACGACGCGGCGCAGTGCCGCCAGGTCGGCGCCCAGCTCGTACGCCCGGCGGCGAATGTCGATGGCCGTGCGCTGCCGGAACAGGTTGGTTTGTACCTCGTCGATGGCGTCGTCGAGCTGCTCGACCGCTTGGTAGTGCCCGTCGACGACGGCGTCGAGCAGGCCGTACACCAGAATGCTGATCTGGTTGTCGGCCGTGATCAGGTCCGTGTTGAGGTCCCACCGGGCGATCAGCGCGTCGATGTCGAAGTCGTCCTTCCGCACGGTGATCAACGCGCGGGGCGTGATGAACATGCTGATCTCGCCGGTGGTCAGCCCGTGCGGGTCCCGGCTCGCGTCGACGGCATACAGATTGGCGAACAGATGTGTGCGGTAGCGGTCGACCTTGGGACGCTGATGGGCGTTGATGGCGTCCTCGACGGCGAGCGGGTGCAACCCGAATTCGTGCGTGACTATGCCGAGGTCGGCCTGGGCCGGGTCGTACAGGTCGAGCCAGACGACCGCCGCCGGGTCGGCCGCCAGGCGTTCACTCATCTGCTCGGCCGGGAACCCTTCCTCGAGCAGTTTGCCCGCGCGGTAGAGCCGTGTTCGGGTCGGGCATTGTGGCGGGACGGCGGTGGAGACGCTGGGCGCGGTTGGGCCCGGCGTCTGCGGGTCGCCGTCGGCGGTGACCGGCTGAGCGAGCGGGCCGTCGATGTTCGGATCGTCGGGATCGGGCAACGGTTCACATCCGGACCATGGGATACCTGCGTCGGACCGATGTTTCGTGCCCGCTTCGCGGCCCCGGCAAACAGCTGCCGGAGGCTGCTCGGCATGCTCGCCCGGCCTCATCGGGCGGCTGTCGGGCTGCGGGGCGTCAGAGGACCGGTTTGCCGCCGGTGACCGGGATGATCGCCCCGGAGATGTAGCCGGCCTCGTCCGAGGCGAGCAGGACGTGGACGGGGCGACCTCGTTCGGTTCGCCTGGCCGACCGAGCGGGGTGTTCTTGAAGCGGTATGACCAGGCAACTGGCACGCTGATCCAGCCGTGAACACTGCGCCGACATGTAGATCACTACGCTGCCGACCGGTTCGTCGGGCTGACCCTGCCTCACGGCTGGCCAGACATCAGCGCGATCCCCGCATTGGCCGGCGCGTACGGGCTCGACTCCTATGACCCGCAGTCGGAGCAGCTGACGCCGGCTCATCCGCCGTCACCGGACCGCGGCGCGTTTGACGCCGCCGCGTAGGTCGGCGGATGGGTGAACGAGGACCATGTCGTGCCGTTGCTACGGCAAATCAATGCCTACATCGGCTACGTGTACGACGATCTGGATGAGGTGGCACTTACCGGCGCGCTCGACGATACCGACGACGAGGCAACCGACGGCTGGTTCGAGTACCCGCTGGAAGGCACGCCGCCGCTGACGATCAGGCTGGCGCGGTCACCGGGCAGCGCGGTCGTCAGCGTCCGCGTCGACGGGGCCTTGGATCTGGTCGGGGGCCGCAACGTCGGGTCCGGTCGAGCCGCCGTACGTGGCGATCTTGTACTCGGTCGCCGCCAGGGAGAGGGTCAGCTCACGAATCCGGCGACGGATGATGTCGCGATGTTCAAGCAGCATGTCGAGTCGCTCGGGCACCGTGTCCTGCCCGGCGTCCACGAGCGAGATGTAGTGCTGCAGGTCGCGCATCGGCATCCCGGACAGCCGCATCCTGGTGAGGAACACCAGGCGCCGCACCGCGTCGGCGTCGTAGACGCGATGACCGTAGCGGTCGCGGGCCACCTCGACCAGCCCGGCCCGCTCGTAGTAGCGCAGCGTGTGAGGCGTGATGTCGAGGAGGTCGGCGACCTCTGCGATCGTCATCGGCTCGGGGACGTCGGCCAGGTCGGTGAGGCGGTGGATCACCTCGGCCGACAGGGGGCCGTCGTCCCCCACCGTTTCCAGGGCCCTGGTCATCAGATCGTCGGTGGCCATGACATCAACCCTAGATCGGCCGGGCCGACGCCGTGACGCCGTCGAAGTCGGCGCCGCGGGCGGTTTCGGCCCACCGCTCGACCTCGTCCAGGCCACGCCGGTACACCCCCGAGATGCGCTCGACGGCTTCGCGCCCGAGCGGCAGGCGCAGCGGCACCTCGTCGCCGTGTGCGAGGGACACGATGATCTCGGCCGCCCGCGTGGGGTCACCTTCCTGGCGGCCGTCGGTCCCGGCCATGTCCGTGCGGACGGCGGCGAGCAGGTCACGGTAGGTTTCGGACGCCTCGGTGAACTCGAGCACGTCGGTGGCGTTGAATTCGGTCCGGAACCGGCTCGGTTCGACGATCATCACGCGGATCCCGAACGGTGCGACCTCCCCGGCCAGGGCCTCGGACCAGCCTTCGAGGGCGAACTTCGACGCGGAGTAGGCCGATACGCCGGGAAACGACATCCGCCCGCCCTGGCTGCTCATCTGCACGATCGTCCCGGCGCCCCGGGTACGCATCGCGGGCAGCGCCGCCCGCACGAGCGCGGCCGGGCCGAACAGGTGCAGCTCCATCAGCTCGCGCAGCTGCGCGTCGCTGACCTCCTCGACCGCTCCGACCACGGCCCGGCCCGCGTTGTTGACGAGAACGTCGAGCTGACCGAAGCGGTCGAGGGTGGCCCGCACGAGCGATGCCGCCGAGGCGATGTCGCGGGCGTCGAAGTTCGCGATCAGAACGTCGTCGGGGTATTTGGCCGCCAGGTCGGCCACGCTGTCCGGCCGGCGTACCGCTGCCACCACATGGTCGCCCGCGGCGAGCGCCGACTCCGCCAGTGCTCGCCCGAAACCGCGGGACGCCCCGGTGATGATCCAGGTCAGTGTCGTCATGGCGGCAACGCTATGGCTTTGAGCGCGCGCGAACGCAAACGCAAATCCGCGGCGACGCAAATCCTCTGGCCGGCCGTGAGGGGCAGCGGTCGCCTCCCGCCGGCGCGACGGTGGTCCGCGAGGAGTGGTAGGGCGCCGGCTGGCTTCACGGCCGGCCCGGCCGCCGCTTGATCACCGCCCGGGCCCGGGCCCGCCTTTGTTGCGAGATGTGGGTCAGCCGCACGCGTTCAGTCAGGCCGAGATCGGCCGCCGCCTCCGTCCGGCCCTGCGCGCCGCGATTGCCGATCATCCGCAGGAGATCGAGTTTCGCGGCGGCGTCGGTGCCCTCGACCGGCAGATAGATCCGCATCCGTGCGCCGCTGTCAGGGGCCTCCATGACCTGGCAGCGCAGCTCCAGAAGCCCGAGCTGGGGGTGTTCGAGACGCTTCACATCGGTACGCCGGACGGCGACCTCGTGGCGGTCCCACAGTGCGCGGAACTCCGGGCTGCGGTCGGCAAGTTCGGCGACGAGGCGGCCGATCTCCGGATCTTTGTCGTGCCGCGCGTAGCTTGCCCGCAAATCTCTGACGTGGGCCGCGGAGAGGTGCTGCCAGTCCGTGCCGACGACTCGCTCGCGCAGGTCGGGGTGCAGGAACCAGCTTCTGTACAGGTTGCCCTCGGGACCCGACGGCATGGCGTCGCGGCCATGGAGCGCATCGTCGAGGGCGTTGGTGAACAAGACGTCGCCGAAGTCGTTGTAGACGCACACCGGAAGATGGTCAAGGCTCTCGGCAAGCTGGCGAAGCCCGGCGTCGAGCACAGTGCTGACCTGGCGCGCGGGTACCGGGAAGCCGGCAAGCCGGAACAAGTGGTCACGCTCGTCGGGGGCGCAATGCAGAGCCCGGGCGAGAGCTCCGATGACTGACTCGGACGGATCGGAGCCGCGGCCTTGCTCCAGCCGGGCGTAATAGTCGCTGGAGAGCCCGGCGATGACAGCGACTTCCTCGCGTCGGAGGCCGGGGGTGCGCCGACGGGCGCTCTCCGGCAGGCCCACGTCGGCAGGGCGCAGCTCTTCCCGCCGCCGGCGCAGGAACTCGGCGAGCGCGGCGCGGTCCAACACGATGCCCACTCTGCCACGGGTACCCCAAGCCCAGCCACGCTATCCAGGACCAGGTTGGTCCAGGAGGAGCTGGTCCTTCATCAGCGCGCCCGGCGCGGTGCACGCTGATGGACATGACCGACTTCGACCGGATCCCAGTGTTCAGCTACCTCGTGCAGGCGGCACGCGACCTTCCTGTGCCGGCGCCTGTGCCGACCGTCAGCATGGACCCGATCACACTGCCTGCTCTTGATCGCGGGCTGCCGCTGAAATTGCGCGTCACCGCCCCGGCGACGGGCACCGAGTTGCCGATCGTGCTGATCTCCCACGGCGGTGGCGCTTCCCGGTACATCCCGTCCCGGATCGGCTACCAGCCACTGGTCGATTTCTACGCCGCCCGCGGTTTCGCAGTCGTGCAACCGACTCACCTCAGCTCTCGCAGCGACGGTCTCGGCCTGCGCCAGGACCTGCCCGGCTGGTCCCTGTTCTGGCGCTCGCGCATTGACGACTTCAAACAAATCCTTGACCAGTCCGAGGCCATCGAGGTGCAAGCGCCGATAGTCGCCGGGCGTCTCGACTGGAGCCGAGTCGCGATCGTGGGCCATTCCGCGGGCGGCAATACCGCCAGCATCCTGCTGGGCGCCCGCGGCACCGACCCGGCAACCGGCGAGGAGATCGACCTACGTGAGCCGAGAATCAGCGCCGGCGTGCTGCTCGCCTCCACCGGCACCGCCGAGGGACTGAGCGCGCCGATCCGTCAACGGTTCCCCGAACTGGCCGCTGACTTCTCACACATGACAACCCGCACCCTGGTGGTCTATGGCGACCAGGACGGCGATCCGCGCGAGACCACTCGCGGCGCAAGCTGGCACGCCGAGCCCTACCACCTCAGCCCGGGCGCCGACGCCCTGGTCACGCTACCGGGCGCCAAGCATTTCCTCGGCGGCGTCATGGGCTACGACCTTGCCGAGAGCGACGACGACGATCCCGACCGGCTCGCCGTCACCCAAGCTGTCTCCTGGGCCTATCTCCGCTCCGCCCTCAACGACGGCGACCCGGCGTGGGCCAAGGTGACCGCCGCTCTGACCGACCACGGCGGCACGCTCGCAAATATCGAAACCAAGTGAGGGCAGGCTGCGACGATCCGGACAGACCGTCGGTGGCGTGGTCGATCCCACGTACCGGCTGCTCAAGGTGGGTCCATTGTGCGCCGCATGTGGCAGACGAGTAGATCAGGATTGGGGCGCCGCGGCGGTGGGTACCCCCAACGTCACCACTTAGGAAGCACAGCAGCGAGAGCGGAGCTATTCATGTTGGTACTGGGCGTCATTCTCCTGTTGCTCGGCATATTCCTGCATGTGTCGATCCTGTACACGATTGGCATCATCCTCCTGGTTGTCGGCGCGGTCTTTTGGATCCTGGGTGCCGTCGGCCGTCCGATCGGCGGTCGAAAGTATTGGTATTGATTTCTTCGGGGATCCCATTCAGTCCCCGCCGAGACCAATAACAACAGCCGCCGGGACGCCGCGGCGTCCGTCCCGCTGCCGACCGAAGTGGCATGTGGCCTCAGGCGGCCGCGGCGGTGCTGTTCTGCCGGACCAGGTCGCCGATCGCGGCGGCCGCTCGGATCACCGCCGGCGCCATCGTCCGGGCCGCCTCGCGGTTGGTCATCCGGGACGCGGGGACCGCCACTGCCACCCCGGCCAGTGGCGCTCCCACCTGGTCGGCCACCGCGGCCCCGATCGCGCACACGCCGGTCTCCGCCTCCTCGCTGTTGATGGCCACCCCGCGGCGCCGGATCTCCTGCAGCTCGAACTCCATCGACCGCCAGTCGGTGACGGATCCGGTCGTCCGGGCGGTCAGCGGCTGGCCGGCGTAGCGCCGTTTGAGGTCGGCCGGTGGGAGGGTCGCCAGGATGGCCTTGCCCGACGCGGTGCAGTGGGCCGGCAGCACCAGGCCGGTGCGGGAGCCGACCCGCACGGAGCGGGGGCTCTCCACGCAGTCGATGAAGCGGACGGTTCGTCCCTCCAGCAACACCAGGCTTGACGTCTCCTGGGTCGTGTCGCGCAGCTCTTCCAGAACCGGCTGAGCCAGGCGGCGGATGTCGATGCGGCCGATCGCGGCCAGGCCGATCTCGCTGAGCGCGGGCCCGGGCCGGTACGGCCCGTTGGGGCGGTCCTGCAGGACGAAGCCCCGGTCGCGCAGCGCGGCGAAGAGGCGGTGGGCGGTGGAGCGGCCGACGCCGAGCAGGTCAGCGGCCTCCGAGACGCGCAGGACGCGGTGCTCCCCGACCAGCTGGAGCAGGAACAACGCGTTGTCCACGGAGCTGGAGACCTCGCGGGTGGCGGGCAAGGTGTTCGACATAGAGGAACACTAAGGCCACATCCTTCCGAAAAAAAGAACACTTCCCTACCTTCAAACGTGACCGAACGAAGGAGGCCGTGTGACGACGGAGACGGTGCGGCTCGACGAGTTCTACGCGGACCTCGCCCGCGCGGACCTCGCGCCGCTGTGGAACATCACCGAGCAACTGCTCACCCCGCAGCCCCGCCCGCGCGCGGTCCCGTGGCTGTGGCCGGCCTCGGTGATGCGTCCGCTGGCCGAGCGCGCGATCGAGCTCGTGCCGGTGGAGCGCGGCGGCGAACGGCGGGTGTTGAGCCTGGTCAACCCGGGCCTGGGCGGACGCCCGTACGCGGCCGGAACGCTCTGGGGCGCGCTGCAGGCGCTCGGCCCGCACGAGTCGGCGCCGGCCCATCGGCACACCCCGGGCGCGATCCGGTTCGTCCTCGACGGCCGCGGCGTCTTCACCACCGTCGACGGCGACGCCTGCGACATGCGGCCGGGCGACCTCGTGCTCACCCCGGGCTGGGCCTGGCACGACCACACCAACACCGGCGACGGCCCGATGTTCTGGTTCGACGGCCTGGACCTGCCGATGATCGAGGCCCTGGACGGCGTCTTCTTCGAGGAGTTCCCCGCCCTCAACCAGCCCCACCAGGAAAGACACAATCAATCCGAGGATGCGTACGCCGAGAGCGGCCCCCGTACGATCGCCGGTCGCGCCGAGCGCCTCGACCCCCGCCCGTCCCCGCTGCTGGTCTATCGCCGCGAGGACGCCGACGCGCACCTCGCCCGGCTGGCCGGCGAGACCGGCGCGGCCCAGGTGTCGATCGAGTACACCAACCCTCGCACCGGCGCCAGTGTCCTGCCGACGCTGGCCTGTCACATGCACCGCCTGTCCGGCGACGGCCCGGCCGCCCGCCAGTCCGGCAACCAGATCTTCGTGGTCTACCGCGGCCGGGGGCACTCCGTCATCGACGGGCGGCGGTTCGACTGGGAGCCCGGCGACATGTTCGTGGTGCCGTCCTGGGTGCCGGTCGAGCACCACTCGCCGGACGCCGACCTGTTCAGCATCGACGACAGCCCGGTCCTGCGCGCCATCGGGATCTTCCGCCGGGAGGCGCTGTGAAGCTCGCGATCTTCGACCGCAACCGCCTGGGAGTCGTCGACGGCGACCGGATCCGGGACGTCACCGGCGCGCTGCCGTTCCCGTACGACGAGGACCCGCTGACCGCCGGCTGGTGGCGCCGCCTCTGCCGGGACTTCCCGGGGTTGCGGGACCGGTTCGCCGACAGTCCGTCCCGTCCGTTGCACGAGGTGCAGTTGCGGGCACCCGTCCTCAACCCGACCAAGGTGATCGCCGCCGCCAGCAACTATGCCGACCACGTCGCCGAGATGCACGGCGTGCAGGAACGGACGCTCGGCGCCGTCGAGCCCTGGATGATGAACTTCGACATCTTCCTCAAGGCGCCGTCGTCGATCGCCGGGCCGGGGGAGGACATCGTGCTGCCCAAGGACGTCGTCGCGGCCGGACACGAGATCCACCACGAGTCGGAACTGGTCGTCGTCATCGGCCGCGGCGGCAAGGACATCCCGGTCGACGTCGCCCTCGAGCACGTCTTCGGCTACACGATCGGGCTGGACATCACGGTGCGCAGCCCGGCCGACCGTTCCCGGCGCAAGAGCTACGACACGTTCAGCCCGCTCGGCCCGTGGATCACCACCGCCGACGACGTGCCCGACCCGGGCGCGCTCACCATCGACCTCACCGTCAACGGCGAGACCCGCCAGCACGTGCACACCGGTGACATGATCACACCGGTGGCGGCCATCGTCGCGTACGCGTCGCAATGCATGACTCTGGTGCCCGGCGACGTGTTGTTCACCGGCGCCCCGCCCGGAGTCGGACCCATCGTCACCGGCGATGACCTGCACACGAGCATCAGCGGGCTGGGGGAGTTTCGTACCCGGGTCCGCTGAACGAATAGATTGCTAACATTCCGCCATGGCGAACGACGGGCTGCCGGCAGGCCTCGCCTCGGTTGACAACGCGCTTCGCCTCCTCGAGCTTCTCGGCGAACGCCAATGCCTGCGCGTCGCCGACGCGGCGGGCGAGCTCGGCGTGGCCCGCTCCACCGCCCACCGTCTGCTCACCGCGCTGCGCCAGCGCGGTTTCGCCATCCAGGACCGGCCAAACGGCGCCTACCGGGCCGGTCCGGCGCTGAACGAGATCGGCATCGCCGCGATCAGCCGCATCGACGTGCGTCGCATCGCCCAGCCGGTCCTCGAGGAACTGCGCGACGCCACCGGGGAGACGGTCAGCCTCGCCCTGCTCGAGGGCGCCTCGGTCCGCTTCCACGCGTGCCTCGAAGGCACCCTGTCGGTCCGCGTCGGCGACCGCACCGGCCTCGTGCTGCCCGCGCACTGCACCGCGGCCGGCAAGGCCATCCTCGCCCAGCTGCCGATGCCCGACCTGGAACGCCGCTTTCCGGGCCGCCGCATCGAGCCCTGCACCTCGGCCTCGGTCGGGACCCGCGCGGAACTGCTGACCGAACTGGCCGAGATCGGGGCCACCGGCTTCGCCTTCAACTTCGAGGAGGGCGAGTCCGGCATCAGCGCCGTGGCCACCGCCCTGCCCGACCTGGTCGGCTCGCCGCGGGCGGCGATCGCCGTGGTCGTCCCGGCCGGCCGGATGCCCGGCCTGGCGGCGGCCGAACCCTTCCTGGCCGCGCTGTCGGCCGCCCGCGAGGACATCCTGAAACGGGTGCAATCCGCCTTGTAGCACGGCTCGAATTCCGGCGTGCGGAATGACTTGTTAAATTCTTGTCGCATACCGGAAGACGCCAATAGCGTTCCGAGCCATGGGAACTGCGAAGTACTCGGCCGGACTGCCGGTCGTCATCGTCGGCGCTGGGCCGGTCGGGATGACCGCCGCCGCGATGCTGACCGGGGCCGGCGTGCCCGTGGTCGTCGTCGAGCGCCACCCCGAGCCGCGGACCGACTGGCGGGCCTCGACGTTCCACGCGCCGACGCTGGAACTGCTCGACCGGATCGGCGTCACCGGGCAGATGCACGACGAGGGGCTCGTCGTCCCGCAGTACCAGTTCCGCGACCGGCACGACGGGCTGGTCGCCGCCTTCGACTTCTCGGTGCTGGGTGACGAGACGCCGTACCCGTACCGGCTGCAGCTCAACCAGCAGCACCTGGTGCGCATGCTGCACGAGCGGCTGGCGGAGGAGGCGGTGTTCGCGTTCGGCACCGAGGTCGTGGGCGTCACCGACCAGGGCGACGAGGTGGCGGTGACGGTCGAGACCGGCGGGGCCACCGAGACCTGGCGGGCGGCGTTCGTGATCGGCGCCGACGGGGCCGGCTCGACCGTCCGGCGCGAGCTCGGGGTCGGGTTCGAGGGCTTCACCTACCCCGAGCGGTTCCTGATCGCCAGCGTCGCCGACGACCTGCGCGGGCTCATCCCCGATCTGGCCGACGTCAACTACGTGGCCGACCCGGAGGAGTGGCTGTTCATCCTGCGGACGCCGGAGTCGTGGCGGGCGGTCTGGCCGGTCGCCCCCGGCGCCGAGGAGCCGATGTCCCCGGGCGCGATCCAGGCCGGCCTGCAGCGCATCGCCGCTCACCCGGAGGGCTACCGGGTCCTCGACGCGCAGCTCTACAACGTGCACCAGCGCGTAGCCGCCCGCTTCCGGGCCGGCCGGATCGCGCTGATCGGCGACGCCGCCCACGTCAACAGCCCGATCGGCGGCGTCGGGCTGAACAGCGGCATCCACGACGCGATGGACCTCACCACCCGTCTGATCCGGTCGTTGACCGACGAAGTCCTGGACGCCGACCTCGACGCCTTCGACACCGTCCGGCGGCTGGTCGCGGTCGAGTACGTGCAGGCCGACACGCAGCGCAACACCGAGCGCCTCAAGGAGCGCGACGAGGCCCGCCGCCGCGAGGCCCACGCCGAGATGCGCGCCATCGCCGCCGACCCGGCCCGGGCCCGGGCCTACATGCGCCGCGCCTCGCTGCTGGAGAGCGTCCGCCGGTACGGCATCGGCGAGCCCGTCAGCCCGCCCGTCACCGCCCACGACCGTTGAGGGGTATTCCATGGCATCCGCCCCTACCTACGTAGAAACCACACAAAATGGGGATGTGGCCGCACCGCAGCTGGCCCTCCGCGGGTTGACCCGGCGCTTCGGCGACGTGGCCGCGGTCGACGGCATCGACCTCGACCTGGCCCCGGGGCAGATCTTCGCCCTGCTCGGCCCGAGCGGCTGCGGCAAGAGCACCACGCTGCGGATGGTCGCCGGCCTCGAGCGGGTCGACGCCGGCACCATCACGATGGCCGGCCGGACCCTGGCCGACGGCGGCACCGGCAAGGCCATGCGCCCGGAGAAGCGCAACATCGCGATGGTCTTCCAGTCGTACGCGGTCTGGCCGCACATGACCGTCGGCCAGAACGTCGAGTTCCCGCTCAAGATGCGCGGGGTGGGCAAGGCCGAGCGCCGGCGCCGGGCCGCCGAGATCCTCGAGGTCACCGGCCTCGGCGCGGTCGCCGGACGGTCGGCGGCGATGCTGTCGGGCGGCCAGCAGCAGCGGGTCGCCCTGGCCCGGGCCCTGGTCTACACGCCCGACCTGCTGCTGCTCGACGAGCCGCTGTCGAACCTCGACGCCAAGCTGCGCACCCAGATGCGGCACGAGATCCGCCGGCTCAACCGCGAGCTCGGCACCACGATGCTGTTCGTCACCCACGACCAGGACGAGGCGCTGTCGCTCGCGGACCGGGTGGCGGTGATGAACCACGGCCGGGTCGAGCAGGTCGGCGCCCCCGACGAGCTGTACGAGCGGCCGGCCACCCCGTTCGTCCGCGACTTCCTGGGCCGGGTCGTCATGGTCGAGGGCACTCTCACGCGTACGGCCGATGGGGTCAGGGTTTTCTTCGGCGAGACCCACGCCGACGTCGCGGTCGCGGCCACCGGCCTGGCCGACGGCGACCGGGTCGCGCTCTGCTGCCGTCCCGAGGACCTCGACATCCGCCCGGCCCCGGACGCCCGGCCCGCCCCCAACGAGCTGCGGGCCACCGTCGAATCGGCCGCCTACCTCGGCGACAGCATCGAGTACGTGCTGCGGATCGCCGACGGCACCGCGGTCGTCACCGGCGGCCGCCACCAGCGGTACGAGGCCGGCGACAGGCTCGCGCTGACCGTCGACCCCCAGCGCGCCACGGTGTGGTCGCTGTGACCGCCCTCCTTGAACGGCCGAAGATCGCGCCGCCTCGAACAAGGAGGCGGTTCTCCTGGCGGTCGTGGCTGGTGCTGGCGGTGGTCGCCGCGATCACCCTGGTCCCGGTCACCCTGCTGCTGATCAACAGCCTCAACGTGGCCGCCCCCGGCCAGCCCACCAGCTACGGCCTCGGCAACTGGCGCACCGCGTTCGCCGACCCGGCGCTGCGCGACGCGGCCTGGAACACCGTGCGGCTGGCCGTGCCCCGGGTGCTGATCGGCCTGGTCATCGCGACCGTGCTGTCCTGGCTGATCGCCCGCACCGACCTGCCCGGGGCCAAGGTGGTCGAGGTCGCGTTCTGGTTCGCCTTCTTCATCCCGTCGCTGTCCATGACGCTCGGCTGGATCCTGCTGCTCGACCCGGCCACCGGCGTGGTCAACCAGGTGCTGCGGCCGATCTTCGGGGACGGCGGCGACGGACAGGGCCCGCTCAACATCTACAGCTACTGGGGCATCATCTGGTCGCATCTGACCGCCACCACCGTGCCGATCATGACCATCCTGCTGATACCCGGGTTCCGCCGGATGAACGCGGGCCTGGAGGAGGCGGCGCTGCTCAGCGGCGCGACCCGGTGGCGTACCGCGGCCCGGATCACTGTCCCGATCATGCTGCCGACGTTGCTGGGCGCGGCCCTGCTGAGCTTCATCTACTCGCTCAAGGCGTTCGAGATCGAGCTGCTGCTGGGCACCCCGATCGGCATCAACGTCTACTCCACCCAGATCTACGAGTGGATCCACGACACCCCGCCCCAGTACGGCATCGCCACCGCCCTCGGCGCGGTCTTCATCCCGGTGCTGGTCCTGGTCGCCATCGGCCAGCGGCTGGCCACCCGGCGGCGCAACTACGTCACGGTCACCGGGCACTCGTTCAACGACGAGCCGATGCGCCTGGGCCGCAAGGGCCGCTGGGTGGCCGGCGTCCTGGTCTGGGGCTACGTCGTCATCACCACGGTGCTGCCGATCGCGGCGATCGTCACCGGCTCGTTCATGCGCCGGTTCGGGTTCTTCACCATCAAGCAGCCGTTCACCACCCGGCAGTGGCACACCCTGTTCCAGGACAACCTGTTCGTCTCGGCGATCGGCAACAGCCTGCTCATCGGGCTGATCGCCACCGTGCTCGGCGTCGCCGTGTACTTCGCCGTCGGCTACGCCATCGTGCGCAGCCGGCTCACCACCCGCGGCGGCATCGACCTGATGGCCTGGCTGCCGGCCGCGATCCCCGGAATCCTGCTCGGCCTCGGCCTGCTCTGGCTCTATCTGGCCACCCCGCTGCGGACCGTGCTCTACGGCAACATCCTCGGCCTCACCATCGCCGTGGTGATCAGCCACATGTCCACCGGCACCCAGCAGATCAAGGCCGCGCTCATGCAGGTGAACGCGGACCACGAGACCGCCGCCCGGCTGGCCGGCGCCGGTTTCCTGCGGGCCAACCGGCACATCATGCTCCCGCTGCTCGGCCCGTCGGTGGCCGCGGCCGGCATCCTCACGTTCCACGCCGCCGTCGGCGACATCAGCACCGTCGTGCTGCTCAGCAGCCAGAACTCGCGTCCCCTGTCGATCCTGCTGCTGGAGTACTCGACCAGCGGCGCGCTGGAGCAGGCATCCGCGCTCGGCGTGGTCATCAGCGTCCTCACCGTATCTGTCGCGCTCATCGCCCGGGCGCTCGCCGGCGGCCGCCTGCGCCGCCGCACACCCCCCGCTGATCGGAAGAAGGCATAGTCATGAGAGCTCTCCCCTGGAAGGCCGGGGCGCTGGCCGCCCTGACCGCGTTGACCCTGTCGGTGGCCGCCTGCGGCGACGACTCCACCGACGACACCCCGGCCGCCTCCGGCACCGGCACCGGCTGCATCTCCCCGTCCGACCCGCTCGTCGCCGCGGCCAAGGCCGAGGGCAAGGTCGTCATGTCCGGCCCGCCCGACCAGAACGTCCGCGCCCAACTGCCGGCCGCGTTCCAGAAGGCGTACGGCATCACCGTCGACTACATCGGCACCGGCGGCTCGGACAACGCCGCCCGGCTGCGCTCCGAGCGGCAGGCCGGCATCTACTCGCAGGACGTCTTCGTCGGCGGCGGCGAGACGATGGCCAACACGTACAAGGCGTCGGGCTGGCTCGGCTCGCTCAAGGACGCGCTGCCGGCCTCGGTGCAGACCGCCGACCAGTGGCGGCAGGGCGAGACGCCGTTCATCGACCCGGACGGCAGCATCATGAAGATCAGCGAGTACGTGTCGCTGCCGTTCGTCATCAACACCAACCTGGTCAAGACCGAGCCGAAGACCTGGAAGGACCTGGCCGACCCGCAGTACACCGGCAAGATCCTGATGATCGACCCGCGCAAGTCCGGCGGCGCCGTCTACAACGTCGGGATGTTCCTGGCCTCGCCCGAGTACGGCGAGGACTTCGTCACCAAGCTCTATCACGACCAGAAGCCGGTGTTCGCGAGCGACTCCCGGCAGGGCGTCGACGACGTCGCCAAGGGCAAGTACCCGATCGGCATCGGGTTCGGCCAGGCCGACGTCGACACCGCGATGTCCGACGGGCTGCCGATCAAGGTGATCGTGCCCGACCTGCTGCAGATCACCAGCGGCTTCGGCTACCTGGCCATCGCCGACAAGATGCCGCACCCCAACGCGGGCAAGCTGCTCGCCTCCTGGCTGGCCTGCAGCGAGGGCAACAAGGTCTGGAACGACGCGTACGGGTCGATCAGCACCCGCACCGACGTGCAGCCGGCCGAGGACACCCCCAAGTGGGAGGTGCCGGACCACTCGGTGAAGTACTTCGACGCCGGCACCTGGGACTTCCTCTCCAAGGGCCGCAACGAGGCCACCACGAAGGTCAAAGCAGTCATCGGCTGAGAGGTCATCATGTCGCACCCTGAACTCCCGTCGATCCAGCGGCCCACCGCGTACGAGACGTGGCTCGCCGACGAGGGACTCCGCGTGGTCGAGGGCCTGTACATCGAGGACCTCCGCACGGTCGAGCTCGGCGACTGGGCCCGCCGCGGCTGCAAGGCCGCCGTCGCCCGGCTCGAAGGCGCCGAGGACGTCAACGACGCGCACATCATCGAGCTGGCGCCGGCCTCGTCGACCGAGCCGGAACGCCACCTCTACGAGGAACTCGTCTACGTCGTCTCCGGCCGGGGCACCACCGAGCTGTGGAACGGCAGCGACGACCGCACCTCGTTCGAATGGCACGCCGGGAGCCTGTTCTCGGTGCCGCTCAACACCTTCAGCCGGCACCACAACACCAGCGGCACCGAGGCCGCCCGGTTCTACTCGGTGACCAGCGCCCCGCTGGTGATGCGGCTGTTCCACAACCGCGACTTCATCTACGACTGCGACTTCGACTTCACCGACCGGTTCGGGCCGCAGTCCTCGTTCGCCGGCGACGGCACCGCCTACCAACGGCGGGTCTGGGAGACGAACTTCATCCCGGACGTGGCCGGCATGGAGCTCAAGGCCTGGGAGGCCCGCGGCGCCGGCAGCACCAACATCATGCTGGAGCTGGCCGACAGCAGCATGTGCGGGCACATCTCCCAGTTCCCGGTCGGCACGTACAAGAAGGCTCACCGGCACACCGCCGGCGCGCACGTCATCGTCGTCGACGGCGTCGGCTTCTCGCTGCTGTGGGCCGAGGGCGACCCGATGCAGCAGGTGCACTGGAAGGCCGGCTCGATCGTGGTGCCGCCGGAGCGCTGGTTCCACCAGCACTTCAACACCGGCACCACCCCGGCCCGCTACCTGGCCCTGCGCTGGGGCTCCAAGAAATACCCGGTGTTCCGCAACTTCCAGATCGACAAGCCGACCACCCAGGGCGGCGACCAGATCGAGTACGAGGACGAGGACCCGGCCGTCCGCAAGATGTTCGAGGAGGAGCTGGCGCGCCACGGGGCGAAGAGCCAGATGGTGTACGGCTGATGGCCCCTCTGCCGCTGCGGTTCGCCGACGAGTTCCGGCTCGCCGGCGACCCGCAGACCCTGCTCATCGACTTCTGGAGCTTCCTGAACGCCAGCCAGTCGGCGCTCGATTGGGGCCCGGCCGCCGACCGCGTCTGGGACCTCCTCGAGGAGATGGAACGCGAGCTGGAGGACGGCGAGCCGACCTTTCCCTGGCTCGCGTCGGTCGCCGATCGCTGGCAGTGCACCGGAAATCAGGAACGCCGGGAAGCGGGCGCGATGCTCGCCGAGGCCCTAGCCCTGAAAGGACAGTGAGGACATGCTCAGTGCCGAGCAGAACAGGTTTCTGACCGAGGTCGGCCCGGGCACCCCCGCCGGCGAGTTGCTGCGGCGGTACTGGCACCCGATCGCCGTCGCCGACGACTTCTCCGAGTCCAAGCGCACCAAGCGGATCCGGGTGCTGGGCGAGGACCTGGTGCTCTACCGCACCGACGAGGGCGGGTACGCGCTCGTGCAGGAGGCGTGCGCGCACCGGCGGGTCTCGCTGTACTACGGCTTCGTCGAGGGTTGCGCGATCCGCTGCCCGTACCACGGCTGGCTCTACGACCAGGACGGCCAGTGCCTGGAGCAGCCGTTCGAGCAGGACAACCGGCGGGCCCGCGAACGCGTACGCATCCCTGCCTATCCGGTCCAGGAGTATCGCGGGTTGCTGTTCGCCTACCTCGGCCCGGGCGAGCCGCCGGTGCTGCCGCGCTGGGACGTCCTCGAGCGCACCGACGGGCAGCTGACCCTGTACGTCGAGGAGGACCTGCAGTGCAACTGGCTGCAGCCGATGGAGAACGCGGTCGACACCGTGCACACCTTCTGGCTGCACGGGCACACCATGCACCTCAAGGGCATCGACAAGGGCAAGTACTACTACCGCCCGATCGAGAAGTACGGCTTCGAGCTGTTCGAGTGGGGCATCATCAAGCGCCGGGTCTACCGCAACGCCGGCACCGACGACGTCGAGGAGGAGACCGGCCACCCGCTAGTGTTCCCCAACATCCTGCGGCTGCCCGAGGGCCCGCGCCAGGCGCTGCACTGGCGGGTCCCGGTCGACGACACCCGCACGATGCTGTTCCGGGCCGGGCTGCTGCCGACCCGCGACGGCTCGACGGTCGACGCCCCGCCGGTGGTCGAACGGATCGCCCGCGAGGTCGACGCCGACGGCGACCACGCGATGACCACGTTCTCCAGCCAGGACCGGATGGCCTGGGAGACCCAGGGCGACATCTACGACCGGACCCGGGAGAACCTCGGCGCCGAGGACAAGGGCATCGCCATGTACCGGCGGCTGCTGCGCGAGCAGATCCTCAAGGTGCAGAACGGCGAGGACCCGATGGCCCTGATCCGCGACCCGGCCAACGCCATGGTCAACTTCGAGGTCTCCACGGGACAGGCGCGTGCCGAGTACGCCGGCGGCTGAGCGGGTCGCGCTGGCGTGCCGCATCCTCGGCCGGCTCGGGCTGACCCGCGAGCCGGCCGGGCACGTCAGCGTCCGCGAGCCGGACGGCCGGGTGCTCATCAAATCCCGGGGCGCCGGGGAGTCGGGGTTACGGGACGCCACCGCCGAGGATGTGGTGTGGGCGGACGGCGACTCGGGCGTACCGAAAGAGGTCTTCATCCATCGCGCCCTCTATCGGGCCCGGCCCGACATCGGCGCGGTCGTGCACATCCACCCGCTGACCCCGGTGCTGTTCTCGGTCACCGGGGTGCCCCTGCTGCCGCTGGCCGGCGCCTATGACCCCCTGGCTCTGCGATTACTGCGCAAGGGCATTCCGCGGTACGAGCGTTCGGTGCTCATTGCCGACGACAGCCTCGGCGCCGACCTGGCGACGGTGATGGGTCCCGCCGACGCCGTCATCATGCGCGGCCACGGGATCACCGCGGCCGGCACCGATCTGGAGGAGGCCGTGGTCAACGCGATCAAGGTCAACGAGATCGCCGAGCTGAACTACCGGGCCCGGCTGCTCGGCCCGCCGACACCGCTCGACGACGCGGACCTGGCCACCTTCGGCGACCCGCCGCCGCATGTCGGGCGGCAGCACTACCTCTCGGCCTGGCGGCAGTATGCCAACGAGTGACGGCCTCCCCGACGACATCGTGCTCACCACCGCCGGCGCCGACATCGGCTCGGCCACCACGCACTTCGTGTTCGCCCGGATCGTGTTGCGCCGCAGCGGGTTCACGGCCCGGCACACCGTCGCCGAACGTTCGGTGCTGGCCCGGTCGGTAGTGGCGGCGACCCGGTTCGGGCCGGGCGGGCTGATCGATGCCGCCTTCGTCGACGGCGCCTACGACGACGCCCTCGCGGCGGCCGGACTGTCCACGTCGGACATCGACACCGGAGCGGTCATCGTCACCGGCGCCGCTGCCCGCAAGGCCAACGCCCGTACGGTGGCCGAGATATTCGCCCACCGAGCCGGCGGGTTTGTCTGCGCGGTGGCCGGCGACCATCTGGAGGCCCGGCTGGCCGCGTACGGGTCGGGGGCGGTCGCCGCGTCGCGGGCCGCGGGCAACCGGGTGCTGAACATCGACGTGGGCGGGGCCACGACGAAGCTGGCGGTCATCGAGAGCGGCGTCGTCACCACCACCGAGTGGGTGCCGGTCGGTGCGCGGCACACCGCCGATCCCGGGCCGGTGCTGCGGGCCGCGGGGCGGCTCGGCCGTTTCGACGAGGTGCGATTCTCCGGGGGAGTGGCGGAGTACATCTACGGCCGCGAATCGCGCGATTTCGGCGACCATGGCCGGTTGCTGGGCGCTGCCCTGCTCTCCCGTGCTCGGGAACTGCCCGGGCCGCTCGCGGACGCCCCGATCGGCATCCGCGCCACCGTCATCGGCGCCGCCCAGCACACCGTCCGGGTCAGCGGCAGCACCGTCCTCGCCGACGCCGTCCTGCCGCTGCGCAACCTGCCGGTCTGCCCGGTCCGCGCCCCGATCGGCGACGAGACCGGCGTCCACCGGGCGGTCCGGGCGGCGCTGAAACGGGCCGAGCCGGACGCGGCCCTCGCGCTGCGCTGGGACGGGCCGCCGACGTACGCCCGGCTGCGCGCGACCGCGGCCGGCCTGGCTGCCGCCGTACGGGAAATCCGTGGTCTTGATGTGTTGATCTGCCTGCTGGTGGACGGCGATGTCGGGCGCACCCTCGGCCTGCTGCTGCGCGAGGAGATCGGCTGGGCCGGGCCGGTGGTCTCGGTCGACGGGATCCGGGCCCGCGAGCTCGACCTGGTCGACATCGGCGCGCCGCTGACCGGCTCGACCGTCCTGCCGGTCACCGTGAAGTCCCTACTGTTCCACACAGCGGAATACTGATTTCAGACGTTCCGCTGACCGAGTCACCCTGCCTAGCCTGACATCACCACAACGAGAGGCCGGATTCCGATGTACATCGACGTCCACGGGCACATCAGCGCCCCCGCGGAGCTGTACGCCTACAAGGCGGGGCTGCTCTCGCACCGCGGCGCCCACGGCCGCGGCGGCGCGGGCCTCGACAAGGAGCAGGTCGTCACCGCGCTCGACGCTCCGAACAAGAGTTTCGGCGGCGTCTCGCACCGGGCCCACCTCGACGAGGCCGGCATCGACGTCCAGCTGGTCTCGCCTCGGCCGTTCCAGATGATGCACAGCGAGTCGCCGGCCAAGCTCGTCGAATGGTTCACCGCCGAGACCAACGACGCGATCCACCTCGCCTGCCAGGTCGAGCCGCGGTTCCGGGGCGTCGCCGGGCTGCCGCAGAGCATGGAGCTCGACCCGGCCGCCTGGACCGCCGAACTGCGCCGCTGCGTGACCGAGCTGGGCTTCGTGGGTGCGATGCTCAACCCCGATCCGTACGAGGGAACCGCCCAGCCCCCGGGCCTCGGCGACCGCTTCTGGTACCCGGTCTGGGAAGCGCTCTGCGAGCTGGACGTGCCGGTGCTGCTGCACTCGGCCGGGTGCCGCCCACCGGCCCGGGAGAGCTACTCGCTGCACTTCGTGCAGGAGGAGACCCTGGCCGTGGTCGGGCTCCTGCAGTCGAAGGTGTTCGCCGACTTCCCCGAGCTGAAGGTGATCGTCTCGCACGGGGGCGGCGCGATCCCGTACCAGAAGGGCCGTTTCTACGCCTCGGCCGTCCGGCAGGGCGCCACGTTCGAGGAGAAGCTGCGGCAGCTCTACTTCGACACCTGCCTCTACACCGCCGACGCCATCGAGCTGCTGATCCGTACGGTCGGGGTGGACCGGTGCCTGTTCGGCAGCGAGAAGCCCGGCACCGGCTCGGTCCGCGACCCCGGCACCGGCCGCTGGATCGACGACATCCACCTGCTGATCGGGGACATCGACTGGCTCACCGACGCCGACCGGGCCCGGCTGTTCGAGGGCACCGCCCGGTCGCTGTTCCGGCTGGACGCCTGAGGTGGCGATCCTGGCCTTCGGCGCGGGCACCTCGCACGGGCCACAGCTGAGCACGCCGCCTTCCCAGTGGGGACTGCGGGCATCGGCCGACCATCGGAACGCCGCACTGGCGTTTCGGGGCGGCGATTACACGTACACGGAATTGCTGGCCTTGCGGTCGCCGGGCTTCGCCGCCGAGATTTCTCCCGCCGCGCGGCATGCTGCCTGCCGCCAGGCCATCGATGAGCTGGGCGCGCAATTGAAAGACGCGGCACTGGACGCGCTGGTCGTGGTGTCCAGCGACCACAAGGAGGTGTACGGCGACGAGCTGCTGCCCCAGTTCGCCGTCTACTGGGGCGAGACCATGCGGCACGAGCCGCTCTCGCCGGAATCCCTCGATGCGATGCCGCCGGGGCTGGCCGTGGCCGAGGTCGCCAACGTGCCGGCCGAATCGACAGTCCGCAGTGGACACCAGCCGCTCGCCCTGCACCTGATCCGGCAGACCTCGGCCGCCGGCTTCGACCCGGCCGCCTCGCTGGCCCTGCCGGCCGGACGGCACGGCGACCACGGCATCCCGCACGGCTGGGGCTTCGTCTTCCAGCAACTGCTCGGCGGGGGCGAGACGCTGCCGACGGTGCCGGTGTTCGTCAACACGTTCTGGCAGCCCAATCCGCCGTCGGCCGCCCGCTGCTTCGATTTCGGCGTCGCCCTCGGCGCGGCCATCGAGAGCTTCTTCCCGAGCGACCTGCGCGTCGGCATCATCGCCTCCGGCGGGCTCAGCCACTTCGTCATCGACGAGGAACTGGACCGCGACTTCCTGCGCGCGCTGGCCACCCGGGACGCGGACCACCTGCGGGGGATCGAGGACGACCTGATGCGCTCGGGCACCTCCGAGCTGCGCAACTGGATCGTCGTCGCCGGCGCCCTGCATTCTTCGGATCTGCGGCCACGACTGCTCGCCTACGAGCCCTGCTACCGCACGGAGGCCGGCACCGGCTGCGCGATGGCGTTCCAGGTCTGGGAGCCGGCATGAGTGTGATCGGGCGGCTGCGCGCGCTGGACGTCTGCGCCGTCTCCGACGCCCTCGACACCCTCGGCCTGGCCGGCGTCGCCCTCGGCCCGCGCCCGGTCTGGCCCAGCCGTCGCGTCGTCGCCGGTCTGGTCCGCACCGTCCAGGCCGGCCCCCGCCAGGGGCCCGGGCCGTTCGACCACATCGCGGCCCGCGCCGTCGACGAGTCCGGCGGCGACCACGTGCTGGTCATCGCCAACGACGGCCGGCTCGACGTCTCCTGCTGGGGCGGCATCCTCTCCCGTGCCGCCCGGGCCCGCGGCCTCGCCGGTGTCGTCGTCGACGGCGCCTGCCGTGACGCCGGCGAGGCCGAGGAGCTCGACTTCCCGGTGTACGCCCGGGCGGTGGTGCCGATCAGCGCCCGCGGCCGCATCGTCCAGCTCGCGATGGACACCCCGATCACGGTCGCCGGGCAGGCCGTCACCCCCGGCGACTACGTCATCGCCGACGTCGACGGGGTCGCGTTCATCCCTTCGGAAAACGCGCTCGATGTCGTCGCCCTGGCCGAGCGCATCGCCGACCGGGAGACCCGGATGGCCGCCGACGTGCTGGCCGGCCGCCCGGTCGCCGCGGTGATGCACGACTCGCAGTTCCCCACCCTGGAGCAACCATGACCCACCTCCTCGCGGCCTACTCGACGGCGACCCTCTCCGACGGCCTCGACCGCCTCGGCCGGCCCGGATCGCTGCTCGGGCTGACCGGCCTGTTCCCCGGCGCCCGGCTGTCCGGCCGCGCCTACACCGTCCGCTACGTCACCGCCGGACACCCGGCCGGAACCGTCGGCGACTACCTCGACGAGGTCGAGCCCGGCCAGGTCGTCGTCCTCGACAACGGCGGGCGTACCGACTGCACGGTCTGGGGCGACATCCTGACCGCGATGGCCCACCACCGCGGCGTGTCCGGCACCGTCATCGACGGCGTCTGCCGCGACGTCGCGCGGGCCATCGGCACCGGTTACCCGATCTACAGCAAGGGCCGGTTCATGCGTACGGGCAAGGACCGTGTCGAGGTTTCCGACACCGGCCGCCCGGTGACCGTCGGCGGCGTCCAGATCGCCCCCGGCCAGCTGCTTGTCGGCGACGAGGACGGCGTGGTCGCCATCCCGGCCGACGTCGAGGACGACCTGCTCGACATCTGCGCCGAGATCCACGAACGCGAGGCCGGAATCGTCGCCGACATCCTCGCCGGCGGCACCCTCGCCGCCGCCCGCGCCCGGCACGGCTACCACGCCCTGCAGCGGAGCGCGTCGTGACCGCCGGGCTGCTTTCGCTCGGCACCGCCACGCTCTACGAGGCGTCGAAGCTCGACTGCATTCTTCCGCACCGCATCCGGCCCGCCTGGCCCGGCGCGGCGGTGGCCGGTGTCGCCCTGACCGTGGCCGCCCTGCCCGGCGACAACCTGGCCCTGCACCTGGCGCTCGAACAGGCCCGCCCGGGCGACGTCCTGGTGGTCGACGGGCGGGCCGCGGCCTTCGGCTACTGGGGCGAGGTGCTGGCCGAGGCCGCCCTGGCCCGCGGCGTGCTCGGCCTGGTCATCGACGGCGGTGTCCGCGACGTCGACCAACTGCGCGACCTGCCGTTCCCCACCTTCAGCACGCACATCGCCATCCGCGGCACCGTCAAGAACGGCACCGGCCCGATCGGCGCCCCGCTCCCGTTCGACACGGTCACCGTCCACCGCGGCGACACCATCGTCGCCGACGCCGACGGCATCGTCGCGCTGCCCGCCGCGGAACTGGACCGCATCACCGCCGCCGCGGTTGCCCGGGCCGACGCCGAAACCGAGTATCTGCGCCGGATCCGGGCCGGCGAGTCCACCATGGACATCTACGGGTTCGGCCGGCCATGACCGACGACCGGCAGCTGCGAGTGACCCAGGTGACGTGGGAGGCGGACGGCGTCCTCTCGCTCCGCCTGGCCGACCCCACCGGCGCCACCCTGCCGGCGTGGACCCCGGGCGCCCACATCGATCTGCGTCTGCCCAGCGGCCAGCTGCGCCAGTACTCCCTCTGCGGCGATCCGGGAGACCGCTCCTCCTACCGGATCGCCGTGCTCCGCGAGGAGGCCGGCCGCGGGGGCTCCCGCGAGGTCCACGAGACCCCGCTGGCCGGCCGCATCCTCCAGGTCCGCGGCCCGCGCAACCATTTCGAGCTGTCGGCGGCCCCGCGCTATCTCTTCGTGGCCGGCGGCATCGGGATCACGCCGATCCTCGCCATGGCGCGGGCCGCCTCTTCCCCCTGGACCCTCTGGTACGGCGGCCGCACCGCCACCGCCATGGCCTTCACCGACGCCCTCCCACCCGGCGACGTTCACCTGCACCCCCAGGACACGTCGGGGCTGCTGCCGCTGGCCGACATGGTCGCCGCCACGACTCCGGACACCGTCGTCTACGCCTGCGGCCCGGCTCCGATGCTCGACGCCCTGACCCAGGTCTGCGCGGCCGCGGGCCGCCGGCTGCGCCTGGAACGCTTCGCCGCGTCCGCCACCCCCGTTGCCGCCTCGGCCGACGACCGGCCCTTCGAGGTGGAGCTACGGCAGACCGGCGTGATCCTCCCGGTCCCGGCCCAGCGCACTCTGCTGGACGTGATCCTCGAGGCGGTCCCCGATGTGGCCTACTCGTGCGCGGAGGGCTACTGCGGCTCCTGCGAGACCAAGGTCCTCGACGGCGTCCCCGTCCACCGCGACACCGTTCTGACCGAGGACGAGCAA
Organism: Paractinoplanes globisporus DSM 43857; assembly: GCF_000379645.1. Lineage (GTDB taxonomy): Bacteria > Actinomycetota > Actinomycetes > Mycobacteriales > Micromonosporaceae > Actinoplanes > Actinoplanes globisporus. The sequence goes on from NZ_KB903314.1 coordinate 53,422, forward strand.
TCGCGCAACGACGTCATGATGATCTGCGTGGGCCGTTCCCAGACCCCTCGCCTGGTCCTCGACCTGTAGCTGTCACACTCCGCCGTCCGGGACCGTCATACCAGTCATGAGATTCCGAACGTACGTCGAGCCGCCCGAACCCATGCGCGGCCTGGAAGTGCCGCCCGAGGTGGTGGAAGGGCTGGGCGGGGGCGCGCGCCCGCCGGTGACCATCACGGTGAACGGGCACACCTGGACGAGCCGTGTCGCCATCATGCGCGGCCGGCATCTCCTGGGCCTCAGCAATGCCAACCGGACGGCGGCGGGTGTGGCGATCGGCGAGGAGGTCGAGGTCGAGATCCAACTCGACACCGTGCCCCGGGTCGCTGTCGAGCCGGCGGACTTCACCGCGGCCCTCGACGCCGATCCGGCCGCGCGCGCCGGGTACGACCGGCTGACCGCCAGCCAGCAGCGCGAGCAGGTGCGCGCCGTCGAGAGCGCCAAGAAACCGGAGACGCGGCAACGGCGCATCGAAAAGGCCATCGCCGCCCTGCGAGGCTGATCAGGTCCGCGATCGCCTACCGGCCGCCTTCCTGGCCTCGGACCGAGACGGCTTCATGACCGGCGCGACCGTCGCGGTCGACGCCGGGCGCACCGCGATCCGACCGAGTGGCTGCGCGGCGCCGAGAGCGGTGGTCAGGCTCTGTTCGCCCTGCGTCGGCCGCTTGTCACGCACGGTCGCCCCAGTGGGCGGACTCGCCGGCTGGGCTGCGGCGCTGCGGCACCTGCCATGGGTTGTCGTCGCGCAGCGGTGCCGGGAGCAGGGTCGCCGGACAGTCCTGGTAGGTGACCGGCCGCAGGAAGCGGTCGATCGCCGCGGTGCCGACCGAGGTGATGGTCGGATTCGTGGTCGCGGGCCACGGGCCGCCGTGCTGCATCGCGGGAGTGACCGCGACGCCGGTGGGCCAGCCGTCGAACAGCAGGCGGCCGGCGCGGTCGTTCAGGGTGGTGATCACGTCGCGCAGCCACGGCGTGTCCTCACCGGCGCCGATGTGCAGTCCGGCGGCCAGCGAACCCTCGATCAGGTCGGCGAGGTGCTCGGCGAGCGGTTCGCCGGGGGTGTAGCGGACCACGATGGACAGTGGCCCGAACGCCTCCTCGAGCAGCGTGCCGCGATGCCGGGCGAGGGTGTCCAGGTCGGTCTCGACCAGCGTGGGGGAGGCGGTGAGCCCGGTGAGTTCGCCCGCCACGACGACCTCGACGCCGGGGGTGCCGAGCACTTCGGCGTGCCGCCGCGCGTACCCGTCGGCGATGCCGGAGTGGAGCAGCCGATGCGTTCCGGCCGCGGCGAAGGCGCCGGCGGCGCGGCCGGCGAACGTGCCGGGTGTGAAGAGCAGGCCGGGCTTGGTGCAGAGCTGGCCGGCCGAGGCGGTGACGCTGGCGGCGAAGCCCGCCGCGATCTGTTCGGCCCGCTCGGCCAGCGCGCCGGGCGTGACCACGACGGGGTTGAGGCTGCCCAGCTCGCCGTAGAACGGGATAGGCCGCGGACGCTCCGCGGCGATCCGGGCCAGTGCCCGGCCGCCGGCCTGCGAGCCGGTGAACGTCGCCGCGGCGATCCGGTCGTCGCGCAGGGCCGCGACACCCTCCGCCTGGCCGTGGATGAGGCCGAGCGCGTCCGCGGGCAGCCCGGTCGAGGCGATCGCCGCCCGCGCGACGGCGGCCGTGCGCTCGGACAGCCGGGGGTGGCCGGGATGGGCCTTGACCACCACCGGGCAACCGGCCGCCAGCGCGGACGCGGTGTCCCCGCCGGCCACCGAGAAGGCGAACGGGAAGTTGCTGGCCGCGAAGTTCAGCACCGGGCCGAGCGGCACCCGGTAGCGGCGCAGGTCGGGCCGCGGGCCGAGGACGAAGTCCGGGTCGGCGTCGTCGATGCGTACGTCCAGAAACTCGCCCGCGGCCGCGACGTCGGCGAAAAGCCGGAGTTGCACGGTGGTCCGCTTGATCTCGCCGCGCAGCCGCCCCTCGGCGAGGCCGGTCTCGGACTCGGCGAGCGGCACCAGCTCGTCAGCCGCGGCGGCGAGTGCGTCGGCCATGGCCACCAGGGCCCGAGCCCGGTCGCGCGGCGGCGCGGCGCCGAAGCCCGAGGAGGCCGCGGCGGCGAGAATTTTGTCGGTCATGAGCGAAACCTCGACATCAGAAGGCGAAACCGGTCGGGTACGGGTCGGACGGGTCGAGCAGGTACTGCCCGATGCCGGTGATCCAGGCGCGGCCGGTGATCGTGGGGACGACGGCGGGCGTGGCGCCGACGGCGGTCTCGCGGATCAGCCGCCCGGTGAACCGGCTGCCGATGAACGACTCGTTGACGAAGTCGTCGCCGAGCGCCAGCTCGCCGCGGGCCCACAGCTCGGCCATCCGGGCCGAGGTGCCGGTGCCGCACGGCGACCGGTCGAACCAGCCCGGATGAATCGCCATGGCGTGCCGGGAGTGCCGCGCGGTCGAGCCCGGCGCGATGAACTCGACGTGGTGACAGTGGTCGACGCCGTCGATCTCCGGATGCTTCGGCGGGTCCTGCTCGTTGATCGCCCGCATGATCGCGAGGCCGGCGTCCAGGATGTCGCGCTGGCGGGCCCGGTCGAACGGCAGCCCGACCGCGTCGAGGTCGACCATGGCGTAAAAATTACCCCCGAAGGCGAGGCTGTACGGGACGCTGCCGAGACCGGGCACGTCGAGCCGGGCGTCCAGCCGGTCGCAGTACGCCGGCACGTTCTCCAGCGTGACCGCGTCGGCGTGCCCGTCGCGCACCTCGACGGTCGCGATCACCAGGCCGGCCGGGGTGTCCAGGCGGATGGTGGTGACCGGCTCGGTGACCGTCACCATGCCGGTCTCGACCAGGACGGTCGCCACCCCGATCGTGCCGTGGCCGCACATCGGCAGGCAGCCCGACACCTCGATGTAGACCACGCCGAGGTCGGCGTCCGGGCGCGTCGGCGGCTGGAGGATCGCCCCGCTCATCGCCGAGTGCCCGCGCGGCTCGTTCATCAGCAACTCGCGGAGGCCGTCGAGGTGCTCGATGAAGTGCAGGCGCCGCTCGTTCATGGTGGCGCCGGGGATCGTGCCGACACCGCCGGTCACGACCCGGGTCGGCATGCCTTCGGTGTGCGAGTCGACCGCGGTGAACATCCGGGCGGCGCGCACGTCACGCCCCCAGACCAGCGATGGCCTGCTTGGTCTCGGCCTCGATCTGCGCTCGGTGCGAAGGGGTGAGGGGGCCGCGCGGCGGGCGGCAGGGACCGCCGTACCGGCCGGCCAGGTCCATGCTCAGCTTGATCGCCTGGACGAACTCGGTGCGCGAGTCCCAGCGGAACAGCGCGACGACTTTCTCATAGAGGGCCCGGGCCTCGGTGACCTGGCCGGCGAGCATGAGGTCGTAGATGCGCACCGACTCGGCCGGGAAGACGTTGGGGAAGCCGGCGAACCAGCCCACCGCGCCGTCAGCCATCAGCTCGAACAGCACGTCGTCGGCGCCGGCGATCACGTCGATGTCGCACTTCTCGCGGATCTCGAACAGCCGCCGTACGTCGCCGCTGAACTCCTTGACGGCGACGACCTGCGGAATCCGGGCGATCTCGGCGACCAGCGAGGGGACCAGGTCGACCTTCGTGTCGTACGGGTTGTTGTAGATCATCATGGGCAGGCCGGCCTCGGCGATCCGGGTGTAGTGCTCGACCACCTGGCTGTCGCTGGCCCGGTACATGGTCGGCGGCAGGGCGAGCACGCCGTTCGCACCGTCCTCGGCGGCCAGCTCGGCCCAGCGCCGGGCCTGATGCCAGCCGGGACCGTGCACCCCGGCCACGACCAGGCCGCGGCCGCCGACCGCCTCGACCGCCACCTGGACCACCCGGCGGCGCTCCTCGTCGGTCAGCGAGGAGTACTCGCCGAGCGAACCGTTCGGCCCGACCCCGTGGCAGCCGTTGCTGATCAGCCAGTCGCAGTGCTCGGCGTACCTGTCGTAGTCGACCGCGAGCCCGGCCGGCGCCGACGGGTCCTCGCGGTAGGGCAGGGCGGTGGCGACGATGACGCCGCGCAGGTCGGTGGTCACGCGTTCTCCTCGTGGTCCTCGTGGTGTGCGGCCAGCTCGCCGAGGCGCACGAGCGCCGCGACGGGGCGGTTCGCGGTACGGCCGGGGTCGAGCAGGCCACCGGTGTGGCGGTTCAGCAGTTCCTCGACGGTGCGGCCGCAGACGCGGCCCTGACAGGCGCCGAGCCCGGCGCGAGTGCTGAGCTTGAGCGAGCGCAGGCCGCGCGACCCGGTGGCCTCGGCGGCGGCGCGCAGGTCGCCGGCGGTCACGTCCTCGCAGCGGCAGACGAGGGTGTCGTCGGTGAGCCACCCGGTCCAGCCGGGGCGGATGCCGTGGGCCGCCTCGAGCCGGGCGGGAAAGCCGGTGAAGCCGCGGCGATCCGCCCCTCCGGCCGCCACCGTGCCGGCCACCGAACCCTCGGCGAGGGCCAGGTCGGCGCCGCCGATGCCGGTGATCTCGCCGGCCGCGAAGACGCCCGGCACGCTGGTGCGGCCCTCCGCGTCGGTGTGCACGCTGCCGTCCGGGTCGAGCCGACACCCGGCAGCGACGGCGAGCTCGGCGCGCGGGACGAAGCCGTGGCTGACGCAGACGGCGTCGGCCGCGATCCGCCGCTCGGTTCCGGGCGCCCAGTCGGGGCCGAGGCGGGCGACGGTCACCGCCTCGACCCGGCCGTCGCCGTGCGCGGCGACCACGCCGGTGGCAGCCCGGTAGGGGATGCGGTGGCGGATCAGGTCGCGGACGTACCCGGCGAGCTCGCCGGCCTTGCCCCGGCTGGCGAACAACTCGGCCGGGCGCGCCGTCCAGGCCCGGGCCAGCCGTGGCCACGGGTTGGCCTCCAGCACGCCGAGCACCCGGGCGCCGGTGCGGACCAGGCTCGCGGCGACCGGCAGCAGGAACGGGCCGGCGCCCGCCACGACGACCCGCCGGCCGACCGCGACGCGCTCGGCCTTCGCCAGCGCCTGGGCGGCCCCGGCGGTGAAGACCCCGGGGAGGTCCCAGCCGGGGAAGGGCAACGTTCTCTCGTACGCCCCGGTGGCGAGCACGAGCGCGCGCGGGGCGAACACCCGCTTCTCGCGCGCTGTCCCGTCGGCGGGGCCGACCAGGGCGTGGACGGTCGGCGGCCGGTCGTCGTGGCGCTCGACCAGCCAGACCTGGGCATCGGCGAGAAGCTCCTGGCCGCGAAGGCGAGCGAAGCGGTCCCAGCCGTGGTGCAGGATGCGCTCCCGGGCGGCGGGACGCTCGGCCGGGAGGTGCCGCCAGTACTGCCCGCCGGCGTCGGCGGCGGCGTCGAGCAGGACGACCTGTGCCCCGGCCCGGCGGGCGGCGGCCGCGGCGGCGAGCCCGGCCGGACCGGCGCCGACCACGAGCACGTCGGGGGTCTCGATCATCGTGGCTCGTCCGTCGTGGTGATCACGTCGCCGTCGGCGGCGCGCCGCTGGCAGGCCCGCACGTCGTCGACGCCGTTGACGGCGACCAGGCAGTCGTGGCAGACGCCGATGCCGCAGAAGACCCCGCGCGGCCGGCCGCTGCGGGAGGAGCGCCAGGTGCGGCGGCCGGCGCCGAGCAGCACACCGGCGACGGTCTGCCCGGCCAGACCGGGGACCGCCCGGCCGTCGACGACCAGCTCGATGGCGGTGGCCGGGCCGGGTCGCACCGGGTCGTCAGCGGGGTTCACATCAGTAGTATGTCACACACTACTGAAGCGATCTACGGCGAAAGGGCCGGCGGCCACCCTCGGCTCACGCCCGGTGAGCAGGTCGGCGACCAGCTCGCCGGTGGCGGTGGACAGCACGATGCCGGCGCCCTCGTGGCCGGTGGCGTGCCACAGGCCCGGCAGGCGGGGGTCGGGCCCGATGACCGGGAGGTGGTCCGGCACGAACGGGCGGAACCCGCCGTACGCCCGCATCACCGCGACGTCCGCGAGGAACGGGAACAGCACCAGAGCCTTGGCCGCGATCGCGGACAGCACCCGCGCCTCGATCCGCTCGTCGAAGCCGCGCCGCTCGCGCGACGATCCGATCAGTACGGTGCCCGCCGCGGTCGACTCCACCACGCTCGAGGTCTGCAGCGCGGCGTCGTCCGAGCCGACCGCGCCAACGTAGTCCGCGTCGTACACCTTGTGCCGGATCCGCTGCCGCATCCGGGTCGTGACCAGCAGCGTGCCGCGGCGCGGCCGCACCGGCAGCGCGACGCCGAGCCGCTCGGCGACCTGGGCCGACCACGGGCCGGCCGCCACGACGACGTGGTCGGCGCCGACGTCGCCGTCGCTGGTGCGGACCCCGGTCAGCCGGTCGCCGCGGCGCAGCGGACCGAGCACCTCGACACCCTGGCGCACCTGCGCGCCGGAGAGCCGGGCGGACGCCAGCAGGGCCTCGGTGGCGATCGCGGGCTGCACCTGGGCGTCCTGCGGATAGAACATGGCCGCGGTGTGGGCGGGGGTGAGATCGGGCTCCAGCTCCCGGCCGTCCACGGGGGTCGCCACCACTCCGGCTTCCCTCTGAACCGCGGCGAACTTGTGCAGGCCCGCGGCGCCGGACGAAGTGGTCGCCACGACCAGGCCGCCCTTCGGCTCGTACTCGATCGCGGGGAAGCCCGGCCCCAACTGCGCCGGAAGCGACTCGCGCAGCTCGGCCCAGAGGGTCAGGGAGCGCTGGGCGAGCTCCAGCTCGGGACCGGGGCCCTTGTCGGAGACCAGCAGGTTGCCCTCGCCCGAGGCTGACGTGCCGCCGGCCGATGCGGCCCGGTCGAGCACGGTCACCGACACGCCCGCCCGGGCCAGCTCGCGGGCGACGGCGGCGCCGATGACGCCGGCGCCGACCACCAGAACCTTCATCGCTCGGGCCGGCCGCTCCACCAGCCGGTGACGTGGCCGATGTGGCGGCGCATCAGCTCTTCCGCGGCGGCGCCGTCGCCGGCCGCGAGCAGGTCGAGCAGGGTGAGGTGCTCGGCCGAGGACGCGGCCAGCTCGGCGGTGCCGAGCATGCCCGCCAGGCCGACCAGGCGGGTCTGCTGGCGCAGGTCGCCCACCAGCGCGACCAGCCGGTCATTGCCGGTCAGGCTGAGCAGGTGCAGGTGGAAGCTGGTGTCGGCCGACAGGTACGTCCGCAGATCGGCGGCCGCGGCCCCGGACACGATCGCCTCGGCCTCGGTGCGCAGCTCGGCCAGCGTGGTCTCGCCGATCGCGCCGGCCAGCGTGCGCACGGCCGGCGCCTCGAGCCACTGGCGGATCTGGACGATCTCGGCGAGGTCCTGCTCGCCGACCTCGGTGACCCGGAAGCCCTTGTTACGGGCGATCTCGACGAGGCCGCGCTTCTCGAGGTTGAGCAGGGCCTCGCGCACCGGGGTGGGCGAGACGTCGAAGCGGACGGCCAGCGTGGGCGCCGTGAGCATGGTGCCCGGCGGGAACTCGCCGGAGACGATGGCGGACGACACCGCGTCCTCCACGATCTGGCGGAAACTGCCGGCGGCGCGCACGGGACCGATCGTCATTCCGGATTGCCTCCCCTAGTGGTATGTGACATGGTACTACCCGTGCTGGATGCGGAACAGGTGGCCTCGCTCGGCTTCCCGCAGGCGATCGCCGCGCTCCGCGCCGCCCTGGTCGCCGGCCTGGATCCCGAGACTGAGCCGGCCCGCGTGTCATTCCGGCTCGGCGGCGGCGAGATCCTCGTCATGCCCTCCGGCACCCGGGACCTCGCCGGGGTCAAGCTGGTCGGCGTCGCGCCCCGCAATCCGGCCCGCGGCCTGCCCCGCATCCACGGGATGTACGTGTTGTTCGACGCGCCGTCGCTGGTGCCCCGCGCGATCCTGGACGGCGCGGCGCTCACCGCCCTGCGGACGCCGGCGGTCTCGGCGCTCGGGGTCGACCTGGTCGCCCCGCCTGGCGCGAGCCGTCTGGTCGTCTTCGGCACGGGACCGCAGGCCCTCGGCCATGTCCGGGCGCTGTGCGCGGTCCGGCCGGTCGAGACCGTGCGGGTGGTCGGGCGCGACCCGGCTCGCACGGCGAACTTCGTGGACCGGCTCGGCCGCGACGGGCTGCGAGCGAGCGTGGCAGACGCCGGCGCGGTGGCCGAGGCCGATCTGGTGGCCTGTTGCACCACGGCCCGGGAGCCGCTGTTCCCCGGCCACCTGCTCGGTCCGGAAGCGGTGGTGGTCGCGGTCGGTTCGCACGAGCCGGACGCCCGCGAGGTGGACTTCGAGACCGTGCGCCGCTGCGGCACGCTGGTGGAGTCACGTGCGGTCGCCCTGCGCGAGGCGGGCGACATCGTGCAGGCCATCGCGGCCGACCCGTCGATCGCCGACCGCCTGACGACCTTCGCCGATCTGGTCCGGGATGCCGTCCCCGCCCGGCCACGGCTGATCAAAACCGTGGGGATGGGCTGGGAGGATCTCGTGGTTGCCGCCGCCGTCGTGGACGCCGTCGCATGAGGCTGTCCGTAATCGTCCTGCCCGACCGCCATCCCACCGGCACATTCCTGGCCGAGGTGGCCGAGGCCGAGCGGGCCGGGGTGCACACCGTCTGGACGTACGACCATCTCACCTGGCCGCTGCTGCACGATCAGCCCTGGTACGGCTGCGTGCCGCTGCTCGCCGCCGCCGCGGTGACCACCACGCGGGTCCGGCTCGGGGTGCAGGTCGCCACGCCGAACTACCGGCATCCGGTGCCGTTCGCCAAGGAGCTCATGACGCTCGACCAGCTCAGCGGCGGCCGGATCGAGGTGGGGCTGGGCGCGGGCACCGAGGGCCCGGACGCGGCCGTGCTCGGCGACCGGCCCCGCACGCCGCGGGAGCGGATGGACCGGTTCGCCGAGTGGCTCGGCCTGCTCGACACGCTCCTGCGCGAGCCGATCACCACCGTGCACGGCGAGCGGTACACCGCCGTCGACGCCCATCAGCTGCCCGGATGCGTGCAGACCCCGCGCGTGCCGTTCACGATCGCCGGCACGGGACCGCGCTCGCTGGGGCTCGCCGCCCTCTACGGCCAGGCCTGGGTCACGTACGGGCCGTACGGCCCGGAGGCCGGTCCGGACGAATGGTTCGCGGCGCTCGGGAAGCAGTCACGCCAACTGGGCGAGGCGGGCGCGCTGCGGCGGATCGCCCAGCTCGGGCTCGAGGCGGGGTGGCCGTTCGAGAGCGCGGACCGCTACGCCGACACCGTGGGGCGCCTCGGCGAACTGGGCTTCGACGAGGTGAGCGTGCACTGGCCCCGCCCGGACGGCCGTGGTGTGCCGCCCGGGGCCATGGGGTTCGTGCTGGCCGCGCACGGCCTCTAACCGACGACCTCGCCGGCCTGGATCACCGTGCGGTTGTGCGGGCCGGCCCACAGCACCGACGGATCGGCGAGCGGGTCGCCGTCGACGATGAGCAGGTCGGCGACGCAGCCCTCGGCGATCCGGCCGAGGTCGCCGCGGCCGATCAGGTCGGCGTTGACCGAGGTGGCCGACCGCAGCGCCGTCACCGGGCCGTCGACCTCGACCTGCAACCGCAGGCCCTGCAACTGCTCGTCCTCCAGCGCGCCCATCAGGTCGGTGCCGAAGCCGACGCGGACACCCGCGGACCGCGCGAGCTCGACCGCCGTGCGCCCGGCGTCGAGCACCTCGCGGTTCTTGCGTCGCGACACCTCCGGCATGCCGAGCTCGGCGCCGCGCCGTTCCATCGCGTCGTAGGCGGCCAGGGTGGGCACCAGGAACGCGCCGGCGGCGGCCATCGCCGCCGCGGTCGGGGCATCGAGCAGGTTGCCGTGCTCGACGGTGCGCACGCCGTTGTCGACCGCGTGCCGGATCGCCTCGGGGGAGTAGGCGTGCGCCGCGACGTAGCTGCCGCGCCGCGCCGCCTCCTCGGTGACCGCCCGGATCTCCTCGGCCGAGTACTGCGGGATGCGGATCGGGTCGGTCAGCGAGACCACCCCGCCGGACGCCATGATCTTGATGGCGTGGGCGCCCCGGCGGAGCCGGTCGCGGACCGCCACGCGCAGCGGGTCGACGCCGTCCACGATCTCGACGGTGTGCGCGCCGCAGCCGCAGACGTCGGAGTCGGCGGCCCGCACGTCGCCGTGGCCGCCGGTCTGGCTCAGCGCCGCCCCGGTCCACAGGTAGCGCGGCGCCGCGATCACCCGCTCGGCGATGGCCCGGGCGAGGCCGGCGTCGCCCCCGGCCGGGTCGCGCACCGTCGTGAAGCCGCGGGCCAGGGCCGCGGCCAGCCGTTTCGCGGCCATCAGCGCCACATAGCTGAGCGGGCGCGACTCCAGCGCGAGCATGTCCAGATCGATCCCGTACGCGTGGCAGTGCGCGTCGATCAGCCCGGGCAGCACGGTGCGGCCGCGCGCGTCGAGCACCCGGTCGGCCGGGCGGGCCGGGCCACCGACCGCCACGATCCGCCCGTCCTCGACGTGCACCGGCCCGTCGACCAGGCCGTCGGAGACCCCGTCGAAGACCGCGGCGTTGACGATCGAGAGGCTCACGACGACCGCCGCGCCGCGAACGTTCCGGGATCGACCACCACGCCGTAGTCGCGCAGCGCCGCCTCGACCGAGACGAAGCCGTTGCGCACGTCGGCCGCCACCCGGCCGGGGTCCCGTTCCCGCGGGTCGCCGTAGCCGCCTCCGCCGCCGGTGTTGTTCACCAGGACGTCCCCCGTCTCGAGCAGGTTGTAGCTGCCGCCGGTGACCGTCTCGCGGTCGGTGCCGGGGTTGAGCACGATGTGGTTGTTGTCGCCCTCGCGACCGCCCTTGATCGGCCACGGTTTCGTCTTCGTCTTGTAGACGATGCAGATGCCTGTGGACGGCGCGGTGAACCGGTACGAGCGGCCCACGCCCACACCGCCGCGGTGCTTGCCCGCGCCGCCGGTGTCCATGCGGTAACCGTACGACTCGATGAACATCGGCGACTTGGTCTCGAGCACCTCGACCGGGTTGTTGCGGCAGCCCGGCTCGGACAGGTGCATGATGCCGTCCGCGCCGTCGCCGCCCGCATGTCCGCCAAAGCCGACTGCCTCGTTGGTCGCCTCCAGCCACGCCTCGCCGTTGCGCGGGTTCACACCCAGACCCATCATCGAGCACACATCGCCGCCGGAGCAGGCCGGCACCAGCTCGGGCATGCCCTGGGCCAGGGCCTTGAGCACGACCTCACCGCCGAGCAGCCCGGTCCAGAGCGTGAAGGTGGGCATCGGCGGCACCGCGTGCATCACCGAACCGGGCTCGGTCACCACCCGCAACGGCCGGAAGTTGCCGGCCACCACCGGGGTGTCCGGCGTGGTGAGCGACTTGAAGATCAGGCTGCAGAACGCCTCCGTCTGGCCGACCGGCAGGTTGATCGGCCCGCGCACGTCCCGGTCGCTGCCGGTCCAGTCGATCACCATCTCGTCGTCGGTGACCGTGACCGTGACGTTCATCCTGATCATCCGGTCCAGGTCGACGCCGTCGGTGTCGACGAAGTCGTACGCGGTCCAGGTGCCCTTGGGCAGCTTGGCCAGCGCCAGGCGGGCCAGCCGCTCGCCGTGGTCGTTGATCGCCGCCATCGCCTCGGTGAGCGTGCCGGCGCCGTACTTCGCGGCGATCTCCTGGGTGCGCCGCACACCGGTGAAGCAGGCCGACACCTGTGCCTGCAGGTCGCCGATCGTGCGCTCGGGCATCCGGCTGTTGAACCGCACGACGTTGAACACGTCCTCGTTGACGACGCCCTCGCGGTACAGCTTGGCGGCCGCGAAGAAGATGCCCTCCTGGTACATGTCGGTGGAGTCGAGGACGTAGCCCGGATCCTTCTGCTTGAGGTCGAGCACGTGGATGCGGCAGGAGGCGAACCCGATCAGCTCGCCCTCGGCATGGATCGGGGCGAAGACCAGCGGGTCGAGTGTGTGCGCCGACGACCAGTACGGGTAGTTCAGCACGAACACGTCGCCGGGCAGCATCTTGCCGGCGCCGAGGAAGTCGACGGCCCGCTTGATGCCGTGGTCGTTGCCGCGGGTGAACACCGCGATGCCGGGCGCGTCGGCCACCACGTCGCCGTTCGCGTCGTGGATGCCGATGCCGTAGTCGTGGATCTCGTAGACCACCGTGTTGTAGGCGGTCCGGCACAGGTTGCGGGCCATCTCCTCGGCGCCGGCCAGCAGGCCGTGCCGGATGACCTCGGTGGTGATCGAGTCGATGGTGCTCATGAATCCGCCCTAACCGTGATGGTCATTTCGCCGTGCTCGCCCACGAGCAGCCGGTCGCCGGCGTGGATGACGGTGGTGGCCGTGTGCTCGTGGATGACCGCCGGCCCGGCGATCTCGTCGCCGGCCAGCAACGTCTCGCGGGTGTACAGGGCGTACGGCACGGCGGGTTGTTCCTCGGAGACATACACCTCGCGCGCGCCCTCGGATGCGAGCCCGCCCGATTCCCGGCGGGGCAGCGGCGGCAGCGCCGGTTTCTCGACCTGGCCGGTGGCCCGCAGCCGGAGCGTGGTGATCTCGATCGGGTCGTCCATGGTGTGGCCGTACTGCCGCTCGTGCAGCTCGGTGAACTCGCGTTCGACGCCGGCCGCGTCGTCCTGCAGCGGCACGGTGACGGTGTGCTCCTGTCCGGCGTAACGCACGTCCACGCTGCGGGTCAGCACCCGTTGCGAGACACCGAAGCCCTCCGCGCCCAGTGCCGTGGCGGCGTCGGCGGCCATCTCGGCGTAGCTCGCGGCGACCGCCGGCGAGTCCAGCTCGGCGAGCGGCATCACCGCCGTACGCGCGAAGTCGTGCTGCACGTCCGCGAAGAGCATGCCGAACGCGGAGAACGCGCCCTGGCCGGGCGGCACGATGACGGTCGGGATGTTGAGCTCGTGCGCGACGTCGACCGCGACGAGGCCGCCGCCACCGCCGAACGACAACAGCGCGAAGTCCTTCGGATCGCGGCCCACTTCGACCGTGATCGCCCGGACCGCTCCCATGATCTTGGTGGTGGAGATGCGGATGATGCCGCGGGCCAGCGCCAGCGGGGTCAGGCCGAGCTTGTCCGCGAGCGGTTCCAGCGCGCCGACGGCGAGCCGGTCGTCCAGCGTCAGCCGGCCGCCCAGGGCGGCGGTGGTGCCCATGTAGCCGACCGCGAGCGCCGCGTCGGTGAACGTCGGCTGGGTGCCGCCCTTGCCGTACGACGCCGGGCCCGGGTCGGCGCCCGCGCTCTGCGGTCCGACCTGCAGCGCGCCCGCGCCGTCCAGCCAGGCGATCGATCCGCCGCCCGCGCCGATGGTGTGGATGTAGAGCGACGGCGTGTTGATCGGCAGCTGCTCGAACTCGGCGCCCTGGTGCAGCACCGGCTCGCCGTCGATGACCAGCGACGCGTCCAGGCTGGTGCCGCCCATGTCGATGGTGATCAGGTTGGGCCGGTCGATCAGCGCGCCGAACGCGGTGGCGCCGATGACGCCACCGGCCGGGCCGGACAGGATCAGGCTGACCGGTTGTTCCCGGGCCGCGCTCGCGGTCATCGCGCCGCCGCCGGAGCGGGTCATCAGGAACCGGCCGGCGAAGCCACCGGCGGCCAGCTCACCCTCCAGCCGCTCGAGGTAGCGGCGCACGATCGGCTTGACGTACGCGTCGAGCACGGCCGTGCTGGTGCGTTCGTACTCGCGGTACTCCCGGGAGAGCTCGTGCGAGACGGTCACCGCCACCTCCGGCGCGACCTCGGCGAGGATCTCCCGCATGCGGAGTTCGTGCGCCGGATTGGCGTACGAGTGCAGGAAGGCCACCGCCACCGAGTCGTAACCGCGCTCGGCGATGGTCGCGGCCACCGCGCGGGCCGCCGCCTCGTCCAGCGGCCGGTGCACCGAGCCGTCGAACAGGCTGCGCTCGGGCACCTCGAACGTGTCGTACCGCTCGAGCAGGGCGGGCGGCGGACGGTAGGTGATGTCGTAGTTGGTGCGCCGGTCGGTGCGGCCGAGCAGGTAGACGTCGCGGAAACCGGCCGTGCCGACCACCGCGGTCCGGGCGCCCGTGCGGGTGAGCAGAGCGTTGAGCCCCAGCGTGGTGCCGTGGGTGAACATGTCCACCCGCGCCATCGGCGCCCGGGTAGTGCCGAAGGCGTCCAGGACACCCGCGGTCGGCTGGGCCGGGGTGGTCGGCACCTTGCCGAACCGGATCTCGCCGGTGGCCGGTGACAGCTCCACGACGTCGGTGAACGTGCCCCCGACGTCGATAGCCACGCGGCTGGTGCTGGTCATCGTCTTCGCCTTTCGCCGGGTACGCGCATGCGGCGGCGCGCGGCGCGAACGAAGGCGCCGGCGTGCGGCATGCGGATGCGTTGGCTGCCTGGGTCCCGGTGTCCGGCGGGCGCGGCGGGCGCCCGGCCCGGGGCAGGTCAGCCGGAGGATCGTCGCCGGTTGGCGCGGCGAGAAGGCGAACCTGTCACAGGCCGTTCGAAGGTGTCAATCGTTGCTCGCGCTGCAGGTGAGGCCGCCGGAACCGGCGGTAACGGGCATTGCACAGCGGCCGCACGCGCCGGTGTGCTGAGCGCACATCCGTAGCGCGGCGGTCGCCGTCAGCATTTGCCCACTCCTCCACCCGAGGCACGGGAGGTCCCATGTTCCGCAGCGTCCTCACCCTCCGGGCGGCAGCCGGCCGGGCCGCCGATCTGGAAGCGTTCTACGCGGACAACCGGGTTCTGGAGCGCGCTCGGCGGTTCCCCGGGTGCCGAGCCGCCGAACTGTTGCGATCCGTTGACGACAGCACCGCGACCCACCTGGTCACCGCCGACTGGGACACGGCCGCGGACTACCGCCGATGGGTCGACGACCCGTGGCGTGCCGCCTTGTCCGGGCGGCTCACCGCATTGCTGGACGTCCGGGGCGACGAGCCGCTCGTTGGCGGAGTCTACGAGCTCGTCAACCCTGAAACCCTTTATTTCGTACGCGAGGAGCACCAGTGAATAGAGTTGCTCGACTCATGGCGATCGGGGTGGCCGCCGCGGTCGCAGTCGCCGGCTGCAGCAAACCCGACAGCTCCGCGGCCGGTTCCGCGGCCAGCGCCGCGCCCGCCGACAAGAAGCTCAGCATCGGCTTCTTCGGTTTCGCGAAGGCGAACTCCTTCGCCCAGGCCACCTGGGCCGGCATCCAGGAGTACGCGAACGCGAACAACGCCGAGGCCACCTTCCTCGACTCGAACTTCGACGGCCCCACCCAGGTCAACCAGCTCCAGGACGCGGTGACCTCCAAGCGGTACGACGTGGTGATCGTGCAGGCGAACGACGGCACCGCGATGGTCAACCCGGTCAAGCAGGCGATCGCCGCCGGCATCACCGTGGTCGTCGAATTCACCCCGGTCGGCGGCAAGTACGACACCGCCGACCCGCAGGTCCCCGGCACCATCAACATCATCGACCCGCCGACGGTCAACGGCGACGGCCTGGCCAAACTCGGCATCGACGCCTGCAAGTCGGCCGGCGCGGCGACCGGCTGCAAGGTGGCGTACCTGCAGGGCTTCGCGAACTACCCGCTGGACACCGCCCGGACCAAGGCCGCGGCGGACGCGCTGAAGGCCGGCGGCGCCGCCGAGGTCATCTCGAACTTCGTCGGCGGCTACACCCCCGACACCGGCCGGGCGGCGATGCAGAACCTGCTGCAGGCTCACCCCGACGTCAACGTCGTGATCGGGTCGTCGCAGGCGCTGGAGGGCGCCACCCCGCTCGCGTCCGGCAAGAAGATCACCTTCGTCGGCAACGGCGGTTCCACCCAGGCGTACGGCTTCGTCAACGACGGCACCTGGTACGGCGTGTACTCGGTGCCGGAGAAGAAGTCGGGCGCCAAGGCCGCGGAGCTCGGCCTGGCCAAGGCGCGCGGGCAGAGCGTGCCGGAGTCGACCGTGGTGTGCACGACGCTGACCTCGTTCGACTGCCTGGGCACCAAGGCCTCCCTTCAGGGGCAGACCGCGGACTACTCGGACTGACGGAGCCTGCACATGACCACGCGGGTCAGCCGGGCGCCGGCCATCTCGGTGCGGGGCATCGGCAAGAGCTACAGCGGCGTACCCGTCCTGCGCGATGTCGATCTGGACATCGCGCCGGGCGAGGTGCACGGCCTGGTCGGGGAGAACGGCGCCGGCAAGAGCACCCTGCTGAAGATCGTCGGCGGCGCGATCCGGGCCGACCAGGGCACGATCAGCTTCGACGGCGAGCAGGTCAGCATCGGCCGGCCCCGCGATGCCATCGCGCACGGCGTCAGCCTGATCTCGCAGGAGGGCGCCCTCGTGCCGGCGCTCTCCGTGCTCGACAACGTCTTCCTGGCCCGCTGGTCGCACCGCGCCAGCCTGATCCGCGGCCGGGCCGACCGGCGGCGACTGGACGAGCTGAAGGAGCTGACCGGTTTCGCCGTCGACCCGGACGAGCGGGTCGACCGGCTCCCGATCGGGGCCCAGCAGCAGGTGGAGATCCTGCGCTCGCTGGCCCGCGGCGCCCGGGTGCTGGCCATGGATGAGCCGACCGCGGTGCTCAGCGAGCACGAGAAGGAGAACCTGCTCGGGCTCATCCGGCGGCTGGCCGCCGCCGGCACCACGGTCATCCTGGTCTCCCACTTCCTCGACGAGGTGCTCGCCGTGGCCGACCGGATCACGGTGTTGCGCGACGGCGCTCTGGTCCGTACCGGTCCGGCCGCCGAGACCTCGCCGCGCGAGCTGGTCGCCCACATGGTCGGCCGGGAGATCGACGTGCTCTATCCGGATCCGAGCCCGGTGCCCGCCGAGGCGCCGGTCGTGCTCCGCGCCCGCGGGCTGCGTCGCGGGCTGGTGCGCGGTGTCGATCTGGAGGTACGCGCCGGGGAGATCCTCGGCATCGCCGGTCTGGTGGGCAGCGGGCGCACCGAGACGCTGCGGCTGCTGTTCGGCGCGGACCGGGCCGCCGAGGGGGTGGTCGAGGTCGACGGTGTCACGCTGCACCGGCACACGCCGCGACAGGCCATGGCCGCCGGCATGGCGCTGGTGCCCGAGTCGCGTAAGGAGCAGGGCCTGGTGATGGTCCGCTCGGTCGCCGAGAACGTGGCGCTGTCGTCGCTGCCCGAACGGCGCGTCGGGCCGTTCGTGAACCGGCCGGGCGAGCGCGCCGCGGTCGGCGGGATCGCCACCTCGGTGGACATCCGGGCCGCGAACCCGGCCGCCGCCATCGAGACCCTCTCCGGCGGCAACCAGCAGAAGGCGCTGTTCGCCAAGTGGCTGCTGCGCTCGCCCCGGGTGCTGCTCGTCGACGAGCCCACCCGCGGCGTGGACGTGGCCGCCAAGACCCAGATCCATCACCTCATCACCGGCCTGGCCGCCGACGGCATGGCCGTGGTGTGCGTGTCCTCGGAGATCGAGGAGCTGCTCGCGCTCTCCCATCGGGTGCTCGTGCTGCGGCACGGCGAGCCGGTCGGCGAGTACCCGCGCGGCACCACCCCGGAGGTCGTGATCGCCGCCGCCTTCGGCGACGACGACGAAGGAGCAAGCAGTTGACTGTCGACGTAACACCGCAGGCGGCCGCGGCGTCCGCGCCGGCCTCGGCCAACGTGTCGCGCCTTGCCTTCCGGCTGCGCGACTACGGCATCCTGGCCGCGTTCGCGGTCATCGTCATCGCCCTGTCGGTCAGCACCGACACGTTCCTGACCAGAGGAAACCTGGTCAACCTGCTGGATCAGACGGCGGTGCTGGGCCTGCTCGCGGTCGGCGCCACGGTCTGCATCGTCAGCGGCGTCTTCGACCTGACCGCGAGCGCCACACTCGCCCTCTCGGCCATCATCGGCGTGAAGATCGTCCAGGTCACGAACGTGTACGTCGGCTTCGCGGGCGCCGTCGCGGCCGGCGCCGCCCTCGGCTTCGTCACCGGCATGGTGGTGACCCGCAGCGGCGTCAACTCGTTCGTCGGCACGCTCGCCACCAGCCTGGTCTACCGGGGCCTGGCGGTCATGGTGACCGGCGCGGCGATCATCTACCCGCCGGCCGGGCTGGCCGAGGACTTCGGCATGCTCACCTGGCCGTCGCTGTTCGGCCTGACCTCGGCCACCATCGTCTTCGTCGTGGTGGTGGCGGTCATCGGCGTCCTGGTGGCCCGCACGACGTTCGGCCGCCGGCTGTACGCGGTCGGCGGCAACGCCGAGGCAGCCCGGCTCTCCGGTATCCGGGTCGGCTCGATCCACGTCTCGGCGTTCGTCATCAGCGGCATCTGCTCGGCGCTGGCCGGCCTGATCCTGGCCTCCCGGGCCGGGTCGGCGCAGTCGACGATGGCGACCGGCATGGAGCTGACCGCGATCGCGGCGGCCGTCGTGGGCGGGACGAGCATCCTGGGCGGCGAGGGCGCGGTGTGGCGCGGGATCGTGGGCGCGCTGCTGCTGACCCTGATCGGCAACGGCTTCAACCTGCTCGGCTGGGACACGATCTATCAGCAGGTGCTGCAGGGCTGCCTCATCCTGTTCGCCGTCACCATGGACCGCTGGCTGCGACGCCGCTCCCGATGACGGAGCTAGGCTGATCAAATGCCTGCTCACGCCGAGGATGTCGCGCACATCGGGGTGACTCTGCGGCCGGGCCGGGCGTACGCGGCGGTGGTGCACGGCGACACCGTCGTCCCGGTCGAGCCGGTGGCGCCGGCCCGCGCCGACGCCGACGGCGTGATCGCGGCGGCCGTCGCCACGGCGACCCGGGTCGCCGGCGGTGCCGATGCCGTCACGGTGGACATCGCCCCGCTGCTGCTCGACACCCTGCTACGCCCGGACGGCGGCATCCCGCCGGTGGCTGTGGTGCGAATCGTGCCGCGCGCGGCCACCGACCCCGAACTGGCCCGGTCCCCGGCCGAGGCCGTGGAGCGCGCCATCGCCCGCCGCTTCACCGTCGCCGGCGGGCATGACCTGCTCGGCAACGAGCTGTGCCCGCTCGACCGGTCCGCGCTGGCGTCGCTCTGCGCCGAGCTGCCCGGCACCGGCATCCGGCACGTGGCCGTGGTGGCGGCCGGCTCGCAGGCCCGGCCCGCGCACGAGCGCGAGGTGGCCGACGCGATCCTCGCCGCGGTTCCGGGCGCGCGCGTCTCGGTGGCCAGCGACTACGGCGGCCAGGGCCTGGTCGCGCGGGAGGCGACGGTTGTGCTCGACTGCGCCCTGACCCCGCTGACCGAGCGGGTGCTGGACCGCTGCGAGCGCACGCTGGCCCGGCTGCCCGGGGACGTGGTGCTGCGGGTGGCCCGCGGCGACGGCGGCTACAGCACCCCGTCGCGGATCCGGGTCACCCCGGTCGTGGCGTTCGGCGCCACCGACGCGCTGGAGCTGTGCGGCGCCGCGCACCTGGCCGTGCTGGCGGACTGCCGGGTGCTGCTCCCGCGCGAGGGCCGGCGGCTGGCCGGCGAGGTGCGGCATCGCCTGGCGGTGGTGCGCCCGGCCGAACCCGTGGGCCTGGGCACCGAGCTGGTGGTGCCGACCGCCGTGCTCACCCCGGAGCCGGAGGAGCGCCCGGGCGGGCTGCCGCCGCGGGCCGCCGACGTGCCGGCGATCCGTCCCGATGCCGACCGGTACCTGCTCGCCTGTGTCGGCGCGGCAATCAGCCGGCCCGCCTCCTGGCTCGACGAGGTGGCGTTCATCGAGTCGGCGGCCGAGCTCGACCGGGTGCGCCGCGACGCCGAGGAACGGGCCACCGCGATGGTGATGGCCAACGGCGCGGCGCCGGGCACCACGCACATCGCCGAGATCTCCACGGTGGCGGTGCCGTACAGCCCGTCCGGCACGATCCGCGTACGGGTCCGGGTGGCCGGGGCGCCCGACGTCCGGCTGGCCGGGGGATGACCGCCCCGGCCGGCTACGTCGGCGCCACCGCCTCGATCACGGCCGACGACGTGCCCGCTCTCTACGAGGGCGCCAAGTTCTATTCGCCGGCGGTCGGCGACGCCGGCCGGTCGTCGGTGAGCGCATGGCTGGCCGGCCTGCTGGAGCGCAACGGCCCGGTGCCGTTGCTGCGGGTCGAGTCGGTCGCTCCGGACACGCCGTGCGTGTCGGTCTGCGTGCTGGGCTCCGGCTCGGCGATGGCCGACCTGCCGCCGGCCGGCGACGAGTTCGTCGCGGCGGTGCGGCAGATCGAGCGCCTCCAGCGGGTGCGGTTCGGCGCGATCTACCCGTTGGCCGCGGCGACGATCAGCGCGCTGGTCGCGGTGGTGACCGCCGCCCAGCTGCGCGTGCCGCTGCTGGACGCGGACGGCATGGGCCGCACGTTCGCCCTGATCCACCACACCGCGATGCACCTGGCCGGGGTGTCGCCGACGCCGCTGGTGGCGGTCGGGCCCACCGGCGAGAGCGTGCTGGTGGAGGTGCCGTCCGGGCCGCGTGCCGACCGGCTCCTGCGCGGCAACGTCGACACCGTGGGCGGGTGGGCGGCGCTCGCCGCGTACCCGACGGA
Organism: Paractinoplanes globisporus DSM 43857; assembly: GCF_000379645.1. Lineage (GTDB taxonomy): Bacteria > Actinomycetota > Actinomycetes > Mycobacteriales > Micromonosporaceae > Actinoplanes > Actinoplanes globisporus. The sequence goes on from NZ_KB903314.1 coordinate 73,829, forward strand.
TGCCGGCACCCTGCGGCGCGCCGCCCTGCCCGGCACCGTCTCCCGGATTGCGAACGTCGGCCGGCTGCTGCTCGACCGGCCCGACCCGGACGTGCTCGTGACCCGGCTGGGCGCGATAACCGGATGCCGGCGGGTGGCCCGCGGGCGGATCACCGAGCTCGAGCACCTGAGCCGGCCGAGCGACGTCACCATCCCGGCCCACCCGTCCAGCCTCGTGGTCGAGGAGATCGACGGTCTCACCCGGCAGCTGCGCATCGAGCTGCGCAGCGAGATCGTCGCGGTCTTCGCCGACGGCGCGCTGATCGCCGGCGCGCCCGACCTGATGTGCCTGCTGGACGTGTCCCGCGGCGCGCTCGCCACCCTCGACAGCCTCGAGCCGGGCGATCTGGTCGACGTCCTGGTGACGCCGGCCGACGCGGTCTGGTACTCACCGGAGGGCATGGAGATGGTCGGGCTGGCCTCGCACGGCATCCCGCTCGCCCACCCGAGGCGCCGATGAGGGCCCGGTCCTCCACGCTGCCGATCACCCTCGGCGAGCTGGCCCGCATCGGCCCGCTGGCCGGCGCCGAACTGCACCTGGCCGATCCGGCCCGCGGCGTCCAGCAGGTCGTGCTGGCCGAGACCTTCGACCGGCTGCGGCACTGCACGCCGCACGTCCTGGTCGTGCTGCACGACGAGGCGGCCACCGGCGGCTGGTCGCTGGCCGCCGCCCTCCACCTGGCCTGGGAACGCAACGTCTCCGCCGTGGTGGTGTCCCGCGCCGTGGCCGACTCGTCCAGCGCGGCTCTCGCCCAGCGGCTCGCCATGTCGCTGATCGTCATCGACGACGACCCGATCGAGGTCGCTCTCCAGCTCGCCGGCCAGGTCAGCGCCCCGGCCGCGGCCCGGGCTCAGCGCCAGGCCCGGCTGGCCGAGCTGCTGGCCGAGCAGACCGGCATCCGCGGCGTGCTCGGCGTGCTCAACCGGGAGCTGCCGGGAGTGCCGGTGGCGCTGACCGTCGGCGACGTGGTGGTCGCCGGACAGACCGCCGCCCTGCAGGACCGGCCGCAGACCGAGCGGGTCGAGATCGACGTGCACACGGCCGCGGAACGGTCGGCCGGGCGGCTGGTCGCCGCGGTGCCGGTGCCCGGCCCGGCCGGGCTCGACCAGGTGAGCGCGGTGCTGCGGCTCGCCCGGCCGGCCCTGCAGGCGGCGTGGGCGCGTAGTCGGCTGGACGCGGCCGCCCGGGCCGCGCACGAGCAGGCCGCCTTCGGCCTGCTGCGGCGGCTGGCCGGCGAGCCGAGGGTGGCGGTGTCGTCCGACCCGGCCGCGCTCGAGGTGCCCAGCTGGACCGCCGAGCTGGGCTGGCAGGTGGGCCAGTTCAACCGCGCGGTCTGGCTGGCGCCGGTCCACCCGGCCGGCGAGCCGTCCGACGACGTCACCTATCTGATCCGGGCGTCCTGGCAGCGCGGGCACTCCGCCTGGCCGCTGGTCGCCGACGGCGACGGCTGGGTCTCCTGGCACAGCGGCGCCGACCCGGAGGACGCCGCGGCGCTGCGCCGGGCGCTGGCCGCCTTCCGCGACTCGGCCACCGCGCATCGGCTGGTGATCGGCGTCGGCCGGGCCCACCAGGGGGTGGCCGGGCTGATGCGGTCGGTGGCCGAGGCCCGGCTCGCCGCGCACGTGGCCCGGGAGACCGGGCCCGGGGTCGTGCAGTGGTTCGACCAGGTCGGCCCGGCCGCGGCCCTGGCCTGGCTGCCCACCGCGGAGATCGCCCAGGTCGCCGACCTGACGCTGACCGAGCTGATGGCGGCCAAGGACCGGGCCGTGCTGGTGCAGACCGTCCTCGCGGTTCTCGACGCGGGCGGGTCGCTCAGCCAGGCGTCGCGGCAGCTCGGCGTGCATCGCAACACGGTGCTGGCCCGGCTCGCGCGGGCCCGGCAGCTCGGCCTGACCTACGACGAACCGGGCCAGCGGCTGGCCCTGCACGTGCTCTGCTACGCGCTCACCGCGCTGTGGAACGACTCGGGAGCCGCTCAGTCGCCGATGCCGTAGCGCGCCCGCGCCGCCTGCGCGGTGATGTTGTGGTCGAGCACGTCGGCCCGGACGTCGTCGGCGGAACGCTCGGTCGGGTCCCCGTAACCACCGCCGCCGCCGGACGCGCAGCGCACGACATCCCCCTTGCGTACGGCCAATCCGTTGATCTTGAGAATGCGCCGCTCGTCCGGGCGGCCCGGGTTGATCACCACCTCGGGCCCGACCGCGTCCTCGCCGCCGAACAGACCCCAGGCCGGCTGCCGGGAGCGCTCGAACCACAGCGACACCGACATGTCGGTCTGCGCCTCGTACTCGCGGACGACGCCGTTCCCGCCGCGCCACCGGCCGGAGCCTCCGGAGTCGGGCCGGATCCGGTACTGCGTGATCCGCCACGGGTAGCGGGTCTCGTGCACCTCGATCGGGATGTCCTTGAGCGAGCCGTTCACGTTGTTGATCAGCGCGCTCTCGCCGTCCGAGCCGTTCCAGGCGCCCCAGCCGCCGACCGTGGCCTCCAGGCTGACGAAGTCCCGGCCGACCCGCGGGTCGGTGCCCGCGCTCAGAATGATCATGGAGTCGCCGTGGCTTGCGCCGGCGACCCGATCGGACAGCGCCGGGGCCAGCGCCCGCGCGACCATGTCGATCAGCAGGCCGAGGTGCGAGAAGTACCACTGGCAGGCGGCGGGGGAGCGGGCGCCGAGCACCGAGCCCTCGCGTACCTGTGTGGTCATCGACCGGAACGATCCACCGTTGCCCGGCAGATCCGGGCTCACCAGCAGCTTGTAGCCGACCCGCAGGGCGGAGACCGCCTGCGAGACGCCGCAGTTGACCGGGCCGACGGTCTGGTCGGCCGACTCGGTGACGTCGAAGTCGATGTGCTCGCCGGCCACCGTGATCCGCAGCCGGATCGGGATCGGGGTGTCCAGGTCGATGCCGTCGTTGTCGAGCACCCCCTCGGCGGAGTAGACCCCGTCCGGGATCTTCGCGATGACCGCCCGCTCCAGCAGTTCGGTCTGGCGGAAGATCTCGTCGCGGGCCAGTTCGAGCGTCTCGAGGCCGAACCGCCGGACGATCTCCTGCAACCGCCGCTCGCCCATCTGGATGCACGCCATCATCGCGTGCATGTCGCCGGTGGTCGGGTACGGGAAGCGGACGTTCGTGCCGATCGTGTCGATGACCGCGCGCTCCTCCACGCCTCCGGAGATCAGCTTCTGCGGTCCCAGGCGCAGGCCCTCCTGGAAGATCGAGATCGAGTCCATCGAGCCGCCGGGATCCTTGGAGCCGACGTCGATCCAATGCGCCCGGCTCGCGGTGAAGCCGACCAGGGTCTCGTCGACGAAGACCGGGCCGAAGATGGTGACGTCGTTGAGGTGCGTGCCGCCGAGGTAGCTGTCGTTGAGGATCCAGACGTCGCCCGGCCGCCACACCTCGCGGCCGAACCGCTGCTCGGTGGCGAGCGTGCAGGTCTCCAGGTTGCCCAGGAAGATCGGCAGGCCCGCGGACTGGCCGAGCACCTGGTGGTCGGCGTCGAGTAGGGCGACGACACAGTCTCCGCACTCGTAGATGATCGGGGTGTAGGCCGACCGGATGAGCGTGGCGTTCATGTCGTCGGCGGCCGAGTTCAGCGCGTTCCGGATGATCTCGACGGTCACCGGGTCGATGGCGGTGGAGGTGGTCACAGGCTGTCCTTCCGACGGATGACCAGGGAGCCGATGTCGTCGACGCTCACCGCGTAGTCCGGCGGGACCACGGTGGTGGCGGTGTCCTCGATCACCACGGCGGGCCCGTCGAACGTGTGCCCGACGAAGAGGTCGTCGCGGCGGGCGACGATCGTGTCCCGGCCGGTGCCGTCGAAGACCACAGTGCGGATCTCGTACGGGAAGTCGGCGCTCGTCGCGGCCGGCCACTTCTGCGGCTCGGGCCGGCCGAGGTCGCCGAAGGCCGCCGTGCGCAGCGTGACGAACTCGATCGGGGCGCCCAGGTTGGCGTGGCCGTACCGGTTCTTGTGCAGGTCGGCGAAGCGCTGGGCGACGCTGGGCAGGAAGTCCGGGTCGTTCGGCTCGTCGGCACCGGTCAACGGCACGGTGAGGGTGTACTCCTGCGCCGCGTACCGGATGTCGACGGCGTGGCTCGCGCTGCGCCGGTTGCCGGACACGCCCTCGTGCTCCAGCGCCGCCAGGCCGTCGCGCTCCATCCGGGCCAGCTGCGCGGCCATGTCGGCCACGTCGAGGTCCTGATCCAGGAAGAAGTACGGCTCGGTCCAGTCCTGCCGGATCTGGGTCTGCAACATGCCCCAGGCCGAGAACGCGCCGGGGAAGCGCGGCACGACCGTTTCGGCGATGCCCAGCTCGCGGGCCAGGAACACGGCGTGCATCGGGCCGGCCCCGCCGAACGCGACCAGCGCCGAGTCGCGCGGTTCGATGCCGCGGGACACCGTGATGGTGCGGATGGCCTGCGCCATCTTCGAGTTCGCCACGTCGCAGATGCCCTCGGCCATCGCTGTGGTCGTCATGCCGAACATCTCGGCCAGCCCGTCGACCGCGGTCGCGGCGAGCCCGGTGTCGAGCGTCATCTGCCCGCCCGCGAAGCCGTCCGGGTCGATCCGGCCGAGCACCAGGTTCGCGTCGGTGACTGTCGGCTCGGTGCCGCCGCGCCCGTAGCATGCCGGTCCCGGCCGTGCCCCGGCCGAGCGAGGACCCACCCGAAGGCCGCCGGCCTCCGCCCAGGCCACCGAGCCGCCGCCGGCGCCGACCGTGTGGATGTTGACCACGCTCATCAGCATCGGCAGGCCCTCGAGCTGAGCCTCGGCGGACACGTCCGGCTCGCCGTCGACGATCAGCGACACATCGAACGAGGTGCCGCCCATGTCGATACCGATGAGGTTCGGCCGGCCGGTCTGCCGGGACAGCTCGGCGCCCGCGATAGCGCCGCCGACCGGGCCGGACAGCAGCGTCTGCAGCGGACGGCGGCGCGCCGACTCGGCGGTCAGGATGCCACCGGAGGACTGCATGACGTGCAGCGGCACCCGCAGGCCCCGGCCGGCCAGCCGGTTCTCGAGGTCGAGCAGATAACGCCGCACGATCGGGCCGGTGTACGCCTCGACGACCGCGGAGGAGGTGCGCTCGTACTCCCGCCACTCCTTCGCCGCCTCGTGCGAGATCGAGACGGTGACGTCGTCGCCCAGCTCCTCGTGGAGGATCTCGCGGGCCCGCAGCTCGTGCGCGGGGTTCCGGTAGCTGAACAGGAACGCCACGGCGATCGCGCCATGGCCGTCCGCCCGTGCCCGGCGGGCCGCCTCGCGCACCGCGTCCTCGTCGAGCGGCGTCAGCTCGGTGCCGTCCGCGGCGATGCGCCCGCCGATGCCCAGCACGTCGCGTCGCGGCACCAGCGGCGTCGGCTTGCGGTAGTGCAGGTCGTAGAGCCGGGTTCGTGGTCCCCGGGCAATGTGGTACGTGTCCTCCACTCCGGCGGTGCCCAGCAGAAGCACCGGCACGCCACGCCGCTCCAGGAACGCGTTGAGGCCCTGCGTCGTCCCGTGCACCAGGAAATCGATGCCGGACGGTTCGTCCACCACGGCATCCAGGCCGGAGAGCACTCCCTCGCTCAGGTTTCCCGGCGTGGTCGACGCCTTGGTGGCGGCAAACGTCCCGCTTTGCTGGTCGTATGTCACGACGTCGGTGAAGGTGCCACCGATGTCCATCGCGACTCGATACCGCCCCATCTGATCTCCTCGCGGTCGGCCGTCTCGGTCCTCGCAAGCTAGGTGGGGGCATGCCGGCCGCACTGTGCGCCGGGCATAGCCGTGAGATCGCCGTGCGTGCCGCGCGCACGATCCGGCTGCCGGCCGCCGGTTGAGACTGCGTCTGTCCCCGGCCACAGACGAAGGAGAGACGATGCCTGTCGTACGGACACCGGCCCGGGACCGGGCCGCCGAGATCGACGCGGCCATCGACGCCGTGACAACCGGCGCCGGACCCGTCGTGCTCGCCGACGGCAGTGCTGCCCGGCGGATCCGCTTCGTCACTTCTGCTCTTTTTGTCACCGAGGCCTCGCCGGCCGGCGGCTGGCTGCCGTTCGGCGCGGCGGTGGGGGAGACCGCGGCGGACGGCGACACCCTGCTGGCCGGGCTCGGCGACGCCACGGTCGAGCACGCCCGGCGGGCCGGGCTGGCGGCGGGCGCACTGTTGCGGGGCGGCGACTACGCGGTGGAGGCGCCGGCCGACCTCCTTCCCGCGCTCGTCGATGGTCTGGTCAGCGGCTATTCCGGCGTGGAAGCGGTCACCTTGCGTCTGCCCGGGGAGCGTCTCGCCGATGCGGAGCAGGGGCGGCTCGCCGCCGACGTCGCCCGGCTGGCCCGCCGGCTGACCAGCGCGCCGGCCAACGTGGTCACCCCGCGGGCGGCGGCCCGATGGGCCGAGACGATCGCGGGACGGGCCGGTCTGACCTGCGCCGTGCTGGGACCGGACGAGGTCGCCGCCGAAGGCTTCGGAGCGCTCGCCGCGATCGGTGGCGGCTCGGCGAACGGGCCTTGTCTGGTGCGGCTCGACTACCTGCCGGACGCCGGAACCCCCGAGGTCGCCCTGGTCGGCAAGGGCGTCACGTTCGACAGCGGAGGACTGTCGCTCAAGTCGCCGGCCGCCATGCAGGCGATGCGCATGGATGTCGCCGGAGCCGCCACTGTCCTGGCGGTCATGGCCGGCTTGTCCCGCGGCGGTTGCCCCGTGCCGGTCCGGGCCGTGCTGCCGTTCGCCGAGAACCTGCCCGGCCCGGGCGCGACCCGGCCCGGCGACGTGGTCACCGCCTGGAACGGCACGGAGATTCAGATCATCGACACCGATTTCGAGGGCCGGGTGATGCTGGCCGATGCGCTGGCGCTGGCCGCCGCGTCCACGCCACGCCTGCTGGTCGATCTCGCCACGCTGACCTACCAGGCGGAGATCGCGCTGGGCCCGCAGATCGCCGCGGTCTTCGGCCGGGACGAGCCCGCCGCCACCGAGTTCCTGGCGGCTGCGGCCCGGGCCGGTGAACCGATGTGGCGGCTGCCGTACGACGAGCGCTATCTCGACCAGGTACGCACCGCCAGCGGTGTCCGCAACCACCCGCTGCACGACTCGGGCCGGGCGATCACGGCAGCGCTGTTCCTCGGCGAGTTCGTGCCACGAGGGGTGCCCTGGGTGCATTGCGACATGGCCGGCCCGGCTTGGGAAGGCGACGCCTCGGTCGACGGCGCCACCGGCTTCGGCGCGCGTACGTTGCTCGAGCTGCTCCTGCCGCGGAGGCCGACCCAGGACAGTTAGCCCGGGCCGTCGGATGGATCGTGGCGTGTGTTGAACTGGGTGGCGTGCAGATGCGTCCCGCAGAACTGGAGGCGATCCGGGCCGGCGACGTCGACGTGGCGTTCCGCCGGTGGGACCGGCCTCGGGTCAGAGTCGGTACCCGGATGCGTACCGCGGTCGGACTGGTCGAGATCACATCTGTCGACCGCGTGCCGGTGAGCTCGCTGACTGCCGCGGACGCCCGCCGGGCCGGCGCGGCGTCGCTGGCCGCGCTCCGCCAAGGGTTGGACCGCGTCCACCCCGAACGGCCGGTGTATCGGATCGGGCTACGGTACGCGGGCCCCGACCCGCGGCAGGCGCTGCGCGAGGCGGTACCCGACACCACGGAGATCGACGCGATCGTCGCCTGGCTCGACCGGCTCGACCGCGCCTCGCCGACCGGGCCGTGGACCCGGACCACGCTCCTGCTGATCGACGAACTGCCGGCCATCCGGGCACCCGACCTCGCACAACGGATGGGGCGAGACACCCCGTCGTTCAAGCAGAACGTGCGCAAGCTGAAGGAGCGGGGCCTGACCGAGTCGCTCGACATCGGGTACCGGCTCTCGGCCCGCGGCGCCGCCGTCCTGGACCACGAGGGTCATCCCCGGCCGGCCCCGAGCCGGTCGGCACCGGAGCCGGGCACCCCGCTGCCACACATCGGCGCCGCCGCGACACGCGCGCTCACCGCGCAGGGCGTGGTCCGGCTCGAACAGGTGGCCACACTCAGCGAGGGCGAGGTTCGGGCGCTGCACGGGGTCGGGCCGTACGCCCTTCGCCACCTGCGAACGGCGATGGACGCGGCCGGGCTCGCTTTCCGCGACGAGGCCGGCGCCAGGCCAGAGACGTCCTGACGTCCGGGGTTCCGATGGGATTCATCGGGATACGATGACCGTCAGTCGTCCCCCGATCTCGAAGAGCGACCCATGGACATCGGCTTCGCCGCATCGCAAAGATCGCGTCTCGGGATCGAGTGGGAGATCGCCTGCGTCGACCGGCGCAGCGGTGAATTGGCCCCGGCCGCGCCCGATCTGCTGGCCCGGCTCGGCGCCGCCGGCGACTTTCCGCACGTCACGTCGGAGCTGCTCACCAACACCGTCGAGGTGGTCAGCGCGCCGCACGATCGGGTGGCGGACGCGGTCGCGGATCTCACGTGCCTCGTCGAGCGGGTGGCCGCGCTGGCGGAGCCGATGGGCGTCGACCTCATCTCGGCCGGCACGCATCCGTTCAGTCAGTGGTTCCAGCAGCAGGTGACGCCGGGCAAGCCGCGTTACGACACGCTGATCGACCGGACCAGGTGGTGGGGCCGGCAGATGATGATCTGGGGCGTGCACGTGCATGTCGCCGTTGAGGATCGCCGCAAGGTGTTCCCGATCATCGACGGGCTGCTGACCTACCTGCCGCACTTCCAGGCGCTCAGCGCGTCGAGCCCGTTCTGGGCGGGGGAGAACACCGGCTATGCCTCCAACCGGGCCCTGATGTTCCAGCAGCTGCCGACCGCCGGTCTGCCGCCGCAGTTCACCGAGTGGGCGCAGTACGAGGCCATGGTGGCCGACCTGACCCACACCGGCGTCATCGAGCAGCTGAACGAGCTGCGCTGGGACATCCGCCCGTCACCACGGTGGGGCACGATCGAGGTGCGTACTTTCGACGGGATCCCCACGGCGCACGAGATCGGCGCGATCGCGGCGCTGACCCAATGCCTGGTCGAGTACTTCTCGCGGGAGCTCGACGCCGGCCGGGAGGTGCCGAGGCTGCAGCCCTGGTTCGTCCGGGAGAACAAGTGGCGGGCGGCCCGCTACGGCATGGACGCGATCATCATTCTGAACGCCGCCGGCGACGAACGGCTGGTCACCAAGGACCTCGACCAGCTGACCCCGGCCCTCGAGCCGATCGCCGACGCGCTCGGCTGCTCGGCGCAGCTGGCCGGCCTGCGCGACATCGCCGACCGCGGGGCCAGCTACCAGCGCCAGCTCCGGGTCGCCGCGGCCAACAGCGGCAGCCTCAAGGCGGTCGTCTCCTCGCTCGTGCGGGAGCTGCGCGACGGCCTGCCCGCCTGACCGGGCGGACTACGGGAGCCGGCGGCCGATCGCGTCGAGCGCCAGCGTCGAGAAACGCTGCGCGGCCGCGAGGCGTACCTCTGGTGGAGTGGCGGCGAGTGCGCGGCCGGCCAGGAACACGAGGATGACGTCGTCGAGGACGAAGTCGGCGCGTACGGTGCCGGCCTTCTTCGCGCGGCGGCACAGACCGGCGAGCAGTCGCAGCATGTCGGCGCGGTGGGCGGCGAAGTTGGTCGCGCCAGGATGCGACGACAGGAACGTGTCGACGAAGCCCTGATTCTGGGCGTTGAGCTCGGTGATGCCACGGATCACCGAGCTCAGCCCGCGCCACGGATCCGGGTCGGCGCATCCGTCCCGCACGATCGAACTGCACGCGCTCAGCTCCCGGTGGAACGCCTCGTCGACGAGCGCCTGTTTGGTCGGAAACCGCCGGTAGAGGGTCGCGGGGCCGACCCGCGCCCGCCGGGCGATCTCGCGCATCGGCACGTCCAGGCCGCGCTCGGCGAACAGTGCCCGCGCCGCTTCGAGCACGCGGTCGCGGTTGTCCCGGGCGTCCGCGCGTAGGAGGTGAGGCAATCGATCGGCCATGGAGTCTCACTTTAGCCAAGTGGACGGGGGCGTCCGTTACGGTCGCGGCATGAAGGTAGTGATCATTCGTGAGTTCGGGGCTCCGGACGGCCTGGCGGTGGCCGAGGCGCCGGCGCCCGAGCCGGCCGCCGGGCAGCTGCTCGTCCAGGTGGAGGCGATCGGAGTGGGCGGGGTCGACGCCGTCATCCGGCGTGGCACGCTGGGCGGCTATGGCTTCCGCGAGGGCATCGTCCCGGGCAGCGAGGTGGCCGGCACCGTGGTCGCCGTCGGGGAGGGGGTCGACGCTTCCTGGCGCGGGCGCGGCGTGTGGGCCTTCACCGGCGTCGGCGGCGCCTACGCCGAGCTCGCGGTCGCCCGGATCGAGGACGTGACGCCGCTGCCGGACGGTCTCTCGCCGGTCGACGCGGTGACGCTCGGCAGTGCTGGGCCGGTCGCGCACTTCGCCCTCGCCCACGCCCGGTTCGCCCCCGGTGAGTCGCTGCTGGTCCGCGGGGCGGGCGGCAGCATCGGCATCATGGCGGTCCAGCTGGCCGCACGGGACCGCGCCGGCGTGATCGCGGTGACCACCTCCTCGCCCGAGCGGGGCAAGCGGCTGGCGGAGCTCGGGGCCACGGTCGTGCTCGACCGCACCGGTGAGGGGGCGCCCGGCGCCGAGTTCGACGCCGTGCTCGACGTGATCGGCGGCCCGGCGTTGCCGTCCTTCCTGGATCGGCTGGCCGACAACGGCCGCCTGGTCGCGGTCGGTGTGGTCGGGGGACATCCGCCGGCCGACTTCGGCATGACGCTGATGCGATCGTTCCAGCGCTCCCGGTCGTTCGCGACGTTCAGCCTGAACACCGTGCCGGTCGGCGAGCGCAACCGGGTCCGGTCCGGCCAGTTCGCGGCCGCCGCCCGCGGCGAGCTGCGTCCCGTGGTTCACGACGTCCTTCGCCTCGACGACGCGGGCGAGGCACATCGCCGGATGGATGCCGGTGAGGTGTTCGGCCGCATCGTTCTGACCCCCTGAGAGAGCGGCCGCGGAGTCACCCGGCCGGCCGGCCGGCGGCGCGTCGGCGCCGGGCGCGTTGCCGGCAGGTGGGGCCGCAGTAGTGGGCCGGTCGGCCGGTGCCGCGCGGATGCAGGCGGGTGCCGCACTCGAGGCAGTGCCGCACGGTGTGCGCCGAGGTTTCGTGACGTCCCTCCGGCACCATGTCACGAAAGACCGCCGCTTCCGTGACCGGTCCGGGGCGCAGGCCGTCCAGCAGATCGACCAGGAGTTGTGCACCGCGGGCGCGGCTGGGGTGCGCCGACCGAAGCGTGGCGCCGGCGGCGATCAGAGCGGGCAGGTCGTCGCCGCGCACGTCGGCGCGGATCGCGCCGGCCTGTTTCGCGTTGCGCAGCAGGCGATCCAGCGCGGCGCCGAACTGCTGGGTGGCCGCGCGCAGGGTCGCGTGCGGCCAGCTGCGGTCGGCGGCGAGCGCGTCGCAGATGTGCTTGCCCCGGCCGGTCCTGTCGATGACTTCGAGCAGGAACCCGAACAACGCGTCCCCGGGCCGGGCACGGGCGGCCCACCGGTCGGCGATGGCTACGAAGCCCTCCACCTGTTCGGCCAGCACCGCCTCGAGGAGTATCTCCTTGCTCGGGAAATGGCGGTAGACCGTGCCGGCGCCCACCCCGGCGTGCCGCGCGATCCGGCCGAGCGAGACCTCCAGCCCATCCTCGGCGAACACCTCCGCCGCCGCGCGCAACACGATTTGCCGGTTGCGGCGTGCATCGGCGCGGACCGGCCCGGGCGTCGCGATCGCGGTCATGTCACGTAATCCTTGTCGGTCGCGCGGAAACGGGTGGAGCATTCCGTATCGTGACAGTATCCAGGATTTCCGGAACAGTGGGCTCACCGATCCTCGTCACCGGGGCCACCGGCAAGCAGGGCGGCGCCACCGCCCGGCTGCTGCTGGCCCGGCGATGGCCGGTACGAGCCCTGGTTCGCGACCCGGCCTCGGCCGCTGCCGGCGCGCTGGCCGCCGCTGGGGCCGTCCTCGTGCGCGGCGACTTCGACGACCCGGCGAGTCTGGCACCGGCGCTCGGCGGCGCCGCCGCCGTCTTCGCCGTGCCACCGGTGGCGTTCGGCCCGGCCGGGCCCGACCACGAGCTCGAGGCCGCCCGCGGCCGGGCGCTGATCGACGCGGCGGCCGCGGCGGGAATCGAGCAGGTGGTGTTCAGCACCGTCGCCTCGACGTCGGCCACCGCCGCGGGTTCGGCCGGGAAGGCGGAGATCGAGCGCTACCTGCACGAGCGCATCCCGCGGTCCACCGTGCTGCGTCCGGTGCGGTTCATGACCAACTACCTGGGCGGGGTCCTCGGCATCGACGGCATCGTGCACGGGGTCAACCGGCACCTCTTCCCGCCGTACGAGCCGATGCAGGTCATCGCGCTGGAGGACATCGCCGAATTCGCCGCCCTGGCCTTCACCGACGCGGCTCGGTTCGCCGGGCGGACGCTGGAGCTGGCCGGCGACCAGCCGACCCCGGTCGAGGCCGCCGCCGAGATCGCGCGAGCCACCGGCATTCCGGTCCGGTACGAGCAGCTCACCGCGGACGAGGCGGCCGCCCTCGGCCCGACCATCGCCGAATCCAGAAAACGCTGGCTCGCCGGTCATCGGTGGCACGCCGACATCGAGGCGCTGCGCGTCATCCACCCGGGCCTGCGCACCTTGACCCGGTGGCTGACGGAGTCGGGCGCCACCGCCATCCGGGCCCAGCTCTCCGCGACCTGATGTCCTCGATCGAGCCGGGCAGCACCTGGGGCCACGATGTCGAAGCCGTAGGATTCAGGACCGATCATCGACCGGCGGGCGGAGGAAACGATGGAGACCTGGGACGCGATCCGGGCCCGGCGCAACGTCCGTGGCTACACGTCGGAGGCCGTGCCCGCGGACCACCTGACCCGGATAGCGGAGGCGGGCTGGCGAGCCCCCTCGGCGTCGAACCGGCAGCACTGGGACTTCATCGTGGTCACGGACCGTTCGCGGCTGGCCGAGCTGTCGACGGTCTGGCGGGCGGCGGGGCACATCGCCGGCGCGGCGGCCGCGATCGCGCTGGTCCTGCCGTTGCCGCCGGACGAGCGCACCCGGGTGGTCGACCAGTACGACCTCGGCCAGGCCACGTACGCGATGATGCTCGCCGCGACCGACCTGGGCATCGGCACCGGCCATTCGTCGGTCGGCGACCAGGACAGGGCCCGCGCGATCCTCGGCGTGCCGGACACCCACGAGGTGGCCTATCTGCTCGGCATCGGTTACCCGGCCGACCGCCCGCTGCGCCCGATCGCCCGGCCGGACCGCCGTCCCTTCGACGAGGTCGTGCACCGCGAGCGGTGGTGACCGCCGAGTCTCATCGCCGGGTCGCGGCGGTCAGGCGCTCGTACGGAATCTTCTCGCCGGCCTCGACGGCGACCGGCAGGCGGTTTTCCGCCGGTGGAAGCGGGCAGGTGGCGAAGTCGGTGTAGGCGCACGGCAGGTTGGTGGCCCGGGTGAAGTCGAGAGTCACCGTGCCGTCCGCGGCGGGCGGGTCGATGGCCAGGCTGCGGTTGGCCGGGTAGGTGGTGACGCCCGAGGTCTCGTCGGTGAACAGAGCGAAGAACGATCCCGGCGTACGCCCGTTGAAGACGGTCAGGGCGAGCGGTGCGCCATTCACCTCGAACTCGACGCGCCCCGGCGACTCGTACACATGCTCAAGGCCCTCCACCGCCGCGCCCACGGTGACGTCGCGGGGTACGTCGAACGGCACGAACCGGCCGGTGAGCACCCAGTCCTGGTCGGGCTCGTAAGCCGGTACGCCCCGGAACGCCAGCCGCAACGGGTTGTCCGGGTGGCGGGGCCGGACGATGTCGAAGCCGCCGCGCCTGGCGACCTCGATCACGGCGTCGCCGGCCCGGGCGTTGACGCCGCTTCGCTCGCCGATCACGCCGAACGCGTGCCGCCCGGTCACGGCGGCACCATCGACGGTCAGCGCCTCGCCGTCGGCCAGGTCGACAACCACGCCCTCCGGCCCGGTCGACCATTCGCCGGGCGCGTCCGGAAAACGCCGCGGGTTGGTGGTGAGGAAGTTCAGGCTGGTGACGGCCAGGAACCCGTGCGGGTCGGCCAGGTGGCGCTCGTGCTCGGCGTGCCACTGCGCCCAGGACTGTACGGTCATGGGCCGAGCATATGCCTATCTCTCCTATAGGAATAGGGATGCGGTGCTCACGGCAGCAGCACGATCTTGCCAGTGGTCCGGCGGGCGAGAAGGTCCTCGAACGCCCGCCGTGTCTCGGAGAGGGGGTACGTCGCGCCCGTCACCGGGGTGAGCGTGCCGGCGGCGACCATGCCGAACATGGCTTCGAGCGGCTCGCGGTAGGCGCCGGGGACGGTGAGGGCCGGCCGTAGCCAGAAGCCGCAGACGGCGAGGTTGCGGTCGGTGAGGGTGGCGACGTCGACCGGCGGCCGTGGTTGGCGGGAGGCGTTGCCGAAGGTCACCAGGCGGCCGAAATTTCCCAGCGAACCCAGGGCCGCCTCGAACACCGCACCGCCGACGGCGTCCAGGACGACGTCCGCCGGCTGCCCGTCGTTCGCCTCGACGATCCGGGCGGCATAGCCGTCGGCCTCACCGGAGACCGCAGCGTCGGCCCCGAGGGAGAGCGCGATCTCGCGCTTGGCGGGCGTGGACGCGGTCGCGATGACGCGCCCCGCGCCGAATTGTCTCGCGAGTTGGATCAGCAGCGAACCCACGCCACCGGCGGCGGCGTTCACCACGACCGTCTCGCCCGGGCTCAACCGGGCGGAACCGCGCAGCAGATGCCACGCCGTCAAGCCCTGGACGAGCAGGGCCAGCGCGTCGGCGTCGCGGACGCCGGCGGGCACCTCCACGGCCGAAGCCTCATCCACCGCCGCGCGCTGGGCGAAGCCGCCGCCATCGAACAGCGTGGCCAGCACGCGACGCCGGTCCGCGGTGTGCCCGACCACCTCGGTGCCCGGGATGAACGGCACTCGCGGCGTGGGATGGTAGGTTCCGGCGATCCGGCTGGTGTCCGCGAAGTTCACCCCGGCGGCGGCCACCTCGACCAGCGTCTGCCCGGAAGCCGGGACGGGGTCGGGCACGTCGGCCAGGGCCAGGACCTCGGGGCCGCCGAATCGGCCACATCGCACGGCAAGCACGATGACGAACCCTACCCATTCGTGGTTCGAGCCTCGCCCTGGCGACATGTCTCAACAATGGAATTTCGCGCTGGTTCTCAGGTGGCGGATCATGTCGCGGATGACCGGCGGCGTGCGGTTGTGGCGGCGTCGTACGGCTGCCATCGTCACGGCCGTGCGGTCGTCGGCGATCGGGCGGCTGACGATGAGGTTGGCCCGCTCCAGCGGGTCGCCGTGCACGCTGTAGTCCGGCAGCAGCGTGATGCCGATGCCCTGGGCGACCATGATCTTTCCCATCTCGGCGCCGTCGGCCGAGTACCACTCGGCCGGCAGGTCGCGGCCGAAGAGCCGGTGCGCGAAGCGGTGCATGAGATAGCCGGAGCGCATCGCGACGAAGTGCGCGCCGCGCAGGTCGTCGGCGCTGAGCTCGGCGAGCGAGGCCAAGGGGTGCGAAGCGGGGATGACGGCCACCGGCCGGCCGGAGATCAGCGTCGTGTGTTCCAGCTCCGGCGGGACGTCGTCGCCCTCGAGCAGATTCACCAGGCCCACATCGAGCGTGCCCTCGGCCAGGCGCAGGTAGATCTCGTCCTGCTGCATGTTGCGCACCTCCACGGTGGAGCTGGGGTGTTCGGCCTGGAACGAGCGCAGCGCGGGCAGGAGCAGGGTGACCGTCCCCGCGTTGACCGTGCCGACGCGCACGAACCGCCGGGAGGCGAGTTGGTCGCCGGCGGCCGCGCGCAGCCGGGCCACCGAGTCCAGCACGTCGGTCATCGGCTGGAGAAGCTCGCGGCCGGCGAGGCTGAACGTCGCGCCGGAGCGGCGCCGGTCCAGCAGGGCCACGCCCAACTCGCGTTCCAGCTTGCTCACGGCCTCGCTCAGCGCGGGCTGTGATACGTGGAGCTGTTCGCTCGCGCGGCGCAGCGAGCCGTGCTTGCTCACCGCTACTAGGTACTCGAGCTGCTCTATTCGCATGACCGTCCTGAACGCGAGGGGCGATGGGGTGATCGGTCCTACCTGTCACCCGCGGTCTTGGCAGCATAAGCTACATCGCCTATCGTTCCTATAGGAATAAGGCCGGGCCGCGGAGACAGGCCCAGGCGGCGATGTCAGAGAGGGGAGGTAACCGTGGTGCAGCTGATCGTTCGGCGCCCGGTCGACCTCCGCCGGACCGCGAGCTCGCTCTGTCGGTGAGTCGACCGGGCCAGCGCGGGCCCCCGCTCACTCGCAAATCCCCCTTCTTGGAGTCGATCCATGCCAGCACGACCGCTGCATTTTGCGGCATTTGTCATGAACACCACCGGTCACATCATTCAAGGAACCTGGCGCCGCCCGACCGCGCGCCAAACCGACTTCAACAACCTCGACCACTGGGTCGACCTGGCCAGGACCCTCGAACGGGGCAAGTTCGACGCCATCTTCTTCGCCGACGTGGTGGGCCTGTACGCGCCCTACCGCGGCGACGAGCGCAAGTATTTCGAGTCCGGCCTCCAGGTACCCAGCAACGACCCGTCGGTGCTGGCCGCGGCGCTCGCGTACGCCACCGAGAACCTCGGGATCGCGTTCACCGCGTCGATCCTGCAGGAGCACCCGTTCAACTTCGCCCGGCGGATCTCCACTCTGGATCACGCCACCAAGGGCCGGATCGCGTGGAACATCGTCACGAACTACCTGCCGAACGCTTCGCGCAACTTTGGGCTGGACGGCCTGACCAAGCACGACGAGCGGTACGCCTGGGCGGACGAGTACGTCGATGTGACGTACAAGCTCTGGGAAGGATCCTGGGAGGAAGACGCCCTGATCCAGGACCGCGAGACCGGCATCCACGCCGATTACGACAAGGTCCACCGGATCAACCACGCGGGCCCGCGCTACACGGTCGAAGGTCCGCACCTGGTCAGCCCGTCGCCGCAGCGCACCCCGCTGCTTTTCCAGGCGGGCGCCTCCGAGGCCGGCCGCACTTTCGCCGCGAAGAACGCCGAGGCCGTCTTCATCCAGTCGCCGAACCTCGCCTCGGCCGGCCGCGACACCGCCGACATCCGGGATCGCGCCGAGCGGCACGGACGCCGTCGCGACGACATCAAATTCTTCCAGGGCCTGTACGTGGTGGTGGCGTCGACGGAAGCCGAGGCGCGTGCCAAGGCGGCCGAGCTCGACGAGTGGATCGACTACGACGGGCAGCTGTCGCACATGTCCGGCGCGGTCGGCATCGATTTCGGGCACGAGGATCTCGACACCCCGATCGGCGAGCTGCGCACCGAGGGCGTGCAGAGCATCGTCGGGTGGATCAAGGACCTGGTCCCGGACCGGCCGGCCACCCTGCGCGACGTCGCGCACTACACCGCCACGAACAGCCGCATCGTCGGCACGCCCGAGCAGATCGCGGACAAGCTCGCCGAGTGGCAGGCTGCCGGCGTCGACGGGATCAACCTGGTGAACGCCGAGATCCCCACCTCGTACGAGGAGTTCGTCGACCACGTCATCCCGGTGCTCCAGGAGCGCGGCCTGGCGCAGACCGAGTACGCCGGCGGGACGCTGCGCAACAAGCTGTTCGGCCGCGGCGACCGGCTGCCCGAGCGGCACCCCGCGGCCGGCCACCGGAAGAGCGTCGCGAATGTCCGATAAGAAGCGGCTGATCCTCAACCTGTTCGAGATGAACTGCGTCAGCCACATCACCCACGGGCTGTGGCGGCTCCCCGGCAACAACCGCGATCGCTTCAACGACATCGAGTACTGGATCCGGCTCGCCCGGCTGCTCGAGGACGGCGGCTTCGACGCGGTCTTCCTGGCCGACGTGATCGGCACCTACGACACGTTCCGCGGCTCGGCCGACACCTCGATCCGCGAGGGCCTGCAGATCCCGAACAACGACCCGGTGCTCGTGGTCCCGGCGATGGCCGCCGTCACCGAGCACCTCGGTTTCGGCATCACGTTCTCCACGACGTACGAGCCGCCGTTCGCCTGGGCCCGCCGCCTGAGCACCCTGGACCACCTCACCAAGGGCCGGGTCGGCTGGAACATCGTCACCTCGTACCTGCCGAACGCCGCCCGCAACTTCGGGCTGGACGGCGAGGTCGACCACGACACCCGCTTCGCGAAGGCCGACGAATACCTCGACGTCCTCTACAAGCTGTGGGAGGGCTCGTGGGACGAGGACGCGATCGTCGAGGACCGCGAGCGCAACGTCTTCGCCGACCCCGAGAAGATCCACCCGATCTTCCACGAGGGTGACTGGTTCAAGGTCGAGGGTCCGCACCTGACCTCGCCCAGCCGCCAGCGGACGCCGGTGCTGTTCACCGCCACCGCGTCGGCGGCCGGGACGACGTTCGCCGGCAAGCACGCCGAGGTGGTCTTCACCGGCGGACCGACCACCGAGTTCCTCCAGCGGACCATCGCCGGCATCCGGCAGGCGGCGGTCGACGCCGGCCGCCGCGCGGACGACGTCCGCTTCGTCACGACCGCCGGCGTCGTCGTCGGCCGCACCGAGGAGGAGGCGGCCGCGAAGGTCGCCGAGTTCCAGCGGCTCAGCAGCCCGGAGGGCTACCTCGCGCACGCCGGGCTCAACTGGGATCCGTACGCCTACCCGCCCGAGACCCTGCTCGGCGACGTTCCGGGCGACAAGGACAGCCGGTGGCGGGTGTCCGACCCGGACAAGACCGTCGGCGAGTTCCTGGCCGGGTTCGGCGACATCACCCGGCACCCGCTGTTCGTCTCGGGCACGCCCGAGCAGGTCGCCGACAGGATCGAGAGGTGGCTCGACGACGTCGGCATCGACGGCATCAACCTCCTTCAGTACCACTCGTACGCCACCGCCGAGGACTTCATCGAGCTGGTCGTGCCCGTCCTGCGTGCACGCGGCCGCCTGCGCACCTCGTACGACAAGGGCGAATCGCTGCGGCAGCGCATCTTCGGCGCCGGCGACCGCCTTCCGGACCGGCACTACGGCACCCGCTACCGAGGCGGCGCCAACCTTCCCGAACGAGGAAAAGGACTGGAATGAGAATCAGACATGTGGTGGCGGCCGCCTCCGGGGCGTTGCTGGTCGCGAGCCTGGCCGCCTGCGGCGGCGGCGCCGCGGCGAGCGGCGGCGGCGAGAAGGTCCAGGGCGGCACGATCGTCTACGGCCACGAGCAGGAGCCGCCCTGCATCTTCGGCGGCTGGGTCCAGCAGGCCTACATCTCCCGCAACATCCTCGACTCCGTCGTGACCATGGCCGACGACGGCTCCATCAAGCCGTGGCTCGCCACCGCATGGAAGATCTCCGACGACGGGCTGACGTACACCTTCACCCTCAAGCCGGGCGTGAAGTTCACGGACGGCACCGCGCTGGACGCGCAGGCCGTGGCCGACAATTTCGCGTACTGGGAGAAGGGCGGCAACAGCACCGCCAAGGTCTCCATCGATCCGTACTTCAAGGCCGCTCGGGCGATCGACGCCACCCACCTCGAGGTGACGCTGAACAAGCCGTACCTGCCGCTGCTGCAGATGATCTCGCAGGCGTACTTCGGCATCCAGTCGCCCACCGCGCTCAAGCGCAGCGACCAGCTGAACTGCGAGGACCCGATCGGATCGGGCGCCTTCAAGGTGCAGGAATGGAAGCACGGCCAGGAGGTCGTGCTCACCAAGAACCCGGACTACACGTCCTGGCCGGCCACCGCCAAGCACGAGGGCCCGGCAATCGTCGACACCGTGCGCTGGAAGTTCCTCAACGACGCGGTCAGCCGTTACTCGTCGCTCGCCACCGGCGAGACCAACGTCATCTACGACGTGCCGACGGTGAACTGGAAGGACGCGAAGACCAAGTACGACGTCCAGCAGTACATCACCCCCGGCAAGCCGGTCTCGATCTACCTGAACACGGTCAACGGCATCTTCACCGACAAGTCGGTGCGGCAGGCGTTCGCGTACGGCGCCGACCGCAAGGCCGCCGTCGAGGCCGCGTTCCACGGCGTCATCCCGTACGAGGGGAACCCATCGGTCAGCCAGTCGACACCCGGCTACAACGCCTCGGTCGCCGGCGCGTACGCCTTCGACCAGCCCAAGGCAAACGAGCTGCTCGACCAGGCCGGCTGGACGACGCGCGACGCGGCCGGGTATCGCACCAAGGACGGCAAGCAGCTCGCGGTCAAGTTCACCTACCCGGCCGGCTCGGTGTTCACCACCGAGGGCGCGACCGTGCTGCAGATCCTCCAGCAACAGTGGAAGCAGGTCGGCTTCAACGTCACGCTGATCCCCGAGACCCAGGCCGAGACGTTCGCCGGCAAGTACTCCGGGCCGAAGGCGTACGACGCGCAGCCGTGGTACTGGACCAGCCCGAGCTCGGCGATCCTCTGGATCGTCTGGCGCCCGGACACCAAGGAGTCGCCCAACGGCAGCAACTCCGCGTTCTACAACAACGACCAGCTCTCCACGGTGATCCAGGCCGGCAACAGCGCCGCCACCACCGAGGAGGCGAACGCGAAGTACGCGGAGGCGCAGCAGATCATCCAGGACAACGCGCCCGCCGTCGGCCTCTACACCCAGACGACCTCGATCGCCTCGGCCCGGAACCTGCACGACGTCTGGCTGGAGAAGAGCCAGGGCGAGCCCGTCTTCGCCGACGCGTACTTCACCAAGTGAGGTAACGAATGACGACCGCAGTGCTCCCGCGCGCGCTGTCCGTGCCCTCCTGGGTGCGGACGGCCCGCGGGGCCCTCCTCAAGATCGCCACGGCCGCTATCGTCCTGGTCGCCGCTGCCTCGATCACCTTCTTCGCCCAACTGCTGGTGCCGGGCGACCGCGCGACGGCGATCCTCAACCAGCAGACCGGCCGCGCCCAGCAGTACACGACCGCCGAGCTGGCGCCGGTCAACGCGCAGTTCGGCTTCGACCGCCCGCTGATCTCCCAGTACCTCGACTACGTGACCGGGCTGTTCCGAGGCGACCTCGGCACGTCGTACACCCAGCACCGGCCCGTCACCGAGATCATCGGGGACCAGATCGGACCGAGCCTGGTGCTCACCGCCGCGGCCCTGGTCACGGCGTGGGTGCTGGCGGTCGGGATCACCCTGCTGACCGTCAAGCGCCGGCGGGCGGTCTCCGCGCTCGGCTCCACCTGGGAAGCGCTCACCGCGAGTCTGCCACCGTACTGGATCGGGGTTGTGCTCCTGGTGGTCTTCGCGGTCCAGTTGCGGATCTTCCCGGTGATCGGGGAGACGAGCGCGCGGGGCACCGTGCTTCCGGTGCTGACCCTGGCGATACCGCTCGCCGGCTTCCTCGGCCAGGTCACCCGGGACGAGTTCGAGAAGGTGCTGGACCAGCCGTTCATCACCACCGCCCGGACCCGCGGGATGAGCGATACGGCCGTACGCCTGCGGCACGCGCTGCGGCACTCCGTGGTCCCGGCGATCACCCTCTCCGGCTGGGCGCTGGGCGCGCTGCTCTCCGGTGCCGTCATCGCCGAGAACGTCTTCGGCCGGCCGGGCATCGGACAGGTGCTGGTGACCGCCGTCAACACCCGGGACGTGCCCACCGTCTCCGGCATCGTGCTGGTCGTGGCGGGCGTGTACGTCATCGCCAACCTGGTCGTGGACCTCGCGTACACGGTCGTCGACCCGCGGCTGCGTGCGTCATGACGGCCATCGCCCTCCCGTACCGAGCGGCCCTGCGGCTTCGCCCGGCAACCGTCGTGTCGGTGCTGGTCGTCGCCGTGCTCGTGGTGGCGCTCATCGCGCCGGGTCTGCTCACCACCCGCGATCCGAACGCGATCGACCTCCAGAGCACCCTGCTGTCGCCGTCGTGGAGCCACTGGTTCGGCACCGACGACGCCGGCCGAGACCTGTACACCCGGGTCGTCTACGGCACCCGCGAGTCGTTCGGCATCGGCCTGGGCGCGACCGCGCTCGCCATGGTCATCGCGATCGTGCTCGGCTTCGTCGCCGGACTCGCCCGCGGCTTCGTCGACACCGTTCTGTCGCGGATCCTCGACGTGGCCTTCGCGTTCCCTGTTCTACTCCTGGCGCTGCTGCTCATCGCCATCCGCGGCCCGTCGCTGGGCACGGTGATCGTCGCGGTCGGCATCGGATCGGCGCCCGGATACGCCCGTATGGTCCGCGGCCAGGTGCTGCACGTGCGGCAGGCCGGATACATCCAGGCCTCGCACGCGCTCGGGCACACCCGGTGGGCCGTGATCCGGCAGCACCTGTTCCCGAACGCCATGCGCCCGCTGGTCGCGATGATGACGCTCGGTATCGGCCAGTCCATCGTCTGGGCGTCCGGACTGGCCTTCCTCGGCCTCGGTGTGGCACCGCCGAGCCCGGAATGGGGAGCGCTGCTCGACGCGGGCCGCGCCGCCATCACCACCTCGCCATGGCTGGAGATCCTGCCCGGTCTGGTGATCGTTGTGGCCACCCTGGCCCTGACCTCACTGGGACGCACGCTCCAGCACCGACTGGAAGGGGCAGCTCGATGACCGTTCCCACCGCCGCCGCCTCCGCCGCCGGGCGGGTGGCGACCGAACCACAGGCCGCGCTGCTCTCGGTCGGCAACCTGCGGGTCGCCTTCGGGGGCCGGGAGGTCGTCAAGGGCATCTCGTTCGACGCGTACCCCGGTCGCTGCCTCGCCATCGTCGGGGAGTCGGGCTCGGGCAAGAGCGTCACGGCCCGGACGCTGGTCGGCCTCACCGGCGCCGGCTCGCACGTCGCCGCGGACCGGATCGAGCTGGACGGCCTCGACCTGGCCACCCGCTCCGAGCGGTCCTGGCGAGCGATCCGCGGCCGTGACATCGGGTTCGTCCTGCAGGACGCGCTCGTGTCGCTGGACCAGCTACGCCGGGTCGGCGACGAGGTTGCCGAACCGCTGCGCGTCCACCACCGTGGCACCCGGGCATCCCGGCGAAGCAGGGCCATCGAGCTGCTCGAGGCGGTCGGCGTTCCGGAACCTTCGGTCAAGGCACGGCAGCGGCCGTACGAGCTCTCGGGTGGGCTTCGGCAGCGCGCGCTGATCGCCTCGGCCATCGCGCTCGACCCCCGGGTGCTCATCGCCGACGAGCCGACCACCGCCCTGGACGTCACGGTTCAGGCCCAGGTGCTCGACCTCCTGGCCGAGTCCAAGAGCCGCGGTACCGCGATCATCATGATCAGCCACGATCTGTCGGTCGTCGCCCGGCTCGCCGACGAGGTGGCGGTCATGCGCGAGGGCGAGATCGTCGAGCACGGACCGGTCGATGAGGTGCTGTACCGCCCGGTGCACGAATACACGAAGGCGCTTCTCGACGCGATCCCGTCCGAACACACGCGCGGCACCCGTCTGGTGCGCGGCACTTCCGCGCCGCGGCGGACGCGCCGGCCGATCGACGCCGACCGGCCATTGCTCTCGGCCCGGCACCTCAGCAAGGTCTACCGGGGGCCGGACCGGGTGGACCGTACGGTCGTCGACGACGTGTCGTTCGAGCTGTTCGCGGGGGAGACGCTCGGCATCGTCGGCGAATCCGGCTCCGGCAAGACCACCACGGCCGGCATCGCGCTGGCGCTCATCCCGCCCACCGCCGGCGAGGTGGACCTCGACGGATCCGCCTGGACGTCCTTGACGCCCGGCCGGCGGCGCCCGATCCGCAAACGTATCGGCGTGGTCTACCAAGACCCGCTGAGCTCCTTCGATCCACGCTGGACGGTCGGCCGGATACTCGTGGACGCGCTCGCCAAGGGCAAGCGCCCGCCGTCGTCCCGCGCCGAGGCCCGCGACCGCGTGGTCCGTCTTCTGGAGCAGGTGGGACTTACCGCCCAACACCTGGAGGACGCGCCTCTGCGGCTCTCCGGCGGGCAGCGGCAGCGAGTCGCCATCGCCCGGGCGCTCGCGCCCGAGCCCGAGGTCCTCGTCTGCGACGAGCCGGTCTCCGCCCTCGACGTATCGATTCAGGCCCAGGTGCTCGACCTGCTCACCGACCTGCAGGACGAGCTCGGCGTCAGCTATCTGTTCATCTCGCACGACCTGGGGGTCATCCACCACATGAGCGACCGCATCCTGGTCATGAAGGACGGCAGGGTCGTCGAGTCCGGCGACGCGGATGCCGTCTTCCGCAACCCTCAGCACCCCTACACCCAGCGGCTCCTCACCGCCCTGCCGCGGCTGGCACGGGCATGAGCAGGTACGACTTCACGCCCGTCCTCGACAAGATCGCCGAGGGGGCCGCGGCCCGGGAGGCCGGGCGCCTCCTGCCGTACGCCGAGGTGGAGCAGCTGCGGGAGGCGGGGTTCACGCGGCTGCGGATCCCGGTCGAGTACGGCGGTCTCGGCGCCACCCTGCCGGAGTTCTTCGAGCAGCTGATCGCGCTGGGCCGGGCCGACTCGAACCTGCCCCAGCTGCTGCGCGGTCACATCGGCTTCGTGGAGAGCCGTCTCGTCAACCGCGATGAGCGCTGGCTGCGCCGGGTCGCCGAGGGCGCCGTCTTCGGCAATGCACAGAGCGAACTGGGCAACCAGTCGTTCTTCCACGGCACGACGACCCTCGCCGGCGGGCGGCTGAACGGCACGAAGTTCTACTCGACCGGAAGCCTCTTCGCCGACTTCATCCACACCACCGCCGCGATCGACGACGACCGCAGCGCGGACGTGTTCGTGCCGACGGCCGCCGGCGGGGTGCGGCGGCTCGACGACTGGAACGGCTTCGGGCAGCGGCTCACCGGCAGCGGCACCACCATCTTCGAGGACGTGCGGATCTCCGCCGAGGACGTCGAGGTCTTCGAGAACAAGAGGCCGCCCCGGACGTACGTCGCAGCGGTCTTCCAGCTTGTTCACCTCGCGACACTCGCCGGGATCGGGCGGGCGGCGGTCGAGGAGGTGACCGCGTTCGTCAAGCAGCGGCCGCGGAACCTGCACAATCCGACGACCGCCCCCAAGGACGACCCGCTGGTGCAGGAGACGGTCGGCCGGGTGGCCGGGGCCGCGTTCGCCGCTGCCGCCACCACGCTGGCTGCAGCCTCGGCGGTCGAGAAGGTGGCGCGGCTCGGCGGCTCAGCCTCGCCGGCCGACTTCGACGCGGCCGACGCCGCCGTCTACTCCGCCCAGGGCCCGGTCATCAACCTGGTGCTCGGCCTGGTCACCGAGCTGTTCGAGGTGGGCGGGTCGTCGGCGGTGACGACCCGGTACGCGCTGGACCGGCACTGGCGCAACGCCCGGACCCTGGCCTCGCACAACCCGCTCATCTATCGATACCGGAGCGTCGGCGACCACGTCCTCAACGGCACGACGCTCGCCTACTTCGGCAAGGGGGAGGAATGATCGGCTCGGACAAGGCGCTGCGGCTGACCGCCGAGCTGGCCGCCGCCTTCGCGTCCACGGCAGCCCGGCGGGACGCCGAGCGCATCCTTCCCGCCGCGGAGCTCGACCGGCTCAGCGAGGCCGGGCTGCTGGCGATCACCGTGCCGGCCTCGCACGGCGGCCCCGATCTGTCGGCCTCGACGGTCGCCGAGGTCATCCGGCTGCTGGCGGCAGCCGACCCGAACATCGGCCAGATCCCGCAGAGCCACTTCGTCTACGTCCGTAACCTGCGCCGGCAAGGCACGCCGGCGTTGAAGGACCGCCTCTTCGCCGAGCTGCTCGCCGGCAAGCGGTTCGGCAACGCGCAGTCCGAGGCCGGTACCAAGCACGTCCGCGACATTCGCACCACGCTGCGTCCACACGGTTCCGGCTGGACGCTGACCGGGCGCAAGTTCTACGCCACCGGGGCGCTGCTCGCGGACTGGATCCCGGTGCTCGCTCATCTCGACGTGGACGGGCCGCTGCACGTCGCCTGGGTCGAGCGGACCGCGGCCGGCGTCGAGGTGATCGACGACTGGAACGGGTTCGGCCAGCGCACCACGGCCAGCGGCAGCGTCGTGCTGAACGAGGTGGCTGTCCCGGCGGAGTTCGTCACCCCGTACCAGGTCATCTTCGACGGCCCGCAGACGTACGGCTCGTTCGCGCAGCTCCTGCACGCGGCGATCGATGCCGGCATCGCCCGCGGCGCGGTGACCGAGGCCGCCACGTTCGTACGGGAGAAGAGCCGTCCCTACCCCGATGCCGGGGTGGACCGCGCGGCCGACGACCCCCTGGTCGTGCACGCCTTCGGCGAGGTGGAGCTCGCGGTCCGAGCCGCCGAAGCCCTGCTGCGGGAAGCCGCCGCGGCGGTCGACCGCGCCGACGCCGCACTGACCGCGCGGTCGGCGGGCGAGGCCAGCCTTGCGGTCGCCGCTGCCCGCGCGGCGACGACGAACGCCGCCCTGACCGCCGCCGGCCGGCTCTTCGAGGTCGCCGGCACCCGCTCGGCCGCCGCCAACCTGGGCCTCGACCGGCACTGGCGCAACGCCCGCACGCACACGCTGCACGACCCCGCCGCCTGGAAGGTCCAGCGCCTCGGCCAGTGGGCCGTCGACGGCGTCTATCCCCCCAACCACGGACAGCTGTGAGACGCCATGACTGAACTGAAGTTCCACTGGTTCCTGCCCACCAACGGCGGCGACGGCCCGCAGGTCGTCGGTGGCGGCCACGGCGTGGGGGCCGAGGCCGCCAGCCGGCCCGCCACGGTTCCCTACCTGGGCCAGATCGCGCGCAGCGCCGAGCAGCTCGGCTTCGAGGCCGCACTCACCCCCACCGGCGCGTGGTGCGAGGACGCCTGGGTCACCACCGCGATGATCAGCAGCCTCTCCGAGCGGCTGAAGTTCCTGGTCGCGTTCCGGCCCGGCGTCATCTCGCCCTTCCTGGCCGCGCAGATGGCCGGATCGTTCCAGAACCTCTCCGGCGGGCGCCTGCTGCTCAATGTGGTGACCGGCGGGGAGAGCCACGAGCAGCGGATGTACGGCGACCATCTCGACAAGGCCGCCCGGTACCGCCGATGTGGCGAGTTCCTGGAGATCGTTCGCGGCCTGTGGAGTGGTGACCGCGTCGACTTCGATGGCGCGCACTACCGGATCGACGCGGCCGCCCTCGCGCAGATCCCCGAGCCGCGGCCGGAGATCTACTTCGGCGGATCCTCACCGGAGGCGCTCGACGTCGCGGCCAAGCACGTCGACGTCTACCTCACCTGGGGTGAGCCGCCGACCGCCGTCGCCGAGAAGATCGAGCGGCTGCGCCTGCTCGCCGACAAGGAGGGCCGCGAGCTCCGGTACGGCATCCGTCTGCACACCATCGCCCGGGACACGGCCGACGAGGCCTGGCACTACGCGAACCGCCTCCTGGAGGGCATCTCGGAGGAGCAGATCCGCCGGGTCCAGGACGGGTTGCGGCGCAGCGAGTCCGAGGGACAGAAGCGGATGCTCGCCCTCAACGGCGGCACCAAGGACGGGCTGGAGATCTACCCGAACCTCTGGGCCGGCGTCGGCCTGGTCCGCGGGGGTGCGGGCACCGCCCTGGTCGGCTCGCACCAGCAGATCGCCGACCTGATCGAGGAGTACGCGTCGGTCGGCATCTCCGAGTTCGTCCTCTCCGGATATCCGCACCTGGAGGAGGCCTACCGCTTCGGCGAGGGCGTCCTGCCCGAGCTGACCCGACGCGGCCGGTGGCACCACCCGGCGCCGCCCCGCCGCACATCGGCCGCCGTCCCGTTCGGCGGCACCGTCAGTCCCACCTCTGGGAGGCAGCCATGACCGCCGCGCCCGTGTTCCCCACCAACCAGGATCTCGACCCGGCCGGCCTGCGCAAGGCGTTCGGCATCTTCCCGACCGGTGTCGTGGCCGTCGCCGCCGAGGTCGACGGCGAGCTGACCGGCCTGGCCGCGAGCTCGTTCACCTCGGTCAGCCTGGACCCGCCGCTGGTCTCCTTCTCCATCGCCAACACCTCGAAGACGTGGCCACTGCTGCGCCGGGCCCAGCACGTCGGCGTGACGATCCTCGCCGACCACCACGGCCCGGTGGCCCGCCGCCTGGCCGGCCCGGTCGAGAGCCGCTTCGACGGCCTTTCCCTGACCCGCACCGAGCTGGGCGCGGTGACGATCGTGGACGGGCTGGCCCAGTTCGACACGAGCATCTACCGCGAGGTGGAGGCCGGCGACCACACCATCGTGCTGTTGCGCTTGCACACGGTCGAGCACATCGACACGTCCTCCCCGCTCGTCTTCCACCGCAGCTCATTCCGCAGCCTGCGACACCCACCGGCGTGACCGCCTGAGCGCTGCGACGTCTGCCGACTGCTGTTGCGGTATCAGGCGCTGACCTTGCCGCGTAGTTCGGCGGCCTGATCGGTGTGCCCGAGGCCGTCGAGGATGTCGGCGAGGGTCCGGTAGGCCCGGAACAAGGGTTCGGTGAACAGGTCCGGTGTCCGCTCGGCGAGCCCGGTGAGGATGGAGATCGCCTCGTTGACCGACTGCAGCGCGCCCGGCAGGTTCGCCCGCAGGGTCACGCACACCCACGCATATGCCCACAGTGACGTCGCGACGCCGGGCAGGTACGTCTCGGGGTCGATCTCGGCCAGTCCGCGGTAGATGCCGATCGCTTCCTTTGACGCGGCCAGGGCTTCTTTGCGGCGCCCTTGGCGGGCGAGGGCGCTGCCGAGGTTGTTCAGCGTCAGTGCGAGGTCGCGCAGGTGGGCGTCCGGTTGATCCGCGGCCAGCCGTCGTAGGAGTTCCACCGCTTCCCCGGCGGCCGACACGGCCGGCTCGTGGTGGTCCAGCCGGGTCTGCAGGGCGCCCAGGTTGTTGAGCGACGTCGCGAGCCCGGGCAGATGTGCGTCCGGTTCGGCGCCGGCCAGCGTCCGATGGATCGTGATGGCCTCCTCGGCTGCCGCCAAGGCGTGCTCGGGATGACCGGCCTCCGTGCGCATGTCAGCCAGGTTGTCCAGGGCGGCCGCGAGTTCCGGCTGGCGGGTTGCGTCGATCTCAGCCAGCTTCCGGAGGGTCGCGACAGCTTCCTCGGCCGGGTCGGGCGCATTGCTCATGTCCATCAACGTAGCCTCGCTGGTGTTACAGCGCGAGGTCGTGACGTTCCGGCCGCGGGGGACCTTGTGGCCCGCGTTGGGGAGGCTGTCGATCGAGTTTTGTTCCAACGGCCGCGGCCCGGGGGCTAGTTTCCCTCGGGGACCTTGCCTTTTACCTCGTCGTAGCTGACCTTGGCGGGCGTCTCGGCCGGGGCGTAGATCACGCGGATCACGCCGGTGGGGAAGACCTCGGTCGCGGTCACGGTCAGGTGGTACGGGGCGTCGCCGTCGTCGAAGAGCCGGCGGCCCTTCCTTGCCGCTACCGGATGCACCAGCAGCCGCAGCTCGTCGATCAGGCCGGCGGCCAGCAGTTGCTGGACCACGGAGATCGAGCCGGGAATGAGGATCCCGTTGATGCCGGGGTCGGCCTTCAGCGCGGCGACCGTCGGCGCTAGCTCGCCATCGAGCAGTTCCGAGTTGCGCCAAGTGAACTCCAGGGGCTGACGCGAAACAACAATTTTCCGTACGTCGCCCAGCTGTTTTGCGAAAGCGGCGTCGTCGCCGCCGGCGGCCTCTCGGCCCGGCCACGCGCCCGCGAAGCTGTCGTAGGTTTCGCGGCCGATGAGCAGCACGTCGGAGGTGTCGTAGTCCTCTCCTACCGCGCGGCCCATGTTGTCGTCGAAGTAGGGGAAGTGCCAGTCGAGGTCGATCTCGGCGACCCCGTCGGCCGAGATGAACAGGGTAGAGATGATCTTGGCCATGATGAGGCTCCGCTCAACGTCGGGTCGTTCCGGTGGGGTAGACCGGCGCCGCGCCCGAGACTCATCGGTCCGGGCGGGGCGGCGGCCAGTTTCGGCAAACGCTACGTGCCCGCCGCGACGAAGCCGAGGACCCGGACTTAAGCCCAGGTGCGTGGGAAGGTATCGCCGTCGAGCCGGTCACCGGCTCTCAGGCCGAGCGGGTCGGTGACGACGTGCGCGGCGCCGTTGTACGTGGTGGCCTCGTCGATGTAGATGACGACGTGAGCAAGCCGGGCCAGGTCGGTGCGGTTGGGCAGGGCCATGTGGCCGGTATAGCCGCTGTGGAAGGTGCAGTCCCCGGCCCGCAGCGGCACGGTGACGCGCGGGACCCAGCGCAGCGACGGGTCCATCTCGAAGAGGTCCTCCTCGTGATGAAGGTCCTGGGGTTGCAGGCCGGTGCGGTCCTGGGTGCCGGGCAGGAACGTCATACAACCCCGCTCGGGCGGCACGTCGACCAGCGCGATCCAGGCCGACAAGGGGAGCCGGTCGCCGGCGTGCGGCCAATACGGACGGTCCTGGTGGAACTCGGTGGCGACGTTGTTGTGCGGCTCCTTGACCAGCATCTGATCGTGCCAGAGCCGCAGCGGGAAGCCGGCTAGCTGCTCGGCGATCCGGCCGAGCCCGGCGTCCAGGGTGAGCGCGCGAAGGTCGTCGTCGCGCTGCCAGACGTTGACCAGCTGGCTGAACGCGCCCTGCTTCTCCAGGCTGTCCTCGCGGTGGGCGGTCAGGAACGCGTCGGCGCTCTTGCGGAAGCGCTCGACCCGGTCCGGACCGAGCACTCCTCGAACTCGGACGAAACCGTTCTCGCGATAGGCGGCAACCAGCTCTTCCGGTATCCGGCCCTGGGGGTTGACATCACTCTTTGTCATGTCCTCAGTCTCGTCACGATGGCTGTGCATCGCTAGGAAGATCCAGGCGAGCACTCGTACGATCACGACATGCTCTCGACCCTGCACGAGCACGCGCTGTTCGCGGCCGGCCCGATCTGGGGCGGCGTCCACCGGCTGAGCGCCGACGTCGAATCGCACGCGCACGACTTCCTCGAGATCGCGGTGATCGGCCCCGGCCGCGGCCGGCACGTGACCAGCCAGGGTTCGCGCGAGGCGCGGGCCGGCGAGGTCTTCGTGCTGCGCCCGGGCGCCTGGCACGGCTTCGAGGCCTGCGCCGGCCTGACCGTCGGCAACTGCTGCCTGTCGGCCCAGGCGCTCCGGGCCGAGCTGGCCGCCCTGTACGACCTCCCGATGCTGCGCCGCATGCTGTGGACGGATCCGTCGGCGCCGGCCACGCGCGGCGTTGCGGTCACGACGGTCGATCCGGCGGCCGCCACCGAGGCCATCGCCGAGATCGGCGGGCTCGAACGAGACCTGGCCGGCCCGCGACCCCGGCCCGGTCGCCTGCTGGGCCGGCTGGTCACGCTGCTGGGCGTGCTCGCCGACGGCCGCGAACCCACCGCCGTCGAGCCCACCGCCGTCGAGCCCCCGATCCACCCCGCGGTCGCCGCGACCGTCGCCCGGCTCGAAGCCGAACCGGCCACCCAGTGGCGGCTGGACGACCTGGCTCGGGCCGTCAGCCTGGACCCCGCTTACCTGGGCCGCCTGTTCCTCCAGCACACCGGCCTCACCCCGATGAACTACCTGGCCCGGGTACGCGCCGAACGGGCCGCCACGCTGCTGGCCCACTCACCGAGGTCGGCCGCCCAGATCGGCGCCGCCGTCGGCTGGGGCGACCCGACGTATTTCGCCCGCCGCTTCCGCGCGCTGGTCGGCCTGACCCCCACGGAATACCGCCGACGCAGCCGCATCTGAAGCGCTGACCGGGTCTCGGATCGGCCGGTGGCATGCTGGTCGTATGGGCGTACCGGGCAAGGTGGGACGCGCTGACCGCCGGTTGCGTCCCGTGCCGCGGTGGGTGGCGCCGGTGTTTGCCGTGCTCGGTGCGGCCACGGTGCCGTGGACCGCCTACTGGCGATGTCGCTTCCGGCGCAGGAGAGTGCCCAGCACTACCGGGTCGCCTGGGTGGGCTTCGACCTGATGCTCGTTGTCGTCCTGCTGCTCACCGCGCATCTGGCCTGGCGTGGGTCACGGCACGTCGGGCTGCTCGCCGCGGCCGCCGCGACCATGCTGGTCGTGGACGCCTGGTTCGACGTCACCACCTCGCAGCCGGCCGACGTGCCTACCGCCGTCCTGTCGGCCGTGTTCCTCGAGTTGCCCCTCGCCGTCGTCTGCGGCTGGATCGCCCTGCACGTCGATCAGGTCGTCGAGCGCCGCCGGCGTCACCATGCGCGGCGTGCCGCCGCCGCTGATCGGGATCGGGAACGGGATCCGGACCGTACGGCGAGTGGTCCGCCCGTCGAGCGCGCCGTCGCGGAGGCCGAGGATCGGCAGTAGGCGCCGGTAGGGTCCGGCCCATGGCGCTCGGTGTTCTCGCGGCGGTGCTGTCGGCGATCTGCTACGGCGTCGCCTCGGTGCTGCAGTCGAAGGCCGCGCGGGTCGACCCGGGCCAGTCGGGGGAACTGCCCCTGTACCGGTTGGTGGTCCGGGGCTGGTTCGTCGTCGGCGTGCTGCTCGACGTGGCCGGGTTCGCCGCGCAGTTCGTGGCGCTGCGGGTCGCGCCGGTCTTCCTCGTCCAGGCGGCGCTGGCCGGCAGTCTCGCCGTCACCGCCGCGGTGGCCGGCGTCGTTCTGAAGATCCGGCTGGGACGCTCGGACTGGATCGCGGTCGGCCTGGTCTGTGCCGGGCTGGCGGCGCTGGGATTCTCGGCCGGCGCCGAAGGAGCCACCAGGACCGGAGTGGTGTTCCGCGGCGCGCTGCTCCTCGCGGTCCTGCTGCTCGCCGCCGCCGGCTGGGCCGCCGCCCGGCTGCGTGAACCGGCCGGGTCGGCGGTGATCGGCCTGGTCGCCGGCCTGGGGTTCGGCGTGGTGGCGCTGGCCGCCCGGGCGCTGCCGAGCCTGACGCCGGCGGGACTGGTGTCCGACCCGGCGACCTACGCCCTTGCCATCGGCGGCGCCGTCGCCTTCCTGTACTACGCGCGCGCTCTGCAGCGGGGCGTCGTCACCGCGGTCACCGCGGCGGTCGTCGTGGGGGAGACCCTGCTGCCGGCGATCGCCGGGATTCTCGTCTTCGGTGACCACACCCGGCCCGGAGCCATACCGATCGCGGTCGCCGGTTTCGCCGCCACGCTGACGGGAGCGGCCCGGCTGGCCCGCTTCGGCGAGATTCGAGAGCCGGACGACCGGCCGCCCGCCGACGAGGTCACGGCCGGCTGACTCCGGCGCCCGGTCATCCCGGCCCCCGGCGGTCTGTGGGCCCGGCGAGGTGTGGCTTCCCGGCCACCCCGTCCGCGATCCGGCGGCGGACCCGGGTGAACCGGCCGTGCCAGCGCCGTTCGCGGCGGATCGCCCGGCGCAGCTTGCGAGACTCGGGCCGGTAGAAGCGCCGCGCCCACGGCGAGGACGGCCGGGCCAGCCGCAGGGCACCGACGAACGCCAGCCCCGGCGCGAGGACGCCGATCAGGCCCGTCCAGACCTTTCCCTTGGCCAGCGTGATGATCACCAGCAGCGCGTTGAGCAGCACGGTCAGGGTGATGTCCCAACGGCCCACCCGTTCGCCGGAGGCGGCGGTGTCGTCGAAGCCCAGGGGCGCGGCTCCCAGCACGAGCATGCCCATCAGCGCGACGCCGAGGAACACCGCGTCCACCGAGCGGCGACCCTCCTCGGTCCAGTAGACGTCCTTCAGGTGCAGGATCAGCGCGAACTCGTCGAGCACGAGCGCAGTACCGACGCCGAACCCGGCGGCGACGACGCTGCGCCAGGCCAGCGACGACGAGAACGGCGCGAACGACGCCACGCCGCACACGGTCATCAGACCGATCCCGAAGACGACATGGTGGATGTGCAGCCCGCCGCGGTTGATGTTCCCGGGCCACCAGGACACGCCGGCCCGGATCATCCGCACGCTCAGCCGGATGCTCAGGAACGCCACGATGAACCCGACGAACAGCAGCAGGAGCGGCTGCTTCCCGGGCGCGAGAATGTAGTCGCGGTACACGGCTAGCCCGGACGGACCATCGGGAAGAGCACGGTCTCCCGGATGTTCTTCCCGGTGATCATCATGATCAGCCGGTCGACGCCCATGCCCAGTCCGCCGGAGGGCGGCATCGCGTACTCCAGGGCGCGCAGGAACTCCTCGTCGAGCTCCATCGCCTCGGGGTCGCCCCCGGCGGCGAGGATGGACTGCTCGGTGAGGCGCCGGCGCTGTTCGACCGGATCCACCAGCTCGGAGTACGCCGTGCCGATCTCGGCGCCGAAGCACACCAGGTCCCACCGCTCGGCCAGTCGCGGGTCGTCGCGGTGCGCCCGGGTCAGCGGTGAGACGTCGATCGGGAAGTCCCGGTAGAACGTGGGCTCGACGGTACGGCCCTCGACCAGCTCCTCGTACAGCTGAAGGAGCAGCCGGCCGGCGCCCCAGCCCGGCGCGTACGCGACGGCCGCCCGATCGCAGTGCTTGCGTAGCCGCTCGGCGCCCGTGCCGGCATTGACCTCCTCCCCGAGCGCGGCCGAGACCGCCTCGCCGACGGTGACGCTGCGCCAGGTGCCACCCAGGTCGTACGCGGTGCCGTCGCGCACGACGGTGGTGCCGCCGGAGACCGACCGCAGCACCCGCTGGATCATCTCCTGCGCGAGCACCTGCATCCGGTCGTAGTCCCAGTACGCCGCGTACGCCTCGAGCATGGTGAATTCGGGATTGTGGGTGGCGTCGGCCCCCTCGTTGCGGAAGTTGCGGTTCAGCTCGAACACCCGCTCGGAGCCGCCCACCATCAGTCGCTTGAGGTAGAGCTCCGGGGCGATGCGCAGGTAGAGGCCCATGTCGTAGGCGTTGATGTGGGTGCGGAACGGCCGCGCGTTGGCCCCGCCGTGGACGCTCTGCAGGATCGGTGTCTCGACCTCGAGGAACCCGTGCTCGTGCAGGTGGTCCCGGACCGCGCGGACGGCGGCGGGGCGCAGGTGCAGCATCCGCCGGGAGTCCTCGTTGGTGATCAGGTCGAGGTAGCGCTGCCGCACCCGCGCCTCGGGATCGGTGAACCCCCGGTGCTTGTCGGGCAGCGGCCGCAGGCATTTGGCGGTGATCGCCCACCGGTCGGCGAGCACGGAGAGCTCACCGCGGCGCGAGGTGATGACCTCGCCCTCCACGCCCACGTGGTCACCCAGGTCGACGTCGCGGCGCCAGGACCGCAGCGCCTCCTCGCCGACCCCGTCGAGCGCGATCATCACCTGCAGGGCGCCGGTGCTGTCCTTGACGGTGGCGAAGCACAGCTTGCCGGAACTCCGGGAGAGCGCCACCCGGCCGGCGATGCCGACGCGGTGCCCGGTCCGAGTGTCCGGCGCGAGGCCGCCGAACCGTTCGCGGATCTCGTGCATCGTCGCGGTACGCGGGAAGCCGACCGGATACAGGTCGACGCCGCGGGCGCGCAGCCGGTCGTACTTGTCCCGGCGGACCCGCACCTGCTCCGGCAGGCCGGCGAGCTGACGGGCCAGTTCCGCCGCCACCGGGTCCTGGTCGCTGTCCTGATCGGCGGCCTCGGCCGCGGCCACCAGCGCCGCGACCTCGGCGCCACCCTCGGTCGCCGAGATCAGCGGACTCACGTCCGGTTTGGTCGGGCGGCGGATCCGCAGCCGCATCGGTGACACGAAGCCCTCCGCGACCGCGGACGAGACGCCGATGCGCAGCAGGTCCCGCCGGTCGGCGTAGCACAGGTACCGCGGGTACCAGGCCGGCTGATACTTGGCGTTCGCGCGATACAGCGACTCCAGTTGCCACCAGCGTGAGCCGATCAGCAGGAAGCCGCGCCACAGTCGCAGCACCGGCCCGGCGCCGATGCGCTCGCCCTGCTCGAACGCGGCCCGGAACATCGCGAAGTTCAGCGAGATCCGGTCGACACCCAGCAGGCGTCCCTGGTGGATGAGCGACGTGACCATGAATTCGTTGACGCCGTTCTCGGCGGTCCGGTCGCGTCGCATCAGGTCCAGCGACAGGCCGCGATCGCCCCACGGGGCCAGCGACAGCAGCGCCCGGCGTACGCCGCCGGAGTCCAGGCACTCGATCAGGACGCAGCGTCCGTCGGCCGGATCGCCGAGCCGGGACAGCGCCATCGAGAAGCCGCGCTCGGTCTCGGTGTCCCGCCATCGGTCGGCGTCGGCCACGACGGCGGCCATGTCCGCGCCGTCGATGTCGGCGTGGCGCCGGATCCGCACGGTGTAACCGGCGCGGTCGACCCGCTGGACGGCCTGGCGCACCACCCGCATGGAACGTCCGTCGAGATCGAAGTCCCGGACGTCGATGACCGCCTCGTCGCCCAGTTCCAGGGCGCCCATGCCGGCCGCGATGTACGCCCGCGCGCCGGCCTCACCGGCGCCCATGACCGCCGGCGCCCATCCGAAGTATCGGGCCTCGGCCAGCCAGGCGTCGATCGCGCCGGCCCAGCCCTCGGGGGCGCCGATCGGGTCGCCGGCGGCCAGGCTCGCCCCGCTCACCACCTGGTAGGCGACGGCCGCCCGGTGTCCCGGCGACCAGATCACCGTCTTGTCGCGGCGGGTGGCGAAGTAGCCGAGGGAGTCGTTCTGCCCGAATTTCGCCAGCCGCTCCCGGACCCGGGCCTCGTCGTGCGGGTCGAGTGAGCGGTGAGCCTGCCGCGGACGCAGCAGAACCACGACCGCGGTCAGGAAGGCCAGCCCGCCCAGCAGTCCGCAGATGAAGGTGACCCAGGGCGGCCCGCGCCCGACGATTCCGGTGTCGTCGGCGTCGCCCAGACCGCCGAAGACGTGGTCGACCGCGTAGGCCGCGCGGTCGTCCTCCGTCGGCAGCGTCCCCGGCGCCATCCGCAGCAGCAGCCAGCCGAGCACGGACCCGATCGCGAGCAGCCCGACCAGCACCCCGAACGCCTTCCAGCCGTTTCCCCGCCGGATGCGGGCGGTGAACTGGTTCCGGGCCGCCACCAGGAACCCCACCGCGGTGCCGGTGATGAGCACGGCGGGCAGATAGGCGAGATCACCGCTGACGGTCTGCCCCAGGCGGCTCAGCACGGTGGGAACGGCCAGCAGGACCATCACCAGCCACCACGCGGCCCGCAGACGCCGGCGACAGGCGGCGGCCAGCAGGGAGAGCACGATGGCGTACGCCAGATTGGGCGTCACCGGGATCGAGACGTACTCGACCGCGACCCGCGGCCAGTGCAGCGCCGGGCGGAGGGCCGGGATCAGTGCCAGAAGGGCCGAGAAGCCGGCGACGAAGGCGAGGACGGACGCCAGCAGATCGGGGACACGCTCCAGCCGGCGACGGCGGTGTTCCAGACGCGGTCTTGTTGTCGCCGGGGCGCTGGGCGCCGGTGCCATGGACGCATCCATCCGCGCCTCCTCGGCTCAACGCGCCGAGCGGCTGTGCCGGCGTCGCGGCTCTCGCCGAGAAATATTCACCGTCGTCACGGCGATGGGAATCGGCCGGGCGGGGAAACTTGGCGGGTCGAGGCCACACCGACGGGGGATGGGCGTGCGGCCCGGGGCCGACCAGACTGCTTTCCTGTGGTCAGACGCGGCTCTACCCCGGCGCGTGGCAACCTTCCGGCCGAGCTGAACAGCTTCGTCGGGCGTCGGCGGGAACTGGCCGAGGTCAAGCGGCTGACGTCCGAGTTCCGGCTGGTCACGCTGTGCGGCATCGGCGGTGTGGGCAAGACCCGGCTGGCCCGGCGGGTGGCGGCCGAGGTGGGCCGCGCGTTCCCGGACGGCGTGTGGTTCGTCGACCTGGCCGAGGTGGGCCGGCGGGAGCAGACGGCGGCGCCCGAGACGTCGAACCGCGAGGTCCTGGCCCACGTGGTGGCGGCCGCGCTCGGCCTGCGCGAGCTCTCCGCCCGCGCGCCGGCGGAGGCCCTCCGCGATCACCTCGCGTCGCGCTCGCTGCTGGTGGTGCTGGACAACTGCGAGCACGTGCTGCCGGCCTGCGCGACGCTGGCCCACACGCTGCTCAGCGCCTGTCCCGGCCTGCGGATCATCGCGACCAGCCGGGAGCTCTTCGGGCTCATCGGCGAGGCGGCGTTCAGCGTGCCGCCGCTGCCGGTCCCCGATCCGGCCGAGCGGCCGGCGCTGGCCGACGCGATCGGGTCCGACTCGGTGGCGCTGTTCACCGCTCGCGCCGAGGCCCTGCTGCCCAGCTTCCGGCTCACCGTGGAGAACTATCGGGCGGTGGTCGAGGTCTGCCATCGCCTGGACGGCGTGCCGCTGGCCATCGAGCTTGCCGCCGCCCGCCTGCGGGTGCTCACTCCCGAGCAGATCGCGGCCCGGCTGACGAGCCGTTTCGCCCTGCTCAACCGCGGCAACCGTGAGGCCCCCGAGCGGCAGCAGACACTGTGGGGCTGCATCGACTGGAGCTACGAGCTGTGCGAGAAGCCGGAGCAGCGCCTCTGGGCCCGGCTGTCGATCTTCGCGGGCACCTTCGAGATGGACGCGATCGAGGGAATCTGCGCCGGCGACGACCTGGCCGACGCCGACCTGCTGGATCTGACCGCGGCCCTCATCGACAAGTCGATCCTCAGCCGCGACGACCGCGGCGCCGTCGTGCGCTACCGGCTGCTCGAGAGTCTCCGGGCGTACGGGCGGGAAAAGCTCGACGAGCACGGCGAGGAACTCGCCCTCGCCGGCCGGCACCGCGACTGGTACGAGGATCTGGTCGTGCGGGCCGGCCGGGAATGGATCGGCGAACGGCAGGCGTACTGGCTGCGCCGGCTCCACCAGGAGCGCGGGAACCTGCGCGCCGCGCTCGACTTCTGCCTGCGCGAGGCCGGCGAGCCGGAACGAGCCCTGCACATCCTGACCTGCCTGCCCGCGCTGTACTGGTGGGGCCGGGGCATGTTCAACGAGGGCCGCGGCTGGCTCGAACGGGCCCTCGACCGGACCGCCGCGCCGACCCCGTACCGCGCCCGGGCCCTGCTGCTGGCGGCCCGGATGGCGTTCGCGCAGGGCAACCTCGACGGCTGGCAGCGGCTGATGAACGATGGCGAGGACCTGGGACGGCGACTGGGCGATGCGTCGGCGCTGTCCTACGCGACGTTCATCCGGGGCACGGTCGCCCTGTTCGACGATGACCTCGCCACCGCCGTACGGCTGCTGGAAAAGGCCCTGACCACCCTGGACGGTGCCGGGACCGCCGTGCGCGACCAGCGGCTGCACTTGCTCTTCACGCTCGTTGCGGCTGTCGGGCTGCACGGCGACCAGGAGCGCGCGGCCGCCCTCTACCGGCAGGTGCTGGCCGACACCGAGGCCTGCGGGGAGGGCTTCCATCGATCCAACGCGATGTGGGCGTTCGGGCTGGCGGCGTGGCGGCAGGGCGACCTGCGCACGGCGACCGAGAATCAGCAGGCCAGCCTGCGGCTGAAACGGACGAGCGGCCTCGACGACCCGCTCGGCACCGCGCTCTGCCTGGAGGTGCTCGCCTGGATCGAGACCGGGCGCGAACCGGGGCGCGCGGCCGTCCTGCTCGGTGCCGTCGACGCCCAATGGTCCCGGCACGGCTCGTCGATCAACTCGTA
This sequence comes from Paractinoplanes globisporus DSM 43857, assembly GCF_000379645.1. Taxonomy (GTDB): domain Bacteria; phylum Actinomycetota; class Actinomycetes; order Mycobacteriales; family Micromonosporaceae; genus Actinoplanes; species Actinoplanes globisporus. The sequence continues at coordinate 113,189 of NZ_KB903314.1, forward strand.
TCCGCATCTGGTGGGGCACCGGAAGGCCTGCGAGCGGCACACCCGGCACGCCCTCGAGGAGCCGGCGTTCGAGGACGCCTACCGTCGCGGGCGAAGCCTCTCGTACGAGGAATCGCTCGCGTACGCGCTGGGGGAGCGACGGCCCGCGGCCGGGCCGGAGCCGGTCGGCCGGATCCGGCTCACCTCCCGCGAGCACCAGGTCGCCGTGCTGGTCGCGGGCGGACTGGGCAACGCCGACATCGCCCGGCGCCTCGTGATCTCGCAGCGCACCGCGGAGAGCCATGTCGCGAACATCCTGACAAAGCGCGGTTTCACGTCCCGTTCGCAGATAGCCGCGTGGATCGGTCACCCGGTCGAGTGACGTCCTTCCCCCGTACGGATGGCGCAACGAAGCTGGACTGATGGCAGCTCCGACGTCCCGCCGGGCGGTGGTCACCGGCGGCATCGGCACTTTCATCGAGGGCTATGACATTCTCCTGTACGGCTACCTGGCCGGCGTTCTGGCCCAGCAGTTCTTCCCAGCCGGCGACCCCACGGCGGCCCTGCTCAACACGTTCGCGATCTTCGCGGTCGGCTTCCTGGTGCGCCCGATCGGCGGCCTGCTCTTCGGGCACATCGGCGACCATTTCGGACGGCGTACGGCGTTGGTGTCGTCGATCCTGCTGATCGCGGGCGCGACGGTGGCGATCGGGCTGCTCCCGACGTACGACGAGATCGGGCGGGCGGCCCCGGCGCTGCTGCTGGCCTGCCGCCTGCTGCAGGGGCTCTCGATCGGCGGCGAGTACGTGGGCGCCAACATCCTGATGCTCGAGCACGCCGGTCCGGGCCGCTACGGCCGCGCGGTGTCGGCCAACCAGGTCGCCAGCTACCTGGGCGCGGCCGGCGCGGCGGCGACCGGCCTGCTCCTGACCGCCGCGCTCACCCCCGAGCAGATGACGACCTGGGGGTGGCGGCTGCCGTTCCTGGCCGCCGTGCCGCTCGGCGTGGTCGTGCTCTACCTGCGCCTTCGCATGCCGGAGAGCCCGGCGGTCGACCGGCAGGGGTCGCCGGCTCTGCCGCTGGCCGTCGCGGCCCGGACCGCCAAGCGCGGCATGCTGGTGTTCGCGGGCTGGCTCACCATGGTCACGCTCGGCGGGTTTCTCCTGTTCGGCTACATGCCCACGTACCTCAACCGGGTCGTCGGCGTCGGTCCGGCCGCGGCGTTCGGCGTCACCCTCGGCGGGCTCGCCGCGCTGGCGGCCGGGGCGATCGCCGGCGGCTACCTGGTCGACCGGTACCCGCCGCGCACCGTCGCGATCGCGTCCGCCTTCGGCGTGGCCGTCACCATCGGGCCCAGCTTCCTCATCATGCAGCACGGTACGGTTGGCGCCGCCCTGGCCGGGCAGGTGGTCTGGGCGTGGTGCGTCGGCGTGGGGGCGACCGTGAGCGCGCTGCTGAGCGTGACCGAGTTCCCGGCCCCGATCCGGTACACCGCCACCGCGCTGGCGTACAACGTGACCGTGGTGGTGCTGGGCGGCACCGCGCCGTACGTGTCTACCTGGCTCGTCGCGCGCACGGGGACGCCGCTCGCGCCGGCCGGGTACCTCGCCGTCATGGCGCTGGTCGCCCTGGGCACGGCCATCGTGGGGCTACGGCCCCGTCTCCGTACGCATCTCCGTAGTTTCACGGTGGTCTACCCAGCGTCCCCCGGCGAGAGTGGGTGGCAGTGAGATGGGAGGTGACCCGCCATGTTCATCGAGACCGGCGGAATGTCGGACCGAGCCCGGGGCACCGAACTGGCCAACGCGGCCGAGGCATTGCTGGCCGAGGCCACGGTGGACACCATCGACGCGGCGCACGCCGTACGGCTGGCAGAGGTCAGCGCCGTCCTCGCCCTGTACTGGGAGCTGCGGCACCAGGGCAGTTCCGACCTCCCGGCGGACCCGGTGGACCTGTCCCGGTTTGTCCGCCCGGCCGTGCCGGCCAACGAGCCGGGCGCGTGACCATGTCCGAACCGGTCACCCCCGCACGACTGCTCGGCCAGGAGCTCGCCGAGGCCGCCGAAAAACTCCTGATCGAGGTACGCCGGGAGCGGCCGGACCCGGCCGACGCGGTGCGGCTCGCCACTGTGCAGGCCCTGCTCGCGCTCTACTGGGAGGTGCGGCACCAGAGCGCCGGCGACGCCGCCCCCGGCCTCGAGCGGATCTCCGCCCTGCTGAGCGGTCCGCCCGCCTCGTAGGCCGCGTCCCGTTGCACCTCGCCCACGTCGACGCGCTCGTCCGCGAATCCCTCGAACATGACGTGGCTACGCCGGTGGTTCGACGATCGTGGGCGCGCTCTGGGGCCGGCGCTGCGATGGAACAGGAGTCGGGGCGCCGGAGACGACGGCGGGCTGGATCTCGGCCGTCACCGGTTCGCTGCTCGGGGTGGGCGCGCCGAGCCGCGCCCTCACGGTCTGCCGCGCCTGTGTCACCGCGGGATGGGCTTGGACTTTGCGGGCCGTGGCGGCGATCTGCTCGTACTTGTCGCGGCCGGCACGACTGCCGAGCACATATCCGATGGCCAGTCCTGCGGTCAGTTTGAACATTTTCACAATGTTTCCTCTTATCCCTGGTCTGTTTGTTGTTCAGTCCGGCCATTGGCCGGTGGCCTTGCGCACGCCGGTCGCCCCGGCCCGGTCGACAGCGGCCTTGACGACCGCGAAGATGGCGCCCTGGATGGCGGCGGCGATCAGGATCTCGGTCCAGCCGCGGTCCTCGTCGGTCGCGTTCGGTGCGTCGTCGTCGTGGCCGGCGACCTTCCACACCTGCTTGAAGATCAGGCTCGAGACAAGGCCGGCGCCCGCCCCGAGCAGTAGGCCGACGGGCTTGTAGGCGATCTTCACCGCGGTGCTCACGAGCGGATCCTGCGTGTGACGACGACGACCACCACGATCACTGCGGCCGCCGCCGCCGCGAACGCGGCCAGCGGCAACCGGCGGCGTACCGGGGCGGGCAGGTCGGCCTCGGACAGCTGCTGCTTGGCCGTCGATGCCTTCTCCGCCACCACGCCGGCCGCCTGCGCCGCCTGATCCTTCACGTCGGTCAGCGTCTGCCGGGCTCGCCCACCGGCGTCTCCGAGGGCCTGTTTGGTGCGGGCTTTCACATCGGTCTTGGCGGCTAGCTGTTCTACTGTTTCGCCCAGCTCCGCGCGGGTCTGCTCGATCTCTTCGCGTAGCCGCTGCGGGTCGGCGGGGATCTCCGGCTTGGTCATGACGAGCGTCCTTCCCGTACGGCGTTCTTGACGGTCTGCAGATCGGCCTGTGCGCCCGCCACGGCGTCGCGGGGCACCGGCGGGAAGGCGGCCTGAATTTTCTTCCTACCGGCCAGGGCGGCGACGCCGGCGGCGGCGAAGACGACGACCATCACGGCCAGGACCGCCAGCCACAACGGCCAGGCCAGGTCCAGCAAGACCACTGCCAGGGTGAGCAACAGCCCTACCCCGTACAGACCGAGCACCGCGGCACCGCCGAACAGGCCACCGCCCAGCCCGGCACGCTTGCCCTTTTCCGTCAGCTCCAGCTTCGCCAACGCCAACTCGTCGCGTACCAGCGTCGAGATCTGCGCTGTGGCCTGGTTCACCAGGTCCGACGTGGAGGCCCCGGGGGGCGACTCCCGGAACGAGGCTTCCGACATGTTCCACTCCTTACCGTCACGACCGGGATCGCCCCCGCCGGCCGGTCAGCCTGTGGTCTCGTCCGCGACGGCGGCCGAGCCTGCGTGCGATGGTGAGGTCGTCCTCGCTGAGTCGGGATACGCCCCTGAAGTCCCCCGCCGAGCGATTTTCTAACCTCTCCAGCGTTTTGCACTCGCCCGGCGAGAGGGCGGGGCATGGGCTGCGGTCAATGCGTGCGGGTGCCGGATCGGCCGGCGCGGTCGCGACGGTCAGGGGCGAACCCGGTAGGTGACGTGGAGAACCGTGCTCGCGGCGCGCGCCCACACCTGCTCGAGGTGGAGCGGCGGGACGCCGTCGAAGAGGCGGGCGCCGGCGCCGAAGGTGATCGGCACGATGTGCAGCCGCAGCTCGTCGACGACGCCGGCGGCCAGGTACTGGTTGATCGTGTCGGCGCCGCCGTGGATCGAGACGTCCCCGGCACCGGCGGCGGCGCGGGCCTGCGCGAGCGCGGACTCGATGCCGTCGGTGACGAAGTGGTACGTGGTGCCGCCCTCCATCGGCTGCGGGTCGCGCGCGTGGTGGGTGAGCACGAAGACCGGGGCGTGGAACGGCGGGTTGTCGCCCCACCAGCCGTTCCATGGCCGGTCCCAGGCGCCCCGGACCGGGCCGAACATGTTGCGGCCCATGATGACGGCGGAGGCGGCGCCGATCTGCTCGACCTCGGCCCGGTTCTCCTCCCCGGCCTCGAACATCCAGGCATGCAGGGTGTTTCCCCAGCCGTCGCCGCCGTCCTCACCGAACGGGCGTTCCTCCGACTGATTGAGCCCGGCCGCGTACCCGTCGGCGGTGATGGTCTGATTGACGATCACCTTGCCCCGAGGTGTGGTCATGGTGTTTCCCTTCCTGTGTGCGGGTGGGTGTACTCACCGCGGCGCGCCGCCATGACGGCGATCATGAATCATGCTCGCAGACATCTCCACGACGGGCCGGGCCCGGTGACCGCGATATCGCATCCACGCCGACCCCACTCGTTCCCTCGACACATTCGAACCCGATCGAATCCACGCCGTTCCGGGGTGGGTTATTCGACGTGGTTCGAACTTGTTTCGCAGCACCGTTCGCCCGGCCCATTCTGGCGACATGAATCCCCTCCCGGAATCCGTCGAAGTCCGCCGCGGCACTCCGCGGGACGCCGCGACGCTGCTGGCCTTGCAGCACCGGCTCGACGCGCAGAGCCGGTTCATGCTGCTCGAGCCGGGGGAACGCGCCGACGATCCGGCGGCGGTGGCCCGTCGGCTCGGCGACCAGCTCGGCTTCGACATCCTGGCGTTCCACCACGACATCGCCGTGGGCTGGGCCCAGGTCGAGGTCCAGCCGTGGGCCCGAGTGCGTCACATCGGGTACGTGGTGCTGGGCGTCGACCGGGAGCATCACGCCCGCGGTGTCGGGACGCGGCTGATGAAGGCCGCGGTGCACGAAGCCGGCGTCGCCGGACTGACTCGTCTCGAGCTCACCGTGATGACCGACAACGCCCCGGCGATCCGCCTGTACCTGCGCCACGGCTTCGTCGTCGAGGGCGTACGCCGCCGAGCGATCATGCGCGGATCCGGCCAGTACGTCGACGAGCTCTCCATGGGCCTGCTGCTGCCCGGACCGACGAGCCGTCAGTCGCCGGTCGGGGCCGGCAGGGCGCCACGCAGGAGCGCGTCTCCCAGCGCGGTGCGCCGGTAGACGACGCCGCGGCCGCTGCGGCGGCCGGTGACCAGGCCACTGCGGCTCAAGAGATGCAGATGGTACGAGACGGTGGGCGCCTGGTGCCCGTCCAGCAGGCTGAGGTCCTGGGTGGTGCGCGGGTCGTCGAGCAGCCGCAGCAGGCTCAGCCGCGTGGACCCGATCAGCTCGCCCAGCCCGGCGGTGTGATCGACTTGCTGCGGCTCCGACCACAGAATCCCGGTTCCCCGCGCGGCGTAGGTCAGGGCCGGGGTCCGGGGCCGTTCGGCGGCGTACAGGATCGGCCCGGAATGCGCCGTGCACGGGATGAACAGCACCCCGTCGTCGGCCCAGTCGACCACGGCGTCGAACGGGCGCGGCAGGCTCAAGGTGCGACCGTCCCAGGCGAGAGCCTCGTCGAGGGTGGCGAGCATGGCGGCGATGCCGTGCGTCGACATGGTCTCCGCGCGGAAGGCCACGTCGGCGTCGAGGACGGCGCCCACCTGCGCCCACTGGTCGGCGATCGCGGCATCGAAGAACCGGCCCATCGCCGCGGCCGCCTCCTCGAGGAGCGTGGCCTCGCCGGCGTCGAAGAGCTCCTGCAGCAGCGGCGCCGGGCGGCGGCGCCACCTGCGATAGGCGCGCTCGTTGGCGAACCCGTCGGCGAACTCGGGACGTACCGGCCGCCCGTCGAAGGCGAAGTCCAGTTGGGACGCGACCTCCTCGCGCGGGTTCGACGCGATCGCCTCGACCATGCCGTCGCGGGTCTCCCGGGAGCGCTGCGGATGCGGGGTGAGGAAGTCCGGGACGTACCGGTGCTCCATGGGGGTGGGGACCAGGGCGTGCAGCAGGTCCAGCGTCCAGGTGTCCAGCCGGGCCAGGGCCTGGGCGTACCAGCGCCGCACATGGGCCTGGGCCGGGCCGCGGCGTGCCTGGAGCGTCGAGATGATCTCGACCGCGGGCGAGGTCGCGAAGCGGGACCGGGACAAGGTCCGCGCATCGGTCTCTATCCGGATCGCCATGATCGACCTCCCGCCAATTCGAGCCTCATCGAATGTATCGTCTCGGAGTAAGGGCGGGCCGAGTCTGACGGCATGACAACTACGCTCGTATCCACCCCCACTCGCCCGGCCGCGGGAAATCGACGTCGACACTGGCGGCGGTTCGGCTGGGTGCTCCTGCCGGCCCTGACGCCCATCCTGGTCACCGCGGCGTTCGCCGCACTGACGCTGCCCGTCGCGGCCGGTCAGGTCTATGAGGCGCCGGCCCCCGCGACCGACGCCAGGTCGGCCGTGACCGTCGACCCGGCCAAGCCGACGGCGGTGATCGTGCTCGGCCCGCAGGGCACCAACGTCGCCGACTCCCTTCCGCCCTTCGAGGTGCTGGCGGCCACCGGCCGGTTCAATGTGCTGCTCGCCGCCACCACGCCCGGCCCGTCGCCACTCGCCGGCGGCGTCGACGTCGTTCCCCACACCACGTTCGAGCAACTGGCCACCCTGGTCCCGGGCGGACCCGACGTGGTGATCGTCCCGCAGCTCAAGGGCGACCCGGCGAGGATGAAGCCCGTACTGGACTGGCTCCGCCAGGTGCACGCCGGCCCGCGGCCACCGCTGATGGTGTCGGTCTGCGTCGGCGCCCGGCAGCTCGCCGAGGCCGGCATCCTCGACCGGCGACCGGCCACGTCGCACTGGCTCGGCATGATCGGCCTGCGCCGCGACTTCGCCGGCGTGCGGTGGCGTGACGACGTCACCTACGTCGACGACGGCGACGTCATCACCTCGGCCGGCGTGCTCTTCGGGATCGACGCCACGCTACGGGTGGTCGAACGCCTCACCGACCAGCAGACCGCCGCGGCCGCCGCCGACGCGATCCACTGGGACCACTACAGTCCCGGCCGGCCCGCCCGCATCGACCCACCCCACCTCCGCCCGGCCGACGCGCCCGCGTTCCTGTCCGCGGCCTACCGCTGGGACCGCCCGTCCACCGGGGTCCTGCTCACCGAGGGCATCGGCGAGACCGAGGTCGCCGCGGCCCTGCGCCCGTACACCGAACTCTCCTACCTGGACCACAGCACCACCGTCACCATGGACGGGCGCCCGGTCCGGACCGCGCACGGCCTGGCCCTCGTCCCGCACGGCAGCGTCACCGCCCCCGAGCGGCATGTGGACCGGCTGCTGGTCCCGGGTCACACCGCCGAGCAGGTGGACGCGATGCCGCTGCCGGACGGGCTGGACGCCACCGTTCTGCAGCCCGACCGGGAAGCTTTCGCCTTCGACGGCTCCCTGCAGGACATCGCCCGCACCACCGACGTCGCCACCGCCCGATGGGTGGCCAAGTCGATGCAGTACCCCACCGCCGGCCTGACCCTCGACGGTCACGCCTGGCCGTGGGGACTGACCGCCCGGGCCGTGGTCATCGCCCTCGCGCCCCTCCTCATCCTCATCGCTGGCCGACGCTTGTGGCTGCGCCGCCGCACACTGCAACAACGCATTCAATAGAAGGAGTACGCATGTCCAGCTCCATTTCTGTCCTGTACATGTCGGTTTCCCTCGACGGTTACATCTCCACCCCCGACGACTACCTGGGCGGCGAGGACGGTGAACGACTGCACAAGTGGTTCGACCGGACCGACGACGCCGGAGAGCAGACCGCGGCGGTCAAGGCCCTGGTCGCCGAGCTGGGCGCCACCGGCGCGGTGGTGACCGGACGGCGGACGGCCGAGCTGATGGACCACTGGGGCGGCGACCTGCACGGCGCCCCGATCTTCGTGCCCAGCCACCGCCCACCCGGCCCCGCGGCCCGCTACTCGTACCCCAAGGTGACCTACGTGACCGAGGGCATCGAGGCCGCCATGGCCCAGGCGAAAGCGGCGGCCGGCGACAAGAACGTCTATGTCCAGGGCGGGTACACCGGGCAGCAGGCGCTGGCGGCCGGTGTCCTCGACCAGATCCAGGTGCACCTCGTCCCGGTGCTGCTCGGGGGCGGTCACCGGCTGTTCGACCTGCTGCCTAAGGAGGTCGAGCTCGAGGTGGTCCGCGTCATCGACACCCCCGACGCCACCCACATCCGCTACCAGGTCACCCGGTAACCGCCCGTGCCGTGCCCGACGGGCTCGTTGCAGGCCGCAAACGTAGGTTTTGTCAGGACTTTCCGATCTCTCGTGTAGGGACGCGTTTGTATTGCTTGCCTAAGGGCAAGCAACACGACGTTGGCTACGGAGGTGAACACAGTGACGGCGGAGACATCCCCGAGCCCAGGCACCGGGTATCCGGCATCCACGTCTGACCTGGTCGGTCAGGCGGCCGCGCAAATCTCGACATTGGTGCGCGACGAGCTGGCGCCTGAGCCGCCCTGTCCTGCCAATGTCGAAACACGAGGAGGCACCACGTGAAGATCGTCAAACTCGCCGCCGGATTCGCCGTCGGCTACGTGCTCGGGAGCCGCGCCGGTCGCGACGCGTACGAGAAAATCGCTGCCAACGCCCGGCAGTTGCGCGAGCATCCGACCGTGCGTCAAGCGCAGGAAAAGGCCACCGTCGCGCTGTCCAGCGGCACCGACGCCGTGACGGCGAAGCTGCACCAGGCCGCCGTCGACACCACGCCCGGGCCGAGTACGTCGGCTACCGGCAAGGCGCGGCCCGCGCCGAAGAAGACGGCCGTGATCACGCCCGTGGAATCCGCGGGACAGCCGCTGATCTGACGAGCGAACCGGCGTGGGCCGATGGCACCTGCCGCGGCCCGCGCTTTTCGCTCCGCTGTCGACGAACTCAGCGCGGCGTCCTAACCGCATTGGTGAGCGGCCGGCCGACCCACGTACGCGGCCGGCCGGTCGCCCAAGAGGTCACCGAACTTCAGCTCAGGGTCCATTTCTGGTTGGCGCCGCCGTTGCAGGTCCACAATTCGACCGGCGAATTGTTGGCGGTCGCGGCCCCGGTGACGTCCAGGCACAGGCCCGACTGCACACCGGTGATCGTGCCGTTGGCGTTGACGGTCCATTGCTGGTTGGTCTGGCCGTTGCAATCCCAGATCTCGACCTTCGTACCGGGTGAGGTCTGGTTGTTGTACGCGTCCAGGCATTTGCCGAGCACCTGCAGCTGGCTGCCGCTGCGCGTCCAGCGCTGATTGGTGCCGCCGTTGCAGTCCCAGATCACCTGCTGGGTCCCGTTCGTCGTCGTGCCGTTCGGATCGTCCAGGCATCGGTTCGATCCGGTTCCGCGAATCGCCACCGTGGTATCGGTGCCGCCGCCGGTGGTGCCACCCGACACCCGGTACATGACCACGCCGTGTCCCGGCACGCTCGCGCTGATCGTCCCGGTGGTGCTGCTGGTCGTGCCGGCCCAGAGATCGTTGAGCCCGTAGCTGGACGCGCCGGATTTCCCGATCGCGGAAACGGTCGTGCTGATCGTCGACGTCGAGGCGTTCTCGTTGAACAGCACCACCGACACATCGCCGTTGGCCAGCGGCTTGGCCAGCACGTCGAGCCCTCCGGACGAGCTGACCAGCCGGCCCTGCTTACCGGCCGAGTCCTGATCCACGGCGATCACCGCCCGGTTGCCCAGAATCGACAGGGTGGTCGAACTGGCATTGACCAGGTTGTTGCCGGCCAGCAGCGGCGCGGCCATCTGGGCCCAGAGGCTGAAATGCGCCCGGTCCTCGGTGGCCGACATGCCGTTACCGACCTCGAGCATGTCCGGGTCGTTCCATTGACCGGGGCCGGCGTAGGACGCCAGGCCGACATTCTGGTGGAAGATCGACAACATGCTGTTGTAGTTGGCCTGGATATCGCCGGTCGTGCGCCACAAATTGCCGACCGGGGCCGCCCACGTCCACGGCGCGTTCACGCCCCACTCGCAGATGCTGTAGACGATCGGCCGTCCGGTGGCCGCCAGCGCGTCCCGCATCGCCGAGTACCGCGCGATGTACTGCTCGGTCGTGCTGGAGCCGTTGTTGTTGCAGTTGTCGTACTTCAGATAATCGACACCCCAGGCGGCGAACGTCCGGGCGTCCTGCGCCTCGTGCCCCAGGCTGCCGGGGTAACCGGCGCAGGTCGCGGTGCCCGCATCCTCGTAGATTCCCAGCTTCAGGCCCTTGGAATGGACGTACGCCGCGGTGCCGGAGATGCCGTCGGGAAACTTGCCGAAATCGGGCTGCAGATTGCCCGCCGAGTCGCGGCTGTGCTGCATCCAGCAATCGTCGATATTCACGTACTGGTAGCCGGCCGCGGCCAGGCCCGACGAGACGATCTTGTCGGCGGTCTGCTTCACCAGCGTCTCCGAGACATTGCACCCGTACGCGTTCCAGTCGTTCCAGCCCATCGGCGGAGTCAGCGCGAGATTGTTGGCCAGAGCCTGCGCGGCGGGCGCGGTCCGCACGCCGACGCCCCAGGTGATGCCGGCCGCCAGCAGAAGCACCGCGGACCGGACCAGCCAGCGCCGCGCGATCGTGCGTGTCGCAAACATCCGTGCACCAGCTCTCTGGTTGTCAGCTACGGGGGCTCGCCGGCGAGTTGAGAACGTTAACAAGCCATATCGCGAGATTGCCAGAATGTTGCAAGACATTCAAGAGTGAGAATCTCCGGGGATGGCGCCGATGACGCGACTCTCGAGGCGGGTGCCGATAACAGCTTTTCAGTTCTCCGATTCTCGTTGTCAATTAATCGCCGGAGCCTCGACGATGGCGTAGCCTGCCGGGTGATGTTGACGATCATCATCGGGGCCGTGCGAGCCCGTACCGCGCAGGTTCTGACGGTCCTCGTCCTCACCGCTCTGGCCGCCACGTTCGCCGCGGCCGGACCCTGGTTCGGGTTCGCGAGCATGAGCTCGGCCGCCGCGGCCGACGTCGCCGCGGCCCCCGCCGAGCAACGGACGGTGTCGGTCCGTCAGACGACCGCCATCGACGGGGATCCCCGGAACGCCGTCGACCAGTTCGTCGCGCGGGTGCACGACCTGGTCGCGCTCCCGTCGGCCGACCCGGTCAACGGACTGGTGCTGGCGATGAACCTGAACCGTGGCTCGCAGACCGACACCATGCCGGTGGCCTACCGGGACCAGTTCTGCACCCACGTCCAGTTGCAAGGACCGTGCCCCGCCGCGCCGCTCGAGGTGTCGATCAGCGCACCGGCCGCCGAGCGACTCGGGCTGCGGCCCGGTGACCGGGTGACCGAGCAGGTCGCGCTGGGCATCCCGCCGGTCACCTTCCGGATCGTGTCGATCTACACTCCGGCCGAGCCGGAGGGGCCCTACTGGAGCAACCACCTGTTCCGCGCCCTGACCGGCCTCGACCCGGTGTTCACCCCGATCGACACGTTCGGGATCGACCAGCTCTCCAAGCCGACCGTCACCTACGACGTCCAGGTGCCGGAGGCGCTGCTGCGCGGGGACGGCGGCTACGACCTGGCCGCCACTTTGGACACCGCCGGCATCCGGCTCGGCCGCGAGCAGCTGAGCCTGGCCAACTCCAGCGGTCCGTTGCTCACCGCGGTGGCGCGCGACCGGTCGGCCGTGCGGACGGCGGTCACCGTCGCGCTGGTGCAGGTGCTGATCCTGGCCTGGTTCGCGATCGGCCTGGCCGGCCGTTACACCGGACGCGACCGGCGCGAGGACGCGGCTCTGCTGAAGCTGCGCGGCGCGACCCCGGCCGGCATGCTCCGGCTGGCCTGGGGCCAGCATCTGCTCCCGCTGACGGTCGGAGCGATCGCCGGGATCCCCCTCGGCTTTCTGCTGGCCCGGCTGCTGGCGGGCCCGGTCGGCAACGCGTCCGACCGGCGGTCGGCGCTGCTGTTGTCGATCGCCGCGGCGGGCGCGGTCCTCGTCGGGGGCCTGCTGGTGCTGGCCCTGCTGGAAGCGCTGGCCCAGCGACGGCCGGTCGCCGAGTTGCTGCGCCAGGTCGGGTCGGGCCGCGGCGACTGGAAGTCCGGACTGATCGACGTACTGCTGCTCGCGGTCGCGGTGGTGGCGGTCTATCAGGCCCGGGTCGGCAACGCCGGGAGCGGGCTGGCGCTCGCCGCCCCGGCTCTGGTCGCCCTGGCGGTGGCGTTGCTGTCGGCCCGCGTGCTGGCCCGGGCCGCCGACCGCGGCGGGGGAGCGGCGGTGCGGTCCGGCCGGTTGCGGCTCGGGCTGACGGCGGTGCAGGTGTCCCGGCGTCCCGGCGTCGAGCGGGTGTTCGCGCTGGTGGTCGTGACGGTCGCGATGTTCACGACCGCGCTCGGCGGATGGCTGGCCGACGGTGAGTACCGGGCCGCGCGGAGCGCCGCCGAACTGGGCGCCCCACGGGTGCTGACCGTTGAGGCCGCCAACCGCACCGTCCTGGAACAGGCCGTCCGCCGGGCCGATCCCGGGGGGCGGAAGGCGATGGCCGCGGTCCTCGACACCGCACACCTGCCGCCCGTCCTCGCCGTCGACAGCTCCCGGCTGGCGGCGGTCGCCCGCTGGCGCCCCGACTTCGGATCCGTTTCCGCCCTCTCGGCGGCGATGGCCGACGATCCGGGTCCCGCGCCGCTGCCGGCGGTCACCGGCGACCGGCTGACCGTACGCGTCGAGCACGACGGCGACTCGGCGGCCGCCCTCGGGCTCGTGTTGCAGCACGAGGGCACGGGCGCCGCGGTCCGGGTCTCCTTCGGTGTGCTCGGACCGGGGAAACAGACCTTGACCGGCCGGGTGACCGGCTGCTCGGCCGCGCCCGGCTGCCGCATCGTGCGCTGGGAGGTGACCACCCCGCCGAACCCGCAGGGGCGGGTCGCGCCGGCCGCCTTCCCGACCGCGGTCACCGTGAGCGGCCTGACCCAGCAGGGTCCGCCGGCCACCATTCTGGACGGCTCGACCCTGGCCGACATCAACCGGTGGCGCGGCGGCACGTCCGTCGCCGCGATGGACATCGACGCGTCCCGGGGCGCCCTGCGAATGGAGATCGACGAGAACCTGACCGGTCCCCCCGAGCCCGACGACCAGGTCTGGGCCGTCGACGACGGACTGCCGCTTCCGATCGTGCTGGGCGGGACACCCCCGGACGACTGGCGGTTCGCCGAGCCGGGCCTGCAGTCGCTCGGCGCCGCGACCATTCCGGTACGGGTGGCCGCCACCGCCCGGGCGCTGCCGGTGCTCGGCACCGACGGTGTGCTGATCGACCTGGACGCGTCCCGCCGGGCCATCGGCGACTCCGCCGTGGCGGGGACCTTCCAGGTTTGGCTGTCCCCCGACGCCGGGCCGGACGTGATCGGCGCGCTGGAAGGCAACGGACTGTCCATCCTGGACGACGAGTCGGTCGCGGCCCGGCAGGACCGGCTGGGCCGGCACGGACCGTCGGCCGGCGCTCGATTCGCCCTGTTGTCCGGGACCGTCGGGGTGCTGCTCGCGGCGGCGACGATCGCGATCGTCGGGGCCGTCGACCGGCGCACGCGACTGAACGAGATGGCCGCGCTGCGGGTCCAGGGTCTGCCGCAGCCGGTCGGGGTGGTCGCGAGCTGGGCCGGCACCGCCGGGCTCATCCTGGCCGGACTCGCCGGCGGCCTGACCGCGGCCACGCTGGCCCATCCGCTCGCCCGGACGGTCGTGCCCGGCTTCACCGACGACTGGGCCGTGCTCGCCCCACCCGCCCCGCTGAGCACGGTCGCCGTGGCACTGGCCGGTCTGATCGCCCTGACCCTGCTGGGACTGGCCGGCTGGTTGTCGGTGCGGACCCTGCTGCGGCGACTCCGGGAGGGCGCCCGATGATCTCGCTCGTCCTGGCCATGATCTGGTCGCGTCGCGGCCAGGCGGTCACGCTCGCGCTGCTCGCTTCGTTCGCGGTCGCGGCCGCCGTCGCCTCGCCGGCCTACCTGCTCGCGGTCGACCGGGCGATCGCCGTCGGGCAGATCGGCACCGCCGACGCGGCCGAGCGCGGCCTCGTCGTCGCCGGGGTGCAGAACGACCGGGACTCCGACAGTAGTCAGATCGACTTCAAGGACTTCGGCGCGAGCCTGGTCAAGCTGCCCGGCTTCACGTACATCTATGCGGCCGAGTTCCCGGTGATCGGCATCGAGCCCGGCCCGCAGTACGCCGACCGTTTCGTGTTCCGCCAGGACGTCTGCTCGCATGTCCGGATGATCAGCGGCCGCTGCCCGGCGGCCGAGGGCGAAGTGATCATCGGCGTGGCCACCGCCAAGCGTCTCCGTCTGGTGGCCGGGCAGTCGATCACCATGCGGGCGGCCAAGTACAGCGACGATCCGAAGGATCCCGGCTACATCGCGGACGGCCGGGCAAAGAAGCTGGTGATCGCCGGCACCTACCGGGCGAACGCGCCCGAGGCGCCGTACTGGGGGACCCACGGATACTTCACCGGTGTGCCCGGGCTCGGGCCGGGTGAGCCGATCTTCACGAACCCGGGCACGCTCGACGCGATGGATCACGGCGATACCGCCAAGGCCATCGACGGCTCGGCCGGGCCGCGGGCTCTCGACCCCGACCACCTCGACGAGTTGCGAGCCGGCCTGGCCGCGCTGAACTCGGACCCGTCCGAGCTGGGCGCGGCGATCCAGATCAGCACCGGCATTCCGGCTCTGCTCGACCGGATCGACGCCGGCCGGTCGGCCGCCCACCTGCTCGTGCCGGTTCTCGCCGTGCCGCTGGTGCTGCTCGCCTGCTTCAGCATCTTCCTGGCCGTCGGCTACGGCACCGAGGGCCGGCAGCCGGAGCTCGCCGTGGTCGCCCTGCGCGGCTCGCGGTGGTGGACGCGCTGGTGGCTCGCGATCGGCGAGAACATCGCCGCGGTGGCGGTCGGCGCGGTCGCCGGATGCGTGGCCGGTCAGCTGCTGGTCAACGCGGTCGCGAGCGCCCGCTTTCCGGGCGTCGGCGTCGACCAGGGCCTGGACTCCCTGCGGTACGCGCCGTACGCCGCCCTCGCCGCGCTGGTCGCGGCCGTCCTCGCCCAGCGCCGGCAGCTACTCAGCCCGGTCGCCAGTCTGTTGCGCCGCAACGCCGTGCCCGCCGACGGCCGGCGCGCGGTGGCCACCGAGGCGGTGATCGTGCTGCTCGCGGTCGTGACCACGGCGCAGCTGGTGATCTCCGACGGTGCCCTGACCGGCGTCGGCCTGATGGCGCCCGCGTTCCTGATGCTGGCCGTCGCGGTGCTCGGGGCTCGCCTGCTGCTGCCGGCCGTCACCCGGTACGCCGGCCGGGCTCTCGATCGCGGCCACCTGGGCGTGGCCCTCGCCGCCTTCCAGCTCTCCCGCCGTCCGGGCGCCCAGCGGCTGTTCGCCCTGCTGGTGGCCACGGTCGCGGTGGCCGGTTACGCCGCCTGCACGGTCGACGTGGCCGACGGTGGCCGGCGTGTGCAGTCCCGTCTCGGCATCGGCGCCGACCGGGTGCTCAAGGTCGACGGCTCGGTGTTCCGCAGCCAGCTGCTGACCGCGGTCCGCAACGTCGACCCCGACGGCCGGTACGCCATGGCCGTCGTGCGTATGCCCAACATCGGCCACAGCGAGCCGCCCGGCCTGGCGGTCGACTCGACCCGTCTGGCCGCGGTGGCCAACTGGCCGTCCGGCGGGCCGTCGGCGGCCGAGCTGGCGAGCCGGCTGCGCCCGGAAGCCCCGGCGCCGCTGGTCCTCACCGGCCCGCAGCTCGCCATCGAGGCCACCGGCTCCGGCTTCGACCCGGAGAAGGAGCTCCGGCTCGCGGTCGCGGTCTCGTCGACCACCGGCGCCGGCGACGCCCTCGTCCAGCTCGGCAAGATTCACAACGGACGGTTCCGCTATCAGCAGCGGGTCAGCGTGTGCGAGAAGGGTTGCCGGCTGAACGGCGTCGAGATCGTGCAGGCCACCGCGGTCAGCAGCGTCACCGGCCAGTTCGTGGTCAACTCGCTCGGCGCGGCCGATCCGACCGGTCCGCTCGCGGATCCGGCCCACTGGCGCATGACCCGGTACGGGACCGTCACCGCCGACCCGGCCGGCCTGCGCATCACGCTGAACGCGCCGACCGGCCTGATCGGCGGTGTCTGGATCAACCCGGTCGACGCGCCGTACCCGCTCCCGGCCGCCTACGCCGGCGCCGCCCCGATCGCCGATTCGATCACCGGAGCGGGCGGCGGCCCGCTGCCGATCAAGCCGGTCGGCCGCCTCTCGGCGGTGCCCCGGCTCGGCCGTCACGCCACCCTGGTCGACCTGGAGTGGGCCGACCGGCTGGCCACCGACGCCGGCCAGTCCCTGGAGCCCCAGGTGTGGCTGGGCCCCGCCGCACCGGCCGACGTCGTCGGCCGGCTCTCCGCGCAGGGCCTGTCGATCGTCGCCGACACCCGCGCCGACCAGATCGAGCGCCAGCTCGACCGCCAGGGGCCGGCGCTGTCGCTCTGGTTCTACGTCCTGGCCGGCGCGCTGTCGGTTCTGCTCGGAGCGGGCGCGCTGGTGCTGGCGGCGGCGGTCGACCGGGCGCGGCGGGTCGAGGACCTGTCGGCGCTGCGCGGCCAGGGTCTGAGCCGGGGCCGGCTGGCCTGGGCCACGAGCTGGACGTACCCGATCCTGGTCGCGACAGCCGCCGTGGTCGGACTGGTCACCGCCCTGGCGGCCTGGCTGGCGACCGGCTGGGCGCTGCCGCTGGCCGGTCTCGACCCACCCGACCTGCCCGTGCCGACGTGGCCCCGGGTGCTCGTGGTGATCGGCACGACCGTGGCCGTCTTCCTGGTCCTCGTCCTGGTCGCCACGGCCACCGGGCAGGACCTGCGCCGCCGAGTCACCAAGCAGGAGCGGGCCCGTCGATAGGTTTCGCCCCCGTGCGCGAGGGAACGAAACCTCTCCGTGGAGTGCGGACAACTGATCGCCGGGCGCTACCGGCTCCGGGAGCGGCTGGGTCAGGGCGGGATGTCGGTCGTCTGGCGGGCCGACGACGACGTGCTGGGCCGCGAGGTCGCGGTGAAGGTGCTGTCCGCCGTCCTGGCCGGCGACCCGCGTCAGCGGCGCCTGATCCGCGACGAGGCGCGGTCCGCGGCGCGGCTGCGGCACGCGAACGTCGTCGCCGTCTACGACTACGGCGAGTTCACCGACGCCGGCGGCATGCTGTCGTTCGTCGTGATGGAGCTGGCCGACGGCCGGACGCTGGCCGACATGCTGACCGGCGGCCGGCTCCCGTGGAAGGTGGCGACGCTGGTCGGCGCCCAGGTCGCGGCGGCCCTCGCGGCGGCCCATGCCGACGGCATCGTGCACCGCGATGTCAAACCCGCGAACGTCATGGTGACCAGCGCCGGTGTGAAGCTGCTCGACTTCGGCATCTCGGCCGCGGTCGGCGCGCTCGACGGCGCCGACGGTCAACTGCTGGGCACACCCGCCTATCTCGCGCCGGAGCGCATCGAGGGCGCCCCGGTCCGGCCGGCAACCGACGTGTACGCCCTCGGCCTGCTGATGTATCTCGCGCTGGCCGGGCAGATGCCGTGGCACGCGTCGACCGCTACCCAGATGGTCAAGGCACACGTGTACGCGAAGCCCGCGCCGTTGCCGGCGATTCCCGGCCTCCCGCCCACGGTCGCCCGGCTCGTGTCGCGCTGCCTGGCGAAACGACCGGCCGACCGGCCCAGCGCGATCGAGGTCTCGGAGGTGCTCGGGGAGGTCGCCGGCCTGCCGCCCGCCGCCCTGCTGCGGAACGCGGCCGCCCCCACGATGACCCTGCCCGCGGTGAGGACCCGCCCTCGCGGTCGAACGATGCTGATCGCCGCCGGCGTGGCGGCCGGGATGCTGGTCGCGGGCGGCGCCTGGTGGGCCGATGCCGGGCCGGCCAAGCCGGCCCAGGCCGAGACGGTGACGACCCCCTCCGCCCCGGCGCCGAGCGCGTCCTCATCCGCTCCCGAGCGGACCGTGCGGCCGGTCTCCGTGACGCGAAACCGGACCGGCGCGGCGACCGGGAAGCCGGCGAAGGCAAAGCCGGCCCCGGCCGGCCCGGGAAAGGCGGCCAAGCCCCCGAAGCCCAAGAAGCCGAAGAAGAAGTAACCCTAGCCACCGGAAAGCCGGACCAGCCGGGCGGCGGCCGCCGGTTCCAGGCCACGCCCTCGGGCCAGGGCGGCGTCGAAAGTGTCACCGAGCGCCGCACGCGCGACGGCCGCCGTACGATCGAGATCCGCCTGATCGGCCGCGTCCGGAGTGCTCCCGGTCGACGCCCGGCCGGCCTCGGCCGCGCCCAGCAGGACCGCCGACGCCGAGTGCTGCCCGGCGGTGGCCGCCACGCCGGCGAGCGCGCCCAGCGCCAGGGCGATGTCCCGCTCGGCGCCGACCTCCCGGGCGATCCTCAGCGCCTCCCGATGGTGGCCGGCGGCGGCGGTCAGGTCGCCACGCTCCCGGGCGAGATGCCCCAGCTCGACCAGCACACTCGGCACGTAGAGGGGGCGCCCGGTCCGGCCGTGCTGGGCGGCCGCCTCGCTGAGCAGGGTCCGCAGGTGCCGCAGCGCGGTGTCGTGGTCGCCCGACCGGCGTGCCGCCCAGGCCAGACCCATCCGGGCGAACGTCGCGGTGAGCGGGGCGTTCTGCGCTAGGGCCAGGGCGAGGGCCTGCGTGCTGTACCGGGTGGCGGCCGCCTGGTCGCCGCCTTCCATGGCGAGCCACCCCAGCCAGCCCAGCCGCCCGGCGACGTCGGCCCACAGGCCCAGCTCCCGGGCCAGGCGCAGACCCTCCTGGTGCAGCCGCGTGGCCAGCACCCGGTCGCCGGTCAGGCCGGCGTGCGCGCCCAGCCACTCGGTCGCCTGCAGGAGTCCCCAGTGGTCTCCCAGCCGCCGGAACAGAGCCGCGGACCGGTCGCCGTCCCGGACCAGCCGATCGGCGTCACCGCGGATGTACGCGAGCTTGGCGGTGAGCGTCAACGTGGCCGCCGTGCCCCACAGGTCGCCGCTTTCCTCGAAGGCGGTGAGCAACTCGGCCACGAATGTCTCGGTGGCGGCCACATCCCCAAGATCGATTTCCGCGTACGCCAGAAACCACGCGGCCCGCGCACGTCCAGGGTCGGCGGTCAGGTCGCCCAGCGCCGCCCGCACGGCTCGGTGCCGGGCGGTCCATTCGGCGACGTCGCCGAGCAGAAACGCGAACCCGGCCTCCGCGGCCGCCACCCGGGCGCGCTCGGCCTCGGACGGACTGCCGGCGGAGACACTCAGCGCGGCGTGCAACCGGCGGCGCGCCTCGCCGAACCGGCCCCGCAGGAACCAGTACCAGCACAGCGCGTCGGCCAGCCGGAGAGCGCTGGAACCGTCGCCGTCAGCCACCGCCTGGTCGATGGTGGCGCCCAGGTTCGCGGCCTCGCCGTCGAGCAGAGCCAGCCGGCGGGCCTGCCGCGAGCCGCGCAGCTCGGCCTCGGCCGAGGTCACGAAGGCCAGATAGTGGCGCAGCCGGCGGGCCCGGGTGGCGGCCAGGTCGTCGGCCTCGTCGAGCCGATCGAGGCAGAAGGCGGAGATGGATTCGAACAACCGATAGCGGGCCGGATCACCGTCGCGCTCCACCCGGACGACCAGGGACCGGTCCACCAGCCGGGCCACGACATCCGGTACGTCGTCGGCCGGCACATCGGTCGCGGCGCAGACAGCACACGCCGTCTCCAGGGTGCTCCCGCCGGGATTGACGGCCAGCCGCCGCAGCACGATCCGTTCGGGGGCGGTCAGCAGCCGCCAGCTCCAGTCGATGGTGGCGCTCAGCGTCTGCTGGCGGGCCGGCGCCGCCCGGTTCCCGGTGGCCAGCAGGCGGAAACGGTCGTCGAGCCCGGCCACCAGCCGGTCCAGGGCGAGGCCGCGCAGCCGGGTCGCCGCCAGCTCCAGCGCGAGCGGTATCCCGTCCAGCCGCCGGCACAGATCGGTCACCAGGGCGGCGTCGCCGGGCCGCAGCGCGAAACCGCGGTGCGCGGCGGCGGCGCGAGCCAGGAACAGCTGGACCGCCCCGGCCGCGGCCGGGTCCTCGCCCTCCGCCGGCACGTCCAGGGGCGGGACGGGCCAGACCACCTCGGCCGGGATGCCCAGCGGCTCCCGGCTGGTGGCGACGATCCGCAGCCCGGGCGCCGCCCCGAGGAGACGGCCGGCCAGCGCGGCGGCCGCATCGACGACGTGCTCGCAGTTGTCCAGCACCAGCAGCAGGTCGCGAGACCGCAGCGCGGCGGCGAGCCGGTCGGTGGCCGTCACCTCGCCTCCGGCGGCGCCCCGGACGTCCAGGGCACTCGCGACGGCCTCGGCGACCAGTTCCATCCGCCCGGCGGTGACGGGCGGCCCGTCGACCGTGGCCAGTTCGACCAGCCAGACGCCGTCGCGGAAGCCGCCCTGCGCCCGGCGGGCGGCCTCGATGGCGAGCCGCGTCTTGCCGACGCCGCCGACGCCGGTGAGGGAGACCAGCCGGTGTTCGCGGGCCAGCGTGGCGAGCTCCGCCAGCGCCCGGTCGCGGCCGAACATCTCGCCGAGCGGGGCCGGGAGGTTGGTGACCGGTCTGAGCGACCGTGCCGCCGGCCGGGGCGGGTCGAGCGCGGGGTCCTGCGCCAGGATCGCCTGGTGCAGGCGGGTCACCTCGGGCCCGGGGTCGATTCCCAGCTCGTCGACCAGGTGGGCCCGCAGCTCCGCGTACGCGTCGAGGGCCTCGGCCTGCCGGCCGGAGCGGTAGAGCGCCAGCATCCGCAGGGAGCGCACCCGCTCGCGGAGCGGATGGTGACTCACCACGTCGGCCAGGGTGTCCGCGACCGCGGCGGCCTGGCCGAGCTCGAGCCGGGCCTCGGCCAGGTCCTCCACCGCGGTCAGTCGCTGCTCCTCGAGGCGGGCGACCACGGGCTCGGCGTACGGCTGATCCCGGTACTCGGTGTAGGCGGGACCACGCCACAGACCCAACGCCTCGCCCAGCATCGCCGTACGCGCCGGCGGCGATGGCTCGGCGGCGGCCCGGGCGACCAGAGCGCCGAACTCCGTGGCGTCGACCGATGCCGTGCGCAGAGCGAACCCGGCCGGACCGGACTCGACGAGCGCGCGGCCGCCGGGCTCGGCGTCCTCCAGCGCCCGGCGCAGCTGCGAGACCTTGACCGCCAGCGCGGCCTGCGGGTTGCCCGGCGCCGGGCCGGTCCACAGCTCGTCGACGAGGCGGTCGGCGGACACCGGGCGGCCGTCGCGCGCGAGCAGGGCGGCGAGCAACCCACGCACCTTGGCGCCGGGGATCGGCACCGTCCGGCCGCCGCGGTCCCACACCGCCAGCGGTCCGAGCACCCCGAAGCGCACGCCAACGATCCTAGGGTCAGGCAGCCCGGGCCAGCACCCGGAACACGGCCGCGGCGATGGCGTCGGCGCCCGCGTCGTTGAGGTGCAGGCCGTCACCGAAGTCGAACTCCGCGCGGAGCGCGTCGGGATCGTGCGGGTCGGCCAGGAGCCGGTCCAGATCGACCACGGCGTCGTATTCGCCGCCGGTGCGGATCCACCGGTTCAACTCGTCCCGTACGCGTTCCTTGTCGGGGTCGTAGTAGCCGGTGAAGTTCTTCATCGGCGTGACGGTCGCGCCGATGATGCGGATCCCGCGCTGGTGGGCGGCCCGGATCAGCGTGCGGTGAGCGCGCACCAGGTCCGCCGTCCGGGCCGTCGGTGACGCGCCGCAGCCGAAGTCGGGATAGCCGCCGGCGCCGATGTCGTTCACCCCTTCGAGCACGACGACCGCGCCCACGCCGGGCTGGTCGAGCGCGTCGCGGCCGAACCGTGCGGTCGCACGGTCGCCGTAGCACGGGGAGTCGGCCAGCAGCTTGTTCCCGCCGATACCCGCGTTGACCACCGCCACCGGTCGCTTCCCGGTGGCGGACCGCTCCGCGAGCTGATCCGGATAGCGGTTGTCGGCATCGGCCCGGGTGCCGTGCCCGTCGGTGATCGAGTCGCCGAAGGCGACCACCACGCCCCGCGCGCCCGGCTCACCGGCGACGTCCACACCGGTGAGGAAATAGCGCGACCGGCTGGTCTCGCCGGCGAACGCCGCCGCTCCGGCATCGTCGCGATGGTCGCCGGCCGCCCGGTAGGTCGTGGTCAGCCCGTCCTGGTGGAATGTCGCCGGCCCGGTGAACTCCGCGAAGTAGAGCGTGACCGTGAGCGACTCGAGCGGAGACACCCGCAGGTCCACCGGGTCGGAGGCCAGGGAACCGCCGGCCGGGACCGTGGCCTCGGTGTCCCGCCCGAACCGGACGGTCCGCGCCGTGCCCGGCCGCACGGAGGCTCCCGGCCCACTTCGGGCGATCGACGCACCCGCCAGCCGCACGGGCCTGACGCCGTACGCGTTCGACAGCCGGATGCGTACCTGCGAGCCTCCGGCGCTGGACCGGACCACTTGCCGGATCGTCGTGTCGGTGAAGCCCGGGACCGACCAGTTCGGACCATCGAAGTCGTTGCCGGGAACCGGCGCGTGCGGTGCCGCGGCCCAAGTGGCGGTCCACGCGGGCGGCCGGGCCGGGCCGTGGCCGGCGGCGATCACCGGAGTGGCGGTCGCGGCGACCAGGCAGATCGGCAGGATCGCGAGCAGCGCCGGCCGCAAGGATGAAGTGCGCATGGGTCTTCCTCTCATCGCCAGGCCCTCACAAGCTCTTCGCGACGGCCGAGCTGATCGCGGTGAACGCCGTGTAGTCGCCCGCCGTGACCCGGTTCTTCGCGACCGCGATCGCGACACCGGTCTCCGGGTCGGCATAGGCCGCGGTCCCGCCGCTGCCCGCCATTCCGAACAACGTGGGGCTGTCCAGCGGACCCGCGAACCCGATGTCGAAGCCGAGCCCGCGCTTGGCCGGGAACCCGAGGACCGCGTCCGGCCCGCTGACGACGACCGAGGCGACCTCCCGCAGCCGGGCGCCGGACAGCAGGCGGACGCCGTTCACCGGGCCGAGCAGGGCGGCGTACATCGTGGCGATGCCTCGTGCCGACACCACCCCGCCGGCCGGGATCTCCGAGGTGAGCACGTCGACCCGGTTGCAGAAGTCGGCGTCGGGCAGCGCGCCGAGCGGGGCCGCGGTCCAGCCGTCGAGGACGCGGAAGAACGGCACCGTCTCGGCCATCTGGGTGGCCATCTCGAGGGTCAGGTGCATGCCGTCCGGCTGGGTGTGGTGCGCGACGCGACCCAGCTCCCTCCGCGGGACCGCGAAGAACAGCTCGGCCTCGACACCGAGCGGCTCGGCCACCCGCCGGCGGGTCTCCTCCGAGATGGTGTTTCCGGTCGCCCGCCGCACGATCTCGCCGATCAGAAATCCGTACGTCTGCGGGTGGTATCCGGTCCGGCTGCCCGGCTCCCACCACGGGGTCGCGCCGGCGACCAGACCGCACATCTTGTCCCAGTCGCAGAGGTCGTCGGTGGTGGTGCCGACGGGCACGGCCGGTACGCCGGCGGAATGGGTGAGCACGTCGCGGACGGTCGTCCGGTCCTTGCCGTTGACCCCGTACTCCGGCCACAGCTCGACCACCGGTGTGTCGTACCCGAGCAGCCCGTCCGCCACCAGCGTGTGCAGCACCGTCGAGGCCACGCCCTTGGCCGTCGAGGTCACGTGGAACAACGTGTCGGAGGTGACCGGCCGGTCGCCGGTCGCCATGCCGCCGACCGCGTCCACGATCAGTTCCCCGTGCCGATGGACGGCGACCTGGAGTCCCCGTTCGGCCCCGCTGTCGATCAGCTGGTCGATCGTCTGCTGGACGGTGTGCTGAATGTCGTTCATCGTCGCCCTCCGGATGCGATCGGGCGCCGATCGCCCGTTCACCACCGAGGGTCCGGAGAACACTTACGCTTTCTTTACCGCCTCCGGCGCCCGGGCGAAAACGCCCTCCGCGACGAGCTCGAGAGCCGCGACGATCCGGGCCCGGGAGATGCCGAGGACGCGACGCTGGTACTGGTAGACCTCGGGCGCCAGCGGCGCCAGCAACGTGTCGACCAGGGCGCCGCGTTGCCGCCGCAGTCCGGCGTCGTCCAGCAGGGCGCCGACGTGGGCGCGCCAGAAGCCGTACGCGCCGGTGGTGAATCGTTTGGCGCCGGTCTCGGCGGCCAGCGCAAGGTGGCCGTGCTGGTCGAGCAGATCGGCCATGGCGGCGTAGAAGGCCCGCATGCGAGCCGCCGGCGGCGCTCCCGGGCCCAGCGGCGGCCGGCCCGTCAGCAGCCTCTCCTGGAGCCGGCGCTCGTGCTCGTCGAGGAGCGCGACCGCGACGGCGTCCCGGTTGGGGTAGCGCCGGTACAGCGTGCCCTTGCCCACGCCGGCCGCCCGGGCGATGTCCTCCATCGTGACCGAGGCCGGATCGACCCTGGCGAACAGTTCCTCGGCGGCCTCCAGCACGCGCGTCCGGTTGCGCGCCGCGTCCGCCCGTTCCTCCCTCACGACCATCCCAGGAGCGTACATCCGCGCCCGGAATAAGCGGACGCGAAGTCCGCTTGCTGTGAAGGTAAGCGGACCCAGCGTCCAGATAGGGGCGGACATGGAAGCCATCTTTCTCCTGACGGCCGTCGCGGTGGGCGGGCTCCTCGCCGCCCAGGCGTCGGTCAACCTTCAACTGACCAGGGCGGTCGGTACGCCGTACGGCGCGTCGACGCTCCAGCTCGGGTTCGCGGCCGTGCTGCTGCTGGCCGTGGCCGCGGTCGCCGGCCGGCTCGGCGGTCTGAGCGACCTGTCCGGCGTCGCCCCGTGGAAGCTCCTCGGCGGCATCGCCAGTCCGGTCTACATCACCAGCGCCATCCTGTTGTTCCCGGGGCTGGGCGCGCTCGCGTCGGTCGGCCTGTTCGTCACCGGTCAGGTCCTCGCCTCGCTCGCGCTCGACTTCGGCGGCCTGCTGGGTGTGCCCCGCGAGCCGGTCAGCGCCGGCGTGGTGGCCGGCGCGGCCGCGGTGCTGGTGGGGATCACCGCTGTCATTCGAGGGCAACGCAACGCGGCGGGCCCGGCCGGGGCGGCGGGCTCGGCCGTCCGGGGGCCGTGGATCGCGCTGGGCCTGGTCGCCGGGGCGGTGCTGCCGGTACAGGGCGCCATCAACGCCGCCCTCCGCCGGGAGGTGGGGGAGCCGCTCGCGGTCGCGCTGGTCAGCTTCACCGTCGCGACCCTGACGATTGCCGTCGTGCTGTCGGGGCTGCTGGCTCTCGAACGGACGCCGCGGCCGCAATTGCGCCCGCTGCGGGACATGCCGTGGTGGGGCTGGCTGGGTGGCGCCGCCGCGGCCACGTACGTGACGGCGACGTTCCTGCTGATCCCGGTCATCGGCGCCGCCACCACGGTCGCGCTGACGGTGACCGGCCAGCAGCTCGCCTCGGCCGCCATCGACCAGTACGGCCTCTTCCGGATGCCGAGCCGCCGGTTGACCCCGGCTCGGCTCGGTGGCCTGGCGATCCTGGTCGGCGGCTCGATATTGGTGCAGCTGAGCTGACGGAGCAAGGCCGAAACTTTCGGAACAATCGTCGAGAAGTTCCGAGGCAACCGCTTGCCTGCAACTTCCGGAGGGTTTTGGCAGTTCCGGGCGGACGTGTAACGCTCCGACCAGATTGACGACGTTGCAGATAACCCTCGGTGCGTAATTGTTACACGAAGAGTCGGAGATGCCCCGGTGTGCATCTTGACATGCACATGCATCTGTTTCTAGCTTAGGCGTCACATTCCGGAAACACTCCGAAACTTTCGGTCTGAGGTGAGCTTTATGGCTTCTAACAAGACCCTTGCGATGGCAGCCGTGGTGGCGTTGAGCGTCCTGGGCGTGGGCGCGTGCAGCGGCGGCGACGACGGCAAATCCGACTCGGGCGGCAACGTCACGATGCAGCTGTGGGAGAACGCGACGACCGGTCCCGGCAAGGCGTTCTGGGAGAAGGCGGCCGCCGACTACCACGCCGCCCACCCGAACGTCACCATCAAGATCCAGACGGTGCAGAACGAAGATCTGGACGGCAAGCTCCAGACGGCGCTGAACTCCGGTTCGGCGCCCGACATCTTCCTCCAGCGGGGCGGCGGCAAGATGGCCGCGATGGTCGAGGCGGGCCAGCTCAAGGACCTCACCAGCCTCGTCACTCCGGAGACCAAGGCGGCGATCGGCGACGCCGCCCTGGGCACCGGGTCTCTCGACGGCAAGGTGTACGCGATTCCCCAGTCGGTCCTGCCCGGCGGTCTCTGGTACAGCAAGGACCTGTTCAAAGCGGCCGGGGTGGACACGCCGCCGACCACTCTGGACGAGCTCAACGCGGCGGTGACCAAGCTGAAGGCCAAGGGCACGCCGATCGCCCTCGGCGGCAAGGACGCCTGGCCGGCCGCTCACTGGTACTACTGGTTCGCGCTGCGCGCCTGCAGCAAGGCCACGCTCGACGCCGCGGCCAAGAGCAAGACCTTCGACGACCCGTGCTGGACGAAGGCCGGTAACGACCTGAAGGCGTTCGCCGGCACGCAGCCGTTCAACAACGGGTTCCTGACCACCTCGGCGCAGCAGGGCGCGGGCAGCTCGGCCGGCCTGATCGCCAACCACAAGGCGAGCATGGAGCTCATGGGTTCCTGGGACCCGGGCGTCATCGCGGGCCTGACCAAGGACCAGAAGCCGCTGCCCGACCTCGACTTCTTCCCGTTCCCGGCGGTGCCCGGCGGCCAGGGCGACCCGGCCGCGATCATGGGTGGCGCCGACGGCCTCTCCTGCTCCGTCAAGGCGCCGGACGAGTGTGCCGACTTCCTCAACTACCTCGACACCAAGGACGTCCAGGTCGCCTACTACAAGGCGTTCAACTCGCTGCCGATCAGCAAGGACGCCCAGGCCGCGGTCACCGAGCCGTACCTGAAGGCGGTTCTCGACGCCTACAACAAGGCGCCGTACGTCTCGCAGTGGCTCGACACGGTTTACGGCCAGAACGTCGGCAACGCGCTCAACGTCGCCGTCGTCAACATGCTCGCCGGCAAGGGTGACGTCGACGGAATCATCAAGGCCGTGAACGACGCAGCCAAGAAGGGCTGAGAGGTAGCCGAGCGATGAGCAGCAACTTCGGTGGCGCACGAGTATCGGTCACTGAGGCTGCGCCAGGCACCACGGAAGGCATCGGAGGCGGCGTGCAGGCGCCGCCTCCGGTGCGTCCCCGCCGGCGCGGAATCGGTTGGGCCCAACGGGCCGAGATCGCGGTGCTGTCCGGTCCCGCGGTCCTGACGTTCCTGACCTTCGTGATCTTCCCGGTCGTGCTGGCCGGCTACTACGGCTTCTACAAGTGGAAGGGTTACGGGGTTCCGACCAACTTCGTCGGCCTCCAGAACTACAAGACCATCCTCCAGGACAGCTCGTTCCACGACGCGCTGCTGCACAACGGCATGATCGTCGTGCTGTCGCTGCTCATCCAGGGCCCGATCGCGCTCGGGTTCGCGCTCATGCTCAACCAGAAGATCCGCGGACGGTCCCTCATCCGGTTGCTCATCTTCGTCCCGTTCGTGATCTCGGAGGTCATCGTCGGCACCGGCTGGAGCCTGCTGTTGCAGGTCAGCGGGGCGGTGAACGGCATCCTCGACGCGATCGGGCTGGGCTCGTGGAAACAGGACTGGCTGGCGAACCCGAAACTCGCCATCTGGACCTTGATGGTCATCCTGACCTGGAAGTACATCGGCTTCGCGGTGATCCTGTTCATGGCCGGCATGCAGAACATCCCGGAGGAGCTGGCCGAGGCGGCCGCGGTCGACGGCGCGTCGTACTGGCAGATCCAGCGGCGGATCACCGTGCCCCTGCTGGCCCCGACCATCCGGATCTGGGGCTTCCTCTCCATCATCGGCGCGCTGCAGCTGTTCGACCTCGTCTACATCATCTGGGGTCAGTACGTCGCGTCGACCGCCGGGACCTCGACCATGGTCACCTACATGGTTGTCGAGGGACGCAACGCGGCGAACTACGGGTACGGCAACGCGGTCGCGGTCGTGCTCTTCGTCATCTCCATGATCATCGCTCTGGTGTACCAGCGCTTCGTACTGCGCCGGGACACCGAGGGCGCGCTCACCGACGGACGGTAGGACATGGCCACGATCACTCAGTCCCGGTTCACCCCGAAGAAGGGTCTTCCCTGGGGTAACCCGATCGTCTACCTCATCGCGCTGGTGCTGATCGGTCTCATGCTCGGGCCCGTCATCTACCTCATCCTCGGCGGCTTCCGGGACAACTCGCAGATCACGGTCAGCCCGGCGGGTCTCCCGCATCCGTGGCGGCTGGGCAACTACACCGGCATCCTGCAAAGCGGCGTCTTCTGGCGGCAGGTCGGCAACTCGACCATGGTGGCTCTCGGCACCACCGTCGGCGTGGTGGTGATCGGCGTCATGGCGAGTTACGTCCTCGCCCGTTACCGCTTCCGCGGTCGCGGTGCGATGTACGCGCTGTTCGCCGCCGGCCTGATGTTCCCGGCCACGGTCGCGATCACGCCGCTGTACATCCTGGTCAAGAACCTTGGCCTGGTGGACACGCTGCCGGGCGTCATCCTGCCGCAGATCGGCTTCGGCCTGCCCACGACGATCATCATCCTGGTGCCCTTCCTGCGGGCGATCCCCCGGGAGATCGAGGAGGCGGCCGCGATCGACGGCTGCAGCCGGCTCGGCTTCTTCTGGCGGATGGTTCTCCGCCTGTCGGTGCCGGGCCTGATCACCGTCGGGATCCTGGCCTTCCTCGCCAGCTGGAACAGTTACCTGCTGCCGCTGTTCCTCCTGAACAACCAGGACACCTTCACGCTGCCGCTGGGTGTGCAGGCGTTCTCGTCGCAGTACTCGACCGACACCGCCAAGGTGCTCGCGTTCACGTCGTTGTCGATGCTTCCCGCGCTGCTGTTCTTCAGCGTGTTCGAGCGGCGCATCGTCGGCGGACTGACCGGGGCGGTGAAGGGCTGAGTCGCGGTCGCGGCGGATCGATGACCGTCACTTGACGTACATAATACGTACGACCTATGTTGCAGGCATTCCGTCCGGGCTCCCCACCGACGACTCCACCGCTTCCGAGGAGTCCCGATGCCCCAGCTCCCGCGTGTCCTGCAACGACCGCTGATCGCCGGTCTCGGCCTGTCGGCCACGGCGGCGGCCGCTGTCCTGGTCGCCGCGTCGCCCGCGGCCGCCGCCACCACGACGCTCTACGTATCCCCGTCCGGCAGCGGCACCGCCTGTTCGAGCGGCCAGCCCTGCTCCCTGTCCGGGGCGCAGGCGGCGGTGCGGTCGGCGGTCGGCGGCATGACCGGTGACCTCGTCGTCCAACTCGCCGACGGGGTGTACCGGTTGTCCGCGCCGCTGCGGTTCACCGCGGCCGACTCGGGCGCCAACGGCCACACCGTCGTCTGGCAGGCGGCGCCGTCCGCCCACCCGGTCATCACCGGCGCGCGACAGGTCACCGGTTGGCGGCAGGCCGACGCCGGGCGCAACATCTGGCAGGCGAGCGTCGGCGCCGGACTCGACACCCGGCAGCTCTACGTCAACGGCAGCCCGGCGATCCGGGCCCGTACCCAGGTGAACCGGTCCGACTTCACCGCGAACGGCACCGGGCTGCGGTTCACCAGCTCGGCGCTGGGCTACCTCAACTCGATCGCGAACCAGAGCCGGGTCGAGGTGGAGGCGATCAACTCGTTCACCGACCGTTACTCGCCGGTCCAGGGCATCGGCAACAACCTGCTGACCATGCAGCAGCCGGCGTGGAACAACAACGCCATCGGGTACGACACGCTCACCAGCCCGTTCCGGGCCGGCCCGATGTACCTGGAGAACGCGTACGAGTTCCTCGACACGCCGGGGGAGTGGTACCTCGACCCGGGCACCGGCACCCTGTCCTACATTCCCCGCTCCGGGGAATCGATGAGCAGCGCCGACGTGGAACTCCCGGCCCTCGGCTCCCTGATGGACGTGGGCGGCACGTACGACTCGCCGGCCCACGACCTCACGTTCTCCGGCATCGAGTTCACCGGCACCAGCTGGCTCGGCCCCAGCGGCAACCAGGGCTACGCCGACCAGCAGACCGGCGCCTACCTCGCCGGAAACTGGTCCTGGCCCGGCTTCGGCTCCTGCGCGTCCGGCTGCACCCAGTTCGAGGCGACCCGGCCGCGGTGGAGTCAGATGCCCGCCGCGGTGCAGGTGTCCGCGGCCGGCACGATCACCTTCACCGGCGACCGGTTCGTCAACCTCGGGCAGACGGCGATCGGCATCGGCAACGACGCCAACGCCCACGCGAGCGGCGTCGGCCTGGGGACGAGCTCGGTCACCGTCACCGGATCCGTGTTCACCGGCGTCGCGGCGGGCGGGATCGTCGCCGGCGGAGTGCAGGCCGACGCGCACCATCCCAGCGACAGCCGCATGATCAACCGGAACCTCACGATCAGCAACAACCTCGTGCACGACATCGGCGTGGATTACCGCGGCATCGTCTCGTTCCTCACCACGTACGTCACGAACGCGGTCATCACCCACAACGAGGTCTACAACATGCCGTACTCCGGGATCGCGGCCGGCTACGGATGGGGCGCGAACGACGCCGGCGGCAGCAACGACTACGCCAACCGCGGGCTGTACAACTATCAGCCCCGGTACTCCACCGCGACGACCGCGTCCGGCAACCAGATCACCGGCAACTACGTTCACGACGTCATGCAGCAGATGAACGACGGCGGCTGCGTCTACACGCTCTCGGCGAATCCGAACGGGACCGTGAGCGGCAACTATTGCCTGCACACGCACGGGTACTTCGGCCTGTACTTCGACGAGGGCTCCCGGTACTGGAGCGCCACCGGCAACGTGTTCTCCGACGTCGGGGTCTGGTCGACCGCCAACGCGAACGGCAACAACAACACCGGCAACCTCACCGTGACCGGCAACTGGACGACCAACGGCACCACGTACAACGGGAACGGCGACCGGGGCAACAACGTGTCCGGCAACACGACGGTCACCGGGGGCAACTGGCCGGCCGGCGCCCAGGCGGTGATGTCCTCGGCCGGCATCGCCTCGGGGAACCCGCCGGCCCAGCAGAACGTGCAGATCGTCGGCGTTCAGTCCGGGCGGTGTCTCGATGTCACGGGTCAGAGCACGGCGAACGGTGCGCTGGCGCAGTTGTGGGATTGCTCGGGTGGTGCGAATCAGCGGTGGAC
>NZ_KB903315.1 GCF_000379645.1 Paractinoplanes globisporus DSM 43857
CGCAGAGGCCTCGACGACGACCACAACCTCAGCCATGACGAAAACCCCTCTCAGACAAACTTCTCGGCGGCCAGATACGACACCAGCAGAGCGCCGCCATCACCCTCATCCGTGACCTTCTGCCCCGCGGANCGNGCCGGGCGGGCAGCGAACTCCAGCACCNGNCTGGTCGCNCCGGCNGNNCCNACCTCACNCGCGTCCACACCCAGATCGGCCAGCGACAGGGTCTGCACCGGCTTCTTCTTCGCCGCCATGATCCCCTTGAACGACGGATACCGCGGCTCGTTGATCGTGTCCCACACACTCACCACCGCCGGCGTAACCGCCGTGACCACCTCATAGCCCTCATCGGTCTGCCGCTCCGCCGTCAACTGCGACCCATCAACCGTCAACTTGCGGGCACCCGTCAACGCCGCGATCCCCAACCGCTCAGCCAGCATGTGCGGCATCACCTGCACCCGGCCATCCGTCGACTCCGCACCACAAATGATCAAATCCGCGTTCAACGTCCCCAGCGCCGCGGCCAGCACCTTCGAGGTCGCCACCGCGCACGAGCCGTGCAGGGCATCGTCCTGCACGTGAACCGCCTTGTCCGGACCCATCGACAGAGCCTTACGGATCGCCTCGGTCGCCGTGGCCGGACCCATAGTCAGGATCGTCACCTCACCACCACCGGCCTCCTTGATCTTCAAGGCCTCCTCGATGGCGTACTCGTCCATCTCATTGATGACGTTGTTGGCCGACGCCCGTTCCACCGCGAAATCCGCGCCCAGCGTGCGCTCAGCACCGGAGTCAGGCACCTGCTTCACCAAAACGACGATATTCATCGCGCTCCTACGACCTCCTGTTGTGGGCGACGCCGGTGATCAGCGGCGTCATCAGTTCCGAGACCATGGCCAGGGCGGCGTCGAGGGCCGGGTGGGCGTCCTCGGCGCCACCGGCCCGCAGCCACTCCCGTAAGACTTGGTTGTGCGCGGCGGCGAACGAGGCGGCCGCGACGTGCGCCGCCAGTGCCGCCTCGGGCGTGTCGGGCAGCCGGCCGCGCAGGTAGTCGCTCATCGTGCGCTCGTACCGCGCGACGCTGGCCACCTCGCGGTCCCGCAGCGCCGGCACGACCCGGGTGAGGCGGTACCGCGCGATCGTGCGCTCCGGCGCCGCCATGAACGTCTCGAAGATCAGCCGGGTCGCCTCGGCCACGGCGAACACCGGGTCGGCCGCCGACGACGAGCCGAGGTACCACCGGACACGCTCCAGCACCGAGTCGTGGTCCGGGAAGATCACGTCTTCCTTCGACCGGTAGTGCCGGAAGAACGTGCGCCGGGCAACCCCGGCCGCCGACGCGATCTCGTCGATCGTCGTGCTCTCGTACCCCTTCTCGGCGAACAACTCGAACGCCGCGGCCGCCAGCCGCTCGCGAACCGGCTCGGCGGCCGGGGCGACGGGAAGCGCGGTCGAGTCCATTTCCGGACCATAGCATCCGGTGGCACTCAGTGCCATAGGCATGGCACCCGGTGCCTCATCCGTGAGTCGGTAGGTTGGTACGCATGGAATATCGCACGCTCGGGCGCAGTGGATGCGCCGTCTCCGCGCTCTGCCTCGGCACCATGACCTTCGGCAACGAGTCCGACGAGAAGGTCGCGCACGCCCAGCTCGACCTGTTCGCCGAGGCCGGCGGCACGTTCGTCGACACCGCGGATGTGTACTCGGCCGGCGAGTCGGAACGGATCATCGGCCGCTGGCTGGCGTCGCGGCCGGCCGCCGTCACCGAGGCCGTCGTGCTGGCGACCAAGGGACGCTTCCCGACGGCGTCCGACCCCAACGGCGCCGGATTGTCCGCGCGGCACCTGACCCGCGCGCTCGACGCCTCCCTGACCCGGCTCGGCGTCGACACGGTCGACCTCTACCAGGCGCACGCGTGGGACCCGATCACCCCGCTCGAGGAGACGCTGCGCACCCTGGACGGGTTCGTCCGGGCCGGCAAGATCCGTTACTACGGCTTCTCCAACTTCACCGGCTGGCAGCTCACCAAGGCGGTCCTGCTGGCCCGCTCGCTCGGCCTGGCCGGCCCGGTCAGCCTCCAGCCGCAGTACAGCCTGCTGGTACGCGAGATCGAGTACGAGATCGTGCCGGCCTCCCTCGACGCCGGGCTCGGCCTGCTCCCGTGGAGCCCGCTCGGCGGCGGCTGGCTGACCGGGAAGTACCGGCGCGACCAGCGGCCGACCGGCGCCACCCGGCTGGGCGACAACCCGGCGCGCGGCATGGAGGCGTGGGACCGGCGCGGCACCGACCGCACCTGGGACGTGGTCGACGCCGTGCAGCGTGTCGCCGAGGACCGCGGCGTGTCGATGGCCGAGGTGGCTCTGGCCTGGGTGACCGACCGCCCCGGAGTGACGTCGACGATCCTGGGCGCCCGCACGACCGACCAGCTGGAGGCCAACCTGCGGTCCGCCGGGCTGCACCTGGCCGACGAGGAGATCAGCGCCCTGGACGACGCCAGCGACCTGCGGCCGACCGATTACCCGTACGGCCCGCTGGGTCTCGATCAGCGAAGCAGAAACCTCTCGGCGGTGAAATCCTGAGCGGCATGACGGACCTGGACGCCAAGGCGAACCTTCATCGGTACCTGCGGGAGGCACGGGAGGCGCTGCTCGGCAAGCTCGACGGCCTGTCCGAGTACGACGTGCGGCGCCCGCTCGTGCCGACCGGGACGAACCTGCTCGGGCTGGTCAAACACGTGTCCTCGGTGACCGCCGGGTACTTCGGCGAGGTGTTCGACCGGCCCTTCCCCGAGCCCGTCCCGGGCCTGGAGGAGGACGCCGAGCCGAACGCCGACATGTGGGCCACCGCCGACGAGTCCCGCGAGGACATCGTCGGCCGGTGGCACCGGGTGTGGGCACACGCCGACGCGACGATCGACGCGCTTCCGATCGACGCCCCCGGCGCGGTCCGCTGGTGGGCCGGCACGCCGGTGACGCTGCACCTCATCCTCGTGCACATGCTCGCCGAGCTGAACCGCCACGCCGGCCACGCCGACATCGTCCGCGAGCTGATCGACGGCCGGGTCGGCTGGCGCCGGCCGGGCGACAACGTGGCCGAGGGCGATGAGGCGTGGTGGACCGCCTACCGCGAGAGGCTGGAGTCCACCGCCCGCAAGTTCGCCTGAACGCCGTGGTCAGACGTAGTTGAACACGGGTGGGAAGACGAGGACCACGATCCAGGCCCAGGCGGCGTACACCTCCAGGTAGCCGGTCTGCCAGCGTTCGAGCGCCGCGAACGGCGTACGCCGGCGGATGAAGTTCAGCAGGAGCCACGCCGACCAGGCGAGGTTGACCAGCAGGATGACGTTCTCGCCGAGGGCGGCCGCCCGGTTGGGCGTACCGCCGTACTCGTCGGTGATGCGTCCGGTGATTTCCAGCAGCACCAGTACGTCGATCGCCAGCGCGCTGACCACGAGCGCGAGCTGGAGCCGGTCGAACGGGCCGGGCGGGGCCAGCGGGTCGCGGGCCGAGAGCGAGTAGAGCAGCAGCCCCAGCACCACCACCAGCAGGAGGTTGAACAGGATCAGCGCTTCGCGCTCGACGTCGATGCCGTTGCTGGTCCAGAGGACGGCGACGAGGAAGGCAAGGAGGGCCGCCGTGAACAGCGGGGTGAACAGCCGGGTGAGGACCGGCGCGATGTTCTCGACGACGCTCTGCTTGGCCTCGACGAGCCACGCGGCCACGACGATCGCGGCCGCGGCGCCGCAGGGAAGGAGCCAGTACGAGATGAACTCCTCGGGGAGGATCCCGATGGCCTTGAACGTGTTGAACAGGAACGCGGAGAGCACGCCGCCGCCGAGGGCCATGAGGACGAAGTAGATGAACCACTCACCGGTGAAGCGGATGAAGTCCATGCGCCGGCGGGAGGAGCGCCATTCGTCGGCGACATAGGCCAGCCCGGCCACGAGCCATAGGGCGATGGGGAGGTGGATGCTGGTGACGACCAGGGACTGCGACGTGTCCAGCAGGGGGTACACGTTGGCCGCCACGGCGCCGAGAGCGAACAGCGCGACCAGCGCCGCGATCACCGGCCGTGAGGCTTTCCGGCGCCAGGCCAGGAAGGCTGCCAGCCAGGGCAGCGCGAGCAGGGCGAAGTTCCGCGCGTAGAACGAGCCGTCATCCTCGAGGCTCAGCCCGAACAGTGCCGGCACCTTGACCGACACTGCCGCGCCCACCGCGCAGATGACCAGGGCCCACAGGTCCCGCCGGGAGCGCGTGGCGGCGACCGGGCCGCCGGTGTCTGCGCTCAGCACCAGCTGCTTCCACAGCCGTTCCGAATGCTCCCGGGCGAACTCGCGGGAGAGCTCGTCGAGGCTGCCCATCCGCTTGACCGCGACCAGGAACGCCTCGTCCGGACTCAGGCCCGCCGCGACGAGCTCGTCGACGGAGCCGCGCAGGTGGTCCTCGAGCTCGTCGGCGTCGAGCGGTTGCAGCTCCTTGCGGCGGAGAACGTACTGACGCCACTGCGCGAACTGCGCTTCCAGCTCCTCCTTGCCGTCCTGTGTCGTCATGCGAGGCCCTCCAGCGGGTTCGTCAGCGGCACGCGGTCATGCCAGATCTCCTTGAGCGTGTCCACGACGGTGTCCCACTGCCGGCGCTGCTCGGCCAGCTCGGCCAGGCCCTGGCCGGTGATGCGGTAGTACTTCCGCTTGCGCTCGCCGGTGACCGACTGCCAGTTCGACTCCGCGAAACCGAGGCGCTCGAGCCGGTGCAGCAACGGGTACAGCAGGCCCTCCGTCCAGTCCAGCTCGCCCCCGGACAGCTCGTTGATCCGCCGGAGGATGGCGTACCCGTAGCTCTCTCCCTCGGCCAGGATGCCGAGCACCAACGGCGTAGCCGAGGCGGCCACCAGATCCTTAGCGACCTTCACAGGACCTCACTCCGGTCTCCTATCCCTAGAACCTTGATGCATAGTACTGATAGGTATCCCGGGACACAACGGCCGTCAATTCAGTCGGGCGGCAGGTATCTCCGGTCGCGGTCACCGGGGTAGACGACGGTGATGCTCAGGTGGGCAGTTTCCAAGCCGGGATTCGCGTACGTGTGGGAACGGTCCCCGCGCATGCGCAATCCATCCCCCGGACCGAGGCCGACCTGTGTGCCGCCGACCTCGACCGTCAGCTCGCCGCTGTGCAGCAGCAACAACTCCCGCGCACCGGTCGGGTGCCCGTCCGACCGGATCTCGTCGCCGGCCGCCACGGCGAAGTCCCACAGTTCGACGAAGGGCGCGTGACCGTCGTTGATGAGCAGCCGGGCCTCACTGCCGCCGGCGGTACGCCGCACTGTGGCCTCGCCGCGGCGAACCACGTCGACCAGGCCGGGCGGGGGTGAGACGAGGTCGCCGATCGGCACGGCCAGCGTCGCGGCGATCCGGGCCAGCGTGCCGACGCTCGGGTTGGTCCGGGCGGTCTCGATCTGCTGAAGCATGTTGCGGCTGACACTGCTGTGCTCGGCCAGCTCTTCCAGCGTCCAGCCGCGAACGAGCCGGGCCGCTCGCAGGTTCGCGGCCAGCGTGGCGGCAACGTCGGAACCAATATAATGTGTGTGTGGCACAAGATAGTGTACGTCGCCTGATCGGTGCCGGGTTCATCGACTACCTCGGCGGCGGACTGTTCCTCGCCTTCTCGGCGGTCTACTTCACCCAGGTCGTCGGGCTCACCGCGCCGCAGGTCGGGCTCGGCCTCGGACTGTCCGGCCTGGTCGCGCTGGTCGTGGTCGTGCCGCTCGGTCAGCTCGCCGACCGGGTCGGCGTGCGGCGGGCCCTGGTCGTCGCGCACCTGGTCCGGGCGGCCGCGACGCTCGGCTATGCGACCGCCGGCGGCTGGTGGTCGGCGCTGCCCGCGATGATCGTGGTGACGGTCGCCGATCAGAGCGTGGCGGCGTGGACCCAGGCGCTGGTGGCCGAGCTGACGTCGGGCGCCGAGCGCGTCCGGGTGATGGCCAAGTACCGCACCGCGGTCAACGTGGCGATCAGCGTGGCCGGTCCGCTCGGCGGCCTGGCGGTGGGCCTGCGGTCGCCGTCCGCGTTGCGGTGGCTGCTGGCGATCGCGGCTTTCGCGTACGTGCTGGTGGCCACGCTGCTTGCCTCGATGCGGCTGGCGCCCCTGCGTCGGCCGGAACACCGTCGCCGCCGTCTCGCGGCGTTCCGGGATCGCCGGCTGGTGCGCCTGGCCGCGATCGACACGGTCCTGCAGTTGTGGACACCGGTGCTCAATCTCGGCTTCCCGCTCTGGCTGACCGGTCACACCGACGCCGGCATCGGCTGGACGGGTCTGCTCTACGGGCTGGCCACCGTGCTGTGCGTGCTGCTGCAGTGGCCGATCGCCCGGCTCACGGCCACGGTCGGCCGGGCCCGGGCCGGTCAGGCCGCCGCCGGACTGGCGCTCGCCGCGGCCTGCGCGGTGTTCGCGGCCGCGGCACACACCCGCGGGCACCTGACGCCGTCGACGTTCGCCGTCGCCGTCACTCTCCTCACGCTGGGCGAGCTCCTCGCGGTGGCAGCCGCCTGGACCTTGTCGTACGCCCTCGCACCCCGCGATCACCGGGCCGAGTTCCTCTCCGCGTTCGCCATGGGCCGTGCCGTGTCCCGCTACGTCCTCGGCCCCGTCCTCGTGACGGCCGCCCTGGCCACGATCGGCGTCTGGACCT
Organism: Paractinoplanes globisporus DSM 43857; assembly: GCF_000379645.1. Classification (GTDB taxonomy): domain Bacteria; phylum Actinomycetota; class Actinomycetes; order Mycobacteriales; family Micromonosporaceae; genus Actinoplanes; species Actinoplanes globisporus. The sequence continues at coordinate 6,687 of NZ_KB903315.1, forward strand.
GGGCCCTGCTGGCCGCCCTCTTCCTCATCGCCGCGCTGGCCGCCACCACCGTGAAGATCGAGCCGGCGCCCGTCCACGCGGTGTAGCGCACTCGATCACGCCGAACTCTGCTCGGACGGGTCACCACTGTCCAGCGCGTACTCCGTCCTCGAGGATCCGCTACTCGCTGCGGCGCCCCAGGAGCACCGTCACGCCGGTTTGGTGCCGGTGAGCAGCATGGCGTGGCCGAGGACCTTGGGATGCCGCAGCGGGAAAGGCAAATCCATCACTTCGGCCAGCGGGCGCGGTGTTTCCACCGTACGGATGCCGGCGGGGTTGGGGTAGAAAGCGGGGTCGCCGAAGAGGTCGAGAAAGACGAAGGCGCCACCGGGACGCAGGACGCGGAGTGCCTCGACGACGCCGTCGAAGCGGTCGGCGTTCTCCTTGATCTCGTGGAACGTCATGCAGCTGACCACGGCGTCGAAGGAGCCGTCGGCGAAGGAGAGGGCGCTGCCGCTCTGCTGCTCGAACGAGACCCGGCCGGCGACCCCCTCGGCGCGGGCGTTGCGGTCGCACTGGTCCTTCGAGTACTCCCAGTCGTGGCCCCACGAGTCGACGCCGGTCACGGACGCGCCCGGGTGGGCCTGGGCGACCTTCACCGCGAGGCTGCCGCTGCCGCAGCCGACATCCAGGGCCCGGCCGCCGTTCTCCAGCGAGACAGAACCGGCGATCAGCAGGTGGATGCGCCGCTGGAAATCACCGCCGCGCGGGCCGAGCCGGTACACGGTCAGCGCCAGGATCAGCGTGATGTAGCCGAAGATGCCCAACGGCACGAGGAAGAACAGGAACCAGGGACTGACGAACGCCAGGACGCACCCGGCCAGCGAGACGACGGTCGCGCCCGCGAGCGCGCGCAGGCGGTGCAGCCGGACCCACGTACGATATCGGGCCCCGGCCGGAGCCGGGGAACCATCTGTCGACATCGGTGGATCGTAACCACCACCTACGAGATCAGGCCGTCGAAGACGGAGGCTCGATCGAAAGCCATCGCCGTCTCGCGGGCGCGCAGCTCGTAGTCGGCGCGCTGAGCGGTCGACATGTCGAGGACCACCCGGTCGAGCGCGTCGGCGAGGCCGTTGATGTCGCCGGGCTCGACGATCACCGCCGCCTTGCCCACCGCCTCCCCCGTGCCGCCGGTCAGCGTCGTGACGATCGGTCCGCCGCCGGCCAGCATCTTCTCGGCCAGCGCGATGCCGAACGTCTCGACGAAGTCCGGCTCCGGCTTGGTCGGCAGCGCGTAGGCGGCGCACCCGGCCATCAGCAGTGGCTTCTCCTCGTCGTCGACGTCGGTGAGGAAGACGATCCGGTCGTCCTCCTTCGCCATCGCCCGCACGTGCTCGAGGGCCGGCCCGGTGCCCGCCACCACGAGCCGCACCTTGTCCCGGCAGCGCATCTGCCCGTACGCGATGATCAGGTCGTAGATGCCCTTGGCCCGGGCGACCCGGGAGAGGAACAGGATGTAGCCGTCCCGCTCGAGACCGCGGCGGGCCAGCGCCGCCTCGACCGCGTCGTCGTCCATGTCGACGAAGGCCGACGCGTCGATCGGCGGGTAGCTGACGCGGACGCGCTCCCGGCACTGCGCCGCGAACGTCGTGCCGCAGTGGGCGTCGACCTCGGTCGCCGACGCGATGATCTCGTCGCGGGTGTACTCGGAGACCGCCACCACGTCGTCGTTGGCGAGGAACGTCGTGAACAGCACCGTCGCCGCGCCGAAACGGCCCTCCCGCAGGCAGGAGCGGATCACGTTGGTGACGTCCGAGCCGACCGCCTTCGCGATCGTGCGCACCTTCGGGTCGAAGCCGGCCGCCCGGGCCGCGGTGACCGCGTCGTTGACGACCGCCGTGTGCGGCACCAGGTACATCGACAGGCATACCGTCGGCACCGGCTCGCTGAGCAGCTCGACCAGCCGGCCGGTGAGCCCGGCCAGGTGGCGGCCGTCCGGCACCCGGTAGTCGCCGACCGCCTCGGGCCGCTCCACGGTGATGCCCGGGCTGTACGGCAGGAGCCGGTCCAGCGGCTTCAGCGGCAGCCCGGCGGCCTCCAGCGCCGGGATCGGCCAGGTGAGCAGCCGGACGTCGTCGAAGCCCCGGGTCAGCGCGACCTCGGCGAGGTTGCGCGCCTCGCCGGAGTGGCCGCAGATCACCGGGTCGGCCCGGACCACGATGACGAGGCGGCGGCTGGGGTGGCTCATGGTCGTTTCCTCGGGGGTGGAGGGTCAGGACAGGGACGGGGGGCGATTCGCGCTCCCCCAGGAAGTGGGCTCGGGGCCCAGCTTCAGATGCAGCCGGCCGCCGCGGTGCAGGTCGGCAGCGGACAGGTGCGCGGCGTGCAGCGGTTCCCCGTTGAGCGTCGCGGACTGCACGTACTGCGGTGGCGGGTCGCGGTCGATGCCGTCCACGCCGATCGGCGTCTCCCGGTGCCCGCTCGTCTCGATGACGAACTCGCCGTCCCCGGCCTGGATCACGGCGCGGGCGAAGGCGGGCGCGTTGATCAGAAAGAGGTGCTGGCCGGCGACCGGGAACAGGCCGAGCGACGCCCAGACGTACCAGGAGCTGAGCCCGCCGGAGTCGTCGTTGCCCGGCAGGCCGCCGGGGCCGGTGCCGAACTGCCAGGTCAGCGCCGAGTGGACGACCTCGGCGGTGCGATCGGGACGGCCGGCGTAGTGGTACGCCCAGGGCGCTTCCATGTCCGGCTCGTTGTTGAGGCCCTCGAACCGGTTGAGGGCGTAGCCGGCGGCCATCTCGGTCGGCCCCGGGCAGCGTCCGGGCTGCTTGACCGGGTCGGCGCCGTACCCGAAGAAGCGGTCGAGGATCGCGATGAACGCGTCGTCGCCGCCGGCCAGGCCGATCCGCCCGGCCATGTCGTGGATCAGGCGGAACGAGTAGTTCCACTTGCCGCCCTCGTAGAACTCGCTGTCCCGCAGCAGCCCGGTGGCCGGGTCGAACGCGTTGACCCACTGGCGGCCGCGGCGTTCCAGGTCGTCGGCGAGGCGGCGGTCGTTGAGGGCGCGGGCCACCTGGGCGGTGCAGTGATGGGCGTACGCGAGATCGAGGGTGTGCGTGATCGGGTGCACCACGCCGTGCTCGAAGAAGTCCTCGCCGTACATCCGGCGCAGGTCGTCGACCATGTGCACCAGCGCCCAGCTCCAGTCGAGCCCCGGCCGGGCGATCGCGTGCGCGTCGGCGAGCGCGGTGTGCGCGAGGGCGCTGGCCTGCCGGAAGAACCGGTCGGCGCCGCGGGCCATCCGGTAGCCGATCGGGAAGTTGCCCTCTTCCTCGCACACCCGGATCAGGGACTCGAGCAGGTCGGTGAAGCGGTCCGGGGCGATCGCCGCCAGCAGCGGCAGCTGGGTCTTGTAGATGTCCCACATCGTGCAGACGTCGTACGCGTACGGGCCGAGGTCGGGCCAGAACGGGCTCTCGTCCTCGGCGACGCACGGCTTGATCAGCGAGTGGTAGAGCGCGGTGCCGAACACCTTGCGCCGGGACTTCGTGCCGCCCTCGACCTGGACCCGGGAGACGTGCTCGCGCCACCGGGCCCGGGTCCGCGACCGTACGACGTTGAAGGCCGGCGCGTCGGGCCCGCACTCGCGTTCCAGGTTCTGCTTCGCCTGCTCGCAGCCGCGCAGCGAGAACCCGAGGCGCAGCTCGACGACCTGCCCGGCCCGCACCGAGCCCATGAGGAGCAGGCCGAACGGCCTGAGCGTGGTGTGCCGGATGCTGTCGAAGTCGAGCCGCGTGCCGCCGTCGATCAGCCGCCGGTCGTACCAGAGCATCTGCCGCCAGCCCGGCGTGTCGGCCTCGAGATAGACCGAGAGCGGGACGCCCTCCATGACCACGGTGCCCTGGGCGCGGCCGCGGCCCATGCTCTCGACCTGGGCGCGCAGCGGCACGGTCCGCCCGAGGTCGATGGCGAGCCCGCCGCAGGACAGGTCGACCACCACCCGCGCCGACCGATGCTCAGGGAACGTGTACCGGTGGACGGCCACTTTCGCGCCCACGGTGATCTCACAGCGCACGCCGGTGTCGAGCGTCGCCGCGTAGTAGCCCGCCTCGGCGATCTCGTCCCGCAGCGCCCAGGACTCCCCCAGCGAGTCCAGCGGCTGCACCATCGGGGTGACCCGGACGTAGTTGTAGTACTTCCGGATCGCGCCGGTGCCGCTCTGCTGGAAATGCGTGAACCCGGACGCCTCCAGCCGGTCGAAGAGCTCCTCCGGTACGCCCTCGGTGTTCTTGGCGTAGCGCCCGTAGCCGGTCGGGTAAGCACCGCTGTAGGCACACGCGCTGACCATGCCGAACGGCGACGTCGCCCCCGGATGCGTGTTGCCCACCTGTGGTTTCGGCCACCACCAACTGGCGGCCAGACCGTGCGCGCGAGGCAGGTCGGTCGCTGCGGTGCCGATGAAAGGGTCTATGTCGTCGAGAATGGCGGCACTCTACCTACTCGTGACCCCGTGCCGGTTTCAAACAGATGAACGCTAGTTGATCTTGGTGCGGTCACGCCCCGGGGCAGGCGATCCCCCAAGTCAAACCCATTTTCCCGTACGAGACAGTCACGCGCCCGCGTTGACCGGCGATTCACCTGTCGCCCGATCGAGGGGAAGCGGCGACAATCAGCACCGCCTCCGGCGGTCCGCACGCTCAATCGCCGCACCGGAGGCGTTCGCTCCGCCCGCACTACAATAGGGCGACGGACCGGCTGCGCATATGTCGGAGGATTTGGTGGTCAACCTCAATGACGTACAGGCTCTGGTAGAGGCTGCTCCCACCGGCGCAACCTACGCGGAACTGCACGAGGCATTCGTCCGGTCCACCCGGTCAGACATCGCCGAATCACTCGTACGCCTGGCGGCTAACCTGCGCGCCGGGCGATACCCGGCGGGCCGGCCGTACCGGCACGTCAATGGGTTCACCAAAATGGTGATGGTCGAGCACCCGTCGGCCAGGCTCACGCTGCACATCTGGCCGGCCGAGCGCGGCGCGCCGGACGACGTGTCGCGTCCCCATGACCACCGCTACGCCTTCTCGTCCATCCTGCTCGGCGGCCGCCAGCAATTCGTCGAGCTGGAGGAGACCGTCGACGTGCGGCTGGGCGAGCCCTGGCGCTCCTTCGAGTACCGCCCGTACCGGAAGGGCCTCTTCGCCGCGGTCACTCCGCGTGGCGTGATCACCTGCCGGGAGATCGCCGTCGCGCCGCGGATTCCGCTCGCCGGCCACTACACAGCCACATCGGCGATCGTGCACCAGGCCATCACCGGTCGGGATGAGACATGCGTAACGCTGGTTATGCGCGGGCCACGCGAGCGCCGGACCTCCAAGGTCTATTACCGTCCACAGGAGCCAGCGCCCCGAGGCCGCCTGCAGTTCGGCCGACGGGTCGAGCATGAGGAAGTGATGCGGCAGGTTGACGAGGCCATCGCCTTCGTGACCACGTAGGGGTGCTCTCGCCCCGCTATTCTGTACGTCCCAGGTAGCTTCTAGATACGTGCTCGGCGATGAGATCGACCGCCGCAGCCCGGCTCAGGGCCTGTTGGACCGCCGGCCACGAGTCCAGCGCGACGCCCTCGAAGGATGGCGGTTCGAGATCGCGCAGGTACATCGGAAGCAGGAATGCGTTTTGTGCCAGCCACCAGACGTAGTGGCCCTCCTCGGCCCAATCCCCTTCCCGCATGGCGTCGTGCAGGTAGCGGCGCAACGTCTCCTCGTCCGGCCAGCGCAGCATCACCGACTGGTTGGTCAGGCTCCGCAGCGTCGGGTTGTAGAGTTGATTGACGCCGTGGTCGAAGGCGAACCGCCACATCGCCCACAGCCGACGCTCCTCCTTGCCGCCGAGCGTCATGATCGTCCCGCTCGGACGGTCCAGCAGTAGCTCGTTGAGGTGCGACCAGAGCGTAAACGGCAACAGCAGATTCCGGGCACCGCGGCTGACCAGTGCCGTCACGATCTTGTCGGCCTCGGCGATGAGCTGTTCCTCCGGCAGGTCGGGGATCACCTTCGCGGCCATCAACAGGTCCAGCACCGACGGGTTGCGTTCGCCGACCGCCTCGCGGGCGACGTCCCACGGCCTGGTCGGGCGTAGCAGGTGGCGCGGACTGTCGCCGGCGGATTGGTCGCTTGCGTCAACGAACTCTTGCAGCGACACGATCTGCGGCAACCGCGAGCCCGATACCAGGTTGAACCATCGATCGACGTCCTCACGGTATCGCCGTGTGCTCCCCACAGCATCCTCGACGTTGAAGTCGTCCAGGCAGATCATCACCTCGACGCCACGCGCCGACAGGGCCGCGGCGGCGAGCGCCTGAACCATGTTGATGACCGACGGGCTGCTGCGCAGCCGGACCGGCCAGTAGATCAGGCGGGGCGCGACCGGCTCGCCCGACCACGAGCGCTCCCACTGGTAACGACGGTCGAGCTGCCGCAGCAGGTCCAGCGGATCGTCGGGCGGCGCCGTACCCGGCTCCGACAGGAGCTCCCGTTCCCACGCCGTGTGACGGTGGTTGCGGATAACCCGCTCGGGCAGGGTCACGGGGAGCCGCATCAGGTGAGCGAGCCGCGGCAGCAGTACGTCGCTGTTCACACCCGGGAAGAAGGTCACCACCGGCGCCGGCCCCGCCTCGGCCCGCAGTGACTGTCCGACCTCCTCCTCGTCGATCGACTCTGCCGCCCACAGGACCGTGAGCCGTTTCCCGCTGGCCGCCACCCGCCGTATCGCCGCGGCCAGGATGCCATCCCCATCGCTGTACGCGAGCACGCAGATAACGGGGGTCTCGCTGATGCGGTCGGCCAGCTGACGGGCCAGAACATCTCGGTCCCCAGTCTGGTCGCTCGAGCGGGCCAGCAGTGCCGGGCCGACCGGATACTCCGGGCGCCAGTACCCGTGCAGATGGTGGATCCCCACGGCGTCCGCAGGGAACGGATCCGTCAGTCGTGTCACTCTCTGGTACTCCGCTCCGGACCGCGCCACCGCGATCTCGAGCAGCGGGTCGAAGCAGGTGGTGAAAACGTGGCTGCTGAACATGTCCGAGCGGGCGAGCACGCTGCCGAGCGCCGCGACCCCGTCCGGCAAGGTCCATCGCGCGATGTCTCGCTCCATCTCCTCGCCGGCGGCGGCCTCGATCGATTGCCACGGACGCGGTCCGGAGTGGTCGTCTCCCCTCGGCGCCTGGTATGCCTGCAGCACCGCCGCCTGGGCGATCAGATCGAAGGCGTCGGCGGACAACCAGCCGGTGAACGCGGCACGGTATTCGCGGAGAATCCGGACGTCATCGCCGTGGAACCTGGCTCGTGCCCGGCGCAGCGCCGCCAGCAGGCCCGCCGTGCCAGGGTGGCTCTCGGCGTAATCGTCGGCGATTGCCAGCAGGTCGGAAGTGGTGGGCATCACCGCCGCCGACAGCCCGAACCCGGCAAATAGCGTTACCCGGAGGTTGTCCCGGCCGAGCCGATACAGACGCTGTGCGAGGTCCTCCGTCGCGTCCACGTCCCGCTCCACTCGAATGCTCACGTCATCGGCTCGCATCTCGCACCAGCCGCCCCAGCGCCCGCGGCACGATCGTCAACACAACGTCCAGATCGACCTCCGCAGGTACCAGGGATCCGTTCGCAACCTCCGCCTCGAGCTCGCCCGGGCCCCATCCGACGTATCCCCGGAACAACCGGAATCGCTCGACCACCCCGACGTCGGTCCGAGTCGTCAGCGGCAGCGTGCCCATCCGGGATCCAGTCTCCGGCCTGATGCGGCGGAATGTCGGCGGGGGCTTCGCGCCGTCGTGTAAAAGCACGAGCGGTAGATACCCCTCATGCTCCACCGGTCCGCCGTCGAAGAGAACTTCCGGCTCGCGCACAGCTGCCGGCCAGTTCGGGGTAGCCGCCAGCCCGGGGGCCGGCCGGTTGAGCACCACCCCGAGGGCGCCCTCTTCCCGGTCGTAGCGCAACACCAAGATGACTGCCCCGTCCGCGGATTCGTCCGCGGCGAGCAGGATCTGTCCGGTCCGGTCGGCCCGGAACAGAGCAGGGTTTCTGATCAGGGCAAAATGGTCGGCGGTACCACTCGGACGCATCGCGACCGTACCGGCAAACCCCTGCCGGAATTCTTGCGGGCCGAGCATTACCCGGCCGTTCGGCCGGCCGTTCTCGAGCACCTCGACAACGTGGCCGGTGAAGTCGTTCCCCTGGTCGGTCGCGCCAGGCGCGCACACCACCAGAACGCCGCGCTCGAAGGCCGCGTCCGCGATGGCGTCCGCGTCGGCCGTTCCCGCACGGCAGTCCAGGATCACTAGTCGGCGGGTTCCACCATTGAACCGCACCCGATAGCGGATCTCCTCGTAGCTGAAGCCGCAGTCGGGGAACCGCAGCCGCAGTCCGCCGGAGGAGGTCAGCTCGATCGGGCCAACGTAGTGAACGAACAGCAGGCCACCCCGGCCGACCCCCTCGGCGGCGGTCTTCATCGCCATCCTGATCTCGGCGTCAGACTCCGGATCGACCAGCACGAAGCAATTGTCGGGGTCAAGGCCCCAGCGGACATCGTCGACCAGCAATGCTCGTGCCCTAGACAGTTGATCGGCGACCACGGCACGGCGGGATGGATCTCCGCCCGAGCTTCCGAGGAGAACGACGCGGGAGGCAAAGCCGTGAGCAGGCCGCATCACCATGAGCGGACCGCCTTTCCGTCGACCGCAAGAGTGAACGCGGGGTTGCCGTAGAAGACGAACGACGCCCAACTCGGGTCCTTCGGGTATCGCTGAGCCACCGACCGGCGCGCAAGCCGTATCGCCTCGCCCAGCGGTAACCCTTCGAGGGCATGCGAATAAAAGGCGATCGCGAATCGAGCGGCAACCGCGTCGACCACGGGCCAGACATTGCCGATGCAGGCCAAGGCGCCGCCGCGCAAGAATGCGGCAGCCAGTCCCTCCCACGGGTCGATCTGGAATGCGCCCTCCTGCCCGAACACCGGCTCGTCGCCGTGCCGCGCCGTCTCGCACGCATTGAGAAAGACCAGTGGGGCACCCCCGATAAGGGGCCCGATGTCCTCGGCCGTACACTTTTCGTCGTCGAACAGCAATCCGCTCAAGCCAGGCTTTCGCTCGTTGAACGCCGCGTGCCCGGCGAAATGGATAATGTCGTAGCCGGAGACGAGCACCCGCTCGAAGTCCTCCTTGTTTGCCGGCCTGTTCGTCCCGGTGAGCAAAACCTTCACATCGGCCTCCTCGGACCAGGCGCTGGTCAGCCCGTCGTGGATGGTCTTCACCTCACGCTCGACGGCGGACAGATGCTTCCCCGTTCCCGCCGAGCCCACCAGAGCCACCTGGCGCCGGTGCGAGGGCAGGTCGCCGGAATAGCTACGACGCCGGCGGGAATGGCCGACGGGCAACCGTGCCAGCGGGCGCTGCAACGCCACGAAGTCGTCGGCGGCCATGAACTCCCATGCCAACGAGCGATCATTGCTGGTCAGGACGAGCGGCACTCCCGGGTGCAGCTCGATCACGTCTTGCATCGGTATGGGGATGAGCTTTCGGTAGAGGATGCGGCCGACCTCTCGAAGCCGGGAAAGACGATCCTCGCCGGCCGATAGATCCATCGTCGACGAGAGCACCGCATCGACGTGATCTTGGACCTCGCGGGGGCTGACAAGCTGCGCATCGCGCGCGAAACGTTCTTGGCCTAACTGGACATTGATATTGGTAGACAGCGCCCTGACCGCCACGTACTGATCGCCGGTGGGAGTCTGCAGCGTCAGCGCGTACTGAATATTGTCGTTCATGGCTTCGCCCCTCAGAACAGTGAGCTGCAGGGGTTCGGGCGACGCCCGCCGGACGAGCGTTTCCAGTCGGCTGGGCACTTCGGTCAGCGGCACGGCGTTGTGTGCAGGCGCCCGTTCCAGCTCGTTCAAGGCCTGCCACACTTCGACGTAGCGATTCTCCTGGAAGCTGATGGTCGCGTGCCGGACGAGCGCGGTCAGCCGATCACGACTGGTGGTGAGCCTTCGCGGCTCCGCGATGCGCAAGCGCCGCAATTGAATCTGCCGGCCCGCCTCCTCGACCCGACCGGCGATGCCGGACCATATCGCGAGCTTCGCCGCCACCTCCCTCCGGGCGACGGCCGCGATGTCCTCCTTCTCGTCGAGCCGCGCCTCAACCTCCTCGAGGACCGACCATCCGGACTGCCGGACCAGGTACTCCAACCGATCCAGGAAATTCGCGTCGTTCCCCTCCACCGGCGCGCTGATCAGGAGTCTCCGGCAAAGGTTCAACTGAAGTTCCAGGTGTTCGAGGACTGCCTGTTCACCGACGACGATAAGGACGTCGAACTCACTCAGCCGCGAAGCCTTATCCCGGAGCTGGCGCAACCGTCCGCGATACTCCTCGAAAAGGCGGATCCCCTCGGACAGACGGCGAACGTCGGGACTGTTCATGACAACGGTGGCGATGGCAGGTCGCGGAGCTGGTCCTCGGCCGCTTCCACCTGTTTGCGCACCAGGTTCCAAGGGGCAGAGGCAAGCAGCTCGTGGCCCTTTTCCCGGTTGAGCGTGTAGAGCATGTTCCGCAGCTCCGCCGCGTCGAGGTCACCGCCTTGCCGCGGCACGTCCGAACCGCTCCCGGGTCCCGGACTCGACCGGCCGAGGACCAGGGGTGGCCACCCAGTGAGCAGCACGGCGCTCGCCCACGCTCTCTCGCCGGGGAACCGGCGGTCCACCGCCCGGCGCGCCTCGGCGACGGCCACATCGGCCGGGATCAAGTCCATCAGGTCGCGGTAGAATCGGCCGGCGAACTCCGTGGCATGCACCGCCCGTGCACTTTCGAGATGCGCGAGCACGGTCACCCCGGCGATCTTCTCGACCTCAGCCGCGATGGAGGCGGTCGTGCTGCCACTGAAGACGACGAGTCCTATTCCCCTGTTGTCCGCGATCGCGTCGGCGATCTCGGCCCCGCCGACGAATCCCTCGCGCTCGGCCAGCCGCAGCCCATCGCCGCGGCCGTCACCGATCATGTGCACCAGGGAGACGTCGCCGGTCAGGTGACTCACCAGCTCATCGCTCGTTCCGGCCCGGAGGATCTCGACGTCTCCGTGGGCGCCCAGGAGCCCACCGACCGCCGCGGCCTCGGCGTCGGCCTCCGGCGAGGAATCCAGCACGAGCACTCGAACACGCAGATCATCAATTGACAGCGGGCGTATGGACTGGAAAGCGTCGACGCCACGCACCACCGACCAACCTGCGTTCAGCGACAGATGGTCACGCCGCCGCGGATCGAAGAGCACTTCCCACGGCAGCCAATGCAGGGCGGCAGGCAGCTCGGACGACGCGACGAACTGCAGCGTCACGGCGGCGCCTCGTTCCCGCGCCCGAGCACCCGCCTGCTCTACATAGAAGCCCAGTGATCCGGAGAACGCCGCCATCCACAGCGACTCCCCCCGTGCCTCGAGCGCGTTGAGCCGGGTATCCGCGCTGGGGCGCCGCGGGTCGAACGAATCCGCCTCGAACGAGGTTTCGATGCTGATCCGCGATTCATCGTCACTGCCCAACGTCATCGCCAGAACGCGCGGCGTGACGGTGAGTAGGACTCGCTCCGACGTCACTCGAGATGGTGGGAACATGAACCTCCTTCGCGGAGTCACGCGATGACATTCTGTCCGACAACCTCCGCGCCGGGGAAGGTTGCGGCGATGTTACGTGATGCGATATAACGTCTCGCGTAGGAGGTGCCCGATGGAGTCCAGGTTCGCCGAGCCGAGCGTGCTGATCCTTGTCAGCCTCGCCAGCGGTCCGAAACACGGCTATGCCCTGATCAAGGACATCGAGGAGGTCGCGGGCGCGACGCTGGGGCCGGGGACGCTGTACGGCGCGTTGAGCCGGCTCGAGCAGCGCGGGCTGATCGAGGCGTTGCCGGCCGAGGAGCGGCGCCGTCCCTATCGGATCACCGCGGCCGGCGCCGAGGCGGTGCAGGCCTACCTGGAGCACGTCCGGCAGGTGGCTGCGGTCGGGCTCCGCCGGCTGGGGGCGGCACATGCTTGACCAGCTGATCCGCCTCTACCCGGGCCGATGGCGCGAGCGGTACGGCGAGGAGCTCGCCCAGCTGGTGCACGACCTGCGCCCGTCCCGCCCGGCGCCGCGCCTCGCCGCCGATCTCGTCCGAGGCGCGCTCCACGCCCATCTCGAGGAAGGCCTGACCATGGAGAACCGCAGGCTCGCCCGACAAACCGCGCTGATCGTCGGGATCGTCTGGCTCGGGCTCTCGCTGGAGATCCTGCGCTCCAACGTCGTCTTCCCCTCCACGCAGGACGACGACGCGGTCTCGGTGCTCGTCGCCTACCTCTGCGTCTTCGTCGCGCTCGCCCTGGTCGGCGCGGTCGCGGCCCGGTCGGGCGCCGACCGGCGGGCCCAGGCGATCGCCGGGCTGGCCGCCGGCGTGGCGATCGGGGCGCTGACCATCGCCACCTTCGCGGTCGTCGACAACGTCTGGCTGGGCATCGTGTCCCAGCAGCAGGCGAAGATCGACGGGTTGGCGCACAGCGGCGGCGGCTCGATGCGGGCTTACGTCAACCAGGGTTTGGTCTTGGCGATGTTCGGCCTCTCCGCCATGCTCGGCCTCTTCGGGGTGGCCCTGAGCCTGGCCGGCGGCATCGCCGGCCAGGCGTGGCGAACCAGAGCGAACGCCTAGCGCTCCAGCCGCTGGGCCAGCCAGGCGAGGGCCAGCGGGTAGCGGTAGTCGATGCCGCCGTGGCCGCCGGGGAACAGCTCGAAGTGGACCCGGTCGTCGGGGACGCCGATGCGGGACAGGCCGGCCCGGAACGCCTCGGCGCCCAGGTCGAGGAACCACTCGTCGCGGGTGCCGCCGTCGATCCAGATCGCCCGCTGGGAGCGCATCGCGTCCGCGTACCCGTCGACCGAGAGCATCCGCACCGGATCCCAGGCCAGCCACTTCTCCCAGAGAGCGGGGATCAGCTCGGCGCTGCGCGGGTCGAAGGGCAGCAGCGGCGTGCCGTCGTCGGCCGGTGAGAACGCGGCCGAGCAGCCGAGGACCATCACCAGCGACATGTCGTGTTCCTTGGTGAACGCGGTGCGGCCCTGGAAGTCGGCCCACCACTTCTGCACGTCGTGGTCGTACTCGCGCAGGGCCCGCGCGGCCTTGGCGAACTCGGGCAGGTACGAGTGCTCGTACAGGTTGTCGCCGGCGTGGGTGGCCAGGGCGCCGAACAGGTCGGGGCGCAGCATCGGGGTGATCATTGCGCCGAAGCCGCCGGACGACTTCCCGCTGATCGCGCGGGACGCGGGGCTGTTCAGGGTGCGGAAGCGTGCGTCCACGAACGGCACGACCTCGTCGCAGAGGTACGAGTGGTACCGGCCGGTCCCGAGGGAGTCGACGAACTGCGAGCCGCCGTACGCCGTCCACGCGTCGACGTACACGACGATGCAGCCGGGTGCCTCGTCGCGGGCGAACACCTCGTCGGCGGTCTCGACGAACGGCTGGCGGAACGGCGTCCGGTTGGCCCACATGCCGAGATGCCCGCTGTAGCCCTGGATCACGTAGATCGACGGGTAGCGGCCGGACCCGGACTCGTAGCCGGGCGGCGTGTAGACCCAGAGCGGGCGCACGTGGGGGTCACCCAGCGGATTGTCGCGCAGCAGCTCCGAGTCGATCGTCTCCTGGTGCAACTGACCGGCGAGGTCATAACTCCATGGCAGCATGCCCCGAGTCAACCACGCCCAAGTTTTCCAGCCTCGTAACCGCAATATTTCAACAAGGCGTCCAACTATTGCAATCATGTGACGCGGGCTGCCACGATGACCGTCGATCCCCCAGGCAAGAACATCCCCAGATCAAAGGATCGACATGCCCCTCACCAGACGCACCCTCCTGTCCGCCGCGGCCCTGTCCCCAGCCGCGGTCGTGCTCGCCGAGGCGAGTGCCGCCACCGGCGCCGAGGCCGCCTCCGCCCCCGGCGACGTCGTCGGCAAGATCAGCGTCGGCTACCAGGGCTGGTTCGCCTGCCCGGGCGACGGCGCCCCGATCGGCGGCTGGTGGCACTGGAGCCGCGACCGCTTCCAGCCGCCGTCCCCCAGCAACACCACGATCGTGTCCTGGCCCGACATGCACGACTACACCCACGCCTACCCCACGGCGTACCCGAACCTCGGCGGCGGCGGAACCGCCAACCTCTTCTCCTCGTACGACCAGCAGACCGTCGACACGCACTTCGGCTGGATGCGCACGTACGGGATCGACACCGCCGCCCTGCAGCGGTTCAACCCGATGGGCGACGAGGGCCCGACCCGCGACGCCATGGCCCAGAAGGTCCGCACCTCCGCCGAGGCGACCGGCCGCAAGTTCTACATCATGTACGACGTCAGCGGCTGGTCGTCGATGCAGAACGAGATCAAGACCGACTGGTCCACCAAGATGTCCGCGCACACCGCCTCCAGCATGTACGCGCGGCAGAACGGCAAGCCCGTCGTCTGCATCTGGGGTTTCGGCTTCAACGACGACAACCACAACTTCACCCCGGCCGCCTGCCTCGACGTCATCAACTGGTTCAAGGGCCAGGGCTGCTACGTGATCGGCGGCGTGCCCACATACTGGCGGGAGGGCAAGAACGACAGCCGGGCCGGGTACCTCGACGTCTACCACGCGCTCAACATGATCTCGCCGTGGATGGTGGGCCGCACCGGCGACCTGGACGGCCTGGACTGGTTCTACACCAACGTCAACCTCGCCGACCAGGCCGACTGCAACGCGCGCGGCATCGACTACCAGCCCTGCGTGCTGCCCGGCGACCTGTCGGCCGGCGCCCGGCGGCACGGCGACTTCTACTGGCGCAGCATCTACAACATGGTCCGGCTCGGCGCCCAGGGCCTGTACGTGTCCATGTTCGACGAGTTCAACGAGGGCAACCAGATCGCGAAGACCGCCGCGACCGCCGCCGACGTCCCGGCCGGCACCGGCATCCGCGCGCTCGACGAGGACGGCACCCGCTGCGACACCGACTACTACCTGCGCATCACCACCGACGGCGGCAAGATGCTCAAGGGACAGATCGCCCTGACCGCGACCCGTCCCACCCAGCCGACCCTCGGCACGCAGCCGCCGCCCCCGCCGACCGGTGACCTCGCCGCCGGCAAGCCGACCAGCGCCAGCAGCGCCAACGGCGGATTCGCGCCCGGCAACGCGGTCGACAGCAGCACGAGCACCTACTGGGAGAGCGCCAACAACGCCTTCCCGCAGTGGTTCCAGGTCGATCTCGGCGCGAGTGCCACCCTGACCAGCGTGGTTCTGCGCCTGCCCGCCGGCTGGGAGCGCCGCACCGAGACGATCACGATCCAGGACGGCGCGACCGGGGCCACGCTCAAGGCCCAGGCCGGCTACGTCTTCGACCCCGCCACCGGCAACGCGGTCACGATCACCCTGTCCGGCTCCGCCGTCCGATATCTGCGGCTCAGCTTCGCGGGCAACTCCGGCTGGCCGGCCGCACAGCTTTCCCAGATCCAGGCGTACGGGGGGAGCACGCCACCGCCGGTGGTCACCGATCTCGCGGCCGGGCGCGCCACCAGTTCCAGCGGGTACACCCAGTCCTACGGCCCGGGCAACGCGGTCGACGGCAACGCGAACACCTACTGGGAGAGCACCAACAACGCGTTCCCGCAGTGGCTGCAGGTCGATCTCGGCTCGGCCCAGACCGTCGGCCGGTTCGTGCTCAAACTGCCGCCGTCCTGGGGCGCCCGCACGCAGACGCTCGCCATCGCCGGCAGCACGGACAACGCCAACTTCTCCACTTTGGCCGGCTCTGCGGGCCGTACGTTCGACCCTGGTTCTTCCAACACGGTGAGCGTGACCTGCACGCCCACCGCGACCCGCTACGTCCGGGTGACCATCAGCGGGAACACCGCCTGGCCGGCCGGCCAGCTCTCCGCCCTGGAGGTCTACTCGAGCTGACGAGCGAAGAGCCGAGCGGTCAGCGCTTCATGGCGACGCCGCCGTACATGTGGACGTGCTCGTCGGGCACGGCCCGGGCGGCGTCGTCGGGGCGCCAGTGGTTGACCAGCACACAGCCGGGCTCGATCAGCTCGAGGCCGCGGAACAGGTCCTCGCACTCGGCGCGGTCGCGGGCCTTCTCGTTGATGCCGCGGGCGACGTACGCCGCGACGCCCTTGTTGACCTCGTCGGGCGCGCTGTCGGCCGTCACCGTCGACATGGCGAGGACGCTGCCGGGCGGCAGGGGCGCCATGAGCGTGTCGATGATCCGGTGGGCGTGGTCGTCGTCGACGATGAACTGCAGGATCGCGATGAGGCTCAACGCGACCGGCTTGCTCAGGTCGAACGTCTCCCGGAACTCCTGCGAGGCGATGATCGCGTCGGGGTTGTGCAGGTCGGCGTCGAGGTACGACGTGTAGCCCTCGGCGGCGCTGGTCAGCAGCGCGCGGGCGTGCACGAGGACGATGGGGTCGTTGTCCACGTACATCACCCGGGACGTCGGATCGACCCCCTGGACGACCTCGTGCAGGTTGGGGCTGGTCGGCAGGCCGGCCCCGATGTCGAGGAACTGACGGATGCCGAGTTCCTCGGCGATGAACCGCGCCTGGCGGGCCATGTAGTTGCGGTTGGCCCGCATCGAGATGGCCAGGTGCGGCCAGTCGGCGGTGATGGCCGCCGCCGCGTCGCGGTCCGCCGCGAAGTTGTCCTTGCCGCCCAGCAGGTGGTCGTAGATGCGGGCGGAATGAGGAACGTCCGTGTTCAGCTCGATGGGGGACACGCGCTCACATTAGCGAACCGCCCGGCCGGAAAACCGGCCGGGCGGCACGATCGTCGATCAAACCTTGCCGGCGGTACGGGCGCCGGGCCGCAGGTAGACGGCCCAGGTGACCAGCACGCACAACGCGTAGAAGGCGATGAACGCTACGTAGGCGGCATCGGCGCTCTTGGTCTCCAGGAAGGACTGACGGAAGGCGAGATTGACCATCACACCGCCGAGCGCGCCGATCGCTCCGGCGATGCCGATCACCGCGCCGGACAGGCGGCGGGCGGTGGGCTCGTCGGCCGGGTGCTTCGCCTTGAAGATCGCCGGGATCATCTTGTACGTCGAGCCGTTGCCGACGCCACTGAGGACGAACAGCAGCACGAACCCGGCGATGTACAGCGGGAGCGACTTCTGCTGGGCGGCCAGCAGCACGATCGCGGCGCCGGCGGCCATCGCGATGAAGTTGACGAAGGTGACCCGCGCTCCCCCGAGCCGGTCGGCCAGCGCGCCGCCCAGCGGGCGGATCAGCGAGCCGAGCAGCGGGCCGAGGAAGGTCAGGTAGGCGGCCTTGACCGGGGTGCCGAACTCGGTGTGGAACTGCACCTGCAGCACCTGGCCGAACGCGAAGCCGAAGCCGATGAACGAGCCGAACGTGCCGATGTAGAGCAGCGACATGATCCAGGTGTGCGGCTCGCGCGTGGCGTCGCGCATGGCCCGCTTCTCGGTGCGCGCCTGGGTCAGATTGTCCATGTAGAGGGCCGCGCACAGCGCCGCGATCACGATCAGCGGGATGTAGATGCCGGCCACGATGCCGGGGTGACCCGCGCCGAAGACGGCGAGCACGAACAACCCGACCAGCTGCACGGCCGCGACGCCGAGGTTGCCGCCGCCGGCGTTGATGCCCAGCGCCCAGCCCTTGAGCCGGTTCGGGTAGAACGCGTTGATGTTGGTCATCGAGGAGGCGAAGTTGCCGCCGCCGACGCCGGCCACCGCCGCCAGGATCAGCAGGGTCGAGTAGGAGACGCCCGGCCGGATCAGGAACGCCGCGAGCACGGCCGGCACGAGCAGCAGGGACGCGCTGAAGACGGTCCAGTTGCGGCCGCCGAAACGCTGGACCGCGAAGCTGTACGGAATCCGCAGCGCGGCGCCGACGAGGGTGGGCACGGCCGTGAGCAGGAACTTACCGGCGGGATCGATGCCGTACGCCGGGCCGAGGAACAGCACGAGCACGGACCACAGCGACCACACCGAGAAGCCGATGTGCTCGGAGAGAATCGAGAAAATGAGGTTCCGGCGGGCGACCCGGGCGCCGGTGGCGGCCCAGAACGCCGGGTCCTCCGGGCGCCAGTCGTCGATCCAATGGCCTCTGACGCTGAGCTTGCTTCTTTGGCTCGCCGGGCGGGCAACGGGCAGCGTAGCTGTCATGTCACATCTCCAAGATGAGCTGGTCGTTGTCGACGCGGACGGGATAGACGGACACCGCTTCCTGCCCGCTGAGCGAGCAGCCGGTGGCGAGGTCCCACGAATAGAGGTGCAGAGGGCAGACGACCTGCTTCATGTCGATCTGCCCGTCCGCGAGCGGGCCGCCCTGGTGCGGGCACACGGCCGAGAGCGCCCGGACGGAGCCGTCGCGGAGCCGGAAGACGGCGATCATCTCGCCGTCGACGGCGAAGGTGCGGCCTTCCCCCAGGGGGATGTCGCCGACAGAACCGAGAGTCCTCATGCGCGCACCGGCACCTGGGGCAGCACGGTCAGCGGCAGCGAGGTGCGGAACTGTCCCGGGGTCGCGGGCTCGGCCCGTTCCTTCCAGGGATCCTTGTAGGCGCCCACGGCCGCGGCCATCCGCGCGTCCAGATCGGCGGCGATGCCCTCGGCGTCGTCCACGACGACCGCCCGGATCTTCTCGATGCCCACCCGCGGCACCCAGGCGTAGGTGCGCTCGAGCCAGTTCCCGTTCTCCCGGTAGTACTGCAGGAACCGCCCGGTCAGCGTGATGACCTCGTCCGCGGAACCGACGGTCGCGAGCAGATCGCCCTTGCGGACGTGGGCGCCGGCCGCACCGCCGACGTAGATCTCCCATTTGCCGCCGTCAATAGCAACAACACCCAGGTCTTTGACGTACGCCTCGGCGCAGTTGCGCGGGCAGCCGGTGACCGCGAGCTTCATCTTGCCCGGCCCCTCGATTCCCTGATAACGCTCCTCGATCGCGATCCCGAGGGCGGTGGAATCGCCGACGCCGAAGCGGCAGAAATCCGATCCGACGCACGTCTTGACGGTCCGGAAGCTCTTCGCGTACGCGTATCCGGACGGCATGTCGAGCTCGGCCCAGATCTGCGGCAGCTTCTCCTTGGGAATGCCGAGCAGGTCGATGCGCTGGCCGCCGGTGAGCTTGACCATGGGCACGCCGTGCCGCTCGGCGACCTCGGCGATCCGCCTGAGGTTGGCCGGGGTGGTGACGCCGCCCTTCATCTGCGGCACCACCGAGAACGTGCCGTCGCGCTGGATGTTCGCGTGCACCCGGTCGTTGATGAAACGGGCGTCGCGCTCGTCGACGTACTCGGCGCCCCATATCATCTTGAGCAGCGACGCGAGGCCCATCTTGCTCTTCGCGTCCTCCTCGCCGCCGAGCTTCGCGAACACCGAGGACACCGACCTGAGCTCGTAGAGCCGGATCGCGTCCATCAGCTCGGGCTTGGGCATCGGCACGCCGGGCACGTAGTAGGAGGCTGCCGAGTCCTCCTCGGCCTCGCCGCCGTTGGCCCAGTCGACGATCCGCTGCACGAGGGGTTTGCAGGTGCCGCAGCCCTTCCCGGCCCGGGTCTTGTCCATGACGCCGCTGACGGTTTTGCACCCGGCGTCCACACAGGATCGGAGAGCGCCCTTGGAGACGCCGTTGCAGTTGCAGACCTGCTCGTCGTCGGGCATGTCGGCGACGCTCTCCTCGGCCGCCGGCCCGCCCAGGTCGAACAGCAGCGCGGCCCGGTCCTCCGGCAGCGGCAGCCCCTTCTCGAACGCCTTGATCAGGGCGAGCGCCTTGCTGTTGTCGCCGACCAGGGTGGCGCCGACGAGCCGGTCGTCGCGGATGATGACGTTCTTGTAGACGCCCCGCTTCGGCTCGGCGAACTCGAGCAGCTCGTCGTCCTCGTGCTCGGGGCTCTGCAGGCCCATCGCGGCGACGTCGACGCCGGCCACCTTGAGCTTCGTCGACACCTGCGAGCCTTCGTACGCGGCGGCGGCGTTGGCGCCGGTGACGTGGTCGGCGAGCACCTTCGCCTGGTCCCACAGGGGAGCGACCAGCCCGTACACCTCGCCGCGGTGCTGCGCGCACTCGCCGACGACGTAGATGTCGTCCTCGCCGGCGGCCCGCATCTGGTCGTCGACGACGACGCCGCGCTCGACGACCAGCCCGCTGTCGGCGGCCAGCTGCGAGTTCGGCCGGATGCCGGCCGCCATCACGACCACGTCGCAGTCGATGACCCGGCGGTCGGCGAGCTTCACGCCGGTGACCGCGTGCTTGCCGAGGATCTCGGTGGTCATGCCGTCGACCACCACGTCGATGCCGAGCTTCTGCTCGATCGTGGCCTGCAGGGTGCGCCCGGCCCGCTCGTTGAGCTGGGTGTTCATCAGGTGGCCCATGGCGTGCACGAGGGTCACGTGGCCGAGGTGGTTCTGCAGGCCGCGGGCCGCCTCGAGGCCGAGCAGGCCGCCGCCGATGACGACCGCGCGCTCGTGCTCCCGCGCGTACCGGATCATCGCGCGGGTGTCGTCGAGCGTGCGGAACACGAAGACGCCCTGGTGGTAGCCGCGGCCGGGAACGTGGGCGCCCTTGATCGGCGGCACGAACGCGCTGCTGCCGGTGGCGATGACCAGCTTGTCGTACGCGGTCTCGCTGCCGTCCGACCCGTGGACCGTCCGCCTCCGCCGGTCGATGCGGTCGACGCGCACCCCGGCGTGCAGCGTGATGCCGTTGTCGGCGTACCAGTTGAGGTCGTTCAGGAAGATCCCGGACTCGTCCTCCACGCCCGCGAGGACATTGGACAGCATGATCCGGTTGTAATTGCCGTAGGGCTCGTCGCCGAACATCGTGATGTCGAAGTCGCCGCCCCGGGCGAGGATCTCCTCCACCGTACGGGCGCCGGCCATGCCGTTTCCGATGACCACCAAGCGCTGTTTAATCACGACCCGGATGTTTCCGGGCCATTGTTTTGCGCCCGGACCGTCGCGATTGCGCGAACGTTCGGAAAACCCTACAAGCGACCGGCGGCCGTTGTGAGGAGCGCCGATTCATACCGCCGCAGCACGAGACCGGCCACCGTCGGGTCGAGACAGAGCGGTGGAGTCACCGAATCGGCGCCGGCGCGGTGCAGGGTGCGGTAGAACAGGCCGTCGGCGAGAAGGTAGGCGGCGATGGCGATCCGGCGGGCGCCCCGCCGCCGGAGATCCGCGACGACATCGGCGACCTTCGGTGCGCTGCCCGAGGCGTACGCGACATGGGCTTGAAGTTTCGAGGCCATCTCGTGGGTGCTCTCCCGCCACGCCGGATCCGACGAGCCGGCGGCGGCCAGAACCACGGCATCCGCGGCGGGCAGGTTCCGGGTCAGGCTTCGCAGCAGCACCTCGTCGGGGCCGAGCGTCCCGGTGACGGGGATTCCGGTTCCCTCGACCGCGTTCGCGATGTCGACCCGCACGTGGTAGCCGGCCGACAGCAGCAGCGGGACGACCACGGCGTCGCGGACGGCCGGGACGACGTCGCCGATCCGGGGCTGCTGGACGTCCACATAGGAGAGGCGGACGTCCAGCTCGGGCCGGCGACGGGCGACCGCGGCGACCAGGTCGCGGATCTGCCGTTGACCGGCGGCCGAGCGGGTGCCGTGGGCGACGGCGAGCAGGGTCGGCTTCATGCGGCGGCTTCGCCGACCCGCAGGCGGTAACCGCGCTTGATGACGGTCTCGATGTGCTTGCCCGAGCCGAGGGCGGTGCGCAGGCGGGCCACCGCCACGTCGACCGCGTGGCTGTCGTTGCCCCGCGGCAGGGCGGCGATCAGCTGATCCTTGGAGACCACGGCGCCGGGCTTGGCGGCCAGCGCGCTGAGGATCGCCATCGCGGCGGGCGCGAGCGGATGCGGCACATCGTCGAGGAGCACCGCGTGACCGCGTACCTCCAAAGTCTCACCGGCGACCCGCAGCCGGACCGCACGCTTGGGCAGCTCGTCGGTGAGGGTCTTGATCAGCGCGCCGAGGCGGAACCGCTCGGGCATCACCACGGGCACGTTCCGCTCGGCGAGCGGCGCGGCGGTGACCGGGCCGACGCAGGCGACCAGGGTGCTCGTCCGGAAGCGCTCGAGAACGCAGCCGGCGTCGTCGCCGGCCAGCTTGAGGAACGACCGGACCGCGGGCGCGCTGGTGAAGGTGACCGCGTCGATCAGGCCGGCGCAGATCTGCTCGGCGAGCCGGCGCACGGGCGCGGTGTCCGGCGGCGGCACCCAGCGATACACCGGCACCTCGACCACGGCCGCCCCGGCGCCGCGCAGCCCGGCCACGAACTCGGTCTGCGGCTCACCGTGCTCCTGCACCACCACGCGGTGCCCGGAGATACCCTCGGCCAGCAGCTTCTCGAGGATCTCCTCGGACGCCTCGGTCTTGGCCGCCCACTCCTCGGTGAGCCCGGCCGCCCGGATCGCACCACACGGTTTCGGCCCGCGGGCGAGGATGCGCGCCTTGCCGAGCACCTCGCGCAGACGGTCGCCGAGCCCCCAGCCCTCGGCCGCCTCGATCCACCCCCGGAAGCCGAACCCGGTAGTGGCGATGACCAGGTCGGGGGCAAGCCCGATGCACGCCTCGGTCGCGGCGCGCAATGCGTCGTCGTCGGCAAGCGGCACGATGGCGATCGCCGACGCGGTCACCACCCGGGCCCCGCGGCGCTGCAACAACGCCGCCATCTCGTCCCGGCGCCGCTCCGCGGTAACCGCGACGGTGAAGCCCGTCAGCACGCCGCCCTCGCTCATCCAGTCCCCATCCCGCCGTTTGTTTCCGCCAGCGTCACCACCTGCGGTTACCACTTCGTCGAGCCGGGGTTTCCGGGGCGTCAACGCGCATGCACAACCGCCCGCCCCCGGATGTGAGAACAACGTTACCGTCCCGCCACGCCCCACCCGCTCCCCCGGCATCCCCCTTACCCCGCGACGCCACCCCGCCCCGGCGCCGTCACCCGAGACCAACGCGGCCCCGCTCCGCGCGGCGCGGGTCGTCGGACCTGTCGCGATGCCTTTGCTCTGCTCACCAAGACGCCCTGCTCTGCGCACCAGGACGCACCGCTCTGCTCACCAAGACGCACCGCTCTGCTCACCAAGACGCACCGCTCTGCTCACCAAGACGCACCGCTCTGCTCACTGGGACGCGCTGCTCTGCTTACCAAGACGCGCTGCTCTGCTCACCAAGACGCGCTGCTCTGCTCACCAAGACGCGCTGCTCTGCTCACCAAGACGCGCGGCTGGGGTGGCGGTACGGCCGCCGTGGCGTCGTCGCGCGTGGGGGTGCGCAGAGCAAAGTCTGCGGCGACCTGGCGGTGGTCGGCGCCGGCTCGCGGATCGTCGATCGTCCGGCTCGCGGATCGTCGGTCGTCGGGCTCGCTGATCGTCGGGCTCGCGGATCGTCGATCGTCGGGCTCGCGGATCGTCGATCGTCGGGGTCGCGGATCGTCGGTCGTCGGGGTCGGCACCGAGGTGGGGGGCGGTGGCGGGTCAGTCGCCGTTCTCGACTATGCGGCGGAGGCTGGCGTGCAGGCGGTAGACCTCGAGGCGGCCGTCGATGAAGCCTATGCGGTAGTCGCGGCCCAGGGTGGGATGGCCGGCGCGGGCGGCGTCGCGGGTGCCGGCCAGGCCGTCGGCGCGGCCGGACTCGTAGGCGCCGAACTCGTCATCCATCGAGCTTGTCGCCCATCGCCCGGCGGATCGCGGCGACCAGCGCGTCCTCGAACGCGGCTAGCTGACCGTCGACCAGGCCGACGCGGTAGTCGGCGTCGGTGGCGCGGGTGGCGTCCTCGCGGCCGGCGAGCCCGTCGGCACGGCCGTCGCCGTAGGCAACGAAGGCGTCGTCCATGTGGTCCTCCCCTTGTCGGGGCAAATCTGTCACGCAGCGTGACGCCCACCCACCGGCCGATCGGGCAGAAAGTGGGTGCGCTGGTGTGACGGACCTCCCCCTCTAGGTCCGGCACACCCGCGACAATCACACAACGTGACTCTTACGCTGCCGACAGCAGACCCGACAGGCGCCAGAGCGGTTTGCCCGGGCCTTCGATCAGACCAAGATCATTAAGGTACGCGACGACGCGCTCGCCCGACCACCTCAGCGTCTCGCGGAAGTGGGGATTGGCCAGCGCGGCCTTGTGACCCACGGCCGGGTCGATGCCGACCGAGCGGTAGACGCCGGGGTGGATCAGGCGCGTGCCGCACAGGTACGCGGCCCGGCCGACCACGAGCTTGTCGAAGGTCAGCCGCCCGCGGCCGGCCACGCGCACCTGCCGGGCCAGCTCCTCCCGCGCGTACCGGACGTGCCGCGCCTCCTCGACCACATGGATGCGGCTGACCATGCGCACCAGCGGCTGCACCTGCTCGCAGGCCATCGCTTCGCGCTGCAGCGTGTCGAGGATCTCCTCGCAGATGAGGATCGCCGCGAACATGCGCGGGCCGGTGCCGGTGGCGCCGATCCACTTGCCGAGGAACGAGTCGATGCCTGCCGGCCGGTAGACCGGGGTGCCCAGCTTGTCGATCATCCGGCCGAACATGACCGAGTGCCGGCACTCGTCGGCGATCTCGGTGAGCGCGTACTGCGCGTGCGCGGCCCTCGGGTCCTGCTTGTAGTACCCGCGGACGAGCAGCTGCATGAGGATCGTCTCGAACCAGACGCCGAGACCGGCGATGCTGGCCACCTCGTGCCGGGTGAGCGTGATCCGCTGCTCCTCGCCGAGCCCCTCCCACAGGTCGGTGCCGTAGAGGCTCGAGCGGTGCGGCGGTACGAAGTACAGGGCCGGGACTAACGGCGCCTCCCAGTCGATCTCCACCTCGGGGTCGTACGAGTGCTCGGCGGAGGAGCGCAGGAGGCGCGTTGCGGTGCGGTCGCGATCCGTCGTCGTCATGGATCCTCCTGTGACGTACTTGACGTTACCTCCGGTAACAGTTACTCCTAGTACTATGAAGCGCGACGAGGAGCCGGTCAATACCGACGGGCGCAGGGGCCGCTGGGCCGGCCACCGCGAGCAGCGGCGGTCCGAGCTGACCGCGGCGGCCATCGAGGCGATCCGCGAACTCGGCCCCGAGGTGCCGATGGATGCGATCGCCGCGCACGCCGGGGTCAGCAAGCCGGTGCTCTACCGTTACTTCGCCGACAAATCGGAGCTGTGGCTCGCGGTCGGCCAGGAGTCGGCGGGCATGGTGCTCGAGGCGATCGTCCCGGCGGTGGCCCAGGTGCGCGAGGAGCGGGACGTGATCGCGGCGGCCATCGACGCCTACCTCGCGCACATCGAGGCCGACACGAACCTCTACCAGTTCGTCGTCCACCAGCCCGACGTCACCCGGCACCGGGACGTGGTCGCCGACGTGGTCGACACCGTCGCCAGCGGCCTGGCCCGCATCTTTGGCGACCGGCTGCGCGCCCGCGGCCTCGACTCCGGCGCGGCGCTGCCCTGGGCGTACGGCGTGGTCGGATATGTGCAGTCGGTCGGCGACTGGTGGCTGCGGCAGCAGCAGCCGATCAGCCGGGAGGCGCTCGGCGACTACCTGACGACGTTCCTGTGGGGCGGCATCTCCGGCATCAAGCACGCCGCCGACATCCCCGGCGGTCTCGCCGCCTATCAGGAGGAGACGAGGCATGGAAACTGAGAGCTACCAACTGGGGAACCTGCCCGACGAAGAGTATCGCGGGCCGGCCACGCTGCGCGTCGGCGACGCCGAGCTCCCGGTGACGATCCGCGTCTCGGCCCACTTCGAGCCGATCGAGGGCCGCTTCCGCTGGGCCGGCCGCACCACTCCCGACGCCGAGCTGCGGGAACGGGTCGGCGCCGGCGCGCGCGAGGCCGAGCTGACGATTCCGGGCGCACGCCAGGCGACCGCCCGTCTGAGCGACCCCGACCCGTGGGGCGGCATCCGCCTGAGCGGAACAGGCACCCCACCATGGTTCCGCTGACCAGCATCCCGCCTCCCCCAGACTTGTCGCCCGCGACGGATAAATCGGATTTGTCGCCGGGCGCGGTGCGCGCGGGGTCGGGGGCACGCGGCCGCGCGGGGTCAGGGGCACGCGGCCGCGCGGGGTCAGGGGCACGCGGCCGCGCGGGGTCAGGGGCACGCGGCGGCGCGGGGTCAGGGGCGCTCGGGGGCGCGGCGCAGGTTGCGCGGGCTCGTGCCGTACCAGCGGCGCACGGCACGGGTCAGCGCCGACTGCTCGGTCAGGCCGACCATCGCGGTTATCTGGCTGAACGGGAGATCGGTGGTGGTGATCAGGTGGTGCGCGGCGGTCCGGCGTACGTCGTCGAGGATCTTGTCGTAGTTGGTGTTCTCGGCGGCCAGGCGGCGCTGCAGCGTGCGCGGGTGGGTCTGCAGGCGGCGGGCGATCGCGGCGACGTCGGCCGGCGACGAGCCGAGCGACTGCGTGACCAGCTGGCGGACCTGCTCGGCGAGCGGGCGCTCGGGGGCCGGGAAATGGGTGCGCATGTAGTCGAGGGCGACCTCGCGCAGCACCCGGTTGCCGCCGGCCACCCGGGCCTCGGTGACCGTCGCCGGCACTCGGAGCACGGCCGAGCGCTGGGCGAAGCGGACGTCGGCGCCGAAGAACTCCGTGTAGCGGGCCACCGGCGCGAGCGGACGGTGGGTGAGGTGGACCGACCGCAGGCCGTAACGGCCGCCGGCGAGCAGCAGGGTGATGCGGTGCAGCAGGCCCAGCCCGTTGTCGCAGACCTGAGGCGGCAGCGGGTCGAGCTCGGTCGAGCCGTATCGCAGGCCGAGCACCTCCGGCCGGCCCGACGGGTCGGGGATCTGCGTGACGGTCAGCGCGGGCGAGTGCACGAACAGGAACCGGGTCGCGCAGTCGAGCGCCTCCCCCAGCGTCGCCGAGTTCTCGATGGCGATGGCGAGCGGGCCGAGCACGGCGATGTCCTGCCGGGCGGCCAGGCGCAGGCCCAGGTCGGGGCAGTCGCGGTCGGCGGCGGCCGCCTCGAGGAGACGGCCGGCCGCGAGCGACGGGATCACCGCGTCGTCGGTGTCGGGCAGCGCCGCGTCGACGCCGTGGCGCGCGAACAGAGCCCGGCCGTCACCACCAAGCTCGTCGATGAGGGCGGGCAGTCCGCGCAGCCCGGCGGCCCGTACCACGGATCCCATGTCGCGAAAGGATAAATCAGTGTCGCGCGAAGGCAAGTCGGCGGGCGGGATCGGTCACGAGACTGGCAGCATGGCCGAACATTTCGACGTTCTGATCATCGGCGCCGGCCTGTCCGGGATCGGCGCGGCCTGGCGGCTTCAGGAGCAACTGCCCGGCAAGACGTACGCGATCCTCGAGGCCCGCGACGCGATCGGCGGGACGTGGGACCTGTTCCGCTACCCGGGGGTGCGCTCCGATTCGGACATGTTCACGCTGAGCTACCCGTTCCGGCCGTGGCGGGAACCGGAGTCGATCGCGCCGGGCGACAAGATCCGCCGCTACATCGAGGAGACGGCGGCCGAGGGCGGGATCCTGCCGCACATCCGGTTCGGGGCAAAGGTCGCGACCGCCTCGTGGTCCTCGGCCGACGCGCGGTGGACGGTCGGGCTGGCCGACGGCTCGTCGCTGACCTGCACTTTTCTGTACGGCTGCACCGGCTACTACGACTACGCCACCGGCTTCCAGCCCGACTTTCCCGGCA
Source organism: Paractinoplanes globisporus DSM 43857 (assembly GCF_000379645.1). Lineage (GTDB taxonomy): Bacteria > Actinomycetota > Actinomycetes > Mycobacteriales > Micromonosporaceae > Actinoplanes > Actinoplanes globisporus. The sequence goes on from NZ_KB903315.1 coordinate 34,337, forward strand.
TCTCGGATTTCTCGGGCACGTTGGTCCACCCGCAGTTCTGGCCGGAGGATCTCGACTACGCGGGCAAGAAGGTCGTCGTGATCGGGAGCGGGGCCACGGCCGTGACCCTGGTGCCGGCGATGGCCGGGGACGCCGCGCTGGTGACGATGCTGCAGCGCTCTCCCTCCTACATCACGGTGCTGCCGTCACGGGACGTCGTCGCGGACGCGTTACGCCGCGTGCTGCCGGCCGGCGCGGCCAACCGCATCACGCGGGCGAAGAACATCGCGCTCACGCAGGGCTTCTACCAGCTCGCCCGGCGCCGGCCCGCGCGCGTACGCAAAATCTTGCGATCTTTTGCCGTGAAGGCCCTGAACGATCCGGCCTATGTCGACGAGCACTTCAACCCGCGGTACGACCCGTGGGACCAGCGCCTCTGCGTGATCCCCTCGGGCGACCTCTACGAGGCGATCAAGTCGGGCCGCGCGGAGGTGGTCACCGACCACATCGACACGTTCGTCCCCGAGGGGATCCGGCTGCGCTCGGGCCGCGTCCTCGAGGCCGACATCGTCGTCTCGGCCACCGGGCTCTCGCTGCTGCCGGTCGGCGGCGTCCGGGTCACCGTCGACGGCGCGCCGGTCGAGGTCGGCGAGCACGCCGCCTACCGCGGGATCATGCTCAGCGACGTCCCGAACCTGGCCTACTGCATCGGGTACGTCAACGCGTCCTGGACGCTTCGCGCCGATCTCTCCCACCGCTACGTGATGCGGCTGCTCAAGCACATGGACCGGCACGGCTACGCGGTGGCCGTGCCGGAGAACCCCGGTGGTCAGGGCCGTCCCCTGCTCGATCTCTCTTCGGGGTACGTGCAGCGGGCGCTCGACAAGTTTCCCCGTCAGGGCGACCGCGACCCGTGGCTGGTCCGGCAGAACTACATCCGGGACGTGGTCATCACCCCGCGCGCCGACGTCACCCGCGACATGACCTTCACCCGCCGTCCCGCCCCCGCCCCCATGGAGGAGATCGCGTCATGACCCCGTACGAATTCGGTGGCCGAACCGCCGTGCTGACCGGCGCGGCCAGCGGCATCGGCGAGCAGCTGGCCTACGGGCTGGCCGCGCGCGGCAGCGACCTGGTGCTGGTCGACGTCGACCCGACACGGCTCAAGGAGGTCGCCGCCCGGATCGACCGGGTCCACCCCGGCCGGTCGGTGCAGATGCTGGTGGCCGACCTGTCCGACCGCTCCGCCGTCGAGGGCGTCGCCACCCAGGTGCTGGCCGAGCACCCCTCTATCGGCCTGCTGGTCAACAACGCCGGGATGGCGCTGGGCGGCCGCTTCGACCAGGTGACCGTCGACGAGTTCGAGAAGGTCATGAACGTGAACTTCCGGGCGCCGTTCCTGCTGACCCACGCCCTGCTGCCGGCGCTGAAGGCCACGCCCGGCGCGCACCTGGTGAACGTGTCCAGCCTGTTCGGGCTGATCGCGCCGGCCGGGCAGTCCGCGTACAGCGCCAGCAAGTTCGCGCTGCGCGGGCTGAGCCAGGTGCTGCAGAGCGAGCTGGCCGACGACGGGATCGGGGTGACCACCGTCCACCCGGGCGGGATCCGCACCCGGATCGCCGAGAACGCGGTGGTCGGCAGCGGCGTCCCGGCGGACGAGGTCGAGCCCAACCGCAAGATCTTCGACAAGCTCCTCACGTACCCGCCGGAGAAGGCCGCCCGGCAGATCCTGGACGCGGTCGCCAAGCGCAAGGCCCGCCTGCTGATCGCCTCCAGCGCGAAGATGCCCGACCTGCTGGCCCGCCTGCTGCCCGTCGGGCACGCGCGCATCATCCGCGCCGCGACGTCCGCCCGGGTCTCCCGCCGCACGCCGCAGGAGGTCGCCCGATGAACTACGTGACCGTGCGCGACGCCCGGATCCGCTACCACGAGACCGGCGACCCGTCCGCCCCGCCGGTGGTGCTGCTGCACGGCATCGGCCGCAGTCTGGAGGACTGGTCGGCCCAGCACGACCTGCTCTCGGCCGACCACCGGGTGATCGCGATCGACATGCCCGGCTTCGGCCTGAGCCAGCGCCATCCGGAGAGCGCGACGCTCACGTCCCTGTCCGACGGTGTCTGGCAGACGCTCGAGACGCTCGGCGAGACGCGGCCCGTGCATCTGATGGGCAACAGCCTCGGCGGGGCGGTGTCGATGCAGATGCTGGTCGACGACCCGTCGCGGGTGTCGACGCTGACGCTGGTCAACAGCGCCGGCTTCGGCAAGGAGGTGACGTTCGCGCTGCGCATGCTCGCCGTCCCCGGCATGGGCCGCTACCTGCTGTCGCACATCGACGGTCGTACGGCGCCGCGGGTCGAGCGCACCCTCTATGCCGACCGGGCGATGGTCACGCCGGAGCGGATCGCGATGGCTATCAAGATCGCCCACCAGCCCGACTTCGCCGCGGTCTACCTGGAGATCGCCCGCGCGCTCGGCGGTTTCCGGGGCATCGCGTCGCAGTGGCGTTCCCAGTTGCTGCCCCGGGTGGCCCGGCACGGCAAGCCGACGCTGATCGTGTGGGGGGACCGGGACCACATCCTGCCGGTCTCACACCTCGCGGCGGCGCGGGCGGCGTTCCCGGCGGCGACCTGGCATCTGTTCGAGGGCGCCGGCCACATGCCGCAGATCGAGCGGCCGGCGGAGTTCGCCCAGCTGGTGCGGCCGCTGCTGGCCCGGGTCAGCGCCTGAGCCGTGATCGCGCGGACTGCCGGGTCCCGGCGGCAGTCCGCGCGTGCCCTCACCGTTGTTCCGGCGCGGCCGGGACGTCCGGCGCGACCGGGCAGGTGATGATGCAGCCACCACCACCGCCTCCGCCACCACCGCCGCCGCCGCCGGGACTGGTCACGGTGCAGCTGTCGGCGAAGATCGTGGAGAAGCCGGAGACGTGGATGGTTCCCACCGCCGGGTAGTAGCCCGCGGGGAAATAGACCATCGCTTCCGCGTACGAGGTCCACGGTCCCGCGGCGCAGGGCCCTTCGGGGTAGGTGTCCACCTCGTTCGAGTCCCAGTGGGCCAGGTAGATGTTCGATTCCTGGGTGCCGCCCCAGTACAGGACATGCGTCTGGGCTATCTCGGCCACGCGATTGGTGCAGTGAGTCACCCCGGTCGCCCAGACCGCGGGGTAGCCGGCGCTGTCGTTCCCCACGTACGGATTGCTCGTCGAGATGCGGCAGGTGATGACCCGCGGCGTCTCGGTTTCAGCCTCGAGATGGTGACGTGCACTGAGGACCCCCTCATCCGTGTCTCCCTCAGGACACAGACAGGCTCCCGGCACCGGCTGGAACAGCACTGAAGCCCGGCTGAAGCGTCCGGCGCCTCACCAGTCCGAGGCCACGGCGTTGCTCCCGCCGCCGAGCCGTTTGGCGGCGAAGCCGGCGCGCTCGATCTCCTGGCCGAGCGCGTCCAGCCGCTCCCCGAGCTCGCCCGGCCCGGCGAGCTCGCGGGCGATCCCGGCGGCCGCGTCGCCGCCGCCGAGCGACTCCAGCCGGCCGCCGGCCTGCTTCAGCACCTGCGGCAGTCGTCGGACGGACTGACCGAGCAGGCGCAGCATCTCCCCCACCTCGGCCGGGTCGGGAAGCGCTTCCGGATGCTGCGTCGCGTGGTTCAGGTATCGGACCAGCTCGCCGATCTCCGCGACCGCCGCCCGCGTGTGGGCGGCGTTCCACTCGTTGTACGGGTGCAGCTCCGTGACGAGCTCTTCCGCCGTGACGTCCCGCTTCCGCCTGCTCATAGCCCTCAATGATCCGATGCCGTCAGCCGCGGCCGTCGCCCGGGGAGTCGGCGTCGGGCAGGGTGGGCGCGTCGGTCGGATAGAGGCCGGCCACGAAGCCGTAGACCTGGTCGCCCGAGCGCGGGATCTGGGCGAACCGGCGGGCCACCTCCTGCACCTCGGCCCAGAAGCTGCGGACCTGCTCGATCGGGATCCGCGCGTGCACCAGCGTGCACCGCAGGTCGTCGGCGGCGTGTGCGGCCGCCGACTCGGCCACCGCCGCCGCCAGGCCGTTCATCGAGGCGACCACCTGCTTGTCCTCGGGTCGATTGAGCACGCCCACGTAGTACGTCCGCGCGACCCGGCCGTAGAAGCGCTCCTCGATCGCCCGGACCCGGCGCGTGCGCACGACCCGGAGCAGGCCGGCCTCGGTCAAAAGGTTCACGTGGTACGCGACACTGCTCTTGGGCCGGTCGACCGCCCGCGCCATCTCGGTGACGGTGGCCGCCCGCTCCAGCAGCAGCTCGAGCAGCGTGCCGCGCAACGGGTCGGCCAGCGCGCGCAACTGCTCGGGCGCGGTGACCACGAGCAGGTCGTCGAGCTCGTAATCGGGGATCTGCTGATTGACCGACATTTCCCGACCGTTCTAAAATATTGGATCGTTTGATCCCCGTCGTCCAATCCCAGGAGCGTAACGGTCATGGCCGAAGTAGTCCTGTTCCACCACGTGCAGGGCCTCACCCCGGGGGTGCTCGCCTTCGCCGACCGCCTGCGCGCGGGCGGCCACACGGTCCACACGCCCGATCTGTTCGAGGGCGCCCGGCCGGCCTCGATCGAGGAGGGCTTCGCGCTGACCCAGCAGATCGGCGACGACGCGCTGGCCGCCCGGGCCACCGCGGGCCTTCCCGACGGCGCGGTCTACGCCGGCTTCTCGTTCGGCGTGGTCACCGCCCAGCGCCTGGCCCAGACCCGGCCCGGCGCGCGGGGCGCCCTGCTCTACGAGGCCTGCCTGCCCATCCACGGCGAGTGGGCGATCGGCCCCTGGCCGGCCGGGGTCCCCGTCCAGATCCACGGCATGGACAAGGACCCCTTCTTCGCGCTGGAGGGCGACATCGACGCCGCTCGCGACCTGGTCGACACGGTCGGCCCGGCCCAGGCCGAGCTCTTCGTCTACCCCGGCGACGGGCACCTGTTCACCGACAGCTCGCTACCGTCCTACGATCCCGGCGCCACCGCCCTGGTCGTCGAGCGCTCCCTCGACTTCCTCGACCGCGTCGGATGACCGCTACTTCCTGATCGAGCCGGTCGTCTGCTTCTTGGCGTCGGTGGCGATGCAGGTGACACCGCGGTCGCGCGACCAGTCGTCGGGGCTGGGGCGGAGGTAGAAGATGTCGAACTTCTCGTCGGCTCCGGCGCCCGCGTAGGTGTTGATCTCCTTGGCGCAGCGGTCCTCGGACTGCTTCTGCACCTTGTCGTCGCCCGGGTAGTCGCCCTTGGGGAGGTCGAAGACGAAATAGACCTCACCCTCGTGCGGCTTGGCGCAATCGGTCACCGGGAGGTTGGTGACGTTGTCGGAGACCTCGAGGCTGGTGACGCAGTCGCCGGGCTTGAGGGCGGTCACGGTCTTGGTGCCCAGGTTGCCCACGACGGCCACGACCAGGGCGGCACCGAGCACCGGGACCAGCACGGACAGGATGGTGCCGGTGCGGGCGAGGCTGTGCCCCTTCTGGCCGGTCTTCCGGGTCTGGCGCTGGGCGACGATGCCGAGGATCAGGCCGAGCGGCCAGAACAGGAAGGCGAAGATGACCGACGCGATGGCCAGGCCGTTGGTGGGGCCGGCCCGCTCGGGAGCCGCGACGATCGTCGGCGCGGCCGGGTAGGGCTGCTGGCCCGGGTAGCCCTGCTGCGGCTGCTGGTAACCGCCCTGCTGGGGGTAGGGAGGCTGCGAAGGTGGGGGTAACTGCGTCACGCGCGGGGACACTACCGGTCCCATGATCATTTCGCAGCCCTCGGATTTCGCGATGAGGAAACGAACGAGCCGCCGGCCGACCCGGCCGGCCGGCGCCTCCGCCGCCCCGCTCGCGCGGAAGGGGGTGGAGCCCAGCCACGTGGCGCTGGCCACCCGCTCAGGCGCGAAGAGCCGCCTGCCGCCCGACCTCAGCAAGGCGGTGGTCACCCATCTGACGTCTCCGCCTCGCTGACCCGGTGCTCGGCCAGCCAGGTGGCGGCGCGGCGGGCCGAGGCGCGGGACAGCCAGGCGTCCTGGACGACCTCGGCGAGCTCGGCCCGCGACAGCTCGCCGACGCGGCTCGCCCGCAGCAGCACCGACGGGTGGCCCTTGAAGTGCGGCGTCGTGAAGAACGGCGTCGACTCGTCCTGGACCAGGGCCTGTTTGTCGTCCTCCGACTCCACCCAGAAGACGATCACGTCGGTGTAGCGCTCCTTGGTCGCCGGGTCGAAGGCGTCCGGCCGCGGGTTGCGGAAGAACACGAACGACTTCTTGCCGACCTGGTAGACCGGGTTGTCGCCGGTGCCCCACTCGACCGTGACGAACGGCATCGACTCGGCGATCTCGTGCACGTCCTCGACGCGCGCGGGGCGGCTGTCCTCGGTCACCGGCCCAGCCTAGGCGGCTCAGGTCCGGGCCGCCCCGGCCGATACGGGGCGGTGTCCCCCACGTACGAGAAAAGGAATGCGATGCGCGCCCAGCTTGCCCTGGTCGGGGTTGCTTTGACCGCGACACTCAGCGGCTGCGCCGCGGCGACGCCTACCACCGCGACGCCACCGCCGACGGCGACCGCGTCACCCTCCCCGGCCCGCGTCATCACGATCGCGGTGCCGAAGGCGACCTCGGCCGCGCCCGCGCTGACCAACACCGGCACGTCGTGGCTCCCGATCCTCACGTCGCTCTCCGCCTACGGCCAGTGGCTGCTGGCGAACCCCAACCCGGCCCTGGTCGGCACCGTGGCGACGCCCGGCTGCGCGGTCGCCAACCTGCTCTCCGAGCAGATCAACGGCCTGCTGGACAGCCACGCCTACGTGAAGACCTCCCCGGCCGCCATCACCAGCGTGCTGGGACCGTCGCCGGCGACCGGCACCCAGGTGGTGCTGGACGTGGTCGCCGCGCGTCCGGCCGAGCCGGTGATCAGCCGTTCCGGCGCCCGCACGATCAGCACCTTCGACGCGTTCCCGCAGTCGTCGCTGCAGGTCACGCTGGATCTGGGCGCGGACAGACGGTGGCGCTTCTGCGCCGTGGAGTCGGCCGCCGACGACGGCGCGACGGACGACCCGTCGGTGCCGCTGATCTGAGCTCGGCCGGGCTACAACGGCGGTGTCGTCTCCGGTGGCAGGAAGGCGCGGTCGGTGACCGCGGTGATCGCGCCGGACGCGCCGGTCCAGGTCAGGTGGCCGCCCCACAGCGGGTTGAGCAGCAGGTGGTCCCCGGGACGGATCGACAGGCCGGTCTTGATGCCGCCGAACTCGAGGCCTTCCAGCGCCGGGATCATGTCGTCGGCCTTCTGCGGGCCGAGTTGGAAGGCGCGGACGATCATCTGGGACGCGGTGAAGCCCTCGGCGTGGCCCGTGTCGAGGCGCCGGTTGGGGACGGACCCCTTCAGCGTCTGGGTCGCCATGTTGGTGGTGGCCGCGTCCGCGTACGCGGTCACGAACCGCAGCGAGCCGGCCGCCGCGCCGTACGACGGCCAGGTCGCCCGCGCCCCGAGCACGGTGATCGGCTCGACCCCGGCCGGGATCGCCTCCCACAGTCTCGGCGCGGCCACCGGCCAGTCCACGTAGATCTGCCCGGCCCGAGCCGCTTTGATCCGCTTGCCGACCGCGGCGAAGTCCTTCGTGGAGGCGGGCGCGACGATCGTGGTGGCCGCGCCGAGCACGGCGGCCGCCTTCACCGCGGTGGCCTGGTCGGCCGCGAGCACGGCCAGCCGCCCGCCGGGCTTCAGGTACGCCCTCGCGGCCATCAGCAGCTGCGTCGTCGAAGGGCCGTCGCGGAACGTGTACCGGTTGATGCCGGTCAACTCGTCGGCGGTTGCCATGGACGGGATGAACAGGACCTTACGGCTCGAAGCGACCCGGGCGAGGCGCAGCGCGACCGGTGTGGTGAACCCGCCGACCAGGACATGGCAGCCCCGCCGGACCAGGTCCTCGGCGGCGGCCGCCGCGACCGCCGGATCGCCCTTGTCGTCGACCTTCACCGTCTTGATCGTGCGGACGCCGACCTTGTTGATGCGGTTGGTCACCCAGGACAGGCCGATGCGCAGCCCCTGCTCGTACCGCGTGCTCTCGGCAACCGTGAGCGCGTCTCCGGTACGCGTCCAGATCAGGCCGATGTTGAGCGTCTTGGTCGCGCTGCCGCCGCCGGTGGCGGGGTCGACCGGCCGGGCGCATCCGCCGGCCGTCGCGGCCAGCGAGCCGAGGGCCGCGCCCAGAACGGCGCGCCGGGACAGATTCATCGCGGCAGAAAACTACCGCACACGGGCAAACGGCCGGGTGTGTGGGGCGCGCACATGTGCGGCGGCCCGCGATGGGTCGTAGGTTCACGACCATGACGACTGTGGTCGACCTGGATCTTTCGGACCGTACCGCGATGGTGACCGGGGGCGGCAGCGGGATCGGGCGGGCGTGCGCCGAGCGGCTCGCGGCGGCCGGCGCCGCGGTGATCGTGGTGGACGTGGACGCCGCGGCCGCGAAGCTGGTGGCCAAGGAGATCGGCGGAAGCGCGGTGGTGGCGGATCTCGCCTCTTCTACCTATATCTCCGACATCCCGGCCGACGTCGACGTGCTGGTCAACAACGCCGGGCTCCAGGTCGTCGCGCCGCTGACCGAGTTTCCCGACGACCGGTTCGCGCTGATCCAGCGGGTCATGGTCGAGGCGCCGTTTCGGCTGGTCAAGCACGTGCTGCCACACATGTTCGCCCGCGGCTGGGGCCGGGTCGTCAACATCTCCTCGGTGCACGGCCTGCTCGCCTCCCCGTACAAGTCGGCTTATGTCACGGCAAAGCATGGGCTGGAGGGGTTGTCGAAGGTGACGGCCCTCGAGGGCGCGCCGCACGGGGTGACCTCGAACTGCATCTGCCCGGCGTTCGTGCGCACACCGCTGGTCGACAAGCAGATCGCGGACCAAGCCAAGATCAACGGCATCCCCGAGAGCGAGGTCATCGAGAAGATCATGCTGGACCGGGCCGCCATCAAGCGGCTCATCGAGCCGGCCGAGGTGGCCGAGCTCACGGCGTACCTCTGCACCCCGCCCGCCGCCCTCATCACCGGCTCGTCGATCACGATCGACGGCGGGTGGACCGCACACTAGTTTGCCATCATGCTCGAGTTCCTCACCCTGCTCGCCCGGGAGGCCGCTCCCATCGAGTTCGAGCGCCCGCTGCTGGCCGCCCGCCAGGAGGGCGCACCCGCCGCCGAGCTCGCCGCGCTCGAGGAGGTCAAGGTCGCCGCGCTGCGCGTGCGCGAGCTGCTCGAACGCCGCCGGCGCCGGGAGGAGGAGCTCTCCGCCCTCTACGACACCGCGGGCGACCTGGCCGGGCTGCGCGACCTCGACGCCGTGCTGCGGGCGATCGTGCACCGGGCGCGCACGCTGCTCGGCGCCGACGTCTCGTACCTGACGCTCGACGATCCGGAGCGCGGCGACACGTACATGCGGATCACCGACGGCTCGGTGGCGGCGAGCTTCCAGACGCTCCGCCTGCCGGCGGGCGCCGGCCTGGGCGGCCTGGTCGCGGTCTCGGGTACCCCCTACGCCACTGCCCACTACGGCAACGACCCTCGCTTCCGCCACACGAAAGAGATCGATTCGGGCGTACGCGACGAGGGGCTGGTCGCCATCCTCGGTGTCCCGTTGCTGCTGGGCCCCGCCGTGATCGGCGTGCTGTTCGCCGCGAACCGGACCGAGCGGCCGTTCGCCCGCGAGGAGGTGGCGCTGCTGGCCTCGCTGGCCGCGCACGCCGCCGTGGCCATCGACACCGCCCGGCTGCTCACCGAGACGCAGGCCGCGCTGGCCGAGCTGTCGGAGGCGAACAAGGTCATCCAGGCCCACAGCGCCTCGGTGGAGCGGGCCGCGGCCGCCCACGACCGGATGACCGCGCTGGTCCTGCGCGGCGGCGGTGTCGACGACGTGGCCGCCGACCTGGTCGACGTGCTCGGCGGCGCGCTGATCGTCCTCGACGCCCAGGGCCGCACCCTGGCCACGGCCAAGTCCGCGGCCTGGCCCGGCATCCCGCCATCCGGTGACGCCGCGGACTCCGGCGCGGTGCCCTCGCCATCCGGGGCCGGCGATTCTTCGCTGCTCGGTGCCACCGAGGTGGCGTCCGCGGTCGCGGCGTCGCGGGCCGAGGGGCGCAGCGTCCGGCGCGGCGACGTCTTTGTGGCGGCGGTCGCGGCCGGCGCCGACAACCTGGGCGCGCTCGTCTTCCACCCGACGCAGCCCCTGGAAGGCGCCGACCAGCGCATCCTCGAGCGGGCCGCGCAGATCACCGCGCTGCTGCTGCTGTTCCGCCGCACGGTGGCCGAGGCCGAGGGCCAGGTCCGCGGCGAACTGCTCGACGACCTCATCGCCGGGCCGCTGCGGGACGAGGAGGCCCTGCGCTCCCGCGCCCTGCGCCTGGGCGTCTCCCTCGACGAGCCGCACGTCGTCGTGGCGGCGGCCGGCGAGCTGCGGCAGCGGGCGCTTTCGTGGGCACGGACCTTCGCCGCCACCCGCGGCGGACTGGCCGCCGGGCGCGACGGCCGCATCGCCCTGCTGCTGCCCGGCTCCGACCCGGCGGCTGCCGCTCGGACGGTCGCCAAGGAGCTGACCCGCGCGTTGTCCCGGCCGGTGACCGCAGGCGCCGCCGGCCCCGCCTCCTCCCCCGCCGCGGTCGGGCCCGCCTTCCACGAGGCCGACTCCTGCGCCACGGCGTTGATCGCCCTCGGCCGCACCGGCGACGGCGCCAGCCACACCGAGCTCGGCTACGTGGGCCTCCTCCTGGGCGACCGCCGCGATGTGCCCGCGTTCGTCCACGCCGCCGCCGGGCCGGTGATCGACTACGACGCCCGCCGGGGCACCGCCCTGCTCAAGACCCTGGAGGCGTACTTCGCGGCCGGCGGCAGCCTTGCCCGGGCCGCCGAGTCGCTGCACGTCCACGTCAACACGGTCACCCAGCGCCTGGACCGGATCTCCCACCTCCTAGGCGCCGACTGGCAGTCCCCTTCGCGGGCGCTCGACCTCCAGCTCGCCCTCCGGCTCCACCGCCTGCGGGGACCCCTGACCTGATCCACATGCCGGCGGGGCGACGGATGTGGGCGGCAGCCATGGGTGCACCCGACACGGAATGCCTAGGCTGACTTCGTGGAAGAGATCGACGTCGCGGTTCGGGGCGGGCTGCTGCGAGTGGTGGCCTGGCCGGGAAGCGGGCCGCTGGTGATCGCGGCGCACGGGATCACCGCCAACGCGCTCAGCTGGGCCGCCGTCGCCCGGGAGCTCGCGGGGCGCGTACGGCTGATTGCTCCTGATCTGCGCGGCCGGGCACGAAGCGCGAGTTTGCCGGGGCCCTATGGGATGGCCGCGCATGCGGCCGACCTGATCGCCGTCGCCGACCACTTCGGGGCGACCAAGGTCGGGCTGGCCGGGCACTCGATGGGCGGCTTCGTGGTGACCGAGACGGCCGCGCGGTACCCCGATCGGGTCGCGTCCGTGCTGCTGATCGACGGCGGGGTGCCGCTGCCGGTGCCGCCGGGGGTCGACGTCGACACGGCCCTGCTGGCGACGATCGGGCCGGCCATGCGCCGGTTGTCGATGACGTTCCCGACCGCCGACGACTATCTCGCCTTCTTCCGGGCGAACCCGGCGCTGGGCAACTCGTGGACCCCGGACATTTCCGAGTATGTGCTGCGGGACTACACGGGGACGGGGTCGTCCTGCAACATCGAGGCGATCCGGGCCGACGCGCGGGACATGCTCACCGCGCCGGCGCCGTGCGAGTTTCCTCTGCTCGGGGCGCCGCGCGGGCTGCAGGACGAGCCGACCGGCATGTACCCGGCCGAGCTGCTGGCGGCGGCCGGCGCCGAGATGGTGCCGGACGTCAACCACTACACGATCCTGCTCGGCGCCGGGGCCGCCCACGTGGCGGGACGCATCGCGGCGCTTTGAGTACCGGCACTCATCCGCGCGGGCGCCGCCGCGGCAAGGATTGCCGCCATGGACATCAACACCCAGCCGAAGGTGACCAGCGCCTTCTACGCCCAGGCCGTCGCGTCGTTCAGCGTGTCGCTCGTCGCGGTCGCCATCGGGATCTACTACCTGCCCGTCGGTGGTTGGATCCGCGCCTTTCTCGGCCTCGGCCTGCTCTACGTGGTGACCTCCGCCTTCACCCTGGCCAAGACCATCCGCGACGCCCAGGACGTCGGCAGTGTGGTGCGCCGGGTCGACCAGGCCCGGATCGACCGGTTCATCACCGAGCACAACCCGTTCAAGGACCCGGCCGGCGTCTGAGGTTTCACCCCGGGGCGCGGGCGATCACGTGGAAGACGTGCCAGTGCTTGGTGCCGCCGAAGGCCGGGCCGTCGGCGTCCTCCTCGGTCAAGCGGTGCAGGTCGAGGCCGTCGACCAGGCCGCGGACGGCCGGCTCGGCGAGGAACGTCTCGCCGGGCGTGCCGGCCCACTCGTCGCGGTCGCCCAGGAGGGTGACCGCGAGCCAGGCGCCGGGGCGCAGGCTTTCGCGGATCAGCGGCCACAACCGGGCGAAGTCGTCCGGTGCCAGGTACTGCAGCGAGTATCCGGAGTAGACGAGGCCGGCGGGCGGCAGGCGGTCCAGGGTGGCCAGATCGGCCACCTCGATGGTGAGCCGGCCGCCGCCCAGGGTCGCGGCGAGATCCTCGGCATGGTCGGTGACGGTGGCCAGGACCCGCTCGGGAGTGCCGGGCGCCGAGTCGATCGCGTGGACCCGCCAGCCGGCGTGCAGCAGGGCGCGCGTCTCGACCCCGGCGCCGCAGCCGAGGTCGATCGCGGTACGGCCCTCACCCGGGCCGGCCAGCGCGATGACCTCGCCGCAGAGCTCGCGCACGGCCCGCCCGGCCTGCGCGTCGTTGTAGTCGGCCCAGTGCCGCGCGTCTCTCCCGGTCACATCCGACGATCATGCCGTACGCGTCAGGCGTTGCGCTTCACCGCGTCCTCCCAGGCGGGCAGCGACGACGCCGGCCGCAGCGCCGGGCCCACGTAGTCGGCCGACGGGCGGATGAGTTTCCCGAGGCGCTTCTGCTCGAGGATGTGCGCGCTCCAGCCGGCCGTGCGCGCGCAGGTGAACAGGGCAGACAGCAGCTCCGGCGGGACCTGGGCGAAGTCGAGGACGACCGCCGCCCAGAACTCGACGTTCGTCTCCAGCACCCGGTCGGGCTTGCGCTCGCGCAGCTCGGCCAGGGCCGCCTTCTCCAGCTCCAGCGCCACCTCGTACCGCGGGGCACCCAGCTCGCGCGCGGCCTCGCGCAGGATCGCGGCCCTCGGGTCCTCCGCGCGGTACACGGCGTGGCCGAAGCCCATCAGGCGCCGGCCCGAGTCCAAGACCCCTTTCACGTACGCCCGCGGCTCGGCGCCACGCTCGACGTCCTCGATCATCCCGAGCGCGCGGGCCGGAGCGCCCCCGTGCAGCGGTCCGGACAGCGCCGCCACCGCCGCCGACATGCAGGCCGGGACATCGGCCCCGGTGCTGGCCACCACGCGGGCGGTGAAGGTCGAAGCGTTCATGCCGTGCTCGGCCGCGCAGATCCAGTACCGGTCGATCGCCGCCACGTGCCGCGGGTCGGGCTCGCCCTGCCACCGGATCATGAAACGCTCGGTCGTGGTGCGCCCCTGGTCGACCCGCCGCTGCGGCACGGCCGGCAGGCGCGGCCCGCGAGCCGACTGGGCGACGTAGGACAGCATCATCACCGACACCCGGGCCAGGTCGTCCCGCGCCTGGTCGTGGTCGATGTCGATCAGCGGCCGCAGTCCCCAGTGCGGGGCGAGCATGGAGACCGCCGCCTGCACGTCCACCCGGCTGTCGCCGGAGTGCACGGGCACCGGGTACGGCTCGGCGGGCGGCAGAGCCTGCGCGAAGTCCCCGTCGGCGAGCAGCCCCCACACGTCGGCGAAGCTCACGCGCCCCGCCAGTTCACGGATGTCCACGCCGCGGTAGCGAAGCGACCCACCGTCGCGGTCGGGCTCGGCGATCTCGGTATCGAACGCGACGACACCGGCCAATCCTGGGTTGACAGTCAACATGACTCCACGATCGGATCGGTCAACATTGACGTCAACATTGATTCAGTCAACATGAGAGCATGTCCACATGCCCCGGGAACCGCATCTGCTGACCACCGGCGAGGTCGCCGCCCGCCTCGGCGTCAAACCCGCGACCGTGTACGCCTACGTCAGTCGAGGCCTGCTCACGAGCATCCGGAACGCCGACGGTAAGGGCAGCCTCTTCGCGAAGCCGGAGGTGGACGCGTTCGTGGCGGGACGGCAGCGCACCACCACGCCCGGCATCCAGACCGGCATCACGCTGATCCGCGACGGGGGCCTGTACTACCGCGGCCGGGACGCGGTGCGGCTGGCGGGCACGGCCACGTTCGAGGCGGTGGCGACCCTGCTCTGGACGGGCGACCTGGAGCACGTCGACCTGGTCGCCAAGCCGGAGCTGACCGCCCTGGCCGCCGAGACCATCCGCCCGCTGCCCGCCGACGCCCGCACCACCGACCGCCTTCGCGTGATCGTCGCCGCCGCGGCCGCCGCCGACCCCCTGCGCTTCGACACCAGCCCGGCGGCGGTCGTTGCCACCGGCCGCACCCTGCTGGCGGCGATGGTGGCCGCCCTCCCCCACGCCGGCCCCGACGGGCCGGACGGAGACACGCCAGGCGCGGACGGGCGGGCGGGCGACACGCCGGGGCCGGATGGGCCGGGCAGCGACGGGCCGGGACCCGATGGGGACGGGCGAGTCGGGAACGGGCCGTATGGGGACGGGCCGGGTGGGGACGGGCTGGCTGGGATGCTCTGGAGCCGGCTGACCGCGCGCGAACCCCGCGGCGACGACCACCGGGTGCTGAACGCGGCCCTGATCCTGCTGGCCGACCACGACATCGCCGCCTCCACGCTCGCCGCCCGCATCGCCGCCTCGACCCGGGCGCACCCCTACGCCGTGGTCGGCGCCGGCCTGGCGGTCCTCGACGGGCCCTACCACGGCGCGGCGAGCGGCCTCGCCCACGCCCTGCTCAGCGATGCGATGGCCAGCCGGGACCCGGTGTCCACGATCGCCGGCCGGTTGCGCACGGACGGGCTGGTCCCCGGCTTCGGCCACCCGCTCTACCCGGACGGCGACCCCCGCGCCACGGCGCTGCTGGCGATGCTGGCCGACGGCCCGGTGCTCGACACGGCCAACCGCGTGGCCGAAGCGGTCAAGACCCGGTCGGGCACTCACCCCAATGTCGATTTCGCGCTGGCGGCCCTCACCCTGCACTACGACATGCCGCCGGACGCGGGCGAGGCGATCTTCGCGGTGGCGCGGACGGCCGGGTGGCTGGCGCACGCGCTGGAGGAGTACGCGAGCCGGCCCAGTCGCTTCCGGCCCGTGGGGCAGTACTCGGGCCGTGCCCCGGCCCGGTGAGGAGCTCGAGTTGCAGCTCAGCCCGGAAGCGGCGGCAAAGGGCCGGGACGGCACCCGGCCGGCCGTGTCGACCGGGCGCCTCACGCGACCCCCGTACGGGCAAAGGAAGAAGTCTCAGAGCAAGGGTCGATCGCCCGTGCCGACGATGCGGAACGGGACCGTGCGCTCGAGCAGGCGTGGCTCCTGCGTCTCGGCGCCGCAGAGGACCACGACCGGCTGGCGGGGCAGGCCGGAGGCGGCGTCCGGGACCCAGCCGATCACGAGCCAGGTCTGGTTGCCGGGCTCGGTGATGTAGAGCGGGTAGTGCTGCGGGATCACAGTGCCGAGGCTACGCCGTTTGCCGTTCCGGCAAGGTTGTTCGCCGAATCCACCGGCAGGCCGCATGCTGGGCGCATGAGTGACGAGCAAGCATGGGACGCCCGGTATTCGGAGAGCCACCGCATCTGGAGCGGCAACCCGAACGTGGAGCTGGTGACGGAGATCGAGGGCGTGACGCCGGGGCGGGCGCTGGATCTGGGCTGCGGTGAGGGCGCGGACGCGGTGTGGCTGGCGCGGCAGGGATGGCGGGTGACCGCGGTGGACATCTCGGGCGTGGCGCTGGAGCGGGCGGCCGAGCACGCGAAGGACGCGGGAGTCGAGATCGACTTCCAGCGGCACGATCTCGAGGAGACGTTCCCGGCCGGCGAGTTCGACCTGATCTCGGCGCAGTTCCTGCACTTCTGGGAGGAGTTCGACCGGGAGAAGATCCTGCGCCGGGCGGCCGACACGGTGGCGCCGGGCGGCATCCTGCTGATCGAGGGGCACATGGATCACGGGCCGTTCCGGCACGAGGGGCACGACGGCCGGGCCGTCCACTTCCCCACGCCCGACGAGGTCGTGGCGGCGCTCGCGCTGGGCGACGGCTGGGAGGTCCTCAAGGCCGAGGTTCACCCCCGGCAGCAGAAGGGGCCGGACGGTGACGATCACACCCGGACGGACAGCACGGTGAAACTGCGGCGCAAGGCCTAACCGGCGCGGCGCCGGGCCCGGCGGGCCGCCAGCTCATCCCCCGCGGGCGGCGAGGCCGGCTCGCCGACCGGCTGCGGGACGCCGGCGGGCTCGGCGGGCAGGTGCGACAGCGAGCCCTGGATCTCCTTGAAGGCGCCGCCGATCGCGATGCCGAAGACGCCCTGGCCGCCCTGGAGGAGATCGACGACCTCCTCCGGCGAGCGGCACTCGTAGACCGTCGTGCCGTCGGAGATCAGCGTGATGCCGGCCAGGTCGTCGACGCCGCGGGAACGCAGGGTCTCGATGGCGCGGCGGATGTTCTGCAGGGAGACGCCGGCGTCGAGCAGGCGCTTCACGACCTTGAGAACGACCAGGTCGCGGAAGGAGTACAGCCGTTGGGTGCCGGAGCCGGACGCGTCCCGGATGCTCGGGACGACGAGCGTCGTGCGTGCCCAGTAGTCGAGCTGGCGGTAGCTGATGCCGACCGCCTGGCAGGCCGTCACCCCGCGGTAACCGACCGACCCGTCCTCGCCGACGAGTGGGCCCTCTAACGGCTGCTCGTGCACGCGACTACCTCCCCGCTGCGCGGTGCCGCTTCACCTGGACTTCACGAGCGTATATCTCAGCGACGCTTTGAACAGTGAGGTAACCGGGCGACACGCCGCGTACGGGCGAAGCCGATCTATCCGGCGAAGTCCTCGGGGCGGACCTGGTCGAGGAACTCGCGGAACTTCTCGACCTCGTCCTCCTGCTCGTCGGGGATGACGATGCCGGCCTCGGTGAGAACCTGGTCGGCGCAGCGGATCGGCGCGCCCACCCGCAGGGCGAGCGCGATCGAGTCGCTGGGCCGGGCCGAGACGCGAAGGTCCTCCCCGATCAGCAGATCGGCGTAGAAGACGTTGTCCTTCAGCTCGGTGATCTCCACCGCCCGCAGCGGCGCCTGCAGGGCCGCCAGAATGTCCCGCAGCAGGTCATGGGTCAGCGGACGGGCCGGTTTCACACCCTGCTGCTCGTACGCGATCGCCGTCGCCTCCACGGCGCCGATCCAGATCGGCAGGTACCGATCACCGTCGACCTCCCGCAGCAGGACGATCGGCTGGTTGCTCGGCAGCTCCACCCGAACCCCGACCACGCTCAGCTCGCGCACCGCCCGCCTCCGTGTCGTTGTCCATGCCGCTTCGCACGGCCCCCCTTAACCTGCACGGTACACGCCTCTCGTCCGGATCCCACGGGTGCCGAACCGGTCAGCGGCCGAGCTCTCCCCGCAATCCGGCCCGGACCAGGGCGGCGTGCAATTTCTGCGAAAGAGCCTGCAACTCGCGCGCCGTCTCGTTGGCCCGGGCCCGCGCGGCCGGGTCGCTCTGGCGTACCAGCGGCGCGAGCAACTGCGTGAACAGGCCGACCTCGCGATCGGCCGCGGCCCGGAACGCCCGCAGGTGGCGCACCTCCAGGCCGTACCTGGTCAGGCCCACGACGGCCTCGACGATGATCACTGCGTCGCCGTCGTACCAGCCGGGCGGTTTCGCGGTGACGAGGCCGATCTTCTCCAGCTCGTCGAGCATCTCCCCGGAGATGCCCGTGCGCTCCATCACATCGTCGCGCGGAGTGCGGGCATCGGCCGGATCCGCGGCCTTGTCCGAGCCGACCGCCACGAGGGCGGGCCGGGCCGGCGCGGCGGGCTCGGTGTCCAGCCGGTCGAGCTGCTCGCGGATCACCCGCAGAGGGAGGTACTGATCGCGCTGGGCGGTCAGCACGAACCGCAGCCGCGCCACGTCGTTCCACGAGTACTTCCGGTACCCGGAGGCGGTGCGCTGGGGATCGACCAGCCCTTCCGCCTCCAGGAACCGCAGCTTGGAGATGGTGGTGTCGGGGAACTCGGTGCGCAGGTGGGCCAGCACCTCCCCGATGCTCATCAGCACAGCCTCGCGCCCGGCCGCGGGGCGATGCCCCGGGTCGCGTGCGGCCGCCCCCGACGGATTCACGATCAGGCCTCGCCCTCCGGCCGGGGGCCGGCGATGAACACCAGGCGGAACTTGCCGATCTGCACCTCGTCCCCGTTGCTCAGCGTCGCCGCTTCGACCCGCTCACGGTTCACGTACGTACCGTTGAGCGAGCCGACATCGCGGACGGTGAAGGTGCCACCGTCGCGGTGGAACTCGGCGTGCCGGCGGGACACGGTCACGTCGTCCAGGAAGATGTCGCTGTCGGGGTGCCGCCCACTGGTGGTGACGTCGTGGTCGAGCAGGAAGCGGGCCCCCGCGTTCGGGCCGCGTCGCACGACCAGCAGCGCCATCCCCGGCGGGAGCGAGCCGGACATCCGGCTGGGCACCACGTCGGTGTCGGGACCCTCCAGCACCTCATCGAGCGCACCGAGGTTCAGCGTGGACGTGACGTCGAGCGGGGGGAACTCGTCGTCTGGGCGCGTCATCGGACCACCTCACGGATCAGTTGGTCGTCGCCAGGCGGCACGGGCCAAAGAGACAAGCTCAGTCTTCCCCCGCCGCGGCCGTCAGGCCCGGACGCACGACTATCGGTTTTCCATTGCGTAGAACAGCGTTTTCTTTGCCCCGCGAGCCTAGTCAGCGGCAATATCGCGGGGCAACCGGACGCGCGGGATAAAAGGAGGTCAGCTCTCGGTCAATGCTTGATATCCGGCCGCGTCGAGAAGGCCGCCGATCGCCGAGGGGTCGTCCGGCGCGATCTCGACGAGCCAGCCGGCCGCGTAGGGCTCGGCGTTGATCAGCTCAGGCTCGTCGACGAGGGAGGCGTTCCGGGACACCACGGTGCCGCTGATCGGCGCGTAGATCTCCGAGACGCTCTTGGTCGACTCGATCTCGCCGAGCGAGTCGCCCTCCGCCACCTTGGTGCCCTCCTCGGGCAGCTGCACGAAGACGATGTCGCCGAGCGCGTCCTGCGCGAAGTGGGTGATCCCCACCCGCACGGGCCCGCTGCCGTCACCGGACACCCACTCGTGTTCGCGCGTGTACCGCAGGTCCTCAGGAATCACGCCATCTCTCCCGTTGTCGCGTAACCGGTTCCGTCAGGATGCCGGCTTGGCGTACTGCAATGCCGTCGCCTGGCGCACCGCGGTCACCTCGACCGTGGCGCGCTGTTCCATCGTCACGCTACCGCCGCCGCTGTTCACCGACGCGACCACCCCACCGGGGATCTGCAACGCGGTCTGCATGGTCTGCGGGGAGCCGATCACGGACAGCAGGTACGGCCCGGTCAGCCGGGCGCCGTCGACGATGATGCCGCCACCCTCCGCGTCGACGAAATAGCTGGCGGCGACGATCCGCACGGTCTGCCCGTTCGCCCCGGCGATCTGCATCACCTCACCGCCGGCGCCCCGCAACTCCTGCACGGCGTTGAGGATCGCGGACGCCTTCACCTTGTCCATCGTGATCACCAGGCCCGGCCCGCGTCCCGGCAGCGTGCCCGCCAGCAGCCCCAGCTCGTCGGCGCGCTTGTCGGCCTCGGCCTGAGCCGCCTGCCGGCCGGCCACCCCGGAGGTGAGCTGCCGCTGGCTGGTCTCGAGGGCGCTGATCTCGCTCTGCAGGCGGCTGTCGCGGGCCTCGAGGTCGCTGAGGATCCGCACCAGGTCTTCCTGGCGGGCGGTCGCGAGGCCCTGGTCGCCGTCGTTGCTGCGCAGCTGCACCACGAGCGTGAAGCCGAACAGCGCGAGCAGGACACAGATCAGGGCGCCCGCCGACGAGAGCCTCCGCCAGGGCGCCGGCTTGGTGGGTGGTTCCTCTTCCTTTTCCCGTACGGAGGGAGCACCGGTCTCCGGAGTCACCCGTTCGGGGTCGTCCCCGGTTTCTTCGGCGGGCGGGCTGAGCCGCGTCGTCTCCTCGTCGTCCGCGGGCTCCTCGTCGTCCGCGGGCGCCGGCGGTTCCGGCTCGGGGGCGAGCGCGGCGCCGGGTGCGGGACGCACGTACCGCACGGCGACCGGCGCGCTCCCGGGCGAGGCCGGAACCTCGGCGGCGGGCGTGACCACCGTGGGTTCCTCGTCGGCGGCGGGTGGGCGGCGTCCGGCGGTGGGCAGATCGTGGTCAGTCACGGGTCACGCCCGGAAGAGGTGGCGGCGGATGGCCGCGACGTTGCCGAAGATCCGCACGCCGAGGACCACCACCACGCCGGTGGAGAGCTGCCCGCCCACGCCGAGCTGGTCGCCGAGGTAGACGATCAGGGCGGCGACCAGGACGTTGGAGATGAACGAGACGACGAACTGCTTGTCGTCGAAGATCCCGTCGAGCTTGGCGCGGACCCCGCCGAACACGGCGTCGAGCGCGGCGACCACGGCGATCGGCAGGTAGGGCTGCAGTGCGGCCGGCACGGTCGGGTGGAACACGATGCCCAGCGCGACTCCGGCGACGAGGGCAAGTACGGCGATCATCGGCCGCCTTCCGAGGGAGAACTGCTTACCGAGGCACTGGTCGAGGGCGCGAGGGAGGGTTCGGCCACCCGTAGCTTCAGCTCCGTCGCGGCCGGCAGCGTCACGTCGTGCGCGTCGGACGCCTCGAACGACATGCCGTACTTCGCGGCGAGCTCCTTGAAGAACCGGCCCGCGTAGCCGTCGCGGAAGTCCTTCGCCAAATCGTCCGGCCCGATCGCGATCACCTCGTACGGCGACGTGACCGGCTGGAAGTCGACCAGCACCGCCTCGCCGGCCTGGCGGATCGTCGACGTCGCGGTGAGCCGCTGCCCGTTGATCGTGATCGCCTCGGCGCCGAGCGACCAGAGCGCGTTGGTGGCCAGCTGCAGGTCGGTGTCCTTGACCTGGGCGACCGTGTTGCGCTCACCGGTGACCG
Source organism: Paractinoplanes globisporus DSM 43857 (assembly GCF_000379645.1). Taxonomy (GTDB): domain Bacteria; phylum Actinomycetota; class Actinomycetes; order Mycobacteriales; family Micromonosporaceae; genus Actinoplanes; species Actinoplanes globisporus. Next base: position 55,495 of record NZ_KB903315.1, read on the forward strand.
CGTTGATCGGGGTGGGCCCGTCGGCGACCTTGATCTTCGCGCCGTCGCCCTTGACCGGGGCGAGCCCGGTGGCCGCCTCCAGGTCGCGCAGCCGCGCCACGGTGGCCCCGCCGAGCTCGCGCTCGCGCAGCTGGGACACCTCGTCGCCGAGCTTGTCGGCCTGGCTCTGCAGCTGGTCGGTCTGGTCGCGGCGGCTCTGCACCTGCTCGATCAGCGCGGCGCGGGCCTTGGTGCGGGCCGGCTCGTCGGCGACGGTCTGCTGGTAGGCGACGACGAACAGGAAGCCGAGCGCGACCAGGGTGACCAGCGAGATGCCGCTGCTCGCCCACCGCCGGGCGCCGGTCGGGCCGCCCTCGACGGCCTTGCGGGCGGCGGCGTCGGCGTAGCCGGGGTCGAGCGGGTTGCGGAACAGCTCGGTGAGGAAGTCCGGGGCGAAGACCCTTTTGGGCTGTTCGTCCGTCATCCGGCGGCCTCGGTGACCGGTCTGCCGGCGTTCTTGTCGGCCCGCAGCAGCTGCGCGGTCTGGGTCAGGTAGAGCGCCGCGGCCGCCCAGTACAGGCCCAGCGCCCACCAGGCCAGGCCCCAGCCGATCGGGGTGAGCCAGGACGAGGCCGAGTCGACCGCCTGCGCCAGCAGGATCACCGGGAACGCGGCCAGCAGCACGAACGTGCCGGTCTTGCCGACGTAGTGCACCGGCGGCGGGCCGTACCCGTGGCGGCGCAGCACCAGCAGGGCGACGGCGAGGACCGCCTCGCGCAGCAGCAGGGCGCCGGTCAGCCACCACGGCACCACGCCCCGGATGGTGAACCCGATCAGCGTGGCGAGGATGTAGAGCCGGTCGGCGAACGGGTCGAGCAGCTCGCCCAGGCGGCTCACCGAGTTCATCCGGCGGGCCACGAAGCCGTCGACCCAGTCGGTGGTGCCACCGATCGCCAGCACGATCACGGCGGCGACGTCCTTCTCGGGCCCGAGCAGCAGGTAGAGGAAGAGCGGCACGCCGAGCAGCCGGACGAAGCTGATCACATTGGGAATCGTCCAGATCCGGTTGGAGGCGACGGCGGACGGCGCAGGCTGCTGCGACATCGCGACTTCCTCTCCCCCTCCGGCACGGCTGTCCCGACCAGCCGTGACCGGTCACTCGCCCGGCAACTATAACCAGCCCCGAGGTTCGATCCCGTCACCAGTCGCGTGACGCACACCGTGTCCGCCGTCCTAGGACCCTCAGTGGCGGCCCCGGCGCGCCCGGACGTAGTCGTCGACGACGTATCTGCCCAGCTCGGCGGCGTCCGGGCTGAAGACGCGGCCGCCGTTGCGCTCGGCCACCGCGCCGACGAACCGCTGCAGGCCCGGGTCCTCGCCGAGCATGAAGAAGTTCAGCGTGGCGCCGAACCTGGTCAGGTGGTCGACCTCGCGGATCGTGGCGCGGATCGTCTCGGGCAGCGGCGGCCACCAGAACAGCGACTCGCCGTCCTCGAGGTGCGCGGTCGGCTCCCCGTCCGTGACGATCATGACAACCGGCTCCGAGCCCGGGTGCCGGCGCAGGTGGCGGCCCGCGAGGTTGAGGGCGTGCTGCAGGTTGGTGCCCTTCTCGGCGGTCGGGTCGATCGCGGCGAGCTGGCCCTGGGAGAGCACCGAGGCGTACTTGCCGAAGCCGATGATCTGCAGAGAGTCCTGCGGGAACTGGGTGGCGACCAGGTGCGACAGCGCGAGCGCGGTCTGTTTCATCGGCCCCCAGCGGCCGTCGGCGAACATCGAGTAGGACAGGTCGACGCAGAGCGCCACGGCGGCCGAGGCGCGCCGTTCGGTCTCGGCGACCTCGAAGTCGTCCGGTTCGAGCCGCACCGGGAGTGTCGCGGTGCCCGTCCCGGCGCGGCGGCGCACCGCGTTGCCGATCGTGCGCACCACGTCGAGCGGCTGCTCGTCGCCGAACTCCCAGCGCCGGGACGAGCCGATCAGGTCACCGGCCGCGCCGGCGTCGCGCAGGTCGTGCTGGCCCTGCCGCTTGCTCTTGAGCTCGTCGAAGACCTGGGCCAGGGCGGTGCGGCCGAGCCGGCGCAGCGCCTTCGGCGAGAGCGTCAGGCCCTCCTCGTCGCGGGTCACCCAGCCCTGCCGGGTCAATTCCCGCTCGAGGTCGCGCAGGCGGCGCACGTCGTCGGCCGCGGACCGGCCGAGCTGCCGCTCGACCATCTCGACGTCGATGTCGTCGAGGGTGGCGCCCGGGTGTTCCTGGCCGAGCTGGCCGAGCAACTCGTCCAGATCGCCGATCTCGCCGAGGGCGGCGGCCGCGTCGCCGTAGCCGAGGTCCTCGGGGCCGCGCATCCGCTCGCCGCGTCCCCAGTTCAGCTGGGGGCGCAGGGCCCGCAAGTTGTCGGTGAGCTCGGCGAGCTGCCCGCGCAGGGGGCCGTCGCCGAGCGCCTGCTCCATCAGCCGGGACAGCTCCTCCTGCTGCTGGGGGCTGAGCGAGCGCATCAGCCGCTCGGCCGCCGCGGCCTGCCGGGCCAGGGAGTCGATCAGCTCCTCGATGTTCTGCGGGTTCTCCGGGAAGAACTGGCCGTGCTTGTCCATGAACCGCTGGAAGGCGTCGTCCGTGTTCTCCCCGCGGGCGTGCCGCTGGAGCAGGTCGTTGAGGTCGGCGACCATCTCGGAGACGCCGTCGAAGTTGCCGTTCTCCAGCGCCTGTTTCATCCCGGCGAACCGCTGCTCGACGACCTCGCGCCGCAGCCCGTCGAGGATCTGCTGGTAGAGCGCGCGTGCCTCGTCGGAGGCCCAGTCGTACTCCGCCAGTTCCTGCACGGCGCGGGAGGTCGACCGGGGCAGGTTGTCGAGCATGGCCTCGTTGAAGCGGGCGGTGTCGTCGTCGCGCCGGCCCAGCTCGTCGCGCTCGGCCGCCACCGCCTGGTCGAGCAGCTGCTGCGCCCGCGTCACCGCGCCGTCGAGGTTGCCCCGCCGCAGCGCCTCGCGTCGCATCCGCCGGGCCCGGGACCGCAGCTCGTCGAGCCCGCGGCCGTCCCGCGGCCCGCGGCGCACGAGGTCGCGCAGCACGTCCCGCAGGGAGTCGCCCTCCAGGACCCGCTCCCCCACCTCGTCGACGGCCGCCCGCACGTCGTAGGGGGGCGCGAGCGGGTCGGGCCCGTCGCGCCAGGCCCCGTATCGGAACCGATTGCCCGCCATGTCAGCTCCCGTACAGCGTGCGTCCGTCGTCGGTCAGCTCCTTGGCCAGCCGGCGCGTCAGATGCAGCCCCTCCAGCACGAACTCCACCCCCGAGGCGGCCTGGCCCGGGGACGGCGCGTCGCCCAGTCCGAGCCGGTCGAGCACCTTGGCCAGGCCCGGCACCGTCCCGATCTGGCCCAGCAGTTCCTCGGCCGAGACCAGCTCGCCGGTCTCGATGATCGCGCCCTCGGCGACCAGGTCGGTGAACCCGGACAGGTCGAGCCCGCCCAGCCGGTCGCGGAACGTCTCGGCCGTGGCCACCCGCAGCAGGTGGGCGAGGACCTCGGTCTCGCGACCCTCCTCGCCGCTCTCGAACTCGACCTTGCCGCGCAGCGTCGAGGTGACCGAGGCCGTGTCGCCGATGCGCGCCACCGCTTCCCGCTCGCCGCGCAGGCCGGCCCGGCGCAGCGCGGAAGCGGCCACCGTCTCGGCGGCCGCGATCGCGAACCGCGCCGAGATGCCGGAGCGCGCGTCGACGGCCGGCGACTCGCGGACCGCTCGCGTGTACCGTGCGATCACGTCGACCAGGTGGTCGGGCACGGCGGCGACCAGGGCCGCTTCCTGCCGGACCAGCTCGGTCTCGAGCGCGAGGTCGACCGGGTAGTGCGTGCGGATCTCGGCGCCGAACCGGTCTTTCAGCGGGGTGATGATGCGCCCGCGGTTGGTGTAGTCCTCCGGGTTGGCCGAGGCGACCAGCAGCAGGTCGAGCGGCAGCCGCAGCTGGTAGCCGCGCACCTGGATGTCGCGCTCCTCCAGCACGTTGAGCAGGGACACCTGGATGCGCTCGGCCAGGTCGGGCAGCTCGTTGACCGCGAAGATGCCCCGGTTGGTGCGCGGCACGAGTCCGAAATGGATCGTCTCGGGGTCGCCCAGCGCGCGGCCCTCGGCCACCTTGATCGGGTCGACGTCACCGATCAGGTCGCCCACGCTCGTGTCGGGCGTGGCGAGTTTCTCCCCGTACCGCTCGGAGCGGTGCAGCCAGGAGATCGGCAGCAGGTCGCCCGTCTCGTCGGCGAGCCGGCGGGTGGCCGGGGTGATCGGCAGGTAGGGGTGCTCGTGCAGCTCGGACCCGGTGATGAACGGGGTCCACTCGTCGAGCAGGCCGACCAGCCCGCGGATCAGCCGGGTCTTGCCCTGACCGCGCTCGCCCAGCAGCACCATGTCGTGCCCCGCGAGCAGCGCCCGCTCCACCTCGGGCAGCACGGTGTCGTCAAAGCCGACGATGCCGGGGAACCGCGGCGCGCCCGTGCGCAGCCGATCGAGCAGGTTGTCGCGGAGTTCCTCTTTCACCGTGCGGAACTCGTGGCCCGAGGCCCGCAGCTCGCCGAGCGTGCGCGGGAGATCGGCGGGAGGGTTGGGCGTGATCGCGAGAGGTGCGTCTGTCACGGAAGAAAAGCTACTCCCCGGGTGTGACGGGAAAGTGTGATCGTGGTGGCATCGATCCCGGGAATAGGCTCGCGCCATGACGGAGATTCTGCGGCTGGCGGCGTTCAGCGACGATCCGGCGGGCGGCAACCCGGCGGGCGTGGTGCTCGACGCGTCCGGCCTGAGCGACGAGCGGATGCTCGCGATCGCGGCCGAGGTCGGGTACTCGGAAACCGCGTTCATCGTCTCCCGCGACGGCGGGAAGTACCGGGTTCGCTACTTCAGCCCGCTCATCGAGGTGCCGTTCTGCGGGCATGCCACGGTGGCCACGGCGGTCGCCCTCGGGCCGGGTTCGCACGTCTTCGTCACCAACGCCGGCGAGGTGCCGGTCAGCGTCGACGACGAAGGGGTGGCCACGCTGACGAGCGTCGACCCGCGTGTCTACGACCTGGACGACGCGGAGCTGACGGCGCTGCTGGCGGCGCTGCGGTGGAGCCAGTTCGACCTCGACGAGTCGCTGCCCCCGAAGGTCGCGTACGCCGGGGCGTACCACCCGATCGTGGCGGCGGCGAGCCGGAAGCGGCTCGCGGAGCTCGACTACGACGAGGCCGCCCTCAAGGCGCTCATGGAGACGCGCGGGTGGACCACGATCCAGCTGGTGTTCCGGGCCGCCGACGACACGTTCGACGTCCGCGACCCGTTCCCGGTCGGCGGCGTCTACGAGGACCCGGCCACGGGCGCGGCGGCCGCGGCGCTGGGTGGTTACCTGCGCGAGCTGTGGATCGTGCCGGACGAGGCGACGTTGCACCTGCGCCAGGGCGACGACCTGGGACGCCCCAGCCGCATCACCGTCCGCCTCGTGCCGGGATCGGACGGGGTCCGGGTCAGCGGGCGGGCGGTGCCGATCGAGGGCTGACCCGGGCGCCTGCCTAGGATTGCGGGCGAGATGAGCGCGACGATGATTGGCCGCGGGCTGGCGGCGGGGCACGGGGACCGCGTTCTGTTCTCGGGGCTCGACCTCGTGGTCGCCCCCGGGGACGTGATCGGGCTCGTGGGTGCCAACGGTGCGGGAAAGACGACCCTCCTGCGTACGCTGGCCGGACTCGTGCCCCGGGAAAGCGGGACCGTCACGCTCAGCCCGCCCACCGCCAACGTCGGATATCTCCCCCAGGAGCGGGAACGGCGCGCGGGCGAGACGGTGCGCGACTTCCTCTCCCGCCGCACCGGCGTCGGACCGGCCCAGCTGCGGATGGATGAAGCGGCGGCCCGGCTCGCCGACGGGAGCCCGGGCGCCGACGACGAGTACGCGGTCGCGCTCGAGAGGTGGCTCGACCTGGGCGGGGCCGACCTGGAGGAACGCGCCGCGCAGGTGGCCGGCGAGCTCGGGCTGACGATCGCGCTCGACCACGCCATGACCGGGCTCTCCGGCGGGCAGGCCGCGCGGGCCGGCATGGCGTCATTGCTGCTCAGCCGGTACGACATCTTCCTGCTGGACGAGCCGACCAACGACCTCGACCTCGACGGTCTGCAGCGGCTCGAGGAGTTCGTGGCGGGGCTGCGGGCGGGGACGGTGCTGGTCAGCCACGACCGGGAGTTCCTCGAGCGGACCGTCACCAAGGTGCTGGAGCTCGACCTCGCGCAGCAGCAGGTCAACCTGTTCGGCGGCGGCTACGCCTCGTACCTGCAGGAGCGCGAGCGCGGCCGGCGGCACGCGCGGGAGCAGTTCGAGGAGTACGCCGACAAGAAGTCCGACCTGCTCGACCGGGCCCGGATGCAGCGCGCCTGGATGGAGAAGGGCGTCAGGAACGCCCGCCGGAAGGCGCCCGACAACGACAAGATCGCGAAGGCGTACCGGACCGAGTCGACCGAGAAGCAGGCGGCCAAGGCGCGGCAGACCGAGCGGCTGATCGAGCGCCTCGAGGTGGTCGAGGAGCCCCGCAAGGAGTGGGAGCTGCGGATGGAGATCGCCGCCGCACCCCGGGCCGGCGCGGTCGTGGCCACCCTGCGCGACGCCGTGGTACGCCGGGGCGACTTCACGCTGGGCCCGGTCACGCTGCAGATCGACTGGGCCGACCGGGTGGCGATCACCGGCGCCAACGGCTCGGGCAAGTCCACGCTGCTGGCGGCCATGCTCGGCCGGATCCCGCTGGAGTCGGGCAGCGCGCGCCTCGGTCCCGGCGTGGTCGTCGGCGAGGTCGACCAGGCGCGCGGCCTGTTCCTCGGCGACGAGCCGCTGATGACGGCGTTCGGTGCGGCGGTGCCGGACTGGCCGGACGCGGACGTGCGTACGCTGCTCGCGAAGTTCGGCCTGCGCGCGGCCCACGTGCTGCGGCCCGCCGCGACCCTGTCCCCGGGCGAGCGGACCCGGGCGGCGCTGGCCCTGCTGCAGGCGCGCGGGGTGAACCTGCTGGTTCTCGACGAGCCCACCAACCATCTCGACCTGCCGGCGATCGAGCAGCTGGAGTCGGCCCTGGCGAGCTACGACGGCACGCTCCTGCTGGTCACCCACGACCGCCGCATGCTCGACGCGGTACACACCACCCGCCATCTCGAGGTCGCCGACGGCAAGGTCACGTAGACCGCTTTGTCCGATCAGGCGAAAGCCCTCGCCGATCAGGCCAAATCGGTGGCTTGTCACGGCTCGGTGACCGACAGTTAGGGGAGCGTGTCCGACCGGTCCGTGGGGTGGCCCGATGTCGCACGATCCTCGTCCTTCGCAACGCACTCGTTCGCAGCGCCCTCCGGCGCCGGGGGCGGCGCCGCTCCGGCCGCTAGTCGCGGCCCTGCTCGCGTGCGCCGCGGTGCTCGTGCTGTTCGTGGCCGGCGCGGCGGCGTCGCGCTTCGGCAAGAAGCCGGCCGCGGCCACCGCCGCCGACGCGCCCTCGACGGCCGGGCCGACCACCAAGCCGCCGCCCGGCATCGGCGACCCGGCGCGCGACGGCAAGTTCGAGTTCGTGGTCACCCGGGTGGACTGCTCCCGCACGAGCCTGGGCGTCGAGCACCTCAAGCGCACCGCGAAGGGCCGGTTCTGCATCGTCACCCTGTCGGTTCGCGACATCGGCGACGGCTCGCAGTACTTCCTGGGCCACGCGCAGAAGGCGCTCGACGCGGCCGGCGCCGCCTACGGCAACGACGAGATCGCCGGACTCTACGTCAACCGCGACAACCAGACGTTCCTGCGGCGGCTGACCCCGGGCGACCGGGTGACCGGCCAGCTCGTCTTCGACATCCCGAAAACGGCCCGGCTGACCAGTCTCGAGCTGCACGACTCGCTGCTCTCCGGCGGCGTCAAGGTCGCGCTGAAATAGCTCCGGGCACACGTCGGTACTCGCGCGGCGACACGCCCGCGACTCGCTTGAACGCCGTGCTCAGGGCACTTTCCGAGCCGTACCCGACGGCGTGCGCGATTGCCGCGAGGGTGCCGTCGCCGCGGCGCAGGCGGTCGGCGGCCAGTTCGATGCGCCACCCGGTCAGGTAGTCGAGCGGGCCCTGCCCGACGGCCTGCTTGAACCGGGCGGCCAGCGTCGAGCGGGACACCGCCGCGGCCCGGGCCAGCTCGGCGACCGTCCACGGGCGGGCCGGGTCGGCGTGCAGGGCGCGCAGCGCGGGCGCCACGACCGGGTCGGCGAGGCCGCCGAGCCACCCCGGGCCGGCCTGCGGCGCGCCGGCCAGATGCACCCGCAGGATGTGGATCAGCATGATCAGGGCGAGGTGCTCGGCGATCAGTGTGGCGGCCGGCGGGCGGTCGCGCAGCTCGGCGTCGACTTGTTCGAGCGCCCAGCGCAGGGTGGCCGCGGCCGGGGTGCCGCCGGGCACGTGCACGACCGGGGGCAGCGCGTCGAGCAGCAGCGCGCGGGCCCGGTCGCCGAAGTCGAACCGGCCGCCGAGCAGAAACACGTCGCCGCCGTCGCCGGCCCGGGCGATGCCGCCGGCCGCCGCCGCGAACACCGGGCCGGCCGGGACCGGCGGCACCCCGGGCCCACTGGCCAGCACGAAGCGGCGCGGCCGGGTGAGCAGGAAGCAGTCGCCCTCGGCGAGCGGCAGCGGCTCCTCACCCTCGATCGTGAGCAGGCACGACCCGCGGCGGATCGCGTTGAACTTCACGTACGGCGGCGGGTCGAAGTCGAGCGCCCAGGTGCCGCCCGCGACCAGGCCGACGGAGAGCCGGCTGCGGGTGCCGACGAGCGAGAGGACATCGTCGAGGGGATCAACCTGCTGGACGCTCACGCAACTATTCTGGATCGCAGACCATTCTCCGTCCAGTCCGTCAGACGCACGCTGGAGGCATGAGAATCACCACGCCTTTCACGGCGCACAGCACCGCCGCCGACGTCCTCGCCGGCATCGATCTCACCGGCCGCCGGGTGATCGTCACCGGCGGCGCGTCGGGGCTCGGCGCGGCGGCCGCCCGGGCCCTCGCCGACGCGGGCGCGGACGTCACGATCGCCACCCGGAACCCGGCCGCCACTGTTGCCGGCACCCGCACCCTGCCGCTCGACCTGGCCGATCTCAAGGACGTGCGCCGCTTCGCCGAGACCTGGGACGGTCCGGTCGACGCGCTCATCGCCAACGCCGGGATCATGGCGCTGCCGTCGCTGGAGCGGGCCGCGAACGGCTGGGAGTTGCAGCTCGCGACCAACTTCCTCGGCCACTTCGCGCTGGTCACCGGCCTGCGGGAACAGCTGCGCGGCGGCCGCGTCGTCATGGTCAGTTCCGGCGCGCAGCAGGGCGCTCCCGTCGACTTCGACGACCCACAATTCCAGCGTCGGCCGTACGACCCGTGGACCGCCTACAGCCAGTCCAAGACCGCCGACGTGCTGCTCGCCGTCGGGCTCGCCCGCCACTGGCCGGACGACGGGACCACCGCGAACGCGATGGCGCCCGGATCGATCCACACCCGCCTGCAGCGGCACCTCGACGCGGCCACCATGCGGTCGTTCGGCGCGCTGGACGACGACGGCAACCTCGTCACCCCGGACCACTTCAAGACCCCGGAGCAGGGCGCCTCGACCGAGGTGCTGCTGGCCGCCTCTCCGCTGCTGGCCGGCGTGACCGGCCGCTACTTCGGGGAGGACAACCAGGAGGCCGAGGTCGTGCCCGGCGGCGATCGGCGGCCCGGCGCGGTGGCGTCCTGGGCGGTCGACCCGGCCGCCGCCGACCGCCTGTGGGAGCTGGCCCTCACCGCGACGCGGTGAAGGCCGCGCCGATCTTGCCCTCGTTGCCGGACCGGTCGAGGCCGCTCAGGCAGTACACGGCCGAGCCGGCCGGCGGCGCCGGGTCGGCCACCTGCTGCCCGGTGCGCCCGGTCGCCACCAGCGTGGCCTTGTCGCCGCCGACCCGGTAGAGCGCCCAGCTGACCGGCTGCGGCCCGGCGCCCGGCCTGAAGTCGAAATGCCGGGCGTTGCCGGCCCGCCACTCCCGGGTCAGGGTGGGCGCGCCGGGCGGGCCGGCCGGCAGTTGCTTCATGACCGGCACGAGGGCGGGCGCGGAGTAGTGGTTCTTGCTGTACAGCGCGACCGCGCCCAGCTTGTTGCTCCGCACCGACGCGGCGCTGAAATGCACCTCGCCCTGCACGCCGGCCTGCTCGTCCATGGTCAGGTGGCGGTCGATCTCGGCGGGGTTGCTCCAGGCGCCCTTCTCCCCCACCCGGTAGTCGGCCTGCCCGATGTACAGCTGCACGCGGGTGCCCTTCACCAGCGACGTCCACCAGGGCAGCATCTTGGCGTAGTCGGCCTTCGCGAAGCCGACGTTCCAGTACAGCTGCGGCACGATGTAGTCGAGCCAGCCCTGCTGGACCCACTTGCGGGTGTCGGCGTAGATCGCGTCGTACGACTCGAGGCCGCGCGAGTCGGAGCCGGCCGGGTCGGTGGTCTTGTTGCGCCAGATGCCGAACGGGCTGATCCCGAACTTCACCCACGGCTTGAGCTGCTTGATCCGCTGGCTCATCTCGCGGACCAGGGTGTCCACATTGTCCCGCCGCCACTGCGCGCGGTTCTCCCCGTGCCCGTACTTCGCGTAGCTGGCGTCGTCGGGGAAGTCCTCCCCGTTCTGCGGGTACGGGTAGAAGAAGTCGTCGAAGTGGACGCCGTCGATGTCGTACTTCTGCACCGCCTCGAGCATCGCGTCCTCGACGAAGCGGCGGGCGTCGGGGTTGCCCGGGTCGAAGTAGAGGCGGGAGGTCTTTCCGGTCGGGTAGGCGATCGCCCACTCCCGGTGGGCGAGCAGCGGGTGGTTGGGCGCGAGCTTGGTGAAGTCGGCGCCGGGCCCGTCGGGGGCGGGCTGCGTACCGCGGAAGGGGTTGAACCAGGCGTGGAACTCGAGGTTGCGCGCGTGCGCCTCGGCGACCATGAAGGCCATCGGGTCCCATCCGGGTGACCGGCCGTCCCTCTTCCCGGTGAGCCACTCCGACCACGGAGCGTATTGGGACGGCCAGAACGCGTCGCCGCTCGGCCGCACATGCACGAAGATCGCGTTGTGGTGCTGGGCGACGGCGAGGTCGAGCCACCTCTCGTACTCCGCCTTGACCTGCGCCTCGGGCAGTCCCGGCTTGCTGGGGAAGTCGATGTTCATCACCGTGGTGAGCCACATGCCGCGCAGCTGGCGGGTCGCGCTGACCGGGACTCCGGCGCAGGTGCCGGCCGGGCCGGGCGGGGCGGTCGCGCCGGGCGCCGGGGACCAGGAGCCGCCGGCGGCGGCCGGTGGGTCGTAGGCGGCGGCGCGGAGCAGACCCAGGCCGAGGACGGCAAGAGCGAACAGCAGAGACGCCAGGGGGAGGACGAGACGGAGGGACGGACGGCGGCGGTGCATGCCCACCACTATGCCTTGCCGGGCCGGCGGTCCCGGCGGCCGTAGAGTTCTCGGACATGACCGTCGTCGTCGTGGGAGCCGGGATCGCCGGGCTGGCCTGCGCCCGTGAGCTGGTGGACGCGGGCGTGCCGGCCCGGGTGGTCGAGCGGGAGAAGCGGGTGGGCGGCCGCCTCGCGAGCGAACGGATCGGCGGGCGCTGGGTCGACACCGGCGCGGCCTACGTGACGGCGGACGATCCGGCGTTCCTCGGGCGGCTGCAGACGTGGCGGATCGACGGGCTGGCCCGGCCGTGGACCGACACGCTGCGCGGACAGGCCGGTCCGCCGACGATGCGCTGGGCGGCGCCGGGCGGGCTCAACAGTCTCGCCGCCGACCTCGCGCGCGGCCTGGAGGTGACTCTGGGTGAGACCGTTTCCGCGCTTCCGAAGGCGGACGCGGTCGTGCTGGCGATGCCCGGGCCGCAGGCGCTCGCCATCGCCGACCTGGCGGCCGCGCGCGAGCAGTCCTGGTCTCCGGTGGTGACGGCGATTCTCTCGTACGCGCAAAGGGGTTGGCGGGATTTCTCGGGGATCTTCGTGAACGACCACCCGATCCTGTCGACGGTCGTCGACGACGGCGACCGGCGCGGCGACCGGGCGCCGGTGCTGGTCGCGCACTCGACGGCGGCCTTCGCGGAGTGCCCCGACCCGGGACCGCAGATGGCCAAGGCCGTCGCCGAGCTGCTCGGCGCCGGTGACCCGGTGTCGGTGACCACCCGCCACTGGCCGTACGCGGCGCCGAAGCCCGGTCACGGAGGGTTCGCGCGGCACGGCGACGTCTACCTCTGCGGTGACGCCTTCGGCCGGCCGCGTGTCCAGACGGCCTGGCTCAGCGGGCGGGCGGCGGCGCGAGCCATACTTCAGACCACCGAGCGGTAGACCGCCATCGTGTCCTCGGCGATGCGTGACCAGCTGAAATGCTCGACCGCGCGGCGCCGCCCGGCCTTGCCCATCCGCTCGGCCCGCTCGGGATCCTCGATCAGCTTGGTCATCGCGGCGGCGAAGTCCGCGATGAACGCCTCGGGGTGAACGGGCGTGCCCGTTCCGTCGGCGACCTGCTCGATCGGCACCAGAAGGCCGGTCTCGCCGTCGGCCACGACCTCGGGGATGCCGCCGGTCGCGGTCGCCACCACCGCGGTCTCGCAGGCCATCGCCTCGAGGTTCACGATGCCCATCGGCTCGTAGATCGACGGGCAGACGAAGACCGTGGCGTGCGTGAGGATCTGGATGACCTCGGTCTTGGGCAGCATCTCCTGCACCCAGATCACGCCGTGCTCGTCGCGGACCGCGCGCAGCTCGACCGCGAGCGCCTCGACCTCGGCGGCGATCTCCGGGGTGTCGGGCGCGCCCGCGAGCAGGATGATCTGCGTCTCGGCCGGCAGGTCACGGCAGGCGCGCATCAGGTACGGCAGACCCTTCTGCCTGGTGATGCGGCCGACGAAGACGACGCTCGGGCGGCTCAGGTCGATGCCGAGCCGGTCGATCACGTCGGTGCCGCGGTCCGGCCGGTACTGCTCGGTGTCGATGCCGTTGTAGACCACCCGGATCTTCTCCGGATCCACCGACGGGTACGCGGTGAGCACGTCCCGCTTCATCCCGCCCGACACGGCGATGACGGCGTCCGCGTTCTCGATCGCGACGCGCTCGCAGAAGCTGGACAGCGCGTAGCCACCGCCGAGCTGCTCCGCCTTCCACGGGCGCAGCGGCTCGAGACTGTGCGTGGTGACCACGTGCGGGACGCCGTGCAGCAGTTTCGCGGTGTGGCCGGCGAAGTTCGCGTACCACGTGTGGCTGTGCACGATGTCGGTGCCGGCGCAGCCGTTCGCGATCGCGAGGTCGATGCCCATCGTGCGCAGGGCCGCGTTGGCTCCCTCGAGCTCGACCGGCTCGGGATAGGCGGTCACGCCGGGCTCGGTGCGCGGGCGGCCGAAGCAGTGCACCCGCACGTCAGCGAGGCGCCGCAGGTCGCGGGAGAGGTATTCCAGGTGGACGCCGGCGCCGCCGTAAACCTCCGGCGGGTACTCCCGCGAAATCAAGTCGACACGCACCCCAGGGAGCCTAGTGCCTTGGGCGGATCCGGGCGCGGCACCGTTCAAGATCGGGTAACCTGTCCTCGCTTCTTCTTGACCGGCATCCCTGTCGGCTGGCGTTCGAGCTGGCGGAAAGTTAGCGTCCTTCCATGGCTGTCAAGGTGCTTGCGATCGTTCTGGCCGGTGGTGAAGGTAAGCGCCTGATGCCCCTGACCGCCGACCGGGCGAAGCCCGGTGTGCCGTTCGGCGGCATCTACCGCATGATCGACTTTGTTTTGTCCAACCTGGCGAACGGCGGCTATCTCAAGATCGTCGTGCTGACCCAGTACAAGTCGCACTCGCTCGACCGGCACATCACCAAGACCTGGCGGATGTCCACGCTGCTGGGCAACTACGTGACCCCGGTACCCGCGCAGCAGCGGCTCGGCCCCCGGTGGTTCGCCGGCTCGGCCGACGCCATCTACCAGAGCCTCAACCTGATCAACGACGAATCCCCCGACTACGTCATCGTCTTCGGCGCCGACCACATCTACCGCATGGACCCGAAGCAGATGGTCAACGACCACATCGCGTCCGGCGCCGCGGTCACCGTGGCCGGCATCCGCCAGCCCAAGTCCCTGGCCGACCAGTTCGGCGTCATCGACGTCGGCGCGGACGGCAAGCGCATCCGCGCCTTCCGCGAGAAGCCGCGCGACGCCGAGGGACTGCCCGACTCCCCCGACGAGGTGTACGCCTCGATGGGCAACTACGTGTTCACCACGCGCGCCCTGCAGGAGGCCGTGACCAAGGACGCGCAGAACCCCGACAGCAAGCACGACATGGGCGGCAACATCATCCCCATGATGGTCGAGCGGGGCGAGGCCAACGTCTACGACTTCCGCGACAACGAGGTGCCCGGCTCGACCGACCGCGACCGCGGCTACTGGCGCGACGTGGGAACGCTCGACTCGTTCTACGAGGCCCACATGGACCTCATCGCCACGCTCCCGGTCTTCAACCTGTACAACCACGAGTGGCCGATCTTCACGAACTACGGCTCGTGGCCCCCGGCGAAATTCGTCCACGGCTACGACGACCGCCAGGGCCGCGCCATAGAGTCGATGATCTCCCCCGGCGTCGTGGTCTCCGGCGCGCTGGTCGAGCGTTCGGTGATCTCCCCCAACGTACGCGTGAACTCGTGGTCCCACGTCGAGGGATGCGTGCTCATGGAGGGCGTCTCCGTCGGCCGCCGCGCGATCCTCAAGAACGCCATCATCGACAAGAACGTGATAATCCCCGAGGGCGCCCAGATCGGCGTCGACCTCGACCGCGACCGCAAGCTCTACACCGTCTCCGACAACGGCATAGTCGTCATCGGCAAGGGCCAGCGCGTCGAGCTCTAGCCGTTCTCCGCGCCCTACCGCCCTGACGACCCGGCCGCCCCGGATTTCGCTCGCGGAGGATGACGAGCCCGCCCGGTCCGTCCTGAAACAGTTGGCTGCTCAGGACGGATACGGGACGGGAGGATGTCGTGCGATCTCTGGGGACCGAGCGGACGGGTCCCGTCCCGACCGACCGGCCTGGGGTGGGCTGACGACGTGGCCGACGACCTGTCGCTCGGCCTCAGCAGCCTGTTCGTCGTCGCGGTGGTCGCCGCGCTCGCGCCGGTCGCCGTCGGTCTGTTCGCCCGGCTCAGGGTTCCCCAGGTCGTCTTCCTGATCGTCGGCGGCGTCGTCATCGGTCCCGACGTGCTCGGGCTGGCCGACCCGGCGAGCATCGGGCTGCTGTCCAACGTCGGCCTCGGTTTCCTGTTCCTGCTGGCGGGCTACGAGTTGGAGCTGCACCTGTTCCGGGAGCGGCCCGGTGTGCTCGCCCTGGCGGGATGGTTCGTGACGGTCGCCCTGGCCTGCGGCGTCGTGGGTCTGCTGGCGGCCGGCGGCCTCGTGCACGCGTTCGTGCCGGTGGCGCTCGGGCTGACCACCACCGCGCTGGGCACGCTGCTGCCGATCCTGCGCGACAACGACATGCTGGGTGGTCGTCTCGGGCCCTACGTGCTCGCGACCGGCGCCGTCGGCGAGTTCCTGCCGGTCGTGGCGATCGCCATCTTCCTCGGTGCGAACGGCAAGTTCCTCGGGTTGATCTCGCTGCTCGCGGTGGGCGTTCTCGCTCTGGCGCTCACCCTGGCGCCCCGGCTGGCGCGCGGCCGGATCCGGCAGATCCTGGACGAGGGCGAGCACGCCACCGCCCAGACCACGTTGCGCTGGACGCTGGTCCTGCTGCTCCTGCTGCTCGTGGTCGCCGACCGGTTCGGCCTGGACGTGGTGCTCGGCGCGTTCCTCGCCGGCGTGGTGCTGCGCCGCTGGGCGCCCGGTGACGTGCACGCGCTCGAGGAGAAGCTGGACGCCGTCGGCTACGGCTTCTTCATCCCCGTGTTCTTCGTCGCGTCCGGCATGGCGCTGGACCTTGATTCGATCATTTCGGCCCCGGGCCGGCTCGCGATGTTCTTCGTCCTGCTGCTGGTCATCCGCGGCCTGCCGACGCTGCTGCTCTACCGGACCGCGTTGACCTTCTCGGAGCGCGTCGAACTGGGCTTTCTGGCCGCCACCGCGCTTCCGCTGCTCGTCGCTCTCAGCGAGATCGGGCTCGCGAACGGATCCATGCTGCCGGAGAACGCCGCCGCGCTGGTCGGTGCCGGCGTGCTGTCGGTGCTGGCGTTCCCGGCCGCGGCCGTGGCGATCGACCGTCGCCGCGCCCGATCGCGGCCGGCGGTCGATGCCGGGGCCGACCCGCCATGATGAGTCGCGAGCACGTGCGCGACTCGTTGTGGGTCCTACCGGCGCTGTCGGTCGTCGGCGCGCTCGGCGCCGGCGCCGTGCTGTCGGCGGCGAATCTGGACGCCGGGTCGCCGCTCGCGTTCCAGGGCACCCCGGACGACGCCCGGACGCTGTTGATCGGCATAGCGGGCACGATGGTCACGGTCATCGCGCTGCTCCTTGGCCTGACCGTGGTCGCCCTGCAGCTCTCGTCGACCCAGTACTCGCCGCGGCTGCTGCGCAACTTCCTCCGCGACCGCCCGAACCAGCTGGTCCTCAGCGCCTGCGTCGCGACGTTCGCGTACTCGACCGCCGGGCTCTACACGGTCGGCGTGTCGGGTGGCAGCCGGACCACCGAGTTTCCCCGGCTGGCCGTGACCGGGGCGATCGTGCTGCTGTTCGTCAGCCTCGGGATGCTGGTGTTCTTCGCCGACCATCTCGGGCATTCGATCCAGATCGACTCGATCATGGCGGTGGTGGAGCGCAACACTCTCGCCGTCATCCGTGGCGGCCTGCTGGAGGGTGGCGGCACCGGATCGCCGGTCGCCGCGACCGCCCTCGCGGTGCCGGCGCCCCGCTCCGGATACGTCCAGGTGGTCCGGGTCGAGCGAATGCTCGCCGCGGCGCGCGGCGGCGGCCTGCGGGTCCGGCTGCGCCCCCGTCCCGGCGAGCACGTGGTGGCCGGCACGACCCTGTTGTGGATCTGGCCGGCGACGACGGCGAGGCCGGCAGCCACGGCCACCGTGCCCGAGGCGCTCGTCCACGCGGTACACATCGGCCGGGAACGCACCTTCGACCAGGACGCGGCGTTCGGCTTCCGGCAGTTGACCGACATGGCCTGCAAGGCGTTGTCACCGGCGGTGAACGACCCGTACACCGCCGTGCAGGCCATCGAACGGCTGTCGGTGCTGTTCCGCGTGCTGGCGACCCGTCCGCTCGGCTGTCACGTCGACCGGGATCCCGGCGGCGCCGAGGTGACGGTGCCCGGCTGGACCTTCGGCGAGTACCTGGCCACCATGTCCGGCCTGATCCGCCGGTACGGCGCGGCCGAGCCCACCGTCGTCACCGCGCTGCTGCGGCTGCTGAGCACCTGCGCCGCGGTCGACGGGCCGGACCCGGGCCGCCCGGCCGCCATCGAGGAGCAGGCCCGCCTCCTGGTCGAGGACGCCGAACGCGAGGTACGTCAGCCGGCCGACCTCCGCGAGGTACGAGCCGCGGCGGCGGCCGTGCGGGCCGGCCTCGACCGCTGACGGCAAGCCGGGTGCGGCCTTGGTCGCCTGGTCAGGAGATCTGTGCGCCGGGGTCGCCGGCGGTGCAGGTGATGGTCATGGTCACCGCGTCGCTGCCGTGGCGGAAGGTCGCCGCCGGGGACGGGCCGGGCGTGGTGTCGACCGACTCGAGGTGGTAGGAGCGGGCGGGTGACCAGGACAGGATGTGGGCCGTCTCCGGGGACGGGCAGGTTGCGGTGACCGTGCCGCCGGGCGAGGTCAGCACGCGCTCGGACGATACGGGTGTGGTCGCCGTCGTGCCGGGCGGCGATGAGGCGGTGGGCGTGGCCGGCGTCGGCGTCGGCGTCGCCGGCCCGGGTGTCACTGGCGGCGCGCCGGGCACGGCCGGACCGCCGCGTCCATCGGCTGCGGTCGTCCCGGCCGGACCTGAGGGCGTCGCACCGGAGCCGACAGCGGCCGGTGCTCCCCCCACTACGGCGCGCTGGGCGGAGCCGCCGGGAGCGGGCGTCACCGCCGGGCCGGCCGCACCCGGTCGGCCGGATCGCCCTTCGTCCGCCCTGGACGCCAGCCAGCCGGCGGTCGCGGCGGCGGCCAGCACCACCACCGCCGCCATCGCGACGGCCGGCCGCCATCTCGCGCGCCACCACGTCAGCCGGGCCGGGGATCGGAGGATCAGGGACGGCTCGGCGGGGATCGGGGCGCCGGCCGGTGCGGGCGGCGGCGTGTCCTCGACGATCTCGAGGCCGGCGGCGTGCCCGAGCAGGCGGGTGACCTCGCGGGCGGCGGGGCGCTCGGACGGCTCCTTGCGCAGGCAGCGCAGGCAGAGGTCCACGACGTGGCCCGGGACGGGGTGCAGCGGCACCAGCGGCGGCGGCTCGGCGTAGAGGTGGCCGGCCAGCACGATCGTCCGGGACTCGCCCGACCACGGCGCGCGCCCGGAGAGCAGGCGGTAGAGGAGGACGCCCAACGCGTACACGTCGGAGGCCGGGGTGATGATGTCGCCGCGGAGGCGCTCGGGCGCTATGTACGTCGGCGTGCCGAGAACGGTCTCGTCCGGAGCTCGCCGTTCGCGGGCGGCCGATGTCGCGACGGCGATGCCGAAGTCGACGACCTTCGCCCCGCTCGGCGCCAGGATCACGTTGGCCGGCTTGATGTCGCGGTGGACCAGGCCGGCGGCGTGCGCGGCGGCCAGCCCGGCCGCGACCTCGGCGCAGACCCGCAGCGCGAACTGCGGCGGGATCTCGCCGGCCCGCATGCGCTCCAGCAGCGTGCGGCCGGGCACCAGCTCGAACACGACGTACGGGACCGTCTCGCCGGCGACGACGCACTCGCCGTAGTCGTGGACCTGGGCCACGTTCGGGTGCGCCAGCGCCGCCGCCGCGCGGGCCTCGTGCCTGATCAGGTCGAGCGCCCGCGGATCGCGAGCGTGCGGGGCCAGCATCTTCACGGCGACCGTGCGTGCCAGCACGATGTCCCAGCCCCGCCAGACGACCGCCATCCCGCCGGTCCCGACCGGCTCCACCAGGCGGTACCGGCCGCCGAGCAACAGGCCCGGGCGGGCGGCGGGAAGATCGGTCTCCACCCCCGGCAGTCTGCCGCGCCGCGCGAGGATCCGCATCCGGTGATCGTACGATCGCGTGGGGTTGCGGTATTGATTCTCAAGAATTGATCAGCGGCGGTCGCGGAGCGTCTGCGAGGGCGACTCGCCGAATCGGGCTCGATAGGCGCCGGCGAATCTGCCCAGGTGGGTGAAGCCCCAGCGGTACGCCACGTCGCTCACGCTCACCTGCCAGGGGTCCGATCGGGACAGTTCGTGGTGGACGCCGTCGAGGCGTATCCGGCGCAGGTAGGACAGGGGTGACACGCCGACGTGCTGGCGGAACGCCTCCTGGAGCACGCGGACGCCGACGCCGGCGATCTCGGCCAGGTCACCCGCCGTGTACTGGCGCGAGGGCTCGGCGTGCATGGCGTCGAGCGTGCGCTTCACGGTGCGCGGCCGGCGCGGGCCCTGCAGGCCGGCCGGCTCGTCACCGTAGGGGTGCTCGACCGTGAGGGCCAGGCCGCTGATGACCATGTCGCGCCAGCGGGCGGCCATCCGGGGCTGGGCGGCCAGCGCGTCGGGGGCGCACAGCTCGCCGTGCAGCAGGCGGACCAGGGCGACCCACGTACGGCCGGGGGCCTCGGACACGTCGAAGCTCTCGCCGATCAGCAAGGGTGACACGATCTGCTGGTCGAGGGCCGCGTCCAGCTCGCGTTCCAGTGCGGCCCGCTCGACCTTGACGCTCAGCAGGCGACAGGTGCCGGGCCAGTCCAGGTCGATGTCGCCGATCGGGCGGTAGACGGCGGCGCGGGTCGGGTCGGCCAGGACCGCCGTGCCGCGGTGGCGCGAGCGCAGGGTTCCGGTCAGCGGGGCCAGCACGTGGTAGGACGTCTCCAGGTCGGCGATGTTCACCCGGATGTCGGAGCCGTAGCTGATCTGGCCGACGGTGACCGGGCCGATCATCACCACGTCCCCGGCGAAGAAGAAGTTGCTCGCGTCGCCGACGGGAGTCACCTGGAGCGGGCCGTAGAACATCTTCCGGCAGAACGCCCTGGCCTCGTCCACGTCGCTCGTCCGCAATGCCACGTGGACCGGGGAGTCCCCCGGGTGGACAGCCATGCCGTCCACCCTAGACCCGAGGACTCAGGCCGCTACCGCCTCCGACGGCCAGGAGAACTCGGCCACGCCGCCGTCCGGCACGTCGATCTCGGCCAGGGCCGTCACCGGGTCCCGCCAGACCGTGTACCGGCCGGCGGGAAGGCTGTCGATGACCACGGCGAACGACGCGCCGCCCTGGACGTACCGGGCGCGGACCGCGGCGTGCGTGCGCACCGCCGGGTCCGCGACCGGGCTGACCTCGATCTCGTGCCCGTGCAGCCGGCCGGGGGTGTGGATTACCAGGGCCCCGATGCCGGCGCCGATGTTGAGGACGACCGTTCCCTGGCCGGACGGCGTCAGCGTGTGGTGATCGTGGCTCACGGGTTGTTGAATCCATCGAACGGGGTACCGAGGAACGGGAACTTCTTGAGCAGGCCGGAGCTGACGTCCTTGATCGACAGACCCTGCTCGACCAGGCCCGCGGCGGCGTCCGGCTTGAACGTCGCGTCGACCAGCGCGAATGTGACGCCGGCGATGGCGCGGATGGAGATGGACACGACGTCGTCCTCGATCCGCCGGCCGTTCGGGAAGCCGGCCAGGTCCCCGGCGAGCAGGCCGAACGCCTTGGGGTCCTTGGCGGGCGGCACGGCGGTGTTCAGCCGCAGCATGTCCGCCTTGGTGTCGCCGGTGGCGTTCTGGAAGTTGTCGATCAGGCCGTCGGGGATGCCGGTGAGCAGGATCGCGACCAGGTCGGCCCGCGCGGTGCCCGCCTTGTTCAGCTTGGCCAGGTTGTCGAACAGGCCCGGGTACAGCACCGGCAGCAGCGATGCCAACTCGGGCTTCTCGACAAAATGGGAGAACCGTTTGTCCTCGGCCGGGGACAGCGAGTTCCACAGGTCCTTCTGCGCCATCGGCACGATGACCTCGTTGAACAGCGGGTTGCCGAGCCGGGACACCTGCACCTGCGGGCCGACCTCGACGTCCACGTTCTTCTTGTCGCCCTTGCGCACCTGCACCTGGCGGCGCGACGCGGACGTCCAGATGCCGATGACCGCGCCGGGGTCGCGCCCGCGCACCTTCTTCTTGCCGTCCCGGCGCACCGCGGACAGCGGCACCTGGATCGCGATCGAGTGGACGTTCAGCTTGTCGGTGGCATTGACGGCCTTACCGGCGTAGTTGAAAAGCTTCTGACCGACCAGGTGTTTGTCCTGGAACGGCCGCAGCGTGCCGAGGTCGAAGATGGCCCCGAGGTCGACGAAGAACGCGTCGGCGCGCTGGCCGGCGAACACCTTCTCGCCGGTCTTCAGCTTCTTCACCGCGTCATCGGCGAGCTTGCCGTAGTCGGGGATCGACAGCTTGCCGACGTTGCAGGGCGGGCAGGGCAGCTTCTGCGCCAGCACCGTGCTCTTGCCGTGCGCGTCGACCTTGGTCACCGAGTAGAACTGCCGGCGGTTCCAGTTCGGGTCGTCCAGCGACTTGATCTGACCGGTGTTGTACAGGAACGTGTTGTTGTTGCGCAGCTCGGTCCGGAAGCGGAACTGGTAGGTCAGGTCCGGCCGGGCGTCACCGTTCGAGTCGATGTGGATCTCGTAGAGAACGTCGTCGCCGAACTCGAAGAAATTGGGCCCGCTGGCCGGAAGCTGCAACGGGACATAGTTCGCGATGATAGTAACCATGTCCGGGTCGTCGGGGCTGACGAACGCATAGAGGTCGGACGAGTCCGCCACCGGATCCTTGCTGATCTCGGGGGCTTCACGATGCGAAGACATTTGATGAATCCCCTTTTCAGCGCTTCACGGCTTTGAGCAGGCGGGCGGCGAGCTTCTTGTCGGTCAGCGTGGTCTTCGAGCCGCCCGAGAAGATGTCGAACGTGCCCTTCGAGGCGTCCCGCAGCGAGATGACCAGCGGCTGGCCGTCGTCCTTCGCGGTCGTCTCGCCGGCCAGGCTCAGTCCGGTGACGCCGGCGACGGAAACTCCGACACCCGCGGTAGCGGCAATGGCGAGAACTCGGCGGCGGGACAGGCGGTTGACCGCCCGGCTGCCGTAACGAACACGACTCATGCTCGGCCTTTCGTCATTTCTTTCGGAAGGACTGGAACGGGCTTGCAGCGTCGACGCCCATCAGTACGAAGGCCGAACCGTTGCGGTTCAACGGTTTTCGCGCCGCTTCCGGAGAAAGCCCGCAATCAGCGCGTACGCAAGAAAGCCGGCCCCGACGACGAGAGCGCCCGCGACGATCTGGTGACCTAGCGTGACCTTGCTGGTGTCACCAACCGGAGTGATGGCCTGGGCCGTCTCCGTCGCGGCGGGGGCTTCCGTGGTCTCCTCGGTGACCGGTTTTGACGCGGAGGGAGGCGGCGCGGTCTTCTTCGGCTTCGCGGTCGCCGACTTCGTGGCGACGGGCGCCGCGGCCGTCACCGCGGTCTTCTTGAAGACCAGATCCGAGCACGAGTAATAGGTGTCCGGCGTGCTCGACGTCTGCCACACGATGTAGAGCATGTGCCGCCCGGTCCGGTCACTCGGCAGCTTCACGCTCATCTGGTACGACCCGTCCCGCAGCGGCGGGTCCTTGATCTCCGCGAGCGGCTTGCTCGCCAGGTCGTCCCACGTGAGCTTCTGCTTCGGGTCGTACCCCTGCTTGGTGAGATAAATCCGGAAACTTCCGGTGTGGGGCAGCGTGGCCTGGTACTTGATCGCCAGGGACTTGCCGCCGGCGACCGTGGTCGACGGGAAGTCGTCGCGAGCGATGTCCAGCCCCTTGAAGTCGGGCAGACCACCGCTGCACAACTTCCCGTCCGGCACGAACTTCCGATCGTTCCCGTTCACATCCGGCACCCGGACGTTGTCGAACGTTCCGAACTGACCGCCGTTGGCCGCCCGCGCCGCCTTGCACGCGGCCGTGCCCGTCGCGGTACCGCCGCCGGCCGCGCAGGCCGCGCTCCGGCTTATCGGCGTGGTCGGCGCCCCGTGCGCGAGCGCGGGCACGGCGGCGAGCAACGGTGGCAGCAGCCCCGCGGCAACGGCGGCGGCCAGTCGGCGAATCTTCACGGTCTCTCCAAGATCGGCACGCGGGCCCGGCAGGCTCCGCGAGGAGAGGTACGCATTTCCGTGGTCGACCGTTCACCTTCGCGACCGGTGTGATTGCATGGCGGGGATCCGCACAGAACCGGAGGATGAAGATGGACAAGCCCGAGATCGGCCCGATCCAGGGCGACCCGCCCGCCGACCTGGTGATCGAGGACATCACCGTCGGCGACGGGCCCGAGGCCGCTCCCGGCCAGTACGTCACCGTGCACTACGTGGGCGTCTCCCACTCCAACGGGGCACAGTTCGACGCCTCGTGGGACCGTGGCGAGCCGTTCGCGTTCCCGCTCGGCGGCGGCCAGGTCATCGCCGGCTGGGACCAGGGCGTGCAGGGCATGCGCGTCGGCGGCCGCCGCAAGCTCACGATCCCGCCCCACCTGGGCTACGGCTCCCGCGGCGCCGCCGGCGTCATCAAGCCCGGAGAGACGCTGATCTTCGTCGTCGACCTGCTGGGCCTGCAGTAGCTCTTCTTCTGCCGAGGGAGGCGGGCTTGCCGGGCCCGCCCCCTCGACGGATGTCAGCGGAACAGGGCGAGATCGATCGAGTCGGCCATGGCGCGCTGGCCGGCGACGTTGGGGTGCAGGTGATCGGCCTGGTAGGCCGGGAGCACCTGGCTCGGCAGCTCCGGGTCCCGGATCGCCGCGTCGAAGTCGGCCACTCCGTCGAACAGCGGGGTGGAGCGGACCCACGCGTTCACGACCTGCCTCGTCTGCTCCTGCTCGGTCGTGAAACATCCTTCCGGGCACCCGTACGGCGTGATGGTGGCCCCGATGACCCGGATGCCGGCGCGATGGGCGCGTTTCGCGATCGTCGCGAGCCCGTCGATCAAGTTGGGCGCGGTCGCGTTGTACCCGACGTCGTTGATGCCGTCGGCGAGGATGACGTATCGCGCGCCGGTCTGATCGCGCACGTCCGCCTTCTCCCGTGCGAGACCCGAGATGCTCGTTCCCGCCCCGCAGCAGTCGGTCCGGTCGGTGAGCACCTGGTTGCCCCCGATGCCCTGGTTGAGCAGGCCGTAGCGCCCGCCCAGCCGCGCCGCCAGCACGTCGGTCCACCGGTCGTTGCCGTTCCACGTCGTGTAGGCGCCGTCCGTGATCGAGTCGCCGAGCGCGACGATGCTCCCGCGCACGCCGGCCGCCGCCCGCACGTCCACGCCGTCCAGCCAGAACCACGAGTTGACCGTCCCGCCGAAGGCGGCCGCCCCCTGTCCCGCCTGGTTTCCCGCCGCCACGAACTGCGTGCCCTGCGCCGCGTCGTGCCCGGTGATGGACGCCGCGTCGCCGCCCGCGGTCACAAAGAGGTCGACCGCGAGATCCTGCCCATACGCGACCCCGAGCCGAACCGGATCGCTGAGAACCGTCTCTCCTTTCGCGACGGTCACCGCCCCGCGCCCGCGGAACGTGACCCGCCGCGAGGTCCCCGCCACCAGATCGGCGGCCCCCGGCGCGACCGCCCGCGCCACCCCCACCGCGCCGAAGGTCACGTCGGCCTCGCCGAACGTGTTGGACAACCGCAGCCGCAGCGACGGCCCACCCACCGTCGGATGAACGAGCAGCCGCAGCGTCTGCGCCGCGAACGCCGGCCCGGCCTCCCGCTGCGGGCTGGTCGACCAGGCCCCGGTCCACCCGGGCGAGGCCGACGCCGCGCCGGGAGCCGCCACCATGGCCGCGGCCGCGAGCACGGCGGCCACGGCGGCACGGCACAGATACATAGATCTCGATGTCTTGGGCATGCCATCGATGGTCGTCGAACCGCTTCGACAGCACAACCCCGGCCCACCGGCTGGGAGGGTCCGGCAGTACCGGGGAAGCCCACCACTGCCTGCCGCGCCGGAAATCAGGTTTCGTGGAGTCGGACAGGGCCGTCGGACCAGTTGAGGGAGTGGGCATGGCAGCACAGAACCGCCTGATCACGCTGAACAACGGCGTACGGATGCCGATCCTGGGTTTTGGTGTCTTCCAGGTCCCGGACGACCAGACCGAGCAGGTCGTCACCGACGCCCTCGCGGCCGGCTACCGGGCGATCGACACCGCCGCCTCCTACGGAAACGAGGAAGCGGTCGGCCGGGCGATCGCCAAGAGCGGCATCCCGCGCGACCAGCTGTTCGTCACCACCAAGATGTGGATCCAGCACACCGGCGAGGAGACCGCCCGGCGCGAGCTCGACAAGTCCCTGCGGAAGCTCGGCCTGGACCACCTCGACCTGTACCTGATCCACCAGCCGCTCGGTGACTACTACAGCTCCTGGCATGCCATGGAGAAGGCGTACGGCGAGGGTCTGGTCAAGGCGATCGGGGTCTCCAACTTCTACCCCGACCGTCTCGTCGATCTCATCCTGCACAACGACATCACCCCGGCGGTCAACCAGATCGAGACCCACCCGTTCTTCCAGCGCGCCGACTACCAGCAGCTGATGCGCGAGCGGGGCGTGCAGATCGAGTCGTGGGGACCGTTCGCCGAGGGCAAGAACGACCTGTTCACCAACCCCGTCCTGGCCGCGATCGCCGCGGCGCACGACAAGTCGGTCGCGCAGGTCGTGCTGCGCTGGCTCATCCAGCGCGACGTCGTGGTGATCCCGAAGTCCGTGCGCCCCGAGCGCATGGCCCAGAACCTCGAGGTATTCGACTTCGACCTGACCGACGACGAGATGACCCGGATCGCCGGCCTCGACACCGGCGCCTCGGTGTTCTTCGACCACCACGACCCGCAGATGGTCGCGTGGCTCGGCGGCCGGCGCGTCGACTGACGCAGGAAAGGGCAGTGCGCTGAAACGCCTTCTCATCCCGTCCGCGGCACTGTTCTGGGGACTGCAGTTCTCCCTGCTCAATCCCGCGCTCGCGCTGATCCTGGCCGCCCTGCTGGACGCCACACCGGCCGAGATCGGCTGGGTTCTCGCGGTCTACAACGCCGGCGGCTTCCTCGCCTCGCTGGTCCTCCCCGCGTACGCCGACCGGCGCGGGGAGTACCTGCGCCCGCTGCTGGCCTGCGCCGTCCTGACCGCGGCGCTCGCCGCCGCGCTCGCGAGCGTCACCACCCTGCCCCTCGCCGTGATCGCGCTGGTCGTCCTGGGCGGCCCGGCGGGAGTGGGCGTCACCCTCCTGTACGCCCATCTCAAGCACGCCGGCTTCACCACCTCGACGGTGATCAACGTACGAGCGGTCGTCTCGTTCGCCTGGGTGGCCGGGCCGCCGCTGGCCACCCTCATCATCGGCCGGCTCGGCGCCCGGGCCGTCCTCGTCGCCCTCACCGCGATCGCGCTGCTGAACGTGGCCACCAGCGCGGCCATGCTCACCGGCCGCACCCGGCAGCAACCCACGCCGCCGTCAAGCGCCGAGGCACCGGACGCGGAGGCACCGATGTCGCGGGCCCGCGTCGCGACCGTGACCGCCGTGTTCGTCGTGCTCCAGGCCACCAACGCCACCGTCGTGTCGATCATGGGCCTGTTCGTCACCGACACCCTCGGCATCAACGTGATGTGGTCCGGAGCCGCGCTCGGCGTCGCCGCCGCACTCGAGATCCCGGCCCTGCTGGCGATCGGCCGGCTCACCCACCGCTTCTCCGACCTCGCGCTGATCGCCTCCGGCTGCCTCGCCGGGGTGGCCTACTACGCGGTCATGACGGTCGTCCCCGGGCCCATGCTGCTGCTCGCGGCACAGGTGCTCAACGCCTGGTTCTTCGCCACGATCGCCGGCACCGGGATCGCCCTGTTCCAGCGGATCATCCCCCGGCCGGGCCTGGCCACCGGACTGTTCACGAACACCCGCCGCCTCGGCGCCATCGCCTCCGGCCCGCTCATCGCCCTGGCCGCGCTGACCCCGCTCGGCTACCGCGCGGTCTTCGCCGCCTGCGCCGTCCTCACCGTCGCCGCGCTGATCACCATCCGCCTGGCCGGGCGGCCCGGCGCAGCGCGCACGACAGTTTCGGAGATGGCCGAGGCCCGGGCCGAGTGAACCAGCCGCGGGTCACTCACTGCGGCGGCCGAAGCCGCCCCGGCGGCCGGTGGGCTGGGGGCGGCAGGGTGGGCGGGCCGGAACAGGACCACCCTGCTCCGGCCCGGTCCCCTCTCCCCCGGGCTCTGGCTCCAGCGGATCACCGATCGGCGTCATTTGACCCCCTTCAGCGCGGCGCAGCCCTGCTCCTCCGGCAGGAGAGGACGGAAGGTGACCGACCATAGTGCACCGCCGCTCTTCCATGGGGTGACGACGGTAGCGTCCTTCGCCGCGGCCAGCACCGCGTCCTTCTCGGCGCCGGTGGACTCGACGCAGCCGATGCCGATGTTGGCGTTCAGCATGTCGCCGGGGAGGGCGGCGCCGGGCCAGGTCTTCATCACCGGCTCGGCGGCCTGCGGGGCGACGTACTTGTGGGCCAGCGAGGCCAGCATCGACGGCTGGTAGGCGATCGGCTTGGCCACCCCCTCGGCCGCGGACAGGCTCTGGAGCTTGTCCACGTACGCGGCGAGCTTGGTGCGGGCCGTGCGCTGGGCGGCGCTGAGGCGGGGGTCGTTGGGCTGGGCCTGGCTCAGGGCGACGACGCTCACCGACTGGTCGCCCACGGTGACGCGGGTCGACGGGGCGTCGGCGATGTTCGGGCTGCCGAAGTCGGCGCCGTTGCGGACACCGGCCTCAGTTCCCCGGCGTACGAGATCCTGCACGAACTCGGGGGTGAGCATCTGCTCCTGGATGTTGGGCAGCGCCTTGCCCGGATAGATCATCGTGGTCGGGCCCTGCGTGATCAGGCGGCCGTCACCATAGATGCTGACAGCGGGGATACGCCCGACATTTTGCTCGGCGGGGACGAACCCGCCGAAGGACTCGACGCGCACCACGAGGTCGTCGGCGGCCGGGGCCGAGGCGCTCTCGAGCGGACGCGAGTCCGCCGCGCCCGCCGGATCGTTCGCGGCGCAGGCGCTGATCAGGAAGAGGGGAACGGCTGCGGCGACGAGGGTGCCGCGGAGACGAGTCATGCCCGGTTGGACGAGGCAGGCGGACGAAAGGTTCCGGCTTGTCCGCGGATTTCGGCAGAAAAGGTGGACGCCGAGCGCGGCCGGGGTGAACAGGCGGGACGCGGAAATGAGGTGGCCGGCCCCGGGCATCGGGACCGGCCACCCCTCTTCGGGGGCGGGGCGGAAAGCTATTTCACCGAACCGAGCGACAGTCCCTGCACCAGCTTGTCCTGGGCGGCGAACCCGGCCACGAGCACCGGCAGCGACACGACGAAGGCCGCCGCGCAGAGCTGGGCGAGGAACAGCCCCTGGCTGGTGACGAAGCTGGTCAGGAACACCGGCGCGGTCTCGGCGACGGTCGCGGTCAGCACGCGCGCGAACAGCAGCTCGTTCCAGCTGAAGATGAAGCAGATCAGCGCCGTGGCCGCGATGCCCGGCATGACCACCGGCGCGATGACCGACCGCAGCGTCTTGGTCAGGCCGGCGCCGTCGACCGAGGCCGCCTCGAGCATCTCGACCGGCACCTCGGAGAGGAACGAGCGCATCATCCACACCGCGATCGGCAGGTTCATCGAGGTGTAGAAGACGATCAGCAACCAGATGTTGTCGAGCAGCCCGGCCTTCTGCGCGAACAGGTACAGCGGCAGCAGTCCGGCCACGATCGGCAGCATCTTGGTGCTGAGGAAGAAGAACAGAACGTCGGTCCATTTACGGACGGGTTTGATACTCAGCGCGTACGCGGCGGGGAAGCACAGCAGAAGCACGAGGATCGTCGAGACGACGCTGGCGGTCAGGCTGTTGAGCAGGGGCGGCCAGGGCGAGGCCCCGCCGGAGAAGAACTCGCGGTACCCGTCCAGCGTGAGCGGCGCGAAGACGGCCGGCGGGTTGGTCGCCGCGTCCTCCTCCGAATGGAATGACGTCAGAACCATCCACAACACCGGAAGGACGAACAGAATCCCGACCACCCAGGCCAGCAGCGACAGCCACGGTCCGCCGCGGTCCTTCTTCTTCGGTACGGAAGCAACGACGGCGCTCATCGGTTGGCCTCCTGCTTGAAGAGCGACGAGACGGTGCGCAGGGCGAACGTCGCGATGATGATCGTGCCGAGGACGACGATGACGGCGGCCGCCGAGGCCCGTCCGTAGTCGTGCGCCTGGTAGAAGATCTGGTAGATCGTGTACGGCAGGTTGGCCGTGCCCAGGCCGCCCGAGGTGATCGTGAAGACCGCGTCGAAGTTCTGCACGATGTAGATCGAGCCGAGCAGCGCGCCGAGCTCCAGGTACTGCCGCAGGTGCGGGAGCGTCATGCTGCGGAAGATCTGCCAGCTGTTGGCCCCGTCGATGCGCGCGGCCTCGACCACGTCGAGCGGCCGGCCCTGCAGCCCGGCCAGCAGGATCAGCATCATGAACGGCGTCCACTGCCAGACCAGCGCGAAGATGACCGCCCACAGCGGCATGTTGCTGATCCAGTCGGGCTGGGGCGGGTTGTCCGAGCCGAACAGCTTCCACACCCAGGTGATCGCGCCGTTGAACAGGCCGTACTCCGGGTTGTAGAGAGCGTGCTTCCAGAGCAGCGCGGCGGCGACCGGCACGACCAGGAACGGCGCGATCATCATGGTCCGCACGAAGCCGCGGCCGCTGAACTTGCGGTCGAGCAGCAGCGCGATGCCGAGCCCGAGCAGCAGGCTGATGATCACGACGCCGGCGGTGAGATAGATCGTGGTGAGGACGGCGTCACGCATGTTGACGTCGGTGAACACCCGCTTGAAGTTGTCGAACCCGGCGAACCCGATCTCGTCGGGGTAGTACGCGTTCCAGTCCATGAACGAGATGACCAGGGTGGCCACGAACGGCAGCTGGGTCACGATGATCATGAAGATGAGCGCGGGCATCAGCGGCGCCCGGCGGGCCCAGGCGATGCTACGAGCGGTACGAGCGGGCCGGGCCTCGGTTCCCGGAGACGACGTGGTCTTCTCGGCGACGGACGTCATGACTCACCCCTCCTGCCGGGACTGGTACCGCTCGGCCACGTCCTGGGCGAGCCGTTGCCCCCGTTTCAGTGCCTCGTCGACCGACATCTGGCCGGCGATCGCCGAGCTCACGTACTGCGAGACCTGGGTGCCGAGGTCGGTGAACTCGGGGATGTCGATGAACTGGATGCCGATCGCGGGCCGCGGCTGCACGCCGGGGTTGCGCGGGTCGGCGCTCGAGATGGCCGCCTCGGTCGGCGCCGCGAACGACTGGGCCACCGCCAGGTAGTCCTGGTTCTTGTAGGTGGAGGCTCGCTTGCCGGCCGGGACGCTGGACCAGCCGACCTTCTGCCCGACGAGCTCCTCGTACTGGCGGCTGGACGCCCACGAGATGAACTTCCAGGCGTTGTCCTTCTTGTCGCTGGCCTGCTGGATGCTCCACGACCAGGCGTACAGCCAGCCGGAGCTCTTGGTCTTGTCGACCGGCGCCGCAACGTATCCGATCTTGCCCTTGACCGGTGAGGTGTCCGCCTCGAGCGAGCCGGCCGCGCTGGTGGCGTCGTACCACATGGCGGTGTTGCCCTGAACCATGTTGTTGAGGCACTCGGTGAAGCCGGCCTGCGGCGCGCCGTTCTCCCCGTGCGCGCGCACGAGGTCGACGTAGAACTGGGTGGCGGCGGTGAACTCGGGCGAGTCCACCTTGGGCGTCCAGTCCTTCTCGAACCAGGTGCCGCCGAACGTGTTGACCACCGTGGTGAGCGGGGCGAAGATCTGGCCCCAGCCGGGCTGGCCGCGCAGGCAGATGCCGCGCATGCCGGGCTGCTTGTTGTCGATCTGGGCGGCGATGTCGGCGACCTGCTGCCAGGTCGGGTTCTCCGGCATCGTGATCCCGGCCTGCTGCAGGACGTCCTTGCGGTACATCAGGAACGACGACTCGCCGTAGAAGGGCTCGCCGTAGAGCTTCCCGTCGTCGGCGGTGAGCGACTTGGTCATCGACGGCAGGATGTCGGCCTGGTCGAACTGCGTGTCGGCCTTGGTGTAGTCGTCGAGCGGCGCGATCCACTTCGACTTCGCGTAGATCGGGATCTCGAAGTTGCTCAGCGACGCGACGTCGTACTGCCCGGCCTGGCTGGAGAACTCCTGGCTGATCTTGTCGCGGACATCGTTCTCGGGCAGCACGGTGTAGTTCACGTGGATGCCCGTGGTCTTGGTGAAGTTGTCCTCGGTGAGCCGCTGCAGGTCGATCATCTGCGGGTTGTTCACCATCAGGACGTTTATCGTGTCCGGCCCGCCGCCGCCCGGTCCCCCGCCCCACCCCGCGCACCCCGCCAGTGCCGCGGCGAGCGTGGCGGTCATCGTCACGGCGAGCGTGGAGCGGATGTGCGCGCGGGACATGTGGCCTCCCCGTCGAGGCTGGTGTGACGCCGGTAACACAACGGACCTCAGTACATGCCTGAGATCACCTAATGTCAACCTTTCGTCACCTGCGGTTGCATCAACAGGCGTCTACCCCCGACCGAACGTCCTAGTCCGATCCGGATACCACGCGGGCCGTACGGCCGAAGACCTCGACGACGTCGCCGGGGTGCAGCTGGCGGCCGCGGCGGGTGTCGACCTCGCCGTTGACGGTCACGTCGCCGGAGGCGATCAGGACCTTGCCCTCGCCACCGGTCTCGATAAGATCGGCGAGCTTGAGGAACTGTCCGAGTCTGATCATGTCGCCGTCGATCTCCACGTCACGCACCCCGACATCATCGCCGAAGGCCGCGGAAAAGTTCTCGGCGGGCGTTGAACCTTTCCGGCGCCGGTTACGAACTACCCCTCGTGAGGCACTTCCACCTTGCCCGCCGAGCGGGCGTACCCGCCGTGGCCGCGGTGATCGGCGCGCTGATCGCCACCCCGGCCCTCGCCGACGCCACGGTCTCCCCCACGACCGCCGTCCAGGGCAGCGGCGAAAACCTGACCTTCCACGTGACCAACAACGGGAACCTTCCGCTGGGCACGGTCACCGTCAAGCTGCCGGCGGACACGTCGGTCGCCGAGGTGTACCCGCTGTCGGTGGACGACTGGGCTCCGAAGATCCAGATGCGGAAGGTCGCCGAGCCGCTGACGACCGTCCACGGCACGAAGACGGACGAGGTGACCGACTCGATCACCTGGCTGGCCGTCGGCGGCCACCAGCTCGCTCCGGGCGCCTCGGCCGACCTGCCGATCGCGATCGGGCCGCTGCCCACGCTGAGCACCATGCAGTTCACCATCACCACGACGTACGCGAACGGCGCGGCCGGCCCGCTCATGCCGCCGGTGCCGCTCACGCTCACGCCGGGCGACCCGGGCGCGGCCGTGACCGGCCATGACCATGGCGGTACGGCCGACGGGACGACCGGCGACACCACCGGCACCGACGAGGAGAACGCGGTCTTCGCCGACGCGGTGGCCGACGCGACCCGCGGCCCGTCGATCTGGGCGATCGGCGGCTGGGTGATCGCGGCGCTGGCCCTGCTCGCGGCGGCGTTCTACTTCGTGCGCGGCCGGCACCGGGCCGGCGACGAGGACGACGAGCCGGAGGACGAGCCCGAGTCCGCGACGGTCGCCACCGAGGACACCGACGAGAAGCAGCCGGTCACCGCCGGCAAGTGGAGTATCCGGTAGAAGGACTCCCGCGCTGGTGGACGCGGGACGGTGTCGTGCTGATGCGCGTGGGGCGCGGAACACGACCGGCGAGTGGGGCCACATGGGCATGGCCCGCGACTCGCGGACGACGGGGTGGAAGGGGTTCGGCCCTTCCACCCCGTCGCACTAAACCGACACGGTCCGGGGCGACTTGAGCGCTTCCACGATTTCCTGCTCCACCCGGGCCGAGTCCTCGTGCGGAACCTGGCAGGTGCCGGCCGCGATGTGCCCGCCGCCGCCGTAGCGCAGCATCACCTCGCCCACGTCGACCGGCGAGGTGCGGTCGAGGATCGACTTGCCGCAGGCGAAGACGGTGTTGAGCTTCTGCCGCCCCCAGATCACGTGCACCGACACCCGGGACTCAGGGAACAGCGCGTACACCATGAACCGGTTGCCCGCGTGGATCACCTCCTCGTCGCGCAGGTCGACCACGACAACGTCGCCGTCCACGTGGCTGACCCGCTTGAGCTGCTCGACGAACAGGTCGTACTGGGACCGGAACAGGTCGGCGCGCTCGGCCACGTCCGGCAGCCGGAGGATCTCGTTCACGTCCTGTATCTCCAGGCACGCGTCGATCAGCTGCATCATCAGCTGGTAGTTGGAGATCCGGAAGTCCCGGAAGCGGCCGAGGCCGGTGCGGCTGTCCATCAGGAAGTTCAGCAGCGTCCAGCCCTCGGGGTGCAGCACGTCGTCGAGCGAGTACTGCGCCGAGTCGGCCTGGTCGACCGCGCGCATGAGGTCGTCGGAGACCTTCGGGAACCGGGCCCGGGCGCCGAAGTGCTCGTAGATGACCCGGGCGGCCGAGGGCGCGTCGGCGTCGATGACGTGGTTGTCCAGGTTGCCCTCGTTGCGCAGGGTCTCCGAGTGGTGGTGGTCGAAGACCATGTACGCACCGGGCGCGTACGGGAGATTGGTCAGGATGTCGTTCTCGGTGACCTCGACCTCCCCGTCCTGCACGTCCTTGGGATGGACGAACTTGATCTCGCCGATCATGTCGAGGTGCCGAAGCAGCACGGCGCAGACCAAGCCGTCGAAGTCGCTCCGGGTCACGAGCCGGTACTTCACGAGTCCCCCTCTAGCGCGCAGACTGATACGACCCAGTTTGCCACTTTTGTCGTGGTGGCCCTGCTCGCATCGAGAGATGAATCTGAACGCCGGGCACCCGGTCTGCGTAAGGTTTCGTCGGATGGTCACAAAAGTCGGAGGACTCGAAGACGATGGACAACGTTCCCCAGCTCATCCAGGAGCGCAGCGCCCCACCGGCCACGCTGGTGATCTTCGGCGCCTCGGGTGACCTGACCCGCCGCAAGCTGTTGCCCGCGGTGGAGAGCCTCGCCCGGCACAACCGCCTCCCCAGCGAGTTCGCGCTGGTGGGTGTCGCCCGTACCCCGATGGCCGACGACGACTTCGCGGGCAGCGCCCTGGGCGGGCGCGGCCTGGCCGACAAACGACAGCTCCAGGGCGGAATCAGGTACGTCTCGGGCGGCTACGACGACCCGGAGACGTACAAGCGGCTCTCCGAGGTGCTCGACGAGCTCGACGCGTCCCGGGGCACCAGCGGCAACCGCCTCTTCTACCTCTCCACGCCGGCCGAGGCGTTCGAACCGGTGATCAACGGCCTGGCCGGCGCCGGTCTCAACCACGCCCGCGAGGGCTCGTTCTCCCGGCTGGTCATCGAGAAGCCGTACGGCCGGGACCTGCCCAGCGCCCGCGAGCTCGACGGCATCGTGCACGCGGCGTTCGACGAGCCGCACGTCTTCCGGATCGACCACTACCTGGGCAAGGACACCGTGCAGAACGTCCTCGCCCTGCGCTTCGCCAACTCGATCTTCCAGCCGATCTGGGACCGCTCCTGGGTCGACCACGTGCAGATCACCGTGGCCGAGACGCTCGGCGTCGGCACCCGCGGCGGCTTCTACGAGCACGCCGGCGCGATGCGCGACATCGTGCAGAACCACGTGCTGCAGGTCCTCGCGCTCGCGCTGATGGAGCCGCCGGCCTCGTTCGACTCCGAGGGGCTGCGCAACGAGAAGGTGAAGCTGCTCCAGGCCATCCGGCTGCCCACCCACCGGGACATCGCCGACCTCTCGGTGCGCGGCCAGTACACCCGCGGCGGCACGCGGGAGGACCTCATGGCCGGCTACCGCGAGGAGGCCGGGGTCGACCCGCTGTCGCGAACGGAGACGTACGCGGCGATGCGCCTGAACGTCGACAACTGGCGCTGGGCGGGCGTCCCCTTCTACGTGCGCACCGGCAAGCGGCTGCCGGCCCGGGTCACCGAGGTCGCGCTGCAGTTCCAGCGGCCGCCGCACCTGCCGATCCCTCAGGACCAGCTGACCGGCCTCGAGGCCGACGCCCTGATCCTGCGGATCCAGCCGAACGAGGGGATCTCGCTGCGCTTCGGCGCCAAGGTCCCGGGACACTCGTTCCGGGTGCGCACCGCCAGCATGGATTTCTCGTACGAGCAGACGTTCGCGGAGGAGTCGCCCGAGGCGTACGAGCGTCTCCTGCTCGACGCTCTTTTGGGCGACCCGACGCTGTTCATCCGCACGGACGAGGTCGAGCAGTGCTGGCGGATCGTCGACCCGATCATCGAGCACTGGCAGAACGATCCGTCCCCGATCCCGACGTACGAGGCCGCGTCCTGGGGTCCGACCGATGCCGAGCGCCTGATCGGCCGTAGTGGGCGGCATTGGCGTAACGGTGCCGTCTCCTGATTCGGTTCCGGGTTGACGGTTCCGGGCGGGGGTGACCCAAGATCGACCGGTCAGGCTTGATGCCGATCTTGGGTCACCCCCGCCCGGAACCTTGCATGGCTTTCGGCTCACGCCAGGATCTTGGTTGCTCGCCGCTGGGTGCATGGCCGGGCTTCGGCGCCCACCTCGCCCTCTCGGGTCTGGCTGCCGCGCTGTGGTCGCCCCACCGGTCCCCTCACCCGGGCCAAGCTGAGTGGTGGGTCAAGCGAACATTCCGCGCCGCTCACGCTTCTCGCCGGCACCGGCCTGCGTCGCCGCGGCTGCCGCGCGTCACCCTGACCGTCGCCTGGCCCAAGAGCTAACAGCTCTTACGACCTGGCCCGGCCAGCGTGAGGTTCTGGGTGTTTGGCTTGGTGGGGAGCGCTGGCGGCGCGGAATGTTTGCTTGGGCCATCGCTCAGGCCGGCCTGCGTGAGTTAAGCGGGTGGCGTGACCGGAAGCGCGGAAGCCAGACCACCTGGGGTGAGGTGGGCGCGAGGCTCAGCCAGGCAGCCAGCGGTGGGCGACCAAGGTCCTGGCCGCAGCTGAATGCCATGCAAGATCCCGGGCGGGGGTGACCCAAGACCGGCATCAAGCCTGACCGGTCGGTCTTGGGTCACCCCCGCCCGGGATCGTCCAACCGTAAGCGATCGGGAATGCAGCAGGCTCAAGCTGGGCGGTCGGCCAAAGAGGCCGCGGCGACTTCCAGGAGGGCGGAGACGTTCCCGGTGGGGGCGACCGGGAACGGCTCCGGGTCTGAGCATCGGTCCAGCAGGAGCTCGACCAGGGCGGCGCGGTTGACGACGTCCGCGGCGTGGATCGAGCCGGGCAGGATGCGGATCTCGAGCGTGTCGCGCAGCGGCGTGTCGGTCAACAGCTGGGTCAGGTTCACGTCGAAGTACTTGGTCAGCTCGCCCTCGGCGGCGGCCTTGCGCAGTTCCTCGATGCTGGGCACCTCGCGGCTCGCGGCGGCCACCAACTGCGGGGGCAGCGGGGCCAGGCGGCGGCAGGCGGGGTTGGTCTGCAGGACCTCGCGCAGCGCGTCGCGGTAGTGGGCGAACAGCAGCACCACGTTGGCCAGCGCGCGCGGGTCGCGGAACGGGGCGCCGTTGACGTGCAGATGGACGGCCGCCTCGCGGGGCACGGTGAAGCCGAGCTCGCGGGCCGGCTCGAGCAGTTCCTCGAGGGCCTCGGCGTGATTCTCGGCCAGCGGCGGGGTGACGATCTCGCAGGGGCGCTCGCGCTCGGCGCCCTGGGGCGCGACCAGCGCGATCGTGGCGCCGGACGGGTCGTCCAGGCGGACCACGTCGCCGACCAGCTCGGGCTCGGTGTCCCAGAGCGCGGCGATCGGGTCGAGCACCCGGTCGTGCGGGGCGCCGGGGTCGCAGCGGGCGGCGATCAGCGAGATCAGCCGCGGGTCGTCGCTGAGGACGCGGTACCAGCCGGGCGGCGGCGCGGTGCGCGGCTCCAGGTCGTCCATCAGGGTGATGTCGTCGACCAGGGCGCACAGCTGCGAGCCGTCGGCCCGCAGCACCTCGAAGCCCTGAGTCAGATGCAGGAACCGCCCCAGGCCCGGGACCAGGGACGGTTCACTGTCGGAATGCCAGACCGGTCGGATGCGGCCGCCTATGCGTCCGGCCAGGTCGTAGGCGAGGCTGCGCCGGCTGCGGCCCGGTGGGGCCATCAGCTCGATCTCGAAGCCGGTCCGCCGGCGCAGGCGGGGGGTCACGGCTGGATCGGCAGCGTCTGCCCGGCGAGAATGCGCTTCCCGCCCTCGACCTTCGCGGCGTACGCGGACTTCAGGTGCCAGATCTTGGATAGCTGCACTGCGTCGTCGACGTTGTAGCCCTTCTTGAAGAAGGCCTCGACCTGCTTCTCCTGCTTGGCCGCCGCCACGTTGGCCGGCTTCGGCTTCACGGGCACCGGCTGGTGGGCCAGCAGCTTCTTGCCGGCCAGGTACTTCGCGTCGGTCGGGTCGGAGAGGTGCCAGATCTTGGCCAGCTTCTCCGCCTCGTCCCACGTGTACCCGGCGCCGAAGAAGGCGTCGAGCTGAGCCTGCATCGCCTTGATCTTCGGGTCGTTCGGGTCGACGGTCGGGTCGGGGCTGTTCGGCGTCGCCGGGAAGGGCAGGGTCTCGCCGGCCAGCAGCCGGCGGCCGGCCTCGGCCTTGACGTTGCCGATCGGGGCCTTGACGTGCCACAGCGCGGACAGCTTCACCGCGTCGTCGTAGTCGTAGCCGGCGGCGAAGTACGCGGCCCAGTACTGGTTGAGCTGGGCCTCGCTCATCGACGGGATCGTCGACGGCGTGGCGGCCGGAACCGCCCCCGCCGGAAAGTTCACGGTCGACGTGTTACGGGCGTTACCGGGGAGCAGGTTGGGCAGGGACACCACTCCGGCCACCGCGACGGCGGCCAGTGCGGTGCCACCGGCGACCTGAAGGCCCCGGCGACGACGCTTGTACTTGGTGGAGAGCTCCTGAACGCGGGCATAGACGGCCGCGGAGTCGGGAGTCTGGTTCTCATGGGTCTCGAAGGCCTCGCGCAGCTGATCTGCGTGCTCGGTCACGACTTCTCCTCGGCATGGATGCGTTCCCGCTCCGACAGGCGGAGCGTTTTGAGTGCCCTCGAGGCATGACTGCGCACCGTCGCCGGGGCGCAGCCGAGAAGATCCGCGATCTGGTCGTCGTCGAGCTGCTCGTAGTACCGCAGCACGAGCACGGCGCGTTGTTTGCGGCCCAGTGTCGACAACCGGGCCCACAGAGCGTCCGCCTCGACCACTCCGTCGGCGTGGTCGACCACCCCTCCCCGGGCGTCGTCCAGGTCGACCAGTTTTTCCCCGACCGCGTGCACATGCCGGAACTGCCAGCTGCGCCGCCACGACAGGTACTCGTTGAGCACCATGCGCCGCACGTACGCCTCGGGCGAGTCCGACTGACCGATGCGCCGCCACTTGGAGTGTGCCCGCGCGAGCACTTCCTGGACGACATCCTGCGCGAGTTCCCGGTCGCCGGTCAGGACGACCGCGTAACGCAGGAGACTTTGCAGCCGGGCCATCGCGAATTCCTCGAAGGTCACACCCATAACGACGGTCGCGCGAGGCCGTTTGTGCAGTGCCATACGAGATATTTTCCCGTACTAGGGGAGATCAGGTTTGGGGCTTGCGAGCCGACAACACCTCGAGGGCGCGGGCCGCGTGCGCCTGCATGTTCGTCTCCGAGTGGATCACCTCGATGACCGTCCGGTCGGTGTCGATGACCAGGGTGATGCGCCTGGTGCTCATGGGGCCCAGCGGCAGCCTGCGCTTGACGCCGAGCGCGGCGGCGACCTTGCTGTCCGGGTCGCTGAGCAGCGGGTAGTCGAAGCTGTTCAGCTCGGCGAACTTCTTCTGCTTGTCCGGCTTGTCGCGGCTGATCCCGATCCGCTGGGCGCCGGCCTCGCGGAACTCGGCGGCCAGGTCGCGGAACGTGCACGCCTCGGCGGTGCAGCCGCTGCTCATCGCGGCCGGGTAGAAGAACAGCACGACCGGGCCGCCGGCCAGGTACTCGCCGAGCGTGCGCGGCACGCCGTCCTGGTCGGGGAGCTCGAAGTCGTCGATCACGTCGCCTTTGTTTGCCATGTCAAAGAAGCTACTCGGTCGTACCGGCGAGTAACAGGTCGCAGTCATCCTCGCCGGATGATCCGGGCATTCGCCGCCATCACGGAAGCTGATCCGTGGCGCGATGCCTTCTCACCTCAGGAGGGTGACCACATGAACAGCCACGGCGTGTACTCCGAGGTCGGCACCCTGCGGAAGGTCCTGGTCTGCGCGCCGGGCCTCGCGCACCGCCGGCTGACCCCCACCAACGCCGACGATCTTCTCTTCGACGACGTGATGTGGGTGGAGAACGCCCAGCGCGACCACGCCGACTTCGTCAACAAGCTGCGCCAGCGGGGCGTCGAGGTGATCGAGCTGCACGAGCTGCTCGCGCAGACGATGGCGATCCCGGACGCGAAGGCTTGGCTGCTCGATCGCAAGATCGTGCCGAACGAGGTCGGGGTCGGGCTGGTCGACGACACCCGCGGGTTCCTGGAGACGCTCGAGCCGCGGCAGCTGGCCGAGTTCCTGATCGGCGGGCTGGCCACCTCCGACCTGCCGGACGACTTCCGCTCCGGCTACGTGACCCTGGCGCGGGAGTCGACCGGCATCCGCGAGTACCTGATGCCGCCGCTGCCGAACACCCTCTACACCCGGGACACGACGTGCTGGCTCTACGGCGGGGTCACGCTGAACCCGCTGTACTGGCCGGCCCGGCACGACGAGACGCTGCTGATGAAGGCCATCTACAAGTTCCACCAGGACTTCGCGGGCAACACGATCTGGTGGGGCGACCCGGAGAAGGACTGGGGGCAGGCGACCTTCGAGGGCGGCGACGTGATGCCGGTCGGCAACGGCGTGGTGCTGGTCGGGATGAGCGAGCGCACCTCCCGGCAGGCGATCACCCAGGTCGCGGCGGCGCTGTTCGAGCAGGGCGCGGCCGACCACGTGGTGGTGGCCGGCATGCCGAAGCTGCGCGCGGCGATGCACCTCGACACGGTGTTCACCTTCGCCGACATCGACCTGGTCACGCTCTACCCCGCGATCGTCGACGGGATCCACGCGTTCTCCCTGCGGCCGGGCGAGGGCGGCAACGTCGACGTCACCGACCACGGGACCAAACCCTTCGTCGAGGTGGTGGCTCAGGCTCTGGGACTTCCCTCGCTCCGGGTGATCGGCACCGGCGGCGACGTGTACGCGTCGGAACGGCAGCAGTGGGACAGCGGGAACAACGCGGTCGCCCTCTCCCCCGGCGTCGTCTTCACGTACGACCGCAACACGCTGACCAACACGCTGCTGCGCAAGGCCGGCATGGAGGTCATCACGATCGTCGGGGCGGAGCTCGGGCGGGGTCGCGGCGGCGGGCACTGCATGACGTGCCCGCTCATCCGGGACGCCGTGAAGTTCTGACCGGCCGGCACCGGAAGGGGGGCTGATCTCGATGCGCCGGAACACCGGACTGATCCTCGGGGCGGCGGCCGTCGTGCTCGTCCTGGTCTCCGGCGTCATCGGCGGCCTCATCGGGCGGGCGTCGGCGAGCGACGACGCCGCCACGGCCGCGACCTGCGCCGCCACCACCGTCGCCGCCGACGTGCTGCCCTCGGTCGTCACCGTCGGCGTCTCCAGCGGCACGAGCAGCGGGAACGGCAGCGGCGAGGTGATCCGCGACGACGGCTACATCCTCACCAACGACCACGTCATCTCGCCGGCCGGCGCCACCGGCAGCATCGAGGCGCTGTTCAGCGGCGGCCAGAGCGCCCCCGCCAAGCTCGTCGGCCGGGCACCCCGGGTGGACCTCGCGGTGCTCAAGGTGGACCCGCCGAACGGCACGCCGGTCATCGGCATCGGCAAGTCGTCGACGCTTCAGGTCGGCCAGCCGGTGGTCGCGCTGGGCGCCCCGCTCGGCCTGTCCGGCACGGTGACCGCTGGCATCGTGAGCGCGCTCGGCCGCGACGTGCCGGTCCCCGGCGACGGGGTGACCGCGATCCTGCCCGGCGCGGTGCAGACGGACGCCTCGATCAACCCGGGCAACTCGGGCGGCGCGCTGGTCGACTGCGCCGGCGACCTGATCGGCGTCAACACGGCGATCGCGACCGTGCCGAACGCGTCCGGCGAGGCGGGCGGCGGCAGCGTCGGCATCGGCTTCGCGATCCCGGTCGACGTGGCCATGGTGGTGGCCGACGAGCTCATCGAGCACGGCTCGTACGACCCGCCGACGCTGGGCGTGGAGGCCGTGCCGGTCCCGCCCGCGGTGGCCCAGCAGTTCGGCGTGCCGTCCGGCATGTACCTGCGGGTCGTGCAGCCCGGCGGCCCGGCCGACAAGGCCGGCCTGAAGACCGGCGACATCGTGACCTCGATCGACGGACGGCCGATGAACAGCCCGGAGAGCCTGTTCCTCGCCACCGTGGGCAAGAAGCCGGGCGATCAGGTCAAGGTGCAGTACAGCCGGGACGGGAGCAGTGGTCAGGCCACGGTGACGCTGGGCTGAAGATCCACCGGGGGCGATCGGCGGGCGGGATCGATAGGCTGTTCGCCACCGCCCCCCGCTCTCCACCGAAAGCGACACCGCCATGCAGGTCTCGGTCGCGCACCACCCGCCGAACACGGCCGTGCTGGTGCTGCGTGGTTCCCTCGACATCGACACCGCGCCCGCCCTCAAGGCGAACCTGAACCGGCTCGTCGAACGGCCGAGTCCCCGCGTCGTGGTGGACGTGTCGGGGCTGGACTTCTGCGACTCGATGGGGGTCGGCGTGCTGGTCACCGCGAGCGGCCGGGCCACCGAGCGGGGCGGCTGGGTGCGGCTGGCCTCGCCGTCCGGCTTTCTGCGCCGGCTGTTCGACACCCTCGGCCTGACCGATTACCTCGCGCTCTTCCCGGACGTGGCGGCCGCCCTCAAGGAGTGAGGGCGGCCTTTCCCGTCCGGTATCAGCTGGTCACGCCGAAGACGATCCGGCCCAGCGTGTCCTCCGTACCGATGAAGCCCTCGGACGGCAGGAAGGCGCTGTCGCCGAAGTCGACGTCCACGTCGTCGGCGGTGCCGCCGACGCCGTCCGGCCCGACCCCGAACAGGGTGGCGAAGCCGGTGCCGCCCGCGTCCATCAGGTTGGGCTGGGCGTCCTGGTTGTCGGTGTGGAAGTCGCCGAAGAAGTGCCCGGCCTCGTGCGAGATCACGTTGCTCAGCGCCTGGCCGAGGAACCCGATGCGGTCGCTCGAGGAGGTCAGGTACGTGTTCAGCGACGCCTCCGAGTCACCGGCCGGGGCGCTGAGGATGTCCAGCAGCACCAGCGCGGTCTCCGAGGTCTCGAAGTTGCCCGGGTCGATGCTCTGCGCGATGCCGATCGTCTCGACCCCGGACTCGTCGATCGTGCCGCCCACGATGATCCGGCTGGTGTTGGCCTGGCCCCACGGGTCCTTGTCGTCCTTGCTGTTCTTGATCTTCAGCTTGAACTTGGCGTTCAGGCCGCTGGCCACCATGTCCTTCTTGATGTTCTCGGTGACCCCGGCGACCACGGCGTCGATCAGCGCGTCCTCGTCGGCCCGGGTCAGCCCCCAGTTGGCCAGGAACGCCGCGAACGGGCTCAGGTCGCGGTTGCCCGGCCCGCCGAAGACGCCGGTGTTCACGCGGGCGCCGTCGAAGTCCAGGTAGAGCGTCTGCACCGGGGTCGCGCCCTGCAGCGCCGGCCGGTACGCCTCGACCGTGATGTCGTACGCCCCGGAGCCCGCGGCCACGCCCACGTAGTGCCAGCCGGCCTTGGTCGCGACGTAGTCGGTGACCGCGTTCCCGCCGGCGGGCAGCGGCGAGGCCATCGGGTAGATGTAGGACGCGTCCTGCTCGGAGCCGTGCACCTCGCGCGGCGTGGTGTCGTACACGGTGAGATAGGTGGGCGAGCCCTTGACCGAGGCGCCGAGCACGTCGCCGGGCTTCAACTTGATCGCGAAGAAGTCCTTGTCGATGGCGCCCGAGGTCATCGTCAGCGTGTACGGGCCCTCGCTGGGCGGTGAGGTGTCGCCGATCCCGCCGCCGGAGGCCGAGTCGAACGGGTCGGCCGGCAGCCCGCCGTACGCGGCGACGGCCAGATAGAAGTCGCTGGTCGTGGTCACCTGGTAGGTGATCTGGCTGTCCAGGCCGCTGAAGTCGTCGTTGGACGCCACCAGCGTGCCGTCCGGCGCGAACAGCAGCAGCACGGTGTCGAGGATGCCGACCGGGGTGGCGGTCTTGAGGGTGAGCACCTTCCCGGGTGTGGCCGACAGCTTGTAGAAGTCGAAGTCGTTGCTGCCGTCGCCGGTCTGCCGTCCGTGCGGCCCGTCGCCGATCTGCGAGTCCACGATCGCGCCGGTGCGGAAGTCGCCGATCCCGGTGTCGCCGGCGAGCGTGATCGAGCCGTTGTCCTCGGCCGGAGCCGGGACGTTCGGCGTACTGAGCGTCTCGTTGTCGAGGCTGCCGAGCACCCGGATCTTCGAGTACTGGCTCGCGCCGGTGCCGAAGCCGGTCACCCGCTGCGCGTTGGCCGGGGTGTCGTTGCCGCCGTACGTGCCGTCGATCTCGTCCTCGTCGACCACGACGGCCGGCGTGGTGGCGGCCGCGGCGGCCAGCGAGCTCGCCTTGACCCGAGCCGCGGCCTTGGTCTTGGCCTGGGCCTTCATGTAGTTGGCCCAGCCCGCGTAGTCGACCTTCGAGGCGTCGGCCACGTCGGCGAGGAACGGGTTGGGACCTTTCGGTTTCGATCCGTAGGGAGCCTTCGGCGCGATGCCGATGCCGGCGGCGAGCGAGGCCTTGTCGGCTGGGCTAAGTCCGCTGCCCGGTGTAGAGGCGGATGGAGCGGCCTGCACGGCACCTGGCGTGATCAACGCCAGGCCGAGCGCGGCCGCGGAGATGGTGGCGATGCTCCGTCGCATCAGCGTCCCCCTTCAGCTCATCCGAAACCCCCCGGTCACGGATGGCAAAGGCGACGTTACTCACGACGAACGTCAATATCTAGAGTTGTCGATACGCCGTAACATTCCGCTATCCGGTTTTGACGCGCTCCAGGGCGGCGACGGCCGCGCCGCGGGCGCCGGCCATGTCGAGGTCGGCGACCAGCGCGAACGACGTGGCCGCCTGCTGCTCCTGCCGCAGCTGGGTGGCCTCGCGCACGGAGTTGAGGAACCACTGCCGGAAGCGCGGTTCGGCCTCGACGACGCCGCCACCGAGCAGGTACGCGTCCGGGTCGGTGAAGTTCGCGGCGATCGTGAACAGCTTCCCGATCGCCTTCGCCTGCTGCCCGAACACCGCCAGGGCGAGCGGGTCCTCCTTCTCGCCGTAGCCGCGCAGCAGCTTGGCCGCCCTGCCGATCGGCTCGGCGGCGAGCGGGTGGTCGGGGAACTTCGACAACCAGTACGGCAGCAGGTTGTTCTTGATACCGGTCAGCGAGGCGACGCTCTCCACGTCGCCCTCGAAGCCGCAGTTGCAGGCCGGCATCGGCTGGTCGCTCTCGAGGACGCCGTGCATGGGGATCTGCACGTGGCCGAGCTCGCCGGCCATCCCGGCCGCGCCGCTGACCACCCGGCCGCTCTCCACGACGCCGCCGCCCATGCCGGTGCCGACGATCGCCGCGATCGAGGAGCGCCGCATGGCGTCGGCCCCGAAGTGGCGGTGATGGGCGTAGAGGGCGGCCGCGTTCGCGTCGTTGTTGTAGATCACCGGCAGGCCGAGCCTGGCCTCGAGGGCGCCGCGGACGTCGAAGCCGTGCCAGGACACCTGGTTGAAGTTCGTCGAGCCCTTCGACGAGATCACGCCGGTGGCGCTGGCTGGGCCGGGCGTGTCGAGGCCGACCGCACGCACCAGCGTGAGCGGGGTGCTGGTCAGCTCCAG
The DNA here is from genome assembly GCF_000379645.1 of Paractinoplanes globisporus DSM 43857. GTDB lineage: Bacteria > Actinomycetota > Actinomycetes > Mycobacteriales > Micromonosporaceae > Actinoplanes > Actinoplanes globisporus. Next base: position 100,430 of record NZ_KB903315.1, read on the forward strand.
GATGTTCTGGAACGCCTCCGCGAGCGCTTCGACCGCCGACTCGGGACCGTCCTGAACGAGGCTCGGATTTTCCACGAGGTGATCGACGAGGAACTGGCCCGTCGCGTCGAGCACGGTGGCGTTGTTGCAGGTGCCCCCGTTGTCGAGGCCGACGACGACCCAGGAGGCGGGAGTGCGTACCGGTTCTGCCTGATCCACGAGAGTGAGCGTACGTCCGGTTCCGCCCCCGGTGGTACGGGTGCGGCCGGATTGCGCGTCGGTTAGTCACGGTTGCAGCGGCGAGGCGCTCCCCCGAACGCGTCGAAGGGTCTCGCATGACGACCCGCCGCACGCTCCTCGCCGCCGCCGGTGCCGCCACCGCCGTGACCACTCTCGGTCTGACCGAGGCGGCGCCGGCCGCCGCCGCCGTGGAGAACGACCCGATCGCGCACCTTCTGCGCCGCGCGACCTTCGGCCCGACGCCCGCGTCGCTCGCGGAGGCCACCCGGCTCGGCGTCAACGGCTGGCTGGACCGTCAGCTGAACCCGGCGTCGATCGACGATGCGAGGGCCGACGCGGTCTTGTCGCGACTTCCGCTGGCCGGGGCGAGCATCGCCTCCGTGCGTTCCACGATCAAGGTTCACTCGTACGAGGCGTTCGGGCAGCTCGGCCGGGCCGTGGTGGCCCGGGCCGCGTGGAGCGAGCGGCAACTGTTCGAGGTCGTCGCCCAGTTCTGGGCCAACCACCTGCACATCACCGCCCCGTCGAGCGGAGTCTGGGACAGCCGCCCCGACTACGAGACGCAGGTGATCCGCAGGTACGCGCTCGGCAAGTTCGCCGACCTGCTCAAGGCGTCGATGCGGCACCCGGCGATGCTCACCTACCTCGACAACCGCTCGTCGACCAAGGCGCACCCGAACGAGAACTACGCCCGCGAGCTCATGGAGCTGCACACGGTCGGACTGATCTACTCCGAGGACGACGTGCAGCAGGCGGCGCGCCTGCTGACCGGTCTGACCGTACGAAGCGACGGCACCTACGCGTACGACGCGGCGCGGCACGCCGGCGGCCCGGTCTCGGCGCTCGGCTTCACCCACCCCAACGGTCCCGGCGAGGCCGGTCCGCTCGCGTTCGCCGACTACCTGGCCCGGCACCCGGCGACCGCCCGCCGGCTGGCCGAGAAGCTGTGCGTCCGGTTCGTGGCCGACGTGCCGCCGGCGTCGCTGGTCACCCGGCTCGCCCAGGTCTATCTGGACAACGACACCGCGATCGTGCCGGTCCTGCGCGCCCTGTTCACCTCGGCCGAGTTCGCCGGCGCGTACGGCCGGAAGTCACGCACCCCGTTCGAGGACATGGTCGCCACGGTCCGCGCGCTCGGGCTCGGGCCGGAGACCAGCGGGATCAAGGCGCTCGACGCGCTGTACAACGCGATGGTCGACGCCGGGAACGCGCCGTTCCGCTGGAGCACGCCCGACGGCTTCCCGGACGTCGCGCCGGCCTGGCAGTCCCCGTCGCTGTTCCTGCTGCGCTGCAACCTGCACCTCAACCTGGCCGCCGGCTGGTATCCCAGCCAGCTCACCCGCCCCGCCGACCTGCTGAGGTCACTGGTGCCGTCGCTGCCGGCGACGTACGGCGCCCTGGTCGACGCGCTGGCCGTGCGGCTGACCGGGACGCGGCTGCCGGCCGCGCACACCGCCGCCGTGCTCAGCGTCGCGGGAAAGCTGCCGACCAGTCCCCTGAGCTCCTCCGACAAGTCCCTCGCGGGCAGCGCGCCGTACCTGATCGCGCTGGTCCTCGACTCGCCGACCTTCCAGCTGAGGTGATCATGAAGTTCCGCGAATGCGACCTCTCCCGGCGCGGCCTGCTGGGCGCGGCCCTCGGCGGCCTGGCCGGCGCGGCGCTCTCCACCCGCGTGGCCTTCGCCGACCCTGGGTATACGGGCGACACGCTGGTCGTGCTCTCGCTGCGCGGGGGCTTCGACGGCCTGTCCGCGATCGCGCCGATCGGCGACCCCGACTACTACCGGGCCCGGCCCGCGATCGGCCTGCCCAAGAGCCAGGTCATCGCCGGCGACGGCACCTTCGGCCTGCACCCGGCCCTCGCACCGCTGCTGCCGGCGTGGAAGGCCGGGCAGCTCGCCGCAGTGCACGCCGTCGGCCAGGGCAACCCGACCCGCTCGCACTTCGCGGCCATGGAGGCCATGGAGAACGCGGCGCCCGGCACCTCGATCCGCACCGGCTGGCTCGACCGGATGCTCGGCGTCACCGGCGCGACCGGCCCGCTCGCCGGCGTCTCGCTCGGCCACGCCATGCCCGCGCGGCTGCTCGCCGGGCCCACCCCGGCGGTGTCGATGGCCTCGATCGACAAGTTAACCCTGGCCGGTGATTCCGAGAAGCGCCCGATGGCCGCCGCACTCAGCAAGATGTACGCGGACGCGAGCGGCCTGACCGCGATCGCCGCGCTGAAGGCCACCGCCACCGTGCGCGGCGCCACCTACCAGCCCGCCGCGACGTACCCGGCCACCGAGCTCGGCGCCGCGCTGCGCGACGTGGCCCGCCTGATCAAGGCCAAGGCCGGCCTGGTCACGGCCGCGGTCGACTGCGGCGACTGGGACATGCACGACGCGCTCGGCACCGCGGTCAAGGGCCAGCGGATGTACGACAACCTCACCGAACTGGCCACCGCGCTCGCCGCCTTCACCGCCGACCTCGGCCCGGCCGGGATGGCCTCGACGACGCTGCTGACCATCAGCGAGTTCGGCCGCCGCGTCGAGGAGAACGCCTCCCGCGGCGCCGACCACGGCCACGGCAACGCGATGCTCCTGCTCGGCGGCGCGGTGCGCGGCGGCCGGGTGTACGCCACCTGGCCCGGCCTCGCCCCGGCGGCGCTCGTCGACGGGGATCTCGCCGTCACCACCGACTACCGCGCGGTCATCGGCGAGATCCTCCAGAAGAGGTGCGGACTCGGGGCGCTGGACGCGGTGTTCCCGGGCGTGCGGCCGTCCTCGTTCGGGCTGGCCACCTCCCGTTCATGAAGGGTGTTTAGGCTGGCCATTGCTATGGAACCAGCCAACGGGCACGTCGTGCTCGACACCGGACAGGACGACGGGTTCACGTCGCTACGCCGACCCGGACGACCCCGTGCGGCCCGGTACGAGCTCGGCCGCTCACTGCGCGAGCGCGCACACCGCACCGACATGCAGTACTGGACGCCGCCGTCCGGCCGCGCCGACCCGGTGCAGCAGGTCATCGAGCAGAACCAGGGCCGCCAGCCGTGGCTGGTCCCGATCCGGATCGGCCGCATGATCGCCTCGCCGTACGCGTTCCTGCGCGGCTCGGCCAACATCATGGCCGACGACTTCGCGGCGTTGCCCGCCACCGGCATCACCCCGGTGATCTGCGGCGACGCCCACCTCGGGAACTTCGGCTTCTACGCCTCGCCCGAGCGGGAGCTGGTCTTCGACCTCATCGACTTCGACGAGGCGCACCCCGGCGCCTGGGAGTGGGACCTGCGCCGGCTCGCGGTCAGCGTGCACGTCGCCGGCCGGCAGAACGGCTTCCGCGAGACGGCCTGCGCCTACGCGGTGCACCACTGTGTCGAGGAGTACCGCGAGCAGCTGGCGCAGCTCGCCGAGAGGCCGCTGCTGGGCCGGTCGTTCGAGCGGCTCAACGTGGAACGGTTACGCTCGGCGGCCTCGAAGGAGAGCTTCCGCGAGGAGATCGAGCGGGCCGCCCGACGGGCCCGGCGCCGCACGAGCGACCGGGCGCTGCCCCGCTTCACCGAGCGGCGCGACGGCACGTTCAAGCTGGTGCAGGAACCACCGCTGATCACCCGCCCGTCCGACGGCGAGTGGGACGCGCTGGCCGAGGCGCTCGACGGGTACCTGAACTCGCTGCCGCCGCACTGGGCGCGGATCCTCGGCGGGTACCGGATCGTCGACATCGCACACAAGGTGGTCGGGGTCGGCTCGGTGGGCCTGCGGGCGTACGTCGCGCTGTGCGAGGGCAGCAGCTCCGACGACGTGCTGTTCCTGCAGCTCAAGCAGGCGCGGCGGTCGGTGATCGCGGTGCACCAGCACGGCGAGTTCGCCTGGCACCGCCACCAGGGGCAACGGGTCGTGGAGTACCAGCAGGCGCTGCAGACGGTCAGCGACCCGCTGCTGGGCTGGACCACGGTCGGCGACACGCAGTTCTACGTGCGGCAGTTCCGCGACATGAAGGGCGCGATCCTGGTCGAGGACATCGACGCCGGCGCACTCGCCGACTATGCCGGCATCTGCGGCTACCTGCTGGCCAAGTCGCACGCCCGCACCAGCGGCGCGTCGATGATCGCCGGGTACATCGGAAGCAGCGACAAGCTGGCCGACTCGCTGAGCCGGTTCGCCCGGGCGTACGCCGACCAGGTGGAGAGCGACCACGCGGCGCTGGTGGCCGCGGTCCAGCGTGGCGTGCTGCCGGCGGAGCGCGTGGCATGAGCGGCCTCGTCGCGCTGTCGAACCCCGCCCTGCTCGCCTTCTGGTCCGAGCGGCACCTGTGCACCCTCACCACGCTGCGCAAGGACGGGTCCCCGCACGTGGTCGCGGTCGGCGCCACGCTCGACCCGGCCGCCGGCCTGTGCCGCGTGATCTCCTCGGCCACGTCGGCCCACGTGCGGCACATCCGGAACGTCGATCGGGCGCGAGTGGCGGTCTGCCAGGTCGACGGCGCCCGCTGGACCACGGTCGAGGGGCTCGCCGTGGTCCGGGACGACCCTTCGTCCGTTTTGTCCGGGGAGGAGCTCTACGCCGCCCGGTACCGCGCGCCGCGCCCCAACCCGCTGCGGGTCGTCATCGAGATCAGCGTGACGAAGGTCCTCGGCTCCTCGGCCTTTACTGGGTAGCGTCGACGGGGTGAGCAGCTTCGAGGCGGATCCCGAGGTCGGACCGGAGCTTCCGGTCACGATGGAGTTACTCGAGGGCGCGCCGGTCGCGCTGGGCGGGCCGCGCGGCTTCGCCGTCACGCGGACCCTGCCCAACCGGCAGCGGCGCCTGGTGGGCGCGTGGTGCTTCCTCGACGCGTACGGTCCGCACGACCTCGGCGACTCGCCGGGCATGCGGGTCGGTCCGCACCCGCACACCGGGCTGCAGACGGTGACCTGGCTGGTCGCGGGCGAGGTGCTGCACCGCGACAGCCTCGGCAACCTTCAGGAGATCCGGCCGGGGCAGCTCAACCTGATGACCGCGGGCCGGGGCATCTCGCACGCGGAGGAGACGCCCGGGACGCATTCGCCGGTGCTGCACGGCGTACAACTGTGGGTTGCTCTGCCGCACGCGGACCGGGACATGCCCCCGGCCTTTGCCCACCACTCTGATCTGCCGGTGGTCGCCTTCGGCGACGTCACCGCGACCGTCCTCATGGGCACGCTGGCTGACGCGACGTCACCCGCGCGGACCCACACGCCCCTGGTCGGTGCCGAGCTCACCCTCGCTGCCGGGGCGTCGGCCACAGTGCCGCTCAAATCCGATTTCGAGTACGCGGTACTGGCGCTGGACGGTGCGGCCACGGTGGACGACGCGACCCTCAAGCCCGGACCGCTGCTCTACCTCGGCTCCGGGCGTCCATCGCTGCGCCTGGCCACCTCGTCGCCGTCCAAGGTGCTGCTGCTGGGCGGGGAGCCGTTCTCCGAGCGCTTGGTGATGTGGTGGAACTTCGTCGCCCGCGAGCACGACGAGATCGTCCAGATGCGCCTCGACTGGGAATCGCACACGCCCCGGTTCGGCGAGGTGCACGGGTACGACGGGCCGCCGATGCCGGCGCCGGCGATGCCGCTGACCCGGCTGGTCCCGCGCGGGCGCGTCCGCTGACCGTCACCGTCCTCCCGCTTGGCGCTACGAGCGCGCAATCCGCTTGACGCGGTTCCTGGGCAGGCGGATGGTCGAAGGGTCGGTCGGTACTCTCCGGCCGCGAGGAGCTTCTCGTGACGTTCTGGGATGTGGGGAAACTCGTTCTGATCGTGGCCACGCCCACGCTGCTCGGCGCGGCGATCGTCTATGCCCCGCGATGCTGGGTGGCCGCCACCGGGTACTGGGACGCGCACCGGCCGAAACCCCCGCAGCCGATCGGGCCGCCCATCGAACAGCTCGCGGCCGACCTGCGCCGGCTGCTGCGGCTGCACGGATCGCTCACCGCGTCGGCGGCGGTCGCCATGCGCGCGCACCGGTTGTGGGCGGTGGAGGCCGCGATCGCGGTGCGTGCGACCGAGGCCGCGCGGGCGCTCGAGATTCCGCACCGGGAACCGGAAACGCCCGGCGCGCTGCGGCGCGATGAGCTGGTGTCGCTGCTCAGGGCGCTGTCGGCGGCCGGGCTGGTGTTGCCGACCAAGGTCGGACCGTTCACGTCGGACGGTCGCCTCGGCTGAGGTTTCTTGCTCTTGCGTCCGGTGCGAAACGGCGGCGGTGTGCACCCCGCCGCCGTTCCTCTCCCGGTTCGCGCCGCCATGACCTCACACGGGCATGGGGGGCAAGCCGTGTGAGCGGTCCTGGGGTGTGGCGCGAGGGTGGCCGCTAATTACGGGGGCGGCGACCACCGGCCGGGGGATTGAGGGTCTCCAGAGTCCAAAGGTCGAGGCGGCGTGTGGCCGCCCGCCAGGTGGCGCGTACGGCGCCGAGGTCGAGGCGCGGCATACCGCATCCTTTCGCGTCGGTGTCGTTCGGTCCGGAGCCCTGGGACCTCGGTGTCCCGGGCGCTCATCCACCGTGACATCCCCTAGCACCTTGATCCGCAAGAAGCGAGAGTGGTGTTCGCCACCCTCCGGTAACCAGATCTTCACCCGCGGAGGGCCGTCATCAATTCGTGGGATTCCTCAAAACGAGTTTAAGAGTTTCTTAAGTCGCCATTTCGGCACGCCGTGACGTGGCGTCAATTCCGGCCCGCGCCCGGCACGGATCATCCGAGCGTTTGAACTGTTCGTGCGGGCGTTGCGTACTCTGCCGCGAGGAAACACACGCGGCCCGTGCGACGGCCGCGCCGACTCTCGGTCACCACGCGGCCACGCGGCCCGGTGACGCGCTCACGAGGGTGCTGGCGCACGTCGCAAAAGCGTGGTTAACCTTCCACATCCGCCGGATGGAGGGGGGAATCCATCCGGGCCGGAGGGAGGTCCGTCTTGGGGAGAGCGGGGGGCACGATGCGGCACAGGGGTGAGGGAACGACCCCCGGTCGCCGCCTGCCCTCCCACGGGGCCGCCGCATGAGCTTCGAGGACGACGAATACTGGGACGACGAATACTCTGAGTATTCCATCATGCCGAATTCGGCAGTCGTTCAAGAACGCCAATACACGAAGCGGTCCGGCCCCGACCCGGTAATCCCCACCCGGCGCCCCTCCGGCGACGGTCCGGTCGACGAGCTGGCGGAACGCCGGCAGCGCCGCGCCGCGGGTAACAATCCGGCAACGCCGGCCCGCGCCTTCGACGGGCAGCGGCCCAGCTGGCTCGACGACCCCGACTTCTCCCCCGTCGACACGTCGGTGCCCAACCTGGCCGGCGACCTCAAGGACGTCGACCTCAACCGGCCCGAGCTCGCCACCGACTTCGACGCGCCCGACTACCCGATCAGCAGTACGGGCCCGATGCGGCGCGACGACCGGTTCGGCGACTTCCCCGACGACATCGACGAGCCGTTCGACCATCGCGACCTCGAGGCGTACGGGCACGGCCCGCAGACGACCACCCGGGTGGGCACGCCCGAGGAGCCGGCGAAACCGGCCCGCAAGGGGTGGCTGCGCCGCAACAAGCACGCCCAGGAGGCTTCCGCCGCGCCGGCGCAGGCCGACCCGCGCACGGGGTCCGGTCCTGGCGCCGCTCCGGGGCCCGCGTCCGCTCCGGGCGCCGGGTCGGGCTCGGGCTCGGGTAAGAAGGGCCGCCGGTCCGGTGGGCAGCCCGCTCCGGACCCGCGTGTGGACCGGGCCGCCGACCCGCGTATTGCCGATTCGCGGGGTGTTGATCCGCGCGGTGGTCAGCCCGGGCGGGACATGGCGGCTCGGGTCGCTCCGCCGGAGCGCGGCAACGATCAGCGCGACGGCGGGCGCCCGGATGCCGACCCACGAGTGGCGGGCCGCGGCCCCGCGCCCCGGGGCGGACAGGCCGGTCGCGGCCCCCGGGTCGCCCAGGTCGTGCCCGAGGACCTGCAGCGCGGCGCCGACCCGCGGGGTGGACGGCCGGGACGTGGAGGCCCGGCCGAACAGCCCGGACGGCGCGATGCCGAACCGGCCGCCAGCGGACGGGCCCGCGTTCCCGAGCCGCGCGCGGACGATCCGATGGATCTCTACCGCCGCCCCGGCCCGGAGCAGCCCGGCCGCCGCCGGTCCGACGGCCCGGAGCGTGACGATCGCCGCTTCGCCGCCGACGGCCCGGAGCGCGGCGATCGTCGCTTCGCCGCGGACGGATACTCCGAGCGCGGCGGCCGGCGCGAAGGCTGGTCCGACGACGAGGCCCTGACGGCCGGTGGCCGCCGCTGGTCCGGCGACGCGGACGGTCAACGCCGCGCCGGCGACGGCCGCGACCAGGAAGTCCGGCGCTGGGCCGGCGACGGAGACTCCCGCTGGGCCGAAGGCGAAGGCCAGCGCCGCGACGACGACCCGGAGCGCCGAGGCCGGCGCGGCTCCCGCGCCGACGGACGCGACGCCGCACGCGGGCGCCGCCCGATCGACGCCGAGCTCGACATCACCGACTCGCGCCTGCGCCGCCCGGCCGGCGCCGACCCACGCGGCCGGCGCGCCCCCGACGAGCTGGAGAGCACCGAGTCCCGCCTGCAGCGCCCGGTCGGCGACCCGCGCACCCGCCGCGGCGAGCCCGCCGCCTGGGCCGACACCCCCGACCAGCGCCGCCGCCCGGCCGGCCGGATGGGCGAGCGCACCGCCTTCTGGGACCCCGCCGAGGGCGACGAAGCGGCCGCCCGGGGTGGCTACCGCGGCGAGCCCGAGCACGACCAGCCCGGCACGCCCCGCCGCGGCGCCCCCACCGACGACCGCGCCCGCCGCCCCGGCACGCCCCCGCTCACCGCGGCCGGCGACTACGACCAGGGCTACCGCCCCGTCGGCGGAACCGGCTGGTCCGAGGACGACCCCCGCGCCCGCGACGGGGCGTGGTCCGGGGAGCGCTCGTCCGAGGTCGCCTGGGCCGACAACTCCAGCTGGGAAGACAAGCCCGAACGCGTCACCTCGTGGGACATCGAGGGCGAGGCCACCTGGACCGACGAGCCGGTCGAGGCCACACCCACCGCCGACCTCACCGACCACCGCGCCCCCACCCGCCCACAGCCGGACCAGCCGGCCGGCGCCCGCCCGCCCGCCGACGCCCGGCCCGCGGCCGGCGCCCGCCCGCCTGTCGACGCGCGCCCGCCTGTCGACGCGCGCCCCGCGGCTGGTGCACGCCCAGCCGCCGATGCACGCCCCGCGGCGGCCGACGCGCGGCCGGCGCAGCCCGGCGACGAGTTCGAGGACGCGCGCCGTCGTGCCGACCAGGCGCGTCCCGACGAGGAGACCGACGACCGCCTGGACGGCGACGGCCCGCGCGTCATCAGCAAGGCACCGCAGCCCACCCAGCCGCGAGTGATCGGCCGCGAGGAGCCCCCGCCGCTCCCACGCGTAGTCAAGAAGGCCGAGCCCACCGCCACGCCCCGCGTGGTCGGATCCAACCCGGCCACCCCCGCCGCACGCGTGGTCACTCCGCCGCCGGTCACCCCGACCCCGACCCCGACCACGCCGGCCCCCGCCACCACCCCACCGCCGGTGGCCCCGGCCGCGGCCGGCCAGCAGGCCCCGCCCACCCGCCGCCCCGACCACCTGGACCCGGCCGCCCAACACCGCCCCGCACCTGCTGGCTTGCCGTCGGAGACCGGCACCCGCCTGGGCGTTCCTCAGCCCGGCTCACCGGCCGACACGGGCTCCCGACTCCGCGCGCCCCAGCCCGGCTCCCCCGCCGACACCGGCTCCCGGCTCCGCGCGCCCCAGCCCAGCTCGCCGGCCGACACGGGGACCCGCCTCGGCGTCCCCCATCCCGGCTCGCCCGCCGACACCGGCAGCCGCCTGGGAACGCCGGAACAGGGCTCGCCGGCGGACACCAACTCGCGGCTCGGCGCGCCCTACCCCGACGGCCAGCCGCGCTCCCGCCGCAGCCCGCGAACCGCCCACGTCATGCTCGGCGACGGCAACGACCCGTGGTCGATGGTCCCCGACGAGGCGCCCCCGGCGGCCGAGCCGATCAGCGGCCTGTCCCGCCCGATGTCCCCGGACCTCCCCCGCCCCGGCATCGACCCAAACCGTCCCGTCAGCCCCGGCCCGGTCCAGGCCGGCCAGCCCTACCCGGCGCCGACACCCGGCACGACACAGCCTGGTGCCGTCCCGCCCGGCGCGATGCCACCCGCATCGGTCCCGCCCGCCGCAGCGCGGCCCGGTGCCGTCCCACCCGCGGCGACGCCACCCGCATCGGTGCCACCGGCGGCGGCGCGGCTCGGTGCCGTCCCGCGTGGGGCGATGCCGCCCGCATCCGTCCCTCCGGCAGCGGCACACCCGTATGGCGCGGTGCCGCCGGGTGCGGCGCAGCCGGGCCGACCGGTCGTTCCGGGGCAGCCGAACCAGCCCGCCGGGATGCCACCGGCCGCCGCCGCGCAAGCGCCCGCTCAGCCGACGGCGCCGGGGGCCGCGTCTCCGCCGGTGGTCCCCTATCTCCCGGGACAGCAGACCAGGCGGCCGGACAGCGCCCCTGTCTCGCCCGCCGCTGCACGGCCGCCCCTTCCGGCGGACATGCCGCGGGCGGGACGTGGGCCGGCCACCGCGACCGGGCAACCGAGCGGTCCAATCCCGGCGTCGCCGATCGCCGGCGGGCAGACACCTGGCCTCTGGCCGGCGCCGCCGACGCCCGTAAACCCGGCACCCGCGCAGGCCGGGTCTGGGCATCCGTCGCCCTCGCAGGCCGCACCCACGCATCCGGCACCGGCACCAGCTGCTTCCGCCCATCCGGCACCAGGCCAGGCCGCACCCACACAGGCGACACCCACACCTCCGGCGCAGGCCGCGCCGCAGCCGGGCCAGACGGCGATGCCGCAAGCGCCCGGAACCAGGCCTACTTCGCTCGCGTCCGCGCCGGTCAGCGCGCCGTCGGGCGCTCGGCCGCCGCAACCGGTCGTGCCGCCGCAGCCCGCCCCGCGGCCGGATGGCGGCCCGCGGCATGGGATGCCGCCGGGTCAGGCCGCACCGCAGCAGTTCACCGGGCCCGCGCAGCAGCCCGCGCCGGCGCAGCACGTCGCACCCGGACAACAGCCCGCACCCGGACAACAGCCCGCACCCGGACAACAGCCCGCACCCGGACAACAGCCCGCACCCGGACAACAGACCGCACCCGGACAACACGTCGCACCCGGACAACAGACCGCGCCTGGACAGCAGGTCGCGCCCGAACGGCCGGTCTCGCCGGCGGTGGGAACGCAGGCGGGGCAGCCGCAGGCTGGGGCCGTTGGGGTGCCGACGCAGCGACCGCCGGGCGATGGGCAGCAGGCCGGAGAACGAGCTGGGCGGCACGGTGCGCCGGAAGGGGCCGCGGAGGGCGGTCGCGAGGACGCTGGGGCGCAGGCCGATGGGCGGCGGGGAGCGCACGCCGCGCCCTACATGGATGCGGACGGGACGCTGCACAACCTGCGGCCGATCGGGCGGCTGGTCGTGTCGGGGCCGGATCAGGAGCCTCGGCGGCCCGCGGACTCCAACTTCAAGGGGATGTGGTTCACCGGGCCCAAGGAAGCTGACGCCGAGGCCGCTGAGGACTCTGCCGCCGGCGCCGGCGATGATTCCGACGCCGGTGGCGGGGACGGGCTGGTTATCGACCTGGACCTCGCGGGACTGCTCAACGGGGTGGCGATCGAGGCCGAGCCGTCCGCGGACGACGACGGGAAACGGCCGGAGCCGGGTGCCGACGCCGAGCCGACCAGCGATGACTCGGCGAGCGGGACGACCACCGAGGCAACCGGGCGGCGGAGCGGCGCGCCGGACGCGGCCACGGTGAAGGCCGAGGTCGCCGAGCGGATGGCGGCGCTCGCGCTCGTGCCGGGGCCCGATCCGGTTTATGACAAGGACGCCGAGCAGCCCAAGAAACCGCCGGCGGCGTTGTCGGCCAGCGATCTCGAGGCCATTCGGTGGCGGCTCGACGGTGGCACGCTGCGGGAGGTCGTGGACGACAAGGAAGCCCTGCGGGTGCTGGGAGAACGGCTGGACGGGCCGCTCGCCGACGAGGTCGACAACGTGGCCAAGGCTGGCTTGCTCAGCGTACGGGCCGAGGTCTACCGGCTCCTGGGGGAGCTGGGGATGGCGGCGGCGGCCAGCCGGTTGGCGCTGGCGCACGCCGAGTCGGCGCGGGACGTGCAGTCGATGGTGATCGCGCAGGCGGAGCTGGCGCACATCCTGCGGCTGCGGGGGGACTTCCAGGAGGCGGACCGGCTGTTCGTGCGGGCGGCCTCGGCCCGGGTGCCGGAGACGCTGCGCAGCGTGGTGCACGAGAACGCGGGGCGGTGCTGCTTCGATCAGGGGCGGCACATGGAGGCGCTCGATCACTTCGCGCGGGCGGTCCGGCTGGGGCGGCCGGACGATCAGGAGCTGGCCGAGCGGATCGGGGTCTGTCTCGAGGCCGTGTACATCCACGTGCTGCGGGACGGGTGGGGGCCCTATCCGCGGGAGCTCGCGGAGATCAACCCGACCCCGAGCCCGAAACCCGCCCAGAAGACGCAGAACGACGCGTTCGACGAGACCACGGCGGAGCAGCGGATCGTCAAGCCCCGGTGACGGACGGGGACGGCAGCTGGTCGACGTTGTGCCTCGGCGACGGTGGGTGGGCCATCGCGGTGCGGCCGCGGCCGCCCTCCTTCGCCTCGTAGAGCGCGGCGTCGGAGGCCGCTCCCAGCTCCACCGCCGTGCCGGCGTGGTCGGGCAGGACGGCGATGCCGATGCTCAGGCCGGGCGGGCCGCAGGGCAGGCTGCCGCCGGTCTCGGTCACCACGGTGCGCAGGTCGTCGGCGGCGCGGCGGGCGCCCAGGCGGTCGGTGCGCATGAGCATCACGAACTCGTCGCCGCCCAGGCGGCCGACCACGTCGTCGCGGCCGGCGGCGACCTCGCGCAGCGCGTTGGCGACCACCTGCAGCGCCTGGTCGCCGATGCCGTGTCCCCAGGAGTCGTTGATCTTCTTGAAGTAGTCGATGTCCAGGGTCATCAGGGCGACCGGTTCGCCGGTGCGATGGGACTTCTCGACCGCGCGGGCCAGCTCGCCGTCGAACGAGCGGCGGTTGGCGACGCCGGTGAGCGGATCCGCGTACGCCTGGGTCTCGAGCACCTCCCGCAACCGTTCGTTACGGCCCCGGAGTGACCAGACGACCACCGTGGTAAGCAGCATCGCGACCGTGAGCGATGCCCAGTCGGAGACGCCCCGGTTGGCGCCGAGAAGCGGGAACACGACCGCGGCGTTGCCGGCCGAGACGAGCGCGACGGTCAGGTAGTTGACCACGCGACTCAGGAAGTTCGCGGCATAGAGCACCGGCCACAGGTAGAACAGCTGCGCCCCGGTGCTGGCGTCACGGGTGGCCAGGTTCAGCACGGTGACCATGCCGATGCCGAAGAACGGGGCGATCAGCCAGAAGACGGACGGGACCTTCTCGGGCCGCCAGCGGCACAGCGCGCCGGCGCCGCAGAGCAGGAACGTCAGCGTCACGAACGTGAGGACGCCGCCGATGGTCCGTTTCTCCGGCAGGATCACGCCGGTCACGAGCATGAACGGCCCGGCGCCCATCAGCAGGTACGCCACGGACCGGGACGCGCCCGCCTCGTCGCGCAGCTGAAATGGCACTTGCCGCCTCCTCGTGTCGGTTAGACATTCGGTTGAAGCGGCAAGCTTCTGAGCGTTTCAGACGGGCTCGGCGACGGGCTCCGGGAGAGGTTCCTTACGCCGCTGGCCGGCCATCGTGACGCCCAGGCTGGCCACCATCACCAGGGCCAGGGCGACCACCTCGAGGGCGGTCAGGCGCTGGCCGAGCAGGAGCAGCCCGGCGATCGCGGCGGCGGCCGGCTCCAGGCTCATGAGGATTCCGAAGACCCTCGTCGGGATGCGGCGAAGCGCGTTGATCTCGAGGCCGTAGGCGAAGACCGAGGAGAGCAGCGCCACGGCCGTGGCGCCGATCAGCAAGGTCGGCTTGTCGAACACGGCGCTCGCGCCGGACGCGCCGAACGGGAGAACCACTAGTGAGGCAACCGCCAACGAGACGGCGAGGCCGCCGGTGCCGGGGACCAGTCCGCCCAGCTTGGCGCTGAACACGATGTACCCCGCCCAGCAGAGGCCGGCGAGGAACGCGAGCAGGAGCCCGGAGAGCGGGGCGGAGCCGCCGTTGGCCGAGCCGAGCAGCACCACGCCGCCGGCGGCGAGCACCGCCCAGAGCACGTCGATCACCCTGCGGGTCTGCACGAGCGAGAGCAGCAGCGGGCCGAGGAACTCGACGGTCACGGCGATGCCGAGCGGGACCGTGCGCAGCGAGAAGTAGAAGACGAGGTTCATACCCGCCATGACGGCGCCCAGGACCGCGGCGGCCCGCCAGGCGGCGCCGGACCAGTCGCGCAGCCGCGGCCGGGTGAAGATCGCGATCACAACGGCCGCGATGGCCAGGCGCAGCAGGGTGATGCCGGCGGCGCCGAGGTCGTCGAAGAGAGTCTTCGCCACGGCGCTGCCGAACTGCACGGAGGTGATCGACGCCAGCACCAGCAGTGGCGCGGGCAGCTCAGGCCGTCTCATGTCCCCAGAGTCTCGTGTGTCGGTAACGAGCGGTAAGCGGGAGCACCCCTTCTGATGCCCCCGCTCACCTTCTTACTCCGGGGGTACGACAATCAGCCGACTATCAGCCTGCGATCCCGCTCACGGGCGGGACGGTCAGGGTGCGCTCGGCGGGGGTGCCGCCCAGGATGATCTGGCGCAGCGCCGTGTTGTTGGCGGTGTTCGTCTCGGCGAGCTTCTTGGCCGGGTTCGCCATGACCTGGATGTAGTAGGTGCCGTTCGGCAGGTCGGTGATCTCGAACGACTGGCCGGGCCGGTCCTGGGTGTAGGTGTCGCCGTTGCCGATGTCGAGCACCTCACGCACCGCGACGACCGTGTTCGCCCCGCAGGAGGTGGACAGGTCGGTGTTCTCCGGCCGCCACTTCGCGTTCGGGATCGTGTAGTCGACGGCATCCGTGTTGGCCAGGCAGAACGCCTCCTTGCCGCTGCGCACCGCGAGCTTCTGGGTCGAGTCGAGCAGGTTGTACTGGGCGAAGTCGGTGAAGTGCCAGTGCTTGTGCCCGACCCGGTCGTCCCACTCCATGGTTCCGGCCTGCTGGGAGCCGACCTGGTTGCCCTTGGCGTCGAAGAAGTACTGGTAGGCGTCCATCAGGTCGGTGCCGGACCGGCGGAACCCGTCGACCAGCAGCGGGGACGTGCCGGCGTTCCAGACCGTCGCGCCGAAGTTCACGTACCACTTGCCGTCCGCTTCCTGGGACAGCGAGATCCCCCAGGCCGGCAGGGAGCGCAGGTCGGGGCGGGGGCCGGTCTTGGGCGCGGCCTTGAGCGTGGTGGCCGGGCGCTTGGCCGGGGCACGCAGCGAGGGCACGTACTCGGAGACCTGCTGGCCCTCATGATCCTTGAGTGAGGCCGAGGCAGAGGATTTGCCGAGATCCGCGTCTTCGACCGTGACCGCCACGTGGACCGTCGACTGCGAGGCCGGGATCCCGAAGAGCTGCTGGTAGCGCGGGTTCACCGTCGCCGTCGCCGCATAGCTTCCCGGCGCGAGGTCGAACGAGTCCCCGTCGTACGCGGGCACGGCCGAGTCCCACCCGGCCTGGACACCCCAGACCGCCCCGAGCGTGAACGGGTTGTAGTTCCCGCACTGGGTCGGGTACGGCGTGGTCGCGGGCGCGTCCGGCCGGGTGCGCGCCGACCCCCACGAGTTGCCGCAGAACGACGTCGTGTACTGCTTCACGACCGCGCCGGACCGGTCGGCGATGGTGATCGACACGAAGTCCTTGAGGCCGCTGAAGTCGGTGACCGTGCCCGCGGGCAGCGCCACCTTCTTCTTCTTGCCGTTCTGCACGACCGTCTGCTCGGCCGTGACCGGCTGGTCGTAGCCGGTGCGGTGCGCCCAGATCTCGAACGGGTCCTTGCCCGCGATCACGTGCAGCCCCAGGTCGAAGTCGAGCCACACCTCGCCGTCGAAGACGTACCGCTCGGCCGTGACCGCACCGGAGGCGGCCACGAACGACAGCGGCGGCGGATTCGCGGCCGCTTGGGCGACGCCCACGCCCGCGGCGGTGACCACGAGCACGCCGGCGGCGGCGCCCCGGGCGAGCAGCCGGGAGCGGCGGTGACGGTGGTTCTTCGGATCGCTCATGAGGTCCTTCCGGTCAGGCGGCCGGCGGTCACCGGCCGCGTGCCGGACCATCCAATGCGGACACTTGCGGGGTTTCCTGGGGGGATTGCCCGCATTGGCACGAACCCGGGGCTAAATCGGCCTATCCGGGGCGCCGGAACCAGGGATCCACCACCTCTCCCTCCAGCGGCGGATCGACCGGGTAGTTCCGGCGCCCGGCCACCGGCAGACCCCGGCCGGTCTCCGGCTCGTCGTCGACGACCGCCGCGTGGCGGCCCGCAGCCAGGTCAACCGCCGGCCGCGGGCCGGCCGGGTCGACAGCCGGCCGCGGGCCGGCCGGGTCAACCGCCGGCCGCCACTGCCCCGGGCGCGGCGTCATGGCCGCCGCCGCGCTGTAGGAACGCACGTCCGGCCGCGGCCCGGCGAAGGACGGCCGGGGGTCGCGATCGGGGAGAACCTCCGGGCGCAGGGCCGGACCGCCGGTCGGCCACAGTCGCGGCGCGCGCCGCGCGGCCAGATCCTCGGCCCAGCCGAAGCAGAGCAGCGCGACCACCGTGAGCACCAGCGCCGCGGCCAGATCGACGACGTCGCCGAGCTTGCCGTCGAGGTCGTCGAGGGCGACCAGGGTCAGCACCGGCCACACCGCGGCGATCGCGATGTTGTGCCACAGATAGACCGTGACCGCCCGGGCGTTGAGCAGCGTGACCAGCTTGTCCAGCGGCCGCACCCGGCCCAGCCAGTTCATCGGCGGTTGCCACCGCAGCGCCACGAGCACGAACGCGACCGACCACAGCGCCTGCGACTCGGAGACGTCGTTGAGGTCCCACGGGTCCTCGCCCTGGTGGCCGTGCAACCAGTAGAGGGCGGCAGCTCCCAGCAGAAGCGCGATCGGGTACGCGAGCCAGGGCGAGAGGCGGGCCAGCCGGCCGTCGCGGTGGGCGAAGCCGGCGATCCAGCACGCCCCGAACGTCGCGAAGTCCCACATCGCCGCGTCGGCGGTGTCCGGCAGGGAGAAACCGGTCACGTCGAGCACCGCGATCAGCGCCAGCGGCAGGGCCACCGCGGCCCACCCGATCCGCCGGTACAGGGCGTACAGGAATGGCGAAAGCAGGATGAACCAGAGGTAGGCGCGGATGTACCAGAGCGGCTCCCACGCGTCGACGCCGGCGTCGCTGCCCGGCGGGTCACCGACCGGGAAGATCCAGAACAGCAGGCGGGGCAGGCTGAACGGATGCTCGCCGCCGGCCTCCTGCCGCCAGCCGGCGACCAGCATGACCGGCACGGCGACGAGCCCGAGCAGCCACAGTGGAGGCAGCAGCCGCCGCATCCGGGAGGTGACCACCTGGCCGGCGCCGCGCTTCTCCAGCGACGCCGCGGTGAGCGAGCCGGCCAGCGCGAACATGACGCCCATCGCGGGGAGGACGATCGACAGCCATGGCCAGCCGAAGAGGTGGTAGACGATCACCCGGACGATCGCCGCGGCTCGGAGGAGGTCCAGGTAACGGTTTCGCACCGAGCGACCGTAGCGGCGGTCATCGGCGTGCCGGGACCGTCCGGGCGGTCGGGAGATAAGCCTCGCGGGCTTACCCCAAAGGAATGAACTGTCCGGTTTGTCTGTGCGATTGTGCGACCGGCATGTGACCGTGGCCGGTTTGTGACGTTGACCCCTGGCATGGAGGCGCCGCGGAGAGGCCGGGCGCCGGCGATCGACAGGGATGACGCGGTATGCGAAGGAAACGTCTGGTGATTGTCGCTGCGGCGGCGTCGGCGCTGTTGCTCACGGGGGGCATCGCGGCCACGAGCGCCGGCGCCGAGGAGACGCCGGACGTGCCCGGTCTGCCGGGCTTCACGATGCCCGATCTGTTCGGCTGGTCCCAGTTCGGCGACAGCGACGACAGCGCGGACGGAGACGGCTCGGCGTCTGGCGACGCCATCGCCGGTGACGATGACGGCGACGGGTCCGATGTGGGCGGCGACGACATTTCCGGTACGGCGGAGAAGCCCGGCCCGGACGCAGGAGCACTGACCCCGGTCGACCCGGCCCAACCTGCCCAGCAGCAGCCCGCGGATCGCCCCAAGCCCGCGGCCGCCCCGCAGCGACCGGCCCCCGTCCGCCGCCCCGCACCGGCTCAGCGGCCGGCCCCGGACTCCCCCGGCTTCGCGCCGCAGCGCCCGACGTCCGGCCTGATGGCCGCCTCCCGGGAGGACGTCACCGCGGCCGACATCTCCAGCAGCCCGAACGCGCCGGTGCAGCAGCAGGTGCTCGCGCTGATCAACCTCAACCGGCGCCGGCACGGCTGCGACGCCGTCTCGCTGGACCGCCGGCTCATCGACGCGGCCAACGAGCACGCGTACGACATGGCCCGTCACGACTACTTCGCGCACGAGTCGCGCAACGGCGACGGCGCGGGCGACCGGGTGAGCGAGGCCGGCTACCGCTGGAAGCGGTACGGCGAGAACATCGCCCGTGGCGTGGACAGCGCCTACGAGGTGGTCGACGGCTGGATGCACAGCCCGGAGCACCGGGAGAACATCCTGGACTGCCGGCTGGACCAGATGGGCGTCGGTCTCGCCATCGCCGGTGATCACACTCCGTACTGGGTTCAGGACTTCGCCACGCCGATGACCTGATTTGCACCCCTGATCACTCTCAACTCCCCCCGGCGCGAACCGATTTCACTCCCAGATTCGCGCCACGGTCGTTCCCCACACACCGCGGCGAGCGTGGTTGTGCTTCGATGTGCGAACACATGTCCTGGGGAGGACCAAGTTGCGAGTGAGACGGGTTACCGCCCGCCTCGCCGGGGCCGCTTTGGCGACCCTGGTGGGCGGCGGTCTCGGCGCCATGGCGCTGACGCCTTCGGGCGCCGGAGCCGCGGTGCGTACCGCCGTTCCGGCGGCCAAGGTCGTGACCACCACCGTGGTGACGAAGGCGGCGGCCGCGGGCTGCGCCACCGGTAAGTACCAGAAGCAGGTCGAGGGTTACCTCAAGAAGATCGGCGGCTACGGCGCCGTGACCGTCGACGGCAAGCAGTCCGCCGCCGACTGTGCGGCGATCAAGAAGTTCCAGGTCCGGTTCGGCATCAAGCCGGCCCAGGGCCTGGCCGGTCCGACGACGTACGACGTGGCCAAGCGGCTCGCGTCGACGAACACGGCGGCCTGCAAGGCGAGCAAGACCGGGCTGACCTTCTGCGTCGACCTCACCCACCAGACCACGTGGGTGATGAAGAGCGGCAAGGTGTACCTCAAGCCGACGGTCACCCGTACCGGGATGAAGGGCTACCGCACGCCGGCCGGCACCTTCAGGATCAACAAGCGGACCAAGAAGGAGTGGTCGGACCCGTACCACGTCTGGCTGCCGTACTGGCAGCGCTTCATCGGCGGGCGCGGATTCCACCAGACCACCACCTACATCCACGACAAGTGGCGCGGTTCGCACGGCTGCGTCAACCTGCTGCCGCAGGACGCGAAGGCGTACTACGGCCTCGGCAAGATCGGCTCGACGGTGAAGGTCTTCGGGCGTCGCCCGGGTACCTGATCCGCGGACAGCGTTTTCGGCGGCGCCCGGGCCTGCAACCCGGGCGCCGTTCTTTTGTGCCGTTATGCGGCCTCGCGCCGGGCGTGCGTCGTCAGCACCTCGTGGCGGGGAAAGTAGCGCTCGCTGCCGTCGCCGGTGATCAGGAGCAGGCCGTCCCGGCCGAGCGTGTAGGTCACGTCGAGGAACCGGCTGACGGTGTCGTCGTGGTGCACCACGGTCAGTTCGTCGGCTCGCTGCATTGTCACTCACGTCCTTCGGTTGCGTTGCCGGGGGGAATACGGGCCGGGACCGGGGGACGGTTCACTCAGGGTGAGGCGCACGGTCAAGCCCCGATACCCGCTTGCCCGTTTTGTCCACCGCGGTGTCGGACCTCCGACGGCCGCGGGAGAGATCATCGACAACGCCCGGCATAGAGTGGCGTCCGTGCTCCGCGAAGCCCCACCCCGGATCCGGCCGACCCGCGCCCGGCTGCGGCCGGGCGTTCTCGCGCTCGGGATCGTCGCGCTGGTCTCGCTCACCGCGGCCTCCTGCGGCGGCGGCGACAGCGGTGTGACCGTGGGCTCGGCGTCGATCGGCACGGTCGACGAGATCGTCGAGGCGCCCGGCTCGGTCACCGCCCGGGCCGCCGCCACGCTCAGCGCCCCGGCCGCCGGCACCCTGGCCGACCTGCGCGTCGAGGCCGGTGACGAGGTCCGCAAGGGCGACGTGGTGGCGATCATCGACTCGCCCGAGCTCGAGGCCCGCCGCGACTCGGCCGCCAAGGCCCTCGACCAGACCGCGCAGGGCGGCACGCCGTCGGTGAGCCTCTCCGGCTACACGGCCGTCCGCCGGCGCACCGACAAGCAGGCCGCGTCCGCCTTCGACGACGCCCGCGCGGCCGCCGCCAAGGTCACCGATCCCGGGGTGCGCACCGTGCTGCTCAAGCAGGTCGACGCGGCCGAGAAGCAGTACGAGGCGGCCTCGGACGCGGCCGCGGCGGCGTTGCGCTCGGTCCAGCGCGGGGTGGCCTCGCTCGGGCAGGCGGTCGGTGCTCTCTCCGCCGCGCAGCGGCTTCAGGCCCAGCAGGCGTACGACCTCGCGAACGCGGCTGTGGACGCACTCACCTTGCGCGCGCCGGTGAGCGGAACCGTGCAGCTGGGCGGGCCCGCCGCCGGCGGCGGAAGCACGTCATCGCTGAGCGACCTCCTCTCGTCTGGAACGGCCCCGGCGGCGACCGGCGGTTCAGCGTTGCCCGGCGTCGACGAGGCGGTCCCGCAGGGCGCCTACGTCGCGGCCGGCACCCCGATCGTCACGATCGTCGACGTGAGCCGGCTCGGGCTTGTCGCCGAGGTGGACGAGACCGACGTTCTCCTGGTCAAGCCCGGAGTGAAGGCGACCGTCGAGCTCGACGCGGCGACCGGCGTCACCTACCAGGCCGCCGTGCGCGCCATCGACCTGCTCCCCACGACCTCGGCCCGCGGTGGCGTCTCCTACCGCGTGCGGCTCGACCTGACCGGAGGCACGCCCACGCCCCGGCCGGGCATGAGCGCGGTGGTCCGGCTCCAGGTGCGACAGGCGGCCGGCACGGTGACCGTCCCCGCCTCGGCGATCGTCAACGCCGACGGGCAGGACACGGTCTGGGCGGTGCGGGACGGGCGGTACGAGCGAGTGCCCGTGAAGCTCGGCGTGCAGGGCGAGGACGTGGTGCAGGTGACCTCGGGCCTGTCCGCCGGCCAGCAGGTCGTGGTGGGCGGGGCCGACCAGGTGCACGCCGGCGACAAGGTCTCATGACCGGGCCCGCGATCGTCGCGGTCGACGTGACCCGCACCTACCAGCTCGACGGCGTCTCGGTCGAGGCGCTGCGCGGCGTGTCGCTGACCGTGGCGGCCGACGACTACCTGGCCATCGTCGGCACCTCCGGCTCCGGCAAGTCGACGCTGATGCACCTGCTCGGCGCGCTCGACCGGCCCACCAGCGGCACGCTGCTGATCGGCGGGCGGGACGTGTCGACGCTGTCCCCCGCCGAGATGGCCCGGCTGCGCAACGAGACGATCGGGTTCGTCTTCCAGTCGTTCCACCTGCTCGCGCGCACCACAGCCCGGGACAACGTGGCGCTGCCGCTGGTCTACCGCGGCGTGGGCCGGCGGGAACGGCGGGCGCGGGCGGCCGAGATGCTCACGCGGGTCGGGCTCGGGCACCGCCTCGACCACCGGCCGAACCAGATGTCGGGCGGGGAGCAGCAGCGGGTGGCGATCGCCCGGGCCCTGGTGACAGGGCCGTCGGTGCTGCTGGCCGACGAGCCGACCGGCAACCTCGACTCGGCCACCGGCGACTCGGTGCTCGCCCTGCTCGAGTCGCTGAACGCGGACGGGGTGGCGGTCGTCCTGGTCACCCACGACCGGGACGTCGCGGCCCGCGCCCACCGCCAGATCGTCATGCGGGACGGGCTGATCGTGGACACCTCGGCCGTGGCGGCCACTCCCTCGGCGGAGGCGGAGGCCACCTCGCCGGCGGAGGGGGCGGAATGAGACTGGCGGAGGCGTGGCGGGTCGCCGTCGACGCGCTGCGGGCCAACCGGCTGCGCAGCGTGCTCACCATGCTCGGCGTGATCATCGGCGTGGGCGCCGTGGTCGCGCTGGTCTCGATCGGCACCGGCACCAAGCACCTCATCGAGCAGCAGGTCGAGGGCCTCGGCTCCAACCTGCTCATCGTCGTGCCCGGCCGCCTCGACCCCGGCGCCGCCCCCACCTCGTCCCCGCTGACCATGGACGATGTGGACGCGGTCACCCGGGTGGTCGGCGACCGGTCCCGGGTGGCGGTGACGATCAGCTCCGGGGAGACGATCCGGGCCGGGTCACGGTCGGCCTTCGCCAGCATGCAGGGCGTTCTCGAGACCACGCCGAGCGTCTTCGTCCGGCATCTCGACCGCGGGACCTATTTGACGCGTACGGACGTGACCACCGGCCGCCGCGTCGCGGTGCTGGGTGCGGGCATCGCCAGGCAGCTGTTCGGCGACCGCGACCCGATCGGACGGCAGATCACCATCGGCGGCGTCCGCTTCCGCGTGATCGGCACCTTCGAGCAGCTCGGGCAGAGCCTGGGCGTGGACCGGGACAGCGAGGTCCACATCCCGGTCACCGCGGCCCAGCGCCTGCTCGGCACCGACCGCATCGACGGCCTGGCGATCCGTGCCCCCGACCGCGACACGATCGACCAGCTCGGCGCCTCGGTGGTCGCCACCCTGGTCAAGCGACATCCCGACACCGACTTCAGCGCCGTGACCCAGGAACAGATCCTCGGCGTCCTCGGCGACATCCTGGGCGTGCTGACCGGGGTGCTGGCCGCGATCGCCGGCATCAGCCTGCTCGTCGGCGGGGTCGGCGTCTCCAACATCATGCTGGTGTCGGTCCGCGAGCGCACCAAGGAGATAGGCCTCCGCAAGGCCGTCGGCGCCCGCCCGCGAGACATCGGCATTCAGTTCCTGCTCGAGGCCGTCCTGCTCACCACGATCGGCGGCGTACTCGGCATGGCCCTGGGCATCTCGGCGGCGGTGCTGGTCGACCGCCTGACCCCGGTGCCCGCCGCCATCACCTGGTGGTCCCTGGCCCTGGCCTTCGGCGTGTCGGCCGCGGTCGGCATCATCTTCGGCGTGATCCCGGCCCAGCGAGCCGGCCGCCTCGACCCGGTCGTCGCCCTCCGGACAGAGTGATTGCCCCCATCCGGGCAGACTGGGCCGCGACCGTCACACCGATGGGGAGGCCGTGGAGTTCCAGATCCTGGGGTCGGTGCGGGCGGTGCACGACGGGGCCGCGCTTGCGCTGGGCGGACCGCGGCACCGCCGGCTGCTGGCTGTCCTGCTATTGCACGCCGGGCAACCGGTGCCCATCGGGCGGCTTGCCGAGGCGCTGTGGGGTGACGAGCCGCCGCGGCGGGCGGCCGAGATGGTCCACGTGCGCGTCAGCGAGCTGCGCGCCGCGCTGCGACCGGCCCGGGGCGGGGAGCGGCACGCCGGGCTGATCGCCGGCGAGGGCGGGGAGCGGCACGCCGGGCTGATCGCCGGCGAGGGCGGCTACCGGCTCGCGGTCGCCGAGGGCGAGCTCGACTCCCGCGAGTTCACGCGGCTCGCCGCGGCCGGGAGCCGGGCGCTCGCCGCCCGGGAGTTCGCCACCGCGAGCGAACTGCTGGCCGACGCCCTGTCCCGGTGGCGCGGTCCCGCGCTCGGCGAGTTCGCGGACGAGCCGTTCGCCCGGGTCGAGGCCGCGCGCCTGGAAGCGCTGCGGGCGCAGGCGACCGAGGACCGGTTCGAGGCCGAACTGGCGGCCGGGCGGCACGGCGCGGTCGTCGCCGGCCTGCTCACCGCGGTCGCCGAGCATCCGCTGCGCGAGCGGTTCCGGGCACAGTTGATGCTCGCGCTCTATCGCTCCGGCCGGCAGGGCGATGCCCTCGCGCAGTTCGCGGAGGCCCGCGCGACCCTGGCCGACCAACTGGGGGTCGACCCGGGCCCGGACCTGGCCGCCCTGCACGAGGAGATCCTCCGCCACGATCCGAAGCTCGCCCCGCATCCGGCGGCCAGTAAGGCGGGCGGGAGGCCGGTCGCGGCCGAGGCCCTCACGAGCTTCGTCGGGCGCGAGCGGGATCTCGCCGAGACGCGGGCGCGCCTGCGGGCCGGCCGGCTGGTCACGCTGACCGGGCCCGGGGGCGCCGGGAAGACCCGCCTCGCCCTCGAGGTGGCCGCCGACTTCCCGGGCGACACCTGGCTGGTCGAGCTGGCCGCACTGCCCGCCGCCGGGCTGGTCGCCCCGGCCGTGAGCGCCGCGCTGCGCGGGCGCGAGCCGCGCGACACCGCCGGCCTCCTGCTGCTCGACAACTGCGAGCACGTCCTCGACGAGGTCGCGGCGCTCGCCGAGCAGCTCCTGCGCGCCCGCCCGGGCCTGCGGATCCTCGCCACCAGCCGGGAACGCCTCGGCATCGTCGCCGAGCGCCTCTGGCCGGTCGGCGGGCTCGGCACACCCGCGGCCGGCGAGGTCACCGCGGCCGGGGCCGGCCGGTCGGACGCCGTGCGGCTGCTGGTCGACCGGGCCGCCGCCGTCCAGCCCGGCTTCGCCCTCACCGACGCGACCGCCCCCGCCCTCGCCCAGATCTGCCGCCGCCTCGACGGCCTGCCGCTCGCGATCGAGCTGGCCGCCGCGGCCGTGCCCGCCCTCGGCGCCGAGCGGATCGCGGCCCGGCTCGACGACCGGTTCGCGCTGCTCAGCCGGGGCAGCCGCACCGCCGAGCCGCGCCACCGCACGCTGCGGGCCGTGGTCGACTGGAGCTACGACCTGCTCGACGACCCGGCGCGGCGGCTGTTCGACCGGCTCGGCGTCTTCGCGGGCGGCTTCACGCTGGAGGCGGCCGAGGCCGTCTGCGCCGACGCCGGTGATCCCCCGGTGGCCGCCTCACTGGCCGGCCTCGTCGACAAGTCGCTGGTCACCAGGGACGGCGAGCGCTACCGGCTGCTGGAGACGCTCCGGGCGTACGCGATCGAGCACGGGGCCGTGACCCCCGGCCTGCGCGACCGGCACGCCGAGCAGACCCTGGGCATGGTCGCGTCGGCGCGACGCGCCTTGCGCGGCAGCCGGCAGCCGGCCTGGCTGCGGCGTCTCGAACGGGAGCACGGCAACATCCGGGCGGCGCTCGACTGGTCGATAGCGCGGGGCGACGCGGCGACGGCGGTGCGGCTCGCCGGCTCGCTCTACCCGTTGTGGGACCGGCACGGCCACTACCGGGAGGGGCGGGAGTGGCTCACCCGGGCTCTGGCGATCGAGCCGGGAGTGCCGCCGCTGGTGCGGGCGCGGGCCCTCGACAGCCTCGCCGGCCTCGCCGTCATCCAGGGCGACCTCGACGCGGGGGCGGCCGCCGCCGAGGAGTCCGCGGCGCTGAGCCGCCAGGCCGGCGACCCGGCCGGAGTGGCCCGGGCCCTCACCACGTCGGGCCTGGCCGCCTTCTACGCCGGCGACAACGGCCGGGCGGTCGCGGTGCTCGAGGAGTCGGTGCGGCAGGCGCGCGCGGCCGGCGACCGCGGGCTGGCCGGCTTCGCGCTGATGTACCTGGGCGCGACGGCCCTCGCCCGGGACGCGTACGCCGAGGCCGTGTCCCGCTGCGAGGAGGCCGAACCCGACCTGCGCGCGGCCGGCGACCCGGAGGGCCTGGCCTGGATCCGGATCGTCCGGTGCGGCGCGGCGGTGCGCACCGGCGAGGGCCCGGCCGCCGTCGAATCGCTGGCCGAGGCGATCGGCGGCTTCGAGACCCTGGATCACCGGTGGGGCCTGTCCATCTGCCTCCAGCTGGCCGCGGAGATCGAGGCGGCCCGCGGCGAGACCGGGCGTACGGCCTGGCTCGTCTCCGCCTCCGAGACCCTCCGCCACGACGTCGACGCGGCCGACATGCCGTTCCTGCGGGCGTGGCGCGCGGCCCTGATCGCGTCCTGCCGGGGCGACCCCGGGTTCGCCACCGAGTGGGCGGCCGGCGCCGCCGCACCGATCGGCGACGCCGTGGACCGGGCGAAGGAAACCGGTAAGGAATCCCGAAGGGGTGCTGCCTAGCGTCGGCGGGGTGAGAGTTCTGATCGTCGGAGCGGGGATAGCCGGTTTGGCCGTGGCCCGGGCGCTGCGGGCCTGGGGCGCCGAGGCCGAGATCGCCGAGCGGTCGCCGGCCGCGCGCACCGAGGGCGCCGGGATCTATCTGCCCGGGAACGCGGTGCGGGCCCTGGACGATCTGGGGCTCGGCGAGCAGGTGCGGGCCCGGGCGGTGGAGATCCGGCGGCAGCGGATCGCCGACCACCGGGGCCGCCCGCTGATGGACCTGGCGACCGCCGACCTGTGGCGCGGGGTGGGTCCGTGCCTGGCGCTGCCTCGGGCCGACCTGCACGAGGTGCTGCTGGCCGGGGCCAAGGAGACGCCGATCCGCTGGGGCCGGGCGCCGGCCGCGATCGCCGAGACCGGGCCGGACGCGCGGGTCACGTTCGGCGACGGCGTCGAGGAGCGGTACGACCTGGTGGTGGGCGCCGACGGGGTGCATTCCGCCGTACGGGACATGATCTTCGGGTCCGGGGCGGTGGCCCGGCCGGTGGGGCAGCACGCGCGCCGGTTCGTCGCCTCGTACCCGGAGTCGGGACCGGTATGGTCGCTCATGGTGGGCCACCGGACGGCGTTCCTCACCATCCCGATCGGCGGCGGGCAGGTGTACTGCTACTGCGACGGCCCGGCCGACGGCTTCGCCGAGCCGGCCGCCACGCTGCTCGCCGGGGCCACGGACGTGCACCGGGCCCCGGTCGAGGAGGTGGCGCTCGCCCGGTGGTCGCGCGGCCGGACCGTGCTCGTCGGCGACGCCGCGCACGCCACCTCGCCGAACATGGCCGAGGGCGCCGCCATGGCCGTCGAGGACGCGCTGGTGCTGGCCGGCTGCCTCGCGGCGGGCGGCACGACCGCCGGTGCGCTGCACGCCTTCGAGCAGCGGCGGCGGCCCCGCACCGACTGGGTACGCGCGCAGACGCACCGCCGCGACCGCAGCCGCAACCTGCCGGCCGCCGTGCGCGGCCTGGTGCTGGGCCGCTTCGGCGAACGGATGTTCCACGCCCACTACCGCCCGCTGCGCGACCGGCCCTAGCCTTTGTACTGCCGCTGCGGCCGCCCGAGCAGGCTGCACCCGTGAGTTCTCGGTGAGGACGGTCGGCATCGGTCGCCGTCGGTGAAGACGCCGGGGTGGTCGTTGTCCCATCCGTCCCAGGAGACGCGGACGACCACGGATTCGGCGGGCGGGTGAAGCTCGGTGAAGAAGCGCAGCTCAACCACGCGTACAGTCCATCCCTCCGCGGAAAGAGGCGCTGTCCTCGATCCGTACCTCTGAGGGCTGAAAAATGCCTAATCTGGGCTTGTGCGGCAATACGGACAGGCGCCGGAGGTCGAGGCCGTCATGACGGCTCTCGTCTTCCGTGCCGGGCCGCTGCTGTGCGCGCTGCGGCTGGACGAGGTCGTCGAGACGATGCGGCCGAGGGAGACGCTGCCGCTCGCCGGGACGCCCGCGTTCGTGCGGGGCATCAGCGTGCTGCGCGGCGTCCCCACCCCGGTCATCGACGTGTCCCGGCTGCTCGGCGGCGGACCGGCCGAGCCGGAGCGGTTCGTCACCGTGCACACCGAGCGGGGCGCGGTCGCGCTGGCCACCGGCGAGCTGCTCGGCATCCACGCGGTCGACACCGACGCCGCCGGCGGGCATCCGGCGCTGCTGGGTGGCGCGTCGAGCCGACTGGTCGCGGGAGTGGGCAGCGTGGAAGACGAACCGCTCCTGCTGTTGCAGAGCATGCGCACGGTGCCCGACGAGGTGTGGGAAGCGGCAGCGGCCGCGGGCGCGCCGTGACCGGCGAGGACGAGATCACCCGGTTCCGCGAGCTGCTCGCCCGCCGCCTGGGCTGGACCTTCACCGACCGGGACGCCGCGCAGCTCGCGCCGCTGCTCGACGAGCGGGCCCGGCACCGGCGGATGAGCCTCACCGATTACCTGCACCGGATGGCCGTCCGGCCGTGGGCCGACGAGATGGCGGCGCTGGTGGAGCGGCTGAGCATCACCGAGACCTACTTCTTCCGGCACCGCGAGCAGTTCCGGGCGCTGCGCGAGGAGGCGCTGCCCGAGCGGATCGCGGCGCGCTCCGGGCAACGGGCCCTGCGGATGTTGTCGGTGGCCTGCGCCTCGGGCGAGGAGGCGTACAGCCTGGCGATCGCGGCGCGCGAGGCGCTGCCGCATTCCGGCTGGCTGATCAGCGTGCTCGGGGTGGACGTCAACCCGGTCATGCTCGAGCAGGCGACCGCCGGTCTCTACTCGGCGTGGTCGCTGCGGGAGACCCCCGACGACGTACGCCGTCGCTGGTTCCACCCGGACGGGTCCGAGTACCGCCTGGACGCGGACGTCACGCGGATCACCCAGTTCCGGCAGTACAACGTGGCCGACCCGGACGAGGAGCTGTGGCGGCCCAGCCAGTACGACATCATCTTCTGCCGGAACCTGCTGATGTATCTCACGCCGGGGGTGGCCTCGTCGCTGGTGTCCCGGATGGCGGCGGCGCTGGCCCCGGGCGGCTACCTGTTCCTCGGGCACACCGACTCGCTCGGCGCCGACCCGGCCGGCCTCGAGCTACGCCACACCCACCACGCCTTCTACTACCGCCGCCCGCCGGCCGGCGCCCCTCCCCCGGTCCAGCGTCCGGCCCTGGCGTGGGCCTGGGCGGAGCCGGCGCCGCCGGCCGACGAGGTCTACACCAAGGCCGTCGTGCTGCTCGGCGAGGAACGGTTCGCCGACGCCCTCGCGCTGCTCACCCAGCGCCCGCCGGTGCCGGAGCGGCCCCGCGACCGGCTGTTGCGCGGCGTGCTGCTGGCCCAGGCCGGCCGGCTGGGCGAGGCGACCGAGACCGCTCGGCGCCTCATCGACGAGGACGGACTCAACGCGGACGCGCACCAGCTGCACGCGGTCTGCCTCGAGGGCGCCGGGGAGGTGGAGGCGGCGATCGGGCAGTACCGGCTGGCCGCGTACCTGGACCCGGGCTTCGCGCTGCCCCGGCTGCGGCTGGCCCAGCTGGCCCGGCGGCACGGCGACGAGCGGACCGCGGCCGCCGAGCTCGAGCGGGCGCTGGCCCGGCTCCCGGGCGAGGACGAGATGCGGATCCTGTTCTTCGGCGGCGGGTTCGGGCGGATCGCGCTGACCGTACTGTGCCGCGCCGAGCTGGAGGCCTGCGGCCGGCAGGGGGCATGGCGATGACCGTGAGCGTCGCCGACCGGATCGCGCGGCTGCGCCTCGACTTCGACCGCTCGTTCGCCGAGCCGGTGCGCCGGCACGACGAGGAGCACGTCGAGCTGCTGGCCGTGCACGCCGGCGGCCGCCCGTACGCCCTGCGCCTGGCCCAGACCGCCGGACTGCACCCCGATCGCCCGGTCACGCCCCTGCCCGGACCCCTCGCCGCGCTGCTCGGGCTGGCCGGGTTCGCCGGCACCGTGATCCCGGTCTACGACCTGTCCGCGCTGCTCGGGCACCCCGGGCCGGACCGGCCGCGGTGGATGGTTCTCGCGGTCGGCGCGCCGCCCCTGGGGCTGGCCTTCCACGAGCTGGACGGGCACGTCCGGGTGGAGGCCGAGGCGATCGTGGACGAGGAGCCGGCCGAGGGTCAGCGGGGCTGCCTGCGCGGCATGGTGCGGCTGGACGGGGCGCCGCGCCTGATCGTCGACGTGCCGGCGACCCGGGCGCTCGTGCACGCGCTCGCGGGGCACATCCAAGTCACCGAGGAGACCAGGCGATGATGACGGGACGCACATTCGGCGCCAAGCTCGCGGCCGGGTTCGGCCTGACCCTGGTGCTGACCCTGCTGATGACGGCGACCTCGGTGCTGGCTCTGCGATATGTGATGACCACCAAGGACAAAGTGGTCCACACCGCGTCGACCAGCCTGATCGAGGCGCAGACGCTGAACGCCCTCATGGAGCAGCGGATCGGCGACTACCGCGCCTTCCTGCTCTCCGGCACGGCCGAGTGGCTCAACACGACCAACCAGGATCGCCGGGCGTTCCTCGACCAGGTGATCCGGGTGCGCGAGACGCTTGACGACGACACGGCGGACAAGCTGCTGGACACGGTGTCGACCGCCGAGGCCGCGCACGCCGCGGCGATCGACGAGGTGGTCGCCAAGCGGCAGAAGATCAAGAGCCTCGTCAGCACCTCCCAGCTCTCGAACGACAAGGTCAAGCCGACGAGGCTGGCCGTCCAGGCGGCGATAACCAACCTGCTCAACCGGATCAAGAAGATCGTCAACGACATCCGCAAGCAGTCGTCGGACCGGGCCACCGTCGCGATGATCTTCATCGTCGGCTTCGGCGGGCTGCTGGTCGCCTCGGCGGCGGGAGTCGCCTGGCGGCTCAGCCGCGACCTGCGCCGCGAGGTGGGCGCCGCGGTCGGCCACATCCAGAGCTCGTCGTCCGAGCTGGAGGCGGCCGCGGCCCAGCAGGCCACCGGCGGCCGCGACCAGGCCAGCGCGATGAACGAGATCACCACGACGATCAGCGAGCTGCTGATCACCTCGCGGCAGATCGCGGACAGCGCTCAGCGGGTGTCCAAGGTCGCCGAGGACACGGCCGAGGCGGCCCGCACCGGCGACGCCACCATCGACCAGACCCGCGCCTCGATCAACGCGATCCGGGCCCAGGTCGACCAGATCGTCCAGCACATGCTGGCGCTGGGCGAGAAGTCGCAGCAGATCGGGAGCGTGGTCGACCTCGTCTCGGAGCTGGCCGAGCAGACGAACATCCTGGCGATCAACGCGACCATCGAGGCGAGCGGCGCCGGCGAGTGGGGGCGCCGGTTCGCGGTCGTCGCGGAGGAGATCCGCAAGCTCGCCGACCGCACCGCCGGGTCGGCCAAGGAGATCCGGACGCTCATCGACGACGTACGCGGCGCGGTGAACACCACCGTGATGGCCACCGAGATCGGCGCGAAGGCGGTCGACGCCGGCTCCCGGCAGTTCGACGACGCCACCAACTCGTTCCGCCGCATCGCCCAGCTGGTGGCGACCACCAGCGACGCCACCCGGGAGATCGAGCTGTCCACGAAACAGCAGACCACGGCGGTGGAGCAGGTCAACTCGGCGGCCTCGGACACGGCCCGGGCCAGCCGGGAGACCGAGGCCAGCGCGGTGCAGACCAAACAGACCGCGGCGCACCTGAGCACCCTCTCGGGCGACCTGCTCGACCTGGTCGGCACCGGGCGGCACTGAGATGGCCGAGGCCCGGGACCCGCTGCGATACTTCCGGATCGAGGCACGCGAGCTGGTCGACCAGATCAGTGCCGCGGTCCTCGACCTGGACCAGCAGCCCGGGCCGGACCTGGTGGCGCGGCTGCTGCGGTTCGCGCACACGCTCAAGGGCGCGGCCCGGGTGGTCAAGCAGACCGAGATCGCCGACCGGGCGCACACGATCGAGGAGGTGCTGGTCCCGCACCGCGGGAACGAGACCGCCCTGCCGACGGACGACATGCGGGAGCTGCTGCGCCTCAACGACGAGATCGCCCGATTCGTACGGGACCTGGAGAGCCCCGCGGAGAATTCGGCCGAGACTCCCGCCGAGGACGACGAGCCCGCCCCCCGATCCGTGACCGCCGATCTCGACGAGCTGCTCGACGCGATCGGCGAGGCCAACGCCCGGATCGCACCCCTGCGCGACGGCCGCCGGACCCTCGCGCGGATCCACCGGGGCGTCGAGACGCTCGGCGAGCAGCTGCGCTCCGGCCGCGAGCCGGTCGACGTCCGTGCGACCGTCCAGCGCCTCGCCTCCGACCTGGCCGGGCTCGGCCGTCGCTTCACGGACGCGGTCGACCAGGTCGAGCGCGAGCTCGACGAGGTGCGCGGCCGGGCCGAGAGCCTGCGCCTGGTCGCCGCCGGCACGATCTTCACGGCCCTGCACCGGGCCGTGCACGACGCCGCCGAGGCCGAGGGCAAGCACGTCCGTTTCGTCTCCGGCGGCGCCGAGACCCGGATGGGCCCGCAGCTGCTCAACCAGGTCAACGGCGCGTTCCTGCACGTCGTGCGCAACGCGGTGGTGCACGGCATCGAGCCGGAGGAGCAGCGCCTGGCCGCCGGCAAGCCGGCCGAGGGGACCATCACCGTGCAGGTCGAGCGTCGCGGCCGGTGGGCCCATTTCCGGTGTACGGACGACGGGCGCGGCTTCGACCTGGCGGGGCTGCGCCGGATCGCCGCGGCCCGCGGACTGCTCCCGGCCGGGCGCGAGCCCGATCCTCAGGAGCTGATCGACCTCGTGCTGCACGGCGGGGTCAGCACGTCGGGCACGGTCACCGAGGTCGCCGGCCGGGGCATCGGCATGGACGTGGCCCGGGACGTGGCGGTCCAGCTGCACGGCTCGGTGTCGATCACCAATCGGCCGGGCCAGGGCGCGACCGTCGAGATCGCCGTGCCGCTGACCCTGCTGAGCATGAACGGCCTGATCATGGAGGCGGGCGGCACGGTCGCGACCATGCCGATGGACGCGGTGCGCCGCTGCGTGCGGCTGGCGCTCGACGACGCCGCCGACGCCAGCGCGAGCGGCCGGCTCGCCTACGAGGGCCAGGTCGTCCCGTTCCTGCCGCTGGCCCGGGCGCTGACCCCGGCCGCCCACGGCCACGCCAACCCCGGCGTCGCGGTGGTGCTGACCGCCGACGAGCGGACCGTGGCGGTCGGCGTGGACCGCCTGGCCGGCACGACCACGCTGGTCGCCCGCCCGCTGCCCGACCTGGCCCCGGCCGCCCCGGTGATCGGCGGCGTCGCCATCGACCTGGACGGCAACCCGCGCCTGGTGCTCGACCCGCACGGCCTGGTCGCCGCGGCCCGAATCAACGCCGGCCGCAGCGCGCCGGCGAGCGAGCTGACCGCGCCGCCCCGGCCCATCCTCGTGGTCGACGACTCGCTCACCACCCGGATGCTCGAGCGCAGCATCCTCGAGTCGGCCGGGTACGAGGTCGACCTCGCCGCCTCGGCCGAGGAGGCCCTCGAGATGGCGCACGCCCGCGACTACGGCCTGTTCCTCACCGACATCGACATGCCGGGAATGGACGGCTTCGCGTTCGTCAGCCGCGCCCGGGACGACCCGGACCTCGCCGCGATCCCCGCGATCCTGGTCAGCTCCCGCTCCTCGGCCGACGACCGGCGCCGGGGCGAGGACGTGGGCGCCGCCGCGTACGTGGTGAAGGGCGAGTTCAACCAGGAGGAGCTGCTGGCGCACATCCGGAGGCTGATCCTCTGATGATCCGCGTCCTGCTCGTGGAGGACTCCGCGACGATGCGCGGTCACCTGCGCGAGTCGCTGGCCGCCGATCCTGACCTGCTGGTCGTGGGAGAGGCGACGGACGGCCCCCAGGCCGTCGAGCTGGTCGGACGGCTCCGGCCCGACGTCGTGACCATGGACATGATGCTGCCGACCATGAGCGGGCTGGTCGCCACCGAGCACATCATGGCCGAGCACCCGACCCCGATCCTGGTGGTCTCCTCCGCCGACCGGCAGGAGCTGTTCAGCACCTACAACGCGCTGGCGGCCGGCGCCGTCGACGTGCTGGAGAAGCCGCGTGGCGACGCTACCGACGCGGACTGGGGGCGCCGGCTGTGCTCCGCCGTACGCCTGGTGTCGCGGATCCGGGTGATCACCCACCCGCGGGCCCGGCTGGACGGGCGCAAACCCGCCCCGGATCTCCCGCCGCCCCGGCCGATGGGCGACATGCTGCGGGTGGTGGCCATCGGCGCCTCCACCGGGGGGCCGCGCGCCCTCACCGAACTGTTGCGCACCCTGCCGCTCGGGTTCCGCCCGCCGGTGCTGTGCGTGCAGCACATCGCGGCCAGCGAGCCGTTCGCGGTGGCGTTCTCCGACTGGCTGGCCGGGCAGACCGGGCGCGACGTCTGCTACGCCCGGGACTGGACGCCGGTCGAGTCGCTGTCCGGCCGGGTCGTGCTCGCGCCGCCCGATCGCCACCTGCTCGTCCGCGACGGGGTGCTGCGCCTGAGCGACGCGCCGCCCCGGCACTCCTGCCGGCCGTCGGTGGACGTGCTGTTCGACTCGGTGGCCGCCGAGTTCGGCGCGGTCGCGGCCGGCTGCCTGCTCACCGGCATGGGCCGCGACGGCGCCGAGGGGCTGCTGCGGATGCGCGGCCGGGGCGCGGTGACCTTCGCGCAGGACGAGGCGAGCTGCGTCGTGTACGGGATGCCGAGAGCGGCCGCGATGCTCGGGGCCGCCGGCTACGTGCTGCCCCCGGCCCGGATCGCGGCCCGGCTCGCCGAGCTCCAGCCGATCGGGAGCCGGCTGTGAGCCGCCGAGTGCTGATCGTCGACGACAGCCTGACCGTGCGGATGGATCTGCACGACGCGTTCACGGCGGACGGCTTCGTCACGCTGCTGTGCGCGACCGGCGCCGAGGCGCGGGCCGCCTTCGCCGCGGACGGCTTCGACGCGGCGGTGCTGGACGTGCTGCTGCCCGACGCGGACGGCCTCGAGCTGCTCACCGAGCTGCGCCGGCTGCCCGGCAGCACGAGCGTGGTGACGGTGCTGCTGTCCACCGAGGACGAGGTGGCCGACCGGCTCGCCGGGCTGCGCACCGGCGCCGACGAGTACGTGGGCAAGCCGTACGACGCCGGCTATGTGGTCGGCCGGGTGCGGCAGTTGCTCGGCGAGGCGCCGCGGCCGGCCGAGGACCGCATCACGATCCTGGTGATCGACGACAGCATGACCTTCCGCGAGCAGCTGCGCGACCTGCTCGAGGCGGAGGGGTTCGCGGTGCTGACCGCTCCGTCCGGCGAGGACGGCCTGCGGGTGGCCGCCGACCGCCGGCCGCAGGCGATCATCGTGGACGGGGTGATGCCCGGCATCGACGGCGCCACGGTGATCCGGCGCGTACGGCTCGACCCGGCCCTGCGCGACATCCCGTGCATCCTGATGACCGCGGCCGACGACTACGCCACCGAGCTGCAGATGCTCGACGCCGGCGCCGACGCGTTCGTCCGCAAGCAGCAGAACCTCGCGATCGTGCCGGCGAAGCTCAACGCGGTGCTGCGGCAGAGCGCCGAGCAGCTGCCGATCGAGGTGACCGGCAGCCTGCACGGGCCGAGCAAGGTGCTGGCGCTCACCCCCGACCGGGAGCGGCGGGACGAGCTGGCCGACGCGCTGCGCTCGGACGGGTACGACGTGGTGCCGGTGGCGTCGACCGGCGACGCGCTCGACCTGCTCGCCGAGCGGCCGGTCGACTGCATCGTGCTCGGCCTCGGGCTCGACGGCGACCTCGGCCGCGACGCCTGCCGGCGGATCAAAGACGTACCGGTGATTGGCGAGACACCGGTGGTCATGACCGGCGAGAACGACGACGACATGCTGGCCTGCCTGGCGGCGGGGGCGGACGACTACGTCCGGTCCGGCGCCGGGTCCGAGGCGCTACGGGCCCATGTCCGTACGCAGAT
Source organism: Paractinoplanes globisporus DSM 43857 (assembly GCF_000379645.1). Lineage (GTDB taxonomy): Bacteria > Actinomycetota > Actinomycetes > Mycobacteriales > Micromonosporaceae > Actinoplanes > Actinoplanes globisporus. The sequence continues at coordinate 136,322 of NZ_KB903315.1, forward strand.
CAGGCGCAAGCAGTCGCACGACGAGAGCCGGCGGATCCGCGAGGAGCTGATGCGCCGCGAGCTGGACGCGGCCGAGGAGCGCGCGGCCCGCCAGCTCGCGGAGACGCGGGCGGCGCTCGTCGAGGAGCTGGAGTGGCGGAACCGGGAGCTGGAGGCGTTCTCCGGGTCGGTATCGCACGACCTGCGCGGGCCGCTGCAGGTGATCAGCAGCTTCGCCGAGCACATGCTCGACGACGAAGACGACCCGCTGAGCACCGAGGCCCGGCGGCGGCTGAGCCGGATCCAGGCGGCGGCGGCCCGGATGGCCGATCTGGTCGAGTCGCTGCTCATCCTGGCCCGGGCCAGCCGCGGGCAGCTGCGGCGGTCGTCGTTCGACCTGACCGCGATGGCGTGGCAGGTGGTGGGTGAGATGGAGGCGCGGGACCCGTCCCGGAAGGTGACCTTCGTCGTGCGGGAGGGCATGACGGCGGACGGGGACGAGGGGCTGGTCCGGGTGATCCTGGAGAACCTGGTGAACAACGCGGTCAAGTTCACGGCCAAGGTGGAGGAGCCGGCCGTCGAGATCGGCGGGTCCGGGGACCGCTTCTTCGTGCGCGACAACGGGGCCGGATTTCCGTCCGGGAAGGCCGGGGAGTTGTTCCGGCCGTTCGCGCGGCTGCACAGCGCGGACGAGTTTCCGGGCACGGGAATCGGGCTGACCACGGTGCATCGGGCGGTCGAGCGGCACGGCGGGGAGATCTGGGCGGAGGGAGAGGACGGGCGAGGGGCCACCTTCTGGTTCACGCTGCCGCCGGCCGCGCCGTCACCGGGCGGGGACCGCCGTTCCCAGCCCCGGCGGCACGGCTGAGCCGGGGCCGGGCAGCACGTCCACGTCCTGCGGGCGCATCGGCTCGCCGCAGTGGGAGCAGTGCGGCTCGACGTGGCTGATCTCGTGGCAGGCGTGGTGGCGGTAGAGGACCGGGGGGCCGGCCTCGCCGGCCAGCCATTTGTCGCCCCAGGCGACCATGACCATGAGCAGGGTGATGAGCTCGGTGCCCTTTGCGGTCAGGACGTACTCGTGGCGGGGCCGGCGGTCGTAGGGCCGTCTTTCGAGGATGCCGTGGTCGACCAGGTGGTTGAGGCGCTCGGTGAGCACCTTTCGTGAGATGCCGAGGTCGGCCTGGATCTGCTCGAACCTGGTGAAGCCGGCGGAGACGTCCCGCAGGATCAGCGGGGACCAGGGCTCGCCGATCACGTCCAGGGTCCGGGCGATCGAGCAGGCCATCTCGCTGTAGTTCGTGCGTTGCATGGGGCCAGTTTAATCGGCAGGGTTCCTTCAGGGAACTCTGGGTGTTAGCGTCTCCTCAAGGAACCCCGGAGGGAGAGAACGATGCTTGACCCAGTTGTTCGGCAGAGTCTTGAGGGCACGCCGATGGTTCACCTCGCGAGCGTCTTGCCTGATGGTGGGCCGCATTCGGTGCCGTTGTGGGTGGATACGCGGGGGGAGCAGATCGTCTTTTTGACCGGGCCGGAGTCGCGTAAGGCGCGCAGTTTGCGGCGGGATCCTCGGGTGGCGCTGTCGTTGACGGTGGCTGACAACCCTTATGAGCCGATCGTCATTCGGGGGCATGTCACGGAGTGGGTCTCGGGGGATGCCGGGTGGGAGATCATCGATCGGATCGCTGTCAAGTACACGGGGAGGGCTTATCCGCGGGGGCAGGAGCGGGTTGTGGGGGTGATTTCGCCTGATCGGTGGTCGGTCGGGGTGGGGTGAAGACCGTGGGGCTCCGCCCCACACCCCGGCCTCGGCTCGGAGATGCCTCCGCGCTTCTCTTGCGGTGGGTGGGGTGATCTCTGATCTTCCCCGGAGGTGTGGACACCTTGAAACTGGGCGTTGATGTCCAGAGGAAGGGGTGTCCCTGGTGGGGCGTCCATCGAGGTTCACACCCGAGTTCAAGCGGCCCGGCGACGCCGGCGGACAAGGACGCGGAGATCGCCCGGTTGCGGGCGCAGGTCGCCGAACTGCAGCAGGAGAAGCTGGTCCTGCGTAAGGCAGCCGCGTATTTCGCCAACGAGATGGATCGGTGACCAGCCGCTTGCGGTTCATCTGCGCCCACCGCGCCGAACCCGGCGTGAAGCGGTTGTGTCAGATCCTGGCTGTCTCGGCTTCCGGTTACTACCGGTGGCTGAACACGGAGCCCGCCCGGCAGGCCCGCGCGGCAGCCGAAGACCAGCTCGCCGTACGGATCCGGCAGGCCCACGAGCAGTCCGGCGGCGCCTACGGGTCACCGCGGGTCACCAGCGAACTGCGTGAGCAGGGCGTGCTGGTCAACCACAAACGCGTCGAGCGGGTCATGCGCCGCCGCGCGATCATCGGGATCCATCAGCGCCGCACGGTGCGCACCACCATCCCCGGCAGCAACGCGCCGGACGTGCCGGACCTGATCCGCCGGGACTTCACCGCCACCAGGCTGGATCAACGCTGGTGCGGCGACATCACCTACCTGCCGGTGGCCGGCGGCTGGCTGTACCTGGCCACCGTCATCGACATCGCCTCCCGACGCCTGATCGGCTGGTCCATCAATACCCATCTGCGCACCAGCCTGATCACCGACGCCCTCGACGCCGCCGTGACCGCCCGCAGCGGCCAGGTCACCGGGGTGATCTTCCACTCCGACCGCGGCACCCAGTACACCAGCAACGCATTCGCCCAAGCCTGCCAGCGGCACCAGATCCGCCGCTCGACGGGCCGGGTCGGCACCAGCTACGACAACGCCCTGGCCGAAGCGTTCTTCGCCACCCTCAAACGCGAACTCCAGATCAACCACCAAACCTGGACGTCCGAAGCCGACGCCCGCCGCGACGTGTTCCGCTGGATCGC
>NZ_KB903316.1 GCF_000379645.1 Paractinoplanes globisporus DSM 43857
CGGGCAGCGCAGGCGGGCAGCGCGGACAGGCAGCGCGCGGACGGGCAGCGCGGACGGGCAGCGCAGGCGGGCAGCGCGGACAGGCAGCGCGCGGCGCGGGCGGCGCGGGCGGGCAGGCAGCGCGCGGACAGGCAGCGCGCGGCGCGGGCGGCGCAGGCGGCGGGCGGCGCAGGCGGCGGGGTCAGAGGCGGCGGTTGGCGAGGCTGGGGAGTTCGGCGCGGATCCTGTCGAGCCGGGGCATGTCGAGGTCGGCGGTGGCGATGGTGATGTCGTCGGGGGCCTGGGCCAGGACGGTGCCCCACGGGTCGATGACCATGCTGCGGCCGAAGCAGGTGCGGGAGGGCTCGTGGTCGCCGATCTGGCCGGCGGCAATGACGTAGCACTGGTTCTCGATCGCCCGGGCCCGGAGGAGGACCTCCCAGTGGTCGCGGCCCGTGTGCATCATGAACGCGGCCGGGACAACCAGGACCCGGGCGCCGGCGATCGCCAGGCGGCGATACAGCTCGGGGAAACGCAGGTCGTAGCAGATCGACAGGCCTACGGGGACGCCGGCGATCTCGGCCACCACGGTCTCGGCGCCGGGGGCGACCGAGCGCGACTCCTGATACGAGACGCGGCCGGCTATCTCCACGTCGTACAGGTGAATCTTGCGGTAGGTCGCGGTCAGCTCGCCCTGGGGCGAGAACACCAGCGAGGTGTTGTAGGTGTGCTCGTCGTCGGGGCCGCTCTCGTGGAACGAGCCGGCGTGCACCCAGATCCCGAGCTCGCGCGCGGCGCGGCCGAAGAACTGCGCGAACTCGCCATCCGCCGATTCCGGCTTCGGGGCCGTCTTGCCGGGTCCGAGATAGTCGACATACTCCGGGAGCACGGCCAACTCGGCACCGGCCCCCGCCGCCCGCTCGAGCAGGTCCCGCGCGACCCGCAGGTTCTGGTCGCGATCCTCACGTGAGTTCAGCTGACACACCGCAACGCGCATGCCTCGGAGCCTACGTTCGCTCCCGCACCAAGCGCACGCCATGAAGGCGACCCACCCATGCGCACATCGCGACCGCCCGGCCCCGGGCAGATACGCGGCCGTCGGCCACAAGCGCGCGGCTCCCGGTCGGCGGGCACACGCGGGAGGGCGGGCCGGCCAAGCGCACAAAAGAACCCCGCCCGGCGGCCGCAGCGGGAGGACGGGCCGGCCGAGCGCACAAAAGAACCTCGCCCGGCGGCCGCATGCGCCGCCTATCCGGCGAGCGTCAGTCGCGGAACTCGAGCCGACGAGCTCGGTACAGATAGCGCGAAGCGCCGCGCGGGTCTCAACCCGTGGCGGCGCCAAGAGGGATCGAGTACGGGAAACGCAACGCGCCGCGGCGGGAACTGACCCGGCGCGGCGCGGAAGCGGTGGAGATCAGGCGGACTTTTCCTCGCGGTCCGCGCGGCGGCGGCGGCCGACGAACTCGCGCGGGACGATCGTGGGGTTCACGTTTTCGAGGACTACCTCGCGGTTGATGACGACTCGCGCGGCGTCGGGGTTGCTGGGGACCTCGTACATCACGGAGAGCAGAACCTCTTCCATGATGGCGCGCAGGCCTCGGGCGCCCGTGCCGCGGAGCATGGCCTGGTCGGCGATGGCCTCCAGGGCGCCGTAGTCGAATTCCAGCTCGACGCCGTCCAGCTCGAACAGGCGCTGGTACTGCTTCACGTACGCGTTGCGCGGTTCGGTCAGGATCTTGATCAGGGCCTCGCGGTCGAGGTTTCGCACCGTGGTGATGACCGGGAGGCGGCCGATGAACTCGGGGATCAGGCCGAACTTCAGCATGTCTTCCGGCATGACCTTGCTGAAGATGTCGTCGGTGTTGCGTTCCGAGATCGAGCGGAGGTGCGCGCCGAAGCCGACGCCGCCGTGGCCGACGCGGGACTCGATGATGCGGTCGAGGCCGGCGAAGGCGCCGCCGACGATGAACAGCACGTTCGTCGTGTCGATCTGGATGAATTCCTGGTGGGGGTGCTTACGGCCGCCCTGGGGCGGAACGTTGGCGACCGTGCCCTCGAGGATCTTGAGCAGCGCCTGCTGGACACCCTCGCCCGAGACGTCGCGGGTGATCGACGGGTTTTCGCTCTTACGGGCGATCTTGTCGACCTCGTCGATGTAGATGATGCCCTGCTCGGCGCGCTTGACGTCGTAGTCGGCGGCCTGGATCAGCTTGAGCAGGATGTTTTCCACATCCTCGCCGACGTAGCCGGCCTCGGTGAGCGCGGTGGCGTCGGCGATCGCGAACGGCACGTTCAGCATGCGGGCCAGAGTCTGCGCCAGGTGAGTCTTACCGCAGCCGGTGGGGCCGATGAGCATGATGTTGGACTTGGCCACCTCGACGTCGCTACCGCCGCCGGGGGCACCGCTCGACTCGGCCTGGATGCGCTTGTAGTGGTTGTAGACGGCGACCGACAGGGCTTTCTTGGCCTGTTCCTGCCCGACCACGTAGTTGTCGAGGAAGGCGCAGATCTCCATCGGCTTGGGAAGCTCTTCCCACTTCACCTCGCCGGTCTCGGCCAGTTCCTCTTCGATGATCTCGTTGCACAGGTCGATGCACTCGTCGCAGATGTACACCCCGGGGCCCGCGATGAGCTTTTTGACCTGCTTCTGGGACTTCCCACAGAAGGAGCACTTCAGTAGGTCGCCGCCGTCGCCGATCCGTGCCACCTACGTTCTCCTTGAGCTCATCGGCCGACTCGCGCCGAAACCAGGTCGAGGGCGTAACGCCCCGTTGCCATCCCATCGTCTGCCGAACCGCGTAACTGAGGCTGCATGCTCGACGTTACCCGCAAAGGGGCGGTTCTCCGACCCCCCAAAACGGGCGTGTCAGGGGTCGGCCAGTCTAGCGTGCACCGGCCGGCCCCTGTCAGCTCAGTCCCACCGCCCCGCCGCCGCCCTTGAGCGGCCACGAGGCAGTCCATCCAACCACCTCGCCGCCGCATTTGAGCGGACCCGGGGCGATTTTTCGTCAGCTGCCGGCGCCGACAGACTGAAGGCTCTTCTTACGGGTGGCCAGGACGACGTCGACCAGGCCGTACTCCTTGGCCTCGTCAGCCGTCATGATCTTGTCACGGTCGATGTCCTTGCGGACCTTGTCGACCGGCTGACCGGAGTGGCGAGAGATCATCTCCTCGAGCTGGGTACGCATCCGGAGGATCTCGCGGGCCTGGATCTCGATGTCCGATCCCTGGCCGTAGCCGCCCTCGGTGGCCGGCTGGTGGATCAGCACCCGCGAGTGCGGCAGCGCCATGCGCTTGCCCGCGGTGCCACCGGCCAGCAGGACCGCGGCGGCCGAGGCGGCCTGGCCGAGGCAGACCGTGGAGATGTCCGGACGGACGTACTGCATGGTGTCGTAGATCGCCGTCATGGCGGTGAACGAGCCACCCGGGGAGTTGATGTACATCAGGATGTCGCGGTCGGGGTCGGAGCTCTCCAGCGTCAGCAGCTGGGCCATCACGTCGTTGGCCGACGCGTCGTCCACCTGGACGCCGAGGAAGATGATCCGGTCCTCGAACATCTTGTTGTACGGGTTTGTCTCCTTCATCATCCCGTTCGAGGAGCGCTCGACGAAGGACGGGAGAACGTAGCGGTTGTGCACCGGAGCGAACCCGGGAGGCATGGTCAGGTCGGTCATTGTTCTGCTCCTCAGTTCAGCGTTCCGGCGCCATCGGTGACCTCGGCGGCCCCGGTGATCACCTTGTCGATGAAGCCGTAGTCCTTGGCCTCCTGCGCCGTGAACCAGCGGTCACGGTCGAAGTCGGCAGCGATCTGCTCCTGGGACTGACCGGTGTGAAACGCGATCCGCTCCTGGAACATGCGCTTGGTGTAGAGCATCTGCTCGGCCTGGATGGCGATGTCGGCGGCCGTGCCGCCCATGCCGCCGGACGGCTGGTGCATCATGATCCGCGCGTGCGGCAGGGCGAAGCGCTTGCCGGCCGCGCCCGCGCAGAGCAGGAACTGCCCCATCGAGGCGGCCATGCCCATCGCGACGGTCTGCACGTCGTTGTCGATGAACTGCATGGTGTCGTAGATCGCCATGCCCGAGTAGACCGAGCCACCCGGGGAGTTGATCCAGAGGTGGATGTCGCGCTCGGGGTCCTCGGCGGAAAGCAGCAGCAGCTGCGCGCAGATGCGGTTGGCCACCGCGTCGGTCACCTCGCTGCCGAGGAAGATGATGCGCTCCCGCAGCAGACGGTTGAAGACCGAGTCGTCGAGGTTGCCACTGAGTGTGTCGCCGCCGCGCAGCAGGGGGCTGGCGGGGATGTGGAGATCGGTCATGGCAGCCCTTCACAGCTGACTGTGTCGGCCGACGTTCCGGCCGGCAGGTTGTCCGTCGTACGACCAACCTAACCGGTCGAATGAGCATCAGCTTCCCGCTCGGGCAGGTGTTCGCTGACAGCGCACGGGCCCGGCCGGACAGAGCCGGCCGGGCCCGTAAACCGATCAGCTCAGTGGTTGTGACCCTCGTGCTCGGCCTCGGACGCGGCGCGGAGGTCCTCGAGGGTGAGGACGTTGCCGTCCGAGTCCTTCATCTCGACCTGCTCCATCACCGAGGCGAGCGCCTTGCCCCGGCGGACGTCGCCGAAGACCGCGGCCGCCGCGCCCGACTGGACGAGCTGGTCGTAGTACTGCTGGGGCTGCATCTGGGCGCGCTGCGCCCGGTGCACGATCTCGTGGCCGAACTCGTCGTCGGAGACCTGGACGTCCTCGGCGTCGGCGATCGTGTCGAGCAACAGCTGGATCCGGACGCCCTCCTGGGCCGCCTCGGTCAGCTCCTCGTCGATCTGCTCCTCGGTCTTCTCCTCCGAGGTGAGGTAGTCCTGCAGGGTGGCGCCGATCCGCTCGAGCTGGTCGGTCATCGCCTGCTTGCGGCCCTCGACCTCGTCCTTGACGACGCCCTCGGGAGCCGGGATGTCGGCGGCCTCGACGAGCTGCTTGAGAGCCTCGTCGCGGGCCGCGTAGATCTGCTCGACCTTCTTCACCCGGGAGAGGCGCTCGCGCAGGTCGCCGCGCAGCTCCTCAAGGGTGTCGAACTCGCTGGCGAGCTGGGCGAACTCGTCGTCGATCTCGGGCAGCTGCTTGTCCTTGACGCTGCGGACGGTCACCTTGACCTCGGCGTCCCGGCCGGCGAAGTCGCCGCCGACGAGCTGGGTGGTGAAGGTCGCGTCGGAGCCGGCCACCAAGCCGACGAGCACCTCGTCGAGGCCGGGAAGCAACTGCTTGCTGCCGACCTCGTGGGAGATGTTCGTCGCCGAGCCGCCCGGCACCTCGACATCGTCGACGGTCGCGTTCAGGTCGAGCTGGACGTAGTCGCCCTCGGCGGCCGGCCGGTCGACGGTCTTCAGCGTGGCGAACCGCTCGCGCAGGCCGTTGATCTGCTCGTCGATCTCGTTGTCGCCGATCTCGACGGCCGGCACGGTCACCGAGATGGTGGCGAGGTCGGGCACCGTGATCTCGGGGCGCACGTCGACCTCGGCCGTGAATTTCAGCGGCGCGTTGTCGGCGAACTCGGTGATCTCGACCTCGGGGCGGCCGAGGGTCTTGACGTCATGCTCGCGGACCGCGGCGAGGATCTGCGCCGGAATGGCTTCCTGCACGGCCTCGTTGAGGACCGCGCCGCGGCCGACCCGCTGGTCGATCACGGCGGCGGGCACCTTGCCACGGCGGAAGCCCGGCACCTGCACCTGCGCGCCGATCTCCCGGTACGCCTTCTGCAGGCTCGGCTTGAGCTCGTCGAACGGCACCTCGATGGCGAGCTTCACCCTGGTCGGGCTCAGAGTCTCGACGGTGCTCTTCACAGGCGTACTCCTTGTTGCTGCGGATAGTTTGTCTCAGTCGGGGTGGCGGGATTTGAACCCACGGCCCCTCGCTCCCAAAGCGAGTGCGCTACCAAACTGCGCCACACCCCGTGGCGGTGGTCAGTGTATGCGGTCCGCTTTCATGCACGTGCGACGGAGTCACCTAGTGGGGACTCCGGTTCGCACAGGCGGGAGATGATTCAGTAAGCTGGCGGGCGTGCTCCCGGCTGGCCGGGCTCACGCGGGCGTAGCTCAATGGTAGAGCCTCAGTCTTCCAAACTGATTACGCGAGTTCGATTCTCGTCGCCCGCTCCATCTATATCCCCTGGTCAAGGTCTCTTCGCAGGGCCGCCGGGGTGCGGCCGGTCTCGGCGCGCACGGCCCGGGTCATGTGCGCCTGGTCGGCGAATCCCACCCGGACAGCCACGCCGGCCAGATCGGACGAGTGCGGCAGCTCGTCGAGCGCGGTCCGCACCCGCAGCCGCCGGCGGTAGGAGTTCAGCGTGCAGCCGGTCACGCGGTGGAACGTCCGCGACAGGTACCACGGCGACCAGCCGACCGCGGCCGCCAGGGCTCCAAGATCACGCGACGGGTCGAGGTGCAGCAGGGCACGCACGTCGTCGATCGCCGGATGCGCCGCGGCGGAGGAAGCCGGGAGCAGCGCCGCGATCAGGTCGGCGACCAGATCGGCCCGATCGGCGGGGGCGGCGGCGAGCAGCCGGCGATGGGCCAGGTCCGCGATCGGCGAGACCCGCACAAAAGGACCGAATCGATCGGCCAACTCGTCCGAGATGTGGATCGAGGTGCAGACGTCCCCACCGCCCGGGTGCGAGATCTGCTGCGCCTCGCCGCGCCGCTGCCGGTAACCGGTCGTCACGTCGGCCAGGGCCGCGCGTCCATCGGCCCGCCGCAGGAAGACGCCGCGCCGGATCAGCACGAGTGCGGCGCCGTCGACCTGCTCCTCCGGGCTCCACGCGTGCCCACCCGGGCAGCGCACCGCCGCCACCCGCGCGAGCGGCGACTCCAGCAGCACCCGGTGCTCCAGCACAAGGACCAACCTAACGACAAAACCCTTCAAGACGCCGTACGCGGTGAGCACCGACCCTGGCGACATGGGCATGACTGAGGAGCTCGCCGCGGCCGGGCCGTGGCCGGGGCACGAGCAGGAGATGGATCTCTACGGCCGACTCGTCGGCACCTGGGACGTCACGAACCGTTACTTCGTGGAAGAAAAAGATGAGTGGGTCCACGGCACCGTCGTGTGGACGTTCGGCTGGGCACTCGGCGGGCACACCGTGCAGGACGTCATGTGGTTCACCGGTCCGGGCGCGGACGGCTATCCGCGCCGGGACACCGGCAGCACGGTGCGGCACTACAACCCGGCCGGCAAGACCTGGGCGATCGTCTGGTTCTCCCCGCTGGGCCGGGTCACCAAGCTGACCGGACGCGCGGCCGACGACGGCGGCATCGTGCAGGAGGGCACGCAGACCGACGGCCGACCGATCCGGTGGCTGTTCACGGAGGTCACCGCGGAGAGTTTCCGCTGGCTGGGATACATCTCCGACGACGAGGGCGAGACCTGGCGGCTCGAGCAGGAGATGTTGGCGAAGCGCCGCTGACCGTTTATGGGGCACAGCGCCGGGCCGCCACCCGGCGCTGTGCCGTCTCAACTCCGACGGAGAGGAAGAACTCCGCCGCCAAAGCGAGGTCGAACACCCCGAGTGACGGGGTGTGCCGGCGGAACTGGGGAGCGCTTCCAGCTTGAAGGTTTCCAGTAATTCCGGCCGCCAACGTAACGCCCACCTTCGATGCGCGTCTATTAGGGGTTTCTTAAATCTGACCGGGGATCAGCGAGCGGTCACGGAGCGCTATGCGCCGCGGGCTTGACATGTGACCTTCTGGTCACATAACTTAGCGTCATGGATGACGACGACCGGGTGTTCAAGGCGCTGGCCGACCCGAGCCGTCGATTCCTGCTCGACCTGCTCTTCGAGCGCGACGGCCGCACCCTCGGCGATCTCGAGTCCGAGTTGGAGATGACGCGCTTCGGTGTCGCCAAGCACCTCAAGGTGCTCGAGGAGGCGGGTCTCGTCGTCACGCGCCGGTCCGGCCGGGAGAAGTTGCACTTTCTCAACCCCGTGCCGATCCGGCTGATCCACGACCGATGGATCGACAAGTACACGGAGCACCACGTCACGACCCTCGTCGATCTCAAGCACGCACTGGAGGAAGAGACATGACGGACACGGCCACCGCGCTGACCACCCAGGTCTACCGCGTCTGGATCAAGGCGACACCGGAGCGGATCTGGGCCGCGATCACCGACCCCGAGTGGAACTCGAGGTACGCATACCAGGCGCCCAGCTACTACGAGCTGCAGAAGGGCGGAGCGTTCCACGCGACCGCCACCAAGGACATGAAGGACTACGCCGCGTCACAGGGATTCGAGGTGCCCGACACGATCATCGACGGCGAGGTGCTCGAGTCCGAGCCGCCGCGGCGCCTGGTGCAGACCTGGCGGATGCTGATGGACCCGTCCACGGCGGGTGAGCCGTTCACCACGCTGACCTTCGAGATCGAGGACGCCAAGATGCAGGCCGGCGTCTGCAAGCTGACCATCACGCACGAGCTGACCGGGGCCCCCGCCACGGCCGCGATGGTGGCGGGCACCGACGACATGGGCGCGGGTGGCGGCTGGGCCTGGATTCTCAGCGACCTCAAGACGTTCCTCGAGACGGGCAAGAACTTCGCGGAATGAGCATCATCCGTTCCGGCCCTACGGCACGGAGGGCCGGAACGGTAGTGTCCGCCGGGTGACCTGGCTCTGGGCATCACTGATAGTGATCGGCATCGCCATGATCGCCGTGGCGGTGTGGCCGAGCATCCGCGGCGGGAAGAAGGAGACCCCCGGGGACACCGAGGCCGACTAGGGGCGGGCTGGCACACTTCCAGAGGTGAGCGACGAAGAGCTGGCGGCATACAGTCTCGTCGAGCTTGCCGTCGACCGGTTGCGGCGAGACATCCTGAGCGGACGGAACGACCCCGGCGAGCGACTCGTCGAGGAGCAACTGACCCGCCGCCTGGGCATCAGCCGGGCCCCGCTGCGCGAGGCCATGCGGTTGCTCGCCCAGCAGGGGCTGATCGAGCACATCCCCCGTCGCGGCGCGCGGGTGGCCACTCTCTCCGACGATGACGTACGCGAGCTGTACGAGGTGCGTGACGTCCTGGAGCGGCACGCCGTCGGCGGCATTCCGGCCGGGCCCGATCTGACCGGCCTGCGGGCCGCGCTCGACGTGATGCGCAAGGCGACCGAGGCCGGCGACCGCCCCGAGCTGGCGAACGCCCACCGCCGCTTCCACACCGAGGTCGTGCGGCTCTCGGGCAACCGGCAGCTCACCGACCTGTACGAGTCGGTCCTCGTCCGCATCCAGCTGTACATGGCGGTCAACATGCGCCGGGAGGCCGAGGTCGCCCGGGCCGAGGACGGCGTCCACCGGCACGAGCGCCTGTTCGCGGCGGTGGTGGCCGGCGATGTCCAGGGCATTCTGACGGCGCTGAGCGATCACGGCGCCCGCGCCTATCTGACGTAGCGAAACGGCGACGTTACAAACTGAAGCCAGTCCCGAAACAGGATTGTCGACAATCGACGATGTGGATGCACACGGGATCGTCGAGGAAGTCATCGCCGGGCTGGGCGGCGGCGAGGGTGTCTGGATCAGCACCTTCACGGCCGCCGAGCTGCACCGACGCGCGGACGAGATCGATCCGGCGCTTCCGCTGGCGGGCCTGCCGTTCGCGGTCAAGGACAACATCGACGTGGCCGGGCTGCCGACCACGGCCGCCTGCCCCGACTTCGCGTACCGCCCCGAGCGCCACGCCCCGGTCGTGCAACGGCTGGTCGACGCCGGCGCGATCGTGGTCGGCAAGACGAACCTCGACCAGTTCGCCACCGGGCTGACCGGCACCCGCTCGCCGTACGGGTCGCCGGAGAGCGTCTTCGGCGGGGGGCTCATCTCGGGCGGCTCCAGCTCCGGGTCGGCGGTGGCGGTGGCGAGCGGAGTCGTGCCGTTCGCGCTGGGCACCGACACCGCCGGCTCCGGCCGGGTGCCGGCGGCGCTCAACGGGATCGCCGGGGTCAAGCCGACCCGCGGGCTGCTCAGCACGCTCGGGGTGGTGCCGGCCTGCCGCTCGCTCGACTGTGTCTCGATCTTCGCGGGCGACGTGGCCACCGCCGAACGGGTCCTGCGCGTGGCGCGTGGATTCCACGCCGACGACCCCTGGTCGCGACGCGGGCACCGGCCATTGATCGCCGAGCCCCGCGTGGGCGTACCGGAAGAACTGGATTTTTTTGGGGACGCGGGGCAGGAGAAGGCGTTCGCGCGGTTCGCCGGCGATGCACGTGTCGACATCGGGCCGCTGCTGGAGGCCGGTGACCTGCTCTATCGCGGGCCGTGGGTGGCCGAGCGGCTCGCCGACCTCGGCGACTTCCTGGAGAAGAACCCCGAGTCGGTGCTGCCGGTGACCCGGCGTGTGCTCGAGACCGGGCACGGCTACAGCGCGGTCCAGACGTTCCGGGCGCAGCACCGCCTGCGGGAGCTCAAGGCCGCGGCCGACCGGATGTGGGAACGCGTCGACGTGCTGGCCCTGCCCACGATCGGCACCACGTTCACGCAGGCCGAGATCGCCGAGGACCCGATCGGGCACAACCTCACCCTCGGCCGGTACACGCAGTTCGCGAACCTGCTGGACATGGCCGCGGTGACGGTGCCGAACGGGTTCACCGAGGACGGCCGGCCCGCGTCGATCACGCTGTTCGGCCCGGCGTTCAGCGACGAGACGCTCCTGCTGCTGGCCCGCTCGCTGCCGGTCGACGATCGCATCACGATCGCCGTGGCCGGGCTGCACCTCTCCGGCGAGCCGCGCAACGGCGAGCTGATCGACCGCGGCGGCACGCTGCTCGGGCCCGCGCGAACCGCGCCCCGCTACCGCCTCTACCACCTGCCGTCCGGCGCGCCCGGACTGGTGCGGGTCGCCGACGGCGGCGCCTCCCTCGACGTCGAGCTGTGGCAGCTGCCGGCCGGCGAGGTGGGCGGCTTCCTGGCCGGCATCCGGGCGCCGCTCGGGCTGGGCCGGGTCGAGCTCGACGACGGCACCGAGGTCACCGGGTTCCTCTGCGAGGGATACGCGGCGGCCGGCGCCCCGGACATCACCGCCAGCGGCGGCTGGCGGAACTACCGGATGAGAGGAGCGAACTGATGACCGTAACGATCGGGCCGGTGCCGGCCGACCCGTACCCATGGCCGTACGACGGGTCGGTGCCCGTCACGAGGACGGCGCTGATCTGCATCGACTGGCAGACCGACTTCTGCGGCAAGGGCGGCTACGTCGACTCGATGGGCTACGACATCGAGCTGACCCGGGCCGGGCTGCCGGCCACCGCCCGGCTGCTGGCCCACGCCCGGGACATCGGGATGCTGGTCATCCACACCCGGGAGGGGCACGACCCGGACCTGTCCGACCTGCCGGCCAACAAGCGGTGGCGGTCGGCGCGGATCGGCGCGGAGATCGGCTCGGACGGGCCGCAGGGGCGGATCCTGGTGCGCGGCGAACCGGGCTGGGAGATCGTGCCCGAGGTCGAGCCGGTGGCCGGTGAAGTGGTGATCGACAAGCCGGGCAAGGGCGCCTTCTACGCCACGAATCTCGACCTGGTCCTGCGTACACACGGAATCTCGCATTTGATCTTGACGGGAATCACGACCGACGTCTGCGTCCACACGACGATGCGGGAGGCGAACGACCGCGGGTACGAGTGCCTGATCCTCAGCGACTGCACGGGAGCCACCGATCCGTCCAACCACACCGCCGCGCTGCACATGGTGACCATGCAGGGCGGGGTCTTCGGCTGCGTCTCCACCTCGGCGGACGTCATCAACGGGACGGAGTTCTGAGATGCCCATTGTCGACGCCCAGCCCGGGCCCTTCGCGTTCGATCCCGACTCCACCGCGCTGGTCGTCATCGACATGCAGCGCGACTTCCTGATGCCGGGCGGTTTCGGGGAGAGCCTCGGCAACGACGTGTCCCAACTGCGCCGGACGATCGAGCCGCTCGCGGCGCTGATGACGGCGTGGCGCGGCGCCGGGCTGCCGATCATCCACACCCGCGAGGGTCATCTGCCCGATCTGTCGGACTGCCCGCCGGCGAAGCTGAACCGCGGCGCGCCCAGCATGCGGATCGGCGACCCCGGCGCCTTCGGCCGGATCCTGATCCGCGGCGAGTACGGCCACGACATCGTCGACGAGCTCCAGCCGCTGCCCGGCGAGACGGTGGTCGACAAACCGGGCAAGGGAGCGTTCTATGCGACCGATCTGTCCGAAATATTGGACAAGCTGGGGACGAAAAGTCTGATCGTCACCGGCGTCACGACCGAGGTGTGCGTCCACACCACGGTCCGCGAGGCGAACGACCGCGGCTACGAGTGCCTCGTCCTGGCCGACTGCGTCGGCTCCTACTTCCCCGAGTTCCAGCACGTCGGCCTGAAGATGATCGCCGCACAGGGCGGCATCTTCGGCTGGGTCGCTTCATCCCCTTCAGTGATCGCTGCCATTCAGGAGTAGAGATGACCACTACCGCCGCCCCCGCGGCCAAACTGCCCTACTGGGTCCGCGGTGACACCAACGCCTTCTTCGGCTTCGGCGTCAACGTCCTGGTCAACGTCCTCACGCTCACCGGTCTCTGCATCGGCGTCATCAAGATGCCGGCTGGCGACGTCTTCGGCGTCATCCTGCCGGCGCTCGGCATCGCGCTGGTCGCCGGCAACATCTACTACACGTACCTGGCCCGGCGGCTCGCCGCGAAGGAGAACCGCACCGACGTCACCGCCATGCCGTACGGCCCGAGCGTCCCGCACATGTTCATCGTGATCTTCGTGATCATGCTGCCGATCTATCTGTCCACGAAGAACCCGGTGGCGGCGTGGACGGCCGGCATCGCGTGGGCGTTCATCATCGGCGTCATCGTGCTGATCGGGGCGTTCGTCGGGCCGTACATCCGGAAATATGCCCCGCGGGCGGCGCTGCTCGGCACCCTGGCCGGCATCTCGATCACCTTCATCTCGATGAACCCGGCCGGCAACATGTGGAAGGCCGCGTGGATCGCCCTGCCGGTCTTCGGCCTGCTCCTGATCGGCCTGCTCACCGACATGAAGCTGCCGTTCAACATCCCGATCGGGCTGGCCGCGCTGCTGGTCGGCACCGCGATCGGCTGGATCGGCGGGTACATGAGCGTGCCCGACGTGACCGCGGCGGCCAAGGACATCGCGTTCGCCTTCCCGCACGTGAAGATCAATCTGCTGATCGACGGCCTCAAGGACATGGCGCCGCTGCTGGCCACGGCCATCCCGCTCGGCGTCTACAACTTCACCGAGGCGATGACCAACGTGGAGAGCGCGGCGACGGCCGGCGACAAGTACAACCTGCGCAGCGTGCTGCTGGCCGACGGCGCCGGCGCGGTCATCGGCTCCTGCCTCGGCTCGCCGTTCCCGCCCGCCGTCTACGTCGGCCACCCCGGCTGGAAGGCGGCCGGCGGCCGGACCGGTTACTCGATGGCGACCGGCATCGTCATCGCGCTGCTCTGCTTCTTCGGCCTGTTCGGCCTGCTCGGCGCGATCTTCCCGACGCCGGCGATCGTGCCGATCCTGCTCTACATCGGCCTGCTGATCGGCGCGCAGGCGTTCCAGGCCTCGCCCCGGGCGCATGCCGCGGCCGTGGTCGCCGCGCTGATCCCGAACATCGCCCAGTGGGCCACCGGCCTGATCGACAACTCGCTGTCGGCGGCCGGCACCTCGGCCGCGCAGGTCGGCACCGACGCGCTGACCGGGGCCGGCGTCGTCTACGACGGTCTCAAGACGCTCGGCGAGGGGGCGATCCTGGCCGGCCTGGTGCTGGGCGCGATCGTCGCGTTCATCATCGACAAGCGGTTCTGGAACGCGGCGATCTTCGCGGGCGCCGGGGCCGTGCTGACCTTCGTGGGCCTCATCCACGCCGAGAAGGTGCAGTGGAACGCCGACGGCCAGGTCACGCTCGGCTATCTCTTCCTGGCCGCGGTCTGCGTGCTGTTCGCGCTGACCAGGCCGGCGCCGCGCACGCCCGACGAGGACGAGCTCAAGCTGCTGAGCGAGGAGGTCTCCGGCAACACGTTCACCGAGGCGCCCGCGGGTGGCGTGCCCGTTCCGGCCTCGTCCTGATGGTTCCGGTGGCCCGGCGATCCTTGGTCGCCGGGCCGCCCTTCTCGAGAGGAGCGAGCGTGGAGATCGACCGGCCCGATGTGATCGCCGAGGTCACGGCCGCCTTCGAGGCCTACGAGCGGGCCCTGGTGGCGAACGACGTCGAGGCGATCCTCGGTTTCTTCGCCGGGCGCGCGGTGCGCTTCGGCATCGCCGATCAGCAGGCCGGCCTCGAGGAGCAGGCCCGGTGGCGACGCGCGCAGGGCGGTCTGCCGCCGGGCCGTCGTCTCAAGGACACCACCATTCACGCGTACGGCGTCAGCACGGTCATCGTGACCACACTCTTCGGGTACCCGGGCAGCGACGTGCTCGGCCGCCAGTCGCAGACCTGGGTGCGCCTGCCCGAGGGCTGGCGAATCGTGCACGCCCACGTCTCCGAGCCGGCGGCATAGATCGCGTCTCGCGGGGCATCCGGTAGGCATGACCGATCCACGCGACAGGTACCCCGGGCCGGAACTCGACGGCGGCGACCAGCGGCCGCCCGGATCGACCCGGGCGATGCCCGACCGGCCCGACCACGGCGAGGAGAGCTACCGCGGCACCGGCCGGCTGACCGGGCGGAAGGCGATCATCACGGGCGGAGACTCCGGCATCGGGCGGGCGGTGGCCATCGCGTACGCGCGGGAGGGCGCCGACGTCCTCCTGTCGTACCTGCCGTCGGAGGAGACGGACGCGCGGGACACCGTCTCGTACGTCGAGAAGGCGGGCCGCCGGGCGGTGACCGTCCCGGGCGATGTCCGGGACGAGGCGCACTGCGAGGCGATCGTGGACCTGGCCGTGCGGGAGCTCGGCGGGGTCGACATCCTGGTGAACAACGCCGCCTACCAGATGATGGTGCCGGGCGGGATCACCGAGATCACCACCGAGCAGTTCGACCGGGTCATGAAGACCAACCTGTACGCGCTGTTCTGGCTCAGCCGGGCCGCGGTGCCGCACATGCGGCCCGGCTCGTCGATCATCAACACCGCGTCGATCCAGGCGTACCTGTCGTCGAGCGCCCTGCTCGATTACGCCACCACCAAGGGTGGCATCGTCGCGTTCACCAAGGCGCTCGCCGAGGACCTCGCCGACAAGGGCATCCGGGTCAACGCGGTCGCGCCCGGGCCGATCTGGACGCCGCTGATCCCGTCGACGATGACCGACGAGAAGGTCGCGTCGTTCGGCTCGGACACGCCGCTGGGGCGGGCCGGGCAGCCCGCCGAGGTGGCGCCGGCGTACGTCTACTTCGCGAGCGACGACGCCTCCTACACCACCGGCGAGGTGCTCGGGGTGACCGGCGGCAAGCCCGTCAGCTGATCTGGCCGCTCACCCAGTTCCAGGCGGTCATGACCCACTCGGTCTGTTGCAGGTCGGCGATGCCGACGCCGGCCAGGAACAGGGCGGTCATCAGGTGGGAACCGCGGGCCGTGCGGCGCACCCGGCCGAGGCCGCGCTCGAGCACCAGGTAGCCCACGACGCGGGCCAGGCAGAAGACGCCGACCGCGACGAGCAGGGTGACGATGAAGACGATCACCGAGGTGGCGAGCGAGCCGCCGCCGGAGAGCGCCCAGATGCCCCAGCAGACGAAGGCGAACAGCGCGGCCGCGGTCGTCCACTCGCTGCCGCGGCGCAGCTCGTTCCAGTTCCAGCTCATGCCGCGGGCCGGAGCCTGCGCGCCGGGCCAGCCCACGCCGGTGGGCTCGTGCTCGGCGAACTGGCGCTGGTGAGCCTGCGGGTTGACCCGCGCGCGGCCCTGCATGAACGGAGCCTGCGCCGGGTCGTCGCCGCTCGGGCCGGCCGCGGGGCTGCCGGGCTGCGTCTCCCAGCCCGATGGCGCCGCCGGGCCGGGCTGCGTGGCGAACCCCGGGCCCGGCGCGGTGGGCTGGTCGGCCCACGGGTCCTGCGGTGGCATGTCGAGCGTCCGCTCATACCGGTGCGGTTGCTCAGGCATCGTTCCCCCTCGGTTTTCGTCTTGCCGCCCCCACCACGACTGTAGCGAGCTGACAAATCGTTCGCTCTTACGCGACGAGTCCGTTACACAGAACGGCATGGACGAATCCGTGCGTCTACGCCAGGCCACCGCCGCGGACTTCGACGCGACCGTCGACCTGCTGGGCTATGTGTTCCACCACGACTACGACGACGAGGCCCGGACCCTCGAGCGGACGATCTGGGAACCGGAGCGCTCGATCGTCGCCGACGACGCGGGGGCGATCGTCGGTCATACCCTCGCGCTCACCCGTGATCTGACCGTTCCCGGCGCGGTCGTGCCGGCGGCGCACGTCACCGGCGTCGGCGTGGCGCCGTCGCACCGGCGGCGGGGGCTGCTGCGGGCCATGATGCACCGGCAGCTCACCGAGACGGCCGAGGCCGGCCGCGAGCCGATCGCGGTGCTCTGGGCCAGCGAGACCACGATCTACCCGCGCTTCGGCTACGGCCCCAGCGCCGGCTCGATGTCGCTCTCCGCGATGACCCGCGAGCTGCGCATCCGGCCCGACGCGCCGGGCGCCGACCTGCGGCTTCGCCTGGTCGACCCGAAAAAGGCGCAGGACGAGCTGGCCGCGATCTACGACACCGTGCGCGCCGGCCGGGTGGGCTGGTCGAGCCGTCCCCGCGGCTGGTGGGACTTCCTGCTCGCCGACCTGAAGGACAACCGTGGCGGCGCGACCATGCGGCACGGCGTGATCTGCGACGGCCCCGACGGCCGCCCCGCCGGGTACGCGACATGGCGGGTGAAGGGCAAATGGGACGAGTACGGCCCCGACGCCCAGGTTCGCGTCACCGAGGTCGCCGCCGACGACCCGGCGGTCTACGCGGCTCTCTGGCGCTTCCTGTTCGGCATCGACCTGGCCCGCAGCCTCGAGTACGACACGGCCGCCGTCGACGAGCCGCTCTACCTCCTGGTCGACGAGCCGCGGCGGCTGGGCCGCAAGTACGAGGAAGCCCTCTGGGTCCGCGTCCTCGACCTGCCGTCGGCGCTGGAGGCACGGCGCTACCTGACCCCGGTCGACGTGGTGCTCGAGGTGAGCGATCCGCTGCTCCCGGCCAACGAGGGCCGCTGGCGCCTCACCGGCGGCCGTGACAAGGCCGCCTGCGTCCGCACCGACGAGCCCGCCGACCTGGCCCTGAGCATCACCGACCTCGGCGCCCTCTACCTGGGCGGCACGTCCCTGGGCTCGCTGATCGCCGCGGGCCGCGTCAAGCCACTCACCGGCAACATTCCGGAGGCGGCCTTCGGCTGGCATCGCCTGCCGAATCCGATCGAGGTGTTCTGAGTGACCCGGGCGGCGGTACCGTCGGCGACATGGCCGAGCCCGAACGCCGACGCCGCCGCCTGCGTCCCTCTTCGTCGTCCACCCCGGCGGCCCCCGTGCCGCCCGCCGACGACGCGCCCCCCGTCCCGTCCCCGGGGCCGCACCTGACGGGCGATTCCGCGCGCGCGGCCTCGGCCTCCGCCGTCGCCACTACCGAGGGGACGGCACCTCCGCCCGGTGCTCCCACCGAGGCGATCGCCGACGAGACGCCGGCCGTGCCCGCCGAGCGCCCGCCGCGGGCCGTCCCGCCCCGGCGCAACGGCAATGGCGGCGGCAACGGATCGCCCACCGACGACCGGGAGGCCGAGCGAGGCCTGCGCGGCCTGGTCGGCTCCGGATCTTCCCAGGTCAGCGTGGGTGCGGCCCTGCGTGCCCGGGACGCGGCCCGGCCGACCGACAAGGATCTGGCCGACGCGGACCGCAATCTGACGATCGTCCGGCGCAACTGGGTGCCGCGTGAGGAACTGCCACGCAACCGCTGACGTGAGCCCGGTCAGGAAGCCGGCAATTCCGGCAGCTTGCGGTCGCTCTCGTACTCCGAGAGCTGGGCGATCCGGCGGGCGTGGCGCGGGTTTCCGGAGAACGGCGTGGCCAGGAAGGCGTCGACGAAGGACGTGGCCTCGTCGAGGGTGTGCTCGCGGGCCCCGATGCTGATGACGTTGGCATCGTTGTGCTGGCGGGCCAGCTGGGCGATCTCGACACGCCAGGCCAGGGCGGCGCGTACGCCGTCGATCTTGTTGGCGGCGATCTGCTCGCCGTTGCCCGAACCGCCGATGACGACGCCGAGCGAGCCCTCGTCGGCGACCACCTTGGCCCCGGTGTGCAGGCAGAAGGCCGGGTAGTCGTCCTCCGGGTCGTAGACGTGCGGTCCCACGTCCACGACGTCGTGGCCCTGCTTGGTCAGGTGGTTGACGAGGTGCATCTTCAGTTCGTAACCGGCGTGGTCCGAACCCAGGTAGACACGCATGGTCGCAGTCTCTCAGAAGGTCAGAGCCGCGCGCAGCGAGGACGCGACTTGGTCGGTCGCGGCGCGCGCGGCGTCGATCAGAGCCAGCTTGCGCGCGAAGCCGTGGTTGACGCCCATGTAGCGGGTGTGCACCACGGGAACGCCGGCCGCGAGCAGGGCGTCCGCGTAGTCGGCGCCCTCGTCGCGGAGCGCGTCGTACTCGGCCGTGATGATCAGCGTCGGCGGCATTCCGGACAGGTCGGGCGTCGCGAAGATGGCGGCGTCGGGACTCAGCCGCTGGAGCGGGTCGGGGATGAAGGTTTCCCAGGCCAGCTTCATCGCGGCCCGGTCCAGGCCGTATTCACCCACTTCGTCGTACGACGGCGAGGCGGTCATCGGATCCAGCGCCGGATAAATCAGGACTTGGTGGTCCAGCGGGGTGCCGGCGTCGCGCTGCCGCCTCGCGGCGATCGTGGCCAGCTGGGCGCCCGCGCTGTCGCCGCCGATGGCCAGGCGGGACACGTCCACACCGAGATCGGCCTTGCGGACGTACGACAGAACGGTCTCGGCGTCGTCCAGCGCGGCCGGGAAGACGTGCTCG
Source organism: Paractinoplanes globisporus DSM 43857 (assembly GCF_000379645.1). Lineage (GTDB taxonomy): Bacteria > Actinomycetota > Actinomycetes > Mycobacteriales > Micromonosporaceae > Actinoplanes > Actinoplanes globisporus. The sequence goes on from NZ_KB903316.1 coordinate 18,940, forward strand.
GGCGCCAGCCGGTACCCGACCGACAGGACGGCGCAACCCGAGCGGTCGGCGATCCGGCGGCACGTCCGGTCGAAGGTCTCGATGCTGCCGTACGCCCAGCCGCCGCCGTGCAGGTAGACGAAGAGCGGGGCGTCGGGGCGGGTCGCGTAGAGCCGGCACGGCACGCCGTGCGCGTCGACGTCGACGACCACCGGCAGCGGGATGGCGGGGCCGCACTCGGCGTCGGTCGCGTCCTCCATCGCCTGACGAGCGAACTTCACCTGCTCGTACGGGTCGGCGGCGAGCACGTCGGCCGGAGGGCGGCGGCGGATCTTCGCCGCGGCCGTGACCTGGGGGTTCAGCATCAGTCGAGCTGCGAGAGGACGAGGCCGCCGCGGGCCTTGGGGGTGAACCAGGTGCTCTTGCGGGGCAGCTTCTGCCGTTCCAGGTTGACCTTGACGAAGTCGTCGACCGTGACCGGAGCGATCAGCACGGCCAGCTCGGCGTGGGCGGCGTCGACCTCGCCGCGCAGCCAGGCCGCGGGGTAATCGCCACCGATGTAGGCGATGCGCTTGTCGCCGGGGTCGAGACCCAGGACGTCACCGAGGAGTACCCGCTCCACCAGCGCGTGGTCGAGGTTCTCCACGGTCGGCAGGTTGGGGTCGGCGGGCAGGCCCACGGCGAACGTGCGGCCGGCCAGGTAGAGCTCGACCGTTCCCTTCGGCGGGATGCCGGCCGGGCGGGGCAGCTCGGTGACCGTGGCGCCGCGCTCGCGCAGCCGCCGCAGCAGCTCGTCGAGCGGCAGCGGCACCTCGCTGACCAGGCGGTTGTAGGGCTGGATGGCGACCGACCCGGGCGTGGTGACCACGGCGAGGAAGCGCGGGAGCCGGCCGGTCTGCGCGGCGAGGCTGCGGTGGTTGCCGTCGGCGACCACGAGCTCGCCGCCGCCGGCCAGCGCGGTCAGCTCGTCCTGCAGCGCGCCGGGGCCGACCGGCCAGATGGCGTGGGTGCGGCCGGACTGGTCGACGTCGGTGGCGGCGGGCTCGCCGGCCGCGTCGGTGGCGGCGGCCAGGGCCGCGTGCAGCTCGTCGCCCTTGGCGGTCTGCAGCAGGAGCACGGGAGAGAGCAGCGTCCCGAGGGCGCCGGCCAGGGCCACCCGCTCGCGCACCTTCTCGATGAAGACTTCCTCGTTGCGAATGACCAGGCCGGCCTCGTCGGCGCTCGCGGAGATCTGATCGGTGTCGATCATGCTCCACAGGCCGTACGCGGCGGGCTCGCCGGGCGCGGTGATCCGGTAGAGCACGACGACGTGCTCGGCCGGGACGTAGCTGCCCTCGGCGCGCTCCAGCGCGAGCCGGGCCACCGCGTCGGGGAGGGAGTCGGCGAAGGACTTGCCCACGGTCTCGGGCGCCAGGTGCGGCATCTCGACGGCGAGAGCGCTGTGCGAGTTGGCGGCGATGATGGCGGTGATTTCGGCGTCGTCGGCGAACTCGTCGTAGTTCTGCGCGCCGGTGGAGCCCTTGGTGAGCCAGGCCCGGCTGATCGGATGCACGACCGTCATGGGGCGCAACCTACCTGGTCGCCCGCTGGTGCCGGGTCACCGGCATGTTCCCGCGTGACCTGGCTAACTGTGCTTTTCGCCACGCCCCGAGCGGACGGCCGACCGGCGTCGCCGAGACGATCACGGGAGGTGCCACCATCGCGGCCATCTCGGGCGCGAGGCCCACCCAGTCGGCGCGCTGCACGGCGATCGTCGAGGACGCGATCGCCTCCGTATCGGCCATCTGTCCGTCTCCGCTCGTTCATGTCGGTCTCCGTTACCCCATCCAACGACCGGCACTCCCGGAGGGTGGTGCGATTCCGACTTTCTCGCCCTAATTTGGCCGCAGGTCCTCCGGGTGAGGTGCGCCACCCGGCCGCCGCTTAGGCTGGCAGGGAAAAGCTCGTGCGCTCTTAAGGAGAGTGGCTGTGGCCGGAGTTCGAAACTTGACCCAGGTGGAGGCCGCCGATCGCGCCCGCCTGCTCGAGGTGACCGGATACGACATCACGTTGGATCTGACCGACGGGCATGGCAATCCGGGCGACGGCACCTTCCGCTCCACCACGGTCGTCACCTTCCGCTGCGCCGAGCCCGGCGCCGAGACCTTCATCGAGACCGCGGCGGCCTCGGTGCGCTCGGCCACGCTGAACGGGTCTCCGCTCGATCTGGGCGGGTTCTCCGCCGAGAAGGGCCTCACGCTGACCGGCCTCGCCGCCGAGAACGAGCTGATCGTGGACGCCGACTTCGCGTACTCGGCGAGCGGCCAGGGCCTGCAGCGCAGCCTCGACCCGGTGGACAAGGAGATCTATCTCTACAGCCAGTTCGAGACGGCCGACGCGCAGCGGGTGTTCGCGTGCTTCGACCAGCCCGACCTCAAGAGCGTGTTCACCTGGCGGGCCACGGTGCCGAAACACTGGAAGGCCATCTCGAACATGCCGGTCGAGCGGGAGGAGCCGGCCGGCGTGGGCGCCAAGACCGTGCACTTCCAGACCTCGCCCAAGATGAGCACCTACATCGGCGCGATCTGCACGGGGCCGTACCACGAGGTGCGGTTCTCCCACGACGGCATCGACATGGGGTACTTCTGCCGCGCGTCCATGGCCTCGTACCTGGACGCGGACGATCTCCACCTGGTCACCACCCAGGGCTTCGACTTCTTCCACGAGCAGTTCGGCGTGCGGTACCCGCTGCCCAAGTACGACCAGCTGTGGGTGCCCGACTTCAACGCCGGCGCCATGGAGAACTTCGGCTGCGTGACCCACGCCGAGGCGCACTACATCTTCCGGTCGCAGGTCACCGACTTCGAGTACGAGCAGCGGGCGAACACGATCCTGCACGAGCTCGCGCACATGTGGTTCGGCGACCTGGTCACCATGCGCTGGTGGAACGACCTGTGGCTGAACGAGTCGTTCGCCGAGTGGGCGAGCCACTGGTGCAACTCGCAGGCCACCCGCTTCACCGACGCGTGGACGACCTTCCTGTCGGTCCGCAAGAGCTGGGGCTACCGCCAGGACCAGCTCTCCTCGACCCATCCGGTGTACACGGAGATGCCCGACCTCGAGGCGGTCGAGGTCAACTTCGACGGCATCACGTACGCCAAGGGCGCCGGCGTGATCAAGCAGCTCGTCGCGTACGTGGGGCTGGACTCCTTCCTCACCGGCCTGCGGTCGTACTTCGCGAAGCACGCCTGGGGCAACGCCACCTTCGACGACCTGCTCACCGAGCTCGAGGCGGCGTCCGGCCGCGAACTGCGCAAGTTCGCCGCCCAGTGGCTGGAGACCGCGCAGGTCAACACGCTGCGCCCGATCGTCGAGATCGGCGCCGACGGGACGTACTCGAGCGTCATCGTGAAGCAGGAGGCGCCGGCCGATTACCCGACGCTGCGCACGCACCGGATCGGGGTCGGCCTCTACGACCTGCAGGGCGACCGGCTCGTGCGCCGCGACCTGCTCGAGCTGGACGTGACCGGCGAGCGCACCGAGATCCCGGCGCTGACCGGGGTCCCCGCCGCGGACGTGCTGCTGCTCAACGACGACGACCTGTCGTACACCAAGCTGCGGCTCGACGAGCGGTCGATGGCCACCGTGGTCAACCACATCGCTGGGATCCAGTCGTCGCTGGCCCGCGCCCTGGTGTGGAACGCGGCGTGGGACATGCTGCGCGACGCCGAGCTCGCCGCCCGCGACTACGTGACACTGGTCTGCTCGGGCCTCCCCCGCGAGACCGACATCAACCTCACCACCTGGACGCTGCGGCAGGCCGCGAGCGCGGTCGCGCAGTACGCCGACCCGGCCTGGCAGGCGACCGGCTGGGCCAAGCTCGCCGAGCTGTCCCGCGGCGCGCTGGCGACCGCCGAGCCCGGCAGCGGCTGGCAGCTGAGCTGGGCGCGGTCGTTCGTCAGCGCGGCACGCACCCCCGACGAGCAAGCCGTGCTGCGCTCCTGGCTCTCCGGCGAGGACGTGCCCGAGGGCCTGGTCGTCGACACCGAGCTGCGCTGGGCGCTGCTGCAGTCGCTGGCCTCGCTCGGCGCCTCCTCGCTCGACGAGATCGAGGAGGAACTGGCCACCGACCGCACGGCCAGCGGCGAGCGGGAGGCGGCGGTGGCCCGGGCGCTCATCCCCACGGCGGAGAACAAGGCGACGGTCTGGGCCGAGCTGACCGGCGAGGCCGGGCTGCCGAACTGGCTCAACCGGTCGCTGCTGACCGGCTTCCAGAGCGTCAAGCAGGTGGCGCTCACCGCGCCGTACGCGGAGAAGTTCTTCGAGGTCGTCGGCGACGTGTGGGCGCGCTCGGACAGCGAGCCCGCGCAGGAGTTCGTGATGTACGGCTACCCCGTCTACCAGATCAGCGAGCAGACGATCGCGCTCACCGACGCGTGGCTGGCCCGCGACGGTCAGCCGGCGTCGCTGCGCCGCCTGGTCGCCGAGGGGCGCGACGGCGTGGTGCGGGCCCTGAAGGCCAGGGCCCGCGACCTCGCGGCCGCCGATTAGATCCAGGCCGCCGGGGCTATCCGGACCGGGTAGGGGGCGTCGAGCTTGACCGGCTCGGCGCCCTCGAGGCTGTGCTCGGAGCGATACCTTGAGCCGCTGAGGATGTACGTACGCAGCAGCGGGGTGGCGCGGCCCGGCTCGACCCGCCAGAACGCGTGGATGCCGGCCTCCGCGTACAGCGAGGGCTTGAGGATGCGGTCGTAGCGGCGGGTCGCCGGGGTCTCCACCTCGACGACGAGCGCCACGTCGGCCGGGTCGCTCCAGATCGCGCCGGACGAGCGCGGCCGCAGGACGGTGACGTCGGGCACCAGGTTGCTCTCGCCGCTGGTTCCGCCGTTTATGGCGATCCCCAGCCGGTCGCAGACCCACCAGCCGGGCGGCGCCGCTGAGCGCAGCGTGGTCACCACGGCACGCACCACGGCCTCGTGCGATTCCGGCGGCGGGGGCGCCGCGTGCAGACAGCCGTCGACGATCTCGTACCGATGGCCGTCGGGCGGGAAAAGGTGAAGATCGGGCTCGGTCCAGACGCCGTCCGGTGCGCTCCACCGGGGCGGCAGGCTCGCCACTTGACTCGTCATCACCAAGCGGACCACCTCCATCACTGGGGGTTGCCAGCCTACCTACACAGCGTTGTTACCGCCGCGTTTCCGGTGTTTTTCGCATATGACAAAAGGCTCTCACCCCCGACGGGTGAGAGCCTTTTGGGTGGTTTACGTCAGTGCCGACCGGCGTGCGAGGCCAGCTGGTCGATGCCGGAAAGGATGCCGCCGGCCAGGTCGCCGCCCGCGAACGCCGCGGCCATCGACAGGCCGGCCAGTTTCGCGTCCCGGTCGGAGATGCGCTTGCGCGCCTCGTTGCCGGTGACGATCTCCAGCTTGCGCTGGTTGGGCGAGACCGCGAGGAGGACGGCGTGGTCGGCGTCGTCGATCTCCTTGTGCAGCTTCTCCGCGTACTCGCGGCTCGGGGTCTCCAGCTCGCCGATGAAGACGCTGAACGTCAGGCCGGTCTGCTGGTCGGCCACCCGCAGTGCCTCGTCGAGGCGCAGCAGCTGGCGGGTCGTGAAGGGGCCGTCGGCGACCGGGTTGGGGTCCGCCGCGTGCTCGTGGGCCAGGGCAACCTCACCAGCTGTCACTTGCGCCTCCTACAGGGCCGGGGAGAACTCGGTGGCCGGTGCTGTCCTCGAGCACGGGGGCTTCGATCGCCCGGGCGTGGTGGTCGCCGGCGCCGACGGCCGTCCCGTGGACCTGTTCCGGCGAGGCCAGGAACCAGATCGGCTGGAAGTCGTACGGCCGGCCCGGGCGGTAGCGCTTGGTCCGCCGGGTGCGGTCGCTGCCCGCGAACACGAGCGACGCCACCACGAGGATGATGGCCGCCGGAATGACCAGGAAGACCAATACGGTGTTTGATATCGACAACCTCAACGCCCCCAGGCGCCAGCGTTCCATTTGATCCGAACAACAGTCACGGTAGCGGAGACCGGGACGCCCCGGACGGTCGGGTCGTGAACCCGGTTTCCAACACTGTCGGGATCTACGCTTCTCACGCCGTCGGGATCTACGCGGGAATGGCGTCGAGATGCGAAAATCACCCTCACGCGCCGTTCGTGCCCTCGTGCACGCGGACGGCAGGAGGGGGATCTCATGCGCCGGTCTGTCCCCGCCACCCTGGCGGCGCTGTTCGTGGGCCTGTTCGTCCTGTTCCTCGGCCCGTCGCCGGCACGCGCCGCGACCGTGTACATCGAGCTGAACCCGAGCACCGTCCCGGTCGGTGACGACGTCGGGCTGCGCGCCTCCTGTGACGACAACCTCAAGGCGGCGACCGCCACGTCGTCGATCTTCGGAACGGTCACCCTCAACCCGCAGTACGGCCTGCTCACCGCGACCGTGCGAGTGCCGGGCGGCGTGAAGCCCGACGACTACGAGGTCGACCTGCACTGCCCCGGCGACAAGAACGCCAGTTCGGCCACGGGCACCCTGCACGTGGTGGCCAAGGTGGAACCGGCGCAGGGTCCGGCCACCGGCGGGGGCGGCACCGCCCCCGAGCGGTACGCGCCGATGCTGATCGGCACCGGGCTCGCGATCATCGGCGCCGGTTTAGCCCTGGGCATCATGACCCTGCGACGCCGGCGTCTCGGCTGAGGCCCGTCGTGGCTCGCCGACCGACGCCGATGAGCGGCCCGCGCATGCCCGAGTCGGTGCTGCGCAAGCGGCCGGCCCAGATTGTCGCGCCGCCGCCGGGGACCATCACCGGCCCGCTGCCGCCCACGCCGGCCGCGCCGGGTCGCCACCCTTTTCGGGCGCCCCACCCCCGGCCGAAGCCCAAGGACCCGCCGCGCCCGACCCGGGGCAAGAAGCCGTACCCGATCGGGCTGATCGCGCTCGCCCTGCTCTTCCTCGGCCTGTTCGTGGTGGCCATGGGGATCGGGGCGGCGATCAACATCGACCTGCCCAACCTGTTCGACCGCAAAGCGGCCGACGAGCCGCCGCCGCGCTCGTTCCCGGTGCTCGACCCGAGCCGCCCGGAACGGCTGACCATCCCGTCGATCAAGGTGGAGGCACCGATCCTCGACGTGGGGCTGGCCACGGACGGCTCGGTCGGGGTTCCGCCGTTGCGCCGGCACGACGAGGCCGGCTGGTTCGACGGCGGTCCGACGCCCGGCCAGTTCGGCCCGGCGCTGATCGTGGGGCACGCCGACACGAGGACCGGGCCGTCGGTCTTCTACAACCTGGCCAAGCTGAAGCCGGGGCAGAAGGTCGAGGTGCTGCGGGCCGACCACTCGGTGGCGGTCTTCGAGGTCAACTCGGTCGAGCACTTCAACAAGGGCAAACTGCCGATCGCCCGGGTGTACGGCGACTACAGCCGCCCGTCACTGCGCCTGATGACCTGCGGCGGCGACTGGGTCGGCGGCAAAACCGGCTACTCCGACAACATCATCGTTTTCGCCTCGCTCGTCGACTCGCGCAAGGCGTAAGAAACATTTAGGCCGCCTCGGCAGATGCTGCCGGGGCGGCCGGGAGGTCGAGCCAGTCTGCCCAACGCGGGTCTGGCGTGCGGTGACCGAGCACGCGCCAGGCCACCCCGCGTGGCGCTTGCGGTATGGCATGCAGCCGCCACCCGAGCTCGGCCGGGGTCTTGTCGCCCTTGCTGTGGTTGCACTTGGCGCAGGCGGCCACGACGTTCTCCCAGGCGTGCAGGCCGCCGCGGCTGCGGGGGAACACGTGGTCGATCGTCTCGGCGGAGCCGCGGCAGTAGGCGCACCGGCCGCCGTCCCGGGCGAAGATCGCGCGGCGGGAGAGGCCGACATGGGTGCGGTACGGCACCTTCACGTACCGGGTGAGGCGCACCACCGACGGAACCGGGAGGTTCTGGTAGGCGCTGTGCAGGATGCCATCCCCGTCGGAGACGCACTCGGCCTTGGCGGTCAGCACGAGAATCGTCGCTCGACGCACTGATACGACGCACAGCGGCTCGTACGTGGCGTTCAGAACTAACGCGGATGAGCCCACTGTGGGTCGTATGTCAGGCATCGTGATCACCCTCCGGTAGGTGCTTGCAACCGCTCCCGGTTCGTCGGTGTCCGTGGTCCGTGCGCCAATAGTCCCTGATGGATGACCAAATTGCGAGCGCAATCCGTGGCGGGCCGGTAAACGTCTGAGGTCTGCCCGCTGTGTGACACCTGAAAGCCGCCCCAGGTTCGCCCGGTACGGTGGCTCCCCGTGCTACATCTCGCACCTGCTACTCCGTCACCGTCACCGTCGCCCGACGTGTACACCACGATCGACGTCACGAAGATCTGCAACACCGACGTGGTGTGCAGCCGGGTCTACGAGTGGACGGGCAACCAGTGGCTGGCCAACTCCAGCTACTGGATCATCACGAAGCCGCTGCGGATCATCGGGATCATCCTGGCCGCGATCGTGATCCGCTGGCTGCTGCACCGCTCGATCAAGCGACTGACCAACAGCACCACCCGGGCCTCGATGCCGGCGCTGCTCAAGCCGCTCAAGGAGCGGACCGCGCAGACCGCCGAGGAGGGGCAGTTCATCCCCGAGCGGCGGCGCCAGCGGGCCGAGGCGATCGGCTCGGTGCTGCGCAGCTTCGTGACGGCCGTGGTCTTCACGATGGCGTCGCTGCTGGTCTTCGGCGAGCTCGGCTTCAACCTCGGTCCCCTGCTGGCCAGCGCCGGCATCGTCGGCGTGGCCCTCGGCTTCGGCGCCCAGAGCCTGGTCAAGGACCTGATCGCCGGCCTGTTCATGCTGCTCGAGGACCAGTACGGCGTGGGCGACACCGTCGACCTCGGCGAGGCGGTCGGCGTCGTGGAGACGGTCGGCCTGCGCATCACCACGGTGCGTGACATGCGCGGCGTGCTCTGGTACATCCGCAACGGCGAAATCGTCCGGGTCGGCAACAAGAGCCAGGGCTGGGCGCTGGTCGTCATCGACATCCCGATCGGCTTCATCAACTCGGAGGAGGCGATCGGCGTGCTCAAGACCGCGGCCGAGACGGTCGCCGAGTCGCCCGAGCACCAGAACGAGTTCATCGAGCCGCCGGACGTGGTCGGCGTCGAGCAGCTGACCGTGGACGGCGCGGTGATCCGGACGATCGCCAAGACCACCGCGGAGGGACAGCCGATCCTCCAGCGCGAACTTCGCCGCGCGCTCACCGAGGCGCTGGAGCTGGCCGGACTCTCCGAACGCATCGCTGCTTCTCGATTGATGCCACGCTCCGCGGTGCCTCCGGCATTTATGCAACCTTCCGAACCGGATCAGCGGGAGGACGGCGCTGGTTGAGCTGGGATTAGTTCTTCCGGGGGATATCGGGCCTCCACCGTATGGCCGACAATTCGGTCGTACGCCCTAGCATCGACTCGGACGATCGGGCAGAATCCGCTAGAGCATCTGCACTTGCGGCATCACGTTCCCGCCGGGCTCACCCGCGGGCGTGCCCGGCCAATCGTCGTGACCCGGCGAGCGCCGAGATCGATGGAGGACTGGTGTCCGAGGAACCCGCCCGGACGGCGAACACGCCCGACGCGGTGACGGAGAGCGATCGTCCGGTCACATTCCGGGACGTTTTTGCCCTCCGCGAGTACCGCGCCATCTACTCGTCGCTGCTCGTCAACTGGGTCGGGGACTACCTCGCCAAGGCCGCGGTCACGCTCCTGGTCTATCAGCAGAGCGACTCGGTGCTGCTGTCCGCGGCCGCCTTCGGCGTCAGCTTTCTCCCCTGGATCATCGGCGGGACGCTGCTCTCCGCCCTCGCCGAGCGGTATCCGTACCGCCGCGTGCTCATTGCTTGTGATCTTCTCCGCACTGTCCCGATCCTGCTGCTGCTCGTGCCGCACCTGCCGATCGCCGCCATGGTGCTGCTGGTCTTCCTGAGCAGCCTCGGCGCCCCGCCCACCCAGTCGGCGCGCTCGGCCCTGCTGCCCCACCTGGTCGGCCGGGACAAGCTGCCGACCGCGATCGCGATCAACCAGACCACCACCCAGGCCGCCCAGGTCTTCGGCTACATGGCCGGCGCCACGATAGCGACGGCGATCAGCCCGCAGCTGGCGCTCGCCGTCGACGCGGTGACCTTCGTCCTCTCCGCTGCCTTCATCGCGGGCGGCGTCCGGCCCCGGCCGGCGGCACAGGCCCGGTCGCAGCGCACCGACCTGCTGCACGAGTCGGCCGAGGGTGTCCGGCTGGTCTTCGGCCGCCGGGTACTGCGCGCGATCGTCGTGCTGATCTGCCTCACCGGGATGATCATCATCGTGCCCGAGGGCCTGGCCGCGGCCTGGGCCGCCCTCGACAGCACCGACCCGGCCGCGCGCGGGCTCGACCAGGGCCTGATCATGGCGGCCTCGCCGATCGGCTTCGTCGTCGGCGGGCTGCTCACCACGCGGCTGGCCGGGCCGGCCCGGCGCAACCGGCTGATCCGCCCGTTCGCGGTGCTCGCCCCGCTCGTGCTGGTGCCGGCGATCCTCGACCCGCCGCCGTCCGTGGTGGCCCTGCTGGTGGCGCTCTCCGGCGCCGCCGTCGGCGGGCTGTCGCCGACGCTGAACGGCATGTTCGTGCTGATGATCCCGCACGGCTACCGCGCCCGGGCGTACGGCGTGGTGCAGACCGGCATGCAGCTGAGCCAGTTCGCCGGCGTGATCGCCGGCGGCCTGCTCGCCGACCGGTTCTGGCTGCCGCTGGTGGTCGGGGCGTGGAGCATCGGGGGCGTGGTGGTGATGCTGGCGCTCGTCGCCCGCTGGCCGAGCAGCCGGGAGTTCGAGGCGGCGATCGCCGAGGCGGCGGCCACGATCCCGCCGTCCGTGCCGGCGCCCGCGGTGCCGGTCGAGACCCACGTCTACCAGCCGCACCACGCGGCCACGACGCCCGGCGAGACCACCGCCGCCTCGAAGCCGTACAAGCCGCACCACGCGGCGACGACGAGCGTCACACCCGAGCGGCCCTGACCGCCACCGCCGGCCGCCGCGGCGGCTGGCAGGATGGAGTGGTGACGGACGAGCCCACCTTCTACGACGCGATCGGCGGCGAGCCCACTTTCCGCAAGCTCGTCAACCGGTTCTACGAGGGCGTCGCCGCCGACCCGCTGCTGCGGCCGATGTACCCCGAGGACGACCTCGCGCCGGCCGCCGACCGCCTGACCCTGTTCCTGATGCAGTACTGGGGCGGCCCGAACACCTACTCGGCGACCCGCGGCCACCCCCGCCTGCGGATGCGGCACGCGCCGTTCGTGGTCAACCCGGCCGCCCGCGACGCCTGGCTCAAGCACATGCGCGACGCGGTCGACTCGCTCGGACTGGACGAGCCGCACCAGACGGCGCTGTGGGACTACCTGGAGCGGGCCGCCTATTTCATGGTCAACAGCATGGAATAGACGTTTCCCACCCACCCGGTGGCTCGTTGGTGCGGATGACAACTCGTCGATCATCCGTCTGGGGAGACCGCATGCGCCGCCGCCTGCTCGCCGCCGCCGTACTCGTCGCAGCCGCAATCGCGTGCGCGCATCCGGCCCAGGCCGACCTGGCCCAGTCCACGATCGTCTCGGCCAACCCGGTCGACTGGACCCCGCACGTGCTGGACGGCACCGTCTGGACGATGACCGTGGTCGGCGACACCGTCGTGGTCGGCGGCGCCTTCACCAAGGTCGCCGACAGCAGCCGCCGGAACACGTACGCCCGGAAGAACATCTTCGCCTTCGACCTGAACGACGGGTCGATCCGCCCGTTCGCGCCCGACGTCGACGGCGCGGTCTACGCGCTCGCGGCCGGCGCCGGCGACACGGTCTACGCCGGCGGGGCGTTCAAGACGGTCGACGGCGGCTCGCAGCGCGGACTCACCCGGCTGTCCCTGACCGGCCAGCGGGTCTCGTCCTTCGGCGCGAAGATCAATTGGGGAGACGTCCGGGTGCTGGCGGCGCGCGGCAATTATCTGTACGCCGGCGGCACCTTCTCGGCGATCAACGGCGTGAACCGGGACGCGCTCGCCCGGATGAACGCGACGACCGGCGCGGTCGACACCGGCTTCGACGCCCGGCTGACCGCGCCCGGCCTGAGCCGCACCCGGGTCGAGCACTTCGACATCTCCCCCGACGGCCGCAAGCTGGTCGCGATCGGGGCGCTGCTCAAGTCCGGCGGCTACGACCGCACGCAGCTGGCCATGTTCGATATCTCCGGCCCGACCGCGGCGCTGACCAACTGGTACACCGACGCGTACAAGCCGCAGTGCATGAAGGGCTTCGACACCTACCTGCGGCAGGTCAAGTTCTCGCCGGACGGGTCGTACTTCGTGGTCGCCGCGACCGGCCGGGCGTCCGCTCCCGACCGGCTGTGCGACTCGGCCGCCCGCTTCGAGACCGCCGGTTCGGGCCGGCACAACCCGACCTGGGTGCAGCGCACCGGCGGGGATTCGCTGTACGCCGTTGCCGTCACCGGCACCGCCGTCTACCTGGGCGGGCACCAGCGCTACTTCGACAACCCGTACGGCACCGACGCGAAGGGTCCCGGCCCCGGCGCCGTCTCCCGCCCGGGCATCGGCGCGGTCAGCCCGACCACCGGGCGTGCGCTGTCCTGGAATCCGACCCGCTCCCGCGGCGTGGGCGTGCGCGTCTTCGTGGTGACGTCACGCGGCCTGTTCGTCGGCAGCGACACCGACCAGCTCGGCCACGAGTACCACGGCCGGGTCGGCATGTTCCCGCTGTAATCGCCCATATTTCTGCGAGCACGGTGTTCGGGGACTGTCCGCGATCGCCCCGCCGATGAGGAGCGATCGCCTGCGGAGCGAAGCGGAGCCAGAGTTACAGCAGGGCTCCCTCGTCGTGGAGCCAGTCGACGAAGGACGTGGCCACGGCGGCGCCGCAGTCGAGCATCTCGACCAGGAGGGCGTCGTGGGCGCCCGCGGCCAGGGGCACCTGCAGCTCGGCGTAGATCGGCAGCTGTCCCCGCTCGGTCGGGTCACCCACGTAGGCCTTGCAGAAGCGGCGGGTGTGGTTCCACTCGTTGACCACGCGGTAGGCCCGGTCGGCCCAGTCCGGCGGCACCGTCGAGTGCGGCCGGGCACGCATCACCAGGATCTCGTCGTCGGGTCCCTCGAGGGTGAACAGCACGGCGTGCCGCTCCCACATCGCGAGCAGGCTGCCGCCGCCGTCGGCCAGGAACCGGATGTCGAGGATGTCGAGCGCCTTGCCGATGCGCGCGAGCGTCACCTGCGAGATCTGCTCGGACTCGTCGGACTTGGTCGCGTCGGCCGGAACCACCACCCGGCTCGGCTCGCGCTGAGCCGGAACTCCGACCCGCACGGTGCTCCGCACCGCCGAATCGCCGTCGGCATCCGGCGGGTTGCCCGCAGCCGAACCCGGACGCCATGACCACCACGGCATCGTTGCGCACCTCACTCCCCAGCAGACCCACCGCCGGACGTAGCGAGTGGATCCGAGGGCCGACGGTACCCGTACAGGTCGCGGAGGTCATCCCCCCAACGGGAGGGCGCGACCAGACGTACGATGCGGCATCACCCTTTCGGGTGACCACCTATAGGGAAAACGGTCAAATTCCTGACAGTCTGTAGCCAGGCGACTCCATATGGTGCCGAAAGCGCCACCCAGCGACCGGCGACGCGTACTCGAGTATCCGGCACGTCCGCGCCCTCCGGACCGAGGAAACCCATTCGGGAGATCGCCTGAACGAGTCGCTGGGACACCTCGACGGGCTCCCCCTCGGGCGGCGTCACGACGAGCGCCACATGATCGAGCAAGGCATCGCGTACGGCCCGCTGGCCCACCGCGCGTCCGGAAAGGCCACCCGCCGACACCTCGCGCAGGGTGCCGGCCGCTGCGGCGGCCAGACGGGTCAGCTCGGTCGCCGAGACCGTCTCGACAGTCTCGCTCGCGGCCGGCGGCAACGGCCAGCGCCACTGGGCGTCCTTGCGGGACGGCAGCCGATCGCCGCCCTCGGCCAGCACGGCGAGCAGCTCGGCCGCCGAGACCGTGGCGTCGTCCGGCCCGCGACCGGCCACCTCGCGGGTGACCAGCACGTCCCACGGCAGCCGCGCCCACAACGCCGTACGGCCGGCGGCGCCGCGCAGCCGCACCGGCGCGCCCGGGTCGAGCCGGGTCAACCGGGCCAGAAAGGCCCCGGCGTCGGGAACGCCGGTCAGGCCGTGCGTGCTCATGCGGCCAGATAGGGCTGGAGGAACTCGCGCTCTTCCGGGGTGAGCCGGCGCGGATGCCCGTTGGCCAGGTTGTACGGCACGCATTTCGATTTGGCCCGGCTGGCGAGCGCCCCGTCGTCGAACAGCTCGTAGGCGACCGTGAACGACGCCGCCCGCAGCTCCGAGATCCACATTTCGATGCGTACGGCCTCGCCGTAGTCGACCGGGCGGAGGTAGTCGATCTCGTGCCGGGCGATGACGATGCCCTCCTCGAACGTGCCGAGGCCGTGCTCGCGCGCACCGACGAAGAACATGGCAACGCGCGCCTCCTCGTACAGCGTGAGGAAGCGCGCGTTGTTGACGTGCCCGTACGCGTCCATGTCGGACCAGCGCACGGACGCGTCGTAGACGAACTTGTCAGTCACGGGTGAGCTTGCGGTAGGTGACCCGGTGCGGGCGGGCCGCCTCCGCTCCGAGGCGGTCGATCTTGTTCTTCTCGTACGCCTCGTAGTTGCCCTCGAACCAGAACCATTTGTCGGGGTCCTCGTCCGTGCCCTCCCACGCGAGCATGTGGGTCGCGACCCGGTCGAGGAACATCCGGTCGTGGGAGATGACCACGGCGCAGCCCGGGAACTCGAGCAGCGCGTTCTCGAGGCTGGAAAGCGTCTCGACGTCGAGGTCGTTTGTCGGCTCGTCGAGCAGGATCACGTTGCCGCCGATCTTCAGCGTCAGCGCGAGGTTGAGCCGGTTGCGCTCGCCGCCGGAGAGGACCTTGACCGGTTTCTGCTGGTCGGGGCCCTTGAAGCCGAACGCCGCCACGTACGCCCGGGACGGCATCTCGACCTTGCCGACCATCAGGTGGTCGAGACCGTCGGAGACGACCTCCCACACCGTCTGGCTGCCCTGCAGTCCCTCACGGCTCTGGTCGACGTACGACAGCTGGACGGTCTCGCCGACGCGAACAATGCCCGAATCGGGCTGCTCGAGCCCGACGATGGTCTTGAACAGCGTGGTCTTTCCGACGCCGTTCGGGCCGATGATGCCGACGATGCCGTTGCGCGGGAGCGAGAACGACAGGTGGTCGATGAGCGTGCGCCCGTCGAAGCCCTTGGTCAGGTCCTTCGTCTCGATCACCGTGTTGCCCAGGCGCGGGCCCGGCGGGATCTGAATCTCCTCGAAGTCGAGCTTGCGAGTCTTCTCGGCCTCGGTCGCCATCTCCTCGTACCGGTCGAGGCGGGCCTTGCTCTTGGTCTGGCGAGCCTTGGCGTTGGACCGCACCCACTCGAGCTCCTCGGTGAGGCGCCGCTTGAGCTTGGCGTCCTTGCGGCCCTCGACCGCGAGGCGCTGCGCCTTCTTGTCGAGATAGGTCGAGTAGTTGCCCTCGTACGGGTACGTCCGGCCGCGGTCCAGCTCGAGGATCCAGTTGGCCACGTTGTCCAGGAAGTACCGGTCGTGCGTGATGGCGATGACGGTGCCGGCGTACTTGGCGAGGTGCTGCTCCAGCCACTGCACGCTCTCGGCGTCCAGGTGGTTGGTGGGCTCGTCGAGCAGCAGCAGGTCGGGCGCCTCGAGCAGCAGCTTGCACAGCGCGACCCGGCGGCGCTCACCACCGGAGAGCTGGGCGACGTCCGCGTCCGGCGGCGGGCAGCGCAGCGCGTCCATCGCCAGCTCGAGCTGCGAGTCGATGTCCCACGCGTCGGCGTGGTCGAGCTCCTCCTGGAGCTTGCCCATCTCCTCCATCAGCTCGTCGGAGTAGTCGGTCGCCATCTGCTCGGCGATCTTGTTGAACCGCTCGAGCTTCGACTTGGTCTCGGCGACCGCCTCCTCGATGTTGCCGAGGACGGTCTTGGCGTCGTTGAGCGGTGGCTCCTGAGCCAGCATGCCGACGGTGTACCCGGGCATGAGCCGGGCCTCGCCGTTGCTGACGTTGTCGATGCCGGCCATGATTCGGAGAAGGCTGGACTTACCGGCGCCGTTCGGGCCGACCACACCGATCTTGGCTCCCGGCAGGAAGTTCAGCGTCACATTGTCGAGCACGACCTTGTCGCCGTGCGCTTTGCGCGCCTTCTCCAGGACGTAGATGAACTGGGCCACGGTGTGCCCTACCTCCGCGATCGTGATTTTCGAGGCCGGATGAGTTTGCCGAATGCATCTTTCCAGGTCGGCTACCGGCCACCGAGCACAACCCCACCGGAAGCGTTCGGATTCCCTTACTCGGCCGTTTTGACCGAATACTCCTCGTCGCGGTCGGTGGTGGCGAAATGCACGAGGAGGTGGCTCCGGTTGACCTCGAAGGTGTTCCCGTTGGTCGCCGTGGCCCGGTACTCGTCCTCGCCCAGCCGCTCGACGTCGTCCAGGAACAGCCCGTTCCGGCCCTGAACCAGCTGCCCGTCCTCGCTACGGGTCTTCGCCTGGTAGTACAGCGAGCCCGCGCTGTCCTGGCAGATCCATACGGTCGTGCCGTTGGTTGTGATGATCTTGAAGACCTGACGCAGGTCGGTGGCCGCGAGCTTGATCGCCTCGGGCGGGCAGGACGACCCGGACGGCGACGTCGACGGCGGCTCCGCGGCCGTCTGCGTGGTGGTCGTCTCCTGCGGCCCCGCGCCACCGTCGTCGTTCCGTTGCCGCTCGCCGAGCATGAACCCCACAGTCCCGCCGATGATCGTGAGAAAGATCGTGGCGATGACCACAGGGAAGAAGATCGGACGCCGAGGCGGGGAAAGATCGTCGGACGGTGTCACGGGCCCAGGATGGCACCCGCCAGCCACCCCGGTCCATCGAGGCTGCGAGAGACTGGGCAAGCCGCGAGCAGCTACGCAAAGTAGGCTCGGGGTGGGAACAGAAACGACCCGGAGGTGCACTCAGCGTGGCCGAAAGAAGTTCCTTCGTCGTTGTCGCCAACCGTCTGCCCGTCGATGAGGTCACCACCCCGGACGGGGAGCGCCAGTGGCGCACGAGTCCCGGTGGCCTGGTCACCGCGCTGCATCCCGTGCTCACGCAGCACGGCGGCACCTGGATCGGCTGGGCCGGCGGCACCGGCGAGGCGCCCGAGCCGTTCGACCTCGAGGGCATCCACATCCACCCGGTGCCGCTGAGCGGCGAGGAACTGGAGCGCTACTACGAGGGCCAGTCCAACGCGACGATCTGGCCGCTCTACCACGACGCCGTCGAGACGCCGGTCTACAAGCGCCGCTGGCGCGAGGCGTACCGGGTGGTCAACCAGCGCTTCGCCCAGGCCGCCGCCGAGGTGGCCGAGCGGGGCGCGACCGTCTGGGTGCAGGACTACCAGCTCCAGCTCGTCCCGGCGATGCTGCGCGAGCTGCGCCCCGACCTGAAGATCGGGTTCTTCCTGCACATCCCGTTCCCGCCGATCGAGCTGTTCATGCAGATGCCGTTCCGGGCCGAGGTGCTGCGCGGACTGCTCGGCGCCGACCTGGTCGGCTTCCAGCAGCGGCTGGCAGCGCAGAACTTCGTACGGCTGGCTCGGCATTTGCTTGGTTTGCGGTACGAGGGCCAGTCGATCCAGGTGGACGGTCGCAAGGTCAAGGCGGGCGCGTTCCCGATCAGCATCGACACCCGCGAGATGGAGCGGATGGCCGCCGACCCGCAGGTGCAGGCCCGGGCCAAGCAGATCCGGGCCGAGCTGGGCGACCCCGAGACGGTGATCCTCGGCGTCGACCGGCTCGACTACACCAAGGGGATCGAGCTGCGGCTCAAGGCGTTCCGCGAGCTGCTCGCCGACGGCAAGCTCAAGGTCGGCGACGCGGTGATGGTGCAGGTGGCCACCCCGAGCCGCGAGCGCGTGGAGCACTACCAGGCACTACGGGTCAAGGTGGAGCGCGAGGTCGGCCGCATCAACGGCGAGTTCGGCCGGGTCGGCGTGCCGGCCGTGCACTACCTCCACCAGTCGTACAGCCGGCAGGAGCTCGCGGCGATGTACGTCGCGGCCGACGTGATGATGGTGACCCCGCTGCGCGACGGCATGAACCTCGTGGCCAAGGAGTACGTCGCCTGCCGGGCCGACACCGGCGGCGCGCTGGTGCTCAGCGAGTTCGCCGGCGCCGCCACCGAGCTGCGTCAGGCGTTCCTGTGCAACCCGCACGACCCGGATGGGGTGAAGGACTCGCTGCTGCGCGCCGTCGCGGCCGAGCCGAACGAGTTGCGCCGCCGCATGCGGGTCATGCAGCGGCACCTGCGCACGCACGACGTCGCCGAGTGGGCGCGCGCGTTCCTCGACGAGCTGGCGGCCGCATCGGGCGCCTCGACATCCAGTGCCTCCACATCCGGTGCCTCAAAGGACTCATAGGACCCCGACGACGTCTCCGATGACGACCGTGGCCGGTGGGCGGAGGCCGGCCGCGGCGACGTCCGCCGCCACCTCGGCCAGCGTGCTGCGCAGCGAGCGCTGGTGTGCGGTCGAGCCCTCCTGCACGACGGCGACCGGGGTGCCGGCCGGGCGGCCCTCGGCGATCAGCCGGGCCGCGATGGCCGGCAGGTTCTTGAGGCCCATCATCACCACGATCGTGCCGCGCAGGCGGCCCAGCGCCGGCCAGTCGACCAGCGACTGCTCGCTGTCGGGGGCGACGTGGCCGGAGACCACGGTGAACTCGTGGGCGACGCCGCGGTGGGTGACCGGGATGCCGGCCAGGGCCGGCGCCGCGATCGAGCTGGTCACGCCGGGAACGACCAGCACCGGGACGCCGGCCGCGGCGCAGGCCAGGGCCTCCTCGCCGCCGCGGCCGAAGACGTACGGGTCACCGCCCTTGAGCCTGACCACGAACTTCCCCTCGAGTGCCCGCTCGACCAGGATGCGGTTGATCTCCTCCTGCGCCTTGGACGGGCCGTAGGGGATCTTGGCGGCGTCCACGAACTCGACATCCGGGCGCAGGTCACCCAGGAGCAGGCCGGGTACCAGGCGGTCGGCCACCACCACGTCGGCCGCGGCGAGCAGGCGGCGGCCCTTCACCGTGATCAGCTCGGGGTCACCGGGCCCCGCGCCCACCAGGGCAACTCCCTTGTACTCGGGCGCGGCCGGTGGGTCAGATTCAAGAGCAGAAGCAACCAGATCGCGTACGGCCATGGCGCGCCGACGGTCACCCCCGTCGGTGACGGCCACCGTCACCTGGCCGTGCCGGGTGACGGCCGGGGTCCACGCGGTCGCCGCGTCGCGGTCGTCGGCGCGTACGCAAAAGATGTTTTTCTCCTCGGCGGCGGCGCTGACCTCGGCCGCCGCCTCCGGGTCGTCGATCGCGACCTGCACCAGCCAGGCGCCCTCGACGTCGGCCGGTTCGAACCGCCGGGCCTGCCAGGTCGCCCGCCCGGCGTCGACGTGCCCGCGCAGCGCCGGGGTGAGCTCGGGCGCCACGATCTCGATCCGCGCGCCGGCCGCGATCAGCGCCGGCACCCGCCGGGTCGCCACCGTGCCGCCGCCGACCACCAGCACGCGCCGGCCGGTCAGCCGGAGCGCCAGTGGATAGAGGCTCATTTCTCCGACACTCCCGCCGAGTCGAACGTGGCCACCTCGTGCAGCACCCGCACGGCCGCGGCGACGACCGGCAGCGCCAGCACCGCACCGCTGCCCTCGCCGAGCCGCATGCCGAGGTCGAGCAGCGGGCTGAGGCCCAGGTGGGCGAGCGCGACGCTCGCGCCGGGCTCGGCCGAGCGGTGCCCCGCGACCATGGCGGCGACCGCGTCCGGGGCGAAAGCGGCGGCGGCCAGCGCGGCCGACGCGGCGATCACCCCGTCGATGATCACCGGAACCCGCTGCGCGGCGGCGCCCAGGATGAAGCCGGCCAGCGCCGCGTGCTCGAGGCCGCCGACGGTGGCGAGCACGCCGAGCGGGTCGGCCGGGTCGGGCTCGTGCTTCTCCAGCACGGCCGCGACCACCTCGACCTTGTGGTCGTACATGGCGTTGTCGATGCCGGTGCCCCGGCCGGTGACCGCCTCCGGGGACGCCTCGGTGAAGGCCGCGATCAGCGTCGCGGCGGGGGTCGTGTTGGCGATCCCCATGTCGCCGGTGAGCAGGCATTTCGCGCCGTCGGCGACCAGCCGCTCGGCGACCCGGATGCCGGCCTCGACGGCGGCGCGGGCCTCGTCGCGGGTCAGGGCCGGCTCGACCGTCATGTCCCGGGTGCCGCGTCGCACGTTGGCGCTGATCAGGCCGGACCCGGCCGGGAGCGGGGTGGCCACGCCGACGTCCACCACGGTCACGGCGGCGCCGGACTGGCGGGCGAACGCGTTCACCACCGCTCCCCCGGCCAGGAAGTTCGCCACCATCTGGGCGGTGACCTCCTGCGGCCAGGGGCTGACGCGCTGGGCGTGCACGCCGTGGTCGCCCGCGAACACCGCGACCGCGGCCGGCTCGGGCAGCGGCGGCGGGCAGGCGCCGAACAGGCCGGCCAGGCGCACCGACAGCGGCTCGAGGTCGCCGAGCGAGCCGGCCGGCTTGGTCAGCCGGGCCTGCAGCTCGCGGGCGGCGGCCATGGCCGGCTCATCGGCGGGCCGGATGGCCGCCACTGTCGTCTCCAGGGTCACTGTCGCTCCTCGATCACGTCGGTCAGGGTCGCCACGAAGGCGTCGGTGATCGCAGTGTCGCGCACCGCGATCCGGAGCCAGTCGGGGCCCAGGCCGGGAAACGTGTCTCCGCGCCGCACGGCGTAGCCACGTTCCCGCAGTTCAAGCCTAATTTTGTCGGCGGATGGCAGGCGTACGGCGACAAAGGCACTTGCCGGTGTGCCGGCGAGCGTGAGGTTCGGCACGTGCGCGAGCCGGCGCAGCAGATGATCTCGCTCGGCCGCGACGCGCGCCGCCAGCTCGCGCTCGGCGGCGATCGCGGTGGGTGACGCACAGGCGATCGCGGCGGCCAGCGCGGGGGTGGAGACGGCCCACAACGGCTGCGCGGCGGAGAGGCGCTCGACGATGCCGGCGGGGGCCAGAAGGTAGCCGATGCGCAGGCCGGCCAGCCCCCAGGTCTTGGTGAGGCTGCGCAGCACGACCAGTCCCGGCAGATCGTCGCGCTCGGTCAGCGACTCGGGCTCGCCGTCGACTCCGTCACGGAACGTGGTGTCCGCGAACGCCTCGTCGACGACCAATACGCGCCCCGGGCGGGCCAGCTTCGCCATCTCCGCGGCCGGATGCAGCACCGAGGTCGGGTTGGTCGGGTTGCCGACGAAGACCAGATCGGCGTCGTCCGGCACCAGCCGCGCGTCGAGCCGGAAACCGTCCTCCTCGCGCAGCAGAACCCGGTCGACCTCGTGGCCGGCGTTGCGCAGCGCGGCCTCGGGCTCGGTGAACTGCGGATGCACCACAACCGCGTGCCGGCTTTCTCGCAAGGCCTGCGCGATCAGCACGAACCCCTGGGCGGCGCCGGCGGTCAGCAGAACCTCGTCGTGGCCGCGCCGGTGCCGCCGCGCCACCGCCGTCCGGGCCTCGGCATCGTTCGGGTACGCGCGGAGCTGGGTCAACGAGTCGCGGATGGGACCGGCCAGCCACTCGGGCATCGGCTCGTGCCGCACGTTGACCGCCAGGTCGACGAGACCGGCGCCGACCTCCGTGTCGCCGTGATGGCCCAGGTCGATCGTCATGCCACCAGCATGCCGGACGGTATTCCCCGTCTCACTTCGGCCGTTTCGTCAGGACATGAGCTGTTTTGCAATACCTTCAGAACGTGGCCGCCGGAAAGATCGCTCCCCTCGTCCGTGCCGGGCTGATCGCGGGCCTCGTGATCGCCGGCCTCGCCTACCCTCTCGCCGCCCTCGCCGGCATCGGCGTCAAGGCCGGCTCCGACGCGCTCGCCGGCATGCCGGACCGGCTCATCGAGGTGCCGTCGGCCCAGACCACGTCGGTGTACGCGAAGGACGGCAAGACGCTGCTCACGATGTTCTACGAGGAATACCGCAAGCCCGTGACGATCGCGGAGATGTCGCCGTACATCACCGAGGCGATCGTCGCGTCCGAGGACGCCCGCTTCTACGAGCACCACGGGGTGGACGCGAAGGGCGTGGCCCGGGCCTTCGTCGCCAACCGGCAGGCCGGCGGGGTCTCGCAGGGCGCGTCGACACTGACCATGCAGTACGTCCGGATGGCGCTGCGGGACAGCGCGAAGACGCCCAAGGAGGCGCTCGAGGCGACCGAGCAGACCACCCAGCGCAAGCTCCGCGAGATGCGCCTGGCGATCGAGCTCGAGAAGCGCCTCTCGAAGCAGGAGATCCTGGAGCGCTACCTGAACTCCGCCTATTTCGGGCATCGGGCGTACGGGATCTACGCGGCGTCCCAGGTGTTCTTCTCGAAGACGCCGCAGCTGCTCACCCTCAACGAGGCGGCGCTGCTGGCCGGGCTCGTGAAGGCGCCGTCCGCCTTCGACCCGGCGGCCGGCGACCAGACGGCGGCCACCCAGCGGCGCAACTACGTGATCGACCAGATGCTGAAGATGCGGACGATCAGCCCGGACCAGGCGGCCCAGGCGAAGCAGTCCAAGATCCAACTGCACCTGACCACGCCGCCCAACGACTGCATGTCGATTCCGGAGAAGCTCAACGACTGGGGCTTCTTCTGCGACTACCTGAAGGCGTGGTGGCGGGAGCAGCCCGCGTTCGGCGCCACCCCCGAGGAACGGGAGGAGAACCTGCGGCGCGGCGGCTACCGCATCGTCACCTCGATCGACCCGACCATCCAGGCGTCCGCCCTCAAGCACGTTCTCAATAAGGAGAAACGACGCAGCCGGTACGCGCACGGCGAGGTCGTCATCGAGCCGAACACCGGGCGCATCCTGGGGATGGCGGTCAACCGCACGTACTCGCTCGCGCCGAACAAGAAGGACCGCAACTACCCGAACACGGTGAACCCGCTGCTCGGCGGGGGCACCATGGCCGGCTACCAGGCGGGCTCCACCTTCAAGATCTTCACGATGCTGGCGGCCCTCGACGCGGGCATGCCGCTGGACACGCCGATCTACGCCCCCGAGCGGTACGTCTCGCAATACATCACCGCGCCGGGCCCGGCGACCTGCGGGCACCACTGGTGCCCGAAGAACTCCAGCAAATCGATGAGCGGTACGCAGACCATGTGGAGCGGGTTCGGCAAGTCGGTGAACACGTACTTCGTGCAGCTGGAGGAGAAGGTCGGCGCGGACAAGGCGGTCGCGATGGCCGAGCGGCTCGGCCTGACCTGGCGCACCGACGTCGACCGCACGCTGGCCACGCCGGAGCACGCCTCCGGGTGGGGCGCGTTCACGCTCGGCGTCAGCGACGTGACCCCGATCGAGATGGCGAACGTCTTCGCGACCCTGGCCGCCGAGGGCAACTACTGCGCGCCGCTGCCGGTGAGCCTGATCCAGAGCCGGGACGGCACGAACACCAAGTTTCACGGCAACCTGGTGGCGGCCCCGAACTGCCACCGCGTGGTCACCGCCGACGTCGCCCGGGCCGCGACGGACGCCGCCCGCTGCGTGACCGGGTACGGCTCGGCGAAGGGCAGCTGCGGCGGATGGTCGACCTCCCCCATGGTGTACGCCACGCTGCACCGGCCCGTAGCCGGCAAGAGCGGCACGACCGACAGCAACAAGACGGCGTGGTTCTGCGGTTTCACCCCCCAGCTGGCAGCGGCCGCCTTCGTCGCCGATCCGGACGACCCCAACGACTACGTCGGCTCGGGCCGCTCCACGATCTCGAAATACACCGTGGCGCAGACGCTGAAGGACGCGCTCAAGGGCCAGCCCAAGCTGAAGTTCACCCCGCCCTCCAAGAAGATCGCCTACTGATCCCGCTGCTCGCGCCGCTCCCTCGCTGAGGCGGCTGCCCCGCAGTGGGCGCGCCGCCCCGCAGTGGGCGCGCCGCCCCGCAGTGGGCGCGCCGCCTCAGTCAGGCCGCCGGGGCGGCGGGCTGGCGTCGGCGGCGGGGTGGGCGCCAGGCCGGGTCGCGGCCGGCCAGGGCGAGGGCCTGGTCGAGCAGGGTGGCCTCGTCGTCGGGCTCGACGCGCGGGCCGAACATGCCGGGCGTGCCCTCGGCCGGACCCTGGGCCAGGAACTCGATGAGGGCCTCGAGCGTGCGGGGATCGGCCGCATACTCCTGGCCGGTGGCGCTGGCGAGATCCCAACTGTGGACGATCAACTCGTTCATGGCGACGATGCCGGCGGTGGCGGCGGGCATGGTCAGCCCGCCGACGCGGGTCGTGCCCGTCCAGGCGGAGGGGTCTTTCCAGGCGGTGGCCAGTTCCTCGAGCAGGACGGGCAGGCGGCTACGCCAGTGGCGGGACAGGTGCAGCGCCGAGGGCGGGGGCGGCGACTCGGCGGTGCCGGGAGCGTCGGTGCGCTTGCGGGCGGCCTGGGCGAACGCCTGGGACAGAACCATGAGATGGTCGAGCAGGACGGCCACGGTCCAGTCGGGACAGGGAGTCGGATGGATCAGCTCGGTGGTGTCGACGCCCAGCAGCAGAGCTCGCAACTTATGAACCGGCGGGTCGAAGTCCAGCGGCACACGATCGGCCACGGTCGTCCTCCTTCGGGTCGTCGGTGTTAACCCCACGTTACGGGTGGGGTACGACACTTTCTCGTCCACGAGAGGGCGTTTTCGCGGCTGACCTGGTTTCCGCTTCAAGATCTTTCATTGATCGAGTCCCGCGTGCTTGATCGAGACGGATCGCTGGGCCAGCCGCTCAGGAGGCGGTGATGTCCGCCGTGTCGGACAGGTCGGGCACGCTGGCCACACCCGACGCCGGCATCGGGTTGGCGGCCGCCGCCGGACCGCCGAACGCCGGGCCCGACCCGGGTGCCGGCGGCCGCGGCCGGCCGTTCGGCACGCCCGACGGCTGGGCGTAGGGCCCGTGCGGCATCGCCGGTGAGGCCGGCTGCGCGAACGGTCCCCCTTGATCGTGCGTCTCCTCGTACGGCTGCTGGTCGTACGGCTGCTGATCATGCGGAGCCGGCGAGCCGTGCGCGGCCAGCGCGGCGGCCGGCATCGACACCGTCGGCGGCTCGTCGTGCACCAACGGGGTCAACGGCACCTGGATCGGCAGCGGCGGAAGCGGCTGGGGGTGCGCGGGACCCGCCACGCCGGCCGGCCCGGCGATCGCCGCGGCCACCACCCGCTTGGCGATCTCGGGCGCCGCCGCCCAGTGCAGCCCCAGCTGCGAGGCGTGCACCTGCCGCCAGACGAACCCCTCCGGGTTGCCGCCCGACCACGTCCAGGCCGGCACCGCTCCGGCGCGAGGCGTCATGATCGCCCGGTGCTGCTTGTACCCGGTGATCCGGGCCCCGCCGGGCGCGAGCAGCGACGTCGTCGGCGCGGTCGCCTCCCGGTAGCCGGCCACGGTCTGGTCGCCGGTCACCGCCGACGCGTCCAGCACCGCGCACATCGGCCGCCCGTCGAAGTCGCGCCCGAGCCACGGCAGGGCCACGCCCTCGGCCACGACCGGCCAGCCGTCGTGGGCGAATTTCGCGACCGCGTTGCACAGCCGCCGGTTCGCGGACAGTTCCTCGGCGTATCCCTCCGGCAGACCGGCGCCGACGACCAGCGCCCGCGTCCCCGTCGGCAGCGACTCGTCGCGCAGCGGGTCCACCACCGCGACCTCGGCGCCGGCCGCGGTGAGAAGCTCGGCCGTCTCGACGTACGTGTAGGGCGCGCCCGGCCCACCGGCCAGCGCGACGATCGGACGCTGGTCGAACACCTCGCCCACCGCGTCGCCCGGAGTCCAGATCGGGCCCGGCAGGGCCGGCGCGGAGCCGGCCAGCGCCATCAGGCGTTCCAGGTCGAGACCGTCCAGCACCGCCTCACCCAGCCGGCGAACGGCCCGGCTCGCCTCGACCGTGCGGTGCGCCACCGGCACCGGGCCGTGCGAGCGGGCCGGCAGCACGTTCGGCAGGTCGCCGCGGCGCAGCGCGCCCAGCACCGGCATGCCGATGTCGTCGAGCGCGGTGCGCAGCATCTGCTCGTGCCGGGGCGAGGCGACCCGGTTGAGCACGACGCCGCCCAGGTGGACCATCTCGTCGAACATCCGGAAGCCGTGCACCAGCGCGGCCAGCGAGTGACCCATCGCCGCCACGTCGACCACCAGCACGACCGGCGCACGCAGGGTGGCGGCGACCGCGGCCGTGCCGTCGATCTCGGGCTGGCCGGTCAGCGAGTCGAACAGGCCCATGGCGCCCTCGATCACCGAGAGCTGCGCGCCCGACGCGCCGTGCGCGAAGAGCGGGGCGATGCGCTGCGCGCCCACCAGCCGGGGGTCGAGGTTCCGGCCGGGGCGTCCCGCCGCGAGACCCAGGTACGCCGCGTCCGTGTGGTCGGGCCCGACCTTGAAACCCGCCGCCGGGATGCCGCGCGCCACGCAGGCGGCGAGCAGACCGACGGCGATGGCGGTCTTGCCGTGTCCCGACGAGGGCGCGCTCACGACCAGGCGAGGCTGCGCGCTCATCCGATGTTCCCCCCGAACATTTCAACCGTTCCCCCCGGCGGCCGTGCACGTGGACAGGTCCGCCGGTCAGGCACAGTACCCGGCATCCGCGGTCGCCGCCCGGCCGCCGGGTAGCCTCAGGGCGTGTACCGGTTCCTGCTGACGCCGCGCTGGCTGGGCGCCGCCGCGCTGGCCGTCGTCGCCGCCGTGATCATGGTCATGCTCGGCAACTGGCAGCTGCACCGGTACCAGGAGCGCAGCGCCATCAACCACCGCATCGACGCCGCTGATTCGGTGACGGCCGTCCCGCTGACCTCGGCGATGGCGGCCCCGACCGCCGCCGGAAAGGCCGGCGCCTCCCCCGGCAAGGCCCTGGCCTGGACAAAGGTCTCCACGAGCGGCCGGTACGACCCGACCCGGGAGATCCAGGCGCGCGGCCGCACGGTAAACGGGGACGTCGGTTACGAGATCATCACGCCGCTCGTGCTCGCGGACGGCACGGCGGTACTCGTCGACCGCGGCTGGGTGCCGATGCCGGCGGCCGGAGCGGCCGCGGCGCCGACCGTTCCCCCTGCTCCGGCGGGCGATGTCACCGTCGTGGGGCAGGTGCACCTGTCGGAAAGCCGACCGACGGCGATCGAGCATCGGGACGGCCGCCTGGACACCCGGCGGATCTCCGTGTCCCGCCTGGCGGCCGAAATGCCCTATCCCGTGTATGGCGCATATGTGCTGCTCACGTCCCAGACTCCGGCCAACGATCCGGCCTTCACCCGCATCCCGATCGACCACGAGGACTCGTGGCAGAACGGCGGATACGCCGTCCAATGGTGGCTGTTCGCGTGCATGGCGCTGTTCGCGTTCGTGTGGCAGGCCCGCAAGGAAGCCCAGGACAACGCGAAGCCCGCCACCGCGGGTGAGCCGGCGAAACCGCGGGTGAAGCTGAAGGACCGGGTGGCCGAGGCCGACCGCCGGCGCGAGGCGGCACGGATGGCCGCCATGAGCGATCCGATCGACCGGGTCGAGGAGGCGGACCGCAGGCGCGAGGCGACCGCCCGCCAGGCGGCCGGCGAGTGACGCCGGCCGACGGTCACGACTAGGGTCTCTCGTCATGACCTCCTCACCGAGCGACCCGTGGGGTGTCCCGCCGCCGGACGATCCACCGGCGACGGCTCCCCTGCCCGCGCTGGCGCCCGAGCCCGGCCCGGTGATCGTGCAGATCGCCGAGATCTCGGTCACCTCGACGACGGTCTACACCCCCACCGGCGATCTCCCGCTGGCCGGCTCGCATTGGCAGGTCCACGACTACTGGATGAGCCAGCAGCGCATACCGAGGTGGGCGATCATCGCGGCGATCGTCGGTTTCTGCGTGCTGACCATCTTCAGCCTGCTCTTCCTGCTGGTGAAGGAGACCGTGATGCAGGGCACGGTCCAGGTGACGGTGACCAGCGGCACCCGGCAGTACGTCGCCCGTATCCCGGTCACCGATCAGGCCGCGGTCACCGCGATCAACCAGCAGGTCAATTACGTACGCACCCTGGCCGCGCTCTAGCCGCTCGTCCCGCCGCCGATCTCGCGGACCATGTCGATCGTGTCGGCTTCCGACGCTCGCTTGTCGTCGCGGTAGCGCAGCACGCGGGCGAAGCGCAGCGCCACCCCGCCCGGATAGCGCGGTGACGTCTGCACCCCGTCGAAGGCGATCTCGACGACCTGCTCGGGACGCACCTGCACGACCCAGCCGTTGTCGCTGACGGCCAGTTCCTGGAAGCGGGCCGTCTGCCAGCGCAGCAGCTCGTCGGTCAGGCCCTTGAATGTCTTGCCGAGCATCACGAACCCGCCCGTCGACGGGTCGAGCGCGCCGAGATGCAGGTTTGACAACCAGCCCTTGCGGCGGCCGTGGCCCCACTCGACGGCCAGCACGACCAGGTCGAGCGTGTGCCGCGGTTTGACCTTGACCCAGGCCGAGCCGCGCCGGCCCACGTCGTACGGAGCGTCCATCGCCTTGACGACCACGCCCTCCTGCCCGGCGGCCAGGGAAGCGGCGAAAGCCGCCGCCGCCTCCTCTTCGGTGGTGGCGATGGAGCGCCCGACGATCAATTCCGTCGGAAGGGTGTCGGCGAGGGCGGACCAGCGCTCGCGGCCGGGCTCGTCGAGCAGGTTGGTGCCGTCGAGGTGAAGCAGGTCGAAGAAGTACGGAACAAGCGGCTGCGGCGCCGCCTTGCCCGCGCCCCGGGTCGCGGCGCGGCTCGATGTCTCCTGGAAGGGACGGGGGCGGCCGTCCGGCCCCAGCGTCATCGCCTCGCCATCGAGGATCGCCTCGCGCACCGGGAGCTTGCGCACGGCCTCGACCACCTCGGGCATCCGGGCGGTGATGTCGTCGAGGCTGCGGGTGAAGACGGCCACCTCGTCGCCGGCGCGGTGCACCTGAATGCGGATGCCGTCGAGTTTCACGTCGACCATCGCGGGCGCGCCCGTGGCGAGCAGCGCGGCGCCGACATCGGGCGCACTCTGGGCCAGCATCGGCGTCAGCGGTGTGCCGACGCGCAGGTGGATCTCGGCAAGCGCCGGCGCTCCCCCGGTCAGCGCGGCGACCGCCACCTGTTTGAGGTCGCCCGAGAGCAGCAGGGCCCGGCGCACCGCGGTGAGGGGCACCTCGGCCGCCCGGGCGATCGCGTCGGCGAGCAGGCCGGCCTGTGCCCCCTGGCGCAGCTCGCCGCCGAACAGCCCGACCAGCAGCCGCTGCTCCTCGGCGGTGGCCGCCCCGAACAGGGCCGCAACCAGGTCACGCCGCCGCGCCTGCGAGCCGGAGCCGGCGACCACGGAGATCTCGGCGATCGCCGCATCGACCGCGCCGACGGTGAGTGTGGCCTCGCCGGCGGGCGGCGGGCGGTCACGCAGGCTCGCATAGCCCACACCGGTCTGCCGCTGCCGAAGCTCACCGGCGAGAAACGCCGACCCGGCCGCGATCTCATCGGGATCGAGCCGGCGCAGGGCGTCGGCCAAGAGGTCGATCTTGGCGTTACGCCCCGAGGTGGCCGTCACGGCGGCCGAGGTGGCCGCCAGGTCTAGGAACCGCACGGCCCCATCCTGGCAGCCACCTCTGACAATTTTCGAGAGCTCGTGTGACCCGACCCCCGGGCCGATGAGCTGTGGGTGTTTCATCGCGCGCTCCCCCGTACGCAGCACGCGACCTCAGGCGGCGAGCGGCTCGGCTATCCGGAAGCCGCGCGCACGCACCGCGTCGGCCACGCGGGTGACCTGCGCATCGAGCGCGCAGAGTGAGGCCGAGATCTCCTCGAGGTGTTCGGTCAGGGCGGAGTCGTCCCACCCGGCGACATCGACATCGTCGAGCGCGCGCACCGCGGCACGCAGCCGGACGATGGACTCCAGCCGCTCGTGGGAACGAAGCCGATCGATGGCGTCACGCGGCCCATGGGACATCGGCCGCACCAACATGGTTACCGAAGCTGACACATCATTCGAACGCATGTTCGAATCCTACCCGGCCGGGCACCGCTCAGACCACAAAGGAACCCCCAAACCTTTCGATCTATCCGGTGATCAGCGGCGGGAACTGCTGAAGGGCCTCGGACGGGCCGGATTCCGCGGCCACGAAGCCATCCGGGCGGATCAGGTACAGGCGGCCGGGGCGGAGCGGACTGCCAGGGGCCTCCGGAAAGACGTGGACCGGAAGGCCCAGGTCGGGGATGTCGGTGGCCTGGATTCCGCCGTACGCGTGGATCTGCCACTGCAGGGAGCGAAGGGGTGCGAAGTTGTCCCCCGCCCAGGGCAGGCGACGGCCGACGACGGGGTCCCGGCGGCCGCCCGATGCCTGCTCGGCCCCGGGTGTCATCCAGTAATGAATGCGGATCTGGGAGACGTACTGGAAGAGGCGGGAGCCGCCGCGGGTGCCCGGGACGACCCGGATGCCGACCGGGGCGACGAGGGGGACGATCACCCGGCGCACCACGCGGGAGAGTCGGGTCTGCGAGGTCACGCCGGCGAA
This sequence comes from Paractinoplanes globisporus DSM 43857, assembly GCF_000379645.1. GTDB lineage: Bacteria > Actinomycetota > Actinomycetes > Mycobacteriales > Micromonosporaceae > Actinoplanes > Actinoplanes globisporus. Next base: position 49,477 of record NZ_KB903316.1, read on the forward strand.
GATGCGGTCGGTGGTGGTGACCAGCCGTTTCGCGACCGGGCGGCGCTCGGCCTCGTAGCGGTCCAGCCAGGTGTCGCGGCGCCGGCGCTGGAGGACGTCGGCCAGCTTGAAGGCCAGGTTGTGTACGTCCTGCAGCCCGGTGTTCATGCCCTGCGCGCCGACCGGCGAGTGGACGTGCGCGGCGTCCCCGGCCAGGAAGAACGGTCCGTCGCGGAACGCCGCGGCGATGCGATGGTGCACGCGATAGGTGGCGAACCACCGGGACCGGTCGTAGGTGATGGCGAACTTGCGAAGCCGCGGCCGCACGTCGTCCTCCGCCAACTCCCCGTCGCCGTCCTCGTCCCGTACGAGTCCGATCAAACGCCATGACCCACGGCCCTTCATCGGAAAGGCAAGGACGAAGTCATCGCTGCCGGGCCGGACGTTGACGGCGCCCTCGACCAGGCCACCGGCCGCCAGCGCGTCGAGGACGTAGAAGCGGTGCGGGTTCGTCGTGCCCTCGAAGGCGATCCGCCGGTACTTCCGGATGGCCGAGTTCGCGCCGTCGCAGCCCACGCAGAACCGCGCCCGGACCGTGTCGTTGCCGACCTTCGCCTCGACGCCATCCTCGGTCTGCTTGACCGCGGTGACCGCCGTCTCCCAGCGCACGTCGAGGCCGAGCTTCTGCAGGTTCTCGTACAGGATCTCCTCGTTCCGGCTCTGCTCGAGAACCTGGAGGTACGGGTACGGCGTCACGCCCTGGCCGAGCGGACCCAGCGGGATCCGGCCGAAGGCGCGGTCGAGGTAACCGGGCGCGAGCGCGTCGGCCCGCTGCGCCGCGGCCAGGACGAGGTCGCCGAGGCCGAGCTGGTCGTAGATCTCGAGGCTGCGGGCCTGGACGACGAGCGCCCGCGACTCGCGGGTGGGTCCGTCCTTACCGTCCACCACGATCACGTCGACCCCGAGCTTGAGCAGCCAGTTGGCGAGCATCAACCCGGTCGGTCCGGCGCCCACCACCAGCACGTCGCACGTCAGATCGGCCATCGGCGTCTCGCCTCCTAAGTCGTCAACGCCTCCGCCACGTTCTTGAGCAGCAGCGCCTCGGCCAGGCAGGCCCGCTCGAACTCGCCCAGGTGCAGGCTTTCGTCGGGGCCGTGCGCTCCGGAGTAAGGGTCCTCGACGCCGGTGACGAGAATCGATGCCCGCGGGAACAGTTCCTGGAACGTCGCGATGAACGGGATCGAGCCGCCCACGCCCATGTCGACCGGCGTGGCGCCGTCCCAGGCGGCGGTGAACGCGGCACGGGCGGCGTCGTAGGCCGGGCCGGTCGCGTCGATCACGCACGGCGAGCCGTCGCTCTCCAACGTGACCTCGACCGAGGCGCCCCACGGGACGTACTTCTCCAGGTGGGCGCGGACCGCCGCGTACGCCGACTTGGGATCGTCCCCCGGCGCCAGCCGTACGCTGATCTTGGCCTTGGCGGTGGGCTGAAGCGCGTTCGCCGCCTCGAGCGTGCGCGGCGCGTCGATGCCGAGCACCGAGATCGCCGGCTTCGTCCAGATGCGGTCGGTGATCGTGCCGTGGCCGATCAGCTTGACGCCGTCGAGGATGCCGCCCTCGTGGCGGTACCTGTCCTCGGGGTAGTCGACGCTGGCGCCCTCGCGCCCGACCAGGCCGTCGACCGCGACCTCGCCGTCGTCGTCGTGCAGCGTGGTGAGCAGGCGGGCGAGGACCATCAGGGCGTCCGGGATCGGGCCGCCGAACATGCCGCTGTGCACGGCGTTCTTGAGGACCTTGACCTCGGCGAACAGGTTGACCAGTCCGCGCAGCGAGGTGGTCAGCGCGGGCCGGCCGATGTCCCAGTTGCCCGAGTCGGCGATGACGATCACGTCGGAGCGCAGCTCGTCGGTGTGCGCGGCGATGATCTCGTTGAGCGAGTCGGAGCCGTACTCCTCCTCGCCCTCGACGAAGACGACCACGCCGACCGGCAGGGCGTCGCCGAAGGCGCGCAGCGCGGCGACATGCGCCATCACGCCCGCCTTGTCGTCGGCGGCGCCGCGGCCGTAGAGGCGGCCGTCGCGCTCGACCGGCTCGAACGGATCGCTGGTCCAGAGCGCGGGGTCGCCGACCGGCTGCACGTCGTGGTGCGCGTAGAGCAGCACGGTCGGGGCGCCGGGCGGTGCCGCCTTACGACCGATCACGGCGGGCTGGCCGCCGTGCCGCACGATTTCCACCTCGAGCCCGCAGCCGCGCAGCAGCTCGGCGACAGCCTCCGCGGACCGCTCGACCTGGGTGTGGTCGAAGCCCTCGAAGGCGATGCCCGGGATCCTGACCAGCCGTTCCAGGTCGGCGCGGACTCCGGGCATCTCCCGCGCGATCGCGGCGCGCAGATCGGTTTCGTTCAAGCTCATGAACCGATCCTAGGGGCTTCAGCTGTCGGTTTCGCCGTCGGTGCGGTCGCGGCTGGAGCCCCAGGACCGGGCGCCGCGGGCCGCGGACCCCGCCAGGTCTGCCGCGCCGCCACCGAACTTGCGCAGCAGGTTGACCAGCGGGTCCTGGGAGGAGGTGAAGCTGTCCCGGTACGACGAGGCGGCGGCCTTCACCTCGTCGGTGACCGAGGCGTCGCCGTCCGAGTCGCGGCGCGGGTAGTCGCCGCCGAGGATCCGCGCGTAGTCCCCCGAGTCGATCCATTTGCGCAGGTCGGCGGCGCGCGCCACGGGCACCGGATGGGTGCTCCACACGGTCAGGCCGATCTTGTGGATGCTGTCCCGCAGGTCGCCGCCGCCCTCGTACTCGGCGGCCTGCTCGAGGAACGCGGCCGTGTCGATCTGCGACAGATCGCCGCCGCCGGCCAGTTTCATCAGCAGCCGCGTCGACGCGGCGGGGTCCTGCCCGGCGAGCAGGCCCGCCCGGTCGGCGGAGAGCTCGGCCTTGCGCCACCACTCGAACATCGCCGCGATGATGGCCCGCAGCGCGATCGCGCCGATCGGCAGCCAGGCCAGCGAGACCGTCCACCGGGTGAGGATCATCATGATCGTGCGGTAGACCGCGTGGCCGCTGAGCACGTGGCCCAGTTCGTGCCCGAGCACGGCCCGCAGCTCGTCGTCGTCGAGCCGCTCGACGGCGCCGGTGGTGATCACGATGAACGGTTTCTGGAGACCGATCGCCGAGCCGTTGATCACCGGGTCCTGGCTCACGTACAGCTCGGGCAGCTCGGCCACGTCGAGGGTGGCGGCGGCCTCGGTGAAGCGCTGGTAGACACGGGGGTACTGCCGGTGGTCGACCCGGACGGCGCTGGCCAGGAACGCCAGGCGGAAGCCGCGCTCGTTCCACATGCCGAAGAACGCCTTGATCATGTCGTCGAAGCCGCGCAGCTCGCGCAGGGCGGTCAGGGCGCCGCGATCGGCCGGGTGTTCCCAGGCCCGGGAGCTGATCCCGGTCAGCGTGACCCGGCGGCGTACCGGGCGGTTTTCCTCGTCGGTCATGGTTCCACCCCGTCCCGCCCGCGCAGCAGCGCGAAGCGTTCGTCGCCGTTCGTCGCGGCGCCGTCGACGATCAGGTCGGCAGCGGCGGCGGTCTTGTCCTCGGCGAAGTGCCGGTCCTCGGCAGCACGCCACCGCCCAAGGTACGCCCGGAAAGCAACGCTGTCGTCGCCGTCGCGGGCCAGCGCCCTCTTCCACCGCAGGTCAGGTGGGGCGACAACGAAAACCGCAAGGCTCAGCTCGACGCGGATCTCACGCCGGGCGGTGCTCACTCCCTCCAGGAGTACGACGGGAGCCGGGTCGATGCTGACCGTCGGCCCGGCAAACTTCCCGAGGTGCCACTGGTACCGCTGGTAGGTGGCGGTCTCGCCGCGCCGGAGCGGGCCGAGCACCCGGCGTTCGAGCCGGCGCCAGAAGGTGAACTGGTCGTCCCAGCCGTCGAGCAGGTCGTCGGTGTGCACCACGGGTGCGTTCAGCTGCTTGGCCAGCCGCAGCGCGAAGGTGGTCTTGCCGGCGCCGCTCGGACCGTCGACCGCGACGAGCCTGGTGCCGCCGAGCTTGGGGGGCGTCCGCCGGATCTCCTCCGCCAGATCGGCGTATCTCACCGCGGCGCTCCGGGCGGGACGAAGGGCAGGCCCGCCGGCGGACCGTCGAAGATCAGACGCCACAGCGCGGCCGTGTCGAGGTGCTCCTCGACCAGGTCACCGAGCACATCAAGGGCTTTCTCCCGTACGGCGGAAAACCGGGTGTCGGGCGCGACGATGAACCCGTGCCGGCCCGCCAGCCGTGCCGCCTCGGTGAGAAAGCGCCGGCGGAACTCGTCGTTCTCGAACGCGCCGTGCCAATGGGTGCCGTAAATGTTCCCCCGGACGGCGCCCTCGGGCCGTCCGTCGGCGTACCGCAGCAACGGCCATGGGGAGCCGCGGGTGACGACGCCGTGGTGGATCTCGTAGCCCCGCACGGGCGCGCCGAGCCCCTCCCCCACGGGACGGGCGAGTGTCTTCCGTGCGGCGAAGGTGATGCCGATCGGCAGCAGGCCGAGGCCCTCGACCTCGCCGCGCCCGCTCTCCACCTCGTCGTCGATGGTCTCGGCCAGCATCTGGAAGCCGCCGCAGATGCCCAGCAGCGGCTTGCCGGCCGCGGCGTGCCGCAGGACCGCGTCGGCCAGGCCGGTCTCGCGCAGCCAGGCGAGGTCGCCGACCGTGGACTTCGAGCCGGGCAGCACGACCAGGTCGGCGTCGGCGATGTCGCCCGGCTCGACGGTCAGCTGCACCCGGACGCCGGGCTCGGCCGCGAGGGCCTCCGCGTCGGTGGCGTTCGAGATGCGCGGCAGGCGCACCACGGCGACCCGCAGCCACTGGCCGCCGCGCGGCGGACCGGGCCGGCCGAGGGTGCGGCCGTACGCGAGCGAGTCCTCGGCGTCGAGCCAGACGTCGAGGTCGAACGGGAGCACCCCGTGCACCGGGCGCCCGGTCACCTCGGTGATCATGTCGAGGCCGGGGCGGAGCAGGGCGGGGTCGCCGCGGAACTTGTTGATCACGAAGCCGCTGACCAGCGCCTGGTCCTCGGGGCTCAGCAGCGCGAGTGTGCCGTGGAACGCGGCGAAGACCCCGCCGCGGTCGATGTCGCCGACCACGATCGCGGGCAGGCCGGCGTGCCGGGCCAGGCCCATGTTCACGAAGTCGCCGTCCCGCAGGTTGATCTCGGTGGGGCTGCCGGCGCCCTCGCAGATCACCGCGTCGTATTCGGCGCGCAGCTCGTCGAGGGCCTGCCACGCGGTCTCCGCCAGCCGCTCGCGCATCGAGCGGTAGCTGCCGCCGGTGACCGTCCCGACCGCCTCGCCGAGCAGCACGACCTGGCTCGACCGGTCACTGCCCGGCTTGAGCAGAACCGGGTTGAACCGGAGGTCAGGCGCGACTCCGCAGGCCGCGGCCTGCATCGCCTGGGCCCGCCCGAGCTCGCCGCCGCGGCCGTCGGGGCCGACCACGACCGCGGAGTTGTTCGACATGTTCTGCGCCTTGAACGGCGCGACCTTGACCCCGCGGCGGTGCAGCCAGCGGCAGATGCCGGCGGTGACGACACTCTTGCCGGCATCGGACGTGGTGCCGGCGACGAGCAGGCCCCCGCTCACGGCCGGGTCCGGCGGGTCAGTGCCAGGGCAGCGGCGATCGCCGTCGCGGCCAGGCCGACGGCGCCGGAGACCCGAGCCGCCCGGCGCAGGTGCACCCCCGACGGGTGCGGGCCGTCGCCGAGGAACGGCCGCACCTCGCTGCGTCCGAAGTAGACGTTGCGGCCGCCGAGCCGCACGCCGAGCGCGCCGGCCATGGCCGACTCGCACTGCCCGGCGTTGGGCGACGGGTGGTCGTTGCGGTCACGACGCCACACCCGCAGCGTCTCGCGCGGTGAGCCGCCGACCACCGGCGAAACCGCGATCGTGAGCAACCCCGTCAGGCGGGATGGCACCAGGTTGAGCGCGTCGTCGAGACGGGCCGCGGCGGTGCCGAACCGCGCGTAGCGGGACGACCGGTGACCGACCATCGCGTCCAGCGTGTTGGCCGCGCGGTACGCCAGCAGGCCGGGCAGTCCGAACACGCCGCCCCAGATCAGCGGGGCGACGACCGCGTCGGACGTGTTCTCCGCGACGGACTCGACCGTGGCGCGGGCCAGCTCGGGAGCGTCCAACGTGGACGGATCGCGCCCGCACAGGTGGCTGAGCCGCTCGCGGGCCGCCGGAAGATCGCCGTGGTCGAGGTGGCCCGCCATGATCCGGGACTCGCGGCGCAGCGTACGGCCGCCGAGCACGGTCCAGGTGGCGGCGGCGACGAGGGTCGCCCGTGCGATCTTGTGCCGCCGGGTGGCCCGGGCGGCGGCCAGCCCCAGCAGGGCGGGCCCGCCCACCGCGAGGGCGGCGAACGCCGCGCCCGACCGGCGATCGGGCCGGTAGACGCGGCGTTCGAGTGCGCCGGCGGCCGAGCCGAAGCCGGCCACCGGGTGGAACCGTCGTGGATCGCCGAGCACGGCGTCGAGCAGATAACCGGCCACCAGGCCGGCGGCGTCCGCACCCGCCATGCCTTTCACCCCCGTTTTAACTGATTCTTCCGCTATGGGCAGAGACTGCACACCCAGACCGGCCGCTCCGGGCCCGCCGACCGGAACGCGACCGGTTCCGGCTCACCCCAGACGAGCACGCCGGGAGCGCGGTCCGCCAGGAACTCGGTGACGATGGCGTGCAGGTCGCTCGTCGCGCGGTAGGGCGCTTCGAACGGCAGGGCGTCGTGCCCGCAGGACCCGGTCGAGCAGCGGAGCTGCCCGGCCGCACCGTCGTGCCAGACGTAGAACGTGGCCGGACCGTGGTACGGCATCGTGGCCACCTGGTCGCGCAGGAGCTCAGCCGTCTCCTCGAAGGCGGTGACCACCTCGTCGGCCGACATGCCCATGCGCTCGTGCGGTGGAGCACCGAACCAGCTCGTGTTGGCTCGTTCGGCGTCCCGGTCGTGCGGCGCGAGTACCAGGGTCTCGCCCGCGATCGCGCGGATCTCCTTCAACAGCACGCGCCCAGTCTGCCCGCCCAACCCCACCACGGGCCAACCGGGCGGGCGCCCCTGTTCGGACGACCTAATCCGAACAGGGGCCCCGATGTCAGGCCGCGACCGGCTCCCGCTTGGTGCGGCGGGTGCGCCGCGCCGGCGGTTGCTGCTCGGCGACCAGGCGTTCCACCTCGAGAGCGAGGTCCTCGTCCTCCTCCGGCCCGGGCTCGTCCGGCTTGGGGGCGGGCTCGGGCTCGGTGAACGTCGGCTCCGGCTCGTTCGGCACGCCGTCGCCGTACGCGATCGGCACCTCCTCGGCGGTCAGCGCCACCGTCGCCTCGCCGGCCACCACGGCGTCGGACTCGGCGTCCTCGAGCTGGCCGTCGCCCTGGCCGCCCTTGGCCCGGTAGAAGCGCGCCACACCCCGGGTGAGGTCATGGCCGATCGCGTACGCCTCGAGCTCGTACATGAGCCGGTGGTTGCCGTTGTCGTCCTTCCAGTCCCGGCTGTAGACGCGCCCGGAGACGATCACCGGGTCGCCGACGGTGATCGACGAGGCGACGTTCTCGGCCAGCCGCCGCCAGGCGACCACCCGCAGTCGCAGGCTGCGACCGTCGATCCACTGGCCGCCCTCCTTGTCGTATCGCCGGGCGGTCGAGGCGACCCGGAAGTTGGCGACCATCGCTCCCGTGCTCGGGATCTTGCGCCATTCGGGAGCCGTCAGGACGTTGCCCACGATGGTCATGTGCGTTTCGAACAAGGTGACCTCCTCAAAACGGAACGTGCGAGGCGGCGAGCATGCTCCGATCCCGTACGGGATGAAGGTCTTGATCTTGGGTTTTGGGGACGAAAGCCGACATGTGGATTTCGCCAAGACAGCCCGTGGATCTGATATGGCGGACGCGTACCGATGGGTAGCCTGGCCTGGTGGAGATCGACGTCCTGGGACCGCCCTACGAGCGGCACACCATCGACCTGGGCAGCGACGACGAGGGACCGGTGGTGGCGACGCTGGTGCGCCGGCGCGCCGACCGGCCCTCACGCCGAGCTGTCCTCTACGTGCACGGCTTCGTGGATTACTTCTTCCAGACCCATCTGGCCGACTTCTTCGTCGAGCACGGCTGGGACTTCTACGCCCTCGACCTGCGCAAATACGGCCGCAGCCTGCTACCGCACCAGACGCCGAACTTCGCGCGCAGCCTCACCGACTACTACCCCGAGCTCGACGAGGCCGCCCGGATCATCCGCGAGGTCGACGGGCACACCCAGATGCTGGTCAGCGGCCATTCCACCGGCGGCTTGATCACCTCGCTGTGGTCGCATTCCCGGCAGGGCAGCGGCCTGGTCGACGGCCTGTTCCTGAACAGCCCGTTCTTCGACTTCAACGTGCCCTGGCTGGTGAAACGCCCACTGATGACCGCGATCGTCGGCATCAGCGGCCGCACCCCGTACCGCAAGATCCCGACGGCGTCGCTAGGCCTCTACGGCGAGAGCCTGCACACCGACCACCGTGGCGAGTGGACATACGACCTGGCCTGGAAGCCGATCGCAGGCTTCCCGGTGACCGCCGGCTGGCTGAACGCCATCCGCCGGGGCCAGCGCCGCTTGCGCGCCGGCCTGTCCATCGACGCGCCGATCCTGGTCGCTTGTTCCACGCGTACGTGGCGGGGCCGCTCTTGGTCGGAAGACATCCGCCTGGCCGACGTGGTCCTGGACGTCGACCACATCGCCCGCTGGGCGCCCGGCCTGGGCCACCGCGTGACGATCGCCCGCTTCGACGGCGGTGTCCACGACCTCACCCTCTCCGGCAAGGACGTACGAGCCGAGGTCTTCCGCGAGCTCGGCCGCTGGCTCGACGCCTTCGTCCCCCCACCCGGAACCCCCGAGATCAACGTGCCGCCCGCCCCCGAGGACAAGACGGACGACAAGTCCCAGGCGACCGCCTAGTATGTGGCTGGCCAGCGCTCGTAGCTCAGCGGATAGAGCAACGGACTTCTAATCCGTCGGTCGCAGGTTCGAATCCTGCCGGGCGCGCCCAGGTCAACGATCCTTTTGGATCTTGCCGCGATCGCGGCGTGGAGCTACGTGCGGAGCGAAGCGCCACCGTGGCTCCATGCCGACTCGTTCGAAGGCGCGCTGCCGCTCGCGCGGCGAGATCGAGACGCTACCCAGCGGGTCTCTTCGGGTGCGGGTCTATGCGGGCATCGATTCCGTGTCGAAGAAGCGCAACTACCTCGTCGAGACCGAGCCGACAGGGCCAGCCGCTGCGCAGCAGGCGGAGCAGGTGCGCACACGGTTCCTCAACGAGGTGGACGAGAAGCGCAACCCGAAGACGAAAGCAACCGTCGACGGCTTTTGGACCGGTACTTCGACCTTGTCGACATCGATGAAACGACGCGCGTCAGCTACGAGGGATAAGCCCGGAGTCACATTCGGCCGCTTCTCGGTCTGAGTTTCCCCCGCTTTGACGGAGCGGTGGTTACCTGCCTCCGGTCGGGGCACGGGTGAGGTTATCTGGCGCGGTCTGGGCGTGCCAAGTGGTCTCGTATTCGTCGGGGCTGAGGTAGCCGAGTTCGCGTTGAATACGCCGGGCGTTATACCAGGTGTCGATGTATTCGAAGATCGCGTTCTCGGCCTCGTCGCGGGTCCGCCAGCTCGTGCGGTACCCGAGTTCGATCTTCAGCGTCGACCAGAAGTTCTCCGTCAGCGCGTTGTCGAACGAGTGTTCTCGACGCCGATGCGCTGTTCCTGGTCGCCGCAGAGCAGGCGATGAGCCCTCACCGGCGTCGATCCGTTCGTCGCCGAGCAGCGTCTGCACGTGCTCTGGGAACTGCTCGACCGTCAAGGCACGGCGAGACGCCGCGCAACGCCGCCGCGGTCACCTGGTCGGTGCCCGGCGCCCGGCCGATGCCCAGGTCGATCCGCCCCGGGTACGGCGCGAACTGCTCGGCCACCACGAACGGCATGTGGTTGGGCAGCGTCACGCCGCCCGATCCGACGTGAATGCGCCGGGTGTGCGCCGCCACCGCTGCCCGCGGATCCACCGTCGGCGATCTCCGTGCTGACCCTGCCGGACCTACGCGCGGCGGGCGACATCTGGTCGCTGAAACTGATCGAGGCGACCGGGCTCGCGGCGCGGTCAGTGCCGCTGGAGGAGAGCGGACACGTCGACTACTTCGTCGGGCCGCAGCCCACCTGACCATCAGCCTGATCAGCCCCGTCGGAGCGAAGGGGCACGACCAACTCGCCGCCGCATTGGCCGCCAACGGACACCGGGTGCTGGCCCTGCGAATCCCCGCCATCGACTGGGCCGCCGAGTTGAGCGTGGCCGCGCTGGGAGCCTACGTGGCGGAGGAGGCCGCACGCGCCTGGCAGCGACCGCCATTCCGTAACCGCGAGGTGCCGATGGACGCCTGGCACATCAAAATCGCCGACTGGGTACGCGGCCCCCGAGGTCTCCGGTGCTCAGACGGAGCCGCATTCAACCTCAAACCGGTGTTCCTCCGCATTTCTGCCCGCATAGCCCGGCTACCGCAGGTTACTGGTCGACGGCAGTCGATCCGGGGCCTGTTCCCGACCGCACGACGTCGGTGATGTCGATCAAACCGGTCCGGGGCGGCGGGCGGCGTCGTTGTCGTACGACGGTCGCCCGCGCGGCGAGGATGGCGCCGAGCGCCGCAGAGACGCTCATCTGCACCGTTTCGGTGGCCCAGTCGCGGGTGGGAACCGGCACGTCGACCAGCCGCACCTCGACCCTCGTCACGGCGGGGTCGATGGTTTCCTGTGGCGGATCATGTTGCAGCGGCGCCGATCCGCCCAGCACACCGCCCGCGACGGCGGCCGCCGCCCAGCCGGCGAGGCCCGCGAAACGGATCATGACCCTTGGTCCACGTAGAAGTATGGGTCGAGGACGCGTACCTGGGTGATCGCGTCCACCGGGAGCCCGTTGCGCTCGGCCACCTGACGGATGGCCTCGGGGGAGGGACCGTCGTAGACGCAGAACGTCTTTTGCCGGTCGTCGGAAACGTAGGAGTGCACCCAGGTCACGCCGTGTTCGGCGTTGGTGGTGACCACGCCGGCGACGACCTTGGCGCCGGCGTCGTCCATCGGAATGTGGAGCCCATCGGCGAACGTACGTTCCACGAGATAGCGGGGCATCGGTTCGGCCTTTCTCTCGGCGCCGGTGAAATCCGGCCTGTCCGAAACGGTACGAATCGAGCCGCGCGCTCACATCGCGAGCAATTCCCATCTTGGCGGCGCGGGCCGCCCGGGCGGCGGGCCCGGGGATGGGCAGAACTGCCCACGTTGGGCCGGGCCCGGTCAGTTTCGATACAGCGCTATGGACGTGGCTCCGGTGCGCTGCGAGGGTGAATCGGTGACTGTTCCGGTGGGCGACCTGCTCGAACGCGCACACCACCTCGCCACGCTGGGTGCGGCGCTGGCCGCCACCCGGGAGGGCCGGGGCACACTCGTCCTGCTCGCGGGTGATGCCGGCGCCGGCAAGACGGCGATGCTGCGGCATTTCTGCGCCACCTGCGAGCCGGTTGACGAGATCCTGTGGGGCTCGTGCGACCCGCTGTACACGCCCCGTCCGCTGGGCCCCTTCCTCGACATCGCCGAGGAGACCGGCGGCGAGCTGCGGGACCTCGTGGCGGCCGGCGCCAAGCCGTACCACGTCGCCGCGGCGGTGGCCCGTGCGGCCCAGGCTGACCGGGGCACGATCATCGTCCTGGACGACCTGCACTGGGCGGACGAGGCGACCCTCGACGTGCTGAGCCTGCTCGGCCGGCGGATCGCGGCGATCCCGGCGCTGGTGATCGCGAGCTACCGCCACGACGAGTTGGGCCGGCGCCATCCGCTGCGGCAGTTGCTCGGTGAGCTGCGGAGCAGCACCTCGATCCGCAGGCTCACGGCGCCGCCGTTGTCGCGGGAAGGGGTCGCCGCCCTCGCGGCGCCGCACGGCATCGACGCGGACGCGTTGTTCCGGGCGACCGGCGGGAACCCGTTCTTCGTGACCGAGGTGATCGCGGCGCCGGGCTGCGACATCCCGTCGACGGTTCGCGACGCGGTGCTGGCTCGTGCCGCGCGGCTGACCGGCGCCGCGACGGCGGTCCTCGAAGCGGTTTCGATCACGCTCCCGCAGGCCGAGCTCGGGCTCCTCGACGCGCTCGTCACCGGCGCCGACACCGGCGCGGGCGCCGCGCTGGACGAGTGCCTGAGCTCCGGCATCCTGGAGGTCGTTCCGGGCGGCGTCGCGTTCCGGCACGACCTGGCCCGGATGGCGATCGAGGAGTCATTGTCGCCGCACCGCCGGACTGCGTTGCACCGCCGCGCGCTCCTGGCGCTCGCGGAACCGCCCGCCGGCGGTGCGGACCTCGCGAGGCTGGCCTACCACGCCGAGGCGGCCGGCGATCCCGAGGCGGTGCTCCGGTTCGCGCCGGCCGCGGCCCGGCACGCGAGCGCCACCGGGGCCCATCGCGAGTCGGCCGCCCAGTACGCCCGGGCCCTCCGGTTCGGCACGGGACTGCCGGCGGACGCGCGCGCGGCGCTACTCGAGGCACGTTCGTACGAGTGCTACCTGACCGACCAGATGGATGCCGCCATCGACGCCCTGGAACAGGCCGTCACGCACTGGCGGATGGCCGGTGACCAGGCGCGCCAGGCGGCGGCTTTGTCCCAGCTCTGCCGCCGGCTGTGGTGCGGTGGGCGGAGCGCCGAGGCCACGAAGTCGGTGCAGGAGGCGCTGTGCCTGCTCGAAGGGCGGCCGCCGGGCAGGGAACTGGCGCAGGTGTACGCGATTCTGGCCGCCGTGTACATGGACGAAGAGCGGCTCGACGAGACCCTCTCGTGGGGAACCCGGGCACTCGAGATCGCCGCGTCCTGCGGCGATCAGGCCGAGATCGTGTACAGCCTCAACACCGTCGGCACCGCACAACTGCTGGCGGGGCAGCCGGAGGGAAGGGAGAAGCTGGAACGAAGCCTCGCGCTGGCCGAATCGGCCGGACTGGACGAGCACGTGGGCCGGGCCTTCCTGCATTTCGGCTGGGCGATGACCCGCATCCGCGCGTACGAGCTCGAACCCCGGCTGAACCGTGGCGTGACGGTGTGCGCGGAGCTCGGCCTCGAAGCGTGGGAGCTCTACTGCGTGGCATACCGGGCTCGGCTGAACCTCGACCTCGGCCGGTGGAACGACGCGGCGGCCGACGCCGGTCTGGTGCTCCGGTCGGCGCGTTCCGTGCCGCTGCTGCGGCTGCTCGCCCTCACGGTCCTGGGGCTCCTCCGCGCGCGCCGGGGCGACCCGCAGCCCGATCGCCCGCTGGACGAGGCACTCGGGCTGCTGGTGGGGCACGAGGAGCTTCAGTACCGTGCGCCGGTGATCGCTGCCAGGGCGGAAGCCGCCTGGCTGGGCGGCCGCGGCGCGGAGGTCGTCGACGCCATCACCAGGGATGTCCTCGCGACCGCAGTGGACCGGCGCGCGTCCTGGGTCATCGGCGAGTTGGCCTGGTTGCGCCGGTTGTCGGGAATCCGCGAAACCGTGCCCGGGGTGATCGAGCCGTACTCGGCACAGCTGGCCGGCGCCGCGACTGCCGCCGCCGCACGGTGGACCCACCTCGGCTGTCGGTACGACGCCGGCCTCGCGCTGGTCGAGTCCGGCGACGAGCCCGGCCTCCGCCGGGCGCTGGGGGAGTTTCAGCGGCTGGGCGCGCGTCCGGCCGCCGAGATCGTGGCCCGCCGCCTCCGGCAGCACGGTGTGCAGGGACTGCCGCGCGGACCCCGGCCGGCGACCGAGCACCATCCGGCCCGCCTGACCCGCCGCGAGGCCGAAGTGCTGGCGCACGTCCAGCAGGGCGCGTCGAACGCCGAGATCGCCGCCCGGCTCCACCTGTCCGAGAAGACCGTGCACCATCACGTCTCGGCGATCCTCCGCAAGCTCGGCGTCGCACGCCGTGGCCAGGCCATCTTCGAGGCGACCCAGCGTGGGCTCGTGCCGCCCACATAGACGCTCCGCATTCGTGCCACGAGAAACGGCAGCACCTCGGCAACGGACAGGCCAAGCCCAGGAACAGCCGCGACCCGGACTGGTCCGAGCGCCGAGGCGTGAGTGATCTTCGGCGGTGTTCGGGGTGGGGGCCACACGAGCTGTTGCTGCCGTTGGCGATCGTGGCTGTGGCAGTTCTGTGCCAGCGGGGTGACGAGATGGGTGTCGTACCGCCGGGCGGCTAGAAGCGCCGCTGGCTCAACAGGGCCACCGCCCTAGCCGCGAGCGTTTCGACCAGGGCCCGCGCGGGCGCTGTACCTGCCGAAAATGTCGTCCGGGCTGGTCAGGCGGCTTGCTCGTACTCGTGAAGGATGCCGCCGAGGCGGCCATGCCGGTGGATGTTCAGGCGGGCGAGCCGGCCCGGGTCGGTGATCGGTTCGGGTAGCGGGGCCTGCGGTCGGGCGTTGGCGATGCCTTGATGCGGTCGGTGCTCGTTGTAGAAGACCTCGTACTCGCGTAGCGCGTGCAGCAGGTGTCGTTGGCTGAAGATCAAAGTACGAGGCTTGCCTTCAGGTGGCCGGCGTCGCGGTCATCGGAGCGTTCGTTGCGGTCATCACATTCAATTATCAGGAACGCCAGAAGCGGCTCGCCAAGGACCAGGAGATCGTGCTCGACAAGTTTACGAGGAGATTGAGCGGCAGTCCGATGGGCGGCGTCATAATGACGAGTTCCTGCGATCCATGCTCATGGACAAAATTGCGAGCTACAACGCGGTAAAGCGCAATCGACGGCGCCTCGCGGCTAGGGCGGAGGGGGCTTATTCTATTCATATTTCCATGGAAATATACAGCACCTTTATCGCGGAACTCAACGACCAACAGCTGGAATTCGAGCGGCTGAAGGTGCTGGCGGGCGTGGCCACCGACTCGCGCCTACCACAGGCGTGTGAGTTCAAGGGAGTCACGTACGGCGACGCGAAATCAGCCGCCATCGTCTCCGCCTTGGCGGCAATCGAGAAGAACCTCAATCATGTGATCAAGGAGCAACGTGACCAGCTCGCCGGCTTGCCGGAGAAGGAGACGCCGTTTCACATCCCAAGGATTTCCTGGTCGAACTGTTGCAGCGCGCGTTGCTCGAACCACTGCGGCGTCCGACGTTGGAGGAGTTCCGGGCAAGTCAAGCGGATCGCAACGATATCGAACCACCTGACGCACTGATCTCGGCAGATCCGGATGTTCGGTTGACCAGCATCAGGTCGTGTCCGATCAACCACCCGACCGGGATCACGTGCGCGCCGGCCCCGCTACGTCGCTTGGGTCGATCTCACCAAGTCGGGGGGCTCAATGACCAGTTGCCACCCGACTCAGTGACTGAGGTCGGTGAGGCGTCGGCCCAGCTCGGCCGCTCGTGCGACGAAAGCTGACCACCGCGGCGGAATGCGCTCCAGCAAGGGCTGGGCGGCGGGCCGGTCACAGCTTCTCTGCTCCCAGAGGCACAGGCGGCCCTTGCGGATGCGGAAGGTGACCCGTAGGCCGTCGTCCCAGCCGTACGCCTCGGCGTCGGCGGCCGGGACCAACGGGGTGACCTTCTGCTCGGCGACTATCCACGCGATGGCCTCGAGCTCCGCCTGCAGGCGCGCGGCCAGCTCGAACGCCAGATTCTCCGACGCCCGGTCACGCAGCTGCACAAGGTGCGCGTGGACGGTCTCGACATCGCTCTGGCGGCGTTGCAGCACACCGGTGACGGTGTTCAACAGGCGTTGCTGATCAGAGGTACCGATGCCGCGTACCCGGGCGAGGTCTTTCAAACCCCCGGCGAGGTGGTCGCCGGTGTAGCGCAACGGCAGCACCCGGTCGAGAGCCGACACGGCCAGACGGGCCGGCTGCCACCGAGGTAGGGCCCGAAGAGTGGGGATATGCGTGCCGGGTGGACGGTTACCGGTGCAGAGCGGCAAGGTCAACGCTGAGCGGATCCGCGTCTTCGCAGGTCACCGCTCGCGGTGGAGTCGGCCCAGTTCGTTGCCCGCGCCGTCGAGGAGTACCAGCACGGTCCCGTCGAGGCCGATGCGCCGCGCGCGGTCCATCCAGTCCCCCACGGGCACGTTGTCGCAACCGATAGCCGTGCTGGGGCCGAACGTAGCGACGAACGAGCCGGCCGGCCCGGCAGCCCATCGGCCGCCCACACCATTGCAGCCGTCGCTGCCCGTCCATTGCGCGCCGTCGCGGAACTCGACGTACGCGTACCACTGGGAGGCCGGTACGGACTCCGGTCGCCACCGTCCGAGCAGCGCCGCCGGGGTGACCGGTGTCAGACTCGCCGGCACGGGCCGGGCTGGTGCGTACGCCAGGCGCACCTCGTCGGTGACCGCCGGTACCCCGGTCCGCTCGGGCGGCAGTCCCGGCCGGTCGACCGGGCCCGTCCTGGGTTGCAGACGAACGACGACCCGGCCCTGCCCGTCCAGCAGCAGGCGATCGGGCCCCTCCGCCCGGAACGTGGTGACCCGCGCCAGCCACTCCGGCGACAAGTCGTCAGCGGTGCGCAGGGGTGCCTCGGACGCGCATCCTCGTCGGTCCGGGACCAGCACGTAACCATACGGAGCACCGACGAACAGGCCCGCCTCGTTCGCGTCCCAGGTTCCTTCGGCAATCTGGCACCGGCGGAACAGCTCGAACGAATCCGCGCCGATCCGCATCACCGCCTCGGGTTCCTCATCGGCTCCGATCGGCGTCCACAGCCCGATCAGACCGATCGGGTCCGCCCGTTGCGCCGCGGTGGACGGTGCCGCCGGTGAGCCTGCCGGGCTGGGCGATTCGGGATTCGGCTGCCCCCCACAACCGGTCAGCAGCGTCCCGGCCAGGATTACGCTGGTCACGCGTATTCGTCGCATTTGGTGCTCCGTTCGCCGACGCCTGGTCCCTTCGGGATGGTGCGGTCATAGGACGACGTTCGGTGCGTCGGCGTTCCGTACCTCTCGTCCGGCCAGGAGCGGGCGACGCGCCGTCGGCTGCGCCGGCCGTTCCCACACTCGACACCCGAACAGCCGTGGGGGTCTACACCACCGTCGTGTACCGCCCATCCCGCTGAAGCCGGTACCCTCAACGGCATGACGCGAGTAGTACGAAAGGGGGCCTGGCACCCCACGCTCGGATGAGCGGCGCCTGGGTACGGACCCGATCAGAACTGCGAGCCCAACGCCGCAGCCGTCCACATCGATGCTGGGACCACCTGCTGGCAGCGGCCCTGTGGCCCAAGTACGACGTCAATCTCGGCACCCTGCTACGCACCTGCGACGCCGTCGGCGCGTGTCTAGTGGTACCCCGCCGCCCATGGATCGACCAAGCGCTCGCGCGTGGCAACACGCTGCGCCGGCCGTCCTGCGTCCACCGCATCCACGACCCGATGCACTGGCTGGCGACGCAACGCGACCGGGGCACCGCCGTACTCGGCGTGGAACTGGCCGACAACGCGGTCCGCCTGGGGGATCTGCCAGCCGCACGGCAGCGCACCGTCATGGTGCTGGGCAACGAAGGCGAGGGCATCCCCGACGACGCGCTGCCGCTGCTGGACACCATCGTGGAGATACCCATGATGGGGACCGGACTCTCGCTCAACGTCGCCGTCGCCGGCTCACTGGTGCTCTACCGACTCAGTGGCCTGATCTGACCCAACCACCCGGACCACACCAGGCACACCGCCAGGGATCCGGCCCGCCTGCGACGCGAGCCGCCCGCGCCCAGCAGCAGACGACGCCGTGACCGACCGGCGTGCCGCATCAGGCGAGCAACTCCACCACGCGGCCACACGTACCGCCGCAGCGCAGATACCAGCCCACCGCGACACGCCGCTCGGCCAGCCCGCCCGGCGGATCCGGCCCGCATGATCCTCACGTCCTGCCTGGCCGGCCGGGCGTCACCCGTCATGACAGCCATCGCCACCGCGACCCCTTGGGACCGCGGTGCCAGGCGTCGCCGAGCCGAGAACGGTCAGCCACGGCTCAGACCAGCGACAGCAACAGAAAGGTTCCGTGACCGGCGCCAAGCCCGATCCCAGCGGGAGCAGGCAACGCGTCCACCACACCCCTCCAAACCAGGTGAACCACCCCGCTACATCATGGTCAATCCAACTGAATCGGCAGGTCAGCGACTATCGCGACGCGTCCCCGGAGGGAGCAGGTTTGGGATGTATCCGGCCGGGCGCGCCAATCGACTGCATACAAACCTCAAGCATCGGCTCCTGGCCGGGCTGCGGGATCGACGTGCTGCTGGTGACCGGCACTCGCACCTCCGATGTGAGAGACGAGTCGATCCGACGTGGCGGCGGCGCCGCAGGAGGCGGTCAGTGCCGCGGCCACCTGGGTGGCGTCAGCCTCGTCGGCGGCCCAGGCGATATAGGCGTCGGGCCGGACGAGCATGGTCGGCGTGGACGAGTCGGACGGGGTCACGACCGTTACGCGGTCGGCCCAGGGAGCGGCGGCTTCGTGGAGCGACTGCCCGGGCGCGACCAGGACGAATCCCCCGCTGCGCAGCGCCTCGTAAAGTCGGGCGGGGTCGCCGGCCAGTGCCACGTCCGGTGCCCGCTGGCCGGTCAGCTTGTGGGTGCCGGGCTGGGCCGGGTAGTCGATCCCGATGCCCGAGATGACGCCGGTGGCCTTGCGGGCGGCCGGGCGGAACTTGAGCAACGTCCCGGCGATCAGGTTTCGGGCGATCCGCGCGGGACGCCGTTCGACCATCGCCATCCGGATGATCGCGCCGCTGCTGCGCAGGACGAGGCGGCCGACCGGGTGGCGTTCGGCCTGGTAGCTGTCGAGCAGAGCGGGCGCTGCGGTGCCGCGGACCGCGGCGGCAAGCTTCCAGCTGAGGTTGGCGGCGTCCTGCAGACCGGTGTTCATGCCTTGACCGCCCGCCGGCGAATGAACGTGCGCGGCGTCGCCGGCCAGGAACACCCGGCCGACCCGGTACTGCGGCACCTGGCGCTCGTCGCTGTGGAAGCGTGACATCCAGCGCGGGTCGTGCATGCCGTAGTCGGTGCCGAGCGCCCGCTTGGCCACGGCCCGGACCTCCTCGAACTCCAGCGGTGCGCTCTCGGGCTGCTGGTTGAGCCGGTCCCACGCGAAGATGCGGAACCAGCCGTCGCCGAACGGCGCCACGAACGCGAAGCAGTCGCCGACCGCGTTGACGGCCAGCACGCCCTCGGGAGCGTGGTCGAGGCGCACGTCGGCGAGCATGATCGATTTGATGACCGAGCGGCCGGGGAACGGCTGGCCGATCGCGTCACGCACGGTGCTGTGCACACCGTCGGCTCCCACGACATAGGACGCCCGCAAGGTACTTCCGTCGGCCAGTTCGATCTGTGCGTGGTCGGCGTCCTGCCGGACACCGACCACGGCCTGGCCGGTCCGGAACGTGACCCCGGCCCGTTCGGCCCGGACCCGCAGGAGCCGCTCGACGTTGGACTGCGGCGTGATGAGCAGGTACGGGAATCGACTGGGCAGGCGGCCGAGGTCGAGGTGCACGCTGTCGAAGAGCTGCAACTGCCGCACCGGCGATCCCGTCGCGACCAGCTCGTCGGCCAGCCCGCGAGCATCGAGCTGCTCGAGTGTGCGGGCGTGGACGCCGAAAGCGCGGGTCAGGTTCGAGCCCTCGGCCCGGCGTTCCACGATCGTCGTCGCGACACCGGCCGTAGCGAGGTCGCCGGCCAGCATCAGCCCGGTAGGCCCGGCCCCGACCACGATCACGTCGGCGTCGGGGGTCTCTGCAGTGGACATGGTTCCTCCTTGGTGAGAGTTCATCGGGTCACCTGCGCAGCGGAACGCCGCGGGCTCGCGCCGACCCGCCGGACGGCGTATCCGACCCGGAAGGTCAGCAGCGGTTGGGCGCCCGACGGCAACAGCTCGGCGAAGCGAGGGGCGAAGGTCGGCGCGGACCCCGTCGTGCGCTCGCGATCGATACGTTCGGTGATCTGATTCATGTGGTGCAGGGCGACGCCCTGGCTGGTCGCGGTCAGATGGATGCGCTGCAGCAGCCGCCCGGCGTTCAGCTGGGTCGTGCGGTCGTCCGGTGTCCGCGTGGTGATCACCCCGTACGCGGCGGCCGTTGCCGTGTGCACGGTCGCCGTCTGCTTCAGCCAGAACCGATCGCCCTGCTCCCGGGACGAGGCCGGCAGCAGCTTGGACATCGCCAGGACGAACGGGCTGAACCCCTGTCCACCCAGCGTGAGCCCGTCCCGATGACGCTGGATCTCGTCGTTGTCGCTGCGGAACCAGGCGAAGTTGTCCCGCGACTGCTGCTCGTCGTCGCACAGTGCCTTCGCGGCGTCGACCAGGAGCCGGCCCAGCGCCGCCCGAGGCGTCGGGTCGGCGATCCAGTGCACGGCGAGTCCGGGTAGGCCGGCGGTGTCGACCAGGCCGGTCAGCGTCTCGGCGGGGACGGTCCGATCCTCGTACGGGCCTCGATTGGTGTGCCTTTCGCCGAGCACGTCGTAAAGCCGGCTTGGGACCGGCTGATCGGCCGTGACGACGATCTCGGCCAGGCGCTCGCCGGGCAGCAGGGTGACCGTCGGCCGCAACCCGCGCGCCCGGCAGGCCAGCACAAGGTTCTCGATCGCGCACCCGATGCCCATGTGCTGCTCGCGGGCGAGTGGATCCACCGTCCCGGTGTTACGGGTGCCGTCGAGGAACACGTCGACGGCCTGGTCGCGGATACCGAAGACCCACGGCTGGGTGTTGTGCGGGCTCGCCGCCAGTACGGCCGAGGCAACCGCCCCGAGGAGCCCCGGCGTGTCGCGCCAATGCCTCCACGGGTCGTAGGCATCACCGCGGCCCGGGCTGAGGGCCGCCGTGTCGTACACCCGGTAGCCCAGGGCTCCGGTCCCCGCGACGACGACGGTGGCGCCACCCAGCCCGAGGGCACGCAGCATGCGACGGCGCGTCCATCCGGGTTCCGGGTCGGCCGGCTGCGGCTCGGTCGCGTTCCTGGTCTCGGTCGGAATGGTGGTCATGGTCAGCTCCGTTCGCGGGCACTCGCCGACGGCGGCGTCGGCCTGATCCGCGATCAGCGTCGAGCGGAGCCGGGTGCCCGCACACCACCCGCCGGCCGATTGCACCCGGGGTGTCCGGGACCCCCCGGGTCGTACCGGCTTCGCGGCGAGGTGTACCCGATGTGCCGCGACTGGCAGAATCGCGATCGGGTTGCGGCGACGGGCCGCAGGTCGGGAGCGTCGTGACGTCGGACAGGCCCGCGCGGCCGCTGCTCACCGTGAAACAGGTGATTCCTCCGGTCCGGGCCGGCGCGGTTGCGCGCGATCACCTGCACCGCCAGTTGCGTCTCGCGCAGACGCGGCTGACCGTGGTGGTGGCACCGGCGGGTTGGGGCAAGACGAGCCTGTTGAGCGGCTGGGCGGCGGACCCGGGCGAGCACCGGCGCATCGCTTGGGTGTCTCTCGACGAGAGCGACGACGAGCCAAAGCAGTTCTGGACGTACGCGCTCAGCGCGCTGCACGGCGTCGACAGCGAGATCGGCGCGGGGCCTTTGCAGGCGCTCGACGCGGACCCGGTCGACCTGGCACTGCCGATGCTGCTGAACGAACTGGCCGCGTCGCCGGTGGAGCACGTGCTGGTGCTCGACGACTATCACCTGCTCACCTCTCCGCGCATCCACGAGGGCGTCGAATATCTGCTGAACTACCTGCCCGCCTCGCTGCGGCTGGTGATCGCCGGACGCGCCGATCCGCCGCTGCCGATCGCGCGGCTGCGCGCGCGGGGCGACCTGACCGAGCTACGGGCGGCGCAACTGCGGTTCTCCCCGGACGATGCGGCGGCCCTCGTGTCGGCGGTGGCGGGGCACAAGCTCGACGGCACGGCGGCGGCCGCCCTGTGGGAACGCACCGAAGGGTGGGCGGCGGGCCTTCAGCTGGGCGCCCTCGCGCTGCGCGCCGACCCGGCGCGGAAAAACGCCGACGACCGGCACCTGCTGGACTACTTCACGGCCGAGGTCCTCCCCGGCCTGGCCCCGCGGCAACGTGACCTGCTGGTACGCGCCGCGCCGCTCGAACGGCTCTGCGGTCCGCTGTGTGACGCCGCGCTCGAGGTGACGGGCTCGGCCGAGGTGCTGGCCGACCTGGTCAGAGCCGACCTGTTCGTGGCCGCCCTGGACGACGAACAGCAGTGGTTCCGATGCCACCGCCTGCTCCGCGACGCCCTGTCCCACCACGCCGCGACCGACCCGGGCGAGGTCCTCGGCCGCGCCGCGGCCTGGTTCGCCCAGCAGGACCGGATCGACGACGCGGTGAGCCACCTCCTGCGCGCCGGCCGCCACGAGGAGGCGGCCGCCATGCTCGAGCGCCATGCCGAGAACTGGTTCTTCCCGCGAGGGGCGGCCGCCACCTACCTCCAGCTCGGCGAGCAGGTGCCCCTTTCCGCGGTGGGCCCGGCGCTGGCCCTGTCCTTGGCCATGGCGGCGTCACTCTCCGGCGACCAGGCGCGTGTGACCCGCTGGCTGAACGCCGCCGAGGCGGCCGGCACCCCCGACACCGTCGTCCCCGGCTGGCACAGCTTCCGCGCGGCCGTGCTGTGCTGGCGCGCGGCGTTCGGCGTGTCGGACGCCGAGTCGGCGCGATCCATCGCGCTGGCGACCGAGGCCCTCGACCTGGAGACCAGGGATGGCGCACCGGGCCATCCGGTGGTCCGCCCGGCGCTCGGCGGCATGCTGGCTCGCGCCGGCCGTTTCGACGAGGCCGCGACCCTCCTGCTGGAACAGTGGGCGCGCCCCGATCGCGATTCCTGGCAGCCGTGGATCCTGCTGAACGTCGGCGGCACGCTAGCGATGTGCCTCATCGAGGTCGGCCGCGGCGACGACTGCGATCGGGTGCTGCGGGAGGCCGGCCCGATCGCCGCGGCGATCGAGCGGGACGGGCGGGAGGCGGGTGCACCCGGGCTGGCCGCGCTGCGCATCGCCGAGGGCCGGCGCCGGTTCCAGAGCGGCGACGTCGAGGGGGCCGCCGTCCGGCTGCGCCGCGCCGTCGCCCTGGCCGAGCTCCATCCGCGGCCGACGGTGCTGTTCATGGGCCTCGTGTACCTTGCCGACGCCGAACTTGCCCGCGGTGACCGGCCGGCCGCCCATGCCGCGCTGTCGCAGGCCCGCGAGGTCGTGGAGGACGAGCCGGTGAGCGCGTACGCGGCGGGCCGGCTCGACGAGGCCGAAGCGCGGCTGGGCCGCCGGGCCGCCCGCGCCGCCACGCGTTCGGGCGCGATTCCGGAGGAGCTGACCGACCGCGAGCTGTCCATCCTGCGCGCGTTGCAGGGACCGGCCACCCAGCGGGAGATCGGCTCGGCGCTGTTCCTCTCGATCAACACGGTGAAGGCGTACAACAAAAGCCTCTATCGCAAGCTCGGCGTCGCCTCCCGGCACGACGCCGTCGCCGCCGCCCGCGACCTCGGCCTGATCTGAGACCACCCCGGGTACTTCCGCGGGTGGGTGGTTCGCGGACACCCGGAGGGCGGGTTCCCTGTACGACGTGGCCACTTCCCGTTACGCGCTGAGGTTGCGCGAACCGATCGCTCGTTCCCTGCTGGATGTGCTCCGGAGCAGGTTCGACCAGGTGTCGACGCCCGCCGCCGACGGCACCGTCCTGATCGTCGACAACCTCGATCAGGCGGCGGTACGGGCGCTGCTGACCCTGCTCTGGGACACCAGCCACGAGGTGCTGTCGTTCAGCGAGGCGAACCAGGAATGACTGCCGCGGCGTGAGAATCGACCCGGCCGGGCTAGCATCGGCGCGTGGCGGGCAAGAGGCGGTACGCAAGCCTGGGCGTCGCGCTGCTGGGCGCCGGGGTGATGTTGTTCGCGCCGACGGCCGGCAAGCAGGCGGCCGCGGCGCCGGTCAACGCCCGGATCGCGTGGCCGCAGGCGAAGCGTGGCGTGATGGCGGCCAAGCTCGCCGACGGCTCGGCCTACGACCCCGCCCTTTTTCTCGACGCCGACCGGTCCGTCGGGACGGCGGTCACGGCCGACGGGCGCACGATGCGCCTCGTGCTGCGGCAGGCGGACGGCTCGGTTCGCCCGATCAGGACGCTGCCGATGAGCCGGAACCCGTCGTTCGAGAGCCCGACCGTCGACGGCCAAACCCTGGTCTGGGCCGAGAGCAGCAAGGACGGCCAGCAGCTCTGGACGGTCGACCTGCGCAACGGCAAGCCGCGGGAGCTGACCGCCGACCTGGGTGACGCGCGGTTCTACGAGTCGCAGTACGACCTGGTGATCGCCGAGGGCCGCGCGCACTGGGTGGCGGCCGGCCCGGACGACACCACCGAGGTTCGGTCGGTCGCCATCCAAAAAAGCACCGTCGCCATCCAGAGAAGCGCGGTCGCCATCCAGAAAAGCGCGGTCGACATCCGCTCCGAGGCCGGGACCTGGGCGTTGTCGGCCTGGCCCTGGCTGGTCGACGGCGTGACCGCAGCCGGCGGCGCCACCCGCCTGCGAAACCTCGCCACCGGGCAGGACCAGGTCGTCGCCGTCCACGGGCGGGGCGTGACCGCTTGCAGCCCGCAATGGTGCCAAGTGGTCGCCTTCAACCGCGACGGATACCCGCAGATCGACCTCATGCGCCCGAACGGCGCAGACCGGCGGAAGATCGCGGCCGGCACCGCCTCCACGGTGATCGCGGACACCGCGGTGCTGGACCGGTTCGAGGTGTTCTCGCAGCTGACCGGGAACTCCGACCTGACCGGGCACGTCCAGCTCCTCGCGTACGCGATCGCCACCCGCACCACCGTCGAGATCAGCCCGGATGCCACCGACGTCGCCTACAAGGCGGGCGTGCTGTGGTGGTCGACCGGAAGCCAGGACGACTTCGTGCGGCACTCACTCGACCTGCGCACCGTCTGAGATCTCGAGCCAGATGGTGTGGTCGGAGGTCAGGCCGCCGGTGCCGGTGATGCCGGCCAGCTCGCCCGTGCCGCTGCCGGGCACGATGGTCAGGAACTCGGCCTCGCGCCCCTCGCCGAGCGTGGTGGCGGAATGCACGAAGTTGAAGCTGCCCGACCGGCCGCCGACGCTTCCTTCGAAAGACTCCATCGCCACGTACGTCCCGGTGGAGGTCACCGGGTCGTACGCCGCGGTGAAGAGCGTGCTCGACCGGCCGCTGATCTCGCCGGTGAAGGTCTTGGTCATGGTGGCCACGCCGACCGGCAGGCCCGTCTTGATGTCGCCCGGAGGAACGGCGGCGGGGGTGAAGTCGGCTACCTCGAACGTTCCTGTGACTCGCATGCCCCGACCCTAGAGCCGATGGCTGACAGTTTCAGACAGGATCAGCGGACGATCAGCGTCACCATCGCCTGATGTTGGATCCCACCCGAGGTACCGGTCACCGTGAGCTTGTAGGTGCCGGGCGACACGGTCGGCACCCGCATCGTGGCCGTGCCCGGCGTCGCGACCGGGTTCGGGGAAACGGTGGCGGAGGCGCCGGTCACGGCGACGGTCACGGCCCCGCTGAAGTTGCCGATCGAACTCGTCGCGACGGTGTAGGAAGCGATCTGGCCACGAGTCACCGTGATCGACGCCGGGGACACGGCCATCGCGAATCCGGGCGGCGGCGTCACCGTCAGACGGGCGTACGCCGTGCGGCTCAATCCGCCACCGGTCGCCGTCACCGCCACGAGATAGGTGCCCGGCAGAACGGCCGAGCCGGTGGTGATCACGATCTGTGAATTGCCGGTGATCGTGGCGGAGGCCTGCGCCGGCAGACCGCTCACGGCAAGCGTCACCCCGGCCGCGAACCCATTCACCGGCGTCACCGTGACGCCGAGTGTCGCCGATCCGCCGGGCGCGACCGACGGTGACGACGGGGCGACACCGACCGTGAAGTCCGGCGCCGTCGCGAGCCACTGAAGGGCGGCGGCCGCGTTGACCCGTCCGTAGCCGTACGCGTTGTCCGGGCCGGCACTGCCCAGATCGTCGGCGGTGGTCTCGAGCGCCGACTGCAGGCGGTCCGCGCTCAGATCCGGGTACGCGCCGAGCAGCAGCGCCGCCACCCCGGTCGCGTGCGGCGCCGCGATCGACGTGCCGGAAGAGTCGACGTAACCGCCGTACAGATCGGTGGTGTGCACCCCGACGCCGGGCGCGACGACCCGAGGCTGGACCCGCTGGTCGCACGCCGACGGCCCCCGGCTGCTGGACGGATCGATCAGCCCGGCGTTGTCGACCGACCCCACCGCGAACGCCTCCGGCAGGTTGGCCGGGCTCAGCACGGTACCGGCCGCGCTGCCGTAATTGCCGGCCGAGAACACCGGAAGGATCCCCGCGGCCCGCAGATTGCGCAGGTCAGGCTGGAACTCCAGGCTGCAGCCGCCCGCCGACCCGGTCCACGAGGCGTTCACGACGTCGGGCGCGTCGGCGGTCGCCGGATTGCCGTCCGGATCGAACAGCCACTGAAATCCTTTGTGGATGGCCGAGGTCGAGGCCGTGCCACGATCGTTGAAGATCTTCACGCCGATCCACTGGGCGCCGGGTGCGACGCCGATCGCGGTGCCACCCGCCGATCCGCCGACGATCACGCCGGCCACGGCGGTGCCATGTCCGCTGAGGTCGATCGGCGAGGTGGGGTGCTGACCGTTCGGGTCATACCAGCTGTTGGTTCCGCCACGGAAGCCCGATGCCAGGTCAGGATGGGTGGCGTCGACTCCGGTGTCCATGATGGCCACGACCGCCCCGGCGCCGGTGAGTCCGAGGTCCCACAGTGCGGGAGCGCCCACGGCCGCCACGTTCGGCTCGATCGGGACGGTGGCGGCGACGACGTCGGGGTCGATCCGCGCGACTTCCGGCCGGGCAGCCATTTCGCGTACGACGGAGGGTGTGGCCGTGACCGCGACGGCGTTGACCACCCAGAGTGGCGTCACGTCGGTTACCAGACCCTGCGCCTTCCGGTGGCGGAGGAGGCCGAGCAACCCCGGCTGGTCGGCGCCGGCCCGAGCGCGCAAGGCCCGCACCAGCGAGGTCTGCCGCTCATGCCGCGTCCGGCCGTGGATGCCGCCCGGGTCGACCTGCATCCGCAGCCGCACCACCACCCGCATGAACGAGGGCGCGGCGGACGCCGGAACGACAGGAGCAAACAACAAGATCAAAAGAGCGATTGCCGCCGTACGCCTCATGGCACGTCCTTTGCGATCTTCCGATGAACCGCGGCGAGCGTCAGCACCGCGAGCACAAGTAGCCCCGCCCGGGACAGGGGGAACGGGGCCGGGGACGACCCCGGCACGGTCCAGGCGAGCGGCACGGTCAGCCGCTCCCCCGCGCGCCGCACGATCACCGTGGCGCGGACCGCCGAGCCGGCCGCGGGCAGGTCCGCGGTCCCGGCGTATCGACCGGCGGCACCCGGAAACAGCCCGACCGTCCGTCCGCCCAGATCGAGACTGACCTCGGAGATCGGCGCGGGCGGCGGCCGCCGCGCGCTGGCGGCCAGCACGGTGACCCCTCGACCGGCCTGAACCAGCGAGACGGTCAGGTCGGCGACGGTCGCGGTCCGCATCACGGGCGGCGGCGCGACCGGCGGCGGCGCGCGGAATCCCGCGGCGGCGACCACGATGAGACCGGCCGCCACCAGCGGCGCGACACGATCGGTCAGGTCCGCCGGGCGACGGGCGATCGCATACGCGGCGAGGCCGCCCAGCGGCGCGAGAATCGTCGCCGGCTCCAGCACGGCAAGCACCGCGACCAGCGCAAAGACGGTCGCCGGCAACCAACGCCGCGGCCCCTCGCGGGCCACCCCGGCCAGCACGGTGAGCGCGGCAACCAGCAGCCACGGCCGCCCCAGCGCGGCACCGAGCACAGTGGCCAGTGCCCCCGACCCGGCCGCGACGGTGAGCACAACGCGCGCGGACGAAGGCCGCGGTGTGCCCCCTCGCCGAACTGCCGGCGGCGCGGCAGACGGCGGCACGGCAGAGGGCGGAAGTGCGATCAGCGCGAACAGCAAGCAACCGACCAGCCCGGCGAGCAGACATGCGAACAGCCAGCCGAAGGCGACGCCGTGGGGCGCGAGGTCGCCGAACCGCTCCGCGGCCTGCCCGCCGGGGGCTCTGAAAGCGGCCTCACACCACCCGCACATGCTCCACCTGGGCATTTCCCAGCAGCACGGTGACCGAGGCACCACGCCTGACCCAGTTGCCCGGGTTCGTGAACACGAGGTAGTAGGTGACGCCGGGCCGGTAGTCGCCGGTGTGCTCGTGGTTCATCAGCAGGTCGTGCACCACGAGCCCGGAGCTCTCGTCGACGACCGCGGGCGGCCTCGCCGGGTCGTGCAGCGCATGCGCCCGATCGGGGTCGACCACGCGGAACCGCAGGTCGACCAGACCCCCGCCCCCGGTCACCGCGACCCGGGTGATGGTGACGCCGCTGGCCTGACCGAGGTCACCGGCGGCCACGGCCGGGCGCGCCCAGCCGACCGGCACCGGCACGGCGGATCCCGGGCCGGCCGGGGAACGGGCCGCGTGCCAGGCCCAGAGACCGGAGGCGGCCAGCGCCACCCCGGCCAGCACGCTCCCGAGCCGGACCCAAGGACGCCGCGATGCGGTCACAGGAGCCCCCTAGTGATGGATGAAGATCAACATGCCGCCACCGGAAGCGGGCGCCGGCGAGACACCGGTCTGGTCGCCGTTGGTGACGTGCTGCTGCCGGTTGTAGAGCGGGAACCCGTGCGAGCTCGGTCCCGCGCCGGCCGGCACGGTCGCGATGACGTCCTCGGTCGCGCCGGCCGGAATGGTCTCGGCGGCCACCTCGGCGTCGCCGTCCACCGGCCGGGCGTCCCGCGCCACCACCCGCGCGTGCATGCCGAGCAGCGACATCGTGGTGTTGTCGTAGCCGGCGTTGAGGTAGCGCAGCAGCAGCCGCTGCCCGCCGGCCGCCGTGATGCCGGGCGCGGTGTCCGGATAGGACTTCCCGTTGATCAGCCAGTAGGTGGCCCGGTAGGAGTGCAGGTCGAACGTCTCCGGCGCCGCGTTGAAGGCCGGGTCGATCGCGCTGAGCACGAGCGGGGCCTCGACGTCGTAGGCCGAGTCGGCCGACGGGTACGCCTGGCCGGCCGTCGCCGGTCGGACGATCAGCGCGCCGTACAGCCCCATCGCCACCTGCCGGCCCGCGTCGCCGCCGCTTTGATAGAGGTACGTCCCCGGTGCGCTCGCGGTGAAGGTACGAGTCACCGTCCCGCCGGGCGGCGCCGAGTCCGGGCCCGCGGCGAAGTCGATGCCGGGCACCTCGAACGTCACGTCATGCCCGGCGGGCAGCGCGTTGGTCACGGTCACGGTCACAGTGTCGCCGACCGTGGCCGTCAGCACCGGACCGGGCAGGCCCGGGTTGGCGCAGGTGGCCGCGAAGCCCCAGATCGGGACGCTCGCCCCGCCGGCCATGGTGGCGGTTCCCGGCACGGCGCACAGGCTGACCGCCACCGGCGCCGCCGAGGCCGACGAACTGCCGGCACCGAGCCCGGCCGCCACGAGCACCAGCACCAGGGCGCCCTTCCAAGGATGTCCGCGCATCTCCGTCTCCTAAGGGGCGTCGTAGGTGAGCGCCAGCAGGTTTCCCCAGGTGGAGAACGCTGCCGGGGAGGGGGACGTGTACCGCTCGGTGTGCACCAGCACCTTGACCTGCCCCGCGCTGATGTACTGGGCCGACGCCGGGAGTGTCCAGGTCGCGCCGACGTCGGTGGAGCCGACGCCCTGTGGCTGCGCCGGCGGGGCGGGCAGCGTGACCCACCCGGCCGAGGTCGCCGTCGAGCAGCCGGCCGCGCCGCCGACCGTCCAGTCGCAGATCTTCACGGTCTGCTGCGGCAGGTTGGTGGTGAGCGCCGTGCAGGTGGCGGCCGTGGTGGTCGCGCAGTTCGCGCCCTTGTAGGTCACCTTGAGGTGCTGTGACCCGGCCGGCACCCCGGTGAACCCGGCCGTGAAGTCCGTGGCCAGGGCGGTCACCACGGCGCCGCTCGCGTGGGTAGCGGCGGTCGTGCCGAGTTGCCCGCGCTGCACGGTCCAGGTTGTCGTGCCCGCTCCCGCGGTGACCCGCACGACCTCGTTGTCGATCCGCGCGTAGTAGCCGGGCGCGGCGGGGAAGCCGGTGGCCGAGGCCACGGTGATCGACGTCTGCGCGGTCGTGGTGGCGGTCGGTCGCGTGGTGGTACGCGGGTTGACCGCGTAATAGGTCGTGTCGTCGGCCGCGAGTCCCGCGACCGTGCCCGACTTGAGCACGCTGCCGAGCGGGGTGGCCGTGGCCGGCGCCGCGAAGCAACCGCCCGGCGGGTCGACCCGCAACAGCGTGGCCATGCCGCCGAAGCCCTGGTCGTAGTTCGTGAACTCGTTCAGCGCGTGGCTGTGCCAGGGGAAGTACCACTCGCCGCAGATGTTCTGGGTGACGACGCCGGACGGCAGGATGCCCTTGTGTCCCAGGTACGGGCTGCCGCCGTACCAGGTATTGGCGTCCTTGAAGAACACGTCCCGGTAGTTCGGCGGCGGCACCGGCAGCGGCTTGGTGGTCGGATCCCAGTTGTCCTGGTCGTCCCAGCGGAGCAGGAAGTCCACGGTCTGGCCGGAGGCGATGGTCTCGCCGAAATGCTCGGTCGGGACCGGCAGCAGGCGGCCGTCCTGGGCGATCTGCGTCGTGTGGTTGCCGTGCGGGTGGAACGGATGGTTCAGCGCGCCCACGTTGATCATGCGGATCAGGGCGGGCGCCGTGGTCGGGGTGGTCGGCTGGATCCGCACCAGCGCGCCGTACGGCTGGTTGGGCAGCAGCCCCGAGCCGTTGTCCTGGATGGTGTCGGGGAACTCGCGCCCGTTGACCGCGAAGTACCGGTCGCGCCGGGCGTTCACGTCGTACGCGGTGCCGGTCTCGACCGCGTGGTGCAGGTCGGAGTCGATCTCACTGAGCAGCAGCAGGTACTCGCGGGACGGGTCGAACGCGGTGCTCGTCCCATAGGCGAGGGCCGGTCCGGCGGCGGGCCGCACGATCAGCGCCCCGTACAGGCCCATCTCGATCTGTTTGGCGATGTCGGAGCCGCTCTCGTAGAGATAGGTGCCGGGGCTGCCGGCCACGAACGAGTACTGGACGGTCCCGCCGCTCGCCGCTGCCTCGGTGGTGAGCAGGCCGGCGGCGCCGCCCGACGCGGTGACAGGCGCGTCCTGGCCAGGGAAGACGATCGAGGCCGGCTCGGGCAGGTTGTTGGTCAGGTTGACGACGACGGTCTGCCCCTGGGTCACGCACAGCACCGGGCCCGGGCTCTGGAAGTGGCCGCCGGCCTCGCCGTAGCTCCACATGAAGACGCTGTTGCCGTCCGGGGTGTCGATGTAGCCGGTCTCCGCCACCAGGTCGAACGTGTGGGTGGCACCGGAGACGGCGCCCGGCGTGCAGACCATGCCGGTCGGCGGCGCGTCGGCCGGGATCGCGTTCGCCCGGCCCGGCGAGGCCAGGCACAGGGTGACGACGAGCAGCAATACTGCCGTGAACCTCATGGTGGCCCCCTCAGACATAGGTCTGGCTCACGACGGTCTGCGCGGGCAGGGGACGGGCCGGGGCGTACACCCGGACCTCGGTCATCATGCCGCCCGGTCCCGGCGCCGGGGAGGCGAAGTTCTGCAGCTTGCGCCAGTCCCGGTTCTTGAAGAAATAGACGTTGTACGCGCCCCACGAGTCCGAGCCGGACGGTCGCGCCGGGTCGTAGGCGGGCGCGTCGAAGAGCACGTCGCGGGCCTCGCCCGGCCCGAGGTAAAGGGTGTTCGTCCAGAACGCCGCGGCCCGCAGCAGCGACGCGTCCGCCCCGATCACGTGCAGCGGGATGCCCGGCAGCTGCATGCTGTGCTGCTCGTAGCCGAGGTTGGCCAGCCGCAGCAGCACCCGGTCACCGGGGTTCACCTGGATCAGCGCCGAGTTCGGCTGGCTGTAGTCGACCGTGTCGCCGTAGTTGGGGTTCGGCGTACCCACCCGCTGAGACGACGGCAGGGCCGGGTCGTCGTTGGGCAGAACCGACTGCGGATAGGTACGCCCGTTGAGCGTGAACCATTGCGGGTCGTAATCGGTGGCGATGCTCTCCTGGATGTCCCGATCGCCGTCGTGGAAGTTCCGCCACAGCTCGTTCAGCAGGATCGCGAAGTGCCGGTGGTACCCGGTCGAGCCGTCCCCGTCGTTGTACGCGAACCGCGTGAAGCCGCCGATCGAGGTGCCGTCCTGCCGCGGCCGCACGAAGACGATCCCGGTCATGCCCATCTGCACGTGCTCGACGTCCTCGAAGTGGCAGTGGTACATGTACGTGCCCTCGCGGTGCGGACGGTAGAAGTAGGTGAACTGCTTGCCGATCGGCACCGCGACCGACACCTCGGGCACGCCGTCGTTGAGCGGGGTCGGCAGGTCGAACCCGTGCCAGTGGACGGTGTGCGAGTCGGTGAGGTCGGGCCGCTGCACGAGACCCAGGTTGGTCAGCGTGATCTTGATGTCGTCGTCCTGCTTGACGTCAAGGGTCGGCGCGGTGTGCTTCGCGTGCCCCTTGTACGTGCTGACCAGCTGGGCCACCGTCAGCGCCGGGCTGACCGGCACGAACCCGAAGATGTACAGCGGATTCCCCTCCCGGCCGGGCACCGAGATGTAGCCGTCGGTGGCGACCAGGGAGATCCCGGTCGTGGCCGCCCCGGCCGATCGGGCGTCGCCGACGAGTACACCGGCGGCGAGCGTGCCGGCCACGCCGTAGAGGAAGTCCCGGCGGGTGCTCACTATGGCCTCCTCGGTCCGATGATCATCGTCAACAGCGGGAACGGGACACCCGGGCGCTCGTCGGCGCCCAGGTCCCACGGGGTGGTCAGGCGCGCCGTGGCGATGTTCGGCCGGTTGCCGCCGTCGATGTCGACGGTGGGTGCCGCCACCGCGGTGGCCGAGCAGGCGATGAGGTTGGCCGGCACCGGAGTGTTCGAGCAGCGCACGCCCCGGTCCACCACGGCCGAGCCGCCCGCGAGGTGGTAGTCGCCGGTGAGCCCGACCGGCGGGTCCTGCCCGGTGATGGTGACCGCCGCGGTCTGCGGGTCGAGCCGCGAGCCGGAGACGGTCAGCTCGTCCACGAACGGCGTCACGAACCCGGGGTTGGTCCCGATCAGGTTGCCCTGCCCGCCCGGCACCGGGCGGAGCACGCCGTCCGGACCGAGGTTCTGCCCGTTGGTCAGGTCGGAGTACCGCGGCGTGAACGTGTCGGTGTTCGTCTGCGTCCCGTGCACCTCGAAGTCGATGAAGCCGCGGTCGACCAGCGTCGCGCCCGGGCCGGGCTGGCTGAGCGTGAACGCGTCGTTGTTCCAGAAGATGTTGTTGAACAGTGCCGCCGGCCGGGAGAAGTCCGGCGAGCCGGCCGGCAACGTGGCCTGGAACAGCGGGTCGTTGGCCTCGGAGGCGAGCCCGGCCGAGTGCGGGTTGCCGTCCGAGTCCTCGGACGACCCGGTCGAGACGTTGTTGGCCATGGTGTTGTTGACCAGGCGCACGTTCGACGCGTCGTCGACGGTGACCGCGCCGCCGAGGTCGGCCGCGCCGTTGTTGTTGATGAAGTTGTTCCGGATGTTGATCGCGGCGGTGAGCGCGTCCAGCACGAAGATGCCGCCGCCGTCGTCGCCCGTGTAGTTGCTCTGGATCAGGTTGCGGTCCACGTCGACGGTTCCGGTTCCGGTTCCCAGCGTCTGGGGCGAGCCGACCGGGAGCTCGGACTCGATGGCCAGGCCTGCGCCCGAGTCGACCGCGTCGTTGTAGTAGATCTGGTTGTCGTGGATCCGCCCGCCGGGGCTGGCGCCGATGTGCGAGATGCCGGCGCCGTAGTTGACGCTGAAGTTGGAGCAGACGATGCTGCCGGCCACCTCGTACCCGTTCGAGCCGTTGAAGATCCCGATGCCGCCGGCCTGGGTGAGACCGCCGTTGCCGATCACCCGGTCGTTGGCGATCCGCACGCTGTAGTTGTGGTTCACCCGGGCGCCGTCGCCGCGCGGCCCGCCGTCGTACGGCTGCCCGAGGCCGATGCCACCGGCGACCACGCCGCCGTTGTTCTCCAGCACGTTGTTGGTCAGCTGGATGTTGTTGATCGACGCCTGGAGCTGGACGCCGCCGGCGCCCTCGCCCTGCCCGGTGCTCAGCCCGATGCCGTCGATGCGGGCCTGGCCGAACGACGCGGTCAGCCCGGTGCCGATGTCGTACGCCGTGGTGGTCTTGGCCAGCACCGTGATGTCGGCGCCGCGCAGCACGGGATGGTCGGCGTTCACTCCCGCGTACGGCGCGTGCGCGGCGATCGCGGCGTCGTAGGCGTCCGCGTTCTGCTGGAAGTAGCGGCCGTCGACGACCGTGCCCGGAATGTTGAAGCGCGGGTCCTCGGGGTCACGGGCCTGCAGCTCGTGCGCCGCCACGATCCCGCCGGGGCCGCGGCCCTGGAGCTTGAGCGGCTTCCAGAGCAGGATGTTCTCGTTGTAGACGCCGGGCGAGAGCACCAGCAGGCTGCCGGCCGCCGCGGCGTCGATCGCGTTCTGCAGGGCGTGCGCGTTGGTCGCGGGCGCCGCCACGTTCACGATCGCCGGGTTGTAGGCGACCGTGTTGCCGCCCGTGCCGTTGCTGCCGAGCACGTGCACGGTGAGCCCGTTGACGCTGGACACGCCGCCGTTGGCGTTGGCCGTGGTGATGGTGAGCTGCTTCGGCCCGGGCCGGAACGTGAGGTCGGGCAGCAGGTTGGCGGCCACGTTGCTCGCCAGCGCCGGCACGTTCAGCACGATGGTGTCCGGTGTGCTGCCGCTGCCCGGCGTCCAGCTCACGATGCCGCCGTTGGCCCGGGTGAGGGTCTGCACCTGCCCGTTGCGGTCGTCGGTCAGCGTGGCGCGTACGCCGGTCGGCCCGGTCACCGTGCCGGCCGCGCCGATGAAGTCGGCCTGCACGGTGATCTGGCGGCTGCCGGTGGCCGGCACGACCGGGGTGGAGACCTGAAGCAGTTCGGGCCGGGCCGGGACGGCCGGGTCCTCGCAGGCCGTCCCGGAGATCGGGTCGAGCGGCAGGTCGAGCTGGGTGGTCAGGCCCGGCCACGACTCCGCCGGCGTGGTGGCGGTCAGCAGGTTCGGGTTGTACCGCGCGTTCGGGTGCGCCTTGCTGCCCGGGTCGTCCACCTTGACCAGGTACATGCCGGGGCACGGCCCCTGCGGTATCGGGCAGTTGAACGTCTCGGTGGACGGCAGCAGCGCCTCGAAGGAGCCGTCCGCGCTGGTCGTCACCGTGGTGATCAGCCGCCAGTTGTTCTCGTCGCTGTCCACCCGGGCGTAGATGCCGACCGGGATGCCGGCGATCGGCCGCGGCTCGCCGTACCACGGCGACAGCGGGTTCCGCTCGAAGTAGATGTCGTTGAAGACCTGCCCGACGAAGCGGCCCGGGATCGCCACGTCACCCACGCGCTGGTCGGTGGCGTCGGTGCCGTTCGGGTCGGTCCGATAGTTGGTCATCATGTGGAAGTCGGCGTTGGCGTTCTGCCCGTTGGTGAGCACCACGAGCCGCTTGTCGCACAGCGGCGCGTGCGCGCCGGCCACGCCGTAGTAGACGCTGCGCGGGGTCAGGGTCGACTGGTCGATGACGTGGTCGTCGCCGGTGCACGGCGGTGGCGGGATGGCCGGGGTGAAGACGTTGCCGAGGTCGACGTTGACGTCCTCCTCGCGCACCGGCCGGTAGAGGCACCCGGCGCCGCCGCCGGGCACGCCGCCCTTGGCCGAGCTGACCAATGAGCCGCACGTACGGGAGTCGGTGGTGTCGGTGGGCATCACGGCGTGCGTGACGTAAGTGCCGGCGACCAGTGGCTGCGGGTCACCGCCCCCGACGCAGGTGCCGTCGTCGGCGGCCAGGTCGTAGCCGCCCGGGCAGTAGTCGGCGAACGCGTACCCGCCGTCGAAGGCGCCGTCCCTCGTGGGCTGGCCGGCCAGCGGCACCTCGAGGCAGTTCGGCCCGATCCGCGGGCTGAACTGCGCGGTGATGTCGGCGCCCGAGAAGTCCCGGATCGGGTTGCAGTTCTGGGTGAACGTGTTGCCGGCGGGCTGCTGCGGGTCCTGGCTCGCGTCCGGCTGCTGCCACTTGTCGGTCACGTACTTGTTGAGCACGACGTCGTCGGCGGTGTTCGCCACGCCGTCCGGGCCCGGTCCCTCGAGGTAGACGGTCACGCCGGGAATCGCCGGCTCGTAGTCCTCGTGGTTCTGGAAGCGGGCGTCGAACTCGTTGCGGGTGGTCGCGAAGTAGGTGATGCCGACGATCTGCCCGGGCGTGCCGGCCGGGTAGTCGCGCTTGCCCCAGTCGACGGTGGCCCGATGACCCTCGAGCAGCTTCTGGTTGGCGAGCAGGCCGCCGCCCTGGTCGGTGGGGATGCACGGGTTCGCGGGCGGGGTCGCCGCGCAGGACGGGGTGACCGCGCCGCTCTGCTCGTCGTGCACGGACGGTCCGGGGTACGCCGAGAAGCGCGCGAAGCCCTGCTCGTTGATGATCCACCGGCCCAGTGGCCCGCCCTCGGCCGTCGGGTACTGGTAGTACCCGTGCGCGTCGGTGAAGGTGGCCTCCTTGATCGAGCCGTCCCGCCAGCGCTGGTCGACGTCGGTGTTGGGGAGCAGCGGCTCGCCGGGATCGAGCTTGCCGTTGCCGTTCGTGTCCTTGTAGACGTGCCCGTCCAGCCACCCGAACCAGCGGGACACCCCGATGCCCACCTGCCCGTCGTCGCCGGTGTCGTTGACGTCGACGGTCTGCCCCGCGGTCACGGTCACCGGTTTGAACCGCATGATGTAGCTCAGCTGCTCGTCCCAGATCGCCAGGTTGTACGTGCCGGCCGGGACGTTCTGGATGTCGAAGTTCCCGGCGCCGTCGCCCTGCCCGACGTAGACGGTCTGGTCGGTGGTGGAGTCGGAGAGCGCCACGAACGGGTTCTCGACCGGGTCGTTGTAGGTGCCGGTGGTGTACGGCGCCCACTCGACCCAGTTCCGCGCCTGCCCGGTGATCTCGCCGGTCCCGCTCTGCGCGAACGGCTGCGGCGAGCAGGCAAATCCGAACCAATACGCCGTACGCACATTCGGCGGCTCCCAGAGCTGCTCGCCGGGCGCGCCGGTGCCGTCGCTGCCCTCCTCGACCGGAGCCAGCAGCTGCAGGCCGCCGTCGATGGTCGTGGTCTGGTGCCAGCGGCTGTCCGGGTCGGCGTTGCACGGCTGGTCCGGCGGGTGCACCTCGATGTAGTACGTGGCCGGTCCGAGGTTGTCGATCTGGGAGAAGCCGTCGCCGTCGGTGAGGCACTGCCCGCCGCACAGCGGCTGGTTGTGGTAGTCCACGGTGACGTCGCTCTGCGTCTGCTCCTTGAGTTCGACCGTGAAGCCGTCGATGCCGCCTTCCTCGGTGTCCGGCGCCCCGTTGGTCCACGCGTTGTCATCGAAGACGAAGACCCGGATCTTGCCGAGCGGCAGCGGGTGCGCGTCGCTCGCCTCGGTGAGGTCGACGCGCGCCGTGGCCGAGCCGTCCGCGGTGGCCGGGTTCGGCAGCGTGAGGTACGCGCCCCACATCTTGTGATCCAGCGCTCGCGCCGAGATCAGGTAGCGGCCGGCCGGCAGGTGCACCGTGGCCCGGTCCTGGTCGCCCTCGGCCACCACCGGGCTGTTGCTCTCGGTGCTGAGCGCGAGCGGGTCACTGGCGAGCTTGGTGTTGTCCAGGTTGATCAGGTAGTTGAAGTTCGCCAGCGGCTGGGCGGTCGCGAAGTCGCGCACGTCGACCGTCACGGCGCAGCCGCCGTTGGGACACGCGGTCGCGGCCTCGGCGGCGCTGGTCACCGCCACCGGGGGTAGGAGGGCCACCACGATCGCAACGACCGACATCCCGGCAATTCCGCGCCACCGTCGATCCCGCATCGGACCCCACCTCCCACGCGTGACGCGCCGGCGGTGTGCCGCGCGTCAGGCCGATGATGGGTCCGCGGGTACGTGGAGTGAGCGACTCATGACAGGACTGTCATGCGGCCGTCATGGAGGGGCGCGTGGCGCGGGAACTCCATCCGCACGACGGTGCCGCCGCCGGGTGGCGTGCCGAACTCCAGCTTCCCGTTCCAGGACCGGACCACGGCGCCCACCGTGGCCAGGCCGAGCCCGGTGCCCGAGGCGGTAACACCCCACTCCTCGTTGCCCAGTCCGGCCAGCCGGCTGAGGCACTCCGGCGACATGCCCGGGCCCGAATCGGTGACCGTCACTGTCCACGTGTCCTTGGTGCCGTCGCCCTCCACCGAGATGTCATCGCCGAGGTCGGTGAACTTCACGGCGTTCTCCACCAGGCTGTCCACGGCCGCCTTGAGCCGCTCGGGGTTGAACGAGGCGCAGCCGATGGACGAGCACACCGTCCACTGCCGGTCGGCGGTCGGCTTCCAGCGCTCCACGATGGCGATCAGCGCCGCGTCGACGTCCGCCACCTGCCGCACGTCGGCGCCCTCCAGCTGCACCAGCGTCACCAGCCGATGGGTGATCGCGGCGAGCCGGTCGAGCTCCTCGAGCACGATCGAGCTGTCGGCGATCACGGCGGGGTCCTCGGCGGCCGATCGCATCAGCTCGGCGTAGCCGCGAGCCACCGTGATCGGGGTGCGCAGCTCGTGCGAGGCGAGCCTGACGAAGCGGTCCCGCGCCTCGGCCCGCCGTCGCTCGGCCTCGGCCAGCCGGGCGATCTCGACATTCGCCTGCTGGCGGCGGCGGACGTGCCACACCATGACGACGAAGACGGCCGTCATCAGCGGCACCTCGGTGGTCTCCTCCCAGCCGATCACCCCGGCCTGGGCGTGGTGGACCAGCACGTAGCCGGTGGTCACGGCGACCAGGCCGAGCACCCAGAGCATCGCCCGCAGCGGCCACATGACCAGGCCGTACACCACGGAGAGCCCGATCCAGACCAGGTGGAACGGGATGGTCTCGGCGCCGGGCAGCACGTACATGAGCATGAGGTTGATCAGCCCGGAGAAAACCAGCAGCGGTATCAGCAGAGGCCTAACCCGGGACGAAGCGGTAACCGACATTGCGCACCGTTTCCACGCGATCGGGGTCGTCGAGCTTGGTACGCAGGCGGCGCACGTAGACGTCGACGACGTTGCTGCCCGGGTCGAACATCATGCCCCACACGTCGGCCAGCAGCTCCGACCGTGTGCATGCCTGGCCGACCCGCTCCATGAGGTGCCGGAGCAGGAGGTACTCCCGCTGGGAGAGGTCGATCTGGCGGCCGTCGATCAGCACCCGGTGCAGCCGCAGGTCCAGCTGGATCAGGCCGACCGCGAGCCAGCGCCGGTGGGCGCCGGGGGCGGGCGCCCGCATTCGGGTGCGGACCCGGGCCACCAGTTCGGCGACGGCGAACGGCTTGCCGAGGAAGTCGGTGGCGCCGGCCTCGAGACAGGCGACCCGGGCGCCGATCTCGGGCACCGCGGAGAGGACGAACACGCGCTGCCCGGGGCGGGCCCGGACGACCTCGTCGAGGACGGCAGTGCCGTCGAGGTCGGGCAGCATGAGGTCGAGCATGATCAGGTCGAAGTCGATGGCGAAGGCCGCCTCGAGCGCGTCGAAGCCGGTCGCGGCCCGGTCGACCGCGTGCCCCTCGGCTCGCAGGGCCCGCGCCACCAGCCCAGCGATCCGGTCATCGTCTTCCACCACGAGCACCCGCCCCACGGGTCACCTCCGTTGGTGATAACGATGAAAATACGATCCCCATCGATACCGTCGATTCGACCGTTCGGCCCCAGCGAGCGGCCGAACGGTCGAAGTCCACAGTGGGCGGCGTCCCGCCGGTCAGGCCGCGGCCAGCGCCTCCGTCGGTGCCAGCCGGGCCGCCCGGATGGCCGGGTAGAGGCCGGCGATCGCGCCGATCACGACCGTCGCGCCGACGCCGCCGGCCAGCGCCCAGAGCGGCACCACCGTCGGCCAGTCCTGCGACGTCGCGTACGCCCCGGTCACCAGATATCCGAGCAGGACGCCCCCGGCCCCGCCGAGCAGCGACAGGAGCAGCGACTCGGCGACGAACTGCGTCCTGACCTGGCCCTTCGTGGCGCCGAGCGACCGGCGCAGGCCGATCTCGGCCCGCCGCTCCAGCACCGAGATGACCATCGTGTTGGCCACCCCGATCCCGCCGACGAGCAGCGCGACGGCACCGAGCCCGAGCAGCAACGCGGTGAATGTCGCATTCGCGGCGCGGTGGGCGGCCAGGGCGTCGGACGGCCGGGAGACCTTCACCTCGTTCGGGTTCTCCGGGTTCGCCGTGGGCGCCAGCACGGCCCGGACCGCCTCCACCTGAGCCTCGACGGCCCGGGCGTAGACCGTCGTCGGATGGCCGTCGAACCCGAGGTACGTGGCGGCGGCCGCCCAGCCGACGAGGGCCGACGAGTTCAGCTCGGGCGCGAGCGGCACCGGCGCCAGCACCCCGACCACCGTCCACCACCGGCCCTGCATGTAGACGGCCGGCACGTTCCCCAGCCGTCGCGCCGTGTCGGAACCCAGCACGACCGCCGGGTACCGCGCGGTGGCCGCGTTGAGCCACGTCCCACTGGCCAGCGAGGCGCCCACCGTCTTGAGCAGGTCGAGCTGCGCGGCGACCACGCCGATGCCGCCCGTCTGGCCGGCGGGCACCTTGTCGGTGCGGTAGACGTGCGCATCGTCCACCGACGCCGTGGCCGTCGCCGACTGCACCGGGCCGATCCGGCGGATCATCGCGACCGACTCGTCCGGCAGCTTCGCCTCCTTGCCGAACATGGTCTGGCCGGGCGCGACCGTCAGCATGTTGGTGCCAAGCGCCGCCAGCGCGCGATCCAGATCCGCCTGGCTCGACGAGGAGATCCCGACCACCGCGGTCATCGCCGCGATGCCGATCGCGATGCCGAGGGCCGACAGCACCGCGCGCAGCGGCCGGGCGCGCAGGCCGGTGCCGCCGAGGCGGAGCAGGTCCGACGGCCGCAGCCGGGCCGGTCGCAGCGAGACCGCGGTCCGTTCCGGCGGCGGCAGGACCGTCACGTCGGACATCTCAGACCACCTCCCCGTCCCGCATCGGCACCTGCCGCGGCAATCCGTCGGCGATCTCGTGGTCGTGGGTGATGACCAGCACCGTCGTGCCGCTCGCGTTCAGCTCGCGCAGCAGCTCGACCACCCCGGCGCCGGAGACCGAGTCGAGGTTCCCGGTCGGCTCGTCGGCGAGCAGCACGGCCGGGTCCCCGGCGACCGCGCGGGCGATCGCGACCCGCTGACGTTCGCCGCCGGAGAGCTCGTGCGGACGGTGGGTGAGCCGATCACCCAGGCCGACCCGGACGAGGGCGGCCTCGGCGCGCCACTCACGCTCCTTCTTCGGTACGCCGGCATAGAGCAGCCCGTCCGCCACGTTGGCGACCGCGTTCCGGCCCGGCGCCAGGTGGAACTGCTGGAACACGAAGCCGATCCGCCGCGCCCGCAGCGCCGACAGCTGCCGGTCGGAAAGCGTCGCGACGTCGTGCCCGTCGATCTTCACGGTGCCCTGGGACGGGCGGTCCAGCGTGCCGATGAGGTGCAGCATCGTGGACTTGCCCGACCCCGACGGGCCGACGATCGCGACCAGCTCGCCGTACTCGACGGCCAGGTCGACCGAGCGCACGGCGGTGACCCCGCCGGGGTAGGACTTGGTGACGCCGGAGAGCTCGATCACCTGGCTCATACCGGCATCCCGACCTTCATGCCGGCGGTCAGGCCGTCCCCCGATATCTCGACCTTGCCGTCGGCGAAAAGGCCGGTCTCCACCGCGACGATCTTGGTGGTGCTGCCGTCGACCACCTGGACGCCGTAGCCGCCCTCGGCCAGCGCGAGCAGCGCCGAGACCGGCACGGTCAGCACGTCCTTGCGCTCGGAGGCGGTGAAGCCGACGGAGACCGCCGCGTCGTCCAGGCCCTTGGGCGCGCCGGAGAACGCGATCGTCACCTCGATCAGCGTGGTGTCCTCCTGGTCGCCCTGGCCCTCCTGCACGGTCGTGCCGACCTTGACGATCCTGCCGGGGACCTGCTTGCCGTCGGGCATCCCGACCTGGACGGTCGCGCCCTGCTTGGCGAGGCGCTGCGAGTCCATGGTCAGGTCGACGGTGGCAACCAGAGCTGTGCCGGTGTACTTGAGGATCTCGCCGCCGGCCGAGGCGCCGTTCTCCGAGCTGATCGAGTCGACCCGGATGGACGTCGGCGCGTACCAGATCTGGCTTGTCTCCACCGCGCCGGTCTCGGTCAGGCCGAGGTCGTCCTGCCAGTCCTTGACCGCGTCGGCGGTGGCCGACGTGTACTTGTTGTCGACCGTGAAGCCGCGATAGCCGAGTGCCCAGAGGTTCTTCTCGAGCTGCCGTACGTCGTCACCCTTGACCCCGGTCCGCAAGGTCCGGTAGGCGGGCAGTGTCCCGTACAACAGCACGATGGGTTTGTTGTCGATCTTGTAGAGGGCCTTGCCGCGACCGATCGTGGCGCCGGTGGCCGGCAGCCAGGTGACCGTGCCGCTGCCGCGGGACGAGAGCGTGGTGGTGCTGCCGTGACCGAGGGTGCCGTCGTGGCTCTCCCGGTCGATCAGGGTCTCCTTGACGATGTCGGCCGTGTTCGCCACCGTGCTCCCGCTCGACGAGCCGCTGCTGCTGCTCTCGGCGTCCGGAAGGTTGAAGATGGTGACCGCGGCGGCCACCGCACCGACCGTCACGACTCCGGCGACCACGCCGGCGGTACGTCGCTTGTTCATGCCACCCGCCCCTGGTTCGTGGTGCCACCGTTGCCGCTGCTGCCGCCGCCGTCCGAGTGCTGCTCGGTGTGCTTCTCGCCCTTCGGCGCGTACTTCGAGCAGGCCTTCTCGGCCTTGTCGAAGGTCGGGTCGCCCGGGCCGGTGCCCAGCTTCTGCGAGTCGATCGCGATCCCGCCGTCCGGGTTCGGGTCGGGGAAGTTCGGGACGCCGTTCTCCCGCATGCACTTGGCCATGGCGCGGGCCTGCTCGAGCTCCTCGGCGCTCGGCTTGCGCATCGCGCCGCCGTTGGGCAGGTACTTCTTGCACGCCTCCTGGGCCGCCTCCATCTTCTTCGGGTCGGTGCCCTTCGGGATCGCGACCGACATCTTCCCGTTGCTCGGGTCGGGGAACCACGGCAGACCGTGCTCCCGCATGCACTGCGAGAACTTCAACGGGGCGTCCGGGTCGTCCGACGGGGTCGCGCTCGCACTCGGGCTCGCCTTGGGCCCGCCGGACTGCGCGCTGGCCACCTGCGGATCGTTGGTCCCGGTACGCGCGCACGCGGCCGGCCCGAGGGCCAGCATCAGGGCGAGCACCGCGACCGTTCGGGTTCGCATGGTCGTCTCCTTCGTGATCAGCGGCGGCTTGACCACCGCCGCGGAACTCGGCGGCGGCCCGGCGGCCGCCACGGGACGAAGTACAGCGATCGACCGGTTTCCCCGCCGTCACGGAAAAACGTGACGGCGAGGTGACACGCGCGCGGGGCACCATGGAGGGCATGCGGATCCTGGTGGTCGAGGACGAGCCACTGCTCGCCGACGCGGTGGCGCAGGGCCTGCGGCACGAGGCGCACGCGGTCGACGTGGCGTACGACGGCGGGGCCGCCCTCGAGCGCATCGACGTCAACGACTACGACGTGGTGGTGCTCGACCGCGATCTGCCCACCGTGCACGGCGATGACGTTTGCCGCTATCTCGGCGAAAACGGGCACGAGGCACGCGTCCTGATGCTGACGGCCGCCGCCGGCATCGACGACCGGGTCGCCGGGCTCGCCCTCGGCGCCGACGACTACCTGCCGAAACCGTTCGCCTTCCGCGAGCTGTCGGCCCGGGTCGCCGCCCTCGGCCGCCGCGCCCGCCCCGCGGCGCCCCCGATCCTGCGCCGGGCCGGCATCAGCCTCGATCCGCACCGCCGCGAGGTGCACCGCGACGGCCGCTACGTCCCGCTCTCCCGCAAGGAGTTCGCCGTGCTCACCGAGC
Organism: Paractinoplanes globisporus DSM 43857; assembly: GCF_000379645.1. Taxonomy (GTDB): domain Bacteria; phylum Actinomycetota; class Actinomycetes; order Mycobacteriales; family Micromonosporaceae; genus Actinoplanes; species Actinoplanes globisporus. Next base: position 93,402 of record NZ_KB903316.1, read on the forward strand.
TGCTGCGCGCCGACGGCACCGCGGTCTCCGCCGAGACGCTGCTGGAGAAGGCCTGGGACGAGAACGCCGACCCGTTCACCCACGCCGTCCGCATGACGATCCTCAAGCTGCGCCGCAAGCTGGGCGACCCGCCCGTGGTGCTCACCGAGCCGGGAGTGGGGTACCGGATCCCATGAGACTCACCGTTCGCACCCGGCTCACGCTCGTCTACGGCGGCCTGTTCGTGCTGGCCGGCATGGTGCTGCTCGGCGCCACGTACATCCTGGTGCAGCAGCGCCTCCCGATGGCGACCGCCGGCGAGTCGTTCGCCGGCGCCGGCCCCGAGAACAACACGTTCGGCACCGGCGGCGTGGCGGCCGAGCCCAAGTTCGTGCAAAGGGTGGTCGACGGCACCCAGAACACCGCGCTGCACACCCTGCTCACCCAGGGCCTCATCGCGCTGGCCGTGGTCAGCGCGGCCGCGATCGCGCTGGGCTGGCTGGTCGCCGGCCGCATGCTCCAGCCGCTGCACCAGATCACCGCGACCGCCCGCCGCATCGCCGCGGCCCCGCCCGACGCCGACCGCGGCCTGCACGAGCGGATCGCCCTGACCGGCCCGAAAGACGAGATCACGGAGCTGGCCGACACCTTCGACGTCATGCTCGACCGCCTCGACCATTCCTTTGACGGCCAGCGCCGCTTCATCGCGAGCGCCTCCCACGAGCTGCGCACGCCGCTGACGCTCAACCGCACGCTGCTGGAGGTCGCGCTGGCCGCGGAGTCGCCCTCGGACGAGGTACGCCAGCTCGGCACCACGCTGCTGGCGATCAACGACCGGCACGGCCGCCTCATCGACGGCCTCCTGCTGCTGGCCCAGTCCGACCGCCCGGTGACCGAGCGTTCGTACGTCGACCTGGCCGACATCGTCGACCACGTGGCCGTCTCCGACACGGTCAAGGTGATCGCCGAGCCGTACGAGGCGACCGTGGCCGGCAATCCCGTGCTCCTTGAGCGCCTGGTGCAAAACCTGGTGGAGAACGGCGAGCGGCACAACATTCCGGTCAACGGCTGGATCCGCGTCCACACGTTCTCCCGCCCCGACGGCTGGGTCGTGCTCGAGGTGAGCAACTCGGGCCCGGCGATCCCCCGCTACGAGGTGCCCGGCCTGTTCGAGCCGTTCCGCCGGCACAACGCCGAGCGCACTCACTCCCCCGGCGCCGGCCTGGGCCTGTCCATCGTCCGGGCCATCGCCCGCGCCCACGGCGGCGACGTCCGGGCCGAGGCCCGCGACGAGGGCGGCCTGACGGTGACCGTGACGCTGCCCCGGGCCGTGTGAGTCAGTGCTCGGTGAGCTCCGGCAGCCGGGTGCCGAAATCAGGGTCCGGGTCCGCGATTGCCGCGGGAACGGGAGCGGCGGTACGGCGGGAGAGGCCGATCACGCCCAGGGTCATCACAACCGCGGCCAGGGCGACCACGGTCAGCCCGGTGGCGCCGAACCGGAAGCTCTCGTCGAAGAGCAGGACACCGGCGATGGCGGCCACGATCGGGTTGGTCACGCTCACCGTGGCCAGCGGGGTGGCCAGGCCGGCGCCGCGGTAGGAGAACTGGCTCAGCAGGTAACCGCCCAGCGACAGCAGCACCACCATGCCGGTGAGGAACAGCGAGACGGCGCCGGCCCCGTCGTCGAGGAACGCCGCCAGCAGACCCTTGGAGAGGACCGAGCCGATGCCGAAGGCCACCCCCGCCGCCGCGGCCAGCATCGCGGCCCGCCAGCGGGCGGAATGCGCGACCGCGGCGACCGTGGTGAGGGCGGCGACGACGGCCAGGGTCAGGAACGAGACGTAGCGGCCGGCGGTCTCGCTGAGCAGGACCGGCTCGGTGGACTCGACCGAGAGCGACATGATCAGGGCCAGGCCGGCGACCGTGAGGCCCGCGTCGATCCAGGCCGGGATGCTGATCCGCTCGCGGTAGCGCAGCGCGGAGATCGGCAGGGCGAACAGCAGGGTCAGCGTGCCGAGGGCCTGCACCACGGCGACCGTGCCGAAATTGAGCGCGATGACGTGCAGAACGACGCCGCCCGCGGTCAGCAGCAGCGCGACGGCCCAGCGGGTCAGGCCGCGATGACGGTGCTCGGCCAGCCGCTCCTGAGCGACGGCCGCACCGGCATAGCTCGCCGCCGACAGGATCGACAGAGCAACAGCCCAACCAAGCGACCCCATGGACACCCCCGCTTTCGAGCTTGCCTCACCGACCCACCGGTCAGCCTCGCGAAATCTCAGTATTTAGGCGTCATCCCGGAGACGTAAAAGATCCGTACGTCAGGTGTAGTACCTCCGGCCGAACAGCGCGAGTGCTGGGGATCTTCCCGGCAGTCCGGAATGTGACTCACCGGCCGGGGGAAATCTCGAGTGCCGACGGCCGGGCGCTCTGCCACGATCGAGCGCATGACTGAGGCGGCGAGGGTCCGGATCGGCTGGCGCGACCTGCCCGAGGCCGTCCGATCCCGGGCCGAGGAGATCATCGGCGACGGCCGCGTAGTGACGGCCGACTCGCAGGCCGGCGGCTTCTCCCCCGGCACCGCCGACCGGGTCGTGACCGATTCCGGTCGCCGCGCCTTCGTCAAGGCCGTCACCCCTGCGATCAACGAGCGCTCGGCCGAGCTCGCCCGGCAGGAGATGCACATCACCGCGGCGATCCCCGGGCACGCGCCCGTCCCCCGCATGCTGGGCGGCTTCGACGACGGCGAGTGGGTGGTGCTGGTCCTCGAGGACATCGACGGCACCCACCCGCGTACGCCCTGGGTGGAGAGCGAGATCGACGCGGCCGTGACGGCTCTCGCCGAGCTTGCCGCCGCGGTCACCCCCTCACCCGTGCCCGGCGTGCCCTCCGCGTTCGACGCGATCTCCGGCGATTTCGCCGGCTGGAGCAACCTGGCCGCCGACCCTCCGGCCGACCTCGACCCCTGGATCGCCGGGCACCTGCCCGGCCTGCGGGCCGCCGCCGAGCGGGGCCTCGCCGCGCTGGCGACCGGCGAGACGCTCGTGCACTGCGACATCCGCGCCGACAACCTGCTGATCCGGCCGGACGGGCGGGTCGTGGTGATCGACTGGCCGTGGGGCTGCGTCGGCCCTGCCTGGCTCGACCGGCTGCTGCTCGGGATCGACGTGCTGACCAAGGGCGGCGACCCGGCCCGGGTGTTCGAGGGCATCGATCCGGGCGTGGTCACCGACGTCATCGCCGGGGTGGCCGGCATGTTCGAGCACGTGTGCCGCCTGCCCCCGCCGCCCGGTATCCCCACCGTGCGCGCCTTCCAGCGGTCCGGGGCCGAGGCCCTGCGCCCGTGGCTGCGCGAGCACCTCTGATCTGAGAACGGCGCATAGCCGTACTCACCACCGGGCGGTTACGGCCGTCGCACCAGATGGGAGGTCCGGCACACTCGGCCGGGCCGCGCCCGGCCCCGCACTAGGCTGGGACTTCTGGGCTTCGGCGTGGCGGCCCGGACCGGCCAAGACACACACACGGAACGGAACAAGATGATCGACCAGGCCAAGGTGCGAGTCCTCCTGTTGGAGAGCATTCACCGCGATGCGGTGTCCCGGCTCGAGGCCGAGGGATACCACGTCGAGTCCGTCCGCAATGCCCTGGACGAGTCCGAGCTCCTCGAGCGCATCCCGGGCGTGCACCTGCTGGGGATCCGCTCCAAGACCAAGGTGACGGCGAAGGTGCTCGAGGCCGCCGACAGCCTCGTGGCGATCGGCGCGTTCTGCATCGGCACCGACCAGATCGACCTGCCCGCGGCGTCCGCGGCCGGTGTCGCGGTCTTCAACGCGCCCTTCTCGAACACCCGCTCGGTGGTCGAGCTCGCGATCGCCGAGATCATTTCGATGACCCGCCGCCTCACCGAGAAGAACGCGCTCATGCACGAGGGCGTCTGGGACAAGTCGGCCGACGGCGCGCACGAGATCCGCGGCCGCCGGCTGGGCATCGTCGGCTACGGCAACATCGGCACCCAGCTCTCGGTGCTCGCCGAGAACCTCGGCCTGCACGTCTCCTTCTACGACACGGCCGACAAGCTGGCGCTGAGCAACGCGCATCGCTGCGCCTCGCTGGAGGAGCTGCTCGAGACGTCCGACATCGTGACGCTGCACGTCGACGGCCGGCCGGGCAACGCCGGGTTCTTCGGCGCCGAGCAGTTCAAGCGGATGCGCCCGGGCGCGCTGTTCCTCAACCTGTCGCGCGGCATCGTGGTCGACCACGTGGCGCTGCGCGACGCGCTGAGCAGCGGTCACATCGCCGGTGCCGCGGTGGACGTGTTCCCCAAGGAGCCCAAGGGCCGCGGCGACGAGTTCGTCTCCGAGCTGCGCGGCCTGCCCAACGTCATCCTCACGCCGCACATCGGCGGCTCGACCGAGGAAGCGCAGTCCGACATCGGCGATTTCGTGGCCAACAAGCTGGCCCACTTCGTCGCGGACGGCAACACGACGCTGAGCGTGAACCTGCCGGGGGTGGCCCTGCCCGAGCAGTCCGGCATGAGCCGGATAGTGCACGTCCACATCAACACGCCCGGCGTTCTCGCGAACGTCAACAGCATCCTGGCCAAGCACCACGTGAACGTGGAGGGCCAGTTGCTGAGCACCCGCGGCGAGTACGGCTACCTGATCACCGACATCAGCGGCGGCTACAGCGACGAGGTGCTCGACCAGCTGCGCGGCATGGAGCAGACGGTCCGCCTGCGGGTGCTGTCCTGACCTGAGCCGGCAACCGCCCGGGTCACGCGTTCTCCACGGTGAGCGACGTGATTCGGGCGCCGGCCGTCACGTCGTAGCGGTTGGTGGTGTCCCAGCCCTTCGGGGTCAGCGTCGAGCCGGCCGCCACGTTCTTGAGCGTCCGCGACCCGGCGATCACCGTCTGCGCCCCGCCGCCCACCTTGATCCGGATCGGGTTGTCGGCCGGGGACTTCAGGATCAGCGAGTCCACGGCGCCATTGATCTTCAGCGGTACGGTGCCGATCGGGCGGGCGAGGGTCAGCTGAGCCTGCTTCATGCCGGCGACCATCTCGATGCCGCTGACCTGGCCCCCGCTGACGTCGATCACCTGCTTCTCGGCGTACCCGGAGAAGCGCAGCTGCCAGCGCACCTTGGCCGCCAGCACGACCTCGATCTCCCCGCCGGTGCCGTCGCCGTCCTTGGTCACCTGCAGGGTCACCGCGTCGTTGCGGATGGTCGGGTTGGGCAGGATGCCGGCATCGTCCGGAGTGGAGATCCGGTACAGGTCGTCGCCGAGCTCACCGATCGTCACGTGCACGGTGTTGGCGCCGGCGAGCAGCTCGAAGCTGGCCGTGCTGCGGTTGTCCAGCGGCGCGCTGACCGTCCGGCCGTTCGCGGTCTGGCCGGCGCCGAGCTGCAGCACCGAGTCGATGTCGTCGTCGGAGCCGGAGAAGTAGGCGACACCGGCGATCGAGCCGAGCACGAGAACGATCACGCTGAGCAGGACGATACCGACGGTGACGCCGCGGGACTGCCGCGGCGGGAGGGTGGCGGGGGGACGCTCGGCGATCCGATTCTCGCCGGACGGCCCGCGCAGGGAGTCGATCGGACCGCGCGGGGATTCGGCGGCAATACGATGCGAGCCGGACGGCCCGCGCAGGGAGTCGACCGAACCGCGCGGCGATTCGACGGCGGTCCGATGCGACCCCGACGGGCCGCGCAGCGAATCGACCGCGACGCGATGCGATCCCGACGGCCCGCGCAGCGAATCGACGCCCCCGGAAACCCGCTCCGACGGGCCGGGATCGAGCCGGGCGGGCGGCGGCCAACTGGGCGATACAGGCTCCGGCGGCCCATCTCGGCGCGGGGAGATCGGCCCCGCGGTGAATCCGAACGAGGCCCGTCCGGTCCCCTGCGGTGTCCCCGGCCCGTACTCCGGAGCCGGCGATTCGTCGGGTGAGGACGCGGGTGTGAAAGCCGGTGGCATCTCCGTACCCTCCGTGAACCACGACCCACCGGTCGTAGCCTCGGCCGGCGGATGAGCGACCGGCCGGCGATAAAGCGTGTCCCCACGCGAGTCGGTCACCGCCACATCGGACGGCGCGGCGTCAGCTGCTACCCGGTCCACGGTTCTCCCCTGTCGCAATGCCGGCCACCCGGCTACCCCGCCAGAGGTACGTATTTGAAGTTCTTCCGGATGAGTGCTGCCGAGAACTACTTAGCGTCACTGCCGGCCGGGCCGGATCAGCCCCCGCCGGGTGGCGATCGCGACCGCCTCGAGCTGGCTGTGCGCCCCGAGTTTGGCCAGCACAGCCTTCACGTAGCCGCGGCATGTGTGCAGGCTGATGCCCAGTCGCCGGGCGATCGCGCGAGCGTCCAAACCGGCCGCCATCAGATGCAGCACCTCGTCCTCCCGCACGGTGAGTCCACTGCTACGTGGAGCGACCGCGGGGGACGTGCTGCGCAGCAGCCGGGCGAGGATGTCGGTCGAGACCGTCATGCCGCCGCCGTGCGCGGTGCGTAGTGCGTTCAGAACGTCACCGAGCGCGCCGTTCTTGGAAAGGAAGCCCGCGGCGCCGGCCGCGGTGGCCCGCCCGACGAGCGCGCCCTCATCGCTGGCCGTGAGGATCACCACACGGGTGTCGGGCTGCCGCACCCGGATCAGCTCGGCGATGGCGATACCGTCCGCATCGGACAGATCGGGATCAAGCAGGATCACGTCGGGGCGTAGCTGGGCCGAGAGCTGAAGCGCCTCCGCGCCGGTGCGCGCATGCCCCACGTACTCGAGGTCGGGCTGGCCCGCCAGAGCGTGCCCGAGCAGCTCGGCGAACGTCTGGTGGTCGTCGACGACGAGGACGCTGATCGCTTCGCCGTGTTTCATGCGCCACCTTTCAAACCGAACGGACCTCGGAAGTCTAAGGAGTACCTGCCCTGAACTTTGCCCTACCAACAGGCTGCCGCGGCGACGGGCCGGATCCGTTGCGCCGGTACACCCGACAGAAGGATGAGGCCAAGCGGTCGCGATCACCAGTCTTTCGGTTGAGTTGACCCCTAGCATTGGGCCTTGCCGGTCAACTTTGCCAGACGCAGAGTTTCCATTCATGTTCGACATCCAGCTCTTCGGCCGCATCGAGGTTCGTACCCGGGGCGTGCGCCTCTCGGGCGCCGACTTCGGTGGCGACCGGCCACGCCACGTGCTCGCGCTGCTCGCGCTGCGTGGCGAGGTGTCCATCTCGGAGCTGGCCGACGTGCTCGGCACGACCAAGAAGTCCGTCGAAGCCGACTTGTCGGTTCTTCGGGATCGCCTCGAGCCCGGCATCAATCCCCGCGAATCGGTCATCACCGCGCATCGCGGCCGCCTGCGGCTCGACCCCGAGCGGGTCCGGGTCGACGTGGCCCGCTTCGATGAGCTGATCGCCGCCGCCGCGGGCCGCCCGGCCGATCGGGCCGTGAAACCGCTCACGGCCGCCGCCTTCCTCGCCACCCGCCCGCTGCTGGCCGACGAGGACGAGCCGTGGGCCGCCGAGCTGCGCAACGAGTACCGCGCGAAGCTCGTGATCGCCCGGCGTCCGGCGGTGGAAGTAGCGGCCACGGCCGCGGAGGTCACGGTTATTTAGCGCGCGCCGCTCCGGTCGCAAGCGCAGAATCGCCGGGTGCTGACCACGCTGCTCCCGGTGCCGCTCGCCCCCGAGATCTCGCTGCATCTGGTCGATGGCCCGGTCGGCCTCTTCGACCTGACCGGCGGCGAGTTCCGCAGCGACCGGCCCCCGCCGTTCTGGGCGTTCGTCTGGGCCGGCGGCCAGGCTCTGGCCCGATACGTGCTGGACCATCCGGGCGAGGTGCGGGGAAAGACCGTCCTGGATCTCGCCACCGGCTCGGGAGTAGCCGCGATTGCCGCGGCCAAGGCAGGCGCGGCCGCGGTCGGGATCACCGACATCGACCCCGACGCGATCGCCGCCGCCCACCGCAACGCGACGGCCAACAACGTCACGCTGAGCGACCACGTGGAGGACCCCGACGTGATCCTGGCCGGCGACGTCTTCTACTCCCCGACCGTGGCCGAGCAGATGACCGCGCGCCTGCGGGCGGAAAAAGGGCGATCGGTCCTGGTTGGCGACCCCGGCCGGGGGTATTTCCCAGAGCGGCTGTTCGAGCCCGTGGCGGAGTACACGGTGCCGGTCCCCGTCGCGCTCGAGGAGGCTGAGACACTCACGACCACCGTGTGGCGCATGCGATGAGCGTCACGTTCTGTGGCCCGAACCGGTGAATGCTTTCACCACACAACAAGTTGTACGCTGCATGCATCCAACGAGCCTGCAGGGGCAAGAAGTGCACATACCGGACGCCGTCACCACGAGCGCGAAACCCGAGGCGCGGCTGGCCGACGAGATCATGCGGTTCTTCCGGCTGGGCGCGCGGGCCAAGGGCATGCTCAACAGCGGAGACCTGGGTGCTGAATTCTCCGCGTTGATGCTGCTGTTCCCGCTGTGCTTCCTCGGCCCGATGCGCGTGACCGATCTCGCCGAGGCCAAGCAGGCCGACCCGTCCACGGTCAGCCGCCAGGCCGCCCAGCTGGTCAAGGCCGGGCTGGTCCGCCGCGAGGCCGACCCCGAGGACGGGCGTGCCTCTCGCCTGGCGATCACCGAGGCCGGCCTGTCCGCCTGCCGGCGGCTGCACGAAGCCCGCGAGGCGTTCCTCGCCGAGGTGCTCGGCAGCTGGCCGGCCGAACGCGTCGAGGCGTTCGTCGAGCTCTTCATCGAATTCAACACCGCGGTCGAGGCGCGCCTGCGCATTCCGGCCGAGACACCTCAACGGGAGAACGCGTGAGCAACCCCTCTACCACCGCGCCGCCTGCCGCCGGCTCCGCGGACTTCACCCACCGCCAGATCCTCGCGGTTCTCGGCGGCCTGATGATGGGCATGTTCCTGGCCGCGCTGGATCAGACGATCATGGCGACCGCGACCCGGACCATCGCCGACGACCTGCGCGGCTTCGACCTGCAGGCCTGGGCCACCACGGCGTTCCTCATCACGTCGACGATCTCCACGCCGCTGTACGGCAAGCTGTCCGACATCTACGGCCGGCGGCCCTTCTTCCTGTTCGCGATCGGCATCTTCGTCGTCGGCTCGATGCTCTGCGGCCTGTCGCAGAACATGTACGAGCTGGCCGCCTTCCGCGCGATCCAGGGCATCGGCGCCGGCGGCCTGATGTCGATGGCGCTGGCGATCATCGGCGACATCGTGCCGCCCCGCGAGCGAGCCCGTTACCAGGGCTTCTTCCTCGCCGTGTTCGGCACCGCCAGCGTCATCGGCCCGCTGCTCGGCGGCTTCTTCGCCGGCCAGGACTCGATCCTCGGCATCACCGGCTGGCGCTGGATCTTCTACCTGAACGTGCCGGTCGGCATCGCCGCGATGGCCGTGGTGGCCCGCGTGCTGCACCTCCCGCACCACCGCACCGACCACCGGATCGACTGGCCCGGCGCGGTCGCCCTGATCGTCGGCCTCGTGCCGTTGCTGACCGTGGCCGAGCAGGGCCGCGACTGGGGCTGGGACTCGCCGCGCGCGTTCGCGTGCTACATCATCGGCGCGCTGGGCATCGCCGCGTTCCTGTGGGCCGAGCGGGCGTACGGCGACGAGGCACTGCTGCCGCTGCGCCTGTTCCGGAACAGGACGGTCGCGGTCGGCTCGATCTCCAGCACGATCATCGGTATGGCCATGTTCGGCGGCCTGCTGACCGTCCCGCTGTACCTGCAGATCGTGAAGGGCTCCACGGCCACCGAGGCCGGCCTGCAGATGATCCCGTTCGTGATCGGCATCATGGCCGGCTCGATCGCCGCCGGCCAGCTCATCGCCCGTACCGGCCGCTATCGGATCTTCCCGATCATCGGCAGCACCCTCATGGTGGCGGCGCTGGCCCTGTTCGCCATGATCGGCGCCGACACCCCGCTCTGGAAGACCATGCTGATCATGGTGCTGATGGGCCTCGGCCTGGGCGGCAACATGCAGCCGATGATCACGGCGGTGCAGAACGCGGTCAACCCGCGCGAGATCGGCGTCGCCACCAGCTCGGTCACGTTCTTCCGCTCGATGGGCGGCACGCTCGGCACGGCAGTCTTCCTGTCCGTGCTGTTCAACGTCGTCGGCGACAAGATCGCGTCGGCCTACCGGGCGGCTCAGGGAACGGCGGCCTTCCAGCAGTCGGTGGCGGCCGACCCGAGCCAGCTGCGGACGCTCCAGCAGGCGCAGGGCGGCAACGCCCTGAATGACACGTCCTTCCTCGAGAAGCTCTCGTCGGTCGTCTCGCACCCGTTCAAGGTCGGCTTCTCGGACGGCATCCAGGTCGTCTTCATCCTGGCCGCCGCGGTCATGGTGATCGGCCTGATCGTGGTCTTCTTCCTGCCCGAGGTCCCGCTCTCCAAGCGCTCGGCCCAGCAGCAGCGAGCCGACGACATCCTGGCCGCCGAGAACAGCAACGGCGTCCCCGGCGAGGTCGGCGCCGGCCCCCTGCGCGACCAGGCCGACCCGGTCCCGGCCGGCAAGGACGGCTCCACCCACTAAAGACCAAGATCAAGCCCCTGCTCCCGTACGCCGGGAGCACCGTCCCCACCGAGCCGGGCCGCACCCGCGGCCCGGCTCGACCGCGCTCGGGACGTTCGGTCGCGTTCGGCGGCCCAGTCAGGCCCAAGCGATACGGGCGGCCGCGTTCGGACGCCCGGTGAGGTCTAAGCGCTGCCGACGGCCACGGGCGAAGGCGCCCGGTCAGACCCAAGCGATGCGGGCGGCCGCGTTCGGACGCCCGGTGAGGTCTAAGCGTTGCCGACGGCCACGGGCGGAGGCGCCCGGTCAGGCCCAAGCGATACGGGCGGCCGCGTTTGGACGCCCGGTGAGGTCTAGACGTTGCCGGCGGCCACGGGCGGAGGCGCCCGGTCAGGCCTAGGCGTTGCGGGCGGCTGCGGCGATCAGGCGGTCGGCCACGGCGCGGCGGTCGAGGCCTAGGCGCTGGGCGGTCTCGCTGAGCACGTCGTAGGCCTCGCGGACGCCGCACCCGCGCTGGGCGATGATCACGCCGACCGCGCGGTCCACGACCGCGTCGGTGCTGGTCTCGTCGCGCCGGCGGAGCTCGCCGAGGAGCACCTCGGCCTGGTTGACCAGGGCCATGGCGGTCAGCAGCAGGTCGGGCACGAGGCCGCCCGAGCCGTCCCGATAGAGGCTGACCGCGCCCACCTCGGCCCTCGGCACGTCCAGCGGCACGGCCACCACCGAGCGGACTCCCTCGGCGCGGGCCGGCTCGGCCAGCGCGGGCCAGCGGTCGTCGGTGGCCAGGTCGGTGACGGTGATCAGCGCACGGGTGCGGGCCGCGTCCAGGCCGGGACCGGTGCTCAACGCGTACTGGAGCTCGTCGACGCCCTCGCCGCACGGCCCGGAGGCGGTGCAGGTGAGCGGCCCGCCCTCGCCGATGAGCGCGACCGAACAACGCACCGTGCCCGGCACCGCCGCCACGACGAACGACGCCAGGCGCTCGAGCGCCGCGTCGAAGCCCTCGGCGCCGAGCAGACGCACCGACAACTCGTGCAGCAGCCCGGCGAGTTCGATCGCGTGCGGCCCGCTGAGGGCGGCCGGACGCGCACCACGAGTCCGCGCGGGACGGCTCAGCACGCGGCCGGGGCCACGCTTGGGTGCAGAAATCCGGCGATTCTGGGCAGGCACGCCGGGCATCCTGCCATGACCATCGACAAACACGGAAGTTCGATGCCCCTACCGTGTGGTGTCGCCGGAAACAGTTCGCCGCCCCCGGGATGACCCGGGGGCGGCGTACGAGATGTCGGTGTGCATGTCGCCTCGCGGCGAAAGGCACGACACGGCTCCAGCCGAACGGTATTCCGTGAAGGCAAAGTGGTGAGGCCCGGGGACACTGAACACACCGACATCTGCTCTCAACTGTCGGCCCCCGACCATGATTCCGTTAGCCGATGTGACCCCCGCCACAGCCGCCGGGACGCCCGGCCGCGCCGACGGTTGCCTAACGTGCGCCGGTACTCTCGTGGGCATGAAGGGGCTGTGGACGCCGGCGTGGATAACGCGGCACGTCCTGGCGCTCGTCGCGATCGCGGGCTGCCTCGCGCTGGGCTGGTGGCAGTTCAGCCGCGCCAGCGGGGGTAACACGCTGAGCTGGGGCTACACCTTCGAGTGGCCGGTCTTCGCGGGGTTCTTCGCGTTCCTCTGGTTCCGCGAGGTGCAACTGGCCCGGCACCCACCCCGGCCGCCCTCCGACGACGCCGAGCCCGACGATGCCGCCGGCCCCGGCGCCAGGCCGCAACGGCTCCCAGGCGCGCCTGTTACGGTCGGCCGGCCGGTGCGGATAGCCGTCGCGCCGCCGCCCGACGAGGACGACCCCGAGCTGGACGCGTACAACGACTATCTCGCCTGGCTGGCGGCCCACCCCGGCGCCGGGCCGGCCGACTACCGTCGCCATCAGAGCAAGCAGAGTTCGACGAAATAGGACGTGCATCGTGCAGGGAGCGCTCACCCGTTATCGGATCATCGCGTGGATCGTCGGCGTCTGCCTGCTCACGCTGGTCCTGGTCGGCATGCCGCTGAAGTACCTCGGCGACAACGACACCGTGGTCGCGATCGTCGGCCCGCTGCACGGCTTCCTCTTCATGGTCTACCTGGTGCTGACCTTCGATCTCTCGCGCCGGGCCGGCTGGCCGTTCCTGCGGATGATCCTGGTCATGGCGGCCGGCACGATCCCCTTCCTCTCGTTCTGGGCGGAGCGTAAGGTCACCAACGCGTGGGTTCCCGCGGAGCTGGCGAAAAGTCCAGTTTGAGCGTCGAAATAACCCGCGGTCTTCGTCGAATGACAATGCGTTATCGGGATCAAAGACGCATATCTGGCCTTTTCCTTAAATCCCGTGCAGAGACCTTGATTTTGTTTTCCGCGCCGATAGGTTAATGCGGTTGGTCCGGTCCGCAGCCACAACCCTCGGTGGCGCCGGCCAACGCCGCCGAATCGGCGCGGCGTTCCCGCTGCCCTCCCCCGGGGTGGCGCGTGGCGTCGCGGCAGAGCCGGGGAACCGCGTTTCTGGGGTGAATCCGCGTCAGCGGTAAGGCCTTCTTCCCGCCTGAACCCGTCAGCTAACCCGGTAGGCGGCCTAGCGGAAGAAAGGCCAGCACACCCGTGCCAACCCCCCGCACGAGGCTTCGGGCTCTCGTGGTCGCGGCCATGGCGTTCGCGATCACTGGATCCGTGGCGACCGCGGCACACGCGGCGCCGTCCGAGAGCGAGCTCAAGAAGCAGATCGAGACCGCGTCGAACCAGCTCGAGGACATCACCGAGTCGTACAACAAGCTCAACATCGACCTGAAGAAGACGGCCGGCGACCAGAAGGCGCTGCAGGCCTCGCTCGGGCCGGCCAAGGCGAAGCTCGTGGTCGCCGAGGCCCAGGTGAACTCCATCGCCGCCCAGGCGTACATGCAGGGCCGCGTCGGGCCGATGAGCGCGCTGCTGGGCAACCAGCAGGGCGGCCTGGTCGAGAAGATGAGCTACCTCGAGATGATCAACCGCTCCAACCAGCGGGACATCGACGACTACACGGCGACCACGCAGAACTTCAACGACCGTCAGGCCGCCCTGAAGACCACTCAGGCCAAGCAGGCGGCGCAGCTGAAGGCGATGGACACTCGCAAGAAGACCATCGAGGCGAACATCAAGAAGCTGCGCGCCATGCGTGAGCAGGCGTTCGGCAGTGCGACCGAGACCGGTGTCGCGGGCGCTGCCGGCCCGGCGCCGGCCATCTCCGGCAAGGCCGGCATCGCCGTCGACTTCGCGTACGAGCAGGCGAACAAGCCGGCCTACTACGGGTACGGCGACGCCGGACCGAACACCTTCGACTGCTCCGGCCTGACCATGGCGGCCTGGGCGAAAGCCGGGAAGTCACTGCCGCACAACGCGGCCGCGCAGTACAGCGCCACGGCCCGCATCAGCAAGTCACAGCTTCAGCCGGGCGACCTGGTGTTCTATCGAAGTCTCGGGCACGTCGGCCTGTACGTCGGCGGCGGCATGATCATCGACGCGTCCCGCGAGGGCGAGCCGATCAAGAAGAGGTCGATGAACATCATGACCCCGTACGGCTACGGACGCGTCAAGTAGCTCCGGACGCAGTGAAGGCCGGTACCCGATCGGGTACCGGCCTTTCTCGTCTCGGCGGGGAGATGTTGTTTGTCAGGCGGCCTGTTTGTCAGGCGGCTTTGCCTAGGCGGCGGCGAGACCCTCGGCCCGGGCCAGCTCACGCAGCCGGCCGAGCGCCTGGATCTCGAGCTGGCGGATCCGCTCGCGGCTGAGCGAGAAGCGGGACGCCACCTCGGTCAGCGAGTGCTCGCGACCGTCCTCGAGGCCGTACCGCGCCCGCATGATGCCGGCCGACCGGTCGTCGAGGTGGTTGAGCAGGCCCTCGATCCGCTGGCGCTCCAGCGCGGTGAGCACGATCTCCTCCGGGGAGGGAGCGTCGCTGTCGGCCACCAGGTCGCCGAGGTTGGTGTCGCCGTCGTCGCCGACCGGAGTGTCCAGGGAGACCGTGTCCTGAGCCCAGCGGGTGAGCTCGTTGACGCGCTCCACGGTCACGCCGAGCGCCGCCGCGATCTGGTCGGGCTCGGGGTCGGCGCCGAGCTCGCGAACGAGCTGGCGAGTGACGTTGCGCATGCGGTTGACGTCCTCGACCAGGTGCACGGGGAGGCGCACGGTGCGCTCCTGCTGGGCGATGGCCCGGCTGATCGCCTGCCGCACCCACCACGTCGCGTACGTCGAGAACTTGTAACCGCGCTCATAGTCGAACTTCTCGACCGCGCGCACCAGGCCGGTGTTGCCTTCCTGGATGAGATCGAGCATCGGCATGCCGGACCGCACGTAACGACGCGCGATCGACACGACCAGTCGCAGGTTCGCCCGGATGAACAGATCCTTCGCCCGCTGGCCCTCGTGCATGATCCGCTCGAGCTCCTCGCGGCTCACACCGCGCGGCGTCTCACCCTCGTCGAGCAGGAACTCCGCGTAGAGGCCCGCCTCGATCTGCTTGGAGAGATCGACCTCCTCGGCCGCGCTCAGCAGTGGCGTCCGGGAGATCTCGTGCAGGTAGACGCCGACAAGGTCGCGCTCCTCGGCGACCTGATCGGTCCGCATCACGGTGTTCTTCTCCACGTTGCCCACGGTCCCCTCATTGCCATCACTACTTACCCCGCTACGGGCAAACCCTGTGTTCATCAGTTCCTCCCCGTAACGTCCGCAGTTCGCACATTGCGGTTACTGGCATCTACACAACAAATGACTGGTCGCACTGATTCCGGCTGGTGGGTCGAAAGTGTCACGAATGCCTGAGTGATAGCTGAGAGCCGCATGCGATGTTGCTGAGGAGGGCCCCCGTCACGGCATTCACGCGCCGCAGCCGCCGTCGGTCGCGCAGCAGAACGCATACCCGCGTTGGTCTCAATGACACCATCGGCCCCTCATCCGTCGCAGCGACGGGCATCACCACCGGCCTTGGGACACTCGTCACTACCCAGTACGCGTGTCCGGCTTCCCGGGTTCACGTGCAGCATCGACAGCTTCGCGACCGGCCTGAAACAAAAACCTCATCAAAAAGATCCCGAGGTGCTCCACCGAACGGGACCACCTGCCACAATGCGGCACACGGCGCCATAGTTCACTCGCCCGCACGGGTGACGCCCGTGCAGGTGAAGGCTCCTTTGGTAACTGTTCGCAAGCACCAGGCCATCGTCCGGTGAGCGTGACGAAAACCACACCGTCCGGCGCGGATGAACGGGCAGAGTGATCTCCATGCGGAGCGGACGGACGGTCTTCGTCTCGGGCGGTGCGGGCGGGCTCGGGGCGGCCACGGTGGCGGCTTTCGTGGACGAGGGATGGCGGGTGGTGGCCCCGGTGCGGCCCGGCCGGACGGCGCCGGAGGGCACGGAGCCGGTCGAGGCCGACCTTTCGAGTGAGACGGACATCACTGCCGCGATGGCCGTCGCGGCGGGCGATTCCGCGGCGCCGCTGCGCGCGGTGGTCAATCTCGCCGGGGCGTACGGCGGGGGCGGGCTGGTCGCGGAGACGCCGGTCGCCGAGTTCGAGCGGCTGATCGCCGTCAATCTGCGCCCCACCTATCTGGTGACGGCCGCGGCGCTGCCGCACCTGGTGGCGGCCGGTGGCGGCGGGATCGTCTGCGTGTCGTCGCGGGCCGCGCTGTCGCCGTGGCCGGGCGCGGCCGGCTACATCACGGCGAAGGCGGCGGTGCTGGCCTTCGCCAACGCGGTCGCCGTCGAGTACCGCAAGCAACACGTCCGGTGCAACACCATCGTGCCCAGCGTCATCGACACCCCGGCGAACCGGCGGGACATGCCGGACGCCGACTTCGCCCGCTGGGTCAAGCCCGAGGAGATCGCGCCGACGATCCTCTTCCTGGCCTCGGACGCGTCGGCGCCGACGACCGGCGCGACGATCCCGGTCTACGGCCAGGCCTAGCGGGCCGCGCTCGGCGGCCCGGCCTCAGAGGGACGCGGCCCG
The DNA here is from genome assembly GCF_000379645.1 of Paractinoplanes globisporus DSM 43857. Lineage (GTDB taxonomy): Bacteria > Actinomycetota > Actinomycetes > Mycobacteriales > Micromonosporaceae > Actinoplanes > Actinoplanes globisporus. The sequence continues at coordinate 109,922 of NZ_KB903316.1, forward strand.
CCCTCATAGGGACTCGGCCAGTTGGTAGCCCAGGGCGGTCGCGCCGGCCAGCAGCGGGCCGCCGGCCAGGATCATCGTGCGGACCCGGGAACGGGCCGGGGTGACCGGCGCCGGGATCGGCAGGTGGGCACGGATCTCGGCGGCCACCTTATCGGGGGTGGCGTTGGCGTCGATGACGACGAAGCCGGCGTACTCGGGGAGCGAGCGGTAGGCGACGGCGGCGGCTGCGAGATAGTCGGTGCTCTCGTGGTCGTAGCCGCGGGCCTCGATGCGGTCGTGGGCGACCTGCGGGTCGACGTCCAGGTAGAACGTCACGTCCGGACGCGGGAACAGGCGGTAGGCCAGGCGGGCGCGGCGCTCGGCGGCCGGGCGGGCGGCCCGGGCGCGCAGACTCGCGTACTGGCAGACGGCGTACCGGTCCATGACCGTGATCTCGCCGGTGAACGCCCGCCGGAGAAGCGTGCGCAGGATGGCCAGCCACCGCAGGACCGACTCGACGAACAGCATCGCCCGCCGGCCGAGCAGGTCTTCCGCGTCGTCGCCCTTGCCGAGCCGGGCCGCGAGACGCCCGAACCAGCGGCGGCCGCCCGCGTTACGGCGGTAGGAAGCCTTCAACCCCTCGGCCGCCAGGGCGTCCGCGAGCCGGTGGGCCTGGGTCGTCTTTCCCGATCCGTCGATGCCAACCAAGGCGATAGTTCGGGTCATGTCTACCAACGGTAACCGGAGCTGCCCACACCGTTTCACAGCAACGGTGCTCACTTCGTACGAAAATGGGGTCAAGCCTTTGATTTGGTGTGAGATTCAAGGCGTTGCGGGTCGGGTACGGGTTACCGACACGGACCGGAGCGAAACAGGGAGACGCCCATGCCGCACCACGTGGACGCCGGGCTGGCCATCACACTCAAGCGGGTGGCCTCCACGCTGAAGACGGCCGATATCCCTTTCGCGCTCGGCGGCAGCTTCGCCGTCTACGCGCACGGCGGCCACTCGAGCGACCACGACGTCGACTTCCTGCTGCGTGAGCAGGACAAGGAGCAGGCGCTCAAGGCGCTCGCGGCGGTCGGCTTCCGCACCGAGCAGCCGCCCGAGGACTGGCTGGTCAAGGTCTACGACGAGGATCGGATGGTGGACCTCATCCACCGGCCGGTCGAGACGCCGGTCACCGACGAGACCCTGGCCGACACCGAGGTGATCTCGGTCGAGGCGATCAGCATGCCGGTGATCTCGGCGACCCAGCTGATGATCCACAAGCTGCTCAGTTACAGCCAGCACTACTGCGACTTCGCCACCGGCTTCCCGGTGGCGCGCTCGCTGCGAGAGCAGATCGATTGGGTACGCGTCCGGCGCGAGACGGCCACGTCGCCGTACGCCGAGGCGTTCCTGATCCTGCTCGACCGGCTGGACGTCGTCCCCCTCGAGGGGGACGAACCGATGAGGGTAGGGGGATGAGATGAGTACCCAGCTCGACGAATACCTGGAAGCCGAGATCCAGAGCCTGCTCACCGACGGCCGGATCGCCGAGCTCGGCATCACCGTCCACCGTCGCGAGCATCAGCTGGTGCTCGGCGGCGAGGTGGAGAGCCCGCTGCGGCGGGACGAGATCTGCCGGCAGATCAACTCTCGCTTCCCCGATGTCGAGATCGTCTGCGACATCGGCATCACCCGGGCCGACGCGCCCAGCGAGGTGGAGGAAATTTCATGATCCGGATCGCCGCCGTGGGCGACGTGCACGTGGACAAGGATGTCCTGGGCCGCTTCCGGCCGGCCCTCGAGGAGCTGCCCGACCGGGCCGACGTGCTGCTGGTGGCCGGCGACCTGACCCGGCACGGCACGGTCGAGGAGGCGCGCTGTTTCGCCACCGAGTTCGGCGGCCTCGGCGTGCCGGTCGTGACGGTCCTCGGCAACCACGACCACCAGAGTGACCTGCAGTCGCGGGTCACCGAGGTGCTCACCGAGTCGGGCATCACCGTGCTCGAGGGCGACGCGACCGTCCTCGAGCTGCACGGCCACCGGCTCGGCGTGGCCGGGGTGAAGGGTTTCGGCGGTGGCTTCGCGGGTGCCTGCGCCAGCAACTTCGGCGAGCGCGAGATGAAGGACTTCGTGGGCACGACCGAGGTGGTCGCCCGGAAGCTGCAGGACGCCCTGCTGTCGGTGCAGGCGGATGCCCTGGTGGCGCTCACGCATTACGCCCCCGTGCCGGACACGCTGCTCGGCGAGCCGCTGGAGATCTATCCGTTCCTCGGGTGCTACCAGCTCGGACGGGCGATCGACGCCGCGCCGACCGCGCTGGCGCTGCACGGGCACGCGCACCACGGCGCGGAGCGGGGACGCACGCCGGGCGGGGTGCCGGTGCGCAACGTGGCCCACCCGGTCATCAAGCAGGCGTACAACGTGTACCAGCTGCTCTCCGAAGATGTCGATCTCGAATTGGTCGCCACCTGACCAGGTTTTCGATTCGGGAGCACCGGGTATCCGGACCGCATGGACGTTCTCCTCTGGATCCTCGCAGTCATCCTGGTGGTCGCCGGCATTCTCGCGCTGTTCCGGCGGCAGCTCATCTGGGGCATCGTGCTGATCATCGTGGGCCTGCTGGTCGGCCCGGGTGGCGTCAGCATCTTCACCTGATCCCCATCCCTCCGAGTCAACCTCGACCGGGACCACCGAACGCGGTGGTCCCGGCTCTCTTTGTGATGGGCCCGCACACGCGGTGCGATGGATGTGCGCGTATTTGGCCGTAAATCACTCGCGAACATCCGTCGATCTTTCGCGAGGTTTCGCAGTGGCCGAGATCCATCACTTCACCTACGGGATCTTCAACCCGATCGCCGCGTACCTGCTGGCGTTCCTGGGCTCGTTCTTCGGGCTCCTCTGCACCGGGCGGGCACGCGACGCCCGGACCCGCGGACGGCGCAACCGGTGGCTGGGCATCGCCGCCTTCTCGATCGGCGGCGGCGCGATCTGGCTGATGCACTTCGCGGCGATGCTGGGCTTCGACGTGCCGGCCAGCCCGGTGCGCTTCGACGTCTCGATGACCGTGGTGAGCCTGGTCGTCGCGGTGGTCGCGGTCGGGCTCGGGCTGCTCATCGTCGGGCACGGCCGGCGCAGCTTCCCCAAGGTGGTCGCGGCCGGCGTGCTGACCGGCGGCGGGGTGCTGGCCATGCACTACTCCGGCATGGAGGGCGTGCACGTGGCCGGCTCGATGCACTACAACCTGTCCCTGGTCATCGCCTCGGCGATCATCGCGGTGGTGGCGGCCACGGTCGCGCACTGGTTCGCGGTGTCGGTACGCGGCTGGGTCCGGGTCAGCGGGGCGGCCTCGATCATGGCGGTCGCGGTCTGCGGCATGCACTACACCGGGATGGCGGCCATGTCGGTTCACCTGGACAACAACCAGATCGACCAGGTGCACGGCATCCGGCCGCTCACGATGATCGTGCCGATCACGCTCATCACCGCGGCCACGATCGTGGGGGTGGCGCTGAGCGCGCTGCAGGCCATGACCGAGGAGGAGTTCACCGACGGCGCCGGCACGCCGAAGCGCGGGATCCACGCCGAGAGCAGCAACGCCTGGTCACTCAAACAGGCGTCCCTGGCCCCCACCGCTCCCACCGGCACGCGCCGGCCGTCACCCCGTCCCGTCCCGGTCCGGTCGACAGGCACCAATTGATCGCTACAGTGTCGGCATGGCGACGCGGATGCTGCTGTCCATGCCGTTGCATGCGATCACCGAGGTCTACGGCGAGCAGGGACTGCGTGAGCGGTTCCTGCTCGAGGTGGACGGCTTCCCGGCGCCCGAGGCCGCGCGACTGCGGTCGGCCCTCGACCTGGCCGCCACCCTGCACGCCGACGACCGGCGGGTCCGCGAGCCCTACGTCAACCACCTGCTCCGGGTGGCCATCCGCATCATCAAGTACTACGGCGTCCACGACGTCGACGTGCTCACCGCGGCGCTGCTGCACGACGCCGCCGAGGACCACCCGGCCGAGCTGGCCGGGCTCGACGCGGCCGGGCACACGCACACCGAGCTGACCGAGGCGGCGATCGCCGAGCTGGCCCGCCGGTTCAACCCGCGGGTGGCCGAGCTGGTCCGCTCGGTCACCAACCCGGAGTACGACCCCGACCGCGACCGCCACGAGCAGTACCGCGAGCACGTGGCGGCCAACCTCGAGCGCGACCCGTGGGCTCGGGTGATCAAGGTGTCCGACTTCACCGACAACGGCGTGGGCGTCATCCACACCACGGCCGACAAGGCGTACTCCTCGGCCACCAAGTACCGCCCGCTCGTGCCGAAGCTGCGCGAGCTGGTCGGGCGCCCCGACACCCCGCTGTCGGTGGCGGCCAAGGACCACATCCTCGACCAGCTCGACCTGGCCGAGGAAAGATTCGCGGCGATACTCGACGATTAGATTTGGCGCATGCAGAAGCAGTGGTGGCGCGACGCCGTCATCTACCAGGTCTATCCCCGCTCGTTCGCCGACAGCGACGGCGACGGACTGGGTGACCTGGCCGGCATCACCGAGCGCCTGCCCCGCCTCAAGGACCTCGGCGTCGACGCCGTCTGGCTCTCCCCCTTCTACCCCTCGCCGCAGCACGACGGCGGCTACGACGTCTCCGACTACCGCGGCGTCGACTCCCGCTTCGGCGACCTCGGCGACGCCGACAAGCTCATCGCCGAGGCGCATTACCTGGGGCTGAAGGTCATCGTCGACCTCGTGCCCAACCACACCTCGTCCGAGCACGAGTGGTTCAAGGCGGCGCTCGCCTCGGCGCCGGGCAGCCCGGAACGGGAGCGCTACATCTTCCGCGAGGGGCGCGGGGCTCTTCCTCCGAACTCGTGGACCAGCATGTTCGGCGGCAGCGCCTGGAAACAGGTTCCGGACGGGCAGTGGTACCTGCACCTGTTCGACGTCTCGCAGCCCGACCTCGACTGGGGCAATCCCGAGGTGCGCGCCGAGTTCGTGAGCATCCTGCGGTTCTGGCTCGACCGGGGCGTGGACGGCTTCCGGGTCGACGTGGCGCACGGCCTCGTCAAGGAGGAGACGCTCGCCGATTGGGAGGTGCCGGCAGTGATCTTGGGCGGACTGGAGCCGGCCGGGCCGCCGCCGCCCATGTGGGACCAGGACGGGGTGCACGACATCTACCGCGAATGGCGACGGGTCGTCGACGAGTACGAGGGCGGCCGGATTCTGGTGGCCGAGGCCTGGGTGCAGCCCGCCGAGCGGCTCGCCCGGTACGTGCGGGCCGACGAGATGCACCAGGCGTTCAACTTCATGTACCTCAGCGCGCCCTGGCGGCCGGCCCCGCTGCGCGCGGTGATCAACGAGTCGCTCGAGGCGAACGACGAGGTCGGCGCCCCCACGACGTGGGTGCTGTCCAACCACGACGTCATCCGGCACGCGACCCGGCTCGGCTACGCGGCCGACCGGGTGCGGCTGCACGGGATCGGGCCGGAGGACCCGCAGCCGGACGCCGGCCTGGGCCTGCGCCGGGCCCGGGCGGCCACGCTGCAGATGCTGGCGCTGCCCGGCTCGGCCTATCTCTATCAGGGCGAGGAGCTCGGGCTGCCGGAGCACACCACGCTGCCGCACGAGCACCGCCAGGACCCGGCCCGGCCGCGCTCCGGGCACACGGTGGTAGGGCGGGACGGCTGCCGGGTGCCGATCCCGTGGGAGGCGGACGCGCCGTCGTACGGCTTCGGCCCGTCGGACCGCAGCTGGCTGCCGCAGCCCGTGTCCTGGGCCGAGTACGCGCTCGACCGCCAGCAGGGCGTGCCCGGCTCGACCTGGGAGCTCTACCGCGCCGCCCTGGCCGCCCGCAAGGAGTACCGCCTCGGCGACGGGACGCTGGCCTGGCAGGAGGCGCCGGACGAGGTGCTGGCGTTCCGCAACGGCGAGCTGCTGGTGCTGACGAACTTCGGCGCTTCCTCGGTGCCGCTGCCGCCGGGCGCGAGCGTGCTACTCGCGAGCGAGCCCCTCGACGCCGACGGGCGGGTCCCCGGCGACGTCACCGTCTGGGCGGTGCTCTAGCTCGTCGGCCGCGGCCAGCAGGGCGGCGTGCGTGTCGGCCATGTCTTTCGCCACCGTCCTGCTGGCCAGCCAGAACATGACGCCGGTCGGCAGCCAGAACAGCTGGAAGCCGGCCAGCCCGACCGCGTAGTTGAGCGGCGGCGGGAAGCCACCGGCCAGCGCCCGGAACGCCACGCCGACCATCGCGTTGCCACCGGCCCGGCCGAAGCCGTTGACCAGGTTGCCGAGGCTGTAGACGGTGCCGCGGTGCTCGGGCGGGTTCACGTCGGCGATCAGCGCGAACCAGTTCGGCGAGTTCGCCGAGGTGAGCATCAGCGCGAACACGGCGATGGCCAGGCAGATGCCGACCGTGGGCTCGGTGAAGACGTCGGCGAGCACGGCCCGGATGACCGTGGCCGAGCCGGCGCCGTCGGGCACGTCGATGGTCATCGGGACAAAGAACAAAACTATATAAAAGGGTACGGCGGCCAGCACGCCCACGGCGGCGACGAGGGCCCGCCCCCGAGGCGTGCGGCGTTGCAGCCGGTCCCCGGCCAGGCCGCCCAGGATGCTCAGCGCGCCGCCCAGCTGGAACAGCGTCGCGAAGACGCTGCCGATGAGCACGGCCGTGCCCGACGAGTAGCCCTGGTGCTCGGCGCGGGACCGGAACAGGATCGGCAGCCACACCAGCGAGCCCAGCGCGATCTGAGCAGTGAAGCCCTGGAAGATCAGCCAGATGTTCGTGCGCCGGCCCAGGATCACGGGCAGGTCGTCGCGGTGGATCCGCTCGTCGTACTCGACGCCGGCCAGCTCGGGCTGGCTCTCGCCGCGGGGCACGTTGTACGTGAACAGGTACGCCACCGTGGCGATCACGCCGGCGGCGGCCGCGACCAGGAACGGCTCCCGCCAGTCCGTGTGGCCGAGCAGGCCGCCGAGCAGGGTGCCGGCCAGCGTGCCGACGCCCTGGGAGAGGCCCCAGAAGCCCATCACCAGACCGCGGCGCCTCGGCGAGATCAGGTCGCTGACCACGGCGAAGCTGACCGAGGCCACGGCGCCGAGGCCGAACGCGGCGACGACCTGGGCGAGCAGGAACTGCGGGTAGCCGCCGGAGAGGCCCGACCAGGCGGTGCCGGCGACCCAGATCGCGGTGCCGAGGATCAGCACCGGCTTGCGGTCGGTGCGGTCGCCGGCGTACGCGAAACCGATGGCCGCCACCGCGCTGATCAGGAACATGATCGTGGTGGCCAGCGCGATGTGGCCCTCGCCGACGCCGAACGTGTCGCCGATGCTGCCGTAGAGGGGCGGCACCAGGCCGATCGCCACGTTGTCCAGCGACGCCAAGATCACGAAGACCACGACGCTGTAGACGCGGTGCGCGGTGCCGCCCTTTCTCACGCCCGAAAGGTTAGCGGGGACGGTTGACAACCGCGTTCTGAGCGGCCGCGTACTGCTCGCGGATCAGCGGGACGGGCGCGGCCTCGTACGTCTCGGGGGTCTCGGCCGACCAGACCGGTGGTTCCGCGGCACCCAGGGCGACCCAGGCGGCCTGGCGAGCGGCGCCGTCCGCGACGTACTCCCCCGGCGGCGGGACGATCACCGGCAGGCCGAACAGCTCGGGCGCGATGCGGCGGACCGCCTCGCTGCGGGCGCCGCCGCCGACCAGCACGATCCGGTTGGCGGTCGCGCCGTGCTCGACCAGCGCGTCGAGCCCGTCGGCCAGCGCGCAGAGCATGCCCTCGACCGCGGCCCGGGCCAGATGCGCCGGATCGGAGGTCTTGAGCGTGAGGCCGTGGATCGCGCCCGTGGCGTCGGGCCGGTTCGGGGTGCGCTCACCCTCCAGATAAGGCACCAGCACCAGGCCGCCGGCGCCGGCCGGCGCGGAGAGCGCGAGGCGGGAGAGCTCCTCGTGGTCGACGCTGAGCAGCTTGCCGGCGGCGTCGAGCACCCGGGCCGCGTTGAGCGTCACGACGATCGGCAGGAACCGGCCGGTGACGTCGGCGAAGCCGGCCACCGTTCCAGTCGGGTCGTCGGGCGAGACGTCGGAGCTCACGAAGACGGTGCCGGAGGTGCCGATCGAGACGACCACGTCGCCCGGGCCGGCGCCGGTGCCGAAGGCGGCCGCCGCGTTGTCGCCGGCGCCCGGGCCGAGCGGGGCGCCGTTGGGCAGGTGGCCCGCGATGCCGGTCGGGCCGAGCACCTCGGGTGTTTTCAGCAGGCGGCCGAAGCCGAGCTCGAGAAGGTCGGGGCGGTACTGATTGGTCTTGGCCGACCAGTACAGCGTGCCGCTGGCGTCGCTGCGGTCGGTCTTGATCGTGCCGATGTCGGCCGACCCGGAGAGCTTCCAGGTCAGCCAGTCGTGGGGCAGGCAGACCGCGGCCACCCGGGCCGCGTTCTCCGGCTCGTGGCGGGCCAGCCAGCGCAGCTTGGTGAGCGTGAAGCTGGCGACCGGCACGATGCCCACGGCGTCGGCCCACTTCGCCCCACCGCCCAGCTCGGCGATGAGGTCGGCGGCCGCGCCGGCGCTGCGGGTGTCGTTCCACAGCAGCGCCGGGCGGACCACCTGGCCGTTCTCGTCCAGCACCACCATGCCGTGCTGCTGCCCCGCGACCGAGGCCGCGGCCACGTCGTCCAGGCCGCCGGCCTGGTCGATCGCCTCTTGCAGCGCGGCCCACCAGGCGTCCGGATGCACCTCGGTGCCGTCCGGATGGCTCGCCCGGCCCTGCCGGACCAGCTTGCCGGTCTCCGCGTCGCGGATGACCACCTTGCAGGACTGGGTGGAGCTGTCGATCCCGGCTACCAGAGTCATGGTGTCAGTTGGCCTTCAAGACGTGGTCGATGGCGAGCTGGTGGAGCTTGACGAAACCGTAGCCCCTCTCGCCGGCGGCGTCCGGGTTGAAGTCCTCGAAGGCGCTGCGGTCGGCGAGCAGGTCCTGGTAGGTCTCGCCCGCGTTCAGCGTCGGCGTGTTGAGCTCGGCCACGCCGCTGGCGGCGAGCGCCTCCTGCACGGCCGGGTCGGCCCGGAACGCCGCCGCGCGCTCCTTGAGCAGCAGGTACATCCGGATGTTGGCGCGCGCCGACTCCCAGACACCGTCGTAGTTCTCGGTACGCGACGGCTTGTAGTCGAAATGGCGGGGGCCGTCGTAGGCCGGGGCGCCGTTCGGGCCGCCGAACTCCAGCAGGTCGACCAGGGCGAACGCGTTGAGCAGGTCGCCGTGGCCGAAGACCAGGTCCTGGTCGAACTTGGGGCCGTGCTGACCGTTCAGGTCGATGTGGAACAGCTTCTTGTGCCACAGGGCCTGGGCGATGCCCTGGGCGAAGTTGAGGTTCGACATCTGCTCGTGGCCGACCTCGGGGTTGATGCCGAACAGCTCGGGACGCTCCAGGTCGTTCACGAACGCGATGGCGTGGCCGGCGGTCGGGAGCAGGATGTCGCCGCGGGGCTCATTGGGCTTGGGCTCGATGGCGAAGCGCAGGCCGTAACCGCGGTCCTCGGAGTACTGCGCCAGCAGGTTGAGGCCCTCGGCGTAACGGTCGAGGGCGGCGCGGATGTCCTTGGCCACGTCGTACTCGGCGCCCTCGCGGCCGCCCCAGAGCACCAGGGTCTTGGCGCCCAGCTCGGCGCCGAGGTCCATCTGGCGCATGACCTTGCGGAGCGAGTAGCGCCGGACGGAGCGGTCGTTGCTGGTGAAGCCGCCGTCCTTGAACACCGGGTGGGTGAACAGGTTGGTGGTGACCATCGGGACGATCAGGCCGGTCTCGTCGAGCGCCTTCTTGAAGTTGGCGATGATGCCGTCGCGGGTGTGCGCGTCGGACCCGAACGGAACCAGGTCGTCGTCGTGGAACGTGAGGCCGTACGCACCGACCTCGGCGAGCTTGTGCACGGCCTCGACCGGGTCGAGCGGGGCCCGGGTCGCGTCACCGAACGGGTCGCGGGCCTGCCATCCGACGGTCCAGAGGCCGAAGGAGAACTTGTCTTCGCGTGTGGGTTGGACCGGCACGGTTACCTCCACGAAACGGATCGGATTTGTTTATTGGTTGAATTATTTGGAGCCGGTGTGGCAATGTCAAGGGCATGACGGCCCGGATCATGACTGCCTCCCACGCCCCCGTGCGGCAATCGAGCGTGCGGGCCCATAATCTCGCGCTCGTGCTGCAAACCGTGGCGAACAGCACAGATCGGCCATCCCGGGCGTCGATCGCCACCCGGACCGGGCTGACCCGTGCCACGGTGTCCGCTTTGGTGGACGACCTGATCGCGGGCGGTTTGCTGACCGAGCACGACCCCGCGCCGCGCACCGGGGCCGGGCGGCCGGCGGCCGGGCTGGCGCTCAGCGGGAATGGGCCGGCCGGGCTCGGGCTGGAGATCAACGTCGACTACCTGGCGGCCTGTGTGGTCGACCTCACCGGGTCGGTGCGCCATCGGATCGTGTCGCACAGCGACCAGCGGCCGATCTCGGCGGCCGCCGCGCTCGCGGCCCTCGACGAGCTGGCGGGGCAGGCACGTGCCGCCGCCGCGGCCTCGTCGCTCACCCTGGCCGGGGCGGCGCTGGCGGTGCCGGGACTGGTCGCGGCCGACGGGCTGGTGCGGGTGGCGCCCAACCTCGGCTGGCAGGACGTGGACGTGCCCTCGTTGCTGCCCGGGCTGGCCGACCTGCCGCTGATGGTCGACAACGAGGCGAACCTCGCGGCGCTCGGCGAGCTGCGGGCCGCCTCCGACGACGAACAGACCTTTCTGTACGTTTCGGGCGAGATCGGCATCGGCGCGGGCATCGTGCTCGACGGGGAGCTCTACCGCGGCGGGCGCGGGTGGAGCGGCGAGATCGGGCACGTCACGGTCTACCCCGACGGGCGGCCGTGCCGGTGCGGGGCGAACGGCTGCCTCGAGCAGTACGCGGGACAGGAAGCGGTGGCGGCCGACGCCGCGCTGGCCGCGTCGGCGCTGGGCATCGCCCTGGCCGCGGTGGTCAACCTGCTCGACATCGGGGTGATCGTGCTGGGCGGCGCCTATGCGCCGGAGCTGCCGCGACTGCGGGACGGAATCGAGGCCGAGCTGACCCGGCGAGTGCTGACCGCGGGGCTCGCGCCGGTCACGCTGCGGGCGGCCGGCCTGGGCGCCGACGCCGCCATGCGCGGCGCCGCCGACGCCGTGATCCAGTCGGTCCGCGACAACCCCGCCGCCTGGCTCAGCCGCTGATCCGGTACGCCGTCAGGCCGTGCGAGCCGAGGCGGCGCTGCCGTTCGTTTCGCTGGAGGCGGAGGCGAACTCGGTCAGGCCGCGGAGCAGGGACGCGCGGCCTGAGGGTGACATCTTCTCCAGGGTTACGGCGAGCGAGCGGCGGCGGATGCGGCGCAGCTCGGCCAGCAGGGCTCTCGAGGAGGGCGTCAGGTAGAGCGCAATCTCGCGGCGGTCGGCGCGGCCGGGGACGCGCTCGACCATGCCGGAGGCGACCAGGCGGTCGCACAGCCGGCTCGCCGAGGAGAGCAGCATGTTGAGCTCGGCGGCGAGACCGCCCAGGTTGACGCCCTCGGCTCGCTCGACGGCGAGCAGGGCGTTCAGCTGCGGCCAGGACAGACGCGGGGTGACCTGCTCGCGCGCCTGGTCCCAGGCGAACAGCAGGGCTTGCGCGGCGTCGTCGATCGCCGCGGCGTGCATCGGGTCCGGCCCATCGTGAACCGCCATGGTGGAGCAGAGACTACCCTGCGGCACCGGGCTGGTCGGCATTCCGGGCTGGTCCGCCTCGGGCGTGCCGGGCGCGCGGTCGGGCGCCCCGCAGGCAATGAGGGCCGTCACCGCGGTTGGTGACGGCCCTCGCCGCGTACGATATGAAGGGTTTTAAGGTCTTAGTTGGCGCTTGCCCCGGTTCGCGAGCCGATGGCCTGAAGGAAGATGTCACCGATCTTGGCCGGGTCGGGCGCGATGAAGACGCCACCGGCGGCGGTCGGCTTCACGATCGTCTCGAGTTCCTTCTGGTTGACCTCGGGCCCGATGCCGACGATCACCACGCGCACCGGGCGCTTCGGGTCGTTGAGCGCCTTGAGCTTCGCGACCAGCGTCTGCTGGGTGATGCCCTCGTCGTTCTCGTTGACACCGTCGGTGAACAGGATGACCGAGTTGACCTTGCCCGGCTGCCACGAGTTCTGCACCGTCTGGTACGCGGCCAGCAGCGTGTCGTAGAGACCCGTGTTGCCGTTCTTCTTCGGGACGATCTTGTTGATCGAGTCTTCCAGCTTGGGCCGCGACGAGGAGAGCGGGCTGATCGGCACGATCTCCTTGTACGGTTTCTTCCCGTTCATGTCGGTGGAGAACAGCCACACGCCGACGGCCCATCTGTCGTCGAAGAGGGCCAGACCACCGCGTGCGGCACCCCTGGTCACCGTGGCCCGGTCGACGCCGCCCGCGGTCGGCACCGGTTTGAGCATCGAACCGGAGACGTCGAAGACGGCGAGCACCCGGCCGGGCAGCGTGATCGCGGCCCAGCTGCCGAGCGCCTGGCTGAGCAGGCTGGCGTCGAGACCCGCGGCGGCCGAGCCACCGTTGGACTTGCCGTCCGGGTTGCCGCTGACGGCCGGCGAGGCCTCGGGCGCGCCGACCGGGGCCGCGAAGCCGGAGCCGACGGTGCCGTCGGGGGCCCGCAGGCCGACGGTGGCCAGCGCGTTCTTGAACGACGCGGTCTGCAGCTGCTGGTGCAGGGCGGTCGCCGCGGCCGACTTCTGCAGGTCGACCTCGGGCATGATCGCGAACGGGTAGTCCAGCGGCAGCGGGCTCGGGTCGAGGTACAGCGCCACGAGCGGCACCGGCGGCTTCTCCGCGTTGTAGCTGATCACGTCTTCCTCGGACAGCGGCGCCGCGCCCATGCTGGTCGCGAGGTCGTTGGCGTCGGCCGAGTGCGGGAACTTCTGCATCAGGTCGTCACGCAGCGCGGACGCGTTCTGCGCGAGGGCCTTGAGCGCGCCCACCTTGGCGGCCTGCGCCTGCTGACCGGTGCCGGCGGCCTGGCCGAGCGCGAGCAGACCGGACAGACCGGCCGCGTCGCGGTTCGGGTCGACGACGCCCGTCCGCAGCTGGGTGCTGGTGGTCAACTGCTTGAGCAGGTCCTTCCAGCCCAGCTTCTTGTCGGGCCAGCCGACCCCCTCGGCGATCGGCTTCGGCATGGCCACGACGACCGGGCTCTCCGCGACCGGTTTGCCGTCGGTGGGCACGAAGCCGGGCGCCTCCTGCTTGAGGCGCAGCAGCCAGGTCGACGAGTCGGGGAGCCAGACGTCCGGCACCTTCACCGCCTCGGGGGCGGTACCGAGCCCGACGAGCGTGACCCTGTGCTCGCCGGCCACCGCTGCGGCCATGGTCGCCGAGTTCACCGGGTTGACGGTGACGGCTATACACGTTCCGTTGACGTTGGCGCCGCCCTGGGTCCAGCGCTGGGCTGTCTCCTCGACGGCGGGCGCGATCTCCGTCGCGGCAGCGACGGTCAACCGGATGGCGCCGGTGCAACCGGAGTCGGACAGTTGCTGGTAGCCCAGGTACGACCCGGCAAGGACGACGACAATCGCCATCGCTGCCCCAACAACGCCCGCTCCTCGGAAATTAAAGTTTCGACGATGGCGGCCTGACACGCGCTCTATAGTGCGCATCACAGAACCCGAATGCCATATACGTTCGGCGGAAAGTTACTCGGATTAGGTCATCTGGCCGACAATATTACTTTTGGTGATGACTCCATCTCGATCGGTGTTGGGCCTCGCTGGCCTTACCAGGATTTACCCGACATTTCGGTTTTGCCCAGTCTCACGCATCACCTGACCGTCATCGATGTCCAGCGCAACAGGCATGTGGGGCTGGCCTCGGCGGTTGGCTCACCCTGCGGCGACGGGACGCCGGTGTCGGGATCGATTCTGAACGTTGTGACGCTCTGTGACAACTGATTGGCTACGTAGAGGTGATCCCCGAGCAGGATCATGTGCCGCGGCCAGTCACCGCCGGTAGGCACCTCGGCGACCGGGGTGGCCCGCTCGCCGTCCCAGGCGAAGGCCGACACCGTGTTGGGACCGCGGTTGGCCATGTAGATGAAGCGGCCGTCGCGGCCCATGGTGATCTCGGACGGGTAGTTGACGCCGTCCCGCTCGGACGCCCGCACCTCGCCGGCCTCGCCGAGCGAGCCGTCGGCGGCCGGGCGGTACCAGGTGAGGTTGGCCGCCAGCTCGCCCACCAGCAGCAGCGTGCCGTCGGGGGTGTACCGCAGGTGACGGGGGCCGGTGCCCGGTTTCGCCGTCACCGCCGGCGGCAGCATCGTGAGCCGGCCGCTCACCGGGTCGAGCCGGCAGCGCCACACCCGGTCGGCGCCCAGGTCGGTGACGAGCACGCAGTCGCGGTCGGGCACCACCATGTGTGCGTGCGGGCCCTGCTGACGCTCCGGGTCGGGCCCGCTGCCGGCCAGGTCGAGCAGGTCGGACCGCTCCCCCACGGCGCCCTCCGGGTCGAGCGGGTGCACAGCGACCGAGCCGCTCGTGTAGTTGGCGACCAGCAGGAAACGCCCGTCCGGGGTGACCGCGAGGTGGGCCGGGTCGGAGCCGCCGGTCGGCTGGATCGACAGCGGGGTCAGCTCGCCGTCGTCGGCGACCGTGAAGGCGCTGACCGTGCCGTCCGAGTCGAGCTCGTTGACCGCGTACAGGATCGGCAGCGTCGGGTGCTGCGCGAGAAAGGAGGGCGAGGGCGTGCGCGCCGCGACGCCCAGCCGCGTGAGCAGGCCCGACGCGGGATCCCGGCGCAGCAGGACGATGCCCTCGGCCTCACCGCCCTTGTCGCCCGTGTAGCCACCGACGTAGACGTACTCAGCGTTCGCACCCATGCCTCGAATCCCACCACATCCGGCCCTCGGAGTGGGGCTCGGCGGCCTACCAGGGGGATCGCATCAGGTGGTGGGCGGCACGGCGGCAGGACGGCGACAACGGGAGGGTGTGGCGGGCCGCCAGGACGTCCGTGGTGTCGGGGCCGGCCGGGCGTAGGTGGCGGGTCAGGGTGCCGGCCAGGCGGGGATACCGGTCGGCCAGGCGCAGGGCGGTGATGACCGAGGTCAGCGGGACGGCCACGCCCTCGGCGTCGGTGCCCATCGCGGTCAGCAGGGTTGCCGCGTGGGCGGTGCCGATCTCCGCCAGGTCGGTCGAGAGGCGCAGCGGGTGGGTCGCGGTCAGGTCCGCGTACGGGAAGGAGCTCAGTCGCCCGTCGGAGCGCCAGAGGTGGAAACGGCGCGCGGCGCGACTGCCGTGCAGCCGCCAGCGGACGCCGGCGTCGACGCCGGCCAGCCAGAGTGGCCAGCGCCGGCAGTGGTACGCCTCGACCGCCTCCGCCCAGGCGCCGGCGCAACCCAGATCCTCCAGGCAGCGGACGTGGCACGGGCCGGGCGGGACACCGGTGCCGGGCGCCACCATCCACGGCAGCGCGGTCCAGTCGTGTCCGGCCAGGCCCAGCACCAGCCGGTCGCAGAGCGTGCACTGGATCAACGTGGGTCCCGTCCCGGTGTGCGGAGATGCCGGGGCGGCCGCGCGGACCCCCGTAGACCCGCGCGACCGCCTGCTTCTGCGCGACGATCAGCCGCGCAACATCTCGTAGATGACGCTGGTCGCCTTCTGCTGCTCACCGGCGGCGGGCGCGGCCGGGGTCGCGGTCTTGCCGTAGCCGGTGTACTTGACGGAGTAGGTCGTCGCCTTGTGGCCGCCGCCCGCCGGGATCTTGGCGACGAAGCTGGTCAGGTGGCCGCCGGCGTCGACCACGGCCTCGAACGGCACAGCCTTGGCCTTGGCGCCCATCGCGGTGAGGGTCTTCTCCTCGACGATCTCGGCCTGCGTCGTCTTCGTGAGGTCGGCGCTGCCGGTGAAGTGACCGGGGCTGGTCTGCTTCACCGCGGCCGCGTCGTTGACGAGCGCCCAGACGTACCCGGGGTCGGTCGAGCCGTCGTAACCGACGATCGACTTGTCCTGGACCTTGGCCGGGTCGAGGAGTTGCCAGTTCTTCGGGATCTTCGGGAGGCCGGGCATGTTCGCCGGCTTGATGACGAACTTCACCCAGGTCTTCTCGCCGATCATGCGGGTGGTCATGGCCAGGGTGAAGCCGGCGTCCGGCTCGGTCTGCACGACCTTGATCTCGACGGCCTTCTTGGACGCGTCGAGGACGCCGGACATGGGCACATCGGAACCCTTGACGTCGAAGTGGTACGCGCCGTCCTGGTCGCCGGGGACCGCGTCGAGCAGCACGTCGCGCGGCTCGGCGGGAGCGCTCGACGACGTCGTCGCCGCGGTCGGGGTGTCGCCGTCGTCCGCGGTCACGATCCCGCAGCCGGTCGTGGAAAGGGCCAGGATGGCAGCGAGTCCTGCAAGCTGCGCCTTACGTGCGGTCATCGTTCTTCGTCTTCCTCGTATCGGGTGGGAATGGTGCCGACAGATCGAAGACTGCGGACCGCCGCCGCCGTACCGCTGCGGTTATGCTGCTGCCCGCTGCGGTTTCGCTGCGGTCGCGGGAAAGCGCTGCTCAGGGGGGTGTCCAGTGGGGATCGACGGCCGTGCGCCCGCGCCGTTGAGGTTCGAGATCCTCGGTGAGGTGCGGGCGCTTCGCGGGGGTGTGCCGGTCGATCTCGGGCCGGCCAAGCAGCGGGCGGTCCTCGCCGTCCTGCTGGTGCAGGCGGGCCGGCCGGTGCCGACCCATCAGATCGTCGACGCCGTGTGGGGCGACGACCCGCCGGAGAACGGCGCCAACGTGGTCCAGAAGTACGTGGCCGGCCTGCGCCGGGCGCTCGATCCCGACCGGGCGCCGCGGACGCCGGGCGAGCTGCTCGCGCTGACCGGAAGCGGGTACGTGCTGCGCACCACCGACGGCGTCCTCGACGCCGACGAGTTCCAGGCGGCGATCCGGCGGGCCGCGGCCGAGCGAGCGGCCAACCGTCCGCTGGAGGCGGCGAGCACGCTGCGCACCGGGCTGCTGCTGTGGCACGGCGACGCGCTGGCCGGCCTCGGCGGCTCGGTCTTCGACGCGGCGCGAGCCCGGCTCGCCGACACGCGCGCGTCGGCCTGGGAGGCGTGGGCCGACATCGGGCTCGAGCAGGGCCGGGCGGCCACGCTGATCCCCGAGCTGACCCGGCTGGTCCAGGAGTTCCCGCTCCGCGAGGGGCTGCGGGCCCAGCTCATGCTGGCGCTGCACCAGACCGGGCGGCAGGCCGAGGCGCTGGCGGTGTTCCGGGACGCCCGGGAGTACTTCCTGGACGAGTTCGGCGCCGAGCCCGGCGAGCGGATGCAGGAGGCACATCGCCGGATCCTGCGGGCCGAGCCGGTGCCGCCGCCCGATCCGGTGGCGGCGGCTCCTCGTCTCCAACCGGCGTTCTTCCAGCCTGTTGCCCGCCGGGCGCCCGTGATCGAGGTGCTCTTCGCCGCTATCGCGCCGCTGGCGACCTGCGGCTTCGGGGCGGGTAGCTATTTCCTGTACGCGGCCATCCGGCGGCACGACACGAAGCAGTACATCGTCGCCGCGGTCTACTACGTCCTCTTCTTCACCGGCCTGGTCGCGCTCGCCGTCGACCCGTCGCCGACCAGCTCACAGGATCTCAGCAGCTACGAGACCTTCGGGATCTTCCTGCTGCTCCCGCTCTCGCTGGCGGCGGCGTTGCACGGGGTGATGCTGGCGCTGCGCTCCGGCGACTACGACCGGTCGGCGGCGCTGCGCGAACAGGCCCGGCAGTTCGCGGCCTTCGACCCGGCCCGGTCGGCCGAGATCGGCATCGGGCGGCCCGACCTCCCGGGGCGGCTCTTCGACGACGGCGGGCTGGTCGATCTCAACCGGATCGGGGCGTACGAGCTGGCCCAGGCCACGAGGATGCCGACCGAGGTCGCTCAGCGGATCGTCGCCGACCGGGTCGTGCGAGGCCCGTTTCAGTACCCGGCTGAGCTGGTCGAACGCGGGTTGGCGGACCCGCGGACCATTCGGAAGCTCGGCTACCGGCTCATCTGCATCCCGCCGGCGCCGACGCTGAAGGACTAGCGGGACCCGGCGGAGGCGAGCTGCCGGCGGGCCACGTACTCGACGAGTTCGATCAGGACATTGCGGGCGCCCAGCGACTCGCGGGCGTCGAACAGCACCACCGGCACGCCGGGGTCGAGGTCGAGTGCCCGGCCCACCGCGTCGGCGGCGAAGCGCTGCTCGGCCTCGAAGCAGTTGACGGCCACGACGAACGGGGTGCCGCGCTGCTCGAAGTAGTCGATCGAGGGAAAGCAGTCGGCGAGGCGGCGGGTGTCGGCGAGCACCACGGCGCCGAGCGCACCCTGGGACAACTCATCCCAGAGGAACCAGAATCTGTCCTGCCCGGGCGTGCCGAACAGGTAGAGCTGAAGGTCCTCGGTGATCGTGATCCGGCCGAAGTCCATCGTCACCGTCGTGGTGGTTTTGGTTTCCACGCCGCCCACGTCGTCGGAGCCCTCGACACCGGTGAGGATCTCCTCGGTCTGCAACGGGCGGATCTCGCTGACCGACCCGACCATCGTGGTCTTGCCGGCACCGAAACCGCCCGCGATCAGGATCTTGAGCGCGACCGGGATGCGCGACGACGCGCCGTTGCGGTCAGAGCGCACGGAGTCCATTGACAACCGCCTTGAGTACGTCGACATCGTGCGGCCGGGACGCCGCCGGGGGTTCGTACATCGAAATAAGTCCTGCCGAGCGTAGATCACCAAGCAAAACCCGGACCACACCGATCGACAGGTCGAGCGTGGAGGCGAGCTCGACCACGGGGATCGGCTCCCACGCCGCGGCGACGATCGCGTGGTGCTCGGGCTGCAACCGGCCGGCCGGTTGAGCCTCGGACGCGGTCGCCACCACGAACGCCATCATGTCGATCTCGCCCCCGGTGGGCGCCACCCGTCCCTGGGTCATCGTGTAGGGACGGACCACCGGACCGGCATCGTGGTCGAGCCAGTCGTGCGCGGGGCGCATCGAGTCAGCCGGCATCGGTGGGCATGATCACGGTGCGTTCGGGGGCTTTCATGCTCTGGCCCACCCGCGTGACGAGCATCGCCATCTCGTACGCGATGAGGCCGAGATCGGCGTCGCTGGAGGCGAGCACCGCCAGGCACGCCCCCTGACCGGCCGCGGTGACGAACAGGAAGGCCGACTCCATCTCGACCACCGTCTGCCGCACCGGCCCGGCCCGGAAATGCCGGCTCGCCCCCTTGGCCAGGCTCTGGAATCCGGCCGCCATCGCCGAGAGGTGTTCCGCGTCCTCCCGCTTGAGCCCGGCCGAGGCGCCCATCAACAGCCCGTCGGCCGACAGCACCACCGCCTGCTGCGCGGTGGGCACCCGCTCGACGAGATCGTCGAGCAGCCAGGTGAGGTTCGCGCTCTGGTTGGTCGTCTGGGTCACTCTGTGTCCTCTTCCGGCCTGGTCACATCGTTGTTCTCGGGGGTGGCGGCCCCCGCCTCCTTGCTGTTCTCGGCGAGCGCCAGGTTCACGATCGCCGGGAAACTGACGGTAGCCGCATCCGCGAAGGACGCGCCGCCGGGTGATGCCCCGTTGCCGGTTTCCTCCGGCTTCGGGCGATCTTCAGAATCGCGTTGCCTCGGGATCTCGAGCCGGGACGCGTCGTCGCGCCCGCGGGTGGTGCCCTTCTGCAGCGCGCTCATGATGCTGCGAACCTGCTCGGGCGAGCGTAGCGGCACGGTCGGCTCGTCGGGCAATGTTCCGGCCGGGCGGCGCAGCTGCGGAACCAGGTTCGCCTGCCGGACCCGCTTGGGCAGACCGTCCTCGGTGGTCTCGGATTCCGGCTCCGCGGCTTTCTCCGGCGTCGCGGCTTTCTCCGGCGTCGCGGTTGCAAGATCAACAGGCCTGCGTACGCGCCGGCGCTGCACCAGACCGTCGGCGCTGAGCCCATCGGCCACCGAGGACGGCGCCGGACCGCCGAGCACCTCGGCCCGATGATGTCCGCCGACCGGCGCGGGCTCGATCGTCGCGATCTCGATCTCCGGGGCCGCCGTGAGCGCCACCGGCCGCCCGGCGACCGTGATCTCGCGCAGCTTCTCCGTGCCGTGCCACTGCAGGGCGGCCAGCGAGCGCCGGTCCTCGGTCCCCGAGCCGACCAGCGGACGCTCCCACGACCCGGACGAGGACGGCGCGCCGGGCAGCGCGATCTGGTCGGGCGTGGTGACCACCAGGTCGCCCGGGACCAGCACGACCGCGGTGACGCCGGCGTACGCGGACTGCCGCAGCGAGACCCGGATACCGTGCCGGTTGGCCAGCTGCGCCACCACGAACAGGCCGAGGCGGGCGCTGTCGGAGGGGTCGAAGTCGGGCGGCTCGACCAGCCGGCGGTTCGCCTCGTCGATCGCCTCGTGGGTCATGCCGAGACCGCGGTCCTCGATCTCGATCGCGTACCCGTTGGGCAGCACCTGTCCGGCGACGAACACCCGGGTGTTCGGCGGCGAGTACGAGGTCGCGTTCTCGAACAGCTCGGCGAGCAGGTGGATGATGTCGCCGACGGCCCGGCCGAGGATCGCCGAGGTCTCGATCGAGCGGATGTCGATGCGCTTGTAGTCCTCGACCTCGCTGATCGCGCCGCGGATCACGTCGATCACCGGCACCGGGTTGCGCCAGCCGCGGCCGGGGGCGGCGCCGGCCAGGATGACCAGGTCCTCCGCGTGGCGCCGCATGCGGGTGGCCAGGTGGTCGACGCGGTACAGGTCCTCCAGCTCCTGCGGCTCCGTCTCGCGCCGTTCCATCCGGTCGAGCAAAGCGAGCTGGCGGTGCAGCAGCGTCTGGCTGCGCCGGGCGATGTTGAGGAAGACCTCGTTGAGACCGCGCCGGACGTTGGCCTCCTCGACCGCCGACTGCACGGCCGTGCGCTGCACGTCGTTGAACGCGTGCCCGAGCTGGCCGATCTCGTCCTTGCCGTACTCGAGCGGGGGCGTCTCGACCTCGACGTCGACGTTCTCCCCGCGCTGGAGGCGGCGTACCACGTTGGGCAGCCGCTCGGTGGCCATCTCGAGGGCCTCGCCGCGCAGGCGGCGCAGCCGGCCCACCATCGACCGGCCGACCTTGACCGAGATCGCGACCGAGATGCCGAACGCGATCAGGCCGAGGACCGCGGCCAGCGCCAGGCGCAGCAGGATCGTGACGGCCAGGGAGGAGCCGCGTTCGGCGAGGCCGTCGATCGCGACGTTCTCGAAGTCGCGCAGTTGCTCGGCCGACTGGGTGTAGGGCGCGTGCCAGCTGTCGGCGCCGACCGGGGAGATCTGTCCGGTCCGGCTCTGCGAGATGAGCCGGTCCATCATGGAGTTGATCTGGGTGAACGCCGGTCCGGTCGTGAGTTTCTGGTACGCCACGCGGCTGGACTCGGGCATGTCGGAGACGGCCTGACCGAGCAGGAAGCGCGCCGTGCCCACGTCCTGCACCAGCGCCGAGCGCACGTCGTCGGTGAACTTGCCGGTCACCGTCGCGCCGGCCAGCAGCGAGTCGACGCGGCTCAGGTACTCCTGACCGCGGCCGAGCGTGGCCAGCGCCCGGACCTGCCGGTCGATCTCGTCGTCGGGGAAGGTGGCGGTGGCGGCGAACATGTCGAAGCCGGCCGAGACCATGCCGTTGTAGATGTTCTGCGCGCCGATCGGGTCGAGCTCGCGGTGGTCGATGTGCGCGCGCTGCGACGGCAGCACGTTGAGCTCGGTGAACATCTGGTTGATCCGGGTGCGCAGGGTGTCGCTGGCCGAGCGCCAGGCGTCGCCGCCCTGTGCCGCGCGGCGGAAGTCGTCGATCGCCCGGTCGGTGGCCGCGCGCTGCTCGGTGAGCAGGCCCAGCGTCGCGCTGGGGTCGGCGAGGTACTGCACCGAGAGGCGGCGCTCGCGCTGGAGCTCGCCGACGATGACCTCGCCCGGGTTGCCCACGTTGTCGGCGAGCGTGCGGGCCGAGAGCAGGCTGAGCGCCGGGCCGGCTGTCGACCAGGTCAGGAACAACCACACCAGGAGCAGGGCCGTCAACGGCACCGTCACCATCGTGATGATCTTCGATCGAATCGACCAGTTACGGGTTCTCATCAGGCTCCCCCCGGAGACGGCCCTCGCTACATCAGTGCAGGCCGTCACCGTCCGCGTACGCCTTGAGGAGGATACGTAAAACCTTCAACCTGAGCTACCACCCGACCGGCCGATATATGCCCTTTCTGTCCTCATTGTCCTGGGTATCTGGCATGCGCTTTCGAAGTCGTTCATGTGACAGAGCCGTTGATCTCCGCCTCGGCCTCGCGCAGGTGGCAATTGGACCCGTCGCACCAAAGGGGATTGACGACCCAGGGTGAGTGGGAATAACCGGGGTGAAGAAGGAGGAGGCCGATGTCCCCCACAATCACCATCGTCCTGATCATCGTCGTCCTGGTGATCATCGCCGCGATCGTGTACGGCGTGCAGGCCGGGCGGCGCAGAAAGCTGCAGAGCACCTTCGGGCCGGAGTACGACCGCGTGGTGGCCGACGCCGGGAACCGAACCGAGGCCGAGAAGGAGCTGCGCGAGCGCGAGAAGCGGCACGCGGATCTCGAGCTCATCGAGCTGACACCGGAATCCCAGCAGCGGTACCGCACCGCGTGGGAAGAGGTGCAGATCCAGTTCGTGGACGACCCGTCCGCGGCCGTCGGCACCGCCGACGACCTGGTCACCCGCCTGATCACCGAGCGCGGCTACCCCACCGCGGAGTACGACGAGCGGCTGGCCGACCTGTCGGTCGAGCACGCGAACACGTTGCAGCACTACCGCGAGGCTCACGAGATCAGTGAGCGCAACGCGGCCGGTTCGGCGAGCACCGAGGACCTGCGGCTCGCCCTCGTGCACTATCGGGTTCTCTTCGGCGATCTGCTGGGGGCTGACCCGGTATCGACGACTCCTGGTACTACTGCTTCCGTTCCCGATACTTCCGTTCCCGACGATGAGCCGGCGCCCGCTCCCCGGAGGGCCGCCGACACCGACGCCGCCACCGACACCAGCCGCTGAGGGAGTCATCGACCATGAAGTTCTTCTCCAACGACGCCAAAGAGAACACCGACGAGCCGGAGTACGGCCGTGACCACACCGATGTGGTGACCTCCGACCCGGTGGCCGTGCCGCAGCAGCGGGCCGGGTCGCCGTGGAGCGACGGGCCGGGCTCGACCGAGACGGCTACCCCCGCCGAGGCCTCGACCGACACGCAGACCGACACCTCCACCCGCGACGACGCCTCGACGTGGGGCGACACCGCGGCCGACTCCGAGACCCGGGCGGACGCCGAGGACGGCAGCCCGGACGACGAGCTCGCCGAGCAGGAGCAGCGGGACGGGACCGAGGAGGAGCCGGAGTCGCGGCGTGACGTCTCCGAGGTGACGACCTATGGGCCGGACGGGTCCGTGACCACCCACGAGGACCACGACTCCACGGACGGTTCCGCCGAGGACGCACTCCGGGACGAGGGCACCTTCGACAGCCCGGAGGCCGTCGAGCCCGCCACCGGCGATTCCCTCGAGTCCGACATTTCCGGTACGTCGGAAGCGCGAGTGGAGGACGAAACGGACCGGGACCGGGCCGAGGCCGCGGCGGAGGCCGACGAGACGGTCGAGGAGGCACGCGCCGACGAGGAGCGGGCCGAGGCCGAGATCAACGGGACGCCGGTGGCGGTCGAGCCCGAGCCGGTGCCGGTGGCGTCCGCCGCCGATGCGGATGAGCCGGAAGCCACGCCGGTCGCGGCCGCCGTGCCCGTCGACAGCGCGGCCTCGACTCCCGGCAGCGGGCCGGCCACCGCTCTCGACCGGCTCTTCACCGACGGCGACTCGTTCGCCGAGCGGTTCCGGGAGATCCAGCTGCGCTTCGTGGACAGCCCGAAGGAGGCGACGAACGACGCCGCCGTCCTCGTCGGCGAGGCGGTCGACCGGCTGACCGACGCGCTCAAGGCGCAGAAGGACGCCCTCGGCGGCGACTCGGACGACACCGAGCAGCTCCGTGTCCAGCTGCGCAGCTACCGCGACCTGCTCAACCGGCTGTCCGCGCTCTGACCCGTCTTTCAATTGCGCCGCGCGAAGGGGAGCCTCGGCTCCCCTTCGTCGTGTTCGCCGGTTAGCGTGCGGGGATGCGCGCCGGACGTCTCGTCTCGCTCCTCCTGCTGCTGCAGACAAGGGGCCGGATGACCGCGCGCGAGCTCGCCGACGAGCTCGAGGTGTCGGTGCGCACGGTCTACCGGGACGTGGAGTCGCTCGGCTCGGCCGGGGTGCCGATCTACGCCGATCGCGGCCCGGCCGGCGGCTACCAGCTGCTCGACGGCTATCGCACCCGGCTGACCGGGATGACCGGGGACGAGGCGGGCACGTTGTTCCTGGCCGGCATGCCGGGCCCGGCGGCGGAGCTGGGGCTCGGCTCGGTGCTGGCGGCCGCGGAGCTCAAGCTGCGCGCCTCGCTGCCGGGCGAGCTGGCCGACCGAGCCGATCGGGTACGCGAGCGGTTCCACCTCGACGCACCGGGCTGGTTCCGCGGTGACGAGCCGACGCCGCACCTGTCCACGGTGGCCGAGGCGGTGTGGAGCTCCCGGGTGCTGGAGATCCGTTACCGCCGGTGGAAGGCGCCGCGCGAGGTGACCCGCACCCTGAACCCGCTCGGCGTGGTGCTCAAGGCCGGGCGGTGGTACCTGGTGGCGACCGCCCGGGAACGCACCACGGCCTACCGCGTGTCGAACATCCTCGAGGCTGAGGTGCTGGACGCCACCGCCGTGCGGCCTTCGGGATTCGACCTGGCCGGGTTCTGGCAGGACTGGGCCGCGCGCTACGAGCAGAGCGTCTACACCGCAACCGCGACCGTACGCATGACCGAGGCGGCGCTGCGGATGATGGCCTTCGTCTTCCCGCCGGAGATGTCACGCACCGCCCGCGACCTGGCCGGCCCCGCCGACGAGGACGGCTGGCTCATCACCACCGTCCCCATCGAGTCGATCAAGCAAGGCCACATCGAGCTGCTCAAACTGGGCGACGAGGCCGAGGTCCTGGACCCGCCGGAGTTACGCGCCCGCTTCGCCGAAACCGCCCGAGGCCTGGCCGCGACCTACCTGCCCATTGCCTCCGCGCCGGTGCCGACGGCGGGATCGACCGACGCCCTGATCAGTCCGGGGTGAGCGCCGCGCGCCGTGCGCCGCGGCGGGCTGGCGCCGCGGCGGGCTGGCGCCGCGGCGGGCTGGCGCCGCGGCAGGCTGGCGCCGCGGCAGGCTGGCGCCGCGGCAGGCTGGCGCCACGGCGGGCTGGACTGAGCGCGGCGCGGCGCCAGCCGAGTTGCGCCCTGCGGGTTGGGTGGTGCCAGTGCCCGGATCGCCGCAGCGTCGCCGGGGGCTACGCCGGGACCGGTCGCTCACCGGTGACCGTGGTCGGAGCGGCGGGGCCCGGCGCTAGTTGACCGGGCCGCCGGCGGCGATGCCGCCGGTGTCGCCGACCAGCTGGTTGCCGGGGTAGGTCGGGCCGCCGCCGGGACCGGACGACGTCGGCGGGTCGGGCGGGCCGGTGGGCCCGGTGGTCGATTCGGTGGGCGGCGTGGTGGGACCGGTGGTCGACTCGGTGGGCGGGGTCGTGGGCTCGGTCGTGTCGCTCCGCGTGGGCGTCGGGCTCGGCGACGCCGAGGTGGACGTGGGCGGCGTCGTGCTGGTGGCGGACGATGCCGGCGACGGCGAATTGTGCAGCCGCTGGACCTTGGAGCGGGGCGTGGCCTTTCCGGTCGACTCGTCGCCGAGCGGACTGTCGCCGGCCCCCGCGCCGCCGACCAACTGCTCGGGCCCGGCCGTGTGCTCACCGACGACGGCGGGCGGACGCACCGGCGCGACATCAACCGCGCCGAGCCGAACCCCCAACCACATCGCCGGACCCAGTCCGACCGCGACGATCGCCCCGAAGAGTGCCGCGGGCCCCCGATCCATGGTGACCTCCCCCCGTCAAACCGATCATCCGACCGCGTCCCGGCACTTCACTACCCATTTCGGGAAACGCCAAGCGAATAACCACTGAGGCTATTGTGACCCAAGGTGATCAGCCCGTAGCTCATTCGTCGCGGATGAGACGCAACCTCTCTGAGCCACGGATCCGCAGGTCAGAGAGTTCAGGGCGAAGGATGCCGGTTTGAGCGCAGTCTGCGACCACGCCCGATTCCGCGGTCCCCGAACACCACGAACCGGACGCCGGGACAGATGTGTCAGCGGGTGCTTGTGAGGAAGGCCACCGCGTCGTCGAGCGCCGACCACCCACCGGGCAGCTCGTCAGAGTCGATCGCCGTCCGAACGCTGAGCGTGCCCCCGTCCCGCAGACTCATCTCCCACGACCGCCGACCGTTCCGGCTCGCCGACGCCCCCGCCACATCCGCAAACGGCACAAACCGGCTCACCGCATACCCGGCCGCCGCGGCGTGGCCCGCCCCAGCGCCGCTACCCTCCGGGCCACCGCCCGCGCTGACGCCGCCACCCGCACGCCCGCCAGCCGCACGCCCGCCAACCGCGGGACCCCCAACCGCACGCCCGCCAACCGCACGCCCGCCAACCGCGGGACCCCCAACCGCACGCCCGCCAACCGCACGCCCGCCAACCGCGGGACCCCCAACCGCGGGACCCCCAACCGCGGGACCCCCAACCGCGGGACCGCCAACCGCGGGACCGCCAACCGCGGGACCGCCAGCCGGGGCAATGCCGGGCGCGGGCCCACCAGCCGTGACGCTGCCTGACGCCGCAGAACCGCCGGGCAAGGCACCACTGGCCGCTGCGCCATCGACTCCGAGACCACCGGCCGCAGAATCCTCG
>NZ_KB903317.1 GCF_000379645.1 Paractinoplanes globisporus DSM 43857
GGGCACCTCCGGCATCGGCGGCGCGGGCACCTCCGGCATCGGCGGCGCGGGCACCTCCGGCATCGGCGGCGCGGGCACCTCCGGCATCGGCGGCGGGGGCATCCCCGGCATCGGCTCTTTCCCGCTTGGGCGGGGCGGTGGCGGGGACAGCAAGCCGCGGTCCGGCGAGGACGGGCGACCGGACTGGGCGGACTCGCGCGGGATTCCGCCGCAGCCGTCGGGTCGGCGTGAGGTCGGGACCAAGCGGCGGCGCATCGAGGGTTTCCGGCAGCGCCCCGACCTGCGGGTCATCAACGGTGAGGGGAACGGGACCGGGCGCACCCGCAGCGGTCGCCTGCGCCCGGTTCCGCGCGAGAACCTCGGTAACTGACGGCCGGTCTCAGCCTCGGTTGCGGAGCGAGGGAAGGATCTGGTCGGCGTACAGGCGAAGGAAGCGCTCCTGGTCGGGGCCGGGCGCGTGGAAAACCAGGTGCTTGAAGCCCATGTCGAGGTACTCCTCGACGCGCTCGCAGTGCTCGTCGGGGTCGGAGGAGCAGATCCAGCGGGTCACCGTGCGCTCGACCGGCAGGGCGTCGGCGCGGCGCTGCATCTCCAGTGGGTCCTCGACGCCGGTCTTCTCCTCGGGGGAGAGGGCCAGCGCGCCCCAGAAGTGGGTGTCGTTGCGCGCCCTTTCCATATCTTCGTCGAAGGAGACCTTGACCTCGATCATCAGGTCCAGGTCGTCGAGGTTGCGGCCGGCCTTCTCGGCGCCCTCGCGGACGGCCGGGAGCAGTGTGTCGGTGTACAGCTCGCGGCCCTTGCCGCTGGTGGTGATGAACCCGTCGGCGATGCGGCCGGCCAGGCGGGTCGCGGCCGGGCCCGAGGCGCCGATGTAGATGGGGACCTGGGTCTCGGGCTTGTCGTAGATGGTGGCGTTCTCGGTGCGGTAGTACTGGCCCGCGAAGGTCACCCTGTCCTCGCTCCAGAGTTTCTGGATCAGCTGGACCGACTCCTTGAGCCGGGCGAAGCGCTCCTTGCCGTCGGGCCACTCGATGCCGAGGGGCACCTCGTTCAGCGACTCGCCCGAGCCGACGCCGAGCACCACCCGGCCGGGCGCGAGGCAGCCGAGCGTGGCGAAGGCCTGCGCGACCACGGCGGGGTGGTACCGGAACGTCGGGGTGAGCACGCTGGTGCCGATCAGCACCCGCTCGGTGCGGGCGGCCAGCGCGCCGAGCCACGGGAGCGCGGCCGGGGCGTGCCCGCCGTCGTGCCGCCACGGCTGCAGGTGGTCGGAGGTGAAGACGGAGTCGAAGCCGAGCTCCTCCGCCAACTGCCCGTAACGAAGAAGCTCCGCCGGCGCGAACTGCTCGGCCGACGCCTTGTACCCGAACCGAATCATGCCTCGACCCTAACGCGCGGCCCCGGCCGGAAAACCTAGCCCGCCGCCTTGTACGCCTCCCCGGCCGCGGTCGGGGAGTCCCCGTCCTTGTAGAGGCCGAAGTCGACGCTGTCGCCGACCGCCGGCAGGCCGAACCACGCGTACCGCTCGACGTACGAGCGGCTCTGCAGGCCCTTGGTGGTGCCCTTGATGAAGGTGACCAGCTGGGCGGCGGACGGGTACTTCGGCGAGCCGTTGAAGTTCATGAGGCCGAACTCGGTGACCCAGATCGGCTTGTTGTACCGCTTGTGCACGGCGTCGACGTACCCGAGGAACTGGCCGACGGCCGCCGCGCTGAAGTCCGAGCCGTACCAGTGCAGGGTGATGAAGTCGACCCGGTAACCCTTGTCCTTCGCCCCGCTCATGAACCGGTCGAGCCAGCCGCCCGCGGTGTCTCCCCCGTACGCGACGGAAGGACTGCCCAGGCGCAAGCCGGTCGCCTGGAGCTTGGGCCACGCGGCCAGGGCGTCCTCGACGCTCATGTCGGCCTGCCCGGCCATGTCCGGCTCGTTGAAGCCGAGCAGCTCGCCGCCGCTCTCCTTCTTGGCCTGCGCGATGGTGGCGTCGGTGGCGTCGCCCTTGGCCCGGATCATCGGGACGAACTCGACGCCGGCCGGCCCGGGAACGTCGTTGTTGTTGGAGGCCCAGTTGTAGTACCAGCCGGCGCCGACGTCGGAGAGCGCCGACTTGAGACCGGTGAACTTCCAGACGCCGACGCCCTTCTTCTTGCTCGCCTTCGCGGTGATCACGACGACCGGCTTCTTGGTCGTCTTCGAGGGCGTCGGCGACGGGGAGGGCGAGCTCGGCGACGACGGCGACGGGCGAACCGTGGTCGGCCGCGGCGCGGGGGCCGAGGTGGTGAGCACGGCCGCGGTCGGGGTCTGCGGCGGGGTGTCGTGCCGGTAGACGACGACGGCCGTGGCGGTACCGGCGACGGCGGTGGTGGCCAGGGCCGCGGTGAGCACCTTCTGCGAGACGCCGAACCCGATCTTGGCGGCGAGGTGCGAGCCGCCGGTGACCGCCGTCTTGCCGGTGACCGCCGCGGTACCCGCCGCCGTGCCCAGGGAGCCGCCGAAATGGGCGAGTCCGGCCGGGAGCGGCACCAGGGCCATGCCGGCCAGCAGCCGCTCGGCGGCGACGAGATTGTGCCAGGCCGGCGTGCAATACGAGCAGTCGCGCGTGTGGCGGGCTATGCGCTTGCGCCACAGCGCGCCCGGCGTGCCGTCCCAGTGCACGGTGACCAGGCGCAGGTCGGGGCAGGGCGGCTGGGCGGCGAGCGCCCGCACCACGACGCGGGCGGTCTCGAGCTGCCCCTTCATCCGCTGGATGCGGACCGCCGCGTGCTGCCGGCTGACCTCGGTGGCCTCCACGATCTCGTCGCGGGTCAGCTCGCCGGACGCCTCGAGCCACCACAGCGACAGCAGCTCGCGGTTCTCCTCGTCGAGCCACCGGGTCGCCTCGGCCGTCTCGCGGCGCTGCCCGGAGAGCTCCAGCCGCGTGATGGCCAGATCCGTGAAGTCCGCCCCGGGGTCCCGTACGTCCTCGTGAACCAGCGCCTCGGGCGCGCCGCGCCGGGTGCGGAACCGCTCACGCACCTGGCGCACGGTGATCGCCACGAGCCAGGACCGGAACGACTCCGGCTCGCGCAGGTCGCCGAGATTGCGCAGCACCCGCAGCATGACGTCCTGCACCACGTCGTCGACGTCCGCGTGGCCCTCGAGGGCGCGGCCGACGATCGTGTAGACCAGCGGCAGGTAGCCCGCGACGAGCCGATCGACGGCGGCCGGGTCCCCGGCGCGGGCCGCGATGACCGTCGCGATGTCCGGTTGGTCCGCCATGTGCCTACCTCTCATCGTGCGTCCCCGGCCGTGGATTTCCGGGCGACCATAGGGGGACGCGCGAGCCGTCCATGGATAACACGTTTTTGCCGGGCATCCGGATGAGCCGGCACCCGGATGGGCGGGACCGTGATTAGCCGGGGGGTGGTCAGGGCACACAAGAGGCATGCGTTTGACAGTCCGGCTCGATCTGCCGCGTGAGGCGGGAAGCGTTCCCGCCGTTCGCCGACTGCTGCGCAGCGCCCTGGCCGTACTGCAGGTGGACGCGGAGTCCGGCGCCGATCTGGAACTGGCGATCACGGAGGCGTGCGCCAACGTGGTCAATCACGCGTCGGGCGCGGAAAGCTTCGAGGTTCTCCTCGAGGTGGGAGAGGACCACTGCGCGATCGATGTCCGCGACGACGGTGCCGGTTTCGACCTCGCGGCCGTCGGCCCACCCGGCGTGGATACCGAGCGCGGACGAGGACTTTTCCTGATCAGGGCTCTCGCCGAGAACGTACGGATGCACTCCGCGCCTCGTCACGGCAGCCTCATTCATTTCGAGAAGTCGTTCGCCTAGGGCTCGTCAGCCGCTCCGGGGGCATGCGCCTATCATGCTTGCACTCCGGCAATTATTGTCGGCTGGGAAAGGAGATCGAGTGTTCGACGGCCCGGCATCGGTCGGCTCGCTGCTTCGCGCGGCCCCGCCCGATCGTCTTCCCGAGGTCACCGCCGAGCACCTGCGTGCCCGCTACGCCGCCGACCGGGTCGAGGTGCTGCTCGCTGATCTGAGCCTGAACGCCCTCGTACCGGTCCTCGATCCGGAGGGACCCGTCGGCGGGCCGGTGGAGCAGCGGTGCTTCGGCAGCCAGCTCCCGATCAACGACCCGCGGCCGGACGGCCCGGCCCGCCTGCTGCTGCCCCTCACCGTCTGGGGCGACCGCCTCGGCGTGCTGAGCCTGGAGACCGAGCAGCCCGCCACCCGCGAGCTGACCGCGGATCTCGCCGCGCTCGCCGGTGAGCTCGCCATGGCGTTGCGCACGGCCGACCGGGACACCGACCGCTACCACAAGGTACGTCGCCGGCAGCGCCTGACCATGGCCGCCGAGCTGCAGTGGGACCTGCTGCCCGGGCGCTCGCTGAACGGCGAGCGGTTCCGGCTCGCGGGCGCGCTGGAGCCGGCGTACGCGGTCTACGGCGACCACTACGACTGGTCGATCACCGGCGACCGGCTCACGATCACGGTCCTCAACGGGCACGGCGACGGCATCGAGGCGTCGCTGCTCACGACCGTCGCGGTCAACGCCATGCGCAACGCCCGCCGCTCCGGCGCCGGGATCGTCGAGCAGGGCGAGCTCGCCTCGGACGCCGTCTACTCGCGGCACGGCGGGAACGCGTACGTGGCGACGCTGCTGCTCGAGGTCGGCCTGACCGACGGCGCCGTCGAGGCGGTGGACGCCGGCTCGCCGAAGGCGATGGTCGCCCACGACGGCGACATCCGGCCGATCACGCTCGACCAGCAGCTGCCGCTCGGGATGTTCGGCGACAACCGGTACGAGACGCAGAAGTTCCAGCTCGAGCCGGGCGACCGGCTGCTGGTGGCGAGCGACGGCGTGCACGCGGCGGCACCCGGTGGGCGGCCCGCGTACGGCACGTCGTCACTGCTCACGGCCCTGCGCCGGACCAGGCTGCAGCCGCCGTCCGAGGCGGTCGGCACGGTGATCCGCTCGCTGCGCGAGTATCACGACGGGCTGGACGCGGAGGACGATGCGGTGATTGTCTGCTTGGATTGGCTGCGGTAGGAGGGCATGATTCGCGGTCCGGCCGGGTAGTCACCCCGGCATCGCGCCACTGACGTCTGCAGAACAGGGACACATCCGACATGGACGACCGGGTCACCGATGTCGCCGCGGCCGTCGAATCGGCGGTCGAGTCCCTCGTGTCCGTGCTCGACTCGGCGCGGGCGGCGCACACCCCCACCGTGCCACCCGCCCAGCTGCGGGTGCTGACGATCATCGCGAGCAACCGGCACACCAACATGAGCCGCCTGGCCGAGGCGCTCGACGTGGTGCCCTCCTCGGCGAGCCGGCTCTGCGACCGGCTCGAGGCGGCCGGCCTGCTGCGCCGGGTGCCCGACCCGCGCGACCGCCGCGAGGTGCGGCTCATGCTCACCTCGTCGGCCCGGCGGCTGCTCGACCAGATCCGCGAGCGGCGCCGGCTCGCGCTCGCCCAGGTGCTCGACCGGATGCCCGCCGCGCACCGGGACGAGCTGCTGCGGGCGCTCACGTCGTTCGCCGAGGCGGCCGAGCCGGGCGAGCACGGCGCGCTGGGGCTGCGTACGGCCTGAGGTAGGTTCCCGTCATGCGCATCGGCATCGTGATCCTCCCTGACCAGCGCTGGCAGGTCTCGGCCGACCGCTGGCGGCGCGCCGAGGAGTACGGCTTCGACCACGCCTGGACGTACGACCACCTGGGCTGGCGCGACCTCGTCGACGGCCCCTGGTTCGACGCGATGCTGACGCTGACCGCCGCGGCGACGGTGACCAGCCGGATCCGCCTCGGCACGTACGTGGCATCGCCGAACTTCCGGCACCCGGTGCACTTCGCCCGCGAGGTGACCGCGCTCGACGACATCTCCGGCGGCCGCCTGCTGCTCGGGCTGGGCGCGGGCGGCATCGGATTCGACTCGGCGGTGCTCGGCGAGCCCGAGCTGACCCCCGGCCGGCGGATCGACCGGTTCGGCGAGTTCCTCGAGCTGCTCGGCACGATCCTGGCGAACCCGGCGACGACCTGGCACGGGAAGTGGTACCAGGCGGTCGACGCACGCAGCATCCCCGGCCCGGTGCAGCAGCCGCGGCCGCCGTTCATCGTCGCGGCCAACGGCCCGCGGGCGCTGCGGCTGGCCGCCAAGCACGGCGACGGCTGGGTCACCACCGGGCCGAAGGCCGACGACGCCGCGTCCTGGTGGCGGGCGATCGCCGAGATCGTGAGTCGCTTCGAGGAGACGATGACCGCGGCCGGCCGGAGCCTGGACGCGATCCCGCGCTATCTCAACCTCGACTCGTCACCGGTCTATTCGATGACCAGCGTGGACGCCTTCACCGACGCGGTGGGCCGGGCGGCCGGCCTCGGCTTCACCGACGCGATCACCCATTGGCCCCGTACCACAAGCTGGTACGCAGGCGACGAAAAGGTGTTGGAAAGGGTGGCCGGGCTGCTGCCTCAGTTGGCGG
Source organism: Paractinoplanes globisporus DSM 43857 (assembly GCF_000379645.1). Taxonomy (GTDB): domain Bacteria; phylum Actinomycetota; class Actinomycetes; order Mycobacteriales; family Micromonosporaceae; genus Actinoplanes; species Actinoplanes globisporus. Next base: position 6,467 of record NZ_KB903317.1, read on the forward strand.
CGCGGTAAGCGTCGGTCACCGACTGCGGAATGCGGCCGCGCTCGGAAATCTGGTGGCCGTTGGCCTGGGCCCACTCGCGGATCAACCGGTTCTCGTCGCGGGAGCTGGCGGTGCGGCTGGGCGCGCTGCGCCGGGCCGGGATGCGGCCGCCACGGCCGAGACGGGTGCCCGCGCTGATGTACGGATCGAGAGCCTTACGCAGCTTCCCCGCATTGGCCTCGGAAAGGTCGATCGTGTAGTTAATACCATCCAGGCTGAACTCGACGGTGCGGTCGGCCTTCTTTCCGTCCAGATCGTCGATCAGCGTTGTGATGACCTGCCGCGCCATAACTGCTCCCGAAGAAAAGCGATCCCGAGTCAAACCGATCAACCGCGCCCAGTGTTGCTCGTAACCGGCTTCCCGCGCAACTCATCGGGCCGAAATTCGCAATTGTTTCCCACCGTGGCCGGTCCGTTATTCAAATGGCGGCACCGGCATTCACAGGAATCCCTCAAGCAAAGACGGGTGGCCGCGGGCGGCGTGGATCACCTAGGGTCGCAGACATGGACGAGCGCACGGCCTGGAACGAGCAGCGCCGGCGGGCGATCGACGACCACGCCGCCGCGCTGGCCGCCGGCCGTGAGGCGGAGGCCCGCAAGGCCGCTGACCTGCTGGCCGCGTTCGTCCGGCGGGCCGCCGAGCGCGGCCTGCCGCCACATCCGCTGGTTGCGAAGAGCTTCGACGGCCGCACCACGTACCGCACCAAGGCCCGTGGGTGGTATCTGAAGTCGAACCGCTCGGTGGCCGTCGGCGAGCACGGTGAGTATTTCGTCCTGTCCGTCCCGTCATCGTTGCGCAGCCGGTTCACCGGCGCCGACCTCTCCCCCAGCACCCCCCGGCTGATCGTCGGTGCGGGCGGCGGTGACGGCGAGACCATTCCGCTGGCTCAACTCCTCGACCAGCGGCTCGACTCGGGAGTCTCCTGGCCTTGATCCGCATCCCCCTCAGCCGGATCGCGGCGGCATCAGCTGCTGCTGTTTTGATGATCTCGATATCCGCGGTCCCCGCCGCGGCGGCGCGAAAAGCCGATGTCCCCTGCCCGAAGCCGAAAGTTGCCAAGCCCACCGGCATCCCGCCCCGGCCGGTTCCGCCGCCGGACGATCCGGTGAACAGCGCGGTCGGCGGCGACGCCCTCGCCACGCACGGCCTGGTCATTCCGGCCGGGGCCAAACAACCGCCGGCGGTCACGGCCACCACCTGGATCGTCGCCGATCTCGACACCGGCGAGGTGCTCGGCGCGTGCGGGCCGCACGTCTACCAGACCCCGGCGAGCGTGCAGAAGACGCTGCTGGCCGCGACGGTGATCGACAAGCTCAACCCGAAGCAGACCATGACCGTGGTGAGCAGCGACCTGGACATCGAGGTCAACAGCTCGGCCGTGGGGCTGGTGGTCGGCGGGAGGTACCCGATCTCCACGCTCTGGCTGGGCCTGCTGCTCAACTCGGGCAACGACGCCGCGAACGCGCTGGCCCGCCTGGCCGGTGGCGGCGGCGCCGACGGGGTGGCCAAGACGGTCGCCGGCATGAACGCGGAGGCGCAACGGCTCGGCGCGTACCAGACGCACGCGGTCACCCCGAGCGGGCTGGACGGCAAGGGGCAGTTCACCAGCGCGTACGACCTGGCCCTGATCGCCCGCAAGGATTTCGCCAACGCGGACTTCCGCCGGTACGTGCTCACCAAGGCCGCGCAGATGCCCGCCCAGCCGCAGTTGAAGAAGGGCGGCTTCCAGTTCCAGAACGAGAACAAGCTGATCTTCAACTACCCGGGCGCGATGGGCGGCAAGACCGGCTTCACCACGGTGGCCCGGCACAGCTACGTGGGCGCGGCCCAGCGCAACGGCCGGCGGCTGGTGGTGACGCTGCTCGGCGCCGAGGCGCGCCCGCTGCGCGGCTGGCAGCAGGGCGCCGCGCTGCTGGACTGGGGTTTCGCGCAGCCCAAGGACGCTTCGGTCGGCAAGCTGGTCACGCCGGAGGACGTCGCCCAGCAGACCGCGACCGCCGCGGCGCGGGCCGAGTCGACCACCGCACCCCGGACCGCCGCCGCGCCGTCCACCCGGCCGGACGGGCCGGCCCTCACGACCGTGGCCGTCGCGGGCGTGGTCGCGCTGGTGCTGGCGGGCACGCCCCTGCTGTTGCTGCTGACCCAGCGGCGGCGCCGACGGCCGGTGCGCAAGGTCAGGTAGCCACCAGCCCGAAGATCCAGACGACGGCGACGCCGAGCGCCGCCGTGAACTCGATAAGCATGGACAGGCCGGCCGCGCCGAGGGCCCTCTTCGTCGACGGCCAGGCCTGACCCGCGCCGAGCCGGGCCCGCTCGACCAGCCATACGCCGAGCACGAAGCCGAGGATCAGCCCCACCACCGGCACCACGAAGAACCCGATCAGCCCGAGCACTCCCCCGGCCAGCAGCGCCGAGTTCGGCACGCCGGCCGCCTTGAGCCGCTTTCCGGGAACGAGGTATTTCACCAGCGCGCCGAGCACGGCGACGAGCGTCGCCAGCACGAGCACGAGCCACTTGATCGCCCCCGAGGCGTCCCCGAGCAGTGCCCAGAACAGCACGCCGGCCCAGCTCAGCAACAGCCCGGGGACAACGGGGATCACGACGCCCACCACGCCGAGCGCGATGGCGATCCCGGCGATCACATTCACCGTCGTACCGGTGTCGGTGAGGTCCATGTGACCAAAGTTCCGATCCCTGGAGATTCCTAAACTCCCGCAACTTCAGCGCACCCCAGTGTGACCAGAAGTCGTACTCGTGGTCACCCAATGTCTTTCCCGTCAGCCGGGGAGCCCGTTTCGGGCCGCCGACATGAAACCGGGGGAAAGACATGACCACCACCGTGACGAACGCCAGCGACACCGCGCCCGCCGCGACGGTGCTCTCCGTCGCCGAGCAGGAGGAGCTGATCCGCACCCACATGCCGCTCGTCGGCCACCTGGTGCGCGACATGCTCACCCGCATCCCGAACCACATCCACCGCGACGACCTCACCAGCGCCGGCCTGCACGCGCTGGTCACGGCCGCCCGCGGCTGGGACCCGGACCGGGGCATCCCGTTCAACCGGTTCGCGAGCACCCGCATCCGCGGCGCCATCCTCGACGAGCTGCGCTCGCTGGACTGGGCGACCCGCTCGGTGCGCACCAAGGCCCGCGCCACCGACACCACGCGGCAGCAGCTGACCACCACGCTCGGTCGTACGCCGACCGCGGACGAGCTCGCCCAGGCGCTGGGCACCACGCGGACCGACCTGCAGCAGACCGACACCGACGTGCAGCGGGCCACCGTGCTCTCGCTGCAGGGCTTCACCACCAGCAGCGCCGACGACCTGGTCACCGAGAAGAACCCGGGGCCGGAGGACATGCTGTTGCACCGGGAGCAGATCGGTTACCTGCACCACGCGATCGGCTCGCTGCCGGAGCGGCTGCAGATCGTGATCACCGAGTACTTCCTGCGCGAGCGGCCGATGGCCGACATCGCCGACGACCTCGGCGTCACCGAGAGCCGGATCAGCCAGCTGCGCGCCGAGGCGCTGTCGCTGCTCAAGGACGGGATGAACACCCACCTCAACCCGGAGCTCGCGCCCGTGCCGGACAACCCGGAGAGCATCACGGCCCGGCGCCGGGCCACCTACTACGCGAGCATCGCGAACAGCACCTCGCTGCACAGCCGCCTCGCGATGACCAACGCACACGGGCACACGACGTTCGGCCGCGGCTCCAGCGACCGCACGCCGGCACCCGCGGCGTAGGCGACCACAGGCCCGGCGGGAAACCGCCGGGCCTCCAGCCGTCAGGCGGCCAGCGCCGTCAGCACCTTCGGGAGATCCGTGGTGTGCAGGACGCCGAGCCGGCGGGTGGCCCGGGTGACCGCCACGTACAGGTCGGACAGGCCGCGCGGGCTCTCCGCGATGATCTCGTCGGGCTCGACGACGACCACCGAGTCGAACTCGAGGCCCTTCGCCTGCCGCACGGTCATCAGCACCACCTGGTTGAGCAGGTCGGGTTGCTCGCCGACGGCCGCTCCCGGAACGGACTCGACCAGGTGCCGGCCCAGCTCGGCCTCCAGCGCCTCGGGCACCAGGACGCCGACCCTTCCCTCACCCACTTCACCAGCTTCCAGGCGTACGGCCGCTGTGATCTCGGCCGGAAGCGCGGCGCGCGGCACCCGGAGCGACCAGGGGTCCACGCCGGCGGATCGCACCGACCGGGGCGGCTGCAGCGCCGGATCGACCGCGGCGAGGACGTCGGCCGCCACCGCCATCACCTCGGCCGGCGTGCGGTAGTTGACGGTCAGCTCGACCAGGTTCCACCGCTGCGCCACGTAGGGCTCGAAGACCTGCTCCCAGCCGGTGGTGCCGGCCAGCTCGGAGGTCTGCGCGACGTCGCCGACCACGGTCATCGACCGGCTCGGGCAGCGGCGCATGAGCAGCCGCCAGGCCATCGGGGACAGCTCCTGCGCCTCGTCGACGATCACGTGACCGAAGACCCAGGTGCGGTCGGCCGCGGCCCGTTCGGCGGCGGTACGCGTGTCGATCACCTCGTGCCGCTCGACGAACGCGCTCGCGTCGACCACGTCGGCCGCGGAGAGCACCTCGTCCTTCTCGAGACCCTCGTCCTCGAAGTCGAGCGAGCGGGAACCCTCGACGATCTCCAGCACGCCCTCCGCGTACTCGATCGCCTCCCGCCTCTCCAGCGCCGCCTGCCGTCTCTTGAGGGTCTCGTCGACGCCGAGCAGCTCGGCCAGCTCGTCGAGCAGCGGCACGTCGGCCGGGGTCCAGCGGGCCTCCCGGTCGCGCAGCAGCAGGGCGCGGTCCTCGGCCGGCAGGTCGCGGGCGGCCGACTCCAGCCGGCCGGCGTCGGAGAGCAGGTCGCGCAGGACCTGGCGCGGCGTCAGAACCGGCCAGAAATCAAACAGAGCCTGCTGTACGTCGATGTCCTCGCGCAGTTCGCGCCGGGTCTCGGCGAGATCGGCCGCGGAGAGCAGGTTTTCGCCGCCGAGCGGGTCGGCGCCGATCCGCTCGGCGATCTGCAGGGACAGAGCGTGGATGGCCTCGGTCACGAAGATCTGCCGGGCCACGTTGTGCGGCCGGCCGGACCGGCGGGCCGCGGCCCGGGCGTCCTCGAGCACCGCCCGCTCGATGCGCAGCGGATAGCCGTCGTGGTCGACCTCGACGTAGTCGCCGGGCACGGTCTGCCGGTCGTCGACCGCCCTCTTCAGGACGTCGAGCATGCCGAGGCGGCCCTTGACCGCGGCCGCCGCCGACGACTCGGCCGCCCGGGCGCGGACGCCGGGGAACATGTCGCCGAGGGTCGCCAGCAACACACCGGTCTCGGCCAGCGACGGCAGAACCTGTGAGATGTACCGCAGGAACGTCGTGTTCGGCCCGAGGATCAGCACGCCCTGCTTGGTCAGCTGGGCGCGGTACGTGTACAGCAGGTAGGCCGCTCGGTGCAGCGCCACCGCGGTCTTGCCGGTGCCCGGACCGCCCTGCACCACCATGACCCCGTTGAGGCCGGCCCGGATCACCTCGTCCTGCTCGGCCTGGATGGTCTCGACGATGTCGCGCATGCGGCCGGTGCGGCTCGCGGTCAGCGCCGACAGCAGCGCGGCCTCGCCGGTCACGTCCTCCCGCCCGCCGGTGCCGGCGGCGGCCTCGAGGTCGAGCACCTCGTCGTCGATGCCGGTCAGCAGCCGGCCCCGGGTGCGCAGGTGACGCCGGCGGGTCACCCCGTCGGGCGAGACGGCGGTGGCGAGATAGAACGGACGGGCCGCGAGGGCGCGCCAGTCGACCAGCAGCGGGTCACGATCGTGTTCGGCGGCGGAAAGTCCGAGCCGGCCGATGTATCGCGGCTCACCCTCGGCGAAATCCAGCCGGCCGAAACACAAACCGTTCTCGACCGCATTCATCTGGGCGAGTTGTTCGGCGTAGTGGCCGCGGGTGGCCTCCCGCTGGGTGCGGCCCTGCGGGGTGCCGCCGGCCTCGAGCAGAATCGCCTTGAGGCGCTGATCGGCCTGCTCACGCAGGCTGTCCAGACGTTCGTAGAGGGTGGTGAGGTACGCCTGCTCGGAACGGAGATCGTCCGTGGCGGAGCTTGACAATGCCACTCCCCTTTGTGGTAACATTCGCCCGCAGCGACCATTCTTGGTCGCTTTTTTCGTTGCTCGACAATCGGCCAGATTAGCCCATCGACAGCGATGCTCCAACCGGTGACGGGAATGTCAGCAATCCGTCAACTTTCCCGGCGAGCCGTTACGCACGAGCCTCGATCAGACTTAACCCAGGCATGAACCACGACCACCCGATCCGACGTCTCGGCGCGCTCGCCCTCACCGCGGCCGCCGCCCTCACCCTCGTCACCGCGTGCAGCGGCGGCGATGACGACGCGCCGGCCGGCAACGCCGCGCAGGCCGCCGCCAACGGGCCCGAGCCCAAGACCATCGACGGCGCCCGGGCCGCCGCGCAGACCGTCTTCGACCGGTTCGCGGGCGGCGACTTCGCCGGCGCCTGGGACATGTACACCGCCGCCGGCAAGGCCGCGATCAGCAAGGACGACTACGTCAAGCTCAACCAGGCCTGCTCCCGCAAGGGCCTGGCGATCCAGCTGACCAGCGCCCGGATGGACGGCCCGGACCACGCGATCGTCATCGCGAAGCAGCTGGTGGCGACGCAGTCGTACACGATGGTGTACGAGAGCAACGCCTGGAAGCTGGAGCCGGCCAAGGAGGGCCTCGCGCTCTACAAGCTCGGCGCGGCCAAGGCCATCGCCGCCCAGAAGAAGGCCGGCACCTGCGCCTCCTAGAAACACCGGTGCCCGCCGCGAACCGCGGCGGGCACCCTCCCTCAGGCCGCTATCGGCAGGCCGTCGAGACCCGTCATCGCCAGACGGGTACGCAGGTCGCCCCGCACCGCGATCTGGTCGTAGTACGCGGCCCGCCGCCTCGCGACGCAGCCCTCCTTCGCCGGGCCCTGCGTGGCGAGGGCCGGGTCCAGGTGGGTGTTGAGACCGTCCCGCAGCAGCCCCAGCGCCTCCGCCCGCAACTGTGATACTCGCGACTCGGTGACACCCAGGTCCTCGGCGATGCGGGCCATCGGCCGCTCGTCGAAGAAGTAGCCCTGCACCACCGCGCGAAGCCGCTCGGGCAGCGCGTCGACCGCGTGCCGCAGGTAGCCCAGCCGCTCCCGGCGGATCAGCATCTCCTCCGGACCGGCGCTCGGCTCGGTGACCATGTCGTCCGCCGCGGCCGTCGCGAAGCCCTGGAGGCTGAACACCACCGCGCGGTGCACGTCGTCGTCGGCGGTCTCGATGTCATCGACCGAGCAGCCCAGCTTCTCGGCGACCTCCTGCACGGTCGGCGTGCGGCCCAGCTCGGCGGTGAGCTCCTGGCGCGCCGAGTCGGTGCGCCGGGCCCGCTGCCGCACCGAGCGGCTGGCCCAGTCGAGGCCGCGCAGCTCGTCGAGCAGGGCGCCGCGCACCCGGGCCGCCGCAAATCGGGCGAACGGGACGCCGCGCTCGGCGTCGAACCCGCGGGCCGCGTGCACGAGGGCCGCGTAGCCGGCCGACATCAGGTCGTCGCGGTTGACGTGCTGCGGCACCCGGGCCAGCATCTCGCGGACCAGGTGCCCGACCAAGGGCATATGCTCCTGGACGACGTCCTCGCGACGGCGTTCACGTGGGGGTGCACCGCTCATGGTGGGGGGCTCTCCTCGCGGTAACGCCCAGGTCGGGGGAATCCCGGGCACTGAGGAGAACGTTGAAGGGCGTTGAGTGCTGATCGGGTCCCACACGGGTGCAGCCCGGTTGCTTATAGACTTGATCGCTTGGGACGAACCTCGACCCTTTTTGGAGTTCCCGCTACATGACCACATTCACCGAGTTCGGCGTACCGGCCGCCCTCACCGCGGCACTTGCCGATCTCGGCATCACCACCCCGTTCCCCATCCAGGCCGCGACCCTGCCGGACTCCCTCGCCGGCCGGGACGTTCTCGGCCGCGGGCGCACCGGCTCCGGCAAGACGTACGCGTTCGCCCTGCCGGTGCTCACCCGCCTGGCCGCCTCCGGCACGCCTCGGCGCCCGGGCCGGCCGCGGGCGCTGATCCTCGCGCCCACCCGTGAGCTGGCCACTCAGATCGACGCCGCCCTGGCGCCGCTCGCGGCCGCGCTCAAGCTGCGCACGCTCGTCGTCTTCGGCGGCGTCGGCGCCACCCCGCAGATCAAGGGGCTGGCGGCCGGCGTCGACGTGCTCGTGGCCTGCCCCGGCCGGCTCGACGACCACCTGCGCCAGGGTCACGCCTCGCTGGAGAACGTCGAGATCACCGTGCTCGACGAGGCCGACCACATGGCCGACCTGGGCTTCCTGCCGGTGGTGCGGCGGCTGCTCGAGCAGACCCCGCGCGACGGGCAGCGGCTGCTGTTCTCGGCGACCCTCGACAACGGGGTCGACGTGCTGGTCAAGCGCTTCCTGCGGCGTCCGGTGACGCACGCGGTCGACTCGGCCGCCGAGACGCCGATCGAGATGACCCACCACGTTCTGCACGTACGCTCCGACGACCGCTTCGGCGTGCTGGTGGACCTGCTGTCGGCGCCCGGGCGCACGATGGTCTTCACCCGCACCAAGCGGCGGGCCAAGGTGCTGACCAAGCAGCTGGTGGCGGCCGGGGTGCCGGCGGTCGAACTGCACGGCAACCTCGCGCAGAACGCGCGCAACCGGAACCTGGCGGCGTTCTCGGACGGCAGCGCCGAGACGCTGGTGGCCACGGACATCGCGGCCCGGGGCATCCACGTCGACGACGTGGCGCTGGTCATTCACGCCGACCCGCCGGTCGAGCACAAGGCCTACCTGCACCGCTCGGGCCGGACCGCCCGGGCCGGCGCGCAGGGCACGGTCGTCACCCTGATGACCGACGACCAGCAGGCCGAGGTACGGGATCTGACCCGCAAGGCGGGAGTGCGGCCGACGACGAGCCGCACCCGGCCGGGCGACCCGCTGCTGGCCCAGCTCGCGCCCGGGGAGCGCCGGTTCGTGGCGCCGCCCACGGTGCCGGCCCAGGCCACGCCGTCGGGCCGTCCGTCCGGGCGTTCGTCGGGTCGCTCGCGGGGCCGGGGAGCCGGGCGCTCGTCCGCGCCGTCGGCTTCGTCGATCGGGTCCGCGTCCGGGCGCTCGGCCTCGTCCGCGCGTTCGTCGCAGGCCGGCAACCAGCCGGGCGCTTCCGGGCAGCGCGGTTCGGCCGCGGGTAAGGCCGCGGCGCCGCGGGTCGAGCGCTCGCGGGGCCGGGGCACCGAGCCGGCGGCAGCCACCGCCCGGCCCGGGCATGCTCGGACCGGTGGTGGGGCCGCCGCCTTCTCGGCATCGAGCCGGGCCGGTGGTCGCCGGGGCGGCGGGCGCTGACCCGCGGCCCAGCACGCCGCGGCCCAGCACGCCGCAGCCGCTCACGCCGCGTTTCTCACGCCGTGGCGTAGATCTCGAATTTCAGGTGGACGGGCCGGGAGACGATTCCCCGGCCCGCCTTCACGCCGGCCGCCACCCGGTCGACGGTGCTGCTCGCCGTGCAGCGGTAGCCGTCGCCGGCCGGCTCGATGCCGTCGATCACGAGGGTCACCTCGCTGTCGGTGCCGCGCACGGAGAGCACCCCGGTCAGCTGCCAGCCGGCGGCCGAGCGAACACAGCCGGTGCTGCGGAACGCGATCACCGGGTGGTCGGCCACCGCCAGGAACTTGCCGCGGATGTCCTTGTCGCGGCGGGCGTCGTCGCTGCGGAACGACGCCGCGTCGAGCTGCGCCGAGGCGCTGGAGCGGGCCGGGTCGCCGCCGATCGTGACCGTGCCGCCGCGGATCGCCATGGTGGCGGTGACGGGCTTGAGGCCGAAGGCGTGCGTGGCGTGGAGCGTGCAGGTCGAGCGGGCCAGGTCGATGCTGTAGGTGCCGGGCCGCAGGTCGGTGCTGCTCAGGTTCGTTGTCATGACCCGAGACTCGGGCCTGGCGGCGCCGGGGACGTCAGTGCTGGTACTGAGTTTCGCCACGTAGGTCGGCGCGGCCGGTGAGCCCGAGCTTGCGCAGGATGCTGCGCACGTGGGTCTCCACCGTACGCTCCGAGAGGACCAGCCGGTCGGCGATGGCCCGGTTGGAGAGCCCCTGGGCGACCAGGGCGGCGATCTCCCGCTCGCGGGCGGTGAGCTGGTCGTCCCCGGCCAGCGCGGCGGCCTCCGCGGCGATCGCGGGCATGCCGAGCCGGCGGGCGGTGGCGAGGGCCCGGCCGGCCAGAACGCGGGCCGCACGGTGATCGTCGGGGCGCAGGAATCGCGCGTACGTGATCTGGCTGAGTGCCACGAACGGAGCGGAACCGAGACGCTCCTCCATGGCGACCGCGGCCGAGAAATGCTCGCCGGCGGCGGGCTCCCCGAGCGCGGCGGCGATCACGCCGAGCAGCCGGGAGGCGGACCCGAAACAGGCCGACATCGAGTTGAGGTAGAGGTCGGCGTAGCGCAGGCCGAGCCGGTAGCACTCGGCGGCCAGCTCGAGATCGCCCACCCAGGCCGCCACCTCCCCGGCCGAGAGCACGATGAACGGCCGCCGACCGTCGACCGGCAGCCGGGGCAGGATCCCCCGCATCTGGGCCACGTGCTCGGCGGCGATCTCCCGCTCCCCCATCTCCATGGCGATGCGGGCCAGTTGCGTGACCCCGATCGGCACGCCCGGGAACCGCATGGTCATCGCGGCCAGGTCGTCGGGCCAGTGCAGGGTCTCGCCGGTGAGCAGGGCCAGCCCGCTCTGGAACGCCTGCAGCAGCAGACCGGCCGACGTGTCCTGGGCGCGCAACGCGAGATCCCGGGCCTCGACCGCGGTCGCGGCGGCCTCCGCGAACCGTCCGGCGAGCATCGCGCGGGCGGCCCGGGCCCGGAGCAGGTGCCAGCGGGCGACCGGCCAGCCGAGGCGGTCGACGAGCTCGGCGAGCCGGGTGCACTCCGCGTCGAACTCGGCCAGGTCGCCGAGGCAGAGCCGGGCGTCCAGGAGCCAGGTGCGGCTCCACAGCTCGGCGTCGGGACGGCCGCTCGGTCCGGCCAGCTCGACGCCGCGCCGGGCCAGCTCGAGCACCTCGTCGACGCTGTCCATCGGGTCGAGCAGCTCATGGCGGGCGTGTATGGCGGCGACCAGCGCCCCCGGATGCCCCGATCGGGAGGCCAGTTCCATCGCCTCCCGGCTGATCGGCTCGGCCCGGCCGGCGTCGTGCATCTCGGCGATCAGGAACGCGTACTGGGCGAGGACCTGGGCCCGGTCGGCCTCGCCGAGATCGAGGGCGAGGGCGCGCTCGCACAGCCGGATCAGGGCCGGGGCGAGGACGCTGCCGAGCCCGCCCAGCCCCCGGATCACCAGCGCGGCCGGGGCGCCGACCTCGTCGACAATCGCCTCGCAGTCGGACACGGCCAGGTCGAGCCGCCCGTCGCGGTAGGCGGCGCCGGCGCGTTCCAGGCGGATGTCGTGGGACGGCGCGTTCTCGAGGGCCCGGGTCAGCCAGTGCACGGCCTCGCCGTGGTCCAGCTCGCCGGTCGCGTGGCGGGCCGCGGCCACGCACGCTTCGGCGGCAAGCCGCCGCGATTCAGGATCAGCAGCCGCGCGTACGCGATGACGGGCGATCTCGATCGGCCCGGCGCCGGCGTCGGCCAGCGCGTCGGCGATGAGCGCGTGTGCCCGGATCCGCGCGTCCCGGGTCATACCGGCGTAGCAGGCCTGCCGGACCAGCTCGTGGGCGAAGCGCAGCCGGGCCGGCGCCCAGGGATCGTCGACGAGCACGCCCGCCTCGATGGCCGGCGCCAGGTCGCCCAGATCCAGGACGGTGGCATCGACCTCGGCCCCGACGGCGGACGCGACACCGAGCAGCTCCCGGCAGGCCGGGGTCAGGTGGGCCGTGCGGCGGGCCACCAGCCGGCGCAGGCCGTCGGGCAGATCGATGTCGCCGGCCGGGCGGGCCAGCCGTCCCTCGCGCGCCAGCAGGCGGCCCACCTCGCGGGTGTAGAGCGGATTGCCGCCGCCGAGCTCGTGCACGACCGGCGCCCAGGTCCCGTGCGCGGGCGTGTCGCCGAGTCGGTCGAGGTAGGCCGCGACGGCCGGGACGTCCCAGGGCCGCAGGGGAAGCACGGTCGCGTCGGGGAGGTCCAGCTCGGTGCGGGAGGTGCCGAGCACGAGGATGCGGGTGGTGGCGACCTCGCGGGACAGGGCGGTGAGCAGCGCGATCGAGGCCGGGTCGGCCCAGTGGAGATCCTCCAGGACCAGCACGAGCGGCGCGCTCGCGGCCGCCGCGGCCAGCGCCGACACCACGTCGCGCATCGCCCGGAACCGCGCCGCCGAGGCCGACTCCCCCGCGTCGGCCAGGGAGAGCAGCGAGGGGTCGAGGCCGTCCACATCGGAATCGAGGAGCCGCAGCCAGGGCCAGAAGGCGGGCGCGCCCTCGTCGGGGTCCGCCCGCCCGGCGAGCACGACGACGCCGGCCGCCGCGGCCCGGGAGACGGACTCCTCGACGACGGCCGTCTTGCCGATGCCGGCCTCGCCGGTCAGCAGGGCGACCGCGCCCGACCCGTGCGCCGCCGCGGCGCGCAGCTCGTCGAGCGCCACCACCTCGGCGACCCGGCCGACCAACCCCGCACCCATGGGGACAACCTGGCGCTGCACACGGCGATTGTCCATCAGGAATCCGTCCCACCCACCCACCGACCGTCCTGGATTCAGCAGTTGGTGGACCCGCCCGGCTCGCCGGGGCAGCCGCGAACTCGGTTGCGTCGAGGGAAGGCGGCTGATCGGCTGGCACCATGCGGGCCGACTGGGATCTCATCGTCACACCGTGGCACCTCGACGAGCACATCCCGGCCTTCCCGATCCCCGCCAACGTGACCGAGACGATCAGCCCTGCGCCCGCCCACGTGACGCAGCGGTACCAGGCGGTCGCCGACGCGGCGGCACGGGCAACCCGACCGCTCCTGCTGTCCGGCGACTGCCCGGCCGCCCTGGGAGCGGTGGCCGGGCTGCAGCGCCGCCATCGGGACCTGGCCGTGGTGTGGCTGGACGCGCACGGCGACTTCAACACCCCGGCCATAACGATCAGCGGCTACGTCGGCGGCATGGCGCTGGCGATGCTGACCGGCCGGGCACCCGAGCTATTCGGCGACGCACTCGGGCTGCGGCCGGTGGCCGACGCGCACGCCGTGCTCGCTGACGCCAGGGACCTCGATCCCGCCGAGCGGGACGCCCTGACCGTCAGCCAGGTCCGTCGTGTGCCCGCCGACCCGGCCGCGATCACCTCGGCCCTCGACGAGATCGGCGGGATGCCGGTCTACCTGCACCTCGACGTGGATGTCATCGACAGCGCGGAACTGCCCGGCCTGCGCTTCCCCTCCGGCCCCGGACCGTCCGTCGCCCGGATCGAGGAATGCCTGGCCGCCGTCTGCGCCACCGGCGATGTGACAGCCGCCGGCATCGCCTGCGCCTGGCGGCCCGACCGCGTCGGCGACCGGGCCACGCGCGAGACGATCACCCGGCTCGCCGGAGCACTCGGCGCCGACGTGGCCTGGAGCGAACCCGCCGGCCGCTGACCGTTCAGCGAGGCGGCGACGGGTCCTGGGCTGGGGGGCGACGGCGGAGGTGGTGGGTCCTGCGCCGCCGCCCGCTTGGGTGGGGGACTACTTGCTGGGGGCGGGGATGTCGCACTTGATCTTGGGGTTGATGCCCAGCCAGTTCAGCGGGCCGGCCACGATGGTGACCACGATGGTGCCGGCCTTGGCGCAGCTGGTGTCGCCGGTGTCCTTGAAGTAGCCGCGTTCGGCTGCGGCTACGGTGCCGAGCACCAGCCAGATGACAAGGATTACGGCGCCGATCGATCCTGTGCGCATCGGGGGTCTCCTGTGGTTTGGGGATGACCATGGAGTACCCCGTGCGCGTCGATCTCTAAACGGGACTTCTCAAGCGGTGCGGATCGCCTGGAGGGTGTAGGTCAGCGGGAGACGGTCGGGGTTCTCGTTCAGGTGGTACTCGCCGTCGGGGGTTTTGTACATCTGGCCGGGAAGGGCGTCCCACGGGACCGAGCGGTGTTCGATCAGGCCGGTCAGGGTCATCCCGGCGTCGAGCAGGGCGGTGATCACCTCGCCGAGGCCGTGGTTCCACTCGTAGGAGGTGCTGCCCTTCAGCTCGACGTCGGTCCGCACGTAGGATCCGTCGCCGGTGTAGACCATCGGCTCTTTGACCTCGAAATACGGATATTTCACGACGAGGGCGTCCGTGCGCTCATCGTCGAGAGCCCAGAGCATCGGGTGACCCTCGCGGAGGAAGAGGCGGCCGCCGGGGCGGAGCAGCGAGGCGACCACCCGGGCCCATCGGGCGATGTCGGGCAGCCAGAGCAGGGCACCCACGCCGGTGAAGACGAAGTCGTAGCCGTCGCCGGCCACCGCGAGGGCGTCGTAGACATCCGCCTGGACGTAGCGGACGTCGGCGTTGGCCCGGGCGGCGATGGTGCGGGCCTCCTCCAGGGATTTGTCGGAGAAATCCAGGCCGGTCATGGTGGCGCCCAGGCGGGACAGGGAGACCGTGTCGGTGCCGATGTGACACTGCAGGTGGATTCCGCGCTGTCCGTCGAGGGGGCCGAGCAGCTCGCGATCGAACTCCACGACCTCGCTCAGCGCCGACGGGTCGGAAACCAGCCTGGCGACCGGATAGTCAGGAGACGCGGCGTGAGCGGCGGCGCGGCCGTTCCAATGGGCAAGGTTGACGTCTCGATAGTCGGTCACGGGGGCACCATAGACGTCCCGGGACCCGCGCGCCGTAGAGTTTCCGGGTCGGGCCGGCGACGAAGGTGAGCAGAGGGGGCGCGAGGTTGGAGAGCAGGCGTACGACGGTGCGTGACGTGCGCCGGGCCAATCGGTCCAGCCTGCTTACCGATCTGTTCCACGGCGGGCTGCAGAGCCGGCAGCAACTGGCGGGCACGACCGCGCTGAGCCAGGCGAGCGTCAGCAACCTGATCGGCGAGATGCTCGAGGAGGGCCTGGTCGAGGAGGCCGGCCTGGTCGGCTCCGACGGCGGCCGCCCGCGGGTGTTGCTGCAGGTGCGACCCGGATTCCGGTACGTGGTGGGCGCCGACGTGGCCGAGACCCGCATCCTCGTGGAGCTCTACGACCTGTCGATGGCGCGGCTCGCGGCGGCCGAGTTCGAGCACGACGACGACCCGGAACAGGTGGCGGCTCAGCTGCTGGCGGGCCTGGCCGCGGTGACCACCGCCGCCGGCGTGGCCGACGCGGAGGTGCTCGGCTTCGGCGTGGGCGTGCCGGGCGTGGTCGACCAGGACGGCGTCGTCGACTCGCAGTCGACCGGATGGGACGCCGTGCCGCTGGGCGAGATGCTGCGGGCCGGCACCGACGTGCCGATCTTCGTGGAGAACGGCGCCAAGACCTTCGGCCAGGCCGAGATGTGGTTCGGCGCCGCGCACGGGGCACGCCACGCGGTCATCATCATGATCGGTACGGGGGTGGGCGCGGCCGTCGTGATGGACGGGCGCGGCTACCGCGGCGCGAACAGCAACGCCGGCGAGTGGGGACACACCACATTGGTGTACGACGGGGAGCTGTGCCGGTGCGGCGCACGCGGCTGCCTCGAGGCCTACGTCGGCGCCGACGGCATCGCCCGGCGCCTGGCGACCGCGACCGGCGAGCCCTACACCGCCGACATGCTGGCGGAAACACTGGGCCACGACCTCCCGCCCGAGGCCGCGGCGGTCTTCGCCGAGACGGTCGGTTACCTGGGGGCGGGCATCGCCGACCTGATCAACCTGTTCAGCCCCGAGCGCATCGTCCTCGGCGGCGTCGCCGGGGCACACCTGGCCCGGCGCTTCCTCCCGGAGATCCGCGAGGCGGCCGCCCGCCATGCCCTGCGCCGCCCCTACAGCCAGACCAGCATCGACCTGTGCACGCTCGGCCAGGACGCGGTGGCCATGGGCGCCGCGACCCTCCCGATAGCGCAACTGCTGGCCGACGGCGGCCTCCCCGAGCCGGAGGAGCCGATGATGGCCCTGCCGCCGAAGTCCCGCCGCCCGTCCGAGCGCACGCGCCGCTGAAAGGGGAAGCAAGGGGAGTGTGAGGTCCGCCGACAGCCCCGGGGTTGATCCCCACGAAGCCGCCGGCGGAAGAATCATCGACCCTCGCGGGTCCGGGTGATCGTGTCGCGGTACCAGAGGGCGCTCTGCTTGGGCGTGCGCGCCTGGGTCTCGTAGTCGACGTGGACGATGCCGAAGCGCTTGGCGTACCCCTCGGCCCATTCGAAGTTGTCCATCAGTGACCAGGCGAAGTAGCCGCGCACATCGGCGCCCTGCAGCCGGGCGTCGGCCACCGCCTTGAGGTGTGTCGCCAGATAAGCGGTACGAGCCTCGTCAGCGACAAATCCGGTCGAGTCGGGGTTGTCGGGGAAGGCGGCACCGTTCTCCGTGATGACCATGGGAAGGCCGGGGTAGTCCCGGTGCAGCCGGACCAGGAGCTGGGTGAAGCGGTCCGGCGTGATCGGCCAGTCCATCGCGGTGCGCGGGGTGTCGGGCAGCACCGCCCGCACGACCGGCTCCCCGGACGCGTCGTGCGTGTTGCCCGCCTCGTCGGTCCCGGCGAAGTTCTGTCCGAAGTAGAAGTTGACCCCGAGCACGTCGAACGGCGTGGAGATGATCTCGAGATCGCCGTCCTGGACCGGGAAGGGGGTCGTCAGCTCCGACGTGATGTCCTCCGGGTAACGCCCGTGCCGCAGCGGATCGAGATAGATCCGCAGCCCCATCCCGTCGGCCCGGCGCGTCGCCTCGCGGTCCTCCGCGGTGTCCGAGACCGGATCGGCCGTGCCCATGTTCAGCGTGATCCCGTAGGTGTGCGGCCGGGTCTCCAGCGACCGCATCCGCTGCGTGGCCAGCCCGTGCCCGAGCAGCAGGTGATGCACGGCCGCGATCGCGTCGCCGAAGTTCTGCCGCCCCGGAGCGTGCACCCCGACCTGGTATCCGAGCCACGCCGAGCACCACGGCTCGTTCAGCGTCGTGAACGTGGCGACCCGGTCCTGGAGCTTCTCGAAGACCAGGGTGGCGTAGTCGGCGAACCGGTACGCCGTGTCGCGCACGGGCCACCCGCCGGCGTCCTCGAGCTCCTGCGGCAGGTCCCAGTGGTACAGCGTCACCCACGGGTCGATCCCGTTGGTCAGCAGCTCGTCCACGAGCCGGTCGTAGAACGCGAGCCCGGCCGGATTCACCGGCCCGCGCCCGCCCGGCTGCACCCGCGGCCAGGACACCGAGAACCGGTAGGCGTCCACGCCCAGCGACTTGATCAGCGCGACGTCCTGCGGCATCCGGTGGTAGTGGTCGCACGCGACGTCACCGTTGTCGGCGTCGTGCACGGCGCCCGGCTTGCGGCAGAAGGTGTCCCAGATGGACGGTGTCCGTCCGTCCTCGGACGCTGCGCCCTCGATCTGATAGGCGGAGGTGGCGACGCCCCACTGGAACGTGGGCGGCAGGCCGGCGATGGGCGCGGCGAGAAGCGGTGCGGCGGTGGTAGTGGGGTTCATGTCTCTCCAGAGTGGGGATAAGGACGGGGCCGGTCCTCAGCGGTAGAAGACCGGCCCCTGCGTCATCCGACGGGCTGCTCGGCCGGATGGAGCCAGCACGCGACGGAACGGCCGGCACCATCCGGGATGTCCGGACGGCCGAGCACCGGGATGGCGGTGGAGCAGGGCTCGAAGGCCTTGGGGCAGCGGGGGTGGAACGAGCAGCCGGTGGGCATGCCCGCGAGGTCCGGTGGGGAACCCGGAATGCCGGAGAGCTCCCGCCGGGGACCGCGCAGGGCCGGGAAAGAGCCCAGCAACCCTTTCGAGTACGGGTGCAGAGCGTCCCGGTAGAGGGTGGCGGCGGGCGCCTCCTCGACGATCCGGCCGCCGTACATGATGGCGATCCGGTTGGAGAACTCGACCAGCAGCGACAGGTCGTGCGTGATGAAGATGACCGAGAAGCCGAGCCGCTCGCGCAGGTCGATCAGCTGGCCGAGGATCTGCCGCTGCATCACCACGTCGAGGGCCGTGGTCGGCTCGTCCATGATGACCACCTGCGGCTGCAGGATCAGCGCCATGCCGATCATCACGCGCTGCCGCATGCCGCCCGACAGCTGGTGCGGAAAGGCGTCCATCCGGTCGGTCGAGATGCCGACGAGCTTGAGCATCTCCCGGGCCCGGGCGTTGCGGCTGTGCTCGCTCAGCTTCGGCTCGTGCGCCTTGAGCACGTCGGTCAGCTGGGTCGAGATCTTGTGGACCGGGTTGAGCGAGTTCATCGCCCCCTGGAACACGATCGCGGTCTCGGCCCAGCGGAACTGCCGCAGCGCGCGGTCGCTCAGCGCGAGCACGTCGTACGGCGAACCCTGCTCGGGGTGGTAGATGACCTCGCCGCCGGTGATCGCGCCGGGCGGGGCCAGCAGCCGGGTCATGCCGTACGCGAGGGTGGACTTGCCGGAGCCGCTCTCGCCGGCCAGGCCGAGCACCTCTCCCTTGTGGAGGGTGAGGCTGACGTCCCGGACCGCCTGCACGGCCCGGTCGCCGAGGCCGTAGTCCACATTCAGGTTGCGGATCTCGAGTACCGGCTCCATCATTTCGCCTCTCGCGCGACGGGCGTCGCGCCGTCCGTGTTGATCGTCGGGACCATGCGCGTCGCCTGCACCATCGGGGACTCCAGCACCGGCGTGAAACCGATCCGCATCCGGATCGTCCGGCCCTGCGCCGTCTTGACCTTGGTCTTGCCCGCGCTGCGCAGCCGGGGGCTGACGAACTCGTCGATGCCGAAGTTGATCAGCGAGAGCGACGTGCCGAGCAGGGCGATCGCGAGGCCGGCCGGCACGAACCACCACCAGGCGTCCTGGCCGAGCGCCTGCTGGCCCTGCGCCCAGAACAGGATCGTGCCCCAGTTCCAGCCGTTGTTGACGACGCCGATGAAGGCCAGGGTGATCTCGGAGAGCACCGCGAAGATCACCGTGCCGACGAAGCCGGACGCGATCACGGCGGTCAGGTTGGGCATCAGCTCGAAGCCGATGATCCGCCAGGTGCTCTCGCCGCTGGCCCGGGACGCCTCGACGAAGTCCCGCCGGCGTAGCGACAGTGTCTGCGCGCGCAGCACCCGGGCGTTCCACGACCAGGCGGTGAGGCCGATGATCACCGCGATCAGGGTGTCGCTGACGTTGTTCAGCGTCGAGGTGATGATGATCATCAGCGGCACGGCCGGGATGACCAGGACGACGTTGGTGAACACCGACAGCGTGTCGTCGGTCTTCCCCCCGATGTAACCGGCCGCGATGCCGACCAGCACGCTCAGCGTGGTCGCGATGATGGCGGCCAGGAAGCCGACGTAGATGACGCTGCGGGTGCCGACCAGCAACTGGCTGAAGACGTCCTGCCCGAGGTGGGTGGTGCCGAGCCAGTGGTCGGCCGACGGGCCCTGCACCAGATCGTTGCTGCGCGCGCTGGGGTCGTACGGCGCGATCCACGGCCCGATGATCGCCAGGAGCACGTAGATGCCGAGGATGACCAGGCCGGTCGTGGCCTTGGCACTGCGCAGGAAGCGGAACCGCTGCCGCCGCGCCCGGCCGGGCCTCGCGACCTCGGGCTGGGCCATCGAGCCCTGGCCGGGAATGACCTGCTCGATGCTCGAGGTGGGAATCGACATCGCTCAGCCCTCCTTGCGGGTACGCGGGTCGAGCAGCAGGTACGCGACGTCGGCCAGCAGGTTCGCCACCAGCACCGCGATCGTGATGATCAGGAAGATGCCCTGCATGAGCGGGTAGTCCTTGGCCCCCACCGCCTGCAGCAGCGTGAAGCCGAGCCCCGGGTACGAGAAGACGATCTCCACGAGCAGCGTGCCGCCGACGATGAAGCCGAGCGCCAGCGCGAAGCCGGAGACGCTCGGCAGCAGCGCGTTGCGCGCCGCGTAGGAGAGCGCCACCCGCCGCTCGGGCAGCCCCTTGGCGTGCGCGACGGTGATGTAGTCCTCGGAGGACACCGTCACCATCATGTTGCGCATGCCCAGGATCCAGCCGCTGACCGAGGAGACCAGGATGGTCAGCGCCGGCAGCAGACTGTGCTGGATCGCGCTCGGGATGAAGTACTGGTCCCAGGCCGGCACCAGCTCCGAGTCGAACCCGCCGGACGACGGGAAGAAGCTGTCCGGCCCGGCGAGCAGGTAGATCGCGATGATCCCGAGCCAGAAGTACGGGATCGACGAGAAGAACGTGGTGACCGGCAGCAGGCCGTCGGCCCACGAGCCGCGCCGCCAGCCGGCGAGCACGCCGAGCCCGGTGCCGAGCGTGAAGCTGATGATCGTGGTGATGCCGACCAGCAGCACCGTCCACGGCAGCGCCTGGCCGATGACCTGCGAGACCGGCGCCGGGAAGAACGTGAACGACAGCCCGAGGTCGCCGTGGAAGATCTGCTTCCAGTAGTCGATGTACTGCTGCCAGAGGCTCTGGTGCTTGTCCAGTCCGAACAGGACGTACAGCGACTGGATCGACTTGGTGCTCAGCTGGCCCTGGTACTTCGAGATCAGCGCCTGCACCGGGTCGCCGGGCACGAGCCGGGGGATGAAGAAGTTCAGGGTGACCGCGGCCCAGGCCGTGAACAGGTAGAACGCGATGCGTTGGAGGAAGTACCTCACTTCTCGGCCCCCGCAGTGTCGTAGAGCCAGCACGCCGCCCAGTGGCCGGGCTTGTCGCCGATCTCCAGCCGGACGGGCAGATCGGTCGAGCAGCGCGGCATCACGGCCGGGCAGCGCGGGTGGAAGCGGCAGCCGGTCGGCGGGTGGATGAGGCTCGGCGGCTCGCCGTTGCCCCGGTCCTCCTCGAGCGGGTCGGTGTCGCCGGTGAGCCGGTCCGGGTCCGGCGCCGAGTCGATCAGCAGCCGGGTGTACGGGTGCGCGGGCGTCTGCGTGACGGACTCGCTGTCGCCGCCCTCGACCATCCGGCCCGCGTACATGACCAGGGTCTCGTCGGCGAAGTAGCGGGCCGACGCGATGTCGTGGGTGATGTAGAGGATCGCGAGATTGAGCCGTTCCTTGAGGTCGCGGAGCAGGTTCAGCACGCCGAGCCGGATCGAGACGTCCAACATGGACACCGGCTCGTCGGCGAGCAGCGCCTCGGGCCGGGCGCCGAGGGCGCGGGCGATCGCGACCCGCTGCCGCTGGCCGCCGGAGAGCTCGTGCGGGAACTTGTCGAGGTACCGCTCGGGCGGCGTGAGGCTCACCCGGGTGAGCAGTTCGGCCAGCGCCGCCTCGAGGTCGCCGCCGTCGTTGTGGTGGATCCGCAGCGCCCGGGCGAGGTGGTAGCGGACCGTGTGGACCGGGTTCAGCGAGGCGAACGGATCCTGGAAGATCATCTGGACCCGGCTGGCGTAGCCGCGGAACTGCCGGCCGGCCTTGACCCGGGTCGATTCCCCGTGCAGCTGGATGTCGCCGCCGGTGCGCGGGTAGAGCTGAGCCAGCACGCGGGCCACTGTGGACTTGCCCGAGCCGGACTCGCCGACGAGCGCGACCACCTTGCCGCGCCGGAGGGTCAGGTGCACATCGTCGACGGCGTGCACCGCGTCGTGCTTGCGCGTGAAGAGGTCACGCACTTTCCGGCGGACGGGGAAGTGCTTGGTAAGCCCGATCGCTTCCAGCACCACCTCGTCGGCCGGGGCCTTGGCGTCCTGGAGAGACGTCATGCCACGTCCTTTGCGAGGGTGTGCCGCTCCCCGCCGGCCGGCGGGGAGCGGCGTAAGGCGATCAGGAGTTGGCGGGCTTGAGGTGCAGGACGACGTCGAGCGCGTACGGCTGGGTGGGCTGCATGCCCGCGTACGGGTCGGCGTCGCTCGGCCAGCCGATCCAGTTCTTCGTACTGAAGGCGCCACCGACGTTGTCGGAGCCGACCGGCAGCATCGGCGCCTGATCCACGAAGATCTTCTGGATCTTGTTCATCGCGGTGGTGCGGTCGGCATCACTGGTGGCGTTCGCGTACGCCTTGAGCGCGTCGGTGGCCTCGGGCGACTTGAACCGCCCGAAGTTGCCCTGCTGGGCCGCGGTGCCGATCGGCTTGAGCATGTCGCCGTCCATGACGGTCTGGTAGATGTCGTACGGGGTGGCCCCGCCGTTCGTCCACCGCATCGTGGCCTGGAAGTCGCCCTTCTGGACGTTCTGGTCCCACTTGTCCTGGTTGGCCTTGTCGACGGTGGCCTGGATGCCGATCTCGGCCAGGTTCGTCTTGATGATCTCCAGCGTGGTCTGGTAGTCGGACCACGGCGCCGGGTCGGTCAGGGTGATCTTGACCGGCTTGCCGGCCGGGTCGGTCAGCGTGCTGCCGTTCAGCTTGTAACCCGCGCCCTGCAGCAGGGCCTTGGCGCCGTTCACGTCCGGCGTCAGGGTCTTGCCCTTGTACTCCGGCGCGACGAACGCGTCACCGGCGCCCGCGGGCAGGCCGGTCACGCTGTCGATCTGCGGGTGGAAGTAGCCGGCCTCGGCCTGGTTGAAGATGTCCGCCCGGTTGATGACCATGTTCATCGCCTGGCGCAGCTTCGGGTCGTCGAACGGCTTGATCGTGGTGTTGATGTACAGGCCGTGGATGCCGAGCACGCCGGGCGCCCAGATCTTGTGGTTCGCCGGGTCCTTCGAGACGAAGGTGGCCTGGTAGTTCGGGATGAAGACGAAGCTCCACTCCGCCTCGCCGTTGGCCAGCGCGGTGGTCTGCGCGCTGTTGTCGGCGTAGGACGTGTACCGCAGCTCCTTGACCTTGGGCAGGTCCTGCCAGTAGCCGCTGTCCCGCACGGTCAGCACGACGCCGGCCTGGGTGAACGACTTCAGCGTGTACGGGCCCGAGCCGATCGGGTTCTTGTTGATGTCGGTGGCCGGGTCGGCGATCTTCTCCCAGATGTGCTTCGGCACGATCGGGGTGTTCGCCATGATCTTGTTCTGGTTCACGAACTGCGGCGACTTGAAGGTCACGTGCACGACGTTGCCGTTGACCGTGATCCCGTCGTACGGGATCGCGAACTGGTTGAGCGCCTCGTTGCCCTTGATCAGCGTGAAGGTGTACGCGACGTCGTCGGCGGTCAGCTTCTGCCCGTCCGACCAGGTGGCGTTGTCCCGCACCGTCACGTCCGCCGACTTGTAGTCCGCCGCCCACTTCACGTCGCTGGCGAGCCACGGCTTGGCCGGGTCGGCCGGCTTGACCGGGTTCCACTGGGTCAGCGGCTCGTAGATCATCCACTTGTAGCCCAGAGCGTTCGCCGACGACGTACCCGCGAAGGGGTTGTGGTTCTCGGTCTGCGTGCCGTTCGGCATGCCGATTTTCAGGTAGTCGACCGACGTCTTGTTCGCGCTGTCCTTGTTGGCGTTCGGCGAGTCACCGCACGCGGCGAGACCGCCCGTGGCGAGCGCGCCCGCCAGGGCGACCGCGAACAGTTTCCTTCTCTGCATCGCAAATGCTCCTCTGAAATGGGTGAAGAGGGGTGCCCGAGGGCGTACGGGATCGCGGCGCCGGCCTGGCGGGCCGGCGTCCCGATCTCGCGGTGTGGTGGTGCGGTGCCAGTCGTCGGGGCGCGACGACGGATTTTTGGCTATGGGGTCAGGCGACTGTGGAGCCGCGGGTCACGAACGACGTGGGAATGACGGTCGGTTCCGTGGGCAGGGGTGTGCCCTCGAAGTGGGCGAGCAGCGTGCGTGCCGCGGCCTCGCCCATCTCTCTCAGCGGTTGGTGCACTGTGGAGAGCGGCGGCTGGGTGTGCGCCGCGGTCGGGATGTCGTCGAAGCCGACCACCGCCACGTCCTGCGGGGTGCGGCGCCCACTGTCGAGCAGCGCCTGCATCGCGCCGAGCGCGGAGAGGTCGTTGTGGGCGAAGACCGAGTCGAACTCGATCCCCGCGGCGAACGCGGTGTGCACGGCGTCGGCGCCGCAGTCCACCGTGAAGTCGCCGAGTGAGACCCGCCCGGGCGGGATGGCGAGACCGGCGTCGGCGAAGACCGAGGCGAAGCCGGCCGAGCGCTGGACGGTGCAGCCGAACCGCTCGGGACCGGTGATCACCAGCGGGGCGCGCCGGCCGATCTCGAGCAGGTGGCGGGCGGCCGATCCGGCGCCGTCGTGGTTGGTGGTGGTGACGCTCGGGATCTCGCCCGTGCTCTGGTCGCGGTCGTCGATGAGTACCACGGGCAGGCCGCGGCGGTGCAGCGTGGCGATGTAGTCGAGGGTGCCCTCGGGCTCGATGACCAGCAGGCCGTCGAACGACTTCGCGGAGACCTGGGCGCCGAACTGGCGCATCGACTCCTCGCCGCGGTTGCAGGTGAACAGCAGCAGGCCGTACCGCTCGGTCTCCAGCACGTCGACCGCGCCCTGGATCACCTCGCCGATCCACGGCCAGGTCAGCGACGGCACGAGCATGGCCACCACCCGGGTGCGGCCCCGGGCCAGCCCGACGGCGCGGGAGCTCGGGACGTACCCGAGCTCGTCGATCACCGCCCGGACCCGCGCGGCGGTCGACTCGTCGAGCTCACCCTTGCCGTTGAGCACGCGAGACACGGTCGTCTTGCTGACCTTCGCCCGGGCGGCCACGTCGGCGATGGTGATCGGCACTGGTCCCGGTCCTCCTGTCTGCATGCAGGCAATTCTCGCCCACGCGCGGCGCGTTTCCGACGCGCGCTGGCGATGTTGCTCGCTCGTTTCGGAACCGGTTTCGGTACCGGTTCCGGCAGTTAACGACAGTGGCCCCGGTCACGTCAATGAGAAACAAACTTTATTTGTGTATCGAGACGGTAACCTCCCCGAAACCGACCCGACAAAGCCGGATTTATCCGGTCGGCACGGAGGCCAGATGGGGAAGCACGATGCCCAATGGGGCATCGATGACGAGGCTTGCGTACGGCTCCCCGCGCGTGACCCCGCGATTGACGATCGCCACTCGAATCCCGTGCTTCGCGGCCCGCAGCACGAACCGCCGGCCCGACATCACGGTCAGGGACGAGCCGAGAACCAGCAGCGTGCGGGCACTTTCCACCAGCTCGAAGCTGCGCGCGACCCGTTCCGGCGGCACCGTCTCACCGAAGTAGACGACGTCCGGCTTGAGCATCCCGCCGCAGTCCAGGCAATCCACCAGGGTAAATCCGTCCAGCGACTCTTCCGCCAGCTCGGCGTCGCCGTCGGCGTTGAACGCGACCGCCACCCCCGCGAAGGCCGGATTGGCCGCGTCGAGCCGGTCGCCGAGCTCCTCGCGGGGGGTCAGTGCGCCGCAGGCCAGGCAGGTGATCCGGGCCAGGTTGCCGTGCAGCTCCACCACGTCGCGGGCGCCGGCCGCCTGGTGCAGCCCGTCCACGTTCTGCGTGACTATTCCGTCGAGCGCGCCCTGCTCCTGCAGCCGCGCCACGGCCTGGTGACCCTCGTTCGGGCGAGCCTGCCCGATTGTGCGCCAGCCGAGATGGCTGCGCGCCCAGTACCGGCGCCGCGCGATCGGATCACGGGTGAAGGCCTGGTAGGTCATCGGCGTGCTGCGCCGCGCCGAGCCGGAAGGCCCGCGATAGTCCGGAATTCCCGAGTCGGTCGACAGTCCCGCGCCGCTCAGCACCACCACGCCGCCCTCGGAGATCCACTCGCCGAGGGTCGCCACCTGCTCCACCACCTGAAGGTCCACCCCACAATGGTCCCTCGTCCGGTGGACTCTCTCACATCACCACAACCGGGTCGTTCCCTGCGCGTTGCGGGCGGAAACGGTAGGTTGATCCCGTGACTGCTGTGGCGCGCGTGCTCCCCCGGGACTGGGACGGCCGCCGCCTGCTGCGTTTTCTCGCCGGCCTGGCGATGCTCGCGCTGGCCTTCACGGCCCCGGCGTTCGCCGCCGATCCCCCGCCGCCGGCCCCGATCGCGGTAAGCAGTTCGATCACGGTGGGTGAGGCCCAAACCCCGCCGGTCACTCTGAGCGATTCCCCTTCCGCCACTTTTCCCGTACGCGCCGAGACCGCGACCGTCGTTTCCCAGGAAGCGCCGCTTCTGGTCGCCGGGTCGCTCGCTGCGGTTCTGATCGGGCTCTGGCCCGGCGTCCGCGGGGAGCGCGCACCGCCGCCGGCCTGACGATCCCCGGCTGCCCGCCGCAAGCGGGAGTCACCTCCGCCGGATGAGCCGGATGAGGAGGCTCCTCGCGCGGCTGCGGAAGGCTTCGACCCCGTCGACGCGTACGGGCAAATGGGTCTCCGCCGCGTGCCGCAAGGCGCGTCACTGAAGCGCAAACCCCGCAAAGGCCGCGTCTCCCAGTGAGGTGTTCCGTGGAAACCGCCCTGCAAAGCTTTTTCGTCTCCGTCCCGCAAGCCGCCGCGATCTGGGTTCTCATGCTGCTCGGTGTGTTCCTGCTCGGTGGCCTGCTCGCTCGCCGCACCAGCTCGGCCGCGGCCGCTCCGGCCGACCCCGAGGCCGACGCGGACGCCCGCCGCTACGCCGGCGAGGTCTCCGTCGCGGCCAACCGGGCCGCCGCCACCGCCGCGCGCCGTCGTGCCGACTGGGTCGCCGCGCAGCAGGAGCTCGACGCGGCCTGGCTCGCCTTCGACGCCGCCGACACGATCGCCCGGCAGGCCGCGAAGGCGTGCGCCTATCCGCTGATGAGCCGGCGCCGCAAGCCGGGCGAGAATGCGGAGCGTCAGCGTTACCTTCATCACGCTGCGAGCGCGGCCTGCCGCAATCGGGAGATCTCCATCGCTCAGCTGAACGACGTCTTCGCGCACCGCGGCTGGAACCCGCGACTGCACCCGGTGGTGCAGGAGTCGGCGCTGAAGCGAGCGATCCGCGACCACCGTTCCGGCGAGTACCAGAAGGCCCTCGCGAAGGAGCGGACGGCCTGGCAGGAGGCCGAATCGGCGGCCGAGGCGCTGCGCTGCCTGCGGGCCGAGGCGGCGGCCGCCATCACGCGCGCGGGCGCCGGGCAACCGGCCGTCGATGAACAATGGTGGGCCGACCAGTGGACCACGGCCGAGCTACCGGCGGCGGCGTGAAAGTCCTGAATGGACTGACCTCCCATTACTCAACGAGTGTCGTACCGGGCGGGTACGGTAACCGCACGGGATGACCGCCGCACCTTCGACGGTTAGGGGGCCAGCGTGACGCAGACTCCGGCGGGTGCCTCCCCGCCCGCGGTCCGGATGCACCGTGCCGCGGTGGTGGAGGATGCCCTCCATGAGATCGTCGAGCGCCGGTTGCGCAACCGTGGCTGGCGCCCGGTCATCACGGCGTACACGGGCTATGGCGCCCCCGGCTGGGCGCGCGTGATGGCCCGCGTCGTGCTCACCCGCGGTCACGACAAAAACCGGCGGATCGAAAAGGTGCGCGGCTGGCGCAGCTTCATGACCTCCCCGGTCAACAACACGGTCGTCCGCATCCAGATCGGCGACACCGTCACCGAGACCCGCACCGACCGCAGCGGGTACGTCGACTGCCGGGTCAAGGGCGACCTCGAGCCCGGCTGGGCCAAGGCTCGGCTGTCCACCGACGGCGCCGATCCGGCCGAGGCCCCGATCCGGGTCGTTGACCCGAGTTGCCGGTTCGGCCTCATCTCCGACATCGACGACACGGTCATGGTGACCGCGCTGCCCCGCCCGCTGCTCGCCGCGTGGAACACGTTCGTCCTCGACGAGCACGCCCGGATGGCCGTCCCCGGCATGGCGGTCCTCTACGAGCGGCTGGTCACGGCCAACTCGGGCGCCCCGGTGTTCTACCTGTCGACCGGCGCGTGGAACGTCGCTCCCACGCTCACCCGGTTCCTCTCCCGCCACCTGTACCCCGCCGGTCCCCTGCTGCTCACCGACTGGGGTCCCACGCCCGACCGCTGGTTCCGCAGCGGCCAGGAACACAAACGCACCACGCTGCGCCGCCTGGCCAGCGAGTTCCCGCAGATCAAGTGGCTGCTCATCGGCGACGACGGCCAGCACGACCAGGAGATCTACTCCGAGTTCGCGCACGCCCACCCGGAAAATGTGGCGGCCGTGGCGATCCGCCGCCTGTCGCCCACCCAGGCGGTGCTGGCCGGCGCGGTCCCCGGCCCGGCCGGCAGCCCCGAAGCGGTCGGCTCCGGGGGCAAGACCTGGTTCTCCGCGCCCGACGGCGCCGGCCTCTGGTCCCTACTCCGCGACACTGATGTCGTCTGAGCCGGCTCTGACGTCCGCCTCCGGGTCGGCGGCCGCCTCGCTGAGCCGCTGGTGCAGCCGGTTACGCACCTCGTCCGGCGTGTACGCCCTACGCTTGCGCTCCGCCCGCGCCACGACCACCCCGGTGGCCGCGACTCCCGCCAATCCGGCCAAGCCCACTACTTTCCACCAACGCATCATCCGAGGATAGACACGTGGACGCCGCTATCAGTCTCGATCAGGCCCTAGACCTGACGCGCACGGGTGACATCTGGATCTTCCGCGGCCGCTCCGGCCCCGACCGTGCCATCCAGACCCTGACCAACAGCCCGGTGAACCACGTCGGCATGTCCCTGGTCATCGAGGACATGCCACCCCTGATGTGGCACGCCGAACTGGGCAAGTCCCTGCCCGACCTCTGGTCCGGCACCTTCCAGCGCGGCGTCCAGCTGCACGACCTCCGCGACGCGGTCACGGTCTGGGCCCACCGTTACGGCCAGCGAGGCTGGCTGCGCCAGCTGGACCCCGGCGTGACGAGGCCGATGGAGGACAAGGCCCTGAAAACGGTGGCCCGCCTGGACGGCACCCCCTTCCCGTCCTCGGCCCAGCTGGCCTGGCGCTGGGTGCGCGGCCGAGTCCCCCAGATCCGCCCCCGCAAATGGCAGCGCACCCCCTCGCCTGACCAAGACGACGCCAGCCTCGAAACGGCCTACTGCGCCGAGGTCGTAGCGGTCACCTACGAGGACATGGGCCTGCTCCCCCGCGGCCGCCAGCCCAACTGGTATGACCCCGGCCGCTTCTGGAGCGGCGACGAGCTGGAGCTGTGCGCCGGCTTCACACTGGGCGACGAGATCGAGGTCGACGTCCCCAGCACCTAGCCACCGCCTCACGCGAGGGGCGCGCTACGGCCTGGAGGGCCGCTCGGCTCGCGTGCGGCAGCCGCCGGAGGCGGGGTTCGCGTTTTCTGCGGCTGGGGGCCCCTCGTCGCGTACCGCTGAAGGGAATGGTCAGCCGCGCTCGATGAGGTGTCCCACGATCTGGGGGCCCATGATGACCGCGGCGCCGGAGCCGTCCCGCCTGGTGTCGGTGTCGGGGAGGTCGACCGGGTCGCCGGTGTTGCTGGCGCCCACAGGGCGAGGGCCGACCCAGGCGACGGCCAGGCGGGACTCGCCCTTGAGGAAGCGCTGGGCCCGGACGCCGCCGGTGGCACGGCCCTTCGCCGGGTACTGCGCGAACGGGGTGACCTTCACCTGGGTGCCGGTGGAGGTGACGACCATGGGCTCGCCGTGCTCGGTGTCGGCGGTGACCACGACGTTGAAGGAGATGACCTCGGCGTCGGCGGCCAGGCTGACGCCGGCCATGCCGCCGCCCTTGAGGCCCTGCGGGCGGACGAGCTTGGCCGGGAAGCGGAGCAGCGAGGCGTCCGAGGTGACGAAGACCAGGGACTCGTTGCCGTCGGCCAGCCAGGTCGCCTGAAGGACCTCGTCGCCGTCCTTGAGCGTGATGACCTCGAACTCGTCGGAGCGCACCGGCCACTCGGGAGCGCAGACCTTGACGATGCCCTGGCGGGTGCCCATGGCGATGCCGGGCGTGCCGTCGGTCAGCGGGGCCAGGCCGACGACGCGCTCACCGGGCTCGAGCGGCACAAGCTCGGAGGCGGACATGCCGCCGCGCACCGACACCGTGCCGGACTGCTCGGGGAGGACCGGCAGCGGGAGCACGTCGGTCTTGAACGCGCGGCCGCGGCTGGTGACCAGCAGGATGCGGCCTCGGGCCGTGGAGTGGATGACGGCGCGGACCGCGTCGTGCTTGACGCGGCCGGAGCGGCGGCGGGCCTCGGTGGCCTCCTCGCTCTCGGCGGCGGTGCGGGCGATCAGGCCCGTCGCGGAGAGGATCACCTGGCAGGGGTCGTCGGCCACCTCGAGCGGGCCGGCCGGAGCCGAGGCGGCGAGCACCTCCTTGAGGTCGCCGTCGATCAGCGTGGTGCGGCGGGCCGCGCCGAAATCGCGCGCCACCTCGGCCAGCTCGTCGGAGACGACCTGCTTGAGCACGTCCTCGTTGTCGAGGATGCGGGAGAGCTCGGCGATCTCCTCGCGCAGGCGTTCCTGCTCGGTCTCGAGCTCGATGCGATCGAAACGCGTGAGCCGCCGCAGCGGGGTGTCCAGAATGTACGTCGCCTGGATGTCGGACAGGCTGAACTCGCTCATCAGCGACGCCTTGGCGGCGGCCGCGTCGTCGCTGCCCCGGATGATCGCGACCACCCGGTCGATGTCGATCAGAGCGATGAGCAGGCCGTCGACCAGATGCAGGCGGTCCGCGCGCTTGGTGCGGCGGAACTGCGTGCGCCGGGTGACGACGTCGTACCGGTGCTGGACGAACACCTCCAGCAGCGCCTTGAGCCCGAGCGTCTGCGGCTGCCCGTCGACCAGCACCAGGTTGTTGATGCCGAACGACGACTCCAGCGGGGTCAGCCGGTAGAGGTCGGCCAGCAGGGCCTGCGGGTTGACGCCGACCTTGCACTCGATCACCAGGCGGATGCCGTGCTCACGGTCGGTGAGGTCCTTCACGTCGGCGATGCCCTGCAGCCGGGCCGCCTGCCGCTGCCCGCGCTTGGGGCCGGTGGTGATCGGCTTGCCCTTCACCTCGTCGGTGATCGCCTCGATGATCTTCTCGGTGCCGACGCCGTAGGGCAGCTCGGTCACCGTGATCGCCTGCCGGCCGCGACCGCCCTCGAGCGGCCCGGTCTGCGCCCGCGCCCGCATGCGCACCACGCCACGACCGGTCTCATAGGCGCGGCGCACCTCGTCGAGCCCGAGCAACTGGCCGCCGGTGGGCAGGTCGGGCCCGGGCACGAACCGCATGATCTCGTCGAGGTCGGCCTCCGGCTTGGTGATCAGGTGCCGGGCGGCCGCCACGACCTCGCCGAGGTTGTGCGGGATCATGTTCGTCGCCATGCCGACCGCGATGCCGGACGTGCCGTTGACCAGCAGGTTGGGGAAGGCGGCCGGCAACACCTTGGGCTCGACGTCGTCGCCGTCGTAGGTCGGCTTGAAGTCGACCGTGCCCTCGCCGAGCTCCCCGACCAGCAACATCGCCTCGCGCGACATCCTTGCTTCGGTGTAACGCGCCGCTGCCGGTCCATCGTCCGGGCTACCAAAATTGCCGTGCCCGTCAATTAAAGGGGCATTCAGCGAGAAATCCTGGGCCAAACGGACTAGAGCGTCATAAATGGCGACATCGCCGTGAGGATGGTATTTGCCCATGACGTCGCCGACAACTCGGGCAGATTTCACATATGCCCGTTCGGGGCGGTGGCCCTGCTCGGACATCGACCAGAGGATGCGGCGGTGGACGGGCTTGAGGCCGTCGCGGGCGTCGGGCAACGCGCGGGAGTGGATGACCGAGTACGCGTACTCGAGGTACGAGTCCTCGACCTCCGTCGTCAGCGGGTTGTCGATGACGCGGGCGCCGGCCTGGTCGAACGCGGACAGGTCGACGCGGCTTTCGGTGTTCTTACGGCGTGCCATGAAGCTGCGACCTCTCAGGCGTCGATCGTCTCTTGGTCGATGCGGCCCGCCGCCTCGATCAGCCAGTTCTTCCGCGGCTCGACCCGCTCGCCCATCAGCAGCTCGAGGGTGGCCTCGGCGCGTTCGGCGTCGTCGAGCGTGATGCGCCGGACGGTGCGGGTGGCCGGGTTCATCGTGGTTTCCCACAGCTCGTCGGCGTCCATCTCGCCGAGGCCCTTGAACCGGGGCACCGGTTTCTGCACCGATCTGCCGCCGCGCTCGAAGCGGGCGACGGTGGTTTCCATCTCCTGCTGCGTATACGTATAGATGGTCTCGGAGTTGCGCCCCTTGGTCACCACCTTGTGCAGCGGCGGCATGGCGGCGAAGAGCCGGCCCTCCTCGATCACCGGTCGCATGTATTTCGCGAAGAGGGTGATCAGCAGGGTGCGGATGTGCGAGCCGTCGACGTCGGCGTCCGCCATGATCATGATGCGGCCGTAGCGCAGCGCGCTCAGCTCGAAGGTGCGGCCGGAGCCGGCGCCGAGCACCTGCACGATCGCCGAGCACTCGGCGTTGTCGAGCACCTGCTGGAGGGACGCCTTCTGCACGTTGAGGATCTTGCCGCGGATGGGCAGCAGCGCTTGATATTCCGAGCTGCGGGCCATGCGGGCCGTGCCGAGCGCGCTGTCGCCCTCGACGATGTAGAGCTCGGAGCGGGCGATGCCGGTGGCGCGGCAGTCGACCAGCTTGGGCGGCATCGAGGCGCCCTCGAGCGCGGTCTTGCGGCGGGCGGCGTCTTTCTGCTGCTTCTGCGTCAGGCGCACGCGGGCGGCGTCGACCACCTTTTGCAGGACGGTGCGGGCCTCGGTCTTGGTGCGGCGGCCGTCGACCCACTCCTTGACGTAGGCCTCGACCAGCGCCTGGACCACCCGGGTGATGCCGGCCGTGGACAGCTCGTCTTTCGTCTGCGAGGTGAACTGCGGCTCGGGCACCCGGACGTGGATGACCGCGGTCATGCCCTCGAGCAGGTCGTCGAGGACCGGCGGGTCTTCCTTGGGGCGCAGCAGGCCGCGCGTGTTGCGGATCGCCTCGGTGAGCGACCGCACCAGGGCCCGCTCGAAGCCCTTGCGGTGGGTGCCGCCGTGCATGTTGCGGATCGTGTTGGTGAAGCACTCGATCGTGCGGTCGTACCCGGTGCCCCAGCGGAACGCGATCTCGATCTCGGCGCGGCGCTCGACGTTCGACTGCATGACGCCGTTGGCGTCGGCGGCGTTCTCCTTGTACGTCCCCTCGCCGGTGACCATGAGGATGCCGGAGACGGGCTTGTCGCCCGCGTGGGTGAGGAACTCGACCATGTCGGTGAGGCCGCGCGGGAAGTGGAAGGTCTCGGTGACCGGTTCCTCGGCCGTCTCGTCGCGCAGTGTGTACATCACGCCGGGGACCAGGAACGCCGTGTTGCGCAGCTTGGCCCGGACGGACTCGGCGTCGAGCCGGGCGCCGGTCTCGAAGTAGCGGGCGTCGTACCAGTACCGGATGGACGTGCCGCCGGGCTCGCCGCGTTTCATCTTGCGGACGACGCGCAGGCCCGACTCGGGATGAAAGCGTGCCGCCGGGCCGGGGCCGTCGAAGGCACCGGGAGCGCCGCGGTGGAAGGAGATCTCGTGGACCTTGCCGTCGCGCTTGATGGTCACGTCGAAGCGCAGCGACAGCGCGTTGACCGCGGAGGCGCCGACGCCGTGCAGGCCGCCGGAGGTCTTGTAGCCGGAGCCGCCGAACTTGCCGCCGGCGTGCAGGCGGGTGAGCACGAGCTCGACGCCGTTGAGGCCGGACTTGGCGTTGATGTCGGTGGGGATGCCACGGCCGTCGTCGTCGACCTGGACCGAGCCATCGGCGTGCAGGATCACGGCCACCTTGGTGGCGTGGCCGGCGACGCCCTCGTCGGTGGAGTTGTCGATGATCTCGTTGGCCAGGTGGTTGACGCCGCGGCTGTCGGTGGAGCCGATGTACATGCCCGGGCGTTTCCGGACGGCGTCAAGCCCCTCGAGGTGCGTGAGGTCGTCAGCCCCGTACAGGATTTCCGCGGTCACGAGGTGGCACTTCCCATCGGCCCTAGGTGTGGTCAATTCGCGGCGAGCCTACCGGGACCCTCCGACAGTTCTTCGGCACCGAGCCGAGGGGCCGTCACGAAGATCCCGGATAATAGCCGCGTATACCCCAGGTGGTGAGCCACGACACCCTTCTGAAGGGTGGACGCCGAGTGCCCCTACTCGGCGCCCACCCCGCAGAGCTGTCCCCCGGCCGGGACCCGCTGCGGCTGCAGCGCGCGCCACAGATCGAGCGGGTACGGCTTGCCGGCCACCCGCACCGGCGGCAGCTCCTGGTAGGCGATCAGCTCATCGGTGACCGCCTGGGTCGACGCGCACACCACGACGGTGTCGTGCGGCGCGTACGCCTGCAGCCGCGCGGCGGTCGACACCACGCTGCCGCTGACCATCCCGTGCCCGAACTCCCGGGCGGCCACGACATCGACGATCACATCGCCGGTCGCGAGCCCGACCCGGGTACGTACCGCGAACCTGCCGGCCAGGAGCTGCCCCCTCAACGCCTCCTGGACCGACAGGCCCGCCCGTACCGCCGAAGCGGCCGCCTCCGGCCCGAATCCCCCGGGCCCGGTGCCGAACACCGCCATGACCGCGTCCCCCACGTACTTCTCGACAACCCCGCCCGCGGTGCGCACCACATCGCACACCGTCGAGAAGTAGTCCCGCTGCAACGCGCGGACCACCGCACAGTCAAGATCATCCGTGAGCGAGGTGTAGCCCACGATGTCGATGAACAAAACCGTGACGGTCTGACGCCGCTCCTGCTCCGCCATAGCGATTGCGGTCATGTCTTCACTCCCCCAGATCACTTGCCCCGGGGAGAACGGTGCCAGCCGCCGTCCACTTCTGGATCGTCAGAACGACGTATCTCTGACAGCCGGGGCTCCCGTCATTTTTGTGACGCAGAACAGACCGAACCGACGACAACGTGCTAGGTCGATTCGCATTAGGCTGCCCAGCATGGCCAGCGACGAGGGGGACGACGGTCCGCTTGTCGGGCGCACCGACACGCTTGCCGATGTCCAGTCCGACCTGCGCAACGTCGGCCCGGGTGGCACGTCCGCGGTGTTCGTCACCGGCGAGAGCGGCGTCGGCAAGAGCCGACTGCTGCGCGAGACCGCCCGCGCGATGGGTGACGCGGGTTACTCCGTGCTGTCCGGGACCTGCCTCGACATCGGCGATGCGTCCCCTTTGCACCCCGTTCTTCAGGCCTTGCGGCAGTATGAGCCGGATCTTCAGCAGTGGGACCAGACGGCCGGCGCCGACGCGCTGCTCGACCGCGTCTCCCGCGAGCTGCGCACCGTGGCCGGCGACAAGCACCTCCTACTGGTCCTCGACGACCTGCAGTGGGCCGACCGTAGCACCCGCCAGCTGCTGCTCTACCTGCTCGCCGGTCTCGGCGGCATCCGCCTGTCGGTGCTGGCCGCGGTGCGTGCCGAGGCGCTGCACGGCGCCCACCCGCTGCGCCGCGTGCTGGCCGAGCTGCGCCGGCTGCGCTCGGTGAAGGTCGTCGACCTCGCCCCGCTCGACCGCGAGCAGACGTCCGAGCTGGTCAACGCGATCGCCGGCGACGGCATCGAGCCGGAGGACTCCGACCGCGTCTACAAGCGCTCCGGCGGTAACCCGTTCGTGGTCGAGGAGCTGGCCCGCGACCTGCGCGACGGCCGGGTGGAGCTGTCCGACACGCTGCGCGAGATCTTCCTGTCCCGGGTGGACGAGCTGCCGCCGCACGCGCACGCCGTGGTCCACGCGATCGCGGCCGGTGTCGAGCCGGTCGACCACACGATCCTGGCCAAGGTCACCAAGCTGGCCGAGGACGAGCTGCTCGAGGCGATCCGGGCCGCCGTGGCCCACCGGTTCGTGGCCAGCGCCGCCGACGGCTACCGCCTGCGCCACCGCCTGGTCGCCGAGATCCTCGAGACCGAGGTGCTGCCGGCCGAGGCCGCGGCGCTGCACCGCCGCTACGCGGAGGCGATGGAGGCGGCCGGCACTGTCGATCACGCCCGTCTCGCCCATCACTGGCAGAAGGCGGGCGAGCCGGCTCGCGCACTGCCGTCGGTGGTCGCGGCGGCGAGAAGCGCCGAGAAGTTGTACGGGTTCACCGAGGCGCATCGCTACTGGTCCCTGGCCCTCGACCTGACGACGGAAAGCGCACCGGAACGCACCGAGCTGCTGGCGCACGCGGCCGAGACGGCGCACCAGTGCGGCGAGCACCAGCGTGCCCTCGACCGGCTTTCCGAGCTGGCCCGGCGGCCCGACGCGCCGTCGGAGTGCGCCCTGCACCTGCTCCGCGCCCGGTACCTGGCCGCCGCGGGCCGGTCGGCGACCGCCGAGGTGGAGTACGAACTGGCCCTGCGCTCCCCCGACTGCACGCCGCAGCAGCGGGTCTCGGCGGCGGCCAACCTCGCCGAGCTGCTGCTGCATCTGGGCCGCTACGCGGACGCGTACGCGCGGGCGACCGAGGCGCTCGACCAGGCCGCCGGCAACGGCTCCACCCGAGATCTCGTACGCGCCAGCGCCGCGCTCGGCTTCAGCTCGGCGTTCCGCGAGGACCCCGACGCCGGGCTCGCCGTGATCCGGCACGCGGTCGAGATCGCCGAGCGCTCCGGTCACCCGGACGACCTCGGGGTGGCCTATCTGCACCTCGCCGAGCTGCTGGCCGGGCCGCTCAACAGCCCCGAGGAGGGCGTTCTGGTCGCCCGCCGGGGCGCGGAACGGCTGGCCTCGCTGGGCGCCGGACGTACGTATCAGACCCGGCTGCTCGCGATCGCCGGCAACGGCCTGTTCCGGATCGGCCAGTGGGCCGAGGCCGACGCCGTGCTCGAGACGGCCATGCGGCACCGGCCGTCCGGCGCCGACGCGGTCGAGCTGCTGCTGGCCCGCTGCCGCCTCTGGGTGGGTTTCGGCGACGTCGACGCCGCCCAGCGCGACCTCGACGCCGTGGCCACGCTGCTGGCCGGCGGCGGCGCGCGGCACGTGCTGCCGATGCTGACCCTGCGCGCCGGCCTCGCGATGTGGCAGGGCCGGCACGCCCAGGCCCGCGCCGCGGTCCAGCGTGGACTCACCGAGACCCGCTCCGACGACCTCGTGCTGCTCGGCGTGCTGGCCTGGCACGGCCTGCGGGCCGAGGCCGAGGCGCGCGCGGCCGGCGAGCCGGTCGACCCGGGCGCCATCCGCCGGCTCAAGACGGTCGTCGGCCGGATGGCCGAGGGCGTGGGCCGCGCCGCGACCCCGGTGCGCGCGGTCATCGACGGGTACATCGACCTCTGCAACGCCGAGATCAGCCGGGTCGAGGAGCGGCACGACCCCGACCCCTGGCAGCGTGCCGCGACCGCCTGGGACCGCCGCAACCAGCCCTATCCCGCCGCGTACGCCCGCCTGCGCCGGGCCGAGGCCGCGCTCACCCGCAAGTCCCGCAAGCCCGCCGCGGTGCTCGCGCTCCGGGAGGCGTACGCGACCACGACCGCGATGGGCGCCCGGCCCCTCACCGCCGAGATCGTCTCGACCGCGCAGCGGTTCCGCGTCCAGCTCGCCGACGACATCGACACGGTCGAGATGACCGTGCCCGGCGAGGACGACGGCCTGTCCGTGCTGACCCAGCGCGAGCGCGAGGTGCTGGCCGCGGTCGCCGAGGGTCTGACCAACCGGGAGATCGGCGAGCGGCTGTTCATCAGCGAGCGCACGGTCGGCGTGCACGTCGGACACATCTTCGACAAGCTCCAGGTACGTACGCGGGTGCAGGCGAGCCGGGTCTACCTGACCGCGGCGTGACCTTTTCGTTATCTGCGTACGCGGAATACGTCGTTCTACCGATCCCTACGTAGGCCACCGGTGCAAGGCTTCCCGTACGGGGGAGCACCGCCCGGCGGCTACCGTCGCCGGGCGGTGCTGGGGGCCCTCCGAGTGAAGATGCGCCTGGAGGAACCGATGACTCAGTCGGTCTGGGGCCCGGTGCGGCAGGAGATGTCCGACCTGCTGCAGTCGCACCCCGACGACGTGCCCGCCGTGGTCGATCAGCTGACGAAGCTGCAGGACATCCTCGGCCGCGTACCACCGCTGCTGCAGGAGAACCCGCTCTGCGACTTCAACAAGCTGTACTTGACGATCACCGAGAGCGTGCTGGAACGCCTGTACGGCGGTAAGTTCGCCGACCCCGCGTTCCTCTCCCGGCTGGACGTCGAGTTCGCGGCCCGATACTTCGACGCCCTGCGCGCCTGGGCCGGGCCGGACGAGAGTCCGCGCTGCCCGCGCGTCTGGGCCGGGCTGTTCCAGCGAATACCCGGCCCCGACTGCCGCCCGCTGCCGGCCGCCTGCGCCGGGGTGAACGCGCACATCAACTTCGACCTGCCGTTCGCGCTGGTGACCACGTTCGACCA
This sequence comes from Paractinoplanes globisporus DSM 43857, assembly GCF_000379645.1. Classification (GTDB taxonomy): domain Bacteria; phylum Actinomycetota; class Actinomycetes; order Mycobacteriales; family Micromonosporaceae; genus Actinoplanes; species Actinoplanes globisporus. The sequence goes on from NZ_KB903317.1 coordinate 44,637, forward strand.
CCTGGGCTCCGACCCGATAGACGACAGCGACCAGCACCACGACTACCTGCAGATCAACGAGATCTTCGCGGAGGCCATCCCGGGCCTGCGCCGGGGCTACCTCGACAAGTGGCAGCTGCTCATCGACACGATGAACGGCCGCCTCGACGACTGGTGGCAGGGCGAGGCGGTGGATTACACGCGCAACGTCGCCTGGCGCAACGCCCAGAAACTGTGGGGCATGCGGCATGACATGTCGGCCACCGACAAGGAGCGCGCCCACCTCGACCGGATCGCGTCCGACCTGGGCAAGTTGCTGCTCAGCCCGCTGGGCGAGTTCCTGCAGTAGGCATTACTGGTACGCCGAGGCCCGTCCCGGGGGAGACGGGCCTCGGCCGTGCCCCCTACTTGACGGCGATCAGGCGGGCGCTGGTCACGTCGCCGTCCCTGGTGCCGGCGACGCCGATCTCCTCGCCGGTCTTCAGCGCCGACTTCTCGACCGTCTTCTTGTCCTGCACGATGCGCAGCTTGTCGCCGTACGCCCAGGTCAGGGTGAAGCCGTCGGTCGACTTGACGGTGAGCCTGTCGCCGGCGACGGCCGTGACCTGCCCACGCTGGACGACGATCGTCTTCGCGCCCTGCTTCTTGGTCTGGATCGTGACCTCGCCGTGCAGGGTGTTCCGGCGCAGGTACTTGCGCAGCTGCTTGCGCGGGGCGTCGCCGGTGCCGTCGGAGGCGCTCGGCGACGGGTTGTCGGCCAGGCCGGTGTCGAAGCCGACCTGCTGCAGCGCGATCGCCTCGTCCGCGACGTCGGCGGAGACGGCCGGAGAGGATGCCCCGCAACCGGCGAGAGCGACGGAGACCAAGCCGGTGATGCCGAGGGCCAGAAGGGTTCGTCTCATGGCGGGAATGCTGCCGCCTGCACACAAAGCTCGGGTCAGGGCAATGTTCGGGAAGGGTAAGGAAGTTCCACCGTGAACATCGCGCCGCCCTCGGGCGCGTGCCCGGCGCTGATCCGGCCGCCGAGCCGGGCCACCAGCCGGGCGGCCAGAGCCAGGCCGAGCCCGCTGCCGACCTTGCGGATGCCCCGGTAACGGCGGTTCAGCGCGCCGCGCTCGAACGCCACCCGCAGGTCGTCGTCGGTGAAGCCCGGTCCGCCGTCGCGCACCTCGATGACCGCGGCGTGCTCGGCGGCGTGCACGGCCAGCACCAGCGGCGCGCCGGCCGGCACGACCCGCAGCGCGTTCTCGCACAGGCCGTCGATCACCTGCCGGATCCGGCCGGGATCGGTCTCGACCACGAGCGGCGTCGTGGGCAACTGCACCCGCAAGAGCGGCCCGTCGGGGGCGCAGCGGGCCGCCCACGCGTCCGCCGCCGCGCGCACCAGCTCGACGACGTCGACCGGGACCACGTCGAGCGGCAGGTCGGCGGCCTCCAGTCGGGACAGCACCAGCAGGTCGGAGATGAGGCGGTCCAGGCGGTCGGCCTCGGCCAGCATCGTCGCTCCGGCCTTGACGGCGCCGTCCTCGGCCACGACGCCGTCCGCCAAGGCCTCCGCGTACCCCCGAATGGTGGCCAATGGCGTGCGGAGCTCATGCGAGACCGACAAGAGGAAGTCCCGCTCACGTCCCTCGCTGATCTGCAATGCGGTAGCGAGCTGGTTGATCGCGTCGGCGAGGTCGGCGGCCTCGGCCGGACCGCGCCGCGGGATGCGCACCGACCTGTCGCCGGCGGTGAGATGGGCGGCCGCGCCGGCGGCCAGCCGGATCGGGCGCGCGATGAAGCGCGCCAGCAGTGCGCCGGCCAGGATGCCGCCGGCGAGACCGGCGAGCATCGCGATCCAGATGCTGCCGAGTACGCGCCCGGCCGTCCCGGTGGCGACCGGGCGGGTGAGGATGACGCCGCTGCGCTGCCCGCTCAGCGGCTGGCCGACGATGAACGAGGGGCGGCCGTCGACCGGGGACCGGGTGTTGACCTGCAGGCCGGCGGCGACCTGCTGCACCACCCGCGGCGGCAGGCCGGACCGGTCGACCTGGCCCCGGCGTACGAGATAGACCTCGACGTCCTCGCCGCGCAGGTCCATGACGATCCGCTCGCGGGCGGCCTGCTTCTCGGTGGTCAGCAGCTCCACGGCGATCTTGCTCTGCTCGACGAGCTCGGCGCGGATCTGGGTGTTCACCGAGCGGATCGCGACCGGCACCGCGACCAGCGCCGTCACGATCACGGCGACCACCGCGGTCGCGGCCGTGACCAGCACGACGCGGCCGGTCAGGGTGCGGAAGAAGTCACGCATCGGCGGTGTAACCGACGCCGCGCACGGTACGGATCAACGACGCCGCCCCGCCGAGTTTCGCGCGCACCTGGGCGACATGGACATCGACCGTACGCGTCCCGGCCGCGGAAGCGTAGCCCCAGACGCTCGCGAGCAACTCTTCCCGCGTGAACACCCGGCCCGGGCGACCGAGGAGATGCCCGAGCAGGTCGAACTCGGTCGGGGTGAGGCTCAGGAGCTCGCCGTGCACGTGGACCTGGCGGCGGCCGGGATCCAGCGTGACCGGGCCCAGGGTGCGTACCCGCTGGCCGTCGCCGGGCGGGCCGGCGGCGCGGCGCAGCAGGGTCTTGACGCGGGTGACCAGCTCGCGGGGGCTGAACGGCTTGGTGACGTAGTCGTCGCCGCCCATCTCGAGGCCCAGGATGCGGTCGACCTCGTCGTCGCGGGCGGTGAGGAAGATGACCGGCGTCCAATCACCGTCGGCGCGCATCCGTCGGACGATCTCGGTGCCCTCCAATCCCGGGAGCGCGATGTCCAGGATGCAGGCCACGGGGCGCAGCCGTCTGGCGGCCGCCAGGCCGGCGGTGCCGTCGTGCTCTACGTGTACGCCGAAGCCGTCCCTGGTCAGATAGAGCCGCACCAGGTCGGCTATAGGGCGCTCGTCCTCTACGACTAGGACTAGGCCCTTGGCGGGGACGTCGGTCACGGGTCCATCATGCCGGGCAGCGGTCGTTGTCAGTGTTCGGGCAACGTAAGGGGTCAGAGCTCGGGGGGTTCGTCGGGGGTTTCGCGGAGTTCTACTCGTTCGGCCCAGATCACGACCTGACCTTCTGTCAGGCTGATGGTTTTGGCTTTGCTGGGGAAGTCCAGGCCTCGGGCTTCTAGTAGCTCTCCGGTTTTTTCAGGTCGGCGTTGAACTGGGTCATGAAGGTCATCATGTCTTGGATCCATTCGGGGGTGCGCTTGGCCATCATGGTGTCTGCGTGCGTTTTAAGACCGCGGGGCTCCGCCCCACACCCCGGCCTCGGCTCGGAGATCAAGCCTGGCGGTTTGCTTGCGGTGGGTGGGGTGATCTCCTCGCGACGGCTGCCTTCAGGGGATCGCAAGAGTGGGTGGGCTGCAAACAAAACCCGTTTGCGTCCCACCCACTCTTGCGATTTGGCTGGGCTGCCGACGCGAGATCACCCCCGGGTCGGCCTGGGCGGCATTCGCCGCCACATCAGAACCTGGCTTCCGCCGGCTCGGCTCACAGATCTTGTGGAGCTTCTGTTCGTGGCTAACAGGAAGTCGACGGGCTTTCGTGCGCATTGCTCGATCTTGTGGAGTACGTGTTCGCCACGGACAGAAAGTCTTCACCGTTGCGTGGTGGGCACGCTGAGCGGTGGGGAGGGGCCCGGGCTTGGTGGGCGCGCTGGGTGCGGCGGGCGCGCGGGCCCTGGGTGGGTGGGCATGGCCGGCGGCGAGGGTGCTGGCCGCCGGCCATGCTGGTTGGAGAGCGCTCTCCAAACCAATCGTCACGATGGCTGGGAAGACTGCAGGTGTCAATAGGAGTGTCGGGTTTGCGTGGGTTGCGGCGGTGGGGCGGGCAGGGAGAGCGGGAAAGTATTGACATGGCGGAAAGGCGGGCGTAACACTTCGCGCAATGACGGAGAGCGCTTTCCCCGAGCGCCGCCGATCTATCCCCGGGAGTTACAAGTGAAGACGGCTTCCTCGTTGCCGCGCCATGTCTGGCGGCGGCTCATCCCCCTCGTCGTCATGGCGATCGTTGTCGCCTACGTCGCGGTCGTGCAGCTGGGCGCGCACGCCGCGGACACCCTGCTCTCGCAGGGTAAGCCCACCACGGCCTCGTCTCAGGAGGGCGCTGACGTCGGGGCGGCCAACGCTACCGACGGCAACGCCGGGACCCGGTGGTCGAGCCAGTTCAGCGATCCGCAGTGGATCCGGGTCGACCTGGGTGCCACCGCGACCGTCACCTCCGTGGTCCTGCAGTGGGAGAGCGCTTACGGCAAGGCGTACCAGATCCAGACCTCGCCGGACGGGAACACCTGGACCAGCATCTACTCGACCACCACCGGGGCGGGCGGCACCGAGACCCTCACCGTGAGTGGCTCGGGGCGGTACGTGCGGATGTACGGCACGCAGCGTCCGGGCGGGTATGGCTACTCGCTGTTCGAGTTCAAGGTGTACGGATCGATCGGGTCCACTCCTACGGCCTGCGGCACCACCAACGCCGCGCAGGGGCGGACCACCACGGCCTCGTCGCAGGAGGGTGCGGACGTCGCGGCGGCCAACGCTACCGACGGGAACGCCGGCACGCGCTGGTCCAGCCAGTTCAGCGACCCGCAGTGGATCGCCGTGGACCTCGGCTCGAGCCAGTCGATCTGCCAGGTCGTCCTGCAGTGGGAGAGCGCATACGGCAAGGCGTACCAGATCCAGACCTCGCCGGACGGCAACGCCTGGACCAGCATCTACTCGACCACGACCGGCGCGGGCGGAACCGAGACCCTCACCGTGAGTGGCACCGGGCGGTATGTGCGGATGTACGGCACGCAGCGTCCGGGCGGGTACGGCTACTCGCTGTACGAGTTCAAGATCTTCACGGGCGGGACCGGCGGGCCGACCACGACGCCCACGACGCCGCCGACCACGACGCCGACCCAGGATCCGGGCAACTACACGACGATCTGGTCGGACACCTTCGACGGCGCGGCCAACACGTCGCCGTCGGGCGCCAACTGGCTGCTGCGGACCGGCACGTCCTACCCGGGCGGCGCCGCGAACTGGGGCACCGGTGAGGTCGAGACCGCGTCGGCGAGCACGGCGAACGTCTACCTCGACGGCGGCGGCAAGCTGAACGTCAGGGCGATCCGCGACGGAGCCGGCAACTGGACCTCCGGCCGGCTCGAGACGCAGCGCACCGACTTCGAGCCGCTCGCCGGCACGATGACGAAGTTCAGTGCGGTCCTCAAGCAGCCGGACGTGGCGAACGGGCTCGGGTACTGGCCGGGATTCCGGGCGACCGGCGCGGCGTACCGCGGCAACTACAACAACTGGCCGGGCGTCGGCGAGACCGACATCATGACCGACGTCAACGGACGCAGCCAGCTGTCGCAGACCCTGCACTGCGGCACCGCGCCGGACGGACCGTGCGCGGAGTACAACGGCCGCCAGTCGGGGCTGGCCAGCTGTGCCGGCTGCCAGACCGGCTTCCACGAGTACTCGCAGGTGATCGACCGGACCAAGACCGACGAGGAGATCCGGTTCTACCTGGACGGCCGGCAGACCTGGGTCGTGCGGGAGTCGCAGGTCGGGGTCACGGCCTGGAACGCGGCCGTGCACCACGGCTTCTTCCTCCGCTTCGACCTGGGGATCGGCGGCTCGCTGCCGAACGCGATCGCCGGGCGCACCACCCCGACCGCCGACACCACCTCGGGCGGGATCCTCAGCGTCGACTCGGTCACCGTGTCGCGTTCACCTGGCAGCACCCCGGCCGCGATGACCGACCCGGCCACTCCGGGCGGGCCCAGCGTGGTGAAGGTGACCGGCACGCAGGGCAACTGGCAGCTCCAGGTCAACGGCGCCGCGTACCGGCTGAAGGGTTTGACCTATGGTCCGCCGCAGGCGGCGGCCGACGGCTACATGCGCGACCTGAAGAACATGGGCGTCAACACGATCCGGATCTGGGGAGTGGACGACGCCAACACGCCGACACTGCTGAACCGGGCCGCTCAGCAGGGCATCAAGGTGGTCGTCGGACACTGGCTCAACCAGGGCGCCGACTACGTGAACGACACCGCGTACATGAACTCGGTGAAGACCGAGATCGTGAACCGGGTCAATACCCTGAAGAACAACCCGGGCGTGCTGATGTGGGACGTCGGCAACGAGGTCATCCTCACGATGCAGGACCACGGGCTGTCCGCGGCGGACGTCGAGGCGCGGCGGGTCGGGTACGCGAAGTTCGTGAACCAGCTCGCGCAGGCGATCCACGCGGCCGACCCGAACCACCCGGTCACGTCGACGGACGCCTATACCGGCGCCTGGCCGTACTACAAGCAGTACGCGCCCGACCTGGACCTGCTCGCCGTCAACTCGTACGGCGCGATCGGCAACGTCTACAACGACTGGGTGGCCGGCGGCTACACCAAGCCGTACATCGTCACCGAGGCCGGGCCGTCCGGCGAGTGGGAGGTGCCCAACGACGTGAACGGGGTCCCGACCGAGCCGACCGACGTGCAGAAGCGCGACGGGTACGCGAACAGCGTCAGCACCATCAACGCGCACCCGGGGGTGGCTCTGGGCGTGACCGAGTTCCACTACGGACTCGAGAACGACTTCGGAGGCGTCTGGCTGAACACCTTCACCGGCGGCTGGCGGCGACTCGGCTACTACGCCCTGTCCCAGGCCTATTCGGGACAGGCGCCGGCCAATACGCCGCCGGTCATCTCCTCGATGTCGGTGTCGAACCAGACGGCGGTCCCGGCCGGCGGCACGTTCACGGTCAACGTGGGCGCGAGCGACCCGAACGGCGATCTCATCCGCTACAACCTGATGTATTCCAACAAATACATCACCGGCGGGACTGGTCTGACCAACGTCACCTTCACCGACAACGGGAACGGGTCGTTCACCGCCAAGGCGCCCGACCAACTCGGTGTCTGGAAGGTCTACGTCTACGCGTACGACGGGCAGGGCAACGTCGGCATCGAGCAGAAGTCGATCAGGGTGGTCCCACCGACCGTTCCGGGGACCAACCTGTCGAAGGGTAGGACCACCACGGCGTCGACCTACCAGCCGACCGGCACGAACGGCCCGCAGCTGCCGCAGTACGCGACCGACGGCGACTACGGCACCCGCTGGGCGAGCGAGTGGGTCGACACGGCGTGGCTGCAGGTCGACCTCGGCTCGTCGCAGTCGTTCAACCACGTGCAGCTGGCGTGGGAGGCGGCGTACGCGACGGGCTACCAGGTGCAGACCTCCACCGACGGGTCGAACTGGACGACCATCTACTCGACGACCAGCGGGGACGGCGGCTTCGACGAGCTCAACGTCTCCGGCACCGGCCGGTATGTCCGAGTAAATGGGACAAGTCGGGCGACTGCCTACGGGTATTCGCTCTGGGAGTTCGGCGTCTACCGCAGCTGATCTCCGAAATGGGGGCGCCCCTCGTGGGGAAGGGGCGCCCCCACACTAGAAATGAAGCGTGCGGGAAATAGCGTGCGACGAATCCGGGTACGAGGGCGAGAAACTCATCGGCTCGACCACCCGGTATTTCGCGCACGCCTCCGTCCTGGTGCCCGATCCGCGGGCGATCCTGACCGAGCTGCGCGACCGCGTCCGCTCCCCCGCCACCCAGTACAAGGCCAATCACCTCCTGCGCGAGAAGCACCGGGCGACGCTGGTGTGGTTCCTCGGCGAAAATGGCCCGGTGCACGGCCGCGGCCATGTGTTCCTGCTGGACAAGGCGGCATTCGTCCGAGACGTTTTCGCCGAGCACATCGGTCTGCCGTTCCCCGGCGAGCAGCGGGCCAACGACCTGCTGCGGGTCAAAAGCCCGCCCACCGAGCCGGGGAAACCGCACGACCGCGTCGCGCGCTTCCGCGCCTGGCTCGCCGAGGACCCGGTCGGCCGATCCGTTCTCGACCCGCTCGTTCCCGCGATCGTCGCGGCCGTGAAGCATTGGGGCCCGGTCGACATCGCCCACGACCGGCAGACCCAGTTGCCGCCGCGCCGCATCGAGATCCTGCGGGAGCGCTGCCCGCTGCAGGGCATCCGGTTCCTCGACGCGACCGGCCACCCCGAAATTCAGATCGCGGACATTCTCGCCGGAACGGTACGCGCGATCACCGAGGCGGGCGATCCGGCGCTGCGACGCCTTCTGCCGCCGTACCTGGCGGCCTAGTCTGCGCAGAGACAGCAGAATGAGGAGGTCAGCATGGACAAGGTCGTCCACTTCGAGGTGCCGTTCGACGACGGCGAGCGGGCCACGACGTTCTACCGCGAGGCGTTCGGCTGGCGGCTCGACTCGATGCCGCAGTACCAGTACACGATGGTCGGCACCACCGAGACCGACGAGCAGGGCCGGCCCAGCGAGCCCGGCGCGATCAACGGCGGCATGCTTCACCGGCAGGGTCCGATCACCGCGCCGGTCATCACGATCGGCGTCGACGACCTCGACGAGTCGCTCGCCCGGATCGAGAAGCTCGGCGGGAAGGTCGCGATCGGCCGGCAGCCGGTCGGCACGATGGGATTCAGCGCCTATTTCCACGACACCGAGGGGAACCTCATCGGCCTCTGGCAAAACGCGTGAGTATGTTACATCGATGCGCGTGATGGTCTGGAACGTATGGTGGCGCTTCGGCGGGAACTGGCGTGAACGCGAGGAAAGCATTCACGCCACCCTCGAGGCGTACCGTCCTGACGTCCTCGGCCTGATCGAGAGCTGGTCGGGCGAGGGCACCGACCAACCGCACCGCCTGGCGGCCCCCGGCGGCATGTTCGCCGCTTGGGCGCCGTCCTCCGATCCCCCGATCTCGTACGGCGAGCAACCCGGCGTCGCGTGCGGCATCGGGCTGCTCAGTCGCTGGCCCATCCTCGTCATCGAGGCCCACGAACTCCCGAACGAGCAGCACGGCGGGCCCGTCCCCACGGCGCTGCTGGCCACCCTCGACCATCCCCGCGGACCGCTGCACGTCATCGTGTCCGGCTCGGAACCGGACGATCGGTACCCCGAGGACCGTCTCGCCCAATGCCGGACACTGGCCGCGATCGCCACCGATCGGCGCCTGGACGGGCCGCTGCCCGTACTGCTGCTGGCCGATCTGAACGCGAGCACCGATCAGCCTCCGCTCGCTCCCCTGCTGGAGGCGATGGTCGACACCTGGTCGGCGGCCGGCGCGGATCCCGGCGCGGTCACGTTCGACTCGAGCCTCCCCTACGCCGACCACAAGTCGCCGCACCTGGACGACCGGCGGATCGACCACGTCTTCGCCCGCCCCGGCCGGGCCGGCCTGCACCTGCCCGTGCACGGCGCCTTCCTGGCCGGCGACCGCCCGTTCGGCGGGGTCTATCCCTCCGACCATTACGCGGTGGGCGTCGACCTGGAGCCGTGACTTTTTCGCACGCCGAGTCTCCGCAACTGCGATGCAACCCGGCCGATAGACGCGGCAACGTATTCGCAACCCAGCAAAGGGGGACGACTGATGGCGATCAGCGGAATCAGCACCGGTGCCCGCTCGCAGCTCCTGCGGTGCCAAGCGCGGCTCGACGCGGACGTCTCAGCGCGGGACTCCGCGGCTCGCGCGGTCGACCAGGACGCCCTGGCGGTGGCCAAGGCGCAGCAGGCCGCCCGGCGCGAGCTGCAGAGCCGCTCCGCGAAGGGAACCGTCTTCGACCTGACGGTCTGACGGTCTTTCCTCGCGCGAGTCTCAATGGAAAACCTTGAGGCCGACGACGCCGGCGACCACGAGGAGCAGGCAGATCAGGCGGGGGAGGGTGGCCGGCTCACCGAGCGCGGCCATCCCGACCAGCGCCGTGCCGACCGCGCCGATGCCGACCCACACCACGTAACCGGTGCCGACCGGGACGCTGCGGAGCGCATAGGCGAGGCCGGCCATGCTGAGCGCCAGCGACACCAGGAACGTGATGCTCGGGATCGGGCGGCTGAAGCCGGCGCTGCGATCGAGGGCGATGGCCCAGACGGTCTCCATGAGCCCGGACACGATGAGCACGGCCCATGCCATGACGAGTCACCTCTTCGGCGGTCGTCTTGTCAGAGCCGGGTACGACGCGCACTCGTCCGGGATGTCCGCCACTGCGGCATCGGTGCCCATGCTAGCAATCCGTGTCGGCCCCGCCACGCATTTGTGCCCGCCGCCACCATCGCCGGGAAAGGCCGGCGGGAGAGCGCTCTACCATCGTTACGAGAGTGTTGCCATTCACCAATATCGAATCGTTGACAGGGCATGACCGGAAAAGTCAGACTCTGCGCGTGAAACTGTTTGCCCGCGTCCTGCTTGTCGGCCTCCTCCTGGGCCTCGCGGGCTGCAACAACGCGCCGCCGGAGCAGATCCCCTCGCCGGTCGCGACCGCGGCGAGCCAGTTCGGCGGCACCGACCTCGCCTGGATCGAGATCAACATCGCGATGGACGAGCAGCTCCTTCCCCTGCTCGACCTCGTGCCCCAGCGCAGCGGCAGCCCCGACGTGCAGGCGGTGGCGCTGCAGGTCAAGGCATTCACCGAGGCCGAGCTCAGCACCCTGCGCGCGCTGCACGACCAGGCCGGCCTCCCCGCGGTCAACCCGCACGAGGGCATGGAGATGCCCGGCATGGTGACGCCGCAGCAGGTCACCGACGCGCAGGCGCTGACCGGAAAGAACTTCGACAGCACCGTCCTCAAGGCGATCCAGGCACACCTCGAGCAGAGTCAGAACCTGGCCGGCAGCGAGGACAAATCGGGGGTCGAGCCGCAGACGCGCGCATTGGCCCTTCAGGTGTTGCGCACGCGGGACGCCGCATTGTCGACCATCAAAAGCCTTTCCTAGATTGCGTACGCAATGAGCGTCGTCCTCAAATAGTCGCGCCGTTCCCATTCACCGCGTTCTCGGCGCGGGAAGCGGCCAGCCCGCCCAGTAAATGGGTCAGTCCGAAGCCGAACTCGTCGCCGAGCGGACGCTGTCCCACGGTCGCGAGGACCCGCGCCACGTCCGGGTAGCGGCCCCGGTCGATCGCACTGTTCGCCTCCTCGCGCGTGAGCTCGTGCGCCGCCGACTGCATGGCGAACCCGAGCGTGAACCGCCCGAGGGTCGCCACGGTGAGCGCCGCCTCGTCGGGCGAGAAGCCGTCGCGCAGCAGCACCCCGAGAATCCGCTCGCGGAACGCGATGGCGTTCGGCCCGGCCGGGAACTGCTCGACGAGCAGGCCGGCCACCCGCCGGTGCTCGGTCAGCGTGGTGAACACAGCGGTGAAGCCGTCCCGGAGCACAACCTGCCACTCCCCGCCTTCGTCGGGAAGGCGCGCGCCGCCGAGCATCCGGTCGATGACCAGGCCGATCAACTCGGCGCGGCCGCTGACGTGCCGGTACAGCGTGGCCGTGCTCGCGCCGAGCCGGTCGGCCAGCGCGCGCAGCGTCAACGCGTCCGCGCCGTGCTCGTCGACGATCGCGAGGGCGGTGTCGACGATCCGCTCCCGCGGGATCGGGGGCCGGCCGGGCTTGCGTCGTTCGGGGCTGGTCATTGCCTGCTTTTTACACCCTCGCGGTGCGGGAACAGCAGCTGACTCGTCATCGGGGCGACGTGGCCGTCGGGGCGTACGAGGATCGTGGCGTCCCCGCGGATGCCGTAGATGCGCCGGAACTGCTCGTTCCGCTCGCCGTCGAGCTCGACGACCTCGACGCGGGCGCCCCCCGCGGGCCACTCGATGCGCCGCACGGCCTCCACCGCCGGGGCGCCGATCGCGATGGTCGTGAAATGCGGTCCACGGAAGGCGTCGAAGAGGGTCCCCGCCCGGTCGTCCGCCCGCACGATCGGCGAGTCCGGGGCGCGGTCGCCGCTCCGGACCTCGGTCGTCCCGCCGGGGCCCGGGGCCAGCGGCCCGTCGCGGTAGGTGATCGACAGCTGCCGCTCCTCGTCGCCGCGCTTGAGGGACTTCCAGCGCAGCTTCTTGGTGTCCTCGTAGAGGCCGGCCGAGAGGCCGAGCACGCGCGCCGCGATCGGCCGGCGCTCGGTCTCGTACGTGTCGAGCAGGGCGTCGGGCGCACCGGCCAGCACCTGCCCGAGCTTCCAGCCGAGGTTGTAGCCGTCCTGGATGCCGGTGTTCATGCCCTGACCGCCGGTCGGCGGGTGCACGTGCGCGGCGTCCCCGGCGAGGAAGACCCGGCCGGCCCGGCCGGTCGCGCCCGCCCCCACGATCAACACGTCTTCCATCCCACGCCCCCTTTTACGAATACGGTGTAGTCGAAACATTCTGGCTACACCGTAGCCGAAACGTACGGACACGGGAAGAGGGCGCCGTCCCGCCGGACGACGCCCTCTTGATCGGGGTTATGCGGTTACGGGAGCTCGTAGTTCTCGTTGAGGGCGGCGCCGCGGTCCGGCTTGTAGAGGTCGAAGCCGCGCGGGTCGCACTGGAGGCCGCCGTTGATGCAATGCGAACTGAGGGCCGCCAATGTCGGGACGTCCCAGGCGTTGAAGACGTCGTAGTGGAAGCTGTATCCGCGACCGCTCGAGAAATGAACCTGCGACATGTCGCCGCTCACCGGCCACGCCATCTTGAACTCGATCATCGGGACCGCGACCGGGTGGTCGTTCGGGCAGACGCCGAGGACCGGGTACGCCATGTGGCTCTTGTGGTCGGGGGTGTCCAGGTGCAGGCCGTCCCAGCAGCTCGGGGCCTGCATGCGCACGTTGAGCTGGGTGCCGGCCGCGCAGTTCGCCGGGATGTCCCAGTTGAACGAGCTGTTGCCGCACTCGAAGCCCTCGACGGCGCCCGGGGAGTTCCGGAAGTCGTCGATCGTGGCGGCCGGGCTGCCGACCACGTAGCGCAGGCCGGGCGGGAACGGGCGCACGCTGCGGTAGTCGATCACGCCGCTCTTGTAGTAGATGACCTGGCGGCCGACCGGCTGGACGGCGGCCGTGCCGTTGAGGAGGGTCGGCATCCAGTAACCGGTCTTGTCACCGGGAGTGATGCAGGAGGTGCCGCCCGATTGCAGGCTGCTCAGGGTGGTGCCCGCGTACGTCGTCACGTTGCCCATGAACGTGTGCGAGTGCGAGGCGCCCGGCATGTTCGGGAAGACGATCGGGTCGTCGTTCAGGTTCGAGCGGCTCACCGAGCAGTTGGCCTGGAACTCGTGGTGCGTGGTCGGCGGGTTCGTGTCCGGCGGGACCGCGGTCGACGGCACCACGCCGGTGACCGGCGGGTTGGCCATGATGTAGCCGGGTCCGTCCGAGGCGGGCGGGTTGACCAGGCTGCCGTAGACCTTGAATTCGTACAGCGAGTAGCCGTAGCCGGTGCCACGCTGGGTGCCGTACATCCGCACGTACCGGCCGGTGCCACTCGCGGTGACCGTCTCGTTGCCGCCGGCGCCGTTGGTCTTCGAGAAGATCGTGGTCCAGGTGCTGCCGTCGGCCGAGGTCTGGATCTGGTACGCCTTGGCGTACGCGGCCTCCCACTGCAGTTGAACCGAGGTGATGTTCGCCGAGCCGCCCAGGTCGACGCGCAGCCACTGCGGGTCGCTCCAGGCACTGCCCCACCGGGTCGACGCGTTGCCGTCGACGGCCCCGGCGGCCGGGGCTCCGCCGTTCTCGGTCGACGACGCGAGCGCGGGTTTGCCCTGCGAGAGCAGCGAGTCGGCGGCGTGCGCGGTCCCGACGCCGACGATCGTGAGGGTGCCGGCGAGCGCGGCCACGGCCGCCGAGGCGATGATCGTCCGCGATCCGCGGACGCGTCTTGTGGATCTGCCGGCCCCTGGCCGGGTTGTCGCTAGAGTCTTCACTCGGATCTCCACAGTTCTCCACGGGGATGGGGGTATGCGGCCGCCCGTAACGGGGAACTCGGACGGCGACTTGGAGAGCGCTTTCCGAGTGTTACGCCTTTGTGTCATGCCCGTCAATGCCCGAGGCCGCCTCCGTGGTTCCGGAACCAAACCCGGAAGTCTCTCGCGCTCGCCGCCCATCCCTCTTCCTTCACAGGTACGCGGCCGCATCTCCCGTCAAATAGCCCAGTCCCCGCCGCTCAGCGCGACCATCTGCCACTCCAGGCCATAGCGCGTCTTTCGCGTGTACCGGTGGTCGCCCTCCCGGCGGCGAGCGGGGATCGGAGAGCGCTTTCCCTGTGTGCTATAAAGACCGCATGCAACGCGAACGCGCCTCGGTTGGTGATCGCCTGCCGACGTTGGAAGACGTGGCCCGGGTGGCCGGCGTTTCGCGCGCGACCGTGTCGCGGGTGATCAACGGGGTTAGAAATGTCGACCCTCAGCTGCACGAAGTCGTCTGGGAGGCCGTAGGGCAAACGGGTTACGTGCCCAACCGGCTGGCCCGGTCGCTGGTCACGCGGCGCACCGGGACCGTGGCGCTGGTGGTGTCCGACTCCGAGTCGCACGACGACGACCCGTTCATGGGCCGCTTCTTCGCCGACCCGTACTTCGGGCGGGTCGTCGGCGGCCTCATGAGCGTCCTGCGGCAGACCGGCGTGCAACTGGCGCTGCAGATCGTGGGGACCGAGGACGGCCGCCGCCGGCTGGTCGGCGACCTGCGAAACGGCCAGGCCGACGGCGCCGTGGTGCTGTCGCTGCCCGCCGTGGACCCGTTGCCCCGCATGCTGACCGACGGCGGCGTCCCCGCCGTGATGATCGGCCGCCCCGGCGAGCCCGTACCGATCAACTATGTCGACCTGGCCAACGACACCGGCGCCACGCTGGCGGCGGAGCACCTTCTAGCCCGCGGCTGCCAGCGGATCGGCATGATCTCCGGTCCGGCCGAGGTCCCGGCCAGCCACGACCGCATCTCAGGCTTCCGCCGGACCATGGCCAAACACGGCCACGGCTGGGTGCCGATCGCAGCCGGAAACTTCACCCAGGAGAGCGGGGAGGTAGCCATGCGGTCGCTGCTGGCCGACCATCCCGATCTGGACGGCGTCTTCGTAGCGAACGACCTGATGGCAGTCGGCGCGTTGCTGGCGCTGCGCGAGGCCGGCCGCGCGGTACCCAGCCAGGTGGCGATCGTAGGCTTCGACGACAGCAGCGCCGCGATCGCCGCCGCGCCCGCCCTGACCACCGTCCGTCATCCCCTGGAAGACATGGCCGCCGAGGCAGCCCGGCTGCTACTGGCCAGGATCGACGACCCCGAGATGCGAGTCTCCTCAGTCATCTACGAGCCGACCCTGGTCCTGCGCCAGTCCGCCTGATCTCCGAGCGGGGCGTCGATCACGGGGCGACGTCCCGCCCGTTCTCACCGCGGCCAGGCGCTCGCCGATGTCCCTGACCCGCTCTTCTCAGCGAACCGATAACTTGCTCAGCGTCTCGCTCCCGGCGACTGGACGGCCTGCTTGATAGTCCTATTTGCGCGAGGCGGTCGAACAGTACGTCGACGAGTGGACCGTCGCGATCACCGACGTCACCCCCACCGTCCGACAGGTCCGTGATCTGCTGACAGCTTGCAACCACCTGGCGGCGACAGCCCATCTCCCGGCCGAGCACGCCGACCCACCACCCGATCGACTGCGCAACCAGATCAGTGCGAGCCCGAACCACCCGGCCACGGCGACGAGCAACGCTACGCAACGCGCCCTATCGGCGGCGGATCAATGCGCCAGTCGTCGCCTTTGCCTGGTCGCCTGGTCTACTCGGGTCGCCTGTTCGAGGTGAGCCATTCGGATTGGTTCCATTCGACGGGCATAGCGCCGACTGGGGCAATGGCGATCTGTGGGTCGTCCGTCTGCACCAGGCACATCATGCGGTGGCCGATAAGCGCCGCGTGGCGGGCTTGGCGGGCGAAGATGTCCAGCAGGCTGTGAGCGAGGTCCGGCTCGATCGCGTAGAACTTGTCGTAGCCGCTGATCACCAAGGCGAGGCCGGTGACCGCCGGCGAGGTGCCGTATTCCATGGATCCGACATCGCTGAGGCAGTCATTCAACGCGGCCAGATTGTGTCCGTAGTAGGAGGGAAAGCGCAGCGCTGCCGCGATGTCCCGATGTAGGTCCTGCTCGGTGGTCCATGCCGTCGCGTCGACGTGCACTAGGTCATAGCCCAGGGCAACGAGCTCGTCCAGGCTCCGCTGCAGGAGCTCTGACCGCCAGAACAGAGTCACGAACGTGTTCATCATCAGGCGGTAGTCAGCCGGATGAGTCAACTCGACCTCGGGATCAAACGCGGCCATGTCGACACGGTAGCCGCGTTGATCGTCCAGCTATCGGCGTTCACGCGGTTTCTCGGATGATCCGCCATCGGCGGGAGGCTGTGCCGGTGACAGCCGGGACGCGCGAATACGGCGGCAGTTCCGGATGCCGCGACGGCAAGCTTTGCTTTGCGCACCTATACGCACAGCTCTGCGTACCCCGACGCACCGCGCAGGTCAGCGGGGTCGTGCGTATAGGTACGCAAAGCAAAGGACGCGCGAACGAAACTCGGCCGCGCGTCCGCTCATCGGCTACCGCGCGTCCGCCGCGCCCGGGTGCGGCGGACGGAGCGTGACGGCCGACCGGGTGCCGAAGCGCGGTCGGCGGCAGAACAATGCGTTCGAGTAGCGCACAGGTAAGTAGGCACTTCAAATGAGAACCGCGCCATTGTGCGCCGCCGTTGCGAGCGCCCGCGCCGACGGACCCACTCTGTCAACAACGGCACCATCGCCTGCCAAGTTCTGGGCCCGCAGCAGATTCCGGCTGGGCAGCCGAGGGCAGACCGACCTGAGTCAATCGCCGATGAACCACAGGTACAGGTGCAGCCCGCGTTCCACGATCTGGCACAGCTCACGGGCCTGAGCGACCCAGTCACCGCCCAAATCGGCAGGGAGCCGGTCGAGTTCCGCCAGCAGGAGCGGTACCTGCCTCTGGTTGAATACCGCATCCCCATACGGCGTCAGTGCCCAGAGCATCGGGAACTCCACAGGGTCCAGATCCGCGAAGCCAGCTGTCCACTTCACACCGGCTTTGGCGGAAGCCGCGACGTTGCCGCTGTCACCAATTCCCGCCTTCACTGTTTCTCCGGCATCGACAACTGACGCCGTATGCCGTCGGTATCTATCAAAGACCACACGTTTTCGATCCGGTTCGCGCGAAAGCGGTAAAACACGTGCTCGGCGAACGAAACTCTGCGACCACCCGCATCGATGCCGAGAAACTCCTGCTGTGGTGTGCAATCGAACCACAGGCGGCAGGCGACGTGGTCTGAGCGAACGACGAGTAGCCGAATTTCATAGTGCAGGTCAGGGATCTTCTGCAGATCGTCAGCGAGTAGCGCCTGGTACTGATCGCGCGTCCACTCCTCGCCGTTGTAGGTGAGTCGATCATGTACAAACCGATCGAGGTCCTCGACACGTCGGCCATTCAACGCTGCGATATAGTCGCGATAAATGTCCTCGAGCTGTTCGCTCATCGTGTGCTCCCATCGACCGAATTCTGGACTTCCGGGGTGGCGTCGCTGACCGGCACCGAGTCTAGCCCTGGAACAGGGGCATCGTTTTGGCTGCTCTTCAGTGGTGACCTCGTGGCCATCCTCATTTCTTCAAGGCGCAGTCGAGCGGTCACACCCCAAATTCGGTATACGCGTGCGCCACTGCCACGGCGGCCAGCGAGGTGGTCACCCACCGTTACCTGACTCACCGGGCCGAGTCTCTAAGGCCTCGCCGCTCCCGCCTGCTATTGCACGCGGTGGCCTCGGATCACTCACCGCGACCATCAGTCCAGCTGCTCGCTCGGCGGTGCGGCCCAGGCCTGCCTCAGCCCAGCCGCAGCCCCTTCATCAGGTATCCGGCGACTCGCCGGGTTCCGGATGATGGTCGGCGCTAGTAGAGGAACTTGTGTCGAGAGCTGCGCCGGTTCACCCGAGCCGGTAACTCGTCCAGGTTGTCGCCATGGCGCAGCTGCTCGTTCGGCTCATGGCCCTGGGTGAAATCCCGCATGGTCACTACAAAGCCTTGCACCAGGCGGTCCTCGCGCAGGTCGCGGTACGTGGCTTCGACCAGCACCTGGCTTTTGTCCGCTCGCAACAGCGAGCAGAACACCACACCGTCGCCAGAGCCGCGGAAGGCCTGGCGCAGCTGGTTGCGATCGTCCGGATGCACCAGATCGTCGAGTGTGGCCAGCGGCGGAAGGTCGTCGACGCCGAGCAGCTCGCGCAGCGAAGGGCTGGCGTATCGGATGCGCTGGTCCTCGTCGATCACCACCATGATGTCCGCGCTGTTCCGGATCACTGCGCGCAGATAGAGGTCACTGTCGCGGCGGCCGACCGCCTCCACCAGGGAGATGCGATCCAGCGCGAGTGCCGCCTGACCGGCCAGCACCTCGAGGCTGTCGCGAGTGGCGGTGAGGGTGTCCCGGCGACCCACCAGGATCAGGGCGCCGCCGCCGGGCCGTGCGAAGGCGAGCGGCTCCAGCCAGAGCGGACAGACCAGCGTGGCGTAGTCGTGGTCCGCGTCCTCGATCCACCAGCTGCGGGGCGGTGGGTCAGCACCGAGGCCGGGCACCGCTTCGAGCGCGAGCTGGCGGTCGTCGACGGCGAAGTCGGTGCTGCGGATGGCGTCCGGCGGCATGAGCTCGGCGATCGCGGCTCGCACGGCCTTGTCCACGGCCTCTGTGTCGGAGGCGGCGACCAGCGCGGCGCTCGCCTGGCGCAAGCCGCGCTCACGCGTCAGGGCCTGGCCGTTCAGGGTCACCGAGTCGGCCAGCCGCGTGATGGTCAGCAGGAGCGTGATGGCACCGGCCACGGCAATCACGACGCCATCGCCGACCGTGCCGTGGACCGCCTCGAACAGCAGAACGACCAGCGGGGTGGCGACCGAGATGCCCAGCAACGCCGCCCAACGCCCGCGCCACGGGCTCGGACGCGGCGTCGCGGGCTCGGTGAGCCTCACCATCGACGGGTGCAGCGCGGCGGCGCCCCAGGCCAGGTAGAGCACCACGAACCCGGACTCGCTCAGCCGGCCCGGCCACAGTGGCTGCACGATGTCACTGACCAGCACACCCACCGCACCGATGACCAGCAGCGTGGCCGAGAGGTTCCGGCCCACGGCGACCAGCAGGCGGACGACAACCGCGAGAAGCAGCAGGGCTCCGATGACGTACGCCCCGGAGACGTTTCCGATCTGGCCCGCATCGCCGATGACGAACACCCAGACCACCAGCAGCGTCGAGCACGCGAGTGCGAGCAGATCGATGAGCCGCGCCCGATCGACGAGAATCGCACCGACGCGGGTCAGCTGCAGCAGACAACAGGCGACCAACACGAACATGGCGTAGAAGCAGATGTCGGCTGCACCAGGCTGGTTCAACGCGGTCAGCACATCGCCGGCGGCGCTCGCCACGATGGCACCGGCGAGCAGCAGCCAGGGTCCGATCCGGGCAGGTCGGTGACGACGGACCCCGTAGACGATGGCGGCCGCGCTGCCAATTCCCAGCACAGCCCATTCGATGGCCCTCAGCACGCCTAACTAGTACCAGCGGCCTCGCTGTGTGTCCATGTCGCTATATACGTAGAGCTATCACTTCCGCCATTGGCACACAATACGGAGAGCGGCTCTCGCCGCCGGAGGAGCCCAGAAGCCGGTCACGGCCGGGGTGGTTCAGGGTGTCGGAGGCCGTCCATCAGGAGGTTCAGCAGGCGGCCGGCCCGGGCGTCGTGTTCGGGCGTGGGGGCCACGGTGAAGATGCCGATGAGGCCGGCGGCAATGTCTTCGGCGGTGACGTCGGCGCGTAGTTCGCCCGTCGCGCGGCCGGCGTTGAGGATTTCGTCGATGGCGGCCAGCAGTTCGGTCCGGGTCTGGGCATGGGCGATCTCGCCGGACTCGATCATCGCGAGCAGCGTGTCGAGCATGCCGTTCTTGGTGGCGATCCAGTTTCCGAACAGCTCCATCCAGCGTCGCAGCGCCGCGGGCGGAGGGAGCTGGGCGAGCAGCTCGCGGGCGCCGTCGGTCAGCCGCGCGACCTGATCGCGGTAGACCGCGTCGACGAGGGACTCTCGGGTGGGGAAGTGCCGGTAGAGCGTGGCGATGCCGACGCCGGCTTCGCGGGCGATCGTGCGCATCGACGGTTCGGTGTCGGCGGAGGCGAACACGCGGGTCGCGACTTCGAGGAGTTGGTTGCGGTTGCGAGTCGCATCCGCTCGCAGCACGCGGGCTTCTGACTCGGCCAAAACGGATCACGCTCCGATTATGCTACGGTGCTCTTGCAAACGGAGCATAGTCCGTTTCTCGTCGCCGCCGAGAAGCCAAGGAGCCGAGGAGCCAAATGAGCATGCAACCATCGAGCGCCAACACGTCGGCGACCACGAGCCGAGCGGTCCGGCTCGAGTCCTTCGGCGGCCCCGAGGTTCTGAAACTCCGCGAGGTACCCGCACCACGGGCCGGCTCGGGGCAGATCCGCGTGCGAGTCACCGCGGCCGGACTGAACCCGATGGACTGGTTCATGACCTCCGACCCGGAGACCGCCACCCGATTCGGCTTGAGCCTGCCGTCCGGGTTCGGAACCGACTATGCCGGGATCGTGGACCAGGTCGGTGACGGCGTGACCGAGTTCGCGGCCGGCGACCGGGTGTTCGGCGGCGCAGTCTCCCGCGCTGTCGCCGACCACGTCGTGATAGACGTGGCCGGGAAAATCGCGGCAGGCGGCGACGCGCACCACACCCCCGACGGCGTCGACGACCGCACAGCCGCCACCCTGGCCATAGCCGGGTGCACAGCCGCCGCCGCGCTCGCCGTTGTCAAACCCGGCCCGGGCGACACGCTGCTTATCGGCGGTGCGGGAGGCGGAGTCGGCGTGTTCGCCGTGCAGCTCGCTCGCCTCGCGGGCGCGCGCGTGATCGGGACAGGATCGGAAACGTCGGCCGACGCCCTGCGTGCCCTCGGGGCCGAGCCGGTCGCCTACGGCCACGGCCTGGTCGACCGGCTCCGTGCCATGGCTCCCGCCGGCGTCACCGCGGCCATCGACCTGTACGGGACGGAGACGGCGCAGGCGGCACGACACCTCGGCGTCCCGGACGAGCGCATCACCACCATCGCCGCACAGGTCGACGGAATCACACCGGCAAACGGCGCCAACGCCGCCCCGGGCGCCATCGAGGAGATCGCTCGCCTGGTCGCGGCGGGCCGGCTTCGGGTGCCCATCGCGGCGAGCTTCCCGGTCGACCAGATCCGCGCCGCGGTCGAGCTTCAAGCCGGCCGGCACGTACACGGAAAGGTCGTCATCGACCTTTAGCCCGGGATTCTCTCGCGCTCGCCGTCACCCCTCTCTCCTTTTGCCCGTACGAGGCGACATCTCCCCACCAAACAACCCAGTCCATGCCGCTCGCCGCGACCACGTGCCACTCGAGGCCGTAACGCGCCTCTCGCGTGAGCCGGTGGTCGCCCGCGCCGGCAACGACGATCCGTTCATGAGCCGGTTCTTCGCCGACCCCTGTTTCGGCCGGGTCGTCGGCGGGCTCATGAGCGTGTTGCGGCAGACCTGCGTGCAACTCGCGCTGCAGCTCGTCGGCACCGAGGAGGGACGCCGACTCCGGCGAGGTCTGGCTGGGTGACGACCGCATCGACGTGCTCGGCGAGCGCGCGGCGTCACGGTCGGCCGGGATCAGCAACGGCGACCGTTCAGTGTGAAGCTGGTGGGCGGAGCATCGCTGGTGTGCCAGGTGCCCAGCAGCCCGAACGACGTGGCCGCAGCGGGATTCAGGACCCGGTTGTACCCGAGGTTGGCGGCGGTCACCGTCGAGCCGGACTGAGTGATCGCGGCGTTCCAGGCGGAGGTGACGGTCTGGTCGCCCGGGAAGGTGAAACCGATGGACCATCCGCTGATGGGCGCGGTCCCGGTGTTGGTGACCGTGACGTCGGCGACGAAGCCGCCCGGCCATTCGGACACTCGCGTGTAGACGACCTTGCATCCCGGCGGCGTGGTGGTCGCTGCGATCGGCACGGTCGCCGTGCGGGTGTCGGCAACGGCCCCTGAGTCTGCCCTCAGCTGGACGTTCACCTGCAGACCGGTGGCGGCGCACGAGGCGAACGTGCGGAAGGTCAGCGCGGCGCTGTTCGTCCCGCCCGCCGGCAGGGCCAGCGGCACGATGAGCGGATCCGTGGCGATGCAGCCGGCGGGAATCCCATCGCCCGGCCCGACGAACCGGCCGTACCACTGGACCGTGGCGGTCTGAGCGGTGGTGGTGCAGTTCTGCGCGGTCACGGTGGCCTGGACGGTGTCGCCGGCCGCGATGGCGGGTGGGTCGAACGTCAGCGAGAGGATCTCGGCGGTGCCCGTCCCCGAGCAGGCCGCCTGGGCCGGGCTGGACATCACCACGGCAGCGCCGCCGCCGATCAAGGCGAACAGCGCGACGATCCGGACCAATCTGTACATGGGCTCTCCCTGTTCGCGTGGGCCGAAAGGCCACCGCCGCCCCGCACCCCGTGAACTGTCGTTCGTCGGCCTCACCACGGCATCCGATAGACAAGCGTCGCTGCATTCAGCGTTCCGGTCAAGACGCCTCCACGGTCTGCGTCGTCGAGAGCGGTGGACGCCGACGGCCTGCCTTTGCCTCACGTGAGAGGTCCGGCCGCGAGCATCAAGTCGACAGCCTCAACAGTGACCCTCGCGGCAAGCGGCGACCGGGGGCGTCGCCGCCAAGTCAGGTCGGGGGCGGTCAGCACGGCGTCCGCCGCCGGGGAGTCCGTCTTGGGCTACGGGCTCGCGGCCAGGAACAGGAAGACCGCCAGCAGGCTCAGATGGATGCCGCCCTGCAGGACGTTGGCGCGGCCGGGGACGATCGTCAGCGTGCCGACGACGACGGTCAGCGCGAGCAGGACCATCTGGGTGCCGCCGAGGCCGAGCAGCAGCGGGCCGGGCAGCCAGATCATCGCGATGGCGATCGCCGGGATGGTCAAGCCGATGCTGGCCATGGCCGAGCCGATCGCGAGGTTGAGGCTGGTCTGAACCCGGTCGCGGGCGGCCGCTCGTACCGCCGCGATTGTCTCGGGCAGCAGCACCAGCAGGGCGATCACGACGCCGACGACGGCCTGCGGCATGCCGAGGTCGCCGACGGCCTTCTCGATCGCGGGCGAGACGCCCTTCGCCAGGCCGACCACGCCGACCAGGGCCAGAAGCAGCAGGCCCAGGCTGGTCAGGGCGGCCCGTTCAGTGGGTGGGTCGACGTGCTCCTCGCTGTCGATGACCTCGCCGGCCGTGGTGATCGGCAGGAAGTAGTCGCGGTGGCGCCGGGTCTGGACGGTCACGAACAGGGCATAGAGCGCGAGCGAGGTGACGGCCGCGAAGGCCAGCTGTGCGGGTGAGAACTGCGGGCCGGGGCGGCTGGTGGTGAAGTTCGGCAGCACCAGGCTGAGCGTGGCAATCGTGATGACGGTCGCGAACGCGCCGCCGGAACCCTCGGGGTTGAAGACGGCGATGCGGCGGCGGGCGGCGCCGACCAGCAGGGAGAGGCCGAGCAGGCCGTTGCAGGTGATCATCACGGCGGCGAAGACGGTGTCGCGGGCCAGGGACTGGGTCTTCGCGCCGCCGCTGATCATCAGGGTGACGATGAGGGCGACCTCGATGATGGTGACCGCCACCGCGAGGACCAGGGAGCCGAACGGCTCACCCACCTTGTGGGCGACGACCTCGGCGTGGTGGACGGCGGACAGGACCGCGGCGGCGAGCAGCAGGGCGACCAGCACGATCAGGGGCGGCGGCAGGTCGCGGCCCCACGTCAGGATCAGGGCGGCGACGGCGAGGACGGGTGCGATCGTGGCTCTCATCGAGCAACCTTAGTCGGCAGGAGCAGGATGGAGGCATGGCTTACGTGAACCCATCAGGTGAGTACAACCGGGACCAGCGTTACATTTCCACGCGCATCACCGAGGACGGCCGCGACGGTTATCCCGTCGAGCCGGGGCGCTACCGACTGATCGTGGCCCGTGCCTGCCCTTGGGCAAATCGGGCCATAATCGTACGGCGGTTGCTCGGTCTCGAGGACGTGTTGTCGATGGGCATCGCGGGGCCGACGCACGACAAGCGCAGCTGGACCTTCGATCTCGACCCGGGCGGGCGCGACCCCGTGCTCGGCTACGAGCGGCTGCAGGAAGCGTTCCTCGCCCGGTTCCCGGACTACGACAAGGGCATCACGGTGCCGGCGATCGTGGACATCCCGACCGGGCAGGTGGTGACCAACGACTTCGCGCAGATCACCATCGACCTGTCGCTGGAGTGGGCGAAATACCACCGGGCCGGTGCGCCGGCGCTCTACCCGGCCGAGCTCCGGGAGCAGATCGACAAGGTCAACCGGTTCGTCTTCGCGGACGTGAACAACGGCGTCTACCGGGCCGGGTTCGCCGGCAGCCAGGAGGCGTACGAGCAGGCGTACGAGCGATTGTTCGCTCGTCTCGACAAGCTCTCGGACCACCTGACGTCGCATCGGTACCTGGTCGGGGACACGATCACCGAGGCGGACGTGCGGCTGTTCACCACGCTGGCGCGGTTCGATGCCGTGTACCACGGCCACTTCAAGTGCAATCGCAGCAAGCTCTCCGAGATGCCGGTGCTCTGGGCGTACGCGCGTGATCTGTTCCAGACGCCCGGTTTCGGCGACACGATCGACTTCGTCGACATCAAGAAGCACTACTACGTGGTGCACAAGGACATCAACCCGACGCAGATCGTGCCGGCCGGGCCCGACCTGCGGAACTGGCTCGACCCACACGGACGGGAGAGCCTGGGCGGGCGGCCGTTCGGCGACGGTACTCCCCCGCCGCCGCCACGCGAGCCGGTGCCGGCCGGGCACGGGGTCATCTGAGGTCGGCGTTCTCCAGGATGTGCCGCGGGTGGCCGACCCGGGCCACCTGCAGCATCGCGCGGCTCAGCCGGTCGGAGGTCGTGAAGTACTTGGGCGCCGCCTTGTCGATCAAGGGGAAGACCGGGCCCAGGACCGTGTAGATCGCATTGACGAAGCGCGTTTTCGACCGTACGCCGTGGGTGGGCTGGATGATGCCGGGGCGGGCGGCGTACCCGTGCGGCAGGAGCTCGATGACCTCGCGCTCGGTCCTGGCCTTGACCCGGGCCCACATCTGACGGCTGTGCTCGCTGGTGCCGGCGCCGGAGACATAGATGAAGCAGGCTTCGTGGTCCACCGCCCTCGCCGCGGCCATCGGGTAGTCGTACGAAATCTTGGTGTAGGTTGCCTCGTCCAGGCCCACCGAGCTGACGCCGAGGCAGTAGAAGCAGGCGTCGTAACCCGACAGGTCGACCGGCGAGAGGTCGGTGAAGTCGTCGAGATGTTCCTCGCGCAGCTTCGGATGGCGTACGCCGGTCGGTGTCCTGATGATCGCCAGCACCTCCTCGACGTCGGATGCCAGCAGGCTCTCGCGCAGCATGCCCTGGCCGACCATCCCGGTCGCGCCGAAGATGACCACCTTCATCCCGTCTCCCCCTTGTTCGCTCGTGATCATCATCGGTCCCCGCGACCGGAAATTGTCGTACCGCGCGTCTAGGGTTTGCCCGTGCCCGTTGAGCGATGGTCCATTTCCCAGGTCGAGGCCCTGGCGCCCGACCCCGCGTCGGTGCGAGCCGCGCGCGCCCTGTCGTTCTCGGAGTCCGGCCGGCTCGACGACATCCTCTGGGGACTGTGCCGCAGCTACCAGGTCTGTGTCGACCTGGCCGGGCCGGCGTTCCGCTGCTCCTGCCCGAGCCGCAAGATCCCCTGCAAGCACGCCCTGGGCCTGCTGATGCGCTGGTCCGAGTCCGATGTGTCGTCGAATTCAAATTCAACCCCCGATTTCGTACGGGAATGGCAGGCGGCCCGGTCCGCCGCGGCGACCCGGAAACGCTCCCCCTCGACGACGCCCGATCCGGTGGCCGCGGCGAAACGCGTCGAGCAGCGGGCCGAGCGGGTGGCCGGCGGCATGGCCGAGCTGAACCGGTGGCTCGACGACCAGGTGCGACAGGGCCTGGCCGGCGCCCAGCGCGGCGGCCCGCGCCCGTTCGACACGATGGCCGCCCGGCTGGTCGACGCGCAGGCTCCGGCCGCGGCCGGGGCGGTGCGCCGGCTCGGCGGGGTGGTCGGCATCGGCCCGCACTGGGCCGACCGCCTGCTCGGTGAGCTCGCGATGCTGCGCCTGCTGGTCGCGGGCTACGAGCGTCTCGACGACCTGCCCGCCGGCCTCGCCGCCACCGTGCGCTCCCGCATCGGTTTCCCGGTCGGCACCGAGGAGGTGCTGGCCGGTCCGCGGGTCACCGACCGCTGGCAGGTGCTCGGCCAGGTCGACACCGACGACGGCGCGCTGACCACCCGCCGCACCTGGCTGCGCGGCGCGGCCACGGGCCGGTTCGCGCTGGTGCTCGCGTTCGCCGCGCCCGGCCAGCCGCTGGTCTCCGAGCTCGTGCCCGGCACCGAGTTCCGCGGCGCCCTCACGTTCTATCCCGGCACCGCGCCGCTGCGCGCCCTGGTCGCCGAGCGGGCCAGCGCCGCCGAGCCGTTCGCCTCGCCCGACGGCGCGCGTCCCCTCGGCGAGGCGCTCGACGGCTGGGCCACGACGATCGCCGCCGAGCCGTGGCGGTTCGACGCGCCCGTGCTGCTGGCCGGGGTCACCCCGAGCGAGGAGGGCTGGCTGGTCGACGAGGCCGGCGCCGCCCTGCCGCTGGCGCCGGGGCATCGCGAGCCGTGGTGGCTGCTCGCCGCGGCCGGCGCCACGCCCGCGACGGTGGCCGCCGAGTGGTCGCCCGCCGGCCTGCGGCCGCTCGCCGGCTGGGTGGAGGGCGGCTTCGTCCCGGCCGGGCCGCCGGTGCCCGACCCCGGCGCCCCGCGCCACCCCGAGCTGCCACCCGACCTGCTCGCCGCGGCCCTGGTCGGCACCAACCGCCGCCCGTGGCCCGGCGGCTCGCTGCTGGAGTCGGCGGCGGTCGCGCTCGCCCGGCGCCGGGCCGGGGTGACCCCGGGCTCCGGGCACGCCCCCGTGCCGGCCGCGCCGGCCGAGACGACTCCCCCACTGCCGTCGGCCGCCGGCGCCCGGCTGATCCGCATCCTCGGCGAGGGGGTGCCCGGCGGCGCCCAGACCGCGCACGAGCTGCTGTCCCAGTGGCTCGAGGCGGCCGCGGCCAAGGGCGGGCACGTCCCGCCGGTCGCGCTGCCCGCGCTGCTCGAGGCCGGCCGGCGTAACTCGCTGATCCGCCCGGCCCTGGCCCAGGTCGCCGGCCGGCGCGGCGCCTGGCTGGCCGGCATGCGCGGCGACTGGCGCTGGCTGCGCGACGAGACGGTCTCCGTCCCGGCGTCGTCGCAGGTGTGGGAGACGGGCACGATCGGCGAGCGCCTGGGTTACCTCACCGAGCTACGCCGCTCCGATCCCGCGCGCGGCCGTGAGCTGCTGGCCGCCACCTTCCCGCAGGAGTCGTCCGACGACCGCGCCCGCTTCGTGACGGCGCTCGCCACCGGGCTGAGTCTCGCCGACGACGCCTTCCTCGAGGAAGCGCTCGACGACCGTCGCAAGGAGGTGCGCGAGGCCGCGCTGGACCTGCTGCGCGGCCTGCCCGGCTCTGCTCTGGGCCGGCGGATGGCCTCGCGCGCCACCGCGGCGGTGCGCCTCGACCCCCGCGGCCGGCTTGTCGTCACCCCGCCCGAAGACCTGGACCTCGACATGCGTCGCGACGGCATCGCCGCCACCCCGGCCCGCGGGCTCGGCGTGAGCGCCTGGCTGCTGGAGGAGACGCTGGCCGGCGCGCCGCTCGGCACCTGGTCCGACCCGGCCACCATGCTGCGGCTCGCCCGCGGCACCGACTGGGAGCCGGCGCTGCTGCACGGCTGGGCCAAGGCCGCCATCGCCCAGGAGAGCGCGGCCTGGGCCACCGCGCTGATCGACCAGGCGGCCGGCGCGCTGCGCGAGTCGGTCCGGTGGGACCTGCATCTCATCCTCCCGCCCGACGAGCTGGGCCGGCTCGCGGCCGACGCGCTGCGCCGCGAGGACGGCATGGCCCACCGGCTGCTCTCCCTGCACCCCGGCCGGTGGCCCGACGAGCTGTCGGCCGCCGTGCTCGAGACCATCGCCCACCGGGCCCGCACCGACCGGCACACCTGGCAGCTCGGCGAGCTGTGCCGGGCGGCGGCGCTGGCCATGCCGCCGGCGTGGGCCGACCTCGTCGGCCGCCTCGCCCTCCAGCTCGATCAGGAGCCGTCCGACCAGTCGCGGGTGCGGCCGGTCGCCGACCTAGCCCGCACGCTCACCTTCCGCCACGAGATGTTTCAGGAGTTCGAGTGACCGCTCTGCGCCCGCACGCCGAGAACCAGTACTCCGAGGAGCTGGCCCAGCTCGCCCGCGACGACGACCGACCGCGGCCGCCGGGCTGGCGGCTCTCGCCGCAGGCCGTGGTGACCTACCTGCTCGGCGACGGCGCGAAGGTCACCCCGAAATACGTGGGACCGCGCCGGCTGGTGGAGGTCGCGGTCGCGACGCTCGCCACCGACCGGGCGCTGCTGCTGCTCGGCGTGCCGGGAACGGCGAAGACGTGGGTGTCGGAGCATCTCGCGGCCGCGATCTCCGGCGACTCGACGCTGCTGGTGCAGGGCACCGCCGGCACCGCCGAGGAAGCGATCCGGTACGGGTGGAACTACGCCCGCCTGCTCGCCGAGGGCCCGTCCGAGGCGGCGCTGGTGGAGAGCCCGATCATGCGGGCGATGCGGACCGGCACGATCGCGCGCCTCGAGGAGCTCACCCGGGTGCCGTCCGACGTGCAGGACGCGCTGATCACCATCCTCTCGGAAAAGACGCTGCCGGTGCCCGAGCTGAACACCGAGGTGCAGGCCCAGCGCGGGTTCAACCTGATCGCCACGGCCAACGACCGCGACCGCGGGGTCAACGAACTGTCCAGCGCGCTGCGGCGCCGGTTCAACACGGTCGTCCTGCCGGTGCCGGCCTCGGCCGACGAAGAGGTCGAGATCGTGGCGCGTCGGGTGGCGCAGCTCGGGTCCTCGCTCGAGCTCCCGGCGGTGCCGACCGCGATCGAGGAGATCCGGCGGGTGGTGACGGTCTTCCGCGAGCTGCGCGGCGGGCTCACCGAGGACGGGCGCACCAAGCTGAAATCACCGACCGGCACGCTCTCCACGGCCGAGGCGATCTCGGTGATCACCAACGGGATGGCGCTGGCCGCGCACTTCGGCGACGGCACGCTGCATGCCAGTGACGTGGCCGCCGGCATCGTCGGCGCCGTGGTGAAAGACCCGGTCTCCGACGGTGTCGTCTGGCGGGAATACCTCGAGACGGTCGTGCGCGAGCGTCCCGACTGGATCGACTTCTATCGGGCCGCCCGCGATGCCTGAGCGGCTCTACGGGATTCGCCATCACGGCCCGGGGTCGGCCCGGGCGGTGGTGGAGGAACTGTCGCGCCAGCAGCCGACCGTCCTGCTGATCGAGGGGCCGCCGGAGGCGGACGATCTCGTGCGGTGGGTTGCCTCGTCCTCCCTGGAACCGCCCGTCGCGCTCCTCGGGTACGCGCCCGACGATCCACGGCAAGCTGCCTTCTGGCCCTTTGCCGTCTTCTCCCCCGAGTGGCAGGCGCTCAAATGGGCGGTGTCGGCGGGGGTTCCCGTGCGGTTCTTCGACCTGCCGTTCGCCTACCGCCTGTCGGGGGACCACTCGGATATCCCGGACGAACCCCGGCGGCCGGTCGACCCCATCGGCGAGCTCGCCGCCGCGGCCGGGTACGACGACCCCGAGCGCTGGTGGGAGGACGTCGTCGAGCACCGCGGGATGCCGGCGTTCGAGGCGATCGGCGAGGCGATGACCGCGATCCGGGAGGACTCGCCGGAGGATCCCGACGACCTGGTTCGCGAGGCGTACATGCGGACGGTGCTGCGCGAGGTGCGCAAGACGCACGACGAGATCGCCGTCGTCTGCGGGGCCTGGCACGTGCCGGCTCTGACCCGCAAGGTGACCCAGAAGGACGACGCCGAGCTGCTCAAGGGCCGGAAGAAGGCCAAGGTCGCGTTCACCTGGGTGCCGTGGACGTACGGGCGGCTCGCGTCGTGGTCCGGCTACGGCGCCGGGGTGCGCTCGCCGGGGTGGTACCACCACCTGTTCACCTCGGCCGACGAGGTGGTGCCGCGATGGCTGGTCGACGCGGCGGGAGTGCTGCGGGCCGAGGGGGTACCGACCTCGTCGGCGCACATCATCGAGGCGACCCGGCT
Organism: Paractinoplanes globisporus DSM 43857; assembly: GCF_000379645.1. Classification (GTDB taxonomy): domain Bacteria; phylum Actinomycetota; class Actinomycetes; order Mycobacteriales; family Micromonosporaceae; genus Actinoplanes; species Actinoplanes globisporus. Next base: position 74,728 of record NZ_KB903317.1, read on the forward strand.
GGCCGAGACGCTCGCCACCCTGCGCGGGCGGCCGCTCGCAGGGCTGGCCGAGGTGACCGAGGCGGCCGAGGCCGTGATGTGCGACGCCGAGCCGCTGCGGGTCGAGCTGATCAACAAAAGGCTCGTGGTCGGCGAGCGGCTGGGCGGGGTGCCCGACGAGATGCCGGCCCTGCCGCTCGCGAAGGACCTGGCGGCCCAGCAGCGGGCGGTGCGGCTCAAGCCCGAGGCCCTGGAACGGGCGCTCGACCTCGACCTGCGGAAGGAGACCGATCTCAAGCGCAGCCGGCTGCTGCATCGGCTGCGCACGATCGACGTGCCGTGGGGCGAGCCGGTGGCGTCCGGGCGGGGCGCGGGGACGTTCCGCGAGGAGTGGAAACTGCGCTGGCAGCCCGAGTTCGCGGTGCGGCTGGTCGAGGGGAGCATGCTCGGCACCACGGTGGCAGCGGCGGCGACGGCGAAACTCACCCGGGCGGCCGACGACGCGGAGACCCTCGCCGACGTGACCGGCCTGGTGGAGACGTGCCTGCTCGCCGATCTCACCGACGCGTACGGGCCGGTGCTGGCCGCGCTGGACGTACGGGCCGCGCTGGACGCCGACGTCGGGCACCTCATGGCGGCGATCCCGGCGCTGGCGCGGACGCTGCGCTACGGCGACGTGCGCAAGACCGACATGGCCGGGCTCGCCGCGGTGACCGCGAGCCTGCTGTTCAGGGTGTGCGCGGGCCTGCCGTCGGCGGTGGGATCGATCTCCGACGAGGCGGCCAAGGTGCTGCGCGACCGCATCGACGGGGTGCACGCGGCGGTCGGCCTGCTCGCCGACGAGGCCGGCGACGACCTGCGGGAGCGCTGGCTCGCGACGCTGGTCTCGCTGGCCGGGCGCGACGATCTGCACGGGCTGCTCGCCGGGCGGCTCACCCGGCTGCTGCTCGACGCGGGACGGCTCGACGCGGGCGAGGCACGCCGACGGATGCGGCTGCCGCTGACGGTGGGCACACCGCCGGCTCACGGCGCCGCCTGGGTGGAGGGGTTCCTGGCCGGCGGCGGGCTGCTGCTGGTGCACGACGACGCGCTGCTCGACCTGCTCGACGGGTGGCTGGCCGACATTCCGGCCGGCTCGTTCGACGAGATCCTGCCGCTGCTGCGCCGGACGTTCGGCGCCTTCGAGGCCGGGGAGCGGCGGGCCATCGGCGAGAAGATCGCCGGCGGCCGGGCCGCCGGGCCGGAGACGGGCGGGCTCGGGTTCGACGGTTCCCGCGCCGACCTCGTCCTGCCGACGCTGAGCGCCCTGCTGGGGAGGGAACTGTGAGCGAGGTTTCGAACGAACGATCGCGGCGCTGGCGCATGGTGCTCGGCGGCCCGGCCGACGAGGCGCTGGGCAAGGCCGAGGGCCGCGACGGGCAGATGGACGCCGCGATGGCCGCGCTCTACGACTCCGGGTCGGCCGGCGAAGGCGAGAGCACGGGCACCAAGCGCTCGGCCGGTCTCGGCGGCTCGGCGCCCAAGGTGGCGCGCTGGCTCGGCGACATCCGGGAGTACTTCCCGAGCACGGTCGTGCAGGTCATGCAGTCCGACGCGATCGAGCGGCTCGACCTGACCCGCCTGTTGCTCGAGCCCGAGATGCTCGCGGCGGTGGAGCCCGACGTCCACCTGGTCGGGACCCTGCTCTCGCTCAACCGGGTCATGCCGGCCCAGACCAAGGAGGCCGCGCGGACGGTCGTGCGGACGGTGGTCGACCAGCTCGAGAAGCGGATCGCGCAGAAGACGCGGGCGGCGGTCAGCGGCGCGCTCAATCGGGCCTCGCGGATCAACCGGCCGAGGCACGCCGACATCGACTGGAACCGGACGATCCGGGCCAACCTCAAGCACTACCAGGCCGACCTGCGGACGGTGATCCCCGAGCGGCTGATCGGTTACGGCCGGCGCTCCACGGCCGTCCAGCGGGACGTCGTGCTCTGCGTCGACCAGTCCGGCTCGATGGCGGCGTCGGTGGTGTTCTCGGGAGTGTTCGCGGCGGTCCTCGCCTCGATGCGGTCGCTGCGCACGTCGCTGGTCGTCTTCGACACGGCCGTGGTCGACCTGACCGACCAGCTCAGCGATCCGGTGGAGGTGCTGTTCGGCACGCAGCTGGGCGGGGGCACCGACATCAACCGGGCGATCGCCTACAGCCAGCAGCTGATCACCCGGCCCCGGGACAGCATCTTCGTGCTGATCAGCGACCTGTACGAGGGCGGGGTGCGGGAACAGATGCTGCGCCGGGTCGCCGAGATGACCGCGGCCGGGGTGCAGGTGGTGGTGCTGCTCGCGCTCTCCGACGAGGGAGCGCCCGCCTACGACCACGAGAACGCGGCGGCGCTGGCCGCGCTCGGGGTGCCCGCCTTCGCCTGCACGCCCGACGCGTTCCCCGACCTGATGGCCGCCGCGATCGAGCGGCGCGACCTCCGGGCGTTCGCCGAGCGCCTTGAGACCGCGCCGAAAGGTAACTAGCGTAGGAGGTATGACTGCTTACCTGGAGAGCCCCTCGACCTGGCAGGAGAGCTGGGACCGGCAACAGCAGACGTTCATGCCCGACCGCGAGGAGCGCTTCGCGGCCATGCTCACCGCGGTCGACGCCGTCACCGGCGGCCGGCCGCCGCGGCTGCTCGACCTGGCCGGCGGCACCGGCACGATCGCGCTGCGCACGCTGGCCCGGTTCCCGGCGGCCGAGGTCACGGTCCTCGACCAGGACCCGGTACTGCTAGCGATCGCCGGCGCGACCCTGGCCGGGCGGGCCACGATCGTCGACGCCGACCTGGGCGACCCGTCGTGGCGGGCGAAACTGCCCGGCGACGGCTTCGACGCGGTGCTCACGGCCACCGCGCTGCACTGGCTGCCGGCCGAGCGGGTCGCCGCGCTCTACGGCGAGATCCGCGAGGTGCTGCGGCCGGGCGGCGTCTTCGTGAACGCCGACCACATGCCCGAGGAGTCGCTGCCCACGCTCTCCGAGCGGCTGCGGGATCGGGCCCGGGAACTGCGCGACGCCCGGTACGCGACGGGCGCGTCCACCTCGTGGGGCGACTGGTGGCAGCGGGCGGCGGCCGACCCGTTCCTGGGGCCGAAGGTGGTCGAGCGGGAACGCATCTACCCCTCGGCGGAACACAACCAGGAGTGGACGCCGCCCGCGGTCTGGCACGTCGACGCGCTGCGGGCGGCCGGCTTCGCGGAGGCGGGCGTGGTGTGGCGCGGCGGCACGGACGCTGCGGTGGCCGGCCTCCGCCTCGACTGAGCCGGCCGAGGCCGAGGCACGGGCCGCCCGGAAGCGCAGGCCGCCCGGAAGCGCAGGCGGCCCGCTGAGGCATGACCAGCGACACGGCGGTCCATGCACACGCAAGCAATAGGCTGGGGCCATGCCATTGAGCGGTGAATATGCGCCCAGCACGACCGGGTGGGCGCGCAGGCAGGCCGAGAAGATCGAGTCGACCGGGGGCGCGGAAGGCACCCTCATACGCGGGATGCCGGTGATCGTGCTGACGTCCGTCGGGGCCAAGACCGGCAAGCTGCGCAAGACGGCGCTCATGCGGGTCGAGCACGACGGCCAGTATGCGGTGGTGGGCTCGCTGGGCGGCGCCCCCAACCACCCGGTCTGGGTGTACAACGTCCGCAAGGAGCCCCGCGTCGAACTGCAGGACGGGCCCGAGAAGCACGACTACCTCGCCCGCGAGACGGCCGGCGAGGAGCGCGACCTGTGGTGGAAGCGCGCCGTCGAGGCGTACCCCGACTACGCGAACTACCAGCGGAAGACCAGCCGGCTGATCCCGGTCTTTGTGCTTACGCGGAGCGGCGACCAGTAAGACCGATCGGGCCAACCTCGGGAAAATCGGCTGCCCCAGGGGCATCGATGGTCGATCATGGCATCATGCGTACACCCCACCAGTCCGTCGACCGGCATGCCGGGCGCGCCGCGGAAACGGCGGTCAGCTCGCCGGTCTCTGCCGCGCTGCCGCTGTCCGGGTCCGTCGACGACGCCGACCGGCTGGTGGACGTGGTCGACCTCCTCGCGCTCGACGCGTTCGTCACCGGGCGGGAGCCCTTCGGGCGAAGCAAATACCTGGAGAACGTACGCGCCGACGCGCCGCTCACCACCGACGGCGCCCGCCTGGTCCGCGACGCGGTCGAGGACGACGGCCAGGGCCGCCTGGCCGTCGGTGAGGGCTGGACGCTGCACGTCACCCGCTGGAAGCAGAGCCGCCGCGCGCGGGTCACGGTGACCGCAGTGACGGCCGAGCTCGCCGAGCAGATCCTCGAGACGGCCACGGCCAACGCCGTCGAGGAACCGGCGCCGGCTGACGACTCCGTACCCATCGGCTTCTGGCATTTTGGTCCGCACGGACCGCGACGGGTGCAGCGAGAGATCGACGCGGCCCCCTGGGAAAAGATCCGCGAGAACTACGCGCGTCCGGTCGCGCAGACCCTCGAGCGCCTGATGGAGCTGGACGGGACCGTGGTCAACGGCCGGCTCCTGCTGCTGCACGGCGAACCCGGCACCGGGAAGACCACGGCCCTGCGGGCGCTGGCGCAGCAGTGGCGCTCGTGGTGCCAGGTGGATTGCGTGCTCGACCCGGAACGGCTCTTCAGCGACCCGGCCTATCTGATGAGTGTGGCCCTGGGCAGCGGCGACGAGGAGGAGCCGCGGTGGCGGCTGCTCATGCTCGAGGACTGCGACGAGCTGATCAGCGGGGAGGCCAAGGCGAGCGCCGGCCAGTCTCTGTCGCGGCTGCTCAACCTGACCGACGGCCTGCTGGGGCAGGGGCGGAACGCACTCATCGCGATCACGACCAACGAGGACCTCGCCACGCTGCACCCCGCCGTGATCCGGCCCGGGCGCTGCCTGGCCAGCATCGAGGTCGGCCGGCTCCCGTACGCCGAGGCGACCGCGTGGCTGGGCACGGCGCGCGGCGTCGGCCCCGACGGCGCCACTCTGGCCGAGCTGTACGCCCAGAAGACCGGCGCGCAGCCCGTGACGGTCCCGACGACCGCTCCCGCCACGGGCATGTACCTCTGATCCGGTTCACGAAAGATCCGGGTCACGAAAGATCCGGTTCACGAAAGATCCGGTTCACGAAAGATCCGGGTCACGACACGGTCACCTGGTCGAAGGTGCTGGTGTTCAGCGCGCCACCGCTGTGCGCGGTGACGAACAGGCCGATCGTCGCCGCGCCGGCCAGCGTGGCCGTGCCGATGGTCGTCCAGTTCACGCCGTCGGCCGAGCGGTAGGCGGTGACCGCGTCGCCCACCCTGGTCAGTTTCAGCCAGGTGCGCACGCTGCCCGCTCCGCCGTCGAGGTCGGTGTTGAATCCGGTCTGCAGGTGGATGCCGTGCCCCGGGCTGAGGAACAGCGCCACGTACGGCGTCAGCGGCGACGCCGCCTGTTTGATCATGATGCCGGACTTGGCCCAGTCGCTGGTCCCGCCCTGGGTCAGCGGGCGGGCCACGATGGTGCCGTCGCCGGCCAGCTCCCGGTAGGCGTAGTGGAACTGGTCGGTGTCGTTCCAGATGTCGTTGCCGCCGCCGGCCACGGTCCAGGTGCTGCCGCTGACCGACGCCGAGCCGAGCAGGGCCGGCGCCCCGACGTCGGCCTGGTTCCAGCCGGTGGGCAGGCCCGGCGCCGCGGCGCCCACGCTGACATGGTCGAACGTGGCCGTGGCCGCCGTGCCGGCGTCGTGCGAGGTGACGAACAGCCCCACCTCGACGGTCGCGGGCAGGGCGCCGAGGCCGACCGTGCCGACCAGGGTCCAGCCGGCGCCGTCGGCCGACTCGTACCCGGTGACGACGTCGCCGGCGCGGGTCAGCTTGAGCCAGCGCGGTGCGGTGCCCGCTCCGCCGGCCAGGTCGGTGGCGAAGTTGGCCTGCAGCCTCGTGCCGTGCCCGGGGGTGACCATCATCGCCGCGTACGGGGAACCGGCCGTGGCCGACGCCTTGAGCATGATGCCGGCCTTGGCCCATTCCTCGGCGCCCGACTGGGACGCGACCTGGGCGACGACCGTGCCGTCGCCGGTGAGCGGCTGGTGGACGAAGTGGAACTGGTCCGCGCCGCCCCAGATGTCGCCGCCCGCACCGGTCACCGCGAAGGTGCCGGCGATCTCCGTGGCGTTGCCGGCCACCGTCGGCCCGCCCACGTCCTGGTGGACCCAGGGCGCCGGCAGCGCCGGGTCCACGTCGCCGACGACGCTGACATTGTCGAAGACCGCCGTGGACAGCACGTTGTTGTCGTGCGAGGTGGCGAACAGCCCGATCGTGGCGGTGCTGGACATCGCCAGCGTCGTCGACCCGATCGCCGACCAGGTGGCGCCGTCGGCCGACCGGTACGCGGTGACGGTGTCGCCCACCCGGGTCAGCTTCATCCAGGCGTCCGGGAACGCGTACGGGAACTCGCCGCCATCCTCGCCGAACTTGGCCTGGAAGTGCATCCCGTGCCCGGGCGTCACCCCGATCAGCGCGTACGGGGCGCCGGCCGTGGCCGACTCCTTGATCATGATCCCGGCCTTCGCCCATTCGTACGTGTCGCTCTGCGCGGTCACCCGGGCCACGATCTCGCCGTCGCCGATGAGCGGCTGGTGCACGTACCGGAACTCGTCGGTGGCGTCCCAGATGTCGTTGCCGCCGCCCTTGACCGTGTACACGCCGTCGTCGTACGAGGAAAGCCCGGCGATGGTCCGGATGCCGATGTCGTCGCTGGACCACGGCGCCGGCGGCGGGTTGATCTGGTCGAAGTTCACCGTGTACGTGGCGTCGGTCGCGGGCGTGGTGATGGTGTGCGTCTGCGCCTGGCCGTCCGACCAGCCGTGGTAGAGGTACTGTCGGCCGCCCAGGAATTGCGGTGAGGCCGCGCTGAGCGTCCGCTGCACGCCGACGACCGCGCTCTCCGTGGTGGTCGCGGTGGCCGGGATGCCGTCCACCGCGTACTGCAGGCCCTCGATGTTGGCCTTGAAGGTGAGCCGCACCAGGTTCGGCTTGATCGCGACGGAGGAGGTGTGCGTCAGGCCGCCATTGTCGGTCACGGTGAGCCTGATCTCGTACCAGGTGGTGGCGACGTTGTCGGAGATCCGCGGGATCGTGAACGTGCCGCCGGTGACCCCGGTGATCGGGCCCAGGAACGGATGCACATGATCGGCGTGATGGAAGACCACCGACCAGGAGTACGCCCCGGCGGGCAGCGCACCCTCGTCCGGGTCGGTGGCCGTTCCGGCGTAGCTGATCGTGTCGCCCGCGTCGTAGTGCGACTCGGTGACCGGTGCGGTAATGGTCGCGGTCGGTCTTCGGTTGCCGACCTGAACCTCGACGGTCGCCGTGCTGGTCTTGTCGCCGTCGCTCACGGTCAGCGTCGGACGGTAAGCGCCGTTGCCGGCGTACGTGTGCGTGGGGTTGGGTTGGGTTGAAGTGGCGCCGTCGCCGAAGCTCCAGGCGTAGGACAACGCGGTGCCGTCGGGATCGGCCGATCCGGCCGAGGAGAACGTGACGTCGAGCGGGCCGAGTCCGTTGTCCGGCGAGGCGGCGGCCCTGGCGACCGGCGCGCGGTTGCCGCCCGAGGGCGCGATCCGGTAGAAGGCGCCGGGATAGATGTCGAGCTGGTAGAGGTTGCCGTCCGGGCCGACCGACAACTGCACGGGTGTCCCGGCGTCCAGGTCGAAGTCGTGCACGGCCACGACGCTGGTGTAGGTCTCGTCCATCGTCAGGTACTTGATGAAACCGAGCGTGTAGTCGGCGATGAAGACCGCGTTGGTGTACTCGCCCGGGAACGTGTTCCCCGTGTAGACGGCCACCGAGGTGATCGAGCCGGCGCTGGCCGGCGGCGCGGTGTGCGGGTAGGTGTAGACCGGTTGCGCGAAGCCGCAGCCGGAGCAGACCCCCTCCGCGTACGGCCAGCCGTAGTTGGCTCCCTTCTCGATGAGGTTGAGCTCCTCGAACTGCGAGCCGCCCACGTCACCGCCGAGCGGCTTACCGGCGTTCGGCCCGTTGGGGATCATGTCGAAGCGGAACGTGTTGCGCAGCCCGTACGCCCAGATCGCCGGCTCCGCCCCCGGGACGCCGACGAACGGGTTGTCCGGCGGGATGGTGCCGTCGGGGTTGATCCGCAGGACCTTGCCGTGGATCGTGCCCAGGTTGGGGGCGTTCGGGTGGTAGACGTTGATGCCCAGCGACCAGTACAGCTTGCCGTCCGGCCCGAACCGCACCTCGCCGCCGTGGTGGAAGACGTTGGCCTGCTGGTTCGACTTGAGCAGCACGAGCTCGGAGGCGGGGTCGATGGTGTCGCCGGTGACGGTGAAGCGGCTGAGCCGGTCCAAGTTCTCCGCATGGGTGTACGCCAGGTAGACGTGATGGTTGGTCGCGAAGTCCGGGTCGAGCTCGAGGCCGAGCAGCCCGCGCTCGTCGGCGTTCGCGGTCGACAGCGTGATCATCGGGGCGGCCTGGAGCACGCCGTTCTTGATCAGCCGCACCGCGCCGTTCTTCTCGGCGATGAAGACGCGCCCGTCCGGCGCGAACCGGAACGCGGTCGGCGCGTCCAGCCCGTCGGCGAGCAGGGTCTTGTCGAAGTCGGACGGTGGTCCCGCGTACGCGGCCCGCGGCGCGACCGCGACGGACAGCGCCAGCAGCAGCGCGGCGAGGACCGCCTTAGCTCTCATGGGAGACCAGACCGTGCTCGGTCAGCTCCCAGAAGTGCCGCTTGCTCGGCCGCAGGAGCTGGAAGACCGCCTTGTACGCGGCCACGCTCATCAGTCCCCAGTAGAGCGGGACGGTCAGCATCGCCCGGACCGCGCGGTGCAGGCCCCGCTCCATGCAGCCGTTCATCAGGCAGTAGCACATCAGGACGTTGCCCAGGATCATCGTGGCCAGGCCGGCGTACAGGCTCAGGCGGGGGAAGAACGGCTCCAGGTACCGCGGCCCGGTGATCAGGTAGCTGACGAACAGCGCCCAGAAGAACGGGTTGACCAGCGTGGTGAACGTGGAGAACCCCAGCGTCAGGTGCATCGCCACGGCGCGCTTGGTGCCCAGTTCCCGCCAGACCCGCAGCGGATGCCGGGAGTGGACGAGCCAGGTCTGGATGTACCCCTTGATCCATCGGCTGCGCTGGCGGACCCAGTTGCCGAGGCGGCTGTTGGCCTCCTCCTCGGTCACCGAGACCATCATCCGCACGTCCCAGCCCCGACGGGCGATCCGGATGCCGAGATCGGCGTCCTCGGTGACGTTGTACGGATCCCAGCCGCCCAGCTCCCGCAGCGCGTCCACGCGGAAGTGGTTGGAGGTGCCGCCCAGCGGGATGGCCAGCCGGTGCCGGTCCAGCCCGCGCAGGGAGAGGCTGAAGTTGGTGGCGTACTCGGCGGCGAAGCAGCGGGTGAGCCAGTTCGTCCACGGGTTCCAGTAGTGCAGCTCGGCCTGGACGCAGACCACCCGTTCGGGCAGCAGCCGGAAGGCGAGCGCCGCCTTGCGCAACTGGTCGGGCTCGGGCCGGTCCTCGGCGTCGTAGATGACGCAGAACTCGCCGACGGCCCGGGTCAGCCCCACGTTGCAGGCCTTCGGCTTGGTCTTGGGCGCCGAGTCCGGGATCAGCACCACCTCGAACTGCGCGGCCAGCTCCATCGCCTCGAGCGCGGAGCGGGTCTCGGTGTCGTCCTCCTCGATGAGCAGCAGGATCTGCACCTTGTCCGGCGGATAGTCCAGGGCGGACAGCCGCCCCACCAGGTACGGCAGGACCGAGGCCTCGCGGTAGAGGGGAACCAGGATGGTGTACGTGGCCAGGTCCGTGTCCGGGATCGCGCGCAGGTCGTCGGGCTCGAACCGCAGCACCGGCGCGCCCCCGGCCCGGAACACCATGGCCAGCTTGAAGGCGATGACCGCGACGTACACCACGGTGACCGCGGCCACCGCGAACTGGCCCCACCACAGCGGGGACGGTCCGAACCCGACGGTGGCCGACAGGGTCAGCAGCACCGCGACGGCCAGGACGACCGCCGCTCCGCCGATCGCCTGGCCACGGCTGAGCAGCTTGCTCGCGCTCAGCTCGGGGCTCAGCGTCACGGGGGTCTCGGCACGAGTGACGGTCACCGCGGTTGCTCCTTCCGGTGGTAGATCATCCGGTCACCCGCGCTGTAGACCAGGTCGTACGCCCGGGTGAGCTGGGGAGTTCCGTTCAGTCGGTCGAAGACCAGGTCCTCCTGGCCGGGCAGCCCGCGCATGTAGATCCACTCGATGTGGTGCGCCGCCGGGTCCCGCAGCGCGGGCTCCCACATCTGGTAGCTGCCCTCGTAGACGATCCGCTGGGTCGGGATCTTCGAATCGAAGGTCACCGACTCGTTCTCGTACGACATCATCAGCGTGAGGCCGCCGTCGTGGTGCACGCGCAGCCAGGCCGAGGCGGCGGCGTTCGCCGACTCCCACTGGCTGGCCCGGAACTCGCGTGCCTCGTCCAGCGTCACCACGCCGGGCACGGCGAGCGCGGTGGCCAGCACCCCGGCCGCGGCGGCGCCCTTCGCCAGCCGGGCCAGGCCGGGCCGGCCGAGCCGCTCCACGACCGACGGCACCAGGCTGATCAGGTATCCGGCGAAGATCGACGCCGGGATCAGCATGATCAGTCCGAACCGGACGTTGTACAGCTCGCCGTTGACCTCCTTGACGTGCAGCGGACGCTCGCCGGCGTAGAGCGCGTAGACGAAGAAGACACCGAAGAACAGCAGCGGATAGACCGCGACCGCCTCCTGCCGCAGCCGGTTGCGGGCCACGTACGCGATGACACCGAGCCCGCCCAGCACCAGCGTGGCCAGGCCGATGTTGTGCTCGGCGGCCAGCCAGTACGTGCGCGTGGCGACACCCAGGTGACCGACGGCCGCCTCGCCCTGCTTGACCCAGAGCGACGAGTCGGCGTACTCGCCGAACTTCCAGTACAGCGGGTTGTGGAAGATGGCGGTGTTCCACACCAGCCAGCCCGCGATGCCGGCGAAGGCGATGAACCCGAAGAAGATGAACGACGCCTCGAACCGGATGTAGCTGCGGTGCCGGCGCAGCTCGGTGTACGTCACCACGGCCAGCGCCGCCAGGCACAGCACCCAGCCCTCGTACCGGGTCAGCGTGGCCAGCAGGATCGCGACCGAGGTGGCGATGAGATCCTTGTAACGGCCGAAGCGGCACCACTCGTGCAGGTAGTGGATGGTCGCCACGATGCAGGCGAACAGCAGGCTCTCGGTCATCGCCGTGGACTGCAGGTAGAGGGCGTTGGCGTTGACCGCGAACAACAGCGCGGTGGCGATCCCGGCGAACCGGCTGCGCGCCAGCGAGGCGCCCAGCAGGTACAGGTAGCGCACGGTGACGACGAAGGCGACCATCGAGACGACCGCCCCGGCCAGCCCGGTCTGGTAAAGCTTGTCGTTCCACACCAGAGGCAGCGCCAGCAGGTGCGGCAGGGGTAACCACACCCCGCCGAGCTGAGCGGCGCCGGCCGTGGGGCTCTCCAGCACGCGGCGCGCGATCAGGAGGTGCGAGTTCGCATCCTTGTACGCGAGCACCGCGCCCTGGTGCCGGAAATAGAGGTACCCGCCGACCGACAGCAGGATGGCGGCCACGGTCACCAGGGCGAGCACCGGGTCCTTCGGGCGCAGCAGCCGCCGCACCCAGGGCTGCTTGTCCGAGGCCCACACCAGTTGCCCGTAGACGCTGGCGAGGCTCGCCAGCGACCGGGCGATGACCGACAGCTTCGCGCCGGTCTGCTCCCCGTGCAGGCGGGGATGATGGCTCACCGGGTGCTGGACCAGCCGCACGTTCCGTACGGTGATCTTGGCCAGCAGCTCGGGGGAGATCGCCGCCGCCTCCCCGGTCAGCCGGACGCCGTCCAGCAGCCGCCGGTCGATCAGCTTGAACGCGCAGTCCACGTCCCGGCTGGGCACCCGCAGCACGAGCCGGCACAGGCCGGTCCAGATCCGCGCGTTCAGCCGGCGCCGCCACGGATCCGCCCGGTGCTCGCGGTAGCCGATCACGGCGTCGGCCCGCTCCCGGCGGCGCACGTCGAGAAAGTCGACCAGATCGGCGCCGCGGAACTGGCCGTCCGAGTCGGTGAGCAGCACCCAGCGCAGGTCGGTCCGCTCCAGCGCGGCCGCGATGCCGGTGCGCACGGCGGCGCCGTATCCCTGGTTGACTTCGTGGTGGACCGCGACGACCCGGTCCGGGTATGCGGCGGCGAGCCCGTCGAGCACGTCGCCGGTCCGGTCCGAGCTGCCGTCGTCGACCACGACCACGGCGTGCGGAAGCCCGGCCTCGTCCAGAGTGCCCAGGAAGTCGGTCACGGTGGCGGCGAGGTTCTCTTGTTCCAAGTACGCCGGCATCACCACCGCGACGCCGTCGGTGTAGGTGCGCACCGCCAGCCGGACCGGAACGGCCGTCGCCGTCATGCCGAGATCTCCACTTCCACTGTGGACACGCGGCGCGCTTGCCGGAATATCAGGAAATTGCAGACCAGGTACGTGAAGACGGCGCCGGCCCCGGTCCCGGCGGCGGTGCCCAGCGGCACGCCGAGCACGGGGTGGACGAGGCTGAACACCGCCGTGTTCACGGCCAGGCCGAGCAGGGCGGTCGAGTTGTAGGACGCCCAGCGCAGCCAGGACAGCCCGCTGCCGCCCCAGGTGAATGCCGTGCTCAGCGCGAAGTTGACCTGTGCGGAGAGGACAAAACCGGCGGCGTTCGCCAGGGACAGATCAACCCCGAGCTGGGCGAGCGCCATCATGATGGCGTACTGCACCGCAAAACAGAACGCACCCACCAGCGCAAACCGGAATATGCGCAGGCGGTGCTCTCGAATGACGTCCACCAGGCCCCCAGAATCTTGCATAATGGCTGCTCAGCCTGCAGGCGACGCCATTATCGAAACAGGCACATCGATCACATTCACCAGGCTCTACGGGCTTTAATTCGGCGGCAAACACGTGCCGTTAAAGTCGCCGCTCGCGGGCGCGTCGAGACGATTACGACAACCGACAAAATCGGTCTTACCCCGATATCTGCGCGAGCCGCCCGCCGTCAAGGCACCCGGCTGGCCGGTGCTCGTCGCGCTTCCGGCGGACCGCCGCCAGACCCACGGGACCGCCGGGAGTGTCGAGACAGGACACTTCGCTCGTGGCTGTGCGGGTCGCGATCCGCGCGCCGACGAGCCGGTGGGCGGTTGCGGGTCACTCGGGGTTGTTGCCGGCTACGCCGCCTACCTCGTAGGGGGTGGTGACGTTCGTGTAAGCGAGGTGGGCCAGGAGGCCGTCGGCGGCGTGTTTGAGGTTGTGGCAGTGGTCTACCCAGATGCCGGGGTTGTCGGCCACGAAGGCGATCTCGTAGGTGTCGCCGTCGGCCACGTCCAGAGAGTCGAACCACCAGGGGCTGCCGGAGGCGGGGACGCCGTTGCGGCTCAGGACTACGGCGTGGTGGCCGTGCAGGTGCATGGGGTGGACCTCGCCGCTGGTGTTGGCGATGGTCATGCGGACTATGTCGCCGGTGGAGACCATGAACATCGGGACGTCGGGGTAGAGGTGGCCGTTGATCGACCACCAGAAGCCGGGCTTGCCGTCCAGGAAGCCGACGCGGCGGCCGATGCGGTAGTCGAAGTTCCGGGTCGCCTTGGCGGGGTCGAAGCCTAGATCGGCCCGGGTGCCGTAGGTGAGCAGGTCGACCGTGGACGACGGCTCGGCGGTCGCGGGCGCGCCGCCGGCGACCAGCGCCACGCCGGCGCCGACGTCGACTCGGGCCGCGCCCGACGCCGGCATCGTGAAGGCGAGATCGATCCGGCCGCCCGCGGTGACCGTGACCGACTTATCGGAGATGTCGGTGGGGCCGTGCACGTCGCGGCCGTCGATCGCCATCACGCGGTAGGGGACGCCGGAGACCCAGGCCTTCAGCGGCTGGGCGTCCGTGTTGATCACCCGCGCCCGCACCAGCTGGCCCGGCCGGGCGGTGAGGGGTGACTCGCCGGGGGTGCCGTTGATGGTGATGCGGCCGTCGTAGGTGTGTACCTGGACGACCTGGTCGATTCCCTCGGAGAAGACCGGCTCGGTGACCACGAACGCGCCGAACAGGCCGCCCTTCACCTGCTCGTGCGACAGCTGGTGGGAGTGGTACCAGTAGGTGCCGGCGTCCTGGGCGACGAAGCGGTAGACGAAGCTGCGGCCGGGCAGCACGGCGTCCTGCGTGACGCCGGCGACGCCGTCCTCGGCGTTCGGCACGTCGACGCCGTGCCAGTGCAGGGTGACGCCGTCCCGGACGTTGTCGTTGACCAGCGTCACCTGGACCAGCTGGCCCTTCTTGGCGCGGATCTCGGGGCCGGGCGTGACGCCGTTGAGCGTGTAGCGCCCGTTCTGCTCGTGGGCGGTCAGGGTGACGACGACGTCGGGGTCGCCGGTGGTGGGGCCGGTCAGCGAGGCGACGCTGAGGCCGCCCGTGCCGTGCGCATGGCCAGCCTGCTGGCCGCCGCCGTAGTCGGGATAGCCCATCGAGGTCATCGTGTACGTCGACGGGACGAGGCTCTGCTGCCAGAAGAAGACCAGGGGTCCGAGGATCGCCACCGTCACCCCCGAGGCGATGGCGATCTTGAAGGACTTACGCACCGGTCAGGCCGCGACGGGCGCGCTCGATTGTGGCGTGCCGGCGACGCGGGCCTGGCGCATCGCGATCGAGGCGACGGCGGCCAGGGCGAACGCGTTGATCGCGTGCAGCGTGCCGAGGATCGGAACCGGGAAGCCCACGAAGGCCAGCACGATCTGCAGCACCAGCACGCCGAACGTGATCGCCGCCCACTTCACCCCGCCCGGGATGCCCGCGAAGAACGACACGATCAGCAGCGCCAGGCAGATCAGCGGAACGATCATCTCACCGACCACGGCGTGCACGGCGATGCCGGCGTTGTCGGAGTCCTTGGTGAAGACCTGGCCGTCGTCGGTCTTGTGCAGGATGTCGAACAAGGCGTACGCGATCGCCGCCGCCTGCACCACGACCCCGATCGCGATCAACATGGCGAGAACCCGATACACAGCGCGCACGACACTCCCCCTCCAGTGGCCTACGTTTCCGTAGGCACATCCTGCTCCTCCGGTACGACAAGGCGCACGAGGGCCCTCAGGAAACGCTCAGTATCCACCATCTGAGGACATTCCAACGTCGGAACCTATCGACATCGATCCGTCACACGACTAGCCTAGCCCCATGCCTAGCGCGGAGATCGATACAGCCCTGCTGGTCTACTGCCCGGATCGGGTCGTCTCGCGCCGCTACCACACCATGTTCGAGGCGAACGGGTTGTGCCTGTCCCTACGACCGCTGATCTTCACGCCGGACGATGTGCCCCTGGTCGTGGACCAAGACATCGCGACGACCAACCCGGCGCTGGCCGTGTTCTCGGCCATCTGCCACGGCGATCTCGCCGAGGCGGAAACCGCCTTTCCAGCGCTGATGGCGGCCCTGCGGTCGCTCAGCCCGGAGCAGGCGGCCTTGCACTATGACGTTGTGCTGGCCGGGTTGCCCATGGCGACCCGCACCCGCTGGGAGGAATTCATGAAAACCGTGACCAGATACGAGTACCAGAGCGAATTCATGCGCAACCTTCAAGCCACGGCCTTGGCACACGCGATCCTGGTCGCTCTCGAGAAACGCGGCATGGCGGCGCCCGATGATTTCCGCGACCGCGTCACGGCGTGCACCGACAACGGCCAGCTCGAAACGTGGCTAGGTCGCGCCGTCAACGCCACCACCATCGACGACGTCATCGGCGAATAGGTCCTCGGGCACGACCACCCGCACGAGGGCCCGAAGGAACCGCTCGGTATCCACCTCGTGCGGGTGCTTGCCCCCAAACACGTCTGCCATGATCCAGTAGTGGCTGACCGCGGCCATCACCACCGCCGCCAGCGCCTCCGGGTCCTCCTCCCCCGGCAGCTCGGCGCGCAGGAACTCGGTCACCGCCAGGTGCACGCGGCGCAGCTCCCGCTCGCGGACCAGGTCGAGCAGGTCGGGGAAGGAGGCCAGATCGCGCAGCAGCAGCCGGTTGACGTCTCGCTCTTCCTCCAGGCGGGCCAGCCCGGCCCGGGCCACCGCCAGGAAGCGCTCGCGACGCCCGGCCGGCGCTGGCTCGACCGCGAGATAGCTCAGCAGCTGCCGGCCCGCGGTCGCCTGCCGGTCGAGACCCTCCTCGAGCACCGCCCGCTTGCTCCTGAAGTGCCGATAGAGCCCACCGGCCCCGGCCGACAGCCCGGCCGCCGCCTCGATCTGCGCGATCGTCGTGGCGTGGTAGCCCTGCCGCCCGAACAGATCCATGGCGGCCGTCACGATCTGGTCCTTGGTGGTCAGCTCTGCTCCAGCGTCAGCTCGTAGAACAGGGTCGTGAATCCCTTGCGCTTGTGGAAGGCCGGCACCAGCCGCCCCTGCAGCAGCGGGTGCTTGCGCGCCAGCAGCGCCTCGGCGCGTCGAGCCTCGGCACTCTCCCCGCCAAGCAAGGTAGCCCGTCCCGCCACCGCCTCCCCCTTGACCCTCCCGCGGTAGTTGCACGGAGTCACCCGGACCTCGGGGAAGTTGCGCAGCCGCTTGGCCTTGCCGGACGCGTCGTAGGACTTGAAGAACCCGCGCCCGTTGTCGATCACCAGGTTGACCGGGGTGCCGACCCACGTGCCGTCGCGCTTGCGCGTCTCCAGCAGCAGGTAGCGCTCTTTCCCCAGCTCCTTCAGCTTGCTCATCTCGTACTCCCGCGCTCGTGATCGGTCGAGTAAGTAACTACTTACGACGCTAGGCGCGAGACCTCGAGAGCGCAAGTAAGTACTTACTTTCGCCTCACCAAAAGCAAGACCAGACAAAAACCTTGCGCGCGTACGCCCGGAGCACGCGCACGGCACAGAGCAGTGGCCCGGCGCGAGGAGCGCCGGGCCACCGAAGGAACGAACGGGTCAGAAGGAAGCGACCGTGAACGCCGAACTGCTGGTGACGTCGGTCTGGAAGTAGTCCGGATCGGTCAGCGGAGCGTCCGGCGCCCCGTCACTGACGACGACCAGGTTGTACGAGCCGTCCGGAACCGGAGCCGCCGCGAAGAGGTTGCCGGTGATCGGGCGGACGACCGGCAGGCTGGCCGCCGTGCCGCCGCCGGGTGCCGGTGCGGAGAGGGTCGCGCTCGTGCCCGCTGCCACCGAGGTGATCGTCGTGCCGGGCGGGATGCCGATCGAGTTGGGGCCGATGATGGCGCCGAGGTCGGTGGTCGCGAGCGACGACCCGTTCAGAATGGTGCTGTTGTCGGCGATCGTGACGTTGGCGAGGGTGCCCGACGTGCTCCCGGTGGCCGGCGCCGAGATCGTGGCGCTGGCTCCGCCCGGCGCGACCGCGGTGATCGTGACACCGCCGGGAACGGTGCCGGCGCCCATGAGCACCCGGCCCACGTCGTCCCGGGTGAACGCGCCCGACATGAGGCCGACCGTGGTGCTGCCGGTCGTGGTGGTCAGGCCGTTCAGGTTGTGCACCGGCATGGCGCCGACCATGGCCGTGATCCCGCCGGAGGTCGTCAGCGCCGGCACCGAGATCGTCGCCCTCTGCGTGCTCAGCACCGAGGTGATGATGGTGCCGGCCGGGATGGCCGCGGCCGAGCCCTGGACGATCGGCTGGCCGACGTCGCCGGGGCCGAACTTCCCGCTCGTGGTGACGATGGTCCGGCTGCCCGCGGTCGTGGAGACGTCGTTGAGTGAGTTCGAGTAGGTGACGCTGTCGAAGGGCGCGGTGCCGAGGGCGTTGAGGCGCCGGTTGAGCTGGAGCGTGCAGATCAGCTCCTCGTCGCTGATCGGCAGCACGTTCATGCACTCGGCGACCGGGCCGTTCGCCCGCACGCCGCCGCCCGCGTCGGCGCCGTTGTAGACGCCGTTGACCAGGAACACCCGCCCGGCCGTACCGGTGGCGCCGAAGTTGATCGACATGAAGCCCTGGCCGACGACCGAGACGTCCACGCTCGGGGACGTGCTGGGTGCGGTGTTCGGGCTGACCTTGATCGGGTTGCGGTAGGAGTAGGCGCCCGGGAGCGCCTTCGTGCCCGCGATCGTGCTCACCACGAGCGGGACGTTCTCCTCGACGGCGTGCGCCGGCACCGTGGCCGTGAACGCCTTGTCGCTTATCGGCTGGATGTTGGTAAGCGGCGCACCGCCGAGCGTGGCGGTGATGCGGCCCGGGTCGGTCGGGAAGTCGGTGCCGACCACCGTGACCATGTTGCCGCCGCTGGCCGGGCCGGCGGCGGGCATGATCGCGGTCGGGTTGGCGACGACCGAGGCCGTGTAGGCGCCCGAGCCGACCAGCGTGGCGCCGGCCGCGGCCCCCGTGTAGATGCAGACCTGGTACGTGGTCGGCTGGTTGTTCATCAGCGGCAGCGGCGGGATGTTGACCACGGCCCGGTTGTTGCTGAGCCGCCGCACGCCACCGGCGCTGGTGATCGCGATCGGGGTCACCGTGCCCATCGGCGCCGTCGAGTAGGTGCCGGGGCAGCCGCCGCCGGGGCCGACGAGCAGCGCGCCCGGCGCCGTGACACCGGAGAGGAACGCGGTCGGCGAGGTCAGCGTGACACCCGCGCCGGACAGGTAGGACCCGCTGGCCGGGTTGACCGTCGCGCTCGTCGCCGTGTACTGCAGGAACGTCAGCAGGCCACCCGTCGCGCTGGACCCGTCGTACAGGCAAAGGTTGTAGGTCATCGGCGAACCGCCCGTGCCCGACGTGACGCCGGGGGGCACGGCGAGCGTGACGGTGGTGTTGTTGGGCTGCCGCACGACGTTGGTCGCGACCATGTTCGCCGGGTTCGTCGAGCCGAGCGCCGCGGCGCAGGATCCGGTCGAGAAGACCCCGGCCACCGCGGTGAGGCCGGTGAACAGCGGCGCGCTGGTCGGAGCGGTGACCGTGAGCTGGTTGCCGCCACCGGTGACGCCGCTGGTGGGATTCACCGCGGCGGGGTAACCGACGTAGATCGTGGTGCTGGCCTTCAGCGGGCTGGCGTTCTGCGTGGTGCCGTCGAAGACGCAGACGTTGTACGCCTTGACCGTGCCGTTCGTCCCGGCCGCCGGCCCGTTGACCGAGGGCACGGTGAAGTTGATCGAGCCGGCGGTGCGGGTGTTGACCGTGCCGTTCCACAGGCCGTTGCCGCCGGCGAGGGCGAACGTGCCCGGGCACCCCGGCAGCGCCGCGGTCGGCTGGGTGAGCAGCACCGAGGTCGTGGTCGTGTTGAAGTTCGCGGTGGGATCGTTCAGGGTCACGGTGCCGCCGGGCACGACGATCAGCGGCCCGACCGTGGTCGGGACCGCGTAGGCGGCCTGGGGCGCGACGAGCAGGGCGGCGCCGACCGCACCCACTGTCATGATCATCCGAACTCTGGATCTGGGCATGCGAGGTCCTCCTACGGTTCGAAACCGCTAGGGCGAGGTATGAGGTGCCCGCGTCGACATTCGGTCGCGCCGGGCCGTCACGGCGGAGCGTAGCCGACCGTCTTGGGGTGATTTGCCGGAAGCAAACACTTCATCGGCTTCGCCGAATAAGTCCGACCCAAGACCCGGCGTTTTTCATTCCGTACGGAGGATGCGCCGTCCATTTGTCTCGCGTATCCGGACGCGCCCGGGAATGGCGAAGGCATGCCTTGCCTAAATACGCGAACGCCCGCCGTCTCGGCCGGAGACGACGGGCGCGGTGAAAAGGTGAAGTGTCTTATCGCTTCTCGTACGTGAGGCAGTCGGCCTTGTCCCCCGACTGACCGACGACGATCGCCGGTGCGTGGCACTCGAGGTCGGTGTTGTGCGTGCAGTCGGCCCGCTTGCAGGCCCCCACCTGCGCCAACGCCTTGCCCATGCCACCCTTGTCGGCCGAGTCGACGTACGTGTCGCACTCGGCGGACAGCCTGGTCCCGATGGTGATCGCGAACGCCGTACAGCCGTCGTGGTTGTAGCCACACTCACTCACCGTGCAGGTCTGCACCCGCGGCATTTCCAGCATCTGCGTCATGTCGGCCTCCTGGTTTCGAGCTCGTATAGGTCTCGACGATAAACCAATATCGGACCGCGCAGAACGACGCCACGATTAATTTAAATTAGGCGAGGCACCCCTAAATTCGTCGCCGCTCAATACCCGGCCGGCCGCGCGGACCGCGCGGCCGGTCGGCTCGGACCGGTGACGCGAATGCCCGGGTCCGACCGGACCCGGGCACTCGGCGATTGTTGAGCTACACGAGCGGGCTGAAGAGGATGATCCCGCCGGCCGTGGGAGCCAGAGTCGGCGCGGTCAGAGGTGAGCCACCGCCATCCGGATCGACCGTCGTGAACGAGACCGAGACGACGGGCGGGCTCGGAAGGGTGTGGATCGTCAGGACGCAGTACGCCACGCTGTCGGAGACGACCGTGCACGCGTACTCCACGCCGACCGAGCTGCTGGTGGTGAGGCCGCCGTCCCAGTCCCACACGGTGACGCCGTTGAAGCCCTTTCCGGTCAACTTGACGCCGACGGTGCCGCTCGCCGCCGCGTTCGCCGGTCCCGTGCAGGCGGGAAGCGTCGACGGAAGCGTGGCCGTGGCCGTGAGGTCCACGGTGCAGGTGTTGATGCTGTTGATCACGGCCGGGTACGTCAGGTGGGTGGCGTCGGCGGTGCCCGGGATTCCGTCGTGGACCAGCATCAAGCCGACCGGGCTCCCGTCCGGGCTTCCGGGCGGCAGCGTCACGGAGACGTTCGTGGTGTCCTTGAAGGCGACCGCGGCCGAGGCGACCTGCGGTGCCGCGTTCGATCCGGTCCCCACCGTGCTGTACACGTAGGCGCTGAGCTTCTCCTGCGGGAAGGTGGTGGTGGTCAGGTTCGCGATGCCACCGGTGACCGCAACGGTCACCACCCCTCCCCCGGTCGGGTTCGCGCTCGTCGTGGCGATCACGGCGGTCAGCGGCTTGCGGTAGAAGAGCTCACTGGCCGTCGACGCGCTGAGCAGGCTCGACGTTCCGCCTCCCACCGTATTGAGGACCTGCACCTTGATGGAGCCCGTGCCCGCGACGGGGCCGCCGTTGGCCCCGTCGGCGGCGCTGATCGTCGGCACCGTGGCGTAGATCGTGGTGTCGGACACGACGTTGTAACGGGTGGCGAGCGTGAAGTACTGGGTGCTGGTCGCACCGACTCCGAGGAATCGGACCTGCGAGCATCCGGAGTTCGTCGTCGGATAAGCCACCGGTGTGTTGGAGGTGCACGCGCTGGCGGCGGCGTTGTCGATCATGCCGGAAAAGCCGGTGCCAGTAATGACAACGGTACTTCCGGTGGTCACCACCTTGTTCGTGGTGGATCCAGCAACGTAGACGCTGGTGATCGTGGGCAACGGCAACACCGCCTGAGCGGGCGCGGCGAACAACGCTCCGCCGGCAATTACGACCGACGCCGTCAATGCGCTGGCGGCATGCCGCGCCAGAGCACCAGGTTTCGCAAACATCAAATACCCTCCACATTGCCGGCAGGGCAATGGCCCCGCATCGGGAATTGATCCGTCGATGTCAATACAGGCGTGCTGGAGCGCGCCGCCGATAGCCGAACTGGCCGGCCCGCCAGGTTGGCCGTTGGTTTCCAGGAGAGCCCGAAGCCGTGCACGTCTCCGACGACCCCGCGCCTCGGCCCGATCAGAAAACCGAGATTCGCCTGGGTCCGGGACGAGTCTTGCATGAGAACCATGATCGTGAAGCGATTCGCCGACAACACCGCGCCGCAAAACCATTCCGCGATCGAGCCGCATTGTCTGATCTTTCGTGCCGCATGTTCGCCTCCGGCGACCGGCCGGTATCCGCTTCGGCCATAGGACGCCATGAATGGATGGTGAATTTGGGCAACGCCTCCCCGAAATGCGCCACCGCTTAATACCGCAAAGGCGTGACAATTGCTGGATGCTCGCCGTGGCGAGCCGGCGGCGGCAGGCGTGGAGCGTCGGAATGGACGACCCGCGGAAGGTGCCGCCCGAGCCACCGGGCAGCGTAGCTCCGCGTAGGCGCGCGCATCGCAGAGTGACGGAACCGGCCGGAGCGCATGGAGGTCAGACCGGTTCCGCTCGCAGCTGTCCAATCATCTTCATCACTCTAGGCAACTGTGCCACTACGTTTGGTTACGCTTCCGGCGAGATGGCCCGTGAACAGAATTCATGCGCGGGCCCAACCACACCCGACCAGCGGTCCTATTCACGACCGTAGGAGGACCTCGCATGAGCAAGACCAAGTCCAGTACCACCCGGCGACGGCTCGGCCGCGCTGGGCTCGCGACGGGCGCAGCGGCCGCGCTCCTCACCGGGATGACCGCCGCGCCCGCCTACGCGACGGCCGGCACGATGTCGCTGAGCGCCACGGGCGGCCCCACCGGCGGCGGCAATACGGTCGTGGCGACCATGGCGACGGCGCCCACGTCACCGAACCCGACGGCGTTCACGTCCTCGACCGCGGTGTACTTCGTCGTCGCCACGTCGGCGACGGCCACGCCGGCCTGCCCGACCGCCTACCCCACGACCGCTCCCTCGGCCACGGTGGTCGCCACGGGCTACCCCAACGTGAAGCTCCTGGCGCCCAACAAGATCGCCGTGCTCGTGCCGACCGGCGTCGCCGTGTCGAGCAGCATCTTCAAGTACGCGATGTGCGCCTTCGCGAGCAACACCTCCGGCGCCAGCCTGATCGCCAGCGCCCAGTACACGGTCGGCACGGCGCCGCGGATCGCCGCGGTCAGCAGCATCGCCCCGGTCAGCGGCCCGGCGCTCGGCGGCACCACGGTCACCGTGACGGGCACTGGCTTCGTGGCCAACACCACGGCCGCCCCGAACAACACGACCGCGACGCTGGACGGCGAACCGCTGACCAACATCGTCGTCAACGGAGGCGGCACCAGCTTCAGCGCCACCACGCCGCCGCACGTCGCCGGCGGCCCGTACCTGCTGAGCGTGACGACCCCGGGCGGCACCGCGAACACGCTCGGGACCACCACCAACAAGGCGAATCTGTTCAGCTACTCGAACGGCATCGTCGTCTCGCCGAACACGGCCGCCGGCAACAACGGCGCGGTGGACCTCGACGTCCTCGGCGTCGGCTTCGCGAACCTCTCCTTCGTCGCGACCACCGGCTCGACGCCCAACTCGGCGAACGCCCACGTCTACCTCAGCTCCGGCGGGTACGACGAGGAGGGAACCACCACCAAGGCGGTCCCGGAGCTCACCGAGTGCGTCAACGTGCTGGTCATCGCCGACACGGAGCTTCTGTGCAGCCTTCCGCTCAACCACACCTTCAGCAACGCGGCCGCTCCTGCCCTCTCCGCATCGGCGGCCCGAGGAGCAGGGGCACTGCATGCCGTCGCGACGAGCGGTTCGACCGTCATCACCAGCTCCGACGCGGCCTTCACGCAGAATGACGTCGGACTGCCGATCGTTTCCACAGCCGGCACCACGGTCATCCCGGCCGGGGCTACGATCGCTGCGGTCGCCAGCTCGACCAGCGCGACCTTGTCGGTGGCGGCCGCCGCTGACGGATCGCTCGCCGACGTCACTGTCGGTGGCCTGCGCAACGCGGCCGGCCTGACCGCGTGGGGCGCCGGCACGGTCGCCGCCGACGGGAAGACCATCACCGGCACGACCGGTTTCACCTCGGCCGACATCGGCCGCGCCATCTCCAGCACCACCGCGGCGTTCCCCGCGAACACCACGGTCGTCGGCGTGAGCGGGACGACCGTGACCGTGAGCGACGCGGGCACGGCCGGCGCGGCCGCGGACCTGGTCCTGACCCCGTCCGTATCGGTCTCCGACGGCACCTACACCGTGAGCGTGGTCAGTGACGGAGCCATCGACGCCCTGGACACGCACGTCACTGCCGGCACCGCGTACTCCCAGTCGATCGTCTCCAGTGGATCGACGTTCACCGTCGCGCAGTACTGATCGCGTGATCCAGGTGGCAACACCCGACTGATCCAACACGGCAAGACGACAGCGGCTCGAAAGCATGCTTTCGAGCCGCTGTTGCTTGTCGCGGGCGGTAAGTCCTCAGCGCATCGCCGCCCACGCCTCGTCGAGCGCCGCGACACTGTCCGCCATGGACGGCCGCTTCTTGAAGTCGACCGCAACGGTGTAGGCGCTCTTCTTGGCGGTCGTGCGCCAGCAGATCAGCAGCGTCGAGCGTTCCTTCGGTGGCACGTTCTCGCTCACCGTTATCTTCTGCGTGCAGGTGGCGTCGCCGTATCGCACGCCGCCGCGGACCCAGGCGAGCTCCCGGTAACCGGTCAGGTCCAAGGGCGCCGACGACACCCGGATCATGTGGCCGGACTGGTTGGTGCCGGTCTGCACGACCTTGACCTTCGAGGCGTCCACGGTCGACGCCGTGCGCGGCGCCGGGCGGCGTACTTCCGTGCCGAGACGTTTGTTCGCGGACCGGGCCTCGCTCAGTCGCTCGCCGACGGTCTTGGCGCCCGGTGCGGCCGGGGCCACCGGGCCGATCGGCGCCGCGGTGGCCTTGCCGGCGACGGCCGAGTGGCTCGGCGGCGCCGACGTCCGGGCGGCCGGGCCGGTATCGTCCGCGAGCCGGGCCGTCGTGCCGGACTTCTCCGTCGCCTGGTCGATGAGCAGGAGCGCGCCCACGCTCAGGACGGCCGCGAGCCCGGCCGCTCCAATCGCCGCACGCTTGTTCCGGCGGACGCGACTTCCGATCACCGATGGGAGGCCGCCGTCTCCCTGTTCAGCGTTGGTCATGTGGTCTGTCCTTTGCGAGTTTCGGCTGATGGCCGGCCCGCGCGGGGCCGGCCCCGGAACCCTGATGCTCCCATCGAGCTCCGACAAAACGGGTAAATACCCACGATCCCCCAGCCAACCCACAGGCGGTGCAACGAACCTGCACCCTGCGCCTCACCAACCGGCGTGCCGTCCTGCCGACTGTTGTCCCCGACTCCCCGAGCAAAGGTAGGACAACGAATGAGGCGACACCTGCGCCGCTACGCCATAGTTGCCATGGCGGCCGGCCTCATCGCCGGCGGGACCGCCGTCGCGTTGCCGGCCCGGACCGTGAGCTGGCACCCGGCGCCGTACGGCCTGTCCCAGACGCCGGAGCAGCTGCTTCCCGCGACCGTCTCGGCCGCCCGCCCGGTACGCGTCGTGAGCACCACGGTCGACCCGAGCGGCCGGCCTCAGGTGAGCGTCCGCACCGCCACCGACAAGGCAACCGCCGGAACGTACGTCGCGAGCGCCCAGCGAGCGAAGAACGCGGTCGGCGTCGAGGTGGATACGCCACTGTCCGCGCTCGGCGCGGACACCTACGCCGACCAGCAGTGGGCTCTCCCGATAACCCGCACCACGGACGCCTGGCCGCAGTCGACCGGCGCCGGCGTCACGGTCGCGGTGATCGACACGGGAGTGGACGCCGGCCACCCTGACCTCGCGGGGCAGGTACTGCCGGGCATCGACTTCGTCACCGACACCCAGGGCGTCAGCACCGACCCCAACGGGCACGGCACCCACGTGGCCGGCATCATCGCCGCCCTGACAGACAACAGCCTCGGCGTCGCCGGGGTCGCGCCGGACGCCAAGATCCTGCCGATCCGGGTCCTGGACGCCGCCGGCAACGGCTACGCGTCCGACGCCGCGGCCGGCGTCGTCTACGCCGCCGACCACGGCGCCGACGTCATCAACCTGTCGTTCGGCTCCGCCACGAGGTCCGGCACGCTCAGCGCCGCCATCGACTACGCACGCGACCAGGGCGTGGTGGTCGTCGCGGCCGCCGGCAACGGCCGCGCCAAGGGCAGTCCGGTCACCTATCCGGCCGCCGACCCGGGCGTCATCGCCGTCGCCGCCACCGACTCGTCCGACAAGATCGCCGGCTACTCGAGCATGGGCAGTTACATCGACGTGGCCGCGCCCGGCAGTGACATCGTCAGCACGTACCCGGGCGGAACCGGCTATGCCACCATGTTCGGCACGTCGATGGCCGCCGCCCACGTCGCCGGGATCGCCGCGCTGGTCATCAGCCACCAGCCCGGCCTCACCCCGGACGAGGTGGACGCGGCGATCGCGGGATACGCCGTCGACCTGGGACCCCGGGGCCGGGACCGGGACTTCGGGAACGGCCGGGTCGACGCGGCCGCCGCGCTGGCCGGAGCCGATCTGATCGCCGGCACGGCGGCGCCGGCCACGGCCAGCCCGAGCGCCATCCGCACGGTCGCCAAGCCCAGGCCGTCCATCTCGGCCGTCGCCTCCCGCTCCGCGGTCTACGGCACGACCACCACCACGGTCTTCTCGGTGACCGTCAGCGGCCGGGCCTGGGCCTCGAGGCCGGTGCAGGTGTGTATCGCCTCGGCCGCCACGGCGTTCGACTGCACGGACGCGACCACGACGGGCCTCGGCACGATCGTCGTCACCCGGCCCGCCACCGGCTCCTTCCAGGTCCTGCTGAATGTCATCGCGACGGACGCCTCGGAGGCGGCAGCCTCGCCGGTCGTGTCGTACACGGTGGGCTCAAAGGTCACCGTTACGCGCACGGCGGCCGGCACGCTCCACGTCGTGCTCGCCGGGGTGCCCGGTCAGGCCGTGCAGATCCAGCGGTTCGACAAGAAGGGCTGGGTGCTGGCCACCGCGTACCGAGCCGAGGCGGACCACACGGTGTCCAGGCTGACGGCCGGCAGCCGTTACCGGGTCGTCGTACCCGACACGGCGGACGTGGTGGGCATGACCAGCCCGGCCGTCCTGGCGTGACGCCGGCTCGTCCCCCGGGGGCTCGCCCCGGGGGACGGTCGCCCTACCCGAGCTTCTGCCACTGCCGGTCGATCTCGGCGGTGCTCTCCGCCGACGACGGCCGGTTCTGCCGGTCGATCGTGAGAACCACCACGCTCCGGCCCGCGGAGATACGCCAGCACAGGAGCATCGTGGGCCGTACCACCGCCGGTCCGTTCGGGCTGAAGTGGAATCTCTGGGTACAGCGGGCGCCGTCGACCGGCCGGCCGTCGTCGGCGGCCCAGAGCATCTCGCGCTGCCCACTGAGGTCACCCTTCGTCGAAATCACCCGCATGATGCCGCCGCCCGGGAGCGACCTGCTCGTCTCCTTGACGTCGGCGAGAGCACGCATCGTCCCCGGCGACGGCGTCAGCGGCCGTTGCAGGGGGACGCCGTCCTCGGCCGCGGCCTCCCGCGCCGCCATGACCTTCTTCCGGACCGCCGCCTCGTCCTCGGCCGTGGGCGACGGGCTGGTCGAGGGCTTGCCGCTCCGCGCGGTCGTCGCCGAGCTCGGCGAGGCGGCAGCGGCGGATCCGGATGCGGTTGCCGACTCTGATGCGCCGGCCGTGGGCTGCGCCGACACCGACTGCTCGGCCGGGACGATCGGGCGGATGTCCTGCGCCACGGTCGCGTCCGGGCCGGGCAGCACGGAGGTGACCAGATAGGCGCCTCCGCCGAGGACCGCGGCCAGCCCGGCGACGCCCCCGACCACGATGGCCCGGCGCCGTCCGGCCGGCCGCTTTCCCGCCGGCTGGACACCCTCGTGCCGGTCGCCGTCGTGATCAGTCATGTCCCCATTCCCTTGGTCGCGATTGCGGATCGCCCCCGAACCTTCATGGTCGCAACGGGTGGGACAAAACGGGCTGAAACCAGCAAGCCGTCGCTGTGAGTTTCCCGAGAGCATGGCCGCCGCAACGCGTCCGCACCCGGCCGATCACCAAGTGGCCCTCAATCCGGCCGACTGTTGAGCTCGTCCCCAACCGGAGGTAGCACACATGAGGAACCACCTGCGTCGTTACGCGATCGGCGCGCTGGCCGTCGGAGCTGTGGCCGGGGCGTCCGCCCTCGGCTTCGCGGGAGCGGGAGCCGGTGCCGCCTCGGCGGCCGCGCCGATCGCCGCGCCCACCTGGCAGCCCACCACGTACGGCCTGACCGTGAGCCCGGCGCAGCTGCTTCCGGCGAACGTCTCCACGACGCACCCGGTGCGGGTGGTCACCACGACCGTGGACAGCAAGGGCCGGCCGGTGGTCACCGCGAGGACGGCGACCGACAGGACGACCGCGGCCGCGCTGGTCCGGGCGGGGCAGAGCGCCACGGGCGCGGTCAGCGTGAGCCTGGACTCGCAGGTGCACGCGCTGGACGCGCCGACCGGCACCGACCCCTACCGCGCCCAGCAGTGGGACTTCTCCAAGATCCACGTGGCCGACGCCTGGGCGAAGTCGACCGGCTCCGGCGTCACCGTCGCGGTGGTCGACACCGGCGTGGACGCGAGCCACCCCGACCTGGCCGGGCAGGTGCTGCCGGGCAAGGACTTCGTGGCCGGCACCGAGGGCACCAGCACCGACCCGAACGGCCACGGCACCCACGTCGCCGGCACGATCGCCGCGCTCACCGGGAACGCCACCGGCGTGTCGGCCGTCGCGCCCGGTGCCAAGATTCTTCCCGTACGCGTGCTCGGCGCCAACGGATCGGGCTGGACCTCGGACATCGCGAGCGGCATCGTCTACGCGGCCGACCACGGCGCGAACATCATCAACATGTCGCTCGGCGGCTCGGGCAAGGACACGGCGATGAGCAACGCGATCGCGTACGCCCGCGGCAAGGGCGTCACGGTCATCGCGGCGGCCGGCAACGAGCGCCAGGCCGGCAGCCCGGTCAGCTACCCGGCCGCCGACACCGGCGTGATCGCGGTGGCCGCGACCGACTCGGCCGACAAGGTCGCCGGCTACTCCAACCAGGGCAGTTACGTCGACGTGGCCGCTCCCGGCAGCAACATCTGGAGCACGGTTCCGGTCGCCAACGGCAGCTACGCCAGCTACAACGGCACGTCGATGGCGACGCCGCACGTGGCCGCGGTCGCCGCGCTGCTGAAGGCCTACCGGCCGTCGCTCACCCCGGACGCGATCGAGTCGGCGCTGGAGAGCTCGGCCGTCGACCTGGGCACGGCCGGCAAGGACACCGACTTCGGGTACGGCCGGATCGACGCCGTCGCCGCCCTGAACGCCGTCACCCCGGTCACGAGCGCCCCGACCTCGGCGCCGGTCACCACCGCCCCCACGACGGCTCCGACGACCGCGCCGACGACGGCACCCACCACCAAGGCGCCGACCCCGACCCCCTCCAAGACCACCACCCCCACGCCGACTCCGACCAAGACCACGCCCAAGGTCCGCCCGGCCATCAAGGTGGCCGCCCCCAGCGCAGCGGTCGTCTACGGCAGCAATGTCACCGTCACCTACACGGTCACGGCCTCGGGCAAGGCCTACGCCGGCAAGACCGTGCGGATCGGCACCGCCGAGCCGAAGGGCGCCTTCACCTTCACCGACGCGACGACCAGTTCCTCCGGCGTCGTGACCTTCACCCAGAAGGTCACCAAGCCCCTCCAGGTGAAGCTCCTGGTCCCCGCCTCCGACGCCACCCTCGAGGCGACCTCCACGGTCTCCAGCTTCACGGTCAAGTCGCAGCTCGCCGTGACCTCCCCGGCCAAGGGCACCCTCAAGATCGTGCTCACCGGCGCGACCGGCCAGTCGGTCCAGGTGCAGCGCCTCGAGAAGGGTCGCTGGATCACCGCGAAGACCTACACCGCCGCGAACCCCGAGCAGAACTACTCCAGCCTGACCTCGGGCACCCAGTACCGCGTGATCGTCCCCAACACCACGACCGTCACCGGCGCCACCAGCCCGGCCGTCAAGGTCCTCTGATCGGGCGAAAGACCCCGGAACCAGGACGGTTCCGGGGTCTTTCCGCTTTCAGCCCAGTCGCTCCCACTCCCGCGCGATGACCGTCGCCCCCACCGCCGGTGACGGCGATCCCCCGGCCCGGGTGGCGACCAAGATGATGCTTTTGCCGGGCGAGGTCCGCCAGCACAGCAGCAGCCCCGGCCGGTTCTGCGGCAGCGGCATCCCGTCGACTTTGAAGTTCTGCGTGCACCGGGCCGCGCCGACCGGCTCGCCCGCATCGGCCGCGCCCAGCAGCTTCCAGCGCTCGGTGAGGTCGTAATGGGCCGACACGATCCGCACCTGCGCCCCGTCCGGCGTGATCTCGTTGCGCACCATGGCGC
Organism: Paractinoplanes globisporus DSM 43857; assembly: GCF_000379645.1. GTDB lineage: Bacteria > Actinomycetota > Actinomycetes > Mycobacteriales > Micromonosporaceae > Actinoplanes > Actinoplanes globisporus. Next base: position 104,739 of record NZ_KB903317.1, read on the forward strand.
CGGTGTCGGCCGCGGCCACCCCGCCCGGCCGCGGCTGCAGCAAACGGCTGACCTGCGCCGCCGCCATGTCGTCGTCGGTGAGCCCACTCGGTGACGGCACCGGCGACGGCAGCCACGACCGCCGGGCCGCCGAGATCGTCCCCGGCGGCGGACCCGCGGTGGGCGCGCTCTGCGGCACCACCCACGGCGTGACGGCGGAGGGAGTCACCGACGGCGTGACGATCGGCGCGATTCCCGACACGGTCGAATCACGCCCGAGATACCAGCTGGTCCCCGCGTACGCCCCCACGCCCAGCAGCACCGCCAGGCCGGCCACGACCGTTCCGATCTTTCGCCGCCGCCGGCGACGCTGCCGCGCCGAGACATAGATCCCGTCGTCGTGGGCCACGCCTCGATGATCGCATCCAGCCCCACATACCGCTCGAAAACCGCAAAGCACCCATTTCGCACTTCGCCCACGCGTACGGCGGCCGAATCGTCAGACCGTCCACGACCAGGGGAGGTCTCGATGAGGAACAAGTTGCTGCTCGGTGCGGCTCTGATCGGCGCCGTGACGGGCGCGTCCGGCGCGGCGGTCGCGCACCACGAAACACCCTTCCCTCCGGTCACGACCGGCCTCCATCAGGCCCCGGGCGCGTTGCTGCCGACGACCATTTCCGATTCCCATCCCGTACGAGTGGTGAGCACGGCCCTCGACGACACGGGCCGGCCCGTCACCGTCGCCCGCACCGCCACCGACCGCGAGTCCGCCACGCGGCTGGTCCGGGACGGCCAGAGCGCCCGCCGCGCGGTCGCCGTCGAGCTGGACCACGTCGTGACGGCGGCCGGCGACACCTACCGCGACCAGCAGTGGGACCTGGACGCCGCACGGGTCCCCGGCGCCTGGCCGGTCTCGACCGGCGCCGGGGTCACGGTCGCCGTGATCGACACCGGGGTCGCCGCCGACCACCCCGACCTGGCCGGTCAGATCCTGCCCGGCGCCGACTTCATCGCGGGCACCGAGGGCCCGTCCACCGACCCGAACGGCCACGGCACCCACGTGGCCGGCATCATCGCCGCCGCGACCGGTAACGGCCAGGGCATCGCCGGCTTCGCGCCCGACGCCCGGATCCTGCCGGTACGGGTGCTCGGCGCGAACGGCAGCGGTTACCTCTCCGACACCGCCAACGGCATCGTCTACGCCGCCGACCACGGCGCCGACGTGATCAACCTGTCGCTGAGCTCGACCGGCGAGGAGGCGGCGGTGACCAACGCGATCTCGTACGCCCGCGGCAAGGGCGTCGTGGTCGTGGCCGCCGCCGGGAACATGCGCGGTTCCGGGAGCCCGGTCTCCTACCCGGCGGCCGACCCGGGCGTGATCGCGGTGGCCGCCACCGACGGCTCCGACGCGATCGCCTCCTACTCGAACGCGGGCGGCTACGTCGACGTGGCCGCTCCCGGCAGCGCGATCCTCAGCACGTACCCGACCGGATATCGCGCGATGAGCGGCACGTCCATGGCGTCCCCGCACGTCGCCGCCCTGGCCGCCCTGATCCGCGCCGCCGACCACGCCCTGACGCCCGACCGGGTCGAGCAGGCGATCGAGTCCTCGGCCGTCGACCTGGGCGCCCCGGGCCGCGACGACGACTACGGCCACGGCCACGTCGACGCGACCGCGGCCCTGGCGTCCCTCGCCCCGGCCTCCACGACCGCTCCCCCCGCCACCGAGCCGACGACCACCGAGCCCACGACCGTCGCTCCGACGACCGCGGCTCCCACGCCGCCCGCCGACGAGCCGACCCCGTCCGCCGAGCCGACCCCGTCCGCCGAGCCGACGCCGTCCGAGCAGCCGACCACCGAGCCCGTACCGACGCGGGAACCCACCACCGAGCCCGTACCGGCGCGGGAACCCACCACCGAGGCCACGCCGTCGCGGGAACCCACCACCGAGCCGACGCCGTCGGTAGATCCCACGCCCGACCGGATCGTCGGTATCAGGGCCGTTCGCACCGGTCCCGGCCGGCTGCTGATCGCCCTGGACGGCGTCGACGGGCAGACCGTCGAGCTGCAGCAGCAGACCGAGTCGGGCTGGACATCGGTGCTGACCTACCCGGCCACCCGGGTCGCCCGACTCTCCGGCCTGACGCCCGGCGCCACCTACCGGGTGGTCGTCCCCGCCGGTACGCGGTACGCCGGCGCGGTCAAAGGGCCCCTCCGGCTGTGAGGGGTTGTGAGGGCTGGCACCCGAAAACCGCCCGCAACCTGTACCAACTCTATTGATCATGCGGTTTACTCGTGTTTCATGGGCATCATTTCGCGAGGGTTCGGCGGTCGGCGACGTGAGTCGGTCCCCGGCCTGCCACCCGGTCAATACCTGACCCACGACTTCCCGGTGCTCTCGGCCGGACCGACGCCGCGCATCCCGCTCGACCGGTGGAGCTTCACGATCACCACCGAGACGGGCGGGAAGAAAAGCTGGAACTGGAGCGAGTTCACCGCCCTGCCGCACGATGACGTGACCGTGGACATCCACTGTGTCACGAAATGGTCGAAGCTCGGCACGACCTGGCGCGGCGTCTCTCTGGACACGCTGCTCGCGGACGTCGAGACTGCTGCCGACTACACGATGGTGCACAGCTTCGGCGGGTACACGACGAACGTACCGCTCGAGGATCTTCTGGACGGGAAGGCGTGGATCGCTTACAAGTTCGACGGCGAGGATCTTGAGCCGGAACACGGAGGTCCGGCCCGTATGCTCGTCCCCCACCTGTACTTCTGGAAGTCGGCTAAGTGGGTCAACGGCCTCGAGATGATCAACGAGGACGAGCCCGGCTTCTGGGAGGCGGCCGGCTACCACATATACGGAGACCCATGGCTCGAGCAGCGTTATCAGGGCGACTGACCTGGCGGGCAGGCACCCTGGTCGAGGCCCGTCCGGAGACGCCGACGGCGCGCACCCTGGTGCTCGACGTGCCCGACTGGCCGGGCCACCTTCCCGGCCAGCACGTCGACGTGCGCCTGACCGCGCCTGACGGGTACCGCGCCCAGCGCAGCTACTCGATCGCCTCCGCCTGGCAAGAGGGCGGAAAGGTCGAGTTGACGATTCAAAGACTCGACGACGGCGAGGTCTCGCCGTACCTTACCGACGTGCTCGAGGTGGGCGATCAGATCGAGTTGCGCGGCCCGGTCGGCGGCTGGTTCGTCTGGCGGGAGGCGCAACAGCACCCCGTGCTGCTCCTCGCCGGCGGGTCGGGCGTGGTGCCGCTGATGGCGATGGTTCGCGCCCGCGGCATCGCCCGCGCCAAGCAGCCGTTCCGCATGATCTACTCGGCACGTACGCCCGAGGATGTCCTGTACCGGGAAGAGCTGCCCCGGCACGTACGGGATGATCTCGGTTTTGATCTGTTTTTGAACTTCACGCGCAAGGCGCCCGAGGGTTCGCCGAACCCTCCGAAGCGCATCGACGTACCTACCATCAACACGCATGGGTGGCCGCCGGACTTCACGCCCGACTGCTACGTCTGCGGCCCGACGACTTTTGTCGAGACCGCCGCCGACATCTTGGTCGCGCTCGGCCACGACCCCAAGCGCATCCGGACGGAACGCTTCGGAGGCACCTCGTGAGAGAGCTGGACGGCAATGCGATGGCGGGCGACCTGCGCGAGATCTTCGCGTTCGACGTGACCGTGGCGCGCTACACGTGCGCGGGCTGCGGTGACGGCGGGGCGATCGCCCAGCTGATGCTGTGGGGGCAGGAGATGGGCCACGTGGCCCGCTGCCCGCACTGCGAGGACGTGGTGATGCGCCTCGTGCACGGGCCCGACCGCGTCTATCTTGACCTGCGCGGCGCGGTCCGCCTCGAATTGCCCCTCGCGGGCGTCTGAACCGGCCGGCCGCCCGTGTTTCGCCAAGCCGACCCGGGTGCTCCCGCCGACGACGACCTGCTGGCCGACCTCGGCCGGGAGCAGGCCGCGACGATCCGGGCCGCGCAGGACGATCTGGTCCGTGCCCCGCTCGACCGCCTGCTGATCATCCAGGGCGGCCCGGGGACCGGTAAGACGATGACCGCGCTGCGCCGGGTGGCGTGGCTGCTCGACGAGGGCCTGCTCGACGACGCCGAGACGCTGGTGGTGGGCCCGTCGGTGGCGTTCGCCCGGTACACCGACGACATCCTGACCGGGTGGGGTTACGACCGGGTCGAGCACCGGCCGGTCACGGCGCTGCTGCCGCGGGTGGCGACGGTGGTCGAGCAGCCGCCGCACGTCACCCGGCTCAAGGGCGAGGCGCGGATGGCCCGGCTGCTGGCGCGCGCGTTCGAGGAGCGGCCCGGCCTGCCGTCCGGCGAGCTGTCCTCCTCGATCGACATCGGCGGCCGCACGGTCAACCTCGACCCGGTCGCGCTCAAGCGGGTGATCGACACGGCCCGGGCCAGCGAGGCGTCCCCCGGCGACCGGCGGATCCTGCTGCGCGCGACGCTCGCCGCCGGCAGTCGCGACCCGCGCCTGGTGCTGGAGGCGGCCGACCGGCTCGCCGAGCGGCTGTGGCCGTCGCTCGATCCTCAGGGCTTCCTGCGCGAGCTGTTCGCCTCCCGGGAGCTGCTGGCGTCGGCCGCGGGCGGCGAGTTCACCGACCGCGAGATCGAGTCGCTGTACCGGCCCGCCGACGACCACGGCTGGGACGAGGCCGACCGGCCGCTGCTCGACGAGGCCGCGCACCTGATCGACGGCGACCCGAAGGGCTTCGGCCACGTGGTCCTCGACGAGGCGCAGGACCTCTCGCCGATGCAGTTGCGGGCGATCTGCCGGCGCTCGGCGACCGGCTCGATGACGGTGATCGGCGACATCGCGCAGTCGACCGGCCCGTGGGCCCGCGACGACTGGAACGACCTGGTGGCGCAGCTGCCCTCGGCGCAGCCGCACGAGCATCGCGAGCTGCGCTTCGGATACCGCATCCCTCGGCAGATCTTCGACCTGGCCGCTGAGCTGCTGCCGATGGCCGCGCCGAGCGTGCCGGCGCCCACGACCGTACGCGACAGCAGCGCCGACCCGGTGATCGTGCCGGCCGAGCCCGCCGACCGGGGCTCGCTGGTCGCCGCCGCGGCGGCCGGGCACGCCGAGCAGGGCCGCACGGTGGCCGTGATCTGCCCCGCCCGCTGCCGCGACGAGATCATCGCTGGCCTGGACGCGGAGGGGCTCACCTGGCACACGGCCGGCGAGGGGCCGGGGATAGCGCTGCTCGCCCCGCACGAGGCGAAGGGCCTGGAATTCGACGCGGCCGTGGTGGTCGAGCCGGGGCACATCCTCGACGACGACCCGCGCGGGCATCGGCTGTTGTACATCGCGCTGACCCGCTCGACCAGCCATCTGCACCTGATCGGGGCGCCGGAGGACCTGCCGATCGAGCAGCCTCCGCCGGTCTTCCGGGAGCTGGTGGAGGAGGTCTCGGCCGAGCCGGCGCCGCCCGTGGAGGTCGAGCTGGACGCGGCCACGCAGGAGACCATCAACATGGTGGTGCAGTCGCTGGCCGAGACGCTGCTGGGCACGCTGACGCCCGAGCTGTGGCCGGTCGCGATGAACCGGCTCGAGCAGCTGATCAACCCCGAGGCCTGAGGCCTGTCAGCTCCGGAAGCCGCCGCGCAGGCGTTGGGCCAGTGAGGCCGGGGGGCGCGGGGCCACGGGGGCGGTGCGCGGTTTCGCCGGGCGGGAGCGGCCGACCGGGCGGTCGTAGTCGGCGGTGGCGATGGCCTCGACGATCTGGCCGTCGCCGTAGTTTTCCGAGTCGGGGATCGAGGCGACGAAGCCGACCAGAACCCCGTTGAGCATGATCTGCGCCTCGAGGCCCGCGGTGCCGTCGTTGTCCCAGATCGCCTCGCGCCCGTCCGGCAGCACCACGCGGATGCCGTACTGCGTGATGCCGGCCTGCGGCAGCTTGACATGGGCGAAGACGTTGCGTGCCCGAAGCGTGTCGACGACCCGACGTGCCCGTTCTTCTTCCATGTGAAGACGGTAGTGCGATCAACTGTGTGCACGCTGAGTGCCGCCTGTGTTGATCATGAAAGATCACCACGGGCGGTACGCGAAACATCACCGCGTGGCATAGACGCAGGTCACATCGATGGATGTTACTACTTCGTAACAGGAAAAACACGACGTTTCTTTTCCCGGACCCTTGACATACCGTCCGGTAACCGGAGCGCTTCGGCTTCCCTCCCCCACGGACCGGAGGCCACCCGATGAGCAGACCCCACCTCGTCCTCGGCTGTCTCGTCACCGCTTTTGTCGGCACCGCTTTTGTCGTCGGCGTCGCGGCGCCCACCGCGGCGCAGGCGGCTTCCAGCGTCGACTACGTCGCGCTGGGCGACTCGTACTCCTCGGGCGTCGGCGCGCCCGGGCAGACCGGACTCTGCCTGCGGAGCCCGAACGGCTACCCCGCCCAGTGGGCCGGCCGCAACGCCCCGAAGTCGTTCACCAACCTCACCTGCAGCGGCGCCGTCACCGGCGATGTGCTCTCCGGCCAGGCCCCGCTCATCCCGGCCGGCACCGACCTGATCAGCATCACCATCGGCGGCAACGACGCCGGCTTCGCGTCGACGGTCCTGAGCTGCCAGGTCTCCAGCGACGCGGCCTGCGCCCGGACGGTCGCCGACGCCGAGGCCGACATCGGCTCCACGCTGGGCGCCAAGCTCGACAACACGTACGCGGCGATCAAGGCGAAGGCGCCGTCGGCCCAGGTCGTCGTCCTCGGCTACCCGCTGCTGTTCGACACGTCGTCGTCCTCCTGCGGCCTGACCGGCATGAGCCTGGCCAAGCGACGGTCGCTCAACGGCGGCGCCCAGGTGCTCGACGACCTGATCAAGCAGCGCGCGCAGACCGCCGGGTTCACCTTCTCCGACGTACGCGACGAGTTCACCGGCCACGGGATCTGCGCGTCCACGCCGTACCTCAACGGCCTCACGCTGAGCCCGCCGCAGAACTCCTTCCACCCGAACAAGTCCGGTTACACGAACGGGTATCTGCCCGCCTTCTCCGGCGCCGTCGGGTAGCGGTGTTGGCCCGGCCCCTTCCCTCGCGCAAATGCCGGGCCAACACTACCGATTTGCACCTTTTCCGGGACCACAGGATCTTCCCAGTTTTGGCAGTATCTACGCCCATGGTTCGCCTCTACTCGCTGTTCGTCCTCCTCGACCTGGCGCTGCTGGTGGTCGCGCTGATCGACTGCCTCTCCGCCGAGGAGTTCGCGATCCGGGCCCTGCCGCGGGTGGCGTGGGTGTTCATCATCCTGCTGTTCTCCCCGGTCGGCGCGATCGCCTGGTTCGTGGCCGGCCGCCCCGCGTCCCCGGTCCGGCTGAGCAACGGCACGGTCTGGCGGCCCGGCAACGGCTTCCCGGAAAACGAGCGCCCCGGGCGGCGAGGCGGACCGACGGCGCCCGATGACGACCCCGAGTTCCTGCGCAACCTCGCCACGTCCCTCCGCGAGGACGAGTCGATGATGAACAAGTGGGAGGCCGACCTCCGCCGCCGCGAGGAAGAGCTCCGCCGCCGCGAGCGCGAGTCGGAGTAACCCCCGGCGGGCCCCGGGCGAAATCATGGCGGGGTGACAGCATGGACGGTGCGGACCGCGGAAGCGGCCGAGGCCCGATTCGCGCTCTTCCCCTCGATGGGCGAGTACCAGGTCTACGACGACCATGTCTACGACGCCTTCGACGCGGCCGACGACCGGCATCGCGCGTACCGTGATGCGATCCGCGCCGTCGCGCACGGCCGCGTCGTCGTCGACATCGGCACCGGCCGCGACGCGCTCTGGGCGATCGAGGCCGCGCACGCCGGCGCCCGGCACGTCTACGCGATCGAGTCCGACGACGCGACGGCCGGGCGAGCCGACGAGGCGGTGGCCGCGGCCGGCCTGACCGACCGAGTCACGGTCCTGCCTGGTCACTCTTGCGAGCTGACCATTCCCGTACGGGCGGAAATCTGCGTCTCGGAAATTGTCGGCAACATCGCCACGGCCGAGGGCGCGATCCCGATCCTCAACGACGCCCGTCTACGGCTGTGCACCCCCGACTGCATCTGGATCCCGTTCCGCATGCAGACCTGGGCCGCCGCGGTCGACCTCTCCGGCCACGCCGACCTGGCCCTGGCCGACTCCGCCGTCCGCTACCTCCACGCGATCTTCGACTCGGCGGGCGGCCCCTTCGACCCACGGCTGTGCCTGGCCGGCCCGGCCGAGGAGGTCCTGATCTCCTCCTGCACCGCGGTGGAGTCCGTGACCTTCGAAACCCCCGCTCCGGCCTTCTTCGACCCGGACCAAGCGCCCGCTCCGGCCTTCTTCGACCCGGACCAAGCGCCCGCTCCGGCGCCGGTCGACGCCGAGCCGAGGCCCGCGGGCCCGCCGGCCGACGGGCGGAGCGAGGCCGAGTTGCGCATCGCGGCGGACACGACCATGACGGGCGTGCTGTTGTGGGCCCGCGTCGCGGTCTCCCAGCGCGGCGGCCGAGAGGTGGACACCCTGCACGGCGACACCCGGGCCTGGGCGCCGGTCTACGTTCCGCTGCCCTCGCCGCTCGCGGTCACCGCCGGCGAACACGTCACGATCACGCTGGCCCGCACCACCAGCGACGACGGCATCCACCCCGACTACGAGCTGGCCGTCGACGGCAGTGTGGCCTGGCGCGGCCCCCACCACGGCGGCCCGTTCCGCGGATCGGACTTCTACCGTCAGCTGTTCCACTCCTCCTGAGTGGCCAGCCGAAACACCTTCGAGTCGCGCACCTGAAAACCGAGCCGCTCATAGAGCCGGTTGGCCGCCACCCGCGACGGCCGCGACGTCAGGTCGATGGTCCGAGCCCCGTCGGCCCGCGCCAGCCGAACCGCCTCGTTGGTCAGCTCCGCACCAACCCCCTGCCCCCGAGCCGCCGAGTCGACCACCACGTCCTCGATCCACATCCGTACCCCGGTCGGAATCAGCATCGCCACGAGCGTGAGCGTCCCCACGATCTCCCCGTCGACCCGGGCGACCAGCACCCGATTCCCCTCCCGCGAGACCAGCCTCCGCAGCGCCTCCGCGTCCAGAGCCGGTGCCGACCGCGAGAGCTGCGGCAACAACCGCCCAAACGCCTTGACGACCTCGTCGGTGACGTCCCGCAACACCTCAACCTCGACGCTCATGCAAACGACCCTACGGCCACAACCCACCCCACCGAACGCCGATGCCGACCAGTCCCGCCGCCCGCGAGGTCATCACGCCGCGGGCGCCCGCCGGGACCGCGTCGCTGCCGGGTCGGTGTTCTGCGACGCGCTGCGCCTGCTCGATATCGCTGAGCACACCGGCGTCGAGACGCTCGCCGTGTTCGCCGCCCAGGAGTGGGCGAAAGTCCCGCTGCCTCTCGGCGGATGCCGTGACCGGCGAGTGGCCGGACACCTGGCCGCAGAACTGGCCCACGTGGCGGGCGACGAACAAGACAGGCTCCGCGCCCGGCGTGACGGGAACGCGATCCGTGACCGGACCGATGGACTGATCTAGGCTGCGGAGCCGTGAGCGAACCTCTGCGGCACGAGTCCCTCCATGACGGCTTTGTGGCCGCGACCGGCCAGCGGCCCGAGTTTGCCGACGCGATCGACCGGCACATCGCCGAGTATTTCGGGCCCGTCGAGTTCGTGCTGCACGAGATGGTCTCGCACCTTGTCGGGGTGCACGTCTATGTCGTCGCGCCGACCGAGAAACGACCATTCCGGACGCTGATCACGTCGGGGATGAGCGACCTGCCGATGACCGTTCCGGCGGGGCACGGCATCAGCCCGTACGCCGAGCTGGTGATCTGCCTCCCGGCCGGCTGGCCGATCACCGGCGACTGGATGAACGACGACCGGCACAGCTGGCCGATCTGGCTGTTGAAGCAGGTCGCGCGGCTGCCGCACCAGTACGGCACGTGGGTCGGCGAGTGGCATTCGATGCCCAACGGCGACCCGGCGCAACCGTACGACCGGAGCACGCCCTTCGCCGCCGTGGTCGTCACGCCGATGCTCACGACGGGACCGGAGGCCCGGGTGATCGAGGTACCGGGCGGCGAGCGGATCAACCTGCTCGCCCTGGTCCCGCTCCACCCGGACGAGCTGGCGGTCAAGCTCGAGCACGGCACCGACGCGCTCATCGGGCTGCTCGACCGGGGCCGGGTCCACGAAGTGCTGGACCCGGCCCGCGGGTCGACGGTCAGCTCAACCGGAAGTAGTCGAGGTTGAAGCCGCCGGTCTCGCAGTAGATCGTCACGACCTGATCGCCGGCCGCTACCGTCACCGGCACGTGCACCGATTGGTAGGACCCCCAGCCTCCGGTGTCAGGGACGCCGACTTTGGCAAGGGTCTGACCTGAGCTGTCCCGCAGCGACACGGCATCCGTGGCCACCGCGCCGGTTCCGTTGGCGACCCGGAGCTCCAGGTCATAGGTGCCGGCCGTGGCGACATCGAGCCGGTACTGCAGCCAGTTTCCGGCCGCGGTCCATCCGACGTTCTTGCCCCCGCTGGCCGCGGCGTTCGACTCGATGAAGTTGACGCCCTCGGTCCATCCGTGCTGGGCGACGTAGGCCTCGGCCTCGACCTTCTCGCCGATCGGGGCGCCGTGCGGCACCACGTTCAGCTGCACGGTCGTTGCGGCGCGGGCGGCACCGTCCGTGACGTAGAAGGTGAGACTCTGCGTGCCGGCCGTCGTCGGGTGCACGGTCACGACGCCGGTTCGCGCGTCCAGCGTCACGCCGTCCGGCAGGTCCGTGGCGTAGAAGGCGAGCCGGTCCCGGTCCCGATCGGTCGCGGCGAGCCGGAACGACGTCGTCTCGTACTGGTCGGCGTTCACCGGCGCCTGCGGCGCCAACACCGGCGGGTGGTTGCGGTGCGAACCATCAAGATCCGCTTTCCAGGTGTACGTCGCGTACGCCCCGGCGGGCACCGTGACGACGAACGACTTACCGCCCAGGATGATCCGTACCGTCGACGGGGTTGCGTTGGCATTCCCGAGAATGGCCGTGTACGAGGATCCGTTCCTGTACACGACATTGCTCACGCCGTTGGCCGTGCCGCTGGACTCGACCCGGCGGTCACCCGGGGACAGATACCGGGCGAACTGGCCGAGCGGGTACAACTCATCGCGTACGGAAAAGGTCTGGGTGTTGGTATTGACCTTGACCAGACGGTCAGGCCATTTGGTGGTCGCCGCGATCTGATCCCAGTCGACGTTGTTGTCGCGCAGCGGGGTCCAGTGCAGAGTGCCGCCGTCCTGATCGGTGGTCTGTGCCCACAGCACGTAGGAGCTCGCGTCGAGCCGGAAGTAGCTGAGCACGGTGCCCGGGTTGAGATCGCTCGTCTCGGTCATGTGCACCGGCTTGCCGAACTCCTCGTAGGCGTCCCGCATCACGGTCGGATCGCCCCAGTACGGGTGGAAGGCGATGGCGTCCGCCGCCTGCCGCGTCGCCGGGTCGTTCATGATCCGGTAGTAGTTCTTGGTCGCGGTGCTGTTCGGGTCGCGCCAGTCCCAGAAGTTGAAGTCGTGCACGTACAGGTCGGTGCGCAGCCCGGCCTTGCGGGTCTCGCGCTTGATCGCCACCGCGAGCTTCTGCTGCTGCTCGATGCTGATGTCCATCGCCGGGTAGACCACGTCGATGCCCGGCTCGTTCAGCAGCGTCAGCGCATCCACCCTGATGCCCTGCTTCGCGTACGCCTGCAGATACTTCACGTAGTACCGCGCGAACACGTCGATGCAGTCGTCCCGCAGCTTGCCGACCTGGTAGTACTCGCTGGTGCTACCCGGCTTGAGCGCCACCTCGCCGAGGAACTTGTTGTTCGTCTTCATCCAGGCCGGCGCGCTCCACGCCGACGCGAAGAACGTGGCCTTGGGGTTGTACTTCAGAATCAGCCGCGCGGTCTGAACGATATGCAGATCCAGATCGCGCTGGATCGAGAAGTGCTGAAGCCCGAAATCGCTGGTCACGCCCGCCGGCAGGTCGTCGTAGGACCAGAACGGCAGGTGCTCGATGAGGTCCGGGCTGCCGATCGTGAGCCGGAACCGGTCGAGCCCCGCCCCCGTCTTCGGATCCGCGAGCAGCCGGATCGCCTTCTCCCGCTCGGCGGGCGTGAGCTTCCACAGATTGGACACGCTCGTCTCGTCCAGCGAGAACCCGATCCCGCTGTACGCCTGCCGGACCTGACTGGGATCGATCACCACCGTCGCGTCGGTCGCCGCGCCGTCATCCTGCCCGACCCGCGTGCCCGGCAGCCGCTGCCAGGCATGTTCCGCCCCCGCCGAATAGCTCCCGGACACCGGTTCCCCGCCATGGTGCGCCGACGCCGGCTGCACGCCGGCAATCACCAGAGCAGCCGCCGACGCGACGGCCAGCGCCGCGGTTGTCGATCGCCTCACGAGACCTCCCGGATTGATCGCTCACTATCTCCGGGGGAGTTTATTAACCTCTTTAACTAAGACGCAACCAAGACGAAACCGTTCATCGCGTACGAGGCGAGGACCTCCACCCAAGATCCGGAGACATGGGGACGATCGGTCGCACTCAAATGATCTTCTTGTGGTTGACCGGTCACGGTTGGGGGCGCAGCGACGGCCGCGCGGTCCGATGCGCGAGCCGGAAGGCCGATCAGGCACGGCCGAGCGCTCCGTAGGTTCAGGCCTCGACCGCTCGATCAACGTGCACGAAGGGTCTTGGTGTATGGCGAAGCCCGGGAAGACCATGCGAGGGCCCGCACCGGCGCTGATCGGCGCGGCGACCGCTCTCCTGCTCGCGGTGACGGCCTGCGGCAGCTCGTCGGCACCGTCCGGCCAGACGTCAGACGTTCAGACCCCGTCAGGGATGCTGCCGACGAGCGCCTCGGCCGCGGCTGCGCCCTCACCGGTGGCCGCCGCCGCGCCGGGGCCGAAGGAAATCACGACCTCGGCCGGCACCTTCAAGGTCTCGCTGTACAAACTCAGGAAGTTGACCGCGGCCGACGGTCTGGAAATGCCGGCCGGCTACGCCCAGACGCTGGTGATCCTCAGCGTCAACCTCGCCACGAAATCGGATGACCCGGTGCAGGTGCCGCTCGACGAGAGCTTCCATCTCGCCGTGCGGAAGACCAAGCTCGACGGCGCGCTCAGCTATGCCACCGGCGCGGCGGCCCCGATGGACCCGGCCCAATGCGCCGAGATTCCGGCGGCGCCGGACTTCTGCGGCCCGAACCTCACGAACACGAACGACCCGTCCCGGGTCATCACGTCGAAGTGCAACTGCTACTGGACCGACGCCGAGGGCGTCAATCTGACCGGTCGCGAGACGGTGTACGGGGGCAAGGATCCGGCCTATCTCCTGCTCGACGCGGGCATCGTCCTCAAGGACGCGCAGCTGCAGCTGACCGACTTCGCGGTGCTGCACATCGGCGCCCTCGAAACCGGCCAGCCCGCGTCGCTCGACGGCCCGATGGAGGTCGTCACCGGTTGAAGTCCCGCACTTCGGGGCGTACGGATGCGGAGTCTTTGCCTTAGGATCTTGGCGCCGCCCGGCGGAACCGGCGGCCTGGTCCCTCGGGGAGGATCTCCATGTCTCGCTCCGCCTGGCTGACTCGTGTCGGGGTCATCCTGCTCGCCACCAGCGCGGTCGGCTGGCCGGCCGCGCCGTCCTCGGCCGCCGGCACCACCGGGGTCGCCTCGGTCTACGGCCTCACCGCCGCGCGGTACAACGGCGGCAACAGCAATATCAACAACGTCGTGGTGACCCGCTCGGGCAACACCGTCACCTTCGACGACCGCGTGACCATCAAGGCCGGTACGGGGTGCGCGGCGGTCAAGGGCGACAAGACCAAGGTCCGCTGCACCACCAAGAAGACGCCCACCGCGGTGTACGTCTACCTCAACGACGGCAACGACTACCTCCGGAACGACTCCGGCCTCGCCATGTACGCCACGGGCGGGATGGGCAACGACATCCTGGTCGGCGGCAGCAGTGCCGATCACCTGCTGGGCAACGAGGGTAACGACACGCTGCTCGGCGGGGGCGGCAACGACCACCTCGAAGGCGACGTCGGCGACGACACGTTCTGGGGCGGCGACGGCAACGACGCCGCCTACGGCATGTGGGGCAACGACACCATGCACGGCGGCAACGGCGACGACTTCCTCGAGGCTTTCGACGGCAACGACAAGTTGTACGGCGACGCCGGCGTGGACAGCCTGTTCGGCGAGAACGGCAGTGACCGTCTCGAGGGCGGCGCCGGAGACGACTACCTCGCCGGCGACAACCTCAGCGGCAGCTCCGGCACCGTCTCGGCGGACGTCATCCTCGGCGGTCCGGGCCGTGATGACGTCGACTACAGCTCGTACAGCAAGGCCGTCACCGTCGACCTCGACGGCGCCGCCGGCGACGACGGCCAGGCCGGGGAACACGACACCGTCGGCGCCGACGTCGAGGACCTCGCGGGCGGCAGCGGCGCCGACCACCTCACCGGCAACGCCGCGGCCAACGGCATCAACGGCGGGAACGGCAACGACGTCGTCCACGGCCTCGGCGGCAACGACACCCTCGACGGGAACGAGGGCCGCGACACGGTGTACGGCGACGAGGGCGACGACCTGATCCTCGGCTGGGACACGCCCCAGGTCGCCGATCGCCTCGACGGCGGCCCCAATGCGGCGGCCGGCGACGAATGCCAGCCCGGCACCGCCGACGCCGTCGTCAACTGCGAGCGCTAACGTGGCCGGGCCGGATCGCTGGAGGGAGTCGCTATGACCGATGAGGACCTGGCCAAGAAAGTTGCCGCCGAGCTGTCCGAGGATCCGAAGGTGGACGGCTCGCTGATCGACGTGGTGGCCGACGGCGGAGAGGTTCTGCTGCGGGGGACGGTCGGTACCTTCTGGCAGAAGCGGGAGGCGCAGAAGGCCGCCGAACGCGTCGATGGGGTCACCGTCGTCGACAACATCATCGACGTACGCCTGCTGACCGAGCACCGGCGGGCCGACGCCGAGCTGCGCGCCGACGTGCTGCACGCGCTCAGCCTGAACGGCATGATTCCGAGCACCGTCGACGCGTCCGCCGACGACGGCACCGTGCTGCTGAGCGGCACCGTCGACCTGGAGCACCAGCGGGAGGAGGCGGTCCGCATCGCGGGCAACGTGCGCGGCGTCGTCGACGTGCAGAACGACATCTTCCTAAACCCGCCCCTCACCGACGGATAACCGGATCTTCCGGTACGTGCGCCGGGATGGACACCTCCACCGCTCGTCGACGGGCGGCGCTGTTCGCGCTGTTCTTCATCCCCGGGATTGAGATCGCGTCGTGGGCGACTCGTACGCCGGCGATCCGTGACCTGCTCGGGGCCTCGACGACGGAGATGGGGCTGATCCTGCTCGGCCTCTCGGCGGGATCGATGACCGCCGTGCTCTGGTCCGGCATGCTCGTGGCACGGTTCGGCACTCGCCCGGTTGCCGGCGCGGGCGCGTTTGCCGTCGTGCTCGGGATTCCGGTCGCCGGTTTGGGCGCATTGGCGGGGTACGGCGTCCTGGTCGCGGCCGGCCTCTTCCTGCTCGGGCTCGGCGTGGGCAGCGGCGAGGTCGCCATCAACGTCGAGGGCGCCGACGTCGAGCGGGTCATCGGGCGGCCGGTGTTGCCGGCGCTGCACGGTTTCTACAGTCTCGGCAACGTCTTCGGCGCGGCCCTCGGCCTACTGCTCACCGCCGTCGGCCTGCCGGTGGTGTGGCATCTGGTCGCGGTGGGCGCTCTCTGCGCACCGGTCGCGTTTCTCTCGGTACGCCAGCTGCCTCGCGGCGTCGGCCTTGCGCCACGAGGCCGGTCGACGCCGGGGCACAAGTCGGCGGCGGTGTGGCGGGATCGGCGGCTCCTGCTGATCGGTCTCGTGGTGCTGGGACTGGCCCTGGCCGAGGGGTCCGCCAACGACTGGCTGCCGCTGATCATGGTGGACGGGCACGGTCTCGGTCCGGCGATGAGCTCGGCCGTCTACCTGCTCTTCGCCGCCTCGATGACCGGCGGCCGGTTCGCCGGTGGCCGGATCATCGCTCGCTTCGGCCGGGCTCCGGTTCTCTGCGCCGGCGCGATCCTCGGCGGGGTCGGCCTCACGCTGGTCATCGTCTCCAGCAGCGACGTCATCGCGAGCGCCGCCGTGCTGCTGTGGGGCCTCGGCGCGGCGCTCGGCTTCCCCGTCTCGCTGTCGGTGGCCGGCGACTCGGGCCCCAACCCGGCGGCTCGCGTGTCGTTCGTGGCCGCCATCGGTTATGTGGCGTTCCTCGCCGGCCCGCCGGTGCTCGGCTTCCTCGGCGACCGGTACGGGCTGCGCGGCGCGATGGTCGTGGTTCTGGTGTTCCTGGCCGTGTCCGCGGTCTTCACCCCGGCGCTGGGCGGCCGCCGGTCCGCGGACGATTCCAGCGGCGACCATGAGGCCGTCGAAGTCCGGAACTGACCAGGCGGAGGTGTGCCGGGAACAGCCCGGCACACCTCCGTAACGGTGTCAGTCCATCAGCTCGGTCACGGTGCCGGCGGCGACCGTGCGGTTGCCCTCGCGCACCGCGAAACCGAGTCCGACCTCGAGCGCGACCGGCTTGCCCAGCGTCACGACGACCGAGTCGAGCGTGTCGCCGGGCATCACCAGGTCGCGGTCCCCCAGGTCCAGCCCGCCCGACACGTCGGTCGTGTGGAAGTAGAACTGGGGGCGGTAGTCCGCCGCGAACGGGGTGTGACGCCCGCCCTCGGCCGCCGTCAGCGCGTACATCGTCGCCCGGAAGACCCGGTGCGGCGTCACGCTGCCGGGCACCGCGACCACCTGGCCGCGCTGCACCTGCTCGCGCTTCACCCCACGCAGGAGTACGGCGGCGTTGTCACCGGCCTCGGCCCGCTCGAGCGACTTGCCGAACATCTCCAGCCCGGTCGCGACGGTCGCCACCGTCGGACCGAGGCCGACGACCTCGACCGGCTCGCCGACCCGCAGCGTGCCCCGCTCGACCTTGCCGGTCACCACCGTGCCCCGGCCGCTGATCGAGAGCGTGTTCTCGATCGGCATCAGGAACGGCTCGCCCAGCTCGCGCGGCGGCACCGGCACGTAGTCGTCGACCGCGTCGAGCAGGTCGACCACGGACGCCACCCAGCGCGGGTCGCCCTCGAGCGCCTTGAGCGCGCTCACCCGGACGACCGGAACCTCGTCGCCGGGGAAGCCGTACTCGGACAGCAGCTCGCGGACCTCGAGCTCGACCAGGTCGAGCAGCTCCGGGTCGTCGACGGCGTCGCTCTTGTTGAGCGCCACCACCAGGTACGGCACGCCGACCCGCTGGGCGAGCAGCACGTGCTCGCGGGTCTGCGGCATCGACCCGTCCTGCGCCGAGACCACGAGGATCGCGCCGTCCACCTGCGCCGCACCCGTGATCATGTTCTTCACGTAGTCGGCGTGGCCGGGCATGTTGACGTGGGCGTAGTGGCGGTTCGGGGTCTCGTACTCGACGTGCGCGATCGTGATGGTGATGCCGCGGGCCGCCTCCTCCGGGGCCTTGTCGATCCCCTCGAACGCGACGTACCGGTTGGCGGCCGGGTCGCGGTCGGCGAGGACCTTGGTGATGGCGGCGGTCAGGGTCGTCTTGCCGTGGTCGACGTGACCCATCGTGCCGATGTTGACGTGCGGCTTGGTGCGAATGAACTGGCTCTTAGCCATTCTTATTCTCAATCCTTACTGGAGGTAAGGCCGTTTGATGTCATACGCGACGCCGGCAGCCTGGGCCGGTGGCGCGTCGGAACCCGACTCCCGCGCATGCGGCGGCCACCCTTCCCCGGGGTTCCGCTGCCGGTGGGGAAGGGTCAGAGTCGGGTATCGACGCCGGGAAGAACGCACACGGGAGCCGCCAGGGGCAGCTTCGGACCGTGGGCGAACATGAGAGTCACGGTAGCCAGGAACGCATTTCGGCGCGATCGCATTTCCGATTACGCTCTGTCGATGTCGCTGGTCGGCGCCATCACGATGCGTGGGTGCTGCCGGGGGTCGAGCCAGCGCAGGAGACTGATCATGTTGGGCTGGCTGACCGAGACGCAGCCGGCCGTCGAGCCCTTGCCGTTGACGTGCAGGAAGATCGCGGACCCCCGACCCACGACCGCCGGATTTTTCGTGAAATATTGGTGCCTAGTGGCATCCCACGCGATCGTGGTCGCCGCCGGGCGGTTGAAGTCGATCACCGCTACGTAGCGATACTGCCGCGGGTAGGCGCCGAGCCGCTCGGCCTGACCGATCCGCCACGTGCGGCCGGGCGCCGCCACCGGCTGGAACAGGTTGTAGGTACGCGGATCATTCCGGTCGCCGACCCAGTAGTCGTTCCCGTCGACCCGGCGATAGGGCAGCCGCGCCCCCGGATTCGCCGCGAGCCCGAACGACTCCGTGAGGTGGAACGTACCCGCCGGCGTCGTGCCCGTGTCCTGCACCCGCTTGGCCGCCCACTGCCATCCGCCGTACCCGCTGCGCGCCGCCATCGCCGGGAACGCCGCCCGCCATCGCCCGTCGTCACCCCGCAGAAAGGCACGCAGCGTCGCATAGCTGGAATCCCATGAGCGCCCCGTGACGACAATCGCCTGCCGAGCGTCACCGAGGTGGGTGAGGCGGGTGGGGAACCACGAGGGGTCCTGCGGCGGGCCGCTCAGGGTCAGCACGATCGCCATTGTCGCCGACAGGATTCCCATGTCGGCTCCACGCTAGGCGCTCACCAGGTGAAGATGGACCCCTTCGACGTGCTCGCCATCGTCTGCCCCTGCCGTACGTACCGGAAAGACATGATCACGGCGTATTTCCGGCCCTTTGCCGGACTGGCCCCGATCGGCCCGCATCCCTGCGTCGCCGCGTCCCCGCCGAACGTCAGGTTTCCGCAGGTCTTCGGCCCGGCGACGGTCCGGCCACTGCCGGCGTCCTGGAGGGCCACCGTGATGCTCCCGGTCCCACCGCCCGGTGCGGTGAGCGAGGCTTGATACTGAATGTCCCGCCCGAGCATCTGGCAGGGCTTGGGCGCCAGCGGCAGCCTCGAGGTGAAGTCGAACGCGATGCTCTGCGTGCACTGCCACGGACCATAGGGCTTGGCTTCCGGTTGCGGTGACCGCGATTCGCTCACTCTGGGTGCCGGAGCCTTTGATCGTACGCGTGGAGGAGTAACCGACCGCACGACCGCGGCGGAGGGCAACCCGAGCGGTTTCGGCCGCGCTCCGGTCGGCTCGACGGCGACCCGGCGAGCACCGCCGACCGGGTCCTTCCCCCGAATCGGCCGCTCCGAAGCCGACGGCATCGCCCGAATCCCCGGCGTCAATGGTTCGGCCGTCTGACCAACGCCACGCCCGTAATGCCAGCCCGTTGCCGCCACCGCCGCCGCGATCATGGCTCCCGCAATGATCGTGGTCATGGCCCGCCCCGGCCGCGCCCACCGCCAGCTGGGCGCCGCGTTCCCCCGCTCACCCATGCGCGGCAGCGGCAGGAGACTGACCGCTTCCGGATCGTCCCCACCCGCATCGACCCCGTTCCCGGCCGAGTTCTTTGCAAGGCTCGCCGACGCCTGGCTTCCGCCCCGACCGCCGCGATCACCCGAACCAACGCCGCCACCCGAACGGGCACCGCCGATCGGACCGACACCGCCAGCCGAACCAACGCCGCCAGCCGAACGGGCACCGCCAGCCGACCCAACGCCGCCCGCCAAGCCAGCGCCGCCAGCCGAACGGGCATCGCCTGCCGCACCGGCACCGGCACCGGCACCGGCACCGGCAGCCGACCCAACGCCGCCCGCCGGGTCGGCGCCGTTGACGTCCGCTCGTGCGTCCCGGCCTCGAACCAAGCCGTCCTGGACGCCTTCGGCCTTGAGCAGGTTGGCCCAACGGTCGTTGCCGCCCCGGCCGCCGTTGACCCACCCCGCGCCGGCCTGATCGGGCCGACGCTGACCAGCCACCCGCCCGCGATCGCCGGCGGGACCGCGACCCGCCCCTCCCTGACCCGCCTGACCCTGACCCGGCTGACCCTGACCCGGCTGACCCTGACCCGGCTGACCCTGACCCGGCTGACCCTGACCCGGCTGACCGTGACCGGGCCGACCGTGACCGGGCTGACCGTGGCCGCGATGACCCTGACCTGCCCGATCGCGATCCGCCTGACCGTGACCCGGCTGACCGTGGGCCGCCCGACCGTGACCCGGCTGACCGTGACCCGGCTGACCGTGGGCCGACTCGCTGATGTGACGGGCCGAGCCGCCGGCGCTGACCGAGCTGCCGGGTTCCGGGTGGCCGCGCCAGGCCACGTCCAGGTCGAGGGCCGCGTCGGCCAGGTCCGACTTTTCTGGGTCGATCTCGCTGCTGCCGGGGTTGTCGGGCTTGGGCAGGGCGGGCACGTCCACGAAGCGGCGGCAGGCGTCGGACAGCTCGGCCACCATCTCGGCGGCGGAGGGGCGCAGGCGGGGTTTGGTTGCCATGCAGTCGGTGATCAGGTGCCAGACGTCGTCGGGGATGCCGGGGCGGCGTTCCGGGTTGCCCTCCATGTGACGGCGCATCAGGTCGGGGATCGAGTCGCTGTCGTACGGTGGCCGGCCGCTGACCAGTTCGTATACGAGGACGCCGAGCGCGTAGACGTCCGTGGCGGCGCTGGCCGTCACGCCGTGGAAGGCCTCGGGGGCCATGTAGTGGGGGGTGCCGACCACGGCGTTGGGGGTGGTCATGCTCGGCGTGTTGAGGATGCGGGCCACGCCGAAGTCGGTCAGCCGGGTGTCCAGGCGGCCGTCCTCCACGCGCAGCAGGATGTTGTCGGGCTTGAGGTCGCGGTGGATCACGCCCAGCTCGTGCGCCTCGGCCAGCGCCGCCGCGACCTGGGCCGCCAGCCGTGCCGCCTCGGCGGTCGGGACCGTGTGGCGCTCGCGCAGGTGGTCGCGGAGGCTGCCACCGTCGACGAGGTCCATGACCAGGCCGAGCGTCTCCCCCACGCTGAACAGATCTCGCACCCGCACGACGTTGCGGTGTCGCAGCATCAGCAGGATCGTCCGCTCCTGCACGAACCGGGTCACCAGCTTGGGCTGCCGCAGCAGGCTCTCGTGCAGGAGCTTCACGGCGACCGGCTCCCCCGAGGCCCGGTCGACCCCCCGCCACACGGTTCCAGTGGCGCCCTGCCCGATCGGATGCTGGAGCACGTACGAGCTTCCGACGCACCGCCCGCTGAGATCCATGGTCGACGCGCCGTCGGAATCCGCGCGTGCGACGCTGCTCGTGCGATCCTTGGTCACTCAAGCTTCCTTCCGGGCTGCCAGCGATGCCCCGGAATCCTGCTGTTTGTCCGGATCGCCTGGCAAGCCCGCGCGCCCAAGTTCGCACCTTTGGTAGGAGTCCCCGGATTCCCGTCACCCGCCGCGCCCGCGCTCGTTCGTGCAGTCAGACACGCCGACCCCCGACACGCCGTGCCGCGCGCTCAGCCCACGCCATCCGCACGCTGACCAAGGGGTCCCATCGGGTGGGTCGATCGCATCGCCGGCCTCGCAGCACTGCCCGCCCCGCCGCTTGTCCGCCGCGCGGCCCGCCGCACGCTCGGCACCGCCGTCTGTCCGGCGCCGGGCTCGGAAATGCGCGGGCCCCCCAGACGGCAGATCGTCGCCAGTGCGTCTCGGGCGGAATGACCACCCACTCACGCGAGAGGCGCGCTGCGGCCTTTCGTTGCACCGGGTCGCGTCTGCGTCAGCGGCGGAGCCGAGGGCTGACTCCCTGCTTCTGGGGCGTCGTCGGGGCGTACCGGCGAAAGGGTTTTGAGGGCACGCAGAGCGAGAGCGGCGCACCAAGTCATGGCGACAGCGATGGTCAGGCGTTGGAAGACGCCGCCGGCGGTGGACGAGGCGGTGAAGACGGCGAGCAGGATCGGGATGCTGATGCCCACCGCGTAGCAGTACGCGCGCCAGAGCCGGGTGGGGCGCCAGCGGGCGGCGGTGAAGGCCGCGGCCGGTAGCGAGGTGAAGACGACCAGCGAGATCAGGTCGTGGGCGATGCCGTGCGGGGTGCGATGGCCGTAGGGTGCCGGGTCGGTGACGAAGACGCCGGCCAGCATGAGGCCGGCGCCGAAGAGGGTGAGCAGGATGCCCGTCCAGCGCGAGACGACCCGGCGTGCGGCCAGTGAGAACGCCACTACCAGCGCCCCCGTGACGAGGAAGTTGGCGATCTGCACCCAGCCGCCCGGCCCGATCGAGGCCTCGCTCACGTAGTCGCGCACCGGGTCGTAGTCGGCCTTGAAGCGGTCGTTGAGCAGGAAGACCGCCAGGAACAGCGGCCCGCCGACTAGCCCGCACCAGAGCAGGACCTTTACCCGCGCCATGCTCCGGACGATAGTTGTCGATCCCTGTGGCCAGCCTGAGTGAGGAGCTCAGGACTGCGGTTGCGGGCCGCAGAGCGTACGGATCGCGCCGAGCAGGGTGGAGCGGGTGAACGGCTTCTCGATCAGCATGCTGTTCTCGTCGAGGTGGAGCTGCGGCCCGAGCGAGGCGGCCGTGTAGCCGGACATGTAGAGCACCGGCAGGTCGGGGTGGTGGGTGCGCAGGGCGGCGGCCAGTTCGGGGCCGGTCATCGTGGGCATGACGACGTCGGTGATCAGCAGGTCGGGGTGTGCGCCGGCGGCGACCTGGGTGACCGCCATGAGCGCGTCGGTGGCGACCGTGATCTCGTAGCCGGCCGGCTCGATCAGGCGCTGCACGAGCTGGGCCACCTCGGGCTGGTCCTCGACGATCAGCACGTTGCCGATCACCTGGGTGGTGCCCTGCCGGGTCTCGGCGGGCTGCCGGGTCTCGGCCGCCGGCAGGTAGAGGTGGACCGTGGTGCCGATCCGCGGCTGCGACTCGATCTCGATGTGACCGCCGATGCCCTGGACGATGCCGGCCGTGGTGGCCAGGCCGAGCCCGGCGGCGGTCGGGCGGGTGGTGAAGAACGGCTCGAGGGCGCGCCGGCGCACCTCGTCGGTCATGCCGATGCCGGTGTCGGTGATGACCATGTGCACCAGCCGGCCCTGCGGGGCGTCCTCGGGCGGCTGGCCGGCCTCGTGCACCTCGTTGGAGGCGGCGACCCGCAGCATGCCGCCGTGCAGCATGGCGTCCCGCGCGTTCGCCGCGAGGTTGACCAGCGCCTGCTCCAGCGGGCCGCGCTCGGCCCGCACCGGCCAGACGTCGGGGCCGAAGGCCAGGTCGAGCCCGATGTGCTCGCCGAGCGTGCGGCTGAACAGCGACTGCACGTCGGTGAGCAGGTCGGGGATCGGGATGATCTCGGGGCGGTTGCCCTCGCTGCGGCCGAACGCGAGCAGCTGGTGGGTCAGCGTGCGGCCGGTGCTGACCGCCTCGAGGATGTCCTGCGCGAGCCTGTGCTGCGGCGATCCGTCCTCGGTCTGGCCGAGGATCATGTCGGCCGAGCCGCCGACGACCGTCAGCAGGTTGTTGAAGTCGTGCGAGATGCCGCCGATCAGCTGGCCCAGGCTGTCGAGCCGGCGCAGGTGGTCGAGCTGCCGCTTGAGGCCCCGGGCGTCGATGTGGTCGGTGGTGTCGGTGACCATGCAGACCACGCCCGTGAACTGGGCCTGGTCGTCCATCAAAGGCATCATGCTCATCCGTACGCTCCGCCGGGAGCCGTCGGCCCGCATGAGGCGGGTCGCGCCGACCGTGGACCGCCCGGCCCGGCATTCGGCGAGTCGGCGGGTCAGCTCCTTCTGCCCCTGGTCGTCGAGGAAGCCGCGCAGCGACACCCCGACGAGCTGGTGCCGGGGCATGCCGAGCACCACGCCGATCGGCTCGTTGGCGTAGGTGGCCACGCCGTCCGGGTCGAGCTGCAGCACCCCCTCCGGGATGGTCTCCAGCACCCGCCGGTACCGCTCCTCGCTCGCCCGCAGCCGTTCCAGCGCGCGGGCGCTCGAGCAGGCCAGGGCGAGCTCGCCGGCGATGTCCCGGGCCAGCTCCACCTCGACCGCCGAGTAGAAGGAGCCGGGCGCGCCCCGGGTGAGTACCAGGTATCCCGCGTACGTGTTGTCGACGATCACCGGACACAGCACGGCCGCGTGGATCTGGTGCTCGTCCCCGGCCAGCGGCTCGACGCCGTCGCCGGCCAGCACGATCGGCCTCCGGCTGGCGGCCAGGGCGGTGGAGAAGTCGTCGTCGGGCAGCTGGCCGACATGGTCCAGCACCCGCCCGACCGAGGCCGACCGCTCGTCGTCGATGTGTTTGTAGGTGATCGCCTCGTACCGGCCGTCGTCGCGCAGAAGCTGCACACCCGCACCGTCACCGATCATGTCGGCGGCTGCCCGAGCCGCCGTGGAACGCACCTCCTCGGCGTCGTCGACGACCCGGCTGAGCGCCAGGGCAAGATCAGCGAGCGCGTACCGGAGGGGGTAAGCCATGACACCCATGCCGACATGATCCGTGTCGCGTGGGGTGCGTGCGGCCAGTTCGCCAGCTTTGCAACCATCGTCAGACCACAACGCGAAAATGCGTCGTGAGCCGGTGATCATCATCGAGCAGGTGAAAAGCAACCATCGGCGGCAGCCCGAGATCGACGATCGCCTCCGTCTCGAACGGCAGCATCGACGTCGAGACCACCCCCGGAGCCACCACCAGCGGCCGCCCGGCGAACGTGGTGACCGCCGGCGTGTGCGCGTGCCCACACAGCACCGCCACCACCTGCGGGTGCCGCTCGATCACCGCCGCCAGCCGCCCCGCCCCGAACTGCCGCATGCCGTCGACGTAAGGCATGCCGAGCGCCACCGGCGGGTGATGAAAACAAATCAGCGCCGGCATCTCCGACCGCCCCGCCAGCGTCGCTCCCAGCCATTCGATCGTCTCGTCCCCCAACCTCCCCTCATTCCGCCCCGGAATGCTCGAGTCCACCATCACAATCAAGACCCCACCGATTTCGTACGCCCGATTGACCGGCGCCACGTCAACGTCCTCACCGAGTAACGCTTTCCGGTACGGTCCCCGGTCATCATGGTTCCCCGGACACCACAAAACGGGCGACCCAAGCCGAGCCAGCCCCCGAACCCGCTCGTATTCCGCTTCCGCCCCGTGATCAGCAATGTCCCCCGTAACGATCACCGCATCAGGCGCCACCGGCAGCCCCGCCAAATACCGAAACACCCGCCCAGCCCGCTCGCCACTGCGTTCCCCCGAGTCAACGTGAAGGTCGCTGACCTGCGCAATCACCACCATCCCCCCACCCTAAGCGCGCCCCCACGCCCACCTCGACGGCCAAAGCCCGACCGGTGGCGCCCTCGTCCCGCACCCTGGAGGCACTCACAAGGCAAGAGTGAGCACTTCCAGTTCGTAGCGAACACTTCCTCTTCAACGTCGGGAGGGCGGCTGGGAAAGAACGGCGACTTTCTGTTAGCTATGAACAGAAGGTCTCCTGGATCGGGCTGGGCACGCCCGCGCACCTGCGGCGTGCTAGCCAGGCGGTTAGGCGCCCGCCACCAAACGGCAAAGCGCCCGCCAGTCCGACCGGGAACTCCGACCGCGCCCAGCGCCGGTCGCTGTCGTCCCTGCTCTGGGTCATGGGGGGCGGTCGGGCTGTTCAACGCGATCGTGACGGTCGCGGTAGCGCCCGGCACGGTTAGCCGCTTCCGGGACGCGATCGCGCTAGAGCGAGAGGCACGCCGCGGCGGCCTGCGCGGTGGTCTACACGCCGGACTCCTGGTCGAACGGGTTCACCGCGGACGTGTAGGTGACCAACTACGGTGCGGCGGGCAAGCAGCGAGGCCGCTGGGCGCAACGGGCGGCCAGGCCATTGGGGCGGCAGACGGCCAGGCCATTAGGCGCGGCAGACGGCCAGACCATCAAGCGCGGTAGACGGCCAGACCATTAGGCGCCGCAGACGGCCAGGGCGCGGGGCGTGGCGGGCGCGGGCCGTGGCGGGCGCGAGGCGTGGCGGGCGCGAGGCGCGCGGGCGCGAGGCGCGGCGGACGCGAGGCGCGGCGGACGCGAGGCGCGGCGGACGCGAGGCGTGACGGGCGGCCGGGGCACGGCATGCGGCCAAGCCGCGGGGCACGGCGGGCGAGGAAGCCGCCGGCAGGGGCACCCGAGCGGCGCNGAGGCGCGGCGGACGCGAGGCGCGGCGGACGCGAGCGGGCGGCCGCCCGCCGGCCACGGCGCCGGGCCAAGCCGCGGGGGCCTGCCGCCGAGGAAGCCGCCGGCAGGGGCACCCGAGCGGCGCGTGGCAGAGCGCCGACCGGCACCCGCAGCAATGGCGAGGCGACGCCTCGCCCGGAGAAGCGCCAAGCGCACCCCACCCCCGGGGTGAGGAGTTGCGGCGTAAGCCGCCCAGAGTGACCCGGGGGGTGATCTCCTCGCGACGGCAGCCAAGCCCCATTGCAAGAAGGGGTGGGATGCAAACACACCCCGTTTGCGTCCCACCCCTTCTTGCAATTCCCTAAGGCAGCCGCCGCGAGGAGATCACCCCACCCGCCGCAAGAAACACGCGGAACCGATCTCTTTGTGATGGCCAGGGTTTGGGGCAGCGCCCCAAGGTCTTAACTCAACCAGACAACCGATACAAAACATGCCGCCGCTCAGCCCAATCCCCCGGCACCCCCGGATGGTCAAAATCCTCATCCGGATCATGCCGCATCCCCAACTTCTCCATAACCCGCCGAGAAGCAAGATTCCGCTCCGTAGTAAAGGAGACGATCTCAGGAAGCCCGATGGTCTCAAACGCATAGGTCACGACAGACCGCGCCCCCTCAGTGGCATACCCCAGACCGTGAAACGCCGCCCCCAGCCGCCACCCGATCTCGACCCCCGGCGCGAACGGCAGAATCGGCTTCAGCGGCTGCAGCCCGACAAATCCAGCAAACTCCCCGCTGGACCGGATCTCCACGGCCCACAAACCCCACCCCCGCTCCGCAATCCCCGCCTGATTCCGATCCGCGAACCCATCACTCTCCGCCCGAGTCAGCAAGGACGGGAAATGCCGCATGACCACCGGATCCGCATTAAGACTCGCAAACGGCTCCCGATCAGCCGCAATCCATTGACGGAGCAGGAGCCGCGAGGTGACGAGATTCATCGCCCACTCCAAGCCCGGTCCACCAGATCGGGCAGAACCTCAGCCGCGGTCCCCCGCAAATTGATGTCAGAAACCGCATCGAGCGCAGTCGCCTCCGGGTTGACCTGGACGACAACCGCCCCCGATCGAGCCGCGACATACGGGATCTCCGCCGCCGGATAAACCACCCCGGACGTACCGACCGTAAAGAGCAGATCACAGCCGAACGCCGCCTCGGTCGCCGCCGAAAGCGCACTAGTAGGCAACTGCTCCCCGAACCAGACCACCCCCGGCCGAACCGGAGCCCCGCAATGCGCGCAGGCCGGCGGCTCCATCCGCCCACCGACCTCGCCCGGCGCGGGCAATCCGGCCGGCTTCCCACACGACGAGCACCGCGGCGAGAACAGACTGCCATGCAAATGGATAGGCCCCCGCGACCCCGCCCGTTCATGCAGGTCATCCACGTTCTGCGTGATGACGACGGTGTCCGCGACGTGCGCCTCGATGGCCGCCACCGCCTCGTGCCCCGGATTGGGCCGGACCCGTTCGACCTCGGCCCGGCGCCACTCGTACCAGCCCCAGACCAGCGCCGGATCGGCCGCGAACGCCTCCGGCGTGGCCAGCGACTTGGGGTCGAAGCGCGACCAGAGCCCGGTGAGCGCGTCGCGGAACGTCGGCACGCCGGACTCCGCCGACATGCCGGCGCCGGTGAAGACGACGACCCGCTTCGCGTCGCGGAGCAACTCCGCGACGTCACGCTCCGGCATCCCCCGACCTCCCGGCACCACGCGGCGCAGCCCCAGTACCGCGACGCTCACGCGGCATTGTTGCGCATCGGCAACCTCTTCCGCCTCCCCCGCCGGGCTCAGCATTGACAGATGTCAATTCAGCAGGGATGGTTGCTGCACTCGCCGGGTCACGTGCCGATGGAGGCCGAGGGCAGCCTCCACCAGTCCCTCCATGACTTTGGCCTCGTCCACCGGGGCCGATCACCCGCGGAGTTAAGAGCCCTCATGAATACTTCGAAACGTCTTCGTCTCCTCGTCAGCGCCGTTGTCGGCGTGCTCACTGCCGCCCTTGTCGTCGTGGCCCTGCCGGCCGGTCCGGCCCAGGCGCACGGCAACGTCATAAGTCCGGCCTCGCGCAACTACGGTTGCTGGCAGCGCTGGGGCGACCACTTCCAGGATCCGGCCATGGCCACCGAGGATCCGATGTGTTATCAGGCCTGGCAGGCCGACCCGAACGCGATGTGGAACTGGAACGGCCTCTTCCGGGAACAAGTCGCCGGCAACCACCAGGGCGCCATCCCGGACGGGCAGCTCTGCAGCGCCGGCCACACCCAGAGTGGGCGGTACAACGCCATGGACACCGTCGGTGACTGGAAGGCCACCACGGTCGGCAACAGCTTTACGGTCCAGGTGTTCGACCAGGCGCTGCACGGCGCCGACTACCTCTGGGTGTACGTCACGAACCCGGGCTTCAACCCGGTGACGACCGCGCTCAAATGGTCGGACCTGACCCGGGTCGCGGTCGTCGGGAACAAGCCGGCGGCGCAGTGGACGCCGGTCACCGGTGGCGTGCAGCTCAACATCCCGGTCTCGCTGACCGGGCGCACCGGCCGGGCCATGGTCTACACGATCTGGCAGGCCAGCCACTTGGACCAGTCCTACTACTGGTGCAGCGACATCAACTTCGGCGGCGGAGGCACGACGACCCCGC
The DNA here is from genome assembly GCF_000379645.1 of Paractinoplanes globisporus DSM 43857. Taxonomy (GTDB): domain Bacteria; phylum Actinomycetota; class Actinomycetes; order Mycobacteriales; family Micromonosporaceae; genus Actinoplanes; species Actinoplanes globisporus. The sequence goes on from NZ_KB903317.1 coordinate 133,456, forward strand.
CGACCACACAGCCCACCACACCCCCGACGACGCCGCCGACCACACGGCCGACGACCGCGCCGACGACCGTGCCCACCACCGCCCCGACGACCACACCGCCGGCCTCCGGCGCGTGCTCGGCCGCGTACGCCCTGAGCAGCCAATGGTCCGGCGGATACCAGGCGGGCGTGACGGTCACGGCCGGCTCGTCGGCGATCAAGAGTTGGACGGTGAAGCTGACCTATCCGAGCGCGCCCACGATTCAGCAGACCTGGAACGCGACCGCCACCGTCAGCGGGAGCGTGCTGACGGCCACGAACGTCAGCTACAACGGCGCGTTGGGCGCGGGCGGCAGCACGACGTTCGGCTTCCTCGGCTCGGGCGCCGCGACAACGCCGACGGTCACCTGCGCCGCGACCACCTGACGACGCGCCCCTTCTCAAGTCCCGGGCGTGCCGCTACAGTCATTTGGGAGCGCTCCCAACATCGACCACCGCAAATGAAGGGAGACCAGCCAGGCAGCACCTTCGCGTGACACCGGTTCCTAGAGACACCATCCGTCCACTTGGACTGGAGCTGGGGACGGGACGCCCTCCCCGTCCCCAGCTCACCACCACGGAAATTACGCGAACAGCGCCGATACCGATTCGCCGTTGTGAATGCGGCGCATGGCCTCGGCCAGCGCCGGCGCCACCGAGAGGATCGTCAGTTTCTCGGTCCGGCTCTTCCGGGGGATCGGCACCGTGTTGGTGCACACGATCTCCTCTATCTCCTTCTCGTCGGAGAGGCGGCGAATCGCATCCCCGGAGAAGAGACCGTGCGTGCAGGCCACCCGGACACTGCGGACGTTCCGTTCGCGCAAGCGGGCCAGCAGCTCGAAGACCGTCGACCCCTTGGCGATCTCGTCGTCGAGGACGATGACGTCGCGGTCGGTCACGTCGCCGATTACCGTGCTGATGACCACCTTGTCGTCGGCGAAACGCTGCTTCGCACCGGCCGCGACGTCGATGTCGAGCATGCGGGCGAACGCCGCCGCCTCCTTCGCGTTGCCCAGGTCGGGTGAGACGACCACCGTGTTGCTGAGGTCGTAACCCCGGAAATGGTGCGCCAGCTCGCGCAGGGCGTGCAGATGGTCGACCGGAATGCTGAAGAAACCGTGCACCTGCGGCGAGTGCAGGGTCATCGCGAGAACGCGGTGAGCGCCGGCGGTCGTGAGCAGATCGGCGACCAGACGGCCACCGATGGAGATGCGCGGGGCGTCCTTCTTGTCGCTACGGGCATACGCGTAATGGGGCAGCACGACAGTTATCCGGCCGGCGCTGGCGCCCCTTGCCGCATCGAGCATGAAAAGCAGTTCCACCAAATTTTCCTGTACGGGGGGAACCAGCGGCTGGATGAGGAACACGTCCCGTTCGCGGCAGTTGCCCTGCAGCTGGACCTCGATGCAGTCGTTCGCGAAGCGGGAGGTTCGGGTGGGCAACAGCGGCACGCCCAGATGCAGGCAGATCTCGTCGGCGAGCTCGGGATGGGCGGATCCGGAGAATACGGCGATGTCACGCACGGGGACCACCCTAAGAGGATAGGTCCGGACACTTGCGGGCGACCTTTGGTTCCTCTACGGTAACCGTTACTCATGAGTGACCAACTGGAACTGGCGCTGGACGCACTGGGTGATCCGATGCGGCGGCGGATCGTCGAGCGCCTGCGAAACGACGGGCCGTCGCCGGTGGGCGCCCTCGCCGCCGCGCTGCCGGTGGGGCGGCCGGCGGTCAGCAAACACCTCAAGGTGCTCGAGGGGGCGGGGCTGGTCGCGCACCACAGCGTCGGCACCCGCAACCTGTACGCCCTGGCGCCGGAGGGCTTCACCGCCCTGCAGCAGTGGCTAGTCGGCATGTGGGACACCGCTCTGTCAGCCTATGCAGACATATTTACGGAGAAGTCATGAGCTTTCCGCCGATCCATCGTCAGGTTGTCGTGCCGGCCGCCGTGCCGGAGGCGTTCGAGGCGTTCACGGCCCGGATCGGCGAGTGGTGGCCGGTCGACCGGTTCAGCGTGCACGGCGCGGGGTCGACCGCCGCATTCCGGGACGGCGAGCTGGTCGAGACCGGGGCGAACGGCGGCAGCGAGGCGGTCTGGGGCACGGTCCTCGACTGGCGCCCGCCCCGATCGTTCCGGATGACCTGGCATCCCGGGCGCGACGCCGCCAAGGCCTCCGTGGTCGAGGTGTCGTTCGCACCGGTCGGCGACGACGCGACCCTGGTGACGGTGACCCACTCGGGCTGGGAGACGCTCGACGCCCGCGACGAGTACCGGCAGGGCTGGCCGGCCGTGCTGTCGTCGCTGGCCGCGACCTGGCCCGCCGCCCCGGCGAAGGAAACCGAGGACCTGATCCTGGTCCTGCAGCACATACCCGCGCCCGGCGCCGGGGACCCGTTCGAGCATCCGCTCTTCAAGGCCCACGCGAGCTTCCTCGAGGGCCTCTACGAACGAGGCATCCTGGTCGCCGCCGGGCCCTTCCCGGCCTCCGGCGAGGGCATGACGATCGTCCGGGCCGGCGACGCGACCGAGGCCGCCGCGATCGTGCACGACGCCCACTTCGCCGACGAATCGGTGACCGGCGGATTGTTGGAGGTTCGCGTCCGTCCGTGGGTCGTCATGCTGCACGGATCTTCGCTAGCGTGAGCGCATGAACGGACTTGCCGTGGCGTGCCGCCGCGTGGTGCACATCTATCGCGCCGAGGCCGGCGACGTCGTGGCGCTCGCCGGCGTCGACCTGTCGATCGCGCCGGGCGAGACGCTCGCCCTGGTCGGCCCCTCGGGCTCCGGCAAGTCGACGCTGATCGCGCTGCTCGCCGGCCTGATGCGCCCCTCGGCCGGCCGCATCAACATCGGCACGTACGACATGGGCAAGCTCTCCGACGGCGAGATCTCCCGGCTGCGGGGGACCGAGATCGGCGTGGTCCTCCAGGGCGCTTCGCGCAACCTTCTGCCGTACGCCTCACTGCACCGCAACATCTGGCTCGCGCAGCGACGCGCCGCGCACACCCGGGGCATCAAGCTGGACGACCCCGACCGCATCCTCGACCTCGTGGGCCTGCCCGGCCAGGGCCGGCAGCGCCTGGCCGACCTCACCCCGGGCGGCCGGCAGCGGGCGGCCCTTGCGGTCGGCATAGCCACCGGCCCCGGCCTGCTGCTGGTCGACGAGCCGACGAGCCGGCTCGACACCTCCGGCCGCGACGAGGTGCTAGCCGCGATGGAAACGGTCAACGCCGAGCGACAGACCACGATCGTGGTCGTCACCCACGACAACGAGGTCGGCGCCCGCCTCGGCCGCGCCGTGACCATCCGCGACGGCCGCGTCGGCGCCGAGGGCCGCGACGGCCAGGACTTCGCCGTGGTCGCCGGCGACGGCACGGTCCAGCTACCCCCCGACGTGCTGGGCAACTACCCACCCGGCACGCTGTTCACCGTGCAACACATAGACGGCGAGGTCACGCTGGTGCCCAGCGGCGACCACACCGATCACGCGGCCTGAGGTCATGGGCGGGCCCAGATCGCCTCTCCGTCGGCCAGGTGCAGCTCCCGGTCGCAGGCCGCGGCCGCCTCCGGGTCGTGGGTGGCGAAGACGACGGCGGCGCCGCGGGTCGCCTCGGCGCGGAGCAGTTCGATCACGCGCTGGCGGTTGGCCGCGTCCAGCTCGCTCGTCACCTCGTCGGCCAGCAGCACGTCGCCGCGCAGGGCGAGCCCGCGGGCGATCGCCGTCCGCTGCTGCTGACCGCCCGACAGCTCCTCGATCAGCTGGTTGGCCTGGCCGGAGAGACCCAGCGGTTCGAGCGACTCCGCGGTGCGCCGCCGGGCCTCGGCCGGTGAGCCGCCCGTGGCGATCACCGCGACCGAGATGTTCTCCGCCGCCGTGAGGATCGCGGCCAGCCCGTTGTCCTGCGGGATCAGCACCACCCCCAGCGACACCGCGTGGTCCCGGTCGCCGAGCGGCGCGCCGTCGATCAGCACCTGTCCGCCCGCCGGCGGCAGCATCCCGGCCATGGCGCTGAGCAGCGTCGTCTTCCCCGCGCCCGAGGTGCCGGTGACGGCGAGGATCTCGCCGGGCCGGGCGGTGACCGTGACGCCGGTCAGCACCGGCCGGTCGCCGTTCCACGCGAGGTCCGCGCCCTCGACGGTCAGCGTCTTCATGGTTGACCCCACAATTCGATCCGACGGTACAGGTCTCGGCCGGTTCCGACGGCCACGGCCGCCAGCAGGATAAACACCGCGGCCGCGGTGAGCACGACCACCGGGAGGCGGGGCCAGGCCGGCAGCGGCAACGGCGGCGGGTTTTGCCCGGCCAGCGGCAGTGCCCACCCGGTCAGCGCCCACGCCGCCACCGCGATCAGCACCCCGGCCACCGAGGCGATCGCCACCAGCGCCGGGTACGTCCACAGCGTGGCCCACCCGGCGACCGGCCGGCGCAAGCCCTGGGTCCGCAGCGCCGACAGGTCCTCGACCCGGCGCCCCCGGTCGACGGCCGCCGCCAGCACCAGCGCGCCCGCGCCGAGCAGCACCGACAGCCCGCCGGCCAGGAAGTAGAAGTACAGCGAGAGGGCCGGCCCCTGCTCGGCGAGCCCCCGCCGCACCTGCTCGGACCGGGTGTCGCCGACGACCGTGAGGCCCTGCGCGGACAACCGCTCGACGACGTCGGCGGGCGCGCGAGCGTTGAGCCACACCTCCGGGTCGAGCGCCGGGGAGGCGTCGACCGCGAGCCGGTCGGCGTAGTCGAGGTCGACCAGCGTCGCGTGGTCACCGAGGCGCGGCACCGCGGGCAGACGGCCGGCGAGGCGTACGGGAAGAGGTTTGGCATCGAGGCCGGTCACGGAGCTGGCGGGCGCCGCTCCCGCGTAGGCGGCCGGCAGCGGGAAGGGCGCGTCGACCGGCCGGACCCAGATGCCGGTGGGCAGCCCGCCCGGCGCGGTCGCGTCGATGCTCAGCCCGGCCGGATCGGCGGCGAGGCGCCCGAGGTTGCCGATCCGCCACCGGGAGACATCGCCGAGCTGCGCGATCGTCCGCACCGGGTTGATCGTGCCCAGCGAGTGCAGCACGACCCGGCCGGTCACCGCGGTGTCGTTGGTCGCGATCGTCACCTCGATGCCGTTGAGGCGGCAGCGGGTCCGGCACACCGGCACCCGCTGCGCGTACGTCGACCGCCCGTGGCGCAGCGTGCCGAAGTCGACGAGCGCGTCGCCCAGCCCGTCCACCGAGGACACCGCGACCAGCAGCTTGAGCTCCCGGCCCTTGGTCATCCCGATCGTGGTGACGTCGACGCTGAGGTCCTCACCCTCGAGAACGACCGGCGCGGCGGCGTCGGGGCGCAGTCGCTCGGCCACCTCGCGGGCGGACGGCCCGCCGCCGGGCCAGGCGGCGACCGCGGCCAGTCGGCGGGAGTCGACGGCGAGCCCGAGCGGCTCGTCGGCGGCCGAGCTGGGCAGCCGCGCGACGGCCATCGCGAACCGCCCGCCGGGATCGACCGCCGTCACCGCGTGCAGCAACTGGCTGCGGTACACCGGGTCGACCGAGAGCACCCGGTCGGCGCCGACGCCGAGCCCGGCCTGCACGTCGCGTCCGCGCGCCGCCACGTCGACCGCGCACGCCGCGTACCCGGCGACCGCCACGGTCGCCACCAGCAGCGCGAACAGCCGCTGCGCGCCGGGGCGGCGGGAGAGCTGGAACCCGGCGAGCGCCGGACCGAGCCGGCCCGCGCCCAGCGCCCGCGAGCCGTAGCCGGTGACCGCCGGGAGCAGCGCGCGGGCGGCCAGCAGCGAGAGCGCGAGGACGGTCAGCGCGGGCGCCAGCAGCCCGATGCCCTCCAGCGTGCCGCCGGAGACGGCGAGCTGGACTCCGGCGACCACCGCGAGCAGCACGACGACGGCCTCGAACGCGAACGAGCGCGGCCCGTTGGTGTGCGCGGGATTGCGGCGCAGCAGCGTGGCGACCGGGCTGGCCAACTGGCGGCGCTGGGCGAGCACGGCCGCGGCCAGGGCGGCCAGGGCGGCGATCGGGGCGTACCGCAGCGACGACCAGCCGGCGGCGACGCCCACGCCCGGGAAGCGCGCGGCGGCCACCGCGTCGACGAGCAGCTGGCCGGCGACGCAGCCGACCGCCGCGCCGGCCAGGATCGCCACCAGGCTCTCCCCCGTGCCCAGCCACCAGCGGCTCCACCAGCGGTTGCCGCGCAGGGCGACGATGGCGAGCTCGGGCTGCCGTCCCTGGGCGCCGTAGCTGACGGCGAGGAAGATGCTGAAGCAGGCGAGCAGCACCAGCGGCACGGCCATCACCGGCACGAGCAGGCGGGCGTTCGAGCGGCCGGCGTCGATCCGGTCCAGCAGGTACGGCAGATTCGTGTTGACCTGCACCGCCGGGCCGAGCTTCGAGGACGCGACCTTGAGCCGTTCGAGCCCGGCGCGCAGCTGCGGCAGGTGGTCGATGTCGAGGGCGGCCGGCCCGGCGGTGCCGTCGATCGCCATCTCGGTGCGGCCGTGGTCGAAGTCGGCGAGCGTGGCCGCGCCGAGGAAGACAGGCTCGCCGGGGCCGCGTCCGGGCACCGCCGTGAAGTAGCCGTGCGTGCCCCAATAGGCATCGCCCGGCGTCGGCACGTCGTAGACGCCGGCCACGTACAGCCGCTTGGGTTTGCCGTCGGGGAGCCAGAGCGGATTCGCGTCGCTGTTGTTGCTCTTGGCGAAGGTCAGCGTGATCGCGGCGCCGGCGGCGAGCCGCAGTCGCCTCGCCGTCGCGGTCCCGATGACCACCTCGCCCTCGCCGATGAGGCATCGGCCGGCGACGATCCGCAGGTGGGGGCAGGCGTCCTGGCGGAAGACGACCCGGGAGGCGTTGCGGTTGTCCGGCTCGATGCCGATCGCCGGGACCTCGGCGGAGTACCGGTAGTCGAAGCCGGGCAGGTCGGCCAGGGCGGCGCCGACGTCGCTGAAGCCGGGGTTGCCGTCGTTGCCGATCCGGTCGTCCTGCGCGGCGCTGAGCACGATGCCGCGCTCGGCCGGCGTGGCGGTGGCGATCTGCCCGGCGGCGACGGCCCGGTCGGCGGCCGCGAGGTAGGCCGGGGAGGCGACGGCGGCGGCGACCGCGAGCAATGCCAGCAGCGCGAGCGTCAGCGACTGGCCGCGCCGGGTCCAGACCATCGCGAGGACGAGGGAGATCATCGGCCGGTCCCCCGCGCGTCGCGACGCAGCCGTCGGGTCAGCGGCAGCACCGCGAGCCACCCGGTCAGACCCAGCACGAGGAGGGCGATCAGGCCGGCCAGACCGAGGGCGGAGGCGCCGAGAGCGCCCGGCAGCGGCAGCACGTCCCAGCCGTCGGTGAAGGCCGGCACGGTGATGCGGGCGGTCGGACGCGCGAGCACGGCCGCGACGAGCCCGGACAGCAGGGCCAAGAGCAGCAAAGAGACCATTCCCGCGTACGCCGTGAGCACCGCGACCCGGGAGGGAAGGCCCTGCACGCGCAGCGCGCGGAGCTGGTCGAGCCAGGAGCGCCGGTCCACCGCGCCGGCCACCGCGAGAGCAGCGGCCGCGATGAGCAGGACAACCACGCCGGCGAGCAGCGAGAAGCGGGTGACCACGGCCGGCGCCTGCTCGTCGAGCCGCCCGGCCCGGTCGTCGATCGTCTCGTCGGCGCCGATCGTCAGCCCGGCCCGGGTGAGCGCGCCGGCGATGCCCGGCCGGGCGCCGGGGGCGAGCCACACCTGGAACTGGCCGGGCGGGGTGGAGTCGCCGATGACCCGGCGGGTCGCGTCGAGGTCGGCCAGCACGCCCCGGCGGCCGAGCACGGGCAGCGCGGTCCCGCTCGCGACGACCCGCACGGGCGTGGGCTCACCGCCGAACGCGAGCAGCGCGGGCTCGCCGAACTGCCACTGCGGCGGGGCCGGGCCGGCCAGCACGACCGGCAGCGGGAGGTCGGTGTCGACCGCGTACGCGGCGGTGCCCACCTGCTTGGCGCCGGGGTCGGCGTCGACCGCCAGGGTCAGCCCGTCGCCGGTGGCGGCCAGGTCGAGGGCGGCGCCCGCGGTGCCGGACCGCCAGCGGGCGACGTCGCCGAGGCGGGACGGGTCGAGGATCGCCGCGGCGGGATCGAGCTGCTCGAGGTCGCGAATCCGCAGCGCGGTGCCGGGCGGGCCGGCCAGCTCCCAGCGCAGGATCCGGCAGCCGGGCGGCTCGGTGCAGCCGGACACCGGCGCCTCGAGCGTGTGCTCACCCGCGCCGACCCGGCCGAAGCGCACCGGCACCGGCGCGCCCGTGCCCTCGTGCTGCAGCATCAGAGTGAGCCGCGCCGGCGCCTTGCCCGCGTAGCCGACCCGGACGGCGAGCCGGTGCCCGGTGATCCGGGGAAGCGGCGCCGGACCGTCCGCGGCGGGCAGGGCGCCGAGCGGGCCGTACTCGGGACGCCAGCGGGCGACCGCGGCGAGCCGTCCACTGTCGACGGCGAGGACCGGCGGGTCGCTCGTGGTATCGACGGCGACCGCCATGGCCTGGTCGCCGGCCGGGTCGGCGGCCCGCACGGCAGCCAGCAGCGCCGTGCGGTTGGTCGCCTGCACGGTCAGCACCCGGGTCGCGCCGAGCTCGGCGGCGCTGCGCTGCAGCCGGGCCGTACGCTCGCCGGCGTAGCCGCCCACGGCCGTGGCGAACACCGCGACCGCGACCACGACGAGGGCGAACACCCGATCGCTGCCGGGCCGGCGGGAAATCTGCACGGCGGTCAGGCCGAGGCGCAGCCGGCCCGTGCGCACGGCCGCGCCGCCGCCCCGATCCGCGATCCGGCCGAACAGCCGGGCCACCAGCAGCGCCACCGCCAGCGCGACCAGGGCCGGGGCGGCGAGCGCGAGCCCGGTGCCGGCCGCGTCCGCACGGGACTGGTAGATCGCGGCCACCGCCACGGCCAGCAGCAGCACGTCGGCGAGGCCGGAGCGCCAGTCGCCGCGGCCGCCGGTCACCTCGCGCAGCAGGTCGGCGACCGGCCGGCGCAGCGCCAATGCCTCGGTCAGCGCGAGCACGGCGAAACCGCCGACCAGCACGGCGGCGGCCGCGGCGACGGAGAGAACCAGCGCGTCCCGGGACTGGGTCGGGCCCGCGAGCAGCCGGGCCAGCGCGTACCCCAGCGGCAGGCCGAGCAGGGAGCCGAGCACCAGCGGCACGAGATGCTGGCCGATGGCGAGGCGAAGCTGGGCGCCGCGGGTGTTGCCGCGCAGCTTGAGCAGGGCCGCGTCACCGCGCCGGTCGCGGCCCGTGTAGCGGCCGGCCAGCCCGATCGCGAACCAGGCGAGCACCAGCACCTGCACGACCGCGACCAGCACGCCCTGGCGGATGGCCGCGCGGTCGCGGGCGATCGTGTCGAGCAGCGGGCCGGTCGAGTTGACCAGCCGCAGCGAGGCCTGCCCGAGGTCGCGATCGGCCTTGCGCAGCACACCGGCCAGGTCGTAGCCGTCGTCGCCGCGGATCAGCCGGTCGGGGACCTGCACGTCGTAGCTGACCGTGGGCCCGGCCAGCCGGTCGGAGCGGAACGTCGCGATCGGGGTGAAGGCCGGGTCGAGGCCGCCGTTCGCGGTGAACAGCGGGTTGCTCCAGTAGGCGCCGGCCGGGTCGTCCAGCGCGTACGTGGCGACGATCCGCAGCGTGAGCGGCTGCGCGTCGGGCGCCGGCCGCAGGTCGAGCCGGTCACCGGGACCGAGGCCGAGCTGCTGCGCCGTGTTCACGCTGATCGCGGTCTCGAACGGTTTCGCCGGGCAGGATCCCTGCAACCGCAGGTGCTCGCAGAGGTCCTCGCGGTAGGCGACGGCCATCGACGGCGTGCCGCCGGCCTGGGTGATGATCAGCGGTACGACCAGGCCGCCGACCGGGTCGGTGGAGGGCAGCGGGATCAGGCCGCGCACGTTCGCCGCGAACTGGTCGAGGACGCCCTGCGGATCGTCCTTGCTCTGGGAGATCTTGCGAATGGACAGGGTGCGCTCGCCGGCCGGGGCGGCGGCGACGTCCGCGGCGGCGGCCCCGGTGCTGCCGGCCGCGGCGAACCACGGGCCGGCCGCGGCCACGGCGGTGGCCAGCGCGGTGAGAATGAGGACGGTCAGCACCTGGGCACGGCGGGAGCGCACGGCACCCCACACCAATGCCAGCATTCGGCCTCCCCCGCACGTCCTTGCGGGAGGTTACAGCCAGTGGCGACGCCGCAGGTATACCCAGAGGCCGCCCGCCGAAAAGATGATCAGCACCATGCTCTGGACGTATCCCCACGGCTTGGCGAAGCCGGGGTAGGGCAGGTTCTGCCCGAAATAGCCGGTCAGGGCGGTCGGCACGGCGATCACGGCGGCCCACGCCGCCAGCTTGCGGGTGATGTCGTTGAGCACGTTGCCCTGCTCGGCCAGGTCGGCCTGCAGCAGACTGTCGATGCGGTCGCGCAGGTGCTCGATCTGGTCGACGACGTGCTGGGCGTGGTCCTCGACGTCCCGGTAGTACGGCGCCAGGTTCTCGTCGACCAGCCCGTTCTCCGTCTGCCGCGCTTGCGCCACCAGCTCGGGCATCGGCACCACCGCCCGGCGCAGCGCCGCCACCGTCTTGCGCAGCCGCAGGCCGCGCATGCGCACCTCGCGCGGGGCGCCGCCCTCCTCGAGCAGCACGTCCTCGACGCCGTCCATCCCCACGTCCAGCATCTGCGCGGCGGAGACGTGCCCGTCGACGACCACATCGAGCAGGCCGTACAGCAGGAAGGCGACCCCGCTCATCTTGGCCAGCTTGACGTCGGCGTCCCAGGCCTCCACGAACTTGGCCGTGTCGCTCGGCGCCTTCCGTACGGTGATCAGCGCCCGCTCGGTGACGAAGGCGCTGATCTCGGTCTTGCCGAACGGCGGGTCCTCGGGCCTCGTGGAGACGTCCACGGCGTACACGTTGAGGAACAGATGCTCCGGGTAGCGGTCGAGCTTGGGGCGCTCGTGCTCCTGGGTCGCGTCCTCGATCGCGAGCGGGTGCAGGTGGAACTCCTCGGCGACGGCGGCGAGATCGTCGGGGCCGGGCCGGTACAGGTCGAGCCAGAGCACGGCGTTGGGGTGCCGCTCGAGCATGTCCGGGACCTGCTCGGCGGGGAAGTCCTCGGCGATGACCTTGCCGTTCTCGTACAGGCGGGTCTCGGCGGGACACGTTGGGGCGTTCACCGTCACACTATGCCCCACCGGCGGCGCGGAAATAACATGAGCCGTGACCTGGCTCGATCACCTGCTGACGACGTTCTACACCGCGAAATGGCAGGTGACTCCCGGCCAGGCCATCTACTACCGGGAGATCGCCGGCAACGCGTTCGGCCTCGGCTCGGCGGTCTTCGGCCTGCGCCGCAGCGTGTGGGCCTGGCCGGTCGGCATCGTCGGCAACGTGCTGCTGTTCACGGTCTTCCTCGGCCAGGCGCTCGGCAACGACCAGGGCACCCCGCTGTACGGCCAGGCGTCCCGGCAGGTCTTCTTCGTGGTGACGAGCGTCTACGGCTGGTGGCGGTGGCGGCAGAACTCCGCGCGTACGCACGGAACCACGGTGACCCCGCACTGGGCGTCGTCCCGGCAACGCGCCGTCTTCATTCCGGCCGCGCTGGCCGCGGTAGTCATCTGCTTCTTCGTCTTCCGCCAGGTCGGCGCCGGATTCCCCGTGCCGTGGTGGTATTACCTGGCCGACTCCTGGATCTTCGTGGGGTCGATCCTCGCCACGTACGGGCTCGCCCGCGGCTGGGTGGAGTTCTGGCTGTGCTGGATCGCGGTCGACCTGGTCGGCGTGCCCGAGCTGTTGCACTTCCGGTACTACCCGTCGGCGATCCTGTACGCGATCTACGCGGGCTTCGTGATCTGGGGCTTCGTGGTCTGGCTGCGCATCTCCCGCGCCGAGGCCGGAGCACGGCTGAGCAGCCCGGCGCCGGCCACCGCCTAGGGCATCGTCAGGGCCGGCGGGCGAACGGCAGCCGATCGAAAAGGAATCGGCTGTACGCGATCCGCCCGTCCACGACCGTCACGCACTCGGCGCCCGGCGCGCTGGCCACCCGGGGCGACGCCGTGTCGTACATGACCAGCGCCCGCTCCTCGTCGCCGTACGCCGCGATCATCGCGGAGCCGGTGAGCGACTCGGCGAACGGCCCCAGGAAGGCGCGGTACGCCGCCGCTCCCTCGATCCGCCCGGCCGGCGCGTCGCAGACGATGTCCTCCGCTATGTACTTCATTGCCGTGTCCATGTCCTTGCCGGTCCAGGCCTCGTGGTAGGCCAGCGCCACGCGCAGCGCCGCCGGTTCCGTCTGATCCATGCGATGTTCCCCTCCCTGAAGTGCGGTCGACTGTTCTGACACATCCGCCGCGGGAATCGGAACGGCCCGCGCGTGCCATGATCGGCCGGTGGACGATGAGGCGTTCGCCGATCTGGTCGCTCCGCACCGGCGCGAGCTGCTGCTGCACTGCTACCGGATGCTGGGCTCACTGACCGACGCCGAGGACGCCCTGCAGGAGACCCTGCTGGCGGCCTGGCGCGGCATCGACGGCTTCGAGGGCCGCTCGTCGCTACGCACCTGGCTCTACCGGATCGCGACGAACCGCTGCCTCAACGCCCGCCGCCGGATTCCGCCGGCGCCGGTGCCGCCGTTCACCCCGCCCGAGCCCTCGCGCCGCGGCGACGTGCCCTGGCTGCAGCCGTTCCCGGACGCGCTGCTCGACGGGGTTCCGGACGCCGCGCCGGGCCCGGAGGCGCGTTATCAGATGCGGGAGGCCGTCGGGCTGGCGTTCGTGACCGGCCTGCAGCGCATGCCACCGCGCCAGGCGGCCACGCTGATCCTGCGGGACGTGCTCGGCTATTCCGCCGACGAGGTCGCGTCGATGCTCGGCGTCACCGCGACCGCGGTCAAGGGTCTGCTGCAGCGGGCTCGGACGGCGGTCGCCGACCCCGCGCCGCCGGCTCCGCCCGCCGGGTCACCCGCCGAGGTGGCGCTGACCGACCGATTCTCCCGCGCCTTCTGCGTACGCGACCTGCCCGCCCTCCTCGACCTGCTGACCGACGACGCCTGGCTGGCCATGCCGCCCGCCTCGCACGAGTACCACGGTCACGAGGCGATCGCCGCGTTCCTGCGAGCGAGCACCACCTGGCGCCCCGGCCCGCCCCTGCGGCTGACCGCGACCAGGGTCAACACCCAGCCCGCGTACGTGTGTGAGCTGGACGGCGCGCCGGCCGGGTTGATCGTGCTGACCCTGCGCGACAACCGGATCGGCGCGCTGACCCGCTTCCTGTGATGCGGCTGGCATGCTTGTCGCCATGACCAGCGTGTACGAGGCCGCGGGCGGTCGCGACGGAATGGTTCGCCTGGCCGCGGCGTGGCACGAGCGAGTGCTTGCCGACGAGGTGGTCAGCCACGCGTTCAGCCACGGCTACCGCCCGGACCACACCGAGCGTCTCGCCGCCTACTGGGGTGAGGCGCTGGGCGGGCCGGAATCCGGCATCGCGGAGAGCGACGTCGTGCGGATGCACAGCGGGAACGGGCCGCACGAGGAGATGGATCGGCGCGCCATCACCTGCTTCGACGAGGCCCTGACCGATGTGGGGATCACCGAGGAGCCGCTGCGGCAGGTGTTGCACGACTACTTCGCGTGGGCGACCACGACGACCATGTCGCAATATCACCACTCGGCCGCCGACGTGCCCTCCGGGCTGGCCATCCCTCGGTGGTCCTGGGGTGGCCTCGAGGAAGGGTGAGTCAGGGTCGCAGAGCGGCGCTGACAGCCAGCGCAGGGTCGTGGTGGGGCGGCCGAGCAGCGCGGTGAGGTCGCCCGGTCACGGTCTGCAGCGCTCCCTGGGCCACCTTCACGTCGGCGTCGACGAGCACGTCGACCAGGAGGCCGGGCAGCCCGGAGCCGATGAGGACCTGGGCGAACTGCTCGGCGGGCAGTTCGGCGTAGGTGACCGGCCGGCCGGAGGCGGCGAGCGCCGGCCGGACCTGCACAGCGCGGCCGGCGAGGTCGGCCGCGTTCTCCGGGTCGCGCACCGCCACGGCGATCTGCCCGGCGCCGGCGGACGTGCCTCAGGCCGCGGACGGGCCCGTGTTCACGCGGGAGCGGACGATCTCGGCCACGTGGGCGACGGCCTCGTCGAGCGGGACGCCGTTGCGCTGGGAGCCGTCGCGGTAGCGGAAGGAGACCGTGCCGGCCGCCACGTCGTCGTCGCCGGCGATGGCCATGAACGGGATCTTCTGCTGCTGCGCGGTGCGGATCTTCTTCTGCATGCGGTCGTCCGAGTGGTCGACCTCGGCGCGAATGCCCTCTTTCCGCAGAGAAGCGGCGAAGTCCTCCAGGTAGGAGGCGTGGTCCTCGCGAATCGGGATCCCGACCACCTGCACCGGCGCCAGCCAGGCCGGGAACGCGCCCGCGTAGTGCTCGACCAGCACGCCGAAGAAGCGCTCGATCGAGCCGAACTTCGCCGAGTGGATCATCACGGGTTCCTGGCGGGTGCCGTCGGCGGCCTGATATTCCAGGCCGAAGCGGGCCGGCTGGTTGAAGTCGTACTGGATCGTCGACATCTGCCAGGTGCGGCCGATCGCGTCCCGCGCCTGCACCGAGATCTTCGGGCCGTAGAAGGCGGCGCCGCCCGGGTCCAGCACGAGCTCGAGACCGGAGTCGGTGGCCGCGTCCTCGAGCACCTTCGTCGCCACGGCCCACTGCTCATTCGTACCGATGAATTTGTCGCTCTTGGGGTCTCGGGTGGAGAGCTCGAGGTAGTAGTCGTCGAGGCCGAAGTCGTCCAGCAGCGAGCGGACGAAGTTCAGCAGGTGCTTGATCTCGCCCGGAGCCTGCTCGGCGGTCACGTACGAGTGCGAGTCGTCCTGGGTGAGGCCGCGCACGCGGGTGAGCCCGTGCACGACGCCCGACTTCTCGTAGCGGTAGACCGAGCCGAACTCGAAGAACCGCAGCGGCAGCTCCCGGTAGGACCGCCCGCGCGCCTTGTAGATCAAGTTGTGCATCGGGCAGTTCATGGCCTTGAGGTAGTAGTCCGCCCCCTCCAGCTGCATCGGGGGGAACATCGTGTCCTTGTAGTACGGCAGGTGCCCGGAGGTGTGGAACAGCCCCTCCTTGGTGATGTGCGGCGTCCCGACGTACTGGAAGCCCTCCTCGATGTGGCGGGCGCGGACGTAGTCCTCCATCTCGCGCTTGATCACGCCACCCTTCGGGTGGAAGACGACCAGGCCCGACCCGATTTCATCAGGGAAGGAGAACAGGTCGAGCTCGGTGCCCAGCTTGCGGTGGTCGCGGCGTTCCGCTTCGGCCAGACGGTTGAGGTACGCCTTGAGGTCGTCCCGCGAAGGCCACGCCGTCCCGTAGATCCGCTGCAGCTGCGGGTTCTTCTCGCTGCCGCGCCAGTAGGCGGCGGCCGAGCGCATCAGCTTGAACGCCGGGATGAACCGGGTCGACGGCAGGTGCGGACCGCGGCACAGGTCGCCCCAGACCCGCTTGCCGTCCTTGTCCACGTTGTCGTAGTGGGTCAGCTCGCCGTGGCCGACCTCCATCACCTCGTTGGCGTCCACGTCGCCCTTGAGGTCGACCAGCTCCAGCTTGTACGGCTCGGACGCCAGCTCGAACTTCGCCTGGTCGAGCGACTTGTACTCCCGGCGGCGGAAGGTCTGCCCCTGCTTGACGATCTCCTGCATACGCTTCTCGAGCTTGGACAGGTCTTCCGGCTGGAACGGCTTGGGCACGTCGAAGTCGTAGTAGAAGCCGTCCGTGATCGGCGGGCCGATGCCGAGCTTGGCCTCGGGGAAGACGTCCTGCACGGCCTGGGCGAGCACGTGCGCGGTCGAGTGGCGCAGCACGTTCAGCCCGTCGGGCTCGTCGATCGCGACCGGGGTCACGTCGGTGTCGAGCTCGGGCTGCCAGTCGAGGTCGCGCAGCCGCCCGGCCGCGTCGCGGACCACGACGATCGCCTTGGGGCCGCTGGTGGGCAGGCCGGCCTTGGCCACCGCGTCGGCGGCCGTAGTCCCGGCCGGGACGACTAGAGGGTCGGCCACAGCGAGGGTACGGGGTGCGGACACGGTGTTCTCCTTAAGCGTCACAGCGTGATGCGGGCCGTTGACGATGCTATCCGGCGACGCGGTCAGGAGTTCAGGTGCCGTGCGGGTGGGACGAACTCGTCCCATTTCGGGTCGGCCTTGCCGATCACGGCCGGCGGGTAGCTCAGCAGCCGGGCGCCCGGCGTGGTGGCCAGCCGCTTCTGGACCTCGGCGATGCCGGCCAGCTCGGCGTCGGTGTTCATGGTGGCGCGGCTGCCGGCGCCGTCCCGCATGACGTCGAGCCGCTCGCGCCGGGCCTGGGCGGCGGTCTTCGCCCGGGCCAGCAGCAGCCGGTTGGCCCGGTCCCGGTCGATCGTGGGCAGGCCGACCGCCGGCCCGACCAGCTCGGGGTGCTCGGTGATCATGCGGTCGCGGTTGAGCTGGTGCATGTCGTGCCACTCCTGCGCGCGGAACTCGGGCGAGACGTCCTGCAGCAGGAAGTCGGGCCGCGACTCGGGCAGCTCGTCGTCCATCGGGTCGAGCGGATGGTGCCTGCGGCCGTCGATCACCTCGTACGCGTGCCGGTCGGCGTCGTCGGCCTGCGCCACGATCCGGGTGAGCCGCAGGGCGAGCTCGTCCATGGCCGCCTTGACGGCAGCGATCGCGTCCGAGTCGACCGGGCCGGCCGTGGTGATCTCCCCCGTCGCCAGGTCGACCCGCAGGTCGTACGCCTTGGCGTCGTCGACCACGGCGTACGCCATCCGCCGGCAGTGGTCGAGCTGCTGGGCCAGCAGGCGCAGCGCCCCCGCGACGACGTGGAAGTTGTGCGGGATGTTGCCGATCTCGACCTGGAACTGGCGGTTGCGCGCCTGCGCCGCCTCCGACGCCGCGCCGGCCCAGTGGTGCGGCAGGTCGCGGGTGCCCCGGGCCAGGTCTTCCGTGGTCGCATCGAGCTCGTCGGACAGCTTCTCCCAGTCGGCGGCGAGGTCGCGCAGCCGCCCGGTGTCGGCGTGGACGAGCGCGGCGAGCGTGATCCCGGCCATCAGAAGCCCCTCGGCACGCCGGAGCGCCACATCTCGTCGGCCGCGTCGGCGTCGGTCCGCCGGTAGTCGCCGGCCGCCCGGTGCAGGTCGTCGCCGAAGCCGCGCACCTGCTCGGCGAGGCCGGTCAGCGTGTCCCGCCAGCCGACCGCGAAGTTGCCGAGGGCGCCGAGCGCCGCCGAGCCCTCGACGGGGTCGGGCACCGTGCGGCATCGATCGACCTCGCCGGAGAGCCGGTCGAGGTGTCCGGCCACGTCGAGGACGGTGTCGCCGATCGCGGACACGGCGGGCGCGTCGATGCCGGTGAAGTCGGCCATGGTCGCCTCCCATCGATACTCTTCGTGACGATACCGCTACGCAACAACTGATCGACATGGGTGCCGTTTCGGGCCAAAGTGTGATCAGCGAGAACGGAGGCCGCGATGGCACTGCAGGACCGGGTCACGACGCGCGTGCTCAAGCTGCCGGGCCGGGCCGTCGACTTCGGCATCGAGCACGGCCTGCGCATTCCGATGCGCGACGGCGTGACGCTGGCGGCCGATCACTACGTTCCGGCCGGCCGGCCCGCGGGGACCCTGCTCGTGCGCGGACCTTACGGCCGTCGTTTTCCCTTCAATCTGCTGTACGCCCGTCCGTACGCGTCCCGGGGTTACCACGTGGTGTTCGTGTCCAGCCGGGGCACGGCCGACTCGGGCGGCGACTTCGACCCGATGCGCACCGAGCGCGACGACGGCCGGGACGTGGTGGCGTGGCTGATCGCGCAGCCCTGGTTCACCGGCAAGTTCGCGACGATCGGGCCGTCCTACCTCGGGTACACCCAGTGGACGCTGCTCGAGGACCCGCCGCCGGAGATGGCCGCGGCCGTGGTCACCGTCGGCCCGCACGACTTCGCCCGGCACTCGTGGGGCACCGGCGCGATGAACATGGACCTGGTCGGCTGGAGCGACATGGTGTCCCGGCTGCCCCGCGCGGCCAAGCCGTCGGTGACGGCGGCGCTGACCCAGATGGTCGCCGGGCCGGCCCGCAAGCGCGCGCTGCGGCCGGTCTTCACCGACCTGCCGCTGGCCGAGGCCGGGGAGCGGCATTACGCGGGCCGGGCGCGGTGGTTCCGTGACCGGGTCACCCGGCCCGATCTCGCCGATCCCTACTGGGCGCCGATGCGGCACCCGGCCGCCCTCGAACGGGCGCAGATCCCGATCCTGCTGCACGGCGGCTGGCAGGACCTCTTCCTCGAGCAGACCGTCGAGCAGTACACGACGCTGCGGGCCCGCGGCGTCGACGTGGCGCTCACCATCGGGCCGTGGACGCACACCGAGGTGGTCGGGAACGCCGCGCCGATCCTCATCCCCGAGGCACTCGACTGGCTGGGCGCGAAACTGCGCGGCACGCCACTTCGCCGTGCTCACCGCGTACGCGTGCAAATGACCGGAACCCGCGGCTGGCGTGAGTCGGACGCCTGGCCGCCACCCACCCGCGACCTGGCCCTGCATTTAAGGCCCGGCGGGAGCCTCGGCGAGGCCGCGGCGGGCGAGGCGAGCTTCACGTTCGACCCGGCCGACCCCACACCCACCGTCGGCGGACCGCTGCTCGACGGCGGCGGCTACGTCGACGACGGCCCGCTGGCGACCCGGCCCGACGTGCTCGCGTTCACCGGACCGGCGCTCGGCGCCGCGCTCGAGGTGCAGGGCGCGCCGATGATCGAGCTGGCCCACCGCACCGACAACCCGCACGCCGACCTGTTCGTGCGGCTCAGCGAGGTCGACCCCGCGGGCCGCTCGCGCAATGTGACCGAGGGCTACCGGCGGCTCGCGCCCGACCGCGACCAGGACGCGCCGGTCCGCCTGCGGCTGCTCCCGGTGGCGCATCGGTTCGCGGCGGGCTCGCGCCTGCGGGTGCTGATCGCGGGCGGGTGCTATCCGCAGTTCAGCCGCAACCTGGGCACCGACGAGAACCCGGGGACGGGCACGAAGCTGGTGCCGAGCACGCACACCATCACCCTCGGCCCGTCCCGCCTGGTCCTCCCGGTCGGCTAGGCGAGGGCGGCGCGCAGGGACAGGGCGACCTCGTCGCGCTGGGGCTCGGTGAGGGGGTCGCCGTCGGTCAGGTAGTGGAAGATGGCGGGGCCTCGGTGTTCCGCCCGCAGGTCGGCGGCGCGCGGCACGATGTGGAAGTGGACGTGGGCGAAGCCCTCCTTCTCGGCGAGCTGGATGACGTAGGTCTTCGCGCAGCCGGTGACCGTCCGCAGCGCCTGGGACAACCGCACCTGCCACGTGCCCAGGGTGGCCGCCTCGGCCGGGGTCAGGTCGGCGATCGACGTCACGTGCCGGCGCGGGAGCAGCACCAGCCAGCCGGGCAGAGAGCTGTTGAAGGCGTGGGCCACGCGCCACGAGTCGTCGGCGGCGATGTGCTCGCGGGGCGGCAGCGATTCGAACTGGTCGTTGAGGCGGCAGGCGTGACAGTCGGCGGCGACGGGTCTCATGGGCTAGATGTCGGTGCTCGCGCTCAGTGCCCGCCAGTGCTCCATCTCCGCCCGCTGGGCGTCGAGCACCATCCCGAACGCGTCGAGCGCGTCGGTGCCGAGCAGCAGCAGCGCGGGCGGTTCCGGCGACTCGACGGCGGTGATGATCGCCCGCGCCGCCTTGGCCGGGTCGCCGGGCTGCGTACCGTGCGCGGTGTCGTGCTCCTTGCGCCGTTTGCCCGCAGTGTCGGCGTAATCGGCGATCGGGACGGCCGACTGGGTCAGCGAGCGGCCCGCGAAGTCGGTGCGGAAACCACCCGGCTCCACGGCCATCGCGGTGATCCCGAGCGGCGCGAGCTCCTTGCGCAGCGAGCCGGTCATGCCCTCCAGCGCCGATTTCGCCGCCGCGTAGTAGCCGGAGCCGGGCGGGCAGATCCGGGCGCCGATCGACGAGACGTTGACGATCGCGCCGCTGCGGCGTTCCCGCATGCCGGGCAGCACGGCCTTGATCAGGGCGACGGCGCCGAAGAAGTTCGTGTCGAACAGGCGTCGCACGTCCTCCGGGTCACCCTCCTCGACGGCCGCGCGATAGCCGTACCCGGCGTTGTTGACCAGCACATCAACCCCGCCGAACCGCTCCGTCGCCTGCCGGGAGACAGCGGCGATCTGCGCCGCGTCGGTGACATCCAGCGACATCGCAAGACCATTTTTCCCGTACGCCCCGGCGAGCCCTTCAACCGCAGCGACATCCCGCGCGGTGATGACCGCGTTGTCGCCGCGCTCGAGCACTGTCTCGGCCAGGGCCCGGCCCAGTCCGGTGGAACATCCGGTGATCAGCCACGTTCTCATGCGGCCATTCTTCTCCGGGGCGGCGGCCGGTGGGAGGTTCCCGCAGACCCACCATCCGAGGTTTAACGGCCGCCGGATCGGGGATGTGGGCGCTGGACGGCCCGGTGAGGCCGGCGCTACCGGTCATCCCCGCCCATTCTCCTTTGTGGACGTTCACGGCCGAAAAGCCCTGCCGGGAAATGCGATCCGCCGGAAATGATCTGATCCGCCGTGCTGGACTGATCCGCGGAAATCGTCCAGGACGAAAGGCAAATGAGATGAAGAAGCGCAACCTCACCCTGCTCGGCGCCGGGGTGCTGGCGAGTGTGACCCTCGGCGCGGGCTCCGCTCAGGCCGCGCCGGCGGCACCGGCCCCGACCCCGCCCGGCGCCACCGCGGCGGCCTCCTGCCCGATGGGCCCGGGCTGCGGACCGTTCCACGTGATGATCATCACGGTGAGCAACGACGACTGGCCGATCGGCGCGCTGCTGGATCATCTGCACATGCCGCCGATGGGCGGCGGAATGGGCACCATCGGCACACCGACGACGGAACCGACCGCGACGCCGACCACAGAGCCCACGACAACACCGACAACACCACCGACCACCGAGCCGACTCCGGCGGCCGGGACACCGACCACCGAGCCCACCCCGGCCGGAACGGTGGCAACCGCGACGCCGACGGCCGCCCCGACCGAGACGGCGGCCGCGACACCCGAGCCGACCACCACGGAGACGGTTACGCCGGCTCCCACCGAGACGGCGGCGGCTCCCACCGAAACGGAACCGGCCGCCACCGAAACGGAACCGGCTCTCATCGAGACGGAACCGGTCCCCACCGAGACGGAGACAGCCGCCGGTGTCGGTGTCGCCGAGATGGCCCCGCCGGCGCCCGGCATGCACTGACGCCCGAACGGCCGCCCGGCGAGGCCGTCCCCCCGCCGGGCGGCCGGGCCTCAGCGGCGCAGCAGCTCGGACCCGAGACGGCGGCCCTCCTCCGACCAGGGCGAC
The DNA here is from genome assembly GCF_000379645.1 of Paractinoplanes globisporus DSM 43857. Taxonomy (GTDB): domain Bacteria; phylum Actinomycetota; class Actinomycetes; order Mycobacteriales; family Micromonosporaceae; genus Actinoplanes; species Actinoplanes globisporus. Next base: position 154,812 of record NZ_KB903317.1, read on the forward strand.
GGCCGCATCGTGGCCGGATCGAGGTGGATGTTCACGCGACGGCCCTCGGCGTACAGGATCCGGCCGTCGGGCGAGGTGACCCGGAAGCGATAGTCGGCGCTGGTCGTGCCGAGTTTCTCCACCCAGAAGTGCACGGCGATCTCACCGGTCCCGCGAACCGGCACGTGGAACGTGATCGCGTATTCGCGGACGACGTTGAACGCGTCCGGCGAGGTGGGCCGGCCGCCGGCGAACGAGACGCCGCGCTCGGCCCACCAACTGATCATCGCGCGCTCGACGAACACGGCGTAGCGCGCGTTGTGCAGCACGCCCAGCGCGTCCAGGTCGTCGAAGTGCACCGGGACGACGGTGGTGTGCCCGTACTCGACAGCGACGGCAGTCATGTCAGCTCCGGAAGGATCGAAGGGTCGACGGCGAGCGCCCGCAGATGCCCGAGCAGGGCGTTCCGGGCGAGATTGAAGGTGACACCGGCGCCGAGCGTGGGGGCCTGCATGACCGCGCAGACGCCGAGCGACTCGGTCTCGTACGCGATCGCGCGGGCATCGGTCCCGGCCCGCAGATCGCCCCCGGCGACCGCATCGGTGGCCAGCGTGACGAGGAACTCCATCCACTCCTCGAGCTGAATGCCGAGGCGGTCGCGGATGGCGCCGGGGCGGGCGTTGTACTCGAAGTTCGCGTTGGCGAAGAAGCAGCCGCCGGGCAGCCGGCCGCCCTCGTAGAAGGCGAGCCGCAGGTCGTGCAGGGCCCACAGCCGGCGCACGCCGCGCGGCGCGCGGAGGGCGGGCCGGATCACCTCGTCCATCCACTGCTCGCGGGCGTGCTCGATGACGGCCAGCTGCAGCTGCTCCTTGGAGCGCCAGTGGGCGAACAGCCCGGCCTTGCTCATGCCGAGCGCCTCGGCGAGCTGGCCGAGGGAGAGCCCGTCGAGCCCCTCGGAGGTGGCCATCCGCAGCGCGCGATCGAGCACGGCGATGCGGGTGCGCTCTCCCCGGGCCAGCCGGCCGTCCACGGTCATGCCCCGACCCTACAAAAACAACCGACCGGTCGTAAATAAACGTGTGGGGGCCGTCACCGTGTGCCCCTATCGGCGGGTCAGCCGCGGACGAGGCGCCGGACGGCTTGGGTGGCCCGAGGGCGGCGGCTCTTCCAGGCGTACGTCTCGTCCGGTGGCCACGCGTAGGCCGGGCAGCCGTCGCTGATCAGGGTGAGCAGGCCCGGCTGGTCGAGGTCGCGGGCGGCGTGCTCGTAGAGCTTCGCCGCGCGCGGGAGGATGACGCCGTAGTCGATGAGGCGGCCCAGGTAGTTCTCCTGCTCGAGGATCTCGACGAGGTGGGACTCGGGCAGGGGGTACGTCCCGGGCAGGATGTTGTGCAGCGATAGGAAGACGTCGGTGCCGCGGCGGCGGGGGTCGCCGAGCCAGCGGCCGGCCGGGGAAAGGCCGCCGAGCGCGAGCCGGGCGTTGGAGAGCAGGGAGTCGGCGTACAAGACGCGGAGCAGCGCCACGTCCATGAAGAAGCGTTCGAGCAGGCCCTCGTGATCGGCGAGCGGGCGGTGCGCCAGGTAACCGGCCACGATGCTGGTGTTGTGCGCGCGGTACCAGGAGCGCGGCGTGGGCCGGCGTAAGAACTCTATCCACCGCTCGACCTGCGGAAGCCCGGCTCCCGGTGAACCGGAACGAACCCGGCGCTCCGCCTCCCACGCGTCGCGGATCAGGCCCTCGTTCACCGAGCGCCACCACGGGCTGCCGCCGGCACCGAGCACGCCGCGCCGGATCTGCCAGCGCATGAAGGCGACCTCGGCCCGGCGGTAGGGCCGGATGCGGGGACTACCGACCGGGGTGTCGTAGAAGCCGGCCGCGAGCGCCAGGCGGGCCGCCGGGTCGTCGCGCACCGCCGCCACCATGTCGGCGGCATCGTCCGCGGGCTCGGCCATCGACCACATCTATCACGAATTCAGCCACTCCTTGGCGAGCAACTCGAACGACCGGACCCGGTCGGCGTGGTCGTAGGTCATGGTCGTGACCAACAGCTCGTCGGCGCCGGTCACCCGCCGTAGCGTGTCGAGGCGTTCGGCGACGGTCGACGGGGAGCCGGCGAACTGGGTCTCCACCCGGTCGGCGACCAGCTCACGGTCCTCGTCGGTCCACTCGTGGGCCGCGGCCTCGGCCGGACTGGGATACGGGATCGCGCCGTCGCCGGTCCGGACGCTGCGCACCCACAGGCCGTACGGGGAAGCAAGATGGCGGGCCGTCTCGTCGTCGTCGGCGACCACCACGTCCGCCGAGACCATAACGTGCGGCTCGGAGAGCACGGCGGACGGACGGAATGCCTCCCGGTACGCGTCGACCGCCTCCAGCACCCGGGCCGGCGACACGTGGTAGTTCGCGGCGAACGGCAATCCCCGGGCGCCGGCCACGCGGGCGCTCTCGCCGCCGCTCGAGCCGAGCACCCAGATCTCCAGGTCGGCGCCCTCCCCCGGCACGGCCCGCGCCTCGTTGCCCTCGCCGTCGGTGTACGGCCCGGCCAGCAACGTCTGGATGTCGCCGATCGCGGTGTCCAGGTCGACCGGGGTCGCGTCGGGTTGGTGCAGCAGCCGGAAGAACAGGGCCGAGCGCGAGGAGCGGAAGATCGGCGTGAACGAGAACGACTTCGGGATGAGCAGCCCGTCGACGACCCGCGCCTCGACGACCGGCTCATCGGCCGGCTCGGTGAGCACGGACTTGCGCCGCTGCGCCGAGCGGCCGAGCCCGAGGTCGAAGCGCCCCGGATGGAGCGCGTCGAGCATGCCGAACTGCTCCACCACACCGAGCGGCGTAAGGAACCCGGTCTGCACGGCGCCCGAGCCGAGCCGGATGTGGCCGGTCGCGGCGGCGATCTGCCCGAGCAGCAGCGCCGGCTGCGAGCTGGCCACCCCGGGCGTCAGATGGTGCTCGGCCACCCAGTAGCGGTGATACCCGAACTGCTCGGCGTGCCGAGCCAGGTCGAGCGTGCGGCGCAGGGCGTCACCGGCGGTCCCACCGGAGACGAGCGGCGCGAGATCCAGGATCGACAACGGCACGGTCATCCTTTATTCCTATAGCTGAGATAGGCAATAGGCAAGCCGTTGACAGGATCGTAAAGACATACTGGACCCATAGGACTTGTGGTGATCTGGCGGCGAAACCTAGCGTCGTCGGCGTGAGTGTTCTGTCTGAAGCCAGGGCCGCGCCGCCGGCGGCCGAGACGCTGACCGTGGTGCCCGCGCGGCATCCCTGGCGCTGGGTGGGTGCGGCCGCCGTGCTGGTGCTCGTGGCCCAGTTCGCGCACGGCCTGGTCACCAACCCGGGGTGGGACTGGGGCACGTTCGCCGGGTACTTCTTCGAGCGGTCGGTGATGCAGGCCCTGCTCATCACGGTCGAGCTGACGTTCGCGGGGGCCGTGCTCGGCTTTCTCGGCGGGATCGTGCTGGCGCCGATGCGGCTGTCGCGCAACCCGGTCCTTCGGTCAGTCAGTTGGACCTACATCTGGGTCTTCCGGTCAGTCCCTCTGATCGTCCAGCTCTTGTTCTGGGCGAACCTCGGCTACCTCTACGACAGCCTGCAGATCGGCGTGCCGTTCGGGCCCGGCCTCGTCCACTTCGCGACCAACAGCCTGGTCAGCTCGCTCGGCGCGGCGCTGATCGGGCTGGCGCTGCACGAGGCCGCGTACGCCGCCGAGATCGTGCGGGCCGGGATCATCTCGGTCGACCAGCGGCAGCTGGAGGCGGCCGCGGCGCTCGGCATCCCGCGCCTGCGCCAGTTCCGCCGCATCCTGCTGCCCCAGGCCATGCGGGCGATTCTGCCCAGCGCCGCGAACGAGCTGGTCAACCTGCTGAAGAGCACGTCGGTCGTGTACGTGCTGGCGATCGGCGAGCTGTTCTACCAGGTGCAGGTCGTCTACGGCCGTAACGGCCGGGTCGTGCCGCTGCTCCTGGTGGCCACGGTCTGGTACGTGATCCTGACCGCCGTGCTGAGCGTCTTCCAGCACTACGTCGAGCGGCATTTCTCCCGCGGGTGGCGCAAATGACCAAACCGCTGACCATGGTCGAGATCCGGGGCGTGCACAAATCATTCGGTTCGCTGGAGGTCCTACAAGGAATCGATCTGACCATTGAGAAGGGCAGCGTCACGGTCATCCTGGGCCCTTCCGGCTCGGGCAAGTCGACGCTGCTGCGGACGATCAACCACCTGGAGAAGGTCGACCGCGGCCACGTCCGGGTCGACGGCGAGCTGATCGGCTACCGGCAGGACGGCGACCGCCTCTACGAGCTGCACGAGCGGCACGTCCTCAAGCAGCGGGCGGGCATCGGGTTCGTCTTTCAGACCTTCAACCTGTTCCCGCACCTGACCGTCCTCGAGAACGTGACCGAGGCTCTGTTGCGCCGGCCGCGCGCCGAGGCGAAGCAACGCGCTCTCGACCTGCTCGACCGGGTCGGGCTGGCCGACAAGGCCGCCGCCTATCCGAGGCAGCTCTCCGGCGGTCAGCAGCAGCGCGTCGCCATCGCCCGGGCGCTCGCGCTCGATCCCAAGCTGGTGCTCTTCGACGAGCCGACCTCGGCGCTCGACCCGGAGCTGGTCGGCGAGGTGCTCGACGTGATGCGCGACCTGGCCCGCGCCGGCACCACGATGATCGTGGTCACGCACGAGATCGGCTTCGCCCGCGAGGCCGCCGACTCGATCGTCTTCCTCGACGGCGGCCGCATCCTCGAGCACGGCCCGCCGGCCCAGGTCCTCGACTCCCCGGTCCACGACCGCACCCGCGCCTTCCTCTCCAAGGTCCTTTCCTAAAACCAGGAGCCCATTCATGCGTACGCGCAATGCCCTGCTCGCAGCCGTGGTGGCGACAACCGCGACCCTGACCGCCTGCGCGGCCCCCGACGAGGCGGTGAAGACGGCGCCCGCCGCCGTCGAGGCGGCCACCGTGAAGATCAACGACGGCCCCGAGCAGAACCGGATCGTGCCGGCCAAGGTGGACGCGGTCGCGGCGCTCGTGCCCGAGAAGGTCCGCGCGACCGGCAAGCTCACCATCGGCGTCGGCGCGGCCGGCTCCGGCTTCCCGCCGCTCGCCTTCACCGCCACCGACAACAAGACGCTGATCGGCAACGAGCCGGACATCGCCGTCGCGATCGCCGGGATCCTCGGCCTCGAGCCCGACCTCGAGAACACCTCCTGGGAGAACCTTTTCATCGGTCTGGACAGCGGAAAGTATGACGTCGGCGCCTCGAACATCACGGTCACCGAGGAGCGCAAGCAGAAGTACGACTTCGTCTCCTACCGCAAGGACGACCTCGCGTTCGAGGCGAAGAAGGGCACGACCTGGGCGGTCGCCGGGCCCAAGGACGTGGCCGGCAAGAAGGTCGCGGTCGGCTCCGGCACCAACCAGGAGAAGATCCTGGTCGAGTGGAGCAAGCAGGACGTGGCGAACGGCCTGCCCGCGGTCGGCATCAAGTACTACCAGACCAATCAGGCCACCTACCTGGCGCTCGGATCGGGACAGATCGACGCCTACCTCGGGCCCAACCCGACGGCCGCCTACCACGTCGCGGTGGCCGGACAGACGCAGATCATCGGCACCTACTCGGGGGCCGGGGCGAGCCTGCAAGGGTTGATCGCGCTGACCACCAAGAAGGACAACGGGTTGGTCCAGGCGTACAAGGCCGCGCTCGACGAACTCGTGAAGTCCGGCGACTACGCCAAGATCCTCGCGCGCTGGAACCTCGCGAACGAGGCCGTCACCGCGCCCGAGGTCAACCCGCCCGGTCTGCCCATCGAGGGGAAATGACCATGGCAAACGTCCATCTCGCCGTCGCGCTCGACGGGACCGGCTGGCACCCCGCCTCCTGGCGGGAGCCGGACGCCCGGCCGGCCGAGCTGTTCACCGCGCAGTACTGGCTCGATCTCGTCCGCGAGGCCGAGTCCGGCGCGCTCGACTTCGTCACGATCGAGGACGCGCTCGGCCTGCAGACGGACCGGCCGGACGGGCCGGACGAACGTACCGACCACGTCCGCGGGCGGCTCGACGCCGTGCTGATCGCGGCCCGGGTCGCGCCGGCCACGAGCCACATCGGACTGGTTCCGACCGCGACCGTCACGCACACCGAGCCGTTCCACATCTCCAAGGCCATCGCCACGCTCGACTACGTCAGCCACGGCCGCGCCGGATGGCGGGTGCAGGTCTCGGGCCGGGCGCACGAGGCCGCTCACTTCGGCCGCCGGGTCGTCGGCCCGCTGGACGACACGCAGGTGCGGGAGCTCTTCGACGAGGCGACCGACTACGTCGAGGTCGTGCGGCGGCTCTGGGACAGCTGGGAGGACGACGCCGAGATCCGCGACGCCGCCACCGGCCGGTTCGTCGACCGTGATCGGCTGCACTACATCGACTTCGCGGGCCGGCATTTCAGCGTCAAGGGCCCGTCGATCACCCCACGCCCGCCGCAGGGCCAGCCGCTGGTCACGGCCCTCGCCCATGCCGAGATTCCGTACGCCTTCGTGAACGGGTCGGCGGATCTCGCGTACGTGACACCGGCGGATGCCGACCACGCGCGTGAGATAGTCGCGAAGCTGAACGTCCGCCATGTCTTCGCGGATCTCGTGGTCTTCCTGGATCCCTCGGCCCGGGACCGGCTCGACGCGCTGGACCGCGCGGCGTACACATCGGACGCCGCGGTCTTCAGCGGCACCGCCGAGCAGCTGGCCGACCTGGTGCTGGAGTGGCAGGCGGCCGGGATCACCGGCTTCCGCCTGCGGCCGGGCCGGCTTCCCGCCGATCTGCGCTCGATCACCCGCTCTCTCGTGCCCGAGCTGCGGCGGCGCGGCGTCTTCCGGGAGGCGTACGAGGCGCCCACGCTGCGCGCTCTGCTCGGGCTGCCGCGTCCCGCCAACCGCTACTTCGCCGACCGGGGAGCTCGCGTTGCCTAAGCAGATTCACCTCGCCGCACACTTCCCCGGCGTCAACAACACCACGGTCTGGAGCGACCCCGAGTCGGGCAGCCACATCGAGTTCGAGTCGTTCGTGCGGCTCGCCCAGACCGCCGAGCGCGCCAAGTTCGACTTCTTCTTCCTCGCCGAAGGGCTGCGGCTGCGCGAGCAGGGCGGCCAGATCTACGACCTCGACGTGGTCGGGCGGCCGGACACGTTCACGGTGCTGTCGGCGCTGGCCGCGGTCACCACCCACCTCGGGCTGGCCGGCACGATCAACTCGACGTTCAACGAGCCGTACGAGGTGGCCCGGCAGTTCGCCTCGCTCGATCACCTCTCCGGCGGCCGGGCCGCGTGGAACGTCGTCACCTCGTGGGACGCGTTCACCGGCGAGAACTTCCGGCGCGGCGGCTTCCTGGCCGAGTCCGACCGCTACAGCCGAGCCACCCAGTTCCTGGCCACGGCCTCGGAGTTGTTCGACTCCTGGCCGGCGGACGCCGTGGTCGCCGACAAGGCCGGCGGGACGTTCCTCCGGGACGGCGCGGCCGGCACGTTCAAGCACGCCGACGCGCACTTCGACATCAGCGGCCGGTTCAACGTGCCGCGCAGCCCGCAGGGCCGGCCGGTGATCCTGCAGGCCGGCGACTCGGACGGGGGCCGGGAGTTCGCGGCCGCCACCGCCGACGCCATCTTCAGCCGGCACGGCACGCTGGACGACGGCCGGAAGTTCCACGCCGACGTCAAGCGCCGTTTGGCACGGTACGGCCGCCGGCGGGAAGATCTCCTGGTGCTACCGGCGGCGACCTTCGTACTCGGCGACACCGACACCTCCGCGCGGGAGAAGGCGGCCGAGGTCCGGCGTCAGCAGGTCAGCGGCCCGACCGCCATCAAGCTGCTCGAGCAGCTGTGGAACCGCGATCTCAGCTCGTACGACCCCGACGGGCCGCTGCCGTCGATCGACCCCGAGGTCTCGGACGGGCACATCGCCCGCGGCCGGGCCAGCGTCCGGATGCACCGCGATCCGCTGCGGACCGCGCGGGAGTGGCGGGAACGGGCGGAGGCCGGCAACCTCTCCATCCGTGACCTGATCATCGAGGTGACCGGCCGGCAGACGTTCATCGGCTCGCCCGCGACGATCGCCGGCCAGATCGACGAGCTCGTGCAGCGGGACGCCGCCGACGGCTTCATCCTCGTGCCGCACGTGACCCCCGGCGGCCTCGACGAGTTCGCCGACACGGTCGTGCCGCTGCTGCAGGAACGCGGCGTGTTCCGTACCGAATACTCCGGTCCCACCCTGCGCGACCACCTAGGACTCACCCGATGACCATCGTCACCCCCGACCAGGCCGTCCTCGACAACGCGATCTGGCACTCGCTGACCGGCACGCACGCCCACCTGGCCGAGGTGCACGGCCGGGCGGCCCGCTATCCCGACGAGGTGGCCCAGTTCTACGCGCTGGCCGACCCCGACGACCCGCGCGCCTGGGCCGACCTGGCCACGCTGGCCGGCCCCGGCGCGGAGGTGGCGGTCGCCGGCCCGGTTCCCGCCGCGCATCCGGGCTGGGAGCCGGCCGACGAGATCCCCGGCGTCCAACTGGTCGACGTGGCGCTGCGCGCCGAGCCCTCAGCTTCGGCGGTCCGGCTCACCGCGTCCGACGTACCGGAGATCCTTGATCTGATCGAGCGAACCCGCCCGGGCCCGTTCCGCCCGCGCACCATCGAGCTCGGCACCTACCTGGGCATCCGCCGCGACGGCGCGCTGGCCGCGATGGCCGGCGAGCGGCTGCACCCGCCCGGCTGGACCGAGATCAGCGCGGTCTGCACCGACCCGGCCTACCGCGGCCAGGGCCTGGCGACCATCCTGGTACGAGCGGTGGCCGCCGGCATCCGATCCCGGGGCGAGACGCCGTTCCTGCACACGGCCGCCGCCAACGCTCCCGCGATCCGCCTCTACGAGTCGATCGGCTTCCGGTTGCGCCGGACGACCACGTTCGCCCGCTACCGCCGGCTCTGACCACCCGATAGCTCGTCAGTGGACGTCCCGCAGGACTTCACGAATCCACGGCACGATGTTGTCGATGCGGGCGCCGTTCTCGGTGGCAGTGTGCGGGCAACTCGGGCCGTTGCTCACCACGGCCACCAGCGCCGGCCCCCGGTGGCCGTGCTCGGCGAAATAGGGTCCGCCCGAGTCGTACGGGCACGGCGTGGTGTCGGGTTGGGGGGCGTATCCGTGCAGGCCGACCACGGGTTCGCTCAGCGCGACGACGGTCAGCTGGCCGGTGCGCAGCCGCGTGACCGGCGCCGGGTTCACGCTCGTGGTCGAGCCGTAGCCGGTGACCCGGACGATGTCGCCGAGCTCGGGTGCCTTGGTGGAGAGGCGGATCGGCCGGATGCGGCGCACCGGCACGGACAGCTCGGCGAGGGCGACGTCGGCGGTCGGCGATTGCCGGACGGCGATCACCTCGGCCTCGATCCCCCGCCCGGTGTCGGTGAGATCGGTACGGCCCACGGTCGCCGTGGTCAGGTCGGCAACCGGCCGATCGACCCGCACGTTGTTGGCGTCACGAAAACAGTGCCCCGCCGTGATCACCCAACGCTGCGCGATCAGCGCACCGGAGCAGGCGCTGTCCCGGCGCCCACCGCTAGCGGTAGGAATGCCGGTCATGGTGAGCTTCACGCTGAACGCATACCGCCCATCAGGCACCGGATCACCATCGGCGATGGCGTGCGCAGGACCCGCACCACCAAGGACGACCCCCACTGTGACGACGGCGGCAACAACACTGCGTCCGATCGATCGCGACATCCGCCCAACCTAGCCATTCCCCGCGATCGATGCATCCCCCCGATCGCCAGGCGGCCACCTCACCCTCGACACGCACGCTGCGGCTCCCGGCAAGAGCGCCCTCCCATGCCGGTGCGCGAACTCGCCGACCACCTGCCACGGGTTGGCCTGCTGAGGGTGTTTCGTTGCCGCGTCCTTTGCTCTGCTTACAAATACGCGCTGTTCGGTCTGCTACATACAGCGCCTCGGGTAAGGACTGCTGAGCAGCTGCGCGTATGGGTAGGCAAGGAAAGGGTGTACCAGTGGAGCGCCGAACCGGTGAAGTCCATCCGATGGTCGTGGTATGCGGATCTGTCGCAGACAACGCGCGTCCAACCTCTCGCGCCCGGCGCGCCGCTCGAGCGGCGCGCCCGTTCGACGACACGCGTAGCTGTCGCAATCGACGGTGGTGCCGAACTCACGAACAGAACCACACGGGCATCCACCTTGCCACCCAGCGCGACCGCTACAGCCACTCGGCATCGCGACCTCAACCCACATCTGAGCCAGCCATGCCCGCCCGAATGGGGCCACACAACACCGCCGAATCGGATGACCGCGGCACCGTCAGCCGTCCGGCGCGATCAACGCGATGTTGAACAGCCTGCCTGCCGCGATCATCAGGAAGCGGCCGAGCCCATCGGGGACGACGCACTGCTCGTAGGTGTTGTCCCCCCACGCGCGCACGGTGCCGTCCACGCCGAGCGCGAGGCAGTGCGACTCGCCAGCCGCGACCTGGGCCGCGCCGCCCGGTAGGCGTCGGGGCGATCCGGCCGGCGCATGACCCCACGACAGCAGCGTCCCATCCGTGCGGACCGCGACCGTGTAGGCGGTGCCGGCAGCGACTGCCGACACGCCGACGGCCTCAGCCAGCACTGTGGACTGTCCGTGGTCATTGCGCCCCCAGGCGGAGACCGTGCCGTCGGCGTGCAGGGCGACGCTGTGCGCATCACCCGCCGAGATCTCGACGACACCCCGCAACCCGGGCGGCACCCGGGCCTGACCGTCGCCGTTCTCACCCCAGGCGGCCACCGTGCCGTCGGACAGCAGCGCCAAGCTGTGCCAACCGCCTGCCGCCACGCCGACGGCGTTCCCCAGGGATTTCGGCGCCCGGACCTGTCCACTGTGATTGTTGCCCCATCCGGTGACCGAACCGTCGGAACGAACGGCCAGATTGTGCGCGCCGCCGGCCGCGATGGTCCGCACCCTGCCCAGCCGCCTCGGCACCCGAGCCTGGCCGAACGCGTTGTCGCCCCACGCGACGACGTGCCCGTCCACGGCTAGAGCAAGCCCGTGACGATCCCCTGCAGAGATCACCGTGATGTCTCGAAGCCCGGCCGGCACGGCAAGCCGCCCAAAATCGACCGCGGAGGTGAGAGCGAGGGTGAAGCTAGTGTTCCGGCCGCCCCAGCCGACGACGTTGCCTGCCACCGCCGATACACCCGCCCTCGGCGAACTCGCCGTATCGACCGTTGCCGGCGGGGCTGGCCTCGCTGTCGGGCCGGCCCGAGTCATCGACCGAGGCCAAGCTGGCGCGGGCGGCACGGCTGCGGGAGCCGGGCGTGGCGGGGTGATGGGCGTCGGCACCGCGACCGCGACGCCGGCCTCGGGGGTCATCGCCGTCTCGGTCACCACCAGCGTCCCTTCACCCATGTCGAACCGCCGTGGGCGTTGCGGTGACGGCCCGCTCACAACATGGTGATAGACGTACTCGTAGAGTTCGTCGATCGTGATCCGCCCGTCGCGGTCCAGGTCGGCTGCGCCGGTACCGATGCCGGTCACCAGCGCGTCGGTGAAGTACGAGGGACGCACGACGGCCGAGCTGGCATCCTCGAAGCTCGCATCGCGCTGGCCGGAAGCGGTCAGCACCGCCACTCCACTGCCCTCTGGCAGGCCGCGCACCAACTCCTCAACGGCCTCGCTCCCGGATCGGGCTTGCATGCCCGTGATGAACCCGCCGCTGAAGCAACAGTCGACCAGCACCACCGTGGCCCTGGATCGACTGTCGTAGATCCGGTCGCGCACCCATTCCGCGGCTACGGCCGTAGCCCGGAGATACTGCTGCTCGGTGTCGGCGAACGCGAAGTGGAGCTTGCCGCGCTGATCCAGCACCCCATGACAGGAAAGATAAACAATATTCAACGCATCATCGACACTTGCCCCCGCCAGGAACGCCTCCACAGCGAGCTGACCCTGCCGGGCCGTGCCGTCGATTTCGGCCGCGACCTGGTCGTACCCGGCATCCCGCAGCACCCGGGCCAGTTCCTCGACATCGAGGCCCGGCGATCTCAGCCGCGGCAGCGAGGCATCGGCGTAGCTGCCGCAACCCAGTAGCAACGCTCTGCGCCTCGCCGGTACAGGCCTCACAACTCGTCCACCCGCCGGAGGTACGCGGCCACGAGTTCATCACGTTGGGCCCTGGACACCCGTCCCCGGAACCGGTGTCCATCGATCTCAATCTCCACATCATCCGGTTGGCGGCTCAGCCACGAGGAGATGACGGCCATAAGGCTCTCCACCACCGTCGGCCCCAGCGAGACGACCAGGGCGCCGACCACAACGAGGGCGCTCGACTTCGCGCCCTCCGGCGGCCGGCCGGAGGAAACCGGCTCGGCGCTGTCCACTTCGGTGTCGAGAATCTCTCGCCGCAGCCCGGCGGTCAGGTCCGCGACCCCGTCGCCGTCCAGTCCCGGGCACACAACCCGCAGGGCTATCCCGAGCCGTGCCATGAAGACCACCCATCCATCGACCGAACCAGAGCATGGGACGACCGCGACCATAGCGACCCCAGTTTGCCCGAACCCTCATCCACGTGGTGGACAGTTCGAACCTGAACGTCGATATCTGGCGCCCGACCCCGGTCGGGAAGCCTTCGACGGATACTTACCCGTACGGATGAATATCCGTCGCACGTAAGCGCATACGTACGGATACGGCCGAATTCCGATGCCGGATTCAGGTCGGCCAATCGATAGTAGGGGTCGAACTCTCAGTCGTCCGGATCAGCCAGTTGGCGGTTCCTCGGGCGCAATTCCCGCTGCGACAGTGAGGGCCCCTGGGCGGCACAGCGATCGACTATGTGATCGGTGGTGGAACTCGATGACCGCGACGTTCGACACCTATTCTTCTCTGCATCGTGAACGGCGTGGCTGCGGCCGACCGGGCTGCGACGCGTCGGAGCCCTCGGATGTCAGGGTGCTGTGCCGGGCGCACGGCGCGTGGCTCGTCCTGGCCGGAATCCCGCCGCGAACCCGTTACTCATTGGGTGCCGCCGCCTGCGTGCTGACGGCGATCGCGTTCTTCGTCGCTCCGCTGCTCGACAACGCTCTGCCGATATTCATCGTTCTCGGCGCCGCGGGTTTGGTCGTTGTCGCCCTCCCGCTGCGGAACTTTCCCGTGGCCGGACGGTCGGTCGGCGCAGGCTGGGTGGTCGCCTGCGTCCTCGCGTTCGTCCTGAACGACCCGCACGGCGGGGCATTCCGGCCGGTCATCACGGTGATCGCACTCCTGTTGGCGCTCGGCTGGACTGTGCGCCTCAGCGGCAAAGCGGCCACCACCAACAGGTTGGCCGGCCCAGACGGCGGCGTCGCCGGCGCAGCCCTGATCGGGGCCTGTCTCGGCGTGGCGAGCGCGGCGGGCCTGCTCTGGCTGACCGCCACCGCGCCCAGTGACGGTTCGGTGCTGCGCCTGCCGCGAGACATGTCCGCACCGCTGGCATGGGTGGCCTGGCTGACGATCATCTTCGCTGCGCTGGCGCTGGGAGCATTCGCGGCGGTCCGTGGCACGGTCCGCTGGTCCGACCCCGAACAACGGCTGATCGCTTCGCCACCTCGGCCGCCGAGGATGGCCACCTGGGAGAACCGCGGTCGTTCTGGGGGTGCCGCAGGATCGCCGATGGACCGCCTCTTCGACGGCCTCCTCCACACCGCGACCCAACTCGTCCTCTCGGTGGCGGACGTCCTGGTCTACGTCCTTTATTACTGGACGTTGCGGATCCTGGTTGCAGTGCTGAATTGGGTCTTCCTGTGGGTCGGCGCAATTCTCGAAATCTCCGCGCGAGCCATTGTTCTGTTCCTCAGATCGGCCGCCAACTCGACCCGAATGATCTTTGTTCCGACGGTCGCCCTCCTCGTTGCGGCCGTACTGACGCTGAGATTTTCCGGGGCGCAGGTTTCCTACGCCGAGAACGGTTCCGCCACCGACCTCGGGCCGCTCGCGGGCTACGCGGTGGCCGCCTACTGTCTTCTGACGATCGCCTGGACGGCACTATCCGCGAAGGGCATACGCGACCTGACGGAGACTGTTGTCGACCTGACTTCGCACTCGCTTGCGGTCAGCCTTGTCGGCATCTTCCTCCTCGGCTGGCTGTTCGGCATCCTTGGCTTGTTCGGTTACGGCACCTACCACATCGGCGTTGCGACGGTCGGCTGCACCGTACTGATCGTGATGATCCTGGTCATCCGCAAGCTGCGCACGAGGTTCTCCTCCGACGCGGCACCGCGGCACGGCGTGGCCACCCGCGACGCGTAAGTGGCCGGGCGGTGCCCGCCGGATTCGTTCCCGGCTCAACGCGTAGCGCCGGGGGTGGTGCCTCCTGTCCGAACCTGCCGTGGCGGTGGCCGGCTGCCGAGACTGGTCGGTGGGGGTCGGCCGTGGCTTCCAGCCGGACCCTGAATCACCCTCGCCGACGGCATCCGCACCTGCCCGAAGCGCAAATCTCGATGGATGCGGTTGAACCCGGGACGCCAGGCAGTGCTCGCCCTCGCCCACCTGCGCTCCGGCGCCCGCGCCACGACCATGATCGTGCAGGCCATCCTCGTTCGGCACCACGTCGAAGCCAACCGCTACGAAAGATGAAGTGCTCCCGCTTTGGCGTGGTCTCCTCGTTTGGCTCGCTCGGGCTCACTTTCTGCATCTTTGATCTCGGTTGCCTGCTCCACCGCCTGGTGTGCCAGCTCCGTCAGGTTCTGATCGCCGGTCAACAGCCTAAGTTTTAGCTGCGAGTTTCGCGGCTCTGCGTAGAGTTTGTAGTACTCGTCTCGTGCGGCGGTGAAGGCGTTGCCGCTCGGCTCCTCTTGGTAGCGATGCCAGCGGTCGTATGCTGCCCGCCGAAGGTCCGTTACCGCAGCGGCGAATTCGGCATAAGCGGCAAGACGCTGCGACCAATATCGTTCATCTCGCGCGACACGCATTTGGCGATCGGAGGCGTTGCGTTGAAATAGATATGTGGCGGCCGACCCGAGCAGCGTGCCGGCAACTGCGACTGTGGCGCTCACCGTTGAACTCATGTCCCAAGTCATTTGCCCGGAAGCTGCTCGAAGGTGCCGCTCGGGCGTTCCACGGTCACCGGGCTGCCGTAGTCGGACAGCTCCAGCGTCCCGTCGAACACGGCGGTTTCCGTGGCGAAGCGCTGGGTGGCCTGGTAGACCACCTTCGCGATCCGCTTGTCCGAGCTCACCGTCACGTCACCGGCCATGGCGCCGCCGGTGAGGCCTTTGCGTGGCGGGATGGCTACTTCGAAGTGGTACCTGTCCGGGCCGGTCTGGCTGATCTTGGCGCCGGAGTTGGTGAGGGCATCGAACAGCTGATGTGGGTCGGCGGAAAGAGAGAGCACGCCGGTCTTGAGGTCGTAGACGAAGTTGGTGTATTTCTTGCCCGGGTCATGCGTCCAGTCCACGCGCTGGTCAATGCTGGGGGTGGGCTTTCCTTTCGGGTTGCTGGGGACGGGTTGGAGGTGGACCAGGTCGGCGGTGTAAAGGTCGCCGTTGACAAGCCGCTGTTCGCTCCAGGGCCGAGCATGGCCGGACGCGAAGAACAGGTACCCGGTTGTCGTGGCCGGGTCGAATGCCCCGGTGACGACCATCGATGGGCGGCCGGGCTGGCTCCGGACGACGATGGTGTTCTTCACTCGGTAGCTGATGTCCTGGCTGGCGGAGACCGCGGCGGCCAGGCGCACCTGCGGTGACCCCGCGCCGGCCACCGGCCGGTCGAGGGGGGCTTCCGGCCCGGTGTCGCCGGCGGCGAGCACGCCGGCGGCCAGCGCGCCGGCCAACCCGACCACACCAACCGCGTATGCGCTCCGCGTGACCATCGTGCGACGCCGCTGGCTGCGCAGCGTCTGGCCGACAAGGTCGGTGGTGATGGTGATGCCGGCGACCCGCTCACGCATCCCCTCGGTCAGCTGTTCCTCGATGAGGTTCGTCATTTTCCAGCTCCATTCCATGCCTGGACGTCCTCGGTCGCCCAGTCGGCGGTGAGCTCACGCAGGCGGGCAAGCCCGCGCGAGGCGGTGGACTTGACGGTTCCGACCGAACACCCGAGCACATCGGCGGCCTCGGCCTCGCTGAGCTGCTCCCAGTAACGCAGCACCAGCACCGCGCGCTGCCGGGGCGGCAGGGTCGCCAGCGCCTGCACGAGCGCGTGCCGCAGGTGCACCGCGTCGGTGCCGTCCGGCTGCCCGGGCGGTTCCACCTCCGCCAGCACCTCCGGCCGGCGCCGCCGTGAGCGCCACTGGTCGACCGCGAGGTGGTACAGGGTTCGGCGCAGGTAGCCTTCCTTGTCGCCGCGCACCCGGCTCCAGTGACGCACCAGCCGCTCCAGAGCCGCCTGCAACAGGTCCTCGCCCGCTGCCCGGCTGCCGGCCAGTAGCACCGCCGTGCCGAGCAACGCGCTGCCCCGCTCGGCGACGAGGGCATCCAACCCCTCATAGCTGTTCTTCCAGCGCACGCGGGTTCTCCTTCCGTCGCTGGCAAGGACGACGGCGACGCCCGAAAGGTTGACCCGGCCTACGATGACCTCGGCTCGCTCCCTTCCGCGCACGATATTGGAGGCACCTTGAAGCTCTTGCTCACCTCCGGTGGCGTAACGAACCCGAGCATCCACGCGGCGCTCGTGCAGCTACTCGGCAAGCCGGTCTCCGAGTGCCGCGCCCTGTGCGTCCCGACGGCCCAGTGGGGTCACCCGATGTGCGGGCCGGAATCGGTGCGGGGTTTCGTGGCCGCCGACCCCGCGCCCGATTGGCAGTACCTGTCCGGCCTGGGCTGGGCTTCGCTCGGTGTCCTCGAGCTCACCGCGCTACCCAGCATCGGCCGGGAGCGCTGGGTTCCCTGGGTCCGGGAGGCCGACGTGCTGCTGGTCGACGGCGGCGACGCGACGTACCTGTGTCACTGGATGCGAGAGTCCGGGCTGGCCGATCTGCTGCCCTCGCTGCCCGACACCGTCTGGGTGGGCGTAAGCGCGGGAAGCATGGTGATGACGCCCCGGATCGGGGCGTACTTCGTCGAATGGCCGTCGGCGCCGGACGACCGAACCTTGGGAGTCGTCGACTTCTCGATCTTCCCGCACCTGAACCTCTTCCCCACGAACACCCCGGCCGACGCCGAACGGTGGGCGGCCGACATCGGCGTCCCGGCGTACGCCATCGACGAGCAGACGGCCATCAAGGTCGTCGACGGCTCCGTCGAAGTGGTTTCCGAAGGGCAATGGACGAAGTTCGGGTGATTGTCACCTCGGCGGCCATCCGGATCAGCCGCGATCCCCGCGCTGCACGAAGCCTTTTCGGTGGCCGAACGCGGCCGGTATCTGGTCGCTCAGCGCTTGGCCGTGCCTCGGGCGATCTCGCTGATGGCGGCGCAGATCGGTGGAAGGACCACGCCGATCGGTTTCCCGGGGTGGCGGCCGGGCTTCTAGCGTGGCGTGTCGCGATCGCGTGCGTCGAGGTGATGAGTGATGGCCAGAAAGGACCCGCAGGAGCGGAAGGCGCTGAGCTATGCCCGGGACCGGCGCAACGATTACGGCGAGAACGACAAGAGCTCCCGCAAGAGCATCCGGCGCAACAAGCGCGTTCCGCATCGCGCTGACCGGCACCGCGAGCACCAGGTCTTGGCGGCCGCGGCGGGGTCCGGCGTCACTGCCGAGGTGGCGGAGGGGGCCGAGACCAGGTTGTACGCGAAGAAGTCGATGTGGCTGACGAAGCGGTGGAGAAAATGGCGCGACGCCCCGTTGGCCGATCCGCGTGGCTTACGTATTGCAGTGCGTCAATGCCCCTGCCCGCGCATTTGCTCCAGTGTCGCGCATTCGCCAACGGCCTGGTTGCGGATCTCGGCCAAGGGCTGGGGCTGGGGCCGGCATCTTCTCGCGAACGCCGCAATTTCGGCCCAGGGCAAGGACGAGCGAGCAGCGGCGCATCTATGCGGGACGCCGGGCACCGACCCTGAGATTTTCGAAGGCTCCGGTCAAGCCCCTTACGGGAGCGGCACCGCGGAATTCAGGGTGACGTCGGAGCCGATGCCGGATGGCCCGGCGAGCGTGATCGACCAGGCTACGAAACATGTCAATGATCACGGGGAGAAGTCGGCTGCGGCCGCCGGAAAACACCGTCGAGCGGGTGCGTTTGCTGCCACAACTGGCCATCATGGTCGCGGCTGTCGCGGCGTACTTCCTGGTCCGGGGCGCTACTCAGGCGGCCACGGCCGAGGCCGTGCGCAACGCGCATTCCGTGGTCGGCCTGGAACGCGCGCTCGGGCTCTTTCACGAACCCGGATGGCAGGCGTCGGTGATGAGCATGCCGTTCTTGCGTACGGTGCTGAACGACATCTACATCTGGGGTCATTGGCCAGTCATAGCGATGACGCTGATCTGGCTGGCGCGGCGGCATCCCGCCGTCTATCTGCGGGCCCGCAACACGATGCTGGTGTCCGGTGGGATCGGGCTGGTCATCTTCGCGACGTTCCCGGTGGCGCCACCGAGGCTGGCCGGTCTCGGCATGACCGACACCGTCACGGTCGGTGCGCACGCCTACCGGGTGTTGCAGCCGGCGATGTTCACCAACCAGTACGCCGCCATGCCAAGTCTGCACGTGGGCTGGGACTTGGTCATGGGGCTGGCCATCGCGGCGGCGTCCCGGCACGCGGTGCTACGGCTCGTCGCGGTCACCCTGCCGGTGGCCATGGTGATCACCGTCCTGTGCACGGCGAACCACTACGTCGTCGATGCGATCGCCGGCGCAACCCTGACCACTCTGTGCTGGCTGTTGGTCGGATCGTTCAGGCCACGGCGCGTCAGCACGGTGACATCGTTGCCGCGGGAGGATTTCGACCGGCTGCCGGCGCTGGCAGGACAGCGCTGAACCGACGCTCGGCCGACGCACGCGTGAATGCGTGGCTCGTAGCAGCCGCTGCCGCCGTCAGTCGGCGCGGTCCAGGATGTTCGCGCGGGCCTCGGCGTACCGTTCGCGGATCGCCGGCACGGCATCGGCCTCGTGCGTCTCCACCGGGCCGGCCGCCCACGACGGCGGCCGCGGCCCACCCGAGAGCACCCAGGCCGCCTGGCGGGCGGCGCCGTCGGCGACGGACTCCCCCAGCGGCGGGACGAGCACGGGGCGGCCGAACACCGTCGGCGCGATCCGGCGCACCGCCTCCGAACGGGCGCCGCCACCGACCAGGATGACCCGGTTGGCCGTCGTGCCCTGCGCGATCATCGCGTCCAGCCCGTCGGCGAGGGCACACAACATGCCCTCCACCGCCGCTCGGGCCAGGAGCGCCGGGTCCGCGGTGTGCAGTGTCAAGCCGTGCACGGCGCCGGTGGCGTACGGGCGGTTCGGGGTGCGCTCGCCCTCCAGGTAGGGCACCAGCACCAGTCCGTCGGCGCCCGGCGGGGCGGACAGCACCAACGCCGACAGGCCCGCGTGGTCCACCCGCAGCATGGTCGCGGCCGCGTCCAGCACCCGGGCGGCGTTGAGCGTGCACACCAGCGGCAGGAACCGGCCGGTCATGTCGGCGTACCCGGCCACGATCCCGCTCGGGTCGACCGCCGGCACCTCGGACACGGTGGACACGATGCCGGAGGTGCCGATCGAGACGATCACGTCGCCCGGCTCGGCGCCCACGCCCAGCGCCGCCGCGGCGCAGTCGCCGGCGCCGGGTCCCAGCGGAGCACCGGTACGCAGGTGCCCGGCCCGGCCCGTCGGCCCGAGCACCGGTGGCAGCAGAAGGTCGTCGCGACCGAACGCCAACCGGGCCAGGTCCAGGCGGTACGCACCGGTCGCGGCCGACCAGTATCCGGTCCCGCTGACGTCGCTGCGGTCGGTGCGCAGCGCATCCAGCCCGGGAGCGCCGGCCAGTCGCCAGGTCAGCCAGTCGTGCGGCAGGCACACCGCGGCCGTACGGGCGGCGTTGCCCGGTTCCGCCGAGGCCAGCCAGCGCAACTTGGAGACGGTGAAGCTGGCCACCGGAACCAGGCCGACCGCCTCCGCCCACGCTCGCTGCCCGGCCTCGCCGCCACCGAGGTCCGAGATCAGGTCGGCAGCGGCGCCGGCCGAACGGGTGTCGTTCCACAGCAAGGCGTCCCGGACGACCGCGCCGTCGGCGTCCAGGCACACCATGCCCTGCATCTGCCCGGCGATCGAGGCGGCCGCCACGTCCTCCAGACCGCCCGCCTGCGCGACCGCGTCGGACAGGGCGGCCTCCCACGCGGCCGGCGGCACGGCGGTGCCGACGGGGTGCGGAGCGCGGCCCTCCCGCACCAGCTCCCCGGTCCCGGCGTCGCGGATGACGACCTTGCACGACTGGGTCGACGAATCGACCCCGGCCACGAGCGACACGGGTCTCTCCTGCGCTGTCGGGTGCGGTCAGTGGGGTGCACCGGTTCGGCCGAGGGTGGTCTCCGGGCTTGCACCCGGACGAGTCCACTGGGGTACCGGGCGGCTCGTCGGGCCCCACGTGGACTTACCGTCCACATCCGCGCGCCAATACCAGCACGGCGCCTCGCCCGTGGGCCATCCCTTCGGGTTGGCCTGCCAAGCCTCACCTCGCCCGTACGGCGTCATGTCGAGCAGGGCGAACGAGCCGCTGGCCGGCTCGGTGCCCCGGCCGGTCGTGCGGTAGGTGAGGAACACGCGCTCGCCGTCGCGCAGGAAGCAACTGAACAAGCCCATGTCGCCGCCGATCGGCTCCGCCACGTCGCGCACCGAGTACCAGGGCTGGGTGTAGCCCATGAACTCGACGAACGGGGCCACCTCATCCCACCGGCCCGGGGTGAGTACGGCGAACGACACCCCGCGCGCGTTGAGGTAGCTGGTGTCCCGCAGATGCCAGGCCGACACCGTGCAGCCCTCGCACTGCCCCTGGTGCGGCGCACCGTCGTGCCACATGTGCTGATAGACCAGCAGTTCATCACGGCCCTGGAAAAGGTCTCGGAACGGCACCGGGCCGTCCGGGCCGACGACCTCGACGCCACCGTCGATCTCGACCATCGGCAGCCGGCGGCGCGCCGCCGCGATCGCATCGCCCTCGCGGGTGTGCGCCTTCTCCCGGACCAGCAACTCATCCCGGGCCGCCTGCCAGGTGTCCAGGTCAACGATCGGCGGGCGCCCGGAAAGTTGGTTCGTCGTCATGACTGACTCCCTTCTGTACCCGAGACGTCGAAGCTACCGTCCCGGCTTCTACATCCGGGGCTTCCCCATTCCGCCACGGGTACGCCGCGGTCTCGTCCGGGGTGCGAGCCGAGCCGGCCGCCGTTGCCGCTCAGTAGCGGAACTGGTCGATGGCCGAGCGTAGACCGGTGCTCATGCCGTCCAGGCCACTGACGGATCCCTGGATGTCGCGGACCGCGTGGGTGGTCTGCGACGCGGCCGCGGCGACCGTGCCGACGCTGGCGGCGATCTGGTCGGTGGTGGCGGAGGCGTCACTGATGTTGCGGGCCATTTCGGCGGTGGTGGCGGTCTGCTCTTCGACCGCGGAGGCGATGGTGGTCTGGTAGTCGTTCACCCGGATGACGATCTCGCTCATCTCCGCGATGGCCTCGCCGGCGGCGTCCGCATCGGTCTGGATGCTCGCGATGCGTCCGGTGATGTCGTCGGTGGCACGCGCGGTCTCCTGGGCGAGATCTTTGACCTCGGAGGCGACCACGGCGAAGCCCTTGCCCATCTCGCCGGCGCGGGCGGCCTCGATGGTCGCGTTGAGCGCGAGCAGGTTGGTCTGCTCGGCGATCGCGTTGATCAGTTTCACCACGTTGCTGATCTCGCCGGAGGATTCCCCGAGCTGGGTCACGGTGGTTTTGGCGTTGCCGGCCACGTCCACGGCCTGCGCCACGATCCGGCTGGCCTCGGTGGCGTTGGTGGAGATCTCCCGGATGGAGGCGCCCATCTCTTCCGCGCCCGCGGCCAGAGTGCCTACCGTACTGCGCATTTGCTCGGCGGCCGCCGACACCGAGGTGGCCTGCGACGCGGTCTGTTCGGCGGCGGTGCCGATCTGCGTCGACACGGTGGTCAGCTCCTGGATGGCGCCGGCCAGCCCGCGCGCCTGACCGGCGATGCTGCCCATGGTGGCGGACAGTTTGCCCATCAATTGGTTGAACACCACGCCCAGCGTCCCGAACTCGTCACGGCGGGACTCGTCGACGCGCTGCGTCAGATCGCCTTCTCCTTCGGCGATCTCCCGCATGCGCCGGGTGAGGGCACTCAGCGGCCGCAGGATGCTGCGGGCCAGCAGACCGCCCAACGCCACCACCAGGATCGCCGTGAGCAGGACGCCGATCGCGATGACGGCGTGCGACTGCGCCGAGGCCTCGGCGGACTCGCTGTCGCGGACCGACAGCAGGCTCGACTCGGCGTTGCTCATGGCCGACAACAGGCTGCGGATCTGATCCATCACCGCCTTGCCCTTGTCGGTGAGCACCACCGCACGCGCGGCGTCGAAACCGCTGTCCCGGCGCAGGTCAATGGTCTCTTTCAGCTCGTCCAGCTTCGCGGTCACCAGCGGGCGTAGCTGCCCGATGCGTTGCTGCTGCGCGGTGTTGTCCTTGGTCAGCGTGGCCACGTTGTCGATGTCGCCGGAGATGGCGGCCAGGGCGGCGTTGTACGGGTCGAGATACGCCTCCTGCCCGGTGATCAGGAAGCCACGTTGACCGGTCTCGGCGTCCTTGAGGCGGCTGGTGATGGTCTCCAGGCCCTCCAGCACCTGATACGTGTGGGACACCATGCCGCTGGTGTGCCGCAGATTGCTGGTGTTGCGATAGGTGATCACGCCGACGACGCACAACACGACCAGCGGCGCCAGGAACGCAAGCGCGAGCCGCCCCGACACACGATGCACGAACCCCATGACCACACTCCATCTCGCACCGCGGCAAGAACGCCGTCCGACCGAACGCGGCGGCGGCCTACCCTCTCGGCCCAAGACCCGGCGCTCCTCAATGGCAGCACCTCAAGCGTCCCGGCAAGACCAAAATCGTCAATCCCCGCCGAAGCGAGGCCGAGGGTCCGAGTATCTGACGGTCAGGCCGTCACGACGATGACGAAGGTGGTGCGGGCCGGGCCCGCGGTTGCGGTGATGGTGGCGACGCCCGGGCTTCGGGCCTCCAGCTGGTTGCCGGCGACGGCCACGACCTGGGTGCGGTTGCTCGTGTAGGTGACGCCGGTCGTGTGCAGGCTCTGGTCGGTGTAGGCGACCGTGGGCCGGGGGTCGATCGTGCTGCCCGCCGGGAAGCGGACGCGCTGGGCCGTCTGGCCCGCCAGGGCCGGCTTGGTGGTCACCACCTCGGGCACTGGGGGCGGCGTGGTGGCCGATGGCGCGTACGTCCGCTGTTTTATGTCTTGATCTGAGCTCGAGGTGGCGATCTGGAGGCCGACCCGTCCGGGATCGAGGCGGAACGCCGAGGTCTTTTCGTCGAAGAACATCAGGTCTTCGGTACGGACGGGGAGCGTGACCCGGGTGCTCTGATGCGGTTGCAGGCTGACCTTCTGAAACGCGATCAGGCGCTTGCGCGGGCGTTGCGCGCTCGCGGGCGAGTCGGGCGTGGTGGCGTAGAGCTGGACCACCTCGGCGCCGGGGCGAGCGCCGGTGTTGGTGACCGTGACGGTGGCCTTGCCGTCCTGATAGGACAGACCGGCGAAGCCGAATGTCGTGTAGCTCAGGCCGAAGCCGAACGGGTACGCGACCTTGCCGGTGAAGTACTGGTAGGTGCGGCCGGGGCTGGTCGAGGAGGGGCGGATCGCGTAGTCCTCCATCGGGGGCAATTGGTTCTCGTCGGCGTACCAGCTGAAGGGCAAACGGCCGCTTGGTGTGACCTTTCCGCTGATGACGTCGGTGAGGGCCTCGCCCTTGCGCTGGCCGTTGAACGAGCTCCACAGGATCGCGGGGACCTTGTCGGCGAAGGACGAAACGTCTACCTGTCCGACCGTTTCGAGATAGACGATGGTCCGAGGATTGGCGGCGGCGACGCGGCGGATCAGCTCGGCCTGCGCGCCGGGCAGGGCGAGCGTGGCGCGGTCGTGGTCCTCGCTCGCGGTCTCGTCGTCGGTGCCGGCGTAGACGATGACGGCGTCGTAGTTCTTGGCGGCCGCGATCGCCGCCGGATCGATCGAGTCGAGCGTTCCGGGCACCGTTCCGGGCAGGAAGTCGACCTGGTACGCCTTCTGCAGACCCTGGTAGCCGGTGACCGAGTTGACCAGCCCGGAGTGGGTCTGGATGCTCGAGTAGCCGCCCAGGTAGAAGTCGGCGGGGTCGCCGAAGGTGCCGATCACCGCGATCTTCTTGGCGGTCTTCAGCGGCAGCAGACCGCCCTGGTTCTTCAGCAGCACGATGCTCTCGTCGGCGGCCGCGCGGGCCATCGCGAGCCGGTCCGGCGTCTGCGTCACCGCCTTGTTGGACTCGTCGTTCACCCAGGTGTGCGGCGCGAGTCGCTTCCGCGCCTCGGCCACCCACGGCACCTGGCTCTCGGCGTCGAACTCGCCCAGCGCCATCCGGGCCGTGAACAGCCGGGTCAGCGAGACGTCCACGGTGTTCTCCGAGACCAGGCCGTGCCGGACCGCGTCGGGGATCGTGTTCGCGTAGCTCCACTCGTCGTGATAGCCCATGTTGCAGTCGAGGTCCTCGCCGGCGTTCAGCGCGACCGCCGTCCGGCTGTACTGGTCGAGCGGCCCGTCCCCGCCCGGCGGCAGCCAGTTCTGCCCGGCCATGATCTCGTAGATCGCATCGCAGTCGGACGTGAAATACCCGCCGAAGCCGTACGTCTGCCGCGCGAGCGTGTCGATCAGGTGCGGGTTCGCGGCCGACGGCACCCCGTTGACGCTGTTGTAGGCGCTCATCATCGAGCCCGGGTGGCTCCACCGGATGATGTCGCGGAACTGGGCCGTGTAGTACTCGCGCAGCGTGCGCTCGTCCATGTCGGACGATCCGTTGAGCCGGCTGGCCTCGCTGTTGTTGGCCGCGTAGTGCTTGAGCGTGGCGATCGCCTTGAGATAGCCGTTCTGCATCGCGCCGTCGGGGGTCTGCCCCTGCAGCCCGTCGACGAACTGCGCGGCCAGCGTCGCGGTGAGCACCGGGTCCTCGCCGAACGTCTCGTCGTTGCGCCCCCAGCGCGGGTCACGGGCGAGGTTCACGGTCGGCGAGTAGAAGTCGAGGTCGTACCGGTTGTCGCTGACCACCTCGCGCGCCTCGTCGGAGATCATCGAGGCCTCGCGATAGACGAGCGCGGGGTTCCAGGTCGACCCCAAAGACAGACTCACCGGGTACGACGTGGTGTTCGTCAGGTCGGGTGGGTTGTCCCCGTCGTTGGTCTGTTCCCGGGCCACCCCGTGTGCGGCCTCGTTCCACCAGCCGTACGCGGCGACCCCGAGCCGGGGGATCGCCGACGCCCGGCTGCTGATCATCTGGGACGCCTTCTCGCTCAGCGTCATCCGCGACACGAGATCGGCGGCCCGCTCCTCCGGCGAGTAGGCCGGGTCGAGATAGACCTGCCCTCCGGTTTGCGCCACCGCGACCGCGTCGGCCGACAGAAGAAAGACAGTTGCCAGTACCGCGAGCCCACGCCTCATCCGACCCCTCCCTGGGAGCGTTCCCAGGCTACCGGGCTGTCGGTCGCCGGACAGGCCCGGAACGCCGAATGGGCCAGAGTCGATGGCATGGAATTACGCACCAGGTTCACCGAGGCGTTCGGCCTGAGCACACCCATCGCCCAGGCCGGGATGGCCTTCGTCGGCATGACCCCCGACCTCGCCGTGGCCGTCAGCAACGCCGGCGCGCTCGGCTCGCTCGGGGTCGGCCTGCTCCCGCCGCCGGCGATCACCCAGGTCATCGCCGGCATCCGGGCCGCGACGCCCGGCCCGTTCCACGTCAACTTCATCACCATCTTCACCGACGACCCCCGCATCGACGCCGTCTGCGAGGCCGCGCCCGCCGCCGTGTCCTTCCACTGGGGTCACCCACCGCGCGCCTGGATCGACCGCCTGCACGAGGCCGGTTGCCAGGTCTTCGAGCAGGTCGGCTCCGTGGACGACGCCATACGCGCGGCCGGCGACGGCATCGACGTGATCGTCGCCCAGGGCATCGAGGCCGGCGGCCACAACTTCGCCACGCTCCCGACGTTCGCCCTGGTTCCGCTGGTGGTCGACGCCGTGGGCCCGGCCATGGTCCTGGCGGCCGGCGGCATAGCCGACGGCCGGGGCCTGGCCGCCGCCCTGATGCTGGGCGCCGACGGCGCGTGGGTGGGCACCCGGCTGGTGGCCACCGACGAGTCCATGGCCCACGAGGACTACAAGGACCGGTTGGTCGCCGCGCACGCCACCGACACCGTGCGGACGTCGCTGTTCGGCCCGGAGACCCCCGAGTTCAACCCGATGCGCGTGCTGCGCAACCGCGTGGTCGACGCGACACCGACCACCGACCGTCCGGTCATCGGCGAGACCACGCTGGGCGACCAGGTGGTCGAGCTGCGCCGGTACAGCAACCTCGTCCCGATGCGCGGCCTCACCACCGGGGACTTCGACGAGATGCCGCTGCTGGCCGGCCAGGGCGTGGGTCTGGTCGACGCGGTCAAGGGCGCGGCGTCGGTGATCGCCGACATGACCGCCCAGGCCGCGGAACGCCTGGCGCTCTACCGCCGCTGACCGTCACGCCAGCGCGTCGAGGGCCGCCGTTGCCTCCCGGTCCAGTTCGATCCGGGTGACCGCGATGTTGTCGGTCAGGTGGCCGAGGGTGCGCGTGCCGGGGATCAGCAGTGTGGCCTGGCTGTGCCCGAGCAGCCAGGCCAGCGCGGCCTGGGCCGGGGTGATGCCGAGGCGCTGCGCGTGCGCGATGACCACCGGGTTGGCGGTGACGGCGGGCAGCCAGTCGAAGGCCGACCCGAGCGGGCAGAACGGCACCCACGCGATGCCGTGCTCGGCGCAGGCGGCCAGCACGTCCTCGTGGTCGCGGGTGAGGACGTTGTAGAGGTTCTGCACGCAGACGATGCCGGCCGGAAGGGCCTGCCGGAGCTGCTCGAGACTGACGTGGCTCAGGCCGATGCCGCCGATCTTGCCCTCGTCGCGCAGGGCGATCAGCTCGGCCAGCTGGCTGTCGAGGTCGACCCGCTGGTCGCCGGTCGCGATGATGCCCGGCGGTATGTCGCACCGGCGAAGGTTGACGACCGCGAGGCATTCGGTGTCGAGGGTGCGCAGGTTCGCCTCGACCTGCGCTCGTAGCTCCGCCGGTTTCTGGGCGGTGGTCAATCGCTGCGTCGGGTGGGGCACGGCGCCGACCTTCGTGACGATGCGCAGTCCCTCCGCGTACGGATGCAGGGCTTTTCTGATCAGGATGTTGACGGTGCCCGGGCCGTAGAACTGGGCCGTGTCGAGGTGATCGACACCCAGCTCGACCGCGCGGCGCAGCACCTCGACCGCGTCCGCGGGATCGCCGTGTTCCAGCTGCATGGCGCCGAATCCGACGCGCAGGACGTCGTGGTCGCCGAGCTTCCCGTACGCGTACGTCATGGTGTGGTCCTCCCGGATAGGATGGCGGTAAGCGGAACCGATTCCGTTTGGTCGTACCCACGCTAGCAGAAGCGGAATCGATTCCGCTTGTGAGGTGATTCCGGTTTCTGACGACGAGCGGCGCCCGGGCGCGCGCCGGGACGCCCGGCGCAACCGGCAGCGCATCATCGACGCCGCCACCCGCGCGCTCACGGCCGGCCCGCATCCCGTCAAGATCGAGACCATCGCCCACGAGGCCGGGGTGGGCGTCGGCACGCTCTACCGCAACTTTCCCTCCCGCG
This sequence comes from Paractinoplanes globisporus DSM 43857, assembly GCF_000379645.1. GTDB lineage: Bacteria > Actinomycetota > Actinomycetes > Mycobacteriales > Micromonosporaceae > Actinoplanes > Actinoplanes globisporus. Next base: position 182,596 of record NZ_KB903317.1, read on the forward strand.
AGGCCCTGGTCGAGGAGGTCTACCGCAGCGAGCTCACCCGCCTGTGCGCGACGGCCGCGAGCCTGGTGACCGAGCGCCCGGCGGCCGAGGCCATGCGCGAGTGGATGCGCCGCTACCAGGACTTCGTGGCCACCAAGCACGGCATGGCCGAGGCGCTGCGCGCGGTGATCGCGAGCGGCGCGATCAACTCCGGCCACACCCGCAAGCACCTCAACGACGCCATCGCCACCCTGCTCGACGCCGGCCGCGCCGACGGCAGCCTGCGCGCCGATGTCGAGCCGGCCGACGTCTCGGCCAGCATGGCCGGCATCATGCTGGCCGCCGCCGACGTCGACCAGGCCACCCGGATGCTGCAACTGCTGGTCGACGGGCTGCTCGCCCGCTCCTGAAATCGCTACGCCGTGGCACGGCGCGCGGCCTGGTAGAGCTGCAGGAGCTCGTCGGTGGTGGTGGCGTCCTCGGGTGTTTTGTCGTCGCGCCAGCGGCCGGTGAAACGGGGGAAGCGCAACGCCAGTCCGGCGTCCTCGTCGGGCAGCTTGCCGCGGGCCGCGGTGTAGTGCGGGGAGGGGGTCAGCTCGGCCGCGACCACCTCGATGACCAGGCCGGGCTCGAACCACACGTCGGCGTCGCGGCCGGAGTCGACGCGGGCCGGGCGCTCGTCGCGGATCAGCGGCGCCAGCCGTCCGGGCAGCCCGGCGAGGTCGGCGTCGCTGAAGCCGGTGCCGCACTTGGAGACCGCCTGGAAGACGTCGTTGTCCGGGTCGTAGGCGGCCAGCAGCAGCGCGCCGTACATGCCGGCCCGGCGGCCGCGCCCGTACAGCGCGCCGACCACGGCCAGGTCGAGGGTGTCGGTGAGCTCGGTGCGGTAGTCACGCTTGAGCTTGACCCAGGTCCAGCCGCGGGCGCCGGCCTGGTAACCGGCGGTCGGCGCGATCGACTTGCAGACCAGTCCCTCGCAGCCGTCGGCCACCGCCTGCTCGAAGAGGGCGTCGAGCCCGGCGACGTCGGTGACCACTTCGGCGGTGGCGAGCCGCAGCGGGCCGGAGGTCTCGACGGCCGCGGTCAGCCGTTGCCGCCGCTGCGGGTAGTCGAGGTGGGTCAGGTCCTCGCCGTCGGCGTACAGCAGATCGAAGCAGAACAGGCTCACCGGCACCTGGGCCGCGGCCTCGGCGATGCCGTGCGTGCGGCGGCGGTACATCACCTCCTGGAACGGGCGCAGGTCGCCGGAGGCCGGATCGAAGGCGACCACCTCGCCCTCGAGGATCACCTCGGCCGGGCGCAGGGCGGCGTCGAGCATCTGGACGAGGTCGGGGAACTGCCAGGCCATCCGTTCCAGGCCGCGGGTGTAGAGCTCGAGCGTGCCGTCGGCGGTGCGGTGGGCCTGCACCCGGATGCCGTCGTACTTGTACTCCGCGGCGCAGCTGCCGCCCAGCTTGGCGAGCACCTCGGCCGGGCTGGACAGCCGCTGGGCGAGCATCGGCCGGACCGGGTTGCCGGCACGTACCCGGATCTGTTGCACGGCCTCCGGCCCGCCCTCGGCCACCGTGGCGGCGACCAGTCCGAGATCCGAGCAGATGTTGAAGGCCCGCTCGAGGACCGGGCGAGCCTTGCGGCCACCGGCGTACACCTGGGCGAGCCCGTCGAGGATGGTGGCGGTGCCGATGCCCAGACGCAGATTCCCGGTCACCGTGCGCACCAGGTAGCGCGCCTCCAGCGGTGTGGCCCGGCCCAGCAACGCGACGAGCAGCTCCAGCTTGCGGCCCTGGGACCCGGCCCCGGCCGCGGCGGCGATCTCGTGCAGCGTGTCGAACACCACCGAGACCTGCAGGCCGGGGGTGTCGACGAGGTCGCGCTCCCCCAGCAGCCGTTCGGCGGCCAGGCCGAGGTCACCGGTCTCGCGCGCCCCGGCCAGGGCCCGATCCTGGGTCACCCCGGCGGCGGTGCCGACCGCGCGGGCGGCCAGCCGCTCGGCCAGGCCGATGTCCACTCCCGCGAAGTCCGGCGCGATCTTTCCCTGGCACAGGAGCACCACCGCGGGCAGAAGCTCGACCGGCGTCTGCTCGATCAGCCCCGCGATGCGATCGATCATCGCGAGCCGGCCGGTCGCCTGCTCCAGATCCCGATACGCCTCGGCCACCGTCTCGTACCGCATCGTCACCGCCCCCCGAGTCGACCCATCCAAACACCCGCGGACGGCCGGTGGCCAGCTTCGAGATCTGCGGAAAGGTCAGGCTCGGGCGCCGAGCTGGTCGTGGGCCGCGACCCAGAGTGTGTACGGATTCGCCAGGTCGGGATAGGTGGTCGTCATCCGGTCGATCAGCTCGCGCGGCGTGGAGCTGCGTTCCAGCGCCGCCTCGAAGTCGGCCAGGTACTGGCGGCTCTCGCCGATCTGGCGGCGGGCGTCGTCGTCGGTTGCCGCCGGGTTGCGGTGGCCGGCGATCAGTGTGCGGGCCTCCAGCGCGGCCAGGGTCTCCAACGCCAGGGGAAGAACCCGGCCCAGACCCGCATGTACCCGGGCGAGATCTGTTCGCGCATGGCCGGGATCGACTCGGCCACGGCGACCGCCCTCGCCTGCGGGAACGCCGTCTGGATCTCGGTCAGCCCGAGGAAGTGGTCGGCGTGCGGATGAGTGATGTACACGTAGTCGAGCTCGCGGTCGTGCGACCCGACCCAGGCCGCCAACTCCCGGCCCTCGCGCACCGTGATGAGGCAGTCCACGAGCACGGCGCTGTCGTCGTCGCTGATCAGGGTCGATGTGGACGGCGGCCAGGTCGCCCGGCCCACCGCCTCCTCGAACCCCGGCACCGTACCCGGGATCGGCTTGGGATCCACCGAGAACACGTCGAATGCAAGGCTCATCGTTCCTCCGGCTTGTGCGATCTGGAACGAGCGAACCAACGGCGGCGGCGCCGCGGAATCCGCATGATGACTGCACCTCGGCGGAGGTGGCGGTCGTCAGGTCTTCTCGGTGAGCAGCTCGAGCAGGCCCAGGGCGTGGGCGGTGGCCAGGGCGCCGATCCGGTTCTTCGCGTTCAGCTTGCGGAACAGCCTCGCCTGGGTGTTCTCGACGGTCTTCTCCGCTATGCCCAGCGACCTCGCCGTCTGCCGCACCGTGTCGCCGCGCGCGATCGAGCACAGGATGTCGGCCTCGCGCACGGTCAGCTCCGGCAACCCGTCGGCCGCGCCGAGAACGGGGACCGGGCAGGCGGCCAGGCCCGGTGCGGAGCGCCCGGCCAGGCCCAGCGTGACGGCCCGGGCGGCCAGCAGGCCCTGGCTGGAGACGGCCAGCTTCTGGTAGATCCGGCGCTTGTGGTTCTCCACCACCCGGGTGCCGAGGCCCAGCAGGCAGGCTATCCGCGCGACCGGGTGGCCGGCGGCGAGCAGCGCCACGATGTCCTGCTCGCGGTCGGTGAGCTCGGCCGACGTGCCGGTCGGCGAAACGACGGCGCGGCCGGCCGGACGCAACCCCGTCCAATGCTGGCCCAGCACCCTCAGCAGCGCGTCCAGGCCGTGCGAGCAGGGGATCAGCGTGTCCACCCCGGCCCGCCGGGCCACGGCCACGTCGAGGCGGGTCAGCTCCTGGTAGATCAGCACGAGCCGGGTCCGGGCGGAGTGGGCCCGCACGGCCGAGAGCGCCGGGAGGTACCGGTACATCGACTCGTCGGCGCAGCACAGCACCAGTTCGGGTGCCCTCAGGCGGCACAGCGACAGCAGATCGGCCGGGTCGCCAACGTCGCCGACCACCTCGAACTCCGGGCGCGCCGACAGGGCGGCCGCCAGGACGTCGCGGAACAGCCGTTGGGCGCCGCAGATCGCGACGGGCACCGGCCTGGCGATTGACGTTTCCACCGCAGCCTCCTTCGTTGAAGGTCCGCGAGCCGACGCAGGCGCCCAGGGTTCCCGGGATATCACATAGACGCTAGTGATTGTTCTCTCTTTTTTCCGATTGACAAGCCACTAGGGGGTTCTGCACCGGTTCACCAGCCTGAGCGACGTGATCGAATCCGAGGCGGCCTTCTGCCGGTTCACGCAGATGCTGCATCTCGGCGACCAGCACGATAGTCCGCAACGTGATAGTTGCGGCTCGACATTAAAACCGTTAACCGTTTCATTAATGACGTCGGGCCCTAGGGGGAATGCGTCGACCGTCGTCTATTGACCGCAATCTGGATCGGTACAAGTATTGCCCCCAAGCGCCGCGCTTCCCGCAATTCGGTCACGTGTGTGGGAGGGAAAATGAACGCGCTCCGGAACAATGTGCCAAAGCCGCTCGCCGTCGCCGTTGTCACCATTGTGGTCGCGGCCGGTCTGGCCACGACGGGTCCCGCCGCTGCCGCCGTTCCGTTCGAGGTGCAGAGCCTCGACGGCCGCGGCAACAACGTCGCCAACCCGACCTGGGGCCAGGCCGGCACCGCCTACTCCCGGGTGGCGCCGGCCCGGTACGCGAACGGCACCAGCCAGGAGGTAACCGGGCCCAACGCCCGCTATGTCAGCAACCGCGTGTTCAACGACATCAACCAGAACGTCTTCTCCGAGCGGCAGGTCACCGCGTGGGGCTGGACCTGGGGGCAGTTCCTCGACCACACCTTCGGCCTGCGGCTGGGCGCGGAGCCGGGCGAGCCCACGGGCGAGACCACGAACATCCCGTTCAACAGCGCCGACCCGATGGAGGAATTCGCCAACAACACCGGCAACATTCCCTTCGTACGCAGCGCTCCGGCCCCGGGCACGGGGGTGACCAACCCGCGCCAGCAGATCAACTCCAACAATTCCTACCTCGATGCCTGGACCGTGTACGGCGGTTCGCCCACCCGCCTCGACTGGCTGCGCGAGGGCAGCGCCGACGGCAACCCGGCCAACAACGGCGCCCGGCTGCTGATGCAGAACGGGTACCTGCCGAGGGCGACCGCGCGCGGCAACGCGAGCTCCTCGCCACCCATGGAGGTCGACGGCATTCTGCGCGCGAACCCGGACAACCGCATGGTCGCCGGCGACGTACGGGCGAATGAGAATCTTTTCCTCACGGCCACGCATACGCTTTTCGCGCGCGAGCACAACCGGATCGTCAACGCACTGCCGTCGTCGCTGAGCGAGCAGGACAAGTTCGACATCGCCCGCAAGGTGATCATCGCGGAGCAGCAGTACATCACCTACAACGAGTGGCTGCCGGCGATGGGCGTGACGTTGCCCGCGTACTCCGGCTACAACCCGAACGCCAACGCGAGCCTGAGCAACGAGTTCGCGACGGTCGGCTACCGGGCGCACAGCCAGATCCACGGCGAGATGGAGGTCGAGGCCGACGCCGGCACGTACACGCCGGCCCAGCTGGACGCCTTCCGGGCCCAGGGCCTCGAGGTCGAGCCGGCCGGCGACGAGGTCACCATCGTGGTTCCGCTGAACAGGGGCTTCTTCAACCCGGACCTCGTGCCCCAGCTCGGGCTCGGGCCGCTGTTGGAGGCCGTGGGCGGCGAACCGCAGTACAAGAACGAAGAGATGATCGACAACCAGCTCCGCAGCGTGTTGTTCCAGATCCCGGTCAGCGGCAACCCCGACTGCCTGGACGGTCCGACCCTGCCCGCGTGCTTCAACGGCGTGGTCGATCTCGGCGCCATCGACATCGAGCGCGGCCGGGACCACGGCATGCCGAGCTACAACCAGCTCCGGCAGGCGTACGGGCTGCCGGCGCGCACGTCGTTCACGCAGATCACCGGTGAGACAAGTTCGGCGTTCCCGCCCGGCACGAGTGTCGACAGCCCGGCGAGCCTGGCGTTCACCTCGCTCACCGACGCGTTCAACACGGAGGTCGACCGCAACGACGCCGACGCGCTGGAGGCCACCCCGACCCGGTTCGCCCGAACCGCCCCGCTGGCCGCCCGCCTGCAGGCCATCTACGGCAACGTGAACAACGTGGACGCGTTCGTCGGCCTGATCGCCGAACCGCACACGGCCGGCTCGGATCTCGGCGAGCTGCAGCGGGCCATGTGGGCCACGCAGTTCCGGCAGCTGCGCGACGGCGACCGGTTCTTCTACGGCAACCAGACCGCGGCGCTCGACTACATCCGCACCACGTACGGGATCGATTTCCGGCGGAACCTCGGCGACATCATCGCCCAGGACGCCGGCATCGCCCGGGCCGATCTGCCGGTGAACGTGTTCTTCGACGAGGGCGACGTGCCGCCGGCGAGCTGCCGGGTCACCTACCGGGTCGACACCCAGTGGAACTCCACCCCGACGTCGGGCGGTTTCGGCGTCACGATGAGCATCACCAACACCGGCTCGACGCCGATCCCGGCCTGGAAGCTGCGCTTCGTGTTCCCCAACGGGCAGCAGATAACCGAGTTCTGGAACAGCGCCGTCGCGCAGGACGGCATCCGGGTGCCGGTGGCGAGCGCACCGTACAACGCCACCATCGCCCCCGGTCAGACCCGGGACGGCATCGGCTTCAACGCCACCTGGTCGGGCACCAACGGCCGGCCGGCCGCGTTCTCGGTCAACACCACCGCCTGCAGCGTCGGCTAGACATCGCTCAAGCTGAGTGCCCGGCGAACGCCGGGCACTCAGCCGTTGAAGACCGGCGGGGCGTACGTGGCCGGCTTGTCGCCGATGCCCAGGCCCGGGCTGACGATCCAGGACTGGTACTGCGGGGTGAACATCGAGTACGGCGCTCCGATCCAGGGCGCGCCGGCCTCGTCGAGCCATTGCCGGGCGTCCGCCGGGATCTCGAAGTCGAGCGCGGCCAGGGTGACGTCGAGCTGCTCCGGGCTGCTCGCGCCGATCACGACCGAGGAGACGCCGGGCTGTGTGGCCACCCAGTTGACCGCGACCTGCGCCATCGGCCGGCCGAGGTCGGCGGCCACCTTCTCCAGGGCCTCGATCACCTGCCAGTCGTGCTCGGTGATCCGCTGGCCGGCCTCGGGGTTACCGAGCCGGCCGTCCCCGGTCAGGCCGCTCGCGGTGCGCCGGTACTTGCCGGTGAGCACGCCGCCGCCGATCGGGCTCCAGGCCGTCAGCCCGATCCCGAGGTTCTGCGCCATCGGCACGAACTCGGGCTCGATCTGCCGGGCGTTCAGCGAGTACGGCAGCTGCACCGTGATGACCGGCGGCAGGCCGTGCGCCTCGGCGTAGCTCTGGGCGCGGGCGGCGTACCAGGCCGGCACGTCGGACAGGCCCGCGTACCGGATCTTCCCGGCCCGGACGAGGTCGCCGAAGGTCTGCATGACCTCCTCGACCGGGGTGATCCGGTCCCAGGTGTGCAGGAGATAGAGGTCGAGGTAGTCGGTGCCGAGCCGGCGCAGCGACCCCTCGACGGCCCGGACGATGTGCTTGCGGCCGTTGCCGCTCGCGTTCGGGTCGGCCGGGTCGATCGTGTTGGTGAACTTGCTGGTCAGCACCAGTCGCTCGCGGTTGCCGGCCCGGGCGATCAGGCGGCCGAGGATCCGCTCGCTCTCCCCCGCCGTGTAGAAGTCGGCGGTGTCGACGAAGTTGCCCCCGGCCTCGACGTATCGGCCGAAGATCGCCTCGGCTTCCTCCGAGGTCTTCCCGTACGCGGCGTGGAATCCGTCGACGCCGAAGTTCATCGTGCCCAGCGCGAGGCGGCTGACCCGCAGGCCCGAGCGTCCGAGCAGGTAGTAGTGGTTCACGGTGCCTCCCGAAACGAGCCAAATGAAGGACTGCTCGGTCCAAACTTTGCGCCGGAAAAAGTAGACCGGCAAGTCCAGAACTCGGGGAGAGAGCGACGTCACGATGATCCAGTTGGCTGAGGTCCGCGGGCGCGTACAGTGGGCTTGCCGCACTTGACGCTCCCCGCGCCAACGCCGCATCGCGATCAGAGGAGCGCAGTGCCGCTGACACCAGCCGACATCCACAACGCCGAGTTCGGAAAGGCTTCGCTCGGCAAGCGCGGTTACGACGAGGACCAGGTCGACGCGCTTCTGGACGAGGTCACCCGGGAAATGATCAGGCTGCTGGAGGAGAACGACGTCCTGCAGCGCCGGTTGCACCAGGTCGACGCGGTGCCCGCCGCCCAGAGCGCCGCCGCCCACAACGCGGCCCAGGCCGAGCTCTCGGCGGCGGCCGCCGATCTGGACCGCTCCCTGCGGGCCTGCGAGCAGGCCGAGGTGAACGCCCGCCACATGCGGCGTCAGCTCGACGAGGCCCGCCGATCCGCCGATGCCAACGCCCGGGCCAACGCCGCGGCCGGCGAAAGCACCGGCCCGGTCCTGATGATGGCCCAGCGGACCGCCGACGACCATCTGCACCGGGCGCACGAGGAGTCGCGGGCGCTGCTCGCCGACGCCCGGGAGCGCTGCGGACGGATGACGGACGAGGCCCGCAAGCTGGCCGGCGACATCGAGCAGAACGCTCGCCGCCAGCAGAGCGACGCGACGGCCGCGATCGAGTCCACCCGCGCCGGCCTCCTGCGCGAGATCGACGAGCTGACCGAGTTCGTGGAGAGCTATCGCGCCGCCCTCGAGTCCCACCTGCTCCGGCAGGAGCAGCTGCTGGCCGGCACGGCCGACTCCCCCATCGAGCCTTCGTAAAGTCGGATTCGGGACCATCGACACACTCCTACCCGGCGGTAGGGTGTGGCGATGAACGGCGGGGGCCGCCTGCAGGCCGGGCACTGGCTGCTGATCGGCTTCGCCGTGTTGCTGGTCGCCGGCGGCGTCGCGGTCGTCGTGCGCCGCGGAAACGCCGGGCCGCTGTTCACCCCGCCCTCGGCCGCCGCGCCCTCGGCATCGCCCAGCGTCTCGCACACCCCGCCCGCGAGTTGCGCCCCGCAGATCACCTCGACCTGGGCCGACGCCCGGCTGTTCCGCTACGGCTTCGTCTATCGCAACCGCTGCGACGAGGTCGTGCTCGGCCTGCGCTTCCGGGTGGCCGCCGTCGACAAGACCGGCGACGAGGTGACCGACGAGGACTCGATCGCCGCCGGGGGCGTGCTCTTCCCCGGCAAGGAGCTGGCGGTGGCCGGCGAGCTGCGGCTGCCGCCCGGCGCCCCGGTCGCGGCCCTCAAGATCCAGGTGATCGACTACGCGACCCAACCCCGGGCGGATTTCTCACGCTGGGCCTGGGCCTCGGTGACTTCTTCCGTACGCGGCCAGACCGTCACCGGCCAGGTCCACGCCGAGCCGCCCTCCGCCCCGCTCTGCCTGGCGGGCTTCACCCTGATAATTCGGAACAAAGGCAGCAGGATTGTGTACGCGGCGACGCAGCCCCGCACGCCGACATTCGTCATTCCCGCCCTGCCCACCGCCGACCTCGCCCACACGGTCATCTATGCCCCGCAGGTCCCGCCGACCGGGCAGGCCCCCGGCGCCGGCAAAACCTGCGACGGCTCATAGAAACGGCGTGGCACCCCAGCGGATGCCACGCCGTTCACGCGTTGCTCAGTGGCCGGGCGTGTCCAGCTTGCGGATGTTGCTGCGGCCGGCGGTGCGCTCGAACGTGATGCGGTCGATCTCCGAGTACGGCTTGCCCGTGCCCGGCAGAGCGTCCGCGAGCGTCCGTACGGTGAAGGTGGTCCTGTGGCCGCGGCGGGCCGGCACGACGTCGACCGCGATGAACGCGTAGTCGTCGTAACGGACCTGCGACCAGTCGACGACCTCGGGGACCTTCGTGCCGGACGGGTAGCCCGACGAGTTGATCGCGGTGCCGTCCTTCGACCACACGTAGCTGTTGACGATGTTCTCGGTGTTGTTCTCCGTGGTGTTCGCGCCGCCCGGGGCCTGGTAGCCGCGGTAGCGCTGCCCCTCGGGGAGCAACTGCGGGCCGGTCGGGGTCACCCCGGCCGGGGCCGGCGCCGAGTCGCTGGGCGCGGGCCGGAACGGGTACCGCGGACGGCCGCCGGAGCCCACGCAGATGTACGTGACACCGTCGTCGGCGGGCCGGATCGTCGAGCCGTCCGGGGCGGGCCGGGTGCGCCGGCCGTACCGGATGGGGTCGGTCCTTTCGAGCAGGTGGTTGTGTCCCTGCACGACGAGGTCCACCTGGTACTTGCTGAACAGCGGGTCGAGCTTGTCCCGCAGGCCGCCGTCCGAGGCGTGGTTGTTGGTGGTCGAGTACGCGCAGTGGTGGAAGAACGCGACAACGAAGTCGACGGTGTCGGAGAGCCCGCCGTGCCGCCACTCCTTCAGCGTGTCCTCGAGCCACCTCAGCTGGGCGCCGCCCGAGTAGCCGGTGTTCGTCTGGATCTCGTAGGACAGGTCGTTGGCGTCGACCGAGATCACCGCGACGTTCCCGTACACGAACCGGTAGACCGACGGGCAGGTGCGCGGCCCGTTGCCGGGCAGGTCGAGGCGCTTGGCGTGGCCGCCGTACCCGTGGTTCGGGCTGTCACCGAGGAAGCTGGTGTCGCCGTACAGCGGCTCCATGTCGTGGTTGCCGGTCGCGAACATCCATGGCGTGAACGCCGCCTGCGGCTCGATCTGGTTGAGGAACACATCCCAGACGAACGGGTTGTAGCGGTTCTTGCCGACCGGGGTGCCGGGGATCGCGCTGTCGTCGGCGGGCAGGCCGGAGCCGTCCGGGTCGGCGTAGCAGATGTCGCCGGCCAGCAGCGTGAACACCGGATTCTGGGTGGCCATCAGGTTGGTCTGGGTGACCGCCGGGCGCGGGTCGGTGCCGTTCGTGCCGGCCACCGGGTCGGTCGCGGCGTAGTAGTTGTCGTCGAACACCCCGGCCGGCCAGGTGCCGCCGTTCGCGGTGACCGAGGCCGGGTCCTGGCCCCACGCCCACTTGGGGTCGGTGGGCGACGTGTTCGTGCCGACGTCGGCGAAGGCCGTGAACGTGAACGGCTTCGGCGGCCGTAGGTCGTAGCCGTGCCGGAGCACGGTGTCCGGCGCGGTCGTGAAGTGCGCGTCGCCGCTGACGGTGCCGTCCGACAGGCGTACGCGGTAGTGGTAGAGGCTGCTGTCGCGCAGGCCGGTGATGGTGGCCTTCAGATAGAACTGGCTGCTGACCGGGCCGCCCGGAATGGCGTACTGGCCGTACAGGTGCTGGATGTCGGCCTCGTAGCGGGCGCCGTAGTGGCCCGGCGAGGTGCCGACCTCGACGTACGCGCGCAGGTTCTTCGGCAGCGAGCCGGTCTTGCTGACCAGCTGGGCGGTGACGGCCATGGCCTTGCGCAGGGTGCCGTCCGGCGCGGGCACGAACGACAGGTGCCGCCCGGAGACGACCACCCCCGCCGACCCGGCCGTGCCGCCACCCGCGGCGAACGCGGCATGGGCGAGAGCGAACTGCCCGACCGCCAGGCCACCGGCGCCGGCGACGGCCGCCTTGAGCATCGACCGCCTGCTCACGGACTGCCGGGCCAGTTCCCGCGTGTTCCACTCGGCGAACTCGTCAACCGTGACGGGACGATTATGGAGACTATTGGTCACGATGGTCATCGTCATCCGACTCCGCGATCGAGGACCCATCATCACGGAAACCGCTCAATGAACTAAAAGTGATCGCCGGCTGAACGTAAGCGGATATTACGGTCCATCAATCCCCGGATGACTTCCATCGAGGTCACCCCACGCAGCCCAGTGCCGCCGTCGCGCTCGGCGGCCGGGCGCCGGACCCGGCGCCGCCGCCGTCGATTGGCAGGCGCCCCGATGGTTGCCGTAGGGTTAACGGCTGGTGTACGGGGCATGCGGCCCCGTCGTGCGGAAGAAAGCGAAGGGGGCCAAACGCCGTGCAGGCGACCGGTTTCTGGCAGTCCGACCCGCTGCGTACCCTGGCCGGCCAGGCCGAGCGGGTCGAGCTCAAGCTGGTCGTGCCCGAGCACAACGGCCGCTCCCTCGGCATCAAGCCGCACCGCGGCCCCGCCCGCCGGGTGTACTTTCTGGACACTCCCGACCTGGCGCTCTACCGCCACGGCGTGATCGTGCGCTTCCGCGACCGCCCCGACCGCCGCGACGACGTGGTGGTCAAGCTCCGCCCGGTGGTTCCCGGGCGCGTCCCGTCCTGGCTGCGCCAGTCCGACCGCTTCCAGATGGAGATCGACGCCCTGCCCGGCCACGCCGTCTGCTCGGGCGCGCTCAAGAAACGGCTGGCCCGACGCGAGATCTCCCGCGCCCTCGTCGCGTCCCGCCCGCTGACCGGTCTGCTCTCCGCCGGCCAGCGCAAACTCCTGGCCAGGTACGCCCCGGCGCAGTTCGACCTGTCCACCCTGGTCGTCTACGGCCCCATCGAGGTCCGCTGCCACACCATCAAGATCCGCGGGCTCAACCGGGGCCTGACCGCCGAACGCTGGCGCTACCCCAACGGCGCCGACCTGCTCGAGCTCTCCACCCGCTGCCCGGTCGACGAGGCCGCCGCCGTGGCCGCCCGGTTCACCACCGCCCTCAAGGCGTACGGCGTGACCCCGTCCCCCCAGCAGCACACGAAAACGGAGATAGCGCTGGTCAGAGCCATCCCACGCGGCGCAGCAGCCAGTACAGGCCGGTCGCGCTGACCAGCATGAACAGCAGGACGCCCGGGTAGCCGTACTGCCAGCCCAGTTCGGGCATGTGCACGAAGTTCATGCCGTAGACGCCGGCGATCGCGGTCACCAGGGCGGCGATGGCCGCCCAGGAGGCGATCTTGCGCATGTCGTTGTTCTGGTCGAGGTTCAGCTGGGTGAGCCGGGCCTGGAGGAGGGCGTTGAGCACGTCGTCGAGGGCGAGGACCTGCTCGGCGGCGGCGGCGTGGTGGTCGGCGACGTCGCTGAAGTAGCGGCGGATCTCCTTCGGCAGGTCGGCGAACGGCTTGCTGAGCAGGGCGGCCAGCGAGCGCTGGAGCGGGAGCACGGCCGACTTGAACTTCATCAGCTGGCGTTTGAGCTGGTAGATCTGCTCGACCGTGACCGGTGACCCGGGCGCGAAGACCGCCGACTCGGTCAGGTCGACGTCGGCCTGTATCGCGCCGGCGATGTCCACGTACGCGTCGACGAGGCGGTCCAGGATCGCGTGCACCACCGACCAGGGGCCCTCGGCCAGCATCTCCGGGTCGGAGATCAGTTCGGTGCGGAGCGAGCTGAGCTCCATGACCGTGCCCTGCCGCACGGTGATGACGAAGTGCGGGCCGACGAAGAGGCGGACGAAGCCGGTGCTGACGATCTCGCTGGTCGCGGTGACCCGCTCGTGGTCGACGTACTGGGCGGCGCGGACGACGAGGAACACCACGTCGTCGTACCGCTCGATCTTCACCCGTTGCTCGCGGTGCAGGATGTCCTCGATCGCGAGCGGGTGCAGGCCGAACACCTCGGCGACCCGGGTGAGCGCGGCCTCGGTCGGCTCGTGCAGGCCGAGCCACACGAACGCGTTGTCCTGTTCCCGCGCCTTCCCGTACAGCTGCGCCAGATCGGCGGCCGAGCCGGGGCGCTCGACGGCGACCCCGTCGACGAACAGGTCGCAGCCCACGATCGCGGTGTGATCGGCGCGTCGCCGCCCGGCCGGCTGCGGCGGTTGCCAGGTGGGTCGGACCTCCACGATTCTCGTCACCCCCGGTCGGAGCCTACTTCGGGGCGCCGGTGCGGGCGTCCCCGAGCAGGCTCAGCCCACGGCGGGGGTGTAACTCGCCCGGACGGGAACCCTCGTCGTCCCGCTCAGGATGGCGAAGTCGATGGTCAGGTGGACGACGACGTCGCTTTCGAAGCCGCTTCCGGAGCCGTCGACGCCTCCGGAGCCGTCGACGCTTCCGGAGCCGTCGACGCTTCCGGGGCCGTCGACGCCGATCGGGATGTCGTACGTCCAGCCCGGGCCGGCCTCGACCTCGCCCGGGCCCTCGACCTCGCCGGACCAGTCACCGGCCAGTTCGTAGTAGCCGCGCCAGGAGGTGGCCCCGACCGCGATGTCGCCGAGGTCGACGCGTACCGGATCGGTGCCGCGGTGCACCAGGCGGGCGACCCCCGGGGCGGGGTGGTGCGCCGCCACGGCGGCTCGGGGGAAGTCGGTCAGCCGGTCGAGCAGCCGTCGCGAGGCGGCGGCCAGGCTCGGCCAATCGCCGGGGCCGTCGGCGATGCCGGCGATCGAGACCGGGCCGGTGGCGAGCAGTTCGAGCACCTCCTCGGCCGATTCCGGCGGTGCCGGGACGGGCGGTGGCACCGCCCGGATGGCGCCGACCAGCGCGCGCACCTCGGCCAGTTCCCCGGGCGGCAGGTGGCCGGCGAACCAGCCCACGCCGCCGTCGCTGACGCTGCGCCAGCCGGAGATCGCGCCGTCGTCGGCGACCTCGACGCTTTCGGCCACGGCGGGTGTCTGGCTGCCGTCCGCGATCACGAGCCGCAGGATCATCGACGCTTCGCCTCCCAGGTGCCGCCCAGTGCCTGGCCGAGGATAGTCATGAACTGGGCGATGTGGCGCGGCTGCGCGCCGTGGTCGTGCGGGTCCTTCTCGCGCCCCGGGTCACCCATGATCGACCCGCTGGAGTAGCTGAACACCTGGATCGTGTCGTACCGCGGGTTGTCGTCCGGCAGCGCGGCGTCGAGGTCGCGGAGCAGGTTCCCGGTCAGCGGCACCGCCGGTTTCGCCGGCACCGGGGGTGGTCCGGGCAGTGCGGCGGCCGCCGGCACCGTCACCGTCGCCAAAGCCGCGTACGCCTCGACGACCTGCTGGGCGAACGCGCCCTCCTTGACCCCGGCCCCGACGCTGGCGGCGCGGGCGTTGGCCGAGCTGCGCGCCACCATCGCCGCCTGCAGGTTCGCGGCGATCGTCGCCGGCGTGACGGCCACGGCGGCCCCGGTCGCGTCGCCGACCGGCGGTTCGTGCCCGGTCGCCTGCACGAAGTCGCCGGGGTGCAGCTGGTACTCGTCCTGCAGGCCGATCAGGTGGCCGAACTCGTGCGGGATGGTGTTGGCCGCGTCCTTGTCGCCCGCGAACCACTGTCCCGCGTTGGCCCGGCCCTTGCCGGCCGAGACCGTGACCGTGTTGGCGTCGCCACCGGCGCCGCGCACCATCCGGAAGTCGATCGGCATCGACTTGCCGGACGCGGTCTCCACGCCCATGTACCGGTTCCACACCGACTCGACGTGCCCGAACCATGCGGCGGGCGGGGCCAGCCCGACAAAGGTGATCTTGGCGGTGACCACCATCCGGGTCTTCTGGATCTCCCAGGAGTACCGCGACGCGTTCGCGCCCGTCATGCCGTACACGTGGCCGCCGACCTCTTCCGTCCACTGCCGCTCGACGGCGCCGGTCGTCGACCCGGGCGCCACCGCGTCCAGCGCGTCCCACGTCGCCTTGTCGGCCGTGCCTGTGCCGGCCAGGGGTGGCACCCGCCCGGTCTGGAACGCCTGCAGCGCGGCCGTCGTCAGCGGCCCGAACGCCCCGTCGACTTTCAGCGGGGGCGCCGCGCCGGCCTTGTTCAGTTTCTGCTGCAGTTCCTCCACCGCCGGGCCCCGGGTCAGCCCGCCGACGCCCGTGACCGGGTGCAGCGAGGTGCCGGCGACCTGCTTTGCCAGCGACGTGGCCGTGCCGCTCGGCGTGTTCTGCTCGACGGGGGTGGCGCCGGCGCCCTCGTTCGCGACGAATCCGCCCTTGACCTTCTTGTCGAGGTCGGCCCACATGGCGGCGTCGACCGTCCCGGTCGGGAAGCGGCTGAGCGCGCCGATCTCGTACTTGACGACGGCGACCAGCATGCGCGCGTCGAACACCGCGTCGACGGTCAGCCGGGGCGCGGCGCCGAGGGCGTTGAGTTTCTGCTGGGCGAACCCGACGTCGGCGCCGGTGGAGCCGAGCGAGAGCACCGTACGGGCCGGAGGCGGCAGGGCCGCGAACGCCGCGTCGAGCCGGGTCTTGGTGACCGGGTCGAGGACACCGGTCGGCGGGGCGATCCCCGCGCTGGTCTGGAAGGTCCGCACCGCCGACGCGGTCAGCGGGCCGTACCGGCCGTCCTCGGTCAGCGGGAGCGCCGAGGCCTGCACCCGGCTGAGCTTGATCTGCGCGTCCCGGACCTCCTCACCGTGCGCCCCGACGGTGACGTTCACCGGTGCCGGCGGCGCCACCGGGCCGGGTGCCGGCGGCGCCGCGCTCCCGTCGCCCAGCCCGGCAAAGCGGGCGACCTGGGCATTGCCGCCGAACTGCACCAGCTCGGCCAGGGCGGCCGTGCCCCCCGGAGCGCCCTGGAGCATGCGGGCGAGGGCGGCGTTGCCCGCGGCCGGCAGCATGCCCGGGCCGGCGGTGTCGGGGGTGCGGACGTCCGGCGATTTCCGGTCGGGGGTGGCCTGTTGATCCGGGATCGGCGCTTCCGAGAGGTCTGACACGGCACGGCTCCGATCATCTCCGTCGACTCGGCCGATACAGCGAGGATCGACCGCCGCGCCGCCGCCCGCCAGGGCTTTCGGGCGGCCTTTCGCGCACCTTTCGGCTCTGTGATCCAGGCCCTGTGATCTCGGCGCTCGCGGGAGCAAGATGAGCGTAGATGCCCCGAGGAGAGGGTGGACAATGACACGTACGAATGAAGTGACCTCAACCGCGGTGGCCGGCGCCGGCATCGAGATGCGTGGCATCGAGGTCGTCCCCGAGAGCGAGCGCTCCGGACAGCCGAGATCGCTGTTCTGGCCCTGGTTCGCGGCGAACATCTCGGTGCTCGGCATCAGCTACGGCGCGTTCACCCTGGCCTTCGGCATCTCGTTCTGGCAGGCCGCGATCGCCGGCGTGGTCGGCGTGGTGGTCTCGTTCGCGCTGTGCGGCGTGATCGCGCTGGCCGGCAAGCGCGGCTCGGCCCCGACCATGGTGCTGTCCCGGGCCGCCTTCGGCGTCAACGGCAACCGCCTCACGGCGGCCCTGTCCTGGCTGCTCACGGTCGGCTGGGAAACCGTGCTGGTGATCCTCGCGACGCTGGCCACCGCGACCGTCTTCACCCGCCTGGGCTGGGGCGGCGGCACCGGCACCAAGATCGTCGCGCTGATCGTCGTCTCGGCGATCACCGTCCTGGCCGGCGTGGCCGGGTTCGCGGTGGTGATGCGCCTGCAGGCGGTGATCACGGTGGTCACCGCCGTCCTCACCGTGGTCTACATGGCCCTGGCCGCCGACCACATCCATTGGTCGACCGTCTCGGCGCTGCCGTCCGGATCCGCCCAGAACGTCATCGGCGCCCTCGTGTTCCTGATGACCGGGTTCGGCCTGGGCTGGGTCAACGCGGCCGCCGACTACTCGCGCTACCTTCCCCGCTCGGCCTCGAGCCGGGGCGTCTTCGGCTGGACCACGTTCGGCGGCGCGCTGGGCCCGGTCATCCTGCTGATCTTCGGTCTGCTGCTGGCCGGCTCCTCCCAGAGCCTCTCCGACGCGATCGGCGCCGACCCCATCGGCGCGCTGACCACCCTGCTGCCGACCTGGTTCCTGATCCCGTTCGTGATCGCCGCCGTGCTCGGCCTGATCGGCGGCGCCGTCCTCGACATCTACTCCTCGGGCCTGGCCCTGCTGACCGCCGGCGTCCGCATCCCGCGCTACCTGGCCGCCGCCGTCGACGGCGTCATCATGATCGCCGGCACGATCTACGTGGTGTTCTTCGGCAGCAGCTTCATCGGCGCCTTCCAGGGCTTCCTGATCACCCTGGGCGTACCCATCGCGGCTTGGTGCGGTGTGATGGTCGCCGACGTCGCGCTGCGCCGCCGTGACTACGCCGAGGCCGAGCTCTTCGACCCCCGGGGCCGCTACGGGAACGTACGCGTGCTGCCCCTGACCCTGGTCGTGGCCGGCACCGCGATCGGCTGGGGCCTGGTCACCAACACGTTCGCCGGCTGGCTCTCCTGGCAGGGATACCTGCTGGGCCCGCTCGGCCTCGGCGGCAGGCAGGGCGACTGGGCGTACGCCAACCTCGGCATTCTCGTCGCCCTGGTGATCGGCCTGGTCGGGACGCTGCTGGGCAGCCCCCGCGAGATCCGTCGGCAGGAGGCCGCGTAGCTCGGCCGGCCGCACACCGCGACGGTGGTGCCCGGCGCGACCCCCGCGCCGGGCACCCGGCGATCAGTCGCCGACGTGGGCCGCGGCGGCGAGGATGGTGTCGATCGTGACGTCCGGGTGCGACACCATCGACACGTGCGAGGCGTTCACCTCGGTGATCTTGGCACCGGCGCGCTCGGCCATCGAACGCTGGACGGCCGGCGGGATGATGCGGTCCTCGGTGCCCACGACCGCCCAGCTCGGCAGGGTCTTCCAGGCGGCCACGAGGGATCCGGTGGTGTTGGCGCTCAGCGTGAGCGGTCGCTGCGTCTCGGCGATCAGCCAGCGGTCGGCCTCGGGCAGGTCCTGGGCGAACGAGGTGTGCACCGTGTCGGGCTTGAGGAAGGCCTCGACGTCTCCCTCCGGCCCACCGGGGTAGGCGGCCAGGTCGAGAACGGTGGTCGGGTCGGGAACGGCGATGGCCGACTCCGAGCCACCCAGAATCGAGAACGTGGTCTCGCCCACCTCCGGCACGAACGCGTC
Organism: Paractinoplanes globisporus DSM 43857; assembly: GCF_000379645.1. Lineage (GTDB taxonomy): Bacteria > Actinomycetota > Actinomycetes > Mycobacteriales > Micromonosporaceae > Actinoplanes > Actinoplanes globisporus. The sequence continues at coordinate 200,988 of NZ_KB903317.1, forward strand.
GACGTAGACCAGGGCCCGCACGTCACCGCCGTTCGTGCCGGCGTTGGTGATGACGAAGCCGCCGTACGAGTGCCCGACCAGCACGACCGGGCCGCTGGTGCGCTGGCCGACGAACGACGAGATGTACGCGGCGTCGCCCTCGGGGCCGCGCAGCAGGTTCGGCGGTGCGAAGACGGTGAACCCGCGGGTGCGCAACCCGGTCGCGACCGCGTTCCAGCTGGACGCGTCGGCCCAGGCTCCGTGCACGAGGACGATTGTCGGTTTCGGCATGTCTGTCTCCCTGGATGTCTTTGTGATCTCGCCGAGTGCCACCACGTCCCATCCTGGACCCGCAGCGTGAATTGAGCGCAACGGTCCGGCGAGCGTCGCGGGGCTGCGTTCCAAGGTCCGATCGTCGCCTCGCGCGTTCGCGATCACCTCACCCGCGACGGATGACGACGCTTCATCCGATTCGCCCGGGGCGCCTCATCCACCACGGAGGAAGCCGGTGCCGGGGTGGGCGGAGAGACTCCGGAGAGACCTGCCCGGCGTCAGGAGGCCGACCATGAGCAGCACACCCGACCGGTACGCGAGGGCGACGTTGCCGATTCCGGACCGGCCCGCGCCCGGCCTGACCACCTACGACGCCAAAGACCCGGACACCTCTTATCCTCCGATCGAGCCGTTGCTCCCGCCGGCCGGCGCACCCAATGTGCTGATCGTCCTGCTCGACGATGTGGGTTTCGGCGCCGCGAGCGCGTTCGGCGGGCCGTGCCGTACCCCCACCGCCGAGCGCCTCGCCGCGAACGGACTGACCTACAACCGCTTCCACACCACCGCTCTGTGCGCCCCGTCGCGCGCCGCCCTGCTGTCCGGTCGCAACCATCATTCGGTGGGCATGGGCAGTATCACCGAGACCGCGACGTCAGCGCCCGGAAACAGTTCGCTGCGCCCGAACACCAAGGCCCCGCTGGCCATGACCCTGAAACTGAACGGGTACTCGACCGCGCAGTTCGGCAAATGCCACGAGGTTCCGGTGTGGCAGTCCTCGCCGATGGGCCCGTTCGACGCGTGGCCGTCGGCCGGCGGTGGATTCGAGAAGTTCTACGGCTTCATCGGCGGCGAGAACAACCAGTGGGACCCGGCACTGTACGACGGAACCACCGCGGTCGAGCCGCCGGCCACCCCCGAACAGGGCTATCACCTGACCGAGGACCTGGCCGACCACGCCTGCAACTGGATCCGCCAGCAGAAGGCGCTGATGCCGGACAAGCCGTTCTTCGTCTACTTCGCGCCGGGAGCGACACACGCGCCGCATCACGTCCCCAAGGAATGGGCCGACCGGTACCGCGGCCAGTTCGACGACGGTTGGGACGTTCAGCGTGAGCGCACGTTCGCACGGCAGAAGGAGCTCGGTGTCATCCCGGCGGACGCCCAGTTGACCGCGCGGCACGACGAGATCACCGCATGGTCCGACATGCCCGACGAGCTGAAACCGGTGCTCGCGCGTCAGATGGAGGTGTACGCGGGCTTCCTGGAGCACGCCGATCATGAGGTCGGCCGGCTCATCGACACCATCGAGGAGCTCGGCGTACTCGAAGACACGCTCGTCTACTACATCGTCGGCGACAACGGCGCGTCGGCCGAGGGCACCATGAACGGCGCCTTCAACGAGATGGCGAACTTCAACGGGATGGCGGCCCTCGAGACGCCCGAGTTCCTCCTCGGCAAGGTCGACGAGCTCGGCTCACCGACGTCGTACAACCATTATTCGGTCGGCTGGGCGTGGGCCATGAACGCGCCGTTCCAGTGGACCAAACAGGTCGCCTCGCACTGGGGCGGAACCCGCAACGGCGCCGTCGTGCACTGGCCGGCCGGATTCACCGAGCGCGGTGGGCTACGACAGCAGTTCACCCACGTGATCGACGTGGCGCCGACGATCCTGGAAGCGGCCGGACTGCCGGAGCCGGTGTCGGTCAACGGTGTGCAGCAGTCGCCCATCGAGGGCACCAGCATGCTCTACACGTTCGCCGACGGGAGCGCCCACGAGCGGCACGACCTGCAGTACTTCGAGATGTTCGGCAATCGCGGAATCTACTACCGCGGCTGGAGCGCGGTGACCAAGCACCGTACTCCATGGATCATGGTTGGCGGCGATCTCCCGGCCTTCGACGACGACGTGTGGGAGCTGTACGACGGAACCGGCGACTACAGCCAGGCCGACAACCTGGCCGGGAAGATGCCCGACCTGCTGGCCAAGTTGCAGCGGCTCTGGCTCATGGAGGCCACGAAGTACGGCGCGCTGCCCCTCGACGACCGCACGTCCGAGCGGCTCGACCCGGGCATGGCCGGCCGGCCGACGCTCGTACGGGGGAACTCGCAGTTGTTCTATCCCGGAATGGGCCGGCTGTCGGAGAACAGCGTCGTCAGCATCAAGAACAAATCGTTCACCGTCACCGCCGACGTCGTGGCACCGGCCGACGGCGTCGACGGCGTGATCATCGCGCAGGGCGGGCGATTCGGCGGCTGGTGCCTGTACGTCGACAACGGCAAGGTCAGGTTCGTCTACAACCTTCTCGGCATCCGGGAGTTCGTCACCGAGGCCGACGTCGTCCTCCCCGCCGGGCGGCATCAGGTACGGATGGCGTTCGCCTACGACGGCGGTGGGCTGGGCAAGGGCGGCGACGTCACCCTCTATCACGACGACGCCCCCGTCGGCCGCGGCCGGGTCGAGGCCACTCAGCCAATGATCTTCTCCGCCGACGAGACGACCGACATCGGCTACGAGTCCGGCACCACGGTCACGTCCGGCTACACCGCCGCGAGCAGTCGCTTCACCGGCCGGATCAACGGGGTACGAATCGACCTGGGCGACGACGACCACGGGCACGCCATCGACCCCGAGGAACGATTCCGCATCGCCATGGCACGCCAGTAGGACGGACGGGCCCGAGGAGATGTCACGGATCGCCGCGGTGACTCGGTCTCCTCGACGAGGAGGTAAGACCATGAGCGAGCAGAAGCCGGCCATCGTACTTATCCACGGACTTTGGATGACCGCCCGCCGATCATCATGGGCCATTCGTTCGGCGGGACCTTCACCCAGCTCCTGGTCAACCGCGGGCTGGGCGCCGCGGCGGTGACCATCGACACCGCGCCGCCCGAGGGCGTACGGGTGAACCCGCCGTCTCAGATCCGGTCCCTGTTCCCGGTCCTCAAGAACCCGGCCAACCGGCACCGGGCCGTGGGCTTCACCAAGGAGCAGTTCCACTGGGCGTTCGCCAACACGGTCAGCCGGGAGGAGTCCGACGCGGCGTACGACCGTCTCCACATTCCGGCGCCGGGCAACTGGGTGTGGGCGTACGGCCTGATCGCGAACTGGAAGCCTGGCCACCAGGAGACCTGGGTCGACTACGACCTGGATGACCGCGCCCCGCTGCTGTTCATCGCCGGCGGCAAGGATCACCTGATGCCGCCCGCGGTGATCCGCTCGAACGCCAAGAAATACCGCAACTCCGAGGCGCTGACCGACTATTACGAGTTCCCCGAGCGCTCCCACTTCACCGGCGTCGAGCCCGGCTGGGAGCAGGTGGCCGACTACGCCCTCGACTGGGCGACGAGCCACGCACACGCCCGGCAGAGCTGACCCCCTCCGCGGCGCCGGGACGTACCCGCTGATATGTCGTTTGTGCAGCTCAAGGTGGGATACCGGCACCCCGGAGGCGGCGCCGATCAGGCGTAGGGTCGTTGGCGGATCAGTTCGCCGACATCGTCGGCGGGCCCGGCAACGGAGGTTCGATCATGTCCAAGGACTCGAACAGCAAGGCGAACGTCAAGAAAAAGGGCAAGACGATAAAGGAGAAGCAGACCGCGAAGCGCCTGAAACGCGACGAGCAGAAAGGCCATTCCTCGCTCATCCCGCCCACCGGGCACTGAGCCTGGGCCTGAGCCGGGCCCGTGCGGTGAAACGACCGTCAGTCCCGGCCGTCGAGCAGTGCGGAAAGTTCCTGGGCCAGCGCCCCCAGGCCTTCCCCGCGATACACGCCCGCCAGCTCGTCCAGCAGCCGGGCCGCGACCGCGGCTTGAGCCGCCGACAGCGTCAGCGGCCGGCCCCCGGACCGGTCGGCGTCGACGAGCAGTCCCCGCAAATGGTCGGCGTACTCGTCGCGGTGGAGCGGATTGCCGGAACGGTCTCGAACGGAGGCCGTCGGCCGGGGCGGGGCGACGCCGGCGGCCGGGGCCGTGCTGAACTGGGCATGTCCCGGACAGTAGTCAGTCTGGCGAATCGGGTCCGACGTCCAGCCGACAGCGTGCTCGCGGGCCCAGGTGCGGGCGTCCGCGTCGTTGCGCCACGCCTCGGTGGCCGGCGGCTCCAACTGGATCGGGCATCCCGCCACGTCGCAACTGAGCACGACCCGCCGCAGCGCGCCGCCCCTCGACAAATGGATGCTCACGGCAGCCCGCTCTCGTGGTCGTACCACCATGCGACCCGAGTCATCGTCGGTTCACGGCCGGTCGCCGCACGAGCTCGATCCTACCTGCGGGTTCGCCGGCGAGCAGAACTCCGAGGCGCCGACCGGAGCACGCACGGGGTCAAGGCGAAGGCGCGCGCCTCGGCCAGGATGCGCCGCATGCACCCATCGATCAGGTTCGTGTCGGTATCGAACCTCCGGAAGCGGGGAACGACGCTGGTGACGAGCCAGCGCCAGCGATCGTCGTAGCGGGTGATCCTCGGCCACGGTTGCGCGCGCAGGCCGTGCGGGACCGCGTGGATGACCGAGTAGAGATAGAAGGATGTGAAGTACTGGATCTCGCGCCGCAGGCCGTGCACCTCGAAGCTCGTCGCCGCGCCGATCGAGACCAGCCGGGCGAATGCGCACGAGAGGCGGTCGAACTGGGGTTGCACCAGGTTGTGCTGCTCGTGTTGGAGGAGCTGGACGTTGCCGGCCCAGATCAGGTCGCCGCCCGACGCGGCTGAGTCCTCCAGCAGGCGGCGTCCTTCGTCGATCGCCTCGAAGCCGGCGAGGACCGGAGCGTACTGAGGCTCCGATCGCAGCAGCGTGCGCAGCCGGGCGACCCCGTCCTCGGCGGTGACGTAGGCGAGATGCGTCCAGAAGATGTCGTTGAAGATGGCGTTGTTCGTCTCCCGGACGGTGTTCACGTCCTGCGTGAGCAGCAGCCGCCGCCGGCTCAGGCTGTGTGGGATGTCGACGTAGCCGGTGCGGTCGGCGTCCAGGCGGAGTGGGAAGAGGGCGAGCCGGACGTGGTGTGAGGCGATCGCGGCCATGCCGGCCCATTTGAAGCAGGCCGGAAGCAGCGTGTAGAGCCAGGCATAGCGTGCCGAGATCTCGACATTGCGATGGAACGCGCAGCATTGGCTGGCCAGGAGCGCGGCGGTCACCGCCTGCCAGCCGGCGACCGTTTCCGGTGCCCCGTCCCGGCCGACGATCTCGTGCGGCGCGCCCCAGCCGTCGGCGGAGATGTGCGGCTCAGGGGCCGGACGGTTCAGCACGGATCGAACCTAACTACCAATCCACATCATCGTGTACGTCGTTTGACGGTGATGCGCTACCAGCCGCGCGGCGGATCGAGGGCGTCGCGGAGCTGGGCGCGGGAGGTGATGCCGAGCTTCGGGAACAGCCGGTGCAGGTGCGTGCTCACCGTCCGATGGGACAGGTAGAGCCGCTCGCCGATGTCCCGGTTCGAAAGGCCTTCGCCGGCCAGCTGGGCGATCTGGAGCTCCTGGGGACTCAACTGGGTCCATGCCTCGGGAACGCGACGGCGCGCACGCTCGCCGGACGCGCGCAGCTCGCGGCGCGCCCGTTCGGCGAAGCACAGCTGGCCGAGGGCGTCGAAGATCCGGGCCGCCTCGCGCAGCGGTGTGCGCGATTCCGCACCCCGCCGGTGGCGGCGAAGCCAGCTTCCGTACGCGAGCCGCGCGCGGGCGGAGTAGAAGGGCCAGTCCGCGGCGCTCGACGTCAGCACGGCCCGGAATTGCTCCTCGGCCGTCGCGCTCTCGGCCAGCAGCGCCGCCGCATAGGCGACCTGAACTTCGAGGTGCGGAGCGCCCATGGCGGCCGCGGTCTTCCCCCAGTCGCTCAGCAGCGCGCGAACCAGGTCGAGATCGCCGTCGCCGCGTACGGCCGCGTCCACCAGGTCGGCGAATGCCCAGCCCCCGACGTACGGCTGATGGGAAGGGTCCGCGGGATCGTAGATGCGAACCAGATGGTGGTACGCCTCGCCGGGCAGATCGGCGGCGAGGGCGGCCCGGCCGCGCGCGAACGCGATCAGCGAGAGCTGCGGGTTGGCGCCCAGCGGCACCAGCGCCGCCTCGGCGTCGGCGATCAGCTCCTCGGCGGTCTCCCCCTCGCCGAGCTCGGCCACGGCGATGGCCTGGGCCAGGCTCGCGGCCCGCCCGAAACGGACCTGGCGGGCTTCGGAGGCGAGCCGTGCCGCCTCGGCCGCATTGGTGATCGCGTGCCGAACCGCGCCGCAGTTCACGTTGGTCCACGCCGCGTACATGAGGGCCTGGGCGAGCCGCGCCAGCCGGCCGTCGGAGCGGTATCCCGCCACCGCCGACCGCAGGAACGGAAGCGCGAGGTTGTCCGCCCACACGGCCATCGCGGCCCGGCCGGCCGCCATCGACTCGTCCGGATCGGACAGACCCGCCGGCGACATCCGCGCGACCCGCGCGATGACCTCCGGGCCGCGGTGGATCGGATCGATGAGCCCGAGCGCCGCCAAGCGCTGCGGGTCGTCGGCCGGGACGTCGAGTCGTGCGACGAAGGCCGATACGTGCCGCCTCGTCCCGTCGTCGAGCTGGTCCCAGTAGGCACGGACCGACACCGCCGCGAGGGCTTCGAGGGCTCGCCGGCCCTCCCCGCGGTCGGCGAGCTCCTCGGCGATACGCGCGAAGTGCCGAATTGTCGAGGCGCCGGACCAGGCCATGGTGAGGGTCTCGAGATCGAACGCGGCCATCGCCGCCTGGTTGGCCGGGAGTCGTCCGTCCCGCAGCGCCGCCCGGAGCAGCCGCACCGCCTCGGCCGAGCGGCCGAGTTGGTTCGCGAGATTGCCCGCCCGCGCGAGCCGCAACGCGAGAAGCGACGGATCGGTGGTGAGCCCGGCGGCCCGCTCCAATGCGGAGAACGCGATGTCGAGGCCGCCACGGTCCGCCGCCCGGGCGGCCAGGGCGTCGAGCGCCGCGGCTATCTCCTCGTCCGGCCCGGGCGTGGCCGCCGCCCGATGCCAGACGGCCCGGTCCGGGTCGCCGGCCAGCGCGCGGGCGAGCGCGGCATGCGCCATCCGTCGCTGCTCGCCGGTCGCCGCCTGGTGGACGGCCGACCGGACCAGCGGGTGCCGGAACCGGAACCTGTCGTCATCGAGCGTGCCGAGGCCGGCCGAGGCGGCCGCCGACCACTGGCCGGGGTCGAACCGCAGGCCGAGGAGTTCCTCGGCCGCGCTGCTCAGCTCCGCGAGCGTGCCGTCGCCGAGGGCCGCCAGCAGCACCAGCGCCCGGGCGTCGGCGTCGAGAGCGACGAGCCTGGTCGCGAACGCCGTCTCGAGCCGGATCGTCAGCGGCAGCGGCTCCCAGGACCGGGTCACCTCGAGATTGCCCGCCGCGGCCGGCAGCTCGATCAGGGCCAGCGGATTGCCGGCCGCCTCGGCGAGGATCCGCGCCTTCAGGTCCTCGGGCAGGCCGGCCGCGTGCGCGCCGATGAGCGACCGGGACGCGTCGTCGTCGAGCCGGGTGAGGGTGAGATCGGGCAGGCCGGTCTCGTCGAAAACACTGGGCACACCGTCGCGAACCGCGAACAGCAGGATCACCGGCTCCATCTCGAGCCGCCGCGCCACGAACGCCAGCACCTCGGCCGACGACCGATCGAGCCAGTGCGCGTCGTCGACCAGGAGCAGGAGCGGCGTCTGCGCCCGCCGTTCGGTGATCACCCCGAGGGTGGCCAGGCCGATCAGGAAGAGGTCGGGCGGCTCGCCCTCGGCCGCCCCGAACGCCACGTCGAGGGCCCTGCGCTGGGGATCCGGGCGATGGCCGACCCGGTCGAGGAAGGGCAGCCCGACGAGTGGGTCGGCGCCGGCCACGCCCATGCCGCCCTCCCGGGTCTCGCGGTGACAGCCGCTGCGCCGATTGTGGCGTACGAGCAGGTCGTTCAGCACGCGTCCAGTCGGACTTCAGTGCCGACGGGAAGGATCCGGCGGGTGGATGACGACGCGCCGAGCGGACCGGTTCTGAGCGCCGAGCAGTTCGGCCGGCTGGCCGGGTACGGCGAGCCGGAGTGGGCCGAGGCCGGGCAGCAGCTGTACACGCCGGGCGACGACTCGTACGACTTCTTCCTGCTCGGCACGGCGACCGTCGACATCGTCCGGGACGCGACGCCGGCCGAGCCGGAGCGGTTGATCTATCGGGGGTTCCCGGGCGACTTCCTGGGCGAGCTCAACCTGCTCACCGGCCAGCACGTCTATCTGACCGCCCGGGTGGTGTCGGCCGGCGATCTCGTCCGGATCGGTCCGGCCACGTTGCGCCGGGCCATCGCCGAGCACGCCGACCTCGCCGACGTCCTGCTCGAAGCTTTCCGCGTACGCCGGGACGTGATCCGCGCGGCCGCCGGAAGTGCCCTGCGGATCATCGGACGGCCGGACGCCGCGGAGACGCTGGGCCTGCGTACCTACGTCACCCAGCTGTACCTGCCGCACGCCTGGCTCGATGCGGCGTCACCGCCCGGGAACGAGCTGATGAGGTCGGCCGGCGTCGGCGCGGGCGACCTGCCGGCCGCGCTCGTCAACGGCGCCGTGCTGCGGCGCGCGACGCCGGCAACGGTCGCCGGGGCGTTGGGGCTCACCTACCGAGCCGGCGACGGGCCGCCCGACCTGGTCGTCGTGGGTGCCGGGCCGGCCGGCCTGGCCGCGGCGGTCTACGGCGCGTCCGAGGGTCTCGCCACCGTGCTGCTCGACCGCAGCGGGCTCGGCGGTCAGGCCGCGAAGAGCTCGCGGATCGAGAACTACCTCGGCTTTCCGCAGGGCGTCAGCGGCGAGCACCTGACGCGGCTGGCCATGGCGCAGGCGCTCAAGTTCGGCGTACGGATCTTCTCGCCGTGCCCGGTCGCCGGCCTCGACCTGTCCGACCCGGACCGTCCGGCCGTGCTGCTGGCCGACGGATCGCGGATCGAGTCCCGGGCCGTGATCGCCGCCACCGGCGCGCACTACCGGCGCCTCGACCTCCCGCGATGGGCGGCCTTCGAAAAGGCGGGCTGCATCCGGTACGCGGCGACCGAGCTGGACGTCCGGGCGTACGAGAACCGGCCGGTCGCGGTCGTCGGCGGAGCGAACTCGGCCGGGCAGGCGGCCCTGTCGCTCGCCGCCCACGGCGCGACGGTCAACCTGATCATCCGGGGCGCCGGTCTCGAGGCGGGGATGTCGTCCTATCTGATCGACCGCATCCGCGTACACCCCCGGATCCGCCTGTACGCCGGCGCCACCGTCCGCGCCCTCGACGGCGACCACCGGCTCAGCTCTGTCGTCGTCGAGCAAGCCACCGGCCGGAGCCGCCTGGACTGTCACGCGCTGTTCTGCTCCATCGGCGCCGTTCCGGCCTCCGAGTGGCTGACCGGCGTGGACACGGACTCCGACGGCTTCGTCCGCACCGCGTCGCCGCCCTATCAGACCAGCGCGCCCCGCGTGTTCGCGGTCGGTGACCTCCGGTCGGGCTCGACGAAGCGGGTGGCCACCGCGGTCGGCGAGGGGGCGAGCGCGGTCTCCTCCGTGCACGCGGTGCTCGCGGCCGGCAGCGCGAGGTAGGAGGAACTGCTCTGACTACGCCGTCCGCGTGCTGAGCACGGCACGCACGGCCCAGATGTGCGCCACCAGCCCGATGCCCCAGCCCAGGATCGACCACAATGGCCAGAAGAAGATGTCCGGAGTGACCAGCCACCACACGATGACCTGAGCCACGTTCGCGACGACGTACCAGAAGATGTGGATCCACAGGCCCCACCGCATGGCGCTCTCGCTCTTGTGCATCTCGCTGTTACGCATGGTCCTTCGCCGCCTTCTCGATGAGGGCCACCGTCGCGCCCGGGCGCGAGACGAAGACCAGATGCGACGCGTCCTCGACCACCTGGGCCGTCGCTCCGGAGCGCTGGGCCATGAACTCCTGCGCGGCCGGCGGGATGATCCGGTCGGCGCCGCTGATCAGGTTGTAGCTCGGGATCGTCTGCCAGGCCAGCGGGCCGGCGGCGGCCTCGCCGAGGGCCGCGCCGGTGGCCGGGCGCTGCGTGATCGCGAAGAGAGTGGCCTCCTCGGGGGAGACGTCGGCCGCGAAGTTCTGGTGGAACACCCGCGGGTCGATGTAGAGGTCGACCTGCCCGCCGGGCAGCGGCACCGGCTTGACGGACTCCCCCACGGTGCTGCCGGGGAACTTCTCGACCAGGGACTGGGCGCTCTCCCCCTGCTCCGGCACGAACGCGGCCAGGTAGACCAGCGCCTTCACGCCGGGATGCCCGGTCGCCGCGGTGGAGATGACGGCGCCGCCGTACGAGTGGCCGACCAGCACGATCGGCCCCTCGATGCTGTCCAGCAGGGCCCGGACCTGAGCCGCGTCCGAGGAGAGCCCCCGCAGCGGGTTCGGAGCGGCGACCACCGGATAGCCGTCCGCGAGGAGCCGTTGAGCGATCGGGAGGAAGCCGCTGCCGTCGGCGAAGGCGCCGTGCACCAGCACGATTGTCGGTGTTGTGTCAGTCATTCCCCCACCCTTCCAAGGCGTACGGAAGGGGGACTGGACGCGATCGCGCGGCACTCCGCGCACGGGTTCCCGGATCGTTCCGTCGGCGTCAAGTCCGCTCCGCCACGCTGGCCGCGCCGGACGGTCAACCAGGGGGTCGGGATGGTCGCGCACGAGGAAGCCGATGTTGTCGTGATCGGGTCGGGAATGGGCGGTCTCGCCGCGGCCCGGGCGATCGCGCAGTTCGGCGGGAAACGGGTTCTCGTCCTCGAACAGCACTACACGCTGGGCGGGATGACGCACGAGTTCTCCCGGGCCGGGCGGTTCCAGTTCGGCACCGGGCTGCACTACATCAGCGCGAACGCCGGCCCGTTCCTCGAGTTCATGACGGACGGGCGCGTGCAGCTCTCGCCGCTGCCGGACGATTACGACGTCCTGCACTTCCCGGATTTCGACTTCGCCGTCCCGGCCACGAAGGAACGGTTCCGGTCGCGCCTCGCCGAACAGTTCCCGGACGAGTCGGAGAACGTCGACGCCTTCCTGCGAACCACGCGCCGGGCCATGACCGGGCTCGCCGCGCGCAATGTCTTCGCGTCGTTCCCCGCGGGCGTACGGAAATCAGGTTTTCCGATTGTCCGGCGGCTCTTTCCGTCGGCCTACCGGACGCTCCGGGAACAGGTCATCCGCAGCGTTCGCGACCCGCGTCTGCAGGCCGTTCTGGCCGCGCGATGGGGTCTGTACGGCATTCCGCCGGCCTCGAGCGCGTTCGGCTATCACGCCGCGGTCCCGCTGACCTTCTTCATGGAGGGAACGGCGCATCCCGTGGGCGGGCCGAAGGAGCTCGGCCGGATCGTTCTCGAGATTCTTCGCACGTACGGCGTGGAAATGCGCCCCCGGCAACGAGTGAACGACGTGGTCGTCGAGCGGGGCCGGGTGGCCGGGGTCGACGTCGAGGACACCGCCACCGGCCGTCGTTACCACGTGCGGACCGACACCGTCGTGTCGGCGGCCGGCGTGCGCAACACGTACGCGCTGATCGGAAAGAGCCAGGAGTTGGCGGACCTGCCGGAGGAACCATCGGCGGTCATGCTCTTCCTCGGGATGAGCCGGTCACCGGCCGAGTTCGGGCTGCGCGGCGAGAACCACTGGCTCATGCCGGACCTCGACGACCACGAGGGCTTCCACCGCCCGCCCGGCGAGGGCACGTTGTACGTCTCGTTCGCCTCGCTCAACAACCCGGCCGCCCGCTACCACACGGTGGAGGCGCTGGAGCTCGTCGATCCCCGGGTGGTCGACCAGTGGCGCGGGATTCCCGAGGAGGATCGGCCTGACAGTTATCACAAGCTGAAGAACGAACTGACCGAACGTCTGATCGCCCGCCTGGAGGACCGATGGCCCGGCTTCCGGTCGGCGATCGCGTTCGCCGAGCTCGCGACCCCGCTGTCGTTCGAGACCTACCAGAACAGCGTCATGGGCTCCTTCTACGGCCTCGCCGCCACTCCGCAACGGCTGCGTTCGGCGCGCGCGGGATGCCGTACGCCGGTGAAGGGTTTGTTCGTTGCCGGCCAGGATGCCTGGGGTTCCGGCGTCGTCGGCGCGCTGGCCGGCGGTTTGATGGCGGCGAACGCGGTGCTCAAGCCCCGGCAGCTCGGGACGATGTGGCGGGCGATCCGGGCCGGTGCTCCGCCCCGGGACCGGAACACCGGATGGCAGGGCTACCTTCGGGTGGCCGGGATCGAGGCGCTGACCCCGACGGTCCGGCGGATCCGCTTCGAACCGCTCGACGGGGGCGCGATGCCGTTCTCGTTCGCCGCCGGGCAGTACCTGAAGGTCGAGCTGCCCGTCGCGGTCGAGCCGATCGAACGCTCGTACTCGATCTGCAGCGGGCCCGGCGAGACTGACTTCGTCGAGATCGCCGTGAAGCACGAGCCGGACGGCCTCGGCTCCGGCTACCTGAACGACGAGCTCGAGTCCGGTCACGCGCTGCGGGTGAGCGGCCCGCACGGCGAGTTCACCTGGGATCCCGGCGCTGTCGCGGCGGAGACGCTGCTGCTGATGATCGCCGGCGGCGTCGGGATCACTCCGCTGATGAGCGTGCTGGTGGCGGCGGCCGACGCCGGCCACACCGGCCGGATCGTCCTGCTGGCCAGCTACCGGGCCGACGACGAGGTGGTGTTCCGGCCGGAGATCGAGGCCCTGCGGTCCCGGCTGCCCGGGCTGGAGGTGTCGATAGTCGTGACGGGCCGGCAGGGGCGGATCGGCGTCGACATGCTGCGGCCGTACGCCGGGCCGGCCACCCGCGTCCATCTCTGCGGCCCGGCGCCGATGATGCAGGATCTGATCGGCCATCTGACGGAACTGCGGGTGCCCCGCGAGGCGATCCACACCGAGGCGTTCGTCTCCGGCCGCAGCAAGGAGACCCGCCGGGAGAAGGCGCACGCCATCGCCGTAGCCGCCACGGCGGCCGGAGTCACCGAGTTCACCATCGGCCTGGCGAACGGCGACCCGGCCTTCCCCTGCCACCCGGGTCAGTCGGTCCTCGACGCCGCCAACGCGGCCGGCGTCGACCTGCCGCAGTCCTGCGGCGAGGGCGCATGCGGAACCTGCCGCGTACGCGTCCTCTCCGGCGCCTACGAGACCGACACCCGAGGAATGTTCTCGGCCGACGAACTGGCCGCCGGCTGGCGCCTCGCCTGCCAGACCCTTCCCACCGAAGACCTGGTGATCGCCCCCTCCTGACGCGGGGCGGGCGGGTAGCGCCGCGGCGACAGGGTCGTTGCCGACATCGATGGAGGCAGACGTTGACCCCGAGACCCCGCGGTCACGGCGACGACGAACCGCCCGCCGCCGGGGGGTGCCGGGGCCGGGGTGCGCGGCCGGGCAACGTGGAACAGGGCGAGGGGTCACGCCCGCGAGACGTTCCAGCACGGGCGAGCCGGACTCGCCGACTATCGCCAGCGTGCGCGTCCCACGGCCGCCGGCGACCTGCAGGGGGTCGCACCCTCGCGACGGGCACGTCATCAACGTCGATGCCCGGGTGGTCGTTCTCGCAGCGTGATCCATTTGTGCTTGTCGTTGTTACACTCCGGCACATGCCCGAGGTTTCCGATACCCAGGCGTTCCTGGACCCGGATGCGTCCCGCGAGTACCTCCGCTCGTGGAAGGAAAACGTCGACCGGATGGCGGCGCGGGCCGCCGCCATGAGCGAGCGGATGGAGCGGCTGCGGGTCACGGCGCGGGACGGCAACGGCCTGGCCGAGGTCACCATCGACTCGGCCGGTGTGCTGGTCGGGCTGGAGCTGACCGACCGTATCCACCGTGTCGAGCCGGCGGTGGTGGCGCGGGCGGTGATGAGCGCGCTCCGTGACGCCCGGGCGAAGGCCGCCGACCGGGCGCACGACATCGCGGTCGAGACGATGGGACCCGACTCGCTCTCGGCGCGCACCACCGCCGACCGGATGCGCCAGGCGCTGGAGCGTCCCGACCGGGCGGCGGCCGACGAGGACGAGCGGGGTGAGAGGGGGCACTGAGGTGTCGGATGCCTTTCAGGTGGACTCGTCGCAGCTGTTCCGGCACGCCGCCAACGTGCGGGCGGTGCGCGACCAGCTTGCGGCGATCAAGGGTGCGAGCGGCGCGATCTCGCAGGACGACAGCGCGTACGGCCTGCTGTGCGGGTGGATCTCGGCGATCCTCGAGCGCCGGCACGGCGGCCAGGACCAGCTTTACGCGTACGCCGAGGAGAACCTTCAGCTGCTGGCCGAGGCGCTCGAATCCACCGGTCGCGACTATGACGCCGTCGACGGTGGCGCGCAGGGCATGATCCGGTCGGCCGGCGGACCGGGCCGACCATGGTGACGAACTCTTCCCTGGTGGCGATGTCGACGACCACCCGCACCGCGTACACCGGCGTCTCGCTCGCCGACGGCTTCCAGGGTCTCCGCCAGTCCGTGCAGGGCGGCGGCTGGGTCGACGGCGTTCTGGCCGGCGGCTCGCTCGTGGGCGACGCCGCGGCGACCGTGATCGACCCCTTCAGCGCGCTGCTGGCCAACGGGCTGGGCTGGGTGATGGAGCACTTCGAGCCGCTGCGCGAGGTGCTCGACAAGCTGGCCGGCATGCCCGACAAGGTCGCGGCGCACGCGCAGACGTGGCTCAACATGGCCGGCGCGCTCCAGACCATGGCCGAGGATCTCCGGTCGAGCCTCGCCGCCGACCTGCCCGACTGGGGCGGTGGCGCCGCCGAGTCGTACCGGTCGATGATGACCAACAACGTGGACGGTCTCGGTGGCCTGGCCGTGCTGGCCGACACCATGTCGGCGGCCACCCAGGCGGCGGGCAACCTGGTCCAGTTCACCCGGGACATCGTCCGCGACCTGATCTGCGACCTGGTGGCGAGGGTGATCGTGTGGGCCGCCGAGGCGCTCGCCATCATCACCATCCCCGTGGTCACCGCGCAGATCATCGCGGCGGTGGCCAAGTGGTGCGCCCGCATCTTCGGCTACACCGGCGCCCTTGTCAGCAGCCTGCAAAACCTGACCGCGTTGATGGAGGACTGATTATCTGACAGTCGGCGCCGACCGGTAGTCCCTTGCCGCGGGTCGGGCGGCCGGGGAGACTCGGCGGTATGACGAGCCGCTGGGTGGGGGCTCACCGGCTGCAGCGGAGCGTCTCGCCGACGGCCGAGGCCGAGCAGCGCGAGCAGTACCAGGCACCGGTCGGCAACGCGGCGGTGATGCGGTTGCTGCGTGCCGGGCAGGGCGCCGGCAGTCCACTCCCGACCGGCGTGCGGGAGCAGATGGAGGCCGGCTTCGGCGCCGACTTCTCGGCCGTGCGCGTGCACACCGGCGCCCGGGCCGAGCAGCTCAACCGGGTGGCGAACGCGGAAGCCGTGACCAGTGGCACCGACATTCATTTGGCCGGTCCCTCGCCGAGCCGGGAACTGCTGGCGCACGAACTGACCCACGTCGTCCAGCAGAGCACCGGTACGGCCGGCCCGACCGGCACGGTCAGCCGGGAGAGCGACGCGTCCGAGGTGGAGGCCAACCGGGTCGCGGCCACGCTCGGCGCGGCGGGCGGCAACCAGGCCGTCCAGCGCCTCCTCGGCGGCACGCGCGGGCAGGCGGTCCAGCTCAGCGCGCTGCCCGCGCCCGACACGAAGGCGATCGCCGAGCAGGTGCACGAGGCGATGGCGGGCTGGGGCACCGACGAGGAGGCGATCTTCGTCGCGCTCCAGCATCTGAATCGGGACGCCGCCGCCGTCACCGCATTGACGGCGGAGTACCGCCGTACGTATGGAAATGATCTTGAAGCGGACCTGCGCGACGAGATGAGCGGCAGCGAGCTGGACCTGGCACTGGAGCTGATCCGGGCCGGCTCGGACGCGAAGGTCGGTCCGGGCAAACCGGCCGACGCCGCCGGGTTCGACGCCGCCGCGAAAAGGCTGCACGCGGCCATGGCGGGCTGGGGCACCGACGAGGAGGCCGTCTACGCGACGCTCATCCCGTTCGACCGCGATCCGGCCGCGCTGACCACCCTCAAGACCACATACAAGACCCTGTACGGCGTCGAGCTCGCCGACGACATCGCCGACGACTTCAGTTCCGACGAGTTGCGGTACGCGCTGTTCCTGCTCAACGCCCCGCCGAAGGCCGTACCCCGGGCCGGGACGACCCTGAACGCGCCCGGCACCGAGGCGCTGACGTTCGCGGTGCCCGGCGGGGTCGTCTCCGTGCACACCGGCGCCGAGTTCACCGCCAAGGACCACGTCACCGACGGATTCACCCTCAAGTACGAGGGCGGGCTGGCCAACGAGAGCCACTGGCTGCAGTTCATCTGGCGGGAGATCGTCGCCCAGCACCCGGTGCTCGGCGAGATACACGTCGACGACAGCATCACGACCTCGTCGCGCCGGCCCTACAAGCTGACCACCGACCCGGACGACCCGCAGTACAACACCGACTCCAAGGACCCTAAAAATCCGTATTACGAGGCGGGGTTCGCCTCGATCCGGACCGACGACTCCACCACCATGCTCGACCATCCGGCCCCGGTGATGGCGAAGGTGCGCGCCCAGTTCGCCGCCGGGGCCACCTCGGTCGTGTCCCGGGCGCACTTCACCACATTCCTGATCCGCGACTACCGTACGGTGGCATTCGTGGCCCTTGATGTGGAATGGACCTTCGCCTCACCGGTCGAACCGCCGCGGGTGCAGTCGGTCAAGGACGGCGGCAAGGCCGACGCGCTCCCGAAGGCGATCCGCGAAACCCTGATCCAGCAGTACCCCGACTTCGCCTACATCTGGTGAAACGCACGCTGAGCCTCAACGGCACGCCGCCCACCGAGGCCGACGTCGTCCTGCTGGACGGCCCCCGTTTCGTGGCGTCCGCGGAGACCGGCCCGGACGGCGTCTTCGACCTGCCCGTCCTCGACCTGCCCGGCACGCTGCTGGTCCGCATCCGCCGCCCGGCGATCGTCGTCGCGTCCGCCCCGTCCTCCGCGACCGAGATCGACCTCTCCCCCACCCTCTGCCGAGTCTCCGGGCGAGTCGTCGGCACGGCAAAGGCCAAACCACCCCTTTCCGTGTACGCGGACCCGACGGCGATTGACGGATTCAGTCCCCTGCTGGAGGCGTACGTGCTGCAACGCTCGGCGACGGTCCGCCTCTCCCACTTCGCCGAGCTGCCCGTGCCCGGCGACCGGTTCGAGCTGACCGTGGCCGCCGGCACGTACCGCCTGACCGGCAACCGTCTCGACTACGACCAGGGCCGCACGACCGACGACCTGCCACCCAGTGTCACCGTCGACGCGATCACCACCGGCACCGGCGACCGCCTGCCTGGCGACCCGTGGTCCGGCTTCACCATCACCGTCACCGCGGACGTCGAGCTGACCCTCGCCCTGCGCGAGGTAGCCACCGACGAGCTATGACCCGGCCCGCCGGAGCATCTCGTCCGTCTCGGGATCGGGCATGATGTCCCGGACCTCCTGCGCGCACCGGCAGGCGACGGCCATCTTGGCGGCCCACGCCAGCGCCTCCTCGCGCGAGGCCACCTCGACGACCGAGAACCCGCCGACGACCTCCTTGGTCTCCGGGAACGGGCCGTCGGTCACCATCCCGTCCGTGCCCACGACGCTCGCCCTCTGCCGCAGCAGCCCGGCCCCGTACACCCACACGCCGGCGCTGATGGCCTCCTCGACCACCGCGTGCGAGGCCTTGCCCACGTCGGCAAAGTCCTCGTCCGGGATGTGGTCCATAGCGCCGTCATTGAACGAGATCAGGTACTGCGTCATCCCATGACTCCCTTGTCCCGGCGGCCGCGCCGGCCACCTCTCACCTGTTCTACGAACGACGCCTCCCAGATCCGACGCCACACCACAGAATTTTGAGCGCGGAGTTCCCCAATCCCACCCTCACCGTCGTGGATCCGCACCTGGTGGTTTGCCGTGCCCGGTGCGCCGTCACCTGTGCGCCGTGCTGGGCATCCGACGTAAGCCAGGGAGTCGAACCCTGCGCCTGCCCTCGGCGCGCCAGGAAGGGAGCCGGTTTGCCCGCGTGTCGACCTCGCGTAGCTGCCGGGCGAGGTCGTCGGCCTGGCGTCGCAGGTCGGCCACCGGCAGCGCCGGCAGGACATCGCGGCGGGCGAGCGCATCAGTGAGGGTGCCACCCTCGACCAGAATGGCGGCGTTGATCCGCCGGATCAGCGACTCGAGCTCGTCGAGCACCTCGCCGGCCTCGGCCAGCAAGGAAGCGGCGTCCTCGGCCGGCGCGCGGCAATTCCCGGCCGATCCCGGAAAGTGCGCGGGTACCGTGGCCGGGTGGAGGAGAGTGCCCTCGCGGCGACCGTGGCCTCGTGCCGGGCTTTGATCGACTCGCGCTTTCCCGATGGCGGGGATCGCGGTGCGGCGGCGATGCTGCTCGGTGATGGGACGATTCTCACCGGCACCGCGCCGGACGCCATGAATGCCTCGGTCGAGGTCTGCCACGAGATCGAGCCGTACTGCGGGGCCTTCCGCTTGAACCAGCGCATCGTCGCGTCCGTCTGTCTGCATCGGCAGGCGGGCGGCCGTACCGTCGTTCTGAGCCCCTGCGGTGTCTGCCGGGAGCGGCTCGCCGTCCATGGCCCGGGCGTCCTGGTGGCCGTGGCCGATCGCAGCGACCTGACCCTCGTCGTGTGGAAGACGCTCAGGGACGTCCTGCCCGACTACTGGATGACGGCATTCCCCGACGAAATCGACGCCGGCTGGACCGTCTGATCGACTGCCGATGGAAGCGGCGGCAACCCACGAGCCCGTGATCGCTCGGCTTAAGCGGCGGAGGGAGCTTCGGCCGTCTCGCGGAGTCTGCGCCGCCGCCACAGAGCGGCGGTCGTGTCGGCGACCGCGAGGCCGAGCAGCACCAGCGGGATCGCGGCGACCGCGTCCAGCCAGTAGTGGTTGCCGGTGACCACGACCACGAGCACGGTGGCCACCGCGTGCGCCGGGCCGATCCACCGCCACCGGCTCTTCACGACGCAGAAGACGGCCGCGCCGGCGGTGATCGCCCAGACGCAGTGCAGGGAGGGCATCGCCGCCAACTGCGGGGCGAATCCGGCGCCGTCGTCGGAGTAGACCCGCGGCCCGTACAGGCGCATGGTGTCGACGATGCCGGCCACCGCGAAGCGGGGCGGTGCCACCGGGTACAGCTGGATGAGCTCGCCGACGATGGTGCCGAGGGCCAGCGCGGTCAGCCAGCGGGCGAAGTCCGGCCGGTGCCGGAGGTAGAGCCAGACCAGGAAGATCCCGAGCGCCGGCGTGTGACCGGCGATGTAGTACCAGTTCGCCGCCTTGATGATCAGATGGCTGTGCAGCGCGACGTGCTGGGTCCATTGCTCGCTCGGCAGGCGAAGGGTGTGCTCGAGACTCACGATCGCGCGACCCCGGATCGCCGCGTTCGAGGTGTCACCCGCGCTGAGGCGCCCGACGACCTGCCACGTGGCGTAGAGGATCGAGAAGATCGCGCCCTCCTGGACCAGGTCGCGAACCCAGAGCCACCGCCGCGGCGGCACGCGTACGCGCATGACGGCCGCCACGCCCGCGAGCCCGACCGCCAGCCAGACCGCATCGCGCCAGGGCAACCACACGTGACATGTGTACCTGACCTCGGCCGACCGCGGCACGGCGGCCCCAAGATCTCACGCCGTGCGGGGTTCGGGTGGAACTCCACCGCTGACGCGCCTTCGGACATAGTGCTCGATGGCCGCACCGACATTGACATCGTTGGGCGGCGCTGCCAAAGTTCGGCTCGCTTGCTGACGTCCCCAACGGGGGGTGGGACGATGCCATTCCGGTCCATGCTGCCGTGGCGCGCCGTGGAAACCGCAAAGGCCGAGGTCAATCGCCTGGGATTGACCGCCGCCGAACGTGCGTCCGGGCCGCGTCACGCGACGGTCACCCAGGTCACGCTCGCCCGCGACGGCGCCGCCATCGCCGACGGCTGGGGCAAGGGTGCGGGCGATCAGGGAGTGGCCAGCGCCTGGTTCGAGGCGCTCGAGCGATACCTCATGTCCGCGGCCGACAACCGGCGCTGGGAGCCGGACGGCCCGGTGCTGCTGAGCGCGCGCGAGGTGGCGTCGCAGCCGGCGCTCGGCGGCGATCTGGTGGTGCAGCGCTGGGCGCTCGAGTTCCCGTCGGCGGTGGCGGCCTGCGCCACGTACGACGGCCCGGTCTTTTATCCGACGTTCCTCAGCGACCCGCGCTATTTCCGGTGGCCGGTGGCCGGCGACGACGTGCGGCCCTACCGTGGCCTGCTGCGCTATTCGTCGAGCCTGGGCACGGCGGCCGGCAGCACGGCGGCCGAGGCGACCTATCACGGGCTCTGCGAGCTGATCGAGCACGACGGCCTCAGCCACGCGCTGCTGCGCTGGTACGTGGCCGGCGACCCGGCGGCCGACGAGGTGCCGGCGACGGCGCTGCCCGGCCGGCTGGCCTGGCGCTACGCGGCGGCCGAGCGGGCCACCCGGGCCGCGGTGCACCTGCTCGACCTGACCACCGACCTCGATGTGCCGGTGTACGTGGCGATCAGCCGCGGCGTGCGGAGCACCCGGGTCGGCGCCGGCGCCTCGGCCTGGGCGAGCGACGCCGCCGAACGCGCGCTCGACGAGCTGATCCAGTCCTGCGGACAACCGGCCGCCCGCGAGGCGGAAGCCGCGGGGAAGCTGGCCAAGTGGCCGGCGCTGGAACGATGCGTCCGGCTGCCGCTGGCGGAGCTGCGGCTGCGCACGGTGCCGCTGCGGCCCGACGCCGGCGACGACTCCGCCGACGGTGGGCTGGAAACGGTGGAACGCGCGCTCGGCGCCCGCGGGCTTGCCCACCACACCGCGGACATCGCGCCCGCCGACTCGCTCATCGCGGTGACCACCACCGTCGCTCCCGGTCTGGAGCGCTTCAGCCTGGTGCGGCACGGCGACCCGGTCCTGCCGACCGGTCGCGGCTGGCACCTGTGGCCGTCGCCCACCAGGGCGGCGGCAAATTCTTTTTGAGGAGAGGAACGACATGCCAAACCTCGCGACAACCCCGGCCGATGCCGCCCGACCGGGCGACGACCTGACGCTCAGCACCGGGACGGGCTGCTTCCACCCGGACGACGACGACCGGCGCGGCGACGCCGGTATCTGCTTCCACCCCGGTGATGCCCGGCACGACCACTCGGGTGTCTGCTTCCACCCCGGTGATGACCGGCGCGACCACTCGGGCGGCTGCTTCCACCCCGGTGATGCCCGGCACGACCACTCGGGCGGCTGCTTCCACCCCGGTGACGATGGGCGCGGCCACTCGGGCGGCTGCTTCCACCCCGGCGACGACTGGCGCGACCACGGCGGCGACGAACCGGCCGCGATCGGGACCGGCCAGTCGGTGAGCCCGTGCCACCACCCGAGCGAGCCCGGCGATGACACCGGCAATCTCGCGGCCGCTCTGCATCGCACGGTGACCGAGTTCGAGCAGCAGCACCTGGCCGCGTTGTCGGGCCGCTCGTGACCGCGGTCGGCGTCGAACGGCGCCGGCTGTTCGACGCCGACTTCACCCGGTGGTACGCCTCCCGGTCGATCGGGGTGGCCGGCACCGCGGCCAGCGCCGTGGCCCTGCCGCTGCTGGTCTACCGCACCAGCGCCTCGCCCGCCCTGACCGCCGCCGTGGTCGGCCTCGAGGCGCTGCCCTACCTGCTGTTCGGCCTGTTCGCGGGCGCCGCGGCCGACCGCTTCGACCGGCGTCGCATGATGGTCGCGGCCGATATCGCGTGCGCGCTGATGCTGATCACCGTGCCGATCGCCGACCTGGCCGGGGTGTTGAGCCCGTGGCACGTACTGGCGGTGGCGTTCGGGGTCGGCTGCGGGTTCTGCTGGTTCGACGCCGCGGCCTGGGGCGCGTTCTTCCGGATCGTCGGCAAGCCGCGCCTGGCCAGGGCCAACAGCGTCGTCTGGTCGACCGAGATAATGATCGAGATCGCCGCACCGGCCGCCGCCGGCCTGCTGGCCGCGCTCGCCGACCCGTCGGCCGTCCTCGCCGTCGACGCCGTCACCTACCTGATCTCGGCCGCTCTGCTCGCCGGCCTCAAGACCGACCTCAACATGGCCACCACCGGCCGCCGGATGTGGTCCGAGATCGGCGAGGGCCTGCGCTACGTCTGGCGCATGCCGGTCATCCGCACGCTGACCATCGCCGGCTTCGGCCTCAACATGGCGGTCGGCGGGGTGCTCGGGCTGCTGGTCGTGCACGCCGACAAGGCGCTCGGGATCGACCCGTCCGACAAACGAATCGGCTTGCTGTACGCGGCGGGCGCCATCGGCTCGCTCGTCGCCGCCCTGGCGTTGCCCCGCGCCGGCCGGGTCGCCGGACAGGGCACGGTCTCGATCGCCGGCTTCGCGATCTTCCTGCTGGCGGTGGCCGGGCTGGCCGCGGCCGACACCTTCGGGGTGGCACTGGTGGCCTGGGCGGTGTGGTCGGTGGCCCGGCTCGGCGTGAACGCGAACGGCATCGTCGTACGCCAGTTGCTCACCCCGGACGAGTTGCAGGGCCGCGTCAACACCACCGGCCGCATGGTCGCCTGGGGCGGCACGCCGTTCGGCGCGCTGCTCGGCGGCCTGGCGGCCGACGCGTACGGCGTCCGCACCGCCTACCTGCTGCTGGCCGTGCCGGCCGCGATCGGTCTGGCACTCGCCGTGGCCTCACCCGTGCGCGGCCTGCGCCTGCCGACCGACTGAGCGCGCATGGTGGCCGAGGAAGTCGAGCAGGAGGGCGTTGACCTTGTCGGGGGCCTCGAGTGGGAGCCAGTGGCCGGCGTCCTCGACGCGCTCGTAGCGCCACGGGCCGGTCACGTGTCCGGCCGAGCCGGTCATGCCGGCCTCGATCAGCGCGCGGTCGGCGCTGCCCCAGACGCCCATCGCCGGCGCGGCCACCGGCGGCAGCGATACTCGCGGTTCGACCAGCGACTCCGGCGGCAGGATCGCCCGGTACAGGGCGAGACTGGCGGTCAGCGCCGCCGGGTCGGTGAGCCGCTCGACGACCGGTTCGATGTCGGGATGCGCCGACCATTCGCGCAGGTTGCGGAAGCCGTCGTCGGACAGCCACCGCTCGGCGACGCCCATGAACTGGAACAGCAGCATGTACCAGGACTTTTCCCGCTGTCGCAGGCCGGCCGAACGGAGCGCCTCCGGATGGCCGACCGACATCGCGGTGATCGAGGCAATGCGGTCGGGCGCCACGGCCGCCGTCATCCAGGCGATGGCGGCGCCCCAGTCGTGGCCGACGAGGTGGGCGGACTCGATGTCCAGCGCGTCGAGCACGCCGAGGACGTCGCCGACCATGATCGGCACGGCGTAGGCGGCCAGGTCGGCCGGCTTGCCGGACCTGCCGAAGCCGCGCAGGTCCGGGGCGATGACGCGATATCCAGCCGCCGTGAGGGCCGGCACCTGGTGCTGCCACAGGTCACCGGTGTCCGGCCAGCCGTGCAGCAGGACCACGGGCACACCGGAGCCGGTGTCGCGGACGTACAGGCTGATGTCGTTGATGTTGATGTTGATGTTCATCGTGTTCGCCTCGAGAGTCGCGGGTCAGGCGATCGCGGCGAGCAGTTCGCCACGGGTCGCGCCGGGTAGCGGATACTGCGGGGCGCTCATGCCGAGCGCCAGGACGCGGTCGATGACTCCGGCGCCGCCGAGCACCTCGTCGGGCGTGGCGATGAAGGCCGCGATCGACGTGTAACCGCGGGCCAGATCCGGATCGGCCAGTCCGGCCGCGAACAGCGCCTTGCTCACCGGCCACCGCGGATCCTCGGTGCGATAGGCCGTACCGGCGGCGTCCGCGGCCATCTCCGCGAGCCGGTGGCGGTCGCCCCAGAGGGTCGCCCGGTACAGCGGCTCGACGACCCGCGTACTCGCCTCGTCGAACCGGCGGGCGAGCTTGTCGTGGTCGGCCGGCTCGGTCTCGCGCAGCAGGTCCCGCAGCAGCCCGGCCTGGATCATCGCCATCGAGGCGCCCCGGCCGACCGAGGGATTGGTGGACGCCCAGGCGTCGCCGACCGCGACCACGCCGGTGGCGACCGGCTCGCCGTCGGCGACCAGGCGCCGATACCGGTCCTCGATGCCGGCCATGACGTCGACGCCGGTGATCGGTTCGGCGTCCGCCCAGTGGGCGACCAGCGGATAGCGGGCGACGGCCGCGTGCCAACGGGCCGGTTCGCGCAGGCCTCGCAGCGCCTTGTCCCGGCTCGCGGTGGCCAGCACCACGCTCCACGTGCCGTTGTCCCCGGGCAACGTGATGGCCGACAACGAGTCGTATTGGTGCAGCAGGTTGGTCAGCGCCGCCGGTTGTTCCCCCGTACGGGATCGGAAATGCCGGCCGTAGTAGACGAAGCCGGAGTCCGACCGCTCCTCGACCGGCGCGCGGGCACCGGCCGCCTGCAACCAGGAGCCCAGGGCCGAGCGCCGGCCGCCGCAGTCCACCACCAGGTCGGCGGGTATCGCCGTGCCGTCCGCGGTCAGGACGCCGGTCACCCGGGGGATCCGCGTCCGCCCGTCGGTGGTGAGGCCGGTGACCGCGATGCCCCGCCGGATCGTCACTCCGGCGGCCTCGGCGGCGGCCGACAGAACCGCCTCGAGCACCGGCCGGCGGGCGGTAACGGTGTCGAACCGCTCATCGCCGGGGCGGAGCGGACCGCGCCGCTCCACCGGCAACATCTCCAGCACGTTCACCTGGCAGGAGCCGACCGCCTGAAGCGCGCCACCGACCTCCGGAAGCTCCTCCCGCATCTCCTGCCACCAGCGCGGCAGCATGAAATGCGGTAACCGGAACTGATTGACCCCGCGCCGCTGCCACCCGCTCCAGGCAGCGTCGGTGTCCGCCGGCGGCGGGGGCCCGGCCGAGTCGCGCTCGACGACGATCACCTCGTGCCGGTCGCGAGCCAGCAGCATCGCCGTGCCCAGACCGGCGAGGCCCGCACCGAGAACCAGAATCCGTGCCATGTCGCACCTCCATCGATGAGCCGATGGCGGCATGGTTGCCCGGACGCCTGTCCGTTCTCCAGGTCAGTCGGTGCTCAATTCCTGCTCACTTCGTCGGTCAGGCCCGCGGTGCCGATCTCCATCGCCCACAGCAGCTCGGTCACCTGCTCCACCGCCCGCGCGAGGTTCCGCCGATAGGTGCTGAACGGCAGGCCGAGGACCTCGGCCGCGGCTTCCTGGTTCGGGGCTGCCCGGACGAACGTCCGATTCAACACGGCCCGGAGCTGGTCGCCCTTCGGCGTGCCGGCGAGCCGGTCGACCGCCGCCACGATGCTCGCGCGCACCTCCCCGGCGTCCGCGCCGAGCCGGCTGCCGGCGAGCGGGCAATCGGCGAGCCGGTCGGGGCGATGGAGGTTCTGCAACGCCGACCGTACGGCGTCACCGAACGCCGCCCGGCTCAACGGCGGCGGACGCAGCGCCGACTCCGGTGGAGGTCCCGTGCCGCCCTGATGCTCGCGTTCGTTCATCAGGTCGAGCCAGGCGTCGACCGGGAAACGGCGCCAATCCATCCCGTACGCGACGTGGGGCCGCCCGGCGACGGTGACCTCGACGAGCGGCCGGAAGCCGAGATAGTCGAAGAACGGTCCCCAGTACTCAGGGTCGATCGACACCACGAACGACCACGCGACCGCTTCGGTGCACCAGGTCATGATCGAGGTGACCGAGCCGGCCAGCAACGCGTACTTGTCCCGCTGTGCGTCGCGGACACCGGACCAGAACCGGCCGATGTCGACGCGCTCGCCGGGACGTGTCGGCGCGGTCCGGGCGACGTACTCGAGGATCGCCCGAACGACGGGATCGCGGTCCTCCATCGGCGAACCACAAGGGCAGAAGACGCCGTACGCGAAACCGACGACGCCCTCCTCCGTGCGCACCACGTTCAGATGGTCCGGCTCGTCGGCGAACCACCCCTCGGCCACCGCCGCGCTCACCCGGCCCTCGCCACGTTCGATCAACGCCAGGATCGGGGCGTACTCCTCGGGCCGGGCCGGCACGACCGCGGCCGTGCCCTGGCTCCGCAAGGTGAAATACGCGTCGGTGAGAGGGCTGCGCCGGTGGAGGTACGCCAGTTGCTGGGCGAGCAGTTGCCGATCCAGGCCGGCCGTGGCCCGGATGCCGGCGACCACATGGTCATGGATGATCCGGTGCAGCGACCGGTACCGCTCCGGCGAACGGCGCTCGAACTCCGCCTCGAGGACCTCCCGGGTGAGATCGTGCGGGGTCAGCCCGCCGGGCCGGCAATGCACGAACGGGCGGCGCCGCAGCCATCCCCACACCTCGGCCGCGTCCTCGCCGACCGTCTTGCGAAGCAGGTCCTCCGTCGTCAGCCAGGCCCGCGCGCACGTCGCCAGGCCGGTCATGTGAGCCTCGGAGGGCGCGTCCCGCAGCAGCGACTCGAGCAGCACCGAGATGAGATCGGGCACCTCGGCCAGGCTCGCCGGGACGGCGCCGCCGCCGGCCACGTCGGCCAGCAGCGCGAGCGTCAGCGGGTGGCCGCGGCCCAGCATCAACAGCCGCTGCCGAACCGGCTCGGTGACGCCGGCCCGGGCGAGCAACTCCGCGCTGTCGGTCTCGTCGAGGTGGTCGACATGATGGATGGCGACCAACTGCCGCCAGCCCGGGTCCACCCGCCAGGCCGCCGACGGGGGCTCACGCCCGGCGAGGACCACGAGGCCGTTCGCCGGCAGGCCCGGAATGAACTCCCGGCGCAGCCAGCCGTCGATGGCACCCAGATGCTCGTACGAGTCGACCAGCAGCAGCGTGCCTCGATCGTCGGCGGCCCGCGTGGCCGCCTGGCGGAAGCCCTCCGGCGACGGGTCGATCTCTCTCCCGTCCAGCAGCGCGGGAACCCGGCCGACGGCTCGAGCCCGGGCGAACATCTCCAGGAGCAGCGTGGTCTTGCCGATGCCACCCGGACCGTGCACGAACAGCACCCGCCGCGGCGACCGCCCGGCCAGCGCGTCGCCGAACGCCCGCAGCTCCTCACGGCGACCGACGAAGTTGCGCCGCCGCGCTCGCTCGATGACGTCACCGATCACGGTAGTCACCACCGTCCCAGTCTCGACCTCGCGGACGGAATGGACCAGCACCCGTCACCGGACCGACAGTCGCCAGATGTCGCCGCGGACATCGTCGCGTCGGTGGCGCGGGCCAACCTGAATCGGACGTCCTCTCAGCCAGGCGTCGTGGCGCGATGGCGCAGGTAGGCGAGCACGGCCAGCACCGTGCGGTCCGTCGAGCTCGTTGACCCGGGTGACCAGGGCGTTCGCCAGTGACGGCGGACAGCCGGGCAACGCCCTGCCGGTCTTTCGTGCCGCTGTCGTTTGGCAGAGGCCCGCCCCGACGCCAGGCGAAGCCGGCTGGACCCGCTGGTATCACGCGTACCAGCGGTCACCAGCCGATGGCGACGATCCGCATTCGGCTGAGGCACCGGCGGCGTGGTCTTAATCTTGAGAGCGTCCGCTCGGCGCCGGAGGTGCTCGTGGAGAAGCACGGCCCGGTTGTGGGGGTTCTCGCGACCTCGTTCGGGGGCCCGTACTTCGGCGGGCTGCTGGACGGGATCAAGACCGGCGTGGCGTCGCAGGGCGGTCGGCTGATCGCGATACAGACGCTCGACGCCGGCACGTTCAACACCGACTTCGCGGAGCCGCCGGCGTACGGCCATCGGGTGGCGTGGAAGTACATCGACGGCTTCATCACCATTCTCACCGGGGCGAGCCCGGGCTATCTGCGCGCGGCCCAGGAATCCGGCCGGCCGGTCGCGGTCATCAGCGACGACCCCGAGGGCGTGAGCTGCCCGACCGTCGGACCGGACAACCGGCACGGAACCTCCGCCGCGGTCCGGCACCTGATCGAGCACGGGCACACCAGGATCGCCTTCGCCGGGCATCTCGACCAGGTGGACGTCGCCGAGCGCTACGAGGCCTACCGGGCAACGCTGCTCGCGCACGGTATCGCCGTGGACGACCGCCTGTTCTTCGACACCGGCAGCATGCAGGAGAGCGGGGGCGAGAGGGCGGCCCGCGCGATGCTGGCCGCCGAACTGCCGTCGACGGCGGTGGTGACCGGAAACGACCAGAACGCCTTCGGCCTGATCCGGGTGCTCGGCGAGGTGGGCTGCGACCTGCCCGGCGACCAGGCGGTGATCGGTTTCGACGACCAGCCGGGCAGTGCGTCGATGATTCCGAGCCTGACCACGGTCCGGCAGCCGCTCGCCGAGATCGGCGGGACGGCCGCACGACTGGTCCTGCGGATGCTGAACGGCGAGCCGGTGCCGAACGGGCGAGATCGGCTCGCGACCACGCTGGTGGTGCGGGAGTCGTGCGGCTGCCCGGGCCCGCTGGCTCTGTCCTCGGGACGGATCGGGGACGACACCGCCGACGCCGGCCGGTTGCTGGCCGAGATCCGCGCGGCGGTGGACCGCGACGCGCCGACCTGGTCGTCCGGCGCCCACACCGCGGATCTGGAGCTGTCGGTCAAGAGCCTCGCCTCGGCGCTCACCGACGCCGCCGCCGGCTCGCGGACGCCGGCCGGCACGGAACTGCGCCGGCTCCTGCTGCCGGTCGCGCGGCGACTGGAGAACTACGAGGTGGCGGTGGCCGTGATGCGGTTGATCCGCGACTACGGCCGGGCCGTGCAGACCGCCGCGGGCGCTGACACCGCGGTCCACCGCCGGGTCGAGGATGTGGTCTACCAGGTGTTCGCCGTGCTCGCTCAGGCACAGTCCTCGTTCCAGGTGGCGCACGGCAGGTCCACCATGTCCGCCCTGGGCACCCAGTACTCGGTCAGCATGCAGTTGTTGCGCAGCCAGGAACGGGATCCCCGCTCGCTGGACTGGTTGCGGATCACCGACATCCGGGGTGGCTGCCTCGGCCTGTGGCCGTGCGAGCCGGACCGCCGCGACGGGTTCCTGGACGTCATCGCGACCTTCGACCGCCGGGCCGGCGCAGCCGTCCGGGGCAGCGGCCGGGTCGAGATCGAGCAGTTCCCGCCGGCCGAGGTGATCGACCTGGCCGACTCCGCGACGGACGACATGATCTACGTCGCTCATCTCAAGGTCGACAACGGCGACTGGGGCATGCTCGCCCTGGTCGGGCCGATCCAGGCCGGTCTGGCCGAGGGCCGCGAGACGATGAACCAGTGGGCGGCGCTGCTGAGCGTGGCGCTGGAGCACGACGCAGTTCTTCAGACGCTGCGCGAGCAGGAGGAGGTGCTGCGCCGGGCGGCCCTCTACGACGACCTCACCGGGCTGCCGAACCGCAGCCACTTCCGGGACCGGCTGATGCTGGCGATGGACCGCGCCACGTGCCGGGGCGGGCTCGGCTACGCGGTGCTGCTGCTCGACCTGGACGGTTTCAAGCTGGTCAACGACAGCCTCGGGCACGAGGCCGGCGACCGGCTGCTGCGGGAGGTGGCCGGCCGGCTCACGGTGGAGCTGCGTGCCAACGAGGTCGCCGCCCGCTTGGGCGGCGACGAATTCGCCGTCCTGATCGAAGACGTCGCCGGGCCGCAGGCGCCGATCGTGCTCGCCGAGCGCCTGCAGGCCGCCGTGTCCGCCCCCTGCCACGTGGCCGACACCGACGTCGCCGTCACCGCCAGCATCGGCATTGCGCTCGGAACGGACAACTACACCGACACCCAGGCAGTGATGCGGGACGCCGACGCGGCCATGTACTACGCCAAGAGCAGCGGCAAGCGGACGTATGCCCTGTTCACGCCCTCGATGCACACCTCGGCCATGGACCGGCTGCGCCTCGACGCCGAGCTGCGCCACGCCATCGACAACGACCAACTGGAACTGTTCTATCAGCCGATCCTGGCGCTGGGCACCGGCCAGGTCACCGGGGTCGAGGCACTGCTGCGCTGGCGGCATCCGACTCGCGGGCTGCTCGTGCCGCCGGTGTTCCTGCCGATCGCCGAGGAGAGCGACCTCGGCGTACGGATCGGCACCTGGGTGCTGCGCACGGCGTGTCGGCAGGTCGCGCAGTGGTGCCGGGAACCGGGTCGCGAGCAGTTCCGGATGAGCGTGAACGTATCGAACCGGCAGTTCTGGCAGGGCCGGCTGATCGAGGACGTGATCAACTGCCTGGACGCATACGGGCTCGACCCCGGCTGCCTGGCCCTGGAGATCACCGAGGGCGTGATCATGCACGACGTGCGGCAGGCGACGCAGCTGCTGGCCGGCCTCAGCGAGATGGGCGTGGAGGTGCACATCGACGACTTCGGTACGGGCTACTCCTCGCTGGAGGCCCTGCACGACCTGCCCTTCGCCGCCCTCAAGATCGACCGTTCGTTCGTGTCCCGGATGACCACCAGCCCGCGCAGCCGCGAGCTCGTGCGCACCATCGTCACCATGGGACTCAACCTCGATCTACAGGTGATCGCCGAAGGCATCGAGACGAGCGAGGAGCTGGATCTCGTACGCCGGCTCGGTTGCACACACGGCCAGGGTTACCTGTATTCGCGGCCGGTGCCGTCGGACGAGTGCACCAAGTACCTGGCCGAGCAGCGCGAGACCACGGTCGGCCACCGCTGACGATCCCGTTCACTCACCGTGCCGGCGTTGCCCCATTGCCTCGCTACGCGGGTTGTGCGCGCCGACGATGGTGAACAGGGTGGCGACGAGGGCGAGTGCGCCGTATCCGATGGCGATCTGCGGGAGCGAGAAGGTGTCGGAGAGTTGGCCGGCGATGAGGGCGGGGATCGTCGCGCCGCTGTAGCTCAGCAGGTAGATGACGCTGAAGATCGGTGCCCGGTCGGCCACGGTGTTGCCGTGCAGTAGCCCGCGGGTGGCGGCGCTGATGGCGACGCCTTGAGAGGCGCCCGCGACGATGGTCGCGGCGATGAACAGCACTAGTGTGCCGGTGGCGATCGCTGTGACGAGGCCGATCATTCCGGTCAGGAAGCCGAGCATGCCGACGCGTTGGGCCGTCGCGGGTGCGAACAGGCCGCCGGCGGGAGCGCCGAGGACGCTCGGACCCATGTAGGCGGCGAACACGAGTCCGACGATGAGCGGGCTGCTGGTTTGCAGTTGATCTTCGACCAGTGCGGGCACGAACGCTTGGTAGAAGGCCCCGGCCGCCCAGGTGGCCAGGAACACCGCTGCCGCGACCGGGAGCAGGCCCCTGACCTGTGCCGGCACGTAGACCCGAGGTCGCAGCGATCGCCGAGCACCCGGCATCCGAGTCACGGTCTCCGGACTGACGGCAATCAGAGCGACCGACAGGAGCAGGAGGCCGATGACAACCAGGAAGATGAGCTGGCGCGGCCAGGGACCGAACTGGACCAGGGCGCCGGAGCCGACGGCGCCGGCGGCAAGGCCGAGCATGATCATCTGACTGGAAGCGACCGAGGCCAACCAGGCCGGCCTGTCCGGTGCCGCGTCGACGACGTACGCCGTGAGGCTGCTACTGGCGAGCCCCGCGCCAAGGCCCATCAGCAACCGACCGGCGATCAGGATTCCGACGTCGTGCACGTTCGCCAGCAGCACGCAGCCCAGCAGAATCAGGACCAGGCTGGCGATCGAGGTGGGGCGCCGGCCCACATGACCGGACAGGCGCCCCAGCACCAACAGGGTGGCAGCCGGAGCGTTCTGTCCCGGTCGGCCACGTTGGTCACTGGTGCCGTGTTGAGCATCGCGTTGCGCCTTTCGGTGTCAGGCGCCAGGAGCGATCGCACAGGCGGAGACGCAGACCCAGGTGCCCTCACGCTTCTGATACACGTCCGTGTACAGGGCTTCCTGCTCCGTGCCGTCCGCAACCATGGTGTACGTGGCGCGGCCGTGGATCAGGGCAACGTCGCCGAGGATGCGGATCCTGGACTCGCGCAGTGCTAGATCCTTGAAGGGCCGGGGCTTGGCGATGTATTCGAGGTACTCCTCGCGGTTGCGGGTGACGCCCGGAGTTTGCACGACGAAGTCCTCAGCGAGCAGTTCGCTGAAGCGCTTGGCGTCGCTGGCCTGGTCCGCGTCGTTGTAGTCGAGGTTGAGCTGTTCGAGGATCGCCAGGTCCTCGGCCGACTGCTTGATGTCGCTCACTTCTCCTGCTCCTTCTGTTCGTTCGCCATGAACTGGACTATATAGTCCCCTGCGAAGCCTCAGACAAGAGGTCCCGGCGTACAGCTGGAACAAGAGTGGACTATATCGTCCATCTAGCGAATCTACAGGAAGGCGCGGTTGATGGAAATTGATCGGGATCGTGTGGTCGCATCCGCCCGAGCGGTGCTTCCGGCCATTGAGCGCCGGCGCACGGACATGACGACCCGCGGCTTCACCTTCGTCGCCGATGAACCGCACAACGGCGCGGTCGGCGAAGGCCCGACGCCGACGGAGTACCTGTTGATGGCGCTCGCGTCGTGCACTGCGCAGACGCTGCGGCAGTACGTCGACTACAAGTACGACGACGCCGGTGACATCACCGTCGAGATCAACTATCACGAACCCCGGCAGGAAGGTGCGGAGCGTTACCTACAGCGCACGATCACGCTGAGCGAAGAACCCGACCCCGACGACTTGAAGGTGATGCATGACATCGCCGAGAAGTCCCCGGTGACCCTGCTGATTCAGTTCGCATGGAGCGTGCGGACCGAGTTCGTCGGGCCGCGCTGAGATCAGGCGGCTTGGTGTCCGATGCACGACGCGGCGTAGCTTCCCCCTCGTGCCGGTGGGGCGGGTAACGTCTTCCCGGTACGCCCCACGTGGACCGCGCACTAGACCACGACCCATATTCGGCCACCGCATGCCGTCCCGCCTCGCCCTTGAAACGGTGATGCGCGTCTGGCCGTGGGCTTTGCCGTGTGGTGTGGAGGCGGACTCATGGACACTGACTTCACTGCTGTTCCGGATTGGTTTTCTCTCGAGAACGCCGGCGCCGGCATCGCCGTCACGGACCTCACCGGTGACGGTCGTCCCGATCTGGTTGTGCTCATGATCGACGACCCGCCCGGCCAGAACGCCGGGTACTTCCGGATCGGCATGGGCGCCGACAACGCGGGCTCGGTGGGTGCGTGGACGCCCTGGATCGCCGTACCGGATTGGAATCCCTGGCTCAACGAGGGCGCCGGCGTCGCGGTCGCGGATGTCAGCGGGACCGGGCAGCCGGACCTCATCGTCTTCATGGTCGACGCGGTGCCGGATGGCCCCAACGCCGGCTACTACCGGATCGGCTGGGACCTTCAGCCGACCGGTCAGGTCAGCGGCTGGTCGCCGTGGATGGCGGTGCCGGACTGGTTTCCCTGGGTGAACGCCGGCGCGGACATCGCGGTCGCGGACGTCGACGGCGATGGACGGCTCGACCTCGTGGTCCTCATGGTGGACGCGCCGGCCGGCCGCAACCAGGGCTACTACCGCAGCGGCCCGCTGAGCCCGGACGGCACCGTGGCCGCCTGGCGCGAATGGGTGGCCGTCCCGGATTGGTACTTCTGGGAGAACCAGGGCGCCGGCATCGCGGTCGCCGATCTGGACGGCGACGGCACACCCGAGCTGCTGGTGCTGGCCGTGGACAGCCCGCCCGGTCAGAACGGCGGGTACTACAGCGTCGGGTGGCGGCTCGAGGCGGGCCGGCCGGCCGACGGCTGGGGCCCGTGGCAACCGATCCCGGACTGGCGCTTCTGGGAGGGGCAGGATGCCGCGGTCGCGGTGGCGGCCCTCGGCGCCGCCGGGATGCCCCACCTCGTCGTCCTCACGGTCGACAGCCCGCCGGGCGCCAACGACGGCTGGTACCGGGTGCTGGACGTCATGACCGACCTCGAGATGGCTCCGCGGATGGGGGTCTGGCGGCTGCTGGAGAACGACGCCCAGGTCAACCCGGTGCATGCGGCGCTGTTGTCGACCGGCAGCGTGCTGTTCTTCTCCGGATCCGGCAACGATCCGGATCGGCACGGCGGCGGGCAGTACCCGACGACGGTCTGGCACTATCCGCGACCGGCGTACAGCAACCCGGCCTCCCCGGCCGACCTGTTCTGTTGCGGCCACGCGTTCCTGCCCGACGGACGCCTGCTGGCCAGCGGCGGCACCGAGCGGTACGACCCGTTCTTCGGCCTGCGGCAGGCGGTCACCTTCGACCCACAGGCCGGCCCTCCCGATCCGGCGAGCCCGACCGGGACGACCGGCGCGTGGACGGTCGAGCCGGACATGAGCGGCGGCCGGTGGTACCCGACGCTCGTCGCGCTGCCGGACGGGCGCGTCCTTGCCGTATCGGGGCTCGACGACGACAGCCAGCTGAACGTCTTCCCGGACGTCTACGCCGACGGCGCGGGCTGGACCCAGCGGGCGCAATCACCGTCGAACTGGCCGATGTACGGCCACCTGTTCCTGCTCGCCGACGGGCGCCTGTATTACAGCGGCGGCCAGTACGGCGGCAACAACGGCGTACGTCCTAGTGTCTGGGATCTGGCCGGGAACACGACGGCCGACGTCAAGGGCATCCTCGTCGACGCCGGCCGGCGCAACCAGTCCGCCAGTGTCCTGCTGCCGCCGGCGCAGGACCAGCGCGTGCTGCTGATGGGCGGCGGTCCGGCCGACATGCACGACCAGACCGGCGCGACCGCCACCACGGCGATCACCGACCTGTCGGCCCCGGGGCCGACCGTGACGACGGCGGCGCCGATGGCGATGCGCCGCATGCATCTGTGCGCCACGCTC
This sequence comes from Paractinoplanes globisporus DSM 43857, assembly GCF_000379645.1. GTDB lineage: Bacteria > Actinomycetota > Actinomycetes > Mycobacteriales > Micromonosporaceae > Actinoplanes > Actinoplanes globisporus. Next base: position 235,867 of record NZ_KB903317.1, read on the forward strand.
CTGCCCGACCGCACCGTGCTGGTCAACGGTGGATCGATGATGGAGGAGAGCGCCGCCGACGCTGCCCTGGAGGCCGAGCTGTACCGGCCCGACGCCCGCGGCGGCCCGGGGACCTGGGTCATGGCCGCCACCTCGCGGGTGCCGCGGCTCTACCATTCGGTGGCTCTGCTCATGCCCGACGGCAAGGTCATCACCACCGGCTCGAATCCCGCCCGGAAAACCGAGGAACTGCGGATAGAGGTGTTCTGGCCGCCGTACCTGTTCGCCGGTCGACGCCCGGTGTGCACGCCGGTCGGCACCGAGCTGCAGTACGGCGAATCGGTGCCGGCCACCGTGCCCGACCCGGGAGAGGTCGCCTCCGCGGCGCTGATGAGACCCGGCGCCACGACGCACTCGATGGACGGCGAACAGCGGCTCGTCGATCTTCCGTACCAGATCACCGGCCCGGACCAGATCACGTTGCGGCTGCCCGGTTCCCCCGCCCTGGCGCCGCCCGGCTGGTACATGGTCTTCGTGGTGAACACCACCGGGGTGCCGTCCGAGGCGGCCTGGGTCCACCTCAGCTGAACCGCACGACACTCGACGAACGGACGGTGACCCGTGGCCGCACAGCCGTACGAGACGATGTTCTACGAGGTTATGTGGCGTACCTGGGCGCGCGGCGTCCCGTACCCGATGCCGTGGTGGCTCCAGTCCTATTTCCGGGACTGGCCCGGTGACGACGGCGGGATGTTCCCCACCAAGCAGGCGGCGCTCGCCTCCAACGCGCTCTACCGGTACTGGAACATGGTCGGGGTCAAGGACGCCCACCAGGAAAGCCTGGTCGGTCAGGCCGGTGAGGTCGAGCCCGTGTACGAGCGGTTCGCGGTGACGTTCTTCCTCATCGTCGACGGCACGCTGCACCTGCCGCAGCTCACATCGGCCGGCGCGCCGGCGCCCGCGCTCGAGCAGCACCGCCAGGACGGATACCTGCCGGTGGTCGTGACGACCTATCACCCGCCGGCCGCGGTCAGCGTCGAGCAACGCACCCTCAGCACCGTGGTGGGACGGCAGAACCATGTCGCCGTCCTCAATCGGCTCGTCGTGCGCCCCTCCGGACCCGGAGGCCGTACGGGACAGCTCGGTGTCGCCGTCGTGCCGGTCAAGCCGAGCGGCTTCACCCGGTACGGCAAGAGCGGCGAGGCACTGCAGACATCGCAGCTGTCGTTCCTGCGGTATCTCAAGGCCGAAGGGAGGCTGGAGACGAACACCGGCGCCGGGCCGGTCTTCGCCACCGCGCCGGCGTCCTTCGGCCTCTACGGCAACGACGACGGCGTCGACAATGCCGACCACTACCTCGCGGTGAGCCCGTTCGTCGAGCTCGCCGCCGGGCGTGCGCTCAACGGCAGCGAGCAGGCCCGCGATGCCCGGGCCGGATTGTGCAGCGCGGCGTTCCTGTGGCCGTTCGACGTCACCAGCGGCCAGGAGTTCACGCTCGACCTCTGGCTTCCGGTGGATGACTTCCGCGACGCGAGCGACTTCGCCGACCTCACCGCGCAGCCGGCCGGCGCGTTCGAGGCGGCCAACGCCGCCTTCTGGCGGCAGAAGCTGGACCGGAGCGGCATGCAGGCCACGTTGCCGCCGGTGGTGCGGCACCTGTGGCAGCAGTACCGGTCCTGCCGCGCCGACCTGCTCATCCTCGCCGACGACGGGGCGATCCATCCGGGTCCGACGATCTATGACTCGTTCTGGATCCGAGACTCGAGCGTGGAGGCCGTCGCCTGCAGCCTGGCCGGCGACGACGGCCTCGCCGGCGCTCAGCTCGGCCGGCACCACCTCGAGGTCTTCCAGACCGGGACCGGCCGGATCGGGCCGGCGAGCGCCTACGGCTTCTTCGGCGGGGAGCACGAGCGCGACGCCCAGGAGTGGGATGCCAACGGCGAGGCGCTCTGGGCGTTCGGCCGGTTCGACCGGATCCAGGGATCGGCCGCGGCGTTCGGCGCCAAGGTGTACTGGCCCTACGTGCTGCAGGGCGCACGCTGGATCAGGGACAATCGCAGCGCCGACGGCATCATGCTGAGCGGCTGGAGCGCCGAGCACATCGGCGACCGCAACCAGCCGCACTACTGGGACGACCTGTGGTCCCTGGCCGGGCTCTACGAGGCCGCCCGGATCGCCGAGCGCATCGGCGCGGCCGAGGTCGCGGAGCTCTGGGCGGCCTTCGACTCGTTGAAGGCGGCCACCGCGGCCTCCGTCCGGTGGGTCCTCACCCAGCAACGCAACGAAGGGCAATGGGAGACGTACGTGCCGAGCGGGCCGGGCGGCGACCGCGGCCTCTACTCCACGATCATCGGCGCGGCCGCCTACTTCCATCCGACCCGGCTGTACTACGGGGCGAAGCTCGGCGACGACCTCGACCTCGCGTTCCGCCTGACCCTGGACACGATATGGTCGCACTTCGTCCAGGGCGGCTTCCGGCACGACAAGTCCTGGCAGGCGTACGGCCCGTATCTGACGTTGCAGTTGGCACACGCCTTCCTGCTGATCGGCGACCTCGACCGGATGGACGCGCTGCTCGGATGGGCCATCGGTAACGCCGCGTACGCCAAGGTCAGCCGGGAACCCGGGGCCGCCGATCAGTGGCAGGTGACCACCGGCACCTGGAACGAGCAGCACGCCTACCCGGTGGCGAGCGACTTCACCGAGATGCCGTTCCGTGTGTGGTACATGGGCGACATGCCGCACGGCTGGGCGGCGGCCGAGTTCATGCTGCTGCTGCGCGAGATGCTGTTCTTCGAGGCGGGCGAGGACGATGCCCGCGAGCTGTACGTCGCGCCCGGCGTCCTGCCCCGATGGCTGCGCGGCGACGGCGGCCACTCGGTCACCGTCGCCGACGCGGCCACCACGTACGGCACGCCGTTCGGGTACACGCTGAATCACGACGAGGCAAACCGGACCGTCCGCATCGACATCACCCAGCCGGTCCCCGGGGTCACCTACGTCTACCCGTGCCGGCTGGGAATCGTGACCGATGCCGCCGCCGATGGCGTCGCGGTGCCGGCGGAAGGCGGTGACGTTCGCCTGCCGGCCGGCACCCGCCGCGCCGAGATCCGGTACCGATAGCGCGGCGATCAGATCGTGACGGTGGGAGCGGTGCGCCCGCGCGACGCCATCGAGATCCGGGAACAACCGCAGCGTGTTGATACCCATGAGGTCCAGATCCGACAGTGCCCGGCGGAGGTGAACGTCCCACTCGACCTCAGCGGACGAGGCTGCCGGTCGCCGAAGTGACGGTCCGCTCCAGGCCGCGGTCCAGCGCGGACTCCAGCGACTCCTCCAGCACGCCCGGCAAGACTCCTGTCAGGTATCCGATCCGGCGAAGGTTCCGGATCGGGACGCTGATCAGGAGGACAGACATGTATCAGACTTCCGACACCATCCAGATCGTCACCTGGGCGATGGCCGGCGATCAGCGGGCCTGGGCTGAACTCGTGCGCCGGCACCGACCACGATTAACAGCGATCGCGGCCGGTTACCGGCTCAGCGGGGCGGACACCGAGGACGCCATCCAGATGACCTGGTTGAGCCTCGTCCAGCACGTCGGCAGCTTGCGCTCGCCCGACCAGGTGGGCGCCTGGCTGAGCACCACGATGCGGCGCTGCTGCCTGCGCGTCGTCCAGCGCCGTCGGTGGGAGTCGCTGACCGACGACGCGGAGCCGGCCACCAGCGACAATGCCGGCGCCGTGGTGGAGATGCTCATGCGGGCCGAACGCGGCCGCCAGCTCTGGAACGCGGTCGAGCGTCTCCCTGAGCGCCAGGCCCAGTTGATGCGTGCCCTCTTCGACGATCAGGAGCGCTCCTATCAGGAGATCGCTTCGGCACTGTCGATGCCGGTTGGGGCGATCGGGCCGGTTCGCGGGCGAGCTCTGCGACGGCTCGGGCAGCTTCTCGAGGAATCCGGCACCTCGCGCCAAGATCTGCGACTTTCGGCGTGATCTGCCCGCTCTAAATTCACTGCGGTCTCTCAGCCGGCCGGGCTAACTTGAAGAGAGTGCTCGGCCGGGAGGCAGGCGATGGGCGGGCAGAGCGAGCAGGTGGTGCGGTTCGAGGTGCTGGGTCCGCTCCGGGCCACGCGCGGTGGTGTCGCGCTCAATCTCGGGCCGGTGCAACAGCAGGTGGTCCTGGCCGTCCTGCTTCTGCACGCGAACCGCGCCGTCGGCCGCGACGAGCTGATCACCGGGGTGTGGGGCGCACAGATTCCGACGTACGCCGTGAATCTGGTGCAGAAACATGTTTCCGCTCTGCGCCACGTGCTGGCGTCGAGTCCGTCCACGCGGCAGCTGGCCGAGCTGGTGTGGACGCGGGCGGGCTACCAGCTGTCGCTTCCCGAGAGGGCGCTCGACCTGGAGCTGTTCGAATGGCACGCCGAGCAGGCTCGCCAGGCTCGGCTCCGCGGCGATCTCCAGGCCACCGACGAAGAGCTGCGAGCGGCAATGCGGTTGTGGCGAGGGCCACTCTGCGACGGCCTGGTGAGCCCCCTGGTCGAGTCGGAACGGGAGCGACTGGCCGAGCGGCATCTGGGAATCTGGGAAAAGCGGCTCGAGGTCGATCTGGCACAGAGCCGCCATGCCGAGGTGATCAGTGAACTGCGGCAGCTGGCCGGCCGGTTCCCGCTTCGCGAGCGGCTCCACGAGCTGTTGATGCTCGCCCTCTACCGATCAGGACGGCGGGCCGAGGCCCTGGCCGTCTTCCGCGACGCCCGGCGCCGCCTGAAGGACGAGCTGGGAATCGAGCCGTCCACGCCCCTGCAACAACTGCAACAGCAGGTCCTCACCGGCGACCCCGCCCTCGAGCCGGCCGCCGCCGACGACGGGCCGGGCGCCACGGTCAACGAGCCGCGCCCGACGCTCCCCAGCCAGCTGCCGCACGGCCTGGCCGGTTTCGCCGGCCGGCGGGCCGAGCTCAACCAGCTGCACCGGACGCTCCTCGAGGACCCTCGCAACGAGGGCGACGAACCCGTAGTGATCACGGCCATCGACGGCACGGCCGGAGTCGGCAAGACCGCGCTGGCATTGCAATGGGCCCATCGCATCCGCGACCGCTATCCCGACGGACAGCTGTACATCAATCTGCGAGGGTTCGACCGCAGCGGGGCGGCGATGGAGCCGGGCGAGGCGATCCGGGCGTTCCTGGACGCGTTCGGAGTGCCCCACCAGCGGATCCCGATCGGTCTGGAGGCTCAGGCGGCGTTGTACCGGAGCCTCCTGGCCGGTAAGCGGGTGCTGGTCGTTCTCGACAACGCGCGGGACGCCGAGCAGGTCCGCCCGTTGTTGCCCGGCTCACCCGGCTGTCTCGCCGTGGTGACCAGCCGGAACCGCCTGCACAGCCTGGTCGTCACCGAGGGCGCGCACACCGTCTCGGTCGGGCTGCTCGCCATGGCCGAGGCGCGGGAACTGCTGATCGCCCGTCTCGGCCGATCCCGGGTCGCGGCCGAACCGGCGGCCGCCGACGAGATCATCGCGTCCTGCGCCCGGTTGCCGCTCGCCCTCGCCATCGTGGCCGCGCGAGCGGCGACACGGCCGCAGTTCCCGCTCTCCGGGCTGGCCGACCAGTTGCGCGAGACCCGAGATCGCCTGGACGCGTTCGACGACGACTCCGACGTCGCGGGCGATGTCCGGGCCGTGTTCTCGTGGTCGTACCGTGCCCTGTCCGACCCGGCTGCTCGGCTGTTCCGGCTGCTCGGCCTCCACCCCGGTCCGCACGTGACCGTCGCGGCGGCGGCCAGCGCGGCCGGTCGGCCGCGACGCGACGCCGGTCGGGCACTGTCCGAGCTGACGCGGGCCAACATGATCGGGGAGCCTGGGCCCGGCCGGTTCGTCTTCCACGACCTGCTTCGGGTGTACGCCGGCGAGCTGGCCCTGGAGCAGGAAAGCGAAGACGATCGCCGCGCCGCCGTCCAGCGGATGCTCGACCACCACCTGCACACCGCCCACTGCGCCGATCGGCTCCTCAACCCGCACCGTGACCCGCTCCCGTTGAACGAGCCGCCGTCCGGCGTGACAACCGAGGGCCTGGCCGACCACGAGCGGGCGCTGGCGTGGTTCGCGGCCGAGCATCCGGCGTTGTTGTCCGCGACCGACCTCGCGTCGGCCTCGGGGTTCGATCGCCACGCCTGGCAACTGCCGTGGAGCATGGCGACGTTCTTCGACCGCCGCGGTCACTGGCACGACCAGGTCGCCATCCAGCACGTCGCGCTCGCGGCCATGCAGCGTGTGGCCGAGCCCGCGTTCGCCGCCCAGGCGCATCTCTGCCTCGCGCGCGCCTACTCGACGCTGGGACGCTATGGCGACGCTCATGCTCATCTGAATCAGGCCACGACCGCGTACGAGAGGACCGGCGACCCGGTCGGGCGGGGCCACGCCGACCTCACCCTCGCGCGGGTGCTCTACCGGCAGGGACGGCACGCCGAGGCGCTGAACCACGCCGAGGAGGCATTGGAGCTCTATCGGAGCCGGTTGCACCGAGCGGGGCAGGCGGCGGCCCTCAACGCCATCGGCTGGTTCTGCGCACTGCTGAACGATCACGAAAAGGCTCTCGTCTACTGCGAGGAGGCGCTGGCCCTCCACGCTCACCTCGGCGATGCCTACGGCGAGGCGGCCGCGTGGGACAGCCTCGGGTACGCGCACAGTCACCTCTTCCACAACGAGCGGGCGGTCCGCTGTTACCTCCACGCCACCGATCTGTGGCGCCGCCTCGGTGACCGCTTCAACGAGGCCGACACCCTGGGACGTCTCGGCGACACGTTCCAGGCCATGGGCGCCACCACCGAGGCCCGCGCGGCCTGGCAGCAGGCACAGGACATCTTCGAGGACCTGCACCACCCGGAGGCCGACGAGATCCGATCGAAGCTCAGCCGGGCCACCGCCGTCACGTGCGCCTGACGGAAACCAGACATTGACGGTCGCGTGGCCGGCGTGCACCGTGGTGAAAGGCGCGTGCAAAACCGATTTCCACCTCCACGCAAATGCTGCGACGCGGGGTCACGGGGTGTCGTCGTCGCAGGAACGGGGCAGGCTGTCCGACCGCTTGCCTATCCGCCGACATGTCGCAGTGCGTCGCAGTACCGAGCCCCGGAGGTCGCCGTGACCGACCCGTCCAAGAACCCCGACCCGCTCGTGCGGCTGAGCGAAAAGCTCACCGAGTTCCAGGACGAGCTCGACCCGCAGGAGGCTGCTCTACTTTCCGGCCTCCTCGGGATCGCGGCCGACGCGATAAGCCCGTCCGGCGACGGACCCGGCCATACCGACCTCGTGACGCGCGTAAACGGCATCAAATCGGCCACCATGGAGCAGGGCGACACGCCGCCGCAGCTCGGCCGTGATCTATTGCGCCAGTTCACCTCGGCGTTCACCGCCGATCCAGAATCTCCGGGCCCGACCCGGGCGATCATCATTCCGGGCCCGCCGCCGACCCCGCCGCCGACCCCGCCGCCCACCCCACCGCGAGGCGCCCAAGAGGCGACGCCACGGACGTCGGCCGCTCCCCTGATCAGGATCATTCCTTGACCCCGGCCGGCACTCCGCCGGCACGGCCGAAGGCCGCCGTCGTCGTGTCGATGCCCTTCATGGACATCGACCGGCCGTCCATTCAGCTGGGGATTCTCGCCTCCGTGGCCCGGCAGCACGGGTTCGAGGTCCGCACGCTGCACGCCAACCTGGACTTCGCGGCACGGATCGGCGCCGACTGCTACCGGCTGCTGTCGGAGCACCGCGGCCGGATGCTGGGCGAGTGGCTGTTCTCGGTCGATGCCTTCGGCGCCGCCGCGCCGGACCCGGACGGCCGTCTGCTGACGGAGTTCGCCGGCGATCTCGGGTACCTCGGCCCGTCGCCCGAGCACATTCGGCGAACCATGCTCGCCATCCGGGACCAGGACGTCCCCGCCTACCTGTCCGCGCTGATCGACGCGTTCCCCTGGCACGAGATCGGCGTGGTCGGCTTCACCTCGACCTATCAGCAGACCATGGCGTCGTTCGCGCTGGCCCGGCGTCTGAAACAGCGGTACCCGGCAATCGTGACCGTCTTCGGCGGCGCCAACTTCGACGGCGAGATGGGACCCGAGCTGGTACGGACGGTCGAGTGCATCGACTACGCCGTGATCGGTGAGGGGGATGTGGCTTTTCCGCTGCTGCTGTCCGCGCTCGCCGGCGGCACGGGCGCCGGCACGGTTCCCGGTGTCGCCAGCCGGAACGGCGACGGGGTCGTGATCACACAGCCCGCTCCCCCGCTGCCCGGCCTCGACGGTCCGGCGCCCGACTACGACGAGTACTTCGAACGGGCGGAACAGCTCGGCGTACTGCCCCGTACCGGGCATCGGGAGGCGTGGATCCCGTTCGAGTCGGCCCGGGGCTGCTGGTGGGGAGCCAAACATCACTGCACGTTCTGCGGGCTGAACGGCACGACGATGCGGTTTCGCGCGAAGCCGGCCGCGCGCGTGATCGACGAGCTCGCCGGACATGCGCGGCGATACCGCGGCTTCCGGTTCCAGGCCGTCGACAACATCCTCGACATGAGCTACCTGACCACGGTGTTGCCGGAGCTCGTCGCGAGCGGCGCGGACTACGAGATCTTCTACGAGGTGAAGGCGAACCTGACTCGCGCGCAACTGCGCCTGATGGCCCAAGCCGGTGTCAGCCACATTCAGCCCGGGGTGGAGTCGCTCAGCTCACACGTGCTCCAGCTCATGCGCAAGGGCGTACGCGCCGCGCAGAACGTCAATCTGCTGAAGTGGGCGCGGTACTACGGTATCGACGCCGGATGGAACATCCTCTGGGGCTTCCCGGACGAGACCGAGGCCGACTACGCCGAGCAGGTCGCCGCGATACCGCACCTGAGGCACCTGCCGCCGCCGGCGACCGTCACCCGGGTGTGGATGGAGCGCTTCAGCCCGTTGTACACCGGGGCGGACACGCTGCCGTTGCGCCGGACCGGCCCGGAGGCCAGCTACCGGTACGTCTACCCGGAGGACGTCGACCTCGATCGCGTCGCCTATTTCTTCGAGTACGAGCTTGACGAGCCTCTGCCGGACACCGTGTACCGCTCTCTCGACGCCGCCGTCGGCGAATGGCGTGCGGCCTGGCAATCCAGCCCGCCACCGGCCCTGACCTCGTGGTGGGCGCCGGGATTCCTGCAGATCCACGACAGCCGGGGCCCCGGGCCGACCGGCACCTACACGTTCACCGGCCCACTCGCCGAGATCTACCGGGCGTGCGGCGACCGTCCGCGGACCGCCGCCGGGGTCCGCGATGAGCTTCGGCTGGACCTCGCGGTCGAGGAGATCGACGAAATCTTCACCGAGTTCGGCCGGCGGGGCCTGATGTTCCTCGACGGAACGCTGGCGGTCGCGCTGGCGTTGCCGGCGGTTCCGGCGCGCTAGCCGTCCCGTTGCCGTGATCGGTCCGCGCCCGTCGGTACGGAACTGACCCGGGGCGGCTACCGACCGTGTATCACCGGCGCCGGCCGCTGGCTCTGCACCTCGAAGACCCCGTCGGTTGGGAGAGGCGATGTTTCCAGGACCCTCGGGCGGCTCGGATACGTCCAGCGCCCAGACAGCGATCCACCACCGTGCCGCCACGCTCACCGTGATCGCGCCGTCCGCCGTGGCCGGACGTACGGTGGCGGTCGACGCCGGCGGCACGGTCATCGGCCGCGACGCGAGCTGCCAGCTCGCGCTTCCCGGTGACCAGGTCAGCCGGCGCCACGCGATCGTGCGGCCGCGTGACGGCAAGTACGTGATCGAGGACTTCGGATCGACGAACGGCACGCGCGTCAACGGTGAACCGGTGTCGGGCGTCCACCCACTTCACCATGGTGACCGCCTTTCCTTCGCCGACGTGGAGATCGAGTTCCACCTCGGAGATCCGCAACCGGTACCGGCCGCGCCGGTCCCCCGTTCCCTGCGGCACGAGTTGCACGAGGCCCCGGGCTTCTCGATCCCGGCCCTGCTGGTGGCCGTCGGCGGATCTGTCGTCGGCACCGTTCTGACCGGAGCTTTCGGCACCGGCCCGTGGGGGACGCTGGCCGGCGCCGCCGTCGGGCCGGTGGTCAGCACGGCCTTCTCGACCAGGCGGACCGGCGAGAAGGGCCGGGTCCGCGGCACGGCGATCGCCGTCCTGAGCCTGACCGCCCTGCTCATCACCTGGCTCGGGGTCTCCGTCACCGACGCCGCCGCCGGCACGTCGGTGATCCCCGGCACCGACCACCGGTCCAGCACCTTCCCGGGAAACCTCGCCGCGGACGGCGATACCGGAACGAAGACGGACAAGCCCAGCACGACGCCGCCGTCCAAACCGCCGGTCAAGCCCTCGCCGCCGGCTCAGCTCAACGCCGTGCAGTGCGGGAGCGTTGCCGTCGGGGCGGAGAAAATCTGCCCGTCCGGCACGATCAGCTACCACGGGAAGGACAGGCTGCACATCACCGGCATCGAGGTCACCGGCCCGGACTCGGACGACTTCACGCCGGGCGTGGACTGCGTGGACACCTGGCTCAATCCGGGCGAGATCTGCCAGATCGTCGTCCGGTTCCGCCCCTCCGCCGCCGGGGAGAGGCACGCGACCCTGATCGTGCACCAGAACCTTCCGAAGCCGGACCGCGGGACGAGGGCCCAGTTGACCGGCACCGGCACGGACACCGGTGGAACAACCGACTCCGAGATCTGCCAGACGGGCTTCGTCTGGCGCGACGCCTTCGACGGCGATCACGTGTGCGTCTTTCCCGCGGTTCACGACCAGGCCCAGAACGACAACGCGCTCGCCGGCGCCCGGCGCAACCCGGACGGCGGACCGTACGGCCCGGACACCTGCCTCGACGGCTTCGTGTGGCGGGAAGCGGTCCCGAGCGACCACGTCTGCGTCACCGTGGACACCCGCACGCAGACGAGAACGGACAACCAGTTGGCGAGCAGCCGCCGTACCGGCTGACGAGCCGCGGCTGTTCGCGTCCGAGCCCCCGTGGGCCCTGATCGACCCAGGCGCGCATCAGCTCAACCGCGAGCCAGCAGCGCCGACCAACACTGGTCGATCATGACCGTCAACGCCGTGACCGCCTGCTGCCGGTCCACCTCCGACAACGGCGCGGTCCCCCACGGCCAGGCGGGGAACGCGTGCCCGGGCTTTGCTCTGCTTACCTATACGTACCGACGTCGAGCGAGCGTTCACTTTTGGTACGTATAGGTGAGCAGAGCAAAGCGCACCCCACGCTATCCGGTTCTGCCGCCGACGGTGCTCGGTGGGCGGCGGGTCCGTGGCCTCGGACGTTTTGTGACAGTAAGGCCATGGTTGATATGGGGGTATTCGAGCCTTACCAACCTGAGCCGAGGGAACGACAGATTCCGGCCGAGACGGTGCGTGTCCGCGACGGCGGCTCGGCTGACGTACCGGCCTGCCTCGACCTGGTCGAACGCGTGCTCAAACTCGATCGAGTGCCATAGGAGCGAAGTTGACGGCGAGCGTGACCGACCCGCAGCGCATGCTGCATGTCGCGGACGACGCTGGGCGGATCGCCGGATACGCACGCTTCACCTACTGGACTCGCCCACCGGACGCGACGGCCAACGCAGCGCCGTACCGGCGCCATGCCACCCTCGGATTCGTGGAGGTGAGACGCGACTTCTGGTTCCCGGAATTGACCTTCGACAACCCGTGATGCTGAAGGTTTCAGGCCGTCGTAGGTGTAAGTGCGGACCTCGCTGCCTGGTCGGGGAACCCATCGGCCTGGTCGCGGTGTCATCGTGATGTGGTGGTACCGGATCGCGATCCCGAGCAGCCCGATGTTCTCGTATTCGGCGAGGCGCGGTCGGGCGGCGGCCCGGGCCGACTGCGGCTGCGCAAGCTTGGCCTGCCCGCCGTGCTCGCCGCCGCCGTGCTCGCCGCGGTGGTCGCATACGTGGCCGGCTCATCGGGTACGGTCGCCGCGCCCTCCGCGAGCCCGTCTCCGGTCGCGCCGTCACGCTCACCGCTACCCAGCCTCAGCTCGGATGCGCCCGAGGTGACGGAGCTGGGGCACCCGCTGCTGGGCGTCACCGCACCGTGGGAGCTGTTCGGCCTCGGCCCGGACGGGGTGGTCCGGATCGAACTGGCCCGGGGTCGGATCACCCGCACCGCCGTACCACCGGTGGACAGCAGCGGCCCGATCTCATTCTTGGCCGGACCCGGTACCGCGATCGTCCGTCCGCTGGACGCGGTGGCGGGTTACGCCGTACCGGACGGGCAGCGCGCCCGGACGCTGGCGGGCCCGCTGGGTGCCTTCGGCCCCGCGCTGCCCGGACCGGACCCAGCACACATGTGGGCGGTCGTGCAGTCCAACGGTCAGGTGCAGGCGATGCGCCTGATCGGCTTCGACGGGCGGCCGACCGCAGCGTCCATCGCCCTGCCGCCTACCAGCGGCGGGAACGCCGCGCCGGACGGCGCCGGCTACCTGGTGGTGTACGCGGCGGGAGGCACGTACGACCTGCGGCCCGGATCGATACGGCGGATCACCACGGGCCAGCTGCTCGCGATGGGTCCGACGGGCTGGTTGACGCTCGAATGTGATGACCAGCTGCGCTGCTTCACCGTGGCTGTCGACCGGAGCACCTGGGCACACCGCGTTCTCGGCCCGGCGATCTCGACCTCGGGACCGTCGGGGCTCATCTCCCCAGACGGACGGGCGGCCGCCATCGCGACCCAGAATTCCAGCGGCGCCAGTTCGGTCCACCTCATCGACATGTCCAACGGCAAGGACCGCGTGCTCGCCGTACCGGCGCGCGGGGATGGCGACGGCATGGCGTGGTCGCCGGACGGCCGCTGGCTGTTCGTCGCGGGCACGGACGCCCGCGTCCACGCGATCGACCCTACGGGCCGCGACCACGATCTCGGCGTACAGCTGCCCGTGCTGGACCAGCTCACCACTCGGACTGCACCGTGACGGGCTGCCCTCGCCGGCGGCCAAAGCCCGGCCGGGTCTGGTCATGTTCCGATTGGCCCATCGGGTGGCTTCGGTGATGTCGCGACCCTCGGACCTTGACCAAAGTTGGTGGGCGATACTGGGATCGAACCAGTGACCTCTCCGGTGTGAACGGAGCGCTCTCCCGCTGAGCTAATCGCCCTTGATGCGACACAGACTGTACTAGACCGGGTGGCCCAACGGCGAACAGGGGGTCACGCCAGCCAGTCGCGGATCTTCTCGATCAGGTCGATGCCGAAGCTGACGCGGACGGACGCCCAGACGATGGCGGCCACGAAGATCATGCCGAGGATGCCGAGGACGGCCCGGACGGGCAGGCTCTGCCGGCCTATCCAGCTGGTCCAGGCCTTGACGTTGCGCTTGGTGAACTCGAGCAGGTTTTTCGCCCATGCGAATTCGACCGCCCAGATGGCCAGCCCGAGGATCACGATCGCCCAGCCGGGGCCGGGGAACGGGATCAGGACGATGCCCAGGGCGATGACCAGCGCGCCGAGGACACCAATTCCGATCTTGAGGGCTAGGCGACCGGTCGGGTTGGCGCGAATCTTGTCCAAAACACCCATCGGTGCCCGATCCTCGTCCGCTTTCGTGCTCATTTCATCCCCCAGTGTCCCGGAGCCCCGTCACTACCCGGGAGGAATGGACGTTACCGGAGTAAGTCAACTGCTGGACCACCCGACGCCGGGCGGAACCGAGTACTTGGGCAGAACAGGACAAGATATCGCTTTACGTCTTGTGCGAAGAGCTTTTCGGAACCGTCTTCCCACTACTGGGTGAGATCAGCGTATGGCGGAGCGTAACGACAGGGATCACCTGAGTATGGGAAACGCGGGGTTCACCAGCCTCGCAGCGGTGCCGGGGGGAGTTCGTCCATGAGTACCATTCGTCCAACGACCGTCGAGGTCGAGACCTCGCTGCGGCTCGTAGCGCCTGACGCCACGGCTCTGCCCGTGCGCGCCAGTCTCCGCTACGACCCAGCGGACCCGTATGCGGTCCACGTGTTGTTCCATGCGGAATCAGCCGGTGGGGAAGCCGTGAGCTGGTCCTTCGCGCGTGAACTGCTCGTGACCGGGCTCGATGAGCCCGCGGGTATCGGCGACGTGCGGGTGTGGCCGTGGGCCACGCCCCGGGGGGATTTCGTCGCCTTGGCGCTGTCGTCTCCGGACGGCAACGCGCTGTTCGAAGTGCCCCGAAGTGTCCTCGTCCGGTTCCTCCGGCGCACCTATGTCGTGGTGCCGCGCGGCCGGGAATCCGAGCATCTTGATGTGGACGCGGCGGTGAACCGGTTGTTAGCGGGCCGATAGCCAGGCGGGTCGATAGCCAGGAAAGAAAGGACGACCCGCGCGGACACTGCCGGTCCGCGCGGGTCGTCCTTTTCCGTATGCCCATCTAGTAACCGAACAAATAAGTGATAACCGGACATTGACCGCGTTTTTCCGACACATTCCCGTCAACCTGCGTTTTGCCAGGTGCGCCGCAGGTCATCGACGGTTACCGTCGGCCCGATGACCTCTATCGGCGCGCATGTCGCGACACCTCTGATCCCGCCCGGGTGGGCGGGGGTGTCGACGTGCGCGCTGGCCGAGGTCGAGCCCGCCGGCCCGTGGCGGCCGCCCTATCACGCCCTGCTGTTGTCCACCGCGGGCCACGGCACGGTCGAGGTCGACTTCGCGCCGTGGACCTGCCGGCCGGGCACCCTTCTGTGGGTCCGCCCCGGTCAGGCGCTGCGCCTCGGCGGGAACGGGCTGTCCGCGTCCGTGGTCACCTTCGAGGCCCGGCTCGCCGGCGACCAGTTTCCCGAGCGGCCCGAGGCCCCGGCCCACTGGCAGCTCGAGGGCGAGGACGAGGACGCGGTGATCTCCGAGTTCTCCCAGCTGACCGTCGACTGCGAGCGGCACCGGGCCGGACCGATCGCCGCCGACCTGCTGCGCCACCAGCTGGCCGTGCTGCTGCTGCGGATAGCGCTGCTCACCCCGCCCCCGCCGCCGCTGGGCGCCGAGGGCCGCACGTTCGCCCGGTTCCGCCGCCGGCTCGAGTCCGGTCATCCGCGCAGCCGCCGGGTCGAGGACTACGCCGAGGAGATGGGCTGCTCGGTGCGCACGCTGACCCGGGCCAGCCTCGCCGTCACCGGCCGCACCGCCAAGCAGGTGGTCGACGATCGGGTGGCGCTGGAGGCCCGCCGGCTGCTCGCCTGCACCCCGATGTCGGTGGCCGAGGTCGGCCGGCACCTCGGCTTCCCCGAGCCGACGAACTTCGGCCGCTTCTTCCACCGCGAGGTCGGGATGAGCCCCGGCCAGTTCCGCGCCGAGACCGCGGTGAACGGCCGGAGCGGAATCCCCGCTCAGCGACAGCCCGCAGACTGAAAGCAGCGACCGAAAGCAGCGACCGCCCGCTGACTGAGCGTAATTCCCACAAAACCATGGGGTATGTGCGGCGTGTGTGCGCCGAGGGGGCATGATAGGTAGGTGCAGATCTCCGCGCGCGGCGACTACGCGGTCCGGGCCGCCCTCAGCTTGGCGCAGGCCTACCCGGCACTGATGTCCGCCCAGGCCATCGCTCAAGATCAGAACATGCCTCGTAAGTTCCTCGAGGCCGTGCTCGCCGACCTGCGTCGCGCGGGCGTGGTCCGGGCCCAGCGCGGCGCCGAGGGTGGCTACACGCTGTCACAGCCCCCGCGGGACGTGACGATCGGCCAGATCCTGCGCGCGGTCGACGGTCCGCTCGCCGGCGTGCGCGGCCTCCGTCCGGAAGAGACACAGTACGAGGGCGCCGCCGAAAACCTTCCCAACCTCTGGGTGGCCGTACGCGCCGCCGTCCGCGAGGTGGTCGACGAGGTGAGCCTGGCCGAGCTGATCAGTGGCCGGATGCCCGCGCACGTGCGCAAGCTGACGACGCGCCCCGACGCCTGGCAGCCTCGCTGACGTTTGTGGATCGATCCCATCGGGAATCGACATGCCCATCTGAAAGCCCCGACGAAGGGACCTACCGATGGGCCTCATGTTCCGCAGCCGCCGGAAGTTCGGCCCCCTCATCCTGAACTTCACGGAGAACGGCTTCTCGTCCTGGAGCATCAAGATCGGCCGCTGGTCGTGGAACTCCCGCGCCCGCGCGCACCGCGTGGACCTGCCCGGGCCGCTGTCCTGGAAGCAGGACAAGCGCTGATCAGGGCAGCCCGATCACGACGTCCCCGCCCAGCCGCCCACCCGGCGGTTGGCGGGTGACCGTCCCGGAGTCGGCGAGCGTGTGCAGCACCCGGGTGACGTCGGCCGCGCGATAGACGGTTTCGGTCAGCGCGAAGGTCCGCAGCTCGGTCACGGTCGCCGAGCCCACCCGTCCGAGATGGGCGAGGATCTCCCGGCGCAGCGGACCCGGGTGCGGCGAGAGCGAGATGTCGATCAGATGCCGCTCGGGGTCGCCCGGATCCCGATACCGCACGCCGGCGAACTCGTCGACCGCCCACAGCGTTTCCTTGAACCCCTCGAGGCTCTTGCCGGACATGGTCGCGAACGCCAGCAACTCCCCCGGCTCGTCCCCGGTCGCCAGTTCCACGGCGGTGAACAGCGGCCACCCCTCGCGGTAATCATCCACGGACACCCCGGGCGCCAGCGCCAGCAGCACCTCGGCCGGCTTCCCGGCGGTCAGGGCCCGCACGGTGGCCGGGCTCGGCGGCTCGCTCGCGCTTGCCGCATCCAAATAACCCAGCAGCGGTACGCGTTGAGCACCGGCCGCCGTCAACGCGACCGCGAGCATCTCGCCGGTGCCGCCGGAGACCGCGTGGACGTTCAGCGCGGCCAGTTCCGGAATCTTGGCGAGCCGCTCGGACACCGGTTTCACGTCGTCGCCGACGAGAAGCATGGACAGCTCGCGTCCGCGTACGAAATCGGATTGTTCCGCAAGCACCCGCGCGGCGGCCTCGGCCGACGCACCTTGATCGGCATCGGCGAAGCCGTGCATGTAGATCACCCGGCGGGCGCGGTGGAGCGCCGCCGGCGCCCACGCCTCCAGATGTCTGACCAGCAGTTCCCTCTTCACCGAGGCGATCACGGTGGCCCCCTCCGACGGCGATGGATCTGAGTTTCTCCATTGTTCTGGACGAGCCACACCGCCGGCAGGGTTGTACCCACGGTGTTCACACGAGCACTATGGGACACATGTCCCCCGCCGCCCCCCTTGCCGAGCTCACCCAGCGCGCGCAGTCTCTGTCGTCCGCTGGTGACCTCGTCGGCGCGCGACGGGTGCTGGCGGGCGTGCTCGATCCCGCCGACGCCGCCGATCCTCGCACGGCCGACGCCGATCTCGCGCTGGCCGCCGCCCTGCACGCGCGCATTCTCATCGCGCTCGGCGACGCGCACGGCGCCCGGCTCTGGGCGAGCTTCGCGCACGAGGCCGAGGAACGGCTGCACGGCCCGCGCGACGAGCGCACGCTGGCCGCCGCCGCCACACACGCGGCCGTCCTGCAGCGGGTGGGTCACTACGGCCGGGCCGCGCAGGTCTACGAGCGTCTGGTCGCGCTGCTGACCGAGATGGACGGTCCCGACTCGCCCCGGGTGCTGGCGGCCGAGGCCGACCTGGCCACCGCCGAGCACGCGGCCGGCCACTGCACCTCGGCCCGGTCCCGGCTCACCGGCGCGTGGGTGCGCCACCGGCACCGCCACGGCGACGCCTCCCCGGCCGGCATCAAGATGCTGGCCCGGCTCGGCGCGATGGAACGCGAGTGCGCCCGCGACGCCGAGTCCGCCGAGCACCTCGCGCTCGCCCAGGAACTGTGCGCGCGGTACCTGCCCGCCGACCACCCGCTCGTGCGGCAGGTCGCGGCGCTCGCGGTCGCCCCCGCCACCGGCCGGCACGTGTGCGGCCGCGTCGCCCAATCGGCAGGCCCGCAGTCGGCCGGCCCGCAGTCGGCAGGCCCGCAGTCGGTGCCGTTCCCGCGCCGGCCGACCGTGCCCGACCCCGAGCAGGGCGGCGACTTCCCGCCGGAGGACGCATTGCGCCCGCCGCCCGACAACCGGCCCACCGACCCGAACGGCACGGTCTACCAGCAGCCGCTCTACCTGGCCGACGTGGCCCAGGCGCCGGGTGACCTCACCGGCCGGCACGCGCGCGCCGACACCCCGCCGCCGCTGCCCGGCCGGGGCGTCCCCGATTACGGGCCCGACGGCCGGCCGCAGCCGATCGGGTCGGCGCGGGCCACGACGCTGGCGACCCCGCCGAACTCGGAGCGCCTGCTGCCGGTGCGCACCGACGTGCCCGCGCCGCCCCGGCGCCGCCAGCCGTTCCTGCTGGTCGCCGTGCTGATCGCGGGCATCGCGGTGGCCATCGCCATCGTGGCGCTGACCCTGCCCGACGCGAACGGCGCCACCGGCGCGCAGCCCACGGCTCCCCCGGCCACCGCGCCCTCGGCCGCCCCCTCCGCGGCGGCGTCGCCGTCACATGCCACCTCCCCGGTCCCGACCGGCGACCCGGGCGCGCCCACCCAGGTCAAGTTGCGCGACAACCACGACAGCGTCTCGCTCACCTGGGTCTACCCGAAGGGCGCCGAGGGCCCGGTGCTGGTCTCGGGCGGGCGCAGCGGGCAGCCGGTGCGGGCGTTCCAGCAGCTCCCGGCCGGTTCGACCGACTACATCGTGTACGGGCTGAACGAAAGCCTGAACTACTGCTTCACCGTCTCGGTGGCGTACTCGACGGACAAGATCCCGGCGTCCGCCCCCGTCTGCACCAAGCGCTGATTCACACCCTTTTCGCAACCGTCCGAGACCGTTCCTGCTCCGTGGCCCGCCCACACTGATTCGTCACGGCCCCCGGCAGGAAGCAGGAACGAGTGACGACGAAGGCGGCGGAGCGCGACCACGCCCTGGTCCACGACGCCGCGGCGCGTGCGGCGGCCCTGCTCGAGCTGGAGATGCGCGGGGTGTCGGCGTTCCGCACGGTGCGCGCTCCCGCCCTCGAGGCGCGGCGGGTCGCCGAGGAGGCCGGCGACGAGGACGCGCTGCAGCGCGCCAACGTGCTGCTCTCCGACGTGTTGCTCCGCGAGGGCCGGGTCGGCGAGGGCGGCCGGCTGGCCCACCAGGCGCTGGCCTGGGCCGAGCGGCACGACAGCCCGTACGTCATGGCCCGCGCCCACCGCGAGCTCTCGATCTTCTACCGGCTCGTCGGGGACATCTCGGACGCGCTCACCCACGGCGTGCAGTGCGTGGCCAACCTGACCGACGACGTGCCGCCGGGCATCCGCGCCCGGCACCTGATGACCTTCGCCGTGGCGCTCGACGACAGCGGCACGACCGAGGAGGGCGACCGCCGCTACCGCGAGGCGCTGGTCATCGCCGAGGAGCAGGGCGACCAGGAGCTCGCGCTGCTGATCCTCAACAACATGACCTATTCGGCGTACGAGAACGGGGACGAACCCGCGGCCCGCGAGCTCGCCGAGCGGATGCGGGCCGTCTCGGCGTCCTCGGGCCGGCGGCTCGCGGCCAACGAGCTGGACACGGTGGCCCGGGTCGAGATGATGGGCGACCGGTTCGACTCGGTCGAGGCGGCGCTGGCCGGCATTCTCGACGGCCGGATCCTGGTCAACGAGGGCGACGCCGCCGCCGAGTGCATGCTCACGCTGGCCGAGGCGCGGCGGCTCGACGGCCGGTACGCCGACGCGCAGGTGGCGCTCGACCGGGCTATTCGCGAGTGCGAGAGCAACGGGCTGGCCCGGCTGCGGGCGCGTGCCCGGCAGGAGCAGGCCGCGCTGCACGCCGCGGCCGGGGACTACCGGAGGGCGTACGAGGAGCATCTGCTCTTTCACGCGGATGCGTCGGCGCTGCACTCGGCGCAACGCGAGTCCCGGGCTCGCGCCATGCAGGCCGTCTTCGAGGCCAACGAGGCGCGCCGGGCCAGCGAGCACTTCCGCGAGATGGCGCACCGGGACGCGCTGACCGGCCTGTACAACCGCCGCTACGTCAACGAGCGGCTGCCGGCGCTGCTGGCCGAGGCCGCCGCCAAGCACGGCCCGATCTCGCTGGCGATCGCCGACCTCGACCACTTCAAGCGCATCAACGACACGCTGTCGCACTCCACCGGCGACACCGTGCTGCAGCACATCGGCACGCTGCTGCAGGAGGCCGCGACCGGCCCGGTGATCGCGGCCCGGATGGGCGGCGAGGAGTTCCTGCTGATCTTCCCGGGGATCGACGGCGCCGAGGCCACCCGTCGCTGCGAACTGCTGCGGCTGCGGATCCGCACGCACGGCTGGCAGCCGGTGACCGGGCCGTTGCCGGTGACGACCAGCATCGGGGTGACCACCGCCCTCGACGGGCGGGCCACGGTGTCGGCATTGCTGTCGCAGGCCGACCGGAACCTGTACGCGGCCAAGCGCGCCGGCCGTGACCGGGTGGTCGCCGACCTCGCCTGAGGTCTTGTTTTGGCGGCTTGACCGCGGGGAAACTCGGCAGCTGTGGTGAATCGCTGGCGCGCTATGAGCGTGGCCCTGGTCGCGGCCTTCATGACCCTGCTCGACGTGAGCATCGTGAACGTCGCGCTCCCCTCGATCCAATCCGATCTGCACCTGAGCGCCGGCGAACTGCAGTGGGTGCTCTCCGGCTACGCGCTGACGTTCGGCCTGATCCTGGTGCCGGCCGGCCGGTTCGGCGACGCCCGCGGCCGCCGCGACGTCTTCATCGCCGGCCTCGCGCTGTTCACGCTGGCCAGCGCGGCCGCCGGGCTCGCCACCGGACCGCTGTGGCTGGTCGTCGCGCGGCTCGTGCAGGGGGCCGCGGCCGGCGTGGTCAACCCGCAGGTCTCCGGGTTGATCCAGCAGCTGTTCGAACCGGCCGAGCGAGGCCGTCCGTTCGGGCTGCTGGGCGCCGTCATCGGCATCTCGACCGCGGTCGGCCCACTCCTCGGCGGCCTGCTCATCCAGGTCTTCGGCGCCGAGGAGGGCTGGCGCTGGATCTTCTACATCAACGTGCCGATCGGCGCCGCCGCGATCGTGCTGAGCTACCGCTGGATCCCGAAACGGCCGCGCGAGCAGCGGGAACGGGAGAGCCTCGACCCGGTCGGCGTGCTGCTGCTCGGCGTCGGGGTCGTCCTGCTGCTCCTGCCGCTGGTGCAGGAGCGGGAGTGGCACGGCTCGGCCAAGTGGCTGCTCGCGGTCGCCGGCGCGGGGATCCTCGCGTTCTTCGTCTGGTGGGAGCGGCGGTACGAGCGGCACGCCACCTCGCTCGTCGACCTGGCCCTGTTCCGGGTGCGGTCGTACGCGCTCGGCGCCCTGGTCGGCCTGCTCTACTTCGGCGGCTTCACCTCGATCTTCTTCACCTACACGCTGCTGCTGCAGAGCGGCCTGCACTACACGGCGCTCGAGGCCGGCCTGGCCATCACCCCGTTCGCGCTCGGCTCGGCGGCCGGCTCGGCGATCGGCGGCCGCCTGGTCGGCCGGTACGGCCGCCCGCTGGTGGTGGCCGGGCTGGTGCTGGTGGTCGTCGGCCTGGTCGCGGTCGTGCTGGCGCTGCACTACGTGCCCGGCCACGGCGCCGGCTGGGCCACCGCGATCCCGTTCCTGGTCGCCGGCATCGGCAGCGGTTTCGTGATCGCCCCGAACCAGACGCTCGCGCTGGCCGAGGTACCGGTGCGCCGGGCCGGCAGCGCGGGCGCGGTGCTGCAGACCGGCCAGCGCATCGGCACGGCGGTCGGCATCGCGGCGGTCGGCTCAATGTTCTTCAACCGCCTGGCCTTCCACAACGGCAGCTGGGACCTGGCCTTCCGCGACTCGCTGTGGGTGACCATCGGCTTCGTGGTGGTCGCCCTGATCGCCGCGACCTGGGACATGGTCGCGCCCACCCACTCCGTCGAAGCCCCGAGGCCGCAGAGCGCCTAACCGACGACCCGCACCGACCAGTCGCATTCGGAGTTGACTTCGAGCCAGTGGGTGCCCGAGCCGTAGACGGGTGTGCTGTCCGCCCCGCCGGTGTCGAGCTCGTTCACCAGGACGTCCTCGCCCGAACCATCACTGGCGTCGTAGAGGTCGACGATGAAGTTGCCGCGGTAGCCGAAGCTCGAGCAGTCGTAGGCGTACTCCAGCGTCCACGTGCCGCCGGTGGTGAAGGTGACGGACTTCTTGATGCCGCTGCCCGAGAATTCCAACAGCGTCGAGGGCGTGTACGCCTGGCCCGCCGGTCCCTGCGGACCGGTCGCGCCCCGCTCGCCCTTGTCGCCCTGCGGGCCCCGGGCGCCGGCCGGTCCCGTGGGGCCTGCCGAACCGGCGACGCCGGTCGGACCCGGCACCCCCGGCGCGCCCGGCGCACCCGCCGGTCCGGCGGCCCCGGCCGGACCGGCCTCGCCCGCGGACTGGTTGATCACGCCACCGGTCAGCGCGCCGGCGAAGACGGCGCTGAGCACCAGGGTGCCGATCTTCACCCAATGCATGGCCATCAGCCGTCCGCGCCCTGCGGGCCCCGCGCGCCGCGGTCGCCCTTCGGACCCTGCGGCCCCTTCGGCCCGGTGTCGCCCTGCGCGCCGGCCGGCCCGACCGGGCCGGCCGAGCCCTCGATCCCCGGCACGCCCTGCACACCCGGCCGGCCCTGGGGCCCACGCTCCCCGGCCGGGCCGCGCAGACCCGCGAAGACCATCCCGATGGTCGTCACGGTGGCGATGACCAGCCAGACGGCGCCCAGGATGACCAGCAGGCGCCGCCGCCCGGTCAACCCCGTGGGATCGCGTTGAACCGGGCGAGCAGTGCGGTCAGCGTCCGGACGTCCTCGTCGGGCCAGGCGTCGAGATTGCGGCGCATGCGCTCGCGGCGGGCGTCGCGGACGCTCGCCATCCGGCTCCGGCCCTTCTCGGTGAGGGCGACCAGGTGTGCGCGGCCGTCGGCGGCGTCGGGCAGGCGCTCGATCAGGCTCAGCGACTCCAGGGACTTGAGCTGCCGGGTGATGGTCGCCTTGCCGACGCCCACCTGGTCGGCCACGTCGCTGGGCCGCTGTGGGCCATCCCAGAGCAGAGCCAGCAGCCCGTACGCGGCGGAGTCGAGCTCCGGGTGCACCTCGCGGCTGAGCCGTTCCGAGGCGGCGCGGGCACGGCGTACGAAAATGGCGAACTCGCGCTCGAGCGCCGCGTAGGGCGGGTCGCCGGTCATTTCGCCTCGTCGAGCTGGTGCGAGGTGCGCAGCGGCACCTCCTTGATGAACAGGATGCAGAGCAGGGCGAGCAGCGCGAACGGCACCGTGTACAGGAACAGGTTGCCGGTGGCGTGCCCGTACGCATCCTCCACGACCGCCCGGATCGGCGCGGGCAGGTCGGCCAGGCGCGGCACCGAGGATCCACCCGCGGTGTGTACGCCGAGCTGAGCCAGCCCGTCCCGGGTGTACTGGACGACCTGCGACGCGAGCACCGCCCCGAGAGCGGAGACGCCGATCGTGCCGCCGAGCGACCGGAAGAACGAGACCGAGGTGCTCGCCGCGCCCAGCTCCTGCAACCGCACCTGGTTCTGCACGGCCAGCACGAGGTTCTGCAGGGTCGTGCCCAGGCCGACGCCGAGCAGCGTCATCCCCGCCGCGAGCCACCAGTACGGGGTGTCGTCGCGGGTGAACCCGAGCAGCGCGAGCCCGGCGGCGACCAGCACCGCGCCGCTGACCAGGAACGGCTTCCAGCGGCCGGTGGCGGTGATGACCCGGCCGGACAGTCCCGAGGCGAGGGCCAGCCCGAGAATCATCGGCAGCGCCAGCAACCCGGCCACGGTCGGCGACTTGTCCTTGGAGAGCTGGAAGTACTGGCTCAGGAACGTCGTGCCCGAGTACAGCCCGACGCCGATCACCAGGCCGCCGACGATGGCGAGCACCACCGTACGGTTGCGGAACAGCCACAACGGCAGGATCGGCTCGGCGGCCCGCCGCTCGACCAGCACGAAGACGACCGCGAGCAGGAGCGCGCCGCCGACCATGGCCGCGCTCGCCGCGGAGACCCAGGCGTACTTGTCGCCGGCGAAGGTCACCCAGACCAGCAACAACGACGCGGCCGCGGTGATCAGCGCGGCGCCGGCCCAGTCGACCCGCACATTCCGCTTGAGTACGGGCAGGTGCAGTGTCTTCTGCAGCAGGAGCATGGCGATGATCGCGAACGGCACGCCCACGAAGAAGCACCACCGCCAGCCGAGCCAGCTCGTGTCGACGATGACCCCGCCGATCAGCGGCCCCGCGCTCGTCGCCACCGCCAGCACCGCGCCGAGGTATCCGGAGTACCGGCCGCGCTGCCGCGGCGTGATCATCGTCGCCATGATCACCTGGGTGAGAGCGAGCAGCCCGCCCGCGCCGACGCCCTGCAGCGCGCGGGCCGCGATCAGCAGCGCGGAGCCGGCGGCCAGCCCCGAAAGCACCGAGCCGGCCGTGAAGATGATCAGGCCGAGCTGGATGAGCAGCTTCTTGCTGACCAGGTCGGCCAGCTTGCCCCAGATCGGGCTGGAGACGGTCGTGGTCAGCAACGTCGCGATGATCACCCAGGTGTAGACGCTCTGCCCCGCGTGCAGGTCGGCCACGATCGTCGGCAACGCGTTCGTGACGATCGTCGACGACAGAATCGCCACGAACATCCCCATGTACAGCCCGGAGAGCGCCTGCAGGATCTGCCGGTGCGACATCGGCGCGGTCCCCGACCGCGACTTGGCGTCGTCCACGACCGTCATGCGCCACTCCCCCTGTTGATTGCCCCGGGCAACTATAGGATCACTCCGTTGCCCCGGGCAATCAAGTCAGCGGGCGGCTGACCACACCCTCGGCGCGGCCACTCAACTCCCGGTCCAGCGTCTCCTGCGCGACGCGCATGGCCTCGGCGTACACCGGCTCCGAAAGGCGCCGCATGCCCTCCTCGGGCGCGACGTCCTCGACCACCGCGCTGATCCACCAGATGTTGTCCCACGGGTCCCGCACGCGACCCCCGCGCTGGCCGAACGCGTGCGTGGCCGACGCGGTCACGACGCGGGCGCCGGCCGCAACCGCCCGCTCCATCGCCGCGTCGGCGTCCTCGACGAAGACCCGCAGCAGCGACGGCATGGCCGGCCAGTCCTTCTGCCGATCGAACGCGAGCAGGACCGTGTCCCCCACCCGAATCTCGGCGTGCCCGATCGTCCCGTCCTCGAGCTGCACCCGACCCAGCTCC
The DNA here is from genome assembly GCF_000379645.1 of Paractinoplanes globisporus DSM 43857. Classification (GTDB taxonomy): domain Bacteria; phylum Actinomycetota; class Actinomycetes; order Mycobacteriales; family Micromonosporaceae; genus Actinoplanes; species Actinoplanes globisporus. Next base: position 260,973 of record NZ_KB903317.1, read on the forward strand.
ACCCCGCCGAACACCTCGGCGACAAAGTCCAGCAACGCCCCGGTGTCAGGCGTGACAACCCACGGCGCGACGCTCGTGTACCCGGCGGGTGCGGCGCTGTCCATGCTCGTTCTCCTCGGTGTCGTGACGGCTTTCGCCCACCGTAGGACGCATTCAGGCCAGTTCCTGTCCGCAACCCTTTTTCAGCCTGCGAGCGGATTGAGCCTGATCCAGTCCGTGACCATGCTGCCGGTTCCGGTCTCCAGGCGTAGGCGGCACATCTTGTCCGGGACCGGCAGGATGATGAAGAAGCCGAGGTCGTCGGCTTGAAACGTGGTGGACTCGCCGTCGACGTCGTCGAGAACGATCTGTCCCGGTCCGGGCGGGATGATCTGTCCAAGTGCCCGGTCATCCTGGACCTCGAGCTCTACGGACAGTGGTGTGGCGGTAAACACCAGCGTCCGGGGCTCGTTGCCGCTGGTTCGGTGCGCCGAGCCGGGTGCGAGCAGCGAGTCGAAGGTGAGCGAGGCCCGGATCAGATCCTGGTCGATGGTTCGCCAGCTGTACGCGCCGCGGCCGAACGCAGCTACCCGGTCGGTGAGCGGGTCAACGCTGCGGATCGCCTCGGCGAGGTCGGCCATCAGGGCGTCGTCGTCTCGCCATGGGTGGGTCATCATCGATCACCAATTTCCGGGCTGGCAGCGTTCGCCTCCGGCGGCGCTGGGTGCTGCAGTGCGTGGGCAACATTCCTGGACGAAACCGGGCCGCGTGAGACATCGGACAGGTGGCGGCGTATCGGCTCAGTTCGACGCAGCCGCTCCAACGCGCGGGCCCGGGTGGGGCCGATGCTTCCGATCGGAATGCCGGTTCGGGCGCTGATGTCGGCGTAGGCCAGCGGTGGGTCTTCGGAGAGCAGCTGCAGAAGCATCCGCTGCCGTAGCGGCAGCTCGGCGAATCCGGAGAGCAATGCGTCTCGCCGTTCGCTCCGGATCAGCTCCTCGTCGGGATTCTCGTAGGTCGCGTGGTTCAACAACTTCGAGTCGGCCGGATCATGCGGAACAGTGCGCCGCCGCGCGGCCATCAGGCGGAATCCTTCCCGGCGGGCGGTGGTCGCCAGCCACGAGGGCAGGCCTTCCGGCTCGCGGATCTCGGCGATGTGCTCGACGAGCCGCAGCCACACGGCCTGGGCGACGTCCTCGGCCTCGGGTGTGGACAGTCGAAGCCGGAAGCAGACCCCGGTCAGCAACGGGGAATATCGCTGCACCAGTTCGTCCCAAGCGTCGTGATCACCACATCGCGCCTCTCGGACCAGACTGCCGATGGACGCGCTACCCGTGCTCAGGGCAGGTGGGGCCATGGGAGACTCCTTCCGTCAGCACTCCGCGCACTCGTCACAGCACCGATGCCGGTCCTTTTCCTTACCGCCCGGAGGTGTATGGCAGCGACGATGCCGGTGACAATCGCAATGGATGTGGCAGCGTGCCTGATCCGGGTACAGCACCGGCCCGACGCCGGGTATCCGCTGTGCTCGCGCACACTCGAGCAGTGTCCGGGCGGCTTGCTGGCCGCTCTCTTCCGTGCTGCTCATCCGGGCCGCGATCAACCCAGCGACGATCGGGGTGGAGAAGCAGGTGCCGCTCCACTCCGCCAGTCCGGTGAAGTCCGCCGTCGCTCCGGGTGGATCAAGGTATGTGTAGTGCCCCGTCGTCAGTGCGTTGACCAATCCTTCGCCGGGTGCGTAGACGTCGACCCACCGCCCATAGTTGCTGAAGTCGGCGCGCTGGTCTCCGGTGGCGTTGAGGGCGCCGACCCCGATCACCCAGGAACAGGCGGCGGGGAATTCTGGCGTCTGGCTGGAGTCGTTCGCCGCCGGCGCCAGGAAGGCGAGCCCCTTGATGTGCTGAATCTGCTTCTCGTAGAGAACGTCGAAGCAGAGCGGGCTGCGCTGGTCGATGGTTTCGGTCGCGAAGGTCATCACCATGACGTCGGGCCGGTGGGCCAGCGCCTGGGAAATCTGCGCGCTCAGGGCGGACGAGAACGCGGCCCCGTTGTCGACCAGGGTGGGTTCGCCGTTGAAGATGGAAACCGCGCCCTCGACAAAGAGAGTGGCACGTGGAGCGATTGCTCGCACCGTGCCCGCGACGAAGGTGCCGTGCCCGCCGTAGTGCTCGATGGTCCGGTCATCCTTGATCATCTGGTCCCGGTCGCCGTACACGCCGACCGACAACCAATGATGCTGCGCATAGTCCGGGGCGAGGCCGGAGTCCACGATGCTGACCACGACACCCCGGCCGGTGAAGGCACCCCCGGCCGCCGCGATCGGAGGAACCGGTTCACCATCGACGACCGGAACGGGCTCGGATGCGGGACAAGGGTGGCTGGCGCACACCATGAGGTAGTCCAGGTCGATCATGCGACTGCCCACCCGCCGGTTCAAGGCCCTGACCACGTCCGGAGCCGATCCATCGGTCGACAACAGAGTCATCCGGACCAGGCCGGGGAACACCACGAGCTGGCTGCGTCCGTCCTCGTTGGCGCCCGGGGAACCGTCGTACCCCTCGGGGCTGGGGGCAGGCAGTGCGTTCACCACCGTGTCGACGTCCTCTTCGCGAACCAGGATGGTGCCTTCGCGATACAGGAGCTGAGGGCTTTGTCCTGACCCCGGCTCATGCGGGGGAAGGGCCGCGGCGCCGGTCGTGCTCAATATGAAGTCGATCTCCGCGTCGAGCCCTGGCGTCGAGCGTGTCATCTGAGTCTCCTGTCAGCGTCCCGTCTTGGCGGGTGTGGGCCGTAAGCGCCTATGAATAGGATCAGCGAGTGTCCGGCGCTGATACGGCTGATTTTTTGATAGCTGACAGTGATCGATTGCTCGCCATGGCATTGGCCCGCCCTCACGAAGCGCTGGCACAGGCCACGGCCTGGCTCGCCGTCCGCCCATCCGCACTCCGGGCGGCGGTGGCCCACCAGGCCATCGGAGTCGTCCAACGCGATTTTGGCAACCTCGACGAAGCAATCCGACACTTGCGAACCGCTCTGCGCTTGGCGGGCCGGGCGGGCGACCGGGCCAGAGCCGCCGACATCCAGGCCAGCCTGGGTGTCGCCCTGGTCATGGCCGGCCGAACCCGGCAGGGACTACGAGCACTCGACACGGTGATCCGTGATGCCATCGCCGACGGTCTCGGCCGCGAAGCCATCGGACGCCTGCTCATCCGCCGGGTGTGGGTGTTGTGGTCGATCGGCCGCTACCAGGAGGCGCTGACCGACGCCGATCGAGCCGTGATGCTGCTCCGCGGCACCGATCCGGTCTGGGAAGCCAGGGCGTACGACCATCGCGCCACCACGCAGCTCGCTCGCGGCGCGGTCGACCGGGCCGACCGTGACTACGCACACTCCGAGGTCCTGTTCAACAAGATCGGACAACGCTTGGAGTACGCCGACACGCGCCGGGCCCGCGCGGCCATAGCGTTCGCACGGGGCGATCTTCCGACCGCGCTGGCGATGCTGGACGATGCCCGGCAAATAGTCGACGACCTCGAGGTGTTCGAGCCGGAACTGCATCTGACCAGGTGCGCCGCATTGCTGGCGGCCGGGCTTGCCCGGGAAGCGGCCGACGAGATCGAGGCCGCCGTCGAGCGCAGCCGCCGGCAAGGAGGATCAGCGACCCGGCGAGCGGAGCTGCTGACCGCGGCATCGACCGCGGCGCAAGCTGTCGGTGACTACGAAACGGCCACGAGCCGAGCGGACGAAGCGTTGCGCCTGCTGCGCCGCCAAGCACGACCGCAATGGGCCGGCCGCGCGGAGCTGGCGCTACTCACCGCCCGTCACTCCGCCGGCGCTCAACCCGGCGACCTGCTCCGGCGAGCCGACCGGCTGGCCGGACGTCTGGAACGGACCCACCTGCCCGCGGCCGAGGCCCACTTCCTGGCCGGACAACTCGCCCTGCACGCCGGCCAGATCGCCGAGACCGACCGCCACCTCGCCACCCCGGCCTCCGGACGCGGCGGCGACCTCCAGCGACAAGTCCTGCGTTGGCACGCCCGGGCCCTCCTCGCACTCGCGCATCGCGACAGCCGGACCATGCTCGTCGCCTGCCGGCAGGGGCTGGCGCTGATCGACCAGTACCTCGGGACCCTGGGAGCGACGGAGCTGCGGGCCCAGGCCACCAGGCACGGGACCGAGCTCGCCAACCTCGCGCTGCGGCACGCCATCCGCCGGGCGGACCCCTGGCAGGTTCTGCGCTGGAGCGAACGGTGGCGAGCCGTCGCGTTGGCCGTGCCACCCGTTCGCCACAAGACCGACCCGCTCCTTGCCGCCGACCTGACGGCGCTGCGGCACCTGGTCAGCCGGCTCGACTCGGCCTCCGCACCCGGGCGAATCCCGGCGGCGTTGCAGGTGGAGCGGCGGCGACTGGAGGCCGCCGTCCGGCGGCGTGTGCTGCACACGTCGGCCGTGGCCCAGCCCCGCCGGCTCACCGGCCGCGCATCGGTCGGCCGAGACCTCGACCGGGTGCAGTTGATCGAGGTGATCGACCTCGACGAGCAGTTGTACGTCCTGGTCGTCCGCAACGGGCGAGCGGAATTGGTCGAAGTCGGGCCTACAGCCGCGGCCGAGCGGGCCTTGGAGCACACCCTGTTCTCGCTCCGGCGAGCCTCCCGGAACCGTCGTGCTCACGACCACCCGGCTCAGGGCACCACCGATCTGGAGCAGGTCGGCGCCCGGTTGGAACGGGTCCTGCTCGGCTCGAGCACCTCGGCGCTCGGGCCCGAGACTGTGGTCATCGTCCCGACCGGCCGGCTGCACGCCATCCCCTGGGCGATGCTGCCCTCGCTCCGGGACCGCGACTTCACCGTCGCCCCATCCGCGAGCACCTACGTACGGGCCCGGGACACCGTCCCGGCGAGCGAGCGGGTCGTCCTGGTCGGTGGCCCGAACCTGTCGACCGGCGCCGACGAGGTGCTCGCTCTGGCCCAGCGATACCCCGACGCCATCGTGCTGACCCATGGCGAGGCCACGGTCGAACGAGTGCTGGCCGCGGCCGACGGTGCCGGGCTCGTCCACATCGCGGCGCATGGAACCTTCCGGGCCGACAGTCCCTCGTTCTCGGCACTGGAGCTCGACGACGGCCCGCTCACCGTCTACGACCTGGAAGGGCTTCACCGGGCACCACACCACGTCGTGTTGTCCAGCTGCGACTCCGCTGTGGGCGCGCCGTCCGGAGCCGATGAACTGCTCGGCATCGTCACGGCACTGATCTCGCTCGGGTCGGCCGGAGTCCTGGCCAGCGTGGTTCGGGTCGACGACCCCAGCACCGTGCCACTCATGGTCGACCTGCACCACCACCTGCGACAAGGAGCCGGACTCTCCCAGGCGCACCTGCGAGCCCGGCAGGCCGCTCGCTCCGACCCCGCCCGGAGGATCGCGGCCGACTCCTTCATCGCGCTGGGGGCCTGAACCCGGAGTCCTCGTGGCCTGCGGCTACGTCGCCGCGCTCGCCGGGCCGACTATGCGTGGATTAAGCGCCGAATAGGTGCGGGCCGGTTACCTGTCTCCGTCAGATCCGGAATACCAGGGGGGACCGCACCATGACCACTACCACGACCGCGAACGCCGAAGACGCGGCCATCAAGCTGCTCTACGCCGCCGCCCAGGGCACCGACTTCACCGTCGGCGTGCTGGACCCGGGCACGCCGTTCGACGTCATCGCCGACGTCGAGATCGGCGAGAACCTGAACGAGAATGTCGACGAGCACCTGATCCGGGTGTCGATCGTCAACCTCAGCTCCGCCGCCCGCATCGCCTTCAACGATCTGAAGGCGACGCTCACGCCGCAGAACAACACGCCGCGGCGGGAGCGTCTGAGGGTGCCGTTCGGCGCGCTCGTCAACGCCGACCCCGGTGACGTCATCCAGGCGATCGGCAACTACAAGGTGACCGCGGGGGCCAACACCGACGTCTCCACCGCGTTCAGCGCCACCTTCACCGTTGGTGGCTGACCACGGCGAATCACGCCGGCTGGGGCATCCGCTCCGGCCGGCGCAGCCGTTCGTAAAGATCGGTCGTCTCGGCCGCCGGGCGTACCCGCAAATCGGCCCACAGCGTGGTGACCAGCTCGTGATATTGCAACAGGGCCAGGTGACGCAGGCCGGTCACCGCATAGCACAGCATCAGCGTTCGGTGGGCGCCCTCGTTGCACGGGTCGTCGCTCAGGATCCGCCGGGCCAGGGCCGCCGCGGCGCCGTGCTCGCCACGCCCGGTGTGGAGCTGGAGCAAGCGGCTCTGCGCTTCGAGGGCGACGGCGCGCAAGGCCTCACGCCGGGGTGCGGCCCATTCCGCGTACGGCCGGTCGGCGAGAAACTCCCCGCGCAGCAGCAGCCCGGCCGACTCGTACTGCCGCAACGCCTCGGCGGAGTCGCCGCCGCCGTCCGCCCGCCGCCCGGCCCGGCAGCGCCGCTCGAACTCGTCGGCGTCGATCCACACCTCGGCGGCGGGAGCGATCCGGTACCCCGCGCCCGACCGCTCGATCACCGGCTCGGCCGACGCCTCCCGCAGCGTCTTGCGCACCCCGGCCAGCACGACGTGCAGCCGGTTACGTCCGGCGGCCGGCCGGGCCCGCGGCCAGAAGGTGTCGACGAGTACGTCCCGCTGGACGGCGGCCTTCCGGTGCAGCAGCAGGTAGAGGATCAGATCCCGGCCGTGCCGGCTGGGCGTTTCGACAAGCCGGCCGTTGACGATCACCTGGACATCACCGAGCAGGTACGCCCGTATCCGAATCCCATGCATGGTGGGAAGACCCCGTCCCGTCTCGGCCTGATACAGATCACACCTGCTGCATCGACGGCCAGGTGGCGCCGTGCACGACGAGTTCCTGCGCCATGCCCTTCAACCGCGCGTGCACGATCGTGGTGAAACCGTCCGCCCAGGTTTTGAGGATCCGTTCCCCGCCGCGCCGGGCGGCCTGCGGACCCACGTACACCGTGCTCGGTCCGGCCAGGTCGCACAGCCGAGCCGCCACCGTCACCGCACGTCCCCACACCCCGAACTTCGCGGATTGCCACGGCGGGCTGACCAGCACCTCGCCACACTCGACACCCACATGCGCCGGCAGGCTCAGGGGCGCGTTCCCACCGACGCGCACCACCATCAGGCCCGCCTGCACGGCGCGTTCCACCTCGTCGTCGGCCGTTGTCCGAGCCGACGCCGGGCCCAGGCCGAAGACCGCCATGAACCCGTCGCCCAGGACCTGCTGGATCATTCCCCCGTACTCCGTGACCAGCAGCGCGAGCTCGTCCAACACCGGCGCCACGCGCTCGTAGACCGTCTCCGGCGGCGCGGATTCGACCAGAGCGGTGAATCCGCTCAAGTCGACGAAGAGCACGGCGACGTGCCGCCGTTCCAGGCCCGTCCGATCGCGAATCGACATCAACCCTTGCATCGGTCCCCCTCACCCGAGTCAATCGGTTCCCCCACCCGAGTTACAGGTGATGGAGTTCGGGGATCCACGTGCTGATACACCTCGGCGGAATGTCTGTCCGAAGGTCGGGCAACTCCACCGGCGTCACTCCGGGGGTGTCGAGGACGAGAGACGGCGGACGGCCTCGGTGATCAGGGCGGGTGAGGTGCCGAGATTGAGGCGGGCGTGCCCGGCGCCGCCGGTTCCGAAGGCCGGGCCGGAGCTGAGCGCGACCCGGCCGCGTTCGAGGAAGACCGCGGCCGGATCGTCGCCGAGGCCGAGGGCGCGGCAGTCGAGCCAGGCGAGGTACGTGGCCTCGCCGGGGCGGTAGCGGACCAGCGGCAGATGCTCGGCCAGCAGGGCGGCGAGCAGCCGGCGGTTCTCGTCGAGGCCGGTGAGCAGATCGTCGAGCCAGTCCGTGGCGTGGCGGAGGGCGGCGATGTGCGCGATCACCCCGAGGTGGCTCGGGCCGGACCTCACCCACCAGGGAAGACGGGCGAGGTCGCCGGTGGCGTCGGGACCGGCGACGGCGAGGGCGGCCTTGAGCCCGGCCAGGTTCCACGCCTTGGACGCGGACAGCACGGAGAAGGCGTTCTCGGCGCCGGGGACGCTCAGGTACGGCACGAACGCCGCGCCGGGCAGAACCAGCGGCGCGTGGATCTCGTCGGCGACGACCCGGACCCGGTGGCGGCCGGCGAGGGCGGCGACCGTGGCCAGCTCGTCGGCGGTGTGCACGACGCCGGTCGGGTTGTGCGGGCTGCACAGGAGGTACGCCGGCCGGGGACCGTGGGTCGCGGCCTCCCGGAACGCCTCCCGCAGGGCGTCGGGGTCGATCCGGCCGTCCGCGCCGAGCGGTGCTTCCACCACCGGCCGGCCGGTGTGCCGTACGAAATCGTAGAAGGGCATGTAGACCGGGCAGTTGACGACGACGGCGTCCGTGCGCCCGCAGATCACGTCGAGGACTTCGAGGATGCCGTTCATGACGTCGGGGACCATGGTGGCGCGGTCCACGGCGAGGCCGTCCCAGTCCCACCGGGTACGAGCGAAGTCGGCGAACGCCCGGGCGTAGCCGTCACCGGCCGGGTAGCCGGTGTCGCCGCGCCGGGCAGCGTCGGTGATCGCGTCGACGATCGGCTCGGCCAGCGGCACGTCCATCTCGGCGACGAACATCGGCAGCACGTCGCTCGGGTAGGCCCGCCATTTCTCGCTGGTCCGGGTCCGCAGCTCCTCGAGCGAGAGTTGGCGCAGCGGGTTGGCCCGGGAGCGCATCAGGCGTCGAGCTCGACGCGGACCGGGTAGTGGTCCGAGGCGTACTCGATCTCGTTGCCTCTCAGGACCTGGACCTCCCGCACCTGCTCGGCCACCGCGGGGGTGCCGAAGACGTAGTCGAGGCGCATCGGGAGGAACGCGTCGCCCACGTCGCCGGTGGTGGGCACCGTGAGCCCGGAGCCGACCCCGGCCTTCCGCCACAGATCGACCAGCCCGGCCCGGTCGAAGGCCGCGATCGCCCGCCGGTCGTCGCGGTCCTGCGCGTCCGGCGGAGCGTCGTCGAAGGGGCTGAGACCGTTCATGTCGCCGGCGATCAGGGCCCGGCCGCGGCGACCGTAGCGGGCCGCCAGCCAGGTCGCCTCGCGGTAGCGGCGGTAGGCGGACCACGGGTTGAGGTGGGTGCTGACCAGCGTGAGCCTGCCCGTGGTGACCGCGGCCGCGGCGTGGTGCAGCCGCCAGGTCACCGTGTCGGTGCGGTCGATGCACAAGGGCGGCCGCACGAGCACGGCCACCGCCTGGCCGAAGCGGGACGGCGCCAGATGGGCCGTCATCCCGAGCGCGTCAGCGAGCGTCGCGATGCGTTGCCGGTCGAAGCCGCGTAGCTCCTGCAGAGCCAGCAGGTCGGGCGACTCGCGCCGGATCACCGTCACGATCGCGTCGAGACGGTCGCCGCCGCCGATCAGAATGTTCCAGGTCAGCAAGCGCATGGTGAGAGACCTCCGCGTTCGGGCGGACCGTCCACCACAGGACCGACAGCCAGCACGCGGCCAGCAGCACCGCGCCGAGCACGTCCGTGGGGTGGTGCATGCCACGGTACATGCGGGAGATCGCCACCCCGGCCGGCATCACGACAACCGGGACCAGGAACAGCCAGCGCCACCAGCGGTCGAAGCGGGGGATCGCGATCAGGGCGATCGCCGTCCACAGGCAGATCGTGGCCGCGATGTGTCCCGAGGGGAACGACGACGTGGGTAGCTGTCCGTCCAGATGCTGCGCCTCGGGGCGAGGGCGGCCGGTCGCGGCGGACGTGGCCAGGAACAGGGTGAGCTCGCCGACCATCGCCAGCGCCAGGAACAGCACCGGGCGCCAGCGCCGCCACAGGGCCAGCGCCAGGGCGCAGAACACCAGCGACACGGCGAGGATCGCGTGCGAGTCGCCGGCCTTGCTCCACAGGCGGCTCAGCTCGTCCAGCCGCGGGGTGCGGAAGGTCTGCAGCCAGCGCGGGAAGGCGTCGTCGAAGCCCGGCGTCCAGCGCGTCACCGCCCACCCGAGCAGGAACAGCGCGCCGAACGTGAACACCCAGCCGACCAGGATCTCGGCGCCCTTCGCCCACGGATGCGGCAGGATCTTCCCCTCGTCGGGAGCCGGTTCGAGGTCGCCGGCGGCTTCCGGTTCGAGGCCTTCCGCCAGCGAGGTGGTGGGTTTCCCCGCTTCGCGGCGCCAGACCCGGAACGCGTACGCCGTGACGGCCACCCAGGCGAGACCCAGGAGCCAGCCGGCGATCACGTCGGAGAGGTAGTGCACGCCGAGCGCGATGCGGCTCAGGCCGATGGCGAAGACGAGCAGCGCCGCGGCGGCCACGAACCAGCGCCGCCACCCGTAGTGCACCAGCGAGAGGAAGACCAGCGTGAGCGCGCCATAGACGATCGTCGAGCCGAGCGTGTGCCCGCTCGGGAAACTGTTGCCCCGGCCGTACGCGATCGGGTCGGCGACGACCGGCCGCACCCTCCCGACCAGCGCCTTCAGCGACGGGTCGAGCACGGCCGCACCGAGGCCGGTGACCGCCAGGAAGATCGCGAGCCGGATCCGGCGTCGGATCAGCAGCAGGACGACCACGACGACCGTGAGCGGCCACAGCCAGCCGGGCCCGCCGACGGTCGAGATGCCCTTGAAGACGGCGACCGCGGCCGGGTGCGGGGAGATCAGGGCGTTGAGCCGGTCGTCGAGCTGCTGGTCGAGCCGCAGCATCGGCGCCCAGTGGGTACGCACGAGCAGCAGCAGGACGGCGAAGCCGAGGCCGGCCGCGACCACCGCTGCCAGGCCGAGCACGCTGCGCTCGGCGAAATGCCAGCCGGTCCGTTTCTCGACGACTCTCATTCGGCCGAGGTACCCACCTCGCCCCGGATTCAGTCGTCCGCCCGGCGCCGGGCCGCGGCCTTCACGTCGTACGCCAAATCGGGATCGCTCTCCGGAAGTGGCACACAGAGCAGGAGAGCTCGGGGTTTGATGTGGATCTTGAGGCTTCGGCCGGGCTCGATGAGATCGCCGTCGAGCTGGCGCGGCTCGGTCCGGCGCGTGTAGATCTCGACGCGCTCGGCGGTGAAGGTCTCCATCAGCGGCACCCGCTCGCGGCGGCGCAGCACGGCCCAGGCCAGGCGCGCCCAGTGGGTCAGGTTGTTCGGGCTCAGGATGGCCACGTCGAGCTTGCCGTCGGCCGGGTCGGCCCGGCTGAGCAGGCGCACCCCGCCCTGGAGCCGGCCCACGTTCCCGACGATCACCGTGCGCGGGCGGCGCGGCATCGGCGGGCGGCCGTCCAGCACGATCCGCGCGCGCATCGGACGGTCGCGCAGGTGCTTGAGGGCGCCGCCGACGTACGCGAGCCAGCCGAGCCGCCGTTTCGCCCTCTCCGACGTACCGGCCAGCATCTGCGCGTCGAAGCCCATCCCGGCCATCACCGCGAAGCAGCGGTCGCCGGCCACGCCCACGTCGATCCGGCGGCGGCCACCGTCGATCGCCACCCGCACCGCCGTCGCGATATCGCCGTTGAGGCCGAGGTTGGCGGCGAGCAGGTTGCCGGTGCCGGCCGGGACCACGGCCATCGCCACGTCGCTGCCCGCCAGCGCCGACACCGCGGCCATCACCGTGCCGTCGCCGCCGCACACGAAGATCAGTTCGGCGCCGTTGTTCATCGCCTTTTTGGCCTGGCCGCGGCCGGGATCCCCGGGGGTGGTCTCGTGCCATGTGGGTGCGGGCCAGCCGGCCCGGGCGAGCATCCGCTCGATCGTGCCGCGCAGCTGGTCGGGCTCCTTCGCGGGGTTCACCACGACCGCGCTGCGGGGTCCTGTCACAAGGTCAGTGTGCCCGAGTCGGCATTGCCCGGCGACTGGTGAATCATGAAGGGGTGAGTGAATTGACCTACTCCCCGGTGGGCGCCACGGAAACCGGGGAGCGGCCGCCCGGCTTCCGGCACCTGTTCTTCCGGATGCCGCTCGGCTCCGGCGCCGATCTCTACCGCCGGGCCGGGGAGGCAGTGCTGACCTTCCGCATGCACCGGGCCACCGGGGCGCGCATCGAGTCCACGTCCTCGGAGGCAGCTCCCGGCGTGCGCCTCACCGTCGGGATGGGCCCGCTCCACGTACCGTGCGAAGTGATTTGGGTTGAAAAATCAGACAAAAAGACCGGTTTTGCGTACGGGACACTGCCCGGCCATCAAGCGTCGGGCGAGGAGGCGTTCCTCGTCACGCGGGACGAGCGCGATCGCGTCTGGTTCACGGTGACCGCGTACAGCCGGCCGGCCCGCCTCTTCATGCGGCTCGGCGGCCCTCTCGCGATCGTCTTCCAGCACGCGTACGCACGCCTGTGCGGCCGGGCACTGAAACGCCTCTGTACCGTGAACGCGTGAGCGCGACGTCGGTGACCTACTGGGGCCACAGCACCATGTGGCTGGCCGACTCGGACACCACCTTGCTCACCGACCCCGTCCTCACCGACCGCGTCGCCCACCTGCGCCGGATGGCCGGCCCCACCCCGCGCCTGCCCGCCCCGCCCGACGCCGTCCTGCTGTCCCACCTGCACGCCGACCACTTCCACCTGGCCTCGCTGCGCCTCGTGCCCGGCACCCCCACGCTGATCGTGCCCCGCGGCGCCGCGTCGTTCGTCGCCAAGACCCTCGGTCCGGCGTTCGCCGCCCGCTGCGTCGAGCTCGCCCCCGGCGAGGACACCACGGTCGGCGCCGTACGCGTCAAGGCCGTCCCCGCCGCCCACGAGGGCGGGCGGGGTCCCTGGTCCCGCGAGCGCGCCCTCGCCATCGGCTTCGTGGTCGAGGGTGCCGCCCGCACGTGGTACGCGGGCGACACCGGCCTGTTCGACCAGATGGCCGAGATCGGCCCGCTCGACCTGGCCCTGATTCCGGTCGGCGGCTGGGGTCCCACGCTCGGCGCGCACCACCACCTCGACGCCGCCGACGCCGCCGAGGCGGTGCGCCGGGTCAAGGCCGCCTGGGCGGTGCCGGTCCACTACGGCACGTTCTGGCCGATCGGGATGGCCCGCATCCGCACGCACATGTTCTCCGAGCCGGGCCGCCGCTTCGCCGAGCTGGCCGAGCGCACGTCCCCCGACACCCGGGTGCGCGTGCTGGGGCAGGGCGAGACGCTGACGGTCGGGCGCGGCGCATGATGGCGTACCTGGGCGCGCTGCTCTGGCTGTTCGCCGTGGTCTCGTTCGGCGCGATCATCCCGATCGTCCCCACCGGCGCCGCGGTCAGCGGCGCCGCCGCGCTGGCCTTCCACGAGCACCACCCGATCACGATCGTCCTGGTCATCCTCTTCGGCGCCGCCGGCGCCTACTGCGGCGACCTGGTGATGTACGCGATGTGCCGGGTCGGCGGCGAGAAGCTGGCCCGGCGCCTGCGCTGGCTGCGCGACGAGGAACATCTGGCCTCGGTCAAGACCCGCCTGGAGAAGTCGCAGGTCCCGGTCCTGCTCGTCTCCCGCCTGATCCCCGGCGGCCGGGTCCCGGTCCTGCTGGCCGCCGCCTTCGTGGGCCTGGCCTGGCGCACCTTCGTGGTCGCCAACGTCCCGGCCTGCGCCCTGTGGGCCGGCGTCTACGCTGGCATCGGCGTGGCCGGCGGCTCGATCTTCCCCCGCCCCTGGGAGGGCGTGGTGGCCGCCGTGATCCTCATCCTCGTGGTCAACCAGACCGTCAGCTGGATCACGAAACGCCGCGAGGCCCGCGCCGAGTCCTCCCGCTCCGAGGCCTCGCCCTCCGAGGCCTGACGTGGTCCTGGCCGCCCTCGAAGCCGAGACCGGCGCCCTCATCACCGCCGTCGCCGGCCTCACGCCCGCGGAGTGGGAGCTGCCCACCCGCTGCACGCCCTGGCCGGTACGCGACCTGGTCGGCCACGTCATCACGGCGCTGAGCAGGGTGCCCGCGATGGTCGCCGCGCCGACGCCGGAACGCGCCGACACCACGGCGACCGCCTACTACCGCCCGGACCACCGCTTCAGCGACGCGGCCAACGCCGACCGTGTCGACACCGCGCACGGCCGGGCGGCCACCAGCGGCGGCCTCACCGCCGACCTGAAGGCGGCGGCACAGGCCGCGCTCGCCGCCGCCCGCCACGAATCACCCGACCGCCTGGTGCGAACCCGCCACGACGACGCGATGCTGCTGTCGGATTTCCTCACCACCCGGGTGGTCGAGGTGGCCGTGCACGGTCTCGATGTCGCCGACGCCCTGAACCGCCCGGCGTGGCTGACGACCCCGGCCGCGGAGCACCTCCAGGAGCTGCTCTTCGGCCCGCAATGGCGCCACGCCGTCGCCGGCCTCGGCTGGGATCCCGTCACGCTGCTGCGCAGGACGACCGGCCGCGCACCGGTCTCCGACGCCGAGGCGGCCGCCCTGGCGCGGGCCGGACTGCGCCCGCTGACGCTCGGCTGAGCGCACCTCTACTCGGCTCCCGAGAGCGGTGCCGCTCCCCGCCTCCGGAGTGCCTCGTCGATCGCGGCGCTGCTGCCGACCGCGGAGAAGAAATTGACGTACGCCGCGAGCAGGAGCGCGCCCGAGACGACCGCGACCACGATCGCGGCGATGTGCGGCGGCTCGCCCTGCCGGAAGAGCTGCACGACCGCGTACGTGATGAAGCCGATCGGCACCGCGATCGCCAGCAGAAAGACCTCGGCGAACGTCAGGAACATGCGGTAGGCCTTGGGCCATCCGCCCGAGAACGGCTCCGGCACCGGGCCGGTCGACACGACGTAGCCGAAGGGGACGATGAAGTTGATCAGGTGCGAGTTCTTGACCTGGGGATACGCGGTGTTGCAGTACGCGGTGTAGGCGTCCCAGGAAATGTTGCGCTCGATCAGCAGCGCCGCGACCCGGAAGAGCAGGAAACCGACGGCGATCGGGATCAGGTACTTCAGCTCGCCGAGCTTCGAGACTTTGACACCCACGGCCGAGGCCTCGCCGATGAGGTTCCGGTTCAGCAGCTCGAACAGGAGCACGAGCAGGGCCGACAGGACGAGGTCGCGGGTGAGCCGCTTGTGCATGTCGCGGATGGAGTCGAGGACCCGGCCCAGCAGGTCGCGGGCGAGCTCGGGTTGATGGGTGGCCAGGTCGTGGAACGCGTCCAGCACCCGGTCGGCCTTCGCCGCCCGGTCGTCGGCAGTCATCACGCCGCGATCGTAGGCGGGTCAGTTGCCGTACTTGTCGTAGGAGACCGTCCAGTCGCCGAGGCCGTCGGTGATCGGGAGTTCCTTCGGGCTGTTGTTGACCTGGACCACATCGCCGATCAGGAAGTTGCGGTAGACCCACTCGGCGTCGGTCTCGCCCAGATTGACGCAGCCGTGGGAGATGTTGGCCCGGCCCAGCGAGTGGTTCCACGGGGCGGCGTGCAGGAACTCGCCCGAGTAGGAGATGCGGGTGCAGAACTGGACGTCCTCGGGCGCGTAGAAGTACGGGTTGTTCGGGTCGGTCAGGCCGTAGCTGGCCGAGCTCATGCTGTGCGTGCGCTCCTTCGAGAGCACCACGTGCGGGCCGTTCTGCGTCCAGAAGTGGATCTGGTGGCCGTCCGCCGCCTTCGTGTAGCCGCCGCGGCCGTTGCTGCAGGCCATGTCGCGCACCATCTTGCCGTCGACGTACACCTTCGTACGGTGGGAATTGTTGTCGCTGATGGCGACGAGGGCGCGGCCGATGGTGAAGTGCGTCGTGGCGTTGGTCTTGCCGTAGACGCCGTTGCCCAGGTGCACGCCGAGGGCCTTGACGCTCACCTTGATCGTGGTGCCCTTCGCCCAGTACTTCGCGGGCCGCCAGTGCACGATCGTGTTGTTGACCCAGAAGAACTTGCCGGGCACCGACGGCGTGGTCTCGACCGTGATCGCCTTCTCGGCGGCGGCCCGGTCCTTCACCGACTTGCTGAAGGCCACGATCACCGGCTGGCCGATGCCGTACGTGCCGCCGGTCTTCAGCGAGGCCAGTCCGTTGGCCTGGAAGGTGATCCCGGCGACCGACTTCGGCTTGAGCGTCGTGAAGCTGGACGTCTTCTGGACCTGGGCGCCGGTGCTGTCGAGGATCGAGGCGGTCACCTTGTAGGTCGCGCCGTACGCCATGCTGCCGGTGGACCGCCACGTCACGCCGTCGTCCGCCACCGCGCCGCCGAGCTTCTTCGAACCCGAGACGACGCTGACCGACTGAAGCTTGCCGCCGTCGACCGAGACGGTGACGTCGTCGGCCGGCGACACGTCGGCCTTGCCCGCCGCGGGGCTCACGGTCAGCGTGATCGGGGCGGCGGACGGCGCGGCGGCCGAGTGCCAGCTGCCGGCGACCGGATTGAGCGCGCCCTTGGAGCCCTTGCCGCCACAACCGGCGACAGCGAGCCCGGCGGCGGCGCCCACCGCCCCGAGGATGACCTTACGTCGCTGAACCATGACTCTCTCAACCCAGGGGTGACGGGCCTCGCGGCCGGACTGATGTCGCTGGAGAGGAATACGACCGCCGTGATCGTAGGGATCACTGTCGCTGTAGTCGAGAGCGGGTCGCCGTGCACAACCCATGAGCCGTGCACAACCACTAAGACGCGCCGGCGGGCCGAAAACGTTGCCTCAGTACTTGAGGTACTGCCGGGTGAGCTTGGCCGCCTTCTCCACCACGGCGATGCCACCGGACATCGAGGCATGACCGTGCGAGAGCACCGCGATCGAGACATCGGTGTCGTCGCCGGTGATCCGCCCCACCGTGTTGATGATCCAGCGATTGTTCTCGGTCGAGCGGGGCAGCCAGCCGTTCTTGACCGTGAACTTTTCGCCGGTCCTGGCCGCGGCCGGGACGCCCCAGTCCTGCTCCTCGTCGACCGTGCTCATCAGCTCGTGGGCCAGGTCGCGGGAGTCCTGGTCGAGCGGGCCCTTGGTGTCGACCAGCTCGGAGAGCAGTTTCACCTGGTCGTCGACGGTGGTCCGGGTGAGGCCCCAGGCGCTGTTGACGGTGGTCTGGGTCAGGCCGAGCCGCTTGTTGCACCTGGTGATCGCGGACGCCTTGCCGAGTTTCGCGAACAGTGAGGTCGTGGCGTCGTTGTCGCTGAGCCGGATCATCCGCTTGGCCAGGGCCAGCTCGTTCGAGGTCAGGTCGCGCTGGTTGTCCTGGGCGGTCAGCAGCAGGCAGGCGAGCACCTGCACCTTGACGACGCTCGCGGTCTCATATTTCTCGGTTCCGCGGTACGAGTACTTCTGCCCGGTCTTGCGGTCGAGCACCGCCACCGAGAACTCGGGAACCGTGGCCGCGTACTTCTTCAGCGCCGCGTTCAGGGCCGTCACCCGCTTGGCGCGTTCCTGGGCGGCCAGTTCCTCGGGGCTGGGCCCGGTCGGCGTCGGCGTCGCCTTCGTGGCGGCCGGCTGATCACGGAACGTGCCGGACAGCGGCAGCGCGCCACCGGAGTCGCCGTGTGTCATGCCCACGCCGACCAACCCGGCACCTCCCAGGACCCCCACAGCCGCCACCGTCAAGATCCAGCTACGAGTACGCACCCGGCCATAGTGCCGTGCCCGCGCCAGCGATGCTCGTGCCGACCTCCGGTGCATATGAAGTTGACAGAGACTTTCGACCCATGGAACAGCTTCGCTCACCGGCGGTCACGACACGCCGAGGATGCCTTCCGGGCGCATGATGGTGGCATGCGCTTCCCGTTGGTGTCACCCGCCGCGCTGGCCGATGTCGCCCGCACCGCGATCGGTCAGGTGGTGGAGACCGCCGCGGCCGCCGCCACGATCCCCATGCGGGCGCTGGGCGTGCTCGGCCAGACCGAGCTGCTGGTCACCCGGATCACCGTGCTCGCCGACGAGGCCGAGGCCCTGATCCGCCGAGTAACCACGATCGTCGACGAGGCGGAGCTGGTGGTCGCCGACGCCCGGACGATCACCGGCGCCGCCACCGAAGTGGTCGGAGACGCCCGGACCATCACGAGCGCCGCCACCGAAGTGGTCGGAGACGCTCGGACCATCACCGTCGCCGCCACCGAGGTGGTCGCGAACGCCGGCGTGATCACGGCCGCCGCCACCGGTGTGATCGCCAAGGCGGAGGGCATCACCGAGGCGGCCTCGGCCGTCGTCGGGCAGGCCGGCGGCATCACGCACGCCGCGTCGGCAATTGTCGGCGAGGCCGCGGGCATCACGGACGCCGCGGCCGGGGTGGTCACCCAGGCGTCGACGCTCAGCCACGCGGCCCAGGGCGTGATCGAGACGGCCGGCGGCATCACCACCGACGCGACCGCGGTGGTCCGGCGGGTCGAGACGGCCGCGACCGACGCCACCGAGCTTCTCGACGCGTACGCGGAGACGCTGCGCAAGGGCGCCCCACTGGCGGCCCGTTTCGTGAACGAGCTGTCGCCCGACGAGGTGACCGCCGCGATCCGCATGGTCGACGAGCTGCCGAGGCTGCGCGAGCACCTGACCGACGACGTGATGCCGCTGCTGGCCAAGCTCGACCAGGTCGGCCCCGACCTGCACAAACTGCTCGAGGTAACGGAAGACCTTCGCCTGGCCATCGCCGGCATCCCCGGCCTGAAAATGCTCCGGCGCCGCGGCGAGGACAAAATCGAAGATCGCTGAAACCTCAAGCCCGATTTCGTACGACGTCAAGCATCGTGTCCACGTGACCGCGGTGCTGCGCCGTCTCCCGGATCAGGTGAATGTGGAGCCAGCGCAGACTCACCGGCCCCTTCCCGAACGACGGCAGCGCCGCGGTCGCATCGAGACTCGGGTGCTCGGCGGCCACCGCCCGGCTCCGCCCGCAGGCCGCCGCGTAAAGCGCTCGCAACTCACCCACCGAATCCTCGGCCGCCGACCGCCACGCCCACTCTTCGTCCCCGCCCGGCCACGGCGGCGGATAGTCCCGCCCCGCGAACTTGTGCGTGAACCAGAGGTCCTCCATATGCGCCAGGTGCTTCACAATCCCGCCGATAGTCATGGCGGTGCTAGGCAGAAGCCGCCGCCGCGCGTCCGCGTCGTCGAGCCCGTCGAGCGCGCGAAGGATCGACTCGCGGTGCTGCTCGAGAAACTGCTCGAGCATCTCCCGCTCCCCCGCCCGCAGCCGCGGGTAGAAATCGCTCACCCGGACTCCTCCACGACCAAGCCGACCAGCTCGTAGGCGGCGATCTCGGGCCGGATCCGCACCTCGGGCTCGTGGACCATCCGCAGTCCCTCGAGCGCGAACAACTTGCTCAGGAAGATGTCGGTCTCCTGGATCGCGATGTACGCGCCCGGGCAGCGATGCGCGCCGTCCCCGAACGAAAGCACCGCATCCGGTACGCCGTCGGCCAGCTCGCGGCCCGGGCAGACCCGCTGCGGATCGTCGCCCATCGCCTCCGGGTCGGCGTTGGCCGCGGCCACACCCACGTCGACCATCGCGCCGGCCGGGATCGTCACGTCGCCGATGGTCACCTCGGCCGTGGTGAGCCGCGCGCACTGCTCGTCCGCCAGCCGGTTCATCAGATCCCGATAGGCGGCGTCGACTCGCTTCGGCGTGAAGTACTTGGCGGTCTGCCGCCGGTGCTCCCGATGCTCGGGCCCGTCCCGGTAGAGCACGGCCAGGCGCATCCCCCGAGCGAACCGCTTGACCCCCTCGATCCCGAACCCGGCCTGCCGGGTATCGGTTTGCCGCAAGAACTCTTTCGCCGTCTGGTAGTCCTGGATCCGCCAGACCCGATCGTCCCCCACCTGCGCGGGACACCCCGGCGCCAGCTCGCCCCGCCCAACCTTGCGCTCCGCCCCGACCGTCGCCATCGCCCCATTCTGCGGGCGAACTGTCCCTTGTGGAACAGTCGACGAGGGATCGGCGCTCCGCATCACGGCCGACGGAAGCGACCCACCGAGTTCCGGTCAGGCTTCAGGGATGTCGTGTTTCGCCGCGAGGAACGTCTCTCGCGACACCACCACGATCCGCTCGTAGTTCGCGCGAGCCGCGTCCGGCGGCAACTTGCCCTCCAGCGCCTCAGTCATGTCAGTGCCGATTACCGCGAAGTCGCCGCTCGAGAGCTCAAAGACGTCCGGGCACGTTCCGTTGTTCAACGAGCCACGTTCACGCGGCGATCGCCCGAGCCGGCGCACGAACTCCACGGGGCTGCCTTTCCCTCACTGTTGCAACCGACCATTGATCAGGGCGCGCCCAGTCTGCCCACGAGCGCGTTGCTGTTCAAGCAACGCCACGCGGCGAAAGGTACGGCGCACATGGTGTCCGTTGACCGAGGTGCTGGCAACCTGTCGGGCTCAGGCCACCGAAAGCGCTGGCACGAGCCTAGTCGGCGACGGGCACCCGGGCGCCCTTTTCGGTCAAATCGGGTGATTCAGAGGGATCTGGCGCCGTGGGATGGCGGGAACCGCGATCGGACGTGGCAACGGCAGCTTCGTAATCCTGGCAAAGATCGTCCAACTTCTTCGCGAACGCGTACTCCGGGCTTCCCGGCGCCAGAGAGGTTCTGGCCCGCGCGGCGGCCGCCCAGTACTTGCGCATCAGAGTGCTGGTGAAGAGGTACCGCATGCTGCCGAATATCTCCTCATCGCTCGCCTTGTTGAGCTTGAGCGACGTCCAGTGGAACTGATAAATGATATTGGCGTACAGGAATTGGCGGTTGCTCTCGGCCGATAATCCCGGCTGAAACGCCGGCCAGACCTCGGCCAACTGCTGATCGTTTATGCTCATCTTGAGGATCTCAAGGTGCAGCATGCTGAGGTCGGCAGCGGCGCTGCGGCGCAGCTCCTGGAACTGGACTCGTGCGGCAATGACCACAGCGACCAGGGTGAGTCCGCTGATGATCGAGCTCAGGACGCCGAACGTCTGACCTACGTCGCTCCACCTGCCCCAATCGTCGGCGGCAGCGCGCTGTCCGACAACCACGGCCGCCCCGACTCCACCGAGCAACGTCAACAGAGTGGCAGCGGCGAGAACGACCAGCCCGAACGAGAATCGCATCAGGGCACGATTTCGATAGGGCCCCATTGCGCCGTCCGCCTTCACGGACCTCACCTCCCCGCCACCCGGCCGCCGAGGAGACGGTTCACACCGCCGGAGTCCGGGCGCCGGGAATTGACATCGTCGGCGAGCCGAGACCTCCTCATCTGTATAGTGCGGCACGGACGTCCAACAAAGCCACCCACACCGCAGTGAATGAACGCGGGAACGACTCCGAAAAACGAACGCCACATAGCAGTTTGGCAAGTGGCAGAATGCCACATTTCAAGACCATTAACGATCGTTAATTAGCCCGGCGATCGTGTCCGATGGCGCGCACACGAGCACGCCGGCGTTAGGGGACGGGCCCGCCCGGATGGCGGGGCGCGGAGGGTGAGGGTGCAGGTGGCCGATGCCCGGCGCCACGGGACTCTGCGTCGATTCGTACGATATGAGGGGAATGAGAAACGGCCTCGCCGGAAGCGAGGCCGTTCCCTTGTGCAGCGCCCAGCCGTAGCGGGCCTAGAAGACCGAGACGCCGTAGACGCTCAGGGGCTCGGTGACCGGCTGGAAATAGGTCACGCCGCCGGAGGAGCAGTTGCCGCTGCCGCCGGAGGTGAGGCCCAGGGCCGTCGTGCCGGAGTAGAGCGGGCCGCCGCTGTCGCCGGGCTCGGCGCAGACGGTGGTGCGGATCAGGCCGGAGACGGAGCCCTCGGCGTAGTTGACCGTGCTGTTCAGGGCCGTGACGCGACCGGAGTGGATGCCGGTCGTCGAACCGCGGCGGTTGACGGTGGCGCCGACGGCCGGGGTGCTGGCGGAGGTGATGTCCTGGGAGCCGACGGCGCCGGACTTGGTGATCGTCGTGTTGGTGTAGCGGACGATGCCGTAGTCGTTGCCGGGGAAGCTCGTGCCCGCGCGGGTGCCGAGGGTGGTCGAGCCGTTGGTCCAGGTCGAGCCGATGTTCGTGCAGTGGCCGGCGGTCAGGAAGTAGTTCGTGCCGGAGCTGCTGCGGACGTTGAAGCCGAGCGAGCACCGGGCGCCGCTGACGTAGATGGCGTCGCCGCCGGAGATCTCCACGCTCAGGCTGCCGGAGATCGACTCGATGCGGGCCTTGTCGCCGAGCTTGGCGACCGTGGCCTTGACCGCGGCCAGCTTGGCGCCGGTGACCGTGCTGTCGACGCTGACCACGACCTGGTTGCTGACCGGGTCGACGGCGAACGCGGTGCCGGGGGTCTTCAGGGTGGCCGTGAGGCTGTCGTTCGCCGCGGCCAGCTCGGTGCCGGTGTGGGCGACGAAGCGCGCGGTGGCGCCGGCGGCGGTCACGGAACGGGCCGTGGCGGCGTCGGTGACGTTGACGACGACCTTGCCCGCGCCGTCGATGTACGAGCCGGCGGTCTGGCTGCCGAACTGTGCGTCGAGCTTCGAGGCGAGGGCGGACGGCGCGAACGAGGCGTCGCCGGCCGAGGGGGCGGCCGACGCGGGTGACGCGACGAACGCGGAGCCGACGAGCATGCACGCGGCCAGGCCGACGATCGGTCGGCGCAGCTTCCGGGTGAGCACTTTGTTCCTCCCAGGGGGGTGAGGGCGTATCGTGCTCCCGCAGTATCGACAGTTCTCAATATGTACACAACCGGGCGATTATTGCTGCGACGTTCATCAATTCAAGCCTGACCTGCGCAAACACCGCGACCATACCGCGGGCATATGACCGAACCGGGATGAATTATTTAACTCTGTCGATCAATGCACCGGCTTGGGCGCGGATTTCCGGGACGGCGGTGGTCTCCCAGAGCGCGCCGCGGCGCAGCGGGCCGATCAGCCAGAGGTTGTCGTTCACCCGGCCGTCCGCGCCGATCAGGCGCCCGCGGGCGTCGATGTCCAGGCCGAGTCCGTGCGGGCCGACCCGGGCGTGGCCGTCGCGCAGCAGGCCACCGGCGAACGGGCCGGCGGCGCCGGGGAGGCGGCCGGGACCCGCGCAGTTGACGACGGCGCCGAACCACTGGACGCCGGCCTCGAGCTCGACCAGCAGGCCACCGGCGGGCGGCGCGGTCATCGAGCGGATGCCGCCGGCGCGGACCTCGAGGCGGCCCTCCTCGCGCAGAGTGGCCACGCGGGCGCCGACGGAGGGGGCCATCCGGTGCCGGTGACACTCCCAGGGCCGGGCCAGGTGCCGGAGGAAGGCCTCCTGCTCGGCGGGGGTGAGGCCGCTCCAGAGGCGGTCGATGCTGGGGCGCAGGCCGTCGACGACCGCGCGCCAGTCGCCGGCCTCGGCCGCGGCCTGACGGACAAAACGGACAAGGTCCCGGAGCGTCCGGGGTTCGTCCAGTGCCAGGGAAGTGAGCGGTGCGGCGGAAACCGTGTGGGTCAGCGGGAGCTGCCCCCGCCGGCTCACGGCGGTGATCGGGGCGTCGCGGTTGCCGTCGGCGGTCAGCGTGAGCACCACGTCGACGGCGGTGAGGCCGGCGCCGATCAGCAGGACCGGGACGTCGGAGGGGATCGCGTCGAGGACCCCCGGGCGCCACGGGTCGGCGATGTAGTCGGGATGATCGGTGAAGGGCTCGGCAGGCGCGGGGTTGCCCACGGCCACCACGACCTCGTCTGCCCTAATTTTACCACTTTTTTCGGTATAAATTCCGTCGGAGGCCAGGCGGCAGGCCCGGTCGGCGACCACCTCCAGGCGATCGGAGTGAGCCGCTGCCGTCCGAGCGAAGACGTCCGAAAGATAGCGGCCATAAGTCGCTCGGGGCGCGAAATCGCCCGGAGCCACGGACGCCCACCTGCTGAAATCCGACATGTCGGAAACATCGGCGCTCATCGCGCCGGCCCGGGAGTTCAGCAGGTGCCACGGGCGGGCCGACCCGTAGGCCAGCCCCCCGCCCGGCGTGTCCGGCTCGATCAGCACGACCCGGTCGTCGCTACATCGCAGCAGCTCCCGCGTGGCGAGCACGCCCGCGCACCCGCCACCCACCACCGCCACCGTCTTGCGCGCCATCTCAGACCACCGTCACCGCTGCCTCGTCGGCCAGCCGGTAGCCGAGGCCGTAGACCGTGGTGACCACCTCGGGGTCGTCGAGCTTGGTGCGCAGCCGGCTCACGTGCACGTCGACCGTCCGGTTCGTCGTGTGCGTGTGCCCCCACACCTGCGTGAGCAGCTGGCTGCGACTGAACACCTGCCGCGGGTGCCGCGCGAGGAACAGCAGCAGGTCGAACTCGAGCCGGCTCAGCTCCAGCGGCAGCCCGTCGCGGATCGCGGTGCGCGCGCCCGGGTCGAGCCGGATCCCCCCGTCGACCTCGACCTCGACCGCGGTTCCGGCCAGGTCGACGAGGTCACGGAGGGCGGCGAGGACGCGGTCGCGGCCGGCGGCCGCTCCCCCCGCGATGCTGATGGTCACGGTCACCGGTGGTTCCGGCGCCAGATCGGGTACGGGCCGCAGGTGTACCCGCCGAGGGTGTGCGACGGCGAGTGCGGACATGGCGCCTCCTAGGGTTTCAGCGACGGCAGGTTGACGACGATCGCCTCTTGGGTGGTTCTGGCGATCACCACGACGGCCTCGTTCTCCGGGTCGGGGTTCTCCTCCCGGTGCGGGACCCACGGCGGGACGAAGATGTAGTCGCCCGGCTTGGTCTCGAGCCTCTTCTCGGCGGCCGCCTCCGCGTCGTAAAACACAAAGACCGGATTTCCCCGTACGACGTAGATCGCCGTTTCCGATTCGCCGTGGTGATGGTCGCCACTGGCCGTCGAGGCGGCCACATGCGTCTCGCCCATCCACAGCGCGTCGCTGCCGACGGTCTTGCCGCTGATCGCCTCGACCCGGGTCATCCCGCTCGTCTGGGCCGTGTCGCCGGAGAGCCCGGTCGGCACGACGTGGTGCAGCTTCTGGTGAAAGTGGTCGGTCATGCGTGCTCCAAGGGTTCGACGACCCCCAGCTCCCCGAGCAGCGCGTGGCGCAGTGCGGCGAAGGGGGCCGAGCCACGGTCACGAGCCTCGGACGCTACCTCGTGAGCCGCGGCGATCCGCCCGTCGCGCATGGTCAGCACCCGGTCGGCGAGCAGGATCGCCTCGTCGACGTCGTGGGTGACCAGCAGCACGGCCGGCCGGTGCCGGGTGGTCAGGTCGCGCACCAGCCCGTGCATCCGCAGCCGGGTCAGCGCGTCGAGGGCCGCGAACGGCTCGTCGAGCAGGAGCAGCTCCGGTTCGCGGACGAGGGCCCGGGCCAGCGCCACCCGCTGCGCCTCGCCGCCGGACAGGGTGACCGGCCAGGCGTCGGCGTGCTTGTCGAGCCCGACCTCTTCCAGCGCCGACTGCGCCCGGGCGCGGGCGGTGGCTCGGGGCAGGCCGATGGCCACGTTGCGCCAGACCTTCCACCAGGGCAGCAGCCGGTGCTCCTGGAAGACGACGGTGCGCCGCTCGGGGACCTCGAGCGTGCCGCCGTCGACCGGGTCGAGCCCGGCCAGCGCCCGCAGCAGCGTGGTCTTGCCGCAGCCGCTCTTGCCGAGCAGGGCGACGAACTCGCCCCGCTCGATCTCCAGGTCGAGGCCGTCCAGCACGGTGCGCTCGCCGTAGCGGCGGGTCACCCGGGACGCGACGACGGTACTCACAGCTTCACCGCGTGGTCGGCGATATTGATCTTGTCGCTCAGCACCTTGTGGTCGCTCAGCCAGTCGGCGCCGGCCTGCAGCTGGGCGATGCCCTCGTCGTTGATCAGGCTCCAGGTGACCTGGACGTTCTCGCCGACCAGCTTGTCCACGACGGCCTGCGGGTACTTCGAGACCGCGTTGCCGATCTTCTGCGCCTCGGCCGGGTTCGCGTTGGCCCAGTCCTGCTCGGCCTTGTACGCCGCGATGACCTTGCGGATCGTGTCGGCCTCCTTCTTGGCGTAGTCGTCGCGGACCAGGTAGCTGCCGAAGTCGATCTGCTTGTCGAGCTCGTCGCCGTCCACGAAGATCCGCTTGGCGCCGTACTGCACCTCGGCCAGCTCGAGCGGGCCGGACCAGATCGACCACGCGTCGACCTTGCCGCTGCCGAAGGCGGGCGCCGCGTCCGGCGGGTTGAGGTAGGTGAAGGTCACCGAGTCGCGCGGCACGTTGTACTTCTCCAGGGCGGCCACCAGCAGGAACTCGCCGAGCCCGGCCTTGTTGACGGCGACCTTCTTGCCGGCCAGGTCCTTCACGCCGGTGATGCCGCTGTTCGGCAGCGCGATGATCGAGCTGGTGCGCGGCGTCGATTTCGACCACGCCACGTAGACGAGCTTGTTGCCGGAGAGCAGCGCCTGGTCGGCCGGGGTGGAGCTGCCGCCGAAGCTGAAGTCGGCGGTGTTGGTGGCGACGGCCTGCAGGGTGGGCGCGTGGTTGGGGAACGGCCCGACCCACTCGACGTCGATGCCCTGGTCGTTGAGGGTCTTCTCGAAGACGCCGCGGGTCTTGGGCACCGAGATGGCGCCGTAGGTGAGGCGCACCTTCTTGCGGCCGCCGGAGTCGGAGGCAGCGGCCTCGTTGTCGCCGCAGGCGGCGAGGACGGGCAAAGCCAGCGCGGCGCCGAGTAGCTTGCGACGGGACAGGGTCACTTCTTTCCTCCGTGATAATTGGGGTGCCAGGCCAGGAAGCGGCGCTCCAGGGCCCGGGCGATCAAATCGGTAGTCAGGCCGATCAGCGCATAGAGCACGATGACCAGCACGATCACATCGGTCTGCAGGAACTCCCGGGCGTTGGTCGCCATGAAGCCGATGCCCGCGGGTGCGCCGACGGTCTCGGCGATGACCAGCGCGAGCCACGCGTTGGTGAGCGCCAGGCGCAGGCCGAGCAGGATGGACGGCAGGGCGCCGGGCAGGATCGCGGCCCGGATCAGCTCGAGCCGGTTCAGGCCGACGACCCGGCCCATCTCGAGCAGCTTCGGGTCGACCTGCCGGATGCCGAGCACGGTGTTGAGGTAGATCGGGAACATGGTGCCGAGCGCGACCAGGAAGTAGCGCCCGCTCTCGCCGACGCCGAACCAGACCATCACCAGCGGCAGGATCGCCAGGAACGGGATCGCCCGGATGATCTGGATGTTCCGGTCGATGATCGCCTCGGCGAGTTTCGAGAAGCCGGTGAGCACGCCGAGCACGAGCCCGACGGTGGCGCCGATGGCCAGGCCGACGGCGGCCCGCTTGACGCTTTCCCACAGGTGATGCGGCAGCTCGCCGGTCTCGGTGAGGTGCCACGCGGTCGTGCCGACCGAGCTCGGCGCCGGCAACACGTTGGCGGCGATGAGACCGGAGCGGCTGGCGAGCTCCCAGGCAAGCAGCAGCAGGACGGGGACGGTCCAGGAGATCGTCCGGTACGGCACGGCCCGCTTCTTCGGGGGCGTCGCCCCGGCCTCCGCCGTGCGGGCGGGACCGGCGATCGCGGTAGTGGACATGGCCGCAACTCTGACGGCTCCATCTCCGCCATGTCAACCATATTCCCTAGGCTTACTAGGATATGGGACAACCATTGACTCGCTCGCGTTTCGCGGCGGAAGGTGACGGTGTTCGGTTCTTCTTCCCAACAAATGGGAGCAGCAATGACTGTCGAGTTCGTCGGCATGATCGCCACGCGGGACCAGTCGGAGACCCGGCCGTCCGCCGGCCCGGTCGTCGACCCCGCCTACGTGCGGAGATTCGCCCGGGCCCACGAGGACGCCGGGTTCGACCGCGTCCTGGTCGCGTACGGGTCGTCCACGCCGGACGCCACGCAGGTCGCCGCGTACGCGGCCGCGCACACCGAGCGGATCGGTCTGCTGATCGCGCACCGCCCCGGCTTCGTCGCCCCCACGCTCGCGGCCCGCACGTTCGCCACGCTCGACCAGTTCACCGGCGGCCGGGTCGCGGTGCACACGATCACCGGCGGGTCCGACGCCGAGCAGCGCCGCGACGGCGACTACCTGGGCAAGGACGACCGGTACGCGCGTACCGAGGAATACCTGACGGTCCTGCGCCGCGCCTGGTCCTCGAACGACGCGTTCTCGTACGAGGGCCGCTTCTACAAGTTCGAGGACTTCACCCCCGGCGTGCAGCCCGCGCACCGGATCCCGCTCTACTTCGGCGGGTCGTCCGCGGCCGCGTACCGGGTGGGCGGCAAGACCGCCGACACCTACGCGCTGTGGGGCGAGCCGCTGGCCGAGACCGCCGAGCAGATCGCCTCGGTGCAGGCCTCGGCGGCCGCCGCCGGGCGCGGCCCGCTCGGCATCAGCGTCTCGTTCCGCCCGATCCTGGCCGCCACCGACGACCTGGCCTGGGAGCGCGCCGGGCGGATCCTGAGCGGCATCAAGGCCAACGGCCCGTTCGCCGGCGTGCTCGGAGGCAGGAACCCCGAGAACGTCGGCTCCCAGCGCCTGCTCGCGGCGGCCTCGAAGCAGGACCGGCACGACCGTGCGCTGTGGACGGCCACCGCCGCCGCCAGCGGCGCCCAGGGCAACTCCACCGCGCTGGTCGGCTCCCCCGAGACCGTCGCCCAGGCCCTGCTCGACTACGTCGACCTCGGCGTCACCACGATCCTCATCCGCGGCTACGACCCGGTCGACGACGCCGTCGACTACGGCCGGCACCTCATCCCCCTCGTCCGGCAGGAGCTGCGCCATCGCGAGCTCGCCGGCGCCTCTCGCTAAGGAGGATCCGTGACCGTCACCTCGCTCGTGGACGCCGACCTCTTCCGGCAGCTGCTCCGCCGCCACGCCGCCGCCGTCGTGGTGATCACGGCACCGGGGCAGCCGCCGGCCGGTTTCACCGCCACGTCGTTCACCTCGGTCTCGCTCGACCCGCCGCTGGTCTCGTTCTGCCTCGCGCACACCGCCTCGGCCTGGCCGGCCGTCGCCGCCGCCGACGTGGTCGCGGTGCACGTGCTCACCCAGGAGCAGGAGCACGTGGCCCGGACGTTCTCGACCCGCGGCATCGACCGTTTCGCCACGCACGGCGCGTGGCGGCCGGGGCCGGACGGGGTGCCGCTGCTCGACGGCGTGCTGGCCCGCATCGTCTGCCGGGTGGTGCGCCGGGTCGAGGCCGGCGACCACTCGATCGTGCTGGCCTCCCCCGAGGCCGGCGAGCACCACGACGACCTGAGCGCGACGCCGCTGGTCTACCACGACGGTCACTACACGCACCTGGGGCGGGCCGCCTGATGCCGCTCCACGTCCATTGGTTCCTGCCGACCGCCGGCGACAGCCACGACATCGTCGGCGGCGGGCAGGCCCGGCTCGCCGCCGACACGTCCCGGCCGCCGGACCTCGGCTACCTCGCGCTGGTGGCCCGGGCGGCCGAGCAGGTCGGCTTCGAGGGGGTGCTCACCCCGACCGGCTCGTTCTGCGAGGACGCGTGGCTCACGACGGCCGCGCTGCTCGGCGAGACGAGCCGGCTGAAGTTCCTGGTCGCGTTCCGGCCCGGGCTGCTCTCGCCGACGCTGGCCGCGCAGATGGCCGCCACCTACCAGCGCATCTCGGACGGCCGGCTCGCGCTCAACGTGGTGACCGGGGGCGAGGCGCACGAGCAGCGCCGCTTCGGCGACCACGTCGGGCACGACCGGCGGTACGCCCGGACGGCCGAGTTCCTCCGGATCGTGCGCGGCGCCTGGTCGGGCGAGCCGTACACGTTCCGGGGCGAGTTCTACGACGTGGTCGACGCGACCGTGCGGGCCGCGCCCGATCCGGTGCCGCCGGTGTTCTTCGGCGGGTCGTCGCCGGCCGCCCTGCCGGTGGCGGCGGCCCACGCCGACACCTACCTGACCTGGGGAGAGCCGCCGGCAGCGGTCGCGGCGAAGCTGGACGCCGTGCGCATCCTGGCCAAGGACGAAAATCGCCAGCTCACGTACGGGATCCGCCTGCACGTCATCACCCGGGACACCGCCGAGGAGGCGTGGGCCGTCGCGCGCGGTCTGATCGCCCGCGTCCCGGCCGACGAGATCGAGGCGGCCCGCCGGCAGTTCGCCCGCACCGAGTCGGAGGGGCAGCGGCGGATGGCCGCCCTCACCACCGGCGACTCGCTCGAGATCTCGCCCAACCTGTGGGCCGGGTTCGGCCTGGTGCGGCCGGGCGCCGGCACCGCGCTGGTCGGCAGCCACGCCGAGGTCGCGGACCGCATCGCCGAGTACCAGGCACTCGGCATCGACCACTTCATCCTCTCCGGCCAGCCGCACCTGGAAGAGGCGTACCGCTTCGGAGAGAACGTCCTGCCCCTCGTCGCAGGAAACAACAAGGGAGAGAAATGAGTCGCATCGTCGTCGTGTCCGGCAACCCCAGGCCCGGATCCCGTACGTCCCAACTGGCCCTCGCGGTCGGGGAGGCTCTCGGCGAGCCGACCCTGATCGAGGTGGGCGAGTTGGGCGCCGGCCTGCTCACGCCCGGGGACGAGCCGACCGCCGAGGCCGTGTCGCTGCTGCGCGCGGCCGAGGTCCTCGTCGTGGCGACCCCGACCTACAAGGGCAGCTACACCGGCGTCCTGAAGGTGCTGCTGGACCAGCTCCCGGCGCAGGCTCTCGCCGGAAAGCGGGCAGTCCCGGTGGTGACCGCCGGCGTGGCGCCGCAGGCGGCCGCCGCCGAGGCGCTGCTGCGGCAGCTGCTCACCGAGCTCGGCGCGGAGGTCGCGCCCGGCCTTCCAGTGGTCGAGGCGGACCTACCCGAGTCGAAGGCGATCGCCGAGGCATATGCACAGCGATCGCACAGCTTCATCTCAGTTGACTGACATGCCCGGGGTCTAGCGTTTTTCCCGGATTAGGTCCCGCTCGACGATGCCGTGCCCCCGGTCGCCGAGCGGGGCCGATTCAGCTCACCGTGATGGTCAGGTTTCCGGTGATCGTGTACGGGACGTAGTCGCTGAACCGCACCTGGACCGTCACCGTCCCCGCCTCGGCCGGCGTCCCCGACAGCAGGCCGGTGGCGGCGAGCTTGAGCCCGGCCGGCAGCGTGCCCGCGGCCAGCGTCCAGGTGCCGGTGCGGCTGGCCGCGAGCCGGCCGGAGAACTCCTGCCCGGCCGTCATCGTCACCGCCTTCGTCTTGATCACCGGCGCCGGCGGCGGGGCCGGCACGAACAGCAGCCGGTTCGGCGAGCCCTTCCGGTCGGTGACCTTGCCGGTGGTGGCCTTCGCGACGAGGAAGTTCCGCACCTGGGCCGGGGTCCAGCCGGGCGCCGCGTCGAGCACCAGCGCGGCCGCCCCGGCCACGTGCGGCGCCGCCATCGACGTGCCGCTGTAGGTGGCCGCGGCCGTGTCGCTGGTCGCCACCGAGGAGCGGATGCCCACGCCCGGCGCGAACAGGTCGACCACGCTGCCGTAGTTGGAGAACGACGCGCGGCGGTCGGTCCGGTCGGTCGCGGCGACGGTGATCGCCGCGGGCAGTGCCGCCGGGCTCTCGGCGGACGCGTTCGTGTTCTCGTTGCCGGCCGCCACCACGTACGTGACGCCGGAGTTGATCGAACGCTGGACCGCACGCTCGAGGGTCGTGCTCCGCCCGCCGCCCAGGCTCATGTTCGCCACCGCGGGCTTGGCGGCGTGCGCGGTCACCCAGTCGACGCCGGCGATCACGCCGGAGAGCGTGCCCTCGCCCTCGCAGTCGAGCACCCGCACCGCGACCAGCCGCACCTTCTTGGCCACCCCGTAGTGGGTGCCGCCGATCGTGCCGGCGACGTGCGTGCCGTGCCCGTTGCAGTCCTGCGCGACCGCGTCGCCGTCGACGAAGTCGTAGCCGTAGGAGGCCCGGCCGCGCAGCTCGTGGTGGGTGATCCGGATGCCGGTGTCGATCACGTACGCGTGGACCGCGCTGCCGTCGTCCATCGGCGTGTACGTCTTGGACGCCTTCACCGGCCGCTGGTCGATCCGGTCCAGCCCCCAGTCCGGGTTCCGCTGGGTGGCCTCGATGTGCAGCATCCGGTCCTGCTCGACGTACGCGACATCGGGGTCGGCGGCGAGACGCCGGGCCTCGACGGCGGTCATCCGCTTCAGGTACGACTCCCCGCCGAGGCTCTGCGCGCTGACGCTGCCGTCGGGCGTCCGGAGCGTGACGATGTACTGGCCGGGGATGGCGCCCGGGGCGCCGGTGCCGAGCACGCGGCCCTCGGCGGCGGCCTGGGCCGGGACGGCGGTGCCGGCGACGACGGCGGCGGCCGCGGTGAGCAGGGTGCCGAGGAGTCTCATGCGCATGGCCGGTGGATCGGTCGCGCGCGGCACCTACTTGAGGTCCGCGAAGAACTCCGTCAGATCCTTGGCGACCAGGCCCGGGACCTGATGCGCGGCAAAATGCCCGCCGACGTCGTATTTGTTCCAGGACGTGACGTTGGTCGGCGCGAACCGCCGGATCGGCTGGTAGTCGTCCCGGAACTGGGCATACCCCAGCGGCACGGAACTGGCTTTGTCGAAAACCGGCTGGAGAGCGAACTCCCGATACAGACGCATCGCCGAGCCCGCCGTCCCCGTCAGCCAGTGGATCGAGACGTTGTCCAGCACGTAGTCGGCGTCCACGCCCTCCCGGTAGATCAGGCAGTGCCAGCCGAGCAGCCCCACCGGCGAGTCGGTCAGCGCGTACGCGAGCGACTGCGGCTGCTGCAGCTGCACGGCCTGGTACGCGTTCATGTTCTTGTCGAACCAGGCGTGGTCGTCGAGAGCCGCCTGCTCCTCCGGGGTCGGGTCGTCGACCGGCCCGTCGTCGGTCCAGAGCTGGGTCACATGCGCCCCGACCACCGCCTCGGGCGCGATCCGGGCCACCTCGGGCGAGATCGACGACCCCCAGTCGTTGCCGGCCGCCCCGAACCGCTCGTAGCCCAGGCGCCCCATCAGCTCCACCCAGGCCCGCGCGATCCGGGTGACATTCCAGCCGCGCTCGCGGGTCGGCCCCGAGAAGCCGAAGCCGGGCAGCGACGGCACGACCAGGTGGAAGTTCTCCCTCAGCAGCGGGAGGAGGTCGAGGAACTCGGCGACCGAGCCCGGCCAGCCGTGCGTGAGGATCAGCGGCAGCGCCTCCGGCCGGTCCGAGCGCACGTGCAGGAAGTGGATCGGCTGGCCGTCGATCACCGTGCGAAACTGCGGGTATGCGTTGAGCCGCGCCTCGGTCCGCCGCCAGTCGTAGCGGCGCCGCCAGTGCTCGGCCAGCTCGCGCACATACCGCAGCGGCACGCCGTAATCCCACCCCGCGTCCGCGACCTCGGAAGGCCAGCGGGTGCGGTCGAGCCGGTCGTACAGGTCGTCGAGGTCGCTCCGCGGAACGTCGATCTGAAAGGTCTCCATGCCCGGGTGACGAACGGCCGGACCATTTCCGGACCGGAAATATCCAACCCTTTGCCGGCGTTCCCCTGATCGCGCCGGGCGGTCCGGCCGGGCGCGGAGAGAGGTTCCACGATGAAGGTTCGCAACTCGCTCAGGTCGCTCAAGAGCAAGCCCGGCTCGGTTGTCGTTCGCCGCCGCGGGCGCCAGGTAGTGATCAACAAGAAGAATCCGCGCTGGAACGGCCGTCAGGGCTGACGCCACGCCGTCCTCGCGAATCACCGGGCGAAAACCGCGTTGACGCGATAGCTTTTACCCAGCGAAGGCCGGAGACCCGCCGCCACGGGACTCCGGCCTTTCTCATGCTCGAAAAGCAACCAATGCCAGCCGTACGCGATTAGGGCTGTTGGTTTTGGTCATGAGCGCGGTGATGTGCGTCTTCACCGTCGTCACGCCGATGTGCAGCCGCTCGGCGATCTCCGCATTGGA
Organism: Paractinoplanes globisporus DSM 43857; assembly: GCF_000379645.1. GTDB lineage: Bacteria > Actinomycetota > Actinomycetes > Mycobacteriales > Micromonosporaceae > Actinoplanes > Actinoplanes globisporus. Next base: position 294,511 of record NZ_KB903317.1, read on the forward strand.
CAGCCCCTCACCGACCAGCTCGAGCACGGCCTGCTCGCGGCTCGTGAGCCCCTCAACGGGTTTCTTGTCCACCGGCCGATTGCTGACCGCCCGGTTGACCAGCCTCCGCAGTACCTCCTGGCTGAACGGGCTGTCCCCGGCCGCGGCCCGCCGGATGCCGTCGAGCAGTTCGGCCGGCGGCGCGTCCTTGAGCAGGAAGCCGCACGCGCCCGCGGTCAGGGCCGGGTAGAGGTGGTCGTCGTCGCCGAAGGTGGTCAGCACCAGCACCCGGATCGCCGGGCGGCCGGCGAGGATGCGGCTGGTCGCACTGATCCCGTCGACCCCCGGCATTCGCAGGTCCATCACCACGACGTCGGGCGTCAGGCGCTCGGCCAGCGTCACCGCCTCGCGCCCGTTGCCGGCCTCGCCCACCACCTCGAGGTCGGGCTCGGCGGCGCAGAGCATGCGCAGGCCCGCCCGGATCAGCGGCTGATCGTCCACGAGCAGCACCCGGATCATCGTGGCAACACCGTCCCGACCCGCCAGCCGCTCCCGGACGGGCCCGCGCTCAGCCGCCCGCCGAGCACCTCGACCCGCTCCCGCATCCCGACCAGGCCGTGGCCGCCGCCGGGCGCGCCGATCGGGGCGTCGCCGCCGTCGTCGCTGACCTCCCAGTTCACGGCGCCGTCCTCCACGGCGACACGCAGGCGCGCCCGGGCCGTGGTTCCGGCGTGCTTGGCCACATTGGTCAGAGCCTCCTGGGTCAGGCGGAGCACGGCCAGTCCGCGTACGGCATCGAGCCGGCCCACCTCCTCGTCGATGTCGGCTTCCACGGTGAGACCGGTGCGGCGGGCCGAGTCGACGGCCGCGGCCAGGGCGGCCGGCAGCGAACCCGGCTCGATCGCGGTCATCGCCGCGTCGCCCGGCGTCGCGGCCGGATCGCGCAACACCTCGACCAGCCGGCGCAGGTCGTTGAGCGCGGTCGTGCCGGTGCCGTGCACGTCGTCGAGCACCTCGGCCACCCGCGGGTCGAGCCCGGGAATCACGTGCCGCGCCACGCCGGTCCGCAGCACCATCGACGCCACGTGATGCGCCACCACGTCGTGCAGCTCCCGGGCGATCGCGCCGCGCTCGTCGGCGCGCGCCGCCCGGCTCTCCGACTCGGCCCGCAGCTGGGCCTCCCGCCCCCGCTGCCGGGTGGTGCGGATGAGCAGACCCAGCAGCAGCGGCAGCCCGACCGGCAGCACCAGCACGCCGAAGATCTCGCTGCGCGTCGAGGCCTTCGCGTCCGGCACGTCGAACGCGAGGTAGACGCCGAACAGCAGCGCCACGCACAGCCAGACCGTGCGCGGCTGCCTCGCCCAGAGCGCCACCTCGACCAGCGCCCAGCTCGACCCGACCCGGTTGATCGTGGGGTCGTGAATCACGCAGAGCGCGACGCCGAGCAGCGCGGTCTGGGCCAGGAAGTTGACCACCGGCCAGCGGCTGCCCAGCCCGACCGCGCTGGCGAACGCGATCACCGCGAGCACCCACTGGGTGGCCGGCGGGAGCCGCCCGTTGTCCTGGCCGAACACCAGGTAGGCCACCCCGCTGAGGTCGAGCAGCACCATGCGCGCCCAGGTGTACCGCCACTCGAAGAGGCGCACCACCCAGCTCATGCCGGTCAGCCTAGGCGTTTCGGCACGGCCAGGTAGGCCGCCAGCCCGAGCGGCCCGAACAGGATGGTCAGAACCAGGATCGGCGCCAGGATCAGGTGCCGGACGCCGCGTTCCCGCGCGTCCAGAAAACACCAGCGCCCCACGAACAGATCGAAGGCGACCATGTGTGCCCAGGCCGCGGCCGCGCCGTTCGCCGTGCTCAACGCGTCGCGCAGGCCGCCGAGCGTCGGGATCTTCAGGGCCCAGAACGGCGCGGCCAGTGCGAACGTCAGGCCGAACAGCACTCCGGTCATGCCGCCCGCTTCCGCAGGACCAGCGTCGCGGCGGCCGCGGTCGCGACGGCCAGCGCCGCCCAGGAGGCGAGGGTGACAACATCGGGTTTCAGCAACGGTTGCGCACGCAGGGCCTGCCAGGTCACCAGCACATTGAGTACGCCGTAGGCACAGCCGAAGACCAGGATGAGCCGGGCCCGGGTCCGCTCGTCGAGGCCGCGCCGGTAGAGCAGGAAGGCGAGCAGGGGCAGTGCCTGCAGGGCGTGCAGGCCCACGAAGTGCCCGATGCGCAGGTCGCCGCCGGTCGTGCTCCAGCCGACGAACGGCAGTCCCGGCCCGCCGTCCGGCAGGCCCACGCTGTGCGCGCCGGCGACGCCGTCGATCTCCGGCTCGCCGCGCGGAATCACCATCGGCACCGCCGCGAGCATCCCCAGAAGCGACAGACCAAGACCAAACCTGATCCCGTACGCGTTGCCGCGATCCGGAATCCGCTGGCGCAGGGCGGCCACCCCGATCACCAGATGCCCGATGAACAGACACATGATCGAGACTCCCATCGCCTTCCAGAGCGCCGCGTTGAACGAAGAGGTCTCGTTGTAGTGGCTGGTGGTCCCCCGAACCGCCTGCACGACGATGATCGCCTCCTCGATCACGGACACTGCCACGATGACCACGGCCGCCCATTCCGCGGGCCGGCTCCGGCGCGGCAGGACGGAGAGCATCCAGGCGAGCGTCAGCCCGTAGAGGCCGAGCGAGACGGCGAACTTGAAGGGCTTGGTCCAGATCGGCAGCCCGGTGAGAACTCGCGGATCCGCGAAGATCCTGATCCCGGTGACGATGGCCAGGACGGCCATGACCCCGGTGAGCACCAGCAGAGGCCGATGCCAGCGCGGTGTGTTCCGTGCGACGGCGATTGCGGTTGTCATACCCGCAGCCTGCGCATTCACGGACGTCATTTCGTCCGCCCGCGGGCCGGGGCGGCGGCCGTAGGTCGTAGCTCATCTCCTACCCAGGTAGGAGCTAGGCTTCCGTCGTGGTCGAGATCGCGGGGCTCGTCTTGGCGGCCGGCGGCGGGCGCCGCTACGGAATGCCCAAGGCCCTCGTCGCGTACGAGGGAAAGCTGCTGGTGGAGCGGGCGGCGGAACTCCTTCGCGAGGCCGGTGTGGCACGAAGCCTGGTGGTTCTCGGGGCCTCGGCCCCCGAGGTGCGCTCGCGCGCGGCCGGCCTGCCACCCACCGTGATCAACCCGGACTGGGAGAGCGGGCTCGGCTCGTCGCTGCGCGTCGGCCTCGAGGCGCTGACGGAGACGCCGGCCGAGGCGGCGGTGGTGCTGCTGGTCGACATGCCCAACGTGACCGCCGCGGCCGTGCGGAGGGTGACCGCGCTGGCCGGCTCCGACGCTCTGGTGATGGGCGGGTACGGCACGCGGCGTGGTCACCCGGTGCTGCTCGGCCGGAACCACTGGGCCGGCGTGATCGCCACGGCCACCGGCGATCGCGGCGCCCGCGACTATCTGCGCGCGCACGCCGCCGAGGTTCGCGTGGTCGCCGTCGACGACGTGGCCGACGACCTCGACCTGGACGTGCCCCCGACTCTCGGATCGAGGTCGTGATGGACCTGCGCCCGCTGCTCGACGAGCTCTACGCCGAGGGCCAGGCCTTCGACGCGACCCAGGCCGACCGCCGCGACCGGCGCCGCAACCTCGAACCGGACGCGGCCGAGCTGCTGACACTGCTGCTCCGCGTCGGCCGGGCGCGCGACATAGTCGAGATCGGCACCTCGAACGGGTACTCCACGCTGTGGCTGGCCGCCGCGGCCGCCGACACCGGCGGCTCGGTGACCACCGTGGACGTCGCCCGGCCGACCGACGCGCGCGCCAACGCTCTGCGCGCCGGACTGACCGCGCAGATCACGTTCGTGACCGCCGACGGGGGCGCCTTCCTGGCCGCCCGGCCCCGCCGGAGCGTCGACCTGCTGTTCCTCGACGCCGACCGCCCCGAGTACCCGGACTGGTGGCCGCACCCCAAGCGGGTGCTGCGCCCCGGCGGCGTGATCGCGATCGACAACGTGCTCTCCCACCCCGGCGAGGTGGCGCCGTTCCTGGCCCTGATCGCCGCCGACCCGGCCTTCACGGCGTCGACGGTCGCCGTCGGCAAGGGCCTCCACGTCGCGGTCCTAAGCTGAGCGGGTGATCACCTGCGTCGTGCACTACACGATCGATCCGGGGCAGATCGAGGCCTTCGAGGAGTTCGCCCGGGAGTGGATGCGCCTGGTGGCCAAGCACGGCGGCGTCCACCACGGCTACTTCCTGCCGGCCGAGGGCGCCAGCGACAAGGCCGAGGCGCTCTTCAGCTTCGAGAGCCTGGCCGCGTACGAGCGCTACCGCGCCCGCTTCGCCACCGACCCCGAGTTCCTGGCCGCCGACCGCATCCGCGACGAGTCCGGCTGCGTCCTCCGCTACGAGCGAACCTTCATGCGCCCCTTGCTCCCGTAGTCCACGTCCCGCTGGTGCCCCTGCGAGCGGTGCGGGGCTTGACGGATCAGGGGAGGAACTGCTCCTCGAGCTTGGTTACCGCACCGCCCTTGACCGTCAGCCAGAACGGGAGCACCGCTATCTCTCCCTTGGGCACCGTCAGGTCCTTGTTCTGCTTCTTCAGGAAGGCCGGCAGGTCGGCGAACGCGATCGTCTTGGTGTCCGTGCCGCCCAGCGTGGCCAGCACCACGCACTTGGCGCCGGCGGCCACCGGCAGGGTGCGGAGCTTCTTGTTGTTGTTGACGATCAGGTAGTCGTCGTCCGGGCCGTCGGGCTGCTCCGGGTGCTCCTTCTGCCACTCGGCCTTGGCCGCGTCGCCGGTCAGGAACTCGATCAGGTCGAACGTGACGGTGTTGCCCTTCGCGTTCAGGCCGGTGAGGTAGACCGGGCTCCGGCCGTCGGCCAGCACCGGCGTGGGGGAGGCCGGCGGCTTGGTCGCGGTGTCGGCCGGCGCGGTGGTGGGACCGCCCATCCCGCTCGACGCGCTCGGTCCCGCCGCGTCCGCCGGCGAATCGGATCCGCCGCACCCGGCCGTTCCGCCCAGGGCGAGCGCGGCCGCGGCCGACCCGGCGGCGACCCGTATCCCCACGTTGACCCAGTTCATGTCTGCTCCCCTTGGCAACGGCCCGGTCCCGACGACGAGACAGCCGACACAGTACGGCCGGATCGCCAGCACGAGGAGCGACGACGCGCCGCCGATTGAGACTCAGATCAACAGTCATCGGTGCGCCGGTCGCGCTACCGTGACGGCGTGCCCTTGAAAGCTGATCTGACCAGCGAAGACCTTCGTGAGATCCGGGAGTCCGCACTCGGCGCGGCCGACCCGCTCGGCGTCGCCGCCGAGCTGGCCGACGCGGTCGACGCCGGGCACCTGGCCGACACCGACGACGCCGGGTACGCCCTGGCCCTCGCCGCCGAGATCGCCGAGAGCCGGACGAAGCTCGACGCCGCCCTCCACTATGCGGAGCGTGCCGTCGAGGCGTACGCCGACCGCGACGACAACCAGGCGGCCGGGGCCCGGGCCCTGCACGCCCGCATCCTGTTCCGAGCCGCCCGCGCGGACGAGGCGCTGGCCGCGCTCGAGCCGCTGCGCCCGCTCCTCACCCGGTACCCGGACGCGGCGTCGTACGTGAGCGCCGCCCTCGCCGCCGGTGGCCACAACCGGCTCGCCGAGGAATGGCTGACCGACGCCGTGCGGACGGCCCTCGACGAGCGGGCCAAGGAGCATCCCGGCGAGCCCACCAGCGCGGAGGACGCCGGCCTCCTCTTTTTCCTCCTCCAGCAGCGGCATCGCGTACGCCATGCTCTCGGTCTGCAGCACGACCAGCACGACAACCTGGCCGACCGCCTCGAGACCCGGCTGGCCAACACGGCCCGGGCGGCCGCCGCACCCGCCGACGACCTGCTGTTCTGGCCGCGGGCCGAGTTCGACCGCCTGCTGGTGCAGTTTCCCGCGCTGGCCGAGCCGTACGGCGCGAACTGGGACGAGCACCGCGCCCATCTCGAGCGGGAACTGGTCCGCCTGGCGAACACCGGCCGCACCGGCCTGACCGTCCACCCCGGCACGGTCGCCGGCCTGACCGGATTCGCCGGCCCCGACGGCGACCCCACCGCACCGCAGACCCGGGCCGGCTACGCACGCCGGCTGGCCGACGGGTCGGGGCAGATCGCCTGGCCGCCCGAGCGCAACGAGCACTGCTGGTGCGGCTCCGGCCTCAAGTACAAGAAGTGCTGCCTGCCCCGATCGCGCGGATAGCGTCGGGCCTCAGGACTCGTCCGGGAGGATCCGGTCGGGGTTGCCGACGACCTCCTTGTAACGGTCCTCCAGCCAGGCGGTGAACCACTCGGCGAGCGTCACATCCAGCATGTGGCGCTCGCCACAGTCCCAGGACCAGATGCATCCAGCTCGAAAGCGCCCTCGGCATCCGTCGGCCGTCCCTGCTCAACCCGGGCCCGGATGGCGGCCACGATCTCGTCGTCGGTCACGTCGCGTTCCTGTCGTCGTTCAAGTTCTCCGCAGGAAGGCATCCTCGCCGCAGACGTCGAAGCGCCCGGAACGGCCGGTGAAAGAACGGATTGCCGGCAGGCCTCGAGGCGGGATTGCAGTCGATCGGCAGATTCGGTGGTCGTGACTGTGCGGTGAGCCTGCGGGTCATGACTAACGCCCGCGCGGTCCCGGTCCTGTTCCTCCACGGTCTCTGGCTGCACGCCTCGTCGTGGCAACCCTGGAGCGACCTGTTCGCGGCGCGGGGATTCGAGCCGATCGCGCCCGGGTGGCCCGGTGAGCCCGGCACCGTCGAGCATGCGCGGCGCCGGCCCGAGGCGGTCGCCGGGGCCGGGATCGACGACCTGACCGGGCACTACGCCGGGATCGTCCGAGGCCTGCCGAGCGCACCGGTCATCGTCGGGCATTCGTTCGGTGGGCTGATCACGCAGAAGCTGCTCGGCATGGGCCTGGGCCGGGCCGGGGTCGCCATCGATCCCGCGCCGATCAAGGGGGTCCGGCCGCTCCCGTTCGCGCAGCTGCGCTCCGGGTTCCCGGTGCTCGCCAACCCCGGCAACCGGCGCCGGGCCGTTTCCCTCACCGCTTCCCATTTCCGGTACGCGTTCGGCAACGCGATCGGGCGGGCCGAGTCGGACGCGTTGTTCGCGCGGTGGACGATCCCCTCGCCCGGACGGCCGTTGTTCGAGGCCGCGCTCGCGAACGTCACCCGGCGCTCGCCGGCCGCCGTCGACACCGGCAACACGGATCGCGGACCGCTGCTGCTGATCTCCGGCCAGCGCGACCACACCGTCCCGGACGTGGTGACCCGCGCGACGTACAAGCTCTACGGCGACTCGACCGCGGTGACCGACCTCAAGCAGTTCCCCGACCGCGGCCACTCGCTGACGATCGACTCCGGCTGGCGCGCGGTCGCCGACCACACCCTCGCCTGGCTGTCGCGCCAACTAACATGACGTCGATGTCGACGAATCTGCGGGGGCTGCTCGACGACGCGGCCCGGAAATACGGCGTTCCGGGGGCGGCCGTCGCCGTCGGGCATCGCGGCGAGGTGGACGAGGCCGCGACCGGCGTGCTCAACCGCGACACCGGCGTCGCCGCCACACCGGACAGCATCTTCCAGATCGGGTCGGTGACCAAGCCGCTGACCGCGATGCTGGTGCTGCAGCTGCTGGGTGACGACCTGGACGAGCCCGTCCGGCGTCATCTTCCCGGGTTCGCGGTCGTCGACCCGGTCGCGAGCGAGACGGTGACCGTCCGGCACCTGCTGACCCATGCCGGCGGCTTCGACGGCGATCTCTTCGAGGACACCGGGCGCGGCGACGACGCGCTCGACCGCTACCTCGCGTACCTGGCGACGGCGGCCCGGCAGGTGCATCCGGTCGGCGCGCTGTACTCGTACTGCAATGCCGGCTTCTCGGTCCTGGGCGCGCTGGTCGCGAAGCTGACCGGTGGCACGTGGGAGTCGGCGCTGCGGGAACGGCTGATCGAGCCGCTCGGCCTGACGCACATGACGACGTGCGCCGAGGAAGCGATCCTGCACCGGGTCTCGGCCGGTCATTACGACCAGACGGTGGCGACGCCGTGGCAGCTGCCCCGGTCGCTCGGGCCGGTCGGCGCCGTCGTGTGTGCGGCGCCGCGCGACCTGGTGACCGTCGGCCGGGTGCTGGCGAGCGACGACGCGTACGCGGCCATGCGGGAACACTGGATCGACATCCCCGGCGTTCCCGGGCGGGAACCCCGGCAGTACGGCCTCGGCCTGGCGCGATACGACTGGAACGGCGTCCCGGTGTTCGGCCACAACGGGACGACCATCGCCCAGACGACGCAGCTGCGGGTCGTCCCCGGGCACGACCTCGTCATCGCGATCTCGGCCAACGGCGGGAACGACGCCGCGTTCCACGACGCCGTGCTGGACCAGGTGGTCGCCGACCGGACGGGCCTGACCGTGCCGCCGCGCCCGGTCCCGCCGGCGACGACCGCGCCCGGCCCGGAGGAGCTCGCCGGCCGATACTCGTACTCCCGGCACACGTACGACGTGGTCACGACGGGCGACGGCCTGGAGGTGACGGCGAACGAGAGGTGGCTGGACGCCACCGAGACCCGGACCACGCGGTACGTGGCGCTGGCGGGCGACACCTTCGTCACGGCCGAGCCCGACTTCGGGGTCCGCACGACGATCACGTTCCTCGACGGCGGGCGGTACCTGCACGGCGGGCGCGCGGCGAAGAGGACTTGACCTCAACCTCACTTCAACTTGCAGTCTGCTCGTCATGAGAGCCGTTGTCTTCGACCGCTACGGTCCGCCCGAGGTGCTGCGCGTCGCCGAGCTGTCCGATCCCGAGCCGGGTCCCGGACAGGTAAGGATCCGGGTGCGGGCGGCCGGCGTGCAGCCTTTCGACGTGGGTGTCCGCCGGGGCGAGATGCCGTGGGCCGAGGTGCGCTTCCCGCAGACGATCGGGCAGGAGTACTCGGGGGTGGTCGATCGTCTCGGGGAAGGCGCCGGAGAGACGGGCCTCCGGGTGGGCGACGCGGTTCTCGGTTCGACGATGCTCAACGCGTACGCGGAAATGGTCTGTGTCCCGGTCCAGAATGTCGTGCGCAAGCCGGACCGCCTGGATTTCCCCACCGCGGCCGCCCTGGTCGCGGCGTCGCAGACGGCGAGCGGCGCGCTGAACGAACTGCGGGTGGCCGACGGCGACGTGCTGCTGGTGCACGCGGCCGCCGGCAGCGTGGGGACGGTCGCGACCCAGCTCGCCCGCCTGCGCAACGCCACCGTGATCGGCACGGCGAGCCCCGCCAACCACGCCTATCTCCGGCAGCTGGGCGCGATCCCGGTGGCGTACGGGGAAGGCCTGGTCGAGGCGGTGCGCACGACCGGCCTGACCCCGACCGTGGCCCTGGACGCGGCCGGCGGCGAGGCGATCGCCCAGTCGGTCGCGCTGGGAATCGCGCCCGACCGCGTCGGGACCATCGTGGACGACAAGGCCGCGGCCGAGAACGGCACCCGGGTGGTACGCGCGGGCCGCAGCCCCGAGCGACTGGCCGAGGTGATCGCCCTGGCCGCCCGGGGCGCGGTGACGATGCCGGTGCGCGCCTACCCGCTCACCGACGTGGTCGCCGCACACGCCGCGGTCGAGTCCCGGCACGGCCGCGGCAAGGTCGTCCTGATCCTCGAGCCGTGATCGCTCAGGCGGTGATCGTGTCCCACGAGTAGGCGAGCAGCGCGAACGCCGCCCCGACCAGAGCCAGATTGAGCCCCCTGGTCCCGAACGGCAGCGGCAACGCCGCGAGCACCAGCAAAATGACCGCGATGACGTAGAGAACACCCTGAGTGGACAATGTCGCTCCTCGATGCGTGGGGGACGGGCGCGACCCAATACCCCACGCACGAGACGAGTTAAACCATCGGCGACGGCCGCGGTCGGGCAGGATGACCTGGTGACGTCGATCGCGCTGTTTCACTCGGTCTACGGCCTGCGCCCGGCGGTTCTGGCGGCGGCCGAGGAATTGCGGGCCGCGGGGCATGAGGTCGTCGCGCCGGATCTCTTCGACGGGCCGGTGGCGCAGACGATCGAGGAAGGGTTCGCGCTCAGCGCGCGGGTCGGACGGGCGGCCGTCATGCGGCGCGCCGAGGAGGCGGTTCGCGACCTGCCCGCGGATGCCGTGCTGGCCGGCCTGTCGATGGGGGCGGGCGTGGCGGGCGACCTGCTCGCGGAGCGGCCGCATGCGGCCGGCCTGCTGTTGCTGAACGGGACCGGCGCCGAGGGGGTCGCGGTGCGGCGCGGGCTGCCGGTGCAGGCGCACCTCGGCGACGCCGACACGATCTTCCCACCGGCGTACGTGGCCGGGTGGTGCGCGCGGATGGCGGAGGCCGGCGCCGCCGTCGAGTTGTTCACGTACGCGGGCGTGGGTCATTTCTTCACCGATCCCGGCGCGCCCGACCACGACGAGGCGGCCGCCGAGCTTGCCTGGCAGCGCAGCCTGCGCTTCCTCGCCGACCTGTGAAAGCGGTCAGCGGAGGCCGGTCACGCCGCCGAGGATGAGGTCCACGCCGGCCAGGAACTGCTCCCGGTCGTCGTGGTCGCGCAGCTGGGGAGCGACGGTGCGGGTGAACGGGAACTCGGCCGGGTCGAGGCTCGCCCACAGTTCCGACTCGGCGCCCAGGACGTCGAGCCGGGTGGTGCCGGGGTCCTGGGAGCGGGCGTTCGCGGCGTTCTGGCCGGCCACGCCGAGGATGTAGTTCAACAGGGCCGAGGCCGCGTCGAAGTGGGCGGTCTCGGGCACGCCGAGCGCCTGGATCTGCCGGCCCAGCCGCTCGAAGATGCGCAGCGCGGCGGACTGGGACGCGACCCGCGCCAGCTGCGTGCCGATCCAGGGGTGGGCGTCGATCGCGTCGAACACGCCCAGCGCCACCTCCCGGATCGCGTTCTCGGGGGTCGCGCCGGCCGGGTCGGCGGCCAGGACTCCGGCCAGTACCGCGTCGGTGGCCGCCACCAGCAGCTCGCTCTTGTTGGCCACGTGCCAGTAGATCGCGCCCGGGCCGGTCTTCAGCTGGGCGCTCAGCACCCGGAAGGTCAGGCCGCTCTCGCCGGCCTCGTCGAGCAGGTCGACGGCGGCTTCGACGATCCGTTCCTTGGACAGGGCGTCGCCGCGCCGATCTGTGTGACGCGTCCTCGTTGCCATGCACACATCTTGACATGCCTGGAACGCCGTTCCACACTTGGTGGGTGGAACGACGTTCCAGCAATATGCCGGAAATAGAGGGAGTCCCCCCATGAGTACCGATGTCTTGGAGGCGCCCGCCCCGGCGCGCGCCACCTCGCTGCGGGCCGTGTGGCCCGCGATTCTGGGGTTGTCGGTGGTCTTCCTGGTGGAGATGCTCGACAACTCGGTGCTGAACGTCGCGCTGCCGACCATCGCCCGCGACCTGAGCGCCTCGGCCACCGACCTGCAGTGGATCACCTCGGGTTACTCGCTGCTTTTCGGCGGCCTGATGATCGCGTTCGGGGCCATCGCCGACCGGTACGGGACGCGGCGGATGATGCTGATCGGGCTGGCGTTGTTCGCCCTGGCCAACCTCGCCGTTCTCGCGGTACGCACGCCCGGTGAGCTGGTCGCCGTGCGGGCCGCGGTCGGCATCACGGCCGCGATGACCGCGCCGGGGACCATGGCGCTGTGCTTCCGCCTGTTCGACGCGGAGAACATGCTCATGCGGGCGACCTCGTTCATCGCCACGGTCGGCCTGGTCGGGCTGGCCGTCGGCCCGACCGTCGGTGGCCTGATCCTGCAGGTCCTGCCGTGGCAGGCCCTGCTGGTGATGAACGTGCCGATCGCCGTGCTCGCCTGGCTGTGCATCCGCGGCGGCATCCCGGCCGACGACGCGACCAACCGCAACACGTCGCCGCTCGACCTGCCCGGCGCCCTGCTCGGCACGGCCACGATCATCCTGACGCTGTGGACCGCCACGCTGGCCGTCGAGGACGGCTGGGGCAAGGCCGCGCCGTGGCTGGCCGGCACCGGTGCCCTGGTCAGCGCGGCCGCCTTCGTGCTGCGGGAGCGGCGCACGGCCCACCCGATGTTCGACTTCAAGCTGCTGAAGCGGCCGGCGGTCTCGGCCAGTCTCGCCTACGAGGCGGCGATGGGTCTCGGGATGGCCGCCATCGCGTTCAGCGTCTCGCTCCAGCTGCAGCTGGTCTGGGGCTGGTCGGCGGCGGAGGCCGCGCTCGGCAACCTGCCGCAGGTCGTCGTCATGCTCGCGATCGGCCCGTTCGTGGAGAAGATCGTGGACCGGCTCGGCACCCATCGGGCCGGGGCTATCGGCGCGTCGTCGGTCGTCGGCGGTCTGCTGCTGTACGCCCTGCTCGGCCGCTACGACTACGTGTGGATCGCCATCGCGCTCGCCCTCACCGCGGCCGGCATGCGGGTCGTCTCGACCATCGCGGGCGTGACCGTGATGCGCGGCCTGCCGGAGGACCAGACCTCGATCGGCGCCGCCCTCAGCGACACCAGCCAGGAGGTCGCGAGCAGCATCGGCACCGCGGTCACCGGCACCGTCGTGGCCGCCACGCTCGCCGGCACGCTCGCGGGCATCGGGCACAGCGCGGCCGGCGCGCACAGCTTCGAGAACGCGATCACCGTGTCGACGCTGGCCCTCACCGCCGTCTGCGCCGTGCTGGTCGTCTGGGCCGCCCGCCGCACGAAGATCGCCGCGCTGAGCGGACAGGACTCGCTGTGAGCCGCCGGTACCGGGGCGCGCGAGGGGCGCGACTTCATCGGTGTGGATCGAAATCGCGGCCGGTCGGGCCGCGGGGTTCGGTACTAGCGGCGGCCCATCCGGACCCCGCAACGGTGACCCCGCGAGCCCGGCCTCGCTACGGTTAGCGCGTGTCTCAGATCCCGTGGTGGGGGCTGCCCCTCATCGCCGTGGTGTTTGCCCTGGGTGGGGCGGCCACGGCACAGTTCGTGACCGCCCGTGACGAGATCGTGCGCCGACGCCGGAAGAGGACCCGGCGGTGGTATGAGGAACGCAAGGACGCATATGTCGGGTTGCTCGCGGTTTTCGAGCGGGACACCTACCGGCTGCGCGCCGCCTATGACGCCGGGGACAAACCGCCCACGCCGCTCGCCTACGTCGACGAGGTCGGGCCCGCGCTGATGCGGGTGCGGCTGCTCGCGTCGGGACCGGTTCGCAGCGCGGCCCTGGCCGTGCACGTGTTGCTGCAGCGTCTGCACGGCGAGATGAACCCGGCCGCCGTGCCGGGCGTGCAGCCGCAGACCCACTTCCGTGAGCTGCTGACCCAGGTTCCGCTGGTCATGCAGCAGTTCGAGGCCGCCGTCCGGGAAGAGCTGGGCATCGACACCGAACCGCCGCCGCCGAACGGGCGTGTGCGTTTCCTCACCCGCAAGCCGCCACTGGATGATCTTGCAGGTATCGGGCAGGATCTAAGTCGTGAGCGATGACGAGGTAACCGCAGCTGTCATCCGCAGCGGGATCGTGGCGATCCTGCGCGCGCCGACCGCCGACGGGTTCGCCGCCGTCGCCGACGTGCTGGTCGGGGCCGGCATAACGGCGCTCGAGGTCACCCTGACCTCGCGCGGCGCGATCGAGGCCCTGGCCGGGTTGCGCCGTCAGTTGCCCACTTCCGTGACGGTCGGCGGGGGCACGGTCCTCACCGAGGACGACGCCAAGGCCGCGGTCGACGCCGGCGCCGAGTTCCTGGTCTCCCCGGTGCTCGACACGTCGCTGGTGGCCGCCTCGCCCGTGCCGTTCTATCCCGGCACGTCGACACCCACCGAGATGTACGAGGCGCACAAGGCCGGCGCGCCGCTGGTGAAACTGTTCCCGGCCGGCGGGCTCGGCCCCCGGTTCCTGCGCGACGTGCGCGGCCCGCTCCCGCAGATCGACGTGATGCCCACCGGCGGCATCAAGATCGAGGACATCGCCGACTGGCTGCTGGCCGGGGCGAAAGCGGTCGGCGTCGGCAGTCCGCTGATCGGCGACGCGGCCTCGGGCGGCAGCATGAAAGCGCTGGCGGCCCGCGCCCGGCACGCGGTCAGCGCCGTCGCGTTCGCCCGCTCATGAGCGGACTGTTCACGTTCGGCGAGTCGATGGGCGTGATCGCCGCGGACGGCATCGGGCCCCTGGCGTACGCGCGAAGCTTCTCCTTCGGCGTCGGTGGCGCCGAGAGCAACGTGGCGATCGGGGTGGCCCGCCTCGGGGGTGAGGCCACCTGGCTGGGCCGGGTCGGGCCGGACGCGACCGGCGCGCTGATCTCGCGGCGGCTCACCGACTCGGGCGTGCGCGCCATGGCCATTCCCGACGACATGTTCACCGGGCTGATGGTGCGGTACAAGCGGTCCGGCGAGTTCATGCACGTCGACTACCACCGGGCCGGGAGCGCCGGGTCGCGGCTCACGCCGGCCGACATTCCGCCCGCCCTGCTGCGTGAGGCCGGGGTCGTGCACGTCACCGGCATCACGCCGGCGCTCAGCTCGACCTGCCGGGCCGCCGTCTTCCAGTCGGTGGAGACGGCCGTGGCGGCCGGGGTGCCGGTGTCGATCGACGTCAACTATCGCGGGAAGCTCTGGTCGCGGCCGGACGCGGCCGCCGTCCTGCGCGACCTGGTGTCCATGGCCGACATCGTGTTCGCCGGTCCGGACGAGGCGAGCCTGTTCGTCGACGGTGACGACCAGCTCGGCGGGCTGGCCAAGCTCGGGCCCACCGAGGTGATCGTCAAGGACGGCGGTCGCGGGTGCGTCGCGCTGATCAACGGGGAACGCCACGAGGTGCCGGCGCTGCCGGTGACGGTGATCGACCCGATCGGCGCCGGCGACGCGTTCGTGGCGGGCTACCTCGCCGATCGGCTGGCCGGGGCCGCGCCCGCGCAGTGCCTGAGGACGGCCATCGCGGCCGGGGCGTTCGCGGTCACCGTGCCCGGGGACTGCGAGGGGCTGCCCGATCGGGCCGAGCTGGCCGCGCTGACCGGCGGGGACATCAGGCGGTAGGGCACGTCGTTCCCCGGGCGGGGACCTCGAGCGACACCAGGTAGTCGTCCGCGGTGCGCTTCATACATTCACTGATCGTGTACGCGCCGTGACCGGCACCGTCGTAGGTGACGAGCACGCCGTGGCGGCCCAGCTGACGCTCGACGGAGCGGGCCCAGTTCAGGCCGGTGGCCGGGTCGTGGCGGGAGTTGAGCAGCAGGATCGGGGTCCGGGTGTGGACGCGCAGGACGTGCTGCGGGTTGGTGACCTGCGGCCGGCCCAGGCACATCGTGAGCGCGAAGACCTGCGGCGGGTACCCGGTGTCCTTGGCGATCGCGGCCGTCCGGCGCAGCAGGGACGCGTACTCGGCGTAGTCGCGGACCGGGAGTGACCAGTCGTCGCAGAACGCCGGGACCACCACGCCGAGGTCGGTCACGTGCCGGGGCGGGGTGCCGTCGTCCACGGCGGCCAGGTCTTTGTCCAGCGTCGCGTAGTCGGCGTCCTTGAGCCGGACCAGGGCCGTCGCGTCCAGGTCGAAGTGGTTGTACGTGGTGATCAAGCGGTGCCAGACCGTTCTGGCGCCGCCTCGGGCGTTGAGAGTGCAGGTCGTGCCCGAAATATCGCACCAATGGGCGAAATCCTGGAAGGCATCCTCGAAGGCCGCGGCCTGTGTGGCGAGGAACGCGGCCGTCGTCGGGACACTGTGGTCGTCGACGCTCTCCAGGACCATGGCCCGCACGCGGCCCGGGTACCGCTCGGCGTACTGCTCGCCGAGCAGGGTGCCGTAGGAGGTGCCGTGGAAGCTGATCTGCTTCTCGCCGAGCGCGGCCCGGAGGGCGTCCACGTCGCGGACGTTGCTGAGCATGTCGGCCGGGCTCCGGGCGCAGATGTCCCGGACCTTGCGGTTGTACGCGACGGTCGCGTCGAATTCGGCCTGGCTGGTCAGCACGGGCTCAGGCTTCGGCCCGGCCGGGCTGGTGTCGCACGGGATCGGGCGGCCGCCGCGCGAGCCACGCGGGTCGAAGCTGACGATGTCGAAGCGGCTCCGCAGGGTGTCGCTGAATCGGCCGGAGCCGGTGGTCACCCGGGCGACGCCGGAATCCCACGGGCCGCCGGGGCCGAAGACGAGCGTGCCGACCCGATGCGTCCGATCGGTGGCCGGTCGGCGGGCCACGGGCAGGTCGACGGTCGCGCCGCCGGGGTCGTTCCAGTCGGCCGGGACGGTCAGCGTGGCACATTCGACGTTGTCGCCGCACGAATGCCAGTCGAGGCCGTCTGCGGCCGGCGGGGTCGGCGGGGTCGGCGCGATCGGCGCGATCGGCGCGGGGAGAGGCAGCGCCGCGGCAAGGAGAACGGTCAATAGGGACTTCATGGGTCGATCCTGGCCGATGCCCGCCGGGCGATAAATCGGGAAACTCCCCTACGGGCGGGCGCGCAACCGCCGCAGCATGCGCGCGTCGCTGAAGCCGACCGCGTGCGCCGCCGACTCGACCGTCGCGCCGTGGCCGATCAGGTATTCGGCCCGCTCGACCCGCAGCAGTTGCTGGTAGCGCAGCGGGGTGTGGCCGGTCGCGGCCGTGAAGAGCCTGGTCAGGGTGCGTTCGCTGACTCCGGCGCCGGCCGCGAGCCCGGTCAGCGGCAGCGGCTCGGCGAACCCGGAGTCGATCGTGTCCTGCACCCGATGCACCACGTCGGACAGGTGGGCGCGGTGCCGCAGCATGGCGCTGGCCTGCGGCTCGTCGCCGTTGCGCCGGGCGTAGACGACCATCTCGCGGGCCACGTGCGCGGCCGTGGCCGGCCCGTGCCGCTGCGCGACCAGGTGCAGCGCGAGGTCGATGCCGCTGGCGATGCCGGCCGAGGTCACCACGCGGTCGTCGCTCACGTAGAGAACGTCGCGCACGACCATGGCCCGCGGATAGTCACGGGCCAGATCGTCCTGCAGGTCGTGGTGGGTCGTGCAGCGGCGGCCGTCGAGCAGTCCGGCCCGGCCGAGCGCGTCGGCGCCCGCGCAGACGCTGGCCACGGTGCCGCCGGTGGTGTGGTGGTCGCGCAGGCGGCCGAGGGTCGATGCGGCGAACGCCCCGAAGCCGTCCCGCCACCCCGGAACCAGCACCAGATCGTCGGGCGTCAGCGCCGGCCACTCCGTCTCCGCGTTCAGCGCCACCCCCTGCCACGTGGGCACCACGGGCATCTCGGCCACATAGGAGAGCTCGTAGCGCTCGGCCGTGCTGAACACCTGCGCCGGCCCGGCGAGATCGAGCAGGTGCACCTGCGGCGTCAGCACGAACACCACCCGGCTCACGATCCGGTCACACCCCCAGATAGTCGTCCGTCCCGCGGACCGAGGCGAACCGCCCGGCCAGCGCGTATTCCGTGCGGCGCACCACGTCCGCCGCGGAAAGCGTACGCGGGTCGGCCAGCAGTTCCTCGACGGTCTGATCGGCCGGCGCGTCCCAGTGCGGAATCGGGAACGTCCCGGTCGCGTCGGTGACGAACGTGACCTCGTACCCGAAATCGGATGCCACCCGCGCCGTCGTCTCCACGCACTGCTCGGTCCGCAGCCCGCAAACGGTCACGGAATTGACCCCCGCCGCGGTCAGCAGCTGCCCGAGATTCGTCGTCGTGAAGGCGTTGTGCGAGGTCTTGGTCACGAGCGCCTCGTCCTTGGCCGGCTCCAACTCGTCGACCACCCGCACGTGCCCATTGGCCGGGTCGAATTCCCCGCCGCTGCCCGCCTCCGAATGCAGCACCCACACCACCATCTCGCCGTCAGCCCGCGCGGCCTCCACCAGCCGCCCCACGTTGGCAATCAGCGCCGGGTTGTCCAGCGTCCGCCAGAGCGGCCGCACCCGAAACGATTCCTGCACGTCGATCACGATCAGAGCATTGGTCATGCCCCGATTCTTCGCGCCCGGCGCCGCCGCCCATAAGACACCATCGAGCCCACCCCCGGAACGATCCGGTCACGCTCTCCTTCCCCGTACGGGGGAAAGTCAGACGCCGGACCACGGCGGCCCCAGCCCAGCCGCGCGCCGAACAGCTCGTCACTCCTGCCCGGTCGGCGCGGGGAGCTGTCAGGGGCGCTGGATGTAGGGGACCAGGCCGTCCAGCAGCCTTGCCAGGCCGAACTCGAAGAAGGTGTCCAGGTCGAAGTCGAACTCCTGGGCGACCAGTTCGCGGAAGTGGGGCATGCCGCCGTCGGCCAGGTGGTCCAGGAAGGTGGGCTCCTGGGTCTCCATCCACTGCTCGTTGGTCATCCCGGTCTCCCGGATCGCCTCGGCCTCGGGCTCCAGGGCGCTGGCCACGCCGCGGACGAAGCTGAACATCAGGATCTGGATGTTCAGGCGCTCGGGCATGGTCAGGCGGGAGCCGTCGAAGACGGCCAGGACCCACTCGGTGATGCGCATCGCGTTCGGGGCCATCTGGGGGCGGGTCAGCGACAGCGTGGGCGCCAGCCACGGGTGACGCTGGAACCCGCGCCACTCCAGGCGGGAGACCAGCTCCAGGGCCGTGCGCCAGTTCGCGGGGGGCTTCGGGGGCAGGCGCACCTCGCCGATCGCGGCGTCGATCATCGCCAGCGTGAGCTCCTCCTTGCCGGGGACGTGGCGGTAGAGCGCCATCGTCGACACGCCGAGCGAGCTGGCGATGCGGCGCATCGACAGCTCGGCCATGCCCTCGGCGTCGGCGATCGCCACGGCGGCGGCGACAATCCGGTCCTTGGTCAGCTCGTGGTCGCGACGTGGGGCGGGGCCGGCCACGACGGTGCCGACGCCGGGGCGGGCCACGGTCAGGCCCTCCTCGCGCAGCGCGGCGTGGGCCTTGGTGGCGGTGGCGATAGCGACGCCCCAGTCCTGGGTGATCTGGCGGGCCGAGGGGACGCGGTCGCCCGGTTTCAGCTCGCCGGCCTCGATGCGCCGTCGCACGTCCTCGACGATCTGACGATACGGGTGCACTAGTACACCACCACCTTCCCGTGCGGAGCGTACTAGTGCGGTTTGCCAGCCGCAATGCGCGCTCCTACTCTGACTAGTACATCATTTACAGAGTACGCAGAGGAGCGGGGAAATGCGGGTTCTGATCTCCGGCGGCGGGATCGCCGGGCCGGCTCTGGCGTTCTGGCTGCACCGGGCCGGCGCCGAGGTCACGATCGCCGAGCGGGCGGCGGCGCCGCGCCCGGGCGGGCACGCGGTCGACGTGCGCGGGGTGGCCCGCGGCGTGGTCGAGCGGATGGGGCTGCGCGAGGCGATCCGGGAGCGGCAGGTCGACGAGCGCGGCTGGGCGATGGTCGACGCGCGGGGGCGGCGGCTGAGCGGCATGCCGGCCGATCTGTTCGGCGGCGAGGGCATCGTGGCCGAGATCGAGATCGCGCGCGGCGACCTCGCGCGGATCCTGTACGACGCGACGGCCGGGGATGTCGAGTGGCGCTTCGGCGAGCAGGTGAGCGAGCTGACGCCGGAGGGCGACGTCTTCTTCGCGAGCGGCCGCCGTGAGCGCTACGACGTCGTGGTCGGCGCCGACGGGGTGCGCTCGGCGGTGCGGCAGCTCGCCTTCGGGCCGCACAGCGAGTTCGTCCAGCCGCTGGGGGCGTACCAGGCGTACTTCTCGGTGCCGGACCCGGGCGACCTGGACAACTGGTTCGAGATGTACAACGCGCCGGGCGGCCTGGTCGCCGGCATCCGGCCCGAGCGCGGTGGCACGGCGAAGGCCAGCCTCACCTTCCGGACAAAAGAGGTATTTCCGAGGCTTACCAAAGCCGAGCAAATCGAACTTATCCGGAAGAAATTCGAAAAAGTCGGCTGGCGGGTGCCCGAGATGCTCAAGGCCATGCCCGACGCGCCCGACTTCTACTTCGACGAGATCAGCAAGGTCACGGTGGAGACCTGGCACCGCGGCCGGGCGGTCCTGCTCGGCGACGCCGGGTACTGCGGCACCCCGCTCGCCGGCATGGGCACCAGCATGAGCCTGGTCGGGGCGAACGTGCTGGCCGGCGAGCTGGCCACGGCGAACACCCCCGAGGAGGCGTTCGCCGCGTACCAGCGCGAGATGGCCGCCTACGTCGCCGAGGGCACCCAGTTGCCGCCCGGCGGCGTGGAGATGTTCGCCCCGAACGGGCGGCTCATGATCCGTATGCGGGCGATGTCCATGAAGATGATGGGCGTCTGGCCGATGAAGGGCATGCTCGAGAAGCAATTCTCCAAGGCCGACGCCATCACCGTGAAGGACTACGTTCAGCTGCGCAAACAGATGTCGAAGGGGTGACCCGCCGGGTCGAGCAGCACGCGCCAGCGGTCCGGCGTGGGCTGCTCGGCCGGTTTGGTCGCGCCCAGTGCCAGCGCCTGCTCCTCGGCCTTGTCCAGGTCGTCGACGTAGAGGTCGAGGTGGTAGCGCTTCGGGGTCGACTCGTCGGGCCAGCCGGGACCCGAGTAACCGGCCACCCGGCCGAAGCCGAGGCTCGTGGTGCCGTCGCCGATCATGGCGTAGTCGCCCTCGCTGTGCAGCACCTCCCAGCCCAGCACCTGGGAGTAGAAGGTGGCCAGGGCGGCCGGATCCTCGGCGTCGAGGTTGATCATCGCAAGAGTCGCAAAACCAGTCATGCCCCGGATCCTGCCCCGAGAGGCTGACACCTCCTGACAGCTTTTCTCATTTCAGGTAGACCAATCCGTCGAGGATGACGCCCGGTCGTCCCGGGGTGCCCTCCACGCGTACGCGAATCGTGTGTTGAGCGGAACCACTCCAGTAGCGTGACCAGACCGCCTGGCGGTAGACGGTGTGCGGCGACCCCAGGTCGACGACGCCCGCGTCGTCGCCGTCCACGAAGATGCGCACGCGTCCGGAGAATGCGCCCCGGCCGACCGCGAGCGCGGCCGAGCGTCCGGTGAAGGTCCAGGTCGCGGCGGATCCGCCGGCGGTCGAACCGAGAGCCACCCCACCGAGATAGGCCGGGTCGCGCAGGGTGCGCCAGCTTCCGGTCCGTCGTGCGACGGCTTCCGACAAGACCACGGGTGTACGAGTGACCGAAGCGCTCACGGCGTTCCCCGCCCGGTCGGCCGCCCGCACGGTGAAGGTCGTCGGCACGGCCGGCCTGATCGTGCCGTTCCGGCTCCGCGCGGTGATCCCGAGATTCACCGCGGTGGGGCGCAGCAGGCTCACCGCGGACAGGCCGTTCACGTCGGACGCCCGCCAGCCGAGCCGGATCGGCACCGAGCCGTCGAGCGGGCCGGGGCGCAGCGCGACGTCCGGGCCGGCCGTGAAGGTCGGCGCGTTCGGGTCGGAAACGACCCGGGTGGTGACCATGCTCGTGCGGCCGGAGAGGTGCAGCGCGCGGACCGCGACGGTGTGGCCGCCGGGAGACAGGCGCAGCGCGGCCGTGCGGTGGGTACCCGGCGCGGCCAGGGTCAGGCGGCCGTCGACCCACACCTCGAACCGGGCGATCAGCGCGCTCGGGGTGGCGACGTTCCAGAGCGGGCGGATCAGGCCCCGCGTGTACAGCAGCGGGCCGTACTGGATGGCGCCGGTCACGTGCAGAAGGCGCAGGCCCGCCGGTGCCGCTCCCGCGATGGCCCGGATCTGCGGTAGTTGCCGGTAGAGCGCGTCGCCCGGGCAGTCGGTGCGGCCGGCGTCCCGGTGACCGGAGATGCGGTAGAGCGTCGCCTTCTCACCGACCGGGTAGAGGTTGCTGCCGCCGGAGGTGTAGACGACCCGGCCGTTGGGCGGGTTGCCGGCCGCGCCCAGCTTGTAGGCGGCGACCGTGGCGATCGCGGTGCGCACGGCGGGCGAGACGCCGACCGAGTCGTACGTGCCGATCACGGCGATCGCGCTGGCGTCGGTGTTGAAACCGAGCGTGTGCGCGCCGAGCACGTTGCGGCCGACCCCGCCGCCGCGGCCCTCGAAGATGGTCCCGCACTTGTCGACCAGGAAGTTGTAGCCGATGTCGTCCCAGCCCTTGGTGCGCACCTGATAGGCCTGGATGCCGCGGACGATGGCGGCCGAGTCGGCGCAGGAGTAGTCGTTGCCGGTGGCCGTGTGGTGGACGAAGAACACCTGGACCGGGCCGGTGTACTCGGGCGCCGCCCGGACGATCGACTCGTTGGCGCCCCAGCCGGCGCGGGTGACCATCCTCGGCACGGGACGCGTGGGCAGCGCGGTCTCTTCGGTGCGGCTTCCGGGCGTACGCCGGGAAAGGGTTGTGGGGGTGTCGGGGTTGATCAGATTCAGCCGCAGTCCCGGCTGCGTCCCGCCGCCGTCGATCCGGGCCTCGACGGCGTCGGACGGGCCCACCCAGAGCGGATCGGTCGAGCCACCGCTGTCGGCGTCCGCCTCGAGGGTTTGCCAGGGCGTCCAGCGGGTAGAACCCATCCGGCGGGTCCGGACACGGAACGTGCCTTCCGCGGGTTTCTCCGGATCCGCCCAGCTGATGCCGAGAAGGCTGAACGGCCGGGTTGCCTGCTTCGCCCCGTCCGCACCGGCCAGCGCGATCGTCTGCAGCGCGGGATTCTCGGCGGCCAGCGCCGGCCTCTCGCCGGGCAGGCCCGACGCGGCGATGATCGTCGTGAGCAGCATGGCGATGTGGCGCTTCGTCCGGTTCCGGCGCACGTGGACCCCCGTGACACTGATTGCTCGGCCATGAGCCAGGTTGCCGTTCGTCGGGGTCGCTGTCCCGGAAATTCCGAACTTTATACTGATTTACTGGGTAAAGTCGGCGGGCGGGCTGCCGATGGTCAGACGTGACCAGAGTCGACGGCCTTTCCGCGTGCCCCGCGCGCCTCGCCTGGCTGCACACCGTCGTCGGCCTCGCGCTGGTCGCGATCTTCCAGTTCGGCCCGGAGTCGCTGCAGACCCCGGTCATGGCCCTCGTGCTGGTCCTGGGCATGGTCGCCCTGCACGTGGGCCCGCGCCGCAACCTCGCCCCGGCCGACCGCACCCCGTGGCGGCTGATCCGCGCCGGCGGCTACCTGTTCATCGTCGCCAGCCTGATCCGGGCCGCGGTGCCGAGCACGGTCGCGACCCCGCCCACGTGGATCGCGTTCATCCCCAACTCGTTCGTCGTCCCGGCGTACCTCTGCATCGGCTACGCGTTCTCGGTGATGCTGCGCCGCCGCCGGGCCGCTGACGACGACCCGGCCCGGATCGACGCGATCCTGGTCGGCCTCGCCTTCGCGTTCCTCACCTGGACGTTCGTGATCGCGCCGTCGCTCGTCACGGCCGGCGTCACGTCGTACCAGATCCTCGACGCGCTGTTCCCGATCATCGACGTCGTGCTGCTGGTGCTGGTCGCCCAGCTCCTGCTGGCCGGCGGCGCGCAGAAGCCGGCGCTGTGGCTGCTGACCGCCGCGGCCGGCGCGATGTTCGCCGGCGACCTGCTGTACAGCCTGCGCGACGCCCAGGTCGTCGACATCTCGCAGGCGACGGTAAACGCGCTGTTCCTGGTCATGTTTGTGCTGATCCCCGCCTCCGCGCTGCACCCCTCGACCGGATCCCTGGTCGAGCCGCAGCAGATCGTGGTCAGCGACATGAGCCGCCTGCGCCTGGTCGTGATCGGTCTCGTGGTCGTGGTCCCGACCATCGTGACCTCGCTGGTGCCGGTGGGCATCATCGCCAACGACCTGATCCGGGCCGCGCTGTGCGCGCTGCTGGTTCTCGGCACGCTCGCCCGGGTGGTGCGGTCCAACAATTCCCGCGTACGCGCCGAGCGCGCCACCCGCCGGCGCGCGACCCACGACGCGCTCACCGATCTGCCCAACCGGGAGCTGTTGTCGGAGACCGTGTCCCGCTGGGCCGACCGGGCGACCGACGAGCACCTCGAGATCAGCCTGCTCTTCATCGACCTCGACCGCTTCAAGATGATCAACGACCACTGGGGTCACCAGGTCGGCGACGAGCTGCTCTGCGCGGTCGCGGCCCGGCTCGCCGAGCAGGTACGCGCCGAGGACGTGGTGGCCCGCATCGGCGGCGACGAGTTCGTGATCGCCCTGGCCAGCCCGTCCCACCTGCGGCTCGCCGAGTCGCTGGCCGACCGCCTGCTGATCGAGCTGGCCCACCCGTTCGAGCTGTCGGTCGGCGACGTGGCCATCTCCGCCTCGATCGGCGTGGCCAAGTCGACCGGCGGCGCGCACGCGCTCGAGCTGATCCGCGACGCCGACACCGCCATGTACAAGGCGAAGGGCTCCGGCCGCAACGCGTACGCCATGTTCGACACGACGCTGCGCGAGCAGGTCCGCGACCGGGTGAAGCTCGAGCAGGCGCTGCGCGGCGCCCTCGAGCGCGGCGAGCTGGCCGTGCACTTCCAGCCGATCGTCGACCTGGCGAGCGAGGAGCTCGACGGCTTCGAGGCGCTCATGCGCTGGAACTCGCCCGAGCTCGGCTTCGTCTCCCCGATCGAGTTCATCCCGATCGCCGAGGAGACCGGCATGATCGAGGAGATGGGCGCCTGGCTCCTGCGCGAGTCGGCCCGCCAGCTGCTCACCTGGACGGACACCCGCGGCCCCGGCGCACGCCCGCTGCACGTCTCGGTCAACGTCGCCGTCCGCCAGCTCCGCGACGGCACCCTCGTGAGGATCGTCGACGACGTCCTGCGCGAGACCGGCCTGCCGCCGAACGCCCTCTGGCTGGAGATCACCGAGTCCGGCGTCATGGAGGACATCGAGGCGGCCCTGCTGACCCTCAACGCCCTGCACGCGCTCGGCGTCACCCTCTGCATCGACGACTTCGGCACCGGTTACTCGTCGCTCTCCTACCTGCACCGCCTGCCGGTCGGGATTGTCAAAATCGACCGCTCGTTCATCTCCGACATCGGCCTGACCGGCGCCAACGAGCCCATCGTCCGCGCCGTCCTGGCCATGACCCACGCCATGGGCCACCGCGTGGTCGCCGAGGGCGTGGAAACCGAGACCCAGCGCGACTGGCTCCGCGACCAGGGCTGCGACCTGGTCCAGGGCTGGTTCTACGGCAAGGCCGAGCGCCCGGCCAACCTCAAGCACTGGATCGAGCGCACCGTCCCGGCCTGACGCGGCCGCGGATCGCTCGTACAGTCTGGGCGTGCGCGAATTCCCCGGGTCGGCCGGGCGGAGACTGCGTGGCCGGACCGAGGAGTGCGCTCAGCTGGACGAGCTCGCCTCGGCGGTCCGCCGCGGGCACGGCCGGGTGCTGGTGCTACGCGGCGAGGCTGGGATCGGCAAGACCGCACTGCTCGACCACCTGGCCGGTGCGGCGTCCGACCTCACGATCGTGCGGGCGGTGGGTGTCGAGTCCGAGATGGAGCTGGCCTACGCGGGCCTGCACCAGGTGTGCGGGCCGCTGCTCGACCGGCTCGGCAAGCTCCCCGCGCCGCAGCGGCAGGCCCTGGAGATCGTGTTCGGCCTCAGCGCGGGCCCGCCACCGGACCGATTTCTCGTCGGGCTGGCGACGCTGGGCCTGTTCGCGGTGCGGGCCGAGGAGCGTCCGCTGCTGTGCCTAGTCGACGACGCCCAGTGGCTCGACCGGAACTCGCGGCTGACACTGGCCTTCGTCGCCCGCCGCCTGCTGGCCGAGCCGGTCGGCATCGTCTTCGCCGCCCGGTTCACCGGTGAGGAGCTGCGGCACCTGCCGGAGCGGGAGGTGCTCGGCGTGGGCGACGCCGACGCCCGCGAGCTGCTCACCTCCGCGGTGCGGTTCAAGCTGGACGCGGCCGTCCGGGACCGGATCATCGCCGAGACGCGGGGGAACCCGCTGGCGCTGCTCGAGCTGCCGCGGGGCCTGACCGCCACCGAGCTGGCCGGCGGCTTCGGCCTGACGGGCGAGCGGGCGCTCTCCGGGCGGGTCCGGGAGAGCTTCGTCCGGCGTCTCGCCCTGCTCTCCGACGAGGGCCGGCGCCTGCTGCTGGTCGCGGCGGCCGATCCGGCCGGGGATCCGCGGCTGCTCTGG
Organism: Paractinoplanes globisporus DSM 43857; assembly: GCF_000379645.1. Taxonomy (GTDB): domain Bacteria; phylum Actinomycetota; class Actinomycetes; order Mycobacteriales; family Micromonosporaceae; genus Actinoplanes; species Actinoplanes globisporus. The sequence continues at coordinate 320,341 of NZ_KB903317.1, forward strand.
CGAGCGGCCGAGAGTCTCGGCATCGCGCCGGCCGCCGCCGACGCGGCGCGGGCGGAGGGACTGCTCGCGATCGGCGAACGGGTGACGTTCCAGCATCCGCTGGCGCGCTCGGCGATCTACCGGTCCACGCCGGACGCCGACCGCCGCGCGGCCCACCGGGCGCTGGCGGAGGCGACCGACGCCGCGACCGACCCGGACCGGCGCGCGTGGCACCTCGCCGCCGCCACCGCCGGGCCGGACGAGGAGGTCGCCCGGGAGCTCGAGCGCGTCGCCGACCGGGCCCGGGCGCGCGGTGGTCTGGCCGCCGCCGCGGCGTTCCTGCAGCGCGCCTTCGCGTTGACCGGCGAGCCCGGCCGCCGGGCGGATCGCGCGCTGGCCGCCGCCCAGGCCTGCTGCCAGGCCGGCGAGCTGGACGCGGCCCTCGGGCTGGTCGCGATGGCGGAGGCCGCGCCGCACGACGAGCTGCAGAGCGCCCTGGCCTGCCGGGTCCGCGCCCACGTCGCGCTGGGCGCCGGCCGCTGGACCGAGTCCCTTCCGCTGTTGCGGGAGGCGGCCGCGCGGCTGACGCCGTTCGATGTGGACCTGGCCCGGGAGACGTACCTGACGGCGTGGGGCGCGGCCGGGACGGCGGAGGAGCTCGCGGCGCGGGACGTCATCGTGGAGATCTGCCGCGGGGTGCGGGCCCTGCCGCCGGCGCCGGGCGGCCCCGGCCCGCGGGATCTGCTCCTCGACGGTTTCGCCCGGCTGATTCTCGAGGGATACACCGCCGCGACCCCGATCCTGCGGCGCGCGGCGGCCGAGCACACGGATCTCTCCGCGGAAGACGTCATGGCGTGGGGCTGGATGGCCGTGGGCGCTCGCGGCGCGCTGTGGGACCACGACGGCTGGCTGGAGGTCGCCGCCCGGAACGCGCGGGTCGTCCGGGACGCCGGCGAGCTCGCGGCGTTGCCGGTCCACCTCACGTACCTGGCGATGGCGGTCGCGTGGACCGGTGACCTCACGGCCGCCGAGTCCCTCGTCGCCGAGATCGAGAGCGCGGCCGCGGTCACCGGCAGCCGCCTGCCGCCGTACGCCCTGCTGCGGCTGCGGGCGCTGCAGGGCCGGGAGGACGAGACCGCCGCCGCGATCCGGCGATTCGGCGGGCAGAGCACGACCGCCGTCCGGGCATTGTGGGCGGCCGCGGTCCTCAACAACGGTCTCGCCCGGTACGCCGACGCGGTGACCGCGGCCCGCCCGGCGGTGTCGGCGGCCGCCCTCAACCACTGGGTCTTCGTGTGGCTGCTGCCCGAGCTGGTGGAGGCGGCCGTGCGCGCCGGCGACGTCGACCTGGCCCGCACGGCGCACCAGCGGCTGGCCCGGGCGACGCGGCCGCACGAGAGCGACTTCCCGCTCGGCATCGAGGCCCGCTGCCGGGCGCTGCTCAGCGACGGCCCGGCGGCCGACGCCCTGTACCGCGAGGCGATCGACCGGCTGAGTCGCACCCCGCTGCGTCCCGAGGCCGCCCGCGCCCGCCTGCTCTACGGCGAGTGGCTGCGCCGCGAGCACCGCCCGGCCGAGGCACGCGACCAGCTGCGCGCGGCCCACGAGACGCTGGCCACGATCGGGATGGAGGCGTTCGCCGAGCGTGCCCGCGGCGAGCTCGCGGCGGCCGGCGAGACCGTCCGCCGGCGGGTGGCCGGCACCCACGACGACCTGACCGCGCAGGAACGGCAGATCGCCCGCCTGGCCGGCGAGGGACTGTCCAACCCGGAGATCGGCGCCCGGCTCTTCCTCAGCGCGCGGACCGTCGAATGGCACCTGCGCAACGTCTTCACCAAGCTCGGCATCCGCTCCCGGCGGGAGCTGACGGCCACCCTGGGGTCCCGAACCCAGGGTGCGACCCCGTGACCTGACCCAGGGTCCCCGACGGAGGCGACGCGCGGGCTCCGGCGCGCAGGCTGCGGTTATCAGCCACTCCATGAAGGAGCCAACCATGTCAGCCACCACGTACGAGGCGACGGCGGTCCGGCCGTTCCCGATCCCGGCCGCCACCGAGGCGGACCTCGACGCATTGCGCGCCCGCGTCACCGCCACCCGCTGGCCCGACGCCGAGCTCGTCGACGACTTCTCGCAGGGCGTGCAGCTCGGGGTGATGCGAGAGCTCGCCCACTACTGGTCCACCGAGTACGACCTGCGCCGGTGCGAGCGGCGGCTGGCCGCGCTGCCGAACTTCGTCACCGAGATCGACGGGCTGGACATCCACTTCATCCACGTGCGCTCGCGGCACGAGAACGCGCTGCCGGTGATCCTCACGCACGGCTGGCCGGGCTCGGTCGTCGAGATGCTGAACATCGTCGAACCGCTCACCGACCCGACCGCGTACGGCGCCTCCGCGGCCGACGCGTTCGACGTGGTGATCCCGTCGATGCCGGGCTACGGGTACTCGGGCAAGCCGCGGGACCTCGGCTGGGGCCCCGACCGGATGGCCCGCGCCTGGGACGTGCTGATGACCCGCCTCGGCTACCCGCGCTACGTGGCGCAGGGCGGCGACTGGGGCGCGATCGTCACCGACCTCCTCGGCGTGCAGGCGCCGCCCGGACTGCTCGGCATCCACAGCAACATGGCCGGCGTCGTTCCCGCGGACGTCTGGCTCGTGCTGGCGCGCAACGTGCTGGGCGCCGGCGGCCCGCCCCCGCCCGGCCTGTCCGAGGAGGAGACCCGCACGTTCGACCAGCTGGCCGAGTTCTTCACGAAGGGCGTCGGCTACGGCGTCCAGATGGGCACCCGGCCGCAGACCATGTACGGCCTCGCGGACTCGCCCGTCTCGCTCGCCTCCTGGATGATCAACCACGACGCCGCCAGCTACCGCGACATCGCCGAGGCCTTCGCCGGGCGCCCGGTCGGCGGCCTGACCCGCGACGAGATCCTCGACAACGTCACGCTGACCTGGCTCACCAACACGGGCGTCTCGTCCGCCCGGCTCTACTGGGAGAACACGGTCGGCTTCTTCGACGTCAAGAACGTGACCGTCCCGGCCGCGGTCAGCACCTTCGCCAATGAGATCTACCGGGTCCCGCGCAGCTGGGCCGAGCGGGCCTACCCGAACCTCATCTACTTCAACGAGCTCGACCGCGGCAACCACTTCGCCGCCTGGCAGGAGCCGGCGCTGTTCGCCTCCGAGCTCCGGGCCGCCTTCCGATCCCTCCGCTAGTCCCGCTGGGGCCGGCTCGTCGGCGCCCGCCCGCCTGCCCGGGGTGCGGCCCGCCGCAGCCGCCGGGCGGGTTGGGCTGGGCATCCTTACCGCGTGGGCCGGCGCCCCCTAGACCGAGCGCCGGTAAATTACCGCCTGCCACGGCTGCAGGGTCAGCCCGCTCGGCGCGGGCACGTTGGTGAGCACGAGCTCGGCCTCCTCCCAGGCGATCGCATCCTCGATCTCGGCACGCACGGTCTCGCCCGAGAAGTTGCCGACGACGAGCAGCTCCGTGTTTCCGAGGCGCCGGGTGAAGGCGTACAACCGCTCGTCGTGCGGCAGCAGCATGGTGAAGTCGCCCTCGACCACCGCCGGCTCGTCGTGCCGCAGCTTGATCAGCTTGCGGTAGTGGTGGAAGACCGAGTCGGGGTCGGCCCGCTCGGCCGCCGCGTTGATCTCCGGGTAGTTCGGGTTGACCGCGAGCCACGGCGACCCGGCCGTGAAGCCGGCGTGCGGCGAGTCGTCCCACTGCATCGGGGTGCGGGCGTTGTCCCGCCCCCGGGCGCGCAGGACGCCGAGCACCTCCTCGGGCTTGCGCCCCTCCTGCTCGACCGCCTGCCGGTACTGCCCGAGCGCCTCGATGTCCCGGAAGTCGGCGATCGTCCGGAACGGGTAGTTGGTCATGCCCAACTCCTCGCCCTGGTAGACGTACGGCGTCCCGCGGTGCAGGTGCAGCACCGTGCCGAGCATCTTGGCCGCCGTCACCCGATGCTCCGGGGAGTCGTCGCCGTACCGGGAGACCGCGCGCGGCTGGTCGTGGTTGTTCCAGTAGAGGCTGTTCCACCCGACCTCGGCCAGGCCCGCCTGCCACCGCCCGAAGATCCCCTTGAGCGTGCTGAGCCGCAGCGGAACCAGCGTCCACGGATCGCCGCCGCGGTCTGCCCACACGTGGTCGAACTGGAAGACCATGTCGACCTCGTGCCGGTCGCGGCCGGTGAAGAGGATGGCTTCCTCCACGGTCACGCCCGGCATCTCCCCCACGGTGAGCAGGCCCGGCCGTCCGGCGAAGACCTCGTCGTGCATCTCGCGCAGGAACTCGTGGTTGCGCGGGCCGTTGATGTACGCGGCGCTGCCGTCCCCGTACGGCTGACCGGCCGTCACGCGACCGTCGGGAAGCGCCGGGTCCTTCGAGATCATGTTGATGACGTCCATCCGGAAGCCGTCCACGCCCCGGTCGAGCCACCAGCGCATCATGGCGTACACGGCCTGGCGGACCTCGGGGTTCTCCCAGTTGAGGTCGGGCTGCTTCGGCGAGAACAGGTGCAGGTAGTACTCGCCGGTCTTCTGGTCGTACTCCCAGGCCGGCCCGCCGAACGCCGAGCCCCAGTTGGTCGGTTCCGCGCCGGGCGTGCCCGGCTCCATCCCCGCGCGGGCCGGCCGCCACCAGTACCAGTCGCGTTTCGGGTTGTCGCGGCTCGACCGGCTCTCGGCGAACCACGGGTGCTCGTCCGAGCTGTGGTTCACCACCAGGTCCATGATCAGCTTCATGCCCCTGGCGTGGGCGGCGGCCAGCAGCTCGTCGAAGACGGCGAGATTGCCGAAGAGCGGGTCGATGTCCTGGTAGTCGCTGATGTCGTAGCCGTTGTCGTCCTGCGGGGAACGGTAGATCGGGGAAAGCCAGAGCACGTCGACGCCGAGCTCGGCCAGGTGGTCGAGATGGTCGATGACTCCGCGCAGATCGCCCATGCCGTCGCCGTCGGCGTCCGCGAAGCTGCGAGGGTAGATCTGGTAAACGACCGCGCTTCTCCACCAGAGATCCGTCATGCGTCTTCTCTAACACGAGAACGCCGTCCGAAACCCGTGGGCATACTAAGCGGGTGTTAACTACCAAATTATGGCATTTGTCATGAAGGTGGCGCTGCTGGGGCCGATCGCGTGGCGTACGCCGCCGCTGCACTACGGCCCGTGGGAACTGATCACCAGCCTGCTGGCCGAGGGGCTGACCGCGCGCGGCATCGACGTCACGCTGTTCGCCACGCTCGACTCGGTCACCAAGGCGGCCCTCGACGGGGTCAGCCCGACCGGGTACGAGGAGAGCGACGAGATCGACGGCCGGGTATGGGAGGCGCTGCACGTCAGCCACGCGCTGTCCCGGTCGGCCGAGTTCGACCTCGTGCACAACCACCTGGACTGGCTGCCGCTCGCGTTCTCCCGGCACTGCGCGGCGCCGATGCTCACGACCATCCATGGATTCTCGGGGCCGTCGATCCTTCCGGCGTACGAGCGGGCCGACTCGCACTACGTCTCCATCTCCGACAGTGACCGCTCTCCCCGGCTGTCGTACGCCGGGACCGTGCACCACGGGATCGATCTCTCCTCGCTGCCGATATCGCTCGAGCCCTCCGCGGATCTGGTGGTTTTCGGCCGAATCCATCCGGACAAAGGCACCGATCTGGCCATCGAGATCGCCCGGCGCGCCGGCCGCCGCCTGATCATCTGCGGCATCGTGCAGGACCGCGACTTCCACCGGGCGGCGGTCGAGCCGCACATCGACGGCGATCGGGTCGTCTACCTCGGCTCGGTCGGGCCGGCCGACCGCGGGCGGATCCTCGGCTCCGGCGCCGCGCTGCTGCATCCGATCCGGTTCGCCGAGCCGTTCGGGCTGTCGGTCGTGGAGTCGATGGCCTGCGGGACGCCCGTGATCGCGTACTCGAAAGGGTCGATGCCCGAGGTGATCGACGAGGGCGTGACCGGGCGGCTGGTCGCGGATGCGGACGAGGCGGTCGCCGCGGTCGCGGGCATCGACGCGATCGACCGCGGCGCGTGCGCCCGGCGGGCCCGGGAACGGTTCTCGGCCGGCCGGATGGTCGATGACTACCTGACGATTTACCGCAAAATCGTCAGCCGAATAGGTGTTTCTTGTTAACGTCGCATTGTGAATTGCACGTTAATCGGGGCAATTATCCCGGAGCGAGCAATGGCGTTTGCGCGCGGCCGGCACCGCGGGGTCCGCGTGCGCTGAGTCGTGCTGCGGGAAGGCAGCCGCGATACGAGAAAGGCCCTGTCATGCCCGCCACGTTCGGTTTTCTGAGCACATACCCGCCCACTCAATGCGGTTTGGCCACATTCAATGCCGCACTCGCCACACAGCTCATTGCGACCGGCGGCGCCGGGGTCGTCCGGCTGCTCGCCAGCGACAATGTGAGCGGCGGCATCGACCTCGACCGGAGCGCCCCGCGCGTCGTGCACACCTGGCACACCGACAACCCCGGTGGCTGGGTCGCGGCGGCCAACGCGCTCAACCGGTTCGACGTGGCGATCGTCCAGCACGAGTACGGGATCTACCCGGGCGACGCCGGCGCCGAGGTACTGCCGCTGCTGCGCGCCCTGAAGGTCCCGTCGATCGTCGTGCTGCACACCGTGCTCAGCCACCCCGACCCGCTGCAGCGGCAGGTCCTCGAGCGGATCGCCGCGACCGCCGACGCGGTGGTCACGATGACCGACACGGCCCGGAAGCGGCTGCTGGCGGGCTACGCCGTCGACCCGCGCAAGATCTCGGTGATCCCGCACGGCGCGGGCAGTCACGAGAGCGCGCCGCGTGAGGACCACGATCGGCCGCACCTGCTGACCTGGGGGCTGCTCGGCCCGGGCAAGGGGATCGAGTGGGCGCTGCGGGCGCTGGCGCTGCTGCGCGATTCGTCGCCAATGCCGATCTACGCGGTGGCCGGCCGCACGCATCCGAAGGTCCTCGAGCAGTTCGGTGACGCGTACCGGAACTCCTTGAAAGCCCTCGCCGGCTCGCTCGGGGTGACCGACGACGTGGTGTGGCGCGACGAGTATCTGGATCAGGCCGAGCTGTCCCGGCTGATCCGCTCGGCCGACGTGGTGGTGCTGCCCTACGACTCGACCGAGCAGGTCACCTCGGGCGTGCTGATCGAGGCGGTCGGTGCGGGTGTGCCGGTGGTGGCGACCGAGTTCCCGCACGCGGTCGAGCTGCTGGCGGACGGCCCGGGACTGCTGGTGCCGCACCAGGACCCGGAGGCGATGGCCGCCGCGATCCGGCACCTTCTCGCCGAGCCCGGATTGGCTGGACGCCTGACCGGCATCGCGGGCGGTCCGACGCTGCGCTGGCCGGCGGTGGCGGCTCGCTACCAGTCGCTGGCCGGTCGCCTGCTGTCCGCGCGCGCCGTGGCCGCCCCGGTCGCCGCCTCCATCTCCGCATGAGTGTTGGCCTGCGGCTGGTTCCGCCGCCCCTCCAGCTCTCCGACGCGCCGGCGCCCTCGTTCAACCACATCGCGCGGCTCTCCGACGACACCGGGCTGCTCGAGCACGCGCGCAACGCCACCGTGCGGCGCGAGCACGGCTACTGCGTCGACGACGTCGGGCGCGGCCTGCTCGTGGCCAGCCGCGAGCCGCGCCCGACGCCGCAGGTGGTCACGCTAGCCGAGCGGTACCTGGCCTTCCTCACGCACGCGCAGGGACCGGACGGCGCGTTCCGCAACCGGATGGGGTACGACCGGCGCTGGAATGACGAGCCGGGCACCGGCGACTGGTGGGGGCGCGCGCTGTGGGGGCTGGGCACGGCCGCGGCGCGCTCCACGCAGCCCTGGATCCGGCGCGAGGCCCGGCTGGCGTTCCGTTTGGGGGCGCGGCAACGCTCCCCGTGGCCGAGGGCGATGGCGTACGCCGGACTGGGCGCCGCCGAGATCGTGCGGCTCGACCCGCGCGACCCCGACGCGGCCGCCCTGCTCCGCGACGCCGCCGACGCGGTCGGACTGCCCGGGCCGGACCCGGCCTGGGTCTGGCCCGCACCGGAGCTCACCTACGCCAACGCCACCATGGCCGAGGTCGTGATCGCGGCCGGTGACCTGCTGGGTGACGAGCCCGTGCTGCGGGCGGGCCTGCGCATGCTCTCCTGGTTGTGCCGCGAGCAGGACAACGACGGCCACCTCTCCACCGTCCCGGTCGGTGGCTGGCACCCCGGGCGGCCCAAACACCGCTTCGACCAGCAGCCGATCGAGGCCGCCGCCACCGCCGACGCCTGCGCCACCGCCGCCGCCATCACCGGCGACGACCGGTGGGACGAACCACTATTTCGGGCAATAACCTGGTTTTTGGGTGATAACGACACTCAGACAGTTATGTACGATCCACTAACCGGCGGATGTTATGACGGATTAACGGCGGATGGTCCTAATCTGAACCAAGGAGCCGAATCCACCCTCGCGCTTGTCTCCACGCTGCAGCACGCCCGCACGTGGGGGACCCGGAGCGCGACCCGACCGTCAGGCGGCCTAGCGTGACCGCAACCATGAATTCCACATCCTTCATCACTCGCCACGAGATCGTCATGCAGCCGGACGACCGGCGCGTGGTGATCAAGCTGTTCGTGCCCGGCGAAGACGCCCAGATGGTGCAGAACCGGGCCTCCAGCCTGATCGAGCGCATCCTGCAGCTCGACGAGGCGGAGACGGCCCGGTTGCTGGACGACGTGCTGAGCCGCTTCGCGGGCCGGCATCACGACCTGCTGTCGGTGTTCCAGCACCACTACGACCTGGTGCAACACCGCGTGCCGCCGGAGATCGAGCTGCCTCCGACGGCCCGGACGCTGATCGGCGCGTACTTCAGCCACGAGTTCTCGGTCGAGGCCGCCGCGCTGTGCAACCCGTCGATGGTGCCGCACCCCGACCAGGCCGGTCTGGAGCCCGGTGAGCTGCGGGTGGCGATGAGCATGCGGCAGATCGGCGAGGGCCACATCTCGTCGATCGGCTTCTGCTCGGCGATCCTCGGGCCCGGCGACACGATCCGCCTCGAGGACCGCGACGGCCCGCTGATGATCGGCCAGCGCGTCGGCGCCAAGCACATGCGCTTTCAGCTCTCGGCCGCCCTGATCGACGAGGAGATCGACAACGAGGCCTCCGCGTACATCGTCTCGGCCCTGCCCGAGCGGTACGACGACGAGGAGTTCGAGGATGTGATGACCCACATCCCGGCCGAGCTGCTGTCCCGCCCCATGACGCAGGAGACGCTCGACCGCATCCGGCATATCGTCAGCGAGGACTACGCGGTCTCGTTCCCGTGCGCGATCCCGCTGCACCAGCGGGTGATGTGGCCCGCGACCCGCGCCGAGAGCAACGGCATGGAGGACGCCCGGTTCGTCCAGCACCTGGACCCCGACGGCCGGCTCGCCTACCAGGCCACCTACACGGCCTACGACGGCCGGCACATCTCGGGCCGGGTCATCTTCTCCCGCGACCTGCGCCATTTCGAGGTGACCCAGCTGCACGGCCCGGCCGCCCGCAACAAGGGCATGGCCCTGTTCCCGCGCTACGTGGACGGCCGGAAGCTGGCCCTCTGCCGCTCGGACGGCGAGACGCTGGGCCTGAGCGTCCGCGACGAACAGCACCGCTGGCAGGAGGCCGTCCCGCTGCTGGTCCCGCACCGCGGCTGGGACCTGATCCAGGTCGGCAACTGCGGCTCGCCGGTCGAGACCGAGGCGGGCTGGCTGGTCCTGACCCACGGCGTGGGCCCCATGCGCCGCTACTCGCTGGGCGCCATGCTCCTCGACCTGGAGAACCCCGAGCGGGTCATCGCGGACCTCCCCGACGGCCTCATGCACCCCGACGAGATCGAGCGCGAGGGCTACGTCCCCAACGTCCTCTACTCCTGCGGAGGCCTCGTGCACGACGGCCGCCTCTGGCTCCCGTACGGCGCCAGCGACGTCCGCGTCGGTTTCGCCAGCGTCGCCCTGGACCAGCTCCTGAGCCGCATGGTCCCCACCGGCTACTGACCCGCCGCCGGCCCGCCGTTTCGTTCTCAGCGGCGGGCCGCGTGGACCAGGATGGCGATCTGGACCCGGTTGGTGAGCTCGAGTTTGGTGAAGATGCGCGTCACGTACGCCTTCACCGTGGCCGTGCTCATCAGCAGCGCGGCGCCGATCTCCTGGTTGGTGCGCCCGTCCCCGATCAGGCGGGCCACGTCGCTCTCGCCGGGGCTCAACCGGCCCAGGGCGGCCCGGGCCCCGTCCCGCTCGGTATCGGTCGCCTCGGCCGCCGCGAGCCCCATCACCTGCCGCAGCACCGAGGGCGTGAAGATCGGCTCCCCGGCCGCGGCCCGGCACACCGCCCGCGCGATCTCCGCGGGCGGCACGTGCTTCAGCAGAAACCCGCTGGCGCCCACCCGCATCGCCCGCCGCACGTGCTCATCGGTGTCGAACGTCGTCAGCACGATGACCTCGGGCGGATCCCGCCGCCTCCGCAGCTCGGCCGTGGCCGAGAGCCCGTCGATCCCCGGCATCCGGATGTCCATCAGCACCACCTGCGGCCGATGCGTGTTGACCGCCGCCGCCACTTCCGCCCCGTCCGAGATGGCACCCACCACCTCGATCTCGTCGAACGCCCCCAGCATCATCGACAGCCCCGACCGCACCAGCGCGTCGTCGTCGACGATCAACACCCGTACCGGCGGGGTCAGGTCTGCCATGGAAGCCACGCTCGCAGGCTGAACTCTCCGGCCGGGGTGGGCCCGTGCTCGAGCCGGCCGCCGACCAGCTGGACCCGTTCCCGCAGCCCGGCCAGCCCCGCGCCGGCCCCGGGGATCGCCTCGGCACCGCCGCGCCGGACCGGGTTGTCCCACACGAGGTCGTTGCCGACCCGGAGGTCGAGCCCGCGCGACCGGTCGACGTCGACCTCGACCCGCACCCGCGCGCCGGGCGCGTGCTTGAGCGCGTTGGTCAGCGCCTCCTGGACGATCCGGTACGCGTGCCGGCCGGTCTGCCCGGGGACGTCGTCCTCGCCGGCCTCGTCGTCGCCGGTCATCGTGAAGGTGATGTCGGCGCCGGCCAGGCGGGACTGCTCGACCAGGGCGGGCACGTCGCCGAGCGTCGGCTGCGGCCGGTCCTCCGCCGGCGCCCGCAGCATGCTCAGCAGCATCCGCAGATCTTCCAGGGCGTCGTGCGCGCATTGCCGGATCACGCCGGCCGCCTGCCGCTCGTCGGCGGGCGCGTCACGCCGCACCTCCAGCGCGCCGGCGTGCAGCGCCAGCAGCGAGACCCGGTGGGCGAGAACGTCGTGCATCTCGCGGGCGATCCGCTCCCGCTCGGCGAGCCGGGCCTGCTCGATACGCAGCCGCTGGCCCTCCTCGGCCTGCCGGGCCCGCTCGGCCCAGGCGCCGACCAGCTGGCGGTGCGCGCGGATCACCATGGCCACCGCGACCAGGCTGACGTGCAGCAGCACCACGAAGGCGACCGACTCGTAGTAGGTGCGGGTCAGGCCCAGCACCAGGCCGTAGATCACCGCGGTGACCGCGGCGTGCAGGGCCGCCAGCGCGATCGTGACCCGGGCCGGGCGGTGCAGCCCCACCGAGAACAGCGCGATCGGGCTGGCGCCCATCGGCATGCCGAGCAGGATGCCGGCCGGGATGAGCGCGAGGGTCAGCCCCACCGGATGGTTGCGCCGGAAGAGCACGAGGCCGGTGAAGGAGAGGACGCCCGCGACCGCCTCCACCGCGATCGGGGCCGCGTTGCCCTCGGACACCGACTGAGTCACGAAGAAGATCCCGAGCAGCATGGCGAGGACCGCGAGGAAGACCTCCAGCAGCCACCCGCGTACGCCCCGGCGTTCCATGCCCTCGACGCTACCGGCGGGGCCGCGCCGTGGGCAGTCGACTTTGGTCGATCGAACGTCGACCTCAGTCGGTATCGCGACGGCCCACCCGTGCCGAAGACTTCGGCCCGTGCTCGAACCGACGTCGATCGTCCCGACCCCGCGGTGGGCGCGGGTCCTCCTGTGGCTCGGACTTCCCGCCGTCGGCGCCGCACTGCTTCTCGCGGTCGCCTGGCTTCTCTCGCTGGCGTGGCTGCCGCTGCCGGGCCCGCTCCGCCTGGCGCGCGAGCTGCCGCAGCCGGCCGCCTCGATCGCGGTGCCGGCGCTCGGCGTCGTCCTCGGCCTGATCCTGGCCGCCCTGGCCGACCGTGAGTCGCTGACCGTCCGGATCACCCCGGCCGAGGTCGTCCTGTCCCGTCCCGGCGCGACCGTTGCCGTTCCCCGGTCCGGCGTGGCCGTCGCCTTCGCCGACCGCGACGAGCTGATGCTGCTCGGCCCGACCGGCCGGGAACTGGCCCGCGAGCCGTCACACCTGTCGCGTGGCCGGCTCCGCGACGCCTTCACCCGCAACGGCATCGCCTGGGCCGATCAGGACCCGTACCTGTCGTCCTACCGGCGCTGGGTGCCCGGCCTGCCCGAGCTTCCGGCCGCCGCCCACGCCCTGTTCGCCGCCCGGCAGAAGGCGCTCGACTCCGGCGACGACGGCGACCGACGCGAGCTGCGGGCCGAGCTGGGCCGGCTGGGCTATGTCGTCCGCGACGACCGCAAACGGCAGTACTGGCGCCGGACCGATGGCTGAGGCGCCGGTTCAGACAACACGGCCGGTTACCACCCAGATCGTCAGGATCGCCAGGAAGTCCCCGCGGGCACCGGCCGCATCGACATACGAAAACCACTCATCCCGTACGCCCGGGGGCGTCGCCCACGCCTCTTCGGGGACGATCGGGTTGACCATGGGCAGGACCACGGCGGCCGACGCCGGGTCGCCGAAGACGCAGGTGACGGGGGTGGCCGTGACGTCGCCGAGCCCGGCGCTGATCAGCCGGCGGCGCAGCGTACGGCCCATGTCGCGTTTCCAGGGTGTGAGGCGGCCGTGCATGTGCGTCACGACCGTGCCGGCGAGCCGGGCCGGCACCCCGTCGAAGGCGAGCGACTCCCAATCGGTGTCGACGAGGCAGACCCGCCCGCCGGGCCGCGTCACCCGGATCATCTCGTCGAGCGCCGCGTCCGCGTCGGTGACGTGCTGGAGCACCCGCTCGCACCACACGCCGTCGAAGCTGTCGGAGGGCAGGGTCATCGCCGAGACATCGCCGGTCATGTATCTGACGTTGCTGCCGTCGTGCCGCTGGACGGCCGCCGCGATGGTGGCGGCCGAGGAGTCGAGCGCGACGACCTCGCCCGCACTGCCGACCGCGGTGGCGAGCCACCGCGCCACGTCGCCGGCGCCGGAGCCCGCGTCCAGCAGCCTTTCCCCAGGCTGAGGCCGCATGGCCTGCATGGCGGTCTGGCGCACCCGCCTGATCTCGGGGTGCCGGCCCATCGCCTCGAGCGCGGCGAGCAGCATGGCAGTCATCTCGCTGGGCTGACTGTCGAGGTCAGCGAAGGGGGTGCGTTCCATCTGCGCGGGCTTCATGCGGCAAATGTTGACTCACGGGGAGCACTTTCCGCTGGCAGGGGTCACTCATCCGACAGGAAGGATCACTACACGCACTCAAGTGAGGCCGGGCCCGGCCGAAGAAAACTGGGTGTTGCTGAGCAAGCATTGGATGCGGCGCTTGCCGCGCCCCGAGGGCAGCCTCAACCGGACCCGGCTGGTGGCCGTCGCCATCGGCGGTCTCGCGATGCTCACCGAGTTCCCTCAGCTGGGCAACGTGTTGCGCTCGCCCGAGTACAGCCGGCTCGCCGCCGCCTGCATCCTGGCGACCTTCCTCATCCTGATCGGCACCTTCGTGCGCGGCCGCTCGGGCTGGCTGACGCTGATCCCGGTGCCGGTGCTGGTCGCCATCGGCGGCGCCGGCCTCTTCGACCCGGTGGCGACGACCGCGCTCGCCCTGGCGTCCACGATCGTCCTGTCGCTGTACGGCTCGACCGCCCTCTGGGTGGCCCGGGTGGTGGGCGGGATGATCGCCATCCCGGTCGCGGTCGCGATCTCCCCGATGTCCGGCGACCGCCCGATGGCCTGGAACTCGCCCACGATCATCGGCGTCCTGCCGCAGGTGCTGCTGATGGCCGTGCTGACCCGCGGCATCTATGTGGCGTTGCTGCGGCAGGAACGGGCGGCCGCCCGGGATGCGCTCCTGGCCCGGGCCGGCCTCGCGATGATGGGCGTCGTCGACAGCGACGAGGTCCGCATCATCGGCCGCCGCACGGCCGAGGAGGTGGTCGCCCTCTCGCCCGGCATCGCCCTGGTCGTGCTGCGCCGCCGCCCCGAGGGCTTCGTCGTGACCACCGCGATCGGAGCCCCGCCCGGCGTGCAGGGCCGTCTGCTGGGCGACGTCGTCACCGGGGATCGGGAGTTCCTCGACTCGCTGGTGCCCGGCTTCCGCGTGTGGGAGCTCGACTCGCTGGGCGCCGACCCCGCGGTGGCCGACGCCTTCATCGCCGTCGGCGGTCGCCGGCGCATCCCGGCCGAGGTGCTGGACTCCCTGCGCAACCTGTCGCACCAGGTCGTCCTCGCCGAGAAGGTCTGCCTCGCGCACGCCGAGCTCGAACACCGCGCGCACCACGACCACCTGACGCAGCTGGCGGGGCGGGCGAAGTTCGTCGGCGCCGTCGACCGGGCGCTCGACCTGGCCGGCGACGGCCGGACGGCCGTCGCCGCGCTGCTCAACGTCGACCTGGACGACTTCAAGCGGGTCAACGACTGTCACGGGCACGCGGCCGGCGACGAGCTGCTGATCCAGGTGGCGGCGCGGATGACCACCGTGACCACCGGCCGCGGGCTGGCGGCACGGCTCGGCGGCGACGAGTTCGCGGTCCTGCTGCCCGACCTGGCCGACCCGCTCGAGGCGGAACGGATCGCCGAGCAGCTCTGCGACGCGCTGGCCGCCCCCTTCATGCTGACCGCCGCCACCGTGACGATCGGCGCGAGCATCGGCGTGGCGGTGGCCGAGCCCGGCCTGACCGTCACCGAGCTGAGCCGCCGCGCCGACATGGCCATGTACGCGGCGAAGGCGGCCGGCAAGAACCGCATCGAGTCCTTCGCCCCGGCGGCCCAGCCGGTGGCCACCTGACCCCTTGATCGGCGGGGGTGGCAACGTTGTGGCAATCTCTTCGGAATGAGTGACGCGGTCAAGTTCGGGCTTGTCGGCTACGGGACGGGCGGGCGGATCTTCCACGCCCCGCTGCTGGCGTCGGCGGAGAACGTCGACTTTGTCGGCGTTGTCACCACGTCGGCCGAGCGCCGGGCCGAACTGGCCGCTCAGCATCCGACCGCGACCGCGTACGACTCGCTGGCCGCCCTGGCCGCGGCCGGGGTCGAGGCCGTGTCGATCTCCACGCCGGCGGCCACGCACGCCGAGGTCGCGCTCGAGGCGATCGCGCTGGGGCTGGCAGTGGTGGTGGACAAGCCGTTCACGCTCGACGCGGCCACGGCGCAGGACGTCGTGCGGGCCGCCGCCGACGCCGGTGTGCTGCTCAGCGTCTACCAGAACCGGCGATGGGACTCCGATCTGCTGACCGTCCGCAAGCTGATCTCCGAGGGCAGGCTCGGCACGGTCCGGCGGTTCGAGTCGCGCTTCGAGCGGTGGGCCCCGGAACGCAAGGTGCCGGCCGCCGGCGGGGGCACGCTGCTCGACTTCGGGTCGCACCTCGTCGATCAGGCCCATCTGCTGCACGGTCCGGCCGTGCGGGTGTACGCGGAGATCCGCGGCAACGGCGACCTCGACGACGACTTCTTCGTGGCGCTGCACCACGTCAGCGGCGTCGAGTCCCACCTGTGGGGCAGCTGGCGCCAGGCCGCCCCGGGCCCGCGCTTCCGGGTGAGCGGCTCGACCGGCACCTACATCGTCAACGGCATCGACGGCATGGACGGCCAGGAGGCACTGCTCAAGGCGGGCCGATCCCCCGCCACCCTCGGCGACCGCTGGGGAGTCGAGCCCGAGCACGCCTGGGGCCGCCTGTACCACGGCCCGACCAGCGCTCCGGTCCCCACCGAGCGCGGCCGCTGGGACTCGTTCTACCCCGCCTTCGCCAAGGCCGTCCGCGGCGAGGGCCCGCTCCCGGTCGACCCGTCGGACGTCCTTCGCAACATGACCGTGCTCGACGCGGCCCGCCAGAGCGCCCGCACCGGCACCGCCGTCCGCCTCTGAGGGCCGGTCAGACCCGCAGGCCGTCCAGGGCCAGGGCCAGGACCCGTTCCTTCTGCGCGTCGTCCACGAACGAGGCCGACGTCAGGCCCGAGACCAGTCGCAGCACGTCGTCGAAGGTGGCGTCCCTGCGGACCACACCCGCCTCCTGGGCCCGCACGTAAAGCGGTTCCCCCGCCGCGTACATCGCCTTCCGGCACGAGGCGAACATCTCCGACTCCCGGTTGAGCGCCTCGATGATCGCCCGTTTTGTCCCCACATAGACGACAAAGCGCCGGAGCCAAGCGGCGAGAGCCTCCCAAGGGGGCAGATCGGACACCGCCTCGGCGGCCTCCGCGAGCTGCTCGATCTCGGAGACGTAGACCGCCTCGAACAGGTCCTGGCGCGTCGGGAAATTTCGGTAGAGGGTGCCGATCCCCACGCCGGCCCGCCGGGCGATGTCCTCCAGCGAGGCATCCGTCCCGTTCTCCGCGAAGGCCGCCCGCGCCGCGTCCAGCAGCGCGTCGAAGTTCCGGCGAGCATCGGCCCGAGTCGGTCGCCGCACGCCGGCCACGACGACGGGAACGTCCGCCATGGAGATCCTCCTCACCAAAACCACCCGGCCCCGCTCTTGCGAACCGGAGGCCCCCCTCCGCTAATGTGGAGGCATGCCTCGACTTTATCAGACCTTCGGCGTGCTCTCGGCCGCCGCCGCCGCGTTCGCGCTGATGCAGTCGCTGGTGACGCCGGTGCTCCCGACCATCCAGCACGACCTGCACACCGACACCGGCACGGTCACGTGGGTGCTCACCGCCTGGCTGCTGGCCGCGTCGGTGGCCACCCCGCTCATGGGGCGCATCGCCGACATGATCGGCAAGGACCGGGCCCTGCTCGTCGCCCTCGCCTCCATCGCGGTCGGTTGCCTGCTGGCCGCGATCGCCCCGACCATCGGCGTCCTCATCGTCGCCCGCGTCCTGCAGGGCCTCGGCGGCGCGATCTTCCCGGTCTCGTTCGGCATCATCCGCGACGAGTTCCCGCCGCAGCGCGTGACCTCGGCCGTCGGCATCATGGCCGCGGTCATCGCCACCGGCAGCGGCCTCGGCATCGTCCTGGCCGGCCCGATCGTCGGCGTCCTCAGCTGGCGCTGGCTGTTCTGGATCCCGATGATCGTCGTCACGCTGGTCGGCGTGGTCGCGAAGTTCGTCATCCCGCCGTCGCCGCACCGCAGCCCCGGCCGCGTCAACTGGCTCGCGGCCGTGCTCCTCTCCGGCTGGCTGGTCGCCCTCCTGCTCCCGCTGAGCAAGGCCACCACCTGGGGCTGGGGCTCCGGCCGCACGATCGGACTGCTCACGCTGGCCGTCGTCCTGCTCATCACCTGGTTCGTCGCGGAGCTCCGCTCGGCCAACCCACTGATCGACATGCGGATGATGCGCCTGCCCGCGGTCTGGACCACCAACCTCGTCGCGCTCCTGTTCGGCGCCACGATGTTCGGCATCTTCGCCTTCCTGCCGCAGCTCATGCAGGTCCCGAGCTCGACCGGTTACGGCTTCGGCGCGAGCGTCACCGAGGCCGGCCTGCTGATGCTCCCGATGATGGTCACGATGGCCGTCTTCGGCTCGCTGAGCGGCCCGCTGACCCGCTGGATCAGCAGCAAGATCCAGCTGGTGGCCGGCTCCGCGCTGGCCGCGCTCTCCTGCCTGTCGCTGGCGACCGAGCACGGCACCCGGCCCCTGGTCGCGCTGGCCGGCGGCGTCTTCGGCATCGGCCTGGGCCTGGTCTACTCCTCGATGATCAGCCTGATCGTGCAGAGCGTCCCGATGCACCAGACCGGCGCGGCCTCCGGCATGAACACCAACATCCGCACCATCGGCGCCTCCATCGGCACCGCCATCGTCAGCTCGATCGTCGCCGGCCACGTGACCCCCGCCGGTCTCCCCGCCGAGTCCGGCTACACCGAGGCCTTCCTGATCCTCGCCGTCGTGGCCGTCGCCGCCATCGCGGTCGCGCTCCTGGTCCCCACCGCTCGCCGCCGCACGCGGGCCGCCGAGCCGGCCGCCGCGCTGCCCGACCTCACGCCGGTCGAGGTCTGATCCGTGGCCGTAGGGTCGTCCAGGTGCAGATCGAGCTCATCACGATCGTCGTGGACGACTACGACCCCGCCATCGCCTTCTTCACCGGCGTCCTCGGCTTCGAGCTGATCGAGGACTCCCCCGCCACCACCACCGACGGGCACGCCAAGCGCTGGGTGGTGGTCCGCCCGCCCGACGCCCGGACCGGCCTTCTGCTGGCCCGGGCCGACGGCGATCACCAGCGCGCGGCGATCGGCAACCAGACCGCGGGCCGCGTCGGGTTCTTCCTCCGCGTGGACGACTTCGAGGCGCACCACCGCCGGATGGTCGCGGCCGGCGTCACCTTCGTCCGGGAACCGCGCGACGAGCCGTACGGCCGGGTCGCCGTCTTCCTCGACATCGCCGGCAACCGGTGGGACCTGCTGGGTTGAGCTACGGCTTACGGCCCACGCCGCAGTACTGGTTGACGTCGATGTCCGGGTCGCCGGGCCCGGGCCGCCACCGGGAGCACGGCACGATCCCGGGCTCGAGCAGCTCGAGCCCGTCGAAGAACTGCCCGATCTCGGCCGCGCTGCGATAGACGATCTTCGGGGTACCGTGCTCGTTCCAGAAGCCGACGATGTCGTCCGCCTCGGCGCGGTTGATGTCGTTGCACCCGTGCGCGATCGTCAGGTAGCTGCCGGACGGCAACGCGTCCACGAGTTCCCGGATCACCGAGCGCGCCTCCTCGAAGTCGAGGATGAAGTGCACGATGCCGAGCAGTGTGACCGCGACCGGCTCGCGGAAGTCGAGGGTGCGGGTGGCGGCGGCCAGGATCTCGGCGGGCCGGTTGAGGTCGCCCTCGATGTAGTCCGTCCGCCCCTCGGAGGTGCCGGTCAGCAGCGCCCGCGCGTGCGTGAGGACGAGCGGGTCGTTGTCGGCGTAGACGACCCGCGTGGTGGGCGCGATCCCCTGCGCGACCTCGTGGGTGTTGTCGGCCGTGGGCAGGCCGGTCCCGATGTCGAGGATCTGCCGGATCCCCTGGTCGGCGACGAGGAACCGCACGACACGCTTCAGGAACGCCCGGTCGGCGACGGCGAGGTCGATGATCGAGGGGAATCGCCGGGCGATCTCGTCGCCGGCGGCCCGGTCGGACGCGAAGTTGTCCTTCCCGCCGAGCCAGTAGTTCCACAGCCGGGCCGAATGCGGCACCCCGGTGTCCAACTTGGAAATCTGGTCGTCCGTCACCGTGAGTTCCCCCTGTTCCGCCCGACGAGTGCGGCCAGGATAGCGGACAATCGGTCCCGCCGATTGCCCGCTGTGTCCACAGTGGCGCCCGCGAGCGAGACTCAGGCCGCGGCGTGCGAGCGCAGGTAGCCGACGATCGCCCCGAAGTTGGCGATCAGGGAGAGGTGCCCCTCGCCCGGAACCAGGTGGACCTCGGCCGACGGCAGGTGGGCCGCCAGCCAGCGCCCGTGCTCGAACGGCACCATCCGGTCCTGGTCGCCCTGCCACAGCGACAGCGGGACCGTGATGCCCGCGAGCGGGAACCCCCACTCCTGGACGAAGGCGAGGTCGTCCTCCCGCCAGCCCGCGACACCCCGGGAGACCGCCTCCCGGAACGACGCCGCGAGGTACTCGGCGAAGCCGCCGACCAGGGTCTTCTTGTCCACCTCGGAGATGAGGTCGCCGAACGCCTCGATCAGCTCGGCCGGCTCGACCTGCGCCATCGCCGACGCGGCCGTCGACAGGAAGGCGTTCAGCGGCTCGGGACCGGCCACGGCGGCGCCGAACTCCTCGACGTTCTCCTCGCCCATGCCGGCCAGCCAGTCGAGGCCCTCGGCCCGGTACGGCGCGACGCCGGCGATGGTGGCCGCCGCGAGGCAGCGGCCCGGAAGCAGGGCGGCGCAGGCCAGCGCGTGCGGCCCACCGCCCGACCAGCCGACGGTGACGAAGGTGGTGGCGCCGATCGCGTCGAGCAGGGCGGCCGTGTCGGCGGCGACGTCGGCCACGATGCGGCCGGGGTGCGGGGTGGAGGTCGCGTAGCCGGGCCGGCTGGCCTGCACGACCCGGAAGCCCTGGCTCAGGGCCTCGTCGAAGATGGGGGCGTAGCGGACGGTGCCGGACGGGGTGCCGTGGTGCAGGACCAGCGGGATCGCCGCGGACGGTCCCTCCACCAGGTATTCGAGGGTGCGGCCGTCCGGGAGGGTGACGTGTTCCATGGAGGCAACCTACACAGGCGGAAGGGCCCGCGGGGACGGTCAGCGGGCCCTTCCTTACCTCGGGAGCGGGCTAGTTGCGGACGATCGTGAACGTCGTCGTCTGGTTCTCGATGTCCCGGAAGTTGTTGCTGAACTGGAGGTTGGTGAAGGTGACCGAGCCGACCGCCGGGCCCTGCCCCGACTCGGGCAGCGGGTTGGCCCAGAGGCCGAAGCCGGACTTGGCGTCGAAGGCGTCACCGCTCTTCTGGGCGCCACTGATCGTGATGTTGGTGAACGTGGTGTCCTTGATCGGGTTCTGCGGCTGGCCGCCGACATAGTTGGTCTGGAACATGATTCCGGAGTACGTCGGGTCGATGATGTCGACGTTCGAGACCCGGATGCCCTGGAAGACCTTCGACGCGCTGAAGATCCAGATCGCCGGGAAGGTCTGCGCGCCCCAGAAGTGGCCGCCGGCCCGGACGATCGAGATGTTGTCGAAGACCGTCGGCGGGCTGGCGCCGAAGCCGTTCATCGGGTATCCGAAGTCCAGCGAGCTGATCGTGATGCCCGAGTAGACCAGCGTGTCGGCGATGTAGATGTTCTTGAAGGTGTTGGCGTAGCCGCCGTAGACCGCGACACCGGCCGCCCGCCACGTCAGGATCGACGTGAGGTTCTGGTAGGTGTTGTTGATCTCGTCGGCGCCGCCGGCGTCGATCGCCGAGAACAGCGCGAACGAGTCGTCGCCCGTGGCCCTGGCCTCGTTGTTGTCGACCAGGTTGCCGGTGCTGCCGTTGGTCATGTTGATGCCGTCGGCGAACGTGTCCCGGATGCGCGAGTTCTTGATCACCATGTTGTCGGTGTTCGCGCCCCAGTACAGGCAGACCACGTGCTCGGCCCAGATGTTGTCGATCGTGATGCCGCTGACGTTGGAGAAGTCGAAGACCTTGCCGGGGCCGTCGATGCGGATCGTGTAGTTGCCGAAGTACGCGAAGTTCGAGAACGTCGAGCCGTTCGCGCCCGCGTCGGCCCGGAAGCCGGCGTCGGTCTCGGTCTGCGTGGACGGGGCGAAGAAGCGGGTGTACCAGGGGCCCGCGCCGGTGACGACGATCGGCCGGCCGTACACCTGGAGCTTGCTGGAGACCTGGTAGTCACCGGCCGGCAGGTAGACGCCGAGCTTGGTGGTGTCCTGCCGGGCCGTGTCCAGCGCGTTCTGCACCGACTGCTGGTCGAAGCCGGTCGGCACCACGTACTTGGACGCGTCCGGGTTCGCGACCGGAGCGACCTGCTCCAGGTTGATGAAGTCGATCGCGATGTTTCCGGAGTTCCCGCTGTCCTTCTGCAGCTTGATCGTGCTGCCGGCCGGGAACGAGCCGGTGAGCAGGATGTTCGCCTCGTCGTAGATGTGCCGCGGGTCGGAACCCGAGTTCTGCGGCGCGGTCTCGTTGCCGTACAGCCACGCGTACTTCGAGGTGAGCGGCAGCGTCTTGTTGAGGGCGCCGTTCACGTACACGTTGATCGAGCTGGTCGTGCCGTCCGGGATGGAGAACCGGGCGACGATCGTGTTGGTGGCGGCCCGGGTGGTCCACTGCACCGAGGCGCCGGTCTGGTTGAGGGTGACGGCCTTGCGTCCGGAGGCCTCGCCGGCCAGGTCGCCGATCGTCCGGTTGGGCCCGACGACCGCCGCGCCGC
This sequence comes from Paractinoplanes globisporus DSM 43857, assembly GCF_000379645.1. GTDB lineage: Bacteria > Actinomycetota > Actinomycetes > Mycobacteriales > Micromonosporaceae > Actinoplanes > Actinoplanes globisporus. The sequence goes on from NZ_KB903317.1 coordinate 342,337, forward strand.
CGCCGAGAACGCCGTCCTCGGCCTCGTACATGTCGTACGGCATGTTCGCGCCGCGGCCGACGAAGAACGGCTTGTCCGCCGTGTTGTTGGCCTGCTTCACCGAGAGCTCGTTGGCGTCGACGGCGATGACGGTGCGAACCGTGTACTTGCCGTTGACGGCGGTCCAGGTGCCCAGGTTCAGTGCCGGCGACGAGGCGCCCGCGGCCAGGGTGCCGGTGTAGGAGCCGGTCAGCGTCCGGACGACCGTCGAGCCGTTGAGCACGGTCAGCGTGACGCCGTGGGCGCCGGAGGCCGAGGCCGCCGAGCCCTGGTTCTTGATGGTGACCGAGAACGTGACCGTGTTGCCGGCGGCCGGGTTGCCGGGCGACCAGGAGACCACGGAGGCCACCAGGTCGGACGAGGAGACCGGCGTGACGATCAAATTCGACGGCGACGTGTACGAGTTGTTGGCCTCATTGAGCTCGACGACGGTGTTGGCCTCGTCCACCTTGGACGACAGCGCGTAGGTGCCGGCGTCCCGCGCGCCGATGTTCGCCGAGACCGTTGCCGACGTGCCCGCGGCGATCGCGCCCACCGCGGCGGTGCCGACCTTCGTCGTACCCAGGTAGAAGTTGACGTTGGAAGCCGGGGACGCGGCCGTCCCGCCGTTGCGGACCGTGGCCGACAGCGTCACGGCGTCGGTCTCGACCGGACTGGCCGGCGAGGACGACATGCCCGTGATCGTGAGGTCCGGGTTCGGCGCGGCGACGCCGATCACCTGCAGCTCGGCCACCTGACCGCTGGGCGCGCCGGTGTTCGCGGTGAAGGAGAGTCGGAGGTCCGCAGCGGTTCCGCTCACCGGGATGGTCACCGTGTTGCCCGAGGCCGGGTTGAAGGTGTACGTCGCCGAGCCCACCAGCGTCGTGAAGGTCGACGAGCTCTGCTCGCGGCCCTGGATCGAGAACGTCTGCTGCCGGGTTCCCCAGGCGCTGTCCGGGTTGAGCTTGATGACGACCTGCTGGACCGTAGCGTTGGCACCGAGCTTCACCGTGAGGTTGGCCGGGTACGCGCTGCCCTCCCAGTAGGTGGCCACGTTGCCGTCGTTGGCGTTGGTCGCCACGAACGTGAAGACCGTCGAGGACGCCTCGATCGGCTTGTTGAGGGCCAGGTCGGTGCCGTTCGGCGTGGTGCCGTTGCGGGTGACCGTGTTGCTGGCCGCCGACACGTTGCCGGCCGCGTCCTTCGCCCTGACGTAGTAGGCGACGGTCGCCGTGTCGGGCTGGCTGTCGGTGTAGGTCAGCACGCCCGCGCCCACGCTCGTGCGCAGGACGCCGTTGGCGTACACGTCGTAGCCGGTGACGCCGACGTTGTCGGTCGACGCCGACCAGGTCAGCCGGATCTGCCCGCTGCCGGGCTGGGTGTAGGCGAGGTTGCCGGGCGCGCTCGGCGCCTGGGTGTCGCCGGTGGCCGGGCCGTAGACCTCGAGCTCGGACAGCTGCCCGGCCGGCCAGCCGGTGTTGGCCGTGAAGGTGAGTCGCACGAACCGGGTCGTGGCCGTGGTGAGGTCGACGGTGACGGCGTTGCTCGAGGCCGGGTTGAAGGTGTAGCCGGCGCTGGCCTTGAGCGTGCTGAACGACGACCCGTCGCTGGAGCCGGAGATGGTCAGCGTCTCGGTGCGGGTCGCCCAGGAGCTGGCCGGGGGCAGTTTCAGGACGACCTGGTTGACCGAGACGGCCGAGCCGAGGTCGACCTGCAGCCATTGCGGGAACGCGTTGTTCTGGCTCTCCCAGTACGTGTTCGCGTTGCCGTCCCCGGCGTTACCGGCCGGATAGACGTCGGTGAAGCTGCTGGCGGAGAACGTCTTGCCGGCCGCCAGGTTAGGGCCGGCGGCGGAGGCGATGGCGGGTGCGGAGAGGACTGCGGCCACAACGCCCACGGCCGCGGCGGCCGCGAGCAGGCGTCTTCTGAATCGAGGCATGGTGGGAGCGGTGCCTTTCTTCCGTGAAAAGCCCCCGGGGATGGTGCTTCCTCCTGCTCTGTTCTTGTGAAGACCGGCGCCGGCGGTGGGTCCGGCGCCGGCGGCTCACGTGAGGCGCAGCCAGATCGCGGTGTCCGGGGGGAGGCGGTCACCGTCGAGCGGGCCACTGGCAAGCAGGGCGGTCTTGTGGTCCGGCAGGGGGATCGGGGAGCCGGACATGTTGACGACACAGGCGAAGCGCTCGCCGCGGGTGTAGGCGAGGACCTGTGGGTTCAGGTCGAGCCAGGTGATCTCGGTACGGTGCAGGCCGGGTTCGGCGCGGCGCAGCCGGACCGCGTCGCGGTAGAGCTCGAACATCGAGCTGGGGTCGCCGGTCTGCGCCTGAGCGGTGCGGTCCTTCCACTCGGCCGGCTGGGGTAGCCAGGGGGTGCCGGTGGTGAAGCCGAACGGCTGCTCGTCGCCGCTCCACGGCAGCGGCACCCGGCAACCGTCCCGGCTGTGCCCGCGCCGCGCCCACATCGGGTCCTGGTACTGCTCGGGCGGGATGTTCTCGTTCTCCCAGAGCCCGAGTTCCTCGCCCTGGTAGATGTAGGTGGCGCCGGGCAGCGACAGGGACAGCAGCGCGGCGGCCCGGGCCCGGCGGGTGCCGAGCTCGAGGTCGACCGGGGTGCCGTCGAGGTTGTTGTCGAAGCTGAAGGTCGTGTCCGCGCGGCCGTACCGGGTGACGTGCCGGGTGACGTCGTGGTTGGACAGCACCCAGGTGGCGGGGGCGCCGACGGCGGCGTGCGCGTCCAGGGTGGCGTCGATGCACTCCCGCATCAGCGCGGGATCCCAGGCGCAGCCGAGGAACAGGAAGTTGAACGCCTGGTGCAGCTCGTCGGGGCGCAGGTAGTTGGCGAACCGGTCGACCTCCGGCATCCACACCTCGCCGATCAGCGCACGGTCGCCGCCGTACGAGTCGGCCACCCGCCGCCAGGCCCGGTAGACGTCGTGCACCTCGTCGAGGTCGTGGAACGGGTGCGGTGCTCCCTCCCGTACCTCCGGCAGGTCTTTGTCCTTGAAAAGCAGCGCCGCCGAGTCGATGCGGATGCCGTCCACGCCCCGGTCGAACCAGAATCGCAGGATGCTCTCGAACTCGGCCCGCACGTCGGGGTGATCCCAGTTGAGGTCGGGCTGCTCGGGCGTGAAGAGATGCAGATACCAGAGCCCATCGGGCGTACGGCTCCAGGTCGTGCCGCCGAACTCCCCTCGCCAGTCCGTCGGCATCTCGTCGCCGTTCTCGCCGCGGCCCGGGCGGAACCAGAAGTAGTCCCGCTCGGGCGCGTCCGGATCGGCCAGCGCCGCCTTGAACCAGGGGTGCTCGCTGGAGATGTGGTTGGGAACGATGTCGACGATCATGCGGATGCCGACCGCGTGCGCCTCCTCGATCAGCGCCTCGGCCTTGGCCAGCGAGCCGAAGACCGGGTCGATGTCGCGGAAGTCGGCCACGTCGTAGCCGGCGTCGGCCATCGGCGACGGGTACCACGGGCTCATCCAGATCGCGTCGATGCCGAGGTCGCGCAGGTGCGACAGGTGCGCGCGGATGCCGTCGATGTCCCCGACGCCGTCGCCGTTCGAGTCGGCGAAGCTCCGCGGGTACACCTGGTAGATAACCGCGCTCCTCCACCACGGACCACCGTCTGTTGTGGACACAAGCACCTGCTTTCTGCATGAGTCAGCTAAGCCCCGCCACGCGGGACCAGATTTTTATCGATATTTCGTAAAAAGAAGGGCCGACCTAGCCCTTGACGCTGCCCGCCGTCAGGCCGGACATGATGTTCCGCTGGAAGATCAGGAAGATGATCACGGTCGGGATGGCGGCGATGACCGAGGCGGCGACGACCACGTTCATCGGGGTGCCACCGGAGAAGGCGTAGATGCCGACGCTGAGCGTGCGGGTCTCGGGCGAGGGCATCACCAGCTTCGGCCAGAGGAAGTCCTTCCAGACGTAGGTGACCGCGAAGATCGACACCACGCCGAGGATCGGCCGGGACATCGGCAGGATGATCGACCACAGCGTGCGCAGCGGCGTGGCGCCGTCCACCATGGCCGCCGCGATCAGGTCCTCGGGGATCGAGTCGAAGAACCGCTTCAGCAGGAAGATGTTGAACGCGTTGGCGACCAGCGGCAACCAGATCGCGAACGGCGAGTCGAGCATGCTGACGTGCACGATCGGGAGGTCGATCGCGGTCACGTACTGCGGGACGATGACCACCATCGCCGGGATCATCAGGGTCGCCAGCATGAGGCCGAGGACCACGTTGCCGAAGATCGGGCGGAGCTTCGAGAGGGCGTACGCCGCGGCCGTGTCGAACACGAGCTGGAAGAACACGGCGCCGATCGCGTAGTAGAACGTGTTGAACATCAGCTTCGCGAGGTTCAGGTTGTTCCACGCGTCGGCGTAGTTCTGCGTCTCGGGATGCTTCGGGAACAGCGTGGGCGGGGTCTGCGCGATCTCCTGGCCCGACTTGAGCGCGCCGGTGACCATCCAGTACAGCGGGCCGATGAAGACCAGCGTGAAGATCACGACAGTGAGTGTGATCAGGGTCCAGTAGACGGCCTTGCCCTTGCCGCGCTGGAGCTGCGCCTGGGAGATGAGCGTCCGGGTTCCGGAATCCTGTGCCATCGTCAGTCCTGTTTCGTGGTCAGCCGCACGTAGACGGCGGAGAAGGCGGCGAGGACCAAGAGCATGATCACGCCCAGCGCCGCGGCGCCGTTCAGATCGTTCTGGAAGAAACCGTGCTGGTAGATCAGGTACGCCACCGAGGTCGCCGAGTCCTGCGTACCGGCGCCGTTGGCCAGGATCAGCGGCTCGATGAAGACCTGCATCGTGGCAACGATCTGCAGCATCGCCAGCAACGCGAGGATCAGCCGGGTCTGCGGGATCGTCACGTTCCAGATCCGGCGCAGCAGGCCGGCGCCGTCGAGCTCGGCCGCCTCGTACAGCTCACCGGGGATGTTCTGCAGGGCGGCCAGGTAGATCAGGACCGCGGCGCCCATGTTCATCCAGGTCGACGCGATCACCATGGCCGGCATCGTCATGGTCGGCGACTGCATCCACTGCGACGTCGGCAGGTGGAAGAACTTGAGGATCGCGTTGAACAGGCCGGCGTCGCTGGGGTCGTACGCGTAGTACTTGAACAGGAACAGCGCCGAGGCCGGCGGCAGCATCACCGGCAGGTAGACCAGGATGCGCAGGTAGCCCTTGAAGTGCCGGAACTCGTTGAGCAGGATCGCCACGACGAACGGGACGGCGTACCCGAGGATGAGCGCGAGGACCGTGAAGTAGAAGGTGTTCTTCCAGGCCGTCCAGAAACTCGGGTCCTGGACGATGCGAACGAAGTTGTCGAAGCCCACCCATGTCGTCACGCCGCGCTTCGTGTGCTGGAAGCTCATCACGATTCCGCGGATCATGGGGAACCACTGGAACAGGGCGAAACAGAAGATCGCCCCGATCAGGAACGCGTACCCGGTGAGGTTGTCCCTCAGCTTGCGACCCCGGCGCGTCCGCGAGCCCGCGGAGAGATTCACCCCGGCCGGGCCACGCTGCTTCTTCTTCGTGTCCTGGAAGCTGATCGTCGTCGCCAACGAAGACTCCTGCGGTAGTCGGTGGCGCGGGGGCCGCGTCGCCGCGGCCCCCGCACTCGTCGGTCAGCTGCCGGCGGCCAGGAGCTGGTTGGTCTTGGTCTCGGCGGTCTTGAGGAGTTCGTCGACGTTGGCGTTGGGGTTGGTCAGGACCCCGGACATCGCGCTGTCGAGCACCGCGTAGATGGCCTGGGCGTTGGCCGGCTCACCCTTGATCGGGACCGGGGTGGCCTCGAAGAGACCGAAGTTCTCGCTCGGCACGTTCTGGTTGGCCTTGCGCAGGTCGACCTCTTGCTTCTGCGCTTCGGTGCCGGCGGCGAACAGCAGCGGCTGCGGCAGGCCGACGGGCTGGTTCTGCGGCTTGGCCCGGGCGTAGTCGAACTGGCCCTTGCCCGGGGTCAGCTTCTCGAAGGCGATCCACTTGAGACCGGCCTTGACCTGCTCCGGGGTGAGGTCCTTGCGGAAGAAGTAGCCCTCGCCACCGCCGAGCGTGCCCTTGGCGATGCCGTCCTGGCCGGGCAGCGGGGCCATCGCCCAGTCCTGGTACTTGCCCTGGAACTGCTGAACGATCGAGGTGGTCGCGTCCGGCGCGCCGATGAACATGCCGACCTTGCCGGCGGCGGCGTTGGTCAGCAGGTCGGCCCACTGGAGCAGCTGGCGGCTGCCCATGCTGTTGTCGCCGTACCGCATGTCCTTGAGGTTCGTCAGGACCTGCTTGCCCATCGGGTTGTTGAAGTCGGCCTTCTTGCCGTCCGACGAGAGGATCTCGCCGCCCTGCGAGTAGAGCTCGGCGGTGAAGTGCCAGCCGCCGGTGTTGCCGGCGCTGTAGTCCGAGTAACCGGCGACGCCACCACCCAGCGCGGAGATCTTCTTGGCCGCGGCGCGGACCTCGGCCCACGTCTTCGGCGGGTTGTTGATGTCGAGGCCTGCCTTGGTGAACAGGGTCTTGTTGTAGACCAGGCCCATCGAGTAGTTCTTGGTCGGAATCGCGTAGATCTTGCCGCTGTCGGTGAAGACCGCCTTGAGCGCGGGGTCGACGCTGTCCCAGGTGGGGATGTTGTCCTTGTTCGCGTACGAGGTGAGGTCGAGCGCCTGACCGGAGTCCAGCACCTGCTGGAGGTCGGTCATGTACCCGTAGAAGACGTCGGTCATCGTGCCGCCGGTGAGGCGGGCGGTGAAGTCCGGCGGGTTGTCGCACTGCTGGCCGACGCTGACGCTCTTGATCGTGACGTCGGGGTTCTGCTGCTCGAACGCCTTGACGTCCGCGTTCCAGTTCGCCAGCAGGTCCTTCTGGGAGCCGTCCGGCTGGCAGTCGACGGTGATGACCGTCTTGCCGCTCGCGTCCTTCCCCGAGTCGTCACTGCCCTTCGTGGAACACGCCGCGATGCTGAAGCCCAGACCGGCCACGAGAGCGATCGCCGCGGCCTTCCGGTACTGCGGTACGGACATCTGTCCATCCCTTCGGGAACGAAATATCCAGGAACTTCACTGATCTGCTGGGTCGTCGCCGCGAGGGCCCTGTGACGTGGGTCTCGCCGCCGTGTTTCGTGGAGGTGACGATACAAAGTCAAACCGTCGGCCGCAAGAAGCCGACTGCAAGAAGAAAAAACTCGACGCGCAGTCAGAAACCCGGAAACGACGAAGGGCGGGCCGTCGGCCCGCCCTTCGTTGAGGAATATCGCCTGGTCAGCCCGCCGGAACGGGAGCCGTGGAGCCCCGCACCACCAGTTCCGGCTCGAACAGAAGCTCGTCGGGGGCGACGCCGCTGCCCTCGATCTGGTTGACCAGCAGGTCGACGGCCGCCTGGCCCATCATCTCGATCGGCTGCCGGACGGTGGTCAGCGGCGGGTCGGTGCACGTCATCAGCGCGGAGTCGTCGTAGCCGACGACGGAGACGTCCCGCGGCACCTCGAGGCCCAGCCGGCGGGCGGCCCGGATCGAGCCGAGCGCGATCACGTCGCTGGCGCAGATCATGCCGGTCACGCCGCGCTCGATCAGGCGGGCCGCGGCCAGCCGGGCGCTCTCCATCGAGAAGGTCGTGCGCTCGACGTACCAGTCGTCGCCGGCGATCTTCTCGAGGGCGGCCAGCTTGCGGCGCGAGGGCACGTGGTCCTCCGGGCCCATCACCATGCCGACCCGCAGGTGGCCCAGCGACTTGAGATGCCCGTACGCCTGCTCGACGGCGACGGCGTCGTCGGTCGAGATGTGCGGAAAGCCCAGGTCGTCGACGCCGGCGTTGACCATGACGACCGGCATGCGGCGGTCGGTCAGCGCGCGGTAGTGGCTGTGCTCGGCCTCGGCCAGCGCATAGGACCCACCGGCGAAGACGACGCCGGAGACCTGATGGTCGAGGAGCATCTCGATGTAGTCGCGCTCGGGGACGCCGCCGATCGTGCGGGCCGCCAGCAGCGGGGTGAAGCCGCGCTGCGCGAGCGACGCGGTCACCACCTCGGCGAGCGCCGGGAAGATGGGGTTCTGCAGCTCGGGCAGGACGAGGCCGACCAGCCGGCCGCGCTCGCCGCGCAGCTTGGTGGGACGCTCGTAACCCAGGACATCGAGCGCGGTGAGCACGGACGCGCGGGTGGCCTCGGAGACGCCGGAGCGCCCGTTGAGCACCCGGCTGACCGTGGCCTCGCTGACGCCCGCCTTCTTGGCCACCTCGGCCAGACGTTTGGTCACGCCGGAATCCTACGTCAGCTCCTTGCAAAAACCGAACCCTGGTTTGCAGCGATGCCCGGCGCCGACGGCTGTGCTTGCAGATGCCGTCAAAGCGCCCAGGCCCGGGTTACCGGAATGTTGCGGGGCGTGGCGATCTTCGAAAACGGGTCCTGCGCTGAAGCGATTAAGTCGTCGCGCAGCGCGACGACAGCACTTACGCCACGGTTACATAACGCCAATGGGAGAATCGGCGGCATGGCTCGACGAACGAAGACCGTGACGGCATGCCCCTGCGGCCGCGGCCTGCCGTACGCGGAATGCTGCGCCCCCGCCCACCGGGGCCACGCGCCGGCCACGGCCGAGGCGCTCATGCGATCGCGGTACGCCGCGTTCGCGCTGGACGACGACGACTACGTGCTCTCCTCATGGCACCCCGACACCCGGCCCGCCGCCGTCGAGCCCGACTCGCACCTGCGCTGGGTCGGCCTCGACATCATCGAGTCGACGGGCGGCGGCCTGTTCGACGCGGAGGGCGTCGTCGAGTTCCGGGCGCACTACCGCGACCACGGCAAACCCGGCGACATGGTCGAGCGGAGCCGCTTCGTGCGCCACAACGGTCAGTGGGTCTACTGGGGGCCGATCCTTACCGACGGCTCTCTCGCCAACATCTGACCAGGTGTGATCTGCTTCAGGGGTGGCAAGCGAACAGCGACCTCTCGAGGACGGCATCGTCCGGGACTTCAAGGTCAACCTCTCGTACGGGAAATACCTGCACCTGGACGAGATCCTCAACGCTCAACACCCCGTGAGCGTCCCCGAGCACCACGACGAGCTGCTCTTCATCCTGCAGCACCAGACGTCCGAGCTGTGGCTGAAACTGGTGCTGCACGAGCTGCGCGGCGTCCAGCGGCACCTGGCCGCCGACGAGCTGCGGCCGGCGCTCAAGGGCCTGGCCCGGGTCAAACACATCCAGCGGACGCTCACCGAGCAGTGGTCGGTGCTGGCCACGCTCACGCCCAGCGAGTACTCCGAGTTCCGCAGCTTCCTCGGCACGTCGTCCGGCTTCCAGTCGTACCAGTACCGGGCGGTCGAGTTCCTGCTCGGCAACAAGAACCGCCGGATGCTGTCGATCTTCGACGACGACGCGGCCGCGCACGCGCTGCTGACCGAGGCTCTCGAGGCGCCCAGCGTCTACGACGAGTTCCTGCGCTACCTCGCCCGGCACGGCTACGACGTCCCGGTCGAGCTGCTGCAGCGCGACGTGACTCTGCCGTACACGTTCAACGAGGACCTGGTCCCGGTGTTCGTGCGGATCTACAACGACCCGGAGAAGCACTGGGCCGCCTACGAGACGTGCGAGGAGCTCGTCGACCTGGAGGAGAACTTCCAGCTCTGGCGCTTCCGGCACCTCAAGACCGTCGAGCGGACGATCGGGTTCAAGCGCGGCACCGGCGGCTCCAGCGGCGTGGCCTTCCTCAAGGCCGCCCTCGACCTGACGTTCTTCCCCGAGCTGTACGCCGTCCGCACGGAGATCGGAGTGCCGCGGTGACCGACGACCTGATCGCGCGGGCCACCGCCCTCGACGCGGCCGACCCTCTCGCCGTGTACCGCGAGCAGTTCCTGGCGCCGGACGGCTTCGACGTCGTGGCGTACCTCGACGGGAACTCGCTGGGGCGACCGCTCAAGGCGACGGCCGCGCTGATGGAGACCTTCATCCGGGAGAGCTGGGGCGGCCGGCTCATCCGCGGCTGGACGGACGAGTGGATGGAGTGGCCGCTCCGGCTCGGCGACCGGCTCGGCCGAGTGGCGATCGGCGCGGCGGGCGGGCAGACGGTGATCGCCGACTCGACCACCGTGCTGATCTACAAGCTCGCCCGGGCGGCGGTGGCGGCCCGGCCCGGCCGCGACCGGATCGTGCTGGACACCGACAACTTCCCCACCGACCGGTACGTGCTGGAGGGCATCGCCGCCGAGCGGGGCCTCGAGCTCGTCTGGATCGAGACCGACCCGGACACCGGCATCCACCCCGGGCAGGTCGCCGAGGTGGTCGACGAGCGGACGGCGCTCGTCCTGTTCAGCCACGTCGCGTACCGGTCCGGGTGGCTCGCCGACGTTCCGGAGATCACCAGGATCGCGCACGACGCCGGCGCGCTGGCGATGTGGGACCTGTGCCATTCCGTCGGCTCGGTCCCGGTCGAGCTCGACCGCTGGGACGTCGACCTGGCGGTCGGCTGCACGTACAAGTACCTCAACGGCGGACCGGGGGCGCCCGCGTTCGCGTACGCGAAAAAGGATCTTCTGCCGGGGTTGCGGCAGCCGATCCAGGGCTGGATGGGTCACCGCGCCTCGTTCGAGATGGGCCCTGGCTACGAGCCGGCCGAGGGCAGCCGGGCGCTGATCAGCGGCACCCCGCCCATCCTCGCGATGGTCCCGCTGCACGCGAACCTCGACATGCTGGAATCCGCCGGCATCGGTGCGGTGCGGGAGAAGTCGCTGCTGCTCACCGGGTACGCGCTGGACATCGCCGACGAGCTGCTGGCGCCGTTCGACGTCGAGGTGGTCAGCCCGCGGGATCCGCGGCGCCGCGGCGGGCACCTCACCCTGCGCAAGCCGGGCTTCGAGAAGCTGCTCGACCCGCTCTGGGACGCCGGCGTCATCCCCGACTACCGGCGGCCGGACGGGCTGCGGATCGGGCCGGCCCCGCTGAGCACCAGCTTCGGCGAGGTGTACCGGGGCCTGTCGGTGCTGCGGTCGCTGCTCGAGAAGTGACCGGGTACCTGCTGGCCGGGTCGCTGTGGTGGGACGGCCGCCTGCGCACGGGCTACGGCCTCCGCCTGGATCCGCCGGCGCCGGTCGCCGCCGACGACATCCCGGAAATATCTGAAATGTCGGATACGCGCCGCTTGCCGGGCACGCTGCTGCCCGGCCTGGTCGACGCCCACGTCCACTCCGGCCTGGTCGATCTGGCCACCGTGCGGGCCGGGGGCATCGCCGGGGTCTGGGATCTCGGCAGCGTCCCCGCCGACGTGGCGGCGCTGGCCTCCGCGACCGGCCGGAAGCTTCCCCGCATCCGCTATGCCGGACCGTTTCTGATCGCTTCCGGCGGCTATCCGAGCGACCGCTCGTGGGCGGCGCCCGGCAGCTGGCGCGAGATCGAGACGGCCGACCAGGCCTCGGCCGCCGTCGCCGAGGCGCACGCCGCCGGCGCCACCATGATCAAGGTGACCGCGCACGCGGGCGGCCCCCAGCTGCGCCTGTTCACGATGATGGCGATCGTGGACGCCGCGCACGACGCCGGCCTGCCGGTGGTCGTGCACGCCGAGGGCCCCGGCACCGTCGCGACGGCGCTCGAGGCCGGCGCCGACCTGCTCGCGCACACCCCGTGGACCGAGCCGCTCGACCGGGGCCTGATCCGCGCCTGCGCCGAGCGGATGGGCTGGATCAGCACGCTCGACATCCACGGCTGGGGCACACCCACCCCGTCGCTGGGCACCGCCGTCGGCAACCTCCGGCGTTTCCTCGAGTACGGCGGAAACGTGCGCTACGGCACCGACCTCGGCAACGGCCCGCTGATCCCGGGCGTGAACCCGCGCGAGATCCGCGCCCTGCAGTCGGCCGGCATGACCCCGGGCGACGTGTTGCTCGCCATGACCGACCGGGGGCCGGCGGGGCCGGCCGACGTCTCCTGGATACCCGGTGGCCTCGACCTCGACCCGGCCCGCTTCGCCGACGTCCTCGCCACGGCCCGGGTCCTGGACGACTCGGTCCGTCCACGTCAGGACGTTCGTCCTACCTCCTGCGGCTGACGCCGGCGTGTGTGAGCGCTCGCCGGGCATATGCTCCGGGGATCCCGTAGTCAGGCATCGAGCGAGGCTGATGTGGCGGAAGCGGCAGCAGGTCAACGGCGACCGGGAAACCTGCCGGCGGAACTGTCCAGCTTTGTGGACCGGGTAGGTGAGCGGGCGACCCTCAAGCGGCTGCTCACCGGCGCCCGGCTGGTCACGGTCACCGGGGTCGGCGGGGTCGGAAAGACCCGCACGGTGCTGCGGGTGGCGGCCGAGGTGCGCCGGGCCTTCGCCGACGGGGCGTGGCTGGTCGACCTCTCCCCGCTGGCCCAGGCCGGCCTGGTCGCCGAGGCCGTCGCCGACGCGCTCGGGCTGCGCGACCAGTCCACCCGCCCGCAGATCGAGATGCTCGCCGAGTACCTCGAACCCCGCCGGCTGCTGCTGGTGCTGGACAACTGCGAGCACCTGGCCGAGGCGTGCGCGCAGCTCGTCGACACGTTGCTGCGGGCCGCACCCGGCCTGCAGGTGCTGGCCACCAGCCGCCAGCCCCTGGTGGTGCAGGGCGAGCACGTCTTCCCGCTGCTGCCGCTGCCGGTGCCGCCCGCCGGATCGGGCCGACCCGTGGGCGACCCGGAGCGCGACGCCGCCGCGGTGCTGTTCGCCGAGCGGGCCCGCGCCGCCTCCCCCAGCTTCGCGCTGACCGAAAACAACCACGCCGCGGTGGTCCGGCTCTGCCGCGATCTGGACGGCATTCCGCTCGCGATCGAGCTGGCCGCGGTGCGCACCCGGGCGCTGCCCGTGCAGCAGATCGCCGACCTGCTCGAGGGCCGGCTGGCCGACCGGTTCGCGCTGCTGAGCGGCGGCGGCGCGGTGACCGGCCGGCACGAGTCGCTGCGTACCGCGATCGACTGGAGCCACGGCCTGTGCACCCGGGCCGAGAGCCTGCTGTGGGCGCGGATCTCGGTCTTCGCCGGCGCCTTCGACCTGGCCGCCGCCGAGGAGGTGTGCGCCGACGACCGGCTCGAGGCCGGCAGCGTGGTGCAGCTGGTGGCCGGCCTGGTGGACAAGTCGATTCTGCTGTGCGAGGAGAACCCGGCCGGCGCCCGCTACCGGCTGCTCGACACGATCCGCGAGTACGGGCTCGAACTGCTGAGCCGGATCGGCGAGGAGCAGCGGCTGCGGCGCCGGCACCGCGACTTCTACCTGCGCCTGGCCCAGCGGTTCGACACACAATGGTGCGGGCCCGACCAGGTCGACTGGTACCAGCGCCTGCGCCGGGACCACGCCAACCTGCGGGCGGCGCTGGAGTTCAGCCTGGCCGACCCGGCCGAGCACCAGGCGGGCCTGGAACTGGCCGCGGCCCTGCTGTACTTCTGGGTCGCCTGCGGGCACCACCGGGAGGGCCGGCACTACCTCGACCGGGTGCTCGCGCTCGACCTCCAGCCCGGCCGGGCGCTGACCAAGGCGCTGTGGGTGCGCGCGTGGGTCTGCGCGATGCAGGGCGACATGGCCGCCGCCCGGGAGCGGCTCGAGCAGTGCCGTCCGCACGCGCGGGCGCAGGACGACACCGCGGCCGCCGGCTGGATCGCCTATGTGGACAGCGCGATCGCCGTGTTCCAGGGCGACCCCGTCCGGGCCCTGCCGCTGACCGAGGAGTCGGCCGCCCTGCACCGCGCCGGCGACGACCCGGGGTGCGGCCTGCTCGTCGCGCTCAGCTCCCAGTGCATCGCGCTCGCGTTCGCCGGCGAGTTCGACCGCGAGATCACCGTCATCGAGCAGACCTGGGCGCTCTGCGACGAGCGCCGGGAGCGCTGGATGCGCTCGTACATCGACTACATGCGAGCGCTGGCCGAGATGGGCCGCGGCAACGCCGGCGCGGCGGTCAGCTACGCCCGGGACGCGTTGCGCTTCAAGCGGCAGCTCGGCGACAGCTCGGGCAGCGCGATGGCGGTCGACGTGCTGGCCACCGCCGCGGCCGCTCTCGGGGAGGCCGAGCGGGCGGCCCGGCTGCTCGGCATCGCCCACCGCGTCTGGGAGACGGTGGGCCTGCCCCAGCTGGGCTCGCCCGATCTCGTCGCGGCCCGCGCGGCCGTCGAGAAGCAGGCCCGCCAGACGACCGGCGACCGGGCCTTCGACGACGCGTACGCCGACGGACTCGGTCTCGATCTGGAGGCCGGGATCGACTACGCGCTGGACGAGCCCGGGCGGGCCGCACCCGCCGGGCCGGCCGCCGGCAACTGGGCGCCGCTGACCAGGCGCGAGCGCGAGGTCGCCGCGCTCGTCGCCGCCGGCCTGACCAACCCGCAGATCGCCGACCGGCTGGTGATCGGCCGGCGCACCGCGAACACCCACGTCGAGCACATACTCACCAAGCTCGACTTCAGCTCCCGGGCCCAGATCGCGGCCTGGGTCGCCACCCAGGAACGGGAAGCCTGACTCTCAGCTGCCCGGCTCGGCGCACATGCGGCGCTCCGGGGCCATCGTGAACACGTCCTGGAGGCCGAGGACGTCGAGGATCCAGCGGGTCGTGCGCGGCGCGCCGCTGACGGACAGCGTGCAGTCCGCGGCGGCGGCGTCGAAGTGCAGGTCATAGAGCAGCCGTACGCCGGTCAGGTCGATGAACTCGAGCCGGTGCAGGTCGAGGCGGATCGTGGCGGGATGCTCGCCGTCCAGCATCGCGCGGACCCGCGCGGCCAGGATGTCGGCGTTGCAGGCGTCCAGCTCGCCGGAGACGGCAAGACCGGTCGGTGTCTCCGTCAACCGCAGGGATCGTTCCATGCTCGCTTCTCTCCCTCGTCACGCACCGCTATCACAGACATCGTCGCGAGTGAACGGCGGGGGCGAATCGGTCAGATGACCGATCTGAGTGCCGAACGGCGAGCTGACGGGCGGTCGCGTCCTGGTCGCGTACAAAGGGACTATGGGTTTGATCGTTGTTTCCGGCGCGACCGGACGGCTCGGCGGGCGGGTGGCGCGACGCCTCGGCGGCGACCTGCGCCTGCTGGTGCGCGACCCGGCGCGCGCGCCCGAGGTGCCCGGCGCCGAGATCGCCGTCGCGGAGTACGCGGACCGTCGCTCCGTGCGCGCCGCCCTGCGCGGGGCCGAGACCGTGCTGATGGTCTCGGCCGCCGAGACGCCGGACCGGGTCGCCCAGCATCGCGCCTTCGTCGACGCCGCCGCCACGGCCGGGGTGCGCCACCTGGTCTACACGTCGTTCGCCGGGGCGGCGCCGGGCGCGACGTTCACGCTCGCCCGCGACCACTGGGCCACCGAGCAGCACATCCGGGCCAGTGGTCTGGAGTGGACGTTCCTGCGCGACAACCTCTACGCCGACTTCCTCCCGTTCATGGTCGGCGACGACGGCGTGATCCGCGGCCCGGCCGCCGACGGCCGCGCCGCGGTGGTGGCCCAGGACGACATCGCCGACGCCGCGATCGCGGTCCTCCGCGACCCGTCCTCGCACGCCGGCGAGACCTACGACCTGACCGGCCCGGAGGCACTCACCCTCACCGAGGCCGCCGGCATCGTCACCCGCGCGACCGGGCGCGAGGTGCGCTACCACCCCGAGACCCTCGAGGAGGCGTACGCGTCGCGCGAGCGCTACCAGGCCCCGCGCTGGCAGGTCGACGCCTGGGTGAGCACCTACACCGCGATCGCCGCCGACGAGCTCGCCACCGTGACCGGCGACGTGGCCCGGCTGACCGGCCACCCGGCAACGTCCCTCATGGACCTGCTGACCCGCGCGCACTGAGCCCTATGATCACCGGCGTGCGAATCGAGTTCACGTTCACCCGCGGGCCGAAGTACTTCGCGGTGGCGGAGCCCGACAGTCGTCACGACACGTGGCCGCTGGCTCCCGCCGCCGGGTTCGGCATCGCGACGGGCGGCCTGCTCATCGTCGTGCTGAGCGGCGAAATCCGGGCGTTGATCGCCGGCGGCCTCCTTGCGCTGGCCGGCCTCGCGCTGCTGGTCGTCCGCCGGCTCGTGATCCGCACCGACAAAGGAGTGGCGTCGGGATTCCTGACGCCGCGAACCTGGCTACTCACCGACGAACGCCTCGAGTCAAGCACCGAGCTGAGCACTGCCCGGTACAGCTGGTCCTCTTTCCGGTCCGTCGTCGTCGTGGACCAGGCTTACCTGCTGGTCCGGCCGGGCCCGACGGTCATCGACGTGCCGCGCTCGCCGCTCACCGAGGAGCAGGACGCGGAGTTCGCCGCGTTCCTGGCCGGTCTCGGATTTGCCGGAGCGGCGAAATGACGGCGCTGCACATCGAGGCGCACTCGGACCGGCCCGCGGTCGGCCGGCAGCGGCCGCCGGTTCGCCGATGGGTGTGGATGCTCTCGTTCGCGATGGACGTGGCCGCCCTGGCCGGCGCTTGGTGGGCGGGCATCCCGATGTGGCCGCCGGTGGCCCTGTGCTCGGTGGTGGTCCTCCACGGGGCGCTGCTGCTACCGGGTTGGCGAGCGACACGTCGGCGCCCCGGGCTGCCGCGAGCGTCGTCGGTGCGGCGTCGCTGGCTCGTCGACGACGCGGGAATCCAGGTCCACGGCGACGGTTCGTCGCTGGGCTGGCGGTGGCCGGCGATCATGGCGGTCAAGGAGACCCGGTCGGCGTACCTTTTCGTCCAGAACGGCGGCGGACCGAACCTCGACCTGCCGCGAGCGGCGCTCGACGCGACGCAGGACGCCGCTCTGCGGGAGTTCCTGGCACTCAAGGAGCTGCTCTGACCAGCGGGCGGGTGGTTGTGCCGTCCACCTCGTACATCCGGGCCTCGGCCAGATCGAAGTAGAGGCCGGTCAGCGTCAGGCCGTTCTCGAGAGCCTCCCGCACGACCGGGTAGGTGCGCAGGTTGGTCACCTGCCGGGCGACATTCGCGACACAGCATGCCCGCTCATCCGACATTTCCGGGAATGTCGTGCCGGAGCGGGCGAGCCATCGGCCGAGATCTCCATCCGAGTCGCCGGCCATCATGGCCTTGACCGCGCCGCAGCCGGAATGTCCGCAGACCGTGATGACCCGGACGCCGAGCACCGCGACGGCGTACTCGATCGCGGCGCCCACCGACGAGGAGTCGGTTCCGAAAGGCGGCACGATGTTGCCTACGTTGCGCACGCAGAACAGATCGCCCGGGCCGCTCGTGGTGATCAGGTTGGGCACCAGGCGGGAGTCGGCGCACGTGATGAAGAGCTGCTCGGGCCGCTGACCGTCGCGCGCCAGCCCGGCCAGCTGCGGACGCATCAGCGGCGCCACGCTGCGCTCGAACTCGCCCACCCCGGCCGCCATCGCCCCGCGCCGCCGGCGGTCCCGGTCCAGGTTCTGCCACTGCGTCCAGGAGCCGAGGCGTCGCGGCGTGCTCTTGCCGCCGCCGAGACGACCTGCGGTCGCTCGAGCGAACCATCCGTCGTGGGTCTCGCTGATCGTGATGCTTCCGCCGCTTTTCCCGTACGCCTCGCGCCAGTCCTCGATCACCTGAAAGGCCCCGTGGTCCAGGTAGTCCAGGTGCAGCTCGACCACCACCCGCTCCCCCGGCGGCACGGCCGCGAGCACCCGCGCGAGCCGCCCCGAGCAGACGAACGCGAGCGTCCCGCCGATCGTGACCGTCCACTGCCCCTCGCCGCGGGCGCTGCGGATCTCGCACCGGCACAGCCGCCACAGCATCAGCAGCACGGCCGCCGCGATCCCCGCCGCCACCCCGGTGAGCAGGTCGGTGGCGATCACCCCGCCCGCCGTGACCAGGTAGGCCGGCAGCTCGCGATGCCGCGCGTACGTGCGGATCTGAGCGAGGCTGACCAGCCGCAGCCCGACCACGACCAGCACCGCCGCCAGCGCCGCGAGCGGGATCGCCTCGAGCAGGCTCGCGCCCACGAGCACGACCACAGCGATCCACACCCCGTGGAGGATCGCCGAGGCGCGCGAGCGGGCGCCCGCCGCCACGTTGGCCGAGCTGCGCACGATGACCCCGGTGACCGGCAGGCCGCCGAGCAGCCCCGAGACGGTGTTGGCGCAGCCCTGGGCGACCAGCTCCCGGTTGAGGTCGGCCCGCGGCCCGTCGTGCAGACGGTCGACGGCCACCGCGGAGAGAAGCGACTCCACGCCGGCGACAAGCGCGACCGTGAGCACCGCGATCCCGATCTCCAGTGGCGCCGCGTCCGGCCACCGTGGCCACGTGATCGCGCCCAGCGGATCGGACGGCAGGTCGACCCGGGCGACGTCGGCCCCGGTCGCCGCGGCCACCGCGGTCGTCGCCACCACCGCGATCAGCGCGGCCGGCAGCATCGACACCCGCACCAGCCGCGGCCACCCGAGCAGCAGCCCGACGGTGAGCAGCCCGAGCAGGGTGGACTGGCCGTGGTGCCCGGCGATCTGTGCGGGCAGCTCCCGCAGGTTGCGCAGGGCCGAGCTCTGCGGCTCCCCGCCGAGCAGGACGTGGACCTGGCCGAGCGCGATGACCAGCCCGATCCCGGCGAGCATCCCGTGCACGACCGCCGGCGAGAGCGCGAGCGCCGCCCGCCCGAGCCGCGAGACCCCGAGCGCGATCTGCACGAGCCCCGCGAGCGCGACGACCGCGGCCGTCCCCGCGAACCCGAACGCCCCGATCAGCCCGGCCACGATCACGGTGAGCCCGGCCGCCGGCCCGCTGACCTGCAGCGGCGCCCCGCCGAGCGCACCGGCCACGATCCCGCCGACCACGGCCGCGATCAGCCCGGCCAGCATCGGCGCCCCGCTGGCGGCCGCGATGCCGAGCGACAGCGGAATCGCGATGAGAAAGACGACCACGGACGCCGGAAGATCACGCCTCAAGACGGACATGTCCGAAAAATACCGGGTGGCTAGGCCTTCCAGACGTCCTGGTTCGCCTCGTACATCTCGCGGAGGATCGCCGGCACGTCGTAGGTCAGCTTCCACTGCGGGTAGTGCTCCTCGAAGCGGGCGGTGCTGGAGATCCACCACTGGTGGTCGCCGACCCGGTTCTGCTCGACGTAGTCGGTACGCGCCTCGAGACCGGTGATCTCGGACGCGATCTGGAACGCCTCGATGTGGCTGCAGTTCGAGAAGCGGCCGCCGCCCATGTTGTAGACCTCGGCGACGCGCGGCGCCCGGTGGAACGCCTCGAACGCCGACACCAGGTCGTGCGAATGGATGGCGTCGCGGACCATCTTTCCCTTGTAACCGTAGATGTGATAGACCCTCTGCTCCATCACGCAGCGCATCACGTACGCGAGGAAACCGTGCAGCTCGGCGGCCGAGTGGCCGGGCCCGGTGAGCGTGCCGCCGCGGAACACCGCGGTGGGCAGGTCGAAGTACCGGCCGTACTCCTGGACCATCACGTCGGCGGCGACCTTGCTGGCGCCGAAGACGGAGTGCAGGCACTGGTCGATCGACATGGTCTCGTCGATGCCGCCGTACCACTTGTGGTTCTCGGGCAACTCGTAACGGGTCTCGCCCTCGATCAGCGGCAGCGAGTTGGGCAGGTCGCCGTACACCTTGTTGGTCGAGGTGAAGATGAACGGCGCCGACGGGCTGTGCTGCCGGACCGCCTCGAGCATGTTGAGCGTGCCGACCGCGTTCACGTCGAAGTCGGTGAACGGCTCGCGCGCGGCCCAGTCGTGCGACGGCTGCGCGGCGCAGTGGATGACCAGGCCGACGTTCTTGCCGAGCGCGGCGAAGAGCTTCAGCAGCCCGTCCCGGTCGCGGATGTCGATGTCGTGGTGGGTGTACCGCTCGCCGACCTCCTTCGTCAGCCGGTCCAGGTTCCACTTGGTGGAGCCGTCCTTGCCGAAGAAATAGCCGCGCATGTCGTTGTCGATGCCGACGACGTCCATGCCGAGGCCGGCGAAGTGCCGGACCGACTCGGAGCCGATCAGGCCGGCCGACCCGGTGACGACCACCACACTGCTCATCAAAAGACCTCCGCGAAAAGCTGCTTCGGAACCGGCCCGAGGTTACAGGGTGTGTGCATGGGCGGCTCCGGGCGACCCGATTGCGGACGGGTTCTGACCGCATTGGCCGATAGCCTGAACGCATGACCACGCTGAGCACGCGCGCGCTCAACCGGGCCACCCTCGCCCGGCAACACCTGCTGTCACGTGCGGAGATCGATCCGCTCGCGGCCATCGAGCACCTCGGCGGCATGCAGGCCCAGGCCCCGCTGGCACCTTACGTCGGCCTCTGGACGCGCCTGCTCCACTTCGTACCGGAGGAATTGTCGAAGCTGATCGAGGAACGCCGCGCCGTGCGGACGCACCTCATGCGAGCGACCGTCCACCTGGTGAGCGCCCGGGACTGCCTCGACTGGCACGCCCACTTCCGGGGCCGGCACACGGCCGCGATCGCCCCGTTGATCCGCGGGCTCTCAGCCGACCCGGCCGAGGTCGGCGCGCAGGCCAGGCGGCTGCTGGCCGAGAAGCCGCTCGTCCGCTCCGAGCTGGGCCGTCTGCTCGCCGAGCGCTGGCCGGACGACGATCCGAGCGCGCTGGCCTTCGCCGCCGCCCGCGAGGTCCCGACCTGCCAGGTGCCGCCGCGCGGGCTGTGGGGGCGCACCGGCCCGGCCGCCTGGGCACCGGTCGAGACCTGGCTCGGCGAGCCGCTGCGCACCACCCCGCTCGACGGCCTGGTGTTGCGCGCGCTCGGCGCGTTCGGGCCGGCCAGCGTCGCCGACCTGCAGATGTGGTCGGGCCTGACCCGGCTGGCCGAGGTCGTGGCACGGCTTCCGCTGGTGACCTTCCGCTCCGAGACCGGCCAGATCCTGTACGACCTGCCCGGCGCGCCCCGCCCGGACGAGGACGTGCCGGCACCGCCGCGCTTCCTGCCCGAGTACGACAACCTGCTGCTCGCCCACCGGGATCGCGGTCGCTTCAATCCGCACGGGCGGCCCGTCCCGCTGCCACCCGGCAACGGCGCGACCACCGGGACATTCCTGGTGGACGGCCGCTGGGAGGGGACCTGGGAGCTCCGCGAGAAAAAGCTCCGGCTCCGCGCGTACGCGCCGATCGAGCTGGACGCGCTCGTGGCGGAAGCCGCGGCACTCACCTCGTTCCTCGCGCCGGACGCGGAAGTTGTCGTCGAGGCCGACTAGAGCAGTCCTCGCAGGTAGGCCGCCTGGCCGGCGTGCTGAGCGTCGTCGTCGACCACGCTCACCAGGCGCACGCCCAGCGTCACCGGCGGCTCCCAGGCCGTGTCCACGACCCGGTCGAGGTCGGCGTCGGTGAGACCGGCGACGAACGCCATCGTGCGCTCGTGGACGGCCCGGTAATACTCCTCCAGGGCGTCCGCGCTCTCCGGGATCACGACGGCGACCTGGGCCGCGTTGTGGCCGTAACCGGTGTCCGACGGATCGGCCTTCAGTCCGAAGCGAGAGGCCCAGTCGCCGGTCACGTAGATCTGCTCCTCGCCCATCGCGTCGGCCAGATGGTCGTCCTGCACCCGGGTGAGGTGCCAGATCAGCCAGCCGATCGAGTTGGCGCCGGGCGTGGGCGCCCACCGCAGCTGCTCGGGGGTGAGGTCGCGCACGGCGCCGTGCACGAGGTCGGGAATGCGCCCGAAGGCGTCGGTCAGGATGTCCTTGGCGTCCATGCTGGTGTTTACTCCGTCCCGTTGGCTCGGGTACCGAGTATCCGCGCCCGCGTCAGTTGCCGGCGCCGGTGGTGCCGGTTGTGCCGGTCCCAGAGCTGCTGCCGACGCCGCCGCCGGTCCCGCCGTCGGTGGCGCCGCCTGTGCTTGCGGGGTCGGTGGTGGCGCCGGGGTCACCGGTGCCGGCCGTCTCGGGCGCGGTGGTGCCGCTGTTTCCGGCGGGCGCCTGGGTGGTCGCTCCCCCGGTCGGCGTCTCGGTGGGGTTCGGCGACTCCGTCGTCGTCGGCTGCTCGCTCGGCGACTCCGTCGGCGTCGACTTCACCGACTTGCCGCTTTTATCCCTAAAAATGCTGGAAATGGTGGAGTGGTCGCCGGCGCCGCCTCGGGTGGCGTCGGCGATCGACCGGCCCGACGCCAGTTCGGCGACGGTCAGCGTCCCCATGGCCAGCATGAACAAGGCGCCCGCCACCGCGGCGATCCGCCCCCAGCGGAGCTTGCGCGGCCCGGCGGTGTTCCCCGGCCCGGCGGTTTTCCCCGGCCCGGCGGTTTTCCCCGGCCCGGCGGTTTTCCCCGGCCCGGCCATGCCCGTCGGCCCGAAGTGGTCAGCCGGCACGAAGGGGCTCGTCTGCCCGGACGCGCTCGTCGTACCGTAAGCCCGCGCCGACCCCCTCGCCGGCCCGGAGGCGTTCATGGCGGGCAGTGCGACGGTCGTGTCCATGGCGCCGACCACCGGAGGCGTACCCACCGCGGCCGGCGCCGCCGTGAACGTCCCCTGCAGTTTCTGCCGCCCCTTCCGGATCGACCGGTGGTACACCTCGGTGCCCACCGAGCCGATCACACTCGCGACGGCCGCCCCGGCCAGCGTCCCCGCCACGCCGAGATACGAGCCGACCACGGCGGCCGAGAGCGCGGCCAGCACACCGGCAATAGTCTTCGGAATGTCGATGCCGGACCAGACTCGGTCTGGTTGGTGCTCGGTCATGTCCTCCTCAGTCCCTGTTCGGGTTCGACGGTCACGGCTTGGCCTTTACCGCTCGCTCCGCCGCTAAACCCCGCCGCTCGGCCAGCACCTCGCGCAGCGGTCGCACGACTATCCCCTCGTCCGCCAGACGCCGCCGGGCCAGCCTGCGGTTACGCAGAATCGCCACGAGCCCGACCGCGAAGATGAGATATTGCACGCTCATCGCGATCTTGAAGTCGTCGATGCCGTAGTCGTTGCCGCCGCCGGTCCGCGCGTCCAGGATCAGCCCGACGATCTCGATGGTCACCAGCGATGCCACGAAGCCGCCGACGTTGACCACGCCGGTCGCGGTGCCGAGCCGGCTGGGCGGGTTGAACGTCCGCGCGTAGTCGAAGCCGATCATCGAGCCCGGTCCGCCGGTGCCGAGCGCGATCACCAGCAGCACGAGCACCGGCAGCGGCGCGCGTCCCGGCCAGGCGAGCACCAGGCCCCACGCCCCCGCGTTCACCCCGATGATCGCGAGCACCAGCCACGACCGGCGCAACGGGTGGCGCTGCACGAGCACCCCGATCACCGGCCCGGCGGCCATGCCGGTCAGCACGAAGAGCGTCAGCAGCGTGCTCGCGGTCTCCCGGTCGAGCCCCTCGCCGGCGATGAGGAACGGAAAGCCCCACATCAGCGCGAAGACCGTCCCGGTGAACTGCGTCGTGAAGTGCGACCACAGCCCGAGCCGCGTGCCCGGGTGCCGCCACGCACCGGCCAGGTCGGTGCCGAGTTGCCGCATCGTGATCGGGGGGCCGGTGGAGATCTTCCGCTCCGGCGTGTCCCGCAGCGCGACCAGCGCCACGGTGGCGATCAGCACGCCGGTGCCCGCCGCACCGAGGAACGCGGTGGTCCAGCCGGGTCCGGCCAGCAAGGCCGCCAGCGGTACGGCGGAGAGCACCTGCCCGGCCTGCCCGACGAGCCCGGTCAACTGCGTGACGACCGGGACGCGCCGCGCCGGGAACCAGTGCGGGACGAGCCGCAGCACGCTGATGAACGTCATCGCGTCCCCGGCGCCGACCAGCACCCGGGCCAGGACCGCGCCCTCGACGCCGTGCGCCGTGGCCATCAGTCCCTGGCCGAGCGCCATGACCAGTCCGCCGCAGACGACGAGCCGCAGCGACCCGAACCGGTCGAGCAGCAGCCCCACCGGCACCTGGAGTCCCGCGTACACGAGAAGTTGGAGCACCGCGAAGGAGGCGAGCGCACCGGCCCCGATGTGGAAGCGGTCCTGCGCGTCGAGGCCCGCGACCCCCAGCGAGGTGCGGTGCAGCACGGCCGTGATGTACGCGGCGAGCCCGACGGCCCACACCGCCCAGGCCCGCCGGCCGGGTCGCAGGGGCATCGCTCGCCTTCCGTTCGCTTTGAACACGTACGCGAACAACACTTCTCCGCGCTCCCGCCCGGAACAACGCATCGCGGCCAAGACCACACGTGCCGCTGGTCACCTGCCAGACTGTTTGCGCCCCGAACCGAAGGGAACAGCGAGCGCATGCCCGAGCGTCGCGCGAGCCGCACCGCGGTGCTGGTGTGCCAGGGCCGGGCGGTGGCGCACGGCCGGATCGCGCCCGACCGCTTCGCCGATCCGACGGCGATGCCGCTGCTGCGGCCGGACGAGCGGGCCGAGGTTCAGCATGTACGCGACGAGCGGCCCCCGAAATCGATGAGCGAGCGGTTCGCGTACGAGATGATCCGGAGCTCGGCCGACATCGTCGTCCCGCGGACGGTGACGATCGACGACGCGGTCCGGGCGGGCGGGGCGACCCAGGTGGTCATCCTCGGCGCGGGACTGGACGGCCGGGCCTGGCGCCTCGACCTGCCCGGCACGGCCTTCTACGAACTCGACCACCCCGCCTCGCAGCAGGAGAAACGCGAGCGCGCCGCGAGCCTGCCCGGAACCCCGCCGACGTTCGTGCCGGTCGATTTCGCCCGGGACGTGCTCACCGACGCGCTCGAGGCGGCCGGTCACCGCGCCGACCGGCCGACCACCTGGATCTGGGAGGGCGTGGTCCCCTACCTCACGCGTCCCGAGGTCACCGCGACCGTGGCCGCGCTCGCCGCCCGCTCCGCCTCCGGCAGCCGCCTGATCGTCAACTATCAGCTGCCGGCCGCGCTCGGCGGGCTGGTCCGCGCGGTCCTCGGCAAGCTCGCCGGCCGGAACAATCCGTGGGCCGCCGAGCCGTGGCTCTCCACCTGGTCGCCGCCGGATATGTCCCGCCTGCTGGCCCTGCACGGCTTCGCCGTCCGCGACGACCAGGACCTGCTCACCACGGCGACGGCTCTCGGTGTACGACTGGGTCAGCGCTTTTCCCTGCGTAACAGCCACGTAGCCGTCGCCGAGCGCTAGGTCAGCGAACCCCCGAGGCCAGGAACATGGGGATGGCCAGCATGAGCCGCCCACCCTCGGCCCGGCGCCCCTGTTCGCCCGTCCACGCCTCGGCCTCCTCTCCGGTGATGGCCCCGGTCTGCCGGGCCACGTCGGCGTGCTTGGCCAGCAGCGGCAGCGTCGACGCGTCGGTGAAGACCGCCGTGTGCACCTCGAACGTCACGTCGCGGAAGCCACCGTCGAGCAGCAGGTTGCGATAGCCGCGCGCGATCCGCGGGTGCGGGACGGTGTCGGCCCGCGCGACCACGATCCGCCGGGTCAGCTCGCCCAGCGCCGAGTCGACGACCATCGTGTCCCAGTCCTGCCCGACCAGCACGATCCGCCCGCCCGGCGCGAGCACCCGCCGCGCCTCGGCCAGCGCCTTGTCGGGCTCGGGCAGGATGTGGAACACCTTGTCCGCCCGATATCCCCGGGCCTCCCCGTCCCCCAGCGGCAGATCGGTGGCGTCCGCCGACCGTACGTCGATCCCGGGGAACCGGGCCTGCGCCGCGGCCAGCATCTCCGGGTCGAGGTCCACGCCGAGGGCGCGCGCTCCGCGCTCGGCCAGCTCGGCCACCGCCCGGCCCGTCCCGCATCCCACGTCGATCACGGTGTCGCCCGCTCCCGGCCGCAGCAGGTCGTAGCCGCGCTCGCGCAGGGCCACCGCCCCGGGCAGGTTCTCGGCCGCGTCGAGCGCGCGGATCAGCGTGGTCGAGTCCGTGTAGGCACTGTGCGTCTCAGCCATGCGCCGAGCATGCGACTTAAGGTCGGCCTGAAGTCAACCGCCCGGAAGTCGAGGGGGTTACGGTGAGCCCGATGGAGTACGCGATCGGCGAGCTGGCGTCCCGCTTCGGCCTGGCCACCCACGTGCTGCGCCACTGGGAGGACATGGGCCTGCTCGCCCCCGACCGGCGCGTGGCGTCCCGCCGCGTCTACACCGAGGCCGACATCTCCCGGGTCGCCGAGATCCTCATCTGCAAGGACGCCGGCTTCACCCTCGACGAGCTGCGCGAGCTGTTCACCGCGCCGACCCCCGCCGCCCGCCGGGCCAAGCTCCAGGCTCAGCTGGCCCGGGTCCAGGAGCGCATCGCCCGGCTGCAGTTGTCCGAGAAACTGCTGCAGCACGGGCTGCGTTGCGAGCACGACGACTACCAGGCCTGCCCGCAATTCCGGTCGATGATCGGGTCCCGCGTGGACGGCGTCGATCTGGCCAAGGCCCTCGACCACCCGTAAAGCAAGCGGTCAGGTTCTGACCGCAATGGCGACAAGGATGGTTCCCATGACAGCAACGTGGAAAATCGAGCTCATCCCCGTGCCGGTGACCGACGTCGACCGCGCCAAGGCGTTCTACGAGCGGATCGGCTTCAATGCCGACCACGACCACGAAGTGCATCCGGGGCTGCGCTTCGTGCAACTCACGCCGCCCGGCTCGGCCTGCTCCATCGTCGTCGGCAAGGGCATCACCGAGAAGACGCCGGGCACCCAGGAGATCCAGGTCGTGGTCGCCGACGCCCACGCCGCCCGCAAACAGCTCGTGGAGGCCGGCGTCGAGGCCGGCGAGGTCGATCCCCAGCCGTGGGGAAACTTCGTCCACTTCAAGGACCCGGACGGCAACAGCTGGTCGCTGCAGGCACTCGAGAACCGCCCGAACGGCTGAGGGGTCAGAGCGCGACGGCGTCGGCGAGTCGCCCCAGATCGGCGACGGTGATCGGGCGGCCGCGCGTGATGACCACAACATGATCGATTCCGTACGACCGGAGCACCGCGCAGCGCTCGGCGAAGCGGGCCGGCGGCTCGCCGTCGCCGAGCGCCGTGCTCACGGTCTTGACGATGGTCGAATAATCCCGCCCGACCGCCGCGCAGTGGTCGCGGAGCACGGCCAGCTTGCGGCGGATCGTGGCGCCCTCGTCCGGGATGTCGAAGAGGTTGCACGCATCGGCGTACTCGGCGACCAGCCGCAGCGTCCGGCGCTCGCCGGCGCCGCCGATGATGATCGGTGGCCGCGGCTTCGTGACCGGTTGCGGGCTGCTCATCGGGCGTTCGAGCCGGTTGCGGAGCCCGTGGAACGGCGCGGTGTCGCCGCGCCACATCTGATCGGCGAGCCGGAGGGTGTCGGTGAGGTGCTCGTAACGCTCCGGCGGTGGCGGCAGCGGCAGGCCCATCTCCCGCGCCTCGGCCTCCTGGTACCCGGCGCCCAGGCCGAGCCAGGCCCGCCCGCCGGAGAGCACGTCGAGGGACGTGACCGTCTTGATCAGCAGGGCCGGCGGCCGGAACGTCACCGGGCTGACCATCGCGCCGAGCCGCACCCGGCGGGTGGTCGCGGCCAGGAACGAGAGCACCGCGTAGGCCTCGAACATCGGATCGGTGGGCGAGGCCGCGGGGTCGGCCTGGACGAGGTGGTCGGTGGCCCACAGGGTGTGCAGGCCCAGCTCGTCGGCGGCCTGGCCGAGGTCGGTCAGGGCCGCCGCTTCGCCGCCCGACGGGTACGACGTGATGCCGGCGCTGATCTCCATGGCTCAGTCCGCCGCCGTCGTGTACTGCACGGAGGCGAGCTGCCACCGGCCGGCGGCGGTCGCCCAGGCCTGGCTGACCCGGAACCGTCCCTTGATCGTCTCGCCGTGGTAGAGGCACTCCGACTCGACCAGGTCGAACCGGACACCGGCGGCGTCGTACGCGTGCACGGCCGACTCCACCACATCGAGCCGCACCTGCTCGTACGCCTCCTCGCGGTGCACTTCGATCCACTTGTCCCGGTCGATGATGTAGCCGCGCGGGCCGGTGATGAGGGCATCCGGCGCGACGAGATCGCTCAGCGTGTGCCAGTCTCCGCTGAGCAGTGCCTTGTTGACCCGCTCCTGCAAGTCGTCGATGGTGGCGCTGTTGGCAATATTCATAGAGTTACTCTATCTTTAGAGCAACTCTAAAATCAACCCCCTGGGATCGGAGTACGCAGTGGGCCTGCGCGAGGAGAAGAAGGAGCGCACCCGGCGGCACATCGCCGACACCGCGTGGGCGCTCATCGCCGACCAGGGTTTCGCCCGGGTCACCGTCGCCGAGATCGCGCGCACGGCCCAGGTCGCCGAGGCCACGGTGTTCAACTACTTCGCCACCAAGGAAGATCTCTTCTTCTTCCGCCTCGACGAGTTGGGCGAGCGCCTGGTCCAGGGCGTGCTCGACCGGCCCACCGGCGAGTCGGTGACGGCCGCGTACCGGCGGATGCTCCTGGCCCAGGGCGGGCTCGTCCGGCAGCTCGACGGCGACCCGCAGGCGCTCGACCGGCTGCGCACCGTGAACCGCGTGGTGGCCGAGAGCCCGGCGCTGCAGGGCCGGGAGCAGATCTCCCTGACCCGTACGGCCGAGCGGCTCGCCGCCGGACTCGGCGGCGAGAGCGGCGGCACTGCCCAGGAATTGCTGACCGCCCGCGTGGTGGCGCACGCCCTGGTCGCCGTGCAGCGGGCGCTCGTCATGCAGGTGCGCGAGGCGGTGCTGGCCGACGAGATCCCGGAAGGGCTGGCCGAGCGGATGGCCCGCTCCACCGACGAGGCGTTCGCGCTGCTGGAGCGGGGCTTCGGCGGCTATGGCGCGTGACACCGATTCCTTTGGCCGAGCCCGGCGGTCTGCACCCGCATGGATTCCATCGAGAAGATGTACGCGGAATGGCACGCCGGCCACGGCCAGGGCGACGACCACTGGGGCGACGTGACCGCCGAGCCGCGCGAGGTCGACTATCTGGAGGTCTCGGCGAACGGGGTGCCGGCCATGTGGCTGCGGCCGCACGTCGCGGCGCCGGACCGGGCCATCGTCGCCATTCACGGCGGCGGGTTCGTCGGCGGCTCGCTCTACAGCCACCGCAAGATGTACGGCCACCTGGCCAAGGCGGTCGGCGTGCCGGTGCTGCTCACCACCTACCGGCACACGCCCGCCTTCACCTACCCGGCGCAGATCGACGACGTCGTCGCGGCGTACCGGTGGGTGCGGGACCAGGGCCTGCGCACCGTCCTGGCCGGGGACTCGTGCGGCGCCGGGCTGGCCGTGCACACCGCGCTGCGGGAGCCCGGGGCCGAGGCGCTGCTGCTGATCTCGCCCTGGCTCGACATGGACCGGCCGCTGGCCGCGACCACCTACGACACGAACGCCGCCACCGACCTCGTCTTCACCCGCCGGATGATCCAGGCACTGATCGACGCGTACGTCCCGGACGGGGTGAGCGGGACCGACCCGGCGGTGAACGCCCTGCACGCCGACCTGAGCGGCCTGCCGCCGATCTTCACCCAGGCGGGCGGGGCCGAGGGGCCGCTCGGCGACGCGGAGCTACTGACCAAGCTGGCGGCGGACGCCGGCGTCGAGGCTCGGCTCGACGTGTTTCCGGGCCGGCTGCACACTTTCCAGATGGCGGCCGGATACTCGGCCGAGGCCGACGAGGCGATCGGGAGGTTCGCGGCGTGGACACGGCCGAAGCTGGGACTCTGACCGACGCCTTCGAGCGGGAGCGACGGGGACTGCTCGCGCACGCGTACCGGATGCTCGGGGCGCGGGACGAGGCCGAGGACGTCGTGCAGGAGACCTACCTGCGCGCGCTGCGGGGGTGGGACGGGTTCGCCAGCCGGTCGTCGGTGCGCACCTGGCTCTACCGGATCGCCACCAACGCCTGCCTCACCGCGCTCGACGGGCGCGGCCGGCGGGCGCTGCCCTCCGGGGCCGACGGCGCCGACGGGTGGATCGGCCCGTTCCCGGCCGACGCCGCCGACCCGGCCGACTCGGTCACCGAGCGGGAGAGCGTGCGGCTCGCGTTCATCGCCGGCCTGCAGTACCTGCCGCCGAAGCAGCGGGCCGTGCTGCTGCTCCGCGAGGTGCTCGCCTTCTCGGCCGCCGAGACCGGGGAGATCCTCGACCTGTCGGTACCGGCCGTGAAGAGCGCGCTGCAGCGGGCCCGGCAGCGGCTCGGCGAGGTGGCGCCCCGGCGCGACGACCTGCTGGAGCCGGACGACCCGCGGGCGCGGGAGTTGCTCGACCGCTACATGGCCGCGTGGGAGGCGGCCGACCCGGTCGCCTTCAAGAATCTCCTGCGGGCCGACGCCTCGATCGAGCAGGCCGGCTCGGCCGTCTGGGCATCCGGGCGGGACGCGTGCCTGCAGTTCGCGGTGCCGTCGATGGGCGCTCCCGGCGACTGGCGGATGACGCCGGTCGTCGTCAACGGCCAGCTCGCGACAGCCACGTGGTGGGGCGGCCAGGCGTACGGGATAGCGGTCTTGTCCTTGACTCACGACGGAATCGTGGCGATCACCCTGTTCCCCGACCCCGCCCTGGTCTGAGCCCCGGCCCTCCTCGGCGAACGGTGTGCCGGGGAGGGCCGGGCCATGTCAGGTCAGGGCCGCGATGCGGGCGCCGCCGTCCGCCTCCAGGACGGTGCCGGTGAGGTTTGGATTTGTGGCGGCCAGGGCGACCACCTCGGCGACATCCTCGGCGGTGGCCACGCGGCGGGTCGGCAGCCGCGAGGCCATCTGCGCGAAGTAGGCCTCGCGCTGCTCCGGTGGGAAGCCGTTCCACCAGGGCGTGTCGACCAGGCCGGGCGAGACGCCGTTGACCCGGATCGGGGCCAGCTCGTTGGCGAGCGGCTTGACCAGCGCCTCGACGGCCCCGTTGATCGCGGCGAGGCCCGCGGTGCCGGGCATCGCGGCCCGGGCGGAGACGGCGCCGATCAGCGTGATCGAGCCGGTCGGCGCGAGGTGCGGCAGCGCGGCCCGCACGGTGGTCAGGTGCGCCCAGAACTTGGCGTCGAAGGCTCGCCGCAGCATGGCCACGTCGAGCTCAGCGATCGGCCCAGCGCCCTCGGCCCCGCTCAGGGACACGACCAGCCAGTCGATCTGCCCGATCTTGTCGACGACGGCGCCGATCTGGCCGGGGTCGCCGCCGTCGGCCCAGTGTGGGATCAGCTCGGGGTCGATCGGCCGCTCGGTGCGGCCGACGACGTGCACGGTGGCGCGCCGGGCGAGCAGACGGGCGGTGGCCAGCCCGATGCCCGAGGTGCCCCCGACGACCAAAGCGGTGTGGTCGGTCATGACTTGTCCTCCCTATTTCGAACCGGTCCGTCTCGGTTCGTTTTTACGCTAGCATGGGCCCCGTGATACGCCCAGGGCGCAAGCGCAGTGAGGAAAGTCGCCAGGCCATCCTGTCGGCCGCGGCCGATCTGGTCGGCGAGGTCGGCTATGCGGGGCTCAGCATCGAGGGGATCGCGGCCCGGTCCGGCACCGGGAAGCAGACGATCTACCGCTGGTGGCCGTCGAAGGCCGACGTGCTGCTGGAGGCGCTGGCGGCCAAGGCCGACCTGCACATACCGATCCCCGACGAGGGGAGCTACCCGGCCGACCTGCGGGCGTTCCTCGCCGCGAGCTTCGCGCTCGGGCGTAAGCCGCAGGTGATCGAGGTGCTGCGCGCGCTGATGGCCGAGGCGCAGATCAATCCGGCGTTCGGCGAGCGGTTCCGCACCGGGTTCCTCGAGCGGCGGCGGGAGGCGCTCGGCGTACTCGTCGAACGGGCCCGGACCCGCGGCGACCTGCCACCGGACCCGCGACCCGGCACGGTCGCCGACCTCGTCTTCGGCCTTATCTGGTACCGCGTGCTCGCCACCCGGGAACCGATCGACGACGCGCTGATCGACGAGCTGGTCAGCCTGCTGGCGGCCGGCTGACTGGCCGACCGGCGAGCTGGTCAGCCCGCGTTCGGCAGGCGGTACACCGACACGTGCGAGCGCGACTCGGCCGTGAACGGCGCGCCCGACCAGTCGGCGTGGCGCGACTCCAGCTCGAAACCGGCCAGCTGTGCCATGAGGTCCAGTTCGGACGGCCAGATGTAGCGGTGCGGGGTGCGGTAGACCCGGGCGTCGCGCCCGCCGTCGGGGTCGAAGCGGAAGTGGTGCGACACCACCCGCTGGTCGAGGACGTCGTACGTGTCGATGCCGAGGTAACCCGGCTCGGTCGTGAAGACCGTGGCGCCGACCCCGGGCGGGAGCTTGCGCAGCTCGGGCACCCACAGCTCGATCACGAACGATCCGCCGGGCTCGAGATGCCGGGCCGCGTTGCGGAAGCAGGCCACCTGCTCGCGCTGGGTGAGCAGGTTGGCGATCGTGTTGAAGACCAGGTACGCCACCGTGAACCGGCCCGGCGCAGTGGCCGTGGCCATGTCGCCGGTGACGACCGGGAGCTCATCGTCAGAGATCTTGGTGCGCAGCTGATCGATCATCGCGGTGGACAGCTCGATGCCGGTGACCGGCACGCCGCGCTCATGCAGCGGAATGGCCACCCGCCCGGTACCGATCGCGAACTCGAGCGCTCGCCCGCCCCCGGCCAGCGCCGCGAGCCGGTCGACGGTCGGGCCCAGCACGTCAGGCGAGAACATGCCGGTGCCGGGGGTGTCGTAGCGCCGGGCCGCGTCGGCGTCCCAGATCTCATCCTGTCGCACGCCGCCCAGCCTCGCGGGCCGGGCACAAGCTGTCGACCGAATTTAGGCGAATCGGACCGTCGCCAGCGCGGCGGCGAAGAGCAGGCCCATGCCGTTGGTCGCCCAGTGCAGGGCGGCCGAGGCCAGCAGGCTGCCGCTGCGCCGGCGAAGCTCGCAGAGCAGCGCTCCGGCCAATGCCGTGAAGGCGACCACGCACCCCACGGTCAGCACAGTTCCGGCCAGGTCGGTGCCCAGCACCGCGCCGACCGCCTGGTTGGCGTGGCCGAGGCGCAACGACGGCAGGATGTGCCACAGACCGAACAGGACCGACGACGTGATGCTCGCCCAGGTGGCGCCCCGGTGCCGCCGGACCAGGCCGAGCAGCACGCCGCGGAACGCGACCTCCTCCAGCAGGACCGTCCCCAGCGGCACGACGATGAAGGCGGTCATCAGGGCCGCGCTCAGGTGCAGGTGGTACCGGACGTCGTGGAACGCGGGCCGGGTCAGCGGCAGCGCGATGCCGATCGTGTAGACGATCGCGACCGCGGCGACGGCGCCGACCGCGTACTTCAGGCCGGGGAGCAGGGTCCGTTTCGACAGGCCCAGGTCGTGCCACGTGAGCCCCGCGCGCCGGGCGAGCAGCACCAGCGCGATCGCCACGGTCGGGCCGGCGATCAGGCCGGTGTGGTGGGGGCCGTACTTGTCGGCGACGTTGACGGCGGCGAGGACCAGAACGACGGCACCGAGGACGAGGAGGATCCGCCGGCGCGACGGATGGGCGAGAGTGGGCTGAGACATCGCCGAAGAACGTACCCGCGCCCACCCCGCCGCAACCAATACAGCGACGCCGATGTCAGGCCGAGGCGGGCTCGGCCACCGGCAGTCGCACCTTGAATCTCGTGTCGCCCGGCTTGGAGTCGAGCACGATGTCGCCGCCGTGCCCGTTGACCACGATCCGGTAGGAGATGTCCAGGCCGAGGCCGGTGCCCTGGCCGACCGGCTTGGTGGTGAAGAACGGCTCGAAGACCCGCTTCTTGATGTCGTCGGGCACGCCCGGGCCGGTGTCGCCGATCGAGACGATCACGTTGTCGTCCTCGCGGTACGTCCGGATCGTCAGTGTGCCAACCCCGTTCATGGCCTGGACGGCGTTGTCGATCAGGTTGGTCCAGACCTGGTTGAGCTCGGCCGGGTGGGCCGGGATCTGGGGCAGCGTGCGGTCGTAGTCCTTGACCACCTTGATGCCGCTGCCGATCTTGTGCTGGAGCATGACCAGCGTGCTGTCGAGGCCCCCGTGCACGTCGATCCACTGGTGCGCGGCCCGGTCCATCTGCGAGTACTGCTTCGCGGCGTTGACCAGCGACGAGACCCGGCCGGTGGCGTCCTCGATGTCGGTCATCAGCTGCTCGGTCTCCAGCGCGTACCCGAGCCAGTGGATCGCCTGGTCGAGCAGCTCGGGCGCGCCGACCCGGGTCTCGATCTCGTTGAGGCAGTCGATGTCGAGCCCGCCCTGGGCGAAGACGGCGGCGAGGTCCCAGCCGCCGGTGATGCTGTGCTCCTCCATCCACTCGCCGAGCTCGTCCTCGAGGTCGGCGGTCTGCAGGGCGGTCAGCACGGGCGCCTTGGCGGCCCGCTCGATCACGTCCTCCTGCAGCTCGACCAGCGCCTCGAGCCGGTCGGCCGGCACCTTGCCGCCCGCGAGCATGCCGAGCTTGTGCCGCATGCCGGCGACCCGCTGGCGCAGCGAGGCGGTGGCCCGGGAGGCGGCCGCGGCCGGGTTGTTCAGCTCGTGCATGAGGCCGGCCGAGAGCGCGCCGAGCGCGGTCAGCCGCTGCCGCTCGCTGATCGCCGCGGCCGTCGAGCGCATGCCCAGGGCCAGGCCCTCGAGCAGGTGGATCGCCATCGGGAACCACTCGCGCATCATGTGGCTGAAGTCGGCGGCCGACATCACGAAGAAGTCGCTGTCGTCGAGCGCGCGCATGGTCGCCATGTACTTGCGCGGTACGCCGTCGTCGCGCAGGTAGGACTGCGTGGCGCCCATGTACACGCCGCGCTGCTCGGTGCGGGTGGTCTCGACGTCGTCCTGGCCGACCTTGCGGGTCAGCGCGATCGTGCCGCTGAGCAGCACGAAGAACTGGTCGGCCACGTCGCCCTCGCGGATCACGACGCCGCCGGCCGGCATGTGCATGGTGCAGCCGTGCGCGGCGATCCAGGCGAGCTGCTCGTCGGTGAGCTTCTCGAACAGGAACAGCGTGCGCAGCTCATCGGGGGTGAGCGCGCCGGGCTCACACGGGACGAGAGTCAAAGCGGTAGTCATTGCCGGCTCGGACATCATTGGGCCTCCAGGTAACGATGGACCAGCGTGACGGCCATCGCGCCCTCGCCGACCGCCGAGGCCACCCGTTTCACCGAGTTGGCCCGGACGTCGCCGGCGGCAAAGATGCCGGGAACACTGCACTCCAGGTAGAACGGATCGCGGTCCCGATCCCATCCCTTCGGACGGGATCCGTTCGCCAGCAGATCGGGGCCGGTGAAGACGAAGCCCCGCTCGTCGCGGGCCACGGTCTCGCCGAGCCAGTCGGTCCGCGGCTCGGCGCCGATGAAGATGAACAGCGCGCCGCACTCGACCGTGGTCTCGAGGGAGCCCTTGTTCTCGCAGATGGTGATCGCCTGGAGGTGGCCGTCGCCGTGTGCGCCGATCACCTCGCACTGCGTGCGTACCTGGACGTTCTCGGTGCGGTTGAGCTGCTGGATCAGGTAGTACGACATGCTCGACTCGAGCGAGTCGCCGCGAACCAGCAGGGTGACCCGCCGGGCGTACCGGGAGAAGAACAGCGCCGCCTGGCCGGCCGAGTTCGCGCCGCCCACGATGAACACGTCGGCGCCGGCGCAGGCCGGCCCCTCGGTCGACGCCGAGCCGTAGTACACGCCCGAGCCTGTGAGTCGCGCGACACCCTCGGCCGTGAGCGGGCGGTACGCGACGCCGGTGGCGAGCACGACCGAGTGTGCGGAGATCTCGCCGCCGTCGGCGAAGGTCAGCGTGCGGGCCGAGCCGTCCAGCCGCAGGCCGGTGACCTCGCGGGTGTTGAGCACCTCGGCCTCGAACTTGCCGGCCTGCCGCCGCGCCCGGTCGGTCAGCTGCGCGCCGGAGATCCCGTCGGGGAAGCCCAGGTAGTTCTCGATGCGGGAGCTCTGCCCGGCCTGCCCGCCGACCGCCGAGCGCTCGACCAGCAGCGTCTTGAGCCCCTCGGAGGCGCCGTAGACGGCCGCGCCGAGCCCGGCCGGGCCGCCGCCCACGATGATCAGGTCGTAGAAGTCGCGCCCGGGGGTGACCGCGAGCCCGGCGGCCTCGGCCACCTCGGTGGTGCTCGGCTGGGACATCGCCCGGCCGTCCGCGGTGACGACCAGCGGAACGGCCTCGGGGCCCACCCCCGCCGCCTCCAGCAGGCGGCGTCCCTCCGGATCGTCGGCGCCGAGCCAGCGGTACGGGACAAGGTTGCGGGCCAGGAAGTCGCGGATCTGGTACGACGGCTCCGACCAGCGGTGCCCGACGACCCGGATGTCCTCGATCTCGTGGTCACCGGTGGCCTGCCACGCGTCGAGCAGCGCGTCGAGCACCGGGTAGAGCTTCTCCTCGGGCGGGTCCCACGGCTTGAGCAGGTAGTGATCGACGTCGACCAGGTTGATCGCCTGGAT
Organism: Paractinoplanes globisporus DSM 43857; assembly: GCF_000379645.1. Taxonomy (GTDB): domain Bacteria; phylum Actinomycetota; class Actinomycetes; order Mycobacteriales; family Micromonosporaceae; genus Actinoplanes; species Actinoplanes globisporus. The sequence continues at coordinate 378,429 of NZ_KB903317.1, forward strand.
GGCCGCGTCGGTGTCCGCGTACGCGGTCAGCAGCGCCCGGCGCGCGTTGGGAAACAGGTCCATCGCCTGCTCCAGGAACTCGATGCCGTTCATCTGCGGCATCCGGTAGTCGGCGAGCAGCACGGCGACCCGGCCGCCGCGCAGCTTGAGCTCACGCAGCGCGTCCAGGGCCTCGGCCGCCGAGGAGGCCCGCAGGACGCGGTATTCCTCGCCGTACTTCCGGCGCAGGTCGCGCGCGATCGCCCGGGACACCGAAGGATCGTCGTCGACGGTCAGGATGGTGGGATGCCCCATGTGTCAAACCCCATCTGAGAGCAGGTCGGAGTATTCCGGGTGGCGTTCGAGGTAGCTGTTGACGAACGGGCAGGTGGCGACGACCGGAGTGGCGCGGGAGCGGGCGTCCTCGAGGGCGGCGGAGGCGAGCCGGCCGGCCAGCCCCTGCCCGGAGAACGACTGCTCGATCTCGGTGTGCATGAGCTCGACCTGGCCGCCGTGGCGGCGGTAGTGCAGCACGCCGGCGACCTCGCCGCCAAGCAGGATCTCGTACCGCTGCCGCTCGAAGGCGTCGACGACCACGGCGCTGTCGGCGGGGTCGCGCACGCCGACCTGGGCGCTGCCCTCGACCCGCAGCTTGCGCCGGGCCCGTTCGTAGAAGGACGTCTTGCCGAGGCGGACGACCTGGGCGGCGGCGGGCAGCGGCTCGATCTCGAGCTTGTCGTCGGCGCCGACGTAGCCCTCGATGATGCCGTCCACCTCGACGGCGAGCCGGCCGCTGGTCGGCAGCACGTCGAGCTCGAGGCGCTCGCTGAGCGCGAGCATCAGCGAGCGGTTGAACGAGGAGTGCGCGGCCGAGGCGCTGACGATCAACCCCTCGACGTTCGGTGAGACGATCGGGCCGCCGGCCGAGAACGAGTACGCCGTGGAGCCGGTGGGCGTCGACACGATGACCGCGTCGGCCGCGTAGTTGACGAAGTTGTTGCCCTCGACCGCGATGCCCACCGCGGCCAGGCCGTCGCCCGGCACCCGGACCAGGACGATGTCGTTGAAGGCCGACACCTCCTTGCCGTCCGGGAGCACGGTGCGCACCGCGGTGCGCGACTCGATGGTGAACCGGTGCTCGTCGATCGCGGAGAGCGCGTCGGCCAGGTCGGGCAGATCGACCTCGGCCAGGAAGCCGAGCCGGCCGACGTTGACCCCGAGCACCGGCGTCTTGCGCCCTTCCACCAGCCGCATCGTGCGCAGCATCGTGCCGTCGCCGCCGAGGCTGACCAGCAGGCCGGCCCGCTCCACCATCTCCTCGGCGCTGACCGGCACGGCGTCGCAGTCGATCCGGTTGATCTCGTCGTGCAGGCCGAGGACGGTCACCTCGCGCCGGTTGGCCCAGGCCACGATGGCGTCGATCGCCGAGCCGCAGTCGCGCCGGGGGTGAAGCACCAGCCCGACGACCTTGATCATGCCCATTGCCCCGTTACCCCATCGCTCATGCCATCGAAAGACCCAGCCTCCCACGCGCGCACCCACGGCGGCGAGGGCACGCGATCCAGCACACAAACGGGCAGCCTTCAGCCCGGTCAAGGGTGGCGGTGGGGCGGTTGGACGGGTCACTCGGGCATGTTTCCGGAAGGTTTCTTGACAGCGTTGTCACACATAGACAGACTCCGATCTCGAGAGCGCTCTCCTTCCCAGGTCATCCCCTTGTTTTCCGGTTCGGAAGGAACTCCCCCATGCGCCGAAGAATGCTTGCTGTCGCGGCCGCAATCGTTGTTGCGGCAACCATGACACAACAGCCGGCCCAGGCCGCTCCACCGCATTTCGATATCGCGCCCGGCATGCTCGCCGCCATGCGCCGCGACCTCAAACTCGACGACGGTCAGATCGCGGCGCGGTTGCGCACCGAGGCGGCGGCGCCGGTCGTCGAGAACCGGTTGCGGGCCCGGCTCGGCTCCGCCTTCGCGGGCGCCTGGATTCCCCCGGGAGCGACCAAACTCACGGTCGCCGTGACTTCCGCTTCCGACGAGGCCGCCGTACGCGCCGAAGGCGCCACACCCGCAGTGGTGCGCGTCAATGCGTCGGAGCTGGCCGCCCGGCGTACGAAATTGGATCGGAACTCGTCGCACGCGGCGGGGGCGAATGTCCGCGGCTGGTATGTCGACGTCCCCGGGAACCGGGTCGTCGTGCTGGCCAAGCCCGGCCGGGAGGCCGCCGCCCGGCAGTTCGCGCAGGCCAGCGGCGCCGGCGAGGTCACCGTCCTGGCGCAGGCAGAACAGCCGAGGACGATGTACGACATCCGCGGCGGCGACCAGTACGTGATCAACGGCAACACGCTGTGCTCGATCGGGTTCGCGGTGGCCGGCGGATTCGTGAGCGCGGGCCACTGCGGTGGCGCCGGCAGCCCCACGCTCGGTTACAACAACGTCAGCCAGGGCACGTTCGCCGGCTCGTCGTTCCCGGGCAACGACTACTCGTGGATCCGCACCAACGGCAACTGGACCCCGCAGCCCTGGGTCAACAACTACGCGGGCGGCAACGTGCTCGTCGCGGGCTCGGCCGACGCCGCGATCGGCAGCTCGATCTGCCGCTCGGGCCGCACCTCCGGCTGGCGCTGCGGCACGCTGCTGGGCCGCAACGAAACCGTCGTCTACGCCCAGGGCGCCGTCTCCGGCCTGTCCCGCAGCGACGCCTGCGCCGAGCCGGGCGACTCCGGCGGCTCGTGGATCTCGGGCAACCAGGCACAGGGCGTGACCTCCGGCGGCACCGGCAATTGCACGTCCGGTGGCACGATGTGGTTCCAGCCGGTGAACGAGATCCTCGGCGCCTACGGACTGTCGCTGACCACGAGCGGCGGCGGGAGCAGCACCAACTCGCTGATCAGCGACTGGAACGGCCTCTGCATCGACGTGCCCAACTCCAACTTCTCCGACGGCGTACCGCTGCAGATGTGGGGTTGCAACAACTCGGGCGCGCAGAAGTGGACGTTCGTGAACGGCACGCTGCAGACGTCGAACAACAAATGCATGGACGTGGCGTGGGGCTCGACGGCCAACGGCGCGGTCATTCAGATCGCCACCTGCAGCGGCAACGCGGCCCAGCAGTTCGTGCTCTCGGCGGCCGGCGACCTGGTGAATCCGCAGGCCAACAAGTGCGTCGACATCAAGGACTGGAACGGCAACTGGGGGGCGGCCCTGCAGACGTGGGACTGCGCCGGCACCGCCAACCAGAAGTGGCACCGCGGGTAACCCGCCCCCGACAAACGGGCAGAAGCACCTTAAAGCAATGTTAAAGACCTGTTGACGGCTCACCGCGGCTTTCCAGGATGACCGGGTCCCCGTTCCCCTTTCCGTTCTGGAGCAGCTCGCCGATGCGCCGTAAACGAACTCTCATCCTCACTGTCGTCGCCGCGGTGGCGGCCGCGGCGACGACCTGGATAGCCCTGCCGGCCTCGGCGGCGGCACCGACCGCGTCCCTGCGCACGGTGTCCGACTGGGGCGGCGGCTGGCAGGACGAGGTGACCGTCAGCAACACCGGGGCGGCCGCCATGACCTCCTGGAAGGTGGAGTTCGACCTGCCGGCGGGCGCGGCGATCGGCAGCTTCTGGGACGCGGAGATGACGCTGTCCGGGCAACACGTCACCTTCGCCAACCGGGGGTGGAACGGGTCGGTGGCCGTCGGGGCCGCGACGACCTTCGGGTTCGTCGGCTCCGGCGGCCAGCCGGTCAACTGCAAGCTCAACGGTGTGTCCTGCAACGGGGTGGCCGCGACGGCCACGCCCACCACCGTCGCGCCGACCACGGTCAAGCCGACGACCGCCCCGACGACGGCGGCGACCACCGCGCCGACGACCACCGCGCCGACCACCAAGGCGGACATTCCGCCCGCTTCAGACCTTCTGCCGGTCACCGTGAACAACAAAACGGGCCGGAACGAGACGGTCTACCTGTACGTGCTGGGCACCAACCTGGCCACCGGCAAGCTCGGGTACGTGAACGCGGCCGGCGCCTTCACCGCCTGGACCGGCGGCGCGCCCGTGCCCGTCCCCGCCCCCGACGTGTCGATCCCGCTGACCGGCGCCGCCACGACCGTCAAGATCCCGCGCGGGCTCTCCGGCCGGCTGTACATGTCGTTCGGGCAGAAACTGGACTTCCGGCTCACCACCGACGGGCTTGTGCAGCCGGCGCCGTGGGCCGGCGGCGACCCCAACCGCGACATCCTCTTCGACTGGAGCGAGTTCACTCTCGATGCCGGCGGCCTGTTCCTCAACAGCTCACAGGTCGACATGTTCGCGGTGCCGCACATCGTCAGCGTCACCGGCGGCTCCGGCGCGGTCACCTCGACCGGCGAGCTCAAGGCCGGCGGCCGGCAGCGGGTGATCGACACCATCAAGGCCGCGCCCGACTTCGCCCGGAGCGTGGTGACCCGCTCCGACGGCACGGTGCTGCGGGTGCTCGCGCCCGGCAAGGCCGCCGACGCCGGCCTGATGAGCCCGACCTATCTGGACTCGTCCATCGCGAGCGCCTGGAACGCGTACACGAGCAGGACCCTCACGGTGGTGCCGTTCGGCGACCGTCCCGACACCAAGTTCCTCGGCCGCACCACCGGCGACGTCATGAGCTTCACCGACGCGACCGGCAAGGTGGTGGCCTCCTTCACCAGGCCGTCGACCGCGAACGTGTGGGGCTGCGACGGCGCGCTGGGCGCCCCGAACGACCAGGTGGTCGGCCCGATCGCCCGCACCCTCTGCGCGGCCCTGCAGCGCGGCACGCTCGGCACCCTGGACACCCAGCCCAGCGGCACCGCGGCCGATTTCTACCAGGGCAAATCCCCCAACGTGTACGCGAAGGCCATCCACGACAACATGATCGACGGCAAGGCGTACGCGTTCGCCTTCGACGACGTACTCCACCAGGAGTCCTTGGTCCACGACGGCGACCCGCGCGTCGCCTCGATCACGATGACGCCCTTCTAGGGCGAAGCTTCTCCGGGGGGATCCGGCCCGGGCGGGTGGCGCCTACCGCCCGGGCCGGTCGAGCATCAGGGCGACCAAGCCCTTGGCCGCCAGCGCCGGGTGCGAGTCGGCGCGGGTCACCGCGTGGGCCAGCACCCCGTCGACCAGCACGAGGATCTGGGTCGCGCCGGTGTCGGGGTCGGGGTGGCCGAGGCGGACCAGTTCGGCCCGGAACATCTCGTGCATCCGCTCCTTGTAGGCCCGGATCTCCGCGTGCGCCGGGTGATCGGGGTCGGCCAGGGCCAGCTCGGCCGAGGTGAAGCGGCACCCGCGGAACTCCGGCCGCGACGTCACCCGGTCGAGCTCGTCGAAGACCGCGAGCAGCCGCGTGCGCGGATCGTCGCCGGCCGCGTCCATCGTCTCGCGGTACCGGTACTCGTTGCTCGTCTCACGCAGCATCTCGGCGATCAGGCCGTCCTTGCCGCCAAAGTGCTGGTAGAGCGAGCGGCGGGCGACGTCGGCGCGCTGCAGGATCGCGTCGACGCCCACCGTCACCCCGTGGGCGTAGGTCACGTCGCGCGCCGCGTCGAGGAGGCGCTCGCGGGGACCGGGGCGGGTCGTCTGCATGTCCCCATCCTGACACTCGGTTGACAGTAGATCAATCGTTCTATCTAATCGGTCATATGAGTAGACCGACCGTTCTATCCACGCCGCCCGTCACGGAAAGCGCCGCGCTCTCGCCGCTTCTCCTGCCGACCGTGCTGACCGGCGTCTTCATCACGATCCTCGACTTCTTCATCGTCAACGTGGCCATCCCGACCATCCGCGCCGATCTCGGCGCGGGCTCGGCCGCCATCGAGTGGATCGTGGCGGGGTACGGGCTCGCGTACGGCTCCGGCCTGGTCCTCGGCGGCCGGCTCGGCGACCTGTTCGGCCGCCGCCGCGTCTATGCGGCCGGGCTCCTGCTGTTCACGCTCGCCTCGCTCGCCTGCGGCCTGGCCGGCAGTCCCGGGGCGCTGATCACCGCCCGGGTGGTGCAGGGGCTCGCGGCGGCGCTGCTCACCCCGCAGGTCCTCGCCGTGATCCGCACGGCCTATACCGGCGCGCGGCAGGCCCGGGCGATCAACCGCTACGCGCTGACCATGGGCCTCGCCGCGGTCTTCGGCCAGCTGGTCGGCGGCGCGCTCATCGAGGCCGACCTCGCCGGGAGCGGCTGGCGGGCCTGCTTCCTGATCAACGTGCCGATCGGCATCGCGGCGTTCGCCCTGACCCTGCGCCACGTGCCGGAGAGCCGCCCCGGCGGCACCCGCCTCGACCTCGGCGGCGCCGGTCTGATCACGCTGGGCCTGGTGGCGTTGCTGCTGCCGCTCATCGAGGGCCGCGAGCAGGGCTGGCCGGCCTGGACCTGGGTCTCGCTCGCCGCATCGGTCGCGCTTCTTCTGCTGTACGCCCGCAGGTCGCACCCGACCCCATTGATCGACCCCGGGCTGTTCCGCGAACGGGCGGTCACCGTGGGGCTGCTGGCCCAGCTCGCGTTCACGATGACGATGGGCGCGTACTTCCTGATCTTCGCGCTGTGGGTGCAGCAGGGCCGCGGCCTCGACGCCCTGCACGCCGGCCTGCTGTTCGCCCCGATCGGCGCCGGATACCTGGCCGCCTCCCTGCTGGCGCCGCGGTTCACCCGGCGATTCGAGCGGCAGACGATCGCGCTCGGCGCGGTGCTCCGGGCGGCCGCGCTGACCCTGCTCCTGGCGCTCGTCGCGGCCGGTGCGCCGCTCGGCGCGATCGTACCCGTGCTGGCCGTCGACGGGTTCGGCATGGGCCTGGCCCTCGCCCCGATCATGGGAACCGTGCTGGCCCGCGTGACCCCGCACCACGCCGGACAGGCCGCGGGCGTCCTCACCACCACCCAGCAGGTCGGCAACGCGCTCGGCGTCGGCATCATCGGCGTGATCTTCTTCGGCGCGCTAGGCGGCGGCCCGGCCCACGCGTTCCAGCATGGACTGATCTATCTGGCCGCCGCGTCTCTCGGTTTGGCGGCGATTGTGCAACTACTTCCTACGCGCCGGTAACTACTGATCGCCGCCATTCGATAGAGTCGCGGTCCACCGCCGCCGCACCACGGGGACCGTCCCATGAACGAAACGGGGGCGCCGGCCACCAAGCCGGCGCAGCCTTCGCCCGAGAGCCCGACGCCACCCCCTGACGCCGCCCCACCCGGCGCCGCCCAGCCCGCCCAGCCCGGCGCGGCGGAGCGGCCCAGCGCCGCCCAGCCCGCTCAGCCCGGCGCGGCGGAGCGGCCCAGCGCGGCCCAGCCCGCCACGGCCCAGCCCGCCACGGCCCAGCCCAGCGCCGCCCAGCCCGGCGCGGCGGAGCGCGCGGCCCGGCCCAGCGCGACCCAGCCCGGCGCCGCCCAGCCCGGCGCGGTCCCGCCGTTCGGCTCGCCCCCGGCCCGGCTGCCCCGCTGGCTGGCGATCGCCCTCTCCGTCGTGACCGTGCTGCTCCTCTGCGGCGTCAACGGCTGGTTCGCCGGCCGCGAGTGGAACCACCTGACCGCCGGGGCACGAGCCGAGCGGAACGCGAGCCCCACCGCCAACCCCTTCGGCGGCGCGTCGTCCGCCCCCAGCGCCGGCCCTACCCCGACCGGCCCGCGCCGCGCCACCTATCCGGTGCGGACCGCCGCCGATCTCGGCAAGGTCTGCGACGGCTGGTTCTATCCCGGGTCGCCGAAGTTCGCCGGCAAGGCGCCGCACCCGATCGCGGTCGGGGTCGTCGACGCGACGATCCAGCCGCACCGGCTCATGCTGAGCTCGGTCCAGGTCCCCGACCTCAGGGAGTCGGTCTGGCGGGCGTGGATGCCGGAGAAGCCGGCCAAGACCCAGCTGGTCGCCTGCGTCGACCTGGCCAAAGCCGGCGCCACCCTCAAGACCTGCAAGTACAACGACGCCGGCCCGCAGACCCTCAGCCTGAAGCAGGGCACCTACCGGCTGCGACTGTTCGAGACCGCGACCGGCCGGAAACTGCTCGACAAGCCGGTCGCCGGCCAGGACAAGAAATGCCCGGTCATCGCGTTCGTGGCCCAGGGCGACTTCCTGTACAGCCAGGTCGAGGACAAGCAGCTCTACACGCTCCTCAAGGGCTTTGTCATGAAGAAGTGACCACCCGCGCGCGGCGATTGCCTAGGGTTTGCCGGCTAGGACCGGGGTGCGCTGGGCGGACGGGACTGCGGTGGTGCAGGTCGAGCTCAGTGTCCAGCCGGCGGCTTCGAGGCGGCGGACGTTCACGGCGTCGGTCGGGTGGCCGCAGATCCTGTTTCCCTGGTACGGCGTGCACCACGAGATCCGGGCGTCGAGTCTCCGGCCGCCCTGCTCCCGGCGCAGGTCGGTGAGCAGGCCCGCCAGATCGACGCAGCACGGGTTGCAGGGGCTGTAACCCTTGAGCGTCGTACGGCGGGAGCGATTCGCGATGTGCACGCAGTCGAGCCGGATGCGCCACGGCAGGGGCTGCTCGCGTACCCATCGTTCGGCCTGGGTTTCGGCGTGGTGGGCGTTGCCGCAGCGGGCCCGGTTGTTCGTCTCCAGCTGGCCGACGTTGAACGTGACCAGGTCGAGTTCGCGGCTCGCCGGGTCCGGGACGAACAGCATGCCGCCGACCGGGAAGGCCGCGCGTTCGTTCGACAGCATCCACACGTACCGGAAAATCCGGCCGCCGGGGCCGGTGACCTCGTGGATCTCGGGGCTGGACAGGTGTTTCGGCGGATTCTTGAGGCGGCGCCGGGGTGTGCCGGGGGACGGCTCGGTGGTCGTGTCGATCAGCGGCTTGCCGTCGCGGGAGGCGAGCTTTGTCACCGACAGCACGACTCCGCGATGGGCAGCCATCGAGCGCATGATCTGCCGGGACACCGCGACCAGCTCGTCGGTGGACGCCGGCGGCGCGGCGGCGACCCGGACCGGACGACCGCCGGGCAGCTGTTTCAGGCAGTAGGCCACGACGTCGGCTCGCTGGCACAGTCGCTGGTGGCCCAGTCCGCCCGGCTTGAGCGTGTGTACGTGCAGCCGGTCGGTGCCGCCGGGTGGGTGCGCGCTGGTCAGCGGCACGGTGCCGTCGCCCGCGTACCCGGTGATGATCTTGTCGGTGATGCGGTCGTAGCCCAGGACGGTCGGGAAACCCGTGCCGGCGACCAGGTGATAGTCGATGCCGTATTTGCGCAGCCACTCGTCCAGCCGGCGCTCCTCCGTCAAACCCTGTCGCAGCTCCCCGATGACCTGCATTGCCGTGCGGTTCGTCGGGGCGTGCACCTGTCCCTGGTACGTCTGGGCGAACGGTTCCTTGGCGCCGCGTGCCGTGACGAAGTCGTACACCGGCAGCAGTTCGAACGCCGAGGACATGAACCGCAGCACCGCGGTCTGGGTCTTGGCGGGCAGGAACTGCGCCTGCGCCTCCGAGACCTCGCGGTAGAACGGGTTCTCGGGGAACGGCAGCGTGCGGCCGATCAGGTGCAGATACGCCTCGGGCGCGCCCAGGTGCGGCGTGCCGATGGTGATCAGCTGCCGGGCGACCGCCCGCCCGAGGTGGGCCGACTCCAGGAAGAACCGGGCCACCAGGCCGCCCATGCTGTGCCCGATGAAGGTGATCCGCTGGGCCTCGGGGACGGTGCTTCCGGGAGCCACATACCGGCCGCCGAACCACTTGTCGAGAATCATGCGTTGCAGACGGTGGGCGCTCTGCCGGTTCGACAGCCGCCAGTCGTACGGCACGACGAGCACGTCCGCGCCGGCCAGCCGCAGCGCCGACAGCAGCGCGGCGTAGGGCCGGACCTCGACCCGTTTCCGGCCGATCCGTACGTCGATGTCGAGCAGGCCGTCGACGCGTACGGCGCCGGGCACGTCCCGCCCATTGCCGCTGGTGATCCGCCGTTGCCAGTCGTCCGCCGCATACAGCCAATGCACCATGCCGACCGTGCCCCACAGCGCCTCCGGACGCTGATCGCACGGGTTGACCCCGGCGGCCCGGAACGCCCACTCCCGACTCCCGAGATGGCGCCGGCACAGCTTTTTGGCCTGCTCGGCGGTGAGGCTGGTGTCGATCAGTACGGAACCCAGCGTGCCAGGGAGCAAGACCACCCGGGGACGTGTCGTGACCATGCCAGGGACGCCAGCAAGTTCCGTGCCAGGCCGGTGAGTTCTGTCGGATCTGGGACGGGAGTGATCCGTACCGGCCGGGCTGGCCCGGATCGTGCTGAGGGGATCGGACGCAGGGCGCCGCGGCGCCGCCGTCCGGCCGAGGAGGTCCCGTGTCCCTCACGTTAGAGCTCGCCATGACGCCGAGGTTCGGCCTCGAGGTATCCCCGGCCATGATCGCGTTCGGTGAGCTGCTGCTGCTCCCGTACGCCGCCATGCAGGCCGTCGTGGAGGACGAGCTGCAGGTGAACCCGGACCTGGAGCGCCTCGACATGGCGGAGTGCCCGGTCTGCAGCGGTTCCTGGCGGATCCGGTGCCCGCTGTGCGCCGGGCATCCCTCCGGCCAAGGCCGGGCGAACGACGGGTACCCGGCCGGTGACGTGGCCGCGGTCGAGAGCGACTGCCAGGAGCTGCGCCGGGCCGTCCGGGCGGAGACCGCCGCCGATGACGGTCCCGTCGTGGATCACCTGGTCGACAGCCTGGACGGGCACGGCCTGCTCGACCGCGCGCCCGCTCGCATCGCGCGGGAGCTGGGCGTGCCGGTGGCCCAGGTGGATCGGGTGCTGGCCGTGATCCGCCGGTGCGGGCCACCCGGCGTGGGCGCCACCAGCGTCGCCGAATGCCTGCGGCTGCAACTCGACGCGCTGGAGCTGCCCGACGACCAGACCCGGCTGGCCCGCGCCGTGATAGCGGAGCACCTGGCCGGCCTCGCCCGCGGCAACTTCGCCGCCATCGCCGACGCGACCGGGACCCGCCGCGCCGACGTCCGCGCGGTGCTCGACCTGATCCGGCGGCGGCTGCGCCCGTACCCGGCGTTCGACGGCAACGACAGCAAACCGGCCGCGTACGTGCTGCCGGACGTCGTCGTCCGCGACCATCCCACGGTGCACGACGCCTACACGGTGGACGTCGTCGAGGCCGCCACGACGAGGCTGCGGGCACGCGGCACGGGCCCCGGCGGCGCGCAGGCCCGCGCGTTCCTGAGCCGGCTGCACGATCGCTGGGACACGCTGCGCCGCATCGCCGAGCACGTCGTAGACCGGCAGCGCGACTTCGTGGCGCAGGGCGCCTCGGCGCTGCGGCCGATGACGCGGGCCGAGGTCGCGGCCGAGCTGAACCTGCACGAGTCGACGGTGAGCCGGGCCGTGGCGGACAAGTTCGTCCTGCTGCCCGACCGGCGCATGACGCCGCTGTCGGCGTTCTTCAGCGCCCGGGGCGGGGCCGACGAGGAGCTGCGGCGGCTGATCGGCTCCGGCTCGGGCCGGCTCTCCGACCAGCAGCTCGCCGACCAACTGCGGGACGCCGGCTACCCGATGGCCCGGCGCACCGTGGCCAAGCTCCGCGCCCGGCTCGGCTTCACCTCCGCCGCACTGCGCTGACGCGCCCGGCGGGCCGGCCCTGGCCCGCTTCTTGCAGGAATCCCTGGCATCCGAAGCAGGCATCCCTGACACCCAAAGACCGAATGCCCCGACGACGGGAGACTTCCATGTTCGAGACCGCAACACCGTCCACGGCGTACGAAGACGAGTGGGGCCGGCGGCGGTGGCGCCGGCGGCGGCGCTGGCAGGACGACGACGACGAGACCATGCAGGAGTTCGAGTCCGACCGGTACGAGTCCGGCGCCGGCCCGGCCGAACTCGCCGACCGCGAGGACGAATACGAGGACGAAGGCGATGGCGAGTTCGAGGACGAGGGTGAGGGTGAGGACGAGGACCAGTTCTTCCAGGCGCTGATCCCGCTGGCCGCGAAGGTGCTGCCATCGCTGCTCGGCGCGCTCGGCGGCAAGGAGGCCGAGCTGGAGGACGGCGAGGCCGGCCAGGCTGGTCAGGCCGAGGAGGAGCTGCTCGGCAAGCTGCTCGGTGGCCTGTTCGGCCGCGAGACGGAGCTCGCCGAGGCCCCGCTCACGCCCGCCCAGGAAGCCGGGTTCGCCGGCCGGCTGCTCGAGGTGGGCGATCACCGGGAACTCGAGCAACTGGTCGGAAAGATCGTCGACGCGGTCGGCAACACGGTGCAGGGTGTGCGCAACGCCGCCCGTACGCCGCAGGGACGCGCCCTGGTCCAAGCCGCCACGCCCGTGCTGGAGGCGGCCGTGCCACAGGCCGAGGGTCCGCCCGCCGAGGCCGTCTTCGAGCTGGAGGCGGCCGGGATGGGCCAGGAGCAGCAGGCGTACGAGGCGGCCCGGCAAGGCGTCCGGCTGGCCGCGGCGGCCGCCCAGCACGTGGCGAACGCCGCACCCGAACATCCGGCCGAGGTGGTCGGCGAGTTCGGCCTGCTCAACGCGGCCCGGCGGTTCGCGCCCCGGTTGTTCCGCGCGGCACTGCCCCGGCTGAGCCCGTTCGTCCGGCGCGGCTACGGCCATCGGTACGGCTGGCGCGGTGGGTACCGTGGGGCCCGCTACCGGCGGCCCTACTACCGGCCGCCCTACCGCGGCTGGCGCGGTCCGGGCTGGGGATACCGGAGCTACGGGTACGCCCCGACCGGGTATGTTCCGACCGAGCCGCCTCCCCCGGAGCAGCCGCCCGAACCGCCACCGTCGCGTCCCGGGTATCGGTGGGTCCAGGTCCCGGACGTCCCCGAGCCCACTCCGCCACCGCCGCCTCCACCGGCCGAGCCGCCGGCCCCGCCCGGATCGGCGACGCCGCCCACGGGGAGCGAGTGGGAGTACGGATACGGGGCGCCCCAGGGCGCGGACGGCCAGTCCGGCCGCTGGGAACGCCGCCGCGGCAAGATCGTCGTGCTGGGCGCGTGAGCCATGACCGCGCACCCGTCCGCGACCCGGCTCCTGGAGCAGGAGACGCGCGCGCTGCTGACCCGGCTCGCCGCAATCCGGCCGTTCGTGCTCCAGGAGACTGCCGTCGCGGCGGCGGCGCTGTCACCGGCCGCGACGGCCGGTATCGAAGACCACCTCAGTGCCGGGCGCCGGGCGGTACGCAACCGGGCCGAGGCGTACCTCGGCTGGCTGCACGGCCCCGGAACCTCGGCGCCGGCCGCGGACCAGCAGAAGCGGTTCTGGGCGCTGCGGTTGGAGTTCCAGAACGCGCTCGCCCAGTTCGACCTGTTCTCCGAGGTCATCACCCAGCGCAGCGAGACCGACAACGGCGTCCTGCTCTCCGGCCTCGACGTGGCGGCCGCGGAGGCGCTGGACCTGCCGGGCGGGTTCTTCGAGGGGCCGCCGGTGGTTTGTTCGTTGCACCGCGGGCTCGGCGGGGCGATCCGCCGGGCGCGTACCCGGCTGCCCGGCGGCGGCGAGAACCCGGTCGCGCTCATCCGCATCCCGCGGGAGCGCATGATCGGGTACGGGCTGGCGTCGTCCTTGGTCCACGAGGTGGGTCACCAGGGCGCCGACCTGCTCGGCCTGGTCGACTCGCTGCGGGCGCGACTGCACGCCCAGCGGCGCCGGCCGGCGCGGGCGTGGCGGCGCTGGGACGGCTGGATCTCCGAGATCGTGGCCGACCTGTGGGCCGTCGCCCGGATCGGGATCGGTTCGACCCTGGGCCTGATCGCGCTGGTCAGCCTGCCGCCCGCGTTCGTGTTCCGGCCGTCCGACAACGATCCGCACCCCATCCCGTACGTCCGCGTGCTGCTCAGCTGCGCGCTGGGAGACGCCCTGTACCCGGACCCGCAGTGGCGCCGCCTCGCGCGCGTCTGGCGGGCCATGTACCCGACCGACGGACTCACTCCCGAGCTCTCCACCACCATCGACAACCTGAGGGCCACCATTCCCGATCTGGTCGCGTTCCTGCTCGGGCACCGCTCGGCGCGGCTGCGCGGGCAGCGGCTGGGGGCGGTGCTGCGTAACCGGGAGGTCAGCCCGGATGCGCTGCTGCGCCGGTTCGCCGCCTGGGACGCCGCGCCGGACGCACCGGACACGACACCGCCGACGGTGGCGTTCGCCGTCCTCGGCCAGGCGCGCGCGGCCGGCCGGCTCAGCCCGGAACGCGAGGCCGGGCTGCTCCGGAACCTGCTCACCACGTGGGCGGTGACCAGCACTCTCGCGACCGCACGGGCGGCCACCGGGGCCGGCGTGCGCATGTTCGTCGGCCAGCCCCGGGTCTGGACCGCTCGCCGCACCGACCACCAACTCATCGCAATCTGATCGGAGAAATACCATGGCGCAGAATTTCCCGGACGACATCAAGCTGAGCGCTTTCCCGGGCGACGTCACCGCGGGCGGCATCGTCCTGCTGGTGGCCGAGACCGGGGACCTCGAGGGCGAGTGGGACGTCACCTGGACGGTCGAAGGCCCGGTGGTGCTGTCCGACCGGCAGGCCGAGGTGGCGTTGCTCGGCGCGGCCTCGGTCGAGCGCGGGCCCATCGACTTCGAAGATCAAGGCACCGGCCCGGAGGAGTTGCGGGCGACCCTGGACACGAGGCCGTTGACAGTCGGTTCGTGGACCGTCGTCGTCGACTTCGCCAACGGCCCGGAGAACGACCGGACCCACCGGTTCGGGCGGACCCACATCCAGGTACGGCAGACGCCGTTCGCCGCCGGTGACGACGTGTCCGTCACGCTACGGCGGGCCGCCGTCCAGCCCACCCCCGACCAGGCCCTCTGGGTTTCCATCCGCAACAGCACGAACAACCTCGGCTTCGAGCGGTACACCGACTTCATGGATCGCGTCCTGTGCGAGAGCGACCGGCGTGGCCGCCGGCTGCGCCAGGCCGGCAAGGAGGCCCGCCGGGTGCTGGACCGGACGGCATTGCCGTTCCCGCACGTCGAGCGCTACCGGCTGCTGAAGGCGGCCACCGAGGTCTTCCTCATGATCAACTGTCGGACCGATCTGGACGACTTCGGCGGCGTCGACCTGGACGCCGAGAGCGCGCGGCTCAACCGCACGGTCACCGCCGGCGAGCTCGAGCAGCAGTTCCGCAGCTACCTGGTGGAGACGCCGACCGGCGACGGCGGGGAACTGGAGGTGCTGCCGTACCTGGGCCTGGTCCGCCGCAAACTCGGTGACGTGCCGGTGGTCGGTGGCGACGACGCGGCGACCGCCCTGTGCTACGGGATCCTGGCCGAGAAGCTCACCCACCCGTGCTTCCTGGAGCTGATCTGGTCGTACTGGATGGAACGCGGCGGCCTCACGCGCGCGATCGACGCGATCACCTGGCGGTTCCAGAACCGGCCGACGGGCTACGCCGGCCGCGACCCGCTCGGCGGGCTGGACATCGACCCGCTGCGCCCGCTGAACAACCTGCTCTGGGGGTACCAGCGCGACGAGCAGCACCGGCTGACGCCGGAACAACGCAATGACGAGTACGCACACGGGTACGGCGTCCAGTTGGCGCAGCCGTCGCGGCGGGTGGCCGACAACCGGTCCCGGTTCATGTCCGCGTTCCACCATCTGCTCGGCGAGTGCATGGAGTTCTACGACCGCGACGACAACACGGTGGTCATAGCGAACGGCTTCGACGTGCTCAACGGGCTCAAGGAGACCCACCTGCTGCTCACTCAGGGAGCACACAACCAGTACGGCGACCTGCCCTGGACGGCGCGGCACGAGATGCTGATGTCCCAGTGGATCCTGGGCCTGCCCGAGGTGCGCGACTTCCTGCCGTCCCGAATCATGGTCGACTCGCCGGAGGCCTGGATGGACGCCGTCGACGGCATGAATCGGCTGCAGGGCTGGTCGGACGTCTCCGTGCTGCACTACCGCGACCTTGCTGTGTTCGGTGAGCAGCTGCTGCTGAGCATTCGGTACGGCGACTGGCCGTCGGTCAGCGACGCCGACCGGGCGGCGAACTGGGCCCGCTACTTCCGCCAGGAGGTCCAGCAGTACTGCCACTCGAAACGGGCGGTCGCCGAGCAAGGGACGAGCCACCGCGGCTCGCCCCGGTCGCTGAACGGGTACGGACGGCGGCCCGCCTACCAGGCGTACCGCGGCTGAGCGATGCGTACCCCGATCATCGACGCGCACTGTCACGCGGGGCCGGGCGACGGTTTCACCGGCCCCTGGGACACCGAGGCGCCGCTGGAGGCGTACCTGCGGCGCTGCGACGAGGCGGGCATCGCCCGGACCAACCTGCTGGCCGCGTTCCACATCGACTACGCCGTCGCCAACGAGGAGGTCGGCCGGATCATCGCCGGCCGGCCCGGCCGGTTCACCGGCTTCGCGTTCGTGCACGCCGAGCGCGACCGCGGCCGGGTGCTGCCGATGGTCCGGCGGGCGGTCCGTGACCTGGGGTTCCGGGGGATCAAGGTGCACCGGCTGGACGCCCGGATCAGCCGCGAGATCTGCGAGGTGGCCCGCCGGCTGCGGCTGCCGGTGCTGTACGACGTGGCCGGCGAGACCACCGCGGTACGCCTGTTCGCCGGCCAGTACCCGGACGTCGACTTCGTGATCCCGCACCTGGGCAGCTTCGCCGACGACTGGACGGCGCAGCGGGCCTTCTGTCCGGTGCTCGCCGACCTGTCCAACGTGCACACCGACACCTCCGGGGTACGCCGCTTCGACCTGCTCGTCCGGGCGGTCCGCGAGGCCGGGGCGCACAAGGTGCTGTTCGGCTCGGACGGACCGTGGCTGCATCCGGGCCTGGAGCTGGAGAAGGTACGGCTGCTGCGACTGTCACCGGCCGACGAGGCCCGGGTGCTGGGCGGCAACTTCCTGCGGCTCACCCGGGTGGCACGCCGCCGCTACGGTCCCGCGACGCGGGCGGCCGTCTCGCGTACGGCCGCCACGATGTCGTCGAGCGCGGCGCCCTCGGCCATCCGGCCGCGCACGTAGTCGGCCAGCCGCTGATCGGGGTCGCCGGCCGGGTCGTCGCCGGGCCGGTCGTGGTTCGGTACGTCGCCGACGGTGATCGGGCCTGCCCCGAGGTGCCGGTGGATGATCCGCAGCGCGAGACTGCGCAGGTCCCGGACGTTGCCCCGGTATTCCCGCCGCACCAGCAGGTCCCTGACCGCGGCGCTCAGCTCGGGCGGTTCGGCGTCCGGCTGGGCCTGCCGGAAGAAGTGCCGCACCAGCGGGACGACGTCGTCCGGCCGCTCGGCCAGGCTCGGCAGGTGCAGCCGGCAGCCGGCGATCCGGTAGTAGAAGTCGCTGCGGAACGCCCCGGCTCGTCGTTCGGCCGCGAGGTCCCGGTTGGTGGCGCAGATCAGCCGGAACGAGCTGGTCCGCCACGCGCTGCTGCCGACCCGCTTGAACGTGCCCTCCTGGATGACCCGCAGCAGCTCGGCCTGTGTGGCGACCGGCAGCTCGCCGACCTCGTCGAGGAACAGCGTGCCGCCGTCGGCCAGCTCGAACGAGCCCGCGCGGGCCACCATCGCCCCGGTGAACGCGCCCTTCTCGTGCCCGAAGAACTCGGAGCCGGACAGCGACGGCACGACCGTGCTGCAGTCCAGGATGACCAGCTTCTTCTTGTTCGGCCGCGGGTCCAGGTCGTGGATCAACTGGGCCAGGCGCTCCTTGCCGGTGCCGCTCTCGCCGGTGATGAGGACGGCCGACGACGTGAACCGGGCTGCCTCGACCGCGTCCCGCAGCACCGACCGCCATGACGCGCTCTCGCCGACCAGGAAGTCCTTGACGTGCGGACAGTCCAGCAGCGCGTCGACGGTCTCCCAGCGACGTAGCCGTTCGGCGACATGCCCGGCCACCTCGCCGGTGTCGTCCCAGGTGAGCACGTCCGAGGCGCCGGCGCGCAGCAGGTCCCAGCAGTCCGCCGGATCGGGCTTGCCCAGCGCGATCACGTGACCCCGGACGGCCGCAGCGCGCAGCGCCTCGGCGAGGCCGGGTCCGGTCGTGCCGAACGCGACTATCGTGGCCCGGGCCTGCGGATCCGGCCGCACGCCGGCGGCTGCCAGCGCGTCGCGCAGCGGCCCGATCGCCGCGTCGGGCAGGCCGACGGCGTCGATACGCGCGGCAGCGCCGGCGGCCGATTCCGGAGCCATCGCCGTTGGTCAGCCCAGGTCCGCGTCGCCGGACGCCGCCACCGACGTGCCCACCCGGATCGGCTGGACCGAACGGTCGATGACGAACTCGGCGAGCTCGCCGAAATCCGTGCCGCTGGTGGTGTCGATGATCGGAGCGTCGGTGATGGCGTCCTTCAGAGCGACCAATGCCACGTACGCTTTCGTGGCCGATTTGTAGTCGCGGACGGCATGCGCGATGACCCGCCGATGGCCCTCAACACATTGCACGAGACGCCACGTGTATCGGCCGTAGCGCCGGAAGATCTCGAAGCGGAGATAGTCGGTCATGACAGGTCCCTTCATCGGATCGGATTCAGCCTAAGAGCTGGTCACGCGGGGAGAGACAGGACAGTCGGCAATGCGATCCGCGGTCTCGGGAATGCATTTCAGGGATGCGCTTTCCGGTAGGCATTCATAACATTTGCCGCGTACGCGCGACGCCGCGACAACACTTGCTGCACGGCCGGATCGCCGGGCCGTCCGTGAACCACCACGGCCGGCACCTCGAACCGCAACAGGACGACGTCGGAGGCCTGCTCGACCGTGACGCCGGGCGCGCGCAGCGTCGCGTCCACCTGCCGGTAATCGCGGCGCAGCTCGGTCACGAGGTAATCGACCTGGGCCTCCAGATCGGACAGGATCGCCGAGCCCGGCCGCCGGCCCTGGTAGGTGTGCTGGAAGAGTCCCGCGCGGCGGGCCGCGGTGGTCCACTGGGCGATGCCGACGCCGGGCAGCTTCGGGCCTCTCTTGAGGCGGAAGTCGCGGGCGCGTACCTCGTCCGGGGTGAAGCTCCGGACCCGGCCGGCGAAGTCGGCCGCCCGCAGTGGCGTGGCCGACGCGCTGCCCTCGATCCGTTCCGGGATCACGCCGGACTCGGCGACCAGGTTGCCGACCAGCCCGGTCGCGCCGTTGACCGGGTACCCGTACCGGCGGACCAGCAGTTCCATGACGCGGACTGCGCGGGCGTCCGTCCCGGCCGGGGGCGTGGCGACGGGCGCCTCGGCGAGGACAGGGCGCCGGCCGGTGCAGCTGACCACGGCGAAGAACCGGCTCTGCCGGCCGGTCAGGTCGAGCCGCCCGTCCGGTAGCGTCCTGAGGGTCTTCTCCCCCACGGTCAGGCCCAGGTTTCCGCTTCCGGGCATGCCGACGTTGCCGCCGATCACCCTGATCGACCCGGGCTGGACGTCGACGACGATGTCGCAGTGCGCGGGCTTGCCCTCGACGGTGTCGTAGGTCGGCCTGGTGCGGTCGCGCGACGCGCACACCAGGTCGCCCCTCCGCGGCGCGATCTCGGTCGCCTTGTACGCCCAGAACGGGCTGCTCGTGTCGCCGCGCATCCGGTTGCGCCTGGCCGCCGCGATGTACTTCCAGTGCGCGGCCGAGAAGACGAACCCCGGAGCGGCGGCTCGGCGCATCACATACGAGACGAAGACCGCGCTCCAGTAGTGGGACTGGTGCCACTTCGGGTCCCGCAGCTGCGCGTCGGGCACGGTCATCTGGACACCGACCTGGTAGTACTCGCGCAGCAAAGCGGTGGCGGCCGGCATCGTCTCGGTCAGCGGCGAGCCACCGCCGGGCCGCCAGCGCCGCCACTGCTCGCGGGCCACGCGGACGATCGCTTCGGGCAACGATCCGGCCCCGCCGCCGATCTCGTGCTGCACGCCGCGGCTCGCGGTGACGCCGGGCAGATCCGCGCCCGGGTCGGCCAGCAGCCGCCAGCCGTACGCCCGGGGAATCACCAGATGCTCGACGGTGGTCGGCTCGACGCGGAACCGGCGGGTAGGCGGGCCGAGCGCGGTCGCTACCCGGCGGCTGCGCACGGCGGTGCGCTCCCCGTCGCGGTACAGCACCCGCAGCGCGCCACGCCCGGCGGTCTTGTGCCGGCGCGCCCACTCGATCAGCGGGCCCGGGTCGGTGTAGAGCGCGTCGAAGGCGTGGACCTCGTCCGGGTCCGCGTACCGGAGCACGTCCATCAGCGCCGCGCCACCGCCGGAATGCGCGGTGAGGATCAACCGGCCGCGCGTGGCCCGGGCGCCCGTCGCCTCGTTGAACCTGCGCAGCGCCTCGTCGACCAGCGCGTCGAGCGCGCCCCGCGGCCGCAGCGCCGGGAAGGCGTACCCCCGGCCTTTCCCGCCGCCGTAGAAGTGTCCCCGCGGCAGGACCAGCAGAGTCGGGCTGCGCCGGCCCACCACGTGCGGCCGGTCCGGGTCGGCGAGGTCGAGACCGCTGCGCGGAACCATGTCGCGCACCAGATTCATCGCCCGGCCGCGCTCGAAGAATCCGTGCAGGTGCACGACGACGTCCACGGTGGCCCGCACCGGCATCGGCCCCCACCGGATCACCAGGTCGGGCGGCGTCCCCTGATGCCGGGCCAGCAGCGCGACGCGGTCCACGACGAGCCGGCCCGGCTGGACGTGCTGGTCGATCTCGTACCGGTCGAGCGTCGTCGCACTCGCTGCACTCATGACTGGCCTCCTGCCACCGCGGGTCGTACCGCAACCCAGCAAGAACCGGACCAGCAACGAAACATGAGCGAGCGGGCTTGATTCGGCATGGTCATGTGCGCGGATTTAGCCGATGTGCGTGTGCTGCCGGTTGTAGCTCCTGCTGTATTCGCTTGGTCAAGCGACCTTTACGGCGTTCTCGGCCGGCGCGCGCTCTCTCCGTAGAGTCGGCACCATTCTTTTGACGTTTGTTTCGCGTCCATGCCGGAGCTGACTTCGGGTGTTCTGACGCTCAGCAGGAGCCGGCTATCCCGATGACGCCGAGGACGAGTGCGGCACCGGCGATCGTGGGGGCTCCGGGAATGGCGAGGACTCCGCCCACGGTGATCAGGACGGCACCGCAACATTGGCTGCAGGCCAGTTCGGTCGACAGCTGGTCGACGACGCCGCCGTAACGGGCGGCGAGCCCGAGGTCGCCGTCGGCGTACAGGAAGCTGCTGGCCTTGTCCACGACGTCATCGGCAAGGCTCGCGCCGACGGCCAGCCGCCGGAACTCGGCTTCGTCGATCGCGGAGAGGGCATCGACGCCAACGCCTTTGCCCGACAGCAGAACGGACGCCGCGGCGTCCCGGCGGCTGTTGTTGGCTACTTTCGAGCTCTCGTCCAGCTTGTCGTCGGCCAGCATGAGGTTGGCGGTGGCGAAGTCGAACGCGGCGTAGGCAACCTGCGTGACGGTGACCTGGCCTTCAGCAGCAGAGTCCATGGTGGATAGTGTGGCGCCCGAGATCAGCCCCGCGTCAAGCGCCGAACAGACGCAGGCGTAGGCCGAACGGTCTTCCTCCGAACGTCCTGGACCCGCGGCCCAGTGGCACGCGATTGCGGCCACTCGTCGGCGTGACAACTGATCCCGCGCCTTGGGAACGGTCGAAGGCGTCGACTTCCGTTAGCGCGGTCGCAGCAGAATCCCACCCGCGTCGGATCGGACGCCCTAGTGAACGAAGGCTGCCACCGGCTCCCGTTGCTCGACGGGCAGGCGGTGCGGCTGGACCACGACGAAGCAGACGACGGTGGCGGCGAGCATGCCGCCGAAGACGACGATGGACATGGCGACCGCGCCGGTGCCCAGGACACCGACCAGCGGTGCGGCCAGGGCGCCGACGCCGAACTGGACCGCGCCGAGCAGGGCTGCGGCGGTGCCTGCTGTCTCGCCGTGGCGGGACAGGGCGAGGGCGGGGGCGTTGGGCATGGCGAGGCCGACGGTGGCCAGGACCAGCCAGAGCGGGATCAGGATGCCGGCCAGGCCGCCGGTCTCGGTGGCGGCCAGAACCAGCAGGATCAGGCCTAGGCCGACGCCGGCCAGCAGGGAGCCGACCAGGATCTGCTGGGGTGTCCAGCGGCGCAGCAAACGTACGTTGAGCTGGGTGGCGCCGATCAGCCCGATCGCGCCGCCGGCGAAGACGTACGCGAACTGTTGTTTGCTCAAGCCGAAGCCGTCTTGCAGAACGTAAGACGAGCCACTCACGTAGGCGATCAACGCAGCCATCGCGAGACCCGTGACCAGAATGAGGCCGACGTAGACCCGGTCGGTGAACAGCCCGCCGTAGTCGCGGATCGTGCCGGCGAGCCCGCCGTTGCGGCGGCGTTCGACCGGCAGTGTCTCGGGCAGCACGAGCGCGGCGGCCGCCATGATCGCGGCGGCGACGACCGTGAGCACGACGAACACGCCGCGCCACGAGGTGAACTGCAAGGTCTGGCCGCCGATGGTCGGCGCGAGGATCGGCGCTACGCCAACCACAAGCATGAGCCGGGAGAGCAGCTTAGCCGCGGCCAGGCCGCTGAACAGGTCCCGGACGATCGCCATCGCCACCACCGTGGCTGCGGCCGCGCCGAGACCCTGCAACACCCGCAACGAGCCCAGGACCGCCAGATTGGGTGCGATCACGCACAACACCGACGCGATCAGATGGACGCCGACCCCGGCGAGCAGCGGCCCCCGGCGCCCGACCGCGTCGGACAGCGGGCCGATCAGCAGCTGCCCGAACGCCAGGCCGAGCAGCGTACCGGTCAGGGTGAGCTGCACGGCGGCGGCGGTGGCGCCGAAGTCGTCGGTGATGGTGGGCAGCGCCGGCAGATACATGTCGATCGTGAGCGGACCGAGCGCGGTGAGCAGACCGAGCACCAGGACAATTCGGAAACGCCGCCCCGGGGGCAGCAGCTCTCCAGCAGACAGTTGGTCATCGGGCGGGGTCACGGTACGGATCTCAGCCACAACAGCGACAAGTCGCCAGGCGTGCCGAATCTTCCGTCCCGGATCCGGTTGGTAACAACGGTCACAAGACTCGCGGCGGAGGCCTCGACGTTTCTATCGAACTGTCGGTCCGAACATCCTGCGTTGTAACGGGGCGAAGTGGGAGCCGATACGGAGCAGGGCGCGGAAGGCGGCGCGGTTGGCCGGGGTGGCGAGCGCGGCGTTGGTGGCGTTGCGGGTGGACAGCTTGAGGGCGCGGTTGGCGTAGTCGCGCATGGCGGTTTCGTAGGTTGCGATGCTGTCGATCGGGTCGGCGGGGGCGATCAGGGATCGGCGGAGTTCGTCGGCGTCGCGTAGGGCGGTGTTGGCGCCGATGCCGGCCATCGGGGTCATGTTGTGGATGGCGTCGCCGAGAAGGGTGACCCGCGACGGTGTCCAGCCGGGGAGCTGCGGCATGGTCCGTAGGGGGACGGTGGTGATGGTGGACGGGTCGGTGGCGTCAACGAGCGTGCGCAGCGGCGCCGTCCAGCCCTTGATGCGTTCGGTGACGAGGTTCTTGAGCCGCGCGCCGTCGAGGTCGCCGACTCCGTGGGGGTAGGAGGTTTCGGCTGCTGCCCAGGCCCAGACGACGTATTGGGTGGTGTCGGGATCGCCACTGGCCCAGGTGGACAGGAACATCCACCCGGTCCTGGCGGGGACGACGTTGTTGATGCCGCCGTCGACGAGTTCGGCGGGCAGCGCGGCGGCCACGGCGCCCGACAGCGGGACGCGCCCGGCGATGTTGACGATGCCGAGATCCTGGCGCTGAAGGTCGGGTAGACGCTGGTGGCGGACGCGGGAGTTGCTGCCGTCGGCGCCGATGAGGAGGTCGCCGTCGGCGTGGGTGCCGTCGTCGAAGAAGGCGCGGACGCCGGAGTCGTGCATCTGGTAGCGGGTGAACGTCTTGCCCCAATGCACCAGGGGCTCGCTGTCCGCGTCCTCGTCGGTGCCGTGCAGCAGTGCGTCGCGGAGTTTGCCGCGGCTGATCGCGCGGCGTTTCGTGATGGGGTTGGTGGCGTGTTCGGGGAATCGTTTGTCGATGGTGGCCAGGACGCCTCGGTGAGGATCGTGGAAGCGGATGATCAGTGGCGCGGGGACGCCGGCGGCGTCGATCCGTTTCCAGTTCTCGGCGGGCAGGCTGTCGTGGAGGGCGTGGAGGCCGTCGGCGTCGAGGTGGATGCCGTAGCTGGCGGGCTGTGAGCCTGAATCGGCGGATCGCTCGTACACGCGGGCGTCGATGCCGGCGCGCCGCAGACCGTGCAGCAGGGTCAGACCGCCGAGGCCGGCGCCGATGATGAGGACTCGCATGGTTGAGGACCTTTTCTCGATGAGGTGCGCGGCGCGTGCGGGATCCACCGATCACCCTCGATGGCGTGGCCGGCGCTGTGACGCGGAGCCGGTCAGGAGCCGAGCATCGCGCGGAGCAGGTGCTGAAGTTGCCGCGTTTGCGCCGGAGTCAGGTTTTCCGTCGCCTCGGTCATGGCGGGTTCGGCGGCACGGCGTGCCTGTGCGTAGATGTCACGGCCGTGATCGGTCATGGTGACGGCCCGCAGCCGCCGGTCGCCGGGCACGAGCTCGCGGGAGGCCAGGCCGAGCCGCTCGAGGTCGTCGACGATCCGGACGATGGAGGCCTTGTCGTGATCCGTCTGGGCGACGAGCTCGCGCTGGCTCAACGGTCCCGCTGCCTGCAGCCGCATCAGCACCATCAAATGCCGCCGCTCGAACCCGAACGGCAGTAAAGCCTCGTCCATGGCCGCCGCGACCCGGTCGTGAGCCCGACGCAGCAGCAGCCCGAGGGCGAACGGCGACCCCTCCTGCGGACTCTCGGGCGTCTCGGAGGCCGCTGTCTGTCCGGCGGATGCGGCGTTGGTCGGCACGCCCGAACACTATCTCACGAGAAACAGGTTCACAAGAGACTGTTTCACGTGTAACCATCTCGGCATGAACAATCGGCGACCGCTGACGATCGACCGCCCGCTGCCCCGCGACGAGCGCCAGGCCCGACCCGCCCACCACCACGCGGCCGCCCCGGCTCCGGTGTCGGCCTGGGCGGCGATCAAGCAGACCTGGGCTGATCCGGAGCGTTGGGTGGGGATCGCGGTGGCCGCGGCGCCGAGCCTGGTGTTCGTGGCGGTCACCCTGATGGCCACGCTGTACCCGGCGATCATCGCCGCGGCGGTGACCGCGGCGGCGAGCCTGGGCTACCGCTTGGTGCGCCGGCAGTCGCCGCGGTCGGCACTGGTCGGCAGCCTGGTCGTGGCCGTCGGCGCGGTCCTGGCCGCGATCACCGGCGAGGCGCGGGGCTTCTTCCTGGTACCGGCCCTGATCCCGTTCGCCGTGATCCTGATCTGTCTCGCCACCCTGATCGCGGTCACCGTCGTCGCCGTTCGCAAAACCCTGAAGGCGCAGCGATGACCACCACCGGGAACACATCGTCCCCGGCGTCGGGCACGGCGACCCGGCTGCGGCGGCGGTGGCCGATCTGGCTGTTCAGAATCACCATTACCGCCGCGGCGATCCTGGCCTTCAACCAGGCCGTCTTCGCCGGGCAGTTCCTGTCCGGCACCTACCCGGCGCTACGCCTGCACCGCGACATGGCCAACTACACCGTCGCGGCGATCGCCGCGAGCATCATCACCGCGATCCTCTGGCGTCGCGCCGGAGCCGGACCGCGCTGGCCTCTGCCCGCCGCCGTCGCACTGTTCGCGCTGACCGCGCTACAGACGTTCCTCGGCTACCGGCTCGTCCTGGCCGTCCACATCCCCTTGGGTGTCACCGTCATCCTGTTGCTGGTCGCCCTCACTGCCGCGGCGTGGAGGCCGACCCGATGAGCCCGATCAACCGCCGCACCGCGCTGGGCATCGCCGGGGCCGCGATAACCGCGGCCGCCGGCATCGGTATCCCGTTCGTCAGCGGCCTCACCGGCGCCAGGTCCACCGGGAAGCTCCTGCCCAGCCGGACCCCGATCCCGCCCGCGTTCCGGCGCCGCCTGACCATCCCGCCGGTGCTCCGACCGAGCCGCTCCGACACCACCACCGACTACTACGACATCACGCAAACCGTCGCCCGCGCCGGCATCCTGCCCGGGCCGGCCACCGAGCTGTGGACCTACAACGGCTCGTTCCCCGGCCCGACGATCCGCAGCACCCGCGGGCGCACCGTCAAGGTCCGGTACACCAACAACCTGCCCGTGCCCACCGTCGTGCACCTGCACGGCGGGCGCACACCGCCGGACAGCGACGGATATCCGATCGACTACGTCTACCCCACCGACATGAGCTACTACGCCCTGCACCACAACCCGCAGCAGATGACCAGCGACCACGGCCGGATGACGATGACCGGTGGCGACACGCGGGAAGGCCGCCGTACCCATGTCTTTCCGCTGGATCAGCGGGCCGCGACCCTGTGGTATCACGACCACCGCATGGACTTCACCGGCCCGAGCGTCTGGCGCGGACTGGCCGGCTTTCACCTGCACCACGACGCCGAGGAAGCGTCCCTGCGGCTGCCCGACGGCGACCTCGACCTACCGTTGATGATCACCGATCGCAGTCTCGACAGCGACGGATCCCTGCTCTACCCCAGTCTCGACCCCACCCTGGTCAACCGGCCCGGCGTGCGTGGCGACCATGTCGCCGGCGTCCTCGGCGATGTCATGCTCGTCAACGGCACCCCTTGGCCGGTCATGACAGCACGGCGAGGCACATACCGGCTGCGTTTCCTCAACGCCTGTAACGCCCGGCGACTCTCACTGCGCCTCGACCCGCCGCCCCCGAACGGCATCGCCCAGATCGGCACCGACGCCGGCCTCCTCGCCGAGCCCGTCCGGCACGACCACCTCGAACTCGCGCCCGCGCAACGCCTCGACGTGCTCATCGACTTCTCCGGATACGCCCCGGGTACCCGGATCACCCTGGTCAACGATTTCGACACCACGGCAATGGGCCAGGTCATGCGCTTCGTCGTCGACGACGGCCGCCCCGAACCATTCAAGATCCCCAGCCGGCTCTCCACCACTCCACCGCTACGGCCAGAGGACGCCGTCGTGACGCGCAAGTTCGACTTCCGTGCCGGCGACGTCGACGATCACGACGGCTGGCTCGTCTCACATGCCCCGTTCAGCCCGGACACCATCGCCGCGCGCGTTCGACTCGGCACCACCGAGATCTGGCAACTCAACGCCGACTTCCACCACCCCGTCCACCTGCACCTCAGCCCCTTCCAAGTCATCGCCCGAGGCAGCGAAGGACCCGGCCCCTACGACGCCGGCTGGAAGGACACCATCGACCTCCGCCCCGGCGAACAGGCCAAGATCCTCATCCACTTCGACGGCTACCCCGGAAAGTACGTCTTCCACTGCCACAACCTCGAACATGAGGACATGGCCATGATGGCGAACTTCATTGCCACCTGACGCAGATCGGACGTGCTCACCGTCACGGATTGACGTTGACGCGGCCAGGCAAAACACTGGGCCATGCGCGATCGTTCCCGCCGGTGGGCGTGGCTCGGTGTTCTGATCATCGGGCTGGTTCTCTACATCGTGGTGCTGCGGACCCTGGTCCACACACAGAACCCCAACTTCGTGCCGTCGCTGATCCTGCTCGGCGCGACGGTCGTTCCCCTGTCCTTCCTCACCTTCGCCCAGGCCCGCACCGGACGCTGGCAGGTGCCCACGTCCGCGCTGGCCATCGCCGCGTTCTTCGGCGGCGTGGTCGGCATCGTGGTCGCCGGCACGCTGGAGTACAACACGCTGCGCGGCCTGGGCACGCTGCCGCTGGTGCTCGTCGCGATCATCGAGGAGTCGGCCAAGCTGATCGTCCCGGTGATCCTGTTGTTCACGATCATGGCCCGGCACGAGCGGCGGCTGCCCTCCGACGGGCTGGTCATCGGCATCGCGTCCGGCATGGGCTTCGCGGCCCTCGAGACCATGGGCTACGCGTTCACCGCGCTGCTCTCCTCGGACGGCAACATCGGCGCGGTCGAGCAGACGCTGTTCATCCGCGGTCTGTCGTCGCCGGCCGGGCACACCGCGTGGACCGGCCTGACCGCCGGCGCGCTCTGGGCGCTGATCGCCTCGCCGAGCGCGAAGCGGCTGCTCACGTTCCTGCTGACGTTCGCCGGCGCCGTCGTCCTGCACACGCTCTGGGACACGTTCAACAACCTGTGGGTCTACCTGATCCTCGGGGCCATCTCGATCGGCTGGCTGTTCATCGAGCTCGCCCGGTACCGCACCTTCTCGGAGCACACGCTGGGGCTGCGCCCCCTTACAGTCTGACCATGACCGCGAGCCCCACGCAGCCCACACTGTCCGAAAAGGACATCACCTCGATCGTGTCCGACGGGCTCGGCGCCGGTGTGACCGGCGCCGAGCCGCCCCACCGCGGGACCCTCCCCCCCCCCCGGGGCGGGGGGGCGCGCGGCGGCCGCGCCGGGGGGGGGGGCCGGCGGGGGGCCGGGCGGGGAGCCGCTCAACGGCGGCACCTTCGCCGCCGTCTGGCGGGCCGGCCTCGACGACGGCCGGCAGGTGGTGGTCAAGGTGGGCCCGCCCGCCTCGGCTCGCATTCTCACGTACGAGCGGGACGTCATCCCGGCCGAGGCCGAGTACTACACGATGATCCGCTCGCAGGCGCCGGGCGTGCCGGTCCCCGAGGTGCTGGCCGTCTCGGCCGACCCCGCCTGGATCATCTCCTCGATGCTGCCGGGCACCCCGCTCACCGAGGCCGACTCGCCCCGGGCCCGCGCCGAGCTGGGCGCCGCGATCGCCCGGGTGCACACGATCACCGGCCCGCTGTTCGGCTACACCGGCGACCGCCCGTCGGCCGCCGACTGGCCCACCGCGCTCGAGGCGATCATCGACGCGCTGCGCGACGACGCCGCCTCCTGGAACGTGCCGCTGCCCCCGCTCGACGGCGTCGTGCGCCGCTACCACGACGCGCTGGCCGCCGTGACCCGCCCGGCGCTGCTGCACTTCGACCTGTGGGACGGCAACGTGCTGGCCGGTCCCGACGGCGCCCTGACCGGCCTGGTCGACGGCGAGCGCTACCTGTACGGCGACCCGCTGCTCGACTTCGTCTCCCCCGCGCTCCTGCGCCGCATCGAGGACATCCCCGGCCACCCGTTCGTGGCCGGCTACGGCGCGGCCCCGTTCGACGATTCCGCCCGCATCCGCCTGGCGCTGTACCGCATCCACCTGTACGTGCTGATGATCGCCGAGGGCCCGAGCCGCGGCATCGAGATCGCCGACGGCCGCCACGACCACCTGACCGCCCTACTCAACCAGGAACTCGCCGACCTGCCCTAACGGGGACCAGCCCGCTCAGCGAGCGGATGTCGCGGGGTCCGCGGCCGGGCCGCGCACCGCGAGCGCCAGGAAGTGGTCGTCGGGGTCCTCGTAGCGGACGAGCTTCCAGCCGGCCGCGGCGAGCAGCGGGCGGAGGTTCTGCTCGTTCAGCGGCTCGTCCGGGCGGATCGCGCGCCCGTGCCGGGCGGCCAGCGCGGCCCGGCCCGACGGGTGGAAGATCATCAGGCGGCCGCCGGGGCGGGTCACCCGGGCCAGTTCCACCAGCCCGGCCTCCGGGTCGGGCAGGTGCTGCACGAGGCCGGCCGCGAAGACCAGCCCGGCTATCCCGTCGGGCAGGGGCAGGCGGCGGGCATCGGCGAGCACCAGGCCGGCGCAGCCGTTGCGCCCGGCGTCGCGGGCCGCCTCGAGCATCGCCGGGGTCACGTCGAAGCCGAGCACGCGGCCCCCGGGCCCGACCGCGGCGGCCAGGGCGGGCAGCGCTCGGCCGGTGCCGCAACCGACGTCGAGCGCGAGGTCGCCGAGGCACGGCTCGGCCGTCTCGACCGCTTTCGCGTACGCCGGCATGTCGTCGCCGAACCTCTTGTCCCAGCCGGCGGCGCGGGCGCCGAAGAACGCCCTGCTCTCGGTGATGTACCACCGCTCGGGGTCGGCCAGCCGCGGGTGCACGTGCCGGATCACCGGCCACTCCGGATCGTCGTGGTCGATCACCACCTGGGCGCGCCGCTCGCCCTCGCCGTTCCCCCGCGCGCCGCGCGGGCCGCTGCGGAGGTAGACGATCACGCGGTCGGCGGCCGGCTCGAGCACGTTGAGCGCCGAGTCGACGCGCCCGCCGGCCGGCCCGCTGAGGCCGAGCACCGCGTCGACCGTCCACGCGCGCGCCGAGGGCGGGAAGGCCGCGGCGAGCCGTACGGCGAACGCGGCGGCCGCCCCGTGGTCGCCACCGTCGACGATCACGGTGAGCGGCGCCCGCGGTGCGAGCACCTCCGCGAGAAAGGCGGTGACCTCGCTGATCCGTTCCGGCACGCCACTCAGCATGCCGCCGAGCCGGTGACGAGTGCAACGGTTCCGCATCTGCGAGTCATCCGCCGTACTAGGGCTCGCATCTGCGGCCCTAGAGTGGTCGCGTGACGACTTACCGCATCGGGGAGGCGGCCGAGCTACTCGGGGTCAGTGTGGACACCGTGCGTCGCTGGGTCGACTCGGGCCGGCTGTCGGCGGATCGGGACGACCACGGGCATCGCAGCATCGCCGGTGCCGACCTAGCCGCGTTCGCCCGGTCTCTCGCCGACGATCCCGACCCGGGGTCGCGCCGGTCGTCGGCGCGCAACCGCCTTCCCGGCATCGTCACCGCCATCGTTCGCGACGCGGTGATGGCGCAGGTCGACATCCAGGCCGGGCCGTTCCGCGTGGTCTCGCTCATGAGCCGCGAGGCGGTCGACGAGCTCGGGCTGGAGGTCGGATCGACGGCGGTCGCCGTGATCAAGTCGACCACGGTGGTCGTGGAGCGAGGAGACGAAAAGTGAAGACGAAGAAGATACTGGCCGCGCTGGCGCTCACCGCCCTGCTGGCCGCCTGCGGCGACAGCTCGGCCGACACCCCCACCGCCAGCTCGGGCTCCAGCGCCGCGTCCGGCGTCACCGGCAATCTCACGGTGCTCGCCGCGGCCTCCCTGACCGAGACCTTCAACCAGATCGGCAAGGACTTCGAGGCCGCCAACCCCGGGGTCAAGGTCACTTTCTCGTACGGGGGAAGCTCCGGCCTCGCCCAGCAGATCAACTCGGGCGCCCCCGCCGACGTCTTCGCCGCCGCGAGCCCGGCCACCATGAAAACGGTGACCGACGCCGGCAACGCGACCGGCGAGCCCACCACGTTCGTCAAGAACCAGCTGGTCATCGCCGTCCCCAAGGGCAACCCGAAGGGCATCAAGGGACTGTCCGATCTCGCCGATCCGAAGATCAAGGTGGCCCTCTGCGCGGTGGAGGTGCCCTGCGGCGCCGCGGCCAAGAAGGTGCTCGACACGGCCGGCGTCAAGGTCACGCCGGTGACCTACGAGCAGGACGTCAAGGCCGCCCTGTCCAAGGTGAAGCTCGGCGAGGTGGACGCGGCCCTGGTCTACCGCACCGACGCCAAGGCGGCCACCGCGGACGTCGACGGCATCGAGTTCCCGGAGTCGTCCGGCGCGATCAACAACTACCCGATCGTCACCCTCAAGGCCGCACCCAACCCGGCCGGCGCGACCGCGTTCGTGGCCTTCGTGCAGACCGAGCCCGAGATCAAGGTGCTCACCGACGCAGGGTTCCAGAAGCCCTGAGCAAGCAGCGCCTCAAGGTTCCGCCGGCCCTGGCGATCCCCGCGATCGCCGGGCTGGCGTTCCTGACCCTCCCCCTGTTCGGGCTCCTCTACCGGGCGCCCTGGTCCTCGCTGCCGTCCCGGCTCCGGGAGCCCGGCATACTCGCCGCCCTCCGTCTGTCGCTGGAGACCGCCAGCCTCGCCACCGTGGTGTGCCTGCTGCTCGGGGTGCCGCTGGCCTGGCTGCTGGCCCGCGTCGAGTTTCCCGGCCGCCGGTTCGTGCGCGCGCTGGTCACCGTCCCGCTCGTGCTGCCCCCGGTGGTCGGCGGCGTGGCGCTGCTGCTGGTCTTCGGCCGGCGCGGTCTGGTCGGCGAGTGGCTCGACTCGGCGTTCGGGATCACCCTGCCGTTCACCACGGCCGGCGTGGTCGTGGCCGAGGCGTTCGTTGCCATGCCCTTCCTGGTGATCAGCGTGGAGGGTGCCCTGCGCGGCGCCGACTCCCGCTACGAGGAGGCCGCGGCCACCCTCGGCGCGAGCCGCTGGACGGCGTTCCGGCGGGTGACGCTTCCGCTGATCGCGCCGGGCGTGGCGGCCGGGGCCGTGCTGTGCTGGGCGCGCGCGCTCGGCGAGTTCGGCGCGACGATCACCTTCGCCGGCAACTTCCCGGGGCGTACGCAAACCATGCCTCTTGCTGTTTATCTGGCCTTGGAGCAGGACCTGGACGCGGCCATCGTGCTGAGTCTCCTGCTGCTGGTCGTCTCGGTCGGCATCCTGGCGGCGCTGCGCGACAAGTGGGTGGCCGCATGACCACCTTGGATGCCCGGCTAGTGGTGCGGCGGGCCGGATTCACCCTCGACATCGAGCTGTCCGTGGCCGCCGGCGAGGTGGTCGCGCTGCTCGGCCCCAACGGCGCCGGTAAGACGACGGCGCTGCGCGGGCTCGCCGGCCTCACCGGGCTCGACGACGGCCACGTCACGCTCGACGGCGCCCGCCTCGACCGGGAACCGCCCGAGCGCCGCCGCATCGGCGTCGTCTTCCAGGACTATCTGCTGTTCCCGCATCTCACGGCGCTGGAGAACGTCGCCTTCGGCCCCCGCTGCCGGCACGTGCCGCGCCGCGAGGCCCGCGAGACGGCACGCGAGTGGCTGGTCCGGGTGGGTCTGGCCGATCACGTACGCAAGAAGCCGCGTCAACTCTCCGGCGGCCAGGCCCAGCGCGTCGCGCTCGCCCGGGCGCTCGCGGCCGAGCCCAAACTGCTCCTGCTCGACGAGCCGCTCGCCGCCCTCGACGCGCGCACCCGCCTGGACACCCGGGCGCAGCTGCGTGGGCACCTGGCGTCGTTCCCCGGCGCGACGGTGCTGGTCACGCACGACCCGCTGGACGCGCTGATGCTCGCCGACCGTCTCGTCATCGTCGAGGACGGCCGGATCGTGCAGACCGGCGACGCCACGACGATCACCGCCGAGCCGCGCACCGACTACGTGGCCCGGCTCGTCGGCCTGAACCTGTACCGCGGCCACGCCGAGGGGACGACCGTCCGCCTCCCCGACGGGTTCGCGCTGGTCACCGCCGTACCGCTGCATGGTGATGCTTTTGTGGCCTTTCCACCCGGCGCGGTGTCGCTCTTCTCCGCCCGCCCGGAGGGCAGTCCCCGCAACACGTGGCCGGCCACCGTCACCGCGATGGCCCGGCACGGCGACGCGCTGCGGATCGAGCTGTCCGGCCCGATCCCGGTGGCGGCCGACATCACACCCGCGGCCGCCGTGCAGCTCGAACTGGCCCCCGGACGTGAGGTGTGGGCCACGGTGAAGGCCCAGGAGGCGACGGCATACCCCGCATGAGCGTTAGCGTGGCGCTCATGGAGGCACTCGAGCTGACCGACTATCGCGCCGCCGTCGCCCGGATCTATCTGGAGGCGGCCGACCTCAAGGACTTCCGCGCCCGGCGCGATCAGCTGTTCGCCACGCACCCGCAGTCCCCGATCCCCGCCGACGAGCGTCCGTCGTTCACCGGGATCCGCTACTACGAGCCGAACGAGGACGCGATCGTCGAGGCGGCGGTCCGCCCGGCCTCCGGCGAGATCGACATCGACACCGGCGGCCCGGACGGCGTCGTGCACTACCGCCGGGCCGGCGTGCTGGAGACCCCGTTCGGCGAGTTGTCGCTGTGGTGGATCTCCGCGTACGGCGGCGGCCTGTTCCTGCCCGTGCGCGACGGGACGTGCGGAAAGTCCACCTACGGCGGCGGCCGATACCTGACCGACACGGTGAAGGGCACGCACGGCCGCGGCCTCGAGGTGCTGCCCGGCGACCGCGTGCGACTCGACTTCAACTACCTTTACAACCCTTCTTGCGCGTACGACGACGCGTGGCTCTGCCCGCTGGCGCCCCCGGAGAACCGGGTCAGCGCCCCGATCGAGGCCGGCGAGCTCACCTACCACTGAGGTGAGCGCCCGTTTCACGAGTCGGTCAGGCGGCGGCGCTCCAGGCCGTCGAGCATGAGGTCGAGCGCGAAGGCGAACTCGCCGTCGTCATCGCAGCCGCCCAGCGCCCCGTCGTGGGTGACGGCCGCGGCGAGCTCGACGATGTGCGGCATCGTCTCGGCCCAGGCGGCGACCACCTCCGGCGGCGGGCTCGTGTCCGGGTCGTCGTCGAAGAGGTCCTGACTGAAGCCGAGGATCCGGCTGCCGAGCAGATGAATCGCGTGGTGGCCGAGGTCGACCGAGCAGCCGCCGCCGCGCATCACCGCGAGCACCCGCTCGAGGTGCGCCATGACCGC
This sequence comes from Paractinoplanes globisporus DSM 43857, assembly GCF_000379645.1. Classification (GTDB taxonomy): domain Bacteria; phylum Actinomycetota; class Actinomycetes; order Mycobacteriales; family Micromonosporaceae; genus Actinoplanes; species Actinoplanes globisporus. The sequence continues at coordinate 412,562 of NZ_KB903317.1, forward strand.
GGGCGTGGGAGTGTCGCGCCCCTCCAGCACGCGCGCCGCCCACGGGTGCCGCAGCATGGTCGCCCGCGCCGCCATGATCAGCCCACGCAGCTGGGACGTCCACTCAGCCGGCGCGATCGGCGTGAGCCCGATCTGGGCGACCACCGCGTCCGACATCTCGGCGAGCAGGGTGTCCTTGTCCCGTACGTGGTAGTAGATCGACATCGCGTCGACCCCGAGGTGCTGCGCCAGTTTGCGCATGCTGAGCCCCGCGAGCCCCTCCCGATCGGCCAGATCGATCGCCGCGGCGATGATGCCCTCCCGGCTCAGGCGCGTGTTCGCGCGGGCGGTGCGGGCCGGTCGCGCGGCTCGGGTATCGATGCGGTCGTCAGCACGTCGGGGCACCTTCCGGATCCTACTTGTTCCTCTACACCGTAGGGTTTACTCTACGGCGTAGACCTACACCGTAGAGGAGCCCTCCGATGGCCCGTCCGTTCCTCCCCCCGCGATGGTTCGTCCGCAGCGCCTGGAAAACCCACAAGGTCGTGCTCCGCGCCACCAACGACCGCGGCCTGCGCCCGCCCACCCCTGGCCGCTGCGGCATCATGCGCCTCATCACCACCGGCCGCCGCTCCGGCGAGCCCCGGGCCGTGGTCCTCTGCTACATCGAGGACGGCGACCGCCTGGTGACCCTCGCCATGAACGGCTGGGACCCGGCCGACCCGGCCTGGTGGCTCAACCTCAAGGCCCGCCCCGAGGCAACCGTCGACCTGGCCACCGGCTCACGCCCGGTGCTCGCCGCCCAGGCAACCGGCGACGAACGGGAGCGCCTCTGGACGGCCCTGCACGACTACTCCGGCTACGGCGACCTGGACGCCTTCGCCATGCGACGCGGCCGCGAGACGTCGGTGGTGCTCCTGGCGCCCGGTCACGATTGAGCGGAAGGCCGGGCGCTGTCACGACCGGCCTTCCGGTCTTCTGTTCTAGTACCTCTCGCCGCCGTGGCCACCCTGACCGCCGGCGCCGCCCGCACCACCGGCACCACCCGAGCCGCCCGAGCCGCCCTGACCCGGGTGTCCTGGTGAGCCGTGCTGGCCGGGTTGGCCGTGGTGACCGGGTTGGCCGTGATGGCCCGGCATTCCGTTGCCGCCGACGACGCCGTAGCGCTGGACGGTCAGCACCCACACGCCCGGATAGGGTCCGTGGTCGGCCTGGTCGCAGACCGCGTCGTACCATCGGCCCCGATCGCTTCCGGCCTGGGCGACCCACTGGCAGTCGCGCGCGGTGACGAAGTAGCCGACCACGTGGCTCCGCGAGGGCGGTGGCGCCGCCCGCGCCGGCCCCGCCGCGATGACACCGGTCAGAAGTCCCACGCCGACCAGCGCCGACAGTCGTGATGTGGTGTTCATGTCGCGTCCTCCTCGCTGATGGCACTGCCTTGTGCCTTCACCCAGGCCATCACGGCCGAGAGGGCCACGTACGGAGAACCGCTCTTTTACCATATTTCTCCCAAAACGGTGGGAGAATTGATCTAGGCGAGTGAAGCCCGGTGAACCCTCTCCGACCAGGACTGCGGGCCCGACAGGTTGACCCGGCCCCCGGCCAGCACGGCCCGGTAGGCGGCCGCGGCGAGAAGCTCACCCCAGTGCGACCGCGGTCCGCCGTAAGCGGCCGGGTCACCGTCCGGCGGGCAGAGCACACAGACGGCGTCCGTGGCGGTCCCGGTGGCGGCCAGCCCCAGGTCACGCACGGCCTGGGTCTTGGCCTCGGTGATCGTGGCCACGGCGTTCACCAGCGCACCGTCGGCGAGCCGCTGCGGCACCCAGGCCACGACGTTGACCGTCCCCGGGCGCGGATCCTGCGAAACGGCCGGCCGCGGGTCGTGGGCCTGGATGGGCGCGCCCAGGCCCACGGTCGCCCAGAGCCGCACTCCCCCGTCGGCCTCGGCGACCACGTCGGCCACGTCGACGCCGGTGAGCAGGCCGACGCCGGGGCCGGTCAGGCCGAGCTCGCGAGCCATGCCGGCGAGGTGCGCGGCGGGATCGTCCCGGTCGTACGACATCGGAACGCTCGCGTTGACCACCCACCGGCACTCCCTGATCCCACCGCCGAGAACGGCCGACGAGATCGCCCGCGCCGGCCCGGGCAGGCGCCAGACCAGCAGCGGGATGTCGTGGCCGCCCTCGTTGCGGTGGGTCAGCCTGGGTTCTCCGAGCACCGATCGACCCTAGGTCACGCCCGCCCGTCAGCAACGACTCGGTCCGACGGCAGGCCGAGGACGGGCGGCTCGCCCCCGGGAAAGTCACCTGCGGACGGCCCATCGGCGGGCGGCGCGGTAGGGGCCGGAGCGCCGCGAGCCGTCCGGCGTGGTCTGGCGACGAGGGCGGCCAGGGCGGCGAGCGCGACGGCGGTGCCGGCGATGAGGAAGGCCGCCGAAGGGCTCAGCTGGTCGGTGACCACGCCGGCGGTGGCGGCGCCCAGGGCGCTGCCGGCGTTGGCCGAGACGTTGACCCAGGTGCCGGCCTCGGTGGCGTGCCCGGCGGGGCTCAGGTCGTCGGCGGACAGGTAGGCGACCACGTAGAGCGGCGCGATCGCCAGCCCGGCCACGCTCATCACCGCGCCCAGGGCGACCAGGCCGGGCACCACCGACGCCGCCAGGAGTCCGGCCGCCAGCAGCCCGAGGAGCCCGGCGAAGTGCCGGGAACGCGAGCGGGTGTGGCGCCGGCGGGACCAGAGCAGACCGCCGAGGACGCTGCCCACGCCGACCGCGGCCTCCAGCAGGCCGGCCGCGCCGGGACGGCCGTGCGCCTGGGCCACGGCGGCCATGGCGGTGTAGGCCACGCTGGTCCCGGCCCCGATCGCGAGCAGGACGGCCAGCACGCCGAGCAGGCCCGCCGACCGCAGCGGCCCAGGATCGAACAGACGGATCGGGCCGGACGCGGGCGCGGGCGACGCCGGGGACGGGGACGGGGACGGGACTGCCGCCACCATGCCGAGGGTGCCGGCCAGCAGGAGCGCGGCCGTGGTCAGCAGCGCCCATCTCGCGGGCGCCGCCGCGATGAGCAGGCCGGCCAGAAGGGGTCCGACCAGGTATAACGTCTCCTCGGCGATGGCGTCCAGGGCGTACGCGCGCTCCTTGAGAGAAGTCCCGGCGGTGAGTGAGCGCCACGCGGAGCGCATGGCGGGTCCCAGGGGTGGGGCCGCCAGGCCCGCCAGAGCGACGAACGCGACCGGCCACGGAGTCAGCGCGGCGGCGGCCAGCGAAAGAGCGCAGACCAGGGCCAGCCACGGCAGCACCCGCCGCGGGCCGTGCACGTCGGCCAGGCGGGACTTCGCGGGCAGGGTGATCGAGGCCAGGCCGAAGAGGGCCAGCGCGAGGCCGGCCGCGGAATACGAGCCGGTGGCCTGTTGAACGGTGAACAGGGTGGCGAGCGGGAGCAGGCCGTACGCCAAGCGGCCGCCGAGCGCGGGCACGAAGGTGCGCAACGCGGATGGCAGCAGCAGGACGGCACGGTAGCTCCCCGCCGCAGCGGGGCGGGGCATGGGAGAACTCCAGGAATGTCCAGACGGGCAGGGGCAGCGGAAAAGTGCAAGCCGCGCCCTACGGGGGTGTCTGAGACATGCCGACGATGCTACCGCCAGTCGGGTGCGAGCACAGCCCAGATCTCGGTGTCGTGCCGTACACCCTTCCACGGGTAGTTCTCGCGGAGCGTGCCCTCGAGCTCGAGGCCGAGCCGCCGGGCCACGTTCGAGCTGGCCTCGTTGTCGGAGCGGCAGTGCCACTCGATGCGGTGCAGGCCGCGGACCCGGAACGCCCAGTCGATCAGCACCCGCGACGCCGTGGTGATCAGCCCGCGGCCGGTGGCGGCCGGCTCCAGCCAGCAGCCGATCTCGGCGACCCCGGACTCGGCGTCGAAAGTCCGGAACAACACGCCGCCGACCAGGGTCTCGTCGAGCCAGATGCCGTAGAGGCGGCCGGCGTCGTTGGCCTGCAGGTCGGCGTAGCGCTGGAGGGTCGCGCGGGCGTCGTCGAGGGTGGCGCTGCGGCTCGCCCACGAGATCCACGGGTCGACGGTCGCGCGCGCCCGGTCCATGTGCGCGAGGAACTCGGGAGCCAGCCAGGGTTCGAGCGGCCGCAGCACGGCGCCGCCGCCAAGGTCTATGTGGAACACCCGGGAAGCCTACGTCCGGCGTGCAGGCAGACTTCGCCTCCGGTCTACCCATCGACCACCGTCTTCCCAAAAGATTTACCTCGGTCGATACCGACCACGCGCGAGGAAACGGGAGCGGGAATGCTTATCAAGGGAATCGCGGCCGGGGCCCTGGTGGCCGGGCTGCTCGTGGCGCCGACGGCCGCGCAGGCCGCGCCGAGCCGGGCCGAGCTGGCGCTGCGCTGGGCGCCGATCCACTACCAGGACGTGGACGCCACCGGCAGCCACGCACTCTCGGGAAAATCGGACTTCATCACGCGGTACGACTACGACGGCAACCTCATCGGCCGGGACAACTGGGACCACGCGGGTCAGAGCACCCAGGCCGCCGCGTACTACTCGGTGACCGAGACCAGCTCGCACTGGTTCATCACGTACTTCTTCTTCCACCCGCGTGACTGGATCGACCACCCGTTCTTCGAGACCGAGCACGAGAACGACGGCGAGGGTCTCACCGAGATCATCGAAAAAGACGGTTCGGCGTACGGGGTCCTGCGCGCGGCGGTGACCGTCGCGCACAGCGACTTCTACTCGTACACCCCGGCCGGCAGCACCTGGACCGGCGGCAAGGAGACCGTCGACGGGACGCTGCAGCTCAAGGCGTCCACGCACGACTCCTTCCAGCACCCGGTGACCGCGCAGGAGGCCAAGGGCCACGGCCTCAAGGCCTGGCCGCAGTACGACATCAACGGCGACGGCATCGTCTACTACCCGTCGCTGACCGCCTCGGAGTCGCCGAGCGGCGCCGACGACCGGGACGTGCAGTACCAGCTGGTCGACATCTTCGCCGACGGCGGGATGTGGGCCCAGCGGAACAACACGAGCCTGTTCGCCTCCCTCGGCACCTTCGCCGGCGACACCTCGGGCGACTGCGGCGTCGGCACCTGGTCGTGCACCACGAATTCGGCGAACGCCCCGTGGGGCTGGGACGACGGCAACGACGTGCCGGCCCGCGGCGAGATCGCGACCGACCCGGCGAAGCTGTCGGCCGAATACTTCACGGTCTCGGGGACGCTGTCGCGGACGTACACCTACAACCCGTACGCGGGCGCGGCAGCGGCGCTCAAGCAGGCCGCCAAGACCCTGCCCCGCACCATCGACTGACCCCCGACCGAGAGACGACGTAAGCGGTCCGCCCCGGCGATGGGGGTGGACCGCTCACGCCGGACGTGCCAGCCGCCGCCGCCTCCACCGGCATCCTGGCAGCTCGCGAGGTGGCCACGACCGCGGACGAACCGCACCTTCGGGTCGGCCCGATGCGCCGTGACGATCTCGCGAAGAATCCGGAGCACGGCGCTCTCCCGGCAGGTCGTCGCCGTGCCGCGGACCCGATCGAACCGGGAAGCGGCGACCGGCCACAGATCGGAGCGCCCGTAGAAGGCCGCCAGGCAGGCGGCGGCCGCACCCTCGTACAGGCTGCGCTGCGGTTCGGCCAGCGGCGTGACGGACGCGTCGTCATCGGCGGTGAGGCGGGCGAGGTTGAGAGTCAGCAGGCAGTCACCCCTCTCGAAGGAGGAGTAGGCCCCGTCCCCCAAAGTCCAGCTGTTGCCGTTGTTGCCGGGGCCGCCGGTGCCGTTTCCGCCGTTGCCGCCGCCCGGCGTTAGGCTGGCCAGCCACTGGATCCACTTCTTCTTGCGCGCCGGAACTCTGGGATCGATCACCGTGGCACCGCCGGTCAGGACCGGGCCGCCGGCGGTGACCGCCGCGGAAGCGCCGCCCTCGACGGGCCGCCCGCCGGCCGGGACGGCCGCGAACGCCAGAAGCAGGGCAAGAACCAGGCTGGTCAATCAGTCACGTCCGATCTGCATCCGCGACGAACTCCATGCGTACGTCGGCGGTCTCGCTCAGGATGATCACGCGGCCGGGGTGGTCGGTGACGAGGAAGTACCGGTTGCCGGAACGCTCCAGCAGGAACAGCCCGGAGTAGCGGTAGCCGAACTCGGCCCGGGGCGCCCGCAGCGCGGTGGCCACCATCCCGGGCGCGTCGAGGCTGAGGTCCTTGGCGCTGTACAGCACGACGGCCGGCAGCTGGTCCGGATGTGCGGCGATGTCCGCGCCGAACGCGGATCCGACCGTGCGGGCCAGGCGCTCGGTCGTCCAGAATGTCGCGATCGCCAGGAGACCGGCCACGACGATCCTGGTGCCGGCCGGCCACGGGTCCACGCCGGTCCGGGAGCGGCGGATCGAGCGCCCGTATCCTCCCAACAGGACCGCCAGCACGAGGCACATCGGCAACGCGTACCCCTGCATCGGCGTGAGCAGCAGCAGGCCGGCCACCGCCGCCAGCGGCAGCCAGGCCAGCGAGAGCAGCCGCGCGGTCAGCAGAACGGTCTTGTCACGGCCGCCGGACACGAACGGCTCGACCAGCCGCCGGTGCACCCGCTGCAGCCCCAGCACCACCAGGAGCAGGAAAAGGACCGGCACGAACAGGACGCTGAGGCTGTTCAGCAGGTAGTCGGCCGTGCCGAGGCTCAGCGCCGAGACGTCGAAGCCGAGCTCCCGGGCCTGGTAGCGGAGCCTGACCCAGCCGAAGTAGTAGAGCAGCGCGGTCAGGGCGCCGATGAAGACTCCGAGGTCGGCGAGCACCTTCGGCAGTGAAGGCGACGCGCTCTCGTCCGGCGGGCTCGGGGACCGGCGGGGCGCGATCCACCTGGTGGGCATGAGCAGCATTGTGATCGAGCCGGGCCGCCGGCCAGGGCGCTCGCGGGCTTGATCACCCGGTCGAGCGGCCCCGCGGCGGGCTCGTCGTCAGTGCGGTTCGCCCTCCGGGCTGAACGCCGTGAGGAACTTGTCGCGGAACTGGTTCATCGGCCACACCGGTGCGGTGGGCGCCGGCGTGAGCCCGTTCGTCCAGCCCCAGCTGTTGATCCGGTCGAGCACCTTCGGGTCCTTGGCGACGATCGAGATCGGGACGTCCTTGCCGGCGTTCTGCCCGACCACGACCGACGCCGGTTGGTGGTCGCCCAGGAAGATCATCACTAGGTTGTCGTCGGCGTACTTCTCGACGTACGAAATCAATGTGTCGACGGAGTAGGCGATCGACGTGGCGTAGGCCTCGCGGACCTTGTGGTTGTCCTTCCAGACACTGCCCGCGCCTTCGGCCGACTTGATGATCGGGCCGTAGACGGAGCCGTCGCCGAGCTGGTCCCACGGCAGGGTCTTCGGCAGCGGCGCCCACGGGGTGTGACTCGAGGTCAGCGTGATCTCGCCGAGCAGCGGCGGGCGCGTGGTCTTGCCGTACTCGAAGTTCTGGAACTGCCGCATCGCGTACTGGTCGGGCATCGTCGACCAGCTCAGCATCGGGCCGTGATAGTCCAGCGAGTGCACGTCGTACACCTGGTCGTAGCCGTAGAACTGACCCTCCGGCCACGCGTACGTGACCCCGGGCTCGACACCCACCGTGCGGAAGCCGGCCCGCTTGAAGGCCCTCGTCAGCGTCAGCCGATCGGAGTTGACCAGGCTGCGGTAGCGCTGCTGGTTGTCGATCCACAGCCCGGACAGGAACGTGGAGTGCGCGAGCCAGCTGCCGCCGCCCGCGGTCGACGAGGTGAGGAAGCCGGTGCGGGCCGCGAAGCCGCGCGACGCGAGCTTGGCGTCGTCGGCCTTGAGCTGGGCGAGCACGGTCGAGTTGAACTCGGGGTTCTCCACCGCCGACCGGCCGTAGCTCTCGACGAAGCCGATGACCACGTCCTTGCCGCGCAGCGCGGTGAGCAGCTGGTCGTCCGGCAGGTTCGCGAACGCGTCGACCTTGACCTCGCGCTCGAACGCCTTCTGGTCGGCGATGTCCTTCGGCACCTTGAGCGCGGTGTCGCGGGCCAGTTCGGCCGCGGCCTGAGCGGCCACCGGCACGCCGCCGACGATCTGCACGCCGAACACGGTGAGGATCACCCAGGCGCTGGCGAACGCGAAGACCGCGTGCCGGGTCGGGCGGGCGTGCGCGGCGAGCAGGCGGGTGAGCCGGCGTACGGCCAGCGTCGTGAACGTGAGCAGCGACGCCGCGAGCAGCAGTGCCGCGACGGCCACCCCGAACGCGCCGGGCTTGCCGATCGAGTCCTGGAGGAAGTGGTAGCCGTCGGTGAACAGCACCCAGTCGAGAACGGGGTCGAATTCCCGGGCGAGCACCGCGAAGAAGCCCATGTCCACGATCTTCACGACCGTGAGCAGGCCGAGGACGAAACCGAGGAACGTGGCGAGGATCTGCCGGGCGCGCTCCGGCAGCGCCAGCAGCACGGCCACCGCGACGATCGCCTCGATCGGGATGCGAACGAGCGCGTTCAGCCAGAAGTTGCCGGGCGGGAGCCGGGTGATCTGGTCGGGCATGACCAGACACAGAAAGACGAGGAGCGTGGCAAGAGTGGTGACCACCGCGCCGCCGACACGGCGCAGATGGTGCTTGATCTGGGACAACTCGGGTTCCTAACCGCCATGTGTACCTGCCATCAGGTACACGGCGGGGGCGTTGGTTCGGTTCAAGTGGGTCAAGTGACGGTCACGACCACCTTGCCACGCCCCTCGCCCGAGTGCGGGCAGCGAATCACACGTGCTGCGGATCCGACAGAGTTTCGGCGGACAGGAGGGCGGCTATGTCTGCGGGCTCGGCGGGGCGGCCGAAGAGGTAGCCCTGGCCGTGGTCGATGCCGATGCGGCGCAGGGTTTCCCACTGCTCGTCGGTCTCGATGCCCTCGGCCACCGTCTGCATCTTCAGCGCCTGGCCCAGGCCGGCGACCGCGTCGACCAGGGCGACGTCGTCCTCGTCGATGTGCACCTCGTCGACGAAGGTCTTGTCGATTTTGATGACGTCGACCGGGAGCTGCTTGAGGTAGCTCAGCGACGAGTAGCCCGTGCCGAAGTCGTCGATCGCCAGGCGGACGCCGAGGCGGCGCAGGGCGTGCAGCGTCTCCTTGGCCGCCTCGATGTCGGCCATCAGCATCGACTCGGTGATCTCCAGGGTGAGCGAAGCCGCGTCGAGACCGGCGTCGGCGAGTGCCGCGGAGACATCGTCGACCAGCCCGGCGTACTGGAACTGGCGGGCCGAGAGGTTGACGTTGACCTTGAGACCGGCCGCCTCCGGCCGCTCGGCGCGCCAGCGCGCCAGTTGCGCGCACGCCTGGCGCAGCACCCAGCGGCCGAGCGGAACGATCAGGCCGTTCGCCTCGGCGCCCGCGATGAAGTGGTACGGCCCGAGCAGGCCGTCGCGAGGATGTTGCCACCGCACCAGCGCCTCGACGGCGGTCAGGCGCTGGGTGTGCATGTCGACCACCGGCTGGTAGAGCACGCGGAACTCGTCGTGCTCCAGCGCGTGCTCGAGATCGGCGCGCTGCTGGGCCTCCTCGAGCACCGACATGCTCATGGTCGGGTCGAAGATCGCGTACGCGTTGCGGCCGCCCCGCTTGGCCGCGTACATGGCCAGGTCGGCGTTGCCGAGCAGCTGGTCGGCGCAGACCAGGCCGGCGGCGGCGGGCTCGCAGCCGGTCGAGGTGGCGATGCCGATGCTCAGCGAGCAGGTGACGTCGCGGCTGCCCAGCCGGACCGGCTCGCGGGCGGTGGTCAGCAGGCGCTCGGCGAGGCCGGACGCGTCGGCCGGGTCGAGGTCGCGCATCAGGATCGCGAACTCGTCGCCGCCGAGGCGGGCCAGCACGTCGCCGGGGCGTACCTGAGCCCGGAGGCGCTCGGCGATCGTGGTGAGCAGCTCGTCGCCGGCGCTGTGCCCGAGGTTGTCGTTCACCAGCTTGAAGTCGTCCAGGTCGAGCAGCAGCACCGTCACCGGCAGCTCACCGGCGGTCGCCATGGAGTCCTCGAGCTTCTTGCGGAACATCGCCCGGTTGGGCATGCCGGTCAGCGAGTCGGTGTACGCCTGGTGGATCAGCTGCCGCTCGAGCTCGCGCCGCTCGCCGATGTCGCGCAGGCTCACCACGACGGCCTGCAGGTCGGGGTCGTTGATCCAGTTCGTGCCCATGACGTCGACGTAGACCCACTCGCCGGCCGCGTTGCGCAGCCGGGTCTCGGTGCGCTCGCTGCGCCCGATCGGCAGGGCCAGCATCCGGTTCAGGAAGTCCTGGATGTCGCCGGTCTTGTCGGCCTGCGTGACGTCGGCCTCGATCACGTCGGAGAGCCGCTTGCCGGTCAGGCTCGCGGCATCGTGACCGAGCAGGCGGCGGATGGACGGGCTCACGTACTTGAGCTCGCCGTCCCGGCCGACCGCGACCACCGCGTCGGCCGAGGCCTCGAGCAGGGTCTCGGCGCGCTGCTCGGCCATGTGGCGGCGGGCGTCGAGGCGACCGCGGTTCTGCGCGTTGATCGCGGTGAGGGCGACCAGGCAGGCGTACATCGCGAGGATCACGAAGGTCGCGATCGGGCCGAGGCTGGCCCGCACCGGAAGGAGCACGGCATACCCGGCGCCGACGAGCGCGCCGAGCAGGGCGACGGTGCGCGGCGACCAGACGGCGGCGGCGCACATCAGCATCAGGATGGCCGCCGGTAGGTAGAGCATCGCGCCGTTCGGGTCGCCGATGCCGAACAGCAGCAGGAACGGAAGCTCGGCGAGCCACCACATCAGCAGGTGGCGGCGGCGGAAAACTTCGTTGCGAACCAGCCGGTTCCAGGGCAATCTAGTCGCCCCGGCCTGCAGCACGATCGCCACGGCGACCGGGATCAGCCACCATCGGCTCGAGGAGGGCCAGCTCAGGGCCATCCGAAGGCCGCCGATGGCGGTAACCACCGCGGCGATCGTCGAGCCGATGCGGACCTGGCGCGCCCAGTAATCCGCCGTGTGATCGTCCAACTCGAGTCGCCGCACGAGCGCCTCATCGGCCGGACCTTTCCCAACATGAGCGGCTTTCCCGACTTGTTAACGTGCGGGTAGGGGCGAGAGAGGACCCATGACAAATGTCAGTGGCTGAGTGAGTGCTCGCTCAGTTAGGGTGTGTACTCGTGGAGAACAGGCGTAGGAGAGTTCCGGCGCTCGCGCCGGAGGAGCGCCGGCAGGCCCTGATCGCGGCGACCATCCCGCTGCTGCACGAGCACGGTCTCGAGGTCAGCACGCGGCAGATCGCCACGGCCGCCGGGGTCGCCGAGGGCACCATCTTCGGCGTCTTCGAAAGCAAGAACTCGCTGGTCGTGTGCTCGGTCATCCAGGCGCTCGACCCGCAGGTGACGCTCGACGGGCTGGAGGCGATCGACCTGTCGCTGCCGCTGCGCGAGCGGATGGCGGAGGCGGCCGAGCTGATCCACGCTCGGATGGCCGAGAACGCTCAACTGCTCACGGCCGCCCGCAAGCTGATTTTCGCCGGTGCGGGCGATCCGGACGCGCAGGCCCGGATGGCCTCCAGCCGCGAGCGGCTGCGGGACACCCTGATCCGGGTGATCGAACCGGACGCGGCGCTGCTGCGTCGCACGCCGCACGCCGTGGCGCAGATGTTGCTGCTGTTCTGCGGCGCCAACACCTATGGCCCGTTCGGTGACCCGGACTCCTTCCGCGGGACCGAACTGGTCTCGCTCCTGCTGGACGGCGTTCTCATCCGAAACGAAGAACTCATCCCAACCGAAGACAGGGACAAGCGGGGGGCTCAGTACTAGTGCTCATCCAACTTCTCCGCGGCCATCTCCGGCCGTACAAGAGCGCGATCGTCCTGGTCGTGCTCTTCCAGTTCATCCAGACGCTGGCGACGCTCTACCTGCCCACGCTCAACGCCGACATCATCGACAACGGCGTGATCAAGGGCGACACCGACTACGTCATGCGGATCGGCGCCGGCATGCTCGGCATCACGGTCCTGCAGATCGCGGCCCAGGCGGTCGCGGTGTACTTCGGCGCGCGGACCGCGATGGCGGTCGGCCGCGACGTCCGCAACTCGATCTTCTCGCAGGTGCAGAAGTTCTCGGCCCGGGAGGTCGGCCAGTTCGGGGCGCCGTCGCTGATCACCCGCACCACGAACGACGTGCAGCAGGTGCAGATGCTGGTGCTGCTCACGTTCACGCTGATGGTCTCGGCGCCGATCATGTGCATCGGCGGCGTGGTGCTGGCCCTGCGCCAGGACGTGCCGCTCTCCGCCATGCTGCTGGTGATCGTCCCGATCCTGATCGGCACGGTCGGCCTGATCATCGTCCGCATGCGGCCGCTGTTCCGCAGCATGCAGGTGCGCATCGACCGGGTCAACCAGGTGATGCGCGAGCAGATCACCGGCATCCGGGTGATCCGCGCGTTCGTCCGCGACGACCGGGAGCAGGCCCGCTACGAGGGCGCGAACGACGAGCTCACCGACGTCTCGCTGCGCGCCGGCAAGCTGATGGCGCTGATGTTCCCGACCGTGATGCTGATCGTGAACCTGTCCAGCGTCGCCGTGCTGTGGTTCGGCGGCCACCGGATCGACTCGGGAGCCATGCAGGTCGGCGCGCTCACCGCGTTCCTCAGCTACCTCATGCAGATCCTCATGTCGATCATGATGGCGACCTTCATGTTCGTGATGATCCCGCGGGCCGAGGTCTGCGCCGAGCGCATCCGCGAGGTGCTCACCACCGAGTCGAGCGTCGTGCCGCCGCTCGCCCCGGTCACAACGTTGAGCCGGCGCGGCTTCCTCGAGCTGCGCGGCGTGGGCTTCCACTACCCGGGGGCCGAGGCGCCGGTTCTGTGCGAGGTCGATCTCACGGCACGCCCGCGCGAGGTCACCGCCATCATCGGCAGCACGGGCAGCGGCAAGACCACGCTGCTCAACCTGGTGCCGCGACTGTTCGATGCGACCGAGGGCCAGGTGCTGGTCGACGGCGTCGACGTTCGCGAGCTCGACGAGAAGCTTCTGGCCCGTACGGTCGGACTGGTCCCGCAGAAGCCGTACCTGTTCACCGGCACCGTGGCCACCAACCTGCGCTACGGCAACCCGGACGCCACCGACGAGCAGCTCTGGGAGGCCCTGGAGATCGCCCAGGCCCGGGATTTCGTCGAGAAGATGGACGGCAGGCTGGACGCGCCGATCGCCCAGGGCGGCACGAACGTCTCGGGCGGCCAGCGGCAGCGGCTCGCGATCGCCCGGCTGCTCGTGGCCCGGCCCGAGATCTACCTCTTCGACGACTCGTTCTCGGCGCTCGACTACGCCACCGACGCGGCACTGCGGGCGGCGCTGACCACGCACATCGCGGACGCGACGGTGGTCGTGGTGGCGCAGCGGGTCAGCACCATCCGCGACGCCGACCGGATCATCGTGCTCGACGACGGCCGGGTGGTCGGCACCGGCACTCACTCCGAGCTCATGGACACCAACCCGACGTACCGCGAAATTGTCTTGTCGCAGTTGACGGAGCAGGAGGCCGCCGCATGACCGCGCCCAATCGCGCAGCTGGGCCCCGGCCCATCGGCGGGCCGCCCGCCGCTCGCATGATGATGGGCGCCGGGGGCCCGCCCGAGAAGCTCCAGGACTTCAAGGGGTCCACGAAACGCCTGCTCGGCCTGCTCAAGCCGCAGCGCGCCCTGGTCGGCCTGGTGCTGCTGTTCGGCGTGGCCAGCGTCGCGCTGTCGGTCTCCGGCCCGCGCCTGCTCGGCCACGCCACCGACATCATCTTCTCCGGGGTGGTCGGCAAGTCGGTCCCGGCCGGCCTCAGCAAGACGGAGATCGTCGATCAGTTGCGGGCCAACGGGCAGAACACCCGCGCCGACCTGCTCTCCTCGATCGACTTCATCCCCGGGCAGGGCATCGACTTCGACAAGCTGCTGCACCTGCTCGGCTGGGTGGCGGTCGTCTACCTGTGCGCCTGGCTGTTCGGCGTGTTCCAGGGGCGGCTCACCGCGACCGTCGTGCAGCGGGCCGTGTACCGGCTGCGGGAGGACGTCGAGGCGAAACTGTCCCGGCTCCCGCTGTCGTATTTCGACCAGCAGGCCCGCGGCGAGGTGCTGAGCCGGGCCACCAACGACACCGACAACATCGCGCAGACCCTGCAGCAGACGTTCGCCCAGCTCATCACGGCCATGCTGATGATCGTCGGCGTACTCGGCTTCATGTTCTGGATCTCGTGGTTGCTCGCCCTGATCGCGCTGGTCACGGTCCCGGTGTCGATCCTCGTGACGACGTTCATCGGCAAGCGCTCACAGCCCAACTTCGTCGCCCAATGGAAGACGACCGGCAAGCTCAACGGGCACATCGAGGAGATGTTCACCGGGCACTCGCTGGTCAAGGTCTTCGGCCGGCAGGACGAGGCCCAGGCCACCTTCGAGGAGCACAACGACAAGTTGTACGCCTCGAGCTTCAAGGCGCAGTTCGTCTCGGGCCTGATCCAGCCCGCGATGATGTTCATCGGCAACCTGAACTACGTGCTGGTGGCGGTCGTCGGCGGCCTGCAGGTGGCCTCCGGCAACCTGTCGCTCGGCGAGGTGCAGGCGTTCATCCAGTACTCGCGGCAGTTCAGCCAGCCGCTGACCCAGGTCGCCTCGATGGCCAACCTGATCCAGTCCGGCGTGGCCTCGGCCGAGCGGGTGTTCGCCCTGCTCGACGCGCCCGAGCAGTCGCCCGAGCCGCCGGCTGTCGCTCTCGACCGGGCCGAGGGGCGGGTTGCCTTCGAGGACGTCTCGTTCCGCTACCTGCCGGACAAGCCGCTGATCGAGCACCTGTCGCTGGTGGCCGAGCCCGGCCAGACGGTCGCGATCGTCGGACCCACCGGGGCCGGCAAGACCACGCTGGTCAACCTGATCATGCGGTTCTACGACGTCGACTCGGGCCGGATCACGCTGGACGGCATCGACATCAACACGATGCCGCGGACGGAACTGCGCGAACAGATCGGCATGGTCCTGCAGGACACGTGGCTGTTCGGCGGCACGATCGCCGAGAACATCGCCTACGGCGCCGACTCGTTCGACATGCCCGCGGTGCTGGCCGCGGCCGAGGCGGCGCACGTGGATCACTTCGTGCGCATGCTCCCCGACGGCTACGAGACGGTGATCGACGAGGAGGGCTCCAACGTCAGCGCCGGCCAGAAGCAGCTGATCACCATCGCGAGGGCGTTCCTGGCCGAGCCCAGCATCCTCATCCTCGACGAGGCGACCAGCTCGGTCGACACCCGGACCGAGGTCCTGATCCAGCGGGCGATGAACACGCTGCGCAGCGGCCGCACTAGCTTCGTCATCGCCCACCGCCTCTCCACCATCCGGGACGCCGACGTGATCCTGGTGATGGAGCACGGCCAGATAGTCGAGCAGGGCAACCACGACGAGCTGATCGCCGCCGACGGCGCCTACGCCCGCCTGTACTCCGCCCAGTTCGCCCAGGCGGTCGCCGAGGTCGATTGATCGGGGGCCGGCGACATGCGGCGGGGGCGGCCAGTGGCCGCCCCCGCCTTCAACTGTCGTCCCGCCCACGGCACACTCCACCGCGCCCGGGCCGTCCTCGACGGCGGCTGCGCCCTCCCCGGCTGCGACCGCCCCACCCGCTGAAGGGGCGCGCGCCTCGTACTCCAGGTATCCCTTCGAGAAGGCGGCAGCCAGGTCCACCCAAGGCGAGCCACACGTTCGCTGTTGATGGCTAGGGTCCAACCTGTGAGTTCCGTGGTTCTCTACGGTGACGTCTATGCCGCTTACGGCCAGATCTACGTCAACAGAGCCGACGGCTCGAACCTCGGCGCCTACTTCAGTGGACCGGACGGCACCGGCCTGATCGGTGTGGTGGGCAACGGCGCAGTCCTCGGCACCGGCCTGCACACCGGATATGTTCTTCTGACGGTCACCATGGATCCGGAGGATCCAGGCGCGGCTCTCAGCGACTTCGAGGATGTCGTCGAAGTCAGCATGACGACCGATGACGAGCGGTTCATCCTGTTCTGCTGGGGTGGCGAGGAGACCCACGACCTGTCTCCGCTTCCAGCTGGGGGAACCACCTACCGTCTTCGCTACCACGCCCGCGGCCTGGACCAAGCAACTGGCAAGGTCGGCCGCGGCATCGACGATCCGCCTCTCGACGAGTACCTCTTGCAGATTTGGCCGTCCCGGTACGAACCGCCAGCACTTCCCAAGCTGACCAGCCGCTCAGCGCAAGCCATGCAAAGGACGTGGCGGCTTTGATCGGGATCTCTGCTGCTGACCGCGCGTTGCGCTTGGCGATCCGCCCCGTCTACGCGCCATACGGCCGGGCGGCACCGCGACGCACGCCTGCGAAGCCTTCGGCCACCGCGTGGACCAGGCCATCCAGCGCGACATCCTGGTCGTCCGCAAGCTGGGCCGCACAGCGAGAAACAGGCGCTACCGGTTGAACTGGAACCAGTTGAGGTTGACGAAGTCGGCGCCGGCCGTGCCGGTGAAGGTGAGAAACACCGGGTGGACGCCGGTGGCCGAGCCGGACAGGGTGGTGGTGGCACTGGTCCAGGTCTGCCAGCCGCCGGTGGAGGTGACCGGGACGCTGGCGATGATCGGGCCGGTGGTGGAGTCCAGGCGGTACTGGATGGTGCCGCTGGACGCGCCGGAGGCCAGTCGCGTGGTCACCGACGCCGCGGTCGGGGTGCCGAAGTCCACGTTGGTGAAGCCGAGCCAGTCGCCGGGCGTGATGTAGCCGACGTTCTGGCCGCCGCCGGTGTCGGTGGTGGTCTCGGTCTGGGTGCCGGACTGGCTGCCGAAGCTCTCCGCCTGCCGCACGCCGTACGCGTTGGGCAGCCCGCCGCCGGCGTTGAACTGCAGCCAGTTGAGGTTGACGAAGTCGCCCGCGGTGCCGGTGAAAGTGAGGTACAGCCGGTGCACGCCGGTCGCCGCGCCGGTCAGGTTCGTGGTGGTGCTGGTCCAGGTCTGCCAGCCGCCGGTGGAGGTGACCGGGACGCTGGCGACGATCGGGCCGGTGGTGGAGTCCAGGCGGTACTGGATCGTGCCACCGGACGCGCCGGAGGCCAGCCGCGTCGTGACCGAGGCCGGCGACGCCGCGCCGAAGTCGAGGTCGTACGCGAGTGAGTCGCCGGGTGCGATGTATCCGACGTCCTGGCCGCCGCCGGTGTCGGTGGTGGTCTCGGTCTGCGTCCCGGTCTGGGCGTTGTAACTCTCGGCCTGGATCTGGGTGTACGCGCTGCGCGTCGTCTGCTGCGTGCCCCACGGCACCTGCGGCGAGCTGTAGAAGTTGATCCCCTGCACCGTCCACCGCGGACCCTGCGCGCCGAGCCGCACCTTGAACGTGTCCCAGTTGCGTGCCGACTGCGGCGACCACGCGAGCTCGGCCAGCGCCGGCAGCCGCGGGAACGCCATGAACTCGATGTCGGCCAGCCGGGTGATCGTCTCGGTCCACAGCGGAGCCTCGACGCCGAGGATCGCGCTCGCCGGCACGCCGGAGAGGTAGGCGCCCGGGTCCCAGTTGTACGCGGTCTGCACCTCGATCAGGCCGGCCCACGTCTGGCCGAGCGGGGTCGAGTTCGTGTACTTCATGTCGAGGTACGCCTTGTTCGCCGGCGACAGCAGGATCTTGTCGCCCTTGCTCACCGCGGAGCTCAGGTCCCCGTCCGACGTGGACGTTCCCCAGTACTGCGCGACCCGGTTCGTCGTGTGGTTGGCCTGCCCGATCTGGTGCCAGCCGATGACGGTCTTGCCGGCCGCGCCGACGAAGGGCTGCACGCGGTTCATGAACGTGGTGTAGTCCGCCGCCGGCGTGCTCGACGCCTCGTCGCCGCCGACGTGCAGATACGGCCCGGGAGTGAGGGCGGCGAGCTCGTTGAGCACCTGCTGCACGAACGTGTACGTGACCTCCTTGCTGACGCACAGCGAGCTGAAGCCGACGTTCGTGCCGGTGTAGAGCGGCGGGGCCGTGTTGTTGCAGTTGAGCTGCGCGTACGAGGCGAGCGCGGCGTTGACGTGGCCGGGCATGTCGATCTCCGGCACGATCGTGATCTGCCGCGACGCCGCGTAGGAGACCAGGTCGGAGTACTGCGCCTTGGTGTAGTACCCGCCCGCGCCGCCGCCCACCTGGGTGCTGCCGCCCACGGTCGCCAGCTGCGGCCAGGCGTCGATCACGATGCGCCAGCCCTGGTCGTCGGAGAGGTGGAGGTGCAAGGTGTTGATCTTGTACTGCGCGATCTCGTCGAGGTACCGCTTCACCACGTCGGGGGCGAAGAAGTGACGCGACACGTCCAGCATCGCGCCGCGGTACGCGTACCGCGGGTAGTCGATGATCCGGCCGCCGGCGATCGTCCACGGTCCGCTCTGGACGGTCCGCGCCTCGACCGCGGCCGGCAGCAGCTGCCGCAGCGTTTGCACCCCGTGGAACAGCCCGGTCGCGGTCTGCGCGCGGAGCGTGACGACGGCGGCGGTCACGTCGAGCTGGTAGCCCTCGGCGCCCACGCTCGGGTCGGCGCCGGACAGCAGCAGCGCGATGCCGCTCGTCGGCGTGCCGGTCGTGGTGGAGACCGGAAGCGCGTACCCGGTCGACGGGCGGAGGATGCCAGCGAGGTAGTTGCCCACGTCGGTCGCGCCGGCCGCGGTCTGGATCGCGGCGTTCGACGGCAGCGTGTAGGTCACGCCGGCCGCGGGCTGCGCCGACACCGGCACGGGTACGACGTCGGAGAGGCCCACCGCGGCGCCGGCCGGGGAGGCCGGCAGCAGGACGGCGGCGCCGGTGGCGGCGGTCGCGACGGCCACAGCGGAGGCGAGCAGCAGGTTGCGCGGGGAACGGTGCACGGCATCCTCCAGCGAAACTGTTAAGTTTCCTGCTAGTTTGACGGCACGCTATGTCTCGCGCGGGAAAGTGTCAAGGGAGTGACTCCCTCCGAGTTCCTCCCAACCGTGCTTGTTGCCCGCCGCCGGTCTGCGCGGCAACCCGGCTGATCGGGTAGCGCCGCGTGCCGGTGGCGCGGTGGCTGACCGTGGTTGGCTTCTGACCGGTGTGCCCGGGTCAGGTGGCTCCGGCGGCGAGCTCGGCGATCGCGTCGATGAGCTGGTCGCCGTTGAGCAGGGACGCGTCGTTGTGGTCGGCGCCCTGGACGGCTACCACCCGCACCGGTCCCCCGGCCTTGCGGGCCACGGCCAGACTCTGCCGCGGCGGCACGATCGAGTCGGCGGTGCCGTACACGATCAGCGTGGGCGCCGCGACCCGCTCAACCAGCTCGGCCACCGGGAACCGGTCGCGCGCCAGCAGGCGTACCGGCAGGAACGGATAATGCGCGCGGCCCGCGGCGGGCAGATCGGTGAACGGCGACCGCAGGATCAGGCCGGCGGGCGGGTGTTTCGCCGCCAGCGCGGTCACCACCGCCGCGCCGAGGCTCTCGCCGTAGTACAGCAGCCGTTCGGCCGGTATGCCGGCCTGCTCGACCAGGAACGTCCGCGCCGACTCGATGTCGCGGGCGAGTCCGTCCTCGCTCGGACTGCCGGGGTTGCGAGCGGGGCCCGGGCCAGCCTGTTGCCGGCGTTGCCCGGCGCGAGCAGCACCGCCAAGCGCCGGCCGGGTGTCTCCGGCGGCGGCTCGACGAGCCAGGCCGTCAGGTCTAACCCGTCGGCGGTGCGCAGGGTGACATCGCGCGCCCCAGGAATCACCCGGGCCGCCGCCGGCGGCGACGACCGGTCCGGGAAGTAGATGAGCCGCCGCTGCAGCAGCCAGGCCGCCGTGGCGACCAGCGCCCACAGCAGGACGACGGCGAGCGCGACGCGCAGCAGAGCCGACACCCTGGACATCGTCCCATTGTCGCCCGCATCGATCGCACCGTGACGTCGCGCGCGGGGGACGCGAAGCGGCGGGGGCGGCCAGTGGCCGCCCCCGCCTTCGTTCGGTCAGGTGGTGCTTACTTGATGGTGACCTTCTTGGCGGCGGTGTAGCCGGGCAGGAGGCCGTCCGGCGTGTAGCCGGCCACGAAGGCGCGCAGCGTCACCGTGGTCTTGGAAGCGACCTTGGCGGTGCCCCGCCAGATGTTGTCGCTGCCGGTCGTGCCGCGCCACGCGTTCACCCAGGCGCCGTTGACCCAGCGCTGGACGATCGCGGTCTGGCCCGGGCCGCGCGGGTTGCCCTGCACGGCGAGGGTCAGCATGCCCGTCGCGCCCGAACTGGCCACGAAGACCGGGTTCTGGGTGACGGTCACCTTGATCTCGTCGGACTTCTCGTCGCCCGACATGGCCGCGAACCGGTAACCCTCGCCGATCCAGCGCGAGAACATGTAGTTACCGTCGGCGTCGCTGGTGGTGCTGAGCAGCTTCTTCAGCTCGCCCCCGCCACCCATCGGCGCACCGTAGAGGTCGACCATGGTCGACGCCGCGGCCTTGCCCTTGATCGACACAGCGACCGCGCCGACGATGTTGGCCGGACCGCTGATCGTCAGCCCACCGGGCTCGCCCGGCTTCGCGCCGTCGTTCGCCTTGATCGTGACCGCGCCATCGGTGACCGTGCCGGTGTTGCCGGTGGTGTTACCGGTGACGTTGATGGTCTCATCGGGCTCGTTCGTCGTGTCGTCCGTCAGCGCGAGGCTGGCGACCGCCAGAGTGTCGGTCGGCGCGGTGCCCGCGCCCACAGTCACCTGAACCACGCCGGGGTTGGTGAAGTCGGTCGGGTCGGCCGCCTTCTTGCCGCCCACCGACTGGCCGGTGAACCAGACGTTGTACACGGTCGACGCCGCGGACATGCCCGTCAGCGTTCCGGTGACGTCGACGGTGCCGCCCTCGTCGCCCGAGATGTTGTTGATCTTAAGGTTCGGCGCCTTGTCGTCGTTGACGATCGTCAGCACCGAGGACTTCGTGAACGGCGCCGTCAGGTAGGTCTGGCTGCCCACCGTCGCGAGCGCGGCGATGGTCGACGTCTCGTCCGGCTCGAAGTACGTGTCGCCGTTGATCAGGACGGCCGCGTAGCCGACGGTCGTGTCCGGCGGAATGACGATCGTCGGGTTCAACAGCGTGTAGTCGTTCGTGCCGGCCGCACCGATGACGTTGGATGCCATGTTGGTGCCGCTGGGCGTGTCGGTCAGGTTGAAGGTGAGCGTCGTGTTGCTCGCGTTGCTCAGCTTCAGCGGCAGCAGGATCACCGACGTGTCGTTGCCCTCGGTGACCGACTTGTCGTCGAACGAGGCGATCGTCGGCGCCGCGTCGTCATCGGTGATGGTCACCGTGGCGGCGCCACCCACCGCGCTGAACGACGCCGGCGACTCACCGGCGATTGCCGCCGGCGTGATGACGAATGTCTCGCCGGCGCCCTCGTCGACCGTGTCGCCGATGATGTCGACGCTGAAGGTCTGCGTGGTGGTGCCGGGCGGGAAGGTCAGCGTGCCGGTAGCGGCCACGTAGTCCTTGCCGGCGGTGGCGGTGCCGCCGCCGGTCGAGTAGCTGGCCTTGACGGTCTTGCCCGACGGACCGCTGAGGATCGCGGTGAAGGTCTGCGCCTTCTTGCCGGAGTCGCCCTCGGTGACCGCGGTCGGGGTGATCGTCATGGTCGGCGGCAGGTCCGCCGCGTTGTCCGAGATCGTGGCACCGACCTTGATGGCGGTACCCAGCGCCGCGTTCGTCGGGTTGGAGAGCTGGATCGCGTAGTCCTCGGTCAGCTCGTCCAGGCCGTCGACGGTCGGCGCGATCGTGATCGTCGTACTGGTGCTACCCGCCGAGATGATCGCGATCCGGCTTGCCGGGTACGAGAAGTCCGTCCCTGGGGTGGCCGTACCGTCGCCGGCGGCCGGGGTCACGTCGACCGCGTCCCACTGAACCGTGATCGGCAGCTCCGACTTCGTGTCGGTGGTGACGGTGAACACCGCCGCCGCGCCGCCCTCGGCCGACGCGCCGCCGCCCGAAAGCGTGAGCTTCGGCGTGGGCTGGGCGTCCTTGACGCTGACCGTGGTCGAGGCCGCGGACTGCAGCGTGTTGGTGCCGGCACCGGTCACCGTGAACGACTCGGTGTCCTGGCTGTCCTTGACGCCGTCGTTCGTGATCAGCACGTCCTTGGTGCCGGTCAGCGAGCCCGGCGGGATGGTGATGGTGTCACCGCCACCGCCGGTGAGGGCGGTGTAGTCGCCCAGCGGCGCGACGCCCGCGGTGGCCGTGCCGTTCGTCGTGGTGAGCGCGACCGTCGCCGCAACGCCCGACACCGCGCTCAGCGTGGCCGTGATGGTCGACTTGGCGCCGGCGCCCTCGGTGACCGTCCCCGGCGAGGCCGACAACGAGTACGACGGCTTCGAGTCGTTGTCGTTGATCGTCGCGGTGGCCGTTTCGGAGTCCGGGGCCGCAGCCGCGGTGATGTCGAAGGTTTCCGCACCCTCGTAGAGCTGGTCGTCAGTGGTCTGGATGGTGATAGTGCCGGTCACCGGCGATCCTACGGACCCGGCCGCCAAGACGAGCGTGCCGCCCGGCGCCGTGTAGTCCGAGCCGGCGGTCGCTCCGTTGCCGGAGGGCGCGGTCGTAATGGCGTAGGTCTCACCGTCACCGATGTAGCTGTAGCTGACGGTCACCAGACCGCCCTCGGTCACGGGCGTGACCGCACTGAACGTGAGGTCGGCCGCCATGGGAGCCGCCATGGCAGGCGACGCCTGCATCATCGCCGGCGTGAAGACGATCGCGGTGGCTGCTGCGGCCGAAAGAATCGTCCGCACGTACTTGGTCCCGAGCAGCGCAAACGGGTCTGGCCCGCCCCGCGCCACATGGGGTGATCGATAGCGCATGTCCTTCTTTCTCCTTCGGCGGCTGGGCTGCCTCCGTCCGGGGAGGCCCCTAGCGTTGCGTGCCCGCGAAGAGCGGGGTTGCCTGTTCGGGTACCGCACCTTGAGGCGGCTCGGGGCGCCGGCGATGGCCGGCTCGGGCAGCGCAGACACCGGATGTCAAAGATCCGGCATGAGGCCGCGCCTTCCGTAATCTAACCGGCATATACCGGCGTTACCGGCGGAATACGTTTTTCGGCCGAAATCCGGGCAAGATGGGCTGCGGCGGACGCGACGCTCACCGGAAAAGGCCCCGGCGGCGGCACGCCCCGGAGCGGCCCCAGGAGCGGCAGCCCTCAGGAACGGCAGCTCTCAGGAGCGGCAGCCCTCAGGAGCGGCGCAGACGGCGGCGAAGAGGGCCGGCCAGCCAGGGCGCGACGCCCAGCAGGAGAAAGAGGGTGAGCAGCGGAAGCCGCCACCACCAGCCGAGGGCACGCGGCGGGGCCGCCAGCGAGGCGCTCGGCGGCACGACCGAGCCAGGCGACGGGACGACCGCGCCGGGCGACAGGACGACCGCGCCGGGCGACGGGACGACCGAGCCAGGCGACGGGACGACCGCGCCGGGCGACGGGACGACCGAGCCAGGCGACGGGACGACCGAGCCAGGCGACGGGACGACCGAGCCAGGCGACGGGACGACCGAGCCAGGCGACGGGACGACCGAGGCAGGCGCCGGGCGGGATGGTGGGGCGACCGTGGCCGCGGGCGGGGTGGCGGTCAGCAGGCGGGCGGATTTTGACCAGGCCAGGAAGGCGTCGCCTATCGGGAGCAGGCCCAGGGCGT
>NZ_KB903318.1 GCF_000379645.1 Paractinoplanes globisporus DSM 43857
CTAATAAGCCGAGGGCTTAACCACCTAAAATTTGATCCTCAACGCGTCCACTGTGTGATTCACAGCAAACGAACAACCACCCCACCAACACGTGGGTAGCTGGTGTTCGACACGCTGGCAGCTGTTTCGGTGGCCATAGCGGAGGGGAAACGCCCGGTCTCATTCCGAACCCGGAAGCTAAGCCCTCCAGCGCCGATGGTACTGCACTCGGGAGGGTGTGGGAGAGTAGGACGCCGCCGGACTCAAACCGACAGAAAGCCCGCCCCGGGAAACCGGGACGGGCTTTCTGCATTTGTGGCTTGACAGCCCCGCGGGTCCAGACTGGACGATCTGCTCGTGCGAATTCTTGTCGTGGGTGGGAGCGGTCTGATCGGGGTCCACGTGGCCGAGCTGCTGCGCGAACGCGGGCACACCGCGACCGTGGCGGCGCGGACGGGCCGGGCGGGTGTCGATCGCGTACTCGATGTGAAAAGCGCCTCGGTCTCGGAGATGCGGGCGGCGGTGAGCGGGCACGACGGCGTCGTCCTGGCCACGCGCACCGAGGAGCAGCGGCCGCTGCGCAAGCCGATCTATCCAGTCTTCCGCACGAACATGGTCGAGCCGGTGGTGCGGCTCTTCACCGCGGCCCGGGCCGAGGGCCTCACCCGCGGCGTGATCCTCGGGTCGTACTACACCTACTTCGACCGGCTGTACCCGCAGTGGCGTCTCGGCGAGCGCAGCAACTATGTGCGGTGCCGGCTCGAGCAGGCGCGGGAAGGGCGCGCGGCCGCAGGGAGCGGGCCCACCGATCGAGCGGCCCGGCCCAGTTGGGCGCCCGATCGCCGGCGCGGCCGACGACGAACGGCAGCTCGAGCACCGCGATCGGCAGCTCTGGCCGCGTACGCCCCTGTTCGCACCGGCCGGCGGCACCGCGGTCACCTCGGCGCACAATGTGGCGGAGGCGGCTGTGGATGCGCTCGAACGCGGGGTTGGCGAGGATCTGCCCATCGCCGACGAGAACCTCACGTGGGACCAGTTGTTCGGCCGGATCGCGGAGGCGGTGGGACGGCCGCGGCGGGTCCGGCGGATTCCGCCCGCGGTGATACGGAGCTCGCTCCGGGCCGGGAGTCGGCTGCAGTCTCTCGCCGGCCGCGAATCCGGCGTCGACCCGGCCGAGTTCGCCGACCTGCTGCTCCGGGAGTTGTTCATCGACCCGCCGACGGGCCGCCCGCTGGACGCGGCCTTCGCCGCCAGTTTCAGCACGGGCGGCGAGTGACAAAACGCGGCCGGGCGACCCAAGGACCGTGGCCCAGCGTGTTATTTGCGCTGGTGGATCCCCTGGGTCGCCCGGTTATGTCCGGCGGTGGGTCAGCGGGCGAGCGCGAGGCCCTGCTTGTCCGAGAACTTGCCGATCGCGATCATGATGAAGTCGATCAGGGTCCAGACGCCGAAGCCGCCGAAGGTGATCAGCATCAGGATGCCGGTGCCGACCTTGCCGACGTAGAAGCGGTGAATGCCGAGGAAGCCGACGAAGAAGCAGAGCAGAAGCGCGGCGATCCAGGACTTCGTACCCGTGGCGACGGTCTGAGTGGCGGTCATTATTGCTGTGTCTCCTCTATATAGAGATCTCTCAAAGCCGAAGCACGATAACGGGACACGGCGTCCGTAGGCAATATCCCCAAGGAGATCGCCGCGCGGTTGCCGCCAGTGAGTCACCTCTTGGGGATGAGGCGATGGCTTGGGCCTCACGAGAGGCTGTGGCCAAAGCACGCCCAAGGGAGGCGCCACGATGGCTTTTGACACGTTCATGGTCTACGCCGGGGTGTATCCGAGCGTGGCCGATGCCGAGGCCGACTACGACCTCGTCAAAGAGTTGCACCGGGAGGCCGGCCTGATCGACGCCTACGACGCGGCTGTCGTGGAGCGGCGAGAGGGTGGCAAGACCAAGATTGTGAAGAAGCACGAGACGCCCACGCGGGTCGGTGGGGTGCTCGGCGGTGGGGTGGGGCTGGCCACGGGGTTGGTGGTAGCGCTGTTCCCGTTCGCGGCCATCGGCGGTGGGCTGCTCGCGGCAACCACCGGCGGCGGGGCGATCCTCGGTGCCGTGGCGGGGCATGCCTCGGCCGGGATGAGCCGGCACGACCTCAAGGAGCTGGGCGAGTATCTCGACGCCGGGCAGGCCGCGCTGGTCGTGGTGGCCGCCTCGGACATGGGCGCCAAGGTCGAGCGGGCCATGCGCCGCGCCGAGAAGATCGAGGCCAAGCAGCTCAAGGCGGACAGCGCCGAGATCGAGCAGGACGCCAAGGCGGCGGCAACGGCTTGATTCCGGGGGAAGTGAACGGCCGCCGGCAGGGGGTGCCGGCGGCCGTCGCGTGTCTACCGGCCGTATCTGCTCTTGAGGTGGCGCCAGAAGTCGCGCAGCATCCACTTGTCGAACTCGGTGATCTGCGTGGCACTGCCGGCCTTCATGATGAAGCCCTGACCGGGCAGCGGATCCCAGTCGTAGAAATCATCCAGGCCATAAGTATGCCCCATTTCGTGGAGCAGTATGTGGATGTTTTCGGTGGTCAGGTTGCTCATGTAGTACTCGGAGCCGATCCGCTGACCCCAGTCACCGCCGGCGCCGCCGCTGAACCCGGCGGTGAGCCACAGCGAGTGGTCGTAGTGGTGTGACGCCCCGCCCGGGCAGCCCGAGTAGTTCCCGTCCTGGTGGAAGAAGCGCCCGCACGGCTCGGCGCACTGCGGCGCGTTCTCGCGGATGTTGTTGACGTAGACGTCGACCGAGGTGTCGGTCCACTCCAGCTGGGACCGGTCACGCACCGCCCAGCCGACGACCTTCACCGGCACCTGCTTGTACGGCCAGTTGTTCCAGCCTGAGCCGTTGTCGAGCATCTGGTCCATCCACTTCTGGTACTGGCGCTGGAGGGCGGCCGCGACCGCGTCCCGCTGGGTGGCGGTGACGTGGGCCGTGGAGTCCCAGCGCACGCAGTAGTTGATCGACCCGCCGCCGGCGAACAGCTGGTCCCAGCCGTAGTTCTTGAACCCGTACAGGTCGCTGTAGGTCTGCTCCTCGTGGGACCAGACCGCGGCGAGCGGCTGGACGAGGCTGGAAGGGGGATTCCAGGGATCTGCAGAAGGGGAGGTAGTGGGCGTTGTGGTGGGTGGCTGGGTCGTCGGGGTGGTGCCGGTGCAGGTGACCCCGTTGATCGTGAACGCGGCGGGGGACGGGTTCGCCGAGCCGAACGTGCCGGTGAAGCCGACGCTCACCGTGCCGCCGGAGGCGACCGAGCCGTTCCAGCTCGCGTTGGCCGCGGTGACCGACTTACCCGACTGCGTCCAGGTGGCGCTCCACCCCTGGCTCACCTTCTGAGCGGCGTCGGGGAATGCGAAGCCCAGCGTCCAGGCGCTGAGCGGATCGCCGAGATTGGTGATCGTGATGGCGGCCTGGAATCCGCCCGGCCATTGGCTCGGGACGGTGTAGGCGACCCGGCATCCAACGGCCGCGTACGCCGGTTTCAGCACGCCCACCACGGAGAACGCGACCAGCACGCAGGCCAGGGCCCAAGCGGCGCGACGTCTCATGACGAGTTCCTCTTTCCTTGGGGCACGACGGACTGTCAATTCGCCCTCAAGAAGAACCGGTCCGGGGGAGAGCCTATATCGACATGTACGAATGCACCACCCGGGGGTTCACGGTATGGCTCGCGTGGGTTAGCCGGACGGCGGTCCCGCATCCGCCCGGCTCGCCTAGCTTCACCGGCGAGACCGCGACCGCGTGAGGTGATCGCCATGTCCGCCACCGTCCAAGCCCGAGGCCCGAAGAACATGCTGGCCGGCAAGAGGCCGCTGCCCGCACACATCACCGTCTACCTCTTCGTGATCGTGCCGTTCCTGGCCCTGGTCACGGCCGTGCCGCTCGCCTGGGGCTGGGGACTGACCTGGCTCGACCTGGCGCTCGCCGCCGGCTTCTACGTCCTCACCTGCCTGGGCACCACGGTCGGCTTCCACCGCTACTTCACGCACGGCTCGTTCAAGGCCAAGCGCCCACTGCGACTCGCCCTGGCGGTGGCCGGCAGCCTCGCCGTGCAGGGCCCGATCCTGCACTGGGTGGCCGACCATCGGCGGCACCACGCGTTCTCCGACAAGGAGGGCGACCCGCACTCGCCGTGGCTGTTCGGTACGTCGCCGGGCGCGCTGGCTCGCGGTTTCTGGCACGCCCACCTCGGCTGGATCCTCGATCGCGACCTGACCAACCAGGAGCGGTTCGCGCCCGATCTGCTCGCCGACCGGGACATGCGGGTGGTGCACCGGCTCTTCGGGCCGTTGACGATCGCAACCCTGCTCGGGCCGGCCCTGCTCGGCGGGCTGATCACCTGGTCCTGGGCGGGCGCGCTCACCGCGTTCTTCTGGGCGGGCCTGGTCCGCATCACGTTCCTGCACCACGTGACCTGGTCGGTCAACTCGGTGTGCCACATGATCGGGGAGCGACCGTTCGTCGCCCGCGACCGGTCGGCGAACTTCTGGCCGCTGGCCATCCTGAGCATGGGCGAGTCCTGGCACAACCTGCACCACGCCGACCCGACCCAGGCCCGGCACGGCGTCCGCCGCGGACAGATCGACATATCGGCCCGGGTGATCTGGATCTTCGAGCGGTTCGGCTGGGCGCACGACGTCCACTGGCCCACCGCCGAGCGGCTCGCGAAGATTGCCAGAGCGGCATAATGACCCGGTGCGCGAAGTAGTCGACGGTGTTTTCGAGCTGAGCCTCGGTTTCGTCAACGTTCACCTGGTGCTGACCGATGACGGGGTGGTCCTGGTCGACACCGGGCTGCCCCGGCGCTCGGCCCGCATCGAGAAGGCGCTGCACGAGATCCGTAAGTCGATCGGCGAGGTGCACGCGATCCTGCTCACCCATCACCACTTCGACCACACCGGCAACGTGGCCGACCTGCGCACCCGCTCGGGCGCCCGGATCTTCGCGCATGCCGCCGACGCCCCGGTGATCACCGGCGAGCGGCGGCCCGAGACGACCCGCCCGCTGATGAAGCTGGTGTCCCGGCTGTTGACCGCCGAACCGACCAAGATCGACAAGCTGATCACAGCGGACGGGTTCGAGCCGCTTCCGGGCTTCACCGCTCTGCATACGCCGGGGCACACTCGCGGGCACGTCTCCTACCAGCTCGACCGGGCCGGCGGCGTGCTGTTCGCCGGTGACGCCGCGGCCGGTCGCAAGGGCGAGGTGGGCAGCGCGCCGCGGCGGGCCGCCGAAGATCTCGCCGCGCTCGACCGCAGCGTCATCAAGCTGGCGACGTACGACTTCGACCACGCGGTCTTCGGGCATGGGCAGGCGGTCAGCGGGCGGGCGGTCGAGCGGTTCCGGACGTACGCCGCGACGCTCTCATGACGTTGCAATAACGCGAGACGCGCGCTGCGGCCGTGCGGGCGCGGCGAGGTCGCGTTCGTCGACCGGGGGCCGGCTTCGATGCGGTTGGGGGCCCCGGGCCCCCGTACCCTAATAGGGGTTTAAATCGAATTGACGTCGAGGCGGATGTCAAGCGGATGTGGGGCGCGTTACTGCGGACGTTTGGGTGGTGTTTGGAAATCGGCTAACGGCAATGCGGTGTGCCGGACATCGGCGGCAATCATCGTGACTGCATGCGAGTCGCTCTGGTCACGGAGTCGTTCCTGCCGGATGTCAACGGGGTCGCGCACTCGGTGGTGCGGGCGGCCGAACATCTGATGCGTCGAGGGCATCAGCCGATGGTGATCGCCCCGCAGCCGCCGCCGGCGGTGCGTGATGTCCGGGTCGACGTACCTTATCCGGTGGTGCGAATCGCTTCACTGCCGATGCCGGGTTATCCCCAGATTCGGCTCGGGCTGCCCACGCCGACGATGACCGGCGCGCTGAAGGCGCACGGCGCTGAGATCGTGCACCTGGCCAGCCCGTTCGTGCTCGGCGCGTGGGGAATGGCGGCCGCGCGATCGTTGAAACTGCCCACGGTCGCCGTTTATCAGACCGACGTCGCCGCGTACGCCCGGGCCTACAAGGTGGGGATGACCGAGGGCGCTGCCTGGCGCTGGATCCGCACTGTCCACAATTCGGCATCACGTACCTTGGTGCCGTCCACGGAGTCGGGGAATGCACTGCGCCTGCACGGCGTGGAACGCATCCACTTGTGGCGGCGCGGTGTGGACGACGTGCAGTTCCACCCCGATCGGCGCACCACCGGAATGCGTCGCGTGCTAGCTCCAGACGGTGAGGTGGTGGTCGGATTTGTGGGCCGGCTGGCCGTGGAGAAGCAGATCGACCTGCTCGCCGACGTGAGCCAGATGCCCGGAGTTCGGCTGGTCATCGTGGGTGACGGGCCGGCCGGGCCGACGCTGCGCAAGGCTTTGCCGCGGGCGAAGTTCCTCGGCGTGCGGCGTGGACTGCAATTGGCGCGTATCTATGCGAGCTTCGACATCTTCGCCCACACCGGCCCGTACGAGACGTTCGGGCAGGCGGTGCAGGAGGCGATGGCCAGCGGGCTGCCGGTGGTGGCGCCGCGGGCCGGCGGACCGGTCGATCTGGTGCAGGACGGGCGAACGGGATACCTGGTTCCGCCGTTCGAGGCCGCCGGTTTCACGTCCGCGGTTGCTGACCTTGCCGCAGATCTGGCAAAACGGGCGGTTTTCGGGGCGGCCGGACGCGCCGCGATCGAGGGACGCAGCTGGTCGGCGGTGGGAGACGAGTTGATCGGGCATTATCGGGCCGTGAGCGGTTCCGGTGTGATGGCGGTGGCGGCGTGAGAATTGTCCGGGTTGCCAACTTCGTGGCGCCTCGATCGGGTGGACTGAAGACGGCCCTGCGCAATCTCGGCGAGGGCTATCAGGCCGCCGGCCACGAATCGGTCCTGGTCATCCCGGGCCCGTCGTTCTCCGACGAGATCACCTCGCAGGGCCGGGTGATCACGCTGCCCGGCCCGCTGGTGCCCGGCGTCGGCGGCTATCGCGTGCTGCTCGACCGTCGTCGGGTGGCCTCGACGCTGCGATCGATCGACCCCGACCGGATCGAGATCTCCGACCGCACGACGCTGCGCTGGCTGGGCCGCTGGGCGCGCCGCGCGGGCGTACCGTCGATGATGGTTTCGCACGAAAGCCTCGACGGCCTGCTACGGCTGTTCGGCCCCGCCTCCGGCCGGCGTATCGGCGACACACTCAACCGGCGCACCGCCCAGGACCACGACCAGATCGTCTGCACCACCCAGTGGGCGGCGAACGAGTTCGAGCGCATCGGCATGCCGAACGTGACCCGCGTGCCGCTCGGTGTGGATCTCCAGCGGTTCACCCCGGATCGCCACGATCCGGACCTGCGGGCGCGCTGGGCGTCCCCCGACGACGTGCTGCTCCTGCACTGCGGCCGGCTTTCGCCGGAGAAGAAACCCCGACGTTCGCTTGCGGCCGTCGAGGGTCTCCGAGCTTTGGGCGTACGCGCGGTGCTCGTCGTTGCCGGGGCCGGACCACTCCGGAACGCGCTCCAGGAGGAGGCCGCCGACCGGGGACTGCCGGTGCGCTTCCTCGGGCACGTCAGCGACCCGGTCGAGCTGGCGACGCTGCAAGCCAGTGTGGACGTGGCGATCGCGCCCGGCCCGGTCGAGACGTTCGGGCTGGCCGCGCTCGAGACGCTGGCCAGCGGGACGCCGGTGGTGGTGAGCTCGCAGAGCGCGCTGCCCGAGGTGATCGGGTCGGCCGGTCTCGCGGCCGGCGGCGAGGGGCTGGCCTACGCCGCGGCGGTCCGGGAGATCCTGGCCCGCCCGGTCGAGTCGCGGCGGGCCGCGGCCCGGGCGCAGGCCGAGAAATTTCCCTGGTCGGCGTCGGTTGCCGGGTTCCTCGCGGCGCATTCGGGGTCGTTCGTCGGCACTATGTAGGGCATGACTTCCTTTCTCTGGCAGCGCGACGCTGTTTCGCTGTCCGCCATGCTGCGGCGTCGCGAGGTGTCGGCGCGTGAGGTGGTGGAGTCCCACCTGGAGCGCATCTCGGCGGTGAACCCGCAGGTCAACGCGATCGTCACACTCGATGCCTCCGGGGCCCTGTCGGCTGCCGCCGCGGCCGACTCGCTCCTCGCCTCCGGGGCCTCCGTCGGGCCTCTGCACGGTCTGCCGATCGCATTCAAGGACACCCACGAGACCCAAGGCATGCGTACGACGTACGGGTCGCCGCTCCTCGCCGACAACGTGCCCTCGTACGACACGCTGTGTGTCTCGCGCATCATGAAGGCGGGGGCGATCCGCCTCGGCAAGACGAACGTGCCGGAGTTCGGTGCGGGGTCGCACACGTTCAACACGGTCTTCGGCGTGACCCGGAACCCGTACGACCTCTCGCGCTCGGCCGGCGGCAGCAGCGGAGGCGCGGCGGCGGCCCTGGCCAGCGGCATGCAGCCGATCGCGGACGGGGGCGACATGGGCGGGTCGCTGCGAAACCCGGCGTCGTTCTGCGGCGTCGTCGGCTTCCGCCCCACGCCCGGGCGGGTGCCGAGCTGGCCGACCGAGCTTCCCTGGGACACGCTGACCACGTCCGGGCCGATGGCTCGAACGGTCGCTGACGTGGCGTTGCTCCTGTCCGTGATGGCCGGGCCCGATCCGCGGTCGCCGATCAGCCTGGAAGGCCCGTTCGTCCCGGATCTCTCCCGAGACCTGCGCGGGCTGCGTATCGCGTGGTCACCCACGCTGGGCGGGCTGCCGGTCGCCCCGGCGGTGCTCTCGGTGCTGACGCCGGCCGTCTCGGTTTTCACCGACCTGGGCTGCTCGCTGGTCGAGTCCACGCCCGACCTGTCGGAGGCCGAGTTCGTCTTCCGCACCCTTCGGGCCCACCAGTTCGCGATGGCGTTCGAGGCCGACTTCGACGCGCATCCTGAGGCTTTCAAACCGTCGCTGGCCTGGAACATCCGCGAGGGCCGCGCCGTCGACGCCTCTGCTCTGGCGAGGGCGGCCTTGGCGTGGGGGCGTCTGTGGCGGGCAGGGCTCGACTTCTTCGACCGCTTCGATGCCCTGTTGGCCCCGGTGAGCCAGGTCCCACCGTTCCCGGCCGAGTGGGAGTACCCGCACGAGATAGCCGGTGTTCATCAGGAGTCTTATTTGGACTGGATGCGGTCGGCCTATCACGTCACGATGCTGGGTGCTCCCGCCATCTCGGTGCCGGCGGGGCTGACCCCGGGCGGCCTCCCGATCGGCCTGCAGATCGTCACCCGCCCCCGCTCCGACCTGCTCACGCTGCAGCTTGCCGCGGCCTTCGAGGCGGCCCGCGGCAGACTCGGCGAACCGCCGCTGACCTGGGGAAATAGTGGGTTGGGCGATACCTGATCGGCAACGGCCGAGGGCACAGGTACGCTGTGATCGCGGGGCCGCTAGCTCAATGGCAGAGCTGAGGACTTTTAATCCTTAGGTTCGGGGTTCGAGTCCCCGGCGGCCCACCACTAAGAAGCGGCCTTGAACTGGAGTTTTGTAGCGTTCAGGTCAGGCTTTCCAACCGTTCTAGTCGACCCCTGGTGTCCCTGTGAGCCCGAAGTGAGCCCGGCAGTGCGGGCACTCGCCTGGCGCGGGATCATTCGCGCTGCCGCCTCGGCCGCTTCTTGGGCAAGCTCCGGCAGAACGCTCGTGTACGTGTCCGAGGTGAGCGAGGACGACGAGTGCCCTAGCATCTCCTGAACGATCTTGATGTCCGTGCCAGCAGCGAGAGCAAGAGTCGCGGCACCATGACGGAGATCATGCAGCCGAACCGGCGGGAGACCGCTGCGAACGACCAGCCGCTCGAAATGGTCCGTCAGCCAGTTGGGCACGATCCACTCGCCGGACTCACGGGTGAAGACCCGGCCGCCGCAGTCGACCCATGCTTCGCCGGCCGCCATTTGAGCCTTACGCTGCTTCGCGCGGTGCCGACGGAGAAGCGCGACCGTTTCGGCGTCCAACGCGACGGGCCGATCCCCCGCGTCGCTCTTGGGGTCGGACTCCTCAACCTCGCCGTCGTTCTCGACGAGCTGCTTGGCGATCGTCAACGTACGGCCGCTGAAATCCACGTCCACCCAGCGAAGCCCGCACGCCTCGGCTCGTCGTAGTCCCCGCAACGCAACGAGGTGGAACAGCGCATAGAGGGGGTCGTCGGCAATGCCATCAAGGAATTGCCCGGTCTGCGCCGGCGTCCAGACCATGACTGGCGATGGACGTTCCCCGGTCGCCGTGAACCGGGCCACCCGCTCCTTCGTCCAGACAAGTGCCTTCGGTCGGCGGGCCGAGTCGAGTTCGACGTGGGCGGCCGGGCTGAAGGTGATGATCTCCTGTGCGATCGCGTCGTTCAGAGCGGCCCGAAGCGTTGAACGAATGTGCTTCCGTGCTGTTGGCCCGGTTGTGCGCCGAAACGGTGGCATTTCTTTGATCGCGGCGTGAGCGATCCGCCGAGCATCACGCCCTCGGATGTTCTTCAGTTCGGCGATGGCGGCCCGACGCAGCGCGTTGCTCTCCTCGATCTCCATGTTGCGTTCCGCGATCCCGTTGAACATCTCGGTGAGGTCGGCAACCCGGAGTCGGTCGAGCCGAACGTGGCCGATGCGCGGCTTGAGGTGAACGCGAATGTCCTGCGCGTATCGGCGGACAGTGGTTCGGCGAATCTTGCGTCCGGCGATCCAGGTGTCCAGCCATTCCCCAACGGTGATGCGTGACGTCAGGGAGTGGCCGCTACGGAACTTTCTGCGCACTTCGTCGACCGTGGGCAGAGGCTCACGGGTTGAAGCGATGTGCTCAAGCAAGTCTCCGAGCCGTTGACGGCCGTCGGTGTCGTCGGTTTCGGGAATGGCCAGGAGCGCGCGCACCTGGTCGAGGTCGTTTTGCGCTTCGGTGGCCGAGGAGTAGCCGGAGCGACGGAAGGTGCGACGGGTGCCGTCGGCGCCGGGCGGGAGTTCTTGTCGGACGCCCCAGGTGCCGTGCCGTCGCTGACTGAATTTGGGGCAGGACTGGCCGAGTTGCTTGCCGGTCAATGGATCTCGGCATGCGCATCGCCGGGATACTGACCCTCTCACGATGTACCTCCCAAGGAGAAGTGGTACCAATAGGGTACCGCTTCTTGTGTTCAATATGGACGGTGAACGATGAGCAGGCGTCGACGTGTGGTCGAGGCTGCGCAAGGGTTGCCGCCGCTGCCAGGCGACAACGAGATACGGGATCAGCAGGTGAAGATCCGGCTGTCGGCCGGTGAGGTCGAGAAGCTGAGGAAGCTGCGCCCCGACCTCACCACGGCCGGCATTGTGGCGTTGCTGGTCGATGACGTCCTGGCGGGCCGGTCTCGCCCTACGTGGGCCGCCGTCTCAGACGCCGAGTAGTTCGAGGATGGCGGGGATAGGAACGATGTAGCTGTGTCCGACGCGGATGACGCGGACGGGGAACTTGCCGGATTTGGCGAGGGCGTAGGCCTTGCTGCGGCCGATGCCGAGGATTGCTCCGGCGGTCTCGATGTCGGTGGTGAGTCCGAGTTGTCGGACGGCTTCGGCTGTCCAGGTCGTGCGTTCAGCGGACATCGACGACCCCTGCATCGTCGAGATCAGCGCGAGCGGCGCGTGCTGCCTCGCGGGCGGCGCGTAGGTCGTCGGCGATTGCTTCGGCGTACATGGCTTCGCCGAGGGTGTGACCGGCGTGCGAGAAGTGCCAGTCCTTCGTGACGATGGTGCCGTCGCTGGGATGCACGGTTTCGTGGTTGAGGGTGGCGAGGTGTTCGGCGCGAGCGGCGCGTAGGGCGGTGTAGGTGGTGGAGTAGGCGCGGCTCTTGGTAGCGGTGTGGCCTCGGTAGCCGAGTTGGTGTGCCCACCGTCGGAGTTTGATCTTTGCGTATGGCGGTAGGGCGCCGACGGCCCAGCAGGTGAGGATCAGTGTCCGGGCGTGGTCGGTGAGTGGCAGCTGGGCGAGCTTCGCGAGGTTGGGCAACGGTCGGTCGAGGGTGATGCCGGCCAACTCAGGTTTGGTGACGTACTTGGCGATGTAGGAGGCCACTGCGCGTTCGGTGAGGTCGTCTCCGGCGCGGCCGGGGGTGATCGGGCGGATGTCGAGTTGCGGGCCAAAGCGCAGCACGATCTTGGTTCGGGGCACCTGGTAGACCGCGTGTCGGGTCGCGGCGCGGATGGTTTCGATGAGCAGACCGGTAGTGGCCCAGACCGGCGGCGGGTCGCCGGGGCCATCGGGGCCGTCGAAGCGCATGACGGCGTGGAAGTGGATGTTCCCGCGTCGCTGCCATTCGGCGACTTTGGCGTAGGCGACGCGAATGGCCTGGCGCGTGGCCTTGCGGGTGATGCCGCGCGTGCTGGCGAGGTGTTCGTAAAGGCTGCGGTGCAGTCGTTGCCAAAGGTCGCGGGTATGGGCGTTGAACAGCACCGCGGCCAGGTAGTCGTAGCAGCCCGGGCACAGCGGGGCACCTACGGCCGGGTCGTCGCTGGCGTGGCGGGTGACGCAGGCCATGACCGTGCCGTGCGGGCACCGGGGTGCCTTACTGCTAGGAGTGTTGCTGCGGGGTCGGCAAAGGCCGCCGGGGGTGTGCCGGTGGACCGGGCCGAAGCTGGGCGCGGTGAACGTGACGAACACGCGCGGGTGGGTCCGGACGGTGTCGGGGACGTTCTTGCCGCCGGCCAGGCCCGCCGCGATCAGGTGGTAGGTGTCGCCCTGGTGCAGCCGGGCGCAGGGCTCGCAGCGGGATACGCGCCGGTTGCCGCAGGCGACGGTGAGCAGCCCGTGGGGTTGGCTCTTAGAGGTGAACTCGGAAATCAGCGCCGCTGTGGTGGCGTCGATGGTCTCGGTTCGACCCCGGAGGTGGATGGGGTGTTGGCAGCCGCCGATGTGGCGGATGCGGGCCAGCCACGCCCGGAAGTCGGGAAGCAGCGCGGTGCCCAGCAGTACTTGATCGGTGAACGTCAAACCTTCGTGGGATCGGTACACGTTGCGGTCCTTGGGGTGAGCGGCCGAGAAGCCGGGACGAGCGGGAAAGGCAGCGAGAGGGGGCCGCCAGGCCGGTCACCGCGTCGAGGGTGGGCAGTGACCGGGCCGGGCGGAGAGGTGGTCGCAGCACGGGTGGATCTCCTTGTGTTTGTGCGGATGAAGCAGAAACGGGTAGTTCAGGTGTCGTCGGCGGGCGGGTCGAGGCCGGGCAGTTTTGGGGTGAAGTCCCGGGTGGCGTCGACGACCTCATCGAGCGCGTCGTTGGTGAATCTGATCGATCGGGCGCGGATCCAGCCGAACTCGTCGGCCGTGGTAATCGCGACGCCCTTCTCCGCCGGCCCGATCTGCTGGGCCGCTTCCACCGCGTCGGGGTAGAGGTCGCCGAGGGTCATGTCGGCGGTCTCCGGGTCGTTGACCTTGAGACAGATCCGGCCGCCGAGCTGTGCGCGCAGCGCCGTGACCCCGGAGCCGAGATCGGAGCCCACCCGCTGCCCGGCAACGATCAGGTGGATGGCGAGGGCCGCGCCGAGCTGGGCCAGCCGCAGCAGGCTCGTGGTGGCCCGCAGCGCCGCTTCTTTCTCTTCGCGCGAGGCGATCAGGTACAGCTCGGCGATCTCGTCGACGATCACGATCACCGGCACCGGACGCAGTTCCTCCGGAAGCTGCCAGATGCTGCGGACCCGATGCCGGCGGCAGAGCGCCATGCGGTGTTGCGCCTCGTCGACCAGCCGGGACAGCACGTGCGCCGCTTCGGCCCGGTCGCAGGCCAGGGCGGACAGGCGCGGCAGGAGCGGGGCGAGTTCCATGCCGCCTTTGCAGTCAATGCCGACCAGGGCGATCGGCCGACCCGCCCACCGCGCCACCGCAGCGTTGATCAGCGTCGACTTGCC
Organism: Paractinoplanes globisporus DSM 43857; assembly: GCF_000379645.1. Lineage (GTDB taxonomy): Bacteria > Actinomycetota > Actinomycetes > Mycobacteriales > Micromonosporaceae > Actinoplanes > Actinoplanes globisporus. The sequence goes on from NZ_KB903318.1 coordinate 13,817, forward strand.
GGACTGAGTGGCCCCGGTGATCAACCAGTGCGGGAACACCGCCAGATCGATCGCCCACCGGTGCCCGTCCTCCCGGTTGCCGACCTCCGCCCGCAGGTCGTCCGGGACCGCCGCACCGAGATCCGCCAGAGGGCGGGCCGACGCGGGAGCGGCCATGCTGGTGTCCTTGAGCGGATCGGCGCGCAGGATGGTCAGGTTCACCCGGCCCCGCCGCCCAGCCGGGACGACCCGCACCGCGTGGACGCCCCAGGCGTGGGCCATGGCATCGGCGGCGTCGATGAACGGTTGCGGGATCTGCCCCGGATGCATGGCCACGACGGCTGTCGCGCCGTAGTGCCGGGGCCGGATCCGGATCAGCAGGGGCACCACCGGCCGGATCGGCTGACCCTTGACCAGCAGCGGGCCGAGCTGGCCGGTGGTGGGCCGGTCGGTGGCGGTCAGGTCCGCGTTCAACGCGATTCGCCGCCAGGTGCGCCGCATCCGCAACCAGAGGAACCAGAAACCGTACCCGTACCAGAAGGCCAGAGGATGCCGGCGGGCCAGGTACGCCCCGAGCGCCAGCCAGACGACCAGGAGGCAGCCGAGCGTGATGCCGATCGGGACCAGGGCGTGACCCACCGCCGCGAGGCGTTCCGGGGTGAGCCCCCAGCCGGGCGGCTCCGGGAGCGACGGCCCCGACGGCGACGGTGCGGGCGATGGCACCGGCGTAGCAATAAGGGTGCTCATCGGGCGTCCGCCTTACCACGGCCACCCGCCGACGAACCGGAAGCGGAAGCCGGGCCGAACCCGGAAGCCGAGCCGGCGGGGTAGATGGACGCGGCGCGCCAGGACAGTCCGTGCCGTCCTTCGATCTCCCACACCGACACGTCCAGCTCGGTCAGCGCGACGAGGGTTCCCTCTCGCACGTCGACCGGCTCTGCCGCCGTCTGTACGTCGATCACGGACGCCTTGCGGGTGCCGTTCCGGCGCAGCGCCACGCCGGTCACCCACAGTTGGTTTCCTTCGCGGTCCTTGCGCAGCTCTCCTTCAAGTGTCGTTTTGCGTTCCGGCGCAGACACGCACATCACGCCGGTCAATCGGGTCAGGTCAACAGGAATGTTCGCGTTCACGAGAAATGCTCCTCAGAAAAGAATCGAATTGGTGAAGCCGAGCGAATGGACAAAACCAGGTTTGGTGGTGTCGTGTTTGCAGGTGGCGATCGGGCGATGGGCAAACGGGTAGCCACAGCCGAATCTCCTTTCGGCAAAGAAGGGTGGTGGAATGTCGTGTGTTCCGAGGGTGGCGAGGGTGGGTGCTGATCGAGTACAGCTCGATCGGATAGTCCGGGGCAAGTGGTCGATGCGGGTGGGCGTTGTCAACTGGTTTAAATGGCACGATCGCAATGCGCGAACGCGGAAGTGGTGGAACTCACGGCGGATTTCTGCGTTCGCCGCTACGGAATCCTGAGGGCTGGCTGATTAGCGTGGTCGCAGCCGACCCACTCGGGGACTTGCTGTGGTCGCTGTTGATTTCTTACCTACATATGGCTCCTGTTGGCTACCCAACCGGGTCGGCATGGACCCAACCGAACCCAACGGGCACCCAACCGGTCCATCCAGTAACCCAACAGGGCGTTAGCGGCAGCGCTACCAGTAACCCAGCAGGGCGTTAGCGGCGGCGTTACCAGCAACCCGACAGCCGGCCTGTTTGGGCGCCCAGCATGCAGGGATGTCATGGATGGCGGGGACCGTAGGCCGGGAGCCGGACCGGGACGCCGGGTGTTGATCGTCAATCCGGTGGCAGGTCTTCGTGAGTCTTTGCCGGCCAGTTGGCGTGATGGCGTGCGTACAACTTTCCCTACTGGTTCAAGAGAAGGGAAAGGCAGAGCCAGAAAGAGAGTGAGGGAGGGAGGGGTCGGGAGGGGGCATGCGGCCTTCGGCCGGTCCCCCTCCCACCCCAAGGGAAGAGGTAGGCGCGAATCAGGGCACCGCCGGCCAGGACAACGAGGACAGCCCGCCGAAATACGATCACGCCCACGCCATAGCCGACCCCGGTCACGATCAGCCATACCCGCCTCCTTCCCCCGGCGTGCTATTGGTCAAGAAATGCGCGGGCAGTGCCGCAGCTACTTTCTGCCAAGCCTTCTCGTCGTATTTCCCATTCGCTGTTCAGTTGTCGTCGCCAGCCTTCTGTTGTCCAGAGTAGGCACTGCCCGTCCGCAGTCAAATTCGTTGGAAATCCGGTTTAGTGCTGTTTTTGTTCGCCCAGTGGCGTCCCGTGCGCGCCAGTGCGCCTCAGTCCAGGAGAATGCGGACCATTGTGAGCGAGGACACACCAAAAACTTCGAAAATCGCGGGTTCCGCGCGAGAGAGGCTACGGCCCACGTGCCAGGCCGCCCCTGGTCGCTCTCCGAGGTGCTGCCGCACCGGCAAGCCGGCTTGCCACCGAAGACGATGGCAGGCCTTCGACGCCGGTTCCGCAGCGGTTCCAGCGGGCCGAGATTCTGCGCGACGGGGTCATCTGACAACGCTAGATCGGCCGCCCAGAATCGACAATGATCCGACCACAAGTAAACGGTGGTCTTCGGTGGTCCCGCCGTCCCCAGAGCCACATCTTCCCAGCTCAACCGCCATGGGGACGCGGCGGGAGCAGGTCTTGCTAAATGTAGCCAGATCGCGTAGCAAGCTTCGCGTAGATACGTGCTGTTGAGAGGAAGCGAAGTGCTCGTTATAGCGCTCGAATTGCGCATCGGTGCGCGTAATTGGTGTTCAAGTGCATTGAGTTGCCGGTTCAACAAACGCAGTCCCGGACAGACAGAAGGGCGGGACCACCGTGGCAGTACACGACGGCCCCGCCCTGGTCGAGTTACAGCGTGGCGTGGCTGGTTTCCTTCTCGGTGGCGTGTCGCAGCGCCCGGGCCAGCTCGTCGACGTCGAGGTGGTCGAGGTAGTCGAGCATCAGCGCCCGGACGTCCTTGACGGTTTCCGGTAGCCGTTCCGCGGCGAGGTCTGCTGGCGTGATGATCGCGCGGAAGCGCGGGTCGTTGATCGCGCTGGCGATCAGTCGTTCGGCGACCCACAGCGGGGACCGTTCCTTGAGCACGAACGTCAGATGGACGCTGGCCTCGGTGGCATTACGCGCGTGCGGGTTGTGCACCCAGCCCCGAGGCAGCACCAGTACGCGCCCGGCGGTCAGCTCGACGGTCATGTCCGGGCCGGCCTGCTGCCACTGGTGGACCCAATCGTCTTGCCACAGGTTCGTCGACATTCCGTGGTCCCGGTGCGGGGCGTCGACCTTGGGACGGAACAGCTCCCAAGTCTTCGACCCCTCCAGTTGCACCACGATCCCGAGGTACTGATCCCAGTGATAGTCCAGCCCCTGCGTGGCGGGCGGGGTGATAAACGCGGTCACGTACCCGGGGCAGCCGGTCTCCGCCTGAATGCCCGCGCAGATGGCCGACAGCGGCGGGTGCCAGCGGTTGAGCTCGCGGAGCTGGATGGTGCAACCCTGATCGAGCAGCAACGGCACCGACGCCGGCGCTACCCGATCGTCGGCAGTGAACCGGGCCGGGTGCAGACCCTCGCCCTTGTAGAACACATTGACGTAGCCGCTGGGCGCGCACCCGGCGTCGAGGAACCCCCGAATGGTTTGCGTATTGATTGCCCGCCCGATCGGGCTGGTGTCCGGCAGATCGAGCGTGAACGGGCTGTCCGGCCACCGCGTGAGCAGAGCGGTTGCGGCCTCAGCGCCGAGGAGCATGTGTAGGGACATCAGCGGTCTCCCAGGATCGAAGGTCAGTTCGGTGGGAGGGGACACGGCGTGCCGGGGTGATAGCGGTGGGGGCAGCAGACCACCGCGAACACGGCGACCCGATCACCGTTGCCGCTGGTGGTGTAATGCCACACGGCATCAGACCCGCCCTCGAGCCCGGCCCGCGTGTGCCGACAACGGGCGTCGAGCGGCCCGAAGTTCAGCTCCGGGGCGGGCGGATGCCGCTGATACGTCTCACACAGCCACCGCAGCGCGTCATCGACGGCCGTCCAGGTCCGGTCTCGGCCGGTCTGCGCACGGCGCAGCAGATAGTGACCGGTCTCCAGCGGCGGCATCGTGTTCTGCACGAACGCGACCGTCGCCGCGTCGCTGCGTTCGGGGCCAGGCCGGCGATGCTGATCGTTGCCCCGCTCGACGAAGCCGTGTGGTCCGGTCCACGGGCCGTATCCGTGCCAATGCGCTTGCCCCGTCATGGTTCCCCTCGTGGCGGGGGCTGGCCGTACGACACCCGAACGGCCAGCCCGATCGGGTAGATCAGATGTCGCCGGCCTGGTAGGCGGCGAAGAAGGCGTCCAGCTCCGTGCGGGTGAACCGCAGCGTCGGCGAGTCGGCGCCCAGCTTCGAGTCACCGATGATGACCGCGTCGGTGTCGCCCGGCAGGATCGCGGCCGCCACGCAGCTCTCCATCGTGTTGGTGATCCCGCCGCCGCACAGCTTGCGCAGGTTCACGCCGGACGCGTCGACCGCGTACAGGTCTTGGACCGTCATGAGACGATCTCCTTTCAAAGGGGTGCCACTTGCGGGGATGCGGTCCCCGCGCCGGTGGTGCACCTTCACCCCGGTCCGGCCGTCTGCTTTCCACGGAAGGCGACCGGACCGGGCGTCTGTTTTCGCAGCCCACAAGCGGTAAACGCGGTGAACGATCACCTGCGACGCCACCGCGCGAGTGCAAACCTCACCCCGCCCTCAGGCGAGTGGATCATCGCGACCAGGACGCCGTCCGGACGGGCTGGCCCACCGCCGGTGGGAACGCCGAATTTGTGGTCATCCCTTGCCGGCCACGGCGGCGTAACAGATCGCATCGGCTTCGCCGAGTTGCGGATCGGCAGATGGTCGTAACTCGGGCCGCCACCGGACGGTCGAAACCAACCCGGGTGGAACGAGGTCCAGGCCGTCGAGGAACGCGGCTACTTCGACATGGGTACGTGGCTGGAACGGACCGGCCGCGGAATTGGGCGCGGCGAAGGTGTCCAGGGCCGTCCGCTGGGTCTCCGGCAACGGGTCGTAGGTCGCATGCGTCAACGCGACATAGCTGCCCGAGGGCAGCGCCGTGACCAACTCCTGAGCGGAGGCAAGCGCCTGGCCAGTGTCGGGCACGAAATGCAGCACGGCGGCCAACAGCAGCCCGATCGGCTGGCTGAAGTCGAGAGTGTCCCGGGCCGCCTTCAGAATCAGCTGAGGCTCGCGCAGGTCTCCGTAGTGGAAAGCGACTACGCCTTCTGGGCTGTGCACCATCAGTGCGCGGGCGTGGACCGCCACAAGCGGGTCGTTGTCGACGTAGACGACCCGCGCTTGGGAAAAGACCTTCTGGACGATCTCGTGCACGTTGGTCCCGAGAGGCAGCCCACATCCGATGTCGAGGAACTGACGGATCCCACGCTCGGCGGCCAGGTAACGCACCATCCGTTCCAGACAGAGGCGATTCTGCGCGGCAGCGGCTCGGATCGACGGGAAAGCCAGCGCGATCTGATCAGCGGAAGCCCGATCGGGTTCAAAGTTGTCCTTGCCGCCGAGCCAGGCGTTATACCGGCGGGAGGCCGCCGGGGCGCTCGTGTCGAGCTGAGGCATCGAATCGGTCATCAGGTCACCACCGGGGGCCAGGAGGTACGGATGCGGTCGGCAAGACTGGCAGCCGTCGGAAGGTCAAGCGGGTGCGACCGGACCGGGGGCTAACCGGCCGCACCCACCGCCCCGCCACGCACATTCCGCGACGGGAGCCCATGACCTCTCTGAACACCGCTAGCCCGCGAGCGGAAGCGGAGTTGTGATACGGCGCGCGTTGATCAACTCAGGGCGGCTTGCGCCGGGATGTCTGACCGGCAAGCGCAGGCTCCGGGAGAAGATCGCCACCGCGCTCTCGCGTCGCCAACATGGCCCAGGGGCATCGCACGCCAGACATCGGCCGGTTCCGCTGGACGTCACGTGCTCATCCAGCACAGCCTGAGCTTCGATGAAAAGCTGCTCGGCCGATATCGCGTAGTACGTGCTCTGCGTCATCCCCACCTCCCGCTCCGTTCGACAAACACGCCGGTCTGCAACTCGCCCGTCGCCCGGGTTTACGGAGATGTGCCTCATGTGAGGCAGCGGCCCGTACGCGTTCGTCTGTTGTCGATCAGCGCGGACACGGGAACAGCGATTCGGATCGCCGCTGCTCGCGCCCCTTTCGAGCACCAGACTGCCGGGGGTGGACCCCCGGAACGAAGCCGACAGACGTAAGCCGTTGTCAGCCAACAAACCGATTGGGGTACGCCTGACCGGGTGCGTGCGGCTAGCGTGCGCACATGACCGCGGAACCGAAGCGAGCCAGTGAATGGACGATCCATGGAGAACGTGTTGTCGACGACACCAGACGGGCAGTGTTGAGCATCGCCGATGTCGAGCTACCCGACGGGGTGCGGTTCGAGCAGTACGTGCTTCGAGTGCCGAGCGCGGCGATGGTAATCGTTGTCGATGACGACGAACGCGTCCTGATGATGTGGCGTCATCGCTTTATCGTGAATCGCTGGGTCTGGGAGCTACCTGGCGGCTATTTGGACCCCGCCGAGGATCCCGCGATGTGCGCCGCACGAGAGACCGAGGAGGAAACCGGCTGGCGGCCCCGCAGCATGGAGAAACTGGTCAGTTTCCAGCCGATGGTCGGAACCATCGATCAGGAAAACGTCGTCTTCCTCGCGCGGGGCGCGGACTTCACCGGGGCAGCGCCTGACGTCAACGAGGCGGAACGGGTCAATTGGATTCCGCTCAGCGAAATCCAGGACCTCATTGAAGACGGCTCCATCGTTGGCGCCGGGTCGATATCCGGGTTCCTGGCGGTCCAGCTCCTCAAGGCACAGGGAAAGCTCTAGCTGTCCGTCGAGGTCGACCGCACCCGATCAACGAACTCTCGGACGGGCGGGAGGCCGACATGCCGGCCGAGGCGGTTGGCCAAGTCCCGCAAGTAATCTCTTGCTCGTGCCGAGCTGAGCCCTTCAGCCGCGTCGGCGGCCTGGATGCCGACGCGGCTGGCCTCTTCTAGTTCGCCGGTCTGGGCGTGCGTCAGAGCGAGTAGTGCCAGGTTGAACTGCCGACCACGGGCATAGTGTTTGCCGTCCATGTCGAGTGAGCGAGCGGCGAACCGCTGCGCAATATCGCCACGTCCGAGACTGGCAAAGCAGTGACCGAACTTCGCCGCAAGATAGGCCTCATCGAAGTAGCCGATCCACTGGGGATCACGCGACCGATCGGCCTTGTCAAACAGCTTTTCTGCCCGATCCAACGCCACCGCGCACGCCAGCTCATCCCCGCTAACAGCGTGACCCTGTGCTTCGAGAACCGCCGATTCGGCCTGGATCGCTGGAATGCCTACCTCGGCGGCCGACCGACTGGCGGCCCGGGCCAGGTCGACGGCCTCGGCTGATGAGCCCTTGTAGGCAGCCTGATGGCTCATCGCAGCCAAGATCTCTGCGCCCAGAGCGCGATCACCGGCCCCAGCCGAGAACCGCAACGCCTGCACAAGATACCGCTGCGCAAGGCCATGCATCCCAGTGTCATAAGACGTCCACGCGGCCAACTGCGTGGTCTCAGCTACCGCAGCCAACAGAGCCCGCCCGGTCGCAGCGTCGAATCGACCGTTTATGAGTTCGGTAACGTCGCCATCCAGGAAGCGAACGACGCTTTCTCGGACATGGCCGCCGCCGAACTGATTATCCAGCCCTCTGAACGTCGATGTAACGCGCCGTACCATCTCGATATCAGGCGGCCCCACCGTCTTTGTGCCGTCGCCTACCGGCCGCTCATCGAGCGTTGACATCAGCCAGCGCATTGCCGGAGGCATGAATGCTGCCGCACTGAATCCGGCACCTCGCAGTAAGACTCGCCGCCGCATATCGCCTCGCCAAAGATTCGCGGCGACTCCTATGCCGTGTCGCCAACTCGCGGCGAACTCTAGACCGGCAGGCTGGCCAGCCGTCACAGTTCCGCACTCGACAGGCGGTATTGCGTCGTCGGCTGACAAATCGGCGACTAGAGAGGACAGCTCGCCGGCAGCATCCAGAGCGTTATCGAGAAGGAGCACCACAGCGACGCTCGGGCGTTTTGTCCCGGATTCCAAATCCCATAGATATCCGTGCGAGCAATGGACAATCTTGCCCAGCCGCCGGAGGGACATCCCCTTGCTCTGGCGGAGTTCCTTCAGCCGACCAGCAAAACTTGGATCGACTTCGACCGAACGTCGCGACACGGCATCGCTCCCAGGGTTTGACCCAACGCGGCTGTTGTTCCTCCACCGGCTCGCACACCTGGGTTGACGTTACCTCTCAAGCATCGACGTAGCTGCGACCACGACCGTCGGACCTTGTCGGCTGACACCGGTCCACGGCAGTCGGCATGGACCGCGAGAGCGGCTTTGATCTGCTCAGTTGATCGACCCGACTCCGCCCCGACGGGGCATTGAGCGCGGTAGGTCACGAACTCATCCCGGCGCGCTGGCACCTGCTGGGATCCGGGGGCGCTCTGCTAGCCTTCTTCGAACGCATGTACGCCGAGTGTTCGCAGTGATGACCTACTCGTGACCGTGACGTTCGGCGCGTTGAGTGGTGCCCTGACCAGCTCCAGACAAGGATGGGCGGGTGGCAACGGTGACCGCGTTTGCATCCTCGGACAGTCCTGAGTTGAGGAAAGCGCGCGGAGCGTTCTTCACCCCGCAAGGCCTATGCGATTATGTGACAAAGTGGGCGATACGCGAGGCCAGCGACGTCGTTCTTGAGCCATCTTGCGGACACGCTGACTTCCTGTTGTCGGCGGGGCGACGCCTTGCTTCGCTTGGCCCCGCGCGTAGCGCGATCGAGCCGCCACTCCATGGCGTGGAGCTGCACGAGCACAGCGCCTCCCGAGCTACCGAGTTCCTGGCAGCGAATGGCTACCCGGCGCGCATTGTCACCTCGGACTTCTTCAAAGTCGATCCGACGCCAATCTACGACGCCGTAGTGGGCAATCCGCCATATATCCGATATCAAGGCTTCACCGGTGCCTCGCGCCGCTTGTCCCAAGAAGCCGCTCTGCGTGCGGGAGTGCCATTAACTAACCTAGCTTCGTCGTGGGCGGCGTTCACGGTTCATGCCGCTCTCTTCCTCAAGCCTGGTGGCCGATTGGGACTTGTCCTGCCGGCCGAGCTGCTAACGGTGAATTACGCGGCTGAGGTTCGGCGGTTTCTCATCAGTCGGTTCCGCAAGATACGGCTTGTGATGTTCACAGAGCGCGTTTTTCCGGACGTATCGGCCGAGGTTGTACTCCTCATGGCTGAGGGATTCAATGACGGACCAGCTGCGCTTTGTGAGATGTACCAGGCTCGGAACATTGCTGATCTAGATCGCGCCGTAGCGCGCCCATGGCAACCGGACTCAGACGGCGGCCGATGGTCCGGAGGCTTACTCTCCGCTCAAGGTCTAGAAGCGTATCTCGGATCTAGTACGTCGAACGATTTCGGCGTCCTGGAGGACTGGGGTGATGTCACGCTCGGGATGGTGACCGGAAACAATAAATACTTTACGCTGTCGCCTACGAGGGTTGCTCAACTAGGCCTGTCCTCCGACGACATCATGCCGCTTTCGCCTCCCGGATCCCGGCATCTTCGCGGCCTTGTCTACACAAAGGCGTTCCACGAATCACTATCTGTGGACGATTTGGCCACGTGGCTATTTCGCCCCGGCTCTGAGCCTTCGGCAGCGGCCTGGGAATACATCAGACACGGCGAAAACCTTAAAGTTCATACTGCGTACAAATGCCGTGTGCGATCGCCGTGGTGGCGAGTTCCCCTTGTCCCGCGGCCCGATCTATTCGTTACTTACATGAACGCAGACACGCCGCGTCTCTGCACCAACCGTGCGCGTGTCCACAACCTGAATTCAGTCCACGGCCTCTATCTCAAGCCGAGCCATCTCAGGGCAGGCCAGGAGTTGCTATCGATAGCGTCGCTCAATTCTGTGACGCTTGTAGGCGCAGAAACCGTGGGCCGCCCGTATGGTGGCGGGATTCTCAAGCTCGAGCCAAAGGAAGCTGACCGCCTACCGATTCCTGCATTGGAGGTTGTGCAGAAGAGCAAGGAGAAGCTAGCTGCTATCCGTCCGCAAGTAGCGGCTCGCCTGCGTACGCCTGGTGGATTGCAGGAAGCAGTAAGACTGGTGGACAATGCTCTACTTGTGGACACCCTCGGCATGACCAGAAGCCGAGTCCGCACCCTACGCGAGACTTATGCTCAGCTATCTCAGCGCCGCATCGCACGAGGGAGGCCGGCGCGTGTCGCGGATTGATCAGGTGCTTGACGAGGCCTTCAAGGCTCTCGGTCCCAAACCGGCGGATAGTGCACCACAGGCTACGAAGCGCAAGTACTCCGAAGATATGTCGGCAGCTATAGCGCTCGCGCTCGGTGACGAGTTGCGGGATCGAGGTATGCGGGAAGCCCGTCCCGCCGGTCCCGGTGAAGTCGCTGGCGCATCAGGAGCCGAACGGCGCCTAGCTGGTGGCATCGGAGCGAAGAAGGTCGATGTAACTTGGGCCACGGAGGAGTCCGGGCTACTGCTCGGCATGTCGGTAAAGACGATTTCTTTCAAAGACGGCAATACCAAAAATTATCAGAAGAACCTAACGAACCGGCGTGGCGACATGCTGATGGAGGCGGTCACATTGCACCGCCGATTTCCGTACGCCGTCCTGGTCGCTCTGCTCTTCCTAGATAAAGGCGCACGGGACGACGGAACCGAGAAACGGAAGTCGACTTTCGAGAACGCATTCCCCAGGCTTCGACTCTTTACTGGTCGGTCAGATCCAGCCGGGCGAGATGAACAGTTCGAGCGCTTCTATGTGCTACTTGTCGACGCTAACCCGTTCAAGCCGAACTTGGAGTGCTACCACGTCAGCGACTCCACTACTCAGGTGAATTTGGGAGATGCGCTGGACGAGATCGTTGAGCTCATAGCTGAGCGAAACTTCGATCTTTATGAGGCCAACGAAGGCAAGATCCGCAAGTCATAGCCTCCTGGTGACGACCCCTCACCAGGCCATCAAAGAGACGGGACTACGAGACCACCACTTGGTGCCTCCCGTGTGTGCCCGGAGTGTGCCCGGACGTCCCTGGACGGACCGACACAACGGATCATGCGGTAACCGGAGTGGGGGTGCCCACCTGGACAGATAGGCACCCTTCCGGACGACGGATCATTCGCGATCACGCGTCATGTGGGACTTTTAATCCTTAGGTTCGGGGTTCGAGTCCCCGGCGGCCCACGGTATTTGCCTGGGGGCGACCCCCAGACCCCACGGTGCGATGGTCGCCCTTTCCGGCGGACGTGGCCGCTTTGTCAGCCCGCGGAGGTAGTCCGCGGTCTCCTCCTGGTTGTTGTAGACGGCCCAGCCCATGGGCGTCCGGTCGGGCGGGGCAAATCCTCCTTGGGTGCCCTCGTCCACGGCTTCAGCGGTGAGATCGGCGCCCAACTCCACGAGGAGCCGGGCCAGGGGCAGGTTGCCGAGCAGGGCCGCTACATGCAGCGGCGAGCCCCTGGGGTCGTTGACGGGGAAGCCATGTCCGGCGAGTAGCCGCACGGCGTCGGGGCGATCGAGGATGGCGGCCTCGATCATCGGTTCCACCGTCTTGACCGCTGGTATTTGGCCGGCCGTCACCAGCCGGTCCACCGCGGGCCTGTCGCCACGCATGCAGGCGGCGATCAGCGCGTCATCCGGATCCAGGACGCTCGGTTCGGCGCCGGCCGCGGCCAGCAGGGCGGCGGCCGCTATAGCGGTTCAGCATCGCGACGTGCTCGCGCAGCCTCCGCCAGCTGGCGAAACCCGTAACGCGGGCGACCACCAGCTGGGCGTCGGCAAGGCTGAACCGGGGCCAGTCCACCGGGCCATCGGCCAGGCATGGATGCGACTCGCGGACCAGCTCGGTGAACTTCGGGCTACCCGTACGCACGCATCCCGGAGTTCCTTGGCCTGCTTGCGCAGCTGTGCCATGGACGGGTTCGGGGGCAGGAAACGCGTCTTGCTGTCGTCCATGAAAGATCGGGTGGGCTCATGACGAAGGCTCCGACCGGGATTGACCCGGCCGGAGCCTTCACGTCGAGCGATCAGTGGGTGCGGTGGATCCCGTTTGTCGGCGTGCCGTTCCGGCTACCGCCGCCAAAGGTCGATCGGCTTTGGGCTTGCGCCTGCGGCTGGGCGCCCGTGGCGCTCGCCGTGGCCGTGGGGACGAGGGTCTGGAAGGTGCCGACAACATCCACGAGTACGTCAGTCGTGCCGACGTTGTTGTAGATGCTGAACGCCTTGTTCGCGCCTAGCCCCACGATCGCGGCGTTCGCGACGGTTTGACCGGAGGACGGGTTGAGGTTGCTGACCGTGGGCCGGGTGAGACTGCTCGGCCACAGGGTCAGGAAGGTACCGGCGGTCGGCTTGACCGCGGTGACATTGAAGGCGAGTGCGTTTGCCTGCGCGAAGCTGGCGGGCGCCGCTACGGTGCCCGTGACGCCCGCCCCGAGGGAGTTCGGGTACCCCAGGCCGCTGCGGGTATCGGTGATCCGCTGCGGAGTGATCGGCTGGAACCGAAGGCCGTCGCCGGGCACTGAGTTGTCGTATACGCCAACGATGTCGACGATGAGATGGGTCGACGAACTCGCCGAGGACGTGTTCGTGTTGATCACGCCGATCATGGGAATCCCAGGGAAGCCGCTGCACCACGCCTCGAAACAAGGCGAGGTCGGGACGATGGCCATGTTGGGAACGTTGCGCCCGCTCGTGTAGTTGAGCGTCGACGTCGTCGGGAACGCGCCCGTCTGGCCGTTCCACGCCGACAGGTATCCACTGCCGTTCGGGCTGACCGCGGTGATGTTCACCGCGACTGCCCGGACGTACGGGTTGATGTCAGCACCGAAGTCAAAGCCCAGCTGGTAGTAATCGCCGTTTCCAAGCCGGCCCGCGTTGCCGTCCTCCCTGGTGTCGATCCAGCGCGTCGGCGTCGTCGTGTAGTAGTCCGCGTATGTGTCTCCGGCCGACGGAACGACGGTGCTGTCGGCCGCGTAGAAACCGACCACGTCGGCGATCACGTGCGTGGCGCCGTATTCGTTGTAGATCCGCACCTTGCCGCCCGTGCCGACTCCGACGGTCACCGAGTTGGCCCCGGTCCAGCCCTTGGCGAAGTTGATGGACGACGCGGTGGGCCGCGTGGCCCCGGTCGGGTAGACCGTCAGGAAGCTTCCCGCGGTGCTACCGGTCACGGTGACGTTCAGCACGACCGCGGACACGCCGGCAAGCGGCACGCCGCCGCGGCCCGTCACCTGCAGATCGAGGGACTTCTGAGTGCCGAGCATCGCGGCGGGCGCGCCCACGCCTTTACGCGTGTCGAGCAGCCGTGCCGGCGTGACCGCGTAGTACGCGCCCTTCGCGCCGACGCTCCCGACGAGCGACAGCGGAACGGTCTTCGACAACGTGCCGTTGTCCGACACGGTCAGCGTCGCGGTCTGCGTGCCGACCGCCGTGGCGTTCGGCACCACTCCGATCTGGCACTGCGCGCTCGGCGCCAACGTCGTGCCGGAACAGGTGTCGGTCGTTTTGATGAAGGCCTGGGCGTCGGTGCCGGTGATGGCCGCCGTACCCAGCGTGATCGACTCGCTGCTTGTCGAGGTGACCGTTACCGTGCTTACGGCTCCCGGCTCCCCCACCTTCTGGTCGCCGAACGACAACGACGCCGGTGAGATCGTCACTGGCAGGTCTTCCGCAGCGAAAGCGGGTGCACCGGCCACAGTAGACGCAACGACAACAGCTCCGATGATGACGCCATGCAGACGTCGCACGTGTTTCTCCCCCGTTAGATGGTCTTAAATGGGCAGACGCACGGTAGATCACGGCGGCGATCAAAGCAATTGCCCGAATAGACGGTTCGGCCGAGGTGAACCTGATGTTGACCCGGAGTTCAAGGCCGGGCTGCGAAAACGCGCCCAGTGAGCCTGACGAGCGGTCGTGCCCGCTCTGCGGTGATTCTTTTCTTTCCGGCGGAACGCCCTCGGAGCACCGATGCGTCCGTGGCCGCCACGATGGCCTGCAAGCTCTCAAAAATGTGTTCTCTGATGCGCGGTGCGTGCTCTACCGTGGTGATCAGCAGGAAGGCAACCTCTACCCGCCTTCCGCCGACATCAACTCGATCAGGAGCACTCCCGATGAACCGCTGGCACGCCATCACCGAGCCGCAGCTATCGCTGCCGGCCGTGATTGTTTGCGCGTTCGGGACGAAGCGACGGATCTCCGACGAGCAGCTCAGCAAGCCCACATACCGGGAGGCGCAACCCAGCGCCTGAGCCCAGCGCCCAGCGCCGAGGCCGCCTCCCGAACCCGGGAAGGCGGCCTTTCCGCTTTTCAGGAACAACTGCTTCGTCCCCCGCGCCACGCGTGTGGGCATGGACACGTCGAGACCCGTCAGGGCCTCGAACTTGAGAACTCCACAGCGGAATGGCATGAGAAACAGGGTGTGATGGGGGCCTTAGCTCAGACTTGGTAGAGCGCCGCCTCGGCAGGGCGGAGGTCGTGGGTTCGAGCCCCGCACGTTCCACCGGAAGCGATACCCGGTCCACGTCCTCGTAGCCCAACCGGCAGAGGCCCGACGTTGAGGACGTCGCCAGTGCGGGTTCGACTCCCGCCGAGGACACGAACTCTGCCCTCGCGTGACGCAGTACGGTCGCCGGCGGCCAAAGAAGAGCCGCAGGGCAGGGGTGCCGGCCGGCGTAGCTCACGTGGAAGAGCACCCATCTTGTAAATCGGAGGCAGTCGGTTCGACTCCGGCCGCCGGCTCGACGCACCACTCAGGCGGAGGAACGCCTGAGCGCAGGCGGCGCCCCGACCAGGGTCAGGCAACGCGCGGCCAGCAGATCCCGGCACCTGTCCCCGGCGGGGGACGCGATGAGGCGGGTATCAGTACCCGACAGGGGCCGGTCACGCCGACGTAGCTCACCTGGCAGAGCGCGCCGCTCGTAACGGCGAGGTACCCGGTTCAAGCCCGGGCGTCGGCTCCAGGCCCGCGTAGCCCAACTGGTAGGAGGCACCGCGTTCAGGGCGCGGACAGTGCGCGTTCGAATCGCGCCGCGGGTACGCAAGTCCTGCCGTCCCGATGTATCTGGTCGTAGCTCAGTTTGGTAGAGCGCTCGGTTTGGGGCCGAGGGGCCGCAGGTTCAAATCCTGTCGACCAGACTCACGGAGGAGTAAGCCACTACGGATATGGGCCGCGGTCCCGAATCCCACTTCCTCCGCCAACCCCCGTATAGCTCAGCGGAACGAGCGCTCCGTTCACACCGGAGAGGTCCCTGGTTCGATCCCAGGTGCGGGGACCCTGCCGAAGTTCACGAAAACTGAAGACTCGCCGGCGTGAACTTCGGCATGCTCAACGCCTCTGGCCAGGCCCAGATCCTGGAGTTCGTCGGGTTCTCGCCCCGTCAGGAGCAGGCGGGTGAACGCGAGCATGTCGATCAGCCAGCCCGGGCCGCGCCGTCGGCCGCTGCCTGCGCAGCTCGCTCGATTTTCGCGCAGTGTGTCGCGCGGGCCGCCGTGTCGATCTCCTCCTCGTACTCAGCCCTCAGCCCGGTCCGGCCGTCGAGCTGCTCACGCAGGATGTCAGCGTGGCCGGCATGCCGGGTGGTCTCCTGAAGGACGTGGATCATGACTCCGAACAGCGTGACGTCGGGCTGCGGCCACCAGGGCACGTGGCCAGGCCCGTCGATGGGAAGCTCTCCGATGGTCGCGTCCGCATGCTGCCAGGCACGCTGGTAGAAGTCGATGATCTGTTCGCGCGTCTCGTCCGTGGTCGCCCACAGGTCGCTGCCGTCCGCGTCCTGCCATCGCCCCAGCGGCTCCGGGGACGGACGACCGAAGACCTCACCGAAATACCAGGCCTCACAGGTCGCCATATGCTTCACCAAGCCCAGCAGATTGGTTCCCGTCGCCGTCAGGGGTCGCCGGATGTTGTACTCCGACAGAGCGTCGAGCTTCCAGAGCAGCGCTTCACGGATCGTCTTGAGCCGGCCGTGCAGGAAGTCCTTCGCGAAATCATCGATCATGGCGACGAGCTTGCCATGCGGCAACAACAGCGGTCAGCTGGTAGATGTCGGCCTTGTAGCGCAGCAACTTAGTCCGTCTACGTTCAGCATGATCGGCAATCCTGCATCCTTCGTGCAGAGGGCTCAGGATTCCTGAAACGGCTTCGAGGGACATTCCCTGATCGAGTGGATCGGACCTGGGCCTGGCCAGAGGCGTTGAGCATCCCGAAGTTCACGCCGACGGGCCCGGTGAAGTCCGATTTCCGCTGCGGCGCTGCCGGCAGGGGCTCGCCCGGACTCATGATCCGGGGTTGCTCGGTTCGATCCCGAGGGCAGCGACGAATACTAGGAGAAGCCAAAACTGAATGACGGGCGTGGAGAGTGGGCGAGCTGTTCTATTAGTTCGCTTCGGTGTGAGGGCCGGCGTTGGCGGGTGTGGAACCGTCGACGCCGGCCCGGGCCAACGTCTCGCCCAGCAGCGGGGCGAACTTCATCAGGTTCTCGCCGTACGTGGCTAGGACCCGGCCACAACGTACGAACTGAAGGCCGTCGCCGAGGTCGGGGTTGTGGGTGCAGTACACCTGAGCGAACGGGCGTGGCTCGACGAACGGCAGGTGCTCGGCGACGTAAGCCGTCACGGCCGCCAGCGACGCCTGTTCGGCGGCCTGCCGCGCGCTCTCCCAGGACACCAGCTCCGGGTCGATGTGGCCGCCGACCGCCCAGTGTCCTGGCGCGGCCACGTGCTGATAGGTCCCCAGCTGGCCGCCGGCCGGCTGGGTGATCCAGCACTGCAACGGCGACGGCGCATTCGGGCGGATCGGGAAGCTGAACCGGAAATGGTGTTCCAGCGCGGACGGAGTGTCGATGCCGACGCCGGCGGCCAGCGCGGATGTGCCGGCGCCGGCGCAGATCAAGACGGCGTCGAAGATGTTCGAGTCGGTGCCGGACGTGACCCGTACGCCGGGCCCGGTTTCTTCGATGGCATCGACGTGAAGCCGGCGAAGACGGGTGCCGACCGCGTCGACCAAGAAGGCGCGGACTCGGTCCACCCGGATGACACCGCCGGAGGGGTCGATCAATGCCGGACCGGCGAAGGTACCAGCCGGCAGGCGCAGCAGCGGGGATCCGGCCTCCACCAGCTCGTGGGCCGCGCCGGCGGTGGCCATCGCGTCCGCCCACGCCCCGACCTCGGCGCCGCTGACCACGGTGCCGACCTCGTCCACGAAGGTGGCGCCGGCCCGCTCGCTCCACTCGGCGAACAACGCCCGGGACCGCTCGGCCAGCATCACCATGTCGGGGTAGGCGTGCGCCAGACGGAAGATCCGGGTGTCTCCGGCGGAACGCTCACCCATCGGTTCACCGGGTTCGTAACAGTGGACGTCGACTCCCTGTCGGAGCAACGCGACCGTCGCCGACAGGCCGACGACCCCGCCACCGATGACTGCCACCTTCATGGCCGCCGACGCTATCAGCGCCTGATAGCGTCGGACCGTGGATCTTGAGCTGGGTGGGCATGTTGTTCTGGTGGTGGGCGGCACGGGGCTGATCGGGCGAGCGATCGTCGAGCGGCTTCGCGAGGAAGGAGCCACGGCGATCGCCGCCTCGCGGAGTGCCGCCGACGGCCTGTCCCTCGACGCGCGCGATCCGGACTCGGTGGCGGCGGCTCTGGACCAGGTCCTCGCGCAGTACGGCCGGCTCGACGCCCTGGTGGTCGCGGCGGCGCCGAGCGCGCGCACCCTCGATCCGTCCCGCAACGCCGATCCGGAGCAGGTCCTGAGCGCGATCGACGCGAAGGCGATGTCGTTCCTGCGACTGGCCAACGCGGCCCTACCGGTGATGAACCAAGCCGGCTACGGGCGGATCGTCGGCGTGAGCGGCCAGAACGCGTTCCTCACCGGCAACGTGACCGGCTCGGTGCGCAACGCCGCTCTGATCATCGTGGCGAAGAACCTCGCCGACGCGGCCGCCGGGTCCGGGGTCACCGTCAACACGGTCAATCCCGGCATCGTGTCGGATACCCCAATGACCCAGGTCGAGCTGGCCCGGGGTGGGGAGTCCACTCCGGAGCAGGTCGCCGACGTCGTCGCGTTCCTGGTCTCGCCGCGCGCGGCGGCGATCTCGGGCGAGTCCATCGCCGTCGGCCACCGGGTCCGTGGCGTGACGTCGATGTAGCGCGCCGCCGGCGGGGCTACTTGGTGAAAGTGAAGTAGTGGTAGGCGCCGTACGTCGTGTAGTTGAGGGCGTCGCCCGAAGTGGTGGAGATGTAGGCGGCCCGCACCCGGTACCTGACGCCCACCGAGTGGGTTCCGGTCAGCGTGTACGCGGACTTGCCGGCGCTGTTGAGGGCCAGGGTGTACGCCTTCCACGCATGCCAGGCGCCACCCGAGTAGTACTCGAGCATGAGCCGCTGCTTGCGACCCGAACCCGGGGTCATGGTCGTGGTGAAGACCGGGTTCGAGGTCTTGTGGAAGTAGTTGTAGCCGGACGCCGTCCGGTACGGCTTGGCGATCGCGGTGCTCACGTTGACCCTCGTGTAGAGCACCGACCGCACCGTCTGCGGCTCGTACCAGTTGTCACCGGCGAAGATCGCGGTCACCACGGCGTTGCGGGTCAGCGGCACGGTGATGCCCAGGTTGCCGTTGGCGTCGACGATCGTCTTGCGTACCAGATGGTTCGGCTGGTCGTTGCCGGCCGGGTCGACCCACAGCTCGACGACCCGGTTGTTGCGGGTGGTGCCGAGGTGGGCGTTCACAACAACCTTCGCGCCGTACGCGTTGACCGTGCCGTTGCGGGTCAGTGTGAGGCCGACCCAGTCGCCCTGCACGTCCTCCGGAATCCATCCGCTGGACGGAAGGTGGTCGGCGTCGCCGGCGTACGTGGCGTTCCAGACGTTCATGTCGCGGTTCGTCGGCGTGTCGGTGAAGGAGAACCGGCCCTCGGCATCGGTGGTCACGGTGGCGATCGGCCGCTTCTGCTGCTCGGCGTCGTCGCGCGTGATGGTCAGCGTGGAGCCGGCGGGCACCCCACCGGACACGACGCCGGTGAAGACGGCCTTCTCGTTCCGGTACGCGGCGTGCGGCCCGGTGAACGTGATGTGGGTGGTCACCGGCTCGTAAAGCGCCTGATAGTGGAGGGTGCCGGTGCTGGTGACGAGGAACAGCCGCTTGCCGCTCGGATCCCACACGACGCCGTTCGGCGCGATCTCGCCCGCGAGGTGGTAGGCATGCTCGCCGTCGGCCTCACGGGTGACGACGTCGGTCGCGCCGAGAGGCGTACGGCTGGCGAGGGCCGCCCGGCCGTCGGCGGCGACATCCATGGCGGTACCGACGGTGGCGGTGTACTGGCCGAGGACGCTCAGGTCGGCGCTGGAGAGCCGGAACACGCCGCTGGAGCCGCCGGCGATCACCTCGCTGCCGTCCGGGGACAGCTCGATGCTGTACAGATGGTCGACGCCGTCGATGGACGACTTCTGGGCGACCAACCGATCGGCTCCGGTCGAGACGTCATAGACGGCGACACCGCTTCCGTAGGCGACCCGGCCGTCCACGCCCAACGCGATCAGGTCCGGCGCGCCCGGGACGGCGGCGATCAGCGGGGAGTAGCTGGTGAACGGCGGAATCCCGGTGTAGCTGTGCAGCGTCACCGCCTTGCTGTCCAGGTCGACCGAGCCGAAGTTGCCGGGGTAGGTGAACCAGAGCTTCCCGCCCGCCACCACGACGTCGGACACGGCCACGCCCGCGGTGTCGTAGCGTGCGAACGCCCGCTGGGTCTCGGTGGAGAACGCGACAATCGCCCGCCAGCCCGGCACCGCCGCGTACAGCGTCTTCGAGTCGGCCGAGAGCGCAAGCCCGGACACGCCCGTCAGGCCGCCGGCCATCCGGCCTGGGAACCCGGCGGCGTACGGCGTGAACGTGACCGTGCCGTTCTTCGGGTCGGCGGCGATGAGTTGACTGTGGACACTGTCCACGGCGAGGTCGCCGAGCGAGAGCAGGCCACCGTAGAACGCATGGCTCGGGTTGGAGACGCTGGGCGGCGCCGTGTCCGCCTGAGCAACGGCCGCGCCGCCCGTCACGAGAATTCCGGCGGCGGCAACGGCGGCGAGAGCAAGACGCACGCCGAAACGCTACGGCACACGTCGACCGATGTTGATCATCCGAACGGTTGAAACGAAACCGTCCCGTCGCGACGCGGCTGCTCACCTTGGTTCGGTCGGGCGAAAGATCAATCCGTGGGTAGCTCGCGGCGCAGCACCTTGCCGGTGGCGTTGCGGGGCAACGCGTCCAGGAACACCACGTCGCGGGGGACCTGGAAGCGGGCGAGGCTCGCCTTCACGTAGTCCTTGATCACCTGAGGATCCCGGGCGGAGGAGTCGGTGGGCACGATGAAGGCGCGCAGTCGCTTGCCGAACTCCGGGTCGTCCACGCCGATCACCGCGGCCTCGACCACGTCGTCGCGCTCGGCGAGCAGGTTCTCCACTGCCACGGGATACACGTTCTCCCCGCCCGAGATGACCATGTCGTCGTCGCGGCCGTCGATGAAGAGCAGGCCCTCGTCGTCGAAGTGGCCCTGATCGCCGGTGGCCATGTAGCCGTCGATGACCTGCTTCTGCTGCCCGTCCGTGTAGCCCTCGAACGGGATGCCGGTACGCACGAACACCCGCCCGTGCGCCCCGGCCTCGGTGATCCGGCGGTCGTTCTCGTCGTAGAGGGCGACGTGCACGGTGACCGGCGGTCGGCCGACCGTCCCGGGTGCCCGGCGCGCCTCGGCCGGCTGCGCCACCGACGCGACGGCGACCTCGGTGGAGCCGTACACGTTGTAGATCACCTCACCAAACACGTCGTGGAACCGGCTCGTCAGCTCGGGCGCCAGGGCGGACCCGGCGACGAAGACGGTCTTCAGCGACGACGTGTCGTACTTGCTGATGATCTCCGGACCGAGGGCGAGGATCCGGGTGAGCATGGTGGGCACCGCGACCAGCATCTGTGCCCGGTGCTCGGCGATTGCCCGGAGGATGGCCTCGGCGTCGAAACGGCGGAGCAGCACGGCGTGGTTGGCCAGAGACAGCCCGACGGTCCAGGCGCCGAAGCCGGTGCTGTGGAACAGCGGCGAGGCGAACACCGCGGCACCCTGCCGTGGGAATGGGATCCGGTCCGCGATGAGGGCGCTGGCCAGCGGCGACACCTTCGTGCGCGGCGCACCCTTGGGCAGGCCGGTGGTGCCGCTGGTGAGGATGATGAAACCGCCCGGCCGGTCGGGCAACGGCAACGGGGTGACCGGGTGTGCCGCGATCAGCTCGTCGATGGACGGGCCGGCGGAGGAACCCCAGGTGAGGTAGCGAGGGATGTCGTCCGGCAGGCCTTCGACCAGGTCGGCGAACTCGCTGTCGTACAACACGACCCGGACCTTCTCCCGGGCCACCACCTCAGCGAACTGCTGCTTCGCCAGGCCGGTGTTCATCAGCGCCAGGCGCAGCGTGGCCCGGGCGGTGCCGCTGATCGCCAGCAACAGGCCGCGGTGGTCCCGGGCCAGGACCCCGACCACCGACCGGTCCGGCAGGCCGAGCTCCTTGAGGGCGTGGGCCAGGGCGTTGGACTGTTCGTCGAGCTCTCGGTAGGTCAGCGTGCCGCGCTCGTCGGTCACCGCCGGGGCGTCCGGACACTCGGCGGCCGCCTTCATGATCAGGGCGGCCTGCGGGCCCAGCCGGGCGTTGTTGACGGCCGCGCGCAGCAGCCGTCGCGGACGCAGCAGATTGACGATGCCGATCTGGTGCATGCGCAGGACAGCGCGTAAATGCTCGATCATTCGGAGCCCTTGTTCGAGGGGCGGCGGTCGAGTGCGAAGCGAGCAGGGATCCCCCAACAGTGTGGCGTGACCGTAAACGAGTGAGCTCGGTCACGGCAAGGGAGGCGGGCTGGGCACGAGAGAAGAATTCAGCCGGGGCGTTGCCCCGCCTTGTCCACGATGGCGATCCGCAGCAGCGCGGACTTGTAGATCACCGCACCCGGCTTCGGACGCGGTCCCGGCCAGAACTCGGCGGAGCCTTTGCCGATGTTCGGGGAGCGGACCACCTTCGCGCCGGCCAGGTCGAACTCGGCCGCGATGATGTTGTGGCCGAGGTACTGGTAGGTGGTGGGGTTGAAGACCAGCTCCTGCCGTGCGCCCGCCTCGGTGCGGGTCACCGCGACGCCGACCCGGCCGGCGGCATCGGTCGCGTTGTGGCGCAGCTGCACGCCGGGAATCCGGCTGGCGGCCAGGAAGGCGGCCTGCTGCACGGCCGGCAGATGGTTCTTGTACAGCATCTCGGCGATCTCGCTGAAGGCGCGCTGGTCGTCGGAGAGCCGGACGAATCCGGTTGGCATGCGGTCCTTGCCGGCGCCGGCGGACACCCACTCCGGCTCGGCGGCCGCGACCGAGTACACGTACGCCAGCAGGTCGTCCGCGTCGGTCGGGACGCGGCCGGGCCGATAGGCCGGCTCGGGCGTGCACGCGACCTTGGGCGTGGTCTCCGGCCGGTCGATCGTCTCGGCCTGCCGTCCGTTCTTGCAGCCGTCGAGGTGGGTACGGGTGGGCGCCTTTCCCGACCCCGCCTCCTGGGTCACCAGCCCGTCGTGGGTGCCGTCCACCGACAGCCAGGTCCGCGTGCGCAGTGGCCCGGAGACCGTGGTCCGGCCCTTCACGTCGATCCTCGACTCGACCTCGACGGAGTCGATGAACAGGAACTGGTTCGGCCGGGCGCTCATCGTCGGGGTGGCGGCCGCGTGCTGGGCCGCCAGCAGCAACACCTGCTCGGCACCGGGCGGAGTCTTCGGCGCGGCACCTGCCCCCGCCCGGGTGCCCGCTCCGGGGACGGGCGGTGCGGGGGTGGGCCGGCCACCCGGCTGTCCCGCCACCAGGACTGCCGCGACCGCTGCGGCGGCGACGGTCGGTGCACCGATCTTCCAGGCCAGGTGTACGCCACCCAGCCGGCTCAGCAGCCGCGGGCGGCCAACCGGGTGCCGCATGCCGGTCATCACCCGATGGCGGACGTCGGCCGGCGGCTGGTCCTCGGCCGGGGCCAGACTCGCCCCGAGCTCCTCGAGAATGGACAGGTCAGATCTCATCGTCGCCCCCCATGGTCGGGTCGAACTCGCTCAATACTTTGCGGACTTTGCGCCGGGCCCGATTGAGCCGGGACGCCACGGTGCCCGGCGGGATGTCCAGGGCGTCGGCCACCTCGTCGTAGCTGAGCTGCCCCCACGCCACCAGCAGCAGCACGTCGCGATCGCGCGGGGCCAGGCCGGCCAGGGCGTCGGCCAGCGGGCCCCGCGCGGCGCCGGCCGCGACCCGGGCCGCCACCTGGTCGGCCGGACCGTCCTGCACGGTTTCGTGCGTCGAGCGGGCCAGAGCCCGGTAGCGTGCCTGCTCCCGCCGCTGGTGGGCGGCCACCTCCCGGGTGAGGATGCCGAACAACCAGGGCCGGGCGTCCTGCCGGTCGAGGTCGTAGGACGCCCGCCCGCGGAACGCCGCCAGGAACGCCTCCGCCACCACATCGTCGGCGATGCCGGGACCCACCCGTTGGTACGCGTAGCGGTACAGCCGTGCGGCGTACCGGTCATAGATCAGCGCGAACCGGTCCGGATCCGCCAACGACGCGCGAATGACCGCGGCGTCCGTATCGGCGTCGGTTCCGGCCGCCGCCCGCGTCACCGCAGCCACGTCGAGCTCCTGTCGTCGGGTTACCCTCCACACCTGTCTATGCGCGAGGAGCGATTCGTCTTCATCCTCGTACGCGTCGGCCGGGCGGGTACCGCGTCGGGAGTCAGGCCGGGCGGTGGGCGCGAGCGATCAGGTCGGCGGTCTCCGCGGCGATCCGGTGACGCTGTTCAAGGGTCAAATTCCTTGTCCCGTACGCGGAGGCCATGCGCCCCTCCGTGATCAGCAAGTAGGCGAACTGGCGCGCGGCGCGGGACGGGTCGGGGACCGCCAGTAGTCCCGCCTCGTCGTAATGGCGCAGGCAGGCGGCCAGCCGCGCGTCGATGAACGGGTCGGTGCCATCGCCCCAGTGGGCGCTCAGCTCGGGATGGTTACCGATCTCGGCGATGGTGAGCCGGTGCAGCGCGGCCACCGTCGGGGACAGGGCCGCGGCCAGGATCTGCTCGCCTACCCGGGTCAGGCCCTCAACCGGATCGTCGGGCAGGGCAGCGTCGAGCTCGGCGGGCGCCTCCGGCGTGGCGGACCGGGCGGCGGCGACGGCGGCCAGGAACAGGGCCTGCTTGTCGCCGAAGTGGCGGTAGACGGTCTGCTTGCCCACGCCGGCGACCGCGGCGATCTCGTCGACGCTGGCCGCGTAGCCCGAGTGCAGGAACGCCTCGGTCGCCGCCTCGAGAATCGCCTGTCGCTTCGCCTGGTTGGGGACGCCGGTCACAAGCGTCATCCTACGCCATCTCTAGACGAGACCGTCTCGTCTCGCTATGGTCGAACACAAGACGAGACCGTCTCGTCTTGTAATGCGAGGGAGAACGCCATGGATGCGGACGTTGTCGTGGTCGGCGCCGGGCCGGTGGGATTGCTGCTGGCGGCCGAGCTGGCCCTCGCGGGCGTGCGGCCGATCGTGCTGGAACGCCTGGACGAGCCGAGCCACCAGCCCAAGGCGCGGGGCATCGGCCCACTCGCCGCCGAGGCGCTCCGCCGTCGCGGGCTCGGGCCCGACCTCGACCGCGAACACGCGGACGGCCTGCGCAAACTCGAGCGTGAGCACGGCACGACCCGGGCGCACTTCGCCTGGATCCACAAGATCGACGCGGACGCGGCCGACCCGGGCCGGCGCGGGGCGCTGATCGGGCAGCCGGCGCTCGAGGCTCTGCTGCGCCGACGGCTGGACGAGCTCGGCGTCAAGGTGCTGTTCGGCCACGCCGTGACCGGGCTCAAGAACGAGTCGGCCCAGGTCACCCTCACCGTCGAGTCGGCGGCGGGCTCGCGGGAGGTCGTCACCGGGTACGCCGTCGGCTGCGATGGCGGTCGGAGCACCGTACGCAAGCTGGGGGAATTTGATTTTCCGGGAACGCCGCCGTCGATGACCGTCCGATTCGCGCGCGGTCATGTCGAGGGCGCGCTTCCGGCGCCCGGCCGGCTGCCGAAGGGGACGCTTCAGTACGGGGACGGGATGGTGGCGACCTACGACTTCGAGGACACTTTCGACCGATCGGCGCCGCTGGACGCCGACGACATGCGGGCCAGCGTCCGCCGGGTCACCGGGGTCGACGTCGAGATCTCCGACTTCGCGGGCGGGCTCCGGTTCACCGATCAGGCCCGGCAGGCCGCGACCTACCGGCGGGGACGCACGCTGCTGGCCGGGGACGCCGCACATGTCCACTCGCCGAGCGGCGGGCAGGGGCTCAACCTCGGCCTGATGGACGCCATGAACCTCGGCTGGAAGCTGGCGGCCGCGGTGCGGGGGGACGACCGGCTGCTCGACAGCTATACCGCCGAGCGGCACCCGGTCGGCGCGGCCGTGCTGCGTAACACCCGGGCGCAGTCGGCGCTGCTCGCCCCCGGGCCGCAGGTGGACGCACTGCGCGACGTGTTCAGCGACCTCATGGACCTGCCGGAGGTCAACCGCTATCTGAGCCGGCTGATCTCCGGGGTGACGATCCGCTACGACCTGCCCTACGCGACAACCCATCCGATGGCCGGCCTGGCCTGCCCGCCGCTGATCGTCGACGGGGTGCCGCTGGAGGAGCTCACCACAAGTGGCCGGCCGCTGCTGCTGCACCCGGAGGCCAAGGCGATCGGTGACGACCGCGTCGACGCCGTCGTGGCGCACGACCTCGGCGACGACCGCCTGGCCGCCGTCCTGCTACGCCCGGACGGAGTGATCGCCGGCGCCGGCCTCGACGACGACCTCCGCAGCGCCATCAAAGCGTGGTTCTGAGACGCGTTCCGGCCGGAGCACGGCCAGCACCAGCAGGCCGGCCGTCAGATAGCCGGCGCCCTGGACCGCGATCACCGGGACGATGCCGATGTGCGCGGGCAGGGCGCCGGCCAGGCCGATGCCGATGAGCATGGCGGCGGCCTGGAGCGCGGTGATCGCCCCGAAGACGCGGCCGCGATGCGAGTCGGAGGTGGCCGTCTGGAAGACCGTGGTCAGGCCGGCCAGAGTCAGCGCCGACGGCAGCCCGACCAGCACCATGATGATCGGAGCCGGCCAGACCACGCCGGCCGCCAGGGGATAGAGGAACAGCGCCAGATCGAGCAGGCCGAAGACGACCGCGCCCGCGCCCAGCAGCAGACGCGGCGGGAAGCGGTGGCCGATCAGGGTGGCCACCATGCCGCCGGCCAGGCCGCCGATCGCCTGTGCCGCCATGATCGTGCCGTACGCCTCGTTGCCGCCGTGCAGCACGTCGCGGACGAACGGGGCCATCAGCGTCATCATGATCGCCTCGCCGACGCCGGTGATCAGTGCGAAGGCCATCAGCGTGCGCAGCGTGCGGTCGGTGAGCGTGATCCGCGTACCCTCGCGCCACTGGCCGGCCAGGCGCGGCGCCGCCGCCGAACCGCCCGCCCGGACCACCCGGTGCCGGATCAGCGTCAGCAGGGCGGCGGCCACCGCGAAGGTGGCCGCGTCGGCCAGGGTGATCAGCCGGATGCCCCCGGTCGCGGCCAGCACGCCGCCCAGGGCCGCGCCGGTCAGCCGGGCCACGTCGCGGGCCTGCCCGTTCATCGCGTTCGCCGTGATCAGATCCTTTTCCGGTACGAGGGCGGGCACCAGCGCGGCCTCGGCCGAGGCGAAACAGACGGCGAGCGCGCTCTGCACGGCGGCCACCGCGTACACGATCGGGGCCCGGCCCGGGTGATCGACCAGCAGCAGCGGAAGCAGGGTGACCGCGAGCAGCAGGTTGCAGACGATCATCGTGCGGCGGCGGTCCCACCGGTCGGCGAGCACGCCCGCGAACGAGCCGAGCGTCACCTTCGGCAGCAGCGACGCGAGGACCATCGCGGCCGACGCCAGTGTCGATCCGGTCAGGACATAGACCTGGTACGCGAGGCCGGCGCCGAGGATCCAGTCGCCGGTGAACGAGACGAAGTTGGCCGCGAGCAGCAGGCGGTAGTCGCGGTTGCGGATCACGCGCATCTCAGCCCCCGCTCGCGGTCGGCCGCAGCGGGACGGCGATGAACGTGACGTCGACCGGCATCGCGCCGGCGGGCCGGGCGGCCGCGTCGCCGAGCGGCCGCCGCCGGACCAGCGGGGTGATCAGCTCGTCCCACGCCCGGTGAAGCTCGGCCATCTCGTCGAGGGTCAGGTAGACCAGGTTTTGCGAGATGCCGGTGTGCTCGGTCCACCCCGGATCCTCCTCGGCGCGGCGCTGCTGCCAGTCGGCGAACTGGGCGCCGGTGCGCTCGATCAGGAAGCGTTCGAGCGCCTCGGCGGCCTCCCAGGCCTCCTCCGGATCATCGGAGCTCTCCGGCTCGAACGCGTTCGACGTGTGAGTGACCCGCCAGGGCCGCTCGCGGTTGTCGCCGGCGTCGGCGTGCTCGACGTAGCCGTATTTCGCGAGCTGGCGCAGGTGGTGGGAGGCGAGGGCCTGGCTGACGCCGAGCTGGCGTGCGGCGTCGGCCGCGGTGATCGGGCCGTCGCGCCCGACGAGGGCGTGCAGCTTGAGCCGGAGCGGATGGGCGAGGGCGCGCAGGGCGAGCGGATCGCCGATGACCCGGCGCCCCTCCGATTCCAAAGACATGCTTGGAATGCTCCGCCCGGCCCGTCTCGATGTCAAGCAGTTGTTTGGAATCCCGGTCGAGCCGCGCATCGAACGAGTTAGCCGGATCGGGCAAATCCGGCCTCAGCGGTGGGTATTCGCTGGTCAACGCGGCGATGGGCGGGAAGGATCGGACTGGCCGCACGGGGGCGGCCGTCGAGAACGGAGCGGGCATTGGACTACGCCGCCGAGCAACTCAGCGCGGGATTCCGCGCGATGACCCTGCTGACCGGGTACATCCGGCGGGGTGGCCGGCCGGCCGCGGTCGCGCCGACGATCCCGCTGCGTCCCGGCGAAAGGCAGTACGGCTGGTTCCCGGTGATCGTGGACGGCGAGCGGCGGGTCGCCGTCATCACCAACCGGCGGCTGATCGCCGGCGAGGAGTACGACCTGGGCCGGATCGAGCGGGTGCGCCCGGTGCCCGGTGAATGGTCGGTCGAGCTGACCGTGCGCGATCACGGCCGGCTGGTGCTCGGCGGACCGTGGGTGCCGTGGCTGAGCGTGGTGATCTGCGCCGAGCTCTACGGCACGGCGAGCCCGCCGGCCGCGATCCCGATGCAGCGTTTGATCAAGAGCGACCGAACACCACGAAAAAAGCTGATGGCGACCATAGACCGGCCCGCGCGCGGACTGCGACGCTAAGCGATGTGTATGACTACGACCTGTTGGTGCTGGGCTCCGGGCCCAGTGGGCAGAAAGCCGCGATCGCGGCATCCAAGCTGGGCCGCCGCGTCGCAATAGTCGATCGCCGCGACATGATCGGCGGCGTCTGCATCAACACGGGCACGGTGCCGTCCAAGACACTGCGCGAGGCCGTCCTCTACCTGACTGGCCTGAGCCAGCGTGACCTGTACGGCTCGAGCTACCGCGTCAAGGACGAGATCACCGTCTCCGACCTGGCGGCCCGCACCCAGCACGTGATCAGCCGGCAGACCGACGTCATCCGCAACCAGCTCTCCCGCAACCACGTCCAGATGATCACGGGCATCGGCCGGTTCGCCGACGCGCACTCGATCTACGTCGACGGTGGAAGCGGCCGGGAAAACAAGGTGACGGCCGACAAGATCATCATCGCGGCCGGGACCCGGCCCGCGCGTCCGGACAGCGTGGACTTCGACGACCGTACGATCGTCGACTCGGACGGGGTGATCAACCTCCAGGCCGTGCCGCGCAGCATGGTGGTGGTCGGCGCCGGCGTGATCGGCATGGAGTATGCCTCGATGTTCGCCGCCCTCGGCACCAAGGTCACCGTGGTCGAGCGCCGCGAGCAGATGCTCGACTTCTGCGACGACGAGATCATCGAGTCGCTGAAATACCATCTGCGCGATCTGAGCGTGACGTTCCGCTTCGGCGAGGAAGTGGCCGCGGTCGAAAGGCACCAGACCGCCGCGCTGTGCATCCTCAAGAGCGGGAAGAAGATCGTCGCCGACACGGTCATGTACTCGGCCGGCCGGCAAGGCCAGACCGACGACCTCAACCTCGAGGCGGCCGGGCTCGCCGCCGACCACCGCGGCCGCATCGAGGTCGACGGCAACTACCGCACCGCGGTCGAGAACATCTACGCCGTCGGAGACGTGATCGGCTTCCCGGCGCTCGCCTCCACCTCGATGGAGCAGGGCCGCCTGGCCGCCCATCACGCGTGCGGCGAGCCGGTGCGCGAGATCGGCCAGCTCCAGCCGATCGGCATCTACACGATTCCCGAGATCAGCTTCGTCGGTAAGACCGAGGACGAGCTGACCGACTCGGCGACGCCGTTCGAGGTGGGCATCGCGCGGTACCGCGAGCTCGCCCGGGGGCAGATCGTCGGCGACTCGTACGGCATGCTCAAGCTGCTGGTCGCCCCCGAGGACGGCAAGCTGCTCGGCGTGCACGTCTTCGGCACCGGCGCCACCGAGATCGTCCACATCGGCCAGGCCGTGATGGGCTGCGGCGGCACGGTCGACTACCTGGTCGACGCGGTCTTCAACTACCCGACGCTGTCGGAGGCGTACAAGGTGGCGGCCCTCGACGCGTCCAACAAGATCCGCAACATCACCCGGATCGACGGCTGATTCGCAAGACCTAGGAGCTGTAGACCCAGACCTTCGTCTTCAGCGGGAGCTTGTCGGTCGCCCAGATCCAGTTGATGGCCGCGTTCGACACCCGGGCGCAGCCGTGCGAGGCCGGGTAGCCCGGGATGCTGGGCGACCCGTGCACGGCGATGCCGCCGTTGAAGTACTTCGGGCGGAACAGGTCGCCGAGCGGGCCGTGCCGCACGCCGTCGATCTGGCGGCTGACCTTGAAGTGGCCGGTCGGAGTGTCGGCCAGGTAGGTCTGACCCTGGTAGACGTAGTGCTCGTTCGACCCGGTCGAGGTGTTGAGCGTGGCCACGACCTGGCCGTCCTTGACGAACATCAGCAGCTGCTTCTTCAGATTGATCTCGACGAGGTAGCCGCTGCCGGCCTTGGACTTGGCCGTCGGGCGGACGCCCGCGTCGAGAGCCTTCTGGGTCTTGGGGCCGACCGTGCCGTCCCGGCCGATGCCGGCCGCCTTCTGGATGGCGAGGACCGCCTGCTGGGTCGTGCCGCCGAACTTGCCGTCGGCCTTGCCGTTCCAGTACCCGAGGTCGGTGAGCCGCTGCTGCAGCGCGAGGACGGCCGGACCCTTCGAGCCGATCTTGAGCTTCTCCGGCGGCGCGGTCTTGGTGGGCGTTGGCGTCGCCGTCGGCGACGTCGTGGGGGTCGCGCTGGGTGACTCACTCACGCTGGGTGATGGCTCCGCCGATGGCTGTACGGAGGGAGCTTGTGCCCCGGTCTGGGAGGAATCGTCCGGACCGCACCCGGCGAGCAGAGTGATCGTCGCCGCGGCCGCAACCGCGAGCGTCAAAGCCTTGCGCACCATGCGCTCCTCCCGTCCCACCAGAGGATCATTGCCGAAAATGTCTCACCATGACCAGTGGATCGCGAATGAGATCCTTTCGCATCCCCATCGTGACCGACCGTGGCAAGGGCCCGTGCGGATCGAACGAGTGGTGGACGCGGTCGCGAAAAAGAGTCAAGTACCCTTCGCTTATGTCATGGATGGCCAGCGCGCGGCACGGCGTCCGCGAAGCCCCCGGCGGGCTCGCGCTCGTCCAGGAGTTGCTGAACACGCGGGCCACCATGCATTACGGCGCTGACCTGCTGCTCAACCCCGACGACGCCCAGCGCTGGCTGACCGAGGCACTGGGCACCTGGTCGCGGGTCTCCGGCCTGCCGGCCCCCACGCTGCTGATCTCGTCGAACGACATGCGCTCGCTGCGCCGCCTGCGCACCACCTTCGAGAATGTGATCCTCACCGCCGGCTCGGAAGGGCTCGGCGGCGCGCTGCCGCCCGCCGACGTGCCGGTCAGCCTCGTGCCCGACGCCGACGGCTGGGTGCGCATGGTCCCGACCGGCCGGGGCACCCGCTGGCTGGCCTCCGCACTCTGGGCCGAGGCGCTGCTGGCCCAGCAGGCCGGCCTGTGGGCCCGGCTCAAGCTCTGTCACAACGGCGACTGCCGGGCCGCGTTCTTCGACACCTCGCGGAACAACAGCGGCGTCTGGCACGACGTCTCCACCTGCGGGAACACCGCCAACCTCCGGGCTTTCCGGGAGCGCAAGCGGCTGCTCGGCGGCAGCGGGGGCCAGCCGCAGCTGCCCGGACCGCCCCCGAGCCTGCGCTGACCCGCCCACCTTCGGGTGGGAACTTCGCGGGCGCGCCGCGCGACTATGGGTACATGGCTTGTGAGCGGTGGCGCGAGATGCTGTCTGCGCAGCTGGACGGCGAGGACGACCCGGCCGACCGGCCGCTGGTCGACGAGCATCTGGCCGGGTGCGCCGGCTGCCGGGCGTGGCTCGACAGCGCGGCCAAGGTCAACAGACTGACGCGTACGGCGGTGGGCGTCGCGCCCGACCTCAGCGCGAGCATCCTGGCCGCCGTGCCCCCGCCCGCCTCCCCGCGGAAGCGCTTCCCGCTGGCCGCCGCTCTCTACATCGCGCTGGCCGGGGTCGGCGCGGTGCAGCTCATCCTCGGCCTCGGCCAGGTCGGCGGCGGCGTGGTCGGCACGCACGTGCACTCCGGCCTCGACGCGACCCCCGGCCACCTGTGGCACGAGTCGGCCGCCTGGAACGTCGCGGTCGGGGCGGGGTACCTCTTCATCGCGCTGCGCCGCACCCGGCCGTCCGGCCTGGTGCCGATGCTCACCGCGTTCGTCGGGATGCTGCTGCTGCTCTCGGTCAACGACCTGACCGGCGACCGGGTCGACTCCACCCGGCTGGTCAGCCACGGCTTCGTCATCCTCGGATACCTTCTGGTCGTGGCGCTCACCCGGATTCCGGGTGGCTTCGCCGCCCCGCCCGGCGCCCGCTCGGACGGCGGCTGGTCAGGCTGGCGGGCCCGTTTCGCCGACGAGGACGACTCCCCGACGCCGACGCTCCGGCCGGGCCTGCGCCTCGTGCCCCGCGGCCCGATGACCGCGGAGCACCATCAAGATCGCCCGGCCGCCTGACCGTCAGCGGGCCGGCGGCCGGACCGAGAGCTCACGCCAATCCTCCGGCCCGGCGAGCAGCGCGCGCACGGCGTCGAGGGCGCCTTCTTCGCCGTTGAACTCGACGAAGGTCGAGACGCCATCCGCGCCGCCCGAGCGCTGCTCGACATACCACTGGTCACCGCTCACCCGAAGAAAGATGTCCTTGCGGGCGATGCGGCCCCATTTGCCGTTCCACCAGTGCTTACGCTGCTCCATCCGGCTACTGTATAGAACATCTGTTCGAACCGTACCGGGTCTGGTTGATCTTTTTCGCAGCGTGTCAGCGCGGCGGCTCCTGGTGACGGCCGTACTGGTTGCCGGGGCGCTGCGGCGGCGCCTGAGCCTGCACGAGAGCGTCGCGGATCTGGGTGAGCAGGAGGATCTCCTCGCTCGGGTTCTCCGGCGGCGGCTCCTCGCCGCGGCGGCGCCGCTCGGCGAGCAGGTTCAGGGGGTAGATGACCAGGAAGTAGAGCACGGCCGCGGTGATCAGGAAGGTGACGATCGCGTTGAGGAAGGTCGCGTAGTCGAACTCGACGTCGCCGACGTGCCATTTGCCGGCGTGCACCCCGGTGTCGCCGCCCATGAGCTGGATCAGCGGCTTGATGAAACCGTTGGTGAACGCGGTCACCACGGTCGTGAACGCGGCACCGATCACGATGCCGACCGCGAGGTCGACCACGTTGCCGCGCATGATGAAGTCTTTGAAGCCTTGCAGCACTTTGTTCACGAGCACACTCCAGCACGCCGAGGGGGTTCGGTCGGTCCGGCAGCAGGTGCCCACCACCGGTCGGCGACAAACTACGCCGATCGGGTCAACCCAAGGAAGTCAGTCGAGCGCCGGTTCCTGTGCGGTCACGGCTTCGTCGACGGTCGGGTAGGTGCGCAGCACCTCGACCAGACCGCTCACCTCGAGGATGCGCAGCACCCCGCGCTGCGGCGCGGCGAGCCGGACAGTGCCCCCGGCGTCGTCGGTGCTGTTTTTCGCCCGGACGAAGACCGACAGGCCGGTGGAGTCGCAGAACGAGACCTCGGCCAGGTCGAAGACCAGGCGGGTGCGCCCCTTCTCGAGCAGGTCGCTGATCTGGTCCTGCAGCTGGGGTGCGGTGGCCATGTCGAGCTCACCCGCCACCGACACGACGACCATGCCGGCGCGCTGTTCCGTTTGTACCGTCAGGGACATTCAGGACCTCCAGATATGAGCAGAACGGTACTCCAGGCATGGTCTGATCGGCAGGACGGGGCTCGCCGTATGTGACCTTGCCGCTTTAGTTGGTCAACGGCAACTATTAGACACTCCGGTGGTACAGTCCGCCCGTCGCGCGACCAGAGATCGGGAGGCAGCGATGGCTTTGGAGCCGGATGAGGCGAGTCGTCTCGCCGCACTGCTGGAGGACAAGCAGGAGGAGCTGGTCGGCGCGTGGACCGACCGGGTGGCCCAGAGCCTGCGCGGCCGGTTGAGCCGCGCCGAGCTGCAACGACAGACGACCGAGCTGCGCAAGGGTTTCCAGTCGGCGCTCGCCGGCGGCGCCACCGATCTCACCCAGGAGGCGGCCGCCGAGCTGCGTGCCCAGCTGAGCGACCTGTCCACCGGCCGGGCCCGGCAGGGCTTCAGTGCCACCGAGACGGCGGTCAGTCTTTTCGCCCTCAAGGAGGCGCTGCTCGGCGTGCTCGACGGCGGTGACGCCGGCAACCTGCGCGAATATGTCGCCTTCTCCGAGTTCGTCGACGCCGCCGCGCTGTTCACCTTCGACACCTACGTCCATGTGCGCGAGTCGCTCATCGCCGACCAGGCCGAGCAGTTGCTCGAGCTGTCGACCCCGGTGGTGAAGCTGTGGGACGGCGTGGTGGCCGTCCCGCTGGTCGGCACGCTCGATTCGGCGCGCGCCCAGGTCGTGATGGAGCGACTGCTGCAGACCCTGGTCGACACTGGCTCGCCGTACGCGATCATCGACATCACCGGCGTTCCGGCGGTCGACACCCAGGTGGCGCAGCACATCCTCAAGACGGTGGTGGCCGCCCGGCTGATGGGCGCCGACTGCATCATCTCCGGCATCCGCCCGCAGATCGCCCAGACGATCGTGGCGCTCGGCATCGAGTTCGGCGACATCGCCACCAAGGCGTCGCTCGCCGATGCGCTGCGCTACGCGCTGAACAAGACCCGGACTCGGGAGAGCTGACGTGGATCGCGTTCCGATCCTCAAGATCGGCGACATCCTGCTGGTCTCGATCCAGATCGACATGGAGGACCAGGTCGCGCTCCAACTGCAGGAAGACCTCGCCGATCGGGTCGTGACGACCGGCTGCCACGGCGTGATCATCGACATCAGTGGGCTGGACATCGTCGACTCGTTCGTGGGGCGCACGCTCGCCACGATCGCGTCGATCTCCCGGGTGCTGGACGCCGAGACCGTGGTGGTCGGCATGCGCCCGGCGGTGGCGATCACCCTGGTCGAGCTCGGCCTGTCGCTGCCGGGCATCCGCACCGCCCTCAACGTCGAGCTCGGCATGGCCCTGCTGGCCCGGGCCAAGGCCGACGAGCGGGCCGGCGACTCGGAATGGGACGAGATCGACGACGAGGACGCCGAGACGGCGGCGGACGCCCAGCCGTGAGCGACCCGGTCGAGCGGATAGCGGTCAGCACCGACCAGGACGTCGTCCGGGTGCGCCAGCTCGTGCGTACGATCGCCGTCTCCGCCAAACTCTCCCTGGTCGACCAGACCAAGCTGGTCACCGCCGCGAGCGAGCTGGCACGCAACACGCTCGTCTACGGCGGGGGTGGCACGGTCGAGGTGACTCGGGTGGACAACGGCCGACGGCAGGGCATCCGCATCGTCTTCGCCGACCAGGGCCCCGGCATCGCCGACCTCGACCTCGCGCTGACCGACGGTTACACCACCGGCGGCGGCCTCGGCCTGGGTCTCAGTGGCGCGCGCCGGCTGGTCGACGAGTTCGACATCGAGACCGCGGTGGGGCAAGGTACGAGCATTACCGTGACCAAATGGTGCCGATGAGCGGAGACGCGGTGGCAGCGCTGCCCGAGGAGCTCCTGAACGGGGGCGCCTGGTTCCGGGTGGAGGCCGCCGCGACCGCCTCCGCCGCCCGCCGCGCGGCTGAGCGGCTCGCCACCGAGCTCGGGCTCCCCGAGAAACGGACCGCCGACCTGTCGATCGTGACCGCCGAGGCGGCCGGGAACCTGGTCAAGCACGCCGACCAGGGCACGCTGCTGGTTCGCGCGGTGCGCACCGCGGAGCAGGCCGGCGTCGAGATCATCGCGGTCGACCACGGCCCGGGGATGGCCGACCTCGCGCGGTCGATCGGCGACGGGCATTCCACGGCCGGCACGCTCGGCATCGGTCTCGGCGCGATCGTGCGCCAGTCCTCGTGGACGGATCTGCACTCCGTACCGGGCAAGGGAACCGTGCTGGTCGCTCAGGTCTGGCCCGCCGACCCGCCGTCACCCGCGTGGGCTTCGGGTTTGACCCGTCCGCTCACCGGCGAGCCGGTGAGCGGCGACGCCTTCGCCATCCGCGAGGCGGACGGCCGGAAACAGCTCCTGATGTGCGACGGGCTGGGACACGGCGGACTCGCGGCCGCGGCCGCACACGAGGCGGTACGCGCGTTCGCCGTCGCACCATCGCAACCGCCCGCGGCCGTAGTGGAGACCCTGCATCGCCGCCTCAACCACACCCGCGGTGCCGCGCTGGCCGTCGCCGAGCTCGACTCCGACGCCGGCCTGGTCCGGTACGCCGGCCTCGGCAACATCTCGGGCACGGTGATCTCTCCAGTAGGCCGCCGCGGCATGATCTCGCTGCCCGGCATCGCCGGACATCAGCGCCGCCAGATCCGGGAGTACGACTACCCACTCGAGCCCGACGCGATCGTGCTGATGCACAGCGACGGCGTGGTCGACCGCTGGGATCCGGGCGACTACCCAGGCCTGTTGTCGCACTCGCCGGCGCTGATCGCCGCGACCGTGCTGCGCGACGCCGGGGTCCGCCGCGACGATGCCGGCGTTCTCGTGGCCCGGTTGCCATGAGCAAGGCCGAGCCGCTCATCCGCATGCGCCTGCACGTCGAGCAGGACGTGTTCTCGGTGCGCCAGCTCGGCCGCGAGGTGGCCCGCGCGGTCGGGTTCGAGCAGCAGGACCAGACCCGGGTGGCCACCGCGCTGAGCGAGGTCGGCCGGGTCATGCTGGCCGTCGGGGTGGACGCCGACGTGGAGTTCACGGCGGAGCCGAACGGGGTACCAACGTTGCGTGTGGCGGTGGGCAACCCGCTGCCCGGCGGCGCGGCCGACATCGGCCCGCAGCTCGTTCAGGTCGGCCGCCTGGTCGACACGTTGGAGGTCGGCGATGGCGAGACCGGTACGGTGGTGCGGATGGCCCGGCGGCTGCCGACGAGCGCGCCGCCGCTGACCCCCGGACGCATGGACGAGATTCGCGCCGGACTGGCCGAGCACATCCCGGGCACCCCGCTGGACGAGCTGAGCGTGCAGAACCAGCAGCTCATCGTCGCGCTCGACGAGGTGCGGGCGCAGCGCGACGACCTGGCCCGCCTCAACACCGAGCTGGAGGAGACCAACCGCGGCGTGATGGCGCTCTACCACCAGCTCTCCGACGAGTTGGAGGAGACCAACCGCGGGGTGGTCGCGCTCTACGCCGATCTGGACGAGAAATCGGTGCAGCTGCGGGCCGCGAGCGAGGCCAAGAGCCGGTTCCTGGCGAACGTGAGCCACGAGCTGCGCGCCCCGGTGACCGCGGTGATCGGGCTGACCCGGCTGCTGCTCGACCCGTCGTCCGAGCCGCTCGGCTCCGAGCAGCGTCGCCAGGTCGACCTGATCGGCGGCTCGGCCGGCGACCTGCTGACACTGGTCAACGACCTGCTCGATCTGGCCAAGGCGGAGGCGGGCCGGATCGAGCCGGAGTGGTCGGACGTGGACCTGCGGGTCGTCTTCGGCCAGCTGCGCGGCACGCTGCGGCCGCTGGCCACCCGGCCCGAGGTCGACTTCGTGGTGGAGGATCCCGGGGTGCCGCGTCTGCGCACCGACGAGGTGCTCCTCGTCCGGGTCCTGCGCAACCTGCTGACCAACGCGATCAAGTTCACCGCCCAGGGCGAGGTGCGGCTGGGCGTGCGAGCGGTGGACGGCGACATCGAGTTCACCGTGTCGGACACCGGCACCGGCATCCCGGCCGAGCTGCACGAGCGGATCTTCGAGGAGTTCTACCAGGTGCCGGGCAGCGTGGCGGTGACCGGCAAGGGCACCGGCCTGGGCCTGCCCTACGCCCGGCGGCTGGCCGGCATCCTCGGCGGCGGGCTGCGCGTCGACTCGGCGCCCGGAGAAGGCAGCACCTTCATCGTGCGGTTGCCGGCGTCATGACCACCCCGCCCACGCTGCTCGTCGTCGACGACAACCCCACCAAGCGATACCTGCTGGTCAGCTGGCTCGCCCGGGCCGGCTTCACGATCCGCGAGGCGGAGACCGGCGGGGAGGCGCTGCGCCTGCTCCCCGGCTCGGGGATCGACCTCGTGGTGCTCGACGTCAAGCTGCCGGACATGAGCGGCTTCGACGTCTGCGAGAAGATCAAGACCGATCCGGCGTACGGGGCCCTGCCCGTCGTCCATGTCTCCGCGCACGCCGTCGACGTGAACGACCGGACCCAGGGCCTCAACCGGGGCGCCGACGCGTACCTGATCGAGCCGATCGAGCCGGACGAGCTGATCGCCACCTGCCAGTCCGTCCTGCGTTACTACTCGGCCCGGCGGCGCGCCGAGCTGCTGGCCGCCCGGATGGTCCGCCTGGCCGAGGCCACCCTCGCGATCAACCTGGCGTCCAGCCTGCCCGCCCTGCTCGAGGAGGCCGCCGCCGGGGCGTACGACATCTTCGGTGGCCCGGTCGTGGTGCTCGCCGAGACCGCCGACGGGGACAGCCTCGCCGCGACCGGCTCGCCGCCGGTGGTGCGGCCCTGGTCGCTGGCCGAGCCCAACGTGGCGGTCGGCTCGCTGGTGCGCACCGACCAGCCGGCCGACTGGGACATCGTCGAGTGGTCGGAGGGCGAGCAGGTGGCGGTCGCGGCCGCCCGGTTGCGGATCGACCGGCCGCCGGTCTACGTGGCCGTGCCGTCCAGCTCGCAGACGCCCGGTTTCCCGGTGCTGCGGCAGCTCTCCCAGGCGGTCGCGGCCGCGGTCGAGGCGCAGCGGTCGTACGACGAGGAGCACGGCATCGCCATCACCTTGCAGCGCAGCCTGCTGCAGTCGCAGCTGCCCGCGGTGCCCGGCGTCGACATGGCGGTCCGCTACATGCCGGCCGGGTCGCAGACCGAGGTGGGCGGCGACTTCTACGAGGTCACCATGCTCGACGGCCGCCTGCTGGTGGCGATCGGCGACGTGGCCGGCCACTCGCTGCACGCGGCCACGGTGATGGCCGAGGTGCGGCACGCGGTCCGCGCGTACGCCGTCGAGGGCCACCCGCCGGGAACGGTGCTCGGCCTGGTCAACCGCTTCATGCGGCGGGTGCTGCCGGCCGACTCGGCGACGGTCTGCCTGTTCACGCTCGACCCGGTCACCGGCGAGGTGCGGATGGCCGGCGCCGGCCACCTGCCGCCGCTGCTGCACACCGCCGACGGCGTGTCGTTCCTGCAGCCGGGCGGCGCGCTGCTCGGCATCAACGCGCCCCGCCCGGACGACCTGACGTTCGTGCTGCCGCACGGCGGGACGCTGGTGCTCTACACCGACGGCCTGATCGAGCGCCGGGACGAGGACATCGACGTCGGTCTGGCCGCGCTGCGCCGGGTGGCCGCCGAGGTCGACCCGGACCTCGAGGACTTCTGCGACCGGCTGCTGTTCCGCCTCGGCGCCGCAGGTCAGACCGGTGACGACGTCGCGGTGGTGGCCATCCGCCGCTCCTAGGGGGTTGACACACTCTATTCACTCATTGAATAGTGGCCGCCATGTCCACCGCCCATGTCCTGCTCGGTCTGCTCTCCGGCGGCCCGCGGCACGGCTACGACCTGAAGCGGGC
The DNA here is from genome assembly GCF_000379645.1 of Paractinoplanes globisporus DSM 43857. GTDB lineage: Bacteria > Actinomycetota > Actinomycetes > Mycobacteriales > Micromonosporaceae > Actinoplanes > Actinoplanes globisporus. The sequence continues at coordinate 53,170 of NZ_KB903318.1, forward strand.
GCACGACGAGCGGCTGCCGCGGGCCAAACCGCTCGCGTTCGGCCAGGTCTACGCCACGCTCGGCCGCCTCGAGCGGGACGGTTTCGTCGCCGAGGCCGGCCAGGAGCGCGACGGCGGCCCCGACCGCACGTCGTACACGATCACCGACGAGGGCCGGCGGCACCTCGACACCTGGCTGTCCGCCATCGAGCCGCCGGCGCCGTACGTGACCAGCGAGTTGTTCAGCAAGGTGGTCGTCGCGCTGCTCGCCGCGGACGCCGGCCGGGCCCGCGACTTCCTGGTCGCCCAGCGTGCCGCCCACATGAGCCGCATGCGCGAGCTCACCACCGCCAAGTCCGCGCCCGGAGCGAGCGTCGGCGACGTGGTCGCCGCCGACTACTCGATCGGGCACCTCGAGGCCGACCTGCGCTGGCTGCAGACCACGCTGGCGCGGGTGGCCGACCTGCAGAAGGAAGTGACGAGTTGAGCGCACTGCTGAGCGGCACCGGCCTGGTCCGCGGTTACGGCAGCACCCCGGCGCTGCGCGGCGTCGACCTCGCGATCGACGAGGGCGAGATCGTCGCGGTGACCGGTCCGAGCGGCTGCGGGAAGTCGACGCTGCTGCACTGCCTGGCCGGCATCCTGCGGCTCGACGCGGGCACGGTCACCTACCGCGAGCAGGACATCGGGCTGTGGTCCGAGGCGGCGCGGTCCCGGCTGCGCCGCACCGACTTCGGGGTCCTGTTCCAGTTCGGGCAGTTGGTGCCCGAGCTCACCGCGGTGGAGAACGTCGCCCTGCCGTTGCTTCTCGCCGGCACGGGGCGGCGGGAGGCGCGGCAGGGTGCGCTCGGCTGGCTCGACCGGCTCGGCGTGGCCGACCTCGCCGAGCAGCGGCCCGGCGCGATGTCCGGCGGCCAGCAGCAGCGCTGCGCGACGGCCCGCGCGCTGGTCACCGAGCCGCGGGTGCTGTTCGCCGACGAGCCGACCGGCGCGCTCGACGTGCTCACCGGCGAGCAGGTGCTCGGCGAGATCGTCGGGGTGGCGCGCGAGCGGGGCATGGCGGTCGTGCTGGTCACCCACGAGACGAGCGTGGCGGCGTACGCGGATCGGGAGATCGCCCTGCGCGACGGCGTGCTCGACCCGACCGGGCTCGGCCTGGGCGTGACTCGGTGAGACCGTCCACGCTGGCCCGGCTCGCGGTGGCCGGCAATCGCACCGACGTGCTGCGGACCGTGCTGACCGCGCTGAGCGCCATGCTCGCCACGATCGCGATGCTCTGCGCGGCCACCGTCCTGTCGATCCGCGGCTACGCCAGCCGCTACACGGTCCAGTTGCTGGTCGAGCCCGGCCTGCGGCCCGGCGTGGCGGCCACGCTGGTGCTGGTCGCGCTGCCGGTGCTGGCGCTGGCCGGGCAGTGCATCCGGCTCGGCGCGCCGGCCCGCGACCGGCGGCTGGCCGCGATCCGGCTGGCCGGCGCGACGCCCGGCGAGGCGGTGCTGATCGCGACCGCGGAGACGGCCGTGGCGAGCCTGCTCGGCAGCGTGCTCGCGCTGATCGCGTACCTCGTGGCCCGAGCCCTTCCTGCCGCCCATGACCAGCACACGCTGCCGTCGGACGTGCTTCCGCCGGCGCCGGTCCTCGTGTTCCTCGTGCTGTTGGTGCCGGTGCTTGCCGCGCTGATCGGGGCGCTGCTGATGCGGCGGGTCATTGTGACGCCGCTCGGGGTGGTGCGGCGGGTGCGCGAGCGCGGCCCGCGGCCCTGGCCCGGGCTGCTCATCATCGTGGGCCTGCCGATGTTCGCGGTGCCGTGGCGGACCGATGATGTGGACTGGGCCAGGAACGTGGCCTACGTGCTGATAGTCGGCGGCACCCTGCTGACCATGGCGGGCGTGGTGCTCGGGGTCGGGTGGATCTCGCACACCGCCGGGCGGCTGATGCGCCGCTTCGGCCGCGGGCCCGCCATGCTGCTCGCCGCCCAGCGGCTGATCACCGACCCGTGGAACGGCAGCCGCACGATGGCCGCCCTGCTCGTCGCCGTGATCGCGGGGGCGGTGGCGCTGGCCTACAAGGCACTGCTGGCCACGCAGTTCCGCTACTTCGACGTGTTCAACCAGATGATGGGGTCCCCGAACGGGGAGGGTATGGGCGCCGGGGCCGAGCCGGACTTCTACTTCGGCGCGATCCGGCTGGTCATGGTCGCGGTCGGGCTCAGCGCGGCGGTCGCGGCGGCCGGGCTGCTGGTCGCGCTGGCCGAGAGCATCGTGGCCCGCCGGCGGACGTACGCCTCGCTGACCGCGACCGGTGTCCCCCGCCGTACGCTCTCGGCCTCGATCCTCTGGCAGACGCTGACGCCGATCGTGCCGGCCCTGTTGCTGGCGCTCGCCGCGGGCGACACCCTGGTCCGGCTGATTCAGTCGAGCTTCACCATCGAGGGCACGGTGCCCCGCGTGTTGCGTGTGCCGGTCCCGTGGGCCGATCTCGGCCTGTTGGGCGGGGGCGCGCTGCTCGCGGTGCTCCTCGCGGTCGGTGTCGGGCTGCTCGTGCTGCGGTCCAGCACCGACCTCGAGGAGCTGCGGATCGGCTAGGACTTGTCGGGGACCAGGCCCATGACGTCGAGGGCCCAGGCGATCACGAAGGCCTCCTCTTTCCAGGAGTCGTATCGCCCGCTGGGGCCGCCGTGCCCGGCGCCCATCTCGGTCTTGAGCAGGTAGGTGCCCTCGGTTGCGGTGGCCCGCAGGCGGGCGATCCACTTGGCCGGCTCGTGGTAGAGCACCCGGGTGTCGTTCAGGCTGGTCACCGCGAGGATCTTGGGGTACGCCAGCTTGGTGACGTTCTCGTACGGGCTGTACGACTTCATGTAGGCGTACACCTCGGGCGACTCGATCGGGTTGCCCCACTCCTCCCACTCGGTGACGGTGAGCGGGAGGGACGGGTCGAGGATCGAGGTCAGCGGGTCGACGAACGGGACCTGCGCCACGATGCCGGCGAAGTCTTCCGGGGCGATGTTCGCGATCGCGCCCATCAGCAGGCCGCCGGCCGAGGCGCCCCGGGCCACCAGCCGGGACGACGACGTCCAGCCCTTGGTGACCATGGCCTCGGCGCATGCCACGAAGTCGGTGAACGTGTTTTTCTTGGCGAGCATCTTGCCGTCCTCGTACCACCGGCGGCCCATCTCGCCGCCACCGCGCACGTGCGCGATCGCGAAGACGACGCCCCGGTCGAGCAGGGACAGACGGGCTATCGAGAAGTACGGGTCGACGCTGTGCTCGTACGAGCCGTAGCCGTAGAGCAGCGCCGGCGCCGAGCCGTCCCGCTTGACGCCCTTGCGCGCCACGACCGAGATCGGCACCCGGGTGCCGTCGGCCGCCCGCGCCCACTCCCGGAACTGCTCGTAGTCGGCCGGGTCGTAGCCGCCGAGCACCGGCTTCTGCTTGCGCAGCACCATCTGCCGGGTCACCAGGTCGACGTCGTAGATCGAGTCGGGCGTGACCATCGACGTGTAGCTGATCCGGACCACGGCCGTGTCGTACTCGGGGTTGTTGGTGAGGCCGACGCTGAACAACGGTTCCGGGAACGGCATGTCGTACGAGTCGGTGCTGCCGTCGCCGATGACCCGCAGGCCGGTCAGGCCGTCACGCCGCTGCGAGATCACGATGTGCCGGGCGAACGCGTCCACCGACTCCAGCCGGGTGCCGGGCTCGTGCGCGATGAGCTCGACCCACTCGCCGGGGCTGTCGGCCGAGGTGTGCGCGAGCGCGAAGTCTTCCGCGTTCTTGTTGTGCAGGATCAGGAACCGGTGCCCGTGGTGCTCGATCGAGTACTCCACGCCCTGCTCGCGCGGCGCGATGACGACCGGCTCGGCCTCGGGCGTCTCGGCCGGGATGGCGTGCACCTCGGAGGTCAGCTTGCTCTGCGTGTCGATGAGGATGAACTTCTCGCTGCGGGTGAGCTCGACGCCCACCCAGAAGCGCTCGTCCGGCTCCTCGAAGACGATCACGTCCTCGGTGGCCGCCTTGCCCACGGTGTGCCGCCACACGCGGTAGGGGCGCCAGGCCTCGTCGACGGTGATGTAGAACAGCGCGCTGCCGTCGGACGACCACGCGCTGCCGTAGAACGTGTCGGGCACCTCGTCGGCCAGCACCTCGCCGGTGGCCAGGTTTTTCACCCGCAGCGTGAAGCGCTCGTCGCCGTCGAAGTCGGTGGAGTAGGCCAGCCAGTTGCCGTCGGGGCTCACGTCGAACGTGCCCAGGGCGAAGAAGTCCTTCCCCTCGGCCAGCGCGTTGCCGTCGAGCAGCACTTCCTCGCCGGGCTTGTCGTCGCCCATCGGCGGGTCGGTCTCGCCGGGCGCGACCGCGACCCGGCACTGGATGCCGTACTGCTTGCCCTCGACCGTGCGCGTGTAGTACCAGTACCGGCCCTTACGACCCGGCACCGACAGGTCGGTTTCCTGGGTGCGAGCCTTGATCTCCTGGAAGATCGTGTCGCGCAGGCCGGCCAGGTGCGCCGTCGCCGCGTCGGTCCAGGCGTTCTCCGCCTTCAGGTACGCGAGGGTCTCCGGATTCTCCTTGTCGGCGAGCCATGCGTACTCATCCGTCACGGTGTCGCCGTGAAAAGTGCGCTCGCTGGGGACCTGGCGGACCGTGGGCGGCGTGTCGGGCGTATCGGCTGTCACGGGAGCCACGTTACCGGGCGTCCGGCGCTTTTTTCGGCTTCCGCGGACCGCGCGCGTTCGAACACCTGTACTATATGCCAGAGTGGACGGTCGATCTTGACCATGATCTTTGGGAGCGGGCCGGGGGACATGTCACGCCTTCTCGATGCGCTTGTGGACATCTGCGGGCCCGACTACGCGCGGGCCGGCCGGTCCGTCGACGTGGTGGGCGGTCAGCGCGTGGGGCTGGTCGCCGTGCCCGCGACGACGCAGGCCGTCGCCGACGTGCTGCGACTCGCGGCCGACGAGGGCCTGACGGTGATGCCGCGCGGTTCGGGCAGCAAAATCGACTGGGGTACGCCGTCCGACAGCGTCGACCTGATCCTCGACACCGGCCGCCTCAACGGCCTGTGGGACCACAACGTCGAGGCCGCGACGGTCGAGGTCGCCACCGGCACGCCGGTCCGCTCGGTGCAGGCCGCCCTGGCCCTCAGGAGTCAGCGCCTGCCGGTCGACCCGCCCTCCCGCACGGCCACGGTCGGCGGCATGCTCGCGCTCAACGAGTCGGGCCCGCTGCGCTACCGCTTCCGCACCCCCGCCGAGCACGTCGACCGGGTGACCTACGTCGACCGGTCCGGCGTCGCCGCCACCTCCGACGGCGAGGGCGACAGTCCCGGCCTCGCCGAGATCACCGGCGTGATCACCTCGGCCGTGGTGCGCCTGCAGCCGCTGCCCGCGCTGCGCCGCTGGGTGGTGGCGCCGGCCCCGACGCCGGTGCAGGCGGCCAAGCTGGCGGCCGAGGCCGCGAGTCATCCGGTGAGCGCCATCGAGACCGACCTGCCCGCCGACGGCGGCGGCGTGGTGGCCGCGCTCTTCGAGGACGCCGATCCCTATCCGCTGGCCCTGTCGTGGAAGGCGGCCGTCACGCCGACCGCGCCGAGCTGGTGGGGGCAGTACCCATTCGACCGCGACGACGTCGCGCTGCGTCTCTCGGTCGCCCCCGACGACCTGGCCGCCATCGTGTACGCGTTGGCCGACGCCGCCGGCGGCCCGGTGCCGGTGCGCGGCTCGGCCGGCCTGGGCCGAGTGCACGCCGTTCTCCCGGGCGCGCTCACCGCCGACGACCTGGACCGCATCGTCGGGTCGGTCCGCCACGTGCAGCTCGCCCGCACCGGTCGCGTCGCCGTGGTGGCGGCTCCGATGCCGCTGGCCCGCGAGGTCGAGATGGCCGCCCGGCACGAGTTCTTCTAGAGGCGTGCCGCTTCCTGCGCATGGTTGCGCGGGGTGCGGCCAGTTGCGGTCGGCATTGCGGCAGCGGCGTAACTAGAAGCGGGCAGCTTCGTGGGTGCGGGTGGTCGGGTGACGCTCGGGGAGGGCCGGCGTGCCCACCGCGTACGTCAGATAGGCGAAGCGGCCCACCTGGGCGGTGCCGGTGAGGATGAGCTCGCGGGCGCTCAGGTGGCGGGGGAGCAGCGGGGCGCCGTGGCCGAGCAGGACCGGGGCGATGCCGAGGATGATCTCGTCGAGCAGGCCCTGGTCGACGAACTGGCCGACCAGGTCGCCGCCGCCGACCAGCCAGACGTTCTTGCCTTTGGCCGCGACCAGCATGGCCTCGTGGACGCGCCGCACGTCGCCGCTGACCATGAAGATGTTGGCGTCGGGGACGAGCGGCAGCTCGCGGTTGCCGAAGACCCAGCAGGGCACGTCGCCGTACAGGTCCCGCCAGTTGTGCGGCTCGGCCAGCACGTTGTCGTTGGCGAGCACCCACTCGTACGTGTTGGCGCCCATGGCGAAGGCGCCGACACCGGCGAAGAAGCCGCCGAACGGGTTCTCGGAGCCCCCGTCGACGTCGAACAGCCAGTCGAGCGAGTTGTTCTCGTCGGCGATGTAGCCGTCGATGCTCGTCGCCGTGTAGTACTGGGTTTTCGCCATGTTTCCCACCATGCCACGATCAAGCAGGCGAAAGCGGCGAAATGGCGCCCTAGGCGTCGTTGCGGAGCACCAGGATCGCGATGTCGTCGCGGGGCTCCTCGACCGAGAAGTTGATCGTGATGGAGCGCAGCCGGGCGGCCATCACGTCGGCCGGATAACCGGCGAGCGGGCCGGCCGCCTCGCGCAGCCGCGCGGTGCCGAACAGCTCGCGCCCGCGCCGTCGCTCGGTGACCCCGTCGGTGTAGAAGATCAGCGAGTCGCCGGACTGCAGCCGCACCTCGGAGTCGGGCGAGGAGATCGTCTCGAGCAGGCCGAGCGCCGTGCCGCCCTCGCCCACGAACGACGTCTTGCCGTCCGCGCGTACCAGCACCGCCCGGTCGTGCCCGGCCAGGTGCAGGCACACCGCGAGCGTCCCGTCCTTCTCCTGTTGCACGGAGGCCATCGCGAGCGTGCAGTACCGGCCACCGCCCCGCTGCACCAGCGTCTTGTTGACCCGGCAGAGGATCTCGGTCATCGGCTTGCCGTCGTCGACGAGGATCCGGATCACGTCGCGGACCAGGCCGGTGACCGTGGCCGCCTGCACGCCCTTGCCGGAGACGTCGCCGACCACGACCAGCCACCGGTCGTCGCCGGCCGGGACCACGTCGTAGAAGTCGCCGCCCACCTCGGAGCCGGTCGGGACGTACTCGGCGGCGAAGCCGACCCCCTCGACGTGCGGCAGGGCCGGCGGGAGCAGCGAGGCCTGCAGGGTGCGGGCCACCGTACGGCGCTCGTCGTGGATGCGCGCGTTGTCGATGGCGAGCGCGGCCCGGCGTGCGACGTCCTCCAGGACCGCGACCTCGTCTGCCTCGTGGCGGTGCTTGGCGTGCTTGCCCACGGCCAGCGTGCCGAGCCGGGTCCCGCGGGCCACCAGCGGGACGGCGAAGCCCTCGTTGGGCGTACCGAACATGACCTGGGTGCCCAGCCGGGACGCCTCTTCGAGCCGGGAGAGGATCGCGTCGGGCCCGGTCTCGGCGAGTGTCTCGTGCAGCTGGGCCAGCGCCGACTCGTCGGCGTGGGTGGCCGCGGCCAGCTGCAGCCGGCCCCACGCGTCGGTCGTGTGCACCGCGCACCACTGGCCGAGCCGGGGCACCACGAGCTGCGGGATCAGCGCCATGGTCAGGTTCACGTCGAGCGACTGGGCGAGCAGTTCGCTGGCCTCGGCCAGGAAGGTCAGCCACGTCTGCCGGCGCAGGTCGGCGCGGCGGAGGCGGTCGTTCTCCAGGTGCAGCGAGAAGCGCTCGGCGACGATCGTGGCCAGGGGCTGGGCGTACCCGGTGGGCGCGGCGTCCAGCTCGAGCTCGCCGGAGTACGGCCTATGGACGGCGAGCGGTACCCGGATCGTGTCGGCGTTCTCCCGCGGCTGCCGCCCGTGCCGGGCCAGCAACTGACGGCCGGCGCCGTCGCCGCGGTCGAGCCGCACCACGCCGCCGGCGGCGCCGGTCAGACGCGCGAGCCGGGACAGCATGTCGGCGGCGAACTCGGCGAGCGCCTCGTCGGTCTGCCGCTCGGGGTTGATCTGCAGCAGCGCGGTGAGCGCGCCGACGCTGGGCGTGCCGGCCTCCAGCACGTTCGCCGCCGGGACCACGGCTGTGGTCGCCTCGGGCGCCGCGTGCCGCTCGAGGCGGAACCAGACGCCCTTGCCGGTCCCCTCGTGCACGGTGCCCCAGCGGCTGGCGAAGTGGTCGACCAGCAGCAGGCCGCGGCCGCGCTCGGCGACCTCGCCGATGTCGACGCTCTCGTTGCGGGGGCCGACCGCGAGCTGCTCGACCGGGCCGGGCGCGAAGTCGGTGACCGTCACGGTCAGCCCGGTCTGGTCGGCGCTGACCTCGATGTCCAGCTCGGTGTTCGCGTGCACCACGGCGTTGGTGGAGAGCTCGGTGGTCAGCAGCAGCGCCTCGTTGAGCAGCGTGTCGAGCCCGGCATCCTCGAGCACCGAGCGCACGAGCGCCCGGGCCGCGGCCGGGGTACGCCGATCGTTGGGCAGCCGGACACGCCGGACGAGACCGCCCGCGGGGGCATCCGAAGCCGACACGCATGCATCCTCTCCTGTCGGTAGGGGGATGTACAAAGTCGTCTCTCGCATTGACCCCGTCGGGCGAGAGAGGATAAGGAGCCCACCGGCCGTTGGCCGGAGAGCCTTCAGTCCGATCAAGGGTGGTGGCGGGGTGGTCGGAAGGGGAGTGAGGACCAGAATGACTGCGGCAAAAGAAGCCCACGACGAGACCGCCGTTCTCGGCGAGCTCGCCGAGGCGCTGCGCCGGGTGCGTCGGGGTGACCTCAAGGTTCGGCTTCCCCGTCGTGGCGGCGCGGCCGGCGAGGTCGCCGACGCCTTCAACGAGGTCGTCTCCCTGCAGGAACGACAAAATCTGGACCTGCGGCGGATCAGCCGGATCGTCGGACGCGACGGCCGGCTCACCGAGCGCCTCGACGACGAGGGCCTCGACGGCTCGTGGGCCGACAGCGTCCGCTCGGTCAACTCACTGATCGACGATCTCGGCCGCCCCACCACCGAGATCTCCCGGGTCATCGTGGCGGTTGCCGAGGGTGATCTCTCCCAGCACATGGCGCTGGAGATGGACGGCCGGCCACTCCGGGGTGAATTCCTCCGGATCGGCCGCACGGTGAACACGATGGTCGACCAGCTGTCGAGCTTCGCCGACGAGGTGACCCGGGTGGCGCGCGAGGTGGGCACCGAGGGCGAGCTGGGCGGTCAGGCCGACGTGCGCGGCGTCGCCGGCACGTGGAAGGACCTGACCGACTCGGTGAACCTGATGGCGTCGAACCTGACCCACCAGGTGCGCTCGATCTCCCAGGTGGCGACCGCGGTGGCCCGCGGCGACCTGTCGCAGAAGATCACCGTTTCGGCCCGCGGCGAGGTCGCCGAGCTGGCCGACACGATGAACGGCCTCACCGACACGCTGCGCCTGTTCGCCGAGCAGGTGACCAGGGTGGCGCGCGAGGTGGGCACCGAGGGCAAGCTCGGCGGCCAGGCCGACGTGCCGAACGTCGCCGGCACCTGGAAGGACCTCACCGACTCGGTGAACTCGATGGCCTCCAACCTGACCAGCCAGGTGCGGAACATCGCTCAGGTCTCCACCGCCGTCGCCAAGGGCGACCTGTCGCAGAAGATCACGGTGGCCGCGCAGGGCGAGATCCTCGAGCTCAAGGACACCGTGAACACGATGGTCGACCAGCTGTCGTCGTTCGCCGACGAGGTCACCCGCGTGGCCCGCGAGGTCGGCACCGAGGGCAAGCTCGGCGGTCAGGCCCAGGTCCGTGGCGTCTCCGGCACCTGGCGCGACCTCACGGAAAACGTGAACCAGCTGGCCAACAACCTCACCGACCAGGTCCGCAACATCGCCCAGGTCTCCACCGCGGTGGCGAAGGGCGACCTGTCGCAGAAGATCACGGTCGACGCCCGCGGCGAGATCGCAGAGCTGAAGAACACCGTGAACACGATGGTGGACCAGCTGTCGAGCTTCGCCGACGAGGTCACCCGGGTGGCGCGCGAGGTGGGTTCGGAGGGCAAGCTGGGTGGTCAGGCCCAGGTCAAGGGCGTTTCCGGTACGTGGCGCGACCTGACCGACAACGTCAACTACATGGCGTCCAACCTGACCAGCCAGGTGCGGAACATCTCCTCGGTCACTACCGCGGTGGCCAAGGGCGACCTGTCGCAGAAGATCACGGTCGACGCCCGCGGCGAGATCCTCGAGCTGAAGACCACGGTCAACACGATGGTCGACCAGCTCTCGTCGTTCGCCGACGAGGTGACCCGGGTGGCCCGCGAGGTGGGCACCGAGGGCAAACTCGGCGGTCAGGCCCAGGTGCGCGGCGTGGCCGGCACCTGGCGCGACCTGACCGACAACGTCAACTCGATGGCCTCCAACCTCACGGCCCAGGTGCGTAACATCGCGCAGGTCTCCACCGCCGTCGCCAAGGGCGACCTGTCGCAGAAGATCACGGTCGACGCGCAGGGCGAGATCCTCGAGCTGAAGAGCACCGTGAACATCATGGTCGACCAGCTGTCGTCGTTCGCCGACGAGGTGACCCGGGTGGCCCGCGAGGTGGGCTCGGAGGGCAAGCTCGGCGGTCAGGCGCAGGTGCGCGGCGTGGCCGGCACCTGGCGCGACCTGACCGACAACGTCAACTACATGGCGTCCAACCTGACCGCCCAGGTGCGGAACATCGCGTCGGTGACCACGGCCGTGGCGAAGGGCGACCTGTCGCAGAAGATCACGGTCGACGCCCGGGGCGAGATCCTCGAGCTCAAGGACACCGTCAACACGATGGTCGACCAGCTCTCCAGCTTTGCCACCGAGGTGACGCGGGTCGGCCGCGAGGTGGGCGTCGAGGGCAAGCTCGGTGGTCAGGCCCAGGTCAAGGGCGTCTCCGGTACGTGGCAGGACCTCACCGACAACGTGAACCAGCTCGCCTCGACGCTGACGATCCAGTTGCGCGCGATCGCCGAGGTGTCCACGGCCGTGACCCGCGGCGACCTGACCCAGAGCATCGCGGTCGAGGCGCAGGGCGAGGTGGCCGAGCTCAAGGACAACATCAACCAGATGATCGTCACCCTGCGCGAGACCACCAAGGCGAACGCCGAGCAGGGCTGGCTCGACTCCAACCTGGCCCGGATCGGCGGCCTGCTGCAGGGCCAGCGCGATCTCGGCGAGGTCTGCCGCATGATCATGACCGAGGTGACGCCGCTGGTCGACGCCCAGCTCGGTGCGTTCTTCCTGGTCGACAACGAGCAGGCAGTCATGCGGCTGCGGCTCGCGGCCTCGTACGGCTATGTGGCTCGCAACCACGAGGTGACGTTCGGGCCCGGCGAGGGCCTGGTCGGGCAGGCCGCGGTCTCCCGCCGGACGATCCGGGTCCGGGCGACCCACGACGGCATCCTCACCATGCGCTCGGGTCTCATGTCGATGCCCCCGAACGACCTGGTCGTGCTGCCGGTGCTGTTCGAGGGCGAGATGCTCGGCGTGATCGAGTTCGCCTCGGTGGCCGCCTTCTCGGGCCTGCATCTCACGTTCCTCGAGCGGCTGGTCGCCACGATCGGCGTCGCTCTCAACACCATTCAGGCCAACCGGCGTACGGAGGAACTGCTCTCCCAGTCGCAGCGGCTGGCCCGCGAGATGCAGGACCAGTCGGCCGAGCTGCAGCGCACCAACGCCGAGCTGGAGGACAAGGCGAAACTGCTCAGCGACCAGAAGGCGAACATCGAGACCAAGAACCGGGAGATCGAGCAGGCCCGGCGCGGACTCGAGGAGAAGGCGCAGCAGCTGTCGCGGGCGAGCGCGTACAAGTCGGAGTTCCTGGCGAACATGAGCCACGAGCTGCGGACGCCGCTCAACTCGCTGCTGCTGCTGGCCCGCCTGCTGGCCGACAACACCGAGCACAACCTCACCGAGAAACAGATCGAGTTCGCCCGTACGATCCACAGCGCCGGCTCGGACCTGCTGTCGCTGATCGACGACATCCTCGACCTCGCCAAGATCGAGGCGGGCCGGATGGACGTCGAGGTCGACCAGATCGACTTCGACGGCGTCCGGTCGTACGTCGAGCAGGCGTTCCTCCCGCAGGCCGAGGACAAGAACCTCGACTTCCGGGTCGAGGTGGCGCAGGGGCTGCCGGCCTCGATCGTCACGGACGGCCAGCGCCTCCAGCAGATCCTGCGCAACCTGCTGTCCAACGCGGTCAAGTTCACCGACTCCGGCTCGGTGACGCTGAGCATCTTCGCGGCGCCACCGACCACCGACTTCGACATCCCGGCGCTGGCCGCGGCCCGGCAGGTGGTCGCGTTCGCGGTCTCGGACACCGGCATCGGCATCTCCGACGAGAAACTGGCGATCATTTTCGAGCCGTTCCAGCAGGCCGACGGCACGACCACGCGGAAGTACGGCGGCACCGGCCTGGGCCTGTCGATCAGCCGGGAGTTCGCGGCGCTGCTCGGCGGCACGATCGTCGTGTCGTCGCTGCCGGGCGAGGGATCGACCTTCACGCTGTACGTGCCGGACGCGCTGACGCCGGAGACGGTGCCGGTGCTGGCGCTGCCGTCCGAGCCGTCGACGACCGTGGTGGTGCGGCCGGCCCGGTCGCTCGACATGCCGCTGCTCGAGCTGCCGGTCATCAGCCACCGCAGCGAGTCCGAGACGCACATCAGCGCGGCCGGCCGGCAGCTCGACGGCGCGACCGTGCTGATCGTCGACGACGACGTGCGCAACGTGTTCGCGCTGACCAGCGCCCTGGAGATGCACGGGCTCAACGTGCTCTACTCCGACAACGGGGTCGACGGCGTACGGCTGCTGGCCGAGCACCCCGAGGTCGACATCGTGCTGATGGACGCGATGATGCCCGATCAGGACGGCTATGAGACGACCCGGGGCATCCGTCGCAACCAGCGCTTCCGCGACCTACCGGTAGTCTTCCTTACCGCGAAGGCGATGCCGGGCGACCGGGAATCGGCCCTTGCGGCGGGCGCGAGCGATTACATCACCAAACCGGTCGACCTGGACGAGCTGATCGAGCTGATGGCCCGCTGGGTGAACGCGGACAGGACCATCGAACCCGAGCGCGGCTGATCTTCAGCAAGCTGAGAGGAGGGGGCGTGGCGGAACGCGCCAAGGCCCTGCTGGTCGACGACCGGAAAGACAATCTGCTCGCCCTGGAGGCCATCCTCCAGGGCCTGCCGGTGACCCCGGTGGCCGTGGAGAGCGGCGAGGCCGCGCTGAAGCAGCTGCTCACCGACGACTTCGCGGTCATTCTGCTGGACGCGCAGATGCCCAACATGGACGGTTTCGAGACGGCCAGCCACATCAAGCGCCGCGAGCGCACCCGGCACGTGCCGATCCTGTTCCTGACCGCGGCCGACCGCGACGCGCAGCTCGCGCTGCGGGGGTACGCGGTCGGCGCGGTCGACTACCTCACCAAGCCGTTCGACCCGTGGGTGCTGCGGGCCAAGGTCAGCATCTTCGTCGAGCTGTGGACCAAGACCCAGCAGCTCAAGGCTCAGGCCGACGCGACCCGCGAGCGGGAGGCCCAGTGGCAGCGCCTGACCGAGACGGTCGACGAGGCCGCCCGGGTGCTGCGCGCCAACGGCGACGACGCGGCCGCCGAGGCCCTGGCGCTGCTGGAGAAGGCGCGCTGGGGCGGCAACTAGGAATTCACGTAGGGCGTGGCGGCGTTCGCCAGGACCCCGCGCAGCACCGACCGCGGGCGGGCGCCGACCAGCGTTGACGTCACGACCCCGCCGGAAAAGGTGAGCAACGTGGGCATGGCGAGGACGCGGTAGGTGCGGGTCGCCTCCGGGTTCTCGTCGACGTTGAGCTTGCCGATCAGCAGCTCGCCGCGGAACTCGTCGGCCAGCTCGGCCAGCACCTGGGCCATCGGCCGGCAGGGCGGGCACCACTCGGCCCAGAAGTCGACGACGAACGGCAGCTCGGCCTTCAGCACGAGGTCGGCGAAGCTCGCGTCGGTCACGGTGATCAGAGGCACGGGTTCTCCCGGTGTTCGAGGGCCTGGGTCAGCTGGTGGTGCAGCTGCCTCCGCACGTCGGTGAGCTCCGCGAGATAGCCGTCCACCTCGGCCAGCTTGCGGCGCAGCACCGCGACGGAGTCGGGGCAGACGTGACCCGATCCGGTGGCGCGCAGGCACGCGACGAAGGGCTTGATGTCGTCCAGGCCGAACCCGACCGCGAGCAGCGACCGGATCTCGTGGACGACCTTGAGCTCGGCGTCGTCGTACTGCCGGTAACCGTGGGCGTCCCGTCGCGGGCGTACGAGACCCTGCTCCTCGTAGTAGCGCAGGGTCCGGGCGCTCGTCCCGGCTCGTTCGGCCAGCTCACCGATCAGCATGCAGCCGACGCTAGGCCTTCACACCGGCGTCAAGGCAACGGCAAGCGGCGCACGTCTCAGGTAACCGAGCTGATCATCAGGGCGCTCCGCAGGCCGGTGATGTCCAGGACGCGCATGAGGAACTCGCCTACGTTGGTCAGAGCGAGCACCGAGCGGGCGTGCTGGGCCTTGCGGCTGAGCACGACCAGCGTGCCGAGCCCCTGCGAGTCGCAGAATGTGACGCCCGCCATGTCCAGCGTTATCCGGGCCGGCGGCTCGGCCAGGGTCTCATTGACGATGGACGAGAGGCTGGTGACCGTGAGCACGTCGATCTCACCGGCGAGGTGGAGAACAACCTCGTCGGGAGCACGCTCAACCTCGATGTTCAGCTCCGGTCGCTCCACGACCTCAGCCTATCGTTCGGCGGGTGGATATGCCCGTTGGGCACGTTCGTATCGGGTCGTACCGGACATCCGGGTGTGACGCGCGCGCGACGTGAACAACCCTCTTGAGACGGCACGACGGGGTCGCTGCCAGAATGGGAGACGCTGTGACCACCACATACCACGCCGAGGGCCTCCCCTACCCGGAGGACGCCCCGGTCTCCCAGGCCCTGTTCGACCGCGCCAGCGCCATCGTGCCCGGCGGGGTCAATTCACCCGTGCGTGCGTTCCGGGCGGTCGGCGGCACGCCCCGATTCATGGCGAGCGGCACCGGCCCCTGGCTCACCGACGCCGACGGCCGGCGCTACGTCGACCTGGTCTGCTCGTGGGGTCCGCTGATCCACGGGCACGCGCACCCCGAGATCGTGGCCGCGGTGCAGGCGGCGGCCGCCCTCGGCACGAGCTTCGGGACGCCCACGGCCGGCGAGGTCGACCTGGCCGAGGAGATCGTCCGGCGTACGGCGGTGGACGAGGTCCGCCTGGTCAACTCCGGCACCGAGGCCACCATGACCGCGATCCGCCTGGCCCGGGGCTTCACCGGCCGGGCCAAGGTGATCAAGTTCGCGGGCTGCTACCACGGGCACGTGGACGCGCTGCTCGCTGCGGCCGGCTCGGGCGTGGCGACGCTGGGCCTGCCCGACTCGCCCGGCGTGACCGGCGCCGCGACCGCCGAGACGATCGTGGTGCCGTACAACGACATCGCCGCCGTCGAGCTCGCCTTCGCGGCGAACGGGGACGAGATCGCCGCGGTGATCACCGAGGCCGCCGCCGGCAACATGGGCGTGGTCGCCCCGCGCGACGGCTTCAACCAGCGACTCGCCGAGATCGCCCACGCGCACGGCGCCCTGCTCATCGTCGACGAGGTGATGACCGGCTTCCGGGTGTCGGCCGGCGGCTGGGCGGGCCTCGAGCCGGTCGACGCCGACCTGTTCACCTTCGGCAAGGTGATGGGCGGCGGGCTGCCGGCGGCCGCGTTCGGCGGCCGACGAGAGATCATGTCGCGGCTCGCCCCGGCCGGCCCGGTCTACCAGGCCGGCACGCTCTCCGGTAACCCGCTGGCCTGCGCGGCCGGGCTCGCCTCTCTGCGGCTCGCCGATGACGCGGTCTACAAGCGCCTCGACGAGCTGTCGGTCATCGTCGGCTCGCTCGCCTCCCAGGAGCTCAGCGAGGCCGGCGTCGCGCACAGCCTGTCGTACGCGGGCAATATGTTCTCGATCTTTTTCACCGATGTCGACGTGGCCGATTACGACTCGGCGAAAACGCAGAACGCCGCCCAGTTCAAGGCCTTCTTCCACACCATGCTCGCCCGGGGCGTCTACCTTCCGCCCAGCGCGTTCGAGTCGTGGTTCGTGTCGACGGCGCTGGACGACGCGGCGCTGGAACAGATCGCCGCGGCGCTTCCGCACGCGGCTCGCGCGGCGGGGAGCGTGGCGTGACCGAGCCGACCAGGACGAAGGTCCACGTGCTGCGGCACGGGGAGGTCTTCAACCCCAACAAGATTCTGTACGGGCGGCTGCCCAACTTCCACCTGTCGGAGCTCGGCCAGCAGATGGCCAAGGCGGCGGCCGAGGCCCTGGCCAACCGCGACGTGACCTATGTGGTGGCCAGTCCGCTCGAGCGCGCCCAGGAGACGGCCACCCCGATCGCCGCCGAGTTCAAGCTCGAGGTCGCCACCGACATCCGGCTGATCGAGAGCGAGAACTACTTCGAGGGCAAGCGCGTCTCGGTCGGCGACGGCGCGCTCACCAACCCGCGGCACTGGTGGGTGCTGCGCGACCCGATCACCCCGTCCTGGGGCGAGCCCTACCTGGCGATCGCCCAGCGGATGTTCGCCGCGGTGCAGGCCGCCCGGGTCGCCGCCGAGGGTCACGAGGCCGTCTGCGTCTCCCACCAGCTCCCGATCTGGACGCTGCGCCGTTACGTGGAGAAGCGCCGGCTCTGGCACGACCCGCGACGCCGCCAGTGCGGCCTGGCCAGCCTCACGACGTTCCTGTTCGAGGGCTCGACGGTGACCGGGATCGAGTACTCCGAGCCCGCCGCCCACCTGGTGGCCCTCTCGGCCTCCGCCAAGACCGCCAAGGGAGCTTGACCATGCGCCGCCTCGCCGGAGTCCTGGCCGTCGCCGCCGTCGCGGCGGTCGTCCTGACCGGCTGCGGCGGCGAGAACTGGGCCAAGAAGTGCACCACCACCGGAACCGTGGTGGAGTGCGCCCCCGACCAGCGGCCGCAGGTCAAGGACGTCACCGGCGACCTGCTCGACGGCGGCACGTACGACGTGACGCAGGACCGCGGCAAGGTCGTGGTGGTCAACTTCTGGGGCTCGTGGTGCGCGCCGTGCCGGGCCGAGGCCGACGACCTCGAGCAGACGTACCAGGCCACCAAGGCCAAGGGCGTCACGTTCATCGGGGTCAACTCGCGCGACGACAAGGACTCGGCCAAGGCGTTCGAGCGCGGCCGGGTCACGTACCCGAGCATCTACGACTTCGACGGCAAGGTGGCGCTGAAGTTCGACGTCACCCAGACCAGCACCCCGGCCACGCTGATCCTCGACCGGCAGGGCCGCATCGCGGTGGCACTGCGCGCCGCCACCACGCACACCCAGCTGCAACCGCTGGTGGAAAAGATCGCGGCCGAAGGGACCGGGTGATGGGTGACGAGTTCGCCTCGATCGCCGGCAGCGGACCGCTGGTGCTGGCCATCGCCGTCGCGGCCCTCGCGGGCCTGGTGAGCATCCTCTCGCCGTGCGTGCTGCCGCTGATGCCCGGCTACCTGTCCTATGTGACCGGTCTGGCCGGCTCCGATCTGGACGCTCGCGAGTCGGCCGAGGGATCCGTCGCCGTGAAGACCCGGGTCAGCGGGCGGGTGCTGGCCGGCACCGGCCTGTTCGTGCTCGGCTTCGCGGTCGTCTTCACGCTGCTGCTGACCCTGGTGGCGAACATCGGCTTCGCCCTCAAGACGCACCAGGACGCGCTCAACATCGCCCTCGGCGTCCTGGTCATCGTGCTCGGCTTCGGCTATCTGGGCTGGATCCCGGGCCTCCAGCGCGAGGTGCGGATCAGCAAGCTCCCCGCGGCCGGGCTGGTCGGCGCCCCGATCTTCGGAGCGATCTTCGCGCTCTCCTGGCTGCCGTGCACCGGACCCACTCTGGCCGCGGTGGCCGCCCTCGCCACGACCAGCGGGCAGACCAGCCGGGCCGTCACGCTCGCTCTCGCGTACAGCCTGGGGCTGGGTATTCCGTTTGTGGTTTTCGGTCTTTTCTTCCGCAAGCTCCTCGGGGTCTTCCGGGCGATCCGGCGCAACAGCCGGTGGGTGACCCGGATCGGGGGCGTGCTGCTCATCCTGGTCGGTGTCGCGCTGGTGACCGGCGGGTGGAACCACTTCCTGGTCTGGCTGCTGACCACGTTCAACTTCGGTCAGGAGCTGCCGCTGTGACCGTGGTCGAGGAACGTCCCGCGCCGGCGGCCGCGCCCCCGCCGAAACCGGCCCATCGCCTGTGGGCCCTGTTGCGCAACTCGTGGCGACAGCTCACCAGCATGCGTACGGCGTTGGTGTTGCTCTTCCTGCTCGCCGTCGCCGCCATCCCCGGCTCGGTGTTCCCGCAGCACGCGGTGGACGAGCAGCGGGTCACCGAGTACTACCAGGCTCATCCCTCGCTGGCGCCGTGGCTCGAGCGGCTCGGCGGCTTCGAGGTGTACGGCTCGCCGTGGTTCGCCTCGATCTACCTGCTGCTGTTCACCTCGCTGATCGGCTGCGTGGTGCCCCGCCTGCGTGACCACGTGCGCGCCCTGCGGCAGTCCGTGCCGGACGCGCCCAAGCGGTTCGACCGTCTCCCGCTCTCCTCGCCGGATTTCGCGTCCGGGGAGACGCCCGCCGAGGCGGCCGCGCGTGTCGCCGGGGTGCTGCGCCGGCGCCGGTTCCGCACGAAGGTACGCGAGCACGACGACGGCAGCTTCTCCGTCTCCGCCGAGAAGGGGTACCTCAAGGAGGCCGGCAACCTGCTCTTCCACTTCGCGCTGCTCGCGGTGCTGATCGGGGTGGGCTTCGGGCACTGGTACGGCTGGCACGGCAACCGGATCCTGGTGGCCGGCGCCGACCAGGGCTTCTGCGACTCGCTCGCGCAGTACGACGACTCCACGCTCGGTCCTCGCGTCGACGCCGCCGACCTGCCGGACTTCTGCCTCAAGCTCACCGACTTCCGGGCCTCGTACGAGACCACCGGCCAGCCGAAGATGTTCGCGGCCACGGTCGCGGTGACCGAGGGCGACGGCCCCGCTAAGACCCGCACGTTCACGGTCAACAAGCCGCTGCGGCTGCACGGCGCCGGCGTGCACCTGATCGGCCACGGCTACGCGGTCAGCCTGCGCTACACCGACCGGTACGGCGTCTCGCAGACCAAGGTCGTGCCGTTCCTGCCGATCGACGGCATGTTCACCAGCGAGGGTGTCGCCCAGTTCCCGGACGTGAACATCGACCCCAAGACGGACAAGCGGGACCCGACGCTGCAGGTCGGCTTCGAGGGGCGGTACCTGCCGACGGTCGGCACCGACGGCAGCGCCACCTCGGCGTACCCGGCGGAGAACTCGCCGGCCCTGTTCCTCACCGCCTACCGCGGCGACCTCGGGCTCGACGTGGGCACGCCCGGCTCGGTCTACGCGCTCGACCAGGGGCAGATCGCCACCGGTGACCTCAAGAACGTGAGCGGCGCCCGGCCGCACGAGCTCAAGATCGGCGACAGCTGGACCCTGGACGACGGCACCAAGCTGGAATTCCTCGGCACCCGGCCGTACGCCACGCTCTCGATCCGCTACGACCCGACGCAGACGCTGGTGCTGGCGGGCGCGGCGCTGGGCCTGTGCGGGCTGATGCTCTCGCTGGCCGGGAAGCGGCGCCGGGTCTGGTTCCGTGCCCTGCCCGCTTCGCCGGAAGCGTCCGGCGGTACGTTGTTGACGGCCGGTGGCCTGCCGCGCACCGACTATCCCGGTTTCGCCGACGAGTTCACGCAGTTGGTGAAGGCCGCCGAGGAAGGGACGCCCTGATGGCGGAGTTGTCGAATCAGCTGATGGCGGTCACCGTGCTGGCCTACCTGGCCGCGATGGTCTGCTACGCCGCCGAGTACGCCTTCGGGTCGAAGAGCCGGATCGGGCGGGCCGCCGAACGTCCCGCGCGGGTTCTGGTCGGCGCGGGTGCTCCCCTTTCGGACGACGTCCCGTCGACGGTCGACTCGCCCCCACCGCCGAACAAAACGGGCGAAATCTTCGGGCGCGTGGCGGTCGGGCTGAACGTCGTGGCCCTGCTGCTGCACCTCGGCGCGCTGGTCACCCGCGGCATCGCGGCCGACCGCATGCCCTGGGGCAACATGTACGAGTACATCCTCTCCGCGACCTTCGTCGGGTCGGCGGTCTGGGTGGGCGTGCTGATCCGGCGGCCGGCGATCCGGCACATCGGGCTGTTCGTCTCGCTCGCGCTGGTGCTGCTGCTCGGCGCCGACGGGATGATCGCGTACGTGCCGGTGGGTCCGCTCGTGCCGGCCCTGCACTCGTACTGGTTCATCATCCACGTCTCGACGATCATCCTGGCCTCGGGCATCTTCCTGATCGGCGCCGTGCCGGCCACGATGTTCCTGATCCGCGACGGGTACGACAAGGGCAAGCGCCGCTTCCCGTACTCGCTGGGCCGGAACACGCCGGACGCGGCCGTGCTCGAGCGGCTGACCTTCCGGCTGCACGCGTTCGCGTTCCCGCTGTTCACGTTCGGGGCGCTGATCGCGGGTCCGATCTGGGCCGAGGCGTCCTGGGGGCGGTACTGGGGGTGGGACCCGAAGGAGGTCTGGGCGTTCATCTCCTGGATCGTCTACGCCGGGTACCTGCACGCCCGGGCCACGCCGAGCGTCAAGCGCAACGTGGCGACCTGGATCGCGCTGCTCGGCTTTGCCACGATGCTGATGAACCTCTTCGGGGTCAACCTGTTCTTCAGCGGCTTCCACTCGTACGCCAATGCCGGCGGTATGTAGCTCATTGCTCATTGGCCGAGCAGGCCGCCTAGTAGCGGTTGCTCGGACGGGGTGGCGGGTTC
Organism: Paractinoplanes globisporus DSM 43857; assembly: GCF_000379645.1. GTDB lineage: Bacteria > Actinomycetota > Actinomycetes > Mycobacteriales > Micromonosporaceae > Actinoplanes > Actinoplanes globisporus. Next base: position 74,120 of record NZ_KB903318.1, read on the forward strand.
CGTCGGGGTGGCGGGTTCGCTTGTTGGCTGGGCGGACGCTGGTGCGGCGGGGGCCACTGTCGGCTGGGCCGCCGCTCGGCTTGCGGCGTCGGCGTCGGGGCCGCAGTCGCCAGCCGTCCACGTGTCGTAGCGATTCACCCAGTTCAGGCAGAAGCCGCCGGTCTGCTGGGGCTGGTCGGGGGCGTACCCGGTGAGCGTCGGCACGTCGTCTCGCCAGTAGCGGGCATTACCGCCGTCCGGGGGCCGCAGCTGCACGTTGTCGACGGTCACCTCGGGCACGTCGATGCGGGCCGGGCGGCCGGCGTCGACGTGCACCTCGACGTACTGCTCGACGTACGCGGTCTGGCCGATCGGGAGGCGCTGGGCGGTGAGCAGGTTCCATCGGTTGTTCCACCAGAGCCAGGCGCCCCAGACGCCGTCCGCGTCGCTGTGCAGGTCAAGCCAGACCCGGTCGCCGGGCTGCAGCGCGTACTGGTCGTAGAACTGCCAGGTGTGGGTGTTGGTGTTGAACGTGTAGATGTGCTGCCGCAGGGGGCCGGCCCACCCGGTCTGCGCCCAGCCGGCCTCCAGCCAGGAGATCTGGCCGCCGCCCATGTTCCGCTTGACCATGAACCGGCCGGCGACGAAGTCGTAGCTGCCCGGGCGGATCGAGCCGTCCACGACCGAGATGCGGCCGGAGACGCCGCTCCACTCGCCGGCTGAGTTGGCGCCCAGGTGGTGGTAGCCGCTCGGGGTGAAGGCCGTCTCCTCGGGGCGGGTCAGCTGCACGGCCGACTCGAGGATCCGGCCGGACGCTCGGCAGGCGCCGGGGGAGCCGGGGCCGGCCGGGGTGGTTGGTGCGTGGGTCGATGCGGAGCCGCCGCGGCAGGCGGGCAGTCGCGACGCCGCTTTTGTGTGCTTCGCTGCGCCCGCGGACGCGCCCGCAGCGCCCGCCGCTGAGCCGGCCGCTGCGCCCGCTGCGCCCGCCGCTGAGCCTGCCGCCGCGCCCGCCGCTGAGCCCGCGGCGGGGCCCTCCGCTGAGCCCGCCAGCATCGCCGAGGCCGCCGAGGCCGCCGCGCCCGCCGAGGCCGCGGGGCCGGCTGCGGCCAGCAGGGCGGCGACCGCCGTCAGCGCGCACCACCGCGCCATGTTCCGGACGTTCACAGTCACCTCGCCGAGCTCGGGCCGATGGGAACAATCGCCCACCTCAACGCGAATCGGACATCCGGAGTGACGGTGATCGCCCGGGTGCGGAAACGTCGTAGGGGTGGTGAAGACTGGGATGCATGGCGCCTCGTGGGTTCCCCTATGACGATCTGCAGAGCTTCCTGTCGGCCCTCGAGGCGGCCGGTGAGCTGCGCCGGGTCACCGTTCCGGTCGACCCGACGCTGGAGATCAGCGAGGTGGTCACGCGCACGGTCCGGGCCGGCGGTCCGGCCCTGCTGTTCGAGCGCCCGACCCGCGGCGAGATGCCCGTGGCGATCAACCTGTTCGCCACCGAGAAACGCATGGCCATGGCGCTCGGCGTCGACTCGCTCGACGAGATCGGCGACCGCATCGGTGCGCTGATCAAGCCGGAGCTCCCGGTCGGCTGGTCCGGCATCCGCGAGGGCATCGGCAAGGCGCTGCAGCTCAAGTCGCTCCCGCCGAAAAAGGTGAAGACCGCGCCCAGCCAAGAGGTCGTGCTCAAGGGCGACGAGGTCGACCTCGGCCTTCTGCCCGGTCTGCAGGTCTGGCCCGATGACGGCGGCGTTTTCCACAACTTCGGTCTCACCCACACCAAGCACCCCGAGACCGGCAAACGCAATCTGGGTCTGTACCGCCTGCAGCAGCACTCGAAAAACACGCTCGGCATGCACTGGCAGATCCACAAGGACTCGACGGCTCACCACGCGGTCGCCGAGCGCCGTGGCGAGCGCCTGCCGGTGGCCGTGGCGATCGGCTGCGACCCGGTGGTGTGCTACGCGGCGAGCGCCCCGCTGCCCTCCGACATCGACGAGTACCTGTTCGCCGGCTTCCTGCGCGGCGAGCGGGTCGAGATGGTCGACTGCCTGACCGTCCCGCTGCAGGTCCCGGCGCACGCCCAGGTGGTCCTCGAGGGCTATCTCGATCCCGGCGAGCGGGCGCCCGAGGGCCCGTTCGGCGACCACACCGGCTTCTACACCCCGGTCGAGCCGTTCCCGGTGCTGCACATCGAGACGATGACCATGCGGAAAAAGCCGGTCTACCACTCGATCATCACGTCCAAGCCCCCGCAGGAAGACCACGGCCTCGGCAAGGCGACCGAGCGCATCTTCCTGCCGCTGCTGCGCATGCTGATCCCCGACATCGTCGACTACGACATGCCGGCCGCCGGTGTCTTCCACAACTGCGTGATCGTCTCGATCCGCAAGCGCTACCCGAAACACGCGCAAAAGATCATGAATGCGATCTGGGGCGCCCACCTGATGTCGCTGACCAAGCTCATAGTGGTCGTCGACGAGGACTGCGACGTGCACGATTACGCCGAGGTCGCCTTCCGCGCCTTCGGCAACGTCGACTACGACCGCGACCTGCTGCTCACCCAGGGCCCGGTCGACCACCTCGACCACGCCTCCTATCAGCAGTTCTGGGGCGGCAAGGCGGGCATCGACGCCACCCGTAAGCTGCCGTCGGAGGGCTACTCCCGCGGCTGGCCGGAGGCAATGGCCATGTCGAGTGAGGTGGTCGCGCTCGTGGACAAGCGCTGGAAGGAATACGGGATATGACGGCGGTGGCGGCGGCCTCGGAAAACCCGGGCAAAATCAAGTCGTTCCTGCAGCTGGTCAAGATCGAGCACTCGATCTTCGCGCTGCCGTTCGCCTATCTGTCGGCCCTGGTCGCCCTCGACCGCCTCGACACCGGCGTCCACTGGGTCGACCTGCTGTTGATCACGATCGCGATGGTCTCCGGCCGCACGTTCGCGATGGCCGCCAACCGCATCCTCGACCGCAAAATCGACGCGCTGAATCCCCGTACGCAAAATCGTGAGCTTGTCACCGGCGCGGTTTCGCTCCGTACGGCCTGGACGGGCGCGGCGGTCTCGCTGGTCGTCATGGCGGTCGCCGCCGGCCTGCTCAACTGGCTGTGCCTGGCGCTGTTCCCGCTGGCCGTGATCCCGCTGGTCGTCTATCCGTACGCGAAACGCTTCACCAACTACCCCCACTACGTCCTGGCGCTCGCCCAGGCCGTGGCGCCGGTCGGCGCCTGGCTCGGCATCACCGGCACGTTCTCCGGCTCCGGGCCGGCCTGGGTGCTCGGGGTCGCGGTCGGCCTCTGGATCGGCGGCTTCGACATCATCTACGCCTGCCAGGACGTCGAGATCGACCACCAGATCGGCGTGCATTCCACCCCGGCCCGCTGGGGCGTGCGCACCGCCCTGCACATCTCGACGGCCACGCACGTGGTGACCTTCGCGCTGTTCGTCTGGTTCGGCCAGCTGGTCGGCCTGAGCTGGCTCTGGTGGATCGGCCTGGCGCTGACCGCGGCCGCCTTCGCCTACCAGCACATAGTCGTCACCCCGACCGACCTCTCGAAGGTCAACCGCGCCTTCTTCACCGCAAACGGCTTCGTCGGCATCGTCCTGTTCCTCTTCGCCGTCCTCGACCTCGCGCTGCTCTGACCGGGCAGCCGTCGCCGTGCCCGATCCCGCGCCCGCGCCGGCCGCGCTCGCGCCAGCCCCGCCGGGCGTGCCCGTTCCCGCGTTCGCGTCGGCCGCGCGGGGCGTGCCCGTTCCCGTGCTCGCGCCAGTCCCGCCTGGCGTTGCTGGGCTGGCTTGCGCATTCGTTGTAACCGCGCGGGCGGCGCCGTCCGTCTTATCGGCGTGAGTGACAGAGAGGCCGAGTTCCGCGAGTTCGTCGGCGCGCGGATGGAGTCGCTGCGGGGGCTCGCTTACCTCACCTGTGGGGACTGGCAGGTCGCCGAGGATGCGGTCCTCGGCGCGCTGGCCAAGCTCTACGGGCGGTGGCACCGCGTGGACAACCCCGATGCGTGGGCGCGGACGGCCGTGGTGCGGGCGGCGATCGACGAGACCCGGCGGCCGTGGTGGCGGCGCGAGCAGTCGCACAGCCACGCCGCGATGCCCGATCGGGTCGCCCCCGACGAGACACGCGGCGTCGACGAGCGGCTGCGCCTGCGCGCGGCTCTCGGCCGGTTGCCGGTGAAGCAGCGAGCCGTCGTCGTGCTGCGTTTCCTCGAAGGGTTCGACGTGCGGCAAACCGCGGCCGCGCTGAGCCTGCCCGAGGGCACGGTCAAGGGCTACACGTCCCGGGGCCTCGACGCGCTCCGGCTGATCCTGGACGAGCGAACGGAGGGCCGTCGTGCGCACCGAACTTTCTGACCTGCTGTGGGAGGCGGCCCAGGACGCACCGCCGCCGCGCTACGACGTGGACGACGCGGTGCGGGCGGGCAAGCGCCGGCAGCGCCGCCGGCGGGCCGGCACGGTGGTCGCGGCCATGGTGGCGGTGGCCGTCGCGGTCGGCGTGCCGCAGCTCACCGGCCGGGCGTCCGGGCCTCCGCCGACACCGGCCGGGCCCACACCGTCGGTCGGGCCCTCGGTCGGGCCATCGGTTCCACCGTCGCCCAGCGTGACCGTTGCATCGAAAGCCGAGATCAACTTCACGTTCGGTAGCTACCGGGCGGGCAAGTTCACGGTCTCCGACCCGTTTCGCTGGACGCTGGCCGGGCTGAGCGCGGAGGTCCGGAAGAAGGGCGGCGACCCGGCCGCGCCCGAGGGCATGCTGACCGTCTACCACCCGGGGGTCGCCGATCCGCTCGCCACCATGGGCCTCCAGCGAACCACGACCGACGCGATCGGCGGCCGGCCGGCCTATTTCGCCGCCTATCAGGGCCCGCCGATGCTCGTCTGGCAGTACGCCGACGACGCGTACGCGGTCGTCGAATCCCGATCGGGCGGCCGAGGCGCCGACGCGATGTCCAAGGCCGACCTGCTTCAGGTGGCCGGGGCGTTCCGCACCGGCCCGGCGAGCCCGGTGACCGTGCCGTTCCGCACCACTGCCGTGCCGGCGGGCTATCGGCTGGTCCAGGCCCAGCAGAACCCGGGCGACGTCCTGCCGGCCATGACGCGCTTTCTCCCCGCGGGCTCCGCCACCGCCCGCCTCGCCGACGTCGACCACGGGCCGGAGCCCGACCCGAAGAGCGGGATCGCCGACCAGCTCCGGATCGAGGTGGTCCTCCCGGTGTCGGGGGAGTTCGACGGCGATCCGTCGTCCGGCACCCAGTGCCCGGCCACCGGCGGCCGGTGCTATCGCTGGCTTCCCGGCGGCAAGTACGTGGTGGAGGCCCTCTGCCGCGCTCTCAGCCCGGCCGAGCTGACCCGGCTGGTCGACGGCATCGAGGTCGCCGACCCCGGCCGGCCGGACACGTGGTTCCCGGCGAACCGGGCCTTCCCGGCGGCTGCGCTGAGCGGGGAGTAACACTGGAGGCATGCGTGAACCGTGGGTCGTCGGCGTCTCGGGTGCTTCCGGGACGCCGTACGCGAAAGCCGTGCTGACCGCCCTGCTCGACGCCGGCGAATCGGTCGACCTGGTCGTCTCCCGTGCGGCCCGGCTCACTCTGCTCGACGAGACCGGCGCCACGATCCGTGACGCCCATTGGAAGGACGACGTCGGCTCCTGGCTCGGCCGCGATCTGGGCGATCTCGCCTACTGGCCGGCCGGCGATCTGGCCGCCGGGCCGAGCAGCGGGTCGTACCGGGCCCGGGGAATGGTGGTGGTACCGGCCAGCACGGCCGCGTGCGCCGGCATCGCCATCGGGCTCTCCAAAGACCTGCTTCAGCGGGCCGCAGAGGTCAACCTCAAGGAGCGCCGCCGTACGGTGGTCGTGCCGCGCGAGACCCCGGTGACCCGCAGCCACCTGGAGCACCTGATCGCGCTGCACGACGCCGGGGCGGTCGTGCTGCCGGCCAGCCCCGGCTTCTACGGTTCCGGGGCCGGGGCGACCGCACAACAGCTGATCGACTTCGTCGCGGGCAAAGTGCTGGACGCTCTCGGCGTACCGCACACTCTTTTGACCCGATGGAAGGGTGAGCTGAACGCTCAGCGCAATCCGTTGGGCGGACCGTAACCCATGCCGGGGTTGCTCGGACCCGCGTTGCGGGGCCGATTGGCGGCATCGTCCTCGCGCATCTCCTCGACCACGCCGTCGCCCTCGAGCAGCGCGCGCACCTCGGACTCGCGGAACCGGCGGTGGCCACCCGGAGTGCGGATGCTGCCGATACGCCCGGCGGCGGCCCAGCGCGTGACCGTCTTGGGGTCGACGCGGAACAATGCGGCCACCTCGCCCGGTGTCAGCAGACGATCTCCAGTGTCCACAACCCCCTCCTCGCGTCGGTCTTCTGGAGCGGCCGTGATCACGGTGAGTGTCGGCGTGCTCGATCGGGACGTAAAGCCATTAGAGCATTGCCCCGGAACCGAGTCCCTGGAATGCGGAAAAAGCCCTAATTGCGACAGTGATCGTTATCCTGCCGACGATTCGTCGCTACCGGGCGTGAGTAGCTATCTGCCACCCGATTAGGGTCTGACTCATGGACTCCATCGACCTCCGGCTGATCGACCTGCTACGGGAGAACGCGCGCTCGTCGTACGCCGAGCTGGCCCGCAAGGTCGGACTCTCCGCGCCCGCCGTGCACGAGCGGGTGGGCAAGCTCGAAGCGGCCGGCACCATCCGCGGCTACCGCGCCGACGTCGACCACGAGGCGCTCGGCCTCGGGGTGACCGCGCTCATCGGCATCATCGAGGACTCCGGTGCCGACACCGATGACGTGCTCGCCGCGGTGCGAGCCATGCCCGAGGTCGAGAGCTGCTATTTCATGGCCGGGGTGGAGTCGTACCAGCTGATCGTCCGGGTCGGCACGATCGCCGAGCTCGAGCAGCTCATCGTGCGGATCAACCGCACGCCGGGGGTGGCCTCCACGCGTACGGCGATCGCGCTGTCGACGAAGTGGGAGAACCGCCCGCAGCCCGGCCTGGGGTGAGATTTACTGAACCCGGCGGGCCAGGCCTGGATAATCGACCACGAAGCCCTCGTCGTCGACCGTCAGTTCCGCGCTGAACGTCTCGCTGGCGTAGCGGATGCGGTTGTCGCCGAGCGGGGTGTATATCTGGTCGGCCTGGACGATTTCGAGGCTGGGCACGAGGACCCAGGCCGCGCTGATCCGGTGCGACACGCCCGCTTCGGCCTTGAGCAGGCCGAGACGGCGGATCGGCAGCGTGTTGGTCAGCGGTGAGCCGCCGAGGTCGACGTCGTACGCCCCGTACAGCTGATCGGGGTCCTCGATGCCCGGCAGCCCGGCGCCCGCATGGCCGGCGGCCGACAGCACCGCGTCGAGGTTACCCTGCTCGGCGGTCGTGGCGCGCCACCGCCCGGCCGCCAGCTCGAGGCGCACGCTGCGCACCCAGCCGGCGCCCTCGGCGGTGACGTCGATGTGGGCGGTGGACCAGCCGGGCTCGGTCCGCAGCTCGTATCGGCAGGTGAAGGGAATCGGGTCGATCGCGAGAACGGTCCCTCGGGCATAGAGACCACCGCGGGCGTCGACGAGCGCGTGCTCGGACCCGGAGGTGTCCCGTCGTTCCCAGAACAGCGATGCAGGCAGCGGCGACATGGCTCTACCTCTACCCGACCGATCCGCCGGTGAAAAGCATGAAGCCCGGCACGCGAGTGCCGGGCTTCATCAAATTCGATCAGAATGTACGCGCGGGGCGGGCGCCGAATCGGCCCGAGGTGCCGTCGCGGCGGTCGTTCCGCTGGTTGTCCCGGCGGAAACCGCCGGTCCGCTCGCCGTTGCGGCCGGTGAAGCCCCCGGCGCCGCGGTCGCCACGCGGGCGGTCCGCGAAGGTACGGTCCCCGGTCGGGCGGTCGCCGGTCGGGCGGTCGCCGAACGAGCGGTCGCCGGTCGGGCGGTCGCCTCGCTGAGGCCGGTCGTCATACGAGCGCGGCGGCCGGTCGTCGAAGCTGCGCTGCGGACGATCGTCGTACGTGCGCTGCGGACGGTCACCGTAGGACCGCTGCGGACGGTCACCGTAGGAACGGTCACCGCCCGTACGCTCCCCGCGGGGACGGTCACCGTAGGTGCGCTGCGGCCGGTCGCCGTACGAGCGCTGCGGACGGTCGCCGAAACGACCGCGCGGCCGCTCGCGACGCGGCTCCGGCTCCTCCACCACCGGGACGCCCGACGGCTGACGCGCGCCGGTGATCTCGGCCAGCTTCTCGTCACCGAGCCGGACCCGCACCTCGGCCGGCGAGACACCGGCCTTGCTCATCATGGCCTGGGTGGTGCGCCGCTGCTTGGGCAGAACCAGCGTCACCACCGCGCCCGACTCGCCGGCCCGCGCCGTGCGACCGGCCCGGTGCAGGTAGTCCTTCGGGTCCTTCGGCGGGTCCACGTGCACGACGAGCGAGATGCCGTCGACGTGGATGCCCCGGGCCGCGACGTCCGTCGCCACGAGGACGTTGGTGCGGCCCTCCTTGAACTCGGCGAGGGTGCGGGTGCGTACGCGCTGGGTCTTGCCACCGTGCAGCGCGCCGGCGCGGACACCCACCTGGCGGAGCTGCTCGACCAGACGGTCGACGCCCATCTGCGTACGGGCGAAGACGATGGTCTTGCCCTCGCGGTTGGCGATCGCCGCGGTGATCGGGAACTTCTCCGGCGGCGGGATCAGCAGCAGGTGGTGGTCCATCGTGGACACGCTGGCCTCGGCCGGCGCGGTCGAGTGCGTCACCGGGTCGTGCATGAAGCGCTTGACCAGGGCATCGACGTCACCGTCGAGAGTGGCCGAGAAGAGCAGGCGCTGCGCCTTCTCCGGCGTCTTGGACAGCAGGTCGGTGACCTCGGGCAGGAAGCCCATGTCGGCCATCTGGTCGGCCTCGTCGAGCACCGTGATCTCGACGTCGTCCAGGTTGCAGGCGCCGCGCTCGATCAGGTCGCCGAGCCGGCCGGGCGTGGCCACAATCACCTCGACGCCGCGACGCAGCGCGTCCATCTGGCGGTCGTACGGAACGCCGCCGACGGCGGTCTTGAGGAAGACGCCGACGGCGCGGCCGAGCGGCTGCAGCGCGTCGGCCACCTGCATGGCCAGCTCACGGGTCGGCACCAGGATCAGGGCCTTGGGGTGGTGCGGCCGGGCACGGCCACCCTCGGCCACCCGGGTGAGCAGCGGCAGCCCGAACGCCAGGGTCTTGCCCGAGCCGGTCTGGCCGCGGCCGAGAACGTCGCGGCCGGCCAGCGCGTCGGGCATGGTCGCGGCCTGGATCTCGAACGGGATGGTGATGCCCTCGCGGGTCAGCACGCGGACGAGCTCGGGCGAGATGCCCAGGTCACCGAAGCTCTTCGCCGTGACCTCGACGGGAGCGTCAATGGCCTCGGCGGGAGTGTCGACGGCCTCGACCTGCGCAGGAGCGTCCACGGCCTCGACGGGGGCGTCGACCGGGGTGGGGGCGTCGTCAGAACCGGGGGTCTCGAAAACGGACGGGAACGTGCTGGGGTCAGCGAAAGTGGTCAAGAGAACCTCTCTACGGGGGCGCATGCTCGCGAATGGCCCGCCGCGGCTGCTATGAGCCGGCCGCTGTAATGCCCGCAAGAACGCCCGTGGCATGCTCCGTGAAGGCACGCCGCGTGAACAACTGTCATAAGTGTACGGCTCAACGTTTAGGACGCCGACCGCATTCCGTGCCGGTAGTGGGCAGGCTCACCCGTCGGCGCAACCTGGCAAGAGTAGGCGGCGCCGAGCCGCACGACAAACTCAGCTGAACATCTTCGAGATCATGTCGGTGAACGCGTTGCCCGCCGTGAGCAGGAACACAAGGCTCACCGTCACCAGAAGCCCCAGCACCACGAGCATGGCGATGGCGACCTTGATGTTGCTCCGGCGGCGGTCGACGATCTCGTCACGCCAGCCCTGAGCCAAAATGTGGCCGGTAAGCGAGCCCGAATTCTCCACCGGATTGGTCGAGACGGGCATTGTCGTGTCGATCGACGGATAGTCGCCGGTGCCGTAGAGGGTGCCGCCCAGGCCGCGCTGCTGCGGAACGGCCGCGGTGGCCGCCGGGTCGAACTCCGGCGGGTAGGCCGGAGGCGGGGTGACCTGCGCGATCGGCGTGGAACTCGCGCCGAAAGGCTGGGTGGCCGCCGCCGGTCCGCCGACCCCGAACGGGTTGGCCGGCGGGCTCGCCGCCGGGTGGGCGGGTGTCGAGGACGGCATCGTGTACGCCGGGAAGCCGCCCCCGGACCGTGCAGCCGCAGGTGGGGTGCTCGGCGGGATGCTCGGCGGCGGCGGGAAGATCGGCTGCGGCGGACCGGGAACCGGGCTCGGGCCGGGCGGTTCGGGAACCGGGCTCGGGCCGGGCGGGCCCGGAACCGGCGACGGGCCGGGGCCTGGCGGCACGGGCGAGGGGCCCGGGCCGGGCGGAACGGGCGACGGACCGGGGCCGGGCGGAATCGGCCCGGGTGGGAAGGGTCCTGGTGTGGGGCCTGGGCCGGGCGTTGGGCCTGGGCCGGGCGTGGGGCCTGGGCCGGGCGTGGGGCCTGGGCCGGGCGTGGGGCCTGGGCCGGGCGGAACCGGACTCGGCGGGCCGGGCGGCGTGGGGGCCGGGCCGGGCGTGGGGCTTGGCGTCGGGCCCGGGAACGGGCCCGGCTGCGGGCCTGGGAACGGACCGGGCTGCGGGCCCGGGAACGGCGCCGGGGGCTCGAACGGCCGGGTCGGGTCGGGCCGCGACGGCTCGGGGCGCGACGGCGGACCCGGGACCGGGCGCGGAGGCTCCGGCCTTGACGGCTCGGGCTCGTCGGGCTCGGGCTCGGTCGGCTTGGGCTCACCGGGTCGGGGGTCACCGGGTCGGGGATCGCCGGGTCGGGGATCGCCGGGTCGCGGGTCGCCGGGTCGCGGGTCGCCAGGCCGTGGGTCGCCAGGCCGTGGGTCGCCAGGCCGTGGGTCGCCAGGCCGTGGGTCGCTGGGCCGTGGGTCGCTGGGCCGTGGGTCGCGGGGTCGCGGGTCGCCGGGCCTCGGCGGCTCCGTGGGCTTGGGCTCGCCGGGGGTGGGGTCGCCGGGCTGCGGGGGCTCGGCCGGCTCGGGGTCGCTCGCGGTAACGGCGGACCTCGACGGCGTCACGGCGGCGGAGCCGAGCGAGGTCGAGGAGACGACCGGCTTCTCGGTCGCGGGCGAATCCGCGGGGCGGCCACCGTAGACGCCGCTCGGCCACGAGTTGGCCCGGACTGCGGCCGGGTCGAGGTTGATCGCGCCGGGCACGGCGGCCCGGGCGGCGCCGGCGCCGGGTGCGTCCGGAAGCGGGCGGGAGGAGTCGTCGACCAGTTCGGGCACGAGGTCGCCGCGGGGCAGGCTCGTCGGCGGGCTCACCGGGCGGGCCGAGCCGGTCACCCGGCCGGGACCGGAGACCGGGGCGGACGGCGGCGGCGTGCTGATCGACCCCGGGACGCGGACGGAGGCGCTGACCGAGCCGGGCGCACGGCCAGGGCCGGAGACCGGCACGGAGGCGCTTACCGATCCGGGGACACGGCCGGGCCCGGAGACGGGCGCCGACCCGCTGATCGAGCCGGGGCCGGAGACCGGGGCGGAGCCGCTGATCGAGCCGGGGCCGGAGACCGGGGCGGAGGCACTTACTGAGCGCGGGGCGGAGGCGTTGGCCGAACCAGGGCCGGAAACGGGCGCGGCAGGAGGCGTGCTGGTGATTCCCGGGACGCGGACGGAGGCGCTGACCGAGCCGGGGGTGCGGCCGGGGCCCGAGACCGGGGCGGAAGCGTTGCCCGGCTTTTCAGGAAAGTCGGACTTGTCGCCGGAGGGGGCCCAGAGCGCGCCCGGGGCCGGGGGCGGCGGCGGGGCGTACGCCTCCTGGTCGTCACCGGCGGCCGGCCTGGTGCCGTCGCCGTCCGGTGTCGCCTGCCGCTCTTCCATGAACCCTCCCGACGCGTGCCGACGGTCCGGGACGTCGGGCGCTGCCTTAACCGTGCCATATCCGCGCGCGTCAGCGCACCCGGCACCAACCCGGCCACTCGCGCGGCCGGTGCTTAACCACCGGAAAGGCGATCATTACCGCCCCGGCGGACGATAGCCGGTCGGATCAACCCACCGAACCGATCAACCCGCGGACGAGGACGCCGACCCGGAGGCACTCGACGAAGAAGCCGACTGGGTGGCCTCTTCCGTCGCATTCGCCGAGCTGGTGCTCGTCGTAACGGTCGCCGGGTTGCTCGAGCCGCCCGAGTCGCCGGCACTCGACGTGGTGGTCGGGTCGGGGGCGGGCGGATCGGGGGTCGCCGGTGTCGTGGTGGCCGGGGTGGTGGGCTGGGTCGTCGGCTGGGTCGTGGGCTGCGTGGTCGGCTGGGTCGTCGTCGGCTGCGTGGTCGGCGTGCTGGTGGTCGGCGACGAGGTCGGCGACGAGGTCGGCGACGAGGTCGGCTTGGTGGTCGTGGTCGCCGACGGCTTCGGCGTGCCCGTCGTCGTGCCGGTGCTCGGCGTGTTGTCGGGCGTCGTGGTCTCCGGGTCCTCCGGGTCGGGCGTGCCGAGCACGGGACCCTCGGTGACGCCGGGCACGGAGCCGAACACCCGGGTGGCCTGGAACAGCCGCGACCATCGGACCGGAACGAGCCGCACGTTGAGACCGGTGCGCGGGGCCTCGACCATGTAGCCGTTGCCCGCGTACATCGCGACGTGGTGGATGCCGCGCCAGCTGTTCGAATAGCTGAAGAAGAGCAGGTCACCGGGGAGCAGCGAATACCGGTCGACGACCTTGAGATGGGTCTGCCAGTACTGGTCGCGGGAGACGCGCTCGAGCGGGAAGCCGACCGAGTGGTACGCCGCGTACATCAGGCCGGAGCAGTCGTACTCGTTGGGGCCTTCTTCGGACCACACGTACGGGTCGCCGCGCTGCGCGAGCGCGAACTGCAGGGCCTGCATGGCCCGGGGGTCGGCACCGCGGCCGGCCTCGGCGCCCGCGAGATATTGCTGGCCGAGCGCGTTGTCGGTCGCGGTCTCGGTGGCCTCGGCGGCAGCCAGCGCGTCGGCGTTCTTGAGCTCGAGGGTCTGCTGCGCCGTCTGCTTCTTGGTGAGCTGCTTGTTGAGCGTGGTGTATTTCGCGACGAGGTCGTCGTAGTGCTGCTTGGCCAACGCGTTCTCGTCGAGCGCCAGCTGGACGGCCGTCTCGGCGGTCTCGACCTGGCGCGCGGCGGCCTGCGAGGTGCCGCCGTCGCCGCGCTGCAGGCGGGCGAGGTCGTCCAGCCCGGCAAGACCGGAGTACGAGCCGGGGGGCAGGGCGGCAGCCTCCATCATGGCCTGTGCGGCGGCGCTGGCAGCCTCGGCGCGTGCCTCCTGCATGAGGTCGACGGCCTGGTCGTATTTCTGCTGGGCGGCGCCCTGCTGGGTCTTGGCGAGATCGCGGTCGGAGCCGAGCTGGATCAGCTGGTCGCCCATCGTGGCGATCTCGGCGCGGCCTTTTTCGATCTGCTGAAGCACCGGGCTGCTCGCGGCGCCGGGGATGGTCGTGACCGCGGGAGCGGAGGACGCGGCCTGCCCGGGCATCACGAGCGTGCCGAGCGCCATCGGACGGGAGCCGACGTCGGGCACCGCGACGGGGGCGGCCGGCACCTGCACGGCGCCACCCGGGTCGGCGAAGGCGGGGATGGGGTTGAACAGGGCCGCGATGGCCGCCGTCGCGGCAGCCGAATACGCCGCCGGACGCCACCAGGGGCGTGCCGAACGGTGTCGCCGGTCTGCCTGTCGCGCTGTCGCCATGTGCTCCCCGTCCGTGGCGATGGGTCTCTCATAATCCACCACCGCTTTGGTGTACCCCTAAAGGCTTACCGCATGGCTCACACGGCTGTCGATTGATCGGAGGTGAAAGAAGGCTGGGAATCAAGAGAACGACAGCCTGACCTGGGCCCACGCCTTCATGTCGGAGGTGGCACGTAGTCTCAACGCCAGGCAACGGGAAGGGGTCGCAGATGGATGCCGGGCTGAAAAGCGAGCTCGAGGCGAAGGTTTACGCCGGTGAGCGGCTGACCCGCGAGGACGGCATCGCGCTCTACGAGTCCGATGATCTCGCCTGGCTCGGCCGCCTGGCCCACCACAAGCGCACCGAGATGAACGGTGATCGGGTGATGTTCAACGTCAACCGCCACCTCAACCTCACCAACGTCTGCTCGGCAAGCTGCGCCTATTGCTCCTTCCAGCGTAAACCCGGCGAAAAGGATGCGTACACGATGCGCATCGACGAGGCCGTGCGCAAGGCGAAGGAGATGGAGGGCGAGGGCCTGACGGAACTGCACATCGTCAACGGCCTGCACCCCACCCTCCCCTGGCGTTACTACCCCAACGTGCTGCGCGAGCTGAAATCCGCCCTGCCCGAGGTCAAGCTCAAGTGCTTCACCGCCACCGAGGTCCAGTGGTTCGAAAAGATCAGCGGGCTGCCGGCGAGCCAGATCCTCGACGAGCTGATGGAGGCCGGTCTCGAGTCGTTGACCGGCGGCGGCGCCGAGATCTTCGACTGGGAGGTCCGTCAGCACATCGTCGACCACGACTGCCACTGGGAGGACTGGTCGCGCATCCACCGTCTCGCCCATGAGAAGGGAATGAATACGCCGGCCACCATGCTCTACGGCCACATCGAGGAACCGCGGCACCGCGTCGATCACGTCCTGCGCCTGCGCGAGCTGCAGGACGAGACGGGCGGCTTCGCCGTCTTCATCCCGCTGCGCTACCAGCACGACTTTGTCGACTCACAAGACGGCAAGATCAGAAACAGACTTCAATCGCGTACGACGATGGCAGCGCCCGCCGAGTCGCTGAAGACGTTCGCCGTCTCCCGCCTGCTGTTCGACAACGTGCCCCACGTCAAGTGCTTCTGGGTCATGCACGGCCTGTCGGTCGCACAGCTCTCGTTGAACTTCGGCGCCGACGACCTCGACGGCTCGGTGGTCGAGTACAAGATCACGCACGACGCCGACTCGTACGGGACGCCGCACACCATGCACCGCGACGACCTGCTCCACCTGATCTGGGACGCCGGTTTCCAGCCCGTCGAGCGCGACACGAGGTACTCCGTGGTCCGCGAGTACGACCCCGCGCCGAGTCTCGCCGAGCGACGCAGCGAGCCGCAGCAGGTCTGGGCGTAAGAGGACACTTCGGCACGGCGTACCCTCGGTTTGTCATGACCGAGACAAAGAGTGAGCGGCGCCCGCGCCGCGACCCGAGCGGACGCCTGGCCACCATCGGCGATCTGCTCGGCACCGCGCTGGCCGGGCTCGTGATCGGCGCCGTGCTGCTGCTGGCCTTCGAGGCGATCGTGGCGCTGACCAGGATCTCCGACTTCGGCCACACGAGCGGCTGGATTGCGCTGATCCTCCCGCTGTGGCTGTTCACCGAGGAGTTCCGCGCCGCGCGCGAGGCCGGGCCGTACCGCGTCGTGGTGGCCGTGCTGGCCGCCGGCTTCGGTGTCGCCGCCGGCCTGAGCGTCGCGGGCCTGGTCACCCCGGCCCTTCCTCCGCTGGCCGGCGGCCTGGCCGGGGCCGGCACATGCACGGTCGTCTACTGCCTGATCTGGTTCTACGGCCTCCGGTGGTTGAGCCACCGCGCGGGTTAGGGAGATGAGAATGAGTCCCGCAGTCAAGTACACGCTGGGCCGCCTGGGCCTGTTCGTGCTGCTCTTCGTGCTGCTCCTGCCGCTCCCGCTGAACATCCTCGTCAAGGCGATGATCGCCCTCGTCGGGTCGGCCATCCTCTCCTACTTCCTGCTCGCCGACTGGCGCAACCAGATGGGCGAGCAGCTGGCCAGCGTGGCTTCCCGCCGTACGGCCGAAAAAGAGCGCTTGCGGGCCGCCCTGGCCGGCGACGAGGAAGCCGCCGCGGCCGGCGATCGAGCCGCGTCGCACACCGACGCCGATGTCGCCGCGGACGACGACGCCGAGGCCGAGATCGAGGCCGAGGAGAAGAGTCGGCGGGGCTGACCTCGAGCGCACGTCGAGCGCCCGACAGCGGGCGTACGACGGTGGGATAGCGTGCGGGTGACCGCGTCGCAGCGAAGCCGGTGGGAAACCGGCGCTGTCCCGCAACTGTGATGCCTCCGGGTGAGGACGAGCCAGGTCGCCTGGGCGCGGTCGCGACGTAGCGCTCTCGGGGAGGGGCGCCTCGCGGGCGGGCCGGGCGATCCGGGTTCCTGTCGGCGAAGCACCACATGCCCGGCCGACCGGAGGTCCTGATGAAACGCGTGCTCACCGCCCTGGTGGCGACTACTGCCCTGCTGCTCGCGGGCGGTTGCGGCGGAGGCGACGACAAGACGACCACGTCGCAGCCGACGACCGGCGCCAGTGCGAGTGCGGCGTCCTATCCGGTCACCGTCGGCGACCTGACCCTCGATGCGCGGCCCATGCGGATCGTCTCGCTCACGCCGTCCGGCACCGAGATGCTCTTCGCGATCGGGGCTGGTTCGCAGGTGGTGGCCGTCGACGACCAGTCGAACTATCCGGCCGACGCGCCCAAGACCGACCTGTCCGGCTTCAAGCCGAACGCCGAGGCGATCGCGGCCAAGAACCCCGATCTCGTGGTGCTCTCCGACGACACCGACAAGATCGTGGCGCAGCTCGGCCAGCTCAAGATCCCGGTCTACCTGACGCCGGCCGCGACCAGCATGGACGGCACGTACAAGGAGATCGGTCAGCTCGGCACGCTCACCGGGCACCAGGCCGAGGCCGAGGCGCTGCACCAGCAGATGACCGCCGAGATCGACAAGATCGTCAAGGGCGTGCCGGCCCGTACCAAGCCGCTGAGCTACTACTACGAGCTCGACCCGACGCTCTACTCGGTCACCTCGAAGACGTTCATCGGGTCGATCTTCGGCCTGTTCGGGATGACCAACGTGGCCGACGCCGCCGACCCGACCGGCGCCAAGGGCGGCTACCCGCAGCTCTCCGCGGAAGCGCTGATCAAGGCGAACCCCGACACGATCTTCCTGGCCGACAACAAGTGCTGCCAGCAGTCGGCGAAGACGGTCGCGGCCCGCTCCGGGTGGAACACGATCACCGCGGTCAAGGCCGGCCAGATCTTCCCGCTCGACGACGACATCGCGTCGCGCTGGGGTCCGCGTACGGTCGATCTTGTGCAATCTGTCGCCGATGCGGTGGCCAAGGTCCCGGCGTGACCTCTGGCCTGCGCGAGGCGCAGCCGGCGGAGAGGGTGGTGCGGCCCGCCGGCCTGAGGCCGGCCTGGCTGGCGGGGGGCATTCTCGCGGTGCTGGTCGCGCTGGTCGCGGGCCTCGCCTTCGGCTCGGTCCAGCTTCCTCCCGCGGGCGTCGCGGCCGAGCTTCTCAATCTCATTCCGGGCGTACGCCTGCACAGCGGGCTCTCGGAGCGCGAGGTGGCGATCCTCCTCGAGCTGCGTCTGCCGCGTGTGGTGCTGGGTCTGATCGTCGGCGCCATGCTGGCGTTGGCAGGCGCCGCCTACCAGGGCGTCTTCCGCAACCCGCTGGCCGATCCGCACCTGCTCGGGGTGGCCGCGGGCGCCGGCCTCGGGGTCACCGCGGTGATCGCCTTCCGCTCGACCACGGGCGACGCCACCGTCAACCTGCCGTTCGGCGTACCGGTGGCGGCCTTCGTGGGCGCGCTCATCGCGGTGGCGCTCACCTGGCTCCTCGGCGCGGCCGGCGGACGTGACCGCTCGCCGGCCACCCTGATCCTGGCCGGGGTCGCGGTCTCGTCGTTCCTGGCGGCCGCCCAGACGTACGTGATGCAGCGCCACGTCGACACCCTGCGTGAGGTGTACTCGTGGCTGCTGGGCCGCCTCGCCACCGCCGGCTGGCACGACGTGTTGCTGGTCCTGCCGTACGCGGCGGTCACCGGTGCGATCGTCTTGTCCCAGCGCCGCGAGCTGGACGTGCTCACCGTCGGCGACGAGGAGGCGACCGGGCTGGGCCTGCATCCGCAGCGCAGCCGTTACCTGCTCATCATCGCGGCGTCGCTGGGCACGGCCGCGGCCGTCTCGGTGTCGGGACTGATCGGTTTCGTCGGCATCATCGTCCCGCACACGATGCGCCTGCTGGCCGGGCCGAGTTACCGCTCGATCCTCCCGCTCTCCGTCCTGTTCGGGGCCGCCTTCCTGGCCCTGGCCGACCTGCTGGCCCGCACGGCCGGCGGCCAGGCGGAGATCCCGATCGGCGTGGTGACGGCCTTCTTCGGGGCGCCGTTCTTCATCGTCGTCCTGCGTACGACCCGAACGGCCGCCCCATGACCGGCGACCCACCCGGCGAACGCGCCATCGCGGTGGCCGGGCTGAAGGTGTGGCTCGAGAAGACGCTGATCGTGGACGGGGTCGACCTCGACGTCGGGCCGGGCGAGTGGGTGACGATCATCGGGCCGAACGGCGCCGGGAAGTCGACGGCGCTCCGGGCCATCGGCGGGCTGCTGCCGTTTCAGGGACTCGTCGAGCTGAACGGCGTGGCGGTCGACAAGTTGCAGCGGCGCGAGCGGGCCAAGACCGTCGCGATCGTGGCCCAGTCGCCGGTCGTGCCGCCCGCCATGCGCGTCTTCGATTACGTGCTGCTGGGGCGTACCCCCTATGTCCCACCGCTTGGGCGTGAGTCGGGCGCCGACCTGGCCGTGGTCGACGACGTGCTGGGCGAGCTCGACCTCCGGCGGTTCGCGGGGCGTCGGCTCGACACGCTGAGCGGGGGCGAGCGGCAGCGGGTCTTTCTCGCGCGGGCGCTGGCCCAGGGCGCGCGCATCCTGCTGCTCGACGAGCCGACCAGCGCCCTCGACATCGGACACCAGCAGGAGGTGCTCGAGCTCGTCGACCGGTTGCGGGCCGAGCGCGGGCTCACCGTCCTCGCGACGATGCACGACCTGACGACCGCGGGGGAGTACGCGGACCGGATGGTCCTGCTCGCGGGCGGCACGGTCGTCGCGGCCGGCCCACCCCGGGAGGTGCTGACCGAGGCGAACCTGGCCAAGCACTACCGGGTGCGGGTCCGGGTCATCGAGGGTGATCACGGCCCACTCGTGGTCCCGGTACGGGCTACATGAGCTACTTGAGCTACTTGAGGTACGCCGCGAGCGGGATGCCCTGGTTGCGAAGTGCCGTCGCCACGAGCTTCGCGACCTGCTGCGCCCCGTACGCCTCGAAATGGGTGTGGTCGTTGCAGAAGAATGCGCCCACCGCGCCGGTCGAGTAGTTGCCGTTGTTCGGGCAGAAATGAAGGCTGTTGTAGAGGTTCACGCTCAGTGTCTGCAGGTCGATGACCGGCGAGCCGGTCGCCGAGCCGGCCGCGGTCGTCTGCGTGACGAAGCCCCGGTTCTTGACCGCGGCGCTGCCCGAGCAGGTGATGGCGGCGACGGCGGTGAGCAGGATCGGATGGGCGCCCCGGGCCAGCGCCGCCTGCGCCATCATCGTCATGAGCTGCTGGTACCGGGCCGTGCCGACGTGCCGCGGGCAGTTGGTGTCCCCGTCGTTGATGCCGAACTGCACGACCAGGTAGTCACCGGCCTTCATCCCGCCGAGCATCTCCTGCCACCGCGTCGAGTACGTCGTCGAGCTGAGCACACACTCACCGCTCGAGTTCTTGGTGCCGGTCACGTTGCCCTCATACAGCCACGTCTGAATGCTGCGCCCCGCGACGGCCCGGTTGTTGACCGTCACCCCGGACTGAAACAGCGCCCCGAACTGGCTGCCCCATCCCACCGGGCAGGCGGCACTCGGGTTGGCCATCGTCGAGTCCCCGGCCAGCCACACCGTAGGCCCGGCCGCGGCCACGGCCGGCGGGGCGTCGGCAGTCGCCGCGCAGGCCGGCCCGGACGCCGCCGCGGCCGACGCTCCCACCAGCAACGGAACCAGCAAAGCCACCGAAGCAAGCCAGCGAACCATGATCGTCTCCCGACACACTGAAAAAGAACGCCGCGGGGAGACGGCCCGTTGGCAACACAGTGACACTCATCAATGGAATGGGGCAAGCGCTTACCCGTTCCGGGCCGCGAGCGGTCGGCGGGCAGCGCCCAGCGGTCGGCAAGATCGATGACTGGCGATGTCGTACTAGCGTGCGAATCCGACGGGAGGTGTCGGATCGGATGACCACGAACCCGCTTGTCGCTTCGCCGGCCGGACATCCACCGTCGGCCTGGGCGGGCGTCTGGCTCGCCGAGGACATCGAGCTGATCGCCAAGGGTGTTCGCGACCGCAGCTGGGTGGAGAGCACGCTGGGCGGGGTCGGTGCCGGGCTGGACGCGCTATCGGTGGTCTCCGATCCGGTCGGAGCGCTTCTTCAGTACGGCATAGCGTGGCTGATCGAGCATGTGAAGCCGCTCTCCGAGGCACTCGACTGGCTGGCCGGAGACCCGGGCGCGATCGCCGGCCAAGCGCAGACGTGGCGGAACGTGGCCGGATCCCTCCGCGCGGACTCCGACGACCTGATGCGTGCGGTCCGACTCGACCTGGGTGAGTGGGAGGGCGCCGCATCGGAGGCGTACCGCGGCTGGGTCGCCCGGCGGGAGGAGTCGCTCCGAGCGCTGGCCGCCGCGTCGGACACGATGGCTCTGATCACCGAGGGCGCCGGCCTGCTGATCGCCACGGTACGGACGATGGTCCGCGACGCCGTCGCTGCCGTCGTGGCCCGACTGATCGCCTATGCCGGCGAACTGATCGCATCGCTGGGCACCGCGACGCCGGTCGTCGTCGAGCAGGTGGCGACGTTGTGCGCCTCGTGGGCGGCTCGGATTTCGCGGTGGCTCAAGGACCTGATCTCGAGTCTGCGGAATCTCCGCGTGATCGCCGACGACCTGATCGCACGCCTGCGATCGACCGGCGGGGCGGAGGGGCTGTATCGCTCGGGCGACGGCATCGTCCGCAACGGGACGAAGATCCTGATGAGCCGCGAGAATGTGCTGGCGGTCGCCGAGAAGTACGGCATCGACATGGAGGGCGTCACCTTCTCCCTCGACAAGCTGCGCCGGGGTGGCGGGCCCGGCCGCGAGTTCTACGGCGCGACCCTGCCCGACGGTCAGATCACGCTCGCCCGCGACGCCTTCCTGGACGAGGAGCAGCTGGCACGCACGCTCGCGCACGAGCGTTTCCACCTCGACGAACTACGCCGTGGCATGGAGTTTCCGTGGGAGGAGAGCGCGCGAATCGCCTACGAGGGCCGGGCGTACGAGTATGAGGAACGATGGTGGCAGGAGCATGCCCACCTGCGGGAAGGGGAGTGACTCCGGATGCCGGAGATGACCGAGGCCGAGCGCGTCTGGGAGGCGTGGTTCGAGGCGTACGCCCGGCTGCGTGACGGGCATGATGCGCCGTGCCCGGACGGGGACGGTGGGCGCCTCCACCTCACCTACTACGGGCGTCCGGGAAGCCGGATCGGGTCGGTTACGGTCTGGTGCGACCTCGGCCGGAACGGCATCTTCCTGGACCGGGTCGGGATTCCGGAGACCGTGGTGCCGTTGCCGTTCGACGCGACGCCCGAGCAGCGGGCGAGCGCCATTCCGGAAATCCGGCTGATTCCCACCGCCATGTACTCGCCGGACTAGCGGTTGCTCGCCAGGACCGCGAACATGCCGCCCTGCGGGTCGGCCAGCACGGAGTAGCGCCCGATCGACAGGCTTGCCGGCGCAAACAGCACCCGGCCGCCCAACGCCAGGGCGTGCTCCGTCGAACGGTCGCAGTCGTGGACCGCGAAATAGACCATCCAGTGTGGGGAGACGTCGGCGGGCCAGGCCTCGGCGGTCATGGGCTGTATGCCGCAGATGGCGGTCTCGTGCAGCTTGGCGACCAGGTAGGGCACCTCGCCGATCGAGCTGTGGCGGAACTGCCAGCCGAAGACCCCGCCGTAGAAGGCGTGCGCCTCGTCCAGGTTTCGGGTGTTCAGCTCGTTCCAGGTCAGCGAGCCCGGCACGTCGAAGACCGCCGCCCCCTGCATCGTGCCCGCCTGCCAGACGCTGAACGGTGCGCCGCCCGGGTCGAGGAACGCCGCCATCCGGCCCTGGTCGTGCACGTCGAAGGGGGGCACCAGCACCTTGCCGCCGTTGGCCGCGACCCGGGCCGCGACCATGTCGGCGTCGTTGGTCGCGATGTAGGTGCTCCAGGCCGTCGGCTGCCCCTCGCCGAAGAGCGGCCCCGCCCCGGCCACCGGCCGCCCGTTCAGCAGGAACGTGGTGTAGGAGCCGTCGTCCTCGTAGCTCCAGCCGAATAACTCAGGGTAAAAGCGCCTCGCATCCCCGAGATCGGCCGTTCCCAAGTCCACCCAGGTAGGAAAGCCGGGCGTCGATGCGGTCATCTCGGCATCGTCGCACCGTGTGTCTTTGGTTGGGCTTAAGTGTCGATGTTCTAGCTGAACCGGCGACCCTCGTCCCGTCGATAGGCCCATAGCGCCACCCCGGCGAGCGCGACAATCCAGGCGATCAGGGACAGCACCGAGCCCATGTGCAGCGGATAGTCGCCGACCGCCGCCCACATCAGCCGCACCGAGGCGCCGGTCGGCAGGTAGGGCGCGAGGTCCTCGACGAAGCCGGGAGCGCCGCCGGGCGCGGTCATGAGGCCGCCGGCGAACGCGAGCGGGAAGAACAGCACCTGCGCGACCACGACCGCGGCCTTGGGCGGCATCGAGTACCCGATCGCGAGGCCCATCAGGATGAACGGCACCGAGATCACCGCGGTCACCCCGATCGCGGTCAGGAAGGCGAGCGGCGACACTGTGGCCGCGGTCAGGAACGCGGCGATCAGCACGACCGGGAGCAGGGAGAACGCCATCAGCGCGAGGCCGGAGAGGAGTCGTCCGGCGAAGCGCGGAAGAGCTCCGGCGGGCAGCGTGCGGACGTACGGCTCCCACGGCTGCACTCGATCGTCGGCGACTCCCACCCCGTACTGGAAAAGGTTGGTGCTCATCACCGCGAA
Source organism: Paractinoplanes globisporus DSM 43857 (assembly GCF_000379645.1). Taxonomy (GTDB): domain Bacteria; phylum Actinomycetota; class Actinomycetes; order Mycobacteriales; family Micromonosporaceae; genus Actinoplanes; species Actinoplanes globisporus. The sequence continues at coordinate 97,006 of NZ_KB903318.1, forward strand.
GGTCACCATCGAAGCCGTCGCGTAGGTCGCGGCGACCGGATCGCTGCCGGCGAACGGCACGACGAACGCGAGCATCGACGCGGCCGGCCAGAACGCGCTGCCGATCACGGCGATGGGCGTGCGCGCCGTCTCGATCAGCTGGAAGCGGGCGTTGGTCAGGACGAGAGAAGACACGATTCCTCCACGGAGCGCTCGGTCAGGGTCAGGAAGGCTTCCTCGAGCGACGCCGGGCGAACCTCCAGGTCGGTGAAGGGCACGTCGGCCGCGACCAGGTCGCGAACCAGACGGTCCGAATCGGGCGTGACCAGGTGCCATCGGTCACCCTCGCGGTCGGTTCCGCTCAGACCAGGCAAAACCGGCAGCGGTACGGGGGATGTCAGGCTGACCCGGCGAACGGCGACCAGGCCGCGTACGGCCGACACGGTGTCGTCGGCCAGCACCCGGCCACCCCCGATCACCACCACCCGCCGGGCCAGCGCCTCTATCTCCTCCAGGTAGTGGCTGGTCAGCACGACCGTGCCGCCACCGGCGTGGAACTCGCGGATGCCGTCCCACAGCGACCGGCGGGCCTCGACGTCGAGCCCGGTCGTCGGCTCGTCCAGGAAGACGATCCGCGGGCGCCCGGCGAAGGCGAGGGCCACGGCGACCCTCCGCTTCTCGCCGCCGGACAATCCGCCGGTCTGACGGCGTACGAGATCGGTCAGCCCGAACTGGCCGAGCACCTGGTCGCGGGGAAGCGGCTCGGGGTAGTGACGTCGTACGAAATCGACGACCTCGCCGACGCGAAGCGAGGCGGGCAGACCGGTCTCCTGTGGGGTGACGCCCAGATGGTGCCGGGCGGCCGGCCGGCGTGGGTCGCCGCCGAGCAGCTCGACCCGCCCCGAGCTGGGCGAACGCACCCCGGTGAGCAGGCTCAGCAGCGTGCTCTTGCCGGCGCCGTTGGGACCGAGCAGGCCGACGAGCTCGCCGGGCGCGATGTCGAGCGAGACGCGGTCGAGCGCGACGGTGTCGCCGTAACGGCGGGTGACCTCGATGGCCCGGGCGAGCATCACAGTGTCTCCTCCGACGATGTCGATGGTGAGGTGGGGTTGAGCAGGGCGCGCAACGCCTCCTGGTACTCCTCGAAGGCGAGCCGGCCGCGGCGCGTGAGCCGGACGAACGTGGCCGGCGTGCGGCCCTGGTGGGTCTTGGTGACCTCGACGTATCCCGCGTCCTCGAGCTTGCGCAGGTGGACCGAGAGGTTGCCGGCGGTCATCCGCAGCGACTCCTGCAGGCGGGGGAACGTGACCTTGTCCTCCTCGCGCAGGACCGACAGGGCGGAGACCACCCGCAGCCGGGCCTGGGCGTGGATGACCGGGTCGAGCTCGGTGCCATCGCTCATCGCAGCCTCAGCCAACCGAGCAGGCCGGCCAGGATCATGCCGAGGCCGCCGCCGAGCGCCACGATCAGCGAGTGCCAGCCGGGACCGACCAGGATGCCGGCCACGTTGATCACGCTGGTCCAGGCGCCCAGGATGAAAAGCTGGCGATCGTTCCAGATCGCGCCGCCGGCCATGTGCAGCGCGCCGGTGAGGGCCACCATGCCGCCGGCCCAGAGCAGGCCGAGCCGGTCGTCGGGCAGGGCGTCGCCGTACTGCGCGAACAGGATGCCCATGCCGGTGAAGGCGATCGACCAGGTCAGGCCGTACATCAGGCCCTGGCGGGAGGACGGGCCGCGGGTCTGCATGGCGGACCGGCCGCCGGCGATGCCGGTGATCAGGCCGGCGGCGATGAACGACAGCGACAGCACGGTCAACGGCAGCCACTCGGGCAGGTCGACGAAGACCCGGCCGTCGGGGCCGAAGCGCAGGAAGAACAGGCCGAAGCCGAGGAGCCAGGCGAAGCCCCACGGCCAGAACATCCAGCGCGGGTCGGGGGTGAGGTCGCGCTCGAGGTTGGCGCGCTCCTGGGCGATCAGGGCGAGCGAGTCGGCCGGGCTGGCCAGGGGTTTGTCGTCATCGGATTCCACACAAAGAACTTTACAACACAAAGTCAAAGAGGTTTGTGTCATAAAGTTGGCTAGGCTCGGAGCGTGATGATCAGGCCCGCCCTTGCCGACGAGCTCGACGCCGTCCTCGCCTTCTGGCGCGACGCCGCCGAGAACGACAACCGCCCGGCCGACACTCGGGGCGCTCTCGCCGCCCTGCACCTGCGCGATCCGGACGCACTGCTGGTGGCGGTCGACGGCGACGAGATCGTGGGCACGGTCATCGCCGGCTGGGACGGCTGGCGATGCCACCTCTACCGGCTCGCGGTCGCGCCGCACCGCCGCCGCGAGGGGATCGGGCGGCGGCTCATCGCGGTCGCCGAGGAGCGGTTCCGGGTCTTCGGCGGCACCCGCGCCGACGCGATGGTGCTCGACGGCAACGCCGACGCGCACGGTGTGTGGTCCGCCGGCGGCTATCGCCGCCAGACGGACTGGTCGCGGTGGGTCAAGCCGCTGCCGGAGTGAGAGCTTGTGGCAAAGGCTTTGCGTGTACGACGGACAGCCGCGAGACGGCCCGAGTGAGCACCACGTAGAGGCGGTTGAGCCCGCGCGTCTCGGCGGCGACGATGTCGGCCGGCTCATGGACGATCACGTGGTCGTACTCGAGGCCCTTGGCGACCGTCGCGGGCACCAGCGTGACGCGCGCCTCGGCCTCGACGTCGTCGGGGGTCGCGCTCTCGATGCCGGCCGCCGTGAGGTGCGCGCGGAGCCGGTCGATCGCGGTGTCGGCGGCGATCACCGCCACCGAGCCCTCGTGCTCCAGGGCGGCGGTCACCTCGACCAGGGTCTCGGCGTCGAGCGCACGCGGGTCGCCGACCGGGATGATCGAGAGATCGCCGTCGCGGCGGAGCGAGACCGCCTCGGGGACGTCGACCTCCAGGGCCGGGAGAAGGCGGTTGGCCAGGGCCACCACGACGGCCGGGACGCGGAAGCCCACGGTCAGCGGGACGACGCTGGCGTCCGGCTTCCCGAGGTGTCCGAGGGTGTCGCGCCAGTCCGCGGCGGCCCACGGGGCCGTGCCCTGAGCCAGGTCGCCCAGGAGAGTTATCGAGCCGTGCTCGCTGCGGCGGGCTATCGCTCGCGCCTGCATGGGGGAGAGGTCCTGAGCCTCGTCGACCACCACGTGGCCGAAGCTGCTCTCCCTTTCCATGAGCCCGGCGGCTTCGTCGATCAATATCAGGTCGGCGGCGCTGAACTTTGCGGATTTGACCGTTTTGGGCGGCTTGACCCACCGTATTGCCGCCTGCTCCTCCTCGCTGAGCACCCCGCCCGACTTTTCTGGATTTACCAGTATTTCTACGACGAGCTGCTCCGGGGTTGCGGCCGGCCAGGCCGTGTCGAGGAACGTGGTGACCGGGGCGACCTTGCTCATCTTGCGCAGCCAGCCCTCGCCCGGCGAGTTGCCGGTGCGGTACTCCGACTGGCGCTGCAGCAGACCCACCACCCGGGCTCGCACCCGCTCCCGGCCCACCGCGTACGGGAGATCCTCCCGCCGGGCCTCGTCCACGATCCGGCGCAGCGGCTCCGGGTCGATCCGCCAGCGATAGCTCCCGTCCGACACCATGATCGGCTCGGTCGGCTTGGCCAGCCGCGACCAGAGCAGTTTGCGCAGCACCTCGGCCATCCGCACGTCGTGCTTGACCAGGATCGCCGCCTCGCTGTCGACCGCGCGCACCGGCTGCCGCGAGATCAGGTCGTCCACCGTGGCCTGCTGCACCTCGACCTCGCCGAGCGCGGGCAGGACCGCCGAGATGTACGAGAGGAAGGCGGTGTTAGGCCCGACGATCAGTACCCCCGACCGGCGCAGGCGCTCCCGGTGCAGATAGAGCAGATAGGCGGCCCGGTGCAGGCCCACGGCCGTCTTACCGGTGCCCGGCGCGCCCTGCACGCAGATCGAGTCGGCCAGCTCGGCGCGTACCAGCTCGTCCTGTTCGGGCTGGATGGTCGCCACGATGTCGCGCATCGGCCCCACGCGCGGCCGCTCGATCTCGGCGGTCAGGATGCGGCTCTTGGTGCCCAGCTCCTCGCCGCGGTCGAGATGCTCGTCCTCGAAGCTGGTCAGCTCACCCTTGACGAACCCGAACCGGCGCCGGGTCGACACCCCCTGCGGGTCGCGCACGCTGGCCCGGTAGAACGAGCGCGACAGCGGCGCCCGCCAGTCGAGCACCATCGGCTCGCCGGCGTCGTCGGTGACGTGCCGCCGCCCGACGTAGTACGACTCGTCGATGTCGAGGCGCCCGAAGAACAGCGGCGTGGTCGGGTCGTCGGCGAGCTCGGCGACCCGGCGCGACAGCGTCCGGCCGAGCGCCTCGGCGCCGTACGGATCGCCGGCCACCTCGGCCCCGGCGGAGAAGAGGGCCTCGGCGCGACCCCGCATCCGCGCCAGCGCGGCGCGCGACTCGGTGAGATGCCGGCGTTCGGCCGAGAGCTCGGTGTCCAGATCAAACGAAGACACGATCCATCCTCAAGACAGGCTGCGCGGGCTGCTCGCGTACCCGAGACCGGTCACCGGCCATCGGCGCGGGACGACGTCCGCTGCGGTGCATGCTCACCACGGCCGTCAAGCGGCCCTCCACGTTACGCCCGCGGCAAATCCTCCTCCACCGATTTTCGTCGACGCGGAGTCTCCAGGCCGTGGTGGTGGCCCGCGCCCTTCAGCGGGAGCGTCGCCGTGCCGCCGCCGAGCGGGATGCCGCGATCTATGCTGCCGAGGCCGACGGCCACGACGACCTCGACGACCTTGCCGGCTGGGCCGGCTCGCAGCCGATCGATCTCGACTGATGCGGCCGATTCACCTCGCCGCGATCGACAAGACCCGGCCCGTCCTCGTCCTGACCCGCGAGCAGGTCCGGCCCTACCTCAACTCGGTCACGGTCGCACCGATCACCAGCACCGTCCGCGGACTTTCCACGGAGGTACCGGTCGGCAAGGCAAATGGTTTGGATTACGACTCCGTGGTCTCGTGCGACAACATTGTCACGGTGCCACGCAGCGCGATCGGCAAGCTCATCGGTTATCTCCCACCCGCGCAGGAGGAGGCCTTGGCCCGGGCGATCGAGGCCGCCTTCGACCTCGATCTTTAGTGGGACCTCGGCGAGCACCAGAATGGGGTGTATGGCTGAGGGGCGTGGCGAGAGTGACGGGATGCGGATCGCGGATCCGCGGGTCATGCGGGCCCTCGCGCATCCGGCGCGGATCGAGATCGTCGAGTATCTGAACGACACCGGGGAGTCGGTTACGGCTACCCAGGTGGCGGGGATGGTGGGGCTCTCGCCGAGCGCGACCAGCTATCACCTGCGCGAGCTCGCCAAGTATGGCCTGGTCGAGCAGGCGCCGAGCCGGGGCGACGGGCGAGAGCGGCTGTGGCGGGGCAAGACGCATTCGCTGCGGATCGATCCTGACTTCGACGAGCCCGGGTCGCTGCCCGCCACCGAGGCGCTGGTGGACCTCTACCTGCATCGCGACCAGGCTCGTACGCGGGAGTGGCTGTCGCGGCAGGCGCAGGAGCCGGCGGAGTGGCGGGACGTCAGCGCGATCATGGGGCAACGGCTGCTGGTGACCTCGGAAGAGCTGCGGCAGATCAACGACAAGGTGCGTGAGCTGGTCGAGCCGTACCAGATGCGGGAGCGGCAGGCGGATCCGCCGGCGGGCGCGCGGCGAGTGACGGTCAGCTACTCGGCGATACCGGAGGTTTAGAGCAGGGGCTTGCGCGAACCAGATGTGAAGGAATACTTTCGAAGTATGTCCTTCACATCTGGCGATGAGCGTTGGCCAAGTGAGCGTTGGCCCGACGTCTACTTGCTCGCGATCACCCGGGCCGTCTCGGTCTGCGGCGACTTCCTTGCCGCCACCACCCTCGCGTTGGTTCTGCAGCAGGCGGGCCACGGCGGTCTGGCCGTCTCGGGGCTGCTGGTGGCCGCTAGCCTGCCGCTCGCCCTGGTCGCCCCACTCGCCGGCCGCATCGCCGACCGGGTGGACAGCCGCGTCGTGTTGGTCGCGGCCGGCGTCGCCCAGGCGCTGATCAGCCTGGCCCTCGCGTTCACCCGGCAGCCGGTCGCGATGATCGGCCTGGTCGCGCTGCTCGCCTGCGGCCTGGCCGTGACCCAGCCGACCATCTCCGCGCTGATCCCGCGGACGGTTCGCCCGGAGAATCTCGCCCGGGCGAGCGGCCTCAACCAGACCGCCGGCGTGATCGGCATGCTGGTCGCCCCGGCCCTGGCCGGCATCCTCGTCGGCCAGGTCGGCCCCCGCGTCCCGCTGCTGCTCGACGCGGCCAGCTACCTGGCCCTGGTGGTGGCCGGCCTCGCCGTCCGCACCAGACGCCAACATCGCCCGTCCGGCGATATCTCGGAAATGTCGGTGGGGTACCGCGTCCGCGACGACCGCACGCTCACCGTCATGATCGGCGCGCTGGCCGCGGTCGTGGCCGGGGTGAGCGCGGTCAACGTCGTCGAGGTCTTCTTCATCCGCGACACGCTGGACGCCTCCACCACGGTCTATGGCCTGGTCACCGCGGCCTGGCCGCTCGGCATGCTGATCGGCAGCGTCCTGTTCGCCCGCGTCCCGCGCCGCCGCATCACCGTCCCGGCCCTGCTCTGGGTCGTGGCCGGCTCGTGCGCACCCGCGCTCGGCGCCCTCGTGGTCGGCGACGCCCTCTGGCTGATCCCGCTGTGGATAGCCGGCGGCGTGTGCAACGGCGGTATCAACGTCTTCGTCATGGTGATCGTCGCCGATCGTGCCCCCGCTGCCGCCCACGGCCGCGCGTTCGCCGTGGTCTCCGCCGCGGTCCAGGCGGCTGCCCTGATCGGTCTGTTGGCCGCGGGGCCCCTCGTCGAGCGGTTCGACCCGAGGTGGCTGGTCGCCGGGGCGGGCGCCCTCGGCCTCCTGGTGTCCCTGATCGCCCTCCCGATCGTCATCCGAGCCGGCAAGCCGGTCGCCGAGGCCGACACCGCGGTCGCCGAGGCCGGCTCACCGGTCGCCGAGGCCAAGGCCGGCGGGCGATCGGCCCGGAGAGTGGATTGCGATGTGAGCCACCCGGAAGTGCCGCGCGCGGTGGAGGCGATCGAGGAGGGGATAGCGTCGAGGTCATGAGCGATGGCGCCGGACGACCCCGGGTTGGGCACATTCAGTTCCTCAATTGCCTGCCGATCTACTGGGGGCTGATGCGCTCCGGCGCGCTGCTCGACGTCGACCTGCGCAAGGACACGCCCGACAAGCTCAGCCACGACCTGGTGGCCGGCGATCTCGACATCGGTCCGATCACCCTGGTCGAGTACCTTCGGCACGCCGATGACCTGCTGCTTCTGCCGAACCTCGCGGTGGGCAGCGACGGGCCGGTGCTCTCGGTCAACCTGATCTCGACCCGGCCGCTGGCCGAGCTCGACGGGCGGCCGGTGGCGCTCGGGTCGACCTCGCGCACCGGGGTCCTGCTGGCGCAGATGCTGCTGGCCGAGAAGTACCAGGCCGAGCCGGAGTACTTCCGCTGCCCGCCCGAGCTGACCCAGATGCTGATGGAGGCCGACGCGGGTGTGCTGATCGGGGACCCGGCGCTGCGGGCGCTGTACGAAGCGCCCCGCCTGGGCCTCACGGTGACCGACCTGGGCCAGGCCTGGCGCGACTGGACCGGGCTGCCGATGGTCTTCGCAGTCTGGGCCGCCCGCAAGGACTACGCCGCCGAGAACCCCGGCGCGGTCAAGGACGTTGCCGAGGCCTTCCAGCGCTCCCGCGACCTGTGCCTGGGCGAGCTCGACGAGGCGGCCGCGGCCGCCGCGCGCTGGGAGCCGTTCGACGCGGATACGCTGGCCAACTACTTCCGCGCGCTCGACTTCTCGCTCGGCGAGCGCCAGATCGCGGGTCTGCGCGAGTTCGCTCGGCGTGCGGCTCTGCGCGGCGAGGTTCCCGAACTCCCGGCCGACGGACCGGTGTTCGCGGAGGTCTGACCAGATCAGACCGTTCCGGCCCGCTCGATCTGCACGGTGGGCGGCTCGCTGTCGATCGCGGCCTCCGAAGACGAAGGCGAGAGCGAGGGCGACGGCGCGGACGCCAGTGCCACGATCCGGCTGACCGCGAGCGCGATCCCGACCGGAATCAGGATCACCGCCGGCTCGGCGTACCGGTAGTCGAAGAGGCTGGTGGCGACGCTGACGATCAGCAGGCCGAAGCCGCCGAACGTGAACAGCATCGCGTCCGCGGCGTCGCGCCACGGCCGCCGCCGGAACCGCCACACCGCCGCGAACAGCGTGACCAGCACGCCGGCGGCGTACAGCGGGCCCGGGGTGGTCATCCAGTTCCCGTACGCGTGCAGCGCCCGCGCCTGCGCGTTGTCCACCAGGAAGGCCGGCGCCGGTGACTCGCCCGGCTTCACCGGCAGGTAGTAGCGGGCCTCGCACAGATCACCCGGTCGGGCCGGCGGCAGCCACTGCGTCGCCAGGCACTTGCCGTCGTCGACCAGGGGCGCCCGCCACATCAGGTGCCATCCGGTCTGCCGGGCGACCAGCGCGAGGAACTTGCCCGGCTCCTGCTCGATCACCGTGAGCGCGTACTTCTGGAGGGCCGGGTCGTCCTCCCGGTCGTGGTAGAACCGGTACGCCGGGCTGGAGGTGGCCCAGATGAACTGGTCGGGCCGCTGGTCCCAGGACGTCGTTGGGTTGGGCAGGCAGAGCCGCTTCTGGTCGTCGGTGAGCTTCAGCGTGGCGCAGTCGGCGATCGACACGACCCGGGCGTACAGGAAACGGCCCTGGTACTGCCCCATGGCGTAGACGCCCCACTGCTGGTGGTACCAGACCATGTACCCGCCGAGCAGGCCGACGACCGGCACCGCGTACGCGATGAGGCGAAGGATGCCCGCCCGCCGGACCAGGAGGTAAACGCCGGCCAGCGCGAGGATCGGCAGGCCGACCGAGCGGGTGAGCGCGGCGGCGGCGAGCAGCGTCCCGCCGAGCGCGGCCGCCACCCAGCCGACCTTGTCGCGCCAGGCGATGAGGAACAGCCCGGCCGCGGTGAAGGCGAGGTACGCCGTCTCCGCCAGCACATAGTGCTCGATGGTGAGGACCCGGGCGTCGAGCGCGAGCGGCACCATCGCGACCGCTGCCAGCCAGCCCTTGAGGCCGCGCCGGCGCAGGAACGCGTACCCGGCGACGATCAGGCCGAGCCCGATCACGTGCTGGATGACCGCGATCCGGATGTACGGCTGGTGCAGGAACGGAAGTATCAGCCCGGAGTAACCCCACGGCCGGATCACATTGGGGAAGCCGTCCTGCGCCGAGGCCACGTAGGTGCGGCTGTCGGGGAAGAAGAAGGCATAGGGGTACGCGTAGACGAACCACACCCGCATGAAGGTGGCGACGCCCAGCACCGCCAGCAGCGTCCAGTGCTGCCGGAGGAGCGCTACGAAAGACTTCCCCACGGGCGGCGAAGCTACCAGACCCCGCCGAATCAGCCCTCCAGGATCGCGTCCAGCGCGGCCAGGTCATCGGCGCTGAGCTGCCAGTTCGCCGCCGCCGCGTTGGCGTGGACCTGCTCGGCGGTGGTCGCGCCGGCGATCACGCTCGTCACGGCGGGACGGGCGGCGAGACCGGCGATCGCCACCTCGAGCAGGCTGTGCCCCCGCTCCACGCCGTACGCGGTGAGCGCCTCGACCTTGTCCCAGTCGGCGCCGTCGATCACCCGCTGGTACCGCGGCAGCGACAGGCGGGTGCCGGCGGCCGGGGTCTCGCCGCGGCGGTACTTGCCGCTGAGCAGGCCCGAGTCGAGCGGGAAGAACGGCAACAGGCCCAGCCCGAACTGCTCGCAGGCCGGCACCACCTCGGCCTCGACAGCGCGGTGCAACAGGCTGTAGCGGTTCTGCGCGCTGATGAACGGGGTCAGGCCCCCGGCCCGGGCGGTCCAGTCGGCGTCGGCGATCTGCCAGCCCGCGAAGTTCGAGTTGCCCAGGTAGCGCACCTTGCCCGAGCGGACCAGGTCGTCGAGGGCGGCGAGGGTCTCGTCGATCGGGGTGGCCGGGTCGGGCTCGTGCACCTGGTAGAGGTCGATGTAGTCGGTCTCGAGCCGGCGCAGCGACGCCTCCACCGCGCGGACGATGTACCGCCGGGAGCCGCGGGCGCCGAAGTCGTTGCCGTTGAGCCCCTCCATGTTCATGCCGAACTTGGTGGCCAGGATGATCTCGTCGCGGCGGCCCTTGAGGGCGGCGCCGAGCAGCTCCTCGGAGGTGCCGTGCGGGGTGCCGTAGATGTCGGCCGTGTCGAACAGCGTGATCCCGGCGTCGAGGGCCGCGTCGACGACCTCGCGAGTGCCCTCCGCGTCGAGCTTGCGGCCGAAGTTGTTGCAGCCGATGCCGACGACGGACACGACCAGGCCGGAAGTGCCCAGCCGACGGAAGTTCATCTCAGTCACCGGCCAACCCTATGCCCGTTCGGTACAAGGTTTGCCCGGGGACACGGGACATCCGTACCTATCTATTGACACACGTTGTTAACAAAGCCGAGCCTCGTGAGAGCGCTCTCCTCGAAGGAAAGAGGTGTCCCCGTGCGTTCCGTCCTCCGAGCTCTCGCCGCTCTGGCTCTGACCATTCCGGTCGCGGCCGCCGTCGCACCACCCGCCGCCCAGGCGATCGGGCCCAACCTTCTCCCCGTCACCGTCACCAACAGCACCGGTCGTGGCGACGCCGTCTACCTGTACGTGATCGGCGTCCAGCTCTCCTCCGGCCGGCTCGGCTACGTCAACCAGGGCGGCACGTTCACCGCGTGGAGCGGCGGGCAGATCCCACCCTCACCCGCACCCGACGTCGCGATCGGCGGCCCCGGCAACGGCGGCAGCACCACGATCAACTTCCCGCGCGGATTCTCCGGCCGGGTCTACTTCTCGTTCGGCGAGAAGCTCAAGTTCTTCCTCACCCCGGACGGGCTGGTGCAACCCGCGCCGTGGGCGTCCGGCGACGCCAACCAGAACATCCTGTTCGACTGGAGCGAGTTCACCTACAACGACTCCGGCCTCTGGCTGAACAGCTCGCAGGTCGACATGTTCGCGGTGCCGCACGCGGTGACCGTGACCAACAGCGCCGGCGTCACCAAGCGCACCGGCGACCCGGTCGCGAACGGCCGCGCCAACGTGATCAACACGATCAAGGGCACGTCGGGCTGGGCCAACACGGTCTACACCCGGTCGGACGGCACGGTCCTGCGGGTGCTCTCGCCCGGCAAGGCGGCCGGCGCGGGCCTGCTGAGCAGCACGTACCTCGACTCGTACATCGCATCGGCGTGGAACGCGTACACCGGCAAGACGCTGACGGTCGTGCCTTTCGGCGACCAACCCAACACCAAATTCTTCGGGCGTACGTCGGGCAACGTCATGACCTTCACGAACACGTCGGGCGCGGTCGTGGCGTCGTTCAACCGGCCGTCCTCGAGCAGCGTCTGGGGCTGTGACGGCGATCTGCCCGCGCCGAACGACCTGGTCGTGGGCCCCATCTCGCGGACGCTGTGCGCGGCGCTCAACCGCGGGACGCTCGGCACGATCGACACCCAGCCGAGCACCAACGCCGCCGACTTCTACAAGAACAACCCGACCAACGTGTACGCGAAGACGATCCACGCGAACATGGCGGACGGCAAGGCGTACGCGTTCGCGTTCGACGATGTCGCCAACTTCGAGTCGCTGGTCAACGACGGCGACCCGCGCTCGGCCGGGATCGTGCTCTCGCCGTTCTCGGGCGGCGGCACCACCACGCCGACGGCCGTTCCCGTGATCAGCTCGCTCAACAACAAGTGCATCGACGTACCGAGCTCGAACTTCGTCGACGGCGCCCGGCTGCAGATGTGGCCGTGCAACGGCACCAACGCTCAGAAGTGGACGTTCACCAACGGCACGCTGGCCAGCCAGAACGGCAAGTGCATGGACGTCGCCTCCGGCTCGACGGCGAACGGCGCGGCGGTGCAGCTCTGGACCTGCAACGGCACCGGCGCGCAGCAGTTCGTGCTCAACAGCGCCGGCGACCTCATCAACCCGCAGGCGAACAAGTGCGTCGACATCGTCGACGTGAACTCGGCCGACGGCGCGAAGCTCCAGCTGTGGGACTGCGCCGGCTCCGCCAACCAGAAGTGGCGCAAGGGCTGACCCTGGCTCAGGAGTCGTCGTCCACCGTGGACGACGACTCCGCCAGGTCGCGGTAGGCCGGGCGCAGCAGGTCGGTCAGCGGGATGTGCCGCACCTTGACCGGCGGGGCGTCCAGCGCGCGCAGCAGCAGCTCCGGGGGCGTGGTGACCCGGGCCGGGCGCTCCCGCAGGCGGCTCAGGCTCAGCCCGGGGGAGTAGTAGTCGGCCAGGTGGTCCTCGAGCGGCGTCTCGTCGACCGCGAGTGGGTCGACGGCCTCGACCGGCTCGGGTGTCCCGCGCAGCGCCGCCAGCAGCGTCTCCCGGTCGCGCCCGCGCCAGGCCAGCACCAGGAACGGGTCGTCGTCGAACGCCTCGGCGAGTACATAAAGGACGGCCGAGCCGTGCTTGCAGGGCACACCCCAGTCGGGGCAGCTGCAGCGGATGTCGAGCTGATCGGGGAAGAGCGACAGGCCGTGCTCCTCGAACACCTCGAGGATCTCGCGCGGCATGTCGCCGGCCAGGAGCGCGGCCCGGTACAGCGCCCGGCCGCCGAGCGACTCGGTCAGATCGGTCCACTGTGTCGCGTCGAACGCCGTGATCGCGACGCTCACCTCGTACGGCTGAGGTCGTGAACCCTGCACGCGAGCCGTCACCCTGCCCGCGGAGAGCGAGAAATCCATCACCTGGCCCTTGCGGGCGTAGGCCCGCCCGCGGGCGAGACGCCCGCCGTCGCAGACGCGTTCCAGCACGTCGACGAAGCGGCGCGACCACCACTGCTCGCCGATCTTGCCGCGCTTGGCGCGCACCGCGATGCCGCCGTCGACCGCGATCGGCCGGGCGCCCTCGAAGAACCTGCCCTCGGGATCGATCGGCATGTCAGCGCACCGCCCCGGTGTCCAAAGTGAACAGCTCGCGCAGCTGATCGGTGTTCAGCTCGCTGATCCATTCCTCGCCGGTGCCGACGACCGACGAGGCCAGCGCCTTTTTCCGCTCGATCATCGCGTCGATCTTCTCCTCGAGCGTGCCGGTGCAGATGAACTTGCGGACCTGCACATCGCGTGACTGTCCAATGCGGAAAGCCCGGTCGGTGGCCTGGTCCTCGACGGCCGGGTTCCACCACCGGTCGAAGTGGACGACGTGGTTCGCGGCCGTCAGGTTGAGGCCGGTGCCCGCCGCCTTGAGGGAAAGAAGGAAGAACATCGGCTCGTCGTCGGTCTGGAAGCGTTCGACCAGCTCGTCGCGCTTGGCCTTCGACAGTCCACCGTGGAGCCACAAGACCGGCCGGTCGAGGTGGGCGGCCAGGTACGGCTGCAGCAGCGAGCCCCACTCCGAGTACTGGGTGAAGACCAGCGCCTTGTCGCCGTCCTCGATGATCTCCTCGGCCAGTTCCTCGAGGCGGGCCAGCTTGCCCGAGCGGGACGGCAGCCGCGAGCCGTCCTTGAGCAGGTGGGCCGGGTGGTTGCAGACCTGCTTGAGCTTGGTCATCGCGGCCAGCACGTTGCCGCGGCGCTCGATGCCCTCGGTGTTCTCGATCGTGGCCATCATGTCCTCGACCACGGCCTGGTACAGCGTCGCCTGCTCGGGGGTGAGCGTGCACCAGACCTTCATCTCGTTCTTCTCCGGGAGGTCCGAGATGATCGTCTTGTCGGTCTTGAGGCGGCGCAGCACGAACGGGCCGGTCGCGCGCTTGAGGGCGGCCGCGGCGTCCTCGTCCTGGCGTACCTCGATCGGCTCCTGGAAGCGGCGCCGGAAGCGTTTGGCCGGGCCGAGCAGCCCGGGGTTGCAGAAGTCCATGATGGACCAGAGCTCGGCCAGGTGGTTCTCGACCGGTGTTCCGGTCAGGGCGATCCGGGTGCGCGCCTTGATCGTGCGCACGGCCTGAGCCTGACGTGTGCCGCTGTTCTTGATCGCCTGCGCCTCGTCGCAGACGACTCGCTCCCAGGCCACCTCATTCAAAGTGGACAAATCGCGCACTGCCGTGCCGTACGTCGTGATCACAAGGTCGGCTTCGTCGAGACCCTCCCGGCGGCGTGACCCGCCATGATGGACATACACCCGAATCGAGGGGGCGAACCGGGCGGCTTCCTTCTGCCAGTTGCTGACCAGAGACATCGGACAGATCAGAAGAGTCGGGCCCTTCTTGTCGGTCAGCAACAGGGACAGCGTCTGGGCCGTCTTGCCCAGCCCCATGTCGTCGGCGAGGATCCCGCCCAGTCCCAGGCGCGACAGGAAGTGCAGCCAGGAGAGGCCGCGTTCCTGGTACGGCCGCAGCGTGCCCTGGAAGCCGATCGGCGTCGGCAGCGGCGCGATCCGCTCGGCCGCCTGGCCGGAGAGCAGGTCACCGAGCTCACCGTCGGCGTCCACCTCGACCAGCGGCAGGTCCTCCTCGCCGCCGTCGATCACCTGCTGCAGCACCTCGCCCGCGGTGAGCTCGCCCTCGCGCCGGCGGTCCACCGCCCGCAGGGCCGCCCGGAGCTGCCGGTCGTCGAGCTCCACCCATTGCCCGCGTACGCGGACCAGCGGGACCTTGAGCCGGGCCAGCTCGGCCAGCTCCTCGGCGGTCACCGTGTGGTCACCGATGACCAGGTCGACCCGGAAGTCGACCAGCTGCTCCAGCCCGAAGCCCGAGGCCGCGGCGGCCCGGCTCTTCGAGGAAGATTTGGATCGCGTGGTCAGCTTGAGGCCGACGCCCTTGCGCCCGGCCCAGGCCGGCAGCTGCACCCCGAAGCCGGCCGCCTGCAGCAGCGGCGCCGCCTGCCGGAGGAAGTCGTGCGCCTCGCCGGTGGCCAGCTCCATGTCAGCCGGCTGCTGGTCGGTCAGCGCCACGTGCAGCAGCGGGAAGAGCCGGACCGCCCGGCCTAGCCCGGCCAGCAGCGTCTCGTCGGGCCGGGGTGGCAGGCCGGGGAAGCGGGCGCCCTCCCAGACGTCGGCGGCCGGCAGCCAGAGGCTCGGGTCCTCGGCCGACTGCAGGGCGAACGCGAGCCCCCAGGCGTCGGACTCCGGCGGCGGCTCGGTCAGCCGGAAGCTCACCCGGACCGGACCGTTGGCCTCGTTCGCGGCCCGCATCCAGTCGCCGAGGGCCGCGCCGAGCTCGCGCACCTCCTCGGGGCGGCTGCCGGGCAGTGCCGGGTCGTCGGCCGTGAGCGCGGCTATCCAGCGGTCGGGCAGCGGAGCCTTGGGCCCGGCCCGATGCCCGTACAGCAGGCGTTCCGGCATCACGGCCCGCGCGGCCGCATCGACCAGGGCGTCCAGCGCGTCGCGCAGCGTGCGGCCCAAACCGGTGTCGGCCGCCCGCACGACCGGGGGCATCGCCGCCGCGAAATCGCGGTAGGTGGCCGCGTCGGCGCCGGTGATGACCGGTCGCCAGCGGGCGGTGGGCACGCCGGCCTCGAGCACGAGCTGGGGGAGCATCCGCCCGCGCCGGGCCAGGTCATAGGCGAAGCCGGCCAGCAGCTGCAGGTAGCGCACGGAGGCGCCGAGCAGCCAGTCGTCGCCGGGGTCGAGGCCGGCCAGCGCGGTGAGCGCCTCCTGGCCGGGCGTGACCAGGGCCGGGATCTGATACGACCGCAGGCTGATCCGCTTGGGCGGCTCGTGCCCGAATTCGGGCGACGGCGCCGGCTCGCGGGTCGTCCCGGGCAGGCGCAGCGAGATCGTTTCGGGCGACATTTCCGGAAAATCCGGCAATGTGGCGCCCTCGGCCCAGATTGCGAGCCGACCCGGCAGCCAGCAACCCTGAATGACGAACACACCCACCCCCAAGCAACCGCATCGAGGGTACGACGGTGACCCGCGCCGCTGTCGTAGGCGGAACCGGGCACGTAATCTTCAAATCGTGACGGCTTACTCGGAGATGGACAGCATCCTGCAGCGCGCGGCCGACGGCGGCCGGATCACGCCCGAGGAGGCATTGCTGCTCTACACGGACGCGCCCTTCCACGCGCTCGGCGAGGCGGCCGACGCCGTGCGCCGTCGTCGGTACCCGGACGGCATCGTCACGTACCTGATCGACCGGAACATCAACTACACGAACGTGTGCGTCACCGCCTGCAAGTTCTGCGCCTTCTTCCGTGCGCCCAAGCACAAGGAGGGCTGGGCGCACCCGATGGAGGAGATCCTGCACCGGTGCGGCGAGGCGATCGACCTCGGCGCCACGCAGGTGATGCTGCAGGGCGGTCACCACCCCGAGTTCGGGGTCGAGTACTACGAGGACCTGTTCTCGAACGTCAAGCAGGCGTACCCGCAGCTCGCGATCCACTCGATCGGCCCCAGCGAGATCCTGCACATGGCCAAGGTCTCGGGCGTCTCGCTCGAGGAGGCGATCCTGCGGATCAAGGCGGCCGGGCTCGACTCGATCGCCGGGGCCGGCGCCGAGATGCTGCCGGACCGCCCGCGCCAGGCGATCGCCCCGCTCAAGGAGAGCGGCGCCCGCTGGATCGAGGTCATGACCATCGCGCACCGCAACGGGCTGTCCTCGACCGCGACGATGATGATGGGCACCGGCGAGACCAACATCGAGCGCATCGAGCACATCCGCATGATCCGCGACTGCCAGGACCTGGCCGTGGCCAACGGGTACCGCGACGACGCCGTCGAGACCTCGCACCAGGTCGGGGGCTTCCGGGCCTTCATCCCCTGGACCTACCAGCCGGAGAACAACCACCTGAAGGGCCGCACCCAGGCCACGACGATGGAATACCTCCGCTTCATCGCGGTCTCCCGGCTGTTCTTCGACAACGTCGCCCACCTGCAGGCGTCCTGGCTGACCACCGGCAAGGACGTCGGCCAGCTCGCGCTGCATCTCGGCGTGGACGACCTCGGCTCGATCATGCTGGAGGAGAACGTGATCTCCTCGGCCGGCGCCCGGCACCGCTCGAACCTGCACGAGCTGATCTGGATGATCCGGACGGCGGGCCGCATTCCGGCGCAGCGCGAGACGCTCTACCGCCACCTGGCCGTGCACTACACCGAGGCCGACGACCCGACCGACGAGCGGGTTGTCTCGCACTACTCCTCGATCGCGATGCCCGAGGGCGGCCGCAAGAACCTGCCGCTGGTCGAGGTCCAGTAGGCAGGCCTATTCAGGGGGTCACCCCTGGCCGTTCGGCCAGGTGGGGGTCAGGTAACCGGCGTGGGGAGGGTTGCTCCTCGGTAACGAGGCGCGTAAACCCCTTCACCACGCTGTTCACGCTAGTTACGTTCCTCTCGTAAGACCTGAGAACTTCCTTGGAACGTCAGGCGAGAGCTTGACTCCGCGGACCCGACCCGTTTGAGGTCGTATATATAACGCACAAGGAACGGGCGGGATGGGTGACCATCCCGCCCGTTCTGTTTTTCTTCGTGGAAGAGTTGCGAAGGTGACGCGCGCAGATCTGGACAAGCAGCCGCACGAGGTCGCCGAGATGTTCGACGGCGTGGCCAAGCGGTACGACCTCACCAACACCGTGCTCTCCTTCGGTCAGGACCGGGGATGGCGCCGGGCGACCCGGGCGGCGCTGGGGCTGCGTCCCGGCGAGCGGGTTCTGGACGTGGGCGCCGGCACCGGCGTCTCGACCGAGGAGCTGGCCCGGTCGGGCGCGTTCGCGGTGGGCGCCGACCTGTCGATCGGCATGCTGCGGGCCGGTCACTCGGTGCGGCCGGAGGTGCCGCTGCTGGCCGGGGACGCGCTGCGGCTCCCGTTCGCGGACGGCACGTTCGACGCGGTGACCATCTCCTTCGCGCTGCGCAACGTGGTGGACACCGACGGGGCGCTGCGCGAGCTGGGCCGGGTCACGCGACCGGGCGGCCGGCTGGTGGTGTGTGAGTTCAGCCACCCCGTCAACCCGGCGTTCCGCACGGTCTACCTGCAGTACCTGATGCGGTCGTTGCCGGCCGTCGCCCGTGGCGTGTCGAGCAACCCCGAGGCGTACGTCTATCTCGCCGAAAGCATCCGCGCCTGGCCGGACCAGGAAGGTCTGGCCGCTCGCGTCGGGGCCGCGGGCCCCTGGACGCGGGTCGGCTGGCGCAACCTCACCGGCGGCGTGGTCGCGCTGCATCGCGCCACTCGGGTATAAAACGGTCATTCGGCCTACGTGGCCGATAATCAGTGTTTTGCTGCACACATGACTGCATTCGGGCATCTAGAGGACACCGACATCGACATCGCCATCGACGACAGCGAAGCGGGCGAGCGGCGCGGCATGGAGCTGGCCGCCCGGATCCGCATGGTCGCCGCCGAGGACCCGGAACTCGCTCAGGACCTAGTAGATGAGCTGATCGTCGCCCTTGATCGCGCGATGGGCGGTACGTTTCGGGAGTACCTGGACCAAGAGTCGCGCAATGGAGCAGAGCGGGCCTTGACGGATAGCGGATCGGGCATTTCACCGGCGCGAAACAGTTAGGGTTGCCTAACCCGAACGAGCTTCGATGGCCGTCTTAGACTCCGATCTGGGCGTGCTTGTGAACTGTTTCACGAGCCCGCACGAGAGCGGAGGTGTGTTGTGGACAACGCAGCACCATCGGGGTCCATCGCCGACGAGGCCGACGTAATAGTCGTCGGCGCCGGCCCGGGCGGCTCGGCGGCGGCCTATCACATGGCGCGGCACGGCTTACGAGTGCTGCTGCTGGAGAAGACCGAGTTCCCGCGCGAGAAGGTGTGCGGTGACGGTCTGACGCCACGCGCGGTCCGGCAGCTCGTCCGCATGGGCGTCGACACCTCGGAAAAGGCCGGCTGGCTGCAGAACAAGGGACTGCGCGTCATCGGCGGCGGTGTCCGCCTCGAGCTCGACTGGCCCGACCTGGCCAGCTTTCCCAACTACGGCCTGGTCCGCACCCGGCTCGACTTCGACGACATGCTGGCCAAGCGCGCCACCGAGGCCGGCGCGCTGCTGCGCACCGGGGTGAACGTGACCGGACCGGTCCTCGACGGCGAGGGCCGGGCGATCGGCGTCACCGCCAAGGTCGGCGCCGACAAGGAACCGGTCGAGTTCCGTGCCCCGCTGGTGATCGCCGCCGACGGCGTCTCCGGCAAGCTTCCGCTGGCCATGGGCCTGGCCAAGCGCGACGACCGGCCGATCGGCGTCGCGGTCCGGCGCTATTACCACTCACCGGTACGCGCTGACGACGACTACCTGGAGTCCTGGCTGGAGCTGCGCAGCTCCACCGACCGCGACCGCCTGCTGCCCGGCTACGGCTGGATCTTCGGGCTGGGCGACGGCCGGGTCAATGTGGGCCTCGGCATCCTCAACTCGTCAAACGCCTTCGGCAAGACCAACTACCGGGCCATGCTCACCGACTGGCTGGCCGGCACCCCCGCCGACTGGGGCCTGCGCGACGAGGCCAATGCGGACGGCCCGATCCTGGGCGCCGCGCTGCCGATGGGCTTCAACCGCGTGCCGCACTACACGCGGGGCCTGATGCTGGTCGGCGACTCCGGCGGCATGGTCAACCCGATGAACGGCGAGGGCATCGCGTACGCGATGGAGTCCGGCGAGCTTGCCGCGGAGGTCGCCGTGCAGGCGCTCGCCCGGCCGGCCGGCGCCGACCGTGAACGCGCTCTCCGGGCCTATCCGACCGAGCTGAGCCTGCGTTTCGGCGGCTACTACCGCATCGGCGGGCTGTTCGTGAAGCTGATCGGAAACCCGCAGATCATGCGCATCGCCACCAAGCACGGCATGCCGCACCCGACGCTGATGCGGTTCGTCCTCAAGCTGCTGGCCAACCTGACCGATCCCCGCGGCGGCGACGCCATGGACCGGATCATCAATGGCTTGACCAAGGTGGCGCCGGCGGTATGAGAAGCCTGGCTACCCCGGTCGACGTCCCGCCGAATCGGATTAATAGTGTGAAGCGGCTAACGTTCGAGCAGGAGAGATCATGACGATCAACCCATACGTCCCGATCGTCGGGCTGATGGTCCTGGGCGCGCTCTTCGCGCTGTTCTCGGTCGGGATCGCGCCGATCGTCGGTCCGAAACGCTACAACCGGGCAAAACTCGACGCGTACGAGTGCGGGATCGAACCGGCTCCGCAGCCGATCGGCGGCGGGCGCTTCCCGGTGAAGTTCTACCTGACCGCGATGCTCTTCATCGTCTTCGACATCGAGACCATCTTCCTGTACCCGTGGGCCGTCTCCTTCGGAGCGCTCGGCGTGTTCGGGTTCGTGGAGATGGTCCTGTTCATCGTCACCGTCTTCGTCGCCTACACCTATGTGTGGCGACGCGGCGGCCTCAACTGGGACTGATGTGTCATGGGTATCGAAGAGAAACTCCCTGCCGGAATCCTGCTGACCTCCGTCGAGAAGCTGTCGAACTGGGCGCGTAAGTCGTCGTTCTGGGGTGCGACGTTCGGTCTCGCCTGCTGCGCCATCGAGATGATGGCGGCCGGCGGTCCGCACTACGACCTCGGCCGCTGGGGCATGGAGGTCTTCCGGGCCTCGCCCCGCCAGGCGGACCTGATGATCGTGGCCGGCCGGGTGAGCCAGAAGATGGCCCCGGTCGTCCGGCAGATCTACGACCAGATGCCCGAGCCGCGCTCCGTCATTTCCATGGGTGTTTGCGCGTCGTCCGGCGGAATGTTCAACAACTACGCGATCGTGCAGGGCGTGGACCACATCGTCCCGGTCGACATCTACCTGCCGGGCTGCCCGCCGCGGCCCGAGATGCTGATCGACGCCATCCTCAAGATGCGCGAGAAGGTCATGCACCAGCCGCTCGGCCCGAACGGCCGCAAGATGCTCGAGGCGCGCCGGGCCGAGGGCAAGCTGCCGATCGTGGCGCCCGGCGCCATGCCCTCGTCGTACCGGGTGGACAAGACCCGGCGTGCCGAGTGGACCCAGGCCGTCAAGGAAGGCCGCGAGGAACAGCTGCGGATCGAGAACTGGATGAAGCTGCAGCCGCACCTGCGGGAGGGTGGGAAGTGAGCATCGAATCGACCGGCGGCGTGCCGGTCAACGCCGAGCCCGTCGGTGCCGACATCGACGCCCCGGCCCAGGTCCCGTCCAGCCCGCAGAAGGGCATGTTCGGCATCACCGGCACCGGCGACGTCTCCGGCTTCGGCGGCCTGGTCCGCCGCCGGCCCGACGTGGTCGGCAGCCCGAAACCGTACGGAAGCTACTTCGACGAGGTCACCGATGCCCTCGAGGAGGCGTACCCGCTGTTCGCCGACGCGATCGAGAAGGTCGTCGTCGACCGGGACGAGCTGACCCTGCACATCAAGGCAGAGAAGATCGCCGAGGTCGCGCAGATCATGCGGGACGACGAGTCGCTCCGCTTCGAACTGTGCTCGTCGGTGTCCGGTGTGGACTACCTGAACAGCGACGCCCGGCGGCTGCACGTCACGTACCAGCTGACCTCGATGACGTACCGCCGCCGCGTGCGCCTCGAGGTGGCCGTGCCGGTCGACGTCCCCGTACCGAGCGTGACCAGCGTCTACCCCACCGCCGACTGGCAGGAGCGGGAGACGTACGACATGTTCGGGGTCGTCTTCACCGGCCATCCCAACCTCACCCGGATCCTCATGCCGGACGACTGGGAGGGCCACCCGCAGCGCAAGGACTATCCGCTCGGCGGCGTGCCCGTCGAGTACAAGGGCGCCGAGATTCCGCCTCCTGACCAGCGGAGGGTCTACCAGTGACTACACCCGGGTATGCAACCGAGCGAGAGACCACCGAGGGCCGCGTCTTCACCGTCACCGGCGGCGACTGGGACACGATCACCGGCAGCATCGACCCGCTGTCGAACGAGAAGATCGTCGTCAACATGGGCCCGCAGCACCCGTCCACGCACGGCGTGCTCCGGCTCGTGCTGGAGCTCGAGGGCGAGACGGTCACCGAGTGCCGCCCGGTCATCGGCTACCTCCACACCGGCATCGAGAAGAACCTCGAGTACCGCAACTGGACCCAGGGCACCACGTTCGTGACCCGGGCCGACTACCTGGCTCCCCTGTTCAACGAGGCCGCTTACTGCCTCGCGGTGGAGAAGCTGCTGGGCATCACCGACCAGATCACCGAGCGGGCCACCACCATCCGGGTGCTCTTCATGGAGCTCAACCGGATCGCGTCGCACCTGGTCTGGATGGGCACCACGGGCCTGGAACTCGGCGCGATCTCGATGATGCTGTACGGCTTCCGCGAGCGCGAGTACATCCTGGACATCTTCGAGGAGACGTCCGGGCTGCGGATGAACCACGCGTACTTCCGCCCCGGCGGCGTCGCGCAGGACATCCCCGACTCGGCGATCAAGAAGATCCGCGACTTCCTCGTCTACATGCCGAAGAAGCTCAAGGAGTACGAGGCCATGCTCTCGGGCCAGGTCATCTGGCACGAGCGCACACAGGGTGTGGCCATCCTCGACGTCACCGGCTGCCTGGCGCTCGGCATCACCGGTCCGGTGCTGCGCTCGGCCGGCCTGGCCTGGGACCTGCGCAAGACGATGCCCTACTGCGGGTACGAGAACTACGAGTTCGACGTGCCGACCGCGAACACCGCCGACGTGTGGGGCCGCTACCAGGTGCGGATCGCCGAGATCCGGGAGTCCCTCAAGATCGTGGAGCAGGCGCTCGACCGGTTGAAGCCCGGCCCGATCTTCGTCGCGGACAAGAAGATCGCCTGGCCGGCCCAGCTCGCGGTCGGCATCGACGGCATGGGCAACTCGCTCGAGCACGTCGCCAAGATCATGGGTCAGTCGATGGAGTCGCTGATCCACCACTTCAAGCTCGTGACCGAGGGCTTCCGGGTCCCGCCCGGCCAGGTCTACATCGGTATCGAGAGTCCGCGCGGAGAGCTCGGCGTGCACGCCGTATCGGACGGCGGCACCCATCCGTACCGCGTGCACCTGCGCGACCCGAGCTTCGTGAACCTCCAGGCCATCCCGGCGATGGCCGAAGGTGCGCTGCTGGCCGACGTCATCGCCGGCGGCGCATCCGTGGACCCCGTGATGGGTGGGTGTGACCGCTAAATGTCCGACACGACTATCGAGTTCTCTCCGGCCGCCGCGCCGCTCGCGGAGAAGCTGCTCCCGGCCGCGCTCGAGATCATCGCGCGCTACCCCGAGGGCCGCGGCCGCTCGGCGCTGCTCCCGCTGCTGCACCTGGTGCAGACCGAGGAGGGCCACGTCAGCCCGAACGGCGTGGCCTTCTGCGCCGAGGTCCTGGGCATCAACAAGGCCCAGGTCGGCGCCGTCGCCACGTTCTACACGATGTACAAGCGGCGGCCCACCGGCGAATACCTGGTCAGCGTCTGTACCAACACGCTGTGCAACATGATGGGCGGCCAGGAGGTCTACGACCGGCTCAACGAGCACCTGGGCGTGGGCCACGACGAGACCACATCGGACGGCCGGATCACGCTCGAGCACGCCGAGTGCCTGGCGGCCTGCGACTACGCGCCGGTGGTGACGGTCAACTACGACTTCGCCATCGACGAGGCCACTCCGGAATCGGCGATCGAGCTGGTGGAGAACCTGCGCAAGGGCGAGCGGCCGGCGCCGGTACGCGGCGCCCGGCTCTGTTCGCTCAAGGAGATGCAGCACCAGCTGGCCGGGTTCGCCGACGAGCGTGAGGGCGCGGTCGCCGACGGGCCGGCCGGCGTGCCCACGCTGCGCGGCGTGAACCTGGCCCAGCAGCACGGGATCGCGGTGCCGAACTTCCATCTCGACGCCCCGATCG
The DNA here is from genome assembly GCF_000379645.1 of Paractinoplanes globisporus DSM 43857. Lineage (GTDB taxonomy): Bacteria > Actinomycetota > Actinomycetes > Mycobacteriales > Micromonosporaceae > Actinoplanes > Actinoplanes globisporus. Next base: position 120,758 of record NZ_KB903318.1, read on the forward strand.
CCAAGACCAAGCCGGCTCGCGAGGAGACGAAGTGACGCAGCCACGGCGTGAGGTTCTCGAGAAGCTGACCCCGGTCCTCACCAAGCGCTGGCTCTCGCCGGACGCCTGGAAGATCGACGTCTACGAGCGGCTGGACGGGTACGCGGCCCTCAAGAAGGCGTTCGACGTGCACCCCGACGACCTGATCCAGCTGGTCAAGGACTCGGGTCTGCGCGGCCGCGGCGGGGCGGGCTTCCCCACCGGTCTCAAGTGGTCGTTCATCCCGCAGGGCGACGGCAAGCCGCACTACCTGGTCATCAACGCCGACGAGGGCGAACCGGGCACGTGCAAGGACCTGCCCCTGATGACCTACGACCCGCACTCGCTGATCGAGGGCGCGATCATCGCCTCGTACGCGATCCGGGCCAACCGCGCCTTCATCTACATCCGCGGTGAGGCGGTGCACGCCGCTCGCCGGCTGCGCAGCGCGGTCAAGCAGGCGTACGCGAAGGGTTATCTCGGCCGGAACATCCTGGGCACGGGCTTCGATCTCGATCTGGTCGTGCACTCGGGCGCCGGCGCGTACATCTGCGGCGAGGAGACCGCGCTGCTGGACTCGCTGGAGGGCTTCCGCGGCCAGCCCCGGCTGCGCCCGCCCTTCCCGGCCATCGCCGGCCTGTACGCCAGCCCGACGGTGGTCAACAACGTCGGCACCATCGCGTCGGTGCCGTACATCGTGCTGGGCGGCGCCGACTGGTGGAAGAGCATGGGCACCGAGAAGTCGTCGGGCCCGATGATCTACTCGCTCTCCGGCCGGATCGCCAATCCCGGCCAGTACGAATGCGGCCTCGGCATCACCCTGCGCGAGCTGATCGAGCTGGCCGGCGGCATGAAGCCCGGCCACAACCTGAAGTTCTGGACGCCGGGTGGTTCGTCGACCCCGCTGCTGACGGCCGAGCACATCGACACCGCGATGGACTTCGAGGGCGTCGCCGCCGCGGGCTCGATCCTGGGCACCACGGCCATGCAGATCTTCAGTGACCAGGACTGCCCGGTGTACGCGACCTGGCGGTGGCTGGAGTTCTACCACCACGAGTCGTGCGGCAAGTGCACCCCGTGCCGGGAAGGCAACTACTGGATGGTCCGCACCTACCGGCGGATCCTCTCCGGCGAGGGCACCTACGGCGACCTCGACACCCTGCAGGACACCGCCGACAACATCTTCGGCCGGTCGTTCTGCGGCCTGGGTGACGGCGCCGCGACGCCGGTCATCTCGACGTTGAAGTTCTTCCGCCAGGACTACCTGGACTACATCGAGGGCCGCACCCCGCCGCGTCTGTCGGCCAAGGCCCTGGTTGGAGCTCACTGATGGCAGCAAGGAGCGTCAGCGCAACGAGGCACGCAGGCTGCGCCAGCCCCGCTGTCGCCATCGAAGGGAGGCTCAGGTGACGGACGTTGCCAAGAAGACCGATACCGTCACGCTCACGATCGACGGGATCGAGGTCACCGCCGATAAGGGCGAGCTGGTCATCCGGGTCGCCGAACGGATGGGCATCGCGATTCCCCGGTTCTGCGACCACCCGCTGCTCGCCCCGGCCGGCGCCTGCCGCCAGTGCCTGGTCGAGATCGAGGGGCAGCGCAAGCCGGTCGCCTCCTGCACCCAGGCGGTCGCCGAGGGCATGGTCGTGCACACCCAGCTCACCTCCGAGGTGGCCGACAAGGCCCAGCACGGCGTGATGGAGCTGCTGCTGGCCAACCACCCGCTGGACTGCCCGACCTGCGACAAGGGCGGCGAGTGCCCGCTGCAGAACCAGGCGATGTCCAACGGCCGCACCGACTCCCGCTTCCACGAGCACAAGCGGGAGTACGAGAAGCCGATCCACATCTCCAGCCAGGTGCTGCTCGACCGTGAGCGGTGCATCCTGTGCCAGCGCTGCACCCGGTTCTCCGAAGAGATCGCCGGCGACAAGTTCATCGACCTGATGGACCGCTCCTCGGGCGAGCAGATCAACGTGTACCGGGACGACTTCTTCGGCGGCGACGGCACGGGTGACGGGCAGGCCGGCGACGGGGAAGGCGACGTCCCCTTCAACTCGTACTTCTCCGGCAACACGATCCAGATCTGTCCGGTGGGCGCGCTCACCGGCGAGCAGTACCGCTTCCGGGCCCGCCCGTTCGACCTGGTCTCCACGCCGACCGCCTGCGAGCACTGTGCGGCCGGCTGCTCGATGCGCGCCGACCACCGCCGCGGCAAGGTGCTGCGGCGCCTGGCCGGCGACGACCCGGCGGTCAACGAGGAGTGGAACTGCGACAAGGGCCGGTGGGGCTTCCGCTACGCCACCGCCAACGACCGGATCATGAACCCGCAGATCCGCGACGCGAACACCGGCGAGCTGCGCGAGGCGTCGTGGAGCGAGGCGTTGCTCTTCGCGGCCGAGGGGCTCAAGGCGGCCCGGTCCGCCGGTGGCGTCGGGGTGCTCACGGGCGGCCGGCTCACGGTCGAGGACGCGTACGCGTACGCGAAGTTCGCCCGGGTCGCCCTCGGCACGAACGACATCGACTTCCGGGCCCGCCCGCTCAGTGCGGAGGAGGCCGGCTTCCTGGCGTCCTCGGTGGCCGGCGGCGTGTCCGACGTGACCTACGACGACGTGGAGAACGCTCCGGTCGCGGTCATCGTGGGCCTCGAGCCGGAGGAGGAGTGCCCCATCCTCTTCCTGCGGCTGCGCAAGGCGGCCGACAAGCGCGGCCTGCGGGTCACGGCCGTCGCGCCGTACCTGACCCGGGGCTTCGCCAAGATGAGCGCGACGCTGGTCGCGGCCGCGCCCGGCGACGAGGCCCGGCTGCTGGCCGACGACCCGGCCGTGGCCGCGGCACTCGGCACCCCGGGCGCGCTGCTGATCGTCGGCGAGCGGCTGGCGAGCGTGCCGGGCGGTCTGTCCGCCGCGGCTGCCGCCGCCGAGCGCACCGGCGCCCGTCTCGCGTGGGTGCCGCGCCGGGCCGGTGACCGCGGCGCGGTCGACGCCGGCTGCCTGCCCAACCTGCTGCCCGGCGGCCGTCCGGTCGCCGACCCGGCGGCCCGCGCCGAGCTCTCGCTGGCCTGGGGCCTCGAGGCCGGCGGCCTGCCCAGCCAGGTCGGGCGCGACACCGACGCGATCGTTGCGGCGGCCGCGAACGGCGCCCTCGGCGGCCTGCTGGTCGCCGGCGTCGACCCGGGTGACCTGGCCGACCCCCGGCTCGCCGAGCAGGCGCTCGACCGGGCCGGGTTCGTGGTCAGCCTCGAGATCCGTGGCAGCGCGGTGACCCGCCGCGCCGACGTGGTGTTCCCGGTCGCCCCGGCCCAGGAGAAGTCCGGCACGTTCATGGACTGGGAGGGCCGGCTCCGCTCGTTCGGGACCGTCCTGCCGACCACGGCGATGACCGACGGCCGGGTGCTCGAGGCGATCGCCGCCCTACTCGATGTCTCGCTGGGCACCGGCGACGTGATGTCGATCCGGCGCGAGCTGGGCGCGATGCCGCCGAGCAAGGCCGACCGCCCGGCGCTTCCGACCGTGGCCCCGGCCGCGGCCCCGCAGCGGGCGGCGAACGAGGCCGTGCTCGCCACCTGGCATCACCTGATCGACCAGGGCTCGATGCTCGACGGCGACGACGTGCTCAAGGGCACGGCCCGGCCGCCGGTGGTGCGGATCGGCAAGGACCTGGCCGAGTCGCTCGGTGTCGCCGAGGGTGATGCGGTCACCGTCAGCACCGACCGCGGCGGCGTGACGCTGCCGGCGGCGATCACCGACCTGCCCCCGCAGGTGGCATGGCTTCCCACCAACTCGCCGGGCGCGACGGTGCGTCGCAGCCTCGGCGCTACCTCGGGCGCGGTGGTCCGGCTCTCCGCCGGCAATCCGGGTCCGATCCTCGCCGAGGGGGCGAACGCATGAACTCCATGATCGTGGCGGCGCACGCCGAGGACCCGACGCTGCCGTTCCAGGACGTCTGGTGGATCTCGCTGATCAAGCTGCTCGGCGTCTTCGTGATCCTGCTGCTGCTGACGCTGTTCACGATCAACTACGAGCGCAAGGTCGTGGCCCGGATGGCAGTCCGGCCCGGGCCCAACCAGGTCGGGCCCAAGGGCTGGCTGCAGAGCCTCACGGACGGCCTGAAGCTGCCGTTCAAGGAGGAGATCATCCCGAAGACCGCCGACAAGGTGGTCTATTTCATCGCGCCGGTGATCTCCTGCACCACGGCCTTCACGGCCTTCGCGGTCATCCCGTTCGGCGGCATGGTCAACATGTTCGGCCACCGGACCGCGCTGCAGCTCACCGACGTGCCGGTCTCGGTGCTGGTGCTGCTGGCCTGCTCCTCGATGAGCGTGTACGGCGTGGTGCTGTCCGGCTGGGCGTCCGGCTCGACCTACCCGCTGCTGGGTGGTCTGCGGTCGAGCGCGCAGATGATCTCGTACGAGGTCGCGATGGGTCTCTCGATCGTCGCGGTCTTCATGACCGCCGGTTCGATGAGCACTTCGCAGATCGTGGCGGCGCAGGCGGAGGGCAACCCGGTCCACGTCCTCGGCATGGACCTGACCACCCCGAGCTGGTACGCGGTGCTGCTCTTCCCCAGCTTCGTGATCTACATGATCGCGGCGGTCGGCGAGACCAACCGGGCGCCGTTCGACCTCCCCGAGGCCGAGTCCGAGCTGGTCGGCGGTTTCCACACGGAGTACTCGTCCTTCAAGTTCGCCATGTTCTTCCTGGCCGAGTACATCAACATGATCACCGTGTCGGCGTTTTGTACCACGCTCTTCCTCGGTGGGTGGCGTGCACCATGGCCGATCACCGCGATCTGGCACGGCGCCAACTCCGGCTGGTTCGGGCTGATCTGGTTCTTCGTCAAGGTCCTGATCTTCCTGTTCGGCTTCATCTGGCTGCGGGCGACCCTGCCCCGCATGCGCTACGACCAGTTCATGCGCTTCGGGTGGAAGGTCCTCATCCCGGTCAACCTGGTGTGGATCCTCTTCCTCTCGTACGTGAAGGTCGCGAACAACCACCTGTCCGACCGCGACAAGTGGCTGACGATCGGCGGCATCGTGGTCGTCGTCCTGGCGGTCGCCATGTTCTGGCCGGCGAGCCGCAAACCGAGGCAGGTCTCCATCGAGGAACAGTTGGCCGCCCGCCCACCGGGCAGCTTCCCGGTGCCCCCGATCGACCTGCAGGTACCCCCGAGCCCGCGGGCACGCCGCGCGGTGGCCGAACGCACCCCCGCCACCGTCGGCGGCGATACCGAAACCAAGGAGGTGTGACGTGGGGACGTTCACGGGCTCGTTCAAGGGCTTCGGAGTGACCTTCGCGCACATGTTCCGCAAGGTCATCACGACCGACTATCCGTTCTCGCCGCCCACGCCGGCGCCGCGATACCACGGCCGGCACATCCTCAACCGGCACCCGGACGGCCTCGAGAAGTGCATCGGCTGCGAGCTGTGCGCCTGGGCCTGCCCGGCCGACGCGATCTACGTCGAGGGCGGGGACAACACCGACGAACAGCGGTTCTCGCCCGGTGAGCGGTACGCGTCGATCTACCAGATCAACTACGCGCGCTGCATCTTCTGCGGCCTGTGCATCGAGGCCTGCCCGACCCGTTCGCTGACCATGAGCAACGAGTACGAGCTGGCCCGCGACAGCCGGCAGGACCTGATCTTCACGAAGAAGGAGCTGCTGGCTCCGCTGCTGCCGGGCATGGAGCAGCCGCCGCACCCGATGCGCCTCGGCGACACCGACAAGGACTACTACGTCGGCGCGCTCACCAACCCGGGCACCTCGGCCGGGGCCGAGCGCGCGCCGTGGTCGACCAACGAGGCCTCCGACGGCACCGGCGAGTCCGCGAAGGAGGCAGCCCGATGAGTCACGTCTCCACCGGGGAGGCCTGGGCCTTCTGGATCCTCGGCTCGATCGCGGTGATCGGCGCGCTCGGCATGGTGCTCGCCCGCAACGCGGTGCACTCCGCGCTCTGGCTCGTGCTGACCATGCTCTGCCTCGGCTTCTTGTACGTGGTCAACGCGGCGCCGTTCCTCGGGGCCGTGCAGATCATCGTGTACACCGGCGCGATCATGATGCTGTTCCTGTTCGTGCTCATGCTGGTCGGCCGGGATGCCTCCGACTCGTTGATCGAGACGCTACGCGGCCAGCGGGTCGCGGCGATCATCCTCGGCGTCGGTTTCGCGATCCTGGTCGGCACCGGCATCGCCCGGGCGCTCGGCGACACGACGGCGGTCGGCCTGGAGACGGCCAACGCCGCGCGCGGCGGCAACGTGCAGGGCCTGGCCGCGCTGCTGTTCACCAACTACGTCTTCGCCTTCGAGATCACGTCGGGCCTGCTGATCACGGCGGCCGTCGGCGCGATGGTGATGGCGCACGTCGAGCGGGCCAAGGAGGACATCGCCGATCAGGTCACCCGGATGACCCGGCGGTTCCGGCCCGGCAACTACCCCGGCCCGAAGCCCGGTCCCGGCGTCTACGCGAACACGATGTCGGTGGCCGTGCCGGCCCGGCTGCCCGACGGCAACGGCGCCGAGCGGAGCATCTCGCCGATCCTTCCGGTGCGTGAGCTCAGCGCCACAGAAGCGGCTCCGAAAGGAACCGAAAAATGACCGTCGACTATTACCTCATTCTCGCGGCGATCCTGTTCACCATCGGCGCCACCGGGGTGCTCGTCCGCCGCAACGCGATCGTGCTGTTCATGTGCATCGAGCTGATGCTCAACGCGGCGAACCTGGCGCTGGTCACCTTCAGCCGGATCAACGGCAGCCTCGACGGTCAGATCATCTCGTTCTTCGTGATGGTCGTCGCGGCGGCCGAGGTCGTGGTGGGCCTCGCCATCATCATGTCGATCTTCCGTACGCGACGCTCGGCGAGCGTCGACGACGCGAACCTTCTTAAGTACTAAAGGGGCCTTCCTGTGGAACAGACAGTGGAGTATGCCCACGCGACGGGGACGCTGAGCGGAATCTGGCTTTTGGTAGCCATTCCGCTCGCCAGCGCCGCGGTCCTGCTGCTCCTCGGCAAGCGGGCCGACAAGTGGGGACACTGGCTCGGCGTCCTCGCGGTGGCGGCCTCCTTCGTGCTGGGGCTGGTCTTCTTCATCAGTCTTGCCGGGCTCGACGCCGACAAGCGCTCGGCTGAGCTGAGCATGTGGGACTTCATCTCCGTCGGTGGGCTGCATGTCGACTTCGGCATTCTCTTCGACCCGCTGTCCGGCGTCTTCGTCCTGCTGATCACCGGCGTTGGCTCGCTGATCCACCTGTACGCGGTCGGCTACATGGAGCACGACCCGGGACGCCGCAAGTTCTTCGGGTACTTCAACCTCTTCGTCGCTGCGATGTTGCTGCTGGTCCTCGGCAACAACTACGTGATGCTGTACTTCGGCTGGGAGGGCGTGGGTCTCGCCTCCTACCTGCTGATCTCCTTCTGGTACAACCGCCCGTCGGCGGCCACCGCCGGCAAGAAGGCATTCCTGATGAACCGGGTCGGCGACGCCGGCCTGGCGGTCGGCATCTTCCTGATGTTCGCGACGCTGGGCACCACCCAGTACCAGGAGGTCTTCAACGGGCTCGGCTCGCTGTCGGCGACCACGGTGCTGGTCCTGGGCATCCTGCTGCTGCTCGGCGCGGCCGGTAAGTCCGGCCAGTTCCCGCTGCAGGCGTGGTTGCCCGACGCGATGGAGGGCCCGACCCCGGTCTCGGCCCTCATCCACGCCGCGACCATGGTCACCGCGGGCGTCTATCTGATCGCCCGGTCCAACTACATCTTCTCGGCGAACAGCACGCTGCAGATCATCGTGGTCAGCGTCGGCGCGCTCACGCTGCTGATGGGCTGCATCATCGGCGCCGCCAAGGACGACATCAAGCGGGTCCTGGCCTGGTCGACGGTCAGCCAGATCGGCTACATGTTCCTCGGCGTCGGCCTGGGCGGCGGTGCGTACGCGCTGGCGATCATCCACCTGCTAGCGCACGGCTTCTTCAAGGCCAACATGTTCCTCGGGGCCGGTTCGGTCATGCACGGCATGCACGACCAGGTCGACATCCGCCGCTTCGGCGGCCTCTCGAAGTACATGCGCTGGACCTGGCTCACGTTCATGATGGGCTGGCTCGCGATCATCGGCATCTTCCCGTTCTCGGGCTTCTTCTCGAAGGACCCGATCATCGAGGCGGCCTACTCGCGCGATGACTGGACGGCCTGGCTGTTCGGCACGCTGGCCCTCATCGGCGCCGCACTCACCGCGTTCTACATGACCCGGCTCTTCGTGCTGACGTTCCACGGGCCGGAGCGGTACACCGAGGAGAACAAGCACCCGCACGAGTCGCCGTTCATCATGACGATCCCGCTGATGCTGCTGGCCCTCGGCTCGATCGTCGCCGGTTACCTGCTGTCCACCAGCATTCCGGACTGGCTGGAGCCGGTCACCGGTTCGGGCGAGGGCGAGCCGGTCATGGCCAAGTGGCTGATCACCACGCTCACACTGGCCCTCAGCATCGGCGGCGCGTTGTTCGCGTGGTCGCTGTTCCGCCGCGGCACCGCCCTGCAGGAGCAGCCGGCCGGCGTGGTGGTCACCGCGGCCCGGCGCAACCTCTACACCGACGCGTTCAATGAGGCGGTGTTCGAGCGCCCCGGCATCTACCTGACCCGGGCCCTGGTCTACCTCGACAACAAGGGCATCGACGGCATCGTGAACGGCATAGCCGCCGGCATCGGCGGGAGCTCCGGACGACTACGAAGGCTCCAAACCGGCTTCGTTCGGTCGTACGCCCTCTCCATGCTCACCGGCGCCGTGCTCGTGGTTGGCGCCTTCCTCGCGATCCAGCTGGGGTGGTTGGCGTGAACGACTTTCCCTTCCTGGGCATCCTGACCCTGCTGCCCCTGGTGGGCGCGGTCGTGGTGGCGCTCATCCCGCGCCGCAACGCCGAGCTCGCCAAGTTGGTGGCCCTGATCTGGTCGCTCGCGGTGCTGGTGCTCAGCATCGTCATGTGGATCGCCTTCAAGGTCGGCGGCGACCGGTTCCAGTTCCACGAGTCGTACGCCTGGATCCCGGCCTGGGACGCCCGGTTCACCTTCGCGGCCGACGGCATCGCGCTGGTCATGCTGCTGCTGATCGCGGTGCTGACCCCGGTCGTGATCCTCGCGTCCTGGCACGACGTCGACCAGGGACAGCGCTCCGCGCCGGTCTACTTCTCGCTGCTGCTGGCCTTCGAGTTCACGATGATCGGCGTCTTCGCGGCCGCCGACGTGTTCCTCTTCTACGTGTTCTTCGAGATCATGCTGATCCCGATGTACTTCATCATCGGGTCGTTCGGCGGGGCCCGCCGGCAGTACGCGGCGGTGAAGTTCTTCCTCTACAGCCTGGTCGGCGGTCTGTTCATGCTGGCCGCCGTCATCGGCCTGTGGGTGGTCGGTGGGCACACCTTCGACTTCGCCAAGCTGAGCGAGTCGGTCAGCCAGATCGACCAGAACACGGCCCGCTGGCTGTTCCTCGGCTTCTTCGTGGCCTTCGCGATCAAGGCGCCGTTCTTCCCGTTCCACACCTGGCTGCCGGACGCCGGTGGTGCCGCCCCGGCGGGCGCGGCCGCGCTGCTGGTCGGCGTGATGGACAAGGTCGGCACCTTCGGCATCCTGCGGTACTGCCTCCCGCTGTTCCCGGAGGCGTCCCGCTGGTTCGCGCCGGCCGCTTTGGTGCTGGCCGTCATCGGCATCATCTACGCGGCGTTGCTGGCGGTCGGGCAGAACGACCTCAAGCGGCTCGTCTCGTACACGTCGATCGCCCACTTCGGCTTCATCGGCATCGGCATCTTCGCCTTCACCACGCAGGCGGGCACCGGCGCGGTGCTCTACATGGTCAACCACGGCCTGGCCACCGGCCTGCTGTTCATCGTGGTCGGCATGTACGTGGCCCGGCGCAATTCGAACCTGGTCAGCGACTTCGGCGGGGCCGGCAAGCTGACCCCGGTCCTGGCCGGTGTGCTGCTGTTCGCCGGTCTCGCCTCGCTGGCGCTGCCCGGCACGGCGCCGTTCGTCAGCGAGTTCCTGGTGCTGATCGGCACGTTCACGGTGCACAAGGCGTACGCCGTCGTCGCGACCGCGGGCATCATCCTCGCCGCCGCGTACGTCCTCTGGATGGTGCAGCGCACCACCCAGGGCACGCTGAACCCGGCTCTCGAGGAGATACCGGCGATGCGCAAGGACATCACGCTGCGCGAGAAAGTCGTGGTCGCGCCGCTGATCCTCCTGCTCATCCTGCTCGGCTTCTACCCGAAGCCGGTCATCGATGTGATCAACCCGGCCGTCCAGGCAACCATGCAGGACGTCGGATCCACCGATCCAGGCCCGACGGCGGTCACCGCCAACGGAGGGGCGCGTTAGCCATGGAACCCCTGAAACTTCCTGCCATCGACTACGTCGCCCTGGCACCGATGCTGATTCTGTTCGGCGTCGCCTGCGTCGGGATCGTCGTCGAGGGGCTCGTCCCGCGTTCGTCGCGGCACCCCGTCCAGCTCGGGCTGGCGTTCCTCGGGATCATCGCGGCGTTCGTCATGGTGATCGTCTCGCACGGCAAGCGGCTGGTGACCATCGGCGGCGCGGTCGCCGTCGACGGGCCCACGCTGTTCCTGCAGGGCGCGATCCTGGTGCTCGGCGCCGTCTCGCTGATGCTGATCGGTGAGCGGTCGATCGAGAAAGGTGGCGCGTTCGTCTCGCAGGCGGCGATCACCGTCGGCTCGCAGAAGGACCTGCGCCAGGCGAGCCAGCAGCCCGGTGCGACCGAGGTCTACCCGCTGACGATCTTCGCGCTCGGCGGCATGCTGCTGTTCGTCTCGGCGAACGACCTGCTGACCATGTTCGTCGCGCTCGAGGTCTTCTCGCTGCCGCTCTACCTGCTGTGCGCGCTCGCCCGGCGGCGCCGCCTGCTCAGCCAGGAGGCGGCGCTCAAGTACTTCCTGCTCGGGTCGTACGCGTCGGCGTTCTTCCTCTTCGGTGTGGCCCTCATCTACGGCTTCTCGGGCGGCATCCGGCTCAGCGACGTGCACGCCGGCGTCGCCAACCCGAAGCAGAGCGAGGTGCTGCTGTACGCCGGCATCGCGCTGCTGGCGATCGGCCTGCTGTTCAAGGCCGCGCTGGCGCCGTTCCACGTGTGGACGCCCGACGTCTACCAGGGCGCGCCGACGCCGATTACCGCGCTGATGGCGGCCTGCACCAAGGTCGCCGCCTTCGGCGCGCTCCTGCGGATCCTGTACGTGGCGTTCGAGGGTGTCCGCTGGGACTTCCAGCCGGTCCTCGGCGTGGTCGCGGTCCTCACAATGCTGGTCGGTGCGGTCCTGGCGGTCACGCAGACCGACATGAAGCGGCTGCTCGCCTACTCCTCGATCGCGAACGCGGGTTACCTCATGGTGGGCGTGCTCGCGCTCAACAAGGAGGGCCTGAGCAGCACGATGTTCTACCTGGTCGCGTACGGGTTCTCGGTGCTCGCGGCCTTCGGCATCGTGACGCTGGTGCGCGACGCGGACGGCGAGGCCACCCACCTTTCCCGCTGGGCGGGGCTCGGGCGCAAGAGCCCGCTGTTCGCCGCGACGTTCACGTTCATCCTGCTGGCCTTCGCCGGTATCCCGCTGACCAGCGGTTTCACCAGCAAGTTCGCGGTCTTCGGGGCGGCGGTCGAGGGTGGGCAGACCTGGCTGGTCATCTTCGGTGTGATCACCAGCATGCTGATCGCCTTCCCGTACCTGAGGGTGGTCGTCATGCTCTGGCTGAGCGAGCCCGGTGAGTCGACGCCCACGGTGTCGATCCCCGGCTTCCTGACGTCGGCGGCGCTGGCCATCGGCGTGATCGCGACGCTGGCGCTGGGCGTCGTCCCGGGCCCGTTGATCGACCTCACCCAGGACGCGGCGCAGTTCGTGCGCTGATCTTTCGTCGAGCGGGCCCCGGCATCTGCCGGGGCCCGCTTCCATGTAGTCCGAAAATGATTGCTGGTTCAGGCCGCGGGCGCACCGCCACTCGCCCGCAAAGGTTGCGGATTAACTGCGCACAGCGAACATTTCCCCGGCAAGGGTCTCGCGGCGGCCGGTGAAAGTTTGCGGACTAGCGCGCGCGATGAACCGAAGGGCTTCAAGCTTCGGCAGGAAGGGTGGCGGGGGAGATCGAACCCCGCCCGCGCTTCCCGTCATTAGTCGCATATCGCCCGCTGAGACGGCTGGGGCGCTGTGCGGAGGATCTCGGCCTGAGAATTCGGGTCCGAAGGGTGCTCGGCCGCGTCCTGGCTGGAAATGATCGTCGGCAGCGGGGTGAGGATTGTCGAAGATGTACCGGTGGGCCCGCCCGGTGGTGGACGCGGAGCGTGACCACCCACTCGGCTGTACGTGGAAGGCAAGGGATTTCGCTGAACCTCGTACGATGTGGGGGATTTGAACTTGATCTTGCGGAAGGCACCCCTGGGACGGGAAGTGTCGGACCCATGTGGCATCGTGAAAGCGTGGTGAGCACCGGTGACTTGACGCTGTCGTCGCTTGGCCTCGACGTCGACCCTGTGGTCGATGCGTCGGTCACGGCGACGCTGGCCGCTGTGGAGGAGGCGCTGCGGGCCAACGTGGCCAGCGCCGATCCGTTGGTGGCCGAGGCTGCGCGGCATCTCGCCGATGCCGGTGGCAAGCGGTTCCGGCCGCTGTTGGTGGCGCTCGGGGCGCAGTTCGGCGATCCGGCGTCGCCCGAGATCATTGCCGCGGCAAATGTGGTGGAGCTGACCCACCTGGCGACGCTCTATCACGACGACGTCATGGATGAGGCGACCGTGCGGCGGGGTGCGCCCAGTGCGAATTCGCGCTGGGGCAACTCGGTGGCGATCCTCGTCGGTGACTATCTGTTCGCGCGCGCGGCCGACATCGCGGCCTCGCTCGGGCCCGAGGCCGTCCATCTGCAGGCGCGCACGTTCGCGCGGCTGGTGCACGGGCAGATCGCCGAGACCGTCGGGCCGCGCGGCGAGGACCCGATCGAGCACTACCTGCACGTCATCACGGAAAAGACCGCCTCGCTGATCGCCACCTCGGCGCGGTTCGGCGGGCTGTTCTCGGGCGCGCCGAGCGAGTTCGTCGAGGCACTCGCGGGTTACGGCGAGACGATCGGCATCGCCTTCCAGCTCTCCGACGACCTGCTCGACATCGCGTCCGACTCGGTGCAGTCGGGCAAGACCCCGGGCACCGACCTGCGCGAGGGCGTGCCGACGCTGCCGGTGCTCTACGCGCTGGCCGGCGACGATACCGACGCGTCGGCGGTGCGGCTGCGCGAGATCCTCGCGACCGGGCCGATCACCGACGACGCCCTGCATGCCGAGGCGCTCGGGCTGCTGCGCGAGTCGGCGGCGATGAAAAGGGCGCGCGAGACCGTCCGCACGTACGCCGAGGAGGCGCGGGCCCAGCTGGCTCCGCTGCCGGCCGGTGAGGCCAAGCGTGCGATGGAAGCGCTCTGCGACTTCATCGCCGACCGCACGAGCTGAGCAGGCCGGCGAGCTGAGCGGGCCGGGCGAGCCGAGCCGGCCGGGTGCGCCGAGCCGGCCGGGTGCGCCGAGCCGGCCGGGTGCGCCGAGCCGGCCGGGTGCGCCGAGCCGGCCGGGTGCGCCGAGCCGGCCTATGCGCCGCGCGGGCCGAAGGAGCTGAGCATCCGGCTCCCGAGCAGCATCAGCGCGGCCGCGCTCACCATCGCGGCGGCCGCGACGACCCACATCGTCGGGTAATCGGCGAGGGCCGCGACCGCGCCGAGGCCGAGCGGGCCCA
>NZ_KB903319.1 GCF_000379645.1 Paractinoplanes globisporus DSM 43857
CGGCCGAGGCGAGCTGCTGACCACCCTGCGCACGATGCTCCCGGCCGAACTCGCCAACCGCGCCCGCCTGACCGCCGTCGAACTCGCGCCGCGCCCCGAGGGCCTCAACGGGCCAGGCGGTCTCAACGGCCCTGCGGTGCGCGGCGGTCTCGGCGGGCCGGGCGGGACCGGCGGGCCGGGCGGGACCGGCGGGCCGGGCGGGACCGGCGGGCCGGGCGGGACCGGCGGGCCGGGCGGGACCGGCGGGCCGGGCGGGCCCGACGCGGGGATTGCGTGGCGGCGGGACGTGCCTGAGGGGATCGTCGGGCTGCTGATTGCCACCGAGTGGCTCGACAACGTGCCGCTCGACATCGCCGACGTCGACGACCACGGCCGGTTGCGCCGGGTGCTGGTCGACCCCGCGACCGGCGAGGAGACGCTCGGTGCCCCGCCCGACGCGGCCGATCTGTTCTGGCTGAGCCGGTGGTGGCCACGGCCGGGGCGCGCGGAGATCGGCTGGACGCGGGACGCCGCGTGGGCCGGCGCGGTGGACCGGGTGCGGCGCGGCTGTGCGCTGGCCGTCGACTACGGCCACCTGCGCGATCAGCGCCCGGCGTTCGGGACGCTCACCGGCTTCCGCGGCGGCCGGCAGGTGCCGCCGGTGCCCGATGGGAGCTGCGACGTCACCGCCCATGTGGCGATGGACTCGGTGGCGGCAGCGGCCGGCACGACGTACGAAATCATCACGCAGCGTGAGGCACTGAGAGCGCTCGGGATCGACGGAGCGCGACCACCCTTGGATCTTGCCCGCAGCGACCCGGCGGGTTATCTCCGAGCTCTCTCGGCAGCGGGCGAGGCCGCCGAGCTGACCGAGCCGGCCGGACTCGGCGGACACTGGTGGCTGCTGCACACGATCGGTATCGAGAGACGTGGGAGCATCTTGCTGTGACCGACGCCCTGCGGGAAATGACGGTCGGGACCGGTGCCGGGATCGACACCGCCGACATGGTGCTCAACATCGGGCCCCAGCACCCGTCCACGCACGGCGTGCTGCGGCTCAAGCTCACCCTGGACGGGGAGCGGGTGATCGCCTGCGAGCCGATCGTCGGGTACATGCACCGCGGCGCCGAGAAGCTGTTCGAGGTGCGCGACTACCGGCAGATCATCGTGCTGGCCAACCGGCACGACTGGCTCTCCGCGTTCGCCAACGAGCTGGGCGTCGCGCTCGCGGTCGAGCGGCTCATGGGCATCGAGGTGCCCGAGCGGGCGATCTGGCTGCGCACCGCGCTGGCCGAGCTCAACCGGGTGCTCAACCACCTGATGTTCCTCGGCTCCTACCCGCTGGAGATCGGCGCGATCACGCCCATGTTCTATGCGTTCCGTGAGCGCGAGACGTTGCAGGCGGTGATGGAGGAGGCCACCGGCGGCCGGATGCACTACATGTTCAACCGGGTCGGCGGCCTCAAGGAGGAGGTACCGGCCGGCTGGACGAAGCGGGCCCGCCAGGCGATCGCGACGGTCCGCCGACGGCTGCCCGACCTGGACAACCTCATCCGGCGCAACGACATCTTCCTGGCCCGCACGGTAGGCGTCGGCGTGCTGACCGCCGAGCAGGCCGCAGCCTACGGCGCGTCCGGCCCGGTGGCGCGGGCCAGCGGGCTCGACTTCGACCTGCGCCGCGACGAGCCGTACCTGGCCTACGACCAGCTCGACTTCCCGGTGATCACCAAGAAGGCCGGCGACTGCCACTCCCGCTTCGAGGTGCTGCTCGACCAGGCGTACGTGTCGCTGGACCTGGCCGAGGAGTGCCTGGACCGGGTCGACCGCATCTCGGGCCCGGTCAACGTCCGCCTGCCCAAGGTCGTGAAGGCGCCCGAGGGCCACACGTACGCGTGGACCGAGAACCCGCTGGGCGTGAACGGCTACTACCTGGTCTCCCACGGCGAGAAGACGCCCTGGCGGCTCAAGCTGCGAACGGCCTCCTACGCGAACGTGCAGGCCCTGGCCACGCTGATCCCCGGCTGCCTGGTCCCCGACCTGATCGCCATCCTCGGCTCGATGTTCTTCGTCGTCGGCGACATCGACAAGTAGGGCGCGCGAGCGGTCAGCGGCGGCGGGGGCCGTATCCCTGGACGTAGCGCTCGTCGGGCTGTGGCTCGTCCGACCAGCCGCCGTACGAGGCGAAGTCGGCCATCGTGCCGACGTTCGTGTCGTTGGCCGAGGGCCGGTGCCGACGGGCCTTGTAGTTCGGATCGCCGCCCGGCTCGGACCCGTCGTACCCGCCATCGAGCCCGTAGCCCGACGCATCGGGATCGGCGTGCGGCGAAGAGTAGCCGCCGTAGCCGTCGTCGACTGGTCCGTAGCCGCCCGGGGAGACGCGGCCGCTGCCGTTTCCGGGCCGGTAGTCGTCGTAGCCGTTCGAAGGGCCGTAGCCGTCGCCGGGCCGCGCGTAGCCGTAATCGCCCGATCCGTATTCGCCCGAGCCATAACCGGCGGGCTGGCCGTAAGGAGGCTCGTCATAGGCCGGCTGGTCATAGGCAGCCTGGTCATAGGCCGGCTGGTCGTAGGCGGGGCCGGCGGCCGAGGCCGAGCCGTACTCGCCGGCGGCCGAGCCGTAGGTGCCACCCCGCGCGGGGTAGCCGTTCGGCGCCGACTCGGAGTAGCCGTTGCTCGCGCCGAAGTCGCCGTCCAGCATTTCCGCCCGGCCATACTGCGTCCCGCCGGGCCGAACGGCGGCCGCGCCACGTGGCTGCGGAATCGGTCCCGCGCCCGCGGCGGCAGCGGGCCGGGCACCGGAGGTAACTCCCGGCTCACGCCGACCGCCACCGGGCTCACGCCGATCGCCAGAGACCGTGCCCGGCTCACGACCGCCACCCGACACCGCTCCCGGCTCACGCCGACCGCCAGAGATCGCTCCAGGCTCGCGACGCCCGCCGGAGACGGCTGCGCGACCACCGTTCCCGAAGCCCGAGTCGGGCGACGGCACAGCGGCTCGGCCGCCGCTTCCGAAGCCCGGGTCAGCGCCTCGGCCGCCACTCCCGAAGCCCGGGTCGGCGGCTTGCACGGCGGCTCGACCGCCGGCTCCGTCGGGGGCTGGCACCGCGGCTCGACCACCGCTGCCGAAGCCGGGGCCACCGGCCGCGGCGGCGACTCGGCCGGGGATTGCGAAGCCCGAGTCGGGGGTCGGCACCGCGGCTCGGCCGTCGCCCGCGAAAGCCGGCGCCGGAGCACGGCGGGGTGCGGCCGGGAAGGGGTCGTCGTCGGGCGCCATCATCGGGGCATCCCCGAAAAATCCAGAATTGTCGGATTGGGTGACCGGTGCTGGGCCGCCACGGCGGAACTCGGCGCGCAGGTCGGCTCGTAGGGATTCGACCTCTTCGGCCACGCGGTCCTCGATGTGCGCGCGCTGGAGCACCGGGTCGCTGCGGATGAGCACAGATGCGCCGATCAGCACGACACTCACCGCGACCAGCAGCACGGCGAAGCGCACCGAGGCCGAGCTTTGGCCGAGCAGCACGACGGCCGCGGCCACCGGGGCGAGCAGCACGCCCGCCCAGATCAGGCCGCGGAGCAGTCGCGAGCTGTGTCCAGTCTCGGGATCCCTCTCCGGCATGGGCGCCGATGCTACCGAGAGCACGCCAAGAACGAAACGGTCAAGCGCCGGGATTCATGCACCGAAACCCGGCGCCTGACCATAATCCGTCAAACGTGGGTGAAAAAGGTCACCCACTCGATCATCCGGCCGCCAGTGCGCCGTCCGAGCTGAAGACCAGGCCCACGCTGATCGTGCCCGTCTTCAGGGCCGTCTTGGTGAGCGGGCCGCCGGCGTCCAGGCTGGAGAACTTGCCGGCCTGGAAGTTGTAGACCTCGACGAGGCCCTGCTGGCACTTCGGCCGCTGCGGGCACTCGGCCGGGCCACCCAGCACGGTCGCCGCGCCGGAGCACTTGCTCGCCAGGTCGGAGAGCGTCTTCACGCCGTACTTGTCGGCGAACGCGGTCGTGACCGCGAACGCGTTCTGGTCCTGCGCCTCGGACGCCTTGCCGAAGACCAGGCCGACCTTCTCGCCGAGGGCGGTCAGGTTGGTCATCGTGGTGTTCAGGTCGGACGAGGAAGGGTCCTTGCCGCTCTTGTCGACCTTGCCCTGGAGGAACGTCGCCAGGGTGGCGGCGTACTCGGGGACGACGGAGATGTCGCCCTTCTCCAGCGCGGGCTCGTAGAGCTCACGGTTGCCGATCTGCTGCACCTTGACCTTGTAACCGGCCGCGGTCAGGACCTGACCGTAGATCTCACCGAGGGTTGCGGACTCGCTGAAGTTGGCCGCACCGACGGTGATGTTGCCGGAGCCCTTTTCCAGGCCCGCCGTCAGGCTGTTGGCGGAGATGAACTCGCTCGCCGCGTCTTTCGACGACTTGCGGTCGATGTCGACCGCCTTGTTGAGCGCGATGAGCTTGGTCGTGTCGAGTGCCGCGGAAACCTTGTCGAGGGCGGCGATCAGCTGCGGCGAGGACGCCTTCTTGTTGATCGCGGGGACGACGTTGTCCGTGTTCTGCAGGTGCTTGTCGTCGGTCAGGACGACCAGGGAGTCGCCCGCGACCGGGGCGCAGCCCTGGCCGGTGGCGGCAGAGGGAGGAGCCTCCGTACCGGAGGAGCCGGCGCTGCCACAGCCGGCGAGAGTGACGATGGCCGCTGTGGCGCTGGTGGCCATCAGAAGCAAGTGTCGACGCATACTGCCGCCTTCTGTGTCCCGGCACGACCGTCGTGGCCGCGCCGCGTGTCCGACGGGCAGCCGCAGTGCGTTGCCCGTATGTATGCAGTGCCTAGGTCTACCCGCTGGGTATGACAACTTTCGAGAAAGTTGCTGGTCCGTTACCCGGTCGTGGCGGGTCGAGCGGCCCGGCGGCGCCGCACGGAACGCAGCGGACGGGGCGTGACCAGGCGTTCTACGCCCGCGAAGAGAGCCTCGGCCAGAAGTGCGAGGAGCACCACAACGATGCCGCCGGCCACGATCTGGGCGCCGCCGCGGCTGATCCCGAGTCCGAATCCGGCCGTGATGATCTGTCCGAGCCCGCCGCCGTTCACAAACGTCGCGAGCGTGGCGGTGGCCACCACCTGCACGACGGCGGTCCGCAGGCCGGACGCGATGTAGGGGACAGCGAGCGGAAGCTCGACCCGGCGCAACAGTTGCCCGCCGGACAGTCCCATCCCGGTCGCCGCCTCCTTGGTCTCGGGGTCGACCGAGCGCAGGCCCGTGTACGCGTTGGCCAGCAGCGGCGGCACCGCGAACACGGCGAGCGCGAGGATCACCGGCAGCTTGCCGAAGCCGATCGGGGTCAGCGGCAGGATCGTGAGCAGGGCCAGCGTCGGGATCGCCCGGGTGAGATTGGCCACGGTGATCACCGTGCCGCCGCCCCGGCCGCGGTGGCCGAGCCAGATGCCCAGCGGGAGGCCGACCACGCAGCCGATCAGCACCGCCCAGAAGGTGATCACCAGGTGCTCCTGGAGCCGGTCGAACAGGCCGCCCGGGTTGGTCCAGTTCAGCGGGTCGTTGAGCCAGATCAGCCCGTCATGGAAATAGCTCACGAGAGACGCCTCCGGCTCCACGGGGTCAGCAGCCGGCCGAGGCCGACCAGGGCCAGGTCGAGCACGAGGGCCAGGCCGACACAGAGCACCGTGCCGGTGAGGATCTCGGCGCGGTAGAAGTTGTTCCAGAAGCCGCCCATGATCAGATCGCCGAGGCCGCCCTGCCCGATGATGGCGCCGATCGTGACCAGCGCCACGGTCGAGACGGTCGCCAGTCGCAGGCCGGTCACGATGCCGGGCAGCGCGAGCGGCAGCTCGACGTGCCAAAGCCGCCCGAATCGCCCGTAACCCATGCCGGATGCGGCGTCCTTGACGTCGGCCGGCACCTGCGTAAGACCGGTCAAGGCGTTACGAATCAGGAGCAGCAGGGCGTACAACACGAGAGCGATCAATACCGTCGCCCGGTTGGTCGCGCCGAGCAGTGGGGCCAGCAACGCGAGCAGCGCGAGCGACGGAATCGTGTAGAGCACGCCGGAGAGTGCGAGAATCGGGCCGGTCAACGGTCTGATCCAGTACGCCAGGACGGCAAGCGGCACGGCGACCAGCAACGCGATCACCACGGTCTCCAGGGTGATCCCGATGTGGAAGCCGAGCTTGGACACGATGGTCTCCGCGTTGTCCTGCACGTACTGCCAGGAGAACCACGGATTTCCGGGCCCGTCGCCGGCGGGTGCGGCCAGCGGCAGGGGCGCCGGCGCCCGCGACAGGAAGGACATACGTGGACGCTACCGCGATCAACGGATCCGGGCCCGCCCGGAGCGCGGCATCGATCACGCTGGAAGATGTCGGCAAGACCTACCCGGACGGCACCGTCGCCGTCGGCGACTTCAGCCTCGAGGTGCACGCCGGTGAGCTGACCGTGCTGATCGGCCCGTCCGGCTGCGGGAAGTCCACGATCCTGCGCATGATCAACAGACTGATCGAGCCGACACACGGCCGGATCGTCATCGACGGGCAGGACATTCTCAAGCGCAATCCGGTCGAGCTGCGCCGGCACATCGGGTACGTGATCCAGAACGTCGGCCTCTTCCCGCACCAGAACATCCGGACCAACGTCGGCACCGTCCCGCGACTGCTCGGCTGGGACAAGAAGCGGATCAACGAGCGCGCCGACGAGCTGCTGGAGCTGGTCGGTCTCGACCCGGCCCGGTTCGCCAAGCGGTACCCGCACGAGCTCTCCGGCGGCCAGCGGCAGCGGATCGGGGTGGCCCGGGCGCTGGCCGCGGACCCGCTGGTGCTGCTCATGGACGAGCCGTTCTCGGCGGTCGACCCGATCGCCCGCGGCCGCCTGCAGGAGGAATTCCTGCGGCTTCAGGCCACGGTACGCAAGACGATCGTGCTGGTCACCCACGACATCGACGAGGCCGTACGGCTCGGCGACCGGATCGCGGTGCTGGCCGAGGGCGGCCGCCTGCTGCAGTACGCGCCGCCGGCCGAGCTGCTCAGCAAGCCGGACTCGACGGCGGTGGGCGACTTCGTCGGCGCCGACCGCGGCATCCGGCGGCTGGCGGTGACTCCGCTGCGCCAGGCGATGACCCCGCCGACCGCGATCATGGCGGGCCGGCCGACCGTGGACGCCGAGGGAACCCTCTACGACGCGCTGGCGGCGATGCTCGCGAGCGACGCGGCCGAGGTCGTGGTCGTCGAGGACGGCAAGACCGTGGGCGTGGTCACGCGTACGTCCGTGTTTGAAGTGCCCGAAGCGGAAGCGACGGTCTGAGCGCGAGGCCGGGAGGTTTCCGCCCCCGGCCTCGCCCCGCGTTCGATAGCTACGACCTTGTGCCGCGGTAGCCGCCGAGCGTCGCCAGGCCGACGATCCAGCCGACGAACAGGCCGTAGGTGACGCCGGAGCCGGCCGACTGGAAAGCGCCGAGCAGCGACGGATTCTTGAAGAACAGCGTGGTGAACAGCGCCGCGAAGCCACCGGCGAAGATGTACGCCGCCCAGCCCGCGAAGAACTGGCTGATGGTGCCGCGGGCCCGGGCCAGCTGGGAGCCGGGCAGCAGGTACAGGAACAGCGCGGTCAGCACGACCACCAGGATCGCGCGCAGGTCGGCGACGATGACCTCACGCAGCGAGTCGTTGGAGTTGAACGACCAGCGCGGCCAGGTGAGCAGGCGCAGCCAGAAGCCGCCGGCCGTGTTCGGGTTGGTGTTGTCGAATGCCCAGTCCGCGTACCACTTGCTACCGAAGACGAGGACCAGTATGAGTGCGGCGAGAGTGCCCGCACCGATCGCAGACTTGAAGCGGTTGCCGAGAGCCATGCGCCGATATTTCCCAGCACGATGGCTCTTTCAAACGACGGCCGTATATGCCCTGCTACGAGCGTTTCAGTGGGTGGTCAGGTAGTCGATGAAGGCGGCCCGCAGCAGCGGCTCCTGCTCGCCGTACCCATGCTCCCGGTACCCGCCCTTGCCGCGGAACTCCCGCCACAGCGCGACGTACTCGTCGATGATCGGGCCGATCGAGTTGGGCGCGCCGTCGAGCTCGCCGACGTCGTCCGAGTCGGGCAGGTGCTTGGTGACGGTCCAGAAGAACTTGATGTCGTGGTGCTTGCGCGCCGCGTGGAAGGCGCGCTCGCGCAGCTCCTCGGTGGGCAGAGCGTCCAGCTCGGCGAAGCTCGGGGTGGTCATGACGGCAAGCATAGGACCGACCGGATCGGTCACCGGCCGGATCCCCAGGGTCCTTCGTCCCAGCGGTCGGTGCGGGGGGCCGTGGTGGCCGGAGTCCAGCTCTCCAGATCGGGCGTCCAGTTCGTGGTGCCGGTGGTGGGCGCCGCGTTCCAGTCGTCGCCGTTGGCCGGGGGCAGCGGCCGGCCGTACGTCTCGACCAGCCGGGTGACGATCAGGCCGCCGCCGAAGACGCAGGCCGCGGTGGCGAACAGCGCGATCTCCAGGCCCTTGCGGCTCGACCAGTCCAGGTACAGGGTGAGCGCCGCGACCGCGAAGAGCGTGCCGAAGATCCCGCCACGACGCCCGTACGCGCTGGTGCCGGCGAGCATGGCCAGTCCGAGCGCGATGCCGCTCCACTCGAGGCCGGTGCCGGGGACGATCGGGGTGGCCGACTGGGCCGCCATCAGGATGCCGGCGCCGACCGCGAAGAGCGAGGAGAGCAGCAGCGACAGGATCACCGGGGCGGCGACCACCGGACCGCGGCGACGGGCCGGGTCGCCGGCCGGGCGCATGCCGCCGAGCCAGCGGCGAACCGGCGTGATCGTGCCGAGCGCGCCGCCCAGCACGGCCAGCAGCGCGAACCCGCCGAAGAGGAAGAACGCCTGGTCGGTGGGGTCGTACTGGCCCTGCACGACGACCGGGGCGATGCGCAGCTGGTCGTACACGACGACGCCGAGCGCGGCCGCGAGCGTCGCCGCCCAGCCGGGCACGTGCAGCACCACGATGATCAGGCCGACCACGATCGCGCCGGCCGCGGCGAAGACGAGCGCCGGGACGGCCGCCTTGAGCAGGCCCTGATCGCCCTGCTCGGCGTACTGCAGGGCGGCGGCCAGGGCGATCGGGCCGATCGCGAGGTTGGGCACGCCGGCCCGCAGGGTGAGCCCCCCGCCGAGGGTGAGCAGGCCGATCGCGGCCCCGGTGACCAGCAGGTTGTCGAGCGCGGGCCGCTTGAGCGCGGTCGGGTCGAGGCGCCAGAGCAGGAAGCCGAACGCGGCGGCGGCCAGCAGGAGCACGACCTCCCAGCCGAGGTGGATGCCGAGCCGGTCGCGGCCGTCGTCGTCGCGGCGCAGGACGTCGGGCGACGTGTCACCACCGGACTCGGCGAGCTCCTCGGCCCGGCGGCGCTGCTCGGCCGCGGCCAGGGTGTTCGCACGGTAGGCGGCCGGATCGGTCGTCTGCTCGTCCGTCCGACGGAACGTGGTGTCGTCGTACGTCATCGTCCGCGCCTCCTCAGGTGCGTCTTCCGTGCGGCCCCGACGCACGCCAAAAGCAACGGGCGTAAAGCCCGTCGCCCAGAGCATACGGATAGTGCTCGGTCTCAGTTCAAGGCCGAAATCGTGCCGGGTCGACGACGGACAGTAGCTCCACCGCGATCGATACTTGCCCTTGGCAACGATCTAGCGCCGGCCGGACGCCTGACCCGAGTCGTCCTCGTCCTTGGCGTCCGGTTTTTCGGGGATGCGGCACGCGCGCTCGAGCCACAAAGCGGCCCCGACCAGGGCGAGCGCGGCGATCAGGCCGCCCGCGGCGGTGGGCAGGTCGTCGTGCGCCGCCTGGGTCGCCTCCATCGCGAGATAGGTGACCAGGCCCACCGAGAACCCGGCCGAGATCGCGCCGACCAGCGAGGACGCCTTGGCCAGAGCGACGTACCGGGCGACGGCGAGGGGATCGACCGGCATCGTGCCCGGTTTGCGCTGGATGCGGGCCGACGTGTTCTGCGCGAGCAGACCCTCGGCGATCGCCAGCACGACCAGCACGATCACCGGCGACCACGGCAGGTCGGGCAGCGAGCCGTAGGAGAAGCTGATCAGCAGCCAGCCGAGGGCCGCCGCGGCCAGGCCGGCGACGATCAGCACCGAGATGCTCGTCGGCCGCATCGACGGGTCCGACTTGGGCGCCTGCGGGTTGCTGCTCACGTCCTCGACTCTAACGGCAGATCGGGGCGCGGAGTCATCCCGGCGAGGTCGTCGGCGAGCGCAGGATCGTTGAGCAGGTCGGTGAGCCAGCCATGGCCCGGCAGCTGCCCGTACGGCTGGATGTCGATCCACGGGCGCAGCACGAACGCCCGCTGGTGCGCGCGGGGGTGCGGCAGGGTCAGCTCCGGATCGTCGCTGATCACCGGCTGGTCGTCGGCGTCCCAGACCGCGATCACGTCGACGTCGAGCGTCCGCGGGCCGAACCGGCGCTCGGGGTCGCGCACCCGGCCCTCTGCGGTCTCGGCGGCGCGCGCCCGTTCGAGCCAGTCATGCGCCGTGGCCGTCGGATCCACACCCAGGACCACGGCATTCAGGTACGGGGGTTGGTCGGTGTCGCCCCACGGCGGAGTCTCGTAGACGCCGGACACCACCGCCACGCTCTCGCCCAGAAGGCGTACCGCCTTGCGGAGATGGCGGTACCGGTCGCCGAGGTTGCTGCCGATCGACAGCACCGCCCGGGTCACAGCCGGCTCCGGCGCAGCGTGACCGCAACGTCCGCGAAGTCGTGCGGGATCGGCGCCTGCGGCTTGTGGACGGTGACCTCGGCCGTCGCCACCCGCTCGTCGGCCAGGCAGACCGTGAGCAGCCGGTCGGCGAGCGTCTCGATCAGGTTGACCGGCTCCCCCGTGATCACGGCGACCAGCCGCTCGGCGAGCTCGCCGTAGTGCACGGTGTCGGCCACGTCGTCGGTGGCGGCGGCCTTGCTCAGGTCGAGCTCGAGCAGCACGTCGACCACGAAGTCCTGGCCCTGCTCCCGCTCGAAGTCGAAGACCCCGTGATGTCCGCGGGCGGTCAGCCCGCGCAGTGCGATACGGCCGTTCACCATCTCTTCACCTCTATACCTATTTCTCTGGGGCGAGCCGGGGCGCGCCGGAGGCACGCCAGACGGCGAGGGCGTCAGCGGTTCCCCGGACGTCATGGACACGTACGCCCCAGGCGCCGGCCGCGACGGCGAGGACCGACGTGGCCAGGGTGGCCGCCTCGCGCTCGTCGACCGGGCGAGGGTTGCCGCCGGCGTCGGCCAGCAGGCGGCCCAGGTACGTCTTGCGGCTCGCCGCGAACAGCACCGGGAAGCCGAGGTCGATGAAGACGTCGAGGTGGCGGGTCAGTTCCCAGTTGTGCTCGGCGTTCTTGGCGAAGCCCAGGCCCGGGTCGATGATGATCTGTCGCGGCGCGACGCCGCCCGCGATCGCGTCGTCCACCCGCTGGAGCAGCTCGGCGCGTACCTCGGCGACCACGTCCTGGTAGACGGCGAGCTGGTTCATGTCGCGGGAGTGGCCTCGCCAATGCATGAGGATCCACGGGCAGCCGGCGTCCCGGGCCACCGCGGCCATCGCCGGGTCGGCCAGGCCGCCGGAGACGTCGTTGATCGTCGTGGCGCCGGCGGCGATCGCGGCCTCGGCGACCGCGGCCCGGGTGGTGTCGATGCTCATCGGCACGCCCGCCGCGGCCAGCCCGGTGATCACCGGGACGACGCGGGCCGCCTCGGTCGCGGCGTCCACCCGCTCGGCGCCGGGCCTCGTGGACTCCCCGCCGATGTCCACGATGTCCGCGCCGGCCCGGTGCAGGGCCATGCCATGTTCGACCGCGGCGTCCACGTCGGTGTACCGGCCGCCGTCCGAGAAGGAGTCCGGGGTGACGTTCAGGATCCCCATCACTACCGGGTGATCTCGGCGGATTGAATTCCCGCCCGTGAGCTGCGCATCCGTTGGAGTACTCGTCACGGAACGAGGGTAGGACGGGCGGGTTGTGGCACGTATGTACGATGTCCGGTGACTCATTTTCACGCACGCATTTACCTTGCGTAACGAATGAGCCGCTTGTAGCCAAGAAGTACGCGCCGTACTCTTCGGATCTGGGCATCATGAACGAACCGAAGAGAGCAGACGAGCATGGCAGTGCCCGAACGGCTCACTCGACGCGGTGAGCTGGAAGTAGCACGATATGGGCGTCGCCGTGCGGCTTCACTACTGCGACGTGTCCGGACCCCCCTAACCGGACGCGGGGAGGTTTACCAATGATCGCCACCGAGCTGGCCACGCACGTCATGGCGGTGTTGCATCAGAGCCCGCTGGCCGCCCCCGATCAGCCCAAGGGCATCGACACCCAAGGCATCGTCAAATTCTTCGCCAGCAACATCGCGCCGATCCTTCTGGCGGTGCTCGGCGTGATCTTCATCGGACGGGCCAGTCGCGGTGAGATCTCCAAGGTGCTCACCAGCTCCGCCATCGCCATCGTGGGCCTGGCGTTCATCGCGGGAGCGGCAACGCTCTTCTTCGTCGGCGACTACCTCATCAACCTGATCTTCAACTGAGATGCGGCTTCGTACCGACGACGACATCTACCGGGCGCGTTTGGTCTATCTGGGACCGCCCGGTTACACGCTGCCCATGCACCTGCCGTACGCGCAGTACGGCATGTTCGTCGCGCTCGTTCCCCTCTTCATGGTCCTGCACTACCTGATCACGTTCAGCTTCGACCCGTTCCCGGCGTGGGAGATCGCCCTCGCCATGGTCAGCACGTCCTACGTGTTCCGGCATGTCGACCCCGACCGGCCGGCCCGGGTCGTCATCCGCACCGCGCTCACCGACTGGCGCCGCACGCGGGAGCCGGCCGTCGAACAGCGCGATCCGAGACTTGTCGCCACTCGCATCCGGGTTCGGGAGGAGTTGGTATGACCAGTTTTGCCGTACGCTCCCTCGGGGTTGGCGCATGACCGGATCCCTACCGCACGGGCATCCCCCGGCGGACGCCACCAAGCCGGGCAGGCAGAGTAACGGTATGCGTTCGGACGACTACTCTTCGCCTGATTCGGCGGACATCAATGGCGAAGAGCTCGTCGCCGCGCCGGGGCACGGCGCGGTCGGTGTCTTCCAGGCGCCGCAGCCGGTCCGGCCGCGCGGCACGAGCGTCGACACCAGCCTCGACATCGACTCGCCCTTCCTCGATCTCTTCGGAGTGACGCCGGCGCCGGTGTCCGCCGCCCCGGCGACGTCTCCGGCCCCGCCGGATTCCGATTCGGAGTTCGACTTCGGGTTCGATTTCGACTCGCCGGGGGCGGTCACGCCGCCTTCGCCGGCCGCCGCGCCTCCGCCGGCCGCTCCACCCTCGGTCGCTCAGCACTCAGCGCCGCCGGTGGCCGCTCCGCCCGTCGCGCTTCCGCCCGCCGCTTCCCCGGCCGCTCCTCCCGCCGCGCCTCCGGTCGCTCCGCCCGCTGCTCCGCCCGCTGCTCCTCCCGCCGCTCCGCCCGCTGCTCCTCCGGCCGGGATCGACGACGGGCCGTCCGGCGCGTGGGGTGTGCCCGAGCCGGTCTCGCCGTTCAGCCGGGCGCCGCTCGGGCCGCAGGCCGACTTCTACCAGGAGAACGGCGCGGCCGAGGAGCAGTGGCCCAACTTCGACGACTGGCCGGCGACCCCGTCGGTGGCCGTCGCGCCGCCGGCGATCGCACCCGAGCCCGTGTCCGGCTCGCCGGGGCCGACGCCGCTGTGGCAGACCGTGGGCGCGGGCGCTCCCCCGTCCGCGGCCGTCCAGCCGTACGCGCCGCCCGCACAAGCCGAACCGGAGACCGCTCTCCCCGTACCGTCGCCGGCGAAGCCGCCCGCCAAGCGCAAGGAAAAGTCCCCGGCCCGGAAGAAGAAAGAGAAGGAGAACCTCCCGGCCCGTCCTTCGAGGAAGGACGTCAAGGCCGCGCAGCTGCGACCGCACAAGCTGAAGTTCAACGACCGCGACCCGGCCATGGAACTCGCGATCAGCGAGATCGCCGGGCACCTGACCTTCACGCAGAGCACGGTCACCGCGTGGTACTCCCTGCCCGAGGTGCGCTGGGCCTTCCGGCCCGACGCCGAGCGCGAGGCGCTGCTGTCCGCGATCTCCGAGCAGTATGCGGGCCTCGCCGGCTTCCGCCTGCATCTGCGGCGCACCAACCGGCCCTTCCCGGCCGACGAGTGGGCGCGCACGGTCGACTCCTTCACCGCCAAGCCCCTGCCCGACGTGCGCGGCGCGACCTCGTGGTCCGACCACCTCGTCGCGGCGCAGCGCCACCTGCTCTCGGTCAACCACGCCGAGGGGCAGACCTACCTCGGCGTGACCTTCGCCCGGCGCTCGCTCGGGGACACGTTCGCCGAGCGGATCCTGCGCGTCTTCGGCAAGGGCACCTCGGACGGCGAGCGGCGCAAGCTCGGCCGCACCGTCGAGCAGTTCGACGAGGTGCTCAACGCGTTCGGCATGCGCGGCCGCCGGGTCGTACCGGCCGAGATGGAGTGGTTGCTCTACCGCTCGGTGGCGCTCTGCATGGCGCCGCCCGCGCTGCTCTCGCCGATCACCAACGGACACTGGGAGACCGGTGACCTGCTGGCCCTCACCGAGCAGGTCGAGCGCTACCGCACCCCGTACGGCTCGACGGTGAAGTTGGTCAACCGGATGACCGGGGAGGAGCGGCACGTCGCCGTGCTCTCCGTCGGCCGGATGGAGCCGCTGGAGATCCCCGAGAAGCACGAGCCGTGGCTGCACTTCCACGAGCGGCTGCCGTGGCCGATGGAGCTCTCCTCCCGGATCGACATCCTCGGCTCCGGCAGCTCGTTCAAGAACCTCGAGCACCGGCTCCGCATGATCCGCTCGCAGCAGCTCGACTACGCCGAGCACGGCATCGACGCCCCGCCCGAGCTGGAGCGGCTCGCCAAGCGTGCGCTGGTCATCGGCGACGAGATGACCACCGGGCTGCCGGTCGAGTCGGCCCGCGCGCACGGCTGGCACCGGATCGCGGTCGGCGGCGCCACCCGCGAGGAGTGCCTCGAGCGCGCCCGCCGGCTCATCCAGCTCTACTCCCGGGAACTGCGGATCTCCCTGCAGCACCCGAAGAACCAGGACCAGCTGGCCCGCGAGTTCATCCCGGGCGAGCCGATCGCCAACACCGGCTACGTCCGGCGCATGCCGGTGAAGCTGCTGGCCGCGGCGTTGCCCCAGGCGGCATCGACCGTCGGCGACCGCCGGGGAGACCTCATCGGGCGTACGTCCGGAACGTGTCGGCGGCCGGTCTTCCTCGACCTGCACTTCCCGATGGAGGTGCGGGAGCGCTCCGGCCTCGGCGTGTTCGTGGCCGAGCCCGGCGGTGGCAAGTCGACGCTGATCGGCGCGCTGGGGTACCTGAACGCCCGGCGCGGTGTGCAGGTCACCCTGCTCGACCCGTCCGGCCCGCTCGCCCGGCTCTGCCAGATGCCCGAGCTGCGCCCGTACTCCCGCGTCTTGAATTTGACCGGATCCGAACAGGGAACCCTGGCGCCCTACGCGCTGATCCCGACGCCGGTCCGCTCCGAGTTCCCGACCGGCCCCGGCGGCGACCGGGAGTTCGAGATCGCCGTCTCCAACGCCCGTGCCGAGCGTCGCATGCTGGTGCAGGACATCTGCTCGATGCTGGTGCCCCCGCAGGTCGCGAAGGAGGCGTCGACGGCGACGCTGCTGCGGCACGCCGTCCGGCAGGTGCCCGCCGAGGAGTCGTCCACCCTCGACGACGTGGTCCGCACCCTGCAGGGCCTCGACGACGAGGGCAAGGAGCTGGCCAACCTGCTCCTGGACACCGCCGAGATGCCGCTGGCGCTGCTGTTCTTCGGCTCCCCGCCGCAGCACCTGCTCGGCGCCGACGCGGCCCTCACCGTGATCACGATGGCCGGCCTCCGCCTGCCCGACCTGAAGATCGAGCGGGAGTACTGGTCGGCCGAGGAGTCGCTGGCCCTGCCGATGCTGCACACGGCTCACCGGCTGGCGGTTCGGCGCTGCTACGGCGGCTCGATGTCCTCCCGCAAGATGGTCGGCTTGGACGAGGCGCATTTCATGGAGGGCTGGCGCTCCGGCCGGTCGTTCCTGGTACGACTCGCCCGCGACTCCCGTAAGTGGAACCTGGCGGCGCTGGTGGCCTCGCAGAACCCGCGGGACATCCTCGGGCTGGACGTGCAGAACCTGGTGTCCACGGTCTTCGTGGGCCGCATCGCGGAGGATCAGGAGATCGCCTCCGAGGCCCTGCGCCTCCTGCGGGTCCCGGTCCACGACGGCTACGAGGCGACGCTGGCCTCGCTGTCCCAGGTCGACACGTCCTCCCACAACCGGCTCGGCTTCCGCGAGTTCGTGATGCGGGACGTGGACGGGCGCGTCCAGAAGGTCCGTGTCGACGTGTCGTACGTTGAGGGCTTGCTGGAGCACCTGGACACCACGCCCACGGCGGCCAAGGCGCCCCCCACGGCGATCCCGATGTCCGCGTCGGACATGGAGGCTTGAGATGCTGCGGCGAGCGGTAGCGCTGGCCATGACGATGTTCGTCACGGTGGTGGCGTCGATCGTGTGGGCGGTGGCAACCCCTCAGCCGGCCGGCGCAGCCGTGGGCGGCGGCGTCCTCAAGGCCCCTGGCGGCGCCTGCAGCACCGAAGAGTGGCAACAAGATTTCAAAGCCTGCGTAAGCCGCCTCGCGGACGTGAGCGCAGCACGCGCCCAGTGCCTGTTGCCGCCGACTCCCAGCGCACCCGATTCTGGTTTGGCTGGGTGGTTTGCCGAGAGGCCCGAGTCCTCAACTAAACCAGGACCACAGGGACTCTACAGCGAATACGGATACGCAGGCTATAGCTATACAACCTACGACCTGGATAGCGGTTGTGCGTCAACGCTGATAGACCCTGATTACAAATTCGAGACGACGGTCGCCAACGGCGAATTTATGATCGCAACTGCGGTGATCGGCGCCTCCAACGCGCTTCGAGAGCGCGCCTGGGATCCGCAATCATTGTGGGGCTGGGCGGACCCGCTCGTCGACCAGGCGACCAAAGCCGTCTACGAAAAGGTCTTCACCGTTTTCGGCACAATTACGCTCGCCATCGTGGGCCTCTACTTGCTGTGGCGATCGAGGCAAGCCGACATGGGCGCAGCGACTACAACGGCCGGTTGGGCGATTCTCGTCATGGTCGCAGTTACAGCGATCGCCGCATGGCCAGTTCGGTCGGCCAACCTTGCCGACCAGAGCCTGGTCACATCGCTCGGAGTCGTTCACGATGCCGTCGGTCCGCGACCCGAGAATGGGGCAGGAGCCAATTGTCGACTTGGCAAGGCGGACGCTTGTGAGGACCAGCGTCCCCCTGCTGTCCGTGCGAGCGATACCGCAACCGAAACCATGCTTTACCGGAACTGGCTCCGTGGAATCCTCGGCTCGGCCGACAGCGAGACGGCGAAGAAGTACGGGCGAGCGCTATACGATGCCCGATCGCTGAGCTGGGATGAGGCCCAGCGGATCAGAGACAACCCAGAAACACGCGAAGGTGTTCTCAACGGAAAGAAGACCCAATGGGAGAAGGTCGCAGAGCAAGTCAAGCAGGAAGATCCTGAAGCATACGAGTACCTCCAAGGTGTCAACGGCATGGACCGTATCGGCGCCGGTTTCATCGCGGTGCTCGCGTCGATCATGTTCGCTATGTTTGATCTGACTGCATCGATTCTGGTGCTCCTGGGATTCTTGATCTTCCGTTGGGCAGTCATCGCTGCTCCGATTCTGGGCACCGTGGGCCTACTTCGTCCCGCGAGCGCTGGTATCCGGAGACTCGGCAATGCGGTGGTCGCAGCGATCTTCAACATCGCGATCTTCGGCACGGGTGCGGCGATCTACCTCTTCGCGGTCGACCTCATCATGAATACGCCCAGTTTGCCCGGTTGGTTGCAGGTCGTGCTGGTTTGGCTCTGTGGCGTCGTGGGCTGGCTTCTGCTGCGGCCGTATCGGCGAATCACGCAGCTTGGCGGCAAGGACGGCACGCGGGCTATTGCGTCGGCGGGGTCGTGGCATCGGCGGTTCTTCCGAGACATGCGGGAGGCGGCCAAGCTGGAGGTCGCCGAGGGTGGCGGGACGGCCGAGCCGACCATGGGCAAGAACAACCGGACCATCTACGCCGACCAGAGCAGGCTTCGTCCCGAGGCCCGTCTCGAGGACCCGTCGCACGCGGCCGGAGGTCGCCACGAGCTCGAGCCGGCCAGGCACGGCGGCCGCGAGATCGTTCCGGTGCAGACCCGGCCCGACGGCAGCGAGTCGTCGCACGGCGACGCATCGCCCCCGCCCGCCGGCGACGCGCCGCACCGCGAGCCGGCCAAGACGACCCGGACGCGCCGGGCGACGACCTGGACCGAACCGGACGTGGCCGAGCAGCCCGCGTCGTATGCGATCTATCGACCGGAGACCGGGAGCACCACCCGGGAGCCGGCCACCCCTCGGGTGCGCTCCGAGGCCAAGTGATCTGAATGCCCCGCTTTCTCGAACTCGGCCTCAACTCCATCTTCCGGTCGCGGGTCGGCATCGCCATCGTGATCGTCGCGCTCGTGGCGGCGGTGGTCGGGATCGGCCGGATCTTCTCGGACGGTGGAGGCAGCACGCCCGCGCTCGGCAGCGCGTCGCCGGCCCCGGCGATCAGCATCGACCCGAAAGACGACGACAGCGTCATCGACTCGGCGCCGCCGCCGAGCCCGTCCACCATCCCGGGCCGCGCACAGCCCGAGGAAGTGGCGTACGCGTTCGCCTCGGCCTGGTGCAACCACCAGAAGGTCACGCCGAAGACGTGGCGCGACCGGTTGCTGCCCAACGCCACCAAGAACCTCGCCGATGAGCTGAACGGCGTCGACCCGGCCGGCGTCCCGGCCGACCGGGTGATCGGGCGGCCCTCGCTCGTGCCGATCAGCGAAACCGTCGTGAACGCCGTGGTCACGATGGATTCCGGGAAGCTCAACCTGCGCCTGGTCGCGCCCGACGGACACTGGCTCGTCGACGGCATCGACTGGGACGGGTCATGAGCGTCCCGCGACCTCGCAGGATCGTCCTCCTGGTCGCGCTGGTGGCGACCCTCGCCCTGCTGTGCTGTGGCGGGAGCGTGACCGCGATCCTGCTCGGCGGGTTCTACGACGACAACAACGCCAAGCTCAACGCGGCGATCGGCTGCGGCAAGGGCGGTCCGGTCGACCCCGACTCCAAACTGCCCCGGATCCGGCAGTACGGCGCCGCGCAGATCCGCAACGCCGCCATCATCATCAATGTCGGCTCGGACCTGAAGTTGCCGCCTCGGGCGTGGGTCATCGCGGTGGCGACCGCCATGCAGGAGTCCCGGCTCACGAACCTCGGCAACCTCGGCTCGCGAAACGACCACGACTCGCTCGGTTTGTTCCAGCAACGCCCCAGCTCGGGATGGGGCACACCGGCGCAGATCACGGACCCGGTCTATGCGAGCACGAAGTTCTACGAGAAGCTCAAGACGATCGACGGCTGGCAGACCATGCCGCTCACCGAGGCGGCGCAGAAGGTGCAGATCAGCGCCTACCCCGACGCGTACGCTAAACACGAGCCGGTAGCCACGCAGATCGTCAACGAGCTCGCGGACGGCGCGGCAGGGGCCGTGGGCAGCTCGGTGACCATGGTCTGCGCCTCCGCCGGTCAGATCGCGGCCTCCGGCTGGACCATCCCGGTCAAGGGCGCCGTCGTCGGCTCCGGGTTCCGGACCGCCGACCGGCCGACCCACCAGGGCGTTGACCTGATCGTCGGCCGGTACACGCCGATCTCGGCGGCGGCCAGCGGCATCGTCTCGAAGGTGAAGTGCGACGAGGACCACAAGGGTCAGCACACCTGCAACGTCGACGGCTATCCGGGCAAGGGCGGCTGCGGCTGGATGGTGGAGATCCAGCATGCCGGCAACATCATGACCCGGTACTGCCACATGGTGCAGCGGCCGTTCGTCAAGGAGGGCCAGCAGGTCACGGCCGGCGAGATCATCGGCCGGGTCGGCACGAGCGGCAATTCCTCCGGTCCTCACCTACATTTCGAAGTACACCTGAACAACGATCGGTCGAGCGCCGGGGCGATCGACCCGGTGCCGTTCATGCGGCAACAGGGCGCCGCGCTGGGAGGTGAGGGATGACCGGAGGAGCCGTGCCCGATCCGTTCGCGGGACATCCCGACTGGGCATTGGACCCGCCGCGATCGATCGTGCCCACCCCGGCGAACATGAGCGGGCAGCTGCGCGGCCGGCGGGTGCTGATCGGGCTGCCCGGCCATGGCTGGCGGGCGGACCTGCGTGCGGACCAGAAGGTGGTGCAGGGCAGCCGTACTTACGTGCCGGTGATGGTCGAGTCCGAGTGGTACCGGGCCGAGGCCGAGCAGACCGAGGTTTTCGCCCCGCTGGTGCCGATCGAGCGCGTCTGGGTCGAGGAATTTGGGATAGCCGGATCCTTCCCGGGGGACCAAGGCGTCAAGGCACGGCTCGTCTCGCTGGACGAGCCCCCGCGCAAGGAACCAGTCGCAGCACTCGACGCCGGTACGATCACCGGCCGACGCGTGGTCGAGCTCATGGACGACGGAAGCGAGCGGCGAGACCTTCGAGCGGTGACGGAACTTCACACCAACGACGTCGGCGATATCTGCGCACGCGTAGCCGCCGAACTCGACTGGTACCGATGGGCGTGGAGCGGGAAGGCCCCAAAGACACTAGAGATCCCGGTTCATCTCTTGTGGGTTGAGTAGCTTCTAGGGCAGCTGTGTTGCCCCACAGACCCGCCAGCCGCCCTGGTCGACCATCGCGAAGCGCCAGGTATCAGACGTTCTCTCGCTCCCGTCAGAGATTGCGCGACGAATGTCCGTCGTGACCGTTGTTTTCCCACCCTCGGTCGCGATTGTGAGGCTGGTCCAAGACACCCTGATGCCGATCGAATATTGACTCTCTCGGCTAACGATGTCGGAGCGAAAGGCCGCGATCTCTGCAAAATCGCCGCCGGATTTGCACTGATACAGCGCCGCCTCTTTGTCGTCCCGATCCACGAGGTAGGCCCGCAGAAAGTTGTCGACTACCGCGTCTGGGGCGGTTCTTTTGATCTCGGTGGCTTCGTTGTATAGCGAGAACGCGACGCCCACCCCGCCGAGGCAGAGCAGCGCCGCGATGCCGCCCACGATGGCCAGGATCAGCCGGCCCCGGCGGATGCGTGGCTTCGGGCCGGTGGCGGCGGGTGCCGGCAGCGGTGCCGGTGGGACTCCTCCGGTGACGGGCTCTCGCGGCTGCACACATACGACAGTAATGCCTCCCCTCACCCAGACCGTGCCACAGCGCCCACGCCCGTGAATGCCGCGGCACGGAACCCGCTCGCGCCCGGGAGCGCGATCCCGGCGCCGGTCTGGGATAAGTTTTATCCGCACACAGGAGGTGAGGGCGGTGGCGGATTCAGCTTTGCGGGTCCAGCAGGCTGCTGCCCTGCACCGGCAGGCGGCCGCCGTGGCCGAGGCCGCCGCCGTCGCGCTCGAGTCCGAGGTGCTGCCGGCGGCCGACCCGCTCGAGCAGCATTCGCTCATCGAGCAACTGCGGGCCGCCGCGGCCATGCTCGCGCCGGGCTGGCTGGGCTCCCCGCTGGAGGCTCTGTCGGCGAATACGCCGCTGGGTGGCGTCTTCCCGCCCCAGTTCGTCCGGCTCGGCGCCGCGCAGCCGCTCGACGACGCCCTGTTCCCGGCGATCGTCCCTCTGCTCGGCACCGGTCATCTCACGATCGATGCCAGCGCCACCGACGCCCGGGTTTTCGGCCTGCTGCGTTGTGTCCTTCTTCGTTTGCTGGCCGCCGCGCCGGTTGGCTCGCTGCTCGTGCGGGCCGTCGACGGCGTCGGGGGTGGCGCCGTCTTCGCACCGTTCGCCGATCTGGCCGACGCCGGCCTGATGTCGCCGCCGGCCACCGATCGGCAGGGCCTGCGCGACGTGCTCGCCGAGGCCGACAAGTGGCTGCGCCCGGGCCGGGGTGGGCCGCCCCGCCGCAGCCGCCGCGACCGGATGATGCTGGTGGTCATCGCCAGCCTGCCCGAGCTCACCGAGGGCGAGGAACTGCGGCGCATCGCCGCGCTGGCCCAGCAAGGGCCCGATTCCGGCCTCCATTTGATCGTGGCCGGCTGGCCGCCCCCGCCTCTCACCGCAGAGACCACCCAGGCGCCGCTGCCCCGCACCACCGCCGTCTCCGTACGGGATCCGTATGTGGTGATCGGCGACCCGCCCGGCGCGACCTACGGCTCCTCCCCGGAAGCGCTGTGGCTTAACGCCCCGGTCTATCTCGACGACGACCCGCCCGCGCACCTGCTCGACGGGGTCTGCCGCGAGCTGGCCGCCCACTCGGCCGCCGCCTCCCAGGTGGGCCTGGCCGACCTCCTGCCCGAGCCCGGCGAGGAGCTCTGGGCCGGCGACGCCGCCGACGGCCTCGGCACGATCGTCGGGCACGACGGCGACACCCCGCTCGTGCTGCGCTTCAACGACCTCACGCCGCACTGGCTGGTGGGCGGCCGGTCCGGCGCCGGCAAGACCGCGTTCCTGATCAATGTGCTGTACGGCCTCGGCGCCCGGTACAACCCGGCCGAGATGGCGCTCTACCTGCTCGACTTCAAGGAGGGCGTGTCATTCGCCGAGTTCGTGCCGACCCGCCGCGACCGCACCTGGCTGCCGCACGCCCGCGCCGTGGGCGTCGAGTCCGACCGGGAGTACGGGCTGGCGGTCCTCCGCGAGCTGGACGCCGAGATGACCCGCCGCTCGGTGGCGTACAAGAGGGCCGGCGTGACCCGCTTCGCCGACCTGCGCCAGGTCGCCGCGGAGGAGGGGCAGAAACGCCCGCTGCCCCGCATCCTCTGTGTCATCGACGAGTTCCAGGTGCTGCTGGCCGGCAACGATCCGATCGCCACCGAGGCCGTGGCCCTGCTCGAGTCGCTGGCTCGCAAGGGCCGCTCGTACGGGATCCACCTGATCCTGGCCAGCCAGACCGTGCTCGGCGTCGAGGCGCTGTACGCGAAACGTGACTCGATCTTCGGCCAGTTCCCGGTGCGGATAGCGCTGCCGGGCGGCGGCGACGTGCTCGAGCCCACCAACGACTCGGCCGCCGGGCTCCCCCTGGGCACCGCCGTGGTGAACACCGCCGGTGGCCTGGGCGGCCCGCGCGGTGCGACCCGTGGCCACGAACGGGTGGTTCGCTTCCCCGACCCGCACGCCGACCGCGAGGTGCTCAGCGCCCTGCGCCATCGCCTGTGGGGCGCCCGCGACCCCGAGGCCATCCCCCCGCGCATCTTCGCCGGCTACGCCCACCAGCATCTGGCCGACGACCCGACGTACCGGTCCGCGCTGGCCGGTCGCGCCGTCCGCCCGGCCGCTCTCGTGGGCCGCGTGATCGACGTGAGCCTGTCGTCTGCCGCGTTCCCGCTCGACTCCTCGCCGGGCCGCCACCTGGCGATCTTCGGGTCGTCGGCGGCCGGC
Source organism: Paractinoplanes globisporus DSM 43857 (assembly GCF_000379645.1). Classification (GTDB taxonomy): domain Bacteria; phylum Actinomycetota; class Actinomycetes; order Mycobacteriales; family Micromonosporaceae; genus Actinoplanes; species Actinoplanes globisporus. The sequence goes on from NZ_KB903319.1 coordinate 23,477, forward strand.
TCCGAGGTGCTGGACGCGGCGGCCCGCAGCGTGGCCGCGTGCCACCAGCCGCGTACGACCCGATTTGTGATCTCGTCGCTGGTGGCCGAGGGTGACCGGCTCGCCGAGGCCCTGGCCGAGGAGATCGCGCATCGGCAGGAGGTGTCGCTGGTCGACGCGGCCGGCCTGGCCGGGGCGATGGAGCTGGACCGCCCGGGCTACCTGGTGGTCTTCGGGATGGACGCGGCGAGCCCGGGCAGCCTGCCGGGCCTGCGCCGCCTGCTGCGCGAGGGCCCGGGCCGCGGCGTGCACCTGCTGTCCTGGTGGCGGGGCATGCGCCGGTTCACCGACGAGACCGGCGGCAGCGCGGGCCGGGAGGACGTCGCCGGCCTGCTGTTCCTCAACTGTCCACAGTCCGATGTGGCGCTGATGCTGGGCCGCCCGGTCGACTGGCACCCCCGGCCCAACCGGGCTCTGCTGCACGACCGCCACGCCGACCGCACGGTCACGGTCGTCCCGTTCGTCGAGCCCGAGGGCGACGAGCTATGACCGACCAGCAGGAACACCAGCAGGAACAGGAAACCGCCATCCCCGCGCAGGCGACCCCACCCGCCCCCGGCCCATGGGCCGACTATCTGACCGCGGCTCAGCGGCTGGACGCGATCCGCCGGGCCGCGAGCGCGGCGGCGGGCGAGCAGCAGGCGGCGGCGACGGCCGCACGTCAAGAGCTTTCCGCCGTACGCGCGCGACTAGCTCCTCAGCAGGCGCGTCTGGTCCGCGATTTCGGCGTACCGGAAATGGAACTGGCCCCGCGCCCGGCGGAAGTGGAATCGGCCGCCTTGGCCATGTCCGGCGGCCCGGCCGCCGTGCTCGCGGCGCTGCAGCAGGCGCGACGCACCGCCGACGCCGCGGACAACACGATCATCGGCCCGGGCCCGGCCCGCCCGCTGCGTCCCTGGGCCCGCAACCTGCTCGTCTATGGCCCGTTCGCGGCCGCGGTGCTGCTCGTGCAGATCGTGCTCTACCTGGTTGCACCGCAGGGCTCGGTGCCGACGTACGCGCTGCTCTGCGGCCTGAGCATGCCGGTGCTGGCGTTCGGCCTGGGCTGGGCGACGATCGGCTTCGTCTTCGGCGGTCCGGGCGTGAAAGTCGACCGCACACCGATCCTGGGCGCGATCGTCTGCCTCACCCCGGTTTTGCTGACCTGCATGGGCGTCGGTCTGCTGGCATTTTTCCGGTGAAAATGGGGTAAACGTGGCGAGTGTCGAAGAGGTCAAGGCGAACGTAGCCGCGTCCGTGGACGGCGCCGGCCGCGCCGTGACCGGCATTCAGCAGGTGACCGACCAGCTGGAAGACACGCTGGCGCTGCTCCGGATGACCGCGGTCGGCTCGTTCCACCCGTCGGTGGCCTCGGCGATCGCGCATCTCGAGCAGGCCCGCACGAGGCTCGACGAGGCCGCCCAGCTGACCCGGGCGGCCATGGACGCCGCCGACACGTTCCGCACCGTCATTTAAGGCAGCGCGGCGGTGAGGTCGATCTCCACCAACTGCCCGCGATAGCCCAGCGAGGCCACACCGAGCAGCGTGCTGGCGGTATTGAAGGCCGGCCCGAGCGGCGAGGCGTTGAGCCGATCCCACACCCCGGCGAGAACAGAGCTGTCCGGCGAGACCACATAGATGATCGACCGTACGACGTCGTCGGGCGAAGCACCGGCCGCGGCGAGCACCGTGAGGCAGTTGGCGATGACCTGGTCGGTCTGCGCGTCGTAGTCGCCGGGCGCGCCGACGACCGTGCCGGCGAGGTCGAGCGGGCACTGCCCGGCCAGATGGGCGAGCCGCCCGGCCGGCGAGATGGTGACGTGGTGGTAGCCCGCGGTCTCGTGGACGCCGGGCGGGTTGAGTTTCTCGAGCACGCGGTCAGTATGGCCACGACGGCCACCGGCGGACACCGGATTAACGCGCGTTGATCAGGGCCATCGCCTCGGCCCGCACCTTGCCGTCGTGCTGGAAGGCGCCCCGCACCGCGCTGGTGATCGTGCGGGCGCCCACCTTCCGGATGCCGCGCATCTCCATGCACAGGTGCTCGCACTCGAGCACCACGATCACCCCGCGCGCCTCCAGCCGTTCCAGCAGCAGGTCGGCGATCTGCGAGGTGAGTCGTTCCTGTACCTGAGGGCGGCGGGCGTAGACCTCGACGAGGCGGGCCAGCTTGGACAGTCCGGTGATCCGGCCGTGCGTGCCCGGGATGTACCCGACGTGCGCGACGCCCTTGAACGGCAGCAGGTGATGCTCGCACATGCTCATCACCTCGATGTCGCGGACCAGGACGAACTCCTCGTGATCGGCCTCGAACGTGGTGGTGAGCACCTTTGCCGGGTCGACCCGCAGGCCGGCGAAGAGCTCGGCGTACGCGCGTGCGACCCGGGCGGGAGTCCGCTCCAGGCCGTTGCGGTCCGGATCCTCACCGATGGCGATGAGGATCTCGCGGACCGCCTTCTCTATCCGGGCCAGGTCGACGGCAGACTCGACCGGAGCACCGGTGAGCTTGCCGTCGACCAGGCGCGCGGCGAGATAGTCAAGATCGCCGTCGTCGCTGATCAGATGCTGCCTTCCACGCTTCCGTTCGGGTTCGACCCCATGGCGAACTGCCCGTCCGCCTCGGCCTGGGCCTTGAGCTTCTCCCGCTCGGCCGGGGTGAGCACCGGCGGCGCCTCGGAGGGCAGACGCTTGCCGAAGCCGTTGAACGGCGACATCGGCGGCCGCTTGACGACGCGCTGGCAGATCCGGTCCATGTCCTCGCGGGTGATGGTCTCCTTCTCCATCAGCTCGAGGACCATGCTGTCGAGGACGTCGCGGTACTCGACCAGGATCTCCCACGCCTCGTCGTGCGCGAGCTCGATGAGCGCCCGCACCTCGGAGTCGATGTCGGCGGCGACCGAGTCGGAGTAGTCCCGCTCGTGGCCCATGCTGCGGCCCAGGAACGGCTCGTCGCCGCTGGTGCCGTACTTCACGGCGCCCAGCTTCGAGCTCATGCCGTACTGGGTGACCATGGCCCGGGCCAGGCCGGACGCCTTCTCGATGTCGTTGCCGGCGCCGGTGGTGGGCTCGTGGAAGACGAGCTCCTCGGCGGCCCGGCCACCCAGCGCGTACGCCAGGGTGTCGATCATCTCGGCCCGGGTCTGGGTGTACTTGTCCTCGGTCGGCAGGACCAGCGTGTGACCGAGCGAGCGGCCACGCGGCAGGATCGTCACCTTGTGCACCGGAGCGGAGTGCGGCAGCGCGTACGCCACCAGCGCGTGCCCGCCCTCGTGGTACGCGGTGATCTTCTTCTCGTTGTCGCTCATCGCCCGGGTGCGCCGCTCGGGGCCGGCCACGACCCGGTCGATCGACTCCTCGAGGAAGTAGTTCGAGATCGCCCGCTTCTCGTTACGCGCGGTGAGCAGCGCGGCCTCGTTGATCACGTTGGCCAGGTCGGCGCCGGAGAAACCGGGCGTTCGGCGGGCCACCGCGTCGAGGTCGACGTCGGGGGTGAACGGCTTGCCCTTGGCGTGCACCCGCAGGATCGCCTTGCGGCCCTCCATGTCGGGGTTGTCCACCGGGATCTGCCGGTCGAAGCGGCCCGGGCGGAGCAGCGCCGGGTCGAGGATGTCGGGCCGGTTGGTGGCCGCGATCAGGATGACGCCACCCTTGGTGTCGAAGCCGTCCATCTCGACGAGCAGCTGGTTGAGCGTCTGCTCGCGCTCGTCGTGACCGCCGCCCATACCGGCGCCGCGGTGCCGGCCGACCGCGTCGATCTCGTCGACGAAGACGATCGCCGGCGCGTTCGACTTGGCCTGCTCGAACAGGTCGCGGACGCGGCTCGCGCCGACACCGACGAACATCTCGACGAAGTCGGAACCGGAGATCGAGTAGAACGGGACGCCGGCCTCGCCGGCGACCGCGCGGGCCAGCAGCGTCTTACCGGTTCCGGGCGGGCCGAACAGCAGAACGCCCTTCGGGATCTTGGCGCCGAGAGCCTGGTACTTCGCCGGGTTCTGCAGGAAGTCCTTGATCTCGTAGAGCTCCTGGACCGCCTCGTCGGCGCCGGCCACGTCCGCGAACGTGGTCTTCGGCGTGTCCTTGGTGATCATCTTGGCCTTGGACTTGCCGAAGTTGAGCACCCGGGAGCCGCCGCCCTGCATCTGCGACATGAACAGCAGCAGGAGGACCACCAGGATGGCGATCGGCAGCAGGTTGATCAGCAGGCTGAAGAGGATGTTGTCGCCGGACACCTTGGTGTCGATCGTGCCGGTGATCCGGCCGGCGGTCTTCGCCTCTTGCACGTCCTGCCAGATGGCGGTCGTCGACTCGTACGGATACTGAGTCTCGATCTTGTCGGTGGTCTTGCCGTCGAACCGTTCCGTCTGGGCGAGGTCGATCTGGAGCGTCTGCTCCTTGTCCTTGAGGACGACCTTCTTGATACCCGGCTGGTTCAGGCGCTCCAGCGCGACCGATGTCTCGACGCGCTGGTAGCTCGGACCACTGGTGAAGAACGAGCTCAGCGCGATAACGCCGATGATCACCAGAATGATCCAGACCACCGGGCGGCGGAAGAAACGCGTACGCTCCATGCTGTTGTCGGGCGGCGAGCGCCCGGACCCTCCTGATCGGCGTCCTGGTCACTTCAACGTCGCCGCCACGGGCGGCCCCGACGGCGCTAGTGACACTGCGCCATCGGTCACTCGACGGTACACCGTACGTGCCGTTCGCGAACCCGTGAGCCCGCTGGCCGGACACCTGCACGCCCTCGCCCGCCCAGCCTACTTTCGTGGCAAATCCACCCATAAAGACGAATTCTGAGACCGGGCTGAGAAGGCGGTTCAGCTACGGGCGTACACCTCGGGCTTGAGCACGCCGACGTACGGCAGCTCGCGATAGCGCTCCGCGAAGTCCAGACCGTAACCGACCACGAACTCGTTCGGGATGTCGAAGCCCACGTACTTCACCGGCACCTGCACCTTGACCGCGTCCGGCTTGCGGAAGAGCGCGACGACCTCGACGCTCGCCGCCGAGCGCGACTGCAGGTATTTCATCAGCCAGGAGAGGGTCAGGCCGGAGTCGACGATGTCCTCGACGACCACGACGTGCCGGCCGGTGATGTCGCGGTCCAGGTCCTTGAGGATGCGCACCACGCCCGAGGAGGTGGTGCCCTGCCCGTAGGACGAGACCGCCATGAACTCCATCTCGGTGGAGGGGCCGTGCCTGCCCAGCGCCCGGGCGAAGTCGGCCATGAACATGACCGCGCCCTTGAGCACGCAGACCAGCAGGATGCCGCCGTCGGCGTCGGCATGGTCGGCGGAGACCTGCTTCGCCAGCTCGGCGACCTTTTCCCGGATCTGCTCCTCCGAGATGATCACGTGGTCGATGTCGGCGTCGTACCAGGAGCCCTCAGCCATGACGTAAGACTGCCGTATGGAGGTTGCCGCTCGTCGCACGGGGCCGTGGTGCGATGCGGGAGAACCGCTGGAAAACTGCCCGTTCCGCCCGGGCTGTCCGCCGAATCAGGCACCGCGAGTGACAGTTCTCACAGGGGGTCAGGGCACTCGAACGAGTTGTCCCCGCACCCGGGCCACCCGAATCGCGCCCGGAAGGTGCACCGGCCCCTGACCATGCCAATCGCTGACCAGCGCGTCGAGCGCCTCGACGTGCCGGTGCGAGAGCGCCGCCCCTGACGCGCCCAGCTCCTTGGCCCAGGCGTGCAGCACGCGCGTCCGGATCGCATCCGGCAGACCCGATAAAACCGAAACTTCAAGACCTTGTTCGCCGTACGCCGATTGCCGCGCATCGGCGGCAATGGCGTCCAGCGCCGCGTTGTCGGCCGCGATCTGCCCCGCCGATCGCGCGAGGTTGGCGACCACCGCCGGCCCGAGCGCCTCCACCAGCGCCGGAAGCGCCGCCCCCCGCACCCGCGAGCGGGCAAAGGCCGGATCCACGTTGTGCGGGTCGTCCCACGGAACGATCCCCTGCGCCGCGCACGCCTTGCGGGTGTCGGCCCGCGCCACGCCCAGCAGCGGCCGCAGAAAGATCCCCTTGCGGAACGGCATTCCGGCCAGCCCCCGCGGCCCGGCGCCTCGGGCCAGCGCCAGCAGCACGGTCTCGGCCTGATCGTCCCTGGTGTGCCCGAGCAGCACGGCGACCGCCGCCACCCGCGAAGCGACGGCGGAGAGCGCCTCGTACCGAGCGGTCCGCGCCGCGGCCTCGGGCCCGCCGGGCAACCCGGCAACCGACACCGTAGCCACCTCGACCGGGGCAAATCCGGCGGCAACCGCCCACGAAGCTACGTCCGAAGCCCGCCCGGCCGACCCCTCCTGCAGCCCGTGATCCACTGTCACAAGCCCGACCTGAGAGCCGACAAATCGAGCGGCGGAGGCCAGGGCCAGCGAATCCGCACCGCCCGAGCAGGCCACCAGGACGAGCCCATCCCGCGGGATCGAGCGGCGGACGGCCTGCCGCACCGCCGCGACCGCCGCCGGGATGCGCGCCACTTACCCCCCGATCGCGGGCTGCGGCCCGTGCACCCGGGTCACCCACGCGTCCGGGTCGCCGAGCTCCTCGAGCCGGGGCAGCGTCAGCGGCGAGTCGAAGACCTTGTTGAATCCGGTCATCCCGACCCGCTCGACCACGCCGTGCACGAACTTGCGGCCCTCCGCGTACTGCCGCATCTTGACCTCGATGCCGAGCAGCCGGCGTACCGCCTTCTCCAGCGGGTTGCCGCTTTCCCGGCGCCGGTTGAACTTGGACCGGATCGACTCGACGCTCGGGATCACTTCGGGGCCGACGCCGTCCATCACGAACTCGGCGTGCCCCTCGAGCAGCGTCATCAGCGCGGTGAGCCGGTCGAGCACGGCCTTTTGCGCCGGCGTCTGCACGATGTCGATCACCGAGGCGCGGCTCTCCGGGTCGCGCAGCGCGTCGGAGAGCGTGGCCACGCCCCGCCGCATGCGCTCGAGGATGTGCTCCCCGCTCTGCGACGCGTCGGTGAACGCCTGCACCTCGCCCAGGAAGTAGCCGCGCATCCAGGGGACGGCGGTGAACTGGGTGCGGTGGGTGACCTCGTGCAGGCAGACCCAGAGCCGGAAGTCGCGCGGGTCGGCGCCGAGCTTGCGCTCGACCTCGACGATGTTCGGCGCGTTCAGCAGCAGCTGGCCGGGATTGCCGGAGAACACCTCGTACTGCCCCAGCACGCGGCCGGAGAGATAGGCCAGGATCGTGCCGGCCTGCACGCCGGTGACCCGGGAGCCGATCGCGTCGGCGAACCCGCCCGGCGGCCGGTCGCCGGAGAGCCGTGTGACCAGCGGAATGATCACCTGCTTGAGACCTTGGATGTTCACGGCGGCCCAGTCCTTGCGGTCCACCACGCGCACCGGCGGAACCTCGATCTGCGAGGTCAGGCCCGTGTACTCGGCGACGTGCCCGGCCGCCTCGTCGGTGAGCGCCCGGAGCTCGGACACCACCGTCATCGCGTCCTCGTAGGAGACCGCGGGCCCGGATTTGGAGAGGGCCCCCGCGGTCGCAGCGGCCAGATCCCAGTCAACGAACTGCGCCATGCACCCACCGTACCCGCGGAATTCCAGCCCGAACTCCGGAGAAACCCTGACCTCTGGAGCGCCCAACAGCCCCTCAGCAACCGCAGGCGACCAGCCGCGCGGGCACCCGGTCGAGCGCCGCCTTGGCCGCGATCGCGTTCGACGACCCGCTCGCCATGATCGCGAAGACCAGCATCCGGCCGTCCTTGGTGACCAGCTCGCCGGCCATCGTGTTGACCCCGCTCAGCGTCCCGGTCTTGGCCCGCACGACGCCCCGGCCGGCCTGGTTGACCTGGGGTTTCTCGAACCGCTTCTCGAGCGTCCCCGACCAGCCCGCGACCGGCAGCCCGCCGAAGATCCCGGTGATCGCCGGCTGCTTCCCGTTCGCCGCAAGCGCCAGCACCTGCGTGAGCAGCACCGGGCTGATCCCGTTGTGCCGGGAGAGCCCGCTCCCGTCGTACAGGTCGGCCTCGTCACCCGGCAGCCCCAGCTCGCGCAGCTTCGCGATGATCGCCTCGGAGGCGCCGTCGAAGGTCGCCGGCTTGTGGGCGGCCACCGCGACCTGCCGCGCAAGCACCTCGGCGATCGTGTTGTCGCTCTGCTCGAGCATCCAGTCGGTGATCTGCACCAGCGGCGGCGACTGCACCACGCCGAGCCTGGTTCCGGGCGCGATCCCCGTAGAAGTCGAGGTCGCGGCCGGCGCCTTCCCCCGCTTGACCGTCGCGGCCGACACCCCGAGCAGCTTCGCGAACGCCTTGCCCGCCGCGAGGGCCGGGTCGGGCGAGCGCGGATCCCCGCCACCCTCGTTGTGCACCGGCTTGACCCGCCCGCCGTTGGTCATCAGCGACTGCACCCGGGCCACCTGGCCGAGCGGCGAGACGTCGTCCGACGACCAGCCCAGCCCGGTCTCCGGCCCGCTGAACAATGACGTGTCGACCAGCACCTTCGTCGGCTTGGTCCCGCCGAGCGCCTTCTTCACCTGCGCCGCGAGCTGATCGAGCCGGGCCGCCCCCGGGAACAGCGCCTTCGCGTCGACCGACAGAGTCGGATCCCCGCCGCCGACCAGCACGACCTCGCCCGGCGCGGTTCCCGCCACCGCCGTGGTGCTCAGCCGGTAGGCCGGTCCGCGAGCCGCCAGCACCGTGGCCGCGGTCAGCAGCTTCGTGGTCGAGGCCGGCGTCGTCGGCACGTCCGCGTTCCGGTCGTAGAGTGTCTGCCCCGACGCCGCGTCGATCACCGACACGTTCACCGTGTCACCCAAGGCCGCCGAGCTCACCAGCGGATCGAGCGCCACCTTCACCCGGTCCGGGTTCGGCGCCACCCCGCCCCCGTCGGCCGCCGCCAGCACCGGAGTCGGAGTCGGGTCCGGCCCGAGTGTCGCCTTCGTGGGCGCGCTGACCGCGTCGGCCCCGAGCCACCCCCGCACCGGTCCCGTCCGCACCAGCCCGATCAGCACGCCGCCGGCGATCAAAACCACGACTACCGAGATCAGGGCGACAATCTTCCGCTTTCCCCCGCCCGTACGAGGTTCAGCACCGGTCCCTGCCTTCGTGGGGCCGGCACCGTCGTTGGTCCCGGCCGTAGCGCCACCGCCGGGCTGACCTGCCGGCGCACGCTCCCCACCCGCCCCGGCCACCGCCGAGCGCTGCTCAGCCGCCGTCAGCCCCGGCGCTGCGGAACTCGTCCCAGTGCCCTGCCCAGAGGGCGCCGCCGGTCCTGGCACGGATGCCCGCCCATAGGTGCCGCCACCGGCCGGAGGTGGGTTGCCGGGCGCGGTCGCCCAAGCCCCCCACGCCTGCTCGGCCGAGTCGGGCCGCTGCGGCGGGGCCCATCCGTCGGGGGCCGGCCACGAGTCACCAGGGTTCCGGGGCTGCATTTGTTGATCTTCCAACCCATAGGCGGCAAATGGGAGCTTCTGTCCCGATTCCACCCTATCGGTCACCGGGAACCCCGCCTGCCCGGGCGGCGTGGCCCACGGTCCGCCCGGAGGCGCCGAAGATCCGGAAGGAACACTCGCGCGGCCCGCGGAACCGCTAGCCTTCTCGGGGGCACGAGGCACGTCGGGGCCGTCGTAGGCGGGTCCGTTGTGTGAATCTTGCCTCCCCACGTGCCCCTCCTCGCCCGCAGCGCCAGACTTAGGGGAGACTAGCGACATCCGGCACACCGTTGCGCGCGGATCCCGTGGGCACTGATCTTCCGCCTCGGTTCCCGCCGTCGTGACCGGTCTTCTTCGGTGGGCGAGTCAAGGGAGCTAACGATGGATTTCGACGTTCTGGTTGAGATCCCCAAGGGCCAGCGGAACAAGTACGAGGTCGATCACAAGACGGGCCGCATCCGTCTCGACCGCACGCTCTTCACCGCGACGCAGTACCCGGCGGACTACGGCTTCATCGAGGGCACCCTCGGTCAGGACGGCGACCCGCTGGACGCGCTGGTCCTGGTGCAGGAGCCGACCTTCCCGGGCTGCCTGATCCGCTCCCGCGCGATCGGCATGTTCCGGATGAGCGACGAGAAGGGCCGCGACGACAAGGTCCTCTGCGTCCCCTACGAGGACCCGCGCCAGGAGCACCTGCGCGACATCCACCACCTGGGCGAGTTCGACCGGATGGAGATCCAGCACTTCTTCACCGTCTACAAGGACCTCGAGCCCGGCAAGTCGGTCGAGGGCGCCACCTGGGTCGGCCGCGTCGACGCCGAGGAGGAGATCCGCGCCTCGTTCAAGCGCGCCGAGGTCGCCGAGGCCGACGAAGACCACTGACCCGCCACACGCTCACCGGCAGTCCAGCCGTGGCACGTAGCCGCCGCGGCTGGACCAGCAAGTCGCCTGGAGACACCTAGATCCGGATGTTGCCCACGGCGTCGTAGAGGCCGACCACCGCGCAGGCCACCGGAATCACCGAGACCACCACGATGGTGTCGAAGAGGTCAGCGGCCCGGCCCATGTAGGGCGACGGCGGCCGCTCCGAATAGGTGGCCCCGGCGACCACGGTCACGATCGCCAGCAGCAGCACGACCACGACCAGCGCCAGCAGCATGGTCGCGTCGGCCGAGCGCATCAGGTCGACACCCAGGCAGAACACCCCGATCAGCCCGCCGGCCACCAGCGGCACCCGCTGCCGCAGCGTCACGAACAGACGCGACCGCAGCAGCAGCGCCGCGGCCGAGACCGCGATCAGGATCCGCGACGACAGCGACCCCGACGCCGCCAGCACCAGGAACGCCCCCGCGGCCAGCACCGTGTGCCCGAGCAGCATCCCGGCCAGCAGTTCCTCGGTGCGGGTGACCGCGGCGAACACCGTCTCCCGATCGGGCCGCTCCCGGGCCGCGTCCAGCGCATTGCTCGGCCCCAGGCCGGTGAATCCGGCCGCCGCGTCGGTCCCGGTCGGCAGCGTCACCGGCGGCGTCGGCATCTTGCCGAACCTGATCGCCAGCAGCGGTAGCGCCCCGATCCCGCAGACCAGCGCCGAGATCAGCACGGCCGCCGCCCCGGCCGCGGTGGTGAACATGCTGACCAGCGCGGACACGGCTCCCAGCAGCCCGACCACCACGCCGGCCGTGAACAGTCGCAGCGACGCCGCCACGCCCACCCCGCCCAGCGCCGCCACCAGCAGCAGCGCCACCGACCCCGCCAGCAGTTCGGAGTCGCCGAGCCAGGGCAGCGGCGTGAGCACACCGACCCGGTCGTTCGAGGCGACGACCAGCGCGCCACCGGCAAAGGCATAGGGCATCGCGTACGCCCCGAGGGCCGCACCCGCCCGCCCGTCGTTGTAGGCGCGCGAGGCCGTCACGCCCCCGACGGCCAGCACGACCGCGACGCCGAGCCCCACGTAGGCCGAGGCGGTCCAGGCCGGCCCGACCAACATGATCGCGATCAGCCCGACACCGAGCAGCACTCCGGCCGCGGCCAGTGTCGCCGTCCGGGTGGAGGCCGCGGTCCACGCGCTACCGCGACGACGCGCCCCCTCAGCGATCGCCTCGACGACATCGTCGTACTCGAGCTCGGGCCAGTCGTTGTGCGCCGGCACCAAATGCAGGACTTCCCCGTCGCGTACGCCCTGCGGGAAAAGACCTTGGGACGTGACCAGCGCGACGCCGTCGGTCCGCCGAAGCACCCACCCACCGTGTTTCTCGCCGTCGTCGGCGAGTCCCTCGCCGGCATGGCGCAGCACCTCGGGAAGCAGCTCGGCGAGGGGCACGTGCTCGGGCAGTGCGACGTCGACCCGGCGGTGCGGTGCGCTGATCGTGACCCGGGCCAAACCAACACTCACTGCTCTTTTTCCCATCGATAAATTTGGAAGCTTTAGTCGATATTAGGGTGGTGGGCGGGGCGGTTGGATGGGGATGCGAGACCTTCCGCACATTACCTACCATGGGCGCGACGCGATGTCCGGATTACGGAGCGCGCATGGGGGGTGACCACACACCCTTGTGGACGAAGGGGACATACCTGGCATGAGCACGGTGGTGATCAAACGGTCGGCCCGCCGCCCGGCGCCGGAGATTCCGACTGGAGAGATCGCCGTCGAGCCGCCGCCGGAGATCCCGCAGGCGACAGGCGGGCGCTGGCAGCAGGCGATGATGGCGCTGCCGATGCTGGGCGGCTCCGTCGCCATGGCCATGATGATGGGCCAGGGCCGGAGCGGCCCCTATGGATACGTCATCGGCGGCCTGTTCGGCGTCTCCTCGATCGCGATGCTCACCACCAGCTTCGGCGCCAGCGGCTCGCCGAAGAAGGCGGAGATGATGGCCGCCCGCCGGGAGTACCTCCGCCACCTGGCCGGCCTGCGCCGCCGGGTCCGCGAGACCGCGACCAAGCAGCGCGTCGGCATGCTCTACCGCCACCCCGACCCGCATCAGCTGTGGTCCACAGCGGGCAGTTACCGGGTCTGGGAGCGCCGCTCCAGCGACCCCGACTTCGGCGTGGTCCGGCTCGCGGTCGGCCCGCAGACGCTGGCCACGCCGCTGATCCCGCCCGAGACCCGCCCGCTCGACGAGCTCGAGCCGATGACCGCCGGCGCCCTGCGGCGCTTCCTGGACGCGTACTCGGTCGTACCCGACCTGCCGGTCGCGGCGTCGCTGCGCGGCTTCGCGCGGGTCTTCGTGCGTGGCGCCGGATCCACCGGCGAGCAGGACGCCCGCGCCCTGACCCGGGCCGTGATCTGCCAACTCGCCACGTTCCACGCCCCCGACGACATGATTGTCGCGGTCTGCGCGGGTCCCGACCGCCGCGCCGAGTGGGAGTGGGTCAAGTGGCTGCCGCACAACCTGCACCCGTCGCGCACCGACGCGCTCGGTCACGTGCGGCTGGTCGCCAGCACCGGTCCCGACCTGGAACGCCTGCTCGAGGACGTGATCGGCAACCGCGCGCGGTTCAGCTCGGCCGGAGCCGGCGGCCACTCGCCGCACGTGGTGATCGTGCTGGACGGAATCAACCTCAAGGGCGCGACCCAGCTCGACGACGGCATCGACGGGGTTACCGTTCTCGATCTCGACGAGCAGCCCCCGCGCCTGCTGGACCGGTCGTTGCTGGTGCTCGAGGCCGCGCACGCCGGCGGCCGTCGCGTGCTGAACACGTACTCGATGGATCACCAGGCCGAGGTGGGCACGCCCGACCACCTGAGCGTCGAGCAGGCCGAGGCGGTCGCGCGCCGATTGTCGCCGCTGCGGCTGGCCGCGATGTCGAAATCGTCGGACACGCCGCTGGCCACCGAGATGGGCCTGGCCGACCTGCTCGGGCTCGGCGACCCCGAGACGTTCAGCGTCACGCAGAGCTGGATGCCCCGCCCCAACCGCGACAAGCTGCGCGTGCCGCTGGGCGTCGGCGCCGACGGCAGCCCGATCGAGCTCGATCTCAAGGAGTCGGCGCAGGACGGCATGGGCCCGCACGGCCTGCTCATCGGCGCGACCGGCTCGGGCAAGTCGGAACTGCTGCGCACCCTGGTGATGGCGCTGGCCGCGACCCATTCGTCGGAAACGCTGAACTTCGTCCTGATCGACTTCAAGGGCGGCGCGACCTTCTCCTCGCTCGACCGCCTGCCGCACACGGCCGCCGTGATCACCAACCTCGCCGACGAGCTGGTGCTGGTCGACCGCATGGTCGACGCGATCGACGGCGAGATGATCCGGCGCCAGGAACTGCTGCGCAAGGCGGGCAACTACGCGAGCCTGCGCGACTACGAGAAGGCCCGTGCCGGCGGTGCGGCCCTGCCACCGCTGCCGTCTCTGCTGGTCATCTGCGACGAGTTCTCCGAGCTGCTCAGCGCCAAGCCCGACTTCATCGACCTGTTCGTCCAGATCGGACGGTTGGGCCGGTCGCTCGGCGTACACCTGCTGCTGGCCAGCCAGCGACTCGAGGAGGGCCGGCTGCGCGGCCTGGACACGCACCTGTCGTACCGGATCGGTCTGCGGACCTTCTCGGCGCTCGAGTCCCGGGCGGTGCTCGGCGTGCCCGACGCCTACGAGCTGCCCCGCTCGCCCGGTCACGGCTACCTCAAGTTCGGCACCGAGCCCCTGCTGCGCTTCAAGGCCGCGTACGTGTCGGGACCGTTGCGCAAGGCCGGCGCCCGTGCCGCCGCCGGGGGCGCGCAGGCCGTACCGCAGGTGCTGGAGTACTCGACCCGGTACATCCCCGCGCCCAAGCCGGCGAAACCGGTGCAGCCCAAGCCGGAAGAGATCCCGGCCGGCGAGAGCGTGCTCGACGTGATGGTCGACCGGCTCAACGGTCAGGGCCCGCCCGCGCATCAGGTGTGGCTGCCGCCGCTCAACCAGTCGCCGGCGCTCGACGAGCTGCTCGGCCCGGTGGTGGCCGACCCGGTCCGCGGCCTCGCGTTCGCCAACCCCGAGCTGCACGGCGCGCTCCAGGTGCCGATCGCGATGATCGACAAACCACGCGAGCAGGTACGCGACGTGATGTGGCTGCAGCTGGCCGGCGCGGCCGGGCACGTCTCGATCGTCGGCTCGACGCTCTCCGGCAAGTCGACCGCGCTGCGCTCGATGATCTGCGGGCTCGCCCTGACCCATACCCCGGCCGAGGTGCAGGTCTACTGCCTCGACTTCGGCGGCGGCTCGCTCACGACCATCCGGGACCTGCCGCACGTCGGTGGAGTCTCCGGCCGGCTCGACACGGTCGGCGTGCGGCGCACGGTCGGCGAGATCTCGACGCTGCTCACCGAGCGCGAGACGCGGTTCGCGGCGATGGGCATCGACTCGATGGCCTCCTACCGGCGGCGCCGGGCCAACCCGGCCGGCACGAACGCCGACGCCGACCCGTTCGGCGACGTGTTCCTCGTGATCGACGGCTGGTCCACGCTCCGCAAGGAGTACGAGGAGCTCGAGCCCGTGATCACCGACATCGCCACCCGCGGCCTGTCGTACGGCATCCATGTGGTCGCGGCGAGCTCGCGCTGGATGGATTTCCGCCCCGCGATCCGCGACCTGTTCGGCTCCCGGCTGGAGCTGCGGCTCGGCGATCCGAGTGACTCCACAGTGAACCGACGCGCGGCGATGACCGTGCCGGAGAAGCCGGGCCGCGGCATCGTCGAGCACCCCACCGACAAGAACAAATTCCTACACCTTTTGACCGTACGCCCCGAACTGAGCACGATGGCCGACACGAACGCGCTGGTCAAGGCCGTCGCCACCAACTGGCACGGCCCGCAGGCGCCGCGCGTGCGCATGCTGCCGGCCTCCGTACCGTACGCGGAAATGGATCTTGATCGTGGCACCGGCCTGCGGCTGCCGATCGGCATCTCCGAGGCCGACCTGCGGCAGGTCGAGATCGATTTCGCGTCCGACCCGCACTTCCTGCTGTTCGGGGACGCCGAGTGCGGCAAGAGCTCGTTCCTGCGGGCGCTCGCCACCTCGGTGATCCGGCGGTTCTCCCCGGAGGAGGCCCGGATCATCCTGGTCGACTACCGGCGCAGCCTGATGGACCTGCCCGAGTCCGAACACCGCATCGGGTACGGCATCCAGGCACAGAAGACACTCGAGCTGATGCAGTCGGTGGCCGGGTACATGGAACGCCGCCTGCCCGGCCCCGACGTGACCGCGCAGCAGCTGCGCGACCGCTCGTGGTGGACCGGCCCCGAGCTGTTCGTCCTGGTCGACGACTACGATCTGGTGGTGTCCGGCCCGACCAACCCGCTCACCCCGCTGCTGGAGTACCTCCCCCAGGCTCGCGACGTCGGCCTGCACCTGGTGCTCACCCGGCGGGCCGGCGGTGCGAGCCGCGCGCTCTACGAACCGGTGATCCAGCGGCTGCGCGAGCTGTCCGCGCCGGGCATGGTGATGTCCGGTCCGTCCGATGAGGGCGCTTTGATCGGCGCCATCAAACCGACGCTGATGCCACCAGGCCGTGGCCGCCTGCTCACCCGCCGTGAGGGCATTCGTTTGGTGCAGTTGGCGCACCTGCCGCCCTATGCGTGAAACGGCCGATTTGGCAGACTCCGAGTGCGATATGCATCGACCGACCCCACCAAGTTCGCGCGGTTTCGGAGTAATCTGCATCGACCATCCAGGATCGGATAGGCGATGCGACTGGTGACCGCTGCGAGCGCAAGCGCCCGGCCCGCCGGGGCGCGATGCCGCATACCCACCGTCTCGCGTCGTGTGCCTGCCACCGCGGTTCGCGCGCCGACCGTCCGGGGTGGGCATTGCTGAGCATCCGGCGCCTTGCCTCGGCCGCGCTCGCCGGCGTCTTCGCGCTCGCCGCTCCCGCCGCGCCGGCCGTCGCCGGTCCCGCGCCGCGTGCCGAGCCGCCGAGCCCACTGGTCGGCGACTCGGTCCGCGACGACCAGTGGTACCTGAAAACGCTGGACGTGGCCGGCGCGTGGACCTACGCGACCGGCGCCGGCGTCACCGTCGCCGTCATCGACTCGGGCGTCGACTCCACCCACCCCGACCTGCAGGGCCAGGTGCTGCCCGGCCTCGACCTGGTCGACTCCAAGGGCGACGGCGACACCGACCTGGTCGGCCACGGCACCACGGTCTCGGCGATCATCGCGGGCCGCGGCGACGACACGGCCGGCATCATCGGCATCGCCCCCAAGGCCAAGATTCTTCCCGTACGCGTGCTCGACGAGGAGAACCGCTACAACGACGCGATCATCGTGGCCAAGGGCGTCCGCTGGGCCGTCGACCACGGCGCCCGCGTGATCAACCTGTCGCTCGGCGGCAACGGCAGCAGCGCCACATTGGCGGCCGCCCTCGACTACGCGTTCGCCAAGGACGTGGTCGTGGTCGCCTGCACCGGCAACACCAGCGCCTCCCCCGACTCCGAGGTGTGGTACCCGGCCCGCGAGCCCGGCGTGCTCGCCGTGGCCGGCATGCAGAAGGACACCGACCTGCTCTGGGACGGCTCGATCACCGGCCAGCAGACCGTGGTGACGGCCCCCGCCACCCAACTGGTCGGCGCGCAGTCCGGCGGCGGCTATTGGAAGGTGCAGGGCACCAGCTTCGCGGCCCCGATGGTGAGCGGCACGGCCGCCCTGATCCGCTCCCGCTGGCCCACGATGCCCGCCGGCGAGGTGATAAACCGGATCATCCGCACCGCCACCGACCGAGGCCCCACCGGCCGCGACGCCACCTACGGCTTCGGCGAGATCAACCCGACCGGCGCCCTGACCGCGTCCGTCCCCGCCGTCTTCGAAAACCCGCTCGACACCGCGCCCTCGCCCGGCATCGCCCGCTTCGGCTCCGCCCCGGCCCCCGGCCAGGCCCAGTCGGCTCCCAACGACACCACGACCCAGCCCCCGCGCATAGCCGCCGGCCAGGCCGCCTCCCCGGCCGCGGTGTCCGCGAATCCCCCACACCGCGCTTGGTGGCTGGCCGCGGGTCTGCTCGTGGTCTCCGCGATGGCGGCCCTACTGACCGTCCGCCGCTTCGCCTACACGACGTAGCCGCCAGCACGGCCACTCGCGCCCCCGCCGCCGCGCACACGGCAACCCACACCGCGCCGCACGGTCACTCGCGCCCCCGCCGCCGCGCACACGCCACCCCACACCGCGCCGCACGGCCACTCGCGCCCCGCCGCCGCACACACGCGCCACCCCACACCAGGCCGCACCCATGGCCACCCGCGCCCCACCGCACACACGGCAACCCACGCCACGCCGCACCCCCACGGCAACCCACGCCACGCCGCACCCCCACGGCCACCCGCGGCCGCCGCGCACGCGTCAACCCGCGGCCCGCGCCGCACGCCGGCCGCCAGTTGCACGCCGTCCTCACGGCACCTGCCGGCGTTTCCCGCTCCAGCGCGTCCCGGCGCGCCGCGTTGTGCGCGCCTCAACGTTCCGCTGCGCCGCAAACGAGCCGCGCGCGTGTCGAAGTTCCGCACGGCGCAACACGTTCTGTGCACGTCGACGTTCCGCGCGGCTCGGGATGATGCCCGCCCCGGGAGGCCGCACGGCGCCCCTTCGCGCGCGTCGTCAGGCGCAGTCGTCGGTGGAGACGCCGCGGGTGCGGTTCAGGCCCGCCTGGGCGACCGGCGCCGCCTCGCTCGCGGTGAGGGCGAAGCCCGTGTTCTTGTCGTCGGCCGCGGCCGCGAAGATGACGCCGAGCACCTGGCCGGTCGGGGTGATCAGCGGGCCGCCCGAGTTGCCGCTGCGCACCAGCGACCGGATCGTGTAGATCTCGCGGGTCACGTCGCCGGAGTCGTAGATGTCCGGCCCGGTGATCCGGCTGACGTCGCTGACCCGGGCCGACTGGGCGTCGTACGGTCCGTCCTGCGGGTAGCCGAGCACGATCGCGCTGGCCCCGCTCGCCGCCTGCTTGCTCACGAACGGCATGACCGGCGCCCGCAGCCCGGGCACATAGACCACGGCGAGGTCGCGTTCCGGGTCGTACACCACGACCTTGCCCTGCAGCCGCTCGCCGTCGACCTCGACCGCGGTCTCGCGGGTGCCGGCCACCACGTGCGCGTTGGTCATCACCCGCTCGTTGGCGTAGACGAAGCCGGAGCCCTCGATGCGCCGCGAGCAGCTCGGCGCCGTGCCGAGCACCTTGATCACCGAGCGTTTCGACTTCTGCACGATCTGGGAGCCCTTGAGCGCCGGGTCGGGCGCCGCGACCTCCTTGGTGCGGGTCGGCGCGAGGCCGCCGAAGACGTCCGGGAAGCCGTTCGTGTCGAGCGTCTCGCGCAGTGCCGAGGAGAGCGCCTGGGCCTGCTCCGGCATGAGGCTGTCGATGCCGCCGAGGATCGCGCTGCTGCGCACCTCGCGGTTGAGCCCCTCGAACGGCGTGGAGCCCAGCGGCACCGCGATCAGCCAGGCCACCAGCAGCACCGCGACCAGCGAGATCAGCGCTCCGCCGGCGTCGTCGACGCGCTGCAGCGGCTTGCTGGAGATCTGCCGCCGCAGGTGCGTGCCGAGCCAGCCGGCCAGCGTCTGCCCGAGCACGGCCAGCGCGAAGATCGAGGCGAGCGACACCACGAGCCGGGCGGTCGGGTCGGAGAACTTGTCCGCGATCAGGGGGCCGACCTGCAGGCCGATCAACACGCCGCTGAAGAACCCGCCGAAGCTCAACGCTCCGATGACGAACCCCTGGCGGTAACCGCTGATCGCGAAGACCAGCATGAGCAGGATCAGGATGCCATCGACCACGGACACTCACTCAGCGTAGAGGCGGTGGGCCAGGGCAAGATCATGGCAGAACCTCGTCCGGCGCACCGCCGCGCGCCGCCGGGACCGGAGCGGACGCTTCCGGCAACTCCACTATGCGACCCGGCTGCCACGGCCGCGACCAGCCACCCATGTCGAGCAATGCGGAGATCACCCCTGCCGTGAAACCCCAGACGAGCAGTCCGCGAACCTGGAAGGCGGGCCCGACCCAACCGCTGCGATGACGCACCCGGATACGGTTCTCCGGGTCGACGAGTTCACCGATCGGCAATCGGGCCACGTGGGCCACCTCGGCGGGCTCGCGCGGGCTGACCGGATGCGGCCGGCGCCACCAGGCCAGCACCGGGGTCACCACGAACGAGCTGACCGGAATGTAGAGGTCGGGCAGCAGCGCCAGCACCTCGGTGCTGGCCGGGTCGAGGCCGACCTCCTCCTCCGCCTCGCGCAGCGCGGTGTCGACCGCGTCGGCGTCCTCGGGGTCGGTGCCGCCGCCGGGGAAGGCCGGCTGGCCGGCGTGGTTTCGCATGGTCGCGGCCCGCTGCAGGATCAGCAGGTCGGGCTCGCCGGGGGTGTCCTCGCCGAGGAGCACGAGCACCGCGCTGGGCCGGCCACCGCCGGCCGGCGGGCGTAGCGGGGTGAAGTCTTCCGTGCGGCAGGAGGCGACCCGGGTCAGCAGCGGTTCGAACCAGGACGGCAGCCCGTCGGGGTGCGACAGCACCCGCCCCTGGCTCACAGGGTCACCGTCACGCCGGTGTGCTCACGGACCATCGCGGTGAGTTTCGCCGCGTCGAGCGGCAGGATGTTCACGTACGACTTGCCGGCCGCGTCCACGAAGATGGTGATCGGCAGGTTGACCCCGGCCACCGCGTTGAGCAGCTTGCGGTCGGGGTCGAACAGCATGGGCAGCTTGACGCCCTTGGCCGCGGCGAACGACGCGCCCGCCTCGCGCCCGTCGCCGGTGTCCACGCCGACCACGGTGATCTTGTCGCCCGCCGTGTCGGCCAGCCGCTGCATGACCGGCAGCTCGCGGCGGCACGGGTCGCACCAGGAGGCCCACAGGTTGATCACCGCAGGACCGCGCAGCGAGCGCAGCGCCACCTTTTCGCCGCCGGTGAAGCACGGCAACGTCACGTCGGGCACCGTGGAGGAAGGCGGCGCATCACCCGCCAGGGCGGCGCAGGCGGCGAACGGCGACGGAGTATCGGAGGATTTCGCCTCGGCCGTGCACCCGGCCGCCACGGCCGCGACAAGCGCGAGCACCGCGACGGCGAACAGGCGTAACGGCCTCACGGGGCCTCCGGCGCCGTTATGGCCGCGGCCGGCACGAGATCGGGATCGACCCCGGCCGCGATCGCCAGCTCGCGGGCGCGCGGGCCCTTGAGCAGCTTGGCCGCGGCGGCGGCCTCGGTCGGACCGGTGCCGTACGACGGGCACATCGTGGCCAGCGTGCAGGCGCCGCAGGCCGGCTTGCGCGCGTGGCACACCCGGCGGCCGTGGAAGATCACCCGGTGCGACAGCATGGTCCAGTCGCGTTTCTCGATCAGCTCGGCGACCTGGAACTCGATCTTGACCGGGTCTTCCTCGTGCACCCAGCCGAAGCGGTTGGACAGGCGGCGGAAGTGGGTGTCGACCGTGATGCCGGGGACGCCGAACGCGTTGCCGAGAATTACGTTCGCCGTCTTGCGGCCTATACCGGGCAGCTTGACCAGCTGGTCGAGCTTGTTCGGCAGAACGCCGTCATACTGCTCCACCAGCGCCTGGCCGAGCTTGATCAGGGAGTCGGTCTTGGCCCGGAAGAAACCGGTCGGGCGCAGCAGCTCCTCGAGCGCGGCGCGGTCGGCCGCCGCGTAGTCGGCCGCCGTCACGTACCGCTTGAAGAGGGTGGGTGTCACCTGGTTGACCCGGACGTCGGTGGTCTGGGCGGACAGGATCGTGGCGACCGCCAGCTCGAGCGGGGTGGTGAAGTCGAGCTCGATATGGGCGTCGGGATGGGTCTCGGCGAGGACCTTCGCCATCTTGCGGGCGCGTCGCTTGCGCCCGATCGGTGTTTCCCCCGCGAATCGCTTGGCCGACCGCACCACCAAAGTCACCGGTAAAGAGTACGTCGTGGGTACGACAGGAATCGTTCACGCCCGGGGCGAGATCGATCCGTCTTTCCCGATCCGGGCCGCGGTGTCGCCGAAGTCCTCCCCGCTGAGCCGGGAGACCAGCTGGCGGCCCATCTCGTTGGCCTTGTCCCGGGTCGGAAGGCCGACAGAATTCATGTACGTCGACCGGAACTCGCCGGCCGCGTACGAGCCGTCCTTGCCGAGCGTCACCCGCAGGATCCCGCCGTACTTGAGCACGCCCTGGTTGCTGAGCGTCTTGCCGCCGCCGGCGAAATTCCCGAGGCTGTACGCGATCAGCTTGCCCTTGTAGAACTCCATGCCCCGCAGCACGTGCGGGCTGTGCCCGACGACCAGGTCGGCGCCCGCGTCGATGACCGCGTGGCTGAACGCGATCGGGTCGCCGCGGTTCTCCCCGTGGAAGATCTCGCTGCCCGGCTTGACGTGCTGCATGGCCGCGCCCTCGGCACCCATGTGCACCTGGACGATCACGAGGTCGGCCTGCTGCTCGGCGGCCTGGATCACCTCGCGCGAGTGGTCGAGGTCGTTGAGGTTGTTGGCGCCCGAGTACCCCGAGAAGCCGACCACCGCGACCTTGATCCCCTTGACCTCCACGACCGTGATCTCGTCCTTGTTGCCGGTGTACTTGATGCCGGCGTCGTCGAGCGCGGCCCGGGTGTTCACCGCGCCCTTCGCCCCGAAGTCCTTGGTGTGGTTGTTCGCCAGGTTCATCAGCTGGAACCCGGCCGCCTTGAGGTGCCGCGAGTACGACGGCGGCGACCGGAAGGCGTAGCAGTTCGGCTCCGGCGGCGTGCCGCACTTGGAGGCGCCGGTGTCGTCGGTGAGCGGCTGCTCGAGGTTGCCCATGACGAGGTCCGACTTGAGGTCGGCCGCCACCGAGTCGAAGAACCCCTCGCCGTCGCCGGGCGGCATCCTGCTCGGCGCGTTGCTCATCATGATGTCCCCGGTGGCCGACACGGTGATCGCCTGCTCCGCGGCGCCCGGCTTGGCCGCAGCCGTCGTGCCGGGGACGGACTTCCCGGAGGTGGCGGCCGCCGCCGGCTCCTGCCACAGCGCGGCGGGGTCCGATCCGCGATTGGCCACGGCGACGCCCCCCACCCCGATACCGGCCAAAACGGCCAGGATGATCGTGACGGTGAGGACAGGTCGCCCGAAAAGGCCCGGGCTGCGGGAAGGGGGCTGGGAATTCATCGACGGCGACGATACCTTCGGGTAGCACTGCGGACGACCCGACAAAAGGCTTGTTGTCGCCCTACGCCGAGCGACGAAAAACACCGCCCGTCACGGTCGGAATGGTTACCCTGCAGTATTCGGATCAAGGGGTGCCTGCCCGATTCCCGCCCGCGTGCGCCTAGACTGATCGAGCGCAGGCGTTGCGCGTGTTCGGAGGTGCGGCAATGGATGAGGTGCTGGCGCGGAGCGGAATCTTCCAGGGGGTCGACCCGGAGGCCGCCGAGGCGCTCGCCAAGGAGATGGACACGGTCGAGGTCCGCAAGGGCGACGTCCTGTTCAACGAGGGCGAGGCCGGTGACAGCCTGTACATCGTGCTGTCCGGCAAGATAAAGCTAGGCCGTCGCGCCGCGGATGGCCGGCAGAACCTGGTTTCGATCATGGGCCCGTCCGACATGGTCGGCGAGCTCTCCCTGTTCGACCCGGGTCCGCGCACCGCGACCGCGACCGCGGTGACCGACGCCCGCCTGGCCCGGCTCAAGAAGACGTCGCTGCGCCCCTGGCTCAACAACCGGCCCGAGATCGCCGAGCAGCTGCTGCGCGTGCTGGCCCGCCGGCTGCGCCGCACCAACGACGCGCTGGCCGACCTGATCTTCACCGACGTGCCCGGTCGCGTGGCGAAAAACCTGCTGCAGATGGCGGGCCGTTTCGGCACCCGCGACGGCGGTGTGTTGCGGGTCACCCACGACCTCACCCAGGAAGAGCTGGCCCAGCTCGTCGGCGCGTCCCGCGAGACGGTGAACAAGGCGCTGGCCGACTTCGCCTCCCGCGCCTGGCTGCGGCTCGACGGCAAGAGCGTCATCATCCTCGACCCGGAGCGCCTCGCCCGCCGCGCGCGCGTCTGACCCCGGAAGGGGAGCCACCACGGCCGTTTGCGGGTTCGCCCCCCAAACGGCCTGATTACGCCTGAAAAGGCGACAAAGCCGCCGCATTCAGATCCGTGTCGCACCCGCTTGGCCGCTCGTTACGGAGGTGGTCGAGAGGCACCGGCGAACACGAGAGGGCGCGGCTTTGAACATGGTGGGGGGCGTACACCGCATCGGGGTCCCGACGTGACCGTGCTCGACACGGCGATCGACCCGCGCACCCCCGCCTTCCTGGAGAGCCGCGGGGTCGCCCTGGAGCGGCTCGCCCGGCTCGAGGCGGCGCTGGACCAGGCGCGGGCCGGCGGCGGCGAGAAGGCCGTGACCCGGCACCACGCCCGCGGCAAGCTGCTGCCCCGGGAACGCGTCGAGATGCTCCTCGACCAGGACAGCCCCTTTCTCGAGCTGTCGCCGGCGGCGGCCTGGGGCACCGAGTTCCCGGCCGGGGCGGGCGTGGTCACCGGCGTGGGCGTCGTCGAGGGCGTCGAGTGCGTGATCATCGCCACCGACCCCACCGTGGACCGCAACGCGCTCGACCCGTACCCGCTCGAGAAGATCCGCCGGGCCGCGCGCATCGCCTCGGCCAACCGCCTGCCGCTGGTCAACCTGGTGGAGTCGGCGGGCGACGCCGCCGCCGGCGGTCCGCGCCGGGCCGGCGGCCTGGCCCGCGACCTGAGCCGGCTCTCGGCCGAGCGGGTGCCGACCGTCTGCGTCGTGTTCGGCCCGGTCAGCGGCGACGACGCCTACCTGCCGCAGCTCTCCGACTACACGATCATGGTGCGCGGGCACGCGAAGATGATCACCATCCATCCGCAGCCGGTCAACGGCAGCGCGAACGGCCCGAAGGTGCGCAGCGCGCCCACCGTTCCGGCCGGCGTCACCGGCCCGGCCGACCAGTTCGCCGAGGACGAGCGGGACGGGCTGCGCCTGGCCCGGCAGTGTTTCCGCCGGCTCAACTGGCGCAAGCGCGGCCCGCTGCCCCGCGTCTTCCCGCCGGTGCCGCCCAAGTACGACGCCGAGGAACTGCTCTCGCTGACGCCCCTGGACGACCCGCGCGAGATCCTCGCCCGGATCCTCGACGGCAGCGACTTCGACGAGTTCAAACCGGCGCACGGGCCCGCGCTCGTGGCCGGCTGGGGCGAGTTGCACGGATACCCGGTCGGCGTGCTGGCCGGCACGGGCGCCCCGCACGGCAAGGCCGAGGGGCAGAAGGCCGTGCACCTGATCCAGCTCGCCAACGCCACCGACACCCCACTGCTGTTCCTGGCGGTGCGGTTCGGCCCGGCCGAGATCGAGGCGCTGACCCGGTCCACGGTGCCGCACCTGGCACTGGACTCGGGCCGCGCCGGCGACCCCCGCTTCGTGTTCAGCTGGCCGGCCGACGAGCCGTCCGGCGGTGACGACGACGGTGTCATCGACCCCCGCGACACCCGTACCGTCCTCGGCCTCTGCCTCTCCGCCACGCACAGCGCGGTCGTCGAGGGTGCCGGGCACGTCGGCGTGTTCCGACCCGGAAAGGTAGACCAGTGATCCGACGTCTTCTGGTGGCAGACCGTGGAGAGATCGCCCGCCGGGTGTTCGCCACCTGCCGCCTGGTCGGCATCGAGACGGTCGCCGTCTATTCGGACGCCGATTCCGACGCGCCGCACGTGGCCGAGGCCGATTACGCCGTACGCTTGGATGGCGGCACTTCCGCGATGGCCTACCTGCGCGGTGACCTGATCATCAAGGCCGCGCAGCGGACCGGCGCGAACGCCATCCACCCGGGCAACGGCCTGCTCGCCGAGGAGCCGGAGTTTGCGGCCGCGGTCGCCGACGCCGGGATGATCTGGGTAGGCGCGCCGGCCAAGGTGCTCGGCACGCTGCGCAGCAAGATCGAGACGAAGGCCTTGGCCGCCGAGGCGCGGGTGCCCGTGCTACCGACGTTCACGGAGGCCACGAAGGTCACCGGCTTCCCGGTGCTGATCAAGCCGGACGCGGGCTCGGGCGGGGCCGGCATGCGGGTGGTCCGGGACGCGACGACGCTCGCCGAGGCGATCGCGTCGACCCGTCGCGAGGTCGGCTGCGACGTCTACTGCGAGCCGTACGTCGAGGAAGTCCGGCACATCGAGATCCCGATCCTGGCCGACGAGCACGGCTCGGTGGTGCCGTTCGGCGAGCGCGAGTGCTCGGTGCAGCGCCGCTACCAGCAGATCATCGAGGAGACGCCGTCGCCCGCGGTCGACCCGGCCCTGCGCGAGGAGCTGTGCCGGGCGGCGATCGTCGCGGTCCGGGCGATCGGGTACGTGGGCGCGGGCGCCGTCGAGTTCCTGCTCGACTCCGAGGGCGACTTCTGGTTCCTCGAGCTCACCCCGACGCTGCAGGCCGACCACGCGGTCACCGAGTGCGTCTCCGGCTACGACCTCGTGCGGCTTCAGCTGCTGGTGGCCGAGGGCGGCATGCTGCCGATGCCGGGGCCGCCGCCGATCCGCGGGCACGCCATCGAGGTGCGCATCTGCGCCGAGGATCCCGCGTACGCGTGGCTGCCCGCCTCGGGAACCCTGCACCGCTTCGCCGTCCCCGACGTGGCCGGCGCCTTCCGGCCGCTCCCCCAGCCGGGCCTGCGCCTGGACGCCGGGGTCAAGGACGGCTCGGTGATCGGCGCGCACCCCGACCCGACGCTGGCCAAGCTGATCGCCTGGGCCCCGACCCGGCAGGAGGCGGCCCGGATGCTCGCCTCGGCGTTGACCCGTACGCAGTTGCACGGCGTGGCCACCAACCGCGACCTGCTGGTCCGGGTCCTGCGGCATCATTCGTTCCGGACCGGCGACCTGGACACGGGTTTTCTCGACCGCCGGCCGGAGGTGTTCGCGCCGCTTCTGTCGGCGGTCGACGCCGTACGCATATCGTGTCTTGCCGCCGCTCTGGCCGGAGCCGCCGGACGGCGCGCGACCGCCACGGTGCTCGGCTCCCTTCCCTCCGGCTGGCGAAATGTTCCCTCCGGATCGCAGACCGCCGTGTACGACGGCCCGACCGGCCCGGTCGAGGTGGGCTACCGGATGAACCGGCACGGCGAGCTGGCGGGCTGGTGGGTGCGCACGGTCGACCCGGAGGAGCTCGACCTGGCCGGGCTGGGCCAGGGGCCGGTGATCGACGACCACCCGGAGACCGTGGTGGTGGCGGCCGGCGACGAACGGGTCGTGCTCGACGTCAACGGCATCCGGCTGACCTTCAACGTGCACCGGGTCGGCGAGGTCTCCTACGTGGACAGTCCGGAGGGCTCGGTGGCGCTGCGCGAGCTGTCCCGTTTCCCGCTGCCGGCCCCGGAGGCGGCCGAGGGCTCGCTGATCGCCCCGCTGCCCGGCGCGGTCCGGCGCGTGCTGGTCGTGCCCGGCCAACGGGTACGCGCCGGCGAACTGCTGCTCACGCTGGAGGCGATGAAGCTGGAGCACCCGGTGCACGCGCCGAGCGCGGGCGTGGTGGCCTCGCTGCCGGTTCACCCGGGCGCCGAGGTGGCCACCGGCGAGCTGCTAGCGGTGCTCGATCCCGAGTAGCCCGAACAGCCACTTCTTCCTGGCCGGCTTGAGCTGGGCGCGCACGGTCGGCGTGTCGTCACCCGGCGACCAGCGCGGCGGCGGCACCGACGGGCCGCCCGGCTCGGACACGTCGATCTTGGTGAGCAGGTCTCGCAGCTGCTCGGCGGTCGGCCGCGACGCCGGGTCGTTGGCCATGCCGTACCGCAGCAGCTGGGTGAGCTCGCGGGGCACGCCGTGCAGGTCGGGGATGGGCTGGTTGAACAGGTCCATCAGGGTGATCAGGCTCGGGTTGCGGTCGCCCTCCCAGCGGGGCGGGCGGCCGCGCATCACCGCGTACAGGGTGGCGCAGAGCGCGTAGACGTCGACGGCGCCGGACGGGTTGTCGTGCCGGAACATCTCGGGCGGCGCGTAGGCCGGGGTGAGCACCTCGAGCGTGACCGAGGAGTCGCGCATCTCGCCCAGCACGGCCAGCCCGAAATCGGCGAGCACGGCCGAGTTGAAGTGCGAGTAGAGGATGTTCGCCGGCTTCACGTCGCGGTGCAGGACGCCGTTGGCGTGCGAGTGCACCAGCGCATCGGCGATCTTGATGCCCATGTCGCGGGACTCGGCCGCGCTGAGCGGGCGGATCCGCATCCGGTCCAGATAGGAGCCGTCGCAAAGTTCCATGATCAGGTACGGGTGCTGGTCGACGGTGACGCCGACGTCGAAGAGGTCGACCACGTGCGGGTGCGACGACATACGCCCGGCCGCGCGTGCCTCGCGCAGAAAACGGGCCTGGTCACGGTTGCTCTCGAGGCGGCGATTTTCCACCTTGATGGCGACCTCGCGGCCGACCGAGTCCTGCATCGCGCGATAGACGGTGGCGTATCCCCCGCGGGCCATGACCGACAAGCCAGACATGCCCGGCACGTAAGGCACGGGCAGTGGTCCGGGCGGGGTCTCCGTCATGCAAGAGAACTTACGCCAGGACCGGGCGAGGTCATCCCGGCACGTCGGACGCGTAGACGACAGTTTCGAACGGCTCCGTGTTGAGCGTGGCCCTCAGTTCCTCGGCCGCGGCGCGCTCGCTGACCTGTTCGGTCGCGTGGGCCAGGGTCACCGCCTCCTCGGCCGCGGCGCGAGCCTCGTCGCAGCGGTCGGCGGCGGCCAGCACCCGGGCGTACGTCATCGCCGCCTGCACCCCGCTGCGCACATCCTCCGACGGCGCCTCGCGGGCCCGCTCGATCCAGGTCAGCGCGGCCTCGATCCGGCCGTCGGCGAGCAGGGCCGACGCGTACGAGGCGAGCGCGTGCCGCCGGGAGAACAGCAGCGACGGCGAGCCGGTGTCGCTCGCGATCGGGGCGAGCAGGCCGATGGCGGTCGTTGCGTCGCCCGCCCGGTTGCGTGCCTCGGCCAACAGCACCCGCGGCCCGACCTGCGCCGGCGCCAGCGGGTTGTGCGGCTCGACCGCGGCCATCACGCGGCGGGCGTCCGCCTCGGCCAGGGACAGGTCGCCGCGCTGCAGGCTGACGAAACCGCGCAGGGTGCCGGCCATCCCCAGCAGCAGCGGGTGTCCCGTCCGGTCGGCGTAGCTGAGGGCGTCGCTGAGCAGGTCGAAGGCGTGGTCGAACTCGCCGAGGCCACGGGCGATCGCACCCCGCACGACCAGCGCCAGACCCCGGCCCCAGTCGTCGCCGACCGCGTTGAAGTCCCTGAACGCCCGGCGGGCCTCGCCGTCGGCCTCGCCCAGTTCGCCGAGCTCACTCGCCGCGTACGCCTCGACGGCGCGCAGCGTGCCCACCGCCCAGGCCTCGCCCACCCGGTCGCCGAAGGGCAGGAAGATCCGCGCCAGCCGGCGCGACTCCTGCAGACGGCCGGCCAGCAGCCGGGCGAACGCCGTCGTGCCGCGCAGCCACGACCGGCCGACCGGGTCGCCCAGCTCGGCGAAGAGCCGCGCCGCCCGGCCGAGGACCGCGTCGGTCCCGGCGAAGTCGCCGCGGGTGGTGGTCACCCAGGCCAGATTTTGCAGGGCCCAGGCCTGCCCGTGCCGGTCGCCGGCCGCGAGGGTCACCTGGTACGCCGCCGCGAACCGGCTGCTCGCCTGGCTCAGGCGCCCGGCCAGGAAGTCGGCCATGCCCAGGCGGCGCATCGCGTTGGCCCGCTCGGGCAGCAGCTCGGCCTCGGTGGCCACGTCGAGCGCCTCCTGCCAGGCCGCGACCGCCCGGCCGACGTCGCCCAGCGCCTCGTGCGCCCGGCCCACCACCAGCAGCGCCTCGGCCCGGCACACCGGCTCGTCCGCGGAGTTCTTCGCGATCTTCTCGCCGTGGGCCAGCGCCTCCTCGGCCCGGCCCAGGCGCAGCAGCGCACGGGCGTGCACGAGCTGGTCGGGCAGCGGCAATGCGTCCTTGACCAGCAGGGAGGCGCGCTCCGCGTACTCGATGGAGGCGGCCGGCTCGATGTTCGCCAGCGCGCGCCGGGCGAGCCGGCCGAGGGCGGCCACGCCGAGCGGGGCCACGTCGCGCACCGAGGCCTCGGGCCGCAGCCGCACCTGATCGGCGAGCTCGACCGCGCACTCGGCATGGGTGGCCACGAACGCGTCGCGCTCGTTCTCAGTGAGGCTCAGTCGCGAGGCGCCGTCGTAGCCGAGCCGGTCGATCGCCTCGAGCGCCGCCCAGTTCGCGAGGTACGCGTGCCGGTCGGCGAGGTCGGCCTTGCCAATTCCGGAGTACGCGGCCTCGCGCATCAGCGGCGTGGTGAAGGCGTAGCCGCCGCGCACCCTATGCAGCATGCGGCGCTGCAGCAGCTCGTCGATCGAACGCTCCAGCTCGACCGCGGCGACCGCGCCGGGCCGGGCGTCGGTGGCGGCGCGCCGCTCGCGCAGCGCCTCGATCACGCCGGTCGGCACGGTGTCGCCGACGACGGCCGCGTCGCGCAGCACCGCGCGCGGCTCGGCCGGCAGCGCGTCGATACGCGCGGCGAGCACCGCGGCCAGGTCGCGGGAGAGAAGCTGGCTGCCGAGCGAGCTGCTCAACGAGCCGACGGCCAGCTGCCATTTGCCGGCCGCGTGCGCCCCGATCGCCGGGGTCAGCGCGCCCCGCTCCATCAGCAGTGTCACCATCTCGGCCAGGTAGAACGGGTTGCCCTGGGCGGTGGCGAGCAGCCGATCGGTATCGGCCTGCGGCAACTTCCCACCATTCAGGTACGACGTGAGCAGCCGGGACGCGTCGGCGCCGCGCAGCGGAGGCAGGGTGTACACCTCGGCGTCGGCGAGCCGGGTCAGCGCGCCGGCCGTGCGCACCAGCTCGGGGCGGCCCAGCAGCAGCACGACGACCGGCCCCTCGAGCAGCGACAGGGTGCGGCCCAGCGCGTCCACGGTCGAGGCGGTGGCGTCGTGCAGGTCGTCGACGATCACCACGAGCGGCGCCTCGGCGGCCAGCGCCGAGAGCAGATCGCCCACGGCGGTGGAGACGGCGTCGGCGTCCTGCCGGGTGGTGGCGGGCTGCCAGTCGGCGCCGGTGGCCGGGCCGACCGGGTTGGCCGGCGCCTCGCCGTACCCGAGCAGCGCCAGCAGCCGGTCAAGGTCGATCTTTGAAGGCTCCGCATCGCGGCTCAGCCGGTTGGCCAGCTTTCTCAGACGCTCCTCGACCACCGAGCGGCCGACGGTGGAGACGACATCCTTCGGCAGGCCGACCGACTTGCGGACGAGGTCGGCCAGCGGGGCGAAGCGGCGGCGCTCGCCGAACGCGCGGCAGCGCACCCGCAGCACCCGGGCGCCGGTGTGTGCCGCGTACCGGCCGCCACCGCTGACGTCGTAGCCGGCGGCGAAGCGCTTGACCTCGCCGGCGAAGCGCGACTTGCCGATGCCGGCCTCGGCGGTCATCACCATGACCCGCGGGGTGCCCGAGTCGATCGCCTCGGCGAGCCGGCCGGACACCCGGCCGAGCTCGGTCTCGCGACCCACGAACGGCGCCTCGTCGCCGAGGCCCGAGCGGGTGCCGGGCGCGTCGTGCAGGCCGAGCAGCTCGAACGCGGGAACCGGCTCGCGCTTGCCCTTGAGCCGCAGCGGGCGCAGCTGCCGCCAGGAGGCGACGTGCCGGGTGCCGGCGCTGGTGCGCGAGCCCGCGTAGACCGCACCGACCGCGGCCGCGTCGGCGAACCGGGCGGCGGTGTTCACCGTGTCGCCGATGACCGTGTACTCGATACCCGCCTGGATGCCGGCCACGACCTCGCCGGTGTTGACGCCGATGCGCAAGCCGAGCGGGGCGCCTCCGCCCCGCTCGTCGTCCAGCACGCGACGGACCGCGCGCTGCATGCTCAACGCGGCGCGCACCGCCCGCTCGGCGTCGTCCTCATGGGCGACCGGGGCGCCGAAGACCGCCATGATCCCGTCGCCGGTCAGCTTGTCGACGTGCCCGCCGAAGGTCTTGACCGCACCGGCCAGCGCCGCGAGCACCCGGTCGGTCACCGCGCCGACCCGCTCGGGGTCGAGGTCTTCCGACCAGGAGGTGAAATCGGAGAGGTCTCCGAAGAGCACAGTCACGATCCGCCGCTCGGCCGCGGGCAGTGTGGCCGCGGCCGGGAGGGCGGCGCCGCAGTTGTGGCAGAAGCGGGCGCCGGGGACGGCCACGGTTCCACACACAGGACAGGTCACAGCCGATCCAACCCGTCGGCCCTTGTTCCTGATTCCCGATTTTTGTGACTCAGATAATCCAGTTGCGCTTTGGCACTGAAGATCGCCGCAAAACGTACGGCCGGATCGATGTCCGGATATACGAGATCAACGACCTCTTCCGGGGTGCCCGCGCCCTGCCGCATGGCCGCCTCGACCTGCGCTAGGCGTTCCCGCCGGTGATCCAGGTAGAAGCGCGCCATCGCGGCCACATCCGGCTGCGCCGGGCCGTGGCCGGGCAACATCGGCACGTCCGGGTGGGCGTTGAGGAGCTCCAGACTTTCCAGGTACGCCCCGAGATCGCCGTCGGGAGCAGCGACGACCGTGCTGCCGCGGCCGAGGATCGTGTCGCCGGTGAAC
The DNA here is from genome assembly GCF_000379645.1 of Paractinoplanes globisporus DSM 43857. Lineage (GTDB taxonomy): Bacteria > Actinomycetota > Actinomycetes > Mycobacteriales > Micromonosporaceae > Actinoplanes > Actinoplanes globisporus. Next base: position 55,381 of record NZ_KB903319.1, read on the forward strand.
ATCGCGGCGCTCGCACCCTGCCGGACCAGAAAGCACACCGAATCGGCGGTGTGCCCCGGAGTATCGAGAACGCGGACGTCGAGACCGTCGCTCTTGATCTCGGACTCGAGCGGCGCACCGTGCTCGGCGTCGGCCGCCAGCACCGGGGCGCCGCCGATCAGCGCGGAGAGCCGATCAGCGCCCTCGACGTGGTCATGGTGACCGTGAGTAATCAGAATCGCACGGAACGGAGCCAGCTCGGCGATCGCCCGGAGATGACCCTCGTCGAGCGGGCCCGGATCGATCACGAAGCCGAGAGCCTCGCCGGGCGCGCGCAGCACCCACGTATTCGTGCCGTCCAGCGTCATCGGGCCGGGGTTGGGCGCACGAATCAGCGTCACCCAGCCCGGCAGGCCGTCGACCCCCCCTGCACCCCCCATGCGCGAAATCCTACGTCGCGCAGGGGGGTCGAGCCGAGGACCGGATGTGCGATCTCAGCTGCCGCTCAGGTCACGCTCCGCGACCCTTTCCGGTTTCAGGCGACTTCGATGATTGCTTCCACCTCGACCGGGGCTCCCAGCGGCAGCTCGGCCACCCCGACGGCACTGCGGGCGTGCCGGCCCTGCTCGCCGAAGACCTCGCCGAACAGGTTCGAGGCGCCGTTGACCACGGCCGGCTGGCCGGTGAACCCGGGCGCCGACGCCACGAAACCGCTCACCTTGACGATCTTGACGACCCGGCCGAGGCCGACCAGCGCCTCGACCGCCGCCAGGACGTTCACCGCGCAGGTGCGGGCCAGCTCGGCGCCCTGCTCGGCGGTGACCTCGGCGCCGACCTTGCCGGTCAGCGGCAGCTTGCCCTCGATCATCGGGAGCTGCCCCGAGACGTACACGTGATTGCCGGTTTGCACCGCCGGAAGATAGGCGGCCAGAGGGGGCACCACCTGCGGCAACGTGATTCCCAGCTCCGCGAGTTTCGCGTACGCGTCGACGCCGCCCTCGCCGGCCACGGGCGTCGTCACGATTTCGGCCGCTTCATATATGCGATCAGCTGCTCCGAGTTCGGCCCGGGAACGACCTGGACCAGCTCCCAGCCGTCCTCGCCCCAGTTGTCGAGGATCTGCTTGGTCGCGTGGACCAGCAGGGGCACGGTCACGTACTCCCACTTCTGCATCGCCTGCATACTCCCTAATCGTCGGTTACCGGGTCAGCTTAGGGCCCGCGCCGAGGTCTCCTTGGCTAGGCTGAGCCTCATCGACGAGACCACGGAGGGCGAGATGACGCACCCGCAGGGCGGCCACCCGGGTCATCCGGAGCCCGCGCCGGTGCCGTCGCCCGACCCGGAGCCGCCGCAGCCGATTCCGCCGGACGAGCCCATCCCGGCGCCGGAGCCGCCGCACGCTTTCGGGGCGCAGACCGACTTCGGGGCGCACACCGACTTCGGGGCGCATACCGACGACGCGCCCACGGCGACCATGCCGGTCGTCGCGCCCGAGCGCACCCAGGTGATCCCGCCCTGGCACGCCCAGCACGAGGCGCCCGGCCAGTGGGAGACCCGGCCGCCCGAGCACCTCGCCTGGCAGCACCCGTCGCCGGTCCCGCCGACCGACATCCCCACCGACATCCAGGCCGAGCCCATCTGGGCCGGCCCGCAGCAGCCCTGGCAGGTGCCGCCCACGGCGGCGCCCAAGGGCAAGCGCGGCGCGGTCTGGGTCTCGCTCGCGCTGGCCGCCACGCTGATGCTCTGCGCCGGCGGCGCCACCTCGGCGTACTTCCTGCTCCGCGACGCCGACAACCCGGGCTCGCCCGACCCGGCCACCGCGGTCAACCGCTTCCTCACCGCCGTCTACACCCAGCAGGACGCATCCGCCGCCGACGACCTGGTCTGCCGCGAGGCCCGCGACAAGACGAAACTGGCCGACCGGGTCAGCGAGATCAAGGCCTACTCGGACGGCTACCAGGACCCGGTCTACCACTGGGACGAGCCCGCGGTGTCCAACTCCGGCGAGGACCGCGCCCTGGTCTCGGTGGAGGTCACGATGTCCACCGGCGACGAGAAGACGGCCCGGCAAGATCTCGAGTTCACCGTGATCCGCAAGACGGGCTGGCTGGTCTGCGAGGTCGCCGGCTGACGGCCCGCCGTACCGTGGAGGGCATGGGCGAGCACGTCAACAGCAGATGGCCGGCACGGCTGCACGTCGTGACCGGCAAGGGCGGCACCGGTAAGACCACGGTGGCCGCCGCTCTGGCTCTCGGGCTGGCCTCCGGCGGACGGCGCACGCTGCTGGTCGAGGTGGAGGGCCGGCAGGGCATCGCCCAGCTCTTCGAGGTGAAACCGCTGCCGTACAAGGAGCTCCGGATAGCCCAGGTGGCCGGCGGCGGCGAGGTGCGCGCGCTCGCGGTCGACCCCGAGGAGGCGCTCCTGGAATACCTCGACATGTTCTACCATCTGGGCGCGGCCGGCCGGGCCCTGCGCAAGGTGGGCGCCATCGACTTCGCCACCACGATCGCGCCCGGCATGCGTGACGTGCTTCTCACCGGCAAGGTGAAAGAGGCCACAACCCGCTCGCACGACGGGCGCCGCGTCTACGACGCCGTGGTCCTCGACGCGCCGCCCACCGGACGCATCGGCCGCTTCCTCAACGTCACGGCCGAGACGGCCCGGCTCACCAAGATGGGCCCGATCAAGACGCAGAGCGAGGGGGTCGCGTCGCTGCTGCGCTCGCCGATCACCTCGGTGCACGTGGTCACCCTGCTCGAGGAGATGCCAGTGCAGGAGACCCTCGACGCGATCGCCGAGCTCAAGTCGCTGAACATCTCGCTCGGCCGGATCATCGTGAACGGCGCCCGCCCGGCGCTGCTCACCGCGGGCAAGGTGACCAAGGCCGAGCTCAAGCGCGGCCTGGCCGACGCGGGCCTGCCGACCGACGCGGCCGCGGTCAACGGCCTGGCCGCCGAGGCGAAGGCGTACCTGACCCGCCGCGAGCTGGAGGAGTCGCTGCGCACCGAGCTGGCCGAGGCCGGCCGGCCGACGGTCGAGCTTCCGCTGCTGCCGGGCGGCGCCGACCGGGCCGGGCTGGACGAGCTCGCACGCGAACTCATGCGTGCCTGACCCTGATTACTCTGGAGTACGTGGTGGCTGAACCTCTCGACGTCGACCGTCTTCTCGCCGATCCGGCCATCCGGATCGTCGTGTGCTGCGGCGCCGGTGGGGTGGGCAAGACCACCACCGCCGCCGCTCTCGGCCTGCGGGCCGCCGAGGTGCACGGCCGGCGCACCGTGGTGCTGACCATCGACCCCGCGCGCCGGCTGGCCCAGTCGATGGGCCTCAGCGAGCTCGACAACACCCCGCGCCAGGTCAAGGGCATCGACGGCGAGAACGGCGGCGAGCTGCACGCCATGATGCTCGACATGAAGCGCACGTTCGACGAGGTGGTGCAGCAGCACACCACCCCGCAGCGCGCCACCGAGATCTTCGCGAACCCGTTCTACCAGGCCATGAGCTCGACATTCGCCGGTACGCAGGAGTACATGGCGATGGAGAAACTGGGTCAGCTGCGCTCGACGGACGAGTGGGACCTCATCGTCGTGGACACGCCGCCGTCCCGCTCCGCGCTCGACTTCCTGGACGCGCCGGCCCGCCTGTCCCGCTTCCTCGACGGCCGCATGCTCCGGCTCCTGCTGGCGCCCGCGCGCTCCGGCAAGAGCATGTTCAGCCTGGTCACGGCGTCGTTCGGGCTGTTCTCCCGGGCGGTGCAAAAGATCCTCGGCGCCCAGCTGTTGACCGACCTGTCCGGGTTCGTGGCCGCGCTCGACTCCATGTTCGGCGGCTTCCGGCAGCGCGCCGATGAGACGTACCGCATCCTGCAAGATCCTCAAACCGCGTTCCTGCTGGTCGCGGCGCCGGAAAAGGACGCGGTCCGAGAGGCGGCGTACTTCGCGGAGCGGCTGGTCGCGGAGCGGATGCCGCTCGCCGGTCTCGTGCTCAACCGCATGCACCGGTCGGAGATCCCCGGCCTGAGCGCGGAACGCAGCGAGGCGGCCGCCGAGGCCCTGACGGGCGATCAGCAGATGACGGCAGACGCTCTCCGGATCCACGCGGCTCTGATGCGCCAGGTCGAGCGAGAGGTACGCGTGGCGGCCACGCTCACCGAGGCGTTCCCCACCGTCCCCGCCACCTCGGTCACGGCGCAGCCCGCCGACGTACACGACGTCGACGGGCTGCGAACGATTGGCACTCTGCTCGTGTGATGAGCTCAGCGCGTCGGGACCAGCACCTTGTCGCCGCTGGACTCACGCAGAGCGGCCTCGAACATCTTCCGCCAGCTCGCCACGTGCGGGTGACGGCGCAGCAGGGCCCGCCTCTCCCGTTCCGTCATGCCTCCCCAGACGCCGAACTCGATCCTGTTGTCCAGGGCGTCGGCGAGGCATTCGTAGCGGACCGGGCAGCTGCGGCAGATCCTCTTCGCCACGTTCTGCTCGGCGCCCTGCACGAACAGCGCGTCAGGGTCGCCACTCTGACACGCCGCCATGCTGGGCCAGTCGCTGATCATCCCCATCTGTACACGTCCCCCCTTGCGGTTACCCCCTGACGTCCGCGCGCTTATGTCCCCCAAGCGGATGCAGACGTCGTGCGACAGCTCGCCGGACCATCATGCTCTGTAGTCGGGCGATTACGCAACGTTGTCCCTCAAAAACCCATAGCCCGGTAGTACCTGGGCAAAGGCCACGAAGCCGCTGGGCCGATTTTCCGAAGGGGCAGCGCAGCGCGGCCGAGGCGATGCACAATCAATCTGGGCGAAGCGTGGCCTTCTCGATGGGCGGTCACGTGCGGCATTCGCGTACCCTGCTCAGGTGACCTCCTGGATGCGCAGACGCGATCACAACATCTTCGCCAACGCGACCTCGTTGCTGGTCTGCGGTTTACTCGCCGGCGTCGTCGTCGCGGCCGCGGCTTTTCCGGCCGCCGCCATGTCGGGCCTGGCCGCCAAGGCCGGCGGCGAGACGTTCGCGAGTCTGCCCAGCGAGCTCAAAGACTTCACCTCCCCGCAGATCACCCGGATCTACGCGTCGGACAACAAGACGCAGATCTCCCAGTTCTACGACGAGTTCCGCAGCGACGTCCCGCTCAAGGAAATCTCGAAGTACATGGGCGACGCGATCGTGGCGGCCGAGGACCGCGAGTTCTACCACCACAACGGCGTAGACCTGAAGGGCGTGGCCCGGGCGTTCGTCAACAACAACAACGGCAAGACCAAGCAGGGCGCCTCGACGATCACCATGCAGTGGGTCCGCATGGGCCTGGCCTATTCGGCGACCAACCCGCAGGAGGTCGTCGACGCCACCAAGGACACGCCGAAACGCAAGATCACCGAAATGAAGTACGCGCTGCAGGTGGAGAAGGAGCTCTCCAAGGAGCAGATCCTGGAGCGGTACCTGAACATCGCGCCGTTCGGCAACCAGGCGTACGGCGTCTTCGCCGCGAGCCAGGTCTACTTCAACAAGAAGCCGAAGGACCTCACGATCGGCCAGGCCGCGATGCTCGCCGGCATGGTCAAGGCCCCGACCAGCTTCAACCCCACCTCGAAGGACGGCTACCAGCAGATCCTCGAGCGCCGGAACAACTACGTGATCCCCGGCATGGTCGAGATGGGCATGATCACCCAGGCCGAGGCCGACAAGGCGATCAAGGAGCCGATCCCGAGGCAGGTCAAGCCGGTCGGCAACGGCTGCGTCTCGGTCGCCAAGAACGCGTGGGGCTTCTTCTGCGACTATTTCTACCGCTGGTGGATGGGCCGGGAAGAGTTCGGCGCGACCCCGTACGACCGTGAGCGTCGCCTGAAGAGCGGCGGTTACCGCATCACGACCACCCTGGACGTGAAGGCGCAGACCGCGGCCCGGGCGAACATCGCCGACGAGATCAAGGACTCGAACAAGAACGCCCTGCTGGTGGCTGCAGTCGAGCCCGGCGACGGCAAGGTGCGTGTGCTCGCGGCCAACCGCAAGTACAAGCTGGACGACCCGGCGCACCCGCAGAACTCGATCTCCTCCGACCCGAGGAAGGCGAAGAAGGGCGTCCGCGGCAGCTACCCGAACACGACGAACCCGCTGCTCTCCGGCGGCGGCGACATCACCGGGTACCAGGCCGGCTCGGTCTTCAAGATGTTCACCATGGTCGCGGCCCTGGAGAAGGGCTATCCGCTCGGCTACACGATCAACGCCCCGAAGCAGTACAAATCGGGGTACATCATCGATCCGAGCAGCCCTTCGGCCTGCGCCGGCACCCACTTCTGGTGCCCCGGCAACGCGGGCGAGGGCGAGGCCGGCGTCTACAACATGTGGACCGGCTTCGGTAACTCGGTCAACACGTACTTCGTACCGTTGGAGGAGCGAGTCGGCGCCGAGAACGTGGTCGCCGTGGCCAAGCGCTTCGGCGTCCAGTTCCGCGTGAAGCAGGACAACGACCTGTCCCAGCCCGACCGCGCCAACCAGTGGGGCGCCTTCACGCTGGGCGTCTCCGCCTCCACCCCGCTCGACATGGCCAACGCGTACGCCACACTGGCCGGCGACGGCATGTACTGCGAGCCGACCCCGATCGAGCAGATCGTCACGCAGAACAACGAAAAGCTGGACATCGGCAAGTCCCACTGCATCCGCGCCACGAGCAAGGACGTAGCCCGAGCCGCTCTGGACGCGGCCCGCTGCCCCGTGGGCGACTCGTCCCAGCTGGGCCAGTGCCACGGCACCACCGCCGGCCAGACGCGCGGCGTGGTCAAGCACCCCGTCTTCGGCAAGACCGGAACGACGGACCACGACAAGACCGCGGCCCTGATCGCCGGCACCACGTCCCTGGTAGTGGCCGGCTACTTGGTAAACCCCGACTACCAGGACCATTCCGACCGCATGTCCCACCAGGTAGTGAACCCCGCGGTGTGGAACACTCTCGCCGACTTCATGGCCGGCAAGCCAAAGGTCCAGTTCAAAACCCCAGACAACGACAAGATCGCGTACGGCGACCAGCGCTCCATCCCCGGCGTAACCTGCGACTCCATCGACAGCGCCAAGAACCGCCTCGAAGGCGCCGGCTTCGAAGTCTGGGTAGGCAACACCGTCGACTCCACCTGCCCCGCAGGCACCGCCGCCGGCACCAACCCCGACGGCCGCACCATCAAGGGCGGCGTGGTCGTCATCGAGGTGAGCAACGGCAAGGGCGCCCAAAAGCCCGAGACTCCAACCCCCGGCGCCCCCACCCCCACCACAAAACCAACAAAACCCAGACGCTGACATCTCAGAACAACCAGCGATCGCAGCTGCCGTGATCGTTGTCGATGGTCGGGTCCTACTGATCCGGCGGCGTGTGGCAGAAGGGACGCTCTCGTGGCAGTTCCCGGCTGGCAAGGTAGAGGCGGGCGAGTCGGGCGCGGCGGCTGCCGTCCGAGAGGTCCGGGAGGAGACCGGCCTTACCGTACGAGCGACGGCCAGTCTCGGCGAGCGCATACACCCGAGCACTGGCCGAAAGTTGGTCTACACCGCGTGTGATCTGATGGAGGGAACCGCCGGCGTTGCCGCTGAACGGGAGGTAGCGGAGGTTGCTTGGTGCGACCGTGCCGCCCTGGTCGACAAAGTCCCGCACCCACTGTTCGGCCCGGTGAAGGAGTACCTGGACGCCAATCTCAGCTGACTTCCTCGATCTGGCGGTCTGTCGGCTGAGGTCACGCATTAGCCCGGCGGAGGCGTTCCTCTGACTGCGCCCGCAGCGCGTCCGCGCCCGCCGGGCTGTCACCGCACAGCGCCATTTCCCGCGCGTTGTACGCAGCCATCCACAAGCTGGCCGCCCACGCGACCTCCAGCTCCACGGCCGTGAACAGGCGTCCTCGAATTTCTTGGTAGGCCACCAGGAACGCCTCGGAGCTTTCGATCGGCGCCAGCGTGGGTGGCCCCGCACTGGCGAACGACCCACTAGCCGCCCCGACCAGCGCCGCCTCCGGCTGCCACGCCAGGCTGTCCCAGTCGTGCACCACCCACACCTGACGACCCCGCCACCGCAGGTTCTGCGCCTCGAAGTCGGCGTGGCCGAGCACGCACGGCAAGCCAGCGCCCAGCAGCCGCCTCCGGGCCCGCTCAGCCGTATCAACAATGTGCTCCGACACGACATTCTGGTCGCGGCTGTCGAGAAATTCGATAGCCGGCCACAGCCCAGAATCGGTGTGGTCCCAGCGCACCCAGGGCGGATTCGGCAGCGGCGACGCAACGGTCACGCCGGAAAGCTCGGCCATCAGCCGGGCAAACACCTCCGCGCAGCGCACGGCTATGTCCGGCGAGTCCCCGCACAACACCTCGCCGCCCGGCCGGTACTCCTCAGCGTGCACAGCCAGCCCACCGATACCGACCACCGGCGTAAGCGGCCGAGCACATGGAAACCCACGCTCGGCCATCCAGGCCTGCGCCGCGACGCAAGACACCGCCCGTCCGTCATCGACGCGCGCCTTGACCACGACATCGCGGCCACCAGCCAACCGCAAACCAAACACCATCGAGACCTGCCGCGACCGAAACAACACACCGACGGGCTCGCCACCCAAATGCTCAAGACACCAACCCGGCAACCACTCCGGCAGCTCATCCAAACGGCACACGCAGCACTGTGCCACAGGCAGCCCTCGACCCGCCCATTCGCCGGCAGCCGAACTGGACTGGCTGCCGCTGGGCGCTCTGAGCCACCCAAGACGGCGCTCTGCCCCAAACGCGCACCCAATGGCCCGGAGAAGCAGTCAGGGCCGGTCTCCCTGATCGGAAGACCGGCCCTGAACTGGTGTTTCGTTGGTCGGGGTGGCCGGATTTGAACCGACGGCCTCTTCGTCCCGAACGAAGCGCGCTACCAAGCTGCGCCACACCCCGAGCTGCCTGGAAATACTATCCGACGCCAAGGCGGACGCGAAATCGGTATACCCCTGAGCGCAAAACCGCAGGTCAGCGTGGGATCAGGGTGAGTACCGAGGCCTCGGGGCGGCAGGCGAAGCGGATGGGGGCGGTGGGGTGGGTGCCCAGGCCGGCGGAGACGTGCAGCCAGGCGTCCGTGCCTGGCCAGCGGTGCAGGCCCCTCGCCAGGGAGCGTGGGAGGTCGCAGTTGGTGGTCAGGGCGCCGTAGCCGGGCACGCGGACCTGGCCGCCGTGGGTGTGGCCGGCCAGGAGCAGGGTGAAGCCGTCGGAGGCCATGCCGTTCAGCACTCGGGAGGCGGGCGTGTGGGTTACGCCGATGTGCAGGTCGGCGCCGCCGGAGATGGGGCCGGAGACCGACGGGTAGTCGTCCTGGTCGACGTGGGGGTCGTCGACGCCTACCAGCTCGATCGAGCGGCCGCCGGCCTTGATGATCGTGCGGGCGTTGTTGAGGTCGGACCAGCCGGCGTCTACGAAGGCGGCCCTCAGGTCCTCGGCGGGGAGGTCTACGCCCTGCACGTACTCGCGCTCGCCGGGTAGCACGTAGCGCAGCGGGTTGGCCCAGACCGGGCCCCGGTAGTCGTTCGAGCCGAAGACGAAGGCGCCGGGGACCGACAGGAACGGGTCCAGGGCGCGCAGGACGCCGGGGATCGACGCGGGGTCGGACATGTTGTCGCCGGTGACCACCACCAGGTCGGGGTCGGTGCCGGCCAGCGCGGCCACCCAGGCCTGCTTGCGACGCTGGTCGGGCATCATGTGCAGGTCCGAGATGTGCAGGATGCGGAGCGGCTCGGCGTCCGGCTCGAGGACCGGGACGTCGAAGCGGCGCAGGGTGAAGAGATTTCGCTCGATCAGCGAGGAGTAGGCGAAGGTGGCGGCCCCGGTCGCCGCCACACCGGCGGCCAGGGCAATAAGGGGACGCTTACGCATGACGGCAAGAGTAGTTTCTCCGTCCATGGGAGCGCTGAAGGATCGCCTGAACGATGACCTGCACACCGCCATGAAGGCGCGCGACGAGCTGACCACCGCGACCCTGCGGATGGCCCTGGCCGCGGTCCGCAACGCCGAGGTGGCCGGTACCGAGGCGCGCGATCTCAGCGACGACGAGGTGCTGGCGGTGCTCGGTAAGGAGTCGAAGAAGCGGCGCGAGGCGGCCACGGCCTTCTCCGACGCGGGTCGCACCGAGCAGGCGTCCCGGGAGCGGTCCGAGGGCGAGATCATCGAGCAGTACCTGCCCAAGCAGCTGACCGACGAGGAGATCGCCGAGCTGGTGGCGGGTGCGCTCGCGGCCGGCGGCTTCTCCGGCCGGGCGCAGATGGGCCCGGCGATGAAGGCCGCGCAGGCCGCGGTGGCGGGCCGGGCCGAGGGTGGGCGCGTCGCGGCCGAGGTCCGCCGCCAGCTGGGCGTCTGAGCCCGTACATCCGGGTCGAGAATTTGATCTTTGTTTTCAAGCATTGAACCGGAGATCAAATTCGCGCGTAATATTTATCGCACCCGATGAAGGCCCGAGCAAACTACGAGAAGCGCACGAGAATGTCGCGACTCGCCCGGGCGGGTGGGCAATTTGAGACATGCACGAATTGGCGGCCTATACCCTGGATAGTCTGTGAGCCCTCCCAATTCTGCCTTAGGAGAGTCTTAAGTAGCCCCGATCGGCTGGCGGCACCTGGCTATGGTCGCAACCGAACGTCGTGCTCGGCAGCACGGGACCAGACATGCCCTGAGCTGGACCTTGATCACCGCAGGGGGCGGTGACGTGCCGAGTCCGACCCACCGAGCATGAGAGGTATATCGACGTGCGCTCCCTACGTCGCCGCCAAGACGTATCCACCACCGATGGACCGAGTTCGGAATTCCAAGCCGACTATTCGGGTGCGTTGGGCCCGACGGAATCCGCGAGCCCACGGCGACATGTCCGTCGTTCCCGGCGGAAGTGGTTTCTGACGCTTATTCCGGTCGTCGCCGTTGCGGGCGCATTAGCGGCCAATGTCGCGAATGGTGCCACCGAGCGGCCGATCAACTACCGCGTCACCGCCCCGATCACCGTGCAGGCACTCGGCGTCGATCTGAGTCAGGCGCAGTCCGGCCAGACCGTCACCGCCGGCGCCAAGCTGGTAGCCGAGCGCCAGACCACCGTCCGTTACCTGGTCATCGCGGTTCGCGACCAGGCTGGCGGCATGTGGGACTTCCCGCGCTCGCAGAACGTGACGATCGGCACGAGCCAGAAGGAGTTCACGGCCAAGCGCTCGTTCAGCAAGCCCGGCACGTACACGATCTCCGTGGCGTACATGGGTAACGACGGCGCCTGGAAGAACCTCGGCGTGCGCCAGACCTTCACCGTGGGCACGGCCGCGGGCGGCAACGCGCCGGCGCCGAGCCCGAGCACCTCGAGCCCGACGGTCAAGCCGACCGAGAGCACCCCGAGCCCGAAGCCGTCGACCAGCACGAACGTCCCGGCGCCCAGCGGCGAGTTCCCGAACGCGAGCAACACCGGCGTTCCCGCCGGCACCGCACTGACCACGTACACCGGGCCCTGCACGATCAGCACCAACGGCACGGTCATCGACGCGAAGATCGTCAACTGTGACCTCGCGATCAAGGCGCAGGACGTCGTGATCAAGCGCTCCCGCATCAACGGCGAGATCAACAGCGGCGAGGGCACCAAGGCCAGCTTCCGGGTCGAGGACTCCGAGGTCATCAACGGCGCCCGCGCCGCCTGCCAGTGCATCGGCTCGGACAACTTCACCGTGCTCCGCACCGAGATCAAGGGCGGCAACCGAGGCATCTACTGCCGCCTGAACTGCACCGTCCAGGACTCGTGGATCCACGGCTCCGCCCTGCTCGCGACCCAGCACGCCTCCGCGATCCGGGTCGAGCGCTACTCCACGATCACTCACAACACGATGCAGTGCGACTGGACGGCATTGACCGACTCGGAAATCGGCTGCTCGGCGGATATGACGGGCTATCCCGATTTCGCCCCGATCACGCACAACACCATCACCAACAACTTGTTCATGGCCAACCCCGTCGGCACCGGTTACTGCGCCTACGGCGGCGCGACCGCCGGTAAGCAATTCTCCAACGACCCCACGAATGCCACGTACATCAAGTTCGTCGGCAATGTGTGGCAGCGGGGCTCCGACGGCAAGTGCGGCACCTACGGCCCGATCACCAGCTTCGACGCCAGCCGCACCGGCAACGAGTGGTCCAACAACAAGTTCGACGACGGGACGGCAATCGCCCCCGAGAAGTAACACGTAACACTCCTGACGACGCCGGGCCTCACAAGGCCCGGCGTCGCCGCTTTCCCCGATTCGCCGCCGGCTCCGTGCATCTCATTCACCCTTTTCCCGTACGCGGAGAGGGGCGCACAACCGCAAGATGGAGCGCCTAGCAGAGCGGGCGCCAATAGCGCGCCGATGGCAGCACCCAACCCGCACGGCCATCCGCCGTGACGTACCAGTACTTGTTCGCGGTGCCGCCATTCCGCTGCTGCACGACCACTTCCTCGTCCTTCGTGAAGTAGCTGCCGGTCTGCGTACCGTCCGAACGGCGGATCGAAAGCGTCTCGGCGGTCACCCCATAGCGATCGCAGACCGCCGCCCCGACCGGGCCGGGCGAGTCGTAATCGAGGGCGTCGACGCCGAGCACCACCCCGACCACGACGACGACCGGGGCCAGACCGACCACCCACCGTGTTGTTCTCGGCAATCGCGACGCCCAGCCGACGAGGCCGGTGAGCTCGCGCGGCCCGGACCACACGGGCTCGGTGTCCCGATCGTCGCCGGCGGCCGGCAGCTTCCCGGCTCTTTCCTGGCGTGCCCGCTCGACCAGATTCTGCAGTTCCCTGCACTCCTCGGCCTCGAGCAGCGCCGGTCTCGTCGCCAGCGCATTCTCGATCAGCTTTGCCACGTTCTTTCGTTCGGGTACCTGCTTCCCGTTGATCAGACCACTCCACGTATTCGCACGCAGACCCAGCGCTGCCGCCTGGCCCTTCTGGTTCTCGGCGCCGGTCCGTTCTCCGATCTTCTTGAGGAATTCCACTAAACGCGCGAGCTCGGGTCTTTCCTCGGGCCGAGGTTGCTCGGTTCCATTCATCGGATTCTGCTCGTTCCATCTCGTCGCCAGGCGATGGAATCCGCAGGTCAGCGAGCCGAAGGCATCCATCGCGATTCCAAGTTCCGATCTTGTTGCCGCCGCGGCCGCGAGCAGTCGAACCTGTTGTCAGCGACACCTCGGCCGAAGCCGGGCGAGGCGTCCTCGTGGGGCCCACGCGCTCGGCAGGGGAACTGTCCTATCACGGCCTCGGCAAAACCGGTAATTCGTGAGAACAATTCGGCTTGCCGTTTTCCGTCACTTACCGCGAAAGGGAAATCGACGATGATTTCGCATGCCAGAAAGAGCCTTGTTCGTAAACTGTGCGCACTTGTCGTAGCGGGGGCAGGGCTCCTGGCCCTGACGACCGTGCCGGCCGATGCGGGAGTGATCCGCGAGAAGGTGGCCAAGCACGACTGGACGCTGCGCGCCAACGATGACCACCGCCAGCTGGTTGTCGGTAACGCGCTGAACGGCGTCCGGGTCGACGCCGGCCTGGTCACCGGGAACGGATACCGCCGCGTTTACGTGTACGGCAACGTCAACGCCTGCCTCTGGCTGGTCACCGCGGCCGGCCAACTGGGCCCGGTGAGCGGCCAGCGGCCCCGGCACAGCTGCTCGACCTTCACCGGGATGACTCCCGACCGGTACGCGCGCCGGGTGAACTGCCTTCCCGGGCCGGCCCGGGCCGGGGACCCCGCGGGAACGAAGTACGGCGCGCTTCCGGGGACCAACAAATGCACCGACGGCTCATCCGCTCGGGTCAACACGCGGCTGTCGGGCTGCTCCAGGGTCGGTGCGTACGGCAACGTTCTGCCCTGGCAGAACCGGACGGAAGCACACGACCGGTATGGCGTGATCGTCAAGACGTACGCGGGCCTGAAATGGCGATACATCACCCGCGACGGCCGGTTCGTGATGGTTCGGGACACCCACCGGAACGATCCACGACTCACCAAGCAGCGCGCGGGCCACACCAAGTGGTTCTTCGTGCGATCAACCTGCGTCGAGGAGCACACGTCGCACGGATGGCGGCCACTGATTCGCCGCTAGCCCGCCCGGCGTGAGTGAGGCGGACCGGCCACCCGGCCGGTCCGCCTCAAGTTGATCGGATGGCTACCGATCTGCTCCGGGGACCAACCCCCTGGAGAGCCCATGAACTGCACCAACTGCGGTGCGGCACTGTCCGCGCCGACCGGATACTGCGGCACCTGTGGCCAACCGACGTCGTCGCCGACCGCATCGCCGTCGTGGACGTCGGATGCCAACCAGTTCGCGGCGGTTCCGCATGCCGAGCCCTACGCGCCGCCGCCCGCGCCCTCCTATGCGCCGCCGCCGGTTCCGGCTCCCGCGAGCTCGCCCTACCTGCAGTCCGAGGGTTCTCCAGCCTCATACGGCCAGCCACTCGCCCCGGCGCCGCCGCCGTATGCGCAGCCGGCCTACGGCCAGCCGGTCCCGCCCGCGGGGCCGCCGCAGCTTTACGGGCCGCCGCCGATTCAGCCCTACCCCGCGCCGGGCCAGCCCTACGGGAACGGGCAGCCCTACAACGCCCAGCCCTACGAAAACGGCCAGCAATACGGGCCGGGCCAGCCGCATCAGTTCCCGTCTGGGCCACCGCCGTCGCAGGCCGGGATCCGGCTCAGCATCGTCTCGTTCGTGCTGTCGATCATCGGGGTCATGGTGCTGCCGATCGTCTTCGGCGTGGGCGGGATCGTGTGCGGGGTTCTTGCCTTCAGGCGGGGTGAGCGGCTTGGCAAGTTCGCCATGATCGTTGCCATCGTCGCCACGGCGATCGGCCTTTTGCTCGCGTTCTACCTCGGGGCGGCGCTGCGGGGCTGAGACGACGAGACCCGGGCGCGCGGCTTCCCGCCGTACGCCCGGGTCATGATTTTGATCTTTAAATGGCCAGCTGAGGACGGACGGGGACGGCGGCTACGGCCGGTCCGACGCTGCGGCTGGGTAGCTGTTGGGGAACGGAGTACGGACCGAGCATCGACTCGACGGCGGGCGCGATGGCGGGCCGGGCGTCGAGCTGGATGAGACGGGCCGCGCGGGCCAGGGAGCCGGTCTCGCCGTCGCGGAAGCCCTCCCGGTAGCCCTTCTCGTAGCGTTCGCCCCGGCCGAGGGCGCGGCCCAGGGCGAAGCAGGAGGAGCCGGCGAGTGCGAGGAGGAAGAACAATGCGAAGGGTGTCACGGAAATGTTCCTTCCGAGTAAATAGCACCAATTAGGCGAAAAGTACCCCAAAAGGATCTCCCATGTTGTAGCGCGGAGATCAAGTACGCGGACGGGTGACTGGGCTACCCGACCGGGTCTTCGACCAGTGCGCGGGCGAGCCGGGACGGCAGCTCGTCGGGGTCCGTCGGGCGGCACAGGTGGTAGCCCTGGCCGTAGCCGCAACCCAGCCGCCGCAGCGCCGACAGCTGCGCCGCGTTCTCGATGCCCTCGGCCACCGTGCGCAACCCCAGGATCTGCGCGAGCTCGACGATCGTGCGCACCAGCGCGAGATCCTCCCCGGTCAGCTCGGCCCGGGCGATGAAGGCACGATCGATCTTCAGCTCGTCGACCGGCAGCTCGCGCAGGTAGGCCAGCGACGAATACCCCGTCCCGAAGTCGTCGATGGACAGTTGCACGCCGAGTCCGCGCAGCACGTGCAGCGCCGCCTTGCCCAGGTCGGGCTCGCTCATCAGCACCGACTCGGTGAGCTCGAGAGTCACCGCGCTCGACGGCAGCCCGGCGATCGCCAGCGCCCGCATCACGTTGTCGGCAAACCGCGGATGCACCAGCTGGTGCCCGGAAACGTTGACGTTGAGCCCCAGGTCGGGGAAGTCGCGCCGCCAGCGGGCGACCTGCACCGCGCTCGTCTCCAGCGCCCACTGCCCGATGTCGACGATCAGCCCGAACTCCTCGGCGATCGGGATGAAGTCGACCGGCGAGACGAACCCGCGGGTCGGGCTGTGCCAGCGGATCAGCGCCTCGACCCCGGTCGCCACCCCATCGGCCAGCCTGATCAGCGGCTGGTACTGCAGCCGGAACTCGCCCTCGCGCAGCGCCCGCTGCAGGTCGCCGCGCAGGTTCAGGTGGTCGAGCGCCTCGGTATGCATGTACGTCTCGTAGACCAGCACCCGCCCCGGGCCCTCCTTCTTCGCCCGGTACATCGCCACGTCCGCGTTGTGCAGCAGCGTCTCGGAGCGTTCGACCACCTCGCGCGAGGTGGCGACGCCGACGCTCGCGCCGATGAAGATCTCCCGGCCCGCGACCCGGAACGGCTCCTTGATCGAGGCGACGATCCGCTCGCCGACGATCGTGGCGGCGCCGATCGGCGAGTCGTGCAGCAGCGCCGCGAACTCGTCACCGCCGAGCCGGGCGGTGGTGTCGCTGGCGCGTACGCAACTCCGCAGCCGCCGGGCCACCAGGGCGAGCAGCTGATCACCGGCCTCGTGGCCGAGCGAGTCGTTGACCGCCTTGAACCGGTCGAGGTCGATGAACAACACGCTGGTCGGGTCGGTGGCGGTGCCGCGGGAGGCGAGCACCCGGTTCAGGATCTTGAGGAACAGCGCCCGGTTGGGCAGGCCGGTGATCGGGTCGTGGTGCGCCTCGCGGACCGCCTCGACGGTGCGGGCGTCGGTCAGCGCGAGACTCACCTGCTGGGCGAACGCGGCCAGCTGATCGCGCTGCTCGGTGTACTGCTCGGCGCCGCCGGGCAGGTGGGCGACGAGGCTGCCGGCCATCTCGCCGGTCACCCGCACCGGCGCGGCGATCATCGTGCCGGTCCCGTCGGGCCGGATCAGCACCGCGCCGCCGGACATCGCGGCCCGCGCCGCCGACTCGTGCAGCGGCCCGCCGTCGGTTCCGCCGCAGGTGGAGGCCACGCTCAGCCGCCGGTCCGGGCCGCCCTCGGCCAGCAGCAGCGCCACCGTCGCGCCGTCGAGCAGCTCGGCCGCGCCGCTCGTCACCGCGTCCAGGATCTCCGGCAGCGGCCGCCGCCCGGAGATCGCCCGCTGAATGGTGAGCAGCGACTCGACCAGCCGCTGCCGGGTCTGCGCGGTGGTCGCCTGCCGCTCCTTCTCGGCGCGCAGGTGCCGCTCGGCGGCAAGCACCCGGATGCTGCGCAGCGCCAGGCCCAGCACCTGCGCCATGCCCTGCAGCATCTGGCGTTCCTCGGGTCCGAACGACTCGTCGGCCCGGCACACGATCAGCGCGTCGGCGTTCTCGCCGCCGAGCGGGCTCGCGACCGCGTACAGCTCACCGAGGTCGGCGACCTCCAGCAACGATTCGCCGGCGGCCACGGCGAGCAGTCCCGCTTCCGGGATCATTCCCCCGAATCCGTACGCCTCGGCAACCCTGCCCTCCCGCACCACGGCGCCCACCTCGGCCTCGACCATCTCGGTCGCCCGCTCGACCGCGCTGGCGATCGCGGTCCGCTCGTCATCGGCGGCGTTGACCGCGGTGAAGTACTCGGTCAGCAGGTGAGTCGACCAGGTCAGCATGGGCTCAGGCCAGAGCGAGGGTGACCAGGGTGAGGTGGTGCAGGCCGCTCGCGCCGCGGACCCGGGCGATCTCCCCGGTGGTGTAGAAGCCGACGAACGGCGCGTCGCCCAGCGCAGTACGCATGGCGTCGATCTCCTCCTCCATGCCGCCCTCGACCAGGCCCGCCCGCCGCCCGCCGCAGTCGAAGGCGAGCACGCCGAGCGGGGCCAGCCCGTCGAGCCGGGCGATCGCCTCGGTGCACGACCAGGTTGCCCCGTCGATGAGCGCCTGCCGGTCGGCCTCCATGAGCCAGACCAGCGCGCCCTGCGGCACGTCCGCGGTGCCCCAGACCGAGCGTTCCTCGTCGTCCCCGGCGTGGATCACCCGGATGTCCTCGCCGTTGCGCCGGGACAGCCCGAGCGGCTGCAGCGCCCGTCCCCGGTCGAAGAACTCGTCGGCGGTCCCGTCGAAGTTGTTGCGGCGCAGCAGCACGTCGAGCGCGGGCTGGTCGTCGAGCCGGTAGATGTGCGCGCCGTGGCTCTTGGTGACGATCATCGGGGGCTCGGTGCGCCGCCAGCCGTGGGCCATCCCGATGCCGATCGGGCCGTCCGAGCCGAGGGCGAGCGCCACCACCGACTCGCTGACGACGGCGTCGCCGTGAATCTGGTAGGTCTTCTCGAAGTGCCGGTCGTCGGCGCCGAAGCCGCCCACCAGCGGCCAGGCCGCGCCCGCGGTCGAGTACGCGCCGCGGACAATCTCGTGCGGCCGGCCGGCCATCCCGTCGCAGAACAGGATCAGCACCCGGTTCGGGTCGTGCAGGCCGCGGAGCGCCTCGGCCGCGTCAGCGCCGGCCGCCCGCGGGTCGTGCTGGTCGATCGGGGCGACCCGGGTGTGCACCGTGAACCCGTCGCCGCCGAGCGCGGCCACCGCCACCCCGCCCACGGTCATTCCCGCGTTGCCCAGCTCGCCCATGGTCGTGCTGCCCACGATCGCCGCGTCCGGGCCGGCCTCGTCGCGCACCGCGGCCACCAGGGCGGGCAGGTCGTAGGCGACCGAGCAGAAGACGAAGACGGCCTTCGGGTCGCGCCCACCGATCGCCTCGGCCGCCGCCTCGGCCCCGGCCTTGGCCGCGTCGGCCGCGCTGCTCTGCCCGGCGCCGAACCAACGGTGCGGGTTGATCTGCATAATCCCCTGATCGGCGCGTTTTGTCGGTTGCTGAGTGGTTGCATCCGGGGTGCTGTCCGAGGTCTTCGGCGGGCCTGACAGGCTAGGACCTTGTGACTGCCTCTGAAGACCTCGCGCGGCGCGTCCGCGACGTGAGCCGCCTGACCGGCGAGTTCGTCCTGCGTTCGGGCCGGATCGCCGACGAGTATTTCGACAAGTACCAGTTCGAGGCCGACCCTGCGCTGCTCGACCAGCTGGCCGAGCGGATGGCGGTGCTGATCCCGGAGGGCACCGAGGTGCTGGCGGGGCTCGAGATGGGCGGGATCGCGGTGGTGACCGCGCTCGCCCGGCACGCGAAGCTGCCCACCGCGTTCGTGCGCAAGCAGGCCAAGCAGTACGGCACGGCCCGGCTGGCCGAGGGCGCCGAGGTGGCCGGCCGGCGGGTGCTGGTGGTCGAGGACGTGGTCACGTCGGGCGGCCAGGTGGTGATCTCCACCGGCGAGCTGCGCAAGCTCGGCGCGCACGTGGACCACGCGCTCTGCGTGATCGACCGTCAGGAGGGCGGCACGGCCGCGCTGGCCGCCGAGGGCATCACGCTGCGGGCGCTGCTGACCCGGGAGGATCTGTCCTAGAGGTTATTTGATCTCGGCGGCCAGCAACTCGGCTATCTGCACCGTGTTCAGCGCGGCGCCCTTGCGCATGTTGTCACCCGTGATGAACAGGTCGAGGGCCCGCGGGTCGTCCATGGCCCGCCGGATGCGGCCGACCCAGGACGGGTCGGTGCCGACCGCGTCGATCGGCATCGGGAACTCGCCGGCCTCGGGGTCGTCGACCAGGATCACGCCGGGCGCGTTCCGCAGCACCTGGCGGGCGCCGTCGGCGTCGACCTCGGAGCCGAAGACCGCGTGCACGGCGATCGAGTGGCCGGTCACCACCGGCACGCGGACGCAGGTGGCCGAGACCTTGAGCGCCGGAATCCCCAGGATCTTGCGGGACTCGTTGCGCAGCTTGAGCTCCTCGGACGACCAGCCGAGCGGGGCGATCACGCCCGACCACGGCACCACGTTCAGCGCGAGCGGCGCCGTGAACGGACCGAGGTCGTCGCCGACGGCCTGGCGCACGTTGCCCGGGCGGGAGCCGAGCAGCCGGTCGCCGGCCACCTTGGTGAGCTGGTCGTGCAGGGTGTCGACGCCGATCTGACCGGCGCCCGAGGCGGCCTGGTAGGAGGCGAGGACCAGTTCGCGCAGGCCGTACTCGCGGTGCAGCGGCGCAATCGCCATGATCATCGCCATCACCGTGCAGTTGGCGTTGGCGACGATGCCGCGCGGGCGGTCGGCCAGCGCGTCCTTGTTGACCTCGGGCACCACCAGCGGCACGTCCGGTTCCATGCGGAACGCGGCCGAGTTGTCCACCACCGTGACACCGCGCGACGTGGCGACCGTCGCCCACTCGAGCGACACCTCGTCGGGCAGGTCGAAGAGGGCCACGTCGACGCCGTCGAAGGCCTCGGGCGTCAGTTCCCGCACGACCAGCTGCTCGCCGCGGCAGGTCAGCTGCTTGCCGGCCGAGCGCGCGGAGGCGAGCAGCCGGATCTCCCCCCAGACGTTGCGCCGGGAGGTCAGCAGCTCGAGCATGACCGTGCCGACGGAGCCGGTGGCCCCGACGACGGCGAGCGTGGGCTGCGCCATCGGATCGCTACCGGCCGGTGCCCGCGTAGACCACCGCCTGCTCGCCGCCGCCGAGCTCGAACTGGTCGTGCACGGCGCGGACGGCGGTGTCGAGGTCGCTGTCGCGGCAGACGACGGAGACCCGGATCTCCGAGGTGGAGATCATCTCGATGTTCACGCCGGCCTCGCCGATGCAGGCGAAGAACGACGCGGCCACACCGGGGTGCGACCGCATGCCGGCGCCGATCAGCGAGACCTTGCCGACGTGGTCGTCGAAGAGCAGGCTCTTGAACTTGATCTGCTCCTTGATCCGGTCGAGCGCGGACATCGCGGTCGGGCCGTCCGCCTTCGGCAGGGTGAAGGAGATGTCGGTGCGGCCGGTGCCCTCGGTCGACACGTTCTGCACGATCATGTCGATGTTGATCTCGGCCTGAGCCACCGTGTTGAAGATGCGACCGGCGGCGCCGGGCTCGTCGGGCACGCCGACGATCGTGATCTTCGCCTCGCTGCGGTCGTGGGCAACCCCGGTGATCAGCGCAGACTCCACGTCAGGGTCCTCCATAGATCCGGTGACGAGCGTGCCTTCTTTGTTCGAGTACGAAGAGCGTACGTGGATGGGCACCTTGAAGCGCCGCGCGTACTCCACGCATCGCAACATCAGCACCTTCGCCCCGCCCGCGGCGAGCTCGAGCATCTCCTCGTACGTGATCTTCTTGATGTGCTTGGCGTCCGGCACGATCCGCGGGTCGGCGGTGAAGACGCCGTCCACGTCCGTGTAGATCTCGCAGACGTCGGCGTGCAGCGCGGCGGCCAGCGCCACCGCGGTCGTGTCCGAGCCGCCGCGGCCGAGCGTGGTGATGTCCTTGGTGTCCTGCGAGACGCCCTGGAAGCCGGCCACGATCGCGATCGCGCCCTCGTCGAGCGCCGAGCGCAGGCGGCCGGGGGTGACGTCGATGATCCGGGCCCTGCCGTGCACCGAGGTGGTGAGCACGCCGGCCTGGGAGCCCGTGTACGACCGGGCCTCGTACCCGAGGTTGTGGATCGCCATGGCGAGCAGCGCCATCGAGATGCGCTCGCCGGCGGTCAGCAGCATGTCGAGCTCGCGTCCCGGCGGCAGCGGGCTGACCTGGTTGGCCAGGTCGAGCAGCTCGTCGGTGGTGTCGCCCATCGCGGACACCACGACGACCACGTCGTCGCCGGCCTTGCGGGCGGACACGATGCGTTCCGCCACCCGCTTGATGCGCTCGGCGGTCGCGACGGACGAGCCACCGTATTTCTGCACCACCAGTGCCACGAGTAACCATTCCTTCGACATGAACACCGGCGGCGCCGGTCAGGACAATCCCAATCACACTAGCCGCGCCCCTCTCAAAGGCCGAGAGGCGATCCCAGATTTCGGCCCCCGGCCGCGACACGCCAGCGGTTGACGACGACCGGTTCGGCCCGTGGAGGCGAGAATGTCTCGGTGCGCCCACGCTCCCTGGCTTTGTCCGCGTCGGCCGCCGCGCTGCTGACGCTGGCGGTCGCGTCGGGCTGCGACGGGAGCGCGCCCGCCACCGATCCGACGTCGACGGCCTCGCTGCCGCCGGCGGGCGGGGACGACGGAAATGACGCGCGCGACGACCTGGTCGCCCGGGCCACGCTGGCCCAGGACAAGGCGTACGCGGCGCTCTACACGCTCACCGAGGACGGCAACGGCCGGCAGCACAACGTGGTCGCCTCGATCGCGGCGGACGGTTCGTGGCGGGTGGACGTCAGCGACGCGATGCTCGGCGACACCACGGACGTGTCGATCGTCTCGACGGCGGCCGGGGTCTTCCAGTGCACGGTCTCGTCTCCGACCAACCCCATAACCCCTTCTTGCGTACGCGTGGCAGACCCCGGGAAGAAGGTTCCCAAGGACAACTCCCCGCAGGTCGAGCGACTGTTCCGGCAGTGGCTGCCGGTCTTCACCGACCGGCAGTCGGCGCTGTCCGTGACCGAGGTCGAGCCCCTGCAGGGCGCCCAGGGCACCTGCTTCTCGATCGACTCGATCTCGGCCTCGCTCAAGGCCCCGGTCGACGTGGGCATCTACTGCTACGCCCAGGACGGCGTGCTGACCGCGGCGCGTGTCGACTTCGGCCTGCTCAAGCTGGTCAGCCAGGTCGCCGGCCCGGCCACCGTCGCGCTGCCCGGCACGGTCGTGCCCGGCCCGGCGATGGGCACCGACAGCGTGCCCGACGTTCTCCCGTCGTCCGGCGCATCGTCACCGGCCTGACTCCGGCATCCCACGATCCGGGCGTAGAGTTAGTCCCGTCCGAGTTGATCACGTAGGGTGATTCCGACATGTGGCATGCACTCCTCCTTCGTTGCCGCGACGAGGCCCCATCCCAGGCCGGCACCTCGTCGCGGAGTTGACGCGCGCCGCCTGCTCGCCTCGATTTCGTTTGGAGCAAGCCCACATGTCCACCGACAACGACCCCTTTGCCGCGCAACGTTCAAGCGCGATGCCCTTCCAGCGGTACAAGCCCTACGGCCAGCAGTTCACGGTCGACCTGCCCGACCGCCAGTGGCCGACTCGGCACGTCGAGACCGCCCCGCGCTGGTGCGCGGTCGACCTGCGC
The DNA here is from genome assembly GCF_000379645.1 of Paractinoplanes globisporus DSM 43857. Lineage (GTDB taxonomy): Bacteria > Actinomycetota > Actinomycetes > Mycobacteriales > Micromonosporaceae > Actinoplanes > Actinoplanes globisporus. Next base: position 78,296 of record NZ_KB903319.1, read on the forward strand.
GACGGCAACCAGGCCCTGATCGACCCGATGTCCCCCGAGCGCAAGCGGCGCATGTTCATGCTGCTGGTCCAGATGGGATACAAGGAGATCGAGGTCGGCTTCCCGGCCGCGTCGCAGACCGACTTCGACTTCATCCGGCAGCTCATCGAGCAGGACCTGATCCCCGACGACGTCACCGTCCAGGTGCTGACGCAGTGCCGCGAGCACCTGATCGAGCGCACCTTCGAGTCGCTGCGCGGCGCCAAGCGGGCGATCGTCCACTTCTACAACTCGACCTCGGTGCTGCAGCGCCGGGTGGTCTTCGGGCTGGACAAGGCCGGCATCACCGACATCGCCACGAGCGGCGCCCGGTTCTGCCAGAAGTACGCGGAGATCTACACGCCCGACACCGAGATCTTCTACGAGTACTCCCCCGAGTCGTACACCGGCACCGAGCTGGAGTACGCGCTGGAGATCTGCTCGGCGGTCATCGACGTGATCGACCCGACCCCGGCCCGGCCGCTGATCATCAACCTGCCGGCCACGGTCGAGATGGCCACCCCCAACGTGTACGCGGACTCCATCGAGTGGATGCACCGCCACCTGCCCCGGCGCGACTCCGTGGTGCTGTCGCTGCACCCGCACAACGACCGGGGCACCGGCGTGGCGGCCGCCGAGCTGGGCCTGCTGGCCGGCGCCGACCGCATCGAGGGCTGCCTGTTCGGCAACGGCGAGCGCACCGGCAACGTCGACCTGGTGACCCTGGGCCTGAACATGTTCTCGCAGGGCATCGACCCGATGATCAACTTCACGCAGATCGACGAGATCAAGCGCACCGTCGAGTACTGCAACCAGCTGCCGGTGCACGAGCGCCACCCGTACGTGGGCGACCTGGTCTACACCTCGTTCTCCGGCTCGCACCAGGACGCGATCAACAAGGGCTTCGCCTGGCTGAAGTCCGACGCCGACGAGGCGGGCGTACCGGTCGACGAGTTCGTCTGGGGCGTGCCCTACCTGCCGATCGACCCCAAGGACGTGGGCCGCAGCTACGAGGCGGTCATCCGGGTCAACTCGCAGTCCGGCAAGGGCGGCGTGGCGTACATCATGAAGGAGGAGCACAACCTCGACCTGCCGCGACGGCTGCAGATCGAGTTCTCCGGCGTGGTGCAGCACCACACCGACGAGGAGGGCGGCGAGGTCTCCCCGCAGCAGATGTGGGACATCTTCGCGGCGGAGTACCTGATCGAGCACCAACTCTCCACCGCCTTCAAGATCGAGGGCTACAGCACGGCCACCGTGGACGGCAAGGTCGAGATCGACGTCGAGGTCTTCCACCGCGGCGTGCGCCGTCCGCTCGTCGGCCTGGGCAACGGCCCGATCGACGCGTTCCTGCAGGCCGTCGCGCCGCTGGGCATCCAGGCCCGGCTGCTGGACTACAACGAGCACGCGCTGACCGCGGGCGGGGACGCACAGGCCGCGGCCTACGTCGAGCTGGAGGTCGGGGACCGCACGGTGTGGGGCGTCGGAATAGACGCCAACATCGTCAGCGCCTCGATCAAGGCCGTTACCAGCGCCATCAACCGCGGACGCTGACCGGGACGTCCCGCGCGCCGTGACCGCGGCGCGCGGGATGATCCACTCACGGGTGTCCGACTCGGGCAGACCGGACGGGGCGCACTTAGGCTGAACGGGTGCCCCCTCGTACTCGTCAATGGACAGTCCTCCTCGCCGCCGCCGCTGCACTCAGCCTGACCACCGCCTGCGATGGCGTCACGATCGACACCGGCGCGGCCCCCGGCGCCTCCACCACCGCTACCGGCAGGACGAGCACGGGCAACGCCGGCGCCCAACTCGACAAGCTGGTCGTGGCCAAGGCCGGCTCGATGAAGGGCTACAGCCGGGAGAAGTTCCCGCACTGGCGCACGACCGGCGACAACTGCGACGTCCGGGACTCGGTGCTCAAGCGCGACGGCACGAAGGTGAAGCTCTCCGGCTGCAACGTGGTGGCCGGCACCTGGAAGAGCGTCTACGACGGAAAGACGCTGACCTCGCCGACGCAGGTGGACATCGACCACGTGGTGCCGCTGGCGAACGCGTGGCGCTCGGGCGCCTCGTCGTGGACCACCGACAAGCGCGGTGACTTCGCGAACGACCTGGACGATCCCCAGTTGGTCGCGGTGTCGGCGACGTCCAACCGCTCGAAGGGCGACCAGGACCCGTCGACCTGGAAACCGACGGATACCAGCAGCTGGTGTGGGTATGCAGAAGACTGGATCGCGGTGAAGACCCACTGGAAGCTCACGGTCACCACCGCCGAGAAGTCCGCACTCGCCGACATGCTGGAGAAATGCTCATGAGCGAACCAGCCCCGAGCACGAAGATCACCGCCGGACCGGGCGGGGTGATGACCGACGAGGTCGGCGTCATCACCGGAGACCTGACGCTGCGCACCGAGACGTCGGGCAACGACGTCACGGTGCGCGTGCAGTATTTCGAGGCCGATGAGTGGTACACGGTCACCGGCGGCAAGACCACGGTGAAGGACCCCGCCGACTCGGCGGCCGTGCATCAGATCGCGGTCGGCCTGCTCAACCGGCCCGAGGGCTGATCTTCCGCGTGGCGGCGGCGCCGGGTTCCGGCGCCGCCGCTCTCGCTTACGCGGGTGAGGCCGCGGGCCGGCGGCCCGCCACGATGTCCTCGTTGACCACCGGGAAGTGGCACGCCGTGAGGTGGCTCGCCGGGTCCTGCATGCGCGTGACCAGCGGGGGCTCCTCCGTGGCGCAGATGTCCTGGGCCTTCCAGCAGCGGGTGCGGAAGCGGCATCCGGACGGCGGGTTGATCGGGCTGGGCACGTCGCCGGTGAGCAGCACGCGCTCGCGCTGCGCGCGATCGCGCCGGGCCGGGTCAGGCACCGGGACCGCAGACATGAGGGCGACGGTGTACGGGTGGCGCGGGTTCTTGTAGAGGTCGTTGCGCTCGGCGATCTCCACCACCTTGCCGAGGTACATCACCGCGACCCGGTCCGAGATGTGCCGGACCACCGACAGGTCGTGCGCGATGAAGACGAAGGTCAGGTCGAACTCGCTCTGCAGGTCGTCGAGCAGGTTGACGACCTGCGCCTGGATCGACACGTCCAGCGCCGACACCGGCTCGTCCGCGATGATCATCTTGGGCCGCAGCGCGAGCGCGCGGGCGATACCGATGCGCTGGCGCTGACCGCCGGAGAACTCGTGCGGGTACCGGTTGTAGTGCTCGGGGTTGAGCCCGACCAGCTCCAGCAGCTCCTGCACGGCCTTCTTGACGCCCTGCGGGGTCGGCATGTTCTGGATCTGCAGCGGCGCCGCGATGATCGAGCCGACCGTGTGCCGCGGGTTCAGCGACGAGTACGGGTCCTGGAAGATCATCTGGACGTCGCGGCGGAGGGGTCGCATCTGGGCCGTGGACTTGTGCGAGATGTCCTGGCCCTCAAAGATGATCTTGCCGCCGGTCGGCTCGAGGATCCGGCTGAACAGCCGGCCGGTGGTCGACTTGCCGCAGCCGGACTCGCCGACCAGGCCCAGCGTCTCGCCGGCCCGCACCTGCAGGTCGACGCCGTCGACCGCGCGCACGTCGCCGACCTTGCGCTTGAACAGGCCCTTCGTGATCGGGAAGTGCTTCTCCAGCCCCATCACCTCGAGCAGGTTCTCACTCATGTTTCATCAACTCCGCTCAGAGGTTCGGTAGCACATCCTGCTGGAAGATCGTCTTGCGATCTTCCGCGGGCAGGTGGCAAGCGACCAAGTGCCCGGCGCCGGTGCCGACTCCCGCCTCGCGGAGAACCGGCACGTCGGTGAAGGACCGGTTGCCGTTGCGGCCCGCGTACGGGCAGCGCGGGTTGAAGGCACAGCCGTCGGGCAGATTGATCAGGCTGGGCGGGGAGCCCTTGACCGGGATGAGCCGCTCGCGCACGTCGCGGTCCAGGCGCGGCATCGAGCCGAGCAGACCCCAGGTGTACGGATGCTGCGGCGTCCGGAAGACGTCGAGCGCCGAACCCTTCTCGACGACCTTCCCGCCGTACATGACCAGGACGTCGTCGGCGAGCTCGGCCACCACGCCCAGGTCGTGGGTGATCATGATGACCGCCGAGCCGAACTCCTCCTGGAGGTCGCGGATCAGGTCGAGGATCTGCGCCTGCACGGTGACGTCCAGCGCGGTGGTCGGCTCGTCCGCGATCAGCAGCGCCGGGTCGTTGACCAGCGCCATCGCGATCATGGCGCGCTGCCGCATGCCGCCCGAGAACTGGTGAGCGTAGTCGTGGAACCGGCGATCCGGCTGCGGGATGCCGACCCGGGCGAGCATGTCGATGGCCCGCTCGCGGGCGACCTTCTTGGTCACCCCGGGGTGGTGCACCCGGTACGCCTCGACGATCTGCGACCCGACCGTGAAGTACGGGTGCATCGCGCTCAGCGGGTCCTGGAAGATCATGGACATCTTGCCGCCGCGCAGGAGCCGCACCTTCTCGTCGGTGGCGGTGACCAGTTCATCGTCGTCGAACCAGATCTCGCCGGCGACCTTGGCGTTGCTGCGAGTGCGGTGCAGGCCGAGCAGCGCCAGCGAGGTGACGCTCTTGCCGGAGCCGGACTCGCCGACGATGCCGAGCGTCTTGCCCTTCTCCAGCGAGAAGGTCGAGCCGGTCACGGCCTGGACGATGCCGTCGTCGGTCTCGAACCGGACGGTGAGGTCCTTGACCTCGAGGAACGGTCGCGGGGTGGGGGCGCCGATGGACAACGTGGCCTCCTCAGCCCAACCGCACACGCGGGTCGATGACGCCGTAGAGCAGGTCGACGATCAGGTTGGCGATGACGATGAAGGTCGCGGCGAACAGCGTCACGCCGAGGATGACCGGCAGGTCGCTCTGGCGGATGCCGTTGAGTGCGTAATAGCCGAGGCCGCGCAGGTTGTAGACGGCCTCGGTGAGAACGGCGCCGCCGAGCAGCGCGCCGAGGTCCAGACCGAAGACGGTGACCAGGGGGGTCAGGCCGGAGCGCAGACCGTGCTTGCCGATGACGGCCCGTTCGCGCAGGCCCTTGGCTCGGGCCGTACGGATGTAGTCCTCGCCCAGTGTCTCGAGCATGTTGGCCCGGGTGAGCCGGGCATAGGTCGCCGCGAACAGGAACGCGAGCGTGATCCAGGGCAGGATCAGGCCGGTGAACCAATGCCATGGATTGTCGAAGAACGGTGTGAAGCTGGGGTTGGGGAAGCCCAGCCAGTACACGAAGATGCTCAGCGACAGCAGACCGGTGAAGTAGATCGGGAGCGAGACGCCGGCCAGCGCCACCGTCATCACCGATCTGTCCCAGATCGTGCCGCGCCGAAGTGCGGAGATGACGCCGAAGGAGACGCCCATCAGCACCCACAGCACGGCGGCGCCGATGGCCAGCGAGACGGTGACCGGGAGGGCGTCGATCAGCAGCGGCCACACCTCCTGGCTGGTCTTGAAGGAGTAGCCGAGGCAGGGCGCCGAGCAGTGCGTGATGTCCGCGCCGCTGACGTAGTCGCGGCCGAACACCAGGCCCTTGAGGAATTTGCCGTACTGCACGATGACCGGGTCGTTGAACCCGAACTTCTCCCGGATGCCCGCGATCGCCGCCGGGTCGGCCTGCTTGCCGACGTACAGCAGCGCGGGGTCACTTCCGGTCGCCTTGGGCACCAGGAAGAAGACGCAGAAGGTCACGAAGGTGACCACGATCAGCGTCAGGACGGCATTGATCAGCCGCCGAATGAGATAAGCCAGCACGACTCTCGGCCGAGGACCGGGCGGGCGCCGAGTTCTTGCGAACTCGGCCCCCGCCCGGAGGGGGCGGCCTTCACCTGCCCTTCGTTCTACCCGTGGTTGCTACAGCGACCGGGTACTTGTTACTTGCCGTCGCTGACGCCGAGCGACGCGAAGTCCACCATGGCCAGGCCCTGGTGGAAGTACACGTTCGTCAGCCGCGGGTTGTAGTAGTTGAGCGCCTTGTCGAAGACGAAGGGCACGAAGTAGTCGCCCTCCATGACCTTCTCGTTGGCCTGCTTGTAGTCATCGGCCGCCGCGTTCGCGTCCTTCTCGGACAGACCCTTGGTGAACAGGTCGTTGATCGCGGGGTCGTTGATCTCGGGCAGGTTGTAGTTGCCGGACGGAGCGATGAACTTGCCCATCGCGATCGGCGCCAGGTAGCCGTAACCGGTCGGGAAGTCAGCACCCCAGCCGGAGATCATGATGCCGAGACCCTTGGCCTTGACCACCGACGGCGAGCCGACAACCGTGCCGACGTCCTTACCGTCGTACTGGAAGATGTCGGCGTTGATGCCGACGGCCTTCAGCGCCGCCTGGAGGGCGGTCGCCGTGGCGACCTCGGCCGGCTTGTTGTTCCGGACCGCGATCTTGGTGCTGAAGCCGGTCGGCTTGCCACAGGCCTGCAGAGCGGCCTTGGCCTTGTCGATCTGCGGCTTGCCCTGGGCGCGACCGTACGGGTCGTACTTCGGGTCCGAGCCGAGGATGTTCGGCGGCAGCATGTTGGTGGCGATGTCGCCACCGGCGATCGGGCCACCGCGAGCGGTCTGCAGCGTCGTCGGGTCGGACGCGTAGATGACCGCCTTGCGGCACTCGGCGTTGTCAAGCGGGGCGACCGTGGTCGCGAGGGCCGCGTACCGGATGAAGCCGTTGTTCGGGTTGTACGCGGTCTGCTTGAGCTTGTCGTTCGTCAGGATCTGGGTGCGGGCCTGGGTCTGCACACCACTCTGGCTCGCGTCCAGGTCGGCCGTGCCGGCGATCAGACGGGCGTCCATGTCGTCGGCGTTGGTCGTGATCGTGAGAACGATCTTGTCCGGGAGCTGCTTGCGGTTCGGGTCGGTCGCCGGGTCCCAGTTGGGGTTCTTGACCAGGGTCGCGCCCTTGCCGGGCTGCACGCTCTCGAACATGTACGGGCCCGAAGAGGCCGGCTTGAGCGCGTACTTGTCGCCCGTGTCCCGCTTCTGCGGAATCGGGGAACCACCCGGGAGCGCCAGCTCGTACGGGAAGTTCGCGTTCGCCGCCTGCAGGTGGAAGACGATCGTCGAGTCGTCAGGCGTCTCGACGGTCTTCAGACCCAGCTTGTTCGGGTCCTTGTCCTTGTACGGGCCGGGGTACTTCTGGCCGCCGTCCAGCTCCTGCATCAGGTACAGCGGGCCGTTGGGCAGAACGTCCTGCGCGAAGATGCGCTCGATGCCGTACTTGATGTCCTTCGAGGTGATCGGCGAGCCATCGTCGAACTTGATGCCGCTCTTCAGCTTGAAGGTGTACGTCTTGCCATCAGCGCTGACCTCCGGCGCCGCCTGGGCCAGGTCGGGCGACAGGATCAGACCGTCCTTGCCGGGCTTCGGCGTGTAGGTCATCAGGGTCCGGCTGTAGAGCCGGTTCATGTCGATCGTCCAGGCGTAGTACGAGATCGCCGGGTCGAACGAGTCGGCGTCCTGTGGGCTCCACAGGTTGAGCGTGCCGCCCTTCTTGTCGCTCGCGTTGACCACCTGGGTCGCGGCGGCGTTGAAGGAAGCCCCGTTGGTCGAACTGTTGTTGTCACCCTTGTTGTCATCCGAGCCGCCACCGCATGCGGCGGTCAGCCCCAATGTGAGAGCGGCCGCGGAGGCCACCATCACTTTCGTCTTTCCTGCCACCAAAACTCCTACCTCCTAGAACGGCGACCTTTGCGGGGTGTCGCCGAGATTCATGCGATGAAACCGCTTCGGGTTCCTGTCGTCGTCAATGCGCCTTCGGGTCCAACGCGTCGCGAAGGCCATCGCCGAACAGGTTGAAGGCCAGCACGGTGATGAAGATCATCGCGCCGGGGATAATCATGAACATCGGGTCGTACCGATAGAACTGAAGCGCGTCCGAGAGCATGCCACCCCAGGACGGGTACGGCGGCGGGATACCGACGCCGAGGAAGCTCAACGCGGCCTCGGTGAGGATGTTGGTCGGGATGATCAGCGTCGTGTAGACGAGGATCGGCGCCGCAAGGTTCGGCAGCATCTCACGGAAAAGGATGCGGGGCGAGCGCGCGCCCAGGCTGCGTGAGGCCTCGACGAACTCGCGCTCGCGCAGGGAGAGCGTCTGGCCGCGGACGATGCGCCCGATGTACGGCCAGCCGAAGAACCCGATGACCGCGACCAGGACGAGGACCCGGGACCAGCGTGGACCGAGTCCGAACGAGGTGGGCGGCAGCACGGAGACCAGCGCGATCGAGAAGAGCAGCTGCGGGAACGCGAGCAGGAAGTCCATGATGCGGCTGACGATCGAGTCGACCCAGCCGCCGACGAAGCCGGCGGTCATGCCGAACAGCACGCCGAGGATCGTCGAGAGGAAGGCCGACAGGAAGGCGACGGTCAGCGTCGTCTGGGCGCCGTACACGATCCGGCTGAAGATGTCCCGGCCGTTCACCGGCTCGACGCCGAGGATGTAGTCCTTCGAGATGCCGCCGAGGTGACCGAGCGGCAGGCCGAGCGTCGGGTCGATCTTCTCGTTGTGGTACTCGTCGAACGGGTGCCCGAACAGCTTGATCAGCAGTGGCGCGATGATCGCGATGAAGATCAGGACGAGGATGACGATCCCGCCGCCGACCGCAACCCGGTCCTTCTTGAGGCGGCGCCAGGCGATCTGCCTCAGCGATCGACCAGCGATTGCTTTCTCGCCGGCAGTTCGTTCCACAGCCGCGTCGTCGGTGGGCGCCACGATCTCATCGGAGATTGGCGCCTCCGGGCCAAGCGACATCAGCGCCGGTCCTCTCCCGGATGTCCGGGACGAAACGGGGCGCTCACGGCCAGCGGCACGCCGAATTGGCGGCGGGCCGTAGGCGATGGCTCCCGCAGCGTCCGGCAACCGATCGGTTGTCTCATGCCTCGAGTGCCGACCCTCGTCGCGACGGTCAGATGAGTCCGCGCCACGAAGGCACTCGACGGCGGTGGTGCCGCCATCGCAAGGAACATTCACCTAATGTGGTGCCTCGGTCAAGTTCACGGACCGCACCCGGACGGTTCCGTGTCTCCCTCGTGATGTGGCTGTGACCTAAGGCACCGACCAAACGGAAACTACCGCGTCAGAAGGCCTGCATCCAGCTAATCCGGACTAAATCACTAGCATGGCGTCACGGGTGGATTACGCGACGTAGATCTATACGGCCCGACGCCCCTCGAACGCCCGACCGAGTGTTATCTCGTCGGCGTACTCGAGGTCGCCGCCCACCGGAAGTCCACTGGCCAAACGGGTGACTTTAATACCCATCGGTTTGACCATGAGTGCCAGATAGGTAGCCGTGGCCTCACCCTCGGTATTGGGATCTGTGGCGAGAATCAACTCGTGAACCTCGCCGGTTCCGAGACGTAGCAGCAGCTCACGGATGCGGAGGTTGTCCGGCCCGACGCCCTCCAGCGGGTTGATCGCGCCGCCGAGCACGTGGTACCGCCCGCGGAACTCACCGGTCCGCTCGATCGCCACCACGTCCTTCGGCTCCTCGACCACACAGAGCACTTCACTGGTACGACGAGGGTCGCGGCAGACCCGGCACTGCTCGGACTCGGCCACGTTGAAGCAGGTCGTGCAGAAACGGACCAGCTCCTTCACCTTGCGCAGCGCGGTGGCGAGCCGATTGACGTCCGCCGGGTCGGCCGAGAGGACGTGGAACGCGATCCGCTGGGCGCTCTTGGGTCCGACACCCGGGAGCCGCCCCAGCTCGTCGATCAGGTCCTGGATGGCGCCTTCGTACACGTGATCAGAACCCCGGGAGGCCGAGGCCGCCCATGCCGCCGGTGACGGGCCCCATCTTCGCCTCGGTGAGCTCCCGCTGCTCCTCGGCCGCGTTCCGAATCGCCGCGATCACCAGGTCTTCCAGCGACTCGATGTCCTCCGGGTCGACCGCCTTGGGATCGATCCGCACCGACTTGACCTCACCGAGCCCCGTCATGACCACGCTGACCAGCCCACCGCCGGCGCTGCCGGTGACCTCGGCCGCAGCCAGCTCGGCCTGCGCCTGAGCAACCTGCTGCTGCATCTTCTGCGCCTGCTGCATGATCTGCTGCATGTTCGGCTGTCCACCGGGCCGCATGCCCCGCTCCTAAGCTAGAAAGGTCCCAAATCCTGACCGCCGTCGATACCCACCCGGCCGTCCACATCAATCGCCGCCCAGCGTAGCCGCCCCACAGCCCCCACCCACCACAAGCCACCCACGCCGAGCGGCGCCCGCTCCCACCACCAATCGGCCTCAGGCAGGCGCGTGGCGCAAGCGCTGACGGCACCGGCGCGTGGCGCGAGCGCTGACGGCACCGGCGCGTGGTGCTCGACCGTCGCGGCCCCGCACACCGCGGCGGATGCGGAGCCCGCTGCCACCCGGCGTCAGCTCTCGCCGATCTTCTCGGCGCCGAGCACCTCCTGCAGCAGCCGCATGGCCTGCTGCTCACTGCTCTCGCGGGCCGTCTTCTCGTCGATCACGTCGTCGAGCGGCTCATCGCCCGGGTCGAATCCCTCAAAGGCCGACCCCCCGCCGCGCGGTGGGCCATCGAACTCCGGGTCGTAGGGCGCCTCCTCGGTCGGCGACCCATCGCCCCAAGCCGACGTGGACCCGGACCCCGACGGTGCCGGAGCCGGCGCCGCCGTGGCCGACCGAGCGGCACCCTGACGGGCCGCAGCGGCCCTGGCAGCCGCAAGCCCGCCGCCGACCTGTGCATTGCGCGCAGCCCGCGCAGCAGCCGCCGCGCCCGCGCTGCTCGGCCCAGCACCACCACCCGGCACCGCGCCACCCGGCGTGACCCCACGACTCGGCGCGGAGCCACCCGGCGTGACACCTCCACCCGGCGTGACACCACCACTCGGCACGACGCCACCCGGCGCAGCACCACCCGGCGCAGCACCACCGGGCGCAGCACCACCCGGCGCAGCACCACCGGGCGCAGCACTACCAGGCGCGACACCACCGGGCGCGACACGACCCGGCACGACACCGCCCGGCGCGGAACCGCCGGGCGCGTTGTGGCCATCGGTGCGCCCCGCAGGGCCGCTGGCTGAATCGCCGCCCGTGGCCAACGTCGTGCCTGCGGTGACCGAGGACGGGACGCCGATCGGGGCCGCGAACTCGTCGTCAGGAACCGCGGCGGCGGTCGCATCGGGCCGGGGTGAGCCGGTCGACGTGCCGATCGGGCTGACCTCGGGCCAGTCCTCTTCCTCATCGTCAGCGAGGGGCGCGGCGGGGAGGGCCGCGCTGGTTGGGCCGCCCGGTTTGGCCGGCTCCGGCCAGTCGTCGTCGCCGGAGGACTTGGACTCGGTTTCCTGGCGGCGGCTCTGCGGCGGGCGGGCCGCGGCGGCATGAGCCTGCTGTGCGCCGGGCGCGGGCTGGGCAGTGCGGCCGGTGGCGGCGGGAGGCTCGTTGCGGGAGGCGTCGCGGGCGGAGGACGGCCCTGCCCCGTCGCCGGGGCGACCAGACGCGGAACGCGGCGCCGGCGCGGTCGGCGTAGCGGCGCCGTCGCCGGCGACCTCGCAGCGGATCTCCCACTGGCCGCCCAGCGCTTCGTAGAGCGCGTTCGACAACGCCGGGGCCTCCGGAGCGGCCATCTCGGCGTGCTTCGGGTAGCGGAAGGTCAGTACTACCGTCTGGCCGTTGAGGTCGCGTACCACCGCGTTGGACAGGAGCGCGGCCAGCCGCTTGCTGCGCCGGCCGATCGCGGTGAGGATCTCGGGCCAGACCTCACGCACCGCCGCCACGCTGAGCTGACCGGCGGGAGGCTCCACCGCGGCGGCACCCGGCTCCTCCGGGGCGTCCGGCAGAACCGCGCGGGGCATCGGCTGCCGCTCGGGCTGAGCGACCGCAGGCGGCCCAGCCACCGACGGCCCAGCCGCTGGAGGCTGAGCGGCCGCCGCGGGCTGCTCCGGCAGGACCGGCTCGGGGTGATGCTCGGGTGCGGCGTCGTAGACATCGGGCTCAGGCTCGTCATCCCACGGCGGTTCGTCGTCATAGTGATCCGGCTCGCGCGACGGAGCGGCAGGAGCGGCCACGGCTGACACCGGCGCAGAAACCGCGGGCGCGGGAGCTGCCGGCGCAGCGGTCGCCGAAGCCGGCTCAGCAGCAGGGGCAGGCGCGACAGGGGCCGCCGCAGGGGCAGGCGCGACAGGGGCCGCCGCAGGGGCCGTCTCAGCGGCAGGGGCAGGCGCGGCAGGGGCCGACTCAGCAGCAGGAGTCGGCGCGACAGGCGCCGCAGGGGCCGACTCAACAGCGGGGGCGACCTCCCCCGCGGGCCGCTTCACCGTTGCCGTCGGAGAGCGTCGACTGGCTGCCGCCGCGGCCGCCCGTGCCGCGGACAAACCGCCCCGGGAACCCCCGGCCGGATCTTCTCCGCCCGGTGCGGCGGCGACCGCGGGCGCTGCCGACGCGGCGGGAGCGGCCTCTTCGCGTACGGCCGGAAACTCACCACCCAGGGCGAGCCGCCGCTCCATGCGTTCCAGACGCTGCAGCAGGGCGCCCGTCGAATCGTCGGCGCCCGGCAGCAGCATGCGCGCCGTGATCAGCTCGAGCAGCAGACGGGGGGCGGTCGTGCCGCGCATGTCGACCAGGCCGGTGTGCACGATGTCGGCGCAGCGGGACAGCGTCGCCGGGCCCAGGCGGCCGGCCTGGGCGCTCATCGTTTCGAGCTGATCGGACGGGCCGTCGATCAGGCCCTTGGACACCGCGTCGGGCACCTGCTGCAGGACGATCAGGTCGCGGAAGCGCTCGAGCAGGTCGGAAGCGAAGCGGCGCGGATCGTGGCCGGCCTCGGCGACGCGGTCGATCGTCGAATACGCCGCTGCGCCGTCGCCGGCGGCCAGGGCGTCGCACATCTCGTCGATCAGGGTGACGTCGGTGACGCCGAGCAGGGCGACGGCCCGCGAGTACGACACTCCCTCGGGGCCGGCGCCGGCAATCAGCTGGTCGAGGACGCTCAGCGTGTCTCGTGCGCTGCCGCCGCCGGAGCGCACGACCAGCGGGAAGACGGCCGGCTCGACGTGGACGCCCTCGGCCTCGGTGAGCTGTTGCAGGTAGGGCCGGAGGATCGCCGGCGGGATCAGCCGGAACGGGTAGTGGTGGGTGCGCGAGCGGATGGTGCCGAGCACCTTTTCCGGCTCGGTGGTGGCGAAGATGAACTTGACGTACTCCGGCGGTTCCTCGACGAGCTTGAGCAGCGCGTTGAAGCCGGCCGACGAGACCATGTGCGCCTCGTCGATCACGTAGATCTTGTAGCGGCTGCTTGCGGGGGCGAAGAACGCCTTTTCCCGCAGGTCGCGGGCGTCGTCGACGCCGCCGTGGCTGGCCGCGTCGATCTCGATGACGTCGATCGAGCCGACGCCGTCGTTGGCCAGCGAGCGGCAGGACGCGCACACCCCGCACGGCTCGGGCGTGGGGCCCTGCTCGCAGTTGAGCGAGCGCGCCAGGATGCGGGCGCTCGACGTCTTGCCACAGCCGCGTGGGCCGGAGAAGAGATAGGCATGGTGCAACCGCCCGCTGCGCAGCGCCTGCGACAACGGCTCGGTGACGTGTTCCTGCCCGATGACCTCGGCGAACGTCCGTGGACGGTACTTGCGGTACAGAGCGAGTGCCACTACCCCTCCTCAACGACCGCGCCATTGTCCGTCGGGGGTACGACAAGAACCAAAAACAAGGGACCCCCCGTGCACCCGTCAGAGCCCGCTTATCCTTGCTGCCTTCCGGCCCTGGGGAGGTTCACGAGATACACGCCGCACGAGGGGCTGACCAAGAGCGTACCTGGCGCGCGAACCCGGCGAGCGCCGACCCGCACGCGACCGTGACGCCGGTTGTCTGTATCCTGGCCGACGGAGGATTCGCCTAGAGGCCTAGGGCGCACGCTTGGAAAGCGTGTTGGGTTAACACCCTCACGAGTTCGAATCTCGTATCCTCCGCCAGCGATCGCCGAAGGCCGGACCCAGCGTGTCCGGCCTTCTTGCTGCGCTCCCTCAGTCAATGCGTGGCGAGCGGCCGATCGTCGCCAGGCCGCGTCCGAGGAGCTTGAAGAGAACCTCGGCCGAGGCGCGCGTCGCGAACGACTTGTACCGGTCGTTCTTGCGCGGATCGGCGTGATCCGCGACGCCCTTGACGACGAGCCAGTACGGGACCTCGGCGCGGAACGCGGCGCTCGCGACGGTGGTCGCCTCCATCTCGATCGCGACGACGGTGCGCACGCCCCAGTTCGTCAACTGCCGCCACGTCACGCCGTCCTTCACGACGACGTTGCCGCTGGCCATCGGGCCGACCACGACCTGGAACGGCAGGCGACTCGGGCCGTGGACGTCGTCACAGATCACCCGCTCTATGTGCAGGCGCCCGGCTTCCGTCAATGACAGTCGCGCCCCATCGCGCGCGATCAGACCGCCGCCCTCCAGCGAACAGACGCAGGTCTTCCAGGTGTCTGCCGGAAAATACCTCTTCCGAGCCGGGTGCTTCGTCGGATCTTCCCTCGCGAGAAGTCGTTCCAGCAGCCACAGCGCCGCGTCGGACGGGCAGGCCTCGCCATAGCTCGGCAGATCGGCCGGGCACAGCTCCTGGGCCTCACGCACCCATCGGTCGACCAACATGAACTGCCGATGGTCTCCCTCGAAGGAATCCCACAAACGCTTTCCCTCGTCGTACGCGTACGTCATCTCCGCGACGATCACGTCACCGAGGGCAACGGCCTCGGGATTGCCCGCGCAGACACCGGCCATGGCCAGGCACTGTGGCTTCAGGCGTTCGACCAGCGTGGCGACGATCGGGGCGGTCGCAACACTCCCCATTCTCGTCGGCCGCGCGAGAGCAACCATGAACGAGGCGCCACCCTCGGTCGCGTACCGGCCGAGAAGGTACGGCGCCGAGGTGCCGAGATCATGCTCGTCCCAGTGCTCGATCCCGGGACCGCCGGCGCCGCTGGCCAGCCCCGCCTGCCGGGCCGCCTCGTACTCGGCCTGCATGGCGGTGATGATCAGAACGTCGACCTTGCCGCGTCCGGCCGGGCTTGACACACCCGGGCTAGTCGCATGTAAGGTTGCTCCGCGTGAAGCGCGAGACCGCGGGGCGGCGGCAGCCTGCGCGTGTCCGCTCAACGCTTGCGCCCTGGCGGTGTGACCAACCGGCGGCGTCGTAGGCTTCGCATCGGATTCCTTCCTTTGAGGGCAAGGGTCTACAGGCGGCACCCGGGGCTACGGGTGCCGCCTTCCCTTTGTGAGACAGCTCGAGATCCGTCCAGCGCGATCATGTGCAGCTGCACGTGCATTTGAGATTGCATCCTCAAGTGCTAGGCGCATGCTACTCACGCCGAACCGGGTTCGGGGGTAGCTGTCCGTAGCGTGTCCTCCGACGCCGCCCGCGGCCGATCAGAGCCCGCACAGCGGCCGACCGCCGAGCACACGTGCACTTTGGTCGCCGTACGGGATCGGCTTGGCTCTTTGGCCTGATCACCGCCATCGATACGGCCCGTGACCAAAAGAGCCGACAATTCAACTACCGATGCCCGACCGCTAGGTCGGTTAGCTGGGGCGCAATGACCGCACTACGCCTCGTGACGCACGTGATCCGCGTCACACCTCTGCCCGCTCATCAGTTTGGGCGACCCAGAGGGTCGCGCGCGAGACCGAGCCGGCGGCGCCGGGCCATTCGTCTCCGAGAGCACCTGGACGGCGGCTCGCGGTCAGAGCTGACCGGCGGCTATCGCGTCGTCGACCTCGGGGAAGATGGCGAAGTAGTGGCTCAGCCCGACCGTCTCCAGCAGGCGCTGCAGGAACTGGTTGGCGCCGGCGAAACTGAGCCAGCCGCCTCTCGCGGTGATCACCTGTTTACTCGTGATGAAGGTGCTCAGCCCGATCGAGTCGCAGAACTTGAGATCGGTGAGGTCGACGACGATCCGGGGAACGGGACGCTCCAGCAGATCGGTCAGCGTTGCGCGGAGCGTGGCGGCCGTGTCGGCGTCGAGCTCGCCCCTCAGATGCAGCACCGCGATGTCGCAGCGGTGGTCGGTGACAGTTGCCTGCATGGGTGAAACGTTAAATCTGTCCGGGTCTTTACTACCGGACAAGCGGTCCGATGCCCGACGACACGAAACGGGCCGTACCCCCGGAGGAGGTACGGCCCGTTCGGAAAATCGGCTGGCCGATGAGGTCAAGCAGGCGGCGCAGCCGGCCCAAGGCGCTTCAGATCTCGCGCCACTGCCAGCGTGGACCACGCCACGCGTCAGCCAGGATCATCGCGGAAGCGCGTCCTGGACAGTTCTGCACCTTTGACTTGCCGTCCGGACCGCCCATCTGAGCTTCAACTTCCCAGACGTTGCCGTCGGTGCGCACGAAGACGTCGCGGCGCGCAAGCCGGACGTCACCATTCCACCAGTGATGCTCAACTCTCACATGTCAAATCTAGGACAGTTCTCGGACATCGGCCTAGGGCAATCTTGTGAAAAGTTCTCACCAGCCGGTTGGAGCGCATTGTCTGATCCGGTGGATTTTGGCCGCGTGACTTGCGCAACAGTGGTCATATTAGGGCCGTCCTCCCACCGTGACTCTAGGTAATTGGTCCAGCTAGCACGGACCGCCTTCGGACGCCGAAACGACCGCGTTACGTGCACGACATCTGATCATGGAGAACACCCGAACGGTGGAGTGCCCGCTGGGGCGTACGGCCCACGGCTTTTTAGGCACAGAGCGTGACTTCAACCAGTGACCGAAAGCACGGACAAAGCGGCAAAGCCGGCCGGAAAAAAGCCCGGCGGTTCCGCGAGGAACCGCCGGGCTTGAAGTGCGGTGGTGAAGGGATTTGAACCCTTGGAGGGCTTGCACCCTCACACGCTTTCGAGGCGTGCTCCTTAGGCCGCTCGGACACACCACCGCGAAGTAGGTTACCGGATGCGCGGCCGACGCTGCCGCCGGGTCACCCATTGCCCCGCCCGACGGCCCTGACCTGGCAGGATCGATGGCATGGACAAGCGAGCAGAGGAGCACGAAGGATGAGCGTGCACATCGGCGGGCAACCGGGCGACATCGCCGAGCGGGTGCTGCTCCCCGGCGACCCGATGCGGGCGAAATGGATCGCCGAGACGTTCCTGCAGGACGCCAAGTGCTATACGCAGGTCCGCGGGATGCTCGGCTTCACGGGCACCTACCAGGGCGTTCGCGTGTCGGTGCAGGGTTCCGGCATGGGCATGCCATCGGCATCGATCTATACCCATGAACTGATCAACGAGTACGGCGTGCAGTCCGTCATCCGGATCGGATCGTGCGGCGCGCTGGCGATGGACCTCCAGCTGGGCGACGTGATCGCCGCGATCGGCTCGGCGACCGACTCCAACATGAACCGCGCCCGCTTCGACGGCCTGATCGACTACGCGCCGGTCGCCGACTTCGGACTGCTGCGCACCGCGGTTGACGTGGCCGAACGGCATGGGACGGCGATGCGGGTCGGCCCGATCCTGGCCGCCGACGCGTTCTACACCGACCGTCCCGATCTCTACGACTCGCTGGCCGACTACGGAGTTCTGGCGGTCGAGATGGAGTCCGCGGCGATCTACACGATCGCGGCGCGGTTCGGCGCCAAGGCGCTGACCATCCTCACCGTGAGCGACCACATCAAGACCGGCGACAAGATGGACTCGGCCCAGCGGGAGCAGGGTTTCGGCGCCATGGTCCGCATCGGCCTCGAGACCGCGATCTCCGACGCTTCCTGAGCGTGCTGCCGCGGCGTCACTCTCCGCGACGCCGCGGCAACTCTTCCCGTACGCGCCGACAACTGCGACAACCGCAGCGGCGGCCGTCCCGCCTTTTCAACGAAAGAAATCGCGCAACAGGGCGGCACACTCGGCTTCCAGAACGCCCGAATAGACCTCCGGCCGATGATTCAGCCGCCGATCCCGCACGACATCCCAGAGCGAGCCGACCGCGCCGGTCTTGGGCTCCCACGCGCCGAACACCAGCGTCGCCACCCGCGCCAAGACCAGAGCCCCCGCGCACATAGTGCAGGGCTCCAGCGTCACCACGAGCGTGCAGCCCTCGAGGCGCCAGGTGCCCGCGATGACGGCCGCCCGGCGCAGAGCGAGGATCTCGGCGTGCCCGGTCGGATCCCCGGTCGCCTCGCGCTCGTTGCCGGCGGCTCCCAGCTCCTGCCCATCCGGCCCGTAGACGACCGCACCAACCGGCACGTCCTCCGGATACGCCGACGCGACCTCGATCGCCCGCCGCATCCAGAGAATGTGTTGGTCCGACTGAGCGAGAGTCACGCTGAGCCGGCCCGGCGTGTACTAGTGGCCCTCGCGCCGAACGAACGCTGGGCGGTCGCCTCGCGGCCGGTGCGCTCGCTCACGCCTCGCGCAGCTCTTCCACCTCGTCGCCGCAACCGATGCGCTGGCAGATCTCGGCGGTCACGTCGGAGGGCAGCATGCCCTCCTGCCCGCAGAGGCTCAGCAGCCGGTGCGCGCTGATCCCGAGGTCGGCCAGCAGCTCGGCGTCGCCGACCGGATCGGCATCCGGGTCGGTGGACGGATCGTCGCCGTCCTCGTCGACGGTGTCGGCGGTCAGGTCGTCGATCTCGAGGGCCGGCGCCTCGATCTCACCGAGCAGCACCGCCCCGATCCGCGACTCCTCGACGAACGCCGAGTCCGAGCCGAACACCCGCAGGTCCTCGCCCTCGTCCAGGCGCAGGATCGCGAGGTACTGGTCGTCGCTCTCGACGAACAGCAATGCCACATCGGCGTCGGGCTCGACGTCGCGCAGCGCGTCCGCCACCTCGTCGATGTCGGCGAGGCCGGTCAGGTCCAGCTCGGACGCCGTCCACCCGTTCTTGCCCCGTGCGATGGCGGCAGCGAAAGTCGACAAGATTTCCCCCCACGCGACTTTTGTCTTCAGCGAGTGACGGTAGCGGGAAGAACGGCGGGCGCGGCGCGCCACGCCCCCAAATGGGTTGGAAGTCAGTTCGCCAGGCGACGGCGCGTGGCGATGAGCTCGCGGAGACGAGCCCCGCGTAGCCGCTGCGGCTGGGCGGACTCCCGCGCCTTGGCATCGGCGAGAGCCGCGAGCAACTCCAGACGGCGACGGCGACGATCGGGGTCGAGCCGTGGCGGTGAGGGGGCCATGAAGCCGAGACTGCCCACCGCCGCTTCACACGTCAAGACCCAGTGCGGACGGCGACGAGGAAGGCACATCCGGTCGCGGTCAGACCGGGTCTTTCACCACAAAGGCCAGTCGTACGTGTCGATCCAGCGAGTGCCCACGAAGGCCGCCGCGATCGACAGGCCGAGGCCGCTGGCCAGGGCTATCCCGACCGCGACGCCACGGTCGCCGAGAAGGGTCAGCACGATCGCCATGGCCCATGCCGTGATCGACGCCACAATCGTCCACCATGCGTACGTGGCGAGGTCGTGGGCGAGGCCGCCGAAGAGCGCGAACCAGAGCAGCGTCGCCCCGAACCCGGAGAGCACCGGCGCCGCGGTGATCGGGTGCGGCTCGCGGTAGATCGGACGCGACGGCCCCGGGAACAGCCCGGACGGCGGCCGGGCGTAGAACCCCGGCGGCGGCTGCGGAACCGGCCGCGGCGCATAGCCCGGCCGGCCGGGGTGCTGGTAGACGGACGGCGGGACCACGTCGGACGGCGGTCGCGCGCCACCGTGCGGCGGCACAGCGCCGGGCGGCGAGACCGCGGCGTGCGAAGGCGCCGCGCCATGCGGCGGGACGGGCGGCGGAGTCGCCGGCCAGGACGGCTGCCTCTCGGTCACTGCCCCTCCTCAACATCACGGCCTACCCCGCCAGCCTAGCGAGCGCGACACCGCACCGGCCGATATGCGCGCGCGGGGCCGCACCCTCGCCCAAGGTGCGGCCCCGCGCTGCCGGGAGAAAAGCTGTGGGAGTGAGCTGCGGGAGTGAGCTAGCTGAACTGGGCGAAGCGCTTCTGGGTGCGCCCGTCCACGGTGGTGAAGGCGCCGCCCATCGCGACCGTGCCGAGTTCCGCGTTGCTGGCCAGGGCGAGCACCCCCTCGACCCCGTTCGCGTCGGCGGTCCAGTCGAGCAGGTGGCCGTCGCCGACCGCGAGCGCGGCGAGCTTGACCCGGTTGTCCGAGCCGTCGACGCAGGTGCCCTGGGCGCCGGTGCGGGCGGTGCTGCAGGCCCGGTCGAAGTGGCCGCCGGCGTAGACGACGTCGCCGAGCACGGTGACCGCCTGCGCGTCCCCGTCGAAGGTCGCCGACCAGCGCAGCGTCCCGCCCGGCGTGTAGGCGCTGACCCGGCCGCCCTGGCCGCCGTGCGCCGAGTAGACGCCGTCGGAGGTGACCGCGAGGGCGTACGTGATCACCGGGGGTCGCGGCCGGAAGGCGGTGATGATCGCCCCGCCCGCCGGATCGAGGGCGACCAGTCGGTCGTACCCGGGAATGGTGTTGATCTTGTGGAATTTGCCCCCGGCGTAGACCCGGCCACCGCCGGCCGCCAGCGTCTCGACCTGGTCGTCGGCGGTGGGTCGCCAGCGCGGGTCGAGTGCGCCGGTGGACAGGTCGAACGCGGCGAGCCGGCCCCGCGCCTGTCCGTCCACCGCGGTGAAGGCGCCGCCGAGGTAGAGGCGCGTGCCGCCGGCCGTGATCGCGTACGGCCGTCCGGTGATCGCGTGCTTGAAGGTCGGCGCGAGGGCACCGGTGGCGACGTCGACCCGGGCGAGACTGTCCCGCTTCTGCCCGCCGACAGTCCCGAAGTCGCCGGTGAGATAGAGCGAGGTTCCGCTGACGGCGAGCGCCTTGACCCGCCCATCGGCGGCGGGCGACCAGGACAACAGGGTTCCGGAGCGGGAGTCGATCGCGGCGAGGTGGCCGCGGGCGATCTGCTTGCCGCGCACGATCGCGGCGGTGAAGTCCCCGCCGAGGAAGGCGACGTCCCCGGCGTACGCGATGGTCAGGACCGCGCCGTTGAAGCTGGGCATGGAGTCGGACGACTGCGCCTGGGCGGGCGTGGCCGCGACGGCGAGGGCGACCGCCACCGCGGAAAGTCCGATGCTGAGTGTTTTCCCCCGGTAAGTCACGAGATCACCGTAAACGCCGGGAGATCCCGTCAGCCAGGCGCAAAACGGACAGAATGCGCAGGTGAGACGGGGGATCCCCGACCTGTCCGAACGGCTGATCTTGGCAAGTGTGGGAGAGTTCCGGGGTGGACGTGGCGGTCATCGGACTCGGGCTCATCGGGGGGTCCCTGCTGCAGGCGCTGGCCAAGGCCGGGCACCGCGTGACGGGGTACGACGCCGATCCGCAGACCCGCGAACTGGCTCGCGCCGGCGGCTGGACCGTGGCCGAGTCGGTCGCCGAGTCGGCCGACGGCGCCGAACTCGTGGCTCTCGCCGTACCGCTGCCGGTTCTGCCCGAAGTGATCACTCAGCTCGCGGGTTACGACGGCCTGATCACCGACGTCACCTCGGTCAAGGGACCGGTCCGTGACCTCGCCGCCCGGCGCGGGCTGCGGCGGTTCGTCGGCGGGCACCCGATGGCCGGCAAGGAGACCTCCGGCTTCGCGGCGGCCGAGCCGGGACTGTTCGACGGGTGCGCCTGGGTGCTCTGCCTCGAGCCGGGCGAGACCGACCTCGACGACTGGCTGACGCCGGCCGCGCTGTTCACCGCGATGGGCGCGCGGGTCGTGCCGATCACCGCGGCCGAGCACGACATCGCCGTCGCCCAGATCAGCCACGTGCCGCACCTGTTCGCGAGCGCGCTCGCCCGGCAGCTCGACGGTAACCCGCTGGCCGGCACCCTGGCCGCCGGCTCGTTCCGGGACGGCACGCGGGTGGCCGCCACTCGGGCCGAGCTGATCGTGGCGATGTGCGGCGGCAACGTGACCGCCGTGCGCGAGGTGCTGCGCGGGCTGCTCGACGGGCTCGAGCGGATGGACGCGGCGCTGGCCACCGACCCGGTCCGCTTTCTCACGCCGCTGGTGGCGGTCGGCGCCGAGCTGCGACAGCACTGGCCGGCGCGCGGCGGCCCCCCGGCCGAGATGCCGGCCGAGCCCGGCGCGCTGCTCGATCTCGGGCGGTTCGGCGGCTGGGTCACCGCGGTCGCGGAAAATCGCGCCAGCGTCACGACAATGCGGCCGGAAACTGGCCGCATTGATTCCTAGGGTCTGGTTACCAACGGACTTTAGGAGAAAACATGCCCGGTCAGGTCGGCCCCGTCGACAACGAGCAGGAGGGCCTGCTCGGCTACCTCGCCCAGATGCGGTACGTGGTCCGGTTGACCGCCTACGGCCTGACCGAGGAGCAGCTGCGCGCCACGCCGTCGGCCAGCGAGCTCAGCGTCGGCGGCATCATCAAGCACTGCGCCTCGACCGAGGAGGGCTGGCTGGCGACGATCCGGCGCGAGCCGCAGTCGGTCGACTTCGGGAACTACGTCGAGAACTTCAAGCTGGCCGAGGGCGAGACGATCGAGGACGTCTTCGCCCGGTACGACCGGGTCGCCGAGCAGACCGAGAAGACGGTGACCGAGATCGGCGACCTCGGCTACCAGATCGCGATCGACCATTCGGTGCCGTGGAACCGCAAGGACCTGACCCACTGGAACGTCCGCTGGATCCTGCTGCACCTGATCCAGGAGACGGCACGGCACGCCGGGCACGCCGACATCATTCGCGAGTCGGTGGACGGCGCGACGGCGTACCCGCTGATGGCGGCGGCCGAGGGCTGGCCGGAGACCCCCTGGCTGAAGCCCTGGTCCGCGTCCTCCTAGATCCGGTTTCCCCGGTCGAGGCGGATCACGCGCTGGTCGGTGACGATCGCGGTGACCAGGTCGCGCGGGGTCACGTCGAAGGCCGGGTTCACCGCGTCGGACCAGGGGGTGATCTCGGCGGCGCCGCGGTCCTCGATCGGGACCGCGTCGCCGCTGGGCGTGGAGACGTCCACAGTCGACTCGGGCGCGACCACGATGAACGGCAGGCCGGCCCGGCGGGCGCCGAGCGCGTGCGCGTACGTCCCGATCTTGTTGATCACGTCCCCGTTCGCGCAGATCCGGTCGGCGCCCAGGATCACGCCGTCCACCTCGCCCCGGGCCATCAGGAACGGGCCGGCCGAGTCGACCGCGACCCGATGCTCGATGCCCCAGCGGGACAGCTCCCAGGCGGTGAGCCGGGCGCCCTGCAGCAGCGGCCGGGTCTCGCTGGCCACGACGCCGGCGAGCGCGCCCCGCCGGTGCAGCTCGTAGACGACGCCGAGGGCCGTGCCGAGGACGACCGCGGCCAGCCCGCCGGTGTTGCAGTGGGTCAGCAGCCGGGGCCGGGCGCCGCACAGCTCGACCACGAGGTCGGCGCCGCGCACGGCCATCGCCTGTGACGCCGCGACCTCTTCGTCCCGGATCGCGCACGCCTCGGCCAGCACGGCGTCGGGCCCGCGATGCAGCTGGGCCGCGGCACGGCGTACGCCCCGGGCGAGGTTCACCGCGGTCGGCCGTGCGTTCTCGACCCGCGTCACGGCGGCGGCCAGCGCCGCCGGGTCGTCCGCGTGCACCCGGGCCGCCAGCGCCACGCCGAAGGCCCCGGCCACGCCGAGCGCCGGCGCGCCGCGCACCGCTAGCGACTGGATCGCGGCGACCAGTTCCGGCACCGTGTGCAGCCGCAGGACGCGCACCTCCTTGGGGAGCACCGTCTGATCGATGATCTCGACGGCTCCGTCCACCCAGTCGATCGTCCGCACGAGGCCGAGCGTAACCGCCTACCCTGGCGGAATGGCATCTCGTGATCCGGTCGACGATCTGCGGCGCATCGCCTTTTATCTGGAACGGGCGAACGAGGCGACGTATCGGGTACGCGCCTTCCGCTCGGCCGCCGCGGCGATCGCGAAGCTGCCGGCCGAGGAGCTGGCGGAGCGGGCCGAGGCCGGCACGCTGGCGAAACTGCCGGGAGTCGGCGAGGTCACGGCCCGCTGCATCGCCGAGTCGCTGGCCGGTGAGGAGCCCGTCTACCTGCGCCGGGTGCGCTCGACCGAGGGCACCAGCCTCCCGGCCGCCGCGGCCGCGCTGCGCGATGCCCTGCGCGGCGACTGCCACGCCCACTCGGACTGGTCGGACGGCGGCTCGCCGATCGAGGAGATGGCGCTCGCCGCGGTCGAGCTCGGCCACGAGTACCTCGTGCTCACCGACCACTCGCCCCGGCTGACCGTGGCGAACGGCCTGTCGCCGGCCCGGCTGCGCAAACAGCTCGACCGGGTCGCCGAGCTCAACGACGCGCTCCCCGAGGGCTTCCGGGTGCTCACCGGCATCGAGGTGGACATCCGCGACGACGGCTCGCTCGACCAGGAGAACGAGCTGCTGGCCCGGCTCGACGTGGTGGTCGGCTCGGTGCACAGCAAGCTGCGCGACGAGTCGCCGCGGATGACCCGGCGGATGCTGGCCGCGATCGCCAACCCGCATCTGGACATCCTCGGTCACATGACCGGTCGCAAGGTCGCCGCGGCCGGCGAGGGCGACAAGGGCCACCGCGGCGGGCGCACCCGGCCGCCGAGCACGTTCGAGCTGGACAAGGTCATCGAGGCGGTGCTCGAGCACGGCAAGGCCATCGAGATCAACTCGCGGCCGGACCGGCTCGACCCGCCGAAGCGGATGCTCACCGTCGCGGTCGAGGCGGGCTGCCTGTTCAGCATCGACACCGACGCGCACGCCCCCGGCCAGCTCGACTGGCTGGGCAACGGCTGCGAGCGGGCCGCGCTGTGCGGCGTACCGGCCGAGCGGGTGGTCAATACGTGGTCGATGGAACGACTGCTGGAATGGACCGCCGGACACAAGTGAAACCGGGCGGCGTAACGCCCGGGTCGTCCCGTAGGGTCGCAGCGTGGGACGAATTGACGACATCGCCGACCGCTACGTCGTCGAGTGGGCCGAGCTGAGCCCTCTCGGCGCCACCCAGGTCGGCATCGCCGGCCACGACGCCAAGATCGACGACCTTTCCCCGGCGGGGTACGAGGCCCAGGCCGAGCTGGTGCGCCGCACGCTCAACGAGCTCGACGTCACCGATCCCGAGCACGAGCACGAGATGGTGGCCAAGGAGGCCATGGTCGAGCGGCTCGGCCTCGAGCTGGCCACCTATGACGCCGGGTACACCAAGAGCGCGGTCAGCGTGATCTCCAGCGCCCTGCACGGGCTGCGCGGGGTCTTCGACATCATGCCCACCGAGGGCGAGGAGGCGGTCGCCAACATCGCGACCAGGCTCAACGGCTTCGCCCCCGCCATGGAGCAGTACAAGACCACCCTGCGGGAGGAGGCGGCCGCCGGCCGGGTCAGCGCCCGCGCCCAGCTGCTGGCCGTCGCCGAGCAGTGCGACGCCTGGACCGACCCGCAGCGCGACGACTTCTTCCACGGCCTGGCCCGCCGGGTCGAGGCGGGCGGCGCGCTGGCCGCCGAGCTCGAGCGCGGCGCCACCGCGGCGACGGCGGCCACGGCCGACTTCGCCGCTTTCCTGCGCGACGAGCTGGCGCCGGTCGGCCGGGACAAGGAGGCGGCCGGCGAGGAGCGGTACTCGCTGTGCTCGCAGTACTTCCTCGGCGCCAAGGTCGACCTGCACGAGACGTACCTCTGGGGCTTCGCCGAGCTGCACCGGCTCGAGCGCGAGATGTCCACGGTCTCGGCGCGGATCGCCGGCGCGGGCGCCACGGTCGACCAGGCGGTGGCCACGCTCGACGCCGACCCGGCCCGGCGCATCCCGGGCAAGGAGGCGTTCCGCGACTGGATGCAGCAGCTGGCCGACAAGGCGATCAGCGAGCTGAACGGCACCCACTTCGACATCGAGCCGCCGGCCCGCAAGATCGAGTGCTGCCTGACCCCGACCAGCGACGGCGGCATCTACTACACCGGCCCGAGCGAGGACTTCTCCCGTCCCGGCCGGATGTGGTGGGCGGTGCCCGAGGGCATCACCGAGTTCTCCACCTGGCGCGAGGTCACGACGGTCTATCACGAGGGCGCGCCCGGCCATCACCTGCAGGTCAGCCAGACCATGCTCCGCTCCGACCTGCTCAACCGGTGGCGGCGACTGCTCTGCTGGTGCTCCGGCCACGGCGAGGGTTGGGCGCTCTACGCCGAGCGCCTCATGGACGAGCTTGGTTATCTCGAAGACCCGGGCGACAAGCTCGGCATGCTCGACGGTCAGGCGCTGCGCGCGGCACGGGTGATCGTCGACATCGGCATGCACCTGGAGTACGAGATCCCGCGGGACAACCCGTTCGGCTTCCACCCCGGCGAGCGCTGGACGCCCGAGCTGGGCTGGGAATTCCTCCGGGCGCACACCCGGATGGCCGACGAGGTGCTGCGCTTCGAGTGGAAGCGCTACCTCGGCTGGCCCGGTCAGGCGCCGTCGTACAAGGTCGGCGAACGGATCTGGATGCAGGCTCGGGAAGAGACGAAACAGCGCAAGGGCGCCGAATTCGACCTCAAGGCCTTCCACCGGGACGCGCTCAACCTCGGCTCGCTGGGCCTGGACCCGCTGCGTAAGGCCCTCGCTCGGCTGTGACCTATCGGTGACCTTTCGGGCTTTTCCCCGGTGCTATCCAGGGAAAAGCCCGTTTTGCTCGACGGCAACGATTACGGAACGCCATTCCCGCACCGTTGTGCAATCGGATGACTACGCTCCGTCAATGCGCTCCGAGTCATAATCGTTATCTATTGCGAATCTTGTATCTTTTCGTAAGGCCACCTTGCCGTTACCATCTCCGCGGTAGCCAACCGGCTCCCGGAACCGGTGTGCGCTGCAACTTCGTCCTGACATAACGGGATCGAAAACGCGCACCGACAAGGACCGACAGCCGAGCCCGCATCCACCGATCAGCCGAGAGAATTCTGCCCCTTGGAAAGGCGCTTCCTGAGGAATTCTCGGATAGATTGGCCCGGATCCGTGCGCCCATACGGCTACGGACAGTAGCCGTCACCATCGGCTCATCGCGTGTTGCATGGCGGAGGACTTAAGCAATGAACAGCCGGCGAACCCGTTTACGCTCCGCTCTCGCGGTGATTTTGACGGTTTTGGTGCTTGTGCCGAGCGCGGTCCTTTTCGGACGGGTCTGGCAGGAGAACTCCCGACAGAAGTCGCAGACCGATCTGGAGAAGAAGGGCGTCGAGTACATCACCGCCCTCACTCCGCTGATCAGCGCGCTCGCCGAGGCTCAGTCCTCGGCGGTCCAGGGTGTGAACGCGCCGCCCGACTCGCTGACGGCCGCCGTCACCAAGGTCGCGGCGATCGACGCCTCACTCGGTGACGACCTCAAGACCAAGGAGCGCTGGGCTGATCTGAACTCCAAGATCGCCAAGCTGCCCAAGGCGACCGGCGGCTCGCTCGCCGTCCTGCAGGCCCACATCGAGGTCTCCGACCTCGCGCTCGCGCTGTACGGCGCCGTCCGCCGCAACTCGGAGCTCAACCGCGACCCGGCCAGCGACATCAACAACCTGCAGCAGGCCGTCGCCATCGACATGCCGACCACGGTCGTGCGGGTGAGCCGGATGGGCGACTGGGCGAACATCCTGCAGACCGCCACCCCCAAGACCCGCGGCACGATCGGGGTCCAGTTCGGCCAGGAGGTGCTCGCCGTGCAGGACTCGGTGAACGCCCTCACCGAGGACCTGCAGGCGGCCGTCGACGACACCAGCAGCCCGACGCTGAGCGGCTCGCTGGTCACCACGCTCGACTCGTTCCGCCGCGGCGTCGAGTCGATGAGCCGCGGCGCCAACCCGGGCGGCACGCCGAACGTCGCCACCATGTCCACCGCGCAGACCGCCCTGCAGACCGCGCTGAACGCGCTGGCCGGCGTGACGCTCAAGGAGATGGCCAAGCTGCTCGAGGACCGGTCCGACTCGCTGGCGTACCGGCGTACCGAGGCCCTGGCCATGGGTTTGCTCGCGATCGTGCTTGTGCTCGCCGCGCTGATCTGGCCGGCGATCGGCGGACGCCGCCGGCCCGACGGCCCGCCGATCGGCGAGTCCACCCGGGACATCCCGGGCGGCCGGAACCCGGCGCCCGCGGCCTACGGCGGTCAGTACGACATAGCCCCGGCCTACAGCGACATCGACCCGACACGGCGGGAGCGGTCCGGTGCTCTTCGGTAAGTTCCGCATCCTGGGCAAACTGGCCCTGCTCGTACTCGTCCCCCTGCTCGGCGTCGTGGCCCTGAGCATCCCGATCATCGTCACGCGTATCAACGACGCCCGGGATGCCCAGCGGACCTCGGACACCGTCGTGCTCGCCACCCGCGTCAGCACCGCGATCCAGGAGCTCCAGGAGGAGCGCCTGCTCTCGATCGGCTTCCTGTTCGGGCTGATCCAGGAGCCCGAGCTCGTGGTGCAGAGCGCCAAGGCCACCGACGCGGTGGCCCGCATCGACGACGGCGGCCAGGCGCTCAACAAGGATCTGAAGCGCGCGATCCGCAACGCGTCCCGGCTGGACAACACCCGGCAGAACGTAATCAACCGGGCGATCCGCCCGGATGTTCTCATCACCGAATTCACCGACGTGATCACGCCGGTCATCAACGGACTCGCGCTCTCCTCGAACGCCGACCTGAAGACCGGCGTCGGCCGGCAGGTCTTCGCGCTCGAGCAGTCCCTGCGCAGTGACGACATGATCAGTCAGGCGTCCGGTTACCTCACGGTCGCCACGATCACGAAGAACGCCGGCTTCGTCAGCCTCTTCTACTCGACGCTGGTGCAGCTCCAGCAGGTGATCACGAACGCCCAGGCCTTCTTCACCGACGCGCAGTACAAGCTGTACCTCGGCGCGCAGGACGCGTTCTCCTCCCGGGTCGGTTCAGACTTCCTGGTCCAGGCCGCGATCGACCCCAACGCGGCGGTCCAGACGCTGAACATCAGGACGCTGTTCCCGTCGCTGCGGTCGGTGCTCGTCCTCGGTGGCTTCGTGGAGAAGCGGGTCGCCGCGGACGTGAACCAGATCGTGACCAACAACCGGGACACGGCACTGCGGGACGCCCTGCTCATCGGTGGTGGCTCGCTGCTTCTGCTGCTCCTGGTGATCTCGCTGAGCATCTTCATGGCCCGCGCGGTCGCCCGGCCGCTGCGCCGCCTCACCACCTCGGCCGATCGCATCGCCCGCGCCGCCGAGGCCGAGCTTGAACGTGTCGCCGACGACGACGCGGAATCCGTACGCCCGATTCGACTGGATCCGGTCGACGTCGAGGCCCAGGACGAGATCGGCGACCTGGCCCGCGCGTTCGACCGGGTGCAGACCACCGCCGCCCGGCTGGTGGAGCGCCAGGTGCTCGGCCGCCGCAACGTCGCCCAGATGTTCGGGCACGTCGGCCGGCGTACACAGAACCTGGTCGGCCGCCAGCTGGCTCTGATCGACAACCTGGAGCGCAAGGAGACCGACAGCGACCGGCTCCGCGAGCTCTACCGGCTCGACCACATGTCGTCCCGTCTGCGGCGGAACGCGTCCTCGCTGGTCGTGCTCTCCGGTGGAGCCGGCACGGACGAGCACATGGCGCCGCTGTCGCTTTCCGACGTCGTCCGTCTCGCCCTCGGTGAGATCGAGGACTACACGCGCGTCGACGTCGAGGTCCCCGAGGACATCGTGGTCGTGCCGTCCGTCCTCGCCGACCTCACCCTGATGCTCGCCGAACTGATGGAGAACGCGACCGCGTTCTCCCCGCCGCACACCCGGGTGCTGATCACAGCGACCGAGCTGCGCGGCGGCGCCCGCCTGGCGCTCATCGACAACGGCCTGGGCATGACGCCCGAGCGGCTCGCCGAGGAGAACGCGCGACTCACCCGCCGTGAGCGCCTCGACCTGGTGCCCAGTGAGGTGCTCGGCCTCTTCGTGGTCGGCCGCCTCGCCCGGCGGCACGGCATCGAGGTCACGCTGACCGACACCCCCGGTGGTGGCGTCACGGTCTGGGTCGACCTGACCCCGGCGCACCTGATCTCCCGAGTGCCGAGCATGACGTCGATGGGCGTCCCTCCGTTCCCGACCGGGCCGTCCTCGATGCCGCCGTACCACACGGCCGAGTTCGCCCAGGTGATCGCCGGTTCCGCGGCCCGCGCCTCGGTACCCGGCAGCCAGCTGCCGTTCGACGCCAACGTGCTGGAGCGCGCCACCCGCACGCTCGAGTCCGGGCAGTCGTGGAACGCCTTCGCGACGCCGGTGCGGGCCGATGCGGGCCCCGCCCTCGCGGGTCCGGGCTTCAGGGCTCCGATGGTCGAGGCGGCGCCGGTCTACGACGCCGAGCCGGTCTACGCCCCGTCCGAGGTCTACCAGCAGCCGGTCTCCGCGCAGCCCGCGCTCGACCTCGGCGTTCCGGTGGCCGGCCGGGTGCCGGCCTCGCTGCCGGAGCTGCCCGCGGCGGGTCCGTCGGCCTGGAACCAGCAGCCGATCGAGGCACCGCAGGCGACCTGGAACAGCGCGTACCCGGAGGCGCCGTCGATCCCGCTCCAGCGCAACGACGAGGACCAGCGGTACAACGCGCCGGTGCCTCAGGCGTACGCCCAGCCCTACACGCCGGAGCCGTACACCGAGCCCTATACCGACCGCTACTCACCCGCTCCCACGCCGGAGCACACCACCGGCGGGGGCCCGCTGCGTCGCCGGGTGCCCGGTAATCAGCTGCCGGAAGAGCCCGCCGCCCGGGCCTCCATCGCTCCGCCTTCGCAGGACGAAGCGGCCGCGGCACGTGCCGCATTCGACGCCTTCGAGGCCGGTGTCAGCCGTGCCCAGTGGGACGTCGCCGAGACCGAGATGACGGCACCCCCGTCGGCCGGTCACGCACCCCTCGCCCGCCGGGTTCCGGGTGCCACCCTTCCGCGGGACGCGCAGAACAGCCCGCCTCCGCCCGCTCCGGCACCTCCGCTTGATCCGGATGCCGCACGAGCACTGATGGAACAGTTCGAGTACGGCGTCGCACTCGCACTGAACGAAACTCAACCCGAGGGACAACCGCGATGACTAGCCCCTACTCCACGGAAACCGGTAACGGCCAGAGCTACGGCCAGCCCCAGCTGAGCGCCGAGGCCAAGACGTTCAACTGGCTGCTGGACTCGTTCACCTCGGGCACCGCGGGCGTGATCGAGGCCATCGCCGTCTCCTCGGACGGCCTGCTGATGGCGATGTCCGCGATAAAGGACCGGCCGAACGCCGAGCGGCTCGCCGCGGTGGTCTCCGGCCTGACCAGCCTCGCCGGCGGCGCCGCCAGCTGGTACCGGCTGGGCGCGCTGAACCGGGTCATCATCGACATGGCCGAGGGATATCTGCTGGTCACCGCGATCAGCGCGGGCTCGGTGCTCGGTGTGATCGCCGACCGCTCGGCCAACCTCGGGACGCTCGCGTACGAGATGACGCTGTTCGCCACTCGCGCCGGTGGCGCCCTGAGCCCGCGGTTGATCGCTGAATTGAAGAACGCCGTCCAGCAATGACCTACCCGGACCCTGACGACGCCGCGCACCCGGCTCGCCCGAGTGTCCGACCCTTCCTGCAGTCTGGCCCGTCCTCGGCCGGCGGCTATCGCCCTCTACCCAGCAGCGAGCCGCCGGCCGAAGACCAGGCCACGACACTGCGCCCGTTCGTCATCACGTCCGGGCGCACCGACGGCGCCGATCCCGACATCGGGATGGAAACCCAGGTGACCGTCAACCACGCCGCGATGCCCATGCGGCTCTCGCCGGAGATGCGCGCCATCGTTGCGCTCTGCGGCGAGCCACACTCCGTGGCGGAGATCTCCGCCCGGCTGCGTCTGCACCTCGGCGTCACCCGCATCCTGGTCGGCGACCTGCGCGCCGCGGGCCAGCTGGACGTCCATGTGCTGGACAACGAGACCCCCGACCCCGAGACCATCATGCGAGTGATCCGTGGACTTCGAGCAATCACCTGACCATTTCGTCGGTACCGCCCGCGTGGGCGGCAAGCCGAAGAAGGCACCGGTCCCGGTGAAGATCATCGTGGCGGGTGGCTTCGGTGTCGGAAAGACGACAACAGTGGGCGCCATCTCGGAGATCTCTCCGCTCACCACCGAGGCGGAGATGACCTCGGAGTCGGTCGGCATCGACGATCCCGGCCAGGCGACGATGAAGACGACCACGACCATCGCCATGGACTTCGGTGTCCTGACGATCGACCAGACGCTGAAGCTCTACATCTTCGGTACGCCCGGCCAGTCCCGCTTCGCGTTCATGTGGGACGACCTGATCAAGGGGGCCCTGGGCGCATTAGTAGTGGTGGACACGGCTCGGATCGACGATTGCTACCCGGCCGTCGACTACTTCGAGCGCGCCGGACTGCCCTTCGTGGTCGGCGTGAACACGTTCAATGGACAGATGAACTACAACCTCGAGGAGGTCCGCTGGGCGCTCGCTGTGCGTGAGGATGTGCCGGTTCTCTCCTTCGACGCGCGCTTCCGGGCATCGGTCCGCGACGCGCTCCTGGTCGTCCTCGACCAGGCACTCGACAAGGCGATCCGGGCCAGGTCCACGTAGGGTGTGTGCCGCGTAGCACAGATCGAGGTTTTCAAATCGGCCTTTCAGCGGGCAGAGTGGATGGGGAACCACCCGCACAGGAAGGACGGTGACGTGCGAGGCGGACTGGACGACGCGCTCGACAAGCTCGCGCGCCGTGATGAGCTGCGCCGGCGTGCCGCTGGTGAGGCCACCGGGACCTCACCGGCAGTGACCGAGCTGGTCGAGGCCATCGCCGGAGTCGTGGCACGCAACCCCGAGCTGGGCGTGACCGTCGGTGCGGAAGGCTCGGGCGAACCGGTGCTGCTGCACTTCTACTTCGCCGAGGGCCAGGTGCAGGTCACCGCCGACACGCCGGTGCCGCCCGAGGTGCCCGCCGCGCGGCACGCCGACATCGTCGACATCGAGCTCGAGGAGCCGGCCGAGTCCTATTCCGCGCCGCCGGCCTCGCCGGCCACCGATCCGCGGTGGTACAGCCAGGACGATCAGGATCGCTACGGGCCTTCCCCATATGGGTACGCGTCGGAGGCGTCCCATTACGCCGACTCCGACACTGCCGAGCGCCGTTACGGCTCGTTCGACTCCCCGCCGGCCGATACGCGGTACGCGTCCCACGATCCCGGTGAAACGTCCCGTGATCTCGGTGCGCGCATGCGTGACCTGGGGATGGCCTCGCGCGGCGCCACCCCGGCCAGCCCGGCTCCGGCGGCCTACCCGCCGCATCCGTTCGCCGCGACCCCGCCGCCGCCCGTGCCGCCACCGACGTCGGCGCCGCCGCCCGATGCTCAGTCCACCCGGCGCATTCACTCCGAGCAGCACCGCGCGCCGGCCGAGCCGCCGGCCACCGAGCGCCTGGCGACCGAGCGGATCTCCCCGCAGCGGGGCTCGATGCCGACGCCGCTGCCGCAGCCGATCCCGCTGCAGGTCGAGCGCCCGGAAGAGACCGAGCTGGCGGCCCGCCGGCTCGCCGCCCTCCTGCGCGACGACCCCTCGCTGCTCAACAACGGCCCGCGCGAATAACTACTCTGCGCCGTCAGCCTCTCGCCGCCTGACATTGCGCTCAGTAACTGCTTGCGCGGGGGTTTCGACCGTTTCTGGCGTGTCTGGGATGTCTGGGTTGGGCCGTTCGGACACATTGAGTGGCGGTAGCTTGTCTCACGCTCCGTGACTGCATAGCGTCCTGAAACGTCGCTGACCCCCCGCAGCCCCGGAGTGAAGATGTCGCTGCCCGAAGTCCACCTCGCCGGTGGCACGTGTGCCGAGGCCCTCCGGCTGGTGCCGGTCGCGCTCGCGATGCGGGAGCAGGGCCTGGTCAACCCGGTCCTGCTCGCCGCCGGACCGGACCCCACCGCCGTGGCACGCACCTACATCGCCTGCGGCCTCGCCGCCGACGTGACGCTGCCGGCCGCCACCGACCTGGGGGCCGCGATCCGGCGGTACGACCAGTTGTGGGCCGCGCGGACCCCGGCCGCCGTGCTCGTACGCGGTGACAATCTGGGGGCCGCGCTCGCCGCCTACTGGCGACGGGTGCCGGTCATGCACATGGACCCGGGGCGGCGCTCGGGCTCGCTGGTCGCCGACGACGCGGATGCGAACCGGCGGCTGCTCGCTCAGGTCGCGACCGTGCACCTGGCCGCGGCGCCGCTCGCCGCGATGAACCTGCTCGACGAGCGGGTCGTCGCCGGCGACGTGCTGCTCACCGGCGGCACCACGATCGAGGCGGCGCGGCTGATGGCCTCCCGCCCCCGGCGGGCGTCGCGCACCCGGCGCGCCTCCCAGCGGACGGCCGAGTCCCGGCCCACCGGACCGCAGGCCGACGCCCGAGCCACCGGACCGCAAGCCGACGCCCGAGCCGCCGGACCGCAAGCCGACGCCCGAGCCGCCGGACCACGAGCGGCCGAAACGTGGGCGGCGGAGACCTGGGCCGCCCAGATGCGGGCGAGCGAGTCAACAGCGGGCGGGCCGACGACAGACGGGGCGACGACAGACGGGCCGGCAAGGGGCGGATCGATGGCCGGCAGGCCGATGGCGGGCGGTGCCATGGTCGGCAGGCCGATGGCGGGCGAGACGCCGGCGGGCGAGGCGCGGGCCAATCGGGTCATCGTGGCCGGGGTGAGTGCCGCGTTCGACGAGCCGGTGCGCGAGGCGATGCTCGCGATCGCGGCCGCCCAGCACGACATTGACGTGATCGGCGGGCTGTCGATGCCGTACCCGGAGCGGTCGCGGCTGGTCGCGATGGCCGACATCGTGGTCACCGACGACGTCGACCTGGCCGAGGAGGCGCTCGCGGCCGGAACGGCGGTGCTGGTGCCGGGCGACGGCGGCGGACTGACCGAGGCGATCCACGCGGGCAGCGCCCGGCAGGTCGACGCGGAGGCCGGCGAGATCGTGGCGGCGGCGACCGAGTTGCTGGCGAGCCGGGTGCGACGCGACTCGATGGGCATCTACGGCAGCCCGTACGGCGATGGCATGGCCGCCGCTCGCATCGCGCAAGCCACCGCGGCCCTGCTCGGCCACGGACAGTTCCCCGACCCGATGCCCGCCCGGCCCGAAGCCGGCCTGCCCCGCTGACCCCCTCTTAGGAGACGAGACTCATGGACGTCATCGGGTTCTGGACCAGGTCGTGGACAAGCGACGACCGGACCGCCGTACGCAAGCTGCTCGCACCCGACGTCGAGGTCGAGTGGAACCTCGACACGCCGGTCGACGACGAGGAGCTGATGCAGGTGCAGCACCGGATCGCGGCCTTCGCCGACTCGGTCACGGTGGCCGGCGAGACGCTCGCCGATGACGGGGCGACGCTGGTCTACGACCTGGTGGCGCCGTTCGGCACCGCGCGGATGGTGGAGTTCCTGGCGGTCGACGGCGGCCGGATCACCGAGGTCCGGCAGGTCTACGACGTGACATTGCTCGATCGGTACTTCCCGGGGCTCTACGACGCGTAAAAGTGTCGTACCCCGCGGCTAGCGTCCTGGGCATGGCTTACGACTTTCAGGTGGTCGTCGACAGCTCCGACCCGCACACACTGGCCGACTGGTGGGCCGAGACCCTCGAGTGGCAGGTCGAGCAGCAGGACGAGGCCTTCATCAAAGACATGGTCGCCCGCGGCTTCGCCACCGACGACGAGACGACGACCCACCAGGGCCGGCTCGTGTGGCGCACCGGGGCGGCGATCCGTCACCCCGAGCCCTATTCCAGCGGCAAGCCCCGCCGGGTGCTGTTCCAGCACGTTCCCGAGGCCAAAACGGTGAAAAACCGCCTGCATCTCGACTTCTGGGTCGGCGCCGAGCAGAAGGACGCCGTGCGCGACGCCCTGGTCGCGCGCGGCGCCACGTTCCTCTGGTCGCAGTCGCAGGGCCCACACTCGTGGCACACCCTCGCCGACATCGAGGGCAACGAGTTCTGCGTCAGCTGACGGGGAGGTTGCGGTCGAGCACGGCGAAGAGGTTGACCCAGTGGCGCTGCTCGGCCTCGGCGTTGTAGCTCGAGGTGTCGCTCATCGTGAAGCCGTGCGGGGCGTCCTCGTAGACCTCGGAGGTGTAATTGGCGCCGGCCTCGTCGAGGGCGGCCTCGAGTGCCTTGATCTGTTCGGGCGTGTTCGAGCGGTCGTGGTCGGCGTGGGCGAAATAGAGCTCGCCGGTGACGTTGCCGACCGCCAGGTGTGCGCTGTCCGGGTCGTCGGTGACCACGCCGCCGGCGTGGAAGCTGGCCAGTGCCTTGATCCGGTCGGGGTGGGCCTCGATCGCGCGCAGCGCGTTCCGCCCGCCCATGCAGTAACCGACGGCCACCACCGGGCCGGCGGCCACGCCGGGCTGCGCCGCGAGGAAGTCGAGGTAGTAACCGCTGTCGGCGGCGATCCGCTCGGGGGTGAGCACGTGCATCATCGGTCCGAGCCGGCCGAAGGCGGCGCCCCGCTTCTCCGGGTCGGTCAGTTCGTCGGCGGTCACCAGCGGGCCGCTCGCGCTGCGGTAAAACAGGTTCGGCACCAGGACGGCGTATCCCCGGTCCGCGATCCGCTCGGCCATCTCGGCCAGCCGCAGCCGCAGGCCGAACGCGTCCATGAACATCAGCACGCCCGGGAACGGTCCGTCGCCGTCCGGCTTGACCAGGTACGCCTCGGCCGTACCGTCGGCGGTGGGCACGTGCACTGTGGTGGTGGTCGTCATTGCGCCTCCTGCGCCGGAAATCTCCGTTGATCAGGGGGAACCTAGCACCAACCGGGGAGGCTTCCCCGGTCTCGTCGTACCCTGTCCCCCATGGCCACTCGACTGCGCGCGGACGCGGAGCGCAACCGCACTGCGCTCCTTTGCGCGGCGCGGGAAATCTTCGGCGAGCACGGGCTGGACGCCTCGCTCGACGAGATCGCCCGGCGGGCGGGCGTCGGCAACGCGACCCTCTACCGTCGCTTCCCGACCCGCCGCGACCTCATCGCCGAGGTTTTCGCCGGTCAGATGGCCGAGTACGTGGAGCTGGCCGAGCTCGCCCTGCACGAGCCCGACCCGTGGGCCGCGTTCGTCGGTTATCTCACCCGCCTCTTCGAGCTGCAGGCCACCGACCGCGGGCTGTCCGAGCTGCTCGTCTCGACCAGCTTCGACGACGATGAGCGGCTCTCGGCGCTGCGCGCGGCGGCCCAGCGCGGCGCCAGCGAGGTGATCGCGCGAGCCCAGCAGGCCGGAGGGCTGCGCGACGACTTCACCCGCAAGGACATCGCGATCCTGATGCGCGCGAACGCGGGCGTGGTGCGGGGGTCGCTCGACCCGGACGCCTGGAAGCGCCAGCTGGTATTGCTGCTGGATGGGCTCGCGCGCCGGTAGCACATCGGCTACAAACGGTCATTTAAGGATGTTTAAGGTCCGTACAAGGTCGTTTAAACGGGCCCGGGCCAAGAATCGACTCCCGTCGTCAACACCTGCGATCGGAGTCACCCATGCAACGCAGCCGTCTGCGTCTCGCCATCTACGCCTCGGCGGCCGTCCTCGCCGTGGGCGGTGGCGTCGGCGCGGCCGTCGCGGCCACCACCCCGTCTACCAAGGCCGCGGGCGTCCTCACCGCCACCTTCAGCAAGGACAGCGACTGGGGTACGGGCTACCAGGCGAAGTACACGATCACCAACGGCACCGGCGCGACGGTGAACGGCTGGCAGCTGGTCTTCGGGCTGCCGTCGACCGCGAAGCTCGGCAGCTTCTGGGACGCCACGGTCACCACGTCGGGCGGCGTGTCGACGGCCAAGAACCCGAGCTGGGCGACCACGATCCCGGCCGGCGGCACGGCCGAGTTCGGCTTCGTCGTCGCCGGCAGCGGGGCACCGACCAGCTGCACGATCAACGGGGCGTCCTGCTCGGGCGGGGCGACCACGCCGACCACCGCGCCCACGACGACGAAGCC
Organism: Paractinoplanes globisporus DSM 43857; assembly: GCF_000379645.1. Classification (GTDB taxonomy): domain Bacteria; phylum Actinomycetota; class Actinomycetes; order Mycobacteriales; family Micromonosporaceae; genus Actinoplanes; species Actinoplanes globisporus. Next base: position 116,081 of record NZ_KB903319.1, read on the forward strand.
GACCACGACGCCCACGACGGCGCCCACCACGAAGCCGACGACCGCCCCGACCACCAAGCCGACCACGGCGCCCACGACCACTCCGCCGACCACCTCGGCGCCGGGTGGCGGGAACGTCCTCGTGGCCCCGTACGTGGACATGGGTTTGCTCTCGAATGGCTCGACGACCCTCGCCCAACTGGGCAGCAGCGGGAACATCAAGTCGTTCAGCCTCGCGTTCGTGACCAGCGTCGGCTGCAAGGCGAGCTGGTTCAACGCCTTCGACCCGCGGCAGAAGCAGTTCGCCGACCAGATCACGGCGGTACGCGCGGCCGGCGGTGACGTGAAGGTGTCGTTCGGCGGCGCGACCGGCATCGAGCTCGCCCAGGCCTGCACCAGCGTCGCGGCGCTGCAGGCCGAGTACCAGGCGGTCGTCTCGGCGTACAACCTCAAGTACATCGACCTGGACATCGAGGGCGCGGCCGTGGCCGACCCGACGACGATCGCCCGCCGCTCGACCGCCCTGGCCGCCCTGCAGAAGGCCAACCCCGGCCTGAAGATCTCGCTGACCCTGCCCGTGCTGCCCGAGGGACTGACCGGGGACGGCCTCAACGTGGTCAAGTCGGCCAAGAACGCCGGCGTGAACCTGGACCTCGTCAACATCATGGCGATGGACTACGGCCGCTCCGGCCAGGACTACGGCGACCTCGCGATCCAGGCCGTGAAGTCCACCAAGGACCAGATCAAGTCGATCTACGGCAACAGCGACGCGGCTGCCTTCAAGATGGTCGGCGTCACCCCGATGCTCGGCGTCAACGACGACCAGGGCAAGTTCCTGCAGAGCGACGCGAAGGACCTGATCGCCTTCGCGAACGCCAACCACCTCGGGTTCGTCTCGTTCTGGGAGCTGAACCGGGACAAGAACGCCTGCTCGGGCGCCCTGTTCCAGTGCACCAACGTCACTCAGGCGCCGTTCGAGTTCAGCAAGATCTTCGCCGGCTTCACCGGCTAGGCCTAACTCTCATCCCCAAAAGGTAAGAGGAGCGCTACTCCGGGCCCCCACCCGGAGTAGCGCTTTGTCGTCTACGCGAAGCCGCGGCCGGCGTTGGCCAGCGACTCCTCGACGATGTCCCACAGGCTGGTGCCGGTCGGGCAGTCGAGCCACATGTTCAGCGAGACGCGCAGCGCCACCAGGAAGCTCGCGGCGGTCATCCGGGCGCGTACCCCCCGCGGATCTTCCTCGGTCATCCGCGCCGACACCTCGGCGGCGAGCTCGCGTTCCACCCCGGCGAAGGTCTGCACCTGGGCGGCGATCAAGGTCGGATGCGTACGCAGCAGCCGGCCCTGCACCACCAGCCGAGGGTCGAGCGCGCCCAGCTCGGTGTTGAACGACGCGGCGGCCGCGGTGAGCGCCGCCCACGGCGACTCGTCGGCCGGCCGGGCCCGCACCGCCTCGATCAGCCCCTGGATACGCCGGAAGTCGCCGTACATCAGCGCTTCCTCTTTGCTCCCGAAGTAGTTCGAGAACGTGCGCCGCGAGACGCCGGCCTCGTCGGCGATCGCCTCCACGGTGATGCGGTCAAGGCCGTGCTCGGTCGCCAGCCGGACCGCCGCATCGTGCAGTGACTGCCGGGTCGCGGCCTTCTTCCGTTCGCGCAGGCCGGGCTCCGCCGTCGTGCTCATGGCAAGAAGAGTACCGGCGTGTGACTTGCTTCTCAATGAGAAAGATTGCGCAATGGGAAAGCTTTGACGATTGTTGTATGTGGCATCCACTTCGACCATCCGGAGGCTGCGCCATGAGCGCGAAACCCATGAGTCACCGCCAGATCATGGAGGCTCTGTCCGGCCTCCTGCTGGTGCTTTTCGTCGCGATGGCCAGCTCGACCATCGTCTCCACCGCGCTCCCGAAGATCATCGGGGCGCTCGACGGCAGTCAGACCCAGTACACCTGGGTGGTCACCGCCAGCCTGCTCACCGCCACCGCCTCCACCCCGATCTGGGGCAAGCTCGCCGACCTGTACAGCAAGAAGCTGCTCGTCCAGATCGCCATCGTGGTGTTCGTGCTCGGCTCGGTCGTCGCCGGCTTCAGCCAGACCGCCGGGCAGCTCATCGCCGCCCGCGCGTTCCAGGGCCTCGGCATGGGCGGCGTCCAGGCGCTGGTCCAGGTCGCGATCGCCGCGATGATCCCGCCGCGGGAACGCGGCAAGTACAACGGCTACCTCGGCGGCGTCATGGCCGTCGCCACCGTCGGCGGCCCGCTGCTCGGCGGCGTCATCGTCGACACCGCGTGGCTCGGCTGGCGCTGGTGCTTCTACATCGGCGTGCCGATCGCCATCATCGCGCTGGTCGTCCTGCAGAAGACGCTGAACCTCGCGGTCATCCGGCGGGAGAACGTCAAGGTCGACTACGTGGGCGCCTCCCTCATCGCGGCCGGCGTCAGCATCCTGCTCGTCTGGGTGTCGTTCGTGGACAGCTCATTCGCGTGGCTCTCCTGGCAGACGTACGCCATGGTCGGTGTTGGTTTGGTGGTTTTGGCCCTCGCCGTGTGGGTCGAGACCCGGGTCGCCGAGCCGGTCGTCCCGCTGGAGATCGTCAAGCAGCGTGGCACCGCCCTCGCGATCATCGCGAGCCTCGCGGTCGGCATGGCGATGTTCGGCGGCGCGGTCTTCCTCGGCCAGTACTTCCAGATCGGCCGCGGCTACAGCCCGACCGAGGCGGGCCTGCTGACGATCCCGATGATGGCCGGCGTGCTGGTCTCGTCGACGGTCGCCGGACGCCTGATCAGCAAGAGCGGCCGGATCAAGCCGTACATCGTCGCCGGAACCCTGATCCTGGTCGCCGGCTTCGCCGGACTCTCGATGCTCGACCACGACACCAGCCTCTGGTACGTGGGCGGCGCGATGGCCCTGGTCGGCATCGGCGTCGGCATGTCGATGCAGAACCTGGTGCTCTCGGTCCAGAACACGGTGGCGCTCAAGGACATCGGCGCGGCTTCGTCGACGGTGGCCTTCTTCCGCTCGCTCGGCGGCACGATCGGCGTCTCGGTCCTCGGCGCGGTGCTCGCCCACCGGGTCACCGACAACCTGACCCACGAGCTCGCCGCGGCCGGCATCCAGTCCAGCGGCAGCGCGGCGGCGTCCAGCTCGCTGAACCTCTCGGCCCTGCCCGAAGCCATCCAGCACCTGGTCCGAGTCGCCTACGGCGACGCCACCGGCCACATCTTCCTGATCTCCGCCATCATCGCGGTGGTCGGCGTCATCGCCGCCCTCCTGATGAAGCCGACGGCCCTGCGCTCAACCGTCGACCTGACCAAGGCCGCCGAGGAAACCCCGGCGGCGGAGGACGAGGCCCAGATCCCGGCGGAAGCCCTGGCCCGCTGACCAGTTACTACCGCTACGAGGCGGCGTTCCCGGCATCGGGGGCGCCGCTTTCGCGATCGATAGCGAAGTACGTCCCGTCCGGCGCGGGCGTCCGCCAGGGGTCCGACGGCAGGTCGTGCAGCCGACGAACATGCCCCGAGTCGGGCCACCGCATCTCATAGAGCCCGACACCCTGGTCGGACAAGAGCCGATCAAGCGCCCGGCGCGCCACGTCGGGATCCTTCTGCAGCTCCAGGAACTCGTAGAGACCCACGCTGGAGACATCCAGCAGGTCACTGACCTCCTGGACCAGCCGGTCGACGGTTTCGTCACTCACAATGTCGGGTTTCCTTTGAGCGGGATTTTGACCTGTTTGCCGCCTTGCGAGACGACCGCGTACGGACCCCACGTGATCGGATCGGGCCGAGACCCGGGCGGATAACCCGGCATGATCCTAATTTGGCGCCCGAAGTTGTCCGGATCCCGGAACACCTGACCGCCGCCTCGAGCCGACGAATCGGCCGCCCAATTGTCGGGTATGCGGGCACGGACCTCGTCTGGGCCGAGCCCCCGTAGCTCCTGGGGGTCGAATTCCTTCGGTCCGCCGATCTTCTTGGGCGGTTCCGCCGACGGCTCCTCCGGTCGCCGGGACCGAGAGAAATGCTCCTTGATCTTCTCGATGAGAGAGGCCAGCCACCCGGACTCCCCGTCGAGGGCGCGGAGGCTCCTGATCAGAGAGCGAAGCCACTCCGAGATCTTGGCCGCCCACGACGCCACGAGCGTCGTCACCTGTGCCACCACCCATCCCGTGGCCAGGCCGAACGACGCGAGTTCCTCGGTCGCGTACACGATCAGGCGAGAGACAACGGTGGCGACGGCGTCGCGGACCATGACACGGACCGCGGCGATGAGCATGCCCGCGCCCTCGACGATTGCCGACATGGTCTCCGAAGCGCCGACGAGCGCCCCCAACCCTTGGGCCCGATCGGCAGCCCATGCGCGATAGGCGTCGCCGGCGGCTCCGGTCCACTCGGCGGTGTCCCACTGCGCCGCCCTGGCCAACCCGTCCGCATCCACCCGAAGGTCCGCGGCGATGTTGCGCCAGGTCTGTGCGTGGGCGGCGATTTGGGCCGGGTCACCGGCCAGCCAGTCCAAAGCCTCCGAGAGCGGACGGACGTGCTCGATCAGCCACGAGACCCCGTACTGGAGCAGGACGCCGACCGGGTCGGAGATCATCGCGAGGGCGTCGAGACCGGTGCCCACCACGCCGAGCGTGCCGTCGATCCAATTGCCGTCGCGGACGCCTCGACCGATCAGTTCGATGTCCTCGGCGATCCACACCCCGGACCAGGCATTCTTCGGCCCGTCCGAGGCGGCTACGACGAGTGGATTCATCGTCACCTATCGCAAGGTATTACTCGGGCGCCAGGGGCGAGATGGATCACGCGGCTGGGGAGGGGATCTTGCGGCTACCCAGAGCTAGCCTTTGAAAGCGGAGTGCTGTTGGGAGGGGTGGAACCGGGTGGACGGCGAGCGATTATCGGCATCCCTCCTCGAGCTCGAGGATGAGATCAATTGGGATGCCGCCGCGATGCTGGAGCGCGCCGTTCGCCTCGAGCGGGAGGCTCGGGCGCTCGGTGATGAGCTGCTCGTGGCGCGGGCTCGGCTCAGCCAGGCCAACCTGCAGATGCGGGCCGGCGACGTGGCAGGGGCCGCGCAGCGCATCTGGAAGGTGCATCAGTGGGCCGTCGAGCACGATGCTCGGCAGCTGACCGCGCGCACGCACCTGGTCTGGGCCAACATTCACCGCCACCTGGGGGACGCGGCCCAGTGCCTCGAGCACTCCGTGCTCAGCGTCGAGCTGCTCGACGAGACCGCCACCGACCACATGCGCATCTGGCACCGGGTGAAGCTCGGGGACGCGCTCAGCATCAGCGGGTCGATGGACGCGGCGCGGCTGCGGTACCGGCAGGCGGCCGAGCTTTCCGTGCGTCTCGGGCGGCCCGACCTGCTGCTCGCGGTGCTCAACAATCACGCGTACGCGGAATTCGCGGCCGGCCACCACGATGCCGCGCAGCGGGTCGCGGGGCGGCTGCAGGAAGTATCCCGGACGTACGGCTTCGAGCTCGACGCCTCCCTGCTCGACACGATCGGCGCCATCCAGATCGGGAACGGGCAGCACGCCGAGGCCGAGAAGACCCTGATCGCCTGCATCGACCAGCACAACGACGGCAACCAGGACGACGCCGACGCCCTCCCGGAGTACCTCCTGACCCTCTCCCGGGCGCAGCGCGGCCTCGGGGCGTACGGCCGGGCCCAGCGCAGCCTCGACGCGTCCCGCCGGCTCTGCGAGGAGCGCGAGCTCGGGCACGTGCTCGTCCGGGTGCATCAGGAGCAGTCCGAGCTGCATGCGGCGCGGGGCGAGTTCGCCGAGGCGTACGCGGCACACAAGCTCTTCTTCGCCGCCCACCAGCGCCAGCACTCGCTGCAGCGGGAGGCGCAGGCCCGCACCCGGCAGGTGATGTTCGAGACCGCCGAGGCGCGGCAGGAGGCCGAGCGCTTCCGCGAGCAGGCCCGCCGCGACCCGCTGACCGGGCTGCGCAACCGGCGCTACCTCAACGAGCTGCTGCCCGGCCTGATTGCGACCGACCCCGACCTGACCGTGGCGATCGTCGACATCGACCACTTCAAGCGGATCAACGACGAGCTCTCGCACGACATCGGCGACCAGGTGCTCGTGCAGGCCGCCAAGCTGATGGAGACCGAACTCGCCGCCATCGCGCCGGACGGTTTCGTGGTGCGCCTCGGAGGCGAGGAGTTCGTGCTCGTGCTCCCCGAGACGCCGGTCAAGCACGCCGTCACACAGCTCGATGCTCTCCGCCGTACGCTCAAGGGCTTTGGTTGGGATGCACTCACCGCAGGCATTCCGGTAACCGTGAGCATCGGGGTCGCGGGCGTTCCTGATGCGGCGAAGGCCACGCAAGCTGCCGTTTTGTCAATTGCGGACAGGCATCTGTACGCCGCCAAGCACGGCGGACGCGACCGCGTGGTGTGGTCGGGCTCGACCCGCGGCCGTGCCTCGGCGGCGTGAAAGCCGCGGCCCGTGACTCGGCGGCGTGAAAGCCGCGGCCCGTGCCTTGGCGGCGTGAAAGCCGCCCTCGAAAGCCCGTGAGGCAGATCGGGGACCGCCCTTGGGTAGCGGTCCCCGATCAGTACCCCCTTTTCCACCGAGCGGGCGTGGGCGCTCGGAGGTGGGTGGACCGGTCGGGCGGCCAGGCACGGGGGAACCGGACCGCCCGACCGGCGTCGGGCAGCGCCCTTCTCGGGCGCCCTGCGGGTGTTACGGCGTCACACCCGCAATCGCGGTCTCTTCCGCGCGAGCGGGGCCGGAAGGCGCTCCGCTCTTATCAAAATCTGTCGTCGACCGGCCAGGTGCCCGGCCGAATCGATCTCGACGGCGTCCGCCTCGAGCCACGTGGCTCCGTCACGGATGATCGAGTGGTCCCAGTCGATATGCACGATGCGTAACCGAAGCGTTCCGCTGCCATGACGATAGTCCGATTCCGCGAACTCGGTTGCGGGCCAGCGTGGCAGGCGGGGCAGGAGCCGGCCGCCGCGGAACATCAGCGCCGTCGGGACGGGCACCGGAGGACCGGGGCGATGCCCGGCACGTCGGCCCCGCGCGCAGCGGACGAGGTCACTCGCGCGCGTCGGAATCACCCTCCTCGGCCGGCGGCACGGTGTCGGTCGCCGTGGCATCGGGGCGGCTCAGGGCGTACCTGATGCCGCCGAATCGGTGAGTCACCGCGGTGGCTCGGGCCGTCGCGGCGGTCACGTCGTCGGTCAGTGGCTCGTCTCGGTAGACGAGTGGTGGGTTCCCCCGTCGAGGTGTTTCCACCCCTTCGGGGTCACCCGGGTCCGAGTGCTCCGGACCGATGTTGGGTATCGGCATCTGAACACCTCTCGCTCGGACGCTCCCGCCAGAGAGCCTCGCGTCGAGGCCGCAGACGCCGTTTCCGCGACCGTCCCGTCACTTAAAGATGTCACCGTAAGTGACACCCCTCGGATGCGTACGTGCGTTATCATGCTCACAATCCCGTGAGTACGCAAGGCCAAATGCACGTGCATTTGCACAACGTGTGATGCGGCCGTTGCCACGAGAGACGACCTCCGGACGATCCCCGGCCGGAGCAAACCAAGGGAGCTTCGAATGACGCACGCGGTTAACGGCACCCCCGCCGGCCAGTTGGACGGTGTCACCTGGCAGAAGAGCCGGCGCAGCAACCCCAGCGGCAACTGCGTCGAGTGCGCCGTCCTGCCCACCGGCGAGGTCGCCGTGCGCAACTCTCGGGACCCCGAGGGACCGGCCCTGATCTACACGCCGGCCGAGATCGAAGCCTTCATCCTGGGCGTTCGTGACGGCGACTTCGACAACCTGCTCGTCTGAGCCGGTGCGAAGGGCGCCGGGCGTGACGTGATCATGTCCACGTCACGCCCGGGTTGAAAGCAGGAGCAGCACGGCGCAAGGCCCCCTCTACAGCCGCATGCCGTGCGAGACGACAGAGGGCCGCGTCACCCCATGACGACCGCGGCCCTCTTTGATGTGTCGGGGCCTGCCAAGCCGCCCCGGCTTGTTACGCGGGCCGCCCGACCTCGTGGAGCAGCTTGCCGAGGATCTCGGGCGTGTGGTTCGGCGGCTCGGCGTCGATGCAGACGCGCTCCATGGCCATCGCGTACTGGTCGACGTCCTCGCGCTTGTCGAGGTAGATCGCGCTGGTGAGCTGCTCGACGTAGACGACGTCGGGAAGCTCGGGCTCCGGGAAGCGCAGGATCGCGAACGGCCCGCCCGCGGCGGCATGGCCGCCCGCGTTGAACGGGATGATCTGAAGCCTGACGTTCGGCTTCTTGGCCGCCTCGATCAGGGCCTCGATCTGCGCCTTCATCACGTCGACGCCGCCGATCGGACGGCGCAGCACGGCCTCGTCGATCACGGCCCACAGCTGGGGCGCGTCGGGGCGGTCGAGAACCGTCTGCCGCTGGCGGCGGAGGTCGACCCGCCGGTCCATCTCGTCCGAGGTCACGCCGGCGTGGCCGAGCATGATGACGGCACGCGCGTATTCCGGAGTTTGCAGCAGGCCGGGGACGAACTGGATCTCATAGGTACGGATCAGCGAGGCAGCCGCCTCGAGACCCAGGTACGACTGGAACCAGCCGGGAAGGATGTCACTGAATTGCTGCCACCAGCCCGGGTTGTTGGCCTGGCGGGCCAGGACCAGCAGCGCCTCGCGCTCGTCCGGGTCGTTGACGCCGTACAACGTCAGCAGGTCCGCGACGTCGCGTTCCTTGAAGCTGACTCGGCCAAGCTCCATCCGGCTGATCTTCGAGCCCGAGGCGCGGATCTCCCACCCGGCGTCTTCGCGGGTGATCGCCTTGGTTTCCCGCAGACGGCGGAGCTGAGCACCGAGCAGGATGCGCAGCACTGTGGGGCCGCTGCCCGGTGCCTCCTCCTGCGAACCCGCGCTCACCTGACTCCTCGTCATCGCTGTCTGGGCTGCCGGCCGCAGTCCCTACGCATCCTAAAGGGGAGATCGTCCACAACGAAACAGCACCGGCGTACTTCCGGAGCGTAACGCCCGGAGCATTCGCTCGGTGCGGATGCACGTGCAGACGGCCTTGCGGACGCACCTGTTGGCGAGGATGATAGCTGACAGAAACGCTCCACCCGCTGACACACTGTGTTGGCTGGCGAGGCGTGCCACATAGTTCGGCTTCTCGGCCGACGCGTACCGGTATGGATGGCCATCAACGCCACCCTGACGACCGAGTCTCCGAGATTTGGGAGGGTCATCTCGATGTCCACGGCACCCCCACCTCCGTCCACGCCGACGACCGCACCCCCGCAGCGCGACCCCGCCGACGTGGCGCCCGCGGACAGCTACCACCCCGCCGATCCCGTTTGGGTTTACCGTGACGGCTGGCGTGCCGGTGTGATCGAGGCGGCTTCCCCCCGCGCAGTGACTGTGACCTATCGCCCGGTCGCCAGCCGCGGCACCGGCGTCGACACCTTCACTGCTCCGTATGTTGCAGCTCGCTACTCGGAGGATCCGGCGCTCGACCGCCGCGATCGCGGTCGCCGGATGACACCGACCGGCCTGCCGGTGCGAGGCTCGGCGGCATGACGGGCGCGGTGGCGGTCGCGGCGATCGTCGGTCTCCTCAGCCTGTTGGGCGGCGTGGCCCTCGGCTGGTGGCTGCGGCGGTCCAACGACTGGTGCCCAGCCTGCGGCGAGCAGCTGGCTTGTGAGGGGTGCGGCAGCGGGGCCGCCTGGCCCAAGCGACCGATGGCCTCCACCGAACACCGATAGCTACAAAGAAAGTCAGAGCCGGCGCGGTCGCGCCGGCTCTTTGTGTCTCCTCGTTCGGGTGAAATGCCCTCTGCGGCCAACTACCCACCGTGACGAACGGGCGGTGGCCGGCACGCGCTAATCACCCAATGGGTCGATATTGAAGTTGTCGCGGAAGAGGTTGGCGGGGTCGTACTGCCGCTTGAGGGCCCGCAAACGGACCAAAGTGGCAGGTGGCCAGGCCTCTTCGACCCGCTCGGGTCTTTGGTCGGTCTCGAACGATAGGTACAAACCCCGGAAATGGGTGGCTAGTTCCTGCCAGGCGGCGTCCAATCTCGACTTGGATGCCCCGAATGCCACCACCGAGAAGTTTGCCGATCGGTGCGAATACGACGTCGCCTCGTCCGGAATGTCGGCCACGGCGCCACCGACCGAGCGCACCTGGAAGAAGTAAACGGTGCCCGAGGCGATCAGCGCGGCGGCCGCGGCCGCGAATTCCGGGGTCAAATGCTCGATCAGGCCCGACCGGGCGACCGGATCGCCCTGGCCGTCGTGCGGCGCGTCCGGCACGTTCATCACCCCGGCGTAGGGCACCAACTGGACCTGCTGGTCGAGCAGCGGCGCGATCTGAGCGATCGGCGTCAGGCGGTCGATGATCGTGTCCGGAGTCGACGAGTCGACCACGCCGTACACCTGGGCCAGCGCCTGCCCCCGGCGCGGCGGTCCCATGATCAGGTTGGTGGTCACGTCGCGCGGGGCGGCCTCCATGGCGGCGCCCCAGCGCTCCAGCAGGCCGGCCGCGTCCGACGCGTCGTAGACGAACTGGCCGAATCCGACATCGCCGACCTCGTCGACCTGGAACTCGAAGGCCGTGACGATCCCGAAGTTCGCGCCGGCGCCGCGTACGGCCCAGAAGAGATCGGGGTGTTCGTCGGCGCTGACGTGCACCCTCGAGCCGTCGGCCAGCACCATGTCCGCGGCGCGCAGGTGATCGATGGTGAGGCCGTGCTCGCGGGCCAGCCAGCCGATGCCGCCCGCCGTGGCGAGCCCGCCGACCCCGACGCCGCCGTAGTCGCCGCTGGACAGCGCCCATCCGTGCGGGGCGAGCGCGGCGGCGACGTCCTTCCAGCGGGCGCCGGCCTCGACGCGGACCAGCCGGTCCTCCGACGAGAGCACGGTGATCTCGCGCATCCGGGACAGGTCGATCACGATCCCGCCGTCGTTCGTGGACCGTCCGCTGATCCCATGTCCGCCGCTGCGCACGGCGAGTGCCACCTTCTGGTCCCGGGCGAAGGCCAGCGCCTCGACGACCTGCTCGGCGTCGGTCGGCTGGATCACCAGGCCGGGCGAGCCGCCGCGCATATAGGTGGAGCGAACCTTCGCGTACGAGAAATCACCGGGCTCGATGGCGGTGAGCGAAGCGGGAAGGCCGTCATAATCGATGCCTTCACGCCTTTTCGCCAGTTTCGCGGCGCTACGCACGGGACCGGCGACGGGCTTTCGCGTCGCGGCGACCGCTTCCCGCACCGCGGGGATGACCTCCTCGGCGAAGCGTTCGAGCTCGCCGGGATCGTCCGATCCGATGATCACCGTGCCGATCCCGTCCTCGAGCACCATCGGCACGATCTCGTCGACCCACTGCGCCGCGGACTTCGACGGATCACCAAAGATGTTGAGCAGCCGCCGGATCTCGCGCGGGTCCCGTCCTTTTTCGGCGGCCGCCTCATCGATGATCGCGTTGCCCTTCGCGAGGTCACCGGGCTTGAGGTAGCTCAGCGACGGCAGCCAGCCATCCGCCTTGGCCCCGATGAGGCGCAGCATCCGCGGCTTGTAAGCGCCCAGCCAGATCGGCACCTCGTGCGCCGGCGCCGGGCCGCGTTTAGCGCCCTTGAGCTGGTAATACTTGCCCGGGTAGCGGAGCTGCGCGCGATCGTCGGCCCGCCAGACCTCGCGGATCACGTCGATCGCCTCGCTGAGCTGCTCCACCGACTCGGCCGGCGTGCGGCGCGGCACACCCATCGCGGCCATCGCGTCCCAAAAGCCGCCGGCGCCGAGCCCGAGCGCGAGCCGTCCCCCTGAGAGCAAATCGAGGCTGGCCGCCGCGCGCGCGAGCACGGGTGCCGGCCGCATGGGAATGTTCAGCACATTGCCGGAAATATGGATTTTTGTGGTCTGGGCGGCCACCCAGCTCAACAGCGTCCACGTGTCGAGGAAGCCCGGCTGGTAGGGATGGTCCTGGAAGGTAACCAGATCGAAGCCGAGCTGCTCGCTGAGCTGCGCCATCGCCACCGCCGCCTGCGGCGGGTCATTGACGGGCGTCACAAAGGTCCCGAACTGAAGCGAGTGACCGTAATCCACGTTTCGAGCCTAGGTCGTTACGTGCTCCGGAAAGATGCGTCCCGCGACACACGATCATCACTTCGTGAGCCGGGTCACTTCAATTCTTTGCCCGTACGCGGCGAGCGGGCCCACAACCGCAAAGAGAGGGGCTGGCTGCCTATCGGGCTCGGGCCGTCGTTGCCTACGCCCGCGGTCGGCCACCGGGCTGAGATCGCCGCTCCCCCTTCAGCGCTCCGGATCTTGCGGCGCGGGCGACCGGGATTTCAGGTCGGCCACCTCGGCCTGAAGCTTGCGGACCTCGCGGAGAAGGAGCGCGATGTCGGCCCGGGTGGCCATGCCGGCCGGGCGTTCGGTGTCGGAGATGCGGTCGACGATCCAGCTCGCGAGGGAGCCGGTGGTGAAACCGATCAGGCCCAGGCCACCGATCATGAGGGCCACCGCGACCATCCGGCCCTCGAGAGTCTCCGGGTACAGGTCGCCGTAGCCGACCGTGGTGATCGTGCAGACCGCCCACCAGAGGGCCGACGGGTAGCTCTGGATGTTGCTGTCCGGGTGGCCGCGCTCGGCCTCGAGCACGGCCAGGGCCGCCACCAGCACGATCAGGATCGTGGCCGAGATGACGTAGACCGCCAATCGGCCGCGGGTCCAGTGCGCGGCGTGGCGGTGCATCACCCGGAAGGCGTTGAGCAGGCGCAGGGCCCGCAGTGGGCGAAGCACGGGCAGGACGAGGACGGCCAGGTCGAACCAGTGGGAGCGGACGAACCAGCTCTTCTGCCGGGCCAGACGCAGCCGAACCAGGTACTCGACACAGAACAGGGCCCAGATCGCGGCGTCGACGGCCTCGCACGCGTGGCGCCAGGCCGGGTGCATGCCCGGGTCAAGGATCGGCCACGCGTAAACCCCGATGAACAGCACCGACAGCACCGTGAGGGGGTAGGCGGTTACCTGCTCCCACCGGCGCAGGCGGTCCTCAGACTCCATGAGGGCAGCTTGCCTGATCAACGTTGCGGTTGGTGGCACGTTGAGTCTGCTCTTGATCCGTCTGGGCAGATGGCGAAACCGGCAGTTTCACGCCCGACGGGCCGGGTAGCCACATCGGCGGAGGTGGTCCCCCGTGCTCGAGCCGAACGAGAAGGCCGTCTTTGACGGCATGGTCAGCCAGCTACGCGCCAACGACCCGCGTTTCTCCCACAAGGTCGACCGGATGTGCCGTCCCAGGCGGCGGCTCTACCTGGTACTGGCCATTCTGCTGTGGACGACGGCACCGCTGTCGATCGTTTTCGGCGGATGGACCGGCGCCCTGATGGCCGTGGTGGCCACGCTCTACGGCGCCCACCTGATGCTCAGGCGAGGCGGCGGCGCCAATCAGACGCTGTGGTCATCGTCGCGCCGGCCACGCACTAGCTCCAGCTAGACCCGGTCAGCCGCTCGTAAACCTCGACGTACCGGTTGCGGGTAGCCTCGACCACCTCATCGGGAATCGCCGGCCCCGGATCGGTGCGGTCCCAGTCGGTAAGGCCAGAGGACCAGTCCCGCAGGAACTGCTTGTCGAGGTACCGCTGCGTGCCGCCCGGCTTCCACTCATCGGCCGCCCAGAACCGCGACGAGTCCGGCGTGAGCAGCTCGTCGCCCAGCTTGAGCACGCCGTCCTTGGAGAACCCAAGCTCAATCTTGGTGTCGGCAATGATGATGCCCTTGGTAGCCGCCACCTGCTGCCCGCGCTTGTAAACCTCAAGCGTGATCCGCTTGAGGTCAGCCGCGACCTCCGCCCCGACCTTGGCCTCCACGTCGGCGTAGGTCATGAACTCGTCATGCCCCTCCCCAACCGGCGCCTTGGTGGTAGGCGTGTAGATCGGCTCGGGCAGCTGAGACCCCTCGATCAGCCCAGGCGGCAGCGCAACGCCAGAGACGGCCCCGTCACGCTCGTACTCCTTGAGCCCCGACCCGGCGAGGTACCCGCGAGCAATGCACTCAACCATGACCATGTCGAGCCGCTCACAGCGAATAGCCCGCCCAGCCCACTCCGCCGGCACCTCGGTGCTGGAGATGACGTGGTTGGGGAGGACGTCGCTGAGCTGCTCAAACCACCAGAGCGACAGCTGGGTGAGAATCTTGCCCTTGTCAGGGATCGGCGTAGGCAGGATGACGTCATAGATCGAGATCCGGTCAGACGCGACCAGTAGCAGGTCGTCGCCGTCCGCGTAGACGTCCCGAACCTTCCCCGAGTGCAACAGCTCCACGTGCTCCCCTCCCAAGCCGAACCGAGTTCCACGCTAGTACAGGCAACTCGACGCTCCGCACGCAGTCGCGCCGAGGATCCGCCTGTCAGGCGCGCTCGCCCGAAGTACTCACGTCCAAAAGTGCGGACGAGAGGAACGCGGCGCAGCCTTCATCCCAGATGTTCCTTCAAGTGCCGAGCGATTGCCGCGGCCAGGCCGGAAGGCACTGCATTGCCGATCTGCTTGGCAATCTCAACCTTCGAGCCACACCACAGGTAGTCCTTGGGGAAGTCCTGCAAGAGGGAGGCCTCGTAGTGGGTGATAACCCGGTTCACTCGGCGCGTAGGATCGTCGGGATCCCACTGCGGGTGCAGATACTGCCCCTTTTCCGGCTTAAAGAACTCTGTTCTGATAGTCAGTGACGGCGCATCCCAACGCATCCGGCCCATTACATCCGTGGTACCCGTCTTCTTTTCTCGCCAGCACCTCGACAGCAGGTGATCGGGCAGATTGAAGCGACCTCCTCCAGGTGGAACGTGGTCATAACGCTGCAGCGAGAGCTCGGTGGGCTGCCGTCCGAAATGAATATCGTTACCCTTGAACTCTCCTCGGATACGCTGCCCGAAATACTCGGTCATGGCTTCCGGAAGCTCGGTGGTAACCGGCCGCTCATCTACTCGCCCGATACGGCTGCGGACGGTCTCCCAAGGCCGAAGACCGCCGGCGCCGTCTTTGGCGTGGGTGGGCTTCGGGAGCTCGATCTTGCCGATCCGGGATCCGATGACAATGGTCCGCGGTCGCCTCTGCGCTACGCCGTAGTCTGCAGCGAGCAGCACGCCATGGCTGAGCTCGTAGTCCTTGATGATGCCGTGGTCGGCTTCATCCAACAGGAGCTCAAACTCGCTGGCACGTGAAAAGCGCTCAACGTTCTCGATGACGAACACCTGGGGGCGGGCCGTCACTACGAAACGTAGGTACTCCTTCCACAGCTTGTTACGCGGGTCATCGACGTCCTTGCTGCCCAGATTTGAGAACCCCTGACACGGCGGCCCTCCGATGATCACGTCCGCCTGAGGGATCTCATCTTCCCGAACAAGACCGATGTCGCCCCAACGGGTATGCGACTCGCCGAAGTTGGCTGCGTACGTCGCAGCAGCTGCCAGATCCCACTCTACCGAGAGAATCGGACGAAAGCCCTCACGTTGGAACCCGACGGTCATACCGCCGCATCCTGCGAACAAGTCGATCATGTTCAGGCGGTCGCTCACCTGCGACATGGTAGTTGCCCTGCACCGACAGACAAGGCCGACGCGCCGGTGACCTAGAACGCATGTCCGAATCGTTAGCCTCGCCCGATGGCAAGGTAGGAACAAACATCCAGTCCCTGCCCCAGACGCCGGCCACGTCGACCAGCTCGGCGAACATTCCAGCACTCCACAGCGAGCCGGTCGTCAGTCCTCGCATCCAATTGACGGCTAATGGAATTGACGCCTGTCGCAGGATCAGCGCCTCTGATCATCTACAATGCGCGAGTGTTCGGCCACCAGGATGAGCTTTTTGACCCTCACGCACCGACCGAAGCGGGTTCGTCCAAGGTACTTCCCGCCACCCTCCGCGTCCACAGAGGACGGGTGCTGCCGCCGCGACCGAAGATTGCAGCGCGCCCCAGGGACACTCGTGGTCCGTCCGCGCTGCAGTTGGCGGGACAGCCACCTACGCCCGACGAAGATCCAGAGATTTGGGCAGTCCATGGGGAACTAGAGCGGATGGATCCCTACGGATA
This sequence comes from Paractinoplanes globisporus DSM 43857, assembly GCF_000379645.1. Lineage (GTDB taxonomy): Bacteria > Actinomycetota > Actinomycetes > Mycobacteriales > Micromonosporaceae > Actinoplanes > Actinoplanes globisporus. Next base: position 132,104 of record NZ_KB903319.1, read on the forward strand.
CCGCACCGGGTATGCGATCCGCGAAGCGCTCGACCAGATCTATGACGGGCAACGTACCGGCCGCTGGGATTTTACGCAGCTCTCCAAAACCGAGAAGACTCACATCGGCACTCTTGTCGAGATTTGGATGCAGCGGGAGTTTGGCTTCGCCGACGGGGAAGAGCTCGATTACAGAATCGCAGGAGTCGATGTCGATTGCAAATGGTCACTAAACCTTTACGACTGGGAGATCCCGCGCGAGATGTACATTCGCGGCAACAAGATTGCCTTGGTCGTATGGGCTAACGAGTACACGGCACGGTGGGCGTCCGGCCTCATCCGCATCAGCGAAGATGTTTTGCGTCCCATGGGTAACCAAGGGGACAGAAAGCGTCGGCTCAACGATCGGGGACGGGACCAGATTCTCTGGATCGTCGCAGGAAGCGATCTGGTGAAGAATACCCTGCTGCATATCAAGGACCCTAGAAAGCTCGAGGCCATTGCCTATGCGGCTCGCGGACAGACGGCAGTCACGAACCTCTTTCGGGAGCTGCAGGGCGAGCTGGTGAACCGGGCCACCGTGCTGACTGCGGCGCAGCAGGTGGACAGCGCCAAGCGGGTGCGAGACGCACGAAAGAAACTGCGCCCCGAAGGAATAGTTATTTTCGGGCACTACGCCCCGCACCCACGTATGGCCAAAGAGCTTGGCTTGGACCCACCTACGCTCGGACGCTACATAAGTGCAAGATTGTGGCCGTACCGAACAGGAGAGTCCGCCCTGCACACGGAAATCGGAGGCAAGATGTGGCGCATTGCACGGCCAGAGGATTCAGTTGTCACTGCACCCGACCTTCCAGCGCAATCCAAAGACCCTAGTTGATCCGAAGTGCTCTGAGCTCGATCAGCCTTCGCCAGTACGCACCACTGCGGCAATACGAGCTGCGGCTTCCGCCGGCTCCTCGTGCTCCCAGACTCGCACCACCTGCCAACCGAGTGC
>NZ_KB903320.1 GCF_000379645.1 Paractinoplanes globisporus DSM 43857
CTTGCGCCATCGTCGTGACCCGTGCTGACCACGCGAAGGGGCGCGGTCGGCGGTCGCTCGTTGGCGGCGTTTGGTGTCGGCCAGGTGCAGCCTGTGCTCGGCCCGGATCGCCCGCCCGGACACCAGCAGGCCTGCACCGCCGGGACCGGCGACGGCGAACGGATGAATGATCCCGAGATCAACGCCGGCCACCCGGCCGGGGTCGGGTGCCTGCCCGACCGGGTAGGTGGTGACCGGCAGTTCCGCGGTGACATCGATACAGAGCCGGCCGTCGGCGAGCAGCAGCGTCACCGACCGCACCGTGCCCGCCGGGTATGGCACTACCTGGTCCAGGCGGACCAGCAACGGCGGGCAGCCACGCGCGGCCGGCAGGCGCAGGCAGCGGCCGGTGACGGTGAAGGTGCCGTGATACCAGCGGACCGGCACTAGTCCTCGCCGTCGCCGCGGGAACCTGACCTCGGCGGCGCCGGCCTTGCGGCGGGCGGCCGCGGAGAACCAGGCATCGGAGTAGCGGCGCAGCACCGACCGAGCACCCACATTGTCGAGTTCCCCGAACGTGCCCGGCCCGGACTCCGCCAACAGCCGGCACAACTCTTGATACCCCGCTGCCGGCCGGTCACCACGATGCTGTCGCCACCAGTTGACCTCTAGCACACACGCCCAGACATCACCGGCGGAACGCAGTAGATCGAAGCAGCGCTGCCGCTGGGCGCGGGTCAACCGAAGGCCGATCCGACCGGTGCGATGCACGACCGGGCCGGCTCTAACGCCCCGACATCTAGGCACACGCCAAGTTTACGCGAGACGGACTCCAGGTCAACCCGCTGAACGTTTGTGTCCAACACACTAGCCGCGCGGCTCGTTCTGCGGTAAACCTATAGGCCTGATAGGCAATATAGGTTAACCAACGCAGTCTGACCGAGGAGCTTCGCCGTGACCGCCGTCGACCTTCGCCTCGACCATCTCGCTCTCGCGACCCGATACGCCGCCGAGCCCGAGGAATGGCCCGTGGCGCCGCGCTTCAACCCGGTCGACCGGTGGTACCACCGTCTCCACGTCGCCGACGACCACGAGGTCTGGCTGCTCACCTGGCTGCCCGGTCAAGGCACCGACCTGCACGACCACGGCGGCTCGAGCGGCGCGTTCCACGTCCTGACCGGCACGCTCACCGAAGACACCGTCATCGCCCCGGCGGGTCTCAGAAGTCGCGAGCTCGGCGAGGGGTCCGGCCGCCGGTTCGGCAGCCACCACATCCACCGGATCACCAACCGCTCGTCCCGGCCGGCCATCAGCATTCACGTGTACGGCCCGGCCCTGTCCACGATGACGCGGTACCGCGTCGGCCTGGGCGGCCTCGAGGTGCTCACTGTCGAGAAGGCGGGGGTGCAGTGGTGACCTCCGTGCTCACGCCGCCGCCCGGCTCGGCCGGAATCGCCGAGATCCTGGCCGACGCGCGCGCCCGCCTGCGCCGCGTCGACCCGCACGAGACGGCCGCCGCCCTGCGTCGTGGCGCGGTCCTCATCGACATCCGGCCGGCCGCGCAGCGGGCCGAGTTCGGCGAGATCCCGGGCGCCGTCATCATCGAGCGCAACGTCCTCGAGTGGCGGCTCGACCCGCGCAGCGACGCCCGCCTGCCGTTCGCCGACAGCTACGACCTCGAGGTGATCGTGACCTGCCAGGAGGGCTACACGAGCAGCCTGGCCGCGGCGGCGCTGCAGGATCTCGGGCTGCACCGGGCCACCGACCTGGCCGGCGGCTTCGCCGCCTGGCGAGCCGCCGGCCTGCCGGTGACCTAGCCCTCGGTTTCTGGCCGTGCCTTCTTCGGGAGCAGGAAGGACAGCCCGAAGGCGAGGATCAGCAGAATCAACGTCACTCCGGTGGTCCGGAGCGTCGCGTCCTGGAATCCGGCGCGCACCTGCTCCTCGGCGTACGCCTGAACCTCCGGCGACGGTGCGCCCGCACCCTGGCAGCTGGCCGGCACCACGTCCGGGTCGTTCTCGGCGGTGCGGTCGCGCAGGCAGTCACGCAGCCCGGTCGAGACGGCCGGCTGGACATCTGACGGCACGCCCGAGGTCGTGAGCACCGTACGCAGCTCGGCCGAGGAGTTGTCCACGTGCGACGCCACCTGGCCCGGCAGGATCGCGAAGAAGATCGTGCCGAGCACCGCGATGCCGAACGCGCCGCCCAACTGCTGCACCGAGGTGAGCGCCCCGGCCGCCGAGCCGGTCTCCTCGTTGTCGACGCCGGCCAGCACGATGTTGAAGAACGGCGCCATGGCCAGGCCCATGCCGGCGCCGAGCACCACCATCGACGGGATCATGTGGTACGGCGTGATGCCGGCCCCCGCGAGCCGCACGGTCAGCGCGAAGCCCGCCGTGCCGACGATCATCACAAACGTGCCGAACAGCAGCAGCTTGCGACCCAGCTTCTCGGCGAGACCGGCGCCCGCCGCGATGAAGCCGGCGACCGTGCCCAGCGCCTGCGGCAGCGTGGTGAGGCCGGCCTTCAGCGGCGAGTACTCCAGCCCGATCTGCAGGTAGAACGTGAAGACCAGACCGGTGCCGATCAGCGAGGCGAAGAAGACCAGGCCGACCGCGAGGCCGCCGGTGAACGCGCGCTTGCGGAACAGGCTGGGCGTGACCAGCGGGTCGAGCCGCCGCCGCTCGCGACGGGTCTCGTACCGCGCGAACAGGCCGAAGACGATGATGCCGACGGCCAGCAGCACGAAGCACCAGACCGGCCAGTCCAGCTCGCGGCCCTGCACCAGCGGGTAGAGCAGCAGGAACGCGCCGACCGCGGCGAGCAACACGCCGAGGATGTCGAGGCGCGGCGGGTTGTCGCTCTTGAATTCGGGCAGGAACCGGATCGCGCCGAAGACCGCGAACAGGCCGAGCGGCAGGTTGATGAAGAAGATCATCCGCCAGCCGGAGTCGAAGTAGTTGGCGTCGACCAGCCAGCCGGCCAGGATCGGGCCACCCACCGAGGACAGGCCCATCACCGGCCCGAACGCGCCGAACGCCTTGGCCTGCTCCTCCTGGGAGAACATCTGCTTGATCATGCCGAGGCCCTGGGGCAGCATCACGGCGCCGAACAGGCCCTGCACGGCCCGGCCGACGATCAGCTGGGCGGGCGTCTGGGCGAGCCCGCACGCCAGCGAGGCGAGCGTGAAACCGGCCGCGCCGATCAGGAACATCCGGCGGCGGCCGAAGATGTCGCCGAGACGGCCGCCGGTGAGCAGGCCGATCGCCATGGCCAGCGTGTACGACGCGCCGAGCCACTGGATCAGGCTGTACGACCCGCCGAGCTCGGCGCGGATCGACGGGCCGGCGATGTTGGTGACCAGGGCGTCGAGCAGGTCCATGACCTCGACGGCCAGGATCACGAAGAGTGCCACCCACCGATATCGGTACGCGGTGGGCGCGGTGGCCGTCTTGTCGAGTACGGCTTCCATCGGTGTCCCCCCTGAACAGTGTTCGTCGTCTACGAACACTGTTCTACTGGCGAACACCGTTCGCGTCAAGTAAGTTATCCGACGATGAAAGAGTCGCCGTTCCTCCGGCGGGCGATGAACCCCCAGCGCCCCGCCAAGAACCCGCTCGGCCGCGACCAGATCGTGCAGGCCGCCCTGCGGATCGTGAAGACCGAGGGCATCGACGGGGTCAGCATGCGGCGCATCGCGGCCGAGTTCGACACGGGCCCGTCCAGCCTCTACGCCCACGTCACGAACAAGGACGAGCTGCTCCAGCTCATGTTCGACGAGGTCTGCGGCATGATCGAAATCCCCGCGCTGGACGCTCCGCGCTGGAAGGAACAGGTTCTCTGGATGGCCCGCGAGAGCCACCGGATCCTGCTCGACCACTACGATCTGGCCCGGACCGCGCTCGCCACCATTCCCACCGGGCCGAACGCTCTTCGTGCCTCGGACGCCATGATCGGCATGATGCTGGCCGGCGGCGTCCCGCCGCAGATCGCGGCCTGGGCGATGGACCGGATCTTCCTCTACATCACCGCCGACGCGTACGAGATGTCGATCTGGCGCGGCGCGGTCACCGAGTCCGGCACCGACCGGGAGTCATTCGTGGCCCAGCTCGACACCGACCTCGTGGCGTACTTCGAGCAGGTTCCCGCCGACCTTTACCCCAACATCCGCAAGTACGCCCGGGAGATGGTCAGCGGCGACGCCGACGCGCGTTTCGAGCTCGGTCTCGCCATGCTGGTGGACGGCCTCGACAAATATGTCACGAAATGAGCGATCAACGATGTCTTCAACATCGACACGGACCGGCCACCACCCGTAGTTGATCTGACCGGATGTGTTGATACTGGGTCGCATGGAAGGCCTGCCGGTCCCGGTCACCGCGTTCGGTCCATTGCACCTGTACGTGCTGCGGGTGCACCGCCTCGCGAACACCGGCCGCGGGCATGAGGCGATCGCGGCCGCCGACGCGTACCTGACGCTGGCCCGCCTCAGCGGCGACCGCAAGAGCATCCCCTTCCTGATGCAGGGCAAGATGTACGCCCACCTGCACATGGGCCGCTACTCCGAGGGCGCCGAGCTCGCCGAGGAACTGCTGCTGATCCACCGCGCCTCCGGTTCCGCTCTGGCCGAGGCGAAGACCCTGTGCGACCTCGCCCATTTCGACGTCCTCCGGTCCCGCTACGTCGACGCCATGCGCAACCTGGCCCGGGCCGCCGTGCTGCTGGACGCCCCGTACCCCGGCCGCGACCGGCGGATCTCCGCACTCTGCTCGTTCGCCGAGGCGGCCACCGCGGCCGAGATGTACGAGAACGCGTCCGCGAGCTACGAGCAGCTGAGCGAGGCCACCAGCGCGTTCGACCTGGTCCACGCGATGACGCTGCTCTACTGGGGCCTGCGCCTCGAGCACGTCGGCCGGCACGACGAGGCCGGCGAACGGCTGCGCCGCAGCGCCGAGATCACCCGCCGGTACACCGACCAGCGCCCGGACGACGTGGGCGCGGCCGCGATGCTGGCGCTCGCCCTGGCCAAGCTGGGCGACGTGATCCCCGCGGAAAAGATCGCCCGCGACGCCATCCTGCCGCTGCGCGCGGCCGAGAGCTACCAGTACGCCCGGATGGCCCACCTGGCGCTCGGCATCAGCCTGCGCGCCCAGGGCGCCCTGGCCGAGGCCCGCACCGAGATCGTCGCGGCCGGCGAGCTGTGCGCGTTCGGCGGCCGCCCCGACGAGAAACCGATCATCCGCTTCGAGCTGGCCCTCACCGCCCTGGCGATCGACGGCGGCCAGGCCTGCCGCGACCTGTTCGACGCGGTCGAGGGCCAGACCCGCGAGCTGTGGCGGATGCGCCTGCAGCGCGTCTCGATGCTGCGCCAGGCCCGCCAGCAGGAGGAGGCCGACGCGGCCCGCGTCCGGGCCGAGCGCGAGGTGCTCCGCGACCCGCTCACCGGACTCGGCAACCGCCGCCGCTTCGACCTTCTGCTCGACCGCATCGACAACGGCCGCCTGACCGCACCGCTGGTGCTCCTGCTGGTCGACGTCGACCATTTCAAGGCGGTGAACGACGCCTACTCCCACTCGGTCGGCGACCGCGCGCTCCGCGAGGTGGCCCGCATCCTGCGCGCCCACTGCCGCGCCGAGGACGTCCCGGTCCGCTACGCCGGCGACGAGTTCACGGTCTTCCTCCGCGGCGACCTCCAGGTCGGCCGCGAGGTAGCCGAACGCATCCGCGCCGCCGTGGCCCGCTCCGACATAATCCCCGGCGTCCGCCTCACCGTGAGCGTTGGCCTGGCCACCCTGACCCCCAACATGACCGGCGAGGCCCTCTTCCGAGCCACCGACGACCGCCTGTACGCCGCCAAATTCAGCGGCCGCAACACCATCGCCTCCTGACACACCCACCAGGGCCCAGCCAATCTTGGGTATAGCTTTTCCTACACTTGCTCAGTGCCTACGCTTGCCTGGTGACTAGCACCGAGTGGGACATCTACGTCGTTGCCGAGGTCAGGGAGTGGATCGATGGCTCGTCCCTGGCCAACCTCAAGGAACTGCGGCCGGGCACCGTGCGGAACAACTTCATCCCGTACCTGTGCACCGGCGTCTTCATCTTCGGCTACACCCAGTCGGTGGTGCAGGCCGGCGTGCAGGCGATCAGCAGGTCGCCGAGCGGATGGGCATCACCAAGGGCCGCGTGTCACAGATCGAGCAGGGCAAGGTTTCCGGGCAGGACGTGATCGCACGCTACGCCGAGGCGTTGGGCGGTCGGCTCCATCAGGCCATCTACTTCGACGACGGGGACATCGCGGCGATCGCCTGATCGGCCGGCCCGGTCAGAGGGGTTTGACGACGCCGGATTTGCCGCTGTAGAGGCTTCGGGTGCCGTCGGCCCCGCGTGGGGTGTCCGGGGCGTCCAGCCAGATGATGTACGGCGCGCCCGACGTCAGCCCGGTGATCGTGGCCGAGGTGGTGCAGCCGGAGCCGGCCGTGACGGTTTGCCAGGTGGGCTCGGGCTGGGGGCCGGCGACCAGGCCCTGCGGCACGGCCGTGATGCGGTAGTACGAGCCGTACGCGGAGGGCCACTCGACCTTGAAGCCCCCGCTCACCGGCGTGATGTTCATCGGGATCAGCACCTGGCCGGAGTCGGGCCAGCCGATCGTGCACGCCGAACTGGTGGACAGGAACGACACCGACGGCAGGCCGGCCGGCGGGGTGCCGTTGAACCAGGAGCCGCGCGGGCTCGGCGTCGGGCTTCCGGACTGGAAGAGCACCCACGGCCCGCCGGTCGGGGTCGGCGACGAGCTGGCGGTCGGAGACGGCGTGCTGCCGCAGCCGACCAGCCCGAACGGAAGTGCCAGCGCCAGCACGAACGCCCGGCCTCGCATCCGACCACCCCCTCTTCCGTTCGGCAAGCGGAGGGACGTGCTTAGGGAGGGAGGGGCGGTGGGGCCGTGGTGCCGCGGACGACCAGGCGGGGCGGTATGACGATCTCGCGATGAGCGACCGGCGCGGCGGCGATCCGGTCGACGGCCCGGGAGACCGCGAGCGTGGCCATCGTGTCGATGTCCTGGGCGACCGTGGTGAGATCGATGTGGGCGAGCCGGCTGAAACTGCTGTCGTCGTACCCCACCACGCTGATGTCTCCGGGCACGTCGAGGCCGCCCCGGCGCAGACCGTCCAGCAGCCCGGTGGCGCTCAGGTCGTTGAAGGTGGTCACCGCCGTCGGCGGGTCGATCAGCAGTTCCCGGGCCGCGCGGGCGCCGTCCTCCTCGCCATAACCCCCCACAACCACTTTCCCGTACGCCTCGAGGCCGTGTCGCCGCATCGCATCGCGAAAGCCCTGCCGCCGTTCGGCCGAGGCGACCATGCGCCCGCCGTCCACGTGCGCGATCCGTGTGTGGCCGAGCGCGACGAGATGGTCGACCGCCAGGTGCAGCCCGCGGGCGTCGTCGGTGCGCACCACGTCGACCGCGCTGTGCCGCACCCCGCGCATCATCGACACCACCGGCAGCCGGGTCGCGAGCGTGGCCAGCTCGGCCGCCGGGATCTGCGGGCCGAGCAGCACCAGCGCGGCGCACCGGTCCTGCAGGAGTCCGCCGATGGCGGTGCGCTCGTCGCGGCGCGGGGTGACGGCGCTGAGCGTCAGCTCGTACCCGATCTTGTCGGCCGCGTCGTAGAGGCCGGTGAGCATGTCGTCGTGGAACGGATGCTGCACGGCGAAGACCACGCCGAGCAGCCGGCTCTCGCCGCTGCGCAGCAGCCGGGCCCGGCTGTCGGGCTGGTAGTCGAGACGGCGGGCCACCTCGAGGACCCGCTGCCGGGTCGCCGCGCTGGCGCCCGGGGCATCGCGCATCACGATCGACACGAGCGCGATCGAGACATCCGCCGCCGCGGCGACGTCGGCCAGTGTGGGTCGCCGATCCCCTGCCCGCATGCCCGGGAAGTTTACCGGTGATCACTAGAACGTTCTACAACGCGACGGCCTAGAACGTTCTAGAGTCGAGGACGTGGAGAAGCTCACCGCCGGCCGCCGCTGGGCCGCCCTGCTCGCGCTCGCCCTCGGCGGCTTCGGGCTCGGCCTCACCGAGTTCGTGGCCATGGGCCTGCTGCCCGACATGGCCCACGACCTGCTCCCGGCGGAGTACGCGCACTCCAGCGCCGACGCCGTCGCCAAGGCCGGCTGGATGATCACCAGCTACGCCCTCGGGGTGGTCGTGGGCGCGCCCACCATCGCGGCGCTCACCGCCCGGATGCCGCGCCGTCGCCTGGTGGTGGGCCTGCTCGGGCTGTTCGTGATCGGCACGGTGGCGTCCGCGCTCGCGCCCACCTTCGGGCTCGTGCTCGCCGGCCGGTTCGTCGCCGGGCTGGCCCACGGCGCCTACTTCGGCGCGGCCGGCCTGCTCGCCGCGGCCATGCTCGGCCCGGGCAGCGCGGGCCGCGGCTTCGCGATCGTGCTGGGCGGCCTGACCGCGGCCAACATCTTCGGCGTCCCGCTGATCACCGGCCTCGGTCAGGCGGCAGGCTGGCGCATCGCGTACCTCGCGGTGGCCGCGGTCTTCGCGATCACCCTGCTCGCGGTGCTGGCGGTGGTGCCCGAGGTGGCCGCCGCGCCGGGTGGTTCCCCACGCGACGAGCTCGCGGCCTTCCGGCTCCCCCAGGTCTGGCTGGCGGCGCTGGTCGCCGCGATCGGCTTCGGCGGCTTCTTCGCGGTGAACAGCTACATCGCGCCGATCACCACGCACGTGACCGGCCTGAGCGCCTCGGCGGTGCCATGGGTGCTAGCGGTGATGGGGGTGGGCATGACCGTCGGCAACGCGATCGGCGGCATCGCGGCCGACCGCAACCTCAAGCGCAGCGTGCTGCTCGGCTTCGCCGCCATCATCGCCGCGGTGGCGTTCTTCGGCCTCGCCGCCCGCCACCCGGCCGGCCTGATCGCCGGTGCGTTCCTGGTCGGCGCGGCCACCCTGTTCAGCGGCCCGGCGCTGCAGGCCCGGCTGATCGCGGTCGCGCCCGGCGCCCAGCTGATGGGCGCCGCGGTCAACCAGTCGGCGAGCAACGTCTCCAACAGCATCGGGGCCGCGCTGGGCGGTGCGGCCATCGCGGCCGGCTGGGGCTACCTCGCCTCGGCCTGGATCGGCGTGGCGCTGGCCGTGATCGGCCTGGCTCTCGCCGTCGTGAGCTTCCGCCTCGAGACCCGGGCCGCGAGAACCGCCGAGCGCGCGGCGCCGGCCCTCGTCTAGCTATCAGCTAGCGGGCGGCCGGGTTGAGGTGGTACCCGGCCATCTCCAGCTCGCCCTCGCCGAGGGTCACGGGGGTGAACAGGCCCGAGTCGTCGCTCAGGGTCATCAGCGAGCCGTCGATGTGATAGGTGCCGTGCGCGTGGCGCTTACGCCCGGCGACCTGTCCGTCGTACGTGCCGTCCTCGAAGATGTCGAGACGGACCGTGCCGCCCTCGCTCAGCCAGACCCCCACCGGCGCCGTGGTTCTGACCTTGGCGGGCGAATGCCCGCCGCGCTCGGCCGGCCTGCCACCCATCACACGCTTGAGCAGGGCGGTGGCGTCCAGGACGGTGCGGTCGTCGGCGTGCTGGCGCATGGCGGCTCCTGGGTCCGGGGGCAGGCGATGGCCCCTACCTTCGGCAGCGACTGGCGATCACCGAGTGCGTCCCGGTTGCGGCTGGGTTGCTGCTACTGCGATGCAACGCGCGGATGATCAGCTTGATGCCCGCAGGGCGCCGGCCACCGCTGTGATGAGTTTCTCCAGGTAGTCGTCGCCGAGCGGGGTGCGGGCGACGGCGAGCCGCCAGTAGAGCGGGCCGAGGATCAGGTCGACCGCCACCTCCGGGTCGGTGCCCTCGGGCAGCTCACCGCGGGCGATCGCCTGGCCGATCAGTTTGTCGCCGACCGCCTGCTGGTGGGTGCGCAACGCCTTCTGGAGAGTCTCGGCGATCTGCGGGTTCCGTGAGGCCTCGGCCATCAGGTCCGGGATGATCTGGGAGGCGATCCGATGCTGGAGCGCCTTGCTTACGATCAGCATGAGCAGCTGGAGGTCACCGGCGAAGCTGCCGGTGTCGGGCAGCGGGACGCTGCGACCCGCCACGTCGGAGACAATCTCGAGTACCATTTCGAGCTTGTTGCTCCAGCGCCGGTAGATCGCGGTCTTGCCCACTCCCGCCCGACGGGCCACGGCCTCGATCGAGAGTCGGCCATAGCCCACATCGGCCAGCTCCTGCATGACCGCGTTGCGGATCGCCACGGTGATGTCGCCACGGAGCACGGCGGCCCCGGCTGGTGCACGCTTCACTGTCGCCACGCGGTCACTATACGCCAGGACGTAACGGTTGCGTTCCGCCGTTTGGTCGGATAATCTCACGGCACGTCGATACGAACCCGTTTCATCGGCAACGGCTTGGCATGCTGAATGTTGTGTTCTCGCGGAAAGCACCAGGACCCGATTCCCCCGTCGGGCCGACGAGATCGGAGCACCACCCCATGGCTCAGACGACTGTCGTCGAGTCCTACACCGGGCCCTCCCCGCAGGAGCTGGCCCGGAAGCATGGACTAGGCGCCGCCGGACGACTGCCCAGCCTGCCGGAGTACACCCGGGAGATCTGGTCCTACCGGCATTTCATCTGGGAGTTCGCCGGCGCCAAGGTCGCCGCCTCGCTGGGCACCACCCGCCTGGGCATGATCTGGCAGGTCCTGACTCCGCTGTTCAACGCCGGCGTCTACTACGTGATCTTCGGCGTGCTGCTGAACACGAAGCACGGGGTCAACAACTTCATCCCGTACCTGTGCACCGGCGTCTTCATCTTCGGCTACACCCAGTCGGTGGTGCAGGCCGGCGTGCAGGCGATCAGCGGCAACCTCGGGCTGATCCGGGCGCTGCACTTCCCGCGGGCCAGCCTGCCGCTCTCGATCACGCTGGTCGAGGCGCGCAACATGATCGCCTCGATGGCGGTGCTGGTCACCATCGTGCTGGTCACCGGTGAGCCGCTCACCTGGGAGTGGCTGCTGCTTGTCCCGGCCCTGATCCTCCAGACGATCTTCAACGCGGGCTTCGCGATGCTGGTCGGCCGGCTCGGCTCCACGCTGCACGACCTGCGCCAGCTCATCCCGTTCATCATGCGGGTCTGGATGTACAGCTCGGCCGTTCTGTACCCGGTCACCCAGTTCACCGCGCACCTGCACGGGTGGAAACTGGCCCTGGTCGAGGCGAACCCGATGCTGGTCTACATCGAACTGATGCGACATGCGCTGATGGAGAACGTGACGCTGGCCGGCACGCCGATGCGGCTGTGGACCCTGGCGATCTTCTGGGCGATTGTCATGGGCATCGGCGGGTACGCGTACTTCTGGCGTGGAGAGAAGGGTTACGGCCGTGGCTGACGAGGAGCGGGTCCCCACCGTCATCGCGCACAACGCGCACATCATCTACCGCATCCACGGGTCGGTGTCGGCCGCGCAGAACTCGCCGGTGAGCAGCTTCAAGCGCCTGGTCACCCGCACCAAGAGCGCGGCGGTCCGCGAGGTGCACGCGGTCAAGGGCGTCAGCTTCGTGGCGTACAAGGGCGAGGCCATCGGGCTGATCGGCACCAACGGCTCGGGCAAGTCGACGCTGCTGCGGGCGATCGCCGGCCTGCTGCCGGTGGAGCCGGGCGGCGCGATCTACGCGGCCGGCCAGCCGTCGCTGCTGGGCGTGAACGCGGCCCTGATGAACGACCTCTCCGGCGAGCGCAACGTGACGCTCGGCTGCCTGGCCATGGGCATGACCCCGGCCGAGGTCAAGGCGCAGGTGCAGGACATCATCGAGTTCTCCGGCATCAACGAGCGGGGCGATTTCAGCTCGCTGCCGATGCGGACGTACTCGTCCGGCATGGGCGCCCGGCTGCGCTTCGCGATCGCCGCGGCCAAGAAGCACGACGTGCTGCTCATCGACGAGGCGCTGGCCACCGGCGACGCGAAATTCCGCAAGCGCAGCGAGCAGCGGGTCCGCGACCTGCGCGAGGAGGCCGGCACGGTCTTCCTGGTCAGCCACAGCGAGCAGTCGATCCGCGACACCTGCGAGCGGAGCATCTGGCTCGAGAGCGGCGTGATCAAGGCCGACGGCCCGACCGAGGACGTGATGAAGGAGTACGAGAGCTACGTGAAGAAGTAGCTCCCGTACTCCTCCCGGGCCTCAGATCACCGACAGGTGCACGTGGTTGGTGTGGTCGCTGGACGGGTCGCCGTTGCCCCCGCTGTACGACTTCCAGCCGCTGCTGGGCAGCCAGATGCGTTTGAACCAGATGACGTAGAGCACGCCCAGCTTGCTCGAGTTGTTGATGAAGTAGTTGGCCAGGTTGTTGCCGTACGTCTTGCTGCTGCCGGTCGCGACCCCGCCGAAGCCGTCCGTGTCGGCCGCGAAGTCGCAGGCCCGGCCCTTCGGATGCTCGCCGCTGTTCTGCTCGCGCCAGCAGTGCACGTAGTGGGTGAAGCCGGCCGCCTTGGCCTGCTGCATGGCGTGGAGCATGCGCAGGGTGATCTGGCCGCCGCTGGTCGGGTCGTCCACCATGCCGCTGCCACCCTGGAACGCGGACGCGCCCTTGCTGCTGCCGCCGTCGCTCGGCTGCGGGTCGTCCTGACCGGCGTTGGCGGCCTTCAGCGCGTTCTCGGCCTGCGCCTTGCGCTTGGCCATGAGGTTGACCTGCTTCTGCTGGTCACGCACGGTGGCGTCGATGGCGGCCTTCGCCGTCGCCTGCCCGTCGCGGGTGGCCTGGAGGTCGCCCATGACCTGCTTCTGCTTCATCGCGACCGTCTCGAGCGTCTCGGCCCGGTCCAGGAAGCCACCGGCCGAGCCCGCGGTGATCAGCGCGCTCATCGGGCCGAGGCGGCCGGTCTTGTACGACTGCTGGACGATCTCGTCGAACGCGGCCTGCTGAGGCCCGAGATCGGCGTCCAGCTGCTTGAGCTTGGCGGTCAGCTCGGTCTGCTTCTTCTTGCTGCCGGCGAGCGCGGCCTTGGCCTCGAGCCAGCCCTTGGAGGCCGCCTCGACCTGCTCGATCAGGGACTTGGAGCCACCCTCGCCATCGTCGCCGGTGTCACCGGGCGCGGCGCTCGCCGGGGCGGCGACCGTGACGGCCAGGCCGGCGGTGGCCACGATCAGGGCAAGCGCTGCCACTAATCGCCGGCGGACAGAAATGTTCCGCACAACAGTTCCTTCCGTCGGCCGCCGACCGAGTTAGCTGACGGGTTCGGGACGGAAGTTCCCTACCGCTCGCGCGGATTCACCCCAATGGAGAACGATGGTTCCCCGGCTCGCCCGAAGGCGATTAGGCGGCGATCCCCGGGTGGGGACCGCGACCGACGATACCCATGACATCGATTGATTGACAGCTCTCGTACTCAGCGCAATTCCGCAATGACCCGCCGTCACTTTCTTACGGAACGTCGCCGAAGGATCACCGCATTCGCATTCGTTGAGTCCTGAAGCCGCGCGGGACCTCGGGTAAACTCTCCGTCGGCTCTGCCACCTAGGCGCCGCCCCCGAGGCGCCGGCAGACCACCGCCTAATCGCCGCGAGGCGAGCCGGGGACCCATGGTCTCTCTGGGGTGAATCCGCGCGAGCGGTAGGGATCGCTTCCGTCCCGAACCCGTCAGCTAACCCGGTCGGCGGTAACCCGGAAGGAACCTGGATGACCGTTCGCCCCCGCCGGTGGCTGACCCTCGCCCTGGCGCCGCTCGTGGCTGCATCGTTCCTGGCGGCGCCCGCCGCCCCCGCGAGCGCCGATCCCGACGACCCGTCGTCGTCCTCGTCGTCGTCGGCCACGCCCGACGAGAAGGGCGACGAGATCGAGGCCAACGCCACGCTCAACGACGTGCTCGAGTCGTCGAACCGCAAGTTTGTGCAGGCCAAGGCCGCGGTCGCGAAATCGACCACGACCCAGAAGCAGCTGGCCGTCCAGATCAACCTGGCCGAGGCCAAGCGCAACGTGCTGATCCCCGAGGTCAACGCGATCGCCGCCCAGCAGTACCAGACCGGCCACCTCGGCACGGCCAGTTTCCTGCTCGGCAGCAACGGGTCGGACGACTTCCTGGCCAAGGCGGTCTCGCTCGAGGAGATCAACGCCCTGCACGACCGCAAGCTGCACGAGCTCAACGAGGCGATCGACGAGGTAAGCGCGAAAAAAGCCGCGCTCGACGCCGAGGTGAAGCAGCAGCAGACCAACCTGATCGCGATGAAGAAGCAGAAGGACACGGCCGACAAGGCGCTCGCGCTGGTCGGTGGCACAAGCCTCACCGGCGGCTCGGTCGACGCGGTGTCCAAGATTGCGGCGCCGGCCCCGCGCAACGCTGACGGCGGTTTCTCCCCCGAGAAATGCACGGTGGACGATCCGACGACAAGCGGTTGCATCACCGCCCGTACATTGCACATGTACCAAGAGGTGAAGAAGGCGGGCTTCAATAGATTCGTCGGCTGTCACCGCAACGGCGGGCCGTTCGAGCATCCCAAGGGCCGGGCCTGCGACTGGTCGCTGCAGAAGAGCGGGTTCTCGGTCGCGCACAACGCCGACATGAAGAACTACGGCAACAACCTCATGGCGTTCCTGGTGCGTAACGCCGACCGGTTGGGCATCTACTACGTCATCTGGTTCCAGCAGATCTGGTTCCCGGCGACCGGCTGGCACACCTATCACGGCGCCAGCAGTCACAAGGACCACGTACACGTCTCGATGCTTTAACCCTCTCGAACGAAGAAGCCCCCGCGGTCATCCGCGGGGGCTTCATTCATTAACGGTCATTCGGTGGGCGCCCGGCGCACCGGGGCGCGACCGGCCGGCTGGGACGGCGACGGGCCGACCGGACCGGCCGGCGGGATCGGCACGGTCACCGGCTTCACCTGGGTCACCTCGACGTCCTTGCCGTGGTGCATCAGCACCAGCCGGGCCGAGCCGCCGCCGTTGCGCAGCGAGTAGGTCACGTCGTCGGCCGTCACGTTCACCCGCAGCCGCAGGCCCCGCCACAGCAGCGAGAACTCGAGGTTGTTGATCCGGCTGGGCAGGCGCGGCGCGAACGACAGCTGGCCGTTGAAATCGCGCATGCCGCCGAGGCCGGCCACCAGCGAGATCCACGTGCCGGCCAGCGACGCGACGTGCACGCCGTCCCGCGAGTTCTGGTGCAGGTCGTGCAGGTCCATCAGGGCGGCCTCGCCCAGATAGTCGTGGGCCAGTTCGAGTTGGCCCACCTCGGCCGCCATGACGGCCTGGATGCACGCCGACAGCGACGAGTCCCGGACGGTCCGGGCGTCGTAGTAGGCGAAGTTGCGCGCCTTCTCCTCCGGCGTGAACGCGTCCCCGCGGATGAACATCGCCATCACCAGGTCGGCCTGCTTGACCACCTGCTTGCGGTACAGGTCGAAGTACGGGTAGTTGAGCAGCAGCGGGTAGGCCTCCGGCGGCGTGTTCTCGAAGTCCCACTCCTGCAGCCGGGTGAAGCCCTCCGACTGCTGGTGCACCTGCAGCTCCCGGTCGTACGGGATGTGCACGGCCGCCGCCGCGTCCCGCCAGGAGGCCATCTCCTCGTCGTCGACGCCGAGCGCGCGGGCCAGGTCGGGGTGACGCTTGGCCGCCTCCACCGCGGTGAACATGTTCTGCTGGGCCATCAGGTTGGTGTAGACGTTGTCGTCCACCACGGCCGTGTACTCGTCGGGGCCGGTCACCCCGTCGATGTGAAAGCGGCCGTGCCGATCGTGGTGGCCGAGCGAGCGCCACAGCCGGGCGGTCTCGATCAGCAGTTCGAGGCCGACCTCGCGCTCGAAGTCGTAGTCGCCGGTGGCCTGCACGTAGCGGCGGACCGCGTCGGCGATGTCGGCGCCGATGTGGAAGCCCGCGGTGCCGGCCGGCCAGTACGCCGAGCACTCCTGCCCGCGGATGGTCCGCCACGGGAAGGCGGCACCCTGCAGCCCCAGCGTCTGCGCCCGCTCCCGGGCCAGGTCGAGCGTCGAGTGCCGCCAGCGCAGCACGTCGGCGGCCGCCGAGGGCTGCGTGTAGGTCAGCGCGGGCAGCACGAA
The DNA here is from genome assembly GCF_000379645.1 of Paractinoplanes globisporus DSM 43857. Classification (GTDB taxonomy): domain Bacteria; phylum Actinomycetota; class Actinomycetes; order Mycobacteriales; family Micromonosporaceae; genus Actinoplanes; species Actinoplanes globisporus. The sequence goes on from NZ_KB903320.1 coordinate 16,020, forward strand.
CGTCTCGGCGTCCCAGAACGTGTGGCCGTCGTAGCCGGGGCCGGTGAGGCCCTTGGAGCCGATCGGGCGCTGCTCGGCCCGCGCGCCGGCCTGGAGCGTGTGGAACAGGCCGAAGCGCACCGCCTGCTGCACCTCGGGGTCACCCTCGACCTTGACGTCGGAGTGGTCCCAGAAGGCGTCGAGGTATTCCCGCTGAGCCTCCACGAGGCCCTCCCAGCCGTCCAGCCGGGCGCTGGCGAGCGCCGCGCCCACCTGGTCGCGGATGGCGGGAAGCGAACGGCTGCCGGACCACCCGTACGCGGCGAGCTTGACCACCCGCAGCTTCTGGCCGGGCTCGAGCTTGGTGGCCACCGTGGTGCGCAGCCAGTCGGGGTGTCCCTCGGTGGTGATCGCGTGCTTGCCGGGCGCCTCGATCAGGTGCTCCATCGCCGCGGCCATCCGCAGGTCGCTGGCCTTGGTGCGGTGCACCAGCAGGCCGCCGGTGCGCTGCTCGAGCATCTCCTCGGCCTGCAGCGGGTGGTCGAGCACGGCGGCGACCCGCGGGTCCTTGCTCATCGGCGGCAGCTGCTCGTTGGCCACCAGCTCGGACTGCAGGATCAGCCGGGCCGAGGCGTCCAGCGGCTCCACCTCGTAGAGGAAGGCGACCACGGCGCGCTGGGTGAACGAGACCAGCCGGACGGTGCGTACCCGGATCGCCTGCCCGGACGGGGAGACCCACTCGACGATGCGCTCGAGCGTGCCGGCCCGCAGGTCGAGCACGCGCTCGTGGGAGCGGAGCTCGCCGTACCGCACGTCGAACGGCTCGTCGTCGACCAGCAGCCGCATGAGCTTGGCGTTGGTCACGTTGATCATCGTCTGGCCGGACTCGGGGAATCCATATCCGGCCTCGGCGTACGGCAGCGGGCGAAGCTCGTAGAACGAGTTCAGATACGTACCCGGCAAGCCGTGCGGCTCGCCCTCGTCCAGGTTCCCGCGTATCCCGATGTGCCCGTTGGCCAGCGCGAACACCGACTCGGACTGGGCCAGCAGGTCCAGGTCCAGTCGGGTCTCCCGGATGTGCCAGGGGTCCACGGGATATGCCCGTTCACGGATCACGGTGGTGCCTCTCGAATGAGAAAGAGAAGGTCGTGAAGATATAAACGCTGAATCGTGGCTCAGCGCTTCAGGAGTTCGGACAGGTCCGTGACAACGATGTCGGCCCCGTGCTCCAACAAAGCGTCACGTTGCCCGACGCGGTCAACGCCGACCACGATCCCGAATCCACCGGCCCGACCTGCGGCGACACCTGCCTGAGCGTCCTCGAAGACGGCGCACGCCTCCGGAGGAAGGCCCAGCAGTTTTGCCGCGTACAGGAAAGTGTCGGGTGCCGGCTTGCCCGGCAAGTTTTGCTCGCGGGCGGTCACACCGTCCACGCGCTCCTCGATGAATTCGGTGATGTGCGCCGCCTCCAGCACGTCCTTGCAGTTGGCGCTCGCCGAGACGACCGCGCGGCGGAGCCCCGCGTCGCGTGCGGCCTTGAGGTACTCCACCGAGCCCTCATAGACCTGGACGGCGCCCTCTTTGATCTTCTGCAGGACGAGGACGTTCTTCTTGTTGCCGATGCCGTTCACGGTCTGCTGGTCGGGACCGTCGTCCGGGCTGCCCTCGGGAAGGGTGATACCGCGAGAGGCGAGGAAGGTGCGGACACCATCGGCACGTGGCCGGCCGTCGACGTAGTCGTGATAGTCGGCGCCGGAGTCGAACGGCACGAACGGAAGCCCGTGCTGTGACGACCACGTCTCAAGGAACGTGTCGAACGTCTGTTTCCACGCGGCATTGTGCACCAGCGCGGTCTGCGTGAGCACGCCATCAAGATCAAAAAGGCATGCAGTCACATGCGGAGGTAGTCCGAGCACGCGCCCAATGTAGTCGCATGAGGCTCGCCGCGAGCCCCGAAGGGCGCCTTCACATTTTCTGCGGGCTTTACGCCCTGTTAAAACGGCTGTTTCAAGTTGATGAAGCCCGGCGTGGCAGCACGATCCGCAGGCCGATCGTGGTACCGATCGGGCCGGTCGCCACCGTCACCTCGTCGCAGAGCTGATGCGCGAGCCAGATGCCCCGCCCGCCCACCTCGAACGCCTCCGGCACCTCGGGCTGCCGCAGATAGTGCGCGGGGATGCCGGGGCCGGAGTCGGTCACCGTGCACCACGCCGAGCCGCCGGCCAGCCAGAGCACCACCCGGCCCTGCCCGCCGGCGTGCAGCACGACGTTGGTGATCACCTCGTTGACCGCGAGCACGAAGCCCTGCAGCCGGTCGCCGGTGAGGCCCGCCGCGGCCAGCCGGCCGGACACCTCGTGCCGCACCACGGCGATCTCGTCCCGGCCGAAGCGCCGGTCGAGGAGCCGGGAAGCGTCGGGGGGCGAGGCGGACAACACGATCGGCTCCGCACCGGGAGCCGAACGCACGCTTTGGCCCAATCTCTCCTCCACCGTGGTGCAGCCTACGCGGTGTGCTCGTCCGGTGGCACCGGGCACCTCAGAAGAGATGCGTCACCTCCAGCCGACGTCGATGCGATCGCCGCGCTCGTCGAAGAAGTGCAGCATGTCCATCCGCACCGCGACGGCCAGCGGATGTCCGGGCGTGACGGCCGGATAGGGCGCCAGGCGGACGGCCAGCTCGGCCGGGCGGCGGTGGTGCCGGCCCGGGTCGAGCACGCTGGTGCGCTCCTCGGGGGCCTGCAGCGCCGTCGTGCCGCCGGTAGCACTGCGGCCGGTGAGCCGCGACAGGGCGCCGCCGAAGCGCCGCAGCGTGCCGCTCGGCTCGGGGTCGGGCTTGCCGGTGCCCATCTCGTCCACGACGATCGCGGTCGCCCCGATGTCGAGGAACGCCAGCGACTCGTGCCCGTGGTGCTCGAGGTAGCGGATCCGGCCGCGGAGGATGTCGCCCTGCACGTCCGGCGAGACCGGGGTGAGCGCCTCGGCTCGCATGCCGACCACGATGCGCTCGCCGTGGTAGTGCGAGACGGCACGGGCGCGCAGGTCGTTCCACGGCAGGTACAGCGCCTGCTCGCCGAAGTTCAGCGCGACGTACTGGTCGAGGTGGACGTAGACGGACGCCTCGAGCAGGTTCATCCGCGGGGCGCCGAGGAACGCGGCCACGTAGAGGGTGGCCGGTCGGCCGTACACCTCGGTGGGGGTGCCGACGTCCTGCAGGACGCCCTTGCGCATGATCGCGACCCGGTCGGCCATGGTGAGCGCCTCGGCCTGGTCGTGCGTCACGTACATCGTGGTGACGCCGAGCTCGCGGGTGAGGCCGGTGATCTCGGCGCGCAGCTCGGCGCGCAGCCCGCTGTCGAGGTTGGACAGCGGCTCGTCCATCAGGAACAGCCCGGGGCGGCGCACGATGGCGCGGCCCATGGCGACGCGCTGGCGCTGGCCGCCGGAGAGCTGGCTGGGCTTGCGGCCGAGCACGTCGCCGATGCCGAGAGCGCTTGCCACATCGCCAACTCGCTCGATTCGGTTACCAGTCTCCATACCGGACAAACGCAGCGGAAAGCCGATGTTGTCGCTGACCGACATGTGCGGATAAAGAGCGAAGTCCTGGAAAACCATGGCGATGCTGCGATCCCGCGGCGCCAATTCGAGCACCGGGTCGCCGTTGAGCAGAATGTCCCCTTCGGAGGGATCCTCAAGACCGGCGATCATACGTAAAATCGTCGATTTCCCGCAGCCGGACGGGCCCAGGAGCACGAGAAACTCCCCGTCGTCCACGTCGAGACTCACGTGATTGACGGCAACCGTGCCATCGGGCCAAATCTTGGTGACGTCCTTCAGCAAGACGGTGGACACCGTCTCTACCTCCTGCCGGGAAAGCTGGCAATGATCCCGATCCCACGATGGCCGGCGATCTAGCTCACTTTGACGAGGAGTATCGATATGCCGCCATCGGGTGAACGTGCCATTTGCGCACAGTAGCGGACCGATTACGGCAGATTATCGCTGGTCGAGAAAGACCCGGCGAACCACGCGTTCGGCCGCACCACCGTCATCCAGGGAACAAAACCTCGCCCGGAACGCGGCCCGCGCCTCGTCGTCCCAGCGCTCGTCCCGGAAGATCTTGGTGAGCCCGTCGAACTCGGTGGCGACCGGGCCGGGCGGCGACGCGATCAGATCGAAGTAGACGCCGCGCAGCTCGCGGTAGACCGCCCAGTCGGGCGCGTAGATCACCAGTGGACGGTCGAGCACCGCGAAGTCGAACATCGCCGACGAGTAGTCGGTCAGCAGCACGTCGGCGGCCAGGTAGAGATCCTCGACGACCGGATGGCCGGAGACGTCGACGATCCGGGCCGGGCCGCTCGGCGTCTGATCGGCCTCATCGTCGCCGACGGCCAGGTAGTGCCTCCGGACCAGCAGCACGGTGTCGGGGCCGAGCGCGTCGGCGAGCCGCTCCACGTCGAGCACCTCGGCGCCCGTCGGCAGCCACTCGCGGAGAGTCGGCACGTAGAGCACGACCCGGCGGCCGGGGCGGATGCCCAGCCCCTCGCGGATCGCGGCGGTCTCCTCGGGCGTCGCGGTGGCGAGCCGGTCGTTGCGGGGATAGCCGACCTCGAGCGTCTCGTACCCGCACGGGTACGCCCGCTCCCAGGCGATCGTGGTGTGAGCGTTGGCCGTGACGCTGAAGTCCCACCGGTCGGCCCGGCGCATCTGGCCCGCGAAGTCGGAGTCGCGGACCGCGGCCGGATAGTCGACCTGGTCGATCCCCATCACCTTCAGTGGGGTGCCGTGGTGGGTCATCACGTGCGTGGTGGCGCGCCGCTTGACCATCATATTCGGCCAATTGACGTTGTTGATCAGATAGCGCGCACGGGCCAGCGCGCGGTAGTAGGCCGGCGTTCCGGCCACCACGTAGTCGACGCCGGGCGGTACCGCGCCGACCCGGGACGGGTCGATCACCCACACCCCGCGCACCTGCGGCACGAGCTCGGCGGCCTTGGCGGCGACCGCCGCCGGGTTGCAGGCGACCCCCCGATACCAGTACGCGGCGTACAGCGCGAGCGACCGATCGACCGGGAGAAGCCGCTGGAACCGGTAGTAGAGCCGGCCGGCCGCCTGCCGGGACCGCCGGGCGAAGGTGCGGCGCGGCCGGCCCAGCGCGCCCTGGACCCCGCGGACCGCCTGCATGGCGAACTCGGCGAGGCGGAACGTCCGGTACGACCCGCGGGCCACGAGGCGGTAGCGCAGACCCTCGCCGCCGCCCGGCGACGGGAAGCCCGCCGGCGGCAGGTGCCGCTGATACATCTCGGACATCTGGGCGAAGAAGCGGCGGCGCGACGCGGGCAGGACCCGGGTGTCGTGCCGCAGCACCCGCATGAGGTGCCAGAGCATCCGGCGGAACAGCAGCCCGCGGACCTTGTCGCTGGTCTGCGCGTACTTGGCGCAGAGCGTGAGCGCGTGCTCCCAGTGCTCGAAGACCTCGAAGTGCCGGTCGCCGACGGTCCTGGTGATCGCCCCGGTGCGCCGCTGCCGGTAATGCACGCAGGTGCGCGGCAGCCCGCTTATCCGCGGAGCGGCCAGCATCAGCGGGAACGTGAACGAGACGTCCTCGTACCAGCCGGCCTCGAAGGACAGGCCGAGCCGCTCGAGCAGGTCCCGCCGGATCACCCGGTTCCACGCCACGTGCAGGACGTCGAGCACCTGCGGCCACTCGTCGACCGAGAAGACCGGAGGCGCGTCGGCGAGCAGCGTCCTGGCTGAGCCCTTCTGCACCGGGCCGTCCCAATGCACCCGGTCCCAGCCCACCACCAGCACGTCCGCGTCGGTGGCGCGCAGCCGGGCCGCGACCGCGGCGAGCGCGCCGGTGGCGAGCCAGTCGTCGCTGTCGAGGAACCAGACGTACTCGCCCCGCGCCTGCGACAGGCCCAGGTTGCGGGCCCGGCCGAGGCCGACGTTCTCCGGCGAGGTGACCACGCGGACCCGCGGGTCGCGGGTCGCGTACTCGGCCAGGATCGCGCCGCTGTAGTCGGGCGAGCGGTCGTCCACCGCCACGATCTCGAAGTCGTCGAAGGACTGCTCCAGCACCGAGTCGAGGCACTGCCGCAGGTAGCCCTGCACCCGGTAGACCGGCAGAACGATGCTCAGAAAGGTCACGATCGACGCCAGTCCACTATTGCGGTCACCAGGAACGAGCCACCCACCACGGCGGCGAGGACCGCCTCGCCGAGGGTCGCGTGCCCGCCGAGAGCGAACCCGGCGAGCACCACGATCCGCACGTCCCAGCCGAACAGCGCGGCGCGCTGGGCGCCCGGAGCACTCTTCTCCATCCGGGCGGTCAGGTCGTAGTGCCGCAGCGCCAGCGTGAACAAAAGCAGGAACACGACCGGCGGCGGAACCGAGCCGATCAGGCCGACCGCCACGACGAAGAGGTACTCCGCGGCGCGCAGGGCGGCCGGGACCAGCCAGTCGAGCGGGCCGTCGTGCCGGGCGCGGGCCGGGATGCCGGCCGCGAGGATCAGCAGCGCGACGACGCCGACGGCGGCCGGCGCGGGGGCGTCGATCCAGCCCAGCAGCAGCGAGACGACGAGGGCCAGCGCGGCCACGGCCGCGAGCGCGGCGAACGCCAGCGGCGCCCGCAGGATCGGTGAAGCCGGGGCGAGCAGGTGACGCACGAGCGGGCCGTCGTCCCGGTACCGGAGGGTGTCGACCTTGTCGAGCACGCCGACCCGCATCGAGAGCGAGCGCAGGGAGCGCAGGGCCAGGGTGTACACGAACGCGAGCAACCCCACGCCGACCAGGGCCGCGAGCGCGACCCGCCCGTTGGTCAGCATCGCGAGCACGGCGAGCAGCGCCCACCGCTCGCCGATCGGGAAGACCACGATCCGCTTCAGCCAGTACGCCGCCGAGCCGGTCTCGCCCTGCACCCGGGTCGAGGCGGCACTGAGCCGGGCGCCGACCCCGCCGGTCGCCTGCGGACGCGGCCGGGAGGCGGCCTCGTCGTGCAGCGCGCCGTACCAGGTGTCGGTCATGTGCCGGACGGTCTGCAGCACGATCGCGGTGATCGCCAGCGGCCAGGCGTACGGCAGGCCGACGCGCTCGGCGCCGGCCGCGAGCCCGGCGTACACGGCGTACTCCTTCGCGCGGTCGGCCATCGTGTCGAGCCAGCCGCCGAAGGCGCCGAACGTGCGGGTGTAGCGAGCGAGCTGGCCGTCCACGCAGTCGAGCACGAAGCCGAGGTAGAGCAGCACGCCGCCGGCGATCATCGCGGGGCGCGACGCCTGCCAGAAGGCGAGCGCGGCCAGGCCCGCGAGCAGCACCGACAGCCAGGTGACCGCGGTCGGCGACAGGCCGAGCCGGGCCGCGGCGCGGGTGACGACCGGCGACCACGAGCTCACCGCGTACGTGGTGAAGAAGTCGTCCTTCTCCTTGACCGCCAGGCGCAGCCGGGCCGCGTCCTCGTCGACGGCGGCGAGCTCGGCCTCGGCCGCCCGCAGCTCCTGATGGTTGTGCACCTGGGTGGCGCGCAGCAGCCGCACGGAGGTGGCGACCGGCACCACGCCCGCGTCGAGCAGGGCGGCCAGCAGGTCGGGGCGGTCCGCGACCTTTTCCAGGCTGGGCAGGTCGGCCGGGGCGACGCAGAGGGCGCCCAGGTAACGGACCGTGCCGGCGCCGGGCTCGGCCGGCGCCAGCTTGCCGCGCTCGTCGCGCAGGTCACCGGCCGGATCGGCGATGACCAGCGCGGTGCTGCGGCCGCCCGGCTCGGTCGCCAGCGTGCGCAGGAGGCTGGGGTGGGCGACCAGGTTGTCGGCGCAGATCAGGACCCGCTGGTTGGCGTCGTGCGCGCGGCGCGAGATCTCGCGCAGGCGCACGGGGTCGCCGAGTCGCTCGACCTCGGAGGCGCCGGCCGCCCGCAGTGCGGTGACCAGGTCGTTCTCCAGCCGGGTGGCGTCACTCGGGTCGAGAGCATTGCCGCTGCCGGCGGAGAGGACGGCCAGCGTCACGGAACTATCACCGCCTTGCCAGGGGTCCGTAATCGGCGTCCAGGTTAACAGCGAGTGTCGTTCGGGTACGGGTCACCCTTACGGGAATCGAGTGGCCCATCTCCCTCTCGGGGCCGAGGGAAGCGGATCGCGGCGCCCCTACCGTCAAGGAAACGACAGCAAGTGAAGGAGTGAGTGATCGTGACCCGCCGCCTCGCCCGCCCCCGCGACGACCGCTGGATCGCCGGGGTCTGCTCCGGACTGGGCCGCCGCTTCGGACTCTCGTCCGGCGTGGTTCGCCTGATCTTCGTGCTCTCCTGCCTGCTGCCCGGGCCGCAATTCGTCATCTACCTCATCCTCTGGGCCCTCATGCCCAACGAGTGAGGCCCGCCGACCGGCTCGCGTCCCGTTGATCGGGGCGCGAGCCGGCGACGGCTCAAGGCGTGGTGAACGTGACCGTCACCGACGTGTAGCCGAGACGGGTGAACAGGCTTTCCAGCATGTGCTGGGTGTTGTCTCTCGCCCGCTGGTCGAGGCCGCTGCCGCGGGCCGCCTCGGTGATGCGCTGCTGGGCCAGCTGATAGACCCGCTGCTGCTTGTCGGTATCGCTCTTGAACGCGTCACCGATGCTGGTCAGCAGGCCGCGGTCCTCCTCGACGACGTAGCTTTTCTGCAGGTCGAGGGCGGCGTCGCCCTGCTGCGGCGGCGGCAGCGTCAGCTTGATCGTCTTTTTCTCGTTGTCGACCTCGAGCGCCTTGTCGGAGAGGGCGGAGAAGTCGACGTACTCCTCGACGGTGCCGGAGCCGACGAACAGGATGCGCCGGTTGATCAGCCAGTCGGGGACGTATTTCCGGTCGTCCTGCAGGTCGACGATCACCTGGAAGGTGCCGTCGGCCGCGACGTAACGGCTCAGGTCGCGCATGGACTGCAGCAGCACGGGCTGGCTGCGGTCGGTCGTCTGCTTGTCGAACGGGTTGTCGAAGGAGGGCAGCACGTTCAGCGAGCGCAGCCCGAAGCAGGCCGCGACGATCACCGCGAAGACCACGCCGAAGAAGATCAGGACGCGGGCGACGATGCTCTTCTGTGGGGGGTCGGGGTCCGGGGAGACAGCCGGCGGGGACTCATCGGGAACCGACGGGTACTCCCGTGTGGGTTCATCGACATCCGGTGACTGGGCCATACCCACACGGTACGAGGGGGGTACGACACCCGCATCCGCTCAGCCCGCGAAGGCGCTCAAACCGGTCAATTTCTCGCCTATCACCAGCTGGTGGATCTCCGAAGTTCCCTCGTACGTGAGCACGCTCTCCAGGTTCGCGGCGTGCCGCATGATCGGGTACTCCCCGCTGATGCCGTTCCCGCCCAGGATCGTGCGGCATTGCCGGGCGATCTTGATCGCCTCGCGCACGTTGTTGAGCTTGCCGGCGCTCACCTGCTCGGGCCGCAGCGCGCCGGTCGAGTCGCGCAGCCGGCCCAGGTGCAGCGCGAGCAGGAAGCCCTTCTGCAGCTCGAGGGCCATGTCGGCCAGCTTGGCCTGGGTCAGCTGGAAGCCGGCGATCGGGCGGCCGAACTGCTCGCGAGAGCCCGCGTAGTCGAGCGCGGTCGACAGGCAGTCACGAGCCGCGCCCAAGGCCCCCCAGATGATGCCGAATCGGGCCTCGGTGAGGCAGGAGAGCGGCGCCTTCAGGCCGGCCGCCGAGGGAAGCTGGGCATCGGCCGGGAGACGTACCTCATCCAGCGTGATCTCGCCGGTCGACGAGGCCCGCAGCGACATCTTGTGCTTGATCTCCCGGGCGGAGAATCCGGGCGTATCGGTCGGCACCGCGAACCCGATCACGCCTTCCGGAGAACGCGCCCAGATCACCGCGACGTCCGCGAGCGGGGCGTTGGTGATCCACATCTTGCCGCCGGTGAGCACCCAGTCCGCGCCGTCGCGACGGGCCCGGGTCGCCATGTTCGCCGGGTCGGAGCCGTGGTCGGGCTCGGTGAGCCCGAAGCAGCCGAGCAGCTCGCCGGCCGCCATCCCCGGCAGCCAGCGCTGTTTCTGCTCCTCGGAGCCGTATTTCCAGATCGCGTACATCGCCAGCGAGCCCTGCACGCTGACCAGCGAGCGGACACCCGAGTCGGCCGCCTCCAGCTCCATGCAGGCCAGGCCGTAGCAGACCGCGGACGCGCCGGCGCAGCCGTACCCGGTCAGATGCATGCCGAGCAGGCCGAGTTTCCCGAATTCAAGCGCCAGATCTCGTACGGGCGTGGCGCCGCTCTCGAACCACTCGGCGACGTACGGCCGGACCCGGTCGTCGGCGACCCGGCGGCTGAGCGCCCGGATGTCGCGTTCCTCGTCGGTCAGCAGGGTGTCGAGATCGAGCAGGTCGAGCGGGGCCACGGCCATGGTCAGCCCTCGACGACCAGGACCCGGGCGTGGATCTGGTTTCGCTGCTGGAGGGCCGCCCGCAGCGCGCGGTGCAGGCCGTCCTCGAGGTAGAGAGCGCCCTGGTACTCCACGACGTGCGGGAACAGGTCGCCGTAGAACGTCGAGTCCTCGGCGAGCAGCTTGTCCAGCGCGAGCTCGCGCTTGGTGGTGATCAGATCGGCCAGGCGGATCGGCCGGGGCGGGATCTCGGCCCAGGCCTTGAGCGTGGTGTGGTGATCGGGGTACGGGGCCCCGTCCCGGACCGCTTTGAAAATCACGTCGGGTTGTGCCCCCTCTCCGAAAAACCCTGCTCCGAGAACCTCGAGTTACCGGCTAGCCTAGCCCGGCCCATCGGCCATGATGCACTACCTCGTCTACCGGGCGGTGCCCCCTCTTCAGTGACGGAGACCTCTTGTCCGGCGCCCGGTAGCCGATCGAGAGCGTCCCGATCGGGTTGAACTCGCCGGGCACCCCGAACGCCTTCTTGAAGTCGGCGACCGTCTCGACCGGGATGCCGAAGAAGCACGAGCCGAGGCCCTCGTCGACGGCGCTCAGGTGCATGAGCAGCGCCGCGAACCCGGTGTCGATGTCCCAGTACGGCACCGGCCAGTGGCTCTCCGACCGGTCGGTCCAGCCCTTGTCCGGCTGGGCGTACCGCTCGAGGTAGACCGACTTGTTGGCGAGGCACACGACGATCACCGGGGCGTTGCGCATCCGGGTGAGCCAGTCGCCGCGCCATACCGGCTCGGCGTCGCCGCCCGTCGTGACCGCCCAGTAGAGATCGCGGTCGGCCGGCTCGGTGAGCACGAGGAAGCCCCAGCCCTGGGAGAACCCGGCGCTCGGCGCGCGCAGCCCGTGCTGGACGATCTTGTCGACCACCTCGCGCGGCACGGGCCGGTCGGGGTCGTAGGTGCGCACCATCCGCCGCTTGCGGACGACCTCGGCGAACTCCATCAGCTCTTGATCCCCCAGCTGGCCGTCCAGCTCTCGCCCGGGGCCAGCACGACGAGGTCGCGGCCGGTGCGGAACGAGTCGGGCGGGCAGGTCATCGGCTCGATCGCCACCGAGCGGCGGAACCGGTCGTCGTGCAGCGTGTCGCCGGAGAAGATCTGCCAGTACTTGAACTTGTCGTCGGCCCAGACCACGACCCTGGCCGGCGAGGACGGGTCGGCGATGGTGACCTCGGTGATCCCGGCGGCGTCGTGCTCGATGTCGCCGAACGTGGTGTCCAGCACGAGGTCGCCGATCTTGCGCGCCTCGGTGAAGTCGTACTCGGTGCCGGCCACGCTCTTCGCGCCGATCGGCAGCAGGCGGCCGTCGGCCACGATGCGGGTCTTGGCCGGCACGTGCAGCAGGATGTCGTCCACGGCGACGCCGGGCAGCTGGAGGTACGGGTGGACCGAGTAACCCCACGGCGCGTCGGTCGGGCTGTTGTTCACGACCTCCTGCTCGCAGCGCAGGCCCTCGGCCGACACCTGCCAGCGGGTGCGCAGCGTCAGCCACCACGGGTAACCGACCTGGGCCGGCAGCTCGTACTCGAGGGTGATCGCGTCGGCGGCCTGCTCGACCAGCGTCCAGCGGGCCCAGTTGGTCAGGCCGTGGATGGCGTTGTGCCGGGCCGGCTCGGTCAGCGGCAGCTGGTGGGTCTGCCCCTCGAACGTGTATTTGCCGTCCCGGATCCGGTTGGGCCAGGGTGCCAGGATCTGTCCGGCCGAGGCGGGCGACAGCTCGTCGGCCTCGAAACCGTCAAGCACCTGCACGTCGCCGACGGAGTAGTGGCGCAGCACGCCACCGACCTCGACCACGACCGCCCGGGCGCCGCCCGACTCGATCGACCACTGAGTTCCGGAAATCGCCGGCACGACACTCGTCATGGCTTGGACACTATCGGGTCTATTGGTCCTCTAGGTGGACTGGCGGTCGGTAACGAATCAACGCCGGGAAGGCCACGGCCAGCCCCAGTGCCAGGCCGGCCGCGAGGAAGCCGCCACCGGCCCACGCGAAGGTGGTTCCCACCAGGGCCGCGCTGGCGCCCGCGCGCAGGTCACCGAGGCGCGGGCCACCGGCCACCACGACGATGAAGACGCCCTGCAACCGGCCGCGCATCCGGTCCGGGGCGAAGGTCTGCAACATCGACTGCCGGTAGACGGCGCTGACCAGGTCGGCCGCGCCACCGAGGGCGAGCAGCAGCACCATCAGCCACAGCTGGTGCGCCAGGCCCGAGAAGCCGATCGCGATGCCCCAGCCCACCACGGCCACGACCAGCGCGACGCCCTGCCGCTTGACCCGGCCGATCCAGCCCGAGGCCAGGCCGGCCACGACCGAGCCGATCGCGATCGCCGCGTACAGCCAGCCGATCGCCGCGCCGCCGCCGAACCGGTCGGTCGCCACCTCGGGGAACAAGGCCCGCGGCATGGCGAAGACCATCGCGATGATGTCGACCGCGAACGACAGCAGCAGCACCGGCTGGGTGACCAGGAACCGCAGGCCGTCGATGATGCCGCGCATCCCGGCCGAGGGCTTGTCCTCGTCCTCGGGGTGCACGATCGGCGGGATCGGCGGCAGCTTCCAGGTCGCCCAGAACGAGACCGTGAACAGCGCCGCGTCGACCAGGTAGGCCACGGTCACACCGGTGCTGGTGGTGGCGATGCCGAAGATCAGACCGGCGGCGAGCGGGCCGAGCACGCCGCCCGCGGTCGTCGTCGTGTAGGTCAGGGTGTTCGCCGACGGAACCATGCTGGTCGGCACGATCCGGGGCACGATCGCCTGCCGGGTCGGCGAGCTCACCGCGAAGCCCGCCGACTGCAGCGCGGTCAGCGCGAGCAGCAGCCAGCCGCTGCGCACCCCGATCAGGGCCTGGGCGAGCAGCCCGAGCGTCGACACCCAGGCCAGGATCGAGCTGGCGATCAGCAGCTTGCGCCGGTCGATCACGTCGGCCGCCGCGCCGCCCCACAGCCCGAAGATCAGCAGCGGGATCAGGCCGGCCACGCCGAGCAGGCCCACCCAGCTCGACGAGTGCGTGACCTGGTACATCTGGACCGGCACCGCCACCGAGGTGAACTGGAACCCGAAGAACGACACCCCGTTGCCGATCCACATGCGGCGATAGGCCGGGACCCGTAGCGGGCGGACGTCGATCATCCAGGACTTGCGCTCACCCTCCTCGACGACCAGTTCCGTCACGGGGCCAGCCTTTCCACAACCCAAGACCCCTTTGCCGTACGCCGGAAGCGAAGTCGATCGTGCAGGCGGCTGGCCCGCCCCTGCCAGAACTCCACGGTCTCGGGGAGGACCCGCAGGCCACCCCAGTGCGGCGGCGCGGGCACCGGTCCGTCCCCGAAACGTTCGACCGCCGCGGCCAGACCCGCCTCGACGTCGGACCGGCCGGCCAGCACCCGCGACTGCGGGCTCGCCCACGCGCCGAGCTGCGAGCCACGCGGCCGGGAGGCGAAGTACTCCTCGGTCTCGGCCCGCGACACCCGCTCGACGGCGCCGGCCACGATCACCTGGCGCTGCATCGGAAACCACGGGAAGACCAGGCTGGCGTACGGGTTCTCGCGAAGTTCCGAACCCTTCCGCGACTCGTAGTTGGTGAAGAAGACGAAGCCGCGCTCGTCGTACTCCTTGAGCAGGACCGTGCGCGCCGACGGGTGACCCTCGCCACTCGCGGTCGCCACGATCATGGCGTTGGGCTCGGGCAGGCCGAAGGCGGCGGCGTCGGCGAACCAGGCCGCGAACTGGTCCGTCCAGCTCGCCGCGAGATCGGCCTCGAGCAGCGCACCACGCTCGGTGTAGTCGCGACGCATCGATGCGGGCGAGGGGGGTTCCACGGTCACGAGCGCTCCCTGATGACTTTCGGCCAACAACGACCGTAAGTCCGAGCGGGCCTTACGTCAGCTCGGCAAGGATGGGTGTCGTCCAGAGCACATCGCATCGCCACCATCAGGCGGGCAATATGAAACACTCATAGCGTTTCTTCGCAGGGGAGCCCTGTCTCAATTGAGTTCCGTGTCCGATTTCAAGCCGGGCCTCGAGGGCGTCATCGTGTTCGAGACCGATATCGCCGAGCCCGACCGGGCGGGGGGCTCCCTGCGCTATCGCGGCGTCGACATCGAGGACCTGATCGGCCAGGTCTCGTTCGGCGACGTGTGGGGCCTGCTGGTCGACGGGAAATTCGGTCCCGGCCTGCCGCCGGCCGAGCCGTTCCCGGTGCCGGTGCACTCCGGTGACATCCGGGTCGACGTGCAGTCCGCCGTCGCGATGCTCGCGCCGTACTGGGGGCTGCGCCAGCTGCTCGACATCGACGACGAACAGGTCCGCCGCGACCTCGCCCGGGTCTCGGTGACCGCGCTCTCCTTCGTCGCCCAGGCCGCCCGCGGGCTCGGCCTGCCGGCCGTGCCGCAGAAGGACATCGACAAGGCCGAGACGATCGTCGAGCGGTTCATGCGCCGCTGGCGGGGCGAGCCCGACCCCCGGCACGTCAAGGCCGTCGACGCCTATTTCATCTCCGCCGCCGAGCACGGGCTCAACGCGTCGACCTTCACCTGCCGCATCGCCGCCTCGGTCGGCGCCGACGTGGCCGCCTGCATCTCGGCCGGCATCGGCGCCCTCTCCGGCCCGCTGCACGGCGGCGCGCCCTCGCGGGTGCTGCACATGATCGAGGCGGTCGAGCGCAGCGGCGACGCCGAGGGGTACGTGAAGGGCGTCCTCGACCGCGGCGAGCGCTTGATGGGTTTCGGCCACCGCGTCTACCGCGCCGAGGACCCGCGCGCCCGGGTGCTGCGGCAGATCGCCCGCGAGCTCGGCGCGCCGCGTTACGAGGTCGCCGAGGCGCTCGAGCGGGCCGCGCTCGCCGAGCTGCGGGCGCGCAAACCCGACCGGGTGCTCGCGACCAACGTGGAGTTCTGGTCGGCCGTCGTGCTCGATTTCGCCGAGGTGCCGGCGCACATGTTCACCTCGATGTTCACCTGCGCCCGAGTGGCCGGATGGAGCGCGCACATCCTCGAGCAGAAGCGGCTCGGCCGGATCCTGCGGCCCAGCCTCCAGTACGTCGGGCCGGCCCCGCGCAAACCGAACGAGGTCGAGGGCTGGCCGGCGCTCGCGCATAATGGGTGACCGTGACTGACATCCGCATTCCCGACGAGATCAAGCCGGTCGACGGACGCTTCGGCTCGGGCCCCAGCAAGGTGCGACCCGAGGGCGTCGAGGCCCTGTCCGCGGTGTCACGCACATACCTCGGCACGTCCCACCGGCAGCGCACGGTGAAGGACCAGGTCGCCCGCCTGCGCCGCGGGCTGGCCGAGTTCTTCTCGCTCCCCGCGGGCTACGAGGTGATCCTGGCCAACGGCGGCACCAGCGCGTTCTGGGAGGTCGCCGCCTTCGGCCTGATCCGCGACAAGGCCCAGTTCGCCGAGTTCGGCGAGTTCGGCGCCAAGTTCGCGAAGGCCGCGGCCGACGCGCCGTTCCTGAGCGACCCGACCGTGCACAAGGCGCCCGGCGGGCAGGCGGCGTTCCTGACCGCCGAGGCCGGCGTCGACGTGTACGCCTCGGTCCAGAACGAGACGTCGACCGGCGTGGCCGTGCCCGTGCGCCGGGTGGCGGGCGCCGACGAGGGTGCGCTGCTGCTCACCGACGCGACCTCGGGCGGCGGCAGCCTCGACGTCGACGTGCGCGAGACCGACGTGTACTACCTGGCCCCGCAGAAGGCGCTCGGCTCGGACGGTGGCATCTGGCTCGCGCTGATGTCCCCGGCCGCCATCGCCCGGGCCTACGAGATCAAGGCGAGCGGCCGGTACATCCCGCAGTTCCTCGACCTGGTCACGGCCATCGAGCAGTCCCGCCTCGAGCAGACCTACAACACTCCGGCACTGGCCACCGTGTTCCTCGCGGCCGAGCAGCTCGACTGGATGAACGCGCAGGGCGGGCTGTCCTGGGCGGTCAAGCGCAGCGCCGAGAGCGCGGCCGCGATCTACGGCTGGGCCGACCGCTCCTCGTTCGCGACCCCGTTCGTCACCGACCCGGCCCTCCGCTCGGCGGCCGTGGCGACTATCGACTTCGACGAGGGCGTGGACGCGGTGGCGATCGCGAAGGTGCTGCGGGCGAACGACATCGTGGACACCGAGCCGTACCGGAAGCTCGGCCGCAACCAGCTGCGGATAGCCCTCTACCCCACGGTCGACCCGACGGACGTGACCGCGTTGACGGCCTGCATCGACTACGTGGTCGAACGCCTTTCATAGGCTCCGCACAGCTCCACGAGCTTCACTGTCCGTATGGGTGATCCGGACAACGCGGCGTTCGTGCGCCGCGTCCACGACCAGGGGCTGCGGTTCGACCGGCGCCAGCTGCTCGCGATGCTGGGCGGCGCCGGCACGCTGGCCGCCCTCGGCGCCTGCACGGATTCGCCGTCCGGCTCCGGCTCGGGCTCGTCCGGCGCCGGTTCGTCGGGCCGGGCCGAGGTCGTGTCGGAGACCGCCGGACCGTACCCGGCGGACGGGTCGAACGGGCCGGACGTGCGCACGCTCGACGGGATCGTGCGCAAGGACATCCGGCCCACGTTCGGCGGCGCCGCCTCCGGCGTGGCGGACGGGGTGCCGCTCGAATTCTCACTCGTGGTGAACGACCGGTCCGGCCGGCCGATCAGCGGCGCGGCCGTCTACGCCTGGCATTGCGACCGGGGCGGCAACTACTCGCTGTACTCGACGGGGGTCACCGAGCAGAACTACCTGCGCGGCATACAACCCACCGACGCGACCGGCACGGCGACCTTCACCAGCATCTTCCCGGCCTGCTACTCCGGCCGCTGGCCACACATCCACTTCGAGGTGTACGCGTCGGTCGCGCACGCGACCAGCGGCGACGGCCCGATCGTGAAGACGTCGCAGATCGCCCTCCCGGAGGACGTCTCCGACGCGGTCTACGCCACCACCGGGTACGCACAGAGCGTGACCAACCTGAAGCAGGTGAGCCTGGCCACCGACAACGTCTTCGGCGACGACAAGGCCGTGACGGAACTGGCCACAGTGACCGGCACCGTCACCGACGGCTACCGCGCAACCCTGACGATCAGCATCGACCCGGCCGGCGAAGAAACCGGCGGCGGGCCAGGCGGCAAGCGGCCCTAGCAAACATGAGGACCCTATTCAACCGGCGCGTCATCCCCCATTGATGTGGCGGGACGCGTACCGTGGTCCCGACGCAGGCCCACGGGACGGAGGCAACGCATGCGGCCGGTACGCTTCGTCGCCCTCTCCGAGGACGGTCAGGCCCTGGTGCTCGCTGATGAGGTCGGCCGGCTCCTGGCCCTCCCCCTCGACGACCGGATCAACAGCGCGGTCACCCACGAACCGCACGTGTCGCCCCCGGGCTCACCCATGGCCGTGACGACCCCCGAGGTGCCGCCCTCCCTCTCCCCGCGCGACATCCAGGCCCGCATCCGCTCCGGCGAGTCCGCCGAGGACGTCGCCCGCATCGCGGGTGTGCCGGTCGATCGCGTGCTGCGCTACGCCGGTCCGGTGCTGCAGGAACGAGCCATGCTCGCCCAGCACGCGCGCCGCACGAGGCTGAAGACGTCCGACTCGGGCGCGCCGCTCGCCGAGGTGGTCGACAGCCGCCTCGCCCAGCACGGCATCGACACCGAGAAAATCTCGTGGGACGCGTTCCGCCGCGAGGACGGCACCTGGCGCATCGTCGCCACCTGGCCGTCCGGCAAGGCGACCGCCCAGGCCATCTGGGACCTCGACAAGGGACGCCAGGTCGTCTCCCCGCACGACGACATGGCGCAATACCTCTGCGCCGAGCGGCCCACGCAGATTCTCGGCCAGGAACCGGTTCCCGAGCGCACGTTCCTCGAGCAGCGCGGTGGCCACGGGCTCCCCGGTCCGGCCCGCACGGCCGAGCCGGCGCGCGGCGGGCACACCCTGCCCGCGGCCGAGGCCCCGACGCAGCGCCCGACCCGCGACCCGATCCGGTCCGGCCGCGACGCCCTGCTCGCCTCGCTCGACCGTCCGCTCGGCGGCGGCCGAAGCCTCGAGAGCGACCAGCCCCGGCGCCCCGTGGCCGGTGGCGCCGCGGCGCTGCTCGGCGGCGGCTCGGGCTCGGCCTTCGACGACGACGCCGACCTGCCCAAGGAGGTGCCGGCCGTGCCCTCGCTCGCGGTGCTGCGCCCGCGGCGCACGGTGGGCCAGGCCGGCCAGCAGGGCGGCGAGACCGATGAGGCCAAGCCCCGCAAGCGCTTGCCCAGCTGGGACGACGTCCTCTTCGGCGGCGGCCCGGCGGCCCGCGAGTCGTCCTGAGCCGCCTGTTCGTCGCGGTCTTCCCGCCCGAGCCGGTCGTCCGAGCGCTGCACGACGCGCTTCCCCCGGGCGCTCGCCTGACCCGACCCTCGAAATGGCACGTCACGCTGGTCTTCCTCGGCGAGGCGCCGATCGATGCCGTGGCGTCCGTCCTCTCCGCACTACCCGCGGCGGGGAGCTTTTCGCTGCGGCTGTCCGGGGGTGGACGTTTCGGGTCGGCCGCGTGGGCAGGCGTGGACGGAGAGCTTGACGCACTGGGTCGCCTTCGCGAGCGGGTCCGAGCGGCGCTGACCGATGCCGGCTTTCCGTCGGACTCGCGGCCCTACCAGCCGCATCTGACCGTGACCTATCGCGGCGACGGCGCGGTACGGGCGGCGCTGGCCGGGCACGCGAGTCCGCCGTGGACGGTGGACGATTTCGTGCTGGTCGAGAGCAACGACGGCGATTACCGGCCGTTGCGCTCCTGGCCGGTGTAGGACGCCAGCAGGGCCTGGGCCGAGTCACGCATCAACGCGACCGCGTCGGCACGGGACAGCCCGGCGATGTCGGTCAGCCAGATCAGCGACTCGATGCCGGTGGTGGCCCGAATCGCGATCGCCAGCCGCCGTACGTCGACCCGGGGGTGCGAGGACCGCAGCGGGGCCAGCGCCTCCTCGATCCAGGTGATCGCCCGGCCTTGGCGCAGCACGGGCTGCTCGGCGCCCGGCTCCAGCGACAGGCGCAGCGAGGTGCGCAGCTGGGGCTCCCAGTCGAGGTTGACCCGGGCGAACGCGGCCAGCACCAGATCGAGCCGGGTGGGCACGTCGTCGGGCGCGTCCTCGGGGAGCAGGGAACGCCGCGTGATTTCCGGGTACGCCGCCAGGAGCAGCGCCCGCTGGCTGGGGAAATAGCGATAGGCCGTGGTGCGGGAGATGCGGGCCTCGACGGCGGCCTGCTCGACGGTGGGATTCACCCCGTCGGCCAGCAGGCGGCGGGTCGCGTCGACCAGGGCCTCGCGGGTGCGGGCCTTCTGGTCGCGGCGGCCGGTCGCTTCATATGGTACTCGCATCGCCATAATGGTACCGTCGTCCCATGGGACTCGAGTCCCATCTCGAGAGCAGGGGGCGAAATGATGGATCCAGTCGAGGTCAGCCCGGAGCTGTATCAGACCGTTTTCGAGAACGACCGGGTGCGGGTCCTGAAATATCGGGACAAGCCCGGGGACAGCACGCGGCCGCACACCCACCCCGACTCGGTCATGGTCACGTTGTCGTCGTTCCGCCGCCGCATCTCGGCGGGCGGCCGCAGCGTCGAGGTCGAGCTGGGCGAGGGCGACGTGCGCTGGGTCGGCGCGCAGGAGCACTCCGGGGAAAACATCGGCGACACCGAGACCGTGAGCATCTTCGTCGAGCTCAAGGAGCCCGCCCCGACACCGGCGGCGGCGACCCTCGGCCCGACCGGCGGCTAGCGCAGGGCCAGCCCGGCGGCCTGCAACTCGCTCTCCACCCGCAGCCGCTCGAGCTCGCGATCCATGCCCTCGAGCGGTTCCAGGTGCTCCTTGAGCCCGAGCGCCTGGCAGGCCAGGCACAGCCGCTGGTCATAGGCGCGCAGCACCGCGTCCTGCCATTTCTCCGACTGCTGGGTGGGCCCGGCGCGCCGCTGATGGTCGAGGCGCCGCAGGTCGTACGCGATCTGCTCGATCGACGGTTTGTCCAGAGTGTCGGCCGTCGCGAGCGGCGACGCGTCCTTGCGCAGGGCACGGTCGAGCCGCCGCAGCGCCCGCAGGTCACGCCGGCCCCGCCTCGTCCACCAGCGATGCCGGACAGGGTCGTCGGCGCAGACCACGGCCGCCACGACGCACGGCAAGCACGCCAGCGTCAGCAACGCCGCCGTGAGCACGACAATGTGCGCGATGGCCACGAACACGACGCTAAGTGACCGCGAGCCGGGCCGGAATAACCGTTCGGCGGAGCCGATCTGCCAAATCCTGACGGATGCGCGGAGACGGTACTGTCGGCCGTCATGCACCCCTCCACCGTCCTCGCCGTCCTCGCCGAGCTGGCGCCGGCCGGTGGCGATCGGGTGCTCGACGTGACCCGAGGCGGCCAGTCGCTCGCCTGGCTCGACGACACCGACCGCACCCGCCGCCGCAAGGAGATCGACCGGCTCGCCGCGCTCGACGCCCTGCACCGCGAGGAGCGGCTGCTGCGTCGCGGCTGGGGCTTCCTGGCCGGCCGCACCGAGGTGGACGGCAAGGCCCGCAAGATCCGGGTGCCGCTGCTGAGCCAGCCGATGCGCCTCGAGCGCGGCCTGACCGGCTATCGCGTCGTCCCGGCCGGGGACGTCGAGGTCACCCCGCTGGTCACCGACCGTGAGCTGGCCGCCGCGCTGGAGGCCGCCCCCGGCCTGGCCGCGCCCGGCTGGCTGGAGGCGATCGGCAGCAAGGCCTGGCTGCGCTCGGCGGCCGCGGCGACGGGCCTGCCGGTCGACGCGCTGGTCGAGGACGGCAAGCACATCCCGGCCGAGCGCGTGGTGCTGGTCGCGCGGGCCGCGCTGTATGTGGCGCGGGACGTCTTCGGCGGCGGTCTGCAGGACAGTCTCCGCAGCTGGGCGGGGCGGGACCTGAGCGGAACGGCGCTCGCCGCGATCTACGGCGACGCCCCGGACGATCGACCCGACCGGTCGCCCGTGCTCTCGCCGCTGCCGTTGACCGGGGCGCAGGCCGAAGTGGTCGCGCGGGCCCGGACGGCGCCGATCACGGTGGTCTCCGGTCCGCCCGGCAACGGCAAGAGCCACACGGTCGTGGCCGCCGCGCTCGAGGTGGTGCATCGGGGCGGGTCGGTACTGGTGGCGACGCAGTCCCCGCATGCGGCCGAGGTGCTGGCGGCGCTGCTGGCCCGCTATCCGGGACCGACTCCGGTGCTCTTCGGCGACGCCGGCCGGCGGGAGAGCCTTGCGGCCGAGCTCACGGCGGGCGCCGAACAGGGCGTGGGCGAGCGAGAGCTCCGAGCGGACCTCGCGGCCGTCCGTCATTCCCAGGATTCCGTACGCCGGGAGCGCGCCGGCATTCGCAGTTCGCTCGATCGGGAGTACGCGGCGGCGCGGTTGCCGGAGTGGGAACCGCGACTGCCGGCGCTGGCCGCGGACGTGCCGGGCGCCTTCGCCCTCCACTTCGACCCGGCGCGACTGACCCGGCGCGGCCTCGCGGGCTGGTGGGCACGACGGCGGCTGCGCGCACGCCGGGGCGTACCCGAGGAAACCGTGACCGACGCGATCGCGGCGGCCACCGCGCAGCGTGCCGCCGCCCACCTCGCCGCGACCGGCGGCACCGACCTGGGCCCGCGCTGGATCGCCCTGCACGCGGCCGAGGCGGCGCTCGCCGACGCGGTCGGGACCGCCATGCGCAACGCCGCCCGCGGCGAGAAGCGATGGGACCGCGAGGCCCGGCGCGGCGCGTCCTCCCTGGCCGCCGCCCTGCGGGCCGGTCGCAATCGCCGCCGCGAGCTGCTCGCCCAGCTGGACGCGCCGCCGCTGGTGCGGGCCCTGCCGCTGTGGATCGGCACGGTGGCCGACGTGGAGGACCTCCTGCCGGCCGCGCCCGGGATGTTCGACCTCGTGGTGATCGACGAGGCGTCGCACGTGGACCAGGTGCGGGCGGCCCCCGTGCTGGCCCGGGCGCGCCGGGCGCTGATCGTCGGGGATCCGCGGCAGCTGCGGTTCGTGTCGTTCGTGAGCGATGTCGACGTGGCCGAGGTGCTCGACCGGCACGGCGCCGACGAACGGCTGGACGTGCGCCGGGTGAGCACCTACGACCTGGCCGCCGGGTCGGCGCCGGCTACCTGGCTGACCGAGCATCACCGCAGCGCGCCGCACCTGATCGGCTTCTCGGCTCATCGCTTCTACGCCGACCGGATCGCGGTGATGACTCGTACACCATCTCTTGAGGCCACGGATGCCATCGACGTGGTGACGGTTCCGGTGGCGACGCTTGCCGCCGAGGTCGACGCGGTCCTGAAGGTCGTCGGCGACCTGGTCGCCGAGGACCGGCGCGGGATCGGCGTGATCTCCCCGTTCCGGGCGCAGGCCGAGGCCCTGGAGGCGGCGCTGGTGGCGGCCTACCCCGTGGAGCGGATCGAGGAGCTGGGCCTGCGGGTCGGCACGGTGCACGCCTTCCAGGGCAGCGAGGCCGAGGTCGTGGTCGTCTCGCTCGGGCTTCTGCCGGGCGACCCGGCCGGCCGGCGGCGCTTCGTCACCGACCCCCACCTCTTCAACGTGATGATCACCCGAGCCCGGCGGCGCCTGGTCGTAGTCACGGCCCTGGACACCGCCGACGGCCTGCTCGGTGACTATCTGGACTACGCGTCCGCCGCACGGCCCGCGTCATCGAACGTTTCCGATTTATCCGGCCAGTGGATAGAGGAGCTCGCGGCCGAGCTTGCGCACCTGGAGGTCGTCGTGCGGGCCGGCTATCGGGTCGGCCCGTGGGTGGTCGACCTGTGCGTGGGGACCGGCGAGGAGCCGATCGGCGTCCTGTGCGGGCCGCATCCCGACGGCGCCGACGCGCACCTCGACCGCCAGCGTGCCCTGCACCTCGCCGGATGGCGGTTGGTCGACGCCTTCGCCAGCCGCTGGGACGCCGATCCGCGCCGCGCCGCCCTGGAGATAGCGGCGGCGCAGCGCCCGGTCACAGCGCCCGCGAGCTGAGCGCCGGCGACGGCCGGCCGGTCTCCCGGCGCGACGCGGCGGCCTCGATCTCGTCGGCGACCTCACCCGTGGCCGGGATCGGCACACCGCCGCCGGCGACCGCGTCGACCGGCGGCTCGTCGATGGCGACGACCGAGACATCCTCGGCCGGCGCCTCCTCGCGGCTCCGGCGCACCAGCTGCACCCGCGGCCAGGGCCGCAGCCGCAGCACGAGCCGGTCGCCACTGACCCTCAGCTGCCAGACGAGCGCCACCACCCCGGCCACGAAGCACACCAGCCCCGCGCCCCAGATGCTGGACGGCACCCCGAAATGCTGCCCCCACCAGCCGACCAGGGACGCCCCGATCGGTGTCGTCCCGAGGAAGACCAGCACGTAGAGGGCCATCACCCGGCCGCGGTACTCGCCGGCGACGCCCATCTGCACGCGGTGGTTGGCCGCCTGGGCCAGGAAGATCGAGAAGAACCCGGTCGGCAGCAGCACCAGCATGGCCACCAGGAAGCTCGGGGCGAAGCCGACCGCGAACTCCAGCAGACCGAAAGCGATCGCCGACCCGAGCACCAGGTAGACCCCGGGCCGGGCCCGCCGCGCGCTGCCGGCCAGCGCGCCGACGAGCGCGCCGGCCGCGAGCGTCGTGGTGAGCAGGCCGAACGAGGACGGCCCGGCGTGGAAGTTGATTTTCGCGAGCGCGGCCAGCGTGACCGGGAAGTTGAAGCCGATCATGCCGACGACCGCCATCAGCGAGATCGGCAGCAGCAGGTCGGGCCGCTTGCGCACGTAGTGCAGGCCGTCCGCCACCCGGGCGTCCTTGTTGGCCACCGCGTCCTTGCGGTACAGGTCGGCCGGGCGCATCCGGGTGTAGCTGAAGACCGGCGCGATCGCGAGCACCGTGGCGATCAGGAAGACCGGCCCGGTGTTGAAGACGGCCAGCGCCACGCCGGCCAGGGCCGGGCCCCCGATGCGTGCCACGTTGAAGGTCGCGGCCGACAGGGCCAGCGCGTTCGGCAGCAGCCGATGCTCGACCAGCTCGGAGACGAACGCCTGCCGGACCGGGGTCTCGATGGCGTTGGCGATGCCGAGCAGGCCCGCGAAGAGGAAGACGTGCCAGAGGCGCACGACGCCGGCCGCGACCAGCACGGCGAAGACGACCGCGGTGACGGCAAAGACGGCATTCGCGGCGACCAGCAGCTTGCGCTTGTCGTAGCGGTCGGCGAGCCGGCCGCTGTAGAGGGTGAGTGCCAGCACCGGGAGGAACTGGAGGGAAGCGACCGTGCCGAGCGCGCCGGGCGAGTTCCCGGAGAGGTCGAGCACCAACCAGTCCTGAGCGGTGAACATCATCCACACGCCGACCAGCTTCACGAGCTGGCCGGTGGAGAAGAGCCGGTAGTTGCGAACCCTCAGGGACCGGAACGTGGTACTCAGCACTGCCCGCACTAGGCTGCGCCTCCTTCTCGGTCGTACGCGTCATCGTCACGTGATGAAGCGCGGCGACCGGAAAGGGTCAGGCGCGGGCGACCTGCTGCAGGATCTGCGCAGCCCGGACGAGCACGTCCCGATCCTCTTCGCTGAGCGCGGCCAGCTGGTCGGCCAGCCACTCGTTGCGCAGCTTCTCGAACTGGGCGTACATCGCCCGGCCCTGCTCGGTGGGCGCCAGGATGACCTGCCGCCCGTCGGTCGGGTGCGGGGTGCGGACCACGAGCCCGCGCGCCTCCAGCTTTCCGACGATCTTGGTCATCGTCGGAGGCTGGACCCGTTCGACATCGGCGAGCTCGCGCGGGGTCAGAGCGCCGGCCAGTTGGAGGCTGGTCAGGGCGGAGAGCTGGCCGTAGGTGAGATCGCCGACCGGGCGGGTCTGCCGGACCCGCCGGTTGAGCCGCTGAATGGCGTCACGCAGCGCCCTGGCCAGCTCGTCCGCTGTCCCTCGCTCCGCAGCCACCGGCCACTCCATCACGATTCTTAGCCTAGCTAATGAGCTTGGCTAACGACCATCGAAAACGCGTATGACCGCCGTCACCGGGCCCGCCGCGAGCGGGCCCGGCACGACCTCACAGGATCCAGGTTTCCAGGGGACCACGCAGGAAGTACAGGACAAACAGCGCCGCCACCCCGTACAGGATGGGGTGGATCTCCCGCGCCTTGCCGACGGCGACCTTGAGCAGCACGTACGAGATGACCCCGGCCCCGATGCCGTTGGAGATCGAGTACGTGAACGGCATGATCGTGATCGTCAGGAACGCCGGCACCGCGATGGCGTAGTCGGTCCAGTCGATCTGCCGCACCGCGGTCATCATCAGGAAGCCGACCACCACCAGCGCGGTCGACGCCGCCTCGAACGGCACCACCTGCACCAGCGGCGCCAGGAACATGGCCAGCAGGAACAGCACGCCAGTGACCAGGTTGGCGACGCCGGTGCGGGCGCCCTCGCCGACGCCGGCCGCGCTCTCGATGTACGACGTGTTGCTGGACACACTGGCCGCGCCGCCCGCCGCCGCGGCGAGCGAGTCGACCAGCAGGATCTCCCGGGTGCGCGGCGGCACCCCGGACTCGTCGAGCAGCCCGGCCTCCTGGCCGATCGCGACCATCGTGCCCATGGTGTCGAAGAAGTCGGTGATCAGCAGCGTGAAGACGAACATCACGCAGACCAGCCAGCCGGCCGTCGACCAGGAGTCGAGCACGTTGAAGTGGCCGATCAGCGAGAGATCGGGCTTGCTCACGATCTTTTCCGGCAGCTTGGGCACGTTGAGCGACCAGCCGTGCGGGTTGGTGGCCGAGGAGCCCACGCCGGCGATCGCCTCCACGATGATCGCCAGGATCGTGCTGACCAGGATGCCGATCAGGATCGCGCCCTTCACCTTGCGCACGAACAGCACCAGCGTGAACAGCAGGCCGACCACGAAGACCATCGACGGCCAGGTCAGCAGCGCTCCGCCGAGGCCCATCTCGACCGGGACCGTGGTGTTCGCGGCGTCCGGCACGCGGTGCACGAACCCGGCGTCGACCAGCCCGATGATCATCAGGAACAGGCCGATGCCGACGCCGATCGCGGTCTTGAGCTGGGTCGGCACCGCCCGGAAGACCAGCGTGCGCAGGCCGGTCAGCACGAGGATCGTGATCAGCACACCCTCGATCACCACCAGGCCCATGGCGTCGGCCCAGGTCATCTCCGGCGCGATCTCGTACGCGACCAGCGCGTTGACGCCGAGCCCGGCCGCCAGCGCGAGCGGGAACCGGGCCACCACGCCCATCAGGATGGTCATCACACCGGCGACCAGGGCGGTGCCGGCGGCGAGCGCCGCGATCGGCAGCTTCCCGCCGTCGCCGTCCGCGCCCCCGCCGAGGATCAGCGGGTTGAGAACGACGATGTAGGCCATCGTGAAGAACGTGGCGAACCCGCCGCGGATCTCGCGACTGAGGTTCGATCCGCGCGCAGATATCTCGAAATATCGGTCGAAAGCGTTGCGTACGCCCGCATCGGTAGTAGCGGTCGACATGCAGGCTCCTCCGGAAAGGTCGGAAACTACGACGCGCGCATGCTCTCAGAAGCAATGACCTGCGCAAAAGCCCGAACGCCACCCGGACCCACGGATGATCTCCGCGGACGTACCCTGTGGGATGTGACTCAGCCGAAGCCCCGGGTCGAACCGCTCGACCCGCCGATGGTCCCGTTCGCGGTCGCCGGCCTCGCCGCCTTCGCGATCGCCGGCCTGATCGTCTGGCTGGCGAACGGTCCGGACACCTGGCTCGACACCTGCATAGCCGGCTTCCTCGTGGGCATACCCGGCCTGATCACGATGATCGTGCACGACCGTAACCGGCGTCGCCGCCGCTCGATCACGCACGCGGCGTTCCGCGAAAACTAGCTGTGGCCGTAGTCCTCGGCCGGCTCCTCGTCCTCCACCGAGCCGTGACCGCGGCTCACCGCGACCGACTCGACCTCGCTGTCGTCGTAGACCGTCGGCAACTCCTCGACCGGCTGCTCCGCCGTGCCGAGCAAGGCCTCGGAGTGGGCGCCGCAACCGTGGTCGGCGCTGACCGCCCTGCCGTCGTCGGGGGCGTACAGGTTGCCGCAGACGCCGAACATCGCGCGCAGCGAACCGGCGAGCGGGAGGTAGAAGCCGCAGGTGCCGCAGCGGGCGTTGCGCGGCGCGGCGACCGTGATCGCGGCCTCGGGGCCGGCGTCGCCGTCGTACCACCGCTGGGCGGTGTCGATGCGGCCCTCGCGGGACATCACCCGGGACCGGCCGAGACCGAGCTCCCAGCTGACCTCCTCGACCGCGGAGTCGTCGCTCAGCACGTACCCCTGGGCGAGGCGATCGTCGTCGGGCGCCGTGGGCATGAGATCGCCCACACCGAGGTCGCCGGGCTGAAGCCGCTCGTTCCACGGGACCCAGGTCGGTGCGAGCAGCGCGTCGGGGCCGGGCAGCAGCACCGTCTCACAGATCGTGACGTGCCGGCTACGCGGGACCCGGGTCACCGTGACCGCCCAGCGCCAGCCCCGATAGCCCGCGAGGTGGCTCTCGAAGAAGTGGGTCACGACCCGGTCGCCCTCGGCCACGGCCTCGAGGTGCTCACCGATGTCGGCCGCGTCGACCTCGGTGATCGCACCACGAGCCACCCCGACAGCATCGGCACAAACCTGGTCAAGGCGGGGGGCGCGCGCGGTCGTCCTGGTCGTCACGTATCCATTGTCCCTTACCGCGACTCGTGAGCCGCAGCGACTCCCCCGAATTCCACGTGTGCCGGGGAGGACGCTGGTAGCCCGGATCAGTCAGGATGGACCCTATGCCGCTGCTTCCCACGATCGGACGCACCGTCGGCACCGGGATCAAGGCCGCCCGACTGATGGTGCGCGGTTCCGTGCGCGGCGGAGCCTGGGCGACCCGCCGGGTCGGCACAGCGCGGGCCCGGGGCGCCGCCAACGAGATCGGCATGATCCGCCTCTTCGACCTGCACGCGGTCTCCTGCGCCGGCGACACGCTCATCGCGATCGGGCTGGCCGGCACGATCTTCTTCAACGTGCCGCTCGGCGAGGCCCGCGGCAAGGTCGCGCTCTACCTGCTCATCACGATGGTCCCGTTCGCGCTGCTGGCGCCCGTGGTCGGCCCGCTGCTCGACCACTTCCGGCACGGCCGCCGCTACGCCCTGGCCGCCACCATGCTCGGCCGGGCCTTCCTGGCCTACGTGATCTCCGATCACCTCTTCGGCTGGGGCCTCTATCCGGCGGCTTTCGGGGTGCTCGCTCTTTCTCGGGCGTACGGCGTAGCCCGCTCGGCGGCCGTGCCAAGGCTGCTGCCCGAGGGGGTCGGCCTGTCCCAGGTCGGCGCCCGGGCCAGCGTCTACGGCACCTTCGCCGGGGCGGTGGTCGCGCCGCTCGGCCTGCTCGCCTTCAAGATCGGTCCGCAGTGGCCGCTACGGGTCGCGACGATCATCTTCGTGGTCGGCATGGTGATCTCGCTGCGCCTGCCGCCCCGCGCCGACTCCGACCCGCCCGAGGCGGTCCCCCGGCCCTGGCGGACAGCGCTGGGCCTGGGCCGCAACGGCGACCGCCCGCTCTCCGGCAAGCTGGTGATCTCCACTCTGATCGGCAGTGCCAGCCTGCGCCTGCTCTACGGCTTCCTGCTGCTGTTCTTCGCCTTCGTGATCATGGCGAACCAGCTGGACACCACCCTGCTCGGCCACGACGTCGGCCGGCAGGGCGCGGTCGGCGTGGTCGGCGGCGCGCTCGCCGTCGGCACGTTCCTGTCCACCGCGGCCGGCACCCGCCTGCGCATCCGCCGCCCGCTGGCGCTGCAGTCGGCCGGCCTGACCATCACGGCCGGCGTCGCCGTGCTCGCCGCGATCTTCTACAGCCTCGCGACGGTCGCGCTGCTCGCCCTGGTCACCGCCATCTTCAGCGGCATCTCCAAGCTGGCCATCGACGCGAGCATCCAGGAGCGCGTGCCCGAGCGGCTGCGCGCCAGCGCCTTCGCCCACTCCGAAACCGTCCTGATGATCGCCTGGGTGGCCGGCGGCGCGATCGGCATCATCCCGCTCCCCGGCCGCCTAGGCGTGGCGATCGCGGCCCTCCTGGCGGTCGTCATGGCACTGCGCGCGGGCTGGGTGGCCGCCCGCCTGCACAACGAACACCTGAGCGGCCGAGCCGGCGACCTAACCGACGCCGAGGCCGACGCCACCGAGACGCCCGCCGATTCCGAGACCACCACCGACCCGTCGGGCGCCGAGCCGACCGACCCGTGGCCCGGGGCACCCACCGTCCCCGTCCGCAACAAGCCGAACCCACCCGCCGGCGGCACCCGCACCGCGACCCGGCCACCCGCTCGCCGGGCCGCGAGCCCCGCCGACGGCCGCGGAGCCACCCGCAACCGCGACGATCCCAGCGCCGACGGCCGCACCGCCCAGGCCGACCACACCCGCGTCGACACCGGCACTCCTCCCCCTCGGCGCGAAGCCGCCATTCCAGATATTTCCGAAAAATCCGGCGAGGGCAAGCGGGCGGGCCGGAAGTGGGGATTCGGCCGCCGGAAAGAAACGCCGCCGGCACCGAAACCCGCGGCTCCGCCGCCCGCCCCGCGCGCCGCGACTCCCCCGCCGGCGCCCGAACCGGCCAGGCCCGACCCCGCCCTCGCGCCGCCGGGCTACCACGTCTATCGCCCCACCTCGGCCGCCAGTCCAGGCGCGTCCGACCTCCCCGAGGACGACGACCGTTGACCACCGAGGACCGCCGCTGATGACGTACCCGCTGCTGGTGGTCACCGCCGTAGCCGCCGAGGCCGAGGCTGTGCGCGCCGGGGCCGACCGCGGGCACGTCGTCGTCGAGCCGGTTGGCGTCGGTCCGGCGGCGGCCGCCGCCGGGACGGCGAGGCTGCTCGCCACGGGCCGCTACCGCGCGGTGATCAGCGCCGGCATCGCGGGCGGCTTTGTCGGCCGGGCCCCGGTCGGCGCGACGGTGCTCGGCGCCCGCAGCATCGCCGCCGACCTCGGTGCCGAGTCGCCCGACGGCTTCCTGCCGGTCGAGGAGCTGGGCTTCGGCACCAGCGTGCTGCCGGCCGACCCGCTGCTGTTCAAGGGCCTCTCCGCCGCGCTGCCCGGAGCAGTCGTCGGGGATGTGCTCACGCTGGCCACGGTAACCGGCACGGGCGCGACCGCCGACCTGCTCGCGACCCGGTTCCCGGGGGCGGTCGCCGAGGCGATGGAGGGCTTCGGGGTGGCCGTCGCCGCGGCCGGTCTGCCCTTCGCCGAGTTGCGCACGATCTCCAACCCGATCGGGCCGCGGGACCGGGCCGCCTGGCGACTCAAGGAGGCCTTCGCCGCGTTGTCCACAGCTTCCGCCGCCCTGTGGACAGCCTGTGGATAACTTCACCATGTGGGATGGTAGACAGCTGTCGCGACGCGCGGGCCTCGGGTGACGGGTCTAGTTTGAACTTCGTGGCTCTTTCCCTCGCGGCGTCGCCGTGCCCCAACGACACGTTCGTCTTTCACGCCCTCGTGCACGGGCTCATCCCCGGCGCGCCCGAGGTCGATCTGACCTTCGCGGACGTCGACGTCACCAACACGGCGGCCGAGCGCGGCGAGTTCGATCTGGTCAAGGTGAGCTACGCGGCGCTGCCCTGGCTGCTCGACGACTACGAGCTGCTGCCGACCGGCGGCGCGCTCGGTCGCGGCTGCGGCCCGCTGGTGCTGGCGCGTGACGCGTCGCAGGAGCTGACTGGCGCCACGGTGGCGGTCCCCGGCGACCGCACCACGGCGTACCTGTTGTTCCGCCTCTGGGCCGCCGACCGGAGCCCGGCCCGCATCGAGGTCGTGCCGTTCCACGAGATCATGCCGGGCGTGGCCGCGGGCCGGTTCGACGCCGGCCTGGTCATCCACGAGGCCCGCTTCACCTACCAGCGCCACGGCCTGGTCTCGCTGGCCGACCTCGGCGAGTGGTGGGAGGGCGACACCGGCCTGCCGATCCCGCTCGGCGCGATCCTCGCCAAGAAGGGCGTGGTCGACCCGGCCGCGGCCACCGAATGGATCCGCACGTCGGTGAGCATGGCCTGGGCCAACCCCGACGCCAGCCGCGACTTCATCCTCGCCAATGCGCAGGAGATGGAGCCCGAGGTCGTCCAGCAGCACATCGACCTGTACGTGAACGAGTTCACCCTGGACCTGGGCCGAGACGGACTCGCCGCCGCCGACGCCCTGTTGCAGCGTTCGGCGGCGGCGGGTCTGACGCCTCAGGTGAAACCGTTTATCTAGCTTTCGAACTCGCGGGCGACCGCGTGCACGACCTGCGCGATCGTGGCCGACGTCTTCTTGTCGGGGTACCGGCCGCGGGACAGGCCCGGCTGCACCTGCTGCTCGAGCACCTTGATCATGTCTTCGATCATGCTGTGCAGCTGGTCGGCCGGGCGCCGGCGCAGCTCGGCCAGCGAGGGCGGCGCATCGATCAGCTTGACGCCCATGGCCTGGGCGCCCTTGCGGCTGTCCACGACGCCGAACTCGATCCGCTGGCCGGTTTTCAGCTCGGCCACCCCGGCCGGCAGCGCACCCTTGGGCAGGAACACGTCACCGCCCTCATCACTGGTGACGAACCCGAATCCCTTCGCCGCGTCGTACCACTTCACTCGACCCGTGGGCACCGCTGACCTCAACTTCACTCAATGGAAACAACCGCTCACCGCAAAGGCTACTGAAGCCATGGGCTAGTACCCAACTGCAATCTGGCGGAGCAGGGCCGGGAAGCCCGTGAGATCCGGTAGCACGTGCGCCGCGCCCGCCGCGCTCAGCTCGCCGGCCGAGCACGGGCCCGTGGCCACGCCGATTCCGGGTACCCCCGCGGTGCGGGCCGCAACCATATCCGCCACGTGATCGCCCACGTACCAGCGGACGCCGTGCTCGGTCAGCGCGGCCGCCTTGCCCTCGGCGAACAGGTCGCCGGCCACCCCGTCCGCGACCATGCCGAGATGGTCGAGATGCAGGTGGGCCAACCGGCCCAGCTTCGAGGTGACCACGATCACCCGCAGGCCGAGCTCGCGTACGGCGGCCAGCGCCGCGACGGCGCCCGGGGTGGGCACGCTCGGTGTGATCGCGTAGTCCGGGTAGAGCGCCCGGTAGGTGGTCACCGCCTCCTCGACGTCCTCGGCCGGGAACCATTCGGCCAGCTCGGCCCGCAGCGGCGGCCCGAGTCGCGTGATCGCCAGGTCGGCGTCGACGAAGACGCCGGTCCGGGCGGTCAGGGCGAGGTATGCCGCGTGGATCCCCGGCCGGGAGTCGATCAGGGTCATGTCCAGGTCGAAACCGACCGCCGGCCGCACTAGAACTTGTCGGCCGAGATGTACGTGAGGCGCTCGAGCGGAAGCGGGAAGGTCTGGTCATCACCGAACGGCGAGGGCGCCGCGGCCCGGTCGGACACGAGTTCCGACACGGCGTGCGGGCCGTGGTCCGGACCCGGCCTGGCCACCTCGCGCGCGGCGGTTCCCGGCTTCTTGTTCTGTGCGGCCACGAATGTCCCCTTCAGTGTCACTACTGGTACGGATGCGGCGTCCGGAGATCCCCGGACACTTCAATATCGTCCCACGGCGGCTAGCGTTGAGAACGATGGCCACCACATTCGCCGATCAGCTCCGTGCGCTCAGCGACGAGGCGCTGGGCGCGCTCATTCAGCTGCGCCCCGACCTCGTCGTGCCCCTGCCCGCCGACATCTCGGCGCTGGCCGTGCGCGCCCAGTCCCGCGGGTCGGTCGCCCGCTGCCTCGACGGCCTGGACGAGTTCACCCTGCGGATTCTCGACGCGGCCCGGCTCAGCCGCTCGGCCGAGACGGCGCTGACCTCGATGGCGGCGATCCTCGAGCTGGCCGCCGGGGTGCAGGCCGACGACGTGCGGGTCGCGGTCGACCGGCTGCGGGTGCGCTTCCTGCTGCACGGCACCGAGGACGCGTTGCAGGTCACCGGCGCCGTCGACGAGGTCACCTCGCCGTACCCGGCCGGCCTCGGCCGTCCCGCCGACTATCTCGAGCCGCAGACCGCCGCGCTCGTCGCCGACAAGGCCCGGCTGCGCCGCACCGTGCTGGCCGCCGCGCCCGCCGCCCGCGCCGTGCTCGACCGGCTGGCCGCCGGGCCGCCGATCGGCGCGCTGAGCCGCGACACCATGGCCGAGCCGGTGCGCTGGCTGGTCGAGCAGCACGTGCTCGTGCCGATCACCGAGGCCGGTCGCGCCCCACGGCCGGACGGCGAGCTGGTCGAGCTCCCCCGCGAGGTGGGCATACTGCTGCGCCGGGAGACCGGGCCGCTCGGCGAGCTGCGCCCGTTCCCGCCGCTGCCCGAGACGACGCCGCGCGACCCGAAATCGGTCGACTCGGCCGGCACCGGGCAGGTCATGGAGGCGGTCCGCAGCGCGGAGGCACTTCTCGAGGCGCTCGCCGCCGAGCCGGCTCCGGTGCTGCGGGCCGGCGGCCTCGGCGTGCGCGATCTGCGCCGGCTGAGCCGCTCGGCCGGCCTCGACGAGCCGGGCGCGGCGCTTCTGCTGGAGATCGTGTACGCGGCGGGCCTGCTCGGCGAGGCCGACGCGCACGGCTCGTCCCGCTCGGTGACGGTGAGCCGGGCCGGCGCCCCGGTCGACGAGATCTTCCTGCCCACCGGGGCGTACGACCTGTGGCGGGCGCTGAGCATCGCCCAGCGCTGGCACACGCTGGTCCGCGCCTGGCTGTCGATGACCCGCCTGCCCGGGCTGGTCGGCGGCCGCGACGACCGGGACCGGCCGATCAACGCGCTGGCTCCCGAGGCCGAGCGGGCCGGCGCGCCGCAGGCCCGGCGGGAGGCGCTGCTCGTGCTGGCCGACCTCGCACCGGGCGCCGCGCCCAGCGCCGACGAGGTGCTCGAGCTGCTGTCGTGGCAGGCGCCGAGACGCGCCCGCGGCCGGGAGGCGTCGCACCGCGATGCGCTGGCCGGGGGCGCGCTGCTGGGCGTGACGGCGATCGGCGCGCTGACCTCGTACGCCCGGTTGATTTTGGAAGACCCGGACGAGGGCGACGAGAGTGACCCGCTCGGGGTGCGTGCCGCGGCGGCGCAGCAGACCAGCGACTCGGTCCGCCTGCTCGACGGCCTGCTGCCGGCCCCGGTCGATCACGTGCTGGTGCAGGCCGATCTCTCGGTGGTGGTGCCCGGGCCGCCCGAGCCCGAGCTCGCGGCCGAGCTCGACGTCGTGGCCGAGCCCGAGTCGGCGGGCGGCGCGAGCGTGTTCCGGGTGACGCCGGCCAGCGTGCGCCGGGCGCTCGACGTCGGATACACGGCGAACGACCTGCACGCGCTGTTCAAGCGCCGTTCGCGCACCCCGGTGCCGCAGACCCTGACGTACATGATCGACGACGCCGCCCGCCGGCACGGTGGCCTGCGTACCGGCTCGGCCGGGTCCTACCTGCGCAGCGACGACGAGGCGCTGATCGCCGAGGTGCTCGCCGACAAGCGGCTGATCCCGCTGGCGCTGCGCCAGATCGCGCCGACCGTGCTGGTGAGCCCGTCTCCGACGAGCCGGCTGCTGTCCCAACTGCGCGATGCGGGCTTCGCCCCGGTCGCCGAGGACGCGGGCGGGGCGGCCGTGCTCGCCCGGCCCAAGGTTCGCCGTGCTCCGACCCGTACCTCCTTGGCGGCGCGACTTGCCGACCAGGCCGGACCCCCCGTCCTCGCCGGACCCCGACTGGCCGGGGTGGTCGAGCAGATCCGCCGGGGCGACATCGCCACCCGGGCCGCCCGCCGGGCCCCGGTCACCGTGCGCGCCGCGAACGGCCAGAGCACGACCGGCCTGAGCTCGGTGCAGCGGCACGGCGAGGCGATGGCCGTCCTCCAGCAGGCGGTCCGCGAGAGGGCCCGGGTCTGGGTGGGCTACGTCGACTCGCACGGCGCGACGCTCTCCCGCCTGGTGCGCCCGGTCTCGCTGAGCGCCGGTTATCTGCGGGCCGAGGACGAGCGCACCGAGACGCTGCACACCTTCGCCCTGCACCGGATCACGGCGGCGGTGCCCGAGGAGGAGTGACGGCCGTGGCAGACTGGAGGGTCGTCTATTGCTAAGGGGCTTCCGTGAGCGGCGGACCACTGATCGTGCAGTCGGACAAGACTCTCCTGCTTGAGGTCGACCATCCGGACGCGCGGGCGTGCCGGATGGCGATCGCGCCGTTCGCCGAGCTCGAGCGCTCCCCCGAGCACGTGCACACCTACCGGCTGACCCCGCTCGGCCTGTGGAACGCGCGGGCGGCCGGCCACGACGCCGAGAGCGTGGTCGACTCGCTGATCCGCTTCTCGCGTTACCCGGTGCCCAACGCGCTGCTGGTCGACGTGGCCGAGACGATGGATCGCTACGGCCGGCTCCAGCTGCTCAACGACCCGGTCCACGGGCTCGTCCTGCGCGGCCTCGACAAGATCGTGCTGGTCGAGGTGGCGAAATCGAAGAAGCTGGCCGGCATGCTCGGCGCCCGGGTCGACGACGAGACCATCCTGGTGCACCCGTCCGAGCGTGGCCGCCTCAAGCAGGCCCTGCTCAAGCTCGGCTGGCCCGCGGAGGACCTGGCCGGTTACGTCGACGGTGAGGCGCACGACATCTCCCTCAGGCAGGAGGGATGGACGTTGCGCTCCTACCAGCAGGAGGCGGTCGACGGTTTCTGGGCCGGCGGCTCCGGCGTGGTCGTGCTGCCCTGTGGCGCCGGGAAGACGCTCGTCGGCGCGGCCGCGATGGCAACGGCTTCCGCCACGACCTTGATCTTGGTAACGAACACCGTGGCCGGCCGGCAGTGGAAACGCGAGCTGGTCGCTCGTACCTCATTGACCGAGGAGGAGATCGGGGAGTATTCGGGCGAGCGCAAGGAGATCCGCCCGGTCACCATCGCGACGTACCAGGTGCTCACGGCCCGCCGCGGCGGGGCGTTCACCCACCTCGACCTGTTCGGCGCCCGCGACTGGGGCCTGGTCATCTACGACGAGGTGCACCTGCTGCCCGCGCCGATCTTCCGGTTCACCGCCGACCTGCAGGCCCGCCGCCGGCTCGGCCTCACCGCGACGCTGGTGCGCGAGGACGGCCGCGAGGGCGACGTCTTCTCGCTGATCGGCCCGAAACGCTACGACGCGCCGTGGAAGGACATCGAGGCCCAGGGCTGGATCGCGCCGGCCGAGTGCGTCGAGGTGCGGGTCACGCTCACCGAGGCCGAGCGGATGACGTACGCCGTGACCGACGCCGAGGAGCGCTACCGGGTCGCCGCCACCGCGCGCACCAAGCTGCCGGTCGTACGCGCCCTGGTCGACAAGCACCCCGGCGAGCAGATCCTCGTCATCGGGGCGTACATCGACCAGCTCCATGAGCTCGGCGAGTACCTGGACGCCCCGATCCTTCAGGGCTCGACGACGAACAAGGAGCGCGAGCGGCTGTTCGACGCGTTCCGCGACGGCTCCCTGAAGACGCTGGTGATCTCCAAGGTCGGCAACTTCTCGATCGACCTGCCCGAGGCGGCGGTGGCGATCCAGGTGTCCGGCACGTTCGGCTCCCGGCAGGAGGAGGCGCAGCGGCTGGGCCGGGTGCTGCGGCCCAAGGCAGACGGGCGGCAGGCGCACTTCTACACGGTGGTCTCGCGCGACACGATCGACACCGAGTACGCGGCCCATCGGCAGCGCTTCCTGGCCGAGCAGGGGTACGCGTACACCATCGTGGACGCGGACGACGTGCTCGGGCCGCCGCTCCCCCAGATCGACTGACGGCTACCGCGTAGCGGTCGGGGCCGGCGGGGCGAAACTGGCCGTCGGCGCCGGCACGCCGAAACTGGCCGTCGGCGCCGGCGGGGCCGGCTTTGCCGTCTCGATCGCCGGCGCCTGCGAGCTCCCGGCGCGCGAGAAACCGAGGAAACCCGCGCAGAGCGCCATCACGATCAGCAGGAAGATGACCCCGGCCCCGACCACCGGCACGACCCACGACGCCCGCTCGCGCGGCGGCGCCGGTGGCGGGAGCGGCGGCGGCATAGGCGGCCCCACGACCGGGGGCAGCGGCCCGGCCTCGGCGTAGGCCGCCGCGGCCACCAACTCGGGGCTGCCGAGCCGCTCGAGCACCTCGATCAGCTCGGCCTCGCCCCGCAGGTTGCGCTCGACCCGCTCGTTCTCGATGTGGGCGGCCAGATCGGCGAGCAGCTCGCGGCGCTGCAGCACGGGCAGCCCGGTCAGGCGCAGGTCGATCTCGCGCAGGTACTCGGTGACGACGTCGGTGTGCTGGGTAATCATGCGGCCTCACCGGTTCCCACGAGACGGTCGACGGTCTGTCGAAACGAAACCCATTCGGTGCGGAAGTGCTCGAGCGCGGCCCGCCCGGCGGCGGTGAGCCCGTAGTAGCGCCGGGGCGGCCCGGACGGTGACTCGGCCCATTTGC
The DNA here is from genome assembly GCF_000379645.1 of Paractinoplanes globisporus DSM 43857. Taxonomy (GTDB): domain Bacteria; phylum Actinomycetota; class Actinomycetes; order Mycobacteriales; family Micromonosporaceae; genus Actinoplanes; species Actinoplanes globisporus. The sequence goes on from NZ_KB903320.1 coordinate 53,736, forward strand.
TGTCGAGCCAGCCGACCCGGCGCAGGCGCGAAAGCAGCGGATAGATCGTGCCCTCGCTCGCGGCCAGCCCGGGCTCGTCGCCGAGGCGGCGGACGATCTCGGTGCCGTAGCGGTCCTCGAGCTCGACCATGGCGAGCACGCAGAACTCGAGCGTCCCGCGGCGCAGGCTGGTCGCCAACTGACCGTCGTCTGGCATGCCTGACACGGTACCTTGCGACGCAAGGTAGGCGCTAGGGCAGCACCGGCCCCGGGGTCAGCAGATCGGCCAGCAGGTCGCCGTGCTCCTCGATCCGGTCGAGCACCTCGCCCGCCCGGTAATGGTGCGGCTCGGCCTCCCCGGTGCCGACCGCCTCCACCTCGTCCCAGGTCAGCGGCGTCGACACGGTCGGATACTCCTGCGCCCGCAGCGAGTACGGCGTGACGGTCGTCTTGGCCGCCGCGTTCTGGCTCCAGTCGATGAAGATCTTGCCGGGCCGTACCGCCTTCGCCATCTTCGCGGTGATCGACCCGGGAACCATCGCGGCCAGCTCCTCGGCGACCCGTTTCGCGTACCCCGAGACGATCTCCGCGTTCTGCGTCCCGGAGATCGGGCAGCACAGCTGCATGCCTTTCTTCCCCGAGGTCTTCGGGTACGCCGCCACCCCGTCCTCGGCCAGCCGGTCGCGCATCAGCACCGCCACCGCGCTGCACTCCCGCAGCCCGGCCGGCGCCCCCGGGTCCAGGTCGACCACCAGCAGGTCGGGATCGGCCCCGACCCGCCACTGCGGGGTGTGCAGCTCGAGCGCGGCCAGGTTCGCGAGCCAGACCAGAGTGGGCAGGTCGTCCACGACCACGAAATCGATCGTCTCCCGGCTCATCGTCGAGCCCGGCACCGGCAACGTCTCCAGGCGCACCCAGTCGGGCGTACCCCCCGGTTTGTTCTTCTCGAAGAAGTGGGCGCCCTCGACCCCGTTCGGGTAGCGGATGCGGGTCACGGCCCGGTCGGCCAGGTGCGGCAGGATCACGGGCCCGACCCGGGTGTAGTAGTCGATGACCTCGCCCTTGGTGAATCCCGCGGCCGGGTACATCAGCTTGTCGAGGTTGGACAGCTCGAGATCACGGCCATCGATCGAGACGGGAAACCGGTCACGAGGCATCCAGGTCCTCCTCCGCGCATTCCTCGGGCGTCTTGTCGTCACGTAACCGCAGGAAGCGCGGGAAGCGCAACCGTCCGTCCGGGGTCCGGTTGCCGTAGCGGACCTCGACCACCAGCGACGGGTCCACCCAGTGGGCGCCCTTCGCGTCCTCCCGCGGCACCGCGCCCGGCGCGAACGGCGAGTCCTTGCGGGCCAGCGGTTCCAGCCGGGAGAGCAGCGCCTTCTCGGCCACCGCGCCGATGCCACCCCCGACGCGCCCGCGGAACGCCAGCCCGTCCGCGGTCGGCACCCCCACGAGCAGGCCGCCGAGCTTGCGCGCCCCCGTACGCCAGCCGCCGATCACGTAGTCGCCGGTGCGGTCGAACTTCACCTTGATCCAGTCGGGCGAGCGGGTGCCGGGCAGGTAGACCGAGTCGGTGCGCTTGGCGACCACACCCTCGAGGCTGTTCTCCCGGGCCGCGGCCTCGGTCGCCGCCCCGTCGCCGAACGAGGGTGGCACCATCCAGCGTGGCCCGGCCAGGTCGAGCTCCTCCAGCCGCTCCCGGCGGGCCAGGTACGGCAGCCCGGTGAGATCCATGCCGTCGTGATAGAGAAGATCAAAGATCATGTACGTGACCGGCAGGCTCGCGGCCAGTCGCGCCGCCCGCCCCCGCTCGCGGACGTGCATGCGCTCGGCCAGCGCCGTGAACGACGGCCGCCCGTTCTGGTCGAGCACCACCATCTCGCCGTCGAGCAGGGTCCCCTCCGGAAGGTGCAGGTCGGCGATTTCCGGGTAGGCGGCAGTCACCACCGCTCCGGAGCGCGCGAACAACTCCGGCGGACCGCCGGCGAACAGGGCGAGAACGCGCACCCCGTCCCACTTGAACTCGTAGCTCCAGCCCGGCCCGACCGGCAGCGCGCCGGTGGTGGCGAGCATCGGAGAGAGCGGAGCACCGGGCACTCGATCACCATAGGCTTACGCAGGGGCCTCAGTAGTGCGATCCTGATCAGGACGACGAGGGGATATTCACCATGCGCGCGATTTGGAAGGGCGCGGTCTCGTTCGGCCTGGTGTCGATCGCCGTGAAGCTCTACTCCGCCACGGAGGAAAAGGACATCCGGTTCCACCAGGTGCATCGGACCGACGGCGGCCGGATCAAGTACCAGCGGACCTGCTCGATCGACGGCGAGGTGGTCAGCTACGACGACATCGCCAAGGGGTACGACATCGGCGGCGGCGAGATGGTCATCCTGACCGACGAGGACTTCTCCGACCTGCCGCTGACCACGTCCCGGGCGATCGACGTGCTGGAGTTCGTGCCCGCCGACGACATCGACCCGATCCTGTTCGCGAAGGCGTACTACCTGGAGCCGGAGGGCCAGGCCGCGAAGCCGTACATCCTGCTGCGCGACGCCCTGCAGGACGCCGACCGCGTGGCGATCGTCAAGATCGCGATCCGGCAGCGCGAGCAGCTGGCCACCCTGCGGGTACACGAGGGCGTGCTGGTGCTCAACACCATGCTCTGGCCGGACGAGGTGCGCACTCCCGACTTCGGCTTCCTCGACGAGGACATCGAGACCCGGCCGGCCGAGCTGGCCATGGCGAGCTCGCTGATCGACTCGATGGCCGGCAGCTTCAAGCCCGACGAGTTCACCGACAACTACCGGGCCGCCCTTCAGGAGGTCATCGACGCCAAGGTCGAGGGCCGCGAGGTCGTACAGCCGGAGGAGGCCGACGAGGCGCCGGCGGCGGCGATCGACCTGATGGCGGCGCTCAAGGCATCGGTGGAGCGGGCGAAGAAAGCGCGCGGCGAGGAAGCTGCTCCCGCCAAGAAGGCCGCCAAGAAGGCGCCGGCGAAGAAGGCCGCCCCGGCCAAGAAGGCCGCCAAGAAATCGGCCTGACTATTCTTGCCCCCGTGGCACTGACGTGGGCTGAGTCTTATCTGGGCAGGGTGCGGGCGAGTGTCGGCGACTCCGACACGATCTTCTTCGTCGGGGCGCGCGGGGTGGTGCTCGACGACCAGAATCGCCTGCTCCTGATCCAGCGCTCCGACAACCTCCGGTGGGCGATCCCGGCCGGGGCGATGGAGCTCGGCGAGAGCATCGAGGAGTGCGCGATCCGCGAGGTGTGGGAGGAGACGGGCCTGCGGGCGACGTCGCTGACCCCGTTCGCGTTCTATTCCGCGTACACGTACACGAACGACTACGGGCACACGTACCAGCAGATCCTCATGAGCTTCCGCATCCACACCTGGGAGGGCGAGCTGCAGCGGCAGACCGAGGAGTCGGTCGACGCCGGCTTCTTCCCGCTGGACGCCCTGCCGCACCAGTCCTTCGTGGTCGACGAAACCCTTGCCGATCTTGCATCGTTCGAGGCCACGGGCCGTTTAGTGCTGAAATGACGTCGCGGCTCACGCCGCGGAGCCGTAGCATCGCCGCCCGTGAGCAGACGCCTGGGACTCGATCTGAGCCCGCTCCGCACGTCCCGCGACTACCGCCTGGTCTTCACCGGCGGCGCCGTGTCGGCGTTCGGGTCGTTCATCACGTACGTCACCATTCCGTACCAGGTGGCGAAGCTCACCAACGACCCGCTGATGGTCGGCCTGCTCGGCGTCTGCGAGCTGGTCCCGCTGCTGGTCATGGCGTTCGTGGGCGGTGCGCTCGCCGACTACCTCGACCGTCGCCTGCTGGTCCGCGGCGGCGAGTTCGCCCTGGCCGCCCTCACCGGCGTGCTGCTGCTCAACGCCCTGTCCGACCGCCCCCACCTGTGGCTGCTCTACGTGGTCGCCGCCCTGGCCGCGTGCGTCGACGGCCTGCAGCGACCCGCCCTCGAGGCGATGGTCCCCCGCCTGGTCGAGCCCGAGCAGCTACCGGCCGTGATGGCCCTGCAGTCGCTCGGCATGCAGATCGCCCAGCTCGGCGGCCCCGCCCTGGCCGGCCTGCTGATCTCCGCGGTCGACCTGACCCTGGTCTACGCGTTCGACCTGGTCACCTTCGCGGTCTCGCTGACCTGCCTCACCCTGGTCCGCGCAGTGCCGCCCCCGCCGGCCGCCGACCGACCCTCGATCCGCTCGGTCGTCACCGGCCTGCGCTACGCCAAGTCACGCCCCGAGCTGCTGGGCACGTACCTGGTCGACATCAACGCCATGTTCTTCGGCATGCCCCAGGCCCTCTACCCGTTCCTCGCCACCCAACTCGGCGGCCCGCGCATCCTCGGTCTGCTCTACGCGGCGCCCTCGGTCGGCTCGCTGATCGCCACCCTCACCTCGGGCTGGACGTCGCGCACCCACCGTCACGGCCTAATGGTCCTGATCGCGGCCGGTTTCTGGGGTCTCGGCATCGTCGGCGTGGGCGTTTCACACACCCTCTGGCTCACCCTCGCCTGCCTGGCCTTCGCCGGCGGCGCCGACATGATCTCCGGCATCTTCCGCTCGATCATGTGGAGTCAGACCATCCCCGATCATCTGCGCGGACGGCTGGCCGGCATCGAGATGCTCTCGTACACGACGGGTCCGCTGCTCGGCCAGCTCCGTTCTGGCCTGATGGCCCGCACCCGCCTGGGCGTCTCGGGGTCCATCTGGCTCGGCGGCGTCCTCTGCATGGCCGGCACCGCGGCCCTGGCCGTCGCTCTCCCCCGCTTCCTGCGCTACGACGGCGAGGACGGCCTGGCCCGCAAAAAAGCCGCCGACCAGGCTTGGCTCGCTGCTTCGGCTTCCTGATTTCGTACGGGGTGCTAGCTGTCCCGGCGGGGACGAACATCAAAACCCAGCCCGCCCAGGACCCGTACGGCCCCGCTCCGGCCGCCCTCGAAATCCCCCGAGGCGAGCCTCGCGCCGGTCGCGAACTCGTAGGCCGTGCCCAGGATCGCCTTGGGCGGGTACCGCCGCTCCTCCCACACCAGGTCGTAGGTGGTCGTCGGCGCGTACCCGTGCGCCGCGAAGAACGCCGTGGCGCCCAGCCGGTCGTACTCCTCGATGGCCCGCCGAACCTGCTCGGGCGTCACCGGGTCCCAATTCACGGTCATGACCTGCCCTTCCCTCTCACAAGATCACGTAAGCGGTTCCCCGCCGTCGATGTGCAGCGTCTGCCCGGTGAGAAAGCTGCTGGTCAACGCGTACAGCACGGCGTCGGCGACATCGTCGGTCGTGCCGATCCGCCGCGCCGGGTTGCGAGCGCTCATCTCGGCGAAGTAGTCGGCCTTGCCCACCTCACCCAACCCGTCCCAGGCTCCCGTGTCGATGACCCCCGGCGAGATCGCGTTGACCCGGATCGGCGCCAGCTCCAGCGCGAGCGACCGGGCCAGCACGTCCGCGGCCCCGTTCGTGATGGCGACTCCCATCGTGCCTACCGCGATCTTGGCAGCGGCTACGCCCGAGAAGACGACGAACGACCCGGTCTCGGCCATCCGCGGGGCCAGGTGCTTGGCCAGCATGAGTGGCCCGATCACCTTCGTGTCGAACGACAGCCGGATCGCGTCCCGATTCAGGTCCGCGAGCCGCCCCCGGGCCCGCGCCGACGCCGTCGACACCACGTGGTCGACCCGCCCGAGCCGCTCCCCGAGCGCGGCGATCGATTCCTCGTCGGTCAGATCGACGGTCTCCGTGCTGATCGCGGGCTCCCCCGCATACGCGGCGGCCAGCGCCGAGCCGTCCCGCCCGGCGGCGACGACGTTCGCACCCGCGTCCCGCGCCGCCAACGTCACCGCCCGAGCGATCCCGCTACCCCGCCCGACGACAAGCACGCGCTGACCCCGTAGCGGCCCGATGTGATGGTTTGCTTCTGTCACGCCGGAAGCCTCCGTCGGCAGCGACCTCGGTTGCATCCCCCAGCGGGTAGCCGCGGGCGAGGGCTAGCGTCTCCGCCGCCCGGAAAGCCGAAAGGGCTCGTCTACCCCATGTTTCCCGGGTAGACGAGCCCTTCCGCAACTGGAGCCGCCTGACGGAATCGAACCGTCGACCTACGCATTACGAGTGCGTCGCTCTGACCGACTGAGCTAAGGCGGCAACGATGGATAAGTGTACGGTATCGGTCCCTCGCGCCCGCCCCCGGTACCGCCGGAACCAGACTGCTTTCTGTCGGCCCCCGGGACTACTGTGCCAGGCGTGACCGACGATCACTCCCGGCCCGCCGAGGCGGAACCCGTCCTTCCGCCCCGGCCGCGCAGCATGGACCCGCAGGAGATCGGGTTCACCCCGCAGCGACCGGTCGGCTGGCTGGCGCCCCTGCTGCTGCTGAGCACCGGGCTGCGCGCGCTGCTGGCGATCCTCTTCGGGGCGTACCTCGACAAGCGCGAGCTGCAGAACTCGCTGGACGGCGAGTGGTTCGACCACTCGGCGACCGCCGACGGCGAGATGTGGCTCGACTATGTGGCCGACCTCGGCGACGGCTTCCACGCGACGTACTCGGTGGCCTGGCTGCTCGCCCAGCCGCACCTTGAGATCGACGGTGCTTCGCTGCCGCGCGGCCGGCTGCTGCTCATGGGCGGCGACCAGGTCTATCCGCTGGCCAGCGGCGACGGGTACGAGAACCGGATGAAGGGCCCCTACCGCGCGGCCCTGCCCGAGCCACCGGCCGGCGGGCCACGGCCGACCCTGTTCGCATTGCCCGGCAACCACGACTGGTACGACGGGCTCACCGCGTTCCTGCGCCTGTTCGCCCGCCGCAAGGACGGCCACATCGGCGGCTGGCGCACCCAGCAGCGGCGGTCGTACTTCGCGGTCAAGCTGCCCGGGGACTGGTGGCTGTTCGCGATGGACGAGCAGTTCGGGGCGTACATCGATGATCCTCAGCTGTTGTATTTCGAAAAGGCGGCCAAGCACGTCGGCCCGCAGGACCGGATCATCCTGATGACCCCGTCACCCAAGTGGGTGAAAGCGGCCGCCGACCCCAAGGAGTACGACGCCACCGACTACTTCATCCGTACGATCCTGGCGCCGACCGGGGCGAACGTGCGGGTGCTCGTCTCCGGCGACCTGCACCACTACGCGCGCTACTCGGGCCCCGACCGGCAGCTGATCACCTGTGGCGGCGGCGGAGCCTACCTGCTGGCCACCCACCAGCTGCCCGACAAGCTCACCGTCCCGCCCGAGGAGACGCTGACCCGCAGCGCGTCCCGCAGCCGGGAGTACGCCCTGCAGACCCGTTTCCCGTCCGCCGCCGACTCGAGGCGGATGAGCTGGGGCGTGTTCCGCCGGGTGCCGGCCCGCAACCCGGGCTTCGCCACCATGCTCGGCATCATCCACACGCTGACCATGCTGGCCATGGCCGGCGCGGCCAGCCAGGGCGGCAACATCCAGCGGCTGTTCACGATCCCGCTCGGCCTGATGGTCGTCATCATCCTGGCCGGCACGGTCCTGTTCGCCCAGCCGCCGGGCGCCGCGTTCGCCAATCACGCCCGGCATTGGCTCTTCGGGCTCGGGCACGGCTTCGCCCAGATCGGGCTCGCGATCCTCGGCACCTGGGTGTGGCTGCAACTGCCCGCGCACGACTGGCCCTGGCCCGGGCCGCTCGTGGTCGCCGCGGTGATCTACGGCCCGATCATCGGCTTCCTGTCGACCCAGCTGTGCGCGCTCTACCTGCTGATCGCCGGCCAGTTCCGGGTCAACGTCAACGAGCTGTTCGCCGGCCAGGGCATCGAAGACCACAAGAGCTTCCTACGCCTGCACATCGCCGCCGACGGTTCCCTGACGATCCACCCGATAGGCATCGACAAGATCTGCCGAAAGTGGAAAGCCGACCCCGCCGGCGCCCCGGACACGTCCTGGCTGAACCCGGACGCCCCGCTGGTCCCCCACCGCATCGAGCCCCCGATCCAGCTGACCTGAGACCCATCCGCAGTTCCTCACGAGCCGCGCCGGGGCTAAGCCACGGTCCCCCACGAGCCCGCGCCAGCGCTCACCGCGGGCCCTTGCAGGCCTGGGCCCCAGCCACGGTCGCCCACGAGCGGCGCCGGGCTCAGCTGTAGCGCTCCTCGTGGCTCTGTCGCGGGCCGCACACCGCGGCGCGGCTGCAGGAGCACCGTGAGCCGTCGGCGTCCATACGGACGACTACCTCGTCGCGCGGGACGCTGTGCGCCATCACTCGGCCATCGCCGTCGGGCGTGGTGACGCGGGTGCCGACGGCCGGGGCCGACGCCTGAAACTTTTGATACAGCGGATGTTCGTATTTGAGGCAGCACATGAGCCGGCCGCAGGCGCCGGAGATGCGCAGGGGGTTGAGCGGCAGGTCCTGGTCTTTCGCCATACGGATCGTGACCGGCTCGAAGTCGGTGAGGAACGTGGCGCAGCACAGGTCGCGGCCGCACGAGCCGATGCCGCCCTGCACGCGGGCCGAGTCGCGGGCCGAGAGCTGGCGCAGCTCGACTCGGCAGTGCAGGGTCGCGCCGAGGTCGCGTACCAGGGAGCGGAAGTCGACCCGGTGCGGCGCGGTGAAGTAGATGGTCGTCCGGGCCCCGCCGGAACCGGCCTGGTCCAGCACGTGGTCGACGGCGACGACCTTCATCGGCAGGTCATGCGCCTTGATCAGCTTTTTGGCGGCGACCTTGGCCTCGGCCTTGCGCTTGCGCAGCAGCTCGTCGCGGCGCAGGTCATCGTCGGCGGCGAGGCCCGCGACCTTGGGGAAACCGGCCGTGTCCTCGTCCACCCATTGCGCCGCCCAGACGCACTCCGCCACCTCGGGTCCGTCGTCGGTCGGCACCAGCACCCGGTCGCCGACCTGGGGCGCGAACTCGCCCGGATCGAGGTAGTAGAGACGGCCGTACCGGTTGAAGCTGACCGCGCACAGCATGCCCATGGCCCCCAGCCTACGACGACCTCACCGAACCTAGATCAGGCGTACCAAATGCCGGTTTTGGACTACCCGCTGGGGTTGTCGCATAGATGCGACGCAACCGCCCAGATCGACCGTCGTTGGGCAGACCCGTAGACGCCGCCCCATCGCGGAACACTTCGGGAGGGAATCGCCATGAAGCCCGCAAGGTCGCTGGCCGCCAGTGTCGTTGCACTCGGATTCGCCGGATCGGTCGCCGCGCCGCAGCCGGCCTTCGCCGCGCCCGCGCCCTGCGAACGTGCCGAAAACTATGCGGCGCAGTCCGGCGCCGAACTGCTCCGGATCGATGAGCTCGAAATTCGCACCGGCGGCGAGGAGCGGCCGGTGACCAAGGAGCCGTCGGACGAGGCGCCGTCGGACGAGGCGCCGGCCGCCCGGGAGGGCGCGTCCGACCACGTCCTCACCGATCCGATCGACGGTTCCGACGAGGACAACGACACCCTGAGCGAGGGCATCGGCGCGGTGGGGCGGCAGCTGATCGACGGAGTCCTGCCGAACAACCCGATCCTGCCGCCGATCGACCCGGTCACCGGCCAGCCCGCGGTCTCCGGCGCGACGCGCGGCGTCAAGTCGGCGAACACCGGCGGCATCGGCGGCGGCGAGCCCGTGGACACGAGCGGCGCGGGCGGCGGCGAGTCCGCCGACACCGGCGGCATGGGCGGGGGCGAGCTTCCCCGGCTGCCTGGGCGGCAGGGCGGCGGCGACGCGGCCCCGAAGACCGCTCGCCTGAGCCTGAGCGACGTCGGCCTCGGCGAGGCGCGCGCCGCCATGGTCGCGACCGCCACGATCAAGTCGGCGGCGGTGGCCCGGATCCTCGACGGCCAGGCCGACGGCGAGCCCGCCTGGACCGAACCACTGCTCCAGCAGGCGCCGCCGACCAACGGCCGGCCGTCGACCCGCACGACCCCCGCCGGCCGGGTCGGGCCGCTGAAGATCGGCGCCGGGAATCTCACCGGTCGTGCCCGGTGGGACGCGGCGATGGCCTGTGGCAACGCAGCCGGGGAAACCGCCCGGGCGCAGTCGGCCGTGCACGGCGCGACCCTGCTCGGTACGGCCGGGACGCCGCTGGTCCGCGTACGGGAAAAGGCCGCCGGAATGAGCACGACGGCGCTGGAGGGAAGCGACGGCGATGCCCGCACGGTGGCCTCGGCCACCGTCGCGGCCGGAACCTTCGAACTGGCCGGCGGCCGGGTGAAGCTGCGCGTGCTGAAGGCGCCGTCACTGACCGCGACCATGTCGAGCGAGGGCGGCGACGTCCGCTACGAGCCCGCGGTGATCGAGGTCTCCGGCGACGGCATCGCCACCAAGCGCCTGGACACCGCCGGTGAGTCGGCCGATGTCACGCTCGGTGCCGTGCGGGACGCCACCGAATCGGGCGTGCTCGACGCGGCCGGCCTCGGCGGCCTGCGCCCGGCCAGCCGTCCGCTGCCGTTGCCGCACGTGCCCGGCCTGCCCACGGTGAACGCCCCGAACCCGGTCTCCGAGTCGGCCCCGGCCACCGGCGGCGACACGCGGCTGCACATCACCCTGGGTGGTGAGCGTCGCGCCGAGAAGGGGCACGCCATCGCGGCCCGTGCGACCGCGATCGAGGTGTCGCTCACCCAGGGTGGTGCGGACAAGGATCGCGGACAGTCCGGGTACGGCGGCCGGACCTCCGCGGTCAAGCTCGACTTCGCGATCGGCCTGCTCGAGGCCGCGGCGGTGGCTCCCGAGGAGCGCATGACTCCGGTCGACACATCGGGCGCCGCCGGCGGACTCCCGATCACCGGGCCCGGCGTGGCCGGCCTGGCGATGGCCGGCGCGGCACTGCTGCTCTCGGGCATCGGCGCTCTCGTGCTGAGCGTGCGCCGCCGTCGCGCCCGGGCGTGACCATCACCCGGATGGACAGTTATCGATCCCCCGAGGGTCGAGTCCGGGCCGACGGTCGTGCCGTCCTGCTCCGCCGAGCGTCCCGAACCCGGGCCGGGCCCACGACAACGCTCGATGGATGGCGTTGAGTATGCGGTACCTGCGGGGGGTGCAGGAGACGCGGCGTCGCAATCGGACTCAACGAGCCGAAGGCGGCGCCGCGCCGCATGTGGCGACTCACATCGCGATCGCCTCCGCGATCTCGGCCGAGCCCTGCAGCAGATCGTCGGCCTCCACATAGCTCTCCGCGATCGTGCGCAGGACGGCGGCGGCCACCCCGGCGGCCGCGCCCGGATCGTCCCCCACCGTCAGCGCATCGGTCGATGTCAGCACCCCGGCCAGGGCGTAGGCAAGATCGGCACGCGCCCGCGCCATCCAGTCGACCAACGCCTGCGCGAGATCGGCCGACGCCTCGAGCCGCTCGTCGAGGCTCTCACCGTCCCCGCTGAGCCGGTCGGCCACCTGCCCGCGCAGCTCCGTGTAGGCCTCCGCCGCCTCGCCGTCCCACTCGCCCGGCGGTGGCAGGCCCTCGGCCACCTCGGCGCAGGCCCGCGCGTCGGCCCGCAGCAGGCTCACCGCGTCGTCGAATTCCGCGGGCCGCAACGACGCCACCGCCCGCGCGGCGTCGCCCGGGAGCAGCCGCACTCGCCGCAGTTCCCGCCACACCTCGTGGTCGGCAGGCGCCCCCTGCTCCCCGAGCAGCGTGTCGACCCGCGCGAGCAGCGGTGCCGCGACCGCGAGCACCTCGTCGAGACGGTCCATCAGCGCTCTCGATCCAGCCGTCGCCGGACCGTCTCATCGGTGGCCGCATAGTCTCGCGCGGCCGCCCGCACCGCGCCCGCCGCCTCGGCCAGCCGCACCGCGAGATCGGCCGCCTCGCGCCCGCGGGCCTCGAGCACCGCCGCCCACCGGGCATGCAGCGCACGCCCGAGCCGGCCGGGCACGCCCGCATCGTCAGCGCCGAACGCCGACGCCGCGACCCCGAGCGACGGCAGCCGCCGGTCGACGGTGGCGAGCGTGTCGGCCGCCCGATCGAGCCGGTCGGCCACGTGATCCATCTCAGTCCTCTTTCAGCTTGCCGAAAATCTCGCCGTGCAATTTGGCACGGGCCCAGCGGGCCGCCTCGGCCGCGCTGGTCACGACGGCCTGGATCTCGCGCGCGAATTCCGCCGTGTCCCGATGCTGCAGCGACCCCGAGATGTGCACCTCGGCGATCTCTCCCGCGGCCGTCACCAGTACCTCGATCGAATCGTCCGGAGAGTGCACCGACACGGAATGCGACGCCACGGCCTTGTCGAATTCCGCGCGCAACTCATCAAGACGTCGATATCGGTCGATAGCCTCCTCGATCCACGCCTCATCGATCTCGCGCGCCATCCCCCAGGCTCCTCACCGCGCGTCAGCGCCCCGTCGCTTTCCGGGACCAGACCGTACCCGGAACTGTCACCCTTTCGCTACGCCGAGTCGTCCCCTGTGGATAACGTGCCCGGCGTCGGGCCCGGGCGGGCGATGTTGTCGGACCCGCGCAATACCATCGTTGCCGTGACAGACGTCTTCGCTGATCTGGTGGGCCAGGACGAGCCGGTCGAAACGCTGCGGCGCGCCGCCGAGGCCGCCGCCCGGGTCGTCGCCGGTGAACAGGTCGCCGCCGGCGCGATGACGCACGCCTGGATCTTCACCGGCCCGCCCGGCTCCGGCCGCTCGGTCGCCGCCCGCGCCTTCGCGGCCGCCCTCGAGTGCGAGCGCGACGGCGTCGGCTGCGGCGTGTGCCACGGCTGCCACACCGCGCTCGGCCGCACCCACGCCGACGTCCGCTTCGTGGTCCCCGAGGGCCTGTCCATCGGCGTCAACGAGATGCGTGCCCTAGTGCTGCGCGCCGCCAGCGCCCCCTCCGGCGGCCGCTGGCAGGTGGTCGTCATCGAGGACGCCGACCGCCTCACCGAGCAGGCCGGCAACGCCCTGCTCAAGGCGATCGAGGAGCCGCCACCCCGCACGGTCTTCCTGCTCTGCGCCCCGTCCACCCACCCCGACGACATCTCGGTGACGATCCGCTCCCGCTGCCGCGTGATCACCATGCGCCAGCCGCCCGCCGAGGCGGTGGCCGAGGTCCTGACCCGCCGCGACGGGGTCGCCGCCGATGTCGCCGCCTGGGCCGCCGCCGCCGCCCAGGGTCACGTGGGCCGGGCGAAACGCCTGGCCGCCGACGCCGAGGCCCGCGGCCGCCGCGACGCCGTGCTGGCCGTCCCCCGCCGCCTGACCGGCGTCGGCGCCGCCTACGACGCCGCCGCCGCGCTGATCAAGGCCGCCGACGCCGAGGCGGCCGAGGCGGTGGCCGAGTCCGACACCACCGAGCGAGCCGCCCTGGAACAGGCCCTGGGTGCCGGCGGCACCGGCCGCGGCGCCGCGGGCGCCATGCGGGGCGCCGCCGGCCAGCTGAAAGACCTGGAAAAACGACAGCGCTCCCGAGCCACCCGCGCCAAGCGCGACGCCCTCGACCGCGCCCTGGTCGATCTCGCCGGTTTCTACCGGGACGTCCTGATCACCAGTCTGCGAGCCCCCGTCCCGGTCGTCCACACCGACGTGGCCTCACAGTCCGAGGCCGCCGCCGGCAAATGGACCGCCGAAAGCACCCTCCGCCGCCTCGAAGCCGTCCTGGCCTGCCGAGACGCCATCGACCAGAACGTCAAACCCGACATCGCCGTTGAAGCGATGATGCTCACCCTCTGGCGCGGCTGACCGCGCGCCAACGCAGCCGCTCCCCGCGTGACCACGCGCCGACGCGCGGGCCGCGGCGCCGGGACCGGCTCGGCACAGATCACGGCGGGCCGCTCGACGACGACGCACCGACATCAGGCCCCCCTGCGGGCCAGAGATCCGCGCCGAACGCCTCGTCCCGGCCTCAGCTCCGGGGCAGTGGCTTCACGGCGCCGGCCAGCCCGATCGCGACCGCGAGCAGCACCATCACGGCCAGCAGCGCGCGCAGGACCGTCACGTGGTCGCCGAGGAAACCGATCAGCGGCGGCCCGCCGAGGAAGGCGCAGTACCCGATCGTCGCGACCACGCTCACGCGCGGCGCGGCGTGGGCCGGGTCGTCCGCGGCGGCGCTCATGCCCACCGGGAAGCCGAGCGACGCCCCGAAACCCCACAGCAGCGCCCCGACGAAGGCCAGGGCCGGCCACGGCCCGAAGACGAACAGCGCCAGCCCGGCGACGCTCACCAGCGCGAGCACCCGGACCACCGGCACCCGGCCGTAGCGGTCCAGCCAGCCCGGCCCGAACCAGCGGCCGGTCGTCATCGCGGCCAGGAAGACCGCGAACGCGAGCGTGCCGACCGTCGCGGGCACCCCGTACCCGTCGATCATCGCGACGCTGATCCAGTCGATGCCGACGCCTTCGGTGAAGGCGAAGGCCAGCACGAAGAAGCCGATCAGCACCGTGCGCGGCTCGCGCCAGGTGGCCAGCGTGCGCTGCAGCCGGCTGGACGGCGCGGCCGCGGCGTGTGCGGGCTGGTCCGGGACGACCGCGGACGGGTCCTCGTCCGGGCCGAAGGAGCGCACGGCGGCGATCACCACGACGGCGACCAGGGCCGCGACGACGATCAGGTGGATCGTGACCGACAGGTGCACGGCGATGGCGAGCGCTCCGACCAGGGCACCGGCCACCGTGCCGACGCTGAAACCGGCATGAAAGCGGGGCATGATCGCCCGTCCCAGGCGCCGCTCGACGACGGCGCCCTGCACGTTCATCGCCACGTCCCAGGCGCCGTTGGCGAAGCCGAAGCAGAACAGCCCGATCATGACCGGCAGCACCCCGAAGCGGTAGCCGATCGCCGCGCCGGAGAGCGCGAAGAACATGATCGCCGCCATCGTGGTGACCGTGCGCCGCGAGCCGAAATGGGCCACGATCTGCCCGGCGAGCGGCAGCGACACGATCGAGCCGAGCGCGATGGCCAGCAGCACGAGCCCCAGCCGCGACGGCGTGAGCGAGAGGTGGTCGCGCACCTGCGGGATCCGGGCCGCCCAGCTCGACCCGGCGAAGCCGAGCATGATGAACGCCGCGTAGACCGCCCGGGTCGCCTGCCGCACGGGCGACGCGACCATCTCGACCGTGCTCATCGAGAAACCTCCAGCAGTCGGGCGACGATCGCGTGCGTGTCGGCGCGGTCGAACGTGGCGGTGGAAAGGGTCAGGTGCATGACCATTCCTTCGATCAGGGCGTCCACTCCGCGGGCGGTCACCGGATCGACAAATCGCTCGAGCACGGCGCGTGACCTGCGCATCCAGGCCTCGGTCACGCTCCGCAGCGCCGGATTGCGCAGGGCGGCCAGATAGAGCTCGTACGCCACGGCCCAATCCCGCGTGTCGGCGCCGGCGTCGCCGTGGATCAGGTCGGTCACGGCATCAACAAAACCGGTCTCATCCCGTACGCCGTGGAAATGCGCTTCGTAGAGCGGCGACATCCGCTCGGCGTGCCGCTGGAAGGCCTGCGCCAGCAGGTCGTCCAGGCCGTCGAAGTGGTACGTGAGCGAGCCGAGCGGTACGTCGGCGGCGGCCGCGATCCGGCGCATGGTGGTCCCGGCGACCCCGTGCCGGGCGATGGTCTCGATGGCGGCGTCGACGATCCGGCTCTTGCGCTCGGGGTCGTAACGCCGCGGCGACCGGGCGGCGGGGATGGTCGTCACGGCTCCACCTCGCGAATCACGCGGGCCGGATTGCCGACTGCGACCACGCGCGGTGGCAGGTCGCGCGTCACCACCGCCCCGGCACCGACGACGGTATCGTCACCGATGGTCACCCCGGGCAGCACGGTGACACCGCCGCCCAGCCAGACGTTGTGGCCGATGGTGATCGGCCGGGCCGCCTCCCACTTGTCGCGGCGAAGGCCGGCCGCGACCGGGTGCAGCGCGGTGAGCAGCTGCACGCCGGGCCCCATCTGCACGTCGTCGCCGATGGTCACGCGGGCCACGTCGAGGCTGATGAGCCCGAAGTTGGCGAAGGTGCGGGCGCCCACGAAGGTCTGGTACCCGTAGTCGCAGCGGAATGGCGGCCGGATCTCGCTGCCCTCCCCGAACGCCCCGAGCAGCTCCTCGAGCAGCTCACGGCGCAGCGCGTGATCGGTCGGGTCGGCCGCGTTGAGCCGGTGGGTCAGCGCCTGGGCCCGCTGGGACTCGGCGGCGAGATCGGGGTCGTCGGCGATGTACAGCTCGCCGGCGAGCATCCGCTCACGCATGGTCCGGGTTTCCATGCGTACGATCGTACACAGCATATGTACGCTCGTACATAACCGGCCTGACTAGACTCTCCGCTCGTGATCTGGGATGTCGCTGTGGTCGGGGCCGGCCCCGCCGGACTCGCCGCCGCGCATGCCGCGGCCACCGCGGGAGCCCGCACGATCGTGCTGGAACGCGCCACCCACCCGCGCTACAAGACCTGCGGCGGCGGGCTGATCGGCACATCGCTCGAGATTGCCCGTCCGCGCCTGGCCGCCGTGCCGGGCCGCGACACGATCGACGCGGTCACCTTCACCCGCGGCGGCCGGCGCACGTTCACCCGGCACGCCCGCGGCGGCCCGCTGCTCACCATGGTCCGCCGCGACGACTTCGACCACGCCTGGTACGAGGCGGCGCTCAAGGCCGGCGCCACCGTCCGCCAGGACTCCCAGGTCCGCGCCATCTCCGAGGACGGCGACACGGCGACCGTGACGCTGGACGACAAAGAGGAGATCGTGGCCCGGTCGGTGATCGGCGCCGACGGCTCGGCCGGCATCAGCTCCCGGCACGTCGGCGTCACCTTCGACCAGCAGGATCTCGGTCTCGAGCTGGAACTGGCCGCCACCGAGGACGACTGCCGGCGCTGGCGCGGCCGGGTGCTGCTCGACTGGGGCCCGTTCCCCGGCTCGTACGGCTGGGTCTTCCCCAAGGACGACCAGCTCACGGTCGGTGTGATCATGACGAAGGGGCATGGCGCCGAGACCAAGGAGTACCTGCGCGACTTCGTGGCCCAGCTCGGCCTCGCCGACCGCCCGGTGGTGCGCGACTCGGGCCACCTCACCCGCTGCCGCCGCCTCGACGCGCCGCTGCGCCGCGGCCGGGTGATCGTCGCCGGCGACGCGGCCGGCCTGCTCGAGCCGTGGACCCGGGAGGGCATCAGCTACGCCCTGCGCTCCGGTTCATGGGCGGGCGCGGCGGCGGCGTCCGGCGACCTAGCGGCCTATGAGCGGCAGGTCGCCGCCGAGCTGGTGCCTGAGATGACCGCCGGCCGCCGCCTGCTGGACCTCTTCTCGAAGCGCCCAATGCTGATCCACTTCGCGATGACGACCCCGATCGGCTGGCGCGCCTTCGAGATGTTCTGCCGCGGCGAGCTGGCCATGGCCAACGTGATCAACCGCCGCGGGATCCACGCCGCGGTCAAACTCCTAGGGGCCTGAACGGCCAGGGCGCCCATTGCACCGGCGCCGCGAACCCGCACCGGCGCGCGTCCCGGGCGTCGCGGCTGGTCAGCGGCCCCTCGCGCCGGGCGCTGAGCTCCACGCCGATCAGCCGGGTCTCGAACCATGACCCACCGACGCCGCGGCGCACCCGTTCCCAGAGCCCACCCTCGATCAGCGCCGCGACCTGGCCGCGCAGCACCCCGACCAGCTCGGCCGGGTCCTCGTCGCAGGCCTCGCAACCGCAGGCGGGCAGCATCTCGGCCCACCAGCGGCCGAGGCGTACCACCAGGCCCGGGAAGTCGGTGAAGGCGATGGCGAGAGGCCCGGCGGCGGGCGTTCGCGGAATGAGCCGCACCATCCGCACCAGGGCCTCCTCGGCCCCCAGCAGTTCCTTGCTCTCCCGACGTTCCACCATGTACCGCTCGTGGAGGTCGTCGAGCATCGACTCGGCCGCGTCGTGCAGGACCGCGAACCTGCTGGTGTCGACTGCGTGCGGGTAAGCCCTCACCTGCGCCAGTATGCCCCTCTCGACCCGGGGCGTCCCCCGGTACGACCTAGCCTGGCGAATGATGAACGGCCTCAGAAGTGGAACTCGCCGGCGCCGACGCCCTCGACGAAGGCTGCCCATTCCTCCTCGGTGAACGACAGGACCGCACCGTCCGGGTTCTTCGAGTCGCGTACCAGGAAGCGGCCGTCGACCTTGGCGACCTCGACGCAGGTGGCGCTGCCGCACCGGCTGCTCTTCCGCCACGGCGCCGCGTTGATCTCATGCATCTCTCTGCCTCCGTTCCATCTCGCGATTGCCCGTCGCGTACGTGGGAGACGATGTCGTCAGTCGAACTCGGGCGCGGGTGGTGCAAAACTCACCCATCGCGAAACCCTCCGTGAGAGGACCAACGAACTCCACGGTAAGCGATCGGCGGCAACTCGACGGCTCGCTCGCGTGAGTGAACCGGAGGATGGCACTCAGAAATGGCGGCCTATAGGTCGCCTTAAGCGGAAATGTCCGCCAGGAATATTCTTGACAGGACCGGACGGGCACGCGCCCGGTGAGTTATCGGCACAGACCCACGGGCGGGGGCGGGCCGAAGCTCGACCCCGCACGCGGACCTAATAAATCACGTTTAGTTGAATTCGCCCGCTTTGATACCCTTGACGAATGCGGTCCACTCGTCGGTGGTGAACGCGAGCGGGGCGGCCTGCGGGTTCTTGGAGTCGCGAACAAGTACAACGTCCGAGGTCTGCGCGACCTCGACGCAGGCACTGGTGCCGCAGTAGCTGCTCTTATGCCACTGTGGCGTGTCGTCGATGTTCACTTGAGAGCCTGACCTTCCGAGTCGGCGATGGTGTCGAGTGTTAGAACCTGGTACCTCTGGAATGGTTACGGGACAACTTCTGGTCACCCCAATTCGCGAATCCGCTTCTGGATAAAGGCGATTGTGTCATCTTCATTGTCGGCTGCGTTCCAGAGCTTCTGATAACGATCATAGTGACGGGCCACCGGTCCCGGAGGCGGCGGTACCGACGCGTTCACTTTGGAGATCGTCGGATCCTCGATGATTTCGTCGCTGAGGCCTGCCTCGCGATACATGACCGCGCTGGACAGATCGCCGTCCGCTCCGAGGAAGAGGATGTCAAAATTGGCGTTGTAGGAAATCGTCACGTCCGAGTCGAATCGGATCATGCGAACCCCGAGCTGTCCCGTCTCCGACACCCGGACGAGCTCCCGTAGCTGGGCGCTCAGCAGGGCCGGCCCGCTCAGCGGGCGCCGGAAGACCGACTCGTCCAGCAGCGCGGTCAACCGCAGCGAGCCGTTGCGGGCGAGCGCCGCGTCGCGCCGGAGTTTCCGTGCCGCCAGCCGGAACCTAATCTGATCGGGCAGGAGCTCTTCATTCCACGTTTCGATGAGCGCGGCAGAGTACTCGGGTATCTGGAGCAATCCAGGAACGTGGAAAACCGAATACAGATGAATCGCCGTGGCCTCGGCCTCGTACTCGATCAGCTTACGGAGCGGATCGGTCAGATGTTCGCGGTATTCGGGCGTCTGATACCAGGCCTGACGCTGTCGCGTGCGAGCGACCTTTGCCGACTCGATGAGATCGGCGGTCCGCACCTTGTCCCGGATCCCCAGATAGGCGAGAAGCGGTCGCAGGTCGTTCGGCGCGATGCTGACGTCGCCGTTCTCGATCCGGATGACCTTGCTGAGGCTCCACTCCATCTCCTCGGCGACCTCGAGCTGGGTGAAACCCGCAGCCTCACGAGCCTCGCGCAGCGCCAAGCGCACGCGACGTCGCGCAACAGTGGGCGAGTCACCCTCAGTCATGAGGTCCTTCAGCGTCGAGACGATGGAATAGGTGCCGACACGTAAGCTGCGACATCGCTGACTGCCAGCAGGCATCCAGCGAGGTCGCGCGATAGCTTACTTACCGTCGTACCAGATGGGAAATCGGCGTACGGCGGTTCGGCAAAACTTGATCCTGACATTGCGTGATCGAAAGTTGACGTGTCGCCGTCCTGCCTGGTTAATCGCGCTCGGCTATCCCGCGGCCAGCCCGTACGACTGCCTTAGCGCACGTCGCTCGATCGTGCGCCGCAGCGCCCGGGTCACCTGGTTGAAGATTCGCGGGTCGGGCGACGTGTAAATCGTGACGTCCTGTGTACGGTAGCGAGCCCGGATCTCCCAAGCGTGCCCGCCCCGGCGCCGCAGGGCAATGAGGACGACGGCGACCAGCGCGGTTACCAGCGGTGTTGCCGCCATGACGCCGAATTTCAGGCCGGCCGCGACGGCCAGGATCAGCAGGCCGAGTCCCAGCGCGAACTCCACCCCGGACGGTCCCCGCGCCACAGTGCGCTCCAGACGGACGTCGTCGAGGTCATCGATGGCGAAAATTCTCACGGACGGGCTCTGCCACACGAAGTGGGTGTCGGTGATGACGGCGTCGGGTCCCCGATAGTACGTGCGCATTTCCGGCTTCCCCCTCTGTTCCCGATGGATTCCCGGCGAGGAAGGGAAAGAGAACGGGCGCCGACGCGACCGAGAGAGAATTCCCATCTCGCTGGACGGGGCAGGCCTTCGGGTGGGGGGTGAAACGGCACCTGGTTGCCGCCAGGTGCCGTTCTGACTCTCCCCTCGAAACTCCGCCCTCCGGACTGTCTGAGACCGAGTACAGCATGGCCACCAGTCTCCCCGCTACCGTTCAACCTGCCATCTGGCAGACTGCGCACAAGCTAATCCGGCGGCTTGTGGGCGGCGGGAAGGCCGGGGGAAGGCCACCCGATCAGGCCGCGGCGGCTTCCCGATCGGCGTACGGTGGCCGCTCGTTCTCGAGTGCCCGCCGCAGCGCCCGGCTGACCTGGTGAAAGACCCGGGCGTCGGTTGACGTGTACAGGATGACCTCCCGGTCGCGGTACGTCGCCCGCAGTTCCCAGCGACGCGGCCGGTGCTGCCGCACCACCGCGCAGGCCAGGCCGGCGCCCGCGGCCGAGACCGCGATGACGACGCCGACCAGGACGCCGCCCGCCGCGGAGACCGCCGCCGCCGCGACCAAAGTGGCCGCGGCGGCGGGAGGAACGACGACGGATAGGCGTACTCCGTCCGGTGGACCGGGGGCGATTCCGACGTCGCGCAGATCCCGGATGACGAATCGTCCGGGCGGCGAACCGCGCCGGACGACGAAGAGTTCGCTGGTCACGACAGCGTCAGGCCCGCGGTAATAGATGCGCATGGCGAACTCCTTCCCCTGACTCCTTGCGAGACAGGGATATGAGAGCCACCATTGGCGCAGAGAGAATTCCCCGCCTCGCCCTTCGCAGTGCTTACCTTCTTGGCACTGACGGAGCCTTAGAGGTGAAACGGCACCCGGTTGCCGCCGGGTGCCGTTACGGTGTGACCTCTCCATCTCCGCCCTTGTTGCTCTACTGGTAGTAGAGCACGCCACCCGGCTATCCGCTACTACTCAATCTGCCATGTTGCAGATTGCGTACAAGCCGAGTACTGCTGAGTAGTGCGTCACTCGGGGCCCTTCTGCGGCGTTTCATTGACGTATGCACCGGGTAGGCCTCACACGGATGCCACGACGAACCTACGATTTACGCAGGTAGGAAGGGCGATGACCGCATGGAGAGCCGCCTGAACATCGCAGGTCAAGCGGTGCAACCGATCCTGGTGATGTTCCCGCTGGGACTGTTCACGATGGCCGTGATCTTCGACATCGCGAACCTGCTCGGCGGACCGGGCATGCTCGGAGCCCTGGCGTTCTGGAACGTCGTGGCCGGTCTGATCGGCGGATTCCTCGCCATGCTCGCCGGGGTGATCGACCTCGCGTTCGTCCGCCGGCCGCTGGCCAAGCGCATCGGCGTGCTGCGCGTCCTGCTCAACATGGGCGTGCTGTTCCTGTTCGCCGTGATCCTCATGGTCCGCGTCGGCGCGCACGACCGCGGCGCCGGCTTCGGCCTGCTGCTCCTCGAGCTGCTGGCGGTGTCCATTTCGGGCTTCGGCGCATGGTTCGGCGGCGAACTGGCCAACGGCCGCACCCCCGCGTTCGCCAAGGCCGCGGCGGGAAATCGAGGTTATTGACCCGTTCCTCATTCGGCAGGGGTGATCCCGGACCGCTCGCGGTGGCCGACTCTTGGTCGCGACACGACGATCGGAGGGTTGCCGTGAATTTGCTGCTCTGGGGGCTCGTGCTCCCCATCCTGCTGGTGGTTGCGGGGATCGTGGTCATCCTGCGCAAACGGAACGACCGCCGCTGACATGCGTACTGCTCGATGGTTGGCCGCCTCGGTCGGCGTCGCCGCGTTGGCGCTGGCCGGGTGCGGTGGCGGTGACGGCAACCCCCGCGCCACGGTCGCCGAGAACCGGGTGGAGAACAAGCAGCAGGCCCTCGACGACGCGAACACCGAGCTGACCAAGAAGGTCGACGAGTTCTGCCGGTCGACGGCCAGCTACATCACGGCGCTCGACCGGTACGGCGACGTCCTCACCACGACCGCGCCGACGGTCGGCGACGTCACCGAGGCGGGCGCCGACCTGGCCGAGCCCCGCTCCGACGTGCTCACCGGCGCCGAGCAGGTGCGGGACGCGAAGGAGGCGGTCGCCACCGCCGAGAAGGAGCTGGCCGAGGCGAAGGCGGCGCTGAGCTCGGCCTCGCCGCCGGGGTCGTCCGCGCCGTCGCCCAGCGCCACCCCGCCCGTGTCGGCAGCCACGGTGGACCGGGTCAAGCAGGCCGACGCCGATTTCGCCACCGCACAGCAGGGCGTCACCGCGCAGAGTCCGCTCCAGGACGCCTCGGAGCAGTTCAACGCGGCCGCGGTCGCGCTGGAGATGGCCTGGCTGCGGCTGTTCGACGAGGCTGGCTGCCTTCCCGAGGACAAGCAGGAACAGGCTCGGCAGGCGGCCCGCAACTACACCCTGGCGCTGCAGAAGTCGCTGGCCGGGGCGGATTACTACCAGGGCGAGATCGACGGCGTGTACGGCCCGACGACCGTGGACGCCGTCTCGGCGCTGCAGGAGAAGCACGGCCTGCCGGTGACAGGGACGGTCGACAAGGCCACCGACGCGGCGCTGCAGGCCGAGCTCGCGGCCAAGGGCGGCGCCCAGGCCCAGCAGGCGACCGCCTCGACCGCGGCCGTGCAGCAGACGCTGAAGCTGGCCGGCCACTGGCCCGGTCCGGTCGACGGCACCTGGACGCCGGCGCTGACCGAGGCGCTCAAGGCGTTCCAGACCGAGCTCGGGGTCAAGGCCACGGGCACGGTCGACGCCGCCACGATCGCGGCCGTGCAGAAGAAGGCGGCCACCGGCGCCAAGCCGCAGCCCAGCGCGTCGGCGTCGGGTTGAGCGTCACTTCCGCGGGGACTCGTCTTCCACGCCGAACAGCTCGGCCATCTCCTCCAGCCCGGGCTCCTCGGGCAGATCGGGTGTGGCCGGGACGTCGTCGGGCGCGGGCGCGGTGTGTGCCGCGGCCAGCAGGCCGGCGAGTCGCTCGGTGACCGCGGCGCTGATCTCGTCGGCCGGGCGGGCCGCGTCGAGCACCAGGTAGCGTTTCGGGTCGGCCGCGGCCAGGTCGAGGAACGCGTACCGGACGCGCTCGTGGAACTGGCGGGACTCGCTCTCGAGCCGGTCCTGACCCTGGCCCCGCGCGTCGACCCGGCGCAGGCCCACGCTCGGGTCCACGTCGAGCAGAACGACCAGATCGGGCTTGAGGCCGCCGGTCGCCCACGCGGACAGCCAGGAGATCTCGGAGACCGGCAGGGTGCGGCCGGCGCCCTGGTAGGCCAGCGACGAGTCGACGTACCGGTCGCTGACCACCACGGCGCCACGGGCCAGCGCGGGACGCACGACGGTGGCCACGTGGTGGGCGCGGTCGGCCGCGTACAGCAGGGCCTCGGCGCGCGGCGCGGGCGACTCGGTCTTGTCCAGCACCAGCGCGCGGATGCGGGCGCCCACATCGGTGGCCCCGGGCTCACGGGTGACCACGACGTCACGGCCGTCGGCGCGCAGCGCGGCCGCGAGCCGCTCGACCTGGGTGGACTTGCCGGCGCCCTCGCCGCCCTCGAAGACCACGAAGACCCCGGCCCGCACGAACTGCTCGGCGGGGGCGAGCGGGCGGCCGCGGATCGAGCCCCACAGGTCGGCCAGCACCGGCACGCCGCGCTTGTCGTCCATCTGCCGGAACGCGCTGATCCCGACCCAGATGCCGATCGCGCCGGCCACCAGCAGCAGGACCCGGGTGGACGAGACCTGCACGCTGAACGCGCCCAGGTCGATCCGCCGCGAGCTGCCCAGCCCGACCAGGAAGCCGGCGAGCGTGATGGCCAGCAGCAGGACCATCCGGACGCCGATCTGGACGACCGCGAAGACCCGGCCGCGGACCGCGTCGTCGACCTCGCCGTACAGCAGGGTGGTGCCGGCCAGGAACGCCATGCCGGCGCCCGCGCCGACCAGCAACGCGCCGACCAGGGCCATGGACAGGTGGAACGCGGCGCCCAGGAACATCACCGAGCCGCTGGCCAGCACGATGCTCATGCCGAACCAACGGCGGCGGGACAGGTCCCGAATGATCATCGGACCGAGGCCGATGCCGATCGCGAGGCCCATGAAGATGACGCCGAACAGCAGGTAGAACGCGGCCTCGCCGGCGCCCAGCGAGGTGGCGAAGGTCTTGGCCGCGCCGATGACCACGCCACCGGCCGCGAACGCGCCGAAGATGCCGAGCACCAGGCCGCGCACGAGCGGGGTGCTGCCGATGTACTTCCAGCCGTCGAGGAACTGCCGGAACATGCTCTGCTGCGCCTCGCGCTGCCGCTCGGCGCTCTTGCCGCCGATCTCCTTGATGCCGAAGAAGACGGTGAGCGCGGTGGCGAGCCGGGAGATCGCATTCAGGTAGAGGGCGATCTCCACCGGCTGGGCCCAGTCGGGCAGCGTGACGCCGGACTGCTGGACGCCGGCGGTCAGCGCCGAGAGCGCGAGCGCGGCCAGGATCGGCGTGATGCCGTACGTGGTGACCAGGGTGAGCTGGTTGCTGATCTCGATCCGCGATTTCGGGATCAGATTGGGTACCGCGGCCTCCTTGGCCGGGATCCAGATCAGCGTGATCGTCTCGCCGATGAACGTGGCGATCGTGGCCCAGGCGACGACGACCCCAGGCGAGGCGCCGACCAGGGCGACGATCGGGATCGAGCCGTAGAAGACGAACCGGAGCAGGTCGGTGATGACCATGGTGTAGCGGCGGTCGAACCGGTCGGCGAACACGCCTGCGATCGGGCCGAGCAGCAGGGCCGGCAGCAGGCGGACGGCGATGGTGCCGCCGAACGCCGCGCCCTGGCCCGCGCTGCTCTGGAACTGCGCCGCCGCGAAGATGCCGGTGGCGAGCAGCCCGATCCAGTCGCCGAACGAGGCGAGGCTGAGCACCAGCCACAGACGCCGGAACGGCCGGATACGCAGGACGGAGCGCAGCGCCGCGATCCCCGACAGGTCGACGGGTCCGCTATCGCGCGTTTCGGTGTCGATGGCCGTACCTCCCGTGATCCCTGCAGGGTGCACCCTACCCGGCGGCCCCGACCCGCCTGGTTTCGCACGTTCGGGTAACGCAAAAGTGAAGCTCTTTCGCATTGCCCGATCCAGGCGTTACCGTGCTGGCGTGATTGCCGACCGCAGCAACCTGCAGAAGCGCCTCGACCGGGCGACCGGCCACCTCGAGACGCCGATCGCGGCGGTCGACCTGGCCGCGTTCGACGACAACGCGGCCCAGCTCGTGGCCCGGGCCGGCGGCAAGCCGGTGCGCGTGGCCAGCAAGTCGGTGCGCTGCCGGCAGCTGATCGAGCGGGCGCTCGCGAAGCCGGGCTGGCACGGCGTGATGGCGTACACGCTGGCCGAGGCGATCTGGCTGGTACGCGAAGGGGTGACCGACGACGTCCTGGTCGCATATCCGACCGTGGACCGTACGGCGATCGCCGCGCTGACCTCCGACCCGGTCCTGGCCGGGGCGATCACTCTCATGGTCGACCACGCGGGGCACCTCGACGTCGTCGACCGGGTGACCCCGCCCGGCAAGCGGCCCCCCGTGCGGCTCTGCATCGACCTCGACTCGTCCTGGAAGCCCGGGCCGATGCACGTGGGCGTACGCCGGTCGCCGGTGCACTCGGCCGCGCAGGCGTCCGTGCTCGCCCGCCGTCTGGTCGCCCGCCCCGGCTTCGCGCTGGTCGGGATGATGTCCTACGAGGCGCAGATCGCCGGCGTGGGTGACGCGCCGCCCCGGCAGGCGCTGCGCGGCCGGGCCATCCGGCTCATGCAGTCGCGCTCGTACCTCGAGATCGTCAAGCGCCGCGCCGAGGCGGTCGCGGCCATCCGCACAGTGCTGGCCTCAGAATCCGGAGCCGACCTCGAGTTCGTGAACGGCGGCGGCACCGGCAGCGTGGCGGCCACCAGCGCCGACCCGGTGGTCACCGAGGTCACGGCCGGTTCCGGCCTGTACGGCCCGACGCTCTTCGACGCGTACCGGAACTGGCGGCCCACCCCGGCCGCCTTCTTCGCGCTCTCGGTCGTGCGGCGGCCCGCGCCCCGGATCGCCACCGTGCTCGGCGGCGGCTGGATCGCGTCCGGCCCGGCCGAGACGTCCCGCCTGCCGCAGCCCTACCTTCCGGAGGGGCTGCGGTTCAAGCCCGACGAGGGCGCCGGCGAGGTGCAGACGCCGCTGCTCGGCGCCGCGGCCGACACGCTGCGCCCCGGCGACCGGGTGTGGTTCCGCCACGCGAAGGCCGGCGAGCTGTGCGAGCACGTCAACGAGCTACAGCTGATCGACGGTGAGACAGCGGCGCCGGCCCCGACGTACCGCGGAGAGGGCCATGCCTTCTTGGGCTGACAGAGCCCGGGGTGACCGATCAGGCCGTCACGTGACGGTGAAGGTACTCCCGGATCAGCGCCTTGGCCTCGGTCAGCACCGACTCGTCGCCGTTGGTGTCGCGCCGGAACGCCAGCTTGATCAGCGCGTCCGCCGCCTCGACCGAGATCTGCAGCGCGAACCGCAGGCGGGCCCGGTCGATCAGCTGGAACTGGTCGACCAGCAGCTCGGCGAGCCGGTCGGCGATGACCGCGTTGTTGTCCCGCTCGACGTCGAGCAGATGCACGTCCACCACGTCGCCGAAGTGCAGCGTGCGGAAACCGGGCACGCTGCGGTGCATCTGGATGTAGACGTCGATGGCGGCGTCGACCCCGTCCCACCAGTGGGCGAAGGTCTCGCTGCCGAAACGGGCGGACAGACCCTGCAGGTACGCGTCCATGTTGCGCATGGCCAGCGCCTGCACGATCGCCCGCTTGTCGGGGAAGAACTGGTAGACGGAGCCGATGGCGACCTCGGCTCGTTCGGCGAGCAGCGTCGTGGTCAGGCCCTCGTAGCCTTCCTCATCGACGAGCTCGGCGCAGGCGTCGAGCATGCGCTGGACCCGGGCAACGCTTCTGCCCTGCACCGGGACACGCCGCAGCGGCCCGGTGGTGACGGTTGGTGTCGACACGCGTCGCCACTCCCTCTCAGCAGTGATAATCGGAACGTTACTCGGATCAACGAGCGAGAGGCATCGACGGGACGCGGAGGACACTCCACACGCCCAGTTTTGTGCGACTGTCCGCTCGTACGGAGGACAAAGCCATAATGACGACCCCCGTGATCGCCCGCCGCTGGACCAACTGGGGTGGAAACCAGCAGGCCCACGCGACCGACATCCTGACTCCTGGCACTGTCGACGAGGTCGCGGCCCAGGTCAAGGAAGCGTCCGGTTCCGGACGCCGGATCAAGGTGGTGGGCAGCGGCCACTCGTTCACCGCCATCGCCGTGGCCAACGACCAGCGGCTGTTCCTGCACCGGCTGGCCGGCCTCGTGTCGATCGACGGGTCGCTGGTCACCGTGCAGGCCGGCATGCCGCTGCACGTGTTGAACGCGCTGCTCGCCGAGCACGGGCTGGCCATGCCCAACCTCGGCGACATCGACCAGCAGACGGTGGCCGGGGCGATCTCGACGGGCACGCACGGCACCGGCGCGGAGCACGCGACGCTCGCGTCGTGCGTGGAGGCTGTCAAATTGGTGACGGGGTCGGGCGACGTGCTCGCGGTCGGCAAGGACGACCCGATCTTCCCGGCCGCGCGGCTCGGGCTGGGCGCGCTCGGCATCCTCGTCGAGGTGACGCTGCGCTGCGTGGAGGCATTCACCCTGCTGGCCGACGAGCGGCCGATGCCCCTGGCGGAGGTCCTGGCCGGGCTCGACCAGTGGATCCCGGCCAACGACCACGTCGAGTTCTACTGGTACCCGTACACCGACCGGGCCCAACTGAAGATCAACAACAAGGTGCCGGCGCACGACAAGCCGCTGTCGAGGTTCCGCGGGTGGATGGACGACGAGTTCCTGTCCAACACGGTCTTCGGGGCGGTCTGCCGGCTCGGCAAGGTCGCGCCGGGGACGGTGCCGACGATCAGCGCGGTCGCCGCCCGGGCGCTGACCGCCCGGACCTACACCGAGCGCTCCGACCGGGTCTTCTGCACGCCGCGGCGGGTGCACTTCACCGAGATGGAGTACGAGGTCCCGCGCGCGGCGCTGCCCGAGGTGATCTCGGCACTGCCCCGGATCATCGAGGGCCTACCGTTCAAGGTCCAGTTCCCGGTCGAGGTGCGCTTCACCGGGCCGGACGACGTCTGGCTCTCGCACGGGTACGGACGCGAGTCCGCCTACGTGGCCGTGCACCAGTTCACCGGGGTCGAGTACGAGCCGTACTTCCGGGCCGTCGAGGCGGTCTGCCAGCCGCTGGGCGGGCGTCCGCACTGGGGCAAGCTGCACTACCGGTCGGCCGACGACCTGCGCCCGGCGTACGAGAAGTTCGACGATTTCGTGGCCGTGCGCGACCGCCTCGACCCGGCCCGGGTCTTCACGAACGAGTACCTGGACCGGGTGCTCGGCTAGCCGTTACTCGGCCGAGGCCGTCGCCTTCTTCGGGGCGGCCTTCTTGGCGGCTGCCTTCTTGGCCGGCGAGGCCTTCTTCGCCGCGGCCTTCTTGGCCGGTGCCTTGTCGTCGGCCGCCTTGGCCGGAGCCTTCTTGGCGGCCGCCTTCTTCTTGGGCGCCGGGCCCTTCGCCCGCTTCTCGGCCAGCATCTCGGAGGCCTGCTCGATGGTGAGCTCCTCCGGCGTCTGACCGCGGCGCAGGGACGCGTTGTACTCGCCGTCGGTCACGTACGGCCCGAACCGGCCGTCCTTGATGACCATCGGCTTCTCGGTGACCGGGTCGTTGCCCATCTCGCGCAGCGGCGGCGCGGCGGCCCGGCGCTGCCGGGTCTTCGGCGTGGCCAGCAGCGTCAGCGCCTCGTCGAGGGTGACCGTGAAGAGCTTGTCCTCGCTTTCGAGCGAGCGGAAGTCCTCGCCGCGCTTCACGTACGGCCCGTAGCGGCCGTTGGCGGCCAGCACCTCGTTGCCCTCGGGGTCCTTGCCCAGCGTGCGCGGCAGGCTCAGCAGCCGCAGCGCCTGCTCCAGCGTGAGCGTGTCGGGCGTCTGGGTGCGGAACAGCGAGGACTTGCGCTCGCCGGCCTGCACGTACGGCCCGAAGCGGCCCGACTTGAGCAGCACCGGCTCGCCGCTCGGGTCGTCGCCGAGCGAGCGCTCGCCGCCACCGCCCAGGAACAGCTCGTCGACCTTTTCCGGGGTGAGCTCGTCCGGAGCCACGCCCTCGGGGATCGACGCCCGGTCGTCCGCCGACTCCTCGGGCGCGTCGGGCAGCTGCCGCTGCAGGTACGGCCCGTAGCGGCCGACCCGGACCACGACGTTGCGGCCCTTCTCGTCGGTGAACAGCGGGATCGAGTTGACCGAGCGCGCGTCGATGGCGCTCAGGTTCTCGGTCACCATCTTCTTCAGGCCACCGGCCTTGGCGATCGAGTCGTCGGGCCCGGCCGTCTGGCTGCCGAAGTAGAAGGAGGTGAGGAAGTCGAGCGCGGCGTGGTCGCCGGCCGCGATGTCGTCGAGCTGGCCCTCCATGGCCGCGGTGAAGTTGTAGTCGACCAGGCGGGGGTAGTGCCCCTCGAGCAGGCCGATCACCGCGAACGCCAGGAACGACGGGATCAGGGCCTGGCCGCGCTTCTCGACGTAGCCGCGGTCCTGGATCGTCCGCATGATCGACTCGTACGTCGACGGGCGGCCGATGCCCAGCTCCTCCAGCGCCTTGACCAGCGACGCCTCGGTGTAGCGGGCCGGCGGGATGGTGTGGTGACCGGCCGCGGCCAGTTCCTCCGCGGTCAGCGGCTGGTCCTTGACCAGGGTCGGCAGCCGGCGCTCGGCGTCCTCGGCCTCGGCGTTCTCGTCGTCGGAGGACTCGACGTAGGCGCGCAGGAAGCCCGGGTCGGTGATCGTCTTGCCGGAGGCGCCGAAGTCGACCTCCTCACCGGTGGTGGAGATCGCCCGGATCCGGACGCTCACCGAGTTTCCGACGGCGTCGGTCATCTGCGAGGCGATCGTGCGGCGCCAGATGAGCTCGTACAGCTTGAACTCGTCGGTCGACAGCTCGTTGGCGACCTCGCCGGGGGTGCGGAAGTTGTCGCCGGCGGGGCGGATCGCCTCGTGCGCCTCCTGCGCGTTCTTCACCTTGCCGGTGTAGCGACGCGGCTGCGGCGGCACGTTGTTGGCGCCGTAGAGCTCGCCGATCTGCCGGCGGGCCGCGGTGATCGCGGTCTCGGACAGGTTCACCGAGTCGGTACGCATGTAGGTGATGTAGCCGTTCTCGTACAGCCGCTGCGCGGTGCGCATCGTCTGCGAGGCGGAGAGGCGCAGCTTGCGGGCCGCTTCCTGCTGCAGCGTCGAGGTGATGAACGGCGCGTACGGCCGGCGGCGGTACGGCTTCTCCTCGACCCGGGTGACCGTGAACGGACGGTCCTCGAGGCGGGCGGCCAGGCCGCGCGCGCCGGACTCGTCCAGGTGCACCACGCCGGAACCGGGCCTGACCTGGCCGGTGGTGGGCTCGAAGTCCTTGCCGGTGGCGATGCGGTCGCCGTCCAGCGCGATCAGCGTCGCCTGGAAGTTGCGCGGTCCCTCGATCTTTCCCTGCACGGCCAGCGTCGCGAGGATGTCCCAGTACTCGGCGGTGCGGAAGGCCATGCGCTGACGCTCGCGCTCGACCACGATGCGCGTCGCCACCGACTGCACCCGCCCGGCGGAGAGGCGGGGCATCACCTTCTTCCACAGCACCGGGCTGACCTCGTAGCCGTACAGGCGGTCGAGGATGCGGCGGGCCTCCTGCGCGTCGACCAGGTCGCGGTCGATGTCGCGCGGGTTGGCCACCGCCGCCTGGATGGCGGGCTTGGTGATCTCGTGGAAGACCATCCGCTTGACCGGGACCTTGGGCTTGATCGTCTCGACCAGGTGCCAGGCGATCGCCTCGCCCTCGCGGTCCTCATCGGTGGCGAGGAAGATCTCGTCCACCTCTTTCGACAGCTTCACGAGCTTGGCTATCTGTGCCTTGCGGTCCTGGGAGACGACGTAGAGCGCGTGGAAGCCGTTGTCGACGTCGACGCCGAGCCGCGCCCACGACTCGCCCTTGTACTTGGCGGGCACGTCGGCCGCGTTGCGCGGCAGATCGCGGACATGGCCGAAGGAGGCCTCGACGAAATAGTCGGGGCCTAGATAACCGGCGATCGTCTTGGCCTTCGACGGGGACTCGACGATGACCAGACGGGTCGTCCTGGTGGCACTCGGCACGGCACTCCCAAACTTCGCACTCAGCGTCCCGCCATTCGTACCGGCGGGTCACAGACTTTCAACGTAACGCGCCGGAGCAGACCGCATTCCCGGGGAACCCCGGAGTCGGATGGTAACGGTCCGGCCACCGCATGCGTCCGACGGCGACACCGTACACCGCGAAAGGTGAGTCGTGTCGCACACAATCCAGGAAGATCACGCGCTCGCTGCGAACGGCCACACATGCTCCGGCGCCGCGTCGGGGCGATCGCCGACCAGTTCGGCAAGACGCCGCAGGCGGCGCTTCCCCACGATCAAATAGTGACGTCCGTCATCCGACACACGGCCGGCGAGACCCGCCCGTACCAGGGCGGCATCGATCGCGACCGGGTCTTTGACGGGGTCAAGACCCAAAGCGTACCCGCCCGGGACGGGTTCACCCGCCGCCGCGACCCAGAGACGGAGCCGGGGTCCGGAGAGAAAGAGCTGCGCGGCGGCGTCCGGCCAGGCGCGGGCCAGGCCATTCAACCGACGGGAGTACGCCGTGAGCACCTCGAACCGCGGTCGCGGCTCGGCGGCCGACGGCTCCTCGTCAGCTTCGTCTGTTTCGTCAGCGTCTGTCTCTTTGTCCTGAGCCTCCTGGTGCGGGGTCACCCCCGGGCCGCGCTCGGCCGGAGGTGCCGACCGGCCGAGCGAATCCGATTTTTCGGACTCCTCCCCACTGCGGGCCGGGCGCCGGCCGGCCGTGAGAGAGAGCTCCCCTGAAACGGGATGTCGCCGGCCGGCGTCCGGGTGTTGTGGATCTCTCCGGCCATCTTCCAGAAGATCGTCGCCGACCGGCTCATCCCCGGCGGAGGAGTCGGGCCAGGCGTCGGGATCGGGGTAGACGTCGTCGAACGGGTCGGGCGCTGCGGGACGGTGATCGTCGCTCACTGGGGTGGCCGGGGGCTCGCCGGCGCGTACGTCTGCTTGATCTTGAAGTTGATTTTGATCGAGAGGGCGCCAGTGTGCGGTGAGGCCGCGGGCGACCAGCTCGGCGACCAGGACGTGGACGCGCCAGGCGGCGTCGACCTCGACGGAGACACGGGCGGTGCCACCCATCCGGCCCAGCTGACCGGGACCTGCGAGCAGGCCCGCGAGATCGGCCGGCGAGGGCTCGGTCGTCTCGGCGCCGAAGAACGGCAGCTGGCGGCCCGGATCGGCGTGGGGAGGGCGCGGCATCGGCCGTCTCTTGGCCGCCGGGACCGCCGCGGGCAGCACCTCACGCGGGATCAGCGGCCACCCCGTCTCGGTCATCGCGGGTCGGTCACCTCACCGGCACTCGGGCACTTCGTCGAAGGCCTGTTTCAGCTCGGGCGAGTTGAGCTTGCTCGTGTCGAGGCTGCTCGCCGCGTAGTCGGTGTTGAGCTGATCGACGACTTTCGCCACCTGCTCGTAGAAGGTCTTGGACGGGGTGGTGGCCAGGCCGTTGATGCCGGTGGCGGCCTTGCCGTAGGCGTCGCGCAGCCCGGCCAGCGCGCCGGTGAAGCCCTCGGCGATCTGCTGGCCGTTGCTCACGTCGGGCACGCCCGCCTTGGCGACGCCTGCCCGTGCCGTCTCGCTCGCGTCATGCGCGCCGACGAAGAGGCGGCTCAAGTTTTCCTTGGCCTGGCCGGGCGTCGTGTTCGCGTTGATCTGCTGCTGGGCGCGACTGGTCAGCGAGCCGATCTCGGTGCGCCAGGGGCTCAGCGTGGCGCAGACCGAGGCGGCCCAGACCCGGGGGTCGGGTGCGCCGGAGCAGGCCACGACGCTCGCCATGAGCGCGAACAGGAGCACTACCGAGAGGGGACGGGCCGGACGCATGGGAAGCAGCGTACGGCCCGGGTGTGACAACCTTCCATGGTGCTTGGGGGTGCCCAGGCGTGGGCACCCCCGCCCACGTTTGTCAGGCGCTGACGCGCGCGTTGGGCTTCTCGCCGGCCGGGGCCGGAGCGTCGCCCATCGAGATCGGCTTGCGCTTGCTGAAGACCACGGCCGCCACCACGATCGCCGCCGCGACCAGCGAGATCGTCACCCGCAGCGGGGTGTTGGCGTCGGAGCCGATGCTCCAGCTCACCACGGCCGGCGCGA
The DNA here is from genome assembly GCF_000379645.1 of Paractinoplanes globisporus DSM 43857. Lineage (GTDB taxonomy): Bacteria > Actinomycetota > Actinomycetes > Mycobacteriales > Micromonosporaceae > Actinoplanes > Actinoplanes globisporus. The sequence goes on from NZ_KB903320.1 coordinate 87,321, forward strand.
TCAGCAGCGAGACCAGGTTCATCACCTTGAGCAGCGGGTTGATCGCCGGGCCCGCGGTGTCCTTGAACGGGTCACCGACGGTGTCGCCGATGACCGTCGCGGCGTGCGCCTCGGAACCCTTACCGCCGTACGCGCCGTCCTCGACCAGCTTCTTGGCGTTGTCCCAGGCGCCACCGGAGTTGGCCAGGAAGACCGCCATCAGCGTGCCGGCGCCGATCGCACCGGCCAGGTAGGCCGCGAGCGCGCCGGCGCCCAGGCCGAAGCCGACCGCGATCGGGGCCAGGATCGCCAGCAAGCCGGGCGTGATCAGCTCGCGCTGCGCGTCCCGGGTGCAGATGTCGACGACGCGGCCGTACTCGGGCCGTTCGGTGCGGTCCATGATCCCGGGGTGGTCGCGGAACTGGCGGCGAACCTCCATCACGACCGCGCCCGCCGAACGGGACACCGCGTTGATCGCCAGGCCCGAGAAGAGGAACACGACGGACGCGCCGATCAGCAGGCCGACGAGGCTGCGCGGGTTCGCGATGTTGAGCAGGCCGAGGATCTCACCCGGGACGTCCTTGACCCCGGCGTCGGTCAGCGAGCTGGCCAGGCTGTTGGTGTACGACCCGAACAGCGCCGTGGCGGCGAGGACGGCCGTCGCGATCGCGATGCCCTTGGTGATCGCCTTCGTGGTGTTGCCGACCGCGTCCAGCTCCGTGAGGATCTGGGCGCCCTTCTCGTCGACGTCGCCGGACATCTCGGCGATGCCCTGCGCGTTGTCGGAGATCGGGCCGAAGGTGTCCATCGCGACGATGACGCCGACCGTGGTGAGCAGGCCGGTGCCGGCCATCGCCACCGCGAACAGCGACAGGGTCAGCGACGAGCCGCCGAGCAGGAACGCGCCGTAGACGCCGGCGGCGATCAGCAGCGCCGAGTAGACCGCGGACTCGAGGCCGACGCTGATGCCGGCCAGCACGACGGTAGCCGCGCCCGTCTGCGACGACTTGCCGATGTCCTGCACCGGGCGGCGGTTGGTCTCGGTGAAGTACCCGGTCAGCGCCTGAATGGCGGCCGCCAGCACGATGCCGATCACGACGGCGCCGACGGCGACCCAGCGCGGGTCCCGCCCGCTGTTCAGGACGCCGGCCTCGATGCTCGTGTCCTTGAACCCGGCGAACGAGTCGGGCAGGTAGATGAAGCTGACCACCGCCACGATGATCGCGGAGAGCGCCGCCGAGATGTAGAAGGCCCGGTTGATCGCGGTGAGACCGTTGCGGTCGGACGGACGCAGCCGGGTGATGAAGACGCCGACGATGGCGATCACGACGCCGATCGTCGAGACGATCAGCGGGAAGATCAGGCCGTCCTGGCCGAACGCGGCCTGGCCGAGGATCAGCGCGGCGACCAGGGTGACCGCGTACGACTCGAACAGGTCGGCGGCCATGCCGGCGCAGTCGCCGACGTTGTCGCCCACGTTGTCGGCGATGGTCGCCGGGTTGCGCGGATCGTCCTCGGGGATGCCCTGCTCCACCTTGCCGACCAGGTCGGCGCCGACGTCCGCGGCCTTGGTGAAGATGCCGCCGCCGACCCGCATGAACATCGCGAGCAGCGCGGCGCCGAAGCCGAATCCCTCGAGCACGGTCGGGGCGTCGCCCTTGAAGATCAGCACGACCAGCGCGCCGCCGAAGAGGCCGAGGCCCACGGTGAGGAAGCCCACCACGCCACCGGTGCGGAACGCGATGCCCATCGCGGTCTCGCGCCCGCCCTGCTCACCGGCCGCCGCGGCGACCCGGAGGTTGGCCCGGGTGGCCAGGGCCATGCCCGCACCGCCGATGAACGACGAGAAGACAGCGCCCACGATGAAGAAGAGCGAGCGACCGATCTTGACCCATGTCTCGTTGTCGGTGTCGTGCACCGGCAAGAGGAAGAGCAGAACAACCGCGATCACCACGAAGATCGCCAGCGTCCTGAACTGGCGGAACAGGTACGCCGACGCGCCTTCCTGCACGGCGCCGGCGATCTCCTGCATGTTCTTGGTGCCGCGCCCCGTCTTGAGCACCGACTGGACGAACATCGCCGCGAAGCCCAGCGCGATCAGCGCGAAGACCAGCGCGACGATGATAAATGTGACGTTCGAACCACTCAGGGACACTCCGCCCGCGGCAGAAGTTATCAAGGTCCCGGACATCAATGTCCTCCTGTACACCGACCGCGCCCGATGCCGACGGACGAACCCGGCCGGGCGCATTCCCCGTTACCGGGGAGACGACAACTGGGTCCCGCGGACGCGGGACCAGGAGCAGTAGCTGATAACTCGCGTACTGTATCGGCCGCTCGTGGTGGTGGTCACACCCGGCTCCGGCCGTGTCGTGGTGATGTTCGCCGCTGTGTTAGCGCGGCGCCAGAGGGGTACGGATCTTTTTTGATCTTCGTTGGTGTCTTTCGCGGCTCAGCGCCGCTGCACCGGCCACACCATTCGGACCTGGGTCCCGGGACCGTCCTCGACCGGACGAACCTCCAGGTCATCGACAAATCCGGCGAGGAGGGCGAAGCCCACTCCGGTGGTCAGCGCCTCGTCGGTCAGGGACTCGTCGGCGAGCTCGTCGGGGGGCAGCTTGGCCAGGCCGACACTCGCCTCGATCGGGGCGTGATCGATCACCCGAACGGCATATGAGTCCGAATCAGACATTTCAACGGTCACGAGATCGGGTAGCCCGTACTGGTTGTGCAGAGCCACCGCCCGCGTGCAGGCCTCGCCGATCGCCAGCCGGACCTCGTCGAGCAGTTCCTCGGCGACCCCCGCGCGCCGAGCCACCGCCACACCGACCAGGCGAGCCGTCCGGACATGCACCGGCGCCGGCGAGAAGGACAGCCGAACCGTCGCCATCACGAAGCGGGACCGCTGCCGTCGCCGTCTTCGGTCGCCGCCTCGATCGTCGGGTAGATCGGGAAAACCTGGTCCAGCGCGGTGATCCGGAAGATCTTGAGCAGCGGCTCCTTGGAACAGACCAGCCCGAACCGGCCGTTCGCCACGCGCAGCCGCTTCATCGCCCCGACCAGAACGCCGAGGCCGGTGGAGTCGAGGAACTCGACACCGCCCAGGTCGACGACCACGTTTCGCGCGCCGGCGTCGACGAGCTCGACGAGCCGCTCCCGCAGCCGCGGAGCCGTGTAGACGTCGACCTCGCCGCCCACCTCGAGCACCGTGTGCTCGGCGACGGTCCGGCTCGCAAGGGACAGTTCCATCGCTCCTCCTCCCTGCGGGACATGCTGAGGCAGCCGATCTCCCCAGCGAATCTAACCACCGACCGGCTTCCCGCGACGCACGGCACCCTCCCCACGTACCCGTTTGAGGTGGGGCCCATACCGGTGTCAGAGTGCATCGCGTGACGTCCACCGCCCACCGCCCGGCCTCCCCATCCAACCACCCCGCCACCACCCTTGACCGGACTGAAGACTCGTTGTCCCAGCTCTCCTCTCAGCCGGTCACGCACGTCGAGCGGATGCCGGCCCGATCGGGCACCCGGGCGGAATGGCCGTCGTGGGCCCCTTCGTCGTTCGTGGCGGCATGCCGCGAGCGCGGGATCGCCGCGCCGTGGGCTCATCAGGCGGCCGCCGCATCGCTCGCCTTCGAGGGGAAACACGTCGTGCTGGCGACCGGGACGGGGTCGGGCAAGTCGCTCGGCTATCAGCTTCCGGTGCTCGCGCGGCTGCTCGAGGACCCGCGCGCTACGGCGCTCTATCTCGCGCCGGCGAAGGCGCTCGCCGCGGATCAGTTGCGCTCCGTCGCGGGTTTCGGTCTTCCCGACGTACGCCCGGCCACCTACGACGGTGACACCGCGCGCGAGGAACGCGACTGGATCCGCCAGCACTCCCGCTTCGTACTGACAAATCCAGATATGTTGCATCATGGGATGCTTCCGGGACACGAACGGTGGGCGTCGTTCCTTCGCCGGCTTTCGTACGTGGTGATCGACGAGTGTCACGCGTACCGCGGAGTTTTCGGCTCCCACGTCGCGCACGTGGTGCGGCGGTTGCGGCGGTTGGCCGCCCGGTACGGCGGCTCGCCCACGTTCATCCTCGCGTCCGCCACCTCGGGTGATCCGGCCGACGCCGCCTCCCGGCTGACCGGGCTGCCGGTCACCGCCGTGACCGAGGACGCTTCGCCGCACGGGGCGATGACCTTCGCACTCTGGGAGCCGCCGCTCCTGCCTCCGGCCGAAGACGACCTTCCGCCCGTACGGCGTTCCGCACTGCGCGAGACGTCCGACCTGCTCACCGACGCCGTGGTGTCGGGAACGCGCACGCTCGCGTTCGTCCGGTCGCGGCGCGGGGCCGAGGTGGTGGCGGCCGTGACCCGGCGGCAGCTGGACGAGGCGGTGCCGGGGCTCGGCGACCGGGTGGCCGCGTACCGGGCCGGCTACCTCAAGGAGGACCGCCGGGAGCTCGAGCGGCAGCTGCTCTCCGGCGAGCTGCTCGGGCTGGCCTCGACCAACGCGCTCGAGCTCGGCGTCGACCTGGTCGGGCTGGACGCGGTGCTGATCTGCGGCTACCCGGGCACCCGGGCATCGCTCTGGCAGCAGGCGGGACGGGCCGGGCGGGCGGGCGGGTCGGCGCTCGCGGTGCTGATCGCCCGGGACGATCCGCTCGACACCTACCTCGTGCACCATCCGTCGGCGCTGTTCGGGCGGCCGGTCGAGGCGACGGTGCTCGACCCGGCCAACCCGTACGTCCTGGGCCCGCAGCTCTGTTGCGCCGCGTCGGAGTCCCCGATCACCGCCGCCGACCTCGACCTGTTCGGCGGCACCCCGGCGAAGGCCGCGGTGGACGGCCTGACCGAGGCCGGGGCGCTGCGCCGCCGCCCGTCCGGGTGGTACTGGACGCACACCGGGCGGCCGGACGTCGACCTGCGCGGCACCGGCGGCGCGCCGGTCTCGGTCGTCGAGTCGTCGACCGGGCGCCTGCTCGGGACCGTCGACGCGGGGTCGTCGCACGCGATGCTGCACACCGGCGCGGTCTACCTGCACCAGGGCGTGTCGTTCGTGGTCGACGAGCTCGACCTGGAGGACGCGGTGGCGCTCGTGCACCAGGAGGAGCCGGACTGGTCGACCCACGCCCGCGACGTCACCGACCTGGCCGTGGTCGGTGTCCGCTCGTACGTCGACGCCGGCCCGGTGGGGCTCTTCCTCGGCGAGGTGGACGTCACCAACCAGGTCGTCTCCTACCAGCGGCGCCGCATCGGGTCGGGCGAGGTGATCGACACGCGGCCGCTGGACCTGCCGGCGCGCGAACTGCGCACGGTGGCGGTGTGGTTCACCGTGTCGCCGCGGGCGCTGGAGAACGCCGGGGTGGTGCCGCCGGACTTCCCGGGCGCCCTGCACGCGGCGGAGCACGCGGCCATCGGCCTGCTCCCGCTGATCGCCACCTGCGACCGCTGGGACATCGGCGGGCTGTCGACGGCCAACCACCCGGACACGGAGGCGCCGACGGTCTTCGTCTACGACGGTCACCCGGGCGGTGCGGGCTTCGCCGAGCGCGCGTACGAGAAGGCGGCGGAGTGGCTGGGGGCGACCCGGGAGGCGATCGCGGCGTGCGCCTGCGAGACCGGGTGCCCGTCCTGCGTCCAGTCCCCGAAGTGCGGAAACGGCAACAATCCGCTGGACAAATCGGGCGCGGTTTCGGTCCTGGAGGCGGTCCTCGCGGCGCTCGGCTGAAAAAGATTCGAGGTCGTTGACAACGTCCGCGGTCCGGCGCGGATCTTGCTGGGTGTGACGACCGTAATGAAGCACCGACCGGCCGGGACGGCGAGCGGCGCGGAGCACGATTTCCGGGTTTTCGTCCAGGGGATCGCCGCATCGCTGCACCGCACGGCGTTCCTGCTGTGCGGGGACAGGTACCTGGCCGACGACCTCGTCCAGGAGGCTCTCGCGAAGGCCTACAGCCACTGGCGCAAGGTCCAGCGGGCCGACAACCCGTCCGCGTACGTGCGACGCATCCTGATCAACGAGTCGAGGCGCCACTGGCGGCGGAACCGGAATGTCTCCGCGCACACCGACGTCGACGTGGCCGACTTCACCATCCCGGACCAGTCCGAGGGAGTGGTGAACCGGGCCGACCTGATTCGGGCGCTGCAGTCGCTGCCGGTTCGGCAGCGGGCCACCGTCGTCCTCCGGTTCCTCGAGGGCCTCAGCGAGCGGGAGACCGCCGCGGCCCTCGGGTGCAGCGAGGGAACGGTCAAGAGCCAGACGAGCCGGGCGTTGATCAAACTCAAGTCCGTCCTGAACCGAGGAGAGCACTGACCATGCCGTACAACACCGAGGAACACCTCAGCGCGGCACTGCAGGACGCCGTCGGCAACCGCCCGTTCACGCCCGACTTCGACCAGATCGAGGCCCGGGGCCGCAAGCTGCGCAACCGCCGTCTGGCCTGGCGCGCGACGGCCGGCACCAGCTTCGCCGCCGCCGCGATCGCCGCGGTCGCCGTGGCCACCAGCGGCACCGGCACCACGGCCCCGGCCCAGCTGGCCGCCCCGAAGCCGTCGGTGACCAGCGGCTCGACGGCGTCGGCCGGCGCCACCCAGGAGGCGCCGCTGGTGCAGCTGGTGGGCTACCTGACCACCGCCGAGCAGCCCGCGGGCGACGCGACCCTGCTGCTGCGCGACCAGGTGTACAAGACCGGCCTCAAGGTCGACGTGTGGGACCTGCACGCCGACAACGGGGACTACTACTTCGCCAAGACCAAGGGCGCCCTGCCGGCTCAGGTCAAGGGCAAGCACCTGCAGGAGGACGAGGCCGGCCGCAAGGCGGTCGTCGCGGCGGCGAAGTACGCGGCCAAGGGCGACCTGAACGACGCCCGCAAGAAGATGGCGTTCGCCTACGTGCCGAAGAACCCGAAGGTCAAGCCGACCCTCGAGGCGCCTGGCGTCACCCCGTCGCTGCCCGCGGCGTCCCTCAAGAAGCTGCCGAAGGGCGCCGACCCCGCCCTGTACGCGGTCAACACCACCGACAACTGGGTCTGGAACAACTCGATGGACGCGCTGATGGTCGGCGCCGGCAGCCCGACGGTTCGCGCCGGCGTCCTGCGACTGCTGAACCAGATGCCGGAGATCAAAGTCGCCCCCGGCACGTACCAGGGCCAGAAGGTGCTCACCCTGACCGCCGGCCAGCCGGCGATCGGCGGCAACGATCACGAGAGCCTGGTCATCAACGCCGAGTCCGGCCTGCCCATCAAGTACACGAACGACTTCGTGACGGTCAACTACACGGTCGAGCGCGTGACGATCGCCGACGTGGCCAAGGGCAAGTTCTGATCCCGATCCACTGCTAACCGACGCCAGGACCGGCCCGTCCCGCCGGCCCTGGCGTCCTCGTGCACTCCTCGCGGCGTCACTCCGCCGGGCCGGAGACCGGGCCGGCGCGAGCGGCCGCACTGACGTGCCGGACCAGTTGTGGGAGGGGGCGGACCTCCACCTCCGCCCGCACGACGATCTCCAGGCCGTCGACGGCGCATGAAGTCACCTGGGCGTCGTTGGCCACGGCGAAGCGGCCCGCTCGCTCGCAGGCCACGTCCTGGCCGTAGACCGCCTCCATTGCCCCGGCCAGGGCCGCCAGGTCGGCCGCGTTCCGTGCCTGGTGGCGTGCGACCCGGGCGTTGCCGATCGCCGCGCCGCCGAGCCCGGCCGCCACCAGCACCAGTCCGACGGCCAGCACGAGAATCGACGCCGCACCCCGGTCCCGCTCGTCGCGCCGTCTCATCCGGGCACCTTGGGTTCGCGGGCGGCGACCGCCCGGCCCGTCACGGTGATCACCGGCAGGTGGGTGCCTAGCAGGCGGACCGGCGCCCGCACCTCCACAGTGATTGTGTCCGTGCCGGGGGCTACGTCGACCTCGGCACCGGTCGGCGCTACCCGCTCGGCCGCCGGGGTCGCGGCCTCGCCCCGCGCCCCGGCCAGCGCACCCTCGCGAGCGGCGTCGACGCACTGCCCCTTGGCCGTCACCGCCGCTACCGCGGTGAGGCCGGTCAGGAGCAGCAGCATGAGCGCCGGCAGCCCGGCCGCGAACTCGGCGGTGAACGATCCCCGGTCGCGCCCGGGCTGCCGGCGCCGGATCATTTCAGGGCCCGGTCGATGATCGCGGTGAGGGCGGCCTGCACGTGGTCGCCGGCGACGACCTTGAGCAGCACGCCGGCGAACGCGACGGCCGCGAGCGTGCCCACGCAGTACTCGACGGTGCTCATCCCGGCGTCGCCCGCCTCGGTCCGCAGCCGGGCGAGGTTCGCGATCAGTTTGCGCACGTGGTTCTCCTTCGGTTGTGGTTGCCAGCGGCCGCCCGTCGGCGACCGCTGTGGGGTTCCGTGACCGGGGCGGGTCACGGAGTCGTGTGGCTTCAGAAGACGTCGCCGAGGACCGCGATCAGCACCGGGACGACGCCGACCAGCAGGAACGCCGGCAGGAAGCACAGCCCGAGCGGCAGGACGATCAGCACTCCGGCCCGCTGGGCGGCTGCCTCGGCGGCGACGGCCCGATCGGCCCGAAGGTCGTCGGCGAGCCGCCCGAGCGCCCCGGTGAGCGCGCCGCCGCTGGCGCTGGACCGGACCGCCGCCGCCACCAGCCGGTCGGCGCCGTCCAGGCCGGCGAGGTGTGCCCAGGCCTCGGCCGGCTCGGCGCCGAGCCGCAGCGAGCGGGCGGTCCGGCGGAGGCGCTCGCCGAGCGGACCGCCGAGCGCGTCGGCCACCGCGGCCGCGGCGCGGTCGACCGGCGCGCCGGCCCTCAGTGCCGCGGCCAGGAGGTCGGCCGCGAGCGGCAGGTCCGACACGGCCGCTAGCCGCTCCCGCCGACGGGCGGCCGGTTCCTGCCTCCGCAGCAGTCGCTCGACACCGACCCCGGCGGCCACACCGATCGGCAGGCCCCACCAGGCCCAGATCAGACCGGTGAGCGCGGCCGCCACCAGCAGACCGATGCCGAGGCGCACCCAGCGCCCGTCGTCGGCCCGCCGCAAAGGTGCCGCCGCGAGAGGTGGCCGGGGCGGGACGGGCACGGTAAGCAGCCGATCGAGTCGCCGCTGGGTGCCGCTTCGCCATAGCGTCGAGGCGATCAGCAAGACGGCCGCGGCCAGCGCCACCAGAGTCATGGCGACACCTGCAGTTCGGCGTCGGCCGCGGCGCAGACGAATTCCGCGGGCTCGACCTTGCCGTCGGACGGAGGAGTCGGTCGGCGGCCCACCAGCGCCGCGAGGCAGCACGGCCGCACAGCGACCCGGACCGGGCCGCCGGCGCTCAGCAGCGCGTCCAGCGCACACGGTTCCTTCATTGCGCCACCAGCCGATCCGCCCAGATCAGCCCGCCGCCCTGGAGAATGACGGCCCCGATCGCGCAGGCGGCACCCAGCGGGGTGTGCAGCAGCACGCCCACCGGGTCGGCACCGATCGCGAACCCCAGTGCGATCCCGCCGACCGGCAACCCCGCCAGCAGGAGCGCGGTGGCCTGTGCTCCCGCGGCCTGGGCGGCGGCCGACGCCGCCACCCGATCGGCGGCCCGGGCATCCGCCTCGATCCGCTCCACGAGATCGGCGGCCGGGGCGCCCGTCCGCTCGGCCAGGCGCCACACCGACGAGATGAGCCGCCCGAGGCGCCCCTCCAGCAGAGTCGGCCCGGACGCAGACAGCCCGGACGCAGACAACCCCGACGCAGACAGCCCGGACGCAGACAACCCCGACGCGAACAGCCCGGACGCAGGCAGCTCGGCCGCAGGCAACCCAGACGCGGACAGGCCAAACGCGGACAGGCCAGACGCGGACAGGCCAGACGCGGACAAGCCAGACGGGGACAGGCCAGACGCAGGCAGCTCGGCCGCGGACAGCCCCGCCGCGGACAGGCCGGACACCGGCAGCCCGGCCCGCAGATCGGCGGCCAGCCCGGCCAGCCGGGCGATCGAAGCGGTCCGCGCGGCACCCGCACGCCGCCGCGCCGCCCGCAGGAGTAGTGCCCGCCCGCCGATGCCCGCGTAAACCGCCGCCACCACGCCGAGAACGGGTCCGCCGGCCACGAGCCCGGCCGCCGCGACTATCCCGACCCCGACCAAGACGGCCCGCCGGGGATCGGGCCACCGGCCTGACCAGCCGATCACGGCCGCGCCGGCCACGAGACACACCACCGGCAGCGCGTTCACGCGCCCACCCCCACGGGCGGGTCGAGAACGGCCGGCACCGTGACGCCCCGGGCCGCGAGAAGCTGACTCAACGCCCAAGCGCCCGGCTGGGCCCCACGCGTACGCAACCAGGCCGGAACCACCGTCGGTGGGCCCTGCTCGGCCGGTTTCAGCACGCTCACCGATTCCAGCACCCGCCCCCGGACCGCCCGCCGCACGTGCAGCACCACCTGCAGCGCCGCTACGACCTGCGCGTGCAGGGCGTCCCGCGGCAGTCCGCCGAGCAGCCCCAGCGCCTCCAGCCGAGCCGGCACGTCGGCCGCCGTGTTCGCGTGCAGGGTTCCCGCGCCGCCGTCGTGGCCCGTGTTCAGCGCACCGAGCAAATCCACGATCTCGGCGCCCCGGCACTCGCCGAGCACCAGCCGGTCGGGCCGCATGCGCAGCGCCTGCCGCACGAGGTCGGTCAGCCCGATCGCGCCCGCACCCTCCACATTGGCCGTACGCGCCTGCAAGGTGACCACGTGCGGATGCACCGGCCGGAGCTCGGCCGCGTCCTCGACCAGCACGATCCGCTCGGTCGGAGGCACGAGTCCGAGCAATGTGGACAGCAGCGTGGTCTTGCCGCTGCCGGTGCCACCGGTCACCAGGTACGCCAGCCGGGCCCGCACGATCGCCTCCAGCACCGGCGCGACGGTGCTCGTGACGGTGCCGTGCTCGACCAGGTCGCCGAGGGTGAACGGCCGCTGCCGGAAGGTCCGCAGCGACAGGTACGGCCCGTCGGTCGCGACCGGTGGCAGCACGGCGTGCAGCCGCGTGCCGTCGGGGAGGCGCGCGTCCGCGTATGGCTGCCCGTCGTCGAGCCGCCGCCCGCACGCGGCCGCGAGCCGCTGGGCGAGACGCCGCACCTCGTCGTGGTCGCGGAAGGCGAACGCCGCTCGCTCGAGGCCGTGACCCCGGTCGACCCAGACGTGTCGGCCGTTCACCAGCACATCGGTCACATCCGGCGCGGCCAGCAGCGGCGCGAGCGGACCGGCGCCGACCAGCTCGTCGTGCACCCGGTCGGCGAGCCGCAGCACGGCCGTGTCGCCCAGCGAGGCCGCCTCCCGGCGCACCGCGTGGCGCACCGCCGCCGGCGTGGCCTCGACCCCGCCCAGCGCGAACTGGTGCCGCACCGAGCTGGTGAGCTGCCCGTACGTGGTCATGCCGGCACCTCGTCACGCGCGGCGAACAGGTCGGCGAGCAGCGAGCGGCACAGTTTCGCGAGCGATCCCCGGCCGCCGGCGGCGGGCGCCCGGCCGTACTCGATCTGGCGGCACATCTCCGGGTCAGGCCGCAGCGATCCGGCCAGCGGCAGCCCGAGCGCCCGCGAGATGTGCTCGGGCTTGAGCCGCCCGGGCGCGGGCCCGCGCACCACCAGCGAGAGATCGTCGCGATGCGCCCGGATCGTCCGCGCTATCCGGGCCGCCCCGGCGGTCGCCCGCAGCTCGGCCGGGACGATCAGCACCGCCCGGTCGGCGGCCTCCAGCGCGAGCACGGCCGGGTCGTCGAGGTGCCGGGGCAGGTCGGCGATGATCACGTCGCGGGCGCTGCGGCCGGCGTCGAGGGCGGCCGCCATCGCCTCGCTCGGCACCAGCGGCGACTCGTCCCGGGCGAACGACAACAGCACGAGGTCGCCGCGCCGGGGCAGCGAGTTCAGCAGGGCGGGCGGGTCGACGCGGCCGCCGGCCCGGGCGAGGGCGGACCAGCGCAGGCCGCCGAGCCGTTCCCAGCCGAGCATGAGGTCGAGGCCGCCGCCGAGCGGGTCGCCGTCGACGAGCAGCGTGCGGTGCCCGGCGCGAACGGCGGTGACGGCAAGCCCGGCGGCGAGGGTGCTGGCGCCCGCGCCGCCGCAGCCGCCGATCACCGCGAGCGTCCGGGCCGAGGCGGGCGGCGGCTCGGGCCGCTGGTCGGCGAAGCGGTCGACGAGCCACGCCTCGGCCGCCGGCAGCAGGCAGACGTGCACCGGCCCGAGCCGTTTGACCGCCTCCTGAACACCCGGCGGCCAGGTGTGCCGACCGACGATCACCACCCGCGGGTGGCGGGGCAGCCGGGCGCGCAGGCAGGCGATGACCAGGTCGGCGCCGAGCACGACGAACGGCGCCGCGGCCAGCTCGGCCCGGGCGGCGACGGGATCGGGGGCGACCACGACCTCGCTGCCACCCGCGGCGGCGAGGCGCAGCAGGTCGTCGAGGAGTTCCTGGTCGGCGGTCACGACGAGGGGCAGGTGCGGGGCGGGCATCGCGGCTCTCCAACACGGCGTCGGGCGGATGAGGCGCCCAACTTCGCGGAGGCAAGTCGTGCCCGGCAACGCCGCACGCGGCCGGCTGTGGACAACCCGGTGCTCTGTGGACAACGCCCACGCGACGGGTTGATCTGCTATGCGTGCAGATAGGGAACGACCCCCGTCGGGGGAGACGGGGGCCGTCCGAGGATTCGGCTCCGGGGGGGTCGAGCCGAATCGGCTCGGTGATCGCGGGGGGCGCAACCACCGAGGGTCATGTGCTGAAAGCCGATGGTGAGCGCTGCGACCGCACAACGTGAATCCCGATCGCAACAGCACTAGCATGCCTCACGAAAGGCGCACACGTCGAGTACCGATTGTGGGTCAGTGCGAGGGTGCTGCCCGTCTGACGGTTTTCACAGCGCGTCACCACCGCCCGCGCCCGGCGAGTCGGGGACGGCGGTGATGAGCCACTTGCGGCTACACTTTCGGCCCGTGGGGCGCAGCGCCGCGTTTTTCGACCTCGACAAGACCGTCATCGCCAAGTCCAGCGCGCTGGCCTTCGGACGGCCTTTCTACCGTGACGGCCTGATCAGCCGGCGCGACGTCGTCAAATCCGCTTACGCACAGCTCATGTTCCGCCTCGGCGGCGCCGGTGACGAGCACGCGATGGCTCGCACCCGCGACTACCTGGCCGCGCTGTGCAAGGGCTGGCGTGTCGAGCAGGTTCAGCAGATCGTCGCCGAGACCCTCGACGAGCTCATCAACCCCTATGTGTACGCCGAGGCCGCCACCCTGATCAGCGAGCATCAGGCGGCCGGCCGCGACGTGGTCCTGGTGTCGGCGTCGGGCGAGGAGATGGTCCGCCCGATCGGCGCCCTGCTCGGCATCACCGACGTGATCGCCACCCGGATGAGCATCGTGGACGGGCGGTACAGCGGCGAGATCGAGTTCTACGCGGCCGGGCCGAACAAGGTGGTCGGCGTGCGCAAGATGGCGGCCGAGCGCGGTTACGACCTGGGGGACTGCTACGCGTACTCCGACTCGGCCAGCGACCTGCCGTTGCTCGAGTCCGTCGGCCACCCCAGCGCCGTCAACCCCGATCGCGCCCTGCGCCGGGCGGCCCTGGAAAACACGTGGCCGATCCTCGAGTTCCGTAATCCGATCCCGCTCGGCCGACGCCTCCGAGGTGGTCCCGCGGTGCCGGTGGCAGCCGCCTTGGGCGTCGGGGTAGGGGCGGCAATTGCCCTCTCCATCTATGCGCGCCACCGGCGCTCCCGGGCCGAGGTCTAACCATTTCCCGTACGGTGTGAGCGCCCGCCGGCTCAGTCTCGGAACGTGGCGCGACCTGCGCAGGGAGTCACGTCCATGGTCATCACAGGGCCAGTGAGCAGCGCGAATGGCTTTGGTCTGACTAATCTGTTACGCCAGGTTTGCCGCCCTGAAGGCCTGGCGATCAAGCGGCGAGCGGCGTAGAAAGAACTGGCGAGAACCGTTGCGGAGGGCCTGGAGCCGGGAAAACCGGGGGTCGGGTTTCTCGAGCTTCGGAGGCGTCCGAGACTTCGGGACCACGCATCGGCACTCGTGCACGGCCACCGGGAACCCACGCGCGATCAGCCACGGCAGGCACGTTGCGGCGGGACCTGAGCCGAGAGGTTTCAGGACTGTCGACAACGACCCAGGTGCACGCTTGATAACCCGGTCCGGACGCGCTACAGCCGGCGCCCCTAGCGGGACGCCGGCTCTATTTTGCGCAGGTCTTGGGCCGGGACAGCCCGGTGTTGTGCGCGGAGGGTGAGCTGCACCCAGCCCCACGTGGAAGGCAAGCGCCTCGTGCTCGCCTCGTACGGGAAAAGGTCTTAGGAAGGGTTTTGGGCGGCCTGATGGCGTGAGCGCAGCTCCTGGTAGACCGCGCGGAACAGGCGCGGGCGGGAGTGGAAATCGATGCCCTGGGCCCACAGCTCGGTGTTGACGGTGGAGCCGTCGTGGCGGTCGATCAGGACGGTCAGGCCGCTCTCGATCTGCCAGGGACCCACGCGGTGGGTGGCCTTGTGCAGGCGGACGTGGGCGATGTCGCGCCACGGCATGGTGCGCGACCGCAGCAGGCCGTGGATGCGCAGGCCGGTGGCGCCGACGTAGGCGCCCATCTGGAGGATGCGGTGGGCGCCGATGACCCAGATCGCGGCGAGCGTGCCGGCGACGAACCGGACGCTGTGGCCGGCCAGCTCGAACTCGCGGACGGCGACCCAGGCGAGGAAACCGAGGGCTGCCGCTTCCCAGGCGATGATCAGCCAGCGGCCGGGGCCGGGCGAGTAGGGACGGGTCCAGATTTCGTCCACAAGAGCGAGTATCCCAGCGGGGACGTCCACGGGGACCGGAGTCGACGGAAGTTTGACCGATCAGGCCGTGGCCAGGACACCATCGCCGATGAGGGTCAGATCGTCGGCGGCCGTCGTGACCGCGGCGGCGTAGTGACGCAGCCACGAGCGGAGGCCGTCGGGGGTGCCGGTGGCGTAGGCGCCCGACGATCCGACGTATTCGGGCTCGCGGGCAAGGTGGCCCAGCTCGGCGGCGATGAGGCCGCGCGGGTCGAATCCCCGGCCGATCAGGGTGAGGCGGGCCGCCGCTCGCGCCACCACACCGGCCGGCCCGGCGAAGGGGCGCAGGGTGATCAGTTCGGCGTGGACGATCGCCGCCAGCAGCAACGGGTCGGACTTTTCCCCATTTTTCGTGATCAGTGCGGATAGGGCGTCGATGCGGTCGGCGCCGGACGTCAGGCGGCCGAGGTCGTTGGCGGAAACCACGCCGCGGGCGGCCAGGACGTGCAGCTTGGCCAGCACCTGGCGAGGGGCGCGCGGCCACAGGTCGACCAGCCCGGTGAGCCCCTCGGCGACCCGCAGCGCGCCCTGCACGACCGGATCGGTGACGGTCCCGCCGCGTACCTCCTCCAGGTCGTAGGAATGGCCCTCGAGCGCGGCGCTCGCGACGGCCGCCCGCAGGCTGACCTCGGCCGCGACCTGACCGCCGTGCCGGCGCAGGGCCCGGTGCCGCATGGCGGCGTCGGCGTGCTCGCGGGCTCCGGCCAGGGCGGGCGCGACGTCGGCAAGGTCGAGAAGCGGGGCAAGAGGATCCACCCGCACACCGTAGCCGGTAAGAAACGCGAAACACCGGATGCGCGAAGCAGCTCGTAGCTGGCAAGATTCGCGCAGCACCAATCAGCCATCGGTCATCCAGCGCGCTTTTGGCGCCGTCGAGCGCGCTGCCCGGCCGCAGTGTCGCCGAGGCACTCCGGCGTAACTAATGTGCAACGAAGAAGACCAGTGAAGAGGAGCCGCCCTGATGAGCGAGACTTTGGCGAACCTGTCATCGGAGACACGTCAGTTCCCGCCGCCGGAACAGATCGCGGTGGACGCCAACGTCAAGGCCGATGCTTACGAAGAGGCCGCCGCCGACCGCCTCGCCTGGTGGGTCAAACAGGCCGAGCGGCTCTCCTGGGCGAAGAAATGGGACCAGGTCCTCGACTGGTCCAACCCGCCGTTCGCGAAGTGGTTCATCGGCGGCGAGCTGAACGTCGCCTACAACTGCGTCGACCGGCACGTCGAGGCCGGGCTCGGCGACAAGATCGCGATCCACTGGGAGGGCGAGCCCGGCGACACCCGCGCCATCACGTACGCCGATCTGCAGAAGAGCGTCAGCCAGGCCGCCAACACGCTGACCGACCTCGGGGTCGGCGCCGGCGACCGGGTGGCCATCTACCTGCCGATGATCCCGGAAGCCGCGGTCGCGATGCTGGCCTGCGCCCGGATCGGCGCGACGCACAGCGTGGTCTTCGGGGGCTTCTCGGTCGACGCGCTCTCCACCCGGATCAAGGACGCCGACGCCAAGCTCGTGATCACCGCGGACGGCGGTTACCGGCGCGGCAAGCCTTCGGCGCTCAAGCCGACCGTCGACGAGGCCGTCGCCCAGTGCCCCAGCATCGAGAACGTGCTGGTGGTCCGCCGTACCGGCCAGGACGTCGCCTGGGGCGAGAAGGACAAGTGGTGGCACGAGACCGTCGAGCAGGCCAGCCCGGAGCACCAGCCGCAGCCGTTCGACAGCGAGCACCCGTTGTTCATCCTCTACACCTCGGGCACGACCGGTAAGCCCAAGGGCATCCTGCACACCACGGGCGGTTACCTGACCCAGGCGTCGTTCACCCACCACGCCGTCTTCGACCTCAAGCCGGAGTCGGACGTCTACTGGTGCACGGCCGACATCGGCTGGGTCACCGGCCACTCGTACATCGTGTACGGCCCGCTCTCCAACGGCGCCACCCAGGTCATGTACGAGGGCACGCCGGACACTCCGGGCCGCGACCGGTTCTGGCAGATCGTCGACAAGTACAAGGTGTCCATTCTGTACACCGCGCCCACGCTCATCCGCACGATGATGAAGTGGGGCGACGACATCCCGGCCGGGTACGACCTGTCCTCGCTGCGCATTCTCGGCAGCGTCGGCGAGCCGATCAACCCGGAGGCCTGGATCTGGTACCGGAAGAACATCGGCCGCGACCGCACCCCGGTGGTCGACACCTGGTGGCAGACCGAGACCGGCGCCATCATGATCTCGCCGCTGCCCGGCGTGACCGTGGCCAAGCCGGGCTCGGCGATGACCCCGCTGCCGGGCATCACCGCCGACGTGGTCGACGACCAGGCGCAGTCGGTGCCCAACGGTGGCGGCGGCTTCCTCGTGCTGCGCGACCCCTGGCCGTCGATGCTGCGCACGATCTGGGGCGACGACGAGCGGTTCATCGACACGTACTGGTCGCGGTTCGGCGCCGGCGCGGGTCAGGGCGACGACTGGGTCTACTTCGCCGGCGACGGCGCGAAGAAGGACGAGGACGGCGCGATCTGGCTGCTGGGCCGGGTCGACGACGTCATGCTGATCTCCGGCCACAACATCTCCACCACCGAGGTGGAGTCGGCGCTGGTCTCGCATCCGGCCGTCGCCGAGTCGGCGGTGGTAGGCGCGACCGATCCGACCACCGGCCAGGCGATCGTGGCGTTCGTGATCCCGCGCGGCAATGTGGACACCGACGGCGACAAGGGCGAACAGCTCACCGTCGACCTGCGCAACCACGTGTCCAAGACGCTCGGCCCGATCGCCAAGCCGCGGCAGATCATGCTCGTCGCCGAGCTGCCGAAGACGCGCTCCGGCAAGATCATGCGGCGGCTGCTCAAGGATGTGGCCGAGCACCGTTCGCTCGGCGACGTGACCACGCTGCAGGACTCCGCAGTGATGGATCTGATCTCGGCCGGGATGAAGACCGCCAAACCCGAGGACTAGGCCATATCGCATCGAGGGGGGCCGGCTCACGCCGGCCCCTTTCGGCGTTATGGATCTCCCATAGCACGTAACTGATCTATATCGATTCCGCCCAGCCATCGCTGTCTTTACATACGTTTACCTCCTGCCCCGAACCCCGGGGTCGTTTTTCTGCCGGGCCGCACCCCTTAGCGCCCGGCGCCATAAGCGGAGGTAAAGCGTGGTGCGCAAAGTAGTCGCTGGACTGCTCGGCGCCGCGATGGTCGCCAGCGTCGGGGCGTTGCTCCCGGCGGTGGCCCAGGCGGCACCACCGGTAGAGCCGGTCACGGCGGTTCCCGGCGCGAGGTCGGCGGGGGTCGACGATCTGCCCAGCCCCCTGGAGGACAAGCGTCGTGCGCTGCGCGCACAGGCGGTGTCCGATGTGGTCAGCGGGCGGGCCAAGCCGGTGGACCGGAACGGCAGCCAGGTCGTCAAGGTCGGCCGGCACGGCAAGAAGGACCAGTACGTCGAGCTCAGTCGCGAGCGCACCGACCGGATCTTCGTGATCCTGGCCGAGTTCGGCAACGAGCGGCACCCCAGCTACCCGGACGTCGACTCCGACCCGAACACCGCCGGGCCGACCACCTTCGACGGCCCGCTGAACAACAAGATCCCGGCGCCCGACCGCACGGTCGACAACAGCACGGTGTGGCAGGCGGACTACAACCAGGACCACTACCAGCAGCTGTACTTCGGCACCGGTACGAACACCGAGTCGCTCAAGACGTACATGCAGAGCCAGTCGTCCGGCCGCTACTCGGTCGACGGCGAGGTCACCGACTGGGTCAAGGTCCGCTACAACGAGGCCCGCTACGGCCGCGACGTCTGCGGCAGCCACGTCTGCACCAACGTCTGGAACCTCGTGCGCGACGCCGCCAACCAGTGGGTCGCCGACCAGCTGGCCGCCGGCCGCAGCCTCGCCGACGTGACCGCCGACCTGAAGTCGTTCGACCAGTACGACCGCTACGACTTCGACGGCGACGGCAACTTCAACGAGCCCGACGGCTACCTCGACCACTTCCAGATCGTCCACGCCGGCGGCGACCAGGCCGACGGCGACCCGCAGCAGGGCGAGGACGCCATCTGGAGTCACCGCTCGTACGCGTACTCGAGCGACGCGGGCAACACCGGCCCGGCGGGCAACAAGCTCGGCGGCACCCAGCTCGGCACGACCGGGATCTGGATCGGTGACTACACCATGCAGCCCGAGAACGGCGGCCTGAGCGTCTTCACCCACGAGTACACCCACGACCTCGGCCTGCCGGACGACTACGACACCAGCGGCCTGGGCGACAACAACAACGAGTACTGGACGCTGATGGCGCAGAGCCGGCTCAACGCGCCCGGTGAGGCGCTGGGCACCCGCCCCGGCGACATGGGCGCGTGGAACAAGCTCCAGCTCAACTGGCTCAACTACACCCCGGTCAAGGCCGGCCAGAAGAAGATCGTGAACCTCGGGCCGGAGGAGTACAACTCCAAGAAGCCGCAGGCCGTGGTGGTGACGCTGCCGGAGAAGCCGGTCACGACCGAGCTGGGCGCCCCGTTCGCCGGGACGAAGCAGTTCTTCTCCGGCAACGCGGACGACCTGGAGACGTCGCTCGTCCACGACATCGACCTGACCGGCAAGACCAGCGCGAGCTTCACGCTCAAGGGCCGGTACAACATCGAGCAGGACTACGACTACCTGTACTTCGAGGCCTCCACCGACGGCGGCAGCACGTGGACCGCGCTGAACGGCACGATCAACGGCGCGGCGCTGCCGGTCGACGCGAGCAACCACCCGGCCATCACCGGTGACTCGGCCGGGGCGTGGGCGGACATCGCGGTTCCGCTGGACGCGTACGCGGGCCAGGCGATCAAGTTCCGGCTGCACTACCTGACCGACGGCGGCGTGTCGAAGGGCGGCTTCTTCGGCGACGAGCTGACGATCTCCGCGGACGGCGCGACGGTGCTGGCGGACGGTGCCGAGGGTGCCACGACCTGGACGCAGAACGGGTTCTCGATCGTCGGGTCCAGCGTCACCAGCAAGTACCCGGGTTACTACATCGCCGGCAACCGCAGCTACACGTCGTACGACAAGTACCTGGCGACCGGGCCGTACAACTTCGGCTGGGCCACCGCGAAGCCGGACTACGTGGAGCACTACAACTACCAGACCGGTCTGCTGATCTCGTACTGGGACACCTCGCAGGCCGACAACAACACCAACGAGCACCCGGGCTCGGGTCGCAACCTCTACATCGACGCGCACCCGAAGCCGTTCAACAACGTCAACGGCGTGCCGTTCCGGTCCCGGATCCAGGTCTACGACGCTCCGTTCGGCCTGCACCCGACCGATGGCATGCTGCTGCACGTCGACGGCAAGCCGTCGCTGGTGTGGCCGCAGCTGCCCAGCCCGGTGTTCAACGACAAGGGCAAGTACTACTACGACGAGCTGCCGAACCAGGGCGTCAAGCTCCCGGCGGTCGGCGTCAAGATCGGGGTGCTCAGCCAGAACGGCACCTCGATGACGGTCGCGGTCTCCTGACCAACCTTTCTGCGGCGCCCGGGGAACCCTTTCCCCGGGCGCCGCGTCATATCCACACGCCTTTCTAAGGACAGACCCATGACGTACGCCGGGCGGGCCGCTCTCGCCGCGATGCTGGTCGTCCTGGCGGGCGGGTGCGCGCAGCCCTCAGTTTCGTCCGACCCGTCGCCCCCGGTCTTCTCGTCGCCGGCAGCCTCCCACCCGCCGAACGGTTTCACCGACAACAACAAGCCGACCGGCTGGATCGTCGGCACGGTCACGGCCGGTGGCACCGGGCCCTGCTACGGGCTGGAGACCGACGACGGCGTCCTCTACGCCCTCCACTCCACCGCGGGCCTTCGCCTCGACCGGGGCTCACGCATCAAAATCAAGGGCACCCCCGCGCGCGTACGCATCGATTGCGGCCCCGGCCAACTGCTGGAAATGACGGCCGCCGAGCCGTTGCGCTGATCCCGAACGTGCCGGGTCGAGGCGGCGGTCCGCCCGGATCGACCCCACAGCCTAGGCTGGACGCATGGTTGACGAGTCGTGTGTCCTGGTGGAGGGCCCCTGGACGCACCGTTTCGTCGGCGCGAACGGCAGCCGGTTCCACGTCGTCGAGGCCGGCACCGGCCCGCTCGTGCTGTTCCTGCACGGCTTCCCCGAGTTCTGGTGGGCGTGGCACGACGTCATGACCCGCGTCGCCGACGCCGGCTTCCGGGCCGTCGCCATCGACCTGCGCGGCTACGGCGCCAGCGACAAGCCCCCGCGAGGCTACGACGGCTACACGATGGCCGCCGACGTCACCGGCCTGATCCGCGCCCTCGGCGAGCGCAGCGCGATGATCGTCGGCGCCGGCGCCGGCGGCATGATCGGCTGGGCGGCCGCCGCCTTCCACCCCAAGCTGGTCAGCCGCCTGGTGGTGCTGGGCGCCGCGCACCCGCTGCGGCTGCGCGCGGCCCTGTTCGCCGACCCACGCGGCCAGCTCTCCGCGTCCTCGACCGTCCTGCGCTTCCAGGTCCCCCGCTACGAGCACATCCTGACCCGCGACAACGCCGCCCTGGTCGGCGAGCTGATGACCCGCTGGGCCGGTCCTCAGTGGAGGCAGACCCCCGAATTCACCGACTACGTCGACCGCTGCCGCGAGGCGATGCAGATCCCGCAGGCCGCGTTCTGCGCCCTGGAGGCCTACCGCTGGGTGGCCCGCAGCGCGCTGCGCCTGCAGGGCTACCGCTTCGTCAAGCTGATGCAGCACCCGCTGATCACCCCCACGCTGCAGCTGCACGGCGCGCTGGACGCGGCCACCCTCCCCCGCACCGCCCAGGGCTCCGGCCGCTACGTGATCGCCCCGTACGAGTGGCGCCTGATCCCCGACGCCGGCCACTTCCTGCACCAGGAGTCCCCCGACTTCGTCACCGGCGAAATCCTCCGCTGGCTCAAGACCGGCTGACCCTCACGGCGTGGGGGTCGCGGTCCCGGTCGTGCGCGTCTCCTGCTGCGGCGCCGGCTGTTCGAGGACCCCCTTCTGAATCTGCGCCCAGATCGTCAGGCCGCTGGCCAGCAGCGGGATGAGAAGGCCCAGTGCCGTCACCAGCTTGTTGACGCCGTAGAATCGGGCCACGCTGGCCGATGGCCTGGTGCGACCGCTGAGCTGGCGAAGCGTCGTCAGGTCGGCCGCGAGCGCGGCCAGAAGCAGGGCGAACAACAGCAGGCTGGTGAAGAAGACCCAGCGGCCGGCGGGTGCCAGCGCCAGCAGGCGCGGAATGAGCCAGGCGCTGCCCATGGCGAGCGCGAAAGGCACCCAGACAGTCAGCGCGCGTCCGGCGCCGCGGCGCCCCGGCAAGCACCCCCAGGCTAGTCCTAGCACAAACAACGGCATGAGCCAGAACGCGACGACATCGGCAAGGTGGCTCGGGCCGGACAGGGTGGAATCCCACCACCGATCGGATTTGAAGTTCGGGCCCAACTCCTCCTGCCCCCACTGGATCCCGGCACAGACCAGGACCGGGAGCAGGCCGAACCGCATGACGGTCCGTGCGTTGCGCCCGGCGGACGCACGCGGGCCCAGCACCAGCGCGAGGTCGACCGGCCGGATTCCCGGCGGAAGCGGATCCACCACCACCGGTGCCGGGACCTCGGGTGCCTGCGGCGCCGACCGGCGCACAGCGAAACGTACCTTCGCGAACAGGCCAGGCGTGGCCGGTAGTGGTTGCGGGTGCGGCTCGTCGGACAGCTCCCAGGAACGCAACTTTTCCGCACGGCGGACGAGTTCCCGCCGCAGATCGTCGTGGGTGGCTTGGTACGGGGCGGCGTCCAGGGTGGAAATCTGCTTTTCGACGTTCTCCAAGCGCTCCTCGGCGTTCATCAGCCGTGTCTGCAGTCGGCTCAGATCCCCGACATCCCCAGCGAGGTGGGACTCGACGTCCGCTCGCCGAAGAAGCACTCCCGGCAGACGCATGGCGACGTAAAGGCAGATCACCAGGGCGGGCGTCGCGACGCTGATCGACAGGCCGAGGTAATGCGTCGGCAGCACCTGCAACGTGAGCAGACCCGCGGCCAGAGCGACAAGAAGACAGTCGGTTCGGTCGAGGAGCACCGGGATCCGCCGACGCCGGTCGGCAACGGTGATCATCAGGCCGACGGCGACAATTACGGGCGCGAGATTGAAAACGAGTGCCGCGGACCAGACCGAGGGAGCACCGAGCACAGCGACCCCAAGAAGAAGCAGCGCGATCGCGACCCGGTGACCGAGCTCGCGGGCATTCTTCGGACCACCATTGGGCAGCAGCCCAGATGTCACCCATCCCAGCAACAGAATGGCGGCTGGCCAGCCGAGGCCGTTCAGCAGCATCTCAGCCGGATAGAAATAGGCCGCGAAGGCGACGACGATCGACGTTGAGATCAACACAGTCCGCCTGACCCACCGGCGGTTCGGCGGTATCAGTACGGTCGCGACGACGATCAGGACGAGGCCCCGCACCGTTACATTTATCCAGCTGTAGGAAAGCTCGGGTAAAGCGGGAACCTGGCTCATGACATCGAACGCCACATACCGCATGTTGAGCACAACCAAAACCGCGGCGGTCACTCCGAGACGTCGCCGTCGCATAGCGGAAACGGCGTCGGCCGTCCGGCGGTCCGCAGAATCGCCGGCTTTCCGCAGTTGTCGCAGAATCACGAGGATGGCGAGGCAGCACACCAGCACCTCGACATCGAGTGGCGCATCCTCGCCGTAGCCGGAGTCCGAAACCACGAACTGCTGCATCCGTCGCCACGAGGGTGGATCGACGTCAAACGCCAGAGTGCTTGTGTTACCTGCTCCGGCCCTGATCCACTCCAGACGCGTCGCCGTAGCACTCGCCGGCAACGGCCACGGCTCGCTGAGCCGAAGGCCCTTGGCAGTGACAACCACGTCGTTGAAGAACGGGGCGACGTCGCCGCCCGTACGCAGCATCATCGCCCACTTGCCCTTGCCGAGGCTCCTTACCGTTCTCGTCTCGTCCAGCTCCCACGGACCGTCCGGCGGGAAGTCGAATCCGTAGAGATCACCGGACGTAGGCAGCATGACCGCGATGCCGTCTTTCGTTCGGCTGACCGATACCTGCTCCGGTTCGACGTCGATGGAACCGAGCGGCAGTAGACAGGCGACCGCCTCGACGAATTCGTCCGCTTCGGCCGGGCTGAGCAAACGGCCCGACCAAAGCCAGCTTGCCGGGACGACGGCCGAATAGGAGGTGTTCCAGCGAATGTCGTCGACACCCTTCGCCGCCAGCTCGAGCGCGGCTCTGGTGTGGACGTCAGGCGGGAGGCTGGGGCAGGAGGGCTGGGCGTGCGCGGCCGAGGGCAGGCATAGCGACACCGCGGCGGCGGCCAGGATGGCTACCGTCTGGAGAATGCGGCGACGGGCGCGCATCTGCCCAGTTTGTGACCGCGCCGAGAGCACGCACCATCGGCGTATGGGAGGACCGAGTCCGGCTGCTACGTCACGGGCTGACCGGCCAGCACTGGGCGGCGGCGGGACGGGTGGCCGTTGCCGGTGCCGGCGTGGCGGACTCGTTCCAGGTCGGCGTACTCGGTGACCAGGGGGCCTACGTCGAGGATCAGGGCCACGTCGCCGTTGCCGAGGATCGTCGAGCCGCTCACGCACTTGAGCGAGCTGAACAGCGGGCCCAGCGGCTTGATCACGGTCTGGAACTCGCCGAGCAGGGCGTCCACGACCAGGCCCGTGCGCTGCCCAGACTGCTCGACGACCACGACGCTCTGCCGCCGCGCCACGTCGCCGTCGAGGCCGAACAGATTGTTCAGGCGGATGAACGGGAGCACCTCGCCGCGCAGGTTCATGTGGTCGCGGTCGCGGTTGCCGGTGGGGAACTCGACGCACTCGGTGACCCGGTCGAGCGGGACGATGAACGACGACCCGCCCACCCCGACCAGGAACCCGTCGATGATCGCGAGGGTGAGCGGGAGCCGGATCCGGATGGTGGCGCCCTGTCCGCGTACGGAATCGACCTCGATGGACCCCCGCAGAGCCGCCACGTTGCGACGCACCACGTCCATGCCCACGCCCCGCCCGGAGAGATTGGAGATCTTCTCCGCGGTCGAGAAGCCGGGCTCGAAGATGAGGTCGTAGACCTCGTGGTCGGTGAGCGTCGCGCCGGCCGCCACCAGCCCGCGGTCGACCGCCTTCGCGAGGATGCGGTCGCGGTCCAGGCCGCGTCCGTCGTCCGAGACCTCGATGACGATGTTGCCGGCATCGTGGTACGCGTTGAGCCGCAGCTGGCCCTGCGCGGGCTTGCCGGCCTCGACTCTGTCCGAAGGCGACTCGATGCCGTGGTCGAGCGAGTTGCGCACGAGATGCAGCAGCGGGTCGCTGATCCGCTCGACCAGCGCCTTGTCCATCTCCGCGTCGCCGCCCGTGATCGTCAGGTGCACCTCCTTGCCGAGGGTGACGCAGACGTCCCGGACGACCCGCTCGAAGCGGCGCAGCGTCATCCCGATCGGCACCATGCGCAGCGCGAGCGCGCTGTGCCGGACCTCGTCGATGAGCCGGGTGACCTCGCCCTGCGCCTCGGACAGGTGATCGTTGACGCTGATCCCGGCCTGCGCGATGACGAGCTCGCCGACCAGGTCGATGAGCCGGTCGAGGCGGCCGGCGTCGATCCGGATGGTCTGGGTGTCACCCGAGCGGGTGTCCGCGGTGCGCCGCTGCTTGCTGAGCGCCGCCTCCACGACGGCCGAGGGCGCGATCCCCTCCTCGATGAGCACCTGCCCGATCGGGACCGGCCCGCTGTCGCGGGTGCGTTCCCGCTGGATGCGCAGCGCCTCGTCGATCTCGCCGGGGGTGACCGCGCCGCTCTCCTGCAGCACGTCGCCGATCCGGTCGCGGTCGGGCATCGACTCGATGCGGCCGACGAACTCCCCGCTGTCCAGCGGGGTGATCCGGATGTCGCTGTCGTCGCGGACGAAGTCGAACACCGACTCGATCTCGGACTTGGGCGCCTCGGTCGACAGCTCCGCCTCGAACGCGAGGTAGTTGGTCTCGGGGTCGAGGTCGGACGCCTCGGGCAGCGCGGAGTCGTCGACCGCGATCCGGTCGATCGTGCCGAGCGACGTCAGGTAGCGCAGCAGCGAGAGCGGGTCCATGCCGTTGCGCAGGCAATCCGGGCCGAAGCGCAGCCGTAGGTACCAGCCGCGCGGGCCGTCCGGTTCCTGATCAGCGGCGTCGGAGGCGGCGGAGACGGCGGCAGCTGCGGCGGGCGCCGCGCCTGGCTCGAACGGCGCGAGCCGAGCCAGCAGCGCTTCTGCCTCGGCGGCCTCGCCCGGGCTCGGCTCCGGCCGCCCCTCGGCGACGCCCTCCACGAACCGTGTGATGTGGTCGGCGCACGGAAGCAGGACGCTGATCAGCTCGGGCGTGACGCGGACCGTCCCCTCCCGTACGTGGCCTAGCAAGGTCTCCACGACGTGGGCGAAACCGACCAGATGATTGAGGCCGAAGAGGCCGGAGGAACCCTTGAGGGTGTGCGCGGAGCGGAAGATCGCGTTGATCGTCTCCGCGTCGTCCGGGTCGGCCTCGAGCTGCAGCAGACCCTCCTCGAAGCTCTCCAGCAGCTCGCGGGCCTCGGTGATGAAGATGTCGAGGGCCTCGTCGGCGTCGAACGCCATCACCGGCCCCCAGCGATCGGCCGGAGCCCGGCGTCCAGGTGCAGGATCGCCAGGGCCTCGCGGACCGGTTCGCTCGCGTCGAGGAACTCGGCGGCGCCGCCGAGCCGCTCGGCCTCCCGCCGCACCGCGAGCAGGATCTGCAGCCCGGCGGTGTCCATTTCGGTCACTCCGGTCAGCCCGACCCGGACCGTGGTGTTCTTGTCCAGGACCGCCAGCAGCCGGGGGCACTGCTCGGCGGCGGTCTGGATGGTGAGCTCGCCGTCGAGGTCGACGGCCCGAGTCTGGCTCACGGCGCGATCAGCTTGGAGACGGCGGCCAGCATCTGCTCGGGCTGGAACGGCTTGGTCACCCAGGCCTTCGCGCCCGCGGCCTGCGCCTGCTTCTTCTTCTCCTCCTGCGACTCGGTGGTGAGCATGATGATCGGCGTGAACTTGTACGCGGGGAGCTTCTTCGCCTCCGCGACGAACGTGATGCCGTCCATGTTCGGCATGTTCACGTCCGAGATGATCAGGTGGATGCGACGGCCGTCGAGCTGTTTCAGCGCGTCCTTGCCGTCCGAGCCCTGGATCACGTCGTACCCGGCGCCCTTGAGCGCGATGCTGACGACCTGGCGCACCGACGCCGAGTCGTCGACGACGAGAATTGTCTTCCCCATTCTTGTCCCCCCGGGGTCAGAAGAAGGTGATCTCCGATTCGCGGACGCCGGCGGCACGGCCGGAGGTGTGCGCCTCGCGTTCCTCGTCCATCGTGTAGCTGGCCGAGATGGCCGCCAGCGCCTCGTCCGGGTCGATCGGCGGGGCGTCGGCGCGGGCCCGTTCCCCGGCCTCGGCGACGGTCTCGGCGAAGCGGGTCACGCTGTCCCGCAGGTGCTCGAGCACCTGGCAGATGCGGTCCTGGAACTGCAGGTTGGTCAGGGACTGGCTGACCTCGGAGCGGATGCCGACCGCGGCCCGCTCGAGGTCGCCGGAGGAGTCGCGTACGCCGTTGACCAGCGCCTGGAGGTCGTCGAGCACGGCCTGCACCTCGGCGTTGGCCCCGGCGACCGCCCGGTCCTCGCGGTCGGCGGTCTCCTCGGCGTGACCGAGGATCGCGCTGATCGTGGCGCCGGCCCGGCCGACCTTCTCGGCCATCCGCTCGCTGGTGCCCAGCGAGTGGTCGGCGAGCTGGCGCACCTCGTCGGCCACCACGCCGAACGCCGCGCCGGCCTCGCCGATGCGGGCGGCCTCGATCGAGGCGTTCAGCGCGAGCAGGTTGGTCTGCGCGGCGATCGCGCCGACCTCGCCCGACATCTGGCGCAGCTCGGTGTTGAGGGTCTGCAGGTTGCGCAGCTCGGCGACGGTCTGCCGCTTGGTGGCCAGCGCGTCGTCGAGGGTGCCGACCACCTCGCCGAGGCGGGACCGGCTGCGGTCGAAGGTGCCGCCGTGGCCGTCCTCGAGCGCGCCGGCCGACGAGGCGAGCACGGTGTCGAGGTTCTCCACGATCCCGGCGAACTGCTCGGTGAGCCGGCTGACCGCCGACTCCATCTGGGTGCGACTGGAGTCGATCTGTGCCGACCAGACGGGTGCGAGGGACCCGGCCAGCCGCGTGACGCTGGCGATGTGACCGTCGGCCGGGCGTACCTCGGCCGGCGGGGCGGGCCGGCGGCGACCGGCCACGAAGCCGGCCCCGAGGCCGACGGCGAGGGCGCCCAGCGCCCAGAGCAGCTCAGCCATGCCGATGGATCATCTCCGCGATGTGTGTCAACGGCGCCTCGCGCTGGACGGCGCCGAGCTGGACCGCTTCGTGGGGCATGCCATGGACGACGCAGGTCGCGGCGTCCTGGGCCACCGTGAACGCGCCGGCCTGGCGCATCTCCAGCAGCCCGCGGGCGCCGTCGTCGCCCATGCCCGTCATGATCACGCCGATCGCGCTCGCGCCGGCCGCCCGGGCGGCCGAGCGGAAGAGCACGTCGACCGAGGGCCGGTGCCGGTTGACCGGCGGCCCGTCGAAGACGCGTACCCGGTAGCCGGTGCCGCACCGGACCAGTTCGGTGTGCCGGCCGCCGGGCGCGACCAGTACCTGGCCGGGCAGCACCTCGGCGCCGTCGGCCGCCTCGGTCACGTGCACCTGGCACATCTCGTTGAGGCGTTGGGCGAAGGCGGCGGTGAAGTTCTCCGGCATGTGCTGCACGATCACCATGCCGGGGGTGGCCCGCGGCAGCGCGGGCAGCACGATCTCGAGGGCCTTGGTGCCGCCGGTGGAGGTGCCGAGCACGACCACCCGGCTCGCGGCGGTGGTCGCCGGGGTCGCCGGGCGCGGGATCCGGCGAGCGTTGGTCGCGGCGGACCGGACCGCCTCGACGATCTCGGCGGAGCGCTCGTCGATGAATGCCTTGAGGCCGCTGTCCGGCTTGGTGATCACGGCGGTCACCCCGGCGGTCAGCGCCGCGGCGTCGACCGACGGGCTCACGCACAGCACCACCGGCGTGGGCCGCAACGCCATCACCTGCCGCAGGAACGACTGCCCGCCCAATCCCGGGTCGACCACCAGCACGTCCGGCCACACCCGGCTCATGTGCTCCATCGCGAAGGCCGGGCCGGCCACCGCGCCGATCACCTCGATGCCGCTCTGCCGCAGCCGGGCCGCGAGGTGCTGCCGCACCACGGCCGAGTCGTCGACGATCAGCACGCCGATCGACGCGCCGGTCACCGGAGGCTCCCGGCGCTCGAACGACGGCCCGCCGCCGAGGTCAGCGTCACCTCGCCGGTGGCGACCTCGAAGCTGAGCCGGCGCGGGCCGGTGCCGCCGAGGTCGGTGTGCGCGAGCCGGAAGCCGAATCGGTCGAGCAGGCTGAGGCCGGCCGCGATGTTGTCCTTGGCGACGTCGGGGGCACGGCCGCGCTGGAAGGGCGGGAACTGGTTGCCGCCCCCGTACAGGTGGGTCACGTACTCGCTCGGGCGGGTGCCGATCCGCTCGATGGCGTCCAGGAACATCCGGACGGCGTGGTCGGCGTAGCGGCCGTCGAGACCGCGCCGCGCCGCCGGGACGCGCCGGTGCGCCAGCATGTAGTGGCACATGCCGCCGACCCGCAGGCGCGGGTGCCAGAGGGTGACCGAGACACACGACCCCAGCAGCGTGTGGATGCGGGTGTCGGTGCCGCCGAAGTGGAAGTCTCCGGGGTTCAGCACCACTTCCAGGACACTAGCCACGCCACTGGCCGGGGGTGCGGTAAATCGACGGTTCGATCATCTGCAGCCGCGACGGGATGCCGTTGAGCGACTCCGACCGGCCGACAATGAGGTACCCGCCGGGCTGCAGCATCTCCTGCAGCCGCAGGATCAGCTCGCGCTTGGTCTCCGGGTCGAAATAGATCATGACGTTGCGCAGCAGGATCACGTCGAACTTGCCGTGGTGGCCGAGCTTCCCCATGAGGTTGTCGTGGTGGAAGCGGACCCGCTCGCGCAGCCGCCGGTTCACGGCCATCGAGCCGTCGTACTCGTCGCGGCCGCGCAGCCAGTACTTGCGCAGCAGCTGGTGCGGGATCCGGTCGGCCGCGGTGAGCGAATAGATGCCGCGCCGGGCGTTCTCCACGACCCGGCTCGAGATGTCGGTCCCGACGATCTCCCAGGGCCCCTCGGCCAGCGATTCCGAAAGCACCATAGCCGCCGTGTACGCCTCCTCGCCGGTCGAGCTGGCCGCGCTCCACAGACGCAGCGGCCGTCCCCGGTCGCGCGCGGGCACGACGACGTCCCGCAGGAAGTCGAAATGCTGCTGCTCGCGGAAGAAGAAGGTCTCGTTCGTGGTCAGCAGGTTGATGAGCTGGACCATCTCGGCGCCGGATGCGGACTGGGTACGCAGGTACCGCACGTACTCGGGATAGTCGGTCATGCCGAGGTTGCGCAGGCGCTTGTCGAGCCGCCCGGCGACCAGCGCCTCCTTGCCGGGCGAGAGCCGGATCCCGGTCTCCCGGTGGAGCACGCCGGTGATGTAGGCGAACTCGTCGGGCCCGATCTCTCGGTAGGTCAAGGTCTGCTGCATCAGGGTCCTTCTGGCGGTTCGGTCGTTTCCTCGGACTGGCCCCCCGCCCGGGCTGCGTCGCCGAGGCTGACCATTTCGCTGATCGACAAAACCTGACCGACGTCAAGCAGAATGAGGAAATCTCCGTCCCGGCGGGCCATGCCGCTGATGTAGTCGGCCCGGATGCCCGAGCCGAAGGCCGGCGCCGGCTCGATGTCGGCCTCGGTGAGCTCCACCACCTTGTTCACCGAGTCGACCAGGATCCCGATGTCCTGGCCGCCGCCACCGTCGCCGCCGCCCTCGCCGTCGTCGAGCCCGATGTCGTCGAGGTGGACGATGATGATGCTGGTGCGGCGGCGGACCGTGGTGGCGCCCCGGTCGAACCGGATGGCCAGGTCGATCACGGGCACCGCCCGCCCGCGCAGGTTGATCACACCGCGGATGAACGCCGGCATCATCGGCACCACGGTCAGATGCCGGTACTCCAGGATCTCCAGCACGTGGAAGATGTCGACCGCGTACGCCTCGTCGTTCAGCGAGAAGGTCAGGAAGCGGCCGGAGCCCACCCGGGCCAACGTGTCGGTCACCGCATGTCCTCTCGGTCGGTGGTCCGTCGCGCACAATCCGACCATTAGTTCGGCCGCCCGGACCGGGATATGAATCTTTATCGCTTATATCCAGCCAAAGTTACCTAGGCTGGGGACGCGAGTCGCTGACCAACTGAGGAGCATCCCCATGGCGGAGAAGACCGGCTTCGCGTTCCGCAACCTGTCGGTTGCCTGGAAGCTGCGCTGGATGGCGGTCGTCACCTGCGTCCTGCTGCTGGCCATGGGCGCCGTCGGCATCTACCAGCTCAGCCAGGCGCAGAACCGGCTGAAGAACATGTACAACACGAACCTGCAGAACACGAAAGCCCTCGACGAGGTCGCGATCGCGTACCGCGATGTGCGCCTCGGGGTCCGCGCGCTGGCGCTCGCCCAGACCGACGCGGACACCCAGACGGCCACCACCCGGACCCAGAACGCCTTCAACACCCTCAACGGCAACTGGAAGGCCGTGGCCGACCTCGACCTGTCGGGCAACGACACCGACCGGGACGCCATCACCCAGGCGTTCACGTCGTACCAGACGATCGCGCAGAACAAGCTGATCCCCGCGGCCAACGCGCACAACCTCACCTCGTTCAACCAGATCGTCAGCAGCCAGGTGAACCCGCTCTCGGACACCATCGACACCGACCTCGGCCGGCTGCTCGATGCGGAGCGGACCGCCGCCCAGGCCTCGATCAAGACCTCCTCGGACGCGTACACCGCCGCCCGGATGATGATGATCATCCTGGTCGCGGTCGCGCTGGTGTTCACGTTCGGCATGGTGATCCTGATCAGCCGGTCGATCGCCGGGCCGCTGCAGAAGACGGTCGCCGTGCTCTCGGGCATGGCCGCCGGGCGCCTCGACCAGCGCCTGCACGTCACCAGCCGGGACGAGGTCGGTCAGATGGCGGTCGCGCTCAACAGCGCGCTGGAACGCCTCGCCGACACCGTCGGCACGGTCGTCGACTCGTCCGCCCAGATCAACAACGCGGCCGGCCAGATCAGCGGCGCGTCGCAGAGCCTGTCGCAGGCCGCGACCGAGCAGGCGTCGAGCGTCGAGGAGACGACCTCGAGCCTTGAGCAGATGACCGCCGGCATCTCGCAGAACAGCGAGAACGCCACCGCCACCGAGGAGATCGCGGCCAAGGCGAAGTCCGAGGCGCTCGAGGGCGGCGAGGCCGTGCAGCTCACCGTCGACGCGATGAAGCAGATCACCAGCAAGATCGGGATCATCGACGACATCGCCTTCCAGACCAACATGCTGGCGCTCAACGCCACGATCGAGGCGGCCCGGGCCGGCGAGCACGGCAAGGGCTTCGCGGTCGTCGCCACCGAGGTCGGCAAGCTCGCGGAGCGCAGCCAGATCGCGGCCCAGGAGATCAGCGAGCTCGCCTCCGGCAGCGTGCAGACCGCCGAGCGAGCCGGTGACCTGCTCAACACCATAATCCCGAGCATCATCCGTACGTCGGACCTGGTCCAGGAGATCGCGGCGGCCAGCTCCGAACAGTCCACCGGCGTGCACCAGGTCAGCATCGCGATGGGCCAGATCGGCAAGGTCACCGAGCAGACCGCGTCGTCGAGCGAGCAGCTGGCGGCCACCGCCGAGGAGCTGTCGGCGCAGACCGCCCAGCTGCAGACGATGATGGAGTTCTTCAACATCGGCGGCCGCTCCTCGGGCGGCCGGTCCTACGGGCACGCCGAGTACGCCGGGATGGCCTCAGCCGGCGCCGGGAACTACGCGAGCCGGGGCGCGCCGGTCGGCGGATACCCCAGCCACGCCGGGCCGGAGGCGTTCGGCCCCGAGCTGGAGGCCAAGTTCGACAGCTTCCGGTGAAACCTAGATGCGCTGCTCGTGCAGGTCGCGGATCTCGTGCGCGGGCGCCCACGCCTGGTAGACGCCGAAGTCGAACTCCTCGAGGCCGAGCTGGCGAGCGACCGGGGCCCGGCCGCCGGTGTACTCGACCCGGAACCAGTTGTCGGACTCCCCGAGCACCAGGAACGGCGCACCCCGCCACGAGCAGGTGGTGCGGACGTAGACGAGCTCGTCGTACTCCTCCGGGGTCAGCACCCGCACGTAGCGGCCGGGCTTGACCTCCTCGAAGCCGTCGGCCGGCTGGGTCGTGTAGATCCGCACGTTGTCCCCGTCGGGGACCGCGTCGAACTCACGGCCCTGCCAGGTCACCACGTAGCCGTCGCGCATCACTGCTCACCCACCCGGCGCCACTGCGGTCCGTCGTTGTCGAAGATCGCGACCATGTGCTCGGAGCCGTCGGCGTCGATCCGCCACAGCTGCGCGCCGTGCGGCAGCCGGACGCTGTCCACCTTGAACTCGGCGATCACGTCCCGGCCCTCGCCGGGGGCGAAGCCGTTGCCGCGGAACGGGGTCCGCTCGATGACCCAGCCGTCCATGGCCTTGAGCGCCTGCTCGTTCTGCCCGCCGTAGGGGATGCGGTACAGACTCGGGCGATAGGCAGGCCAGCGCAGGACGTACGCCTCCTTGGCGTCGGCCTGGTGCGTCGAGCCCTGGTAGGTCAGGCCGAGCGCGCCGAACAGCTCGGCCGGGGTGCGCAGGTGCTCGACCTCGGTGGCCCGGTGCACGAAACCGGCGACCCGGTCGTACCCGCGCTCGAGGTAGTAGTCGACGTGCTCGGGCGGCAGCGTCTTCTGCATGACCGTCGCGTGCTGGGCGTCGTCGTTCGCCGGAGCGGGCGCCGGCACCGGGACCTGCGGCTCGTCGCGGTCGGACGGGTCGGTGCCGAGCCCGGCGTCGGCGGCCCAGCTGGCCAGCGCGATCACCTGCGGGCCCGGGTATTTCGCACCGATCGGGCCGACCGGGTTGACCGCGAACGACCAGGCCGGGTCGGGCCAGTTGCGGATCAGCTCGTAGAACCGGACGCTCACCGTGCGTGTCGGCTCGGCGTAGTGCTCGGCCAGCCGGTCCTTGCTGGTGAAGACGACCAGGTAGGTCTCGCCTTCCATCTGCTCGGTGCGGAACGCGAAGCCGGACTCGCCGGGCGCGCTGCCCGGGCGCGAGTGATGCGCGACCGGCACCAGCACCGCGGCCAGCAGCAGCGTGGAGAGGTACTGGTCGGTGTTGTGGCCGCCGGCGGCGTTGTAGAGCTCGCGCTCCACGTCGTTGGCCGGGACGAACGGCTCGGCCGAGGGCGGCAGAACGGCCGGACGCGCCGCCGGCGCGGGAGTGGCGCCGCGCACCTCGAGCGGCGGCGGCTGCGACGCGCCGAGACGGGCCGGGCGGTCACTGCCGGGCGAGCCGGGAATGACCGGCGGGGCAAGCCCGGGACGGCCGGCGGCCGGCGCGGCGGCCTGGGCCGCCGCAGTGGTGGCCCGCTCGGCCGGGGTCTTGAAGGCCGGGAACGACGTCATCGGGGCCGGCTCGCTGGCCGGGCCGGACTGCCGGCGCGGCAGCGGGGCACCGGACCCGGGCGCGGGCGCGGGCTGCGGCGGGCCGTACGCCGGCGGCGCCGAACGCTGAGCCGCGGCGGCCTGCGGAGACGCGGGGCCTTGCGGGAAGCCGCTGCGCGCGGCGGGCTCCTCCGGGGCGGCGCCGGGCGCTCCGGGATGGCGGAGCGGGAGGTCGGGCAGGGCCGGAGCCGGAGCCGCGGCGGCCGGACCGGACCAGCGCGGGTCCATCGGCGGCTCGGCCACCGGCTGGTCGGCCAGATGCTCGGGGACCGGCGGCGTGTTCGCCATCGGGGTACGCACCGGCAGCGGGCCGCTCGGGTGCTGCATCGAGCTGCGCGGGTCGTCGCCGGAGCGCAGCGCGGGCCACGCGCCGGTGGGCGTGTCGGGGACCGAGGGCGGCCGATAGGCGGACGGCACCGACGCCGGGGCGGCGGAGGTGGGCGCGGCCGGCGGCGTGCGCGAGGGCAGCCCGCTCGGCATGACCCCGCTCGGGGTACGGATGGGCAGCCCGCCCGGGCCGACCTGCGGCCGCTCGGGCGGCGCGGAGACGGGCGCCGGCGCGGCGGCCGCGGCCGGGGCGGAGACGGGCGCGGCGGCCTGCTCGGGCTTTTCGTCGGCGGCCGGGAACTGCGGCATGCGGGTCGCGGCGGCGGCCTGGGCGTAGCCGGGCGGCCCGGCCATCGGCGCCGCGAACGACGACGCGGCCGGCGGCGCGGCGGCGACCGGCGGCGCGCTGATCGGCTGTGGGTAGGCGGCAGCGGCCGAGGGCGGGACGCTCGTGGCCCGGTGCGGGTAACCCGCGGGCGTCGCGGCTGCGGCGGCCGGCGCGGCGCTCACCGGCTGCTGTGCGGCCTCCTCCTGGCGGGTCACGGCCGCGTTGGCCGCCACCGCCGCGGAGTGCAGGTCCTGGATGCGGGCGGGTCCGGCCGCCTTGTCGCGACCCGGGCCGCGCGTGGGCAGCCGCAGATCGCCGCGGGACAGCTGGGCGACGAACCAGGCCGGAAGGTAGCCCTCGATCGGCAGGCCGGGGTTGACCGCCAGCCACCACTCGAGGTTGGGCCAGGTCTCGGCCAGCTCCACGTACGGCACTCGCCGGGCCGAGCCGGTGTAGTCGGCCAGGCACGACTGCAGCGCGGCCGACGACGTGAAGGCGAGCACATGCGTGCGGCCGCCGGTGCTCCAGGTGCCCCAGCCCAGCGGCGCGAGCCCCTGAAGGGCGTCGGCCGAGACCGGCAGCAGCAGGTCAACGCCAGCGAGGATGCGGAAGTACGACTCTTGGTCGTCCGTGCGCAACGCATCTCGCATCGCGACCTCGGCGTCCGTAGCCGGTTCCCACTCGGACACGTCCACCTCTCCCCACCGCGCGACGAGGCCATCTCAACGCGTACAACCTACAAGGTCAGGCGGCGATCACAATGGGCGGCTTTACGCTGACGGGCAAGTCGTGCCCCTGGCGGCCCCGGTTCGTCACCGACGGGCCCATTTTGCTCGCTGGTGGCGATCAGTCAACCACCGATCGTAGCGAGATCGGCCATCCGGGCCAGTACGCGATCGGGGGACATCGAACACGTAAGAACGGACTAAACGGAAACGGCCGGGTCAGCCTCCGCGGCTGGACCGACCGTTTCGCCTCTGCCCGGCGACCCGCTTCACTGGAAGCGCTGGGTCGCCTGCTTCTCGGTGGTGATGTAGTCCTGCGCCGACTGGTCGACGGCGGCCTTGATGTTCTGCAGGATCTGCGTGAGGTCCGCGGAGGCGGCACGCCACTTGGCCTGACGCGCGGCGTACGCCTGCTGCGCCTCGCCCTGCCACGTGCTCACCAGCGGGCCGGCCACCCGCTCGATCTCGTCGAGCTGGCTCTGCATGGTGCTCACGGCCTTGCCGATGTCGGCGCTCGCCTGCTGCAGCGCGCCGAAGTTGACGAGAAGAAGCCCGTCGTTAGCCATCTGTCACAACCCTTCTCGTCCGGCTCAGAGCGGCAGCTGGAAGCTGCCACCGCTGTTGGCGACCTTGCTGGCGGCCTCGGTGTCGGTGGCGTCGTAGCCATGACCCGACTGGCGGATCGACGTCGCCGTCTCCGACAGAGCCTGGTTGAGGCTCTTGAGATCGGCGGCGTACTGCTGCTTGACCTGCTCGAAGGCCTGCGCGCCGAGGCCCTTCCAGGTGCTCTCGAGCGTCGAGAGCTCGTTCATGAGCGTGGTCAACATCGACTGCAGCTGGTCGTTGACCTCGTCGAACTTCGTGGCGGTACTCGCCATCACCGAAGATTCAGCTTGTGTGCTGGCCACCCCGGTCGTCACCCCGCTTTCTCGATCGTTTGCGCCGAGGCGCCGGAATCCCCATGGGACGGGTCACCACGACCCTCGGCGTATCGACGTAGGCCACCACGTTAGCCGTGCGTGGCCGACTACTGTCTTCTATGTCGCCGACGGTAGCGACCCGGGTCAATCCGCGATACCCCGGGATCGTCGCCTGTGGATAACCTGGCACCCCCGGCGTTGGTGCTCGGGGCCCTACGATGGGCCGCGACGTGGCGGAATGCGGTCGGAAGGGCGGTGCGCGGTGACCGTGGGCGTGGCGGGTGGGCGGGAGTACCGCGAGCTCACCGGCGGGGCCGGCCGGCTACCGAAGGTCAACACCAGGCCGCTGCGCCGGGGCCGGTTGCTCGGCGTCCGGGTCAGCCAGCTGGTCGGCACGCAGGTCGCCGCCGTCGCCCTGCTCATCGGCGCGGTAAACGGCCCGATCGCCCTGGCCGCCTCCGCCGTCGTGGCCTTCGGCGTGCTCGTGCTGACCTGGCTGCGCGTACGCGGACGCTGGGTCTTCGAATGGATCGGGGTCGCGCTGCGCTTCGGCGGCCGGCGGCACACCGCGCCACCCGGGCCGGCCGTCGGCGCGCTGCTCGAGTTCGTGGCGCCGGGCACCCGGATCGAGCAGACCGACCTGGCCGGCGACCCGGCCGCCGTGATCGTCGACGGCCTCGGCCTCACCGCGGTGCTCGAGCTGGGTGACCCGGCCGGTCTGCTCGCCGAGGAGGCCGCGGCGCTGCCCTCGCCGGCCTCGCTGCTGCCCCCAGCCGGCCCCGACCAGCCGCCGGTGCTGATCCAGCTGCTGTTCAGCGGCGCCCCCGCGCCCTCGATCCGGGCCGGCGCCGGCACCCCGGCCAACTCCTACCGCCAGCTCACCGAGGGCCGCCTGCTCGGGCACAGCCGGGCGCTGCTCGCGGTGCGGGTGCTGCGCGGCGAGGGCTGGTCCGACGACGAGCTGCTACGCACGCTCTCGGGCCTGGTCCGCAAGATGACCCGCCGGCTCTCTACCGCCCCGGCCCGCCCGCTGGGCGAGGCCGCGGCCCTGCGGGTGCTCGCCGAGCTCACGCACGACGAGGGCGTCGGCGGCGCCCAGGAGTCCTGGGCCGGCCTGCGGGTCGGCGGACTCCTCCAGACCACGTTCCGGATGGACCGCTGGCCCGACACCCGGGTCGAGACCTCCCGGCGGCTGGTTCCCCGCATGCTCACACTGCCGGCGGCGGCCACCACGGTGTCGCTGACCGCCGGTCCCCGCGCGGCACACGGCCCCACCCCGATCGACCTCACGGTCCGCCTCGCCGCGCCCGACCCGGCCTCGCTCGGCGTCGCCGCCCAGGCCCTGCGCAAGGTGGTGGCGGCCGAGAACGCGCACGCCCGCCGGCTCGACGGTGAGCAGCTGCCGGGCCTGGCGGCCACCCTCCCGCTCGGCGTCGCGCCGGCGGCCGTGCCCGGACTACCGAGCGAGGTGCAGCCGGCCGAGCGCTCCGACGGCATGCTGCTGCCGGTCGGCACGTCGGGCCTGATGCTGGGCCGCAACCGGCACGGAAGCCCCGTGGTGGCCCGCCTGTTCCGCCCCGAGCAGACCCGCATGCTGCTGGTCGGCGGCGTCCGCTGCGCCCAGCTGATCGCGCTGCGGGCGATGGCGCTCGGCGCCCGGGTGGTGGTGCAGACCGCGCGCCCGCAGGCGTGGGAGCCGTTCGTCCGGGGCGCGTCGGTGCCCGGCGAGTCGATCGCCGTGGTCCCGCCCGGCCGGGCCGTCGAGATCGCCCCCGGCTCGGCCCTGCACCCGCTGCTGGTCGTGGTCGACGTGGGCCCGGTCGGCGCCGACAACCGGCCCGGCGCGGGCTGGCAGGCCACGCTCGTGGTGCGCGACGACTTCGGCGCCGCCGATGTCGACGTGGCGTCCCGGGCCGACCTGCTGATCGTGCAGCCGCTGCGCACCGAGGAGGCGACGCTGCTGGGCGGCGCGCTCGGCCTCGGCGAGGTGGCACAGTGGATGACCCGCATCCGCCCCGACATGGTGGGCGTGGTCAACCGCCGCGCGGTGCGATGGGCGGCGCTGGCCGAGACGCCGATCGAGGGCCAGCTGATCGGCACACCGAGCCGCTGAGAAAGCTACCGCCCACTAGCATGATCGTGACACCATCCGGTCCCATGGGAATCCTCATCCGGCTGGTGATCAGCGCGGTATCCCTGTGGATCGCGACACTCGTGATCGACGGGATCGAGCTGAACACCGACTCCGTTCCGAAGAAGATCGGGACGCTACTGGCCGTCGCGGTCATCTTCGGCATCATCAACGCGGTGCTCCGCCCGATCATCAAGGTGATCGGCTGCGGGCTCTACGTCCTCACCCTCGGCCTGATCTCGATCGTGGTCAACGGCCTGCTGTTCATGCTGACCAGCTGGATCGCCGGCAAGCTGGACCTGCCGTTCCACGTCGACAACTTCTGGCCCAGCGCGGTGCTCGGCGCCATCCTCGTCGGCGTCGTGAGCTGGCTGCTCAACATGCTCGTTCCGGACGGCGGCGACGACTGATCCGCCGGCAGTGAGCTGAGCCATATGCAAGGGGTCCGGGGCGCCCGGGCCCTTACGGTGTGGGCATGAGCGAGGAGCGGCGAGGGTACCTGTACGGCCTGGCGGCGTACGTGATCTGGGGTTTCTTCCCGATCTACTTCAAGCTGCTGCGGCCGGCCGGTGCCCTCGAGATCCTCGCCCACCGGGTGATCTGGTCGGTGGTGTTCGTGAGCCTGGTCCTCACGGCGCTCCGCAACTGGCGCTTCCTCGCCCGGGTGCTGCGTTCGCCGCGGCTGTTCGGCGGCATCTCCCTCGCGGCGGTGCTGATCGCCATCAACTGGGGCACCTACATCTACGGCGTCAACTCGTCGCGGGTGGTGGAGACCGCCCTCGGCTACTTCATCACCCCGCTGGTGCTCGTGCTGCTCGGCGTGACCGTGCAGCGCGAGCGGCTGCGCCCCTGGCAGTGGGCGGCCGTCGCGGTCGGCGGCATCGCGGTCGTGGTGCTGACCGTCGACTACGGTCGGCTGCCGTACATCGCGCTGCTGCTGGCCTGCAGCTTCGGCTCGTACAGCCTGGTCAAGAAGCGGCTGTCGCTGCCGCCGGCCGAGGGCCTGTTCATCGAGTCGGCCGTGCTGGCCCTGCCCGCCCTGGTCTACGTCGGCTGGCTGACCGCGGCCGGCGACGCGAAGTTCGGCCACGAGTCGGTGTTGCACACCAGCCTGATGATCTTCGCGGGAGTGGCGACCGCGGTGCCGCTGATGCTGTTCGCGGCGGCGGCCAACCGGGTGCCGATGGTCGGCATCGGCATCCTGCAGTACGTCGCGCCGATCCTCCAGCTCGCCTGCGGCCTGTTCCTCTTCCACGAGCCGATGCCGCCGGCCCGGCTCGCCGGGTTCGCCCTGGTCTGGATAGCGCTGATCATCTTCACCGTCGACGCGCTACGCCGGCGGCCGGCGCCCGGTCCGGCGCCCGCCAGCGCCGAGCCGGTCGCCGCCCTACCACCCCGCTGATCCGGAATCAGAGGATCAGGGGACGTCGTAGGCGAGCAGCACCCGGCCGTCGAAGCGCACCAGCGCGATCCGCTTGATCGCGCCCCGGCCGAAGTGGGTGAAGCCCTGCATCGGGAAGACCGCGCCGGGCGCTGCATCCCACGACCCGATCTGCTCCTCTTCGTCGTTGTGGCCGTAGGCGACCAGCCGGAACGTCGAGGCCTCGGTCGCCTCCGCGCTGTACGTGCAGGTCAGGTCGGCCTTCGTGCCGCCCGCGGTGCTGGTCAGCCGCAGTGTCGCGGTGACTCGCGAGGAGGAGTCGACCCGGGTCATCGCGACGGCCGGGCCGCTCGGCGACGATCCCGGGGAGGTGTCCCGGGTCCAGGCGAGCACGCCGATGCCGACCAATCCCACGAGGATCGCCACGGCAACGCTGCTCAGCATCCGTACGCCCAATGTCTTGCGCCTTTTGCCCCGCCCGGCGGCCGGAGCCGCCATGTCCCGCAGCGACGCACCCGGGTGGTCGGCGGTCAGCGTCGGGTCGAGGAGCTTCGCGAACTCCTTGGCGTCCAGCCGGGACAGCAGATCGGGCAGCGCCGAGATGTCGGCGACCGCCTCCCGGCAGAACGAGCAGGTGGCGAGATGCCTCTCATAGGCGGCACGCTCGGCCGGCGAGAGGGCACCCAGCACGTACGCGCCGTCATCATGCTCGTGCTCGCAGTGCACCCCGTCACCACCCTCCGCTGACCTCACGCGTGCACCCTGTCTTACGTGGCATGGCAGCGTGAGGTTCAAAGGAGTCTTAGGCACCCTTGTCAGGCCGTGGCGGACTCCCCCGCGGAGAGGGCCTCGGCGACGTTGCGCGCCGCCGCGGTCAGTTTGGCCCGCACCACCCGCGCCGAGGTGAGCATCTCGGCGGCCGGCAGCGAGCACGCGAGCACCAGCCGGCGCTCGATGTCGCGGTCGGGCACCACGAGCACGGCGGCGCAGGCCAGGCCCTGCCGGAACTGGCCCATCTCGATCTGCATGCCACGCCGCTCGCCGGCCGCGAGATCGGCCTCGAGCGCCTCGGGCGTGGTCAGCGTCGCCGGGGTGAACTGGCGCATGCCGTAGTCGCGGAGGTATCGCGCGCGCTGGTCGGGGGTGAGCGTGGCCAGCAGCGCCTTGCCCAGGGCGGTGGCATGGCCGCCCTCGTCGAAGCCGGGGGCCATGTCGTCGACGAACGGCGAGCGGGCGCCCTCGGCCGAGGCGGTCACCGCTATCCGGCCGCCGACGAAGCGACCCAGATAGTGGGTGTAGCCGGTGTCGACGGCGGCACGGCGCAGCGCCTCGCCGAC
Organism: Paractinoplanes globisporus DSM 43857; assembly: GCF_000379645.1. Taxonomy (GTDB): domain Bacteria; phylum Actinomycetota; class Actinomycetes; order Mycobacteriales; family Micromonosporaceae; genus Actinoplanes; species Actinoplanes globisporus. The sequence continues at coordinate 128,875 of NZ_KB903320.1, forward strand.
CGCGGGTGGCCCACGGAAGGCCGAGACGAGCTCGCGGTACCGATCGGCGATCTCCAGACCGACGATGTACGTGCCGTCCTCGCGACGAATCACGTACCCCTCGTAGGCCAAAGTGCGCACGAGGTGGTACGTCGTCGCCACGGTCAGCTCGCACCGTCGCGCTATCTGCTTCACGGTGAGTCCGCGCGGGGCCCGGCCGACCGACTCGAGGACGCGCAACGCGCGTGACACGCTCCGAATCAGATCGGACGGCTCCGCCAGGGGGTCGCGCACAGCTACCTCCGACGCCAGGGACTTACACCATATGAATAATCTTCCCCCGACGGAATGCCAAACAGCATGTGGATCACGATCGATTTGCACGACGCGTGTGGTCATTTGCACTCAACGCGGTGGGATGCATTCTGTGGGCCTAGGCTGCGAGCGATGGGGTCACCGCCCGGCAACGCATCGACCAGCGTAAACGTAAGCCGCCCGTGGCACGCGGTCACGGGCGCTCTGACCACGACCGTCGCGGTCTCGATCCCGGTCTTCCTGGTCGGCGGCCTGGCCGTCCAGGTAAGCGATGATCTTGGATTCTCCCCGGCCGGGCTCGGCCTCGCCGTCTCGGCGTACTTCGGCGGCAGCGCGCTCGCCTCCCTGCCGGCCGGCGCGCTCGTCGAGCGCTACGGAGCGGCACGGATCTCCCGTTACGGCATCGCGCTCTCCGCGGCCTCGATGATCGCCGTGGCGGCCGTCGCCGATGCACTGTGGAGCCTCGTCGCGATCCTCGCGCTCGGCGCCGGGGCCAACGCGATGGGTCAGCTCGCCAGCAACACCAGCCTGTCCCGGCACGTGCCCGCCGGCCGGCAGGGCCTGTCGTTCGGCGTGAAGCAGGCCGCCATCCCGGTGAGCACGCTCCTGGCGGGCGCGGCGGTGCCGACGGTGGCGCTCACCCTGGGCTGGCGGTGGGCGTTCGTCCTGGGCGGTCTGCTGGCGGTGCTGGCGATCCCGCTCGTCCCGGCCGACCATCGTGCTTCCCGGGCGAGGCCTACGGAGAAGAGCCAGGCGACGGGCGCCCTCGTCGTCATCGGTTTCGCGGCCACGCTGGCCGCCGCCTCCGCCAATGCCCTCGGCACGTTCCTCGTCGACTCGGCGGTGGCCCGCGGCATCGCTCCCGGCCCGGCCGGCCTCTCCCTCACCCTGGGCAGCGCGGTCTGCGTCACCGCACGGATCGTCGGCGGCTGGCAGGCCGACCGCCGCCCCGGCCGCCAGGTGGGGGTCATCGCCGGCCTGCTGGCCTTCGGCGCGGTGGGGCTGTTGCTGCTGGCCGTGCCCGGCCCGGTTCCGCTGATCGCCGGCGTCGTGCTCGGTTTCGGCCTCGGCTGGTCGTGGCCCGGCCTGATGAATTTCGCGGTAGTGCGGCTGCACCCGCAGGCGCCGGCCGCCGCCACGTCGATCACCCAGACCGGGGTCTACGCCGGTGGCTGCGTGGGCCCGCTCGGCCTCGGCGCGGTCGCGGCCCTCGCCGATTACCCGACGATGTGGGTCGTCGCGGCCGCCGCGATGGTGAGCGCGGCCGCGCTGATGCTGCTCGGGAGCCGGATGCTCAGCTCCTTCGGCCCGCGCGGCGCATAGGCCGGCTCGGCGCACCCGGCCGGCTCGGCGCACCCGGCCGGCTCGGCGCACCCGGCCGGCTCGGCGCACCCGGCCGGCTCGGCGCACCCGGCCGGCTCGGCTCGCCCGGCCCGCTCAGCTCGCCGGCCTGCTCAGCTCGTGCGGTCGGCGATGAAGTCGCAGAGCGCTTCCATCGCACGCTTGGCCTCACCGGCCGGCAGCGGAGCCAGCTGGGCCCGCGCCTCCTCGGCGTACGTGCGGACGGTCTCGCGCGCCCTTTTC
>NZ_KB903321.1 GCF_000379645.1 Paractinoplanes globisporus DSM 43857
GCAGAGCGGCGCGTCTGGGTGCGCAGAGCGGCGCGTCTGGGTGCGCAGAGCGGCGCGTCTGGGTGCGCAGAGCGGCGCGTCTGGGTGCGCAGAGCAAAGGGTCGTGGCCGGACCCGGCGGTCTTGGCGGGGCGAAACGGTGGGTGCGGGGCTGCGTGGTCAGAGGGGGCCGCGGCCGGCGCGGAGGATCATCAGGGCGATCTGGGTGCCGTCGGGGCCTAGGGCGGCCCGGAAGCGGTCGACGATCTCGCGCTCGCGGGAGAGGACCAGGCGGGTGCCGCCGCTGGCCATGCGGGTCTTGCCTACCGTTTGGGAGAGGCGGGCCCGTTCCAGCCACAGGTCGATGATCGCCTGGTCGATCTCGTCGATGCGTTCGCGCATGGCGCGGATCTCGTCGGCGGCCAGGGGCTCGCCCGCGCCGGTCGTCTGGTCCACCACGTCGGCGGTCATGTCGTGCTCCTCGGGTGCTCTCGCCCCGGTCGACCCGGCCCGGGCAGCATCAAGCCCCGGGCTGGGAAGCCCGGGGCTTGATGTAGGTCTGTCGTTCAGACGCGGCCTACGGTCGCCGGACTCCCGGTGCCGTAGTAAAAAAATCGCGCCTGCTGGATCACGAGCCGAGTATGCCCCTGCCCCGAACCCATCCGCAAGGAAACCGCCCGATCCGTGGGACGCCATCGACAAGGCCAAAGGTGAAGGCCTGCCGGGCAAGGGGTGCCCGGCAGGCCGGCTCGGTGGGAATGACCTCGCCGCGGAGACCGCGACGTCGGGAAGGCTCCGCGGTGCGGCACCGCGAGCGCGGGGCCGAACAGCGCCGGGCAGCTCTGCAGGACGGGTCGGTCGGGCGGTGCAGGGTCGGGCGGTGCAGGGTCGGGCGGTGCAGGGTCGGGCGGTGCGGGGTTGGGCGGTGCGGGGTTGGGCGGCGCCGAGGGGTGAGGCGGTGCGGGATCAGGTGGGTGCGGGGGCGGTGCGGGGTCAGGCGGTGCGGATTGATGCGGTGGCGGGGCCGCGGACCGTGCGGCGGGTGGCGCCGAGCATGGCCGCGCCGGTCAGGGCGGCCGCGATGACCAGGATCACGGCGTAGGCGGTGGGAGTCGCGTCGGGCCACACCTGGTCGGCGCGGGCTGAGCCGAAGGGCAGGACGGTGAACATGGCGGCCAGGGTTCCGCCCAGGGCGCCGGTGATGGTGACCACGAGAGCTTCCAGGGCGACCATGGCGATCAGCTGGGGGCGGGTGGCGCCGGCCAGGCGTTGCTGGGCGAACTCGACGCGGCGGCGGGCGGTGGCGGCGATCAGGGTGTTGACCAGCATGATGGCCACGAACAGTGTGATCATGCCGACGACCACGTAGTTGAGGGTTTTGACGTCCTGGGCGTAGTCGGGCTCGATCCGGCCGGCCGACGCCCTGTTTTCGATGGCCTGCATGTAGACCGTGCCGGTGGCCACGCCGGTGAAGATCAGGACGGGCATGACGGCGGAGGCCAGCTCGCGGGTGCGCGATCGCAGGGTGAGGACCGCGAGCTCGCCGGGCACGCCCGCGGCGCGCAGGGGAGCGGCCAGCGCGGCGGTCACCAGGCGGAGCAGCTCGGGGGCCAGCAGCGCCAGGCCGATGGCGGCCCAGATGCCGGCCTGACCGGCGGTCTGCATGGCGTCGATGCCCTTGCCGTCCATCAGCGTGGCGGTGAGAATCGCGCAGTTTGCGCCGATGGCCAGGAAAAGCAGGGCGAACAGGCGACGCGCCCGAGAACGGGGCCTGCGTGCGCCACCGCGGGCAGGGGCGGCCGTGCGGCGGGCGGTGGCGACACCGGCGACGAGGGAGCCGAGCAGGGTCACACCGAAGCCGACCGACAGCGCGATCGGGCCGAAGGCGTACGGGATCGAATCGGTGGCCTGGCCGGTGTTGCGCAGAAGCTGGAGCAGGACGCGGCCGAGGATCAGGCCGGCGGGGATGGCGGCGGTCGCGGCGAGCAGCGCGACCGCGGCGGCCTCGCCGACGATCATGCGGCGGAGCTGGGGGCGCGTGGCGCCGACCCGGTGGAGCAGGGCGAACTGGTCGGCGCGCTGGCGGACCGCCAGGCTCAGAGTGGAGGTCACGGCGAAGGCGACGATGATCAGGCACCAGCCGCCGCCGACACCGGCGGTGGTCGTCAACGACTCGGAGCTGGCCGGGTCGGCGGCGCGGGCCGTGTCGAGCAGGGACGCGAACGCCATCAGCAGGGTCGCGCCCAGGAACGCGGAGAGGAATGTGGCGACGAAGCCGCCGGGACGGTGTCGCAGGTTGCGCAGGGCGACGGCGACCATCACGCCACCGCCCCGAGCCCGCGGGCGGCGTCGCCCAGGTGGGCCAGTCGCTCGGCCACCGCGTCCACGGTGGGCGCGCGCAGCGAACCGGCCAGCCGGCCGTCGGCGAGGAAGACGACCGAGTCGGCACAGGCCGCGGCGACCGGGTCGTGGGTGACCATCACCACCGTACGGCCGTGGTCGTGGACGGCGGCCCGCAGCAGGGCCAGCACGTCGCGGGCGCTGCGCATGTCGAGGGCGCCGGTCGGCTCGTCGGCGAAGATGACGGCCGGCTCGGTGATCAGGGCCCGGGCCACGGCGACGCGCTGGCGCTGGCCGCCGGAGAGCTTGCCGGGCAGGTCGTGCCGGCGGTCGGCCAGGCCCAGCTCGGCCAGGATCGCCCCGACCCGGCGGCGGTCGGCGCGGCGGCCGGCCAGGCGCAGGGGTAGCACGACGTTCTGCTCGACGGTGAGCGACGGGAGCAGGTTGTACTCCTGGAAGACGAAGCCGACGCGCAGGCGACGGAATTTCGTCATCGCGGTGTCGGTGGTGGCGGTGAGCTCGGTGCCGTCGATGACGACCCGGCCCGCGGTGGGGTGGTCGAGGCCGGCGGCGCACTGCAGCAGCGTGCTCTTGCCGGAGCCGCTCGGGCCCATCACCGCCGTGAAGCTGCCGGCGGGGAACGAGGCCGTGACACCGTCGAGCGCGGTCACGGTGTCGTCATACGTCTTGGTGAGCGATTCGAGGAGGACCGCGTCGGTCATGGTTTCCATCCTTCCCGTGTGCGTTTCGTACACCGTACAAGTGCACTAATCAGCGGGTCGGTAGTGCTAGCACCCGTATTTCTGGTAGTGCTCTACAGTGGGGTGCACTAGTGCACTAGGAGGCGGCGTGGACAGTCCGGCGTACCGGCGGATCGCCGGCGAGATCGCGGCGCGGATCGCGTCGGGCGAGCTCCCGCCCGGCGCCAAGGTGCCATCGACAAGACAAATCATGATCGAGTACGGGGTCGCGATGGCCACGGCGACGAAGGTGATCGGCGCGCTGCGCGACGAGGGGCTGGTGCAGGCGCGGCGCGGGGTCGGCACGGTCGTGGCCCGCGAGGCGGTCGCCGGCCCCGACCGGGAGCGGGTGGTGCGTACGGCCATCGCCATCGCGGACGCCGAGGGCCTCGGCGGGCTGTCCATGCGGCGGCTCGCGGGCGAGCTCGGCATCCCGACGATGTCGGTCTACCGGCACGTGGCCGACAAGGAAGAGCTCGTCCTGCTGATGATGGACGAGGTCATGGGGGCCACCCCGCCGCCGGAGATGTCCCCGGCGACCGAGGGCTGGCGGGCCTGCCTCGAGGCGCTCGCCCGGCTGCAGTGGGCGATGCACCGACGGCACACCTGGCTCGCGCAGGCGATCTCGTTCACCCGGCCGCTGCTGGCGCCGAACGCCATGGCGCACACGGAGTGGGCGATGGCCGCGCTCGACGCGTACGGGCTCGAACCGGCGCAGCAGTTCCGGGCCGCCGTCATGGTCGCCAACTACGTGCGCGGCACGGCGGTCAACCTGGAGGACGAGGCGCAGGCCGTGCAGGAGACCGGAATGACGGATCAGGACTGGCTCGAGGAGCGGGAGCAGCAGCTCGCGGCGGTTCTCGCGAGCGGACGGCTGCCGATGATGGCGAGGGCGCTGACCGGCGACGACCTCGAGTTCGACCTCGACATTCTCCTGGAGTTCGGCCTGCAGCGGCTGCTCGACGGGCTCGAGACCCTGATGCCGTAAAGGAAAGCCCGCCGGAGCCGAGGCTCCGACGGGCTCTCTATCTATGAAGGAATCAGGCGATGGTGGAGATGCGGTTGGCCGGTCCCGGGGCGACGGGCGCGTTGGCGCCGAGGTAGGCGACCAGCGCGTCGACGTCGAAGCCCGGAGCGGTGGTGCGACCGGTACCTCCGGTGAGGACGGTGAAACCGTCACCGCCGTTGGCCAGGAAGTCGTTCGTCGTGACCTGGTAATTGGCGGCGGGGTCGATCGGCGTGCCGTTCAGCGACAGGTTGCTGACCTTCGAGCCGAGGGCGGCGGACGCGCTCCACGTGTACGTGAGGCCGTTCGACACCTGCAGGATCTTCGTCGACGTCTGTCCCTTGTAGCCGACGAACTGCTGCTCGAGGACGTCCTTGAGCTGGGCGCCGGTCAGCGTCTGGGTGACCACGAGGTTGTTGAACGGCTGAACCGTGAACGCCTCGCCGTAGGTGACCTGACCGACCGCCTCGCCGCCCGCGGACGCCTCGGCGTCGAAGTCGGCGCGGATGCCGCCCGGGTTCATCAGCGCGATCTGCGCGCCGCTGGACGTCGTACGGGCCAGCTGGGCGTCGGCGATCACGTCACCGAGCGCGGACTCGCCGGCCGCCGTGTTGGTGCGGGTGATGTCGCCGGTGATGCTGCCGACGATCTTGTTGGCGATCGGGGCGACCGCGGTGCGGTACTTGTCGGCGATCTTCTTGGCGGCCGCGTCGACCGTGTCCGGGTTCTTCAGGAAGACGCCCTTCGCGTCCTTCAGCCAGCCGCCCGCGCCGTCCGGGACGCCGTTCTCGACGATCACGTTGCGCGCGGTGATCTCGGAGAACCGCCCGCTGCGCTTGTCGATCGAGTAGTCGATGTCGGTGATCAGCTGGCCGTTGGTGCCGGCGCTGGTGACGACCGAGGTGCCCTTGGAGTTCGGCAGCGAGCACGAGTAGAAGCGGTGCGTGTGGCCGGAGACGACCAGGCCGATCTCGGGGTTGAGCCCCTTGACGATGTCGACGACCGGGCCCGAGAAGTTGAAGCAGTCGGACACGCCGGGAGTCGGGGTGGCGGAGCCCTGGGCGCCGCCCTCGTGCAGCAGCAGCACCTGCGACTTGACGCCGAACAGCTTGAGCAGGTTGCTCCACTTGTTCGCCGTCTCGATCTCGTCGGCGAAGTGCACGTTCTTGATGCCGGCCGGGTTGACGATGCCGGCCGTGCCCTCGAGCGTCATGCCGATGAAGCCGACCGGGACGCCCCCGACGAGCTTGATGTCGACCGGCGGGAGGATCGGCAGGCCGGTCTTGTTGTTGATCGTGTTGGCGGCGAGGTACGTGAACTTCGCGCCGCGGTACGGGTCGCCGTCCTGGCAGCCGTCGACCGGGTGGCAGCCGCCGCGCTGGATGCGGATCAGCTCGTCGACGCCCTCGTCGAACTCGTGGTTGCCGACGGAGCTGACCTGCAGGCCGATCTGGTTCATCAGCTCGATCGTCGGCTCGTCGTGGAACGCGGCGCTGACCAGCGGCGACGCGCCGATCAGGTCACCAGCGCCCACGGTGATCGTCTGCCGGCCCTGCGATTTCGCCTCGGCGCGCAGCTTCTTCAGGTACGTCGCCAGGTATTCGACGCCACCGGCCGGAGTGGACGTGCCGGAGGCGTTGACGACGGCGCCGCTGCCGCTGGGCGGGTCGATCGCGCCGTGGAAGTCGTTGTAGCTGAGGAACTGGCCCGTGACCACCTGGTCGTGGCCGTGCTGGCCGCCGTAGGTGACGCTGACCGGCTTGAACTCGGCCGGCGGGGTGGTGGCCGGGGCGAGGGTGGGCCGGGCCGCCGGCAGGGTGGTGAGGACGGCCAGGGCAAGGGCAGGTGCGGCGAGATGACGCAGCACGCGACTTTTATCCATTGTCTCCGGTCTCTCGATCGGGTTTCACGACTGTCAAGACAGACTGGTCGATCGAGGTGGGCGAGCGCTACGTCCGGCGGGTGACAAATAGATTGCCGATCCAATCGACGCACGTTTTGTCGACGGCGCTGAATGGCTTGCCGAACACGCTGCGTGCGGCCACATCGAGCGAATTGCCTAACCGCAGTCGAAGCCGGACAAACTCCATCGCCCGGGGCTCGCCGTAGTGCGTGACCAGGCAGTCCACGGCGAAGTGACCCTCCGCGTAGAAGGCGGCAACGTCCTTTTCACCCGCTCCGTCCGGTAGGGGAGGAGGGTTCAGCTCGGTGGGCCGGCGCAAGGCCCATTTGCTGTACGTGTCATTGGCGCGCCGCGGCTGCATCCCGATGTACTCGGCGACGCCTTCGACAAGCCACATGTCCTCGTGCCGAGTCTGCACACCGCTGATCGTGGCGACGTGGGCCAATTCGTGCTGAATCACCTCGCGCAGCGCGGCCCGGGTGGGCAGCCGTCTGGGGTTGATCACCACGTCCGCGCCGGCCGCGCCGAGGGGCTGCATGTAACCGACGGCCCACTCGGTGGCCTTCCCGCCGTACCAGGTGCGCCAGGTCTTGTCGGTGGCGAGGAAGAGGCGGTACCGCGGCTGGCGGTTGTCGGCGAGCGCGGCGTACCGGTCGTCGATGGCCGCGGCCTGGTCCGCGATCTTGACGATCTCGGGGAGCCGCGTCCGGAGCGACGCGGGGGCGCCGACGGTCACCCTCCGGCCGCGCGCGAAGGTCAGGTCACCCTGCAGCCACGGCGGCGGCTCCGGGCCGAGAGCCGTGGCCAGGCCGGTGATCGCCCCGGCCTTCATCGTCAGCTTTTGCTGGATTTTGGGCGAGTTCAGTGGACATTTCGGGCGGATGAAGCAGTAGGTCAGCTCGACCCGGCCGTTCTTCCCCGCGCGATAGTCCACTGTGGCGTCGAGGGCCCGCAGCGTACGGAAGAAGTTTTGATAGCGCGGCCGGAGCGCGGGCGACACGGGCGCGAGCCAGCCGGTGAGGTCCCCGCGGTTGAGCGCCGCCGCCTGCCGGCTCAGCATCAGCTGCACCGGGTCCCTCGGCGGCCGCGGGCTCGGCGCGGCCGCCCCGGCCGGGATCACCCGGGCGGGGTCGTCCTTCCCGGTGACCATCGCCCCGATCGCGACCCCCGCGATCACGGCCAGCACGATGCCACCCACCTGCCGGGCCCGGTCGTGCGCCCCCGTGAAGTCCCGCACCGCGCCTCCTCGGCCGGACCCGCCGCTGTGGGCTGATTGAAACAGAGCCCCCGTTCCGGTCGCATCCCTCTCGGCGCGGGAATTCTTGTCGGTGGGTGGGCCTAGACTTGCCAGCGCGATGCGAGCTTCCTCTGAACCCCCAGCCAACGCCCTCTTTTCCATGCCCCCGGTGCGCGAGTCGACGCCCGCGGCCCGCGAGGGGGAGTCGCCGAAAAAACGGCGGCTCGACCCCGAGTCACTGCTCACCGGGCTCAATGGACCACAGCGTGACGCGGTCACCCACACGGGGTCGCCGCTGCTGATCGTGGCGGGCGCGGGTTCGGGCAAGACGCGGGTGCTCACCCACCGCATCGCCTATCTGCTCGCCGAGCGCAACGTGCACCCCGGGCAGATCATCGCGATCACCTTCACCAACAAGGCCGCCGGCGAGATGAAAGAGCGGGTCGCCCACCTGGTCGGGCCCCGGGCGCGGCTCATGTGGGTGTCGACGTTCCACTCGGCGTGCGTGCGCATCCTGCGGGCCGAGCACGACCACGCGGGGCTCAAGAGCACGTTCTCGATCTACGACGCCGACGACTCGCGGCGCCTCATGCAGCTGGTGATCCGCGAGCTCGACCTCGATCCCAAGCGCTACACGGCTCGCGGCCTCGCGGCCCAGGTGTCAAACCTGAAAAACGAGCTGGTCGAGCCCGACGACTTCAAGGCGAAGGCCAAGGGTCCCAACGAGCGGGCCCTGGCCGAGGCCTACGAGATGTACCAGCGCCGCCTCCGTGAGGCGCACGCGCTGGACTTCGACGACATCATCATGGCCACGGTGCACCTGTTCCAGTCGCACCCGCACGTGGCCGAGGCCTACCGCCGCCGCTTCCGGCACGTGCTCGTGGACGAGTATCAAGACACCAACCACGCGCAGTACATGCTGGTGAAAGAGCTGGTAGGAGAGAAGGGCGGCGAGGTCCCGCCGGGCGAGCTATGTGTGGTGGGCGACGCCGACCAGTCGATCTACGCGTTCCGCGGCGCCACCATCCGCAACATCCTCGAGTTCGAGCGCGACTACCCCGACGCCCGCACGATCCTGCTCGAGCAAAATTACCGCTCCACCCAGACGATCCTCTCCGCGGCCAACGCGGTGATCGAGCGGAACCCGTCGCGCAAGCCCAAACGGCTCTGGAGCGACCAGGGCCCCGGCGAACAGATCGTGGGCTACGTCGCCGACACCGAGCACGCCGAGGCCGACTGGGTGGCCCGCGAGATCGACCGGCTGCACGACCGGGACGACGTGCGCCCCGGCGACGTGGCCGTCTTCTACCGGACGAACGCGCAGTCCCGCGTCTTCGAGGAAGTCTTCATCCGGGTCGGCCTGCCCTACAAGGTGGTCGGCGGGGTGCGCTTCTACGAGCGCAAGGAGGTCCGCGACGCGCTGGCCTACCTCCGCTCGGTGATCAACGACGACGACACGGTCAGCATCCGCCGGGTGCTCAACACCCCGAAACGCGGCATCGGCGAGCGGGCCGAGGCGTGCGTCGAGGCGCTGGCCGCCCGCGACCGCATCTCGTTCGGCCAGGCGCTGCGGCACGCCAAGGACGCGCCCGGCATCGCCGCCCGCTCGGCCAACGCGGTTGCCGACTTCGTGCAGTTGCTCGACGACCTGCGCGAGCTCGCGCGCACCGCGCCACCCGAGGAGGTGCTCGAGGCCGTCCTGCAGCGGTCGGGCCTGCTCAGTGAGCTGGAGGAGAGCATCGACCCGCAGGACCAGGGCCGGGTGGAGAACCTCCAGGAACTGGTGAGCGTCGCCCGGGAGTACACGGAACGCGTCGAGGCCCAGGCCGAGGAGGGTGAGGAGCAGGCGGCCACGCTGGCCGGCTTCCTCGAGCAGGTCGCGCTGGTCGCCGACGCCGACCAGCTGCCCGACGACGACCCCGACAACCAGGGCGTGGTCACCCTGATGACCCTGCACACGGCGAAGGGCCTCGAGTTCCCGGTGGTGTTCCTGACCGGCCTCGAGGACGGCGTCTTCCCGCACATGCGCGCCCTGGGTGACAACACCGAACTGGAGGAGGAACGCCGCCTGGCGTACGTCGGGATCACCCGCGCCCGCCAGCGCCTCTACCTCTCCCGGGCGGTCACCCGCGGCGCCTGGGGCCAGCCACAATACAACCCGCCCTCCCGCTTCACCGACGAGCTGCCGCCCGAGCTGATCCGCTGGGAGCGCACCGCCGGGTCGTACACGTCCTGGTCGGGCACCGGCGGCGGGGTGGGCGGTCGCGGCGGTGGCGATCGCGGTCGCGGTGGCGGTTTCGCGGGCGGCACGCCAAAGGCACAGCAGCTGGCCAGCCGCCTCGGCATCGACGCGAGCAAGCTCTCGACGGCGAGCGAGCTTCCGCAGGCGCCCAAGGTCGCGGTGGGCGACCGGGTCAACCATCAGCGGTACGGCCTCGGCCGCGTCCTCGCGGTGGAGGGCCAGGGGCCGGGCGCCCGTGCCCAGATCGACTTCGGCGACCAGGTGATGTGGCTGATCATGCGCCACGCCCCGATCGAGAAGATCTAGGTGAGGGGTACGCAGCCGGGGATGTCGACGCCGTGCTCGTGCATCCACTCGGTGGGCTCGATCGGGTTCTGGTAGTAACCGCGGTGCACCTCGAAATGCAGGTGCGGCCCGGTGGTGTGGCCGGTCGAGCCCTCGTTGCCGATCGGCTGCCCGGCCGCCACGTGCTGGCCGACGGTCACGCCGATCACCGACAGGTGACCGTAATGGGTGAGGTACCCGTTGCCGTGGTCGATGAGGATCGCGTTGCCGTAACCCTCGGCCACTCCCGCCCGCACCACGATGCCGGCACCGGCGGCCACGATCGGGGTGCCGTCGGTGGCCGCGAGGTCGACGCCCTCGTGCATGCGTCCCCAGCGCGGGCCGAAGCAGGAGGTCACCCGGGCGGTCGGGTTCGGGTTCACCCAGGCGGCGCCGCCGGTGGCGGCTTCGCCGGGCGTCGTGACGGTCGCGGTGGGCGGCTTCGGGCGTTCCTTCAGCCGTACGCCGTCAGAGGCGCCCGCCGGGCGCAGGGCGGGCGCAAACGCGACGCCGGTAGTCGCGGGCACACTCGGAGCCGGTCCAGTCGCCTGGAGGTCTGAGGAGTGCTGGAGAGTGGCGGAGGGCAGCGCCGGGGCGGACTGGTGGGTGGCCGCCGCGGCCGCGCTTCCGCCGGCGACGCCGGTGACGAGGGCCGCGCCGAGGGTCGCCGTCAGCGCCACGGTCCGGCCGCGCTCGATCGGCACGAGCGTGCGCGGGGCGCGATGGCGGTGCAGCAGTTCCTGGCGATGGCGGCCGACGGGTCGGCGCTCGGCGTGAGACGGCACATATGCCAGGTCGGCCCGGGCCGGAGGCGCGCTGAGCGGGACGCGGCGGTACTACCGAACCGCAACCGGCCGCGGCGGAGGAGGAGAGATCAGGAAGCGGCGGCGGCCATGCCGGCGTACACCGACTCGACCTGGAGCTTGATGTCGACGCCGCGGTCGCGCAGGAACGGGACCGGGTCGCAGGGCTGGCCGTTGACGTGCACCTCGAGGTGGAGGTGGGTGCCGTAGGAGGCGCCCGTGTTGCCGACCTCGCCGATCACCTGGCCGGCCTTGACCTTGTCGCCCACGTTCACCAGCACGCGCCGGGAGTGGGCGTAGATGACCTCGGTGCCGTCCGCGTTCTTGACCGTGACCGTGTAGCCGTAGCCGCCGTAGTAACCGGCCTGGGTCACCGTGCCGGCGTGCACCGCCTTGTACGGCATGCCCTCGGGGGCGGCCAGGTCGATGCCGGCGTGCAGCTTGCCCCAGCGGACCCCGTACGGCGAGGTGAAGGTGAAGTCGTCGAGGGGGAGCAGCCAGACGTCGTTCGCCGCTTGGTCGGCGCTCACCTTGGTCTTGCTGACCGCGCCGCGGTCCTCGCTACGCGATGCCTTGTTGTCGCTGTCGCGGGCGGCGAGGGCGTCGGAGGCGACGTGCGCGCTCTCGAGACCCTGCAGAACCTCGGGGTTGACCGCCTTGTGGTCCGGCAGGTTGGCGGCGCCGATGGCGACCACTCCGGCGCCGATGAAGGCGGCGGTGGTGACGACCGCATAGCGGCTGCGGGGAGGGGTGGGTACGCGGCGTCGGCCGCGATACCGGTCGGGCTCAGACGACAAGCGCTGGCGCACGAACAACCCTCCGTCGATGGCAATACTTCGGACCCTGCCGTTCACCAGGAATTCCCGATGAACGGTGGTGGTCCGAGCTGTCGGATCGGCGTTAACCGGATGACAGCCGGGAGCCACGGTAACGAAACGGCGTCCGTGTCACAAGTCGCAGCGCCAATTCGCTGACAGTTCCCGGTCCGCTTTGCGGAGCTAATGTCCGAATTCGTTACCTTTCCCGAGTGCGTTCGTTGCGCACTCTCTGTGATTGGCACAGAAACGCAAAGTCAAGTCACTCTGAATACATTTCTGATCACCCAAAGTGATCTCCGTTGGCCGGAGTCGACTACCCCGGCCCCGGCCGCCGGGTTACCGTTCGTTCAGGACAACGGGGTTCGCCGGACACGGAGGGTCGGTATGCAGGCACGGATCAGGGTGGTCGTCGCCAAACCCGGGCTGGACGGGCACGACCGCGGCGCCAAGGTGGTGGCCCGCGCGCTGCGTGACGCGGGTATGGAGGTGGTGTACACCGGCCTGCACCAGACTCCGGAGCAGATCGTCGAGACCGCTATTCAGGAGGACGCCGACGCGATCGGTTTGTCCGTCTTGTCCGGTGCCCACATGACATTGTTCCGCCGCGTAATCGAACTGCTGGCGGAGCGTGACGCAAGCGACATCGTGGTATTCGGCGGCGGCATCATTCCGGCCGACGACATTGCCGAATTGGAGGCCCTCGGGGTCGCCAGGATTTTCACCCCGGGCGCGACCACCGCATCCATCATCGAATGGGTACGCGCCAATGTGACGACACCGGTCTCTTAACCAGGAAACCCCAGCTCGAAGCAAGGGGAGAGGCCGGACGCACCCCTCACACGTCCGGCCTCTCTATGCACGATGCCCCGCCGCCACCCCTCGACCGACAGGGCATCGGCCGTCTCGCATTCGGCCCGCCGTAGCGCTCCGACACCACTCTCAACGACGCCTTACCGGGCCGGTTACGTCGTCGTCCGACTTTTCTCGCGGGGGCCGCGCTGCGGGGCGTACGGCAGGAAGAGGGTGAGGGACACGCCTCGGGCAACCTAAGGTTGAGCTGGGCGGGGGACCGCCGGTGTGCGGTCTTGCACACCGCGCACCCGCCGCTTCGGGGCGCCTTCGCAGGTCGCTAGTCTGCGGAAGAGGCCCCTCGGGCCGGACATTCCTCACGCCGGCGACGCCCGGAAAAGGCCGCCGCGCACACAGGTCGGGACGCAATGGTGCGGCTTGCCGGCGCTTGGCGTCGCGAGCGAAAGGAGACACGTGGACCTGTTCGAGTATCAGGGGCGCGACCTGTTCGAACGGCACGGGCTGCCCGTGCTGGGCGGCGGTGTAGCGGAGACCCCGCAGGAGGCCCGCGCCATCGCGGAGCGCCTGGGTGGCAAGGTCGTCGTCAAGGCGCAGGTCAAGGTCGGCGGCCGGGGCAAGGCCGGCGGCGTCAAGCTGGCCGACGGCGCCGACGAGGCCGAGGCTCGCGCCACCGACATCCTGGGCATGGACATCAAGGGCCACACGGTCCACAAGGTGATGCTGGCCGAGACGGCCGACATCAAGGAGGAGTACTACTTCTCCTACCTGCTCGACCGGGCCAACCGTACGTTCCTCTGCATCGCCAGCGTCGCCGGCGGCATGGAGATCGAGACGGTCGCCGAGGAGCAGCCCGACCGGGTCGCCAAGATCGCCATCGACGCCAGCAAGGGCGTCGACGAGGCGAAGGCTCGCGAGATCGTCGCCGCGGCTCAGTACCCGGCCGAGGTCACCGAGCAGATCGTCGACATCGCGGTGAAGCTGTGGCAGGCGTTCGTGGCCGAGGACGCCACGCTCGTCGAGGTCAACCCGCTGGCCAAGGTCGGCGACGGCCGGGTGCTCCTGCTGGACGCCAAGATCACGCTGGACGAGAACGCGTCGTTCCGGCACCCCGACCACGAGGCGCTGGTCGACCAGTCGGCGGTGGACCCGCTGGAGCAGGCGGCCAAGGCCAAGAACCTCAACTACGTGAAGCTGGACGGCGAGGTCGGCATCATCGGCAACGGCGCCGGCCTGGTCATGTCCACGCTCGACGTGGTGGCCTACGCGGGCGAGCGGCACGGCGGCGTCAAGCCGGCCAACTTCCTCGACATCGGCGGCGGCGCGAGCGCCCAGGTGATGGCGAACGGCCTGGAGATCGTGCTCGGCGACCCGGCGGTCAAGTCGGTCTTCGTGAACGTCTTCGGCGGCATCACCGCCTGCGACGCGGTGGCCAACGGCATCATCCAGGCCCTCGCCCTGCTCGCCGAGCGCGGCGAGTCGGTCACCAAGCCGCTCGTGGTGCGTCTCGACGGCAACAACGCCGAGGAAGGCCGGGCCATCCTCGACGGCGCGAACAACCCGCTGGTCCAGCGGGTGGACACGATGGACGGAGCGGCCGAGCGCGCCGCCGAGCTCGCGGCTGCGGGGAAGTGACGTAATGGCGATCTGGCTCACCAAGGACTCCAAGGTCATCGTCCAGGGCATCACCGGCTCGGAGGGCTCGAAGCACACCCGCCGGATGCTCGCCGCCGGCACGAACGTGGTCGGCGGCACCAACCCGCGCAAGGCCGGCACGACGGTCGACTTCGACGGCACGTCGCTGCCGGTCTTCGCGACCGTCGGCGAGGCGATCAAGGAGACCGGCGCCGACGTCACGGTCATCTTCGTGCCGCCGGCCGGCACCAAGTCGGCGGTCATCGAGGCGATCGACGCCGAGATCCCGCTGGCTGTGGTGATCACCGAGGGCGTGCCGGTGCAGGACTCGGCCGCCTTCTGGGCGTACAACCTCGACCGTGGGCAGAAGACCCGGATCATCGGGCCGAACTGCCCGGGCATCGCGTCGCCGGGCGCGTCGAACGCCGGCATCATCCCGGCCGACATCACCCCGGCCGGCCGGATCGGCCTGGTCAGCAAGAGCGGCACGCTGACCTACCAGATGATGTACGAGCTGCGCGACATCGGCTTCTCGACCTGCGTCGGCATCGGCGGCGACCCGATCATCGGCACCACCCACATCGACGCGCTCAAGGCGTTCCAGGACGACCCGGACACCGACGCGATCGTCATGATCGGTGAGATCGGCGGCGACGCCGAGGAGCGGGCCGCCGAGTTCATCAAGGCGAACGTCACCAAGCCGGTGGTCGGCTACATCGCCGGCTTCACCGCGCCGCCCGGCAAGACCATGGGTCACGCCGGCGCGATCATCTCGGGCTCGGCGGGCACCGCCGACGCCAAGAAGGCGGCCCTCGAGGCCGTCGGTGTCAAGGTCGGCAAGACCCCGAGCGAGACCGCGCGCCTCATGCGCGAGGTCATGAGCTGATTTGACACTTCTCTCGTCGGCGCGCCGCCACTCGTTTGGCGGCGCGCCGTCCTATCTGCGTCGCCGCACGCCTGCCGGCGTGGAAAAGTAGGCGGCGATGCCGACCCCAGCCGACCGTTCCGACGGCTCGGACGACCCGTTCGCGGTCGCCGAGGCGGCCCAGGTCGCTGCCCGGGAGACCGTCCCCGTGGAACGGCCGACCGAGGCGGTCGCGGTCGACCGGGCGACCGAGGCCGTCCAGGTCGAGGATCGCCCCACGGTTCTCGTCGACGACCAGGTGCTCGGCGACCGCCCGACGGTCAAGGTGCCCGGCCAGCGCCGCCCGCCCGTCCGGCCCGCCCGCCGCGCCCCGCTGCCGGTCGCGGCCGCCTTCGCCACGCTCTGGGCCGCCGCCGTCTGCTACCTGCCGGTCGCCGCCGTCATCGGCCTGGCTCGCACGCTCGAGGGGCAGGGCGGGCTCGGCGGCGCCGCGCACGCGGGGCTGGCCGGCTGGCTGCTCGGCAACGGCGTGCCGATCGGCACCTCGCTCGGCCCGCTCGGCCTGCCCCCGCTGCTGCTCACCATGCTGATCGTCTGGCGGCTCAACCGGGCCGGCCTGCACGTCACCCGCGCGATCGGCGCCCGGCGCTCCGGCAAGATCGGCGACACGCTGCTGGTGACGTTCGCCATCGCGTTGATGTACTCGCTGCTCGGCTCCGTGGCCGCGCTCGCCGTCGACGGCAAGGGCACCGAGGTCGCCCCGGCCCGCGCCGCGATCAACTTCTTCGTCCTCGGCCTGATCGGCGCGCTCGCCGGGGCGCTGCGCGGCACCGACGCGCTGAGCGTGCTGGCCCGGCACACCCCCGGCCCGCTGCGAGCCGGCCTGCGTACGGGGGCCATGGGCGCGCTGTTCATCCTGGCGGCCGGGGCCGCGGTCACCGGGCTGTCGGTGGCGATCGGCGGCGGCCAGGCCGCCGACACGATCTCCGCGTACCGCACCGGAGTCGCCGGGCAGGCCGGGATAACCCTGCTCAGCCTCTCCTACGGGGCGAACGCCGCGGTGTGGGCCGCCGCCTATCTGCTCGGCCCCGGATTCGCGCTGGGCACCGGCTCGGCGATCCGGCTCACCGAGGTGACCGCCGGGCCGCTGCCGACGCTGCCGCTGCTGGCCGGCCTGCCGGACGGGCCGATGGGCGCGGCCGGCGCGGCGCTGCTCGCGGTGCCGGTGCTGGCCGGACTGGCGGCCGGCTGGCTGCTGACACTGCGGCTCAACCGTGCGGGTGACAAGGACGGTCCGCCGTGGTCGCTCGTCATCGGCGGCGGCCTGCTCGCCGGGCCCGCGGCCGGCCTGCTGCTCGGCCTGCTGTGCCGGGCCTCGAGCGGCTCGCTGGGCGACGGCCGGCTCGCCACGATCGGCCCCGACCCGTGGCAGGTCGGCCTGATCGCGACGGTCGTGATCGGCGTCTCGGCGGCGATCGGGGCGGCCGCCGCGCGCACCTTCGGCCCCCGCCCCAAGGCTCTGGGCCCGGGCGAACGGAGATAGGGTGCTGAGGTGACCGACCCCGCGCCCGCCCGCCTGGTCGTCCTCGTCTCCGGATCGGGCAGCAACCTGCAGGCCCTGCTCGACGCGACCGCCGACCGGGCGTACGGCGCCCAGGTCGTCGCCGTCGGCGCCGACCGCGACGGCATCGCCGGCCTCGACCGGGCGGCCGCCGCCGGTGTGCCCACGTTCGTCGACTCGGTGAAGTCCTACGAGACCCGCGACGAGTGGGACGCGGCGCTGACCGCCCACGTCGCCGAGCACAAGCCCGACCTGGTCGTCTCGGCCGGCTTCCTCAAGCTGGTCGGTCCCGCGTTCCTCGCCGCGTTCGGCGATCGTTACCTCAACACGCACAACGCGCTGCTGCCGTCCTTCCCGGGCATCCACGGCCCGCGGGACGCCCTGGCCTACGGCGTGAAGGTGGCCGGGGCCACGCTCTTCTTCGTGGACGCCGGCGTCGACACCGGCCCGATCATCGCCCAGGTGGCCGTCCCCGTGCTCGACGACGACACGGTGCAGACGCTCACCGAACGCATCAAGGTGGCCGAGCGCGTCCAGCTGGTCGACTACGTCGGCCGCCTGGTTCGCGAGGGCTGGACCATCGAGAACAGGAAGGTACGCATCCCGTGAGTTCCGACGAGGGCCGCCGCCCGTTGAAGCGGGCGCTGCTGAGCGTGTACGACAAGACCGGCCTCGTCGAGCTCGCCGGGGCGCTGCACGCGGCCGGTGTCCAGATCGTCTCGACCGGCTCGACGGCGTCCACCGTCGAGGCCTCGGGCGTGCCGGTGACCCGGGTGGAGGAGCTGACCGGCTTCCCCGAGTGCCTCGACGGCCGGGTCAAGACGCTGCACCCGCGGGTGCACGCCGGACTGCTGGCCGACCTGCGCCTGCCCGCGCACGAGCAGCAGCTGGCCGAGCTCGAGATCGAGCCCTTCGACCTGCTGGTGAGCAACCTCTACCCGTTCACCGAGACGGTGGCCGGCGGCGCGAGCGTCGACGAGTGCGTCGAGCAGATCGACATCGGCGGTCCGGCGATGGTGCGCGCGGCCGCGAAAAACCACCCCTCCGTGGCCGTGGTGACCGCCGTCGGGGCGTACCCGCTGATTGTGCAGGCCTTGAACGACGGCGGTTTCACGCTGCAGCAGCGCAAGCACCTCGCGGCGAGGGCCTTCGCCGACATCGCCGAGTACGACGTGGCCGTCGCGAACTGGTGTGCGACCACGCTGGATCCGCAGGAGTGGCCCGAGTTCGCCGGGATCGCGCTCAAGCGGGAGAGCACGCTGCGCTACGGCGAGAACCCGCACCAGCAGGCCGCGCTGTACGTGGACCCGAACGCGCCGGCCGGGCTGGCGCAGGCCGAGCAGCTGCACGGCAAGGAGATGTCCTACAACAACTACGTCGACGCGGACGCCGCCTGGCGCAGCGCCAACGACTTCACCGAGCCGTGCGTGGCGATCATCAAGCACGCCAACCCGTGCGGCATCGCGATCGGCGCCGACGTCGTCGAGGCCCACCGCAAGGCGCACGAGTGCGACCCGGTCTCGGCGTTCGGCGGCGTGATCGCGGTCAACCGCGAGGTGACCGCCGAGCTGGCCCGGCAGGTCGCCGAGATCTTCACCGAGGTGATCGTCGCGCCGTCGTTCGCGGCCGGCGCGCTCGAGGTGCTCCGCGAGAAGAAGAACCTGCGCCTGCTGGTCGCCCCCGCGTGGAACCCGCCGCCCGCGGAGATCAAGCAGGTCGGTGGCGGCGTGCTCGTGCAGATGTCCGACCGGATCGACGCCCCCGGCGACGACCCGGCCAACTGGGAGCTCGCCACCGGCGCGCCGGCCTCGCCGGAGATGCTGCGTGATCTCGTGTTCGCCTGGCGGGCGATCCGCAGCGTGAAGAGCAACGCGATCCTGCTGGCGCACGAGGGCGCGACCGTCGGCATCGGGATGGGCCAGGTCAACCGGGTCGACTCGGCGCGGCTCGCGGTCGACCGGGCCGGCGCCGAGCGGGCCAAGGGCAGCGCGGCGGCCTCCGACGCGTACTTCCCGTTCCCCGACGGGCTCGAGGTGCTGATCGCGGCTGGCGTCACCGCGGTGGTGCAGCCGGGCGGCTCGATCCGGGACAGCCTGGTGATCGAGGCGGCGGCGAAGGCGGGCCTGACCGTCTACCTGACCGGCACGCGGCACTTCTACCACTGACATGGATTCTCTCGTCCAGGACCAGAGATTCTCGGGCGCCGACTGGGCGCTCGAGGAGATCGTCGGCGTCCGGTACGAGGACTGCGCGTTCCACGACGTCGACTGGTCGGAGGCACGCCTGGTCGGCTGCGTCTTCACCCATTGCACGTTCGGCAACGTCCGCTTCAACGCGGCCACGCTGGACCGGGTGGCGATCATGCAGTCGACGCTGGAGCGCTGCAACTTCTTCGACGCCACGCTGGCCGGCTGCAAGCTGACCGGCAGCCAGTTCGTCGACTGCGGGCTGCGGCCGCTCACCGTGGATGGCGGCGACTGGGGTTTCGTGTCGCTGCGTGGGCAGAACCTGACCGCGGCGAAGCTCGGCGGCCTACGGTTGCGGGAGGCGGACCTCACGGGCGCCGATCTGACCCGGGTCGACCTGCGCGGCGCGGATCTGTCGAACGCCCGGCTCAAGGACGCCGTATTCAAGGGCGCCGACCTGCGCGGCGCCGACCTCGACGGGGTCGAGCTGCGCGGGGTGAACCTCGGCGGTGCCAAGATCGACTTGGCGCAGGCGGCGCTGTTCGCGTCCGCGTACGGCGCAATCGTCTCGGGGTGAAGAAATGACGGCACGGATTCTGGACGGCAAGGCCGCCGCGGCGGCGGTCAAGGACGACCTGCGGGCGCGGGTGAAGGCGCTCGCCGAGCGCGGCATCGTGCCCGGGCTCGGGACGATCCTGGTCGGCGACGACCCCGGCTCGCGGGCGTACGTCGAGGGCAAGCACCGCGACTGCGCCGAGGTCGGGATCGCCTCGATCCGCCGGGACCTGCCGGCCGACGCCACCCAGGACCACGTCGAGGCGGTCGTCGCCGAGCTCAACGAGGACGACGACTGCCACGGCTACATCGTCCAGCTGCCGCTGCCGAAACACCTGGACACGGGCCGGATCCTCGAGCTGATCGACCCCGACAAGGACGCCGACGGCCTGCACCCGGTCAACCTGGGCCGGCTCGTGCTCGGCTTCGACGGCCCGCTGCCGTGCACCCCGCGCGGCATCGTGCACCTGCTGCGCCTGGCCGACATCCCGCTCAAGGGCGCCGAGGTCACCGTCGTCGGCCGCGGGACGACCGTGGGACGCCCGCTGGGGCTGCTGCTGACCCGCCGCACCGAGAACGCGACGGTCACCCTCTGCCACACCGGCACCGTCGATCTCGCCGCGCACACCCGGCGGGCCGACATCGTCGTGGCGGCGGTCGGCGTGCCCGGGCTGATCACGGCGGAGATGGTCCGGCCCGGCGCCACCGTGGTCGACGTCGGCATCACCCGGGTGGTCGGCGAGGACGGCAAGGGTCGCTACACCGGGGACGTGGACCCGGGCGTACGCGAGATCGCCGGCGCCCTCGTCCCGGTGCCCGGCGGCATCGGCCCGATGACCCGGGCGATGCTGCTCACGAACGTGGTCGAGCGCGCGGAGTGGCTTACCTCGCGTTAAGCCGACCGGCGGGAAACACCTCGTTAACCGACTGATACGGTCCGGAAAAATGGCCCGGAGACTGGGAGTGAGAGAGCTATGGGCAAGAAGGTAACCGTCGTAGGCGCCGGTTTCTACGGCTCGACGACGGCACAGCGTCTGGCCGAGTACGACATCTTCGACACCGTGGTGCTCACCGACATCATCGACGGCAAGCCGGCCGGCCTCGCCCTCGACCTGAACCAGTCCCGCCCGATCGAGGGCTTCGAGACCAAGGTCGTCGGCGTCACCACCGGCGTGAACGGCGAGGGTTACGAGGCGATCGAGGGCTCGGACGTCGTGGTCGTCACCGCCGGCCTGCCGCGCAAGCCCGGCATGAGCCGGATGGACCTGCTCGAGGTCAACGCCAAGATCGTGCGCCAGGTCGCCGAGAACATCGCGAAGTACGCGCCGAACGCCGTGGTCATCGTGGTGTCCAACCCGGTCGACGAGATGACCGCGCTGGCCCAGCTCGCCACCCAGTTCCCCCGGAACCGGGTCTTCGGCCAGGCCGGTGTGCTCGACACCGCCCGCTTCACAAACTCGATCGCCGAGACCCTCGCGGTCCCGGTCAAGAGCGTCAAGGCGCTCACGCTCGGCTCGCACGGCGACACCATGGTGCCGGTCCCGTCGCGCTGCACCGTGGACGGCAAACCGCTGTCCGACCTGCTCCCGGCCGAGAAGATCGAGGAGCTCGTCGTGCGCACCCGCAACGGCGGCGCCGAGGTGGTCGCGCTGCTCAAGACCGGCTCGGCGTACTACGCGCCGTCGGCCGCCGCCGCCCGCATGGCCAAGGCGGTCATCGAGGACTCCGGCGCGACCCTCCCGGTCTGCGCGTGGGTCGACGGCGAGTACGGCATCTCCGGCGTGTACCTCGGTGTCGAGGCGCAGATCGGCCGCGAGGGCGTCAAGCAGGTCGTCGAGGACAAGCTGACCGACTCCGAGATCGCCGGTCTCAAGGAGGCCGCCGAGGCCGTCCGTGCCAAGCAGGCGGACGTCGCCAATCTCTGATCTCCCTCTCCACGAACAAGGCCGGGCCATGCGGCCCGGCCTTGTTACTTCTCAGTAGATAGATGTATTGACCTACGTTGTCGGCGTCCCCTAGCGTGATCTTCGCTTGCTTTTACGGGGGAAGGCGACGTTGTGATGAAGGCTGCGCGCTGGCTGGGTCTTGCTGCCTCGACTCTGGCCGCTTTGACGATCACTGTGGTGGCTCCCGCGGGTTCGCCCGCGCTGGCGGACACCGGCGATACCTGGGTCTATCCCAATCGGCTCGACGATGGACAGACCGATCCGCGTCTCGACCGCTGTCGCCTCGGCTATGTGCTGCAAGCCGGCGGTCCCGAGATCAAGAAGGTGGCGCAGACCGCGCTCGTCGGCACCGACGCGCAGATGAACACGGCGGCCGACCCGTCCTACTGGAACGACACGCCGCTCTCGGTCGCGTACGACAAGGACCAGGCCAGCCGCTCGGCCATGTGGGACACGCTCTACGACCGCAAGGACGTGTGGAGCGACTCGATCCCGAACAACTTCGAGATCCCCACCGAGACGGTGACCGGCTTCCAGTGGGCGCCCAACTTCTACGGCGACCTGGGCATCACCGGCTTCTACGTCGACCAGTTCTTCAAGGGCGAGGACAGGCTCTACGACGACCTCGCCCCGATCGCCTCGGCCGAGGCCGTGGCCAAGGGCAACCAGCTCGCCAACGAGCAGCACCTGTACAACGGCGATGACAACGCGCCGCACTCGGTGCAGGAGGAGATCTCCTGGGGTGAGGTCGGCGACCAGGACGTCTTCGGCGACGGCAGCATCTTCCCGGGCAACCACCACGCCGACGACCTGCGCGAGTTCCTCCAGTTCGGTGGGTTCCCCAAGACCGCGCTGACCCCCGGCACGCTCGAGTACCGGCAGGAGGTCGAGGCGCTCAAGCAGCGCTTCTCCTCGTGCGACGCGGAGAACCCGCTCGACCCCAACCACGTGCTCGCGAACGTCACGAAGACGGCGGCCGCCGAGTGGCGCGCCGAGCTCGACTCGCAGGCGACGCAGCGCAGCGCGATCGTCAACGCGCAGATCAAGGCGTACAGCGACCTGGAGACCGCGGCCATCGCGATGGGCGAGTCGGTCGGCCAGTCCTGGATCGCCGGTCAGCTGAGCAAGTGGCAGGCCTGCTACACCGCCGGCGGCTACTGCTGGGCCGGCTCGGGCCCGATCACCTTCAAGTACAAGTCCGCCACCACGCTCTGCCTGGACAACACCGGCGGCTCCTCGGCGAACAACAACAAGATCGAGTTGTACGCGTGCAACAACGGCACCGCGCAGAAGTTCCGCCCGGGCGTCATGGCCAACTACCTCGACGGCACGCTGATCAACACGGGCACCAACCGCTGTCTCGACCTGAACGGCACCAACGTCGTCCTCAACGCCTGCACCAGCGGCAAGGCGAACCAGCACTGGCAGTGGCAGAGCACGGTCGGCAACACCCGGCTCTTCAACGTCGGCGCGAACAAGTGCCTGAACCTCGCGACGGCGACCAGCGGCCTCCAGGCGACCGTGCAGGCCTGCGCCGGCGGCACGACCCAGCAGTTCGTGTCCTCCCAGGACAACTCGAACACGGGCACCGGGCACGACACGATGTTCTGGCCGACCACGGCCGACTTCACGTACGCGACCAACGAGATCAAGAACGCGCAGACCCGGGCCGCCGCGCAGCTGACGATCGCGAACAACGCCTCGGCCGACGCCCAGGTGCAGTCGACCGCGGTGACGAACGCGCAGAACGCCGCGGCGACGATCGCGACGAACAACAACTACCCGGTGGGGCGCGGTCTCGCGTACGCCCAGCAGTCGGCTCAGGTCACCAAGGCGTCGGCGGCCGGCGCCGCCGCCGCCGCGAAGGCGACGGCCACCGCGGTGCAGGCGACCAAGGCGGCGGTCGCGGACAGCGCCACGCTGATCTCGCTGGCGCAGACGCAGGCCAAGGCCATGCAGGCCGAGTACGCGAAGAACGCGGCGCAGGAGGCGGCCCGGCAGGCCAAGGCCGCGGCCGACTCGGCGGCCGCGGAGGCGCAGGCGGCCGCCGCCGACGCGGTCACCGCGAAGGCGAAGCGGCAGGTCGCCGAGCAGGCCCAGGCCACGGCGCAGGTCGCCGCGAACAAGGCCGCCCAGCAGCGCCAGATCGCCGAGCAGCAGCGGCAGGTCGCGGCCCAGCAGCGGGCGATCGCCGAGCAGAAGCACGGCGAGGCGTCGGCCGCCGACGCCGACGCGCAACGCCAGCAGGGGATAGCGGCCTCCGCGCGAGCACAGGCCGAGGCGGACGCGCAAACCGCCGCCGACCGTGACTTCGACGCGCAGAGCTCGGCCAACCAGGCGCACATCTACCGCGAGACCGCCGAGAACGCGGCCCGCCAGCGGGACGCCCTGGCCTCCCGGGCCGCCGCCATGCAGTCGCGGGCGAACGCCGACGAGGGCACCACCGAGGCAGCGGCGTCCCGCCAGGCCGCCAACGACGCGCAGGCCGCGGCCGACCGGGCCGACACCGCCGCCGACAACGCCCAGCACGACGCCGACGTCGCCACCGCGGCGGCCGCGGCGGCCCGCGAGGCGGCCACCCGGGCCCACGCCGCCGCGGCGCGCTCCCTGGCCGCGGCGAATGAGGCCGACAAGCAGGTCGCGATCACCCGGTCGGCGATGCTGACCGCGCATGCGGCGGCGGCCGACGCGCTGGCCGCGGCCAAGGACGCCAAGACGCACGCCGACAACGCCGACGCCGACGCGGCGGCGGCCGCGGCCGACATGAGGGTGGCGGCGCAGCAGGCGGCCGAGGCCAAGGAGGCGGCGGACGCGGCGGTCGCGCAGAGCGCGATCACGGCCGGGCGGGCGTACGCGACCGCGCAGGCCGCCATCGCCGCGCGTGACTCCGCCGCCGAGGTGGCCGCGCCGGCCAACGACGCGGTGGGTCTGGGCGCGCCCTTCGTCGACAGGGACTCGGCGGCGGCGCTCGCGGTGCTGGTCGGGCAGGGTGCGCTGACCGTGGCGCAGCAGCAGGCGGCCGCGGCTCAGGCCCGTGCCGACGAGGCCAACGCCGCCGCCGCGAATGCCTCGGCGCTGGCCGCCGCGGCCACCGGCGACGCGAAGATCGCCGCACAGGCCGCGGCCGACGCGGCCACCAGCGCGGCCGCCGCGGCCAAGTCCGCGAAGGACGCCCGCGCCTCGGCGGCGGCCGCGGCCAACGACGCCGCCGCGGCGGCCACGGCGGCGGCCGCGACCTCCACCCTCAACGCACAGGCCGAACGGGATGCGGCGGCGGCACACGCCGCGGCGACCGCGGCGGCCGGGGACGCAGACGCCGCCGACGCGGAGGCCGACGCCGCCGAGCGGGACGCCGCCTCGGCCCGGGCCGCCGCGGCCCAGGCCCGGGTGGACGCCGACGCCGCGCAGAAGGCGGCCGACGACGCCGACAAGTACGCCGACGACGCCGAGGCGGCCGCGGCCCGCGCCAGGGCCGACGCCGACGCCGCGGAGAAGGCGGCGAGCGACGCCGAGGCGGCCGCCCAGGACCAGGACGACCAGCGACAGCTCATCGGCAGCTTCGACGGCGGCTTCATGTTCCTGGAGATCGCCCCGGTCGGCGACATCAACGTCACGACCGGCGACCTGCACTGCACGGCCAAGCCGACCTGCGACGTCGACGTCCCCGTGCACATGAGCGGCACGCTCGCGTACAACGTGGTGGTCTGCCAGTACCAGGGGACGACCAGCGCGATCTGCGAGCGCATCCAGCTCGGCACCAAGCCGTTCGACCAGGACACCACCCAGCGCGTGCACCTCGACGTCCGCGAGGTCATGGACGCGTCGATCCGCAACGTCGTGAACCTGGCGGTCGGCGACTTCATCGGCTGCGGCAAGTACATCTGGCAGAACCACGGGGTCAACGGCGACTGCGCGTGGGCGGCGGCCAACTTCATCCCGTACGAGAAGCTGTTCGCCTGGGCCAAGGCGATCTTCGAGATCAAGATGGCGGCCCGGTCGGGCGAAGGTCTGGCCGAGGCGTTCGACGGCCTCAAGGCGGCCGACCTCGACCTCAACACGATCATCAAGCTCGAGACCGACATCGACGCCGACATCACCAAGGCCTGTACGACGCAGAGCTTCGACGCGGCGACGCCGGTGCTGATGGCCGACGGCGGCCGGCGGGCGATCTCGCGGGTCGCGGTGGGCGACCGGGTGGCCGGCGGGGTGGTCAGCAAGACCTACCGCACCCACGACACCGACCTGATCGACGTCGTGGTCTCCGGCGGGGCGGTCATCCACACCACCAGCAAGCATCCCTTCTGGAGCGAGTCGGCCGACCGGTGGATCGCGGCGGCCTCGCTGTCGCCCGGCACGGCGCTGCACACCGACGACGGCTCGCCGGTCGCGGTGTCCGAGGTCCGGGTCGTCCCCGGCGGCCGCGACATGTACGACCTGACGGTCGACGACGCGCACACGTTCTACGTGTTCGCCGGCGACCGGGCGATCCTGGTGCACAACGTCAACTGCCTGGCCATCGACCTCGGCGACGGGCTGTACCAGTACCCGGACGGCTCGATCCGGGACGCGCTCGGCCACTTCGCGACCAGCGCCGGCACCCGGGTCGGCGCGGCGGCCGAGAAGCAGGTCATGGACGACCTGGCCGACGAGGGTTACAACGTGATCCGCAGCCAGGTGGCGACCCGCGGTAACGGCAACCAACTGCGCTACTACGACTGCGCGATCGACCTCGGCAACGGCGAGATCATCGGCATCGAGGTGAAGAGCGGCACGGCGACCCGTACGCCCGAGCAGCGGGCGTTCGACGCCTGGGTCGAGGCGGGGAACCACCCGACGACCGTCGGCAAGTACGCTGGCAATTACAAGGTCGTCGGCGTCCGCGAGATCAAGGTGCCGTGAGGTTTCTGCGATGACAACTGACCGTGCGACGGCCACCGCGTGGGTTCGCGAGGTGGCCGCCGACCGGTGGGATGCGGCGCTGGCCGCGCGGGGGTTCACCCGCGCGGCCGCCGCGCTGGTCTACTCCCGCAAGGTCGCCGACGACGGCCGGCAGCGCCTCCACCTCGACCTGAGCGTCCGGCACGGCGAGTTCCAGTTGTCGCCGCGGGCCACGGTCGCGTTCCCGTCGATCGCGGCGGAGGCGACCCGCCTGCTGGGTCCTTCAGCGGCCGACAAATCCGGCGTGGTGGACATGGAACTGCTGGACATCCTCGACCCCGGCTCCCCGATGCTGCTGTTCGGCACCCGCGACGACCTGACGGCCCTACCGGTCGAGCGCTACCTGCTCGCGCCGATGGTGCCGTGGCTCGACGAGCGCACGACCGTGGCCGCCGTGACCGAGGCCGTCCGCGCGCGGGCCGACCGGCACCCCGGCAACCCGGGCCGCTTCCCGGTGATCGTGGCGGCCGGCGAGCTCGCCCAGGGAAACCCAGGGGGTGCGCTGGCCACTCTGGAGCGTGCGTATCCCGAGGGCAGCCCCGGCCGTACGGAGTACGCGGCGGCGTTCGACGAAGTGCGCGCGCTGGCTCCCGGCGCCACCCCCGAGCCGCCCCCGCCGGCGGCCCTCTCGTACCAGCTCACGACCGCGAACTCCCTGGTCGGCGTGCCGGTGCCCAACCCCGGGCCCGACCAGCTCGAGCGGGTCGTGCGCCGGCTCAACGAGGAGCGCTTCTACGCGCTGCTCGAGCGCTCGGACGGCGTCTACGCCCAGGTCGGCTTCGGCCCGAAGTCGGGCGCGGCGCCCGGCGCCTACGCCCTCGAGCACCGCGCCGGCGTTCATCTCCGCGCCGACACCACCGACCCGGACGCGGCCGTCCGCTTCCTCCAGCGCTTCCGCGCCGGCGACGACACCTGGCGCGACGGCCACGAGTGGCGGCGCCTCGAGCTATAGCTTGCGGAACGCCGAGCCGAGGTGGGAGACGGCCAGGGTGATGCCTCGGTCTTTCACCTCCTCGACGATGCGGCGGCGGGTGGCCCGGGCCTGCTCGGGGTCGGTGTCGCTCGCATACGCCAGGTCGGGGTGCAGCAACTGGACCATGTGGACGGCCAGGTCGCCGGCGACCAGGACGGCATCGTCGGCGTCCTCGGCCAGGACGGACTGGTGGCCGGGGGTGTGGCCGGGCGTGGCGATGATGCGGACGCCGCGGCTCACCGGGGCGTCGCCGGCCAGCACCTGGAGGCGGCCCTGGGCGAGCAGCGGCTCGATGAGCAGGTCGAACTGGCCGGCCTGGTCGCGGTTGGCCTTGTAGACGTCGACGTCGGCCTGCTGCACCACGACCCGGGCCGCGGTGAACGGGGAATCACGGGGGACGGCCCAGCCCATGTGGTCGTTGTGCAGGTGGGTCAGGACTATCGCGGTGACCTCGGCCGGATCGATTCCGGCCGCGGCCAGTTCGGCGGGGAGGTGGCCGGGGACCGGCGCCCAGTCGGCGGCCAGCGAGCCGGCCGGGCCGATACCGGCGTCGACCAGGGTGACCGGGCCCTCGTCGTACCGAATCGCGTAGCTGCGGAAACGCAACCACCACTCGCCGTCGGCGGTCGCGGCGGCCGGGTCGGCCGCGTCGGCGTCGACCCACTGGGCGGGTGTGGCGCCGGGGAAGGCCTGCGTGCGGGGCATGAAGAACGGGCCCGCGCCATCCTCCAGCGCGGTGATCGTGAGCTGTCCGACAATGTGGGTCAGCGGCATGGACAGATTCTGCCGGTCGGGGGCGGTGTCCCGCCTGCCCGTTTGCCGACCTGTGGATAACGGCAGGTCGGGGCCGGGCGACGATCTTCGTCGGGCGGGCAGTACGCTCGTACTGCTAAGAATGGTTTTCGGGAGAGGAGCGCCGGCCGATGGCGAAAATCAAGGTCACAAACCCGGTCGTGGAGCTCGACGGCGACGAGATGACCCGGATCATCTGGAAGCAGATCCGGGAGCAGCTGATCCTGCCCTACCTCGATGTCCCCCTCGAGTACTACGACCTGTCGATCCAGCACCGCGACGAGACCGACGACCAGGTGACGATCGACGCGGCCAACGCCATCAAGCGGCACGGCGTCGGCGTCAAGTGCGCCACGATCACCCCCGACGAGGCCCGGGTCGAGGAGTTCGGCCTCAAGAAGATGTGGCGCTCGCCGAACGGGACCATCCGGAACATTCTGGGTGGCGTCGTCTTCCGCGAGCCGATCATCATGTCGAACGTGCCCCGGCTGGTACCGGGCTGGACCAAGCCGATCATCATCGGCCGTCACGCCCACGGCGACCAGTACAAGGCGACCGACTTCGTGGCCCCCTCCGCCGGCAAGTTCACGATGACGTTCACGCCGGAGGACGGCTCCGAGCCGATCGAGTTCCACGTGGCCGACTTCCCGGCCGGCGGCGTCGGCATGGGCATGTACAACTTCGACGAGTCGATCCGCGACTTCGCCCGCGCCTCGTTCCGGTACGGCCTGGCCCGCAACTACCCGGTCTACCTCTCCACGAAGAACACGATCCTCAAGGCGTACGACGGCCGGTTCAAGGATTTGTTCGCCGAGATCTTCGAGACCGAGTTCGCCGACCAGTTCGCCGCGGCCGGCCTCACCTACGAGCACCGGCTGATCGACGACATGGTCGCCGCCGCGCTGAAGTGGGAGGGCGGCTACGTCTGGGCCTGCAAGAACTACGACGGTGACGTGCAGTCCGACACGGTCGCCCAGGGCTTCGGCTCGCTCGGCCTGATGACCAGCGTGCTCATGACGCCCGACGGCCGCACGGTCGAGGCCGAGGCCGCGCACGGCACGGTCACCCGCCACTACCGCCAGTGGCAGAAGGGCGAGAAGACCTCGACCAACCCGATCGCCTCGATCTTCGCCTGGACCGGCGGCCTCAAGCACCGCGGCCTGCTCGACAGCACCCCGGCGGTGACCGAGTTCGCCGAGACGCTGGAGAAGGTCTGCGTCGAGACGGTCGAGGGCGGCCAGATGACCAAGGACCTCGCGCTGCTGATCTCGCGCGACGCCCCCTGGCTGACGACGGACGAGTTCATGAACGCGCTCGACGAGAACCTGGCGCGCAAGCTGAGCTGAGCTGGCTGGCTCCGCTTCGCTCCGCGGGCGATCGCCCCTTTCACGCCGATGAGGAGTCAGCCGATTTCCGGCGCCGCAAACCCCGCGGCGACGAAAATCGACTGCCTCCTCATCGGCGGGGCGATCGCGGGCCGTCCTGTGGTTTTTAGTCCCCGAAAATTGACCTCTCAGGGTCGGCGGGTTGCTCGTCGTGGCGTGAAAGGTGGGAACTGCGTCGTTGCGGTCATGACGTGGGTGCCGGGACGATTCAGGCATGGCCCACCACGTGCAGATCGTCCTCTTCGACGGGGTGCAGAGCCTCGACGTGACCGGCCCGCTCGAGGTGTTCACCTATGCCGGCGGCTACCGGGTCACCACCGCGAGCGTCGGCGGCGTGCCCGTCCGGACGTCGAGCGGCCTGCGCCTGGTTCCCGACGGTGACTTGTTCGAAATGTCGGATACGTTGGTGGTGCCGGGCGGTGCGGGCACCCGCGAGCCGCCGGAAGATGTCATCGCGTGGCTTCGTGAGCACGGCAACCGGCCGCAACGGATCATGTCGGTCTGCACCGGCGCCTTCCTGCTCGCGGAGGCCGGCCTGCTCGACGACAAGCGCGCCACCACCCACTGGCAGTACTGCGAATCGCTTCGCCACCGCCATCCGAAGGTCGACGTCGACGCCGAGCCGATCTTCGTGCGGGACGGCCGGATCGCCACCAGCGCCGGCGTCACCACCGGCATCGACCTCGCCCTCGCGCTGGTCGAGGAGGACCGCGGCCGGGACGTGGCCCTCGCCATCGCCCGCGGCCTGGTCATGTTCCTGCGCCGCCCGGGCGGCCAGAGCCAGTTCAGCGCCCAACTCGCCGGCCAGGTCGCGCATCGGGAGCCGCTGCGCGAGATCCAGCGGCTGATCGCCGAACACCCCGAGACAGACCTGTCTGTTCCGACCCTCGCCGCCACCGCCAATCTCTCTCCCCGCCAGTTCAGCCGGGCGTTCACGGCCGAGATCGGCGTCCCGCCGGGTCGTTACGTCGATCGCGTACGCCTGGAAACCGCGCGCCGCCTGCTCGAGGACACCGCGGCCAGCATCGCCGAGGTGGCCCGGCGCGCCGGCTACGGCACTCCCGAGACCATGCGCCGCGCCTTCCTCCAGGCACTGGGCGTCTCCCCGGCCGAATACCGCCGCCGCTTCTGAGGAGCCAAAACCATGAAGATCAACATTCTCCTGTACGACGGGATGACCGCCCTCGACGCGGTAGGTCCCTACGAGGTGCTCAGTCGCTTCCCCGGCAACGAGGTCCTGTTCGTGGCCGACCGCGCGGGCCCGGTGCGCACCGACACGGGATTCCTGACGCTGGTCGCCGACGCGTCCCTCGACGAGGCGCCCTCGGCGGAAATCGTGCTGGTGCCGGGCGGTTTCACGCCGCCGCTCACCCCCGGCCCGGTGCACGAGTGGCTGCGCGCCGCCGACGCCACCTCGACCTGGACCACCTCGGTCTGCGTCGGCTCGCTGATCCTCGGCGCGGCCGGCCTGCTCGACGGCCGCCGGGCCACCTCGCACTGGCTGACCCTCGACAACCTGACCGAGTACGGCGCCATCCCCACCGCCGAGCGCGTGGTCATCGACGGCAAGTACGCGACCGGCGCCGGAGTCTCGGCCGGCATCGATCTGGCGCTGACACTCCTGGGCGAGATCGTCGGCCCCGAGGCGGCGATGGCCGTCCAGCTGGGCATCGAGTACGACCCGGCGCCGCCCTTCCCGGCAGGCTCACCGGCGAAGGCGCCGGACCCGATCGTCACGTTCCTCCGGGAGAACCGCGACCTAGTTGTCAGACTTTAGACCTATGCTGCAAATTGCATGTTTATTTCCGTAACCGGTGGTTAGAGCCCTCGTTTTTCACAGCGAAACGGACGCTGGTCGCGTCGCCGAGGGTAGTTCGCCCAGCCGATTGGCCGCCTTGTCCCGGGCGCCGTTCGGTTTCCCCCCGGATCCCACAGCGCGACCAGCACCCTTCCCCGCGGGGGGCCTTGTCCCGGGCCCCCCGCCCCTTATTGGCCTACTGCCCTATACGCCCGTCGATGCGTTCTCGGAGGAAGTCGGCGTGGCCGTTGTGGCGGGCGTACTCCTCGATCATGTGGACCAGGACCTCGCGCAGGGGGTTGCCGCCCTCGCCGACGTAGCCCAGATCGTCGATCGAGTCGACGTAGTCCTCGGCGAAGGCGATCTCCGACTTCCAGGTGGCGAACGCGTCCTCGACCACCGCCGGGTCGGCCACCGCGCCCTCGAAGTCGGCGTCCCGGTCGCCGTCCACGCGGTAGTGGTGCGAGACCGCGAAGCCCGCCATGTCCATGCGGAACCAGCCCTGCTCGACGTCGGCCATGTGCCGCACCAGGCCCAGCAGCGACATCTTGGACGGCTCGACCGACCGCGACGCCAACTGCTCGGGCGTGAGGTCGGCGCACTTCAGCTCGAGCGTCAGCCGCTGATCGCGGAGAAAGCCGATCAGCGTGTCCCGCTCACCGACGAAACCGCCGTCGATGCGCGGATCCTCGTCGGGCGTGACGAACATGTTGGACCAGGCGAATCCCATAACTCCGACCTTCTAGGAAGGGATCGCGGAAAGCAATCGTGATCTCACAGAGCGCGCAGTGTCTCGGCGGCCTTCTCCGGGACGATGTCGTTCACGAAGGCGCCCATGGCGGACTCCGAGCCGGCCAGGTATTTCAGCTTGTCGGCCGCGCGGCGGATGCTGAACAGCTGCAGGTGCAGGTAGCCCAGCTCGCGTCCCTCGCCGACGACCGCCTGGTGCCAGGCCGAGATGTACGGCATCGGCTTGCCGAACAGCGCGTCGAAGCGGCGCAGCACGTCCAGGTAGAGCGGGCCGAACGCGTCGCGCTCCTCGCCGGAGAGGGCCGGCAGGTCGGGCACCTTGCGGTGGGGAGCGACCTGCACCTCGTACGGCCAGCGGGACGCCGCCGGCACGTACGCCGTCCAATGCTCGTTCTCGGCGATCACCCGGACGCCGGCCTTGCGCTCGGCCGCCAGCACGTCGGTGTAGAGGTCGCGGCCGGTCCGGTCGCGGTAGCGCCCGGCCGCCCGCAGCATCTGCTGGGTACGCGGCGGCACGGTCGGGTACGCGTAGATCTGCCCGTGCGGGTGGTGCAGGGTCACGCCGATCTCGACGCCGCGGTTCTCGAACGGGAAGACCTGGGCCACGCCGGTGATCGCCGACATCTCGGTGGTGCGGTCGGCGAGCACGTCGACGACCGTGCGCACCCGCGACGGCGCGAGCTTGCCGAACGAGCCGTTGTGGTCGCTGGTGAAGCAGATGACCTCGCAGCGGCCGATGCCGGCGCGCACCGGGACGAGCTCGGTCAGCGATGTGACCTCGTCGGGCTTGATCCGGTCGCTGAACGACGGGAACTGGTTCTCGAAGACCACCACGTCGTAGTCGGGCGCCGGGATCTCGCTGGCGAACGACGGCGTGGACGGGCAGAGCGGGCACGCGTCGCTGGGCGGCAGGAAGGTGCGAGTCTGCCGGTGCGCGGCCACCGCCACCCACTCGTCGACCAGCGGGTCGTACCGCAGCTGTGAGGTCGGCGGCGGGGGCGGCAGGTGCCGGGTGTCGGCGTACTTCGCTCGGTCGCTCTGCTTCTCCTCGTTGAAGTAGATCAGCTCGCGGCCGTCGGACAGGCGGATGGCCTGGCGGCTCGTGAAGCTCACTGCGCCTTCACCACCACGAGCTCGGGCACCGTCTCCTCCAGCAGCGTGCGAGCCTGGTCGTCGAGCCCGTCGTCGGTGATCAGCGTGTCGGCCCGCTCGAGCGGCACGATCGAGGAGATGCCGACCGTGCCCCACTTGGTGTGGTCGGCCAGCACCACCAGGCGCTCGGCCGCCTCGACCAGGGCCCGGTTGACGTCGGCCTCCATGAGGTTGGGAGTCGTGTAGCCGGCGCGCTCGCTCATCCCGTGCACGCCGAGGAAGAGCATGTCGAGGTGCAGCGTGCCGATCGCGGCGACCGCGACCGGGCCGACGAGGGCGTCGGACGGCGTACGCGTGCCGCCGGTGAGCACGACCGTCTGGTCGGGGCGGCCGGCGCGGTAGAAGACGTCGGCGACCGGGATCGAGTTGGTGACGACGGTCAGCGAGGGGACGTCGACGAGGCGCTGCGCGAGGCCGGCCGTGGTGGTGCCGGCGGAGAGCGCGATGGCGTCGCCGGGGGAGACGAGCGAGGCGGCGTGCATGGCCATGGCCGCCTTTTCCGCGCGCTGGCGGACGGACTTGGCGGCGAAACCGGGCTCGTGGGCGGAGCCGGGGCTCACCGTGGTGGCGCCGCCGTGTACCTTCGCCAGGAGGCCGCGGTCGGCCAGCGACTCGAGGTCGCGGCGGATCGTCATGTCGGAGACGCCGTACTCGGCGGCCAGTTCGCTGACCCGGACGCCGCCGGCGGCCCGGACCCGGTCGAGGATCGCAGCCTGACGCTGCTGAGCAAGCATCAGTGGATCCGAACTATTTCGAACACGCCCGAACATTACCTTGCGATCGGGTGTGATGGAAAGAGTGACCCTAGATACCCCTTCCGCGCTTGTGCAGAGCCGACAGCACGTTTTCGACCTTGACCGCACCGGTCATCGCGGCCAGGGCGATCGCGGTTCTCGGCTCCTTCCAGTTTGCGCGCACCGCTTCCTTGCTGAACTGCCAGGCCTGGCTGCGATTTCCGCTCGCGGCCGACCAGCAGGCCAGCTGGCCGTAGACGCGCGCGGCGCCCGGCTTGCATCCGCTGATCTCCGGGTGGCGCTGCATCATCCACCGCAGCGACGAGATCTTCGTGGCGTACTCGTACGCGTAATGCGAGGTCCGTCCCCAGAGCACGCGCACGAGCGGCTCGTCCAGGTGCACGACCGGCGACCGGCGTGCGGCCCGCAGCAGCAGGTCCCAGTCCTCGTTCTGGCTGCCCGGCGCGTCCTCGGCGACCAGGCCGATCGCGTCCGCGGCCAGCGCCTCCCGGCGGATCAGAAACGACGAGGAGTGCAGCATAGCCATCCGGGAGCGGGCCAGCTCGTCGACCGTGACCCGGCTGCGGCCGGCCAGTCGCGGCGTGCACCGGCCCTCGTACTCGACCTCGATCGCACACGTCGCCATCTCGGCGTCCGGCTCGGCCAGCACCGCCGCCACCTGCCGGCGCAGCTTGTCGGGCAGCCATCGGTCGTCGTCGTCGCAGAAGGCCACGAACTCGGTGTCGAGCGCCAGGATCCCGGTGTTGCGGGCGCCGGCCAGCCCCGACGTACGCCAGTTGGTGAGCACCAGCACCTGCACACCCTCGGTCGAGGCGAGCAGGTAGTCGGGTTCGGTCTGGTCGTACACCACGAGGATCCTCAGCTCGCCCGGGTAACGCTGGTCGCGTACGGCCGCGATCGCCTTGCGGACGAGCTCGGGCCGGTTGCGGGTGGGAATGACGACGCCGACGGAGGGCCAGTTCATCGCGACGGGACCTCCGTGTTGAGCGGGTAGCCGTAGGCGCGGAGCATCGGCGCGCAGACGGCGCCGACCAGGCGGCGCTGGCGCGGCGGCAGCGAGCGGACCCAGGCGTCGTCGCGCCGCAGCGTGAGCCGCCCGACGGTGAAGCGCATCGGGTTGCCCGCCGCGCTGTGCCCGACCTTCAGGTCGGCGTACCCGTCGTACAGGAAGTCCAGATCGGACGCGCCGAGGTCGACGCCCGCGAACTCCGCGATGCCGGCGAGCGCCATCTTCGGGTCGGAGACGAACTCCTCGTAGCGGATACGCCGGACCGCCACCCCGCGCCGGGCGAGCAGGCCGAACGCGGCGTTGTGCGCGTTCCACAGCAGCGCCGAGCGGCCGGGGGAGTAGCGGGTCATGTGCTCGGCGCCGTCGGTCTCGGGCCGGGCGACGCTCTTGGTCCACGAGTACGCGACGCCGCGCGCGTCCCGCACCACGTGCACCACCCGCAGGTCGATGTCGTTCGACCAGCGCAGCACGTGGGCCAGCGCCGAGTGCTTCGAGGAGTCGACGACGATCCGCGCGCCCGAGACCTCGTGGGCGGCCGAGTAGATGCGGGAGTAGTACTCCGCGTACTCGTGCACCTCCTCGGGCGCCTCGACGGCGGTGGCCAGCCGGGGGATGTGCCGGGTGCGCTCGACGGCGGCGCGCAGGTAGTGCACCCGGTCGACGTCGACGTTGTGCCAGCCGTTGAAGGCGAGCGCGCCGACCCGCCGCCAGAAGCCGCAGGTCGAGAACTTCGCGCCGCAGCCGCAGCGCTCGTCGTCGCGCAGGTCGCGCTGCCAGAGGTGGACGACCTCGCCGAGCGCGCACACCCCGGGAAGCTCGCCGAGCAGGCGTTCGACGAGTGTTGTCCCACTTCGTCCTAATCCGCCGAGAAATAACACCCGTGCCACTTTGGCCCACCTTCGCTCGTTTCGCTCCTATAACGAGGCAAACACCGTGAAGGAGGCGACAGGTGCCCATCGAGGCTTTCGAGCGGGTCGACCTGGACGGAACGGGTATCGACCGGATCACCGAGGCCGAGGTCGTGGCCGTGGTGCGGGACGCGCTCGCCCGCGGCCGGGGCGGGCGGATCATCACGCCGAACATCGACATCCTGCGCCGCGCGCAGACCGACGCCGAGGCGCGCCGGCATTTCGACGACGCCGATCTGATCGTGGCGGACGGCATGCCGCTGATCTGGGCGAGCCGGCTCGGCGGCAATCCGTTACCCGAACGGGTGGCCGGCAGCAGCCTGATCTGGTCGCTCTCCGAGGGGCTGGGCCGGGACGGCCGCTCGATCTTCGTGATCGGCGGCGCGCCGGAGAACGACGGCGCCGCTCGCGCGGCCGACCGTCTCGCCGAGGCCTGTCCGGGGTTGCGCGTGGCGGGCACGCTCTGCCCCGACTTCGGTTTCGAGCAGGACCGGACGACGTACGACGAATTCTGCGCGAAAGTCGTCGGCGCGAGCCCGGACCTGGTCTTCGTCGGGCTCGGCTACCCCAAGCAGGAACGCATGATCGCCAAGCTGCGGCCGGACCTGCCGGAGGCGTGGTTCATCGGCTGCGGGGCGGCGGTCAACTTCGTGGCCGGTGACGTGGTCCGCGCGCCACGCTGGATGCAGCGCACCGGGCTCGAGTGGGCACACCGGCTGGGCGTCGAGCCGCGCCGACTGGCCGGTCGCTACCTGCGGCACGACGCGCCCTATGCGTTGCGCCTGCTGGCCCAGGCGCCGGTCCAGCGGGTGCGCAGCCGGTAGGGCCCGGCTCAAAGTGGGAGACGGGCTGCGGCGTGGCCCAGCCGCCGCCTGGCCGCACGCCGCGAACACCCGAATACAACCCCGGTATTCGGGCGCCCGCGGCGCACACCCAGACGACACCTGGACCTCGCCTCGCTCCGGCCCCCACTTTGATCCGGGCCCTACCAGTACGCGCGTACTGTAAGGGAATGATGTTCGAGGATCTTCACCACGTGCAACTGCTCTGTCCCCCCGGCGGCGAGGGGGAGGCCCGAGAGTTCTACGCGGGCGTGCTCGGCATGACCGAGCTGGAGAAGCCGCCGGTGCTGGCGGCCCGGGGCGGGTGCTGGTTCCGGGCCGGCGGCTGGGAGGTGCACATCAGCCCGGTGCCGTCCTTCACTCCCGAGAAGAAGGCGCATCCCGGCGTACTCGTGAATGGTCTTGATCTTTTGGCGGAGAGGCTCGAGGCCGCCGGTCACCCGGTCGAGTGGGATCCACACTTCCCGGGTCACCGGCGGCTCTACGCGCACGACGCGCACGGCAACCGGCTCGAGTTCCTGGAGAAGATCTAGGGATTGAAGTACGGGTCGCGCACCAGCGTGTGGAAGGCCTTGAACGCGGCCTTGTCCCCGGTGAGCTGGAACTGTTTCGTGGGCCCGTTCCCGGCCGGGTCGGACTCGAAGTACGCGACGGCCTTGATCTGCGGATTGGCCTTGAACGTGCGCGAGGCGTCGCGCAGCCAGGCCGCCCGGCCGGACGAGCCCCACGCCTTGGCCACCCCGAACTCGCCGATGATGATCGGCTTGGGGTGCGGCGCGGCCCACTGCAGGAACGGGCCCATGAGCTCGCCGATCGGCTGGAACGTCTCCCCGGCGTAGACGTCCACGCAGGTCCAGTCCACCTGGTCGTCGCCGGGGTAGAAGGCGGGCGCGTCCCCACGGACGAACCCCTCGGCGGTCGGGCACCACACCCAGGACACGTTGTCGGCGCCCTCCTCATGGAAGATCGCCCGCACGTACTTCCAGGCCGCCACGTAGTCGCCGCCGGACCACATGGTCGCCCGCAGGTTGGGCCGGTCCATCTCCCAGCGCATCCGCAGCAGCACCGGCCGGTGGATCTTGCGGATGGCCTGGGCCTGCTTGCGGATCAGGTCGTCGTGCTCACCGTCCAGGATGGACCGGTTGTCGCCGGTGGCCCAGCTGATCATCAGCGTCGCGCCCTCGGAGAGGAACTCCTCGTCCGAGGCGGTGCCGACCATCTGGTCGAAGCGGCGGTAGGTGTTGATGATGTTCAGCCGGCGGCCGAGGTCGGACTCCAGGCTGTCGACCGCGGCCAGCCGGCCGACGTGGGTCAGTTCCTCCGGTTTGATCCACGCCCCGACCAGCGCGCCCTCCCGTGGGGCGCGGACCGGGCCGCTCTCGAACGGCCCGGGGTTGATCGCGACGGCGACGGGCCTGCCGGACAAATCGGGTTTTTCCGGAGGCGTGACGTCCTTTTTGTCCTTCGTGCACCCGGCTAGCGCCAACACCACCACCAGGGCGGCGACCAGGCCCCTACGCATGGGCCCGCCGCGCGGCGTAGAGCACGTTGACCGCGTACCCGTCCGTGCCCGGCAGCCGGCGCACGGCCGCGTCCGCCACCCGGGCCAGCGGGTTCCCGTGCAGCGACGGCGTGATCATCGAGAATCCGCGCCGCTCGACGATCTCGAAACCGTGCCGGGTCAGCAGCTCCTCCACCTGTTCGTGGGAGAGCTCGGCGAACCAGCGGTCGTCGCGGTGCCGCCGGGCCCGCAGGTGGCGCAGCGAGCCGGCGTTGCCGTGGTTCTCCACCACCAGCAGGCCGGACATCGGCTCGGGCAGCGCCTTGGCCGCGAAGGCCAGCGCCCGGTCGCGGATCGCCTCGTCCACATTGAGCAGCAGCCGGAACATCGTCACGATCGCCGGGTGGCCGGCCGCGACCGGCTCCGGCACCGGGCCGTCCGAGGGCACCTGGTGCCAGTTCGCGTGCGAGCCGACCTCGGCCGCCTTCGCCATCATCGCGGCCGAGGTGTCGTAGCCGTGCGCCTCGCGGACCAGCCCGTGCAGGGTGCGGATGGCCCGGCCGGTGCCGCAGGCGAAGTCGTGCTGCACCGGCGCGCGCGGGCCGAACTCGCGGCGCACCAGCGTGCGCAGGTAGTCGCGCTGCCGCTGGTTGATCTGCGACGCGTAGCTCTCCGGCGCGTACGTGACGTTCTCGTACTTCTCCACCGCGTCGGTGTCCTGGAACACCTTGGTGTAGTCCGTGGTCAACGGGTCCTCCTTGTCCTAGTGAACGCGTCCAGCGCGAGGGGGCCACGCAGCAGCCACACCCCCGCCAGGAAGGCCGGTACGGCGAGGGCGAGGCCGGGGGTGCCGGTCATCAAAGGCAGTGCGCCGAAGCAGGTCAGCGACAGCAGTGCGGCGGCCCGGGTGCCCCGGCCGAACGGGTGCAGGCCGGCCACGCGGCCGACCTGGATCAGCGGCAGGACGTTGTTGGCGACCATCGCGCTGGCCAGGCCGATCGCCGCGCCGAGCGCGCCGAGGCGGGGGATGAGCAGCACGTCGAGGCCGATCGTGACGGTCAGCGCGATCAGCACGTTGACCAGGTTCCACGAGGTGCGGCCGGCCATCGCGAGCACCATGTCGACCATGCCGCAACCGGTCGCGACCAGCATCGCGCCGGCGAGAATGATCACGACGTTCCGTCCCTTGACGTAGCCGTCGCCGAAAATATGGAGATAGATGGGCGCGAGCTGCATCACCAGCAGGTTGATCGGCCAGGTCACCAGCACGAGCCAGCCGGTCGCCGTCTGGTAGAGATGGTTCGCGGTCCGCCGGTCGCCGGTGGCCAGCGCCTCGGCCAGTCGCGGCTGCACCGACTGCGAGATCCCCTGGTTGGCGAACTGGATGAGCACGACAAATCGCCCGGCCACCGCGTAGACGGCGGCCGGCGCGAGACCACCGAGCGCCGCGACCAGCAGCACGTCCACCCTTTGCAGCGCCAGCTGGGCGACGCTGGCCAGGGCGCGCGGGCCGGTGAAGCGCCAGAACTCGCGGCGCACCCCGCGCCTCTCCGCACGGCGGGTGGTCACTCCGGGCGGCTTGCTCGCGCCATAAACCCTTTTCAGCGCGTACGCCGAGAGCACCGTGACCGGCAGATAGGGCGCGGCCCACGCGAACGCGAACATCGGCAACGCGCCCGCCGTCCACAATGCGGCGACCCCCGCCGCGGCCACCAGCAGCAACTGCAGCGCGCTGCGGAGGATGCGGTCGTAGAGCACGGTCGGGCGCATGGCCCGGTAGCCGCGGGTCGCGGTCAGCAGCGCGTCGGTCAACGCCTGCAGCGGCATGAACAGGGCCAGCACCCGCAGCGCCGCGGTGTGCGTGCCGATCGCGGTCACCGCCTCGTGCGCGGTGGCGCGGGCGATCATCGGGGCGGCGAGCCACATGCCCAGCGCCAGCAGCAGCGACGTGACGATCACCGGGGTGAGCCCGGTCCGCAGGCACGCGCCCAGCAGCTCGGCCCGGTTGGTGGCGCGGAGCCGGGACGGCCAGTAGACCAGGCCGGTCTGGGTCCCGAGCTTCGCCAGGCCGCCGGCCAGCACGAACGCGGCCGTCGACGCGAAGAAGGCGCCCGCCTGATCGGGGCCGAGCGAACGGGCGACGATCCAGGTGACCGCGAATCCGGTGCCACCGGCCAGCGCCGAGCCGATCATGTTCGCCAGGCCGCCGCGGGCGACGGCCTTCGTGCCCGACTTCTCCGACAAATCAGCCTTCGGTCCCGTCAAGGGCGGCGGCGGGGTGGTTGGACGGGCGGCCTTCAGTCCCGTCAAGGGTGGCGGCGGGGTGGTTGGACGGGCGGTCATGTGCGGCGCCACAGCGGCGTCCGGCCCAGCCAGCGGGCCAGCGCCTCGTCGTGCGGCTGGTAGTAGTCGGTCAGGTCGCGGCGCAGCCCCGGGTCCATGTCGGCCTGGCGGGGGCGGGCGTTGTGCCGCTCGAACGGCGGCCGCTCCAGATAGGTCGGCAGGCCCAGGAAGTCGCAGATCTCGTCGTAGACGTCCTCGGGCTCGGTGAAGAACCGCTCGCTCTCCACCACGTGGATCCGCTCCCGGCCGACGTGCTGCGCCACCACGCCCAGGTAGCGGGCGTACTCGCCGCGCGCCCGGTACGCGTGGTGCTGGTGGGCGAAGCTGTAGTACGACGGATCCTCGGCGAGCCGCTCCTCCTGCCGGTGCAGCCGGGCCGGCTCGAGCGCGAGGGCCGCCCCGAAGTTCCGCTCGGTCTCGAAACCGCGCGCCACCTCGTGATGGTGCTGCGAGTACGCCCGTTCGACCGGGTCGCGGACCAGCACCACCAGGCGCGCCTCGGGCAGGTCGTGGGCGATCCGAGCGGCCGCCTGCGGGTGGTACATGTAGTACGGGCTCGACTCGAAGGTCTGCGCCGCCACGCCGTATCGCTCGCTGACCTTCTCGGCGGTGCGCTGCAGCGGGAAATGCGCCCGATACCACGCCATCCCGCGGTCGTACGACGTGTCGAAGTAGTGCACGCCCTTGTGCAGCACGGCCTTGAGCACGAGCGGGTGTCCGGCCAGCGCCCGGTACATCGAGGTCGTCCCGCAACGCTGGCCGCCGCAGATCAGGAACGACGGCGTCATCCGGCCCGGAGCGGTGAGCCGCCCGTACGAGCGCGAGCCCAGGTGTACGACCCGCTTCATCGGGGCGGGCATCTTGCGTACGTCCATCGTGCTCTCCTCAGAGCTCCTCGACCCGGCGGATCAGCACCGGCAGCAGCCAGGTGCCCAGCACGCCCAGGCGGGCGCCGGCCTCGGCCTGGCGGTCGGTCAGGTATCGGGCGGCCAGATCGACCAGGTAGAGCAGCGCGGTCACCTCGCGGCCGGACGGCGACACCCCGAACGGCGCCAGCAGCTCGCCGGCCCGGCGCACGGTCTGCTCGACCGCGTCCCGGGCGTCGCCGGTCGACTGGATCCGGCGCTGCAGCTCGTGGTGGATCGCGTCGAAGCCCATGGGGACGCCGGTCGCGAACCGCTCCCAGTCCCAGACCAGCAGCCCGTCGGCGAGGTTCGCCATGTTCCACGGCGCCCAGTCGCCGTGCCAGGCCCCGTACCGGAAGGTGACGTCGCCGGCGTGCTTGACCAGCAGCTCCGCCGCCGATCCGAGCCCGGCGCCCTCGGGCCGGTCGCCCACCGCCGAGAGCCGGCCGCGCAGCTCCTCCCAGTACTCGCTGGTGTCCAGCGGTCCGGTCGTGTACCCGCAGCAGCCGGCGATGTCGAGCATCGCGGCGACCAGCCGGCGCTGGGTCAGCGGCGCGCGGGGGAGCCAGACCGGCAACGCCGACTGGATCAGCACCTCGAGGTCGTGCCACTGCCCGGCGTGCAGCACCCGCGGCACGGTCAGCTTGGTCAGCCCGCTGCCGGCCAGCGTGGCCAGCGCCTCGGTCTCGGCCTTGACCAGCTGCCGGGTCAGCGGCCCGGTGCCGAGCTTGCCGAAGCCGAAGGTGTCGCCCTCGGGGCCGATCAGCTGGAGCACGGGCTTCCGGTTGGCCCGGGCCGGTCCGATGTGGACGCTGACCGCCAGCTCCCGGCCGAGCTGCTCGGTCAGGTAGCCGTCGATGCTCGACGAGAACGGGCCGGTGACCCGGACCCGGTCGCGCAGCAGCACCGCCGACGCGCCGGTGCGTACCGCGGCGACCACCGCGTCCCGCTTGAGCTTGGCGGCCCGGGACTGCGGCTCGGCGTACCGGCGGACCGCGGCGGCGGCCACCCGGCGCGAGGCGGAGGGGACCAGCAGGCGCGGCCGGCGCGCGTCCGGGACGACCAGGTACTCGGCGATCGGG
Organism: Paractinoplanes globisporus DSM 43857; assembly: GCF_000379645.1. Lineage (GTDB taxonomy): Bacteria > Actinomycetota > Actinomycetes > Mycobacteriales > Micromonosporaceae > Actinoplanes > Actinoplanes globisporus. The sequence goes on from NZ_KB903321.1 coordinate 42,080, forward strand.
GTGCCGGGCGACCCGTCGGTGCGACAGGGCCACGGGTAGAGAAGCTCGAGCACCTCGGTGAGGTACTGGGTGCGAAGCGCCGCGTCCCCCGCGGTCAACTCGGCCGGCGCGGTCTTCACCGGGCTCATGTCTTGTCCCCCTCGGATGAGTTGCGCCAGAGCAGCGCAAAGGTCAGAACCATGAAGGCAAGGGGGGTGACCAGCGAGTTGTACCAGAGCATCGCGGAGAACGAGGTGACCAGCGCGGCGCTGCCGGCCACCCCGATCGCGCTCCGGTCGCGGCGGAACCGCCACAGGCCGTACCCGAAGAAGCCGAGGTATCCGGCCGTGCCGACGGCGCCGTGCGAGTAGAGCAACTGCCACAGCTGCCCGTTGCCGCCGATGGTGAAGTTGCCGCAGCGCTCGCAGCCGGCGCTCTCGCCGACGGCGATCGACTGGCGACCGCCGGCGGTGTTGCGGGTGCCGCCGTAACCGATCACCGGCGACGCCCGGAAGCCCTCCACCGCCCGGTCGACCAGGAATGAGCGGACGCCGTTGGACTTGCCGTTGTCGAGCCGGGCGCCGACCACCTGGCCGAGCGGGGTGGCGACCATCGCCAGGCCGAGCAGCGCGGCCGCCATCACCAGCACGCCGATGATCCATATCTTGCCGGCCAGCACGTACCGGGCGGCCACGTAGACGATCAGCACCCCGAGGCCGATCCACAGGCCCCGGTTGAGCGAGACCACGGCCGGCACGATCGAGACCAGCAGGCAGACGACCGCCCAGAACCGGGTCGACCGCTTCTCGCTCTGCCACGCGGCCACGACCAGCCAGCCGGCCAGCAGGCAGAAGTTGTTGCCCCAGGTGTTGGTGTAACCCCAGGGCGCGGCCGGGCGCGGCTTGTCCCCGCCGACCAGGTCCATGATCTGCGCGGCGTACGGGTGGACCAGCGACTGCACGAAGCCCTTGCCGCGCACCCCGTGCGGCAGCAGCAGCTCGACCGGGGAGGTGAACTGGAAATTGCCGGCCACCATGCCGAGCAGGCCGCCGGCCACGGTCACGACGAAGAGCCAGCCGAGGTACTTGACCAGCCGTTTGCGGGGTAGCTCCGCCTCGGTCAGGTTGCCCGCGTAGACCAGCAGCACGGTCAGCGCCACGTACATGATCAGCTTGTAGGCCGCGCCCGGCAGGCGTCCGGTCGCGTGCTCGGCGATGGTGCCGGGCGGATCGGCGCCGAGGACGCCGAGGCTGACCACGACCGCGATCAGGAAGATCGCCCACCACAGGAAGCCGGGCGGCAGGCGCAGCGGCCGGCCGGCCGCGCGCCGGCGCACCAGCAGGAAGAGCATGGGCACGGCCATGACCGCGAAGATCAGTACGCCGAGCCCGAGCGCCCACCACAGCGGATAGAGCGCCAGGATGCTCGCCACCGGCCAGCCCGGCAGGGTCAGGGTCTTGCGCGCGCCGTGTGCGGTGCCGCCGGTCCGGCGTGTCTCAGCGGCAGCCGCGGCACCCGGGGCGGCCGGCATCATTTCCCGTCGCCGTCCTTGGCCATCCCGGACATGTCGATCACCGCGGTGATCTCGTCGGCCGCGTCGGCCGCCCGGGGGCGTACCTGCGGCTTCTCCGCCGTCTTCTCGGCCGCGGCGGCCTTGGCGGCCTTCTCCGCCGCCGACATCGTGTTGGTCGGGAAGCGCATCGGCTGGGTCACGTCGGAGTCGGAGACCGGGCCGTCCATCTTCACCGGCTTGTCGGCCTTGTTCCGGTCCGCCGCCTTGTTCCGGTCCGCCGGCAGGGTGACCGCGGGTGCGGTCGGCTCGGCGCCGCGCAGGTTAGCCAGGCGGGGGAGAACCACCGCGCCCAGCAGCGGGGTGCCGACGCGCTGCAACTGCTCGGCGGCGTCCAGCACGGCGGGCCGGCGCGACCGGCGCAGCTCGACCGCGAGCAGGGCCGCGTCGGCCAGGCTGGCCAGGCCCTGGGCGTCCGCGCTGCTGGTGGTCGACGGCGCCTCGATCACGACGTAGCCACCCTGCCGGCGCAGCGCCTCCAGCGTGTCCTTGAGCCGCTGCGACTGCATGAGGCCGGCCGCGGTGGCCGCGCCGCCGGTGGTGATCACCCGCAGCGACGGGATGCGCGGGGTGCGCTGCAGCGCCCGGGCCAGCCCGACCCGGCCGGCCAGCAGGTCCGACAGGCCGGGGACGGCCGAGACGCCGAGCATCCGGGCCAGCGGCGCGACGTCCACCACGCTCTCGGGCAGGTGAGCGCCGATCAGCACCACGTCGCTGCCGGTGCGGGCCAGCGCGGCGGCCAGGTTCGCGGCCACCAGGGTCGCCGCCGAGCCGCGGCTCGTACCGGTCACCACGATCACCTGGTCGCTCGTCTTCAGCGTCGCGAGGATCTCGTTGCGCAGCCGGTTGAAGACCCGGCCACCGGCACCGTACGGCTGAAGGACGTCGTCGAAGTGCGGCGTGGTGCGCTCGTCGAGGGCCGCCAGCACGTTGACCCGGCCGCGGTCGCGCACGTCGGCCGCCGAGCGCAGCCGCCGGTCGAACCGCTCCCGCACGAACGCCAGCGCCACGCCGAGCAGCAGCCCGACCATGCCGCCGGTGGCCAAGTTGACCATCGCGTTCGGGCTGGTCGGCGTGTCGGGCAGGCGCGCGTCGCTGATGATGCTGCCGGCGCCGACCGTGGTCGTGGTCAGCTCGTTGAGCCGGCCGGTCAGCCCGTTGAGCTGGTTCTGCGAGTTGTTCCGCAGGCTCAGCAGGTTGCTCTCGTCCGGGCTGCCCTTGACCGCCCGGGCCAGCCGCCCGTTGATCCCGGTCAGCGTGGTGGTGAGCTGCTTGACCTTCGCGGTCAGTGTCTTGATCTGCTGGTCGAGGCCGCTCTGCGCGGTCTCCTGCCGGTTGCGGAGGTACGCCTCGGCGAACGCGTGCGACCCGGCCTGCGCGTCCTGCGGCGTGCCCGCCGTGAACGTGATCACCAGGACGGTGGTGTTCGCCGGCACCTCGACCGAGACGTCCTTGGCCAGGTCGATCGGCGAGCGGGCGGTCCGCAGCAGCGTCGCGGCCTTGGCCGCCACCGCGCCCGAGCGCACCAGCTGCGCCTCGGTGTCCAGGTTGACCGTGCCCTTGGTGCGGCCGCCCTGCGCGTTCGTGTCCTGGTCGAGCGACTGCACCAGCACGGCGGCCGACGACTCGTACGTCTTGGGCAGCGCGCTGGTCAGCGCCGTGCCCGCGCCCAGACCCGCGCCCGTCGCGATCAGCGCGATCCACCAGTGGCGGCGGAAGATGCCGAGGTAGTGCGAGACATCCGCGGGGCGAGACGCTTCCATCGGTTGGCGGCCCTTTCGGGGGTGGAGTGAGTTCGGGCGTTTTGCCCCCAGGGGGTAAACGGCTCACTCCCGCCGACGTGATGGGTTTACGTCAGTTTCGGCTCCACCCAGCCGTTCTCGACGAGGTACGCCAGCACGAGCTCGATCGCCTCGGGGACCGTGATCGTGGTCGTGTCGATGGTCAGTTCGGCGTTCGCCGGCTCCTCGTACGGGTCGTCGACGCCGGTCAAGCCGCGCAGCTGGCCGGCCCGCGCCCGGGCGTACAGGCCCTTGCGGTCGCGCTGCTCACAGACCTCGAGCGGGGTGTTGACGTGCACGAGCACGAATCCCGCGCCGGCGTCCCGGGCCATCCGGCGCACCGCCGAGCGGGCCGACTCGTAGGGCGCGATCGGGCAGGCCACGGCCATGCCCCGATGCCGGCCCACCTCCGCCGCCACCCAGCCGATCCGGCGTACGTTGCGATCTCGGTCTGCCTTGCTGAAGCCCAGCCCCGCGGAGAGCTCGCGGCGAACCACGTCGCCGTCGAGCAGGGTGATGGTGCGCTCGCCCGATTCGCGCAGCGAGTCGGCGAGACCGCGGGCGATCGTCGACTTGCCCGAGCCGGAGAAGCCGGTGAAGAAGACCACCAGGCCCCGGTGCCGACGTGGCGGGCGGGCCCGGGTCAGTTCCTTGGCCACCGCCGGCGGTGTGTGCCACTCGGGCAGCGGAAAGCCCCGGTCGAGCACGTCGTTGATCTCGGCGGAGGTCATCGCGAGCCGGCGGTTGCGCGGCGGGATGTCGTCCCGCCAGCGCCACTGGCCGTCCCGGTTGTCGTAGGCGAGCTCGCGCGGCACGAGAACCCGCAGGCCACCCCCGGAGAGCATCTCGCCGGTCGAAAGCACATGAGTCACGCCGTACGCCCCGGCGACGCGCGCCCGCAGCAGGGCGTCGCGCATCTCGTCACCGCGGTTGAGCAGCGGAACCGCCACGATCGTGGCCGGCGGCATCCGGTCCCGGGCCGCGAAGATCGCCCGGACCAGCGCCTCGGGCGGCAGGCCGTCGGGGCCCGGGCCGCTCACCGGAATGAGGATCAGCAGATGCGCGGCGAGGGTGCGGGCGGCGTGGGCGATCTGAGCCAGCTGTGGGCGGTGCAGCGGCCGGTCGGCGATCACGCCGAGCACCCGGCCGGGCGGCAGCAGCGCCCTGACCTCGGCCGGCGTGCGACGCAGCCGCTGGAACGGGCCGTGCCCGCCGTCGCCCATCCGGCGGACGGTGCCGCCGACGCCGTAGGTGCGCTCGCCGGTCGCCCACGCGTCGGTGACCTCGAGCGCCGCGACCGGCGCGCCCTCCGGGTCGGTCAGGATGATCGTGCGGTGCAGCGGGTCCTCGAGCACGAGGTCGCTCGCCAGCTCGGCCGGGACCTCGAGGGTCACCGGGACCGGCCACTGCGTGCCGTCCGCGAGCCGGCCCCGGCGGCGCAACGCGTTCAGGTCGGCGCGGCCGAGAAAGCCGGTGAGCGGCGCGTACGCCCCGGAGAGCAGCAGTTCGAGGTCCGCGAGCTCGTGCGCATGCGGCGTGTACGACGGGGCGTCACGCAGCACGTCCTCGGGAAGCACCGAACCATTCACCTTCGCATCCCCCTGCGGCCGATTAGGGGACAGTTTCGCAGCCCGGCCGATCGTGGTCGAGGCGGGTCTCCGTCTGCGCTATTTGTCTGTTTAATCCGCGTCGGGTATTGGACAAATCGGATCTTCATCACAATACTGGCACCTCGTGAGTCGACGCCCGCACCGCTTCCGGCTTGTACAGTTCGCCGCCGTGCCGACGGCCTTCGTCCTTTCGGTCGTGACCACGCTGGCCTGGGCCTGGACCGGCGGGGTCGATCAGCTCGGCCTGCCGCTCGGCCCGATCGGTGATCCGACCGTGTCGCTGCCGGTGCTCGCCTCGCCGGACAAGCCCGTCCTCAGTGGTCGACTGCCGCTCCTTTCGCCGTCGCCCACTTCTCCTTCCCCCGCGCCGGCGAAAGTCACCTCCGACGCGGCATTCACGCCGTCCTCTTCGGTTGTCGCGCCGCTGTCGCCGGGTTTGGCGCCGGCGCCGCCGGGCTTGGCGCCGCGCCGGAGTGGCTGCCGCACCGGGCGGAAGCTAGTGCCCACCTGCGGTGTGTTGTGGGGCGTCGCGCCGGGCGCACATACCGAGAGCCGCGGTGCTTCCGCCCTCGCCGAGTTCGAACGCAAGACCGGGCGTACGCAGGCGATCTACCACGCGTACCACGGCGGGATCCGGCAGCTGTTCCCGACGCCGCAGGAGATCGCGATCGCCCGCCAGCCCGGCCGGCACCGCGTCCTGTTCCTCAACTGGAAGCCGGAGTCGGCGTCCTGGGCGGCGATCGCCCGCGGCGACAAGCGCACCGACGCGTTCCTCGACCGGCTCGCGGCGCACATCAAGACGACGTTCCCCGAGCAGTTCTTCCTCGCCGTGCACCACGAGGGCGAGAATGACGTGCGCCCCCGGGCCGGGTCCGGCTACACGGCCCGCGACTATGCGGCGATGTTCCGGCACGTGGTCAAGCGGCTGCGCGCACACGGCGTGATCAACATGGTGACGGTCCTGGTCCACATGGCGTACGTCCCGCACGCGACCCAGAGCTGGTTCAACGACATGTACCCCGGCGACGACGTGGTCGACTGGATCGGCTTCGACACGTACGCGTACAGCGACCCCGGCTACGGCCACGGCGACTTCGCCCAGGTCTTCAACCGCAAAATCGAGATCGCCGGCAAGGGCAGCTGGCCCGGTTTCTACACCTGGGCCCTCACCCGCCACCCCGGCAAGCCCCTGATGATCGCCGAGTGGGGCGTCTGGTCCTCCAAGCGAAACACCGCCTACAAGGTCGACTTCTACCGCGAGCTGGGCAACGAGATCCGCCACTTCCCGAAGATCCGGGCGATGGTCCAGTTCGAGACCCCGCACAACCAGAAGGGCCAGGACTCCTCGGTGGACAGCACCCCGGCCGCCCTGGCCGCCTATCGCAAGCTCGGCAAGCTCCCGATCTTCCAGGTCGCGGTAACCCCATAGGCCGGCCGTTGCGTCGCAGCGGCTCAGTCCTCGCCGGCGGTGACGCGGAACGCAGCGGGATTCGTCAGGAACAGCCGGGTGCCTCGACGGACCAGGTCGCCGCGGACGGAGACGACCAGCATCTCCTGGTGGGCGCGGGTCGCCTCGACGTAGTCCTCGCCATCGAGGTTCATCCAGACCCGCCGCAGCCGGTCATCCCCCTCGAGGGTGCCGGCGATGCTGATCTCTCCGGTTCCGCTGCCCTCGCGATGCAGCCGCACGACGTTGCCCACGACGACGACGCCCTCCTCGGGCACCCGCTCGCGCATCTCGCGGGCGGCCGAGGCAAGCACCGGGAGATGGTCACGGCGAAATCGGACCGGCTCGAACATCCGGGCGCGCAGCGGACGGGATGGCGCCAGCCGAAGGGAGAGCTCGAAGGGATGGCCGGCCTCGCCGCCCAGGCCGACCAGGGCCTCGCACAGGTTGGCGCTGACGCCCGTCGGAACGGCCTGGGTGAACACGTCCAGCCCGTTCGGTCCAACGAGGGCGTCGTTGGCCGCCTGATGCGCGGCGCGAATGGCGTCGTAGAGCCGCAACGAGACGCGTCGCTCGAACGGCTCCGCCGACTCGTCATCGTCGGTGAGATCGTCGTCGAAGAGCGCGGGCTGAGCCACCGACAGCCGCGGCGGCACCGGCGTGCGGACCGACAAAATGAAGCTGCCCTCGGCCGACGGCCCGATTCGTACCTCGCGCAGCAGCCGGAGAACCTCGGCGGACTTGCGGGCCGGCTGGACGGCACGCGGCTGTTCGGCGCTGACCGCGTATGCGGCGGCGATCACCAGACTGCGCACGCTCTCGAAGGCCTGCACGCCGTCGTCAAGTCCGATCATCCCGGGGCCGTTGTCCGGTGGGAATGTACGCACGGTGTGTACGTCCATGGAGACGCTCGTGATGTCGGCGAGCACCTCCAGCTCCGAGCGGTCCTCCGCGGCGCCGAGCACGTTCAGAAGATCACGGACCCGCGCGGCGTAGTCACGGATCGTCGACTCCTGAGGTTGAAGCGCCTCGAATTCCTCGCCGTCGATCATCTTGACCCATTGGATGCCGCTGCCCGACCGTCCCCTGATGGTCCACTCGCGGGCGCGTAGGTACATCGCCAACTCGGACGGCAGTCGTGCGGCCAGCGCGTCGCGATCGGTGACCTGAGCCCGGATCATCGCGTCGCACCTCCCTGATCGCCGGCCAGCAGTCGACCTAGTGTGTCGACCGTCAGCAGATTCCGCAGCGGCACCTTTACCGTCACACTCTTGGGGTCGTCCGTCCCGGTCGGGAGCGTGTCGCGATCCGCGAGCGAAAGCCAGTATGCAGCGGTGCTCAGACGCATGTGGTGGTCACTGCAGATCGCATAGTGCTCGGCGGCCGCCGGCACGATCACGACCGAGAGGAAACGCGGTACCTGAAATCCGGGTCCGGCCAGGTGGTTGAAATGCATCACGTCGAGGCGATGCTGGATTGTGCCGTCGGTGATCAGGGGCGCCGAGGTGGACTTGACCTGTATCTCGATCCTCGGCGAGCGCCTCGTGCCCCGCGGGCCCGGATGGGCGATCTGCCAGTCGACGCCGTCGAGATCCAGATTCATCCGGGCGGTGGTGAAGCCCGCGGCGCAGGCCAGCGCGTGGATGAAACCCTCGCCGTGCAGGCCCTGATGGACGTTTCTGTTCAAAGCTGGTGAGCACCCCCGCCCACCATGTTGCGGATCGACAGCACCCCGATAGCCTAGTCGCGCGACAACGTGAAGGGAAATCGAAAAGGGGCGCGAGCGAGCGGTATTTCCGGTCGCGGGCAGACAGAGGCCGAGGGCTTCCGTGGCGGGCGGAGGCCCTCGGCCGGATCTTGGTGCTAGTGGGTGAAGGGGCTGGTCAGCTCGTTTCGCCGGCCATGCTGAAGGAACCCAGGCGGTTTATGGCGTAGACGGTGCCGCCCAGGGCGAAGATCACGCTCATCACGATGGCGACGGTGAGGTTCACCTTGCCGGGGAGCATGTCGGTGGGGGCGATTTTGTCGGCGATCGTGATGACGTACTGCTCGATCGAGAGGACGCGGGTGCCGCTCACGAATCGGCCCAGCAGGCCCTCCCAGACCAGGATGTAGACCAGGCCGAGCAGGACCGGGCGGCGGGTCAGCAGGCTGAGCAGCAGGAACAGCGCGGAGTAGGCCACCGCGCCGATCGCGGCCGCGGCCGCCAGGGCCAGGCCGAAGCGGTTGCCGTCGGCCAGGACGCCGGCTACGTACAGCGGCACGCAGGAGACCACGGCCGAGACGCCGACCGCCACCAGGAGTTTCGCCAGGATGATGTCGCGGCGGGGGAGCGGCTTCGTGAGGATGTGGATGATCGTGCCGTCGTCGACTTCCGAGCCCAGGACGCCGGTGCCGACGATCAGGCTGGTCACGGGGAGGACGACCGCCAGGCCCAGGCCGACCACGACGGCCTGGCCCCACTGGTCGGGGTCGACGTCGTACGCGCGGCAGATCAGCGCCAGGCCGACCAGCAGGACCGGCAGCGGCAGCAGCAGGAGCACCCGGCGGCGGCCGAAGAGGCCCCGGGCGGTGATGTAGGCGACCGTGGACATCATGCCTCCAGCAGGTAGGAGAAGACGCTCTCCAGCGACTCGTCGGAGGGCAGCAGGCGGCGCAAGCGGATGCCCTCGCCCAGGGCGATGCGGGGCAGCGCACGGGTGAAGCTGCCGTAGTCGGAGGCGCGAACCGTGAGGCCGCCGGACTCGATCTCGACGCCGCTCACCGATTTCTCGCCGATCAGGGCGACCGCCAGGCGCCGGTCGTCGGAGCTCTGCAGGGCGAAGACGTGCGGGCGGGTGGTCATCAGGCGGCGGATGCGGCGGTAGTCGCCGGAGGCCGCCAGCCGGCCCGCGACGATCACCTGGACGAGGCCGGAGAGCTGCTCGACCTCTTCCAGGATGTGCGAGCTGAACAGGATGGTGTGGCCGCGGTCGCCGAGCGAGTGCAGCAGGTCCATCATGTGCATCCGCTGGCGCGGGTCCATGCCGTTGAACGGCTCGTCGAGCAGCAAAACCTGCGGCTCGTGCACCAGCGCGCCGGCCACCCGGGCGCGCTGCCGCATGCCCTTCGAGAACGTCTCGATCCGGCGGTCCTGCGCGTCGGTCATCTCGACCATCGCCAGGGCGCGGGCCGCGGCGGCCTCGGGGTCGGGCAGTTTCTGCATCTTGGCGCAGGCGATCACGAACTGGCGAGCGGTGAGGAAGCCGTGCACCGCCTCCCGCTCGGCGACCAGGCCGAGCGTGCGGTAGATCGACGGGTTGCGCCAGGTCGGCTTGCCGTCGATGGTCACCGCCCCGCGCGACGGGGAGAGGAAACCGGCCATCATGTGCAGCACTGTGGTCTTGCCGGCGCCGTTCGGGCCGAGCAGGCCGGTCACCCCGGGCTGCAGGGTCATGCTGATGTCGTTGACCGCCACCACGTTGCCGTACCAGCGGGAGACGTTCTGCAACTCGACGACGCTCACAGTGAGGCCACCTTCCGGTAGCGGGCCAGTAGCAGCAGCAGGCAGGCGGCGATCAGGCAGAACGCCTCGATTCCGTAGATCGGGCCGAGGTTGCCGATGTCGAGGCCGAGGTCGGTGCGGTCGCGCAGCCAGATCTCCACGCCGCTGATCAGCGAGATCGGACTGGCCAGCCCGGAGAGGTGGTGCGCGGTCTCGGACGGCAGCACGTTGAGCACCCCGACGATCGGCGCGGTCATCAGGAACACGGCGACGATGCCGCCGGCCGCGAACGCCCGCTTGCCGGTGAGCGAGGCGATCAGCAGGCTGATGCTCGCGAAGATGAAGGCCCAGAGCAGGCTGTACCCCCAGCCCGGGATCAGCAGGCCGAGCTCGTGCCACACCCCGCGCATGCCGGTCTTGGTGGTGAACGCGCCGGTCAGGAACATGATGAACTGCGGCACGCCGAGCATCAGGAACACCGCCGAGACCAGCGCCGCCACCTTCGCCATCACGTAGTCGGCGGCGCGTACGGGACGGCTGAAGTAGAGCGGAAGCACGCCGGAGCGGATGTCGCGGGAGACCAGCTCGGGTGCGACGATGGCCGCGAAAAAGATCACCAGCCAGCTCATCGTGTCGTCGAGCTGGTAGTAGTCGAACAGCCAGTTGCCGGTCTGCGAGCGGACGCCCGCGTTGATCACCGCGACGAGCAGCACGATGCCGGCCACGCCCCACGGGAAGATCTTGGATTTGGCGCTGCGTCCCAGGCCGAACGCGGCGCGCAGCCCGTGCACGTACATCGCCTGGAGCAGGGCACCGCGGCCGAGTCGGGGGCCTTGATACCGCTGGTATCCGATGTCATGGATGACGCCGGCCTCAGACATCGGCCGTCTCCTTCGCGGTGAAGAGCTCGGCGACGCGGTGGCGCCGCTGGTCGAGGCGGTGCAGCGGGAGGTCCAGGTCGGCGACTGCCTGCAGGATCCGGTCGTACGCGACGTCGGACTCGAGCGGCACCAGCAGCAACCGGCCCTCGGGGGTGACCTTGAAGCCGAGGGTGCGCAGTGCCGAGGCGAGCTCGTCGGTGCCCTCGCTGACCTCGACGGCCAGCACGTCCGACGCCGCGGTCATCGAGGAGATGCGGTCGGCGCGCAGCAGGTGGCCGCCCTCGATCGCGATGAGCGAGTCGCAGATGCGCTCGACCTCGCCGAGCAGGTGCGAGCAGACCACCACCGAGATGCCGAACTCGTTGCCGATGCGGTGCACCAGCGTCAGCATGGCGTCGCGGCCGGCCGGGTCGAGGCCGTTGGTCGGCTCGTCGAGCAGCAGCAGATCGGGGTCGTGCACGAGCGCCTGGGCCAGCTTGACCCGCTGTTTCATGCCGGTCGAGTAACCGCCGATCTGGCGATAGCGCTCCTCGTAGAGGCCGACGTGGCGCAGCGCCTCGGAGGCCCGCTCGCGCGCCGCGGTCTTGGGCAGCCCGCTGAGCCGGCCCACGTGGGTGACGAACTCGGAGGCCGACACGTCGGGCGGAAGGCAGTCGTTCTCGGGCATGTAGCCGACGCGGGCCCGGACCTTGTCGGTCTCGGCCACCGGGTCGAGCTCGAACACCCGCAGGCTGCCGGAGCTGGGCGCGATGAGCCCCAGCATGATCTTGATGAACGTGCTCTTGCCGGCTCCGTTGGCGCCGACGAGCCCGATGACGCCCGCGTCGACCTCGACGGTGAGGTCGGCCAGAGCCGTCACCCCGCCGCCGTAGGTCTTGGTCAGCGCTTGAGTCGCGATGATGGTCACGGGCCCAGCCTAGGAAGTCGACGCACCTTGGCGGATCCGGAGGATCCCTGAGGACACTCTCGGGGTCTCTCAGCCTGCTCTCAGCTTGCGGCCTTACAACAATCGAATGCCGCGAAGGCTGTTCGCGTTCGGCTCGCTGTTGGTGCTGGCGGGCTGCGTCCACCCGACGATGACCAGTGCCGGGCCGCCGGTGGTGGTCTGCGGGACGACCCTGTGGTCCGGGGCGATGACGCCGGTGGTGTGGCGGCTGAACGATCCGAGCCCGGGCGCAGCCCAACCACCTGCGCCGACCGGCGACAAATTACCGCCGCCGACATCGGTGACCGCAGGCGAAGGAAGTGACGACTACGTCCGGCTCGGCGGCGGCTGCGCGAAGGGCGCCGTGGTCAGTGTCGCGCCGCTCGACGGCGCCCGTCTGCGCGAGGTCGCCCGTGCGAAGGACGATCACCTGGCCGCGATCGTGCTCGAGGTGACGGCGCCGGTGACGGTCCGCGCCTGGCAGGGCGGTAAGTACCTGGGCGAGCGGCAGCTGGACCCGACGGTCAGCGAGCCCGGAGGCGAGCCCGGATCAGCTTCCCCGACGCGGTGAGCACGCCGGTTCCGGTGAACTTCGAGCCGGCGCAGGTGCCGGGCTTGAGGGCCGCGCTCGACTCGTCGATGTCGGAGAACGTCCAGTTCGCGTAACTGACCTTCAGCCGGTCGAGCAGGTCGAGCCACGTCGTGGTGCTCGCGGCGTCGAAGGTGCCGTTGCCCGTGAAGGTCACCGTGCCGAACTCGGTCACGAACATCGGCAGCTTGGCGGCGGCCCGGGTGAGCTCGGCCCGGTAGTTGTCCTTGTGCGACGCCGCGTAGAAGTGGAACGCGTACATGATGTTTGGCAGTTTCACCGGGTCGGCGATGGTCTCGCTCGCGTTCGACCCCTCGGCGATGCCGAGGGACGAGAATCCCCGGGTTCCGACGATCACCACGGCGTCCGGATCTTGCGCTCGGATGACGGGCACAACCTTTTGCGCGTACGCCCGGATCGCCGCCCAGGAAACGCCGTTGGGCTCGTTCGCAACCTCGTAGAGGACGTTCTTCTTCGACGCGTTCCGCTTGGCCACCGCCGCGAAGAAGGTCTTCGCCCGCTCGAGATTGAACGCCGGGTCGCCGGGATTGAGGATGTGGAAGTCGACGATCGCGTACATCCCGCGCGCCTCGGCCTTGTCGACCAGGGTGTTGACCTTGGCGGTGAAGCCGGCCGGGTCGGTCTCGTAGCCGCCTTCCTGCACATACATGGCGATCCGCAGCAGATCGGCGTGCCAGTCCCTGGCCAGCGCGTCGAGCGCGGCGCTCGGATAGCAGTTCGGCGCGTACTGCAGGCCGTGGGTGCTGGCCCCGCGCAGCTGGACCGTCTTGTTGTGCTGGTTGCAGAGGTGCACGCCGCAGACGTGCAGCTTCCCGTTGATCGCCAGCGGAGTCCGCGGCGCAGCGGCAGTCGATCTTGAGGAGGGCGGCGCAGGCGAAGCCGAGGTCGGCCGAGCGGAAGCGGGAGGACGAGAGGCGGGCGTCGAGACAATGGGCGCCGCCGTCGAGCCGAAGGTCATGCTCGTCAGCGCGACGACCGTGGCCGTGGACACCGCGAGCACGGTGGCCCCCGCCGCCGCGATGAGCCGCCATCTGCGCATGCCGCACGCTCCGTCGAGAACGGGGAACGCTGTGGGAGCGCTCCCGGATTCGCGACGATAGATCGCCCCAAACGCGAAGGCGAGCCCCTAAAGACTCACTTAAGGGCACGCAAAGGGGGCCGGACAGCGAACGCTGCCCGGCCCCCTCCGTACGACCGGAAAATCAGCCGGTGTTGCGCATGCCGGCGGCGATCCCGTTCACCGAGGTGAGCAGCGCCCGTTCCAACGCCGTCGAATCCGACGGCGCACGCCGCGCGCCCGGCGCGGTCGCCGGCTGCCGGTCCGCCTCGCCCAGGTCCCGGTACTGCCGCAGCAGTGCCACCTGCAGGTGGTGCAGCGGCAGCAGGTAGGTGTCGCGCACGCCCAGCGTCCGCTTGAGCTCCGGCTGCGAGGCGAGCAGGTCGTCCCCGCCCGTGATCGCCAGAACCTCGCGGACGGTGAGCTCGTACTCCGCGACGATCGCCTCGAAGATCGGGTGCAGGTCGGCCGGGACCAGCGTCTCGACGTAGCGCCGGGCGATGTCGAGGTCGGTCTTGTTCAGCATCATCTCGACGTTCGACAGGAACGTCTTGAAGAACTGCCAGTCCGCGTACATCTCCCGCAGCGACTCGGTCTGCCCGGCCTCGCGAGCGGCCGCGAGCCCGGAGCCCACGCCGAACCAGCCCGGCACGATCTGCCGCGTCTGCGTCCAGCCGAACACCCACGGGATCGCGCGCAGCCCGCCCAGCCCGGCGTCGGCGTTCGGCCGCTTGGCCGGCCGCGAGCCGATGTTGAGCTGGCCGAGCAGCTCGGTCGGGGTGGCCGCCCAGAAGTAGGCGGCCAGGTCCGGGTTCTCCACCAGCGACCGGTACGCCGCGAAGGCCGCGTCCGACGCCGTGTCCATGGTCGCGTCCCAGCGCTCGAGCCGCCGGGTGTCCACCGACGGCGTCGTGTGCAGCAGCGTCGCCTCCAGCACCGCGGCCACCGTGAGCTCGAGGTTCTCCCGGGCCAGGGCGGGCAGCGTGTACTTGTCCGAGATGACCTCGCCCTGCTCGGTCACCTTGATCGCGCCGTCCAGCGTGCCGTACGGCTGGGCCAGGATCGCCTCGTGGGTGGGGCCGCCACCCCGGCCGACCGTGCCACCGCGGCCGTGGAAGAGCCGCAGGCGTACGCCGTGCCGCGCGGCCACGTCGCGCAGCGAGCGCTGTGCCTTGTGGATGCGCCACTGGCTGGTCGTGATCCCGGCCTCCTTGTTGGAGTCCGAGTAGCCGAGCATGACCTCCTGCACGTCGCCGCGCGCCCGCACGATCTCGCGGTAGGCCGGCAGCGACAGCATCTCGTCGAGCAGGTCGCCACCGGCGTCCAGCTCGGCCGGGGTCTCCAGCAGCGGCACGATGTTCACCCGGGCGCGACCGGTGTGGATGTCGACCAGGCCGGCCTCGCGGGCCAGCACCGCCGCGGCGAGCACGTCGTCGACGCCGAGGGTCATCGAGATGATGTACGTCTCGACGACGTCCATCCCGAACCGCTCCTGCACATCGCGGATCGTGTTGAAGACGTCGAACGTCTTGCGGGCCGAGTCGGTGAGCGGCGTGTCGGCGCTGGACAGCGGCCGCCGCCCGGTCAGCTCGGTGGCCAGCAGCTTCGTGCGCTGGGGACGGTCGAGCGCCGCGTAGTCCTCGACCTCGCCGACCTGGGCGTACATCTGCTGGAGAACCTCGTGGTGCTTCTCGGCGTGCTCCCGCACGTCGAGCGTGGCCAGCTGCAGGCCGAAGGCGGAGACCGTGCGGATCGCGACGGCGACCACGCCGACGGCGGTGAGCTGGCCGGAGTTGCGCGCCAGCGACGCGCGCATCAGCTCGAGGTCGCTGATCAGCTCGTCGTTGCCGAGGTAGTCGCGGCCCGGCACGTGCGGGGTGCCGGCGCCGAGGCGCTTGCGGGTGTTGGCGAGCTTGGCCTTGATCGCGCGGACCTTCAGCCGGTACGGCTCCTCGGCGTTGGTCTTGCGGAACCGCGGCGCGACCTCGGGCAGGTTGTCCAGGTCCTTGGCGAGCGACGCGGACAGGTCGAGCGAGACGCCGCGCAGCCGCCGGGAGACCGACAGCTCGTCGATCAGCTTGTCCATGGCCCGCTCGGTCGCCTGGATGCCCTGCTCGTGCTGGATCATCAGGACGTCGCGGGTGACCGCCGGCGTGACGAACGGGTTGCCGTCCCGGTCGCCGCCGATCCACGAGCCGAAGGTGAGCGGACGGCCCGTCGGCGCGGTCTCGACGCCCAGGTTGCGCAGGGTCTCGGCCAGGTCGGTGAGCACCTGCGGCGCGGCCTCGGCGTACAGGTCGCGCAGGTAGTAGACCGCGTTGCGGGCCTCGTCGGTCGGGTCCGGCCGGTCGAGGCGCAGCTCGTCGGTCTGCCAGAGCAGGTCGATGAGCTCGGCGAACCGCCGGGTCGAGGCGGTCGTGTCGGACGCGCCGTAGAGGACCTGCGCGGCGGCCTCGTTGTCCAGCTCGTCGGCGACCTGCCGCAGCTTGTGCAGGATCGAGCGGCGGGCCGCCTCGGTCGGGTGCGCGGTGAAGACCGGGCGGACGGCGAGCCGGCGGGCCGCCGCGGCGATCTCGTCGGCCGGCACGCCCCGTTCGGCGATCTTCTTGGCCGCCTGGTCGAGCCAGCCGCCGTCGCGGGCGCGGCGCCGGCGCAGGTCGCGGCCGCGGTGCACCTGCTCGGTGATGTTCGCGAGGTGGAAGTAGGTGGAGAACGCGCGGGCCAGCTTGGTGCCGGTCGTGACGTCCATCGCGGCCAGGCGCTGGGCGGCGGCGGCCGGATCCTGCCGGACCAGGGCGCGGACCTCCTCGACGAGGTCGAGCAGGGGGCGGCCCTCCTGGCGGGCCAGGGTCTGGCCGAGCAGGGTGCCGATGCGGCGGATGTCGGCGCGGAGGGCAGCGTCCGGCCCGTCGGGGTCGAGGTGGCCGTGCTGGTCGGTCATCGGGGCGCTCCTAACCCTTCGGAACTCCAGGACGGCGCTGTCCCGACTCCGCCGATCGTATCGGCGTGACCCTGAGACCGGGTGAATTGAGGCAAGTCTCACCTCATGCCGACACTGGCACCGCCGGGCGCAGGACGGTCGACACCCGGCGCGGCGCCGTTCCGCCCAAGAGCAGCCGGGATGGTGACTCCACCGGCTTGATCTTGCGCACGAAGGCGTGCCGGGCGGCCGCGAAGCCGGACCGGTCGGCGTACATGTCCCGGCTCATCTCGGCGAGCTCGCGCGCCTCGTACACCTCCAGGGGGACCCGCTCGGCGGCGAGCCGCCGGGTCTTCCGCTGCCGCCGGTCGCGCGCCGTCCGGGCGTCGCTCTCGCGTTCGGCCAGGGCCTGGAGCCATTCGCCGTACGCGTCGGGGTGGCGCGGCCCGACCTCGTCGACCAGGCCGATCGCGCGGGCCCGCTCGCAGCTGACCGGGAGCTTGTCGTCGATCAGCTGCTGCGCCCGGTCCGGCCCGACACGGCGGGGGAGCGTGAACGTGTGCAGTTCGGACCCGTACAGGCCGATGTCGTAGTAGGGGTTGAGGACGATCCCGTCGCGGGCGGCCACGATGTCCGCGCCGAGGCCGAGCATCACCCCGCCGGCGCCGGCGCTCCCGGCGTACGCGGCGATGACGACCTGCCGCGTGCACGTGATGATCTCCCGGCACACCTCGTTGATCGCCCGGATGTTCGCCCAGGCCGCGCTGGCCGGGTCGGGCGCCGCCTCGATCACGTTGAGGTGGATGCCGTTGCTGAACGCGTCGGTCCCGCCCCGCAGCACCAGCACCTCGGTGTCCTGGCTCGCCGCGTGGCGCAATCCGGCGAGCAGCCGGCGGCTGTGTCCGGGCGCCATCGCGCCGTTGTAGAAGTCGAAGGTCAGCCAGCCGACCGCGCCGGCGCGCCGGTACCGGATCTGCCGGTAGGCGCCGGGGTGCTCGGGCTCGATGCCGGGCGGTAGGGGCGAGTGGGGCACGCCGCGCAGCCGGGTGCCGAGCAGCGTCGTGGCGGGCAGCTTGATTCCAGCCCGTCCGTGTCCGGGGTCGGCGGCCCGCAAGTGGCCGAGCCACAGGCTCCCGTCGCCGGTGCCGACAAGGACCGCGCCCTGCCGGCGGCTGAGCAACTGGCCGGGGCGTCCCACCCGGCCGAGGCCGGGCACCACGTCGTACGCGAAAACCGAAAGACCACCCACTTCCGTCCGTACGCCCGGAGAACCGTCGGCGGCCCGGATCTTCCGGACGATCTGCTCGGTCGGGTCCTCCCAGGCGAAGGCGCGGTCGGTCTGCCGCATCAGCGGGCGCGGCCGGGCCACGGGCGCCTCGACGGGAGCGAACGAGGGGTCCTGCGCTTTGGCGACCACCTCGAAGACGCACTCCATGGCGGCATCCGCGACCGGGCCGTTGTACATCGACGACTTGCGGGGCGGCGCCGCCGGCACGGCGAAGGTGCGGGTGGCCCAGATCGGCCCGGCGTCCATCTCCTCGACGGCCTGCAGCGCGGTGACGCCCCAGGTGCGGGCGCCCTCGGCGATCGCCCAGTCCAGTGCGGAGGGTCCGCGGTCGCCGACCGGGCCCGGGTGGATGATCACCGTGCGCCGGTGCCGCCAGACCTCGGCGGGCACCCGGTCCTTGAGGAACGGGCAGATGATCAGGTCGGGGCCGGCCGCGGCGACGCCCTCGATCATGTCTCGCTCGCTCGTGGCGAACAGCACTCCGACGTCATGGCCGGCCTCGCGCAGGGCGCACCACGCGCGCTGGCTCAATCCGTTGAACGCCGTAACGAGCAGCATGATCCGCACGTTGCCCCCTTGGGATCGACAATCGTCGCGAGTTTTACCCAAGTATCGACGGGTATGTCGGACATGTTGTCCGACCCGTTCCTGTCGGAGGGTCGGACTAGACTTGGTCGCACACCCCCGCCCATCTGGGCGCTTGGGGTTATTCGACGTGTTCGTCTTCGCTCGTCTGGGAGTAATCGGATGCAGCTTTCCGGCCTTATCCCTGCCGCCCTCCGCGACCGGGGCCTTTCACGCGCGCGTGACCTCGCGCGCAAGGGCTTCGTCGACTCCGACTCCCTCGACCTGACCGCACCGGCCTCGCTCCGGCCGTTCGTCGTGGCCGCCGTCGCCGGCGCCGCCGACCTCGGCGCCGCCGCCCGGCCGGTGCTGGCCGTCACCCCCACCAGCCGCGAGGCCGACGACCTGGCCGACGCGCTCGGCTGCCTGATCGACCCCGACCGTGTGGCGATCTTCCCGTCGTGGGAGACGCTGCCGCACGAGCGCCTCTCGCCCCGGTCCGACACGGTCGGCCGCCGGCTCGCCGTGCTGCGTCGGCTCGCCCACCCCGAGGGGCACCCGCTGCAGGTCGTCGTGGCGCCGGTGCGCAGCCTGTTGCAGCCGCAGCTCAAGGGCCTCGGCGACCTCGAGCCGGTCGAGCTGGTGACCGGCGGCGAGGCCGAGCTCGAGGGGGTGGCGCGGCGACTGGCCGACATGGCCTACGCCCGGGTCGACCTGGTCACCAAGCGCGGCGAGTTCGCGGTGCGCGGCGGCATCCTCGACGTCTTCCCGCCCACCGACGAGCACCCCTCCCGCGTCGAGTTCTGGGGCGACGAGGTCGAGGAGATCCGCACCTTCGCCGTCGCCGACCAGCGCACGATCGACCCGGTCACCCGCCTGTGGGCGCCGCCGTGCCGCGAGCTGCTGCTGACGCCCGCGGTCCGCACCCGAGCCCTCGAGTTGTCGGTCGAGCATCCCGAGCTGGCGGAAATTCTCGACAAGCTGGCCGAGGGCATCCCGGTCGAGGGCATGGAATCGCTGGCGCCGGCGCTGCTGCACGGCACCGACAGCATGGAGCTGCTGCTCGACTGCATGCCCGCCGGCACCCACGTGCTCCTCTGCGACCCCGAGCGCATCCGCACCCGGGCGCACGACCTGACCCGCACCTCCGACGAGTTCCTCGAGGCGTCCTGGGCCGCGGCCGCCGTCGGCGGTCAGGCTCCGATCGACGTGGGGGCGGCGGCATTCAAAACCCTTGCCGACGTACGCGCTCACGCCGCGACCCTGTCCCAGCCGTGGTGGACGGTCTCCCCCTTCGGTCTGGCCTCCTCGTCCGAGGACGCGCCGGCCGACGACCAGCCGTGGCTGGAGGCGCCCGCCGTCGTCGAGGTCTCGCCCGACTCCGGTGACGCGATCGCGGTCTCCGCCCAGTCCGTTCCGCTCTATCACGGCGACACCGCGCGGCTGGTCTCCGACATTTCCGAATGGTCGGACGCCGGATGGGCGATCGCGCTGGTCTTCGAGGGCCACGGCACCGCCCAGCGCGCCACCGAGGTGCTGCGCGACGCGGGCGTCGGCGTGACCCCGGTCGACTCGCTCGAGACCCCGATCGAGCCCGGCCAGCTGCTGGTCACCTGCGGCGGGCTCAACCACGGCTTCATCGACTCCGCCTCCCAGCTCGCGGTGATCACCGGCAACGACATCAGCGGCGGCCGCGGCGCCTCC
Organism: Paractinoplanes globisporus DSM 43857; assembly: GCF_000379645.1. Taxonomy (GTDB): domain Bacteria; phylum Actinomycetota; class Actinomycetes; order Mycobacteriales; family Micromonosporaceae; genus Actinoplanes; species Actinoplanes globisporus. Next base: position 61,900 of record NZ_KB903321.1, read on the forward strand.
ACGAAAGACATGCGCCGCATGCCGTCCCGCCGGCGCAACACGATCGACCCGCTCGAGCTCAAGCCCGGCGACTTCGTGGTCCACGAGCAGCACGGCATCGGCAAGTACGTCGAGTTGGTCCAGCGCACGGTCAACGGCGCCGACCGGGAGTACATCGTGATCGAGTACGCCCCGTCGAAACGGGGTCAGCCCGGCGACCGTCTGTACGTCCCGACCGACCAGCTCGACCAGCTGTCCCGCTACGTCGGCGGCGAGCAGCCCACGTTGCACAAGATGGGCGGCTCCGACTGGCAGAAGAGCAAGGCGCGGGCCCGCAAGGCGGTGCGCGAGATCGCGGCCCAGCTGATCCAGTTGTACGCGGCCCGCCAGGCCTCGAAGGGCCACGCGTTCGGACAGGACACGCCGTGGCAGCGCGAGCTGGAGGACGCCTTCCCGTACACGGAGACTCCCGACCAGCTGTCCGCCATCATCGAGGTCAAGCACGACATGGAACTGGCCGTCCCGATGGACAGGCTGATCTGCGGCGACGTCGGTTACGGCAAGACCGAGATCGCCGTGCGGGCCGCTTTCAAGGCCGTGCAGGACGGCAAGCAGGTCGCCGTGCTCGTGCCCACCACGCTGCTCGCCCAGCAGCACTTCAACACGTTCACCGACCGCATGGGCCAGTTCCCGGTCGTCATCAAGCAGCTGTCCCGCTTCCAGACCCCGACCGAGGCCCGGCAGACCCTCGACCAGGCCGGCGACGGCACCGCCGACATCGTGATCGGTACCCACCGCCTGCTGGCCAACTCGACCAGGTTCAAGAACCTCGGCCTGATCATCGTGGACGAGGAACAGCGCTTCGGCGTCGAGCACAAGGAACAGCTCAAGGCCCTGCGCGCCTCGGTCGACGTGCTCACCATGTCGGCGACCCCAATTCCCCGCACGCTCGAGATGGCGATCACCGGCATCCGCGAGATGTCCACCATCGCCACCCCGCCCGAGGAACGCCACCCGGTGCTCACCTTCGTCGGCGCCCACGACGAAAAGCAGGTGGCCGCCGCCATCCACCGCGAGCTGCTCCGCGACGGCCAGGTGTTCTACCTGCACAACCGGGTCGAGTCGATCGACCGCGCGGCCCGCAAGCTGCGCGAGCTGGTCCCCGAGGCGCGGGTCGCGGTGGCGCACGGCCAGATGGGCGAGGACCAGCTGGAAAAGGTGATGGTCGGCTTCTGGGAGAAGGAGTTCGACGTCCTGGTCTGCACCACGATCGTCGAGTCCGGCATCGACATCCCGAACGCCAACACCCTCATCGTCGAGCGCGCCGACCTGCTCGGCCTGGCCCAGCTGCACCAGATCCGCGGCCGCGTCGGCCGGGGGCGTGAGCGCGCGTACGCGTACTTCCTCTACCCCCGCGAGAAGCCGCTGACCGAGCAGGCCCACGAGCGCCTGGCCACGATCGCCCAGCACACCGAGCTGGGCGCCGGCATGTACGTGGCCATGAAGGACCTGGAGATCCGAGGCGCCGGCAACCTCCTGGGCGGCGAGCAGTCCGGCCACATCGAGGGCGTCGGCTTCGACCTGTACGTCCGCATGGTCGGCGAGGCCGTGCAGGCCTTCAAGGGCGAACGCCCCGAGGAGGAGCCCGAGGTGAAGATCGACCTCCCGGTCGACGCCCACCTCCCGGTCGACTACATCGCCGTCGAGCGCCTGCGCCTGGAGATGTACCGGAAGCTGGCCGAGGCCCGCGACGACAAGCAGCTCGACGAGGTCGTCGCCGAGATGACCGACCGCTACGGCGAGCCCCCCGCGCAGGTGGCCAACCTGATCGCCGTGGCCCGCTTCCGCCAGCTGGCCCGCGCGTACGGCTTGACGGACGTCTCGATGCAGGGCAAGCACCTCCGCTTCTCCCCGCTCCCGCTGCCCGATTCCAAGCAGCTACGCCTGAAGCGCTACCACCCCGACGCCGTCTACAAACTGGCCACCGACCAGGTGAGCGTCCCCCGCCCCGCGACCCGCCGAGTCGGCGGCGAGCCCCTGCGCGACCAGGCCCTGCTGCAGTGGTGCGCCCAGCTGCTCAAGGACGTCCTAGGGGAGGTGCCCGCCAAGGCACCCGCCTAGCCGATCGCGGCCCAGCGGGAATTGCGCGCTCGTTGATTGCCGAGCAGCTCGATGCGGCCCTTCTGCCGGAGGGCCCGCAGCGCGTGGTGCACCTGCGCCCTCGTCATTCCGGTGACGCGTTCAAGCTGGGCACGGGAAAGAGACCCACCCGCCAGAGCGGACAGGACACGCGCCTCGTTGTCGGTCAGCCCGCCCGCGACTAGCTGCCCTTGAGTGGTCGCGTCTCGAGGCACGCGACCGGGGGTCAGCTGATACGAAGCCGACCCCCGCGTACCCACTTGCTCGACGACACCGGCGTCCACAAGCTCCTTCAACTCGCGCGTCGCGATGCGGCTGTCCCGAACCCCGGTCGATGTCCGATAGCTGCTGTTGGTCAGGACGGCGCCGTTTCGCATCATCACCAGCGCGGTCATCTGCGACCGAGACAATGGCGGCAGAGGCAGCGACGTCAGCCACGCCAGTGCTTCCTCGTCGAGCAGGGCGTGGTTGGGAAATTCGACCGCGAAGGACGAGATGTCATCAGTGAATCGGGGCGGCTCCATGCCGGCCTCGCCCAACGCCACGAGCATGCGTGCGATGCCGGTGCCCCTGTTCTCGCAGACCATGTGGCCATCACCGAACGGCGTGTCCTCCAAGATCTTGAGAAGCGCGCGGTTACGGGAGGACGTGACCGTCGTCGTGCCCAGCGAGCCGACGTCGACCGGCCCGTAGAGCCCGCCCGGGTTCCGAATGAGAAGCCGGTCAGGGTACATCTCCACCTGTACCTGCATACCGCGTGCGAACTCGGAGTAGTCGCGGTGAACGAGGGCGTTGACGAGCGCTTCCCGGAGTACCTCCTCCGGATACTCCCACTCGTCGACCCGGAATATGCCGGAGACGATGCTCCGCCGGCGCATGTTCCGCTTCAGGACGCGAATGCACTCGGCGACGATCACAGGGATCGGCCCGTCAATGGAGCGGTTCTCGGTGAAACGCTCTCCATGACCGCCCAAGACGCCCGGGGCAGTCGTGGGATAGGCGACGACGGTGAGATCCAGCTGGGGCTCGAAGGTCTGCGGATAGAAGCCGAAGACCAGCAGGCCCGCGAGGGTCGGCACCACCCTGCCTTCATACGTGGCGAGCACGTTCAGCATGGTGAGGGCTCGTTCGTCGTCGACCCGGCGAAAGATGTCGCCTTTCGTGTCCCGGATGCGCCGGAGGAACGCCTCGACAAGGGCGGGATCCAGATCGTCGAGGCTCGCGGCCGGAATCGGGGTCAAGTCGTTGCGGGGCTCGGTCCGGTTCGCCAGGAGCACGGCGACCTCGTAGTCCGTCAGCTTGCGATCGCCGTCGGCGACCCGGATGCGTGAGCCGGCCCAGGGACCGAGTGATCGCTTGTGGCAGGGTCGCTGATCGCGAGGGATCGGGGGGACGGCGCAAAGCACGACGCTCTTGCCGTCGAGCACGACTGTCCGGATCTCGGCGCGCACCGGCGGCTCCATTTCGGAGCAGACCGCGCCGAGCTGCGCCTCCATGGCGGCGGGATCGTCGACCCCGGTCACCGTGAATCCACTCTTCTCATCTATACCGAGAAGGACGCGGCCGCCGCCGGCGTTCGCGAACGCGCTGATCGATTCCCACAACGTGGCCGGCATCCCGCCCTTGGCCCGCTTGACCTCACAGGTGAGATGGTCGGCTCCGTGCGCGCGCAGCGCCTCAATCAACTCGGCGAGCTCAGACTGATCCACCGGCCCCCCGATCTCGTCGAGACCTTCATTGTGTATCACAGCGTCGCACGCGGTGGTGCACATATGCAACACAGATTGACACTGTGATACACAAATGGGTCTGTGTGCAACACAGATCGGCTCTGTGTATTGCGGCGGCCTGTGTGGTTGGCGGTGGGTTGACGATTGCAGGTAGGCATCGGGACTGACGTGGCGGGCATCGAGCAGGCACAATCTCCGCGGAATGATCACCGATTGCACGGGGGAGTTGTCTCGTGGAGACCGTGGGTGCGGAGACCACCTGTTATCGCCACCCGCGGCGGGAGACGTTTGTTCGGTGCAGTCGGTGTGATCGGTTCATCTGCTCGGACTGCATGCGGGAGGCGCCGGTCGGGCAGCGGTGCCCCGACTGCGTCAAGGGGGAGAACAAGAGCATCCGGCAGGCGCGGACGATCTTCGGGGCGCGGGCGGGTGTGGCGACGGCCTATGCCACGTACACGATCATCGCGGTCAACCTGCTGGCGTACGCGGTCGAGCTTCTGCGGCCGGCGGTGGTCAACCGGTTCGATGTGATCGGGACCGGGCTCGTGGACAGTGCCGGGCAGTACTACGTCGACGACGGGACGCCGTTTCCGGGGTACGAGCAGATCGGCGTGCTGCATGGGGAGTGGTGGCGGGTGTTCACCGGCGCCTTCCTGCATCAGCTGCCGGGGAGTACCGGTACCGGGCTCACGCACATCATCTTCAACATGATGTGGATCGCCACGCTCGGCGTCTTCCTGGAGCGGGAGCTCGGGTGGGGACGGTTCGTCGCGCTCTACCTGGTCTCGGCGCTCGGTGCGTCGGCTCTGATCGTCATCATCGCCCCCGAGCGGGGTGCGCTGGGCGCGTCGGGGGCCGGGTTCGGCATGGCCGCCGCGTACTTCGTGCTGACCCGCAAGCTGCACCATCACCCGATCGACCGGTACCGGCTTCTCATCACCTCGGTGCTGTGGCTGGTGTTCGCGGCCGGGTTCACGTCCTGGCAGGGCCACCTCGGTGGGTTGCTCACCGGTGCGGTTGTCGCGGTCGGACTCGCGTACGCGCCGCGGAAGCGCCAGGCACTGGCGCAAGTGATCGTCCTGGCGGTGGTCACGCTGGTGCTGATCGCGGCGATCGCGGTGAAGGCTGCAGGTTGATCCGTTTTCCGGGGGTCGGCGACGTCTGTCACACCGGACGTGAGAGAGTCATGCCCATGCGCAGTGCTCGCCGACTCGCTTCTGTCGCCGTCGTCGCCTCCCTCGCCGTGGCCGGGCTTTCCGCCTGCCGTTCGGCGCCCTCGGTGGCGGCCTATCTGGGTGACACCACGATCACCGAGTCGCGCGTGACTGATGTGTACAACGAGGTCTACGACGCCGTCTCGGCCACGCCGCCGCCGAAGGGTGAGGCGGTCCCCATGCCGATCACCCGCATGGATGTGGCCCGCGTGCTGGTCAGCGCCGAGATCCTGCCGATCGTGGCCAAGCAGCACAACGTGTCGCTCCCGGCCACCGTTCCGGTCGACGACTACGCGAGCGCGCTGAGCATCCCGCCCGGCACCGAGTACGCGAAGCTGTTCGCCGAGTCGGACACGCTGACCACCCTGCTCCGGCAGAACGCGACGACCCAGCCGCAGCTGACCGACACCGACCTGCGCGAGGTCTACGACGCGCTGGTCACCTCCGGCCAGATCCCGGCGAACACGCCGTTCGACCAGTTCAAGAGCGCCCTCCCGGCGGACAACACGCAGGCCGTGCAGTCCGCGGTCGCCGTGCGCAACGAGATCGCCGAGGTCACCAGCGCGATGACCATCTCGATCAACCCGCGGTACCAGCCGATGGCCATCCCGGTGCTGCTGTTCCAGACGCAGCAGAAGGAGGTCCGCGCGCTGGTGAGTGCCCCGATCGGCGCCAACGACGCCAGCGTGCCGGTCAGCGCCGCACCGGGCGCGGCCGCCGCGTCCTGAGCTGAGCTGTCAAAGTTGCGGGCATGACCGCTCGGATCGTTCTCCTTGTCACCTCACCGCGGCTCCCCGCCGGCCTCCTCACCGCGGCCGCGTGGGATGTCGTCCGGGCGTACCCGGTCTTCGCCGCCGCCGAGTCCGAGCAGGCCGCGGTGCTGCGGCAGTCGGGCGTGCCGGTCACGGTGATCGATCCCGACCCCGAGCGGCTGCTGGCTGAGGTGAGCGGCACCGACCGCGAGGCCGTGGTCTGGCTCGCCGGTCCGGCCGGTGACCAGGACTTCGCCCGCAGCCTCGGCCTCCGCCTGACCCGCAGCCCCGATCTGGCCGAGCTCGAGCTGATGTACGGCTCCTGGGACCCGCCCGGCGCCCGTCTGCTTGACGCGGTCGCCGTCATGGACCGGCTCGCCTCGCCCGGCGGCGACCCGTGGAAGCGCGCCCAGAACCACCGCACGCTCGCGCCTTACCTGCTCGAGGAGGCGTACGAGGCGTACGACGCGATCGAGGCCGAGGACATGGCGGCCCTGCGCGAGGAGCTGGGCGACGTGCTGCTGCAGATCGTCCTGCACGCGCGCCTGGCCGAGGAGTTGCCGGACGGCGCGGCCTGGGGCATCGACGACGTGGCCGGCGGACTGGTCGAGAAGATGGTGCGGCGCAACCCGCACGTCTTCGCGGGCGCCGAGGTCGCCGACATCGAGGAGATCACCGACAACTGGGAGCGGATCAAGAAGGCCGAGAAGTCGCGCGACTCGGTCCTCGACGGCATCGCGCTGAGCCAGCCCGCGCTCGCGCTCGCCGCCAAGATCCTCCAGCGGGTCGAGCGCGCCGGTCTCGACGTACCCCTGCCGGTTGGTGATGATCTCGGCACGGCGCTGCTCCGGCTGGTTGCCGAGGCTCGCGCGGCCGGTGCGGACGCCGAGGCCGAGGTACGCCGGGCGACGCTCGACTACGCCGAAGAAGTCCGGAGCGCCGAACGGAGAACTGTCAGACCCGCCGAGTAGGTTTCACGACATGCCGGAGTTCGTTCAGCTCGCCGAGAGCATCGTCGACGCCGTCCTGCGCAGCGACCCAGGCCTGGCCTCCGCCGCGGGTGACCACCGATTCGACGACCGCATGCCCGACCTCTCCCCGGGCGCCGTGTCCGACCAGCGGGCCATGCTGCGCGATGCGGCCGACGCCCTGTCCGGCATTGACCCCGAGGCCTTCGGCCCCGAGGACCAGGTCGACCACGCGATTCTCTCGGCCATCGTCGAGCGAGGGCTTTTCGAGCTTTCGGACGTACGCGAACACGAGTGGAACCCCCTTCACCACAACCCCGGCCCGCTCCTGCATGCGTTGATCTCCCGGCAGTTCGCCCCGGCCGAGGAGCGACTGGCGAGCCTCGGCGGCCGGCTCGCGGCGATCCCCGACGCGCTGGCCACGGCCCGGGCCGTGCTGCGCGACGTGCCGCGCATCCACGCCGAGACGGCCATCGGCCAGTTCGCCGGCACGGCCGCGCTGATCCGCGACGAGCTGCCCGCCCTGCTCGCCGAGGAGCCCGGCATGCGCCCGGCGGTCGAGCCGGCCGCGTCGGCGGCGCTGGCGGCGCTCGGCGAGTTCGACGGCTGGCTGCGCGGCCGCCTCGACGGCGGCGAGCCGGGCCGCGACCCGCGCCTGGGCCGCCCGCTGTGGGAGGCGCGACTGTGGCACACGCTCGACACCGAGCTGCCCGCGGCCGAGGTGCTGTCCCGCGCCCGCGCGCGCCTCGAGCGCATCGGCGCCGAGCTGCGCGCGGCCTCCGCCGAGCTGGTCGGTGGCCCCGAGACCGACGAGACGGTCCGCCGCGCCCTCGGCACGCTCGCCGCCGACCACCCCGGCGACGACACGATCGTCGAGCTGGCCCGCGTCACGATGGATGAGGCCACCGAGTTCGTCCGCAAGCACGACGTCCTGACCCTGCTCGACGACCCGTGCGTGATCGAGGAGATGCCCGAGTTCGCCCGCGGCGTCGCGGTGGCCTACTGCGACCCGCCCGGTCCGCTCGAGACCGCCGACGTGCCCACGTTCTACTGCATCTCCCCGACGCCGGCGGGCTGGTCGCCCGAGCGGGTCGAGTCGTTCTACCGGGAGTACAACGACCACATGCTCCGCGACCTCACGGTCCACGAGGCGATGCCCGGCCACTTCCTGCAGCTGGCTCACTCGCGCCGCTTCCGGGCCGAGACGCGGGTGCGGGCGCTCGGCTGGTCGGGTCCGTTCGTCGAGGGCTGGGCGGTCTACGCCGAGGAGCTGATGGCCGACCTGGGCTTCGGCGGCCTCCCGGTGCGGCTTCAGCAGCTCAAGATGCAGCTGCGCATGACGCTCAACGCGATCATCGACCAGCTGGTCCACTGCGACGATCTCCCCGAGGCCGAGGCGATGGCCCTGATGACCGGCCCCGGCTTCCAGGAAGAGGGCGAGGCCGCCGGCAAGTGGCGCCGGGCCCTGCTCACGTCCACCCAGCTCAGCACCTACTTCGTGGGCTACACCGAGGTGGCCGCCATCGCCGCGGCCCGCCCCTTCGGCGCGACCCCCAAGGCTTGGCACGACGCGATGCTCGCCCACGGCTCCCCACCGCCCCGCCACCTGCGCACCCTGCTGGGCGTCTGAGGGGCGTCAGCGGTTCGTGCGCTTGTCGGTCAGCTTGGCGGTGGCGGGCAGGTCGAAGGCGTCGGGGGCGGCCTTCTCCGCGTACGTGGTGAGGGCCTGCTCGTAACGCTCGCCCGCGATCGTGGCGGCGAAGCTGCCGAGCGCGCCCTCGTTGGTCACGCAGAGGCTGAACTTGCGGGTCGGGGTGCCGTCGACCCCGTCGAGGTCGAGGCAGGTGGCATGCCGGCCGGCGATCGTCGTGTCGTGCTGCGTGGCGTCGAGCTCCTGGTCGAGCGCGGCCGTGTTCAGCATCGTGAGCGCCGCCTCGGGCGTGATCAGCATGCTGCCGGCGAGCGGCGTCGCGGTCGCGGGAGTCGGGTCGGTCTCGGTGCAGGCGTCGCGGGCGCAGCGGACCGTCCCGGTCGTGCTCTCGATGAGCCGGCCGCCCGGATAGACGTACGCCGTCCGGGCCGGTTTCTGCGCCTGCGTCACGGTCGCCGTGCCGCCGCCGGTGAGCTGGTACGTCGCCGTGTAGGTGAGTCCGGTCACACGAGCCAGCTGAACCGACAACTCGGACAGCAGGTTGTCGTGGGTGATGCCCGCCGCGCTGGCCTCGTCGAGGTCCGTGCACCCCGTGCTACCCAGCAGCAACGCCGCCGCTGCGGCGAAGCAGAGGGTGGTAAGGCGCGGCCGGGTGAGCACGACTGACACCTTTGCCTATCCGCGCAACCCCGCGCAAACGAGTAATGAGGCGTGTACAGCCTGCTCAGCTGCCCCGGTTCCGGGCCATCATCTGGTGACGCATGATGTACCGCCGGACGATCGTGGCCTGGCCCTCGTCCTGGTCGGCGAAGACCGCCACCATTTCCACCGAAAGAGGACCCTCGACCGGCACCTGCTGGCGCATCGAGCTGACCTTGAGCGAGGTGGCCGGAAACGCCACCTCCTCGTCGCCGAGCATGACGCGCAGGGTCATCTCCTCGTCGGTCTCGAGCTCGATGTCGGTGAAGTGCGCCCGTACCGCGCGCTCGCTCATGTCGTGCACCACGCCCACCGCGGGCTCTCGCCCCTCGCGGATCATGATCACCTGCTCGCCGCCGCCCCCACGCACGTAGGAGCGGCTTTGCAGCACCGCCGGCTTCCCGGTGAACCGGACGTTGATCCGGTTACCGTCGACGCCGATCACGTACCCCTCCTGGCTCATCCGCCCGCGCGGCGGAACCGCCCAGCGCAGCTCGACCGTCGACTGGGCCGGCGGCACGTGGGCGAGGGCCATGGAGAGAGTGATCACGGTTCCTGAGGCGTGCACGACCCGCACCTCGGGGAGCTTTTCGCCATACGAGGTCATCTCGATGTACGACCCGTTCGGCGGGAGCATGGGAGCACTCATAGTGCCAGGTTGTTCGGCACCCGGTGAGCGTGGCTGAGCGATCCGGCGGAAGTTCACGAGCCGCGCGCACGCCCGTCAGGCGGCCCCGATACGCTCAGGCGTGTGGTCGGCCGCAGGGTCGCGGTCGGTGAACTGCAGCCTTACACAGAGCACCTGAAAGACAGAGGAGCGACACGACACATGGCCACCATCGAAGCGATCGTCGCCCGCGAGATTCTCGACTCCCGGGGCAACCCGACCGTCGAGGTCGAGGTCGGGCTCGACGACGGCACGGTCGGCCGCGCCGCGGTGCCCTCGGGCGCCTCGACCGGCGCTTTCGAGGCGCTCGAGCTGCGCGACGGCGACAAGGGTCGCTACCTGGGCAAGGGCGTCGAAAAGGCCGTTGCCAACGTGGAGGACAAGATCGCCGACGAGCTCGTCGGTTACGAGGCGAGCGAGCAGCGCCTGATCGACCAGAAGATGCTCGACCTGGACGGCACCGCCGACAAGTCCGAGCTCGGGGCGAACGCGATCCTCGGCGTGTCGCTGGCCGTCGCCAAGGCCGCCGCGCTCTCCGCCGAGCTGCCGCTCTTCCGGTACGTTGGCGGTCCCAACGCCGCGGTCCTGCCGGTCCCGATGATGAACATCCTGAACGGTGGCGCCCACGCCGACTCGAACGTCGACGTCCAGGAATTCATGATCGCCCCGATCGGCGCGCCGACGTTCCGCGAGGCGCTGCGCACGGGCGCCGAGGTCTACCACGCGCTCAAGTCGGTGCTGAAGAAGAAGGGACTCTCGACCGGTCTGGGCGACGAGGGCGGTTTCGCGCCCAGCCTTCCGGCGAACGCCGCCGCCCTCGACCTGATCGCCGAGGCCGTGCAGGCCGCCGGCTTCGCCCTGGGCACCGACATCGTGCTGGCCATGGACGTGGCGGCGACCGAGTTCTACAAGGACGGGTCGTACGTCTTCGAGGGCTCGCCGAAGTCGACCGACGAGATGATCACGTACTACGCGAAGCTCGCCGACGAGTACCCGATCGTCTCGATCGAGGACCCGCTGGCCGAGGAGGACTGGGCCGGCTGGAGCGCGATGACCGGTCAGCTCGGTAACAAGATCCAGATCGTCGGCGACGACCTGTTCGTCACCAACCCGACCCGCATCGGCCGGGGCATCGCCGAGGGCGCGGCCAACGCCGTGCTCGTCAAGGTCAACCAGATCGGCTCGCTGACCGAGACCCTCGACGCCGTCGACCTGGCCCACCGGGCCGGCTTCAAGACGATGATGTCGCACCGCTCGGGCGAGACCGAGGACACCACGATCGCCGACCTCGCGGTCGCGGTCGGCAGCGGCCAGATCAAGACCGGCGCCCCGGCCCGGTCCGACCGCGTCGCGAAGTACAACCAGCTCCTGCGCATCGAGGAGCAGCTGGAAAGCGCCGCCCGGTACGCCGGTGCGGGCGCTTTCCCGCGTTACCGGACCGCGTAACGGCCCGACCGAAGATCATGGAGTTGTGGCGCCCGCGAAAAGCGGCATAGGTTTCAGCGGGCGCCTCAACACATGAGCGGGGGAGCAGGGTGACGACACAGCGACGCACGCCGAGTGGCCAGGGACCTTCCCGCCGCCCCGGCTCGTCGCGTGTCCGCACCACCAGTGCGACCCGGGTCGCCGCGGGCCGCACGAGGTCGCGGCCGGCGCCGAACCGCCGCACGGTCAACGTGGGCGGCGGCCCGGCGAAACGCACGGACGCTCCCCGGCCGCGGGCCCTCACCGGCCGCGCCACCGTTCTGATCGTCGTGTTCGTGGCGCTCGCCCTGGCCTATACCTATCCCTTGCGGGTCTATCTCGCTCAGGAGTCGCAGATCGCCCAGCTGGAGGCCGACCAGGTCGCCCAGCGCAAGGCGATCGCCGACAAGCAGCAGCAACTGCTGAAATGGCAGGACCCGGAGTACGTCCGGGCGCAGGCCCGCGAGCGCCTCAACTACGTGCGCCCGGGCGACAAGACCCTGCTGGTGCTGCCCAACCCGAACGCGACCGCGAGCACCACCGGTGACCAGCCGGCGGCCGCCCCCGACCGCTGGTACGACACGCTCTGGAACAGCGTCCGAGCCGCCGACGCGGAGTCCCCCAACTGATGGAAACACCTTCCGAAGCCGACCTCGAGATCGTGGCGGCGCAGCTCGGCCGCACCCCGCGGGCGACCCGCGCGATCGCGCACCGCTGCCCGTGCGGCAACCCCGACGTGGTGGAGACCGCGCCGCGCCTGCCGGACGGCACGCCGTTCCCCACGCTGTTCTACCTGACCTGTCCGCACGCGACGGCCGCGTGCAGCCGGCTCGAGTCGGCCGGGGTGATGCGTGACATGCAGCAGCGGCTGTCGACCGATCCGGAACTGGCCGAGCGGTACGAGAAGGCGGCCGAGGACTACCTCGCCCGGCGCACGGCGATCGAGGACGTGCCGGAGATCGCGCACGTGGCGGCGGGCGGCATGCCCGGCCGGGTGAAGTGCCTGCACGTCCAGCTCGCGCACGCGCTGGCCGCCGGCCGCGGGGTGAACCCGTTCGGCGACGAGGTGCGCGACGCGATCGAGCCGTACTGGGCGGACGGGCCCTGCGTAAACCCGAACAAAAGCGACAAAAAGGACGAGTAGTGGAGATCCGGCGGGCGCGGACGAAGGACATCAAGGCCATCCGGGCCCTCGTCGACGCGTACACGGCAGATCGTCGCCTGTTGAGCAAGGCCACGGTCACCCTCTTCGAATCGGTGCAGGAGTTCTGGGTCGCGGTCGACGAGGACGACACCGTCCTCGGGTGCGGCGCTCTGCACGTGATGTGGGAGGACCTTGCTGAGATCCGTACGGTCGCGGTGGATCCTGCCTGCCGCGGCCGCAAGATAGGGCACAAGATCGTGTCCCGGCTGCTCGATGTCGCTCGTGATCTGGGCATCGCCCGGGTCTTCTGCCTCACCTTCGAGACCCGCTTCTTCGGCTCGTTCGGCTTCACCGAGATCGACGGCGCGCCGGTGCCGCACGCGGTCTACGAGCAGCTGCTGCGCTCCTACGACGAGGGCGTCGCCGAGTTTCTCGACCTCGAGCGGGTCAAACCCAACACGCTGGGGAACACGAGAATGCTGCTGCACCTATGAGAGTCGCGGCGATCGACTGCGGCACCAACTCGATCCGCTTGCTCATCGCGGATGTGACGGGCGGCGGACTCACCGGCGGTCGCCTCACCGATGTCGCCCGCCGGATGGAGATCGTCCGGCTCGGCGAGGGCGTCGACCGCACCGGGCGCCTTTCCGACGCGGCATTGACCAGAACAAAAAAGGCCCTCATCGCGTACGCCTCGGAGATCGCCGAACTGGGCATCGCGCGAGTGCGGATGTGCGCGACGTCGGCCTCGCGCGACGCGTCGAACGCCGCCGACTTCCGCGCGATGGTCCACGGCGTACTCGGCATCGAGCCCGAGGTGATCACCGGGGACGAGGAGGCGCGGCTCTCCTTCGCCGGTGCGGTGGCCGGGCTCAGTGCCGAGCGGCCCTATCTGATCGTCGACATCGGCGGCGGCTCGACCGAGTTCGTGACCGGCAGCGACGGGGTCGAGCACGCGATCTCGATGGACATCGGCTGCGTGCGGATGACCGAGCGGCACCTGCACTCCGATCCGCCGACCGCGGCCGAGATCGCTGCGGCGACCGGGGACATCACGGCCGCGGTGGAGACGGCGCTCGCGGCGGTGCCCGGCCGGTCGGCGTCCACATTGGTGGGTCTGGCCGGGACCGTGACGACCGTCGCGGCCCTGGCTCAGGGCCTCGATTCCTACGACGCCGAGCGCATCCACCATTCTCGGGTGCCGTTTTCATCGGTAGCCAAGGTGACGGACGAACTGCTGGCGATGCCGGTCTCCGCGCGGCTGGCTCTCCCGGTCATGCACCCCGGGCGGGCCGACGTGATCGGCGGCGGCGCGTTGATCCTGAAGATCATCATGGAGCGAGCCGGCTTTTCGTCGGTCGTCGCCTCTGAGCACGACATTCTGGACGGGATCGCGTTCTCCATCGCCTGACCCGTTTCGCATCGGGCTGCTACTTCCGTCTTGACGGTACTTCGCATTGCACAGTACTTTGCATCGCGTGGACACCACCCAGCTCCTCAAGGGCGTGCTGGACCTCGCGGTCCTCGCCGCCCTGCGCGACGAGGACGGCTACGGCTACGACATCCTGCGCCGCCTGCGCGCCGCCGGGCTCGAGGACGTCGGCGACGCCTCGGTCTACGGCACGCTGCGCCGCCTGTTCAACGGCGGCTTCCTGAACACGTACGTGGTGCCCAGCGACGAGGGTCCACATCGGAAGTACTACGGCCTCAACGCGGCCGGCCGCGCCGAGTTGCAACGGTCCGGCAAGATCTGGCACGGCTTCGCAACCACGATGGACGATCTGCTGCGCGAGCGGGGGGCGGCGTGAACGACGAGATCACGGTGTATGTCGAGGGCGTCCGCCGCTCGCTGGCCGGCCTCTCCGAGGCCACCCGCGAGGAGCTCCTCGAGGACCTTCCGGAACATCTGGCCGAGGTCCGGGCCGAGGGTTCGGGCACGCTTGTCGATCGGCTTGGCACCCCCGAGGCGTACGCGTCGGAGCTGCGCTCGACCGCGGGCCTGGTCGGCGGGTTCCCCGAGCCGCCACTCGACCGCTTCGCGCAGCTGCGTGAGGCCCGCGATCAGGCCCTGGACCTCCTCGCCCGGGCCGACCGCCGGACCGGCCCGGTGATCGGCTACGAGAAGGCCAGCGACTTCCTGGTCCTGCTGCGCCCCGGCTGGTGGGTGCTGCGCGGTTACCTGGTCGCGATGGCCCTGGCCTACGTCCTGTCCGACGGCACCCGGCTCGGCCTGCTCCCGCGCATCGGCAACAACGAGCTGGTCGCCCTGTTCCTGCTGGCCGGCTGCGTCATCGTCTCGATCGTCCTGGGCAAGCGCTCGGCCGCGTTCTCCCGCCTGCCCCGCCTGGCCGTGCAGTCCGGCACCGTCGTCCTGGTGATCTTCGCCCTCTCCGGCTTCCTCACCGCCGACGACAACGCCCGCACCCCCGGCTACAGCGACGTCAACTACGGCTACTCCGACCCCAACCCGTACAGCAACGTCAACGACGTCTACGTCTACGACGGCCAGGGCCGCCTGGTGCCGAACGCGCGCCTCTACGACCAGGACGGTTCCCCGATCCAGCTGGGCACCAACATGTGCACCGACCCGTCGACGGGCGAGACCATCCGCTCCCGCAATATCGGCGTTCCCTACTGTCCGCAGGACGCGCCGTTCGGCGGCTCGTCCGCTCTGCCGTCGGCTTCAGCGCCCACGGAGGCCCCATCACCGTCCACATCGGCCCCGGCGGACGCGACCTCCCAGCCGACGCGTTCGGCACCAGCGAGTTTCTCGCGCTAGCGCGCTCGAGTGATCGGGGCGATCAGCGCGGGGTCATGAGTGCCTCGCCGCCTACCGGGCGGAAGCCGGCGGCCTGGAAGGTTCGGATGCTTCGGGCATTTCCCGCGGCCTGTTGCGACCAGACCGGTTGGCTGTCCGGCACGAGGTGACGGGCGGCTACGGCCAGCGCCTTGCCCAGGCCGCGTTGACGGTCGGCCGGTTCGACCTCGATCGCCGCCTCCCAGCGACCGGCCACCCCTCGGCCGAGCACCAGCACGCCGCCGTCGGCCGCCCAGACGCGCACGTCGTCGCGGTGGTCGAGGGCCCGGCGCACCCGCGGGTGCTCGGGGTCGTCGATCTCCTTGAGCTCGATCGGCGGCAGGCCCGGCAGCGGGCCGGCGACCGTGAGCAGATCGATCGTGTCCATCCGCCGCCCGGTCCGGTCGAGCAGTGCCTGGAGAAAGCGCGGGTTCATCGCCGCGGCCAGCTCGTCGGTGTCCACATTGGCCAAAGTCGCCCGCACCCAAGCCGGATCCTCGTCGACGAAGACCACCGAATGCGCGGTGAACGCCACCACCCCGGCATCCCGCCACCCGGGCTGCGGCACGACGATCGTCTCGCCGTCGTCGGGCGGGAAACGGCCCGCGGCCGCCGCCTCCAGAATCTCCGCGAGCGTCTCCGTCATGCGGCCATTAGATCCCCGGCCCAGTGACTCCCGCTTTGCGGCCTCCCGCCGTAACGCGTCGCACACATCATCGGGGTAGAGAAGGAGAACGATCGCCTCCCGCCCCGGGGCATAGCGCACTTCCGCCTGAGTTGTCGACCGCGGTGGCGACGCAGGTGCAGCGCAGCGTGGCACCACAACGAGGACACCATCGGCTTTCGCGCGCAGTCCGAGAATGCCCGCTATAGACCCGACCAGTACGCCGCACCTGGTTTCCGTGGACGCCGCGCTCGACACCGGTGGACTCTTCGAGCGCCTGATGAGCGGCCTGGCAACCTTCGATCAGACTCCTGTCTGGTTCAGAGACTGGCTGGCCATCGAGCGCGAGGCCAAAGGTCCGATCCGCCCACGCTGTGCCGGCGTCCGCGGGAGTTCATGCCGGTCTGGCCGGGGCATTCACCCTGGCGACGGCTCGTGACTTCGACGCGGCCCGTCTGGACAGCCCGCTCCGGGCGCAAATCACCGGCCGCCGGGACGACATTGATAGCTTTACCCGCAGGTGGGAGGCGATTCGAGGTGAAGCGTTGCCCCCGAGGATTGTCGCTCAAGCTGATCAGGGAGGTGGCTGAGCGATGGCAGACCTGAGCGGGGCCGTCTGGCGGAAGTCGACCCGCAGCGACAACGGTGGGAACTCTTGCGTCGAGGTGGCAAAGAACTTGCCCGGCGTGGTGGGGGTTCGGGACAGCAAGGATCGGTCAGGGCCGGTGTTGGCTTTTGAGCCTGCGGCGTGGGCGGCGTTCGTCGACGGGGTCAAGGGCGGGGAGTTTGACCTACCCGGGTGACGGCCGCATATGTGGAAGTGCTGTGCTGGGATCGTGAGTTTGGGTGAGCTGACCACGCGTACGGCTGCCGATGTTGTGGAAAACGCGGCCGGGGCGGCATCGCTGAGCGTGCTTGACGCGCGGGTCGCGGATTGTTTTGCGTGTCCGCGGCTGGTGGCCTGGCGGGAGGACGTGGCGCGGGTCAAGCGGGCCTCGTTCCGCGAGCAGGAGTATTGGGGGCGGCCGGTTCCGGGGTGGGGGAACGCGGACGCCGAGATCGGGATTCTGGGGCTGGCGCCGGCGGCACATGGGGGGAATCGGACCGGCCGGATATTCACGGGGGATCGGTCGGGGGACGTGCTGTTCGCGGCCCTGTATCGGGCGGGGCTGGCCAATCAGCCGACCAGCGTCTCCGTCGATGACGGATTGCGGCTCGAGCACACGCGGATATTCGCGGCGGTTCGGTGTGCGCCGCCGGACAACAAGCCCACGCCCGAAGAAAGAGACAACTGCGCGCCGTGGGTGCATCAGGAGCTTCGTCTCATTCGTCCGTCGCTTCGGGTGGTGGTGGCGCTCGGGGCGTTCGCGTGGGCGGCCTGGTGGCCGGCGATGGCCGCGGTTTATGGCACAAAAGCGCCCGTGCCTCGGCCTAAGTTCGGGCACGGGGCGGTGGTGAGCATGCCGGGGGTGCCGGACCTGCTCGGGTGTTTCCACGTCAGCCAGCAGAACACGTTTACCGGGCGGCTCACCCCGGCGATGCTCGACGACGTGTTCGCCCGTGCGAAGAGGCTCGCGGGCCTGGCATGATTCGGCACAGCCGAACGAAAGCAGCACAAGATGGATCTCGCCGCACTGCGACGCTGGTGGCCGCTCGCCGCCGTCCTCGTGCTGCTCTTCGTCACCTCGCTGGCCGCCACGCGGTCGCAGCCGCAGCTCGACCAGATCGAGCCGGACGCCACGCCGACCACGCAGGCCCCGCTGCTGCCGAAGACGCAGCCGAGCGCGACGACCGGCGGCCAGCCGCCGGAAGCGGCGCGCGGGCTGCCCGAGTGGCTCGGCACGGCGGCGCTGTTCCTGATTGCCATCGTGGCGCTGATCGTGGTCGGGCTGGCGATCTGGGCGATCCTGCGCGACCAGGCCCGCCGCCGGGCGCGCAAGGGCCGTCGCGGCGTCACCCCGGCGCGGCACGGCGCGCGTACGGCCGAGGAGCTGGCGGCCGCGATCGAGGCGGGCCTCGAGGAGCTCTCCGACACCGACCGTGACCCCCGCCGGGCCGTCATCGCCTGCTGGGTGCGGCTCGAACAGGCCGCCGCGGCGGCCGGCACCCCGCGAAATCCGGGCGACAGCCCCACCGACCTGGTCGGACGCCTCCTGCGCGAGCAGCGGGTCGACGCCCAGGTCCTGGCCGCGCTGCTGGAGGTGTACCGGGAGGCCCGTTACGCCACGCACACGGTCGACGACCAGATGCGCCGGCAGGCGCGCAGCGCGCTGGAGCGGCTCCGCGCCGACTTGGGAGCGGGGGTGCCGGCGTGAGCGACGGCGGTCTCGACGACCTGTTCAGTTTCCGCGACGAGCCGGTCGAGGAGGCGCCCGAGCCGGTCGCCAAGCAGCGCTCCCGCGGCCTGTGGATCCTGCGCAACGCGCTGCTGATCACGGCGGCGACCGTGGTGACCGTCGCGGCGCTGCACGCGGCCGACACCAGCGTCTCCATCGTGCTCGTTGTGGCCTTCTACGTGGGTTTACGAGCCGTTCTGTACGCCGTCTCCGAGGTGGCGCCGCCCTCGTCGCCGAAACGCCGGAACGGTGGCTACCAGGCCGACGGCCGGCAGCCCGACTCGCTGCGGGCGGCCGTGCGGCGCTGGGAGCGCAACCTGGACCGGGCCCACTCCGAGCCCGATCTCTATGCGCGTAACGTTCTGCCCGTGCTTGCGGAGCTGGCCGACGAACGATTGCGGCTGCGACACGGGATCACTCGCGCCTCCGATCCGCGCCGCGCCCGCGAGCTCCTCGGTGACCCGCTCTGGGCGGCTCTGCACGACCGCGGGCGGCGCTCGGCGAGGACGAATGAACTAGAGACCTATGTGAATGCGTTGGAACGACTGTGAGAAAGGTATGCCGGTGACCGAGAACGCCCTTCCCCCGTACGAGGTGGGCAGGTTGGCCGGTGCCGTCCTGGACTCGGTCGGCAGCGTCCTGGTCGGCAAGCGCGACTCGCTGGAGCTGGTCCTGGCCGGCATCCTGGCCGGTGGTCACGTGCTGCTCGAAGACCTGCCGGGCCTGGGCAAGACCCTGACCGCCCGCAGCTTCGCGCAGTCGCTGGGGCTGGACTTCCGCCGCCTGCAGTTCACCCCCGACCTGCTCCCGGCCGACGTCACCGGCTCGTTCCTGTACGACCAGCGCAAGGGCGACTTCGCCTTCCGCGCCGGGCCGGTCTTCACGAACATGCTGCTGGCCGACGAGATCAACCGGACGCCGCCGAAGACGCAGGCCGCCCTGCTCGAGGCGATGCAGGAGAAACAGGTCTCGGTCGAGGGCGTGACGTACCGCCTCGACCCGCCGTTCCACGTGCTCGCCACCGCCAACCCGATCGAGTACGAGGGCACGTACCCGCTCCCCGAGGCCCAGCTCGACCGGTTCCTGATCCGGGTCTCGTTCGGCTATCCGACCGCCGAGGAGGAGTGGGAGGTTCTGCGCCGCCGCATGTCCCGCCGGCAGGAGGAGGCGTTCCTGCAGCCGGTGGTCGACGCCCGGATGCTGCAGGCCATGCAGGCCGCCCTCGAGTCGATCACCGTGGAGGACTCGATCGGCCGGTACATCGTGTCGCTGACCGCGGCCACCCGCGAGCACCCGTCGGTGCTGGTCGGCTCGTCGCCGCGTGGCTCGCTGGCGCTGCTGCTGCTGGCCCGGGCGCGGGCCGCGATGGCCGGCCGCGACTTCGTGGTGCCCGAGGACGTCAAGGACGTGGCCGTGCCGGCCCTGGCCCACCGCATCACGCTGCGGCCCGAGATGTGGTTGCGCCGCGTCGACCCCGCCTTCGTCGTGCAGGAGGTGCTGACCAACGTGCCGGCGCCGGCCAGCGGAGCGCTGCCGACCTACGCGCGGCATGACTGACCGGCTCCTCCTGCGAAACGCGGTACCGCCCGCGGCGTCCGCGGACGGTGAGTCGTGGTCGGGTCCGGCCTGGGTGCCGACCCGTGCGCTCGGCCGGGCGGTGCTGCTGACCGGCCTGCTCCTGCTGCTCGGGGTGGCGCTGGGCCGGGTCGACCTGGTGCTGCTGGCCGCGCCGTTCGCCATCGGCGCCGCGGTCGGCCTGCGCCGGATGCCGCGCTCGGCCCCCGAGCTGACCATCTCGGCCGACGAGGAGCACGTGGTCGAGGGCGGTCACGTCGACGCCTCGGTGACCGTGAGCAACCCCGACGTGATCGGCTACGACCTGGTGGTGCTGCGTACCCGTCACTCGCCGTGGCTGAAGCTCGAGCAGGCCGACCGCCCGTTCGCGATCACCGTGCCGCGCGACGGGTGGTACTCGGTGGAGCTTCCCGGCGAGGCGAACCGCTGGGGCCGGCAGGACGTCGGCCCGGCCGCCGCCCGGGTGGCCGCCTGCGGTGGTCTGCTGGCCTGTCGTCCGGTGATCGTCGAGGGCCGCGGTGTGCGGGTCTATCCGGTGACCGAGCCGTTCAACGCGACCGAGGCCATGCCGGCCGCCGCCGGCCTGGTCGGCAACCACCGGTCGCGCCGGCCGGGTGAGGGTGGCGAGCTTGCGGGCGTACGCCCGTTCGCGCCGGGCGACCGGCTGCGGCGCATCGACTGGCGGGTCTCGCTGCGCACCCGCGACCTGCACGTCGCCTCGACGCTCTCCGACCGGGACGCCGAGGTCGTGCTGCTGCTCGACGTGCTCGGCGAGGTCGGCCGCTCCGGCGGCGTGACCGGCAGTGCGTCCGTCCTGGACACGACGGTCCGGGCCTCGGCCGCGATCGCCGAGCACTACCTGCAGCGCGGCGACCGGGTGTCGCTGCTGGAGTACGGCGCGGGCGCCCGCCGCCTGCGCCCGGCCACCGGCCGCCGGCAGTACCTGACCGTGCTCGAATGGCTGCTCGACGTACGCCCCGACCCGGTGGAGGTCGACGAGGACGACTACCAGAACGTCTTCGGCGTGCATCACCTCTCGTCGGACGCGCTGGTCATGGTGCTCACCCCGCTGGTCGATCCGCGCTCGGCCGACATGCTGGCCCAGCTCACCCAGTCGGGCCGCTACGTCGTCGCCGTCGATACCCTGCCCGCCGACGCGACCGTCACCGGCGGCGGGCAGTGGACGCCGCTGGCCACCCGGCTGTGGCGGATGGAGCGGGAGAACGTGCTGGGCCGCCTGCGCGAGCACGGCGTGCCGGTGGTGGCCTGGGCCGGGGCCGGCAGCCTCGACCTGGTGCTGCGCGACGTGTCCCGGCTCGCCGCGATTCCCCGGGGGCGCTGATGTTCGGCAAGCAGATGGAGGCGGCCCGGCTGGCGCTGTCCCGGGCCACCGCGATCCCGTTCGCCGTGCGCTTCGGCGTCGCGCTGAGCGGCCTGATCGCGATGATGGTGGCCTGGCCGTCGGCGATCGTCGCCACCGAGTACTCGGTGATCCTGGTGCTGGTCGCGATCTACCCGGCGTTCGCGCCGCGCGGCCGGGGCGCCACCTTCTCGGCACTGGTCGTGGTCGGCGGCTGGCTGGCCGACACGGTCGGTTACGAGTCGCACGTCGCCCTGTGGCGGGTGCTCACCATCGCCACGCTGCTCTACCTCGGACACACCCTCACCGCCCTCGCCGCCGTTCTTCCGTACGACGCGATCGTGAGCTTCGACATGCTCGGCGGCTGGCTGCTGCGGGCCGGGGCGGTCGTGCTCGTCTCGGCGGTACTCACGGTGTTCGCCCTGGGGCTCTCCGCCGATCTCGCGGGCAGCGCGTTCCTGCTGGCCACGCTGCTCGGCATCGCCTGCGCCGTGGGGGCAACGCTCCTCATAGCACGCCTTTTGCGTAGAGCGTGAAATCTCTTGGAAATATGTGCGTCACGGCACTTGACAAACGGCTTTGTGATGCGTCACAGAACGACGCATCGTGACGCGTGACGCGCGACAATATTCACGTGAATCCGCAGCGCATCGTTGTCGTAGGGGCCGGTCACGTGGGGTTGTACGCCGCCCTGCGCCTGTCCAGGAAGCTCAGCCGGCGCCGCGCCGAGGTGGTCGTCGTCGACCCGCAGCCGCACATGACGTACCAGCCGTTCCTCCCCGAGGCAGCGGCCGGCAACATCAGCCCGCGGCACTCGGTCGTTCCGCTCCGTCGTGAGCTCAAGAAGTGCCGCATCGTGTCCGGTGAGGTCACGAAGATCGAGCACGCGCGCAAGACGGTCACGATCCAGCCGATCGACGGCCCCTCCACTGAGATGACGTACGACCACATCATCGTGGCGCCGGGCTCGGTGTCGCGGACCCTGCCCGTACCCGGTCTCCGGGAGCGCGGCATCGGGTTCAAGACCATCGGCGAGGCCATCTACCTGCGCAACCACATTCTGGACCGGCTCGACGTCGCGGCGGTCACCCCCGATCCGGCGGTGCGCAAGGCATCGCTCACCTTTGTCTTCGTCGGCGGCGGGTTCGCCGGCATCGAGGCGCTCGCGGAGATGGAGGACGTCGTCCGCGACGCGCTGAGGTACTACCCCGACCTGGACCCCTCGGAGGTCAAGTTCGTCCTGGTCGAGGCCACGAACCGGATCCTGCCCGAGGTGGGTCCGAAGATGGGCGCGTACGCGGCCCGCGCGCTCGACGCCCGCGGCATCGACCTGCGCCTGGGCACCCGGCTCGAGTCCTGCGTCGACGGCGAGATCGTCCTTTCCGACGGCGACCGCTTCCGGGCCGAGACCCTGGTCTGGACGGCGGGCGTGAAGCCGTCGCCGATGCTCGACGGCACCGACCTGCCCCGCGGCCCGCGCGGGCACGTCACCTGCCTGCCCACCCTTCAGGTGGTCGACGGCGACCGGGTGCTCGACGGCGTGTGGGCGGCCGGCGACTGCGCCCAGGTGCCCGACCTGACCAACCCCGGCGCGTACTGCTCGCCCAGCGCGCAGCACGCCGTCCGGCAGGCGAAGGTGCTGGCCGACAACATCCGCACGGTGATCCTCGGCGGCCTGCCGAAGGAGTACCGCCACAAGTACGTCGGCAGCGTGGCCGGCCTCGGCCTGTACAAGGGTGTGGCGCACGTCTACGGGATCAAGGTCAAGGGCCTGCCCGCGTGGTTCATGCACCGCACGTACCACATGAGCCGTATCCCGTCGTTCAACCGGAAGGTCCGGGTCGTCGCCGACTGGACTCTCGCCTTCGTGCTCCGTCGCGAGACGATCGCCCTCGGCCAGCTGCACACGCCGCGCGAGGAGTTCACCCACGTGACTCCGCGGGTCGAGCTGCCCGAGGAGCGCGAAACAGTGGGCGCCGGAGCCCCCTAGTCCGATTCCACCGCGCGGGCGGCAACCGATACGGTGTTACTCGCCGCCCGGGTGGTGGAATGGCAGACACGGCCGCCTTAAAAGCGGCTGCCTCAGAAGAGGCGTGCGGGTTCGAGACCCGCCCCGGGCACAACTCCACCGGTGCTCCCGAATCAAGTCTCTTTCTCCCGCGCGTACGGGGATCCGCCCAACTGAATAAGCGCATAGTCACCTGGTAGCTTGTGATGTGCCAACCGTCGAGGCCGGTCGAGGTAGGAAGGCGGCAGTCACCCCATGGCCAAGAGACAGGCCCGTTTCACGACGCAGGACCTGGAAGGGCTACCCGAGCTGGAGGACGAGTCGCCGGCGCTCTGGGACGGGTCGCTGGGCGACGTGCCGCGCAAGCTGCTCACGTCGGCGGTGCGTTGCTTCGCCTCCAACGGCTTCCACGCGACGACCACCCGGGACATCTCCAGCGCGGTCGGACTCAGCCCCGGAGCGCTGTACGTGCACTTCCCCTCGAAAGAGGTCGTACTCTTCGAGATCATCCGCACCGCGCACCAGCGCGTCCTGGCCTATGTCACCGAGCCCGCGGTGCTCGGCATCGAGGACCCCGTACGCCATCTTCAGGCCCTGGTCGCCCGATACACCAGCTGGCACGCCCGCTATCACGTCGCGGCGCGGGTCAGTCAGTACGAACTCGCCGGACTCTCCGCCGAGCACTACGAGGAGATCCTCGAGACGCGGCACCGGACGAACGACGTCTTCCGGGCGGCGGTCGAGCGGGGCGTCACCACCGGCGCGTTCGCCGACGTCGACGTCAAGCGCGTCTCCCGGGCCATCCTCTCGCTGGGGATCGACCTGGTCCGGTGGTATCGCCGCGACGGGACGGATTCGCCCGGGCAGCTGGGCGAGTTCACCGCCCAGCTCGCGTTGAAGATGGCCATGACGCCGGACCTCGACCTGGGCCCGGCCCCGCTCGGCACCCCGGCCGCCTCCTCGGCCTGACCTGACCTCGCCCGGACCTTGACACTGGTAGCCGGGTGGGTGACTATGCGCTTAGTCACTCGCTCGATCTGGTTCTCGCCTTGACCACGGAGTCTCAGCTACCTGTGGAGAACCCATGCGCACCGGAATTGTGGTTACCGCCCGACCGGGAGTCGAAGAGCTCGCCGCGCGCGCCGAAGAGCTCGGATTCGCCAGCTTCTGGGTTTATGACACGCCGATGGTGAACGGGGATCCGTTCGTCTCTCTGGCCTTGTGCGCCAAGGCGACAAACGCGATCAAGTTGGGGATCGGGGTGACGTCCCCGGCGCTGCGGTCGGCACCGGCGGCCGCCGCCGCGGTGTCCAGCCTGAACGCGATCGCGCCCGGCCGGGTGATCTGTGGCGTCGGCACCGGCAACACCGCCCGCCGGACCCTCGGCATGCTGCCGACGACGATGGCGCGGCTCGAGTCGTTCACCCGCGCGTTGCAGGACCTCACCGCGGGCCGGGAGACCGAGTACACCGAAGGCACGCGCACCCGCGACGTCAGGTTTCTGCACGTCGGTCCGTACGTCAACACCGAGGACCCGGTGGAGTTCGTCGTCGCGGCCTTCGGACTCAAGGCCGCCGCGATCGCCGGACGCCGCGGCGCCGGCCTCATCTCGTTCGGGCTGCTCGAGCCGGCTGTGTGGGCGGCGTTCCAGGACACTCGCCGGCAGACCGCGCGGGAGGCCGGGCAGGCCGGCAAGGCCGACTCCTATGTGATGACATCGCTGCGCGTGCTGGACGACGGTGAAGATCGCCATGGCGACCTGGCGAAGGACTCGATGGGGCACGTCGCGATGGCGCTGTTGACATTCGCGGCGGACAACCCGGGGTTCCGCGAGTCGCTGGCGCCCGATGAGGCCGACGCCGTCGAGCGGCTGCTGCGGCGGCGCGGCACCACGGCGACAGCCACGGATCGGCACAAGACGCTGTACCGCAACTACCTCGGCCGCATCGAACCCGGCGACCGTGATCTGATCGTCCCGTCGCTCGTGGACAAGCTGGGGCTGATCGGCACCCGGGACGAGTTGTCCGAGCGCATCGCGGCGCTGGAGGCGGCCGGGATCGACGAGATCGTTCTGCAACCCGTCGTCGAGCCGGAGAAGGAGATGGCCGTTCTGGCCCGCCTGACGAATTGAGATCGGGCTACCGGTGCGCGGGGACGGCGACCGTGGTGGCGAGCATCCTGGCCTCGCGGGCGGCCTTGCGCGGGGCTTCGTAGAAGTCGGGCGCGGCACAGGCGAACAGCGTCGTACCGGCCGCCCCGCCGAGCGCACACGCGTACACGGGCGTGCCGGGGTCGATCTCGTCGGTGATCGTGCCACCCGCTACCACCCGGATCAGTCGTCCACCGATGGCATCGGCGATCCACAACCCGCCCTCAGCGTCCAGGCAGGCGCCGTCGCCGGCGACCTGGACCTGGGCGAGCGACTCGGCGACGCCGCGCTCGGTCGGCAGTGGCCCGAACTCGGCCCAGACCCGCCGGTTGACGAGTTCGCCGCCGTCGGTGAGGTCGAACGCGCTCACCCGGTTGCCGAACGTCTCCACGACCAGGAGCACGTTGTCGTCGGTGATCGCGCAGCCGTTGGGGAACCACAGGTCGTCGGCCACCATGTGGACCTGCCCGTCCGGGTCGACCCGGTGCAGCGCGGCCGGCTCGACGGGATCGCCGGCCATCAGGTCGAAGCCGAAGTTGCCGACGTACGCGCGGCCCTGCGCGTCGACGGCCATGTCGTTGGCGTGCCCGGCCGCGTGTGAGCCGAGGTCGCCGTGGACGGACAGGGTTCCGTCCGGCTCGCGGCGCAGGACCTTCCGGTCGAGCATCGAGACGATGAGGAGTCGTCCGTCGGGCAGCCAGCCAAGGCCCGAGGGCTGCCCCGGCACGGTGGCCTCCTCACGCACGTCCGAGCCGTCCTCGCGCATGGAACGGACCTTGAGGCTGTAGAAGTCCGAGAACCAGAGTCGTTCGTCGCGCCAGCGCGGCGCCTCGAGGAAGTTGAAGCCGTCGGCCACCGTCGTCATTCGACCGGTCATTGGTGCGCCTCCTGTGCGTCCAGTAGGGGTGGATGGTTGATCACGAAAGCGTCTGCGGCCGATCGGCACGGCTCGCCCGAAACCGGTCCAGCAGCGCGCGCAGGCCGGGGCTCTCGATCGCCACGATCACTGCGAGCAGCGCCGCGTACAGCAACTGGGTGGTGAAGTCCGGCAGGGCGGTGATCGCGACGATCTGCGCGAGCAGGGCGACCGACAGCGCCCCGGCCAGCAGACCCAGCGGTGTACCACGGCCGCCGGCCAGGGACACGCCGCCGAGCAGCGCGGCCACGGCGGCGAGGATCAGCGGCTGGAGGCCCGGGTCCGGGTTGGCCGATGCGTAGCTGTAGCTGAGCAGCGCGCCACCCAGGGCGGCCAGTGTTCCCGACACCGTGAAGAGCCCGATGACCAGACCGTCCACGCCGACGCCGGCGACGCGGCTGGCCCGCCGGTCGCCACCGATCGCCCGTAGTTCCCGGCCGAGCCTGGTGCGGCCCAGCACCACGGCGGCGATGAGGAACACGGCCAGTGTCAGCAGGCTGCGCGGCGAGAAGATCCCGGCGAGCGTCTGGTCGACCCACAGGGTGACGTCGCTGTTCGGATATGTCTTGCTCAATCCGCCCGAGATCGCGTACGTGAGGCCGAGCAGTGCGATGTAGGTCGCGAGCGTGACCGGCATGGAGGGGATGCGCAGGCGGGCGATGAGCGCGCCCTGGGCGGCGCCGATCGCGGCGCCGGCGGCCACGGCGGCCAGGACGCCGAGCGCCGGTGAGCTGACGCCGGTGGAGACGGCGAGCATGCCGCCAAGGGCGTAGGTGCCGACGATCGACAGGTCGAACTCCCCGGCGATCATCGTGATCCCGATCGCGAGCGCCGGCAGACCGAGTTGCGCGAAGCCCTGGAGCGCGTTGTACACGTCGAACGGTTGCAGTGGCGTGCCGCTCAGCAGGGGCGAACACGCGAACGCGACGATCACGACCAGCAGCGAGACCGCCGGCATGAGATGCTCCGGCCGCGCCGGCCGCCGCCGGGTCATCGCCGGCCCCGGGTGGCGCGCAGGTGCACCGCGACGACAGCGGCGAGCACCAGGATGCCCTTGACGAGAATCTGGACGCCGGTGGAGTAGCCGCGTAGCAGCAGCACATCGGAGATGACGGCGATGAGCACGGCGCCGCCCAGCGTCTGCAGGGCCGACCCGCGGCCCCCGGTGATCGCGGTCCCGCCGACGAGGACGGCCGCGATCGCGTCGAGGGTGAGCGTTCCGCCGAGCGTCACGGTCGCCGACGTGTTGAACGAGGCGAGGAACACCCCGGTGAGAGCGATGCACGCGCCGAAGAACGCCCAGGCGATCACGGTGACCCGGCCGACCGGCAAGCCGGCGGCGCGGGCTGCGGTCCGATTCGAGCCGACGAGATACATCTGCCGGCCGGCCGTCGTGCGGTGCAGCGTGAGATGGGCGAGCACCGTGACACCGAGCAGCACGTACACCGCCACGGGCAGGCCGAGCACCGTCGAGTTGAGGACGTCGAACTCGCGCACCTCCGGGTTGACCGGCGTTCCGCCGCTGAACCAGGTCGTGGCCCCGCCGATCGCGAACCCGGCCGCGATGGTGAGGACGATCGGATTGGCGTGCCAGTAGCCGATGACGGCACCCTGCAGGGCGGTGAGCGCGACACCGGTCAACACCGCGACCGTCACCGCCGTCACCAGCCCGTACTGCTGGGTCGACAGGAAGAACATCGCCGTCACGGTCGCGGTCTGCGACGTCGCCAACGACACGCCCGAGCCGGCGATCATCACCAGCGTCGCGCCGATGGCGGTGATGCCGACGAAGGCGGTCGAGGCGAGGATCGCCCGGGCGTTGTCCAGGCTGAGAAACCGATGGGTCGTCCCGGCCAGTCCGACCAGCACCGCGAGCCCGGCCAGCGGCACCACCAACCCGACCGCGGAGATTCCGGACCGCACCGGGACCGCCGTCATGCGATTCCCCGTGTCATGTCGCGCATCAGCAGCACACCGTCGACGTCGACGTCACCGTCGTATCGGTTGACGATCTGCCCGTCCCGCATCGTCACGATCACATCGCCGAGTTCCAGGAGTTCGTCCAGCTCGGTCGACGCGAAGAGGACGACGAGTCCGGCGTCGGCGGCCCGCCGCAGCAGTTGGTGGATCGCCGCCCGCCCGCCGATGTCCACGCCACGCGTCGGCTCGTCGAGCAGCAGCGCGAACACGTCGTCACGGCCGAGGCACCGGCCGACGAACGCCTTCTGCTGGTTCCCGCCGCTGAGCGCGGCCACGGGATCGCCGAGCCGGTGTTCGGGCAGCCCGCTCCGTTCGGCAAGCGCCCGAGCGATGACGAGCTCGCGCCTCGGCTGCAGGACGCCGGCACGCGCGAAGAACGGGAGCCGGGTGGCGGTGAGATTCCACCCGACCGACCGGTCGAGGAACAGGCCCTCGGACTTGCGGTCGTTGGACAGAAACGCGACGCCGTGCCTCGCCGCGGCGACCGGATCACGGACGGGCACCGGCCGGTCGTGCAGTTCGACGGTGCCGATCGCGGTCGGGTGCAGACCGGCGACAGCGCGCAGGACGTCCGACGCGCCGCTGCCCAGCTGGCCGGCGAGCGCATAGATGCGTCCGGCGTTGGCGGTGAGCGAGAAGTCACGCAGCCGTCCCGGTACCCGCAATCCGGAGATCCGTAGCGCGTGGGCAAGGTCATGATCTGGCTTCCGGGCTGCCGCCAGCCGGAAGGGCGGTTCGCCGAGCATCTGCACGATCAGGGCGTCGACCGTGAGATCCGCGGTCGGGGTGGTGGCGATCTTCCGGCCGTCGCGCAGCACCGTCACCGAATGGCACAGCTCGAGGACCTCCGCCAGACGATGCGACACGAAGATGATCGAACACCCGGTCGCGGCTACCCGCCGGATCGCGGCGAACACCGACGCGCTCTCGACGTCGGTCAGGGTCGCCGTCGGCTCGTCGAGGATCACCAGCCGGGCACGCTGGCTCAGCGCCTTGGCGATCTCGATGAGCTGTTGCTCGCCGATGCTGAGAGTGGACAGTGGCTGGTCCGGGTCGATGCCCTCCAGACCCATGTCGTCGAGCACCCGGCGGCAGTGGGCGTACGCCGCGCGCCGCCGGTTGACCAGCGGCGCGTGGATGTCGCCGAGGAGCATGTTCTCTCCGACGGTCAACGCCGGAACGACGCTGAGCTCTTGGTCGACCAACGCCACCCCGGCCCGCTGCGCGGCCTGCCGGCTGCGCAGCTCGACCGGTTCATCACCGATGACGATGCGGCCGCTGTCCGGTGTCAGCTGTCCGGTCAGCATCTTCACGACGGTGCTCTTGCCGGCGCCGTTGTGCCCGCACAGGCCATGGATCTCGCCGGCGCCGACCGTGAACGAGACGCCGCTGACCGCGGGAACGCCATGGAAGGCACGGGTCAGCCCGTCGATCTGGATCATGCGTGACTGCACTGCTCGGCGAACTGGTCCACGTTGGCGGCGGTGACCCGCTCCTCCTTCACTGTCTCGCTCTGCGGCGGCTTCTTCCCGGTCAGGAAGCGCACCGTGTAGTCGGCCGACTGCTTGGCGATCGTGCCGGGGTCCTCGGTCGCCGTGCCGTAGAGTTCGCCCGCCTTGACGGCGTCGATGCCGGCCTTGAAGCAGTTGCTGCTCGTCACGACCAGCCCGTCCTTGCCGATCGGGAAGCCGGCCTGCTTGGCCGCCTGAATGATCGGCAGCGCCATGTAGTCCGCCATTCCGTAGGCGGCCTGCACGCCGTCGCGGCCGTGCTTGGCCAGCAGCTGCTGAGCGATCGTGCCGGACAGTTGGGGATCCCAGTTGGCATCCTGTTCGTCGACGACCCGGTACTGCGGGGCCGTCGCCATCACCTTGTTGAAGCCCTTCATCCGATCCTGGGTGACGAGCATGGACTTCGTCCCGGTGAGCACGATGATGTTGCCGGTCTCGCGACCCTGGGCTTTCAGGCCCTCGATGATGTTCTGCGCGGCGTACTCACCGAGCACCTCGTTGTCGGAGAGCACCGACATCACGTCGGCGGCCACCGACGGATCGGTCGGACCGTCGACGGCGAGCACGGGCACCCCGGCCGCCTTGGCCTTCTTGATCGGGGCCACCATGGCCTGCGTGTCGAGGATCGCGAGCACGATCAGGTCGGGCTTCTGAGCCAGGGCCTGGTTGAACTTCTGGACCTGGGTACCCGGGTCCATCGTGGTCATGTCGTTGATCTTGACGCCGGTGGACGTCAGCTGCTCGGTGAAGACCTTGTTGAAGTAGGCGCCCCACGGGTTGCTGCTGCCGTAGCCGACGAGGGCGATCGTCTTGCCCTTCATCGACGACGAGCCGTCGGCGGATGACGCGTTTCCGGTGGTGCCGGCGTTGCTTCCACAGCCGGTCGCCAGCAGGGTCAGCCCGAGTGCGCCGGCGATGAGACCGAGGCGGTGCATGCGATCTCCTTCAGATGGCGGGGGAGTGGGTCGGCTGTCGTGGTCGGTGGATGACTAAGCGCATAGTCACCGAGTAGGGCAGCTGTGTCAAGGGTCACAACCGCTGGTCAGATGCGGCGAACCGCGCCCGGCTCGGCAAGGCGCCGCTCCGGTCGCCGGACGGTCACGATGCGCGTACGCTCCGGAGCGGTAGGCATCCACGATCGTCTAAATCCGCAGGCCCAGGGGGCGTGACGAGATGGACAAATTCCGGTCAATTGCCGCCGCGGCGGTAGCAGTAACACTGTTCGGCACCACCGGCGCGGCCGGCGCGTCGGGCGGGACGCCATCCGTCGAGTCGCGGGTGAACGCGCTTCTGGCCCGGATGACGACGGCCGAGAAGCTGGAGCAGCTGCAACTCCTGCCCGACTTTCTGGTGACCGACGACGAGGTACGCGCCGGGCTCGGCTCGGCGTTCAGCATCACCGATCCCGTGCGGATCAACCAGCTCCAGCACATCGCGGTCGAGCAGTCCCGGCTGCACATCCCGCTGCTGTTCGCCTTCGACACCATTCATGGGTTCCGCACCGTCTTCCCGATCCCGCTGGGCGCCGCGAGCAGCTTCGATCCGTCGGTGGCCGCCGACGACGACCGGATCGGCGCGCGCGAGTCGGCCGCGGTCGGTCTCAAGCAGATCTACGGCCCGATGGTCGACGTGTCGCACGAGCCGCGCTGGGGCCGCATCGCCGAGGGCGGCGGCGAGGATCCGTACCTGGGTTCGGTCCTCGCCGCCGCTCGGGTCCGGGCCGCGCAGGGCAGCGACTACAGCGCGCCGGACAAGGTGATCGCCAGCCCCAAGCACTACGCCGCGTACGGGCAGCCGGAGGGCGGCCGCGACTACAACACGACCGACCTGTCCGACCAGCGGCTGCGCAACCTCTACCTGCCGCCGTTCCAGGCCGCAGTACGAGCCGGCGCGGCCACCGCGATGTGCTCGTTCAACTCGATCAACGGCGTGCCCGGCTGCGGCAACCCGTACACGGAATCGGAGATCCTCAAGGGCGAGTGGGGGTTCGACGGCTTCATCGAGAGCGACTACACGGCCGTGGCCGAGATGCGAGCCTGCCCACCGGTCCGGCCCGACAACGGACCGTGCGGTCACGGGGTGGCGGCGGACGGGCCGGACGCGGCGGCGCTGGCGCTCAACTCCGGCACCGACTCGGAGATGACCAGCACGTTCCTGCGTGACTACGGCGCCGAGCTGCTGGCGCAGCACCGGATCTCGCCAAGCCGGATCAACGATGCCGTACGGCGGATCCTGCGTGTGAAGTTCCGGGCCGGGCTGTTCGAGCACCCGTATGTGGACGTGTCCAAGGCCGAGGCCGCCCAGCTGCTGCCGGACGCGGTGGCCGCGGCCCGCCGCGCCGCCGGCCGATCGATGGTCCTGCTGAAGAACGACGGCGCGACCCTCCCGCTGGACCCGGCCAAGAACACCGCCGTGATCGGCCCGCTCGCCGACGACGGCCACGCGATGCTCGGCCCGTGGTGGGGAACCGGCCGGGACGAGGACGCGGTCACCACGCTGACCGGGATCCGGGCGCAGAGCACCGGGACCACGACGTACGCGCCGGCGTGCACCCTGCCGCACACCGACCCGCCCGACTACGACCCGGCCGCGGACTGCACGCCGGAGGGGTTCGCCGAGGCGGTCGCCACTGCCGGCAAGGCCGACCAGGTCGTCCTGGCGCTCGGCGAGTCGCGCGAGATGAGCGGCGAGGCGGCCGCCCGCAGCACCATCGACCTGCCGGGTCACCAGCAGGAGCTGATCGACGCGATCAAGGCCACCGGCAAGCCCTTCGTGGTCGTGCTGTTCAACGGCCGCCCGCTCACCCTTTCGCGGGTGGCAGCCTCCGCGCCGGCCGTCCTCGAGGCGTGGTTCCCGGGCGTGCAGGCCGGCAACGCGGTCGCCGACGTGCTGTTCGGCAAGGTCAACCCCGGTGGAAAGCTGCCGGTCTCGTTCCCGCGCACGCTCGGCCAGGTGCCGATCTACTACAACCACGAGCCGACCGGGCGCCCCTGCGACACGAGCTCGAAGTGGGACTCGCGGTACCGCGATCTGAACAGCTGCGATCCGCTCTATCCGTTCGGGTACGGCCTGTCCTACACCACGTTCTCGGTGACGAATCTGCGGCTCAGCGCGGCCACCGTCGCGCCGGACAAGCGGCTGACCGCGTCGGTGGACGTGACCAACACCGGCACCCGAGCCGGCGACGAGGTCGTCCAGCTGTACCTGCACGATCCGGTCGCGAGCATTTCGCAGCCGGTTCGGCGGTTGCGCGATTTCGCCCGGGTGACGCTTCAGCCCGGTGAGCACCGCTCGCTCAGCTTCACGCTCGACCGCGACGACTTCGGTTTCTACGACAACCAGGGCCGGTTCGTCGTCGAGCCCGGCCGGATCGACGTGTACGCCGGCGACAGCTCGACGGCGGAGATGACCGCCTCGTTCACCGTGACGAGCCGCCGCTGAGGAGCACTACGCGATGAGCTGGCTCAGCAGGCCGCGGTCAACGGTTGCTGCTGAGCCAGCCCTGCAACGTGCCGAACGCCGGCTTCTCCGACCCGTCGGCGCGGAGCAGGCCAAAGTGATGCTCCCGGTCGGAACCGGGGGTGTCGGTGAGCGTGTAGTAGAAGAGCGGACCGTGGTGCGGCATCGCGCTCCAACGGTCGTACAGCTTGACGACCACCATCGCCTGCGCCGACTCGCTGATCGAGTAGGCGCCGGCCGTGGGCACTCCGGTCTCGGTGCCCCAGATCAGCTTGGCAGCGTCGCCGTTCGCGTCCATGACCTTGCGAATCTCGAACGACACGGGCACCTCGCCGACGTCCACCTGTTCGCCATGCGGCCAGGGGTGCACGGCCACGCCGTCGATCATCGAGCGCAGGCCGCCGGCGTAGAGGGCGCGGTACCACGGCAACGGCTCGAAAGCCTTCTCGCCGGGCTCACTGGGCCCGGTGCCACCGGAGAGCACGTCGGCGGCCGGGTCGACGCTCTTGATCCCGGCGAATGTCGTCGACAGCAGGCTCAGGTACGCGGCCGGATCCGGCTGCGGGGACCACGAGCCGCCGAGGTTGGGCTCGTTCCAGATCTCGTACGCCGCGACCCGGCCCTGGTAGCGGGTGGCCACCGCGACGGCAAACGCGCGGAACGTCGCCCGCCCGGCCTTGTCGACCGGGCCGTAGTCCGGGTCGGTGCCGGCCGGCCGAGCCCACTCCGGCGTTGTGCTCAGCGCCAGCAGCACCTTCAGTCCGCGGCTACGCGCGGCTTGCACCAGCCGGTCGAGCCCGGACCACTCGATACTGCCGCGCGTCGGTGACATGTCGGCGAAAGCGGCGTAGAACCGGACCCAGCCGGCCCCCAGCGCCGCTGTGCGGTCGAGCATGGACTCGGCAACGGGAGCCGGCTGGTGCTCGAAGGTGATCCCCGGGAAGGCCAGCCCGGCGATGGGCGACCCGGCCGCGACCGCCGGTGTCCGTTCGGCTGCCCTCGCCGGCTGGAGCCCTCCGACCATGACGGCTGCGCCGAGCGCCAAGGCCAAGACCGGGCTGAGGCGGTTCATCCGGGCAGGCCGCACATGAAACCGGCCAAGAATCACACGAAACATGGTGGCCTCCGTGGCCTAGCGGGTCAGAAGGAAGGCGTGCCGCTCGCCCGGCCGCAGCTCTGCGGCGACCCGCAGCCCGCACGACTCGAACAGGGCCACCAGACGGTCCCGGGACCGGCGAATCCGGCGGATCCCTTTGCGCCAGGGCCGGGGCAGCACCGCGTCCGGCAGCCGGCCGACCGCGAGGTACGGAAGCGTGACCGGCCGGGTGTCGAACTGCACCCAGCACACGCCGCCCGGAGCGAGGCAGGCGCCGATCCGGGAGAAATACTCGACGATGGCCGTCCAGTCGGCGATGTGCTGGAACACGATGAGGCTGTACACCAGGTCGACCGGCCCCTGAGCGTCCCACGGCTCGTGGGACAGGAAGCCGCGGACATTGTCCCGTCCGGCCCGCTGCGTGTTCTCGGCCAGTTTGCGCAGCATCGTCGGCGCGATGTCCACGGCCAGCACTTCGGAGAATTGCTCGGACACAGGTACGGTCAGCCGGCCGACCCCGCAGCCGATCTCCAGCGCCCGGCCGTGCCCGGTCAGATGCGACCCGGCCTCGGCGAGGATCTGAGCCGCATCCTCCCGGCCGGACCGCTCGAACAGCGACCGGCCCTCCGGCGTGGTGAAGTCGACGTCCGGCGCGGTGTAGATGTACCACTCCGCGTCCTCTTGGGCGAAGGTCTCCCAGCGATTCTCCGGCACCGCGTCCCCCATGCACTCGGCCACCCACCGGATCCCGCATGCCCGGTCGGTTCCAAAGTAGTCAGAATGCCTCGGTCGCCGGGTCGGATTGCCCGAACGGGGTACCTGATCCCGGTGACCCGTCGATGCGGTGGTCATGCGGTCGCGCCCGGCAGGCGCACCGGAAGGAACAACTCGTCGGGCCCCTGGAACGCGGCCAGGAAGTCGGCGCGGAGGTAGCTCCACGTCGGCTCCTCGGTGAGGTTGGTGGTCTGGCTCGCGTACGCCCGGATCGCCGCCTCCTTGTCTTGCAGGTAGGGCCCGCACGGAACCCGCCACCAGCGACCAAGGACGGCCTGCCGGACGGCCCACGCGCACAGCGCGGGCCGCTGGGCGGCCGGCGCGTCGAGGAACCATGGGCCGGAGTGCCAGGCCCAGATGGGGTACGCGAGCAGAAGGCACCGGTGCCCGACTGCGTCCAGCGCCCGCAGCGTGGCATGGTGCACGGCGCGGTGGTCGGGATGGTCATCCTGAACCGTCGGAACCAGGACCACCTCGGGACGCCGCTCGGCGAGCACCGAGGCGGTCGCCGCGGCCAGCCGTGCGGCGTCCGTCGTCAGTCCGGAGTCGGCGAAGCCGAGCTGCCGGATGTCCTGGTCCGGCACGCCGAGCCGGCCGCACGCCGTGGCCAGCTCCGCCGTCCGCAGTTCCGCCAGCTGATCCGGAGTCAGCACCGCGGATTCGGTGCTGCGCCGCCCGTCGGTTGCCACCACCACGGTCACCGGATCGCCGCGAGCCCGCGCCCGGGCGATCAGCGCGCCACAGCCGAGGGTTTCGTCGTCCGCGTGCGGCGCGATCACCATCAGTGAGCGGTGGGACAGCGTGCCGGCCGCCCCGTCCGCTCGGGCGGTGACCGCTCGGCGCCACTGCCGGCCGCTCAGCTCCAGCACCTGGCGGGACCGCCGCCGGATCGATTGCCTCACTCGGTGAGCTCCTTCCTCGATCAGGGTGCGTTCTCGGTGTCCCGAAGGGTGCGCGCCAGGATTGGCAGGT
Organism: Paractinoplanes globisporus DSM 43857; assembly: GCF_000379645.1. Taxonomy (GTDB): domain Bacteria; phylum Actinomycetota; class Actinomycetes; order Mycobacteriales; family Micromonosporaceae; genus Actinoplanes; species Actinoplanes globisporus. Next base: position 97,904 of record NZ_KB903321.1, read on the forward strand.
AGCCCAGCGCCAGCAAGGCCTCACCGGCGAGCATCGCGGCGCCGACCGCGGTCACACTGCGGTCGGCCAGCAGGAAGGCGGCGACCACGCCGGGACCGTAGGCGCCGGCGGACAGCAGGCAGAGCAGCCGGATCTGTCCGCCGGCCAGCAACAGCGTGCTGCCGACGTAGCCGACGGAGCTCAGTGCGGTCGTCGAGGCGACCAGGACCAGCAACGGGTAGCCCTGGGTGTACGGGCCGCCGAACAGGCCGAGCAACGGGCGCCCCAGCAGGACCATCGCGGCCAGCAGCGGTATTTGCGTCACCGCGGCCAGCCGCAGCACACGGGTCACGTATCGCCGGGCGTCGGCGGGATCGTGGGCCAGCTCGGCGAACAGGCTGCGGCAGAGCGCCTGCGGCACGAACAGCAGAACGCTCGCGACCAGGGAGGCGATGTAGTAATAAGCCGCGTTGACCGGGCCCAGCCGGGCGGCGACCAGCACCGGCATCAGCAGCCCGGGAGTGATCAGGATCGCGGTGGCCAGATAGTTGCCGGCCGCGTACCGCCACATCTCCCGCAGCCGACCGCGGGAGGCCGTGAGCCGTGGCGCCAGCCCCATCCGGCAGAGCGCGACCAGGTAGACCGGCAGCGCCACCGCGGCCGCGGCCCAGTAGGCGACGAAGATGCCAAGCGCGCCCAGGCAGACGAGAAACAGCGGTGCGATCAGCCGGGCGGCGACGACAACCGTGTTCCGGGCGAGCACGTGGCCGCTACGGCGCAGCGCGACGAAGACGTTGTCGTAGAAGAGGCTGACGGCGCCGAGCGTGGTGAGCGTGATCAGGGCCGGCCCCTGCACGGTCCGGCCCGATCCCGCCACGCCGGGCATGCCCACATGGAGCAGCGCGTAGCACCCGGCGCCTACCAGGGCCGCGCCGGCCACCACACTCAGGCCGGTATTGACGACCCGGCGGGGATCGGGCGTCCGCGGCAGATATCTGATCGCCGCGTTGTTCATGCCGAGCAGAGCCAGGTTGGCGATCAGGGTCGTGGCGGAGATGGCGGCGCTGGCCCGTCCGACCTCGGCCGGGCTGAACAGGTGGGCCACGAGTTGCCAGAAGAGGAAGCCGCCCCCGGCAAGCTGGAACATGGCGAGCAGCAGCAGCGCGGAGTTGCGCAGGAGGCTGTCGGCCAGGACGCTCCGCCAGCGCTCCGTCAGGGTGTGCACGACCGAGCGGGCGGGCGAGCCCGTACGGCTGCGATGCCGATCGATGGCCTCGCGGTATCCGTCGCCCACCGCGCACGCGTGAGCCTCCAGGCTGAATTCGTCGACCAGGCCGGCCCCGGCTTCGGCAAGCCGCTGGCGCAAACCGTGATCGCTGAACATCCGGTCGATGGCCGCCGCCAGTCCGGCCGCATCGCCAGGCGGCACGAGCAGACCGGTCTTCTCATGGTGGACGATCTCCGGAAGACCGCCCACGGCGGAGGCGATCACCGGGGTGCCGGCCGCGAACGCCTCCAGGCAGACCAGCCCGAAGGCCTCCGGGCACAGGGACGGGACGATCGCCACATCCGCCGCCGCCAGCTGCTGCTCCACCCCGCCCGGATCCAGCCAGCCGGCGAGTTCGACGCGTCCGCCAAGGCCGTGCTCGGCGACCTGCTGTCGCAGCCTCTCCTCGACCGGCCCCGACCCGACGATCGTCATTGTCACGCCAGGGTGTTTCCGCGCCACCATGGACAGGGCGTCGATCGCGATCTCGACCCCCTTGAAATACTCCAGCCGGCCGACGAACAGCAGCCGCGAAGGACGACCGGACCGGGTGGTTCGGGTGTCGCGTTCCGATGCCGTAGTCGTCGCCGCCCGGCCGTTCGGCACTACCCGGGTCGGTCCGAGACCGCGGGCCACCTGATCGGCCAGGAACCGGCTGGGTGCGAGGAAGACGTCCACCACCCGCAGCCGTTGCCGCCACCGCCGACCCACCAGACCGGTAGTGAGCAGCATGGCCGCTCGTCCCCGCCAGGTGAGCCTTCTGCTACGGCCGGCCGTTGTCCGGAAGTAGTGGTCCGGCAGGCACCACCGCTCGGTGCCGCGAACGTACACCTCCGGCCCGTGCACGGTCAGCACCGTCGGCGTTCCGGCCAGCACGTCGAGTGCGGCGGGAGACAGCAGGCCCACGGTGTGCAGGTGCACGACCTCGGGCTGCCACCCTTCGACGACCCGTGCGAGGGTCTCCCGGGCTGCCGAGTTGGTCAGCTGGCCGGCGAGCCGGGCCAGCAGACCAGTGCGCCGTGGTTGCTTCCAGGTGATGTCGCTGTACCAGGCGCCGGCGCCGTTCAGGTCGCTGGAGAGCACCCGCACCTCGTGGCCGGCCGCTCGTTGCTGGCCGACCAGGTCGGCGAGCTGTCGCTCGGCACCGCCGGCCAACGTGCCTAGATTGATCACGTGCAGGATGCGTCGTGGGCCGCCGACCAGCAGCCGTGTCCTGTCCTCGTCCGCCATCGCGGTCACGGGCTCATCCCAGGACCGTAGACGCGGCTGGGTCCGTTCGCGTACAACAGCGGCCGGCCCGCGGATACGCAGTGCAGCGGGAACCGGTAGTTCAGGACCCGGTCGCCGGCCAGGGTCACGGCGTCGACCTGATCCCCGTCGACCGACAGCAGGACGAGGTACGCGGCGACCGGCAGGGCACCGGGCACCATGCCCTCCTCCGGGAACAATGCCGTCATGGCGCGCAGGTCGGAAGTGCCCTGGTCATCCGACACCACCCAGCTGGCGCGCGGGAGGGTCCGCTGTACCCAGGCCATCGTCGCCACATCGGAAGCCGAGGTGTACTCAGCACGGTAGTAAGGCCCGCTGTTGTTGAGACTCAACTGCGGCTGGTACCCGCCGGTGAGCTGCGGCACCAACCCGGTCATGGCGAGCAAGCAGCTGAGCACCACGACGTGGACGGCGACCCGGGCCGCGGCCCGGGCCCAACCGGTCAGCCGGGTGGCCGGGCGAATGAGCGTCAACATGATCAGCGGCGCGAACGGCAGCAGGGTCTGCTGGTAGAGCCGGAGCAGCCCGTAGCTGTCGCCGAGTTGGGGAACAACCAGCAACGCCGACACCAGGACCAGGCCGGCCGCCGCAAGCTCGGCGATCGCTGCCACGGTCGGCCGCGGCCGTCGTGACCGATACAACCACCACCAGAGCACGACACACCCCAGTGCCACACCGCCCTGGAACAGCACGGACGAGAGCAGGAGCCGCAGATAGCGGTTGAACGCGCCCGGGTCGACGCCCAGGCGTGCCATGGTCACCCCGACGGGGGTCAGGCGAGCTGTCTCGCGCGGCTTGACCCACGGTTGGCATCCGGGCGTCGATACGGAGACCGCGTCGGGAGCGCTACCGCGGCGCACGGCGTCGACGTACCGGGCGAACACCTCCTCGTCGGTCGCCGCCGGGCCCGCGGTCACCAGGGCGTACTGGTACGCGCCGGTCTCGGCACCGCGTCCCGAGGCGGCCGCGGCGACAGCCTCGCCGAGACTGGCCGCGAAGGCCGGCGCGCTGCCGGTCAGCACCGCCCACGCGACGGCCATGGTGCCGAGCACCAAGGCCGGACGGCCCCAACCCCCGGTCGCCCCGGACGGGATCCACCGCTGGTGTGCCCGGCGGATTCCCCACGCGGTGATCAGCATCGCGACGACCACGTACGTGGTCGTGTAGTGCGCCACGGTCATCCCGGCGCCCAGCACGGCTAGCACTGTGGCGCGGCGCCGAGGCGTGTCCCGTGTGCATCGCAGGTTGAGGGCCGCGACCGCGAAGAACACCATCGCGATCTCCTGCCGGGTGACCATCGGCATGTCGTTGACGAACGCGGGAAAGGCCACGAAGAGGCCGCCGGCCAGCACCGCACAGCCGGCCGGAACCAGGAGCCGGGCGAACATGAAGGTGGCGACCGGCACGAGCGCGAAGACGATCTGGAAGCAGACTCGGTACACGTCCAGGGCGGTCACGCCCAGCAACCGCGACAGAAACGCCGGAAGCACCGTCAGGCTCAGGCAGGAGTTGAAGCCACTGAAGGCTCCACCGGGCCGCCAGGTATCCCGCCGGAGCACGTCCAGGAGGACCCGATATTCGATCTTGATGTCGTGACCGGAGACACCGACGCCCCGCAGCGACGTGGCGAACAGCACCGCGAGGGCCGCCAGGTACAACCCGCCGGCCGCGATTCCGGGCCGGCCCCTGCGGGCAACCATCGCCGCCGCCAGCAGGGCCGCGGCCACCAAGCCGAATGCCATCTCGGTAAGCCCCGAACCGCCTCCCTCGTTGAGCCGCCTTGCGCCGGCCACGGCCAGCGCCACGGCAGCGATACCGCAGGCGATCGGTGCCGTGGCGGCCGGGCCGGGCAAGCGGCGCTGCCGGCCCGCGATGAGGCGCGGCGCGCCGGCCCGGCCGGGGCCCGCGGACCGGCGGGCGATCAGGCCTGCGACGGCGAGCAGCACGATCAGCATGTCCAGGGCTGCCAGGCAGCCGGCCGGGCTGAGTGCCTGGCCACCGATCAGAGCGAGTGGGAGGGCAGCGCCCATCAGCGCGGCGAGAGAGAAGGCCACCGCGTGCAGCAACCACTCCCAGCCGTGGCGCGAAACTGCCAGCAGCCGCAGGACAAGCCCGCCCGGAAGGACCAGGGCGACCGGAAGCGCGACGGCGGCCCGCGGGCCGCCGGCGCCGGACAGCACGAGCACGTTGGTCATCGCCAGTGCTGCCGGCGGCAGCGTCCGACGCAGCGCGGCGGTCAGCATGTCGCGTCGGCGGTTCTGGATACGACGTTGACCGCCCATGGCCACCGTCGCGGAGGTCATGGGCTGCCCGCGCGTACTCGGTCGTACAGTTCGTCGACCGCCGCGGCGACCGCCGGCCAGGAATACGCTGCGATACGACGGAGCGCGGCGTCGGCGAGCCGCCTCCGCCGGGCCGGATCTTCCAGCAGTGTGCGGACAGCGGCGGCCAGCGCGGCGGGCGTCGGGTTCTCGACCGGCAACGCCGCGTCGCGGGCTGTCTCCACGAGCTCGGGCAGCGCGGAGCAGACCACCGGCGCGCCGGTCGCCATCGCCTCGAGCAGCACCAGCGGCTGGCCCTCATGGGTGGACGGCATCAGCACGAGCGTCGCCCGCCGGTAGGCGGCGGCCAGCTCGACCGGTGACAGCCGCCCCTCGAACCGCACGTTGCTCAGGCCGAGGCGGGATACCTGGGCCCGGAGCGCGACCGCGTCCTCGCCGTCGCCGACGATGCGGAGCGTCACGTCCCTAGGCAGGTGGGCCATCGCCTCGACGGCCGCGGCGACGTTCTTCTGCGCGGTCAGCCGACCGACGATCAGCAGTTCGCGCTCTGCCCGGCCGGCGAACGGGGCCGGGGTGAAGACCTCCCCGTCGACGCCGTTGGGCACCACTGCGACCCGCTCCCGGGCCAGGCCGAACTGGGCGACGACCGTGCTGCGCATGGCCTCGGTGAGGCAGATGACCAGGGCCGCCCGGCGCAAGAAGCCCACATACAAGGTCCGCTGGTAGACCGGGAGCAGGAGCCTGCCGGCCGGTGAGGAGGGACGCACCATGAGGTGGAGGTGGGCGACGTACGGGACGCCGCGACACCGCGCGCCGAGCCGCACCATCTCGGGCAGCAGCGCCTGCCCGGCGTGGACGTGGACCACGTCCGGCCGAGGCTTGTGCCGCAGCAGCCGCCCGGTCAGCCGGGGCAGCACCGGTGTGTTGCCCACCCGCCAGGCGCGATCGCGGAAGATCTGCAACCGGCCATCCTGCTGCCGCCGCGGCATCGCGTGGGCGCCGATGTCGGAGGTGTAAACGGTGACGTTGTGCCGCCGCGCCTGCGTGGTGGCGAGCTGCAGGGCGACCAGTTCCTCGCCGCCGAGATGCGGCGGAAACAGACCGGCCACCTGGATGATCTCCACCTCACACCACCCGCGGACGCGGTCCGGCCGGGATGCGCGAGCGGCCGGTGACCTGTTGCAGCAGGGCGTGCAGCACGCCCAGGCCCCACCCGGTGTTCTTCACCAGCCAGCCGAGCGCCATCAGCGGCAGCAGGCGGGAAGCCGGCCGGGCGAGCCCGGCTACGACGATGGTCTCGGCCACGCACAGCGCGGGATAGGCCAGGGCAAGCCAGGGCGACACGCACGCCAGCGCGCCGCTGCCCACCATGGCCACGGCCGGCGAGTAGTCCGCCAGCCGCGCGTCCCCGGTGTGCAGCGTGTAGCGCACCTTCCAGAGCCCGTATCGATACATCTGCCCGAAGTAGCCGGCAACCGTCGGCCGGCTCTCGTGCCACACCCGGGCGGCCGGCGCGACCGACCAGCGGCCCACCCGATCGGTGAACTCGATGTCCTCGGCGTGCACCCAGCGCTCGTCGAACAGCTCCGATGTGCGTGCGGTGTGCACCGCCATGTTGCAGCCGCCGACCAGCAGCTTCCCCGAAGAGGCGAGGTGGCGCATGGTGCCGTCGTTGATCGCGATCGCGGCCGCCAGTCGCCCGGTGTGGTCGGCCAGCACCGCGCCACCGACGACCGCCGTGTGGGTGTTCTCGGAGAATGCGGCCAGTACGGCGGCGGTCCAGCCGGGCTCGGCCCACGCGTCCGAGTCGAGAAAGGCCACCACCGGGTGACGAGCGGCCGCGAGGCCCATGTTGCGCCCGCGCGAGATGTTGTGGCTACCGTTCCGCAGGATCCGGATCGGCAACCGGCCGGTATATCCACGCGCGATGTCCACGGACATGTCGGCGGAATCGTCGTCGACGATCAACACCTCGGCCGGCTGGTGCTGCTGAGCGGCCAGAGAGTCGAGGCAGGCCGGGAGGGTGGCGGCGCTGTTGTAGGTCAGGACCACAACGGTGATTTCCACCGACTTCCTTCCGTGGAGATCTGGTTGGTGTCGTAAAGGTCGATCAGCGAGCGGTGGCCCGCCGCCGCGTCGAAGTGCGTCACCGCGAGGTGCCGCGCGTAAGCACCCATCCGTCGGCGCAGCTCCGGGTCGCCGAGAATCTCGTCGACCGTCCGGTCCAGCAATGTCGGCTCCGGGGGGACCAGCCGCAGGAGCCGGCGATCCAGGTCGTACCCGGCGTAGCCCGGCCCATTGCTCAGCACCACCGGCGTACCGCAGGCCATCGCCTCCTGGGCGGCGAGCGGGAAGGTCTCCCCGTCGGACGGGAGGACGAAGACCGCGGCCGTCCGGTAGAGGTCGACAAGCTGCCACCGAGCCACCGGGCCGAGGTGTGTCACACCCTTCGGCAACGGCTCAGCCGGGCGACCGGGACCGGCCAGCACCACCCGGCGCCCCGGACGGGCCAGCCGGAGCAGGTGCCGGTAGCCCTTGTTGTCGGCGATCCGGCCGACGAAAAGCACGATCGGCTCGTCGCCCGACGCCTTCTCCACCGGCGTGAAGACGTCGATTTCGACACCGATGCGGCCGCGTACGATCCGCTCGGGCGGCACCCCGGCCGACCGCAGATGCTCCTCGGACACCGCGTGGTAGCAGACGAACCGGCTGGCCCGGGCCCGGATCCAGGCGCCCGGGTACCGGTCGACCAGGCGTTCCAACCGGTTGACCAGGCCGCTGGCGTGCTCACGGGTGCCCACGTGCTGGGTCAGGTAGGTGGGTCGGCCCATCGCCGCCGCCAACGCGGCGGCCGTTTGCGGCAGCTGGTAGAGCACGTCGTGGAGGTGGACGAGATCGCTGTCGGCCACCAAGCGGCGCAGGCCGCGCACGGCGCGCGGCCCGATGATCGGGTACGGGATGCCAAGACGCCGTTCGATCAGGTTCGTCATCGGCAGGCGATGCACGTGGTAACCGTCGCGGACCTCCCGGGCCGGTAACGACCGGTCGTGCCGGCCGGTGGCCACGACCACGTCGTGACCCGCACCGGCCAGCATCCGGGCCTGCCGCTCGGCTACCACTTCGACCCCGCCGACGTGCGGCGGAAAGTAGCTCGAGACGATCAGGACACGCACTTCACGCCGTCTCCCGCCTCGCGGGACCACGCCGTCGGCAGCTTTCCCTCCGGCCCGGCTCCGGCTGCGTTCAGATCAGGGATGTGCGGCATTTCCGGAAGCCCGCGACGGGCCCGCAGGCGATGGGCCAGCATGTGGAAGGCGACCATGCTGCCGTCCCGCAGACCGCGCATTTTGGTCTGACCGCCCCGGGGCAGGTAATCGATCGGCACCTCACCGCAGCGGTAGCCGTTGCGGAACACCTCGAGTTTGAGCTCCTGGGAGAAGGCCATCCCGCCGGCGCGCATCTGCAGGCCGTCGAGCACCTGGCGGCGAAAAATCCACATGCCGGACTGCGAATCGTTGAACGGCGCCTGGAACAGCATGCGGCACATCAGGCTCAGCGCGTGGTTGGCCCATTTGTGGGAGGTGCTCATCGACCCCGGAGTGAGGCAACCGAGGCGGTCTGTGGACAGGAAGTCCAGCCCCTGCCGGTGAAGAAGCCCCAGGGCGTCCGGAAGCATCGAAAACGGGTACGTCAAATCCGCGTCGCCGGTGGCGATCACATCGCCGACGCAGTTGGCGAACCCCACCTTGTATGCATTGCCGTAACCGCGCACCGGTTGCACGATGACCTTCGCCCCGCTGCTGCGCGCCACCTGTGCGGTGCGGTCACTGGATCCGTTGTCTACTACGAGCACCTCGACCCCGATGCCCATCTCCCGGAGTCGATCTATTGGTATCGCTCGCACGGTCTGAGGAATGTTCTCCTGCTCGTTGAGAGCCGGGATAACGATCGAGAGGGTGGACAGCTGATGCATTCCTGGCTCCAAGCCGTGTCTGGACCATCCGGACAAGAGTGAACACGATGTGAGGAGCCAGGACCCAGAAACAACGTATTTCCCTGGAAATCCGCACCGAAGGTGCGGGCCGTCGGTCACTGGCCGTCAGGCTTTCGATTATTTTTGGTCGGACCGAACGGTTCTCTCCGAGCCGGCCCGGCTGCCGCCCGGCCTGGCAAAGGTCTGGTCGAAAATGGCGACGACCATTCGGCAGACACGTCTCCCACGACCGCCGCCGGTTGCCCCCATACGAGTTGATCGTTAAGCCCATGCCTGTCGTGGGCTAGGAGGATCAAATGGAGGTCGCCACCGCGGGACCGATGATGGGGCGCATCGCACGACTGGCCGCAATGCCGCTGATCGTTCTTCTCGTCGTCAACGCGCTCGTGCTCCTGCCCGCGCTGTCCCCGCTGCGGGGGCCCGTGACGCTTGCCGTGGCCCTCGTGATGCCCGGTGCCCTCGCTCTGCGAACCCTGCGGATCACTACCCCGGACGGGTGGACGTGGTTGCTCTATGCGGTCGCGCTGTCCATCGCCGGCCTCCAGGCGACCGCGGCGGTTATCTGCCTCGCTGGTGTACGTCTCGGCACCGTGTCCTGCCTCGTCGGCCTGGACGCCCTCGTCGTGCTGCTGGCGGCGGCCGGGGTCGGCGTCCCGCCGGTCCACTCATGGCGGAAGCGGGTGCGCGTGACCCCGATCGCCGTTCTCGGCGTGACCGCCGGAGCCGGAGCCGTGGCCTGCGCGATCATCGGTGCCGGCCGCCTGAACGCCGGCGCCGGCAACACCACCGCGGCGACAGGTCTGGCCCTGGCCGCGGCCTGTCTCGCCGTGGCCGCGGCCGGTGCCAGGCGCAACCCGGCGGCCGCGGCCACCGCCGTCTACCTGCTCGCGCTGGCGGTCCTGTTCGCGACCTCGTTGCGCGGTGCGGCGGTCACCGGGCACGACATCAAGCTCGAGTACCGGGTGTTCACGGACGTGCTCGACTCGGGCCGATGGCAGTCGCACAGCATGTTCGTCGGCTACAACTCGTGCCTCAGCATCACACTGCTGCCCACCATCCTGGCCCGCGTATCGGGGATCGCGGCGCTCGATGTGTTCCGGGTGTGCTTCCAGATGCTCTTCGCGATCGTGCCGGTCGGCGTCTTCCTCGTGGCCCGGCGCTTCATCCGGCCCCCGTACGCGGTTCTGGCCGCCGGGCTGTTCGTGGCGTTCCCGGCCTTCGTCAACGACATGCCCATGCTCAACCGGCAGGAGATCGCCCTCATCTTCTTCACGGTGCTGATCCTCCTGGTGACTCGTGCCCGCCAGGAGGTGTCAGCTCTGCGCCTCCCGTACGCCGTCCTGCTGGTTGCGTTGCTCGGCGGCCTGGCGGTCTCGCACTACAGCACCGCCTACGTTGCCGTGGCGCTGCTGGTCGGCGCCTGGCTGGTCCGACTTCTTCGCCGGCCGGTATGGCGCGGCGTCCCGGCTCTGCATACCGTGCTCGGCGGTTGCGGCGCCGCGCTGCTGGCGCTGACCATCTCGTGGGCGTCCGTCACCGGGAGCGCTTCGGAACTGGGCGGCAATCTCGCGACCGCCTGGAACGCTGTGACCGGCCAGCTCCGAGCCGGCACGAATCCCGCTCTCGTACCCGCGGCCGAGCAGCCTGGAAGCAGCGACCAGGTCGTGCTCGACAGCTATCTTGTGCGGCGAGGTGTCTCGGCGAGTGTGCCGGCCGGGTGCGCGCCGGCCACCCGGCCACCCGACAAGCTTGCCGTCAAGCCGTTGGGAGCGATTCTGGGCCGAGCCGGCCTGCCGCCCTCCGACTTCAACGCCGGGCTGCGGGCCGGCGCGGTGGCGGTGTTCGAGGCCGGTGCCGGGCTGGGTGTGCTCGTCCTGTTGCTTCGCGAGTGGCGTCACCGTGGCCGACGGCTGCGCGCGCCGACCCCGATGGCCGATCTCGCGGTGACCGCCATGGTGTTGCTGGCCCTGCCGGTTCTGTCGCCGAGCCTGTCCGGCAGCTATGGACCGCTGCGGCTGTACCAGCAACTACTGATCGTGTTGGCCCCGGCCGTGGTCGTTGGGCTGTGTGCCCTGTTCCCGGGCGCCCGGCTGGCACGGACTCGCGGTGCGTTGGCCGGACTGATCGTCGGTGCGTGCTTGCTCAGCACGAGTGGGTTGGTGCCGGAGGTCACGGGCGGTTATCCGCCCCAGCTCAATCTGAACAACGCCGGGATCGCCTATGACGCGTTCTACGCCGACGAGAACGATCGGCGGATGGCGTCCTGGATCAGGGATCATCTGAGCGACGGCACCCCGATTCTCGCGGACGGCCACGACTCGCTCGACGTACGGGCGATGACCCGACTCAATCCGATGGGCGAGCTCTTCCCGGGCAGCGTGCCCGACGTGTCGCGTCTGCTGCTGCGCACTTCCGACGGCCGTACGGTCTCGGCGCTGATCACCCTCCCAGACCGTACGGTGCGGTACCGCATCCCGGTGCGGTGCGTGGCCGCCGGCCGCTCGCTGATGCACGTCGCCGGCCCGCTGCGCCTCTACGGTCCACGGCTTTCGTAGCACCTCCTTCTTCGGCGGAAATTCTCGACCCCTGCGGGCGCTCAAGCCCCAGGGGTCGAGTCACGTGTGCGCCGGAGTCCCACCCGCAGCAGGTGACTTTCCTGCTCCCCGGCTGCTCCCGCACCTGCTCCCAGAAGGGCTGACCGGGCCTACCCGGCTGCCGAACGTTCGGGCAATTCCAGTGGCCCGGACGGTCGAACTCGTCGATCCCCGGGCCCCGAACGCCAGGGGGCCGCCGCGTGCGCCGATTGTTGTCCGCCATCGTTACCGTCGGTCTCGCGATCTCCGCCGGATTGAGTCAAGCGGAGGTCGCACAGGGACGTTCTACTGGGGACATACGGGCGGCAGCCACGCAGCGTTATGTCGGCGGCGTAGCCGTGGGCGGCCTTCAGCCGTGGAACACTCGCCGGGCCGCCGACTTCCGGACGGCGGCCGCCGCGAACTCGACGTGGATCCGCAGCGACCTCGGCTGGGAGTACCTCGAGCAGACCCCCGGCTCCTGGAAGTGGTCGCTGTTCGACCAGGTCGTCAAGGACACCACGGCCAACGGCATGCGGTACCTGGCGGTGCTCCACACGGTACCGGCGTGGGCCAACGGTGGTGTCGGTGACTACGGGCCGCCGTCCGACCTGTCGCTGCTGACCAACTACTGCTACCAGACCGTCAAGCACTACCTGCCCATGGGTGTCCGCGAGTACGAGATCGGCAACGAGGTCAACCTGCCGCACCCGGGGATGACCTATGACGGTGTCAACTACACGACGCGTTATCTCAAGCCCTGCGTGGCCGGAGTGCGCAAAGCCGCCGCCGAGGTGAAGATGCCGGTGACAATCCTGGGCGCCTCCCTGGCGCCGACGGATTGGACCGGCGGCACCGACCCGCTGAAATTCCTCACCGACGCGTACGCAAACGGCGCGCGCGGCCTGTTCGACGCGCTGGCGTGGCACCCGTACACGGGCGCGGACTGGCCGGCGATCAGCCGTAACATGAACAGCCTTCCGGCGTCGCTCGCCGCGGTCATGGCCGCGAACGGCGACGGCGCGAAGAAGATCTGGGCAACCGAGTTCGGTCAGGCGACCGGCGGCACCTATCCCTGGAGCGAGCAGGACCAGGCGAAGCTGGTGACTGCGGCTCTCACGACGTGGTACTCCAAGCCGTTCGCCGGCCCGCTCTTCTGGTACTCGGCGCGGGACAGTGGCAACTCCACCACGGACCGCGAGCAGCACTTCGGCCTTTTGCGCAACGACGGCAGCCAGAAACCGTCCTATCCGGTGCTGAAGTCGCTCCTGACGCGGTGACCGTCAGCGTCACCTCGGTCTGATTGGGTCGTTCCACCGTTGAGCCCGGTTGATCATGCGACACGGCCGGAAGACGTACCGGAGCGGACCCGTGCTGACAGTCATCATCCTGACCTATAACAGTGGGAACTCCCTGTCCGAGTGTTTGGAGTCGCTCACCCGGCAGACCACACCACCGGCCGAAGTATTGGTGGTCGACGACGACTCCACGGACGGAACCCTCGACATAGTACGGACCTTCCAGAAACGAGGTGTGCTCCCGTTGCGGATCCTGCGCAACGGGAGCCACGTCATTGCCCGCGGTCGCAATATCGGGCTGCGGGCGGCCGCCACCCCCGTGGTGGCCTTCATGGATTCCGACGCCTGGGCCGAGCCCGAGTGGGTCGAGGCCATCCTGAAGACCCTCGACGCCAATCCGGGCGTCGGGATCGTGGGCGGGGAGGTGCTGGCCGCCCATGCCTCCCGCTTCGCGCACGCGATCGCGACCAACGACGGTGCCGTCCGCGAGCTGACTGCCTCCGGCGAATTGCTGTGCGGCACCTGCAATCTCGGCGTCCACCGGGAACGCGTGGGGTACGCGCTGTTCGACGAGCGCTGGGTGTACGCCGAGGACGTCGAGTACGTCAGCCGGGTGGGCAACTGGACCACCACGCGGGAGGCCCGTGTCTGGCACGAGAGCCGCCGTGGCCCGTCCGCCTACTTCCGGCAGATGAGGCGCTACGGCCTCTGGAAGCTCCACTACACGGTGCGTACGCGCAACGTGCGGCTGGTGGATTACGTGCCGAGCGTGGTCCTGCTGGTGTCGGTCGCCGCCTGCGTGGTCTCGCCGGCGGCGCTGCTGGCCCTTCCGCTGCTTTCGATCTCCGAGGCCTTGTTCGTGGCCGTGTACCGGCGTGCCCCGTTGCCCCTGCTGCCTCTGATGGCGTGGGGCTGGCTGGTGAAGAACACGGGCTGGGGCCTCGGCATGTTGATCGGGCTCTGCCAGCTGCTCGTCGGCCGGGGCCCGCACCGGTCCCAGCCGAACGTCCATGCGTGACGGCTCTCCATCGAAGATGAGCACAATTCGCGCAATTCACCCGTGATTAATGCCTCCGAACAGTTACTTTTTGGGCGGTCGCGCGTTGAGGTCCACGCGGGGGCGCTACGAAGGGTGTTCGGGTGAGACCTATTGTGCTGGGCAAGCCGGTGGTCGACGGCTTGCGGGTTACCATTCCGATCGATCCCGGGAGCGCCACCCGCTGGTTTCGCCAGAATGTGTTTCGAGTCCAATACTCGGGCCTCGAGAGCCTGGACCCGGTGGACGACGCAATCCTTGTCGTACCCGCCCTGGGCACGGTTCTGACGTTGGCGTACGCGTGCGGCGTGCCGGTCCAGGTGGAACGCGTCGACGGCGCCTATGCCGTGACGGCGCAAAAGCTGGCGGACACCTTCGGCAGGTTGTATCCCCACTTTCTCAGCCGAGGCTTCGAACTGCGCGGCGAGCGGGTCGGGACGCCCGGACCCGATCCGGAACGCTCAGATCCGGCGCTGCTGCTCTACTCCGGCGGAGCCGACTCGACGTCGTCGCTGATCGAGCACAGCGACGACGTCCGCGCGCTTCTTACCGTCTGGGGTGCCGACGTGCACTCGGCAGACAAGGCTCTGTGGGAACGGCTCCTCCGAACAGTGCGCACCGGCGAGCTGACCGCCGGGCGCCGGCTCGTTGTCGCACGGTCCAACCTTCAGGACCTCATCGACGGCCCCGCGCTGAGCCGGTACCACGCGCACGGCTTCGACAGTGCCAGCTGGTGGGGCGCCGTGCAGCACGGCCTGGCCCTGACGTCGCTCGCGGTGCCCGTGGCGGTCGCTCTCGGGTTGCCCCGCGTGCTGATCGCCAGCAGCGACATGGCGGGCACCCCCGTGCCCTGGGGCTCGATGCCCATCATCGAGGACGAGGTCCGGTGGTCGGGTGGCCGGGCGGAAAACGATCAGCCGGAGCTGTCGCGCACCGAGAAGATCACTCGGGTGATTGCGCCCTACCTGCACGACGGTGGGCGGCTTGCCCTGGCGGTCTGCTACCAGCCGAGCCGCGGGCCGAGCGGGCTCAACTGCGGTCGGTGCGAGAAGTGCGTGCAGACGACGACCCAGTTGCTGCTGGGTGGCGTCGATCCGAGAGAAGTCGGGATGCCCACGTCGCCCCAAACCTTCGCGGTGGCCAAGAAGGCCCTGACCCGGGGAGAATGGCATGGCGACGACTCGCACCGGACGATCTGGCGCAGCCTCCAGGCCGACGTCCCGCCCACGCTTACCGGCGTGTGTGCCATCCCCCTCTTCCGTGACTACCTGGAATGGTTACGGCACGCGAAGATCGTCATCAGTTCCGACGGTGCCGAACCGCTCACCCGCCTGATGATCAAGAATGCGCAGTATCTCGGCGGCCGACTGCTGCCCTGGCTTCCGTTCCGCTTCCGCAAGAGATGCACCCAACTGGCG
Organism: Paractinoplanes globisporus DSM 43857; assembly: GCF_000379645.1. Lineage (GTDB taxonomy): Bacteria > Actinomycetota > Actinomycetes > Mycobacteriales > Micromonosporaceae > Actinoplanes > Actinoplanes globisporus. The sequence goes on from NZ_KB903321.1 coordinate 113,020, forward strand.
GTCCGGCTGACGCGTGGGTACTGACCGGCCGATGATCGGAAACGGCACCGTTCGCGACACCCTGTTCGTCAACTCGTTCTTCACCCTGGCCACCAGTGTGGTGACGGCTGCCGGTGGCTTCCTTTTCTGGACGTTGAACGCCCGCCTCTTCACCGCCGCGCAGGTCGGGCTCGCCGGCGCCCTGCTCGGTGCGTGCAGCACCATTTCCTCCGGCAGCCTGCTCGGCTTCAACCAGACCCTCGTACGGCGACTGCACGCCACCTCGGAGCCCAGCCGGCTGCTCAACACCTCGCTGCTGCTGGTCGCCGCGGCCGGTACGACAGTCGCGGCCGGTTATGCCCTGATCGTCCCGGCGCTCGTGCCCGATCTCGGCCCGATCCGCTCGAACCTGCCGATCTTCGTCGCGTTCGTGCTGGTGAGCGCGATGACCGGAGTCAACCTCGCCACTGACGCGATCTTCGTGGGACACCAGCAGACCCGGCTCAACTTCGTCATCGACGGGGTGCTGCAGAACGTCGTGAAACTGGCGCTGCCGCCGATGCTGGGCTGGCTCGGGGCGTACGGGATGTTCTTCTCGGCCGGGGCTGCCACGCTTGCGGCCGTCATGGCCAGCGTCCTGGTGCTTGTGCGCTGGTTCGACTACCGCCCCCGGCTCGAAATCGACCGGCAGCTCGTCCGCAGCGAGTTCGCGTTCTCCTCAGGCACGTACGTGGCGGAACTGCTCGACCTCGTACCCCCACTCGTCATGCCCTTGCTGATCGTCCGGGCACTCGGGCCCGAATCGGCCGCGGCGTACTTCATCGCGTTCCAGATGGCCGGCCTGCTCTACACGGGCGTCTTCGCGGTCAGTCAGTCGACCTTCGCGGAGGGCTGCCGGCAGCGCGAAAGCCTCCGGGCATTGACCCGCAGGGCCGGGCGCTTGCTCATGTTCGCTCCGGTCGGAGGGCTCGTGATGGCCGGTGCCGGACCGGTCGTCCTCGGCTTGGTCGGTCCTGAGTACCGGGCCGGCGGCACGGGCACCCTCGTCGTCTTCAGCCTCGGTGCGGCCGTCGTCGCACCGACGGCCCTTTCCACGGCGTTGCTGCGGCTGACCGGTCAGATCGGCGCGATGGTGGCCATGGCCGTGCTCCGCAACGGCGCCACCTGCCTTCTTGCCCTCCTGCTGCTGAGCCGCGGCCTGATCTGGGCGGCGCTCGCGTGGGTGGCCGGCGAGGCCGTTTCCCTCATCGTTCCCGCCTGGGCGCTGGCTCGGCGAGCCGTCTGGAAGGCACGATCATGAAGATCCTCCTGTCGCACGCGTACTCCCGGCGCAACGCCGGTGACGCCGCGCTGCTCAGCGTGCTGATTCAGGACGTACGCGACATGTTCCCCGGCGCCGAGCTCACCGTCCTGATGATGGACCAGGTGCGGCCGGGAGAGACCTTCGAGGGTGTTCCGGTGCTGCCGCTTCCGACCCAGCATGCGGTGCACGGATTCTCCTCCCGATGGGTCAAGCTCGCACACTCGCTCGCCACGCTCGCGGGCACGACCCTCGCGTTCCGCCTGCCCGCCCTCGCACGTCCCCGGGTCATTGGCCGGCGCTTGGACGACCACATGCGGCTGTGCCGCGACGCCGACCTCGTCGTGTGTGCCGGAGGCGGTTACCTGCGCGGCAAACCGACCTGGTCGAGCACCTTCACGCTGGCCCTGTTGCTCCAGCCGTTGGTGATGTATCGCGAGCTGGGGATACCCACGGTCCTCTACAGCCAGTCGTTCGGTCCGTTCGCCAACCGGACCCAACGGTGGATGGCCCGCCGGGTGCTGCCGAAGGTCGACCTCCTGATCGCCCGGGAGGAGATCAGCCGGGAGGTACTGGCGGACCTGGGGGTGAGAGACAACGTGCTGCGGTCGGTCGACTGTGGCTTCGCGTTCGACCCGGACGTCACGGTCGACCTGCGGGCGGGTCTGGGAGTCGCACCCGGCAGCCCGCTGGTCGGAATCACCGTCCGGCAGTGGCTGGATCCGGTCGGCCAGGAGCGTTACGAACAGGCCGTCGCCGGTGTGGCCGACACCGCGGTCGAGGAGTTCGGTGCCACCGTCGTCTTCGTGCCGCAGGTCACCAGCGAACACCAGGACGACGACGACCGGGTGGTTAGCCGCCGGGTCGCCGACCGGATGCGCCACCCCGCTTCCGTGCTGAGCGAAAGCTACGATCACGCCACCGTCAAGGCCATGTACGCGAGCCTGGATCTGCTCATCGGCACCCGCTTCCACTCAGTGATCTTTGCGATGACGTCCTTCGTGCCGGTCCTGGCGATCGAGTACGAGCACAAGACCTCCGGGATCATGCGCGACCTCGGGCTCGACGAGTGGGTGCACGACATCACGACCGTGGACCGGGATGCGCTGGTGGCCGGCCTGCGCGAGCTGTTCGCTCGGCGGGAGGAGGTGCGCTCGCAGCTCGCCGATCGAATGCCCGCCTACCGCAACCGGGCCAGGTGCACCAAGCTGGCGTTGCCCGGGGTGGTAGGCGCCGCGGAAGCGCACGCCGAAGGTGCTCCCTTTTCGCTCGAACGCGGGAAATAGAGTCTGTCGTCACGGCGCGTCCCTGCTGCGCCTCTTCACGGTCAGCATAGTGGGACGGCGCCGGAGTATTTCTCGGCGCACGCTCCCATTCCGCTCACGTGAAGGATCTCCGTGAAGAAAATCGTAAGGCTAGCCGTGGTGGCCGGCGCGGTAACCGCGGCTTTCGGCTTCGTCGCGGCGCCCGCCGGCGCGGCGCCGAACGCCTCCGTCGCCGTCCAGGCCGGCCACCCCCACGGCAAGGGCAAGGGGCCAGGGAAGGGCAAGGGGGACGGTCCCGACAACATCAGTCACAACGTCAATCACAACGCCAATCACGACACCATCAACAGCAACAGTCACGACACCAATCACACC
>NZ_KB903322.1 GCF_000379645.1 Paractinoplanes globisporus DSM 43857
CGCCGGCGGACAAGGACGCGGAGATCGCCCGGTTGCGGGCGCAGGTCGCCGAACTGCAGCAGGAGAAGCTGGTCCTGCGTAAGGCAGCCGCGTATTTCGCCAACGAGATGGATCGGTGACCAGCCGCTTGCGGTTCATCTGCGCCCACCGCGCCGAACCCGGCGTGAAGCGGTTGTGTCAGATCCTGGCTGTCTCGGCTTCCGGTTACTACCGGTGGCTGAACACGGAGCCCGCCCGGCAGGCCCGCGCGGCAGCCGAAGACCAGCTCGCCGTACGGATCCGGCAGGCCCACGAGCAGTCCGGCGGCGCCTACGGGTCACCGCGGGTCACCAGCGAACTGCGTGAGCAGGGCGTGCTGGTCAACCACAAACGCGTCGAGCGGGTCATGCGCCGCCGCGCGATCATCGGGATCCATCAGCGCCGCACGGTGCGCACCACCATCCCCGGCAGCAACGCGCCGGACGTGCCGGACCTGATCCGCCGGGACTTCACCGCCACCAGGCTGGATCAACGCTGGTGCGGCGACATCACCTACCTGCCGGTGGCCGGCGGCTGGCTGTACCTGGCCACCGTCATCGACATCGCCTCCCGACGCCTGATCGGCTGGTCCATCAATACCCATCTGCGCACCAGCCTGATCACCGACGCCCTCGACGCCGCCGTGACCGCCCGCAGCGGCCAGGTCACCGGGGTGATCTTCCACTCCGACCGCGGCACCCAGTACACCAGCAACGCATTCGCCCAAGCCTGCCAGCGGCACCAGATCCGCCGCTCGACGGGCCGGGTCGGCACCAGCTACGACAACGCCCTGGCCGAAGCGTTCTTCGCCACCCTCAAACGCGAACTCCAGATCAACCACCAAACCTGGACGTCCGAAGCCGACGCCCGCCGCGACGTGTTCCGCTGGATCGCGTACTACAACCACCGCCGCCGGCACTCCGCCCTCAGCCACCACAGCCCCGCCGACCACGAACACCAACTCCAAACCACCACCGTGAACCAGCCGATCGCGGCACAACCCAATGTCCACACCCCGGGTGGAAGCACACTGCGCCCCCTTTGCTCTGCTCACCTATGCGCACGAAAAACGAACGCCCGCTCGTTTCCGGTGCGCATAGGTGAGCAGAGCAAAGGGGGGCGCGCGCAGCCACCCTGCGCCACGACCGTGATCTTCCCCCCGGAGGAGCGGACACCTTGAAACTGGGCGTTGATGCCCAGAGGAACGGGTGTCCCCGGTTGGGACGTCCATCGAAGTTCACACCCGAGCTCAACCGGGACGCGGCGGCCGGTCAACGACGTGAACAAACACTGCCGCCGGCCCGAGGCCGACAGGCAGATCCCGGCGACGACGGCGGACAAGGACGCGGAGATCGCCCGGTTGCGGGCGCAGGTCGCCGGACTGCAACAGGAGAAGCTGATCCTGCGTAAGGCAGCCGCCTGGATCGCCTTCTACAACTACCCTCACCCAGCCAACCGCGGCATAACCCGGTGTCCACGCCCCGGGGGGAAGCTCATCTCCTCGGTCACTCTGGGCGGCATTCGCCGCCAAATCAAAGCCCGTCAGGTGAGTTCCAGGACCACGTAGTCGACGTCGGGTTCGTGGTGTAGCTCTATCAGGCGGAAGCCGCAGCGTTCCAGCAGGCGGCGGGAGGCCAGGTTGTTTACGTCGGTGTCGGCGTAGAGGGGTCTTGTCTGTTCCAGGGACAGGAACTCGCGGAGGGCGGAGGTGCCTATGCCTCGGCCCCAGAAGGCGCGGCCCAGCCAGTAGCCGACCGTCCGGCGGTCGTCGCGCCACCAGGAGACTACGTTGCCGGCTGTCTCGTTGCCGGACAGGATGGTGCGGACCAGCACCGACGGGTCGCCCAGGACTCGGTCGCGCCAATGGGTCTCGAACTCGTCGCGGGCGCGGGCCGGGACGTTCGCGCGGCGTACCGCCTCGGGGTCGGCTGCCTGGTGGTAGAAGACCTCGATGTCGTCGGGCGTCACTGGGCGGAGCGTCACCGGGTCGTCGAGTCCGAACCACGGGCGGCAGGCCTCGAAACCGGTCACGTCTACGTCGTAGCCGGGCCAGCGGTCGGCGGTGAGCAGCATGTTCTGCAGGTCGGCTACTTCGCCGCCGGTGTCGACGATGCGGGTGCGGCCGTTCTCCACGTAGCCGACGCGCCGGGACACGCCCAGGGACGCGCTGTTCGCGAGGGTGGCCGAGCTGATTGCCGCCGTCGCGCCCAGATGGTCGAAAGCCAAACCCAAGGCGGCCGTACGCATGCGCACGCCGATGCCTTTTCCGCGCGCGGCAGGGACCAGCCACGAGGCCGAGTCGACGGTTCGCAGGGCCGGGAAGTTCTCGCCCTCGAGGGTCTGCACGCCGACGATCTCGTCCTCGTGGATGACCGCCAGGTGCAGCACCCACGAGGTGGGGTCCCAGGTGCCCAGCGCCTTCCAGTAGCCCATGCACAGCAGGCGCCGTTCGTTCTCGAGCAGCGACTGGGACGGGAAGAGGGCCAGCCGCGGATCGTGCCCGACGTCGGGTGGGAGCACGTCGCAGAGGTATGGCAGATCCGCCTCGCGTACCGGCCGGAGCAGCACGTCGCGATGGCGGATCCGCAGGTCGAAGAGTGGCCACATAGAAGGGTGTATAGCCGATCGCCGGCCGCCCGGGGGCAAGAAGGCGGCCGGCGATCGGGGCCTTTCTACTCCGCGCCGAGGGCCACGACCGGGCTGACCTTCGCGGCGCGGCGGGCCGGCAGCACACCGGCGGCCGCCGTGAGCAGCACGAGGATCACGAAGACCAGGGCCAGCTGGCCGATCGGCAGGGTGAGCGGGGCGTTCACCGGAAGGACACGAACCGCGAGCCACGCGTACGGGACGCCGAGCACCAGCCCGATGCCGGCGCCGATGACCCCGTACAGGGCCGACTCGGTGGTCAGCATGGCGCGTAGTGCGCCCCGGGACAGGCCGACCGCGCGCAGCAGGCCGGACTCGCGGACCCGCTCGACCACCGACAGCGCCGTGGTCGTGCCGACGCCCACCACGGCGATCAGCACGGTGAGCCCGACCAGGCCGAGCGCGATCGCCAGCAGCACGGTCAGCTCGCTGTTGATCTCGTCGCGCTGGTCGGCCAGCACGTCGATGGCCCAGCCGCGGTTGCCGGCGGCCTCGCTGAGCACCTTGCGCCCGTCGGCCCGGCCCTTCTCGCCGGTGCCGGACGCGTCGGCGAGCAGGCCCGCGTACCCGGCCGTGGCCCCGAGTTTGGTCAGGTCGGACGGGTCGAGCACCATGGCCGAGCCGAGCGGCCCGGAGTCGGGCAGCTTGGCGGCCACCGTGAGCTTGTCCGTGTGCTTGCCGGAGGTCAGGGTGATCTGGTCGCCGACCCCGGCGCCGGTGTAGTCCGACATGAACGCGGAGATCACGACCTTGCCCGGCCCGAGGTCGGCGAGCTTGCCGGCGACCACGTCGAGCTTGCTCAGCCGCGGCACCGAGGCGATGGGCAGGTCGACGGCCCGCAGGTCGCTCTCGTTGCCCGAGACGCGCACGTCCAGCCGCCGGTAGGGCACCACGTGCGACAGCTCGGGCCGCCCCTGAAGCTGCGTGACCACGTCGGCCCCGATCGGCGCGTCGTTGGTGGTCATCTCGTAGTCGGCGGGCGACGACGAGGCGCTCTCCCGGTCGGCGAGGACCCGGATCGACGCGCCGCCCACGAGGCAGCCGGCGATGAGCGTGACGCCCAGCGCCACCACCACCGACACCGCAGCGGCCCGGCGGGGCGCGCCGCCCACTCCCCCGGCCGCCAGCCGCCCGATCGGGCCCGACCGGCGGATGGGCGCGCCCAGCACGGCCAGCACCGGCCGCACGAGCACCGGGCCGAGGGCGATCAGCGCGAGGAACGCGAGGCCGCCCGAGGCGACGATGGCCAGCAGGTTGACGCTCGGGTCGTAGTTCTTCGGATCGCGGCCGGGCAGGTTCCGCAGCACGTACCCGGCGATCAGCCCGGCCGCGACCACGAGCACGAGCCCGGCGGCCCAGCGCAGCTTGCCGATGTCGCGCCGCGCGCCGGTGACGCCCGCGCCGCGCAACGCCTCCAGCGGCGACACCTTGCCGGCGGTGAAGGCCGGCGCCATCACGGCGATCACGGTCAGCCCGACGGCGAGCAGCACGGTGAGCACGGCCGGTTTGAGCGGCAGGCCCGGCGAGGCGACGTCCGGCCCGAGCGCGGCGACGATCCGCGGCACGAGATGGCCGGCCCCGAGTGCCAGCAGCACGCCCGTCAGCCCGGTGACGAACCCGGTCAGCGCCCCCTCGAACGCCAGGGACCAGGTGATCCCGCCGCGTCCCGCGCCGACCGCGCGCAGCAATGCCAGCTGCCGCATCCGCTGGGCGAACACGATCCGGAACGTCGACGCGGCCACCAGCCCGGCCGCGACCACGGCGATCGCCACGAACAGCCCGATCACCTCGAAGACGCTGTCGACGTCGTTGGCCTTCTGCCGGGCCTCCTCGAGCCGGACTTCGCTGCCGGTGGCGACCTTCGGCCGCTCCCCGTCCTTCACCTTGGCGGCGCCGGCGGCGGTCAGTGCCTCGATCTGCCGGCGTACGCCGCCGGCATCCGCGCCCGGCGCCAGGCGCACGTCGATCTGGTTGAGGGCATCCGACCCGCTCATTGCGGCAACAGCCGGCAATGCCGCGTACGCCTGGAATCCGTAGTCATCGCGGCCCGTGACCACGCCCGTCACCGTGAGGGAACTCGGTGCCAGGGGTTTTCCGTCCTTGTCGTAGCGGAGCGAGACCTTGACGGCGGAACCGGCCTTGAGGCCGAGCCGTTCGACCGTGCGCGGGCTGACCGCGATCTCGGTGGGCCCCTGCGGCAGCCGGCCGGAGACGAGGTGGGTGACCGCGAGCGGCCCGGTCGAGGGGTCCGCGATGATCTGCAGGTATTCGTTGCCGATCTGGCCGCCCGCGTCGACGCGCCCGGCGGTCTCGGCCACCCCGGGGATCTTGCCGATCGCCGCGAGCTCGCCGGTGGTCAGCGTGCCCTGCCGGGCCACGATGTCGACCGCCTCGGGCGTGCCGCTCAGGCCGTCGAGCACGCTGCGCTCGGTGATCTGCTGGGCGAGCACGGTGGCGTAGACGACGAACGACACCACCAGCACCGCGAGGCCGGTGAGCAGGAGCCGCGCCGGCCGGCGGGCGACTCCGCGCAGCTGGGTGCGCAGGACCGCGCCGCTCACCGCTGCGCCGCCAGCGACCGCAGGGCCTCGGTGACCGACGCGTGGTCGGGGTGGTCGATCTCGCCGGCCACCTTGCCGTCGGCGAGCAGCACGACCCGGTCGGCGTAGGCCGCCGCGCCCGGGTCGTGGGTGACCATGACGACGGTCTGGCCGAGCTCGCGCACCGAGTTGCGCAGGAACAGCAGCACCTCGGCGCCGGAGCGGGAGTCCAGGTTGCCGGTCGGCTCGTCGGCGAAGACCACCTCGGGCCGGGAGACCAGCGCCCGGGCCACGGCGACGCGCTGCTGCTGGCCGCCGGAGAGCTCGCCGGGCCGGTGGCTGAGCCGCCCGGTGATGCCGAGCGACTCGGTGAGGTGCGCGAACAGGTGCCGGTCGGCCTTGCGGCCGGCCAGTTCCAGCGGCAGCAGGATGTTCTGCTCCGCGGTCAGCTGCGGCAGCAGGTTGAACGACTGGAAGACGAAGCCGATGCGCTCCCGGCGCACCTTGGTGAGCACCCGGTCGCTCTGCCGGGTCAGGTCGGTGCCGCCGAGCAGCGCCTGCCCGGAGGTGGCCGTGTCAAGGCCGGCCAGGCAGTGCATGAGGGTCGACTTGCCGGAGCCGGACGGTCCCATGATCGCCGTGAACTGCGCGCGGGTGAAGCCGACGGTCACCCCGTCCAGCGCGCGTACGGCCGTGTCGCCGCTACCGTAGACCTTGACCAGGTCGACGGCCGCGACCGCCGCCATCGCGTCCTGCGCGGCCGGTGGGTACTGGGTCTGCATTGTCACTCCACTCACACAACGGTCGATGTCGTGCAAGAGTCTGGATGGAGCGAGGTGCCCGGCACATCGGTCCCCGGCCAGGTTCGCCTCTCTTACTTTCGGCCGATGGGGACCGCCTGACCTGCCATTACGCTGGGTACACGATGCAGAACAACCCGAACCGGAAGATCCTGCTGCGCTTCGGCCAGGTCGGCGCGCTCATCGTCATGGCCATGCTCGGCCTGTTCGACGTCGCGCAGGGCCGCCTGCTCATCCAGTCCGGCACCGAGTTCCTCGGCCTGGTCCGGATCCTCCTGGCGATCGCCGCGGCCGCCGTCTGGCTGCCCGCCCACAAGCAGAACTCGACGTCCCTCGCGAAGGGCACCATCTGGCTGAGCCTCACCTCGATCGTGGTGACGTTCGCCGTCGCGTTCTCCCACCCGGAGTACGGCAGCTGGGGCCTGGCCGAGTCGCTGGCGTTCCTCGGGGTGCTGTTCGTGGTCGCGCGCCGGGCCCACGCGGGCTGGGCGGTCGCCGCCGTGATCGCCGCGGGCGCGGCGGTGAGCTTCCTGCCGCTGCGCGGTGGCCAGTCCTCCGAGTTCGTCATCTTCGGGCTGATCCAGGCGCTGGCCGCCGCCGCGGCCACCGGCCTCGGCGTCTACCTGCGCATCCTCGAAAGCTCACGGCAGCGGGCCGTCGACGCCGTACGCGCCGAGCAGCGCGCCGAGTTCGCCCGCGACCTGCACGACTTCATCGCGCACCACGTCACCGGCATCGTGGTGCAGGCGCAGGGCGCGAAGTTCATCGCCGAGCAGGACCCGGAACGCGTGCTGAAGGCCCTCGACCAGATCGAGCAGGCCGGCGCCGAGACGATGGCCTCGATGCGCCGCATGGTCGGGGTGCTGCGCGACCCGGAATCGAAGCCCGACGCGCCGCTCGCGCCGGTCGCCGGCGTACAGGATCTGGGTCTTCTGCTCGAGCACTTCACGGCGGCGGGCGGTCCGCTCGGCCGGCTGCATCTGGACGGCGAGACCGGCGGCCTGCCGGTGGAGGTGTCGACCTCGGCCTACCGGGTGGTGATGGAGGCGCTCACGAACATCCGCCAGCACGCGACCGGCGCCCGCGTCGCCGACGTCTGGATCCGGCGTACCCCCGAGTGGCTGCTCGTGCGGGTCGCCAACGACGGCACGGCCCGCCCGGCCGGTCCGCGGGAGCGCTCGGGGTACGGTCTCGTGGGCCTGACCGAACGGGTCCGCGCGGTCGGCGGCCGCCTCACGGCCGGGCCCGGCATCGAGGGCGGCTGGGTGGTCGACGCCGCGTTCCCCCTGAGTGTGAAGGTAGTGCAGTGATCAAGGTCTTGATCGCGGACGACCAGGCCATGGTCCGCACGGGCTTCGGCATGATCATCGGCGCGCAGCCGGACATGGAGGTCGTCGGCGAGGCGGCCGACGGCGTCGAGGCGGTGGCCCTGGCCCGCAAGCTGCGGCCCGACGTCGCGCTGCTCGACATCCGGATGCCCAAGATGGACGGTCTCGAGGCGCTGCGCCTGCTGGCCGGCCCGGGCGTGGCCGACCCGGTCAAGGTGGTCGTGGTGACCACGTTCGACCTCGACGAGTACGTCCACCAGGCACTGCGCAACGGAGCGGCCGGCTTCCTGCTCAAGGACTCCGGACCGGCGCTGCTGGTCGAGGCGGTCCGGGCCGCGGTCTCCGGCGATGCCCTGATCAGCCCGAAGATCACCGTACGGCTGCTGGAGCATTTGTCACTCCCGAAGCCGGCGGGTGACGACGGCGGTCTCTCCCCGCGCGAGCTCGATGTGGTCAAGCTCGTGGCCCGCGGCCTGACCAACGCCGAGATCGCCGGCGAGCTGTTCATCTCGATCGGCACCGTGAAGACCCACCTCGGCAGCGTGCAGACCAAGCTCGGCGCCCGCGGCCGCGTCGAGATCGCCGCCTGGGCCTGGGAGCGCCGCCTGGTCGGCTAGCCGGCCAGCACCCGCTTCACGAAACCGGTCAGGTTGGTCATGGCCCGGTCGACGCGCTCGTCGAGGCTGAGCGTCTCCTCCTGGCGCACGAGCCGGCCGCGCGGCTGCCGCTTGCCGCGCAGGTAGAGCGAGCAGGCCAGGTCGGTGCAGAGGTATTCCCCCACGGTGTTGCCCTGGCGGCCGGACGCGCCCGCGAGCGGCGCCACGAAGAGCGTCACGCCGTCGGCGGTGTGCGTGGTGTAGCAGACGCGGCACATGCTCGAGCGAAGCGCGCCTGCGCGGCGGGAGTCGGGCCTGCGCAGCACGACGCCGACCGCGCTGGGCAGAACAATGAGCGCCCGCTGCGGCGCGCCCGGGTCGGTCCAGCCAAGGAAGTCGAGGTCGCCCCACGCCACGGCGGCGAGGTCCGGCATCTTGATCCGGCTCGCCTCGCCCTTGCTGCAGTTGGCGAACCCGGCCCGGATCTGCCGCTCGGTCAGGGGTTCCATGCCGCGAACGTAACGGATCACCCCGGAACGGGCACCCGATTAACTGGGCTGATTCCAAAGACATCGAAAAACTTCGTTAGGTCTATTTACTGTTAACACTCTTTAACTTAGGTTGACCCCAACAACCGGCGCCACATCCCCCATGAAGAGGAGACCTTCATGAGACGCAGGTTCACCCTTCCCGCACTGACCGTCGCCGCGACGGCCGCCTCATTACTGGTGGCTGTCGCCCCCGCCTCCGCACACGGTTACATCTCGTCACCCCCGAGCCGCCAGGCCAACTGCGCCAGCGGCGCAGTCGCCAACTGCGGCGACATCATCTACGAGCCGCAGAGCGTCGAGGCCCCCAAGGGCTCGAAGCTGTGCAACGGCGGCGGTTCCCGGTTCGCCGTGCTCAACGACAACAGCAAGGCCTGGCCGTACGCCGGGGTCGGCAAGACCGTGACCTTCAACTGGATCCTCACGGCCCGGCACTCCACCGCCACCTGGGAGTACTTCATCGGCAACACCCTGCTGGCCTCGTTCAACGACGGCGGCGCGCAACCCGGCGCCACCAAGCAGCATACGGTCAGCATGGGCAGCTTCACCGGCCGACAGACCGTCCTCGCCCGGTGGAACATCGCCGACACGACGAACGCCTTCTACTCCTGCGTGGACGTGAACATCGGCGGCGGCACCACCACACCACCCACCACGCCGCCGACCACCACGCCCACGACCGCGCCGACCACCGCCCCGCCGACGACCAGCCCCACCACCGCCCCGAGCGGGACGTGGCGGGCCGGAACCGCGTACAAGGTGGGCGACGTGGTCACCTACAACGGCATCTCGTACCGCTGCCGGCAGGCGCACACCGCCATCGCCGGCTGGGAACCGCCGAACGTGCCCGCCCTGTGGCTCGCCATCTGATCCGCCTCGCGCTGATCCTCACGCTGGTCGCCGGCTGCTCCGCTCCTCGGGAGCAGCAGCCGGCGGCCGGCACCGCGCCGCCGTTCAACGCCACCGACGTGATGTTCCTGCAGATGGGCCTGGAGCAGATCACCGACGGCGACCAGGTGGCCGCGCTGGCCGCCCAGCACGCCGGCGACGCACGGATCCGCGCCCTGGCCACCGAGCTGCGCACACAGTGGAAGGACGAGTCGGGCACCATGAGCCGCTGGCTGCTCGGCTGGCAGCAGCCGCTCACGGCCGACCCGTCGTCGGGCGCCCACGCCGGCCACGGCGCGCTGCACGCCCTGCGGCCGTCCGACATCGAAGAGTTGCGCTCCGCGTCGGGTTCCGCTTCCTTCGACCGTACGGCGGTCAGCCTGCTCCTGGGGCATCTGGGCAACTGCGTCGAGACGTCCCGCATGGAGGAGACCGGCGGCGCTTACCCACCCACGCGCTCATTGGCCACGACCGTCACCCAGCGCCGCCAGGCCCAGATTCAGCAACTCCTCCAGCTCGCGGCCACCCAGTAGGACTGTCACCGGTCCTCGTCGGCCGTCAGGTGCGTCGTGGCGAAGCGCTCGTCGATCGCCGCTAGCTGCTCCGCCGACGGGTCCGGCCCAAGCCGGCCGATCTCCTCGAAGAGCTCCTCGTTCCCGGCCGGCGCGCTGACGAACAGCAGCTTGCCGCCGGTCGGCGTGACGAACGTGTGATAGGACCCCTGGGGAACGACGACCGTGGTGCCCGGTCCGCCCGAGAACTCGGCATCCCCCACGCGGAAGTGGTACTCGCCCTCGAGGACGTACGCGATCTTCATGAAACCGTGGTGCGCATGCGGCGGGTTCTCGGCGATGACGTCATGGTGGAACACGAAGACGCCGAGCGCTCCGCCGACCTCCTTCCCCCGGACGATGATCTCCGGCCGGTGCGGCCCACCCAGCTCGATGAGCTCGCCCTCGCCGGGCCCGACGGCCCATCCGTCCCGGCCCCAGTCGGCATTCACGGCCATGTCGCATCCCCTCGCTCGCCGGTCGTCCCGGACTCGGTCTCCTCAAACGATAGGGATGCTCCGCACCTGGACGAGGACCGGCCACCCCGCGACCGACCTGCGCGTCCGGGTGCTGGTGCGGCACCGTACCGTAGGGCCATGCCCGAGTTGATCGCGCCGACGACGCGACTGCACGCCGCCTGGATCGAGTCGCGGGACGAGTGGGGCCGGGGCGTCCATCAGGACGGTGCGGGGATGCGGCCCGGGGACGACTACGACTCGGCCGCCGGGTTCGCCAAGTGGGTGCGCCGGCTCAACGACGAAGAGGACACTCGCATCCCGCCCGCGCAGGACTGGGTGCACTGCACGTACCGGTGGATCGTGGACGGTGACCGGGTGCTCGGCGGGATCGCCCTGCGGCACGGCCTCAACCACTTCCTGATCAACGTGGGCGGTCACATCGGGTACGGCGTACGTCCCTCGGAGCGGCGCAAGGGACTGGCCAGCTGGGCGCTCGGGCTGATCCTCGACGACGCGCGGCGGATCGGCCTGAGCCGGGTGCTGATCACCTGCCGGGTCACGAACGAGGCGTCGGCCCGCACGATCGAGAAGGCCGGCGGCGTCTTCGAGGACATCCGCGGCTCGGGCAACGACGAGGTCCGTCGCTATTGGATAGTGCTGTAGGTCAGGACGCCGCGGGCGGGCGCCGTTGGCGTTGCGGCCACGGCGACCGGGTCGGCCTGCCGGCCGGTCGCTTCCCGAGCGGGAAGGCGCGGACGTTGCGCGGCGGTGGACTGCCGGGTTGTTGATCGTCTCCAGCGCCCTGCTCCGACTGACTGCCGCGCCCGTCGCCGTTCGCGGGCGGAAGGTCGGCCGGAGCCTCGGCCGTCGGCACCCCGGCCGGCCCGTCGGCGGACTGTGCCGAGATCGGCGGCCCGTCACCGCGCCGCCGGGGCCACAGCCGCACCTCGAACGCGGGCCCGCTCGGCGGCGGCCGCCGCCACAGCAGCGGCACGCCGAACGGCACCACGAGCACGGCCACGATCAGCGCCGGCAGCCAGTAGTGGACGCCGCCCGTGACCACCAGCCCGGTGAGCAGCACGAGGGAGACCAGCGCCATCCACAGGAAGCGCGGCTGCCCGCTGCGCGCGGCGGCCGGGACCACGAAGGCGACGTGGAGCGCGAGCATGGTGACCAGCAGGGCGCGGACCGGAAGATCGTCACCGACTCCGACCACCAGCAACAGGGCCACGAAGGCCACCGTCCAGTAGCGCAGGGAACCGGCCGGCAGCAGCAAAAAACTGATGATCACCCAGATCGAGATGATCACCGTCGTGGTCGCTTCGAATCCGCTGATGGATCGAGCGTAATGCGGATCAGAACGGCCCACATTCGCTGGGATGGGTAATTGTGTGCCAGCTTGCCGAACACAGGGTGACGACCTTGGGCCTAAGCGTGACAACCGGTCAATTGCGCGCAGATGAGGAGTTCTTCGGACAGCGGCGACGGCGCGCGGCCCAGCCAGACCGCGTGCAGCGGCCGGCTCAGGGCGAGCCCGGGCACCTGGAGCTCGACCAGCTCACCGGCCGCGCGGGCGCTGACCACGCCGATGCCGCCGCCGGCCCGGGCCGTGGCCAGGATCGTCGTGGTCGAGCCGAGACTCGTGGCGTGCGGCAGGGCGGGCGGGCCGCCGAGCGCCTTCTCCAGCGCGCCGAGGAACGTGTCGCGGGTGCCCGAACCCGGCTCGCGCAGCAGCAGCGGCTGTTCGAGCAGGTCGGCGACCGGCAGGTCCTGGCCGGCCCGCGCGGCGAGGGGATAGCCGGCCGACACCACCAGCGCCACCCGGTCCTCCCCGACCCGGCGGCGGCTCAGGTCGGCCGGGATGTCCGGCGACTCGACGAAGCCCAGGTCGGCCCGGCCAGAGCGGACCAGCTCGCAGACGCCGGCGCTGTTGGACACCGCGGCCGAGATCTCGGTGCCCGGGTGGGTGCGGCGCAGGCTCAGCAGCCAGGCCGGCAGCATGTACTCGGCGATCGTGAGGCTCGCCGCCACCCGCAGCCGGGCCTCCCGGTCGGCGCGCAGCGTCAGCACCCCGTCGGCGAGTGTGTGCGCGGCCCCGACCACCTGCTGCGTCCAGACCGCGACGGCCTGCCCGGCCGGGGTGAGCAGGCTGCCGCGCCGGGAGCGCACCAGCAGCGACACCCCGAGGCGGCGCTCGAGCCGGGCGAGACGGGCGCTGGCGCTGGGCTGGCTGATGCCGTGCGCCTTGGCGGCGCGCCCGACGCTGCCGGTCTCGGCGACCGACAGCAGGAGGTCCAGCGCCGGCAGGTCGCTGATCCAGGGCGGCAGGGGCATCGTCGCGCAGTCTGTCACACGTACGGAAGTCTCTGCAGGCCAAGGCTGGTGGCACCCACCGCGACCCAGAGGATGAGGCCGAGCAGCAACGGTCTCGCGCCGGCCCGGCGCAGGGCCGCCACGTCGGTCGAAAGACCGACGGCACCGAGCGCGACGGCGACGCAGAGCATGGCCAGGTGCTGCACCAAGGGCTCTATTTCCGGTGGTACGAGGCCAAGCGTGTGCAAGGCGGCCGCGGCGAGGAACGCCCCCAGGAACCACGGCTTCGGCGCCTTCGCCCCTCGCGACAGCGCGAGAGTCACCGGAATGATCATGAGGGTCCGCACCAGCTTGACCACCACGGCGTGCTGCGCGGCGACCGGCCCGTACGCGCTCGCCGCCGCCACCACGGCGCTCGTGTCGTTCACCGCCGTCCCCGCGAACAGCCCGAACGCCTGCTGATCGAGCCCGAGCAGATGCCCGAGCGCCGGAAAGACGAGCACCGCCGCCACATTGAAGAAAAAGATCGTCGAGATCGCGTACGCGACATCGCTGCTCTTGGCCCGCAGGGCCGGGGTGACCGCCGCGATGGCCGACGCGCCGCAGATGCCGGTGCCGACCCCGATGAGCGTGCGCAGGTCGCGGGAGATGCCCAGCTTGCGCCCGACCAGCCAGGCCAGTCCAAGGCAGACCGCGAGCGTGCCGAGCATGACCGGCAGCGAGCTGACGCCGACGGAGACCACCTCACCGAGGGCGAGCTGCGTGCCGAGCAACACGATCGACAGCCGCAGGACCGGCCCCTTGGCCAGCTCCAGAACGTTGGCGTCCCGCCGGACGAAGGGACTGAGCAGCACTCCCCCGGCAATAGCAAAGATCGGCGCGCCGACCGCCGGCACCACCGAGCCGCCGACGACGGCGGCAAGACCCAGGGCGAGCAGCAGGAACGGCACACCACAAGGCTCGGCCGCGCCACCACCCGCCGGTAGCGGCTACCTGCCGAGCGTGGTCATAGCCAACGCCTATGACCGGCCGGCGCCCGCATCGCATCGCCGCCGACGTCCGCGGCTCTCGGGCCGCCCGAGCGGCTGCTCAGCCCTCGGCTTCCAGGATTCGCTTGAGGTTCGCGAGGTCCTTCTGATTGGCGCGGCGGATCGACGCGGCCATCATCGGCGCGGTGACCCTGGCGAACCCGGCCGGCTCACCCCGGTTCCGCAAGGTCATCCGGGTCCGGTCCGGGCCGGCGGGCTGCCAGGCATAGGTGGTCTCCATCGGGAACGGCCCCTGCGCGGTCCGCATCACCAGCCGCTCACCCGGCACCAGCTCGACCACCTCGTAGGTGTAGGCGAGCCGGCGGCCGAGGAACCGTGCCACGAAGTCCATCCGCGACCCGACCGCCACCGGCCCGGTGGTGCGCCACTCGACCGACTCGATGTTCACATACCACCGCGGCGCGTGCGACGGGTCGCCCGCGTAGGCCGCCACCTGCGCACGGGGCCGGTCGATCACGATCTCGGTCAGCACGTCGACGGCCATCTCCCCATCCTGCACCCACGTTTGTTCTTACTGCCTGCTGCTCGCCGGCCTGCGGCGGCGGAGGACCAGCGGCAGGGCGGCCGCGGCGGCCAGCAGGACCGCAAGAACACCGAAACCAATTCCGAGGCTTGCGTACGTCGCGACGCCGGCGACCAGCAGCGGCCCACCGGCGTCGCCGAGCTCGCGTCCCAGCTCGGCCGTGCCCATGGTCTGACCCAGGCGTTCCTTCGGGGTGCTCGCGGCCAGCGCCGCGAAGCCGAGCGGCGTGATCAGCCCGGTGCCCACACCGATCAGCGCCGCCCCGGCCAGCACGCCCACGAGGCCCGGCAGCGTCGCCGCGGCCAGTCCTGCGGCGCCGATGGCGAGACCCGCGGTCAGTCCATTGAGGGTGCTGAGCCGCCCGTCGTCCAAGGCCCGGCCGGCCCACGGCTGCACGACGGCGCCGCACAGCGCCAGCATGGACACCGCGGCGCCGGTGGCGATCGGGCCCAGCCCCGCGGCCCGCCCGAGCACCGGCAGGAAGCCCACTCCCACCGACAGGGCCGCGGTCCCGGCGGCGAGTGCGGCGGTCGGGGCCAGGAAGACCGGGTCGGCGATCCGGCGGGCCAGGTCGAGCACGGTCTGGCGGATCTTCGGCAGGGGCGGCACCGCGGGCACGGCCACCAGTGCCCAACCAGCGACCACCAGCGCTAGCACGGTGAGCACCACGAACAGCAGGCGCAGCCCGCCGGCCCAGACCAGCAGACCGCCGAGAAGCGGCCCGAGCGTGTATCCGATCGACTTGTAGAACCCGTACGAGCCGAAGGCCTTGCCGTGTTTCGCGGCCGGGTTGAGCCGGGCGACCAGCGCCGAGGCCGCCGGGGAGAACGCCGAGGCGGCGGCGCCCTGGCCGAGGCGGGCGGCCCACAGCCAGCCGGGGCTGTCCGCGAGCACGTAGGTCACCGAGGCGAGCGCGAACGCGACCAGGCCGCCGAGCAGCACGGGCCGCGCCCCGATCCGGTCGGCGAGTGTCCCGAAGACCGGCTTGAGCAGCACCTCGGCCCCGTCGTACAGGGCAAGCAGGCCGCCCAGCACCATCAGTGAGGTGACCGCGTCGTCGGAGAACCCGCCCAGGTTCGCGGCGACCGCGTGCGCGCCGAACGCGGTGGTGAACCCGGCCGCGTACAGCGGCCACATCCGCCGGCTCAGGTCCCGGTGCCGGCGACGTGGCCGGGTCTTCCGCGAGGAGACCGAGTTCGAGCTCTCCGGGCGAGCGTCGCCGCTCACTCAGGCGCCGGCCGGCTGGAACAGCTCCACGGGGTTGCCCGCCGGATCGTCGAGGACGATCTGCCGGCCACCGGGCCCGCTGACGACGTCGCTGCGGAACACCACGCCTTCGGCGCGCAGCCGGGCCACCTCGGCGTCGATGTCCTCGACGAGCAGGTGTATCCGGTTCCAGCCGCCGGGATGCGGCGTGCGACCGTCGGGCATCGGCCGGCCGGCGGAGCTGGCCGGGCCGGACAGAAGCAGCCGCAGATTTCCCCGCAGCACGTCGGCGAACGCCGGCGGATACGTGGTGTTCGGCACGAAGCCGAGGTGTGTGGTGTAGAAGTCGATCGCGGCCTGCACGTCGTCCACGAGGTAACGGACGTGCACGGTTTCGTCGGTCATGACGCCTCCCTGGCAGGTTCCGTGGCGATGGTGTGCAACAGGAAATCGATCCGGTCGGTGAGCTCGGCGGCGACGCGATCGAACGCGGGCCGGCCGTCGGGGTCAGCGGCGGGGTCGGGGATGCTCCAGTGCGTCGTCACCGGGTGGCCGGGGAACTCGGGGCATACCTCCCGGACCCGATCGCACAAGGTGATCACCCAGTCGAAGCGCTGCCCGGCGAATTCGTCGAGGTGTTTCGGCCGGGCGGTAGCCAGGTCGATGCCCCGCTCGGCCATGGTGGTCACCGCGTCGGGATGGATCGGTTTGGGTCGGCTGCCGGCGCTGAACGTCATCACCCGGCCACCGGATCGCCGGCGCAGCAGCGCCTCGGCCATCTGCGATCGCGAGCTGTTGCCGGTACACAGGAAGAGGACTCGAGTCGGTGCCGCCCCGGCCGGTGCCGTTGGCGCCGGCGGCGCAGTGAGTCGCAGGCCCGGGTGCAACGCCCCGCCCGCCGCTGCCAAAAGCTGCCCGCAATGCGAAAGGTCGAGCCGGTAGTAGATGTCGCGGCCGTCGGCGGAGCTGCGGCGAGCCCGAACCAGATCCGCTTTACGCAGCAGGCCGAGGTGGTAGGAGATCAGGCTCTGCTGCTCGCCCAGCAGCGCGGTCAGTTCGTGCACCTGCCGATCACCGCGGGCCAGCGCGCCCAGCAGGCGCCACCGCACCGGGTGCCCGGCGGCCGAAAGGAACGCCGGCAGATCAGTACCGTCTCTACGGTCCTGGCTCACCGGCCGATAATACATCAAACTCGTTTGATGGGAATTCGGTCCGGTACGGCGCGGCCTGAAACCTCATTGGTAGCCGCGCTTGAGCAGGAACTTGGCGCCAGCCGCGAAGCCCTCCTCGTCGAGCACCCGAAACTCGAACGCGTCGGCGAGCCGGTTGGTGATGTTGAACGCGGCGCAAACGGCCAGCGCGTCCTCGACCTGCTGCCGCGAAACGCCCGCGGCCAGGACCTGTCGCATGTCCGTGGCGCCGACCGTGCCCTCGCGGGTCAGCTTGTCGACCATGCGCAGCGTCGCCCGCAGCCCGTCCTCGATCGGAGCCGTCTCCAGGTCGGCCAGCACCGCCCGGACCCGCGGGCGGTCCGCGTACGCCTGCTCCGAGGTGGCGGTGTGCGCGCCGATGCAGAACGCGCACGCGTTGGCCCGCGACACGACGGCCGCCATCAGCTCCCGATCGCCCACCGACCAGGCCGAAGGCCCGCGCATCGCCAGGTGGGTGAAGCGTTTCGACGGATCGCCGTAGAAGTCCGGGCGGTAGAAGACCAGCTTGGCGGCGTCCGGCAGCGGCCGGCCGGAGAACAGCCGGACGACCGCGAAGAGAAGCTTGGTTGCCGGCTTGTAGCCGCCGTTAAGAACCTCGGGACGCATCAGCCGGATGCCTCCTCGAGCGCCGCCAACGCGGCGTCGTACATGCGGGTCGTCTGTCCCACCGCGGAAGCGATCACCAATTCGAAGAGCTGATCCTCACCGAAGCCCGCCGCCCGGGCCACCTCGAAATCCGCGTCGGTGATTCGGGTCGGGCTGGTCGCGACCTTGCCGAGCAGCGGGTCGAGGGCCGGGCCGACGCGGGCGTTCTCGAAGGCATGGGCGCGCTGCTCCGCGGTCGTTTCGCGCGGCCCATTCAGGATGCGGTCCACCAGAGTCCCATATACGGCGCGCTTCTCATCAGGCACGGCGGCTGCCCGGTCCGAACAGGCCGGCATAGCGGTGGAGATAGAGCGGCCAGCCCTGGTCGTGGCCGACGCCGTCGCGGACCGACTCCCAGCCGGGGCCGTGCCGGTCGAGATGGCGATGCTCCAGCGCGACGCGGGTCCGGTCCGGGGTCTCGGCGGTGAAGGTCACCTCAACCTCGCTGGTGTGCTCCGGGTCGGCCTCGACCTGCCAGCTCGGTCCGATGTCCCAGCTGAACACCACCCGATGCGGCGGGTCGTAGGCCAGGATCCGCGCCCACCGGCATTCGGTGCCGTCGGTGCCGCGGTCGTAGATGTGCCCGCCGACCTTCGGCTCGAACACCGTCTCGGCGATCGGCACCGGCAGCAGGTTGTGCTCCGGTGGTTTGAAGTCACCGAACCGGTCGGTGAACACGCTGAAGGCCCTCTCGAGCGGCGCATCGACCACGATCTCCTGCCGCACCACCATGTCTGCCTGCGTCATGAATTCTCCTCGGCGTCCTCGACGACGTCCTGGTAACCGTCCAGCGCCCGGCGCCAGAACATGTCCAGCTGGTCCTTCAGGGCGGCCACCCCGGCCGGGTTCAACCGGTAGACCCGGCGGGTTCCCTCGGCCCGGTTGGTGACCAGCCCGGCGCTCTTGAGCACCTGCAGATGCTGGGACACGGCCTGCCGGCTGATCGGGAGCCGATCGGCGAGCTCCCCGACCGCGCGCGGCCGCTCGGCCAGACATTGCACGATGGCGAACCGGCTGGGATCTCCCAGCGCTTCCCAGCCCAGATGGCCTTTGAAAGTCGCCACTAACGAAAGCTACGACTTACGGATGCCCAAGTCAACATCAGGTGGCCGCACGACAACGCCGCGGGCGTGATGCCCGCGGCGTTGGAACCTGCCCCGCCGAATTCACTCAGCCACCGGTGACGGTGAGCCCGAAGCTGGCCGAGTGACTGATCGGCTTGCTGCCGGCGGTGACCGCGCTGACGGTGACCGTGTACGACCCGGTCGGTGTCGACGACGAGGTGGTCATGAAAAGACTCGACCGGCCGTCGAGGAAAGGCCTGGCCGGAGAGAACAGCGGCGTGGCACCGCCGGGCAGGCCGGTCACGCTCAGCGTCACCCGGGTGTCCTCCAGCTTGGGCACCACGGTGAAGGTGACCAGATTGGACGCGAGGCCGCCGGCCCGCACCGTAGCCGTGGTCTTGCTGAAGTTGATCGAGTAATCGGTCGTCGTGTCCGCGACCGCGGCCGCCGGAGCCGCCAGGACCAGCGCCGCCGCCACCGCTGCGGCGCTGCCGAGAATGCGGTACATGGGTGTCCTTCCGTTGCGCGGGCGGCCGTGTCCGACCCGGTCGCCGTCTGTCGTCGGGAGCATCGCAACGGGCGCTGGAGCCGGGCTGACACGGCGCTGAAAGGCGACCGGCCCCGTTCAGGACCGGTCCGTGCACAACTCCACCGGGATGTTGCCGCGGGTGGCGTTCGAGTACGGGCAGACCTGGTGCGTGGCCTCGAGAAGGTCGTCGGCGACCTCGGACGGCAGGTTCTCGGGCAGCTTGGTGCGCAGGGTGACCTCGAGACGGAAGCCGCCCTGCCCGTTCGGGAGCAGGCCGACCTCGGCGGTGACGGAAAGGCCGGTGACGTCGAGGTGCTTGCGCCTCGCCACCAGCTGCATGGACGTGGCGAAGCACGCGGCGTAGCCGGCGGCGAACAGCTGCTCGGGGTTGGTGCCGTCGCCGGTGCCGCCCAGCTCCTTCTGGAGGGCCAGGCCGACGTCGAGCCTTCCGTCCGAGCTGTAGGCGCGGCCGTCGCGGCCGGTGGAGGTGGCGATCGCGGTGTAATGGGTCATGGTGGGAGCGTAGGAAGACCACAGTCGGCGAAACATGGCTTTCCGTCTCCCATTCATGTCTGGTCGTCTCGCCGGACCGAGTCGAGCGATACGATCTGGCGATGGACGTGCTGAGCGACGCGATCGGGGCGATGCGCACCGGGCGCCCGCACTCGGCCGAGATCCGCAAGCGGGCGCCGTGGGGAGTGCGGGCCGAGCCGTTCTCGGGCGCCGGCTTTCACGTCGTCCTGGAAGGCACGTGCTGGCTGATTCCGCCCGAGGGCCCGGCAATCGCACTCGGCGTCGGTGATGTGGTGTGCCTGCCGCACGGGTGCGGGCACGCGCTGGCCGACAGCCCGTCGACATCGTTGGTGGACGTGCCCTCGGCCTCGCTCGCCTCGGTCAGGCCGGTCGCCGATGACCGCGCCACGACGGTCCTGCTGTGCGGGGCGTACACCCTGGATCAGAGCCGGCCGCACCCCCTGTTCGCGGAGCTGCCCGACGTCATCCACCTGCCCGCGCGGCTCGGCCATCGGTCGCCGCTGCGGGCCGCGGTCGGCCTGCTCGGCGACGAGGTCGCCGGCCCCGATCACGGCAGCTCGGCGGTGGTGTCGGCGCTGCTGGACGTGATGCTGCTCTACATCGTGCGGGCCTGGCTCGCCGAGTCGGAGGCGGCGGCCGTCTGGAGCGATCCGGCGGTGATGACGGCGCTGCGTCGCATGCACGAGGAGCCCGCGAGGCAATGGACGGTCGAGGCGCTGGGGTCGGCGGCGGGGCTGTCGCGTGCGGCGTTCTCGCGACGGTTCACCGCGATGGTCGGCAAGCCGCCCTTGGGCTATCTGACCTGGTGGCGGATGTCGCTGGCGGCACGGATGCTGCGCGAGAGCGACAAGCCGGTGCAGAGCGTGGCGCAGCGGGCCGGGTACGCGTCGGAGTTCGCCTTCGGCAAGGCGTTCAAGCGTGAGCACGGGGTAGCACCCGGTCAGTACCGCCGGCAGACGCGCCTGGGCTGAGCTTCTACGCGCGGCGCTCCAGGAATTCGTACACATCCTGGCTGTCGACGCCGGGGAAGGTGCCCGGCGGCAGCGCGGCCAGCAGGTGGGAGTGGACCCGCGCGCTCGGCCAGGCGCTGCCGGCCCACCGCCGCACCAGATCGGCCGGGGGGCGCCGGCAGCAGTCGGGGTCCGGGCAGCGGGAGACCGTACGCCGAGTGGTGTCGCCGCCGCGGAACCAGCGGGCGTGCTCGTACGGCGTCCCGACGGTCACCGAGAACTCGCCGGAGCGGGTCGATTCGATGTGGACGGTGCACCAGTACGTGCCCGCCGACGTGTCGGTGAACTGGTAGAACGACGAGTACGGGTTGTCGGACTGGAAGATGGTGCGCGACGCCCACTTGCGGCAGATCGGCTGGCCCTCGATCGCGCCGGTCACGTCCGACGGGAAACGGACACCGTCGTTCTCGTACGCCTTGTACACGATGCCGTTCTCGTGCACGCGCGTGAAGTGCACCGGGATGCCGAAGTGGTGGGTCGCCAGGTTGGTGAAGCGGTGCGCGGCGGTCTCGTAGGAGACGCCGAACGCGTCGCGGAAGTCGTCGATGGCCAGGGCCCGGTCGGCCTTGGCCTCCTTGAGGAACTCGACCGCGAACGTCTCCGGCATCAGCAGCGCCGCCGCGAAGTAGTTCGCCTCGACCCTCTGGCGCAGGAAGTCGCCGTAGTCGGCCGGGTCGTTGTGGCCGAGCACGAAGTGCCCGAGGGTCTGCAGCACCACCGCCCGCGGGTCGTGCCCCTTGCCGCTGGCGACCTGGGGCAGGTAGATGTGCCGGTTCTTCAGGTCGGTCACCGAGCGTGTCGAGCCGGGGAGGTCGTTCACGTAGTGCAACGAGAAGCCCAGTGACGCGGCGATGTCGAGGATGCCGCGCTGCGACAGCGGCCCCGTCGTGTACCGCACCGACTGCAGCACCCGGGCGGCCGCCGCCTCGATCTCGGGGAAGTAGTTGTCGCGCTCGCGCATGTTGACCCGCAGCTGCGCGTTCGCCTTCCGGGCGACCTCGG
Source organism: Paractinoplanes globisporus DSM 43857 (assembly GCF_000379645.1). GTDB lineage: Bacteria > Actinomycetota > Actinomycetes > Mycobacteriales > Micromonosporaceae > Actinoplanes > Actinoplanes globisporus. The sequence goes on from NZ_KB903322.1 coordinate 21,460, forward strand.
GCGTCGCGCTCTGCTCGGCCAGCACCCGGCCCAGCTCACGGTGCAGACCCACGAGCGCTTCGAGCGCATCCGCCGGCAGCCGCCGGCCGCCGCGAACCAAGGGCAACCCCAATTGGGCGTACGCCTGCTCGTGTTGAAAATGAGCGAGCTCGATCTCGAGCCCGGCGCGTCGGCTGGGCGCCTCGGGACGCAGAAGATCCTGCAGCGGTACGCCGAGGGTGGCGGCGATGGCCTGCAGGACCGACAGCTTCGGCTCGCGCTTGCCGTTCTCGATCAGCGACAGCTGCGACGGCGCCCGGCCGACCGCCTCGCTGAGCTGCTCGAGGGTCAGGCCCTTGGATTTGCGCTGGTGGCGCAGGCGCTGGCCGAGGGTCACGAGGTCGACGGAGGCGTCGGGGAGCGAAGCGGTCACGGGTTTGACGCTAGCAGAAATTCTGCGTTTCTTCTGTTCACAAATGCCTCCCGGACCCCTTGCGGCGTACGCGACAGTCGAATTCTTCCACCGCTTCTTCCACACGAAGCAGGCGCGACAGGGCAGGAAAGGGATATCCGATGACTGATCAGCTGACCGAAGTCAGGGGCGGTACCGCAGCGGACCTCACTCGGGCGTGGGCCGGCGATCCCCGGTGGCTCGGCATCAAGCGCAGCTACACCGCGCAGGATGTGATCAAGCTGCGCGGCACCGTCCAGGAGCGGCACACGCTGGCCGAGCGCGGCGCGCAGCGGCTCTGGGAGCTGCTCAACAGCGAGGACTACATCAATGCGCTGGGCGCGCTGACCGGCGGCCAGGCGGTCCAGCAGGTGCGGGCCGGCCTCAAGGCCATCTACCTCTCCGGCTGGCAGGTCGCGGCCGACGCCAACCTCTCCGGGAACACCTACCCGGACCAGTCCCTGTACCCGGCCAACTCGGTGCCCGCCGTGGTCCGCCGGATCAACAACGCGCTGATGCGCGCCGACCAGATCGACACCGCGGCCGGCCGGTACGAGCGTGACTGGTTCGCCCCGATCGTCGCCGACGCAGAGGCCGGCTTCGGCGGCCCGCTGAACGCGTTCGAGCTAATGAAGGCCATGATCGTCGCGGGCGCGGCCGGCGTGCACTGGGAGGACCAGCTCGCCAGCGAGAAGAAGTGCGGCCACCTCGGCGGGAAGGTGCTCATCCCGACCCAGCAGCACGTCCGTACGCTGAACGCCGCTCGCCTCGCCGCCGATGTGCTCGGCGTTCCGTCGCTGGTCATCGCCCGGACCGACGCGCTCGCGGCCGACCTGCTCACCACCGACGTGGACGAGCGGGACAAGCCGTTCCTCACCGGCGAGCGTACGGCCGAGGGCTTCTTCCGGGTGCGCCCGGGCGCCGACGCGGCCATCGCGCGCGGTGTCGCGTACGCGGATTATGCGGATCTTCTCTGGGTCGAGACCGGCAAGCCCGACCTCGACTTCGCCCGCGACTTCGCCGAGGCGGTGCACAAGGAGCACCCCGGCAAGATGCTGGCGTACAACTGCTCGCCGTCGTTCAACTGGAAGAAGAACCTGGACGACGCCGACATCGCCCGCTTCCAGAAGGAGCTGGGCGCGATGGGGTACAAGTTCCAGTTCGTCACGCTGGCCGGCTTCCACGCGCTCAACCACTCGATGTTCGAGCTGGCCCGCGGCTACGCCGAGACCGGCATGACCGCGTACGTGAAGTTGCAGGAGGCGGAGTTCGCCGCGGAGGCGGACGGCTACACCGCGACCAAGCACCAGGCCGAGGTCGGCACCGGCTACTTCGACGCGGTGTCCACGGCGCTCAACCCGGACAGCTCGACCACCGCCCTCAAGGGCTCGACGGAAGCGGAGCAGTTCTGATGGGCAACGAAGAAGTCACCATCACCGGTACGACGGAAGGCCGCTACTCCGAGATCCTGACCCCCGAGGCCGTGGCGTTCGTCGTCGCGCTCGACCGGGAGTTCGGCGCTCGCCGGGTGCAGCTGCTGGAGCGTCGCCGGCGCCGGCGGACCACGCGTACCGAGGAACTGGATTTTCTGCCGTCGACGAAGGCCGTCCGGGATGACACCTCGTGGCAGGTGGCGCCCGCGGCACCGGACCTGACCGACCGGCGGGTCGAGATCACCGGCCCGCCCGACCGGAAGATGACCATCAACGCGCTCAACTCGGGCGCGAAGGTCTGGATGGCCGACTTCGAGGACGCGACCTCGCCCACCTGGGAGAACGTGGTCCTCGGCCAGGCCAACCTGCGCGACGCGCTGGACGGCAAGCTGGACTTCACGGCGGCCGACGGGCGCGAGTACAAGGTCGGCGACGAGATCCCGACGATCATGGTCCGGCCCCGCGGCTGGCACCTGCCGGAGTGCCACCTGCGGATCGGCGGCCGGGCCGTCTCCGCCTCGCTGTTCGACTTCGGGCTCTACCTGTTCCACTGCGCGCAGCGACAGCTCGACCGGGGCTCCGGCCCGTACTTCTACCTGCCGAAGCTGGAGTCGCACCTGGAGGCCCGCCTCTGGAACGACGTGTTCGTCTTCGCGCAGGAGCAGCTCGGCATCCCGCGCGGCACCATACGCGCCACGGTGCTGATCGAGACCATCACCGCGGCGTTCGAGATGGACGAGATCCTGTACGAGCTGCGTGAGCACTCGGCCGGCCTGAACGCGGGCCGCTGGGACTACCTGTTCAGCATGATCAAGAACCGGCCGGACGTCGTCCTCCCGGAACGGTCCCAGGTCACGATGACCGCGCCGTTCATGCGGGCGTACACGGAACTGCTGGTCCGCACCTGCCACCGCCGCGGCGCCCACGCGATCGGCGGCATGGCCGCGGTCGTGCCCAGCCGCGACCCGGTCGCCGCCAAGCGCGCCCTCAACCAGGTGCGCCAGGACAAGCGGCGCGAGGTCGGCGATGGCTTCGACGGCTCCTGGGTGGCGCACCCCGGCCTGGTGACGACCTGCCGCGACGTGTTCGACCAGTGGCTCGGCGACGAGCCGCACCAAATCGTCCGCAAGCGCGACGACGTGCGGGTCACCGCCACCGAGTTGCTGGACGTGAAGGCGATCGGCGTCCAGGTGAGCGAGGTGGCGCTGCGTACGAACGTCAGCGTCGCGCTGCGCTACATCGCGGCCTGGCTCGACGGTCGCGGCGCGGTGGCGCTCGGCGGTCTCATGGAGGACGCGGCCACGGCCGAGATCTGCCGCGCCCAGCTGTGGCAGTGGATCCACGCGAGCACCCCGACCGACTACGGCGTGCCGGTCTCGGCCGCCCTGGTCACCCGGATGCTGCGCGAGGAGCTGGACGTCCTCAGCGAGACCGGCGCCCTCGACGAGGACGCGGCCCGCCGGTTCGGGCAGGCCCGCACGCTGCTGACGGTCCTGCTCACCGAGCGCACCTGCCCCGAGTTCCTGACCCTGCCGGCGTACCTGCGCCACCTGTCCGGCGGCTCCGGCACTCCCACCTCCGTCGAGCAGGCTCCTGTCGCGGCCTGACCTACGGAAGAGAACGGCGCGGTCCCCGGCACTTGGGGCCGCGCCGTTCGTCTGTCCACCGCTAAAGAGGGCGCCGGGCCCGTTCCATGACCTCCTCGTCGGTGAGCGGGCTGCTCGGGTGGTGGCTGAGGCAGAGCGGGGTGTTGATCTTCTGCGGCGGCTCGCCCTCCAGCGCCACGTAGAACTCGCCCGAGGTGAGACTGCCGATGTCCGGCACGTCCCCGCCCTTCGCCCGGGCCATCTCCTGGGCGGCGGCGATCTGCGCCGACACGGTCATCCGCCCGAACAGATGCGTCGCGGCGTTGCCGGAGACCCGATTGTGCAGGCCCTTGGGCGCCTGGGTCGCGAAGAGCAGCCCGAGGCCGTACTTCCGGGCCTGCGCGGCGAGGGCGAGCGTGCTCTGCGTACAGGCGGTCATCGCTCCCGACGGCGCGAAGTTCTGCGCCTCGTCCATGACCAGCAGGCCGAGCAGCGGCCGGTCCGAGGCCGGATGCTTCTTGATCCACGCGAACAGGCCCATCTGCAGCTGATTGACGAAACTCTGCCGGGCTTCGTCGTTCAGCCCGATCATGCTGATCACCGAGATCCGGGCCCGCTTCCCGGCCGACGGCGTGAGCAGGATCCCCGGGTCGGCCGGCGTCCCGCTCCCCCCGAACATCGGATCGTTGTCCATCGACGCGGTGAGCGTCTGCCCGAGATCCGACGCGATCTTGCCGGCGTCGGCCAGCTCGCTGACCCCGTCGGGCAGGTCGCCGAGCAGCTCGATCAGTCCGCGCAGGCTGCTTCCGCCCTGCCGTCCGTAGTACTCGATCGTCTTGCGCAGGACGGCCAGCCCGAGGTGGGCCTTCTGCGCGCGGCCCACGACGTTGGCCCGTGGCGCCAGCGCCGAAGCGGCCGCCTCGACGGCCGCCGCGAACTCGTCGGGGTCGTCGCGCACCGCGGCGAAGTCGGGCAGCGGCTGAAAACTCAGCGGCCGGCCCGTCTCCCGGCGCGGGGTCCACACCACGACCTCGGTGCCGGCCAGATACTCCGCGGCGCGTTCGGCGTCGCCCGCCCGCCAGCGTTCCGGCGGTTCCGGCCAGGCGTCACCGAGCCGCGCCAGGTCGTTGTTCGGATCGAGCACGATCGCCGAGACGCCGAGCAGCGCACATTCCTCCACGAGATGCCGGATCAGCACCGTCTTCCCGGACCCCGACGCGGCGAAGATCGCCCCGTGCTTACGCAGAGCCTCCAGGGTGATCGGCACGGGAACGCTGTCGTCGCCGCAGGCACGCCCGATCGGAAACCCCGCCGCCGGGACCTCCCGCCGGGCCACGGCCGGTATCGGCCACGAGTCGACGTCGGCGAGTGCCTCCTTGAACAGGGTGAGCTGCTGGGTCGGGCGCTCGCGCACCAGCCATGCCTGCAGCTCGGCCGGGTTCTCCTGGCGCAGCCCGTGCAGGGCGGCGAGCACCCGCAGGTCGGCCTCGTCGATGCTCAGCGTCACCCCGCCGTCGGCCGCCAGATCGGCGACGACCTCCCGGGTTTTCGCGGACGTCGACCACGGGCCGTTGCGAATCAAAAAGAGCTTCCGCTTCGGTACGTCGGCGCTGAGACCGGCCGCCGTCCGGGCCCGGCGGATCCGGTGCAGGGCGGCCGTGCCGTGGTGGGTGTCGCTGATCGCCCGGAACGACCAGTGCACCTGGTCCTCGGCGCCGACATCGTCCTCGTCCTCGTCGCCGAGAGCCCGTCGCAGCCGCGCGTGCAGGTCGGCCTTGGCGCTCGGCGGTGGATCCACGCTGAACGCCCGGCCGGCGTCACCCCGCTCGGCGATCCAGGCGTTGAGTCCGGCCGTGAGCAGGAGGGGGAACCATCGGTCCTCGGTGTCGTGCTCCAGCGGCGACGTGACATCGGCCGTACGCTTCAACTCCTCGAACCGGTCCTCGATGCGCCGCATCGCCTCGTCCGGCACGACCGGCGCCATCCTCGCCGCCGGTTGGACGGCCTGGTCCTCGGCCGGCACGTCGGCGAGGCTCGTCAGCTCCCGGACCTCGTCGTCGAGCAGGCACTTGCGGACGTGCCGGTTGATGTCGACGAGCAGCCGGCGCGGCGTGTAGTTGAGGGCCTCGCCGAAGACCTCCGGCCGGACCGGCCAGGTCGGGTACGGCGGCTCGAACCCGACCGAGGCGTACCGCGCCGTGAACCGCTTCTCGACGATCTGCCGGGCGAGCTCCGCGCTCCGGATCCCGCGGAAGGCCAGATTGTTGCGGAACCGGTCGGCGAAGGACGTGGGCACCCGGTCCTCGAGCATGGTCCAGGTCGAGGCGAGGGTCGTGGTGAGGGTGAGGGTCCGCCGAGTCGTCTCCCGAAGGTCCATGAGACCGGTGGCGAATCCGGCCACGACGTTCGACGCGTGGAGATCGACCGCCTCCTTCGAGACCTTGGCCAGTTCCTCCTGGATGAACGATTGCGCGATCGGCGTGTCCAGCTGGTCGAAGGCGATGACCGTGGGGCCGGTGAGCGCCAGCAGCCAGGAGATGTCCTTGACGATGTCCTGGTGCGTGCGCGGGCGCGACCGGATGCCCCAGGCCCGGCGTTCTCCCGGCACCGTCTCCTCACCGCACGCGAAATAGCTGTCCGCGATGTCCTGATGCTCCTCGTCGTCGGAGGCCAGCAACGCCAGGGCCCGCGCGGTGTCCCGGCATTGGAGAGCGACGTGCGGCTCGTAGTGCCGAAGCCCGTCGATGAAGGCGTCCAGGGCGTCACGGGTCAGTTCCGTCTCTCCCATCACCGCACGGCGGGCGGTCCGGGGCGCGCCGACCCGCGCGGACAGCCGGCGTAGCAGCAGCGTCAGCTGTGTCTCGTCACCGAGGACCGGGCGACCCATCCCCTCGATGACGAACAGGAGAACCCCGTCCCAGAAGTTCCGGCTGTCGAGCAGACCGATCAGGAAGAAGTAGCCGCCACGATGCTGAACCCGTTCGCGGACCCAGCCGAGCAGATGCGTCTTGCCCGAACCGGCCGGGCCTTGCAGGGCGAGCCCGACCGGATTGGTGTCGGCACTCGCCTCAGCCTCGGCGATGCCGTCGAGCACGTCCTGGACCACCGTCGGATGCAGACCGTCGACGTGGAAGGGCGAGTCCCGCCACACGTCGTCCGGCGCCTGGATCCAGTTGAATCGCAGTGCGGCGAGGGCGGCGCGCTCCTTCTCGATCATCGCAGCCCGATCGCCAACTTGTGCCTGTCCTCGCCACCGATCCGGACGGCCGCCGCCTTTTCCTCCTTGCCGAGGCGGTGCCGGTGGACCTCCGGGTCGAGCCGGACGTCGGGCGAGTCGAGCATCTTCTCCAAGGCCCGGTCGAGCTCGGCCTTGGGCACGTCGGGCAGCAGTGGCCGGATCGCGGTGAGATCCACCCACTCGCCCGCGCGCACCGACACTTGGTCGTATGCGTCACGAACCCGCTCGTCCAGGCTGCGGGTGTCCGGAGCGGGAGTCTTGTCGACGGCCGGCGCATCGGCATTTTTCCGGTGCTCCGCCGCGAGCGCGGCCCAGAGGATCCGCTCCTTGATCGTGCGCTTCTCGGTGGCGTCGACCTGCGCCTCGTCGATCTCCAGCGGCCGCCCGACGATCTTGACGCCCTTGGAGGAGAGGAGGTGCCGGTAGGGGCGGTGCTGGGTGTTCGAGATGATGTAGCCGAGTCCGTTGAGCTTCGCGTACAGCGACCCCGTGAGCCGGAACCCGTAAATCTCGTCGAGCTCCGTGTTGGAGATCTCCCGATCCTCGTTCCGGAGCAGCAGCAGGATCGCGTAGTCCGAGGGCGTCAGGTCGTCCGACATCAAGGGTCCTTTCAGGGGAGAGGTCATTGTGGGAAGGTGTCGGGGCCGAGCAGTTCCGACCCGTCAGCGTTCAGGCCGTAGGCCCGCAGGCGCGCCGTCCACTCGGGCGGCGTGTTCGTCGCGGTGTGCAGGGCCAGGAGGCGGTCGGCCGCGCCCTCGGTGCCGGCGTCCAGCTCGGCGGTGAGGCCGTCCAGGTCGCGAAGCTCGAACAGCAACGCGGACAGTTGTACCGCGGCCTCGGGCTTGCCCTCGTCGACGGCGGCGCGCAGCTCCTCCCGTTCGATCGCCGCGGCGGCGGCGCGGGCCTTGGCCGAGCGCACCCGCGACAGGCGCCGCTCGGCCGTGCGGTCGCCCTTCTTCGCCCGGGCGCGGAGCCGGTCGATGTCGCCCCAGGCGACGTAGAGATCGGCCAGCGCCTCGCCGGCGAAGACCTGGCCCTGATCGGCCCGCTCGTGGATCTCGGCGACGCAGCCGCGGTCGGCGAGGCGCTCGACCAGGCGCTCGGCCGCGATCAGGTCGCCCTGTTCCTCCCGCATCCGCAGGTCGTCGCTCAGACCGCAGTCGACCAGGATCTCCTCGATCCGATCGCGGGCGGCCGGGTTCCCGGCTTCGGCGGCCAGACGTAGTTTCTCGATCCGGTCCCACAGCTCCTCGGCCCGAGCGAGTCGGCGCTTGATCGCGTCGTCGCCCGGGTCGGCGTCGTGCCGGCGGCGCAGGACATCGACGGCCGGCTCGAACCGGCCCTGCCGGATCAGCAGGTCGGCCAGTTCAATCGCCGCCTGCGCATCGTGGCCGTCGGTGGCCAGCCGGCGCAGCGCCGGCTCGGCGTAGCAGTAGCGCATCCGGGCCAGCGCGGCGTCGGCGAGGCGGCGCAGGTCCGACGGGCGGTCCATCCCCCGGACGAACGCCTGCCAGGCCTCGCCGGGCACCGGTGCGGTCCGCCGGACCCGCCGCAGATGCTGGGCGAGATAGTCGGCGACGACGTAGCCGGCAAGACTGCCCGGTTCTCCGCCGTCGACCGGCGACAGCGGAGAGACGTCGCCGTACAGGGGCTTGGTCGCATGCGGTTTCGCCTCCTCGATCCACACCCGGGCCGGCTCCACCCGCTGTTTCGGCTGCAGGTAGCCGAACATCGCCCGGGCCAGAAGTTCCTCGCTCAGCGGCGCGTGCACCCCCAGGCGATGGGCGTCCGCGGCGGCCGTGATGATCGCTTTCGCGTACGGGTTGGCGGGCTGTTCCCAGGCCATGACCAGGGCCGGACCGCCGGCGAGAGCCTGGGTCAGCCCGGCGTCGCGGGTGTCGAGGGCCTGACGGATCCGGCTGTCGCGTTCGGCGACGCCGCGCGCCTGGTTGAGCTCGGCGGTCGTCAGCTCGGCCGGGACACTGATCTGGACCGCGCTCCTCATCAGCCTCCGGATGTCCTCCGACGCCGACGTCAGGTTGCCGAGCTGGCTGGGCCACACCGTGCCGACCACGACGTTCCCGCGGCGGATCAGGGTGCGTACGCATTCGGCGGTGAGCGGCTCGCGACCGCCGAGGTACTGCTGCAGCTCGTCCAGCCAGAAGACGGTCCGGCCCGGCGGATCGTTCTTGAGCTCGAGCAGGTACCCCGCGTGCGGCGGCTGGATCAGCCACCAGTCCGGATACATCTCGCGGACCGCCTCGTACAGCGATCGCGTCTTGCCGGTCGACGAGGAGCCGAGCATGACGACGAACGGTCCCCGGTCGACATTGGGGGCGAGCGCCGCGCGGAGCCTGAAATCAAAATCGCGTTCCACGTACGTCGGGAGCTCGTCGATCGCGTCGGGCGTGGTGATCGCGCTGTGGATGCCCAGGTCGCGCGCGACGGCCTCGTCGACCCGCTGGCGGTCGATCGGCCGGGCGCTCCCCATCGACCCGGGCGCTCCGATGCGGGTCAGCAAAACCTCACCCCACAATCGCGTGCGTGACCACCTGTTCACCCATGGCGATAATTGCTGGAAAAGGCGCAGGAAATTGATCTGCGAAAGCAGCAACGCGGACACTACCGCACCCCTCGACATGATCGCCAGAAGCCCGTAATGCGCGAGTTGGCGAACCACGAAACACCTGGTCAGCACGAGTTCAGCGGCCGGAAGAAAGAGCCGGAATGCCATCCGTCGAACAGCCAATAAACGATTCGAAAATTTGTACGAGGATCAGAATTGCGGGTAATCCGAGGGTGGCGGCGATATGATCAGCGATTGTGGACACTGACGATGTCGAGCGGTGGTTCGGGGAGTACCTGGCGGCCTACGCGGCCTGCGGCCGGGGCGAGACCGGGACGGAGGCGCTGCTCGCCTACTACGGTGACCCGCTGCTGATCACCACCGACGGCGGCTACTTCCCCCTGGCCGGCGGCCCGCGGATCGTCGCCGGCGTAGCCCCGCAGATCGAGGCGATGCGCCAGGCCGGCTACCACCACACCGAGGTCCTCGACTTCACGATCACCCCGATCAACGCGAAGTCCGCCCTCTACCGCGGCACCTTCTCCTGGCAGCGAGCCGACGGCACCGAGTTCAACCGCCCGACCGCCACCTACCTGATCACCGACGGCCCGGCCGGCCACCGCATCTCGGTCCTGGCCGTCCACGCGGACTGAGTCGATGCGGCGAAACTCCGTGGTGTGCCGGCGTCGCCGTTCCTAAGCTGCGGCCATGACTGACACCCCCGCGCCCCGGGTCTTTCGCAGCGTCGACGAGGTCTACGGCGACACGTTCGACGACGAGGAGGTCGAGGCGGCGCTCAACGAGAGCCTGTCGCCCCGGTCCCTGAACCAGCTGTTGTTCGACCTGGTCGCGGAGACCGGCCTGCCGCCGGGCTCGACCGTGCTGGACGTCGGCGCTCGCGACGGGCGGTACAGCTTCGAGCTGTCGCGTCGTTTCGGGTTCACGGTGCGGGGCGTCGAGCCGGTCCGCCGTAATCTGGACAACGCCGCCCGCGACCTCGCCGCGTTCGCGGCCGACGACCCGGAGGCCGCCGCGCGGGTCCGCATCGACGAGGGCGTCGCCGAGAAGCTGACCGACCCCAGCGGCTCGGTCGATCTGATCTGGTGCCGGGACGTACTGGTGCATGTCGAGGATCTTGAAACGGTGTTCGGCGAGTTCCGCCGGGTCCTCAAGCCCGGCGGCCGGGCGCTGGTGTTCCAGATGACCGCCACCGACTGGCTCACACCGGCCGAGGCGGCGTTCATGTGGCCCCCGGCCGGGATCCACGCCACCAGCCTCGACCCGCAGCGGATCGAGGCCGCGATCACCGGCTCCGGCCTGACCATCGCGCAATGCATTCAGTTGCACGGCGAGACACGCGAGCGCGCCGAGGAAGACGGCCTCAACAAGACCTCCGAGCAACTGCTCTGGGTGTCCCGGCTGCTGCGCAACCGCGCGGCCTTCGAGGAGCGCTTCGGCACCATCGCCTACGAATACCTGCTCACCGACAGCCTCTGGGGCGTGTACCAGATGATCGGCAAGCTGAACCCCCGGATCTACGTGCTGTCGGCCTGAGTCATCGGGTGCGGGGCGCCGGCGAGTTCCCCGAGGAACTGCACGATGCGCCGGGCCGCCCGGCGGTCCGGGTCCAGATCGGTGTTGTAGACCCCGACGCCGAGTCCTCGGCATTTCGGGCTGGTCAGCGCCCGGCGGACGATGGTCGTGAGCTCCGGCCAGCCGAGCCCGCCCGGCATGGCCGGGTCGCTCGCCGCGGCACAGGCCGGGAACTCGTCGCCCCGGAGAACGTCGAGGTCGATGTGGACCCACCACCCGGGCGTGGTCCGGTCGAGGTGCTCGGCGGCTTCGGCGGCGAGCTGAGCGGCCCGCCCGTGCACAACCTCGGCCGGGTGCAGGCGCACGCGCGGCGCGATGGACGGGATCGCGATCGCCTCGCGGTACCGTTCGTCGCGCTGACCGAGCATCACGATCGCGGCGGGGTCGAGCGCGGGCAGCCGGTGCCGCATCGACTCCGGCGCATCGCGACCGGTGAGTCCGAGCAGGAGCGCGATCTCCATGTTGGCGGCCTCACCGTCCGGCGAGGAATCCATGGTGGTCGCGTCCTCGTGCGCGTCCATGAAGAGCAGGCCGGCCGCGCCCAGCTCGTCACGCAGCGCCGGGAGGGCGCCCAGTAGGACGGCGCAGTCCGCGCCGTAGAGCAGCGGAAAGCGCCGCGCGCGGAGCGAGTCGCGGACGCGGCGATGGACATCATCGATCATGGCCAGCAGCGCGGCCTCGTTCATGAACGTGCCGGCGCCCCGGGACGGGTCGGGCGGCGGGGTCGTGACGTCGGCCGTCATGGTCGCGTCGCGCAGCGCCCGGGCCAGTCCCGCCTCGCGAAGGACGGCCGCCGCCCGCGCTTGACCGCGGGGTCGCCCCGAGCCGTCGAAACAGACGCCGATCAGGTCGGCCGCGCCCGTCCAACTCGACGACATCGCCCCATCATCGTCGCAAACCCGCGATCACGCAGTGACCGTCCGCGCGCCGTCGATAGGATCGCCGTCGATGGACACGCTGGGCTCGTTTCTGGACACGGGGGACAAGGTCGCGTCCATCGTGGGGGCCGTGGCCGGGCTGGCCGCGTTGTGGATCGCCGTGCGCGCCGGGACGCGGCTGCGGCGCCGGCCCGACCGGCGGATCGTCGCGCTGCTCGCGGCCCAGCTCGCCGGGGGCGGGCGGCATCGGTACCGGTTCTTCGGCGAGCACGTGCCGGCGCTGACCGATCTCTACGTGCGGTCGCGGGCCTCGCTCGGCGGGCCCTCCGCCGGCGACAAGCCGCGAACGGTGCAGGCCACCGAGATCCTCACCGAGCATCGGCACGCGGTGCTGCTCGGCGACGCGGGCGCCGGCAAGTCCAGCTTCCTGACGACCGTCGCGGGAGACCTCGCCCGGCGCCGGCGGGGTGACGTCGCGGTCGTCGTGCCGGCCACCGATCTGGTGGGGCGGCGGCTTCCCGAGGCGCTTTCCCGGGCCGTGCAAAGGGATCTCGCGGTCGACCTGCCGGCCGAGGTGTTCGAGCGGGCGCCGGGCGCGGGCCGGTCCTGGCGGGTGCTGCTCGACGGGCTGGACGAGGTGGTCGCGGCGCCGGACCGGTCCGACGTGCTGTGGCAGATCAAGGGGCTGCTCGCCGGGACGGGGCCGTACCGGTTCGTGGTCACCTGCCGGCCGCTCGCGGCGCCCGAGCTGGCCGAGCTGCACGGGCCCTCGGTCGGCGTGTACGACCTGCGGCCCTTCGACCGGCGGGAGCTCGACGAGTTCGCGCATCGGTGGTTCGCGGCGCGGTTCCCCGACGACCGTCGGCGGGCCGACCGGACCGCCGGGCGCTTCCTGGCCCGGGTGGCCGGGGCGCGGCTCGGTCCGGTGGCCCGGGTTCCGCTGCTGGCCACGATCGCGGCGCTGGTCTACGAGTCGGCGGACGACCGGGCGCTGCCGTCGAGCCGGGCCGCCCTCTACGACCGGTTCGTCGACCACCTGCTGGACGGGCGCGGCTCCCTCGACCGGTTCCGCGAGGCCACGCTGACCAGCGGCAGCACGGTCGCCGAGTGGCTGTGCTCCGACATCCGCGGGCATGTGGGCGGGTTGCTGCGTGCCTGCGGCGACGCCTGGTTCACCGATTCCGACGTACGCCTCACCGAGGTGGCCGCCGCGTGGATGGAGGCGAACGCGCCGCACGGCCTCGGACCGGAACCCGAGCGATTCCTGCGCGACCTGCTGCTCACCACCGGCGTGTGCACGATGCGACGAGACCGGGTGGTGTTCGCGCACCAGAGCTTCGCCGAGTACTTCGCGGCGTCCGAGTTCGACGTGGAGGCCTGGGTGGCGACGGGGGCCGAACCCGCCACCCGCAGCATCGCCGCGTTCGCGATCGCCCGGCGGCCCGACGCCGACGAGCTGATCGCGCGGCTGCTGGCCGACGGCGAGCCGGACGCCGCCGGTGACCTGCTCGCCGACGGCATCCCCGTACGGCCGGAGACCCGCGACCGGATCGTCGACACGCTGGTGTGGCAGGTCGCGTACGAGGGCGACGTGGCGCCGGAGGCGCTGCGCATCCTGGGCGAGCTGAGCATCGACGCCGGCGTGCTGGCCCGGATGACCACGATCGTCAAGGACTCCGACGTGTCCGCGTGGACGCGCGCCCTCGTGGCCGACCGGATCGCCGACATCGACCCGGCGGCCGGGTTCCAGCTGCTGCACATGGTGGCCGGGAGCGCGGACGAGGTGGTGCGCGCCTGGATCGCCGACACGCTGGACGAGCGCGGCGGCCGGCCGGATTCGTACATGCGGCTGCCGCTCTGGGACGACGGGGTCCCGGCCCCGCAGCGGCCGCTGGGCGAGCTGGCCCGGCAGGCGCTCACCCGGCGGCTCGCCGACGCCCGCGCCACCGAGAGCGAGCGGGTGGCGGCCGCCCGTCAGCTGGCGCTGGGCGGCGACCTCACTCCCCTGCGCGCGATGGCGTCGGCCGCCGACGTCGACCCGCACCGCCGGGTGGAGCTCGCGACGGCGCTGGCCGACGCCGGGGACCCGAGCCTGCTCCGGCGGATCGGCGCCGGCGCCGCGAGCGATTCGAACTCCCAGACCGCGTACGCGGCGGCCCGTGTCCTCTTCGGCCGACGCGACCCGGCCGCCCTGGCGTCGCTGCGGCTGATCGCCGAGACCTACCGGGACCGCCCGATGGCGTACGGGGCGGCCGCGCGCTGCGTCGACCTCGGCGACCGGGAGCCGCTGACCCGGCTGGCCCGCGAGCCCGGCGAGGATCACGTGCGGCTCGCGGCGGCCCGGCGGCTGGCCGCTCTCGGTGAGCCCGAGGCCCTGGAGTGGCTGCTGGCGCATCCGCAGCCGCCCGCGCTCGAGGCGGCCACCCTCGCCGGGCTGCTCGAGGCCGGCCGGGCCGAGATGGCGCCCCGGCTCGAGCGGCTGCTGGAGAAGCACCGCTTCCGGCGGTACCGGCAGATCGAGCTGCGCTATCTGCTCGCCGCCAACGGCCGCGAACGGTCCGCGGGGATCCTCCGCCGATGGTCGACCCGGCGCCGGGGCTCCCATGTCGCCGTCGAGGCCGCGATCGCCCTGACCGCGCTCGGCGACCCGCAGGGCCCGGAGCTGCTGAGACGTACGGCCGCCGACGGCCGGGTGCGGCAGCGCTCGCGCATGCGGGCCGCGGTCGGGCTCGCCCAGCTCGTCCCGGACGACGGCATGGAATGGCTGGAACGGCTCGCCGAGCCCGGTTCCCGGCCGGCGCTGCGCCTGCGGGCGGCCACGGTGGCGCTGGGCATCGGCGACCGGACCGAGCCGCTGACCGAGCTCGCGCTGGATCCGGGCGCACCGGCCGCCCAACGCGCCGCGGCCGTCGAGTTGATGGCCGACCGCGGCGACCCGAGAGTGGCCGCGCTGGCGGCGGACCGCGGCGTCCCGGCGCTGGTGCGCGCGGCCGCCGCGCCGATGCTGCCGGAGACGGAGGCACGCGCCGCGTTGTCGGAGATCGCCACCGGCCCGGCCGGGGCGGCGACCCGCGTCGCCGCGATCGACAAGCTGGACGCCCTCGACGGTCAGGCCGCCGGTGAGCTGTTCGGCCGGTTGCTGCGGGACCGCCGGATCGGCCGTTTCCGCCGCTGGTGGCTGGCGATCGATCGCAGCGAGCTGCTCTCCGGCCCCGACTCCCGCGTGCTCGCCGAGCGGGTCGACGAGGACGGCAGCATGCCGCGTGTGTTTCTCGACATCGCCGTCCTGGCCGTGCGACGGCCTGAGCGGGTGTTCGCGCCCCAGGACGGGACCGCGGGCTAGGGTGATCGCATGCCGGACGTCGAGCTGCTCGACCATGGGCCGGTCGCCGAGATCCGGCTGAACCGGGTCGCCGCCCGCAACGCGCTCTCCACCCAGCTGGCCGCCGATCTGGTGCGGGCCACCGCCGCCGTACAGGAAAAACGGGCAGTCGTGCTGAGCTCGGCCGCGCCCACCGTGTTCTGCGTCGGCGCGGACCTGAAGGAACGCGACCGGATGACCGACGCCGAGTTCATGGCCCAGCGCCTGGTCTTCCGCCGCGCCTTCGGCAGCCTCGTCGGCCTGCCGGTCCCGCTGGTCGCGGCGGTGCACGGCCACGCCCTCGGCGGCGGCTTCGAGCTGGCCCTGAGCTGCGACCTGATCGTCGCCGACGAGACCGCCGTCGTCGGCCTGCCCGAGGTACGCGTCGGCATCGTCCCCGGCGGAGGCGGAACCCAGCTGCTCCCCCGCCGCGTCGGCTACGGCCTGGCCGCCGACCTGATCCTCACCGGCCGGCACGTCCCCGCGGCCGAGGCGGCCCGGCTGGGCCTGATCGATCGCCTGGTCCCGGCCGGCACCGACCGCGACGCGGCCATCGAACTGGCCACGCAGATCGCCGCCAACTCCCCGGTCGCCGTGGCCAACGCCCGCAACGCGATCCGCCGTGGCCTCGACGTCGACCTCGCGGCGGGACTGGATATCGAAGACTCCGCCTGGCGCGCCACCGTCTTCTCCGACGACCGCCGGGAGGGCGTACGCGCCTTCGTGGAACGCCGCCGCCCCACCTGGCCGTAAGGTAAGACGATGGCCCAGGAGGTCCGGTTCTGCCGGTCACCGGACGGGGTGCGGATCGCGTACGCGGTGCATGGCAGCGGTCCGGCCCTGCTGATCAATTCGTGCTGGCTGTCGCACCTGCAATACGACTGGCAGAGTCCGGTCTGGCGGCACTTCCTCGACGACCTCGGCCGGATCGCGACGGTGATCCGGTATGACGAGCGGGGTCACGGGCTGTCCGACTGGCAGGTGGATGACTTCTCGCTGACGGCTCGCGTCGGTGACCTCGAGGCCGTCGTCGCGTCGGCGGGGTTCGAGCGGTTCGCCCTGCTCGGCATGTCGCAGGGCGGCCCGGTGGCCATCGCCTACGCGGCCGCGCATCCCGAGCGGCTCACCCGGCTGATCCTGTTCGGGGCGTACGCGGCCCGCCGCCGCTCCCCCGAGGACGACGAGATGTTCGAGGCCTTCACCAGCCTGATCCGAGTGGGCTGGGCGCGGCCGCAGTCGACGTTCCGGCGGGTCTTCACCAACTTGCTCATTCCGGGCGCCGACGAGACGCAGATGCAGTGGGTGGACGCGCTCCAGCGGATGTCGACCTCCACCGAGAACGCGTACCAGTTTCGCGTGCAGCGCCAGAACGAGGACGTCACGGCCCTGTTGCCGCAGGTCACCGCCCCGACGCTGGTCCTGCACGCGCTCGGCGACGAGACGGTGGGCTTCGCCGAGGGCCGGCTGATCGCCACCACCATTCCGGGCGCGTCGCTCGTGCCGCTGGACAGCCGCAACCACATCCTGCTCGCCGGCGAGCCCGCGTGGCCGGTCTTCGTCCGCGAGCTGGCGGCCTTCCTGGCGCCCGACCGCGACCAGGCCGAGCCGCCCGACGCCGAACTGCTCAACCTCGCCGATCTCACCGCTCGCGAGCTGGAGATTCTCCGGCTGGCCGCGGCCGGTCTGGACAACGGCGCGATCGCCGGGTCGCTCGTGCTGAGCGTGCGCACCGTCGAGCGCCATCTCTCCAACGCCTATCTGAAACTGGGCGTCAGCGGCCGTGCCGGCCGCGCCGCCGCCGTCGCCGGTCTCGCTCGCCGCGGCCTGGCCTGATTCATCTGCGTGTACGCCGTCAGCACGGCGGCCTGCGATTGCGTGTCAGCACCGATCCGGCGCCCGGGCGGACGCACCTAGCGTCGGGGCATGACCATCGCAGCGAGCATCGAGAAGTTCACCGCCGACCCGTCCGCCGGTCGTTCCGCGCCGGCCGTCACCGCCACCCTCGTCAACGGCCGGGCCCGGTTGTCGGCCGGCCCGTTCAACTGGGACGCCGACCTCGCCCCGGCCGTCGGCGGCACCAACCTGGCGCCGAGCCCGACCGCGTACCTGCTGGGCGCGCTGGCCGGCTGTGCCGTCGCCTTCCTGCACGACACGCTGGCCCCGCAGCTCGGCGTGAAGATCGACGACGTCACCGCGACCGCCCGCTGCTCCACCGACGCCCGCGGGCTGCTCGGCATGGACGGGGCCGTGCCCGATCTGGGCGATCTCGCGATTGAGATCAACATCGAGTCGCCCGAAACGGAGGAGCGCCTGCGCGAGCTCGCCGACGCCTGGACCGCCCGTTGCCCCATCTACCTGGCACTTCTCAAGCCCAATGCGGTGGCGACGACCGTGACCGCGGGCGGGCAGAAGATCAACGGTGTCGGTCGCCGGTGACCTAGGGGTCGCGGTGGGATGCTGAGGGTCACCGCCACCAGGTCCCCCGGGAGGTCACCGAAGATGCTGCCCCTCAGCGACGCCACGCTCGCTTCCCTCAAAGACCTTTCCGTTCCCTCGTACGACCGGTCCGCGCTGACCGCCGGCATCGTGCACTTCGGGGTCGGTGGTTTCCACCGCGCCCACGAGGCTATGTACCTCGACCGGCTGATGAGCGCGGGCCAGGCGTACGACTGGGCGATCTGTGGGGTCGGGGTGATGCCGGCCGACCAGCGGATGCGGGACGTGCTGCGGGCGCAGGACGGGCTTTACACGCTCGTGGTGAAGGCGCCCGGCGGCGGGCTCGACGCGCGGGTGATCGGCTCGATCGTGGAGTACCTGTACGCCCCCGACGACCCCGAGGCCGTGATCGAGAAGATGGCCTCGCCCGAGATCCGGATCGTCTCGCTGACGGTCACCGAGGGCGGGTACAACTTCAACGCGGTCACCGGCGAGTTCATGGCCGACAACCCGGACGTGCGGCACGACCTCCAACCGGGCGCCAAGCCGAAGACCACGTTCGGGCTGATCACGGCGGCCATCGAGCGGCGGCGGGAGCGCGGGCTTCCGCCCTTCACCATCATGAGCTGCGACAACATCCAGGGGAACGGCGAGGCCGCGAGGCGCAGCTTCGTCGCGTACGCGCGGCTGCGCGACCCCGGGCTGGCGTCGTACGTGGCCGGCGAGGTGCGTTTCCCGAACAGCATGGTCGACCGGATCACGCCGGTGACCACGGACGACGACCGGGAGCAGGTGCGCGCCCGCTTCGGCGTCGACGACGGCTGGCCGGTGGTGTGCGAGCCGTTCACCCAGTGGGTGCTCGAGGACAGCTTCGGCAACGGGCGGCCGCCGTTCGAGGACGCCGGCGTGCAGGTGGTGCCGGACGTCGAGCCGTACGAGCTGATGAAGTTGCGCCTGCTCAACGCCTCCCACCAGGGGCTGTGCTACTTCGCCTGGCTGGCCGGGTACCGCCTGGTCCACGAGGCCGCCCAGGATCCCCTTTTCGCGCGCTTCCTCCTCGCGTACATGGAAAAGGAAGCGACTCCGACGCTGGAGCCGGTGCCGGGGGTCGACCTGCGGGAATATCAGCATCAGCTGATCGACCGGTTCTCCAACGCGCAGGTACGCGACACCGTGGCCCGGCTGTGCGCGGAAAGCTCCGACCGGATCCCGAAATGGGTGCTCCCGGTCATCCGGCGCAACCTGGACACCGGCGGCGACATCCTGCTGGCGACGGCGATCGTGGCCTCCTGGGCCCGGTACGCCGAGGGCGTCGACGAACAGGGCGAGCCGATCGAGGTCGTCGACCAGCTCCGCGACCGGCTCATGGCGGCCGCCGCCCGCCAACGCTCGGAACCGCTCGCCTTCATCCAGGACCGCGACGTCTTCGGCGACCTGGCCGACAACGAGCGCTTCGCGTCGGCGTACACCTCCGTGTTGTCGAGCCTGCACCACAAGGGAGCGAGAGCGACCCTCGAAGATCTCGTGTCGGGTCTTGTATAGCTCTCGGTTGTGCCGGGGTGACAGCATGAGCCGGTGACCCTGCCGCTGCGTGTCAACGTCGCGCCGGAGCAGGCCGAGGCCTCGCCGGGCGACAACCTTCAGTTCGACGTCACCGTGCGCAACGCGAGCGACATCGTGGAGCACTACGGCGTCGAGATGATCGGGCTGCCGGACGGCGCCACCGTGCGGGCCGAGCCCGAGGTGGCCAAGCTGCGCCCCACGGAGAGCGCGACGCTCACCGTGCGGATCACGCTGCCCGTGCAGCCCCCGCCCCCGGCCGGCACCTACGTGGTCGGCGCGCTGGTGCGATCGCCGTACCGGCACGACGTGTCCCGCTGCGTCGAGGTGCCGATCCAGCTGGCCAGCGTCGAGCAGATCACCCTGCGGACGACGCCCGAGGTGGTCAACGGCGGCGGCAGCGGCCAGTTCACGGTCGAGGTGGCGAACGGCGGCAACGCGCCGGTGCGGCTCTACCTGACGGCGACCGATCCCGAGCGGCGGGTCAGCGCGGCCTTCCAGCCGAACTACCTCGATCTGCCGCCGGGCGCGGCGGCCCGGGCGCTGCTGGCGGTGTCGGCGCCGGTGCCGTGGAACAAGGAGAAGCAGCGCCAACTGACCATCACCGCCCAGCCCGACATGCCGGGAGCGGTGCCGGTGACCGGGACGGCGTCGTTCATTCAGCAGCCGCGGTTCGCGCCCAAGCTGCTGAAGTTCGCCGGGATCGCGGCCGGCGTGGTGGTGCTGGCCGCGGCGATCGCGGTGCCGGCCCTGATCGCCAAGAAGAACGACAAGCCCGACCCGACGGCGGCCGTCCAGACGCCGCCGACCGCGGCCGCCACGACGGCCGCCCAGCAACAACAGCCCAGCGCCGCGCCGCCGACGGCCGCCTCCGCTCCCGCCTCGGCCGCGGCGCCGCCGGCGTCCTCGGCCGCGCAGACGTCCGCGCCGCCCACCTCCGCGGCCGCGACGGCGAACAACGGCGGCGGCGTCCGCGAGGTCGACCTCACGAAGCCGCAGGACGGCGTGGTGCCGAGCGACGCGTTCCGCAACGACGGCTTCCTGGTGAGCGCCGACCCCGGCACGATCGCCGTGGCCGGCTGCCAGAACGCCCGCAGCACCGCGGTGGTCACCGACCCGGTCAGCGGCCAGCGGTTCCTGACGTCGAGCTCGCCGGACGACCCGACCCAGTGTCACCAGGTGCCGATGCTGATCGCGTTCCTGCCGGACAAGCCGGCCGGGGGCCTCCAGGTCACGCCGTTCACCCCGAACACGCTGGACATGGAGGTCACCTTCAAGGACCTCCAGCGGGGCGCGGCACCGACCCTGACCGTCTCGGCCGAGGACGCGGCCAAGCACGGCGGCATCGACCAGATCCTGCTCAAGCCGGCCGTCGCCGGCGCGGCCGGAACCCCGGTCGCCGTCACGAAGATCCGGTTCGCTCCGCTGGCCTGAGCGTTCACCGCGATCTCTGCGGTACCCGCGCTGCCGGGTCCGCCGACGACACTGCCACGTCCATGCCAGTCCGACCTCCGACAGACTTCCAGGGCGATTACATTCGGGTACAGCACGCCGCGGAGAGTTGCCACTCAAAGGTCGGCTACGGCAGTGGCGCGCGCGAGGTGAGTTGTGCCCCCAACTTACGCACCGTGGTCACCGCCGTACGAAACTCATCGGGCGCGCTGGGGCTCGTTTCCTGGGACGATCTTTCCGCCCGCGGGGAGCTTCAGCGGTGACGGCGCCACCGATCTGCTCGGTTCGGTCGCGCGTGCCGCGATCACGATGATCCGGTCGATGCCCCTGACCTGAGTCGTTTCGTTCCCAGGATCGCCGTTGCCATGATCGTGATGCAGAGGGCGCCGTTCACGAAGGACGCGGTGACGTCGCTCGGGTGGTGCATGCCGCGGTAGAGGCGAGAGATGGCCACGCAGACCGGGACGAGCACCAGCGCCCAGAAGACCCACTTGCGCGTCCTCATCACCAGGATGAGGGCGAGGCCGGCGTACAGGGCGACCGCGGCCGAGGTGTGGCCGGACGGGAAGCTCGAGGTCGGCGGGGAGTTGTCGAGGTGCTGTACCTCCGGGCGTTGGCGGTCGATCACCAGCGTCGTGAAGAAGAAGACGATCGCCTGGGCGCTCACGGCGGCGCACAGGAAGATGGGCTCCCGCCAGCTGTGCAGCGTGCGGAGCAGGATGAACGCGGCGATCGCGGTGACGCCGATGATCACTGGCGTGCTGCCGACCAGGCTGAAGAACGCGGTCACCTTGTTGAGCGGATCGGTGCGGTGTGCGGCGAAGTAGCGGTTGAGTCCGTCCTCGACCGTGAACGGCCAGACGTCGTCGAGCGCCTTCGTGACCAGCAGGCCGAGCCCGATCATCCCGAACTGCAGCACGGCGAGCGGGAGCAGGATCCGCTTGGCGAACCAGGCCAGGTGGGGGGCGTCCAGGTGCTGCCGGGCAGCGGTGGCTAATTCGGGCATGGACCGCGGTCTACCCGATCCGCGCCCCTTTCAAGCCTGCTATCGTCGGCCGGTGCGGGATGGGTAGGCATCGGGCGTGGCTACAGGCCCAGCTCGGCGGCCGTTTGACGATCAGATCCGTTCGCTCGCTGCACGACGGGGAAAGTCCGTGGTGGATCGAGGTGGCGGCGCCCGGCGGCCCGGCGTACGCGGTGATCATGCGCTATCCGAGCAGCCGCATCACCCCCGGCCAGATCGCGACCAACGCGGCGGCGCTCGAGGTCGCCGAGCGGCACGGGCTGCCGGCTCCGCGCCTGCTCGCGGCCGATCTCTCGCTGCCGGCCAGCGTGGAGACCGTCCTGCCGGGAACGAGCACCTGGCCGGCGGCTTCCTCCGTGGAACTGCTGCGGTCGGCGGGCACGGCGATGGCGCAGGTGCACACCGTCGTCATCGACGCGCAGCCCCGGCTCCCGTTCCGTCCTCGCCCGATCGCGGTCGACGACTTCGCCCATGACCGCCGCATCGGCCGGATGCCGAGCACGTCGCTGCTCGAACGAGCCGACAGCCGAATCCAGGCGATCAAGCCCCCCGCCGCCCCCGTCCGCTTCGTGCACGGCGACGTATGGCCGGGCAACACGATCATCACCGGCGACCGGGTCGACGCCTTGATCGACTGGAAGACGGCCGGCGTCGGGAATCCCGGTGTGGACCTGGGCGAACTACGCAAACAAGCCGCGATCCTGTACGACGACGACGCGCCCCGCCACGTGCAGGAGGGCTGGGAGCGGGCCGGCGGCGCGCGGGCCGGGGACGTGCCGTACTGGGATGCCGTGGCCGCCCTCAACACGCCGACCGAGCTGTACAGCCCCCGCGCCACCCGCCGCCGCGACGACTTCCTGCGAGCCGCGCTCGCCCAGCTCTGATCGCCCCCCGGCTCCGAAATTCCGGCCCGACGGTGTCGTATCGGCCGGACGCCGTTCGTAGGTTAGGTGGAGGCGGACGCCGGGTCCGGCCGAGCAGAGGGAGCAACCATGCCCGAGTACCTCATCTACTTCAACCAGCAGTGGGTGGGTGACCACAGCGAGGAGTGGTTCCGCGGGCGCGGGCCCCTCTCCAGGGCGGTCGTCGACGAGATCAAGGCCACCGGAGCGTACGTCTACGCCGGCGGCCTGGAGGAAGAGGACGGCCCGGTCTTCAGCGCCGACGCCACGAGCGGCGCACTGTTGTTCACCGACGGGCCCTACGCCGAGACCAAGGAGTTCCTGGGCGGACTGACCATCGTGAACGTCCCCGACGAGGAGACGGCCCGGATCTGGGCCGGCCGGATCGCGGAGGCGTGCGGCTGGCCCCAGGAGGTCCGCCGCTTCAAGCCGCGGCTCTGAGCGGTCAGTCGCGGCAGGGCTCGACCGCAGGCTTGGGCGGCGCGGCGACGGCGGCCTGCCCGAGCGTCTCCTTGAAGGCCTTGTTCCAGCGCCCGTCGTGCTCGACCTTCGTGATCACGCCGCTGAGGAAATCGCAGAGCGCCCGGTCGCCCTTGGGATAGCCGATTCCGTACGCGTCGACCGAGAACTCGGGCCCGACCACGGCCAGTTTTGTCGGAAGCTGGGCCACGTAGCCGAGCAGCACGACGCCGTCCGTGGTGACGCCGTCGACCGAACGGGTCAGCAGGCGCTGCACGCATTTGGTGTAGTTGTCGGCGATCTCCGGCGTG
Organism: Paractinoplanes globisporus DSM 43857; assembly: GCF_000379645.1. Classification (GTDB taxonomy): domain Bacteria; phylum Actinomycetota; class Actinomycetes; order Mycobacteriales; family Micromonosporaceae; genus Actinoplanes; species Actinoplanes globisporus. The sequence continues at coordinate 44,689 of NZ_KB903322.1, forward strand.
GTTCCGTAGAGCTGCCGCCACCGGTCGATCGAGGTCGAGCCGGAAACCGAGCAGACCCGGCCCCCGCGGATCTTTTCCGGGCCGGTGATGACGTTCTTCTCGGCCCGCCGGACCAGCAGTTGCTGGCCGGTTTTGAAGTACGGCCCGGCCTGCCCGACGACGGCTCGGCGGCGATCGCTCATCGAGTACGACGCGACGACGATGTCGACCCGGCCCTGGACGAGATAGTCCTCGCGGACCCGGGATGTCGTGGTGACGAAGGTGATCTGTTTGCGGCTCAGGCCGAGCTCGGCGGCCACGATGGTGGCGAGCTCGACGTCGAAGCCCTCGTACTGGTTGGTCGCCGGATTGAGGAACCCGAGACTGGGCTGGTCGGCCTTCACCCCGATGCGGATCCGCCCGCTGTGCTGGAGCCGGTGCATGGTGGTGCCGGCCGGGAAGTCCACGAATTCCGGCGAATCGCAGGCGGGAAGGGCCAGCAGCGCGACGACAGCGAGGGCGACGGCCAGGCGATTCATGACGGGTCACCGAAGCCGGCATCTCGTGCCTTGGCCACCGCGGCGGCCCGGTCGCCGGCGTGCAGCTTGAAGAGGATCGCCGAGACGTGGTTGCGGACGGTCTTCTCCGACAGAGCGAGCCGGCGGGCGATGTCATGGTTGCCGCACCCGGCCGCCACTAGCTTGAGTACCTGCCGTTCCCGATCGGTCAGCTCCGGGAACACGGTCGCCGCACGGTCCTGGTCGGCGCCGATGAAGAAGTCGCTGATGCGGTGGGCGATGCCGGTGCCGTACACGGACTCCCCCGCCGCGACCGCGAGAATCGCACGGGTGATCTCCGTACGGTCGGCGCCCTTGAGCAGATAGCCCCGGGCGCCCGCGCGAAGCGCACCGATCAGCGCCTGGTTCTCGTCGTGCATGGTCAGGACGAGCACCTTGGTCTCCGGGTGCCGGGCGAGTATGGCGCGAGTGGCCGCGGCCCCGTCCATGTCCGGCATGGTGAGGTCGGTGACCACGACGTCCGGCTCGGTGTCGTCGACGAGCTTCAGCAGCTGCCGGCCGTCGGCGGCCTCGCCGACGATCTCGATCTCCGGGTTGGCCGCGATCGCCGAGATGAGTCCGTAGCGGAACATCGGGTGGTCGTCGGCGAGGACGACCCGGACGGGACTGGTCATGACGGCTCCAGCGGCAGCGTGGCGGTGACGGTGGTGCCGGTGCTTCCCGAGCTGATCTCCAGGCGGCCGCCCAGGCTCTCCGCGCGCCGGCGCATGGAGGTCAGCCCGATTCCGGCAACGGCCGACCGGGTGCCGCACCCGTCGTCCGCGACCACGATGCGAAGAGCGCCGTCCGGCGCGGCGACGCTCACCCGCACGTGCCGGGCATCGGCGTGCCGGGCGACGTTCGTGAGTGCCTCCGTCGTGATCCGGTACGCGGCGTTCTCGACGTCTGCCGGCAGGAGCGGCAGGGCGGATTCGGTCAGCGAGACCGGCACCTTGGACGACACCGTCGCGGCGTGCCGGCGGATCGCCTCCGACAGCGTCATGGTGTCCAGTGCGGCCGGGCGCAGGTCGTCCACGATGCGGCGGACCTCGGCCAGGGCGACCGCCACCTCGTCCTGGATGCGGCGCAGTAGCGGGTTCTGATCGTTGTCGGCCAGGGCTTCCAGTCCGAGGCCGATGCCGGAGAGCGACGGTCCGAGCCCGTCGTGCATGTCGGCCCGGAGCCGGTCGCGCTCCGCCTCGGCCGCCGTGACCACCCGGTCCCGTTCCGCCTCCAGTTGCTCGGTGAGCTGATAGGCCCGGAGCACCACCGCGACCTGGAGGCCGAGCACCGCGAGCAGTCGTACGTCGGCCGTGGTGTAGGTCTCGCCCGGCCGGCGCGGCTGCACGCGCACCTCGCCGAGCGCGGTGCCGCCGAACTGCAGGGGCAGGTTCGTGGTGGGAATGTCGTCCTCGTCCGCGCCGACCAGGGCCAGCCGGCGGCCGTCGGGTCCGATCAGGCTCGCGCCCGGCGCGTGCACCGCGGCCGTGACACTGGTGAGGGCCGCGGCCAGCAGGTCGCCCTGTCCGGTCCCGGCGACCCGTTCACCGAGCGAGGTCAGGGCCTGGATCGGGTCGCCGCGCTGGCCGTACAACAGGCGGTCGGCGGCCCGTTGAAGCCGGTCACGGGCCGGTGCGAGCGCGACCGCCACGGCCGCCGCCGCGATCACGCCAGGTAGCGGCCGGCTGTCCAGCGCGGCGCCGACGACCGCGCCGGCCGCGGCCGTGACGCCCAGGTAGGCGGCCACGACGACCGACGTGTACATGCCGTAGACGAGTCCCCGCCGCAGCACCGTCTCGATGCCGAACAGCCGGTAGCGGAGTACCCCGACCGCCACGGCGATCGGGACGAGCAGCAGGGGCAACAGCGTCAGCACGTTGGCGAAGGTGGTCGAGACGAAGAACGAGGCCGCGAGGAACGGCATCACCACGCAGACCAGCAGGGCGAGCTGCTGGCGGCGGGGAAACTGCGCACGGTAGAGCCGCAGGACGGTACCGATCCAGATGGTGATCATCGAGATCACCAGGAGCGGCGTGAAGATCCAGGAGCTGATCCGGCTCCACTGCGCCCACGCCGGCGGCACGGCGGGAATCCTGGCATTGAGGTCGGTCGACAGGAAGACACCGAGCTCGTAGACGCGGGGGCCGGGGACCAGGACGTCGGCCAGTCGCTGCGGGAATCGCGGCACCATTCCCCAGCCCGACGTCGACACCGGATCGACGACCGGGAACGGGATGCAGAGCATCAGGATGACGATCGAGAGCGTGGCCGTGCCGACCGGCCACCGCCACCAGGCGCCGGGCAGCCGGCCGTCCGGATAGAGGGCCAGCAGCAGGGTCGGCGGGATCAGCCATCCGGGCAGGTAGAGCGCGGGCCCGAAATAGGCTCCCCACGACGGCGAACTGCCCAGCAGGCCGTACCCGCTGTAGGCGGTGATGCACACCGCCGCCGCCTGGGACGCGCCCACCCCGAGAACCAGCCAGCCGATCGCGTTGCGTGGTCGTACCGCGGCGAGAATCGCGCCGACGATCGCCCAGACCAGGGCCAGCACACCGCAGGCGAGCACGAAGGCGGGCCCGGTGAACGGCTCGGGCGCGAAGAACCAGGTCTCCTCGCTCGGCCGGAGGATCTTCCGCCACGCGACGGCGACCACGACGACCGAGGACGTCGCTGCCAATGCCGCACCCAACCGGGCGAACCTCACCACCACAGTCTGTGCCCGTGGCGAGCCGCCCTCCAGTGCGAATGTCCTGCCTGGACCGGGCGATCATCCCGGCCGGCCCGGGACCGCGGTCCCGCCGTCCCGGGTGGACGCGACGGCCCGGAGCGTCCGCCGGGTGCGATGCCCGGCCCCGAGGGGACGCCCGGCTCATGCGCCCGGCCGGGCGGGCAGCGCACCGTCGGAGTGCACCACCAGGCCCGTCGCCGGGAGGATCTCATGTCAACCCTCAACATCGCGTCCGGACCATCCGCCGACCTGCTCGTCACCATCCGCGATCTACGCGAGCGCACGGACGCCTACTTACGCATCGCCTGCTCGCGCCGGCGCTTGCTGATCAACGTCTCTCTCGTCGCCGCCGCACTCGCCACGTTCCTGACCGCGGCGCCGGCCCTGGGCGGCCGGTCGTTCGCGACGTGGCTGGGCGACGTCTTCGGACTGGCCTCGCCGGCGTGGCAGTTGCTGTGCGGCGGTGCCGCGATGTGTTCGCTCGCCGCCACGATCGCCACCCAGCTGTTGCGGTCGCACAACGTCGACGAGCAGGTCAAGGCCGCACGGAGCGTCCAGGCCCAGCTGCAGACCCTCGAGATCCGCGTCCGGCTGGATCGGATGGGCCAGGCCGAGGCGGTCGCCGAACTCGTCAAGTGCGTCGAGAACGCGGCCTTCGTGTGGCCGTCGCTGCCCTCGAGGCGAGCGACGGGACGGGCGACCGTGGCCGGCGGTGGCAGGCTGGGCTCGTGAGTCAAGCCGCGTGGAGTGTCAACACGCTCGTACGGTTCTGTGCCCGCCGGGATGTCGCCGAGCTGACGCCGGCCGCGCTGGGAGGCGTGGTCGACGTCGCGATCCTCTTCGGCGGCAGCATCCTGGCCGGGGCCGATGTGTTCGCGGCGGCGATGCGGGCCGGGGCGGCCCGGCGGTACCTGATCGTGGGCGGGCAGGGGCACACGACGGACGCGCTGCGGCGGGCGATGGGCTCGGACGACTCGGCACTGACCGAGGCGGCGCTCTTCGATCGGTACCTGCGACGGCGGTACGGCCTGGCCGTCGATCTGCTCGAGCAGGAGTCGACGAACTGCGGCAACAACGTCACCAATGCGCTCGCCGTGCTGCGGGCCGAGGGCGTACGGCATGAATGGCTGGTTTTGGTGCAGGACGCGACGATGCAGCAGCGGATGGATGCGGGTTTCCGCCGGCAGACCGCGCCCTCGACCCGGATAGTCAACTACGCCGCGCACCGGACCCTCGTCGACGACGCGCTGGCGTACGTGGATCCGCCGGCCGGCATGTGGCCGCTCGACCGGTACGTCTCGCTGCTGCTGGGCGAGGTGCGCCGGCTGACCGACGACGCGAACGGATACGGCCCGGCCGGGCGAGGCTTCATCGCGCACGTCGATGTGCCGGCCGAGGTCCGGCTGGCGGCCGAACACCTCTCCGCCGGCTTCACGGCCCGCGTGGCCGACGCGAGATGGGCAGGCTGATGGCCCCGGATCCGGAGTTCACCGCCCGGGAAATCGTGGCCGGGCGGTTCCCCCACGCCACCTGGGCGATCCTGACCGGCAGTGTGCTCGGTCCGCACCGGACCGCCGGCTCCGACCTGGACATCGTCGTGCTTCAGGAGAGCGAGCCGAGTCATCGCGAGAGCCTGCACTACCGCGGCTGGCCGGTGGAACTGTTCGTCAACACCGCCGACAGCCTCGCGGGCTTCATGGCGAGCGAGCTGGCCAAGCGGAAGCCCAGCACGCATCGGATGATCGCCCAGGGCGTGACGGTGCTGGGCGACCCGGGCGAGCTGCCCGCCCGGTGCGCCCGAGTGCTGGCCGAGGGGCCGCCGCCGCTGACCGAGGCCGAGCGGGACGGACTCCGGTACGGCCTGACCGACGTGCTCGACGACTTCACCCACGTCGTCGACCCGGGCGAGCGTACGGTCATCGCCTCGGTTTTGTGGTTCGAGGCCGGAAAGGCCGCGCTCGCGTTCGCCGGGCGCTGGGTCAGCGGGGGCAAATGGCTGCTCCGGGAGCTGCGGGAGCTCGACCCCGACTTCGCCGCGCGGTGGCTGGCGGCTCGCGACGAACCGGCCGAGCTCGCCACTCAGGTCCTGGCCGACGGCGGCGGCCCGCTGTTCGACGGCTATCGCGCCTGAGCACTCTGCCGGCCGAGTGTCCGGAATCCGGCAGACGAGGGTGGCGAAATCAGCTCGGCACGCCATTCATCAGGCGATACTCACCGGGAGGCCGCGCGGCGACGCTGGCCGGGGGTTGATAGCGTCGTCGCCGCACGATGATCAGCGCGTGGCTGGGACGCCGAGGAGTCCGCATGGGTCTGTGGGACAAGCTCAAGGGTGAGCTGATCGACATCATCGAGTGGCTCGACGACAGTCGGGACACCATCGTCTGGCGGTTCCCCCGGTACGAGAACGAGATCAAGATGGGCGCCAAGCTCATCGTCCGCGAGTCGCAGGCCGCCGTCTTCGTCAACGAGGGGCAGGTCGCCGACGTCTTCACGCCGGGCACGCACACCCTGACGACGCAGAACATGCCGATCCTGTCGACCCTCAAGGGCTGGAAGTACGGCTTCGAGTCGCCCTGGAAGGCCGAGGTGTACTTCGTCAGCACCCGGCAGTTCACCGACATGAAGTGGGGCACCCAGAACCCGGTCATCGTGCGCGACCCCGAGTTCGGCGCGGTCCGCCTGCGCGCGTTCGGCGCGTTCGCCATGCGGGTCGCCGACCCGGCCGCGTTGCTGCGCGAACTGGTCGGCACCGACCCGCAGTTCCGCACCGAGGAGGTCCAGGAGTACCTGCGCCAGCTGGTGGTCAGCCACCTCGGCAGCGCCCTGGCCACCGCGAACGTGCCGATGCTCGACCTGGCCGCCAAGCAGCAGACGATCGGCGCCAGCCTCGCCACCGTGCTCACCGACGAGCTCGCGCCCAGCGGCATCGCGATCCCGAGATTCATCATCGAGAACATCTCGGTGCCGCCGGAGGTCGAGGAGGCCCTCGACAAGCGCACCTCGATCGGCGTGGTCGGCAACCTGGACAGCTACACCAAGTTCCAGGCGGCGAACGCGATGGAGGACGCCGCCAACAACCCGGGCGGGGCGGGCGAGGCGTTCGGTTTCGGCCTCGGCATGGCCGCGGGCCAGCGGGCGACCCAGGCGATGAACACGCCGGCCAGTGCCCCGCCGCCGACCGGGCCGCCGCCGCTCCCGGCCACGGCCGAATGGTTCGTCGGCGTCAACGGGCAGCAGCAGGGTCCGTACGATCAAAGTGGTCTTGCCGGTCTGGCCGCGAGCGGAACGCTGCGCCGCGAGACGCTGGTCTGGAAGAACGGCATGGCGGCGTGGACCGCCGCCGGCCAGGTCGCCGAGCTGGCCGGCGTGTTCGCCCAGGTGCCGCCGCCGCTCCCCCCGCAGGGCTGACCCGCCGATGAGCCAGACGCAGTACCCGTGTTCCAACTGCGGGGCGAACGTCGAGTTCGCGCCGGGCACGACCGTCCTCAAATGCCCGTACTGCGGCGCCGAGACTCCACTCGCGCCCACCGGGCGGCACATCCGCGAGCATTCGTACGCCGAGTTCGCCGGTCTGCCTCGCAAGCCGATCTCGGCGCTGGCGCCGCACGCCTTCACCTGCCAGGGCTGCGGCGCCGTCACCCAGAGCGACAAGATCTCCGACCGCTGTCAGTTCTGCGGAGCGCCGCTGGTCGCCGACGTCTCCCCGGCCGACCAGGTGGTGCCCGAGGGCGTGCTGCCGTTCGTGGTCGACCGGTCCGCCCTGCGCGAGGCGCTGAAGGGCTGGGCGTCCTCGCGATGGTTCGCCCCGAACAGTCTCAAGAAGGTGACCGCGGCGGAGTCGTCGCACAGCACCTACCTACCCCATTGGACGTACGACGCCCGCACGGTCTCCAACTACTGGGGCGAGCGGGGCGACCACTACTGGGTCAGCGAGACGTACACGGAGAACGGCGAGACCAAGACCCGCCAGGTGCAGAAGACCCGCTGGCGGCCGGCGAGCGGCGTGGTGTCCCGCGACTTCGACGACGTACTGATCACCGGCACGACCCGGGTCACCACTCAGCACCTGGACAAGCTCGAGCCGTGGCCACTGCCGGAGTCCGAGCCGTACCGCCCGGAGTACCTGGCCGGTCACGACACCCTGCGCTACGACGTCGAGCCGGAGAACGGCCTGGAGACGGCGAAGGCCCGGATGGCCCCGGTCATCGAGCAGGACTGCCGCGACGACATCGGCGGCGACGAGCAGCGCGTGCAACAGGTGCAGACCCAGTACGGCGACGTGACCTTCAAGCTCATGCTGCTGCCCGTCTGGATCGCCTGCTACCTGCACGCCGGCCACACCTACAACATCATGGTCAACGGCCGCACGGCCGAGGTGGTCGGCGAACGCCCCTACAGCGCCGCGAAGATCACCCTCGCCATCGTCGCCGCGCTCCTGCTCATCACCGCCATCGTCGTCGCGATCGCGATGAGCAAATAGCTCGTTACATCGGACTTATTCCCGTAAAGCATCTGATTTCGCTGTATTCCAGAAATACGCCTGTTTCCAGCGTGTAATACATATTGCACCGCGCGGGCCGGTGTCGGTTGACCACGGGAGTGGACATGTACGACGCCGGCCAGATCTTCCCAGGTCACGGCGTCCGGACGGGCGGGCATCAGCGCTGAGGATCCCTGCTCGTGACCGGACCGCTCTCTCCTGAGCGCCGTGCATGCTTGCGCGCCGTCATCACCGCCCACACTGCCGACCGCACACCGAACCGGTGCGAGCTACCCAGGGCAGCAACGAGATCCGCGAGCGTGGCGCGATCCTGCGCCGGCACCAGCCGGACGATGATGAGAATAGGCAGCACGGCCGACAGGAGTTGCGAGACGGCCACCGCCACGATCAGGAAGCTGATCAGGAAGATCGTAAAGAACCCGTTCGCGGTGGACAGACCGGCCGACGTGCCCGCCGGCAGCGCGAGCGACGTGGACGTCTCGTGCGTGGTCATGGCGACCGGTCGGATCACCGGCTCCGCGTCCGCGGTGGACGCCCTTGCTACGGCGGCGATCAGGAGGAGAGCCACGCCGGCCGCGAGAAGCCCGGCGAAAAGCAGGACGCCCCGGAGCAGAGCGTCGAGAGCGGCGAGGACCAGGCGGACGGTCAGCAGCCCGAAGAGGCAAACAAACAGGATCAGGCAGAAGACGACGACGTGAGCAGGGTTTATGCTCATGGTGGACCCTCCGATCAAGGTTTACGGCTGAGATGGGGCTGGTTCCGCCGGAGAGCAGGGGTCCTCGGGTCTCGCGGCCAAACGATCACCTGAGGACGTCTGCCTCTCTGCGGACGAGGTACTGGCCTCGGCGCGTAGCGCGCCAACCTTCGTGAGACTCCCTTGTGTGACGACCACCTCTGTGCTTCATGATTTCGACGCTTCCTGGCTATCAGTAGACGCGTCGAACATCTATGATCACAACTGAACTTCAATAATATTTCCGGTAGTTGATAGATATCAGGATTGCCTCTAAGATGATGGCCTCGTGCCGGTTCTGGTGAGCCGACAAGACCCCGTCCCTGGGAGCTGATTACCGTGGCAGAGCCGTCCGTTGACGAGCTGCCCGAGTTGGCGCGCCGCCTGCGCCAGCTCCGCATGGGTCACGGGGACAAGGCGGTTACGCAGCGCATGGTGGCCGAGGCTCTCGGCGGCGGGGGGAGGCCCCTGGCGCAATCGTTGATCTCGGGCTGGGAGAAGGGAACCTTCGCGCCGCCCCCGGAACGCCTCCGTGAGATCGCCACCTTCTATGCCACGAAGCGGTCCGTGGCCGGCCGGTCCCCGAGGCTCCTGGCGGATCACGAGCTCACGCCCGAGGAGAAGAACGCTCGGGACGAGTTGTTCGACGAGCTGACGGCGCTCCGTGCCGACGTCGGCAATCGCCTCGAGGCGGCCGGCAACGCTCCCATCCGATTCGACTGGGCATTTCCTGGGACCGCGTCCGTCCGAGTCGTTTGCGGAAAACTGGATCATCCCGCTCATCCCTATACCGACCTCAACAACAAGAACTATTCGGATCTTTTGACCTTCGCCGATCCGGATGCGCTGGTCGAGCTCTACGGACACATCCGAAAGGTCAACCCCGACACCGACGTCCGCTATCGGAGGTCGGACCGGCTTGCGGGCGTGGACTCGTCCGACGAGCTGGCCAGCCATCTTGTGCTGCTCGGGGGCATCGGATTGAACGCACTCACTGACCGCATGCTGGCAGCGTCAGGTCTGCCGATCCGGCAGAAGGAACATCCCGCCCTCTCAGAGGGGGAGATCTTCGAGGTCGACGACGGCGTGCAGAAGATCGAATTTTTCCCGAGGGAGTCGGACGACAAACTCCTGGAAGACGTGGGCCTGATCGCCCGAATGCCCAATCCGCTGAACTCGTCTACTACGCTGACCCTCTGCAACGGCGTCTACGCGCGCGGAGTGCTCGGCGCCGTCCGGACCCTCACCGACGATCAGCTGCGCAGACAGAATGAAGCCTGGCTCGCGGAGCGATTCAGCGGTGCGGCACGGTTCGCCATACTGATGCGGGTACCGGTGGTGCTGGACAAAGCAGCGACACCCGACTTGACGACCGAAGCGACGCGGCTGTACGAGTGGTGTGATCAAAGGTGATTAGCCCGCCCCGCGCAGCCTGGAGAGGGCCGGTTGATCCTTGTCTGATCAAGGTCTCCACCAGACGAAACCGCCGACCGCTGTCGTTCATCACCACTCCCATGCCACCCTTCTCCGGGGGCACCGCCCAAACGGCCGGCGCGGACTGGACGCGATCATCGTGTCGACGAACCGGCCGGCCATCAACCTCAAACCGGCTTTCGTGCTCGGCGCAACGCTCGGCGTGCCGGTCGCCGCGATGTGCAGTGGCGAAACTCGATCCGACGACGTTCGGGCGGTCGCGAGGCAAACCGGAACGGACGTCATCGTCTTCGAGTTCGGAGACATGAAAGAGATGCCATTCGCGGAGTTGAGGACGGCCAGCGCATCGGCCGCCCGCCTGGTCGGCACACACGGCGATCTGGGGATCAAGCGGAATACGGGCCTGGTCCTGGGGCGGCTCGCCGGCTGGCGGAGCGTGCTGTTCCTCGATGACGACATCTACGAGCTGGATCCCAGGATCGTCGAAACGGCGGTTGCTGGGCTGGAGCATCACACGGCGGTCGGCATGCCCGCGCTGTCGTTCCCCGACAATTCCGCCGTGTGTCACGCCTATGGTCTGGGTGTGGGCGGCCAGGATGTCTTCGTCAGCGGCTCGGCATTGGCGGTCGACATCCGTTCGGCCGACTCCTTCTTCCCCAGCATCTACAACGAGGACTGGTTGTTTCTGACGCCGCATCTCGACCGGCGAAGAGTATCGTCCTTCGGCAATGTCAGACAAAAGACCTATGCGCCATTCGGGGACCCGCAGCGAGCGGAGAAGCAGGAATTCGGCGACGTCCTGGCCGAAGGTCTCGTGGGATATCTGCATTCGGCTCGGCTCCTGGACGGCCCATCGATCGGTTACTGGGCTGCGTTCCTCGAGCGACGCGCGGAACTGATCTCTGATGCCCGTCGCGGCTGTGTGGCGGCGATGCCGAAGAACACCGACGCTGGCGCCGCCTTGGTGGCGCTCGACGCCGCGGAGCGCGTGCGGTCCAAGATCTCCGCTGCCCAATTGGCGAATTATGTCCGAGCCTGGGCCGGCGACCTGCAAGAATGGCGCCGATTTCTCCTCACCGTGCCCCGCCTGGGGACGGTGGAGGAATCGATCACCTGGTTGGAGATACCAGCGAAGACCGTCACCGCCGAACGGGCTTTCCGTTTGTTTCTCCGGGACGGGCGTGCCAGCTGACCCGACTCGGCCTCATTGAATAGACCCCTTCACGGAGTAGGCCTTGATGCTTGAACAAAGTCGTTCGGAGCCGGAACCGGGATCGCCCGACGGTTCTCAACCGGTGATTCCCGCTGGCGCGCTGACCCTTCGTCCGTGGCGGGAAAGCGACGCCGCGCAAGTCAGCAAGGCCTTCTCCGACCCTGACATCCGGGAGTGGCACCTGCTCTCGTTCGATGACGAGGTCGACGCCGCGCAATGGATGGGCCTCTGGCATGAGAAGTGGCGACAACGGTCGGCTGCCGCGTGGGCCATCACCCGGAACTCGCAGCCGGAGACCGTCCTCGGCCAGGTGGCTTTCCGCGCCCTCTACCTGGATGCCGCCATGGCCGAGTGCTCCTACTGGGTGATCCCCGACTATCGTGGGGAGGGCATCGCGGCTCAGGCCACGTACGCGCTGAGTGACTGGGCGTTCGAGAAGCTCGGCCTGCGCCGCCTCGAGATCGTGCATTCCGTTCGTAACCACCGGTCGTGCCGCGTGGCTCACGACGCCGGTTTCACGGTGGAGGGCATCAAGCGCAGCTTGCAGCGCTATGAGCAAGGTGGTTACCACGACATGCATCTCCACGCGCGCGTGCGACCAGCCGATACCCCCGCGCGGGCGTGGGACAGGGCCTTGTTGGGACTCGTCTCCCACGTCCGGCTCTGGACGGCGGCTTCGCTGGTCAGCGCCGCATGTGCGCTTCTGACGCTGGTCTACCGATACGCTGCCCTCCTCCCCCTGGCAATGGTTGCCGCAGTCCTCCTGATGCGCATCAACGTCGCCTACTGGCCGTTTCGGAAACGCTCCCGTTTCCGGCCCGTCGAGGCCGGCTCGCACAACTTTCTGCACCGGTAGCGCCGGCTATCGGCTGCAGCGGCGGCGTCACACAGGGCGGATCCGGCCCGATTCGATAGCCCGGAGCTTGTCCGGGTTGGCGACGTTGTGGATGGCGGTGATCCGGCCGTCGGCGCCCACCTCGAACGTGACGGTCGCGATCACCCGGTCGGGCGAGCGGAAGACCAGGCCGTACGAGCCGTTGATCTCGGCCAGGGACGCCCGCATGTCGGCGGGGGCCACGCCCTGGTAGGTGACCGTGCCGAGGGCGCCGAACCACGCGGCGACCGTGGCGGCGCCGGTGATCGGGCGTAGTGCCTGACGGACCTTGCCGCCGCCGTCGGTCCACAGGGTCACGTCCGGGGAGAGCAGCTCCAGCAGGGCGTTCACGTCGCCACCGGAGGCGGCCGCGAAGAAGCGCTCGGTCACCTCGCGCTGCTGGGAGCGATCGGCCGTGAAGCGGGGACGCCGGGCCTGCACGTGGTCGCGGGCCCGGTGCGCCGCCTGCCGTACCGACTCCTCGGAGCGGCCGACCGCAGCGGCGATCTCGGCGTGGCTGAAGTCGAAGACCTCGCGCAGGACGAAGACGGCGCGCTCCAGGGGGCTGAGCGTCTCGAGGACCACCAGCATCGCCATCGAGACCGAGTCGGGATCGGCCGGCGAGGCGGTCGGGATCGGCTCGGGCAACCAGGGTCCCACGTAGACCTCCCGCCGACGCCGGGCCTCGCGCAGACGGGCCAGGGCCTCGTTGGTGACGATCCGGGCCAGGTACGCCTTCGGGTCGGCGACCTGCGACCGGTCGGCCGACCGCCAGCGCAGCCAGGCGTCCTGGACCGCGTCCTCGGCGTCGGCCGCGCTGCCGAGGACGCGGTAGGCCACCGCGAACAGGAGGTTGCGGTACTGATCGAACGGATCGGTCATGACCGTTTTCCGTGCGGCCAGATCGCGGCCGAGGCGGGCAGGCGCTTCATGCGGCGGTAGGTGGGCCAGGGCGACGCGGTCACGAACTCTTTGTAGCCGGCGGCGAGCCGGCCGGTCAGGTAGAACCGCCGGGGGCTGTCGTCGCCGTGGGTGAACTGCACGACACCATCGTGGCGGCCGAGGCTGACGGGCGTGTGGTAGTAGCCGAAACGGAACGGCTTGGGCTGCTTGCCGCGCAGCTCCCGCAGGATCGAGATCGCGGCATGCACGCCGGTCGGCATCCCGCCCTGGCAGGTTCCATGCATGATCCCGTACGGCTGGCGGACCGCGGCCGCGTCGCCGACGGCGTACACGAAGGGGTGTGAGACCGAGCGCAGCGAGGCGTCGGTGACGACTCGCCCGCGCTCGTCGGTGGTCATCCCCGCCGCCAGCGGCGACACCCGGGTGCCGCCGGCCCAGAGGAACAGGTCGGCGGGCAGGGTTTCGCTTTCCAGTTGTACGCCCTGCGGCAGCACCTTCGTGATCTCGCCGCGGACGCGACGGACGCCGAGCCGGTCGAGGGCCCGGTGTAGATGGGCCCTGGCCGAAGCATTCATCGACGCTCCGGGATCGGCCCGGCCAACCAGCGTGACCGTCAGCGATGGAAAGCGCGACGCGATCTCGGCGGCCGACTCGATGCCGGTCAGGCCCGTCCCGCCGATCACCACGTTCGCCGCGCCGGCCAGCCGCGACGCCAGCAGCGAGGCCGAGACCGGATCGTTGAGCGTGAACGCGTGCTCGTCGGCCCCGGGAACGGACGCGGTGTCGGCGACGGCGCCCAGAGCGTACACCAGGATGTCGAATTTGATCTTGGTGTCCTCGAGCGAGACCGTGCGCGCGCCGAGGTCGACGCCGGTGACCCAGCCCGGCCGGAAGTGCGCGCCGGTGCCTTCCAGGAGGGTGGGAATCCGCAGGTCGGCGACCGATTGGCCGGTCGCGGTCAGCGGCAGCCGGAGCCGCTCGGTGAAGCGGTCGCTCGCGTTGACCAGCGTCACCCTGATGTCGTCGTCGCGGCGCGTGCGGGCCGCCAGTTGCATCGCCGCCGCCATGCCGGCGTATCCGGCGCCCAGAATCACGATGTCAGTCATGCCCGCGAGATGGCGGCCGGCCCCGCGACCGTGACCAGACGTGACCGACGCCACTCAGGCCGCGCGGGCGGACTGCTCCGCGTACTCCTCGACGCCGTCGCCGCCCCGGCGCTTGACCTGGTACATCGCCTCGTCGGCGCGGCGCAGCGCCTCGGGCAGATCGGCGGCGTAGGCGGCCGCGATCCCGACACTCACGGTCGCCGGGCAGTCGGGGATCCGCCGGACCGCCGCGACCATGCGCTCGGCAATCCGCCGAGCCTCGGCCGCGCCCACCCCGGGCAGCAGCGCGGCGAACTCGTCCCCGCCCAGGCGGGCCAGCAGATCGCCGTCGCGGATCTGGGCCGACAGCGCCGCGGCGATCGCCCGCAGGGCCGCGTCGCCGGCCGCGTGACCGGCCGTATCGTTGATCTGTTTGAACTTGTCGGTGTCGATGAGCAGCACGGTGACCAGGTCGGCCGGGTGCGTCTGGGCCTGCCGGACGGCCAGGTCGAACGCTCCCCGGTTGGCGACGCCGGTGAGCGCGTCCAGCGCGGCGGCCCGGGCGGCCTGCTCGTGCTGGATACGCAGCAGCTCGAGCGACTTCATCGTTCCGACGGTCTGCAGGGTGCGCAGCCGCTGCCGCCAGAGGGCGCCCGCGAGCGTGTCGCCGTAGGAGAGGCCGACGGTCGCGTCGGCCGAGCCGCTCGCGGCCAGCAGCACGGCCCGGGTCCGGTGCGTGGACGCCTCGATCAGCCAGCCGGAGTCCGGGGGCAGCGCCGCCACCGCCCGCTCGATGACCTCGAGGGCCTCGTCGTGGCGTCCCGAGCGGCGCAGCGCCACCGCGTGGAACGGTCGCGAGTAGGCGAGCGCGGTCGGGCTGACGCCGCGCGCCTCCAGGACGGCGAGGGCCTCGGCGATCTCGACGGCCGCGCCGGCCGGGTTGTGCCGGTCGGCCTTCGCGCACGCCGCGGCCAGCATCGCGTGGTCCCGCCAGGCCGGCGCGTCCGGCCCGTCCGCCTCGGCCGCCGCCCGCAGCGCGTACCGCTCGGCCTCGGCGGTGTGGCTCTCGGCCGCCGCCACCTCGCCGATCTGGTAGAGCTCGAGCGCCCAGAACAGGTGCAGCTCGGCCTGGTTGGACAGCCACATCGCCCGGTTGCCGCTGCCGGGCGGGCTCATCTCGTACGCGGCGTCGTACTGCGCGCCGACCAGCTCGTAGAGGCGCAGCTCGAAGTACCCGATGGCGACGGCGACCCGGGCGTTGACCGCGGCGATCGGCTCGGTCTCCTCGACCACGAGGATCTCGGCGGTGACCAGGTCGTGCAGGACACCGTCCGCGTCGTAGCCGGTCTCCCCCAGCCGCAGCACGTGCGACGCCCGGGTCGCGAGCGCGCAGGCGTGCCACCCGGGGCTGCCCTCCCGCTCGGCGGCGCGGGCCATCAGGTCGAGCGCGGGCAGCGGCGCGTGCGGGTCGCCGAGGTTGGCCAGGGCGATCGCCCGCACGAAGTGCATGCCGGCCGGCCCGTCGGCGATGTTTCCGGTGTACTGGCGCAGGACTGACTCGGCCTCGTCGAGCGCGGCCCGGGCGTGCCCGCTCTGCGCCCGCTCGAGCAGCCGCGCCGCCCGTCGCGTGGTCTCGGTCATCGGCCCTCCCGACGCGCATAATCGGCAGCCGCGCGCCGGGTGGGAGCCAAATGTCAGTTGAATGAGAGGATCTTGTTGATCAGACCACCGCCCGGGAAGTCGAGCATGAGCGCGCCGGTCCGGGTCACGGGCGTGTGCACGTCGGGGCCCTCGTTGAGGTAGATCAGCAGGAACGGGTCGACGCCCTGGACTCCGAGCGCGCCGCCGGCGACCTGCTGGGGCTGGGCGAAGATGCTCGCGCCGCTGGCGAAGTTCACGTACATCCTCGCGGGGTCGCCGGCGCTGGTCGCGTCCAGGAAACGGCGTACCTGGTCGCGTTTGGTGGCGATCGCCCCGACATTCGGCACGTTGTAGTTGTCCTGCACGTAGGTGGAATTACCGTCATTCCAATCGCCGAACTGCGCGAGCCCGTAGCCGGCGAACCTCCCGCCGTGCGCGCCGTTCATGACAACCAGAACGACCTTTCCCCGTACGCCGCCCAGCGTGGGCATTGCGGCATCGCCCGACACGCTCGGCGTCCAGAACAAGCCCGGATATTTCTGAACATATGCGTTGAAGATGGCCGAGAAGGAGTTTTGTCCGGTGGCGTCGGAGCAGGAGCCGATCTCGCCGGTGCACTCCTGCTTGAGCCGCATCAGCACGGTCTCGCCCGGGTGCGCGCTCAGGAACGCCGAGAGCCGCCCGAGGACGTCGTCGAAGTTCGCGTTCTGGTACGTGGCGCCGTGGTGGATCGTGAACGTGTTGCCGGCGTTCACCCGCGCCCTGATGTCGATCATCCGGATGCCGGCGGTCAGCTGGGCGGCGAGCGTGCCGCCGCTGTCGCCGAAGTCCTCCTGGGCCTGCGTCCACGCCCCGCCGTGGATCGCCATGGTCTCGTGGGTGCCGGGGATCGACAGGCTCGCGAGGCTCCGCGAGTCGGCGAGACCGCGCATCCAGTCGGGATTGCCGGCACTGCTCAGGGTGCGGTAGGAGGAGTCGGCGGCCAGCGCGGGCTGCGGCGCGGCGACGACGAGGACGGCGATCAGTGCTCCGATGGCGGCGGCACGCTTCATGGCGGGAAAGATATCGATCAATGCGGGGGCGCGGAAGCACCCTGCCTTGACGTACCGTTCACAGTGCCCTCCCGGCGTCAGGAGCCGCCGATGTTCGAGAAATTCAGTGATCGGGCGCGCCAGGTCGTGGTCCTGGCGCAGGAGGAGGCGCGCCTCCTCTCGCACAACTACATCGGGACCGAGCATCTGCTGCTCGGCGTGATCGACCAGGGCGACAGTGTGGCCGCCGCCGCCCTGGACGACTTCGGGCTGACCGCCGAGCCGGTCCGCGCCGAGGTCGAGGCGTCGATCGGGCGCGGGCTCGAGCCGCCCGGCCCCCACATCCCGTTCACGCCGCTGATCAAGAAGTCGCTCGAGCAGGCCATGCGCGAGTCGAAGCGGTACGGAGACGGCCGGATCACACCCGCCCACCTGCTGCTCGGCCTGCTCGCGTTCACCGAGAGCTCCGCGGTCCGCCTGATCAGCAAGCTCGGCCAGGACCCCGAGCTGGTCCGCCGCCGGGTGCTCGAGCTCATCGGCGGCGCCCGGCCCGACGAGCCCGCCGAGATCCCGGAGCCACCCGAGCCCGTGTCCCTGCTGACCGCGGCCGCCCAGGTCACCTCGCCGGGCCCGGCGGTCGGATTCGCCCGGGCCGTGCCCGCGCTCGACCGCTACGCGCGCAACCTCGACGAGGCCGCCCGGCTCGGCCGGCTCAACCCGGTCGCCGGCCGCGACCAGGAGATCGACCGGCTCGTCCGCGTCCTGAGCCGCCGCACCCGCAACAACGCGATCCTGACCGGCGAGCCCGGCGCGGGGCGCATGGCGATCGCCGAGGGACTGGCCCAGCTGATCGCGCGCGGTGACGCGCCGCGCCACCTGCGCGACAAGAAGCTGTACGCGGTGGAGTTCGGCCTGATCGCCGTCGGCGCGTCCGATCGCTCCGAGGCCGAGTGGCGGGTCGCCTCGCTGCTGACCGCGATCCGCGAGCGCGGCGACGCGATCGTGGTGACCGAGGAACTGGCGCCGTTCGAGGGCATGCCCGGCGACCACGGCCCCCTGCTCGGGGTCTTCGTGCGGACCGCCCTGGAACGCCAGGAGCTGCAGCTGATCACGACCGCCACGCCCGAGTCGCTGCGCGCCCGCACGACGGCCGACCCGCGGCTGGCCGCCCAGGTGCAGACGGTCGACGTGCGCACTCCCGACGCGACCGCCGCGGTGGACATGGTGGGTGCCGCGACGGCACGTCTCGAGTCTCATCATCACGTACGCGTCGGCGAGTCGGCGGTCGGCCTGGTGATCGAGCTGGCGACCGGCACGTTGCCGGGCGCGGCGATCGACCTCCTCGACGACGCGTGCGCCGGAGTGCCCGAGGGAGGAGAGGTCGGCGAGGCGGACGTCCGCGCCGCCGCAGGACGCCTGCGCGAGACCTAGACCGGCGGCCGTGACGGTCCCGCCGCGCGCCGGCACTCCTCCAGCCGGCGGCGCGTGGACTGCAGCCGGTCGCCCATCACGTGCAGGAACCGGGTGGCCAGCTCGTACCCGAGGGCGGGATCACGCCGGCCGAGTGCCCGCACGCTCGGACCGTCGAAGGCCAGGCAGTTCGTCGTCGTGACGGCAACCGCGCCGAAGTGCCAGAGATAGGGCGGGAAGAGCCACGACCAGCCGAGCACCGAACCGGGCCGGAGGGTTTCGAACACGATGTTGTCCTGGCCCTCGACCTCGCTGTCCAGGTACACGCTGCCGCTGGAGATCAGCCAGAACCGATCGGCCGGGGCGCCCTGGTAGCAGACGCGGTTGCCGGCGTGGAACATCGACCCGGCGGCCAGGGGCGCGAGCTGGACGAGCTGGAATTCGGTCAGCCCGGTCAGGAACGGTTGTTCGGCGAGCGTCTCGATGCTGGGAAACATGACGACTCCTGACGACGATGCCTCCGGTCGTCCCACCCATGCGGGCTCCCTCAGCCAACCAGGCCCGCCGTCCGTCCGGTCAGGGCCGTACGGCCGCCGGGCCCGGGACCTCCGTCCCGGACTTCGCGGCCGGGATTGCCGGTGACGTGACGTCACAGCGGACACTGCCACGGTGCGCAGGCCACGACGATCGGCGATCTGGCGCCCACCGGCGGCTAGGCTGGCCTCGTGGAGATCCGGCAGGTCGGTGCCGCGCGGCTGCCCGACGTGGGCGCCCTGTTCCAGGGCACCGCGACGACCCGCGGCTGCTACTGCATGTGGTTCCTGCTGTCCAGCAAGGAGATGGACACGGGCTGGACGGGCGGCAACCGCGACCGCTTCGAGGCCCTGGTGCGGGAGTCGGGCGAGCCGTTCGGGGTGCTCGCCTACGACGACGAGGGAGAACCGCTGGGCTGGTGCGCGATCGGCCCGCGCTCCCGCTACGGCCGCGTGCTGCGCTCCCCGCTGATGACCGGCCGCGACCCGGCCGAGGACGACGGCGTCTGGATGGTTCCGTGCTTCTTCGTCCGGGTCGGCGCCCGCCGCGCCGGCACGACCGAGCATCTGCTGAAATCCGCCGTCGAGGCCGCCGCCGCGCACGGGGCCACCGCCGTCGAGGGTTTCCCGCTGGCCGGTCCGGGCCCGCACCGCGACGACCGCTACCTGGGCACCGAGGGTCTTTTCGCCGCGTGCGGCTTCCACGCGATCGCCCGCCCGTCGCCGCGGCGCGTGGTGATGCGCCGGGCCCTTGTTTGATAACCGGGCCCCGGCACGGCAGTATGCACGGGTGCGGCGCGACCGGATTGCGATCTTTGCTGTGGCTGCGGCAGTGATCCTCGGCGGCGGAGGCCTCATCGCGGTGGGGCTCGGCGGCAAGGACGGCACCAGCAGCCTCTCCCCCAGCTCGCTGATCCGCGGTGACTCTCCGTCGCCCAAAGGATCACCGTCACCGACCGGGCCCAGCCCCGAGGAGCTGGCGAAGGCCGAGCGGGCCAAGCGGGTCACCCAGCTCACCGCCGCACTCAAGAAGCTCGACGCGACCAGCCCCGAGTTCTCGGTCGCCGTGCTCGACAAGAAGACCGGGCAGACGTACGCGTACCGCGGCACCGTCAAGTACGACACCGCGAGCATCGTGAAGGCGCAGATCCTGGCCTGCATGCTGCTGCACGACCAGGACGCCGGCCACGACCCCCCCTCGGGCGAGATGGCCCTGGCCAAGCCGATGATCCGGCTCAGCGACAACAACGCCGCCACCTCGCTCTTCCAGCACGTCGGCGCCAAGTCCGGCGTCACGAAGTGCAACAAGCGCCTCGGCCTCACCGCCACGGCCGTCAACAGCTCGTGGGGCCTGACCCGCACCACGGCCGACGACCAGATCCGCCTGCTCTCCGAGCTGGTCGACACCAAGGGCCCGCTCGACGCCGACTCGCGCAAGACCGCCTTCACCCTGATGAACACGGTCAGCGAAGAGCAGGAGTGGGGCATCCCGTCGATCGCCAAGTCCGGCGAGACCGCCACGGTCAAGAACGGCTGGGACACCCGCTCGGCCGACGGCGGTCTCTGGGCCATCAACACCATCGGCCGGGTCACCACCGCCGACGGCGACGTGAACGTCTCGGTGGCCGTGCTCTCGCACGACAACAAGTCGATGGACTCCGGCGTCGCCCTCGTCCAGCAGGTCGCCAAGCTGACCCGCCAGTACCTCAAATACTGACGGGCCGGCCCGGCCGTCCGGGTCTAGAAGCCGGACCAGCGGATCCCGGTCACCAGATGGTACGAGCCACCGGTGCTCGCGGTCGCGCTGACCTTGTAGGACGTGCCCCTCAGGACGCCGTTCCGGTATCCGCTCCACGCGGAGTACCAGGCGTAGTAGCCACCCGCGCCGAGCGGGTAGGTGCCGCTGGGGATCCAGCCGTCGTTCGTGAAGCGCGCGTTGTACGCGTAGCTGACCAGCATGTTGGCGGCCGAGTCGTTGCACGCGCCGTACCCGACCATGCCCGTGATCTCGGAGCTCGCGACGCCACCCACGTACTGGATGCCGGCGCCACCGGGGTAGACCACGTCGGCGACGTTGTACCACTGGTCGCTGCCGGTGGTGGGAAGCACCTCCTCCGAGCAGCTCACCGCGAGCAGCCCGGCCGGACGCGCCGTCCGGACCGCACCGTCCCGGCCGAGCCGCGCGGCGTCCGCCGGCTGCGCCCGGACCAGTTCCATCGGCGCGGCGGTCCCGCCGGGCGCCAGGGCCAGGAAGATCTCCAGTGGCGTGAGTCCCTGGGCGACCAGGCCGGCGACCGGTGAGCCGGTGCGCATGGTGCCGTGCTCGCGGATGGCGATCAGCGGCTGCCCGTCCGGCCCCGGCTCGGACAGGAAGGTCACCGTGGCGCCCCCGCTGGTGAGGGTTCCGACTTCGCTCGCGTGCCGCCCGGCCGGTGCCGCGTTCGCGGCGGAGGGCGCCAGGGCGAGACCGGCCAGCGTGCCGGCCAGCAGGACGACGACCGCGCCCAGCCGTCCTCGTGATGTGAATTTCATGGATGAGGCTGCGCTTTCTGTCGGGCCGTCCCTGGTGGTCCGGCCGTGGTTGCGGCGACTGTCGATCGCCACGGAAAGCGTCGCCGTTCTCGCGAAGCGGGGCCTGAGTAGTGCTTACTCAACTGTGGACGAGGCGTCCGGCTGAGTAGGCTCGTTCGATCGTGGGAGGTGCCATGGGCGCGTTGTTCAACGAGATCGGGGACGCGGCAACGCTCCGGACCGCGGTCAATCTGCTCTACCAGCGGGTGCTGGCCGACCCGGAGCTGGCGCCCTGGTTCGCCGGTGTCGACATGCCCCGGCTGCGAGCGCACCAGCTGGCGTTCCTCGCCGGCGCGCTCGGCGGGCCGAACCTGTTCAACGGCCGGGACGTCGCCACCGCGCACGCCGGGCTGAAGATCACCGATGAGGCGTTCGACGCCCTGATCGGCCACCTGGCCACCGCCCTGCGCGATCTCGGCAGCGCCCCGGCCGCGGTCGACCGGCTGGTGCGGCGGCTCGAGACGTGGCGCACGGCGGTGGTCGAGAGCCCGGGGGCAGCGGTCATTTCGCCAGCTGGAGCGCCGCCCGCAACTCCACCCGCGAGCTGACGCCGAGCTTCTGATATCCGGCGCGCAGGTGATTGTCGACCGTCCGGACCGACAGCACCAGGCGCTCGGCGATGTCCCGGCTCGGCAGGCCGGCGGCGGCCATCATCGCGATCTCCCGTTCCCGGGCCGTGAGAGGCTCGACGCTGCCGGCGGCGAGAAGCGCGGGAGTGCAGGCGCCCTCGCAGCGGCGGGAGAGCGCCGTCGCCCGGGCCAGCAGGGCGGCGGCCTTCCGGGGCGAGCCGGCCGCCCGGGCGGTCCGGGCGGCGTCCGCGGCCACCTCGGCGGCGAACAGCACCGCGCCCATGCCGTCGAAGGCGTTGACCGTCTCGACGAGCCCCGCGACGTCCCGCTCGACGCGGGCGGTGGCATGGGCGGCCCGAGCCGTCACCAGCGGGCTGCGCCCGGCCGCGGCCAGCTCCACCAGATGCGGAGCGGCCCGGTCCGGCCGTCCCAGCCGGGCCACGTCGTGCCAGAGCGCCGCGGCCACGGTGGACTGCCCGCGCCGCCGCGCCTCGTCGCCACCCGCCTCGAGCAGCCCGATCGCGGTCCGGAGATCCCCCTCGGCGGCCGACAGCCAGGCATCCGCGACGACCCGCCAGGCGCCGGCGGGCCCGGCGGCCGGGGGCAGCTCCGTCCACGCGGCCCGGGCCGCGGCCACGTCGCCGAGCCAGGCCGCGGCGACGGTCAGGCCGCACAGGGCGAGCTGCCGCTGGCTGTCGAGGCCGTAGGAGCGCGCCCCGCTCACCACGTCCCGGTACAGCCGGAACGCGCTGCGCGGCCGCCCGGCCAGCAGGTACACCCCGGCCAGCCGGGACCCGGCCGCGCAGGCGGAGCGGTCCAGCCCGTCGTCGAGCGCCTGGGCCAGGGCCCGCCGGGCGGCCGCGACCGCCTCGTCGAGACGACCGTCCTCGGACAGCGCCAGCGCCTGGGCCATCAGGGGTTCGCTGGCGTGCCGCGCCGCGCCACGGCCCGGGCCGTGCCACTCGGCGACGGCATCGGCCGCCACCGCGACCGCCTCGTCGGTGCGCCCGGCGGTCGCCAGTGCCGGCACGACCGCCATCGCCCAATCGGTGCCCCGCCCGGCGCGCGGTCCGACGCTGTCCAGCTCGGCCAGGGCGGCGGCGGTCTCGTCGGCGTCGCCGAACAGGCCGGCGGCGGCGTACGCCAGCACCTCGTCCTGGCCGGGCAGCGCCCGCCGGGCCGCCCGAAGCACCGCCAGGGCGTCGTCCGGCCGCCCGCAGTGATATCCGAGGATCATGGCCCGGGCCACCGCGAGCCGGGCCGCGACCGGCGGGGCGGCAGGCAGCCCGGCCGCGCGGGTCAGCGTCGACAGCGCCTCGTCCGGCTGGCCCAGCTCGCCCTGGGCCTCGCCGAGGAGCAGCAACAGCTCCGCGCCACCGCTCATCGTCGTGGCGGCGCCGGCCGCCGCACCCGCCAGGCGCTGCACCGCCGGGAAGTCGTGCGCCATCCGGGCCAGCCGCGCCGCACGCAGCAGCAGCCCGGGATCGGCGGTGCCGGTGGCCGCCAGCCGCCACGACGCCACCCGCAACGCGTCCACATTGCCGCCCGGCCGCCGGTCGGCCAGCTCGGCCTGTTCCAGCAGCAGGGCTCGCGCCCGCAGCCGGGACAGCCCGCCGCGAACCACCTCGGCGTACTGCGGATGGGACAGCTCGGCGACCATCCGGCCTCCGGACTCGTCCAGGCGGACCAGGCCGATCTCGTCCAGCCGGGCCAGCGAGCGCCGGTCCGCCTCGTCCGGGAACTCGTCCACCGCGAGCGGATGGCACAGGGCCAGACGCTCCAGCACCGCCCGCTCGGCCGGGTCGGTCACCGTTTCCAGCCGGATGGTCAGCAGGTCGCGCAGGGCCACCGTGGCGGCCGGCGGCCGAGTCAACCGCCAGGCGCCGTTCACCGCGGCGAGCGAGCCGTCCGCCCGCGCGCCGAGCACCAGTTCGCGCAGGTGCAAGGCGTTTCCCCGGCTCGCCCGGTAGAGGCCGGCCACGCAACTGGCGCTCACGGTCCCGCCGAGCACCGCGCCGAGCAGGGCATGGCACTCGCCCCGGCGCAGCAGCGGCACGTCCACGCGGAGCGCCCGGTCCCCGCTCCACAGCCCGAGGAAGGCGTCGGGCACCGCCTCGCCGTCGCGGACGGTGGCCAGGAGCAGGACCGCGCCCGCCTCGACGAGCTGCGCCAGCAAGGCGACCGAGAGCGAGTCCAGCGCCGGCAGGTCGTCGACCAGGAGAACCAGCCGGCGCCCATCGCCCAGCGCCGAGATCACCCGCCGCGCGTACCCGTAGAGCTTGACGAAATCGTCGGTGATGCCGGATGGATCCGCCTCGCCGGCCCGGCCGGGGGCGAGCAGGGCGACCAGGGCACCGAGCGGGATCTGGGCCAGCGAGCGGTTCGCGCTCACCCGGGCCACCGGATGCCCGGCGGCCGCCGCACGGTCGGCGCACTCGTTGCCGAGCCGTGTCTTGCCGACCCCCGACTGGCCGTAGAGCAGCACGGCCGCCGTGTGGCCGGCACCGAGCGCCTCGCCGATGGAGTCCAGAATGGAGGTGCGGCCGACGAACGGCCACCGGCCGACGGCGGTCGCCGACGCCCGGGCCGGTTGTCCGCCCCGCGCCACGCCCACAGGATGCCGCGTCCGGGATGTCGGCACAACGTCTTGGCAAGTCCGGCCGGTGGTGCGATCGTCGAGCTACCGATCGCGCCCGGGGGTGGCTGTGCTGGACGACGCGTACCTCTGGCTCGAGGCTCTTGATTCTCCCGAGGTCCGGCGGTGGGTGGCGGATCGGAACGCGGAGACGTTCGCCGCTCTGGCCGGGTTCGAGCCGACGCGCGACGCGATCCGGCAGGTGCTCGACAACAAGGACCGGATCCCCTACCCCGGCTGGCGTGGCGACGGTTTCTACTACGACTTCTGGACCGACGCCGACCACCCGCGCGGGCTGTGGCGGCGGACCACGCCGTCGCAGTACCGGCTGGACAAGCCCGAGTGGGACGTCCTGCTGGACGTCGACGCGCTCAACGCGGCCGAGGGCGAGAGCTGGACGTGGGACGGCGTGACGGTGCTGCGCCCGGACTACGACCGCTGCCTGATCAGTCTCTCCCGCGGCGGCGCCGATGCCGTCGTGGTCCGCGAGTTCGACCTGCGCGAGCGCGCCTTCGTCGCGGACGGCTTCCGCGTGGCCGAGGCGAAGACCGACGTGAGCTGGATCGACGCCGACCACATCTTCGTGGCGACCGACTTCGGGCCCGGCTCGCTGACCTCGTCGGGCTATCCGCGCGTCGTCAAGCGCTGGCGGCGCGGCACCCCGCTGGCTCAGGCCGAGCTCGTCCACGAGGGACTCGCCGACGACGTCGCGGTGCGGGCCTTCCACGATCCGACGCCCGGGTACGAGCGCGACTTCATCGGCCGGTTCCTGGACTTCTTCCGCTCGGAGTTCTACCTGCTCGCGGCGAACGGCGACCCGGTCGGGATCGACGTTCCCGCCGACGCCCGGTGGGACGTGCACCGGGACTGGCTGCTGATCCGCCCGCGGTCGCCGTGGACGGTCGGCGACGTGACGTATCCGCCGGGCGCGTTGCTGGCCGCCGAGTTCGAGCCGTACCTCAGCGGCCGGCGAGAGCTCCACGTCCTGTTCAACCCGGACGACCACACTTCCCTCAGCGACTGGACCTGGACCCGCAACCATCTGCTCCTGGTCACGATGACCGACGTGAAGACCCGGATCGACATCCTCACCCCGGACCCGGCGGACTGGCGGCGGCGCCCGATGCCCTCCCCGGACGAGTTCGACCACACCTGGATAGTCGACACCGACCCCGACAACGACGACTCGTACCTGATCTCCTCGACGGGCTTCCTCCGGCCGCCCTCGCTCGGCCTGGGCACCGTCGGCGGTGCGGTCACGCTGCTGAAACGGGAACCCACGGCCTTCGACGCGGACGGCATGGAGGTGCGGCAGTTCTTCGCCGTCTCCGCCGACGGCACCCGCGTCCCGTACTTCGTCGTGGGCGGCGCCACGGCCGGGCCGACCCTGCTCACCGGGTACGGCGGCTTCGAGATCTCCATGACCCCCGGCTACGACGGCGTCATCGGCCGCAGCTGGCTGTCCCGCGGCGGGACCTACGCGGTGGCGAACATCCGCGGCGGCGGCGAGTACGGCCCCGCCTGGCACCGGGCCGCACAACGGGAGAACCGGCCCCGGGCGTACGAGGATTTCGCCGCGGTCGCCGCCGATCTGGCCGCCCGGGGCATCACGACGCCGGCGGAGCTGGGCATCCAGGGCGGCAGCAACGGCGGCCTGCTGATGGGCGTCATGCTGACCCGCTACCCGCAGTTGTTCGGCGCGATCGTCGCCACGGTCCCGCTGCTCGACATGCGCCGGTACACCCAACTCCTGGCCGGCAAGTCCTGGATAGCCGAGTACGGCGACCCCGACGACGAGACCGAGTGGTCCCACCTGCGGTCGTTCTCCCCGTACCACGCGGTGCGCCCCGGCCGGCCCTACCCGCCGACCCTGCTGATCACCTCCACCCGCGACGACCGGGTCCATCCCGCTCACGCCCGCAAGATGACCGCCCGGCTCCGCGAGTACGGCTACGACGTCTCCTACTACGAGAACGTGGAAGGAGGCCACGGCGGCGCCGCCGACAACGAGCAGCACGCCACCCTGTGGGCCCTGACGCTCGAATTTCTCTGGCGAAAACTCACGCCGCCTAGGCCCGGCGGATAGGCCGCCACCGTATTCTCGGAGGGCTTGTCCGGGAAGGGGGACCCATGCGGATCACCGTGCTGGGCGCGGGTTCGTGGGGTACCACGGTCGCGTCCGTTCTCACCCGCCGGGATCACGAGTCGCTGATCTGGGCGCGCAGTCCGGCCGTGGCCGACGAGGTCAATGCCAAGCACACCAACGAGCGGTATCTCGCGGGCTTCCCGCTGCCGGGCCGGCTCCGGGCCACCGCGGACCTCGCCGAGGCGGCGGCCCACGCCGAGCTGCTCGTCGTCGGCGTGCCCACCGGGGCGTTCCGCGACACCCTCGAGCTCGTCCGGCCCGACCTGCACCCGTGGATCCCCGTGGTGAGCCTCAGCAAGGGCCTGGAACGCGACTCGTTGTCGCGGATGACCGAGGTGATCAAGGAGGTGCTGCCGGGACACCCGGCCGCGGCGCTCACCGGCCCCAACCTGGCCAAGGAGATCATGGCGGGCATGGCGGCGGCCACGGTGATCGCCACCGAAGATCTGACCGTCGCCGCGGAGATCCAGCGAGTGTTCCGCCGCGGGCTGCTGCGCGTGTACACCAACCACGACGTGATCGGCTGCGAGGTCGGTGGCGCGCTGAAGAACGTCGTGGCGATCGCCACGGGCATCGCTCAGGGCCTCGGCGTCGGCGACAACACCCGGGCCGGGGTGATCTCCCGCGGACTGGCCGAGCTGACCACCCTGGCCGTCGCGATGGGCGGCGAGCCGGCCACGCTCGCCGGGCTGGCCGGGATGGGTGACCTGGTGGCGACCTGCATCAGCCCGCACAGCCGCAACCGGCACGTCGGCGAGCAACTCGGCCGCGGGCGGAGCCTCGACGACATCCTCGCCGAGATGGGGCAGGTCGCCGAGGGCGTCAAGACGGTTCACGCCGCCGTCCGGCTGGCCGACCAGCACGGGCTGGCCATGCCCATCACCCGCACGATCCACCGGGTCGTCACCGGCGACATCACCGCCGAGCGGGCCTACGACGGCCTGTTGCGTGCCCACCCGGCCGGGCACGAGTCCGAGCCCGGGTGACGATCGATTTCGGGCGGCGGCAGATTCCGTTTGGGGGCCTCAACCACCCGCCGCGGCGGCCTCGGTGTTCCACATGCTGATGACCACGCCGAGCACGAACACCTGCAGCGCCGGCGTGAGGGCCGGCAGCTCGACGGCGATGTCGCCACCCCAGAAGCTGGTCTTGCGTACCGAGCCGACACGGGTCTCGCCGAGGACCAGTTCCTGCTCGCTGCCCCAGAAGGACTTGCGCCGGAAATGATAGGTCTGACCGGCGGCCTCGACGGTCCACCGCTTGCGGCCCACCCGGTCGGCCGACGCGACCACCGCCTCGGCGTCGTCGATCATCGTGTACTTGTTGTGCCAGGCGTTGGAGCGGACCCGGAAGCGCCGCCCGTCCAGCTGGAACTCGCCGCCGCCCTTCCAGACCGAGCTGTCCCACACGGCGATCTCCCGGCCCCGGTCCGTCACGCTGTAACGAGATCGCCACACGCTGATCTTCCGAGCTTCCATACGATCAGGGTAGGACCGGGATACGAGACCGAGCGCTCGCCCGCCGGCCGGCCTCAGCCGAAGCCGGGCCGGCGTACCGCCTGCTTGGTCAGCTCGCGGTTTCGCGCCTGGTCGCCGCCCAGGTCGGACGTCGACGCCACGATCGTCACCAGGTCGCCGCGCCGGGCCACCCCGTAGTACCAGCCCGGATAGGTTCCCGGCGGGCCCGCGCCGACGTAGACGAGCATGCTCTCGTCGCCGGCGAAACCGGACGCCACGATCGACGTCCGCCAGTCACCGGGCGTTGCCGGCAGGGTGTAGTGCCCGCACCCGGTCACCCGGGCCCGGACCTGACTCATCAGCTCCGCCGCCCCGCCGTCGCGGAACCGGGCCACCGTCTGGTACCCGGAGACCTCCGGGCCGCCGGTGAACGTGCGCAGCCGGCCCGCCGTGCGTTTCGCGTCGGCCGGGTAGTCGGCCGCCCGGCACAGGTCCAGTGCCGCGGTCTCGCCCTGGGACCGGTCCGGCACCGGGTACCCGGGCACGTCCGCGGTCTGAACGAAACAGCGGCCGAAGTCGGTGGCGCGCAGCATCAGCCCGGCCGGGAGTGCCGGTCCGGCCGGCCGCGGCCCGTCGTACGGGAAAACCTGCACCTCGTCGCAGCCGGGCCGGACCACCGCCGAGCCGGTCGAATCCGGAGTGGACGGAGAGCCGGTGGTCGGGGCCGGCGACGGCACCGAGATCGACGGCACCGGGGTCAACGACGGCGGCACGGGCGGAGACGGGTCAGCGAGGATCACCCCGGCGCCGGCCGACACGCCCGCCACCGCCACGACGACCGCGACCAGCCCGAGTACGGCGCGGCGCCGGCGACGCCGATCAGCGGTGCGGCGCAGTTCGGTGGCCGGGGGCAGCATGGCGTTGTCCGTGTCCGTGCGCAGCGCGGAGAACATCCGGTCCAGGTCAGCCGACATCGTTCGCCTCCGGCATCAGGTCGTTCGGCTCCAGCGCGAGGTCGCCGAGGATGACGGCGAGCCGGGCCCGGCCCCGGGACAGCCACGCCTTCACGGTTCCGGTCGCCGCGCCGGTCTCCGTCGCGATCTGGTCGACCGAGAGGTCACACAGGTAGTGCAGGGCCACCGCCCGCCGCTGGTCGACCGGCAGCCGGCGGAGCGCGCCGACCAGCAGCACCGTGTCCTCGCTCGGCGGCCCGATGTCGCCCGGCGGCTCGGTCCGGGCCAGCGCCAGCCCGCGCACCCGCAGTCGCCGCCAGCGGTCGGTGGCCAGCCGGGTGAGCACGAGACGCACCCAGCCCTCCGGCTGCTCGTACCCGGCCAGCCGCCGCCATCGCAGCCAGGCCCGTACGTACGCCTCCTGCAGCAGGTCCTGCGCCTCGCCCAGATCTCCGGTCAGGGCATAGGCGTAGCGCAGCATCCGGGACGAGGTCATCCGGTAGAACTCGTCGAACCCGTCCGCGTTCCGCATCCCCTCCGCCTCTCCCTCGACACTTCAGGACACGGCGCCCGGCCACGGCCGGTTGCAGCGACCGGCCTGAATGGCGCCGAGAACTACGGAGAGTGCTCACCGACCCCCGATGGGGTCAACAACCTGGTACCTGAAGTTTGTCCTAACGGACAGGCGCATCGCCTTGCCTGGATGGATAGTCTCCGATGATCGCCCAAGGGTGGGCGGGGTCACCCTGCCCGCCCGCACTCGATACGGGAGTAGAACCGGAAACGAAGGGCATGGCATGAAACGACTCCTGGCGGCTACCGTCGCCACGACTGTCGGGCTGGTGATCGGCGGCGGCATGATCCCGTCGGCGGCGCAGGCCCACAGCGGTACCCCCAGCTACGAACCGCCCCCGATCTCGTGGGGCACCTGCACCAACGCAACACTGAACGCGCGCGGAGCCCAGTGCGGTTTCGTGATCGTCCCGCTGGACTACGCGCATCCGGGCGGCACCAAGATCAAGATCGCCGTCTCGCGGGTCCTGCACAAGTCCGCGGCCGCCGACTACCAGGGCGTCATGCTGGTCAACCCGGGTGGACCGGGCGGATCCGGCCTGATCTACTCGGTGCTGCAGCCGGCGATCCCGAACGGCGTCGGTCTCGACTACGACTGGATCGGGTTCGACCCGCGCGGCGTCGGTTCCAGCGTGCCGTCGCTGGCCTGTGACGGGAACGTCGCCGGCTACAACCGGCCGTACTACGTGCCGGTCACCAGGCAGCTGGAGAACACCTGGCTGGCGAGGTCCAAGGCGTACGCACAGGCGTGTGCCCGGGCCGGCGGCGCGCTGCTCAACCACCTGAAGACCACCGACAACGTGGCCGACATGGAGAGCATCCGCAAGGCGCTGGGCCAGAAGCAGATCAACTACTACGGCTTCTCGTACGGGACATATCTCGGCCAGGCGTACGCGACGTTGCACCCGAACCAGGTCCGCCGGATGGTCTTCGACGGTGTCGTCGACCCGCGCGGTGTCTGGTACGGCGACAACCTCGACCAGGACGTCCAGTTCGACAAGAACATCCAGACCTGGTTCACCTGGGTCGCCCGGTACGACGCGGTGTACCACCTGGGCACCACGGGCAAGGCCGTGAAGGCCAAGTACTACGCCACGCTGCAGAAACTCCGCAAGTCGCCGGCCGAAGGCAAGATCGGCCCGGACGAGTGGACCGACATCTTCCTCTCGGCCGCCTACTACGTGTACGGCTGGGAGGACGTGGCCACCGCGTTCTCGGCGTACGTCAACGAGGGCGACGCCTCCGGCCTGCTGGCGCTCTACCCGGAGCCCGGCCCCGGCGCGGACAACGGCTACGCCATCTACCTGGGCACCGAGTGCACGGACGTGCAGTGGCCGACCAACTGGAACAAGTGGGAGCGGGACAACTGGCGGCTCCACGCCCAGTATCCGTTCACGACCTGGGGCAACGCCTGGTTCAACGCGCCCTGCGTGTTCTGGAAGGGTGACGTCGGCAAGCCGGTGAACGTCAACGGCAGCAAGGTTCCGCCGATCCTGCTGATCAGCGAGACCAACGACGCCGCCACGCCGTACCCGGGCGCCATCGAGATCCGCAAGCGGTTCCCCCGCTCCGTTCTCATCGAGGGCGTCGGCGGCACCACGCACGCCGGCTCCCTGAGCGGCGTAGCCTGCACCGACGACACGATCGCCGCGTACCTGGACAACGGCGCCCTGCCGAACCGCGTACACGGCAACCGTTCCGACAAGCAGTGCGACCCGGTCCCGCAGCCGAACCCCACGGCCGCGGCGGCCAAGTCCCTGGCCACCACCGGCAGCGGCAGCATCAAGGCCATGCTGCGCAACGCGGCCCCCACCGTGCGGTAACGCACAAACGGCGCCAACCGGCCCGGGAGTCTCCACGGACTGCCGGGCCGTCCGCCGCCGCAGACTCTCAGAGATCAGCTCGATGAGTGGAGGGCAACCAATGGCGATCTCGGTGATGCTCATCGTGCCGGACGCCGACGCGGCGATCGCCTGGTACAAGGCGGCGCTGGGCGCGACGGAGTTGTGGGACCTGGGCGGTGTGGCCGGGCTCGAGATCGGCGGTGCGCCGTTCTTTCTGCACGAGGTGAACCCCGAGAATCCCGCCGAGGTCGATCCCCGCCGGGCGGGCGTCACGAGCGTGCGCGTCGAGATGTTCACCGACGACCCCGACGGCGTCATCGAGCGCGCGGTCGCCGCCGGTGCGACCGCCGGCGCGAGAATCGAGGATCATCGCACGCCGTGGGGCAATCATCGGCAGGGTGGCTTCACCGATCCCTTCGGCCACCGGTGGTCCGTCGGCGACCGGTCTCCACTTCGCCAGTTCCGGGGCTGACCAGGCCGGCCCGGAGCGGGCTCAGGACCGCGCGGTGGCACGGGCGCTTCATCCGTACGGAATGAATGCCGTTGCTCTCGTGACCTGATCGATGCCTCAGCGTCGCCATCCCTCTACTCAGCGCATCGACGATCCACCCGGAGGTGGCCGGTCATGCGCCGGCCGCCCGGAGGGAGGAATTGTGCGGACTCCTGGGCGTATGGCGATCGCTCTGCTGGCAGCCACCACGTTTGCCTCACTGACGGCGTGCTCGCCGCCCGAGAAGAAGACCGAATCGGGCGCCTCCGGTGCGGCCACCGCGACGAGCGCGGCCGATCTCGGCGGGATGGACGCGCTGGTCGCGGCGGCCAAGAAGGAAGGCCAGCTCAACGTCATCGCGCTGCCGCCGGACTGGGCGAACTACGGCGAGATCATCAAGGCGTTCGGCGACAAGTACGGGATCAAGGTCAACTCTGCGCAGCCGGACGGGTCCAGTCAGGACGAGATCAACGCCGCCGGTCAGCTCAAGGGACAGGGCGGCGCGCCGGACGTCTTCGACCTCGGTGGCGCGGTCGCCACGGCCAATACCGCGCTGTTCGCGCCGTACCAGGTCGCCACGTTCGGCGACATCCCGGCCAACCTCAAGGACGCCAAGGGGACCTGGGTCAACGACTACGGCGGCTACATGTCGATCGGCTACGACAGCGCCAAGGTGCCCGCGCCGACGTCGATCGCCGACCTGCTGAAGCCCGAGTACAAGGGCAAGGTCGCGCTCAACGGCGACCCGACCCAGGCCGGCGCGGCGTTCTCCGGCGTCGTCATGGCCTCGCTGGGCAGCGGCGGCTCCGCCGACGACATCGCGCCCGGCGTCGACTTCTTCGGCAAGCTGAAGAAGGCCGGCAACTTCCTGCCGGTCGACCCCACCTCGGCCACCGTCGAGTCGGGACAGACGCCCGTCGTCATCGACTGGGACTACCTGAACGTCGCCCAGGGCGCCAAGCTCAAGGGCAAGATGGACTGGAAGACGGTCGTCCCGGCCAACGCGGTGCTGGGCTCGTACTACGTGCAGGCCATCAACAAGGACGCGCCGCACCCGGCGGCCGCCCGGCTGTGGGAGGAATTCCTCTACTCCGACGACGGCCAGAACCTCTGGCTCAAGGGCAGCGCCCGGCCGGTCCGCGCCGACGCCATGCAGAAGGCCGGCACGATCGACGCGACCGCGTTCGCGGCCCTGCCCAAGGTCGAGGGCACACCGGTGTTCCTGACCGACGAGCAGACCACGAAGGCGAAGGACTACCTGGCCGCGAACTGGCAGAAGGCCATCGGCTGACCATGGCCGACGTCGTCGAGGCCCCGGTTCCCGTGGCGTCCGCGCCCAGGAACCGGGGCCTGGCCCATGCCCGCAGCCTGCTGGGTGTCGTCCCGTTCTTCGCGTACGTCGCGATCTTCCTGGTCGTGCCCACCCTGGTCGTCGTGATCGGCGCGTTCGCCGGCGACGGCGGCTTCACGATGTCCAACCTGACCGCGCTCGGCGACCGGTACATCCTGGAGGCGTTCGGCCGCAGCATCCTGCTGTCCGCGGTGACCGCGGCGATCGGCGCGGTCCTGGGAGCCCTGCTGGCGTACGCGCTGGTGACGGCGAAGCCCGGTGGGGTGCTGCGGCGGGTGGTCACGGCCGCGTCGGGCGTGCTCGCCCAGTTCGGCGGGGTCACCCTGGCGTTCGCCTTCCTCGCCACGATCGGCCTCTCCGGCTTCGTCACCATCTGGCTGCAGGAGCACCTGAGCATCAACATCTACGCCAACGGCGTCTGGCTGTTCGAGCTGCCGGGCCTGGCGCTCGTCTACACGTACTTCCAGATTCCGCTGATGGTGATCGTGTTCCTGCCCGCGCTCGACGGCATCCGCCCGCAGTGGCGCGAGGCGACCGAGAGCCTCGGCGGCTCCACGTGGCAGTACTGGACCCGGGTCGCGGGGCCGCTGCTCGCCCCGGCCTTCCTGGGCTCCACGCTCCTGCTGTTCGCCAATGCCTTCTCCGCGTACGCGACCGCCGCCGCCCTGATCAGCCAGGGCAACCCGATCATCCCGCTGCAGATCCGGACGGCGCTGACCAGCGAGGTCGTGCTCGGCCAGCAGAACCTCGGCAAGGCCATGGCGCTCGGCATGGTCGTGGTGGTCTCGGTCGTGATGACGCTGTACGCGCTCCTGCAACGGAGAACCGTGCGATGGCTGGGCTGACGGCGCGCCGGGCCCGCCGGCAACGCGCGTTCCGCTGGACGGTGCTGCTCGTCCTCGGCGTGTTCTTCCTGCTCCCCCTGGTCGCCATGCTCGAGTTCACGACGCGCGACGGCGGCGGTACGTGGCGGCTGCTGGTCGACTGGCCCCGGCTCAGCGCGACCTACCCCGACCTGTCCGCCGGCATCGTCGCCTCCCTCGGCCAGGCCGCCCTGACCGCGCTGCTGATGCTGGTGCTGCTGGTGCCCACCGCGATCTGGGTCCGGCTCCGGCTGCCCTGGCTGCGGCGGTTCGTCGAGTTCATCTGCCTGCTGCCGCTGACCATCCCGGCGATCGTGCTGGTGGTCGGGCTCGCCCCGGTGTACGCGTGGGTCACGTACTTCCTCGGCGGCTCGTCCCTGACCCTGACCTTCGCGTACACGATCCTGGTCCTGCCCTATGCCTATCGCGCGATCGACGCCGGGCTGTCCGCGATCGACGTGCGCACGCTCGCCGAGGCCGCCCGCAGCCTCGGCGCGGGGTGGGCGACGGTGATGTGGCGGGTCGTACTGCCCAACATCCGGTCCGCGGTGCTCTCCGCGGCGTTCCTGACCGTGGCGCTGGTGCTCGGCGAGTTCACCATCGCCTCGCTGCTCAACCGCACCAATGTGCAGGTGGCCATCAACTTCCTCGGCAAGAGCAGCGCCACGATGTCGGTGGCCGTCTCGCTGGCGGCCCTGTTCCTGGCGTTCGTCCTGCTCCTCCTGCTGTCCCTGATCGGCGGCGGACGCCGCGGCGGGTCCGAGGCGGCGCCCCTGTCCACCGCGAAGGAGTCCCCGTGAACGAGTCCGGTGTCGCCGTCCGCCTGAAGGAGCTGCACAAGGCCTTCGGCAGTCTGCATGCGCTCGACGGGCTCGACCTGGCGATCGAGCCGGGCGAGCTGGTCGCGCTGCTCGGGCCGTCCGGCTGCGGCAAGACCACCGCGCTGCGTGTGCTCGCCGGGCTCGAGGACGCCGACGCCGGACAGGTGCTGGTCGGCGGACGGGACGTCACCTCGCTGCCGGCCAACCGGCGCGACATGGGCATGGTGTTCCAGGCGTACAGCCTGTTCCCCCATCTCACCGCCCTCGACAACGTCGAGTTCGGACTCAAGCTGCGCGGCCGCCGCCGCATGCCCGGGCGGGCGGCCGAGATGCTGGAGCTGGTCGGGCTCGGGGCGTTCGCCGACCGCTATCCGCACCAGCTCTCCGGTGGACAGCAGCAACGGGTGGCGCTGGCCCGCGCTCTCGCCATCCGGCCGCAGGTGCTGCTGCTCGACGAGCCGCTGTCGGCCCTCGACGCCAAGGTTCGCGTGCAGCTGCGCGACGAGATCAAACGGATCCAGACCGAGGTCGGCACGACCACGCTGTTCGTCACGCACGACCAGGAGGAGGCGCTCGCCATGGCCGACCGGGTCGGCGTGATGCGCGCCGGCCGGCTCGAGCAACTGGCCTCGCCCGCGGACGTCTACCAGAAGCCGGCCACCGCGTTCGTGGCCGACTTCGTCGGTCTGAGCAACCGCCTGCCCGGACGCGTCGACGGCGACGGCGTCGTCGTCCTCGGCACCCGCCTGCCACTGGTGTCGCCGGCCGGCCGGGGTCCCGACGTGGCCGCGCTGGTGCGCCCGGAGTCCGTCGAGGTGCTGCCCGACGCCGACGGCCCGCACCGAGTGCTCACGGTGAGCTTCCTGGGCCCCACCAGCCGGGTCACCGTGTCGGTCGCCGACCGGCTGGTCGTGGCCCAGGTGGCCAGCGGACGCCTCGCCGAACTGGCCGCCGGCACCCCCGTCCGCATCGAGCTCCGTCCCGTACCCGTGGTCCTCGACACCGACTGACCAAAGCAGATCAAGGGCAGGCCCGCCGAAGCGCTGATCCCTCACTCCGCAGCCGCTCGCGCCGTGCCGCCCACGAACGACACGCACCCCGACCGATGGTGGTGAGCTTCCCCCGAGGGTGTGGACACCTTGAGACTGGGCGTTGATGTCCAGAGAGAGGGGTGTCCCGTTGGGGCGTCCACCGAGGTTCACTGCCGAGTTCAAGCGGGACGCGGTTGACCTTGTGCTTTCGTCCGGGCGGGCGGTCAATGAGGTTGCCCGGGAGCTCGGCGTGGGGAACGAGACCTTGCGTAATTGGGTGAACAAACGCCGCCAGGCACCGGAGGCGGACGAGCGGGTTCCGGCGTCGCCGGCGGACAAGGACACGGAGATCGCCCGGTTGCGGGCGCAGGTCGCCGAGTTGTAGCAGGAGAAACAGATCCTGCGTAAGGCGGCCGCGTATTTCGCGAAGGAGATGGATCGGTGACCGGCCGCTTCCGGTTCATCTCCGCCCCTCGAGCCGAGTACGGCACCAAGCGGTTGTGCCAGGTCCTGGCGGTGTCGGCCGCCGGTTTCTCCCGGTGGGTCAACGCCGAACCCGCCCGGCAGGCACGCGCGGCCGCGGACGACGTCGCGGCCGGGCAGATCCGGGCGGTTCATGAGCAGTCTCGCGGCGCCTACGGGTCACCACGGGCCACCGCCGAACTACGTGCGCAAAGGGGTGCTGGTCAACCGCAAGCGGGTCGAGCGGATGATGCGCCGGCGCGGGATCATCGGGGCGCATCAGCGCCGCACGGTGCACACCACGATCGGCGGCCCGGCCGCGGCGGGCGTGCCGGACCCCATCCGGCGCGACTGCACCGCCACCGGACCGGACCAACGCTGATGCGGGGACATCACCTACCTGCCGGTGGCCGGCGACTGGTTGCATCTGGCCACGGTCATCGACATCGCCTCCCGCCGGCTGACCGGCTGATCACCGACGCCCTCGAGGCCGCCGTCGCCGCCCGCAGCGGCCAGGTCCCCGGGGTGATCTTCCACTCCGACCGCGGCTCCCCGTACACCAGCAGCCAGTTCGCCCGAGCCCGCCAGCAGCACCGGATCCGCCGCTCGATGAGCCGGACCGCGACCAGCTACGACAATCCCCTGGCCGAGGCGTTCTTCACCACCCTCAAACGCGAACCGGACGTCAACCACCAGACCTGGGCCAGCGACGCTGACGCCCG
This sequence comes from Paractinoplanes globisporus DSM 43857, assembly GCF_000379645.1. Classification (GTDB taxonomy): domain Bacteria; phylum Actinomycetota; class Actinomycetes; order Mycobacteriales; family Micromonosporaceae; genus Actinoplanes; species Actinoplanes globisporus. The sequence goes on from NZ_KB903322.1 coordinate 81,799, forward strand.
CCGCGACGTGTTCCGCTGGATCGCGTACGACAACCACCGCCGCCGACACTCCGCCCTCAGCCACCACAGCCCCGCCGACCACGAACACCAACTCCAAACCACCACCGTGAACCAGCCGATCGCGGCACAACCCGCTGTCCACACCCCGGGTGGAAGCTCATGGCGCGCCCTTTGCTCTGCTTACCTATGCGCACGAAAAACGAACGCCGGCTCGTTTCCGGTGCGCATAGGTGAGCAGAGCAAAGGGGGGCGCGCAGCCCACCCTGCGCCGCGACCGTGATCCTCCACCCGGAGGAGCGGACACCTTGAAACTGGGCGTTGATGTCCAGAGGAACGGGTGTCCCCGTTGGGACGTCCATCGACGTTCACACCCGAGCTCAAGCGGGACGCGGCGGCCGGTCAACGACGTGAACAAACGCCGACGCCGGCCCGAGGCTGGGCAGATCCCGGCGACGCCGGCGGACAAGGACGCGGAGATGCGGCGCAGGTCGCCGGACTGCAGCTGGAGAAGCTGATCCTGCGTGAGGCAGCCGCCTGGATCGCCTTCTACAACTACCCTCACCCAGCCAATCGCGGCATAACCCGGTGTCCACGCCCCTGCGGGAAGCTCACGGGCGCTGGCTGTCGGGGGCGCTGAGTTTGGTGGTCACCCAGTCGTGGAAGGCTCCGATGTGGTGCTCGGACGGGACCAGGACGCCGCCGCGGGCGTACGCGCGGGAGCTCATCGACGGCTGGCAGCGCTCGCAGGCGTCGAAGTCCTGGAGGTTCACGCGGTGGAAAAGCTCGACCGAGCGGGAGACGTCGCGGCCGGACGCCACCACCTCGGCCGAGTAGAGCCAGTCGCATTCGACGACGGTGCGGTCGGCCGCCAGCGGGTACATCCGGTGGAAGATGATGTGGTCGGGCACCAGGTTGACGAAGACCTGCGGTCTGATGGTTATGGCGTAATACCGCCGGTCCTGCTCGTTGGTTATACCGGGCAGATTGGCGAAACCCTCGCCGCCGTCGACCGTGAAGCCCCTGATCTCGCTGCCGAACTCGGCGCCGTGCCCGACGTAGTACTGCGCCGCGTAGCCGTCGGCGAACTCGGGAAGTACCTCGGTCAGCTCGGGATGGATCGTCGCGCAGTGGTAGCACTCCATGAAATTCTCGACAATCAACTTCCAATTCGCCCGTACGTCGTAGGTGATGCGCTTGCCGACCGCGAGGTCGCCGATCTCGTACGCGTCGATCGCCGCCGCCGTGCCGAGGCGCTCGCTGACGGCGCCCAGCACGTCCTCCTCGAACGAGGGCGGCTCGTCGGCCAGGCACACCCAGGCATAACCCAGCCATTCCCGCAGGTGCAGGCCGACCAGCCCGTACTCGGTGCGGTCGAGGTCCGGCATCTTGGTGAGGTTGGGCGCGGCGACCAGCTTGCCGTCCAGCCCGTAGGTCCAGGCGTGGTACGCGCACTGGAAGGCCCGCTTGACCTCGCCGCTGTCCTCGGTGCAGAGCGTGGCCCCGCGGTGCCGGCAGATGTTCAGGAACGCCCGGAGCGCGCCGTCGCGGCCCCGGGCGACCAGGACGCTCTCCCGCCCGATCCGCACCGTGCGGAAGCTGCCGGGGTTGGGCAGGTCACTCGACCGCACCGCGCAGAACCACATGGTCTCGAAGATCCGCGACTGCTCGCGCGCGAAGATCTCGGGATCGGTGTAGTAGCGCCCGGGCAGGGTCGGAATCAGGCTCGGGGGCAGGCTGACTGCGGTCACGATGACACCTCGCGTTATCGGCGGATGCGTTCCATCTGGGGGTCGAACAGGGGCTCCGCCGCGACGGTCGCCGGCAGCCGCTCGCCGAAGTACTCGACGGCCACGGCGGTGCCGGGCACCGCCAGCTCGCCGTGAAGCCAGGCGTAGGCCACGGTCCGGCCGATCGTGTAGCCGTACGAGGCGCTGGTGACGTAGCCGACCGGGGATCCCGCGGCGAACACGGGCTCCTTGCCCATCACCACGGCGGCCGGGTCGTCGAGCGTGAGGCAGGTCAACCGGCGCCGGGCCGTCTCCTCCGAGCGTCCCTCGATCGCGGCCCGGCCGACGAAGTCCCCCTTGTCCATGCGGACCGCGAAGCCGAGACCGGCCTCGTACGGATCATGCTCGGTCGTCATGTCGATCCCCCAGGCCCGGTAGCCCTTCTCCAGCCGGAGACTGTTGAAGGCGCTGCGCCCGGCCGCGACCACGCCCAGCGACGTGCCCGCCTGCCAGAGCGTGTCCCAGAGCTTGAGCCCGAGGTCGGCCGAGGTGTAGAGCTCCCAGCCCAGCTCACCCACATAGGACAGCCGCAGCGCGGTGACCGGAACCTCGCCGAGGTAGGCGTGCGTCCCGCGGAAGTACTTCAGGGCGGCGTGCGAGAAGTCCGTGCGGGTCAGCGGCTGGACGAGGTCGCGGGCGAGCGGCCCCCAGAGGCCGACGCAGCACGTGCCGGCGGTGATGTCGCGAACCGAGACCCCGTCGGCGGGCAGGTGCTGCCGCATCCAGTCCTCGTCGAGCGGGCCGTTGGCGCCGACCTGGAAGACGTTCTCGCCGAGGCGGGCCACGGTCAGGTCGCTGCGCACACCGCCGTCGTGGCCGAGCATCAGCGTGTACGTGACCGACCCGATCGACTTGGCGAGGTTGTTGGTGGTCAGCCCCTGCAGGAAGGCGAGCGCCCCCGGACCGCTGACCTCGAGCCTCTTCAGCGGGGTCATGTCGTACATCGCCACGCGCTGCCGGGTCGCGGCGGCCTCGGCGGCGGCGATCGGCGACCAGTACCGCGCCGACCACTCATCGCGCGGCGGCACGGTGGCCGGCAGACCGGCGTTGGACTCGAACCAGTAGGGCCGTTCCCAGCCCGCCCCTTCCAGGAAGTACGCCCCGAGCTCCCGCTGCCGCGGATAGAACGGGCTGGTGCGCAGCGGGCGCGGGCGCTCCATCGGCTGCAGCGGGTGCACGATGTCGTACACCTCGATGAAGTTCTGTTTGCCGCGCTCCTCGATGAAGTCGGGGGCCAGCTGCACGTGCTCGAAGCGGTGCAGGTCGCACTCGTGCACGTCGGTCTCGGGACGGCCGTCCACCAGCCACTGGGCCATCGCGCGGGCGACGCCGGCCGAGTGCGTCACCCAGACGGCCTCGGCCACCCAGAAACCGGACAGCTCGCGGTGCTCCCCCATGATCGGGAAGCCGTCGGGGGTGAAGGAGAAGATGCCGTTGATGCCCTCCTCCACCTTGGTGCCGGACAGGCCGGGCAGCAGCGCGACGCTCTCCCGCCAGGCCGGCGCGAAGTCGTCCTCGGTGAACGGCAGGACGCTCGGCATCACGGGCGCCTCGGCCGGCGGCAGAACGTCGTCGACGTCGACCGGCATCGGCCGGTGCCCGTAGTAGCCGATGCCGAGGCGGTCGCCGTGCTCCCGGTAGTACAGGTCCTGGTCCTGGTGGCGCAGGATGGGCGAGCCCGCCTCCAGCACCGGGTCGTTCACGCCGGCCAGCGCGGCCACCTGCCCGGTGATGGCGTACTGGTGGGCCAGCGGCAGCAGCGGAACGGTGAGGCCGACCATGCGGCCGATCCGGGGTCCCCAGAACCCGGCCGCGCAGACGACGATGTCGGCCGCGAGGAAGCCGTGGTCGGTCTCGACGCCGGTGACCCGGCCGTCCTCCCGGCCGATGCCGACGACGGTGTGGCCGCCGAGGAAGCGGGCGCCGCGCCCGATGGCTCGCCGGGCCTGCGCCTCGACCGCGCGCACCGCCTTGGCCAGCCCGTCGGTCGGCACGTGCAGGCCGCCGCGGATCGCCGCGGGATCGAGCAGCGGATGCAGCGCGGCGCACTCCCCGGGGCCGAGCAGCGCGGCCTCGACCCCCCACGAGGTGGCCAGGCCGTGCTTGCGCTTGAGGTCGGTCCAGCGGGCCTCGGTGGTGGCGACCTCGAGGCCGCCGACCTGCCGGAAGCACCACCGGCCGTCGAGCGTGAGGCCGCTGAGCTTGCGGACCGTGTAGGCGGCGAACTCGGTCATGGTCTTCGACGGGTTGGTCTGGAACACCAGGCCCGGGGCGTGCGAGCTGGAACCGCCCGGTGCGAACAGCGGACCCTGGTCGACCACGGTCACGTCCGTCCATCCGCGCTCGGTCAGCTCGTCCGCGAGCGCGCTGCCGACCACGCCGGCGCCGATGACGACCACCCGAGGGGATCTGGTCATGAGTTGCACCGTACGATGCGCGTTGCGCTCAGCACAACACTTCGCGCCTAGCGGACGTGGCCCATCCGCTCGCTCACCTCGTCCGCCGCCTCGATCACCCGCTTCGCGATCCCGGGGAACGACTCGGTGGCCAGCCGGTAGGCCGGGCCGGAGACGCTGAGCGCCGCCACCACCGAGCCGTCGGCGCCACGGACCGGCGCGGCCACCGCGTTCAGGCCGATCTCGTACTCCTCCGCGGTGCAGGCCCAGCCCACCTCCCGGATCCGGTCCAGCTCGGCCGCCAGCGTCGCCACGTCGGTGACCGTCGCGGCGGTGAACCGCTCCAGCGGCTCGGCGAAGACGGATGCCAGGACGCTCGTCCGGCCGAAGGCGAGCAGGATCTTGCCGCTGGAGGTGGCGTGCAGCGGGGTCTGCTGACCGATCCAGTTGTGGCTGGCGACGGCGGCCGCGCCCCGGCTCTGACTGATGTTCACGGCCCGGTCGCCGTCGAGAATCGCCAGGTTGACGGTGTCGCCGAGGTCGGCGGCGAGCCGTTCGCAGGCATCCTGGCCCTGCCGGTTCAGGTCGAGCTGGGCGGTGATCGCGCCGGCCAGGCGGACGATGCCGAACCCGAGGCGGTAGCTGCCACGATCCTCCGTCTGCTCGACGAACCCGTGCGTCTCCAGGGCGGCGAGCAGGCGGAACGCGGTGGACTTGTGCACGCCGAGTTCCTTGCCGATCTCGGTGACGCCGGCGTCGCCCCGGCGGGCCAGGATCTCCAGGATGCTCAGCGCGCGGTCGACGGACTGCACGTTGCTCATGGCGCAACAATAATCCACCACCTGCCCTTGACGATCGGCCGACCAGCGGGCACGCTGTTGCGTATCTCAAGATCTGTTTCGTGTTACACAACGAAACAATGGGGGCGGTGACGTGCTCAGGATCGCGATCGTCGGCGCCGCAATCGCGGGCTTCAATGCCGCGCGCGCCCTGCGCCGGCAGTCCTTCACCGGCGAGATCGTCGCGATCGGGGCCGAGCGTCATCCGCCCTACGACCGTCCGCCGCTGTCCAAGGCCTTCCTGACCGGGGACTGCTCGGCGCCGGATCTCGCGCTGGCCGACCCCGACGAAGACCTGGACGTACGGTGGAAGCTCGGCACCCTGGCGGCCCGGCTCGACCCCGCCAACCGCCGCATCGTGCTCGACGACGGCGAGGAGATCCGGGCCGACGGCGTGATCGTGGCGACCGGGGCCCGGGCGCGGCGTCTGCCGGGTGCGGACGGGCTCGCGAACGTCCACACGCTCCGCACCCTCGACGACGCGATCGCCCTGCGCGCAGCCCTGCTGGGCGCCCGCCGGCTGGTGGTCATCGGGGCCGGCTTCATCGGCGCCGAGGTCGCCTCCAGCGCCCGTTCCCTCGGCCTGGAGGTCACGGTCGTCGAGACTCTCCCGACCCCGCTCGCCGGCCCCCTCGGCACCGAGATGGGCGCCTTGTGCGCACGCCTGCACGGCGACCACGGCGTACGGCTGCTCACCGGGGTCGCGGTCACCCGCCTGATCGGGGCGGCCCGGGCCGAGGCGGTCGAGCTCACCGACGGGACCCGCCTGCCGGCCGACGTCGTGCTGGTCGCGATCGGCGCCCGGCCCAATGTGGAGTGGCTGGCCGGCTCGGGGCTGGACATCTCCGGCGGCGTGGTCACCGACGAAGGGGGCGCGACCAATGTGCCGGCCGTGGTCGCCACCGGCGACTGCGCGATGTCCTTCAACCGGCACGCCGGCCGGGCCATCCGCGTCGAGCACTGGACCCACGCCTTCGAGCAGCCCGCGACGGCGGTGGCGACCCTGCTGGCCGGCTCCCGGCGCGCGCCGGACCGTCCGGACGTCCCCTATTTCTGGTCCGACCAGTACGGCGTGCGCCTTCAGTTCGCCGGGCATCGCGAGGAGGGTGACACCGTACGGATCGTCGAGGGCGACGCCGAGCAGCGCAGCTTCCTCGCCGTCTACGAGCGCCACGGGCGGCCGGTCGCCGTCCTCGGCATGAACCAGCCGAAGCTGTTCACCCGGTGGCGGCGCCAGTTGCGCGCACCGGGCCCGGTACCAACCGCCGCGCCCTGACCCGCACCGTCCCGCCAGCCATGGAGCCCCGATGTTGCGACCCGTTTGCCCGCTCGGCGCCATCCCGCGCGGCGAGGCGTACCGCTGGGCGATCGACCCCCCTGTGGCGATCTTCCACACGGACGACGGCGAGGTCTTCGCCGTCGACGACACCTGCACGCATCAGGACGCGTCCCTGGCCGACGGCTGGCTCGAGGGGTGCGAGATCGAATGCCCGCTGCACTCCTCGCGGTTCGATCTGCGGACGGGGCAGGTCGACGAGCCCCCGGCGAAGAGGCCGATCCGGACCCATCGGGTCGAGGTGATCGACGGCGTGGTCCATGTCGCGCTCTCCGACCTCGAGGCGGGTCGCGTATGACGTACGACTTCGTCGTCGTCGGCGGCGGCTCCGCGGGCTGCGCGCTGGCCAACCGGCTCTCGGCCGACCCCGCCAACCGGGTTCTCGTGCTGGAGGCGGGCCGCTCCGACTACCCGTGGGACGTCTACATCCACATGCCGGCCGCGCTGACCTTCCCCATCGGCAACAAGCTCTACGACTGGAAGTACGAGTCGGAGCCCGAGCCGCACATGAACGGGCGGCGGATCTACCACGCCCGGGGCAAGGTGCTGGGCGGTTCGAGCAGCATCAACGGCATGATCTTCCAGCGCGGCAACCCGCTGGACTACGAGCGCTGGGCCGCCGACCCCGGCATGGCGACCTGGGACTACGCCCACTGCCTGCCGTACTTCAAACGGATGGAGTCGTGCCTCGCCGCCGGCCCGGACGACGGGTTCCGCGGCCACGACGGCCCGCTCGTGCTCGAACGCGGCCCCGGCACCAACCCGATCTTCGGCGCGATGCTCGAGGCGACCCGGCAGGCCGGCTATCCCGCCACCGGCGACGTCAACGGCGAGCGGCAGGAGGGCTTCGGCCTGTTCGACCGCACGATCCGGCGCGGGCGGCGGCTGTCGGCGGCCCGGGCCTACCTGCACCCGGTGCTGAAGCGGCCCAACCTCACCGTGCGGACCCGGGCCTTCGTCACCCGGGTCCTCTTCGAGGGCACGCGAGCGGTGGGCGTCGAATACGAGCACGGCCGGGGCGCGCCGCGGCGGGCGTACGGCGGCGAAGTGATCCTTTGTGGTGGTGCGGTCAACACTCCCCAGCTCCTGCAGCTCTCGGGCGTCGGCAACGCCGGCGAGCTGACCGGGCTCGGCATCACCCCCGTGCACCATCTGCCCGGCGTGGGCGAGAACCTCCAGGACCACCTCGAGGTCTACATCCAGTACGCCTGTACGCAACCGGTGTCGGTGCAGCCCTATCTGAAATGGCGCCACCGGCCGTGGATCGGCGCGCGATGGCTGTTCCTGCGCAGCGGCCCGGGGGCGACCAACCACTTCGAGGCGGGCGGGTTCGTCCGGAGCAACGACACCGTCGGCTATCCCAACCTGATGTTCCACTTCCTGCCGATCGCGGTGCGCTACGACGGCTCCGCTCCCGCCGGCGGCCACGGTTACCAGGTGCACGTCGGCCCGATGTACTCCGACTCGCGCGGCTCCGTGAAGATCGTCAGCCGGGATCCACGGGTCCATCCCGCCCTGCGCTTCAACTACCTCTCGACCGAGCAGGACCGCCGCGAATGGGTCGAGGCCGTCCGGGTCTCCCGCGCCATCCTCAACCAGCCTGCCCTCGAGCCCTTCAACGGCGGCGAGCTCTCGCCGGGACCGGCGGTGCAGACCGACGAGGAGATCCTCGACTGGGTGGCGCGGGAGGGCGAGACGGCGCTGCATCCCTCCTGCACGGCCCGGATGGGCACCGGCGACATGGCCGTGGTCGACCCGCTGACCATGCGGGTGCACGGCCTGAGCGGACTGCGCGTGGTCGACGCCTCGGTCATGCCGTACGTCACCAACGGCAACATCTATGCGCCGGTGATGATGGTCGCCGAGAAGGCGGCCGACCTCATCCTCGAGAACACGCCGCCGGCGCCGGACCCGGTCGCGTTCTACCGTCACGCCCCGGAGGCCCAGCGGTGAAGGATCTCCTGATCGGCGGCGAGTGGCGCGAACCCGCGGCGGGCGGGCAGCGCGAGATCCGCTGCCCGGCGGACGGACGGCTCGTCGCCACCGTCGCCGAGGCCGGCCCCGCCGACACGCTGGCGGCCATCGCCGCCGCCCGGAAGGCCTTCGACGAAGGGCCCTGGCCGGGCACCCCGGCGACCGAGCGGGCCGCGCTGCTGTTCCGGGTGGCCGACCTGATCGCCCGCGACAAGGCGGAACTCGCCCGGGCGGAATCGCTCGACACCGGCAAGCGCCTGGTCGAGAGCGAGTACGACATGGACGACGTCGCCGCCTGCTTCCGCTACTACGCCGGGACCGCGGCGACCGACGCCGGACGGGTCATCGAGACGGGCCGAACGGACGCGATCAGCCGGATCGTGCACGAGCCGGTCGGCGTGTGCGGGCTCATCACCCCGTGGAACTATCCGCTGCTGCAGGCGTCGTGGAAGGTGGCTCCGGCGCTGGCCGCCGGCAACACGTTCGTCCTCAAGCCCAGCGAGCTGACCCCGTCCACGGCCGTCCACCTGATGCGCCTGCTCGACGAGGCGGGACTGCCGCCCGGCGTCGCCAACCTGGTCCTCGGCGCCGGGGCCGAGGCCGGCGCGCCCCTCGCCGTACACCCGGATGTGGATTTGATCTCTTTCACCGGTGGCGTGGCGACCGGCCGTGCCCTGATGGCCGCCGCCTCCGCCACCGTGAAGCGGGTGTGTCTGGAGCTCGGCGGCAAGAACCCGAACGTCGTGTTCGCCGACGCCGACTTCGCGACCGCGGTGGATTTCGCGCTCACCGCCGTCTTCCTGCACTCCGGGCAGGTCTGCTCGGCCGGCGCGCGGCTCGTCGTCGAGGAGTCCGTCCACGACGTGTTCGTCGAGGCGCTCGTCGCCCGTGCCGCCCGGATCCGGCTCGGCGGGCCGTTCGACGCCGGCGCGGAGACCGGGCCGCTGATCTCGGCGGCGCATCTGGCCAAGGTGGAGAGCTACGTCGCGGCCGGTGTGGCCGAGGGCGCGGTGCTGCTCTGCGGCGGCCGCCGGCCCGACGATCCGGCACTGGCCGACGGCTTCTACTACCCGCCGACGGTGCTCGACGGCTGCCGCACGGGCATGACCGTGGTCCGCGAGGAGTCGTTCGGCCCGGTGCTCACGGTCGAGACCTTCACCGGGGAGGACGAGGCGGTCCGGATCGCCAACGACACCCAGTACGGCCTGGCCGGCGCGGTCTGGACCCAGGACGCGGGCAAGGCACAGCGGGTCGCGGGGCGGCTGCGGCACGGCACCGTCTGGATCAACGACTACCACCCGTACGTGCCGCAGGCCGAATGGGGCGGTTTCAAGCAGTCCGGAATCGGCCGCGAGCTGGGCCCGACCGGTCTGGACGAGTATCGCGAGACGAAACACATCTGGCAGAACATCGACCCCCGGCCGCAGCACTGGTTCCGCGGCTAGCCCTTTTGGAGCGTTCCCATGACCCGGGTGATCTCGGTCCGCGATCTCTGGAAGGTGTTCGGGCCGAAGGCGGCGCAGGTCCCCGCCTCGACCGACCTCTGCGCGCTCTCCCGGCGGGAGCTGCTCGACCGGACCGGCTGCACGGCGGCGGTGCGCGACATCTCCTTCGACGTCGCGCCGGGCGAGGTCTTCGTGGTCATGGGCCTGTCCGGGTCGGGCAAGTCGACCCTGGTGCGCTGCCTCACCCGGCTGGTGGAGCCGACCGCGGGCGAGGTCGTCTTCGAGGGCGAGGACATCCTGAACGCGGACCGCAAGCGGCTGCGCGAGCTGCGCCGGCGGAAGTTCTCCATGGTCTTCCAGCATTTCGGGCTGCTGCCCTACCGCCGGGTCGTCGACAACGTCGCCTACGGGCTGGAGATCCGCGGTGCCGGGCGGGCCGAGCGGACCCGGCGCGCCATGGAGGTCATCGAACTGGTCGGCCTCGACGGGTACGAGAATTCGTACCCCGACCAGCTGTCCGGCGGCATGCAGCAGCGGGTCGGGCTGGCCCGGGCGCTGGCCGTCGACCCGGACGTGCTCTTCTTCGACGAGCCGTTCTCCGCCCTGGACCCGCTGATCCGCCGGGACATGCAGAACGAGGTCATCCGGCTGCACCACGAGGTCGGCAAGACGATGGTCTTCATCACCCACGACCTGTCCGAGGCGCTGAAGCTCGGCGACCGGATCCTCATCATGCGCGACGGCATGACGGTGCAGTGCGGCACCGGCGCCGATCTCGTCGGGGCGCCCGCCGACGACTACGTCCGCGACTTCGTCCGGGACGTCCCGCGGGCGCGGGTGCTCACGTTGCGCTGGGTCATGCGGCCGCCGCGGCCCGACGAGCCGCTCGACGGTCCGGAGCTCGGCCCGGACGTGGTCGTGGTCGACGCCGCGCGCCCGGTGCTCGACGCCGGGAAGCCGGTGAAGATCGTCGAGGACGGGCAGCTGCTCGGGGTCGTCACCGGCGACGAGATCTTCGCCGTGCTGGCCGGTGCCTGATGATCACTACCACGACCACCGCCGCGGCGCCCCGGGCCCGCCTCCGCCGGCAGCTGAGCAGGCCGGTGCAGGCGGGCGCGGTCCTGGTGGTCTGGGTGGCGCTGTGGCCGCTGGTCCGGGGGCGCGACACGCTCGCCCTCTCCCCCGCCGACCTGACCCCGCTGCATCGCTGGCTCAACGACCTCAACGACACCATCGGGGCCAACCGCAACAGCAACCCGATCTTCCTGTACGTCATCAACGAGATCCGGGCGGTCGTCGGCGCCTTCGCCACGTTCGTCCAGTCGCTGCTCTCCCAGCCGTCGTTCGGCCGCCCGGTGCCCGTCCTGGGCTGGCTCGGCGTCGTCGCCGTGGTCGCGTACGTCTCCTGGGTCTTCGCCAACTGGCGGGTCGCGCTGCTCGCCGCGGCCGGGTTCGTCTTCTTCGGCCTGCAGGGGCTCTGGCAGGAGAGCATGGACACCCTCGCGCTGACCCTGGCCGCGGTGGCGATCTCGCTGCTCCTCGGTATTCCGCTGGGCATCTGGGCCGGGCTCTCCGACCGGTTCAACCGGCTGGTCACCCCGGTCCTGGACTTCATGCAGACCATGCCCACCTTCGTCTACCTCGCCCCGCTGACCCTGCTGTTCCTGATCGGACCGGCCTCGGCGGTGATCGCGACGCTGATCTACGCCATGCCGCCGGCGATCCGCCTCACCGCCCACGGCATCCGGTCGGTGCCCCCGACGCCGATCGAGGCGACCGAGTCGCTCGGTGCGACCCGATGGCAGACGCTCACCGGGGTCCTGCTGCCGATGTCGAAGCGCACCATCGTCCTCGGCGTCAACCAGACGATCATGGCGGCGCTGTCGATGGTGACCATCGCGGCCCTCATCGACGCCCCCGGGCTCGGCAAGACGGTCGTCAAGGCGCTGCAGACGCTCGACGTCGGCACGGCGTTCAACGCCGGCCTGGCGATCGTGGTGATGGCCATCGTGCTGGACCGGGTCACCACGGCCGCCGGCGCCCGCGTCGACCAGGCCGGCCGGCCGAGCCGCTTCCGCCTGCCGCTCAAGGTCCTGCTCGGCGTCCTGGCCGTGGTGTGCTGCTACCTGTCCTACACGTACGTGTGGGCGGCCGAGTTCCCCGGCGAGGGCAGTGCCGGCAGCGCTCTCGCCCGGGGCGCCGACGCGGTCACCACCTGGGCCCAGGACGACCTGAGCACCGCGACCCAGGCCGTGAAGAACGCCGTCACGCTCCTGCTGGTCGATCCGCTTCAGGCCCTGCTCACCGAGTCGCCCTGGTGGCTGGTGGGTGCGGCGGCCATCGCGCTCGCGTCGCTGCTCGGCAGCATGCGCGCCGCGGCCACCACGACCGTCTGCATCGGACTGCTGGTCGGCACGGGACTGTGGCAGGACAGCATGACGACCCTCGCCATGACCATCGTCGCGACGCTGATGGTGATGGTGCTCGGCATCGTCTTCGGGGTCTGGATCGGGCGCAACCGGCACGTGGACCGGATCATCCGCCCGGTCCTCGACGCCGGCCAGACGATGCCGCCCTTCGTCTACCTGGTGCCGTTCCTGGCGCTCTTCTCGGCCACCAGGTTCACCGCGATCGTCGCGGCCGTCGTCTTCGCGGCGCCGGTCGCCATCAAGATCATTGCAGACGGCGTACGGGGAGTCTCCCCCACCACGGTCGAGGCCGCGACGGCCGCCGGGTCGAACACCTGGCAGATGATCACGAAGGTCCAGTTGCCGATGGCGCGGCAGTCGCTGACGCTCGCCGCGAACCAGGGCCTGATCTACGTGCTCTCCATGGTCGTGGTCGGCGGCCTCGTCGGGGCCGGCGCGCTCGGTTACGACGTCGTCGCCGGCTTCTCGCAGGGCGAGCTGTACGGCAAGGGGCTCGCCGCCGGCGTGGCCATCGTGCTGCTCGGCATCATGCTCGACCGCATCGCCCGCGCGGCCGCCCAGCGCTCGGCCGCCAAGACCCGCCCCCGTTGACCCCTCACAAAGGATGCGAATCATGACTGTTCATTTCAGCCGGCTGGCCGGCGCCACCATCGCCACGACCCTCACCGTCGCGCTCACCGCCTGCGGCGGCGCGAAGGTCGGTGACTCCACGACCACCGGCGGCGGCGCCTCCGCGCAGGCGGCCAACTGCGGAACCTTCAACCTCGCCGTCAACCCCTGGGTCGGGTACGAGGCCGACGCCGCCGTCGTCGCGTACGTGGCGGAGAAGAACCTCGGCTGCAAGGTGACCAAGAAGGATCTCAAGGAGGAGGTCTCCTGGCAGGGCTTCGGCACCGGCGAGGTGGACGCGATCCTGGAGAACTGGGGCCACGACGACCTGAAGAAGAAGTACATCGACGAGCAGAAGACCGCGGTCGAGGCCGGGCAGACCGGCAACGAGGGCGTCATCGGCTGGTACGTCCCGCCGTGGATGGCCACGAAGTACTCCGACATCACCGACTGGAACAACCTCAACAAGTACGCGGCGATGTTCAAGACCTCGGAGTCCGGCGGCAAGGGCCAGCTGCTCGACGGCGACCCGTCCTACGTGACCAACGACGAGGCGCTGGTCAAGAACCTCAAGCTCGACTTCAAGGTGGTCTACGCCGGCAGCGAGACCGCGCTGATCCAGGCGTTCCGGCAGGCCGAGGCGAAGAAGACCCCGCTGCTCGGCTACTTCTACGAGCCGCAGTGGTTCCTCTCCGAGGTCAAGCTGGTCAAGGTCAACCTGCCCCCGTACACCGCGGGCTGCGACGCGGACGCCGCGAAGGTCGCCTGCGACTACCCGAAGTACGACCTCGACAAGATCGTCAGCAAGAAGTTCGCCGACGCCAACGGACCGGCCTACCAGCTCGTCAAGGCGTTCAGCTGGACCAACGACGACCAGAACACCGTCTCCAAGTACATCTCCGAGGACAAGATGTCGCCGGAGGACGCCGCCAAGAAGTGGGTCGACGCCAACCCGGACAAGGTCAAGGCATGGCTGCCGGCGAAATGACCGGGCGGCTCTGGCGCAACCCCGAGCCCCGGAGCCGCTATGACGTGGTGATCGTGGGCGGCGGCGGGCACGGGCTCGCCACCGCCTACTACCTCGCGAAGAACCACGGGATCACCGACGTGGCGGTGCTGGAGCGCGGCTGGCTGGCCGGCGGCAACATGGCCCGCAACACGACGATCATCCGCTCGAACTACCTGTGGGACGAGAGCGCGGGCATCTACGAGCACGCGCTCAAGCTGTGGGAGGGCCTGGAGGAGGAGCTCGACTACCCGATCCTGTTCAGCCAGCGGGGCGTGCTCAACCTCGCGCACAGCCCGCAGGACGTGCGCGACAGCGTGCGCCGGGTGCACGCCAACCGGCTCAACGGGGTCGACGCCGAGTGGCTCGGCCCCGAGCAGGTCAAGGAGGTCTGCCCGATCGTCAACATCTCGCCCGACGTGCGGTACCCGGTGCTCGGCGCCACGTACCAGCCGCGGGCGGGCATCGCCAAGCACGACTACGTCGCCTGGGGGTTCGCGCGCGCCGCGGACGCCCTGGGCGTCGACCTCATCCAGAACTGCGAGGTCACCGGCCTTTCCATGGCCGGCGGGCGGGTGACGGGGGTGCACACGACGCGGGGGACCATCGGGGCCGGCCGGGTCGCGCTCAGCGCGGCCGGCCACACCTCGGTGGTGGCCGCCATGGCCGGCATCCCCCTGCCCCTGCAGAGCCACCCGCTGCAGGCGCTCGTCTCCGAGCTGCTCGAACCGGTGCACCCGACCGTGGTCATGTCCAACGCCGTGCACGTCTACGTCAGCCAGGCCCACAAGGGCGAGCTCGTGATGGGCGCCGGCATCGACAGCTACAACGGGTACGGGCAGCGCGGCGCGTTCCACATCATCGAGCGGCAGATGTCGGCGGCGCTCGAACTCTTCCCGGTCTTCGCCCGTGCCCACCTCCTGCGCACGTGGGGCGGCATCGTGGACGTCACGCCCGACGCCTCCCCGATCGTCGGCCCGACCCCGGTCGACGGGTTGTACCTCAACTGCGGGTGGGGCACCGGCGGCTTCAAGGCCACGCCCGGCGTCGGCTGGTGCTACGCGCACACCGTCGCGCACGGTTCGCCCCACCCGCTGAACGCGCCGTTCGGCCTGGACCGCTTCACCACCGGCGCGCTCGTCGACGAACACGGCGCCGCCGCCGTCGCACACTGAGGAATCGCCACGATGATGCTCATCCCCTGTCCCTGGTGCGGTCCCCGCAACGAGTCCGAGTTCCACTACGGCGGAGCGGCCGGGGTGGCGTACCCCGCCGACCCCGGTGCGCTCTCCGACGAGGAATGGGCGCGGTACCTGTTCTTCCGCGACAACCCGAAGGGCCCGTTCGAGGAGCGCTGGAGCCACAGCGCCGGCTGCCGCCGCTGGTTCACCCTGGTCCGCGACACCGTCACCAACGAGATCGTGGCCTCATGACCGGCCAGGAATTCCGGACCGACCGGGGCGGGCTCGTCGATCGGAGCCGGCCGTTGCGCTTCCGCTTCGACGGGCGGGACTACACGGGGTACGAGGGCGACACGCTCGCCTCGGCGCTGCTGGCCAACGGCGTGCACCGGACGGGAGCAAGCATCCGGCTCGGACGGCCGCGGGGCATCTTCTCGGCCGGCGTGGAGGAGCCCAACGCGCTGGTACAGATCGAGGAGCCGTTCCCGGAGCCGATGCTGCCGGCGACGACCGTCGAGCTGTACGACGGGCTCGTCGCGCGTGGCCTGGGAGGCCGGGGCCGCCTGGCCGATCGGCCCGACCCGGCCCGCTACGACGCGATCCACGCGCACTGCGACGTCCTCGTCGTCGGCGCGGGGCCGGCCGGGCTCGCCGCCGCCTCCGCCGCCGCATCGGCCGGGGGCCGCGTCATCGTCATCGACGACCAGCCGCGGCCGGGCGGGAGCCTCCTGGGCGCCGGCTCGCCCGTCCCGGAGCTGCCGCCCAACCCGGAGCTGCGCCTGCTGACCCGCACGACCGCCTTCGGCTACTACGACGACAACTACGTCGTCGCGGTCGAGCGGCGCACCAACCACCTCGGCGCGAACGCCCCCGCGCACCTGTCCCGGGAGCGGATCTGGCGCATCCGGGCGCGGGAGGTCGTGCTCGCCACCGGCGCCCACGAGCGCTCGCTGGCGTTCGCCGACAACGACCGTCCCGGCGTCATGCTGGCCGGGGCCGCCCGCACCTACGTCAACCGGTACGGGGTCCGGCCCGGCCGGCGCGCGGTGGTGATGACCACCAACGACAGTGCCTACGCCGCCGCACTGGACCTGCACGCCGCGGGAGTCGAGATCGCGGCGGTCGCCGACCTGCGGCCCGGGGGCAGCCCGGCGTGGGCGCAACGCTGCGCCGAGCGCGGGATCGACGTTCTCGACGGCCACGCCGTCGCCCGCGTGATCGGGGAGGACCGGGTCTCCGCCGTGACTCTGCGCCGCAAGGACGGCGGGCCGGCCCGCGACCTGGACGCGGATCTGCTACTCGTCTCGGGCGGGTGGAACCCGGTAGCAGCGCTGTACAGCCAGGCCGGCGGCCGCCTCACCTACGACGAGGAGCTGGGCGCCTTCCGCCCGGACGGGAGCTGCCGTCAGGCCGTAACGGTCGTCGGCACGCATACGCCGGGCATCGCCGTCTGGACCTTGCCGGGCGGAGACCCCGCCACCGCCTTTGTGGACCTGCAGCGCGACGTGACCGTGGCCGACCTCGAGCGGGCCACCGGCACCGGCATGCGCTCGGTCGAGCACGTCAAGCGGTACACCACCGCGGGAACCGCGCACGACCAGGGCAAGACCTCCGGCACGCTGACCAGTGGCGTGGTCGCCGGGCTGATCGGCGCCGAGATCGGGGAGCTGGGCACGACGACGTTCCGCCCGCCGTACGCGCCGGTCAGCTTCGCCGCCCTCGCCGGCCGCGACCGGGGCCTGCGCTACGACCCGGTACGGGTGACGGCCCTGCACGCGTGGCACGAGGCGCACGGGGCGCCGTTCGAGAACGTCGGCCAGTGGAAGCGGCCGTGGTACTACCCGGGCGACGGCGAGGACATGGTCACCGCGGTGCTACGCGAATGCCGGGCCGCCCGCGAGGGCGTGGCCATGATGGACGCCTCCACCCTCGGCAAGATCGAGGTAGGCGGCCCGGACGCGGCCGTGCTGCTCGACCGCCTGTACACGAACATGATGAGCACGCTCAAGGTCGGGGCCGTCCGGTACGGCGTGATGTGCCGGCCGGACGGGATGGTGCTCGACGACGGGACGGTCAGCCGGCTCGCCGAGGACCGCTTCCTGGTGACCACGACGACCGGCAACGCCGCCGCGGTGCTCGACTGGATGGAGGAGTGGCTGCAGACCGAGTGGCCCGAGCTGCGCGTGCACTGCACCTCGGTGACCGAGCAGTGGGCCACGGTCGCGGTGGTCGGGCCGCGATCCCGGGAGGTGGTCGCCGCCCTCTCCCCCGGCCTCGACGTCAGCCGGGAGGGCTTCGGGTTCATGACGTGGCGGGACGCGGTCCTCGCCGGCATCCCGGGTCGCGTCTTCCGGATCAGCTTTTCCGGCGAGCTGGCGTACGAGCTCAACGTGAGCTGGTGGGACGCCGCGGCGCTGTGGGACGCGGTGCTGGCCGCCGGAGCCGCGCACGGCATCACTCCGTACGGCACGGAGACGATGCATGTGCTCCGGGCCGAGAAGGGCTACCCGATCATCGGCCAGGACACGGACGGCACGGTCACCCCGTACGACCTCGGATTGGGTTGGGCCGTCTCGAAGAAGAAGCCCGATTTCGTCGGCAAGCGCTCCTTCAGCCGCGCGGACACCAGCCGCGCCGACCGCAAGCAGCTGGTCGGCCTGCTCCCCGACGACGGCCGGACCCTGCTGCCGGAGGGCGCCCACCTGGTGGAGACGCCGGCGCTGCCCGAACCCCCGGTGCCGACCCTGGGACACGTCACGTCCGCCTACCACAGCGCGGCGCTGGGCCGGACGTTCGCGCTCGCCCTGGTCCGGGGCGGCCGGGACCGGATCGGCGAGCGGGTCTTCGCGCCGCTCGGGGACGACCTGGTGCCGGTGACGATCACCAGCTCCGTTCTCTACGACCCGGAAGGGGCACGGCGCGATGGCTGAGCCGACCACCCGGCACTCCCCCCTGGCCGGCGCCGCGGACCGCCTGGCCCGGGTCACCGACGCGGCCGGCGGCGCGATCGCGATGGCCGAGGTTCCGTTCCTCACCCAGCTCGATCTGCGGCTGGACCCGAAAGGGCCGGCCGCGGCGGCGCTCGGCGTCACGCTGCCGACCCACGCATGCACCAGTGCGCGATCCGGCGACGTCGACGTCCTCTGGCTCGGCCCGGACGAATGGCTGGTCGTCGGGCCGCCCGGCGCGGCGGAGCGGCTGGCCGGGCAGCTGCGGCCGGCCGCCGGTTCCGAGCACGTGTCGGTCGTCGACGTCTCCGCCCAGCGCACCACCCTGCTGCTCAGCGGTCCCCGGGTCCGCGACCTGCTGGCCCTCGGGTGCGCGATCGACCTGCATCCGCGCTCGTTCGGGCCCGGCGACTGCGTGCAGACCGAGCTGGCGCACGCGCCGGTCGTGCTGTTCCGGCGCGACCCGGGTTTCCTGATATTCGTCCGGGCGTCCTTCGCGGCTCACCTGGCCGACTGGCTCGTCGACGCGAGCGTCGAGTACACCGGGATTCCGACCTAGTCCTCCGCCACCCGAATGATCGTCTTGCCGGGCGCGCGGTGGTGGCGGGCGAGCGCTGCGGCGGCCTCGGCGAGCGGCCGCACCGCGCTGACGATCGGCTTGAGCCGTCCGGCCCGGACCCGTTCGGCGAGGTCGGCCAGCCGGACCCGATCGGGCTCGACGATGAAGAAGAGGGCTCGCCCGTCCTTGGGCTGAACCGGCGGCGGCATGGCGATCGAGACGAGCGTGCCGCCCGGGCGTACCAGTTCCGCCGATTGTTCGAGGGTCTTACCGCCGACGACGTCGAGGACCACGTCCACCTCGCCCGCCGTCCCGAGGTCGTCGGCGTCGAGATCGAGGAAGGTCTGCGCGCCGAGCCCGAGCACGGTGTCGCGGTCGCCGGCGCGGCCGGTGCCGATCACGAAGGCGCCCACCTCCCGCGCGAGCTGGACGGCGAGCGAGCCGACACCGCCCGCGGCACCGTGGACAAGAACGGTCTGCCCGGTCGTGAGGCGGGCGTGGTCGAACAGACCCTGCCAGGCGGTCAGCCCCGAGATGGGCAGCGCGGCGGCCACGGTGTGGTCGATGTCGGCCGCGAGCGGGGCCAGGTTGCGCGCCTCGACGGCGACGAACTCGGCCAGCGAACCGTTGCGGGCCCAGTCGGCGAGTCCGAACACCCGCTGCCCCACGGTCAGGCCGGTGGTTCCGGTCGGGACCTCGGCCACGACTCCGGACAGCTCGTGCCCGGGGATGCTGGGAGTCCGGTCGCGACCGGCACGATCGGTCCACGTCGCCGGCCAGGCGAGCTCGCCGGGCGTGAATCCCGCGGCGTGCACCCGGACGATGACGTCGTTCTCCGCGGCGTGGGGGTACGGCATCTCGGTCAGGGTGAGACCGCCGACACCCGCGTCACG
Organism: Paractinoplanes globisporus DSM 43857; assembly: GCF_000379645.1. GTDB lineage: Bacteria > Actinomycetota > Actinomycetes > Mycobacteriales > Micromonosporaceae > Actinoplanes > Actinoplanes globisporus. Next base: position 101,201 of record NZ_KB903322.1, read on the forward strand.
GTCCTGCACGGTGATCGCGCGCATGTTCACAATCCTTTCCAAATCTTTTCGCGTACGTAGTACGTCAGCTCGGCCAGGACGAGCCGAGGATGCGCTCGACCGTGGTCGCCGGCCGGAAGCCCGGGACGAAGTGCTCGAGGACATCGGCGTTCACTGTGCCGATCGTGGTGTCCGGGCGATTCTTGAGCCCCTCCGCGTACGCCCGCAGGAATTCGTTCTTGAAGTCCCCGCGCGGGTGAACGGCGAGGATCTCGCCCAGCTGATCCGGGTCCAGCTCGTCCCGGCCGAAGCCGACCACGTCGGTCAGGACGCCGAAGTACGTGGCCGCGATCTCCGGAGCCATCCGGCCGGGAATGCCGGGCGTGGTGTGCAGGGCGATCGCCGTCCAGACCGTCTCGGCGGCGGCCGCCGAGAATCCCCGGCCCTGGAGGAAGGCGCGCGCGTGGTCGGCGCCGTCCAGCTCGAACCGCTGCTCGACCTCGGAGAAGGGGGTCATGAGACCCGAGTCGTGGAAGATGGCCGCCAGGTAGAGCAGCTCCGGGTCCGGTGTCAGGCCGGCCTTCCGAGCGTGGATCAAGCCGAAGAGGAAGACCCGCCGGGAATGGTGGTAGACGAGAGGGCTGGTCGTGTCCCGGATCAGCCTGGTCGCCTCGGCGACCGCCGCCGTCTCCGGAACCGCCAGGCCCGCGATGACCTCTGGCATGACCTCCATGCTGCCCGCCGGGCGGGGCGCGCCGCCGCCCTCGTCCGGCCACGAATCACTTAAATTCGGACCTGTGCTACCAATGGTCGGTGTGGCTTCCCATCGGGTGGCGATCCTCGTCTACGACGGCGTGACGCTGCTGGACGTCGCCGGTCCCGCCGAGGTGTTCAAGGAGGCGAACCGGTTCGGCGCCGACTACCGCATCGTGCTGGTGTCACCGACCGGCGCCGAGATCACGTCGAACCTGGGGGTCCGGATAGCGGTCGACGGCGCCGTCTCCGCGGAACCCGCCTTCGACACGTTCATGGTGGCCGGGTCCGACCTCTACCCGCGCGCCTGGGTCCCCGCCGACCTGGCGGAGGCGGCACGGATACCGTCGGCCGTGGCCGGCCGAGTCGCGTCGGTCTGCACCGGCGCGTTCGTCCTGGCCGCCGCCGGTCTCCTCGACGGCAAGCGCGCGACAACCCACTGGAAGGTCGCGCACGAGCTGGCCGCCCGCTGCCCGACCTGCCGCGTCGAGCCCGACGCGATCTACGTCCGCGACGGCACCACGTACACCTCGGCCGGCGTGACGGCCGGCATCGACCTCGCGCTCGCCCTGGTCGAGGAGGACCACGGTCCCGGCGTGACCCGCGACGTCGCCCGCGCCCTGGTCGTCTACATGCAGCGCGCCGGCGGCCAGTCCCAGTTCTCGGCGCCGCTGCAGGGCCCGCCGCCCCGCTCGCCCGACCTCCGCAAGATAACCGACCTGGTGACCGCGAACCCCCGCGCCGACCATTCGCTCGATCACCTCGCCAAACACCTCAACATGAGCACGCGGCATCTCACCCGGCTCTTCCACGACGAGCTGTCGACGACGCCGGCCCGCTACGTGGAGAACATCCGCTTCGACCTGGCCCGCGCCTTGCTCGACCAGGGCCACACCGCGACGCAGGCCGCGTCCCTCGCCGGCTTCCCCAGCTACGAAAGCATGCGCCGGGTCTTCGCCCGCAAGCTCTCCCTGACCCCCGCCGCCTACCAGCGCCGCTTCAGCACCGCCCGCCGCCCCCGGTCCAACTCACCCATCAGCTGACCGGCTGCTTCGTCAACCGAGCTGGACGCCTCGCACATCGCGTACTGCCAGCAGTTGAGCGACCAGGCCGCCCAGCTCTCCGACCTCACTCGCAGAGGTGTCTGCCGGACGAGTACGCCACGGCGATGATCAGGGCATGTGCGCCGACGGGCTGGTGGTATGTCGGCCACGGGGTTGGGTACGCGTACCTATGGCTCGTGGGTTGTTGATAAAGCAGGCTGTGCTGGTGACCGCTACCGCATCCGCCGCGCCGGCGCGGCGTCGTGAGCCTGTGGTGTTGCTGGGGATCGGAATCGTCGCGCTGTGCGTCTCGGCGATCGGGGCCAAGTCGCTGGGCACCTGGTTCATGGAGGTGCTCGCCGCGGTCATCGCCGCGCCGATTCTGGTGCTCACGTATCGGCGGTTCCCGCTCACGCCGCTCGCCTACCGGCTCATCCTGGCGCAGTCGCTCATCCTGATGATCGGCGGGCATTGGACGTACGCGGAGGTGCCCGCGGGCGACTGGGTGCGCGACGCCCTCGGGCTGGGCCGCAACCCGTACGACCGGCTCGGGCATCTCGCGCAGGGCTTCGTGCCGGCGATCGTGGCCCGGGAAATCCTGCTGCGCCGCACCCCGCTGCGGCCCGGCGGCTGGCTGAACGCCCTGGTCTGGTGCGTCGTGATGGCGGTCAGCGCGACCTGGGAGCTGTTCGAGTGGGTCTCCGCCCTGATCGGCGGGTCCGCCGCCGACGACTTCCTGGGCGCGCAGGGCGACATCTGGGACACGCAGTGGGACATGTTCATGGCCGCGGTCGGCGCGGTGGCCAGCCTCCTGTTGCTCACCCGGGTCCACGACCGGCAGCTGCGGGCGTATCACCTGGACCGCCCGGCGGAATGACGCGAGAGGAACGCGGCGAGACGCTCCGCCAGCCCGCCGGGATTTTGCAGGTGCATCAGGTGATTCGCGCCGGGCAACTCGAACGACTCCGCCCGCGGCAGCCAAGCGCGCAGCAGGGCGTGCCGCTCGTCGAAGACCGGGCTGAGGTCCTTGCTGCGCTCGCCGACCACGAGCAGGACGGGACAGCCGATCGCGCCGGCCTCGGCCCGGCCGAACGCCCACGCCCGTACGGCCGGAAGCTCCTGCCCGAAGAACGTGCCGGCGTCGGTCTCCGCGCGCTCGATCGCGCCGGGCAGCACCGCATCGAACAGATCGCGGTAGCCGGAGCCACCGACGCCGCGCATCCACCGGTCGACCGCTGCCGTCGGATCGCCGTCGAGATACGCCCGCATCGCGTCGGCGGCGAACTGTCCGCTCGGTATCGCCAGCAGCGCGGTCTCCAGCAGCGCGAGGCTCGACACCAGGTCCGGCCGGTCGATGGCCAGCTGCAGGGCGATCACGGCGCTGGACGAATGCCCGACGAGGTGCGCCCGCTCAATTCCGAGGTACCGCAGCAGCGCGGCGCAGTGGTGCGCGAGTCGCGCGACGGTCACCGGCCCGTCGATCCGGTCGCTGTCGCCGTAGCCGGGCCGGTGACACCGGATGAGCCGGTACGCCCCGGCGAGCGCCGGCTCGTCCATGAGGTTGGCGAACCAGTCCGCGCACAGGCCGGCGTGGATGAACACCACGGGTTCACCGGCGCCCCGTTCCTCGTACGCAATCTGGTGTGTTTCGATCCGGGCCCGGCGCACGGTCACCTCACCCGCACCCGGACGAGCAGCCAGGCGAACCTCCATCGCCCCGGCCCGCCGGGCGGACCCTCGTTCTCGGCGGTGAGCAGGCCGACCAGGTCGCGGTCGAAGGCGGCCCGCGCGTCGTCGCCGTCGAGCGCGGCCCGCGTCGCGATCACCGGCGGGAAGGCGGAACGGTAGAGCGCGGCCAGCTCGGCCGGGGTGCCGGTGAAGCCGTACTCGACGACGCGGTGCTCGGTCTCGACCGGGAGGCCGCCGAACAGCGCGCGGACCTGCTCGGGATCGCCCCACCGCGTCGGCGACGGCCCCGGCGGCGGCCCGTCCTGGTAACGCGCGAGCAGCCCGAAAAACCTGCCCACGCCGCCGTCCGGCGTCCAGTTCGCCATCGCCACCAGTCCGCCCGGCCGGCACACCCGCACGAGCTCGCGAGCGGTCGCCTCCTGGTCGGCGGCGAACATCGCGCCGACCGCGGACAACACAACATCAAATTCACCGTCCGCGTACGGGAGCTTCGTCGCGTCACCCTCCACCCACTCGATCGGCAACTCCCCCGCCACGCGGCGACCGACGTCGAGCAACTGCGGGGTGACGTCCAGCGCGGTGACGCGGGCCGACGCGCGGGCCGCGGCGATGGCCGCGTTGCCGGTGCCCGCGGCCACGTCGAGGACGCGCTGGCCGGGGCGTACGTCCGCGGCGGTCACGAGATCGCGGCCCATGCCGGCGATGAGTTCGGCGATCCGGTCGTAGTTCCCGAGTTCCCACATGCGATCAGGCTGCGCTGCGGCCGCCGCGCCGGGAGGTACGAAGAATGGACTTCCCCTGGGCGGACCGGCCGCCGCACGATGGGATATGCGCGGTTACGGTCAGTACTGCCCGGTCGCACTCGGCGCGGAGGTGTTCGCGGAGCGCTGGACGCCGATCATCCTCCGCAATCTGCAGCTCGGCTGCGGTCGGTTCGTGGAGATCCTGGACGGTGCGCCCGGCCTGCCCCGCAGCGTGCTGGCCACCCGATTACGGACGCTTTGCCGGTACGGCGTCGTCCGGCAGGCCGGTTCTGGGAGGCGCACGCGGTACGAGCTCACCGACTGTGGCCGCGAGCTGGCCGGGGTCTGCGTCGCGCTCGGCGCATGGGGCGCCCGCTGGCTCGAGGTGCGGCCGGAGGACCAGGATCCCTACCTCGCGCTCTGGACCGTCTCCCGGATGATCGATCCCGGCTCGCTGCCTCGCGACCGGGTGGTGGTCCGCTTCGACCTGACCGGCGTGCGTGGCCCCAGCCGGTACTGGCTGGTCGCCGGCCGGACGGGCAACGAGGTGTGCGCCGAGCCGCCCGGCTATCCCGAGGACGGCGTGGTCACCAGCGACACCGCCTCGCTCGTCCGCTGGTACGCCGGGCAACTGACGCTCGGCGCGGCGCAGCGGACCGGCGGCATGACCGTGGCCGCGCCGCGCTGGCTCGAGAAGGAGCTTGCCCGCTGGGGACGGCTCAGCCCGTACGCCGGCATCGAACCGCGCTCGCGTGGTGCGATGCCCGGGCCCGGGACCGGAGCGGCCCCGACATAACCTGGGCAGATGACCAAGACCGACACCCGGCGACGACGAAGGCGCCGGGTGGTGCTGGTCGTCCTGGCGGTGGTTCTCGTCGGCGCGTCGGCGCTGGCCGCACGCCTGTTCGTCTGGCCGAGCCTGCCCCCACTGCCCGACAAGGCCGACGCCATCATCCAGCTCGGCGGGCCCGGCAACCGGCGTTCCGTCGCGCTCGACCTGGTCCGGGAGGGCCGGGCGCCGGTCGCGGCGATCTCGGTCTCCGACGAGGAGCGGGCCGTGGCCGGGTGGTGCGACGACGGCCGGCTCCGCGGCGTACCGGTGATCTGCTTCCACTCCGAGCCGTTCACCACCCGGGGCGAGGCTCGCTCGATCGAGCAGTTGGCCCGGGAGCACGGCTGGCACTCCGTGATTCTCGTGACCTCCCCCGACCAGGCGAAACGCGCGGAACTGCGGGTCCGGCGGTGCTACCCCGGTCAGATCTTCGTCGCGACGGCCCATCTGCCCTGGTACTGGTATCCCGGACAGGTCCTCTATCAGGCGGCCGCGATGGTGAAGGCGTACACGATCGAGACCTCCTGCTGACCGATTCGCCGTGACGATAGTCTGCTGTGAATATTTTGGCGGCCGCGGGGGAAACCATGACAGCCGATCAGGTCATCCGGCTCATCGACGCGATAGCGGGCCTCCTCGCCGTCCTCGTCTGGCCGGCGCTGCTGGTGTTCCTGGCCATCCGATTCCGCAGCTCGCTCGCCGACTTCCTCGGCCATCTCGGCGAGTTCTCGTTCAAGGCGCCCGGCCTGGAGGCCTCCGCCCGGCGCCAGCAAGTAGAGGCCGCGGCCGCGCTCGGCGCCGCGGCCGCCTCCCAGGCGGGCTCTCCCGGCGACGCGGATCCGGCCGCCGTCGCGGACACGGTCGCCGCCGCGCTTCCCGACGCCCGCAGCCAGCGCCGCCTGCGCGACAAGCTCGTCCTCTGGGTCGACGACCACCCCGGCAACAACCGCTACGAGCGGCAGGCCATGGAGGCCCTCGGCGTCCGCTTCGCCCTGAGCACCTCCACCGAGGACGCGCTCGAGCAGCTCAAACGCCAGTCCTTCGACCTCATCATCTCGGACATGAGCCGTCCGCCGGATGACCGCGCGGGGTACACGCTGCTCGACACCCTGCGGAGCCGGGGAGACCGCACCCCGTACATGATCTACGCCAGCTCCCGCTCGCCGGAGCACGTCCAGGAGGCCCGCAAGCATGGCGCGCTGGGCTGCACCAACTCGCCGGAGGAGCTGACCCGCGTCGTCACGCAGGCGCTCGGATCAAGCGCCGTCCGAAGCCTCTGAGGATCCTGTCGTGACCACCTCGAGCTCGCCGCCGGCGTAGCTGGACCGGACCCGCTTCTTGTCGAACTTGCCGACGCTCGTCTTCGGCACCTGCTCGATGAAGGCCCAGCGCTCGGGCACCTGCCAGTGCGCTGTCCGGCCCTCGAGGAACTGCCGCAGCTCGCCGACGGTGACGGTGGCCCCCTCCCGGACGACGACCGTCGCGAGGGGACGCTCGCCCCACTTGTCGTCGGGCACGCCGACCACGCAGGCCTCGAGCACCGCCGGGTGGCCCATGAGCGCGTTCTCCAGTTCGACCGAGCTGATCCATTCGCCGCCGGACTTGATGACGTCCTTGGCCCGGTCGGTCAGCACGATGTAGCCGTCGGCCGACAGCGTGCCGACGTCACCGGTACGCAGCCAGCCGTCGCGGAACTTGTCGGGGTCGGGACCGCCCTCGCCGAGATACTCGCCGGTGACCCACGGCCCGCGGACCTCGACCTCGCCGACCGCCTTGCCGTCGGCCGGCAGCGCCTCCCCGAGCGGGCCGACGATCCGGGCGTCGACCGAGGCCGGCACGCGGCCCTGGGTGTAGCGGTAGGCCCAGGCCTCCGGGCCGCTGAGGTGCGCGGGCGGACGGGCGACCGAGCCGAGCGGCGACATCTCGGTCATGCCCCAGGCGTGGATGACCTGGATGCCGTACCGCTCGTCGAAGGCGTGCATGAGCGACGGCGGGCAGGCCGAGCCGCCGATCACGACCTCCTTGACCGAGGAGACGTCGGCCGGGTTGGCGTCGAGGTACGCCAGCAGGTCGGTGAAGATGGTCGGCACCGCGCCCGCGAACGTCGGCCTCTCGGCCTCGATCATCGCCGCGATGGGGGCCGCCTGCAGGAACCGGTCGGTCATGACGATCGAGGCGCCGGCCATGAAGGACGCGTACGGCAGGCCCCAGGCCATCGCGTGGAACATCGGCACGATCGCCAGGACCCGCTCGCGCGGGCCGAGCGAGAACGTCTCGGCCGCCGGCACCTGCATGGAGTGCAGATAGATCGACCGATGGGAGTAGGCGACGCCCTTCGGGTTGCCGGTCGTCCCGGAGGTGTAGCAGAGCGCGGCGGCGTCGTTCTCGTCCAGCTCCGGCCAGTCGAACTGCTCGGGCCGGCCGGCCAGCAGCTCGTCCCACCGGTGCACGGCCACCCGGTCGCCTTGGCCGAGCGGGCTCACGTCGCCGTCCCCGACCACCACCACGTGCCGGACCGTCGTCAGCTTGTCGAGCACACCGGCGAGCAGCGGGATCAGCGTGCTGTCCACGATGACGACCCGGTCCTCGGCGTGGTTGGCGATATAGGCCAGTTGCTCGGGGAACAGCCGCAGGTTCAGCGTGTGCAGCACGGCGCCCATGCTGGGCACGGCCAGGTACGTGATCAGGTGCTCGGCGTTGTTCCACATCAGGGTGGCGACCCGCTCGTCGCCGGTGATCCCGAGGTCGTCCCGCAGGGCGTGGGCCAGCTGCGCGCTCTTGCGCCCGACCTCCCCGTACGTCATCCGGCGCGGCGCGGCCTCAGGGCCGGCCCAGGTGACGACCTCGGCACCGCTGTGCACCGAGCGTCCATGCTGAAGAATCCGCGACACCAGCAGCGGCGTGGGCATCATCGTGCTGCGCATCCCGCAACGGTAATGTGCGCCACGTCACAACGGCTAGGGGCGATCAGACCCGGGCTTGCATGACCCATCGCCACTTCGCAATCTTCCGTACGCGCGTGAAGCCGTACCGCTCGTACAACTCCTCCGGCCCGGTGTGCAGGTAGGCGCCCCGCTGCGGCGGCCGCTCCGCGGTCTGCTCCGGATACGCTTCGACGACACCGCCGCCGGCCCGCTTGATCTCCTCAAGCGCCGCCGCGACGGCCACGGCGGCGACACCCTTGCCGCGGTCCTTCGAGTTGGTGAAGATGCACCCGATCCGCCAGTCAGGGGGCTCGCCGGCTCCCCGGTCGTACGTGCGCCGGTTTTGAATGTTCGGAAGTTCCGGCGGCGTGCCGAACTGACACCAGCCGACGCACCGCTCACCGTCATAGACGAGCACCTGCCGAACCGTCCCCCGCGTCACGTGCCGGTGCTTGGCCTCCCGGTTCCCTTCCGCGGTATGCCCGGCGCCAACCCCCTCCGGGTGGAACCCCATGCACCAGCAACCGCCCCACACGCCGTTGTTGGCCTCGACGAGCGCGGCAAAGTCGTCCCAGGTCGCGACCGCAAGCATCCGAGTCGTGAACGTCATCCCCGCATTCTGACCGCCCTGTACGACATAAATGCGCCACTGTCAGCCGCACCGACACCGTGCGCCCTTCCAGCGCGCAACCTCGCACGCCCCAGCGGTTGGACCGGTTCGAGTCCCGTCCGCCCCACCCATACGGATACCCAAAGGGACGGCGCGAGCGCCCGTCCCTTGCACGGGTTTTGTCTGCACGTCGTCCCGGCTGCGCAACGCCGCCGGGACGCTACCAGATCGTCCTGTCTGCCCGACTTACGGAAGCGAGTGGACTCGTCGCTCGGCCAAGTCCGGGAGGTGTCGTGCGGGCCGCCACGAAGTCGTTGTCGTCGTGCAGGATCACGAGTCCGCGGATGGCGGCGCAAGCGCAGATCAGCAGATCTACACATGACAACGCACGATGCGCGTCGGCGCGCATTATCTCCACCATTGCAAGCAATGCGCCGCTGCGGCTGGCCGGCTCGGGCCGAACCGCGGTGATGCGATCAGCCGAAACCAGGCCGCGCCGGGCACAGCCGGACGGCCTGGCGACGATCCGCGGCGCGGTGGCGTTCCTTGAGGGGTTGAACGGACGCGATCTGGGAGCGCTCCCATAATTCGGCCCGCGGTGTTAACGTTCAACCACAATCAAGGACATCGATGTGTTGCCACTGTGGTCAAGGGAGCAGGCATGGCCGGATCGAGCGCAACCAACGTCGGCTGGATGTCGGCCGGTGTCCTGTCGCTGGTGTCGGCGACGGTCCTGGTGGCCGCGCCTGCCGGCGCCGCGACCACCGGATGCTCGGTGAACTATGCCGTGTCGTCACAGTGGCAGGGCGGTTTCGGCGTCAACGTGACGATCACCAACCTCGGTGATCCACTGACCAGTTGGACGCTGACCTGGTCGTTCAGCGCCGGCCAGGCAGTGACGCAGGCGTGGAACACGGCATTGACGCAGGACGGTTCGGCGGTGACGGCGAAAAACGTCAGCTACAACGGTTCGATCGCCACTGGCGGCACAGCGTCGTTCGGCTTCAACGGCTCGTGGACCGGCAGCAACCCGGCACCGGCGAGTTTCACCCTCAACGGGGTGACGTGCACCGGCGGTACGACTCCGACGACCGTGCCCACGACGGCTCCCACCAGCGCGCCGACCACGACACCGCCGACCGGCACCTGCACATTGCCCTCGGCGTTCCGCTGGACGTCGACCGGCCCGCTGGCGACGCCCAAATCCGGCTGGGTCGGGCTCAAGGACTTCTCCAGCGTCATCTACAACGGCAAGCACCTGGTCTACGCGTCGACGACCGACACGAACGGATCGTACGGGTCGATGAACTTCGGTCTGTTCACCAACTGGTCCGACATGGCCTCCGCGAGTCAGAACACGATGTCCTCCTCCGCCGTCGCGCCGACTCTGTTCTACTTCGCCCCGAAGAACATCTGGGTGCTGACCGGCCAGTGGGGCGCCACACCGTTCTTCTACAAGACGTCGAGCGACCCCACCAACGCCAACGGCTGGTCGGCGAACCGGCCGCTGTTCTCCGGGAGCATTTCCGGTTCGTCGCCGCTCGATCAGACACTCATCGGCGACAGCACGACCATGTACCTCTTCTTCGCCGGGGACAACGGGAAGATCTACCGGGCGAGCATGCCGATCGGGAACTTCCCCGGCGACTTCGGCACCGCCTCGACGGTGGTCATGAGCGACACCACGGCCAACCTGTTCGAAGGGATCGAGGTCTACAAGGTCCAAGGGCAGAACCAGTACCTCATGCTGGTCGAGGCGATGGGCGCGAACGGCCGCTACTTCCGGTCGTTCACCGCTACCAGCCTGAACGGCACGTGGACCCCGCTGGCCGCGACCGAGAGCAACCCGTTCGCCGGTAAGGCCAACAGCGGCGCGACCTGGACCAACGACATAAGCCACGGCGATCTGGTCCGCGCCAACGCCGACCAGACCAAGACCATCGACCCCTGCGGCCTGCAACTGCTTTACCAGGGCCGGAACCCGAGTTCCGACGGGACCGACTACAACCTCCTGCCGTGGCGACCGGCCGTGCTCACCCTGCAGCGCTGACGCCGCGAGCCGCATGTGTGCCCGCCTGCCGTCTCCAGCACCTGATACCTGTCAATCGAACAAGGCCTTTGGGAGGGTTTCGATGCGTACTCGACGGACGCGGAAGCCGCGGGTTACCGCCGGCGGCATCGCCGTGACACTGGTCGCGGCCGGCGTGGCCGCCCACCCGGCGCCGGCTCTGGCCGCCGCCACCACCGGACCGGCGCTGTCCGTCAACGTGGCCGCCGCCCGCCGTGCGATCAGCCCCGATATCTACGGGCTCAACGGGGCTGATCCCGCGTTCGCTGCGGAGATCGGTATGCCAGTGGCGCGCTGGGGCGGCAACGCGAGCAGCCGCTACAACTTCAAAAACCACACCTACAACACCGGTAGCGACTGGTATTTCGAAAACATCGTGGCCGGGCCGGAGAACACGGTGGAGTCGTTCGTCCGGACCAACCGCGACCGCGGCACCAAACAGATCGTCACCGTGCCACTGATCGGCTGGGTCGCCAAGGACTCGCCGCAGTCGCATCCCTTCAGTTGCGGATTCCCCGCCACCCGTTTCCCGGCGCAGGACAGCTTCGACCAGTGGGATCCGAACTGCGGCAACGGCCGGCTCAACGGCGCGAACCTCACCGGGGCGGACCCGTCGGACACCTCCACCCCAGCGGGTCCGTCCTTCGCCGGCGAGATGGTGACACACCTGGTGAACCAGTTCGGCACGGCGGCGCGGAGCGGGGTACGGATATACGAGCTCGACAACGAGCCGGTGCTGTGGAGCTCCACCCACCGCGACGTGCACCCCGACGTCGTGACATACGACGAGCTGGGCGGCAAAGGCACGGCGACTGCTGCAGCTATCAAGGCAGCCGACCCCACTGCCGCCGTGCTCGGCCCGTCGGGCTGGGGTTACTGCGAGTGGGTGGCTTCCGGGGCGGACGGATGCGCGCCAGGCGCCGACGCGGCTGCCCACGGCGGGCTCAACCTCTCCCAGTGGTACCTGAAGAACATGAGGGACTACAGCAAGGCCCACGGCGGCAAGCGCTTCCTCGACTACTTCGACCAGCACTACTACCCGCAGATCAGCGGCGGCACTGACCCCGACGCGAACGCGCTGCGTCTACGATCCACCCGCTCGCTGTGGGATCCGACCTATGTCGACGAGTCGTGGATCGGCCCGAGCGGCGTGAACGCCCCACCGCTGCAGTTCATCCGCACCATGAAGGCGTGGGTGGCCCAGTACTACCCCGGCACCAGGATCGCCATCACCGAGTACAACTGGGGCGCGCTGGACACCATCAACGGCGCGCTGGCCCAGGCCGACGTCCTGGGCATCTTCGGGCGGGAAGGACTCGATCTGGCGACCATGTGGGGCGAACCCCAGCCGACGCAGCCCGGCGCCTACGCGTTCCGGATGTATCGCAACTACGACGGTGCGGGCAGCCGTTTCGGCGACGTCAGCGTGTCTGCGGCCAGCAGCGACCAGGGACAGCTTGCCGCGTACGCTGCCCAGCGCTCGTCCGACAAGGCGTTGACCCTCATGGTCGTCAACAAGACGGGCGAAGACTTGACATCGACACTGTCGATCGCCGGATTCCGCGGTACTGGTACGGCGAAGCGTTTCACCTACAGCCCCGCCGATCTCACCTCCATCGTCCGCAATGACGATCTCGCGGTGGCCCGGGGCGGCGCCGTGGCGACGTACCCGGCGAACTCCATCACGATGCTCGTTCTACCGCGAAGCTGACGCACGCGGGGGAACGTTCCGCCGGGATCGCCGCTGGGACTGGCGCCGGACCCGGGTCTTGCGGGGTGGATCCGGAAACCTTCCTCGTGAACGATCCGGGCGGCCAGCGTGACCAGCCGTTCGATGCGGCATGACGTCGATGCTTCTGTGTCGCTCGGTGGAGATGGACTGTGAGGTGATCGGGTCAGATAGGGCCGGTTTCTTGGCTGCGCTGGTGGTTCTCGTTGTGCCGGAGGGCTTCTTCGAGTTGGTCCTCGAGGATGATGATCCGGCAGGCGGCTTCGAGCGGGATGCCCTGGTCGACCATCTCTCGAGCCCGTGCGGCGAGGCGCAACTGGTAGCGGGAGTAGCGGCGGTGTCCGCCGGCCGAGCGGAACGGGGTGATCAGCTTCGCCTCGTCGAGCCGACGCAGGAAGTCCTGCGAAGCGCCGGTGATCTCCGCGGCGCGGCCCATCGTGTAGGCGGGGTAGTCATCGTCGCCGAACATGTCATCGGGTTGGGCCACATATACCTCCATGACGAGGGCCCCGGCGCGGAAGCGCCGGGGCCCGGGTTGTAGGTCAAAACACCATCTACCGACAGAGTCGTCGGGTTGTCGTATCCGCACCTGCCGCCGTCGGCGGGCTGGGCTGCGGGGATCGCGTAAGCGTGACCGGAGACCACCTCTCG
>NZ_KB903323.1 GCF_000379645.1 Paractinoplanes globisporus DSM 43857
CCCAGAGGTCCGGGGCCGCCGCCTACTTCGGCTGCGCCGAGTGATCCGGCCTCATCCGGATATTTCCCTTTTATCCGTCGGAAGCGAGGGGGCTGGGCGGAACGCAGGTGGGCAGAGCATCGGCGGGAGCGCGGGCCGTCGGAGCGCCGGTGGGCGTGGGGGCGTGGCGGCGGTGGGTGTGGCGGCGGTGGGTGTGGCGGCGGTGGGTGTGGCGGCGGTGGGTGTGGCGGCGGTGGGTGTGGCGGCGGTGGGCGCGGGTCGGTGGAGCGCTGGTGGGGCGTGGCGGCGATGAGCACCGGCGGGTGGAGCGGCGGAGATGGGTGTGGGCGGAGCGGCGGCGGTGGGTGCGCGGGTGGGCGGGGAGCGCCAGTCGGGAGGCGGGTGGTTGGAATCAGCGGAGGCGGACCAGGGCGTCGCGTAGGCCCTCTCGGGTTCGGCGGCGGTTTTCGTTGGTGGCGCCGAAGATGAGCAGGACTATGCCGAGCGGGAGCAGGACCAGCCATGGGCCGACCAGCGTTACGGCGAAGTGGATGGCGGCGAAGGCGGTGGCTACGGCGCCGACCACAACCGGGGCCTGTTGGCGGTAGGTCGAGCCGACGATGAGGGTGGCTACGGCGGCCAGGAGGAGGAGGACCTCGCGTAGGTCGCCGCCGTTGCCGGCCAGGACTATGCCGATCGTGGGGACGAAGGCGGCCAGCAGGGCGGGGCCGTAGGCGGCCCAGCTGCTCAGGTCGGTGCGGGTGCGGGACTCGACCACGCCGACGGCCAGGGCCATCGCGGCGAAGGGCAGCGTGTAGGCCTCGGGCAAGGCTACGTCGGCCAGGGCGATGAACAGCCACCAGCCGACGATCTCGAAGCCGACGGCCAGCCAGAACAGCAGGCGGCGGTTGCCGGGGGAGCGGCCGCTGCGAGACGCCGCCAGGCCCAGCACGGCGCCCCACGCGGCCAGCAGGGCGGCCAGGTGGGCCGGTGCGTCGTAGGCGAGGGCGCCGGCCAGGACGGCGGATGTGTAGCCCGCCCACTCGACCGTGGTGGCCTCGGCGCGGTACTGCGGGAGGCCGAGGCGCGGGACGGTGGCCTCGATGATGAGCAGGGCGGCGCCCACGGCCAGCACGCCGAAGGCGGCCCACGGGCGGGCCACGCCGCCGGCGATCGCGGCGGCCAGGACGAACAGCTGGGCCATCACGGCGGCGAACAGCCAGCCCAGGATGCGGGCCAGCTGGGTACGGCCGGCCAGCGCGGCGACCAGGCCGACGCCGACCGCGGAGCCGAGCGTGAACAGCGTCAGCGACTGCTCGGCGAGACTGCCGGCCAGGCCTGCGTTGCCGGCGGCCAGGCCGATCACGAAGACGATCGTGCGGGTGGCCCGGATCAATGGTGCGCGGGTGGCGACCGGGGGCGGGGTGAGGGCAAGGCCCAGCATGACGATGGTGAAGACGATCAGGCCCGCCGACGTGGCCGCGGGGAACGGCGCGTGCAGCGCGATCGGGGCGATCAGCAGGGTGATGGCCAGGCCGGGCAGGATGACCGGGACCGACTCGGACGCCTTGCCGCCGAAGCCGATCGCGGCCAGCGCCGCGGCGCCGGTGAGCAGGACGATGGCCAGGACGCTGGTGATGTCGACCGAGCTGGACGCCGGCTGGGCCAGGGCCGCGATCGGGCCGTCCCAGATGTGTTTCACCTGCTGCAGCGGGTCGATCAGCGCGGCCTTGAGCGCCGGCGCGATCGAGAAGATGGCCAGGATCGTCGGGACCAGCGCCAGCACGACGGCGCTCGTGGCCGGGTCGACCATCCAGCGACCGCTCAGCCCGCTCGGGCGCAGGCTCGTCCAGCGGGCCGACTCACGGCCGGACCAGGAGCGGCTGCGGGCGACCGTCAGGCCGGGCGCGGGCGTCGCGCCGCGCAGCAGCTCGGCCACGACACCGAGCAGGGCGGCCGCGGCCGCGTACAGGGCCGTCGAGAACGGCGTGGGGATCGACGCGAACGCGGTCACGGTCGCGCCGAGCACCAGGCCGACCGTCGCCCACGGCAGGTACTGCGGGATCCAGCGGCCGATCAGCGCGAGCACGGCCAGGCTGAGGCTCGACGCGGCCAGCGCCGCGGTCAGCACGACCTGGGCGTTGCTGCCCTGGTCGGCGGCGAGCGCGGCCAGGACGCCGGGCAGCGCCAGCAGCACCGAGCCGGTGGCCGCGCCGCCGATCTGAGCGCGGTGGCGCGGCATGCCGGTGTCGTCGCGGGCCAGGTCGGCCTCGGTGATGACCGGGGACCAGAAGCGGCCGGTGCCCGGTGGTGGCGCGTCCTCCGGGGCCATCGTGTAGGCGACCGGGGTGCGGGCCATCACGGCGGTGAGCGCGCCGACCCCAGTGATGATCAGCAGAGCCATGCCGGTGGACCAGGGTCGGGCGAGGCCGGCGCCGGCCGCGTGCAGCAGCACAGCGGCCGCGGCTCCCGCACGGCAGAGAGCGGCCCGCGGATCGGTGGCGGCGATCGAGGCCATCGCGTACGCGAGACCGACCGCGCCGCCGACGAGCAGGGGCGACCACCAGGGCAGCCCGATCGCGTACGGCGTGCCGATCGCGGCGAGCGCACCGGCGGTCGCGGAGATCGCGTACGACCAGGGGCGGGGCGCCGCGAAGCCGGCCGCGATCGCGACGACGACCAGCGTGAACGGCGCCTGCCAGGCACCGGGCTCGGGGGTTGTCGAATACTGCGTCAGGTCGGCGGCCCAGACCGGTCCGTGCAGCGCGATGACCCGCACACCGCCGGCCAGCGCCTGCCAGCCCGCGATCGCGCCGACCACGATGCCGGCGGCGGCCAGACCGCGCACCGGCCCGCGCCGCCAGTCGTCGGGCAGGGCGGCGACGCCGAGCGCGACGATCAGCACGACCACGCCCGCGACGGCAAGCGGCGCTTCCGGGAAGGCGAGCGCGAACACCCGGGCCAGGGCGCCGCAGATCGCGACCGTGGCGGCGGCCGCCGCGATGTCGGGGCCGTCGAGCACCCGGTCGCTGCGGCGGCCGTTGTCGATGGACTTGGCGAAGAACAGCAGACCGGCCGCGACCAGCAGCAGCGCGCCCACCCAGATGTCGGGCGCGGTCGCACCGGGGGCGAGCAGCGCGGCCAGGGCCAGCGAGACCGCGCCGAGGCCGGTGCCCACGGTGAGCGGCACGCTGATCTCGCGGCGCGCGACCTGGAAGACCGCCGCGTAGCTGAGCGTCGCGGCGACGGCCAGGAAGCCGACGGCCAGGGCGGGCACGGTGACGGCCTCGGTCGCCGGCGGGCCGCCACCCTTGTCGGAGACCGCGAGCGCGCCGGTGACGACCGCGCCGGGCAGGGCGAGCGCGGCGGCGCCGGAGGCCCAGTCGCCGACCACCCACGCGTACAGCCGGATCGGGATCTGCCGGGCCGCGACGGCGATCATGACGCCGGCCCCGGCCAGCGCGGTGAGCACGGCCGCGGTCAGCCAGGACGCGCTGAGCGCCGCGCCCGCGCCGAACAGGCCGACCGTGCCGGCCGCGGCCACGTGCGTGATGGCGATGCGGCGGGTGCTCGAGGCCAGGCCCGCCGCGCCGATCGCGATCGCGGCCAGCACCAGCGGCCAGGGCGCCTCCGACCAGCGCAGGCCGAGCGAGGCGGGCAGGGCCAGCGCGGTCAGCGCGGCGCCGATCACGGCGCCCTCGTGCCGCCAGGTGCGCGGCAGCGCCAGCGCGGCCGCGACGGTGAGCAGCAGCGCGGCGAATGCCAGCAGCCAGCCGGACGGACCGGCCGCCTCGGCGATCTTTTGCGCGTAGGCGGCCGTGTCGGCGTGCCAGACCGGGCGGGCGGCCTGCAGCGGCGCGAGCGCGGCCCGGACGCCGTCGACGGTCAGGAAGACGCCGATGATCACCAGGGCGCAGGCCGAGGCGATCTCGGGGCCGACCCGGATCATCGCCGGCAGCAGTCCGACGATCGCGCCGGTGACCGCGACCGCGGCCGCCGCCACCACCAGGGTCCAGCGCGGCGAGACCACGTCGGCTATACGGGCCGCCGAGCCGATCACCGCGAGCGTGAGGACGCCGCCGGTGATGTTCCGCGCGAGCAGGTTGTCGAGCAAGTGGGCGGCGGCGACCGCGGCCAGCGCCGCCAGCACCAGCACGATTCCCGAGCGCATCGCGTCGGGCACCACCCGGGCCTGCAGCAGCGCCACCGACGAGTAGAGCAAAGCGCCCGCGCTGGCCACGCAGAGCAGGGCGAACGTGAGCTCGCGCAGCCAGTCGGCCGAGGGCGGGCTGGCCGGCGGGGCGAGCGGGACCGAGCCCGCGGCGGGGGCGCCGGCCGGGCGGGGGCCCGGGAAGATGCGAGTGGGCAGCCAGCGCCGCCGCTGCCCGGTCATCCCCGAGATGATCAGATCGGGTTCCTCGGGCCGCGACTCGGGGCGCGGTGGGCTGCCGGCCGCGTACGCCGCCGGGTCGGCCGGGTTGGCCCGCAGGTAGTCGGCGGTGCCCGCGTCGGCGGCGGCGAGCGTCTCGCGGTCGGCCCCGACCGGACGGCCGACCGGCCAGCGCGGCACCAGGCGGCCCCGCCGGATCACCGTGGTGAGCAGCAGCAGGTCGAGCACGGCCACGACGGTCAAGGCCATGCCCCAGCCGGCCGGGCTCTGCACCGATGGGTACGCCAACAGGAGCGGAACTGGCTGCAGGGCGACGACGGTCGCATACCGCGGCGCGCTGAGCCGGGTGGCGGTCGCGTACAGGAATGAGGCGACCGAGGTGATCGCGAACGTGACGCCCAGGTAGAGCGGCAGGGAGACGCGGTCGCCGCCGGTCAGGGTGCTGCCGTGCAACACGTACAGCGTCATCGGCAGCAGGGCCAGCCCGACGGCGGCGACGGTCTCGGCGGTCGAGCTCAGGCCGCGCTTGGCGATGCCGGGCGCGGCGCCCAGGGCGATCGCCGTGAAGATGGCGAGGATGACGGCGCGGGCCAGCGAGTTGCTCACCGCGACGCCGGAGAAGACCACCGCGGCCACGCCGATGAGCAGCGCGCCCAGGGCGAGCAGGATGTTTTGCACCGACTGGGTGGAGGCCTCGGGCGGGTGCTGCTCGCCGCCGGTGAACCCGGCCCGCCGGGTCGGTGGCGGGCCGACCCGCTCGGTGGGCGGCGGGTCGTCGACGAGAGCGGTCACGCCGTCGGTGGCGACGCCGGGCGGACCGGTGTGCGCCGATCCCGGCGGCGCCCAGTCGGGGCGCGGCCCGGTGGCGCGGGCGCGGGAACGGGAACGGCCGGACGAGGCGGTGGCGGCCGGCCGGGCGCCGGGCGGGGGCGGCGGTGAGTCGGCGGCCCGGGACCCGGGTGGCGGCGGGGGCGCCTCGGCCGACGGGGCGGAACCGGGCGGCGGCGGGGGTGCGTCACCCACGTGACCCGTCGGTGGTGGAGGCGGCGGAAAGTCCTCCGCGGGCTTCCTCCGTACCCTCCGGGCCTTTGCTGCTTTTTTGGCTTTTGACTGGGTGTTCGCATGCGCGAGGATGTCGCGCTGGAACTGTGCCGCCTGGATCTTGGAGGCGATGGTCGTGCGCTCCTTGGCGGCCGCCATATCGCGGATCTTCAGTTCCGCGATCGAGGCCTCGATCCGGGCCAGCTCTTCGTCGTAGCTGTCGGACTGTCCAGCCTGCGCCACGGCACCTCCTCGACCCCTGCCGGCGGTCCTGGCCAGATCGGCAAACCCAGCCGGGGACAACTAGAGCATGCCGGTACGACACTTCATTAGACCAGGCTCACCCGGGCGGAGATCTATGGAAACGGGCGCGAAACGCCGCAGACGATGTCACGCGGGCGGGCGACCCATCCCCCGATAGGTCCACCCGGCGCGCGCCCACTGGGCCGGGTCCAGGCAGTTCCGCCCGTCGATGACCCGGCGCGCGGCCACGAGCTCGCCGAGTACCGCCGGGTCGGCGTTGCGGAACTCGGCCCACTCCGTGGCGATCACCACCAGGGCCACGCCACTCACGGCGGCGGCCATCGTCGGCGCGTACGTGAGGGAGGGCTGGGCTCGGCGGGCGTTCTCCATGGCCTGGGGGTCGTAGACCTGTACGTGTGCCCCGGCCGCGGCCAGTGCCGCCGCGGCGGCGAGACTCGGCGCGTCGCGTACGTCATCGGAATTGGGCTTGAACGCCGCACCCAGAACCGCCACCCGGGTGCCGGAAAGGTCCGGCCCGGCCGGGCCGACCGGCCGGTCCAGCAGCTCCGCCGCGAGAATGAGCACCCGGCCCCGCCGCCGGGTGTTGACCAGATCGACCTCGTGCAGGAAGCGCAGCGCCTCGCCCGCGCCCAGCTCCTGGGCCCGCGCCTGGAACGCCCGGATGTCCTTGGGCAGGCAGCCGCCGCCGAAGCCCAGCCCGGCCTGCAGGAACCGGTTGCCGATCCGCGGGTCGTAGCCGATCGCCCGAGCCAGCTGGGTGACGTCGGCGCCGGCCAGATCGCAGACCTCGGCCATCGCGTTGATGAAGCTGATCTTGGTGGCGAGGAACGCGTTCGCGGCCACCTTCACCAGCTCGGCCGTGGCGAAGTCGGTGATCACCAACGGGACGTCGCGGTCCTCGGTGGCGGCCAGGTCGAACACACCCTTGTGCGCGGCGGCCAGCGTCTCGTTGGCCCACTCCGAGCGCACGCCCGCGACGATCCGGTTCGGGCGCAGCACGTCCTCGACCGCGTAGCCCTCCTGCAGGAACTCGGGCGACCAGGCCACCTCGACGCCCAGCGTGGGGTCCGCGAGCTTGGCGACCAGCTGCTCCACCCAGGCGGCCGTGCCCACCGGCACGGTCGACTTACCGACGATCAGGGCCCGGCGGCGCAGGAGCGGTGCGAGGTTCGTGACGGCCTTTTCCACGTACGTGAGATCGGCGCTCATGCCGTCCGGGCGCTGCGGCGTGCCCACGCAGATGAAATGCACGTCGGCCTTGTTCGCCGCGTCCGCGTACGACGTGCTGAAGTGCAGCCGCCCCTTGGCGAGATTGCGACGTAGCAGGTCGTCGAGGCCCGGTTCGTGGAACGGCACCCGGCCCTGGTTCAAGGTGTCGATCTTGCCCGCGTCGACGTCGACGCCGATAACCTCGTAACCGAGCTCCGCGAAACAGATGGCGTACGTGGCGCCCAGATAGCCGGTACCCAGGAACGACAGGCGGGGAAGCATCACGACCGGCTTAACGATCGAGCCGCTGGTGGGCGAGCACTACTTGCCAGTAACATAGGGCTGCTCCTTGTCCCTGTCCCCTTGTTCCCTTGTCTCGGTTCGTCTCGGTGAAAGGCCAACGCTCATGTCTGAGTTCGACGTCTACCAGCTGCCGGAGGACCACGAGACCATCCGCGCGGCGGTGCGCGAGGTCTGTGACGCGCGGGTGGCGCCCCATGCCGCCGAGGCGGACGAGACGGCGGAGTTCCCCAAGGCCTCGTACGACGCGCTGCGCTCGTCGGACTTCCACGCGCCGCACATCCCCGTCGAGTACGGGGGCGCCGGCGCCGACGCGCTCGCCACGGCGATCGTGATCGAGGAGGTGGCTCGCGCCTGCGCCTCGTCGTCGCTGATCCCCGCGGTCAACAAGCTCGGGACCCTCCCATTGCTGCTGTCGGCGTCGGAGGAGCTCAAGCAGCAGTATCTGCCCCGGGTCGCGTCCGGCGAGGCGATGTTCTCGTACTGCCTCTCCGAGCCCGAGGCCGGTTCCGACGCCGCCTCGATGACCACCCGCGCCGTCCGCGACGGCGATCATTGGGTGCTCAACGGCGTGAAGCGCTGGATCACCAACGCCGGCGTCTCCGAGTTCTACACCGTCTTCGCCGCCACCGACCCGACCGCTCGCTCCCGGGGCATTTCCGCATTTGTCGTGGAAAAGTCGGACGAAGGGGTGTCGTTCGGGGCGCCAGAGAAGAAGCTCGGCATCAAGGGCTCGCCCACCCGCGAGGTCTACTTCGACAACGTACGCATCCCCGCCTCCCGGATGATCGGCGAGGAGGGCACCGGCTTCGCCACCGCCATGAAGACCCTCGACCACACCCGCGTGACGATCGCCGCGCAGGCCATCGGCATCGCCCAGGGCGCGCTCGACTTCGCGAAGGGCTACGTGAAGGACCGCAAGCAGTTCGGCAAGCCGATCGCTGACTTCCAGGGCATCCAGTTCATGCTGGCCGACATGGGCATGAAACTCGAGGCGGCCCGCCAGCTCACCTACGCCGCGGCCGCCAAGAGCGAGCGCGGCGACGCCGACTTGACCTACTTCGGCGCCGCCGCTAAGTGCTTCGCCTCCGACGCCGCCATGGAGATCACGACCGACGCCGTTCAGCTCCTCGGCGGCTACGGCTACACCCGCGACTACCCGGTCGAGCGCATGATGCGCGACGCCAAAATCACCCAGATCTACGAGGGTACGAACCAGGTCCAGCGCATCGTGATGGCGAGGCAGCTCCTGAAGGACTAGCACGGGGTGTCGGGATCAATTCGGTGTCCAGCGCCCCGATGAGGGATTCCAGACGCCGATGGCAGTTCGGTTGAGGATGGGATCGATGTGACTTCCCGTCGTACCGGACGCCTTTCGGCGACGGTGGTACTGCTTTGACACCCAGCTTGGGCACCTAGGGTTGCCGGCAGCTACCTCATGTCCGCAAGGAGCCCATGGCGATGTCGTCCACAGCAGGCGAGCTTGTTACCGAGGTGTTGACGTACGACGGCGGACGGCAGGTCACCGCCTACGTCCCGGCGGCTGCGCCCGAGGCCATCGTTTTCGCCGGTGACGGCCAGTTGATCACGTCGTGGGGAGAAGCTCTCGAGGCCGCCGACCTACCGCCCGCGATGATCATCGGCGCGCATCGGCTGGAGGATGAGACGCTGCGGCTGCACGAGTACTCGCCGGGCCGCAGCACGGACGCATTCACCTTCGACCCGCAACGGTTCGCGGCACACGAGAAATTCTTCGTCGAGGACGTACGCCGTTGGGCGGCGACCCGCTTGGGAACCGAGCTGCCCGCCGACCGAACTGCGGCCTTCGGTGTCTCCGCCAGTGCGGAGCTCGCCCTGGCCATGGGGCTTCGTCATCCCGACATCTACGGCGCGGTCTTCTGCGCCTCGCCCGGTGCGGGGTACCAGCCACCCGCCGCGTTGCCCAGCAGACTCCCGCGCACCTACCTCGTCGCCGGCACCAAGGAACCGTTCTTCCGCGACAACGCGACCCGGTGGGCGAGCGCCCTGCGCGATGCGGGCGGCGACGTTGTCCTGACCGAACGGGTCGGCTCGCACGGCGACGCGTTTTGGCAGCAAGAGTTTCCGCTGATGGTGGCATGGGCCTTCGGACACTGACCTGCCGGACGGCCGTCGAGGACGAACGATGTCACGTCTCCGTCGGCGCCTCGTGTGCCCGTGTAGGACATCGATGATGGCCCGTTACAACACGTCGCGCCGACGGTGGCGGCATTTGGACTTCGGCGCCTGCCAAGTCTGGCTGGAGGCCGACATCCACCGCATCGACTGCCGGTCCTGCTGCCGGGTCCGCACCGAGCAGGTGCCGTGGGCGCGGCCGAGCGCGCGGCACATTACCGACTTCGAGAACGTCGCCGCGTGGCTGGCGCAGCGCATGGACAAGGCGAGCATCGCCCGGCTGCTGCGCTGCTCATGGGAAGCGGTCGACGCGATCGTCACCCGGGTCGTCGTCGACCCACATCGACGACGCCCGTCTCGACCAGCTACCGCATCGGCGTGGACGAAATCTCCTACAAACGCGGCCGCAAGTTCCTGACCATCGTGGCCGACCACGACGCTGGCAACGTGGTTTGGGTCGGCAAAGAGCGAGCCGCCGCGGTCGAGGCGATCAGCCTCGACGGCAGCAGCGTCTACCTGCCGGTCACCCGCGAGCAGATCCCGCAAGGGCATGCCCGAGCGCCGCGACTGGCGCCGAGCCCGTTTCGCCGTCCGCGCCGGCCGGGAGAACCTCGACGACCAGCACCGCCAGATCCTGACATTGCTGCGGCGCCACCGCTACCGCCTCTGGCGCACCTGGGAACTCAAAGAGCAGCTGCGCGACCGACTGGACCACCGATCCCGCCGACGCCCGCGTTCGCCAACCTCGTGCGCCGGATCGAGAAACACGCCGACGCCATCGTCGCCGCCGTCGAGCTCGCGCAGGCTATCTACCTCTGCCTGGGCGGAGTCACCCTCGACCTACCCACGAAACCTGAGTAGTCGCACTCGTGCTCGAGCGGGGACGCCAGTGGTGCGCTCGTGCCAGGGCTTGGCGCCGCCGCAACTGATCAGGGCTTTCGGGCGACGCCGCAGTAGACGGCTATCTCCTGTGGGGTCTCGCCGGGGGCCGGGCGCCAGAGCGGGGTCGAGACGACGCCCGGGTCGATCAAGTCGAGGCCGTCGAAGAACGCGGTGATCTGCTCGACGGTGCGCAGGTGGTAGTTCGCGCCCTTGCTCTGAGCGGTCTCGACCGCGCTGTCGTTGACCGGCGTGGTGATGCTGTCGTTGATCACCAGGTAGCTGCCGGAGGGGAGCGCGTCGACAATGCGGCGCACGATCGCGGCGGGGTTGTCGGAGTCGGGGACGTGGCCGAGGATGCCGATCATCATGACGGCGATCGGCTGGGTGAAGTCGAGGTCCTCCGCGGCGCCGTGCAGGATCTTCTCGGGGTCGCGGACGTCGGCGTCGATGTAGTTGGTCGTCCCGTCCGGGTGGCTGGTCAGCAGCGCCCGCGCGTGCACCAGGACCAGCGGGTCGTTGTCGACGTAGACGATTTTCGAGTTGGCGGCGATGCCCTGGGCGAGCTGGTGCGTGTTGTTCGCCGTGGGCAGGCCGGTCCCGATGTCGAGGAACTGCCGGATGCCCGCCTCGCCGGCGAGGAATCCGATCGCGCGGGCCAGGAACTCGCGGCCGGCGAGCGCGAAAACGCGGATTTCGGGCATCTGGGCGAGCACGGCGTCGGCGGCGGCCCGGTCGGATTCGAAATTGTCCTTCCCGCCGAGAAGGTAATTCCAGATCCGGGCGCTGTGCGGCTGTTCGACGTTCAACCGCTTCTGCAGGTCAGAGTCGGGACCGCTCATTGATCCGCCTTCCATCGAATGCGACCTCCGTGATCGAGCGCATCATATTCAATGGATCGGCGGAAGCCACCGTGCGGGGGACCCGGCGCGGGGTATGCGGTCCGCGTAACCGTACGGTTACTGACTACAGTGGACGCCATGTCGCAGGGCCCTGACGTCAGCGCGCTGAACACCTCTCGCCGCTACAACCAGTGGGTCGGCGGGAAGGATCACACCGGCGTCGAGCGGGAATCGACAAAGACGGTGCTGACCGTCCTGCCGAACCTGATCGATGCCGCCCGGGAGGGCCGGGCCGCGGTCATGCGGGTCGTCCGGTACCTGGTCGGCGAGTGCGGCGTGCGGCAGATCCTCGACATCGGGGCCGGCCAGCCGTTCTCCCCCGACGTGCACGAGGTCGCCCAGCGGATCGACCCGGCCACCCGGGTCGTCTACGTCGACAACGATCCGCTGGTCGCGGTCCATCACCGGGGGACGGTCCGGAGCACGCGGGAGGGCCGGGCCGAGTTCCAGGACGGCGACCTGCTCCACCCCGCCGAGCTGCTGGCCGGCGACCAGGTCAAGACCGTGCTGGATCTGAGCGAGCCGGTCGCGCTGCTGCTCTGCAGCGTCCTGCATCTGATCGAGGACGACGATCGGGCGTACGCGTCGATGCGCGAGCTGCGGGACGCGCTGGCGCCCGGCAGTTACGTGGTGATCGTGCACGGCACGGCCGACACCCTGTCCGACGAGACCCGGCGGGCGATGGCCCGGCTGCTGGCGACCGGCAAGCACGGCGCGTACCGAGCCCGCACGAAGGACGAGATCGAGCGCTTCCTCGACGGCCTGCCGATCGAGGAACCGGGCCTGGTCTCGAGCGTCGAGTGGCGCCCCAACCCGGCGAACCCGCCGAAGACCAGCGTGGCCGACGCGATGTGCTACGTGGGCGTGGCCAGAATCCCGTAATCGCGGCCCGGAGCGTGGTCGCCGTACTGCCCGGACCGGCCGGCGTACAGGCGACCGTCCGGGTACGGCCACGGGTTCGGACGGCACCCGTGCAGTCCCAGGGTCTGCTGCTCCATCACCGGGGCCGGCTTGCCGTTCCCGGGGCAGAGCTGGTGGCCGTTGCCGAGGCGATGACCCACCTCATGGTTGACCATGTACGCGCGGTAGGTGGCCAGCCCCGCGGAGGCGAAGAACGGCACCCCCTTGACCCACCGCGCGACGTTGAGCACCACGCTGGCGCCGTTGCGGCAGGACGTGTAGCCGTCGCCGTTGTCGTCGCAGAGCCGGTCCCGGGTGCCGGGCGTGGCCAGGTAGACCGTGAAGTCGGCGTGCTGCCCCGGGCCGACCCGGAGAAATCGCCAGCGCCCGCCGGCGGTCCACCCCCGGGGATCGCCCAGCGTGGTGGCCACGGCCTGGGCGAAGACCGGAGCGGGCAGACCCTTGATGTCCTTCTCGACGGCGACGCGATACCGCATCAGCCGCCCGGCCTGGCCCAACGGCTGGCCGCTCTGGGCGGGGGCGATCGTCCAGTCCTGGTGGCCGCGCGCGGGGTAGGTGACGCGTACGGGCGTGGGTCGTGGTTTTTTCGAAGCCGGAGAAGCTGAGGGCCGGGGCGAGGGCGGGGGCGCCGGGGAAGCGGTGACGACGCCCGGCCCGCAGGCCGCCACGCTCAGAGCCGCAAGCGTGGCGGCGATCCACAGATGCACACGGTTGGCCAAGTGACTGTCCCTTCGGGCGGTGCTGCGCCCCTGACGGCTGGGCCGTCCGCGAGGTTGCGTCGCGAAGGGAAGATCACGTAGGCGTACCGGGACCAGGGCAGGCCCTATGTCACCGGTCGTCGCCGCCGCGGCTGAAGATCTGCAGGAAGAACAGGAAGACGTTGAGGATGTCCAGGAAGATCGAGGCGGCCAGCAGTGGCGCCGACTGGACGTCGGTGTTGCGGCGCAGGCGCTGGAAGTCGATCATCGTGAGCGCCGCGAAGATGACCAGGCCGAGGACCGAGTAGATCAGCGCCCCGTTCGGGATGTTCACGAAGATCAGCACGATGCCGAAGCCGATCAGCGCCACCAGCGCCCAGAAGGCGATGCGGGCGAGCGCCGAGAGGTCCCGCCGGGTCGCGTAGCCGGCCGCCCCGAATCCCGCGATGAACAGGGCCGTCGCCCCGCCCGCCTGCCACAGCGCCTGCGGGTCCTGCTCGGCGTAGTAGGACAGGGTCGGCGCGACCGCGAGCCCGATGAACAGGCCGAACAGCGCGAGCAGTCCGATCGTGAGCTCCCGCGACCGCCGCGACGCGAACTGCATCCCGAACAGCGCCGCGAACGACAGGATGTAGAACAGAATGGCCGCCCCACCGCCGAAATCGCGGCCGAGGTAGGCGCCGAGCGCGAAGAATGCCGCGGTTCCCGCGACGAAGCCCATCGTCTGGGCGAACAGCGTGTGGCTCTGGTCCCGCGTGGTGATTCCGGCCGAGGGGTACCGGTACGAGTCGTCCATGCCTCAACTGTCGCGCAGATCGGCGCCGATCGAGCCAGGGTGCTTCCCTGGTCCGCGACCCGCCGGGGTGTGGGCTGCCCCGGGGTGGCCTTCCGGTCATCCAGGGACTTGAATGGTCGGGGTTGATCACCGAACACGGGGGAGGGGTCGTGAGCGAGACATACGGATGGGTGCCGGAGGGCGTCGACATCACCGTGCCGGACGCCTCGCGGGTCTACGACTACGCGTTGGGCGGCGTGCACAACTTCGCTGTCGACCGGGAGTTCTGGCACCGGGCCGAGGAGGCGTTTCCCGGCGCGGGACTGGTGGCGCGGGCGAATCGGGCGTTTCTCGGGCGGGCGGTGCGCTGGCTGGCCGACGCCGGGGTGCGGCAGTTCCTCGACATCGGGTCGGGCATCCCGACCCTGGGCAACGTGCATGAGGTCGCGCAGGAGGCCAATCCCGACGCCCGCGTGATGTATGTCGACATCGATCCGATCGCGGTGCAGCAGAGTCGCAGCCTGCTGGAGGGCAACCCGTACGCCCGGGTGATCGAGGGTGACCTGCGCGACCCGGAGGGCATTCTGTACCACCCCGACGTGCTGCGGCTGCTTGACTTCTCCGAGCCGGTCGCGGTGCTGACCGTCGCCGTTCTGCACTTCGTGCCCGAT
This sequence comes from Paractinoplanes globisporus DSM 43857, assembly GCF_000379645.1. Lineage (GTDB taxonomy): Bacteria > Actinomycetota > Actinomycetes > Mycobacteriales > Micromonosporaceae > Actinoplanes > Actinoplanes globisporus. Next base: position 14,184 of record NZ_KB903323.1, read on the forward strand.
GCGGCCGATCCGGCGGGCATTCTGAAGCGGCTGGGCGACGCGATGGTGTCGGGGAGCTTCCTGGTCATGTCGCACGCCGGGCCGGACGCGACGCCGGAGGGGCGTGCCTTGCAGGAGCAGGTCCGCAAGCTCTACGAGCGGACGCCGACGCCGGTGATCATCCGCGATCCGGAGGCGGTGGAGGCGCTCTTCCCCGCCGATTTCGAGTTGGTGGCGCCGGGCGTGGTGAGCGCGACCTACTGGCATCCCGACCCGGACGAGGCGGACGAATCGCCGCAGCCGACCGCGCTGGTGGCGGTGGCCCGCAAGCGCTGAGTGGAATGCCGTTTCTTCCGGCTGGTGCACTGTGGTCACTGGCGGTGCGTGCAACTTGCACGGATGGGTGACGAAGCGTAGCGATCTTGACGTTTAGCGCAGTCGGGCCATCCGAGCAAGAATGGCCCGCAGCGCAAATGAATGGGCATAATTCGGCGGCCGGTCACATCGACGCGCGGAAGGAAGTCCATGGATCTCACGGGGGAGTGGCTGCGCGGCATCACCCGCGTCGGCTTCGTCCCCGGGGTGCGCGCCCGCGCCCGCGCCGCCCTGCGGGATCTGCTCGAGGAGCTGATCGCCGCGGCGCGCGCCGAGCCGTTCGATCCGGCCGCCGGTGACCGCATCGGCGCCGAGCTGGTCGACCTGCGCATGTCCGCGCCGCCGGTGATCGGCATCACCGTGCGGCTGCTCGCCGAGCGGCTCCCGCCGCTGGTCGAGGGCGATCCGGTGACTGTGCGCGCCCGGGTCCTCGAGCTGCTCGAGCACGTCACGACCGGCTTCGTGGCGGCCCAGCGCGACGCCGCGGTCAGCGCCGCCGAGCAGATGAACCGTTCCGAAAAGATCCACTGGCGCCGGGTGCAGACCGATCTGCAGCGACGGCTCCTGGAAGACCCGGTGACCGGCCTGCCCAACCAGCAGCAGCTGCGCCAGCACCTCGCCGCGCCCGGTGCGGAGCGGCGCGGCCTCTGCCTGCTCAGCATCGACCATTTCCCGGAGCTGGCCGACAGCCTCGGGCAGGACAACGCCGACAGCCTGCTCGTCGCGATCGGACAGCGGCTGGGGCAGCTGGCCGGCCTCTTCCTGGCCCACCTCGGCGACGATCAGTTCGCGCTCGTGGCCGACGACACCACCGGGCCCGACGACGTGATCAAGGTGGCCGACCAGGCCCGTCGCGCCCTGCACGCGCCGTTCCCGCTCGGTGGCCACTCGCTGCGGGTCGACGTCACCGCCGGCATCGTCGAGGGTCCCGCCTCCGGCGCCCACTGGCTCCGCGACGCCCGCCTCGCGCTCGGCTGGGCGCGCCAGGGGCACCACGAGCACGCCGTGTACGACCCGTGCCGCGCCGAGGCCGACCGCCGGCGCCACCACCTGGCCGCCGCGCTGCCGTCGGCCCTGGACAACGGCGAGTTCCTCGCTTACTACCAGCCGCTCTACCGCCTCACCGACCGTACGGTCATCGGGGTCGAGGCCCTGGCTCGCTGGCAGCGACCCGGCGGCGGCCCACCGCTCGGACCGGGCGACTTCATCACTCTCGCCGAGCGCACCGGCCTGATCCGCCGGCTGGGCCGCATCATGCTCGAGCAGGCGTGCCGCCAGGGCGCGGCGTGGCGGCGGGCCGGCCACGACCTGCTGATCAGCGTCAACCTGTCACCGCTGCAGCTCAGCGAGCCCACGCTGCCGGCCGACGTGGCCGACATCCTGCATCGGGCGGGCCTGCCCGCCGGCAACCTTCAGCTCGAGATCACCGAGAGCATGGCCCTCGAGCAGCGGTACGCGACCCTGCGTCAGCTGACCGACCTCGGCGTACGGCTGGCGCTGGACGACTTCGGCACCGGTTACTCGAGCCTCGCCACGCTCTCCTGGCTCCCGGTGTCGAACGTCAAGCTGGCGGCCGAGTTCATGGCCGACGCGGGCGGTCCGGCCGCCTCCGAGATGCTGCGCCACACCATCGCCCTGTGCCACAGCCTGGGCAAGACGGTGACCGCCGAGGGCATCGAGACCGCCGAGCAGGAGGACCTGCTGCGGGCCCTCGGCTGCGACCACGGCCAGGGCTACCACTTCGCCCGGCCGGCGCCGATGCTCTCCTGGGAGTGACCGTCGAGGGCGGTCAGAGACGCCCGCGGTGACAGGACGGCGGTCACAAACGGGGGACCGGCCCGGTCTTGTCTGCGTAGGGTCGGCCCCATCGGCGGCCCAGCTCGGAGGAACGATGACGATCTCGACCGGTGACAGCGCGGCGCACGGAAGTTACCTGGCGGCCAGGGACCACTGCCTCAGCCCGGTACGGTCGGTGGACCGGCCGACGGGGACGGCCCGGTACGGCCGGATGTTCGCCGGGCTCGAGCCGCTCGGCACCGATCCGCACCTGCTGATGCGGGCCGGCGGCACCGGCGGGATCTGCGACGCGGCCGCCGTGCTCGACCAGCTGGCGCCCGGTGTGGACGACGCGACCGAGGCGGCCGGCTGGCCGTTCTTCGGGCAGATAATCGCGCACGACATCACCGCCGACCGGTCGGCGATCGGGGGCGGCACCGATCCGGCGGCGCTGCGCAACGCCCGGGCGCCGAAGCTCAACCTGGAGATGCTCTACTCCGACGGGCCGGTCGGGTCGCCGTACCTGTTCGACCTCCACGACCCGGCGAAGTTCCTGCTCGGGCCCGACGGCGGGGACGTGCCGCGCAACCAGCAGGGCGTGGCGCTGATCGGCGACCCGCGCAACGACGTGCACCTGTTCTCGCTGAGCCTGCACGTGGCGCTGCTGCGGGCGCACAACCACATCGTCGATCGGCTGCGGGAGAGCGGCGTTCCCGAGGCGGAGGTCTTCGACCGGGCGCGAACCACGCTGACCTGGCACTACCAGTGGATCGCCGTGCACGACTTCCTGCCCCGGCTGGTCGGCCCCGAGCTGGTCGAGGAGGTGCTCGCCGAGGGCGGGCGCTGGTTCGCGCCGAAACTGGGCGAGGCGTACATCCCGCTGGAGTTCGCGGACGCGGCCTACCGGTACGGGCACGGCCAGATCCGGCATACGTACCGGCTGGTCGCGGGCGGTCCGGCGGTGCCGCTCTTCCCGGACCTGGTCGGGTTCGGGCCGCTGCCGGCCGACCGTCGGCTCGACCTGACGCAGATTTTCGACGTGCCCGGCCACCCGCCGGCGCAGCGGGCCAAGCGCCTCGACGGCCGGCTGGCCGGCAGCCTCATCGGCCTGCCCGAGCAGGTGACCGGCGCGGTCGACGCCGACGCCTATCGCTCGCTGGCGGTGCGTGACCTACTCCGCGGCGAGAGCACCCGGCTGCCCAGCGGCGAGGCCGTCGCCGCGCTGATGAGGGTGCCCGCGCTCGCCCCCGACCAGCTCGGGCAGAGCTGGCCGCACGGCACGCCGTTGTGGTTCTACATCCTCAAGGAGGCCGAGCACCTCGGCTCCGGCGGCGACCGCCTCGGCCCGGTCGGCGGCCGCATCGTCGCCGAGGTCCTCATCGGACTGCTGCGCGCCGACCCGGAGAGCTACCTGGCCCTCGAGCCCGATTGGCAGCCGACATTGCCGGCGTCGTCGGCCCCGTTCGCCCTGGCCGACCTATTCAAGCTGGCGATGAGCTAGGGGACGGACGCTGAACCACGCGGGACAGCCCGGCGGCCGGGCGAGGAGCCCGGCCACGCACCCAGCCGGTCCCTGTGAAGCCGGTACTCCTCGTGCACTCGTACGGGCAAAGGGGTTATGTGGGTCGGCAGAGCTGCGGATTGGCGAGCTCGGCGCACGGACGGTCACCGTGTGAGCGGATGATGTCGGCGCCGACCTGGTTGGTCAGGTAGCGCAGGAAGCTCGCGGCCAGGGAGTTCGCGCGCGGCTCGCCGACGGTGTAGCCGAACTCGGTCTCCCAGAACGGATACGTTCCGTGGTCGGCCTCGACGACGGTGGCCGGGTGTCCGTCGATGTGGATCGCCGTGAGGCCCTTACGGTCCGTGGCCGCGCCGAGCTCGCTGTAACCCATCGCACCGGGGACGTCGGCCACGGTGCGTAGGACGGCGTCGGTCGAGTCGCGGGCGCAGCGGACCACGCCGAGCGGCGAGCCGGGGTCGCGATTGTGGCAGTCGTCGGAGTTCGTGCCCGGCTCGCGGATGCCGCCGAGGATGCGGCGCTGGAACGCGTTGCGGGTGCCGGAGCCGGGATTGCGGCTGATCAGGCGGATCGGGAGGTTCTTGCCGCCGATCTCCTGCCAGTTACTGATCTTGCCCTGGTAGATCTGCTTGATCTGGTCGATGGTCAGGTCGGAGACGCCGGTGTCGCCGTTGACCACCAGCGTGAACAGCACGAACGCGATCGGCCGGGGCAGCAGCGCGGGCATCCCCGAAGGCTTCTCCCCGTCCGAGAAGGTGAGCTGCCCGTCCGCCTTGCCGTCGCGTCCGGCCTGGTCGAGGAACTGCAGGCCCTCGCCGCTGCCGCGCATGTCGAAGGCGAACGTCGCGCCCGGGCAGAGGTCCTGATAGGACTTCGCCGCCTCCTGGACGATCGGGGCGAACGCCGTCGAGCCGGTCACGTTGACGTGACCGCTCGCGCAGTCGAGAGGCGCGCCGTTGTTGCTCTGAGTGAAGACGACCAGTTGCGCGATGACGATGGCGACGAGGAAGCCGATCAGGGCGATCACGCGCTTTGGCGTGCCCATGCGGCTGCGCGTCTCCTGGATCTTGCCTCCGGTGACGCCGCCCTTGATCGTGCAGGCGACCTTGGGCGGAGCGTAGAAGTCCCGCTTGCCGTCGTCGGTGTCGAGCGCGGCCAGCACCTTGTAGTGGGCGCCGCGGTTCATCGGCACCTTCGGCAGCAAAATGCGATTCTTCTGTACGGCGAGTCCGCCGCCGTCCTCGAAGGCGGAGCGCATGCCGTCGTCGCTGAGCTCGGTCACGACCATGCCGACGACCTTGCGGTCCGGGAAGGTGATCGTGACCCCGGCCTTCTTCTCGTGCAGGACCGCGTAGTCGTCCTCGTCGATGTGGGTCTGCCCGTTGTTCTCGATCCGCAGCAGCACCAGCGTGGGATCGACGAGCGGCTCGCGCAGCTGATCGAAGACGCCCGGATCGTCGGTCTCGACCACATTCGTCGCCGTCGTGTCCATCTGGACCCGATAGCCGAGACGCTTACGTCCCTTGACCACGAATTCGTAGAGCGCCGCGACAACGGGCACCAGCACACCCAGGGTCGCGAGCGCTACGCTCCACCCGATTTCGATGATCGCCTCCGTACCGACAACGCCTGAGCATTATCGATCCACTACGGGCGGTGGCCGATCCGTCGCGCCGAGGATTCAGGCAACGTTCACGAGCCGTCCGCCCGCGACGATCGGGCGGTACGCGCGCCCGCCGATCACGAAGAGCACCGCCAGCGCGAACCAGCCCGCGGTGTGCAGTCCGAGCACGCAGAAGGTGATCAGGAGCGGTGCGATCATGTCGCCGGCCTGCCGCCCCGCGAAGTAGGTGCCCTGGTACTGCCCCTGCGCCGTCTCCGGAGCCAGGCCGAAGACGATCGCCCAGCTGCCGGTCGACAGCCACAGCTCGCCGAGCACGTGCACGACCGCGGCCAGCAGCACGATCAGGCCGACCGCCCAGCTCGGCAGCCCCGCGGTCAGTCCGAAGAGGACACAGGCCACGCCGATGAGCGCGGCGCCGTGCCGGGCGATGCGGGCGCCGGCCGGCACGCCGTCGATCCCGCGGGCGGCCCGCACCTGCAGCAACACGCAGCCGGCGGTGTTCACGACCAGCGCCGCGGAGATCAGCCAGAGGGGCGCGTGCGTGCGCGCGACCAGCCACAGCGGCAGCCCGATGCTGAGCAGATCATTGAAGGTGCTGGTCAGCAGCCCGTCGAGCGCCGCGAACGCGAGGAATGGCCGGTCCCGCAGGGCGATCAGCCGCGGCCCGCTCTCGGGGGCCTGCTGCCGGGCAACCTCCGGGACGCCGGCCGCGATCACGACCGCGGCCACCAGGAAAGACCCGACATTCAACACCAGGATCCACGCGTACGCCCCGGCGGTGTGCACGACCAGCGGAATGCTCCCGGCCAGCGTGCCGAGCCCGATCCCGAGGTTGATCGCGGAGCGCAGGTAGGCCCGCGCGTGCAGGCGCTCGGCGGCCGGGACGGCGCCGGCGGCCAGGGCGCCGTTCGCGCTCTTGGAGAGGGCCATCGCCACCGCGATCACGCAGGACACGGCGGCGAACGCGCCCGGCGTCCGCACGTCGATCAGCGCCGCGTAGGCCCCGGCCAGCACGAGCAGGCCGAGGATCTGCAGCCGTTTCGGGCCGTAGCGATCGGCGACGTAGCCCAGCGGGGTCATCGCGACGATGCCGGCGGCCGCGCCGACGCTGAGGCCCACGGCCATCGCACTCGGGGACAGCCCGGCGATGCGGGTCAGGTAGGTCACGCTGGTGGCCAGGTAGGCCCCGTTGCCGAAGGCGTTGACGAGCGTGGCAACGGAGAGCACCCGGATGCTTCGCCGGCTCATACCGGCGATTTAACAAGACGTACGTACGGTTTGTAAATCTAGATGTGACGGATGACCGTGACCACCTTGCCGAGAATGACGGCGTCGTTGCCGGGGATCACGTCGTAGGACGGGTTGCGGGGGACCAGCTCGACCCGGCGGCCGTCGGTGCGCAGGACCTTGACCGTGGCCTCCTCGCCGATCAGCGCGGCCACGATGTCGCCGCTGTCCGCCGAGGGCTGCTGGCGGACGATGACCAGGTCACCGTCGCAGATGGCGGCGTCGATCATCGAGTCGCCCTGGACGCGGAGGGCGAAGAGCGTGCCGTGACCGACCAGGCTCTGGGAGAGGGTCAGCTCGTCCTCGACCTGCTCCTCGGCCAGGATCGGGGTGCCGGCGGCGATCGCGCCGAGCACCGGGATGCGGATGTCGGTGTCTGATCGGCCGCCCTTGTCGTCGGCGAGCGCGACCGCGCGGGAGCCGCGGGCGTCGCGCCGCAGATGGCCTCGCTCCTCGAGGACCGTGAGCTGGTGGGCGACCGAGGACGGCGAGGCCAGGCCGACCGCGGCCGCGATCTCGCGCATGGTGGGCGGGTAACCGTGCTGGTCGACCCACTGGCGGATCATCGTGAGGATCTGCTGCTGGCGTGGCGTGAGCTCCGGCGATGGGGAAGCCATGCGGTGACGATACTACATTTCTCGATCATTTGTGCTAATCGACCGCGAACGGGTGACGAAGCGGTCGTCAGATGTAGCTCAGCTCGCCCGAGTCCTTGAGCTGGTCGACCAGCTGCTTGACCTCCTGCGCCCGGTCGCGCGGGCAGACCAGCACGGCGTCGGGGGTGTCCACGATGACCAGATCGCGGACGCCCATCGCGGCCACCAGCCGACCGGTCGTCGGCACGACCACGAGGCCCTCGGTCTCGTGCAGCAGCACGCCCGGCTTCGAGTCGTCGTTGTGACCCACGACCACGTTGCCGGCCTGGTCGGAGGCGAGCACCTCGCCGAGCGTGTGGAAGTCGCCCACGTCGTTCCAGCCGAAGTCGCCGGGGACCGTGCCGACCCGGCCCACCGTGGCCGCGCCCTCCATCACCGCGTAGTCGACCGAGATGCGCGGCAGCGTCGGCCACACCTCGCCGAGCACCTCCTCGCGGGCCGGCGAGTCCCAGGCCTGGGCGATCCGGGAGATGCCGGCCGCGAGCTGCGGCTGCTGGCGGGACAGCTCGGAGAGGAAAACGTCGACCCGCCAGACGAACATGCCGGCGTTCCACAGGTAGTTGCCGGATTTCACGTAGCTCTCGGCCACGTCGTACGACGGCTTCTCCTTGAACTCCTCGACCGCCATGACCGGGCCGTCCCCGATCGCCGACCCGCACTCGAGATAGCCGTACCCGGTCTCGGGGCGGGTCGGGGTGATGCCCAGGGTCATCAGCAGTCCCTGCCGGGCGCCGGCGATCGCCTGCTGGATGACCTCGGTGAACTGCGCCTTGTCGGCGATCAGGTGGTCGGAGGCGAACGAGCCCATCATCGCCTCGGGATCGCGGCGGGCGATGACCGCGGCGGCCAGCGCGATCGCCGCGCAGGAGTCCCGGGGGGACGGCTCGACCAGCACGTTCTCGTCGGGGACGGTGGAGAGCTGGCGGGAGACGGCCGCGGCGTGGGCCACCCCGGTCACCACGAAGATCCGTTCGGACGGAGCGAGCAGGTCGAGACGGTCGACAGTGGCCTGCAGCAGAGACCGGTCGGTGCCGGTCAGCGGGTGCAGGAACTTCGGGTGGCCGGCTCGGGAGAGCGGCCAGAGACGTGTCCCGGTGCCGCCGGCCAGCACGACGCCGTACAGCGCACCCCAATGCTCAGTCATGCGCACAGAGTGTAGTGGCTCACGCGGCCGCGACTCGTTTCCACGTCGTGACATGTACGTCCGCGCTGGACGCCCAGGTGAACTCTTTGGCCCGGTCGAAGCCGGCTTTCGCCAAGGTCAGGCGGCGCTGCTCGTCGTGCAGCAGATCGGCCAGATCGGAGGCGATGCGGTCGGGGTCCTCCGTCGTGTACGCCACCGCGTCGCCGCCGACCTCGGGCAGGGACAGCCGCGGCGTGGTCAGCACCGGCGTGGCGCAGGCCATCGCCTCGAGGATCGGCAGCCCGAAGCCCTCGCCGAACGACGGGTAGCAGGCCACCAGGGCGCCGCCGAGGAAACCGGGCAGGTCGGCGTAGCGCAGATAGCCCGGGCGCAGCAGGCGCAGGTGGGACGGGACCTCGGCGACCGCGCGGTCGATCTCGTCGTCGTGGCCCTGGCCGCCGGCGAGCACCAGCGCCGGCGGGTGCGGCCAGTCGGCCACCGCGCGGGCCCAGCCGCGGATCAGGTTGGGCACGTTCTTCCGCGGTTCCTTGGCGCCGAGGAAGGCCACGTAGCCCGAGTCGCCGAGGCCGAGGCGGGCGCGGACGCGAGCCTTCTCCTCCTCGGTCGGGGCGTGGAAGGCGGCCGGGTCGACGCCGTGGTAGGCCACGTCGATGCGGGTCGGGTCGGCGTCGAGCAGGCGGATGAGCTCGTCGCGGGTCGCCTTGCTCGGCACGATCACCCGGGCGGCCCGGCGCAGCGACGTCTTGATCGCGCTGCGGAAGAAGGTGCGCTTGGTGTTGTCGTAGTGCTCCGGCTCGGTGAAGAACGTGGCGTCGTGCACGGTCACGGTCACCGGGCAGCCGGCCCGCAGCGGGCAGGTGTAGAACGGCGAGTGCAGCACCTTGGCGCCGACCTGCTGAGCCAGCAGCGGCAGCCCGGTCTGCTCCCAGGCGAGCCGGGCGGGCCGGTGCGCGACGGCGGCGGGCCCGGCGATCACCTCGGCGTCACCGAGCATGCGGCTGTAACGCTCCGCATCCGAACGCTGTGCCACGACGGCCAGGTCGACCCGGTCGGAATCCATCCGGCCGAGGGCGCCGAGAAGGCCGTCGACGTATCTGCCGACGCCTCCCCGATCAGCGGGGACGCTGGTGGCGTCGACGAGCACTCGCGGGGGGCGACCGGCGGTCACGAGGCAACTCCCAAAGAGGTTGTAATTCAGACCACTGGCAAGCCTACGCCCGGAATGCATCGGGCATGTGACCGCGACACCGCCTGATTCGAAGCGTTTCCGGGAACTCATCGCCCGTTCAGGATTGGTTACGCAGGGTGACGCCGTTATCGTGGATCCGGTGTTCACCACGATCCCGGCCGCGTTTTCCGACGTTGTGCGGCGCGACCCCACGGCACCCCTGCTGACCTGGTACGACGACGCCACCGGCGACCGCACCGAGCTGTCCGGCGCGACCCTGGACAACTGGGTCTCCAAGACGGCGAACCTGCTGATCGACGGCCTGGGCCTGAGCGGCGGCGACACCGTCGCGGTGCTGCTCCCGCCGCATTGGCAGACCGCGGCGATCGCGCTGGGCGCCTCGGCGGCCGGCCTCGCGGTCGCCTTCCCGGGCCGCCCGCAGCCGGTGGACGCCCTGTTCGCGACCCCTGCGCTGGCGGGCGAGTCGGCCGAGTGGGCCGCCGTCGACCGGTACGCGACGGGGCTGCTGCCGCTCGCTATGCCGCTGCGCGAGGTCCCCCCGGGTTTTGTCGACTATGTGACAGAGGTGCGCAACTACGGCGACCACTTCGCCGGCGCGCCCGTCACCCCCGACGACCGCGCGCTGGCCGGCCCGGTCGAGCTCAGCCACCTGGCCGTCATGCGCACGGCCACCGAGCGGGCCGCCGAGCTCGGCCTCACGACCGGCGACCGAGTGCTGATCGACACCCGCGCCTACCCCGACCCGATCGACTGGCTTTTCGCCCCACTCGCCGCCGGCGCGTCGCTGGTGCTCTGCGCCAACCTGAACCCCGCCAAGGTCGATGCCCACACCACCGCCGAAAAGGTGACCGTCGCCCTGACTTAGAAGTCTCCTGATGGGTTCGGCGCGCTCGTCACCGTTGCCGACCGCCTTTCGTCGCGATGGTCTGCGTCGCGGCCTATCACGGTGGGCGACATGCGGCCAATGCCGGTGACGCGGGCCGCCGTGCGGATCTCGCCGCCATCTTGTCGGCAAGACCACGTGTTCGCTGCGCTCAGAAACTCAGCCGGCGACCCGAAACGGATCCGCGACTCAGTGGTGGCGCTCGCGGGCGAGTTCCTCGAAGGCGGTCAGCGACTCCGGATTGGCGAGCGCGCCCTTGGCCGCCGCCGACTCGACCGGGGTGCCGGTGAGGATGCGCTTGACCGGGACCTCGAGTTTCTTGGCGGAGAGGGTGCGGGGCACCGCGCGTACCTGATGAATCTCGTCCGGGATGTGGCGCGGGGAGAGGGCCGTGCGGAGCTCGCGACGGATCTTCGCGGTCAGGTCGTCGGTTAGGTCGGCGCCGTCGGCGAGGACGACGAAGAGCAGGAGCTCGCCGTTCGGGTTGTCGTCCTGCTCGAGGTGGACCACGACCGAGTCGGCGATCTCGGGAAGGCCCTCGACGACCGAGTAGAACTCGGCGGTGCCGAGGCGGACGCCGCCGCGGTTGAGGGTGGCGTCGGAGCGGCCGGTGATCACGCAGGTGCCGTCGGCGCCGATCGTGATCCAGTCGCCGTGCCGCCAGACGCCGGGGAAGACGTCGAAATAGGCCTCGCGGTAGCGCTTGCCGTCCGGGTCGTTCCAGAAGCCGACCGGCATGCTCGGCATCGGCGCGGTGATCACCAACTCGCCGAGCTCGTCGATCACGGAGCGGCCGGACGGGTCGTACGCCTCGACCTTCGCGCCGAGGCAGCGGCAGGCGATCACGCCCTCGATGACCGGGTGCAGCGGCGAGGCACCCACGAAACCGGTGCACACATCCGTACCCCCGGACAGCGATTGCAGCTGCAGCCGCGTGCCCACCGCCTCGTAGACCCAGTCGAAGCCCTCGGGCGGCAGCGGCGCGCCGGTCGAGCCGATCGCCCGGAGGCCCGGTTTGTCCGGCGTGAGCCCGGCCTTGCGGCACGCCATCAGGAAGGGCGCCGACGTACCAAAATACGAAATTTCTGCTTCGTCGATCAGATTCCACAAGGTGGACATGTCGGGGAAGCCCGGATTGCCGTCGAAGAGCACGATCGAAGAGCCCACGGCCGGGGCGCTGACCAGGAAGTTCCACATCATCCAGCCGGTCGTGGTGAACCAGAAGAACCGGTCCGACGGCCCCAGGTCGTGGTGCAGCGCCAGGATCTTGAGGTGTTCGAGCAGGATCCCGCCGTGACCGTGGACGATCGGCTTCGGCAGCCCGGTCGTCCCCGAGCTGTAGAGCACGTAGAGCGGATGATCGAACGGCACCGCCTCGAAGGCCATCGGTTCGTCGCCGGACAATTCGGACCAGTTGCCCGCTTCGGGGTCGAGGTAGCCAATGGTGATCACGTGTTCGATCGAGGGGATCTTGCCGGTGATCTCGGAAATTTCGGTCGTGCGCGAAATCGCCTTGTCGCCGTATTTGTACCCGTCGACCGCCACCAGCAGCTTTGGCTCGATCTGGCCCCATCGGTCGATCACGCTGCGACTGCCGAACTCGGGCGCGCACGACGAGAAGATCGCGCCGAGGCTCGTGGTGGCAAGCATCAGCACGTAGGTCTCCGGGATGTTCGGGGCATAGGCGGCAACCCGGTCACCCTTGCCGACACCGCGGGCCTTCAGCCCGGCACGCACGCGCCGCACCTGGTCGCGCAGCTGCCGCGCGCTCAGCTTGATCGGCTCGCGACTTTGCGAGTACGCGTGGACGACCGTGTCCTCGTCGTCGCGCCCCGGCATGCGCAGCACGTGCTCGGCGTAGTTCACGGTCGCGCCCGGGAACCATCTCGCCCCCGGCATGGTCGCGTCGGCGAGCACGGCCGTCGGCGGGTCGTGGCTGATGACCTCGAAGTAGTCCCAGATCGACCGCCAGAACCCGTCGAGGTCGTTGACGGACCACTCCCACAGCTCGGCGTAGGAATCAAACGAGCGTCCACGGTCGGAGAGCCAGCGCAGATAATCCCCGATGCGGGTGGTCTCGCGAACGTCGGCCGGCGGTTCCCACAGCACTGTGCCCGTCATGCACCAACCTTAACTATCCTTCAGCCCGCGCCTTTCTGGATCAGAGCCTCTCGGAACCGGCACGGGTCGTCCATGTCGTCCGGCACCACAGGCGGGACGTCTCGCGAGTTGGCCGGCCACATCGACCGCCGTTCCGCTGGCCGATCGGCCGTCAACTGTGCCCGCCCGGCCGAACCGATCTGACGCAGGTGCTGGTGCAGTCGGTCAGGAAGGCCACGTTGCGACCCGCGCCGGTCGACTTGCCCGGCGCGGGTAGCGTCCTGGAGACAGAGCCACCCGGGGAGACAATGTTGCGCCACATCAGGTCGATCCTGTATTCGCTCGTCCTGGCGCCGGCCGCCTGGGTGCTGACCGGCGTGGGACTGACGAGCGACCTGACCGCGCGTGGCCGCGACGGCTTCGAGCTGGAGAACCTCACGGGTCTCCTGCTTCTGCTGCTGGCCGGCGCCGCGTACGGAATCCTGGTGCTGGCCCCGATCTCGCCGGCGGGTCCGCTGCTGGCCGGCGTCGTCTATCTGGCGATCTCGTCGTGGGCGCTGCTGTCGCCGTCGGCCTACGCCGACGTCTGGCCGCACGCCGTGGCCAAGGACGGATTCGACCTCTCTCGTCCGGGCTATGGCCTGGCCGCGCTGCTTGCGGTTCCTTTGATCTGTACGGCGTTGAGCGCGCGCCGCTGGGAGAAGTACGTGCCGCCCGTCCTGCCCCTGATCGGCCAGATCGGCGGGTTCCGGGGAGCGGCCGCCGCCTACGGCACACCCCTCGCGGCGGCCCCGACCACGGTGATCGGCCGTCCGCCCGGCTTCCCGTCGTCGCTGTCTACCGCCGACCCCGACTCGACCACCGTGCTCCGCCACCCCGCCGACTCCACCACCGCCTTCGTGCCCGGGGAGCCGCGGCGGCAGTCCGGCCTGGCGCTGCTCCGCCTCATCGACGACGAAGACGACCCCACCATCGACCGCGCGGGCCCACTCCACCTGCCGACACTCACCCCCACCGACGCCGTACGCCCCGACGAGCCCACGGTCGTAGTCATCGAATCCGGCGACGAGCACGTCGAGGCGGACGACGACGATGTGACGGTCGTCGTGATCGAGGCCGAACTCCTGGAGCCCGCCGTCAACGAGGAGCCCACGGATGCGGTGACCGCCTCCGGTGAGGAGCCCACCGACGCGGTGGTCGACGCCGAAGACCAGCCCACCGAAGCAGTCGCCGACTCCGACGAGGAGCCGGCCACGGACGCGGTGGTCGACGCCGACGACCAGCCCACCGAAGCAGTCGCCGACTCCGACGAGGAACTGGCCGCCGACGACGTGCGGGCGGCGGCCGAGGCTCCCATCGCGGACCTGACCGAGCCGGGCGAGGAACAGCCCGACGACGAGCCGACCGCTGCCGTCGACGAACCGGCCGCGGCGGATGAGTCGACCCCGGCGGATGAGTCGGGCGCGGCGTTCGACGAGTCGGTCCGGGCCGTCGATGAGCCCGAGCCCGATGCGGCGACAGAAGACGAGACCACCGCGTTCGTGGCTGCTGAGCCCGAGCCGGAGCCGGCCGTCGCGCAAATCGACGCGGAAGGCGAGGCGTCGGAGCCCGTCACCGACGAAGCCCCGGCCGACGACGAGCCGACCGTGGCGGCGATGGCGGACGACGGCTCGGCGGAGGAGGAGTCGGAGGACGAGCACGGAGACGCCGAGGACGAGGCGGCCGTCGTGGTTCCGATCGCGGTGGCGGACCGGACCGAGGTGATCCGGCTTCCGGTGACGGACAACGGGGACAACACGCAGGTAGTGCGGTTCCCGGTCGGTGACGGCGGCGATCGCACTCAGGTCGTGCGGCTGCCGGTGACGAACGACGGCGAGCGCACCCAGGTCCTGCGGCTTCCGGTGGGCGACGCGGCCGACCGCAACCAGGTAGCCAAGCCGCCGGTCGGCGACAGCGCCGAGGATCGCACGACCGTGCTCCCGTTCCCGGCGGCCGATCAGGACGAGAAGACCCAGGTCATCAGGCTGCCGCTGCCGCCGGGGGACACGCCGCAGGTGCTGCGCTTCCCGGTGCGTTCCCCCGGCGCCGAGCCCGGCACGCGAACCCGCGACCTGTCCAACCGCGCCACCGGCGACATCGGCGGCGACGAGACCCAGGTGATCCGCCTGGCCGGCAAGACGGTCGACGACGAGAAGACCCAGGTGATCCGCCCGGCCCTGGTGACCCGCCCCGGCGAACGCAGCGACGTGCTGGCCTTCCGCCCGCCCGCCCCACGCGACGAGGCCCCGATCTCCATCGCCGACGCCGAGGCCCCCAACTTCGCCGACGACCCCACCAGCCCGATCATCCTGCCCACGGCCCACCACGACGACGACCCGGCCGAGTCGCACCAGCGCACCATGACCGTCATGAACATGGAACGCCCCCCGGACGACAACGCCGACGACACCACCCACCTCGAAATCCCCACCCAGCGCCGCCCCCAAGACGAGCCCTGACCCAGCGGGGTCCAGGTCGGCGGGGTCCGGGCGGGCCGCTCGACCGCCGGGTCGTGCGCGGGTCGGGTCGGTCGCCGGGCAGCCGGGGCGTCGGCCGACTTGAGCCAGGCGACGCGAGCGTGGGGCGAGGCGGGCGTCAAGCCGCGTGGGCGTTAGGCGAGGCGGGCAACAAGCTGCGTGCGCGTCAGGCCAGACGGGCGTCACGCCGCGCGGGCGTCAGGCGAGGCGGGCGAGGGCCGGCGGGATCTGGCGGGCCGTGGCGGAGGCCAGCGGGGACGGCAGGGCGTCGGGGCGGAACCAGCCGAGGGCCGCGGACTCGTCGCTGACGCGTTCGGTGGCGCCGGGCGGGCACCGGAGCACGAAGCGCACGTCGTAGTGGGTGGACGCGGTCGCGGGCGTGCCGTCGCCGGCGCCGCAGCGGACATCGTGAACGTCGACGTCGATCGGAACCGGGTCGAGGAGCAGGCCGTCGATGCCGGACTCCTCGGTGGCCTCGCGCAGCGCCGCGGCGGCGAGCGTGGCGTCGCCGGGCTCGCAGTGGCCGCCCAGCTGCATCCATTTGCCCAGGCGGCCGTGCAGGCAGAGCAACACCCGCCCGGAACCGTCGACGATCAGCGCGCTGGCCGTGACGTGCCCGGGCCGGTGTGCCCGGGTCATCGCCTCCGGGCCTACCGCCAGCAGCTCCAATGCGCCCTTGCGAGCCAGGTCGCCCTCCTCGGTGGTGGCCTCCCACTCGCTCAGCACCCGCACCGCGTCCGCGAACAGCCCGCCGCCCAACTCGCGGCTCATGGGGTGGGCGCGGGGGAGAGACCGGAGAGGCCGAGGCGGATGCCGTCCTCGTGGGGGAGCACCACGGACGCGATCGACTCGGCGGCCAGAGCGGCGCGCAGGCGATGGGCGTCGGCGCCCAGGCGCATCAGGCTCGGCGGGTCGGTGTCGCGGGCGGCCAGGTGCAGCGCGGCGGTGGCGCCGTTGTGCGGGAGGACCTCGGCCTGGGCCACGGTCGTCGTGCGCGACAGCACGTCGGCGACCGCGGCCAGAGCGCGTTCGATCGCCTCGGGATCGACCGGGAGGCCCGGCAGGTGGGTCTCACTGCCCTCGGAGAGCTGGGCGGCCTCGAGCAATCCGGTGGCCCGGGCCTCGGCCGTCCCCAGGCTGAACATGTCGCTTGCCGCATCCCGCAGCAGTGCCGCGGCGCCAGTGGTGGCGGGAGCCGCCGAGCGGAAGCCGCGGACGACGGCGACCGGCACCTGGTCGCTCTTGCCCTTGACCAGTTCGCCGGCGGCGGCCAGTTCGTCGATGACGGCCATCTGGGTGATCTGGAGCTCGTTGCCGTAGGGGTCGGTCTCGCCGCGGTGGTCGCGGAAGGGGTCGATGCCGGCGGCGCCCAGGGCGACGTCGGTCAGGCCGTTGCGCCAGGTGCGGCCCATCGTGTCGGAGATGATGACAGCGACCTCCAGGCCACGGGCCAGGAAGCCGTCGCGCAGGCGGCGGGCCGAGGCGTCGGGGTCGGCCGGCAGCAGGACCAGGTGGGTCTTGTCGACGTTCGACGCGTCGATGCCGGCGGCGGCCATCACGAAGCCGTGGTGGGTCTGGACGATCGTGGTCGGGCCGCGGCGGGCCACCACCCGGCGGGTCTCCGAGACCAGGACGGCGGCGCGGGCCGCGTCGCGCTCGGGGCCGTCGGCGGGGACCTCGACGAGGCGGCCCTCCGATTTCGAGACGATCTTGCTGGTGACGACCAGCACGTCGCCGTCGGCCAGCCAGGGCGCGGCGCTGGCGATGAGCTCGACCAGGTCGTCGCCGGGGGTGACGTCGCCGATGCCGCGGACCGGCCGGATCTCGAGGCCGTCGATCACGCGACACCGGCCAGGGACAGCGCGTCGGCGACCATCTGGGCCGTCGCCTGCTCGGAGGTCATCCAGAGGGGGACCGCCCGGGTCGGCACGCCGGGGACCGTGGTGCCCTCGTCGGCGGAGTCGACCAGCCAGCCGTCCAGGAGGCCGTTGTCGGTACGGGCGCCGTAGAGGGCGCCGACGCCGGCCGCGGTCACCTCCACGCCGAGGGTGGCCAGGCACTTGTCGGCCATGCCGCGGATGGGGGAGCCGCCGATGATGGGGGAGACGCCGACGACCGGTGCGGGGCCGCCGGCGACCGCGTCGCGGATCGGGTCGACCGCGAGGATCGGGGCGATGCTGACGACCGGATTGCTGGGGGCGAGCAGTACCACGTCGGCCGCGGCGATCGCGTCGACCACCCCGGGGGCCGGCTTGGCCGCGTCGGCGCCGACGAACACGAAGCGATGGGTGGGCAGGTCGCCCCGGTAGCGGACCCACCACTCCTGGAAGTGGATCGCCTTGCGCTCGCCGTCGACGTCGACCACGACGTGCGTCTCGAGCCGGTCGTCGGTGGCCGGCAGCAGCGTGAGCCCGGGTTTCCACCGTTCACACAGAGCGGCCGTCACCTGGGACAGCGGATAGCCGGCGGTGAGCATCTGTGTGCGTACGAGATGGGTGGCGGTGTCTTTGTCGCCCAGGCCGAACCACGACGGCTCGACGCCGTAGGCAGCGAGCTCCTCCTTGACCACCCAGGTCTCACCGACGCGACCCCAGCCCCGCTCGGGGTCGTGGGCGCCGCCCAACGTGTACATCACGCTGTCGAGGTCGGGGCAGATCTGCAGGCCGTGCAGGCGCACGTCGTCGCCGACGTTGACCACCGCCGTCACATCGGCGCCGATCGCCCGGGCATGGGCGCGCACGCCGACAAGGAACTTGGCACCGCCGATGCCACCGGTAAGGACCACGATCCGCATGAGGTTCATCCTCCCGCACGGGTATGACAGAACGGCTCGCCGGGTATCGGGTGCCCCATGCGAGGGCGGTCTACGCTGGGCCGACCCCACCCATCGTCCGTCAGGGAGAAACAGTGACCAGCCAACCGCAGCCCGTGCCGGGCGAGGTCAAATCGGCCGGCCAGTACCTTCGCCCGCTTCGCGACCTCGCGGCCTACGCCCTGGTCGGTGCCGCCGGAATCTTCATCTTTCTGGCGATCGTCGATCTGATCCCGGATGGAGCGGGTCAGTTCGGCTTCCGCACGCAGGGGAGCTTCGGCGGCTTCATCAACCTCGAGACGATCGGCTTCCCGATCGCCGCGGTGCTGCTCGCGCTGCTGGTCCAGCCGCGGCACCCGAAGGCTCAGCTGATCGTCGTGATCGCCCTCGTCGAGTACGCGGTGATGGCCCTGTTCGGCGTCCTGTTCGGCGTGCTGATCGGCCTGATCAACGAGGCCGACCACAACGGCGCCCGCAGCGCGCTCGAGGGCCTGCTCAGCCGGGTCGCCTGGCTGGCGGTGTTCGCGGTCGCGGCGTACGCGGTCTTCCAGATCTGGCGCAACCTGTTCTACACCCCGCGACCGAAACCGCAGGCGCCGCCGCCGGGCGTGTACGGCCAGCCGCAGTACGGCCAGCCGAGCGCGTACCCGGGCCAGCCGGGCTACGGCCCGCCGCCCGGTCAGCCCACGCCGGGCCAGCCCGGGTTCCCGCCGCCTCCCGGCGGCTACCCGCCCCCGCCGCCCCCGGCCGGCCAGCAGGGCTTCTCCCCAGGCGTGTACGGCCAGCCGGCCGCACCCACGTGGAACCAGCCCGCCGTGCCGATCCCGAACCCGGCCCAGCCCACCCAGCCGGTCCCGCCCGGCCCGTACGCCCCGCACCCGGGCTCGCCGACCTCCGCGGTCCCGGCCTCGGGCGCGCCCGCTCCGGCGGCACCGCCGCCGAGCTCACCGGCCGGAACGACCTATCCGGCCGCGGGAACGACGTATCCGCCGGTCGAGCCGACCCAGCCGGTCCCCTCGGCCGGGGCGGAGACCGACGACCGCACCCAGATGCTGGGCGACGAGCGCCCCGGTTTCGGCCCCGCCGATCAGGATCCGCCCCGCCAGTAGCACGCCGGTCCCGGGCGTGCGCCGTGTCCTATTCCACTGCGCGCGCCCGGCCACCACGGGCGCAGCTTGCGCCGTTCCGGCCTAGGCTGCTCTGCGTGGTTGCAGCAAATGAGTCTTCAGCCCCCATAGGGGCGGCCGAACCGGTTCCTACCGAGGCGAGCATCCGCCGCGCCCTGCGCCGCGCCGCCGACGGCAAGGCGATCAATGCCGACGAGGCCGAGGCCCTCCTCGCCGCCACCGGCGAGCGCCTCGACGAGCTGCTGGCAATCGCCGGCGGCATCCGTGACGCCGGCCTGCGCGAGGCGGGGCGACCGGGCGTCGTCACGTACTCGAAAAAGGTCTTCATCCCGCTGACGCGGCTCTGCCGGGACCGCTGCCACTACTGCACGTTCGTCACCGTGCCGCACCGGCTGCCCGCCGCGTTCCTGGAACGCGAGGAGGTCCTCGAGATCGCCCGCCAGGGCGCCGCCCAGGGCTGCAAGGAGGCCCTGTTCACGCTGGGCGACCGCCCCGAGGACCGCTGGCCGGCCGCCCGGCAGTGGCTGGACGAGCGCGGCTACGACTCCACCCTTGACTACGTGCGCGCCTGCGCGATCGCCGTCCTGGAGGAGACCGGCCTGCTCCCGCACCTGAACCCCGGGGTGATGAGCTGGGACGAGCTGCAGCGGCTCAAGCCGGTGGCGCCGAGCATGGGCATGATGCTGGAGACCACCGCGACTCGCCTGTGGTCGGAGCCGGGCGGCCCGCACTTCGGCTCGCCCGACAAGGAGCCGGCCGTACGCCTACGCGTGCTCGACGACGCCGGCCGGGTCGGCGTCCCGTTCACGACCGGCATCCTCATCGGGATCGGCGAGACCCGGGCCGAGCGGATCGACTCGATCTTCGCGATGCGGCGGACGGCCCGCGAGTTCGGTCACATCCAGGAGCTCATCATCCAGAACTTCCGCGCGAAGCCGGACACGGCGATGCGCGGGATGCCCGACGCCGAGCTGCGCGAGCTGGCGGCGACCGTGGCGGTGTCCCGGATCATCATGGGCCCGCGGGCCCGCATCCAGGCCCCGCCCAACCTGATCGACGCCGAGTTCGAGCTCCTCATCCGGTCCGGCATCGACGACTGGGGCGGGGTCTCGCCGGTGACCCCCGACCACGTCAACCCTGAGCGCCCGTGGCCCCAGATCGAGCTTTTGCGCGAAAAATCGGCCGAGGCCGGGTTCGTCCTCAAGGAACGCCTCACGATCTACCCGGAGTACGTGAAGCGCGCCAACGAGGGCTGGCTGGACCCCCGCCTCGCGGCTCACGTCGTGGCCCTCGCCGACGAGAACGGCCTGGCGCGGGAGGAGGCCATCCCGGTGGGCAAGCCGTGGCAGGAGCCCGACGACGCCATGGGCACCGGACGAATCGACCTCTTCGCGACCATCGACACGACGGGCCGTACCGGAGACCGAAGGTCCGACTTCGACGACGTCTACGGCGACTGGACAGAGGTCGCCGCCCACATCACCAAGGGCGACCACCACAGCACCCCCACCGACGTCCTGGCCGGCCTCAAGCTGGCGTCCGAGAATCCCGCCGCGCTGCTGGAGGCCCGGCACGAGGACAAGGCGATGGCCCTGTTCGGCGCCGACGGCTCGGCCCTCGACGAGCTCGCCCGGATAGCCGACGACCTGCGCAAGGAGGTCAACGGCGAGGACATCACGTACGTCGTCAACCGGAACATCAACTTCACCAACGTCTGCTACGTCGGCTGCCGCTTCTGCGCGTTCGCCCAGCGTGAGCAGGACGCCGACGCCTACCGCCTCTCCGTCGACCAGGTCGCCGACCGCGCCGAGCAGGCCTGGCGGGACGGCGCCTCCGAGGTCTGCATGCAGGGCGGCATCGACCCCAAAATGCCGGTGACCGCGTACGCCGATCTGGTGCGCGCCGTCAAGCAGCGGGTCCCGGGCATGCACGTCCACGCGTACTCGCCGATGGAGATCGTCACGGGGGCGTCCAAGGCCGGCGTCCCGATCCGCGAGTGGCTGACCGAGCTGAAGGAGGCCGGGCTCGACACGATCCCCGGCACCGCCGCCGAGATCCTCGACGACGACGTGCGCTGGGTCCTGACCAAGGGCAAGCTCCCGGCGAGCACCTGGGTCGAGGTCGTCAGCACGGCACACCAGGTGGGCATCCGGTCCAGCTCGACCATGATGTACGGCCACGTCGACCACCCGAGGCAGTGGCTGGGCCACTTCCGGGTGCTGGCCGGCGTGCAGGACCGGACCGGCGGCTTCACCGAGTTCGTGGCCCTGCCGTTCATCCACACGAACGCCCCGATCTACCTGGCCGGGATAGCCCGCCCGGGCCCGACCTGGCGGGAGAACCGGGTCGTGCACGCGATGGCCCGCATCCTGCTGCACGGCCGGATCGGCAACATCCAGTGCTCCTGGGTCAAGCTCGGCGACGAGGGCACCCGCGTGATGCTCAACGGCGGCTGCAATGATCTTGGCGGCACGCTGATGGAGGAGACCATCTCCCGGATGGCCGGCTCGGAGCACGGCTCGGCGCGCACGGTGTCGGAACTGAAGGAGCTGGCCGCCGCCGCGGGCCGCCCGGCGGTGGAGCGCACCACAGTGTATGGCCGTCGGTAGGGCCTGTGTTGAAGTAGAAGACGACACCTGGACCTCGCCTCGCTCCGGCCCCTACTTCAACACAGGCCCTGACCCAACATCACAAAACGGGTTAAATTGGACCCGACGCGCCCCGGCGGCGTAACTCTGTGCGGCTCCTGAGAGATAGGGCAGGAACGGGACCACGACGCGCCGAAGGCGCGCCGGGGAAACGGGCCTATTTATCAGGTTCGGCTTGACGACGCACGTCTTACACGCGTGTAATTTCGGTGGGGTTGCGGGCAGGAGGGGTACCGGCCCGCAAAAAACACGCCGCGTGCGTGGGGGGTCAGCGCCGGCAGCGATGCCGGCGCGGGAATTGGGAGGCACGCCGATGGAAGCGCAGGTTGAAGGGGTAGACCTGCTCGGGGACGCGCCCGAGTGGCAGGAACGGGCGTTGTGTTCGCAGACCGATCCGGAGGCCTTCTTTCCGGAGAAGGGCGGATCGACCCGCGAGGCCAAGCGGATCTGCGGCCGCTGCGAGGTCAAGGCCGAGTGCCTGGAGTACGCCCTGGGTCACGACGAGCGTTTTGGCATCTGGGGCGGGCTGTCCGAGCGCGAGCGCCGCAAGCTCAAAAGAAGAGTCGCCTAGGAAAGCTCGTCAGGATCCACCCCGAGCAGGTTGGCTACCTGCTCGATGATCACATCGTGGACGAGGTCGGCGAGGTCCTCGCGGTCCATCGCCCGGAACTCCAGCGGCCGCCGGTAGAGCACGATCCGGGGGGGAAGCTCCTGCCGGCCGGGACGCCCGGGCAGCAGGCGGGCCAGCGGCACCTCGCCGTCCTCGAGCACGTCGGAGTCGTAGACGTTGAGGTCGGGGGGCACGTCCTCCACCGCGAACTCGACGCCGGCCAGCTCTTTCGCATACCGCCGCTCGAGGCTCTCGACGGTGTCGAGCACGAGGTCGTCGAAGATCTCGGCCTTGGTACGGGCCAGGGGGACGGTGGCCGGGACGAGGCGGCCGCGCAGGCCGCGACCGTGCCGGTCACGGCGGGCCGGGTGTCCCGGGCCGGCTGCGCGCGCCGCCCTGTCGCTGCGGCGTCGCTCGGGGCTCGTGGTCACCTCGCAAGCCTAGTCCTCCGGCGGTGGCGCACGGTGGCAGCGGGGATCCGCCGCGTGTCCCGAAGAGATTCGTCCCAACGGGTTGGCGTGTCGGCCGAATCGTGATGCGCCACGGGTCGGCGTGTCGCGGCGGCATCGCCCCCCACGCGAGCCCGCGGGGCGATAACGTGCCGCCGTGAGGTCCCCACGGCGCTGCTCCCGGAACGGCTGTCCCCGACAGGCGGTCGCCACACTGACCTACGTCTACAGCGATTCGACCGCCGTCGTCGGCCCCCTGGCGGCGTTCGCCGAGCCTCACACGTACGACCTGTGCGAGCCGCACGCCCGCAGCCTCACCGCCCCCCGAGGCTGGGAACTCGTGCGCCACGACGGCGATTTCGCGCCGCCGCCCCCCACCACCGACGACCTGGTCGCCCTGGCCGACGCCGTCCGCGAGGCCGCCCGCCCGCCGGCCCCGCCGCCCCGCACCGACGAGCAGGACCTCCCCGGCCACCAGACCGGCCGCCGGGGGCATCTACGGGTGATCCCCCCGACGCACTGACCCGGGCCTCAGAGGCCGATCAGCGTGAACCGCTTCTTCAGCCAGGGCAGGAGCGTCTGGTAGGCCGCGATCGTGTCCGGCTGGGCGTAATCGTGGGACAGCACGATCGCTCCCGGGTGGGTGTTGTGCTCCACGCGCGAGATCACCCTCTTCTTGTGCTGTGCGTCCGTCTCGCCCTTCGGGTGGTCCCAGTCCCGCGGGTCGACCTTCCAGTACAGCGAGGCCATGCCCAGCTGCCGGGCGATCGCGACGACGCCGGGCGTGAAGTTGCCGCCCGGCGCGCGGAAGTACTTGATCTTCGCCTTCGGCGCGGCCTTGTGGATCGCCGCGCTGGTGCGCGTGAGATCGGCTCTGATCTGCGCGGCCGTCTTCTTGCCGAGCTTCAGGTCGTGGTTCCAGGTGTGGTTGCAGAGCGTGTGCCCACCGGCCACGATCTGCCGCACCAGCTCGGGGTGCTTCTGCACGTTGCGCCCGACCAGGCAGAACGTGGCGTGCACGTGCTGCTGGGCGAGCAGCTTGAGGATCCGCGGCGTCTGCACCGGGTCGGGCCCGTCGTCGAAGGTGAGGGCGACGGCCCTGGTGCCGGTGGTCATCCGGCTGCCGGCCGGGCCCGAGGCCTTCTTGGCCGAGATGGCGACCGCCTTCTGCTTGACCGGCGGCTTCTTCGAAGCCTTCGGCGAGGGCTTGGGTGAAGGTGCCTTGGTCGCGCTGGGTGCCGACACCGCCGGTTTCGCCTGCGTACGGGATTCCGGCGTCGTGTCCGCGGCAGCCCGCCCGGCCAGTCCCGCCATCAGCAGGACCACGCCGAACAGAACCAGCTTGTTGGAGCGGGACCGCATAAAGCTCTCCCCAGGCGGCTCGAGGGTCATCACCGGCGACTCGAACCACGACAGTGCCTTCTGGAAGCGCTCCAACGCCAGCCGCCCACGACTGTTCGGCACGTTTTCGGGACCTATGTCACGCGGGCGGAATACGTTAATTCCGATTTTTCTGGCCTTTTCGGTCAATCGAGATGTCCGCCAGTCCACGGTGCCTGGTACGGATGGCGGACCCCGTACGGATGAAATCGTGGCGCCAGGCTAGCTGCCCGGCGCCACGTCCCTCCCCCGGAGTAATTCAAGAGAGCTCGGCCATCTCCTGTTCGGTGAGCAGTCGGGAACGGATCAGGAAACGTACGCCCTCGGGAGCCTCCAGCGAGAAGCCGGCGCCGCGCCCCGGGACCACGTCCACGGTCAGGTGGGTGTGCTTCCACAGTTCGAACTGGGAGGACGACATCCAGAACGTGATCGGCTCGTCCACACCGTCGATCTTGAGGGATTCGAGCAGCACATCGGACTGTCCGGTGCGAAACTCACCCTCCAGGTAGCACATCGGCGAGCTGCCGTCGCAGCACCCGCCGGACTGGTGGAACATCAGCGGACCGTGTTGCCCCCGCAGCTGCCGCATCATGGCGGCGGCCGCGGGGGTCACGTCAACCCTGGTAGCCATGAGCCGGCCTAGAAGAAGCCGAGGGCCTTGGGGCTGTACGACACCAGCAGGTTCTTCGTCTGCTGGTAGTGGTCCAGCATCATCTTGTGGTTCTCGCGGCCGATGCCGGACTGCTTGTAGCCACCGAACGCGGCGTGCGCCGGGTACAGGTGGTACGAGTTCGTCCAGACCCGCCCGGCCTTGATCGCCCGCCCGGCCCGGTAGGCCAGGTTGATGTCCCGCGTCCACACGCCGGCGCCGAGCCCGTACAGCGTGTCGTTGGCGATCTTGATGGCGTCCGAGTAGTCGGCGAACGACGCCACCGACACGACCGGCCCGAAGATCTCCTCCTGGAAGATCCGCATGGCGTTGTTGCCCTCGAAGATCGTCGGCTGCACGTAGTACCCGCCGGAGAGGTTGCCGGGCAGTTCGGCCCGCGCGCCGCCGGTGAGCACCTTGGCGCCCTCCTGCCGGCCGATGTCCATGTACGACATGATCTTCTCGAGCTGGTCGTTGGAGGCCTGCGCGCCGACCTGGGTGTCGGTGTCGAGCGGGTTGCCTTGCTTGAGGTTCTCCACCCGCTTCACGCCGGCCGACAGGAAGTCGGAGTAGATCGACTGCTGGATGAGCGCGCGGGACGGGCAGGTGCAGACCTCGCCCTGGTTGAGCGCGAACATCGAGAAGCCCTCGAGCGACTTGTCGTAGAAGTCGTCGTCGGCCCGGTTCACGTCCTCGAAGAAGATGTTCGGGCTCTTGCCGCCCAGCTCGAGGGTGACCGGGATCAGGTTCTCCGACGCGTACTGCATGATCAGGCGACCGGTCGTGGTCTCGCCGGTGAAGGCGACCTTGGCGACCCGGTTCGAGGAGGCGAGCGGCTTGCCGGCCTCCACGCCGAAGCCGTTGACGATGTTGAGGACGCCCGGCGGGAGCAGGTCGCCGATCAGCGACATCAGGTAGTGGATCGAGGCCGGGGTCTGCTCGGCCGGCTTGAGCACGACAGCGTTGCCGGCCGCGAGGGCCGGGGCCAGCTTCCAGACGGCCATCAGGATCGGGAAGTTCCACGGGATGATCTGCCCGACCACGCCGAGCGGCTCGTGGAAGTGGTACGCGATGGTGTCCTCGTCGATCTCGCCGGCCGTGCCCTCCTGAGCGCGGATCGCGCCCGCGAAGTAGCGGAAGTGGTCGATCGCGAGCGGCATGTCGGCGGCCAGGGTCTCCCGGACCGGCTTGCCGTTCTCCCAGGCCTCGGCGACCGCGAGCTTCTCGAGGTTCGCCTCGATCCGGTCGGCGATCTTGTTGAGGATGTTGGCGCGCTCGGCGACCGAGGTACGGCCCCACGCATCGGCGGCGCCGTGCGCGGCGTCGAGCGCCCTCTCCACGTCGTCGCCGGTGCCGCGGGCGATCTCGGTGAAGGTCTCCCCGGTCACCGGGGTGGGATTCTCGAAGTACTGCCCCTTGGCCGGCGGGACGTACTCGCCGCCGATGTAGTGGTCGTACCTGCTCTGGTAGCTGACGATCGAGCCGTCGGAACCGGGCGGGGAGTAAATGGTCATGGCAGCCTCCGCACCTGTGGGGGTTAGGTGCGGGCGACGCTAGTTACCGGGACGTTGCAACCGCGTTGCAAGACCGTACTCGGCCGCCAGCTCGCGGACCCGGTTGACGGCCAGCGGGCGGGCCGGGGCGCCGTGCGGGAGCAGCTTGGTGTACTCCTCCCACATGTGGAGGTCGTCGCTGCCCCACGGAGCGTGCAGCCAGGCGCGCAGGAGCGAGCGGTCGCGCGACGCCAGCACGGCGGCGCGCAGCTGGCCGTCGATCATCCGGCGCATCCGGGTCACGCCGGGCGCGTCCGAGCCGGGAAGCAGCGGTCCCGCGTACTCCTCGAGGGCCTCCGCGACCTGGCCTCGTTCGAGCCGGCGGCTCACCATCTGAAAATCGGCTTCCAGTGCGGCGCGCAGCCGGTAGGGGCGGGACTCGAGCAGTTCCGGCCCGAGCATGCGGCGCAGCCGGGACAGTTCCGCGCGCACGGTCACCGGGCTCATCTCGTCGCCATAAAGATCAAACCCAAGTTCCTCGCCCGTACGCCCCTCCGGGTGCGCCAGAAGCAGGACGAGCAGTTCCGAGTGCCGGCGGCCGAGCTGTTGGCGCGTCCCGCCGAAGGTGAGCACCGCCTCGTTGCGGCCGAGCGCCGTGACCCGGCCCTCGCCGGCCGGCGGGCGCAACTGGCCACCCAGATAGGTCTCGGCGGCGAGCGCCGTGGCCCGCACCAGCGCGAGGCTGTGCGGGTTGGCCAGGTGGTCACCGCCGGTCACGTCGATCGCGCCGAGCAGACGGCCGGTGCCGGGGTCGTGGATCGGGGCGGCCGCACAAGTCCAGCGCTGCACCGAGCGGCTGAAGTGCTCGGTCGCGAAGATCTGCAGCGAGTGGTCGACGGCGAGGGCGGTGCCCGGCGCGTTGGTCCCGGCGTGCTCCTCGTCCCAGCGGGCGCCGGGCACGAAGTTCATCCGCTCCGCCCCGTGCAGCATGGGCGCCGCGCCCTCGACCCAGAGCAGCCGCCCGTACGCGTCGCAGACCGCCATGAGATGGTCGCCGTCGTCGGCGAGACCGCCGAGCAGGTCGCGGAACAGCGGCAGCGCTCGCGAGAGCGGGTGCGCCGCGCGGTACTCCTCGAGCTCGCTGTCGCTGAGATCGATCGGCGCGGTGCTGTCCGCGCCGGGCAGCGCGTCGGCCGACCGCCGCCACGACTCCGCCACCACCGGCCGGATCTGCGGCACGGCGACGTTCCCGGACAAAAAGCGCTCGTGGGCGCGCCCGACCTGCCGGATCCGTTCGGCGGGATCGGTGCCTTGATCGAGGGCGAGCCACGGATTGGGCAAGGAGCACCTCCAGTCCCACCATCGTGACCCGCATCACCTGTCCCGACAACCCGCACGTAACAGCGGCGGTGCCCGATTGCCACCCGTTCGTAGCTGCTGCTCCGTTACTCTCAGCGGAGTCACCCAGGTTGAGGGGGAGAGTTGTCCGATCTGTCCAAGATCGTTAAGGCCTACGATGTGCGCGGTACGGTGCCCGACCAGTTCAACGAGTCGGTGGCCCGGGCGCTCGGGACGGCCTTCGTCGAGATGTTGCGCGAGTCCGGCGACGACGCGGATCAGATAGTGATCGCTCACGACATGCGCGAGTCGGGCCCGGGCCTGGCCGCCGCGTTCGGCCGCGGCGCCAACGCGGCCGGCGCCGCCGTGCTCTCGATCGGTCTCGCGTCCACCGACGAGCTCTACTACGCGTCCGGCGCGCTCGGCCTGCCCGGGGCGATGTTCACGGCCAGTCACAACCCGGCTCGGTACAACGGCATCAAGCTGTGCCGCTCCGGCGCCAAGCCGGTCGGCCAGGACACCGGCCTCGCCGTCGTCCGCCGCCGCGCCGAGGAACTGCTCGCCGACCTGAACGCCGAGGCCGACGGCCCGTCCCGGGTGGAGACCCGCGACCTGCTGCGCGACTACGCGGCGCACCTGCGCTCGCTGGTCGACCTCAGCGCCATCCGCCCGCTCAAGGTAATCGTGGACGCCGGCAACGGCATGGGCGGCTTCACCGTTCCCGCCGTGCTGGGCGACCAGGTGCTGCCGGCCCTGCCGCTGACGATCGTCCCGATGTACTTCGAGCTCGACGGCTCGTTCCCCAACCACGAGGCCAACCCGCTCGACCCGGCCAACCTCGTCGACCTCCAGCAGGCCATCCGCGAGCAGGGCGCCGACCTCGGCGTCGCGTTCGACGGCGACGCCGACCGCTGCTTCATCATCGACGAGCACGGCGACCCGGTCTCCCCGTCGGCGGTCACCGCGCTGGTCGCGGTCCGCGAGCTGGCCAAGTTCCCGGGCAGCACGGTCATCCACAACCTGATCACCTCGGCCGCGGTCCCCGAGATCATCGCGGAGAACGGCGGCAAACCGGTCCGCGCCCGGGTCGGCCACTCGTTCATCAAGGCCGAGATGGCCCGCACCAACGCGGTCTTCGGCGGCGAGCACTCCGCGCACTACTACTTCCGCGACTTCTGGTTCGCCGACACCGGCATGCTGGCCGCCATGCACGTGCTGGCCGCGCTGGGCGAGCAGGATCGCCCGCTCTCCGACCTGGCCGGCGAGTACGAGCGGTACGCCGCCTCCGGCGAGATCAACTCCACGGTGGCCGACGCGAAAGCCAAGGTCAACGAGGTCCGCGCGGCGTTCCCGAACGCCACAGTCGACGAGCTCGACGGCATGACCGCCACCCTCCCCGACGGCGCCTGGTTCAATCTCCGCGCCTCAAACACCGAGCCGCTCCTGCGGCTCAACGTCGAGGCCCCCAAGCCCGACCGCATGGCATCGCTACGGGACGAAGTGCTCGCCATCGTCCGCCGCTAGGATCAGGGGGCTAGTTGCCCGTAACACCGTAAGGAGTCGTTCGGTGGCCCTCGATCCGCAGTTGCTGGACATCCTGGCCTGCCCGGACACGCATCACGCGCCGTTGACCTACGACGCCGATGCCCAGACGCTCACCTGCACGGAGTGCGGGCGCATCTTCGACATCCGCGACGACATCCCGGTCCTTCTGCTCGACGAGGCACGCCGGCCCGCGGCGGAGGCTTCCTGATGGCCGAGGTGCACGGGCACCGGGTCGCCGACGAGCGCCTGCTCGACGACGAGAAGTCGATGCTCGACAACGACCCGGGCGGCATGCTGCGGGCCACCGCGTCGGCCGGCGCCCAGGTCCGCGAGTCGGCCGCGCTGGCCGCCGAGACCGACCTGACCCTGCTGGCCGACGAGGGCCGCCCCCGCGCGGTCGTCGTCGCCGGCATCGGCACCGCCGGCCTGACCGGCAACATCCTGGCCACCGTGGCCGGTCACCGCTGTCCGGTGCCGATCATCGGGCACCGCAGCGCCGGCATCCCCGGCTGGGTCGGCGCGGCCGATGTGGTCTTCGCCGTCTCCGCCTCCGGCCGCAGCCCCGAGGCGCTCGCCGCCGCCGAGGCCGCGGTTCGCCGGGGCGCCCGGCTGGTCGCGATCGGCAACCCCGACACCGAGCTGCAGGCGATGGCCGAGCGGGCCCGCGCGCCGTTCATCCCGGTGCCGCGGCGCGCCCCGGCCCGCGCGAGCCTCTGGGGTCTCGCCGTCCCGGTGCTGCTGGCCGGCCGTGCGCTCGGTCTCGTCAAGGTCAACGAGGCCGATCTGGCCGAGACCGCGACCCGCCTCGACGCCGACGCCGAGCGCTGTCGCCCCGGCGCCGACTCCTTTGTGAACCCGGCGAAGGCCCTCGCGCTCGGCCTGGCCGGCTCGATCCCGATCGTCTGGGGCTCGTCCCCGCTCGCCACCGTGGCGGCCCGCCGGTTCGCCGACACGCTCGCCGCGAACGCGCGCTACCCGGTGATGGCCGGTGCGCTCGGCGAGGCCGGCCGCGGCCGCGTGGGCCTGCTCGACGGCGTCTTCGGCGGGCTGGCCGAGTCCTCGCGCGACATCTTCGCCGACCCCGACGAGGCGGACGAGGCGACCACCCGGCTGCGGCTGGTGCTCCTCCGGGACGGTGGGCTCAACCCGGAAGACGACGCCGACGAGCCGGTCGCCGTCGAGGAGCGCCGTGCCGACGCGGTGCAGACCCTCGCCGAGCGGCGCGGCGTGCGCTGCGACGTGCTCACCGCCGAGGGCGGCTCGGCGATCGAGCGGCTCGCCTCGCTCACCGCCGTGCCCGACTTCGCGTCGCTCTACCTGGCACTGGCGCACGGGCTCGACCCGATGGCCGTGCCCGCGATCAGCGAGATGAAGGAGCTGTCCAACCCCATGCCCGAGGGAATCCAGTGAGCGCCGAGGGCGGCGGTACCAGGGCGATCATCGCCGCGCTGGCGGCGAACCTCGGCATCGCGGTCACCAAGTTCATCGCCTGGGCGCTGACCGGCTCGTCGTCGATGCTGGCCGAGGCGATCCACTCGGTCGCCGACTCCGGCAACCAGGTGCTCCTGCTGGTCGGTGGCCGGCGCTCGCAGAGGCGGGCGACCCCCGAGCACCCGTTCGGCTACGGCCGGGAGCGGTACATCTACGCGTTCATCGTGTCGATCGTGCTGTTCAGCGTCGGCGGCCTGTTCGCGCTCTACGAGGCGTACCACAAGATCCAGCACCCCGAGGCGATCCACTCGTGGAAATGGGTGCCGGTCGTGGTGCTGGTCGTCGCGATCGCCCTCGAGAGCTACTCGTTCATGACCGCGATCCGCGAGTCCAACCACACCCGCGGCAAGGTCACCTGGGTCAACTTCGTCCGCCGGGCCAAGGCGCCCGAGCTGCCGGTGGTGCTGCTGGAGGACACCGGCGCCCTGATCGGCCTGGTGTTCGCCCTGTTCGGCGTGGTGCTCACGCTGCTCACCGACAACGGCGTGTGGGACGGCATCGGCACCGCGGCGATCGGCGTGCTGCTGGTGGCGATCGCGGTGATCCTGGCGATCGAGACGAAGAGCCTGCTGCTCGGCGAGGGCGCCAACCCCG
This sequence comes from Paractinoplanes globisporus DSM 43857, assembly GCF_000379645.1. Taxonomy (GTDB): domain Bacteria; phylum Actinomycetota; class Actinomycetes; order Mycobacteriales; family Micromonosporaceae; genus Actinoplanes; species Actinoplanes globisporus. Next base: position 45,368 of record NZ_KB903323.1, read on the forward strand.
AGGACGTCCGGAAGATCGAGAAGGCGATCCTGGCCGGCGAGGGCATCGAGCGGATCATCCACATGAAGACGCTGCACCTCGGCCCGGAAGAACTGCTGGTGGCGGTCAAGATCGCGGTGCCGCGGGCCGAGCGCGCCGACGACCTGGCCCAGCACATCGACGAGACCGAGGTGCGCATCCGCGAGGCCGTGCCGATCGCCCGGGTGATCTACATCGAGCCCGACATCTACCACGAGCGGAAGGCACCGACGGTCTCCGAGGGCGCTTCCGCAGCCGCCGGATAAAGCTGGATAAAGCCGGAAAAGGACGCACATGACCGTCTACCCGCTGACCGGGCACATCCGGCCCTACGCCTGGGGCTCGCACACCGCGATCGCCCAGTTGCAGGGCCGCCCGGCGCCCACCGAGGGCCCCGAGGCGGAGCTGTGGCTCGGCGCCCACCCCGACGACCCGTCCACGGTGGGCGGCGCCGCCGGCGGCGTGAGCCTGGCCTCGCTCATCGCCGGCGACCCGCGGGCCCAGCTCGGCGAGCGGGTGGCGGCCACCTTCGGCCCCCGCCTGCCGTACCTTCTGAAGATCCTGGCCGCCGAGCAGCCGCTCTCCCTGCAGGCCCATCCCGATCTCGCCTACGCGCGCGAGGCGTTCGCCCGCCAGCAGGCCGACCCGGCGCTGCCCAGGAACTACACGGACGCCAACCACAAGCCCGAGATGCTGGTGGCGCTGACCCCGTTCGAGGCCCTGTGCGGCTTCCGCTCGACCACCGCCTCGGCCGGCACGCTCGAGAGCTTCGCGATCCCCGCGCTCGAGCCGGCGGTCAAGGCCCTCCGGGACGGCGACCTGGCCACCGCCGTCGAGACCCTGCTCTCCTGGCCGCAGGACGATCGCGGCGCGCTGATCGCCTCGGTGCTGACGGCCGCGCGCGCCCGCCCCGACGACGATTCCTGCGCCCTCGCGGCCGACCTGGCCGCACGCTATCCCGAAGACCCCGGCGTGCTGGTCGCGCTGCTGCTCAACCACGTCCGCCTGCAGCCGGGCGAGGCCATCTGGATGCCGGCCGGCAACCTGCACGCCTACCTGAGGGGCGCCGGCGTCGAGCTGATGGCCGCGAGCGACAACGTCCTGCGCGGCGGCCTCACCCCCAAGCGCGTGGACGTGCCCGAGCTTCTGCGGGTCCTGCGCTTCGAGGTCCTCGACGACCCGATCCTCAAGCCGACCGAGCTGTCTCCGGGCGTCCTGACCTGGCCGGTTGCCGTCCCGGATTTCGTCCTTTACCGCCTGGAGCTGTCCGGCTCGCGCCCGCCGATCGAGGTTCCCGCCGAGGGCCCCCGCATCATCGTCGCGACCTCGGGCGATCTCTTCGCCGGCGGATCGGTGGACGGCACCCCCATCGAGCTCGCGCGCGGCGACGCGGCCTACGTCCCCGCCGGCACGGGCAAAATCAAACTCGCCGGCGAGGGTGTCGCCTTCGTAGCCGCGGTTCCGGCAAACTGAGCGATCTCCGCCGTCGGTCGCGCTCTCCGGGGCCGCTTCCGCCGGGCAGATCATCAACACCCTTTTCCGCTACGGGGTTGACGTCCGCCCCAACCGCAATGACCGCGAACCTGCCGTCCAGCGCGAGCTCGCCGCACCCTCAGCCTTTGCCGCGACCGCCGGGCTGAGTGTGCGTGGCAGGGGTCCGGCCGGGCCGGTTCGCGCACTCTGAGCGTTGCCTCGGTGAAGACAAAAGATGAAATTTCCGGATTTGCTTGACATGGTGACTGCGGAGTGTGAATCTATAACCACGCAGCGTCATTGGTGATCGGGGGGTCCCACGGACGCGCGCGGTACCAAACCGGGGGGATGAACGGGACGGCGGGCCTAGCCTGTCGTCCCGTTCGCTATGCCTGCCCCGTCGACGGCCGCGAGCGTGAGTGGGCAGCTCAGCCCGGCGGTCGCGGCAGAGGCCGGAGCCGCGACGGAGCTCGCGCCGGAAGGCAGGTTCGCGGCAATTTGCGGTTGTGGCGGCCGCCTACCCCGTACCGGCAAAGGGAAGCGAAACCATGCACCCAGCGTGAGTGGTAGAACGGGGAAATGACTACTGCGTCTCGTCCGAAGACGGTGGCCGAGGGTGACTTCAAGGTCGCCGATCTCTCGCTGGCCGCGTTCGGGCGCAAGGAGATACAGCTGGCCGAGCACGAGATGCCCGGCCTGATGTCGCTGCGCGCGGAGTACGGCCCGAGCCAGCCGTTGCGCGGAGCCCGGATCACCGGCTCGCTGCACATGACGATTCAGACCGCCGTGCTGATCGAGACGCTGACGGCGCTCGGGGCGCAGGTGCGCTGGGCCTCCTGCAACATCTTCTCCACGCAGGACCACGCGGCCGCCGCGATCGTGGTCGGCCGCGACGGCACGCCGGAATCGCCCCGGGGTGTGCCGGTCTATGCGTGGAAGGGCGAGTCGCTCGAGGAGTACTGGTGGTGCACCGAGCAGGTGCTGCTGTGGCCGGACGGCGAGGCGCCCAACATGATCCTCGACGACGGCGGTGACGCCACGCTGCTGGTGCACAAGGGCGCCGAGTTCGAGAAGCTCGGGGCCGTCCCGAGCGCCGACACCGCCGACTCGGAGGAATACGCGGTGATCCTCGACGTGCTGGCGCGGGGCCTGCGGGCGGACGACCGGCGGTGGACGCGGGTGGCGGCCGGAATCAGGGGCGTCACCGAGGAGACCACGACCGGCGTGCATCGGCTCTACGAGATGCAGCAGAACGGCACGCTGCTGTTCCCGGCGATCAACGTGAACGACTCGGTGACCAAGTCGAAGTTCGACAACAAGTACGGCTGCCGGCACTCCCTGATCGACGGCATCAACCGGGCCACCGACGTGCTGATCGGCGGCAAGGTCGCGGTGGTCTTCGGCTACGGCGACGTGGGCAAGGGCTGCGCCGAGTCGCTGCGTGGCCAGGGCGCCCGGGTGATCGTGACCGAGGTGGACCCGATCTGCGCGCTGCAGGCCGCCATGGACGGCTACCAGGTCGCCACGCTCGACGACGTGGTGGAGTATGCGGACATCTTCGTCACGGCGACCGGCTGCTTCAACGTCATCGGCCACGAGCACATGGCGAAGATGAAGCATCAAGCCATTGTCGGAAATATCGGTCATTTCGATAATGAGATTGACATGGCCGGGCTGCAGAAGCGGTCCGACGTGGAGCGGGTCACGATCAAGCCGCAGGTCGACGAGTGGCGCTTCGCCGACGGGCACTCGATCATCGTGCTCTCCGAGGGCCGCCTGCTGAACCTCGGCAACGCGACCGGCCACCCGTCGTTCGTGATGAGCAACAGCTTCTCGAACCAGACGATCGCCCAGATCGAGCTGTTCACCAGGACGGAGGACTACCCGATCGGGGTGTACGTCCTGCCCAAGCACCTGGACGAGAAGGTCGCACGGCTCCATCTCGGGGCGCTCGGCGTGCACCTGACCGAGCTGACCAAGGAGCAGGCCGCCTATCTCGGAGTGCCTGTTGAGGGCCCCTACAAGGCCGATCATTATCGGTATTGAGTGCAGGGATCGAGCCCCCGTCCGCCCGCTGGACGGGGGCTCGATTTCTCCGGGGGCACGGCGGTTGCCGCCACCGTGAACCCGTCGTTCATGTTCATTACTTCATGCCTCTGACCTGCGTGCAAGTGCATAGTGTGCGGTGCAAGTTGCAGAGAGCCACCGGAGCGCGGCTATGGTGTCTGGCGTGGCCCGGCCGACGTCCACCGCGCGCCGCGAGCTGGGCAACGAGTTGCGCCGGCTCCGCGGTGAGCGGCGTGCGGCCTCGGTCGCGACCGCGCTCGGCTGGTCGGAATCGAAACTCAGCCGCATCGAGACGGCGCACACCTCGATCAGCGACGGCGACCTCGACCGGCTGCTGTCGGCCTACGGCGTCCATGACGGCGACCGCGACCGCCTGCTCGGCCTGGCCCGCCGCGGCCGGGCGAAGGCCTGGTGGAGCCCGTACCGGTCGTCGGTCCCCGACCCGTACGACGAGTTCGTGGCCCTCGAGGCCGAGGCCGTCTTCATCAGCGAGTGGGAGAGCCAGGTCGTCCCCGGCCTGCTGCAGACCGACGAGTACGCCCGCGCCGTCATCGAGGTGGGCGCCGACGTCGGCGAGCCGGCCGTGATCCAGCGCCGGCTCGCGCTGCGGATGGCCCGGCAGGCGGTGCTGACCCGGGAGCCACCGCCCGCGCTGCTCATGGTGCTCGACGAGGCGGTGCTGTACCGGGAGATCGGCGGCGCCGACGTTCTCCGCCGCCAGGTGGCCAAGCTCGCCGGTGACAGCCGCCGGCCCGGACTGGAGCTGCGGATCCTGCCGTTCTCGGCGGGCGCGCACGGCGGCCTCGCCGAGTCGTTCATGGTGCTGGAGTTCGCGTCGGGCACCCGCGGCCCGGTCGTGCACAGCGAGGGACTGATCGGCGGTCTCTTCCGGGTGACAGAGCCGGAGATCGAGGTCTACCGGGACGCCCTCACTGACCTGCGGGAACGCTCTTTGTCGGCAGAAGACAGCCGAACGGTTATCGCTGAAAGGGAGGAAGCGCTCCGCTGCGCGACGGCACCGTGAGCTTTCATGGAGGCGCATACATCCTGGAAGGGGACTGCCATGCGCGACGCCAATCTCACCTGGCGTAAAAGCACTCGGAGCGCGGCCGCCGGCCACTGCGTCGAGGTTGCCAACGTTCCGGCGGCCGTGCTGGTGCGCGACTCGAAGGACGCCGACGGTCCCGTGCTCACTTTCGCCGCCACGAAGTGGACGGATTTCGTCGCCGGGATCCGGGCCGGGGAGTTCGACCGCCCCGGAGTCTGACGGCTCCAGCACACGCTCTCCACTCGCGGGCGGTCCCTCTCGGGGCCGCCCGCACCATGCTGCCTACAAAACGTAGGGGAGCCTTGCTAAGGTATGGCCAACCTAAGTAAGGGTCGCCTTAGCTAATCGTGGGCGCACAAGAGCGGAGAGCCATGCTTGCCACCTACCTCATCGGATTGCGCGAGGGGTTGGAGGCCACCCTGGTGGTCAGCATCCTCATCGCCTTCCTGGTCAAGTCGGAGCGCAAGGATCGCCTGAAGCTGGTCTGGGCCGGTGTCGCCGCCGCGGTGGCGATCTCCGTCCTCTTCGGCTGGCTGCTCAGCTACACCGAGACCACCCTTCTGCAGGACTTCAAGCAGCAGGAGCTGTTCGAGGCGATCACCTCGATCGCGGCCGTCTGCTTCGTGACCTGGATGATCTTCTGGATGCGGCGGGCCGCCCGCGGCATCGCCGGTGAGCTTCGTAACAAGCTGCAGGACGCGCTCGCGGTCGGCTCGATCGCGGTGGGCTTCATGGCGTTCCTCGCCGTGGTCCGCGAGGGGCTCGAGACGTCACTGATCTTCTACGCCGCGGTGCAGGGCGCCAACCTGGACGGCGGACCGCTCTTCGCGCTGCTCGGCGGGATCGCCACCGCCGTCGCGATCGGCTACCTGATGTACGCGACCGCGGTCCGGATCAACCTGACCGTCTTCTTCAGGTGGACCGGCGTGCTGCTGATCCTGGTCGCGGCCGGCATCTTCAAGTACGGCGTGCACTCGCTGCAGGAGGCGACCGTGCTGCCGGGCGGCAACGACATCGCTTATCACGCGGCGAGCTGGCTCGACCCGTCCACCTGGTACGCCACCCTGCTCGCCGGGATGTTCAACGTCACGGCCGAGCCGACGGTGCTCGAGGTGATCGCCTGGGTCCTGTACGCCGTGCCCGTCCTCATTCTCTTCCTCTGGCCGGTGCGTAAACCCGCACCGGTACCCACCCCCGCACCGCAGGCATAGGAGACCCCCCGTGCGTTACACCCCCTTGTTTGTTTCGCTGGTCGCGATCAGCGCTGTCGCCGCCTGTGGCGGCGGCAAGTCGGACTCCGCCGCGGGAGGCAGCGGCCCGATCACGGTGAAGGCCACCGACACGGCCTGTGAGGTGGCCAAGAGTCAGCTCGACGCCGGCACCCACGTCTTCGCGGTCGCCAACTCCGGCTCCAAGGTCACCGAGTTCTACGTCTACGCGGCCGGCGACCGGGTGATGGGCGAGGTCGAGAACATCACCCCGGGCCTCTCGCGCGAGCTGCGCGTCGAGCTTCCGGCCGGCACGTACCAGACCGCCTGCAAGCCGGGCATGGTCGGCACCGGCATCCGCAACACGCTGACCGTGGCCGGCTCGGCGCCCGCGCTCTCCGAGGACGCCGCGCTGGCGCAGGCAACCGAGAGCTACACCCGCTACATCACCTCGCAGAGCGAGGCACTGGTGCAGAAGACCACCGAGTTCGCCGCCGCGGTGAAGGCCGGCGACATCGAGAAGGCCAAGTCGCTGTACCCGGTGGCCCGCACCTACTACGAGCGGATCGAGCCGGTGGCCGAGATCTTCGGCGACCTCGACCCGAAGATCGACGGCCGCGAGGACGACGCGACCGCCGCGCTGCCCTTCACCGGCTTCCACAAGCTGGAGAAGGACCTGTGGGTGACCAAGGACGTCAGCAAGGACGGCGCGATCGCCGACCAGCTGGTGACCGACGTCAAGGAGGTCGTCACCAAGGCCAAGGACGAGAAGCTGTCCCCGCTGCAGCTGGCCAACGGCGCCAAGGAACTGCTCGACGAGGTCGCCACCAGCAAGATCACCGGCGAGGAGGACCGCTACTCGCACACCGACCTGTGGGACTTCGCGGCCAACGTGGACGGCTCGCAGGCGGCGGTCGCGGCCCTGCGCCCGGCGCTCGAGCAGCGCGACCCGGCCCTGGTCAAGCAGATCGACACGGCGTTCGCGAACGTCGACACCGAGCTGGCGAAGTACCGCGACGGCGACGGGTGGAAGCTGCAGAACCAGCTCACCCAGGCCGAGCTGAAGGGTCTGTCCGACGTCATCAACGCGGTGGCCGAGCCGATCAGCAAGATCGCCGGCGTCATCGCGCAGAAGTAGGAGCCATGGCCGAGAACACTGTTTCCCGTCGGCGGGCCATCGGGCTCGCCGGCGCGGGCGTGGCCGGAGTCGTGGGCGCCTCCGCCGTCGCCGGCGCGTTCTTCGCTGACAAGCCGGAGAAGACCGTCTCCTCGGACGCGATCTCCGACGCGGTGCCCTTCCAGGGCGCGGTCCAGGCCGGCATTGTCACGCCGGCCCAGGACAGACTCCACTTCGTGGCGTTCGACGTGCTCACGAAGGACCGGGCGCAGCTCGTCCAGCTGCTCAAGGACTGGACCGATGCGGCCAACCGGATGACGGCCGGCAAGGACGCCGGCTCGATCGGCGCCACGCAGGGCATCCTCGAGGCCCCGCCGGACGACACCGGCGAGGCGATCGGCCTGCCCGCCTCGGGCCTGACGCTGACCATCGGCTTCGGGCCCACGCTGTTCCGCGACGCGACCGGCAAGGACCGTTTCGGTCTGGCCGCCCGCAAGCCGGCCGCGCTGGCCGACCTGCCGCACTTCCCGGGCGATCTGATCGACCCGGCCATCTCCGGCGGCGACATCTGCGTGCAGGCCTGCGCCAACGACCCGCAGGTGGCGGTGCACGCCATCCGCAACCTGGCCCGGATCGGCATGGGCGTGGTCAGCGTTCGCTGGTCGCAGCTCGGCTTCGGGCGCACCTCGTCGACCTCGACGTCGCAGGCCACGCCGCGCAACCTGTTCGGCTTCAAGGACGGCACGGCCAACCTCAAGGCCGAGGAGACCGACCTGCTCAAGCAGAACCTGTGGGTGCAGCCGGGCGACGGGCCGGACTGGATGACCGGCGGCGCCTACGTGGTCACCCGGAAGATCCGGATGATGATCGAGACGTGGGACCGCACCTCGCTCGGTGAGCAGGAGGACATCATCGGGCGTACGAAGGGCGAGGGCGCGGCGCTCGGGCAGGCCAAGGAGTTCGACGAAATAGACCTGGTCTCCAAGAACGGAGAGGGCGACCCGGTGATCCCGGTGGACGCGCACGTGCGGCTCGCGCATCCCGACACCAACAAGGGCGCCCACCTGCTGCGCCGGGGTTACAACTTCGTGGACGGGTCGGACGGGCTCGGCCGGCTCAACGCGGGGCTGTTCTTCATCGCGTACCAGCGGGACCCACGCACGCATTTCGTACCTATCCAGACTAATCTGGCCCGACTCGACGCCATGAACGAGTACGTCCGGCACGTTTCGAGCGGATTGTTCGCCTGCCCGCCCGGGGTCACCGGACCCGACGACTTCTGGGGACGAGCGCTCTTCGCGTAGGCTGCCGTGAAACAAGATCGGTACCGGGGTACGCGGGGTTCGGGAGGACAGTGCAATATTGGACCGCATGAGAGCCCGGGTACTCGTCGTCGATGACGACCCAGCGTTGGCCGAGATGCTCGGCATCGTCCTGCGTAGCGAGGGATTCCTCCCCTCGTTCGTCGCCGACGGCGAGCGTGCCCTGGCCGCTTTCCGGGAAAGCCGGCCCGACATCGTGCTGCTCGACCTGATGCTGCCCGGCATGAGCGGCATCGACGTGGCACGCGCGATTCGGGCCGAGTCGGGCATTCCCATCGTCATGCTCACCGCCAAGAGCGACACCGTCGACGTCGTGCTGGGTCTCGAGTCCGGCGCCGACGACTACGTGGTCAAGCCGTTCAAGCCCAAGGAGCTGGTGGCGCGGATGCGCGCGCGCCTGCGCCGGGGCGAGGACGCGGCGCCGGAGATGCTCACCATCGGCCCGCCCGGCAACCAGATCTCCATCGACGTCCCGGCGCATACCGTGAGCCGCGACGACGAGGAGGTCAAGCTGACCCCGCTCGAGTTCGACCTGCTGGTCGCGCTCGCCCGCAAACCGCGGCAGGTGTTCACCCGCGAGGTGTTGCTCGAGCAGGTCTGGGGTTACCGGCACGCCGCCGATACCCGGCTGGTGAACGTGCACGTCCAGCGGCTGCGCGCCAAGATCGAGCCAGATCCCGAACGCCCCGAGATCATCCTGACCGTCCGGGGGGTCGGCTACAAGGCCGGCACGGGGTGATCGGCGACAAGGCCGGCACCGGGTGATCGCCACGAGCGGCTAACCTTGCCCGCGAGATGCGTGCACCTGCCTGGCTCCCGATGCCCGTCCGCCGCGCCCTGAGGGTGCTGCGGCGATACTCGCGTGTGCTCGGGCGCCGCTTCGAGCACTGGTCGGCCCCGGCCCGGCGGCAGTGGCGGCGCTCGCTGCAGCTGCGCATCGTGGCGCTCACCCTGGTCGCGTCCAGTGTGCTGGTCGGCGCGTTCGGGTTCTTCGTCGCGCAGAACAGCGCCCGCATCCTGCTCAACCGCGCGCAGGACGAGGTGCAGTCCTCGCTGTACGAGAAGACGAAGTACGCGTCGTCCCAGCTCAGCATCTATCTGCAGTCCCGCGACCCGAAACTGCCGCAGGCCATGCGCAACCTCACGCTGAACGCGCTGGCCGACGACGACACCGCCGAGTCCGGCGGCTCGATCGTGGCGATGCGCGCCGACCTGTACACCAGTCTCGACCCGGTGATCTCGGCGAAGGTGAACACCGGCGAGCTCATCACCCCCGACATGATCAAGTCGGTCGCCCACGACGGGCAGATCGCCCAGCAGGTCCGCACCGCGACGGTCGGTGGCAAGCGGATCAAATACCTGGTGTACGGCTCGCCCCTGCCGACCGGCTTCGGCCACGTCGAGCTCTACTACATGGTCCCGCTGACCACCGAGGACAGCGCGGCCAACCAGATCCGGACGACCGTACTGGTCACCGGCCTCGCCCTGGTCATCCTGCTGGGCATCGTGGCCGGTCTGGTCACCCGCCTCGTGGTGCTGCCCGTGCGGGACGCGGCCCGTACCGCCCAGCGTCTGTCGGCCGGCCTGCTCGACCAGCGCATGCGGGTCGACGGCGAGGACGACTTGGCCCTCCTGGCCGCGTCCTTCAACCAGATGGCGGCCAACCTCCAGCGGCAGATCGTCCGCCTCGAGGAGATGTCCCGCCTCCAGCGCCGGTTCACCTCCGACGTGTCGCACGAGCTGCGTACCCCGCTCACCACCGTCCGTATGGCCGCCGACCTGATCTTCTCGGAGCGCGAGGAGTTCGACCCGGCCGTGGCCCGCAGTGCCGAGCTGCTGCAGGCCGAGCTCGACCGGTTCGAGAGCCTGCTCACCGACCTGCTCGAGATCAGCCGCTTCGACGCCGGCTTCGCGGCGCTCGACGCCGAGCACGCCGACCTGGTGCCGATCGTGGAGCGGGTCGCCGATCGGCTGGCCGGTCTCGCCGACCGGGTCGGGGTCGAGATCGAGCTGCGCGTGCCCGAGACCCCGGTGATCGCCGAGGTCGACCCGCGCCGGGTCGAGCGGGTGCTGCGCAACCTGGTCGGCAACGCGGTCGAGCACGGCGAGGGCCGTCCCGTGCGGGTCACCCTCGCGTGTGACGACGCGGCCGTCGCGATCACCGTGCGCGACCACGGCATCGGCCTCAAGCCGGGGGAGGAGCGGCTGGTCTTCAACCGGTTCTGGCGCGCCGACCCGTCCCGGGCCCGGCAGACCGGCGGCACCGGGCTCGGCCTGTCGATCAGCGCCGAGGACGCCCGCCTGCACGGCGGCTGGCTCGAGGCGTGGGGCGCGCCCGGCGAGGGCGCCCAGTTCCGGCTCACCCTGCCGGTGCGGGCCGGCGACCGGCTGCTCACCGCGCCGCTGCCGCTGATACCGCGCGACCGCGACCTGGTCATCGAGCAGAGCCCCGCGATCGAGGCGCCGGCCGTCGCCGAGACCGCCGCCGACGAGACGGCCGAGGTGCTCTGATGCGTCGCCTGCTGACCGTCGCCGTTGTCGCCGCGCTGCTGCTGGGCGGCTGCGGCATCCCCGACGAGACCCGGGTGACCGTGGTCGGCGCCGGCCCGTCCGGCGGCACCGGGGCCCGCGACGACACCATCCCCGCCGTGCCGAACACGCGCGAGTCCGCCAACGACCCGCTCCAGCTGCTGAGGTACTACCTGGAGGCCGCGGCCGGCGACCCCGAAACCGAGCTCACCCGCGTCAAGGCGTTCCTCGCGCCCGGGGCGCGGGCGGGCTTCGAGGCCGGCCCCGACGTCCCCGACGTCAAGGTGATCCGGCTCAAGGGTGATCCGCTCCAGAACACCCCGGACGATCCGGAGATCACCTTCAACGCCCAGGTGATCGGCCTCCTCAAGGGCAACGGCTCGCTGGAACCGAACCCCGAGGCCAATCCCGTCATCAGCGAGTACACGGTCAAGGTGGGCCGGGTCGCCGGCCAGCAGGGCTACTTCATCCTCGAGACGCCGCCGCACACGCTGCTGCTCACCGACACCGCGCTCAACAACTACTACGAGCGCCGCACGATCTACTTCTGGAACAACGAGAACACCGCGCTGATCCCCGACCTGCGCTACATGCCGCGCGACCTGCCGAGCACCCAGCGTCCCACCACGATCGTGTCCTGGCTGGTCAGTGGCCCGGCAAGCTGGCTCGGCTACGTGGCACACGGTCTACCGGACGGCACGACGGCGCCGGAGATCGTGCCCGCGGCCACGAACAACACGCTCAGCGTCACGCTCGGCGGCCCCGCCGTGCCCGCCGGCGACGCCAAGGCGTTGGACCGGCTGCGCCGGCAGTTCCAGTGGTCGCTGCAGAAACCCGGTGACGTGCAGCAGACGCTCGAGCTGAAGATCGGCAAGCAGGAGGCGGCCCGCTACTCCGAAACCGACTACCGCAGCAGCAACCCCGCCTACCGGCTGGCCAGCCAGCCGGAGCGGTTCGCCGTCTACAACGGGGTGATCCGCCGGATCGCCAAGACGACGCAGGCCGAGCCGATTCCGGTGCTGAAACCGGAGGACAACAAGGGCATCACCGCGGCCGCGATGAGCGCCTCCAGCACGCACACGTTCGCGGCCGTGGTCACCGGCTCGGGCAAGAACGCCAAGCTGCGAGTCGCGGTCGCGCCCACCGGCGAGCAGGCCGCCCTCAAGGACGTCCGTGGGCTCTCCGGCACGCTCGGGCGGCCGGTCTGGTCGGTCACCGCCGACAACGACCCGCTCGGCGCGGTCGGTCTGATCACGGTGAACAACCGGCTGTACACGTTCGCCCCCGATGGGTCGGCGGTCAAGCTGGTCGACTGGCAGACCGACCCGGGCCCGATCCAGGCCATCTCGGTCGCCCCGGACGGCTACCGCGTGGCCCTCGTCGCCGGCGGCAGGCTCTACCGCGCGACCCTCGAGACCGGCGGCGACGACATCACGATCAGCACCCCCGAGCGGCTCTACCCACCGACGCTCAGCAAGGTCACCGCGGTGGCCTGGAGCAGCGAGACCTACCTCGCGGTGGCCGGCCTGCGCGACGACGGCCAGCGGTACGCGGTGCTGGACGTGTCGGTCGACGGCGCGGTGCCCTACGGCCGCCTCGACGACATCGGCAAGGAGGCGGTCACGTACCTCACGGCGTACCCGTCGAACCCGCTGACCCGCGGGGAGAACGCCGACACGGAGACCTACGAGGCGGCCGGCGACGCGTGGGACGTGCTCGGCGAGCCGGTGAAGATCACGGTCGGCGACCTGGCCGGGCCGCCCGCGAGCCCGCAGGCCGGGGTGAACCCGACCGCGCCGTTCTTCCTCTACTGAGACCGACACCGAGACTGACCGATGCCCGGACTGCTCGGTGATCTTGCCGACCTGGTGCTGCCCGCCGCCTGCGCGGGATGCGACGCCGAGCGGGTTCCGCTCCGGAACGCGGTGTGCGGGGACTGCGCGACCCTCCTGGAGGCGCTCCGGCCGTTCCGGACGGCGCCCTCCCCACCGCCACCCCGGTTTCCCGCCTGCGTCGCCGTAGGGGCGTATGAGGGGCCCTTGCGGGGCGTCCTGCTCGCGTACAAGGAAAGGGCCCGGCACCGGCTCGCTCAGCCGCTCGGGGCGCTGCTCGCCACGGCGGTGGTGGCGCTCGCCCCGCCCCGCCGTCCGGTCACGCTGGTCCCGGTGCCCTCCACCGCCGCCGCGGCCCGCGAGCGGCACGGCGACCACCTGGCCCGGCTGGCCACACAGGCGGTGCGCCGGCTGCGCGCCGCGGGCTGGGAGGCTGACGTGGCCCGGCCGCTCGAAGCGTTACCGCGACCCGACTCCGCGTCACTGACCGTCACCCAACGCCGTGCGGCAGCTGAGAGTTCGCTGCGAATCCGCTCCCGGCGAATCGGGTTTTCCCGGCAGCCGGCGCCGATCAAGGGCACGCTGGTGGTGGTGGACGACATCGTCACGACCGGGGCCACCCTGGCCGTGGTAAGACGTCGTCTCGAGGAGGCGGACATGCAGGTCGCGGGCGCCGCGGTGCTGGCCGCCACCCAGTTGCGGAGAGCGGTTTCGCATGATTACCGCCCACGGGTACCGAAAAGGCGGAACCTCAGCGATCAGCTATCCGAAACGAGGGGTGACGCGGGAGCATCGGCACGTTAGCGTCTTGGTGACGAGGGTAAGCGTCATCGCTTACCCGCCCACCGGGAGAGCGCGTAGCTGTCCGCCACCGGAAAGGAGTCGTCTCATTCGCGATCGGTCACGCAAGGTGCGCACCGCACCGGCGTCACCGTAACCAGCAACCGCGTCGCAGTTCGGCGCCCCCCGGCAACCGACGCCGTCCGGGCGCCCGCAGAACAAACACGTTGGGGGAGGTCACGAGTGGACATTGTCGTCAAGGGCCGAAACGTGGAGGTTCCCGATCACTACCGGGAACACGTAGCCGACAAGCTGAGCAAGGTCGAGCGTTACGACCAGAAACTGATCCGGGCCGATGTGGAGCTGTTCCACGAGCGCAATCCACGCCAGTCCGACACATGCCAGCGGGTCGAGATCACCGTCATGACGAGAGGCCCGGTCGTACGCGCCGAGGCCTGCGCCAAGGACTTCTACGCCGCCCTGGACTTCGCCATCACCAAGCTCGACGGACGGTTGCGCCGCTCGGCCGACCGACGCCGGGTCCACCGCGGGCGGCACGCGCCCGTATCGGTGGCGGCCGCTACCGCCGGCCTGCCCACCGACCTCAGCCTCGCCCAGACGGCCGAGGAGTCGTCATCCCTCACCACGAGCGTCCTGGCCGAGCACGGCGAGGACCAGCCGTGGCGCATCGTGCGGGAGAAAGAACACCCCGCCGACCCGATGACCGTCGACGACGCGCTCTTCCAGATGGAGCTCGTCGGCCACGACTTCTATCTCTTCCTCGACAAGGAGAGCGGCCGTCCCAGCGTCGTCTACCGGCGGCGCGGGTATGACTACGGCATTCTGTCGCTAGAGGGGACCGCCTGACCCGCTAGCCGTCAAGCCGGGGGCCTTCCGCGAGAAGGTCCTCGGCCAACAGGACGAACTGGACGTCGTCCTGGCGGGTGCCGTCCGGGCCGGGCAGGCGTGACCTCAGGTACGCCTCCCGGTGGAAACCCGCCTTCTCCAGCACCCGCTGCGAGCCCACGTTCGTCGGCAGCGTGCCCGCGATGAGGCGGGCGATGTCGGTCTCGGCGAACGCCCACAGCGACAGCAGCTGGGCGGCCCGGGTCGCGAAGCCGCGCCCGCGGAACGCCGGCAGCATGCTGTAGCCGATCATGCCCTGCCCGGTGGCCGGCTCCTGGTAGAACAGCCCGATGTCGCCGGCCGGCGTGCCGGTCGCGGCCTCGGTGATGACCAGGTCGGCCCGGGTGCCCTCCAGCCAGTGCGCCGCGGCCCGGGTGCAGCGCCGGCGCACGTCGTCGGCGCCCGGTGGCACCGCGGGCACGCTGGTCTGCCACACCTCGGGCAGGTTGTGCAGCGCGAAGAGGAAGTCGAAGTCGTCCGGCCCGAGCGGGCGCAGCGTGACCACGCCGTCGGTGAGCTCGCCGGCGGGCAGGTCGGGCAGCGGGCGCGGGGCCGGCTCGTCCGGGTCCCCGGCGATGCGGACGAACACCACCAGGTCGTCGCGCCCGCCGTCGCGGTTGGGCAGCGCCTCCCGGCGTACCCCCTCGCGGCGGAAGCCGGCCGCCAGCGCGACCCGCATGCTCGCCGGGTTGTCCCAGTGCGTGAGCAGCTCGAGCCGGTGCAGGCCGGCGTCCAGAGCGTGCCCGCTCAGCGCCCGCACGGCGGCGGTGGCCACTCCCCGGCCGCGCGCCCAGGGTCCCACCCAGTAACCGATCTCGGCCTGGCCGCGACTCGGCACGACCTTGTCGAAGCCGATCCCGCCGAGCAGGTCGTCGGTGTCCGGGTCGGCGATCGCGTACGCCGCGCCGCCGTCCGCGAAGATCGCGCCGACCCCCTCGCTGAGGAAGCGCTCGGCGTGGGCCAGCGTGAACGGCGACGGAAGCGGTGGAAGAAAGCGGTGGCTGAGCGGGTCGTCGTATCCGGCGGCGACCGCCTCGGCGTCGTCGGGGCGATATGCCCTAAGACGCACCCCGGTTCCGTTGATCTCCGCGGGGCTCAAGAATCCTCCTGTTGATGTTGCCGTTTCGAGGTAATCCTGCCGGATTTGCTGCGCCGAGAGCGAACGCGATGCCGCCTTTCGTCCCCTTTGTGCGGTTAACCGGAGGCTCGGGTCACAGGTTCCGACGGAGGGTGCCTACGATGGTTCGGCAGACTGTCTAGGGGAGCGCTGACCCGTGTCGATATTGGAAAAGGTCCTACGTGCCGGCGAAGGCCGCATGGTGCGCCGGCTCAAGGCGATCGCTGATGCGGTCAATTCGATCGAGGAAGACTACGTCGACCTGACCGACGACGAGTTGCGGGAGTGCACCCAGCAGTTCAAGGAACGGTACGAGGACGGCGAGTCGCTCGACTCGCTGCTCCCCGAGGCGTTCGCCGTCGCCCGGGAAGGCGCCAAGCGGGTGCTCGGCCAGCGGGCGTTCGACGTGCAGCTCATGGGCGGCGCCGCCCTGCACTTCGGCAACATTCCCGAGATGAAAACCGGTGAGGGCAAGACCCTGACCGGCGTGTTCCCGGCCTACCTCAACGCGTTGAGCGGCAAGGGCGTGCACATCATCACGGTGAACGACTACCTCGCCCAGCGCGACGCCGAGTGGGTGGGCCAGATTCACGTGTTCCTCGGCCTCACCGTGGGCGTGATCCTGCCCAACCGGCCCTCCGCCGAGCACCGCGCGGCCTACGAGTGCGACATCACGTACGGGACGAACAACGAGTTCGGTTTCGACTACCTGCGTGACAACATGGCCTGGTCGAAGGACGAGCTGGTCCAGCGTGGCCACAACTTCGCGATCGTCGACGAGGTCGACTCGATCCTGATCGACGAGGCCCGGACCCCGCTGATCATCTCCGGTCCGGCCGAGCACTCCGCCCGGTGGTACTCGGAGTTCTCCGGGATCGTCGCCCGCCTGCAGAAGGGCAAGGACGGCGAGGGCGACTACGAGGTCGACGAGGCCAAGCGCACCGTCGCCGTCACCGAGCGCGGCGTCTCCCGGGTGGAGGACCGCCTCGGCATCGACAACCTGTACGAATCGGTGAACACCCCGCTGGTCGGCTACCTGAACAACGCCATCAAGGCCAAGGAGCTCTACAAGCGGGACAAGGACTACATCGTCAACGAAAGTGGCGAGGTCCTCATCGTCGACGAGTTCACCGGCCGCATCCTGCACGGCCGCCGCTACAACGAGGGCATGCACCAGGCCATCGAGGCCAAGGAGGGTGTCGAGGTCAAGCAGGAGAACCAGACCCTGGCGACCATCACCCTGCAGAACTACTTCCGCCTGTACGAGAAGCTCGGCGGCATGACCGGTACGGCGCAGACCGAGGCCGGCGAGTTCAACAAGGTCTACAAGGTCGGCGTCGTGACCATCCCGACCCACCGGCCGATGATCCGCATCGACCACCCCGACGTCATCTACAAGACGGAAAAGGCGAAGTTCAACGCCGTCATCGAGGACATCGCCGAGCGGCACGCCACCGGCCAGCCCGTCCTCGTCGGCACCGTCTCGGTGGAAAACTCCGAGATCCTTTCGCACCTGCTGCGCCGCCGCGGCATCCCGCACAGCGTGCTGAACGCGAAGTTCCACGCCCAGGAAGCCACGATCATCGCGCAGGCCGGCCGCAAGGGCGGCGTCACCGTCGCGACGAACATGGCCGGTCGTGGCACCGACATCCTGCTCGGCGGCAACCCCGAGTTCCTCGCCTCGTCCGAGCTGCACCAGCGCGGGCTCGACCCGATGGAGAGCCCGGACGAGTACGCGAAGGCTCTGGAGGAGGTCCTTCCCGCGTGGAAGGAGGCCTGCGACACGGAGGCCGAGGAGGTGATCGCGGCCGGCGGGCTCTACGTGCTCGGCACCGAGCGGCACGACTCCCGCCGCATCGACAACCAGCTCCGCGGCCGCTCCGGCCGGCAGGGCGACCCGGGCGAGTCCCGGTTCTACCTGTCCCTGCAGGACGACCTGATGAAGCGGTTCCGGGCCGGCGCGGTCGAGGCGGTCATGGACCGCTTCAACATCCCCGAGGACGTGCCGATCGAGTCCAAGATGGTGACCCGGCAGATCCGCAGCGCGCAGACCCAGATCGAGGGCCAGAACGCCGAGATCCGCAAGAACGTCCTCAAGTACGACGAGGTCCTCAACAAGCAGCGCCAGGTCATCTACGCCGAGCGCCGCAGGGTCCTCGACGGCGAGGACATGCACGAGCAGATCAAGAACATGATCGACGACGTGGTCGGCGACTACGTGCTCGCCGCGACCTCCGACGGGTACGCGGAGGACTGGGACCTCGAGCAGCTCTGGACCAACCTGCGCCGCCTCTACCCGGTCGCCCTCACCATCGACGACGTGGTCGAGGAGTCCGGCGGCGAGCGGAACACGCTCGACCAGGAATACCTCACCCAGCAGCTCAAGGACGACGCCGCGGCGGCCTACGCGACCCGCGAGGAAGAGCTGGGCACCGAGGCGCTGCGCGAGCTCGAGCGGCAGGTGCTGCTCGCGGTCATCGACCGGAAATGGCGCGAGCACCTCTACGAGATGGACTACCTCCAGGAGGGCATCAGCCTGCGGGCCTACGCCCAGCGCGACCCCGTGGTGGAGTACCAGCGCGAGGGCTTCGACATGTTCAACCAGATGATGGAGGGCATCAAGGAGGAGGCGGCCGGGTTCGTCTTCAACCTCGAGGTCCAGGTCGAGGAGGCGCCGTCCGTCACGGTCGACCCGAGCAAGGCCGTTCCGCTGTCCGCGGTGGGCGCTCCCGGCGACGACAACATGACCGACACCGACCGGGTCGAGGTGCGGGCCAAGGGCCTGGGCGGCGGTCGCCGTCCGCAGAACCTGCAGTACACGGCGCCCGCGATCGACGGCGCGGCGGGCGACGGCTCACCGGTCATCCAGCAGCCGGAGGCTCCGGCCCTGGGCATCGGGCCGGGCGGGTCGCCGGTGCCGGCCTCTCCGGCGCACACGCCGGCCTCCCGCGGGCGCGGCCGCTCCACCTCGGGGCAGGCCGAGTCGTCGAACGGTCCGTCGCGTAACGCCCCCTGCTACTGCGGCTCGGGCAAGAAGTACAAGCGCTGCCACGGCGCCCCCGGGGCTGCCTGATCGTTTCTTGAAACGGCCCGCCGGTTCGCCGGCGGGCCGTTTCGCTTGCGCCGCTTTTCCCGTACGCCCCGGGCAGCCGTCGAAGGCAAACGGTGGCAAACTTGGCCGATCGGATCGGGGAGGTGCTCGCGTGGAACCGCGGTTTCTGCTGCTGTCGGACGTGGCCGCCGAGCTGAACGTGTCCGACTCGCAGGTCTACCACATGGTCCGCAGCGGCGAGCTGCCCGCGATCAAGGTCGGCGGCCGGGGCCAGTGGCGGGTCGAGCGGGCCAAGCTGGAGGAGTACATCCAGCAGAAATACGCCGAGACCGCGAAATGGGTGCTCGCCAACCCGCTGACCGAGCGGGATGCCGCCGAGTGACACGCCCCGGCCCCCACGCCCGGTTTGGGCGTCTTCTCGCATCGGTGGTGGTCTTGGACCGCCACGTTGACCGCTCGCTCGCGCCCTCGGAAGAATGACCGTCACAGGCAAACGAAGGCAAACGCAAGCGAACGGCATCGGGACGGGACGAGGTGCGGGATGAGGCGGACTGTTGAGATCGCTCCGAACGGGCCCCGGCCCTCGATCAGCCTTCGTCGGGTGCCGCCGTGCGAGCCGCCGTTCGACGACGAGATCGAGCCCGCGGTGTGGGCGTCGGCTCATCAGATCGCCCTCGACTGGTCGCCGGCCGCGCTGCGGCGGGCCGCCGAGCCTCCCGCGAGGGTATTCGGGGGTGCGGCGGTGGCGGTCTCCGCTCAACGGTCGGTGGTCGCGGGCGCGTCGCACGACGCGAAACTGGCGGTGCACCGCTTCGTCCGGCTCTGTGTCGAGGTGCTCAACGGTCATCGCCCACCGGCCCACCTGAGGCACGTCTCGGTCCCGGCCGACGCCGGGGCGGTGGTCACCCAGGCCCTGGTCGGCGCCCGCCGGGTGGCCGAGCTGCGCCGCGCCGCCCAGCACCCCGGCCGGCGCCAGCCGCGGCGCCCGTCACCCGTGGCGGTGATCCGGCTTCGACTGTGCGAGCCCCGGCCGGGCGCGGTCGAGGCGGCCGTGGCGCTCGTGACCGGGGAGCGCACCTGGGCCATGGCCCTCCGCATGGAGTTGCATCAGCAGGCGTGGTGCGCGACGATTCTGCGCCTCATCTAGCCCCCGAGGCGCCCACCGTGCACTGGAGGCGGCGGGCGTCTCGGGCCCTCCGAGCGGCCCGGCTCTAGGGCGCCGGGGTGGGGTCGGCGATCGAGCGGGCCGAGAGCGGGCTGGAGTACACGACGCTCGTGGTCACCGGGCCGAGGCCGGAGATGCGGCCGGTCACCTCCTCGAGGTGGCGCATCGAGCGGGCCAGCACCTTCAGGACGAAGCAGTCCTCACCCGTCACGTGGTGCGCCTCGACGATCTCGGGGGTGGAGTCGAGCATCGCGTGGAACGGGCGGTAGTTGCCGGTGGGGTAGCGGAGGCGGACGAAGGCCATCACCGTGAGGCCGACCCGCTCGGGGTTGATGGTGGCCTGGTAACCCGCGATCACCCCGGCCTCCTCGAGGCGGCGGATGCGCTCGGCGACGGCGCTGGCGGACATGGCGACGGCCCTCGCCAGCTCGGCGAAGGTGGCGCGGCCGTCGCGCTGCAGCTCGGCGAGCAGGCGCCAATCCGTGCGGTCGAGGGCGGAGTCCACGGTCATGGCGGCAATGTACCGGGCTTTCCTCGGTGACAGGTCAAAGCTGCCGTGGAATGGGCATGTTCTGCACTTTGCGGCTTCCGTAGCGTCGTGTCCATGACGATCACATCTGCTCTGACCAGCCACAACGTGGGTCCGGCCACGCGGAACGAGCCGGGGCGGGCGGCCGCCTTCTTCGCGGCGAGACTTGACTTCCAGACCGATGTGTCCGACGTGCGGGCGGGCCTGCTCGAGGCCGTGCCGGGCTTCGTGCTCGTCGACTCGCGGAGCCGGGCGGCCTGGGAGCAGGGTCACATCCCGGGGGCGATCCACCTGCCGACGGCCGAGATCGGGGCGCGGGCCGCCGAGCTGCTCGACCCGGCGGTTCCGGTGGTCACCTACTGCTGGGGTCCGGGGTGCAACGGCGCCACCCGGGCGGCGCTGGCGTTCGCGCTCGCCGGGTACTCGGTGAAGGAGATGATCGGCGGCGTCGAGTACTGGGTCCGGGAGGGGCTTCCCACGCGTACGCGGGAAGGTGAGGTTGTGGCCGACACCGACCCGCTCACCGCCCCCGTCGCGGGGTTGTCCGGACCGGCCTGCGGCTGCTGAAACCCCGGCGCGGCACGATCGGGACACGACTGGTGGAATGGGCCTTCCTTGCGCCGCGGTGGCGGTGTACTACGGGGACGGTCCCAATCCAGGAGGAGACGTGCCGATCACCGAGTTGGTCCGGGTCTACGTGCCGGCCACCGTGCCGATGCTCGCGGCCCTGCGCGCCTCCGGAAAGCTCGGCGGTGACGGGATGGTCGCCCACGCGGTCACCCCGGCGCTGCGCGAGTGGTACGCGGAGGGCGACGAGGAGGAGCTGGAGTACGTCGCCTTCACCCGGGCCGCCCAGGGCGCGCTGCAGCTGCTGCGGCACGATCCGGCGGCGCCCCGGCGGCGGGTGGTGATCTCGGCGGACGTGCCGCTCGGCTCGCTGGTGCGGGAGGACGTCGAGCTCGGGTCGAGCACGGTGCGGCTGCCGCAGCCGGTGTCGCTCACCGAGGTGGCGTCGATCCACGTGGACGGCGCCGACGCGGCCGAGCAGGTGGCGGCGGCGGCTGATGTGGTCGAGGAGGCGCTGGCCGGCGACCCGGACGCTCAGTTCACGGTCGACGGCGCCGAGGACCACGAGCTGGAGTGGTACGCGGTCTCCGAACTCGACGCCCTGACCTGACGGCTACTTTTTCGCCGGGGTGGCCTTTTTGGCGGGAGCGGCCTTTTTCGCGGCGGGGGCCTTTTTCGCGGGGGCGGGCGGTTCCTCCTCCTCGGCCTCGGTGGCCGGGCGGATCGTGCGGCCGATCGCGATCGTCGCGCTGATCGCGCCGACGAACAGGACGATCAGGGCACTGTTGAACCGCGCGCCGCTGAGCATCTGCTGGACCACCAGCTCGAGCTCGCTCACCTTGCCCGCCAGCTCCAGCACCCGCGACCCGGCCGTGCGGGTCAGCGCCTCGCCGACCACGAGCAGCAGGCCGGGGCCGGCGCCCGCGAGCGCGTAGAACGGCCAGGCCACCTCGGCGCCCGGCGCGCGTCGGCGGCCGCGGCGCAGTACCGCGTACGCGATGAGGCCGGCGGCCAAGCCGGAGAGGAACGCCTGCAGGAAGGTGAACCAGTTCGCGGCGTTCGTCTGCGACACGTCGGTGTCGCCCGAGCCGAGCGCCTTGAGCACCGGGTCCTGGAAGACGTTGAGCACGAAGCCGACCAGGAACACCCCGATCGCCGCCCAGCAGACCGCGGCCAGCACCCGAGGCCGGCGGAAACCGGCCAGGGCGCCGCCGATCGTGGCGGCCGCCGCGATCGTGCCGCCGACGACCGCGTAGATCCAGCCGTCGGTGTTGATCGTGATGATCGTGAGGGCGCCGAGCAGGCCGAGCACCAGCCCGGTGCCGGTGGCGACCGCGAACCGCAGCGTCGAGCCGACGTCGCGGCGGCGGGTGAGCAGCGTGATCACTGCGAGCCCGACGGCGGCGCCCGTGGCCAGCGACGCGGTGACCGCGCCGGGCAGCGCGTACGCCGTCGAGGTCACCTCCATCTCGGCGTCGCCCCGGCCGGTGATGGTGGCGCGGGCCGACCAGAGCATGGCGGCCATCCAGATCAGCGCGGCGAGCGCGAGGAGGAGACCGTTCGACGAGGACCGCTCGGCGTCCGGAGTCGTGTCCTGGGCACTCATGGGGCTCAGGGTACGCGGCGAGGCGCCCACGGCCCGACCCCGGTGCGAGGATGAGGATTCCGGCCCCGGCGACCCCGGCGGGCGGATCTACTCAGCAGACCACCACGTCGAGGAGTGCCACATGGACGCCCAGCTTGCCGTGCCCGTCCCGCGCAACGAGCCGGTTCGCGACTATCGACCCGGGACACCCGGACGGGCCTCGCTGGAGGCCCGGATCGCCGACCTGCGCGGGGCCCGGCCCGACCTGACCATGACGATCGGCGGCGTGCAGCGGATGGCGTCCGGCCCGGAGATCGCCGTTGTGCAGCCCCACCGCCGGCATGTGCCGCTGGGCACGACCGGCAACGCGTCCCGGGCCGACGCGAGCAAGGCGGTCGAGGCGGCGAAGAAGGCCGCGCCGGCCTGGCGGGCGCTGCCGTTCGCCGAGCGCGCCGCGGTCTTCCTGCGCGCCGCCGAGCTGCTGGCCGGCGGCTGGCGGGACACGCTGAACGCGGCCACGATCCTGGGTCAGTCGAAGTCCTGCTACCAGGCCGAGATCGACGCGGCCTGCGAGCTGATCGACTTCCTGCGGTTCAACGTGGCCTTCGGCGAGCGGCTGCTGGCCGAGCAGCCGCAGTCGGCGCCCGGCGTGTGGAACCGGTTCGACCATCGGCCGCTCGAGGGCTTCGTCCTGGCGATCACCCCGTTCAACTTCACCGCGATCGCCGGGAACCTCCCGTCCGCGCCCGCGCTGATGGGCAACACGGTGGTGTGGAAGCCGTCGCCGACCCAGCAGTTCGCGGCGCATTTCACGATGCGCCTGTTCGAGGCCGCGGGCCTGCCGCCCGGCGTGATCAACATGGTGACCGGGGACGGACTCGCGGTGTCCGAGGTGGCACTGGCCGATCCGGACCTGGCCGGCATCCACTTCACCGGCTCCACCGCCACGTTCCGCACACTGTGGCGCGAGGTGGGCGCGAACCTCGACCGTTTCCGGTCGTACCCGAGGCTGGTCGGCGAGACCGGCGGCAAGGACTTCGTCTTCGCGCACCCGAGCGCCGATCTCGAGGCGCTGCACACCGCGCTGGTGCGTGGCGCGTTCGAGTACCAGGGCCAGAAATGCAGCGCGGCCTCGCGGGCCTACGTCCCGCGGAGCCTCTGGGAGGGTGGCGGCCTCCGCGACCGGCTCGCGGCCTCCGTTTCTTCGATTGCGTACGGGGATGTGACCGACCTTTCGGTCTTCGGCGGCGCCGTGATCGACGGCCGGTCGTTCGCGAAGCTGGCCGGCGCCCTCGACCGGATCAAGAACAGCGCGTCCTGCACCGTGCTGGCCGGCGGGACGGCCGACGACAGCGAGGGCTGGTTCGTCGCCCCGACGCTTGTGGAGTCGACCGACCCGACCAACGAGGTGTTCCGCACCGAGTTCTTCGGCCCGATCCTCGCGGTGCACGTCTACGCGGACGACGAGTTCGAGCCGGCGATGGCCCAGGCCGAGTCGATCGCCGATTACGCGCTCACCGGTTCCATCTTCGCGACCGACCGGGCGGCGATCGACCGGGCGCAGGAGGTGCTGCGCTACGCGGCCGGCAACTTCTACATCAACGACAAACCGACCGGAGCCGTGGTCGGCCAGCAACCGTTCGGCGGGGCCCGGGGGAGCGGCACCAACGACAAGGCCGGCTCGGTGCTGAACCTCATGCGGTGGGTCTCCCCGCGCACGATCAAGGAGACCTTCGAGCCGCCGACGGCGTGGCGCTACCCCCATATGGGGTGATCACCCGGATATACGGGCCGTCGCGTGGTTTGCGCGCGGCGGCTCGTCCCTTTTTGGCCGGTTGCTGCCCGGCATCGCCGTCTGACCGGTTTGCTAGGCCCATTCTAGCTGGTCAGACGGCTGCTTGTCGGTTAAACGCGCCGTCTCGACCCTCGTGGTCGGACTGTCTGTGCGGGACAGTCGTTTGTGGAGACGCAAACTGGACGGATCGGGCGAAATCCTGGACGTGGGCGCTACAAAGTGGCAGCTTAGAAGGCATGCCCGACACTCAAATCAATCCCACGGCTGCCGCCTTGCTCGGCCTGCTTCACGAGGGTCCGATGACCGGCGGTCAGCTCATGGCGGCTGCCGAACGCCGCCTCGGGCCTTACTGGTCGATGACGCGGAGCCAGGTCTACCGCGAATTGCCGGTTCTTGCCGATATGGGTTTCGTCCGGCTCGGCAAGCCCGGCCCCCGTTCCAGCCAGCCCTATGCCATCACCGCCTCCGGCAAGCGTGCGTTCAGCCGGTGGCTCGCCGAGGCCCCCGGCCGCGACACGCTGCGCAATCCCGTCGCGCTGCGGGTCGCCTTCGGCGAACAGCACTCCGGCGGTCAGCTCAAGTCGCTCTACACCGAGGCCAGCGAGTACCACTCGGAGGCGCTGGCCATGGCCAAGGAACAGGCGAAGGAGGCGAAGAAGAACGGCGACGCGTACGGGTCGGCCGCGCTCGAGTTCGCCGTCGCCTATCACAAGGCCGCGTTGAGCTGGCTCAAGACGGCACCGGCAAATTGACGATCCGACCGGACCGCCCGGCCGCGGAGCCGGCCGGGCGGCGTAGTCTAGATTGTCGTGACCGCTGCCGATTTTCCTGAGCAACTCAAGGCGTTGGACGCCACCCTGCGCAACATCGAGAACGTGCTGGACCTCGACAAGCTGCGCGGTGACAAGGCTGCGCTCGAAGAGGAGGCCTCGGCGCCCGACCTCTGGGACGACCAGGCGCGCGCCCAGGAGGTCAACAGCCGTCTGTCGTACGTCTCGGGCGAGATCAGCAAGATGGAGCGCCTGCGCACCCGGCTCGACGACGCCGGCCTGCTGCTCGAGATGGCCCAGGCCGAGGCCGACGAGGCCTCGATCACCGAGGTGGGCGACGAGATCGTCGCGCTCGGCAAGGCCATCGAGGAGATGGAGGTCCGCACCCTCCTCTCCGGTGAGTACGACTCCCGTGAGGCCGTGGTGGCCATCCGGGCGGGCGCCGGCGGGGTGGACGCGGCCGACTTCGCCGAGATGCTCATGCGGATGTACCTGCGCTGGGCCGAGCGGCACGGTTACCCGACCGAGGTCTACGACACCTCGTACGCGGAGGAGGCCGGCCTCAAGTCGGCGACCTTCGCCGTCAAGGTGCCGTACGCGTACGGCACGCTCAGCGTCGAGTCCGGCACGCACCGCCTGGTGCGGATCAGCCCGTTCGACAACCAGGGTCGCCGGCAGACGAGCTTCGCCGGCGTCGAGGTGATGCCGGTGGTCGCGCAGACCGACCACATCGACATCCCGGAAAACGAGATCCGCGTCGACGTGTACCGCTCGTCGGGGCCCGGTGGACAGAGCGTCAACACTACGGACAGTGCTGTCCGCCTCACGCACATCCCGACCGGGATCGTGGTGACGTGTCAGAACGAAAAGTCCCAGTTGCAAAACAAAGCGTCCGCTATGCGAGTTCTGCAGGCCCGGCTCCTCGAGCGCAAGCGCCAGGAGGAGGAGGCGAAACTCGCCGGCCTCAAGCACGACACCACCGGCTCCTGGGGCGACCAGATGCGGTCGTACGTCCTTCACCCGTATCAGATGGTGAAGGATCTGCGTACCGAGCAGGAGACGGGCAACCCGTCTGCGGTGTTCGACGGCGAATTGGACGAGTTCATCGAGGCCGGGATCCGCTGGCGCAAGACCAGCCAGATCGCCGGCTGATTCACGATCGACCACGGACGGCGACGGCGCTTGAACGTTCGGTCAGGCGCCGGGCCCCGAAACGCCTGTTCCGGCACCGCCGGTGCAGATTGGCGCACCCGCCGGGGTTGGCGATTTCGTTACACCGCGTAGACTGCCTTCCCGTGATTCAGCTCGAGAACGTGACGAAGACGTACCCCAAGGCGTCTCGCCCGTCGCTGGACGACGTGAGCGTGGGCATTGAGAAGGGTGAGTTCGTCTTCTTCATCGGCCCCTCCGGTTCCGGCAAGTCGACGATCATCAAGCTCCTGCTGCACGAGGTCACGCCGACCCACGGCAAGGTGATGGTGAATGCGAAGGACGTGACCACCCTGCGATCGTGGAAGGTGCCCCACTTCCGTCGCTCGATCGGGTGCGTCTTCCAGGACTTCCGCCTGCTGCCCAACCGCACCGCGTACGAGAACGTGGCCTTTGCCCTTGAAGTCATCGGCAAGACCAAGGCGGTCGCCCGCCGTGTCGTGCCCGAGGTGCTCGAGCTCGTCGGCCTCGGTGGCAAGGAGCACCGCTACCCGCACGAGCTCTCCGGTGGTGAGCAGCAGCGGGTCGCCGTGGCCCGGGCCTTCGTCAACCGTCCCCTGATCCTGCTGGCCGACGAGCCCACCGGAAACCTCGACCCGGACACCTCGATCGAGATCATGCGTCTGCTGGACCGGATCAACCGGACCGGCACGACGGTCGTGATGGTCACGCACGACTCCAACATCGTCAACCAGATGCGCCGGCGAGTTATCGAGATCGAAAGCGGGCAGATTGTCCGCGACCAGGCCCGTGGCGTCTACGGCTGAGCTTGCCCGCGGCTCCGCTGCCGAATCCCCGACCCCCGAAATCGCGGGACGCGGAGTCCCGGAAGGAACCCCCCGATGCGTTTGAAGTACGTCCTCAACGAGGTCCTGGTGGGCCTGTGGCGAAACGTCACGATGACGATCGCCATGATCATCACCATGTCGGTCTCGCTGTTCATGCTGGGCGCCAGTGTGCTGCTGTACATGCAGGTCGACCAGATGAAGAACTACTACTACGGCGAGATCGAGGTTTCCATCTTCCTGCGCCCCGATGTCACGGCGGCGCAGCGGACCGCGATCGACCAGGCCATCACGTCCAACCCACTGGTCGCCAACAAGACGTACGAGACGCAGAAGGAAGCCTTCGACCGCTTCCAGCAGCTGTGGGCGGACTCGCCCGACTTCGTCAAGTCGGTCGGCCCGAACAGCCTGCCCGAGTCGTTCCGCGTCAAGCTGAAGGACCCCGAGCAGTACAAGACCTTCGCCGACCAGATGCAGGGTCTCGAGGGAATTCAGGACATCATCGACCAGCGGACATTGCTGGACAAGGTGTTCAACATCTTCAACGGCTTCCAGTTCGGCGCGCTGGGGGTGGCGGCCTTCATGGCTGTCGCGGCGCTGCTCCTGGTCGGTAACACGATCCAGGTGGCGGCGTACAGCAAGCGGCGCGAGGTCGCGGTCATGAAACTCGTCGGCGCGTCCAACTGGTTCATCCAGGCGCCGTTCGTGCTCGAGGCGGTGGTCGCCGGCGTCATCGGCTCGGTCATCGGCTTCATCGTGCTGTTCGTCGGCAAGATCGTGCTGCTGGATCACAAGCTGCAGGCGCTCACGACGATCCTCACCCCGGTGCACGACAGCAACGTGTGGCTGATGCTGCCGCTGCTGGCCGGTGTGGGCGCGGTGGTCAGCGCGGTCACCGCGTGGATCACGCTCCGGTTCTACCTGAAGGTCTGACGCCTTCGTTTGCAGCTGCCACGGCCGCGTTTCCCTGCTCGGGGGAACGCGGCCGTTGGGCGTTTTAGGCAAATTCGGCCGATAGTGGGGGTACGGTGAGTCCCCGTGTGGTCCAAATGCCGACATAGGCCCCTTCTGGCGGTATGTGCGTGCTTAGTTGCCCTGATGGCCGCTCCGTCCCCGGCGGTCGCCGACCCGGGTGACGCCGCGCGGGCCGCCCGGGCCGTGGACCGCGCCTCCGCCGTACTCGAGAACGCGACCGCCCAGGCGCGAGCCGCGGCACTCCGCCTGCAGGCCGCCACCGCCGCGATGCCCGCCGCCCAGCGCCGGGTCGCCACCTCCCGCGGCGCCCTCGCCGCCGCCATCACCGCGGCCAACACGGCCGGGCGCCGGGCCAACGTGGCCCGCGTCGCCTATGCCAAGATCGCCGGCACCTACCAGCAGGCCCAGGCGGAGTTCGCCGACGCGCGGACCCGGGTCGACGAGATCGCCCAGGCCACCTACATGGGCAGCACGTTCTCCCGGATCAACGTGCTGGTCGAGGCGACCGGGCCGGCCGACATCATGGACCGGCTCAGCCTCGTCGACCAGCTCATGCGCACCCAGCAGCAGGACGCCGACCGGCTGATCCAGGCCCGTCGCACCGCCCGCTCGGCGCAGGACCAGGCCGGGCTGGCCAAGCGCGAGGCCGAGGAGTCCGAGGCGCTGGCGCAGGGCAAGCTCATGGCGGCCAAGGGCGCCCAGGTCGCGGCGCTGCGCGCGAAACAGGCGCTGCAGCAGCTGATGCTCAGCCGGCAGGCCGCGCTGCGCCTGGCCAACGCGCAGCGGGCCGCCGTGCTCGCCCGGTATCGGGAGGCGGTCGCCGAGGAGCAGCGGATCCGGGCCGCGTTGCGCGGCTGGGCGCTGAAGTCGGGGGAGGGGCGGTACGGCGGGGGCCAGCTGCTCATGCCGGTGAACGGATGGAAGTCCAGCGACTTCGGGGAGCGATACGACCCGTACTACCGGGTCTGGCAGTTGCACGCCGGCACCGACTTCGCGGCTCCCCGCGGCACGCCCATCCACGCCGCCGCCACCGGGCACGTGATCCGGGCCGGGTGGAACGGCGGCTACGGCAACTACACCTGCATCAGCCACGGGCGGCTCGGCGGGGTCGTCTTCCAGACCTGCTACGGCCATCAGTCGGCGATCCTCGTGCACGTCGGGGAGTACGTGCGCCGGGGCGAGGTGATCGGGCGGGTCGGCACCACCGGAGCGTCGACCGGGAACCATCTGCACTTCGAGACGCGCTTCGATGGCGTACCACGCAATCCCCTGCAATATCTGCCGTCCTGCCTTTGTTAGCTTTGGCGGGTTCGGTTCAGCTTCAGATCAGCAGGGGGTCGTCGGCATGCCACGGGAACAGGGGCGGAAGGTGGTCGCCTCCAACCGCAAGGCCCGCCACGACTACGCCATCATGGACACGTACGAGGCGGGGATGGCCCTCACCGGCACCGAGGTCAAATCGCTGCGGGCCGGGCGCGCGTCGCTGACCGACGCGTTCGGGCAGGAGAGCGACGGCGAGATCTACCTGCACGCCATGCACATCCCCGAGTACACCCAGGGCACCTGGACCAACCACGAGCCGCGGCGCACCCGCAAGCTGCTGCTCAACCGCGACGAGATCCGGAAGATCCAGGGCAAGCTTCGCGACGAGGGCATCACGCTGGTGCCGCTCCAGGTCTATTTCCACAACGGGTACGCGAAGGTGGAGCTCGCGCTGGCCCGGGGCAAGAAGAGTTACGACAAGCGGCAGGACCTGGCTACCCGCGACGCCCAGCGCGAGATCACGAGGGCGTTGGGCCGACGTAACAAAGGCGTGTCCTGATCAGGTACTGTGCCGGGCGGCCCTAGATCATCGAAGGGGTGGCCCGTTTGCCCGCAAAGCACTCCGCGCGTCCGCTCGGTCCGGCCCGTGTCTTCCTGAGCGCCGCCGCGGCCGTCCTCGTTCTGCTGGTCGTCTGGGTCGCGGTGCGGGCCGTCGGGCCGGCGGAGGCGGCTCGGCAGCCGCGGGTGGCGTTGCCGTCGATGCCGCAGGTTCCGATCTCGCCGTCGGCGTCCGCCTCTTCGTCCGCGTTTTCGCCTTCGCCTTCGCCCTCTGTCGCCTCGTCGTCGTCCGCTTCGCCGTCCGCCACGCCGTCGCGTACGTCGGCCCGGCCCACGGTGGCCAGTCATTCCCCCGTACCGGAAAAGACCACGACGAAGCCGAAGCCGACGACCCCCGCGCCGCCGGCCGATGTTTTCTCGGCGACGGTGAGCGTCGGGGCCAGCTGGGACCAGGGGTATGTGGCGTCGGTGCGCGTGCAGAACACGGGGAGCGGCGCCGCGAGTTGGAAGGTGACCGTCGGCCACAGCGACCTGAACAACCTGCGGCTGCTCGGCACCTGGGGCGCACACGGCTCGCAGAGCGGCGACAACGTCGTCTTCACCGGCGGCCCGCTAGCCGCCGGCGCCTCGGTCAACTTCGGCTACCAGGTCAGCAAGAGCGGCCGCGGCGGCGCCCGACCCTCCGGCTGCACCGTCGTGGGCGGCCGGTGCGGAGTGAGCTAAGATTGCAAGGTTGCACATGACCAGGGGGTGACTGGTTTCGACTTCGTACGTGGAGACAGGGGAAGCGAGCCGAGGAAGCCGACGTCGTCTCGAGAATCGGTCGTCGGAAAACAATAAGCGCCGATAACAATCGCGCTGACCAGTACGCTCTCGCCGCCTGAGGCGAGTAGCGGGTCTGTCGGGCTGGGAGCACCTCCGTCCCAGATCTCCGGCATCAGCTAGGAGGTTGGCCAACCGGCCCCGGTCGCGGGGGCTGCACGGCGAGATTAATCAGCGACTGGCCCTGTCATACCGACTTGCTCATGTGATCGGTAGGGGCGAGTAGAGGCATAGTGAGCTGCGCTCGGAGAAGCCCTGACAAAACAACGAAGGACCCGGGTTCGATTCCCGGCACCTCCACGAGTGTTTGGCCAGCCCCGTCCGCGGGAAGTGCGGACAGGGCTGGCCGACCCCGTGAAACCCCACGTTGCGGTCGTCGCGTAGAGCTGGCCGTCTGCGCTTATGATCGCGTTGTAAGGGCGACGCCCACCATTCTCACGACGCGCACGTGGACCTAAGTAACTGCTTCTTGGCTACTTTGCGGAGTATCTCGGCTCCACATCATTGCGGTTGTGACGGCTAGCACGCGGCGGTGCAGTGGCTGTGCTTTCATTGCCGCGCCTTGGCCTCGAGGGATTGGCGTGAGACTGCTGAGTCGGGCCGCCGTGTCTGGGTGGTTCAGGTCAAGGACAGTCTCGGTAATTGCCAGCGCTCGCCGGTGCAGTGATTCTGCGTCCACTTCACGACCGCGGTCTCGCAGGCTTAGGGCGAGATTATTGAGGCGGGTTGCCGTGTGCGGGTGGTATGGGCCAAGTGCTGCTTCGGTGATGGCCAGCGCTCGCTGCTGTAGCGGTTCCGCATCCTGAGCCATGCCCAGGTCGTTCAGCGTAATCGCGAGATTGTCCAGCCAGGTGGCAACATCGGGGTGGTCCGGGCTAAGGGCGACTTCGGTAATTGCCAGCGCCCGCCGCTGCAGTGGTTCAGCTTCCGCGATCCGGCCGAGATTTCGCAGGCTCAAGGCGAGATTGTTCAGTCGAATCGCCACCTGTGGGTGCGTCGAGCCGAGTGCTGCTTCGGTGATGGCCAACGCCCGCCGCTGTAGCGGTTCCGCATCCTGAGCCATGCCGAGATCGTTGAGCGTAATCGCGAGATTATCCAGCCCAGTCGCCACCTGCGGATGATCTGGACCGAGGCCGGCTTCACCTATCGCCAGCGCTCGCCGCTGCAGCGGCTCGGCCTCGTCGGCTCGACCAAGGTCTGCCAATGTGCTCGCGAGATTGTCCAGGCCGAGGGCTGTGACGGCGTGATCCGGGCCGAGCGTGGCTTCGATGATGGCCAATGCTCGCCGCTGGTGATCCAAGGCTCGCAGGAATCGGCCTTGGGTGCTCTCAAACACTGCCGTGTTTCCTAGCAAGTTGGCCAGTTCAATGTCGGAACTGGTCGCATAGTGGGTGGCGAGGGCGGTGACATGCGGGCTCAGAATTGCCCAGCGGGGCCAGTCTTCGACGGTGGTCTGCGGGTTGCTATGCGGTGCGGCTCGCGACAGCAGCTGCCCGGCCTGGCGCAGCGCTTCCTCCAGGAAGGTATCGGTTGTGTCCTCGGGTGCGGCTTGCAGCTCGGCGCGGATGGAGGCCTGGACCAGCCGGTGCATAGTTACGGTGCTGCTCGTGAGGGTGACCATGCTGTACGAGGCGAGTAGCCCAAGTGCCTGATCCAGGTCGGTGGCCGACGTGGCCAGCGGGGTGAGCACATCCCGGGGCAGATCATCGGGTGCCAGGCAGGACAGCACGTTCAGCACAGTCACCGCCGTCGGATTGCGCGCGGCGATCTGGGCAAGGGTGATCGTCCAGACCCGGGCGACCGCGCGTTCGGCGTTTGAGTCGACGGGGACTGCCGCCAACATCCTGGCCGGGTCCTGGCGTAGTCGTTGCAGGTAAGCCGCCATGCCGG
The DNA here is from genome assembly GCF_000379645.1 of Paractinoplanes globisporus DSM 43857. Classification (GTDB taxonomy): domain Bacteria; phylum Actinomycetota; class Actinomycetes; order Mycobacteriales; family Micromonosporaceae; genus Actinoplanes; species Actinoplanes globisporus. The sequence goes on from NZ_KB903323.1 coordinate 77,750, forward strand.
TCCGGGTCTCTCGCAGGTAGGCGCCGGCCTGCTCCAAGGCCAGTGGCAGGCACCCTAGCTCCGTGGCCAGCACCTCCGCCGACGCGGCATCATGTTGGCCGGACAGCCGTTGCAGCAGCGTGACCGCCGCCGCCGAGCCCAGCACCTCCAACCGCAGACTGCCGTCGGTGATGTCCTCCCAGCCCACATCCCGGCGGGTCGTGATCAACACATGACCCCCACTCAGATCAGCCAGCAGAGGTTCGACATCGCCACGGTGCTCCACGTTGTCCAGGACCAGCAGCCAGCCGGGATGCGACTGAAGCCAACCGACTGCCCAGCTGGCCGCCTGTTCCTCCGTCGCTGCGACCCGCGCATCCGGATGTAACCGAAAGGTCAGTTCCGCCAACCCCGACTCGATCGCTTCCGGATGGTTCGCGATTACCCACCACACGACCGGGAAGTCGGCACGGCGGGCGTGGGCGAACTGTAGCGCCAGCTCGCTCTTGCCAACTCCGCCCAGTCCGTGTACCGCACGGGCCTGTACCACCGTCTCGGCACCAGCCGCTAGCAGGTGGTCCAGCTCGGCCAACTGCTCGTCACGGCCGACGAAGGAACGCACCGGCGGCTTCGGCAATCCCGCCAACCCGCCTGCCGGTGCCGGCACCGCCGACGGCCAGCCCAACGCCACCGTGTCAGCCACGAACGCCTGGGCACGATCTCCCGTCTGCACGACACCTTGAGCGCGGTGTGGCACAGCTGTTTCCCGACCGGTGGTCCGCGCATCGAGGTCAGCGCCCGTCACTTTGCCGGAGTCTTGTGGATGCTCCCCAAGTAGCTCGCCAGGAGTCATCCCGAAAACGTTGGCGAGCGCGGCGGCCTCGTCGACAGTCACGAAGTCCCGGACGCCTGACTCGATCTTGGCCAAGGTGCTTCGCGTGAGAGATGCCATTCCGGCCGCAACACACCGCTCAGCCACGTATCGAGCGGACCACCCCCGCTGTTGGCGATGTTTACGAATGTTGGCGGCAAGTACGGCGGCCTGACGCGGCGGTTCACTAGACGCGTCAAGCTGCTCCACAGCCGACCATCTTACCAACGTGGACCGCCTCCCTGCATTGCATCGATCTCTTAGGGCGAGCATACTGCTCTGCAGTGGAGCAGAGTGCTCTTGGGAGGAACAAAACGAGCAATGCGAGGGCGGAGTCGTGGAGTGGACGTTGTACGCCGCCCTTGCAAGCGCTCTGGGCGGCATAACAACCGCAATCGTCCACTTGTTGTGCGTTCGGGTGCGCTATCGGTACCGGACCCACCTGGCCAACTTGGCCTACCTCCAAGGCCAGGCGATTGAACCGGCGAAGATTCTTGACGCCGAAGGGCAAGCGGAGGCCAGCCGGGCGCCGGGCGGATTAGTGTTCCTGCGACGGCGCAAGCCTGTCGACGATGGAAGCACGTAGTTCTGAAGCGCGGTGCTCAGACGGCGCGCTTCGTCGATGCGGTTCAAGTGAGCGGACAGCACCTCCACGAGACGGTGGGCGGCGTGTGTTCGCGGAAGGCGCGGACCGCGCCGCCTCGTCATATCTGCTCCGGGGGCCCAGCCCTCGAAAACCGTCGGCGCGGTAGTTGCGGTGAGTGTCTTCGCGCGCGTGGTGTCAGACGGCGAGCGTTTCGACGTCGTACCTCGGGATCTCGGCGTCTCGGGTGACTAGCGTCAGGTGCTCCACCTGAGCTTGCGCGACGAGCATCCGATCGAACGGATCTCGGTGGATGAGCGGAAGCCGTCCGGCGACGATGCCGTGCTCGGCAGTGATGTTCAGATGCCGGAAGCCGCTGTCGCGGATGCGCTCAGCGAGATCGGCCGGCTTGTCGAGCTTGCCGATCGACTGCTTGATGGCCACTTCCCAGATCGTCGCCGGGCTTACGTAGACGTCCGGTTCATGGTCGAGCCGCTCCTTGATTTCGGCGGCGAGCGTGGGGTCGTCCGTAAGCCACCACAGCACGACGTGCGTGTCGAGAAGGAGGCTCATGCGAGACCGAAGTCCCGGGCGATGGACTCATTCACCTCTGGGGAGTCCCAGTCCTCGGCCACGACCAGCTGACCGGCGAGGGAGCCCCGACCAACCCTGTCGACCCGGCGATTCAACGGGACTACCTTCGCGACCGGGGTGCCGGCTCGGCTGATGATGATCTCTTCGCCGTGCTCAACTCGGTCGATGATCCGCGAGAGGTTTGTCTTCGCGTCGTGGATGTTGAACTGCGTAGCTGCGTCGGGCATCACGACCCCTCCTTAGCTAAGAGGTTAGCCCGGCGCTGGAGCGCTGGTCGAGCTTCAGCCGCCAAAATGCGCAGCCGGCGGCTGCTTGACTGTCTGTCTGTCACAGAATAACATTGTGTCCTGCGATGAGGAGGTCGTGATGATGCCGACAATCAGGGTCGACGATGACGTGTATGACTGGCTTCAACGGCGCGCAAAGCCGTTCGTTGACACGCCGAACAGTGTTCTGCGGCGTGAGTTGAAAATTGGTACGGCAGCTACGCCTGCCGCCCATGGTCGCGCAGGAGAGCTGAACGCCCTAGTACAGGCCGGCCTTCTTCGTGCGGATGAGGAGCTGATCTGGAAGCGTCGAGGGGTCAGCCACCGTGCGGTCGTCACATCCGGTGGAGCGCTCGAACTGGAAGACGGCCGGATTTTCGAGTCGCCCTCAGGTGCCGCTCGTGCGTTGGCTGGCTATGAGGTCAACGGCTGGCGCAACTGGGCCCGTGTTCGCGACGGTGTCCGTCTCGCATCGCTTCGTGACCAACTGTAGTTGCGAAGACCGTGCGATGCACTCACCGGACGAGGACCGTCCGCAGCCGTTGAGGCTGCTCGCCGTGGTTCAAGTACGCAGTCATCACCTCCCACGCCGTGGCGGCCCCCTGCTCGCGGAAAGTGCGAGCCGGGGGCCGCTCCGGTATTCCGCTCCGGGGGCCGAGCGGCGGACGCCCCGCGGTGCGGTGGTTGCGGCGCCTGGTGGTGGTTGCGGCGCGCGTTCCTGTGTCGGTGCTCGGCAGTGCTGAAGCCGTCGTAGGTCTTGGGGCGTCATCTCCGTGGCGGCCACGGGTTGTGGGTTACTGAGGCTGCGTGTTCGGGGCCAGCGCCGGGTAGGCGTGCCGCCCGCGTACGGCGAGGGTGACCGTCGCCCCGAGGGCGATCGTGAGCAGTCCGGAGATCAGTAGCGTTTGCCGGCCGCCGAGGACGGTCACCAGCGGGCCGCCCAGCAGGGTGCCGAGCGCGGTGGACGGGGTGGTCAGCGCGGTGCGCACGGCGAGGACCCGGCTCAGCGCCCGCGGCGGGGTGGCCGCCTGGAACAGGGCGGTGGAGATCGCGCTGAACGGTCCGTAGATCAGCCCCCCGATGCCCAGCCCGATCAGGCCCGGGACGACGGCCACGGTCAGGCCTAGCGGCAGCAGCGCCGCTCCCCAGCCGATGATGATCCACGCCACGACCTTCCATAGCGAACTGTTGCGGAGCGCGGCGGCGCCGAGCGCGCCGACCGTCGCGCCAATGCCGAAGACCGTCCAGTAGAGGCCGAGCAGGCTCGGCGAGCCGTGCAGCCCTTCGGCGACCTGGACCGTCAGTGCCACCTCCACCGGGCCGTAAAGGAGGAAGAACGCGCACGTGACGAGGACCAGACCGAGCAGGCGTGGCCGGTCGATGATCACCCGCCAGCCCCCGCTGGCGGATTCGGCCGCCTGGGTGCTACCGGTTGTCGGCGGGGCCGCCCCGCGCCAGCACGCGACCGCCAGGACGGCGAAGCTCGCCGCGTCGGCGCCGATGACCCAGCCCGGGCCGGTCAGCGCGGTCAGCGCGCCGGCCAGGGCCGGCCCCGAGGATGAAGGCCGCCTGGTTGAACGTCGACAGCAGCGCGTTGCCGACGACGCGGTCCTGCTCCGGCAACACCTCGGCGATCAGCGTGTACGTGCCGGCGCTTCCCCATGCGTGCAGCAGCGATGACACCGCCAGCAGCAGTACGTAGACGAGCGGGGTCAACCGGCCGGCCGCGGCCAGCACGGCGACCGTGCCCAGCGACGCCGCCCGCAGCGTCGCGTCCGCCGCGACCAGCTGGGACGCGGTCAGCCGCCGCATCACACCGGCCAGCAGGGCCGCGCCGACCGGGGCCGGCAGCGCGATCCGGCCACCGCCAGACTGATCCACACCGCGGCCTGGCCCGGTGGGGCGATCGCCAGCGCCAGCCAGGCCACCGCCACCATGCTCATGCCGTCGCCGAGGGCGGAGATCAGCATGCCGGGCAGCACGCGGCGCAGGACGGGATGCCGTAGCAGGCTGACGTACGATCCAGCCCAGGCAGGAATGCCGGTCATAAGTCACGCTCCGTCACTCGTGAGCTCCGATGTGATCAGCGTCGTGTGACGGTGGGGTCGGCGGCATCGGTGCCGGCTACGGAAAGCACCACGGATCTCACCACGTAGTCATCAGCCAGGGGGTACGCGATTTGGCAGCCGGGCGGCCGATCGAGGACATCTCGGCACGGGAGGTGGAGGTGCTCCGCCTGCTCGGCGAGCACCTGACCAACGCCGAGATCGCCGCGAAGCTGTTTATCTCCGTGCGTACCGTCGAAAGTCACGTCTCGTCGTTGCTGCGCAAGCTGGACGTGCCGGACCGGCGGGTTCTGGCCCAGCGGGCCGCCGAGTACGCCGAGCCGGACGCCGCCGGCCGGGCCGCGTCGGCGCCGGTTCTGCCCGTGCAGCTGACGTCGTTCGTCGGCCGGTGGCGGGAGCGCGACGAACTTGCCGAGATGATCAAAGCGCATCGGCAGGTGACGGCGGTCGGCGCCGGCGGCGTCGGCAAGACTCGGCTCGCGGTGACCGTCGCCGCCGACATCGCCGGTGAGTACGCCGACGGTGGGTGGTTCGTCGACCTGGTGCCGGTCACCGACTCCGGCATGGTGGTCACCGCGGTCGCCGGGGCGCTGGGCGTCGGCGAGGAGCCGGGTCGCGGCATCGGCGAGGCGGTGATCGACGCCCTGGCCGATCGCCAGGCGCTGCTGGTCCTGGACAACTGTGAGCAGGTGCTGTCCGGGGTGGCCACGTTCGTGGAGCGACTGCTCGCCGGGTGCCCGCGCCTGACGGTGCTGGCCACTAGCCGGGCTCGACCAATGGTGCCGTACGAGCACGTCTACGCGGTGCCGCCGATGTCGCTGGACGGCGAGACCGAGTCCGACGCCGTCGCGCTGTTCCTCGATCGGGCGACGGCGGTCGGTGCCGGTCCGGATCCGGTGCTCCGCGAGGACATCGCCGCAATCTGCCGGCGCCTGGACGGCGTCGCGCTGGCGATTGAGCTGGCTGCCGCCCGCTGGCCGACGCTGGGGCTGGAGGGCTTGACCGCCGGGCTCACCGATCAGCTGCGCGTGCTGACCGGCGGCTCGCGGGCCGCCGACCGGCACCGATCGGTACGGGCGGCGCTGGATTGGAGCCACGCCCTGCTCGACCCGGACGACCGGGCGCTGCTGCACCGCGTCTCGGTCTTTGTGTCGCCGTTCGGTTTGACAGCGGCGGCGAAGGTGGCCGGGCACGACATCGGCGCCACTGCCGACGGGCTGGCCCGGCTGGCCGAGCAGAACCTGCTCATGGTCGCACTGTCATCGGGCAATCGAATACCGGGCGCTGGAGACGGTCCGCCAGTACGGCGTCGAGCGGCTGGCCGAGATGGGCGAGCTGGACAGCACTCGCGCCAGGCATGTGCACTGGTGCCTGGACAGCGCCGCCGACCTTTCCGACGTACGCGCCGACTGGCGGGCCCGATTCGACAAAGTCGCCGACGATCTGCGGGCCGCTCTCGGGTGGGCCGCCGACCGCCTCGACCGGCGCCCGGACGCGTACCGTCTGGCCCGACGCCTCGCGGAACTCACCTTCACCCGCAACCTGCTCGGCGAGTCGCAGCAGCGTTTCGCGCAGGCCGCCGGCCTCGCCGACGACCCGGCCGAGGCCGCGGCGATGCTCCGACACGCGGCCACCGTTGCCGGCTGCGCCATGCGCGGCGACGAGATGCACCGTTACCGGCTGGCTGCCGCCGACGCCGCCCGCCGAGCCGGTGACCCGGCCGAAGCCGCCCGCGAGCTCGCCACCGCGGCCACCGACTCCTATCGATACTCGGGAAGCTTCGCCACGATGATCCCGCAGGCGCAAGCCCTGGCGCTCATCGACCAGGCCCGGGAGTCGGCCGGCGACGATGCGGCCGCGCAGGCGGCGATCGCGTTGGCCGAGGCGGCTGTCGTGCACGACGCGTTCGGCGGCGGCCACGGCTCGCCCACGAACGATGTGCCGCAGACGTTGGCCAGCGCCGAACGCGCGGTGGAACTGGCCCGGCGTACCGGGAACCTGCTCGCCGAGTCGGCTGCCCTGGACGCGCTACTGGGCGCCCAGTGCTGGGCCGGGCAGACGTTCGGTTCCGCTGCCACCGCACGTCGCCGCATCGAGCTGCTGTCGACCCTGCCGGTTACCCCTGCGACGGCCCGCGAACTGGTCGACGCGCTCGGTGAGGTCGCCGAGGCCAGTCTCGGCGCCGGCGACCTGCCCGGCGCCCAGCGATGGGCCCGGCAGCTGGCCGACCATCCGCTGCTGGCCGAGGTGCGGCACCGGGCGATCAGCTGGCGGATGACGGCCGGCGCCCTGGCCGGCGATCCGGGCGACACGCTGGGCCTGAGCGAACTGTTCCGGGAATCATGGCAACGGGCCGGGCGGCCCGCGAAGCCGGCGCTCGGCGCAGCCGTCGCCGGGGTGGCGATGATCCACGGTCTACGCGGCGATCAGAATGCTCGTCGCGCGTGGCTGAGCATCCTCGGCCAGCTCGGCGCCCCGGCCGGGCACACCTACGGCTACCGGGCCGTCTTCGACGCGATCGAACTCCTCCACTTCGGACGACCGGATGAGGCGCTGCAGCGGCTGGAACCGGAACCCGCTGAGGTGTGGCGGTGGGTAACCTGGATCTGGCTGCATTGGTACGTCGCCCTGAAGGCGGAAGCCGCCGTGCTGGCCGGCAGCACCGACACCGCCGAGCGAATTGCCGCTGCCCGCGCGGTGGTCGCCGGAAACACCGTAGCGGAGGCGATCGTCGACCGGGCCGAGGCGCTGCTGCGCGGCGACGCGACGAAGCTGATCGCGACCGCCGAGGTCTTCGAGACCGCCGGAAGCCGGTATCAGTGGGCACGGACCATGGCGTTCGCCGACGGCGACCAGGCCGCCATGACGGCTCTCGGCCTGGCCGCGATGACCGCCCGCGGCGCCTGACCCACCTTGCTCGGCACGCACTTACGCTGTGGCGACGCGAGCACCGAACGGAGTCTGAGTAACTAGGATGCCGGGTTCAAGTAAGCGGCAAGCATCTCCACTGGAGGCGAAGGCCCCGGTCTGCGGACTGCGCAGACCGGGGCCTTCCCATATTTCCGCTTAGCGGGCCGAGCCCCGACCAAAGGGGGCGGTGGTGGTGGTTGCGCTCGGTCGGTGGCCCGTAGCGCCTCTCGTGTGTGGGGCGCTATGCCGCCAGAATTTCTAGGTCGTATTTTGCGATCTCGGCGTCGCGGGTGACCAGCGTCAGGTGTTCTGTTTTCGCCTGGGCTATCAGCATTCGATCGAACGGGTCACTGTGCAGCAGGGGAAGCCGGGCTGCCGCGATGCCGTATTCAGCGGTGATATCTAGATGGCGGAAGCCGCTGTCGCGTACACGCTCGGGGAGATCGTCCGGCTTGAGCTTTCCAATCGACTGTTTGATCGCCACTTCCCAGATCGTCGCGGCGCTGATGTAGACGTCCGGCTCGTGGTCCAGTCGGTCCTTGAGCTCGGCGGCGAGCGTGGGATCGTCGGACAGCCACCACAGCACGACGTGGGTATCGAGGAGCAGGCTCATCAAGCGAGCCCGAAGTCTCGGGCAATGGCCTCGTTCACGTCGGGAGAGTCCCAGTCGTCCGCCATGGTGAGTTGGCCGGCGAGGCTGCCTCGGCCGGCCCGGTCGACCCTGCTGTTCAGCGGGATTACCTTGGCAACCGGTTTGCCGGAGCGGCTGATGATGATCTCTTCGCCGTGCTCCACGCGATCGATGATCCGCGAGAGGTTGGTCTTCGCGTCGTGGATGTTGAACTGTGCGGCTGCCTCGGACATGACGACCTCCTTAGCTAAGAGGTTAGTCCAGTGCTTGGCCGGCAGGCCAGGGCAGTCGAGGGTGCGGCGGAAGCACGGGCTCGGAGAGACGCTCGCGCAGACTCGTTGGTTCATTGGCCTGGGTTCAAGTAAGCAGCGAGCACCTCCGGCTCCGGGGGCCGAGCCCCCGGACGCCCCGCGGTGCGGTGGTTGCGAGGAGCGTGGCGGCGTCACGCGAGCAGGACGCCGACCTTGTCCTTCGCGATCTTCGTGTCGGCCATGAGGTCAGTGCAGTGCGGCGGCCCTCGCCTCGAACAGGGCGCGTTCGCGGACGTTCCGGGTCATTGCGGCGGCGCGCTCGAACTCCTGGCGGGCTTCCGCGGCGCGGCCCAGCCTTGCCAGCAGGTCGCCGCGGACGGCGGGCACCAGCGGGTAGCCGGGCAGGTTCAGGCTGTCGACGATCTCCAGGCCGCGGGCCGGGCCGTGCGCGTGACCGACGGCGACCGCCCGGTTGAGGTCGACGACCGGGGAGGGCGAGACGTGTCTGAGCACCTCGTAGAGCGCCGCGATCCGGCGCCAGTCGGTGTCGTCCGCGTGAGCGGCGCGCGCGTGGCACGCCGCGATCGAGGCCTGTAGGACGTACGGGCCGTACGTGCCTTCGGTCTCGGCGAGCGCCTTGAGCCCGCGCCGGATCAGCAACCGGTCCCACCGTCGCCTGTCCTGGTCCTGCAGCAGGATGGGGGCACCGTCCGGCGCCGTTCGAGCGGCGGTCCGGGACGCCTGGAGCTCCATCAGCGCGACCAGCCCATGCACCTCGGGCTCATCCGGCGCCAACGTGGCGAGGATCCGGCCGAGGCGTAGCGCCTCCTCGCAGAGCGCGGGCCGCATCCAGTCGTCGCCGGCCGTCGCGGCGTACCCCTCGTTGAAGATCAGGTAGATCACCTCGAGCACCGAGGCCAGCCGCTGAGCCACGTCGGCCGGGGGCGGGAGTTCGATCGGCACCCGGTTGTCGGCCAGCGTCCGCTTGGCACGGGTGATCCGCTGCCCGACCGTCGACTCCGACACCAGGTAGGCCCGGGCGATCTCCTCGGTGGTCAGTCCGCCGAGCAGGCGGAGTGTCAGGGCTACCCGGGACTCGGTCGACAGCACTGGGTGACAGGTGGCGAAGACAAGCCGCAGCAGGTCGTCGCCGACGTAGTCGTCCATGGCCGAGGCGATGTCCGGGTCCTCGGCGTCAGGCGTCTGGTGGCCAAGGAGCTGGAGCTTTTCCCGATACCGGCCCTGCCTGCGCAAAGCGTCGACGGCCCGGTGTTTGGCCGTGGCCATGAGCCAGGAAGCCGGATGGTCGGGCACCCCGCCGATGGGCCACTGTTCCAGCGCGATGACGAGCGTGTCCTGTGCGAGTTCCTCGGCGAGTCCCACGTCGCGCACCAGCCGGGCCAGCGCGGCGACAATCCGCGCGGACTCCATACGCCAGACGGTCTCCAGCGTGCGGCGAGGATCGGTAGCCGTCACGGCTACCGATCCTGCCTCATCGGCCGACTACGCGGGACCCGCGAAATCCTCCGGACCCATTACCTTGAGCACGTCGGTCTCGCCTTCCCAGCCCGCCCACAGGTCGCGGTGCAGGCCCATGAAGCGGGATGCCCACTCGATCGCTTCATCCTTGGATCGCACCTCGTAGAGCGCGTAGCTGATCGTCTCCTTGGCCTCGGCGAACGGCCCGTCGGTGACGCTCAGCCGGCTGCCGACAACATCCACCCTGGCGCCGGTGGCGCTCGGCGCCAGTCCCGCGGTGTCGAGGAGAGCGCCGGACGCGGTCGCCTCGGCGCCGAGCGCCATGATGGCCTCCATCAGCTCGGGCGGCGGTGGGCCGGCCGGTTGGGTCGCTTTGAGCAGAGTCAGGTAGCGCATGATCGAATCCTTTCAGTTTGAGGTGTCGTGATTCAGGCGGTCGTGTCCGCGAGGGCGCGGTAGAAGTGGATGCAGACCGTGGCGAGCCAGGCCCACACGAGCCCGACCGCGGCGACGAATGCCAATGTCGTCGGCCCGTGTGAGCCGCTGGCGATGCCCGCGAACCCGGCCAGGAAGACCACCCCGGTGGCGACGGAGAACCAGCCGAGCCCGCGCTGCCCCTCCCGCCGGAAGTAGTTGGCCAGCACGAAGCAGGCCACGATGAGGCAGAGGAAGCCGACGCCGCCGACGACGAAGTGCAGCGCGCCGTGCCAACTGATCGGCGTCGTCTCGGGCGTACCCACCGGAAAGCCCTGCGCCGGGTCGGCGCGGAAGATGCCGGCGCCGACGAGGCTGACGCCATAGACAGCGATCAACGTCGGCGCCAGCCGGCGACCAAGCGCACGGCGCAGCCCGAAGGCTGCCGCAACGGTCGCGAGGCCCGCGACGACGAAGTTCATGATCTGGATCCAACCCAGGTCGCCGTTGGCCAAGAGGCTCCAGGCGTGCTTGCTGAGGTCGAAGCCGTCGCGCGTGAGCGCCTGCGCCAGCGAGACACAGACGTACAGCGGGCCGGCGAGAACGCCGTAGCCCAGCAGGGATTTGGTGATCCGGTCGGCCGAGGTGCAGTCGGGAGTGGCGTACGTGGTCATCGCTCTTTCCTTCGTTCGAGGTCTTTACCTGGGCCTCGAACGGAGCGACCGGATTCCGACAGCGTTCTTCAAAATTCTTTGGAAGGGCCAACGGGGTGATCGTGCGCAATCGTGGCGGGCCGGGTCGCCGTGATTCATGCTTCGGCGGCGGCGCGTCGGATGGTTTCGAGGTCGTCTCGTAGTGCCTGCATGCGGTCTGTGCCAACGAGCGCTCTGATCTGCTGTTCGACCGCGGGCGCGATGCTCTGGGCGAGGGCGATGACCTCGAGCCCGCGCCGCGTGGGTTGCACCAGCTTGGCGCGCCGGTCGGTCGGATCCGGGACCCGCTGGACGTAGCCGTGCGACTCCAGGTGCTGTACGAGTTCGGCCATGGCCTGCTTGGTCATCTGTGCGCGCTCGGCGAGCAGGCTGACGGTCGTGCCGGTGTCGTCGAGGTATTGGAACACCGCGGCGTGGGCGGCGCGGACCGCACCGTGGCCGTCCTCGGCCAGCCTGCGCAATGCCAGGTCGTTGAGGGCGACGAAGGTCTCGCGCAGCAGGACCGCGAGGTTGGCGGGTCGCTGACGACCGGCAAGCGTGGGAATGCGTGTTGACATGGACAGGGGGCCTGTCTATCGTGCGGAATATGGATATAGACATGCTACCTGTCGACCTGCCGGTCGATTTGGCCAGGGCCGAGCGGGTGCTTCTCGGCACCGACGAGATCACGATTCTTGCCACGGGCGCGCAGACCGGCGGCACACTGTTCGCCGTTCACGTTCGGATGCGACCGGGCGGCGGCCCGCCGGTGATGCACCGCCACGAGCCCGGCGAGATCTACTACGTGCGCGCGGGCGAGTTCACCTTCTATGTCGGAGAGGCCGGCGGTGTCCGACGGGTGGTGGCCGTCGCCGGCGACGTCGTTCCGCTCGCCGGCGGTACGCCGCACACCGTTCGCAACGAGTCCACTGCCGACGCGGTCGCCTTCGTGGTGCACGCACCCGGCGCGCCGATGGAGGGCTTCTCCCGTGCCGCGGCGGCCGCGGCCGCCAACGGCGACCTGACCATGGAGACGGCGCTGAGCCTCGCCGCGCAACACGGCATCGAGATGCTCGGACCCGTCCCGGACGTCGTCGAACGCCATTGACAGCAGTCAACTTCTCGGCGGGGGAGCGTGCGGGATGGTGACATCGGATCGTCGGCGTCGGACTGGAACCCTCGGCTGACCAACTCCGCGATCTCACGACCCGCGGGGGCGGTTCCAGCGCCGTTTCAGGCTCGCCTCAGCGGCCCGTGCGAAGGTGAGCGTTGTTTCTCATCCTTGCGGCGAGGGAGTCGCCATGAGACATCGCGCAACCATCGGGTACCGGCGGGTACTCGGTCTGCTCGCCGTCGTCTCGTTGATCGGCGCCGGCTTGGTCGGCGTCGGCGGGGCGGCCGCTGGTACGCCCGTGGTCGCCGGGCTCACCATCACGCCGTCCACCATCGCGGTCGGCGCGAGCGCCGGTCTGGTGGCCACGGCCACCAACACCACCGGCGCTCCGGTCAACGTGTCGCTGGGTGTCAACCTGCCCAACGGGGTCAGTGTGTCGGCAGTCTCCGGCACCGGCGGATGCACCCCTCGCCGGCTGACCAGGCTCATCTATTGCGGGGCCATCGGCGTGCCATCCGGCGCCTCCGCCGCGATCGAGTTCAGGGTGACGCCGACGGCCGCGGGCAGCTATGCGTTCCAGTCGTACGCCCGCGTCATGTACTCCAGCACCAACTCCACCGCCTCGCGGACGCTGACCGCACAATGAGGCCGATTCGTCAGGTGGTCAGGTTGGCTACCTCGGTGGCGGCCAGGAGGAAGCCGCCTACGCCGAAGTCGGCGGTGGAATTGGTGGTCACTGGCTGGCTGGACTCGGGGGCGTAGCCGACGCCCTGGACGTAGCCGAGGAAGCCGTCCGCGTGCACGGACGTGGCGACCATGCCGTTCCAGGCTCGGGCGACCATCGGGAGGTAGGTTGCTCGGTCGATGATGCCGGTTCGGATGCCGTAGGCCAGGCCGAAGGCGAAGAAGGCGGTGCCGCTCGTCTCCGGGCCGCCGAAGTGAGCCGGGTCGACCAGGTTCACGTTGAAGAGGCCGTCCGTGCGCTGGGCCTTCGCCAGCGAGCGGGCCAGGCCCTGGATGTTGTATCGGTACTCTGGCCACCGCGTACCAAGGCCGGGGTTGAGATTGAGGATTTTGGCATGCGCGGCCAGGGCCCAACCGTTGCCGCGGGACCAGAAGACCAGCTTGCCGGAGGGTGAGCGGGCCGCCTTGGCGCCCTCGTCGCGCCACCACAGCTCGTTGGTGTAGTCGTAGAGCACGCGGGTCCGCTTGGTGTGGGTGTAGAGCGCGAACATCTTCTGCAGGTAAGCGTCGTCGCCGGTCTGCCGGGCTACCCGCACGAACACCGGCATCGCCATGTGCAGCGCGTCGACCCACCACCAGTCGTCCACCTTGGTCGGCTGGTTCTGGACCATCCGGCGGATCGACTCGTTGATCGCCGCGATCTTGTTTGCCGCGGGCGCGACGTCGTACAGGTCGTAGTAGACCTGCCCGGCGGTGTGGTCGTCCGCGTGTCGCGTGGCGACGCCGTTGTTGATCGCGTAGTTGTTCTGCTCCGCCCACCGCTGGGCGTACGCCAGATACCGCGGCTCGCCGGTGGTCCGGTAGAGCGCCATGTTGCCGCTGAAGTAGGTCGCCCGCGCCCACTGGTTGTTGCCCGGGTCGCCGTGGGCGCCGATCCACTGGTCGTTGACCCGCCGCGCGACCGCGAGCACGTCGGCCCGGGACGGCAGGACCGAGGCCGGGGGCGCGGCGGCGGCGGGCGCGGCGCCGGCGAGAACGCCGGTCGCCGGGAGGATCGTCGCGCCGGCGACACCGGCCAGCAGCTGACGGCGGCTGATCTCGCTCACAAGCCACTCCTGGTTAATTCAAGTCCCGAGATAAGGGGTGGAGATATAGAAGCATGAATATCTCGGGATAGGAAGGTCTGTTAACGATTGAGCCGGGCGGCCAGGGCCGGCGCCACCTTGGTCGCCGTTCCGTCGACGGTTGCTCCGGCAAAGGCCAAATCCGGAGCCAGCGTACGGTTGTTGTCCGCCGGGAAGTTGAGCGTCGGTGTCGAGACGGCATCGAGCCGGGCGGTCTGGTCCGCGGTCAGCGCGACGTCGACGGCGTCCAGGTTGGTGCGGAGCTGATCGAGGCGGCGGGCGCCGATCAGGGTGGACGTGATCGCCGGGCGGTTCTGGACCCAGGAGAGGGCGACCGCGGCGGGAGTGTGACCGGACTCGGCGGCCACCTCGTCGAGGACGTCGATGACGGCGTAGTCGGACTCGGTCGGCCGGACCCAGCTGCGAGTGGTCTCGGCGGCGGCGCCCCGGGACCACTTGCCGGAGAGCAGGCTGCCGCGCAGCGGCCCCCAGGGCAGGACGCCGATGCCACGCTCCTGCGCCATCGGGAGAAGTTCACCTTCGGGCGTACGGGCCAGCAGCGAGTATTCAACCTGCATGGCGATGACCGGCGCCCACCCGCGGAACTGCGCGACGAGACTGGCCTCGGCGGCCTTGAACGCCGGCAGGTCGGACACCCCGACGTACCGAATCTTGCCGGATGTGACCAGGTCGTCGAGGGCGCGCAACGTCTCCTCGATGGGGGTGGCGCGATCCCAGTTGTGCAGCCAGTAGATGTCGACGTAGTCGGTACGCAGGCGGCGCAGCGAGTCCTCGAGCGCGGCGATCATCGCCTTGCGACCGGCGCCGCCGGCGTTGGGGTCGCCGGGGCGCAGGGAGGCGAAGAACTTCGTGCCCAGGACGAGACGGTCGCGCAGGCCGGGCCGGTCGGCCAGGTAGTCGCCGATGATCCGCTCGGAGTTGCCGGCGGTGTACACGTTCGCGGTGTCGATCGAGTTGCCGCCACGCTCCAGGTACTCGGTGAGCATGGCGGCGGAGGTGGTGGCGTCGGCGCCCCAGCCCTCGGGGTCGCCGAAGGTCATGGTGCCCAGGGTGAACGGGCTGACGCGCAGGCCGGAACGGCCGAGGGTGAGGTAGTGGTCAAGCGGCATGACCCCAGTACACGTCGCCCCGAAATGAGCGGAAAGCCCGGAACGATCAATCGCTTGCCCGATCCTTCCAAGATCAAACCGGCTGCCGGGAGGCCGGCGGCACCCGGCGCAACCGCAGCGCGTCCTGCCCCGGCGGCAGGCCGAACAGGCGCCGGTACTCCCGGGTGAACTGCGAGACGCTCTCGTACCCGACCGCGAATCCGACCTCCGCCACGCCGTGCGGATCGGCCAGGAGGCGATTGCGGGCCTCCTGCAGGCGCAGCTGCTTCTGGAACTGCAGCGGGCTCATCGTCGTGGCCGCCCGGAAGTGCCGGTGGAACGAGGTGGCGCTCATCCCGGCGACGCGGGCGGCGTCCTCGACCCGGAACAGGTCGGTGTAGTTCTCCCGGATCCAGCTGATCGCCCGCCCGATCCGCGCGAGGCTGCTGTCGGCCAGCCCGATCGACCGGACGATCGCGCCCTGCTCGCTCTGTTCGCTGGTGAGCAGCCGCCAGACCAGCTCGCGCTCGATGCCGGCGGCCAGCACCGGGATGTCGGCCGGCCGGTCCAGCAGCCGGAGCAGCCGGACGAGCGGATCGAGCAGGTCGCCGGTGACGCGCCCGACCGCGAAGCCGGGGCCCTCCCCGACGGCGTGGGAAGGCACATGCAACACCAGCTCGGCGATCAGCTCCGGGCGCAGCGGCACACCGACGACGAGGTACGGCGCTTCCCGGCTGGCCTCCGCCACGTGGGCGACGACCGGCAGGTCCAGCGAGGCGATCAGGAAATCCCCGGCACCGTACGTCAGCACCTGATCGGCGATCGTCGTGCGCTTCGAGCCCTGCGCGACCACGACGAAGGTCGGGCTCATCAGGCCGGTCATCGGCTCGGTCGGCGTCGTCGAGGACAGCACCGTGACCCCCGCCAACGCGGTCTGCCCGGCATGCCGCGTCAGCAGGTCTCTCAGCTCGGTCAGATCAGGCCGCACGCAGCCGAGACTAACTTCCTCCGGCCGGAGATCTACGCCGTCGGGAGAGGGCGCCGGGCGAGGTGGCGTTAGTCGGAACTGGGGAGTCCCAGGCCGCGCTCCATGGCTCGGATCAGCCGTTGTCGATCAGAACGACCTGACCTTCGGGATCGTCGTAGAGATACGCAATTAGTTCGGTGGACTTCGCGTACCAGTAGATGATCGTTGCGATGTCGACGGCGTCCCGGTACCCGCCGGTCGCACTGCGGTCCAACCACGCTTCCAATTTCAAGGCGGCGTACGCGCGTCGACGTTGCGACGAGCTCGGTGACCACGGCGTCGACCAGGTGCAATACCGTCGGGTCACACCTCGCCAGGTCGAGCACGGCGGGTCCTCCAATCCCTCGCGGCCTCGTTCAAGCGGGGATCGCCGACCGCGATCAGGTCGGCGTAGACGAGCGGCCACGGGGCATTCCGCCCGCCTGGCGCGGGCTCCTCTTCCTCGGGGAGCGGCGAGACCCAGAACTTCTGTCGGATGAAGACGTTCGGCACACGGCCGGGGCTGGCACTCCATCGGTTGACGATGGGCAGCATGGGATCAACTGCATCGACGTAAGCCGTCAGCGTTGCGGGACTGACGAGGATTGTTCCCTTGGCGGATTCGCCGCTGAGATAGAGCGCCTGGTCGTCCCTCGGCACCTTGACCGGCGTTGTCGCGTCGCCGTGGTATCGAGCGAGCTCCAGTCGCCGGCCCAGGCCGCTCGGATACGCGGCTGCCCAGTAGTCGAGCAGGTCGTCGGTCCGATCCAGCCTTCTCGAGCCAGGCACGAGAAATCCGGCCCGCTCGAGTTGCGTCAATGCGTCGTGTGCCTGGCCAAGTGAGACTCCGGCGGCGGTAGCGACGGCCCGGACATTTCCGGTCGCGAGTTCCGGCCATGTGAGCAGGGCGAGTGCGACCTGCGAGCGACGCGCACTGAAGATATTGACCGACTGCCGGGGCTGGGCGGCACGAGGACTGCGTGCCTGAACGCGGCCGACCGGCTCGGTACGCCCCTGTAGCTCGACAAGCACGTCGTCGATCGTGAGGTACGCGTTCCCCAGTGCGTCGACGAACTGGATACCGGCGTCGCGCAACGCCGCGGCACTTCGCCGGCTGACGCGCTCGCCGACGATGAGCAGTGGATACGCCGACCTGGGCGGCGGCCGCAGGGCGATCTCATTGAAGGTCATCCGGCTGGTGCTATGGCGTCGGTTTCAGGGTGAAGTCGAGCGTCGTGGTTGTGGCCCTGGTGATTTTGGCGGTCTTGACCTGGGGCTGGTAGCCGTCCTTGGCCGCGATGACCTGGAGGGGGTTGTTGCGGACGTCCAGCCACAGGGCGTACTGGCCGGTCTTGTCGGTTCTCAGGGTGTAGCTGTTCGCCCAGGTTTCGATCTGGACGGTGGCGCCGGTCAGCAGCCTGCCGTCGGTGCTGGTGAGGGTGCCGGCGATCTTGCCCCACGTGGCCGGTGGCTTGACCGTCATGGTGACGTCCACCGGTGGGGTCTGGTACGGCGTGTCGGTGGTCAGGACCAGGGATGCCGGGTACGTCCCGGGCTGGGTGATCGACGCGACGGTGGGGTCCAGGGTCAGGGTGACCGTGGTGTGGCCGCCGGGGCGGATGGTCACCTGGGTGGCGCTCTCGGAGAGCCACGGCACGTCCGCGACCGGGGCGCAGTCGGTGAAACCGGGCAGCACCTCGGAACGGGGCAGCGGGGCCACGAACAGGCCGGCGGGCACGCCGCCAATCCGGTACAGGCCGCAGGCGCTGCCGCCGCGGTAGAGCGTGTCGTTCGAGTTCGGCAGGCTGGTCCACGTGTCGGCCGCCGGGTCGTACGCGTAGCCCTGGTTGGTTATGGCGACGCCGTCGTCGATGGCTCCGCCGGAGACCAGCAAGCGGCCGTTCGCCGCGGCGTGTGCGGAGGCCCAGAGATCGGCCGGCATCGAGGCGCGTTGGGTCCAGGCGTTCGTGGCCGGGTCGTAGACGTAGGTGTGCGCCACCCCCGCGTCGGTGGTCGTGCCGCCGGCGCAGTAGACCTTGCCGGCCAGGGCGCCGCACGACGGCCAGGAGATCGGCTCGGGGTAGTCGGCCGCGGTGGTCCAGGAGTCGGTCGCCGGGTCGTACACGTGCACGTCGGTGCGGCCGCAGCTGGACCGGTTGCACCCGCCGATCACGTACAGCCGGCTCTTCAGGGTTGCCGATCCGGCCCCGGCCGCCGGCTGCGGATTGTCCGCGACCGTCGTCCAGGTGTTCGTGTCCGGGTCGTACGCCTCGGTCTTCGGGTCGGGCTGGCGGTCGGCGCCCCAGCCGCCGGTCGCGTACAACCGGTCCGCGATGAAGCCGCCGACCGGCGCCTCGCGGATGTCCGCCGCCCGGGCCTGCTTGGTCCAGGTGCCGGTGTCCGGGTCGTACACGTAGAGGTCCGCGACATAGGCGGTCCCGTCCCAGCCGTACGCGGAGTAGACCTTCCCGCCGAACACGTCGACCAGGTTGTCCTGGATCGGCACCGGGTAGTCGGCGATCGAGGTCCACGGCGCGGCGGACGGGTTGACGTCGGCCGGAGCCGCGGTGGCCGGCTTCGCGGAAGCGGTGGCGGACAGCGCGAGCGGCGTGACCTTCGTCTTCACCACCTGCGGTGCCGCGCCGCCGCGGGCGAGCAGCTGGAAGTTGCCCGGCTGTTCGGCCAGCGACACGGTGGCCGGCGCGGTCCCGGTGTTCGTGAGCGTCAGCTTGGCCGTGGTGGGCGTGGCCCAGGCGACCGTCTTGCCGATGGTCGCCGGTGAGGCCGCGACGCGACCGGCCGGCAGCGCGACGTCGCTGCGGGTGATCGATTCCGCGGCCACGTTCACGGTGTGCGTCACCGTGCTGTATGCGCGCCGAGCAGCCGTGAAGGGGTGGCCGCCGGTGGCGGAGGAGAACATCCAGTAAGAGCCGTCGCCGGCGCTCGTGCCCTTGTCCGCCGGAACGTCCACACTGGCCACCGTGGCGCCGCCGACACCGGCGCCGGTGTTCGCGTCGGTCACCCGGCCCAGCACCAGCCCGCCGCCGACCTTGTCGCAGCTGCGCGTGCCGAGCAGCACGTTGTCCAGCTGCCACCAGGTCGCGGTGGTGGCGGTGTAGTGGAAGCGGGCGACGACCCGCGCGGCGTGGGCCGCGCCGGGCAGCGGGATGTCCACGTGCGCCGGCCCGGCCAGCGCGTCGGTGTCGTGGTGCCAGACGTCGGCCCAGGTCGTGCCGCCGTCGGCGCTGACCTCGACGTCGGCCGTCGAGGGGCCGAAGTAGGGGAGGTATTCGGTGTCGAAACTGAGCGCCGGATCGTCCACACCGGACAGATCCGTCTCCGGTGAGGTGAGGGTCGTGTCCTCGCGCTTGAGGTTACCGAGGCTGTCCGCCATCGCGAAGTGGCCGGTGCCGCCGCTGCGGTTCCGGTACGTCTTCGGGTCGTCGAAATGCCAGCCATCGGCCTCGGGCGGGGTGGCGTAGCCGACCGTCCAGCCCGCCGGCGTGTCGGTGGAGTCGAAGGTTTCGTGGACACCCGCGTAGTGCGTCGTCCAGCCGGGTGCCGTGCAATCGGCGGCATCGATCGGCACCGACAGATCCCGGTGTACGTCGTCGGAACCGAGCGGCAGGCTCAAGTCGACCGGTTGATACCCGGGGTAGTTGGCGGTCACGTGCGCCGTGTACGTCCGGCCCCGGGGGAGCGCGAGGCTGTAGCGCCCGGTGTACGGGTCGGTGAACACCGGCCCGCCCGGCACCCCGTCCACGGTGATCTTCGCGGACAGCGGCCAGCCGTGCCCGGAGCCGTCGGTCACCGTCCCGCTGATCGTGGAGCGGGGCAACGGGTCGAGCGCGATGTCTCTGGTGATGGTCGCGCCGTCGGCGATGATCACGCCGGACGCGTTCGCCCCGGTGTATCCGTACGCGTCGACGGTCACGTCGTCCGTGCCGGCGGGCAGCACGAGCGTGTACCGCCCTTGCGCGTCGGTGATCGTCGAGCTGCCGCCGGCGCGAACCGCGGCCCCGCCGATCGGCGTGCCGGTGGCGCTGTCGGTCACTGTGCCGGTGAGGGTGCCGTGCGGGCCGATCGCGAACGCCTCCGGGCCGGCCGGGGTGCCGAGGCCGGTCGGGCCGTCGTATCCGGCGCCGGCGGTGCACAGGTACGAGGTCGTGCAGGAGCCGTTGTTCCCCGAGGTCACATCGTTGAGGGCGGTGCGGTGGGCGTACGGATAGGAATTGGGGTAGGTGTTCGGTGCCGGCGTGCCGGCCACCGCGTAGACGCCGGCGATGATCGGTGCCGCGACGCTGGTGCCGCCGAAAACGCCCCAACCAAAACCTTCGACGCCGTACGTGTCATAGACCGCGACGCCGGTGAGCGGATCGGATACGGCCGCCACGTCGGCGATCGCGCGCATATCGCAGCCGGTGTCGTTCTGGAACGCCGGCTTCGGTTCGAACGCCGAGCAGCCGCTGCCCGGCGCGCCGTAGGCGTTGTTCCAGACCGTTTCGGAGAAGCCGCGGACGCTGTCGTCGCGGACCAGCGAGGTGCCGCCGGCCGCCGTCACGAACTGGGACGCGGCCGGGTACACCACACCGAAGCCGCGATCGCCGGAGGCGGCCACCATCGCGACGCCCGGGTGGTTGTAGTGCGCATCCAGGTCGGTCGTCTCGGACGGGTCCTCGTCGCTGCCGGTGTACACCTCGCCGTAGCTGTTGGAGACGAACTTCGCCCCCTGCGCGACGGCCTGGTCCACCGCGGCCAGCATGTCCTCGTTCCGGTTGCTGTCCGCCTCGACCAGCACGAGGTGCGCGAGGGGCGCGGCGGCCGACACCATGTCCAGGTCGAGCGAGATCTCGCCGGCCCAGGCGGAGTCGCGGTTCGGGTAACCGGTGCCGCCGCGCTGGTCGACCTTGCGGAAGCAGCCGTCGGCCGAGGTGCACGCGGGCAGGCCGAACTGCGCGCGGTAGACGGCCAGATCGGCCTCGGCGTTGGGGTCGTCGTACGCATCCACGATGGCGACCGTCTGCCCGGCGCCGCCGTCGGGCGGAAGGCCGTACGCCGAACGCAGATCGTCCGCTCCGAAGCCGGCCGGGGCGAGCGCGCGTTGCAGCCCCTGACCGCCGCCCACGTCGGCGCGGCGCAGGGCGAAGCAGGTGACATGTCCGACCTGCGCCGTGTCACAGACCGGCTGAACGTCGGCCGGGTTGGCCGGGTCGGACGGCGCGGACGGCGCGGACTGCGCGGGCGCCGGCAGCCCGAGGAGCGCGATGGCGACGGCGGCGACGAGCGCCCACGTCCGAGTGTGTGTCCTCCGAGGTAGGTGCATCGCGGCCCTCCAGCCCCCGTGCGCACGTCGACCGGGACCGATCAACGGGCGATGTCAGGGTGCGGGGAACCGCTGATGGGCCGCTGAAAGCATCCTGAAAGCCCTGATGCCCGGCCCGCGAGCTTCCTAGCGGCGCGGCGTGAAAACCGGCATATGAGGCACGACATCGGCGGCGGAGTCGACGATCCTTTCCGCGACGGGAAGGTCCGCTTCGATGTCTTCCGGGTTTACGGCGCCTTCGGAGGCTTGGTAGTCACCACCACCGCGGATGCGACGGAGGCGCCGGTAGGGACGCAGAATCGGTCCGGCGGGTGGCACGAGTTGGGCCTCCGCCGCTCGGATGACCACCTCGTGACCGCCTTCGCGGGTCGGCCGGAGGCCCTGTTGCCGGAGAACGGCCGTCAATGCCTTTTCGGCCAGCTCATTGCGTCTCACTCCGGGTCTCGACGGTTGTCTGGGTGGGTTTGGGCGGCGCTATCAACGTGACCAGCGGGCGCTGCTTCACTTCGGTGAGGAACGGGGTGTTGCCTTCGTGCCAGCGGGCAGTGGTGAAGAACTGAGGGTTCACCTCGCGCTCCAGGCGGTCTTGTGCTCGTTCGGCGGCGTCGTAGGCGTCGTCTCGATCCACGTTGCCGATGACAAGGACGTCGATGTCGCCGGGCTCTGGGCCGTCCTGGCCGCTGTATCGGGCGGCCCAGGAGCCGTAGATCAGGAGACCTTCGAGGCCGTCCAGGTTACTGAACTCTTGTGTGATGACCTCTCGGGGACCGAACGCGACGAGCACGAGGTCGCGGAGCGGTCGGTAAGCGGGGCTGGCCGTATTGGGGCTCAGAAGCCGGGAGCGTCCGACGCGACTGTCTTTGATCAGACCGGCGTCGACGAGGCGCTCCACTTCCCGATGGACCGTGGCATAGGGAGTATCAAGCTTGGTAGCCAGGTCGGACATCGAGTGCCGACCGGGCGAGAGCATGACCAGCGTGAGAATCTCTGCCTGGACCTGGCTGCGGAAGATGGCCATGAGGGGTGGCGCGGCAGCTCTGCTCATGGTTGCTTCGTCCTTCGAGGTAGCCGCGACTTATCCAATAACCTGACTATATTATCAGCTTATTGGATGCATCGCACTCGCCGGGGATCGCTGGGTGCAGGGTGGGGTGGATAGCGTGGCGGGTGTGGTTCGGCTGAGGCTGTTGGGGGCGGTTTCCTGGGATGGGGTGGCCATCCGCGGGGGGCGGCTCGGTGGCCTGCTGGCGTTGCTTGCCGAGGAGCTGAGGGTGGGGTGCGGGGCCGGGCGGCTGGTGGAGTCGTTGTGGGCCGAGGAGCTGCCTGAGCATCCGGCCAAGGCGTTGCAGACGTTGGTGTCTCGGGTGCGGGCCGTGGTGGGGTCCGAGGTTGTCGTCAGTACGGCCAGCGGGTATCGGCTTGCGCTCGACGAGGAGCAGGTCGACGTGGCGGCGGTGCTGGTCAGGGTGGCGGAGAGCCGGCGGTTCGCGGGGGCGGGAGAGCACGCGGCGGCGTTGGCGAGTGCCGAGGCGGGGCTTGCGCTGTTCGAGGGGGCGGAAGCCGGGGGAGACGGGCCGCTGGGGGAATTGAGGGCGGCACGTTGTGACACGCGCGGGGAATTGGAGCGGGCCAAGGGGCTGGCCCTGTCGCGGCTCGGGCTGGCGGGGGAGGCGTTGGGGGCGCTGACCGAGCTCGCGAAGGAACGCACCCGGGACGAAGAGCTGCTGGTCGAGCTCTTGCGTTGCGAGGCGGCCGTGGTGGGGAACTCGGCGGCGCTCGAGCGGTACGAGGAGTATCGGCGGAGCCTGCGGGACGAGCTGGGCAGTGATCCGGGGGCGGCGCTTCAGCAGGTGCAGCGGGAGCTGTTGGCCGCCGACGCGCCGGTGTTGCGGAGCGGGGTGCGGCACGAGCCGAATTCGTTGCTGGGGCGGGCGGGGGACATCGCGGCCGTCCTCGGGCTGCTGCGGGAGGCCCGGGTGACGTCGGTCGTCGGGGCCGGCGGGCTCGGGAAGACTCGCCTCGCGCACGCGGTGGCGCGGGAGGCACCGCAGCGGGTCGTGCACTTTGTGGAGCTCGCGGGCGTGGCGACGGACGACGATGTCCTGGGGGAGGTCGCGTCGGCCGTGGGCGTGGGGGACGCGCCGTCGCCGGTGGACGGGATCGTGACGGCGCTCGGGGCCGGGTTGCTCGTGTTGGACAACTGCGAGCACGTGCTTTCGGGGGCTGCTGACCTCGTACGGGAGCTGGTTTTTCGAACTCCCGAGATGCGGATCCTGATCACCAGCCGGGCGCCGCTCGGGTTGTCCTCGGAGGCGGTTTATCCGCTTCCGCACCTGGACCTGACGACGATGGTGGCGTTGTTTTCGCAGCGTGCGCGGGCGGCTCGGCCTGCGGCCGGCCTTCCGCCCACCGAGGTGCGGGAGTTGTGCGCTTCGTTGGACGGGCTTCCGCTCGCCGCGGAGTTGGCAGCGGCACGCGTACGCGTGATGTCGGTCGACGAGATCAACAAGCGGCTCGACGACCGGTTCGCGCTGCTGCGTGGGGGTGGGCGGGACGCGCCCGAGCGGCATCGGACGTTGCACGCGGTGATCGACTGGAGCTGGCATCTGCTCGAACCCGGGGCGCAGTCGGCGATGCGTACGCTATCGGTGTTTTCGGGGGGATTCACGGCGGACGCGGCGGCGTTCGTGACCGGGGACGACGGCATTGTCGAGCGGCTCGTGGACCAGTCGTTGCTGCAGGTGGTCGAGGGGGAGGCGGGCACCCGGCTGCGGATGCTGGAGACCGTGCGCGAGTTCGGGGTGGCGCGCCGGGAGGAGGCCGGGGAGACCGAGCGGGTCGTCGACCGGTTCCTCGAGTGGGTGCGTGACTGCGCGATGCGGCAGCCCGACTCGGGTCTCGACACGGAGATCGTCCGGGCCGTCGACGCGATCCGCGCGGAGCAGGACAACCTGCTGCAGGCGCTGCGGTACGCCTTCGACCGGGACGACAACGCCACGATCGCGGCGGCGGCATCGCTGCTCGGCACCTTGTGGGTCACCGACTCGAACCTGTCGCGGCTCGCGGGACTCGCGGCCGATGTGCCGCCGGCGCTCTCCCGGCTGCGGCCCGCGCCGGATCTCATCGAGGCGACCCGGGCGGCGGCGGTGTGGTGCGCGATGAGCGCCTTCCTCATCCGCGGGCCGCGGCCGCTCCGGGCGCTGGTCACGCTGCGCCGGCTGCCGCCGCCCGACCCGGACACCATGGTCGGTGCCGCCCAGATCGCGTTGTGCGCGCCGAACCTGGCGGCGCTGCGGGAGCTGTGCGACAGTGAGCGGCCGCTGGTCGCTGGGGCGGCCAACTTCGCACACAGCTACCTGGCCGAGAGCGCGAACGATCTGGACAGCGCGCTGGAGTCGGCGCGGCGGATGCTCGACCGTACGGGAGACGCCGGCCCGTGGATGCGGGCGCTCGCGCACTCCCGGATCGGGGAGCTGTGCCTGCAAGTGGACCCGGGACGGGAGGCGTACCTCCATCTGAACGCCGCGTTGTCACTCATGGAGGAGCTCGGCGCCTGGCCCAGTGCGGCGCGGGCCCGGTGGGCGATCGTGCTGGCCAACCTGCAGCGCGGCGCGTTCGAGGAGGCGGAGCAGGGACTGGACCACCTCGGGGACGCGGATCTGCTCGAGGAGTCCGGCCGCCGGATGTTCGACGCCTGCGCCCGCGCCGAGATCCTTCTTTCCCGGGGCGACATCGACGGCGGCCTCGAACTGTGGCGGGAGGCCGTCGACCAGCTCCGGGACACCCACGATCGGTGGGCGCTGGAGGTGTCGGCGGTCGCCGTGGTCGCCCATGCCCGGCACGGACGGCTCGACCTGGTCGCCGACGTCGCCGGGGCGCTGCCGGGCATGCTGTCGGCGATGCTTCCCTCGGCGTCGGCCGCGGATTTTCCCGGCTGCGGCACGCTCGCCCTGGCCATCGCGGTCTCGACCGAGGACGCCGGCGCCAAGGCGCACCTGATCGCGTTGGCGGAGCGATTCGGCGTACGGCAGGACTTCCAGCCGACCATGTCGCTCGCCTGGGCGCGCTCGGTCGCGATGGAAGCCGACCCGGCGGCGTACGCGTCGGCCGTCTCCGCGTACGCCGGCCTGGGTCTTGATGATCTTCGTCACCGGTTGGGATCGCGCCTGAACAGCGCGCGCGCCCACACATAGCCGAGCAGGGCGAGCACCAGGCACCAGCCGACCGCGACGAGCCAGCGGTCGCCGACCGAGGTGCCGAGCAGCAGCCCGCGCAGCGTGTCGATGATGGGCGTGAACGGCTCGTGCGCGGCGAACCAGCGCACGGCTCCGGTCATCGACTCCGGCGGCACGAACGCGCTGCTCAGGAACGGCAGCAGCTGGATGACCAGGGTGAACGGGGCCACGCCCTCGGCCGTCTTGGCGGACAGCCCGGCGGCCACGCCCAGCCAGGTCATGGCGATCGTGAGCAGCGCGAGGAGGCCGGCCGCGGCGAGCCAGCCGAGCGGGCCGCCGTGGACCCGCAGCCCGAGGGCGAACGCGACGAGCACCACCAGCACCGCGCTGAGCAGCGTGCGTACCGTCGACCCGACGACGTGCCCGGTCAGCACCGACGCGCGGGAGATCGCCATCGTCCGGAACCGGGCGATGACCCCGGTGGTGACGTCCCGGTTCACCGCGAGCGCGGTCGTCGTGGCGCCGTAACCGACGGTCATCAGCAGCACACCGGCCACGACGTAGTTGATGTAGTCGGTTCCGGACCGGGAGCCGGCCTGCAGCGCTCCTCCGAAAACCCCGACAAACAGCAGCAGGAGTACGACCGGCAGCCCGATCGTCATGATGATCGCGCCCGGGTTGCGCTGGGTGTGCCGGAAGTTCCTGCGCACCATCGTCATCGCGTCGCTCATCGGGTCACCTCGGCGCGCTCGGTGAGGGCGTGGAAGACGTCGTCGAGATCGGGCGTGTGCAGGGAGAGGTCCGCCACCTCGACACCGGCCTGGTCCAGCTTGTCCAGCAGCAGCCGCAGTTCGCGGACGCCGCTGCCGGGCACATCGATCGTGAGTGTCTCGTCGTCGGGTTGGTTGTTGAGGACCCGGGCCGCGGCTTGCAGGGTCGCCGCATCCGGGAACGTCAGGCGCACGTGCCCGCCGGGCAGCCCCCGCTTGAGCTCCTCGGGGGTGCCCACCGCGACGAGCTTGCCCCCGTCGAGCACCGCGATCCGGTCGGCGAGCTGGTCGGCCTCCTCCAGGTACTGCGTGGTCAGGAAGATCGTGACGCCGCCGGCCACGAGATCCCGCACGGTCTGCCACATCATCCGGCGGCTCCGCGGATCGAGCCCGGTCGTCGGCTCGTCCAGGAAGATCACGCGCGGCCGGCCGATCAGCGTCATCGCCAGGTCGAGGCGGCGCCGCATGCCCCCGGAGTAGGTCGACGCGAGCCGCTTGGCCGCCTCGCCGAGATCGAACTGGTCGAGCAACTCCTCGGTCCGGCGCCGGCCCTCCGCCCGGTCGAGGTGGTGCAGGTCGGCCATCAGCATCAGGTTCTCCGCGCCGGTGAGCAGGTCGTCGACGGCCGAGAACTGGCCGGTCACCCCGATCGCCCCGCGTACTTTTTGCGGTTCGCCGGCCAGGTCGTGCCCGGCGACCCGCACCTGCCCGCCGTCGGAATGGATCAAAGTGGACAGGATCTGCACGGTCGTCGTCTTACCCGACCCGTTCGGCCCGAGCAGCGCGAACGTGGTCCCCTCGGCGACCTCGAAGTCGATGCCGTCGAGGACCTTCGTGCTCCCGAATGACTTCCGCAGCCCGTCGACCGCGATTGCGCTGGTCATGCCGCCGCTCCCTCCCGATGAGTTTCGCTTTCCCGGGAAGAGTGCGCGCGGCCGGTTTCACGGCGGATTCACCGCGGATTCGTGCTGCTCGGCGCGTGTTTGTTCGGCGGCCAAGAGCTGAAAGCAGGGCCGGAGCAGCTCGATGATCTCCTCCGGCGAAGCGTCGGTCAGACTCCCGAACCGGAGGAGGTAGCGCTCGATGATGACGCCGTGGACGATGGCGCTGAGCAGGCCGGCGCGCAGCCGGGCGTCGTCGGCCGGGATCCCGGCGGCGATCTGGCCGAGCTGGGGTTCGGCGGCGGCGCGGTAGCGTGTGGCGGCGTCGGGGTTGGTGAGCATCGACCGCAGCAGGGCCAGGGAGGCGACGGGTTCGCCGTCCAGCCGGGTGGCCAGCGAGGTGAGCAGGGCCTCGGCCATCTCCCCCGGGGCGGCGCCGGTCAGCTCGCCGGTGGATGGCTCGGCGGCCCGGGCGAAGAGCTCGTCCTTCGTCCCGAAGTAGTGCATGACCAGGCCGCCGTCCACGCCGGCCGCCTTCGCGACGGCCCGGATGGTCGTGCGCTCAAAGCCGAGCTCGGCGAACATCTGCCGAGCCGCGGCGAGGATCTTCCCCTCGGTCTGCCGTCGCTGCTGCGCCCGGGTCAGCCGCGGGCTCGGTTCCGTCACACGCTCATTCTACGGCCGTTGACCGAGCCTCTCTTTCGTTCTACGCTCGTTCAACATGACCGTCACGTCCCGCGAGATCGTCGAGCGTGCACTACGGGCCGGCCGCTCTCTGGATGTCGAGGCGCTGGTGGCCCTCATGGCGCCCGACGGCTACATCGAGTGGCCGTACCGCCCACCGGGCGCGCCCGCCCGCGTCCAGGGCCACGCCGAGATCCGCGCCCACCTGACCAGGGTGGCCCAGGGCTTCCTCAGATTCGACGACTACCGCAACGTAGTGATCCACGAAACCACCGACCCCGACGTCGTCATAGTCGAATACGACGTCCACGCCACAGTCCTCAAAACCGGCGCCCCACTGGACCAGTCAGTGATAGCCGTCTTCCATCTCCGGAACGGCCAAATCCACGCCTACCGCGACTACATCAACCCACTGCCGCTAGCTGAGGCGTACGGGAAGATGCACCCACAGTAACCAGATGTGGAGCCGTCCCGACGCGTCAGGCCGTCACCGTGACGTGGATCGTCCACCGCATGATCGGTCCCGGGCACGGGGTCGGGTCGTGGTCGCACGGGTAGTCGGTGTTCGTCGTCACGTCCGCNTGTCCCGGCGCCGCGGCGACGTAGTGGACGACNAGCGGCTGGTTCGTGGGATAGCCACCGCTCACGTCGCGCTGGACGAGTACCCCGCCGNTGNTGCTCGGGGGTGGGTCGTACTGGCTGGGCAGGCTCACCACGAGCGTGTCACCGACGCGCAGGCTGAGCGCGCGGCCGTTGTCCGCGGTGGTCGTCGTGACGGTCTGCCCGCCGCTGTGCGACACGTCCACGACCTGGACGTGCACCGCCCACAGCGCGATCGGAACCGCGCACGGGGGCGTCGTGTGCAGGCAGGCGTAGTCGGTCTGGGAGGACAGGTCGATGGAGCCGGGCGCGACCGCGCGGTACCGCGCGGCGGCCGGCTGCCCGGTCGGGAAGCCGCCGCTGCTCGACAGAAGCGACAGTCCGGACCCCTTGGCCGTGA
>NZ_KB903324.1 GCF_000379645.1 Paractinoplanes globisporus DSM 43857
GTGCGCGGCACGCTCAGCGGCATGACCGCGATCGGCCTGTTCATCGCCTCGTTCCTGGTCCTGTCGCTGCTGGTCGGCCTGTTGCGCCACGCGCCGGCCGGCTCGGTCCTCGCGTTCGTGGTGCGCGTCGTCGCCAACACNGCGGTCTGGCTCATCCTGCANAGCCTGTTGCTGTCCCGGCGGATCCCGATCCGGCGGCTGCTACCGGGCTCGGTCGTCATCGCCGCGGGCAGCGCGATACTCGGCCTGTACTCGGCGCTGTGGATGCCTCGGGTGATCGAGAACAACGCCACCCGCTACGGCATCATCGGTATCACGTTCGCCCTGCTGACGTGGCTGATCGTCGTCGGCTTCTGCCTGGTGGCCGCCGCCGTGATCAGCGCCGAGATCGGTGGCGCTCCGAAGGCCCAGCACCGGCAGGCGATACCCGACCGCCCCGGCGGCCCGGCCACGCAGCAAAGCGGCTGAATACAGCAGCGCAGCACGGGCGGTCGGCGAACTCGAGCATCGGTCACGGTAGTGCGCCGAACCGGGTGACTGGAGAGCCGGGCCCTCAGGGCCCGGCTCTCCGCCGGCTGCCGATGGATCCGCCGGCGTAGTTCCGCGACCGGGCTTACAGGGAACGCTGGTGGAAGCGATAAGCGCGCGCCGCCACCCACGCCATCACCGCCGCGAGTGCCGCCAGCAGCGCCACTCGCCCGGCCACCAGACCCCAGTCCGGGTTCGCCTTCAGGGCCTCCCGGCTGGCCACCGCCGCCCAGTCCACCGGATTGAAGCGGGCCACCCGCGCGACCCACCCCGGCATGAGCTCGGGCGCGATCATGATTGAGGACAGGAAGGCCAGCGGCAGCACCAGGAACTGGGAGACGGCGATGAGCGCCTCCTGCTGGTGGACCACGAGCGCGGTCGCGTTGGAGAGGCCGGCGAAGATCAGGGCGATCAGGACCGCGCAGGCCAGCACGACCAGCACGCCGGTGCCGCCGCCGGGGTAGCGGGCGCCCGCCAGCAGGCCGGTGGCGAACATGATCAGTGACTGGACGACGGTGACCAGGGCCTGGTGGGTCAGGCCCGCCGTGACCAGGGCGCCGCGGCGGATGGGGGAGGTCAGGGTGCGGTCCATCACCCCGCGTTCCATGTCCTGCACGATCGACGTGCCGGCCCAGCCGGCGGACATCATCGCGGTCATCACCACGACGCCGGGGGTGAGGTAGTCCAGGTAGTTGCCGCCGAAGCCGGGCAGCTCCGCGATGCGCCGGAACAACTGGCCGAACAGCAGCAGCCAGACCATCGGCTGGACCAGCGTGAACAGCAGGTACGCCGGCTGGCGGGACAGGGTGCGCAGCGAGCGCCCGGTCAGCAGTCGGGCGTGGGTCAGAGCGAGTGTCATGCCGCCACCGCCACCCGGTCGGCCTCACCGAAGCTGCGCCCGGCGTGGTGCAGGTACACGTCGTCGAGCGACGGCCGGGCCACCCCGACCGAGGCCAGCTCGATCCCGGCGTGGTTCAGCGCCGCGAGCACCGTGGGGAGCGTGCCGGGTCCGTCGGCGACCCGAGCCTGCAACGCCCCGCCCTCGGCGACCACGGAACCGACTCCGGCGACCGTCTCGAGCAGGGCGCGAGCCCGCAACACGTCGGACTGCCGGGCCAGACCGGCCCGGATCGTGTCCCCGCCCAGCTCGCTCTTGAGCTGGTCGGGCGTACCCGAAGCGACCACCCGGCCGGCGTCCACAATGGCCAGCCGCGCCGCCAGGTGGTCGGCCTCTTCCAGGTAATGCGTGGTGAGCAGCACGGTCAGCCCGTCCTGCCGGGCCAGCCGGGCGATCTCCGCCCACAGCTCCATGCGCGCCTCCGGGTCGAGGCCGGTGGTCGGCTCGTCCAGGAACAGCACGCGCGGCCGGTGCATCAGGCCCATGGCCACGTCGAGCTTGCGCTGCATGCCGCCCGACCAGGTGCCGGTCAGCCGGCGACCGGCCGCGGCCAGGCCGAACCGTTCCAGCAGCCCGGCCGCGCGCGAGCGGGCATCCCGGGCCGAGGCGCCGTGCACGCGCCCCTGGAGGACCAGGTTCTCGAGGCCGGTGGCCATCGGATCGAAGCCGGGCTTCTGCGAGACGTACCCGATGAGGCGCCGGACCCGTTCGGGGTGCCGGACCACGTCGAGACCGCAGACCCGGGCCTCGCCGCTGTCCGGCCGGCTCAGGGTGGTGAGGATGCGGACGGTGGTCGACTTGCCGGCGCCGTTCGGGCCGAGGAGGCCGAAGACGATGCCGGGTTCGACCGTGAAGCTCAGGCCGGTCAGGGCATGGACCATTTTCCCGTACGTCTTGGTCAGCTCCACCGCCTCGATGGCGGGTGCCGGTGTGGGCATGGTGTTCTCCTTCAAGGAAAGGTGAAGGAGGCGCTGAGCTACCGTGATTGTTTGCGGGCACGCACGGTAGTCCACGACTCCGGTGTGTCACACGTGGCCGCGGTGTTGGCGCACCGCGGCCACGGTCTTGCGAAAATCAGGACTCGGTCACGAACAACATGCGGGCGACCAGGATCATCATGATCACCAGGCCGCCGACGATCGCGAGCCACGACCACAGCCAGCCCACGGTCAGGGTCAGCAGGACGAAGACCGCAATCGCGATCAGCCAGATGACCAGGGTGTAGATGCCGAACCGGGCCGCGGCCGAGGGGTCCTCGGAGAAACGGTCGCCGATCGCCGCGTGCGACTCGGCCATGCGCATCACCCACTGCTTGTGCCGGTTCGTCTGGGTCGCGCCGAGGTAGGACAGGATCCCGACGCCGGCCACCACCAGCACCGCGCCGGCGAAGACCCAGGCGAGATCGGCGCCGCGCAGGTAGAGCCAGCCGCATCCCAGCCCGGCGAGCGTCAGCGCCGCTCCCGCGCCGTACAGGATGGCTCGGTTTGAAGGCATGGGATGGTTGCTGGTGGTCTCCTGATGCAGCGCGTCGGCGGTGATGGCACCGCCGGCCAGCGCGACGACGAGCGCCGCGACCGCCTCGCCGGCCAGCGCTACCCCACCGGCCGTGGCGGCCAGCGCCAGCACGGCCAGCCCGGTGACCCCGATCGCCGAGAGGATCACCGTGCGCAGCACGAACGCCGGACGAGGCCGGACCCGGAGCAGCGTGCTCGCCCCGTACGCGGAGGACTCCGTCCCCTCGATGATCGAGTGGATGTCGCCGAGTTCCTCCATGGCCCGGCGGGCGGCGGCGCCGCCGGAGAGGCCCTCGGTCTGCAGCTCGGCGGTCCGGGCGACCAGATTGGCGCGTACCTCCTCTTTGAGATCTTGCCGTTCGGGGGTCATCTCGATGCCCGCGAACGCCTCGTCGAGCAGCCGATGGACGTCCGCGGTGTCGCTGGGGTTGGTCACGATGATCACCTTCCGGAGGCCGAATCGCGGGGACCGGCGTTCCGGTCCAGCTCGAGCAGGGTGTCGATGAGGTCGCGAGTGAGTGCCCAGGCCGCGACGTTGCGGCGATACACCGCCCGCCCGGCGTCGGTGATCCGGTAGTACTTGCGCCGGCCGCCCTGGCTCTCGTCGCCCCAATAGGCCTCGATGAGACCGTCCTTCAGCAGCCGCCGATACGTCGCATACAGCGTTGCCTCTTTGATCTCGTGCCGACCGCCGGTCGCGTCCCGGATCCGCTTGAAGATCTCGAACCCGTACCGGTCGTCGCCGCGCAGAACCGCCAGCACGATCGTGTCGGTATGGCCGCGCAGCAGGTCGGCCGCGAGCACATCCACGCCCGTTTCCTCAATCACAGCGACTACTGTATCAGGCACAGTACCTGACGCGACATACCTAAATCGGGCCTCCGGCCTTGCGCGTACGGAGGAAAGCCCAGCCGACCAGTGCCGCGGCGACGACGGTGAGCGCGAGACCCGAGATGGTGACCGCCCGCTCGAACTCCGCGGCCTGCAGGGCACTCCAATGCGCGCTGGCGATGTCGCCGGTGAACAGCGCGGCGAGGATGGTGCCGGTGACCGCGATGCCGGCGCCGGAGGTGACCTCGCTGGCGGTGTCGGTGAGCGCCGCGCCGATCGTGGTCCGGTTCTTCGGCAGGCCGCGCAGCACGTTGACCGCGGCCACGACGCCGACCACGCGCAGCCCGGCCGCCACGAGCACCAGGGCGACCGCGACCCAGACGTACCCGAAACGGCTCAGCAGCCCGTAGACCGCGAGGCCGGCCACGACGGAGGAAGCGCTGAGCCACGCGGCCCGGTCGAGACCGACCCGCTCGACGAACGGGCCGACGAACGCGCCGCCGGCGATGAGCACGACGACCTGCGGCAGCATGCCGAGGGCGGCGAGTGCGGGCGACCATCCCCAGGCGAGCTGCAGTTGCAGCGTCACCAGGTAGCCGAGGCCGGCGATCGCCATCCCGGCCGCGGCCTTGTAGGCCAGGCCGGCGGAGACGAGCGGGCGAGCGACGAGCTTGAGGTCGAGCAGCGGAAACCGGGCCGAGCGCTGGCGGGCGACGAAGAGAATCGCGGCCAGGACGGACGCGGCGGTGACCGCCCACGGCGCCCACGATCCGGTGCCCTCGTTCACGAACAGCGTGGGTGCGACCAGCGCGAGCACGATCGTCGCCGTGCCGAGCACCGCCCCGCCGGCGTCCACCGGGTCGCGGTGCAGGTCGGCGGCGTCGTCGGCGGCGATGCCGGCCCGGATGCCGATCATCGCGAGCACGGCGATCGGCACGTTCACCAGCAGCAGCACCTGCCAGGGCGCGAACGAGAGCACGAAGCCACCCGCCGTCGGGCCGATCGCGAGCCCGATCAGGCCCACGGTCGAGATCAGCGTCGTCGCGCGGACGCGCAGGCCGTCGTCCTCGAACAGCCGGAAGGCCAGCGCCATCGACCCGGGGGTGGTCATCGCGGCGGCGACGCCCATCACCGCCCGGACGGCGATGAGCTGCTCGGCGGTGGTGACGAACGCGGTCGCCAGGCTGGTGAGGCCGAGCAGCGCCAGCCCGATGAGCATGATCCGACGGCGGCCGAACCGGTCGGCCATCGCGCCGAAGACCAGCATCAAACCACCGAAGACGACCGCGTACGCGCCGGTCACCCACTGCAGGGCGACGGTGGAGGCGTGCAGCTCACGGCCGATCGTGGGCAGCGCGACGTTGAGGATCGAGTTGTCGAGCATCTCGAAGAGGAACACGGCGGACAATCCGGCCAGGGCGACCCAGGCCGTCCGCAGCGACTGAGGTTGGCGATCTGTGAATACGAGCACCGTTCCAGCATAGAACGGTGCTCGTATTAATACGAGCGGCGTTCGTATGATGCGGAACACTGCTCGCCGGTTCGCTAGACTGCGGGAATGTCACCGACTCCCGAGGAACGGCGCGCGGCACGGCACCAGTTCGGCACCGTCGCGAGCCCGCCCACGGCCCGGCGCGGCCCGTCCCGCGGGAGCAAGCAGCCGATCACCGTCGACGCCATCATCGACACCGCGTTCGGCATCGTGGCGCGCGAGGGATATGACGCGCTCACGATGCGGCGCCTGGCCACCGCGCTCGAGACGGGCTCGTCGTCGCTCTACGCCCATGTGGTCAACAAGGAGGACCTGGACGAGCTGCTCATCGGCCGGCTGTGCGCCGAGATCGACCTGCCCGAGCCCGACCCCGGCGCCTGGCGGGAGCAGATCGTCGGCGTCTGCGCCCAGCTGCGCGACCAGTACCTTCGCTACCCCGGCATCTCCCAGGCCGCCTTCGCCGCGGCCCCGTCCAACCTGGACACGCTGCGTCTCAGCGAGGGCATGCTCGCCATCCTGCTGGCCGGCGACATCGCCCCGCAGACCGCCGCCTGGGCGATCGACGCGCTGACGCTCTACGTCAACGCGTACTGCCTCGAGGCGTCCCTGGAAAACCGGCGCCCCGGCCGCGACGAGATACTGCGCCGCTTCGCCGCGCTGCCCGACACCTTCCCCCAAACCAAGCGCTACGCCGCCGAACTGACCTCCGGCACCGGCCACGACCGCTTCGACTTCACCGTCCGCCTGATGATCGACGGCCTCGTTTGACAGTCCCTGGCCCTCGCCGTCGAACCGCGCCGATTCGACGACATCGCCTACCGCGCGGTGCCGGAACTCAAGCTCGACATCCTTCGTCCGGCGACCGAACAGCTGCTGCCGCTGGCGGTCTTCCTGCCGGGCGGCGCGTTCATCTTCTCCAACCGGGTGAACGCGTACGCCCGGCGTGCCTTCGTCGCCGAGTCCGGGTTCGTGGTGGCCAGCGTCGAGTACCGGACGACCACCAGCAACGCGTCCTACATCGATTCGATTCAGGACATCCGCGCCGCCCTCGGCCACCTCGTCGCGCACGCCGACGACTACGGGATCGACCCGCGCGGTGTCGCGGTCTGGGGCGAGTCGGCCGGCGGGTACCTCGCCGCCATGACCGCCGATCCGGTCACCTACCTGCACGCGAACGCGACGGAACCGTCCTTCCTGCTGTTGCACGGCACCGCGGATGTGCTCATCGCACCCAGCCAGACCCAACGGCTGCACCAGGCACTGCTCGCTGCGGGAGCGGACAGCACCCGCTACCTGCTGCGGGGCGCCAACCACGGCGACCTGGCCATCGGCGACCCGGAAGGAGCGTTGCCCTGGTCGAGCACGACCACCATGGGCATCATCACCGAATTCCTGCACAGCCACCTCGACCGGCGTTGATGACCGCCGGTGCCGCGGTCAACCGGCAATGGTCCCGAGCAGGCCGGTGGCGATCAGCGACGCGGCGGTCTCGATCGTCATCTCCCGGTCGACCGCCACACTGCCGCCGGCGAACTGGCTGTAGCAGAAGTACTCCAGCAGGCACACCACGGCCAGGGCCGACATCCGCGCTTGCGGCGCTGAGATGCCGGCCTTGGCGTCGAGAATGTGGTTCGCCCAGATATCGATCTGACGGTCCCGCAGATCGTCGTTGAACCCCTGGAACTCCGCGTTGAGCATGGACGCCTGCAGGATGCCTCGCCGTTCGGGCAGGTATTGCTCGTACGTGGTCCAGAAGGCCTCGACATGCCGCCGGACATCGTCGACGGTCCGCAGGCCGTGGTCGTCGCCGACCTGCTCGAGCACCACCGCGTGCAGAGCCTCCTCGAAGTCGGCCGCCAGGGCCCGCAGCAGCGCGTCCTTGTCGGTGAAGTACCGGTAGAACACCCCGGCCGCCTTGCCCGCCTCCGCCGTGATGTCGGTGACCTTGATTTCGGCGTAGTTCTTGGACACCAGCAACCGGCGGGCGGCGTTCTTGAGCTCCTCCTCGGTGCGCTTGCCCTTGGTCCGCTCCGGCACGGTCGCTCCCGTCGGCGTCGAGATGAATACGACGCCATCTTCACATAGCCCCGCGCGGGGGTCAGCGGAGGTAGCGGAACGCCGCGCGGAGCTCGTCGGTGAACAGGCTGGGCTCCTCCCAGGCGGCGAAATGACCGCCCCGTACCGGCTGGTTGTAGTAGTTCAGCGTCGGGTAGACGGCCGCGACCCAGCTGCGCGGCGCCTGGAAGATCTCGCCGGGGAACGCGCTGAAGCCGACCGGCACCTTCACCGGCGGCGGGGTGGCGCCGGCGCCCGCGAGCTGGGCCTGGAAGCTCTCCCAGTACACCCGGGCGGCGGAGACGCCGGTTCTGGTCAGCCAGTAGAGGCTGATGTTGTCGAGGACGTGGTCGCGGGTGAGGTTGCCGGCCGCGGCGCCGCCCTGGAACGTACGGGAAATCTTGAGGTAGCTGTCGGTGTCGTGGTCGAGCAACCAGGCCGCGAGCGCGGCGGGGGAGTCGGAGAGCGCGTAGCCGATGGTCTCCGGCCGGGTGGACTGCTCGAGAAGGTAGGCGTTCCCGGTCGTGCCGAACGCGGTCACCGCGGCCGCCGCTGCCTGCTCCTCGGCGGTGCCGGTCGGGAACTTCACGCCGCCGAGCGCGGCCAGAAGCAGGTTGAGGTGAATGCCGGTCAGGCCGGACGGGGCGAGGCGACCCAGGGCATCGGTGACGCCCGCGCCGACATCGCCGCCCTGGGCCACGTAGCGGGAGTAGCCGAGCCGCCGCATCAGCTCGATCCAGGCCTTCGCGATGCGGGTCGTGTCCCAGCCGATCTCGGTCGGCTGCCCGGAGAAGCCGAAGCCGGGAATCGACGGAATGACCAGGTGGAAGGCGTCCGACGCCCGCCCACCGTGGGCGGTCGGGTTGGTGAGCGGGCCGGTCGCGTCGAGGAACTCGACGATCGAGCCGGGCCAGCCGTGGGTCACGAGCAGCGGCAATGCGTCCTTGTGCGGCGACCGTACGTGGACGAAGTGGATGTCGACGCCGTCGATCTCGGTCGTGAACTGCGGCAACGCGTTGAGCTTCGTCTCGAACCGCCGCCAGTCGTACCGGGTCGTCCAGTACTTGACGAGCGCCCGGGACGTCGCCAGCTGCACGCCCTGCGAGCGGTCCGCGACGAGTTCCCGGGCGGGCCAGCGGGTCGCGCCGGCGCGGTGGCGCAGCGCGGTGAGCTCCGTGCCGGGAACCGCCACCCGAAAGGGGCGGATCCGGTTCGTGCCGGTGGCTGT
The DNA here is from genome assembly GCF_000379645.1 of Paractinoplanes globisporus DSM 43857. GTDB lineage: Bacteria > Actinomycetota > Actinomycetes > Mycobacteriales > Micromonosporaceae > Actinoplanes > Actinoplanes globisporus. The sequence goes on from NZ_KB903324.1 coordinate 8,547, forward strand.
GGCGGCACCGGCCGGCGCGGCGCCGAACGGGCCGGCGGCGGCGGTGGCCGCGACGGCGAGGCCCGCGGCGACGCCGCCCTGCAGCACCGTCCGCCGAGTGGGTCCGGAAGTCATGGGCTGATCCCTTCGTGATCCGTATCGGATCGAAGCCTGCCCGTGGCATCGGCCCGGGCGAGCCCGTGGACAACCCTGGTCGGATCCCTGGTAAGGCTGCCCGTTGGTCACCGCGCCGGGACGCTGGCCCACGCTCCGAACATCGGCGGGCCCAGCACGCAGCCGTCGGCGACGAGTGTCTCGGCCAGCAGCCGGTCGGCCAGGGTCGGGGGATCGACGTCGGCGCGGGTCGCGACGCCGTGCAGCTCCATCAGCGGCACGGTCGCCGAGATCACGTTGGCCCAGGCCCAGGCCGGCGCCTCCGGGCCGCCCGCGGCGAACAGCTCGACCAGCAGGTCCGGCGCCGGCAGACCGGCGACCCGGAACATCGTGAACAAGGTCAGCCCCAGCCGCCGTTCGATGCCGGCCTTCTCGAGCGCGGCCAGGAAGTAGCCGTGCGCCTCCGCCCAGCCCGGGGTCAGCGGGGTGGCCGGCAGGTACGCCAGATCGGCCTCGTGGACGCAGATCACTCCGCCGGGCCGCAGCCGCGAGGCGGCCTGGCGCAGTGCCGTGACCGGGTCGGGCAGGTACATCAGAACCAGCCGGCCGGTCACCGCGTCGAAGCCGGGCTCGATCCCGTCCAGGGTCTGCACGTCGCCGACCCGGTACTCGATGTTCGGCGCGTCGGTCCGCCGCCGGGCCAGCTCGACGGCCGCGGGGTCGCGTTCCACACCGACCACCGCTCCGCGGGGACCGACCAGCTCGGCGGCCAGCCGTGCCACGTTGCCGGCCCCGCTTCCCAGATCGAGCACCCGCATGCCCGGCGCCAACCCGGCCCGCTCGAGCAGGCGTCGCGTGAGCGGATCGAATACCTGTCCCTGAGCGACGAGTCGCTGGTCCTCGGCAACGCGGTCCGCGAACGGGTAAGTCATCGCCACCAACCTTCTTTCCTGTTCCGACAAGTGAAGATGAGAAACAGGGTGGCGGCAGGCGGCGCCGTACGTCGTTGGGTCAGCGCGCAGAGCTGTTCACAACGCGTGCGAACCTGCGGTACTCCACCGGCGGCAGGCCGTGCGCGGTACGGAAGGCCCGGCTGAAGTCGGCGGCGCTGGCGAAGCCCCACCGGGCCGCGATGGCCGCCACCGGGCGGGCGGCCAGGCCCGGATCGGCCAGGTCACGGCGGCACCGCTCCAGGCGTCGTGCCCGGATCCAGCCGGCCACCGTCAGTCCCTCGTCGTGGAAGAGCTGGTGCAGCGACCGCAGCGACATGTGGTGGTACGCGGCCACGCCGGCCGGCGACAACTGCGGGTCGCTGAGATGCTGCTGGATGAAGCCCTGGACGGTGACCAGCAGGGCGTGCCGGCGGGCCTCGGGCGTGCTCCAGTCGCCGATCTCCAGTTCCCGGGCCAGCCGGGTCGCGAGGATCTCGAGGGCGGCGGTGGACAACCGGGCGGCCTCGGTCGGGGTGCAGTACTCGATGTTTCCGGCCAGCTGGAGCAGGAACTGGGCGGTCAGGTCGCCCATCCCCGCGGTGGCCGGGATGCGTACCGCGGTCAGATGTTTGCTGCCGCTCGGCGACAGCGGCAACAAGGACGGCGGGAACATGAACGTCATCACCCGGGTCGGCCGCTCGTCGACACCGCAGGAGACCTCGTACGGCCGGCGGGTGTCGTAGAACGCGAACTCCCCGACCGACAACCGCGCCTGCCGGCCACCCTGATCGACCACCGAGGAGCCGCCGGCGCAAACAAGGAAGAGCTTCAGCATGTTGGGATCGGCCTGCGAGATCAGGTCGGTCGTTCGGCGAACCGTGATCGGCCCGATGTCCATCACCACGACCTGCATCGGGCCCAGGCCGCTGGCCCGGAACTCCCCGCGGTAGTCCGACGGGCACCGGCCTCGGCACTCCATCGGCACCCACATCGTGGTGGACAGCTCCCGGATGAAGTCGAACCGGTCGGCCGGGGGCGTGTCAGCGGTGGTGACAAGCGTGCTCATGGCTCCTCCACCCAAGGAGAAGCCATGAGCGTACGCCGATGTCCCGCTCGGAAAGGACGCCTACCGGACACCTATCGGCGTTCCAGGATCAGGGGAGTGCCCGGTGCGACCGCGGACTGATTGCCGACCGCCCAGGTGTGCGTGGTGCCGGGCCGGGCCGATACCGCCCAGAGGTCCGGAGCGCCGGCGCTCGGCGCGGCCACCTGGGTCCACTGCGTGCCGTTCCAGTGCTCGGTGAGCGGCGCGACGTACGGGGTGTCGCTCAGCAACTGCGGGCCGACCGCCCAGACGTCGTTGGCCGCGCGGGCGCTCACGCCCCGCAGGTACCCGCCGTTGCCGGGGATCGCGGGTCCGGTCACGACCGACCAGGCGGTGCCGTTCCAGTGCACCGTGGCCGGCTGGGTCGTGTCCTGGACCGTGGCCGGGTCGAGCTGCCCGACGGCCCACGCGTCCGTGGCGCTGACCGAGGTCACCGACCACACCCGCAGGCCCGTCGGCATCGGCACGAGCGACCACGCCGTACCGTCGAAATGGATGGCGAAGGCCGCGGTGACGTGGCGGCGCGGGGAGTAGCTGCCGACCGCCCAGACGTCGTTCGCCGAGCGGGCCGCGAGGGCCGTGAACGAGCCGGGGCCCACGCCGCTCGGGTTCGGCGACGGGGTGGTCACGCTGCTCCAGGCTGTGCCGTCCCAGTGCTTGACGGTGTCGCCGACCGCCCAGGCGTTGGCCGGGCCGACGTCGGCGACGCCCATGAGGGTGCCGGCGCCGGGCACGGACACCGGGGTCCAGGCGGTGCCGTTCCAGTGCATCGCGATCGGGGACACGACGATCGAGTAGCCCGGCGGGTGGGTGCTCACCGAGCCGACCGCCCACGCCTCGTCGGCGGCGCCGGCGCTGACGCCCCACAAGCGGGTGCCGATGCCCTGCAGCGGCACGGGCACATCGGTCCAGGCCGTGCCGTTCCAGTGCAGCGAGATCGGGTACGTCGGCGCGCTGCTGGGCGGCTGTACGTAGCCGACGGCCCACGCGTCGGTGTCGGTCCGCCCGTCGACCGCCTGAAGGCTGGTGAACTGCACGTCGGGGTGGGGTACCGGCACCTGGCTCCAGGCGCCCGCGGCGGCCGTCGCCGACCCGGTCGCGGCGATGAGGGCCGTGATCGTTGCCGTCGCGGTGAGGGTCAGTGTGAGGGGCAGGCGTCGTGATCGCATCGGCTCTCCTCTTCTCCGTGGAGCCAGCCTGACCAACCCGCCTGACGCGGCACTGAAGCGCGCCTGAAACCTGGCACGGCGCCCGCGACGGTCCGCGGGCGCCATGCTCAGGAAACGCGGCCTATCAGGTGCCGTAGACGCCGAACTCCCACAGCGAGTACCCGTACGGCGTCGCCCGCTGCGTTCCGTTCATCCGGACATACCGCCCCGACCCCGACACGGTGAGCGTCTGGTTGCCGCCCGTACCGGAGGTCGTGGAGTAGATCGTCGTCCAGTTCGTACCGTCGTTGGAGGTCTGGATCTGGAAGGCGCGGGCATAGGCCGCCTCCCAGTTCAGCGTCACCTTCGACAGGGAATGCGTCGAGCCCAGGTCGACCCGTACCCACTGCGGGTCGCTGAAGGCGCTCGACCACCGCGTTCCCGTGTTGCCGTCGAAGGCCGCGCTCGCCGGGAACGACCCGTTCTCGGTCGACGACGCCGTCGCCGGCCGGCCCTGGGCCAGGTTGGTGCCGGTCGGCGGCGGTGTGGTGCTGCCCGGCCCCTTGTTGTAGACCGCCACCCAGTCGATGTTCATCTGCGCGCCGGACACCGTCGAGGCGTTCGGCCCGCCGCCGAAGGCGTCCGGGAAGCCGCCGCCCATGGCCAGGTCGTAGATGATGAAGAACGGGTGATCGACCGCGTTGGCCCAGGTCGTGGCGTCGACCCGGTTCGCCGGCAACGTGAAGTAGTTGTTGCCGTCGAGGTACCACCGGATCTGCTCCGGCGACGTGGACCGGTCGATCTCCACCGCGTAGTTGTGGTACCCGGTCTGGCACCCCGAGCAGGCCCGCTCGCCGCTGCCGAGCCCGGTCGACTCGTTGCACGGGCCACCGGGGTTGGTGCCGCAGTGCAGCGTCCCGAAGACCGAGCTGCGCCCGTTGATGTCCTCGAGAATGTCCACCTCGCCGCTGGTCGGCCAGGGTGTCCCGCTACGCAGCGGCGCGCCGAGCATCCAGAACGCCGGCCAGTAACCGGCCCCGTTCGCGGTGGTGACGTTGGGTTGCTGGATGCGGGACTCCATCCGGACGACGCCACCCGGCGCCGCGCCGAACGTGGCCGCCTGCGTCTCGATGCGGCCGGAGGTCCACCCGGTACGCGCGTTGGTGCCGCTGTGCAGCGCCCGCAACACCAGATGACCTGCGCCGTCCTGGAAGACGTTGGCGGTGCTGTTGGTCATCGTCTCGATCTCGCCGGTGCCGAAGCTGCTGCCCGGACCGGTGTCGTACTTCCACGTTCCGGTATTGACACCGGTGTTCGCCGCTCCCGTGAAGTCGTCACTCCAGGTGAGCGTGAACCCGGGCGGCGGCGCTCCGACGGCAGCCGACGCCATGTCGGCATTCGCCACGGCCACCACGAACAGCCCGACCGTGGTCGCCGCCGTGACAGCGGCCATCCAGACTCGTCGACGCGGCTTTCTCTCGTACGTGTCGTTGCTCTCCATGTTTCTCCTTGCGACCGGGGATACACCGGGCCCGGGGACTGACCGGGTGTGTCGCCATGGATGGTGAAAGAGAGCGCTCTCCCCAGCAGCTAACAACTCGCGTCGACCGCCGTCAATACCAAAATTCAAACCATCATTTAAGTACGTCGTGAGCACCGCTCCGTCGCGTACGGCGATCCGGTCAGCGCGGCCGCCGGAGAGCGCGGCGAAATGTCAGGGGGTCGGCGTATACCGGTGTGGACTGTGGCGAGGAGGAGAGGAGCAGCGACGATGCGGTGGTCGGAATTGCAGGAGCGGCAGCCCAGGCTGGCGGAGGCCGGCCGGCGGCGGCTGCTCGATCCCGGCGTGGTCCTGGTCGTCACGATCCGGCGGGACGGCACACCGCGGCTGAGCCCGGTCGAGCCCTTGCTGCTCGACGGCGACCTGTGGCTGTCGATGATGCCGACCTCGGCCAAGGTGCACGACCTCGATCGAGACCCACGGGTGCTGGTGCACAACGTGATCGCCAACAGCGACGACCACGCCGGCGAATACAAGATCCGCGGCACGACCCGCGCCGAGCCCGACCCCGATGTCCAGCAGCGCTACGCCACGGCGGTGTCCGAGGCCCTGGGCTGGCATCCGGTGCCCGGTTCCTTCCGGCTGTTCGCCGTCCAGATCAGCGACATCACCGTCATCCGCTACGACGAACCCACCGGCGACCAAACCGTGACCCGCTGGCCAACCGGAGGCGAGTTCCTGCGCCGCGGCACCTCCGCCACCACCCTCGGCCCGCCGCAGCCCCATCACGACCTCCTCGATTGACGGCCGGCGCGGCGGCCGGTCAGGTCGTCGGTTGCGGCGGCGGCAGGTGCAGGAGGCGGCCGCGGCGCCGAGATCGCCGAGGTGGCGGTCCGGCCAGGTCGCCGTGGATCAGTTGGCTCGGCGACCGCACCGGGCGGGTGGCCGCCCGCAACTCGGCCACGCGCCTGGCCGGTTCCGACGTGACCTCGACCGCAGCGCCGTCCCACCCGGCACGGTCGGCGACCGTCCGCCGGTCGTCGCCGGACCCCAGCCAGCCAGGTGCCGGAACATCGGCGAAGGCGGCATGGAAGGCCGGCCGGCCGCGACGAGCTCCGGCCACCGCCCGAGCGGGTCCGGCTCTCCCTCGACCGCGGTCCACGCGGCCCTCCACCCTCCGGCCGCGCCACCCGGAAGCCGGCCCGTCCAGATCGAAATAACGTCAGCGCTTGGCCGGCAGGTGCTCCAGCAGCCCGAGGGCGACCTCGCGCAGGCCCTCCGGCGGCGACTTGCTCGCCAGAAGCACGACGGTGCCGGAGCCGTCCAGGGCGGCGACGATCTCCGCGGTGAAGCCGTCGGTGGCGCCGCCGCGCCAGAGGATCGGGCCGGACGGGCGGTCGAGAACGGCGAAGCCGCCGGCGGCGAATCGGACGCCGGGGCCGGCCGGTGTCGTACGGGCGAGGGCTTCTCGGACGACCGGATCCTCGGCCCGGGTGAGCAGCCCGGCCAGCGTGAGCAGATCGGTGTTGCTCGCGGTCATGCCGCCGGCCGCCGGGTAGGTGGCCACGGCGGCCGGCGCGGGGGAGAGGCGGCCGGCGGCGACGCGGTAACCGGTCACGTCGGCCGGTGCCGGCGAGCCGGGATCCTGCATCGTGGCGTGGGTCAGGCCGTAGGGGACGAGGACGTGGTCCCGGCAGAAGGTCGCGTACGGCGCGCCGGCGACCTGCTCGATCACTATGCCGAGCAGGTCGTATCCGACGTTGGAGTACTCGGCGCGCTCGCCGGGCGCCCACGCGCGGCGCAGCCCCTGAGCGGGCATGTCCTTCGGCAGGCCGCCGCGGTGGACGAGCAGGTCGCCGACGGTCGGCTCACCACCCGGGCCCGGCGGGGCAGGCTCGGGAAGATAGCGCCCGACCGGCGCGTCCAGGTCGATCGCGCCCCGGTGCGCCAGCGCGAGAACGGCCAGGGCGGTGATCGTCTTGGTCACCGAGCCGACCCGGAACACCGACTCGGGACGCAGCCGTTCCCGGGACGCCAGGTCGGCCACGCCGAACTGCCCGTCATAGACGACTTCGCCACGTACGGCGATGCCGGCCGTCAGCCCGGCCAGGTGCAACGTGTCGGCGGCCTCGGCCAGGCGGCGGGAGATGTCATCGTCACCTGTGGACCGCAGCGTCGGACCGATCGTGGACCAGGCGACGGCGTCGTCGGGGACGCGGCGCGGCTGAAAGCTCGAGACCCGATGCGGCGGCACCGGCTCCACGTCGACGTCCAGCTCCCACAGCGCGGGCCCGGTGCGGACGGCCGCCCGGGCCGACCAGGCGCGCCGGATCTCGACCTGTTCGATGACGGGCCGGTGCTCCCGGAAGGTCGCCAGTCGCGGACTGCCGCCCAGCATCCGCCCCACATCACCGCGGGCCGTGAGCCGCGGCGCCAGCCGGCCGTTCACCTCGTCGGGCGGCACGGCCCCCGCCAGCGCCTCCACCAGGAACTCGACGGCCGCCCGTACCGGATCCGGGGAAAGATCGTGCTCGGCCACGCCGCGAACGATAACGCGGCGCCCGGTCGGATGTCCGCCGTGTCGGAGGCCCGCCGTGTCGGAGACCACTGTCGCGGGCGTGCGCGGCCCTAGCATCACCGGCCGTGAAGCGATGGATCGCCATTCTTGCCGGGGTGAGCCTGCTCGGGCTCGCCGGCTGCCGTGACAACGACGACAACACCACCGGTGCGGCGACGACCGCCACCGGGCCCGCGGCCACGACCGCCGCCGGGGCGACGCCCAGCCCGGCGCTGACCGGGTCGGCCGATGAACAGTGCCTGATCGCCGGGAGCCCGTGGGAGGTGTCCAAACCCGACCTCGAGAGCCAGATGCGGCAGGTGATGCACGGCATCAACGTCACCGGCGTGCACATCGTCGGGGAACAGACGCTGACCGTGACGCCGGACCTGCACGCGACGATCCTGGATCACACCACCACGACGATCAGCGCGTCGATGAGCAACAACCTCACGCTCGTGATCACGCAGAAGCACACCGGGCAGACCGCCGGTCAGTGGAAGATCAACGGCAACGACCTGAATCCGCAGGGCGACTGGAACGGTGCGATCCACGTGGACACCAAGGCGACAATCAACGGGCGGAGCGGGAACATGCCGGTGGACGTGCCGTCGCTCGGCAGCATCCCGCTCACGTTCACTTGCGCGGACGGCAGCCTCAACCTGTCCACGCCGAAGTCACCCTTCGTCTGGCTCTTTCGCTGACCAGGCCATGCCCAGCTCGAAGCGGGTGCCGACCCCGTAGTGGGCCATCGCCTCGGCGATCCGGCGCTCCACGGTGCGCTGCGAGGTGCCGTGCGCGGTGGCGATGGCCCGGTCGGACAGGCCGAGGGCGAGCAGGCGCAGCACGTCGTGCCACTCGGGGCGGGGCTCGCGATACGGCTCCGCCGCACCCCACACCATTTCCCCGTACGCGGCGGTCAGCGCGCGTACCGCCGGATCATGGACGATCATGATGCTGGTCGGCGGGTGCTCACCCCAGACGACCGGCAGAGCACACAGGACGTCGGGATCGGAGTAGAGCCAGGTGTCGACGTGCCGGGCCAGGCGGATCCGCATGCCGGCGGCGGCCAGGCCGTCCACCACCCGGCGGTCGGCCTCGGTGACCACCACCGAGGCGGGCAGGACGGCGCGGGCGTTGCCCATCCCGTCCGGGTACGGCCGGGCGGCGTCGGACAGCTCGGGCACGATCAGGTCGGTGAGGACGTCGAGCGTCGGGTATAGGTTGAGCGGCGCCCGCGGCGGGGTGAGAGCGGCGTGCCGGGCCCAGGCTCGCCACTGCTCCTCGTGGCCGTGCACGAGTTCGATGTCGAGGGTGGTGCGCTGCGCGGTACCCTGCCGCCACTCCCGGCTCAGTTCGGGCAGCAGCCCGACCAGGGCGGCCAGCGTCTGTGCCTGCTCCTCGACGGCCCGGTCCGGAGACGGGTAGGTGAGGCCGTCGGCGCTCTCCGCGACGAAGCCGGCCCGGATGAGCTGGTCGAGCAGCCCGTCAGCGCCGGCCGGCAGGGCACGGATGTCGTGCAGGGCGGCGCGGCTGGCCGGACGCGAGCGCAGCAGGGTGGCGAGCAGCCGGACGGCCGCCGGCTCGGGTCCCGTCATGAGTTCTCTCCGGGCGGTTCAGTCGACGTCGGTGATCGACAGCTTGCCACTGGTCGTTCCGCAGATCACCGTGTCGTTGTCGGCCGTGCAGCCCGGGTAGCCGACGTGGCTCAGCAAGCCGCGCGGCTCGAGCTCGCCGGTGCGCAGATGGATCCGGCTGACCTCGAAACCCGACCCCGCGGGATCGACGGCCCGCAGGTAGTAGACCGGCTCGGCGTGCCGGTAGTCCCAGACCGGGGTGCCGGCGCCGAGGTCCGCGACGACCCGGCCGTCGCGGCTGTCGATCAGCGCGTGCGATGCATGGTCGGGGCTGTCGGCGAGCAGCCGGCGTCGATCGCTTGTCGGTACGACGTCGATCCAACCGCCGGCCCGCCAGCGCACCGTGCCGTTGCCCGGATCGAGACCGAGGGTGCTGGTGCCGTCGCGGAAGCAGATCACGATGCCGCAGGCGTTCGCCGCCGGACGGGTCGGCAGGACGAACGACGACGCCTGCGCGAACCGCCACCGGAGGGCCAATGTGTCGAGGTCGTAGGCGACGACCATGGCCCGGTCCGTCTCCGTCAGATTGATGTAGACGATGCCGTCCTGAGTGCTCAGGCCGCCCGGCACCGGCAGATCGCGGCCGTCCGGCAAGCGCGCCTGCCGCATCGGGGCGCCGTCGGCCAGGTGCAGCACCGTCACCCGGCCATCGGCGCCGGCCGCCACGACCCGGGCCGACGGCTGCCCCCGGCCGGCGACCGCCCAGGAGACCGCCCCGCCCGCCGGTCGTGACCAGATCGTCCCGCCGTCGGCCATCCGCACCTGGCGCAACGGCGCGTGTTCGCCGCCGAGCAGGACCGTCTCCGGGGTCGCGTCGATGACATCGCCCGTCAGCCACCACAACAGCGAACCGGTCCGAACGTCGAGCGTTTCGGTGGCCGGGGCTCCGTCGTCGAGCTGGACCGGGACCATCACCGTGCCCGGCTCCTGAGCCACCGGGCCACCACGCGGCCCCTGCGTCGGCATCGGCGCCGACCACCGAATCACACCATTGCCCAGGCCGTACGCCGTCACCCGCGGGCCGTTGCTGTCGGCGTCGCCGGTGGACAGCGTGAACACCGTCCCGGCGGCGACCGCGACGCCACTCGACGGGCTGAACGGAATGCTCCAGACGGGTGCGTCAAGAGCAGGCCCGGGATGAGCGGAACCGCCGATCACCACGAAGCACAGCACGGCCTGCGCGATCGCGACGTGCGGCGTGTCGGCGTAGTGCCGCCAGTGGCGCCCTCTCGGCGCCGACCGCGGCGGAGATGAGCCAGGGTCGCCCAGCTCAATGATGGTCATAACGACCTCATCAGCCGATCGAACACCCGGCGCCGCCCGAGGGACACCCCCCGAGCGGGTACCCGACAGAGCGGGCAGGTCCCGCCTCAACCAGCGTCCGGCTCGCCTCCTCGGCGCCGGGCGATTTTTCGCGTATGCCGGTTCCACAGGACGGCGGCCACAAACCCCGGCGGCGTCACGCATGCGAGAAAACAGGCGGTCAGGACCGGCAGCCCCGGTGTCGGCGGCCCGGGCATTCCAGGCAGTGGCGCGGGCGGCGTGAAGCGGAGGGTCCTGCTCATGTGGTGCCAGCGGAAGATCTCCAAGAAGATGATCGTCCAGCTCGCCGCCCACCCCACGGCGAGGACTGCGGGCAGCCGTGCCATCACGCGCATCGCATCACCTCTCGGCCACCAAGGGTAGTGACGGGTCAGGGCGCGGCCAGCGCTTCGGTCGGGGTGAGGCGGGCGGCACGGATCGCCGGGTAGAGGCCGGCCAGCCCGCCGATCAGCACGGTGGCGCCGACCGCGCCGCCGCTGGCCCAGGCCGGCACGACCGCCGGCCATCCCTGATAGGCGGCGTATCCGGCCGTCACCGCGATGCCGAGCAGCACGCCGCCGATTCCGCCGAGCGTGGCCAGCAGCAGCGACTCGGCGAGGAACTGGAGGCGGATCTGGCCGCGAGTGGCGCCGAGCGAGCGCCGCAGCCCGATCTCGGCCCGGCGTTCGAGCACGGAGATCACCATCGTGTTGGCCACCCCGACCCCGCCGACGAGCAGGGCGACCGCTCCGAGGCCGAGCAGGAGCGCGTTCAGGGTGGCGTCGGCGGCCTGCCGGGCGGCGAGCACGTCCGACGGCTTGGAGACGACGACCGCGCCCGGTTCGGCCGGGTCGGCGGTGGCGGCCAGCACCGCGTGCACGGCCTCGACCTGGCTGTCGGCGGATCGGGTGTAGACGGTGGTGGGCCTGCCGTCGAAGGGGAACAGTGCGGTGGCCGCGTCCCAGCCGATCAGCACGGCCGCGTCGAGCTCGGGTGCCAGCGGGGCGCGATCGAGCACGCCGATCACGGCGAACCGCACGCCACCGACCAGGATCATCGGCTGCGGGCTGGGCCGTCCGACGCCGAGCCGGTCGGCTGCGTCCGCGCCGAGCACGGCCGCCGGGTAACGCCCGGTCAGGCCGTTCAGCCAGGCGCCGGAGCGGATGCCGGTGCCGACCGTGGCGGGCAGGGTGAGCCGGGCGGCGAGCACCGACAACCCGTTGGTCTCCACCCGCGGGATCCGGTCGGTGCGATAGACCCGGGCGCCGCGGACGGCACCCGTGGCGGAGACCGCGGTCACCGGGCCGATCCGGCCGATCATCGCTTCGGCCGGCGCGGGCAGGGCGGCGGGCCGGCCGTCGAGGGTCTGTCCGGGAGTCACGGTGAGCAGATTGGTGCCGAGCGCGGCGAGCTGCCGGTGCAGCTGTTCGCGCGAGGACGACGAGATGCCCACGACCGCGACCATGGCGGCGATCCCGATGGCGATGCCGAGCGCGGACAGCAGCACGCGGGTCGGCCGGGCACGTAGGCCGGCGGCGCCGACCCGGACCACGTCGGCGGGGGCCAGCCGGGCGGGGGCCAGCCGGGCCGGGCTCAGCATGCGGTGTCCTCGATGCGTCCGTCGCGCATCCGCACCTGCCGGTCGAGCTGGGCGGCGACCTCACGGTCGTGGGTGATGACAACCACGGTGGTACGCGCGGCGCGCAGTTCCCGCAGCACGGCGATGATCCCGGCGCCGGACGCCGAGTCCAGGTTGCCCGTGGGTTCGTCGGCCAGCAGGAGTGCCGGCTCTCCGACCACCGCCCGGGCGATGGCGACCCGTTGCCGCTCGCCGCCGGAGAGCTCGTGCGGCTCGTGGTCGAGCCGGTGCCCCAGCCCGACCCGCCGCAGCGCCGCCTCGGCCCGGCGCCGGCGTTCCCGGATCGGCACGCCCGCGTAGAGCAGCCCGTCCGCCACGTTGTCTCGGGCGGTGACCCCGCCGGCCAGGTGGAACTGCTGGAAGACGAAGCCGATGCGGCTGGCGCGCAGGGCGGACAGCTGCCGGTCGGAGAGGCGCGACACGTCGTGGCCGTCGACCGTGACCCGGCCGGAGGTGGGCCGGTCGAGCGTGCCGAGGACGTGCAGCATCGTGGACTTGCCCGAGCCGGACGGCCCGACCACGGCCACCAGCTCGCCGGCGCCGATCGTGAGGGTGACGCCGGCCAGCGCGTGTACCCCGCCCGGATAGACCTTGGTCACCCCGGTCAGCTCGATCATCGCGGCATCCCCACGGTCAGCCCCGCACGCAGCCCGTCCCCGGCCACCTCGACCAGCCCGTTCGCGAAGAGCCCGGTGGTCACCCGCAGGTAGCGCGTGGTGCGGCCGTCGACGACCTCGACGCCGTAGCCGCCCTCGGCCAGGGCGACCAGCGCGGCGACCGGCACGGTCAGGACGTTCGCCCGTTCGGCCGCGGTGAACGCGACGGTGACCACGGCCGCGTCCAGGTCGGCCGCGACGCCCCGGCCGGGCAGGGAAACGGTGGCCTCGATACGGGTGGTGGGCTGCGTGTTGTCGCCGGTGGGTTGTTCGACCACGGTGTGCACGCGCTCGACCCGGCCGGCGAGGTGCCCGCCGTCCGGCATCGTGACCTGGACGGCGACGCCGCGGCGGGCCAGTCGCTGCTGGGACACGTCCAGGTCGACGGTGACGATCCGGGTCGTGCCGGTGTACGCGAGAACCTCGCCGCCGCCGGTGGACTGACTGATCCCGGCCGTAACCGTGTCGACGCGGATCGGGCCGGGCGCGACGACGACGCGCCCGAGATCGACCGTGCCGGTGCGGGGCAGGCCGGTCGCACGCTGCCAGCGCCGGACCGCCGCGGCGGTGGAGGCGGTGTAGCGGGTGTCGACGGTGAACCCGCCGTAGCCGAGCGCGTGCAGGTTCTCCTCGAGCTCCCGTACGTCCGCCCCGACCGCGCCCGGCCCGAGAGAACGGTAGGCGGGGACCGGGCCGTAGATCAGCACCACCGGCCGGTCGTCCACCCGGTAGACCGTGCCGCCACGCCCGATCCGGTCGCCGGGCTGCGGCACCCACGTGACCACGCCCGGGATCCGGCCGGCCAGCGCGGTGCGACCGGTCCAGCCCAGGTCGCCGGACGCCTCCGCGGTGTCGTGCATGGTCTGCCGCGTCACCTGCGCCGTGGCCGGCGGCAGGCCGGACGGGACCGGCTCGTCCGGTCCTTCCCCGCCGAATCCGGCCGCGGCCGCGGCGGCCGCCCCGGCCGCGAGCACCACCGCTCCGCACACGGTGACCGCCCGCGCTCGCCGCCTCCGCATCAGCCGGTCACCGCCGGGCTCGGGGTGAACGACCGGGTCAGGTCCCGGCAGGTCGCCTTGGCCGCGTCGAACTCGGGGTCCTGGCGGACCGCGTCGGGCAGTTCGGCGTGGCCGTCCGGATCCGGGTCGGGGAAGTCGGCCACGCCGTGCTCCCGCATGCATTGCGCCTCGTAGCGGGCGGCGGCCATCTTCTGCGCGCCGTCCGCACCGGTCAGCACCGGCTGGTACGCGCGACACGCCTGCTGTGCACGGCCGAGCACGGCGGTGTCCACGGTCTTCTTGTCGATGCCTCGGATGCGTACGTTGTCGCCGGTGACCTCCGGATCGGGATAGTCCGGCAGGCCGTTCTCCCGCATGCACCGCGCGTACCGAAGGCCTTGGTCTAGAAAACTGAGGCTGACCGCCGGGCTGGGTGTCGTGCCACCACCCGCCGTCGCCACGCCTTTCTGCTGGGCCGGCGAACTGCACGCGGCGGCCACCAGCACGACGGCCACCCAGCCGAGCCTTACCGTCTTCGTCATCGCCCCAGCTCAGCAGGGGAGACGCAACACTGCCGTCACCGCCGCTGTAACGGAGGTGTAATGCTCGGGCGGCCAGACTGGCGGGCGGGAGGTGCCGGGTGCGGGTGTTGCTGATCGAGGACGAGACGGTGCTGGCCGAGCAGATCGCGGACGGGCTGCGCGACCAGGGCATGGCGGTCGACCTGGCGGCCGACGGCCTCGACGGGCTGCACAAGGCCGGCGCCAATCGGTACGACGTGGTCGTCCTCGACCGCGACCTGCCCCTCGTGCACGGCGACCAGGTGTGCACGGCGCTCGCGGCCGGGCATGCCGACGTGCGGATCCTCATGCTCACCGCGGCCGGGGAGGCCGCCGACCGGGTGGCCGGGCTGACTCTCGGCGCCGACGACTACCTGCCCAAGCCGTTTGTCTTCGACGAACTGGTGCTGCGGCTCCGCGCCCTGGCCCGGCGGGCCCACAACGCGCCGCGGCTGCTGCGGCGCGCCGGGCTGAGCTTCGACACGGCCCGCCGGGTGGTGACCCGGGACGGCCGGATCATCCCGCTGACCACCAAGGAACTGGCCGTGCTGGAGATCCTGATGACCGCGGACGGCGCCGTGGTCAGCGCCGAGGACCTGCTGGAAGGGGCGTGGGACGAGCACGCCGACCCGTTCACCGCGACGGTCCGGGTCACGGTGGCGCGGTTGCGCCGCAAGCTCGGCGATCCGCCGCTGATCGAGACTCTGGTGGGAGCGGGGTACCGGCTGTGAGGCGCCCGTCGATCCGGCTGCGGCTGACCATGATGTACGCGGCGGCGCTCGTCGCCACCTGCGCCGGGCTGCTCGCCCTCAACTACGCCCTGCTCTACCACCGCCTCTACACCGACCCGAGCGCACCGAACGCGATGCAGCTGGAGAAGCTGGAGAACGCGCCGCCCGAGGCCGGCGATCGGGCCCGCGAGACGCTCGACGCCTACCACGCCCGGCAGGCCGAGATCGTGAGCCTGCGGCACGCGACGATGGTGACCACGATCGGCACGTCGGCGGTCGCGCTCGCGGTCACCGCCCTGGTCGGGGTCGGTATCTCCTGGATAGTGGCGGGCCGGATGCTCCGGCCGCTGCGCACGCTGACCGCCACCACCCGCCGCATCACGCAGGATCGGCTGCACGAGCGGATCGCGCTGGCCGGCCCGCCGGGCGAGCTCAAGGAACTGGCCGACACGTTCGACGCGATGGTGTCCCGGCTCGAGGCGTCGTTCACCAGCCAGCAGCGTTTCGTCGCGGACGCCGCTCACGAACTGCGTACTCCGCTCGCCATCGCGCGGACCGGCGCCGAGGTGCAGCTGGCCAAGCGGAACAGCACGCCCGAGCAGTGGGAGGCCGCGGCCCGCCGGGTGCTGGCCGCGACAGGCCGGGCCGAACGGCTGCTGGACGGCCTGCTGGCCCTGGCCCGCAGCGACAGCGGCGTGCTCGCGGCCGAACCGCACGACCTCGCGATGGCCGCCGCCGCGGCGCTCGCCGACGTCGACCAGGAGGCGGAACTCGCCGGCCTGACGGTCACCAGCGACCTGCGACCGGCCGCGGTGACCGGCGACCCCGCGCTGCTGGATCGCCTGGTCAGCAACCTGATCGACAACGCCGTCCGGCACAACCGGCCCGGCGGCCAGGTGGTGGTCACCACCGCGGGTGACGGGGCGGAGGCGACGATCACCGTACGCAACAGCGGCGAGTCCATCCCCGCGGCGGAGGTCGACCGCCTGTTCGAGCCGTTCCAGCGGCTGGCCCGGAACCGGCCGGCCGGACCCCACTCGACCGGGCTGGGCCTGGCCATCGTCCGGTCGATCGTGCGCGCCCACGCCGGCACGGTCGCCGCCGCCCCGAACGACGACGGCGGCCTGACCGTGACCGTGACGCTCCCGGCGCCACCCTGACCGGCGGCCCGCTCGATAGCCTGGCGCTTTCCCGGCGCGTCGTGGGTGGCAGGAGCTGTCGAGCATGAACCAAGCAGCGGTGTCGACGGGCCCCGTCCTGATCGTCGTGCTGGCGGTGCTGATCCTGGTGGCCGTCGCCGCGGCGGTGATCGGCCGGCTGGGCGTCGGCCGGGCCGTGGTCACCGCGTCGCTGCGCGCCGTCGTGCAGCTCGGCGTGGTGTCGCTCGTGATCGCCGCCGTGCTGCGGTCGTGGTGGGCCACCGCCGCGTTCATCACCGTGATGGTGCTCGTCGCGGCGGCCACCTCGGGTCGCCGGATCGGGTCCTGGAACCTGTCCCGATTCACGATCCTCCCGATCGTGGCGGGAGCGTTGCCGACCGGAGCGCTGATCATCGCCGCGGGAACGGTGCCGAAGTCGGAGGTGGCCGTGCTTCCGATCGCCGGCATTCTGATCGGCGGCGCCATGACCGCGACCTCACTGGCCGGCCGTCGCGCCCTCGACGAGCTTCACGCCCGTTTCGGCGAGTACGAGGCGGCACTCGCTCTCGGCTTCCTGCCTCGCGACGCGGCGCTCATGGTCTGCCGCCCGACCGCGAGCCAGGCGCTCGTCCCGGCGCTCGACCAGACCCGGACGGTCGGCCTGGTCACCCTGCCCGGCGCGTTTGTGGGGGTCCTGCTCGGTGGCGGCTCCGCCGTCCAGGCCGGCGCCACGCAGCTGATGGTTCTGATCGCCCTGCTCGCGGTCGAGGCGATCGCGGTCGGCGTGACGATCGAGTTGGTCGCGCGCGGCCTGCTGCGCCGTCCCGAGGTCACGGCTTGACTTACACCTACAAGCTGTAGGAGATTCAGCGAGTTAGGTAAGCCTTATCTCAAGGAGCACATCTCCATGCGCACAAACCGGCTGCTCGCCGTGACGAGTGTCGCCGGCGCGGTCGCCGTCGGCCTGACCGGCTGTTCCGGCTCCAAGACCGCCGCCGCGGCCGGTTCGGTCGCCGTGCACGCGAGCGACACCGCCTGCACCGCCGCGACGTCCGACGTACCGGCCGGAACCTCGGTCTTCGCGGTCACCAACGAGGGTTCGAAGATCACCGAGTTCTACGTGTACGCCGAGGGCGACCGGGTCATGGGCGAGGTCGAGAACATCCTCCCCGGGGTCACTCGCGACCTGCACGTCGAACTGACCGCCGGCACGTACCAGATCGCCTGCAAACCGGGAATGGTCGGCGCCGGAGTCCGATCCACGCTGCGGGTGACCGGCTCGTCGGCGCCGCTGAACACGGATGCCGCCCTGGCCGAGGCCTCCACCAGCTATCAGCGGTACGTCGCCGCCCAGAGCATCGGGCTGCGGCAGAAGACCCAGGAGTTCGCCGATGCCGTGAAGGCCGGCGACATCGCCAAGGCCAAGAAGCTGTACCCGGTGGCCCGCACCTATTGGGAGCGCATCGAGCCGGTCGCGACGATCTTCGGCGATCTCGATCCGAAGATCGACGGCCGCGAGGATGCGGTCGAACCGGGCGCCCAGTTCACCGGCTTCCATCGCCTCGAGAAAGACCTGTGGCAAGCCGGCGACATCACCAAATCGGGCCCGATCGCCGATCAGTTGACCAAGGACGTGGACGCGATCGCCACCGAGGCGGCCGCGGCCAAGCTCTCGCCGCTGAACCTGGCCAACGGGGCCAAGTCGCTGCTGGACGAGATCGCCACCGGAAAGATCACCGGAGAGGAGGACCGGTACTCGCACACCGACCTGTGGGACTTCGCCGCCAACATCGAAGGCTCGAAGGCCGCCGTCGCCGCGCTCCGGCCGGCCCTTCAACAGCGTGACCCCGCTCTGGTGCAGAAGATCGACGCGGGCTTCGCGACCGTCGACGCGGCGCTGGCCAAGCACCGGTCCGGCGACGGCTACCGGCCGCACAGCGAGCTGTCCAAGGCCGACCTGAAGGAGCTGTCGGACGTGATCAACGCGGTGGGCGAGCCGATCAGCAGAGTCGCCGGGGTGATCGCCCGCTGATCCGGCCGGTGGCCCCGGTCGGATCAGGAGGAAACGGCGAGCTCGGACGCGGCCGGCAGCGGGAGGCGGATCCGCATGGCGGCGCCCTGGTCGAGCTCGTCGACGGTCAGGGTTCCGCCGTGGGCGCTGACGATGTCGCGGGCGATCGAGAGACCCAGCCCGCTTCCGCCGTCCGCGCGCGATCGGCTGTCGTCGAGTCGTACGAAGCGATCGAAGATCCTCTCCCGGTCGCCGGCCGGGATCGGCGGGCCGTCGTTCCCGATCACGATCTCGGCCAGCCCGTCGCGGCTGCCGACGCTGATGGTGACGTTGGCCCGGGCGTGCCGTATCGAGTTGTCGATCAGATTGCGCACGACGCGCAGCAGCGCGTCGTGGTCACCCACGACGCGCACCGGCTCGAAGCTGGCCCGCACGCTGAGCCGCGGATGGAGCTCGGCCAGGCGCTCTCGCTCGGTGTAGACCAGGTCGTCGAGGTCGACGTCCTGGCGCCGTTTGCGAAATTGGTCATTGTCCGCCCGCGCGAGCAGCAGCAGGTCCTCGACGAGACGTGCCATCCGCGTGCTCTCGGTCCGGATCCGGCCGACCGAGCGAGCCGCGGATTCCGGCAGGTCGACGGCGTCCAGCAGATCGGCGTTGGCCTGCACGGTGGCCAGCGGGCTGCGCAGTTCGTGGCTGGCGTCGCCGACGAACCGGCGCTGCGCGGCCGAGGACGCCTCGATCCGGTCGAGCATGGTGTTCATGGTGGCGGCCAGCGCGGCGATCTCGTCGTCGGTGGCCGGAACCGGCAGCCGTTCGTGCAGGTTGCGCGCGGTGATCGTGGCGGCCTGCCGGCGCATGGCCTCGACCGGCAGCAGCGTCCGGCCGACGAACAGGAACGTGGCGCAGCCGACCGTCAACGCGAGTATGGGCAGACCCAGGAGCAAGGCCACGATCACCGCTCCGGCGCCGTCGTCGACCGTGTCCAGCGACTCCGCCACCAGCACGGTCCGGTTGCCGGAGGGGGTGCTCACCCCCTGCGCGACGATCCAGAACGGCTCGTCGTGGACGCCGGGCAGGTGCCGCTGTTCCTTGATCCGCTGCCCGGGACCGGGGCTGAGCGTGGAGATCGCGGTCTCCCCGGCGAGCGCGTCGGACGCCGCTTCGACGCGGCCCGGGCCGTCGAGCACCTGGACGACCGTGCGGTCCCGGGCCGTCGGCCGCAGCAGCGTGCTCAGGTCGGTGCCGGCCTTGAGCGCGGCGGCGATCTGGGCGGCCTTGTCGTTGGCCGCGGTGTTGACGTTGTCGAGCAGGATGCTGCGGGCCGTGATGAACAACACCCCGCCGGCCAGCAGCGAGGCGATCGCCACGACGACCGCGGCGGCGAGCGCGGACCGCAGGCGTACGCCCAGGCGGCGGCGCAGCGAGAGGGCCGCCAGCCGGCGGCGGAGCGTGACCACCATGGCCGTCACGGTAGCGGTGGAGTTGTCGGCGAGGTGGCGGTCTTCAGCGGTTTTTCAGGTGCGGTGGGGGCAGGCTGGGAGTATGCGAGTGCTGGTGGTGGAGGACGAGGTCGCTCTGGCCGAGACCCTGCGGGACGGGCTGACCGAGGCCGGTTTCGTGATCGACGTGGTGCACGACGGGGTGGACGGGCTGTGGCAGGCGACCGAGACCCCGCACGGCGCGTACGACGTGATCGTGCTGGACATCATGCTGCCCGGCCTCAGCGGCTACGAGGTGTGCCGGCAGTTGCGGGCTCGCGAGGTGTGGACGCCGATCCTCATGCTGACCGCGAAGGACGGTGAGTACGACCAGGCGGACGCCTTCGACCTGGGCGCCGACGACTACCTGACCAAGCCGTTCTCGTTCGTGGTGATGATCGCCCGGCTGCGCGCGCTGATCCGCCGCGGCGCCCCGGAACGCCCGGCCGTGCTGTCCGCCGGCGACCTGTCGCTGGACCCGGCCGAGCGGCGCGTCTTCCGCGGCGAGGAGCCGGTCGCGGTGACGCCGCGCGAGTTCGCGATGCTGGAGTTCCTGATGCGGCACCGGGGTGAGGCGATGACGAAGCGGGCGATTCTCGAGAACGTCTGGGACGCGAACTTCGCCGGCGACCCGAACATCGTCGAGGTCTACATCGGCTACCTGCGCAAGAAGATCGATCACCCGTTCGGGCGAGCCTCGATCGAGACCGTCCGCGGCGCCGGCTACCGGCTCGTCGCCGACGAGGGCTGATCTGCCCGGGCGCGTCAGCGGAGGATGCCGGTGTGCCCCAGCGAGTAACGGCCGGGCTGGGGCCAGACGCAGAGCCCGTGGGGTTCGGATCCGACCGGGATACGGGCGATCAGCCGGCCCGTGGTGGTGTCGATGGCGTAGACCTCACGGTCGTAGCGGCCGGAGAGCCACAGGATGCGGCCGTCGGCCGAGACGCCGCCCATGTCCGGGCTGGCATGGCCGGGCAGCCGCCAGGTGGACACCACCCGGCCGGTACGGAAGTCGAGGACGGACACGCTGCCCGCGCCCCGGTTGGAGACGTAGAGGTAGCGGGAGTCGCGACTGGGATACAGGCCGTGGGCGCCGTCGCCGGTGGGCACGAATGTGCGGACCGCCGGCCGGTCGCCGTCGACGACCCACAGGCCGCTGGTCTGCATGTCGGCGACGTACCAGGTACGCCCGTCCGGCGAGATCTTGATGTCCTGCGGCATGGCGTGCCCGGGCAGGTGCAGCCGCCCGACGACGCGTTGCGCCGCGGTGTCGACCTTGACCAGGTCGCCGGAGAACTCGCAGGTGGCGATGAAGTATCGGCCGTCGGCCGAGAAGTCGGCGTGGTTGACGCCGTCGCAGCCCACCGGGAGCACGTGCCGGGGCGCCATGGTGTGCGGGTCGCTGAAGACGATCGCCCGGCGCGACTCGGCCATCACCATCGCGAACCGGCCGTCGGGGGTGAAGTAGAGGTTGTACGGGTCGTCGACCGGAACCGGCCGGCCGAATCGGGCGGTGACCGGGTCGATCGGGATGAGCGTGTTGCCGGCGTTGTCGTTGACCCACAGCGTGCGCAGATCCCACGACGGCACCACGTGCTGCGGGCCGTGCCCGGCAGGAACGGTCCGCACCACTTTGTACGTTCGCGGATCGATCACGGACACGGTGTCGCTGCCGAAGTTCGGCACGTAGACCAGCGGCCGGGCGCGCGCCGCGGCCGGCGCGAGGTGCCCGGGGCGGTCGGCGGCGTAGACGTCCCCCGGGTCGATCGGCGGCGGCATTCCCGGCAGCAGCGCCGTGCCGGCCGGCACGGGCCCGGCCGTGGGCAGGGAGCCGCGGGGCTGGGCCGGAGCCGGTCCCGGTGTACAACCGGCGAGCAGGATCAGGGTGGTCGCGGTCGTGGACCGGAAAAGCGCCCGGCGAAGCGCTGCGGGTGGGCGAGTCATGCGAACAGCTCCGAGGCCGTGACCGGGCGAAGACCACGCGCGCGCAGGCCGGCGAGGACCGGGGCGATCGCCGCCACGGTTCCTTGGTGGCCACAGTGCAGGCTCACGATCGACCCCGGGCGGACGGCGGCGAGCGTGGCGGAGACGATCGCCGGCGAGCCGGGGTCGGTGAAGTCGCGCGGGTCCACGTCGTACGACAGGCAGGTCGGATAGCCGGCCTTGCGCGCCGCGGCTTTGATCATCGCGGTGGCGAACTGGGTCTGTGACGGACGGAACCAGCGGCCGGGGGAGCCGGCCACCGCATGGATCGCTTGCGCGCAGGCGACGATCTCGGCGTACGCAAGCGTGGGTTTCATGTTTTTGATGTCCCCGTGGTGCTGGGTGTGGTTGCCCAGCTCGTGGCCATCGGCGAGGACGCGGCGGCCGAGGGCGAGGTTCGAGGCCAGCCAGGTGCCGACGGCCAGCACCGTGACCCGGGCGCCGCCACGCTTCAGCTCGTCGAGCAGGTCGGTGATCAGCCGGGGATCGCCCTGGCCGTGGAAGGTCAGAGCGACCTGTGGACGGTCGCGTGGTCCGTGCCGGACCTCGGCCGGGAGAGCGGGGGCCGGCGGCCCGGCCGGACCGATGGTGGGCGAGCCGGACGGCTCGGTCGCGGGCGCCGGGGATCGCGGGGCCGGCTCGCAGCCGGCGACGGCGCCGAGGGTCAGGGCGGTGACCGTGCGGAGGGCGTCACGACGTTGCATGCGGCGGACGGTAGGCGGGTGGCCATGAGAGAGGCCTGAAAGCTTCAGCCCCCGTTCAGGTGCGCGGTCGCATCGTGGGTCCCGTGGTGAACCGAGGACGACAGACCCTGATCGGCGGCTGGGGCCGGGCGACACAGAGCCGTGCCACCGAGCTGACACCGGGCACGGACGACGACTGGGCCGAGATCATTCGGTCGGCCGGATCGCGCGGCTTGATCGCGCGTGGCGGCGGTCGCTCCTACGGCGACGCGGCCCAGAACGCCGGCGGCCTGGTCGTGTCCACCCTGGCCGACGGGTCGATCGGAGACGTCGATCCGGCCGCCGCCACCGTCGAGGTCGGTGCCGGCGTCACGGTCGGTGAGCTCGTCCGCCACCTCGCGCCGGGCGGCTGGACGCTGCCGGTGGTGCCGGGCTCGTCCGGGGTCACCGTCGGTGGGGCGATCGCCGCCGACGTCCACGGCAAGAACCACCAGCGGCACGGCACGTTCGGGCGGCACGTCGCGACGATGACCGTGCTCACTCCGGCGTACGGGATGATCGAGATGAGTCCGACCGTCAACGCCGACGAATTCTGGGCCACGGTCGGCGGGCTCGGCCTGACCGGGATCATCCGCCGGGCCACGCTGCGGCTGATCCCCCTCGCCTCGTGGTGGGTGTCCACCGTCGACGAGGAGCAGCCGCGCCTGCAGCGGGTCCTCGAGCGGCTGCACGCGGCCGCGATGAGCAGCGAGCACGCCGTCGCCTGGGTCGATCCCGGCGGGGCCGGCGTGATCACCATGGCGACCACCGCCCGGCTCGGCGCCCTCACCCCGAGCCGGGCGGCCCGGCGCCACGTCACGCCGACGCTGCCGGGCCGGGGTATCGCCTGGCCGCCGCTGACCGCCGCCGCCAATGCCGCCCGCCGCGCGGCCGTCGTCCTTCGCCCGCGACACCTACGGCCCCTGCCCGACCTGCACTTCCCGCTCGACACACTCCCCGGGTGGCCCCGGCTGCACGGCCGGCGCGGGCTGATCCAGCACCATTTCACCGTCCCGTTCGGCGCCGAACATGTCCTCGCCGAGGCCCTGCGCGCCACCCGCGCGGCCGGCCACTCACCGTCGCTGGCGATCCTGAAGGTTTTCGGCGCCGCGAACTCGGCACCGCTGTCGTTCCCCGCGCCCGGCTGGAGCCTCGCGTTGGACTTCGCCGCCGATCCCGCCCTCGGCCCGGTGCTCGACCGGCTCGACGAGCGGATCGCCGCCGCGGGCGGCCGGGTCTACCTGGTCAAGGACAGCCGAGCGCACCCCGATGTGATCGCCGCCATGTACCCGGGCCTGGCCCGGTGGCGCGCCGTCCGGTCGACGCTCGACCCGGATCGGCTGCTCGTCTCGGACCTAGCCCGCCGGCTGCGCCTGGCCGACCAGCGCATCGCCGACCAGATCGGGGCGAGCCATGCGTGACGGACTGGGCCGCCCGCAGACCGTGCTGCTGCTCGGCGGCACCTCCCAGATCGGCCAGGCCATCGCCGACCAGCTCCTGCCCGACGGCGGCACGCTCATCCTCGCCGGCCGTGACCCGGCCGCGCTCGCCGCGGCGGCCGAGCGCCTGGCCCGGCCCCGGCGCCACGTCGCCACCCTGCATTACGACGCTCTGGCGCCGGCCGCCGCGACCGTCGACCTGCTCGCGGTCGCCGCCGCCCGGCACGGCGACCTCGACGTGGTGGTGCTCAGCGTCGGGGTGCTCGCCGACGAGGCGGCCCTGGCCGACACGGCCGCGGTCGAGCAGGCCATGCACACCAACCTGTTCGGGCCGATGCTCGCGGTACACGCCACCGCCGCCCGGCTGCGCGCGCAGGGGCACGGCACCCTGGTGGTCCTTTCCTCGGTCGCCGCCGTGCGCACCCGCGACGGGCTGCTCAGCTACGGCGTCGCCAAGGCCGCCCTGGACGTCTACGCCCGCCGCATCGGCGAGTCGCTGCGCGGGAGCGGTGCCCGCGTCCTGGTCGTGCGGCCCGGCCACGTGCGTACCCGGATGACCGCGGGTCTGCCCGAGCCTCCGTTCGCCACCAACGTCTCCGACGTCGCCGCGCGGGTACGCCGGGCCGTGGCCGGCCGGCCCGGCGTCACCTACGTCCCCGCCGTCCTCCGGCCGGTCATGACCGCGCTGCGCCTGCTGCCGGCCGCGGTCTACCGCCGCCTCGACCCGGCACAACGCAAAGGAGCCACCCCGTGAACAGCAACGTGCCACCGCTGACCGTCGTCGAGCCGCCGCAGGTCATGCCGGCGACCGGCTCCGGGACCGGTGAACCGCGCCGTGGTCGCCCCGCGGCCGTCTGGGATCTGGACGGAACCCTGACGCGCACCGACACGCTTCTGCCCTTCCTGCGCCGGGTCGCCGGGACGGCGGCGGTGGTCCGGGCGCTGGCGGTCGCGGCGACCCGCGAGCTGCCGCGGCACGGGCGACGCGATGCCGCCAAGGCGCTCGTGCTGCAGCAACTCCTCGGCGGACGCGAGCTCGGCCCGGTCGATCAGGTGGCCCGCGACTACGCCCTCCGGGTCCGGGATTCGCTGCGCGCCGACTCCATGCGGCTGTGGTCCTGGCACGGCGACAACGGCCACCGACTCGTGATCGCCTCGGCATCCCCGGGCCTCTACGTCCATCACCTCGGCCGGTTGCTCGGCGCCGACGAGGTGATCTGTACCGAGATGGCGGTCGTCAACGGGCGGCTGACCGGCGCGCTGCGCGGTGGCAACTGCCGGGGGCACGAGAAGGCTCGCCGGGTTCTCGAGCACCTCCGCGAGCAGCCGGCGAGTCAGGTCTGGGCGTACGCGAACGGCGCGGGAGACCGCCCGCTTCTGGAGATCGCCGATGTCGCCGTCCGGGTCACCACCTACCGCCACCTCACCCTCCGGGACGACCGATGAGCACGTCGATCCGGGCGACGCCGGGCGGCGTGGTGCGGCGGGGCCGCAAGCGCCGGGTCCGCACCGCGCGTCAGCGTCGCCTGCGCCGCGTGGTTGCCATCGCCGTCGCGCTGATCCTGATCGGACCCGCCATCTCGTACGGGCGCGCCCTCACCGCGCCGGGAAGCGCCACGTGGCAGATGCGGACGGTCGACTGGATCCGCCTCAAGCACGGCGGAGCGCTGGTCAATGCGATCGAGAACTGGTGGTACACCCGGCACAAGCCGGCGGCCGGCCCGCCCGACGCGGCCGCCCTCCCGCGAATCGGGTCCGGCCCGGCGAAGGTCATCGGCCCGGCCACCCTCCCGCGGCTGCCCGGGGTCGCCCTCCTGCCGGGCGAGTCGACGTGGTCGCCCGGCCGGACCGGCGCCTCCGGTCTTCCGCTGGTCTACACGGCCTTCCTGCGGCCCGATCCCGCCCACCTGAGCGTCGTGGCCGGCGTCGCCTGGATTCGCACCTCCGGCACCACGACCCACCTGGTGGCGGGTACGACCCAGCCGGGCGGCCCGGTCGGGCCGGACGCCGCCGCCGTGCCGACCGCGGACATCGGCAAACTGGTCGCCACCTTCAACTCGGGCTTCAAGATGCAGGACATCGCGGGCGGGTTCTACCTCGACGGGCGGACGGCCCGGCCGCTGGCCGCCGGACAGGCCTCATTGGTGATCGACAAAGACGGTGTGGCGACGGTCGGCGCCTGGGGCCGGGACGTGCGGATGACGGCCGGCGTCGTCGCCGTACGGCAGAATCTCGCCCTCGTCGTCGACCACGGGCGGCCGGTCGCCGGGCTGAGCACCAACGCCGACGGACGCTGGGGTTCGGCGCACAACCAGTACCAGTACACCTGGCGGTCGGGCGTGGGGATCGACGCGCACGGCAACCTGATCTATGTGGCCGGCGACAAGATGAACCTGGCCACGCTGGCCGCGGCGATGGCCGACGCCGGGGTGGTCCGGGGCATGCAGCTGGACATCCACTCGGGCATGGCGAGCTTTGCCTCGTGGGAGCCGCTGAGCGGCGCCAACGGCTCGGCTCCGACCAAGCTGCTGCCCCGGATGCCGCGCTCGGCCTACCGCTATCTGAACCCCGACCAGCGCGACTTCTTCTACGTGACGGCGAACTGAGATGGCGCTGCCGACTCTCGCGCCGCCGGTCTCGTCGCCGCTGCTGGTCACGGCCCGGCCCCGCCAGTGGATCAAGAACGTGCTCGTGTTCGCGGCGCCGTTGGCCGCCGGGGAGTTCGTCGAGCCGGCCAGCTTCGTGGCGCTGGCGTCGTTCACCCTGGCCTCGGCCGGCACGTATTTCCTCAACGACGCCGCCGATGTCGAGGCCGATCGGCGTCACCCGGTCAAGCGTCGCCGGCCGGTGGCGTCCGGGGCGATCTCGGTACGCACCGCCTGGCTGTGCGGCCTCGGGCTGATGGCGGCCGCCCTCGCGATCGCGCCGCTGGCCGGTCCCGGCCTGCTCGGCTGCGTCGCGGCCTACCTGGCGCTCACCTTCGCCTACAGCTGGCGGCTCAAGCGGATCGCGGTCGTCGACATCCTCGCGGTCGCCGGCGGGTTCCTGCTGCGCACCATCGGCGGGGCGGTTGCCACCGGCGTGCCCATGTCCAGCTGGTTCCTGCTCACCGCGCTGCTCGGGTCGCTCTTCCTGGTCACCGGCAAGCGGCTGGGCGAACTGCGGCGCGACCCCGGCGGGCGGGCGGTGCTTGCCGCGTACTCGCTGCCCTGGCTGCAGCAGACGCTGACCATGACCTTGACCGGGACCATCATCGCGTACGCCTGCTGGGCCTTTGAATTTTCCGGCGATGCCTCACTGCCGCTGCTGGCGCTGTCGCTCGTGCCGTTCCTGGCCGGGCTGATGCGCTACAGCCTGCTGGTGGCCCGCGGCGACGGCGAGGCGCCCGAGAACCTGCTGGTCTCGGACGGGTTCCTGCTGGTCAGCGGCGGTGCGTGGGCGGTCATGGCGACCGCGGCGATCTACTTCGGATAGGACGATCGGCGTGCGGGTCCTGCTGGTGGAAGACGAGGCGGCGCTGGCCGCGGTGGTACGCGACGCGCTGATGGGGGAGGGCTTCGCGGTCGACGTCGCGGCCACCGGCGACGACGGCCTGTGGGCCGCAACCGAGCATCCGTACGACGTGATCGTGCTCGACATCATGCTGCCGGGGCTCAACGGGTACGAGGTCTGCCGGCAGTTGCGCGGCCGGGAGGTGTGGACGCCGATCGTGATGCTGACCGCCAAGGACGGCGAGTACGACCTGGCGGACGCGCTCGACCTCGGCGCCGACGACTACCTCACCAAGCCGTTCTCCCTGGTGGTGCTGCTGGCCCGGCTGCGCGCGGTGGTCCGCCGGGGCAGTCCCGAACGGCCGGCCGTGCTCACCGCGGGCGACCTGAGCGTCGATCCGGCGAGTCGGCGGGTCAGCCGCGGCGGCCAGGAGATCTCGGTGACGAGCCGGGAGTTCGCGCTGCTCGAGTTCCTGATGCGGCACCGCGGCGAGGTGGTGTCCAAGAGCGCGATCATCGGCGGTGTGTGGGACTGGACCTTCGACGGCGACACCAACATCGTCGAGGTGTACGTCCGCTACCTGCGCCGAAAGATCGATCAGCCGTTCGGGCGGTCGGCGATCGAGACCGTCCGCGGTGCGGGCTACCGGTTGGCGGCCAACGGCGGGTGATCCGCGTCCGCTTTTGTCAGAGGGAGCAGGACGTGGAAGACGGCGCCGTCGCCGTCGTCGATCCGGACCTCGCCGCCGTGCCCGTCCACGATCTCGCGGGTGATCGGCAGGCCGAGACCCGACCCGCCGTCCTGCCGGGCCCGGCTGTCGTCGAGCCGCACGAACCGGTCGAAGACCCGCTCCCGGTCGCCCGGATCGATGCCGCTGCCGTCGTCGGCGACCACCAGATGCGCGCGATCGTCCGCCCAGACCGAGACGGTCACCGCCGATGTCGCGTGCCGGGCCGCGTTGTCCAGCAGATTGCGAAGGGCGCGCCGCAGCCGCGCGGCATCGCCGAACAGGCGCACCGGCTCGAGACGCACGCGAAGGTCCACCGCGGGGAACCGGGCCGTGAACCGGTCCCGCTCGGCGAGCACCAGGTCGTCCAGGTCGAGCTCGCGGTGCCGCAGCGCCAGCCCGTCCTCGTCCGAGCGGGCCAGCAGCAACAGATCCGCGACCAGGGTGCCGAGCCGCTCCGCCTCGCCCCGCAGCAGGGTGACCTGGGCCAGGCCGGTCCCGGTGGTGGCCCGGGCGGCCAGGTAGTCGAGGCCGACCTGGATGGTGGCCAGCGGACTGCGCAGCTCGTGCCCGGCGTCGGCGACGAACCGCCGCTGCGCGATGGCCGCCGACTCGAGCCGGTCCAGCATGGCGTTCATGGTCCGGGCCAGGGCCGCCACCTCGTCCCGGCCGCGCGGCAGCGGGACCCGGGCGTGCAGGTCCTGCGCCGTGATCGAGGCGACCCGCCGGCGGATGGCCTCGACGGGTCGCAGCGATCGCCCCACGAAGACGAAGGTCGCTAGCCCGACGACGAGCACCAGGACCGGCATGCCGGCCGCGAGGGCGCGGGTCTGCGCCCCGGTGTTGTCCCGAACCGGCTGCAGTGACTGCGCGACGACGACGGTTTGCGGACCGGCCTGAGTCTGAACACCGACCTCCCAGATCCGGTACGGGGAGTCGTCGCTCTCCGGCCACGGACGGGTCGATCTCGCGCTGTGGCCGACGGCGACGCCACTGCTCGCCAGCGGCGGCTTCGAGCCGACCGGGAACGACGAGGCGACTACGTTTCCCGCGCTGTCGAGCACCTGCACCAAGGTCATGTCGCCGCTCATGGTCTCGATCACGTCCGACGCCTCGTCGTCGCGGAGTCCGGCCGTGACCTCGGCGGCCCGCTGGCGAGCGGAGCTGTCGACGTTGTGGGTCAGGATCGACTCGGTCACCCGGACGAAACCGAAAGCGGCGAGGAGCCCGGCGACCGCGACCACCACCGCGGCCGCGATCGCCGTGCGCAACCGGACACCACCCATGCCGGGAAGGTAGGCCGCCGAACCTGACGGAGAGCTGAACGCGGGGTCAGACGCCGTCGAACTTGTTCAGCGTGGTGATCAAGGTGGCGAGAGTGGCCGAGCAGTCCGCCTGGCTGGGGCTTCCGGCTCGCAGGGCAGTGAGGGCGTCGTCGATCTGACCGTCGAGCTGGTGCCACTTGCCGGGGTCGCGGGGCTTGAGTCCGGCCTCGGCGTCATCCCAGGCCACTTCCAGGTCCTTGATCCGGGATTTGCCGCCGCCGAGATCGTTCTTGGCGACCCTGCCCTTGACGTCGGCCACGATCGTGGCGAAGGACGTCAGATCGCCCAGCCGCGTGGTCGGATGTGGCTTCCGGGCGGAAGCCGACCCGCCGGTCGTGCCGGCGGACTGCCCGGCGACGGGTGGCGCCTGCTCGGCGACGACGAAGGTGCTGTCGTCCGGGGTGGTGGACCGGGACGAGCTGAGCCCCAGTCCCACGGCGGCGACCACCGCCAGCCCGGCGCCCGCCCATGCGTAGTCCGCCCGGCGGCCGCCGGCGGGACCCATGCCCTTGACCGCGACCCCGTGCCGGTTGACCAGCAGCTGTTCGCGGGCCACCAACACGATGATCACCGCGAAGAACAGAATGCTCGTCAGGCTCGCCCCCAGCGCGAGACCACCGAACTCCTTCGACTGGGTGAGCAGGTCACCCATCGACGCCCCCAGCGGCCGGGTGAGCACGTAGGCGGCCCAGAAGGTCAGAACCTGACCGGCCCCGATCTTGTACGCGATCCAGACGGCCAGGATGAGCCCGCCGAAGATCAGCACGCCGTTCCGGAAGCCGAGGCTGAGCGCCTCGGTGGCGAGATCGCCGGCCGCGGTGCCGAGCGCGAACGTGGTGAGGATGGCGCCCCAGTAGAACGCCTCGCGGCGAGGGGTGTCGATCGACGTGATCGCGAGCGTGTGCTCCTGCCGGTGCCAGACGACGAAGACCACGGCGAGTACGACGGCGAAGACCGCGGTGCTGAGGTAGAGGCTGACGCCCAGCGTGTCGGTGAAGAAGTCGGTGATCTGGGTGCCCACGATGCTCACCAGCACCACGCACAGCCAGTAGATCCAGGGCGTGTATTTCCGGGTGCGGAATTGGACGACCAGCGCGGTGGCGAGCACGGCCGCCATTACCGCATCGGTGACGAGCGGCCCCAGGCCGACATTTACCGTCAGATAATCGGCGAAGGTCTCACCGATTGTCGTGGACAATACTTTGATGACCCAGAATGTCGCGGTGATCGCCGGAACTTTGGTCAACCAGACACGCGAGCGTTCTGCGGTGGCATAAGTCACCGACATTTTCTCTCCTTCAAAAGGTTATGACCGCCAACGATCAACTGGTCGTCCTTAAAATCCGCTGAAGCCCTCATTCGAGCGACATCCCGTGCCGTTTCAGCGTTTCTTCAGGAGCGGACCGAGAGGCTCTCCCGTCGTGACTGTCTTCGAACGGACGCGGCGTCCCCTCGACCCGGCGGCGCTCGCGGTGAAGGTGCCGCCGGTGACCGCCCTGTTCTGGATCATCAAGGTGCTGACCACCGGAATGGGGGAGACCGCCTCGGACTTCCTGGCCAGGACGATCGCGCCGGAGGTGGCGGTCGGCGCGGCCGGGCTGGTGCTGGCCGGGGCGCTGTTCCTGCAGATGCGGGCCGGCGCCTACTCGACCGTCCTCTACTGGTTCGCGGTCGTGATGGTCAGTGTGTTCGGGACGATGGCGGCCGACGTGCTGCACGTGGGGCTCGGCATCCCGTACGCCATCTCGACGACTTTCTTCGCGGTGGCCCTGATCGTGGTCCTCGGCGCCTGGTACGCCAGCGAGCGCACGCTGTCCATCCACACCGTCACCCGCGGCCGGCCGGAGTGCTTCTACTGGGCGACCGTGCTGGTCACCTTCGCGCTGGGCACGGCGGCCGGCGACCTGACCGCCACCACCTTCGGATGGGGCTATCTGGTCTCCGGGTTCGTGTTCGCGGCGGCGATCGCGGTGCCGGCGCTGGCGTTCCGGGCGCGGTGGCTCAACGCGGTGGCAGCGTTCTGGACCGCGTACGTGATCACGCGACCGCTCGGTGCGTCGTTCGCCGACTGGATGGGTGTCTCGGTCGCGCGCGGCGGTCTGGGCTGGGGGACCGGCCCGGTCACCGTGGCGTGGGCGGCCGTCATCGTGGCATTGATCGCCTACCTGTCTCTCCGGCGTTCAGCGGACTCTTAGCCGGCGCTTGCGACCGTGCTGGGCATGACCAGCACCTGGCCCGAGGATTCACAACGACCGTTCCGGCGGTACCTGAGCAAGGTCCCCGAGGTCACCGTTCTCTTCTGGCTCGTCAAGGTCCTGCTGGCTCCCGTGAGCGACACGATCGCCGACCGCTCGACCGGGCTGCTGGGTCTCGGCGTCACCACGATGCTGGTCGCCACGCCGCTCGCCGCCCTGCTGGTGGCTCAGCTCGCGATCAACCGGTACCTGCCCTGGCTGTACTGGGTGATCGTGCTGCTGGTCAGTGTGTTCGGCATCCTGGTCGCCGACAACCTGACCGAGATCTTCGACGTGACGCCCGCGGCGGTCACGATCGCGTTCGCCGTGCTGCTGGGCGCGGTCCTCGTGATCTGGTACGCGACCGAGCGGACGCTGTCGATCCACACCGTCGACAGCCCACGCCGCCAGGCGTTCTACTGGCTCGCTGTCCTGTTCGCCTTCACCTTCGGGGCGGACTTCTCTCCCAACGGCGCGGCCCCGGTCCTGGCGGCGGTCACTGCCGCAGTGTGGGCCGCCCACCGTTTCCTCCGGCTCAACGGCGCGGCGGCGTTCTGGATCGCGTACGCGCTCACCTACCCGCTCGGCGCCGCCGTGGCCGACGGCCTGGCCCAGCCGGTCGCCACCACCGCGGTGTCCCTCGTAGCGATCGTCCTCGTCGTCGCCTACCTGACCGTCAGCCATCGCGACGAACCATCGCTGGCCACCGACGCGAGCCGCCTGCGCTAGCTGTGATGTCCAGCCAGGTTGTTCAGCCGGGTGATGGGTGGGTTTTGCCGATGGCGGTGTGGGGCCGGTGGTGGTTGTAGTCGTGCAGGAATGCCGGTAGGGCGGCGGGCTTTCTCGGAGGGGTAGAACTTCGCGAAGGCCCAGCCGTCGGCGAGGGTGCGGTGGAATCGTTCGATCTTGCCGTTGGTTTGTGGCCGGTAGGGGCGGGTTTTCTTCACGGTGACGCCGAGTTCGGTGCAGGTGTCGGTCCAGAGCCGGGCGCGGTAGGCGGAGCCGTTGTCGGACAGTACCCGGCGGATGGTGACGCCGCGCTCAGCGAACCAGGCGACGGCGTTGGTCAGGACGCGGGTGGCGGTGGCGGCGGTTTCGTCGTCGTGGATTTCGGCGTAGGCGACCCGGGAGTGGTCGTCGATGACGGTGTGCACGAACGCGGTCCCGATCAGCGGGTTGTGGTGCTGGTTACGGGGTTTGTTCGGGGTGCCGGCTCGGTTCTTGCGGCCTTGTTGCCGGTCGAGGAAGCGCTAGCCGCCGCCGTCGGGCGCGTTGCCGAGTTTCTTGACGTCGACGTGCAGCAGGTCGCCGGGTTGTTCGTGTTCGTAGCGGCGGATCGGTTCGCCGGTGGCCCGGTCGAGGTGGCTGAGCCGGTTCGCTCGTTCGCGGACCAGGTCGGTGTGCACGGTGGAGGCGGCCAGGCCGAGCTGGGCGGCGATCGGGACCGGTCCCCAGCGTCGTTTACGGCGCAGGTGCAGGATCTTGCGGATCAGTGGTGCCGGGGTCCGGTTCGGCTGTGAGTGTGGCCGTGACGAGCGGTCGGCCATGCCCGCTTCGCCGTGTTCGCGGTAACGCTGCGCCCACTTGGACGCGGTGCGCCAGGACACGTCGTAGCGTTCGGCTGCTCGTGCGGGTGACCAGCCGTGGTCAACGATCAGGCGCGCCAGCCGCAATCGCGCCCGTGGAGTCAGCGCGGCGTTAGCGTGGGACATGAAGGCCTCCAGCCTGGTGAAAGTGGTTCCGTGACAGATCCACTGCACCGGTGGAGGCCTTCATCTGTTCACAAGACCCGGCCTTGATCGTCAGATCGAGTGGTCACAGTTCCTCGACCAACGTCCCCGGACATCACAGCTAGCCCTTGCGGATCCGTCAGGTGTAGCCTGACAGCGTCAGGGTACGCCTGACAGACGGCGACCGCCGGAGGAACCATGACCAGCGAAGCGGCAATCCAGTTGTCCTGCTCGTTCTGCGCCAAGCCGAGCTCGGATGTCGAGAAGATGATCGCCGGCCCCGGCGTCTACATCTGCAACGAGTGTGTCGAGCTGTGCAACGACATCCTCCGGTCCGAGGAGCCGGAGCCCTCCCGCTCGGATGCGCGGCTGTCAGCCTGGGAGCGCGGGATGACCGACGAACAGATCCTCGACCGGCTTCCCCTCGTCGCGGCGGCCGGGGCGCAGACCGAGGCAAGCCTCCAGCGACTGGTCACCACCCTGCGGGAACGGAAAGTGACCTGGGCGCGCATCGGCGCGGCCCTTCGGATCACCCGGCAATCCGCGTGGGAACGGTTCTCCGGCGAGGAGTAACGCTTGTCTCCCGACCGGGCCTGTGGAAAGTTCCGGCGGTGCCCACGACCGAGTCTTCCGCGCCGGATACCGCGGTCCCATCCGGTGCGGGGTGGCGCAGGGACTTTCAGCGCCGGTGGGCGGCCTTCGCGGCCAGTGAGTTCGGTAGCGCCTTCGGCTACTCGGCCTTGCCGATCGTCGCGGTATTGGTCCTCGGTGCATCCGATTTCCAGGTGTCGCTGCTGACGGTGCTGGCCGGGCTGGTCAGCGCGGCCGCGGCTCTACCGTTGGGGCCCTGGATCGAGCGTCATCGGAAGCTGCCGGTGATGGTCGGGACCGACCTCCTGCGCTTCGCTGCGGTCGGATCGGTTCCGGTGGCGGCGTACTTCGGTGTCTTGACGTACTGGCAGCTCTGTCTGGTGGCGACAGTCCAGATGGCCGCGCGTCTGGCCTTCGATTCGGCCGGCGTCGCGCAGCTGCGCACGATGGTCCCGGCCGCACATCGGGCCGACGCGAACGGCCGTTTCGAGACGACCGTGTGGACGGCGAACGCGGTCGGGCCGGCTGCGGGCGGCGTGCTGATCTCCTGGCTCGGCGCCACGGTCACCATGGTTCTGGACTCGGTGAGTTTCCTGGTGTCGGCGTTGACCTTGCGCGGCCTGAGGACCCGGGAGCCCGCCCCGTTCACCGACGGCCCGCGGCACCACTGGCTCAAGGACATCACCGCTGGTTGGCGATTCATCTTCGCCCATCGAGGGCTGGCGGCCCTGTTCTGGAACTCGCTGGTCTTCGGCGGCTGCATCATGGCCGTGGTGCCGCTGCTGGCCGTCTTCGTGTTGCGCGACCTCGGATTCGCGGCCTGGCAGTACGGCCTGATCAGCGGCGTGTCCAGCGTCGCCGGGATCGTCGGCTCATTGCTGGTCAAGCCGCTGCGGTCCCGGCTGGGTGAACGCCGGACCCTGCTGCTGGCGGGAGTCGGCCGAAATCTCTGGCTCGGGCTGCTGCCGTTGGCGCCCGCTTCCACGCTCGGTCTGATCCTGGTCATGGCGTCGGAGTTCTTGCTGGTGCTGTTCGCGGGAATGTTCAGTCCCAGCTTCGCCACCTACCGCATGAACGTCACCGACGATGCTCACATGTCCCGCGTGGTCATGGCGTGGTCGGTCTCCAACAAGATCGTTCAACCGGTCTTCATTGCCGCCGCCGGAGCGTTGGCCGCGATGACCAGCGCTCGGACCGCGCTGGCCGTGCTCGCGGTCGTCCTTCTCGGCGGCATCGCGCTGCTGCCTTGGCGCACCGGGATCAGGCGGTGACCGGAACCCGTTTCGGCGCCGGGCGGAAGAACAAGAACAAGACCAGCCCGGCGTACGCCAGCCAGATGACGACCTCGAGCACGGTGGCGGTCGGGGTCACGTTGATCGTCGCGGCCAGCAGGGTGCCGTACCAGGAACTGGGCTCGATGGTGTGTGACAGGTCGTAGGCGACGGTGGTCGAGCCGGGGAGCACGCCGGCGACCTGGAAGCCGTGCACGGCGTACTTGATGATGCCGGCGGCCACCAGGACGAGCAGGGCGCCGGTCCAGGTGAAGAGCCGGCCGAGGTTGACCCGGGCAACGGCGGCATACATCAGCCAGCCGAGCAGGACCGCGGAGGCGACGCCGGCGATCATGCCGAGCAGCGGCGCGACGGTCTCGCTGGCGGCCTGGGCGGCGGCGAAGACCAGAAGGACCATCTCGACGCCCTCGCGGATCACGGCGACGAAGGCGAGCGCGGCCACGGCGGCCTTGCCCAGGCCGAGCGCCGTGGTGAGCTTGCCCGTCATCTCGGACTTGAGGGTGCGGGCGCTGCGCCGCATCCAGAAGATCATCCAGGTGACCATCGAGACGGCCACGAGCGAGCTGATCGCTTCGAAGAGTTCGAGGCGTACGCCGGAAAGCAGCGACGTGGCGACGTAGGTGAGCACGACGCCGAGCGCCGCCGCGCACAGCACCGCGGCCGCGACGCCCGACCAGAGCGGCAGCAGGCCGTCCCGGCGCTGGGCCCGGGCCAGGACCGTGACGAGGATCGAGACGACGAGCGCCGCCTCGAGGCCGTCGCGAAGCCCGATGAGATAGCTGGCGAAGAAGGCGCCGCCCACGTGGCCGCTCCCGTGTTAGTTGAGGCTTACCTGACTTCGCCAAAACTCCTACAGACTGTAGGAGATTGTCAAGTCGAGCGAACTCCTACAGCGTGTAGGTTTGACGCGGCGCCGACCGGGCATGGGGCGCGAAGAGAAAGGCCGCGGACGCCGACGGAGAGGCGCGGATTCGATGACGTCAGCACTGGGCCCCCAGTTTCTCGACCCGGAATGGCTGATCTCGACCTTCGGCGTGATCGGCATCCTCGCCATCGTCTTCGCCGAATCGGGACTGCTGATCGGCTTCTTCCTGCCCGGCGACTCCCTGCTGTTCACGGCCGGTCTGCTCATCGCCGGCGGCACGTACCTCCATCTGCCCTTGTGGCTGATGTGCGTGCTGGTCTCGGCCGCCGCAGCCGCCGGTGACCAGTTCGGCTACGCGTTCGGGCGCCGGTTCGGACCCGCATTGTTCCGGCGCCCCGACTCCCGCCTGTTCAAACAGGAGAATCTGACCCGGGCCAGCGGCTTCTTCGCCCGGTACGGCGCCCGCTCGATCGTGCTCGCCCGCTTCGTACCGATCGTGCGGACCTTCACGCCGATCGTGGCCGGCGCCAGCCACATGCACTACCGGACCTTCCTCTCGTACAACGTCATCGGCGCCGCCTGCTGGGGCACTGGCGTGACCATCCTCGGGTACTTCCTCGGCCAGGTCTCCTTCGTGAAGTCGAACATCGAGCTCATCCTCGTCGGGATCGTGGTCCTGTCGGTGGTTCCGATCGGCATCGAGTTGCTCCGCAGCCGGCGGCGTACCCGTACGAGTGGATCAGAGCCGGGCTGACGGCGCGTTCCCTGCGATGCGTACCGCTATCTCCTACAACTTGTAGGAGCAAGCGGACATTTGACGCGCGACAGGAGAGCAGATGAAGCGAACCGGACGGGTGGCCCTGGCCGCGGCGATTGCCGGCGCGTTGGTTCCGGTCGCCACCGCGCGGGCGGCGCCGCCCACCGTGCCCCGGCCCGACCACGTGGTGATCGTGATGCTGGAGAACAAGCGCTACGACGCCGTCGTCGGCCATCCGAAGGCGCCCTGGATCACGGCTCTGGCCCACAGCTCGGCCAACATGCTGCGCTTCTACGCCGAAACCCATCCGAGCCAGCCGAACTATCTCGCCCTGTTCACCGGATCCACGCAGGCGGTGACGGACAACGGGTGCCCGCACGACCTGGGGAATCGGCCCAACCTCGGCCGTCAGCTGATCGATGCCGGCCGCACCTTCGCCGGTTACGCCGAGGACCTGCCCCGCGCGGGATGGCGGGGATGTTCCTATCGCGGGTACGTCCGCCGGCACAGCCCGTGGGTGAACTTCAGCAACCTTCCGGCCGCGGCGAATCTGCCGTACTCCGCCTTCCCGGCCGACTACGCGCGGCTACCCACCGTCGCGTTCGTGATTCCGAATCTCTGTCACGACATGCACGACTGCCCGAAGGAACAGAGCGACGCCTGGCTCCGGAGACAGTTCACGCCGTACATCGCCTGGGCGAAGACCCACAACAGCCTGTTCGTGCTGAGCTTCGACGAGGACAACCGCACCGGCGGCAATCGCATTGCCACCATCATCGCGGGCGCGGGGGTGCGGCCGGGACAGTACGCGACCAGGTCGGACCACTACGACCTACTACACACCCTTCAGCAGATGTACGGGCTGCCCTTCACCGGCATCGCGCAAGGTCGGGCCGGCATACCGGACATCTGGCGGTAACTACAGCCACGCGTGGGCCAGGTCCACGAACGCCTCGGTGGCCGCCCCGGCGAGGGCCACGATGGCCGCGCCGAGCAGTATCGGAGCGGCCAGGCGACGCAGCATGGGGGCCGGGGTGGGCTGCGACAGTGCCCGCACCCGCTGAACGGCGGCGCCGCCGTCGATGCCGAGCACCGTTCCCGACCCGGCGCCGGACGACGCGAGCGCGGCCCGGGCCACCGTCGTCGCGGCCAGGCCCCGGTCGCCGACATCGGCGGCGGCATCCTCGTCGGCCCACCGCTCGACCAGGAATTCGACCGCTCGGCGTACGGG
Source organism: Paractinoplanes globisporus DSM 43857 (assembly GCF_000379645.1). GTDB lineage: Bacteria > Actinomycetota > Actinomycetes > Mycobacteriales > Micromonosporaceae > Actinoplanes > Actinoplanes globisporus. The sequence goes on from NZ_KB903324.1 coordinate 46,422, forward strand.
AATCAGCAAGGGATTCATCGCGGCCGCCGCGGCGACGGTCGCGGTGAGCCGGTGATGGCGATGGGCGAGGTGCGCGCGTTCGTGAGCGAGGACGACCTCACGCTCCGGGGCACTCAGCAGTTGCAGGATGCCGGTGGTGACCAGCAGGCGGCCGGGTGTGTGCGCCGTGCCCGGCACGGCCACGGCCATCGGGGTCGTCCAATCGGCGATGACGAGTTCCTGATCGGGATCGCCGACTTCCCGGAGCCGGCGATTGGTCGTGATCCGGCGGCGTGCGTCGATGACGAGCCGGACCCCGCCCGCGACCAGAAGCAGCCCGGCGATGAGCGCGACCGGGCCCGGTACCGGCTCGGGCAGCTCGAGCGTCGGGTGGTTGTCCAGCGCCGCCAGCGGCGGCAGGTCGTCGAGCGCGGTCAGCGCCAGCATGGTCAGCGACCAGGTGGAGGCGAGGGCGGCGACGGCGGCGATGGTCACGAGTGTCCAGGCCGCCGGTCCCGGCGTACCCCGGGCGGCGATGCGCCGGGCGCCGAGGGCGAGCGGCAGCGCCAGCAACAGTGGCAGGTAGACCGCGACGGTCATGACCCACGCCGTTGGCCGGTGTCGGCCAGCAGCCCCCGCAGCAGCGCGGCGTCATCGTCGTCGAGGGAGGCGGCGAACAGCTGAAGCACGGCCACCCGGTCGGGGCGATCCATCAGCGCCGCCTGCATCTGCGAGGCGGCGACCGCCGACGCGTCCTTGGCCGGCCAGTAGGCGTGCCGGCGCCCGGCTCGATGGCGCTCGACGGCCTTCTTGTCGTGCAGCCGGAACAGGATGGTCTGCACCGTGTTGTACGCCAGGTCACCGCCGAGGTCCTGCTGCACCTCGGCCGCGGTCATCGGAGCGTCCGCCGCCCACAGCACTGCCATGACGGCCGCCTCGAGGCCCCCGGGCGGTCTGCGGCTGTCTTTCGTCGTCACTGTCGCTGCCCTCCGGCGCCAGAATATCGCTGAGCTCTCCCCGGATGGGGCGTCGACGTCCTCGTGGTGCGCCGAGGACGCCGACGCGGTGGCGCTTCGAGTCAGTTCGGCAGTGCGGGAGTGTGCTGGATGCGGACGGCGTCGAGCTCGTCCGGGTTCAGACCCAGCAGCCGCAGGATGGTCGGCGCGATCTGGGTGGTCTCGACGGAGCGGGTCACCCGGTGTCCGGCGGCGGCGTTCGCCCCCGACACCACGATCGGTACGTTGCGGTCGGCCGGGTTGTCGCCGCCGTGCTCGGCGATCTTCGACTTCTTGCTGGTGTAGACGACACCGGGCTGGCTGATGCCGATCAGGTCCGGCACCCGCTCGTCCCCGGCGCGGACGCCGATGAGCGCGGCGGCAGCGGCCCCGGCGTAGACCTGGGTGAGCCCCGACGCGACGTACGGTTTCGGCGCTCCGGTGATGTCGTTGCCGGTGCCGTCGTGATGCAGCAGGAAGGTCCGGGCGAACGTCGCGGCGGCGGCCGAGCGGTCGGTCAGCCACATCACCACGGTGTCGTCGTCGATCGCGAAGGCCACCAGTGGGCCGGCGTGGCCGGCGGTGTTCCAGGCCGCGTTCAGCGCGTCGACGATCGCGCCGTCGTCGATGCGGGTCAGTTGGGCCGGCGCGGTGGGCGACTGGCCGTGCTTGGCCGACACGATGATCGTGGTCCGGTCGGCCAGATGTTGCCTGGTCAATTCGGTAGTGAGGCGGCCGAGCTGGGAGTCGACGAAATCGAGAGCGGAGGAAAGGACAGGCCCGGGTGTACGTCCGTCCGCCTCGTACCCGCCGGCCTGGCCGTCGGACGCGGGCAGCTTCTGCGCCGTCGACACGGTCTGGAAGTTCATGCCGAACACCGCCGGGGTGCCCAGCTTGACGGAACGGCTGTGGTCGTACCCGTCGATCTCGTTGAGAACGGCCCGCACCTTGTAGCCGTCGTACTGCTGCGTGAGGCGGTTGACCGAGGTCCAGTCGTCGCCGGCGGTGTCGGCGACGCTGTTGATCTCCGGGGTGAAGAGATCCTGAATGCCCGTGCCCGACGGTCCCTGCAGCAGGTCATAGGCGGGGTGTTTGTCGGACCAGGCGGTGACCAGGCCGTGTCGCCGGGCGACCTCGAAGACGGTGTTCACCTTGAGGTACTGGTGCGGATACACCGGCGTGCACGTGGCCGGGTCGACCGGCAGCTGGGCCGGGTCGAGCAGCTGCTCCGGCGAGCCGGTGAGGGACAGGATGGACCCGGGCAGGCCGGTCAGTCCCTGGCCGGCATCGAGCCGGGACGGGTCCCGGTCGGCCGGTTCGGCGTAATCGACCTCGGCGCCGGGCTTGACGCCGGCGCAATGGGTCGTGCCGGCCGGCAGCAACGACGGGTTCCAGGTGTCGTCGTAGTAGACGCCGGTCGTCCGCGGGTCGCCGCCGGTGACCTGGGCGAGGATGCCGGGGAACGAGTCGGACGGGAACGGCGTGACGGCGTTGCGGTAGGTGGTCCCGGTCGCCGCGAGGCGGGCCAGCGTCGAATGTGGATGGGTGCCGACGTACCAATCGAGGTCTTGTTGATGCATGCCGTCGACCGAGATCAGGAGCACGTGTGAGGCGTGCGGCTGATGCGGCCGAGCGGGTGCGGCCGAAGCCGGCGTGGCGGCCAGCAGACCCACGGCGGGCGACGAGGACATCGACGAACGTCTCGCGTCTTCAGCGTTTCTTCAGGTACGCCCGGCCGGGGAGGCTGGCGCTATATCGTCCCGCGTAGTACGTTGGCCGATATAGCGAAGGACGGAGCAACGATGGTCGACGACCTCGGCCGGTGGGCGGAGTCAAGCTTCCTGATCTTGGTGAGCCTTGCCGACGGCGCGAAGCATGGATACGCCATCACCAGCGACATCGCCGAGCAGGCCGGTGTGAGACTCGGGCCGGGCACCCTCTACGCGGCCCTGCAGCGGCTGGAGGAGCGGGGTCTGATCGAGGGACTGCCCGCGGAAGGGCGCCGCCGGCCGTACCGGTTGACGGCGGCGGGAGGGGCCGAGCTCTCCGCCCAGGCCGCTCGGATGCAGCACCTGGCCACCCTGAGCCGGCACCGCCTGCGGCTGGATCCGGCATGAGCGGCGACGGCCGGCTGGTCCGTGCGCTCGTGGCCTGTTATCCGGCCGACTGGCGACGACGATACGGCGACGAGTACGCGCAACTGTTGTGCGATCTCCGCGTACGCCGGCGCCCTTTGATGGTTGTCAATTCTTTGCGCGGCGCGGCCCGTGCGCATGGAGGCGTTTTCATGGCCGGCAACTCACCGTTTACCGTCGTGGTCTGGGCGGCCGGACTGTTCACTCTGGGCGGTATCGGTTTCGCCAAGCTCGCCGAGGATTTCTCCGGCGATGCAATTGGCCTGTACGTGCTGCTCGTTGTCGCGAGTGGCGTTGCCTTGTCGGCGTTGGCGGCGGCCGCAATGCCAAGTGCGGTCGGTTTGCTTCGCGGCCGGGACAAAGGTGCGTGGAAATACTTGGCCGTTCCGATCGTGGGCTGCGCGATCTGGTACGGCGTCCTCCGGCTGGCGCTCGCGATCTCCGACGGCCACGGCGTTCACACCGCCCCGAACGTGACCGCCTTCCTGCTGATCGCGGTGACCGGGGTCGCGGTCTTGGCTACGACCGCGTGGGCCGCCGCGACGGTCCTGCGGCGGGTGCCGGCTCAGTCCTCCCGGTTTCGCCCGCCGGCGCTGATGACGGTCGCCGTGGGGATGGGCGTCGCCACCGTCGCGGCTCTGATCTGGGGCCTGCGGATTCGCTCCCTGAACCCAGCAGGTTTCCGAGGTGACCACGGGATCCTCGCGACCCCGTTCGTGCCCAGCTGGATCGCCGTGGTGGTGGCACTGGCCGCCGCGACCGGCCTCGCAGCCGTGGCGGGCCGCCGCCGGCCGGTGGCTGCTCGCTAGGGCCGCGACCCACGTTCCCACTGCTCCCTGACCTTCCGGCGACCTGCCGAGAAAGGGCGATTCCCCATGCCCACTTCACGAGTCATGATCCACGCCGAGGGCCTGTCCAAACGGTACGGCCGGCAACGAGCGGTCCAGGAATTGACCTTCGACGTCGAGGCGGGCCGGATCTGTGCCCTCCTCGGGCCCAACGGGGCCGGCAAGACATCGACCATACGGATGCTGGTCGGTCTGACCGTGCCCGACGCGGGTGTCGTCCGGATTGCCGGCACCGCGGTCTCGCTCGGGGCGCCGGTCCTGAGACGGGTCGGCGTCCTGATCGACGGGCCCGCGCTCGTACCGCACCTGACCGGCATCGCGAACCTGAAGCTGTTCTGGGCGGCGGCCCGTCAGACGTGGCCGCCGCCCGGCCTCGGGGATGCGCTCGACCTCGCCGGCCTGGGGTCAGCCTTCGATCGCAAGGTCAAGGGCTACTCGATGGGCATGAAGCAGCGGCTCATGCTCGCGCAAGCGTTCATGCGCCGCCCCGACGTACTGATCCTCGACGAGCCGGCCAACGGTCTCGACCCGGCCGAGGTCCGCGCTCTCCGGAACTATCTCGCCGACCGCGCGGCCGACGGCATCGCCGTGCTCGTCTCCAGCCATCAGCTGGCCGAGGTGCAGACGCTGGCCACCGACATCGTCGTGATGAACCACGGCCGGCTGGTGACCGCCGGCAGGCTCGACGACCTCCTGGACGGGGCCGGAACATGCCGGATCCGGACCGAGGAGCCGGACCGGGCGTTGACCGTTCTGCGCGACACCCCCGGCGTGACCGCGACCACCATGGACGACGGCGACGTCATGGTCACCGCACCCTCCGTACCGGTCAGCGGGATTGTCGAGACCCTGGTCAGGGCGGGCGTCGCCGTCGCCGGCGCGAGCGAGGACCACCGATCGCTGGAGGACGCGTACCTCGCCCTGACCGAAGGACACGACCATGCTGCGCGTTGAGCTCACCACCCAGTTGATGCGGTTGCGCACCTTGATCGCGTTGCTCTGCCTGGCCGCGGTACCGGTCGCCGCCGGACTGTCCTTCGCGTCCTCCGCCGGTCACCGCAACGGCAGCCAGGGCGGTCTCTTCGGCGCATCCCCGTATTCCGCCCTGAACCACGCCATGGCCAGCCTCGAGTTCATCGGCCCGCTGCTGCTCCCGATCGTCGTCGCGCTCCTGTCGGCCGCCATCGCCTCGGCCGACCGCGACTGGGGCGTACTGCGCTACCTCTACGTCGCCCCGGTCAACCGCACACGACTGCTGGCCGCCAAGCTCGGCGCGGTGGCGATCGCGACCACCGCGGCCCTCATCTGCGTGCTCGGCGCGGGCCTGGCGGCCGGCTGGGCTCTCTTCGGCTGGCACCCGTTCCACCTCATCGACGCGCCGAACCTCACCACCACCGAAACGATCACCCGCGTCCTGGCCGCCGGCGGATACACGCTGTTGTGCATGCTGGCCATGGCCGCCATCACGCTTGCTCTGGGGCTTCTGCTGCTCCGAGGCGCCGAGGCCCTGGCCGTGGCGATCGCCTTCGTCGTCATCGCCAGCATCCTCAACGGCCAGACCGCCCTGCACGCCGTCGCCGTGCTCCTGCCGGTCCACTACTGGCAGAACTGGCTACAACTCTTCGACCCGGCGGCCGACGCCGACCTGTGGCCCGGAGCCGCCACTCAACTCATCTGGATCGCGCTGAGCGTGTCAGCCAGCGGGCTCATCCTGCATCGCCGCGACCCCGCCGCCTGACCGACGGCGCCGTGACTCGTCGGAAAGGTTGCTTGGTCAAGGACTCTGGTCAATGATGGTCTTCAATATCCCGCTGGCGTTGGGAGGCCGGAGTGTCCCTGCTCACCGCGCTCGACCGCAAGCACACGATCGCGCCCGAGGGGTACAGCCGCTGGCTGATCCCGCCCGCCGCGCTCGCCGTACACCTGTGTATCGGCCAGGTCTATGCGACCAGCGTCTACAAGAACTCGTTCATCCAGCATTTCGACGCCAGCCAGACCTCGATCGGCATCATCTTCAGCATCGCGATCGTGATGCTGGGCCTGTCGGCGGCCGTCGGCGGCACCTGGGTCGAGGCGAACGGCCCCCGCAAGGCGATGTTCGTCTCCGCCTGTTGCTGGTCCAGCGGCTTCCTGGTCGCGGCGCTCGGCATCGGAACGACCCAACTGTGGCTGGTCTATCTCGGCTACGGCGTGATCGGCGGGATCGGGCTCGGCATCGGCTACATCTCGCCGGTGTCCACGCTGATCAAGTGGTTCCCCGACCGGCCCGGGCTCGCGACGGGACTGGCCATCATGGGCTTCGGGGGCGGCGCCCTGATCGCGAGCCCCGCTTCGCGGCAGCTCCTTTCCCTGTACGACCCGAACTACGACCCCAATGTGTCCACGTCGGTCGCCGACGGCCGGGCGCTGGTGCTGCTGTTCGTCACCCTCGGCATCGCGTACTTCCTGATCATGATGTTGGGGGTCGCCAACATCCGGGTGCCGGCGCCGGGGTGGCGGCCGGCGGGCTGGGACCCGTCGACCGTTGCGAAGAAGCCGCTGGTCACGACGGCGAACGTGTCGGCCGCGAGTGCCATCCGTACGCGAAGCTTCTGGTTGTTGTGGATTGTCCTGTTCTGCAACGTGACCGCGGGCATCGGCATCCTCGAACAGGCCAGCCCGATGATCCAGGACTTCTTCCGGGGGTCCAACGGCGTCTCCAGCGTCAGCGTCGCGGCGGCCAGCGGCTTCGTCGGAGTGCTGTCGCTTTTCAACATGGCCGGCCGGTTCGCCTGGTCGTCCACCTCCGACGTGATCGGCCGCAAGCCGATGTACATGGTGTACCTGGGCGGCGGCATGATCCTGTACCTGCTGCTGGCCACCGTCGGCAGCGCGGCGACGGCGCTGTTCGTGGTGCTGGCCGGCTTGATCCTTTCGTTCTACGGCGGTGGTTTCGCGACGGTCCCGGCCTATCTGCGCGACCTGTTCGGCACGTATCAGGTGGGCGCGATCCACGGCCGGCTGCTGATCGCCTGGTCCGCGGCCGGCGTCGCCGGTCCACTGATCATCAACGGCTTCCTCGACGCCCAGGGCAAGCCCGGCACGCTGACCGCGGACGCCTACCGGCCGGCGCTGTTCACCATGGTCGGCTTGCTGGCCATCGGCTTCGTCGCCAACCTGCTGATCCGCCCGGTGCCGGAGCGATTCCACGAGCCGGCCGGCACCGTTTCCGCCCTCGAGAAGGAGGCTGCCGCATGAGCGCCCAGTCCGTCCGCCTGCTGGTGTCCTGGCTGCTGGTGGCCGTGCTGCTCGGTTACGGCATTGTGCAGACCGTGATCACGGCGGCCAAGCTCTTTGAGTGACGCCGCGGTGGATCATGCCTGTCCCTCGGGGGCGCCGCCCAGTGGCGGGAGCGCGCCGATCTGCTGGAACAGCTGCAGCGCATTGATCTCGTCCCAGTGCTCGACGAACATGCCGTCCTCGACGCGCCAGATGTCGATGGTGCGCATCTCGATCGGGTTTCCGGTGGCGGGGATGCCCATGAAATCTCCGGTGTGGGTCCCGGTGTAGACGAAGCGGCCTACGACGCGGTCCCCGGATTCCACGAGGTCCTCCCGGGTGCCGCTCAGATCGGGGAAGGCGGCGAAGAACGACGTCCAGAACTGGCGGTTGGCCTCGCGTCCGTCGGCAACGAAGGCGTTGTGATTGATGTAGTCCTCGGCGACCAATCGGTCCACCAGGTCCGGGTCGTGGGTGTTGATCATCGCGAGGTAGGTCTCGGTGAGGTGCTGTCCCTGTGTCGTCATGTCATTCTCCTAAGCGGCTTCCGTGAAGCTAGCAACGCTAACCCTAGCAACGCTAACCCCGTGGCCGGTCGACGTCAATAGCAGTGCTCGCATTGGTAGCGGTGCTAGAGTCAGGTATGACCATCGAGGAGCGCCGGCTCCGTGAGCGCGCTGCGCAGCGGGGGCTCATCACCGCGACGGCCCGCGCGCTGGCCGAGCGCGACGGCTGGGACGCGGTAACCACCCGTCGGTTGTCCACCGAGATCGAGTACAGCCAGCCGGTGCTGTACAAGCACTTCGCCTCGATGGAGGACATTGTCGAGGCCGTCGCATTGGAGGGTTTCGGTGAACTGACCGAAGCCCTCGGCACGGCCCGGCGCGGAGTCGGTGCGCCCGAGGAGGCGTTGGGTCGGGTCGCCCACGCGTTCAGCGCCTTTGCCGCAAGCAACCCGGCGCTGTACGACGCGATGTTCACCCGCGCCACCCGACTGCGCTTCGGTGCCGACAACACGCCGGCGCCGTTGTCGGCGGCGTTCGGCGAACTACGTGAGGCGGTCGCCACCGTCGCCAACGGGCGAGACGTCGACACCCTGACCGAGGTGCTCTGGGCGGCCCTGCACGGACTGACCACGCTCGGCCGGAGCGACCGGTTACGCCCCGGTCAAGACGCCGCCCGCATCGAGCTCCTGGTCGCCCAGTTCCACACCGCCCATTCCTAATTGCTCTGTCGCTCCCGCGACGCGTTCTGGTACCTGTGGGGTCCGATTCCTATCGCGGTGCGAAGGTGCTGCTGGACCGGCTGAACGGGGGCATCGCCGAGCTGGTCGATCGGCAGGCAACCCTGTCGGCCGAGGAGGCGACCCTTCACGCACGCACAAACCTGGACGCCTACATCAACCAGCTCTACCGCTGCGTAAAGAGTCGCCGAGACGGCTTCGCCGAGGCCGCTCTGCTCGACGAGGCGGAGAGTCTGCCCTGGCTGCTGGAGACGGTGTTCGCCTTGCACGGCAGACTCCGTCCCTACAACAAGTACCTGCGTTGGGAGTTGGAGAGCTTCCCGCTGCCCGGCCACTGGAACACGGCGCTCATGCCAGATCGCGTCCGGACCGCGTCGCTGCGCCTTTTCCCCGCGGTTGAGACTTTGGCTCGTTGCCACGGTCACGCCGAGGTATTCGAAGGCTGGGGAAGCGATATCGAGCTCATCCGTGCCTTCGCCGAAACCGCCGCGGCCGACCACTCCCGACCACACGGCTAGCCGGCGAAGGTGCACGGATCTGCCGCAAGGCTCGGAGGACTGCCGCGGCGGTGTGAGGCTGTGTTGTCGCTCGGGCGGGGAGGCTGTTGTAACAGTCGCCGCGTACGGTCGGTTCGGGTCTTTGGACGTAGCGCTCCTTGGCGGGGATGTGATTCATGAGCACGCCGGACATACCGCTGTTCGACATCGGCGCGTGGCGGGCCGCCGGCGTTGTGGAGCGCGCCGCGCTCGCGGCCCGGCTTGACCGTGCCATGCGGGACTCGGGGTTCTTCCTGGTCAGCGGGCACGGCGTCGACGAGTCGCTCGGGGAGCGCATCCGGGAGGCGTCCCGCGCGTTCTTCGCGCTGCCCGACCCGGTCAAGGACGGGTATGCGACGGGCGTCGGCGGGCGGGGGTGGATAGCCCGTGGCCGCGAGGCGAACGCGTTCTACGGGGAGGTCGCCGATGTCGAGAAGGCCGATCTCAAGGAGACCTTCACGTTCGGGCGGGAGGATCCGGCCGGTGACCCCGGCTGGTTCACAGCGAACGTCTGGCCGGTCGAGGTGCCCGGCCTGCGTGGGCCGGTGACCTCGTACGCCGGGCAGGTTCAGGGCCTCTATCGGGAGTTGCTGGAGGTGCTGGCCACCGCGCTCGGGCTGGAACCCGGCTACTTCGTCGAGCGGAGCAGGGACGCGCCGTACACGTTCAACATCAACCGCTATCCGGCGTTGTCGGTCACCGGTGCGCCGCTCGAGGGGCAGTTCCGGGTCGCACCGCACACCGATTGGGGGATCCTGACCATCCTCGACCGGCAGCCGGGCTACGGCGGGCTGCAGGTGCAGACCCTCGACGGCGGGTGGGCGGACGCGCCGTACGTGCCGGGCGCGTTCACGGTCAACATCGCCGACCTGCTCGCCCGGTGGACCGGTGACCGGTGGCGTTCCACCCGGCACCGCGTGCTCCCGCCGTCGGACGCCGACCCGGACGAGGAGTTGATCAGCCTCATCGTCTTCTGCGAAACGAACATGGACCGGCTCATCACCCCGCTCGCACCCCCGGTCGGTGGCGGCACGCAATATCCGCCGGTGGTGGCCGGCGACTACTACCGGGAGCGGGAGGCTGCGGCCTCGGTCGGCTGATCCCGACCATCCGGCGTGCACGGACATGGCCGTGCTGCGTTCGCCGAGGCGGGAAGCGGGGTCGCCCACAATGATCAAAGGCGCATAGCTGAAAGCTATACGCCCTGGTGAAACCTGGTGCGCCGCGTAGGACTCGAACCTACAACCCGCGGTCCGCATCGGCCGGGCGATGCGTTTGCGGCCGTGCCGATGGCTGGCGTCAGCGAGCTCGGCCTGGATCCGCGGCGCACCATAGGTGCCGTTCGACGCCGTATGCACCTGGATGATCCGTGCGGTGAGCTGTTCGTCGACGCGCTCACGGGTGCTCTTGATGTTGCGGGTGTAGTAGGCGGACCGGGAGACCTCGAGCAGCTCACTCGCGCGTTTGACACTGTGTTTGCCGGCCTGCTCCGATGACCACTGCTTGTCGGATCGGGGCGGTAGCTCAGGGCCGTCGCGGTGAAGACAGACGTTTCCGGATGCCACCGGCCGGAGGCGCGGTGCCCGTTCGCGCGCGTCGGACAGCAATTGGCCCTGGTGGAGCTGCAGGTCGTCTTCGGCACGCTCTTCCGGCGGATACCTACACTCGCAGGGACCGTCGCTTCCGGCTCGTGCCGGAAGCGGTCGGTCACCTAGATCCTCGCTCCTACCGCGGCGCCGTTCGCCGGCACCAGGAAGTTGGAAGTACGGATCGAGCCGTCGCTGTTGCGGGCGCCGGTGATCGTGGACTGGTCGGTGCTGAGCAGCGTCCAGGTGCCGCCGATGTTCCACGAGTTGCCCGAGGCCGTCGAGGAGCCCAGCGCCACCGCAGTCTTGTTGCCCACCGCCAGGTTGGCGGTCAGCTTCGACGTGGAGCCGCCGTCGACGTCGAAGCCGGTCTTCGCGTTCTGGTAGGCGGTGCTGCGGTTGATCGTGATGGTGCCGGTGTTGCCGTTGTCGGTGAAGCCGTGCGCGGCGTTGCCGAACGACATGCTGTTGTTCACCGCGTGGCCGGCCGCCGGGCCGGTGCCGCCGCTGCCGCCCAGCTTGAAGCCGTTGCCGTCGCCGGAGAAGTCGGGGATGCCCCAGCGGTTGTAGCCGTTGCCGTACGCGATGCTGTTCTGGATCGTGATCGGCGAGGTGAAGGCCCACGCGTCGAAGCCGTCGTCGATGTTGTTCCACAGCCGGGCGCCGCGCACCACGTTGCCGGTGCCGCTGCCCTCCTTGATGCCCAGGCCGTCGGCGCTCTCCCCGTTCTTGCGGGGGTCCCGGTTGTTGTAGCTGTCCAGGTTGAGGATCAGGTTGCCGGCCGAGGTGCCCTGCAACTGGAAGCCGGTCTCGTAGTTGTCGTGCGTGGACAACCGTTCGAAGGTGTTGTTGTTGCAGTTGTTGCAGTAGACCGCGTACGGGCCGTGGACGATCTCGAGGCCGGTGATCCGCCAGTTGGACGCCTCCATGTGGATCGCGCCGCGCTGTGCGGCGGGGATGGTCGAGCCGACCGCGCCGGGCGTGTAGGGCAGCGCCTCGGCGTCGATGACCGGGTGCTCCGACTGGTAGGCGGCGAGCGTGATGGGCGCGCTCGCGGTGCCGCTCTTCGCGATCGTGATGGTGGTGTCGAGTTTGTACGTGCCCCCGCGCAGGGCGATCGTGTCGCCGGCGGCGACAACGGCGACCGCCTTCTGGATGGTGGCGAACGGCGCGGCCTGGGTGCCGACGTTGCTGTCGTTGCCGTTGGGAGCGACGTAATAGGTGGTGGTGGCTGCGGCGGCGGCCGGCGCCGGCAGGGCGAGCACGGCGATCGCGAGGGCGAGCATTGACTTCACGGAAACCTCCTGTGCCGAGGACGACGGCACCGGCGCCACCCGGCTGGCGCGGGTTGGTCGGGTCACGGCGACTGCGTACAGGAATGCGCTTTCCCCAGGGGAAACTATGTCACACATCAGCGAGAGTCAATGCTTCGGGCCGCCCGGGTTGTGCCGGTCAGGACTGGCTGACGCGGTGGAGCGCGGCAGCCGCGTCGCGCCCAGGCGGCCGGCCGGTGCTGGCTCGCCGTGGGCCCGACTTCTTACCAGGTCAGAGGGAGCGTTGAGAGGTACTGGGTCAGGGCGCCGGCGATGATCTGGTGGTCGTGCTGCGATGGGTGCCAGTCGCAGCCGAGGTGATCGAGCCCGAGGGCGGTGTCGTCGTAGTACAAGGAGGAAACGTGGGAGTCGCCGGCGTCGTTGCGCGTCTTGACGATCTGCTGGATCGAGGTGGCGAACGCGGTGGTCTGGTACGACAGGTCGGGATAGGTGAGCACGATGAACGTGTCGGAGCCGTACCGGGCGCGCAGCTGGCCGATGAACGCCAGATAGGCCGTCCGGTAGTCGGCGGCCAGTTCGTCGATCGTCGCCCACTTCTCGCCGGAGTTGAGCGCGGTGGAGAAGTCGTTGATGCCCAGGCCGATCACGACCGCTCGGGGTCGCCAGGTGCTCGGCACCTGCCAGGTCGCGCTGTTGTAGAGGGCCTGCAGGTCGGTGTCGTAGTAGGTGCGGAAGTTGTAATCGGGGTTCGTGCCGTTGTAGTTGCGCACCATGCCGAGACCGGACCAGGCGTTGATCTGGTAGTCGGCGTTCAAGCCCTTGGCGGTCAGCGCGCCGAAGCTGACGTCGGCGTTGGTGTTTCGGGTGACGCCGCCGTTGCTGCCGCAGTCCCGCGTGGTGGACATATCGCCATAGCCGGCCGTCCACGAGTCGCCGATGAACTCGATCTGCCGGCTACGGGCCGCCGGCTTGGCGAGGATCACGCCGCCGTTCGCGGCGACCAGGCCGTCGAACTCACCCACGGCCCACGGGCTTTCCGTACGCTTGGCCAGCCGCACGGTGTGGTCACGGTCCGCCAGACCCTTGACCCAATAGGTGGTCTGCCCCGGCGTCACCAGCGTGCCGACGATCGCCCCGTCGACCTCGATGACATAGTCGTTGTTGGCGTCGTTGAGCACGAAGCCCACGCCGGTGCCGCGGAAGCGTCCTTCGAAGTAGGTGCCGGGCCAGGTGAACTGCACCCCGGCGCCGGCCGGCCGGGCCCGGCTCGGCGTACTGACCTGGTCGAGGACGCCGGTGGCGGGCCCGCTGGAGGTCGGCGGGGTCGCCGGCGTCGAGGTGGTGGGCGCCACGCTGCCGGTGCAGGCGGCGCCGTTGAGAAAGAAGGCGGCGGGTACCGGGTTGGACGCGCCGCTGTTCGATGCGTTGAAGCCGAACGAGGTAGTGGCCCCGGTGCCGATGCTCCCGTTCCAGGTGGCGTTGGCGACCGTGACGCTCGCGCCGGACTGGGTCACCGTGCCGTTCCACAGCTGGTTGATCGTCTGCCCGGCGGTGAACGACCAGGTCAGCCTCCAACCGGTCAGAGGATCGCCGAGGTTGGTGACGACGACGCCCGCGCCGAAGCCGCCGGGCCATTGGCTGGTCACCTTGTAGGTGACCGTGCAGCCGGCGGCGGCGTGCGCGGCGAGGGCGGTGGAGAGGACGGCGCCCGCAACGATGGTGCCGGTGGTGAGAAGAGCGAACGTTGAACGGGAGCGCAGTCGCATCTGTCCTCCTTCCGGTTTGGCGAGAGAGCTTCGCGTGGCATCTACTGCTGTTCGAAGGCGCCGAGATCCGGCGCCGAGCCCTGGTAGGGCAGGCCGACAGCGGCGCCTTTGTCGATCAGGGTGCTGTTCGCGGAGAGGTGGAGCTGGGGGAGGACGGGCAGGCTGCCGTCGGCTTGGCGGGGCGCGTCCCAACCGGATACCGAGACGCTCTGGAACTGTCCGTCCGACAGAGTGAGGCCCAGATTCCACGAGTTGTACGAGGCGGTCGCGCCGGTCATGTTCGACGCGAGGACGCCGGTGTAGGCGATGTTGTTGCGCAGGTTCCCCCGGCCGACGGCGGCGCCGCTGGAATCGACGCCCAACATGTTGAAGTCGGGGTGGTTGCCGTAGCTGGTGTTGTTGAAGAAGTCGTTCGCCACCGGATGGTGGTTGGCGTAGAAGCCGGCCGCCCGGTTGGCGAAGGCGACCGAGAAGCGAACCGTGTGCTTCACCGCGCCGGCGTCGTAGTCACCACAGTCACTCCCGGTCACACGTTGAGGAAACCGTCCATCGCCGCCGTGGGCCGTCGGCTGCTCTCGTCCCAAGCTGAACTGTTGTAGCCGTTGAAGGACGGATAGCCCTCCGGCTCCCAGAAGAAGGTGCCCAGACCACCGAAGCCCCTGACCCCGGTGACGAACGCCCTCAGTGAATCGCGCACCTGGGTGGGCTTGCCCACCGGCCCGCCGTACTCGACCTGCATCACCGGCTTGCCGTAGCCGGACTGGATGGTCTGCATATTGGCCAGCACTGTGGGTACGTTCCCGCCCTGGGCGTACGAGGACAGGCCGGTGATGTCCCACTTCCCGCCGTTGCTGCGGTAGGCGTCAAGGAAATTCTGGACGCCGGCCAGGTTCTGCGGCTGGGCCAGGTGCACCAGAACCGGCGTGCTCGGGAAGACCTGCTTGGACATCTCGTACGCGGCGTTGAGCAGGCCAGTCATCTGGGCCGGCTTGCTGATGCTGCCGGTCGGCTTGCAGATGCCGGAGTTGGTCTCGTTGCCGATCTTCACCCATGCCGGCGTCACGCCGTAGTACTTGATGACGTTGCAGGAGTGGTAGACGTAGTCGTACATGGCCTGGAGCATCTGGCTGTAACTCATGCCGGCCCAGGCCGCCGGCGGGTTTTGCACGCCGACCGAGTTCCAGGTGTCGCCGAAATGGAATCCGATGAGCACCTGCATACCGGCGTTCTTGGCGCGCTGCGCCATCTGCGCGGTCTCCTCGATGCTGCAATGACCGTTGCCCGGGTCGCTGGACGGGTTGACCCAGGTGCGCAGGCTGACCGCCGTGATGCCGTAGCCCTTGAGGATGGTGAACAGGTCCTGCCGCACGCCGCTACTGTTGTTCCAGTAGTAGCCCTTCGCCTCCATCTGCGGCATCCAGCTGATGTCCGCCCCCTTGACGAAGGGCGCCGCCGCTTGCGCCGGGGGCGCGATCGCGCCCCCGGCGCCCAGCGCGACGGCGCCGGCGCCGGCAGCTGCCCCGAGCAGCAGGCTGCGCCGCGGCACGCCGGCGCGTTCGGCCGGTTCACTGGTCATTGATGCCTCCGTCTGCTATCGAAGGTCATCAATCTACGAACATCTATCGCACCGGGGAAAGCGCTTACCAGCAGAAGTCACATCATCCGTGAATTAAGTGGGGTTTGCAGACCGAGCCATCCTCCTCGTCACCACAGCCTCGCGCCTCCGCGTTGGCGGCTCATCCCTGCACCCCGAGGTCACGGCGCTCCACACGAACTCCCGGCGAGCGAACAGCAAGATCAGCATTTCAGGCAGGCCTCACCGCGGTCACTGCCGGTGTTGACAAGCTCGAGCTGACCGGCGGCAACGCCGGCTGACCGGGGTCGACGAGATCGTCCTGTCGTTGCATGCGAAGGGATCGACGACGAGAGCTCGCCCCAAATATTTACGAACGGGGCGAAGCAGGCGGCGGTACGCCCCGCCTGCTCAGACGCGCTGCCCAACCTGCCACGCGTTCATCCGTAAGGCGGCACTTTCCCGCGTATGCGCGTCGGGGCGTAGCCACTTCTGCCTAGTCACTTTGCAATACCGGCTCTGGGCCAGCCCGCTATATGAAGCCAGGCGAAGTCCGTTCC
Source organism: Paractinoplanes globisporus DSM 43857 (assembly GCF_000379645.1). Classification (GTDB taxonomy): domain Bacteria; phylum Actinomycetota; class Actinomycetes; order Mycobacteriales; family Micromonosporaceae; genus Actinoplanes; species Actinoplanes globisporus. The sequence continues at coordinate 62,175 of NZ_KB903324.1, forward strand.
TGCTCAGCGGTCATGGGTGGATCGGCGCCGGGGCGCCGGCCGAGTGCCCGCAAGTGCTCGGGCTCGGGACAGTGGCCGATGCCAATAGAGCGAGGATGTCTTACGGGGTCGGCCGCAGGGCGTAGCTCGCGCTGTGGGCGACGACCTGCTCCGCCGCACCGCCGTTGAGGATCTTCGTGTTGGTGGTGCCGGCGACTTTGAGGGCGTCGGTGTCGGAGGCGATGCGGATGCCGGTCTTGCCGTTGCGGTAGGAGTTCTGGTTAGGCGTGAAGCCGACACCGTCGATGCAGAAGTCGCGGAACTCGATGGGGGCCAGCCGGGGGGCGCCACTGCGGGTGACCAGGAATGCCTCCGCGTTGCCGTCGGTGTTCTCCACCTTGATGTGGCTCGCGCCGGGCGACAGTTCGTGCCAGTTGGAGGTGCCGGCGGTGTTGTAGCGGATGCTCAGCGAGGCGAAGCCGTGCCCGGATCCTTTGATCTGCAGGTAGCTGATGTCGATGACGACCCGCGTCTTGAGCGAGTAGTCGCCGGGCGGGACGTAGATGACGGCGCCGGGCTTGGAAACCTGGCCGAGTTGGCTGGCCTTGACATCGGCGATGATGCTGTTGATCACGGTGCCACTATCGTTGGTGGCGTTGACGCCGGGCCGGCCGGGAATCGTCCAGCGGTCACGTCGTACACAGTGGACGCGGTCCACCGTCCTTCCTGGGAAAGTCGTGGCAGGGCGGGCGATCTCGGCGTCACAGGACGCCGATGAGTCCGCGCCGACCAGGAGGTTCACCGCACCGCTGCGCCGATCGACGTCGTCGACACCGTCGGCGCCGGCGACGCCTTCATCGCCGGACTGCTGTCCGCCCTGCGATCAACCGGATGCGGCACACCCGCGACAATCCGGGACCTCGACCGCGAACGGCTCGCAGGCATCATCGACCAGGCCATCGAGGTCGCCTCGATCACGTGCACCCGCGCCGGCGCCGACCCGCCACACCGCGCCGACCTTCGAGTGGCCACGCCAACATGACCCCGGCCGGACTCGGGGCGCCGAAGCCACCAGGTAGGGGGGTCCACGGCCAATGCGGTGCGGCGACTGGGTGAAGACGGCGAAGCTGCTCACCGAGGACACCGGCCAGACCTGGGAGCAGTACCTCCAGAAGATCGCCGGCGACAACGCCCGATCGAGCGCTTCGCGACGCCGGAGGGTGGCCGACTTGTTCGTCTTCCTCTGCTCGGAGAGGCCGTCGTACACGGTCGGTTCGACCTGCTACGTGGACGGCGGACGGCTGAACGTCACGACTTGAGCGAGTTGGGCGGCGTCGGCGAGGGCCGGGCCGAGCGCCACGATGCGGGCGCCGCCATCGGGATCGGCGCTGCTGACGGTGGCGGCGGATGCGGTCGGCGAGGTGGGTTCAGCGTCCGGCTGGACAGTTCCCTCCCGCGGGCAGCGCCGATTCCGCGTGCTCGACGAGCTGACGGCCGTGCTCGCCCGCTTCGACGGCACCTTCGCCACATGGGAGCGGCCATTTTGCACGGCTTGTCCTTGGGACTGACACCTCGGGAGTGACGACGACGCCCCACGGCAGTCCGGGGGCGTGCCCGCATCGAGGCGCTGACCACGTGCTGTACGGCGCGGCGACCAGATCGGCGCAGCAGACGAGACCATCACCCGAACACCCACGGCCTACGCCCCGCGACGTGCCGCCGGTTCACTGCGCGCCGCCGAGCTCGTCCGCACTTTGCGGGATAGATGCTGGCTGGATGCCGGCTGACGGGGACGAGTTTTGCGGTCCGCTAGACGGACCACTAGTACCACGTGAAAATCCACCGTCCATGTAAACGCTGAATTTCCAGCGACGCAAGAAGCCGTTTCGCTGCTGGGTGATCCATCAGGCGGTTCTGACACACCGTGAAGTGGACCTCCGCTTAAGGTCACGTCATGACGTACATCGATCGCCGCCAGCTGCTGCGGGGTACCGCCGCGCTGGCAGCCGCCGCCGCACTCACGCCCATCGACAGTCCGGCATACGCCGCGGCCGCTCTCGGCGCGGCGCAACCCCTTGACGGCCGGCCGTTCCCCGCATACGACTACACCCGCGCCAACAAGTTGCCCCGGGAGATGACCGGGTACTGGACCAAGTCATTCGATGTCGGTGGCGTGACAAGGACCGCCAAGGTGTACATATCGGCCGAGACTCCCATTCGCGCCTACTACACGGTGGTCGCTGTGCCCGACCGCGCCGACACCGCAGAGTTCCTCCAATCGTCGGGGTGGCGGGACGTGGCCGACCGGCGACAGGAAGGTCTGTTCGTCCTTGAGCCCGGCCCCTCCGGCTGGGCCGACGCCGAGCAGGAGGCTGCGTACGTCGCGGCGGCGCTGGGTTTCTACCAGAGCAACAACTACTTTTCGATCTTCGGGGAGAACTACTTCGTCGGATACGGCAACGGCGCACCCGCCTTGGAGGCGTGGGCGGTTGCGAACCCGCTGAAGGTCATCGCCCAGGCCTACGTCGACTCCCCCGGTCTGAACGCCGCCTACCTCGCCTCGTACGCGTCGCGCGAGTACGACGGCCAGACGCAGTACTCACCGGTCGACTTCCCCGCCGGGTTCCGGCTCATCCGGTACGACGAGACGGTCCTGCCGACCTGGTACATCCGTCCCGAGAAGCACCGGGCCGGAGCCAGCGTGGCCTACTGGAAGCGCTCCAACGACACCGTCTCGGCCTGCAGCTATGACGACGTGCTCGGCACCGTGTACCGGCAGCGCCCTGGATCAGGCCGGTGGATGACGTCCCACGCCGGGCCGATCTCGAAGGTCGCCGTCCAGACGCATGGCGCCGCCACCCGCCAGATCGTCGAATTCCTGACCGCCTACACCCGGTATGAGAACTCCTTTGCCTACGGGAACCAGCTCTACGAACGGGCCGACTTCCGCCGGCTCGGCATCGAGGTCCACACCATGCAGGTCGAGGGCTTCGTCCGGGAATACCTCGTCTATCGGCCCCGATCCGCCCGCCGCAACGCGCCCGTCCTGTTCGTCTGGCCCGGCGACAGCCAGACCGACAAGGTCTTCGTCGACGCCACCCAATGGTGGAAGGTAGCCGACCGTGAAGGGATCCTGCTCGTCTTCGTCTGCGAGCAGTACAGCCGGACCTCCGTGGTGGTCAGTCATCGCGACTCGTTGGCCTTCTACCGCCAGCTACGTGACGTGATCACCGCCCGTTATGACGTCGACCCCACCCGCTTCTACTCCACCGGCCAGTCCGCCGGCAGCGGCGTCACCCAGAACCTTGCCATCGCCTTCCCCGAGTATTTCGCCGCCGTCGCGTCCAGCTCGTTCCCGACGGCGCCGAACGCCGCGGGCACCGTCAGCCTCGACGGCGTGGCCTACCCGGCCAGCGGCCGAAAGATCCCCAACTACCTGATCTATGGGTACGGCGACATCCAGGGCTTCGTCGGCACGCTGTGGGACGACACCCAGAACCAGACGGACAGCTGGGCGCAGTACCACCTCGGCGTGGACGGCCTGGTCCTCTCCGACGTCGACACCATCGCCGGCCGGCGCAGCGGATTCCACGATCGCTTCCAGACCTGGACCTGGTACGACAAAGGCGCCCGGGTACCCATCCTCAAGCTGACCAGAAACGTCTACAGATCGCACAATACGACTGCCGAGGAACCGCCCTTGCTGTGGGACTTCCTCAAGCACTACAGCCGGGAGATCGCCCCGGACGGTACCGTCACCCGCTACTACAGCCCCTCCGCCTTCGACCGCCCCGGCGACCGACGGCGCATCTGACCCCGCGGTTCACAAGGCCTTCAGAGGGGCTCCAGTCGGAGTGTCAGGTGGCCGAGTGATGGTGGCCTTGGCATGAGGTGCGAAGGCGTTCCGGAGAACCGCTCGCTCACACCAGCCTTGAACCGAGCTCGGCGGGCGTCATGGTCGCGCGGACGAGGGCGACGTCGACCACGCCCGGATCATCCGAATCCTCGCCGAGGCGGGTTACGCCGACAACGTCGACTCCGACCACGTTCCCGACCACCCCGACCGGGCCCGTGCCGGCTGGCGGATCGGTACGGCCGCAGGCGGGTGTTCCTGCTCGGTGTGGTGGCCTTCAACGTCTTCGGCGCGCTGTGCGGCTTCGCCCCCCGGCCCCGCTGTGTCGATCGCCGGCCGCGCGCTGCAAGGGTAGTTCGCCACGCTGGTGGTACCGACCGCCCAGGCGGGCCGTTGCCGCGCTCGAGATCGACCGGCCCGCTCACCAGCGCCCTGCACCGCCCGACACTGCCTGACCCTCCGAGCAGTCAACGCACCAGGCCCTCGCCCGTATGCGCAGCTCGGTGCCGACGAGCTTGATCGGTTGATCCATGTCCGCGAGGATGCGCTTCGCTTTAGATCGCTGGGATGACGTGTTGTACCCGTAGCGTGTCGAACAGGTCGAGGAACGATCGTGTCGAGTCCTGGAAGTCGAGGAAGCCGAGCGCGCGGCTTTTCGACATGTCGGCGAATGCCTCCACCGGCCGGCCGAGGTCGGCATCGGTGTGCCACCAGGATGCGAGGTCGCCGGCCCGGTACGGGGCGAGGCTGTACTTGTCGGTGAGCGTGGCCCAGGTCTCGTCGGCGTGGGCGAGCCGGGCGTCGAGGGGATCGGCGTGCCCGGCGTACGGCGCCGCCTCGACGCCGAGCGCCTCGGCCAGCCGCCGCCACATCTGCCGCCACCGGAAGACGTCGCCGTTGGTGGTGTTGAATGCCTGGTTGGCCGCGGCCGGTTCGGAGGCCGACCAGACCGCGTGCCGGCCGAGCAGGCGCGCGTCGGTGATGTCGGTGATGCCGTTCCACTGCTGGGGGCTGCCGGGGAACACGAACTGCTCGTCGCGGGCGCGGCAGATGCTGCCGTAGACCGCGAGGGTGACGCCCATGTTCATGGCGTTGCCGAGCGCGTAGCCGATCATCGTGTGCGGCCGGTGCACCGACCAGGTGAAGCCATGCTCGGCCGCCGCCCGGAACAGGATGTCTTCTTGCTCGTAGTAGAAGTTCTGGTAGGGCAGGCGGTCCTGGGTCTCGCGGAACGGGGTGTCGGCGGGTGCCTCGGCGTAGGCCTCGAACGGGCCCAGGTAGTGCTTGAGCCCGGTGATCAGCACGGTGTGACGCAGCGAGGCCGTCTTCGCCAGCGCACTCAGCGTCGTGTTGAGCATCGCGCCGTTGACCGTGCAGTTCTCGGCCTCGGTGGGCTGACGCGACCACGTGCTGTAGAACAGGTGGGTGATGCCGCGGCCGGCCGTGGCCGCCTCCACGGAGGGTTGGTCGAGGACGTCGGCGTACACGTGCTCGACGCCCGGAATCTCGTAACGTGGCGCCCGGGACAGGCCGATGACCCGCCAGCTGGCGGCGAGCAGCGCCTCGGCGATGTTGTAGCCGGCGATCCCGGTGACGCCCACGACCAGTGCGGTGCGGTCCATGGTCCCCGATGATGACCTGACACTGGACGCGCCGTCAACTGTTGCTTTACGGTGCACGAGGCGGGCGTTCGCTCTGGCCGCACGAACGAGCTCCCGATGGGCGGAGCGGGGACGGCGTCCCATAATGAGCGGGACGCAACCGAGGGGATCACGTGACCGAGCTGAGTCCGTCTGTCGCCAAGCCGCTGGTCACTCTGGGTATCCGGCTGAAGCGGGTCCGGGAGCGCTCGGGCAAGTCGCTGCGCGAGGTGGCCCGCGAGCTCGGAGTCTCGGCGTCGTTCCTCTCGCAGATGGAGCGGGGCAAGTCGCAGCCCTCGGTCGCCACCCTCTACTCGCTGTCCCAACTGCTCGGCGTCTCGATAGACGAGCTGTTCGCCGAGGAGGACGACGGTGACACGGCGGGGGAGCGGGCGGCGGCCGCCGCGCCCGAGCCGGTGGCGACGCCGCCGGTCAACCGCTCCGACCTGGGCTCTCTGGCTGACGCGTGGCCGCACGAGCGTAAGCTGCCGATGCTGTCGGTGACCCGGCCTGGGGAGCGGCACGTCCTCGAGATGGACAGCGGCGTGATCTGGGAGCGGCTGGTTGACAATACCGGCACCGGCCTGGACTTCATCGAGATCATCTATCCGCCGCACTCCAGCTCGACAAACGACCAGCGGATGCTCCGGCACTCCGGATTCGAGTTCGGCTGGCTGATCGAGGGCGAGCTCGAGGTGACGGTCGGATTCGAGGTTCTCACGTTGCGTGCCGGCGAGGCGATCGGCTTCGACTCGGCGGTGCCGCACCTGCTGGCCAACCGCACCGATGCGACGGTGCGCGGTATCTGGTGCGTCCGGCACGGCTACTGAGCCTTTGTTTCCACGAAGTAACGGTTGACATATTGACGAAGCCCCGTTCAGTATCGGTGAACACATGGCACGGAGCGCTGGAGCAACCATGAAGGCTCTTCAGTTTGTCGGAGACAGTCGTGCGGTGATCGCCGACCTGGAAGTCCCGGACATCGCCGAGGACGAGGTGCTGCTGGCGAGCCGCCGGGTCGGCATCTGCCACAGCGACATCGAGCTCCTCGCCGGGCGCTACATCATCCCCTTCGACTTCCCGGTCATCCCCGGGCACGAGTGGTCGGCCGAGGTGGTCCGCACCGGCCGGTCGGTCAAGAGCCTCGGGGTGGGCGCCCGGGTGGTGGGCGAGTGCGTGATCGGCGCCGACCATTTCGGCTTCAGCATCAGCGGCGCCGCGGCCGAGTTCTTCGTCGCCAAACAGAACTGGCTGCACGAGCTGCCCGACAACCTCTCCTGGACCCAGGGCGCCCTGGTCGAACCGTTCAGCTGTGGCTACTACGCGACCTTGCGCGCCGACGACCTCGACGCGAGCGACACGGTCCTGGTGCTCGGCGCCGGGCCGATCGGGCTGGGCATCGTGGCCGCGGCCGTCGGCAAGGGCGCTCGCGTCCTCGTGGCCGAGCCCAGCGAGGCGCGCGCCCAGCTCGCCCGGACGCTCGGCGCCGACACGGCGCTCGATCCGACCGGGCTGGGCTTCCTTGACGAGGTGGCCGCGCTGACCGGAGGGGCCGGCGCGTCCGTGGTGTTCGAGGCCAGCGGCCGGCCCGAGGCGATGGCCGTCGCGCTCGAGGCGGCCGCGTTCCGGGCCCGCCTGGTCTACGTCGGCATTGATGTGGGCTCGTCGGCGCCGGCCAAGCTCGGGCTCTTCCAGTCCAAGGAGCTGCAGGCCCGCGGGATCATCGGCTCGCCCGGCGTGTGGCCGCGCACGCTGCGGTTCCTGGCCCGCGGCGGCATCGACCTGTCGCCGCTGGTCACCTCGGCGTACCCGCTGGCCAAGGCCGACGACGCGGTAGCGGCCGTGCTGGGCGACAGATCCCAGGTCAAGGTCCACCTGACCTCGTCCGCGACGCTGTAGGGGCGGAGGCTGCCATGCGCGCCGCCGTTCTGCACGCCCCCGGGGACATGCGGATCGAGGAGTACGCCGAGCCGGTCGCCGGACCGGGAACGGTCGTGCTCTCGGTGGCCTACAACGGGTTGTGCGGCACCGACGTCACCGAGTACACCAAGGGCCCGATGATGGTCCCACTGACCACCCGGCACCCGGGCAGCGGTCATCTCGGCCCCACGATCCTGGGCCACGAGTTCGCCGGCGAGGTCGTCCACGCTGGAGCTGGAGCCGAGCGCTGGCGCGGCCGGCGCGTGGCCAGTGGCGCCGGCGTCTCCTGTGGCGGCTGCCGCCGGTGCCGCCAAGGCCGGACCAACCTGTGCGAGCGGTACTACACGCTCGGCCTGAGCACGCACGGCGCGCTCGCCGACTTCGTCGCGGTGCCGGCGGCCACGCTGCGCGAGATTCCGGACGGGTGCGCCGACCGCGACGCCGCGCTCGCCCAGCCGCTCGCGGTCGGGCTGCACGCGGTCGACCGGTCCGGCGTCCAGCGGGGCGACACGGTGGTGCTGCTCGGCGCCGGCGCGATCGGCTCGTTCATCCTGGCCGGGCTGGCCGGGCACGACGGCCGGGTAATCGCGGTCGACGTGGACGCCGGCCGGCTGGCTGCCGCCCGGCGCCTCGGCGCGACCGAGACGTTGCTGGTCAGCCCGGACGATCCGGAAGATCCGGTACGCGACCTGGTGCCCGACGGCGCCGACGTGGTCATCGAGAGCTCCGGCGTGCCGGGCGCCGCACAGCGCGCGGCCCATCTGGTCGCCATGGGTGGCACGGTGCTGCTGGTCGGGCTGATCAAGGCGCCGCAGAGCCTGGCCCTGGCCGATCTCGTCCTGCGCGAGGTGACCGTCCGCACCACGGTCGCGCACGTCTGCGATACCGACCTGTCCCGCGCGCTCGAGCTGCTGCGCGACCGCCCGCTCGCGGACGAGCTGGTCGGCCGCGTCGTTCCGCTCGGCCGGGTGGTGGCCGATGCGTTCGAGCCGCTGGCCGCCGGCGCGGTGCCGGGCAAGGTGCTGATCTGCGTGTGAAGTAGCAGCTAACACTTGGCCGACAAGTGGCACTGTGCTGTCCAAGAGGGCCACAGTGCGGACCTCTACATTTTCGAGTGTCAACCTATTGTGAACGACGACACGTGTTTGTAAAGTCAGGCACAACGCTCGGCCGGTTCGAGGAGGTCGCATGAACACCCACCGCACCGTGTCCCGTGGCCTGATCACCGTTCTCGTCGCGCTCGTCGCCCTGGCCGTGCTGGGGTGGGCGACCGCCCGCAGCAGCATGAGCCACGGCGCGCTGCTCGGCATGCTGCCGTTCGCGGCCGTGCTGGCCATCGCCGCGCTCGGTCAGACGCTCGTCGTCATGCAGGGCGGCATCGACCTCTCGATCGCCGGCACCATCTCGCTGACGGTCGTGATCATCACGCACGAGGCGTACGGGAACGACGCCAAGGTGCTGCCCGCGGCGGCGCTGGCCCTGGCCGCCGCGATTGCGGCCGGGCTGCTCAACGGCCTACTGGTGGGACGCCTCGGGCTCAACGCGATCGTGGCCACGCTGGGTACCAACGCGTTGCTCTACGCGGCCGTCCTCGGTGTCTCCGGCGGGACGCCCCGGCAGACCACCGACCTGATGGCCAGGGTGGCCGGCGGCACCACGCTCGGCGTTCCGAACGCGGTGTACTTCGCGGTCGTGGCCACCGCGGTCACCACCGTCCTGGTCAAGAAGACCGTGACCGGGCGCCGCTTCGAGGCGGTGGGGGCCAGCGGGCTCGCCGCCTGGGCGGCGGGACTCAAGGTGGACCGTTTCCGAGGCGGCGCCTACGTCGGCGCCGGGCTGCTCTACTGGCTGGCCGGCTTCCTGCTGGCCGGGATCGTCAACAAGCCCACCGCGTACGAGGGCGACAGCTACGTCCTGGCGTCGGTGGCAGCCGTCGTGCTCGGCGGCACTTCCCTGCTCGGCGGCCGCGGCAGCCTCGTGGCGAGCGCGCTGGCCGGGCTCTTCCTCACCCAGCTCCAGCAGTACGTGCTGGCGCTCGGCGAGACCTACGCGGTGCAGACGCTCGTGCAGGCCGCTGCCCTCGCGATCGGCGTCGCCCTTTACACCATCAACTGGAGGCGCTTGCGGTCGCCGCAGCGTACGCGTGCCCTTCCTGCGTCGGCCTAGGCCGCGCTCCCCGTTCTGACATCTCCACGTCGTCTGCAAGGAGGACGCCCCACCATGTCCAGATTCCCCTCCGGCCTCCGGCTGGCCGCCGTCGCCGGCGCCCTAGTCGTGCTGGCCTCCGCGTGCAGCAACGCCAATTCCACCGACGCCTCGGCCGACGGCGGTGGCGCCCCGATTCCCGGCGCCCCGTCCTGGTGCGGGTCCAAGAAGATCAGCCTCGGGCTCACCGACGGCTTCGGCGGCAACAGCTGGCGCCTCGTGACCACCGCCTCGGCCAAGGCCGAGGTGGCCAAGTGCAAGAGCGTGACCAGCTTCAGCTACGCCGACGGGCAGGGCAACGTGCAGAAGGCCATCTCCGACATCCAGGGCATGGTCGCCAAGGGCGTCGACGCGCTGGTGGTCTTCCCCGACGCCGGCAATGCAGTGCTTCCCGCGCTGCGCAGCGCGTACAAGGCGGGCGCGATCACCGTGCCGTACCGCGTGGACCCGGGCGGCAAGGCCGGCGTCGACTACACCACGTGGATCGGCGCCGACTTCGCCAACGACGGCAAGAACTGGGCCAATTGGATCGTCAAGAACCTGCCCGGCGGCGGCAACGTGCTCTTCCTGTCCGGGCCGGCCGGCAACAGCCAGGGCCTCACCGAGCTCAAGGCCATGCACGAGGTCCTCGACCCGAGCGGTAAGTACAAGTTCATCGGGCAGGAGCCGTTCGAGGTGACGAACTGGGATCCGTCGCTCACCCAGCAGGTTCTGTCGGCCGCCATCGCCAAATACCCGAAGATCGACGTGATCGTCTCCGACTTCGGCCCGTCGCTGGTCGGCGCGCTGCCCGAGTTCGAGAAGAGCAACCGGTCGATCCCGGCGCTGGTCACCTCCGACGGCAACGTGCTCTCCTGCTTCTGGGCGGACCACAAGGCCAAGAACCCCGACTTCAAGCTGTTCACGGTGGCCACCGGCAACGACAACGCCCGGTTGGCCGTCGACTGGGCCGTGGCCAAGGCGACCGGCGGCACCCCGCCGGCGAACACGCAGTTCGAGGCGCCCGCGTTCGAGGACTCGGTCGGCGGTCAGCCCCATCAGGTCACCTGCGACCGCAGCCTCCCCGGCGACGTCTATCTCTCCGCCGAGCTGCCCGGGCCACAGCAGGCCGCCCTGTTCAACAAGTGAGGACCGACGGTGAACGAGCAGACCACGGTGGCGGTGGTGCCGGCGATGATGGCGCTCACCGGGATCAGCAAGAACTACGACGGTGTGGCGGCGCTGACGGGCGTCGACCTCACCATCCGTTCCGGTGAGGTGCACGCGTTGCTCGGCGAGAACGGCGCCGGCAAGTCCACCCTCATGGGCGTGGCGTCCGGCGCGGTCGTGCCGGACGCCGGCTCGATCACCATCGGCGACCAGACCTACGACCGCCTCACCCCGGCGCAGGCCGGCGAGCTGCGGATCGCGATCGTGCACCAGCATCCGGCGCTGATGCCGGACATGACAGTGGGGGAGAACATCCGGGTCGCGGTGCCCGCCGAGGTGTTGCGCCGCGACGGCGACACCGAGACCACGATGCGGGCGATGCTGGCCGACGTCGGGTGCGCCGCGCACCTCGACGACCGGGTGGAGTCGCTCGGCATCGCCCAGAAGCACCTGCTCGAGCTGGCCAAGGCCCTCGTGGTCGAGCCGTCCCTGCTGATCCTGGACGAGCCGACCGCGCCGCTCGGCCCCGACTCGGTCGACCTGCTGTTCGACCGGGTCCGGGCGGCGGCCGCCGCCGGGGCGGCGGTCGTCTACATCACCCATCGGCTGGCCGAGGTCCGCGCCCTGGCCGACCGGGTCACGGTGCTGCGCGACGGCACCGTCCGCGGCGGCGCCGCGACCGCGGACATCTCCGACGACGAGCTGCTCGCGCTGATCGTCGGCCGGAAACTCGAGTCCACGTTCCCGGCCAAGCTCAGCGACGCCGAGGCGGGCGAGCCGGTCCTGGCCGTCGACGGGCTGTCCGGGCGCGGCTTCCACGACGTCTCGTTCACCGCCCGGCGCGGGGAGATCATCGGGATTTCCGGCATCGTCGGCAACGGGCAGAGCGCGCTGCTGCGGGCGCTGGCCGGGCTCGAGCCGTTCACCGGCACGGTCCAGGTCGGCGGGTCGGCGTACGGCCCCAAGCGGCTGCGCCACCGATGCGGCTACCTCCCGGCCGACCGCCACCGCGAGGGCCTGATGATGTCCCTGTCGGTGCGGGAGAACGCCGCCCTGTCGGCCCTGCGGCTGTTCACCCGCGGGCCGCTGCTCGACGCGCGGGCCGAGGCCGAGGCGGTGGCCGGCCAGCTGCGTTCGCTGGCCGTCAAGACGCCGTCGCAGCAGACCATGATCTCCGCGCTGTCCGGCGGCAACCAGCAGAAGGTGGTGCTGGCCCGGGCGCTGCTGTCCGCGCCGGCGATTCTGGTCGCCGACGAGCCGACCCAGGGCGTGGACGTCGGTGCCCGCTCCGAGATCTACCGGATCCTGCGCGAGATCGCGGCCGAGGGCGTACCCGTGGTGGTGGCCTCCTCCGACGCCAAGGAGCTGGAAGGGCTCTGCGACCGGGTCGTCGTGATGTCGCGCGGCGCGGTGGTCCAGACGGTCGAGGGCGACGCGATCACCGAGCAGGCGCTGATCCACGCGGCCGTGCGGGCCACCGGGCATCGTCGCGAGGAGGTCGCGGCCCGGCCCGGCTCGACCCCGCTGCGCCGGTTCCTGCTCGGCGACTACGCGCCGGTCGTCATCCTCGCCCTGGTCATGCTCGGCCTCGGCGCGTACGTCTACAGCACCAACGACCGGTACCTGTCGGCCTTCAACATCACCTCGGTGATGACGTCGTGCGCCGCGCTCGGCTTCATCGCGCTCGGCCAGACGATCGCCTTGCTGGTCGGCGGGATCGACCTGTCGGTGGGACCGCTGGCCGGCTTCATGGTCGTGGTGGGGTCGTTCTTCCTCAACGACGGCAAGTCCGGGCCCGTGATGCTCCTCGGGCTCCTGCTGATGCTGCTGACCGGGGCCGGAACCGGGGCCGTCAACGGCACGCTGATCCGGTACGCGCGATTCACTCCCGTCGCTGCCACCCTGGCCACCTACATCGCCCTGCAAGGTCTCAGCTTCCTGCTGCGCGACTCGCCCGGCGGCAACATCGGCACGGCCGTCACCGGCGTCGTCACCGAGCAGGTCGGACCGGTCCCGCTCAGCTTCGTGCTCCTGGTGGTGGTGGCGCTCGCGCTCGAGGTGGCGCTGCGCCGCACCCGGGCCGGGATGCGGCTGCGCGCGGTCGGCTCCAACGAGGAGTCGGCGCGGCGGGTGGCGGTCAAGGTCACGGGGACCGTCATCGGGGCGTACATCTGCTGCTCGGTCTTGGTTTTTCTGGGTTCTCTGGTGCTTCTCGCGCAGCTCGGCATCGGCGATCCGGCGCAGGGCGTCGGCTACACGCTCAGCAGCATCACCGCGGTCATCCTGGGCGGCACCAGTCTGCTCGGCGGGCGGGGCACCTTCATCGGCACGCTGCTCGGCGCCGGCCTGATCGTCCAGGTGCTCAACGCCACCGTGTTCCTCGAGTTGAGCCAGACCTGGCAGTACTTCTTCCAGGGCGCGCTGGTCGTGGTGGCGGCCGTCGCCTACAGCCGCGTCCGCGGCGCCGACCCGATCGCGAAAGGCTGAGAACAGTGCTGGCAGCTCGCTTCTACGACAAGGGCGACATCCGCCTCGAAGACGTCGACGTCCCCGTGCCCAAGGCGCCCGACGAGGTGCTGGTCGAGGTGGCCTGGTGCGGCATCTGCGGCACCGACCTGCACGAGTACCTGGTCGGCCCGATCGTCACGCCGGTCACGCCGCACCCGCTCACCGGGGTCACGCTGCCGCAGACGCTCGGCCACGAGTTCTCGGCCCGGGTCGTCGAGGCCGGGCCGGAAGTCACCGGGGTCCGAGCCGGCGACCGGGTCGCGGTGATGCCGGCCATCGTCTGCGGCCGGTGCGCCTACTGCCGGCGCGGGCTCGGCCATCTCTGCGTGCGGTTCGCCTGCACCGGGCTGAGCGCCGAGACCGGCGGGCTCGCCCAGTACGCCGTGCTCAAGGACTACCAGGTCGCCAAGCTGCCCGACGGGGTCTCCGACGTCGAGGGCGCCGTGGTCGAGCCGGCCAGCGTGGCCGCCTACGGCGTCGACCGGGCCGGCGTCCACGGCGGTGACGTCGTCCTGGTCACCGGGGCCGGCCCGATCGGGGTCCTGTCCGCCCTGTACGCCAACGCCATCGGCGCGGCCACCGTGGTCATCGCCGAGCCCAACCCCAACCGGGCCGCCCTGGCCCGCGGCCTCGACGTCGGTCCCGTGCTCGACCCGGCCGCCGAGGGCTTCGCCGACGCCATCGCCGAGCTGACCGACGGCATCGGCGTCGACATCGTGGCCGAATGCTCCGGCTCGACCCCGGGCCTGGCGACCGCGCTGACCAGCGTCCGCCGGCGCGGCTCGATCGTGCAGACCGGGTTGCACACCCGGCCGGCCACGCTCGACGCGATGGCGCTGTCGGAGAAGGACGTCACGCTGGTCGGCAGCTGGTGCTACCTGATCACCGATTGGCCGCGCATCATCCGCCTGATCGCGTCGGGCAAGTACCCGGTCGCCCGGGCGGTCACCGCCCGCATCCCGCTGCCGGACGTGGTCACCAAGGGCTTCGACGTGCTAGTCGACCCGCGCGGCGACCAGCTCAAGGTCCTGGCTTCACCGGCTTCCGTCGCCTGAGGAGGCGCGAATGGAACTCACCGCTGTCCACCACGCCGGCCTGGTCGTCCGCGACCTGGATCGATCCGTCTACTTCTATCACGACCTCCTCGGCCTGCCGTTCGCCAACGAACCGACGCCGTGGTTCGAGGGGCCCGACCTGGCCCGCGGCGTCGGCGTTCCCGACGCGAAGCTGCGCCAGGTCAGCCTCTGGGTGGGCGCGCAATCCACGATGGAGCTCATCGAGTACGCCAACCGCCCGGCCACCAGCACCGCGCCGGTGCCCAACAACCACCTCGGCGCCGCGCACATCTGTTTCAAGGTCGACGACATCCGCACGGCGAAGGCCGAGCTGGAGAACAAGGGCGTGGCCTTCTACTCGGACGTCAACGTGGTCGACGAGGGACCCCTCGCCGGGTGGCGGTGGTGCTACTTCAGCGATCCGGACGGCCTCGCCCTCGAGCTCGTCGAGGTCGCCTACTACCGCAAGCAGGAACGCGACGCCAACGCGGCCGAATACCTGCGCACCCGCCCGGCCCTGAGCCTGCTGATCGAGGAGTGACGACGATGGTTTCCGCGACGTACGGGACGACCGGAGTGGACTGGGAGAACCGGCTCGACATCGGGCGGCTGCGCCGGGAGCGCCTCCAGAAGCTGAAGGCCGAGCTCGACCGGTCCGAGTTGGGCGCGCTGCTCAGCTTCGATTTCCACAACATCAGGTACATGACGTCGACGCACATCGGCACCTGGGCGATGGACAAGCTGATCCGCTTCGCGATCCTGCCGCGTGGCGGCGACCCAGTGCTGTGGGACTTCGGCTCGGCCGCCCGGCACCACCAGCTGTACAGCCCGTGGCTGGACGAGCCGCACGCCGCGGCCGGGCGCGGCGAGCACTACGGCGCCCGCGCCGGCATCTCCACCCTGCGCGGCGCGATCTCCCCCGGCGCCGGCCGGGCCGAGGACGTGGCGGCGAAGATCGCCCAGGTGATGGCCGACTTCGGCCTGGCCGGGCAGCCGATCGGCGTCGACATCATCGAGCCGCCGGTGCTGGAGGCGTTGCAGCGCCTCGGGTTCCCGGTCGTCGATGGTCAGCAGCAGTTCCTGGAGGCGCGGCGGGTCAAGACCCGCGACGAGGTCGGCCTGCTCACCCAGGCAGTGTCCATGGTGGACGCGGCGTACGAGGACCTGTACGCGTTCCTGCGCCCGGGCGTGCGCGAGAACGAGTGCGTCGGGCTGGTCAGCAAGAAGCTCTTCGACCTCGGCTCGGAACACGTCGAGGGAGTCAACGCGATCTCCGGCGAACGCTGCTCGCCGCACCCGCATATGTTCTCCGACCGCCTGATCCGCCCGGGTGACCCCGCGTTCTTCGACATCCTGCACAGCTATCAGGGCTACCGGACCTGCTACTACCGCACGTTCGCGGTCGGCAGCGCCTCGCCCGGCATGCGCGGCGCCTACAAGGTCTGCCGCGAGCTCATCGACAACGCGATCAGCCTGGTCAAGCCGGGCGCGACCACCGCCGACATCGTGCAGGTGTGGCCGGACGCGACCGACTTCGGGTTCGCCGACGAGGAGGCGGCCTTCGGCCTGCAGTACGGCCACGGCGTCGGCCTCAGCATCTGGGAACGCCCGATCTTCAGCCGGCTCACCTCGATCGAGAACCCGGAGACCCTCGAGCCCGGGCAGGTGTTCGCCCTGGAGACGTACTGGCCGGCTGCCGACGGCTGGGGGGCGGCCCGGATCGAGGAGGAGATCCTCGTGACGGAGTCCGGTTGTGAGGTGATCACCAAGTTCCCGGCCGAACAGCTGCTGATCGCCGGGCAGCGGTACTACTCGACCGGCGGCGAGCTGCCCGCCGTACGGGAAAGTCAGTCGCATTTGAACTCCCGCCCGGCCGCCGGGGGCGCGTCGTGAGGTATCCACTGTCCGAGCACGACTACGGCGCTCACCCGGCCGTGCTGCCGCCGGACGATCCGACGCGCCACGACGGCGACGCTGTGCCGCTGCCGGTCCGGCTCGACCTCTACCGCAAGATGCAGGAGATGCGGCTGTTCGAGAAGCGGGCGTACGACCTGTTCATGCGCCAGTTGGTCAAGGGAACGAGCCACCTCTCGCTCGGCATGGAGGCGATCGCGGCCGGTTTCGGCGCGGCGCTGCGGGCAGACGACCTCACCTTCGCGACCTACCGCGGACACGCGCACACGCTGGCCCGGGGCGTGCCGATGACGCCGGTGCTGGCCGAACTGCTGGGCCGCTCCAACGGCCTGATGGGCGGCAAGGGCGGCTCGATGCACCTGACCAGCGTCGAGCACGGCGTGCTCGGCTCATACGCGATCATCGGCGCTCATCTGACCATCGCGAACGGCGCCGCCTGGTCGGCCCAGTACCGCGGGTCGGGGCAGGTCACGGTCTGCTTCTTCGGCGACGGCACGACCAACATCGGCGCGTTCCACGAGGCGCTTAACTACGCCGCGGTGTTCCAGCTGCCGGTCGTCTTCGTGTGCGAGAACAACTTGTACATGGAGTACACCCCGATCGCCGACATCACGGCCGTGCCCCGCCCGGCCGCCGATCGCTCTTCCGCGTACGGTCTGGACCCGGTCGCGATCGACGGCAACGACGCCGACGAGGTCTACCTGACGGCCACCACGGCGGTCCAGCGGGCCCGCGCCGGCGGCGGGCCATCCCTGATCGAGGCGGTGACCTACCGCCATGGCGGCCACTCGCGAGCCGATCCCGGCAAGTACCGGCCGGCCGACGAGGTCGAGGCGTGGAAGCGGTACGACCCGATCACCGTTTATCGCGGCCGGCTGCAACGGCTCGGCATCGACCAAGCCTCGATGGACCGTATCGACAAGGAGGTCGCAGCCGAGGTCGATAGGGCTACCGAGGAGGCCATCGCCGGTGACCTGCCCTCGCCGGCAACGGCACTGACCGAGCTGTGGGCGGACGGAGGATCCTCATGGCACAACTGACCTACCGGAACGCGGTCGCCCGCGGCATCGCCCAGGAGATGCGCCGCGACGAGCGCGTCGTGCTGATCGGCGAGGACGTCGCCGGCGCGGGCGGCGTCTTCAAGACCACCGAGGGGCTGCTCGACGAGTTCGGTCC
This sequence comes from Paractinoplanes globisporus DSM 43857, assembly GCF_000379645.1. GTDB lineage: Bacteria > Actinomycetota > Actinomycetes > Mycobacteriales > Micromonosporaceae > Actinoplanes > Actinoplanes globisporus. The sequence continues at coordinate 79,574 of NZ_KB903324.1, forward strand.
GCGTCGGGTGGTCGACACGCCGATCTCCGAGCAGGCGATTCTCGGCGCGGCCATGGGCGCCGCGATGACCGGCCTACGCCCGGTGGCGGAGATCATGTTCGCCGACTTCTTCGCGGTCTGCTGGGACATCGTGGCCAACCAGATCGCCAAGACCCGGTACATGACCAACGGGCAGGTCACCGTTCCGCTCGTCATCAAGAGCGGCAACGGCGGCAGCCTGCGTTTCGGGGCCCAGCATTCGCAGTCGGTCGAGAACTGGGCGATGGCGGTGCCGGGGCTCAAGGTGGTCACGCCGGCCACGCCGCGCGACGTCGTCGGGCTGATGGCGGCCGCGGTGCGCAGCGACGACCCGGTGCTGTTCTTCGAGCACAAGGGCCTCTACGCAATGAAGAGCGAGGTGCCCGACGGCGAGATCGTCGACGAGTTGGGCAAGGCCGTCATCCGCCGGGCGGGCACGGACGCCACCATCTTGTCCCTCGGCCTGACCGTCGGCCGGGCGCTCGACGCCGCCGCACAGCTGGCGTCGAGCGGGATCGAGGCCGAGGTGATCGACGTACGGTCGCTGGTTCCCCTGGACATCCGGACCATCCTCGCATCGCTCAACAAGACTGGACGGCTGTTCACCGTCGAGGAGAACCCGCGGCTGCTCGGCTGGGGCGCGGAGATCGCCTCGATCGTGGCCGACGAAGGCTTCTGGGATCTCGATGGCCCGGTCCAGCGGATCACCACCCCGTACATCCCGCTACCGGCCGCCGACTCGCTCGAGGACCTCGTCATCCCGTCCGCCGACCTGGTGGCCGCCACCGTCACCAAGGCGCTGCGATCATGAGCGGCACCGATACCAGGCCGTTGCGGCCGCGGCACACGCTGTCGCCGCGCGCCCGGCGGAGCGCAGCCACGGCGGGCCCGCCGCCGCCGATGACGGCGTCGTTCGCTATCGCGGAGGCCGAGGTAGATCTCACCGCGCTGAGCGGCGACATCGTCGCGTACGTGGCCAAGGCCGCGGTGGAGGCGATTCCGGCCGGACCCGTGCATCTCGCGGCCGGCCCGAACGCCACGGTGATCCGCGACGCGGACCAGCTCAGCCTGGCCGGCCTGCGGCGGCGGCTCAACCAGCCCGGCACCGAGCCGGCGGAGGCGGGCGCCACCATCACGCTGGCCGAGTCCAGCCTGCTGTCCGAGATCGTCCCGCCCGAGCCGGGACAGCTCGGCACGCTCGTGCTCGGCGCGGCCCGGGAACGCCCGGCGGTCATGCGGACCAGCGGCGGCGACCCGGCCATCGCGATCCGCTCGTTCGCGCGACTCACCTTCAGCTACGACCAGCGGTCGCTCCCCCGCTCCGACATCATCCGGTTCCTGACCGCCGTGCAGCACCGCCTGGAGACGCCATGGACCTCGGCCGGCTAGGTCACCTCGCCTACTCCACGCTCGTGCACCCCGGCGACACCTGGGACGAGATGCGCGCGAGCCTCGAGACGTACGCCCCGGCGGTGAAGCAGCGCGTGTCGCCCGCCGAGCCCTACGGCGTCTCGTTGCGGTTGTCCGGCGCGTCGGCCCGTACGCTCGCCGGCGATCCGGGCGAACGCACCCGGCTGCGGAACTGGCTCGCCCAGCACGACATGTACGTGTTCACCGTCAACGCCTTCCCCTACGGGCCGTTCAAAGGCCGCGCCGTGATGGCGGACGTGTACGAGCCCGATTGGGCATCCGAGGAACGCGTCGCGTACACGAACCAGGTGGCCGACATCCTGGCCGACATCACGCCGGCTTCGGTGTCGCCGTCGATCCAGACCGCGCCGCTGGCGTTCGGCGCCAACGTGCGCGCCGAAGAAGACGTCACCCGGATCACCGGCAACCTGCTGCGGGCCGTGGCCCACCTCATCGACCTGGAACAACGCACGCACCGGCGGGTCAAGCTGGCGCTCGAGCCGGAACCGTTCTGCCTGCTGGAGACGACCGCGGAGACACTCGACTACTTCCGCAGGCACGTCTGGTCGCCCGAGGGCATCCGCACTCTCTGCGGGCTGACCGGCCTGCCCGCGAGCGAGGCAGCGGGGCTCGTCCGGCGGCACCTCGGCGTGGTGTTCGACATCGGTCACCAGTCGGTGGAGTTCGAGGACATCGCGGCGGCGCTGCGATCGTTGCGCGATGCCGGCCTACCCGTCTTCAAGCTCCAAGCAGCCGCGGCGCTGCGCGTGCCGGAGGTGACCGAGGACGCCGTCGCGGCGCTGGGCGCCTTCACCGACACGATCTACCTGAGCCAGACCACCGAGGCACGCGACGGCCGGCTGACCAAGATGCTGAACCTCGCCGACGCGATCGACGCCTGGCGCAAGGACCCGACCGGCACGCGCGAATGGCGCACCCATTTCCACGTACCGATCTTCCTGGACGACCTCGGCGGATTCCGCACGACCCGCTCCGGCATCGAGGACGCGCTGGCTCTGCACGCCGACGTGCCGCTCTCCGACCACCTCGAGATCGAGACGTACACCTGGGACGTCCTGCCGGCCCACCTCAAGACCGGAGACATCACCGACTACATCGTCCGCGAGTGGACCTGGCTGCGGGATTGCCTGGATCGTTCAGCAGCCGCTCATGATCATGCCACGGGTCAAGGCGAGGTCCGTTGAACCTTCACGACCGCCGAAGAAGCGATCGGCGCTGAACCAGCGGCGCCCGGTGACGCGGTTTCCCGTCGATCGCGGTGGGCAGTATCGCAGGCACGGGCGTTCAGCACGCGTTCGCAAAGGAAGACCCAGAGGCCCGTCGGCGACCTGCCAGTGGGCTTGCCCGTTCAGATTTCTCGCACGCGGGCATGAGTGATCATTGGCCACCCCAGCAGGGCCCCGGCAAAGTCGTCAGGTGATCCCGAGCAGCCTTCCACGGCAGGCCGGCGAGCTGTTTGTGCAGGTAGCAGATCATCGAAGTGCACGCGGCGTCAAAGGGCACTATGGTGCGCCGCGGATCCACGCCGAGCTCGCCGGACTGCTCAGTCGGCCCGGCCGCGGTCGACACCCTTGTTGTCCTTGGTGTGCCGCGACCACCGCTGACCGTGGATCGGTGCCGAAGGGTCCCGAGCTGAACGCCTGGGACGAATTCGTAGTGCAGCAGCGTGCCGGTTTGATCGAACTCCAGCCATCACGCGACGACATGGTGGCCGGCGACCAGTTCACCCAGATCGACTCGAGCACGACCGCGGACGGCTGACGGCCGATCGGTTCCGGATCCTTGCCGACTTGATCTTCAGGTACAAGGTGGGCCTCGCGGCCGCGCACAGCAGCGCCGTGGTCGCGCATACTCATGCCGGTGAGCGGATGCCCCGGCCAACGGCGCCCGGCGGTTGCGGGCTTCGCGTGGCGTTCGTCGGGTCCCGTATCAGCAGGAAGCCGGCGCGGCCGAACGTCGTGACCATCACGGCGCAGGTCACCGTCGTGTCCGTCGCCGAGCCGGTGGGACATGTCTGGGACCAGCACGCACGTTTGCAACAAGTTGGAATACATCATCTTGACTTAACTAGGTAAGGCCCCCACCCTGACTGGGAGCGCTCCCATCGACGCTCTTCCATGAAGGGATGCCCCGATGAAGCATCGCGTTGGCCTAGTGGCAGCGGCAGCAGCGGGCCTGCTCATCGCAGGTGCGACGGCGGTGGTGTCCACCGCATCGGCCGCCACGTCCGGCTGTTCGGCAACGTATTCCATAGCCAGCCAGTGGCAGGGCGGGTTCCAGGGCGGTGTCTCATTCGCCAACCTGGGTGACCCGCTCACCAGTTGGAAGCTCGAGTTCAACTTCCCCAACTCAAGTCAGACGGTCACCCAAGGCTGGAGCGCCACCTGGACGCAGTCCGCCGCGCATGTCACCGCCACGAACATGAGCTGGAACGGGGCCGTTTCCACCGGCGGCGCCGTATCCGTCGGCTTCATCGGCGCGTGGAGCGGCAGCAATCCGGCGCCCACCTCGGTCAGCGTCAACGGCGTGACCTGCACCGGCAGTACGACATCTCCCCCCACGACGACACCGACCACCCCGCCCACGACCACACCGACCACGCCCCCCACCACCACGCCGCCAGCCGGCGGAGTGGCCCCCGCGCTGAAGGTTTCCGGCAAGAACCTCGTGACGTCCGCCGGGAAGACCTACCGCCTGCTCGGTGTCAACAGGTCCAGCGCCGAGTTCGCGTGTGTACAGGGCAAGACGGGTGTTTTCGACGGCGCGGACCCCGACCAGGCCACCGTGGATGCCATGAAGGCATGGAACATCCACGCCGTCCGGATCCCGATCAACGAGCAGTGCTGGCTGGGCACCTACGGCACGCCCAGCGGTGCCACGTACCAGACGGCTGTCAAAAACTACGCCAACCTGCTCGTCGCCAACGGAATCAATCCGATCATCGACCTGCATTGGACCTACGGCAGCTACAGCGGAGGCGGCAACGGCAACTGCACTGACGTCAACGCGACGTGCCAGAAGCCAATGCCGGACGCGCAGTACGCGCCGCAGCTGTGGACCAGCGTGGCCAACGCGTTCAAGGGCAACAACGCGGTCCTGTTCGACCTGTTCAACGAGCCCTGGCCGGACAACGCGGACGGGTACGCCAGCGCGGCGAACGAGTGGAAGTGCTGGCGTGACGGCGGCACGTGCGGGGGCATCACCTACCAGGTGGCCGGCATGCAGAGCCTGGTCGACGCGGTCCGCGGCACCGGCGCCACCAACGTCATCATGTTGGGCGGCCTCGCCTGGTCCAACGACCTGACGCAGTGGCTGACCTACAAGCCGGCCGACTCCGCCGGCAACCTGATGGCGGCATTCCACGTCTACAACTTCAACTCCTGCTCCAACACCTCCTGCTGGGACAGCCAGATCGCCCCGGTGGCCGCGCAAGTGCCGGTCGTGGCCGGCGAGATCGGCCAGAACTCCTGCGCACACGACTTCATCGACCAGGTGATGGCGTGGGCCGACGCGCACGGCGTGGGATACCTGGCCTGGACCTGGAACCCGTGGGGCTGCAGCGGCGGCAACGTGCTGATCCAGGACTACAACGGCACCCCGACCGACAGCTACGGCTCCGGGTTCAAGGCACACCTACTGACCGTCAATCCGTAACGCCACACGGGGAGCCGCAGCCGGCCGGTGTTGCCCGGCCGGCTGCGGTCCGCGCTCACATCCAACTCACTGCCGCCACGCGCGGTCGTGCGGTACCGGTTGGCCCCGGGAGACGGTCTGTCACACCTGCCACGAAGACATCCACGCGGGCCGGACACACGCATCCACCTGGAACGACCACTGGAGAGCTTCGTGTCCCGAAAGTGGTGTGCACGTTGCGGGCGAAGTAGCCGACGTCCTGGTAGGCACGGGTCAGCGTGGTTGGAGTGATCTTCGCGTAGTACTGGGTCGATTGCGGAGACCGGTGGCCGAGCCAGGCTTGCAACTCGAACAGGGTCATCGGTCGCGTGCGTGGTTGATGGCCGCTGGGTGTCGGCGAAGACGAGATGGTCCCCGCGAAGGGTTGCGGTAGCGAGGGCGGAGAGCACCTGCTGACGACCCGGATCGACGCCGGGCAGCAGGACCGCGATGCCGCGGCCGGTTGATGGCGTCATCGAGGATGTGCGCTCCGGTGGCGTCGGTGGTCGACACCCGTGACATGCCGGCCGGCGGCACGCCGGCGTCTGCATCCCTAGCTCGCCATGCTCCGATGCCGGGTCCCCCGGCTGCCTTGAGATCCGCGAGCAGGCTGCCCCGTTCACGCAGGACTTCGTGCAGGATCCAGCGGGCGGCGACAAGAAGCTCCGCGACGGGAACCGTCCTGCAGCAGCTCCAGCACGCGGATCCTCACAGGAGCTGGAAGTGGCGCTGGACCCAGTGCTGGGACCTGCTTCGCCGGCGCCGGGCCGCCCCTCGAGGTCGGCAACGACCCGAACTCTGAGCAGGCCCACAGGATGCACAACCTGATCATCTACACCGCCGAACCCGGCGCTGCTTCCGAAGACCGGCTCAAACTTCTCGCCAGCTGGGCAGCTACCCAATCTCGCGAGGCAGGGCCCACCCCAATCTCCCCAGCCCGGACCGCTCTGATCCGTCGAGCATGCGTGGTGCTGGTCATGTTCGGGTTGTCAGACAGGGTCGTCGTGACGGGGCGAGTCGGCGCCGGCTCGGGTGCACGTGATCGAGGCGATCCGGATGGCCTGGTCGATGACGGCGATGAGCTGGTCGCCGTCGAGGTCTCGGATTGTCGCCGGTGTGCCGCGTCCCGTTGATCGCAATGCGGACAGCAGTCCGGCGGTGAAGGCGTCGCCGGCGCCGATCGTGTCGACGATCTCGATCGGCGGTGCGGTGCGGTGCACCTCCTGGCCGGCGTGGACGGCGAAGGCGCCGTCGCCGCCGAGGGTGATGACGACCAGGCTTGGGCCGAGAGCCGCCCAGTGGCGAGCGACCGCGGTGACCGATTGGCCGGGGTAGAGCACCTGGAGGTCTTCGCTGCTGGCTTTGACGACGTGCGCAGCGCTGATCAGCTCAAGGGTCCGCTTCCGTGTCGCGGTGAGGTCGCCCCGGACGGCGGGGCGGATGTTCGGGTCGAAGCTGAGCAGGACTTCACCATCCCGGCGCATGCGCCTCAGCAGGTCGCTGATCCGTTCGGCGCCGGGGGACAGGTAACAGGCCAGGGATCCCGTGTGCAGGATCGTGGTGCCGACTGGCACGGCAAGCTCGGCCGAGCTCCATTGCCAATCGGCGGTGCCGTTGAGGTAGAAGTCGTAGCCGGCGACGCCGTTGCTGTCGAGGCTGACGACGGCCAATGATGCCGGTTCCGGCTGATCGACCGGGCCGGTGACGGTGACCCCGTTGCGCTGAGCGTGCGCGTGCAGCAGGCGCCCGAACGCTGATCCGGACAGGCGCGCCAGCAGCGCGGTCGGCTCGCCGAGCCGGGCAAGCGCCACCGCCACGTTGAGCGGGCTGCCACCGGGATGGGCGCGGAAACCGGCGTTCGTGTCGCTGGGCAACAGGTCGACGACCGACTCGCCGAGGACGGTCAGCACGTCGCCGCCATCGTGGTGTCCGCTTGGAGTGTGCCGTCGGCGAGTCGGACCGGCATGGGGTCGCTGAGCCCGCCGACGAATCGGCCGCCGGCGCCGCGGTTGTGGAAGGCGAGCAGCTGCCACTGTCCGCGGGGGTCTTCGACGAGACGGCCGGCGTACAGGCTCTCATCGGTGATCTGGTGGGCTTTTGACGTGTCGAAGGGACCGAGCAGTCTGTCGCCGGTGACCGACCAGATACCGCCCGTCTCGCCGTCCGCGCGGCGTACCGCCGACAGTTCCGGTCGAAGGCAGGAGAACAACAGCACCGGCTGGCCGTCGACAATCTCGACCTGGGGCACCTCGAGTTGTCCGAAGCCGCTGCCGGGGTTGGTCAGCGGCGGTTGCACAGCCCAGTGGATCAGGTCCGCGGAGCGGGCGTGGCCGATCACGCCGCGGTCGTCGGCCGGGCCGTGGTTGGCGCGGGCGGTGATCAGCATGTGCCAGCCGTCGCCGTCGGGGTCGGCGAACACCCACGGGTCGCGCCAGGCCTCGTTGGGCCAGGGGGCCTCGCCGAGTCGCTCGTACCAGCGCGGGTCGGCTTCCAGCAACGGACCGTCGTGCCGGTTCCAGGTGGTCAGGTCCGGTGAGGTGGCCATCCCGATACGTTGCACGAGCCCGTCGCCGGGGCTGCCGACACCGGTGTAGAACATGCGCCAGAGCCCGTCGGGGTCGCGAACGACCGAGCCGGTCCAGGTCGCGATGTCGTCGAAAGCCGGTCGGTCGTCGTGGACGAGCGCGTCGTCGACCTGGGTCCAATGGCGCAGGTCGGTCGAGACGGCGTGGCCGATGCCGGCCCGGTAGTGCCGCCGGTCCGGGTCGTGCAGTGCCCGGGAGGCCTGCAGGAAGAACAAGTGGTAGCTGCCGCCCTCGCGGGCCAGCCAGAAGTCCCACGACCAAGCGTTGGCCATCGTGAACACAGGGAGATCCTTAGAAAGTCAGGGTGAACCACCGGTCCCGCGTCCTGCGCGGCACCGGAGCAACGGGTGCGGTCGTTCAGGGAATGGTCGGTGCCGCCACGGAGTCGCGCCGAACCAGCGGGCATTCCATGGTTATGTGCGCGGGCGTGCGGCGCCGGCGGCGAGCCGGTTGTACCTTGCCCAGGATGTCGATCATGGTGTTGACTGCCCAGGCGCCCATCTCGTAGTGGGGGAGGGCGACGGTGGTCAGGGCCGGGAAGAGGCCGTCGGCGATCATTTCCTGGTTGTCGAAGCCCACCACCGACACGTCGTCCGGTATCCGTAGGCCCAGCTCGTGAGCGGCCCAGTAGGCGCCCATCGCCATACGGTCGTTGAAGCAGAACAGCCCGGTCGGCCGGTCCGGGCGGCGCAGCAGTTCCATGGCGGCGCGGTAGCCGCCGGGAGTGTCGGATTGTTCGACAACGACCAGGTCGGGGGCGAACGGCAGGCCCGCGTCGCTGAGCGCCTGCCGGTAGCCGACCAGCCGGCCGTGGGTAGCGGGGATGTCGTCGATGTTGGTGGCGAAGCCGATCCGGCGATGCCCGGCGGTGACCAGCTCCTGTACGGCGGCGCGCCCACCACCGACCTCGTCCGGGACCACGGACGGATAGACCTTCGCGGTGGAGCTGGCATCCAGGAGGACGACCGGCAGACCGGCGAGCCGGTCCGGGACGGTGACCTGCCGGTGGTACATGGTCGCGTAGAGCACTCCGTCGACCTGGTGCTGCAGCAGCGCGCTGATCTCCCGGTCCTCGAGGTCCGGGTCGCCGCCGCTGTTCAGCAGCAGGACGACCCAGCCTTTCGCGGAGGCCGCTTCCTGGGCGCCGAGCATGATGCGCCCCGCGTGCGGGGTGGTGGCGATCTGATCGGAGAGCAGGGCGAGGATTTGCGTACGCTGCAGCCGCAGGCCTTGGGCGAGCTTGTTCGGGGCGTATCCGAGTCGCGCGGCGGCCTCGGTCACCCGTTCGCGGGTCACCTCGCTGACGCGTGCGCCGGTGGTGTTGTTCAGCACGTGCGAGACCGTCGTCACGGACACGCCGGCCGCGCTGGCCACATCCCGGATGCTTACGTTGCGTCCCATCGCCCAACCTGTGTCGTCTCGAATGTCCACCCGGGTGCCGCCGCGGAGTCCGTGCCGGCACCACGCTAGCGGAGCCCTTATTCATCCCACAGACCGTGCTCTGGCCAGCGGCGGGGCAGCCGCTGCTCGACCGGCGGCAGTTCCGGGGTGGGCCGGTGCGGCAGGTGCTGGTACCAGTAGGCGACGCTGGAGTAGTCGTTGCCCTGGTCGTTGGCGTGCCCGTGCTCGATGGTGACCCGGATGGACTTGCTGAACCGGACCGGGTCCTCGATGTGGAAGCGGTACAGGCTCCACAGCCCGAAGTGTTCCTGGGCGCTGCTGGCCAGGGAGATGCCGTGGTACGGCCCGGCGTACGCGCCGCTGGGAAAGCCCCAGGCCGCGCCGAAGTAGTCCTCGGTGCCGGTGCCGTGCAGCGATGGCGGCCATACCTCGCCATCGATAAAAATCATGTCGTCGCCCTCGCCGGGCCAGGTGAACATCTGATTGGAAGCGTCGAAGTTGTCGATACTCAGCACGCAACCGACATAGTGACCGGTGCCTTCCGCCTCGAGGATGACGTAGTTGTCCTCGCCGGTCAGGTTCACGCCGGGCAGGTCCCACGGGGCGGGCTTCTCCTCGGTGGTCGGGTGCACCACCTTCTGCGTCGGCTTCTCCTGCCGGTAGAGGGCGTGGAATCGGCCGATGTCGTCCGGTACGGACTCATCGGTGAGGTCGTAGTCGACGTAGTAGAAGAGGTTCTCGATCGGCTGGTCGCTCTCGTTACGGATGACGATCCGCGCGCCGGTGGCGAAGGGCATGGGGAAGTAGCAGTTCATCGCGGCCGCGAAGGGCCCCTTCGGGCCGCGTCGCGGGCCGGTGACCTGGCTGATCGGCAGCGCGACGAAATGCGAGCTGACCGCGTGCCCGACGCCGAAGAAGTCGCCGAGAGGGCTTCGTACGCTGGGCGTGTTCTCGCCGTCCCAGTACATCTCCAGCACGAGTTTGCGCAGGTACCGCTCGGAGTAGCAGCGGGTCGTGAGCCAGATGTGGGTGATGATGCCCGCGCCGGTCAGGTCGGCCAGCACGTGGGTCTCGCCGGCGGGGACGACCGCGAAGTCGCGGTTGCCGCCGGTACGGTCCCAGCTGGATTCGCGCCGGGACCGGGCGGACTTGATCTTCGGTAGTCCGCCGAGCGGGCTGCTGGCTTGCCAGAACGTCACGGTGCTTCCTTTCGTACGTATGGCGGGGTCAGCCCTTGACCGCGCCGAGGCTGAGGCCGGCCACGATGCGCCGCTGCAGCAGCAGGGTGAGCACCACGGCGGGCAGGGAGTACAGGGCGGCCAGCGCCGTCATCGGACCCCAGTCGAGGCCGAACTGGCTTTGCAGATTCGCGATGGCCAGCGGAGTGGTCTGGGCCTTGATCGAGGTGAGCAGCAGCGCGAACAGGAACTCGTTCCATGAGGCGAGGAACGCGAAGATGGCGGTGACCGCGGTGCCGCCGGCCACGACGGGCAGGATTACCGAGATCAACGCCCGCGGCCGGGAGCAGCCGTCGACCAGGGCGGCCTCCTCGATCTCCGGAGGTACGGATTCGAAGAAGCTGGCGAGGAGCCAGATGGACAGCGGAAGTGCGACGGTGGTCTGGGCCAGGGCGAGCCCGGTGGGGGTGTCGATCAGGTGGACGGCGCCGAGGATGCCGACCAGCGGCACGCCGATCGCGACCGCCGGGGCCATGCGGACCAACAGCGAACCGGCGAGCATGATCCGCCCGGCGCGGGTGCGGTAGCGGGTGATGCCCCAGCCCGCGGGGATGGCCAGGGCAAGGGAGATCGCGGTGGCCAGCGTCGCGGTGGTCACGCTGTTGATGAATGACGCCCGTACGCCCTGCCGGTTCACCGCGGTGATGTAGTTGTCCAGGGTGATGCGGTGCGGCAGGACGGTCGGCGGGACAGCAATGGCCTCCGTCGCCGGCTTCAGCGAGGTCAGCAGCAGGTAGAGGAAGGGGAAGGCGTAGGCCACGACGACGGCGATCGCCAGCAGCCACAGCAGCGCGCGGCGCAGCCGCCGCCGGGCGGGATCGGTACGGCGGCTCATCACGACTCCCGGCCGGGGCGCCAGAGCGTCATGACGGCGATCAACGCAACCACCATCATCACCGCCATGAAGACGGTGCTCATCGCGGCGGCGGATCCCGGGTCGTTGTAGGTGACCATCGTTTTGTAGATGTGCAGGCTGAGTGTCTCGGAGGCGGACTGGGGGCCGCCGCCGGTCTGGATGAGGATCGTGTCGAACGCGCGGGCGGCGTCGACACCACGGATGATCAGCGCGACGGCGATGACCGGTCGCAGCAGGGGCAGGATGATGGTCCGCAGCAGCCGCAGCCCCTGGGCGCCGTCGAGCCGGGCCGACTCGAGCAGCTCCGGCGGGATGGACTGGAGCCCGGCGAAGATCATCAGTGTCATGAACGACGTGGTGAGCCAGACGTCCGGGATCGCGACCGAGAACAGCACCAGGTGCGGGTTGCTCAGCCAGGCGATGTCGCCCGCGTCGCGGAGAATGCCGACCCGGGTCAGCAGCTCGTTGACGATGCCGAAGTTGTCGATGAGCATGAACCGCCAGAGCAGGCCGGCGACCAGCGGCGCGATCATCAGGGGATAGAGGAACACCGTCCGCAGGATCTGGGAGCGGGGGCCGAGGGCGTAGAACAGCAGCGCTACCGCCAGTCCGAGACCGAGCTCGGCGACGACGACAATCACCGTGTAGACCAGGGTGCGCAGGCCGGCGGCCCGCACCGCGGCGTCGGTGAAGAGGTCTTGATAGTTGGCGAGCCCGCCGAAGCGGCGACCACCGGCGTCGAAGGTGGAGCCGGTGTGCAGGCTGTCGATCAGCAGTTTCAGCAGGGGCCAGCCGACGAGGGCGAGCAGCACCAGCGCCGCGGGAGCGATCAGCAGCAGGGCGTAGTTGCTGTCGCTGAGTCCCCGGCGATGCCGGCGAGGGCTGCTCTTGGCAGACCCGCGCAACACAGCCGGTTGCGCGGCGGCTGGGGCTCGGCTCACTTGATGATGCCTTCGATCTGCGTGCGCGTCGACTTCAGCAGCGCGGCGTAGTCGGCGCCCGGGGTGACCGCTTTCTGGAGCATGGGGATCAGCGCGCTGTCGACGATCTGCTGCCACTTCGGATGCGCGGGACGGGATCGGGTCGCGGGCGCGTCGAGGGTCTTCAGCAGCGGACCGAACGCCTCGAAACCCTTCTTGTCGGCGTACTGCTGATATGCCGACTTGCGCGCGGCCAGGCCGAGCGACGTGTCCAGGCTCAGGGCATTGTTGTCGTAGCAGAACTGGATGAACTGCTTGGCCAGGTCCTGCTTGGCCGACGACTGCGGCACCGACAGGTACCACGGGCCGGGGATGCCGGCGACGCCGGCCGAGCCGCCGATCATCGGCGCGGCGCCCACCTTGCCGGCGACCGCGGCGTCGGTGGGGATCTGCCGATACGCGTGTGCCCAGAACCGGGTCATCGCGGTGCTGCCCTGGTTGAACAGGTTCTGCGCGGCGGACCAGTCGATCTGCGCGGCGCCGGCCGGGCTGACCTTGTACTTGTTCTGCAGGTCGGCGTAGAACGCCAAGGCGGCCAGGTGCTGCGAGTTGTCGACGATCACGGCTCCGGTGTCGTCCAGGACCACGCCGGGGGAGCCGGCCTGCAGCACGTGCGCCAGCCATTCGGTCTCGACCTTGCCCTTGACATCGGTGCCGTAGAGCTTCTTGTCGGGGCGGGTGAAGAACTGGGCGACGTCGGTGAACTGTTCCCAGGTGGCCGGTGGGACCAACTCGTAGCCGTACTTCGCCTTGAACGCCGCTTTTTCCTTGGGGTCGCCGAACAGGTCGGTGCGGTAGAGCAGCACCTCGGCGTTGGTCCAGACGGGCATCCCGACGAAGTGGCCGCCGACCTGTGGCTCCTTGACCAACGCCGGGAACAGGTCCGCCTGCACGGCCGGCGTGAACAGGTCGTCGAGGGGGGCGAGTTTGCCCGCGAACAGCGGGATCCAGACCGCGTCGATCGCACAGATGTCGAAGCTGGCCTTTGCGCCGGCAAGTTCGCTGGTCAGCCGGTTGAACAGGCCATCGTAGGGAAGCTCCACGAGGGTGACCGTGGTGCCGGTCTGCTGGCGGAACTTGTCCACGATCGGCTGTAGCTCGATCTTGCCGCCGCCCTCGCAGGCGAGGGTCAGCGTCTTGGAACCTGCTGAGTCGGAGCTGTCGCCGCCGGCGCCGCAGGCGCTGGCGAGCAGGGCGACCCCGGCACCGGCGGAGAGGCCGAGCAGTCGTCGGCGGCTCAGCCCGGCAGACGCCGGATCGATGGAAGCAATGGCGCTGGAGCTCGGAAAGCGGGCGCCGCGGCGGGTAGAGAACACGGACTGGCTCCTTCATGGCAAGGCAAGAACCGTCGAGCGCCGGGACGCGCGGGACGAGGCACACCACGCCGCGGTCATCTACCAGCCTGGCGCGCGGCGCCCGATCAACGCAGGCGACCAGGGAAATCCCGGAGCGGATCGCCTGCCAAAACGTTAAGCCAAATGGTTTTGGCAGACGATAGATCGCACGTCGTGCGGCCGTCAAGTGTCGGCAGTGTTTCCGCCGCGGCCCTCGTCGGCGGCCGGCCCGGGATGGTTGACGCCGCCAACGTCACGGTGCTAGGACTTGCGCTGACACGCGTTCGCTCCTCCTGGTGCGGCATCGCCGGCCCACCCGAGGACGCTTCGGTCTGCCCCGGCCGTGTCATTCCCGGTTCCTGCGCGAATCGCCGCTACCCCCATTTCGAGGAGTGGCTCATGCCTGCCCACGACAACCCCAATCGGCCGGCGCACGGTGCTCAAGGCGCCGGCCGCCGCGCCGATCCTGGCAAGTCCGCTGTCGGCCGGGCCGACCGATCGCGGCGAGCCCGCCGACCACCGGCGTACCCGCGCACCGCGCTCACCGTTCGGCCCGCCGGACCTGGCCCACGAACCCTCATCGGCGTCCTGTGACGTCGCCATCGCGCGCCCTGCCACGACTCTTCCAGGAAGGACGGTGGACCGTGTCCACCGTGGACGACTGACTCGCTGGACGATTCCCGGCCTGCCCGGCGTCAACGCCAAGAACGACATCGGCGCCGTGATCAACAGCATCATCGCCGACGTCAAGGCCGGCCAGACGAACCAGATCTCCAAGCCTGGCGCCGTCATCTACATCCCACCCGGTGACTACTCGCTGAAGACCCGCGATCGGCCTGGGGTACGACGAGCGGCGACCAGAGCAATTACGTGGACGCGCAGGCCGACTCGACGATCGTCCGCGTTCACCAACGCTGCCGGAGCGCGTAAAGGGGGCTCAGCAGTAAGGACTCGTAGGTACGTCAGGGTCTGGGTCGCTCGCGCGGGGGGCTGACCACATGCAACAGACGCTCGTCGACGACGACAGCACGCTGATCGGAAACAGAGGAGGTAGTCATAACTCGCGGTGCGTCAACGCCAGCATGAGCACCAATGCCCTCGACGCGGCAAAAAAGGATGCCGGCTCCTCCGCGAGGCATGATCGTCGAGTGCGTGAACTGACGGATCTGACCGGCCGGTGGTGGGATTGGCAGGTGGATCGGTGGGACGCGTCAGTCAGCGGCTGTTGCCCATCGTCCACCTGAACGCTGATGCCGCGTGGGTTGCGCCTTGGCGTAGGTAGAAGCGATGTGCGTCGGTTCGTGCGACGCCGGATTCCAGAAAGACGTAGTCGGCGCCATGTTCCTGCGCCCACGCCCTGGTGGTTGCCAGCAGGATGGCGCCGACACCTCGAGAGCGCCATTCCGGGTGCACAGCGAGATCCTCGATCGAGGCTCGACGGCCGAAGCGTACCGACAGAATGTCCAGGTAGACGCTGGCCACGCCGATCACCTGATCGTCGTGCGAGCGGGCTGCGAACAATGCGGCGTTTTCGTCGGCGAGGATCTGCACGGTGCGCTCGACGGCGCGGTCGCGGTCCCATCCCGGTGGACGGCTGCCGGGCGGGTCGAAGAGCCACTCCAGCCCTATGACGAACTCGGCTGCGGCATGTCGCTGAAACTGTCGCACCTGAATGCTCATCGGAGCATCCTCCACTGCGTCGGCGAGATGCACGCTCTCGGAGGTCCTCGCCGCTTCCGTGCGAAGATCGCGGCATGGTGGAACTCACCGCACGTCGTGCATGGTCAACGCTCGAACCGCCGTGGCGGCACGCGATGACGATGGCTTGGGAGTCCTACCGTGACGGCGGAGTAGCGGTCGGCGCCGTGATCACCGACGACGCGGGCACCGTACTCGGTAGTGGTCGTAACCAGCGCTTTGCCGCGGTGGGACCGCGAGGTTTGCTGGCCCATGCCGAGATCGGAGCACTTGCCGGTGTGCCGGACGACAAGGAGTTCGCCCGGCGCATCCGGCTCTACACCACGTTGCATCCTTGCCCGATGTGTCTAGGCGCCGCCGTCGTGGCCCGCGTAGGTCACCTCGCTTTCGGCGCCAACGACCCAACTTGGCTCGGCATCGAACATTTGCCACAGCTCAACGACGAAGTGCGGCACCGTTGGCCGACTATCGAGGGTCCGTTGCCCGGCCCGATCGGCGAGTGGCTGGCGGTGCTGCCCTGCCTGAACACGAACGGCACTCTCTTCCGGGCGATGCGGCGAGTCTCCCCGATCCGTGCCCAACTGGCGCGGGTCATCGCCAAGAGGCTCGACAACCATCGCAAGCCGCCGGAGACCCCCGACCTCGCCTTGGACCGGGTATGGGATCTGCTGACGGAGGTCTGGCGCACGCCACCGCGCGGATGATCATTCGTCGACTGTGTGATCACGTATCCGCACGGCAGGCGTTCACCTGGCTCCCGGTCGACGAGCACCCCACCGGAAGCTGGCAGCTGCTGGGCCGCCGGCGAATTCCCCCTGGCCGCCGAGCCCGACAGCTGGGCGTTGACCACCCGGTCGATCCTCCAGGGAGACCGAGAAGCAACGACGGTTCTGCTCGACGACAACGCGTTCGACGTGCTCGACGATCGCGGCCACGAGGCCGACGACCTCTGCGTCATCTATCTGGGCCACCTCGTCCAGCGACTGCCCCGCCTGCACCGACTCGACGATCTGACCGACGGCTCGGTCGCGAACGCCACCGCTGACCACGGCTGGCATCGATCGGCGATCTCAGCTCAACAACGCGAGGCGAGCGTCGCAGCATCGTCGCTGGCAGCCCAGCGAAGGGATCGCTTGACGGGCGTCGGCCGTCGCACCCGGCTGGCAGTGCGGGCAGCGAGTGAGGCTGTCGCCAAGGCCCAGGCGCTGAGCCCCGGCCGCCGGAGGCTTGGTCGTGCGAGATCTCTTGCTGCCATCGCTTTCCGCTGTATCGGCTCGCTCGCCGCCAAATCGGCCGGGCAACCGGCGGGCCCGGCGACTCAGCGAGTTGGCTAAGCCTTGCATCGCCAACGAACGGCCACTGATCGACTAGCTCGAAACGTACCTTTACAAGTCCATAGTGACCGCTCAAGGGTCCGGGCCACCTTGCGCCGGGCACTCAACGCGGCAGCCGCCCACGGCTATCTGACCGATAACCCGGCCCGGATGCTCGAACTGCCCCTCGCCCCGGCTCACCCGTCCGGTGACCGGGTCGCAGCCGCGCGTTGCGGCCTGGCTGCACGACGGCACCCGGCCGAAGATCGCGGTCTGGGCGCCCGCGGTCGCCGACGATGATCTGTACGGGCTGTGGTGGCTGGCCGGCCTGAGCGGGCTGCGCCGCGGGGAGCTCGTAGGCCTGCGCTGGGTCGATGTCGACCTGGCCGATGCCACCCTGACGGTGAACCAGACTCTGGTCGAGTTACCCGGCACAGTCGCCGAATCTGAACTCAAGACCGCCGCCGATAACCGGACCATCACTCTCGACCCCGCCACCGTCAAAGTCGTCGCCGATCACCGGCGGCGGCAACAGCGCAGGTACGAGGCCCACGGAACAGCGATCGGGGAGACCGGCTTTGTGTTCGCGCGGCCCGACGGACGACCGATCCGGCCCGGCTGGCCCACTCACCGGTTCACCGCCCTGGTAGCCGCGCACGGACTGCGGGTTGGGTCCTCTCTCAACGAGGGCGACGTTCGTGCTCGGTCTGGCCTGACGGCAAGGAGTTGCGCAACGTTCGTCACGCGGCAACGTCGGGCGCTCTGCGGCAGAGAGCTATGACGCTCGGGATAGATCTGCCGCCGAGCTGCGGGATCGTCGCGCTGTCCCGTCCCCGCGGAGAGCCTCTTGAAATTGATGCGCATAGGTCTATGGTGAGGACTCTTCAGTCTGGACAAGCAGTCGGGGGAAGTCGTGGTGGCAAGGCTCAACATCGATGTGGATGCCTTCTGGGAAAACGGCTACCAGATCATCCGCAACGTCTATTCGCCGCAGGAGATCAAACGTCTCCGCGACGCGGCCTATGCGTCCCTGAGCCGCGGCCCCGGCGACCTGCTCTCCAATGCGCAGATGCGGAGCACCCTGACCGACGGCATCTTCGTGGAGGTCGCCAGAAGGCTCCTCGGAAGCGACGACATCTGGTATGCCGGCGACAGCTCCTTCACCATCAACTCCCGTCAGCGCGGTTTTCACAAGGACAACGCGGATCGCAAGGACCCCAACGGCCCGGACTGGAAGGGCCGCTACACGATCCTCCGGTTCGGTATCTACCTGCAGGACCACTGGAAGCACACCGGCGGGCTCAACCTGCGCGCCAAGTCGCACAACACGACCGACCACGCGGCCGGCGAGAACGTCTATGTCCGCACCCGGGTGGGCGACCTCGCGGTGTGGAGCCTGCGCACCACCCACAGCGGCAACGGCGTCCTGCTCAAGTTCCCCAGGTGGCGGTATCCCGAGCCCAAGGACATCCCGAAGTTCCCGAACTGGCGGATCGCGCCGGCGGACGGCGATCGGATCGCCGTGTTCGCCGCGATCGGCCTCAACGACGCGCACCACGAGCGGTACATCCAGTACCTCAAGACCCGGACGTACATGGTCAACTCATTCCGCGCGTCGCATTACGACGAGGAGACGCTGGCGGAGGCGGCCAAGGCCGGCCTGAACGTGCGCGACATCGGCAAGGAGATCGAGGGCGACGACACGGTCGGCAAGAACGCCGCCTGGGAGCCGATCCCGTACGAAGTGAGCTCCTGATCCACACGGTTGCGGACGACGATGTCGGTGTATCCATGTCGCCGGTCCGGAAAGCCGCGGCGTCCCACCCTTTTCCGTTTCCGATTGGGGCCTGATTGACGTGGGCGCCGATCCGGTCATTTGCGGTCGGCACCGATATCGCCACCTTCGCAGGACGCACACTTCGCCGGAACGCGAACGGAGCGGAAGCCCGTCCACGCCGTGGTCGGCGCGATCTCGTCCGCCGATGGCGCGGCCGGCGGGCGGCGGGGGAGCGGTGGCAGGAGACCGGGTAGGTGTTCACCACCCCCGACGGGCAGCCGTTGCACCCCGACTTCCTGACCCGCCGGTTTGTCCGCCTCGTCGAGGACAGCGGGTTGCCGCCGGTCCGGTTGCACGACCTGCGGCACGGCGCGGCCAGCCTCGCGCACTGCGCAGGCGCCGATCTGAAGACGTTGCAGGAGCAACTCGGGCACACCAGCATCGTGCTGACCGCGGACACCTACACCAGCGTGCTGCACGAGCAGCACGTCAAGGCCGCCGCGGCCACCGCCCGCCTGGTGCCCGGCACCCGACGCCGGAAGGGCTCCGTGACTGGGCCGCGAAAATCCGCAGCACCTCAACCGGCAAGCCGGCCGAAACCGCGCCGGGCCAGGCGGTCCAGCACCAAGAGCAGACGTCGGCAGGGACGCCCACGCGCGCCCCACACGCGCCCCGCAAAGATCAAGGCCGTATAGCCAGATGGCTATACGGCCTGGTGAAGCGTGGTGCGCCGCGTAGGACTTGAACCTACAACCCGCGGATTAAGAGTCCGCTGCTCTGCCAGTTGAGCTAGCGGCGCTCGTTCGGCAACGACGAAAACGTTAGCACGGGGTTCCTTGATCCTTGAAATCCGCCCCCTCCCATGACCTTCACAGCTTGAATCAGCCTCAAGGATGACTCGGACCCTTGCATCCATGCGGCAGGATGTCCCCGAAAACGGGGAAACATGATCTAGGGATGGTCGGCATGCGGCGCAGGCTGATGGCGGTCGTGGTGTTGGCGGTGGTTGCGCCTCTCGCGCTGTCCGGCTGCGGTGACAAGCAGCAACCGGCGGCGGCCGCTGGGGCCAGCGCTGGGCCCAGCGACAGCGCGAGTCCGGGGGCGAGCGGGCCGGCGCCCGAGTCCGCCACCGTGCCGATCGAGTTGTCCGTCACGCCCACCGCCGGCAAGACCGGGGTGCCGGTCAGCGCCGAGATCGGCTTCAAGGTCACCGGCGCCAAGGTCACGTCGGTCACGCTGACCGGCAGCGACGGCAAGGCCGTGCCGGGCGCGCTCCGCGACGACGGTTCCAGCTGGGTGCCGGGCAAAACCCTCAAGACCAAGGAGAGGTACGCGGCAAGCGTCGTCGCCACGTCCGACAGCGGTCTCACGAAGACCGTCCGCACCACCTTCACGACGATGGGCGCGCCGGGCCGCAAGACGGGCACCGGCCTCTACCTGTTCGACAACCACACGTACGGCGTCGGGATGCCGGTCGTGGCCGAGTTCAACCCGGGTATCAAGAAGGCCGACCGCGCCGCCGTGCAGAAGCGGATGTTCGTGCAGACCGACCCGCCGCAGCCGGGCGTCTGGTCGTGGACGTCGAGCGGCACCCAGGCGTACTACCGCGCTCCTCAGTTCTGGCAGCCGGGCACCAAGCTGACCGTGCGCATCGCGGTCGGCGGCGTGCCCACCGGCGGCGGACGCTACGGCGACCGGGACCGCTCGGCCACCGCCAAGATCGGGCGCGATTTCGAGATGAAGGTCGACAACGCGACCAAGAAGATGACCGTCACCCAGGACGGCAAGGTTGTCCGGACGGCACTGGTCAGCCTGGGCCGGCCGAGCAAGCCCTCGGTGAGCGGCACGATGGTCGTGATGGACAAGCTGACCGAGACCGTCTTCGACACCACCGACACCGACGGCGCCGCCGGCTACAAGACCAAGATTCAGTACGCGCAACGCATCACCTGGAGTGGGCAGTACGTGCACTCGGCTCCCTGGTCGGTGGGTGCGCAGGGACACCGCAACGTCTCGCACGGCTGCGTGAACGTCTCCCCGTCCAACGCGAAGTGGCTGTTCGACAAGACGCTGATCGGCGACCCGGTGATCGTCACCGGCACGGGCTCCAAGCTCGCCTACGGCGACGGCTGGACGGCGTGGAACGTGAGTTGGCCCGAGTTCGTCAAGGGCAGTGCTCTCCCCGTACCCCCGTCTCTGAAGTGAAAAGAATCTAGTCAGACCGAGGCAACGGACCGACGGGCCGGGCGCGTCAGGTCAGTAGGAAGTGTCAGTAGAAGGCCCCCCGGCCTCTGTGACCGGCGTGACGCGGCACGAATCCGGGATTGGTCGCCCGGCTTTCATAGAGCAAGATGGGGCGCCGGGGATGAACGACGCCGTGAGGGGACCATGAGCATCAGTCGAGTTCGCCGGCCGTGGCGGTTTGCCGCGGTCGCGCTGATCGCAGGCACCGTCCTGCTCAGCTCGGGCTGCGGTCACGGCGACAAGTCGCCGTCCTGGCAGGGCGGCGGTGACAGCTCGGCCGCCGCCGGCGGTGGCACCGGCTCTGGTAACGACGCCGCCTCGCCGTCGCCGTCACCCACGCTGAGCACCGTCGCGGTCGTCTCGCCCGCCGCCGACGCGACGAACGTGGTCGCCGCGATCGAGGTGAAATACACGAGCGAGGACCCGGAAAACACCTCCGTCGCCGTGACCGACGCCGGTGGCAACGAGGTCAAGGGCACGCTCGACAAGGACAGCAAGGTCTGGCGCCCCGACAAGGCCCTCGCGTACGGCACGAAGTACACGGTGACCGTGAACGGCACCGCGTCCGAGGGCAAGGGTGGCTCGACCACCAGCACCTTCACCACGATGGCGAAACCGTCGAAGATCATCCGGGTGACGAGCTTCCTCGGCGACGGGCAGGTGGTCGGTGTCGGCATGCCGCTGATCATCAAGTTCAGCCGTGCGATCCCCGCGAGCTACCGCGACGACGTCGAGCGCCGCATGACGGTCACCGCGACCCCGTCGCAGGAGGGCTCCTGGGGCTGGATCAGCCCGACCGAGGTGCACTACCGCCCCAAGGTCTTCTGGAAGGCGAACTCCAAGGTCTTCACCGACGTCCGGCTGGCCGGCGTCCCGCTCGGCAACGGCTACTACGGCAAGAGCGACCTCACCGTCGACACGAAGATCGGCCGCTCGTTCGTCATGACGGTCTCCAACAAGACCAAGCAGATGACGGTCAAGCAGGACGGCAAGGTCATCAAGACCATCCCGGTGAGCCTCGGCAAGAAGAGCACCCCGTCCTCGAGCGGCACGATGGTCGTGATGGAAAAGGCGAGGCACACCGTCTTCGACACCACCGACACCGACCCCGTGAACGGCTACAAGACGCCGATCGACTTCGCCCAGCGCATCACCTGGAGCGGCCAGTTCATCCACGCCGCGCCCTGGTCCGAGGGCAAGCAGGGCCACGTCAACGTCTCGCACGGCTGCGTCAACGTCTCCGAGGCGATGGGCGCCTGGCTCTTCAGCCGCACGATGATGGGCGACCCGATCACCGTGAGCGGCACCGAGGAGAAGCTGAAGCAGGGCAACGGCTGGACGGACTTCAACGTGAGCTACAGCGCGTGGAAGAAACTCAGCTACCTCTGAGTCTGGTTCCGCTTGGAGATCAAGGCGCGGTCGGCGACGACCGCGCCTTTTCCTATCGTACGGGGGAAAACCGCCTAATCTGGGCGTATGCGTCTCGTGGTCGTTCTCGCCTGCGCCCTCCTGGCCGGGTGTGGCGGTGAGGCGCGGACGGCCGTGACGCCCTCCTCGCCGGCGTCCGCCGGGCCCGCCGAGATCTCACCGAGCGTGATCGAGTCCGGCGTCGACGATCCACCGGGGTCGATCGCCTGCGCCCGGCTGGCCGTGGCGATCGAGGCCGGTTCGTTCATGACGCCGGGCGTGGTGGAAAATATTGTCTCCGCGAGCGCCACGGCCGACGCTCCGCTCGCCGACGCGGCTACCCGGCTGGGCGACGCGTATCGAGCGGCGGTCGCCGCGAAGGACAAACCCGATGAGCCGGACAGGATCGCGGCGGTTGGTGCCGTCGCTTCCGACATGTCCGGCGTTTGCGCGGAGAGCGGCCTCCGAACCGTCGGTTGATCTCAAGCAAGAAGATCAATGCCGAGCTGAGCTGCGGGGATGCCGAACAAAGAGAGCTTCGCGCGTTGTTTCGACATCTGTAGCCGGAACGTGACGCAACCTGCGTCACACTCCTTCACAAGTACGCGATCAAGCAGGCAGTATGCAGCGCGGACCTGGGGCTTTGAGGGAGGAACCGGCGATGGCGCAGATCCATCATTTCGATCACGGGTGGATCACCCCCACGATCAGTTACTCACTGTCCGTGCTGGGGTCGCTGCTCGGCCTGACCCTCGCGGCCCGATTCCGCTCGGCCCGCTCGAACGGCGAACGAGTCTGGTGGCTCATCCTCGCGGCGGTCGCCATCGGCGGCACCGCGATCTGGAGCATGCACTTCGTGGCGATGATGGGCTTCAGCGTCACCGGCACCCCGATCCGGTACGACGTGGGCCTCACCGCGGCCAGCGCCATCCTCGCCGTCATCGCGGTCGGGATCGGTCTGGTGATCGCGCTGTTCGGCCAGAAGGGGCAGAACGTCCGCATCGTCGCCGGTGGCATCGTGGCCGGCCTCGGCGTCGCCGCGATGCACTACACGGGCATGGCCGCGATGCACCTGAACGGCGAGGTCTCGTACTCGGCGACCCGGGTCGGCATGTCGATCGGCATCGCGGTGGTCGCCGCCTCGGTGGCGCTCTGGCTCGCGGTCACGGTGCACAAGCCGCTCGCCATCTTCGTCTCGGCGCTGGTCATGGGCATCGCCGTCAACGCCATGCACTTCACCGGCATGTCCGCCATGTCGGTGACCACGCACGCGCCCGGCGACCTCACCGGCGCCAGCGCCACCAGCATGATCGTCCCGATCGGCGCCACGGTCGTCTTCGGCATCATCGGACTCGCGTACGCCCTGATGGCCGCGCCCACCGAGGAAGACCGCGAGGCGGTGGCCTATCTCGCCGCCCGGCGCGCGGCGGCGGCCAACGCCGGAACCATGCCGCGACAGACCTTCGGCTACTCCGAGCCCCCTCAGGCCGCCCCCGACCAGCAGCCGCAGCGGGGTGCATCCGCGCTCGGCGGCAGTTCCTGGACCTACCGGGACCGTTCTCGCTGACGCTGGGTCGTTCCCGGCTATCGCGGTTGCACCAGCCAGTCCCATGCCTTCTTGAGGCCGTGGCGCAGGCCCTCGTCCTCCTCCGCCACGCGGGCCGACGGGTCGGCGCTCGGCTCCGGCAGCCCGGCGGCCGGCACGGCGACGATCACGCCGTGCTCGTAGAGCCCGTCGACCAGCGTCGCGCGGGCGAACCGGTGGCCGGCGGCGGTCTTGACCAGCAGGCCGTGGAAGACGTCGGCGCCCTCGTCGGCGAGGACGTGCTCGACCTCGCCGATCCGCTCGCCCGACCGGTCGAAGACGGGCGTTCCGTCCGCCAGCACGAGGTAGGACACCGGCGCGCCGAGGTCCTCGGGTGGTTCCTTGTCGGTCATGCCTCCGAGGTACCCAGGCCCCGCACCCGGTACACGGGGATCGTCAGTGACGGGCGCCGGGCAGGCTCGCCACCTCACGGTAGAAGCGGTCGATCTGCCGTACGGTCGACTCGAAATCGTCGAGGCCGAACGGCTTGGTGACGTAGGCGTTGGCGCGCTGCTGATAGCTCGCCACGATGTCGGGCGCCGCGCCCGAGGTGGTCAGGATGACCACCGGGATCGCCTTGAGCTGGTCGTCCGTCTTGATCGCGGCGAGCGTCTCGCGCCCGTCCATCCGCGGCATGTTGAGGTCGAGCAGGATCAGGTCGGGACGGCTCGCCGTCGCGTACTGGCCCTCGCGGCGCAGGTAGTCGAGCGCCTCCCGGCCGTCGGTGACCCGCTCGACCGTGGCGCTCGTCTCGGCCTCGGCCAGCGCCTCCGAGATCATGAGGGCGTCCGCATCGTCGTCGTCGACGACGAGAATCTGCAGGCTGCGCATGACGTCCCCCTTATTTGCAGTGCCGCAAGCATAGGGGTCGGTATCGATCCGAACTACCGCTGGGTCGTGTGAATTCGCGGTTCGGCCGTGATCTCCGGCTCGAGCTCGGCGAACCACCGCAAAACCTGGCCGGGCGTGAGGTCGTAACCGGTCGCCTTCGCCCCGGCCCAGTTGACCCCGACCAGCAGTTGGTCGTGTTCGAGCCCGGCCATCCAGTTCGACAGCCACTCCTCGACCGGGATCGGAACAACCTCGAATCCGCCGTACGCGGTGACGTGCTTGACGACCAACTGGGCGCGGGTGGGCTTCGACCAGAACGGCACCGCGCGCCGGCCGTCGTCGTCGGCGGGCGCCGGGAAGCCGTCCGGATCGCGAATCGCGAAGACCTGGCCCCCCTGCGTGACCTCGCGGCGGAACGCCGCCTTGTGGGCACCGCTGAGCGACATGACGTCTCCCTTCAGGCGTACGCCTTCCATCGTGGCCGATCGGCGGGCGTCCGAGCTGCCTTTTCGGCCGAGCCGCGACTAACCATTTTGTCCAAAAAGATTAGATAAGTCCGAAACGCCGCTCAAAACCGGCCCCCCGTGAGGCATTG
Organism: Paractinoplanes globisporus DSM 43857; assembly: GCF_000379645.1. GTDB lineage: Bacteria > Actinomycetota > Actinomycetes > Mycobacteriales > Micromonosporaceae > Actinoplanes > Actinoplanes globisporus. Next base: position 104,539 of record NZ_KB903324.1, read on the forward strand.
CACCTAGTGTCCGTTTTGCCCGCCGCGACTTCGAGCGCCGGGTGTCGGATCTCCCCACCGGAGGAATGGATGAACAACACTCGGCGTCTCGGCGCGATGCTGGCCATGGCCACCGCGACGGTCGGCATCGCCACGGTGACCGCGACCGCCCCCGCGTCCGCGTCCCTCGCCCCCCGCGGCCCACAGCCGGTCTCCAACTTTCTGCGCGCCGTCCGAGCGCACTCGATGAGCTGGGTCAACATCAACTGGCGTACGGACCGCCGGATCTGCGACGTCGAGGTGCGCGTGATCGCCCCCGACGTGCGGGTCGGTTACTCCGCCCACCGCCCCTACGCGACGTTCTCCCGCGGCGGCAGCCTCCGCCCGGGCCGCGCCGACGTCACCCCGATCGCGGTGAACGCCAACTTCGACCGCGCCGGCCTCATCCACCTCCGCACGACGATCTCCTTCGACAACTGCACCCGCCGGGCACGCACCGAGTACCGCTCGTTCTCGCTGGCCCTCCCGATCCTGCGCAACCCGAGCTGGCCGGGCCACGGCCTGCCGGGCGCGCCGGGTCACCCGGGCGCTCCCGGCCACCCGGGCAGCCCCGGCGGGCCGGGCGGTCAGGGTGGTCCGGGCGGTGCCGGCGGCCAGGGCGGTGCCGGCGGCCACGGCGGCCACGGCGGGCCGGGCGGCTTCGGCGGCCAGGGCGGGTCGGGCGGCCAGGGCGGCTTCGGCCACGGTCAGGGCGGCGGTGCCGGTCAGGGCAACGGTGCCGGGCAGGGGAGTGGCGCCGGGCAGGGGAGTGGCGCGGGTCAGGGCAATGGTGCCGGGCAGGGGAGTGGCGCGGGTCAGGGCAATGGTGCCGGGCAGGGGAATGGCGCGGGCCAGGGTGGTGGCGCCGGGCAGGGTGGTGGCGCCGGGCAGGGTGGTGGCGCCGGGCAGGGTGGTGGCGCCGGGCAGGGTGGTGGCGCCGGGCAGGG
>NZ_KB903325.1 GCF_000379645.1 Paractinoplanes globisporus DSM 43857
GTCGGCGACCCACGCGGGGTCCTCAACCAGCCGGCCGGGCGGAAACACAACCTGCGGCTGCGGCAATGGCAGATCGGCCGCACCCTGCAAATCCTGCACGACAAAGCCACCCTCGCCGGCATCCGGGTGCACCTGGTCGACGAACGCGGCACCTCCTCGACCTGCCCCCAGTGCAAGAAACGCATCCCCAAACCCGCCGGCCGGACCATGTCCTGCCGACACTGCCAGTTCGCCGGGCACCGCGATCTCGCCGCGGCGTTCACCATCGCCACCCGCACCCCGGGCGGCGCACCCACCACCCCCACCCGCATACCGGGTGGGGTGGTCACGCACCGTCGAGCCGGACGACACCTCCCCGGAGTTGCCACGGCACGGCGTGACCCCCGCCGCCGACCACCGGCGACCGGCGGGTCCCTTGGCCGGCGGAGGCCCGCCCCATCACAGGGGAGTCGCTCGCCCACACCCGTGAGCGAGGATCCACAACACCACCGGAAACCACCCGGTCAACGTTCGTGGACACCGCACTAGTTATTCCGGGAAGTGGGAACGGCGGCACGTCCGCGCCAGCCTCGGCCGTTGGTGCGTGGGGGCGGGATGCAGGGGCCGACCGGGCGGGCCACGCCGACCGCGGTCTCGCCGGGGTACTCCATGACGATCCAGGAGCGGCCGGCCCAGAGGACCGCGTTGTAGACCTTTACAAGGTGCAGGCGGGCCAGGGCCACGCCTATCGGCTGCCCGGCCGCGACCTCCTGCAGTGCGACCCGGCGCCAGAGCAACTCGTCCTCGGCCAGCCAGAGCCGGCCCACGGTGTCCTCGCCGATCACCCGGATCAGCCGGTAGCGGTCGTCGACCCGTTCGGGTCCGAACTCCCCGCCGCTCCGCGTAAGCACGCATGCCTCGGTCATGCCCCTGCTTCGGAGCGTGCACCCGCGCGGATGGGCGCGCCTAGAAAGAGCTCACCACCAGCCGCGGCGCTTGGCCCAGGTGAGCAGCAGCGCGGACATCACGGCCATGACGAGCAGGACGACCGTGAGCTGGGGAACCTTGGTGTGGTCGTTGACGATGATGTTCATGCCGTACACCGAGGACAAGGCCGTGATCGGCAGCGTGACCACGGCGATCACGGCGAGGCGCTCGGCGGCCACGGTCATCTTCGTCTCGGCCCGGGCGCGGTAGAACTCGATCACGCCCTGGAGGTACTCACGCTCGCCGTCGGCCAGGCCGCGGATCCGGGTGAGCTGGTCGACCACGTCGTTGACCAGGGGCAGGTCGTCGGCCGGTACGCGGGCCTCGAGCGCGGCGATCCGGCCGTACACCTCGGCGCCGAGCGCGCCCATCGTGCGCACCGCGAGTAGGCCGTGCCGGGCCTGGAACAGCTCCTCCAGGAACTCCTCCGGGTTGCCCATGTGCCCGCCGGTGACCCGCTGCTCGAGGTGCCAGACGTCGGTGGTGATCTCCTCGATGAACGCCTCGAGCCGGTGGATGAGTGCGGACGTGATCGCGTACGACAACTCATAGGGCGAATCGGGACGCAACCGGCCCGACGCGAGCCGTCGCCGGACACCGTCGGTCTCGCGCAGAGCGACCTCGAGAGAAAGGTTCGGATTGATCGGTCCGTGCACGGTGACGACGTACTTTTCGCCGATTATCTGGTCGAGTTCGAGATAGTGGACATGCCCGGACGGACCCCGCTCCGGACCGTGAAGGATCAACAGCTGCTGATGCGGATAAATCCGGACACGGGGCACGCGATTCCGTTGCATACAGTCGCGTACGGCGAGAGGATGGCACCGCAACACGTCGGTGAGCAACGCGATCGCCTCGTCACTGCACTCCGGAACGTCCACCCACACCAGTGCGCCGGGGCGCTCCAACAGGGCCTCGACCTCGGACAGGGCGTGCTCCTCGACCCCGTCGGCGGATAGTGACAAGACCCGTATACCGCCCATGGCCATACGCTAGACCTGAAAGAAGCTCGTAGCACTTTGCCTCTTTCCGAACAACGCGTGAAAAGCACCCCTCAGCGATCGCGTGGATACGCTCCGTCGCGGAAATTGAGGTTTGAATCACCGGATCGGTTCGGCACCTCAGCCGTTAAGGCGGAAAACCCGTCGGCCGCCGCTACTCGAATCGAGAAAGCTATATGGTGACCTGCGCCGCCGAGAACCCGGTGCCGGAGGCGACCTCGCCCACACCTCCGACCCCACGATCAACGAGGACGGACACGTGTTGAAGTCACGCCGCGGCTTGCTTGCCGCCGGACTTGCGGTTGCCGTGGTCGGCGCCCTGGGCTTTGCTTCGACCCTGAACGCGGGCGCGGAACAGATCTCGGGCGCATCCGACCACGCGACGGAGCAGCAGGCGACCGACCAGGAGACCGCCGCCGCGGACGCCGCGCCCGACGCACTGGCCGGCGTGGCGACACCCCCGTCCCGACTGCCCTGGGGCCAGCGGCCGGAGAGGGTGCGCAAGGGCCGGCCCGGCGCCTCCAGCCGGACGCTGCGGGCCGAGGGCGTCGACGCCGCGGCCAACGACACGAGCGGCTCCACCCAGCCCCGCGGCCGGTACGCGCCGAAGGGCCGCTGGGCGAAGAACACGGGCCTCCGGCAGGAGAAGGCCGACGTCGCGCCGCCGGCGCCCTCGGGCTCCGACTCGAACTCCGCACCCGCGCCCGAGCCGAGCGGCGCCGCCAGCGACAGCAAGAGCGTCTACTACCTGTACAACGTCGGTTCGCAGGCGGCCGAGACGGACGGCTTCTATACCAACGTCTACGTATCCAAGCCGGAGCTCGACAAGAAGGACTACCACTCGCTCGGCGAGCTGGCCCTGCAGTCGGCCGACGGCGCTCAGATCGTCGAGGTCGGCTGGACGGTCGACCGCCTGGTCAACGGCGACGACGACCCGCACCTGTTCGTCTACCACTGGGTCAACCACGAGGAGAGCTGCTACAACGGCTGCGGCTTCGTGCAGTACAGCAAGAACATCAAGCCTGGCGACACGCTCGCCTACGACAAGGCCAACAAGTTCGGCGTCCAGTACTTCAACGGCGCCTGGTGGATCGCGTTCGACTCGGAGTGGGTCGGCTACTTCCCCGAGCAGCTGTGGAACGACGAGGGTGTGAAGTTCAGCAAGTCCGGCCTGATCCAGGTCTTCGGCGAGGTGGCCGCGACCACCCAGGACCCCTGCACCGACATGGGCAACGGGGCCCGGGCCGACGCGGACAAGAGCACCTCGGCGTACATGGCGAGCATCTCGTACCTGAACGGTCCGGCGGTCTCGATGTACATGCGCTCGACGACCAAGGCCTACCCGCTCAGCATCCTGAGCACCCGGACCTTCCGGTACGGCGGACCGGGCCGGGGCAGCTGCTCCGACAGCCCCGACCCCGCTGCCACGGAGAGCGCCAGCCCCGACCCCAGTCCCAGCGACGGCCCCACCGACAGCGCCAACCCTAGCCCGAGTGACAGCCCTAGCCCGAGTGACAGCACCACTGATGGCGAAACCACCGGCTGAAGGCGACAGCTGAGGTTCTCTGTGACGCGATGCCCGGTCCCGGCGAGGGGGTCCGGGCATCGCCCTGTTCGGTGCCAAGCAGCCTCCGATCGAACCGGCTTCACCGTAACGGTGTACAAGTGGGTGGCAGGCGGACGCTGGCGAAGGGCATGGCGCGGATGAGGCGACGGGTGAGCCCCGACGAGGAGCTGATGACCGCGCTCTACAACGAGCACTACGCGGTCCTGCTCAGCTTCGTCCTGCGGTACGTGCACGACCGGCATCGCGCCGAGGACATGGTGCAGGAGACCCTGCTGCGGGCCTGGAAGCACATCGACCACCTCGACACCGACCAGGGCCGCACCCGTTCCTACCTGCTGACGATCGCCCGCAACGTGGTGACCAACGCCTGGCGGGCCGAGCAGCGCCGCCCGCATCTGGTGGCCGACGAGCACGCGGTCGACACGATGCCGGTCGAGGACAACGTCGACCAGCTGGTCGAGGGCTGGCTGGTGGCCGAGGCGCTGGAGCGGCTGTCGGCCGATCACCAGGCCGTGGTGCGGGCGATGTACTACGAGGGGCAGAGCGTGGCCGAGACGGCGCGGCGATTGTCCGTGCCCGAGGGAACGGTGAAATCCCGGGCGTACTACGCGGTCAGGGCGTTGCGGACGGCCTTCGAGGAGATGGGGGTGCTGCGATGAGCCCCGATCATGACGACCTGCGCCGGCTGCTCGGCGGCTACCTTCTCGGCGGCCTCGACGACGGGGACACCGACCGGCTCGACGCCCACCTGCGGGACTGCGACGAGTGCCGGGACGAGTTGGAGCGGCTTTCCCCCGTACCGGAGCTGCTGCAACGCCTGCCCGACGCCCAGCGTTCGTTCGCCGGCGGAGCGCAACCACCGATCAACATGTCCGCCCGCCCGAGCCAGGAGAACGTGGAGGGCCTGCTGCGGCGCATGCGCGCCGAGCGAAACCGGGAAAACCGCATGGCCCGCGTACGGTGGCTGGCCGCGGCCGCCGTGGTCCTGGTCGCCGCCGTGATCGGCATCGGCGTGATCCGCACCAACCGGGAGGCCCAGCCCATCCAGGTGCTGCCCAGCCCGCAGCTGATCACGGCACAGTTCGAGGCGGCCGAGGGCAGCGGGCTCTCCGGCCAGGCGGTTCTCACCCCGAAGACGTGGGGCGTCTCGGTGGCGCTCGACGTGACCAAATTGCGCGGCGGCGGACCGTTCCTCTGCCAGGTGCACAGCACCGGCGGCAAGGTCGAGCAGGCGGCGGCCTGGGGGCCGACCCCGAGCGGCAATGCCAAGGTCATCGGGGCCAGCTCGTTCCAGGTGAACGACGTCGAGTCGGTGACCGTCGCCGATCACGACGGTCACGTGCTCGGCACGGCGAACGTTGACTAACCCAGCTCGGCCAGGTCCTTCTCGCTGAGTCGCAGCCGGCCGGCCGCGACGTTCTCCTCGAGGTGCGCCGGCGAGCCGGTGCCCGGGATGATCGCGATGTTCGGCGAGCGGGCGAGCAGCCAGGCCAGCGCCACCTGCTGGATCGTCGCGCCGAGCCGGCCGGCCACCGCGCCGAGCCGCTCGGTCGCGAGCGGCTGGAACCCACCACCGACCGGGAAGAACGGCACGTAGGCGAGCCCGGCCTCGGCACACAGGTCGATCACCGGATCGTCGTCGCGGGCGCCGATGTTGTAGAGGTTCTGCACGCAGACGATCTCGGCGACCTCGCGGGCCCGGACTACCTGGTCGCGGGTCACGTTGGAGACGCCCAGATGCCGGATGAGGCCCTCGGCGCGCAGCGCCATCAGCGTCTCCAGCGCCGACTCGTACCCCGTGCCATCGTGGCCGCGGTCGCCCATGCGCAGGTTCACCACGTCGATCCGGTCGACGCCGAGCGACCGCAGGTTGGCCTCGACGCCGCGGCGCAGCCCGTCCGGGGTGAGGCCGCGGTGCTCGGACGCCGGCAGCGCGATGTCATCGCCCTCGACCAGCGAACCGACCTTTGTCACGATCACCAGATCGTCCGGGTACGGGGCGAGCGCCGTGCGGATGAGCTCGTTCGCGGCCACGCCGTCCCGCGTGTAGTAGTTCGAGGTGTCCAGGTGGTTGACGCCCAGCTCCACCGCCCGCCGGAGAACCGTGAGCGCGGTGTCCCGATCCGGCCGGTCGCCCCGCGGCCAGCCGGTGAGCCGCATCGTTCCGTAGCCGACACGGTTGACGGGCAGATCCCCGCCGATGACCCATTGTTCGTTCGTCACGATCTCTAGTTAACCCGTCGCAGCTTGACGAGGTAGGTCTGGGCGACCACGACCAGCGCCAGGAACGCGCCGCTGATCACCTGCTGCCAGTTGCTGTTGACGTTCCCGACCTGGTTGATCAGGTTTTGAATCACCCCGAGCAGGAGTACGCCCGCGACGGTCCCGGCGATCGTGCCGGCGCCCCCGGTCAGCAGCGTCCCGCCGATCACCACGGCGGCGATGGCGTCGAGCTCCATGCCGGTGCCCAGCACGGTGACGCCCGAGCCGAGTTTGGCCGCGTTGATCGCCCCGGCCAGCCCGGCGAGCAGCCCCGACATGACGTAGACGCCGACCTTGATCCGGCGGACCGGAACGCCCATCAGCGCGGCCGCGTCCTCGCTGCCGCCGACCGCGTAGACCGAGTGGCCGAAGCGGGTGCGGGAGAGCAGCACCATCCCCAGCACGACCAGCACCGCGGCGAGCCACACCTGGTAGCCGATGCCGAGGAACGAGCCGTTGCCGAGTTGCTTGAAGGCGTCGTTCTTGACCAGGTAGGTCTCGGAGCCCTCGTCGCTGATCGCCCGCATCAACCCGCGGGCGCCGAGCAGGGCGGCGAGCGTCACGATAAAAGGCGCCATTCTCGTGTACGCGATAAGAGCACCGTTCACGACGCCGATGAGGCCGCACACGACGAGCGGGGCCGCGAACGCCGCGGCGAAGCCGTACTGCGAGGCCCAGGCGGCCAGCACCCCGCCGAGCACGTAGAGCGAGCCCACGGACAGGTCGATGCCGCCCGTGATGATCACGAACGTCATGCCGAGCGCGATCAGCATCGGCGGGGCGGCCGCGACCAGGATCGTCGCGGTGTTGTCGAAGCTGCGGAAGTTCGGGAACGCGATCAGCGAGATCACGACGACCACGATCAGGACGGCGAGCGCGCCCTGACGCTGGATGGTCCCGACGATCCGGTCGGTGCGCTCGGCCCGGCGGGCGTCCTCGACCGCGGCCGCGGGCGTCTCTCTCGCCACCTCGGTGCTCACCGCGCCTTCCTCTCTCGCGGGACACCGGCCGTGGTCATCGGGCCTTCCTCTCTCGCGCGACATAGACGGCGACCAGGATGATCACAGCCTGGGCGATCTCGGTCGTCGACGGCGGCAGGTTGTGCTTGATCATGGTGGCGATCACCAGCTGCATGAGCAGGGCGCCGGCCACCGTGCCAAGGACGCGCACCCGGCCGCCGGTGAGCGGGGTGCCGCCGACCACCACCGCGGTGATCGCCGAGAGCTCGATGAGCAGGCCGACCGCGGAGGCGTCGCTGGACTGGATGCGGGCCACCGAGAGCAGGCCCGCGATCGAGGCGAGCACCGAGCAGATCACGTACACGGTGATCAGCACGCGCTTCACCGGGAGGCCGGCGAGCTCGGTGGCCCGGCGGTTGCCGCCGATCGCGAGCAGCCGGCGGCCGAAGACCGTGCGGCGCACCACGAACGCGACGACCAGCACGAGCACGGCGGCGACCCAGACCAGGATCGGGATGCCGAGCAGATCGCCCGAGCCGAGCCGGATCAGATCGGGGTTGCGGACGTCCTTGAGCTGGCCGCCGCTGATCACGACGGCGAGACCCCGGCCGCCCACGAACAGCGCGAGCGTGGCGACGATCGGTTGCAGCCCGACCCGGGCCACGAGCACGCCGTTGATCAGACCGACCGCGACGCCGGCGAGCAGCGACACGAGGACCGCCGCTGCCACCCCGTACCCGAGATAGAGCGGGATGAGCGCCGCGGCCAGGGCCATCACCGAGCCGACCGAAAGGTCGATGCCCTCGGTCCCGATCACCAGCGCCATGCCGAGCGCCACGATCACCACGGGCGCCACCTGGATCAGCTGGATGCGCAGGTTGCTCCAGGTCAGGAAGTACGGGGTGAAGAAGATGTTGTAGAGGACCAGCAGGACGATCGCCAGGTAGACGCCGTACTTCGGCAGCCAGGCCCTGAGGTCTCTCGTGGTGAGCGTGAGGGTGGCAGTGGTCATTCTGCTTCCTCCGGCGGTGCGGCGGCGGCGATCGTGGCCATCAGGTCCTCGGTGGTCACCGACGCGCCGGTGAGCGTGCCGACGACCACGCCGTCGCGCAGCACCACCACCCGGTCGGCGCCCTCGATCAGCTCCTCGGCGTCCGAGGAGACCAGCACGACGCCGATGCCCTCGGCCGCGAGCTCGTCGATCAGCGACTGGACCTCGGCCTTCGCGCCGACGTCGATGCCGCGGGTGGGCTCGTCCAGCAGGAGCACCTTGGGCCCGGTGGCGAGCAGACGGGCGAGCAGCACCTTCTGCTGGTTGCCGCCGGAGAGGTCGCCGACCAGCTGGTCGGGACTGGACGCCTTGATCCGCAGGCGGGTCATGTACCGCTCGACGATCGCGTCGATCCGGGCGTCGGAGACCAGGCCGAGGCGGGACACCTTGGGCAGCACGGCGAGCGCGATGTTCTCGCGTACGGAGAGTCCCGCGACGATGCCCTCGGCCTTGCGGTCCTCCGGCTGCACGGCGATGCCGTTCCGCACCGCCTGGACGGTCGTCGGCCGCTTGAGGTCCACGCCGTCGACCTGCACGTCCCCGTCGTCCAGCGGATACGCGCCGCCGATCGCCTTGATCGTCTCGCTGCGGCCGGCGCCGAGCAGTCCGCCGAGCCCGACCACCTCGCCCGGTCGTACGTCGAAGGTGATGTCGTGGAGCTTGCGCCGGCTGGTCAGACCGCTTGCTCGCAGAATCGGTGCCGCGCCGGTGTCGACGGCCTTTTCGGACGAGAAGGCCGTGGCGCCTTCTCGGCGGATCTCCGACATCTCGCGACCCAGCATCAGGGCCACGAGCCGGATGCGTTCCAGGTCGGCGAGCCGTCCGGTGTGCACCACCCGGCCGTCGCGCAGGATCGTGACGGCGTCACAGATGCGGTAGAGCTCGTCGAGCCGATGGCTGACGTAGACGATGCCGATACCCCGGGCGTGCAACTCGCGGATGACACCGAAGAGCGTCTCCACCTCGCGCGGTTCGAGCGACGACGTGGGCTCGTCCATGATCACGACCTTGGCGTCGATCATCACGGCCCGGGCCAGGGCGACCATCTGCTGGGCGCCGAGCGCGAGCGTGCCCAGCGGCAGCCGTATGTCGGCGGTGACCCCGTAGCCGGCCAGGATCGCCCGGGCCTCGCGGTGCATCCGCCCCTCGTCGAGCAGCCCCAGCCGGTTGCGCGGCTCGCGGCCGAGGAAGAGGTTGTGCGAGACGCTCATCAGCGGGATGAGGTTGACTTCCTGGTAGATCGTCGAGATCCCGGCGTGCTGGGCGTCCATCGGCGTCCCGAACCGCGCGGGTTCGCCCTGGTAGCGCAGCTCGCCGTCGTCTGGCTGGTAGACGCCGGTGATGACCTTGATGAGAGTCGACTTGCCGGCGCCGTTCTCGCCGACCAGGGCGTGCACCTCGCCCGGGTTCAGCGTGAACGACACCTGGTCGAGCGCGCGCACGCCGGGGAAGGTCTTGGAGACATCGCTGACTTCCAATAGCGGCATTTTTCGGTCTTGTCCTTGCGGCAGTCGCGGATGTGCGGTCACGTGCCCCTCCGCCGGAAGGCTCGAGCGGAGGGGCACACAGACGAACATTTAGCTGCGAAATCAGTACGCGCTGCCGAGGTCCGCCTTGGCGTTGCTCGAGTCGTATTGCCGGTCCTGGATGATGATGTCCTGCCCGACCGGCTCGCCCCCGAAGAACTTCTGCGCCGTGGCGAAGGAGAGTGGCCCGAAGCGCGGGTTGGATTCGATGACCGCGTTCGCCCAGCCGTCCACAATGGCCTGAACCGCGCCCTTGGTGCCGTCGATCGACACCACCTTGACGTCGCCGGCCTTCTTGCCGGCGCCCTTCAGGGCCGTGATCGCGCCCAGCGCCATCTCGTCGTTCTCGCCGTAGATGCCGTTGATGTCCGGATTGGACTGAAGCAGCTGCTCGGTGACTTTCTGCCCGTCCTCGCGGGCGAAGTTGCCCGTCTGTTCAAAGACGATCTTGATATCCGGCGCTACCTTGCCGATCTCGTCCTTGAAGCCGCTCGTCCGCAGCGTGGTCACGTTGTTGCCGGGCGCGCCGAGCAGGATCGCGACCTTGCCCTTGTTGCCCATCGCCTTGGCCATCTCGTCGGCGGCGCGTTTGCCCTGCTCGGCGAAGTCCGACCCGATGAAGGTCAGGTAGTCCTTGCAGGCCGTCGCGTTGATCTTCCGGTCGATCGTGACGATCGGGATCTTCTTGGCCGAGGCCTTGGCGAACACCGAGTCCCAGCCGTCCGAGTTGAGCGGCGCGATGACCAGCAGCTGCACGCCCGAGTCGATCATCTGCTCGACATCGCTGATCTGCTTGTTGAACTGGGAGTTCGCGTTCGTTGTCGTGAGCTGAGTGATGCCGAGCTTGGCCGCCTCGTCCTTGATGGACTGCGTCTCGGCGATCCGGAACGGGTTGGCCTCCTTCTCGGACTGGGAGAAGCCGACCTTCGCCGTCTTGAGGTCGATTTTGGTGCCGCCGTACTGGTCGATGGTGCAGGTCGCGGCGCCGGGAGCGGCCGACTGGGCGACCTGAGCGGCGGCGCTGGCCGGCGCGCCCGTGCCGTCCGAACCGGAGTCCTCGGACTTGGCGCAGGCACTGAGCATGAGCAGAGCCGTACCGAGGGTAACGGCAGCAGGGCGCAAAAGGCCCCGGTATGTGGTCATGACTGAGCTCCTTAGCGGTGATGAGACATCGGGGAGTAACCGCCTGGAAACACATTCACGCACTATCAAACTTTTCCTGTCAAGGTCCTCCATCAGAACCAATCAGAAACGCACGCGTCGCGGCGCACGCAGGAGGATTCTGAGCAGATTAAACGACGGCGGTCGATGTACGCGCCATGTCCCAGCGCGCCGACATCGTGGTGTAGATGCGCAATGCCTCGTCCGGGCGCTCGCCGCTGAGCAGCGCCGCGTCCTCGAGGGCGGCGGCCAGCTCGAACCGGCGGCCCACCCCCCGGTAGTGCTCGGCGGCGGCCCGGGCCGGCGCCGGATCGCCGCTGAGCAGCGCCTGGCAGCGCAGGTGGGCCGCCTGCGCGCGGGCCGGGCGTACCTCGTGGGCAGCCTCCGCCGCGCAGATCGACGCGGCCCGCTCCGCGATGTCCATCCTGGACATGCGGCGGGCCAGCCGGAGCACGTCGGGCAGCCACTGGTGGCGGAGCATCATCGGCGCGTACGACGGCTGCAGCAGCGGGGCCAGCAACTCCAGCGCCTCGGCGTCCCGGCCCCGCTGCTCGGCGGCGAGGGCCCGGGCCACCAGCAGGAAGTCGCAGTTCTCCCGCTCCGCCTCGCTGGCCGGCACCGCGTCGGCCGCGTCCAGGTGCGCGGCGGCCAGGTCGCGGGCGTCCCGGTGCAGGGCGATCAGCGCGGCCACCCCGTGCAGCAGCATCGTCACCGCACCCGGCTCGCGCATGCCGTGCAGGGTGATGCCCGGGCCGTCCTCGGTCACCGCCGACACCTCGGCCAGCGCCTCGTCCCAGCGGCCCAGCCAGTAGTCCTGCACCGCGGTCGCCACCTGCAGGCCGGCCGGCAGCCGGTGCTCGGCCGCGAACTCGGCGGCGCGGCGCAGCGTGCTCTGCGCCTCGTCCAGCCGGTCGAGGTTCTGCAGCGAGAACAGCCGGTTGTCGAGCAGGTCGAAGTACGTTCCGGCGAGCTCGGTGCTGCCGGAGACCACGTCCAGGGCCTGGTCGACGTGCCGCAGCGCGCGCTCGTGGTCGCGCCGGATCGAGCTGGTCAGCCAGATCGTCTGCAGCGCGAACGCGGTCTCGTACGGCTGCCCGGCCGCCACCGCCTCGGCGTGCACCACCCGCGCCCGCCGCTCGGCCCGGTCGAGGTCGTCGAGGTCGCCGCGGCGGAAGTTGGCCAGCAGCACCCGGTGCCGGGTGCGCCAGATGGTCGGCACCCGCGGATCGTCCACCGCGTCCCGCAGCATCGCGACCGCCTCGGCCTCCTCGCCCCGGCGGTGCCGCATGGTGGCCAGCAGGTGCCGCATCTCGGCGCGGTCGGCCGGGTCGGTGGCGAGGCTCATCGCCTCCTCGGCCTCGGTCATCGGGTACCGCTCCCGGCGGAAGTCCAGCTTGACCAGCGCCACCAGCAGAACGCCGCGCTGGGCGGCCGAGGGCAGGTCGGTGCGCAGTGCCCGGCGGATCAGGTCGCCGGCGATCTGCGGCGCCCGCCGGACCACGTCGGCGTGGTGCGCGAGCAGCCAGGTCAGCACCCACATGTCGACGGCCGGGGTCTCGGCCACCAGCTGCTCGGCCACCCGGGTGATCGGGCTGCCGCCGGCTGCCAGCACCTCGGCCGCGTGCCGGTGCAGGCCCGCCCGCAGTGCCTGCGGCACGCTCTCCACCAGCGCCTGCCGCAGGTACGCGTGCCGGAACGCGAGGTCGGTGCCGCTGTCCACCAGCACGCTCGCGGCCAGCGCCTCCTCCAGCGCGCCGACCAGGTCGAGCGCCGAGCGGCCGGTCACCGCGACCACCTCGCTCACCGAGAACTCCGAGCCGAGCAGCGCGGCCAGCCGCAGCACCTCGCGGGTCGGGCCGGAGAGCAGGTCGAGCGTCGCGTGCACGGCGGCCATCAGCGTGCGCGGCGGCTCGACGGTCACCTCGGGTCCGATGTCGGCCCGGCCGCCGGCGACCTCGATGACGTCCCGCTGCCGCAGCGCGCCGACCAGCTCCCGGGCGAACAGCGGGTTCCCGCCCGAGCGGGCCACCAGCGCGCGCAGATTTCCACCGGGCGGGGCGCCGACCAGCGCGGTCACCAACCGGTCGAGCTCGGCGGCGGGCAGCGGACGCAGGCGCATGGCCTGGGCCGGCGCCGCCCGGTCGCCGGGCCGGGACGAGGCGACGAGCAGCAGCGGCAGGCGGCCGACCAGGGCATGCAGCCGGTCCCAGACCCGGACGGTGGCGGTGTCGGCCCACTGCATGTCGTCGACGATGAGGATCAGCGGCGCGGCCGCGCACGCGGCGCGCACCGCGGCGACGATCTGGTCCTCGGCGATGTCCGGCTCGGCGAGCGGGCTGCGCGGCCGGCGCGAGGCCGATTCCAGGCCCAGCGCCCGGGACAGCACCTGCAGCGGCACCCGCGAGCCGAGCTGGTCGGCCGCGCCCCAGGCCACCCGGCAGCCGCAGCGCGACGCCTCGGCGAAGGCGTGGGTGAGCAGCTCGGTCTTGCCGATGCCCGGCTCGCCCTCGATCCAGACCGCGCCGCCGGTGCCCGCGGCGAGCCGCCGCACGAGGTCGCGCAGCTGATCAATCTCGGTCTCGCGGCCAAACCAGTCGCGCGCCGCGAGGCCGTCGCGCAGTGCCTTGGCCACCGCGGTCGGCACCACCGTGCGCAGCGGCTCGGGCACCGGCAGCGCCTCCGCCTGCTCGGCCGAGCCGGCCAGCACCTGGCGCTGCAGCTCGCGCAGGGCCGGGCCCGGCTCGATGCCGAGCTCGGCGACCAGCGTTCGGCGGGCCGCGCGGAAGACCTCGAGCGCCTCGGCGTGCCGGCCCGACCGGTGCAGGGCGCGCATCAGCAGCTCGTGCAGGGGCTCGTGCAGCGGGTTGTCGTTGACCAGGCCGGTGAGCTCGGCGATCAGGCCGTCGTCGCCGCCCGAGTCGAGCAGGATCCGGGCCCGCTGCTCGGCCGTGGCCAGCCGCAGCTCGGCCAGGCGCTGGCGGTCCAGTTCGAGGAAGGGCCCGGCCAGGGTCGCGTACGCGTCGCCGCGCCACAGGGCCAGCGCCTCGTCCAGCCGGTCGGCGGCGCCGCGGTTGTCGCCGGCGGCGAGCAGTTCGGCGGCGGCCGACCGCAGCCGGCCGAACCGCTCGGCGTCCAGGTCCTCCGGCTCGACGTGCAGCAGGTAACCGCCCGAGGCGGTGGTGAGCATGCCGGGCTCGAGGGCGCGACGCAGCCCCGAGACGTACGTGTAGACGCTGCCGGCCGCCGTCGCCGGTGGGGAGTCACCCCAGATCGCCGTGATCAGCTCGTCCCGGCCGACGAGCCGCCCGGCGTGGGCGGAGAGGACCGCGAACACCGCCCGCTGCCGGGCCGCGCCCAGGTCGATCTCGCGCTCCCCGATCCAGGCACGGACCGGCCCGAGCACGCCTACGCGCAGAACGTCCGGCACGTGTCCTCCCGGGTCGGTGAAACCCAACTTCTTCGGAGACGGGCCGGGTGTCAATGGATAACGCAAACCGCACGGACGGGCACACCTCCGCCGCAAGCCTTCCGTGCCGAATCGCACCTCTGCTGAACTGGCCTATCGACCTCTATTCCGGGATGAAGGATCTCTGAAGATTCTCTGAAGAACCTTCTTCGACACTTGCTCCACGTCGCGTAGGAAGGGGCCGGACGTGGAACAGGTCAGGGTTGCGTTGCAGGCGATGGATCCGGTCAGCCATGCCGGGCTGGCCGCTCTCCTCCAGTTCCGCGGCGATCTCACGGTGCTACGCCCGCAGCAGCGGGCCGACGCCGACGTGCTGGTCGCCGCCGCCGAACGACTCACCACCGACGCGGTGGCCGCGCTGCGCCGGGCGGGCGCCGAGACCGGGGCGCCGATCGTGCTGGTCTGCCAGGAGGTCACCGAGGCCGAGCTGATGACCGCGGTCGAGTGCCGGGTGGTGGCGATCCTCCCGCGGGCCGCGGTGACCACCGAGCGGCTCGCGCACAGCGTGCGGGCGGCCGCGGCCGGTGGCGGGGTTCTTCCTCCCAACCTGGTCGGCGAGCTGCTCAAGCAGGTCGACCGGATGCAGCGGGACGTGCTCGCGCCGAACGGGCTCAACGCGTCGGGGCTGACCCCGCGCGAGATCGACGTGCTACGGCTGATGGCCGACGGGTTCGACACCAACGAGATCGCCGGCAAGCTCTGCTACTCCGAGCGGACCGTGAAGAACGTGATCTACGGGGTCACCCACCGGCTCAAGCTGCGCAACCGATCACACGCCGTGGCCTACGCGTTGCGCGCCGGGATGATCTAATCCGTATTCATGAAGGTGAGGGCCGGCGATCGCGTCGCCATCGTGTCCCCGTCCTGGGCCGGTCCGGGGGTCTATCCCGAGACCCATGATCTCGCGATGCGGCGGCTTCGCGACCTGCTCGGGCTCGAGCCGGTGGAGTTTCCGACCACCCGTACGCAGGGATCGCCGGCCGAGCGGGCCGCCGACCTCATGGCCGCCTACGCCGATCCGGGCATCCGGGCCGTGTTCGCGACCATCGGCGGGAGCGACCAGCTGACCGTGCTGCCGCACCTCGACCCGGCGCCGTTCGTGGCCGACCCCAAGGCGTTCTTCGGCTACTCCGACAACACCAACCTGTTGAACTGGCTCTGGCTGCACGGCGTGCCCGCCTATCACGGCGGCTCGACGATGGTGCACCTCGCGCGCGGCGCCGGCGTCGAGCCCGAGCATCTCGCCTCGCTGCGGGCGGCCCTCTTCGAGACGGTCGACCTGGAGATCACGCCGGTCGCCGAGTTCAGCGACGAGGAGCTGAGCTGGGCCGACCCGGCATCGCTGACCACCTCGGCGCCGGGGGTGCCGAGCCCGGGCTTCCACTGGCACCAGGCCGACCGGGTGGTCGCCGGGCCGACCTGGGGCGGCAACCTGGAGATCCTGCACTGGAACCTGGCCGCGAACCGGTGGATCAAGGCGAACGCCGCGTACGCCGGGTCGATCCTGTTGCTGGAGACCTCCGAGGAGATGCCGCCGGGCGAGGAGGTGTTCCGGATGCTGCGCAACGCGGGCGAGCGCGGCCTGCTCGAGCAGTTCCCGGCCGTGCTGGTGGGCACGGCGAAGGCGAGCAACATCGACAACCGGCCGCCGCAGGAGGAGCGGGCCCGGTACCGGGACGAGCAGCGGGAGGCGGTGTTGCGGGCGCTGGCCGAGTACAACCCGTCAGCGATGGCGGTCTTCGGTGTCGATTTCGGACACACCGCGCCGCAGTGGGTCCTGCCGTACGGCGGCCGGATGACCGTGGACGGCCCGGCGAAGCGGATCGTCGCTCACTTCTGAGCCGCCACCGGCGCGCTCGTCACCGGCGGGGAACACGGGTCGCAGAAACTCCGTACCGGCATCGGCTTCACGACCCGGTTGGGGATCAGCAGGAACGCGAGCACCGCGCCGCCGACCATCAGGCCCGCGCAGATCAGCATCGTGTTGCGGTAGACCGGCTGGAGTTGGTCGGCGACCGTGAGGCTGCCCACGCCCAGCCCCGCGGCCAGCGGCAGGACCGCGACGGCAAGCAGGCTCGCGGCCCGGGCCACCGCGTTGTTCACGCCCGAGGCGATGCCGGCGTGCGCGTCGTCGAGCGAGCCCAGCGCGGTCGCGGTCAGCGGCGCCACCAGCGCCGTCAGACCCAGCCCAAAGATGATCACCGAGGGCAGCACGTCGGTGAGGTACGACGCGTCCGGGCCGATCATCGCCATCATCAGCAGCGCGACGGCGCAGATCAGCGGGCCCACCGTCATCGGGATGCGCGGGCCGATGCGCTGGCCGAGCGCGCCCGCGCGGGCCGACAGCAGCAGCATGATCACTGTTACCGGCAGCATCGCGAGGCCCGCGGTCAGGGGGCTGTACCCGGCCACCACCTGCAGGTTGATGACGAACAGGAAGAAGACGCCGCCGTTGGCCGCGTACACCAGGAAGGTGACCAGGTTGGCGCCGGTGAACGCCTTGTGGTGGAAGATCTCCAGCGGCACCATCGGCTGCGGCGAACGGCGCTCGGCCAGCACGAAGGCGACCAGCCCGGCCACGCCGATGGCGAGCGAGAGCAGCACGACCGGGTCGCTGCCACCCCGCATCGGCCACGCGGTGAAGCCGTAGGTCAGACCGCCGAGCCCGATCGCGCCGGTCACGATGCCGGCGACGTCGAAGCGGCGGGCCGCGGCCGGATCGCGGGACTCGGGCACGTGCCGGGCGGACGCCCAGAGCACGAAGGCCGCGACCGGCACGTTGATCAGGAAGACGAGCCGCCAGCTGCCGGCCTCGACCAGCCACCCGCCGAGGAACGGGCCGAGCGCGCCGCCGATGCCGCCCAGGCCCGACCAAGCGCCGATCGCCCGGGCGCGGTCCTCCCGGTCGAAGGACGCCTCGAGGATCGCCAGTGAGCCCGGGGTGAGCAGCGCGCCGCCGATGCCCTGCAGGACCCGGGCCGCGATCAGCAGGCCGATGCTCGGCGCCAGCCCGCACAGCAGCGAAGCCACGGCGAACCAGGCGATGCCGATCATGAAGACGCGCTTGCGGCCGAACCGGTCGCCGAGCGATCCGCCCAGCAGGACCAGCGCGGCGAGGCTCAGCGCGTAGCCGTTGACCGTCCACTGCAGGCCGGCGGCGTCGGCGTTGAGGTCGCGCCCGATCGACGGCAGCGCGATGTTGACCACCGTGGCGTCGATGAAGGCGAGGGCGGAGCCGAGCACGGTGGCCAGCAGCACCCAGCGGCCTCGGGCGGATCGGTAACGGAGCAGCGTGTCATCGACGGCCATGCGCCGACCCTACGCCGGGCGGATCAACTCTCCGCTTCCATCATCTGACTTCAGGCCGAATGCCGGCGACGCGGCTCCGGCGCTGGGATCGCGGCGGTGCGGACCGCCCGGGTGGCGGCCATCGCGGCGGCCGCGGCGGCGGTCGCCGACTTCCCGGCGGCGACCGGCTTGCGCAGCATCAGGTTGTCCAGCCGGGCGCAGAGCTCGGTCCGGTGGAACGGCTTGGTCAGGTAGTCGTCGGCGCCCGCCTGCAGGGCGGCGAGGATCCGCTGGTCGTTGACGTCGGCGCTGATCAGCATCACCGGGAGCAGGGCGGTCACCGGGTCGGCCCGTAACCGGCGGCACAGCTCGATGCCCGACTCCCCGGGCATCCGGACATCCAGCAGCGCGGCGTCGATGCCACCCGTGCGCAGGGCGGTCATCGCGGCGGTCGCGTCGTCGGCCGTGACCACGTGGTGCCCGGCCCGGCGCAGGGCGAGCGTGAGTAGCTCGCGGTGGTCGGCGTCGTCGTCGGCGATGAGCACGGTTGACACGGGTGCCTCCAGGGCTGTGGGCGGTCACAGTGTTGTTCGGCACCCCGTCGGAACCCGCTGAGCCGTTTTCGCGGTTGTGCACGTACGTTCTCACGACGTAAAGTGTGCACGTACGTGCACACTTCCCAGGATGTGCACGTACGCGCGCAGACCGGAGGAGTGCATGCGGCTGAGCAGCGCCCAGGACCTCGGGCGATACGTGCGTGACCGGCGCCGCGCCGCCGGCCTCAGCCAGGCCGACCTGGCGGCCCGGGCGACGGTGAGCCGGCGATGGCTGTCCGACCTCGAGCTGGGCAAGCCCACCGTCGAGCTCGGCCTCGTCTTCAAGGTGACCTCCGCCCTGGGTCTGTACGTGGACTGTCGCCCCGAGCCGGAACCTGAGATCGACCTCGACGCCTACCTCGACTCCCTCGGCGGTGAGCCGTGAGCGAAGACCTGACGGTGCTGCTCGGCGGACGAGTGGTGGGCCGGCTGTCCCAGGGCGAGGCCGGTGCCCTGTCGATCGCGTACGACGCCGACTATCGGGACGAGGTGGGTGCGATACCGATCTCGGTGTCCATGCCGCTCACCGACCTGATCCACGCCGCCCGGGTGGTCCGCGCCTTCTGCCAGGGTCTTCTGCCGGACAACGAGGGGGTGCTGGAACGGTGGGGCCGCGATTTCCAGGTGTAGCCCGGCAACCCGTTCGCGCTGCTGGGCCACGTGGGCGAGGACTGCGCCGGCGCGGTCCAGTTCGTCCGGCCCGAGCGGGTCGAGGCGATGCTGGCCCGGTCGGGCGCGATCGCTCCGCTCACCGAGGAGCGCGTCGCGGAACGACTACGAACCCTGCGGCGGGATCCGTCCGCATGGCACCTGGCCGGCACCGGCCAGTTCAGCCTGGCCGGCGCCCAGGCCAAGACCGCACTCCACCTCGACCTCTCGACGGGGGAATGGGGCGACCCGTCCGGGGCGGTGCCGACGACACATATCCTCAAGCCCGCCATCGCCGGCTTCGACGATCATGACCTCAACGAGCATCTCTGCCTGCGCGCGGCCCGAATAGCCGGCCTGCGCGCGGCCACCTCGCGGATCACCTCATTCGGTGAGGAGCGGGCCATTGTGGTCGAGCGATACGACCGCTTCCCGTTCGGCGACGGGCGGGTCGGCCGGATCCACTAGGAGGACATGTGCCAGGCCCTCGGCCTGCCGCCCAGCGCGAAATACCAGAGCGAGGGCGGGCCCTCGCCCGAGCAGATCATCACGCTGGTACGACGGGTGATCGGGCCGCCGGTCGCGGGGCTCGAGGTGGAGAGGTTCGTCGACGCGCTCGCGCTGAACTGGCTCATCGCGGGCACCGACGCGCACGCCAAGAACTACTCCATCCTGCTGGTCCGGGGCCAGACCCGGTTGGCGCCGCTCTACGACGTGGCGAGCAGTCTGCCGTACGACGACATGTATCTGCCCCGGCTGCGGCTCGCTATGAGGATCGCGTCGGAGTACCGGGTGGAGGCGATCACCGGGCGGCACTGGCGCGCCTTCGCCGAGCAGAACGGCCTCGACCCGGATCGGACGGCCGCGCGGATCGACGAGCTGGCCCGCCGGCTGCCGGAGGCGTTCCGCGAGGCGGCGAGCGCGGACGCGGTCGTGGCCCTGCGCTCCGCACTGCCGGAGCGGTTGGCGGCCGCGGTCGAGAAGCATGTCGATGCCTGCCGGCGGAGGTTGGAGGACGCATGATCCGGGCGGCGCGGGATGAGGACGCCGAAGCGATGATCGCGATCGAGGTGGCGGCCGGGCGGATGTTCGCGGCCGTCGGCATGGATTTCGTGGCCGAGGACGATCCGGGGACGGCCGAGGAGCTTCTCGAGTACGTGCGGGACGGGCGGGCCTGGGTCGCCGAGGAGGCCGGCGCGGCGGTGGCGTACCTGATCGCCGAGTGGGTCGACGGCAACGTGCACATCGAGCAGGTCTCGGTCGATCCGGCGTACGCCGGGCGGGGGATCGGGGCGTCGCTCGTCGAGCACGTCGCCGGGTGGGCCCGCGAGCACGGCGCGCCGGCGCTCACCCTCACCACGTACGCGGAGGTCGCCTGGAATGCTCCCTATTACGAGCGGCTCGGCTTCCGGCGGCTCGCCGACGACGAGGTCACGCCGGGGCTGCGCCGGATCCGGGCCGCCGAGGCCGCGCACGGTCTCGATCAATGGCCGCGGGTGGGAATGCGACGGCCACTGACGTCCTAATGTGTGATGCATGCTTGCTGCCGTCTTTGAAGAGCCCGGGCCCGCCGCCGTCCTCCAGATCGTCGAGCGGGAGACGCCGCTCGCCGGCGTCGGGGAGGTCCGCGTCCGGGTGGTCCTGTCCGCAGTCAACCCGACCGACACCGGCACCCGCGCCGGGCGCGGCGTGCCCGACGGGGTGGCGCCGCCGCGGGTGCCCAACCAGGACGGCGCCGGCGTGGTCGACGCGGTCGGCGACGGCGTCACCGGCCTCGAGCCGGGCGACCGGGTCTGGGTGTGGGACGCCTCCTACGCCCGGGCGAACGGCACCGCCCAGGAGTACGTCGTGCTGCCCCGCCGCCAGGTCGTGCGGATGAACGACGACGTGCCGTTCGAGGTCGGCGCCGCCCTCGGCATCCCGGCGCTCACCGCGCACCGCTGCCTCACCCTCGCCAGCGACGGCCCGGCCCGGCTCGAGCCGGGCGCGCTGACCGGCCGCACGGTGCTGGTCGCCGGGGGCGCGGGCGCCGTGGGCAACGCCGCGATCCAGCTCGCCAAGTGGGCCGGCGCGACCGTGCTGACCACCGTGAGCTCCAAAGACAAGGGCGATCTGGCCGTCGCGGCCGGCGCCGACGCGGTGATCAACTACCGCGAGGAGGACGTGGCGGCCCGGGTCAAGGAGCTCGCGCCCGGCGGCGCCCAGATCGTCGTCGAGGTCAACACGGAGAACCTGCGCACCGACCTGAGCGCGGTCGCCGCCGGCGGGAACATCGCGATCTACGTGGGCGGGGAGGTGACGATCCCGAGCTTCAAGGCGATGCTCAAGAACGTCAGCCTCGACTTCGTGCTGACGTACACGACCACGATCGAGGAGAAGGACAACGCGGTCGCGGCCGTGGCCGAGGCGGTCAACACGGGCGCCTTCCGGGTGGGGGAGGAGGCGGGCCTGCCGATCCTGCGCTACCCGTTCGAGCGGGTCGCCGACGCGCACGAGGCGGTCGAGCAGCACGCGGTCGGCAAGGTCGTGGTCGAGATCACGAAGCCCTGAGCAGTTCGTCGGACACCCGCTCCACGCCGCGTCCGTCGACGGCCGCCCACGCCCGGGCGGCCAGGTCGGTACGCCAGGCCGCGTCGGTGAGCAGCCGGCGCAGGGTGTCCACCGCGTCGTCGCCGAAATGGCCGAGCTGACCGAGCCCGGCGCCGAGGCCACGGGCCATCACCCGCTCGTACCCGAGGATCTGGTTGTCCACCACCCAGACCAGCGCGGCGGGCAGGCCCAGGCAGAGCAGTTCCCAGGTCGAGGTGCCGCTGGCGCTGACCGCGAGGTCGGCGCCGGCGAGCAGCTTCGGCAGGTCGTCGGTCGGCGGAATGATCTCGAAGCGTTGCCCCGGGCCGGCCGGGATCGCCGACAGCTCGGCGTGCAGCTCCTCGTTCGCCGCGATGATCGTGGCGTCGAAAGGAACGCCGGCCCGGGAGAGCAGCGCGGCCACCTGCGGCGCCGCGCGGTAGGCGTCGGTTCCGCCGAAAAAGGCGACAACCTTGGGCGTACGCCCGGAGCGGTGCACCGGCGCGGCCGGGGGACGCAGCGATCGCACCGAGGAGCGCAGCAGCGCGTAGTCGAGCCCGGCCAGCCCGACCGCGTCCTCGACGTGGATCTCCGAGTCGAGGTTCTGGTCCACGTAGATGTCGGCGGTCTGCCCGCGGAAATCGCCGTCCACGATGGCGAGCACCCGGTGACCGGCCTTGCGCACGGCGACGCTGTGCTGCGGCGGCAGCGTGTACGAGTCGATCACCAGCGCGTCGATCTCGAGCCGCTCGACGGCCGCCACCAGCCCGACCGGGTCGAACGGCGGCGGGTGCCAGGGCAGCCCGCGCTGCTCGAGCTGCGCCTCGGCCCAGGCGACGCCGCCCAGGTCGCTGAGGAACCGGACCCCGACACCGCGGGCGACCAGTTCCTCGGCGAGCGCCACACAGCGGACCAGATGCCCGACGCCGGTGCGGGCACCGGCGTCGCAGCGAATTCCGACGATCGTCACACTGAGCCGCCTTGGGCATGCCCTTCTGGCCCTATGCCCGCTGCGCCCACTCCGGTGCAGTCGGTCATGCCTGCACAAGGGCCTTCTGCAGCACGTGAGCATTGAGCTCGATCAGGTCCGGCCGAGAGGTCAGCCAGGCGGCCAGGGTCTTGAGGTCGACCGGCTCGTCGCCGAAGTGGTCGACGATCGCCTCGATCAGCTTCCAGTCGTCCTCGGTGTCCAGCGTCAGCCGCAGGTGGGAGAGGTCGGGCTGCAGCGTCAGCCCGATGACGTCGAAGTCGTCGGCGTGCGTGTAGATGTACGACGTCACATGCACCCGGTGATGCTCGGTGGCCAGGGCGTCGATCTGCCGCAGCACCGGCGTGCGCACCATCTCGACGTCCAGCCCGCGCGGCAGGGTGTGCGCGAGCGACGTGCTCAGATAGTCGGCGCCGGACGCCACGAAGACCCGATGCGCCCGGCTGATGATCGCCGGGTCGATCAGCGGGTTGTCCGCGGTGAACCGGATGACGGTGTCGCTCTCGCGCTCGTCGAGCACGCCGAGAAAACGACCGAGCACGTCGTCGACCGGGCCGCGGTAGCAGTGCACACCGATCGCGGCGCACTCGGCCACGATCGCGTCGTCGCCCTCCTCGACCGTGGTGGCCACGACCAGTTCGTCGACGACCCCGCTGGCCTGGGCGGCGCGGACCACCCGCTCGAGCACGGAACGACCGCCGAGCTTGAGCAGCACCTTGCGGGGGAGGCGGGACGAGTCCATCCGCGCCTGGATGATGCCGAGGGATGTCATTTGTATCCTTTTAGGGACTTATGCTCGTTTTTTGAGGCGGTTACGGGCCTTACGTGCTACCCCATACCCCAGCTTTGCCACCCGGTAGCCGAAGGTACCGCCGAAAGCGGCAATTTGAACACGCGCCTTGGTCAATTCCGCATCACGTTTGGCGAGATCCCGCTCGTACTGCTGGGCGCGGGCATCGGCCTCGGCGAGCAGGCGGCGAAGGGTACGCACCTGCTCCTCGTGTTCGCGGCGGGTGTCCGGCACCGGCGGGTCCTCGCCGGGCGGAATCGCCGGGACGTCGCCGGGCAGGCCGGCGGCGCCGTGCAGGATCGCGGTCAGCGTCCGCAGGTCGGTGGCGGCGGGCCACGGGTGTGCGTACCCGCCGGTGAGCAGCGTCGTGGCGAAGCCGCGCAGCACGTCGGCGCGCGGCGGGACGCTGGGGTCGAGCTTCGTGTACGTCTCGCCGTCGACCACCACGTTGCCGGGAGCGACGTCGGGCAGCGCGGCCAGCCAGCCGGAGAGCAGGCGGCGCGCGGTGGGCAGATCGTGCCGCAGGCAGGCGGCGAGCAGCAGTTCCTCGAGCAGCCGACCCGGCGGCAGCGTCCTGGCCAGTGGGCCGTCGCCGATCAGGACCGGCGGAAGCTGGAGCGCCACGGCCGGGCGCGGCGCGAGGTGAGCGATCACCAGCCAGGCCGCCGCGAGTTCCGGTCCGAGACCGCCACGCACGGCCGCGGCGGCGAGCCGGCGAGGATCGCTGAGAGCATTCCTTTTTTCGTACGAGGAGGCCACAGCACCGGCGACAGCGGCGCCGAGGGCGTCCACCGGCCCGTCCCGCAGCGCGCCCGGCGTGGCGATCATCGTGGGCGACCCGGGGAACGGCCAGGCCGCGCCGAGCCAGTCGACCGCCAGGCCCTCGGACACGAGCGCCTCGGCGAGCCGGCCCGGGGTGCCCGGCTTGCTGTCGTCGAACTCGCCCATCGGCCGCCACGCGTCGTCGGTCTGCGCCGCGGTGGCCACGGCCGGGTCGACCAGCCGGTGGACGCCGAGCTCGTTCTCCACGGCGAGCAGCAGCGTGCCGCCCGGGCGCAGGGCGCGCTTGAGCGCCCGCAGGCACTCGGCCCAGTCGTACTGCGGGCCCTCGACCGAGCAGAGCCGGCCGAGCCCGTCGAGCGCGACCACCACGTCCCAGCGATCGGCGTCGGTGAGCTTCGCGAGTGTCCCGCAGAGCACGTCGAGACCGCTTGCGGCCAGCTCGTCGGCCTCGGGCTGGGAACGGACCAGGCAGGTCACCGCGGTGCGGGCGGCCAGCGACTCGATCAGCGCGTGCTCGTGCGGCCCCGCGACCAGCACGCTCGTCCCGGCCGGGAGCTGGTCGGCCAGGTATCCGTACAGGGCGCCGCCCGCCGGTGGACGGTCCTCGCGCCAGCCGGGCATCTCGCCGCCGATCAGCCGGATCACGCGGGCACCGCCACGCGCTCGGCGGCGAGGCGGTCGGGCGTCCAGCCCAGCATCGCGCGCAGCTCGGCCGGGGACGCGAGGTAGCCGTCGCCGAGCTCGGCCAGCGCGGACCGGCGAGCCGGCTCCGACTCCGGGTGCCTGCCGTGCAGCTCCGGCCACTGGCGGCGGATGCGCTCGGCGGTGGCGAGGTCCTCCCGCTCCAGATGCATCGGGTCACCGTAGACCGCCGGCTCGCAGCCCGCTGCCACCCCATAGAGGACAGCGCTGCTCAACCTGTTCGATGCCACCCGAACGTGACGGCGCAGTTCACCCAGCTGGTTGTGGAGGAACCTCGTATCCGTGTCCCGGAACTGGAAGCCGCGGTAGCCGTGACAGACGACCCGGCCGGCCTGCTCGTACTCGGCGCGGACCCGGTCGTTGCGGTATTCGTTCCAGTACAGGCAGAACGTCACCGGGCCGGTCTCGGTCGCCATGATCTCGTCGACGAGCCGTCCGTGGCTGCCCTTGACCCGCTGGCTCTCCCAGCCGTGGAACGGGTACCAGATCGTGCCAGCCCTGGTCACGGGCTCGGGCGGCGGCGGGGCGAAGCGCAGCAGGTAGAGGAAGGGCGCGCCGATGACCGTGGCCTGGCGGCGGCCCATCGACCACGCCCGCCGCCGGGTCTGCTCGGACCACACGAAGATGGGCCGGCCCGGCATATACGGCGTGCCGATGCCGAGCCCGTCCACCACGTTCCAGCCGTGCTGCACGTACCCGTCGATCCGAGGTGGATGCTCGGCGTCGAGCCCGCAGTACTCGGCGAGCACGTGCGCGTGGCCGTAGAAGTGGTTGGCGTGGTGCACTCGTCAGCTCCCGATCACCCGATGAGGATCGTCCGCAGCTCCTCCACGACGCGATCCTGGTCGTCATCGGTGAGGTCGACGAAGAGCGGCAACGACAGCTCCTCAGCGTAGAACCGCTCGGCCACCGGGCACATGCCGCGGCGGTAGCCGAGGTCCTCGTAGACCGGGTGCCAGTACACCGGGATGTAATTGACCTGGACGCCGATCCCGGCCGCGCGCAGCCGGTCGTAGACCTCGCGACGCCGGCCGTCGAGGATGCGCACCGGGTAGAGGTGGCGCATCGGGTCGACGCCCTCGCGCTGGATCGGCAGCCGCAGCCCGGGCACGTCGGCGAGCAGCTCGTCGTAGCGGGCAGTCAGGTATTGCCGCTTGGCCTTGAACTGGGCGAGCCGGCTCAGCTGCGAGCTGCCGAGCGCGCACAGCACGTCGGGCAGCCGGTAGTTCAGGCCGTACCCGTGCACCTCGTACCACCAGCCGCCCTCGTCGGGCCGGCGGAGCCGGGCGGGGTCGCGCACCATGCCGATGTTCTTGAAGGTGCGGGCTCGCTCGAGCAGCTCGGGGCTGGTCGAGGCGACCGCGCCGCCCTCGGCGGTGGTCAGGTTCTTCGTCGGGAAGAACGAGAACGTGGTGAGGTCGGCGAGCGTGCCGACCGGCCGGCCGTGGTAGGTCGAGCCGATCGCGTGCGCGGCGTCGCCGATCAGCACGGCCTCGAGCGGCTCGGCGATCTTGCGGAGCGCGTCGTACTCGGCCGGGTGGCCGGCGTAGTCGACCGCGGCGATCGCCCGGGTGCGGTCGGTGACCACGGCCTCGACCGCGGCCGGGTCGAGGTTGGCCGTCTCGTCCTCGACGTCGGCGAAGACAACGGTGGCGCCGAACAGGGACGCCGACGAGGCGGTGGCCACGAACGTCATCGGGGTCACGACGACCTCGTCGCCGGGGCCGACGCCGGCCGCCGCGTACGCCGCGTGCAGGGCGGTCGTGCCATTGGTGACGGTCGTCGCGGGCGCGCCGGCGACCGCCTCGATGTCCTTCTCGAACTGCGCGACCCGCGGGCCGGTCGTCAGCCAGTCGCTACCGAGAGTGGCGATGACCGCTTCGACGTCGGATCGGTCGATGGACTGCCGCCCGTACGGCAGCATCACTTTTCCTCGTCGATGAGCTTGCGCATGTCCTCGATGCTCAGCCACAGATCGTTGTTGTCGGACCGGTAGTTGAAGCCGTCGGCGACGTCCTCGCCGCCCTCGGGCGACTGGTAGCCCCAGCTCGCGACGACCGGCTGCACGACGTAGCGGTCGGGGAAGCGCAGGGTACGGCGGCTGTCGTCGGAGGCGATCATTTCCTCGTGCAGCTTCTCGCCCGGGCGGATGCCGGTCTCGTGGGTCTCCGAGCCGGGCGCCACGGCCTCGACCAGGTCCATGATCCGCATGCTCGGGATACGCGGTACGAACAGCTCGCCGCCGGCCATCTTGTCGAAGGAGTCGACCACGAACTTCACGGCCTGGGGGAGCGTGATCCAGAAGCGGGTCATCCGCTTGTCGGTGATCGGCAGGCTCTTGCCCTCGGCGGCCAGCTTGCGGAACAGCGGCACGACCGACCCGCGGCTCCCCATCACGTTGCCGTAGCGGACCACGGAGAACCGGGTCGGGAAGGTGGCGGCGTAGTGGTTGCCGGCGATGAACGACTTGTCGGCGACGAGCTTGGTGGCGCCGTACAGGTTGATCGGGCTGGACGCCTTGTCGGTGGAGAGCGCCACGACCTTCTTGACGCCGGCGTCGATCGCGACGTCGATCACGTTCTGCGACCCGTTGATGTTGGTGGCCACGAACTCGGAGGGGTTGTACTCCGCGGTGTCGACCTGCTTGAGCGCGGCCGCGTGGATCAGGTAGTCGACGCCGTGCATGGCGCGGGACAGCCGGTTGCGGTCGCGGATGTCGCCGAGGAAGAACCGCAGGCGCTTGTCGTCGCCGAACATCTGGCGGACCTCGTACTGCTTCAGCTCGTCCCGGGAGAAGATGACGATCCGCTGCGGGTCCAGGTGGGTGAGGGCGTAATTGAGGAACGCCTTCCCGAACGATCCGGTGGCACCGGTGACGAGGATCGAGGATCCGCTGATTTCAGACACGTGATTGCTCCGAGGGGTCGGCTATGGCAGGCAGTACGAGCGGGAAGCATAGCTAGAATCGCTCGCGTTTCCAGTCTAGATGTGAAAGAACTGCACTCGTTCAACTGCGGTTCAACCGCGGTAAGTGATCGCGGCCGAGGCCCGGCAAGTACAGTGAGAGTCCTCTGTCCTTCCGGTCGTGCGCAAATCGCTGGTCGAGCCAGCGTAGGGCGTACGAATTCTCGGCCATCACGGGGTGAACATCAAATGACCCAGATGACCAGGGTCCTCCTGTGACCGAGGTGATGCTGGACACGACCCCCGAGGTAGGCCCGGCACCGACGCCCGCGCGCCGTCGGCCCGCCCCGGCGCTGCCCTGGCTCGTCCCGGCCGCGGTGCTGGTCGCGCTCCTGCTCACGACGGGCACGCCACCCTGGGCCGTGCTGGGCTACGCCGCGTACTTCCTCGTCGCCGTGCTGCTGCCCGGCACGCTCGTGCACCGGGCGGTGCGCGGCAGCTCCGGCAACCTCGCCGAGGACCTCGGCCTCGGCGGCGCCACCGGCCTGCTCCTGACGATCGCCGGCTGGGCGCTCGCCGCCGCCACCGGCCTGCAGGCGCTGCTCCCGGCCTGGCCTCTGCTCATCATCGCGGTGTTCCTGG
Source organism: Paractinoplanes globisporus DSM 43857 (assembly GCF_000379645.1). Taxonomy (GTDB): domain Bacteria; phylum Actinomycetota; class Actinomycetes; order Mycobacteriales; family Micromonosporaceae; genus Actinoplanes; species Actinoplanes globisporus. The sequence continues at coordinate 27,869 of NZ_KB903325.1, forward strand.
CCGTGCCCGCGCTGCGCCGGCACTGGCGGATCGCCGACCCGCGACCGCTGCCGCTGCGCTGGTCGTGGGCGCTCGCCGGGGCGGTGGCGCTGGCCGTGCTGTCGCTCTGGCCGACCTGGCGCGCCACGCCGCTGCCGCCGGCCGACGCGTCCTGGTACCCGGACCTCGACTATCACCTCGCGCTCGTCCGCGAGATGATGCGCTCGATGCCGTTCCAGGTGCCGGAGGTCGCCGGGGACACCCTGCGCTACCACTACCTCTCCGACGCCGACATGGCGACCGCCTCGATGATCACCAGGATCGACCCGGCGACCGTCCTGCTGCGGCTCTGGCTCCCGCCGATCATCGCGCTGACCGCGCTGGTCACCGCGGCCCTGGGCCGCCAGGTCACCGGCAAATGGTGGGCCGGCGCTCTCGGCGGCGTCCTCGCGGTGGCCGGCCTGCCGCTGGTGCTCGGCTCGCCGATCACCGCGCTGGGCGGCAATGCGATCAGTTACATCAGCCCCTCGGAGAGCTACCAGCTGCCGCTGGTCGGGCTGCTGCTCGTGATCGCCGTCGACGCGCTGCGCGGCCGGGCGATCGGTCCGGCCTGGGTGCTGATCTTCCCGCTCGCGCTGGCCTGCGCCGGGGCGAAGTCGAGCGGGCTGCCGCCGGTGGTGGCCGGTCTGGCGGCGGCCGGCGTGGCGATGGCGATCTGGCGGCGCGACCGGCTGCGGACCGCGCTGGCGCTGTTCGCCCTCGTCCTGGTCGCGATGGTGATCGGCTTCCAGCTGTTCGCGGGCGGCGGCGCGGGCACGCTCGCCGTGTCACCGCTGGCGATCATGTTCTCGTTCGCGCCGTACCGGCAGACGCTCGGCGCGTACGACCTGAACAACGGCGCCCTGCCGCAGGGCATCGCGCACGCCTCGGCGGGCGGCCTGGCCTTCGTCGCGGCGCTGGTCGCCTGGTGGCTGCTCATGCAGGTGAGCCGGCTGGCCGGCCTGGCCCTGCTCGGCGCCGGCCGGGCCCGGCGCGACCCGGCCGCCTGGCTGCTCGCCGGCGTCACGGTGGCCGGCGTCGGCGGCATGTGGCTGTTCTGGCACCCTTCGGCCAGCCAGGCCTATTTCTGGCTCGGCGTGCTCCCGTTCGCCACTGTCCTCACCGTCTGGCTGCTCGCCGACCGGGCTCCGTCCCGCCGCACCGTGGTCGCCGGTCTGCTCGCCGGCGCGGTCTGGGCGGTGCTCGCGCCCAAGCTCGGTGGCGCCCCCGAGCACACGGTCGCGTCCTGGTCGCTGGCGCTGCTCAGGCCGCTGCTGCTCACCGCGGCGGTAACGGCGGTCGTGGTGGCGGTGGCGTTCTGGCGAGGTCGCGGCACGTGGCGGGCGCTGCCGGCGGCGCTGCTCGCGGCGGTGCTCGGCGCCGGCGTCGGCGGCTTCGCCGATCGGGTCGCCACCGATCTTCCGAAGGCGCTGCACCCGGCCACGCTCGCGAAACCCGCGGTCGGCCGGGACGAGATGGCCGCGGCGATGTGGCTGGACCGGCACGCCGGCGCCGACGACATCATCGCCACCAACGTGCACTGTCTGCTCCCCCAGGCTCCGGGCACGTGCGACGCCCGGGCGTTCTGGGTGTCGGCGCTGACCGGCCGCCGCGCGCTCGTGGAGAGTTGGGGATACACCGACCAGGCCCTGGCCGCCGCCGGGACGAACGGCAAGAAGTACTTCCTCCAGCCGGCGCCATACCCGGCGCGGTTCGCCCTCAACGAGCGGGTGTTCGCCCAAGGCGACCCGGCGGACGTGGCCACGGTGCGCGACACGTACCACGTCCGCTGGCTCTTCGCCGATCGCCGGTACGGCCCGGTCTCGCCCGAGCTTGCCCGGGCCGGCGTCGTACGGCACACGGCCGGCCCGGTGACGATCTACGAGTTGGTCGATCCGCCGCGGTAGGGAATTTCAGCCGCGAAGCCGGCGGGTCAGTCGCTTGACCCGCCCCAGGCGCGTCCGGACGGCCCGGCCGATCCGCTTGGCGCCGGGGGGAGCGGCCTCCTTGGCGGCGGTCTTCAGCCGGTTCCGCAGCCGGGCGTTGTCGACCCTCGCCAGCTCGCGGTACGCCCGGCGGGCCTTCTCGACCTCGACCCAGGCCGTCGTGAGCTGCGTTTCCGCCGCCTTGAGCCGCGTCTCGAACCAGCGCGCACGGGAGGCGTTGGACTCCTCGAACCGCTCGGCGGCCGCCTCGACCGCGATCGGTTCGCCGGACCGCGGGTCGAGCGGCCGGTCCAGTCCCGTCTCCGCGACGACCTGCCGTAGCACGTCGTCGGGCACCGGCGTGCCACGCATCGCGGCGACCCAGGCGACCGCCTCGGCCGGCGTCAGGTGTGAGGGCCAGGTGCGGCGGTAGCCGTGCCGCTCGACCCGGCGTACCAGATCGGCCACGGCGATCAGCAGCTGCTCGTCCGCGGTCTTGGCCACCGAGGTCGACCCGACCCCGCCGAGAGCCAGCACCCGGTGTTCGCCGGCGGCATCGAGAACGACCCGCCCGGCTGGGGCCGGGGCCACGTCGCTCAGCGTCGCCAGCCAGTCGGCGTAACCGCGGATCGCCGACCGCAGGGCCGCCTGGTCCGGGGCGACGACCGCCTGCGCCAGCACGTCCGGCAGCAGCCAACCGGCGGGCACGGCCGAACCGTCCGGCAGCACCGGGCTACCGTCGGCCAGCCGGACGGCGAACGGCTCGCCCTGGTCAGTGGCCAGCCACGCCACCACGTCGTCCGGCGCCGGGGAACGGTCGGCGCCCGGTCCGGCGACAACCAGCCAGCCGGCGGCGAACTCGGGCAGCCGCCCGGACCACCGGACGCGGAGCATCAGCGAGGCGACGTCGGCCGTCGGCCGGGCTCGTTCGAGCGACCGCGTGGCCGGTTCCGACAGCGCCGCGAGCAACCCGGCGTGCTCGGTCCGGTCCACCGACCCGACGGCCGCGCCCCAGGCGACGACCGGCGCCGACGGCAGCGGGTAGACCGGCCAGATCGCGGCGCCGGGCCCGAACTGCTCGGCGAGATCGGCGAGTCCCCGCGGACGGCTGTTGTCCGAATCCGCCGGCCGGGTCCACGCGGGCTCGGACTCGTCGGCCTCCGGCTGGACCTCCGCGGTCAGCCGGTGCACGCCCAGCTCGTTGTTCACCATCACGACCAGGAGGCCGTCCGGCGTCAGCAGCCGGCGCAGGTCCGCCAGCGCGGTGCCGAAGACGGGTTCCGGGCCCTCGGTCGAGTACAGCCGGACGATGTCGTCGAGCGCGACCACCGCGTCGTACCCGGTGTCGTCGAACCGCTCGAGGCTGCCGCAGACGATCCGGACCCGGCCGTCACCGGCGTCCGCATCGAAGGTCTCGCCTAGCAGCCGCGCGTCCGGGATCGAGCGCACCAGGCAGGTCAGCTCGCCGTCGATCGCGCCGGCGACGGCCGCGATCAGGTCGGGTTCGTGCGGCCCGGCGATCAGCACCCGCGACCGGCCCGCCAGGGCGGCGAGCAGGATCGGGAGCTGGGCACCGCTCCGGGCCGGTTCCCAGGCCGACTCGAGGTCCGACCAGGTGGGCATTTCGCCGCCGATCAGCCGCACTCGGCCGGGCAGGTCGTGATCGCTCATGCCATGCTCCATCCGAGCTCGTAGCTCAGTTCCTGCGGGCTCAGCAGCTGGTCGAGCCCGAGCTCGGACCGGGTCACTTCGGCGAGAAGGTCCGGATCGATAGATTCGCCGTGCAGTCCGGGATGCAACCGCTGCACGTAGTGCTTGCCGTCGAAACCGCCGCGGTCCTCGACGAAGTCCATCTGCGGGCCGTACACGCCGGCCTCGCAACCCACCGACGCCCCGTAGAAGATCGCCGTGGTGAGCCGGTTCGATGCCACCCGCTTGTGCCGGCGCAGCTCGGCGAGCTGCTTGTACAGGAACCGGGTATCGGTGCCCTTCCAGTACGTACCACGCTGACCGTGGCAGATCACCCGGAACCCGGCGTCCTCGTAGGCGCTCCGCACCTCGGGCATGTCGTATTCGATCCAGTACAGGCAGACCGTGACCGGCCCCGGCTCGATCTCCTTGATCCGGGCGATCAGCTCGCCGTGGTCGCCCTCGATGCTGCCCTGTTCCCACGTGTGGAACGGGTAGAAGATCGTGCCCGACCGCTCTTTCGGCTGCTCCGTCTCCTGCGCCAGCAGGTACGCCCACGGCGAGCCGATCACCGCGTAGTCCCGCCAGCCGATCAGGTGGCCGCGGCGGCGCGCGACGTCGGACCAGACGTACTTGATGAAACCGGCGGGCGGTTCGTGGCCCGGGCCGAACCCGTGCAGGATGTTCCAGCCGTGTTGCACGACCCCGTTGATCCGGGGCGGCCTGGCCGCGTCCTTGCCGCAGTAGGCGGCCAGGATGTGGGCATGCCCGTACCAGTGATTGCTGGAGTCCATGAAGCTCGCATTCCCCGTCGGCCCGCGATGTCGCCGGGGACTATACTTTGGGCCCGAGTTCTCCGTCGAACAAGCTCGGGCCGACCCCGCTCCCGGGATCGGCAAGGTGACGGGGCCCACAGCCCACCGGGGCATTCGTTACCTGGAACGTGATTTGTCGTTGGTAACGTCTTGGTCATCGTGCCCCTCGTCGAAATTGGTATTGTGCCGACTCCCAACGTGCCCCCCGGCCGCGTCGCCATGTCCGCCACTCGCATCCGTGAGGAAGCAGCGTGAAACCCCGGCTCAGTGTGGTCGTGCCGTTCTACAACGTCGAGGACTACATCGGAGACTGTCTCGACTCGCTGGTGCGCCAGACGTTCGACGACTTCGAGGTGATCCTCGTCGACGACGGCTCACGCGACGGCAGCGGTGTGGTGGCGAAATCCTTCTGCGAGCGGGACCACCGGTTCCGCCTGGTGATGCAGGAGAACCAGGGGCTGGGACCGGCCCGCAACACCGGGACCCGGCACGCCGAGGGCGAGTACCTGACCTTCGTCGACAGTGACGACCTGGTCACCCGTCACGCGTACGAGATCATGGTGCGGTCGCTGGACGAGACGGGATCGTCGTTCGTGGCCGGCAACGCGCGACGGTTCAACAACACGGGTGGTGTCCGCCCGTCGTGGGTGCACACGACGCCGTTCGCGCTGGACCGGCCGGCCACTCACGTGTTCGAGTTCCCGGCCCTGGCGCGCGACCGGATGGTGTGGAACAAGGTCTACCGGCGGTCGTTCTGGGATCGGTTCGGCTACGAGTTCCCGGCCATCCGGTACGAGGACTGGCCGGTCACCCTGAAGGCCCACATCGAGGCGGTCACCGTCGACTGCCTGGCCACGCCCGTCTACTACTGGCGGGAACGCGAGTCGGGCGAATCGATCACCCAGTTGAAGTTCGAATACTCGAACCTCTACGACCGCGTGGTCTCGGCCGAGCTGGTGCTGGACATGATCGACGAGAAGGCGCCGGAACTGCGCGGCGAGGTGCAGGGCCTGCTCGCCGAGATCGACCTCACGGCGCTGGTGCTGGCGTTCAGCTCGGTGCCCGAGCACGAACAGGACAAATTGATCCAACTCGGCCAGCGGCTCGCGCGACGGCTGGACCGGCAGTTGCGGCGGGACGTGACCCCGTACGACCGGCTCCAGTACCACGCCCTGCAGGCCGGCGACGTCGATCTTCTGCGCCGTCTGGCCCAGTTCCGGCTCGACGGCGGTCTGCGCGGTGGCACGCCGGCCCGTCGGCATCCCGTGCTGCCCTGGCGGTTCGAGAACCAGTACCCGGGCCTGAAGGACCATCCCCGGCCGCTGCCGAGCAAGCTCTACCAGCTGCCGCGCCCCTTGATCGACCTGTACAACTCGGTGACCTCGATCGGCTGGGACGACGGCGATCTGATCGTTCGTGGCACGGCGGAGATCCGCCACCTGGTCAACGACGAGAAGTCGACACTGCGGGTCTCGCTGGTCCACGACGAGCAGCGGTTCCCGCTGGAGATCAGCCGGTTCGAGGCCGTCAACTCGCACGGAGTGCCGGCCGACGTCGGTTTCGAGGCTCGCGTGCCCCGTGCGGTGCTCGCCGGCCTCCCGCTCGGCGACAAGCTGGCCCACTTCCAACTCGAGATGCGCCGGGGCCTGCTGCGCCGGCAGTCGAAACTGCGCAACCTGCGTCCGGGCAATCCGCACTACCCGCTGGGCGCCTGGGTCACCGACGACGTCTGGATCCAGCCGACCCGCGCCGGCAACGGCCAGTTGGTGCTGATGCAGATGCTCCGGCCGTACGAGCTGACCTCGGCCCGGGTCGAGGACGGCGCGTTCGTCCTGTCCGGCCGGCTCCCCGGGGTGGAGACCGGCGCCCAGTTCCGGCTGAGCCGGTCGTCGGGCGGCGCCGTGATGCCGATGCAGATCCAAAACGACGACGGCCCGACGTTCACGGCCCGGCTGCCCCTCGACGCGATCCACGACGCCGCGAACCCCGATGACCCGTTCACGCAGCGCACGGTCCGGGTGCCCAGCGTCGGCGAGGGCGACCAGAACTGGCTGCTGGCAACGGGCCTGGACCGGTCCGTGTCGGCCGTTCACGACGGTCGCCTGTTCCGGCTGACCCGCTCGCCGGCCAACTACGTCAATCTTCATGAGGGGCCGGTACGCCCCGTCGCCGAGACGCTCGAGGTCGGGTCCGATGCCGATGGCCCTCGGGTGACCGTCGGCGGACCACGCCTGGAGGCCGGCACCCGGTTTGTCTGGCGCCGCTTCTTCGACAACTCCAACGACTATGTGGACGCCCAGTGCCAGGTGAGCGGTGCGGACGAGCACTGGTCGGCCGGTATCGCCCTCGCCGAACTGCTGCCGACGGCCGAGATGATCGAGCACCCGCCGCTCGACCCGCAGGCCGGTCTCATCGACTGGACGCTGTTCGCGGAGCACGCGCGCGGCGAGTCGGCGTACGCGGTTCAGCTCGATGTCTTCCTGATCGACCGGCTGCCGATCGAGCTTCAGGTCGACGGCCGGCGGATCAAAGTGCAGCCCCGGGCGAGCACGGTTCACCTGCAGATTTACTGATTCGGCCTACCGCTCGACCGGCACGCAGGCCACCGACACGACGAGGTCGTCGAGGGTCAGCGTCCGCCACACCGCCGTCCGGTCCGGCGGCAGGTCCAGCCCGTACCAGCGGAGCCAGAGCAGGATCGGCAGGTCGTACGCCTTGCAGAAGCTCTCGGCCCGGGTCCACCGCGGCCAGAAGTCCGCGGTCCCGTAGCGGCCGCCCAGGGCCGGCGGCACGGGGGCGTCACGCAGCTCGGCGTCGATGGCGAGGCGGTGGCCGGCCGGCGATGGGCCGTACCAGCCGACCGTGCGGAAGTCGGCAGTGTGCGAGCGGCTCAGCGCCGCACCGCCGCCGTCGATCCGCAGATGATCCTCGGCGCGGTCCAGGAACTCCCGGACCGCGGCGCGATCAGATCGAGGCACCGCCGTCGACCTCGATCACCTGGCCGTTGATGTTGGTGTTCTCGCACAGCAGCATGCGGATCACCGGCACGACGTCGTCGGGGTCGGTCAGGTGACCGGTCGGCGTCCGCCGGGTGATCTGGTCGAGCTGGGTCTGACCGAGCACGGCCGACATCTCCGAGGCGAAGAAGCCCGGCGCCACCGAGTTGGCCAGCACCCGGCCGTTGAGCTCCCGGGCGATCGTCCGGGTGGCGGAGTCCAGTCCGCCCTTGGTGGCCGAGTAGGCGACCAGGCCGGAGTAGCCGCGCTGGGCGCAGATCGACGTGACGTTCACCAGCCGGCCCTTCAGGCCCTTGGCGAGCATGCGCCGCAGGACGAGCCGGGTCAGCACCAGCGGCGCGGTCAGGTTCGTGTTCACGATTTTCTCGATCTGGTCGACCGAGGTGTGCACATGGAGCGAGTCCTGGCCGATGGCCGCGTTGTTGACCAGGCCGTCGATGGGACCGAGGCGCTCCTCGGCCTCCCGGACGAACGCGTTGCAGGCCGCGGCGTCGGTGATGTCGACCGAGCCGATGTGCAGTCTGCCCTCGTACTTGACCGCCAGCTCGCGCAGTTCGGGCGTCACCGTGCGCGCGAAGGCCGCGACCTTCAGGCCGTCGGCCAGCAGGCCCGAGACGATGGCGAGTCCTAGTCCGCGCGAGCCGCCGGAAACGAGCACGACGGTCGAGGGCGGGATCACAGCAGCGTCAGACATCGCTTTTCAGGGTCTCCTTGACCGGGATTTCGTCCAGGAAGCGGATGCGGCGCGGCACGCCGTAGTCCGGCAGCCGGTCGCCGCACCACTTTACGAGGGCGGACTCATCGATGACCGTGCGGTCGGCCGTCGGCGCGAGGACCACCTCGGCCTGGACCATCCGGCCCACGATCGGTGCCTTGCGGGAGGTCACGCGGGCCCACGCCACCTGCGGATGGGCGGTGAGCACGTGCCGGACGAGCCCGGCCGAGATCTTGGACCCGCCCACGTTGATCTCGTCGCTGTTGAGCCGGCCCACGATGTGTACCCGGCCGTCGATGATCTCGACGCGGTCGCCGGTGCGAACCGCGCCGGTCAGGCCGACGCCGTGGTACGGCGACCGGATCACCAGCTCGTCACCGTCGACGGAGATCGACGGCCGGTCGGCCGCCGACCGGTCGAGCCACTCCCGCGGGAAGCCGGCCCGGCCGTCGTGCACGACGATCGAGGCGCCGAGCTCGGAGGACGCGTAGATCCACGAAATCCGCGCGGCGGGGAAGATCTCTCGCAGCTGGTCGAGAATCGCCTGGTCGACCGGCTCGCCGCCGAGCGTGATCTGCCGAAGCGGCACCCGGGCCAGGGCCTCGCCGTCCCGGTAGATCGCCTGCCGCCAGAACGTCGGTGTGCCCGACGCGGCCGTGACCCCGTGCTCGCTCGCGATCTGCGCCCAGTTGTCGAGCTGGCTCGGCTCGATCACGACGAGGTCCTGGCCGGGCTGGGTGAGGGAGAGCGTCACCACCTGCCACCAGGCGTACGTGCCCGGCGAGTACGGGCACAGCCAGGTACGCGGTTCCTGGGTGCCACGCACGGTGGTCAGCGAGTCGAGGGTGTGGCCGACCCGCTTGGGGCGGCCGGTCGAGCCCGAGGTGAGCAGCCACAGCCGTTCCGGTTCGGCGGCGCGCTGCCGTCCCTTTTCCACCACCGTGACGTCGCCGTCGTCGAGCCGGACGACGGTGAAGCCGGCGTCGGCGAGCTCGTCGCGCAACTCGGGGTCGACCCGGGTCGGGGTGCTGAGCACGAGTTCCGTCCCCTGCACGGCATGCTGCCGGGCGGCGACCAGCGCGTCCAGGCCGGTGGCCGCGAGAACGGCGACGGGCGACGGCAGGTCGGCGAGGGGAAGCTCGCGCCAGGTCAGCCGGCGCCCGCTCGCGACGATGCGGTTGTCCTCGCCGGCGCTCATTCCGACTGCAGCTGCAGGAGGAAGTCGAGAACGTCACCGACCGTGGCGATCTGCCGCAGGCCGGGGGCGTCGAAGTTCAGCTCGTCGCCGGTCTCGTCCTCGACCCGCAGGGCCAGCTCGGAGAAGTCCAGGGACCGGAAACCGATCTCACGGAGATCTGCGCTGTCGTCGTCGGGGAGAACTTTGCCCTGGTTTTTCATGACCTGTGCCATGAGGTCGCGAACCTGGGACCGACTCAGCGAATTCATGATGCCGAAGCATACCCGGTCCGATCCGGCGCACCCGGGCGACTTGTAGCGTTCAGGCGAACAGCGATGAAGGGGTGAGCGATCACATGCTCCGACCGGCGACCGACGACGACCTCGACGCGATGCACGCGTGGCGCAACCAGCCGCCCAACCGGGAGGTCAGCATCAACAGCCACGAGATCACTCCCGGCGAGCACGCGGCGTGGTGGTCCCGGACGCGTACCGACCCGTCGCGGCAGGTCCTGATCTACGAGCGCGACGGCGTGCCGTCCGGCGTGGTCAACTTCTTCGACCTGTCGGCGGCCGGGCCCGGCCGGACCGGATCGTGGGGGTTCTTCCTGGACACCGCCGGCCTCGGCGAGCGCGGCGAGACGCTGCCGGCCTGGCTCGAGGTGATGCGCGAGGCCGCCGACCACGCCTTCGACACGCTCGGGCTCGACGAGCTCACCGGCGAGGTGCTGGCGGACAACGTCGTCGTGCGGCAGATGAACCGGCGGTTCCGGTTCGTCGAGGGGGAGCCCGAGTCGCGCGAGGCGGACGGGCGGACGATCACGGTGATACCGATCTCCCTGAAGCGGGAGAACCGGCGGCGCCGTCAGCCCCAGTAGGGTTAGCCCTACCGTAGATTCGGCGGTCAGCGGGATCGGAGGGGAGGTCGTCGATGCCTAGCGTCGAAGACATGACGACGACCTACGCCGAAGCAGCGGTCACCCCGGCCCCGCGTGCCCGGATCCTGCGCCAGATCGGCATCGACACGCAGTACGTCCTGGTCGGCTTCCCGATCGGGATTCTCACGATCTCGCTGCTGAGTGCCCTGTTCTGGACCGGCGTCGGCACGGTGATCATCTGGGTCGGGCTGCCGATCCTGCTCGCCACGATGTACGTCGCCCGCGGCTTCGCCGTGCTCGAGCGCGCCCGCATCGGCCCGGTCTTCGGCCGCCGCCTCCAGCACCCGTTCTACAAGAAGCCGAAGGACGACACCTTCTTCCGGCGGGTGTTCACCCCGCTCTCCGACGGGCAGAGCTGGCTCGACCTGGTGCACGGCTTGTTCCGCTTCATCCCCAGCACGATCTCGTTCGCGTTCGTCGTGACCTGGTGGGCGGGCGCGCTCGGCGGCCTCACCTGGGGCCTGTGGGGCTGGTCAGTGCCCAACGGGCCGGACGACCAGGACCTGCCCGAGCTGCTCGGCTTCGACGGCAGCTACGGCACCAAGGTCGCCTTCTACCTGGCCGTCGGCGTCTTCTTCGCCGGCACCCTGTTCTGGGTCCTCCGCGGCGCCGCGCTGCTCGAGGCGTACTTCGCCCGGGGTCTGCTCTGCGGGGTCAACGAGCTGCGTGAGCAGGTCGCCCAGGCCGAGGCCGGTCGCGAGCTTGCCCAGCAGCAGAAGGCGGCCGCCGTCTCGGCCGAGGCCACCGCGCTGCGCAAGCTCGAGCGCGACATCCACGACGGCCCGCAGCAGCGCCTGGTCCGCCTGGCCATGGACCTCGGCCGCGCCGAGCAGCAGTTCGCCACCGACCCCGAGGCGGCCCGGGCCACCGTGGCCGAGGCGCTCAGCCAGACCCGGGAGACGCTCGACGAGCTGCGCGCCCTGTCCCGCGGCATCGCCCCGCCGATCCTGGTCGACCGCGGCCTGCAGGCGGCGCTCACCGCGCTGGCCGGGCGCTGCACCGTCCCGGTCGACCTGGACGCGCCGTCGATCGAGCGGCTCGCCCCGGCCGTCGAGTCGACCGCGTACTTCGTGGTCGCCGAGGCGCTGACCAACGTGGCGAAACACAGCCAGGCCACCGAGGTGCAGGTGAGCGTGCAGCGCATCGCGACCGGCCTGATGGTGACGGTCTTCGATGACGGTGTCGGCGGCGCTAGCCTCGCCAAGGGGCATGGCCTGGCCGGGCTCGACGACCGGGTCCGCGCGGCCGGCGGCGTCCTGGCGGTGGACAGCCCGGTCGGCGGCGGGACGCGGCTCACGGCGGCGCTGCCGATCTGACAGCATTGGCGGTATGCGGGTGGTAATCGCTGATGACGCGGTGTTGCTGCGTGAGGGTTTGATCAGGCTCGTCGAGGAGAACGGCCACACGGTGGTGGCGGCCGTCGGCGACGGGCCTTCCCTCGTGTCCGCCATCGCCGAGCACAAACCGGACGTGTCCATCGTGGACGTCCGGATGCCGCCCACGCACACCGACGAGGGGCTGCGCGCCGCCGTGGAGGCGCGCGGCCTGGTGCCCGGCACCCCGATCCTCGTGCTTTCCCAATACGTCGAGGTCTCGTACGCCGACGACCTGCTGGCCGACCGCCTGGGCGCGGTCGGTTACCTGTTGAAGGACCGGGTCTCCCAGGTCGCCGAGTTCCTCGACGGCCTGCGCCGGGTGGCGACCGGCGGCACGGTGCTCGACCCCGAGGTGGTCAGCCAGCTGCTGGTGCGCCGGCGCCGCGACGACCCGCTGCGCAACCTCACCCCGCGCGAGCGTGAGGTGCTGAGCCTGATGGCCGAGGGCCTGTCGAACACGGCGATCGCCCGCAAGATGGTCGTCACCGACGGCGCGGTCGAGAAGCACGTCCGCAACATCTTCACCAAGCTCGAGCTCCACCAGGACGAGGAGCAGCACCGCCGCGTGCTCGCCGTGCTCGCGTACCTCCAGGGGTAGTAGGGCTAGCACTACCACGAAGACGGGCGCCTGCTTCATCGATCGGGATCGCGGTTCTTCATAGCGTTTTCCCCATGAGGAACATGGAGAACGTCAAGGGGATCGCGGCCCGGGCCGCGATGTGGAGCGCCCGCCATCGGACGCTCGCGATCCTGGGGTGGATCGCCTTCGTGGTCGGCGTGACCATCCTGAGTGGACAGATCGGCACCCGGGACGCCGTCGACTCCGATTACGGCCACGGCGACTCGGGCCGGGCCGATCACATCGTTCAGCAGGCCGGGTTCCCGGTGCAGCCGGCCGGCGAGATGGTCATCGTGCAGAACCGCGCTGCCAAATCCCAGGGGCTCAGTGACCGCGCGACCGCGATCGCCGACCTGACCAAGCAGCTGAAGAGCACGCCGAACGTCGTCGACGTGCAGCCGGCGATCGAGTCGCCGGACAAGCGGTCCTCGCTGGTCACCTTCGGCGTCGCGGGCGACCCCGACACGGCCAAGGACCGGGTCGGACCGGCCCTCGACACGGTGGCCCGGGTGCAGGCCGCACACGGCGACCTCTACATCGCCGAGGGCGGCGACGCGAGCGGCGACAAGCTGATCGGCGACGACCTCGACAAGGGGCTGAACCGGCTCGGCATGCTCTCCATCCCGGTCACCCTCGGCATCCTGCTCGTCGCCTTCGGCGCGGTGGTGTCGGCCCTGCTGCCGGTCGCGCTGGCGATCACCGCGGTGGTGGGCTCGATCGGGCTGCTCGCGGCGGCCAGCCGGCTCGCGCCGGCCGACGAGACCACGATGCACGTGATGCTGCTGGTCGGCCTGGCGGTGGGGGTCGACTACTGCTTGTTCTACATCAAGCGGGAACGCGACGAGCGGCGCGCCGGCGCCGACGCGCACCGCGCCCTGGTGGTCGCGGCGCAGACGTCGGGCCGTTCGATCTGGGTCTCCGGTCTCACCGTGATCGTCGCGATGGCGGGCATGTTCCTCACCTTCGACACCACGTTCGTGAGCTTCGCGGTCGGCACGATCCTGGTCGTGGCGACGACGGTGCTCGGCTCGCTGACCGTGCTGCCGGCCATGCTGTCGGCGCTCGGCAACAAGGTCGACGCCATCAAGATCCCCGGGCTCTACCGGCGGCGCGGTGACGGCCGCCTGCTGAACGGGTTCCTCAAGCTGGTGCTGGCCAAGCCGCTGATCTCGGCTCTCCTCGCGGTGGGCGCGCTCGCCGCGATCGCCTCGCCGGTGCTCGACCTGCGCACCAAGGGGCAGGGCATCGAGGACCTGTCGCCCAACGCGCCGATCGTCCAGGCGTACAAGACGGTCGACGAGGCCTTCCCGAGCAAGACCTCGCCGGCCGAGGTCGTGGTGCAGGCGTCCTCGGTGAAGGGCGGTCAGTTCGACCAGCAGCTGGCCGGCTTCAAGAAGGCCGTGGCCGGCAGTGGTGGCAAGCTCACCGGCCCGGTCGAGGTGCGGATCAACCCGGCCGGCACGGTGGCGGTCGTCTCGGTCGGCCTGGTCGGCGACGATGCGCTCGACAAGCTGCGCGAGGACGTGGTGCCCGCGACCTTCGGCCACATCGGCGGCGCGACGGCGCTGGTCACCGGGGAGCAGGCGGGGAACGCCGACTTCAACGCCCGGCTCGACGCGAGCCTGCCGTGGGTGTTCGGCTTCGTGCTCGGCCTGGCCTTCCTGCTCCTGCTGGTCTCGTTCCGCTCGGTGGTCGTGGCGTTCACCGGCGTCGTCCTGAACCTGTTCTCGGTCGGCGCCGCGTACGGAATGCTGGTCTGGGTCTTCCAGTACGGCCACTTCGAGAAGCAGCTGCAGTTCCAGGCGTCGAGCGGCCTGACGAACTGGATGCCGCTCTTCTTGTTCATCATCCTGTTCGGCCTCTCGATGGACTACCACGTCTTCGTGCTCAGCCGGATCCGCGAGGGCTACGACCGCGGCCTGCCGACCCGGCAGGCGGTGCGTGAGGGCATCGGCCGTACGGCCGGGGTCATCACCAGCGCCGCGGTGGTGATGGTGGCGGTGTTCGCGCTGTTCGCGACGCTGCCGCTGGCCTCGACCAAGCAGCTCGGCGTGGGCCTGGCCGCCGCCGTCCTGCTGGACGCGACGATCATCCGGGCGGTGCTGCTGCCGGCCGTGATGGCGCTGCTCGGCGAGGCGAACTGGTACCTGCCCCGCTGGCTGAACTGGCTGCCGCAGGTGGCACACGAGCCCGCGCCTCTGCCGCCCGCGGGCGGCCCGGCCCGGGACGAGCGCGAGCTCGCTCCGGTGGCCTGAGCCACCCCGGGGCTCGAGGGGGCCTCACCGGGGGCGCGATCGGGGGAGAATGAGTGCCCCGCCTACCTGGGCGGGGCACTCATTCGTTCGACGAACACGCAAGCCGACCCGACGCGAAGTGGGGGCGACCCCGCGCCGGGCCGGCCGCGAGCGGCCGGAGGGACGTGGCGGCGTCCACCCCGACCGGACCGAGGGAGCCCGGGGGAGGGCTCGACCGCGGTGCTCTGAAAATTATTCACGTTGCGGCTGTCCACTGTAGGCGACTCCGGGGCCGGTTTGTTGTTCCGGGTCGCAACAAACGCGTTTCCGGGCCTGGAGTAACGTGATGCCACTCACTCACGTGACTAGCGGGGCAAATCCGGCAATCGACCGATGTTACTGCACAGTACCGGAATCCACCTCTGATTTATCCTTGGGTGGTAGGGTCCGCCGACCTGAGGGGGCATCACTCGGTTTCCGGTGTGGCAGACCTCGACGAGCCTTGCCTGTACGTCAACGAGAGGTACGAAGTATGTCCGACTCCGCTGCCCTGATTCCGACGCAGGGTACGGACTACGCAGCCGCCCTCAGTGTGCCGCCGCTGGCCAACCTGCGGCGCC
Source organism: Paractinoplanes globisporus DSM 43857 (assembly GCF_000379645.1). Lineage (GTDB taxonomy): Bacteria > Actinomycetota > Actinomycetes > Mycobacteriales > Micromonosporaceae > Actinoplanes > Actinoplanes globisporus. The sequence goes on from NZ_KB903325.1 coordinate 43,011, forward strand.
TCGGCGGTGAGATGTTCTCCTGGACCGACCGTGATCCTCATCGCGGCCCGGAGCTGCCCCGCGGGGCGGTGCTCCGTCACCTGATCGGGCAATTCGCCGGTCCCGGCCGCGCCGTCCTGGTCGCCGGCCCCACCGACGACGATCTGGTCGCCGCTCTGGTCGACGCCGGCGCCACTGTCACCTGGCTGCTGCGTTCGCTCGTCGACGCGGACGAGGTGGCCCGCGCCCACCCCGCGGTCACCGTGCTGGCCGGCGCCGCGGTCAAGGTCGACCCGGCCGAGCGATTCGACCTGGTCGTGGCCGTCGACGGGGTCGACCGGCTCAACTCGGTCGAGGGCGAGCAGATGTCCGCGGCCGAGCTCATCGACCGCCTGGCCGAGGCGGTGCGGCCCGACGGCGTACTGCTGCTCATGCACGACAACCACCTCGGCCTGCACCACACGGTCCGGCTGGCGCCCGGGGGGCGCGAGGCGCAGGACGCGGCGTGGTACCCGCTGGACGACTACGACACGCACCGCCCGGCCTCCCGCGAGCAGCTGGTCGACCGGCTCGCCGGCTCGGGACTGGTGGTCGACGCGGCCTACGCCGCGTTCCCCGAGCCGACCACGCCGACCGTGCTGATCGGCCCGGGCCTGCTCGGCAACGTCTCCTCCCCGCTGCGTCCGCGGCTCGGCACGGCGGTGTCGAGCGCGCTGGCTGCCGGCTTCCGCGGCCGTCCCGTGCTCAGCGACCCGCGCCGGCTGGCCGTCCGGGCCCTGCGCGCCGGGGCCGAGGACACGCTAGCGCCGGGTTGGCTGGTTGTCGCCCGGGCGCCCGGAACGGCCGCCGTGCCGGCCGTCGAGAGCCATGACCTTCTGGTCGGCGACTCCCGCGGCACCTTCGCGTACGAGGTGAGCGTCGCCGCCGGCGGTGAGGTGCGCACCACCGTTCTCCAGCCGCTGGAGCACCCGATCGAGCGGGAGGGCCTGCGCCGGATCGCCGAACCGTCCGCCGCCGGGACCGCCTCCGGTTACGTACTCGAGGAGCGTCTGCTCCACCTGTGCGCCACCGCCGACCTGCGGCACATGCGGATCGAGCTGACCCAGTTCGAGTCGTGGCTGCGTAGTCAGGCCGTGGACGGCACGCTCGCCGGCCCGGTGGCGCTGGCCGGTCTCGCCGACGTCTTCGTCACCCCGGACGGCCCGGCCCTGCTGCCCACCCGATGGGAGCCGGTCGAGCCCGTGGCGTACGAGATCGCCCTGGTCCGTACGTTCTGGGATTTCGCGGTGCAGCTGATCACCTCGGCCCTGCCGCACCCGTGGCCGATCACCTCGAACGCCGTCGACCTGACCGCGATCCTGCTCGGCATGGTCGCGCACGGGATGACCGACGAGGAGGTCCGCGCCGCCGTCGAGCTGCACGTCCGGCTGGAGACCGCCGAGTACGAGCTGACCCTCGACGACCAGCAGCAGCGCCTGCTGGCGTTGCTCGCGGTCACGGCGGGCACGGGCCCGGTCGACATCCCGGGCTACCGGGAGCTGACCGAGGCGCTCTGGCGGCAGCGGTACGAGGCCAGCCACCTGCTCGCGATGATGGAGTGGACCGAGCAGATCATCGAGTCGCGGGACAAGACGCTCAGCCGGCTCGACCTGCAGATCCAGTTCTACCGCAAGGGCTGGACGGGTCGCGCGGTCATGGCCGGCCGAGCGGCGTACCGCGCAGCCCGCCGAGACAGCGGAAAGGCCCTCCGCCGCCTTCGAAAAGGTTGACGGAGGGCTGAGCTGGCTGGCTCCGCTTCGCTCCGCGGGCGATCGCCCCTTTTACGCTGATGAGGAGTCAGGCGATTTCCCGGCGCCGCAAACCCCGCGGCGACGGAAAATCGACTGCCTCCTCATCAGCGGGGCGATCGCGGGCAGTTCCATGGTTCCGCGTCACCGGAAAGAGGGCAGTGACCAGGGCGGGTCAGATGAGGTCCCAGGTCAAGGGGGTGCCCTTTTCGGCGTCGGTGGTGAAGGTGCGGCCGAGGACTGCGCCGATGGCGTCGGGGTCGAGGCCGCCGGTGGGGCGGATCGAGCGGACGTTTTCCGGGGTTACCCGGTCGCCGGCCTTGACGTCGGTGACCACGTAGAGCGAGCGGCGGAAGCGCAGGCCCTCCTTCTCGGCCTCGGTCGGGCCGATGTGCGTGGTGCCGAGCGCCTGCCAGGCCCGTTCCGACTCCTCGCGGAGCAGCTTGAGCTCGGCCGGGTTGAGCGAGAAGGCCGAGTCGACGCCGCCGTCGGCCCGGTCGAGCGTCACGTGCTTCTCGATCAGGCAGGCGCCGAAGGCCACCGCGGCGACCGGCACGCCGATGCCGAGCGTGTGGTCGCTGAGGCCGATCGGCAGCTCGAGCATCTGGGCCAGCACCGGGATGCGGCGCAGGTTTGTCGCCTCCGGCGGCGCGGGGTAGGAGGCCGTACAGCTGAGCACGGTCACGTCGGTGGCGCCGGCGCCCTGGGCGGCCTCGACCGCGGCCGCGATCTCCTTGACCGACGCCATGCCGGTCGAGATGATCACCGGTTTGCCGGTGCTCGCGCACATGCGGATCAGCGGGAGGTCGGTGATCTCCGACGAAGCGATCTTGTACATCGGCGCGTCGAGCTTTTCCAGCAGGTCGATGGCGGTGCGGTCGAACGGGCTGGAGAACGGCGTGATGCCCCGCTCGCGGGCCCGGTCGAAGATCGGCTGATGCCACTCCCACGGCGTGTGCGCCCGCTCGTACAGCTGGTAGAGGTATTCGCCGCCCCAGAGCTCGTGACCCTTGGAGAGCTGGAACCGCTCGTGCTTCACGTCCACGGTCATGGTGTCCGCGGTGTACGTCTGGATCTTGATCGCGTCGGCGCCGGCGTCCGCCGCGGCGTCGACCAGCGCCAAGGCCCGGTCGAGGGAGCCGTTGTGGTTCCCGGACATCTCCGCGACGATGTACGGCCGCTTGTCGGGTCCGAACTGTGCCATTACTTACCTCTCTCGCTCCAGACGACCGCATTCATCTCGCCGTCGACGAGCCGGCCGCCCGGCCCACCGTATCCGGGTAGAGAGAGTACGCGGCGGCCGGAAGGGGGCCGTCCGGGCTTCCGGCGGCCTCGCCCGGCGACCCGGTAGCCGACCCTGAGCAGCGCGTACACCGGATAGGCGCCGGACGCCACCAGCTGGTGCTTCAGCCCGGTCATCCCGCTCGGTGGGAGGTGGCCGGCCGGGCGGTGCCGCCGGTACCGGTCGTACTGGTCGAAGGCCTCGAAGTGGCGATCGCTGCGGGTGGCCGTGATCGCGCCCGGGCGGCCGATGCGGTACTGGTGGCAGACCCGATCGAGCGCGGCGATCCGGCCGGCGGGCAGCCAGTCGTCGTTGTCCGGGCGGCGCTTCGCGGAGCAATTCCTCACGTTGCGGCCCTCGCGGCCGATCCAAGGGCCCGCAAAGGCTGGACGAGGAGGCTGACGGATGGGCGTGCTCTGGTCCCGGTTCACCGCCGCCTCCCGTCCGCTGCGCGTCTCCGCCCTGCTCACCGTGGTCGCGCTGGCCGGTTTCACGATCAACGCGATCCACCCGGTGCTGCCCTGGTTCCTGCTGTGGTTGCCGAGCATCACCGGCTCCGGACTCATGGTGATCAACTTTTCCCGTACGGCCCGGGCCGCGCACCTGCCCGCGCGGGCGAGCCGGTTCTGGCGACACATGTTCGTGGTGACGGTCCTGGTCGCCCTGGGCAGCCTGGCTCAGGCGTACGACATCATCACCACCGACGACCCGTCCGGCCAGCACGTCAGCCCTGGTCAGATGGTCTTCGACGGCCTCGCGATCGTCCTGATCATCTACGCCCTGCTGCGGCTGCCGTTCGGCCGGCAGAGCGTCGGCGAGCTGTTCCGGATCGTCCTCGACGCCGGCACCGTGATGCTGGCTTGCGCCGTTTTCGTCTGGCACTTCTCCACCCGGTACGCCCTCGCCCACAGCGACGCCCGGATCATCTACATCTCGCTGGCGCTCACCACGCTGGCCCTGCTCGCCGTCTTCGCGGTCGCCAAGGTCGTGCTGACCCGGCCGGCCGGGTTCCTCGACCGGGGCGCGCTGCGGATGATCGGCGCGAGCGTGCTGATCGGCGCGGTCGGACCCACCCTGCGGCCGATGATCGAGCCGGCCGACCCGCACCTGTTCCCCGACATCGTCACGATGCCGCTGATCTTCTTCTTCGCCTCGTGGGCCGCCGAGCGCCAGCGCCGAGCCGACTACCGCCCGCGCCGCGGCGTCCGCGAGCCCCGCCGTCGGTCGTTCAGCTTCCTGCCGTACGTGGCCATCGCCGCCGTCGACGGCCTGCTGCTCAGCGTCGCCCTGCCGGCGGCCGCGCCCGACCGCCAGGTCATCGTGATCAGTGCCGTGGTCCTGACCGCCCTGGTCCTGGTCCGTCAGATCACCGCGTTCCTCGACAACGGCCGCCTGCTCAACCGGCTCGACCACGGCGCCACCCACGACGCGCTCACCCAGCTGCCCAACCGCACGCTCTTCCACGAGCGGCTCGACAAGGCACTCAACGCGCCCGGCGAGCGCTCGGTCGCGGTCGCCCTCATCGACCTCGACGACTTCAAGGAGGTAAACGACACCCTCGGGCACGAGGTCGGCGACCTGCTGCTGATCGCGGTGGCCGAGCGTCTGAACGGCTGCATCCGGGTCGAGGACACCGTGGCCCGGCTCGGCGGCGACGAGTTCGTGGTGGTCCTCGACGGCGCCGACCCGATCGCGGCCGACCTCGCCGCCCAGCGCATGATCGACGCGCTGCGCCCGCCGGTCGTCGCCGACGGGCACGAGCTGCCGATCCGGGCCAGCATCGGCATCGCCGACGGCCGCTCCGGCGACGACCCCAGCCTGCTGCTCCGGCACGCCGACATCGCGATGTACGCCGCGAAGACCATCACGGGCACCGCGTGCCTGCATTTCACGCCGGACATGGCCCAGGCCGGGGCGGACAACGCCCACCTCGGCGCCGAGCTGCGCGAGGCCATCGACTCCGGGCAGCTGTTCCTGCTCTACCAGCCGATCGTGGCACTGCCGGACCGGCGGGTCATCGGGGCCGAGGCGCTGGTGCGCTGGGAGCACCCGGCGCACGGGACGATGGCGCCGCAGACGTTCATCCCGCTGGCCGAGCGCACCGGGCTGATCGTGCCGTTGAGCCGGTGGGTGCTGCGGACGGCGGTCAGCCAGCTCTCGGCGTGGACCTCGGCGCATGGCGACGACGCTCCGGCCGTACTCAATATCAATGTCTCTCCGCGGGACCTGCGCGAGCCCGGGTTCGCGGCCTCGGTCTCCGCTCTTCTGGCCGAGTACGGCGTGGCCCCGCACCGGATCACGCTCGAGGTCACCGAGTCGATGCCGGTCGACCCGCAAGAGTCGGCGCCGACGCTCTCGGCGCTGCGGTCCCTGGGCGTACGCGTCTCGCTCGACGATTTCGGGACCGGGCACTCGACGCTGACCATGCTGCACGACTGCCCGATCGACGAGCTGAAGCTGGACAGCTCCTTCACCCAGGCCGAGCCGGGCCGGGCGCCGGTGGCGGCGACCGTGCTTCGGGTGGCCGACTCGCTCGGGCTGCGGGCCATCGCCGAGGGCGTGGAGACGCCCGATCAGGCCGCGCGGCTGCACGAGCTCGGCTACCGGTCGGCGCAGGGCTTCCTCTTCGCCGAGCCGCTGTCACCGGAGGAGTTCGGCGATTTACTGACGTCCGCCCAAGCCGCCTGAAGCAACCCTGGGAGACTTCGACCACGTCCTATGGATGTGAAGGTTCTGACATCCATAGCGATCAGTGTCGTGGCGGCCGCCCTCGGAGTTGCCCCCACGCCGGCGTCCGCGGCGCCGCCCCCGCCTCCAGCCCCAGGCCAGTCCTACACGGTCACGCTGCTGACCGGTGACGTGGTGACCGTGAGCGGCGGACCGGGCGGATGCCCCGCGGTCTCGGTGCGCCCGGTCGCCAAGAGCGGCGTGCTCAACCGCAGCTGCGGGCCCGACGGCCACGTGCACGTCGTGCCGGCCCAGGTCGCGCCGCTGCTCGGCAAGGTCCTCGATCCCGACCTGTTCGACGTGACCACGCTGATCCTCGACGGTTACGACGACGCCCGCACCAAGGACCTGCCGCTCATCGTCCGCCCCGGCGCCTCGCCGGCTCGGCTGGCCGCAACCCCGCTGCTCGCCGGCTCCCGGTCGCTGCCGAGCCTCGGCGCGATCGCCGGCCGTCGCGCCAAGACCGACGGAGCCGCGCTGATCCGCTCGGTGTCGGCCGGCGCCGCCACCCTGCGCTCGGCCGCCCCGGCCGCGAAGATCTGGCTGGACCGGCCGGTGCGCGCCACCGCCCTCGACACCAACCTCATCCAGATCTCGGCGCCCCAGGCGTGGAAGGCCGGCTACACCGGTGTGGGCGCCAAGGTCGCCGTGCTCGACACCGGCATCGACGCCACCCACCCCGACCTCGCCGGCCAGATCGCCGAGACGAAGGACTTCACGGTCGACGGCGGCGACGCCGTCGACCACGTCGGTCACGGCACCCACGTGGCGGCCACGATCGCCGGCACCGGAGCCGCCTCGGGTGGCGCCCGCACCGGGGTGGCGCCGGGCGCGCGGCTGGTCGTCGGCAAGGTGCTCGGCGACGACGGCAGCGGCACCGACTCGCAGGTCATCGAGGGCATGGAGTGGGCCGCGACCCGGGCGCCGGTGGTGAACATGAGCCTCGGTGGCTGGGAGCCCAGCGACGGCAGCGACCCGCTCTCGCTCGCCCTCGACACGCTCTCCGGGCAGACCGGCACGCTCTTCGTGGTGGCCGCCGGCAACGACGGTCCCGGCGACAGCACCGTCTCCTCGCCGGCCGCGGCGGCCAGCGCGCTCACCGTCGGCGCGGTCGACGGCGACGACGTGGTGGCCGACTTCTCCAGCCGCGGGCCGCTGGTGGGCAGCCACGCCGCGAAGCCCGAGCTGGTCGCGCCCGGCGTCGACATCGTCGCCGCCCGCGCGGCCGGTACGACCGAGGGCCGGCCGATCGACGACCGGTACGTGGCCGCCTCCGGCACGTCGATGGCCACGCCGCACGTGGCGGCCGCGGCCGCGATCCTCGCACAGCGGCACCCGTCCTGGACCGGCGCGCAACTCAAGGCGGCGCTGATCGGGGCGGCCGATCCGATCGCCGGCGGCGACCCGTACACGAGCGGCGCCGGGCGGCTCAACGTGGCGCGGGCCCTCTCCGGCGTCGTGGCCGGGCCCGCGCTGAGCTGGGTGAACACCGGTGCCGCGCCGGCCGCCGTCGCGCTCGACGTCGCGGTTCGCGACCACAGTGGAGTGACCGCGCCGGCCGGTGCCGCCACCCTCTCGCAACGGCGGCTCACGCTCGCGGCCGGTGCCACGGGCGCGGTCACACTGAGCATCGATCGGTCCGGCCTGAAGCCCGGCTACTACAGCGCGTGGGTCACCGCTCGGGTCGGCGGCGCGGTGGTCACGCGTACCCCCATCGCTTTTGAAGTGGAGGCGCCGAGCCACGATCTCACCGTCGAGACCACCGCGATCCCGGGAACGCCCGCCGGGGCCGACGGGTACGTCATCCTGCAGGTCGTCAACCTCGACGACCCGGCCGTTTTCTCCGAGATCGACGGCGGCGACCCGGGCAGCACCATCACGGTCCGGGTGCCCGACGGGCGGTACAGCGTGATGGCGTCGTTCATGTCGTACACCGACGACGAGCAGTGGTCGGCCCTCGCCGGCGACCCCGACGTCGCGATCGGCGGGGACACGACGATGCGGCTCGACCTCTCGGCGGCCCGGCCGGTCACCGCGAGCGTGGCCGGGGTCGACACCACCCCGACCGCGATCGGGCTCACCTACTACCAGGCGGGCCGGCGCGGTCAGGCCTGGAACGACTTCGCGTTCGGCTGGGGCGATGCGGCGCGGAACGTCTTCGTCGTGCCCAACGACGGCGCGGCGATCGGCACCTTCCGCACCTACGGCGGGTTCGGGTTGCGGGCCGCGAACGGCGATGTCTACGACCTCGTCCACGCGTACGGCAACGGGATCCCGGCCGATCCGGCCTACCGGGTCGGCCCGGCCGAGAAGGCCGGCCTGGCCCGCATCGACCAGCACTTCCACCAGGTCGACATCCCCGACTCGGTCACCGGGCACAAGCGGTACGGCTTCAGTCCCGAGGGCATGTTCGTCGCCGAGAACGAGACCGATGACGTCAGCGGGTACCGCACCGACTACGTCACGCCCGGGGTCACCTGGATCGACGAGGCGTTCTGGAACGGGGTCGTCAGCCAGGAGGGCCTGCGCACCTACCGGTCCGGCAGCCGGCAGGAGAAGACGTGGCTGCGGCAGCCGCTGCGCTCCGACTTCTTCGACGACCCGGCCGGCTCGCCGAGCGGGTGCGTTCCGGCGCAGCCGTCGCGCACCAGCGGAAACATGCATGTCGAGCTGGTGACCCTCGTCGACCGGCACGGCCGTTTCGACTGCCTGCAGGGTGGTTTCGGCCTCGACCTGGGCGTCACTCTGAGCCTCTCCCGCGACGGCCGGCCAATCGGCGAGGTGAACGACTCGATCGCCGACTTCGCCGTTCCGAAGCAGGCCGGGGCGTACCGGCTGACCTTCGACGTCGACGCGAGCGGGGCGCTGCCGGTCTCCACCCGGACGACGACACAGTGGACGTTCCGCTCGTCCGGCCCGTCCGGCACGGGTAGCACTCCGCTGCCGCTGCTGTCCGTCGACTACAACCTGCCGCTGGACGCGGCCAACCACCCGCTCGCTTCCGGCCAGGCGACGTTCTCGGTGCTTCAATCCCAGGGTGTACGCCCGCAGGTGGTCACCGACTTCAAGGTCTCCGTCTCCCTTGACGGCGGCGCCACGTGGCTCCCGGCGGCGGCGCGGCGGACCGCTGCGGGCGTCTACCGCGCCCAGCTGCCGCAACCGGCCGCCGGCCAGACCGTGTCGCTGCGCGTAGCGGCCACCGGCAGCGCCGGCAGCGGCATCGAGCAGACCATCATCGACGCCTACCGAGCCGCATGACCCGTCCCGCGCCCGGGAGCCGAGTCTCCCGGGCGCGGGACGGCCGTTCAATACGTGAGCGCTACGAGCTCTCGGAGCTGGTCGACGGCGGCCGGTGGGAGCTCGTGCGCGGCGGCGGCGACCACGCCGGCGCGGAGCAGGTCGTAGATCTCCTCCTGAGCCTCGTCGGGCAGGTCGGGGATCCACAGGTTGCCGAGGTTCTCGTCGACGATCGTGCGCAGCCATTCGGCGGTCTTCTCGTCGGCGAGGCGGGGGATCAGGTATTCGAGGGTCCAGTCGAAGAGGCCACCCGAGGACTGCCAGTCGCGGTCGGGGCGAACCATGATCAGCGCAGCCATGTGTGCCCCAAGGTGAAGACGCGCGGGCCCAGCCGGTGGCCCCCGATGAACGATTCGACGGTCTCGGCCTGTGCGCGGGTGAACAGGGAGACGTCGACCGGGACGATGTCGGCCTTGCGCAGGTGCAGCAGGATCTGCTCGGAGAAGCGCCGCCACTGCTGATCGAAACGGCCGGCCGCGAACGGTCCGACCGCGTCGTACGACACTCCATATTGGTCGAACCAGTCGGCGCGGGACCATCGCGGTGCGCGGGTCAGGCGTACGCCCAGGGTGGTCTCGATCAGCACCGCCGTCTCCGACTCGTTCGGGCGGAACCGCCCGGTTGCCGCGTCCAGCCCGAGCAGCCAGACCCGCTCGCGCTCCGCCACCAGCCCCGCCCGGCTGGCGGCGGCCGGTGGCAGAAGCGCCGCCGGCGAAACCGTTGCGGCCCGGCCGTTGAACGTCAACGGCAGAGCCAGGGTAAAGGTCGACAAGTCCGGTCACCTCCCGTCAGTCAGCGATTCACCCGTTCCGGTCGATGCGCCCCCGGCTCCCGGGGACGCGGCACTCTCGGTGTCACGATCACGGCGTTCCCGCCCTGCCCGACGCCCGCGTACAGCTCGGGCCGGACCCCGCGCAAGGCGACCCCGTGCACGAGCCCGGCCCCGGCGGCCGTCGCGAGGGCGGCCGGCGCGAACCACACGAGGGTCGAGTCGGGCGGCACCCCGAGCAGCGACGGGATGTTCCAGAACGCCAGGTAGCACAGCGTGCCGAGGCCCACTGTGGACAGGATCGGGGCGAGGAACCGGCCCCACGTGCCCTCGCCGTTGGGCACGCGGTTGAGGTGCAGCAGCGCGGCGAGCGCGGTGGCCAGCAGCAGCACGAGGACGCCGAGGCCGCCGACGACGCTGAGGCGGTGCGCGACCACCGCCGGCGATCGGACACCGGCGAGGGCGGCCGCCGCGAGGACGACCCCGGCGATCAGCGACTGGGTGAGCGAGGCGGTGCGCGGCGCCCAGGTGCGGCGGGCGACCCGGCCCAGCGGCGCGGGCAGCACGTGCTCGCGGGCCAGGGCGTACAGGTAGCGGGCGATCGCGTTGTGCAGGGCGAGCGCGGCGGCGACCAGGGCAGCGAGGAGCACTATCCGGCCGGTGGTGACGGCCCACGGCGCCAGGCGGGCGCCGGCGAGGTCGAACAACAGCTCCGAGCCGCGGGCCCGGGCGAGCGCGGTGACCTGGCCGGGGTCGGCCCCGACACTCACCGACCATGAGGCGAAGATCAGAACAAGGGCAAGGACAACAATCGACGCGTACGTGGCATGGCCCGCTTCCCGCCGCGGTCGCATCGTCTCCTCCGCGTACGTTCCCGTGGTCTCGAAGCCGACGAAGGCGAGCGCCCCGACCGCGAGGAGCAGGCCGAGCGTGGGCCGGTCGATCGCCGGCGCCGGCACGATCGAGTCGCGCGGGAACCGGTCGCCGGCCGGGCCGATGACGCTGGCGGTCGCGTAGCCCACGGCGACCGCGATCTCGGCCAGCACGAGCAGGGCCAGCAGGCCGCTGAGGATCTCGACGCGGACCGTGCCGAAGACCGCGACGATCAGCCAGCAGCCGGCGGCGACCGCCCACCAGGGCGCCTCGACGCCGAACCAGCTGTGCAGCAGCGGCGCGGCCGCGACCCCGGCGACGCCGTAGATGCCCAGCTGGAGGGCGTGGTAGGAGGCGAGCGCGAGCCAGGCCGCGGCGACCCCGCACGGGCGGCCGAGGCCGCGCGAGATGTAGGCGTACAGGGCGCCGGCATAGGGGGCGCGGTGGGCCATGGCGGCGTACCCGGCCGCGAGGAACAGCAGGACGACCGCGACGGCGGCGAAGGACAGCGGCACGAGCGGCCCGCCGCCGCGGGCGTAGGCGGCGGGCACGACGGTGATCAGGACGAGAAGGGGAGCGGCGGCCGCGATCGCGAAGAACGTCACGGCGGTCGCGCCGATGCGGGCCGTGCTCAGACCGGCGCCCGATCTCTCGGAGGGCGCGGAGAACCCGAGCGCCTCCGGGGGCGGCGGAGGATCTTCGAGTGTGCCCACGGATCCATTGAGCCTCATGGGGTAGGCATCTGACAACTACCCGTATCGACTCACTCACTTTCGGTCATAGGGTTGGCATAAAGTGGCCCCGACCTCAGGGTTCGATGAGGATTTTCCGACCCTCGCCCCGACGGAACTGATCGAGCGCGGTCGCGTACGAGGTCAGCGGGAGTCGGTGAGAGACAAATATCGATGGGTCGAGGACTCCGGCGGCGAGCATCTGCCCGGCGCGGTCGAAGCTGTGCAGCACGGCCATCGACCCGGTGATGGTGATCTCCCGCCGATAGATCTCGTACGGTTCGATCGCCACCCGGGCGTCGTAGCTCGCCACCCCGAACTGCAGGAAGGTGCCACCCCGACCGACGCGCCCCAGTCCATCCCGAATGGCGGCCTCTGCCCCCGTACAGTCGATGACGACATCGAAACCGCGTGGCGCGACCAGTTCGTCGGCCGATGTGACGGCTGCGGAGCAGCCGAGCCGGGACGCCGTGGCCAGGCGCTCGGGATTGAGATCCACCACGGACACCGACTCGGCTCCCGACCGCTTCGCGAGCTCGAGCATCATCAGGCCCATCGTCCCGGAGCCGTAGATCAGGTACGACGAGGCCAGCAGCCGGGGCAGCACGTCGAAGCCGCGCACGGCGCAGGAGAGCGGCTCGATCAGCGCCGCGTCCCGCGCCGCCAGCGTCGGCGGGAGCTTGAACAGGTTGGCCATCGGCGCCGCGACGAATTCCGCCGCGCCGCCACTGACCGTGACGCCGATCGCGGCCCAGTTCTCGCACTGGTTGCCGCGGGCCCGCTTGCAGTAGTAGCAGTGACCGCAGTACAGCGACGGGTCGACGGCCACCTGGTCACCGACCGCGTAACCGGTGACCGCCGACCCGACCGCGACGATCTCCCCCGCCATCTCGTGCCCGGGCACGATCGGGAAGGCGGGGGCGAACTCACCGTCCATGATGTGCAGGTCGGTGCCGCAGATGCCGACCGCCGCCGGCCTGACCACGACCTCGGCCGGTCCCGGAACGGGGTCCGGTACCTCCTCGATCGCGATCGTCCCGGGGGTGACGACGACGGCTGCTTTCACTTGACGGCTCCCATCGACAGGCCGCGGACCAGCTTGTTCTGCGCCACCCAGCCGGCGATCAGCACCGGCAGCGAGACCAGGGTGGCCGCGGCGCACAGCCGGGCCAGGAAGAGCCCCTCGGACGAGATGAACCCGACCAGGAAGATCGGCGCGGTGCCGGCCGCGGTCGCGGTCAGGTTCACGGCCAGGAAGAACTCGTTCCAGGCGAAGATGAAGCAGATCAGCGCGGTCGCGGCGAGGCCGGGCGAGACGATCGGCATGATGATCTTCCGGATCGAGGTGGGCAGCGACGCGCCGTCCACCTCGCCGGCCTCGAGCACCTCGCGCGGCACCTCCAGCAGGAACGACCGCATCATCCAGACCGCGAGCGGCAGGTTCATCGACGTGTAGAGGATGACCATGGTCCAGATGTTGTCGAGCATCCCTAGATGCTTCGCCAGAAGATAGATCGGTAGCAATGCCGCGACGGCCGGCATCATCTTGGTGCTGATGAAGAAGAACAGCGAGTCGGTCCACTTCGCGACCGGCCGGATCGAGAGGGCGTACGCGGCGGGCGTGGCCAGCAGGATCACCAGCAGCGTGGAGAAGATGCTGGCCATCAGCGAGTTGAGCAGGAACGGCGTGATGTTGCGGTCGAAGACCTGCGCGTACTGGTGGAGGGTCGGCGTGAAGACCCAGGACGGTGGGTTGCTGGCGGCGTCCTGCTCCTGCTTGAAGCTGGTCAGCACCATCCAGATCACCGGGAAGACGAAGATGATCCCGGCGATCCAGGCGACGGTGCCCCAGATCGTGTTGCTCAGGCGCTTGTTCATCGGCCCTCCTCCATCCGGAACAGGCTGGAGATGACCCGCAGCGCGAACGTCGCCACGATGATCGTCAGGATCACCACAACCACGCCGGCCGCCGACGCCTCGCCGTACTCGAACTTGCGGAACGTGGTCAGGTAGATCTCGTACGGCAGGTTGGTGGTTGCCGTGCCGGGTCCGCCCTGGGTGATGCTGAAGATCGCGTCGAAGGTGTTGACCAGGTAGATCGAGCCGAGCAGGCCGCCAAGCTCGAGGTACTGCCGCAGGTGGGGCAGGGTCATCCGGCGGAAGATCTGCCAGGCGTTCGCGCCGTCGACCCGGGCCGCCTCGAGCACCTCGGACGACTGCGACTGCAGGCCGGCCAGCAGGATCAGCATCATGAACGGCGTCCACTGCCAGACCAGCGTGGTGATCACGGCGGCCTTGGGGTATGACGAGATCCAGTCGGTCGAGCCGCCGAAAATCCCATTGATCAAGCCGTACGCCGGGTTGAAGATCGCGTGTTTCCAGAGGAGCGCCGCCGCGATCGGCATCACCAGGAACGGTGTGATCAACAGAGTCCGGACGACCGGTCGCCCGATGAAGCTGCGGTCGAGCAGCAGGGCCAGCACCAGGCCCAGGATCATCGAGAAGATCACCGCGCCGGCCGTGAGGATCACCGTGTTGACCAGCGCCGCGCGCAGCCGGTCGTCGGTCAGCACGGTGACGTAGTTGTCGAGGCCGACGAACGGGTGATTGCCCGGCTTGAGCGCGTTCCAGTGCAGCGTGGAGAGGTAGAGGGTGTAGAGGAACGGGATCTGCGTGATGAGGATCGCGAAGATCAGGGCCGGCAACAGGGGAGCCCGGCGTATCCAGCGCTCTTTCCTTGGGGTCGGCCGGACGGGCGGCTGGATCCGCACGTCCGGCCGGGTGACCGTGGTGGTCATCTACTTGTAGTTCTTCGCCACGTCTTCGGCCTGCTTCTGACCGTCGGCGAGGGCCTTGTCGACGGTCGTGCTGCCGGCGATGGCGGCGCTCACCTCCTGCGACACCTTGGTGCCCAGGTCGGAGAACTCGGGGATGCCGACGTACTGGACGCCGAGCGCCGGCCGCGGCTGCAGGCCCGGGTTCTGCGGGTTGGCGTGCTCGATCGAGCCGAGCGTCACGTCGGCGAACGCCTTGGCCGAGTCCTTGTACTCGGGGATCGAGTACGTCGACGTGCGCTTGCCGGACGGCACCCGCGACCAGCCGAGCTTCTCGCCGACCAGCTTCTCGTAGTCCTTGCTGGTCGCCCACGAGATGAACTTCCAGGCCGGGTCCGCCTTCTTGGTGGTCTTGGGCATCGCCCACGCCCAGGTCCACAGCCAGCCGGAGTACTCGGTCTTGTTCACCGGGGCGTAGACGTAGCCGACCTTGCCGGACACCTTGCTGGCCTTCGGGTCCTCGAGCGTGCCCGCGGCCGAGGTGGCGTCGTACCACATGGCCGCCTTGCCCTGGCCGAACGTGTTCAGGCACTCGGTGAAGCCGGCCTGCGGCGCGCCGGACTCGCCGTACTTCTTCACCAGGTCGACGTAGAACTGGGTGGCCGCGGTGAACTCGGGTGCGTTGACCTTGGGCGTCCAATCCTTTTCGAACCAGGTTCCGCCGTACGTGTTGACGACCGTCGTCAGCGGCGCGAAGAGCTCGCCCCAACCGGGCAGGCCGCGCAGGCAGATGCCGGCCACGCCCTTGCTCTTGTCGTTGAGCTTGGCGGCGAAGTCGGCGACCTGGGCCCAGGTCGGGTGGTCGGGCATGGTCAGGCCCTTGGCCGCGAACAGGTCTTTGTTGTACATGAGGAACGAGGACTCGCCGTAGAACGGCGCCGCGTACATCTTCCCGTCCTCGCCGCTGACCGCCTGGACCATCGGCTTCAGCAGGTCGGCCGCGTCGTAGCTCGCGTCCGCCTGGGCCTGCGTCGACAGCTCGTGCAGCCAGTTGTTCTTCGCCCAGATCGGCACCTCGTACGCGCCGACCGTGGCGACGTCGTACTGCCCGCCCTGGTTGGCGACGTCCTGGGTGACTTTGTCGCGAAGCTCGTTCTCCGGGAGGATCGTGAACTTCACGGTGATCCCGGTCTGCTTGGTGAAGTTGTCGGCGGTCAGCTTCTGGATGTCCTCCATCTGCGGGTTGCCGACCATCAGGGCGGTGATGGTGTTGTCACTGCCACCGCCGCCGCTGCTGCCGCCGGTCGAGCCGGCGCCCGAGCAGGCGGTGGTCAGGAATAGGAGAGCGGTCGCCGCTATGGCGAGTTTTTTGGGCATGGTGGAACCTCCGTTTTATTCGAAAACGGCTGGGGGAAAGCGATTTCCGTGCTAGACCCGGATGACCTGCGGTCCGAGCCTCGCGTAGCGGTGCGCCTCGGAAAGCGGAAGCGCGGTGTCCGTGATCAGGGTTTCAAATTCGGCTATCTCGGCGAATTTGCAGAACGTGCGGACGCCGAATTTCGTGTGTATGCCGACGAAGACCCGCCGCCGGGACGAGCGGACGGCGTGCGCCTTGATGTCGGCGACCGCCGGGTCAGGAGTGGTCAGTCCGGACTCGCGGGAGATCCCGTTGGCGCCGACGAAGGCCAGATCGATCACGAAGCCGGCGAGCATGCCGGCCGCCCAGTGGTCGACGGTGGCCAGCGTCCGGCCGCGCACCCTGCCCCCGAGCAGCAGCACGGTGGCCGGGGTCGACGCGGCCATCCAGGCCGCGGTGTTCAGCGAGGCGGTCACCACGGTGAGCGGCCGGTCGGTGGGCAGCGCCTCGGCGATGAGCTGGGGGGTGAAGCCCTCATCGATGAAGATCGTCTCGGCGTCGCCGATGAGGCTGACCGCGGCGGCCGCGATCCGGCGCTTCTCCGGCACTCCGCGGGTGGTGCGGATGGCCAGGTCGGTCTCGAATTTCGCGGTCTCCACCGGGTACGCGCCGCCGTGCGTGCGCCGGATCAGGCCGTGCTTTTCGAGCAGCCGCAGGTCGCGTCGAATTGTTTCGGCGGAGACGTTGAGTTCCGCGGCGAGCTTGGCGACATTGACCTCGCCGTGCCGGCGGGCCAGCGCGACTATCTGATGGTGCCGCTCGTCCGCATTCAACTCCGCACCTCCCGTCCAACCGCCCCGCGACCTGGATTAACCGTGGACTATTTGTAACACCGGGGAAATCGTGTGGCCCGCATCACCGTTCTGGCAAGTGCGTGACATCCTTGCCCGGTTACCCGGTCGTGCCGCACATCGTATAACGGCTTAAGATCGGGTAAAACAGACAAATCATCTGACCGTTTCCGACGGAAACGTGCCCACTTCATGCCCGGCGATGTCCGCTCGGGCGGCCAAGCTTTCTCTCAGGTGGCCTCCGCCACGGCCGACTTGGATGCCGTGCTAGCGACTCAGCAACTGACGGAGTTCCTGTCCGTGGTCGCGGACCGCCCCGACGGTCCGGCCGCGCAATACGCTGCCGTCGACTGCGCCGCCCGCGCGCTCCACGCCGACGTGGCCGTGCTGCTGATCGACGACGGGGTGGCCGCGGCGGTCGGCCTCGACGCCGGCGACGTTCCCGCGTACGCCCTCGGGGAGGTCGCCGCCGGCCGGCGGAGCACACTCGACGTGGCCGGTGTCCCGCACGCGGTCACCTTCGCGACCATCGGTGGCGGCGCCGCGGGGCTGCTGGTCCTCGGCCGCCGCGGGGAGACGCCGTTCACGGTCGAGGAGGTCACGCTGCTGCGCGGCATGGCCCGCGTGCTGGAGCTCAGCCTCAACTCGCTGCAGATGTTCGAGTCCGAGCGGCGCTACGCCGAGGAGAACGACCGCCTGCTCGACTCCCTGCAGCAGCGCCAGCTGCTGTTCGAGAAGCTGACCGAGATCCAGCGGGCCATCGCCCGCCGCCACCCGCTCGACCGGATCTTCGAGATCGTCACCACCGCGGCCCGCGACCTGCTCGGCAGCGACATGTCCAGCCTCAACCTGATCAACCGGGACGACCCGACCACCGGTGGCGTGGCCGCCGCGAGCGGCGTGCCGTCCGAGTTCGTCAGCCGCATGCAGCGCACGCCGCTGGCCGCCGGCGGCGCCTCCGGCCTGGCCATCCTCGGCGACGAACTGGTGATGGTCGAGGACTACGCGGTGTCGCCGATCGCCCTTCCCGCGATGACCCGGGCGCAGCTGCGCTCGGTGATGTCGACCCCGGTGCACGAGAACGGGCGGCCGGTCGGCAGCCTCACCGTCGGCATGTTCAGCGGGCCGCGCGACTGGGACAAGCCCTCCCAGGAGATGCTGAAGGCGTTCGCCGAGCACGTCAGCCTCGCGCTCACCGACGCGCGCACGCTGGAGGCGATGAACCAGGCGTTCCTCGACTCGCTGACCGGCCTGCCCAGCCGGGCCCTGTTCCAGACCCGGCTGGAGGACACGCTGGCCGGCGAGGACGAGGGGATGGCCGTCCTCTTCATCGACCTCGACCGTTTCAAGATCGTCAACGACTCGCTCGGCCACACGGCCGGCGACCACCTGCTGATGGGCGTCGCCGACCGGATCCGGGCCAGCCTGCGGGAGGGCGACACCGCCGCCCGCCTCGGCGGCGACGAGTTCGCGGTGCTGCTGCCCGGACTGTCCTCTGCGGACGACGCCGAGCCGGTGGCCGTGCGCCTGCTCGAACAGCTCCGGGCGCCGTTCGACCTCAACGGCTCCGAGGCCTACGTCAGCGCGAGCATCGGTGTCGCGTACAGCCGGCCCGGCGAACACAGTGCCCAGGAGCTGCTGGTCGACGCCGACCTGGCGATGTACCAGGCGAAGAAGCACGGCAAGGACAAGTTCGAGCTGTTCGAGCCGGCGATGCGGGCCGAGTTCCAGGCCACCATCGACCTCGAGGCCGACCTGCGCCGCGCGGTCGTGCGGCACGAGTTCGAGCTGCGCTACCAGCCGATCGTGCACCTGACCACCGGCGACATCACCGGAGTCGAGGCGCTCATCCGCTGGCAGCACCCGACCCGCGGGGTCGTGCCGCCGGCCGACTTCATCCCGCTGGCCGAGGAGACCGGCCTGATCGTGCCGATCGGCGAGTGGGTGCTGCGTGAGGCCACCCAGCGCGTGTCCGAGTGGAACAAGCGCCGCCCCGGCCGACCGCTGACGGTCAGCGTGAACATCTCGGCGGTGCAGCTCGAGCAGTGCGTGCTGCCGCAGGTGGTGCAGTCGGCGCTGGACGCGAGCGGCCTGCCCGCCGATCGCCTGATCCTCGAGCTGACCGAGTCGCTCCTGGTCGACCACCGCACGGCGACTCTCCGCCGGCTCGAGGCGATCAAGGCATTGGGCGTACGCCTGGCCATCGACGACTTCGGCACCGGGTACTCGTCGCTGGCCTATCTGCGGCGGTTCCCGGTCGACATCATCAAGATCGATAAATCCTTCGTGGACGACGTGGTGGACGAGCCGACGGCGGCCGCCCTCACCCACGGCATCATCCAGCTGGGCCGGGCCCTGCAGCTGTCGACGATCGCCGAGGGCATCGAGCACGCCGGCCAGCTGAGCTCCCTGGCCGGCGGCAACTGCGAGCTCGGGCAGGGCTACTACTTCGCCGAGCCGCTCACTCAATCGGCCCTCGACGACCTCCTGTTCCCGGTCCACGTCCCGGGCGAGTGTGAGTGATCAGGGCAGGTACGTCACCTCCGGGAAGGCGGGGCTCGGGCCGCTCAGCAGGCGGCTCGGGCGGTGGCGCAGGTGCCGGTCGAAGAAGGCCAGCGGGTACGCCTGCTGAATCGTGACGGCCCGGCCCGGGTCGAGCGTGCCGATCCACCCGCGCAGCTCGTCGTCGCTCATGCCGATCACCCGCGCCAGTTGCGGGAGAAGTGCCTGGTAGTCCGTGTACGAACGATGGACCGCACCGTCGGCCTGCACGTTCAGCCGCCACCCGCGCAGCTGCGACCAGAGCGCGGCGACGGCCGGCTCGGCGGCCCGGGTGAACTCGGCGGTCATCATCATGAGCGGCCGATCCAGCTCGCCGGCGACGGCCGGCTCCATCGGGCCGTCGAGGCTGACCCCGGCCCGGATCCGCCGGTCGGCGAACATCAGGTGCACGGTCGCCGTCCCACCCTTCGACCAGCCGAACATGCCGATCCGGCCGGGGTCGAGCGCGCCGCCCCCGATGTCGTCGAGGTGGTCGAGCACGAACCGGATGTCGGCGGCGAAGTCGTCGGGCCCGAGCGACTTGGCGGGGTCCTCGGACGGGACCAAAACCCGCCCGTCGGGAAACTCGACGAACGCGTCGTCGGTGTGGTCGACCGTGATCACCGCGTACCCGTGGCTGGCCAACTCCTGCACCGTGACCGTGGTGTCGGCGCGGTGATCGTGCGCGCCGTGCGAGAAGACGACGATCGGCAGCCGCTCGCGCGACGGCCGGAGCACCGGCGCGCCCGCGTGGCCGGCCGTCAGCGGGCTCAGGACCGCGTCGGCCGCAAAGCCCGCGGACACGAGCAGCTCCCGCAGGACGGCCGGCCGCATCCAGGGGACGACCGGATGCCGCCGGATGTCGCGGGCGGGATACCAGACGCTGGCCATCAGCTCGCGGCCGCGGGCGCGGTCGACGAGGTGCAGCTCTCGGGTGCCGATCGGAAAGGGCCCGGTGGGGGCGGGGAGGCGGAGCCGGGCCGGTGCGGCCGCGGCGCGGTCGGCCAGGCCCAGCGGCACGGCGGCGATCACGGCCAGCGCGGCGGAGGTGAAGCTTCGGCGTGAGAGGGTCTCCATACCCTCAGCGTATACGCCGAGTGTATATCCGGGAAGTATAGATCTTCATCAGCCGAAGAACTCCTGGATCTGGGCGAGCGTGAGGTAGCCCTGCTGCTCCAGCTCGGCCGGCGGCTCGGGCAGCGGTTTCGTGGTCACGGGCACGTCGGGGGCGTCGGAGGGCAGGGTTGGCACCGGCGGGGTCGGCGGCAGGCCGGGCATGGACATGGCCTGGCGGATCACCTCGAACATCGACAGCACCTCGACGGCGGCCCGGGTTGGCAGGTCGGCGCCGTCGACCGGCAGTGCGCAGGTGAAGTTGGCCCGCAGCCGGTCGCCGCAGCGGCGGATGTCGGCGCTGGGCCGCAGGTGGTCGAGCTTGCCCTCGGCGACTATGCCCAGCTCGCAGGCGATCAGGCCGGACTGCCCCCACCAGGAGCGCCAGGCCGGGTCGGCGTCGAGGGTGAGCGCCACGTGCCGCAACGCGATCATGAAGTCCTGCGGCGCGTGACCCTCGCCGGTGGTGCCCATGTGCGGATGCAGCCAGGAGCCGCCCCAGGCGGCGGCGTTGGAGCCGGTGCTGGTGCCGACCTCGGTGCGATGCTGCCAGTCGCCGCGGGTGGAGGTGCGGAAGGCCCGCTCGGCGACCGGGAGGAGCCCGTCGCCCGGCCGGTCGGCGTACGAGGCGAGCTGGGCGGGTGCGCGCAGGACGTGCCGGTACGCCCGAGCGCCGGCGGCGACGGCCGCGCAGCGTACGCCCAGAAAGGAGGCCCCGGACGGCGCCACCGCGCGAAAGTGGGCGGGCGTGTCCAGCGCGTGCAGCGCGCGGGCCAGGTGGTCGGCGAAGTCCCGGATGTCCGCGGCGCCGTGATCGGAGAGCTCATCGACCAGGCGGTCGACGTCGGCCGGGTCGGGGCCGAGCCGGTCGACCAGATCCCAGAACGTCTGCTCGTCCATGACGGCATGCTGTCACCACGACCGCGCCGGGGAGAGCAGGCCGACACGGCACGTTTGGGCGAATTGCACGATGAGCGCTTCGTCACGTCCGGGATAAAGATGCATAAGGCAGTGATATAAAAATGGGGTGCGGCAGACAACCATCACGGCCGAGGACGCGGCCATCGCGGCCGGTTTCGAGCGCTTCTACGAACTGCTCCGCCGGCTCACCCCACGCTCGGAGCTGAGCCTCACCGCCGCGTCGACCCTGCGCCGCCTCGAGCGCAGCGGGCCGCATCGGCTCTGTGAGCTGCATGCTCCCGAGGGCGTCAGCCAGCCCGCGATGACGCAGCTGATCACCCGCCTGGAGAAGGAGGGCCTGGCCCGCCGGGGCTCCGACCCCGACGACGGCCGGGCCGTGGTCGTCACCATCACCGAGGCCGGTCGCGAGGCGGTCGCCCGCCGGCGCGAGGGGCGCACCCAGGCCCTCGCCGCGCTGCTCGAGCAACTGCCGGTCGAGGAGCACGCCGCGCTGGTGGCGGCCCTGCCCGCGCTCGATCACCTGAGCGACCTCCTCGCATCTTGATCTGAACCCCAAACTTAAAAGGACACTCGCGTGCTCGCTGTGGATCACCCTCGCTACAAATGGGTCGCGCTGTCGAACACCACGCTCGGCAACCTGCTCGCCACGATCAACTCGTCGATCGTCCTGATCTCGCTCCCGGCGATCTTCAAGGGCATCCACGTCAACCCGCTCGACGCCGGCAACGTCAGCTATCTGCTCTGGATGCTGATGGGGTACATGCTGGTCACCGCGGTGCTGGTGGTGACTCTCGGCCGGCTCGGCGACATGTACGGCCGCGTGAAGATCTACAACCTGGGCTTCGCGATCTTCACGATCACCTCGATCATCCTCTCGCTGGACCCGTTCGACGGTGGCGGCGGCGCGCTCTGGCTGATCGGCTGGCGGGTGGTGCAGGCGATCGGCGGCGCGATGCTGATGGCGAACTCGGCCGCGATCATCACCGACGCGTTCCCGGCCGCGCAGCGCGGCATGGCGCTCGGCGTCAACATCGTCTCGGCGCTGGCCGGCTCGTTCATCGGCCTGGTCCTGGGCGGCGCGCTCGCCGAATGGGACTGGCGCTCGATCTTCTGGGTGAACATCCCAGTGGGCGTGCTCGGCACCATCTGGGCGTACCGGTCGCTGCACGACACCGGCGTCCGCCGGCACGCGAAGATCGACTGGTGGGGCAACGCGACGTTCGCCGTCGGCCTCACGTCGGTGCTGGCCGCGATCACGTACGGGATCCAGCCCTATGGCGGTCACACCCAGGGCTGGACGAACCCGTGGGTGCTGCTCGGCCTGATCGGCGGCGTGCTGGTGCTGGTCGCGTTCGGGATCATCGAGTCTCGGGTCGCCGAGCCGATGTTCCCGCTCGGGCTGTTCAAGAACGTCGGCTTCACCACCGGCAACGCGGCCAACCTGCTGGCCAGCGTGGCCCGCGGCGGCCTCCAGTTCATGCTGATCATCTGGCTGCAGGGCATCTGGTTGCCGCTGCACGGGTACAGCTACGAGTCCACCCCGCTGTGGGCCGGCATCTACCTGGTCCCGATGACGATCGGCTTCCTCGCGGCCGGCCCGCTCTCCGGCTACCTGTCCGACAAGTTCGGGCCGCGCCCGTTCGCGGCCGGCGGCCTGCTGGTGATGGCCGCGTCCTTCCTCGGCCTGCTCGCGCTGCCCGGCGACTTCAACTACATGGTGTTCGCGATCCTGATCTTCATCAACGGCCTGGGCGGCGGCCTGTTCGCGGCGCCGAACACGTCGCTGATCATGTCGAGCGTCCCCGCCAACATGCGCGGCGCTGCCTCCGGCATGCGGGCCACCTTCCAGAACGCCGGCATGGTGCTCTCCATCGGCGTCTTCTTCTCGCTGATGGTGGCCGGCCTCGCCAACTCGCTGCCGCACACACTCTCGGCCGGACTCACCGGCCAGGGGGTGCCGGCCGACACCGCCGGCGCGATCGCCCAGCTGCCGCCGGTCGGCACGCTGTTCGCGGCGTTCCTCGGCTACAACCCGATCGGCCAGCTGCTCGGGCCGCAGGTGCTCGGCGCGCTGCCGCCGGCGAACGCGGCCAACCTCACCGGCCTCGAGTTCTTCCCGCGGCTGATCGCCGAGCCGTTCCACGACGGCCTGGTGATCGTCTTCTGGATGGCCATCGGGCTCCTCGTGGTCGGCGCGATCGCCTCGCTCGTCCGCGGCAAGAAGCCGGCCGCGGACGCCGACCAGGAGGCCGCCTTCGTCGCCCGCGAGGCCGAGGTCAAGGCCGAGGTCTCCGACGCGCAGCCGCTGTCCCCGGCGACGGGCGTGGCCGAGCCGATCGACTCGAAATAGACCCTCTCGAAGTAGACCCTCTGGGAGTGGAGGATGCCCGCCGGTTCGGCGGGCATTCTCATTTCTCGGCGGCGTCCACGAGCCGGGTGGCCACCAGGCGGGCGAGTGACGCGGCGCCGGCGTTCTTGTCCATCCGGGCGCCGACCGAGGCGCCGTCGTAAAGGATCATCAGCTGGTCGGCGAGGGCGGGCGCGTCGGCGACCCCGGCGTCCTCGGCGAGCTGGGTGAACAGGCCCCTGGTCCAGGCACGGTTGGCGTTCGAGACCTGCTCGACGGCGCCACCCGCGGCCACCGACTCGGCGCTGGCGTTGTAGAACGCGCAGCCCCGGAAGCCGGGCGTGGCGGTGAGCTCGCCGAGCACGTCGAAGACGCCGAGCAGCCGGTCGCGCGGGTTGTCGAAGCGCTCGAGACCGGCCAGCAGGCGCTTGCGGCGGATCTCGTGCCGGCCTTCGAGGTACGCCCGGACGAGTTCCTCCTTGCTGCCGAAGCTGCTGTAGAGGGAGGCCTTGGCGACGCCGGCCCGCTCGATGATGCGGTCGATGCCGACGGTGTGCACGCCCTCGGCGTAGAAGAGCTCATCGGCGGCGGCGAGCAGGCGCTCGCGGGCCGTGGCCCTCTTGGCCGGCGCGGAAGGTGATGCAGCGGACATGCGTTTGACGATACCAGACAGACCTGTCTACCCTCGTGCAGGCAGACAGACCTGTCTGTTCTCCTGTTGGAGGGAATCGCCAGATGACCACCGTTGCCGAAGCCAGGCCGGCCGTTCGCGGCCGTGCGCGGCTTTCTCACCCGGTCGCGTTCGCGGCGATCGCCGCCGTCTTCGTGACCTTCGCGGCCGCCTCCGCCGCACCGTCCCCGCTGTACGTCGTCTACCAGCACCTCTGGGGCTTCTCGGCCACCACGCTCACGGTGGTCTTCGCGGTGTATGTGGTCGGGCTGATCGGCGCGCTGCTCTCGCTCGGTGCTCTCTCCGACCACGTCGGCCGCCGCCCGGTGCTGGCCGCGGCGATCACGCTCGAGGCCGCGTCGCTTGCCCTGTTCCTCACCGCCGGCGACGTGACCGTGCTGCTCGTGGCCCGCCTGCTGCAGGGCATCGCGACCGGCGCCGCGCTCACCACGCTCGGCGCCGCCCTGGTCGACCTGAACCCGCCGCACGCGCCCGGCCGCGCCGGCCTGATCAACGGCATCGCCCCGGTCGCCGGGCTGGCCGTCGGCGCGCTCGGCTGCGGTGCCCTCGTCCAGTTCGCCCCCGAGCCGACTCACCTGATCTGGGCGCTGCTGCTGGCCGCGATGGTGCTGGCCGGCTACGTCGTCGCCCGGATCCCGGAGACCTCGGCCCGCCGGCCCGGCGCTGTGGCTTCGCTCTCGCCGCGGCTCGGCGTGCCGTCCCGGCTGCGTGCCGACCTCCTCGCGATCGCGCCGATCATCGTGGCCAGCTGGGCGATCGGCGGGCTCTACCTGTCGCTGGGCCCGTCCGTGGCGGCCGGCGTCTTCGGGCTCACCAACCACCTCGTCGGCGGGTTCGTGGTGACCCTGCTCTGCGGCACTGGCGCGATCACCTCGTACGCGATGCGGAAGGTCCCGACCCCGCGCGTGCTCACCGTGGCCGCCGTGCTGCTCACGCTGGGCTCGGTGGTCAGCGTGGCCGGTCTCGAGTGGGAGAGCATCACGCTGGCCGCGGCCGGCACGGTGATCTCCGGCATCGGCTTCGGCGCCTCGGCGCTGGCCTCGTTCGGCACTCTCGCGACCCTGGCGGCGCCGCACGAGCGGGGCGAGCTGTTCGCGGTGGCGCTGGTGATCGCGTACACGGCGTTCAGCGTCCCGGCGGTGATCGCCGGATTCGCGGCGACCTCCTTCGGCCTGCACCCGACCGCCCTGGTCTACGGCATCGCCGTCGCCGTTCTCGGCGCCACGGCCCTCGTGGTACAGCAGGTCCGTAAGCGGTAGTCCGAACAGTTTCTTTCGTGCGCCCCGGCGTGGACGGTCCCGATGCGACCGCCCACGCCCCAGCATATTGGGGCGAATCGGACACGAGAGGGCTGGGATGAGAAGACTTCTGGCGGCGGGCATGACGATCGCCTTGCTGGCGATCGGGGCCGCGGCGACCGAGGCTCAGGCGGATCCAGGACGCCACAAGGCCGGCAATCCGGAGATCAAGTGGGGGCCGTGCACCGACCCGTCGCTGGCGGCGCGCAAGGCCGAGTGCGGCTTCCTGACCGTGCCGATCGACTACCAGAACCCGGGCGGGCCGACGCTCGACCTGGCCGTGTCGCGGATCGAGCACACCGTGCCGGACGCGAAGTACCAGGGCGTCATGCTGGTCAATCCGGGCGGACCGGGCGCGAAGGGGCAGACGCTCGCGGTGATCGGCTCATTGGTGCCCAAGGGCGCCGGCGACGCGTACGACTGGATCGGTTTTGATCCTCGCGGGGTCGGCGCCAGCAAGCCGTCGCTCTCCTGCGACAGCGACTACACCGGGTACCGCCGGCCGCCGTACGTGCCCAGCACCACCGCGATCGAGACGGCCTGGCTCACCCGGGCCGAGAAGTACGCGAAGGACTGCGCGAAGGCCGGCGGACCGCTGCTCGCCCACCTGAAGACGCAGGACACCGTGCGGGACATGGAGAGCATCCGGCTCGCGCTCGGCGCCACGCAGATCAGCTTCTACGGCTTCTCCTACGGCACCTATCTGGGCCAGGTCTACGCGACCAGGTACCCGTCCCGGGTGCGGCGGATGGTCCTCGACGGCAACGTCAATCCGGCCCGGGTCTGGTACGACTCGAACCTCGACCAGGACATCGCGTTCGACCGGAACATCAAGATCTACTTCGCCTGGCTCGCCAAGTACGACCGGATCTACCACCTCGGGCGCAGTGAGCGGGCCGTCGAGCGGCTCTACTACGCGCAGCGGGCCAAGCTGGACAAGGCGCCGGCCGGTGGTGTGCTCGGCTCCTCCGAGTTCACCGACGTCTTCCTGCAGGCCGGGTACTACGTCTTCGGCTGGGAGGAGATCGCGCAGGCGTTCAGCGCGTGGGTCCGCAAGCACGACCCGGAGCCGCTCAAGAAGCTCTACGACCGGAACAACCCACAGACGCCGGGCGCCGACAACGGGTACGCGATGTACCTGGCCGTCCAGTGCACCGACGCGCCCTGGCCGACGAGTTGGACGAAGTGGCTCGCGGACAACTGGGAGGTGCATCGCCGCGCGCCGTTCGAGACCTGGGCCAACGCCTGGTACAACGCGCCGTGCCGCACCTGGCCGGCCGCGCCGGGCATCCCGGTCAGCGTCTCCGGCGAGACCGTGCCGCCGATCCTGCTGATCAGCGAGACGCTGGACGCGGCCACGCCGTTCACCGGCAGCCTCGAGGTGCGCAAGCGTTTCCCGCGCTCGGCGCTGATCGAGGGCGTCGACGGGACCACCCACGCGGGCTCGCTCTTCGGCGACGACTGCGTGGACAACGCGATCGCCTCGTTCCTGGCCACCGGCGTACTGCCGAAGCGGTTGCGGGGTGACCGGTCCGACAAGAAATGCCCGCCGATCCCGCAGCCGAACCCGGCCAACGGCGCCGCCACCGCGAAGCGCGCGAACTCCCTCCAGACCCGCCTCGAGCTGCAGCGGGAGCTCATCGGCCGGTGACGCACCCAACGACCGCCCGGGTGGTGAGTTGTGTTACCACCTGGGTGGCGTTGGGGATGTGCCCGGTATGCTTGATCTCGCGAAGGGGAGTAGCTCCGAACGCCGCGGTCGACATGCTGATCTTTCGAGGTCCGGCCGCGCGGCCTTTCTTTGAGGCGAGCGAGACCTTCGACTTGGCTGTTGATCATCGACGGCCGGGTCGAGGCCGCCCCGCGCCTTCCTCCCGGTCCGAAGCACCGGGAGTTTTTCGTGAATGGTTTCCTCGCCGCGCTGGCGATCAGCTTTGCGGTCATCTTCGTGGCCGAGCTGGGTGACAAGTCGCAGCTCATGGCGCTGACGTTCGCGACCCGGTTCAAGCCCGTGCCGGTGCTGATCGGCATCACGGTGGCCACCGCCCTCGTGCACGCGGTCTCCGTCGGCATCGGTTACGGCCTCGGCGCCACCCTCCCGACCGGCTGGATCTCGCTGATCGCCGGCATCGCGTTCCTGGTGTTCGGCGCGTGGACGCTGCGCGGCGACGAGCTCACCGAGCAGGAGAAGACCAAGGCCAACCGGACGACCGGATCGGCCATCCTCGCGGTCGGCGGCGCGTTCTTCCTGGCCGAGCTCGGCGACAAGACGATGCTCGCGACGATCACGCTGGCCACCCAGCACGGCTGGTTCGGCACCTGGCTCGGCTCGACGATCGGCATGGTCGCCGCCGACGCGCTCGCCATCCTCGTGGGCCGGCTGCTCGGCCGGCACCTGCCCGAGAAGGCCATCAAGTACGGCGCCGCCGCGCTCTTCGCTATCTTCGGCATCTGGCTGATCGTGGAAGCGATCATCAAACTGCGATAGGGGACCAGCCGTGCTGCAGTACCGGGCGGAGCTCGAGGCCGCCGTCACCCTCACCAGCGGCGGGAGCCTGCGGACCCAGGGCCTGCGGATCGACGTGCCGCACGCCGACGTCACCCACGCCGAGATCTCGGCGCTGCTGGTGGCCGCGCTCGGCCTGCGCGACGTCGAGCGGGTCGAGCTCGACTCGGTCCGAGTCTTCGGCGAGCAGGCCGAACCGAGCGGCCACTCGCCGATCCGCCTCGAGTTCGTCGAGCTCAGCCACGTCATCTCGGACGGCATGACCACGTTCCCCGGGGTGCCCGGCCCGGCCATCAGCCCCCACCTGACCTGGGCCGAGTCGCGCTCCCGGTACGCCGAGGGCACCGAGTTCAGCATGGACCGGGTCGACCTGATCGGGCAGACCGGCACCTACCTCGACAGCCCCCGGCACCGCTACGAGGGCGGCACCGACCTGGCCGGCCTGCCGCTCGAGCGGCTCGCCGGGCTGCCGGTCGTGGTGGTCCGCACGATCGGCGAGGGCCGGCGGGCGGTCGAGGCGAGCGACCTCGAGCCGCTGACCGTGGCCGGGCACGCGGTGCTGCTGCACACCGGCGGCGACCGGCACTGGGGGACGCCGGCGTACGCGGAGGACAACCCGTACCTCACCGCGGACGCCGCCGGGCTGCTGGTCGAGCGGGGCGCGGCGCTGGTCGGGATCGACTCGGTAAACCTCGACGACATGTCGGCGGCCGGCGGCGGTGAGCGGCCCGCGCACACAATCCTGCTGGCCGCCGGCATCCCGATCGTCGAGCACCTCACCGGCCTCGAGCAGCTCCCGCCGACCGGCGCCCGGTTCACCGCCGCGCCGCCGCGGATCAGCGGGGTCGGCACGTTCCCGGTACGCGCGTTCGCGACCATGCCGTGGTTCGAGCCGCACGACCACACGCGCTCGGCCGGCTGGCTGCCGACTACGGTTCAGTAATGAATGAGGCGGGCACGGCCGTCGCCATGGCGGCCGTGCAGTTCCAGCGCGGCGACGCTTCGTCCGCCGCCGAGCTGCTCGGCCCGGTCCTGGCGGCCGAGCCGGACAACGTGCGCGCGCTGGTGCTGATGACCCACGCGCAGCTCGCGCTCAAGCAGCCCGAGCTGGCCTTCCGGGTCGCGCATCAGGCGGTGCTGGTCGCGCCGGAGTCGGCCGAGGCGCTCGGCGCGCTCAGCCGGGCGTTCACCGGGCTCGACCGGCACGACGACGCGGTGCGCCTGGCCCAGCGGGCCGCCGAGCTGGAGCCCGAAAACGCGTACCGGCACAACCGGGTGGCCTGGGCGCTGCTGGGCGACGGGCAGCGCGGAGTGGAGGCCGAGCACGCCGCCCGGCTCGCGGTGCAGCTCGACCCGAACGAGGCCGACTTCCGGATCACCTACGCCATGGTGATGAAGCAGCTGGACTACACCGACCGGGCCCGGCAGGCACTGCGGGACGCGCTCGCGCTCGAGCCGGACAACGCGGTGGCCCAGCACGAGCTGGCCACGCTGGACGTCGTGCACCGCAACCCGTTCGCCCTGGGCCGGCTCGCCCGGGGCGCGAGCGGGCTGGCCGGGGCGCTGCGGGCCGACCCGCGGCAGCAGGCCAGCCGGTTCATGCTCGACGTGGCGCTGCGGCGGTTCCTGGTCTACACGGCGGTGCTGCTCGCCGTGCTCGCGTACGTGGGCTGGCGGATGACCGAGTTCTCGGTCGGTGGCGCGCGGGTGGTGGCGGGGGCGGCCGCGCTGGCGCCGATGCTGTTCGCCGCGTACTTCGTCGTGCGCCTGGATCGCTCGCTCCGGGCGTACCTGCTGACCGTGCTCACCCAGGGCCGGCAGCGGATCGCCGCGATCGGCGCCGCAATCTGCCTAGCTCTTCTGCTGGCGTCAACGGTCGCGCCGGCCGGTTCGCTGCCATGGCTGCTCGGCATCGCGGCGATCGGCGGCTTCGCGGTGCGGCTGCTGACCGTCTCGGCGTCGAACGCGCACGTCCGCTCGGCCGGGGTGAACGTCTCGGTCGACCGGGTGAGCATCGTGCTGTGGTGGGTGGTGATCGGCTGTGTGGTCGCCGCGATCGTCCTGGAGATCGACGCGAGCGACGAGGCCTGGTGGTTCTCGGTGGGCGCCCTGCTGCTGGTTCTCACGGCCGTGATCTGCCTCGTGATACTGACGCGCCGCCGCCGGGCCCGTCGGGGGAGGTTCCGCGGAATCCGCTCCTAAAGGGGGCAAATCGCCGAAGATAGTCATGTGTCCGACTTCGCCCAGACCGGCGCACCCGGGGCCGCCGTCGAGCTCGGCATCGCCCGGGCCACGGCGCTGTTCGAGCGGATGGATCCGGCCGAGGCGGTCAGGGCGCTCGAGCCGTCGTTGGCCGCCGATCCGTCGTCGGTCGAGGGCTGGAACCTGATGGCCCGGCTGCGGCTCGCGCTCGACGAGAACCAGGCGGCGCTCGACGCGGCGAACCGGGCGATCGCGCTCGCCCCGGACGACCCGCGCGCGCCGGCCATCGCGAGCCGCGCGTTCAGCCTGCTCGGCCGGCACGAGGACGCGATCACGATGGCGTACCGGGCGGTGGTGGCCGAGCCGGCGAACCCGCTCTGGCACGACCGGGTGGCCTGGGCGCTGCTCTCGGCCGAGCGGCAGTTCGCCGACGCCGAGCAGGCCGCCCGTACGGCGATCGGGCTCGATCCCGGCGAGGCGCACTACTACTTCACGCACGGGCTGGCGCTGGACGCGCTCGGCCATACCGACCAGGCCCGGCAGGCGCTGCTCACCTCGCTGCGGATGGAGCCGGACAACCCGGTGGCCCAGCACCGGCTGGCCGTGCTCAACGGCGAGGCCGCCCGGGAGGCCGCCCCCAGGAAACGCGGCTTCAAGCTCTTCGGCCGCAAGAAGGACTAACGCGTGTAGGCCAGCAGATCGAGGCCGGCCAGCTCGCGCGGCTCGGTGGCCTGCACCAGCAAGCGGCCGTCGGGAGTGAAGACCGACAGCGTCGTCCGCTCGCCGTGCCGGGCGCGCACCAGCAGGTCGCCGTCCGGGGCGAAGTACGTGCCGACCACACTGCCGGCCACCGGCAGCGGAACCACGTCGCCGGTGGCCGTGTCGACCACGGCATCGGCGGTGTCCGCGCCGTCGGCGCCGGTCTCGCCGGTGCTCTGCAGCGGCACGGTCACCCGGCCGCCGGTCGCGTCGACGCTGGTCGGCTTGCAGGCGGCCAGGCCGTCCGGGTTGTCGGCCGGCTGCTTGTCGCCCAGCACCGGCACCGCCGTGTCCGAGCCGCCGGCCGCGACCTTGAGCACGCAGTACGAGGTGGCGTAGACGAGCGCGCTGCCATCGCCCGACCAGCGGAAATGCCGGCCGTCGGCCAGCGTGCCGGCGAGCGGGGTGAGCGTGCCCGAGCCGACCTGCAGGACGGCCGGCGTGCTGGCGTCGACGAGCAGCCGATCGCCGCCGGGCGACCACGCGGGCGGCTGCGCATCGGTGCTCACGCCGGTCGCGACCTGCTCCGGTGGGCCGCCGTCGCGCTCGACCAGCAGGGTGCCGCTCACGGCGTACGCGATGCTGGTGCCGTCGGGCGAGATGCCGACCGGGGAGGGCGCCCGGGGCAGGACGGTCCGGACGGCGCCGTCGGCGGGGGACAGCCGCAGCACGTCGGGGTCGGCGCCCGGCTGCTGGTAGAAGACGTGGCCGGGCAGGTCGGCGAGCGCGCGCGATCGCGGGGTGGCGGTGGACGCGGCGACCCGGGGCTGGTTCTTGCGCCGCGCGGTCGGGCTGGCCTTGGCCGCCGCGTGATGGGTCGGCGCGGGGGAGTGGTGGGCCGGCGGCGGCGCGGTCGTCGGCAGCGGCGCGCGCGTCGCCGCGGCCGACGGGTGCAGCGCGGTCGGCGAGCCTTTCGTCTCGTGCCCGGGCATCCGCCACAGGCCGCTGGCCAGCAGCGCGATCGCGGCCAGGGCGGCGGCGGTGCCGATCGTGGCCTCCCGGCGGGCTATCCGGCGCGAGCGGCGGACCGAGCCGTCGTAGAGGTCGGCCGGCTCGGCCGCGTCGGCCAGATCGTGCAGCGCGTCACGCAGGCGGTCGCTCATCGGTGCTTCTCCGAGGTGAGCACGCCCAGGTCGGGCACGAGCGCGCGGAGGCGCTCGAGGGCGCGGCCGGTCTGCGTCTTCACCGTGCTGACCGAGACGCCGAGCAGCTGGGCGGCCTCGGCCTCGGTGTGGTCCTCGAAGAACCGCAGCACGATCACGGCGCGCTGCCTGGCGGTGAGCGCGAGCAGCGCCCGGCGCAGGGTGAGGCGCTGCACGGCGGCCTCGGCCTCGTCGTCGCCGGCCGGCTCGCTCACGAGCTCGCCGGGCAGAACCTCGGCCACCTTCGGCCGCCGCCAGAGCGAGACCTGGGCGTGATACATGATCTTCCGGGCGTACGCCTCGGCGTTCTCCGGTTTCTCGAGGCGCAGCCAGGCCCGATGGGTACGCGCGAGCGCCTCCTGCACGAGGTCCTCGGCGAGATGTTGATCTCCGGTCAGGAGGTACGCCGAGCGCAACAATGCGTGTGTCCGGGCACGGACGAACTGCGCATAGTCGGCCTCTCGGGCGTCCATGAGGTGTCCGATCGGGGGGTGGTGGGAGACGTGAGCGTACCCACGCGGCTCAAGTACCGCGGTGGTCGTCACGCCTCCCCCCTTCGCCCAAACGATCGCCCCAGCAACCCCGTGGGGCCCCCGCCGTTCGATGCCTCCCCGTGTGGGCACCGGCCGACACATACGAAGACGTGAATTCACCCCTCGGCGGTCGACGGCCGAAAGGTGGATTTCCGAGGTGGCCGAACGGCCATCGAGTCGTTCATCACTTCACGCGGCCGCGGTATTCGATAGCGTCGGGGTGACGCGACTCGAACGGGAGGAACGGCATGGCACGTCCCCGGATCGTGATCGTCGGCGCCGGGTTCGCCGGGTTCGCGGCGGCCCGCAAGCTGGCCAAGCTGTCACACGGCAGCGCCGAGATCGTCATCATCAACCCGACCGACTACTTCCTCTACCTGCCGCTGCTGCCCGAGGTCGCGACCGGCCTGCTCGAGCCGCGCCGGGTCACCGTCTCGCTGGCCACGGCGCTGCCCGGGGTGCGGGTGATCCTCGGCGAGGCCGACGGATTCGACCTGGACGGCCGTACGGTCAGTTACACCGACCCCGAGGGCGGCACCGGCAAGATCGGCTACCACCGGCTGGTGATCTCGGTCGGCAGCGTGAACAAGCTGCTGCCGGTGCCCGGGGTGGCCCAGTACGCCCACGGGTTCCGCAACATCTCCGAGGCGCTCTACCTGCGCGACCACATCACCCGGCAGATCGAGATGGCCGCCAACGCGGCCGACGACGCCGAGCGGCGGGCGCGGAGCACCTTCGTGGTGGTCGGCGCGGGCTACACCGGCACCGAGGTGGCGGCGCAGGGCGTGCTCTACACCAACGACCTCGTCAAGCCCTGGCCCGAGCTGGAGGGCCTGCCGCGCTGGCTGCTGGTCGACACGGCCGACCGGGTGCTGCCCTCGCTCGACCGCCGGCTCGCCGACGCCGCCGACGGGGTGCTGCGCGAGCGCGGCGTGGAGATCCTCACCAGGACGAGCGTGCAGGATGCCGGCCCGGAGGGTGTGCATCTGTCCACAGGGGAGTACGTGCCGACACGCTCGCTTATCTGGTGCGTCGGCGTGCGGCCCGACCCGCTGGTCGACCACGTCGGCCTGCCCACCCGCGAGGGCCGGCTCGTGGTCGACGAGTTCCTGACCGTGCCGGGATACCCCGACGTCTACGCGATCGGCGACGCGGCCGCGGTGCCCGACCTGACCATGCCCGGCGAGCTCACCGGGATGACCGCGCAGCACGCCACGCGGCACGGGACGGCGGCGGCGCTGAACATCGCGGCGTCGTACGGCCACGGCCGGCGGCGGGCGTACAAGCACCACGATCTCGGCTTCGTGGTCGACCTCGGCGGGCTCGACTCGGCCGCGAACCCGCTCGGCGTCGCGATCCAGGGATTCCCGGCGAAGGTGGTCACCCGCGGATACCACCTGTTGTCGATGCCGGGCAACCGGGTGCGGGTGGCCGGCGATTGGCTGCTCGATTCGCTTCTCGGCCGGCATGGCGTCCAACTCGGACTCATTCCCGGAGAAGCGGTTCCGCTGGAAAGTCAATCGCCTGAGTCGTAGCACACACAAACATTTTCCTGAGACTGCGCTGAGAGCGTTAGTAGCGTCTCATTACCCAGCTCAAGTGGCGGTTTTCGATTTCCCCGTGAATACCATCGCGCTTTAAGGGGAGCCTCGGGGAAGGGCGATTCGATGACCGCCGCCGCTGAAACGTCAACTGTCGAAAGGGCCACCGGGATTTCCGGCGGGCCGCATCCGCAGCGCTGGGTGGCGCTCGGCGTCATCGCGATCGCCCAGCTGATGGTCGTGCTCGACGCGACAATTGTGAACATCGCATTGCCCAGCGCGCAGAAGGCGCTGGACATCTCCGACGCCGACCGGCAGTGGGTGGTGACGGCCTACACGCTGGCCTTCGGTGGCCTGCTGCTGCTCGGCGGGCGGATCGCCGACTACTGGGGACGCAAGCGCACCTTCATGGTCGGCGCGATCGGCTTCGCGGCGGCGTCCGCGCTCGGCGGACTGGCGACCAGCGGCGCGATGCTGTTCGCGGCGCGGGCCCTGCAGGGAGCGTTCGGCGCGCTGCTCGCCCCGGCCTCGCTGGCGCTGCTCACCGTGCTGTTCACCGAGGCGCGCGAGCGGGCCAAGGCGTTCGCCGTGTACGGCGCGATCGCCGGCGGCGGGTCGGCGGTCGGCCTGCTGCTCGGCGGCGTGCTCACCGAGTACGCGAACTGGCGCTGGTGCCTGCTGGTGAACATTCCGGTCGCGTTGGTGGCGCTGGCCCTGGCCATCCCGTTGGTGCCGGAGAGCCGGGCGCATGGCGAGACCAGTTACGACGTCCCCGGCGCGATCGTGGTCACCCTCGGCCTCGCCTCGCTGGTGTACGGCTTCACCGAGGCGGCCAAGCCGGCCGAGGGCTGGGGCTCGCCGACCACACTGGCCTTCATCGGCGGCGGCCTGGCGCTCCTCGTGGTCTTCGTGATCATCCAGGCCCGGGTCCGCAACCCGCTGCTGCCGCTGCGCATCGTGGCCGACCGCAACCGGGGCGGCGCGTACATCACGTCGGCGCTGGTGGGCGCCGGCCTGCTCGGCGCGTTCCTGTTCCTGATCCTGTACCTGCAGAACGTGCTGGGCTACACGCCGCTCAAGGCGGGCCTCGCCGCGCTGCCGGTGACCGTGGGTGTGCTGATCTCGGCCGGCGTGGCGAGCAACCTGCTGCCGAGGATCGGCGCGAAACCGCTCATGATCGTCGGGCCGATCCTGGCCGCCGGCGCGATGTTCTCGCTGCGCTTCATCGGGCTGGACACGTCGTTCTGGGTGCACCTGATGCCGGCCGAGCTCTTCCTCGGCCTCGGTCTCGGCTTCACCTTCGTGCCGCTGTCCAGCCTCGCGCTGGTCGGGGTGCCCGAGCACGACGCGGGCGCGGCGAGCGCGGCGCTCAACGCCACCCAGCAGGTGGGCGGCTCGCTCGGCACGGCGCTGCTGAACACGATCGCGACCAGCGCGATCACCGCGTACGCGGTGGCGCACCTGCCGTCGGCCACGAGCCCGCAGGACGGGCAGAAGATCGGGCTGCTCGCCCAGATCGACGGTTACTCGTCCGCGTTCACCTGGGCGTCGGTGATGCTCCTGGCCGCCGCCGTGGTCGCCGCGGTGCTGATCCAGGTGCGCAAGGAGGACCTGCCGGTCGACGGGGCCGTCGCGCACGCCGGTTGAACTGGTCGCCCCGCGGATTAGGTCGTTCAGGCAGTCATGATCGGCCGGTTCGCGGGGGGGTTGTTCCTTCGGACATAAACGTCACAAGTAATAATTCGGGCATGGGTTCACGCTGGTTCGCCGCCCTCCTCGCCATCCCGGCCGTCGCCGGTCCGACGCCCGCTCCGGCCGTCGCCGGTCCGGCGCCCGCCCCGGCCGTGGTGCCCGACAACGGCGTGGTCACCGCCCGGTACACCTTCAACGGCCGGGCCGGGGCGATCCTCGACGAGTCCGGGCACGGGCACACGCTGAGCGTCGTCTCCGGCCAGGGCGGTGCGGTCCGCTCGGTGGTGCACGGGCAGGGCACGGCCCTCGCCTTCCCGGCACACTGCGCCACCGCCGTCTGCCCGCACGTGGCGCTGCAGAGTCCCAGCTCGGCCGACCTCAACCCGGGGACACGCGACATCGCGTACGGGGCGGACGTGCTGATCGTGCCCGGGCAGACCAGCAAGGGCCAGAACATCGTGCAGAAGGGCTACTCCACCACCAGCAGCCAGTGGAAGCTGCAGGTGGACGGCGTGGCGGGCCGGCCCAGCTGCGTGCTGGTCGACGACAAGAAGCCCCGGATCCGGATCGTCACCAGCACGGTCTCGGTGGCCGACGGACGGTGGCACGCGGTCTCCTGCCGGCGGGCCGCGACCACGCTGACCGTCCTCGTGGACGGGGTGGCGCGGGGCAGCACCGCCGTCCCCGCCAAGCTGTCGGTCACCAACGAGCGCCCGCTGAGCATCGGCGGCAAGGGCGCCTTCGCCGACAACGACCAGTTCAACGGCGCCCTCGACAACGTCTGGGTCGAGATCGGCTAGGGGCTGGTGAGGCCGGTCGAGATCGCGGTCAGCAGATCGGCGTGGGAGGTGTCGCCGGAGAGCTCCCAGGCGAATGCTCCGCCCAAGGACTTGCTCCGGGCGTACGACATCTTGGTCTTGATGGTCTTGGGGGTGTCGTAGGACCACCACTGCGTGCCGCAATGTGCGACGGCGGTGCCGCCCGCGGTGCCGGTGGGTGGGCAGCGCCTGGCCAGGATCTCGTAGTCCTCGATGCCCTTCTCGTAGCGGCCGCCGGCCGGGCCGCTCGCGGTGCCACCGGGGCCGGCGGAGGTGACGCCGGTCCAGCCGCGGCCGTAGAAACCGATGCCGAGCAGGACCTTGGCCGGCGGAACGCCCAGCGCGAGCAGCTTGTCGATCGTCGCGGACGAGGTCGCCGAGCCGCGGGGGATGCCGGGGTACGTGGTGAGCGGCGAGTGGGGCTCGGTGCGGTGCTGGTCGGTCGTGTCGTCACCACCGTCGGCGCCGGTGCCGAAGTAGTCGTAGGTCATCGCGCTCAGCCAGTCGGCCTCGCGGGAGGCGGCCCGATAGTCGGCCTTCGCCAGCTTGCCCACGTCGGCCGGGACGGCCGCGCTGATCACCTCGTCGGGGCCGAAGGCGACCCGCAGCGCGCCCAGCACTCGGGCCAGTCCCTCGGAACCGCTGGTGTCGCAGGTCAGGCCGCAGGCGTTCGGGTACTCCCAGTCGATGTCGATCCCGTCGAAGAGGCCCGCCCAGCGCGGATCGGTGACCAGCGTGTGGCAGGAGTCGGCGAACTCGGACGGGTCGCGGGCCGCGGCCGTGAAGCCGTCCGAGCCGGTCCAGCCGCCGAACGACCAGATCACCTTGAGGCCGGGGTGCTCGCGCTTGAGCTTGCGGAGCTGGCCGAAGTTGCCACGCAGCGGGGTGTCGAGGCTGTCGGCGACCCCGTCCACACTGTCCGCGGCGGTCATCGGCTTCTGGTAGTCGGCCCACGAGTCGGCGGGCGAGCAGCGGCCGTCGGTGACCCGGCCGAACGCGTACACCAGATGGGTGAGCCGGTCGGCCGATCCGTCGGTGTCGAGATCCTTCACCTGGAAGTCGCGGCCGTAGATCCCCCAGTCGGTGAAGTACCCGACCACCTTGGGACCGGGTGGCGGGGGAGCGGGTGACGGCCGCGGCGACGAGCAGGCGAAGAGCGCCAGCGACAGCACGGCGGCGAGCAAGAGACGCACTGGGCCGACCGTAATCGGGGTACCACGGCCGCGTCTCTCCCCCGAAGGAGTGCCGCCGGAGAGCCGGGCGAGTGCCAGGGTGATTCCCGGCACGCGACGCCATCGGGTCGGCAAGCTGTGCGATTGTTGCCCGGTGGCCGTTAGCCCGCATGAGCCCCCGCCCGCGCCGACCACCCGGGACCGCGGAGCCGAGCTGCGTGCACTGCTGAGCTGGCGGCGGATTCTCAACCGGCTCCGGGCCGTGCTGCGCAGCGGCCTGGTCACCTTCGTGGTGCTCACCGCGACGCTCTGGCTGATGCCGGGCGTGGCCAGCGCCGACATCGTGGACACGCTCGGGCTGGTGCTGCTGGTCGCCGGCGTGGGCGCGGTGCTGCGGCCGCTGCTGCTGGTCGGCGTCGTCGCGCTCGGCGGCTGGGGCGCCATGCTGCTCGGCGTGATCGTCCAGATCGTGGTGATCGTGGTGGCGCTCGAGATCGACCCGGCCAACCGGATCAGCGGCCTGCCGACGCTGGTCGTCGCCGCGATCCTGGCCGTGATCTTTGCCGCCATCCTCGACTGGATGCTCGACAGCGGCACCGACGACACGTTCGTCAAGGAGGCCAAGCGGCTCATGCGCGGGGTGCGCCGGCGCAGCGCGCGGCAGGCGGGCGGCCCGTTCCTCACCCTGCGCCGCCCCCGCCCGGGCACCGAGCCGGGCCTGCTGATGATCCAGTTCGACGGGCTGTCCGAGCCGGTGCTGCGCTGGGCGGTGCGCGCCGGGAACCTCCCGACGCTGGGGCACTGGCTGCGCTCGGGCAGCCACACGATGCGCGGCTGGCACACCGGGCTGCCGTCGACCACGCCCGCCTCGCAGGCCGGCATCCTGCACGGCGCCACCCGGCAGATCCCCGGTTTCCGCTGGTACGAGAAGGAGACCGGCAAGCTGATCGTCTCCACGCGGCCCCGGGACGCGGCGATGATCGAGCCCCGCCTCAGCGACGGGCGCGGCCTGCTCCGCGACGGTGGCGTCAGCATCGGCAACGCGTTCAGCGGCGACGCGGTGGTCAACCTGCTCACCGTCAGCCACGCGGCGCTGCCTGGCCGGTCGGCCCGCGGATGGGCCGCGTTCATGGCCTCGCCGTACGGCTTCACCCGCGCGCTGGTGCTCGGCGTCGGCGAGGTCATCACCGAGCTGCACCAGGCCCGCCTGCAGCGCCGTCGCAACCTGTTGCCGCGGGTCAGCCGCTCGGGCGCGTTCCTGGCGCTGCGGCCGGCCTCGATGCTGCTGCGCGACGTGAACATCTCGCTGATCGCCGAGCAGATGGCCCGGGGCGCGCCGTCGATCTACTGCGACCTGGTCGACTACGACGAGGTGGCGCACCACGCGGGCCCGGCGCGGCCGGAGTCGATGCGGCAGCTGGAAAGCCTCGACCGGATGCTGGGCGTGCTGGAGCGGCTGGCGAGCGAGGCGGCCCGGCGCTACCACATCGTGGTGCTCTCCGATCATGGGCAGAGCCAGGGCGCGACGTTCCGCCAGCGCTACGGCGAGACGCTCGACGAGCTGGTGGAGCGGCTGTGCGCCGGGTCGCCGCCGATGGTGGTCTCGTCGGGCAACCTGTCGCTGCTCTATCTGACCGAGTTCCGGCACCGGCTGACCCGGGCGGAGATCGACCGCGCGCACCCGAGGTTGATTCCGGGCCTCGCGGCCCATCCGGGCGTCGGTCTGGTGGTCGTACGCGACGAGGACGGTCCGGTCGTCTTCGGCACCTCCGGAGTGCACCGGCTGCGCGACAACACGGTCGAGGGCGTCGACCCGCTGCTGCCGTACGGGCCGCACGCCCGCGCCGACCTGCTGCGGCACCAGGAGTCCGCGCACGTCGGCGACCTCGTCCTGATCAGCTGCGTGGACCCGGTCACCGAGGAGGTGGCGGCCTTCGAGGAGCTGGTCGGCTCGCACGGCGGGCTCGGCGGCTGGCAGACCGAGGCGGTGCTGGTGCACCCGGCGCGCTGGCCGGTGGCCCGCCCCGAGCTCGACGGGCCCGACGCCGTTCACTTCCAGCTCGTCGACTGGCTGGACATGCTGGGCCTGCGCACCCGGTCGCTGGTGGCGGACGCCGAGGCGGCCGCCCTGGAGGACGAGCCGAGACTTTCCCGCACGCGTGACGGTTAGAGGTTTGTGCCCAAACTGCTCGCGTTCTGTGCCGTCGCCGCGGCCCTGCTCCTGTTCGGCCTGCCGGCGGAGGCGACCGCCGTGGGCGGACGGGCGCTCGACACCGGGCCCACCTTCAACGGCGGCGTCTACGCGATCACGCACGTCGGCCCGGTCGTCTACGTCGGTGGCGCGTTCACCAGCGCCTCGTACCACGGTCACAGCTATCCGCGGCTGCGGCTCGCGGCCTTCGACGCGCGTACCGGCGCGCTGCTGAGCTGGGCGCCGGCCGCCGACGGCACGGTGCGGGCGCTGGCCGCCGCCAGCGACAGCATCTACGCGGCCGGCGACTTCCACGCGGTCGGCGGGCACACCCGCGACTCGCTGGCCCGGCTCAGCCCGGTCGCCGACACCGTGCTGCCGTTCCGGCACACGCTCACCGGCACCGCGTACGCGCTGACCGCCGGGAACGGGCGGCTCTACCTGGGCGGCAGCTTCGTGGACGTGGACGGCAAGGTGCGGTCGAACCTCGCGGCGTTCTCGCTGGAGACCGGGGAGCTGGACAACGGGTGGCGGCCCACCGCCGACGACGCCGTGCACGCGCTCGCGGCCCACGGCAACCGGGTCTACCTGGGCGGCGCCTTCCACTTCGTGAACGACCAGCGGGGCACGCTGCGGCTGGCCGCGGTGCACGGCGTGACCGGGGTGGTCGACGAGACCTTCCGGGCGCGGGTGCCGGCCGAGGTGCGGGCGGTCGCGCTGGACGCGGCCGGGATCTATGTGGCCACGGCGGGCGTGGGCGGGCGGGCGATCGCGTACGCGACCACGGGCGCCCTGCGCTGGCAGCGGGTCTTCGACGGCGACGCGGCGGCCATCGCCGTCGACCGGGGTGTCACCTACGTCGGCGGTCATTTCGACAGCGCCTGTCTGACCAGCAAGAACGGGGCGCACGGCGCGTGCGTGGACGGCTCGGAGCCGCGCTACAAGCTGGCCGCGGTCACCGCCGCCGGCGCGCTGTCACCCTGGGCGCCGCAGGGCAACGGCGTCATCGGGGTTCGCGTGCTGAGCGTGAACCGGGCGACCGGGACCCTCGAGGCCGGCGGCGACTTCACCACGATCAACGGCCAGGACCGGCGGCGGCTCGCTATTTTCTGATCGGCTTTTTTGTCGCGGTCAGACCCCAGGTGGCGTACGGCAGGGTGATCCGGTCGCCGAGCACCTCGCCCACCGCCGCCAGCACCGACGCCACCGGCTCCGGCGGCAAACTGCTGAGTCCGCCCGAGGTCGGCAGCAGCTCCAGCAACTCGTCCCGGGAGTACGAGCGCTCCCAGTCGTACCGCCAGATCTCGGGCTCGTCGAAGCCGCCGGCCTCGCGAATTCCGGCCGCCGCTCGGTCGTACAGCCCCCGGTAGGCGTCCAGGATCGACCCGTCGAACCGCATCGGCGAGTCGGGCACCACGCGCCGGAACGCCGCGGCCATCGCCTCGGCCGCCGCGGGCGGCAGCTCGAACACGTGCCCGAACGGCGCCAGCACCCCGCCCGGCCGCAACACCGATGCCGCCTTGGCCGCTCCCGCCACCGGGTCGACCCAGTGCCAGGCCGTGCCGCAGACGACGGCGTCGAAGGCGCGCCCGGCCGGCTCCCACTCCTCGAACTTCGCGACCTCGACCTCGATGCCGCCGGCCCGGGCGAAGCCGGCCATCCGCGGGTCGGCCTCGACCCCGAGCACCCGGCGGCCGGCCGCGCGGAACTGCCGGGCCTCGATGCCGGTGCCGCAGCCGACGTCGAGGAAGTCGGCGCCGGGCGCGGCGGACACGATCCGCTCGATCATGGCCGCGGGATAGGGCGCGCGGGAACGGTCGTAACGCGCGGGGTCGACCCCGAACGACTCGGCGATGCGGCGCTGTTGGTGCGGTTGAGTGACCATGCGCCCACTATAGTGGGCGGATGCCCACTGGCGTAGCGCTGCAAGATCCACGGCAACAGCTCTTCGACGCCGCCGTGCGGGTGCTGATGCGGGCCGGCGCCACCGGCCTGACCAGCCGGGCCGTCACGGCCGAGGCCGGCGTGGCCAAGGGCGTCCTGCACCGGCACTTCGCCGACTTCGACGCCTTCCTCACCGACCTGGTCCTCGATCGCATCGCGTGGGTCGAGATCCAGGCGGACGCGTTGCGCGAGACGGCCGGAACGGGCGAGATCGCCGACAACCTGACCCGCGCGCTGTTGACCGTGATGGACCCGGTGATGATGGCGATCGTGGTCCTGATCATCGCCCGCGACGAGCTGCGGAACCGGCTCCGGGCGGCGGGCACCGCCCGTTTCCCGCTGATCGGCGAGGGCACCGCGATGATCGCCGGTTACCTGTCGGCCGAGCGCGACCGCGGCCGCATCGCGCCCGACGCCGACGTCCAGACGCTCGCCGCCACCGTGATGGGTGGCGCGAACCTGCTCTTCGCCGAGTGGAAGGACATGCCGCCGGATCCGGACGTCCTCCACCGGATGGTGTCGACCACCCTCAGGTGAGATCGCGGCGGCGGGCCAGGCGCTGGCTCAGCTGCCACCACCGGGTCGGGGTGAGCCGTACCAGCCAGTCGGCCGCCTTCGCCTCGCGGGTGATCACCAGCCGGGGCCGGCGCGCCTGGATGGCCGCGACGATCTGCCGGGCCGCCTCGGCCGGCGGCATGGTCAGCGCCGTCTCGGCGAAGCGGCGTGCCTGCTCGGCCTGCTCGCCGTCCGGGTCGGCGCCGCTGAGCCGCGCGTTCGCCGCGATGTTGGTCTTGATGCCGCCCGGATGTACCACGGTGACGCCCACGCCGCGCGGCTCGAGCTCGTGCCGCAGCGCGTCGCTGAAGCCGCGCACGCCGAACTTGCTGGTCGCGTAGGCGACCTGGCCGGGCGGCCCGATCAGTCCGAAGAGGCTGGACACATTGACCACATGGGAGCCCGGCCGGGCCAGCAGCTGCGGCAGGAACGCCTTGGTCATCCGGATCACCGCGTGCAGGTTGATCTCGAGAAGCCAGTCGAAGTCGGCCATCCGGTTCTGCTCGAAGGTGCCGGTCAGCGTCACGCCGGCGTTGTTGATCAAAAGATCGACCCCGCCATGACGGGAGGCGATCTCGGCGGCCAGGTCTAGCCGGTCGCCACCGTCGCTCAGATCGATCACGTACGTGGTGACCGAGCCGGCGCCGACCTCCCGCGCGAGATCGGCGACCCGGGACAGCCCCTCGGCGTCCCGGTCGAGCAGCGCCAGCACCGCCTTGCGCTTGGCCAGGTCGAGCGCGAGCGCGGCGCCTATCCCGCTGGAGGCCCCGGTGATCAGGCAGGTGCGCCCGGCGAACGCGAAGCGCTTCATCGTCGCGCCGCCGGCTTCCGGTCACTCATTGGTCCATTATCGGGTCCCCGGGCCGTAAGCTGCGGATCGTGACCGCGCCTCGCTCGCAGCACCCGCTCGTGAACTCCCAGGCGGTGCTCGCCCCGCTCACCGACGCCGCCATGTTCCTCGTGATGACCGTCCGGGAGGGCGGTGAGGACACCGTGCGAGGTCTGCTCGAGGACATGAGCGCCCTGCAGCGGACCGTCGGCTTCCGGCTGCCGGCGGCGATGCTCTCCTGCGTCACCGGGATCGGGGCCGAGCTCTGGGACCGGCTGTTCACCGCGCCGCGGCCGGCCGGGCTGCACAAGTTCCGGTCCTGGAAGGGCCCGCGGCACACCGCGCCCTCGACCCCCGGTGACCTGCTCTTCCACATTCGGGCCGGCCAGATGGACGTCTGCTTCGAGTTGGCCTCGAAGATCGCGGGCCGGCTCGCGGACGTGGCCGACGTGGTCGACGAGACGCACGGATTCAAGTACTTCGACGAGCGGGACCTGCTCGGCTTCGTGGACGGCACGGAGAACCCGGCCGGCGAGCTGGCGGCCCGGCACACGCTGATCGGCGACGAGGATCCCGACTATGCCGGCGGCAGCTACGTGCTGGTCCAGAAGTACCTGCACGACCTGGCGGCGTGGAACGCGCTGAAGGTGGAGGAGCAGGAGGCGGCGATCGGGCGCACCAAGCTGGACAATGTCGAGCTCGCGGAGAAGGCGCCGAACTCGCACGTCGC
The DNA here is from genome assembly GCF_000379645.1 of Paractinoplanes globisporus DSM 43857. Lineage (GTDB taxonomy): Bacteria > Actinomycetota > Actinomycetes > Mycobacteriales > Micromonosporaceae > Actinoplanes > Actinoplanes globisporus. The sequence goes on from NZ_KB903325.1 coordinate 86,963, forward strand.
GCTCAACACGGTCGACGGCCCGGACGGGAGCGAACTCAAGATCCTCCGGGACAACATGCCGTTCGGGTCGATCAAGGAGGGGGAGTACGGGACCTACTACATCGCGTACGCCTCGACGCCGGACGTGACCGAGCTCATGCTGCGCCGGATGTTCCTCGGCGACCCGTACGGGACGTACGACCGGATCCTCGACTTCTCGACCGCGGTGACCGGTTCCCTGTTCTTCGTGCCGACCGCCGAGTTCCTCGACGACCTTCCTAGTTGAGGAACTTCTCGAGGTCGGCCAGGCTTCGCAGCCGCAGGTCTCCGTCGAGGCCGCGCAGCGCGGCGGTGTGCGCGCCGGCCGAGCGGGCCGCCTGCAGACCGACCTCGGCGTCCTCGACCACCAGGCAGTTCTCCGGCGGGACGCCGAGCAGCTCGGCGGCGAGCAGGTAACCGGCCGGGTCGGGCTTGCCGGTCGCGACGTCGTCGGTGGTCACCAGCACGCGCGGGGTGATGCCGGCGGCAGTCAGGCGGGCCTTGGCCAGCCGGTCGTCGGCGCTGGTCACGACCGCCCAGGGCAGGCCCTTGCGGCCGAGCGCGGCGAGCAGGTCGAGCGCCCCGGGCGTGGCCACCACGTCGGACAGATCGTCGTACTGCAGCTCAAGTTGCCGCGTCGCGGCCCGGCGGATCTCGTCCTCGTTCCGGTGCGCGAGGAGCTTGCGCACCGTGGGCTCGCTGGGGCTGCCGTGCGCCATCTCGTACGCCGCGGGGCCGTCCGCGCCGTACTCCGCCGCCCAGGTGAGCCAGGAGCGTTCGACGGCGCGATCGGAGTCGACGAGCGTGCCGTCCATGTCGAAGAGGACGGCCCGGATATCGGCGGGGTTGAGGTCAGCCACGGTTCGAGCGTTGCACAGAGCCGCCCTCGGCAACTGCTTGCCGGGGGCGGCCTGAGTGTGATGGTGCTATCAGCTACCGGTGGTGCGACGCGGCGCCCGGCGGGCGGCCGCGGGAACGGGGGTCGCCTTGCGGGCCGTGGTGGCCCGGCCGGTCGTGGTGGCGCGGCCCGTGGCGGTGCCGGTGGACTTGGCAGCGGTGGTGGCCGTGGACGTGGTTGTGGCCGTCTTGGCGGGGGCGGTCTTGGCCGGGGCGGTCTTGGCCGGTGCCGTCTTGGCGGGGGTCGCCTTGGTGGCCGGTGCCGTCCTGGTGGCCGGCGTCCTCGTTGCGGCGGGGGCGGTGGTGGCCGGCGCGGCCTGCGGCGCCGGCGCGGCCGCCGCTACGGGCGCCGGGGCCGGCGCGGGCTTGGCCGCGGCCACGGGGGCGGCAGCCGGGGCGACGGGGGCGGCGGCCTTGAGGTCGCGCTCCTTCTCCCGGCGGATCAGGTCGGCCAGAACGGCCTTGTCGTACTTGGAGTCGATGTCCGAGGCGCGGCTCTGGGTCTTCTCCGCCTTGGTGACGGCCTTCTTGTGCGCCTTGGACAGGCGCTGCCGGTCGCGTTCCTGGGTCTTGAGCGATCGCTTGAGGCGCTTGACCTCGGCCTCGGCGTTACGCAGCGCCTGTGACTGCTGCTGGCTGAGCTCGGTGTTGGTGCGAAGCCGGTTGTCCAGCTCCGTCACGGCCTGCCGGGCCTTTTCCGCGGCGGCGCCGGCGGCCGCCGACTGGGCACGACGGCGGTCGAGCTGAGGGGTGGTCACGAACTCTCCTTCCGTTTCGCACCCCCGGCGGCCCAGGCTTCCTTCAGCCCTGTGGCTCCTTGACGGCTACCGCGGCGCTGCGGGCTCGCCGGCGTCTGATGTGCCGGAGGTGCAAGGTGATGTAGGCAATCACCGCGAGGGTGATGATGGCGATTGCCCACCATTTGTATCGGTGTGCGTGCTCGATGATCTCGACGAGATGGGTACCGAGCGCATACGCGATGCTCGTCCACCAACCGACCCAGAGAGCCGCACCGATCGCGTTGTAGAGCAGGAAGGTGCGCCACGGCATCGCGGTGATTCCCGCGATCACGCCGTTGAACTGCCGGAGACCGTCAATGAAACGAGCGATGACAACAATACGACTTCCACGTCGCGCGAAAAAACCCTCCGCTCGGGTCAAACGTTCGGGCGTGAGGAAGACGTACTTGCCCCAGCGGTGCACGAGTTTGCGGCCGCCGCGCACGCCGATCCAGTAACCGACGTTGTCACCGAGGACGGCGGCGACGAAGGCGATCGCGGCGACGCCGACGATGTTGAGCCGGCCGGCGCCGGCGTAGATGGCCGCGGCGACCATGATGGTCTGACCGGGCGCGGGCACCCCGAAGCTCTCCACGCCGATCATCGCCGCGACGGCGGCGTAACCCCAGCGATCGAGGATCGGAGCGACTCCGTGCAGGAACCCGGGAAGCTCGGCAGTAGGTGGCATCGGCTAACACGGTAGCCGCAGAGGACCGTCCGAAACCTGCGGAGTCACTTCTGTGGTTGAAGCTCCGATCTCCCCGATGGTGTGAAAATCAGCGGCCGGGTCGGGATGGCGCCCCGGAGGCGGGCGATGCCACGGAGGCCGGCGATTTGTCACCGCCCGTCGTGAGCCGGTCACTCCTATAGGACTTTGTCTATAGATAGGGCCGAGCGGCTTGTCCGGATCAAGCCGTTCGGCGGAGGTGACTCCGATGATCAGTTGGTTAGCTCCCTGGGTCGTTTTCCGCCGAGAAAGGCAATCATGGGGGCAGCCCACTCGCCGCGGCACGCCAGCGGCGCCGTCATACTCAGCCCGGAACGTCGCAGTCTCGCCATCAAGGCATCGTTCCTCGTCCTGGTTCTGGCCGCCTCACTCTTCGCACTGGCCCGCGCCAACGCCGGCGCCGCGGCCGCGTACAGCACCGTCCAGCCCGGCAGCTTCACCGGGTACGCGTTCGACGCGTGCACCGCGCCCGCGAGCTCCTCGATGACCGCGTGGCGGAACGATTCGGCCTACCGGGCGATCGGTGTCTACATCGGCGGGGTCAGCCGCGGCTGTACGCAGGCCAACCTCACCGCCGACTGGGTGCAGCAGCAGACCACCTCCGGCTGGAAGCTGCTGCCGTTGTACGTCGGCCCGCAGGCCTCGTGCACGACCATGCCGCACCGGATCGACAACACCCAGGCCGACGCCATGGGCCGCGCCGCCGCCTCCGACGCGGTCACCCAGGCCGGCGCGCTCGGGCTGGCCCGCGGCAGCGTGCTGATCTACGACATGGAGTCGTACAACAACACCGACTCGGCCTGCCGTACCGGCGTGCTGACCTTCATGAACGGCTGGACGCAGCAGCTGCACGAGCTCGGCTACTTCTCCGGCTACTACTCCAGCGTGAGCTCCGGCATCGCCGACCAGGTCGCCAACTACTCGGCCTCCGGGTACGTCCCACCGGACTATGTGGACTTCGCCCGCTGGAACAAGACGGCCACGCTGACCGACCCGAACATCCCGGCGACCGCCTGGCCGGGCAAGCGGCGGATGAAGCAGTACCTCGGCGGCCACCTGGAGACGCACGGCGGCGTGACGATCAATGTCGACAGCAACTACGTCGACTACGCTCCGCTGCCCTCGGCGCAGCGCGCCGACTTCACCGGCAACGGCTGGTCCGACCTGCTGATCAAGAACCCGTCGAACGGCTACCTCTACGTGTACCCGGGCAGCGGGACGACCCTGCTGTCAGCCAAGCGCGTGTACATCGGCTCCGGCTGGAACACGATGACCCAGATCGTCCGGGTCGGCGACCTGAACCGGGACGGCCGCGAGGACGTGGTGGCCCGGCAGACCAACGGCGACCTGTACTTCTATCCCGGCACGAACGCGGGCTTCGGCACCCGTAAGAAGATCGGGAGCGGCTGGAACGCGATGCGCGAGATCGCCGGGGTCGGCGACCTCAACAAGGACGGCTACCCCGACCTCGTCGCGATCCAGGGCGGCTACCTCTACTTCTACCCGGGCAAGGCGGGTACGGCCCTCGGCACCCGCAAGGTGCTCAGCACGGGGTGGAGCGCCATGACTGAGCTGACCGGGGTGGGCGACTTCAACCGCGACGGGTACCAGGACTTCGTGGCCCGGGACAACTTCACGGGCATCCTGTACCTGTACCCGGGCAAGGCGGGCGCGGCGTACGGCACCCGGATCTCTCTCGGGGGCGGCTGGATGGGTCTGCGGGACGTCGTCGGTGTCGGCGACTTCGACCGGGACGGCTACGCCGACGTCATGACGATCCGCAAGAGCGACAACTACATGCTGCTGTACCGCAGCAACGGCAAGTCAATGATCGGCGTCAAGGGCATGGGGTACTTCGGCAACTTCGGCCCGCTGGCCTGATCTTCTTCGGTTTCTCGCGACAAAGCGCGCGGCCGGCCCGAACCGGGCCGGCCGCGCGCTGTCTCGGGAGGTGAACTCAGATCTCGTCGCCGGCCAGCTGGCCGCGCAGCTTGGTGAGCGCCTTGGTGAGCAGGCGGGAGACGTGCATCTGGGAGATGCCGATCTGGTCGGCGATCTGCGACTGGGTCAGGTTGCCGTAGAACCGCAGCGTCAGGATTTTCTGCTCGCGGTCGTCGAGGGTGGCGAGGGCGGGGCCGAGGGCGACGCGGGTTTCGGCGAGTTCGTATTCGTGGTCTTCGCCGCCGAGGGTGTCGCCGAGTTCGGTGGTGCCGTCGGCGGAGATCGGNGTGCTCAGGGAGGTGGCGTTGTAGGCGCGGGCGCCTTCGAGGCCTTCCAGGACGTCTTCCTCGGTGATCGCCAGGTGGGTGGCGATGTCGGTGACGGTCGGGGAGCGGCCGAGGGTGTGGGT
>NZ_KB903326.1 GCF_000379645.1 Paractinoplanes globisporus DSM 43857
GGCAGACAGCGCAGCCGAGGCAGACAGCGCAGCCGAGGCAGACAGCGCAGCCGAGGCAGACAGCGCAGCCGAGGCAGACAGCGCAGCCGAGGCAGGCAGCGCAGCCGAGGCAGGCAGCGCAGCCGGGGCAGGCAGCGCGGCGGGCGGAAACGCGTGGGTTGGCGGGGCGGGGTGCGGCGAGCGCAAGTGGTGGCGCGTGCCTCGGCCGCCCAAGTTCCGTCGCCACGCCGATGCGCTCGGCTAGACGGGCGGCAGCACGCTCAGCGACGCGCCACCCCTCCCGTGGCAACCCAGAGCAACCGGCCGCACGGCGCAACCGGCCGCGGCGACGACTGGCCACCCGGCGGCGGGGTGGAGATCCGTGCGGCCGGCGGGAGTCGCGGCAGTGAGCGCGGCCATGCGCGGAGCTGGCGCGGGAGCCCGGCCCACCACTTCAGCCCGGCGGTCGCGCTGCGGCCTTGGGTTGCAGCTAGGTCGCGGTGGAATTCGTGGACTCTGCGTCGATTCGTACGATATGGGGAATTTAAGGAAGTAGGTCCACCAGGCCGGTGTCGAGGTCGTAGACAGCGCCCACGACGTCCACCCGGCCGGCGGCCATGGCCTCGGGGACGCCGGTGATGTCCTGCATGCGGGCGGTGGTGCGCTGGACGTGGGCTCGCATCGCCTTGTCGGCCACGTCTGGATCGTCGAGGCCGATGGTGGTGACGGCGGGGGCGATCTGGTCGACCAGGTAGCCGATGTCGCCGGCGGGGCGGTTGTTGGTGCGCAGGGCCTCGACGGTGGATTGGACGGCGCCGCAGCGTTTGTGGCCCAGGACCATGATCAAGGGGACGCCGAGCTTGGCCACGGCGAAGTCGATGGAGCCCAGGACGGCCCGGTCCAGGACGTGGGCGCCGGAGCGGACCACGCAGATCGAGCCGAAGGTCTGGTCGAAGATCGCTTCGAGGGGCACCCGGGAGTCGATGCAGCCGACGACGACCGCGTGCGGCTGCTGGCCGCCCGAGGCGGCGGCGGCCGCGGAGACCCGATGGCCATGCTCCGGACGGCCACTGACGAAGCGCTTGTTGCCCGCGACCAACTCGGCCAGGGCGTCGGCGGCGTTGGTGATCGGCGGGGGCGACGGGGCCGACGGGTCGATGGTCATGCCGAAATTCTCGTCAACTTCGGCCCGAGGAACAGGGAGTGCGAGGCAAGTCACCGAATGCTGATGTCCGAGCGGCTTGCGACCGGTAGGGCAAATGGCCATAAAAGCGCTGGCTGCGGTGGCGGAGGGCCTGATCGCGAGCGATGATTATTACCCGTGGGTACAACGGGGCCGTGTTTCTCGCGGAGGTGCCCATGTCCGAGCGATCAGCTCTGACCCTGAGCGACGGTGTCACCCTCTGCGTGGAGTCCTGGGGTCCGGCGGAGGCGCAGGTCACCGTCGTTCTGATGCACGGCTGGTGCCTGCACCGGCGCACGTGGCACAACCAGATCGCCGCCCTCCTGCGCATGCCACGACCGCCCCGGATCATCGCCTTCGACGCGCGCGGGCACGGGCGCTCGGAAACGACCGGGCTCGAGACCACCACACTGGGGCAGCTCGGCAACGATCTGGCCGAGGTGCTGCGACGGCTGGCACCGCACGGGCCGGTGGTGCTGGCCGGGCACTCGATGGGCGGCATGACGATCATGGAGTACGCGCACGGCCACCCCGACGAGTTCGCGGAGCGGGTGGCCGGGCTGCTGTTCGTGTCGACGACCGCGGAGGGCACCGCACACACGCGGTACGGCCTGCCGCCGCGCCTGGCCGCCGTGATGCGGGCCGGCGAGACGTTCGGCGCGGGCGTGCTGGCCCGCTCGGGCGCCTGGCGTCCCCACCGCGCGCTCATCCCGGCGCTGCGGCCGGCCCTGCGCTGGCTGCTCTTCGGTGACGTGTACGAGGACGCCGCCCTCCGGATGACCATGAAATCGGTGGGGCGGACGACGCTGCGGTCGATCGGCGGCTTCCGGGCCTCGATCGGCGAGCAGCAGCGGCTCGACACGCTGGCCCGGCTCGGTGACCTGCCGGCCGCGGTGCTGGTCGGGGACCGCGACCGGCTCACCCCGCCGCCGTGCGCGGAGGGGATCGCCGACGCGCTGCCCGGCACCGAGCTCACCGTCTTCCCCGGCGCCGGGCACATGCTGATCCTCGAGCGGCACGCCGAGGTGTCGGCCGCTCTCGCGTCGATCGTCGAGCGGGCCGGGGCGAGCACGCCGGGCGAGCGTCACCGCCGCGCCAAGCGCGCCCGCAAGGCCGGCCGAGTGGACGGCCGGGCGGCCTAGAGCGACTTGGCGAGGGCGTCCATGAGCTCCTCGGTGCCCTGCTTGCGCTGCGCGGGGTTGTCCAGCCCGTCGAGGTAGACCCCCTGCTCGGTCAGCGTGAAGTCGGTGCCGTCGGCGGCCGCGCGCAGCTCGATGGTGGCGACCGAGACGGAGATGCGCTTGCCATTCATGGTCATCTCGTACGTGTAGACGATCCGCTCGTCCGGGACGATGTCGGTGTACGTCGCGTAGTACCCGAAGGTGGTGCCGTCGCCGAAGCGCGACTCGGTCGCCTCCCGGCCGCCCTCGCTGAAGTCGAAGGACTCCCGTTTCATCTCCATCGGGCCGCCGAACCACTTGGCCTTGGCCTGCGGGTCGGCGAACGCGCGGAAGACCCGGGCGGGAGCGGCGTCGAAGTGCCGGTCGATACGGAACGTGTCGTGCAGTGCGGAACGCTCGGTCATTGCTCTTCTCCGTTCAAAAACTCTTCGAGGCGGTCGAGGCGGCTGACCCATCCGGCCCGGCGGTCGGCGATCCACTGCTCGGCCGCCTGCAGCGCGGCCGGCTGCAGGCGGCAGGTGCGGACCCGGCCGACCTTTTCCGAGCTGACCAGGCCGCTCTCCTCCAGCACGCGCAGATGCTGCAGTACGGCCGGCAGCGACATGGTCAGCGGCTCGGCGAGCTGCTTGACCGTGGCCGGGCCGCGGCTGAGCCGGTCGACCATCGTGCGGCGGCTGCCGTCGGCGAGGGCGCCGTACATGAGGTCGAGCTGATGGTTAAGCACTCGCTTAAGTATCCGCGCGGGGACCCGACTGTCAAGGACCTGGCCAATAGGAGTAAGTTCGATTGCCCCCTTTTTTTGGGAAGCTCAGTTTTAGGCAGGGAGATCGACCCACCTTGAGCGACACCGTCCTCCAGCAAGAGATCGCGATCGAGCAGCAGCACGTGGACCGGGTTTACGCCCGCCTCGTCGAGCTGCGCCGGGATGCGTCGCGAGCCGAGAAAGAGGGCTACCGGCTGGCCGGCGTCGGCACGTTCGGCGCGCTGGTCGAGCGGGACGCGATGGTCTTCCACGCCGCCCGCCGCCGGCACGCCCTCGACACCGAGTACGAGGGCCTGGTCTTCGGCCGCCTCGATCTCAAGACCGGCGCCACCCACTACGTCGGCCGGATGGGCATCCGCGACGAGGACTCGCAGCCGCTGGTCGTCGACTGGCGCGCGCCCGCGGCCGCGGCCTTCTACCGGGCGACCGCGGCCGAGCCTCTCGGCGTGGTGCGCCGCCGCATGATCCAGTCGAGCCGGGAAACCGTCATCGGCATCGAGGACGACCTGCTCGACCCCGAGGCCGCGCCGCCCGGGATGCGGGTGGTCGGCGACGGCGCGCTGCTGGCCAGCCTGTCCAAGGCGACCGGCCGGGGCATGCGCGACATCGTCGCCACGATCCAGCACGAGCAGGACGAGGCGATCCGCTCCCCCGCCTCGGGAGTGACGATCGTGACCGGCGGGCCCGGCACCGGAAAGACGGCCGTGGCCCTGCACCGGGCGGCCTACCTGCTGTACTCCGACCGCAGCCGGTTCGCCGGCGGCGGCATCCTCGTCGTCGGGCCGTCCGGCGTCTTCGTCGACTACATCGCGACCGTGCTGCCCTCGCTCGGCGAGGACACGGCGACGCTGCGGTCGCTCGGGTCGCTGGTCGTCGGCTACGACGCCGCCCGGGTCGACCCCGGCCCGGTCGCCGCGATCAAGGGGTCGCTGCGGATGCGGCGGGTGCTCGAGCGCGCCTCGCACGACGGGGTCCCGGGCGGGCCCGGCGAGCTGCGCCTGCTCTACCGGGGCACGCTGCTGCGGCTGGACGCGCGCCAGCTGGACGAGATCCGGCGCAAGGCGCTGCCGCGGGGCGCGCGGCGCAACGAGGTGCGCGGGCATGGCTTCGACCGGATCTTCGACGCGCTCTGGACGCAGGCCCGGCAGGCCAAGGTCACCGGGCTGCCGGAGAAGCCCGACTTCGAGGCCGAGCTGGCCGACCGCACCGACTTCCGGGACTTCCTCAAGGCGTGGTGGCCGCGCTTCACCCCGATGCGGGTGCTGCGCTGGCTGGCCGAGCCCGGCCGGCTGCGCCACTACGCCAACGGCCTGCTCTCCCGGGAGGAGATCGCGACACTGCAGGGCTCGTTCGACGCGCTGGCCACCCAGGGCCCGACGATCGCCGACGTGGCGCTGCTCGACGAGCTCGACGAGATCATGGGCCGCCCGCGCCAGCCGCAGAAGAAGACCAGGAACCCGTTCCACGTGCGCGACGGCATCCAGGAGGTCAGCACGTACGCCGACCGCCAGGCCGCCGCCCGCGCCCAGCAGGTCCAGCGCGACGACGACTACCGTGACTACGCGCACGTTGTCGTGGACGAGTCGCAGGACGTCTCGCCGATGCAGTGGCGGATGATCGGCCGCCGCGGCCAGTACGCGTCCTGGACGATCGTGGGCGACCCGGCGCAGACCGCGTGGGCCGGTGACCCGGCCGAGCTCGACCGCTCCCGCGACCGTGCGCTCGGCTCGCGCAAGCGCAACAGCTACGCGCTGACCACGAACTACCGGAACTCGTCGGAGATCTTCGCCGAGGCGGCCAAGGTGATCCGGACGATCATGCCGGACCTGCCGCTGCCGAGGGCCGTGCGCAGCACCGGGGTCGAGCCGGTCGACGTGATCACCGACCGGGCCGGGCTGCCCGGCCTGGTGCGCGAGCTGGCCGAGAAGCAGCTGAACGAGGTGGACGGCACGATCGGGGTGATCACGCCGGTGCCGCGCCGGGACGAGATGGCCGAGTGGGTGGCCGGGCTGCCCGAGCGGGTCCAGGTGGTCACGGCTCTGGAGGCCAAGGGCATGGAGTACGACGCCGTCGTGCTGGTCGAGCCGGCGGCGCTCACCCGGGACGCGGCCGGGATCCGCACGCTCTACGTCGCCCTGTCCCGGGCCACCCAGCGCCTGACCACGGTCGGCACGACGGCCGACTGGCTACCTACGGGATCCTGATCCCGACGGCGTTGTAAGTGGTGTCCGGCGTCGCCGGGGTGGTGAACCGGGCGTTGGGAAGGTAGAAGCGCTTGCCGTACTCGGCGATCGTGGTGGGGACGTCGAACGCCTTGTCGGTGGTGCTGGAGACGACCCTGCCCTTGATCGCGTCCTTGCTGAGCTGGATCTTGGCGATCAGGTTGAGGCGGTTCTGCACGACGTACAGGGTGCTGCCGCGGAGCCAGAGACCATCCCCGTTGAGCACGTTCTGGCCGCCGAGGTCGATCTCCTTGGACTTGCCGTTGTAGCCGACCCTGAACAACTGGCCGGTGTTGGACTGCACCACGATCAGGGCCTTGCCGTCCGGCGTCTCGGCGATGCCGTTGGCGTTGGTGCCGGTGGCGTAGACCATGTCGCCGGTGATCGGCACGCGCACGGCCTCGGCCGGCAGCTTGCCTTTCCGGCCGAGCGCGAGCTTGAACAGGACCGGGTTCGTGGAGTCGGTGAACCAGGCGGCCTCACCGGTCAGCACCACGTCGTTGATGAACGACGGCGAGGTCTGCAGGGTGTACGACTTGAGCACCTTGCCGTTGTGGGTGTCGATGACGCGGGCGTTGCCGCCGTTGCCGCCGGCCACGAAGAGGCGCTCCTGCTTGTCGATCTTCAGGCCGAGCGACGGGGTGCCGGGGCCCTGAGTGATCACGCGGCGCTCGCCGGTGACCAGGCCGACCCGGAGAATGTCGCCGTCGAGGCGAGAGCCGAAGTAGGCGTACGGCCGCTCGCCGATGGCGATGCCCTCCGGCTGGAATCCGTTCGGGAGGGCGAGGGTGACGGAGGAGGTGGAATGCGCCACCGCCGGCGGCGCGCCCAGCACCACGGCCAGGGCGGTGGAGATGACAATCGCGAGAGTACGTCTGGACACGGATTATCCCTTTCCAGGCGGAGCTTTTGGGTTGTCGTCGATTGCATACCCCGTGGGATCCGGTTCGGTTCGAGTTGCATATATAGCGATGTCCGCATACATTGGCCGAGGCGGGTCTCCGCGACGGAGGGTTGACTGCATGGGAGCCGGGCACGACCACGGGACGCAGGCGTTGCGCGCCGGCGCCCGGCACCGCACGCGTCTCTGGTGGGCCGCCGGCCTGCTGGCCGCGTTCATGCTGGTCGAGGCGGCCGCCGCGATCATCACCGGCTCGCTGGCCCTGCTGTCGGACGCCGGGCACATGTTCACCGACGTGCTCGGGATAGCCATGGCCCTCGCCGCGATCACCGCGGCCGGCCGGGCCGCCACCGACTCGCACCGCACGTTCGGGCTCTACCGGCTCGAGGTGCTCGCCGCGCTGGCCAACGCCGTGCTGCTCACCGCCGTGGCCGGTTTCGTGCTGGTCGAGGCCGTCCGCCGGTTCACCGACCCGCCGGAGGTGCCGGCCGGGCCGATGCTGATCGTGGCCGCCGGCGGCCTGGTGATCAACGTGATCGCCTTCTGGATGCTGCGCGCGGGCGCTCAGGAGAGCATCAACGTCCGCGGGGCGTACCTCGAGGTGGTCGGCGACCTGCTCGGCTCGGCCGGGGTCATCGTGGCCGCCGTGATCATCGGACTCACCGGCTGGTCGTACGCGGACCCGATCGTCGCCGTCCTGGTGGCCCTCATGATCCTGCCGCGCACCTTCGCGCTCGGCCGCTCGGCCGTGCGGATCCTCGTCCAGGCCGCCCCCGAGCACCTGGACATGACCGCGGTGCGCGCCCGGCTGGCCGCCGTCCCCGGCGTCTGCGACGTGCACGACCTGCACGTCTGGACGCTGACCTCGGGCATGGACGTGGCCTCGGCCCACCTGAGCCTCGAGCCCGCGGCCGAGCTCGCCACGGTCCTCGACTCGGCCCGCGAGGCCCTGCACGACGACTTCGCGATCGAGCACGCCACGCTGCAGGTCGAGCCCGTCGGCACGACCGGGAAGTGCGCGCCGGCCGGCTGGTGACGGGTATGGCGATCATCACAGATCGCGAGCATCATGATCCCACGCTGGCCATCTCCCTACGCTTGGTGGCCATGCCATCACGGAGGGACACAGTCATGACCCCAACGGTCACGCACCAGCCGCGCGTCGCATGGGACGGCGCCCGCGCCTTCGTCCGAGCCGCCGGCAGCCCGCATTCCGAGCAGTTCGCGGCCCACGTGCTCGCGCGGCTCGGCAGCGAGGTCTACGGCCAGTTCGCCGACACCCGCCAGCGCCTGCTCACCGCGCTCGTCGAGACCGGCGGCGACCGGTACGCCGCCGACGTCGAGGCCGGCAAGTGGCGGGTGCGCCTCGAGGACCTGCTGCGGCAGCACCCGGAATTCCTCGACCCGCTGCACGAGCTCACCAGCGAAGCCTTCGAACTCTGAGACTTAATCGCTTTTGCGGGATTTGCCGGACCCGGCCGCCCGCAAAAGTGGACAATGTCGGATATGAGCGACGCTCGGGTCATGGTCTTCGCGCCGGCACCTCAGCTGACCGTGACCATCGAGCAGCAGTACGACCAGCCGGAGCTGCACGTCCACCCGGGCGGGCAGGGCATCTGGCAGACCCGCATGATCACCTCGCTCGGCGCCGAGGTGATCCTCTGCGCCGCGGTGGGCGGTGAGGTCGGCCGGGTCCTCAAGCCCCTGCTCGACTTCAAGGGCGTCACGCTGCGCACGGTCCCGCGCGAGACCGGCAGCGGCTGGTACGTGCACGACCGCCGCGACGGCCAGCGCCACTCGATCGCCGAGATCGCCGGCTCCCCGCTGACCCGGCACGAGCTGGACGAGCTCTACAACCTCGCCCTCGCCGAGGGGCTGCGGGCCGGCATCGCCATCCTCAGCGGCCCGGCGCACCCCTCGGTGATCAAGCCCGACGTCTACCGCCGCCTCGCCGCCGACCTGCGGGCCAACGGCTGCCGGGTGATCGCCGACCTGTGCGGCGAGCACCTCAAGGCGGTCCTGTCGGCCGGCCTCAACGTCGTGAAGGTCAGCCACGAGGAGCTCATCGCCGACGGGCTCTCGGCCGACGACTCCGAGAAGAACCTCACCAGCGCGCTGCTCAAGCTGCACGACGACGGCGCCGAGGCGGCGCTGGTGTCGCGGGCGGACGCGGGCGCCCTCGCGCTGATCAACGAGGAGATCTACCGGGTCGGCACGCCCAAGCTGACCCCCACCGACGGCCGCGGCGCCGGCGACTCGATGACGGCCGGTGTGGCCGCCGTGCTCGCTCGTGGCGGCGAGATGAGCGAGGCGGTACGCACCGGGGCGGCCGCCGGCGCGCTGAACGTCACCCGGCACGGTCTCGGCACGGGACATCTGGACGCCGTCCAGGTGCTCACCGAGCGGATCAAGCTCACCCCGATCAAGAAGGCACGATGACACGAATCCTGGTCACCAACGACGACGGCATCGACTCGCCCGGCCTCCGCTACCTGGCGCGGGCCGCCGCCCGGGAGGGGCACGACGTGGTCGTGGCCGCGCCGGTCACCGAGTCGAGCGGCTCCAGCGCCGCGATGACCGCGATCGAGGAGCACGGCAAGATCATTCTGCACAAGCGCGAGCTCACCGGGGCCCGGCACATTTCGGCGTACGCGGTGGCGGCGTCACCGGCGTACATCGTGCTTCTCGCGCTGCGGGAGGCCTTCGGCGAGCCGCCGGAGATGGTCCTCTCCGGCATCAACCGGGGCGCCAACGCCGGCTCGGCGGTCGTGCACTCCGGCACGGTCGGGGCCACCCTGACGGCCTCGTACGCGGGTCTGCACGGCCTCGCCGTCTCGCTGGACGTGCTCTCGCCGCGGGTGGCGTCGTCGCGCAGCGGAGGCGCCGCGATGGACGTGATCAGCGAGGCCGACGACGAGAAGCGGCACTGGAGCAGCGCGGCCGAGCTCGCCGTGCGGCTGATCCCGACGCTACGGCACACGGCCGCCGGCACCGTCTTCAACCTCAACGTGCCCGACCTGCACCTGGACGGGATCCGCGGGCTGCGCCGGGCCTCGCTCGCGCAGTTCGGCCAGGTGCAGATGAGCATCGCCGAGGCCGGCGAGGGGTTCGTGCGCACCGCCGTGCAGGCCGCGGACGACCTGCTGGAGCCGCAGACGGACCTGGCCGCCCTGGCCGAGCACTTCGCCGTGGTGACCCCGTTACGCGCCCCGGTGGAGGCCGCGGACGTCCGCTTCAACCTCGAGACGGTGGAGGTGCACTCCCCGGCGCTGTGAGACCCCTTACGACGCGGAGACCGCCGGCCGCGCGCTCTCGGCGCCGTCGTCGTGCGGCTGCGGGTTGCCGAAGAGGCCGAGCAGGCCGGTCACCCAAAGCTGACGATGCGCGAACCGGCTGGGCCGGGTGACGATCAGCTTGACCTCGCTGACCTGGGCGAGCTGGAAGGCGGCCACGAGAGCACTGATGCCCACGGAGTCGATGAACGTTACGTCGTGCAGGTTGAGCTCGATGCGAACGGGCTGGCCCTCGGCGAGCTGCGCCGCCACGGCTTCCCGGATCTCGTATGCGTTCTCCACGTCGATCTCGCCGCTGGGCGAAACCTCCACCACACCGTCGGCAAGCGTCGACGTCATTATCGACAGCGTCACGCCAATTCCCTCCACCCGCCCGGTTGCCCGGGCGTCAGCTCCTCTGTGCGCGGGCCGCGACGCAGCGTAGTGCAATGCCGCTCGCGGGCTCGCGCCGGGGGCGGCCGAGACCATCCCCAAAAGGTTCGGTGAGACTGACCGAAAGGTTAGGCCCCAAACCTGTTAGCCACCTGAGTGACCCGTGTGAACCGCGTCAAGACTACCGGGGCCCGTCCAGTCGTTTCCGAAACGTGATGGCGTCCACAGCGGACACGTTTGCCACTTGGCGCATATGGGCAGGTGACCGAGGTACGGCGAAGCGCAGGAGGAGAAAACAGACGATGTTCTCGACGAGCAGCAAAGCCGAGCGAACCGCCGAAGAGGCGTGGGAGTATCTGTCGTCGGCCATGTCCTCGGCCGGCGAGGCGGCGTCCGTCGCCACCGACCGGGGTCATGATCTGGCCGACGAGGCGTGGCGGCGGGCCGTCGCCGCGGCCGACGCGCTGGCCGGGCGCCGCCCGGGCCGCCCGTGGGGCCTGCTGGCGCTGACCGCGCTGGCCGGCGTCGCCGCCGGGTGGGCCGCCGCGGCCTACGCGCGGCGGGCGCTGGCCCGCCAGGCGGCCCAGGAGGAACAGGAACTGGCCGAGACGGCCACGATCGTCGCGGGCCACTAGCGATCGAAGATCAGCCGCCGGGCGGAGCCCTTTGCCGCCCGGCGGCCCTACGCTGTGCCGGTGGACGCGTTGTTCTTCGATACGGCCGCCGACCTGCGCGCCTGGTTCGAGGCGAATCATGACTCGGCGCCCGAGTTGTTCGTGGGGTACTGGAAGAAGGGCTCCGGCCGCGCCGGCGTCTCCCACCCCGAGGCGATCGAGCAGGCGCTCTGTTTCGGCTGGATCGACAGCGTGAGCCGCAGCCTCGACGAGCGGTCCTACCGGGTTCGGTTCACGCCGCGCCGCAAGGGCAGCGTGTGGAGCGCGGTGAACATCGCCAAGATCGCCGAGCTCACCGAGCGCGGCCTGATGGCCCCGGCCGGGACCAGGGCGTTCGAGGAGCGCAAGGCCGACCAGGCCCCGGCGTACTCGTACGAGCAGGACGGCACCTTCGACGCCGAGCAGACCGCCCGTTTCCGGGCCGAACCGGCCGCGTGGGAGTGGTTCTCGGCACAGTCGGCGTACTACCGCCGGGCGGCCACCCACTGGGTGATCAGCGCCAAGCGACCGGAGACGCGGGAGCGCCGCCTTGCCCAGCTCATCGCCGACTCGGCCACCGGTCAGAGGGTGCCTCCTCTGGCCCCACGCTAGTGGGAAGGCGTCTGTAGAGTTGAGCGACGTTCGCTTGCTGTGGCTGCTTCGCCACCCGATTAGATAAGGTCCGGCGGTGCTGTCTGCGGGGAACCTCCTGGGCAACCGGTATCGGTTGGACGAGCGCATCGCCACCGGTGGCATGGGCGAGGTATGGAAGGGCACCGACGTGGTGCTCGGCCGGGTGATCGCCGTCAAGGTGCTCAAGACCGCGATGTTGCGCGATCCCGAGTTCTCGGCGCGCTTCTACGGCGAGGCCCGCATGATGGCCTCGTTCCGCCATCCCGGGGTCGTCGAGGTGTACGACTACGCCGACGCCGACGACACCGGCGAGGAGCAGGTCGCGTACCTGGTCATGGCGTACGTGGAGGGCGAGCCGCTCTCCGCCCGGGTCCGGCAGGGCCCGATGCCCGTCACCGAGACCATGTCGATCGTGGCGCAGGCCGCCGACGCGCTGCACGCCGCACACGAGGTCGGCGTGGTGCACCGCGACGTCAAGCCGGGCAACCTGATCGTCCGGCCGAGCGGCGCGGTCGTGCTGGTCGACTTCGGCGTCGCCCGCTCGGCCGCCGTGACCAGCGTCACACAGCTGAACGCGATCGTCGGCACGGCCCTCTACATGGCGCCCGAGCAGGTCGCCAAGGGCAAGGTCACCGCCGCCACGGACATCTACGCGCTCGGCGCGGTGGCGTACCACTGCATCGCGGGGTACCCGCCCTTCGACGGCGACAACGCGCTGCAGGTGGCCCTGCGCCACCTCGAGGACGAGCCCGAGCCGCTGCCGGCCCACGTGCCGCCCGCGGTGCGCGAACTGATCTCGCGGGCCATGGCCAAGCAGCCGGCCGACCGGTTCGCGACCGCGGCCGAGTTCGCCGAGGCGGCGTTCGAGGCGGCCGGACCGCTCGACTGGAAGCGGATGACCGGCACGACGATGCTCGCCCCGCTCAGCCCGGCGGCACCCACCCGCACCGCGGCGGTCCCCCGCGACCTGCTGATACCGGCGTCGCCGCCGTCGCCGCGCCGGCAGCCGCCCAGCCAGACCGCCGTACTCGCGGGGATCGTGGCATTGGTCGTGCTGGCCCTCGGCGTGACCATGGCCATCATCTTCAGCCCCAGCGACGGTTCCAACCACGTGGACAACCCGCTCAACCCGGTGCCCACCGAGACCCAGCCGCAAAACACGGCGCCCGCGATCCCCGAGCCGTCCGCAGTCACCTCGAGCGCGCGCACCCGGCCGAACTCGACGGGACGGGGCACGTCGAAACCGGCGAGCGCGTCGGCGTCGGCGAGCGCCTCCGCGTCGACCAGCCCCACGCCCAGCAAGACGCCGACGACCCCGCCCACCTCGACGGCGCCGACCACCCCGGCCACCACCGATCCGACCACGCCGACGACGACCGATCCGACGACGGGAGCGGCGCAGGGCAGTTGACCCTCACACTGTGTCAGGCCGGAAGGTAGAGGAACCATGTTCAGTATTGGAGACTTCGCCGGCCTGGGCCGGGTGTCGGTGCGGATGCTGCGCCACTACGACGCCATCGGTCTGCTTCGGCCCGCCCATGTGGACCCGTCCAGCGGCTACCGCTACTACACGGCGAGCCAGCTGAAGCTGCTCAACCGGGTGATCGCCCTCAAGGACCTCGGCTTCACGCTGCAGCAGGTGCAGACGCTGATCGAGGAGAAGGTCGACGCCGGCGAGCTGCGGGGCATGCTGCGCCTGCGCCGGGCCGAGCTCGAGGCACAGGTGCGGCAGGACCGGGCACGCCTGGCACTGGTCGACGCGCGTCTCCGCATGATCGAAAGCGAGGGACACATGGACACCGGTGACGTCGTGCTCAAGAAGCTGCCGCCGCTGCGGGTCGCGGAGCTGTCGGCGACCGCGCTCGGCTACGACCATCCGACGTCGATCACGGAAAATCTCAGTCCGCTCTATCCGCGGCTGATGGAGCTGATGGAGAAGAGCGGGGTCGCGATGTGCGCGGCGCCGATCGCGTACTACCTGCCCGCCCCCACCGGGCCGGGCGACGAGACGATCACCGTGCACGCGGCGTTCCCGATCGGCGACGCCGAGGTGAGCGGCGACCCCGGCTTCGACGTGGTCACGCTGCCGGCGATCGAGCAGGCGGCGACGGCGCTGCACGAAGGCTCGATGTCCGAGGCGTTCCGCACCGGCCAGAAGATCGCGAACTGGATCGACGACAACGGCTACCGCACGGTCGACCCGGGCTTCGCCCGCGAGGTCTACCTCGACTGCCCACCCGGCGAGTTCGACAAGTGGGTCACCGAGATGCAGGTCCCGGTAACCCGCTGAGAGAAGGGGGGCGCGCCTCGCGCGCCCCCCTTCAGAAAATCAGAAGACGATGGGTACGCCGTTGCGCACCAGCTGCCAGTTCTTGACGTAGAAGTCGGCCGGGTTGATGGCGCCCTTGGCCTGGGCCCAGTCGATGAGCAGCTGACGGATCTCCTTCTGCTCGTTGTAGACCTGGGTCTTGACGATGCCGGGGAAGTTGCCGCCGCCCGAGCGCCGGTAGTTGTTCACCGCGACCACGAACTGCGCGGCCGGGTCGACGTCGGCGCCGTTGATCTGCAGGCGGGTGATCCGCGAGCCGACCGGCTTGGAGATGTCGATGTCGTAGTCGACGCCGGAGAGCGTGTCGTAGTTGTAGTCCGGCACCGACGGGTCGTTGATCGTGTCGGTGTTGACCGGAGCGTCGGGCGCGAGCGTCACGAAGTACTTCGCCGAGTACTCCAGGTACGCCTTGACCTCGGCGCCGGTGAGCACGACCGCCTCGAGCGTGTTGTCGTAGATGTACAGCCCGGCGACGTCCTTGATCTTCACGTCGCCCTGCGGGAACACCGCGGTCCGGCTGAACGGCGCCGCGATCGACAAAACCGGCAAATTCGCATATGTGCCGCCCGCGAGCGCCGCTGCGACCGTGTCCGTCTGCACCTTGTTGATGTAGTCGAGGATCGGGGTGTCCTCGTACCGCGAGGTGGCGGCGGACAGCTCCTCGGTGGACTGCGCGACGATCTGGTTCACGTAGGCGACCGTCTTCGCGTGCTGAGCCTTCACCACCGCGAGCACCGAAGGGTCGGCCTCGACCGTGTTGGTGTTCAGCGTGGTGGCGGCCTTGGTCGTGATCTTCCACTTGCCGTGCTGACGCACCAGGTCGAAGTCCATTTTGGTGAGCCGCTGGCCCCACTTCGACGGCTCGGACATCAGCACCTGCTCGCCGGTGGCCGTGTTGGCCACGAATCGCTGCGGGATGTCCAGGTGGGCGTGGCCGAACAGGATCGCGTCGATGCCGGGCACCTGGGCCGCGATCAGCGCCGCCGGGTTCTCGTTCGGCAGCTCGGGGCCGTAGCTGGAGGTGCCCGAGTCGCCGCCGTGCGCCGAGATGATCACGAGGTCGGCGCCGCAGCGCCGCATGACCGGCACCCATTTGGCCGCGGTGCTGACCATGTCGAGGAACTCGAGCTTGCCCTCGACGTTGGCCCGGTCCCAGATGGCCACGCCCGGGTTGGTGAGGCCCAGGATCCCGACCCGCAGGGTCGGCGCGTGCCTCCCGAGAGAGACCTTCTTGATCACGTACGGGGTGTAGGCCGGCTTGCCGGTCCTGGCGCTGACCGCGTTCGCGGCGAGGGCCGGGAAGCCGAGCCGCCGGATCCACAGGTTCAGCAGCGGCAGGCCGTAGTTGAACTCGTGATTGCCCAGGGTCACCGCGTCGTAGTGCAGGACGTTCATGGCGCGGGCCATCGGGTGCTTCTCACCGGTCGTGGTGATCGGCTCCTGCTTGGCGTAGTACGTGGCCAGCGGCGTGCCCTGGATCGTGTCGCCGGCGTCGAGCACCAGCGTCGCCCCGGTCGCCTCCGCGCGGATCTTGTTGACCAGCGCGGCGAGCTTGGCCACGCCGACATCGTTGTGCGCGCTGTCGTCGTACTCGGCGTCCTTGTAGTAATCCCAGTTGTAGACGTTGCCGTGAGTGTCCGACGTGCCCAGCACGGTGAGGTGGTAGGTCTGCGGCGAAGGGCCGTGGGCCTGCGCGGGTGGCGAGAAGGCAAGCGGCGCCGCCGCCGCGGCAGCCGAGGCGGCGATCACTGTGCGTCGCGATACACCGGTGGGAGGGGTAGTCATTAACGCACCCTAACCGTCGATGTATCCCGCCGCGGGATCCCGCTTGCTACATCTCTTCGGGGAGATCGATTCCGAGGAGGGACAGTCCGATCGCGAGCGTGCGGGCGGTCCGGTCGGCCAGCGTGAGCCGGCTCGCCCGGGTCGGCCCGGCCGACCGCAGGATCGGGCAGGACTCGTAGAAGCCGGTGAACGCGACCGCCAGCTCGTGCAGGTAGACCGCGAGCCGGTGCGGTTCCCGGTGGGCGGCGGCCGCGGTCACCGCCGGCTCGAAGCCGAGCAACGCCAGGGCCAGGCGACGTTCGGCGGGCGCGCCGAGCGACACCGGCCCGGCCTCGGCGGCGTCGGCCTGCCGGAAGATCGACCGAATCCGGGCGTACGCGTACTGCAGGTACGGCCCCGTGTTGCCGGTGGAGGCCAGCATGCGGTCCCAGTCGAAGACGTAGTCGGAGCGCCGGTCGCCGGAGAGATCCGCGTACTTGATCGCGCCGATGCCGACGGCCGGCGAGCTGGCCCGCTCCACGGCCTCGTCGAGCAGGGCGGCGAGCGTGACGTTGTCGCCGGACCGGGTGCGGAACATCTTGCCGTCGGCGCCGAGGATCGAGCCGAACTCGATGTGCTCGGCCGTCACCTCCGGCGGCAGCCAGCCCGCCCGGCGGCAGACCTCGAAGACCATCCGGAAGTGGGTCCGCTGGGGCGCGCCGACCACGTAGAGCAGCCGGGTGGCGCCGAGCGTCCGCACCCGGTGCCGCAGCGCCGCGAGGTCGGTCGCCGCGTACCCGAATCCGCCGTCGCTCTTGCGCACGATGAGCGGCAGCGGCTCGCCGTCCCGGCCGGTGAACCCCGCCGGAAAGACGCAGAGCGCGCCCTCGCTCTCCACCAGCAGGCCCTTCTCGTCCAGCTCGGACAGCACCGACTCGAGCTGGTCCTGGTAGAAGCTCTCCCCCACGAAGTCGGCGGGCGTCAGGGTCACCCCGAGCCGCGCGTACGTGTCCATGAAGGTCGACTCGGTCTGGCCGACGAGCCGCCGCCACAGCGACCGGGTGAGCTCGTCGCCCGACTGCAGCGCCACGACCCGCAGCCGCGACCTCGTCCGGAACCTGTCGTCTGCGTCGAATTTCCGCCGCGCCGCCCGATAGAAGTCGGTCAGGTCGCCCAGTGAGTGCTCGGCCGCGTCGCCGCCGAGATCCACCATGTGCTCGATGAGCATGCCGAACTGCGTGCCCCAGTCGCCGAGGTGGTTCCGCCGGATCACCTCGTGCCCGAGCCACGCGTGCAGCCGGGCCAGCGCGTCCCCGATGATCGTCGACCGCAGGTGGCCGACCTGCAGCTCCTTCGCCGCGTTCGGCCCGGAGTAGTCGATCACGATCCGCTCGGGCCTCGCGACCGGCGGCACGCCGAGCCGGTCGTCGTCGAGCGCGTCGACCGCGGTGGCGAGCACGGCGTCGTCGACGGCGAGGTTGAGGAAGCCCGGGCCGGAGACCTCGACCGAGGCCAGGCCGGCGAGATCGGACTTATCGGCGACCTCGGCCGCGACCTCGCGCGGTGGCCGGCCGAGTCGCCGGGCGAGGGCCAAGGCGGCGCCCGACTGGAAATCGGCGTGCTGCGACTGCCGCACCACCGGGTCGACGGTTTCGCCCGCCACCGCGGCGAACGCGGCCGCGAGCCGACCGGCGAGCAGAGCTTCGAGATTCATCGGCAACCCATCGTCGTACGACGAGGCGGGTCGACCGGTCGACGGAACTCACCGGCGGGATCGACCCGCCGGCGGAAGGGCACAACTCAGCAGCGGCGGTCGTCTGATCGCCGGCGTCGGTCGCTGAAGGTGTGCATGCGCGCGACTGTAGCAGGATGGTGGCGTGCGTTTCGAACAGCTTTGGCGGCTCGGTGACGCGGGGGTGCTGTCGTTGCCCTCGAGACGTCTGGTGCGCGGGCGCGGCCTCAACGATCCGATGCCGTCCGGTCATCCACCGCAGTTCGGTGTCTACCTTCTGGGCGACGCCCCGCCCGACTTCGGCTGGCCCTCGCGCTGGGTGCGCTGGCCCGATTTCCGGTTGCCGGCGGACCCGTCGTACCTGAAGGAGGTTTTGATCGAAAGTCTGGGGCGCAGCCAGGACGAGCGGGTCGAGTTCGCCTGCGCCGGCGGTCGCGGGCGCACCG
Source organism: Paractinoplanes globisporus DSM 43857 (assembly GCF_000379645.1). Classification (GTDB taxonomy): domain Bacteria; phylum Actinomycetota; class Actinomycetes; order Mycobacteriales; family Micromonosporaceae; genus Actinoplanes; species Actinoplanes globisporus. The sequence goes on from NZ_KB903326.1 coordinate 17,452, forward strand.
GAACGGCCCTGGCCTGCCTCGCCGTGCTCGACGGGGTGCCGGCGGCCGACGCGGTCGCCTGGGTGCGGCAGCACTACCACCCGCACGCGGTCGAGACTCCGTGGCAGAAGCGGTTCGTCCGATCCTTCGACGACGGTCGATAAAGCGATCGGTCGCACGGGCGAAACACGGGCACTGATCAGAAGCTGCCATTACGCTGGGACAGCACGCCGACGCCCTGGGGGACCGATGATCGTCGTGGAGCGTACGTTCGCCGTGACCGCCGCCCCGGGCGCCGTCCTGGCGTACCTGCGGGACTTCTCGAACGCCCAGGAATGGGACCCTTCGGGCGTGCGCACCAGCCGGCTCGGCGCCGGCCCGATCACGCCGGGCGCGCATTGGCGGCACGTCCGCAAGCTGTACGGGGTGACCGCCGAGCTCACCTACACACTCGCCGCCGCCGACGACGGCCGGCTCGTCTTCCACGGTCGCAGCGAGGGCGCCACCTGCGTCGACACGATCCTCGTGCGGCCGGCGCCGGGCAGCGGCGCCGAGGTGACGTACCGGGTCGAACTCGAGATGCACGGGCTCGCCAAGCTCGTGACCCCGCTGCTGCGGACAGAATTGGAAAAGCTGGCCGATGCCGCGGTCGTCACGGCGACCGCCGCGCTGGACGGCACCGAGATCCGCCACCGGTTCGGCGCCGCCACGCCGAACCGGTTGACCACCCCCATAGAAGAAACGGGATAGCTAGCGGCGGATCGCCAGCACCTGGACGTACGTGGACGGGATCTTCGCGGTCCCGTCGGTCGCGACGTTGTACCGGGCCGCCAGGTCGGTCAGGTCGTCGTAGAGCAGCTTGCCGTCGCGCTCGCCGAGCGCCTCGAACGCCTTCACCGTCGGCCCGTAGTTGTCGCGGAAGTATTCGGTGAAGTGCGTGGGCGACTCGAACCGGAAGACGAACGTGCGCGGCACCACCCGCAGGTCGATCACCCGGTCGCTGATGAGCTCCTGCACCCGGGCCGCGCTCCCCCACTCGATCGGCCCGCGGATGCCGGCCGGCGGCGGTACGAGCCGCCCGACGGTCCGGAACATCTGGCCGATGAAGCCGTCCGGCGTCCAGTTCGCCATCGCGATCGTCCCGCCGGGACGGCACACCCGGGTCATCTCGGCCGCCACCCGCTCCTGGTCCGGGGCGAACATGGCTCCGACGACGGAGAGCACGGCGTCGAAGGACGCGGACGGGTACGGCAGGTCCTCGGCGTCGGCGACATCGAAGTCGATCGCGATGTGCTCGGCCTTGGCCCGCTCGCGCCCCCGGGCGAGCAGGGCCGGCACGTAGTCGGTGGAGGTCACCCGGCAGCCGCTGCGGGCCGCCGCGATCGACGCGTTGCCGGTTCCGGCGGCGATATCGAGCACGCGAGCCCCGGCGGAGAGGTCCGCGGCCTGGACGAGTTCCTCCGCCATGGGATGGATGAGAGCGGCGACGGCCCCGTAGTCGCCGCTCCCCCACGTCATCCGTTGCCTGGCCTTGAGGCCATCGAGTACAAGTTCGGTCATGGGCTCGACGCTAGGAATCATGCGCGGGGTCCACATGGGGAAAGCTCCCTATGTTAGGCCCCGCCGGCGGGCCTCGGCGGCGGCCTGACCCCGGTTGGGCACGCCCAGCTTGGCCAGCACCGCCGACACGTGGTGATCGACGGTCTTGGCGGAGAGCGTGAGCCGGGCCGCGATCTCGGCGTTGCTCAGCCCCTCGGCCAGCAGCTTCAGCACCTCGCGCTGCCGGCCGGTCAGCCCGACCGGATCGGTGGTCGTCGCCGCCCGCGGACCGCGCGGCACGGGAAGGCCGCGCTCGCGCAGCAGCCCGCGCAGCCGCCGGGCCGGCCGCACCGCGCCGAGCCGGTCGTAGATCCGCAGCGCTTCGCCGGTCGCCTCGGCGTCGCCGCAGGAGAGGGCCTCGGCCTGCGAGTATGAGCAGCCCCGCCTCGCCCACTCCGCCGCGGCGCCCTGCCAGTCCCCGCCGATGACCAACTTGAACGGTTCGGCCGCGGCTGCGGGCGCCTCGGCGAGCCGGCCGCACCGCCACAGCCAGAAGGCCAGCTCACCGAGGAACCACGGGTGCCCGACCTGCTCGGCGATCTCGTAGCCGTGCCGTGCCTCGGCCGCCGCCCGCTCCTCGTCGCCGTCGAGCCAGTGCAACTCCGCCAGCGCGATCGCGGCCGGACCGACGAACTGGACCTCGCCGGTGCGGTAGCCGCGCTCGGCGGCGAGGGCGGCGTCCTCGTACGCGCCCGGCTGGTCGCGGCGGGCGCGCAGCGCGGCCCGCACGGTCAGCGACTGCACCAGGAACGCGCCCGGCATGGGCACACCCTCCAGCGAATCCTCGACGTCGGCGGCCGCACCCGACCAGTCGCCGCGCATCAGCTTCACCCGGGCGCGGTGCCCCAGCATGTGCCGGGCGTAGCCGTCCAGGTCGCGGGCGAGCAGAAACGGCAGGATGCGCTGGAACGTGTCCTCGGCGAGGTCGAAGTCGAACCGGTCGGCCGCGACCGTTCCCAGGTTGACCAGGGCGCGGCCGGCGTGGTCGTCGAGCCCGGCCGCCACCGCCCGGTCGTGCGCGGCGTGCAGGCCGGTCACGCCCTCCGGCTCCCCCAGCTGCAGCTGCGCCGAGGCGATGTTGACCATCGCGTGCACCTCGGTGGCCAGGTCGCCCGTGCGCCGGGACAGCTCCAGCGCCCGGCGGCCCCACTCGATCGCGGCCGGCTCCTCGTTCGCCAGCATGAACAACTGCGAGAGATTGCTGTACGCGGCGGCCAGCTCGCGGCCGGGCGGCGCGCCCTCGAGCACCTCGACGGCGCGCCAGCCGAAGTCGCGGGCGTCGTCGGGCCGGCCGTTCCACCAGCTCAGGCGGGCCATCCAGCGCAGGCCGTCGCCGATGCGCAGCGGGTCGCCGAGCACCTCGCGCAGCTGCAGCGCGGAGCGGCGCGACTCGATCGCCTCGGTGCCGAGACCGCCGTGGTAGGCGGCCAGCGAGTACTCCTCGAGCAGCTCGGCCCGCTCCTCGGTGAGGAGGTCGCCGGCCAGCGGGAGGGCGGTCGCGTAGTGGGCGGCGGCCTGGCGGTAGGCGCCGAGCTGGGCGGCGCGGCGGGCGGCGATCGGGGCCCAGAGCAGGATGGCGGTGGCGTCGCCCGCGTGGTGGGCGTGGTGCACGAGCCGAGCGGGGTCGACCCCGGGCGTGGCCGCGAGCGCGGACAGCACCTCGGCGTGCAAGGCCTTCCGCCGTACGGGGGAAAGGGCCTCCTCCACCGCCCGGCGCAGCAACTCGTGGCGGAAGGCCACGCCGTCGCCGCGGACCGTCAGCACGCCCCGGGCCAGGCACTCGTCGACCGCCTCGGCGCGGCCCTGGAGCAGCGCGGCCTCGGCGTGGGCGGGCACGACCGAGACCAGGCGGGCCACCTCGCGGGCCGGCTCGCCGAGGGTGGCCAGCCGGGAGAGGACGAGGTCGCGGACGGTCGGCGGAACGCCCTCGGCGCCCGCGGCGAGCACCTCGGAGACCAGCAGCGGGTTGCCGCCGGTCACCTCGTACATCTCGGGGGTGGCGCGGCCGGCGCGATGCGCGAGCTCGGTGACCGCCGCCCGGGACAGCGGCGGCAGGGTCACCCGCCGGGAAAGACCGGGCGGGAGTCCGGCGAGGACGGTCCGCAGATGGTGGTCGGGGGCCAGTTCATCATCGCGGTACGTCAGCAGCAGCAGCGCCCGGCATCGCGCGAGACGGCGGCCGAGGAACGCGACCATGTCGAGGGTGGCCTCGTCGGCCCAGTGCAGGTCCTCGAGCACCACGACCGGGCGGGCGGACTGCGGCGGCCGGTCGAGCGCCTCCAGCAGCAGGTCGAAGACCTCGGCGCGCTCGGTCTTGGGGACGTTCAGCCGGTCGCGGAGGCGGCCGCCGAGGGCGCGGGCGATGTCGTGCAGCGGGCCGAGGGCGCGCGGGGTGAGCAGCGGGTCGCAGGCGCCCCAGAGGACGTGCGCCCGCGCGCCGGCGGACTCGGTGAAGGCGGTGGCGAGGGTGGACTTCCCGGCGCCCGCCTCGCCGCTGAGCACCGCGACGCGACCGCCCGCCGATGTCTCGGCGAACAGCCGGCGCAGGGCGGCGAGCTCGTCGGCGCGTTCCAGCAGATCCATGTCACCGGCCAGGCTAAGCCGGTGACATGGGAAGTCCTAGCGCCTTTCGGACAAACCGCTGCCGTACGGGTAGAGACCGTCGATCGAGACCGGGAGATGGCCTCGGGCCGGGGCGGTTCCCTGCAGAACGGCGGCCAGGGCGGTGATCGAGACGGGCTGGTAGTCGTAGGCGGCCACGTACGTGGTGGCGGACGGGAAGTAGGCGAGGTCGTAGGGGGCGCCGACCGCGGCGACGACGATCGGCTTGCCGGTGGCGAGCAGGGCGCTGACCAGGCGCTGCTGGGTGACGTCACCCCAGGCGTTGTACGTGGTGACGACCGTGACGTCGGCGTTCTCGGCGGCCGCCACGGCCTGGGCGATGACGGCGTCCGAAGGGGACCCGGTGTAGAAGCGCGTGGCGCCGAGGGCGGCGGCCAGGTTCGTCGTGGTGCTGACGCCCCAGCCGGTGACCAGGACGTTCTGGCCGGGCCGCAGGGGAAGGGCGGCCTTGCGGAGCACCGTGATCGACCGGGCCGCGGCGTCGGCCATCGTGGCCAGGTGTCCGGGCGTGCCCACGGTCGGCGTCTCCGGGACGTACGGCTGATAGGTCTTGGTCTTGAGAATGCGGCGGACCGACTGGTCGATGCGCTGCTCGGTGACGGTGCCGGCGGCGACGGCGTCGAGCAGGGACTGGATGGCCAGCGGGACGTTGCGCGGCATCAGCAGCTCGTCGACCCCGGCGTTCACGGCGTCCACGACGATCTGCTGGTCGGTGTAGTCCTCGAGGGCGGCGGCGCTGAGCGCGTCGGTGATCACCACGCCGTTGAAGTGCAGCTGCTTGCGGAGCAGGTCGGTGATGATCGGCTTGGAGAGGCTGGCCGGCTTTCCGGACGGGTCCAGCGACGGGGCGATGATGTGGGCGGCCATGACGCTGGTGGCGCCCTGCTTGATCGCCGCCACGAACGGCGGGACGTGCGTCTTCAGGATCTCCTGGCGGCTCTCGTCGGTGATCGCCACGCCGTTGTCGGTGTTGACCGTCGTGTCGCCGAGCCCGGGGAAGTGCTTGGCCTGCGTCCCGATCTTCGCCCGCTCGTAACCCTTGATCGCATATTTCGTGAACAGGGAGACGTGGGCGGTGCGGTCGCTGAAGGAGCGGACGCCGTCGGCGCTGTTCCGCGGGTTCGTGTTGACGTCGACCACCGGGGCGTCGACGACGTTGATGCCGAGGGCCTTGAGTTCCTCGCCGCTCACCCGCGCGGCATTTTCGGCCGTACGGGGGTCGAAGGTCGCGCCCAGCGCCATGTTGCCCGGGGAGACCGCCAGCGGGGCGCCGATCCGGTTGACGACGCCGCCCTCCTGATCGGTGCTGATCTGCAGCGGGATGCCGGTGTCGCCCATCGCGGCCTGCTGGAGGCCGTTGGAGAGCGCGGCGATCTGGGCCGGCGCGTTGAGGTTGTGGCTCCAGGTGAAGTAGATGACGCCGCCGAGGTGGTATTTCGCGACGGCCTGCGCGCCGGTGCTCACGTCGGCGCCGAACATCGCCTGGTTGGCCGCGGCGTCGGCGGCGCTCGGGGCGGTCGCGCTGTCGCCGTACACGTACGAGACGAACATCTGGCCGACCTTCTCGGCCAATGTCATCCCCGCGAGCGGATCCCTCCCGTGTGCCTGCGCCTGCGCCGGTATCGCCAAGACAATTACCGCCACGAATGCCGCGAGCCGCTTCGTCATGACCTCATCGGAACGCCTCGATCGACAGTTGTCAAACCGAATGCCTCCTCGACCAGGTCAAGCGCTTTGATCCACGGAAACAGGTGGGGGTCGTTCCGGCCGGGCGGCAACGGCTCCCAACCATCCTCAGGACCAAGCAGCACGCGTACGCCCTCGGACCGCAGACTTTGCACGGCGTTCCGGAACGGCAGCCGGCTCGCGAGCGCGCTGTTCACGGCCGGAACGACGACCGTCGGCACACCCCGCCCGATCACCTCGGCCACCGAACTGAGCGCGTAGGTGTCCGCGATACCGGCGGCCAGCTTGTTCACGGTGTTGAACGTCGCCGGCGCCACGATCAACGCATCCGCCGGCGGCGAGATCCGCCTGCCGTCCGGCGCGAACTTGTAGGTGGTCCGCACCGGCTTCCCACTGGCCCGCACCACCTCGGCCACGTCGATGAACTCCAATGCGTTCTGCGTCGCCGTGACATCGACGGCCCACCCGCGCCCGGCCGCCGCCACGATGAGAGTCCCCACCCCGGCGGCCGCCCCACCCCCACACACCACCACCCGCAAATCACCCATAGCTTCCGATTCTGACGGATGATCGCCCACCCCGCCGCCATGTCCCGATGCCTTTGCCGTGCACGCGGCTATCGGCGTGGGGTTTTGCGGCCGGCCAGCCAGCGGCTGACCAGGACCGAGAGGAAGGGCTGGCGCGGGGCGGGCGGCACGTTCGGCCCGCCGGGGCGCGGTGGCGGGCCGCCGGGCGCCGGGTCGGGGGGCGGCGCGTCCGTGGGTGCCGGGCCGGTCAGTGCCGGGCCGGTGGGTGCCGGGCCACTCAACGCCGAGACGGACGGTGCCGGGGCGATCGCCGACGGGGGCTCGGGGGCCGGGTCGATTGCCGAGGTCGCGGGCGGTGGGGCCACGGGCGGCTGGTCGGTGGATGGCGATGCCGCCTCGGGAGGGTCGGGGGCGCCGGTGCCGCTCGGGGGTGCGTCCTGGGACTGGTAGGAGCGCAGGGCCAGGACGAAGGCGACGACCGCGACGGCGCCGGCGGCGACGCTCGAGAGCTTGTCGGCCAGGTCGGGGCCGAGGGCGGCCACCGCCACGACCACGGTGAGGACCAGCAGGAGGGCCAGCGCCGTGGTGCGGAACCAGCGGCTGATCGCGAGGTTGGGGCGGCGGGTCAGCAGCAGGTGCACCAGGGGCTCGATCGCGACGATCAGCAGCGTCACGATCAGGGACAGTTGCCAGGCCTGGATGCCGTGGGCGCTCATCGGAGCGCCGCCCGGATGTCGATGATGAACTGCTGGGTGAGCGGCTCGCCGTCGTGGAGGTAGCGCCTTGTGTGGTCGGCGAAGCGGCTGGCGAACTCGGCGTAGTTGGCGTGCATTGGCCTCGGGCGGGAGCCCTCCACGGCGTACCGGATGAGGTTGAGGTGTGGCAGGGCCGCCTGGAGGTCGGCGTCGATGTAGGCGTCGACGCCGGTCGGTGCGAAGCCGAACGACGTCAGCAGTTTCTGCGCGGGGTTGTCGGTCAGGAAGTGGATCGCCCGGATCGCCTCGTCGCGGTGGTCGCCGGCGGCGGAGACCGCGAGGCTCTGGCCGCCCAGGATCCCGATCGGCAGCCGGTCGACACGGATCTCGGCGGTGGCCGGCTTGACTCGCTCGGCCCGGTCGAGCGGCAGGTAGCGGACCGGCCAGTTGCGCATCCAGCGCAGGTTGTCCTGCTGGAACGCCCGGGTCGTGTCGTCCTCGCCGGCCGCGTCGACGACCCGCTTGCGCTGAATCGCGTCGGCGAGCGGCCCGAGCGCGTCGCGCCACTGGCCGAGACCGTACGAGAGGACGCCGCTCTCGTCGATGATCGCGTCGTCCTGGGCGAGGGCCTGCTCGAGCACGTTGCAGACGAAGGCCTCGTCGGTCTGGCTGCCGACCGTGTCGAGCTGCCCGGCGAACTGCACCGGCCCGCGTACCGACGCCGCCATCACCTGCTTGAGCGTGGGCGCGGCGTCGGCCCGCTTGTCGGTGACCCGGCGGAACAACATGCCGACGTCGGAGTTGAACGGGACCGCCCAGAACTGGCTGGTGCCGGCCCGCTGGCACACCTGGCGGACGGGCCCGAGCAGCGAGATGTCGTTCTTCGGGTCGATCGGCACGATCTTGCCCTCGGCGACGAACCGCGGGATGTGGATGACGTCGAGGTTGAAGATGTCGGCGTTCGTCTGGTTGAACTTCAGGAACTGGTCGCGCGTGGAGCTGTTGACCTCGGACACCGCGATCTGCGTGTCCGGGTTCAGCTCGTTCTACATGCTGACCAGCAGTTGGCGCCCGCCGGTGGGGTCGGCTCCGGTGGCGAGCGTGAGCGTGATCGCCGTACGCCGGGTGAGGAAGTAACTCGCGGCCGTGGACAGCATGCCCGCGGTCAGCGCCCCGGCGAGGAACGACCGTCGAGAGTAGAGCTCGCCCATCCAACGACCGTACTCGATCGACCTCTAGAGGGTGATCCCGGTCACCGGGGCGGCCGAGAGCCCGCGGATCAACGATCCAAGCCGCTCCGCCAGCTCGACATCATCGGATATTTCCGGTAAGTCTGCGGAAATCTCCGACGCGACCTTCTCGTGCAGCCGCCGTCCGCGCATCGTCAGATGCGCCCGGATACGACGCCGATCGATCTCGTCGATCCGCCGGTACACAAGGTTCTCGTCGACCAGGTGGTCCACCAGGCGGGTGAGGCTGGCGGGCGGAAGGGACGCCCCCTCCGACAAGGAGCTCATCGTGTGCCCCTTGCCGTCGGCGAGCAGCGTGACCACCCGCCACGCGTCGAGGCTCAGCCCGGACGACTCGAGGACCCCCGCGATCCGGCGGGCCAGCAGCCGCTCGGCGCGGGTCAGCAGATGCATGAGGTCGGTGGCTCGACGCATGACATCCCCCTCGGTCCCCGCGCGTGGCCGCCATGCTACAGATGGGCCGCAGCTTGCGCCGTGGCGTTCCGCCGGTGGCGCGGGACCCGCGAGCATAGGGCCATGCCCGAGCTGCTCGACCTCAGCACGGACGCGGTCCGGGTGGCGCTCGTCGTGCCGCTGCGGGGCCCGGCCGGCATGTTCGGCCCGAGCGCCGAGCTGTGCGCGCAGCTGGCCGCCGAGGAGATCAACGCCGCGGGCGGGGTGCTGGGCCGCGAGCTCGTCCTGATCCCGGTGGACGGGGGCGCCGCGCCCGAGCGGGTGGCGGCCGAGGTCGAGGCGCTGGTCTCGGTGGGCGCGGTGCACGGGGTGACCGGCTGGCACATCTCGTCGGTGCGGCAGGCCGTGGCGCCGCGGATCGCGGGCCGGATCCCGTACGTCTACACCGCGCTCTACGAGGGCGGCGAGCGCAGCACCGGGGTCTTCCTCACCAGCGAGACGCCGCAGGCGCAGCTGCTTCCGGCGATGTCGCTGCTGACCGGCGAGCGCGGCGTGCGGAGCTGGTTCATAGCCGGCAACGACTACGTCTGGCCACGCCGGACGGCGGTGACCGTCAAACGCCACGGCATCCGGGTCGCCGGCGAGCGGTACGTCCCGCTCGGCACACAGGACTACGCGGCGGTCCTCGACCACATCCGCACCTCGGAGGCGGACGCCGTCCTGATGCTGCTGGTCGGCAACGACGCCGTGCGTTTCAACCGCGCCTTCGCCCGCGCCGGCCTGGACGCCCGTTGCCTGCGGCTGAGCACGCTGATGGACGAGAACATGCTGCTGGCCAGCGGTCACGCGGCCACACACGACCTGCACAGCGCGGCCGGCTTCTTCGCCTCGATGGTCACCCCGGAGAGCCTCGACTTCCACGGCCGGTACGCGGCCCGGTTCGGCCCGGAGGCGCCGCCGCTGGGCAGCCTCGGTGAGTCGTGTTACGAGGGCGTGCTCCTGCTCGCGGCGCTGATCGGCCGGGCGCGGACCCTCGACGTCCGCGAGATCGGCGCCCGTGCCGGCGAGGTGTCCTACGAGGGCCCGCGCGGCCTGCTGCGCCTGCATCGGCGGCACGTGCGCCAGCGGATCTACCTGGCTCGGGCGCACGGGGTGGAGTTCGACGTCTTGACAACACTGCCACCCTTACCGGATGCTTCCAGCTGGAAGTAACAGTTTCTGGCCGACCATTTCTTGGTCGGCTTTTTTCGTTTCCTGAAAAGAGCGGAAACGATTTGTTAAGGGCGGGGAAACGGCCCGGAAATCGCGTGCTCCGAGACTGGCCGCAGCATTCCCCCTAGTCAATATGCAAAAGCCCTAGCCATCGAGGCAGGAGGCTTCTTCGTGTTCAAGATTCGCGGAACCCGCGCGCTGGCCGTCGTCGTGGCGGCGGTCAGCGTCACGGCATTGACCGCCTGCGGCGCCAAGACCGGCGACAGCGGCACCTCGACGACGGCCGGCGCGGTCGTCGACACCTCCGGGCCCACCGTCAAGGTCGGCCTGCTCAACTCCCTCTCCGGCACGATGGCGATCAGCGAGGTCACCGTCCGGGACTCTCTGAAGCTCGCGATCGACGAGATCAACGCGTCCGGCGGCGTGCTCGGCAAACAGATCGAGCCGGTCAGCGAGGACGGCGCCTCCGACTGGCCCACCTTCGCCGAGAAGGCGCAGAAGCTGATCAGCCAGGACAAGGTCGCCGCGGTCTTCGGCTGCTGGACCTCGGCCAGCCGCAAGGCGGTCAAGCCGGTCTTCGAGAAGAACAAGGCTCTGTTGTTCTACCCCGTGCAGTACGAGGGGCTCGAGGAGTCGCCGTACATCTTCTACACGGGCGCCACCACCAACCAGCAGATCGTCCCGGCGCTCGACTATCTCAAGGCGCAGGGCAAGACCTCGCTCTACCTGGTCGGCAGCGACTACGTCTTCCCGCGGACGGCCAACAAGATCATTAAGGCGTACGCGACCGCGAACGGCATGAAGGTGCTCGGCGAGGACTACGCGCCGCTCGGGTCGACCGAGTTCTCCACGATCGTCAACAAGGTGAAGGCGTCCGGGGCCAGTGCCGTCTTCAACACCCTCAACGGCGACAGCAACGTGGCGTTCTTCAAGGAGTACAAGTCGGCCGGCCTCACCGCCGCGGCCATGCCGGTAGTCTCCGTCTCGATCGCCGAGGAGGAGGTCAAGAGCATCGGCACGCAGTACCTCGCGGACCAGCTCACGGCCTGGAACTACTACCAGACCACGGCCGGCGCGGCCAACGACAAGTTCGTCAAGGCGTACAAGGCGAAGTACGGCGCCGACAAGCCGACCAGCGACCCGATGGAGGCCGCGTACACCTCGGTCTACCTGTGGAAAGCCATGGTCGAGAAGGCCGGCTCGTTCGACGTCGAGAAGGTCAAGGCGGCCGCCGACGCGGGCGGCATCACCTACGCGGCGCCCGAGGGCCTGGTCACGGTCGACGGCCCCTCGCAGCACGTCTACAAGACCGCCCGGATCGGCAAGATCGGTCCGGACGGCCTGATCAAGGAGGTCTGGAGCTCGGGACAGCCGATCAAGCCGGATCCGTACCTGAAGGACTACAGCTGGGCGACCGGACTGGCCTAGGGACGCCGGTGCGCCCGGTGACGGCCGGGCGCACCGTACGCGCAAAGGGGGTTTGACCTTGACTTTGGTCCTCAGCCAGCTCTTCACGGGAATCAGCATCGGCGCGGTGCTGCTGCTCATCGCCCTGGGGCTGAGCCTGACCTTCGGTCAGATGAACGTGATCAACATGGCGCACGGCGAGTTCATCATGGCCGGCGCCTACACGGTGTACGTGCTCCAGCAGGTGATCACGAGCGCCGGAGCATCGCTGATCGTCGCCCTGCCGATCGCCTTCGCGGTCGCCGGGGCGATGGGCGTGCTGCTGGAATTCCTGCTGATCCGCCGCCTCTACGGCCGGCCGCTCGACACGCTGCTGGTCACCTGGGGTGTGGCGCTGATCCTGCAGCAGGCGGCCCGGGACATCTTCGGCGCGCCCAACGTGCAGACCCGGGCGCCCGACCTGCTCACCGGCAGCATCCACCTGCCCGGCGGCCTGGTGATCGCCAGCAGCCGGGTCTTCATCCTCGTGCTCGCCCTGACCGCCGTGGCCGCGCTCACCCTGGTCCTCAAGACCACCTCGCTCGGCCGGCGGATCCGCGCGGTCGTGCAGAACCGTGACCTCGCGGCGGTGTCCGGCCTGGCCACCGGGCGGGTCGACCGGCTCACCTTCTTCATCGGCTCAGGCCTGGCCGGCATCGCCGGGGTCGCGCTCACCCTGATCGGCCCGATCGGGCCGGCCATGGGCACCAACATCATCGTCAACGCGTTCCTGGTGGTCGTCGTGGGCGGCATCGGCCAGCTCAAGGGGACCGTGATCGTCGCGTTCGCCCTCGGCATCCTGCAGTCCATGGTGGAGTACACGACCACGGTCAGCGTCGCCAGCGTGATCGTCTTCATCGTCATCGTCGCGTTCCTGCAGTGGCGGCCGCAGGGGCTGTTCACGCTGCGGACGAGGAGTCTCGCATGACCGCTGTCGCCTCTCCTCCCGTCGCGCCGCCGATCAAGCCGAGCCGGAAACGGACCGGTTGGAAAACGGCCGCGGGCTTCGCCTCCGGCGCCGTCGCCCTTTTCGCGCTCGCCCCGGCCGCGCTCGACGACTTCCGGCTCGGCCTGCTGGCCAAGTACCTCTGCCTCGCCATCATCGCGGTCGGCATCGGCCTGGCCTGGGGGCGCGGCGGCATGCTGACCCTCGGCCAGGGCGTCTTCTTCGGCCTCGGCGGGTACGCGATGGCCATGCACCTCAAGCTCGCCGACGCGGGCGCCGGCAACCTGCCGGACTTCATGCAGCTGTACGGACAGTTGGACGCGCTCCCCTGGTGGTGGCGCCCGTTCGCGAACCCGGTGTTCGCGCTGGTCGCAACCGTGGCGCTGCCGATGCTCGTGGCCCTGCTCCTCGGTCAGCTGATCTTCCGCCGGCGGGTGCGCGGCGCCTACTTCGCGATCCTCTCGCAGGCGCTCGCGGCGGCCATGGCGATCTTCCTGGTCGGCCAGCAGGGCACCACCGGCGGCACCAACGGACTCACCGACATCCAGGGCTTCTTCGGGTACGACCTGAACGACCCGGTCAACCGCAAGATGATCTACTTCATCATCGCGGGGGCGCTGCTGCTCATGCTCGCGGTGGCGTGGCAGCTGATGCGCAGCCGGTACGGGGAACTGCTGGTGGCGGTGCGCGACGCCGAGGAGCGGGTGCGGTTTCTCGGCTACGACCCGGCGAACGTGAAGCTCGTCGCGTACGTGGTCGCCGCGGGCATGGCCGGGCTGGCCGGCGCCCTCTTCGTGCCGGCCGTCGGGATCATCTCGCCGGCGCTGGTCGGCGTGGTGCCCTCGATCGAGTTCGTGGTCGGGGTCGCGGTCGGCGGGCGGGCGAGCCTGATCGGGCCGGCTCTCGGCGCGGTCGCGGTGGCCTGGGCGCGTACGGCCCTCTCGGAGCGGGTCCCCTCGGCCTGGACCTATTTCGAAGGCTTGTTGTTCATTCTGCCGATCGTCTTTCTCCCGGGCGGGCTGGCGTCACTGCCCCGGCTTTTGCGAAAGGCCAGGAAATGAGCGGGCTCACGGTGCGCGACCTGCGCGTGGTGTTCGACGGGTTCGTGGCCGTCGACGGTGTCGACCTGGAGGTGCCGGCGGGCGACGTCCGCTTCGTGATCGGTCCCAATGGCGCCGGCAAAACCACATTGATCGACGCCATTACGGGCCTGGTCAGGGCGACCGGTTCGGTGACGTTCGACGACCATGCGCTGCTCGGGCGGAAGGTACACCGGATCGCGCGGCTGGGCGTCGGACGCACGTTCCAGACGGCGGCGGTCTTCGAGGAGCTCACGGTGCTGCAGAACCTCGACATCGCCGCCGGCTGGAGCCGTCATCCGCTCAGCCTGCTTCGCGCTCGTGGCCAGGTGCCGTCGTCGGTGGCCGAGGCGCTGACGACCGTGGGGCTTTCCGCCGTACGCGACGAGCTCGCCGGCACCCTGGCCCACGGGCAGAAACAGTGGCTCGAGATCGGCATGCTCCTCGTGCAGGACGCCAAGCTCCTGCTGCTGGACGAGCCGGTGGCCGGCATGAGCCAGTCCGAGCGCGACGCGACCGGCGACCTGCTCGGACGCCTGGCCGCCGACCGCACGGTACTGGTCATCGAACACGACATGGACTTCCTGCGCCGCTTCGCCCGCACGGTCACCGTGATGCACGCCGGGAAGGTGCTGTCCGAGGGCACGGTTGCCGAGGTGCAGGCCGACCCCCGGGTCCAGGAGGTCTACCTGGGCCACGCACCGTCCGCCTCGGAGGTGGCCTGATGCTCCAGTTCGACGAGGTACACGTGGGGTACGGCCGGAGCGTCGTGCTGCACGGCGTTTCGGTGATGGTTCCCGAGGACGGAGTGGCCGCGGTGCTGGGCCACAACGGCGCGGGCAAGAGCACGTTGCTGCGCTGCGCGGTCGGCCTCCTCAGGCCCCGCCGAGGCCGCGTCCTGCTCGACGGCGACGACATCACCCGCCTGGCGCCGCATCAGCGGGTGGCACGCGGCATGGCCTATGTCCCCCAGGGCCAGCAGTGCTTCCCCCACCTGACCACCGCCGAGAACCTGCAGCTGGTCGCCGACGGCCGCCGCGACGGCAAGCAGGCCACGGCCGAGGCGCTCGACCTGTTCCCCGCCCTGCGTGACCTGATGTCCCGGCGGGCCGGTCTCCTCTCCGGCGGCCAGCGACAGCAACTGGCCATCGCCCGGGCGCTGATCACCCGCCCTCGTCTTCTCCTGCTCGACGAGCCGACCGAGGGCATCCAGCCCTCGGTGGTGGCCGAGATCGAGCAGACGATCCTCGCGGTGGCGTCCCGCGGCGGCATGTCCGTCCTGCTGGTCGAGCAGCACGTGGGCTTCGCCCTCACCGCGGCCCAGCGCTACTACGTCCTGGAGGCGGGCCGCCTGACCTCGTCCGGCGAGGGAGGTGCCGGCGCCGAGACCAAGGTCCGCCAGGCCCTGACCGTCTGACCTAACGAGCGTCGACCACCAGACGTACGGTCACGGTGTCACCGACATCGATGCCCTCGGCCGTACGCACCGACGTCTTGACCGGGACTATGTACTTCCCGTCCTTGGGCCACAACGATGTGGTCCACCCGGTCCGCCCGATCCTGACGGTCACCGGGATCATTCCCCAGCCGTACGTGACCAGCGAGGCGGCCGACGCGATCGCCTGGCACTCGTCGTCGGGCACGGTGACGAAGTGCCAGGGCGCCGGCCCCCGCCAGAACCACATCTCCCCGGTGAACTCAAGGTCCATGCCGACAGGCTAGTAGAGCGTGGCCGACGTGGTCCCCTCTGCGACGTCGAGCGGGTAGGGGCCGTCTCGCGCACCGACGTCACGACCACCGGAGGCACGCTACCCCCGAGGGCCGGCGGCGGACCGGCCCTCGGGAGCGGTGTTCAGCTCGCGGTGCAGCTGAGCGTGGGGACGCTGTTCGTGCCGGTCCACGAGCCGAGGAAGCCGAAGTTCGTGGCGGCTCCGGCGGCCAGCTTGCCGTTGTAGCTGACGTTGCGGGCGGTCACGGACGACCCGCTGCTGGTCACCGTGGCGCTCCAGGCCTGGCTCACCGTCTGGCCGTTGGCGTACGTCCAGGTCACGGTCCAGCCGTTGATCGCGGAGCTGCCCGCGGTCACCTTGACGTCACCCTGGAAGCCGTTCGGCCACGAACCGACGATCGAGTACGTCGCCGTGCAGCCGCCGGTGGGCGGGATCGTCGTCGGCGATGTCGTCGGGCTGCTGGTGGGACTGCTCGTCGGGCTGGTCGTGGGGGTGCCGGTCGTCGTGCCGTAGATCGAGGCCTGCTTGGACGTGGCCTTGATCCCGTTGGTGCCGTTGACGATCCGCAGACCCCAGGTGGTGAGCGAGTTCGGGTCGAAGTTGTTGGTCATGTCGAGGATCGGGTCGTTGTTGCCGGCCCAGGACCAGCCGATGTAGCCGAGACCGCGCTTGACCGCCTCGGACATCAGCGTCTGGTCGTCGACCTGCGAGGAGTCGAACTGCCAGCCGAACTCGCCGATGACCAGCGGCCAGCCCTTCGACTTGAAGGTGTCCAGGTAGGACGTGATCGACGAGGCGGTGTTGAACACCGCGTACATGTGGATGGAGAGCACCGTGTTGTGCTGGGTGTCGGCGTCGAGCACCGTCTGACCGTTGTCCCGCATCGTGTACTGCCAGTCCTGGCCCCAGTTCGGCGCGTCGACCATCAGCAGGTGCTGGAAGCCGTTGCTGCGCATCTTCTGGATGGCCGCGACGGTGGCGGCGGTCCACTGGCCGGGGTTGGTGTTGCCGATCGGCTCGTTGCCGATGTTGATGACGACGTAGTCCTCCTGGCCGACCAGCACGCTCTTGAGGCCGATCCAGTAGTTCACGGCCTGGTCGAGGGTGTACGCGGCGCCGTCCTCGCCGTACCCGGTGGTGTCGTGGTCCTCGAGCACGCAGATCAGCCTGTTCTGCTTGCACAGGGCGATCACGTTGGCCACGTCGGTGGCGCTGTTGGCGGTCCACCGGCCGCCGGAAAGCACGACCCGGACGGTGTTGGCGCCGGTCGCCTTGATGTTGGCGAACGAGCTGGTCTGGTTCGTGAACCAGGTGTGCTCGTGGTTGATGCCGCGCATGATGAACGTCGAGCCGTTGCGCTCGACGATGTTCGTGCCGCTGATGTGCAGGCCGGTGGCCGCGTAGGCGGGACTGACGAACATGAGTACCGCCGCGGCCACGGTGGCCAGGACGGTGCCGAGGATGCTGAGCTGCTTTTTCATGACCTGCCTCAGGAAACGGGGGAAGGGGGAAGTGCTACCCCAGCCCGCCGCCTGACCGGCAAACGTGCTCGCCCTCGGGGGATGTCGAGTGCCTGAAAACTACCCAGCGCATCGGCTTCCGTCAATCGGGAGCGCTCCCATTGATTGCCATGGATGTCTGCCGTAGCGTCCCGCCCATGCGCAGATTCCTCGCCGTCGCGGCCGCGGCGCTGACCGTCGTGGCCGCCGCCGTCGCCCTGCCGGCCACGCCCGCGCTCGCGCTCGACGACGGGCTCGCCCGCACGCCGCCGATGGGCTTCAACGACTGGAACGCGTTCGGCTGCGACGTGAACGAGCAGCTCATCAAGCAGACCGCCGACCTGTTCGTGAGCGAGGGGCTCCGGGACGCCGGCTACCGGTACGTCAACATCGACGACTGCTGGGCGCTGAAGGAGCGCGACGCGGCGACCGGCCGGCTGCTGCCGGACCCGGTCAAGTTCCCCGACGGGATCGCGGGCACGGCTGCGTACGTACACACGAAGGGTCTGAAGCTTGGGATCTATGGCGACGCGGGCACCAACACGTGCGCCGGTTACCCCGGGAGTCTCGGGCACGAGGCGCTCGACGCCCGGACCTTCGCCGATTGGGGCGTCGACTACCTCAAATACGACAACTGCTACAACCAATCCGACGGTACGCAGGCCGAGTACATCCGGCGGTACACCGCGATGCGGGACGCGCTCAGGGCGACCGGACGGCCGATCGTCTTCGAGATCTGCGAGTGGGGCACGACCCAGCCCTGGACGTGGGGCGCCGACGTCGGACACCTGTGGCGCACCACCGGGGACATCAGCGACAACTGGCCCTCGCTGAAGTCGATCATCGCGCAGAACGTGGGTTTGTCGGCCTACGCCGGGCCCGGGCACTGGAACGACCCGGACATGCTCGAGATCGGGAACGGCGGGATGACCGCGACCGAGTACCGGACGCACATGAGCATGTGGGCGATGATGGCCGCGCCGCTGATCATCGGGACGGACCTGCGGTCGGCGCCGGCGGAGACGCTCGCGATCCTCACCAACCGGGACGTCATCGGGATCGACCAGGACCGGCTCGGGGCGCAGGGGCGGGTCGTGTCGGACTCGGGCGGGCTGCTCGTGCTGGACAAGCCGCTGGCGTCGGGAGAGCACGCGATCGCGCTCTACAACTCGACCGACACGCTGGCCACCGTCGGGGTCGCGGCCTCGGCGACCGGGCTGCCGCGGGCGTCCGCGTATCGGCTGCGGTACGTGTGGTCGGGGGCGGTCACGCAGGCCGCGCGCACGATCGAGACGGCGGTTCCGGCGCACGGGACCGTGGTCTACAGGGTGCGGCCGGTCGGCGATCCGCGGCCCCTCGCGCCGTCGGTGACGGTGGCCGGGAGCATGGGCACGGCCGTTCCGGGGGCGGGGATTCCGCTGACGACCACGATCACCAATCGGGGCGCCGGCGCCATCGGCGACGTACGCGTGAAGGTCACCGGGCCGGCGGGGTGGACGGCCACGGCCGCCTCGGCTTCGCGGCGGTCGCTGGCCACCGACGCCTCTTTCGCAACGAGCTGGACCGTCACGGCGCCCGCGGGAACGGCCGCGGGTTCATATCCGGTGACGATCTCCGCCTCGTACGTCTGGGGAGGCCGGCACCGGCAGACCAGCGCGAGCACCCTCGGGGTGAATGTGGTGAACGCGCCGCCCGGCGGCCGGCTTCACCTGAGCACGGTGCGGGCGGCGGCGGTCAGCGGATCGGTGTTCTACGACCAGAACAGCGCCGGGAACCTCATCTCGATCGGTGACCACGTCTATGTGCGCGGGATCGGAACGCTGGCGCCGGCGTCGCTGAGCTACTACCTGGGCGGGTCGTGCAGCTCGCTCGTGTCGGATATTTCGGGCGGAACTCTTGAGGTGTACGCGGACGACACGCTCGTGGCCGCGGGGTCGTCGGGGACGCTGACCGCTGCCCTGAGCGGCGCGACCTGGCTGCGGCTCGTGACTGCCGGGACCGGGGAGGCGGACTGGGCGCAGCCCGTGCTGACCTGCGGTTCGGCCGGGCCCGGCGATCCGGTGCTGCCTTCGTCGCGGACGTTGTTCTCGTTCGAGTCGGGGACGGACGGGTTCGGGATCGCCAACGCGGACGGGGGCGGGTCGGTCGAGCAGTCTCCGGCGTTCGCGACCGACGGGTCGGCCGGGCTGCTCGTGCACACGCCGGTCAACGGGAACTGGTTCGGGCCGGCGCTGCCGTCGCCGTTCGATCTCAGCGGGGCGCATGCGCTCAAGTTCGACATGCGAACGTCCGGGCTCGGCAGTGTCGGCGAGTTCGCGGTGCAGGTCGGCGACGCGTACACGTGGTGCCAGGGTGGGCAGTGGACCTGGACCAACCCCGGCGGGAGCCGGACCGTGACGCGCTCGTTCGACGAGATCGGCTGCCCGGCCGGGGTGACGCTCGACCCGGCCGACATCCGGGCGGTCTGGGTCTTCCTGAACACGGGAGGGGACGTCTGGATCGACAACATCCGGGCCGAGTAAGTCTCAGTCGGCGGATACGTCAGGCATAGGCTGCCGACAGGTGGCGACAGCACCTTCTGGGGAAGCTCTCCGACTCGGAAGGATGCACATGTCCACTGATCAGGTCGCACACCAGCCCTCGCCGCTGCCCTCGTCGTCGCCCTCGTCGTTGCCCGAGCCGGTCACGGCTCCGCTCGAGGGAGAGTGGGCCCCGGCGGGCGTTCCCACTACCGCTGCGCCCGGCTCGGCGGCGCCCGGCTCGGCTCGGTGGACGGGGAAGAGGGTGATCGCGGCGGTGGCGCTCACGGCGGCACTGGCCGGCGGGGCCGGTTTCGGCATCGGCATGGCGGTGGACAGCGGCAGCAGTTCCACCCAGCAGGGTGGCCCCGGCGCTGGCCAGTTCCCCGGAGGAGGCAACGGCGGTCCCGGCGGCGGGATGGACGGCGGCGGCTTCGGCAACCAGCAGCAGGGCTCGACGCAGCAGGGCGGCACCGGCTCGACCCAGCAGGGCACCGGCGCCGGCGCCGCTCAGGACGGGACGACCACCTGACTCTCAGCGCGCCAGGATCGCCACGAGGAAGTCGGACGCGGGCGTGAACGGGCGCAGGTCCCAGGTGCTCAGCAGCAGCTCGGGCGCGAGGCCGGCGGTCGCGGCGTCGGCGAGAAAGGCGTCGAAGTCGTACCCCCGATCGGCCCCGAAGCCGACCGCGACCCGCCCGCCCTCGCGCAAGCACCCACCCAGCCGGCGCAGGATCTCCACCCGCGTGCCCGGCGCCACGAACGTCATGACGTTCCCGGCCGAGAACACCAAGTCGAACTCGCCCCGGACGTCCAGCTCGGCGAGATCTCCCACGATCCACTCGCCCCGGGGATGCTCCTGACGGGCGACCGCGATCAGCTCCGGATCGAGGTCGACCCCGACCACCTCATGGCCGGCCTCGAGAAGAAACCCACCGACCCGCCCGGTGCCACACCCGGCGTCCAGAATCCGGGCTCC
This sequence comes from Paractinoplanes globisporus DSM 43857, assembly GCF_000379645.1. Taxonomy (GTDB): domain Bacteria; phylum Actinomycetota; class Actinomycetes; order Mycobacteriales; family Micromonosporaceae; genus Actinoplanes; species Actinoplanes globisporus. The sequence continues at coordinate 37,613 of NZ_KB903326.1, forward strand.
GCGACCCACCATCGCGTCGATCATCCGAGCCTCGCCGCCCAGGTCCGTGCCGCCGGCCGCGAGATCCCGGAACCGCTGGATGTACCGCCGCGAGTGCTCCGGGTTCTCCGCCACCATCCGCCGCCAGAGATTGTCCTGAGCCACGAGCCCACACTATCCCGGCGCGAAACGCGGAACGGCCGCCCCGGGATGGGGCGGCCGTTCCGTCGTACCGAAGCTGGGAACTCAGATGCTGCCGGGCGACTTGCTGTTCGAACCGGCCAGTGAATCCGCCGGGGTCGAGTCGCTGACGGCGTGGAGCTTCTCGCCGAGCTTGGAGGACTGGAGCTTGTCCTTGCCCTCCGAGTAGAGCTTCGTGGCCTGCGCCTGGGCGACACCGGCCGCTTCCTGGACCGTCGGACTGTCCCAGAGTTTCTTGGCGCTCTCCCGGAGCTCCTCGTACTTCTCCCGGCCGGCCCGGCTGCCCAGGACGAAGCCCGCCGCGAGGCCGGTGAGGAACATCAGCTTTCCGCGCATGGTGGCGGCTCCTTCCGTACGTGACGCGCGTGCGTCTCTCGGTGCCATACCCATCCTGCCCGCCCGGTACTCCCGCACCAGGTGTTTCACCCCGGTGCGGCGCGCCCGGGCAACCCCTTCGCACCGGGGGCGGGTGGTCATGTACTCTGTTCCCCGGCACCGAGCAAGACGGTGCTGCACGATCCCCCATAGCTCAATTGGCAGAGCAGCCGGCTGTTAACCGGCAGGTTTTTGGTTCGAGTCCAAATGGGGGAGCTCTGACCAGGGTTTTCCTGGTGACACTCGAGTCTAGTCGGCCGGTCGGCCCCCGATTGAAACCCCGTTGTGTTCTCGGTCACACCGCGGCCGGACCGTCAGCGGAGAACGACCGTGCCGGGGCCGGTGATGACGATGGACTGCGCCAGGTAGGCACTCGTTTCGGTGCACGAGTTCGGCGTATAGACCTCGTCCAGGGTGATCGTAAGGTCGAATGTGCCGCTGATACGCCGGTACGAGCCGGTTCCCGAGCCCGCCGCGACCGGGACAGCACCGCGCACGCTCGCCGTGGCCGAGCAGGTGGCGGTGTTGATCGCGAGATTGTTCAGGCCGCCGGCGAACGTCCTTTCCAGGTCCCCGATGTCCAGCCGGAACGAGCCGTGGGCCAGCACCAGGTCGAGCTCGTTCTTGTCTCGTCTCGCCTGGCCGAAGTCGCCGACCGCGCCGTCGAGGACGACGGTGGACGTGGGACCGTCGTTGTCGGTGTAGGCGGTCAGGTGGACCGCGTTGCCGGCCACCGAGGCCGCCGGAGCAGCCGGGGCGCGGACCGCGGATTTCGGCGCGCAGGACGACATCAGGATGGCCAGGGCGACGGCCGGCAGCAGGTACGGAAGGCGCATGGGCGGAGTCTCCGACCTCCCGGTCCCGCCGGGCCATCGGTGGACTCCCGAAGATAACCCTGATTTCGGGGAGGTGACCGCTGGTCAGGCGGCCCGTTCCTCGGGCATGGGCGGCTGCGCTCCCCCTTGCACCGGTCGCACCCGGCGGTGAGGGAACACCCAGGTTCGGTACGCCCAGAGCCGGAACCCCATCGCCAGCAGCGTCCCGGCCACCATCCCGGAGGCGAAGTCGCTCAGTTGGTCACCTCCCGGTGGCGCAGCAACCACTCCCGGGCCGGGCGCGGAAGCACGCCGAGCACGTGTCGGATGGCGGAACCCATCGGCGGAGGCTACTGACGGAACCCTAGGAAACGCTGAAAGGTGTCAACCGGTTCCGACCCATCGATAGCGATGTTCGGGCCGGCCGGTGGTGCCGTAGCGCAGGCGCATCTCGGCCGTCCCGTCGCGGGCCAGAGCGGCCAGATACCGTTGCGCGGTGGCCCGGGAGATGCCCAGCTCGTCGGCGATCTCGGCAGCCGTGCGGGGCTCGCCGGCGCGGCGCAGAGTCTCGCTGACCAGGCGCACGGTCACCGCGGACTGGCCCTTGGGAACGGCCGGCCGGTCGCCCTCGTGCAGCAGCCGCCACACCCGGTCGATCTCCTCCTGCCCCAGGTGGCGATCCCCGGCCAGCGCCGCCCGGTACCGGCGGTAGGCCGTCAGCCGCTCGCCCAGCTGCTCCGCGGTGAACGGTTTGACCAGGTAGTTGAGGGCGCCGCGGGCGAGCGCGAGGCGTACCGACCGGGTGTCCGATGCGGCGGTCAACACGATGGTGTCGGCGCTGAGCTCGGCCAGCAGGTCGAGGCCGGGCTCGTCCGGCAGGTAGCTGTCCAGCAGCACCAGGTCGACCGGTCGCGCCGCGAGGATCGAGCGACATTCGGCGGCCGTACGCGCGGTACCCGCGACGGTGAAGCCGTCCACCCGCGAGGTGAAGTCCACGTGCACCTTCGCGACCCGGAAGTCGTCCTCCACGACGAGCACTCTGATCATGTAGCGACCGGCACCAGCGCGTGCGGCAGCCTCGCCTCGAAGACCGCGCCGTGCCCGTCGCCGGCCGCGGTGGCGAGCGTGACGTCGCCGCCGAGCTGCCGGGCGGCCTGCCGGGCCAGCGACAGGCCGAGTCCACGCCCCTGCTCGCCACGGGTGCTGACGCCGGCCGTGAAGACCTGTTCGCCGAGCGCCGGGGTCAGGCCGTCGCCGGAGTCCACCACGGAGATGTACAGCGCGTCGTCGTCGGACAGCAGGGCCAGGTCGACCCAGGCCGGCCGCCGCGCGCCGAGCCGGGCCGCCTCCAGGGCGTTGTCCACGAGGATGCCGAGCACGGTGGTCACCTCGACCGGCGCGGTGACCCGGGTGCCGACCCAGCTGGTGTCGGACAGCGTCAGTCGCACGTCGCGCTCGGCCGCCTCGGCCGTCTTCGCCGCGACGAAGGCCTGCAGGTACGGGTCGTCGACGGCGCCGACCGGGCCGGCCGCGGCCGGGGTGCCGCCGGCGACCGCGTGCAGGTACTCGAGGGCCTCGTCGCGGTAGCCGTTCTGCAGCAGGCCGGAGAGGACGTGCAGCCGGTTGGCGAACTCGTGCCGGGAGGCGCGCAGCGCGCTGCTCAGCGTGCGCACCGAATCGAGCTCACGGGTCACGTTCTCCAGGTCGGTGCGGTCCCGCAGGGTCAGCACGCCGCCCAGGTCGCGGCCGTCTCGGCGGACCGCCCGGTAGTTGACCACCAGCACCCGGTCACCGGCCACGGTGATCACGTTGTCGGCCGCGCGTAGCGCAAACACGCCCACCAGCCCCGGCGGCAGATCGGCCTCGGCGACCGGGGTGCCCGGCGCGGGGCCGGCGCCGAGCAGGCGTACGGCCTCCTTGTTGCACACCGACACGCGGCCGGTCGCGTCAACGGCCAGCACGCCCTCGCTGATGCCGCGCAGCACCGCCTCCCGCTCTTGAACGAGCTCGGCCAGCTCGGCCGGTTCCAGACCGAGGGTCAGCCGCTTGAGCCGGCGGCTGAGCAAGGCCGCCCCGGCCACGCCGAGCAGCAGCGCGCAGCCCGCGACGATGCCGGCCAGGCCGAGCTGCTGCCACACGTACCCGCGGATCTCGGCCACGTTGAAACCCACGCTGACCTCGCCGACGATGCTGCCGTCCGGGGCGCGCAGTGGCGTCTTGCCGCGCGCCGAGAGGCCCAGCGTGCCGCGCTCGACGTTGATCGTGTCGCGCCCGGCGAGCACCGCGGACGGATCGGTGCTGACCTGCTCGTGGATGCGCTGCGGGTTGGGGTGGGCGAGCCGGATGCCATGCCGGTCGGTGATCACGACGAAGAGCGCTCCGCTGGCGGCCCGGGCGGCCTCGGCCCGGGCCGGCAAAGCACCGCCCGGATCCTCGACGGCGGCGGCCGCCGCGATCGCGGGGTCGGCGGCAAGGGTGTGCGCGACGGCGAGGGCGCGGCTGCCGTACTGCTCGGTGAGCTCGCGGTCGAAGAGCCAGCCGATCAGCGCGCAGCCGAGCCCGAAGACCACCACGAGCACTCCGACCTGCAGGCCCATGACCTGCCAGGCGAACGGAACGGGCCGGCGCGGCATGCCCCGCACTGTAACGCCACGAACCTCGATCCGCGGCCGTGAGCAAAACGAGCAATACGCGGTCAACGCGGGTTAGCGCCGCAACGCCCGCAAGGATTCCGGCCGCCGGGCGGTCTTCCTACGGTCGCGGAATCGAAACGTTCGCGAAACACGACAGGAGGCGCTCGCCGTGACGGTAATAGCGTTGCGGAACGCGACCAAGCGTTTCCCCGGCACGGGTGGCCGACCGCACACCGCCGTCCGGGATCTGACCTTCGAGGTGGCGGCCGGCGAGTTCGTCGCCGTGGTCGGCCCCACCGGCTGCGGAAAATCGACGACGCTGTCGCTGGTTTCCGGACTGGAACCGCCGTCCAGCGGCGAGGTCGAAGTGGACGGTACGCCGGTCCGCGGCATCCCGGACGGCGTCGGCTACATGTTCCAGTCCGACGCCGTGCTCCCCTGGCGCTCGGTGCTCGACAACGTCGCCGCCGGCCCGCGCTACCGCGGCCTCGCCAAGGCCGAGGCGCGGCAGAAGGCCACGGTCTGGGTCGAGCGGGTCGGGCTGGCGAAGTTCGCCGGCTACTACCCGCATCAGCTCTCCGGCGGCATGCGCAAGCGGGTCGCGCTGGCACAGACCCTGGTCAACGAGCCCCGGATCATGCTGATGGACGAGCCGTTCAGCGCGCTGGACGTGCAGACCCGGCAGCTCATGCAGGACGAGCTGCTGCGGTTGTGGCAGGGCACCGGCGCGGCGGTCGTCTTCGTCACCCACGACCTCGAGGAGGCGATCGCGCTCGCCGACCGGGTGGTGGTGATGACCTCGAGCCCGGCCACGGTCAAGGCGATCTTCGACGTGCCGCTTCGTCGGCCGCGCGACGTCGAGGAGATCCGGATGACGCCCGAGTTCACCGCCGCGTACCGCGAGATCTGGGCCTGCCTGCGCGATGAGGTGGCCCGCGCCCGTGAGGAGGCGAGCCGTGCAGGCTGAGATGACTGTCGCGCCCGAACAGGTCCGGGAGATCACCGGAACACGGACCCATCGGCGTACGAGATTGTGGTCGGTCCGGTTTGGTCTGGTGGTTGTCTGGCTTGCCAGCTGGCAGTACGCGGCCACCCACTGGATCGATCCGTTCTTCTATTCGAAGCCGTCGGCCATCGGGGGGCGGCTGGTCGACTGGTTCACGACCGGCACCGCGTTCGGATCGATCTGGAAGCAGCTGGCCGTCACCCTCGAGGAGGCGGTGCTCGGTTTCCTGATCGGCGCGGTGGCCGGCGTCGTGCTCGGCATCCTGCTCGGCCGGGCACGGTTCGCGGCCGAGGTGGCCGCGCCGTTCATCAAGGCCGCCAACGCGGTACCCCGGATCGTGCTGGCCTCGCTGTTCATCATCTGGTTCGGGCTGGGACTGACCTCGAAGGTGGCCACCGCGGTGGTGCTGGTCTTCTTCGCGGTGTTCTTCAACGCCTTCCAGGGCGCCCGCGAGGTCGACCGGAACCTCGTCAACAACGCCCGCATCCTGGGCGCGTCCCGCACCCAGGTGCTCACCTCGATCGTCGTGCCCAGCGCCACCAGCTGGATCTTCGCGTCGCTGCACGCCGCGTTCGGCTTCGCATTGATCGGCGCGGTCGTCGGCGAGTACGCCGGCGCGGACAAGGGGATGGGGCTCCTCATCGCCAACGCCCAGGGCACGTTCGACGCGGCCGGGATCTACGCCGGAATGATCATCATCACGGTCGTCGCGTTGCTCGCCGAATGGCTGCTCACGCTGCTGGAGAACCGGCTCCTCCGGTGGCGCCCACCCGCACAGACATCGGGAGATAACTATGCGTAAATTCCTCGCTGTTTCCGCCGCTCTCGCCGTTCTTGTCGCCGGGTGTCGTGGCACCGGCCCCGACGCCTCCGCGGCCTCCGACGGTCCGATCAAGATCATGGTCGGCGGCATCGACAAGGTGATCTACCTCCCCGCGAAGCTGACCGAGCAACTCGGCGGCTTCCAGGCGGAGGGCCTGAACGTGCAGCTGCTGACCGAGCCGTCCGGTGCGACCGCGGAAAATGTGCTGATCGCCGGCGACGTGCAGGGGGTGGTCGGCTTCTACGACCACACCATCGACCTGCAGACCAAGGGCAAATGCATCACGAGCGTGGTCCAGCTGGCCGACGTCCCCGGCGAGGTGGAGATCGTCGCGGCGGGCAAGGCGTCGTCGATCAAGGCACCGGCCGACTTCAAGGGCAGGAAGATGGGCGTGACCAGCCCCGGCTCGTCCACCGACTTCCTCACCCAGTACCTCGCCACCAAGGGCGGGCTGACCAGCGCCGACTACACCACGGTCAAGGCCGGCGCCGGGCAGACGTTCATCGCCGCGATCGACAACGGCGGGATCGACGCCGGGATGACCACGGACCCGACCGCGGCCAAGCTGGTCAGCACCGGAAAGGGCAAGGTCCTGCTCGACATGCGGACCGAGCAGGGCGCGAAGCAGGCGCTCGGCGGGCTGTATCCGGCGAGCTCGCTCTACATGGACTGCGCCTGGGTGCAGAGCCATCCGGAGCAGGTGCAGAAGCTGGCCAACGCGTTCGTCAAGACGCTGCGCTGGATCAAGGGACACAGCGCCGAGGAGATCGCCGCCAAGATGCCCGCCGATTATGCGGCCGGCGATCCTCAGCTGTACGCCAAGGCCGTGCACGACAGCATCGGCATGTTCAACGGCGACGGCCTCATGAAGGAGGACGGCGCGAAGAACGTTCTCGAGGTGCTCAGCCAGTTCTCCCCCAACGTCAAGGGCAAGAAGGACCAGGTCGACCTGAGCAAGACGTACACCACGCAGTTCACGGCGAAGGTGGCCGGCTAGGCGGTGTCGGCACTCAGCACGTCGGCCACCGGCCGGCGTGCGCCGATGCCCGCCGGTATCGCCGTGCAGACCACCACCGCCAGCACCACCCCCACCAGAACCGCGGCCAGTCCGGCCGGGGAGGGCATCGTGAGCGAGGTCCGGGTCACCAGGCGGTAGACGATCAGGCCGGCCGGCGCTCCGACCAGCGCGCCGAGCCCGGCCGGCACGACCTGTGCCGCCGACAGTCCGCCCGCCACCTGGCTCGGGGTGGCCCCGAACGCGCGGGCCACCGCCGAGGTGTGCCGGGCATCGGCAACCGTCGCCGAGGTCAGGAACACGATGTTGACCGCGGCCAGCACCAGAAGCATCACCGTGATCGTGGCGGTGACCTGGGTGAGCCGCTCGGTGCGCAGGTTGTGCAGGCCACCGGTGTCGCGGCCGGCGACGGTGGCGCTGGTCAGGATCGCGACCAGGCCCGTGACCGTGACCGCGGTGCTGAGCACCGACAGCACCGCGCGGCCCGGCCGGCGGCCGATGAGACGCAGCCCGAGCAACAGCGGGACCGGCAGCCCGGCGGACAGCGCGATCAGCCGGCCGTCGCGGCGGGGCGTCCGGGCGGGCGCCTCGAGCGCGGTGATGGTGGCGGAACGGGCCGACCGCAGCGCCGGCAGCAGCGTGGCGGCGAGCGCCACGAGCAGGGCGGCGGTGAACACCACCGCGACGGTGGCGCCGGTCAGCGAGACCGGGCCGGGCGAGCCCAGCAACCCGGCGCCGGGACCGGTGAACCGGCCGGCCAGAACGCGGCCCAGGCCAAGGCCGGCCCCCGCCGCGAGCAGGGCCAGCGCGACATGCTCGACGAGCAGCACCAGGGCGATGAGGGCGGGGGTGCCCCCGACCGCCTTGAGCAGGCCGACCCGCCGGGTCTGCTCCAGCGTGCGGCGGCCGGCCAGCACGGCCAGTCCGGCCACCGCGAGCAGGGCGAGCAGCACAGCGCCGACCTGCAACGCGGCCTGGGCCGAGCGGGTCACCCCGGCGTCGGCGTCGCGGATCTGTTGCCAGCTCAGCACGAACGGCCCGCTCGCACCGGGGCCGGGCAGTGTGCCGTGAGCCGCGGCGAAGGCGGGGGCCGAGGACGGGTCGGACAGCCGCAGGTCGATCAGATAGACCACGGCGGGGGTGGTGCGATCGTGCACCTTCGCCAGATCGGCCGGGGTCAGCCAGACCAGGCCGAGGTCGAACGCGTGCGGACCGGGTGCGACCCCGGCGAAGCACAACAGGTGGCACAGGCTGCTCGGATACGCCGGAAGGGCCGCGCTCACGGCCGTACCCCCGACCCGGAACGACTGGCCGCCCAGTGAGACCTGATCGCCGACCCGCGCACCGATGGCGTCGGCGAAGGCGCGCTCGAGCACCACCGAGCCGGCGCCGATCCAGCTGCCCGAGGTCAGCAGCGGCCGATCGACCGGATCGCCGTCCGGCGCCCGGCCCAGCGCCTGCACGGTTGCGGTACGCCCGGCCATCGACAACGTGGTGTGTGCCAGCGGCATCGGTGCACCGTGGGCGGTCACGCCGGGCAGGCGCGTGACCGCGTCGACATCGGCGGTCGTGGGCGGTGCGCCGCCCTCGCTCAGGAAGCCCGCCACGGCATCGGGTCCGGCGGTTTGCGAACGCGTCTGCTCGTAGGGGTGGTCGGTCACTCCGTGCAGGGCCAGCCCGATCGCGAGAGTCGTGGTGGCCGCGGCCATCACCAGCAACGCGAGGATCGCCTCGACCGGGCGGCGGCGCAGATCGCGCCAGGCGAGCCGGAGCACGAGCAGGGATCGGCCCATCACCCACTCGCCCCGAGCCTTCCGGGTACGCAGCACCACTTCGCTCATGATCGCCCGCCTCCACCGATAACCGTTAGCTACCAGATAACCGTTAGCGGTACCGCTCCGTCAATCAGGGTGATCCCTGAGACCCTCACCGGGAGAGAGCCTGTCCAGCAGCAGACCGACCGCGGGCACGATGATCAGGACGAACAGCCAGGCGCCGAGAACGTCCGTCGGCCAGTGCACCGCGAGCGCGACCCGGCTCAGGCCGACCGCGAAGGCCCAGGACCCGGCGACGGCGTACAGCAGAATGCGGCTCCATCGACGGCGCAACAGCGGCCGGCAGACCACGACCAGGATCAGGGCCGCCGCGGCGGACGCGGCACTGTGGCCGGACGGGAACGAGTAGCTCGCGACCGGGGCCAGTCGGTCGGTCGGCCGCGGCCGGGCGATGAGTGTCACCACGGCCAACCGGATCGCGACCGTCGCGATCATGGCGACGGCCACGAAGAACGCTTCCCGCCACCGCCTGAACGCCAGCAGGACGGCGCAGCCCAGCGCGGCGAGCGGGCCGAGGATCCGCGTGCTCCCGGTGGCCGTGATCGCCGACATCACGGCCCGGCCGAGCGGGTGGGCCAGCGTCGCGGAGCGCGTGGCTCGGCTCACTCGGCTGTCAAAATCCACCAGCGGGTCGAAGCGGACGAGAACCAGCACGACAAGCAGGACGAACGCCACCGCCGAGGAGCCGACAAGCCACCACCAGGACACCCGGCGCTCGGCGCTCACCACCATCGGCCGAGCCTAGCTCCTACAGCCTGTAGGAGCTGAGGCCGGCTGAGAATTCGCTGAACCGGCGGTGTAAGGATCCGGGCGCGTGAACAGCCTGGTCATTCCGTCGAAGGTCCTGGTCGTCGGTGACGACCAGGGTGTCGGCTGCGCGCACGGTTAGACGCCCACCTGCGGCGGCGCGGCGAGACCGGTCCGCCGGAGCTGCGCGCCGACCGCGGTGCCGCCGTGCTGCTGGCGACGCGTCACGAGCGCGTCGCCGCGACCTGCGACCGGATCCTTCGGATGGAGGCCGGCGAGGTGGACGGAGGCTAGGGTGGGGCATGGCCTCAGGACGATCTGTTGTCATCAACGGTGATCTCGGCAGCGGCAAGACCACCGTCTCCGTCCTGCTGGCCCGGCGCCTCGGCGTCCGGCGCATCAGCATCGGCGACCTCTATCGGGAAATGGCCGCGCAGCGCGGACTGAGCGCCCTCCAGCTGAACCTCCATGCCGAGCTCGACGGCAAGATCGACGCCTACATCGACCAGATCCAGTGCGAGATCGCGGCGTCCGGTGAGCGGCTCGTCGTCGACAGCCGGCTGGCCTGGCATTTCTTCACCGATGCGCGGAAGGTGCATCTCATCACCGAGCCGACCGTCGCGGCGTGGCGGGTGCTCGGGCGGCCGACCGAGGTGGAGAACTACGCGACGCTCGAAGAGGCTCGCACCCAGCTGGCGTACCGCGCCGAGAGCGAGCGCATCCGGTTCCTCACCACATACGGCGCCGACAAGACGCGCCTGCGCAACTACGACATCATTTGCGACAGCACTCGGGCCACGCCCGAGGAGATCGTCGAGGCGATCCTCGTATCGCTCGACGACGACAACCTGGCCTGCTATCTCGACCCGCTCCGCATTCACCCGGGCGGCGACGACGCCGGACCGCTCGAGGTCGGCTACGCCGCGCCCGATTTCACCGCGATCCGTGGCGGGGCCCGACTGGCCGCCGCCGTCCGGTCCGGTCAGACGCTGGTCCGAGCCGAGCTGACAAAGGCCGAGCTGGCAGAGGCCGAGCTGGCAGAGGCCGAGGCGAAGGCCAGAGCATCCGCCACGTGATCCAGCGCCTTCCGGAAATCGTCCGCGCCCAGGTGGCCGAAGCCCGCCCGCACGACCCGATCCTCCGAGCCGAACCACGCCCCCGGCGCCACCCGCGTCTCGAGCGAGGCGAGCCGCCGATGGAAGGCCGCCACATCGACCGAGGCGGGCAGGCGCAGGCAGCACATCGGCCCACCGTCCGGCACGACGATCTCGACCCGCTGCTTCTCGGCCCAGCGCACCAGCTCGGCCAGCGCACCCTCCAGGAATGAGGCCCGCGCGGCGAGGATCTCCCCGCTCCGCCCGAGCACCCGCGCCGCCAGGAACTCGTCGACCCGCGAGCACGAGATCGTGGTCTGGAACTTCGCCTCCCGCAGCCGGTCGTAGAGCGCCGGGTCCGTCGTGGTCAGCCAGCCCAGCCGCAGCCCGGGCGCGCCGTGCGCCTTCGAGACCGACGAGCAGGTGATCACGCTGGGAGCGAGGGTCGCGATCGAGGGTGGCTTCGCCATTTTCCCGTACGTCGATTCGCGGTACGTCTCGTCCACAAGCACCACGGCGCCGGGGGCTCGGTCGTGCACCGCGTCGACCAGCGCCCGCAGCTCCCCGTCGGTGAACCGCACCCCCGACGGGTTCTGCGGCGACGCGAGCGACACCAGCCGCGTCTCCGGCCGGAGCGCCGCCGTGACCCGCTCGATCGGCAGCCGGTACCCCTCGTCGAACGACAGCGGCACCGTATCGATCCGGGCCCCGAGCCCCGCCGGAACCGTACGCGCCGGCGGGAAGCACGGCGTGAGCAGCAGCACCCGGTCCCCCGGCCCGCAGACGGCTTGGGCCAGCAGGAACATCGCCTCGATCGCACCCACGGTGACCAGCACCTGACCCGGCTCGACCCCGGTGCTCCCGGCGATCAGCTCGCGTAGTCCCGCGTCGCCGCGCACGGTCCCGTAGCCGAGCGGAACATCGGCCAGCTCGGCCGGATCGGCCAGCTCTCCCATCCGTACGGGAAGGCAGGTGCTCTCCGCGAGATCGAAGCGGACATTGGTGTCGACGAGAACGGTCATGTCGCTGGGTTCGAAGACGGCCATGGCCTCATCGTGGGCCGGTGGGCGGAGGCGCGGCAGGGCCAATGCCGCTAGATTGGTTTGCCGATGGAGCCAATCGGGATCGTCGAACGCCTGGGCCGCTGGTCGTCGGGCCGCGGCGCGCTGTACCTGCTGCTGGCCGCCCGGATCCGCACGCTGATCGACGACGGCGAGCTTCCCGCCGGTGCGGCCCTGCCGCCGGACCGCGCGCTGGCCTCCGCGCTGGCCGTGGGCCGCAGCACGGTCGTCGCGGCCTACGACCTGCTGGCCGCCGAGGGCCGCATCGTCCGCCGTCAGGGCAGCGGCACGCGCGTGGCCGGTCCGCACAATGCCGCCGCGCGCCCGACGACCGAGGCCCCCGGCTTCCTCCACCTGCTGGAACCGCGCGACGGCGTCATCATGCTGGCCTGCGCCGCGCCAGACGCTCCCCCGCCCGAGCTCACCGACGCGTACGCCCGGATCGTGCCCGACCTGGCCCGGCTCTCCGGAGACATCGGCTACCACCCGATGGGCGACCTCGGCCTGCGCCGCGCCCTCGCCGACCGTTACGCCGCGCGCGGCCTGCCCACCGATCCGAGCCAGATCCTCGTCACCACCGGTGGCCAGCAGGCGCTCACCCTCCTGGCCCGGGCGCTCATCCGCCCCGGCGACCGCGTCCTGGTCCAGACGCCGACGTACTTCGGCGCCCTCGAGGCCTTCCGCGAGGAGGCGGCGGTGCTTCGCACGCTGCCGGTCGGGCTGAGCGATTTCGCTTCCGCTTTGACGACAGTCAGACCCGTTTGCGCGTACGCGATAAGCACCTTCCACAACCCCACCGGCGCCGTCCTGCCGGAGCCGGAACGCCGTCGTCTCGTGGCGGCGGCCGCCGCTGCCTCGGTCCCGTTGATCGACGACGAGGCGCTGGCCGACCTCGGCTTCCCCGGGGAGACCGCGCCACCCCCGCTCGCCGCGTACGACGACGAGGTGATCACGATCGGGTCGCTGAGCAAGGTCGTCTGGGGCGGCCTCCGGGTGGGATGGGTGCGCGCACCCGAGCCCTTCATCGCCCGGCTGGCCCGCATGCGTACGGTCGCCGATCTGGGGGGAAACGTCCCCGCGCAACTCGCCGCGGCCGCCCTGCTCCCCCACCTGGATCGCGCCCTCGCGCGCTCGGCCGTCCAACGGCGCGCCCAGCACGACCACGTCCGGGCCGAGCTGGCCCACCATCTGCCGTCGTGGGAGGCCCCGGCCGTCCCCGGCGGCCAGACTCTGTGGGTCCGCCTGCCGCACGGCGACGGCCGCTCGTTCGCCCAGCAGGCCCTGCGCCACGGCGTGGCCGTGCTGCCCGGCTCTGGCCTCGACGCCGACGGCGGCAGCACCGACCACCTGCGACTGCATTTCCTCGCCGAGCCCGCGGTGCTGACCGAGGCCGTGCGCCGCTTGGCCGCGGCCTGGCACGACTACCACCCCGCGCCCGGCCGAGACGCGTTCCCGCCGGTCATGGCCATCTGAAGCGGGTGACGACGCCCGCCGTAATCGCCACTACAGTCCGAGGTACGGGACGGCTCGGAGAAGGTGGGCTGCGATGACCAAGGGTGCGCAAATCGAGCGACTGCCGAAGAAGGCCTACGAGGCGGAGTTGTTCCGGCTTCAGGGCGAACTCGTCAAGCTCCAGGAATGGGTGAAGGTCGAGGGCGCCCGGGTCGCCGTCGTTTTCGAGGGACGGGACGCGGCCGGCAAGGGCAGCACCATCAAACGGGTCACCGAGTATCTCAATCCCCGCATCGCGCGTATCGCCGCGCTGCCCGCGCCGACCGAGCGGGAGCGCGGGCAATGGTATTTCCAGCGCTATGTCGAGCATTTCCCGGCGGCCGGCGAGATCGTGCTGTTCGACCGGAGCTGGTACAACCGGGCCGGCGTCGAACGGGTAATGGGCTTCTGCACCAAGCAGGAGTACATGCGCTTCCTGCACCAATGCCCAATCTTCGAGCGCCTCCTGACCGAGGACGGGATTCTGCTTCGCAAATACTGGTTCTCGGTGAGCGATCACGAGCAGGAGGAGCGGTTCCGTTCCCGGCTGGACGATCCCATGCGACGCTGGAAGCTTTCTCCCATGGACCTCGAATCGATCAGTCGGTGGGAGGACTACTCGCGCGCCAAGGACGAGATGTTCATGCACACCGACATTCCCGAGGCGCCGTGGTACGTCGTCGAGAGCGAGGACAAACGGCGGGCGCGCATCAACATGATCGCCCACCTGATCTCCACGATTCGCTACCACGAGGTGCAGCGCGTGCCCTTGTCGCTGCCGCCCCGGCCACCGTCGAGCGGCTATCAGCGGACTCCGCGCGAGATGCAGACGTTCGTGCCGGATCACGCCGATTCGGTGGCGGCAGGCGCCCCGGCCAAGTCACGCAAGCGACAAGCCAAAGCGGACCGCGCATAAGGCCGCGCACTCCAGCGCGATGTCCGAATCCCGCCAGCTTTCGTCCCGGCCGGACGGCAGAGTTGAGGGCGGAACGGAACCGATCGCGACGGAGGCGACGATGACTGCCTGGACGACCATCTCGAGCCCGCTGGGCGACCTGCAGCTGGTGGGCGACGGAATCACTCTGACCTCGCTGTCCATGCCCGGACAGCGGAACGCCCCGGCCGTCCGGCCCGACTGGCGCCGGGACGCGGGGCCGTTCGCCGAGGTCATACGCCAGCTCGAGGCGTATTTCGCGGGCGAGCTCACCCGGTTCGACATCCCGTTCACCGACAGCGGCACGGCGTTCCAGCAGCGTGTCTGGCGGGAGCTGGACGAGATCCCGTACGGCGTCACCACCACGTACGGCGCCCTTGCCGAGCGGCTCGGCCTGCCGCGCGACCGGATCCAGGCCCTGGGCGCGGCGATCGGCGCGAACCCGCTGCTGCTGGTGCGCCCGTGCCACCGCGTCATCGGGGCCGACGGGTCGATGCGCGGGTACGCGGGCGGCGTCGAGCGCAAGATACGGCTCCTCACCCACGAGGGCGCCCTGCAGCCGGCTCTCCTCTGAGGCCGCGTCATGAATTCCCTATTCGCCGACCGGGGCGCGCTGACGGACGACCTCAACGCGTACGGCAGCGCGCTCACCGGCCCGATCCTCACTGCCGCCGAGTGCCGCGAGCTCACCGCCCTCTACGACGACTCCGCCCGCTTCCGCACCACCGTGGACATGGCCCGTCACCGGTTCGGCTCCGGCCAGTACCGCTACTTCACCCACGAGCTGCCCGACCCGGTGCGGGAGCTGCGGAGCGCGTTCTATCCCCTCCTCCTGCCGATCGCGCGGGACTGGGCGGCCAAGCTCGGCAAGCCCGCGCCCTGGCCCGACAACTTGGACGAGTGGCTTCGCATGTGTCATGAGGCCGGGCAGTCCAAGTCCGCGCAGATCCTGCTGCGGTACGGCCCGGGCGACTGGAACGCCCTGCACCGCGACGTGTTCGGCGAGATGCTCTTCCCGCTTCAGGTCGTCGTCGGGCTCGACGCGCCCGGCGTGGACTACACCGGCGGCGAGTTCGTGATGACCGAGCAACGGCCGCGCGCGCAGTCCCGCGGTTTCGCCACCACCCTGCCCCAGGGGCACGGTCTGGTCTTCACCACCCGGGACCGGCCGGTCGCGACGCATCGAGGCTGGTCGAACGGTCCGATGCGGCACGGCGTGAGCACCGTCCGCTCCGGACGGCGGCACACGCTCGGCCTCGTGTTTCACGATGCCTCTTGACGACTCACGTTGTTAACGTTCACAGTGACACCGTTCGACCGTTGGCGGCATCGATGCCGGCGCATGGGTGACGCCCGAGTCAAGGGACGGTGACATGAGACATCCCTCGATCTCGCGCCCGGCGCGGGGCAGGATCTTCGCAGCGAGTATCGCGATCGTTCTCAGTCTGTTCGGCACGGCGACCGCGGCGCGGGCGGGCGGTCCGGCCACGCCGCCCGCGACGCAGCGCCCGTGCGACATCTACGCCACGGGTGGGACCCCCTGCGTCGCGGCACACAGCACCACCCGCGCGCTCTACGCGTCGTACAACGGTCCCTTGTATCAGGTCCGGCGGCAGTCGGACGACGCCGTCCGGAACATCGGGCTCCTGCAACGCGGCGGGTACGCCGACGCCGCCGCGCAGGACCGGTTCTGCGCCGGCACGACGTGCCTCATCACGACGCTGTACGACCAGTCCCCGATGCACAACGACCTCACCCAGGCGCCCCGCGGCGGGTTCAGCGGTCCGGCCATGGGCGGCTTCAACAACCTCCCGATCGCGGACATGGCTCCGATCACCGTCGGCGGGCACCAGGCGTACGGAATCTTCATCGAGCCGGGCATGGGCCTGCGGGACAACGACACCCACGGCATCGCGGTCGACGACGAGCCGGAGGGCATGTACTGGGTCGTCAACGGCAAGCACTACAACGGCGGCTGCTGCTACGACTACGGCAACGCCGAGACCGACAGCCGCGACGACGGCAACGGCACCATGGAGACCAGCTACTTCGGGACCGCGAGCGCCTGGTACCACGGCAACCCGCCCGGCCCGTGGATCATGACGGACCAGGAGAACAACCTGGTCGGCTGCGTCAACCCGGGCAGCACGTCGAAGCTCTGCGCCGACCTGCCCAGCGTGACCTCCCGGTTCGTGACCGCGGTCGCCAAGGGCGAGCCGCACCACTGGGCCAGCCTCGGCGGCGACGCGCAGCAGGGCGCCCTGACCACGATGTTCGACGGGCCGCGCGTCGACGCGAGCTACGACCCGATGCGCAAGCAGGGCGCGATCGTCCTCGGCAACGGCGGCGACAACAGCGTCGGGTCGCAGGGCACGTTCTACGAGGGCGTGATGACGTCCGGGTATCCGACCGACGCCGTCGACCAGCAGGTGCAGGCCGACATCGTGGCGGCCCGGTACGCCGAGCGGCCGCTCACCCTGACGCCGGCGGGCGGCCTCCGGACGTTCGCGCCCGGGGAAAGCCAGGACGTCTCCTCGACGTACACGAACACGTCTCTTGTGAGTGTGACCAATGTCGAGCTGAGCCTCTCCGTGCCGCGAGGGTGGACCGCCCGGGCGAAGGGCGCGTCGAGGTTCCCGTCGGTCGCGGCCGGCCAGAGTGTGAGCACGACGTTCACCGTCACCTCGGCCCGGACGGCCTTCAACGGCGACATCACGGGTCAGGCGTCCTGGCGCGAGCCGGCCGGCGGGGCGAGGCATGTCGCGACGGCGATCGGGAAGGTGCGCAACACCAGCCCGGTCAAGATCAATGAGTTCCGCGTCGGGACGAGCGGAAACCCGACCAACTCCTACATAGAGCTTTACAACACCGGCGCCCGTACGGTGGATGTCTCGGGCTGGACCCTGACCGAGCACCCGACCCAGCAGGCGGTCTCCTCGACGGTGCGGATCCCGGCCGGCACGAGGATCGCGGCCCACGGCCGGTACCTCCTCGGCCTGTCCACCTCCGGGCTCGCGGCCCCCGCCAATGCGGGCGACACCATTCTCAACCTCAGCAACACGACCGGCCTGAACGTCGGCGATCCGATCGTCATCGACACCGGCGGCCGGGCCGAGTCCGCGACGATCGCCGACATCCCCGCCGGCGGCGCCTCCGGGCCGCGAGCAACCGGGCGCCTCGGGAACGCCGTCAAGCTCAACGGCGCCGACGAGTACGTCAGCCTGCCCACCGGAATCGTCAGCGGGCTGTCCGACTACACGGTCTCGGCCTGGGTCAACCCGGCCTCCGACGACACCTGGGCCCGCGTCTTCGACTTCGGCAGCGGCACCGCGGTGAACATGTTCCTGACCGTGAACGGCGGCGGCAACGGACTTCGCTTCGGCATCACCACGAACGGGAACGGTGCGGAACAGGACCTCACCGGTGGCGGTCACCTGCCACTGAACACCTGGTCACACGTGGCGGTGACGCTCTCCGGCACCACCGGCACGCTTTATCTCAACGGTGCGGCCGTGGCGACCAGCGCCAACATGACGCTGACGCCGGCCGCGCTCGGCGCCACCACGCAGAACTGGATCGGCCGCTCGCAGTACCCCGACCCGTATCTCAACGGCACGGTCGACGACGTCAACATCTACGACCATGCGCTGTCCGCCGCCGAGCTGGCGGCCCTGGCCGGTGGTCAGCCCGGCGCCGGGAACGTCGCCGACTACAAATTCGACGAGACCACCGGCCGTACGGCGACCGACTCCTCCGGCAACGGGCGCACCGCGACGATCGTCAGCCCCGGGTCGGCGGCGAGCGCGAGCACGCCGCTGTGGCAGCCCGTTCCCGACGGCCCGGTGATCACGATTCCCGCCCACTCGACGACGGTGCCGGTCACCAGCACGGCCGGCTTCAAGGTCGGCCAGAAGATGGCCATCGGCTACGGCGACCGGCTCGAGACGGCCACCGTCACCGCGATCGGCAAGCCCGGCACCCAGGCCCGGTTGTCGGCGGCGGCGTCCGCGGGCGCCACGACCATCAAGGTCACCTCCACCACGAACATCTCGGCCGGCGACACGATCACGCTGGACATCGGCTCGCGGAAGGAGAGCATCACCGTCTCCGCGGTCGGCACCGCCGGCGCGGGCGGCACCGGTCTCACCCTGTCCGGCCCGCTGACGTTCGCGCACTCGTCCAACCTGCCGTTCAGCGATCGCGGCACCGGGATCACCTTCACGCCGGCCACCCGCTTCGCACACTCCAGCAACGAACCGGTGCAGGCGCTGGGAAGCGGAATCGTGCTGGCTCGGCCGCTCGCGCACGGCCACGCGATCAACGTGCCGGTGCGGGACTCCGCCGTGACGACGGCGGGATACCAAGGGGCGACCAGTCCGAACCAGTGGTTCGGCGGACCCGCCCTGTCCACCGGCGCCGGCAGCATGACGCTGCGGGACGACCGAGGGCTGGTCGCCGACAGTCTCAACTACGGGCTGCTCGTCGACCCGTGGGCCGCCGAGGGTTACCAGGGCGGCACCGGCTCCGGCTGCACGGTGGCCACCCCGGCCCTGGCCAGTGGTGAGGGAAAGAGCGCGAGCCGGTTCCCCGACGGCAACGACACCGACAGCAACTGCACCGACTTCCTCACCGTCGGCGCCACACCCGGCGCGGCGAACACCGTCGTTCTCGACCCGGGCCCGCGGGTGTCGCTGCAGGCCACCGTCGCCGGCGATTTCATCAAACACAACGACGCCGACGACCTGGTCGTGACCGCACCGGTCACGGCGAGCAGCTCGGCGACCGACAAGCAGGACGCCACGTTCGTGGAGACGGCCGGCCTGGCCGACGCCGCCTGCGTGTCCTTCGAGTCGATCAACAGGCCCGGCAGCTATCTCCGGCACCAGAACTTCCAGCTGCACCTGCAACCCAACGACGGCAGCTCGCTGTACGCCCAGGACGCGACGTTCTGCGCCCAGGCGGGCAACAGCGGTCAGGGCACGTCGTTCCAGTCGGTGAACTTCCCGGGCCGGTTCATCCGCGCCTTCGAGGGCGCCGTATATCTGGCCAGCAACGGCGGATCCAACCCCTGGGATGCGCCGACGTCGTGGGCGGACCAGTCGAGCTGGCTGGTCGCCGCGCCCTGGCAGCCGTAACCGCTTCCTCTCCTGGCGCTGGCAGCCCGGCGCCAGGAGAGGACTCACGCCGTCCGGTCAGGCCGTCGCGTTCCCCTGCTGGAGGATGCGGACCGCGTTGCCGGACGGGTCCCGCAGGCCCATGTCGGTGCCGTAGAAGTGGTCGGTGGGCTCCTGGGTGAAGTCGGTGAATCCGCGCGCCTTGAGGGACTCGTACAGCCCCCGGACGTCGTCCGTGATGAGGACGAGGCCGTTCAGCGCTCCCTTCGCGATCAGTTCGCGGAGCTGGTCGGCCGTCGCCTCGTCGTGCAGCGGCGCGCCCGGCTGCTCCAGGGAGATCTCGGTGCCGCCCTCGCCCGGGACGCGGACGGTCAGCCAGCGGTAGGAGCCCTGCGTGACGTCGTTGCCCTTCTCGAGCCCGAGCATGCCGACGTAGAAATCCAGTGCCTCGTCCTTGTCGAGGACGTAAATCGACGTGACGCTCAGCTTCGTGATCATCTCGCGCTCTCCTTCACAACGGGTGTACGTCGTCAGGCTAGGGACACGGCCTCGACGGCTGCTTCTCCAAAACTGCTCGATCGCGCCGACGCCTCCCGCGGCCGGGTGTTCGCCATCTGGACGCACCCGGGCACGATCACCGGCCCATGTCCACGGCGGTAGCCCGACGGCGACTCCCCGACGATCTCCCGGAACGTACGGCTGAAGGTTCCGAGGCTGTTGAAGCCGACGTCGGTGCAGATGTCGGTGATGCTGCGGCCGGTTTCCCGCAGCAGGAACATCGACCGCTCGATCCGGCGCCGCTGCAGGTACCGATGCGGCGTCTCGCCGAACAGCGCCCGGAAACACCGGCTGAAGTGGGCAGGCGACAGGTGAGCCACGGCCGCGATCGCCGCGACGTCGAGCGGTTCGGCGTACGCCCGGTCGATCGCGTCGCGAGCGCGCAGCAGACGCCGATTGAACTCCTCGACCTCTCGGCTCACCGTCGTTTCCTTCCCAGGGCAGCTAGAAGAGCCGTCCCCGGTACGGATGCGCACGGCCCCACTTCTCTTCCCACCGCGCCAGGTTCGCCTGCCACTCGGGCAGGTCCGGGCGATACTCGCGCACGCCGACACGCTCCGGCTGCCCGACGAGGAAACCCCAGTACTCCTCGATCGCCGCGCGGGCCACGTCCGCCGGGAACTCGCCTTCTGCGCCCGGTACCCACAAATTGCGTATCCGCAGCGCTTCCGGGGTGAACGACACCTCGTAGTTCTCGCTGCTCCAGTCCTCGAACGGCTCTTCGCCACGAGCCACGTCGTCGGCCATCGCCAAGGCATCCAGGACAACAAGAAAAAATGTTCCAAGATCTGTGACTATCCACTCGGCGAGCAGATCATACCGCTCATCGGCGACCTGATAGTCGGGGCGATGGAACTCGGGATCCATCCGGAAGCTGATGACACTCACCATGCGCCTCTCGGTATCTCACGGACTCGGCCAGCCGTGCGTAAAACCGCCGGACTGATCGTAGAAACCCTCGATGGTCACGCCATTGTAGGTACCGATCCATTTGTTCCCGTGGAGCGGCCTTGAATTCTTGAAGGCCCCGGACACCGCGTTGTCCACCTGCGCTGCCGTCCAGTGATCCGGAAAGAATGTGCTGACCCCGCCGTTACCGGCCTTGGACTTCCAGGCGCCCGCCGGCGGATTCAGGGTCGGATCGAAGAACTCGGGCTCAGCCTCGTACACGCCGTTCGGGTGAGTGAACCTCGTGCCAGGCCTGATGCGACGCCCGGGGAAATCCTGCCCGCCGGGCCGGTAGTGATAACCGGAGCCCGTGGGCTGACCGGGCCGCACGTGCCCGCCGCCGATGGTGTGGGTCGTGAAGTGCGGATTCATCCGGTCCGCGCGCGTGCGCTTCTTCGTTTTGCGGAGAAACCTCAGCGCGGCCCGCATGAGCTGGCCCGAGGCTTTTCCCTTGGCCATCCTCGGTCACCCGTCCATCAGCTGCATGACGGCCTCCTGCACGAGGTTCCCGACTATCGTGCGCGTCAGCTGCTGGAAGACCGGGATCTCGGCCAGGCTCGCGCCGAACGTGGGCGCCGCGGTCGCCACCGCCTGCACGATCTCCGCCGCGAGGATGGCGAGCTGCGCGATGACGGCGACCTTCAGGGCGAGCACGATCGCGCCGCAGATCATCAGGCCGGTGCCGGTCAGCACCGCCGCGTTCGCGCCGTCGGAAAGCGTCTGGGCGGGGCTGTCCTCCCCGGCCCACCAACTCTGGAATGCGGTGATCGCCTCACCGCTGTGCTCGGACCAGACCGTCGAGGCGGTCGAGTGCGCGTCCGAGACGATCGCGTTCAGCCGGCCGGAGAACGCGATCCAGGACTGGCCCATCTGAATCAGCTGTGTCTCGTCCGCCTCCGGCCACGTGTAGCCGAGGATGTCCAGCAGCGATCTGAGCTCGCCGGGGATCTCCAGTCCCACGCCTCAGCCCTCCAACTCCCCGAGCAATCTCCCGAACCGGCGGCCGACGCCCTCGTCCACGTCCGCGTACGTCATGCCGATGTCCACCACGTCGGCCCCGGCCGCGGCGATCTCGTCCAGCGCGTCCTGATAGCACTCGAACGCGTACGACGACACCTCGTCGTGCGCGGCCCCGATCAACGAACCGATGTCGTCGGCTCCCCACGGCGCGCCGAATCCGGCCAGTTCCGCCCGCAGCGCCGCCAACTCGGCTTCCAGCCGCGCGGAGACCTCTTGCAGGGCGGACCCGGATGACGAGAGCCGCTCCGGATCGACGCTGAAACCCGTCATTGGCCGCCGGCCCGTCGTACGAGCTGCTCCTGCGCGTCGGCCATGGACGCGACGAACGCCGCGAACTGCCGCTCCGCGCTGAACTGGATCTCCTTCAGCCGGCCGGTCAGCTCGGTCAGGTCGGCCGTTCCCGCGTGCGCCACGGCCCGGTTCTGGAGGTCGGCGAGCGCGTGGTTGACGGCCGACTCGATCTCTCGCGCCAACTCCTCGCGCGTCAGCCGCATCACTTGGGGGTCCAGCCGCAGCCCTTCGACTCTCCCCGGCATCACCGCCCGCACGCTGATTCGACCGTCGGCTCCCTCCCCCGTACCCGTCGGAGGCTCTTGATCCTCGGGATTGCCGGGCTGCGCCTGTGAACGACCGAGCGCGGACACCACCTCGGCCAATGTGCCACTCAGGCCGGACGGATCGATCGGGCCGGTCATAGCCATCCCCCTCGCGCCGGCTGTCTCGCCTTGCCGCGACGGTATCGAAGCCTGTCCACATCTCCGGTGCGGTTCGGGCACACGCAGCGGCCGCGCGCCCGGTTGAGCACGCGGCCGCACCTGCGGTCCGGTCAGGTCGCCAGGAACGATCTGATCTGGGTGAGCGTGCCGGTGTCGGTCAGGTAGCCGATGTGGGTCTGGCACGCCACGTAGTTGTTGGTGGCGCCGCTCAGCACGGTGCTGGTGTAGGGGATGATGATGCCGTCACACGGGGAGTACCACGTTCCGTAACGGGTGCTGCCCGGGGTTTCGTCGCCGGCACTCAGCGTGTTGATGAACGACGAGCCGGGATACATCTGCTGGCAGGTGACGTAGATCAGGCAGGCGCCCGCGTACGTGGTGCCGTGGTTGGCGCCGGCGATCGAGGCCAGGTGCCGGACGTACTGGGCGCCGCCCAGCTGCTTGAGGTACCACAGGCTGACCAGGCCGCCCATCGAGTGGTTGACGATGTCGACCTGCGCCGCGCCCGTGCGCGACCGGACCTGGCTGACGTAACTGGCCAGGCCCTGGGCGTTGGTGATGTTGTTCCCGTACGAGTTGTACTCGTACGCGAACAGCTGACTGCTCGAATAGCCACCGGCCCGGAACACCGACATCGCGGTGGTCCAGTTCGACGCGCTGCCGGTGTACCCGTGCACGAAAATCACCGGCGTGCCGGGCGCGGCCGCCGCGGGCAGCGCCGGGCTCAGCGCGAGCGCGGCCACCAGGGCCACAATGAGGATGACGAGACGACGCATGAGACCTCCAAGGCGTTCGGGGTCTCTGCATCCTCAGTGCAATAACTAGAACCACGCATCGGCAAAATCGCCAGCCGTCTATCTTTGCGGAGGTGACCATGGATCGTGACCTGTCACGCAGGCTTGGGCGGGCACTCGGCGAGCATCCGGTCTCGCCGGCGGAACGCCGGATCGTGATCGCCGCGGCCGAGGGTGCGGAAACGTGGGACTCCCTTCCGGACGACATCAAGACGCTCGTCAGGGACATCGAAGCGCGAACCTTCCCGCTCGGCCTGCTGTAGTCGCGCAGGCCAATGTCTAGAGGGCGATGAGCGCGATCAGGAAGAGGGCGAACGCGGCCCAAGTCGTCGCTAGCTGGAGCCAGTTGATGGTGAAGTAGCGCTGGCGGCCCGCTTCCCAGTCCGCGGGCATCGCGTCGGGGTTCCAGGACAGGATCACGTGGTACTGCGGTGTCTTCCACACGTTGGAGACGATGAGGATGCCGACGATCACGATGCCCAGGGCGATCGCGGTGAGCACGAACGACGGGGAGCCTGGATCGTCCCAGAGAAGCACGAGGGCGACGATTGCCGCGATGGTCGTCCCGCCCGACCAGGCCAAGTTGTACGCCTTGCCCAGGCCGTTGTCGGCGTACCGGAGGAACGTCTCCATGAAGGTCCGGAACTCGCGGCCGTCCATCGCCGCCTGCATCGGACGCAGGATCGTGCACAGTCCTCCCAGGAAGCCGGCCGCGAGCCCCGAGAGGAAGGCAGACGCCGCGAGCGCCCATTCCTCGGCCGTCATGCGAACCCCCTTACCTCTGTCGATGGTTGCGTCCCAGCCTGAGCGACGAACCGCTCGATGACCATCCGACGATCAGCCCGGGCGGACCTTGACGGAGCGGTAAGGTCGCCGGCGTGGATCTGGAAGACACCGCCGCTCGGCTCGGGGTCCCCGTGGAGGACGTCGAGCGCGTGCACCAGCTCGCCGGCGACCGGCCGTCGGCTCCGCTGCCGGACAAGGCCGACGCGCCCGCGATTCTCGATCGGCTCGCCGTGCGGCCGGACGACGCCGCCGAGATCATGGCCGGCTGGCCCGACCCGGGCTCTCCGCTGTGGACTCCGGAGCTGAGCTGGCTGCTCGACCGCTCGATCGCGCTGGTCCGCGCCGATCTCGGGGGCCACATCTGGCTGTCGCCCGGCCCCGAGCTGCCGCGCGACCGCGGGCCCGCGTGGCGCCATCTCTACGTGTACGCCTACCTGGCCCTGGTCGACGTCGTCCGGGCGTACCACCGTGATCATGGAATTTCCGACGCCGTGTCGTGGGTGACCCTCGCGGACCTGGGCCGCAACCTCGCGGTCGACCGGCGGATGAATCGCGAGGGCTGGCCGGTCATGCAGAGCTGGCTGACGCTGCACGCGCGCGGCGGCCTCTACGAGCTCGGCCGGCTGCAGCACCAGCGTGGCGGCACCGCCATCGACCTGCACATCCCCGACTCGGGACCGCTGACCCCGGAAGCGGTCACGGCGTCGCTCGACGAGGCCCGCGCGTTCTTCCCGCGCCACTTCCCCGACGAGCCCTACACGGCGTTCTCCTGCGGCTCCTGGCTGCTCGACCCGCAACTGCGGGAGTACCTGCCGGAGGACTCCAACATCATCCGCTTTCAGCGGAGATTCGAGCTCGAGCCGTACGAGGAACCGGAAGGGCTGGACGCCGACGTCGAGGTGCTGCGGTTCGTGTTCCGCAGTCTGACCACGCCGCTCGACCAGCTGCCGCTCGGGACGGTGCTCCAGCGCGCGGTCGTGGAGCACCTGAAGTCCGGCCGCCATTGGAGCTGGCGCCGGGGCCGCTTCCCCCTCTGACGGCCCTCATGTCCGGGCAAGGCGTGCCGATACAAGCCATCACCTGTGAGGAGGTGGCCTCGCCGATGCCGGACGCCGATGTCGAGGTGCTCTACGAGACCGCACGTACCCGGATAGCCCGGGTCGGTGGTTCGAGCGAGCACCCGAGCCTGATCCGTAAGGAGCTCAGGGGCGCCGACGCCGCCGAGCGCTGCCGGCGCGAGCACGACATCCTGCGACGCCTGGCCGGTGTCGAGGGCGTGTCGCGGCTGGCCGAGCTGCCGTCCGCCGACACCCACCTGCTCCTGGTCGACGAGGGGAACCGCACCCTCGCCGAGCGGCTGAGCGGGGGCCGTCCGCCGGCCGACGAGATCCTCGAGATCGCCGTCCGGCTCGCCCGGATCATCGCGGCCGTGCACGCGTGCGGCGTGGTCCACAAGGACATCAACCCGGCCAACGTCCTGCTGACCGCGGACGGCCCGGTGCTCATCGACTTCGAGCTCGCCACCACGGCCGCCGAGGAGCGGCCCGGTTTCATTCATCAGAACCAGGTGGTGGGTACGCTCGCGTACCTTGCGCCCGAGCAGACCGGCCGTACGGGCCGGGCGGTGGACCGGCGCTCCGACCTGTACGCGTTCGGCGCCACCCTGTACGAGATGGCGACCGGCCGCCCGCCGTTCACCAGCACCGACCCGCTCCAGCTGCTGCACGAGCACCTGGCCCGGCGCCCCGAGCCGGTCACCGCCCTGAACCCGGACGTACCGCCGGCGCTCGCGAAGATCATCGACCGGCTGCTGGAGAAGGAGCCGGACCGCCGCTACCAGAGCGCCGACGGCTGCGCCTACGACCTGGCCCACGCCGGCGACGAGTCGCTCGAGCTGGGCGCCTTCGACTTCCCGCAGCGGCTGCTCCCGCCCTCGCGTCCGGTCGGCCGCGACACCGAGATCGCCCAGCTCCGCCACGCCTTCGACGAGGCCCTGGCCGGACGGGTACGCGGCCTGCTGGTCAGCGGCCCGTCCGGGGTCGGCAAGACCGTGCTGATCAACGAGCTGCGGCAGGTCGTCACCGCGGCCGGCGGCTGGTTCGTCACCGGCAAGTTCGACCAGTACCGCCAGGACCCCTCATCGGACGCGGTTGCTGGGGCGTACCGGGCGCTGGTGAGGCTTTTGCTCGGTGAGAGCGAGGCCGATCTGGCCCGGCTGCGCGGCACCCTCGTGCCGGCGCTGGGCACCAACGCCGGGCTGGTCGCGGGAGTGATCCCGGAGCTCGGCGCGCTGCTGGACGTGGCGCCCGAGCAGCCGAAGGGCGACCAGGCCGAAATACAGGGCCGGCTGTTCCAGGGCGTGCTGGCGCTGACCCGGGTCGCGGTCTCGCCGACCCGGCCGCTGGTCATGGTCGTCGACGACCTTCAGTGGGCGGCGGCGACCCCGATCGCGTTCCTGGAGATGCTGCTGACCGACGAGCACCTGCCCGGGCTGCTGCTCATCGGCGCGTACCGCGAGGAGGAGGTCGACGCGGCCCACCCGCTCGCCGCGGTGCTGTCCCGGTGGCAGCGCCTCGAGCCCGCGCCAACCGAGATGCACCTCGAGAACCTGCCGCCGGACGACCTTTCCGTGTTGCTGGCCGAGACGCTGCGGATGCCGGCCGAACGAGCCGCCGATCTGGCGGCCGCGATCGCGCCGCGGACGGCCGGCAACCCGTTCGACACCGTGGAGCTGATCAACGGCCTGCGGCTGGACGGCGTCCTCGCCCCCTCCGACGACGGCTGGCGCTGGGACACCCGGGCCGTCCGCAACTGGGTCGGCGACCGGGACATCGGCGACCTGCTGATCGGCCGGCTCGCCCGGCTCCCCCGCCGGTCGCGGCGGTTGCTGACGGTGATGGCCGCGCTCGGCGGCCAGACCGGGCCGGAGCTGCTGGCCATCGCCCTCGGTGTGCCCGCCCACCAGGTGACCGAGCTGCTGGCGCCGGCCCTCGAGGACGGGCTCGTGGTGCTGGACGCCGAGGGCGCGGACCGGGACGTGCGGTTCCGGCACGACCGCGTGCAGCAGGCCGCGTACCGGCTGATCCCGGCCCGGGGCCGGCGGCTGTTCCACCTCGTCCTCGCCCGGCGGCTGACCGGCCATCGGGAGCACGCTTCGGTGGCCGCCCAGCAGTACCTGCCGGCGGCCGGTCTGCTGGCCGACCCGGCCGAGCGCCGGAATGTCGCCGAGCTGCTGCGGGCCACCGCCGCCGCCCTCCGCATGATCAATTATCCGGTGGCCGAGCAGTACCTGACCGCCGCGATCCCGCTCTGCACCGATGCCGATCCGGATCTGTTGAACCGGCTGCTCATCGACCGGCACCGGGCGCTCTACAGCCTCGGCCGGCTCCCCGAGGCCGACGTCCTCTACGCCGGCCTGGCCGGACGGCTCGATCCGGTCGCGCTCGCCGAGCCGGCCGGCGTCCAGATCGAGAGCCTGACCGTCCGCGGGCGGGCGACCGACGCCCTGGAGCTCGGCATGGGCCTGCTCCGGCGGCTCGGCGTGAGCGTGCCCGACGCGGACGACCTGCGCCGGCGGATCCGCGCCCGGCTCACCGAGCTCGCCGACTGGGCCGCGCGGCTGTCCGACGAGGCCGGGCGGCCGGACGCCTCCCGGCCGGAGACGGTCGCCGCATGCCATCTGATCGCCCGGATGATGCCGCCCGCGTTCTTCAGCGATCAGCCGGTGATGGTCTGGCTGATCAGCGCGGCCCGCCAGATCTGGACCGAGCACGGGCCGGCCGCCGCCCTGGTCGTCCCGCTCGCCCACTCGGGCATCGCCGCGATCCGGTTCCGCGACGACTACCGGACCGGGTACCACGTGCTCCGGCATCTCGAAGCGGTCGGCGAGGCGCGCGGATGGGACTCCGAGGGCGCCATCGCGGGCTTCCTCGCCTCGGTCAGCGCCGTGCACTGGTCGGAGCCGGTCGAACGCAGCGTCGACCTGGCCCGGCGGGCACACGAGCGGCTGGTGCACGGCGGAGACCTGGCGTTCGCGTGCTTCACCTCGCACACGACCGTGCCGGCGCTGTTCGACTGCGCCCCCACCCTGCCAGCGTTCCAGGCCGAGCTGGCCCGGGCGACCGCCTTCACGGCGAAGGTCGCCAACGACCAGAACGCGGCGATCATGGCCGAGTTCGCGGCCCTTCACCGGGCGCTGGTCGACGGCCCTTCACCGGCCGCCGACGGCCCTTCATCGGCTGCCGACGGCCCTTCACCTGCTGCCGACGGCGATGAGCCGGCCGGCAATCCGATGGCGGCCGCCTATCGGCACGTCACCCGGGCGCTGGCCGCATTGCTGTTCGGCGAGGTCGCCGAGCAGGCCTCGGACATCGCCGCGACGCTGCCCTTCATCGCCGGCAACTACTTCACCGCCACGGCCGAGCTCGTACGCGGGCTGGCCCTGCTGGCCGAGAAGCAGCTCGACGAGGCGGACACGATCCGCGAATGGCTCGGCGCCCGGGCCGAGGACTCCCCGGCCAACTTCCGGGCCATGGCTCTCCTGCTCGACGCCGAGCGGGCCTGGACGGCCGGCGACCCGGCCGCGGCGGCGTTGTTCGACGCGGCCCTGCGGGAGGTCGCGCGCCGTCGTCGTCCCTGGCTGCACGCGTACGTGGCCGAGCGCGCGGCCCGCTTCCACCTGGAAATCGGGATGGAGTACGTCGGGCACTGGCTCATGCGGGACGCCCAGGACCACTGGCGCGACTGGGGTGCGACGGCCAAGGTCCGCGCCCAGGAACGCGAGTTCCCGTTTCTGCGCGAGCGGCGCGGCCCGGCCCACGCCGCCAGCATCGGCGCCTCCGCCACCTTCGCGTCCGAGGCGGTCGACCTGATGGCCGTGGTCAAGGCATCCCGGGCGCTCAGCTCGGAGACGAACCTCGACCACCTGCGCCACCGCGTCGTGGAGATCCTGACCGCCCTGACCGGCGCGACCACCGTCCATCTGCTGACCCGCGACGACCGGGACGGCGACTGGACCGACGGCCGTACGGCGATCACCGCCGACCGGGTCCCGCTGACGATCGTCCGGTACGCCGAGCGGACCCGTGAGCCGCTGGTGCTCGACAACGCGGTCGACGATCCGCGGTTCGCGCAGGACCCGTACTTCGACGGCCAGGACCTCTGCGCCGCGCTGGCCGTCACCGTCCAGTCGCAGGGCCGGCCGCGCGCGATGCTGCTGCTGGAGAACCGGCTGTGGCGCGGCACGTTCACCGAGGACCGGCTCGACGCGGTCCGGATCATCGCCGGCCAGCTCATGGTGTCGATGGAGAACGCCGCGCTCTACGCCTCGCTGGAGCAGAAGGTGGCCGAACGTACCGAACAGCTGCGTCTGGCCAACAGCCGGCTGGAGATCCTCAGCGACACCGACCCGCTGACCGGCATCCCGAACCGCCGCAAGCTCGACGCCGAGCTCGGAACCGCCTGGCAGGCCGCCGCCGGCCGGGCCGAGCCGCTCGCCGTCGCGATGATCGACATCGACCACTTCAAGCTCTACAACGACCGGCTCGGGCACGCCGCGGGCGACAACTGCCTGCGCCTGACGGCCCAGACCATAGTCGCGGCCGTACGGCAGGACGGCTTCGTCGCCCGCTACGGAGGCGAGGAGTTCACCGTGGTCATGCCCGGCGCGGGACCGGACCGCGCGACCGAGATCGCCGAACGCATCCAGCGGGCCGTGCACGCGCTCGGACAACCCCATCCGGCGGCATCGTCCGGCGTGGTCACGGTCAGCGTCGGCGTGAGCTGCGAGGTGCCGTCGGCCACCCGTACGGCCGGCGACCTGACCGCCGATGCCGACTCCGGCCTTTACCGCGCGAAGGACCTGGGCCGCAATCAGGTCCAGCTCGGCGGGGCCGGGCTCCTGCCTCTCGGCTGATCCTGACGGAGAGCCGCCGTCGAGGACGGCGGCTCTCTGTGCGGTCAGGACGCGTACGTCTCGAACTCGCCGATCTGCGGCGTGCCCGACGCACTCTGGATCTCGAACGTGACCTTCTTGAGCGACGTGGCCGCGAAGGTGATGACTCCCGAGCCGGTGCCGGTCTTCAGGACCGCGCCGGTGTCGGCGTTGAGGACCCGGTAGGAGCCGATCGTGCCGCTGCCGCTCGCCGGGCGGATGTTGATGCGGGACACCGTGGTGGCCGAGCCCCACTTGATCGAGATGGAGCCGGTGGTGCCGTTCGGCGACCAATAGGTGCCGATGTTGCCGTCCTTGACGTTGCCGTAGCTGGTCCCGCTCCCCTTGCTCGAGCCGTCGGCGCCCGCGCCCGAGGCCAGGCTCAGGTTCGTCCCGCTCGGCTGGGTGGGCGGCGTCGTGGGCGTGGTCGTCGGCGGCGTCGTGGTCGGGCGGGTCGTGGGCGGCGTGGTGGGCTGGGTGGTCGGCGGGTTGGTGGCGGTGCAACTGCCGTTCGACGTACGCATGCCGGTGTTGGCGCCTGCGGTCTGGCGCACGATGTCCGGCACGCAGGACGCGCCGTCCAGCCGGTAGGAGTAGGGCACGCTGACCGTGGTGTTGGACGGCATGCTCGGTCCGGCCGGGTTGGTCTCGGAGTCCGGGCTCGACCAGGTCACGTTGTCGAGGATGTTCCCGGATGCCTGCCAGTACCCGGCCGCGTCGGTGTAGAACGTGCCGAGGACGTTCATCGAGTTCTGGAAGTAGTTGTTCTCCACCTTGGCCCGGGCGCCGGCCCGCGAGTTGATGCCCGATTCGTTCAGGCTGTAGTAGAAGTTGTTGTAGATGTGCGCGATACCTCCGCGCAGCAGCGGCGTACGCGAATCGATGTTCTCGTAGCGGTTGTGGTGGAACGTGATGAAGCTGTTCCCGGTGTCGCTCTCGCTCGAGCCGATCAGGCCGCCGCGTCCCGAGTTCCGCAGGTACGCGTAGGACAACGTCACGTACTGCACGTCGTCCTTGAGGTCGAACAGGCCGTCGTAACCCGCGTCCTCGCCGCCGGACGCCTCCAGGTTGACGTGGTCGACCCAGACGTTGCGGACCGTGCTCTCCATGCCGATGGCGTCGCCGCCGTTGGAGGTGGGCGAGCCCGACTTCTTCACGTTCCGGACCGTCACGTTCTGGATGATGATGTTGCTCGAATCGCGGATGTGGATGCCGAGCTGGTCGAACACGGCGCCGCCGCCGGTGCCGATGATGGTGACGTTGCTGATCTCCTTCAGCTCGATCTTGTCGGCGGCCGTGTTGCAGCTGTCGCCGGAGACCTTCGTCGTGTTGCCGTGGTTGATCGTGCCTTCGACCTCGATGGTGATCGGGGTGCTGCTGCTGGCCCGGCTGCACAGGGCCTGGTGGATCTGCGTCCCCGTGGTGGCCCGCACGGTCGCCCCACCGTTGCCGCCGGTCGTCCCGCCGTTCATGGACGCGTACCCGGTGGGCGTGCCGACCGCGGCGGCCGAAGCCTCCAGGGACGGCAGCCCGACGGCGACCGCGGCACCGACGGCACCCGTGGCCAGGGCCGTCAAGACCCGCAGCGTGACTGATCGTCTCATCCTCGCCTCGCTTCCTCGTCAAACCGTTTGCGGACCTGTCGCCCGCCGGCGGCGGCCGACGTCCCACGAGACAGGAAAGCGCTTTCCTGTGCGAGAATAGAGATGCGTCCATGAAAAAGGCAAGACCAAAGCCCCCGAGCGGCCGCCCCGCCACCCGGGCCCGAACGGTGCCGTCGAATCAAGTGCGCAGCACGGCGTCCGCGCGGTCATCGCCGGCCTACCGGGTGGCGGGCGCGACGAGGTGGCGGCGCACGGCCGGCAGCACCGGCAGGAGAACCAGCAGCAGCCCGGTCGTGCCGTAGACCACCTGAAGGGCCGAGTTGTCCGGAAGATAGGCGAGCTCCAGCGCGATCCACACCATCTGACCGAGCCCGAGCAGCAGGCCGGCCGCCCAGGACCAATGACGACCGGTCAGCTTCTCCACACCGGACAGCCATGCCCACGACGGCGAACGTCCAGCGGCCGCCAGCTTTGTCGGCAGCCACGGGCTGACGGCCGGGGCGAGGGTGATGATCGGCCGAAACGGTCAGCGCACAACTGGACACGAACCTCGGCCAGATCAGCGCGAACGGGCCGGATGCCCAGGTCCGGTAGAAGACGTCACCGCGGGAGAGCGAGCAGGCTCTCGGCCGTCTCGACGATGGTGTCCTCGATCGGGCGGGCCTTCCAGCCGAGCATGTGCTCGGCCTTTGCGGATGTCGCGTCGAGGTTGCGACCCAGCAGCAGGCGAAGGGTACGCATCTGTGGGTTGACCCGGGCCAGTCCACGCGCGACCCACAGAGGCATTTCTCGCGTGGGCACCTTGGCCGCCCGGTCGCCGAGCCGCTCGCGCAGGACGGCAGCGATGTCACGCTGCCACAAACTGTGGCCCGAGGTCGCGATGAACCGTTCACCCGCGGCGGCTTGCTCGGTCATCGCGAGCACGTGCAGCGACGCGACGTCACGCACGTCGACGTAGCCCGAGGCGAACTTCAGCAGCGTCCGCATCGACCCGTCCAGCATGCGGGCGATGGCATTGAGCGATGGCGAGTAGTCGGGGCCGAGGACCGGGCCGAGCACCGCCGTCGGATTGATCACGGCCAGTTCGAGGCCCCGGCCCTCGTCGGCCACGAAGTCCCAGGCCGCTCGCTCGGCAAGAGTCTTCGATTTCTGGTACGGGGCGATTGCGGCGTCCACGTTGGTCCAGTCGTTCTCGGTGAACGGGATGCCGCGCGGCGGGTGACCATAGGCGATCGCGCCGATCGCGGAGGTCATGACCACGCGTCGCACACCCGCGTCGCGGGCCACGCGCAGCACACGCAACGTGCCGTCGATGGCCGGGCGGACCATCTCGTCCTCGTTGCGCGGCACCTGGGTCAGCGTGGGCGACGCGACGTGCAGGACCGCGTCGCAGCCGGCCACCGCCTCGCGCCATCCCCCGTCGTGCCGCAGGTCAGCCCGCAGCACGCGAAGACTCGCGCCCGAGTCCGCGCCGCCGCGTCGCACCATCGCGCGTACCTGCGGCTCACGTTCCAGGTCGCGCACAGTCGTGCGTACCGAGTACCCGGCATTGAGCAGCGCCAGCGTGCACCAGCCGCCGATGTAGCCGGACCCGCCGGTCACCAGAACGTCAGCCATCTCTCGTCCTCCAGGGGTGTCCGCCTCGCGTAACGCCCACGCTAGTGGAGACCTCTCCACTTAGCAAGGGCAACTGGAGATATCTCCGCTTAACCGGAGAAGGCCCGCGCGCGGGCCGACGGGAGGGTCATGCGCTTGCCCTGGGAAGGACGTCAGCGGCGCCGACGCGCGTCGAGCCCGTCGAGGATCAGCGCCAGCATGGGCTGCGACCGGTCCGCCGCAGCCCGCCATAGGGCGCCGGTGAGCTGCAGGAAGTCACCGGGCTCGGCGTCGGCGCGGATGCTGCCGTCGCGCTTGCCGGCCTCGAACAGCTCAGTGATCGCAGCGATCACCGGACCGTAGGTCTGCTCGGTGATCGATTTGTGCGCGTCCGGGCTGAGGGCGGCGCCGAGCGCGTGCTTCTTGCGCATGGCGTCCACCAGGTCGGTCGTCCAGCGCCGCAGCGCCTCCAGCGGCGCCAGCACGGCGAGCAGCCCGGACACCGAACCGATGAGCTGATCGACCTCGCCCTGGTAGATGGCCAGGATGAGCGCCTCCCGGGACGGATAGTTGCGATAGAGCGTGCCCGGTCCGACACCCGCCCGCTGCGCGACTTGATTCATCGAGGTGTCGCCGTCCTCGGCGAACGCCTCCCGGGCGGCCGCCAGGATGCGGGCCCGGTTCTCGCGAGCGTCAGAGCGCACCATGCCATCTCCCTGCTGTCCGGCGAGGTGGCCACCAACTTATATGGAGACCTCTCCGAAACGATAGAGGAGCAGCAGGCCGGCGAGCGACCGTCAGGTCAGGACTTCTGTTCGCTGCGGGCCGGCCAGGTCGACGTAATGGGCAGCACAACACATTCCTCGGTGCGCGCCACAAAGCGAAGCCCATATCGGAAAAGCCGCGGAATTCCTCGCGTTCCGGTTTCGACCGGCACTACGCGCGGGGCACCCAGCTCCAGATACTCCTGGCGAAGTCGGATCCGGGAGTTGCCGGCTTTCGTCACATTTTTGAACCAGTCCGACCGGCGCCCGAAGTTGAGACCGATGACCACCGTGTCGCCCACGCGGAACGCCCGGACCGGCGTGTGATGGACTCGTCCGGAGCGACGCCCGACGTGCTCCAGGTCAGCGAAGGCGGCATGACCGGCGAGACGCAACATCATCCGATTCATCGGGCCGCGCATGCCCCTGGTCAGTATCCGCGGAAATGGCATGAACACCTGCCTCGGCGCAATGTGTCACGGGTATCGACACTTCCCACGGTCAAGTCCGGACGGGTCGTCGGGCAAGAGCCGGCCGCCTCTCGAATCCGGGACGTGATCCCTTGGTGGAGAAGTCACCCCTCGTCACATGGCCGGCGGGTCCCGGTCACGCCGATCAGAGAGCCTGGTTGTCCTCATGCCGGCAATGTGAGGTTCCTCCGGCGCAAGAGGCTCATTCCGGCGACCGCAAGGAGCGCGCACGTCAGGCCGAGGCCCAGGATCGGTCCGACGCCCACGGCTTCGGCCGGTGCGTTGGGTACGTGCGTGAAGGGCGACAGGTCCAGCAACCAGGTCGGCAAATCCAGCGAAGGGCCGAACATCGGGCCGGCGAAGATCGTGAACACCGTCAGTGCCCACGACAGACCGACCGACCATCGCGGCAGCGCCGTGATCAGGACGACGACCGCGGCGCCGAGCGTGCCGATGGCGGGCAGCTGGACAAGCGCCGCACCGAAGAGATCACGCAGGAGCGACACGGTGCCGCCGAGCGCCTGACCGCCCGTAACGCCCATTGCCGTCGCGAAGACCAGGATCAGGAGCGTCGCGCCGACCAGCGCGTTGACGGCGTACGCGCCCAGCCAGCGAAGCCGGGAGACAGCGGTGCCGAGGACCGACTCCAGCATGCCCTGTGCCTCGTCGTGGTGCAGGCGAAGCAGGAGCGTGACGACATAGACCGCCACGGCCATTCCAGCAATCTGCATCATGGAGGCCCAGTAGGCGCCGAGCAGGCCGGCGTCGCCGCCGAAAGCGGCGTACCACTCCGTCGCCTCGCCCTCGAGCCCCTCGATCTGGGCGCTCAGCGCACCGAACACCAGACCGAAGCCCAGCAGGCCGATCGCCCAGCCCAGTAGCACCGCCCGCTGCTGCCGCCGGACCAGGCCGATCGGGCTCGACAACGCCGGAGTCGCATGGGGAGCTCCCCGGCGCTCGGGCAACAGCCCTCGACCGACGTCGCGTCGGCCGGCGAGGACGACCGACATTCCGAAGAGGACAGTCGTCGCCGGCAACGAGAGACCCAGCGGCCACCACAGGTTGTCGGCAAAGGGCCGCATCTGCTGGCCCCAGCCGATCGGCGACAGCCAGGCCGGCCAGGCGCTCGTGACCCGCAGGGCGGCGGAGTCCACGGTCCCGAGCATGTTGCCCAGTGCCGCGAGCAGGAAGGCTAGGCCGAGCGCCGCGCTGGAGAGGCCGGTCGCGCCGCGCGCGGTCGAGGACAATTGTGCCGTCACCGCCGCGACACCGGTGAAGGCGATGCCTACCGAGGCGATCGAGGCGCCGGCGATCACAGACCCGGCAACGGGCTGACCCGCGACCACCATGCCGAGGCCGAGCAGCGCGGCCAGCACCAGGTTCGCCGCCAGCGCGACGATCACCGCCGCCATCAGCGACGAGTAGCGGCCGACCGCACCGGCACGCAGCATCTCCTCACGGCCGAGTTCCTCGGCCTGACGGGTGTGCCGGACGACCGCGAGCACGCTCATCATGGCGGCGAGCACAGCCAGAACCAGGGCGTCGCGGTGCAATGTGTAGCCCCCGACGTGGGGACCTGTCACCAGCCCGAGCACTCGCATCCCCGGGTTCTCGACGACGATCCGGGTGTCCGGCTCCAACAGCGCGGGATGCCGGGCGTACTGCTCCTGGAACATCGCTGTGGTCGCAACGAGAAAGGCGCCCATACCGAGCACCCAGGCCGGTATGACGAGCCGGTCGCGCCACAGCGCGAGTCGGACCAGCCGCCCGGTGCCGGCAAAGCCATTCATCGACTCGTCACCACCTCGGCACCGCTCCCGCGGGCAGGCACGGTGTCCTCGCCATAATGCCGCTTGAACAGCTCTTCGAGCGTGGGCGGTGACGTGATCATCGACCTGACCTGGAGTCCGACGAGATGCTCGAGCACGTTGTTCAACTCGCCGGGGTCGACGCTGAACTCGGCGTGACTGTCGTGCACGCGGGCGTCGTGCACGCCGCGCCACCGCGCCACCGACGTCGGCGGCACAGCGGTGTCGACCACCACCGACGTACGGGTGAGGTGGCGGAGCTCATCGAAGGTCCCGCTCTCGGCAGCGCGTCCGGCCCGGATGATCGTGACCCGGTCGCACAGCGCCTCCACCTCCGACAGGATGTGACTGGAGAGCAGGATGCTGCGGCCGGCGGCGCGCAGCTCCTGCACCACGTCCTGGAAGACCGATTCCATCAGTGGGTCCAGGCCGGATGTGGGCTCGTCGAGCAGATAGAGCTCGACGTCGGAGGAGAACGCCGCCACCAGGGCGACCTTCTGCCGGTTGCCCTTCGAATAGGCACGGATCTTCTTCGTCGGGTCGAGCTGGAACCGCTCCAGCAACGCCTCGCGACGATCCGCGTCCAGTCCTCCCCGCAGATCGCCGAGCAGGTCGATCGCCTCGCCGCCGGTGAGATTGGGCCAGAGGTTCACCTCGCCCGGCACATAGGCCAGACGCCGATGGAGCGCCACCGCGTCACGCCACGGGTCGCCACCGAGCACGGAAACGCGACCGGCGTCGGCGCGCAGCATGCCCAGCAACACGCGGATCGTCGTGGTCTTCCCGGCGCCGTTCGGCCCGAGGAACCCGTGCACCTCACCCGTCCGGACCTGCAAATTGAGTGCGTCCAGGGCTCTGCTCCGGGGGCCGAAGTCCTTCACCAGCCCTGAGATCGTTATTGCGGTCGCCACGGGTATCACTTCCTCGATGACGAGCTTCACGGCGGCCCTCATCCCTATGCCGAGTCCAGCACCGTCAGGCGCGATGGGACAGGACCGAACGTCACCGCGGACACGACCTATGGCCCATGGGCGAGATCCGTCGCTAGAGCCACCGGCGTACGTGGGACCGATAGTCGGCGTAGGTCCGACCGAATCGCCGCGCGAGGTATCGCTCTTCGGGACGGATCACCAATTGGCGTACGGCGACAAGCACGAGCGGCAGGAGCGCCAACGGCCACCAGGAACCGAACAGCAGCGCCAGGCCGAGGTAGACGACGGCCAGTCCGGTGTACATCGGGTTACGGGACAGCCGGTAGACGCCATCGGTGAGCAGGGTCGTGACCGGGTGGTGCGGCACGATCGTGGTGCGGTGCCGGATCACGGCGGCGACACCGGCAACGGCCGCCACCAGCCCGAAAGCGACGATGACCGCCCCGGCGATCGCGGTAGCGGGACGGCCGCCCAGCGGAAGGGAGACCACGCTGTTGACCGCCATACCTCCGGCCAAACCGGCGGCGTAATACAGAGGCGGAGGTATGAAGATCACTCGTGCGCCGTGCTGCGCTTCTGCGCTGGTCGCCATCGTTGCTCCTTCAGTAGAGTCAAACTCTATCCAATAGAGCACTACAATCGCACGGTGGCTGTCAAGAGACGGTACGAGTCGGCACATCGACAAGCGCAGGCCCAGCAGACGCGTCAGGCGATACTGGATGCGGCCGCGACCATGTTCGTCGAGCCCGGGTATGCGGCCACCCCGTTGACGGCCATTGCGGCCGAGGCCGGAGTCGCGATCCAGACCGTGTACAAGACGTTCGGCAGCAAGCAGGCCATCCTTTCGACGCTTGTCGACGTCACGGTGGCGGGCGACGACGAGCCCGTGGCGTTACCGCAGCGTCAGTTCGTCGCAGAGATCCGGGAGCTGACCGGCGCCCGCGCGAAACTTGATCGCTATGCCCGGCACCTCGTCGAAGTCCACGCCCGCCAGGCCCAGGTGATGCTCGCTCTCGCCAACGCCGCAACCGCCGACACCGAGGCCGCGGAGATCTGGCGCAAGAATCTCGACGATCGGCGCAACGGCATGGCCGGGTTCGCCGCCGATCTGATCGCGACCGGCGAGGTGCGGCCGGAACACACCGTCGAAACCGCGGCCGACGTGCTGTGGCTGGCCATGGACGTACGCAATTACGACTGGCTGGTACGCCAACGCGGCTGGCCGGCCGAGCGTTTCCATCGTTGGTACGTCGACACTGTCGCAGCGGCGCTGCTCATAGCGCCGGCGTCGGGGAATGGCCGTCGGACGTAACGGTGGCGCGGTGGGGTTTCACGGGTGGGGGCGACCGAGCGGGCCGGTACCGGCGGCGGCCGGGGCGCGGTCGACCGTGACGAGCTCCTCGCGGCCGGTTCCGCCGGCTACGTCGAGGGTCAGGACTGGGCCGACACCCCGGGCGTAGAACTTGTACTCCAGGGCGTTGGGCTCCAGCGGGTTGGTGTCCTTGGTGAGCACCGCGTCCCGGAACAGGCCGTGCGGCACCTCGGCGATTTCGCCGCTGCTCAGGATCTCGCCGTTGTCCTCGGCATGACCCCGGTAGTACTCCTGCCGGTATCGCATGCCGGAGGCCGGGGCGGCCGGGAGAATGACGCCGGGGAGGGCGCCGTCAACCCCGGCCTCGAAGGAACCGGCTCGGCTGGTCACCGTGCCGTTCTCGAACTCGGCGGTGTCCTCGCCGAGGTACCACAGGTTTCCGGCACGGTCCTGGGCGTACCAGTCGACGGTGTCCTCGAGGATGGTGCCGGCACTGCGGACGGTGTCGCGAACCACGCGCGCGGTGATCCCATTGGCGAGCTTGCGGGTCGTGCCTGTAGCGATCACGGTGGTCGTCAGGGTGTTGCCTTCCTCGTCGACCTCGCGGTAGGTCCACCGGGTGCCGGCCGTCATCGGCCAGTACGGGTGGGTGATGTCCGCTGTGAAGTCGGCCGGGTCGAGGGCGACCGGCTGGTTGCCGGTCGGGAGCGCGGCCGGCTGATCGCTGACGGACGCCTTGTGTGTGCATCCCGCCAGTGCCAGGACCAGCACGGCCGGGGCGGCGTAAAAGGTGGTGTGCATGGTGGGACGGTAGGTCGCGTCCGCCTAACCCACGCTTAATCGGTCACCGCGGGAAGCTCGACGACGAATCGGGTCCACCCGTCCTCGGTTTCGACGTGGACCGTGCCCCGGTGTGCGGCGACGATCGCGGCCACGATCGCAAGGCCCAGGCCTGCTCCGCCATCGTCGCGTGTCCGCGCGTCATCCAGGCGGGCGAACCGTTCGAAGATCTGGGCGCGATGCTCCGGCGCGATCGGCGGTCCGTCGTTGGCGACCGTGAGGCGTACGCCGCCGTCGCGCTCGCTCAGCCGCAGCCGGATCGCCGAGCGGGCGTGCCGCTGTGCATTGTCGACGAGGTTCCGCAGCATCCGTGACAGCCCGGCCGGGTCACCGAGGACCCGGCCCGCGCCGACGCCTCGGGTGTCGACCGTGATGCCGGCATGGTCACGGATCCGGCGCGCCTCGGCGAAGACGAGGTCGTCCAGATCGACCGTCGCCGACGGGCCGGAGCCGGCCTCGTCGGCCCGAGCCAGCGCCAGCAGGTCGTCCACCAGCGACTGCTGCCGTAGCGTCTCGGTCAGCAGGTCCGCGGCCAGCCTGGACACGTCGACGGCATCCGGGTCGGAGAGGGCGACCTCCAGTTCGTGCCGCACCGTCGTCAGTGGGCTGCGCAGTTCGTGTGAGGCGTCGGAGACGAAGCGACGCTGCCGGTTCTGCGCGTGCTCGAGCCGGGCCAGCATCTCGTTCATCGTGCCGGCCAGCCGCGCGATCTCGTCGTCGCCGGCGTTCTGCGGGATCCGCCGGGTCAGGTCTCGTTCGGTGATCTCTCCGACGCGCCGCCGGATCGCCTCGACGGGCGCGAGGGTTCGGCCGGCCACCATCCACGTGGTCGTCGCCGTGACGGCGACCAGTATCGGGATCCCGCCGGTCAGCAGCAGGATCAGGACCGTGGTGCCCTCGGTGATGGGATCCATGGTCTGCGCCACCAGTACCTCGTACCGGCCGCCGGCCGCCGGGGTGGCCAGCAGCAGGCACGGGCACCCGTCGCTGGCCGGCAAACTGCGTACCCGTGCGGTGTCGCCGGCATGCAGGTGGGCGACCGGAGGGCGACCGGCCAGCCGGGGAGTGGCCGCGACCACGAACCCGTCGGCGTTGACGACCTGTGCCAGCCAGTCCTCCTCGTCGGCAAGGGTCAGGTCGGCGGGGGCGGAGCCGGCGTCGAGCAGCTCGACGATCGCGGCTGCCCGCAGCCGGGCGGTGTCGGTCACCTGGCCGGTCAGGGTGAGCCGGAGCGCGAACACGAGCACCAGGCCGCCGAGCGCGAGCGCGACGCCGACAACCGCCGCGGCCGCGGCGGTGGTCCGGCCCCGCATCCCGCCCATCGATCAGGCGTCCTCCGGTAGGCGTAGGCGGTAGCCGCTACCGCGGACGGTTTCCAGGTCGTGCCGCCCGAACGGAAGGTCCACCTTGCGCCGCAGGTAGCGCAGGTACACCTCGACGATGCCGGGGTCGCCCTCGAAGTCGTCGTCCCACACGTGCGCGAGGATGTCCCGCTTCGACAGCACCTGCCCGGCGTTGCGAGCGAGGAATTCAAGCACCGAGAACTCGCGGGCGGTCAGCTCCAGCCGCTCCGGACCGCGCCAGACCCGGCGGCGTCCCGGGTCGAGGGTCAGGGTGCCGACCCGTAACACCGCCGGCCGGCGTGGTGCGCCCCGGCGCAGCAGCGCGCGCAGCCGGGCCACCAGGATCGCGTGCGCGAACGGCTTCGTCAGGTAGTCGTCGGCGCCGGTGTCGAGCGCCTCCACCTGGTCGTCGACGCCGTCCTTGGCGGTGAGCACCAGGATCGGCGTCCAGTTCGCCTCGGCCCGCAGGGTCCGGCACAACCGGAACCCGTTGAGGCCGGGCAGCATAAGATCCAGAACAATGGCGTCGTACGGATGCTCGCGCGCACGCCAGAGCCCGTCGATCCCGTCCGCGGCGACATCGACGGCGAACCCGTCACCGGACAGGCCACGCTTGAGCGACGCCGCCAACCGGCGCTCGTCCTCGACCAGCAGCAGCCGCATGGCGCCCTCCCGGCCGGATTCTCCCACCGCGAGCCCGAATCCCAGCTTAAACGTTACGGTTCGCCCGGGAACCCGTGCTCACACGTAGTCACACTCCGGGTTGGGCCTCGATGTCACGTCGATGATGTCGTTGAGCCTGTCCCGGGCGATGATCAGCTCGGCGATCTGGGTGTTGATCCGATCCCGCTCCGCCATCAGCCGTTCCCGCGACTCCGGCGTGCTCACCTGGGCGTCCACGCACGGCAAGAGCTCCGCGATCGTCTTGCTGGACAGTCCCGCGCCGTACAACTGCTGAATCAGCCGTACGCGGTTGACCGCCGCATCCCCATAGAGCCGCTGCCCGCTCTGGCTACGCATCGAGGCCAGTAGACCCTGCTCCTCGTAGTACCGCAGCGCCCGCACACTCACCCGCGTCTTGGTCGCCAGGTCCCCGATCCGCACAGTGACCCACCTCGCAATACTTGCCTCTGACGTCAACGTGAGGTTTTAGCGTAGCGGCATGCAGATCAACGGCACAAAAGCTCTCGTCACCGGCGCCAACCGCGGCCTCGGCAAGGCCTTCGCCGAGGCCCTCCTCGCCCGCGGCGCCTCCACCGTTTACGCCACCGCTCGCAACCCCGACCGCATCGACATCCCGGGCGTCGTCCGCCTCCCATTGGACATCACCGACTCGGCGTCCATCGGCGCCGCAGCGGCCGAGGTAGGCGACCTCGACATTCTCATCAACAATGCCGGCATCTCGACCAACGCCCCCTTGCTCGGCCCCTCAAAAGACAACATCCGCCGCGAATTCGACACCAACTTCTGGGGCACCCTCAACGTCACCCGTGCCTTCGCCCCCAGACTTGCCGGCGGCGCCATCCTGAACGTCATCTCGGCCCTGAGTTGGTACGCCTTCGCCCCCGCCAGCAACGGCTACGCCGCGTCCAAAGCCGCGGAATGGTCTCTCACCAACGGCGTCCGACTCGAGTTGGCCGACCAGAAGACCCAGGTCACCGCCCTCGCGCTGGCGATAGCCGACACCGACATGATGGCCGCCTACGACATCCCCAAGCTCCCTCCCCACGTGGTGGTGACCATCGCCCTCGACGGCCTGGAAGCGGGCAAACTCGAAGTAATCGCCGACACCCCCACCGCCAACGTCAAGGCCTCCCTCTCCCGCGACCCCGCCCTCTTCTACGCCGACATCCCGGCCGCCCTTTTCGGCTGACACCACACGCCGCTGCACAGTGGCTGGGTTGTCGAACCGTGAACAGCGCCGATCCCGCCGGCGGCAACTCGACCCCGGCCGCCGAGCCTGCTCGCCGCTGGCCCGTGCGCGCTTCCGTCATTCCGTTCCGGACCTCCGTCGCGCTGGCGAAGGGCAGGCAGTCGAGCGTGGCGATGGTCTTGTGCCGGGGCGCCGAAAAGCGAGACCATCACGCATGCTCGATCCCTCGCCTGAGGACGACGGGACCTCACCGGCCGTTTCCACGCCGCGTTTCGTCGGCCGCGATCGGGAGATGGCGGCGCTGCGGGGCGCCCTGTCCCGGCCTCCGGCGATCGTGCTGGTGGAGGGCGAGGCGGGGATCGGCAAGAGTCGGCTGCTGCGCGAATGGCTGGCCGCGCCGTACCAGCGCACCGCCTTGGTGTCGGTGTGCCCACCGCTTCGTGAATCGCTGACGTTGGGGCCGATCGTCGACGCGTTCCATGGGATCGAGCGTCCGGTGCCGAGCTCGCGGCTCACCGAGCTGGCGGGCGCGTTACGGCCCCTGTTCCCGGAATGGTCCTCGAACCTCCCGCCCGCATTGCCGCCCCTGGACGATGCGAGGGCGGCCCGGCATCGCCTGTTCCGTGCCCTGGACGAGTTGCTGCGGGCTCTGGAGGTCGACGTTCTCGTTCTCGAGGACGCGCACTGGGCCGACGAGGTAACCCTGGAGTTCCTGCTGTTCCTGATCTCCCGGCAGCAGTCGGACGGGCCCAGCCT
Source organism: Paractinoplanes globisporus DSM 43857 (assembly GCF_000379645.1). Taxonomy (GTDB): domain Bacteria; phylum Actinomycetota; class Actinomycetes; order Mycobacteriales; family Micromonosporaceae; genus Actinoplanes; species Actinoplanes globisporus. Next base: position 80,788 of record NZ_KB903326.1, read on the forward strand.
GGTGATCTCCTATCGGCCGGAAGAGGTGGACGACGGCTCGCTGTTGCTGCGGCTGACGTCCCGGTTGCCGGCCGGCGTGACCCAGCTGAGGATCGCCCTGGCGCCCATGCTGCCCGGCGACACGGCGGCGCTGGTGTCCTCGATGCTGGACGGCAACCCGATCTCGGAGGAGTTCACGACCTTCATGCACGATCGGACCGGCGGCGTTCCGCTGGCCCTGGAGGAGTCGGTCCGCCTCATGTACGACCGTGCCGACCTCGTCTTCCGCGACGGGCAGTGGGTCCGGTTGAAGCTTCGCGAGCTGCAGGTCCCGCCGACGGTGCGCGACTCCACCCGGGAGCGGGTGAGCCGTCTGTCGCGGACGGCACAGCAGGTGCTGCGCGCGGCGGCCACATTGGCCGAGCGGTCCTCGGTGGCGACGATCGCGATGACCGCCGACCTGTCGGAGGCCGCATGCCGGGACGCCATCGCGGAGGCGGCCGCCGCCGGCGTCCTGGACGCAGACGACCGCGGCCAGTGGCGGTTCCGGCATGTGCTGGCCGCCACCGCGGTCTACGAAGCGATCCCGTTGACCGACCGCAGACACTTCCACCTGCTGGCCGGCCGGGCCTTGGAACACCTGAACCCCCCGCCCGTGGCGCGTCTGGCGCACCATTTCCGCGAGGCCGGCGAGACGAGTTCCTGGGCGCGGTACGCCGAGCAGGCCGCCGAGCTGGCTATCGCTTCGGGTGACCACACCAAGGCGGTCGACCTGCTGGTCGATCTGCTGTCGTGGGCCGTGCTGCCGCCGGCGGACCGGGCGCGCATCGCGCGCAACGCCGGAGTCGCCGCGCTGCGCCGTCGTGAACCGGTCGACGAGGTCTACCACCGCGTGATCCGTACCCTGCGCTCGGTGCTGGAAACCCCCGGCCTCTCCGCCCGCGAGCAGGCCGAGATCCGCAACCCCCTGGGCCGGCTCCTGATCACCGGGGGCGAGGCGCAGGCCGCTCTGAGCGAGCTGGAGCAGGCGGTGGCCAACCTGGACCACGACCCGGTCGAGGCGGCTCGGGCGATGACCTACCTCGGCTGGGCGTACGCCGGACCGTGGCCGGCCTCGACCCATCGGCGCTGGCTGGATCGCGCCGCTGAACTGACCGCCCAGATCGACTCCCCCGCGCAGCGTCTGAACCTGGCCGGGAACCGGGCCGCGGCGTTGCTGATGCTGGGTGAGGAGGAGGCCTGGGAGGTCGTCGCCGGCCTGCCCGTCGACGGCACGACGGCGGCGGAGCGCATCGACGTGGCCCGCATCCACGTCAATGTCGGTACCGGGGCGCTGATCTGGGGCCGATACGCCGACGCCGAGGAACACCTCGCCGTGGCCATGCGCCTCGCCGAGTCCGAGCAGGCGTCGCGGTTACAGCACAACGTCCGGCTCGAACAGGCCAACCTGGCCTGGAACACCGGCCGGTGGGATGGTCTCGCGGAGACGAGCGCGGCTCTCGCCGACGCCGACCGGGATCGGCCGGCGCATTACCTCGGCAGCGTACGGCTCGCGGCCCGGCTGGCGGCCGCGGCCGGCCGGCGGCGGGCCGCGGAGGAGCAGTTCCGGCTGGTCCTGGAGGAGTCGGCCCGGCTCGGCGCGGCCGACGACACGATGGAGGCCGCCGCCGCGCTGGCCCGGCTGTGGCTGGCCGACGGCGACAGCCGCCGGGCGCTACGGATCACCGACGAGCCGATGGACACCGTCCAGCGAAAGGGCGTCTGGATCTGGGCGACGGACCTCGTTCCCGCCCGGATCGAGGCGCTGCTCGCCGTCGGCAACCCGACGGCCGCGACCCGCCTGGTCGACCAATTCGCCCGAGGACTGCGTGGCCGTACGGCCCCCGCGCCTCGCGCCGCGCTCGCCGTGTGCCGAGCCCTGCTGCACGCATCAGCCGGAGATCTCACTCGGGCGGCGACGGCCTACGAGCGGGCGGCACGCGCGTGGAGCGCCTTGCCGCGCCCCTACGACGCCATGCGCGCCAGTGAGCGACAAGCCGAGGCGCTCATCGCGCAGGGCCGGATCGAGCCCGGCCGCGAGCTGCTGGCGGCGCAGTACGAGCAACTGTTCCGGCTGGGCGCCCGCGGCGACGCGGACCGGGTCGCCCAGCGGCTTCGCGAGCACGGCGCCGAGGTCCCGCGACTGTGGCGCGGCGGCCGGCGCGGCTACGGGGACCAGCTCTCCCCTCGCGAGCTCGACGTGGTCCAGCTGGTCGTCGCCGGCAAGACGAACCGGCAGATCAGCCGGATCCTGTCCAAGTCGCCGGCCACTGTGGATCAACAGCTGCGCGCGGCGATGCGCAAGTTGAAGGTGAGCTCCCGGACCGCGCTCGCGGTCAAGGCGGTCGAGGCCGGCGTGTTCGCCGAAGAAGATTGACGTATCTGCTTAATAGCTAAGGCTGCTCGTTCCGCCCGAGCATGGCTCCATGATTCATAGCCCATGGCCGATGCATGTCTGAGCAGCCCGCCGTGCGTGACGACTCCGCCGACGAGGACCCACCACCTCTCGATCTGTCCGACACGGACGACGTCGATGACGACGAGAGCCACGACCCCTACCAACCCCTGTAGGCGGAAGGGACCCCATGAGATTCAAAGCCCTCGCGGCAACACTGGCCGCAGCGGTCGGCCTGAGCATGCTCCAGCAACTACCGGCGTCCGCGGCGGAGCCGGATCCCACCCCGGCCGCCAGCAAGATCGCGCCGACCCTCAAGGACCGCTTCCGCACGCAGCCGTCGTCCGACTTCTGGATCACCTTCGAGACCAGGGCCGACCTCGCGCCGGCCAAGAAGATCGCCGACTGGGCCGCTCGTGGTCAGTTCGTGTACGACGCGCTGACCGCGGCGGCCAAGAACTCCACGGCAGCCATCGCCCCCGAGCTCGACCGGGCCGGCGTCAAGTACACCTCGTACCCGATCGCCAACGCCGTGCTCGTCAAGGGCGGCACCGAGAAGCTCGCCCTCGACGTGGCGTCGCGGGTGCAGGTCGCCGAGATCCACGCGACGCCGCAGGTCGCGCTGGTCGACCCGGTGGAGAAGAAGGTCTCCACCGACGAGTCCCGGGCCGCTGCCGGGGATGACTCGGTCACCTGGGGTCTGGAGGCCATCCACGCTCCGCAGGCCTGGGCCATGGGCGCCACCGGCGCCGGTATCACCGTGTCCAACCTGGACTCCGGCGTGCAGTTCGACCACCCGGCCCTGATGCGGCAGTACCGGGGCATGAAGCCCGACGGCACCGTCGACCACAACTACAACTGGATGGCCACCCGGGGCACCTGCACGACCGCGCCGTGCGACGACAACGGACACGGCACGCACACCATGGGCACCATGGTCGGCGAGGACGGCACCGACCACGTCGGCGTGGCACCGGACGCGCAGTGGATCGCGACGAACGGCTGCTGCGACAGCACCGGCGTCGAGTCGCTGCTGCGGTCCGGCTGGTGGCTGCTCGCACCGACCGACCTCCAGGGGAACAACCCCGATCCGTCCAAGCGCCCGCACGTCATCAACAACTCGTGGGGCCAGAACGTCGAACACGACTTCGACGACTTCTTCCAGGCCGTCGACGAGGCCTGGACCGCCGCGGGCATCTTCAGCGTCTGGTCGTCGGGGAACACCTCGCCGTACGCGGACTGCGACAGCGTCTCCACGCCCGGCGCCGCCCAGAGCGCCTACTCCGTCGGCGCCTTGTCGTCGGACGGCACGCTCGCGTCGTTCTCCCGCAAGGGCGAGGGCGAGGGCGGTCAGATCAAGCCCGAGATCTCCGCCCCGGGGGAAAACGTCCGTTCGTCCTATCCGAACAACACCTATGTCGAGATGTCCGGTACGTCGATGGCGGCACCGCACGTCGCCGGCGCCGTCGCGGCGCTCTGGAGCTATGACCCGACCCTGATCGGGCAGGTCGACGAGACCCGCCGCCTGCTCGGCGAGTCGGCCGTCGACGTCGACGACACCGAGTGCGGCGGCACCGCCGACGTCAACAACATGTACGGCGAAGGCCGGCTCGACCTCGTCCGCCTGCTGGAGCTCGCGCCCCGGAAGGGCGGCACCCTCACCGGTGTCGTCACCGCCGACGGCGCCCCCGTCCCCGCCGCCGACGTGACGATCAGCGGGCCGTTCAGCCGGTCGATCGGAACCGACAAGGACGGCCGGTTCACGACGAACCTCCCGGTCGGCGACTACCGGCTCAGCACCAAGGTCTTCGGCTACCTGACCGCGACCGCCGACGTCACGATCACCCTCGGCCAGGACACCTCCGTCAAGCTGCCGCTCACCGCGGCCGCGAAGCACGACATCAGCGGCCGGGTCGTCGACGACAAGAAACTGCCCGTCCCGAACGCCGACGTCTCCATCATGGACACGCCGCTGAAACCGGTACGCACGGATGCCAACGGCGCGTTCACGGTCACCGGTGTACCCGAGGGCTCGTACAAGCTGGCGGTCAAGCCCAATGCCTGCTTCTCGCCCAGCACGGTCCCGCTGACCGTCGGCGCGCAGAACGAGCCGTCCGAGATCCCGGTCGGGCTCGTCGTCGACAAGGGCGGCTACAGCTGCGCCGTCTCCGAGGGCGAGTACTTGCGCGGCACCGAACCGGTCACCTTCGACAGCGGCGTGTGGGCCACGGTGAAGCTGCCGTTCCCGATCGCCCTCTACAACGGCAGCCACGACACCCTCGGAGTCGGGCTGCGCGGCGTCATCGCCCCCGACGGCAGCACCGGACCCGGCTACGGCGGAGCGGGCATCTTCCCGCTCTACGTCGAGACCCCCCTCGAGTTCGCTCCCGGCGGCGGTGTCTTCACGGCGACCACCAAGGTCAACGGTGAGGACGCGTTCGTCGTCGAATACCGCAACGCCAAGATCTGGGCCTGGCCGACCCGGGCGGAGTACACGGAGCCGGTCAGCTTCTCGGCCACGCTCACCCGCTCGGGCACCGTGATCTTCGGGTACGGCGACGGCTTCGGAACCGACGACCCGGTGACCGGCGGCGCGAACGCCGTCACGGGCATCCAGGGCTGGGCCGGCGTCGACGGCATCCGGTTCTCCGACCACGCCCCGGTGCTGCACGACGGCATGATCGTCACCTACGACCTGCCGGACTTCGGGTACCTCGACGCGACCGTCGTCGACCGCAACGACGGCCTGCCGGTCGCCGGCGCGAAGGTCTCCTTCAGCAACCAGAACGGCCTGGTGGAGACCGTCACCACCGACGGGACCGGCATCGTGCACCGCCAGCTTCCGGTCGGCGATTACACCATGACGGTCGAGGCGCCGAACTACACCACCGGGGCGTACCCCTTCTCGCTGCCGAAGCTCTACGCGAACGCCAAGATCGACGCGCGTCTGACCACGGGCGCCGCCGGTCTGAAGGCCGACGGCCTCGAGGCGCTGATGGGTGCCGACCAGAACGGCGTGGGGACGCTCACGCTGACCAACAACGGATCCGCTCCCCTCACGTACAACCTCGGCGAAGCCGCACGGCACCCCGAGCTCGACGCCGCCGGCGCCACCGCGCGCACCGGCACCGGCGCCGCCAGCACGATCGATCTCGCCGCGTGGAAGGCCGGGGCGAGCGGCATGAAGCCGTCGAACGTCGACGGCGCGCCCACCACGTCGAGCACCGCGGAGGCGCAAGCGGCGGCCAAGGTCGGCACGACCTCCGGCGGCGACGTCATCACCCGGATCGCCATCCCCGGGACGATCGCGGAGAAGGAGCCCTCCGGCATCGGGTACGACGGCGACGTCTGGGTGCACGACTACAACGCGCGGACCAACACCGCGTACACGGTGACGGGCAAGAAGACCGGAAAGGTCTTCGACGCGGCGTGGAACCCCGACTACCGGGCGTTCGACATGGCCCTGGACACCAAGACCGGTGACATGTGCCAGATGGAGGACAGCCCGGCCAGCTACATCCACTGCTTCAACCGGGATACCGGAAAGGAGACGAGGCAGATCAAGGGTGACTGGTCCACGCTGCAGCTGACCGGCCTCGCCTACAACCCGAGCGAGGACGTCTTCTACGTCGGCGGACGCGCGAACGGCATGATCGGGACCGTCGCCGGCACGTCGCACGACAACCCGGGCGCGCTCCTGTCCTTCTGCGCCCCGCCACTGCCCGAGGTGATGGGCCTGGCCTACAACCAAGCGTCGGACACGATCTGGTACACCGACCTCACCTACAACCGGCCCACCCGCCTGTTGCAGGTCGACCCGGACGACTGCTCGCTGGTGAACGCGTGGTGGTTCCCGGGCCAGAAGGCGGGCCAGGGCGGTGGCCTCGAGACCGACGCCACCGGGGCGCTGTGGGCGGCCGACCAGATCGCCGACGACGTCGTGCTCGTCGACGTCGAGGACGACCTGCTCACCGACCTGCCGTGGCTGTCGCTCTCCTCGACCGGCGGCACCCTCGCCCCCGGCCAGTCGACGACCGTCAAGGTCTCGATCTCCTCGAAGGGCGCCGCGCCCGGAGTCCAGGGCGCGAACATCGTGGTCCGGTCCGACTCCGGCCGCCAGTCCAAGAGCTACGTCCCGGTGACGCTCACGACCACGAAGTACCAGGTCGGTGTCAACGCCGGCGGCGCCAAGCTCACCGACGGCTCCGGCTACACCTGGTCCGCCGACCAGGCCGCCGGCAAGAAGTCGTGGGGCTACGAGGGCAAGACCAAGGTCAACACCACGAAGAACCCGATTTCCCGTACGACGGACGACGCGCTCTTCCAATCGCAGCGCACCACCGCCGACAAGTCGCTGTTCTACCGCTTCCCGGACACGCCCAAGGGCACGTACTCGATCGACCTCGGGTTCGCCGAGATCGACAAGGTGGCCAAGGGCAAGCGGGTGTTCGACGTCCTCGTGGACGGAGCGCTGACGGACTACGCGTACGACCCGACCGCCGCCGTGGGGCCGAACGCCGCCGACTGGCGCAAGGCGGTCGTGAAGCACGAGGGCGGTCCGCTGACCGTGGAGCTGCGGGGCTCGAAGGGAATGAAGGCCCCGAGCATCGGCGCGCTGCGTGTGACGCTCGACCCGCGCGCTGACGAGGCGGAGCCGGAGGACCAGCCCGAGCAGCCGGACCCGGGCCCCGTGCCGGTGGCTCCCGCCGGTCGCTCGTACACGATGAAGGTGACCGACGGCCTGTACCGCCAGGGCACGCAGGAGTCCGGCTGGCACGGCGACGACCTCTGCGGCCCGCTGTGGTTCGACGCCGACTACCTCCAGCCGTTCTATGACAGCGCCTGGGACGGCGTGTGCGTGACGACGAACGGCGCATTGACCTTCGACCGCGCCGGCACGTCGGGGAGCAATACGGCACTCCCGTCGCCCGACCCGATCGACGCGATCTATCCCTTCTGGGACGATCTCGTGGTCGACGACGAGGCGGGCATCTACTTCGGCACGACCGAGGTGGACGGGCTGCCGGCGCAGGTCGTCGAATGGCGCAACGTCACCTTCTACAGTGACCGGACGGCTCGCGTCAGCTTCTCGGTCACCCTGGTCGCCGACGGACGGATCCAGATCGGCTACGGCGACGGCGTCGGCGGCGACAATCCGCTCACCCAAGGGTCGTCGGCGACGGTCGGTGTGGAGAGCCTGAACCGCAACCCGGCGGGCCAGTACTCCGTCGACCAGCCCGTCCTGAAGGCCGGCCTGGGGCTGGAGTACAGCCTCCCGGCCGCGGGCACGATCGAAGGAACGGTCACCGACAAGAACGACCACAAACCGATCGAGGGCGCGATCGTCACGCTCAAGGGGCCCGCGGGTGAGCGGGTCATCACGACCGACGTGAAGGGCCGGTGGAAGGCCCAGGCGCTGATCGGCGAGAACACGGTGCAGGTCGAGGCGCCGAACTACGTCGCCGCCAGCCAGCCGGTGACCATCGCCAAGAAGGACCAGGCCGAGGTGAGGGACACGGCGTTGACCACGGGCATAGCCACTGTCGCCGGAGGGGACCTCGACTGGCTCCTCGACAAGGGCCAGAAGACGACCGCCAACGTGACGGTCACCAACAGTGGCTCCGCCCCGCTCGAGGTGCGGATCAGCGAGCAGAGACGCACCAGCGACGGCGGGCACGAGGCCGCCGACCTTCCGTGGCTGACCCTCAAGGGCGCGGCCGCGACCGGCACGGTCAAGCTCGCGGCCGGCACGTCCACCACGGTCACGGTGACGGCCGACAACGCCGGCATCGCGCCCGGCGTGCTCGTCGGGGACCTGCTCGTGGCGTCGAACGCCGGCAAGGGCGAGACCCAGTTCAAGCCGGTCCGTCTGGCGACGTCGGCCTACTGGAAGAGTATCGACGCAGGCGGATCGGGCTACGTCGGTGCCGGCGGCTTCGTCTGGTCGCCGGACCAGGCGCTCGGCGCGCGGGCCTGGGGCTACGTCGGCGGCAAGGTGAGCACCACCAGGGCAAACATCGCCGGCACCGAGGACGACGCGCTGTTCCGCACCCAGCGGACCGGCGAGACGTTCAGCTACGTGTTCAAGAACGCCCCGGCCGGGACATACCGGATCAGCCTCGACTTCGCGGAGTTCGAGAAGGTCAAGCCCGGCAAGCGTGCCTTCGATGTGCTCGCCGACGGCAAGATCGCCCTCTACGACCACGACGTGCAGGCGAAGGTGGGTGCGCTGACCGCGGACACGAACACGGTCACCGTCGAGCACGCCGGCGGCGATCTGACGCTCGTGTTCACTCGTGAGAAAGGCGAGGACGACCCGATCCTCAACGCCCTGAAAGTCCAGGAGGATCCGCGCCTCTGAGTTAGCCCACCAATAGTCAGCGCCTCCTCGCCAAAGTCGCCGAGGAGGCGCTGACCACGGCTACCCCGCTATCCGCCAATCACGGGCCGCGCCCTTAGCCACGCAACGTCAAGGACCTCATCGACACTGCGGGCTTGCTTATGTCAGCCATCGTTCCTGGCTGCCCGCTACCAGCTCGGGTTCTTCGACGATCAGCACCGTCCGGGCGCTGACGGAGCGGATTCGGCGCCACCTCGGTTGCGTGGCGAAGCTGTTCGACCTCCCTCACCCCAGCTGCGTCCAGGGCTAGGAGCGCACGGCGAGGGCGCTACCCGAGGAAGTCGCTGGAGGATCTCCGGGAGCCGGCCGGCCTCATCGAGGAGCTTGGCGTTCCACGGGAGCTTTCAATCACCGTCGCCGCCTGATGCCTCCACTTCCATCGGACTCCGGCGTCCGAATCGACCGTGCTCTGGAGCGGCAGGGCTTCATGGTTGCCCGGATCGCCGGCAGTCACCACATCATGCGACTCCCGGATGGGCGTGGCACGACGGTTCCCGTGCGTGTGATCGCGACGTTGCAAAGAGCACGCCGCGAGGCATCCGGTGAGTACGTACGTTCCTCGCCAGACCGGTTTCGTACTGGTAACTCAGCGCTGTCAGCGCGTCGTCCTCGATTCTCCAGGGCCGCACAAGCTCCAGCCGTCCGCCCGATGCCACAGGAGGACTCACCGACCGGTCCAGCGAGATGTTGTGCACAATAGCCAATGCGTTGTTCGGGTAGTGCGCCCGGTGAAACTCGACTTCGTTCTTCGTGAGTACGACCGCGCCGCCCTCGGTTGTTGTGCCTTTCACCTCAACGGAGATCCGCTCGCCAGGGCGACGTACATCCAGGTCGTACGATTCGTGATCCCCGACGTCGTCAACGCGGTACCCCAAGCCCTTGAAGTGCTCGGATACCACCTCGACTGCATGAGTCTCGATTGCCGTACGTTCGGCCGCAGTCGTGATTACCTGGCGGCGAGCGACTCGACCCGCGGCCTCGTCAGCCAAGACCTCAGCGTCCAGAACTTCCGGAGTCGTGCCAACAGCGTCCACTGTCGCCAGCGCTTGGACGGCAATAGCGGCGCTCATCCCACTTGGCGACAGCTCCCAAACGCCATCCCTTCGCGCGGTCAGGAGTCCTTCCCCCACCATTGCAGCGCGCTCATAACTGGCCCGATTTTGCCAGTTTTCTTCGAACGGCCGAGTCTGCGGTGTGTCTCGATCCGCAACCGAAAGCCGCAGGCCAAACCGCTGCCCCATGACCTCCAGGACCCGCGCTCGGCGTGCTCCCCGCCGGGCTCGTCGAGGAGCACCGCCAGTATCCAACGCCGAAGCTCCCGCTGAGGGGTCAGCGCCATCGACTCTCCTTCGTTCGTTGGTCAACCACAAGCGTGACGGCACACCCAAGACTGCCGCACGCAGGCAAGATGACGACGGGTGAGCATGGCACGTCGCTGCCCCTTTCGGCCCGGCGCCCGGCGGCGACGCCGTTGCGAGCAGGGGAACCTGGTGCAACGTCGTCGTCTACTGGGTGCTGTGTGGCTCTCTGGTCCCGAAGTCGTTCTGGGCCCGCTCGACGCCCGCATACACCGCCGAGGGTGCTTCGCCGACGGGGTCATCGGCGCCGAACCACCTGTCGCCCCACCCCCGTGCGGGCATCGACGCGATCCCGAAGCTCGGGCGGCCGCCGAGAAAATCTATGACCAACGTACTAGACATTCTTGCCAGCTCTGGCTAACGTTTCTGGCGTTGACAGCAGAGATCAGTGAAGACGCCGACGAGATGACCGAGCGTCAAGCAGGGCCCGGACCCACGTTCGTGGCTCGCTCGGCACAGCAAGGCACGCAGTTGGCAGGTAAGACCCTGACGTAACTCCAGGTCAGGGCAGGCAGGGCTGATACTGGCCCGGCCGGCAGGACAGTTCGCCGCACGTGTGTGGGGCCATGGAAGTCGCGTGGGGCTCCGACACCGGCGGACAGC
>NZ_KB903327.1 GCF_000379645.1 Paractinoplanes globisporus DSM 43857
GCGCGGCGCGGCAGCCCCAGGTACGGCACCGTCGCGCGGCGCGACAGCCGCCACCCAAGACGCCATCGCGCGGCGGCAGCCCGACCCGAGACGCCATCGCGCGGCGCGGCAGCCCCCACCCCGAGACCCCGTCGCGCGGCGCGACAGTCTGACCTGACCGGCAGGCACCGAAAGACCGGGCCGGCCGCTCAGCCGAGCGGCAGCTGCACGGTGACGACCGCTCCGCCCAGGGGGCCGCCGTTGCTGAGCTGGGCGGAGCCACCGTGCGCGGCCACCACGGCCCGCACGATGGAGAGCCCCAAGCCCGCCCCCGAGGCGCCGCTTCGGGCCGGATCGCCGCGGACGAAGCGCTCGAACGCGGCGGCGAGCAGGGCCGGTGGGAAGCCCGGACCGTCGTCCGCCCACTCGACCCGGGCCCACTGCTGGTCGGCGGTGATGGTGATCCGCACCGCGGCGGCGCCGGCCGCGGCGCTGTTGACGGCCAGATTGGTCAGCACCTGGCGCAGCCGGTCGGCGTCGGCCTCGACGACCACCGGGCCGCCGGCGACGTCGAAACTCAACCCGGTCACTGACTCCAGCAGTGTGGTCTCCGCGATCGCCAGGTCGGTCAGGTCCACGGGAACGCTGTGCACCACCAGGACTCCGGCCCGCTCCCGGGCCAGCAGGAGCAGGTCCTCGGCGAGCCGCCCCAGCCGGATCACCTGGCCCTGGGCCGCCAGCAGCGACTCGCGGACCTCGTCGGGGTCGTCGACGGCGCCCAGGGCCAGGTCGATCTCGCCGCGCAGCACCGCGATCGGGCTGCGCAGCTCGTGGCTGGCATCGTCGACGAACGCCCGCTCCCGGGAGAACGCGACCGACAGACGGGCGAGCATCCCGTCGAGGGTGGCCGCGAGACGGGCGATCTCGTCGTCGCCGCGCACCACCGGCAGGCGGCGGTCGGAGTCGAGCGTCGAGATGGCGGCGGCCTCGCGGGTCAGCACGTCGACCGGGCGCAACGCCGCCCGCAGCAGCAGCCAGCCCAGACCGGCCAGCGCCGCGATCAGCAGCGGGGTCGCCACCGCCAGCACGATCAGCTGCCGGTCGCCGGCTTTCTCCACGGCGGCCGACGGCAGTGCCACGGTCAGCACCTGCCCTGTCCGGCCGACCGGTTGCGACAGCATCCGTACCCGCAACGGCCGGCCGGCCGCACCCAACGGCAGGGTCCGGCTGGTCGCCGTGACACCACGAACCTCGCGGGCCTGGGCCGGAGTCAGCAGGACCCGGCCGGCGATCGACACCGACGTGGCGATCGGTGTGCCGTCGCGGTCGTAGAGCTGCGCCATCGGGTCCCCGGTCACGACGGTCAGATCGTGCGCCCGCACGCTCGCCATCAGGTCGTCGCCGCGGCCGGCCAGATCCGCGTCGACCGCGCCCGCGAGCTGCCGGTCCAGCGCCACATAGAGCAGCGACAACGCCACCAGCAGCACCACGAGAGTGCCCGCCCCGAACAGCAGCGCCAGCCGCGCGCGCAGGGAGGCGGGAACCAGCCGCACCAGCGTCACCTCCACCGATCTTCACGATCCTCTCATGGCGGGCGGACCAGGCTTACCTACATGACGCCGACCGATCCGAGCACCCGATTCGACCCGATCCGCGTCGGTGGCCGGAAGGGCTGGGACCAGCATCCCGGGGTCCGCACCGGCGTCCGGCTGCGACCGGGTGAACGCGCCGCCGACCGGCTCTTCGGGGTGGCGGGATCCTGGCCGTTCCTGATCATGATCACCGGCGTCGTGGTGGCCGGCGCCGTGGTGGCGCTGCTGCCCGGCCGGGACGCCGGCACCCGGGCGCTGCTCGTGGCCGGCCTGTCGGCGGTGGCGCTCGTCGAGGTGTCGCTGGTGCTGCTGGGCGTGCGCCGGGCCGAGCGGATCGCGGTCGAGCTGGCCCTGTACCACCTCGACCATGCCCGCCGGGCGGCCGCCGTCGCCGAGGACCTGCGCGAGCAGATAGGACAGCTGCACGCCGACATCGCGCGGATCGCCGCGGTCGCCGAGAGGGCGGGCCATGCGCCGCGCCGGAGCTGACCTCGCGGCCGGGCCGCCCCGGTTGATCCCGGTCCTAGGCTGGGCCGCATGAGAGTCCTGGTGGTCGAGGACGATCCGGCGATGGCCGCCATGCTGACGCGGGGCCTGCGCCGCGAGGGCTACGCCGTGGACACGGTCGGCACCGGCGTCGACGCGGTCTGGACCATAGTCGAGACGCCGTACGACGTCGTGGTGCTGGACGCGATGATCCCCGCGCCGGACGGGTTCGAGGTGTGCCGGCAGGTACGCGCGAAGGACCGGTGGATGCCGGTGCTGATGCTCACCGCCCGCGGCGACACGGCCGACAAGGTCCGCGGCCTGGACGCCGGCGCCGACGACTACCTCACCAAGCCGTTCGCCCTGGACGAGTTGCTCGCCCGGGTGCGGGCTCTGCTGCGCCGGGAACCGCTGGAACGGCCGACGCAGGTGCGCGTCGGCGATCTCGTGCTCGACCCTGCGAGCCGTACCGTGTTCCGCGGCACGACACCGATCGCGTTGTCGGCCAAGGAGTTCGCCCTGCTGCACGAGCTGATGCGCCGCGCGGGCGAGACCCTTTCCCGGACGTACCTCATCGAGCATGTCTGGGATTTCGCGTACGACGGCGGGTCGAACGTCGTCGACGTGTACGTGCGCTACCTGCGCGACAAGGTCGACCGGCCGTTCGGGCGGGACACGATCCGGACCATGCGCGGCGCCGGCTACCGACTCGACCCCCAAGCCTGAGGGTGTACGACTAGCGGCGGCGCACACGCGGGTCCAGCACCGCGTAGAGGAAGTCGACCACGATGTTCGCGGCGACCACGAAGAACGCGGCGACCAGGACGATGCCGACGATGACCGGCAGGTCCTGGGTGACCACCGACTGCACGGCGAGCTGGCCGAGGCCGGGCAGCCCGAATACGTTCTCGGTGATGATCGCCCCGCCGAGCAGCGCGCCGACGTCGATGCCGAGCTGGGTCACGACCGGGGTGAGCGCGCTGCGCAGCGCGTGCCGGTAGACGACCCGCTGCTCGGTGATCCCCTTGGCGCGGGCGGTGCGCACGTAGTCCTCGCCGAACACCTCGAGCAGGGACCCGCGGGTCAGCCGGGAGTAGGTGGCCGCCGAGACCAGGGCCAGGGTGAGCCACGGCAGGATCAGGTGCTGCGCCCACTGGGCCGGGCTCTGCGTGAAGGGCACGTACCCGCCGCCGGGGAAGGCGTCGACGCCGAGCAGGTGGAGCCGGAAGAACAAGAAGTAGAGCAGCAGCAGCCCGACCAGGAACGTCGGCATCGACAGCCCGCCGAGCACGAACACCGTCGCCGACCGGTCGAGCAGGGACCGCGGATGGCGGGCCGAGGCGATCCCGATGCCGACGCCGAGCAGCAGCCACAGGATCGCGCCGCCGAGGGTGAGCGACAGCGTGACGGGCAGGCGGGCGACGATCAGCGACCGGACCGGTTCGGAGTTGTAGTAGGAGTAGCCGAGATCCCCGTGCGCCAGCCGGACGAGGAAATGCCAGTACTGGGTGAGCACCGGCTGGTCGAGGCCGAGACGGTGCTCGACCAGCGCGACCGTCTCGGCGGTGGCCTGCCGGCCGGCGATGGCCCGGGCCGGGTCGTGCGGGGCGACGAAGAACAGCACGAACACGGCGACGCTGATCAGCCAGAGGACCAGGATCCCGAACAGAACGCGGCGTACCAGAAACCGGATCATGATCGGCTCTTCACAGAAGCGGACGTGAACGTGGACGGGTCGAGCGCGTCGCGGACGCTGTCGCCGAGCAGGTTGAAGGCGAGAGTGGTGATCAGCAGCGCGAGACCGGGGAAGAGGATGAACCACCAGGCGACCTGGTAGTACTGCAGCGAGTCGGACAGCATGTTGCCCCAGGTCGGGGTGGGCGGGACCACGCCCATGCCGAGGAACGACAGGGTGGCCTCGAAGACGATCGCGGTCGGGATCAGCAGGGTGGTGTAGACGATCACCGGAGCGATCAGGTTGGGCACCACGTCGACGGCCATGATGCGCAGGTCGCTCGCGCCGAGGGAGCGGGCCGCCTCGATGTATTCGCGTTCCCGGATCGACAGCGTCTGGCCGCGGACGATGCGGCCGACGGCGGCGAACGAGAAGAACGCGATGACACAGACCGACACCACGATGCTGGGCCCGGCCACGGCGACCAGCGCGATCGCGAACAGCAGGAACGGCAGCGACAGGACGACGTCCATGAACCGGGCCAGGACCGTGTCGACGGCGCCCTGGAAGTAGCCGGCCGTCACCCCGACCACGACACCGGCGACGATCGCGAGCACGGTGGAGACGACGCCGACGAGCAGGGAGATGCGGGTGCCGTAGACGACCCGGATGAACACGTCGCGGCCGAGATTGTCGGTGCCGAACCAGAATTGCCGGTTCGGCCCGACCGGCAGCCCGGCCGGGGTCAGTCCCGTGTCGCGGTACTGGGTCGTCGGGTCGTGCCCGGTCAGGTGGGCGATCAGCGGCGCGGCGAGGGCGGTGACGACCAGCAGCAGGATGACGACGGCGCAGGCGATCGCGACCCGATCGCGGCGCAGCCGGTCCATGGCGAGCCGCAGCGGCGCCCGTCCCTCGATGGCGGGCACGGCATCGGCGGCCACGGTTTCGAGCGGGACGGTACTCATGACGCCATCAGCTCGGCGGGGTCGTGCACCGGGAAGTGGCAGGCGGTCAGATGCGTGTCTTCCCCGGGGGTACGCGACTCGAGCGCCGGCGCCTCGATGCGGCAGCGTTCCCGCGCCTTGGGGCAGCGGGGATGGAACCGGCACCCGGACGGCGGGTCGACCGGCGAAGGAACGTCGCCGGTCAGCAGGATCGGCGTGCGCCGGTCGGCCAGATCGGGATCGGCGACCGGGGTCGCGGACAGCAGCGCCACCGTGTACGGATGCCGTGGCCGCGCGTACAGGTCCTCGGCCGCCGCGGTCTCGACGATCTGGCCGAGGTACATCACCGCGACCCGGTCGCTGACGTGCCTCACCACCGACAGGTCGTGCGAGATGAACACGTACGCGATGCCGAGCTGGTCCTTCAGATCGTCCAACAGGTTGATGATCTGCGCCTGGATGGACACGTCGAGGGCCGAGACCGGCTCGTCGCACACGATCAGCCGGGGCCGCAGCGCGACCGCGCGGGCGACGCCGATGCGCTGGCGCTGCCCGCCGGAGAACTCGGCCGGATACCGGTTGTAGTGCTCCGGGTTGAGCCCGACCAGCTCCATCAGCTCCTGCACCCGTCGCCGCCGGTCGCGGCCGTCGGCGACGTCGTGAATGGCGAGCGGGTCGCCGATGATCGATCCGACCCGGCGGCGCGGGTTCAGCGACCCGTACGGATCCTGGAAGATCATCTGCAGGTTCCGGCGCACGGGGGCGAGCCGCCGCCGCGACAGCCGGGTGATGTCCCGCCCTTCGAAGACGACCCGGCCGGAGCTGAGCTCGTACAGCCGGGCGATGCAGCGGGCCAGGGTCGACTTGCCGCAGCCGGTCTCGCCGACCAGGCCGACTGTTTCCCCACTGTGCACGGTCAGGCTGACGCCGTCGACCGCCCGGACGTGCGGTCCACGCCGCCGTACGGCGAAATGTTTGACCACGTCAATGGCCTGCAAAAGTACCTCGTTGTCGGTCATACCATTACCTCCGACCGGCGGGCGTCGACGGGCAGCCAGCACGCCGACCGATGCCCCGGCCCGCCGCCGACGGTCAGCAGCGGCGGCTCCTCGACGGTGCAGCGGTCCATCCGGTAGGCGCAGCGGGGATGGAAGGGACAGCCGGACGGCAGCCGAATCGGACTGGGCGGCTGCCCGGCGATCGGAGTGAGCCGGCCCCGACCGGCCGCCGACGGCACCGATCCGAGCAGGCCGAGGGTGTACGGATGGTGCGCGCGGTAGAAGATGGTGCGCCGGTCCGCGGTCTCGGCGATCCGGCCCGCGTACATCACCTGAACCTCGTCCGCGGTCTGCGCGACGACCCCGAGGTCGTGGGTGATGATGATCAGCGCCATGCCCAGTTCCTGCTGCAGCCGGTGCAGCAGGTCGAGGATCTGGGCCTGCACCGTCGTGTCCAGGGCGGTGGTCGGCTCGTCGGCGATCACCAGGTCCGGGCCGAGCGCGAGGGCCATGGCGATCATGACGCGCTGGCGCATGCCGCCGGAGAACTGGTGCGGGTAGTCGTCGATCCGGCGCCGGGGCTGGGCGATGCCCACCATCCCGAGCAGCTCGATCGCGCGTTCGCGGGCGGCGCGCCGGCTCGCCGGGGTGTGTGCGCGGATCGCCTCGGTGATCTGCCAGCCGACCCGGTACATCGGGTGCAGGCTGGAGAGCGGGTCCTGGAAGACCACCGCGATCCGGGCGCCGCGCACGGCCCGCAGCTCCGGCTCGCTCATGGCCAGCAGGTCGTCGCCGCCGAACAGCGCCTGCCCGCCGACGCTCGCGCCCGGCGTGAGCCCGAGCAGGGTCAGCGCGGCCACGCTCTTGCCCGAGCCCGACTCGCCGACGATGCCGAGGGTCCGGCCGCGGTCGACGCCGAACGAGATGCCCCGGACCGCGCGTACCGGGCCGTCGGGGGTCGGGAAGGTGACGGTCAGACCATTGACCTCGAGCAAATTCACGACCATTTTCCCTTCGTACGCATTCCTTGCGCACGCGGAAGGCCGGACACCCCCGGATCCGGCCTTCCGCGGGCCGTCAGCTGTTCGGGCTGAGCCAGATCTGAGTGAGGTCGTACGCCTGGCTGAACGGCAGGAAGATGGCGTTCTGGACCCGGGACGACCGGTACAGGGCGGTCTTCTGGGTCTGGAACGGGACGATCGCGGCGTCCTTCATGATCTGCATGTCGGCCTGGTGCCAGTAGGTGGCCGCGGTGTTCTCGTCCGGCGCGGCGAGGGCCTTGTCGATCAGCGAGTTGACGGCCGGGTTGTTGTAGTCGCCGTAGTCGACCGAGTTGGGGCCGTAGTTACGCCCGTCGAACAGCGGCTCGATGATGGCGCGGCCGTTGTTGCCGTACCAGTCGGGCACCCAGCCCGGCTCGCTGATGTCCCAGACACCGCGCTGGGCGGCGCTCGGGCTGTTCAGGTACTTGCCGTAGTAGTCGCCCTGGTTGACCGGGACGAGCTTGTCGGTGATGCCGCACGCCTTCAGGTCGGCCTGGATGTCCTGCGCCACGGCCGGGTGGTTGCCGGCGTTGCGGTAGACGTCGGTGATGGTGAAGCCGTTCGGGTAACCGGCCGCGGCCAGCATCGACTTGCAGGTGGCCGGGTCGCCCTTGCTGTTCGCCGTCGGGTACAGGTCGAACTGCTGGTATCCGACGTTGCCGGGCGGGATGACCTGGTCGAGCGGGGTGTTGAGGGCCGGGCCGCCGTAGACCTGGCCGATCGCGGTCTTGTCGATCGCGTACTCGATGGCCTGCCGGACCTTGACGTTCTTGAGCGCGCCCTTCGCGGTCGGGCTCTGCAGGTTGAACACCAGGTACGGGTTGGTGTCCAGGGCCGGGTACAGGCCGAGCCGGGCGTCCTTGGCCGCCTGCAGCGCCGGGATGTTCGGCGTCGGCACGGTGGTGTCCCATTCGAGGTCCGCGGTGCCGGCCTGGATCTGCTGCTGCACCGGCCCGGCGTCCTGGCCCTCGGTGATGTCGATGTGGTCGACGTACTGGTGCCGGATCGGGTCGGAGGCCTGCGTCCAGGCCGGGTTCTTGTCCAGCGTGATGCTCTGGTTCGCCGTGTAGCCGACGACCTGATAGGGCCCGTCGGAGATCGTGTGCTGCCGGAACGCCGCCGAGTCCGGCACGTACTGCAGGTACTCCTTCGGCGCCGGCGACGCGAACGGCATCGCCAGGATGTTGACCAAGTCGCTGGCCGGCTGCAGCAGCGTGAAGACGACCGTCTGCGCGTCGGGCGTGGTCACTCCCGAGATCTGGTGGCCGTTGATGTATGCCGCGATCGCCGACGCGGTGCCCGGCACCTTGGCGAAGCCGTCGCAGTAGGACTTCATCCCGACGATGGTGTTCTCGTAGTAGCCGGGCGCGCCGACCGGGCTGACCGGGTTGCACAGCCGCTTGAGACCCAGAACCTCGTCCTGAGCGGTGACCGCGCGGGCCGGGGTGGTGTTCCAATCCACGCCCGTACGCAGATGGATCGTGTACGTCTTGCCGTCGGCGCTGATGCCACCGTTCGCCTTGGTCGGCATCTCGGTCGCCAGATCGGGCACCGGCGTGTTCGCCGTCGCGGTGTCGGCCGATGCCGGATAGGAGAACAACTGCCGGGCGAACGTGCGCTCGAGCGTGTAACTGGCCGTGTAATAGGCGCTGGCCGTGTCCAGGTGGTCGACGTCGCTGCTGCCGAGCAGCTTGAGCGTCCCACCGCTGACCGGTTTGCCCGATGCGCCGGTCGTGCTGCCGCCACTGTTGCTGCCGCAGGCGGCAAGCGCGACCACGCTGACGGCCAGGACCGCCAGGGTGGCCGCGACCGGGCTGCGGCTTTGCCGTCGAAGTGCCATCTCGTTCCCTCCACATCAGGGTGTCGAGGAAACGCTGGCCCGCCCCCGATGAGAGGACCGTGAGAAACGCATCCCCCTCAGATGCGGACCAGGCACTTGGTTTTGACGTAACCGGTGTGGCCGCCGCTGACGCCGACCGTCTTCCACTGGAACGACAGCAGCGGGCCCGGGCAGTCCGTGTAGACCTGGCCGCCCCCGTTGGCGCAGGTGCTGTAGAACGTCGCCCCGTTGGCGAAACTCCCCCACGAGGCGCCGACGGCCGGTTGCCGGTAGATGCGGATGCCGCCGGAGTGGTTCACCCGGTAATGGCAGGTCGCCGCGAGCTCCGCGACCGGGATGCCGTCGGGTCCGATCGCCTGCGCCGCGGCGGCGGCCGATGGACGGGCGTTGCCGGCGGACGCCTGCGCCGCGGACGCCTGCGCGGCGGTGGCAGGTGCGGCAAGCGCCACCACGGCAACCGCCGCCGGCGGCAGGACAGACCGCACACCGAGAAACCGCCCGCGCCGACGTTCGCCGACGTCCGTCCCGAGCCGGTTGTCCGTTCCCGTCCGGATGTGATCCCGCATGGTGTTTCTCCTCCTCGCTTGGCCGGGCTCAACTGGTCCCGTTCAGCGTGGAGCGCGGTACCGGCGACCTCCATCCCAGGATTCTGGGTTCTGCCGTCAGCCCGGGCATGGCCGGGCGGCGGGCAGCCGAGGACCGGGAGCCCGCCGCCCGGACGGGCGTCAGGCGCCGAGCAGAGTCAGCGTCCGGTTCGCGTACGCGCTCAGTTCGAAGCGATACCCGATCGCCCAGACGGAGCCGGGACCGGCCGCGGCGGCGCCCGTGAGGAAGGGGTTCGACGATGCCGGAGTGGTCTCCCGGATCCAGGACCCGCCGTCCCAGCGCAGGATCATCGGGGCGCCGTTGGACCGGCCGACCGCGACGACGGCCGACGGCGACAGCGCCACCACGTCGGTGAGCGCACCGCCGCCCGCAATGGCCGGCGTGGTCACGCGACGCCAGGACGTGCCGTCGAAATGCGCGACGTAGGGCTGCGCGCCGATGGCGCCGGAGGTTGACCCGACCGCCCACACGTCGCCGGGCGTCCGCGCGTCGACGCCGGTCAGCGCGGTGCCGATCGGGGCCGGCAGCGTGATCGAGACCCAGCCGGTGCCGTTCCAATGCAGGGTGAGCGGCGTCAGCGTCGCACTCGCGATGTCGGTGGTGGCAGAGCCCACCGCCCACGCGTCGGCGGGTCCGGTGGCATCGACGGCCACGAGACTCTCGTACGCCGCCACCGTCGGCGCTGGGGAGACGCGCCAGCTACCGCCCGCGCGCTGCAGGATCAGCTTCCGCCGGTTGGCCGGCGCGCTCGGGTCGACATACGTGCCGACCGCCCACACCGTGCCGCCCGTGGCCGCGACGCCGTAGACGTTGTTCATGCCGCTCGGGTTGCCGTTAGGGGTGGGCTCCCGGGACCAGGTCGTCCCGTTCCAGTGGGCCGCCATGGTTTCGTAGCGGCCGATCCCGGCGCGATGGTCGCCGACCACCCAGACGTCGCCGGCCGATACCGCGTCGACGCCGCGGAGCGTGTCATCGCCGGGCAGACCGGTGCGCGGGACCGAGCGCCATGCTGTCCCGTCGTACCGCAATGCCAGGTCGTGCGAGCTGCCGCCGGTCGGCGGATAGACAACCCCCACGGCCCAGACGTTGCTCGAGTCCGACGAGTCGGCGCCGTATAGGTAGTTGTCGCCCGGCGTTTCGCTGGGGCTGGCAACGGTGGTCCATCCGAACGCCTGTGCCGGGCTGCCGGCGAGCAGCATGGCACCGACGGCGAGGAAGATGACCGACGCCCGGAGCGGCGCGCCGGGGTGGGGTGTGCGCATGGTTCGACCTCCTTGTCGTCATTCCTTTCAGCTGAGGCCCGGTCCGGTTTTCGCTAGCGCAAGCTTGCGTTAACAAGGAGCCTGCGCCCGACGGACGCAAATTTCAATAGCCACCGTTGGTAATATTCGGCCGGCGGGTCAGCCCGCCCGGGGCAGGAGCACGGGCTGGCGGCGGGCCGCGAGATCCTCGACCCAGCCGAGGGCGAGCACCGCGAGCGCGGTGAGCAGAAGGACGGCCGGAAGCTCGGCGACGCGCGAGACGTGCATCCGCGTCGCGTGGACGAAGATCGCGATGACGGCGATGGCGGCGTCGTGCCAGATGTAGATGGTGACGGCGCGCGCGTTGATGATCGCGACCGCTCTCCTCAGCCAGCCGCTCTTCCTCATCCACGACATGTCGGGGTTCCACCGCATCAAAACCAGCACCCACGCCGCGGAGAACAGCGCGTACCCGACGAATACCGGCCCGGAACCCCCGGACCCGGCGAACGGATAGGCGACCTCGAGGGTCAGACCCACCGCGCTCAGCGCGGCGACGACAACACCGCACACCAGAACGGGAAGCGCGGCGAGGAAACCGTCATACGCGGCGAAGCCCAGCGTCCAGCATGTGCCGAAACCGAGAATGTCGGTGACGGCCCCACGCCCGGCCGAGGTGAAAAGCGATGTCAATGCCGCCACCGGCAACAATGCGAGCGGCGCGACCAGGGTCGCCACCGGAGCCTTCCGAAAGGCCATCAGCAGCACCGGGGAGAGAATGACGAACCATAAATAGGTACGGACATACCAAAGGATGTCGACATACCCGAATCCGACCGCATGCGACTCGGGATCACGCAGCGGCACCAGCCAGTACAGCAGGTGGATCCACTCGTGCCGGCCCACACCGACGGCGACCCACCCCATCGCGATGGCGAGGATCCCGAAGGCCCACACCGGGGGCAGCAGCCGGCGCATCCGCGACACCACCACCCGCACCGGCGGCTGGCGGTCCAACGATTTGGCCATCAAACACCCGCCCAGCGCGAACATCACACCCATCGCCGGAACGAGGAGATGCAGCCACGGCCAGCCGACCGTGTGGTAGACGATGACCCGCATCAGCGCGCCGGCCCGGAGCAGGTCGAAGTAGCGATTACGCCCACGCGTACTCGGACGAGCTTCGTCCAGCTTCAGGCTCGTCCTTTGCACCCAACCTCCAACAGCCGCAGAGTTCAGACCGTCTGACATTTCCGGTGAGGCGTGAAACGGTTAGTGGAGCGCCTTGGAATCCGGCCACGCTAGCGCTCCGGCTCGGAGCCCACCGTCCGTCAACCATGCGGATGTGCCAACGGGCATGCCGCCGTAACCCATCCGAAAGGACAATGACGACCCCCTCGAAAGGTGATACGGCCATACCTTGTGGTGGCGGATCGCGTCGCCTCCCCGTTACAGCGCGTCAGTGGGCCACCGCGGTGACCGCGCGGGCGAGGATTGGCCGAGTCAGGCGCGAGCGGCGACCGCGAGCGGCCGGTCCGCGCCGAGCCGGGCGGCGATCGACTCGATGATCTCGCCGGAGCGGACCGCGGCGTTGGAGAGCAGCGACGCCGTGATGCCGTGCGAATGCTCGGTGCCGCCCTGCAGGTAAACACCGGCGGTGACCGACGGGCCGGCCGCGAGCCGGTAGTCGCGCTCGACCACGGCCCGGCCGAACTCGTCCCGCCGATAGTGCCGGGCGGCGGCGCCGAGCAGCGGGAACGGGTCGACCGGCTGGTATCCGGTGGCACAGATCAGCACGTCCGCCTCGAGGGTGGACCGCGCGCCGGTGGTGAGCGTCTCGATCGTCACCTCGACCCGGCCGTTCCGCCCCTCCTTGGCTCCGGCCAGCCGGGACACATTGATCAGCCACAGCCGCCGGGTTCCATTGACCTTTTCCCGGTACGAGCGCCGATACAGCTCTTCGATCAGGTCGTTGTCGACGACCGCGTAGTTCGTGTTGCTGTGGTAGTTCATCAGCATGGTCTTGATCTCCGGCGGGGCGGCGAAGTAGTCGTCGACCGCGGCCGGGTCGAAGATGCGGTTGGCGAACGAACTGTCGTCGGCCGGCGAGTAGCCGTACCGGGAGAACACCCCGCACACCTCCGCCCGCGGGAACCGTTCGTGCAGGAACGCGGTGACCTCGGCGGCGCTCTGCCCGGCGCCGACCACGACGAACCGGGACGGGTCGGTGCCGTCCAGCCGGCCGATGTTCGTGAGCAGGTCGCGGCTGTGCCAGATCCGCCCGGACGAATCGACGCCGGCCGGGATCTGCGGGCGCAGCCCGGTCGCGACGACCAGATTGCGCGCCCGGTACGAACCGACCCCGCCCGCGTGCCGGACGAGCACGTCGAACGCCTCGACCACGCCGTCGCGGACCACCGGTACGACCCCGTCGACCTCGTGGCCGTACTGGACCATGTCATCCACCTTGGCCGCCGCCCACTCCAGGTAGTCGTGGAACTCCACGCGGAGCGGGAAGAAGTTCTTGTGATTGATGAAGTCGATCAGCCGGTCGCGGTCCTTCAGGTAGCAGAGGAAGCTGTACTCGCTGGTCGGGTTCCGGAGGGTGACCAGGTCCTTGAGGAACGACACCTGCATGGTGGCGTCCTCCAGCAGCATCCCGCGGTGCCAGCCGAACGAGGGCTGGCGTTCCAGGAAAACCGCGGTGACCGGATCCTGGCCGGCGCGCCCGTTGTGCTCCTCCACGGCTATCGCCAACGCCAGATTGGACGGACCGAAACCGACTCCCACCAGGTCGTACACCGGAACTTCACCCTGCGGATCGATCGGTGACATCGGCAAGTCCCCTTCGTGAAGGCCGAGCGAAACCACCCTCTTCGGCGGCCTGAAGCTAGGTTAGACTAACCTAACTTTTGCCGGGATGGATGGGCGAGGAGGAACCGTGCGGGTAGTCATGTTCGGGTACCAGACGTGGGGTCATCGGACCCTGCAAGCCCTTCTGGACTCGGAACACGAGGTCACGCTGGTGGTCACCCACCCGAGGAGCGACCACGCGTACGAGCGGATCTGGAGCGACTCGGTCGCCGAGCTCGCCGCCGCTCACGGCGTCCCGGTGGAGGTGCGCGACCGGCCCGAGGACGACCTGCTCGGCCCGCTCAAGGAGGCAGACCCCGACATCATCGTGGCGACCAACTGGCGCACGTGGATCCCGCCCCAGATCTTCTCGCTCCCCCGCCTCGGCACGCTGAACGTGCACGACTCGCTGCTGCCCAAGTACGCCGGCTTCTCCCCGCTGATCTGGGCGCTGATCAACGGCGAGAAACAGGTCGGGGTCACCGCGCACATGATGGACGGCACCCTCGACGCCGGCGACATCGTGCTGCAGCGCTCGGTCCCGGTCGGCGACCGGGACACCACCACTGACCTCTTCCACAAGACGCTGGATCTGTTCGGCCCGATAGCCGTCGACGGGCTCGCGCTGATCGCCTCCGGCCGCACCGACTGGACCCCGCAGGACCGCTCGCGGGCGAGCTTCTTCCACAAGCGCTCGGAGGAGGACAGCCGGATCGACTGGGCGTGGACGGCCGAGGAGCTGGACCGGCTGATCCGCGCGCAGTCCGACCCGTACCCGAACGCGTACGCCTTCCACAACGGACAGCGGCTGCGGATCGTCGCCGCGCACGTCTCCGACGGCATCTACGGCGGTACGCCCGGCCGCATCTTCTACCGCGAGGGCGACGCCGTGGTCGTCGTGGCCGGCGCCGAGGCCCGCCGGGGCACCAGCCACGGGCTGGCGATCGACCGGATCCGCCGCGACGACGGCACGGAACTCTCCGCCGGCGAGTACTTCCGCTCGATGGGCGGATACCTGACCTCCCACCCCTAGGCCGGCTTCTCCCAAACGAAACCGGGGCCGCGCCGACGAGGGCGGGGCCCGGATGCCACGCGCCCCCATCCCGGACCATCAGGAGCGACGCATGCACGACACGATCGAGGCGAATCGATGGTCCCGCGGCGGACCACTCACCGTCGCGCCGGCCACGCTTCCCGAGGTGTTCGCGGCGAGCGTCCGGCGCGATCCGGGCGCGGTGGCCGTGGTCTACGAGGACGCCGAGATCAGCTACGCGGAACTGGACACGCGGGCGAACCGCCTGGCCCACCTGCTGATCGCGCACGGCGCCGGCCCGGACCGGGTGGTCGGGCTCGCGGTGCCGCGCTCGATCGAGATGATCGTGGCGGAGCTGGCCGTGCTCAAGGCGGGCGCCGCGTACCTGCCGCTGGACCCGGCGGACCCGGCCGGGCGGCTCGGCTACCTGATCGCCGACGCGAGGCCGATCTGCCTGGTCACCACCGCCGAGGTCGACGATCGGCTGCCCAGTCCGAAGGGCCTGCCGCGGCTGCTGCTCGACGACCCGGCGGTGACCGCCGAGCTGTCGGCCGCGCCGGAGACCGATCCGGTACGCGACGGGCTGCGGGTCGAGCACGCCGCGTACGTCATCTACACCTCCGGCTCCACCGGCCGGCCCAAGGGGGTGCTGCTCACCCACTCCGGCGTCGCGAAGCTGATGTCCACGCAGTTCGAGCGGTTCGGGCTCACCCCGGACGTCCGCGTGCTGCACTTCGCCTCGCCCAGCTTCGACGTCGCGTTCTGGGACCTGGTGCTGTCGCTCGGCTCCGGCGGCCGGATCGTCGTCGTGCCCGCCGACCGCCGGGTGGCCGGGCTCGCGCTGACCGAGTATGCGATGCGGCACCGGACGAACTTCATGATCCTGCCGCCGGCGCTGCTGGCCGCCCTGCCGCCGGAGTGCGAGCTGCCGCCGGGCATCCTCCTGGCCGGCACCGAACGGGTCTCGCCGGAGCTCGTCGCCCGCTGGGCGCGCCATCGCCGGATGTTCAACGCGTACGGGCCGACCGAGGCCACGGTGAACTCGACGCTCGGCGAATGCGACCCGGACGCGATCGTCGGCTCGTCGGTGCCGATCGGCCGCCCGGACCCGGCCACCGACGCGTACGTGCTGGACCCCGCCCTGCGCCCGGTCGCGCCCGGCGTCCCCGGCGAGCTGTACCTGGCCGGGCCGGGCCTGGCCCGCTGCTATGTGAACCGGCCCGACCTGACCGCCGAGCGGTTCGTCGCCAACCCGTTCGACCAGACCGGCGGCCGGATGTACCGCACCGGCGACGTCGCCCAGTGGCGGGAGGACGGCCGGCTGGACTTCCTCGGCCGCGTCGACGATCAGGTCAAGGTCCGCGGCTACCGGATCGAGCTCGGCGAGATCGAGTCGGTGCTCGGCCGCCATCCCGGGGTCGGCCAGGTCGCGGTGATCGCGCGCGAGGACCGGCCCGGCGACGTCCGGCTCGCCGCCTACGTCGTGCCCTCCGACGGCGCCGCCGCTCCGCGGGAGAGGGCGGACGCCCAGGTCGCCGAGTGGAAGGAGCTGCACGAGCTGCTCTACCGGGCCGGCCGGGTGGAGGCCTTCGACGAGAACTTCACCGGCTGGAACTCCAGCTTCGACGGTTCGCCGATCCCGCTCGACCAGATGCGCGAGTGGCGGGACGCGACCGTCGCCAGGATCAAGGCCCTTGCCCCGCAACGGGTTCTGGAGATCGGGGTCGGCAGTGGACTGCTGCTGTCCCGGCTCGCGCCGGATGTGGAGAGCTACTGGGGCCTCGACCTCTCCGAGGAGGCCATCGCGACGCTGCGCGGACCGACCGCCGACATGCCGGGCGTGGTGCTGCGCGCGCAGCCGGCCCACGACCTGACCGGGGTGCCCGAGGGTTACTTCGACACGGTCGTCATCAACTCGGTGGTCCAATATTTCCCGAGCGCCGACTATCTGACCTCGGTCCTGCGCGCGGCGGTCACCCGGCTCGCCCCCGGCGGACGCATCTTCGTGGGCGACGTCCGCAATCTGCGGCTGCATCGGGCGCTGCACGAGGCGATCGCGGCCGTGCGGCCGGGCCGCGACGTCGAGGCGGCCCTGCGGGCCGAACGCGAGCTCCTGCTGGATCCGGACTATTTCGCGACTCTCGGCATTGCCGGGATTTCATTCGCGGACGTACGCGCGAAGCAGTCCCGCCACGACAACGAGCTGACCCGCTACCGGTATGACGTCATACTCTTCACGTCGGCGAGGGAAGAACCACCAGTCGAGCAGACCTACGCCGTCTTCCCGCTCGGCGAGGCTCCGGCCGGCGACTACCCGCTCGCGAACGCCCCGGCCGCGTTCACCGACCCGGCCGCGCTCGTCAAGGCGCTGCGCCTGCACGCCGAGTCCTGGCTGCCCGCCTACCTGGTCCCTACCGGGTACGTGCTGCTCGATGCGCTGCCGGTGCTGACCAGCGGCAAGCTCGACCGGGCCGCGCTGCCCGCCCCCGACTACGCCGTGCTCGCCACCGGCACCGCCCCCCGCACCCGGCGCGAGAAGATCCTCTGCGAGCTCTACGCGGACGTGCTCGGCGTGCCCGGCGTCGGCATCGACGACGACTTCTTCGGCCTCGGCGGCGACAGCATCGTCTCGATCCAGCTCGTCCTGCGCGCCCGCGCCGCCGGCCTGGTCTGCACCGCCCGCCAGGTGTTCGAGACCCGCACGGTCACCGCCCTCGCCGAGGTGGTCACCGACCAGGAGACCGCCCGCCCCGAGGCACCGGACGACGGAATCGGCGAGATCCCGTTCACCCCGATCCTGCGCTGGCTGGACGAGACCGGCGGCGATCTCACCGCGTTCAGCCAGTCGATCGTCGTCACCACTCCCCCGAGCGCCAACGCCGGCGACCTGGCCGCGGTCCTCGCCGGGCTGACCGATCGGCACGACCTGCTGCGCGCCACGCTCGACCGGGAGGCCGGAGTGCTGCGGGTCGCGCCGCGGGGCTCGACCGGACCGTGGCTCCGGGTGGCCGCCGAGGGCGCGACGATCGCGGCCGAGGAGCAGGCGGCGGCGCTGCGGCTCGACCCCGCCCACGGCGTGATGGCCCAGGCGGTGTTCTTCCCGGCCCGCCGCGAGCTGCTGCTGGTCGTCCACCACAGCATCGTCGACGGGGTCTCGCTGCGGATCCTGCCCGACGACCTGGCCGCGCTCGGGGAGTCGCGCACCCCCTCGTGCACCGGCACCTCGTTCCGCCGCTGGGCCCTGGGCCTGCGCGATGCGGCCACTCGGCGAAGCGCGGAACTGCCGATGTGGCAACGGATCCTCGACGGCCCGGATCCGGCGCTGAGCCACCGCCCGCTGCGCCCGGTCGAGGACCTGGCATCGGTCGCCCGCCACACCGTGCGGCTCCCGGCCGGCCGCACCGAGCCGGTCATCGCCCGGGTCGCGCCGGCCTTCCACGCCGGCATCAACGACGTTCTGCTCACCGGCCTCGCCCTCGCGGTCGCGAAATGGCGCGGCGGCGGCGAACGGTCCGTGCTGATCGCGCTGGAGGGGCACGGCCGCGAGGAACAGGTCGTCCCCGGCGCCGACCTCGCCTCGACGCTCGGCTGGTTCACCAGCGTGTTCCCGGTCCGGCTCGACCCGGGCGACGCCGACCTCGCCGACGCGCTCGCCGGCGGCCCGGCCGCGGGCACCGCGCTCAAGCGCATCAAGGAACAGCTACGCGAGATCCCGGACCACGGCATCGGCTACGGCCTGCTGCGCTACCTCAACCCGGAGACCTCCCCCGCCCTGGCCGCGCTGCCCACCCCGCAGATCAGCTTCAACTACCTCGGCCGGTTCGCCGCCGGGTCGGGCGAGGACTGGGCGCCGGTCGCCGGGCACGGGATCCTGGCCGGCGGCTTCGACCTCGGCATGCCGGTCGCGCCCTACATCCTCGAGATCAACGCGTACGTGCAGGACGCCGCCGACGGCCCCGAGCTCGGCGTGACCTGGGCCTACCCGCGGGACCTGCTGTCCGCCGAGGCGGTCGCCGAGCTGGCCGACGGATGGTTCGCCGCGCTCGAGGCGCTGGTCGAGCACGTGCGGGGACCGGTCGCCGGCGGGCTCACCCCCTCCGACCTGACGCTGACGCTCGGCCAGGACGAGATCGAGGAGTTCGAGGCCGAATGGGAGCTTCCGTGACCGCGCCCGCCTCCGGCATCAGCGACATCCTGCCGCTCACCCCGCTGCAGGAAGGCCTGCTGTTCCACACCCAGCTCGCCGCCGACGGCCCGGACGTCTACACCGGACAGTTGACGATCTCACTGACCGGCCCGGTGGACGCCGGCCGGATGCGCGCGGCCGGGCAGGCGTTGCTCGACCGCCGGCCCAACCTGCGGGTGGCGTTCCGCCGCCGCAGGAACGGCCAGGCGGTCGCGATCGTGCCGAGGCAGGTCGCCCTGCCGTGGACCACGATGTCGCTCGGCGCCGAGGAGTTGCCGAAGTTCCTCGACGACGACCTGGCCACCCGCTTCGAGCCGGCCACCGCGCCGCTGCTGCGGATGGCACTGGTCTCGCTCGGCCCGGACGACCACCGGCTCGTCGTCACCCACCACCATTTGCTGCTCGACGGCTGGTCGGTGCCGCTGCTGCTGGACGAGCTCTTCGCGCTGTACCGCGGCGACGCGCTGCCCCCACCCGCGGACTTCCGCACCTACCTGGCCTGGACCGCCGAGCAGGACCGGACGGCCGCCGCCGAAGCCTGGCGGTCAGCTCTCGCCGGGCTCGATGGGCCGACCCGGCTCGCCGGGCATCCGCCGGCCCGCGCGGTGGTGCCCGACCGGCTGCGGCGCGACCTGCCGGCCGCGCTCACCGCCCGGCTGACCGCGCTCGGCCGCGCCGAGGGGCTCACGCTCAACACGCTCGTCCAGGGCGCCTGGGCGATCGTCGTCGGGGCACTGACCGGACGCGACGACGTCGTGGTCGGCGCCACGGTTGCCGGCCGCCCACCGGACCTGCCCGGCTCGGACACGATGATCGGCCTGTTCCTCAACACGATCCCGGTCCGGGTACGCCTCGACCCGGCCGCGCCGGCCGTCGCCGCGCTGCGCGACCTGCAGGACGGACAGGCCCGCCTGATGGACCACCAGCATCTGGGCCTGGCCGAGATCCAGCAGTTGGCGGAGCATGGCGAACTGTTCGACACGCTGACCGTCTTCGAGAATTACCCGCTCGGCTCGTCGCTGCCGGCGGCCGGCGGCGAAACCCGGGTCACCGGGGCCTCGATCCGGGACTGCGCGCACTATCCGGTGACACTGACCGCCCGCCCGGGCGAGCGGATGCACCTCGACCTGGAGTACCGCGGCGACCTGTTCACCCCGGCCGCCGCCGCGCGCCTGCTGGACCGGCTGACGGTGGTGCTGACCCGGCTGTGCGACGCGCCGTCGGCCCGGCTCGCCACGGTCGAGGTGCTCGACCCGGCCGAGCGAGCCCGGCTGCTCGACGTGGTCGCCGCGCCGCTGCCCGCCGCCACGATCCCGGATCTGCTCGCCGCGCAGACCGACCGGACCCCGGACGCGGTGGCCCTCGTCGCCGGCGGCCGCGAGTGGACGTTCGCCGAGGTCTCAGCGTGGGCCGGCGTGCTGGCCGCCCGGCTGTGCGAGCTGGGGGTCGGCCGCGGCGACCGGGTCGCGCTCGCGCTGCCCCGGGCGCTCACCCCGCAGGCAATGTTCGGGGTGATGACCGCGGGCGCCGCCTATCTGCCGCTCGACCTCGAC
The DNA here is from genome assembly GCF_000379645.1 of Paractinoplanes globisporus DSM 43857. Classification (GTDB taxonomy): domain Bacteria; phylum Actinomycetota; class Actinomycetes; order Mycobacteriales; family Micromonosporaceae; genus Actinoplanes; species Actinoplanes globisporus. The sequence goes on from NZ_KB903327.1 coordinate 20,030, forward strand.
CAGCCGCGTGAGCGCATCGCCGCGATGCTCGAGGATGCCGCGCCCGCGGTTGTCGTCACCGAGGAGAGTGTCGCCCTGCCCTGGGACGGGCCGCGGCTGCACGTCGCCGAGCAGGTGGCGGCCGACGAGGCCGACGGCGAACCGGTCTCGGCCGAGGACCCGGCCTACGTCATCTACACCTCCGGATCCACCGGACGGCCCAAGGGCGTCGTGGTGCCGCACCGAGGAATCGTGAACCTGTTCGCCACTCATCGCGCGCGGTTCATGACGGGTCCGAAGCGGCGGGTCGCGCACGTGGCCTCGTTCACCTTCGACGGATCCTGGGAACCGCTGATCTGGATGCTCGACGGGCACACCCTGCACGTGCTCGACGCCGACGTCTACCGGGACGCCGCCGCCACCGTCGGCTACCTTCGCGAGCAGCGGATCAACTTCCTCGATGTCACGCCGACCCACCTGCGCGAGTTGATTCCGGCCGGGGTGCTCGACGCCGGCCTGAGCATGCTGCTGGTCGGCGGCGAGGCGACCGATCCTAAGCTGTGGCAGCAGATCACCGCGGTCGACGGCCTGGACTGCTACGACCTGTACGGACCGACCGAGGCCTCGGTGGACGCCTACGGGTGGACCGGTCCGGCGCGGGAGCCCTACCGACTCGCGAATGTGCGGACCTACGTGCTCGACGCGGCGCTGAGGCCGGTGCCGCCGGGGGTTCTCGGCGAGCTGTACGTGGCCGGCGCCGGCCTCGCCCACGGCTACCTCAACCGCCCCGGCCTGACCGCGGAACGGTTCGTCGCGGATCCGAATGGCGGCCGGATGTACCGCACCGGCGATCTGGTCCGGCGCAACGACGACGGCGTGCTGGAGTTCGCCGGTCGCGCGGACCGCCAGGTCAAGGTGCGCGGCTTCCGGATCGAGCTGGGCGAGATCGAGGCGGCGCTGGGCGGCCAGAGCGCGGTGGTGGTCCGCGATGGGCGGCTCATCGCCTACACGGTCGGCCCGGCGGACCTTCCCGGGCTGCAAAAGAAGCTGCCCGGCTACCTGATTCCGTCGGCGTTCGTCGAGGTCGACGCCCTGCCGCGGACGGTCGCCGGCAAGCTCGACGTGACCGCTCTGCCCGACCCCGGCATCTCAGCGCCGACCGGCGGCCGCACCGCCCGGAGCACCCGCGAGCAGCAGCTGTGCGACCTGTTCGCCGAGGTGCTCGGCCTCCCCTCGGTCGGCATCGACGACGACTTCTTCGCGCTCGGCGGCCACTCGCTGTCGGTGATGCGCCTGGCCGGGCGGGTACGCGCGGCGATGGGCGTCGACGTGCCGGTGCGCGCGGTGTTCGAGGCGCCGACCGTGGCCGCGCTGCTGCCGCGCCTCACCGGCTCGACCCGGGCGCCGCTGACCGCGCAGCCGCGACCCGATCGGGTCCCGCTCTCCTTTGCCCAGCAACGGCTGTGGTTCCTCTACCGGCTCGAAGGACCGAGCCCGACGTACAACATCCCGATCGCGTGGCGGCTGCGCGGCCGGCTGGACGCGGACGCGCTGATCGCCGCGGTCGCCGACGTGGCCGAGCGGCATGAGACGCTGCGCACGGTGTTCGCCGACGACGGCGGCGAGCCGTACCAACGGATTTTGCCTCCTGGTCCGGTCCCGGTGCCGGTCGAACAGGTCACCGAGGGTGAGCTGGCCGTGCGGCTGGAAACCATCGGCGCCTACGGGTTCCGGCTCGACCAAGAGGCACCGCTGCGCGCCCACCTGTTCCGCGTCGCACCGGACGAGCACGTCCTCGTTCTCCTGGTGCATCACATCGCCGGGGACGAGTGGTCGGACGTGCCGCTTCGCCGCGACCTCGTCGCCGTCTACACCGCACGCTGCGCCGGCCTGGCACCGGCCTTCCCGCCCCTCCCCGCGCAGTACGCGGATTTCGCGCTCTGGCAACGGAATCAGCCGCTGGACATCGCGGGCTGGCGGGAGGCGCTCAACGGACTCCCCGACGAGATCGACGTCCCGGCCGACCGGCCCCGCCCGGCCGAGTCGAGCTACCGCGGCGACGTGGTCCGCTTCGACCTGCCCGGCGAGGTGACCACACCGCTGCGCGCCCTCGCCCGGGACACCGGCACAAGCATGTTCATGGTCGTACAGGCCGCGGTGGCAGTGCTGCTGACCCGCCTCGGCGCCGGCACCGACATCCCGCTCGGCTCACCCGTGGCCGGCCGCCCGGACCCGGCCGTGGACGATCTGGTCGGCTTCTTCGTCAACACTCTCGTCCTGCGCACCGACACCAGCGGCGACCCTTCGTTCCGGGAGCTGCTCTCCCGCGTACGGGAAACCGATCTTGCCGCTCTTGATCGTCAGGACGTGCCGTTCGAGCATCTCGTGGAGGCGCTCAACCCGGTCCGGTCCCTCGGCCGGCACCCGCTGTTCCAGACGATGGTCTCCTACCTGAGCGAGGACTCCGGCACCTGGCATCTCGGCTCGCTGCGGGTCGAGACCGAGCATGTGCGGCAGCGGGTCGCGATGTTCGACCTGTCGTTCGACTTCTTCGCGACCCGCGACGGGGTGCGCGGAGAACTCGAGTTCGCGACCGACCGCTTCGACCGGTCGTCGGCCGTCGTGCTCGCCGAGCGCCTGAACCGGGTCCTTGCCACGGTCGCCGCGGATCCCGCCGCGGTCGTGAGCCGGATCGACGTGCTGACGCCGACGGAACGGGCTCGCCTGCTGCCGGCCCGCCGAAGCGAGGTTCCGCCCGGGTCCATCGTGGACCTCTTTGAGGCTCAGGCGGCCGCCACGCCGTATGCCGTGGCGCTGGTCTCCGGCGGCCGCGGCTGGACCTTTGCGGACCTGGACGAATGGTCGTCGGGGCTGGCCGGTGCGTTGGCGGCGGCAGGGGTCGGCCGGGGTGACCTGGTCGCCCTGGCTACCGTGCGCCCGCTGACCGTGCCCGTCATCCTGGGCGTCCTCAGGTCGGGTGCGGCCTATCTGCCGCTCGACGCCCACCAGCCGAGCGACCGCGTGGCCTCGATGCTGGACGACGCCGCGCCCGCGATGCTGGTCGCCACCGAGGGAATCGACGTGCCGTGGACCGGCCCGCGCCTCGTCGTCGGCCACGACGCTCTGCCGAACCGGGGCGTCCGCCCGGCGGTCCGCGGCGACGACCCGGCGTACGTCATCTACACCTCCGGCTCGACCGGCAAACCCAAGGGCGTCGTCGTCCCCCACCGTGGCATCGTCAACCTCTTCGCCTCCCACCGCGACCGGCTCATGCCCGGCCCGAAACGCCGGGTCGCCCACACGGCGTCGTTCACCTTCGACGGATCCTGGGAGCCGCTGATCTGGCTGCTCGACGGCCACGCCCTGCACGTCTTCGACGACGACGAGTACCGCGACGCCCGGGTGCTGGTGCCGCTGCTGCGCGCGCGGCAGGTCGACCTGATCGACGTCACCCCGACTTACCTGCGCGAGCTGATCCCGGCCGGGGTGCTCGACGCCGGGCTCAGCATGCTGCTGGTCGGCGGCGAGGCCATCGATCCGCAGCTGTGGCAGCAGATCTGCGCGTTCGACGGCCTGACCTGTCACGACCTTTACGGGCCGACCGAGGCCTCGGTGGACACGTACGGATGGCACGGTCCTTCCCGGGATCCGTACCAGCTCGCCAACGTGCGCACCTATCTGCTCGACGCGGCGTTGCAGCCGGTCCCACCGGGTGTCCTGGGCGAGTTGTACGTCGCCGGGCCCGGCCTCGCCCACGGCTACCTCAACCGGCCGGGCCTGACCGCGGAACGGTTCGTCGCCGACCCCTTCCACGAGGGCCGGATGTACCGCACCGGCGACCTGGCCCGATGGAACCACGACGGCGCGCTGGATTTCGCCGGCCGCGCCGACGGCCAGGTCAAGGTGCGCGGCTACCGCATCGAACTCGGCGAGATCGAGGCCGCGATCGACCGGCCATGCGCGGTCGTGGTCCGCGACGGGCGGCTCATCGCCTACACGGTCGGCCCGGCCGACCTCCCCGGACTCCGGAAAAAGCTGCCCGACTACATGGTCCCGGCCGTGTTCGTCGAGGTCGACTCACTGCCCCGCACGGTGGCCGGCAAGCTCGACGTGGCCGCCCTACCCGCACCTGACCTGTCGTCGCTCAGCCGCGGCCGGGCCGCCCGCAACCGTCGGGAACGGCAGCTGTGCGACCTGTTCGCCGACGTGCTCGGCCTGCCCGCCGTGAGCGTCGACGACGACTTCTTCGCGCTCGGCGGCCACTCGCTGCTGGTGATGCGCCTCGCCGGGCGGGTACGCGCCGAGATGGGCGTCGACCTGCCGGTGCGGGCCGTCTTCGACACGCCGACCGTCGCCGCGCTGCTGCCCCGCCTCGCCCGGACAGACCGGGAGCCGGTCACCGCGCGTCCCCGGCCGGCGCGGGTGCCGCTCTCCTTTGCGCAGCAACGGTTGTGGTTCCTCTACCGGCTCGAAGGGCCGAGCCCGACCTACAACATCCCGATGGCGTGGCGCCTGTGCGGACCGCTCGACCGGGAGGCGTTGACCGCCGCGGTCCGGGACGTCGCCGAGCGGCACGAGACGCTGCGGACCGTCTTCCCCGAGGTCGACGGCACGCCGTATCAACACGTCCTCGACGCCGGGGAGGTGCCGGTCATCTTCCACTCCCGCGGCGACCTGGACGGCGCGGCCTCGCACGCGTTCGAGCTCGACTGGGAAGCGCCACTGCGCGTGGACATCTTCCCGGCCGGGCCGGACGAGCACGTGATGCTCGTGCTGCTGCACCACATCGCCGGCGACGAGTGGTCGGAGGAGCCGCTGCGGCGGGATCTGAGCATCGCGTACGAGGCCCGGCGCGCCGGTCGCGCGCCGTCGTTCTCGCCGCTTCCGGTGCAGTACGCGGATTTCGCGCTCTGGCAACGGGATCAGGCGCTCGACGTCGCGGGCTGGCAGGAGGCGCTCGCCGGGCTCCCCGAGGAACTGGACCTGCCCGCCGACCGGCCTCGCCCGGCCGAGGCGAGCTACCACGGCGGAATCGTCGAGTTCGCCGTGCCCAGCGAGGTGACCACGCGGCTGCGCGCCCTCGCCCGGAACACCGGCACGAGCATGTTCATGGTCGTCCAGGCCGCGGTCGCGGTGCTGCTCACCCGCCTCGGCGCCGGCACCGACATCCCCCTCGGCTCACCCGTGGCCGGCCGCCCGGACCCGGCGCTGGACGATCTGGTCGGCTTCTTCGTCAACACCCTGGTCCTCCGCACGGACACCAGCGGCGACCCTTCGTTCCGGGAGCTGCTCTCCCGCGTACGGGAAACCGATCTTGCCGCCTTTGATCGTCAGGACGTACCGTTCGAACACCTCGTCGAGGCACTCAACCCGATCCGGTCCCTCGGCCGGCACCCGCTTTTCCAGACGATGGTCTCCTACCAGCCCGGCAGCGGCGACGTGTGGCGCCTCGGCGACCTCGACGGACGTCCGGAACCGGTCGGCCACCGCGCGGCGATGTTCGACCTCTCCTTCGACTTCGCCGACGCGGCCGGCGGCATCGAGGGCATCCTCGAGTTCGCCACCGACCGCTACGATCCCGCCTCGGCCCGCACCCTGGTCGATCGCCTGCAGCGGGTCCTCGCCACGGTCGCCGCCGATCCCGCCGCGGTCGTGAGCCGAATCGACGTCCTGACGCCGACGGAACTGGCTCGCCTGCTGCCCGCCCGGCACGGCGAGGCTCCGGCCGGGTCCATCGTGGACCTGATCGAGGCGCAAGCCGCCGCCACGCCGCACGCCGTCGCACTGGTCTCCGGCGGCCGCACCTGGACCTTCGACGAGCTCGACGACTGGTCGTCGGGGCTGGCCGGTGCGCTGGCCGCGGCGGGGGTCGGCCGGGGTGACCTGGTGGCTCTGGCCACCGCCCGCCCGCTCACCGTGCCCGCCATCCTGGGGGTCCTCAAGTCGGGTGCGGCCTACCTGCCGCTGGACGCCGCCCAGCCCGCCGCCCGGATCACCGCAATGCTGGACGACGCGGCGCCCGCGATGCTGGTCGCCACCAACGGAATCGACCTGCCGTGGACCGGCCTCCGCCTCACGGTCGGCGACGGCGCCTTGCCCAACCGCGGCGTCCGCCCGGCGGTCCGCGGCGACGACCCGGCGTACGTCATCTACACCTCCGGCTCGACCGGCAGGCCCAAGGGCGTCGTCGTCCCCCACCGCGGCATCGTCAACCTCTTCGCCTCCCACCGCGCCCGGCTCATGCCCGGCCCGAAACGCCGGGTCGCGCACGTCGCCTCGTTCACCTTCGACGGATCCTGGGAGCCGCTGATCTGGCTGCTCGACGGACATGCCCTGCACGTCCTGGACGACGACGAATACCGCGACGACGCCGCACTCGTCGGCTATGTGCGCGAACACCGGGTCGACGTGCTCGACGTGACCCCGACCTACCTGCGCGAGCTCATCCCGGCCGGGGTGCTCGACGCCGGACTGAGCATGCTGCTGGTCGGCGGCGAGGCCATCGATCCCCAGCTGTGGCACCAGATCTGCGCGGTCGACGGCCTCGACTGTCACGACCTCTACGGGCCCACCGAGGCCTCCGTCGACGCCTACGGCTGGTCCGGCCCGGCCCGAACGCCCTACCGGCTCGACAATGTCCGGACCTACCTGCTGGACGCCGCCCTGCAGCCGGTCCCGCCGGGCGTCCTCGGCGAGCTGTACGTGGCCGGCCCCGGCCTCGCTCACGGCTACCTCCACCGCCCGGGCCTGACCGCGGAACGGTTCGTCGCCGACCCCTTCCACGAGGGCCGGATGTACCGCACCGGCGACCTGGCCCGCTGGAACCACGACGGCGCGCTGGAGTTCGCCGGCCGCGCCGACGGCCAGGTCAAGGTGCGCGGCTTCCGCATCGAGTTGGGCGAAATCGAGGCCGCCATCGACCGACCGTGCGCGGTCGTGGTCCGCGACGGGCGGCTCATCGCATACACAGTCGGGCCGGCCGACCTTCCCGGACTCCGAAGAAAGCTGCCCGACCACCTGATCCCGGCCGCATTCGTCGAGGTCGACGCGCTGCCCCGCACGGTCGCCGGGAAGCTCGACGTGGCCGCGCTGCCCGCACCCGACTTCGGCGCGCTCAGCCGCGGCACCGCCGCCCGCAACGACCGCGAGCAGCAGCTGTGCGACCTGTTCGCCGACGTGCTCGGCCTGCCCGCGGTCGGCGCCGACGACGACTTCTTCGCGCTCGGCGGCGACAGCATCGTCTCGATCCAACTGGTCAGCCGGGCCCGCGCGGCCGGTCTCGGGATCAGCCCGCGCGACGTCTTCCGGCACAAGACCCCGGCCGCGCTCGCCGTGGCCGCCGTCGTCGAGGCCCCGACCGTGACGGAAGAGCCGAGCCACGCGTGGGGCACCGCTCCGCTGACCCCGGTCATGCGCTGGTTGTTCGATGTGGACGGTCCGATCCGGGGTTACAGCCAGTCGATGCTGCTGCACGCCCCCGCCGAGGTCACCGCCGGCCGGCTCACCGAGGTGGTGCAGGCGCTCGCCGACCGGCACGATCTGCTGCGCGCCCGCATCACCGCGGACGGCATCGAGATCCCCGAGCCGGGAGCGCCGATCGATCCGGTACGGGTGGAGACGGGCGACCCGGCCGCGCTGCCGCGGATCGCCGCCGAGGCCCGCGACCGGCTCGACCCGGCCCGGGGCGTGCTGCTGCAGGCGGTGCTCACCGGCCCGTTCCTCCTGCTCGTCCTTCATCACCTGGTCGTCGACGGCGTCTCGTGGCGGATCCTGCTGCCCGACCTCGCCGACGCCTGGCCGGGCCGGGAGCTGCCCCGGCCGGGTACCTCGTTCCGGCGATGGGCCCGCGAGCTCGACCGGCTCGCCCGCGATCCCCGCACGGAGAGCCAGTTGCCGTACTGGGCCGAGGTCCTCGACGGGCCGCGCGCCGTGCTCGGCCACCGCGAACTGGATCCGGCCCGGGACACCGTCGGCACCTGCGACGAGCACACCGTTACGCTGCCGCCGGACGAGACCGAGCCGCTGCTGACGAGCGTGCCGGCCGGCTTCCACGCCACGGTCGAGGACGTGCTGCTGACCGGGCTGGCGCTCGCCCTGCGCGACTGGGCGGGCAGCTCGGGCTGGCTGGTCATGCTGGAGGGGCACGGGCGGGAGGAGCAGCTCGTGCCCGGCGCCGACCTGTCCCGGACGGTCGGCTGGTTCACCACCGAATACCCGGTGCGGCTCGACCTCGGCGCGGAGAACCCCGGCGACGCGCTGAAGGTCGTCAAGGAGCGCCTGCGCGCGGTGCCGGACCACGGCGTCGGCTACGGCCTGCTGCGCTGGTCGCATCCCGCGGCCCCGCTGGCCGGCAAGCCGCAGCCGCTGATCGGGTTCAACTACCTCGGCCGGTTCACCGCCGGGGACGCGGGTGAGGGGCCGTGGGAGCCGGCCGGCGAGGGCTGGGGCGGCGGCGCCGACGAGGGCATGCCCGCCGACTACCCCCTCGAGATCAACGCCATCACCGAGGACCAGCCCGGCGGGCCCCGCCTCGCCGCCACCTTCACCTGGCCGCGCGGCCTGCTCGCCGCCGAGCGGGTGCACGAGCTGGCCGACCGGTTCCGGGCGGCGCTGCGCGCGCTGGCCACCGGCTCGGACGGCGGCCACACCCCGTCCGACCTGGATCTGGTCGACCTCAGCCAGGACGACATCGACAGCCTCGAGGCCGACTTCGCCGGCTTCGAGTCCGAGTGGGAGACGCAGTGACGAACAAGATCGGGCTCCAGGACGTGCTGCCGCTGTCGCCGCTGCAGGAGGGCCTGCTGTTCCACGCCCTGTACGACGCCGACCGGCCGGACGTCTACACGGTGTCGACCGCCCTCGACCTCACCGGCGACCTCGACGTCGAACGGCTGCGGGCGGCGGGGCAGGCGCTGCTCGACCGGCACCCGAACCTGCGGGCCGGTTTCCGCCGCACGGCCAAGGGCACGACGGTCGCGGCGATCCCCACCCGCGTGCGGCTGCCGTGGGAGTACCGCGCGACCGAGCCGGAAGTCGAGGAGACTCCGCGTTTCGACATGGCCCGGCCGCCGCTGCTGCGAATGACGCTGACCCGGCTCGCCGAGGACGTCCACCGGCTCGTCATCAGCCACCACCACATCCTGCTCGACGGCTGGTCGTCGCCGCTGCTGGTCCGCGAGCTGTTCGACCTTTACGCCGGGCGGGAACTGCCGCCGGTCACCCCGTACAAGAACTACCTGGCCTGGCTCAGCCGCTGGGACAAGCCGGCCGCCGTCACCGCCTGGCGCGAGGCACTCTCCGGTCTGGACGAGCCGACCCGGATCGGCGCCCCCACCGAGCCGTCGATCCCGGACTCGGTCGAGACCGCACTCCCGGAACCGCTGAGCGCCCGCCTCACCGCCCTGGCCCGCACCCACGGCTTCACCCTCAACACGCTCGTCCAGGCCGCCTGGGGACTGCTGCTGGCCCGTACCACCGGCCGTGACGACGTGGTCTTCGGCGCGACCGTCTCCGGCCGGCCGCCGCAGCTGCCCGGGGTCGAGTCGATGATCGGCCTGTTCATCAACACCGTCCCGGTGCGGGTGCGGATCGACCCGGCCGAACCCGCCCGCGACCTGCTGATCCGGCTGCAGGACGAGCAGGCCGCGCTGATCGAGCACCAGTATCTCGGCCCCGGCGAGATTCAGCGCCTGGCCGGGCACGGCGAACTGTTCGACACGCTGACCGTCTTCGAGAGCTACCCCGGCGGGCCCGCCGAGCCGGTGCCCGGACTGCGGATCACCGAGGCGTACGACGAGGACGCCACCCACTACCCGGTAGTGCTGACCGCCGAGCCGGGCGAGCGCATCCACCTGGCGATCAGGCACCGCGTCGGCGCCGCTGCCGCCCAGAACCTGCTGGACCGGCTGGTCCGCATCCTGACCGCGATCGCCGACGACCCGTCCCGCCCGGTCGGTCGCATCGACATGCTCGAACCGGCCGAGCGTTCCCGGCTTCTCGACGACTGGGCCGGCCGCACCGACGGCATCGAGCTCACCACCTTCCCGCGCCGGTTCGCCGAGATGGCCGCCGCGTACCCCGAGCACGTCGCGATCGTCTGCGAGGACGAACAGGTCACGTACGCGGAACTCGACGCCCGCTCGGACCGCCTCGCCCGCTCCCTCGCGGCCCGGGGTGCGGGTCCCGGCGAGGTCGTCGCGGTCGCGCTCCCCCGCTCGGCCGACCTGATCACCGCGCTGGTCGGCGTGCTCCGCTCCGGAGCCGCGTACCTCGCGCTCGATCTCGACTACCCGCCGGAGCGCCTGCGGTACATGCTGGACGACGCCCGTCCACTGTGCACCGTCACCGCGGCCGACCTGGCCGGCGACGGACCGCATGCCGAGCCGCGCGAGCCCGGGCCGCTGGATGCCGCGTACGTCATCTACACCTCGGGTTCCACCGGCCGGCCCAAGGGCGTCGTCGTCGCCCACGAGGGCGTGGCCAAGCTGCTCGCCACCCAGACCCGGCGGATCGGCGTCACCGAACACAGCCGGGCCCTGCAGCTCGCGTCGCCCAGCTTCGACCTCGCCTACTGGGAGATGTGCTGGGCGCTGCTCTCCGGCGGCACCCTGGTCGTCGTGCCGACCGAGCTGCGGTCGCCGGGCGCGCCACTGGTCGACTACATCGTCAAGCACGAGGTCACTCACCTGGCGCTACCGCCGTCGGTGCTCGGCGCGCTGCCGGCCGGCGTCCGGCTTCCGCTCGGCGTGCACCTGCTGGTCGGCACCGAGGAGGTCCCGGCCCGCCTGGCCGAGCGGTTCGCGCCCGGCCGGCACATGTTCAACGCGTACGGGCCGACCGAGACCAGCGTCAACGCCACGCTGTGGGAGGTCGCGCCGGTCGCGGGCGGAACCGTGCCGATCGGCGTGCCGGACCCCGGACAGCTCGCCTACGTGCTCGACGGCGGCCTCAACCCGGTGCCGCCCGGCATTGTCGGCGAGCTCTACCTCGGCGGCCTCGGCCTCGCCCGCGGCTACCTGAACCGGCCCGCCCTGACCGCCGAGCGTTTCCTGCCGGATCCGTTCGCCGGCAACGGTTCCCGGATGTACCGCACCGGCGATCTGGTGCGCTGGACCGATCGGGGCGCGATCGAGTTCGCCGGCCGGGCCGACCACCAGGTGAAGATCCGCGGCTTTCGGGTCGAGCTCGGCGAGATCGAGGCCGTCGTCGCCCGCCAGCCGGGCGTCGGGCAGGCGGCCGTGGTGCTGCGCACCGACGCCGGCACCAAACGCATCATCGCGTACGTCGTGGGGGGCGCCGACCCGGCCCGACTTCGTACGGATGTGAGCACGGTCCTGCCCGACCACATGGTCCCGGCCGCGTTCGTGCCCCTCGAGAAGCTCCCGGTCAACGTCAACGGCAAGCTCGACCGGGCCGCGCTGCCCGCACCCGACTTCACCGCCGGCCGCACCGGACGCGCCCCGCGCACGCCCCGCGAGAAGCTGCTCTGCGACGTCTTCACCGAGGTCCTCGGGGTCGAGAAAATCGGCATCGACGACGACTTCTTCGCGCTCGGCGGCGACAGCATCATGTCGATGCAACTGGTCGGCCGGGCCCGCACCGCCGGTCTGGTGCTCTCGCCCCGCCAGGTCTTCCAGAACCGCACCCCGGCCCGGCTGGTCGCGGTGGCGGGCACGGTCACCGGCGCCGACGCCGTGCCGGCGAACCTGTCGCTGGTCACGCTCTCCGAGGCCGACCGGCGCGAGATCGCCGGGCTCGGTTTCGACGTCCGCGAGGTGCTGCCGCTCGCGCCGCTGCAGACCGGCCTGCTCTTCCACACCCTGCTCGACGAGGCCGGCCCGGACGTCTACACGGTCCGGATGGTGTTCGACCTGACCGGTCCGGTGGACGCCGACCGGCTGCGCGCCGCCGCCGAGGCGCTGCTCGACCGGCACGGCAACCTGCGCGCCTCGTTCCACCACCTCACCTCGGGCACCACGGTCAGCGTCGTCCCGGCCACGTCCACTGTGGCCTGGACCGAGGCCGACGCCCCGGACGAGCAGGCCTGGCAGCGGGTTCTCGACCAGCGGGCCCACCGGTTCGACCCGGCGGCGGGCCCGCTGATCCGGTTCGCGCTCGTGCACACCGGGCCGGACACCCACCGACTCGTGCTCACCCACCACCACCTGCTGCTCGACGGCTGGTCCCGCGGGCCGCTGATGGCCGAGCTGTCCGCGCTCTACCGGGATCCGTCGGCGACATCGACCGGCCGCCCGTTCCGCGACTACCTCGCCTGGCTGGCCGGGCAGGACCGGTCGGCCGCCGAACGGGCCTGGACCGCCGCGCTGGCCGGACTGGCCGAGCCGACCCGGGTCGCGTCCGGCGGGCAGCGCGAGGCGCTCACCCCTTCGGCAGTCGAGGTCGAGCTCGCGGCCGACCGGACCGCCGCGCTCACCGCGATCGGCCGGGCCCGCGGGCTCACCCTCAACACCGTCGTCCAGGCCGCCTGGGCGCTGCTACTGGCCCGGCTGACCGGCCGCGACGACATCGTTTTCGGCGCGACCGTCTCGGGCCGCCCGCCGCAGCTTCCCGGCGTCGAGTCGATGGTCGGCCTGTTCATCAACACCGTGCCCGTACGGGTGCGGATCGACCCGGCCGAGCCCGCGCACACGCTGCTGGACCGGCTGCAGGACGAGCAGTCCGCGCTGATGGAGCACCAGTACCTCAGCCTCACCGACATCCAGCGGATCGCGGGGCGGGGCGAGCTGTTCGACACCCTGGTGGTGTTCGAGAACTATCCCGACGACGGCGCGGAGGCCGGCGGGCTGCCGGTCACCGGGACCGAGGGGCACGACGCCACCCACTATCCGCTCACCCTGATCGCCGAGCCCGGGGAGACGCTACGGCTCGCGATCGAGTTCCGGCCGGACGTGGTCGATCCCGCCCTCGCCGCCCGCCTCGCCGACGGCCTCGTCGCGCTGGTCGACGGGCTCGCCGCCGGGCTGGACGCGCCGGTCGGCCGGATCGGGCTGCTCGACACGCCGCCGCCCGGGGGCACCGGCGAACTCCGTGAGCTGCCGCCGACGACCCTGCCCGCTCTCGTCTCCGCCCAGGTCGAGGCCACTCCGGACGCCCTGGCCCTGGTCGGCCCGGCCGGGGAGAGGCTGACCTACCGCGAGCTGGACGCCCGGATCGACCGGCTCGCCCGGGTGCTGGCCGCGGCGGGCGCCGGGCCGGAAACCGTGGTGGCGCTCGCCCTTCCGCGCTCGGTCGAGCTCGTGGTCGCGATCCACGCCGTGGTCCGGGCCGGCGCCGCCTACCTGCCGCTGGACCTCGACCACCCGGACGCCCGCCTGGCCGGGATGCTGGCCGACGCGCGGCCGGTCGCGGTGCTCGCGCTCTCCTCGACGGCCGTCCGGCTGCCGGGCGAGGCGATCCGGCTGGACGAGCCGCTCGACGACCCGGCGATCACGCCGGTCGCGCCCGGGCCGCGGCACCCGGCGTACGTCATCTACACCTCCGGCTCGACGGGCGCGCCAAAGGGTGTCGCCGTCGAGCACGCCGGCATCGTCAACCGGCTTCTCTGGATGCAGCACGAGTACGCGCTCAGCGGCGAGGACCGGGTGCTGCAGAAGACCCCGGCCGGGTTCGACGTGTCGGTATGGGAGTTCTTCTGGCCGCTGATCGCCGGCGCCACCCTGGTCGTCGCCAGGCCGGACGGTCATCGCGACCCCTCCTACCTCGCCGATCTGATCCGGCGAGAGGCCGTCACCACCGTCCACTTCGTCCCGTCGATGCTCGCGGCGTTCCTGCCCTCGGCCGAGGGCTGCCCGAGCCTGCGCCGGGTCGTCTGCAGCGGCGAGGCCCTGCCGGCCGCGCTTGCCGACCGCTTCGCCGAGGTGCTCCCGGACGCCGGGCTGCACAACCTCTACGGCCCGACCGAAGCCTCGGTGGACGTCACTTTCTGGCCCGCCGCGAGGGAGACCGGCACGACCGGCGTGCCGATCGGCGGCCCGGTCTGGAACACCCGGGTGAGCGTGCTAGACGACGCGCTGCGCCCGGTGCCCCTCGGCGTACTCGGCGAGCTGTATCTGGCCGGGGTCCAGCTCGCTCGCGGCTATCGCGGGCAGCCCGGCCTGACCGCGGGCCGGTTCGTCGCCGACCCCTACGGCGGGCCGGGCGAGCGCATGTACCGCACCGGCGACCGGGTCCGCTGGATCGCCGAGGGCGTCCTCGAATTCCTCGGTCGCGGCGACGGCCAGGTCAAGATCCGCGGGCAGCGGGTCGAGCTCGGCGAGATCGAGGCCGCGATCGGCCGGCCCTGCGCGGTGGTGATCCGCGACGGCCGCCTGGTCGCGTACGTCGTGGGCCCCGCCGACGCCGACGCGCTTCGTAAGAAGCTGCCCGACCACATGGTGCCGTCCGCGTTCGTCGAGCTGGACGCGCTGCCGGTGAGCGTCAACGGCAAACTTGACCGGGCCGCGCTGCCCGCCCCCGACTTCGCCGCCGCGAGCACCGGCACGGCCCCACGCACGCCGCGCGAGCAACTGCTCTGCGACCTGTTCGCCGAGGTCCTCGGGGTGCCGACGGTCGGCGCCGAGGACGACTTCTTCGGCCTGGGCGGGGACAGCATCGTCTCGATCCAGCTGGTCGGCCGGGCCCGCGCGGCCGGCCTGTCACTGACCCTGCGGCAGGTGTTCCAGCTGCGCACCCCGGCCGCGCTGGCCACAGCGGCCGGATCCGCGTTCACCGCGGCCGGCGGCGAGGGCGCGCTGGTCGAGCTGACCGACGCGGAGACGGCGGAGATCGCCGGGCTGGGCCTGGACGTGGCCGAGGTGCTGCCGCTCTCGCCGCTGCAGGCCGGGCTGCTGTTCCACGCCGCGTTCGACGAGGGCGGCCTCGACCTCTACACCGTGCAGATGGTCTTCGACCTGCCCGCCTCGGTCGACCCCACGCGCCTGCGCGCCGCCGGGCAGGCCCTCCTCGATCGGCACGCGAACCTGCGCGCCTCGTTCCACCAGCTCGGCTCCGGCCGCCCGGTCGCGGTGGTCTCCCGGCACGTCGGCCTGCCCTGGGCCGTCGTCGACCTGGGCGCGGAGGACGAGGCCTGGGAGCGCTGTCTCGCCGAGGAGGGCCGCCGTTTCGACCCGGCCACCGCGCCGCTGCTGCGGATGATGCTGGTCCGGGTCGCGGGCGGTTTCCGGCTGGTCCTCACGCACCAGCACATGCTGCTCGACGGATGGTCCCGCGGGCCGCTGATCGAGCAACTCGCCGCCCTCTACGCGGGGCAGCCGGTCGAGGCCACCCCGTACCGGGACTTCCTCGCCTGGCTCGCCGGGCAGGACCGCGCCGCCGCCGAGGACGCCTGGCGGACCGCGCTCGCCGGCATCGAGGACGCCACCCGCCTCGCCCCGGCCGACCCGCAGCGCGAACCGGCCGTCCCCGAGCTGATCGACCGTGAACTGCCCCGGCACGTCACCGACTCGCTCGTGGCGCTCGCCCGCAGCCGTGGCCTGACGCTGAACACGCTGGTGCAGGCGGCGTGGAGCATCGTGCTGGGCCGGCTCACCGGCCGGGACGACGTGGTGTTCGGGGCCACCGTCTCCGGCCGCCCGGCTCAGCTGCCCGGCGTCGAGTCGATGATCGGCCTGTTCATCAACACCGTGCCGGTCCGCGTCCGGATCGATCCGGCCGAGCCCGTCCGGGCCCTGCTCGCCCGGGTGCAGGACGAGCAGTCGGCGCTGCTCGACCATCAGTACCTCGGGCTCGCCGACATCCAGCGGCTGGCCGGCGCCGGCGAGTTGTTCGACACGCTGCTGATCGTCGAGAACTACCCGGACCGCGGCGACGACCCGGAGTCGCTGCTTGCCGCGGCCGACGCGGGCGGCCGGGATGCCACCCACTATCCGCTCACCGTGGTCGCCGATCCCGGCGAGCGCCTGCGGATCGGCCTGGAGTACCGGCCCGACCTGTTCACCGGCGTAGTCGCCGGGCGGGTCGTCGCCGCGGTCGCCGCGGTGCTGACCGCGTTCACGGTCGACCCGTCGCGCCCGGTGGGCCGCCTCGACCTGGCGTCCGGAGAGGACCGGGAGGGCTGGAACCCGGGCCCGATGACCCCCGCCGACGATCCGACCGTCACCGACCTGTTCGAGCGGCAGGCCGCCGAGTCACCGGACGCCGTCGCGGTCGTCTGCGGAGAGACACGGTGGACGTTCGCCGAGCTGAACGCGCGGGCCAACCGCCTCGCCCGGCTACTGGCCGCACGCGGGGCGGGCCCCGAGGACATCGTGGCGATCGCCCTGCCGCGCACCGCCGACGCGATTACCGCGATCCTCGGCGTGCTCAAGTCGGGCGCCGCGTACCTGCCGCTGGACCCGGCCTACCCGGCCGCGCGGATCGCCGCGACGCTCGGCGACGCGAAGCCGAAGCTGCTCATCACGGCCGAGGGCGTGGAGATCGCGACCGGCCTCCCGCGGGTGCTGGTCAACGAGAGCGAGCACGACGCATCGAATCTGGGTCGCCGGGTCGACCCGCGCCATCCGGCCTATGTCATCTACACCTCCGGCTCGACCGGACGGCCCAAGGGCGTCGTGGTCACCCACCGGAACCTGGTCAACCTGTTCCGCAGCCACAACGCCCAGCTGCACCGGCCCGCGCGCGCGGCCACCGGGCGGCGGCACCTGCGGGTCGGGCACGCCTGGTCGTTCGCGTTCGACGCCTCCTGGCAGCCGCAGCTGTGGCTGCTCGACGGCCACGCCCTGCACATCGTCACCGAACAGATCCAGCGCGACCCCGAACAGATGGCCACGCTGATCCGCGACGAGGGCATCGACTTCATCGAGCTGACCCCGTCGCACCTCGCCCAGGTCGCCGACGCCGGGCTGATCCGGGACGGGAAGTGCCCGCTCGCCGTGGTCGGGGTCGGCGGCGAAGCGATCGCCCCGGCGTTCTGGGAGCGGCTCGGGTCGCTGCCGGACACCGAGGCGTTCAACCTGTACGGGCCGACCGAGGCCACAGTGGACGCGTTGTCGGCCCGGGTCGCCGACACCCCGACGCCGGTCATCGGCCGGGCCGTCGGCGGCGCCCGCGCCTACGTCCTGGACCACGCCCTGCGGCACGCGCCGGCCGGGATCGCCGGCGAGCTCTACGTGGCCGGGGCCGGGCTGGCCCGCGGCTATCTGGGCCGGCCCGGGCCGACCGCCGAGCGGTTCGTCGCCGACCCGTACGGCCGTCCCGGCGACCGCATGTACCGCACCGGCGACCTGGTCCGCTGGACCGACGACGGCCGGGTCGAATACCTCGGCCGGGTCGACGAGCAGGTCAAGATCCGCGGCTTCCGGATCGAACTGGGCGAGATCGAGACCGTGCTCGCCGCGCAGCCCGGCGTCACCGAGGCGGTCGTGATCGCCCGAGAGGACCGTCCCGGCGTCCGCCGGCTCGCCGGCTACGTGGTCGGCGCGGAAACCCTGGACACGGCCGCGCTTCGCGCCGCGGTGGCCGCCGAACTGCCCGACTACATGGTCCCGGCCGCGCTGATCCGGCTCGACCGGCTGCCCACGCTCGCCAACGGCAAGCTCGACAAGGCCGCCCTGCCCGCCCCTGACCTCGGCGGAGAGAACAAGGGCCGGGAGCCCGCGAACGACCGCGAACGCGCGCTGAGCGAGGTCGTGGCGGCCGCGCTCGGCCTCGACACGGTCGACGTCGAGGCCGACTTCTTCGCGCTCGGCGGCGACAGCATCGTGGCCATGCAGCTGGTCGGCCGGGCCCGCGCGGCCGGCCTGCGGATCACCCCGCGCCAGGTGTTCGCCGAGCGCACGGTGGCCGGGCTCGCGCTGGTCGCCACCGCGCTCGACCCGGCCGGTTCGCCGGAAGCCGACGGCGTCGGCGCGTTCCCGCTCACGCCGGTGATGCGCTGGCTCAGCGAGGTCGACGGGCCGATCGACGGTTTCAACCAGTCCGCGGTGGTGCAGGTGCCGGCCGATCTCGGCTGGGAGCCGCTGCTGGCCGCGCTGCAGGCGGTCGTCGACCGGCACGACCTGCTGCGGGCGCGACTGGACCGCGGCGGCGACTGGTCTCTGACTGTGCCGCCGCCCTTCTCCACAAAGGCCGCCGGCTTCACCGTCCGCGTCGACGTCGAGGGGCTCGACGAGCGCGGGCTCTGGGATGCGGTGGCCGAGCAGGCGCGGATCGCCCAGGCGGCGCTCGACCCGGACCACGGCGTGATGATCCGGGCCGCCTGGCTGGACGCCGGCCCCGAACGGCCGGGCCGCCTGTTGCTGCTCGTCCACCACCTGGTCGTCGACGGGGTGTCGTGGCGGGTGCTGCTGCCCGAGATCGGCGCGGCCTGGCGGGACGCGGTCGCCGGCCGCGCCCCGGTCACCGCGGCCACCGGCACCTCGTTCCGGCGATGGGCCACCGGGCTGACCGCGCAGGCGCTCTCGCCGCAGCGGGAGGCCGAGCTTCCGATGTGGACCGAGCTGGTCGGCAAGGGCGATCCGCTACCGGTCCGCCGCCCGCTGGACCCGAAGGTCGACGTGGCCGGCACGCTCCGGGACCTCACGCTCACGCTGCCGGCCGACGTCACCGAGGCGCTGCTCACCCGGGTGCCGGCGGCGCTCGCCGCGAGCATCAACGACGTGCTGCTCGGCGCGCTCGGCGTCGCCGTCGCCCGCTGGCGCGAGGGCGACGCCGTCCTGGTCGCGCTGGAGGGCCACGGCCGCGAGGAGCACCTGGTCCCCGGGGCCGACCTGTCCGGCACGGTCGGCTGGTTCACCACCATCTTCCCGGTCTGCCTGGACACGGCCGGAATCGACCTGGCCGGGGAGGCGGCCGTGGCCGAGGCGGTGATCCGGGTGCGCGACCATCTGGCCGCGCTGCCCGACAACGGCATGGGTTACGGCCTGCTGCGCTACCTCAACCCCCGCACCGGACCGGCGCTGGCCGCGCGGCCGCACCCGCCGATCCAGTTCAACT
Source organism: Paractinoplanes globisporus DSM 43857 (assembly GCF_000379645.1). GTDB lineage: Bacteria > Actinomycetota > Actinomycetes > Mycobacteriales > Micromonosporaceae > Actinoplanes > Actinoplanes globisporus. The sequence goes on from NZ_KB903327.1 coordinate 38,960, forward strand.
ACATGGGCCGGTTCGACTTCCCGGACGCCGCGGACTGGGAGTACGCGCCGGAGGCGGAGGCGGCCGAGAACGGCGCCGACGACGCCATGCCCGAGACGTACGAGCTGGTGGTCAACGCCCAGACCGAGGACCGGTCGGGCGGCCCACAGCTGGTCGCCACCTGGGCCTGGCCCGACGCCGTGCTCGACGAGAAGTCCGTCCAGGACCTGGCCGCGGCCTGGTTCGACGCCCTGCAAGCCCTGACAACCCACATCCCGACGAGGAGTACGCGATGAGCACCAACCCGTTCGACAACGCCGACGGCACGTTTCTCGTGCTGGTGAACGACGAGAACCAGCACAGCCTGTGGCCGGAGTTCGCCGAGGTGCCGGCCGGCTGGCGGACCGTCCACGGCCCGGCCGGGCGGCAGGACTGCCTGGACTACGTGAACGCCAACTGGACCGACATGCGGCCGCAGAGCCTGATCTCCTGAAATCGGGAAGGACCGGCGCGCTCAGGAATGGGCGCGCTGGTCCGACCAGGCCTGCCAGAGCACCGCGTACGGCCCGTCCTGCTTGATCAGGTCCTGGTGGGCGCCGACCTCGACGACCCGCCCGGCCTCCATCACCACGACCCGGTCGGCGGTCACCGCCTGGGTGAGCCGGTGCGCGATGATCAGCGCCGTGCGCCCCTCCAGGGCGGCCGCGGCGACCCGTTCGAGCAACCGGGCGCCCGCGCTGCCCGCCTCCGCCGTCGCCTCGTCCAGAATCGCGACGGGCGGGTCGGCCAGGATCAGCCGGGCGAACGCCAGCTGCTGGGCCTGGGCCGCGGTGAGCGCGTGCCCGCCCGAGCCGACCTCGGTGTCCAGGCCGTCCGGCAGCTGCTCGACCCAGCCCAGCGCGTCCACTTCGGCCAGTGCCGCGCGTACCTCCTCGTCGGAGGCGTCCGGCCGGGCCAGGCGCAGATCGTCGCCGAGCGGCCCGGCGAACACGTGCACCTCCTGGGTGATCAGCGCGACCTCGCCGGCCGGCACCTCGACGCGGCCCGTGGTGGGCTCGTGCACCCCGGCGATCACCTTGGCCAGGGTGGTCTTCCCGGCGCCGCTGGAGCCGACCACCGCCACCCGTTCGCCCCGTCCGATCGTCAGGTCGACGCCGGCCAGCACCGGGCGGTCCGGAACATAGGCAAAACCCAGATCGCGTACGACGACCGCATCCGGTCCCGGCCCGATCACGGCCGGCTCCCGCTCGGGCACGTCGATGTCGGCCACGCCGACCAGCCGGTTCAGTCCCGAGGCGGCCGCCTGTGCGTCGTCGGCCAGCGCCAGCGCGGTGTTGACCGGCGAGAACAGCCCGTGGAAGTAGAGCGCCGCGGCGGTCGCCGTGCCGATGCTCACCACGTCGCCGCGCACCAGGAAGAACCCCGTTGCGAGCACGGCGGCGAGCCCGGCGAACTCGGCGACGTGCAGCCGCGCGTAGAACCGGGTCTGCAGGGCCACCCCGCGCAGCAACAGGTCGACCGCCTGCTCGGACTTCGCGCCGACCCGGTCCCGGTGCTCGGGAGCGAGCCGGAACGCGCGAATGGTCGGAGCGCCGTCGATCGTGGCGAGCAGGTGGTGCTGCTGGTCGGCGACCGCGATCCGCTGCTTCGCGTAGAGCGGCACGGCCCGCCGGGCGTACCACCGGACGGTGTAGGCCTGCACCGGCACCGCGATCAGCGCGGCGAGCAGGAAACGCCAGTCCAGCACGGCCATCCCGGCCAGGGTCAGGACGATCGTGAGCATCGCCCGGACGAACTCGGGCAGCGCGCTGCGGGCCGCCTCGGCGACCACCGTGACGTCGTTGGTCACCCGCGAGGTGAGGTCGCCCGCGCCAGCCCGCTCGACCTGCTCCAGCGGCAGGCGCAGAGCCGATGCGACGAACCGCTCGCGGAGCCCGGCCAGCATGCTCTCGCCGACCTGGGCGAGCAGCGCGAACCCGATCCCGGCCAGCACCGCCTCGCCGAGCGCGCCGGCGATCAGCCCCACCCCGGTCAGCACGAAGTCGGTCGTACCGCCCCCGGAGGTGGCCAGGTCGACGATGTGGCCGAGCAGCGGCGGGGTGACCAGACCGGCGATCGTGCCCGCGACCATCAGCAGCATCGCGCCGGCCAGGCGCCGCCGCAGCGGCCGGGCGAGCGCCTTCAGCTGGGCGCGGGTCCGCCGGCCGGTCGCGATCGGCAGCAGGGTCGTTTCGCTCATGCCAGCACGGTCTCCCGGTATTCGGCGTCCTCGGCGACCAGGCCGGCGTGGGTGCCGTCGGTGCGGACCTTGCCGTCGCGCACCACGATCACCCGGTCGGTGATCGCGAGCAGAGCGGGGCTCGTGGTGATCAGCACGGTCGTGCGGCCCGCGCGCATCGTGCGCAGCCGTCCCGCGATCCGGGCCTCGGTGACGGCGTCGACCGCGGTGGTCGGGTCGTGCACGACCAGCACCGGCGGCTCTCCGGCGAGCGCGCGGGCCAGCGCGATCCGCTGCCGCTGGCCACCGGAGAGCGAGCGCGCCCGGTCGTCGAGCATCGTGTCCAGGCCGTCGGGCAGGGTGCGGGCCACCTCGTCGGCGCCGGCCGCGATAACCGCCGCGGCGACCGTACGCGCGTCCGCCCGGCCGCCGAGGGAGACCGCGTCGCGCACGGTGCCGTCGAAGATGTCGGTGTGGTGCTCAGTGGCCAGGAGCGCCGCCCGCAACGGCTCCGGGGCCAGGACGGTCAGCGCCCGCCCGTCCAGCTCGATGCGGCCGTCGGCGGGGTCGTAGGCGCGGCCCAGCAAGCGGATCAGGTCGGCGGCGTCGGCCGGGTCGCTCGCGACGATCCCGACCAGTTCGCCGGGCGCGACGTCGAGGTCGATCCCGCCTCGGATGCCGCGGATCGTGAGCTCACCTCGTACGGGACGGGAAGGCTTTTGATCGCCGGTTTTGATTGCCTCGGGCGCGTCCAGCACGGCCTGCACGCGACGCGCGGAGGCCCGGCCCTGCGCCCAATCGGCACCCACCCAGGCGAATGTCGACATGGGATTGACGAGGAACTGGGCCAGACCGAGCGTGGAGATCAGCTGACCGACGCTCAGATCGCCGCGCACCGCGAAGAGACCGCCGACGACCGCGACCACCGCGAGGAACGCGCCGCTGAGTGACAGCACCACGCCCTGATAGGCGGCCTCGGCCCGAGCGGCCCGCACGGTCGCGGTCAGCGCGTGACGGCTGCGCTGCCGATAGCGGTCCACCGCGGCGCTCTCGGCCCGCAGCCCCTTCACCACTCGCAGACCGGCGACCAGGTCGGCCGCGATGCCCGAGGCGTGCGCGCCGTGCTCCTGCTCGACCTCGCTGCGCTCCTCGAGCGGCTCGCCGACCTTGCGGATCAGCCACAGCAGAGGCGGGGTGCCGAGCAGAACCACCAGCCCGAGCGGGATCGAGATGTTCAGCAACAGGACCGCCGCGAAAATCAGGCCGAAGCTCGCCGCGATCGCGTAGGTGACCGCGACCGCCACCGCGCCGACCCGGGAAGCGTCGCTGGTCGCTATCGACACCAGAGCGCCGGGCATCCGGTCGGTCTCGGCGCCGCCGCGCTCGTGCAGCACCCGCCGGGTGATTCGCATCCGCAACTCGTGCGCGGCCCGCTCCGAGGCGCGCTCGCCGAATCGGGCGCCCCAGCGGTAGCTGTAGCTGAGCGTCACGTAGACGGCGGCCAGCACGCCGAGCCAGAGGACCAACTGGTCCACGCCGCCGTCGACCGCCTTGTCGATGATCACGCCGATGAGGAACGGGACCGCGGCCTCGCCCGCCTGATGCCCGGTGACCATCGCGGTCGCGAGGATCAGAGTGCGGCGCTGCCCCTTCAGTGCTTCCCGGAGGACCCCGCTCACGCGGACACCCTCGACGACCCGGCCCGGCGGCGTTCCCGGCTCGCCGGAACGACCATCGGGGTGTCGGTCTCCGGGTCGTTCATCACCCGGCAGGGCATCGAGAACACCCGCTCGACCAGGTCCTCGGTCATCACCTCGGCCGGCGCGCCCTGGGCGAGCACCGCGCCGTCCTTCATCACGATCAGCTCGGTGGCGTACCGGCAGGCGTGGTTCAGGTCGTGCAGCACCGCGACGATGGTGCGGCCCTGCTCGTGCAGGTCGGCGCAGAGGTCGAGCACCTCGAACTGGTGGGACAGGTCGAGGAAGGTGGTCGGCTCGTCGAGCAGCAGGATCGGGGTCTGCTGGGCGAGCGCCATCGCCAGCCACACGCGCTGCCGCTGCCCGCCGGAGAGCTCGTCGACGAACCGGTCGGCCAGGTCGGTCACCTCGGTCTGCCGCATCGCGCCGGCCACCGCGGCCTCGTCCTCGGGCGACCATTGCCGCAGGAGTTTCTGGTGCGCGAACCGGCCGCGAGCCACCAGCTCCTCGACCACGATCCCGCCCGGCACCACCGGCGACTGCGGCAGCATGCCCAGCCGCTTGGCGACCTGCTTCGACGGGTACGAGGCGATCGCCTGCCCGTCCAGCAGAACCGCGCCCGCCCGCGGCTTGAGCACGCGCGCCAGCGACTTCAGCAGGGTGGACTTGCCGCACGCGTTCGGGCCGACGATCACCGTGAACGACCCGTCGGCGATCCGCACGTCGAGCCGGTCGACGATCACCCGCTTGTCGTAGGCCAGGGTCAGGGTCTCCGTCTGGAGCCGCGGGTCGTTCGTGCTCATGCCACTCTCCGTCGCTCGTGGACCAGCAGCCAGGTCAGGTAGATGCCGCCGAGCGCGGCGGTGACGTTGCCGACCGGGATGTCCCCGCCGGGCCACGCGTGCTGGGCGAGCCAGTCGCTGACGCTCAGCAGCGCCGCGCCCATCAGCGCGCCGGGCAGGATTCCGGCGTGCGGCGAGCGGGTGAGCCGGCCGGCCAGGGGTCCGGCGGCGAGCGCCACGAACGCGATCGGCCCGGCCGCGGCGGTGGCCGCGGCGGCGAGGCCCACCCCGGAGAGCGCGAGGACCGCCCGGCTGCGCTCGACCGGGACGCCGTGCAGTGTCGCGGTCTCGTCGCCGAGCGCCAGCATGTCCAGGTGCCGGCCGTGGTAGAGCACGATCGGCAGGAGCACGACGACCGCGACGCCGACCAGCGTCACCTCGGTCCAGCCGCGCCCGTTGGTGCTGCCGATCAGCCAGACCTGCGCGGCGACCGCCTCGTCCAGCTGGGCCCGGTAGATCAGGTACGAGTTCGCCGCCTCGAGCAGCGCGGAGACGCCGATGCCCATGAGCACCAGGCGGAACGGTTGCACACCGCGGCGGAACGCGAGCAGGTAGATGGCGACCGCGGTGGCCAGACAACCGGCGATCGCGCCGATCGCCACGCCGAACCCGCCGCCGCCGAGCAGCAGGATCACCACCAGCGCGCCGGTCGCCGCGCCCACGGTCAGGCCGACGAAATCCGGGCTGCCGAGCGGGTTGCGGGTCAGACCCTGGAAGATCGTGCCGCTGGCCCCGAACGCCGCGCCGACCAGCAGCGTGATCAGCACCCGGGGCAGCCTCAGTTCCTGGACGATGAAGTCGGTGCCGGCGTCGCCCTGCCCGATCAGGCTCTTCAGCACGTCGGCCACCGGCACCGGGAAGTCGCCCGAGGTCAGGCTGACCAGCGAGACGCCCAGGGAGACCAGCAGCAGGCCGGTGCCGGCGAGCGCCGAGCGGAACGGCATCCGCAGCGAGAGGCGGCCGGACCGGCTGCCGATGACGATCCGCCGCGCGCCGCCCACCCTGGTGAGGTGGAGACCCGGGGCGGTCACAGAACACTCAGCCGGCGTCGGCGGCACAGCGCGATGAACAGCGGTGCGCCGAGGAACGCGGTGACCACGCCGACCGGCAGCTCGGCCGGGGCGACCAGCACGCGGCCGATCACGTCCGAGACGAGCAGCAGCGTCGGGCCGAGGACCAGCGCGTACGCCAGGATCCAGCGGTGGTCCGAGCCGACGAACATCCGCGCCGCGTACGGGACGGCGAGCCCGAGGAACCAGATCGGCCCGGACGCGGCGGTGGCGGCCCCGCACAGCAGGGTGATCGCGATCATGCCGAGCGCGCGGATCCGGCCGGGCTTCGCGCCCATCGAGGTGGCCGACTCGTCGCCGAGCGCCAGCGCGTTCAGCTGCCGGCCCAGCGCCAGCGCGAGCACCACGCCGGCCACGATGAACGGGGCGAGCTGGACGATCGTCGAGGTCTCCCGGTCGGCGAGCGAGCCCACGTCCCAGTGCCGGTAGCGGTCGAACACTTCGCGCTTGGACACCAGGATCGCCCAGACGATCGCGCCGAGCACCGACGTGAACGCGACGCCGGCCAGCACCTGCCGTTCGGGGGTCGGGGCGCGGCCGGAGCCACCGAGCGCGAACACGGTGACCGAGGTCAGCCCGGCGCCGATGAAGGCGAACCAGATGTAGCCGGCGGGCGAGGCGACGCCGAGGAACGCGATCGCCAGCACCACCGCGGTGGAGGCGCCCAGGTTGACCCCGAGCAGGCCGGGCTCGGCGAGCGGGTTGCGGGTCAGCGCCTGCATGAGCGTGCCGGCCAGGCCGAGCGCGGCGCCCACGCCGATGCCGAGCACCGTCCGCGGCAGGCGCAGCTGGTGCACGATGACGGCTTCCGGTGTTCCGTCGTTGTGCCAGAGCACATGCCACACAGTGGACAGACCGATCGTGCGGCTGCCGACCGCGATGCTCAGCGCCACCGCTCCGGCGAGGAGAGCGATTCCGACGGCGAGCCCGGTCCAGCGGCGCGCGGCGCGCGAGGCCGGCTTCTGATCCGGCTCTCCGTCCGGCGGGACGCTCGCCGGCGCCGGTCGGACCCCGGTGCCTGCGGTCACGCGTTTCCATCCCTCCGAGGTCGTGTGATTAGGTGAGGCTAACCTACACTGCGGGTCGGAGGCCATCCCCTGTCGGCCTCCCCTTGAGGCAGAAAGGATCAGCCGTGCGGCTTACCCATATCCGGCGGACCGTCGGCGCGACGGCGGCGTCTGCGCTCCTGCTCGTTCTCGCGGCATGCGGCGGGAGCGGCACCGAGGAGCCGGCGGCGTCCTCGACCAGCGGTGCTCCCGCCGCCAACGCGTTCCCCGTGTCGATCGACAACAAGTACGGCACCACGACCGTCAAGGCCGAGCCCAAGCGGATCGTCGTGGTCGGACTGGTCGAGCAGGACGCGCTGCTCGCGCTCGGCGTGGTGCCGGTGGCCACCACCGAGTGGTTCGGCGAGAAGCCCGGCGCGATCTGGCCGTGGGCCGAGGCCGCGCTCGGCAGCAACCCGAGGCCGCAGGTGCTCACCAACACCGACGGCGTACAGGTGGAAAAGGTCGCGGCGCTGCGGCCCGACCTGATCATCGGCCTGTACTCCGGCCTGACGAAGCAGGAGTACGACACGCTGTCGAAGATCGCCCCGGTGCTCGCCCAGCCGAAGAACCAGGTCGACTACGGCGTTTCCTGGCAGGAGGTCACTCGGACGGTCGGCAAGGCGGTCGGGCGGTCCGAGCAGGCCGAGAAGGTCGTCGCCGACGTGCAGGCGAAGTTCGAGGCGGTCAAGGCCGCGAACCCGAAGTTCAACGGCGCGACCGGCCTCATGGCGACCACGTACGAGGGCTATTACGTCTATGGCCCGGAGGACGCGCGCGGGCGCTTCCTCACCGACCTCGGCTTCAAGCTGCCGGACGGTCTCGCCCAGATCACCGGCAAGGAGTTCGGCGCGAACCTGAGCCGCGAACGCACCGACCTGCTCGACACCGACGTGCTGATCTGGCTGGTCGACAAGTACGACACCGACAAGGCGAAGGTGGAGGCCGATCCGCTCTACTCGAAGCTCAAGGTGAAGACCGAGGGCCGCGACATCTACCTGGAGAATGAGGAACTGGTCGGCGCGGCCACCTCGTTCATCACCCCGCTGAGCCTGCCGTTCCTCCTGGAGAAGCTGACCCCACTGCTGCAGGCCGCGGTCGACGGCGACCCGGCCACGGCGGTGGGCCGCCCAGCCGCCTGATTCCGTTTGCCCCGACGGCCGGTCCGCGCCTCGCGCAGGCCGGCCGTCGGCGTGTGACTAGGTATGCCTAGGCCGCCGCCCACCATCGCTGAGCAGGAAATAGGTGAGCCCTTCCGATGTGGGCGCCTCCCCTTCGATCGAGGATTGATCCATCGATGGACGACGAAGCCCCGCGTCGCGTGAAGGGAGTTCGGTGGTGGACGTGTCGGTGCAGCGGCTTGGAGCGGACTTCCGGCGGGTGTGGTTCGCGACCGCGGTGACCTCGCTCGGGATGCAGATCACGGCGGTGGCTCTGCCGCTGCTGGCGGTGTTGACGCTGGGTGTCTCGCCGGGCCAGGTCGGCGCGATCGTGACCGTTCAGTGGCTCCCGTTCCTCCTTATCGCCCTGCCGCTCGGGGTGCTGTTCGATCGGATGCGGCGCCGGCCGCTGCTGGTCGCGGCCGAGATCGGTCGCGCGGTCGTGCTGCTCGCGCTCGTGGTTCTGACTTTGGTCGGCGCCCTCGGGTTCGAGCTGCTCGTGGCGTTGTCCCTGCTGCTCGGGTGCTGCTCGGTGCTCTACGAGGTCGGCTACCAGTCGTACCTGCCGTCGCTGGTGCCGCCGGAGCGGCTGGATGTGGCGAACAGCCGCCTGCAGTCGACCGAGTCGGTCGCGCTCATCGCCGGACCCGGGATCGGCGGTCTGCTCGTGCAGGCCGTCTCCGCCGCGGGCGCCCTGGCGGTGCAGGTCGTGACGTCGGCGGTGTCGGCGATGTCGCTGCTCCGCATCCGCGGCGTCGAGGCGGCGCCGTCCGGGCAGCACCTCCGGCTGCTGCCCGCGATCGCCGAAGGGGTGCGGTTCCTCGTGCGCGACCCGGTGCTGTTGTGGGCCGTCGGTTTCTCCGCCATCTACAACCCGTTCGAGCAGTGGATCAAGGTGTTGTTCACCATCGACGCCGTACGACGGCTCGGGCTCACGGCCGGCCAGTTCGGCCTCGTCCTGTCGATCGGCGCCGTCGGCGCGCTGCTCGGGGCCGCGGTCGCGCCGGCGGTGTCCCGGCGGCTCGGCGCCCTGCAGGCGTGCCTCTGGTGCGCGGGCGTCGACGCGATTTTCCTCGTGCTGCCCTTCGCGCAGCCGGAATGGGGCACCGTGGTGCTCATCTCGGTGCTCGGCGGCGTCTTCGCGGCGAACGGGTTCACGGCCGCGATTTCGTCGGTGATTCTGCTGACGGTGCGGCAGATCCGCGTGCCCGACGCGCTCCGCGGCCGGGTGAACGCGACGACGCGGGCGATCTCCTACGGGTCGATCACGGTGGGCGCGGCGGCGGGCGGGCTCACCGGTCAGCTGCTCGGCGTGCGGCTCGGGCTCACCGTCGGCTGCATCGGCGTCCTGGCCTCCCTGGTGTGGACGCTCGGTCTCGGCGGCGTGCTGCTGCGCCGCGGCACCCGGATCGATGTGCCGACGACCGGAGCACTCGGACCGAACTGACACGACCGGCGGTTGCTTCCGAAATCCGGAAGAGCCCGACCGGCGCCGGGGTGACTGCCGTCACGCTGAGCCGATGAGCGAATTCGTGCGGAACCAGTGGTACGTGGCGGCGTACGGCCGGGAGATCGGCCGGGAGTTGTTCAGCCGGACCGTCTGCGGCGAGTCCATCCTCTTCTGGCGCACCGAGGCCGGCGCCGTCGCCGCGATGAGCGACCGCTGCGTCCACCGGCGATTCCCGCTCTCGCAGGCCCCCAGCCACCTCGCCGGCGACACCGTGGTCTGCGGCTATCACGGCTTCACCTACGACCAGGGCGGCGCCTGCGTGGCCGTGCCGGGCCAGACCCGGATCCCGCGTACGGCCCGGCTCACCTCATACCCCGTGACCGAGCTGGACGGCTTCGTCTGGGTCTTCATCGGCGATCGGGCCAACGCCGGCTCCACCCGCGTCCCCCGAGCGCCGTGGCTCGACATGCCGGGCTGGACCGCGGTCTCCGGAATGGAACCGCTGGCCGCCCGGTACAGCCTGCTCGTCGACAACCTGCTCGACCTGTCCCACGAGACCTATCTGCACGGCGGCTACATCGGCACGCCGGAGGTCGCCGAGACACCGATCGTCACCCGGGTCGACGAGGAGGCCGGGATCGTCCACGTCTCCCGGCGGATGGCCGATGCCGCCTGCCCGCCGTTCTACGCCAAGAGCACCGGCATCACCGGCCGGATCACCCGCTGGCAGGACATCGAGTTCACGCCGCCCTGCCTCTATCTGCTGCACAGCCGGATCGCGCCGGTCGGGGTGCTGCCTGGCGCGGACGGCGCCGACCCCGACGCGTTCCACGTCGAGGTGGTCTACGCGCTCACCCCGGAGACCGAGCACTCGACGCACGACTTCTGGGCCGTCGCCCGCGATTTCGCCCTCGACGACCAGGGCGTGTCCGGCTTCCTCGAGGAGAACAACCGGACCGTCGTCCTGCAGGACGTGGCCGCGCTCAACGTCCTCGAGCGGGTCATCGCCGCCGAGCCGGACGGATACCAGGAACTGTCGATCAACATCGACACCGGCGGCCTCGCCGCTCGCCGGCTGATCGCCAAACTCCGATGACCGGCCGGAAGGTGCTGCAGGTCGACTGGGTGCCGGGCTCCGACCAGTTGCGCGGGCGCTGCCATTGCGGCGCCGAATCGGTCGCGGACGATCCGGTCGCGATGTGGAAATGGCTGCTGGACCATCCAAACCATTGGCCAGACCATCAAAACCATCCATCCTTCGTACGCCGGGAAGCCCCGTGATGCGGCTGTCGTTGGTCCGGCGCGAGGTGGTCGCCGACGGTGTCGTGGTTCTCGACCTGCGCGATCCGTCCGGGTCCGACCTGCCGTCCTGGACGCCGGGTGCGCACATCGACGTGGTGCCGGCCGCGGGCGTCGTGCGGCAGTACTCGCTCTGCGGAGACCCGGCCGACCGCACGGTCTGGCGCATCGCCGTGCTCCGCGAGCCGGACGGCCGCGGCGGCTCGCGGGCACTGCACGACAAGCTGGCCGAGGGCGACCTCGTCGAGGTTCGCGGCCCGCGCAACCACTTCCCGCTCGTGCCGGCTCCCCGCTATCTGTTCGTCGCCGGTGGCATCGGCATCACCCCGCTGCTGCCCATGATTGCCGCCGCCGCGGCGCGCGGAGCGGAATGGCGGCTCCACTACGGCGGCCGCAGCCGCGGTTCCATGGCGTTCCGATCCGCGCTCCGTTCCGCGTACGGCGGCCGGGTCTTGATTTGTCCGCAGGACGAAACCGGCCTGCTCGACCTGGATGGAATCCTCGCGGACGAGCCGGCCGACACGCCGATCTACTGCTGCGGGCCGGAACCGCTGCTGACGGCGATCGAGCAGCGCTGCCCGGGCCGCCCGCTGCATCTGGAGCGCTTCGCCCCGAGGGACCCGAACGAGCACGGCGAACCGGTTCGCACCGACTCGTTCGAGGTGGAGCTGGCCCGCACCGGCCGCACCCTGACCGTGCCACCCGGCCGGTCGATCCTGCGGACGGTCGAGGACGCGGGTGTCGAGGTGCTCTGGTCGTGCACCGAAGGAACCTGCGGCACTTGTGAGACCGCTGTGCTCGGTGGGGAGGTCGACCATCGGGACAGCCTGCTGACGCCGGGCGAACGGGCGGCGAACGACACGATGTTCATCTGCGTGTCCCGCGCGGCCGGTCCACGCCTGATCCTGGACCTATGAGTTCCAGGGGCGAGACCGGGCCGGTGCTGCGGCGCGCCACCCAAGTGTTGACGGCGTTCACCTCGGACCGGCCGGCCCTGACACTGACCCAGCTGGCCCGCCGCGCCGGTTTGCCCCTGACCACCACCCACCGCCTCGTGGGCGAGCTGGTTCACTGCGGCCTGTTGGAGCGCGACGCCGACGGCCGGTACCGGGTCGGCCTGCGGCTCTGGGAGATCGCCTCGCTGGCCCCGCGCGGCCTCGGTCTGCGCGAGCGGGCCCTGCCGTACATGGAGGACCTGTTCGCCGTGACCCGGGAGAATGTCCAGCTGGCGGTCCGCGAGGGCGTCGAATCGGTCTACGTGGAGCGGCTGGCCGGCCGGCACGCCGTTCCCGTGCTGACCAGGGTGGGCGGCCGCTTCCCCCTGCATCCCACCGGCGTCGGCCGGGTGCTGCTGGCCCATGCGCCGACCGACATTCAGGAGGCGGTGCTGGCCGGTCCCCTCACCCGGTTCACCCCGCTCACCGTCGTCGACCCGGACGCACTACGCAAGATCCTCGCTGACGTCCGGGCGCACGGTTTCGCCGTGAACGACCGCCAGGTGACCATGGACTCGCTCTCGGTCGCCGCGCCGATCCGGGCCGCCGACGGCGAGGTGGTAGCGGCCGTGTCGATCGTGGTGACGTCCGGAACGGCCCTGCCGGCCGCGCTGGCCCCGGCGGTGCGGGCCACCGCGCAGGGCATCACCCGGGCGCTGCGGTCATGAGCGTGCGGCTGAGCCGGTGGTGCGGGACGGCGATTCCGGGTGGGCGCCGACCCGCCGGGCCATCGGCCACCAGATCACTTGCTGGAGCAGGGACAGGGCCAGCGTGAAGGGAAGCAGGGTCCAGACCCCCACGCCCCCGGCGATCGCGCCGGCGAGCCAGGGGAACAGCGAGCCACCGACGACCGATCCCGCGTTCATGATGCCGATCGAGGCCGGCACCAGACGCTCGGTGGTGAGCCGCGGCGCCACGGCCATCGCGGTCGGGAAGATCGGCCCGAGGAAGAAGCCGAGCAGGACCAGACCCGCCGCGGCGGCGGCCTGGCCCGGCAGCAGCCAGGTCAGCGCGGTGACGACGGAGACGCCGACGAGGCAGGTCCGCATCAGGCCGGCCGCGGTGAGGCCGAACCGGGTGGCGATCGGACCGAGCAGGAACCGGCCGGCGGTGAGCCCGAACCAGTAACCGCTGACCGCGTACCCGGCGAGCACCTCGGCCTGTCCCCGCGTCTGGACGAGGTAGCCGAACGCCCAGTTCCCCATGCCCAGCTCGAGTCCTACGTAGACGGTGAGCAGCGCAGCGCCGAGCAGAACGCCCCGCTGCCGTGCCGCGAGACCGGCCAGGCGGCCCGGGGCCGGCGACTCCGGCTTGGCCGCGGCCGGATCCGACCCCGCACGCGGATAGACGATCAGGAAGCCGGCCGTGAGCGGGACGGCCACCGCCCCGAGCAGCAGCATGACCGTGGGCCAGGAGGCGACGGCCACGATCCCGGCCGCCATCGGAGGACCGAGCAGCGCCCCGACGCCGAAGAAGCCGTGCAGCCGGTTGAGCAGCGTGGTCGCGTTCGGCAGGGCGGACAGGTACGCGTTGAGCAGGGACTCCAGCAACCCGACCCCGTAGCCGGACGCGATCTGGAGTACGACGAGCGCCACGAATGGCGGTCGAGTGCCCGCGTACAGGGCGGCGAGCACGTACACGCAGCCGCCGGTCGCCACCGCGATCCGGGTGCCGAATCGGTGGATCAGCGCGCCGGCGGTGACTCCGGCCAGCACGAACCCGGCCGAGCCGGCGAAGAAGGTGAGGCCGAGCGTTGCCCGGGAGACGCCGTAGTCGTCCATCTGCGCGGCCAGCAACACGCCGGTGACGCCGGCGTTCACGCCGACGAGCACGAAGGCGGCGTACGCCAGGAGGACCGGCCCCCTCGACGGTCGTCGCATCACGGCCTTTTCGGGGTTGTGGCGCGGCAGCCGAAGCCGCCGCGCCGTGGGTCAGGTTGGTGGGATGTGCCGGTGGTCAGCCGGCACTGCAGGAGACTGACGGCCAGGTCCAGTTGCCGTTCGCCATGATCGTGACACCGAAGTTGTTGCCGCTTCCATTCGGTTTGGCGACCATCACGTACTGACTGGGCCAGCTGGCGCTGGTGTTCCAGGTCGAGCTGACGACCGACGGGGAGGCGAGGTTCATCGTCACGGTCCAGTTGCTGGAACCGGACACCGCCACGTTGAGGTTGTAGCGATCGCTCCACTTCTGTCCGGCGGAAAGGCTGGCCGTGCAACCGCCGCCGCCACCGCCACCGCCACCGCCGCCACCGCCACCGCCACCGCCGGAGCCTTCGCTGACCGTGATGTTGGAGCTGACGTTGCTCTGGTAGCCCTCGGTGGCCAGGATCTGGTAGTTCGGACTACCCAGCTGCAGGCCGGCTTGCCGCCACGCGTTGAAGTGGTTGCCCACCGAGATCGTGCCGCCGGTGCGGTGCTGCTGACGGACGCTCCAGTACTGGTAGAACGTCGCGGTGCCCTGGATGGAGGGCTGGTTGACCCGCTGGGTGCGGTAGAGGTCGTAGGTGCTGCCGTCGGTGGTGACCGAGCCCAGCCGGGTGGCGCCCGAGCTCGGGTTGTACGAGCCGAAGTTGTCGACGATGTAGTACTCGACGAGCGGGTTGGTCATCCAGCCGTACAGGGCCAGGTAGCAGTTGCCGCCGCAGTTGAAGGAGCCGGAGTAGTTGACCGTGTGGCTGGTCGAGCCCGGGTTCCAGCCCTTGCCGACGACGGAGTTGTTGATGCTGCTCATCTGGACGCTGTAGTTGCCGCCGGCGCCCAGGTTCATGGTGACGTTGCCGTTGTCTTTCCAGTACGAGTAGAAGTACCCGTTGTGGGTGCCGGTCGAGTTGGAAGTGATCGTGCGGTCCGCCTCGGCGTGGGCGACGCCAGCGACGCCCACCGTGGCCACGGCCATGGCCACGGTGCTGGCCAGGCCGAGGAACAACCGCGTGCGGCGGCGCCCGCGGCGCCCCGGCTGAGCTGTTGTGTGGTTCATCGATACGTCCTTTCCGGAGGACTCGGGGGACATACGGACAGCAGGACGTTGCCGGCGGGAGCCGAATGCCTGAGCGACGGCAAGGCACATCGGCGCCGCACCCGCAGGTAGCGATTCTCTGGGGTGTCAGTCGACCGGCCCGGGGAGAGCCGGATCGCGGCGGACCTCATCGATAGGGGTCTAACCATCCGTGGCGACATCATCATCCGGAGACCGCTCGCGTGTCAACAATTACCGGAAGTTCGCGGAAGTTTCTTGCCCCGCCATCGCGCAAGATCTGCCCCGATCCATGTGCGTTTGCCTGCTATTTCCGGATGGCAATCAACCACCGATCAGGTAGCCCGCCACGCCCGCCGCCCATGTCGAGATCTTTCGGTTCCGAAACTTCCGGAGCCGGGACTCGAACGTATTCGGCACTCAAATATTTACTGAAAACCTGTTATGCAGATTTCTCGGCCAAAGTCGCGCAGCGTTCGACCAAGCCTCAACATATTGCTTCTGGTCAATGCATTGGGGTCGATGCTATGAACTGATGGGTCGTCCGCGACCCGCGGCAACGGAGCCACCACCGTTCACGCATCGAATCGCTGGGGAAACGACATGAACAGATTTCCGGACGACCGCCCGCGCGCCAGACGCCGATCGATCGTCGTCGCGGCGCTGATCTCCGCCGCCGTCGCGGCACTCATCTGGGGCGTCACCGGCCCGGCCGCCGCGGCCGCCAGTCCCGCTCCGGCCGTCATCGGCACCGGCTACTCGCACACCTGCGCCGTCCGCACCGGCGGAACGCTGTGGTGCTGGGGCGGCAACGAGAGCGGCCAGCTCGGCGACGGCACCACCACGAGCCACTCCGCCCCGGCCCAGGTCGGCGCCGCCACCACCTGGGCCACGGTGGACGCCGGCACGAGCTACACCTGCGCGGTCCGCACCGACGGCACGCTCTGGTGCTGGGGCAGCAACCGCCGCGGCCAGCTCGGCGACGGCACCACCACCGACCGCGGCACCCCGGTGCAGGTCGGCACCGCCACGACGTGGGCCTCGGTCAGCGCCGGCGACAGCCACACCTGTGCCGTGCGCACCGACGGCACGCTCTGGTGCTGGGGCTTCAACCGCCTGGGCCAGCTGGGCATCGGCATCGACGTCTACTACGCCACCACACCGGTCCAGGTCGGCACGGCGACCACCTGGGCCCGGGTCACGACCGGCTTCGCGCACACCTGCGCCATCCGGACCGACAGCACCCTGTGGTGCTGGGGCGACAGCACGACCGGGCAGCTCGGCCTCGGCATCCTCAGCTACACCGCCACCCCGGCCCAGGTCGGCACCGCCACCACCTGGACCGGCGTCACGGCCGGGTACGCCTTCACCTGCGCGGTCCGCTCCGACGGAACCCTCTGGTGCTGGGGCGAGAACGGGTACGGGCAGCTGGGCGCCGCCACCACGTACCAGACCACCCCGATGCGGGTCGGCGACGGCACCACCTGGGCCTCCGTCGGCGCGAGCTTCAACACCACCTGTGCGACCCGCACCGACCACACCCTCTGGTGCTGGGGCAACAACATGGCCGGCCAGGTCGGCGACGGCACCACCGTCAACCGGTACGCCCCGACGCGGGTCGGTGACGCCGCCGGCTGGACCGGCAGCCTCGACGTCGCCTATCACGCCTGCGCCGCCGGAGCCGACGGGACACTGTGGTGCTGGGGCTACAACCCGGCCGGCCAGCTCGGCGACGGCACCACCGTGAACCGGACCGCTCCGGCGCGGGTGAATTTCCCGGCCTGACGCCGACGGTTTCTCTCGACGCTCGAAAATGGAATTCGGGCAACGGATTGAAACGTAGACAATGGCCTGGTCGGCAAACACCGTCTTGAATATGAGGGTCCGCGCTCATAGCATGTGGTCGCAGAATGTGAGCGTTCACTTTCCCTTGTCATAGTCAGGACATCGTGTTGGTTCAACCGTCCCGCGCCGGCGATGACGCGCTCGTCGTCGCCGCGCGGGCCGGCGACCGGTCCGCACTGAACGAACTGATCCGCCGGCACCTGCCGATGGTCTACAACCTCGTCCGGCGCGCGCTGCACGATGACCCGGCGGTCGACGACGTCGTGCAGGACGTGCTGGTACGCGCCCTGCGGCAGCTTCCGGACCTGCGCTCGGCGGGCAGCTTCCGGCCGTGGCTGGCCGCCATCGCCGTACGCCAGATCGGCACCCACCTGTCCCGGGAGGATCTCGCTGCCCACCGTCAGGCTCCGCTGGATGTCGCGATAGGCCGCCCGGACGCCGGCGCCGAGGTGGAAGGACCGGCGCTGCTGCGGGTGGAGCTGTCCGGTCAACGGAAGCAGGTGGGACACGCGCTGTCCTGGATGGGCGCGGACGAGCGTACGGCGTTCTCGCTGTGGTGGCTGGAAATGGCCGGCGAGCTCACCCGGGCCGAAGTCGCCTCCGCCCTCGGAATGACCATCGCGTATGCCGGCGTACGGATGCAGCGGATGCGCGAACAGCTCGAGTCCAGCCGGCAGATCGTCGCCGCGCTGGAGGCCATGCCCGGCTGCGACGTGCTCGGCGACCTCATGGCCGGATGGGACGGAACGCCGAGTCCGTACTGGCGCAAGCGGCTCGCGCGCCACGTGTCGTCCTGCCCGGTGTGCGCCCGCGCCACCGGACGGCTGCTGCCCACCGACCGGCTCATGACCGGGCTGTTCCTTCTGCCCGTCCCGGTCGCGCTCGCGGCCGCGGTGGCGGCCAAGGCGCTCGCGACCGGCGCGGCGGCCGGCTCGGGCGCGACGGCCGCGTCGGGTGTCGTCTCCTGGCTGGGCCGCGCGGTCCAGGCGGCGGCCGCACACCCGGTCGCCGCCACGGTCACCGCCGGCATCCTGGCCGTCGGCGTCACCGTCCCGACGACCGGCTGGACCAGGTCGGCGCCGCCCCCGCCCGGGCTGACCGGCACGGCCGGCCCTCCACCCAGCGTCACGGCCGGAACGCTCGCCATCGGCCGGGTCTCGCTGGAATCGGCCGGCACGGCTGGACGATACGTCGCCGTCACGGGCGACACCGGCGTGCTCGCCGCGGTCGGCCCGTCGAGCGACCCGGCCGCGCGGGAACGGGCCGGCCTGCGAGCCGTCGCCGGCCTGGCCGACCCGTCGTGCTTCTCGTTCCGCCGGCCGGACGGCCGCTACCTACGGCATTCCTCGTTCCGGCTGCGGCTGAGCCCGGACGAGGGGACAGTGCTGTTCCGCCAGGACGCGACGTTCTGCGCCCGCGCCGGCTTCCTCGCCGGCTCGATCTCGCTGGAATCGTTCAACTACCGCAACTTCTTCCTGCGCCATGTCGGCGATCAAATGTGGATCGACCAGTACGACGGGAGCGCGGAATTCCGCGCGGACAGCTCATTCTTCGTACGGCCGCCGCTGGGCTGACCGTAATGGCCCGATGAAAAACTGCTATGCACGGGTCTTCCGAATGGTCGGATCTTGAACTGACCGGAGCCGCTTTGGCACGATTGGGGCGACACTCCGGTCCCGGCCCGATCCGCCGGCTGACCGGCGTCGGGGCGCCCGGACGGTGGACCGGGACCCCGGCGCCTTCGACCGGGATCATCGGCGCCTGCCGATCGTGGCCGGCCTCTCGGCGAGATGAGCGACGACGCGGGTCAGGATGAGCCGCTGGCCGGCCGGGGTGGGATGGACGCCGTCGGCCTCGAGGAAATCTCCCCCGACGTGATCGCTGGTCAGGCCGTGCAGATCGATGCCGGCCGGCGCGACCTTACGGGCGATGCCAGCGACCTCGGCGACATCGTCGGCACGCCATCCCACGGCGGCCTCGGCGAAGGACGTGTCGATGCGGCGCTGATCCACCGCCGGTGGCGTGATGACGGTGACGCCGGCGCCGAGCCCGGTGACGATGAGGTCGACGAGCGCACGGAAGTTGCGTTCGGTCTCCGCCGCACTGACCATGCGGTAGGCGACGGCGCGACCGTGCGAGCGGGCGTCGTTGGTGCCGAGCATGAGCAGCACATGGCTGGGCCGGGCCTCCTCCAGCAGGTCGAATCGCTCGAGCACGTCGGCGGTGGTGTTCCCGCTGACGCCCAGGTTGACCATGTCACCGGCGGACCGCCCGCCGAGCGCCGCCGCGGCGGACAGCAGCTCGAACCAGCCGAGCCGGTCGGCGGTGACCGAGTCGCCGACTCCGACGACCCGGTCCCCCGGCCCGAACGGCAGCGCCCGGATCGAGTCGCGGAAGCGGCGGTCGGCGAGCATCTCTTCCGCGGTCCGGCGGGCCCGCGAGGCGAATTCGCCGACGATCGACCGCACGGTGTCCCGGGAAGAGCCGAGCATCTGGGCGAGCAGTTCGCTGTGCAGTTCCTCCCCGACGGGGAAGCGCCCGAGCAGCGGCCAGCGCCGGGTATCGGTGTAGCGGATGAAGTCCCGGACCTGGGCGTCGGTGAGGCGGTGCGGGGCGGTCATCCCTTGATCGAACCTTGCAGGAGAGCGGCCACGAAGCGTCGCTGGAAGATCAGGAAGACCGCCAGCGTCGGGGCGAGAATGAGCAACGAGCCCGCGCACAGCAGCGGGATGTCGGTCCCCCATTGGCCCTGGAAGGCGCCGAGCGCGCCGGCCATGGTCCGTTTGGCCGGGTCGTCGACGAGGACGATGGCCAGCAGGAACTGGTTCCAGGTCCAGAGGAACAGCAGGATCGCCAGCGACGACAGCGCCGGGCGCGACAGCGGGACGTGTACGCGCCAGAACAGCTGCCAGGTGCCGGCGCCGTCGATCCGCGCCGCCTCGGACAGCTCGTCGGGCATCGTGACGAAGTGCGCCCGCATCCACAGCACCGAGAACGGCATGAACAGGCCGATCAGCGGCAGGATGATCGCCCATCGGGTGTTCAGCAGCCCGAGGTCGCGGATCTGGTAGTAAAGCGGGGTGATGATGCCCTCGAACGGGAGGGTCAGGCCCAGCACGAAGATCAGGAAGCCGACGCGGTGACCGGGCATGCGCAGGTGGCCGAAGGCGAAGCCGGCCATCGTGCCCAGCAGCAGCGAGATCGGGACGACGCCGGCCACGATCAGGACGCTGGAGAGCAGCAACTCGCCCATGTGCGCGGCCCGGAAGGCGTCGGTGAAGTTCCCCCAGTGCGGATGAGCCGGCCAGGACAATCCCGACGGGTACGTCCCGGCAGGGTGCAGCGCCGTGACGAACAGGCTGAGGAACGGCACCACGGTGATCGCCATGAGCAGGACGAGCAGGATCCGCCCGGTCAGGACTTCGCGGCGATTGACGATCATCGGGATCCGTCCCTGGTGAGGCGTTGGATGGGCAGGACGCAGGCCAGAACGAGGACGATGAGGACGACCGCCAGGGCGGACGCCCGGCCGACCTCGCGCTCCGAGAACGCGAGGTAGAAGATCTCGAGTCCGGGGACCATGGTGGAGTTGCCGGGGCCGCCCTGGGTGGAGATGTAGACGACGTCGAAGCTGGCCAGGGCGGCGATCACGGTCACCGTGACGCAGACGCCGATCTCCTGCCGCAGGCTGGGCAGCGTGATGGCGAAGAACTCGCGGACCGGGCCGGCGCCGTCGAGGCGGGCCGACTCGTACAGCGCTGGATCGATCTTGCTCATCCCGGCCAGCAGGAGCAGCGTGCACAGCCCGACCAGCACCCAGGCGCCGATCACGCCCACGGCCGGCAGGGCGGTGCCGAAGTCGCCGAGCCAGGCGCGGGTCACCCCGCCCAGCCCGACCGCGGACAGCAGCTGGTTCGCCAGGCCGGTGGAGGACAACAGCCAGCTCCACATGATCCCGGCCGCGACCAGGGGGATGACCTGCGGCAGGAAGAGCACCGTACGGGCGACCAGCGCCAGGCGGCTCTGCGCGATACCGCGGATGGTGGCCGCCACGAACAGTCCCAGCAGCACCGGGATCAGGCTGAAGAACAGGATCAGCTCGAAGGCGTGCACGATCGTCGCGAACAGCTCGGGCTCGGTGAACAACCGGGCGTAGTTCTCCAGCCCGACCCAGGTGGACGCGCCGATCCCGTTCCAGTCGTAGAACGAGTACTGGACGGTGAGGCCGAGCGGGCGCAGGACGAAGACGGCGTACATGACGGCCGCGGGGGCCACGAACAGCCAGCCCAGCCAGGCGCCGGGACGGCGCGCGCGACGCGCGCGCCGTCCCGTGACCGGGGCCGGCATCAGCCCTTGACCTGGCTCTCGTAGTCCTTCTGCACCGACTTGAGCAGCGCGTCCGGTGTCTGCTGGCCGGCCGCGAGCTTCTGCAGCTGCGGCGTCCAGCTCTTGGCGTAGATGGCCCCGGTCGCGTTCGCGATGAAGTCCATCGACCCGTTGTCCTTGCCGATGGTGGCGCCGGCTTCCAGCGTGGCGGCCGTGATCGAGCCTTCCTTCACGGGCGGCATGTACGCGTCGGACGGGCCCATCGGGTGCGATCCGCCCACCGACACGTCGATGTCGCGCGCCTTCTGGTTGGTCGCCACCCAGTTGAGGAAGAACGCGGCGCAGTCGGCGTTCGCGGCCTTCGCGCTGATCCCGTACGTGAGCGGCGCCGACATCGCGGCCTGCTTACCACCGGCCTGCGACGGTGGCATCAGGAAGAACCCGACGTTGCCGGCCATCTGCTTGTCCAGGTTCCCGGACTCCCAGTCGCCGTCGAAGATGAACAGCGCCTTGCCGCCGATGAAGCGGCTCATCATCGTCGCGTAGTCCTGCGAGTTGATGTCGGACGCGAAGTAACCGGCCTTGATCCACTTCTCGAGGTGCTGGGTGGCCTGCAGGTTGCTGGGCGTGTCGATGGTGGCGCCCGGCTTCTGGAAGATCCAGTCGTTGATCGGGCCCGGTTCGCCGTACGCGGCCATGAGGTTCTGCAGCGGGAAGGCCAGTCCGCCGGTGGCGCCGCCGTTGAACTGGTTGATCGGCGTGATCCCGGCGTCCTTGGCCTTCTGCAGCGCGGAGTCCAGGTCGGCCAGCGTGGCCGGCGCCTGGGTCATCCCGATCTGCGCGGCGAGCTTCTTGTTGTAGAACACCCCGGTCATGCTGAAGTTCAGGCCCTGGGCGTAGAGCGGGCCGTCGCCGCGCTGACCGTTGGAGCCGACCCGCATCTGCTCCAGCTGCGAGGCGGGCCACTTGTCCCAGCCGTACGCCTGCGCGTAGCCGTCGAGGTTCTTCAGCAGGCCGTCCTTGACCAGCTCGGAAACCTGCGGCAGACGCATGAGGTCCGGCGGGTCGTCGGCCAGCACCCGCGGCGCGTTCTGCGTGATGACCGCGAACTGGTCCTCACGGATGTCCCACTTGACGTTCGGGAACTGCTTGGTGAACTCGTCGGCCAGCTGCTTGGGCAGAGGGAAGCCCGTCTCGAAATACCCCTTGAGCGTGACCGGGCCACTTCCGCACGAGGTGGCCACGGCGGCCGCGCTGGTGGCACCGCCGGTGGTCGAGCCGGCATCGCCGCCGGGCGCGCTGCAGGCCGTGGCGAGCAGTACGGCGGCACTACCCAGTGCCGCAAGGACGGGTTTTCTTATTCTTTTTGCTGACATATTGCTACTCCTTGCGAGAGGTTCCTCTCCGGCCGGAGGGAGGGCCGGCGGAATCAGGTCTGTCGGAAGCGCGGGCCTACCGCGCGTGTGCTTGGCGGGGCGCCGTCACCATCGAGCCATCGCGGCACAGTTCCATCTCGCCGACCGTAATGCCGTATTCGTCGCTTACACCGGAGTTACGCATTCCCTGGAGGGTCAGATCCAGGGCGAGTACGGCCGGATCCAGGTCCATGGACACCTCCTCGGCGAACCAGCGGGTGCGGCTCCGCGTTACATGCACGAAACCGCACGGCGAAGACAGTGTCAAGAGATTCTCTAGAAGCACTTTTATGCGCGAGCGCCGGACGCCGCGGGAAGGCCGGATCGCCGGTCAGGTGGTCGAGCGCTTGACCAGGCGGACGTCGAGCACCGTCGTCGATCGCAGGTCGGAGCCGCCGAGATGGCCGAGCAGCACGCTCAGGGCGGTGCTGCCGGACTCCTCGAACGGCTGGCGCACCGTGGTCAGGTCGGCGGCGGTGGCCAGCTCACCGTCGTCGAAGCCCATGACGGCGACGTCCTGCGGGACACGCAGCCCGCGGTCACGCGCGGCCAGCAGCACCCCGACGGCGAGCGCGTCGTGGTGCGCCATGATCGCGGTAGGCCGGTCCGGCCGATCGAGCAGGTCCGCGGCGGCCTGCCGGGCGTCGTCGACCGAGTTGCCGCTGTCCGTCACGACCACCTCGCCGCCGGCCGCGGCGACCACCTCGCGGAAGCCTGCCAGTCGCTTGATCGCTTGCGACTCGTAGTCCGAGACCTGCCGCTCGAGAACGTAACCGACCCGGCGATGGCCGCGATCGCGCAGATGCTCGCCGGCCAGGCGTCCGCCGCCACGGTCGTCGATCACCACCCGGCTGAACAACGCGCTGTCGGCGTCGACCGCCACCGTGGGCAGACGCCGCTCGCGCAGGCGGTCGGCGATGGCGTCCTCGATGCGCAGCCCCATCACGATCAGCCCGTCCAGCCGGCCGTGCACCGGCATGCTGGCCAGCACCGGCGAGGAGGCCAGGGCCGCCGACTCGTGGTCGAAGACCACCACGTCGATCTCGAGCTCGGTCGCCACCGTGAGCAGCCCGGACAGCCGCCGCAGATAGGAGCCGTACGAGGTGAAGGGCGCCATCACGCCGATCCGGCCGGTACCCTGCCGGGCCAGGCTCACCGCCTGTACCTTGGGCACGAACCCCAGGTCGTCGACGACCGCGAGCACCCGCTCGCGGGTCGCCGGGCTGACCCGGTCCGGCTTGTTCAGCACGTTGGAGACGGTCGAGATGCTGACTTGCGCGCGCTCGGCGACCTCGTAGATCGTGACTCGATGTCCCGCCGTCAACGTCCCGCCCCGGTTCCCGCCGTCGCCGCGGCCCGATGCCGCAAAGCGCTTTAGTACAAGCACTCTACAGGCGGCGCCGATCAACGGCCGCCCGCTGTCGGTGTCCGGTCGTCAGGAGAAGCCGGTCGTCAGGTCGGCGACGGTGTGCGCGCGTATGCCGGAGATCTGCCCGCCGGCGTGCCGACCGGTCACCGCGCGTACGTGGCTCTCGGCGGCTTCGGCCAGACCGTCGTAGACGGCGACGAAGAGGCCACGGGCCGGCTCGCGCAACCATCCCGGCGGCAGCAGCCGTACGGGCAACTGGGGGTCGAGGATGGGCAGTCGGCGGTAGGTGTCCATCACCTCGGTACGGGCCCGGACCGCCTCCGGCCCGGCGATCTGCCCGGCGGCCATCCGGGTCGGCGTCGCGGACCAGTGCCGGATGAAGGACTCGTACTGCCGCCCGATCTCCGCGGTGTCCCAGGCGTCGAGCGGATTCCGGCGGATCGCCGCGTCCAGCTCGACGTGCCGGGCGCGGAAGACGGTCAGGGTGCCGAGGGTGAGCTCGGCCAGCCGCGCCTTGGTCTTCTCGGTCAGCTGGTGCGGGGAGATCCAGAGCCCGTCGTACAGCGGCGCGTATCCCATCCACCGCAGTTGGCTGCGCAGTCCCCGGCGGAGCGCGCCCTCCTCCTGCGGCAGCGAGAAGGCGATCAGCGTCCACTGCCCGTCCCACGACCGCGTTGCCGCTCCCGCGACGATGGCGCCGCCGCCGATCACCAGGAAGGCAGCGGCCGCCGCCGTCAGCCGGTAGGAGCTGTGCCGGCCCTGGCGGCGGCTCTCGAGCACGCCGCGACGGGCGAGCCGGCTGATCGCCGTCCGGGCGCCGGCCGGACTGATTCCGGCCTCGGCCAGCAGAGCGACGATGGCCGCCGACGGCAGCCAGGCCCGCGACCGCAGCGTGTAGTCCGCCAGCAGGGTGATCGCCAGGCCCTGCGGCGAGTTGCCGGCCTGCCGCCGCGGCAGCCGGACCGCGCCGGAGGCCTCCTCCGGGAAGATCTCGTCGATGTCGTACGGGCTGGTCACAACGACGACTCTAAAGGCCGGGCCGGTCATTTGATCGAGGTACATCGATTGACAGTTGCTTGTCCCGAGTGAATGATAAGTGTCACGCGATGGTGGTGGACCCGGACACGCTCGTTGTCCTGATGCGCGTTGCACGCGGCATGTCATGCACCACCTCGGCGCGGCCGTTCTCTCGGCCGACTCCCCCCACGCGTACCCCTCAATCCAGCCCGCCGATCGCGCAGTCCACCGCGCGACCGGTCCCGCCCGCCTGCGCGGGAATCGAAGGAGCCAGACGATGAAGATCAGACGGAAGATCCTGCTCGTGGCGGCCATGTCGCTGGCCGTCGCCGGCCTGGCCGTGCCGGCGGCGCGGCCCGCGTTCGCCGCCTCGCTGACCGAGGTCACCGCCTTCGGCGACAACCCCGGCGGCATGCGGATGCACATCTACGTCCCGGATTCCCGCCCGGCCAACCCCGCCATCGTGGTGGCCATGCACGGCTGCGGCGGCTCGGGACCCGGCTTCTATTCCGGCAGCGAGTTCGCCGGGCTGGCCGACCGGTACGGGTTCCTGGTCATCTATCCCAGCGCGACCCAGCAGGCCGGGTTCGGCAACTGCTTCGACACCTGGTCGGACGCGGCCAAACGGCGCGGCGGCGGCAGCGATCCGGTGTCGATCGTCTCGATGATCACGTACGCCGAGCGGCAGTACGGCGGTGACCCGAACCGGATCTACGCGACCGGCAGCTCGTCCGGCGGGATGATGACCAACGAGATGCTCGCCCTCTACCCCGACGTCTTCAAGGCCGGAGCGGCGTTCATGGGTGTGCCGTTCAATTGTTTCGCCAACGCCGCCGACTACCCGCCGGGCACCAGCAAGTGCACCGGGGGCAGCATGGACCGGACCCCGCAGCAGTGGGGCGACGCGGTCCGCCAGGCGTACCCGGGCTACTCCGGCCCGCGCCCGCGCATGCAGCTCTGGCACGGCACCAGTGACACCCTGGTGCCGTACTCGCTGCTGCAGGAGGAGATCGAGCAGTGGACCAACGTGTTCGGGCTGAGTCAGACGCCGACGTCCACCGACACGCCACAGTCCGGCTGGAACCGGCGCCGTTTTGCCGACAGCTCCGGCACGGTTCAGGTCGAGGCGTACAGCATCCAGGGCGCCGGGCACACCCTGCCGGGGACGGGCATGGCCGCGTCGGCGATCGCGTTCTTCGGCCTCACCGGCGGCACGCCCCCGACCACCCCGCCGACCACTCCCCCGACCACCCCGCCGACCACTCCCCCGACCACGCCACCGACCTCGCCGCCGACCAGCCCGCCTTCCCAGGGCGCGTGCCGCGTGACGGCGACCGTGAACGCGTGGAACACCGGCCTGACCGAGAACCTCGCCATCACCAACACCGGGTCCGCCGCCGTCAACGGCTGGTCGCTGGTCTTCACGCTCCCGGGCGGGCAGACCATCACCTCGGGCTGGAACGCCACGTACTCGCCGTCCTCCGGCCAGGTGACCGCCCGGAACGCGTCCTACAACGGCGCGATCCCGGCCGGCGGATCGGTGACCATCGGCTTCCAGGCCACCCACACCGGCAACACCGGCAAGCCGTCCGCGTTCACGCTCAACGGCAACGCCTGCGGCATCGCCTGAGTCCGGGCCGACGGCGCGGCTCGACATCGGGACGTCGAGCCGCGCCGGTCGCCCGCTATCGCAGCGATACGTCGTCGAGGTAGTAGCCGTCGGTGCCGGAGTCCGTCTCGACGTAGAGCGTCGCGCTCGACAGGCTCCCGCTCCACGAGACGGCCGCCGTGCCGGACAGCAGCGTCCAGCCGCCGGAGTTGACCGTCGTCGCCGGTGTCAGCGAGACATAGCTGGTCGAGCCGCCCGCGGCGACGGCGAGGGTGGCGCGCGCCGCCGGGGTGCCGCTCTGGGTTCGGATCCACGCGTTGGTGGTGTACGTCTTGCCGTTCGTCAGGCGCGAGGTCACGTCCTGGGCGATGCCGTTCCAGGACGCCGTACGGCCGGTGATCGCGAGGGATCGGGAGCCGCCGTGCACCACGCTCGTGTTCGACGACAACGTCCCGCTGCCGAAGACCCGCCAGCCGGTCGTGCCGTTCTCGGTGTTGCCGTTGGTGATCGCGTCGCTGCTCCCGGCGGCGCCGCTGAACTGCCACCAATTGACGTTGAACAGTGAGCCGCTGCCGCCGGTGAACCGCAGATAGAGGTCCTGCGTGCCGGTGGCCCCGCTGACCGGGCAGGTGATCGTCGTCCAGGTCTGCCAGCCGCCGGTGCCGGGGACGGTGCAGGTGCCGGCCACCGTGCCGCTCGTACCGCCCAGGCGGAGCTCGATCTTGCCACCGGACGCGGCCGAGGCGACCCGTGCCGAGAACGATGTCGCGCCGGCGCCGAACGCCACCCCCTTCACCTTGATGTAGTCGCCGTTGTCGATATAACCGACGTTCATGCCGCCCTCGCTCGCCGGCTCGGTCTCGACGCCCGAGCTCCAGGCGATGGTCTCGGCTTCCTGACGCACGTACGGGTCGAGAGTGCCGTTCTGCGGCGCTCCGGCCGTGGTCATGGTGATCGTCGGGATGCTCCCGTCCGAGTTGTAGCTGAACTTCTCCACCGCCACGGACCGGGTGTAACCGCCGCCGCCGGGCAGCGCGCCGTTGTGGTAGAAGAAGTACGACCCGCCGTTGAAGTCGATCACGCCGGGATGGTTGGTGAAGCTGCTGCCCTGGGTCGGCATGATGGTGCCGCGGTACGTCCACGGCCCGGTCGGACCGGGCGCGGTCGAGTAGGCGATGAACTCCGAGCAGCACTTCGCCGCGAAGACGATGTAGTAGAGGCCGTTGCGCTTGTACACCCACGGCCCCTCCTCGAACAGGGTCGGCCGGTTGGCATCCCCGGTGCGGGTCCCGAACCCGGCGGTGGTCAGCGGGATCTTCGTGGGGCTGCCCGAGTAGGAGGTCATGTCGGCGTTGAGCCGGACGTACCAGAGATCCGGGTTGCCCCAGTACAGGTACGCCTGGCCGTCGTCGTCGACGAACACGGTCGGGTCGATCTGGCCGTTGCTGACCAGGGGATGCCCGATCGCGTCGGTGAACGGACCGGTGGGGCTGGTGGAGACGGCCACGCCGATGCCCATCTGGCCGGTGGCGCGCACGGTCATCGGCACGTACCAGTAGAACTTGCCGTTGCGGTAGATCGTCTGCCCGGCCCAGGCGTTGGCGCTGGCCCAGCTGAAGCTGGCCAGACTCAGCGGCGAGCCGTGGTCGGTCCAATTGACCATGTCGGCCGACGAATAGACTCGCCATTCCTTCATCGTGAAGTACGTCGAGTTGTCCTCGTCGTGCCCGGTGTAGAGGTAGACGCGGCCGTTGTACACCAGCGGCGCCGGATCGGCGGTGTAGATGGTCTGCACGATCGGGTTGTCGGCGTGCGCGGCCGGCGCGAACAGGGCGGCCAGGCACAGCATCGCGACAGTCATGAGGCTGCCGATGAGCTTGGAGCGCAAGGGGACTCCTTGGGGAAAGGGCGGGGGTCAGACGCGGGACCACCGCTGGTTGGCGGCCGCGCTGCAGGTCCACAGCAGAACGACGGTGCCGTTGGCGGTGAGGTTGTGGTCGACGTCGAGGCACAGGCCGGACTGCGTGCCGCGGATCGTGCCGTCGGAGTTGACCGTCCACTGCTGGTTGGTGCCGCCGTTGCAGTCCCACAGCTGTACTTTCGCGCCGGCGGCGGCGTTGACCGGGGCGTCGAGGCACTTGCCGAGCGCTTGAAGGCTTTGCCCGGAAGCGGTCCAGCGCTGGTTGGCGCCACCGTTGCAGTCCCAGATGACCGGTTGGGTGCCGTTGGCGGTGTTGCCGTTGGGCACGTCCAGGCAGCGGCCGGACGCCGCGCTGACCAGGGTGGTGGCGCCGGAGGGGGTACCGGTTCCGCCGCCGCTGACGCGGTACACCGTGGTGCCGTGGCTCGGCACCGTCGCGCTGATCGTCCCGGTGGTGGTGGCGGTCGCGCCGGTCCAGGCGTCGAGCAGGGTGAACGAGGCGCCGGACTTGCCGACGGCCGCGGCCGTGGTCGAGACGGTCGTCGTCGCGCTGCCCTGGTTGAACAGGGCCACCGCGACGTCGCCGTTGGACAGTCGCTTGGCCAGCACCCGGCGGGTGCCGTCGTTCGAGATCTGCGTGGCCTGCAGGCCGAAGGTGTCCTGGTTGATCGCGATGAGGTTCTGGTTCTTCAGGATGGCCTGGGTGGCCGAGGTCATCGAGCGCAGGTCGTTGCCGGCGATCAGCGGCGAGGCGAGCATCGCCCAGAGCGCGAAATGGCTGCGCATCTCGGTGTCGGTCATGCCGCCCCGGCCGACCTCCATCATGTCGGGGTCGTTGAAGGCGCCGGGCCGGGCGTACCCGGCGAGCGGCACGGTCACGTCGACGATGTTCCGGATCCCCATCGGGTAGCCGTTGGCCTGCCCGGTGTCCCAGGCGTTGGTGATGTCCTCGGTGGTGCGCCACATGTTGGCCACGTCGCCCCAGTTGCGCTGGGGCCCGGTCTTGGCGTGGATGCTGTTGGGGTTGATGCTGTAGACGATCGGCCGGCCGGTGGCGGCGAGCGCGTCGCGCATCTTGGCGAAGGTGGCGACCTGGTCGTTGATGGTCCCGTTGGGCGAGCACCAGTCATACTTGAGGTAGTCGACGCCCCATGCGGCGAACTGCCGGGCGTCCTGGGCCTCGTGGCCCTGGCTGCCGGTCGCGCCGGGGTAGGAGCTGAAGTACTGGGCGCAGGTCTTGTCCACCGGCACCTCGTACAGGCCGAACTTCAGGCCTTTGCCGTGCAGGTAGTCGCCGAGGGCCTTCATGCCGCTGGGAAAGCGGGAAGGGTCGCCCTGCAGGTTGCCGGCCGAGTCGCGATTCGGGTTGAACCAGCAGTCGTCGA
Source organism: Paractinoplanes globisporus DSM 43857 (assembly GCF_000379645.1). Taxonomy (GTDB): domain Bacteria; phylum Actinomycetota; class Actinomycetes; order Mycobacteriales; family Micromonosporaceae; genus Actinoplanes; species Actinoplanes globisporus. Next base: position 68,579 of record NZ_KB903327.1, read on the forward strand.
CCACGACGTACTGGTAGCCCAGGTCGCGCAGCCCGGAGCTGACCATGGCGTCGGCCATCTGCCGGATCAGCGTTTCGTTGATGTTGCACCCGAAGGTGTTCCAGCTGTTCCATCCCATCGGCGGGGTCCGGGCCACCCCGTTCTCCAGGGCCTGCGCGGCCGGGGCGGATACGACGGTCAGGGCGCCCGACAGCAACAGCAGTCCCGCGGCGAGCGCGGTCTTCAGACGTCTCATGGTTACCGCCTCGTCCAGAGTTGATTCGCGGCCGCGGTGCAGGTCCACAGCACGACGGGGGTGCCGTTCGCCGAGGCATTGCCGCTGACGTCCAGGCAGAGCCCGGACTGCGCATTGCTGATCGTGCCGTTGGAGTTGAGGTTCCACCGCTGGTTCGTGCCGCCGTGGCAGTCCCACAGCTGTGCCTTGGCGCCCGCGGTGGCGTTGGTCGGTGAGTCCAGGCATTTGCCGAGGGCCTGCAGGGCCTGGCCGTTGACGGTCCAGCGCTGGTTGGTGGCGCCGCTGCAGTCCCAGATGATCGGCTGGGTGCCGTTGGCGGTGTTGCCGCCCGGCACGTCGAGGCAGCGGCCGGAGGCGACGCCGACCAGGGCGCCGCCGGTGCCGGGGGTACCGGGGTCGCCGATGGTGCCGGGAACCGCGCGCAATGCCGCGTACCAGGCGGCGGCCATCTTGTCGTAGCCGGTGGCCGTGGGATGGATGCCGTCGATGAGATCCGCGGTGGTCAGGGCGGCGTGCATGTCGACCAGGTGGACCCGCTTGCCCGCGTTGGCCTTGGCCTGCACGATTCCCGGAACAGCCGCGTTGAAGGTGCGCCCGGCCGATTCCTGGCTCGCGGAGCTCAACGGGATGATCGTCGCCACGAACACGTCCGCCGACGGCGCCGCCGCGGTGATGTGGTCGATCAGAGTGGACAGACGGCCGGGCGCGCCGCCGAGGTTGTAGTTCTGCAGAACGTCGTTGGTCCCGATGTGCAGCAGCACGGTGCGCGGGCTGGTGCTGCCCAGCCATCCGGTGATGTTGGCGTCGATCTGGTCGATCCGCCACCCGGGATGGCCTTCGTGATCGTGATCGCCGAGAGCGGCCGGCCCGTTGAACTGCGAGCCGACCAGGTCGACCCGGTAGCCGGCGGCGGCCATCCGCTGCCACAGTCCGATGCGGTAACCGCCGGGGACCTGGGTGCCTTCGGTGATGGAGTCACCCAGCGGCATGACCCTGACGCCGCCGTTCGACTCCGCGGCCGCGCTGCCGGCCGGGACGGTGATGCCGATCGCGATGGCCATGGCGCCGAGTGCCGCATTGACGAACCATCGTCTTCTTCTCTGCACGGGGGTGCCTCCTTCCGCGGCGGGGCCGCTCGGAGCGAGGTGACGAATCGGCACGTGTTAGCGATAACAATCGAGCATTCAACTAACCGGGGGAGTTGAAGATTCGCCGAGGGGGACGGGATGGGAACGTTAACAAGTTCGATTCGTGACATTGCCAGAATGTTTCCGCGTGGACAAGTGGCAATCGTCGATACGGCCGGTCGGCGTTCACGTAACGTTTGTTCAGTGCCATTCCGGCGGCGAATTGCTTTCGCAAGAACGGCGGGTGCCGCCCGGTCGGCCCGGACCGCACCCGCCGGAATCGTCATCAGACCCTGGTCAGGGTCCAGAGGTGGTCGGCCGTACCGTTGTCGCCCCACTGGAGCACCTGGGCGCCGGAGGTGGTGGCCATGTTCGTGACGCCGAGCATCAGGTTGCTGTTGACGTTCACGATCTTGTAGTGGCCGGCGCCGTCCGGGGTCATCGTCCACAGGTGATCGGGCGTGCCGGTGTCTCCCCACACGAGGGCCGGGGCGCCCTGCGTGGTCGACTGGTTCTGGATGCCGAGGACCACACTGCCCGCCTGATTGACGATCTTGTAGTGCCCGGAGCCGTCGGCCACGAGGGTCCAGACCTGGGAGGAGCCGCTGCCGGCCGTCTCCTGGATCACCGAGGTGCCCCAGGCCGTGCTGCCGTTCAGCGTGGCGAGACGCAGGCTGCTGTTGACATTCGTGATCCGGTACGTGCCGGCGAGGCTCGGGCTCGTCGAACCGGCCGTGATGGTGATGCGGTACGCGTTGTTGGTGGCCATCGTGATCGGAACGCTGATGGTGCCGTTGGACGGGGTGTAGGTCGTGCTCGAGATCGTGCTGGGGCCGCCGGACGCGACGGTGCGGCCCTGGGACACGGTCTGCTCGACCTTCACGGTGACGGTGCTGCCGAGGCTGAGCGCGTTGAGCCCGTTGACGGTGACGGCGCACGACCCGTTGCAGTTGCCGACGACGATGCTCACCTGGTTGTTGCCGGACGGCACGGACGCGAACCCGTCGATGCCGGTCTGCGCGGGCGGGTTCGTCACCACCATGTTGCCGCTCATGGCCGCGTACCAGGTGTAGAGCCAGTACGCGGCGTTCGGGCTGCCGCCCCTCGCGGTCAGCAGATCGCCGAGGGTGCCGGACTGGTTCCAGAAGGCCAGCTCGGCGTCGCGGATGCCGAGCCGCTCGAACTTCGAGATGTAGCCGACGAGCGGACCGGGCAGGCCGACCTCGCTCGGTGACGCGTACTCCTCGATCGCTATCGGCCGCCGGCTGATGCCGAGCTGATCCTCGAGTGCCTGGACCTTGGCCACGTCACCGGCGATCTTGGAGGAGCTGGACAGCTCGTGCCAGGCGAGGATGTCGGGCACGGTGTTGGTGGCGACCGCGTTGCGGAGGAAGTTCTCCATGTCGCTGATGTTGTCGGAGAAGCTCGGGCCCTGAATGGGCTTGCCGGCGTCGATCGAGCGGACCTGCCGGAAGGTCGTGGTCCAGAAGGACTCGTACGTCCCGTTGGCCGACTTCCAGGTGTTGTCCGACTCGTTCCACAGCTCGTACGCGGAGATGTTGTTGTAGTAGGACGACGACTTCATCGCGTTGATCTGCGAGGTGATGAAGGGCGTCCAGGTGCTCCAGCTGAACTGATAGGGCCAGCCGGCGTAGTAGTCCGACAGCCGGTTGACCAGTTTCGCGCCGACGCTGACCGCGGTCGGCGCCACCACCGAGATGTCGCCGGTGGGTTGCTGCTTGCCGCCCGCCGGCATCTGCACGAAGGTGTTCGGCTTGATCGCCTGGGCGAGGGCGACGGTCGGCTGGGTCGCGTTCGCGAGCCCGTACAGGCTGCCGGTCGCCACGTGGGTCGCCGACCGCAGCACCTGGTTCGCGTTCACCACCAGGGTTGCCGAGGCGGCCGCCGCCGAGGCGGGCGCCGCCGTCAGCCCGAGGCCGAGGAGGCCGGCGGCGGCTGCCGCGACCAACGGGCGGCGGACCCGCCTGGGGCCGGTCGTTCGCATGAATCGGATCATCCTGCTCGTCTCCGTTCGTCGAGGTTCCTGCTTCGTCCCGCTTGGAGCCGGCACCAGGCCGCGGTGTGGACGGGCGGCCCAGGTCTCGACCCGAGTTCAAGCACGAGGGAGCGGCGCGAACCGAGGTCGGCGGGTAGGAAAACGCGTGTACTTTCACGGTCCGAAATTAGCGTTCACCTCGGACTTCGTGAAAGGAAATCGTTTTCCTAAATGTATCGGCGCCGTTTCGGCCGTGTCAAGCGGTCGACGTCGATGAACGGGCCCAAAAGCAGGGGTGCCGCCGGACGATCCGGCGGCACCCCCTCATCCCCCCGTGCGACTAAGCCACCGAGCAGCTCGCCGAGGGCACGCTGTTGGTTCCGTTCCAGCTGCCGAGGAACCCGAAGGTGGTGGACGCGCCCGCGGCGACGGTGCCGTTCCAGGTCTCGTTGGTGACGGTCTGGGTGCTGCCGCTGGCGGTGTTACGGCCGCCCCAGATCTGGCTGATCGTCTGGCCGTTCGCGAACGTCCAGCTCACCCGCCACCCGGTCAGGGCGGTGGAACCGGCCGTCACCGTGACCTCGCCCTGGAATCCGCCCTGCCACTGGCCGGTGATCCGGTACACCGCGGAGCAGGCGCCGGGCTGGCCGGTGGGCGACGAGGTGGGCGGGGGCGAGGTCGGCGAGGTCGGCGGGGACGAGGGTGACGTCGGCGGGGACGAGGTCGGCGTGGTGCTGGACAGCTGCGAGAAGAACTTCCAGATCTCGCCGCCCACCCAGGTCCGGGCGCCACTGGTCGACGTGGTTCCGTCCACCGGCTCGGGGGTGTGGTCGCCGTCGAACGCCGCCCACGCCACCGGATATCCGGCGCGACAGCCCGCGTACGCGGTCACGATGTGGGTCAGACTGCCCTGGGCGGGCTCCGGCGGATTCTGCGAGGTGCAGCCGTTGTTCCGGACGAAGGTGTCCCGGATCGAGCGGCCGAGCGAGATGTTGAGCACGCTGTCGTGGATGCCGTGGATCCCGAGGTAGGCGACCGGCTGGGTGCCGGGGCTGCAGCCGCTGAGGTTGGCGCCGGAGAGCACCGCGACCGCCCGGAAGACGGTGGGCCGGGCGCACGCGACGGCGTAGCTCATCGAGCCGCCGTAACTCCAGCCGAGCGCGAACAGCTGGGACGTGTCGACACAGAGGTCGCCCTCGATCAACGAGGTGAGGTTGTCGACGAGCGTGAGGTCCCGGTTGCCGGTGTTGGCCCAGCCGTTGTCGATGCCCTGCGGGGCGACCAGGATCGCCGAGTTGTTCGACAGCTGCTGGAGCCCGTAGTAGCCACCGCTCACGACGTTGGCGGCGGTTCCGTTCAGCCAGTGGAAGGCGAAGATCAGCTTGTACGGCTGGTTGCGGTTGTAGTTGTCCGGCACCCGCAGGATGTAGGTGCGGTTCTGGCCGCCGCTGGAGATGGTGCGGGTGCCGCTGGTCAGCGTCGGCGCCTTGCCGCAGCCGGCGGTCACCGCCGCGTCGGCGGGCGCCGCGGTCATGACTGCCACCGCCGCGGCGATGGCCAGCATGGCGGCCGCCACCCCACCGGCGAGTTTACGGATGGACATCACGGTTCCTCGTTTCAGGAGACGGCGAACTGGTTGACGGTGACGGAGCCGCCGAGCGCGCTGGTGGCGTAGTTGAAGACGCCGAACCGGTAGCCCATGAAGAACTGCCAGTCGTTGTTGAGCGTGAAAGCGGGTCCGAGCGGGCTGAAGGTGCTGCCGTTCGTGCTGTACGAGAAGCCGGCGGTCCGGCCGGATCCGGGCTGGATGTTCGCGGACACCCGCAGCCAGATCTTCCCGCCGGACACCGTCGCGCCGGCCTGCTCGGTGCCCGTGCCGGTGGTGGTCCAGCCGCTGGTCGACATGGTCAAACCGTTGGTCATCGACACCCGGGTGGCGCCGTTGTCCTTGCGGATGCCGATCCAGGCCGACTGGTCGCGCAGCATCGCCAGCCCGGCCCGGTCACCGTTGGCCATGCCGGTGTAGTCCAGCTGGATCGTCGCGGTCGACGAGGGACCCGGAATGCGGCGGGTCAGCGTGTTCCGGGCGTTGTAGAGATCGTTGGTGACGGTGGCCGTGGACAGCCGCAGCCCGTTGCCGACGCTGAACTTGCTGGTGTCGGGATTGTGGTTCCACTCCCACTGCGGGCCCAGGGCGCCGGTGGTGAAGCTGTCCGACCCGGTCATCGAGGCCAGCGGGTGCCAGGGCAGGTTCGGCCTCGGGTAGGTGGCGCCCCAGCGGCCGTTGACGGTCTGCAGGACCGGCCAGCCGTCGCTGCTCCACGTGATCGGGGCCAGGGTCGGCATCCGGCCCCCCGGGTACGCGTCGGTGAACGCCATGTACCACCAGTCGCCGTTCTGGGTCTGCACGAGACCGCCCTGGTGCGGCACGCCGCCGCCGGAGATCGGGCCGGGCAGGTTCAGCAGGACCTGACGCTGCTCGTACGGGCCCCACGGGCTGGTCGAGCGCAGCACGTACTGGCCGTTGGCGGGCCGGGTGAGCCAGATGTAGTAGTAGTTTCCGCGCTTGTACATCCGGGAGCCCTCGAGCGTGCCGATGCTCGACGGGGTGGTGTAGACCGTCTGCGACCGCACCTCCGACGTCAGGTCGGGCGCGAGCTGGGCGACGCTGATCGTGGTGTTGCCGTAGGCGACATACGGGGTGTCGTTGTCAAACAGCAGACCGGCATCGTAGTAACACTTGTTGATCCGGGCCTTCTTGCCCCAGCCGCTGCCGATCGCCGTCGAGGCGTACACATAGGTGCGGTTGAACTCGGTGCAGCCCAGCCAGTAGAACGTGCTGTTGCTCGGCCGGTAGTTGAAGGCCGAGGCCCAGATGCCCTTCACGTACGCCCGGCCGCCGCTGAGGTCGTAGGCGCTCGAGTCGAAGTCCAGCCGCGGCACCGAGTGCCCGGCGTACTCCCAGTTCACCAGGTCGTACGAGCGCAGGATCGGCGCGCCCGGCGAGTAGTGCATGGTCGAGGCCGAGTAGTAGTACACGTCCCCGACCCGGATGATGTCGCCGTCGGCGAAGTCCTGCCACACGACCGGATTACTGAAGGTGCTCGGCGCGCTGGTCGGCGGGTCCGTGGGGGGCGGGGCCGAGGTGGTCGGCGCGGTGGTCGGGGTCGTGGTCGGATCGGTGGTCGGTGCTGAGGTCGGCGTGGTGGATCCGGTGCAGGCGACGCCGTTGAGCGTGAAGCCGGCCGGCGCCGGGTTGCTGGAGGTCCAGCTTCCGTTGAAGCCGAAGTTTGCGGTGCCGCCGGTGGGGAGGGCGCCGTTGTATCCGGTGTTGGTGACGGTCACCTGCGCTCCCGACTGGGTCACTGTGCCGTTCCACAGCTGGGTCACCGTCTGGCCCGCGGCGTAGGCCCAGGACAATTGCCAGCCGGTGAGCGGATCTCCGAGGTTGGTGATGGTCACGTCGGCGCCGAACCCGCCCTGCCACTGGTTGGTCACGGTGTAGGTGACCCGGCACCCGGCGGCGGCCTCGGCGGTGGTGGCGACCGCGGTGAGGCCGGCCGCGACGGCGAGCGTGAGCGCGGACGCCAACCAGAACTGTCTTCTCATGGGTCGACTCCTCGTTCGGGGGGCTCTCCGGCCCTGGGGGTGCCGGGCCGGAGAGCACGGGGAGAAAAGGGCCGGGCTAGCCGGCCGTACAGGAGGCGGTGCCGGGTCCGGCGCCGGTGCCCTGGAAGCCGAACTCGGTGTAGCCACCGGCCGGGATCTGGCCGTTGTAGCTCACGTTGCGGAAGCTGATCGTGCCGGTCGAGCCGCTGCCGGTGGCGTTCCAGGTGCTGGTGACCGCGCTGCCCGACGGAAGGGCCAGGCTGACCGTCCAGCCGTTGACCGCGGCCGAGCCGGCGGTGACCCGGACGGTGGCGACGAAGCCGCCGTTCCAGGAGTTCAGCGACACGCTCGCGGCGCAGGCCCCGGACGGCGGATTGCCCGTCGGCGTGGTGGTGACCGGGGTTGTCGGGTTGGTGGGGCCACCGGCGTTGAGGGCGTTCAGCACCGACGTGTACGCGGCCTTCTTGTTGCCGGACGAGTCGAACAGCAGCGGGTTCTCGCCGGTCCGCCAGGAGTCGCTGTCCCGGATGCCCCACACGGTGATGCCCCCGCAGCGGGACACGGCCACGCAGGCCCGGGTCACCGCGGCGTAGATGTTCGCCTGGTTGCCGCCCTGCGCCACGTCGAGCTCGGTGATCTGCACCTCGACGCCGAGGTCGGCGAAGCGCTGCAGATTGGCCTGATAGTCGCCGGGGATGCTGGTGCCCAGATGCGACTGGAAGCCGACACAGTCGATCGGCACCCCGCGGGACTTGAAGTCGCGGACCATGTTGTACACGCCGGTGCTCTTGGCGTTCACGCCGTCGGTGTTGTAGTCGTTGTAGCAGAGCTTGGCGTTCGGGTCGGCCGCCCGCGCCGCCCGGAAAGCGGCCTCGATCCAGTCGTTGCCGGTGCGTTGCAGGTTGGAGTCGCGGCGGCCGCCGCTGCCGCCGTCGGCGAAGGCCTCGTTGACCACGTCCCAGGCGTAGATCTTGCCCTTGTAGTGGGTGGCGACCTGCGTGACGTGGTTGATCGCGGCGTTGCGCAGCGCGCTGCCGGACAGTCCTTGCGCCCAGGACGGTTGCTGCTGGTGCCAGAGCAGGGCGTGTCCACGGATCTTGGCGCCCATCGAGATCCCCTGGTTGAGGATCCGGTCGCCGTTGGTGTACGTGAACCGGCCCTGGGACGGCTCGGTCGCGTCCCACTTCATCTCGTTCTCCGGTGTCACCGCGTTGAACTCCCGGTTGAGGATGCCGGTGTAGGTGGAGTCGCCGAGCTTGCCGGCCGCGATCGCCGCCCCGAAGTAACGACCGGTCTGCGCCGCCGAGGCGCCGAGCGTGGAAGCGGCGTCGGCGGTGCCGATCACGGCGACGCTCGCCGCGACGACGACGCCGGCGGCGGCCGTGGCGAGCAGGGCGAGACGGCCGTGCCTGGGGATGGGCATGAGGGGAACCTTCCAGGGAATGGTCGAAAGAAAGGATGAGGGCCTTCGCAGACGAATAGTGAACGTTAACAGCGTGATGTCCCGGATGTTACGGGAGCGCTCCCATACAATCAAGCGATCCCCGTCAATACCTGCTGCATCGGGGGCCCTACCAGGCACTACGATGCCGAGGTCGTGGTCATATCACTTTTCAGCTCGCCATTTTTTCCGAATGTCGAAACATCGAAGGCAAATAGACGGCCCATAATTTGGTCGCGATGCCGGAAGCATCCAGAAGAATGCGCTGCACCGGCGAGGCGCCCCCGGACGCGAGCGGCGCCGGCCGGCCCGGCACTTTACGATCCGAAGTCCGTAAGTTTCGGTGTCCGATCCCCGCGTCCAGCCGCCGATTACGCTGCCGTAACCACGAAGCAACAGTCCACACGACACATCTGTCGGCGAACTCGCAGCTAGAGGCGGTATCGCGGCGCAAATCATGCACCATGACTGCGCTGATAATTTCCGGTAGTTCTCCGGAAGGTATTGTTTCGGCGATGTTGCCGTGCCTAGCATGACGTGGCATTGAAGTCCATCGCTCTTCAGTCCGGGTTGCGCGATCCACCGACTCCCCCGCACGCGCGGCGGCTACGGCCGCCGGCGCGTGTGGGTGCGCGGCGCCCGGGACAGGATCGAGAAAGGAAGCCAACGTGGCAGTCAGTTCTCCCGACCCCTCCCCCGGCTCCCCGGGAAGCCGATCGTTGCGTGTCCGACTATTGGTCAGCGGCGCCGTCGCCGCCGTCGCGGCCTTCGGTGTGGTGATGGTGGTGCCGGACGCGAGCGCCGCCGCCGGCACCCTGGGCGCGGCCGCCGCGCAGTCGGGCCGCTATTTCGGCACGGCGATCGCCGCGAGCCGGCTCGGTGACTCGACCTACAGCACGATCGCCGGGCGCGAGTTCAACATGGTCACCGCCGAGAACGAGATGAAGCCGGACGCGACCGAGCCGCAGCGGGGCCAGTTCAACTTCAGCTCGGGCGACCAGATCTACAACTGGGCGACTCAGCGCGGCATGAAGGTGCGCGGCCACACCCTCGCCTGGCACTCCCAGCAGCCCGGCTGGATGCAGAGCCTCAGCGGCAGCAGCCTGCGCCAGGCGATGATCGATCACATCAACGGCGTGATGGCCCACTACAAGGGCAAGCTCGCGTACTGGGACGTCGTCAACGAGGCGTTCAACGAGGACGGCAGCCGCCGCAACTCCAACCTGCAGGGCACCGGCAACGACTGGATCGAGGTGGCGTTCCGTACCGCCCGCAATGCCGACCCGTCGGTCAAGCTCTGCTACAACGACTACAACATCGAGAACTGGTCGTACGGCAAGACGCAGGGCGTCTACCGCATGATCCAGGACTTCAAGTCCCGCGGCGTGCCGATCGACTGCGTCGGCCTGCAGACCCACTTCACCGGCGGCAGCTCGCTGCCGAGCAACTTCCAGACCACCCTCTCGAGCTTCGCCGCCCTGGGCGTGGACGTGGCCCTGACCGAGGTCGACGTCACCAACGCCTCGACCAGCCAGTACGCCGGACTGACCCAGGCCTGCCTGAACGTGTCCCGCTGCGTCGGCATCACCGTCTGGGGCGTACGCGACAGCGACTCCTGGCGCTCCGGCGAGAGCCCGCTGCTCTTCGACGGTGGCGGCAACAAGAAGGCCGCGTACACCTCGGTGCTCAACGCCCTCAACTCGGCCGGCCCGATCCAGACGACCTCTCCCACCCCCACCGGCGGCAGCACGAGTTCTCCGCCGCCCACGCAGGGCACCGGGAACCGGATCGTCGGCGCCCAGTCCGGCCGCTGCATCGACGTGCCGAACGCGTCGCAGAACAACGGCACCCGGGTCCAGCTCTACGACTGCAATGGCCAGACCAACCAGACCTGGACCCTCACCTCGAGCAAACAACTGACCGTCTATGGCACCAGGTGTCTGGACGCCGCCGGGTCGGGCAACGGCTCGGCCGTGCAGATCTACAGCTGCAACGGGCAGACCAACCAGCAGTGGAACGTCAACTCCAACGGCACCATCACCGGCGTCCAGTCCGGACGCTGCCTGGACGTCTGGGGGACCGGCAACGGTCAGCAGGTCCAGATCTACGACTGCAGCGGACAGGCCAACCAGCGGTTCAGCTTGAACTGACCTCGACGCGTTGAACGCGCGGTGTGGCGGCGGGATGCTGCCACACCGCGTCGCCGCTTCCGGTCCCGGTGTAGCGAATCGGTTCGACTTCTCGGTTCGCCGGACGACAGGGGCCCAGCGCCTTAGGAGGCTGCAAACCTTAACACCGTTGACATCGGCCGCCTTCGCTGCCTAGCGTGTTCAGCGAATCGGTTCGACGGGACTGTCTCCCCCGCTTCGGTGGCCCCGCCGGGTTTGCGTGCTCATCCCATCCCTATCGCAGGAGGCACCGTGAGATTCCCGTCGCGTGGCCGCAGTACCGGACGACTGGTGGTGGCGGCCCTCGTCGTCGCGGCTCTGGTCGCCGTCGGTGCGCCCGCCCGAGCAAACGACCAGGGCATCACCGTGAACTTCGCGGCCGGCGGCGGTTCCCCGACCTACCGCGCGTCCGGCTGGATCTACGGCATGACCGAGGACGGCGCCAATCCGCCGTCGCACTTCTTCACCGACGTCAAGTTCCGGGCCATGCGGGCGGGCGGCGCGCAGCTGCCCGGTGGCGGCTGGGTCGGCGGTGGTTACGATCGCCGCTGGAACGCGACCCGGGCCCAGCTCGTGCGCACGAACGCGCTCGGCGGCAAGTTCGTGCTGCTGGCTCACGACCTGTGGGGCGCGGACGGCGCCGCCATCTCGCGGTTCCCCGGCGACAACGGCGACTGGACCGACTACAACAACTTCCTGACCCGGCTCTTCGCCGACGTCCGGGCCACCGGCGTCCCGGTTCAGTGGGACATCTGGAACGAACCCAACATCACCCTGTTTTGGAACCGGCCGCAGTCGCAGTACTTCGAGCTGTGGCGGCGTACCTACCAGCGCGTCCGGGCCGAGCTCCCGGGCACGGTCATCGTCGGTCCGAGCTGCGCCTGCGTACCCTCGACGTCCGGCTGGTGGACCCAGTACCTGGACTACGTGAAGGCGAACAACGTCGTCCCCGACATCGTGAGCTGGCACTCGCTGCCCGGCGATCCGGTGTCGAACGCGGCCACCGCCACCACGACCCTGGATTCCCGGGGCATCGCGCACTCCCGCCCGTACCAGATCAATGAGTACGGCGCGTCCAACGAGCAGAACCCCGGCGACGGCTCCTGGTACGTCACCCGCCTGGAGCGGGCCGGCACCGACGGCCTGCGGGCCAACTGGGCCGGCGGCAACAACCTCCACAACGACCTGGGCAACCTGCTGCTCCGCAACTCGGCCGGGCAGTACCAGCCCAAGGGCGAGTGGTGGGTCTACCGCTTCTACGCCGGGCAGACGGGCACGATCGTGGCGACCACGCCGAGCAACGACTACGACGCGTTCGCCACCAGGACCAGCGGCAGCGCGAAGATCCTGATCGGCGGCGGCCGCACGACCGGCAACATCGCGGTCGCCATCCAGGGCCTCGGGGCGACCTCCGGCATCGTGACCAACAACCAGATCCGGGTACGCGTCCAGCGAGTCCCGTACAACAGCGGCGGCGCGGTGGCCGGGCCGGTGACCGTCCAGGACAGCGTGGTGACCGTGTCCAACGGAGCCACCACCGTGAACGTGGCGCATCCCGACGTGAACGACACCTTCACCGTCACCCTGCTGCCGCCGGGCGACACGAGCTTCCAGAGCGTCGCGGTCGTGCAGCACAGCGGGCAGTGCCTGGATAACACCGACCTGCGCACGAACGACGGCAACCAGCAGCAGCAGTTCTACTGCGAAGGCGGCGACCAGCAGCAGTGGAACTTCAAGCCGGTCGCCGGGGTCGCCGGCACGTACACGGTCGTCAATCAGCAGACCGGCAAGTGCCTCGACGTCAACGCGGTGTCCACCGCCGACGGCGCCGTCGTGCAGCAGTGGACCTGCCTCAGCGGGGCGCAGAACCAGCAGTTCACGCTCCGCCGCGTCACCTACGCCGGCAACGACCCGCACGACTACCAACTGGTCGCCCGGCACAGCGGCAAGTGCGTCGACGTCAGCGGCGTCTCCACCGCCGCCCACGCCCTGGTCCACCAATGGCAGTGCAACCCGGCCGGCCAGGCGAGCCCGCTCAACCAGACCTGGCGACTGCTCGGCCGCTAGGCCTCCCTCTCCCCGGGACGAGCCCCGGCCCGTCTCGCGATCCATGTGTCCTCTCCATCCCCGGAGGAACTCCCATGGTCCATCCCGCCTCGGCGGTGCGGCGCCCCAGCCGTCGCCGCCTCCTCCTCGCCACCACCCTGAGCCTGTTCCTGATCGCGGCCGGAATCGTCGCCGGCCACGACGCCGCGGACGCCGCGGTCGTCGGCACCCCGACCCCCATCGTCGGCGCTCAGTCCGGACGCTGTCTCGACGTGCCCAACTCCAGCACCACCAACGGCACCCAGGCCCAGCTCTGGGACTGCAGCGGCCAGGGCAACCAGTCCTGGACGTACGGCTCGGGCAAGCAACTCACGGTCTACGGGAACAAGTGCCTGGACGCCTCGGGCCGGGGCACCACCAACGGCACCGCGGTCGTGATCTGGGACTGCAACGGCCAGACCAACCAGCAGTGGAACGTCAACGCGAACGGCACCGTGACGGGCGTGCAGTCCGGACTGTGCCTGGACGCCAACGGGGCCGCCACCGCCAACGGCACCAAAGTCATCCTCTGGTCCTGCAACGGACAGACCAACCAGCAATGGACGCAGGCGACCTCGGGTGGCTCCTCCGGAGGGCCGTGCGACATCTACGCCTCGGGCGGCACGCCGTGCGTGGCCGCGCACAGCACCGTACGCGCCCTGTACGGCGCGTACCGCGGCTCTCTCTACCAGGTCCGGCGATCCTCCGACAGCAGCACCCGGAACATCGGGACGCTGAGCAGCGGCACGGCCGACGCCGCCGCCCAGGACAGCTTCTGCGCCGGCACCACCTGCGTGATCACCGTCGTCTACGACCAGTCCGGGCGCGGCAACGACCTGTGGTACCAGGGATCCTCGGTGGTGCCCGGGTCCTCGCAGAGCCGCCCGGCCACCGCCACCACCGAGTCGCTGACCATCGGCGGGTCCAAGGCGTACTCGCTCTACATCAACCCGGGCAACAGCTACTGGCGCGACGGCCACCTGACCGGCGTGCCGACCGGCAGCGCTCCCCAGGGCGTCTACATGGTCACCAGCGGGACGCATGTCAACAGCGGCTGTTGCTTCGACTACGGCAACAGCGAGACCACGCGGAAGGCGGACGCGGCCGGCGCCATGGACGCGATCTACTTCGGCACCAGCTGCTGGTTCGGCGGCTGCTCGGGTACCGGCCCGTGGGTGCAGGCCGACCTCGAATGGGGGTTGTTCCCGGGCGGCAGCAGTTCCTGGAACTCCAACCAGCGGGCGTTCACCAGCAAGTTCGTCACCGCCACGCTGAAGAACAACGGGACCTCTCGGTTCGCCATCAAGGGCAGCAACGCCCAGAGCGGAAGCCTCTTCACGTTGTGGGACGGCGGGCTGCCGTCGGGATACAGCCCCATGAAGAAGCAGGGCGCGATCGTGCTCGGCAGCGGCGGTGACTGCTGCAAGCCGGACGGCGGCGCCAACCAGAGTGCCGGCACCTTCTACGAGGGGGCGGTCGTCTCCGGTTATCCGTCCGACGCGACCGAGAACGCGGTTCAGGCGAACGTGGTGGCCGCCGGCTACCGCTGATCCCTCGGGCCCGTGCGGCGGCCCGGTCGGACCCGGGCCGCCGCCGGTCGTGCTCCGCCGGCCTGACCATGGGGAACGGTCCGCGACCGGTGGGTAAGGTACCAGCCATGACGGCCCCATCCGACGCATTCAAGCTCCCTCCCCGCCGCCGCGCCGAGCGGCTGAGCGTCGCGGTAGTGACCGAGCTGGTCGAGCTGATCGTCACCGGGCAACTGGCCGAGGGCGATCTGCTGCCGCCCGAGGGTCCGCTCAGCGAGCACTTCGGCGTGAGCCGCACGGTGATCCGCGAGTCGGCCAAGCGGCTCGAGGAGAAGGGCCTGCTGATCGTCAGTCAGGGCCGGGGGACGCAGGTGGCGCGGTCCGGGTCGTGGAACATGCTCGATCCGGTCGTGCTCTCCGCGCTCATCGACAATGACGAGTCGCTGGGGGTGCTGGACGAGCTGACCGTCGTACGGGGAAATCTCGAGTCCGCGATGGCCGGGGCGGTCGCCGCCAACCGCACGCCGGAGGAGCTGACCCGGATCGAGCACGCGCTGCAGGTGATGCGGCAGATGCAGCACGAGAGCGATTCCTTCAACGAGGCGGACGTGGTCTTCCACCTCACGGTGATGGAGCTCTCCCGCAACCGCCTGGCCGAGAACATCACCAAGCGCCTCTACCGGCGCGCGCTCGAGAGCACGAGATACCACGGGATGCAGTACGAGGGCGCGTTCAGCTCGACCCTCGACCAGCACGCCGTGGTCGTCGACGCGATCGCCCGGCAGGACGTCGCCGCGGCGGAACGGGCGATGCGCGACCACATCGTCGGCTCCTGGCAGCGACGCCGGTTTGACCCGTCCCGCGGCGACGCGGAGGCCTAGGAGAGCATCGGCCTCACAACAGATCGCGTGACGAGTCGGGAACCAGGCGCAGGCCCGCCCGGCCGGGCCGGACGTGGGGCCCCGCGTCCTCCGGGCGCCGGCCGGCCGCCCGCGCGGGGCCGATGACGTCCTCGTCGACCTGGATGCCGATCCCCGGCTCGTTCCCGAGAACGATTCCCCCGTCGTCGTACTCCTGGTCCACCCGGAGCCCGATCGGTGAGTGGAGACCCTGGACCTCGAAGGCGAGATGATTGGGCACGGCCGCGGCCGCGTGCGCGACCGGGTTGGTGTGGTAGGCCACCGGGCTGACCGGCAGGTCGTGGCCGTGTGCCACCGCCGCGACCCGGAGGAAGTGGGTGATGCCCCAGACGTTGCCCACCTGCACGATGTCGACCGCGTCGGCGTCCAGCAGCGGCCGGTACTGCTCGAGTCCCGTGAGGTTCTCGCCGGTCGCGACGGCGGCGCGGACGCCCCGGCGCACCGAGGCGAGCCCGGCGGCGTCCCATCGGCGTACGGGCTCCTCGATCCAGGTGAGATCGACCTCCCGCTCGAGCGCGGTCAGATACCGTACGGCCTGAGACCGGTTCCAGGACTCGTTCGCGTCCAGCATGAGCGCGGGGTTCGCCGAGTTGCGGCCGAGCGCGCCGCGCATGATCTTCAGCCGCCGCAGGTCGTCGCCGAGACTCCGGCCGCCCTTGAGCTTGCCGGCGCTGAAGCCGCGATCGGCGAACTCCTCATACAGGCGTGCAAGCCCCTCGTCGTCGAGCGCGATGTCGAGACCCGAGGCGTAGCCCGGCACGAACCGGTCGAGCGCGCCGAGGGTACGCCAAAGGGGTTCGCCCGCGGCCTTCGCCTTGAGATCCCACAACGCCGTGTCGATGGCGCCGATCGCACCGAACGTCGCGCCGGCGTGCCCGGTCTTGAAGGCCCGGGCCAGCATCCTGTCGTAGAGGACCGACACGCCCCGCGGATCCTGGCCCTCCACGGCGTCGAAGACCCGGTCGATGTCGCCGTGCGGGCCGACGCCCACCCCGTCGATGCCGGCATCCGTCTCGAGGATCAGCACATGCACCTCGGTCCGTGGCCCGGACATCACCCCGTTGGCGTCGCCGGTCAGCCTCCCCCAGTCATGCTCGGTCGTCACGCTCCGGTACCCGGTGACTTTCACTGTTGCTCCTTCTCGGCAGGTATTCGACTCACTCCTTCGTGCCGCCCGCCGTCATGCCGGCGACCAGGAAACGCTGGGAGAAGAGGAAGACGATCAGCACCGGCAGCACCGAGATCACCGTGGCGAGCGCCAGCGTCGGCAGCTGCACGGATTGCGTCCCGGCGGAACTGGGATTGAACGCGGGGGTGGACGCGAGCAGGGAGGTGAGTCCCACCTGGATCGGGTACCCGTCGCTCGAGGGCAGCATCACGAAGGGCAGGAAGAAGTTGTTCCAGCTCTGGACGAAGCTGAAGAAGGCGACGAGAGCGACGATCGGGGCGGCCAGGGGCAGGGCCACCCTCGCGAAGACCTGGAACTCGGAGCATCCGTCGATCCGCGCCGCGGCGAGCAGGTCCCGCGGGATGCTCGTCGAGAAGTAGATGTAGGTGAGGTAGACGCCGAACGGGAAGAACGACATCGGCAGGATCACCGAGAGCGGGCTGCCGATCAGGCCCAGGGTGTTCAGCTCCAGGAAGATGGGCAGGACGAGCGCCGTGTTCGGGATCAGCATCACGATCAGCGTGAGGATCAGCAGCAGCCGCCGGAACCGGAACCGGGTCAGGGCCATCGCGTAACCGGCCGGGATGCTGGCGATCAGGGTGATCACCAACGCACCCACCGCGTACAGCGCCGAGTTGGCCACCCAGGTCGTGACCGCTCCGTCCTGGAACGCGAAGAGCTGGTGCCAATTGGCCCTCAGGTCGCTGAGCCCGCCCGGAGCGAACGGATCGCGCACGATGAGGCCACGTGCCGACTTCGTCGTCGCCAGCAGCAGCCAGACGATCGGGATGACGAAGAACAGCACGAAGATCGCGAGAACGACCCCGACGATCGTACGGCCGCTCCAGCCGCCGAGACCTGACCGCCGGCCGGTAGTTGCTGTCGTCATGGCTCAATCCGTCTCGAACAGGCCGCCGCGCAGCACGAACACCGCCGACAGCGCGAGGGCGATGACGAGCAGCAGCAGGGAGATGGCCGCCGCGCCGTTGAAGTCGTTCTGCTGGAACGCGTACTGGTAGGCGAGTTGGTTGAGCGAGTAGTCGTTCGGCACGATGGCATTGCTGGCCTGCGACAGCAGTTGCGGCTCGACGAAGAGCTGGGTGCCGGCGGCGAGCGACATGATCCCCATGTACGAGATCCACTTACGCAGCATCGGCAGCTGGATGCGCCAGGCGATCTGAACCGGGCCGGCGCCGTCGATGCGGGCCGCCTCGATCACCTCGGCGCTGATGTTGTTGAGCGCGCCGTACATGATCACGATCCAGCCGCCGGCGCCGGTCCAGAACGCGATGATGGCGAAGATCAATGGCAGGTGGCCGGGGACGATGACCTCGACGAAGCTGGACAGGCCCAGGAACCGCAACAGCCCGCCGACCGGGCTGGCGGTCGGGTCCAGCAGGAACAGCCAGAGCAGCACGCTCGACGCGCCCGCCAGCGCCCCGGGCAGATAGAAGATGAGCCGGAGGCCGCTGCCGAGCCAGCGCAGCCGGATGGCGTGCACGGCGATCGCGAGGACCGTCACCAGCACGACCAGCGCGATCAGCCAGAGCACGAGGAAGTACGCGACGTGTCCCACCGCGGGCAGGAAGCGGAAGTCCCCGACGACCTTGGTGAAGTTGGCGAGCCCGGCGAAGCCGCCGTCAGCGTCGGTGAGGGAGAGGTACAGCGCGTACAGGGCGGGAACGATCCCGAAGGCGACGGTCAGGGCCGTGTAGAGGGCGATGAAGCCGTAGCTCATCGCGCTCCGGCCGCCGGCCCGCTTCCGGCCGCCCGGCCGGCGGCGTGCGAGCGCCGCCGGCCGTGCGGTCTGTTCCAGAGCGGTCATTTGACCGTGTAACCGTTGACCTGAGCCTGGTTCTTGATCGCCGTTCCCCACTCGGGAAGCAGATCGACCAGGCTCTTGCCGTCGGCGACGGCCGGAGTCATGGTCTTGGCCCAGATCGCCTCCTGGCTGAAGATCCCGGAACCCCAGCCGTCCCAGATCTCCGTGCCGGCCTTGATGATGGGCTGCAGATCGGTCGCGTAGTAGCCGCTCGACTCCTGCTTCTTGACCCATTTGTCGGAGGCCGCCGTGAAGGCCGGGTAACCGGGGGCGAGGTTCACCTGGTAGTCGTCGGCGGTGGTGACGAACTCGGCGAACTTCGCCGCGGCCTTCAGGTTCTTCGAATGGCTGCTGATGAACCAGGTGCCGCCGCCGACGTTGCCGGTCACCGCGGCGTCGCCCTGCCAGGCCGGCGGGGCCGCGACGCCGAGCTGCCCCTTGGGCACGTTGAGCGACTGCGGGTTGTTGAAGATGGCGCCGGCGTACCAGGCCGGTCCGGGCATGACGAGGACCTTGCCGGAGTACTTCTTGACGAACTCCGGCGTGAAGACGCTGATGTTGGGGGTGGTGCCGTTCTTGATGAGGGTGTCGAGCATGGCGGCGACCCGCTTGCACTCCGTCGTGCCGGTATCGACCGTGACCGACGTGGGCCCCGTGACACCGTTCGCCTGGCACTTGCTGCTCCAGAAGTAGATCTCCGGAGCGAAGGCGTCGCCGACCGTCCCGACGATGTAGCCCGGGTGCTCCCGCGCCACCTTCTCGCCGAGCGCCTGGTACTCCTCCCAGGTCGTCGGTACCGCGTAGCCGAACTTCGTCAGCAGGTCCTTGTTGTACCAGAGCACCACCTGGGCGAGGTCGTTGCGCAGGCAGTAGACCTTGCCCTCCACCGTGCACGGGTCGAGCGAGCCCGGCGTGAAACCGTCGAGGGTGGCCTTGGGGACCAGCCCGCCGCCCAGCACGGCCGCGAACGCCTGCTTGCCGCCGGACTTCTGGCTCGCCCACGCCGCGTCGTTGTTCTGGCTCGAGAACACGACGTCCGGCCAGCCGCTGCCGGCCCGGTCGAACAGTTGCATCTTGGTACGGAACGAATTGGAGCCGTTCGCCGAGCCGTCGTAGGTGACCACCTTGATCGGTACGTCGGGGTTGGCCTTCTTGAAGGCGTCCGCCGCACCCGAACGGTCGGCGTCCACCCACACCGTGATCTCAGCCTTGTCGTCCTGAGCAGCCTGCGGAAATCCGTAGGAGCCGGCCGAGGTGTCGCCGCCACCACTGCCACCGCAGGCGGCCAACGCCAGGGCGACGGCTAATGCCCCGGCGCCGCCGATCGCACGTGAAGCTCGCGTGATTCCACCCATATTGAGGTCCTTAGTCAGGGAGACCGTATCGACGGGGAGTTCATCGTCACGAAATATAAGAGCATACGTATTATGTTTGCAAGACCTCGCCGACAGGATGCCGCCGGGACGACACCGGCGCCGTCGGCCCGCCCGCGCCGACGACCTCGCCGGCGCGGCGATCTTCGCTGCCCGGCCGCGCCGGGCTACCTCTCCGATGCGATTCTCGCGGTGGACGGCACCTGGTTCGACAGCTTCCGTAAATGCCCAGCGGAAAGGCCATTCCGGGCGGTGTTCGGCGCCATCGACCCCATTCGCGAAATGATGTCCGGAAAAAGATTTGAGGACGTGCTGAAAGTTGTTATGCCGAGCGCCGGCCGAGGGTCGCACGCCGTGAGCGCGGCAGCAGGAACCATGATGAGCTGCTGGTATGCCTCAGGAGATGCGTCAACAAATTCTTGTACTTGAATGTGGGGAAACATTCTGGCAACCTGCTGAATTGAGGTGTTAACGTTCTCATCCCTCGAGCGGCGTGGTTACTCCCCGGCATCGCCGCTACGCGTCAAGGGTCGCGTCGACACCGTCCAACCAGCCCTGATCGCCGGGAGAACATCATGTGGCAGGCAATCCGCCGACAAAGAAAACGCTTCCGCACGGCCGGCACCTTCGCGTCCGTTCTCGCGGCCGCCGCGACGATCGTGGCCCTCGCGCCGGCCACCTCCGCGGTCGCCGCCCCCTCCGCGGTGTGTGACATCTACGCCGCCGGCGGCACGCCGTGCATCGGAGCGCACAGCACGACCCGCGCGCTGTCCGGGTCCTACAACGGCCCGCTTTACCAGGTGCAGCGGGCGTCCGACAAGGCATACACCGACGTCGGACTGCTCTCGGCCGGCGGCTACGCCAACGCCGCGACGCAGGACTCCTTCTGCGCCGGCACGGCCTGCACGATCACCAAGATCTATGACCAGACCAGCAATCACAACGACATGCCGATCTCCTGGGGTGGCTACTGGAAGGGACCCGGCCCCAACGGCGCCGACGTCGGCGCCGACGCCAAGGCGCTGCCGCTGACCGTCGCCGGGCACCCCGCCTACGGCATCAAGGTGACCCAGGGAGTCGGATATCGCGTCGACAACGCCCGGAACGCGCCGACCGGCTCGCATCCCGAGGGCATCTACATGGTGACGTCCTCGAACTACGTGAACCAGTGGTGCTGCTTCGACTACGGCAGCGGCGAGAACTCCCACACCGACACCGGCAACGCCACCATGAACGCCATCGAGTGGGGCACCGCCTGCTGGTTCGGCGGATGCGTCGGCGCCGGCCCGTGGGTCGAGGCCGACCTGGAGAACGGGATGTACCACACGAACACCGGCTCCAACAAAGACCCCGCGAACTCCGGCGTGCATTTCCCCTTCGTCAGCGCCTGGGAGAAGAACAACGGCACGAGCAACTTCACGCTCAAGTACGGCAACGCCACCAGCGGCGGCCTGACCACCACCTTCTCGGGGCCGCTGCCGAACGGCTACTCGCCGATGCGTACCGACAGCTCTCTCCTGCTGGGCACCGGCGGGGACAACAGCGTCACCGGTGTCGGGTACTTCTTCGAGGGCGCGATCATCTCCGGCTACCCGTCCGACGCGACCGAGAACGCGGTGCAGGCCAGCATCACCGCCGCCGGCTACTCCTTCGGTGGCGGCAGCAATCCGAGCAACGCCGAGATCGTCGGCGCTCAGTCCGGGCGGTGTCTCGATGTCACGGGTCAGAGCACGGCGAACGGTGCGCTGGCGCAGTTGTGGGATTGCTCGGGTGGTGCGAATCAGCGGTGGAC
>NZ_KB903328.1 GCF_000379645.1 Paractinoplanes globisporus DSM 43857
GCTGGCAGCTGTTTCGGTGGCCATAGCGGAGGGGAAACGCCCGGTCTCATTCCGAACCCGGAAGCTAAGCCCTCCAGCGCCGATGGTACTGCACTCGGGAGGGTGTGGGAGAGTAGGACGCCGCCGGACTCAAACCGACAGAAAGCCCATCCCGGGTCACCGGGATGGGCTTTCTGCTGTTTCAGGGCGGGTATCGGCGCCGTGCAGAAACAGGTCGACCAATTGCCCAGCCGGCAGTGGAGTGCGGTCAGGGTGTGGCGCACGCGCGGCGCCCAGGGAGATGCCGAGAAAGGCTTCCGCGAGGACGTCGGGCGGGAGGCGCAGGTTGGCCTGGTCCGGGGTCAGCAGACGTGTGACGGCCTGGCTCGTCTCGGGCAGGCTGCCGATCGCTCGGAAGTCGTCGCGGGTGAACGAAGACGGCGTGTCCGGGGCGGCACGCCGTCCGGCGGAACGCTGGATGTCGTCGAAGCCGCGACGGGCGCGTTCGTAGTAGGCGTCCATGATGGTGATGACCGCGACCAGGCGCGCGGCGAGCGGCTGCTCCACCGAGACCGCGTCGAGTTGCCGCACCGCTTCGCCGGGATCGAGCGCGACGCGCAGGCCGGCCATCGTATGGTGTCGGGCGATGGAGACTTCGGTGCGAGCGAATGCCTGGGACGATCCGCGGTGGGTCGAGGCGGCCCGGGATTGGGTGGAGCGGCGGCTCGGCGAGCTGGGGCGGCCGATCGCCGGAGAGTTCGAGGAAATGCGGGTTCGGCCGTGGTCGGTCACCTATCGGGTGGCCACCGACGGCGGGGTCGTCTGGTTCAAGGCGAACACGCCGGGGTGTGCCTACGAGGCCGGGCTGGCGGCGGCACTGGCGGGGTGGGTGCCCGACGCCGTGATCTCGCCGCTGGCGGTCGACGCGGAGCGCGGGTGGCTTCTCACGGCGGATGCCGGCCCGACCCTGCGAGAGGTGGTCGGCCCGGAGCGTCTCCTGCCCACGTGGGAGGCGATGCTTCGGGACTACGCCGTCATGCAGCGCGAGCTGGCCGGCCGGGCAGGTGAGCTTCTGAGCCTGGGGGTTCCCGATTGCCGGCCTTCCGAGCTGCCGGCGCGGTTGGGCGCCCTACTGGAGCTGCCGCAGGTGCGGGAGG
Organism: Paractinoplanes globisporus DSM 43857; assembly: GCF_000379645.1. Taxonomy (GTDB): domain Bacteria; phylum Actinomycetota; class Actinomycetes; order Mycobacteriales; family Micromonosporaceae; genus Actinoplanes; species Actinoplanes globisporus. Next base: position 1,137 of record NZ_KB903328.1, read on the forward strand.
ACCTGGGGGACGAGCGGCTTGCGAAAGTCGTGAGCCTGCTCCCGGAGTACGCGGCGTGGTGTTCCGAGCTCGCCGGAGACGGAATTCCGGCCTCGCTGCAGCACGACGATCTGACCGACGCGAACGTCTTTCCCGCCGGGGAGCGGTTCCGGTTCTTCGACTGGGGAGACTCCAGCGTCGGGCACCCGTTCGGGTCGTTGCTGGTGGCGATGGGGTTCGCCGGATATCTGCTGGACCTCCCGGCGGGCGCTCCGGAGATGGAGCGGCTTCGCGACTCCTATCTGGAGCCCTGGTCGGACCTCGCGCCGGTGGCGGAGTTGCGACGGTCGGTCTCGCTGGCCTGCCGGGCCGCCCGGATCTCCAAGGCGCTGGCCTGGCAGCGGGCGCTCCACGACTCGTCGTTGCCGGTGGCGGACGATTTCAGGACGGCGGTCGCGGACTGGGTGGCCGAAACGTCCGAGCCTCCGCCCATTTGACAGTCCCGCGGACGGGGTGTGTTCAATTATTGACAGCTCGTTGTGCTCAAGAATCGACAGCCCGGCGCGGGCGCAGGGAGAAATGTGAGTGGATCCATTTCTCCTCCGGTGGGGGTTGTCGTCATGGCAGGTCCGGTCTGTTTCTACGTCCCGGCTCACATCATCGACCACATTGCGAAAAATGCTCGGCAACTGGGTATCGACCCGGAGCCGGCTCAGCGCACGGCAATCGCGTCCCAGGCGGCGCGGCAGACGCGGCGGGCCGCGGCTCCGGCCAACCTCACGGCGGCTCTGACGCCGCCGCGGCCGGGGAAGGGCGACCGGCAGATCTTCGACGACGGGCACCAGTGGAACACGGGCGTGACGCTGGTTCGTGGCGAGGGGGACGCCGCGGTCGGGCAGGCCAACGCCAACGCCGCCTATGACGGGCTCGGCGCCACGCGGGACTTCTATCGGGACGTCTTCGGGCGCGACTCGATCGACAACGCGGGGCTCACGCTGCTCGGGAACGTCAATTTCGGCGTGCAATACGACAACGCCTTCTGGGACGGCACGCAGATGGTGTTCGGCAACGGCGACGAGGTGATTTTCACCGACTTCACGAAGGACGTGGACGTCTGCGCGCACGAGCTCACCCACGGCGTCACGCAATACACGGCCGGCCTCATCTACACCGATCAGCCGGGCGCCATGAACGAGGCATTCTCCGACATTTTCGGGTCGTGCGTCGACCAGGCGGTGCACAAGGTGGACGCCGGCGAGCACAACTGGCTCATCGGCGAGGAGGTCATGGCCGAGCAGTTGTACGGCGAGGCGATCCGCTCGATGTCGCACCCGGGCACGGCGTACGACAACCCGATTCTCGGCAAGGACCCGCAGGCCGCGGACATGTCCGGCTACGTGCCCGGCGGCGACCCGCACGTCAACTCGGGGATCATCAACCGGGCGTTCTACCTGACGGCGATCGAGCTCGGCACGGTCCCGGCCGCGCGCATCTGGTTCAACACCCTGCTCAACCTCTGGCCGAACGCGCAGTTCATCGACTGTGCCTACGTCTGCGCCGAGCAGGCACGCATCCTCGCCCGCGACGGCAAGGTCGGGCGCAACGCTCCTCAGACCGTGCGCTCCGCGTTCCGGGAGGTGGGGATCAAGTAGGGGGCGGGTTCCGACCAGCGCACCCCGCAGTCGTCGCAGCTCCAGTGCACGTGCCCTGGGCCGCGGCGACGGCGGGGTACCGTCTTGTAGAGCTGTGCGCCACAGGCCCAGCAGGCGGTGCCGACCACCGCCTGCCCGGGCGCGGCTTCCGGGATTGCCATGTTTCATGTTTACCCGGATGACGGCCCGGCCGAACACGGAGAGCCCGAACGCAGGAGGCCGAACACGGAGAGCCCCATCACAGGCGGCCGAACACCGGAGGTTTGTGTGTCCGAGCATGTGCGAGCCGAGCTGCGCCGATCGGGCGGGTTCACCGGCCGCCCGCTGCACGTGCGGGTCGATTCGGCGTCGATGCCGCCCGCCGACGCCGTCGAGCTGGTGCGCCTGGTCTCGGCGATCGACCTCGGCGGGCTCCCGGCTTCGGGCGCCGGGCTTCCCCACGGCGCCGACCTCATGACGTACGAGCTGATGGTGGAGCGAGGCGGGAAGCGCTGGCAGGGCACCGTCTCCGATCCGTCGGTGCCCGCGTCCCTGAGGCCGCTGCTGCAGTTCCTGACCCGGTATTCGCAGGGGCACTCCGCGTAGGTTAGGTTAGGCATACCTTGCCTGACCGAGGAGGACCCGGTGACCGCGCCCCTGCCCTGGCGGTTCTTCAGCACGACCGTCCGGGAGGTCCGGCGGCTGAGCCCGAGCTTCCTGCGCGTCACCTTCACCGGCGACGACCTCGACCAGTTCGCCGACAACGGCTTCGACCAGCGCATCAAGCTGATCCCGCCGCTGCCGGACTGCGGTCACGACCACCTGCCGACCGGGCCCGACTGGTACGAGGAGTGGCGGGACCTTCCCGACGACCGGCGCAATCCGATCCGGACGTACACGGTGCGGGCCGTGCGGCCCTCGGTGCGCGAGGTCGACATCGACATGGTGCTGCACGGCGTGCACGGGCCGGCCTCACGGTGGGCGGCCGCGGCCACGCCGGGGTCGGTCGCGTGCCTGATGGGGCCGAACGCGGAGCACGACGGTGTGCACGGCGGGATCGACTTCCGGCCGCCGGCGCGGACCTCGTGCATCCTGCTCGGCGGCGACGAGACAGCGGTGCCGGCCATCTCGTCGATCCTGGCCGGCCTGCCGTCGTCCGCCCACGGGGAGGCGCTGCTCGAGGTGCCCACGGAGGAGGACGCGCTGCCGGTCGCGGCGCCGCCCGGGGTGCGGGTCACCTGGCTCGCCCGGAACGGTGTTCCGCACGGCGAGCGGCTGATTCCGGAGATGCGGGCCACGGTCCGGCGGCTACTGGGGAACCAGGTGCCGGCGCACGACTCCGACCTCGAGGACGTGGATGTCGACAACGACACCCTGTGGGAGGTGCCCGAGCCGGTCGCGGAGGTGAGCCGGTTCTACGCCTGGCTGGCCGGCGAGGCCGCGGTCATCAAGACCCTGCGGCGGCACCTGGTCGCCGACTGCGGGGTGGACCGGCGGTCGGTCGCGTTCATGGGCTACTGGCGTCAGGGGCGTTCCGAGGACATCTGAGGCGTTAGGGTTTCCGTCTACTGTGGCGCGTGTCGACGATCGGAGTTGCGCCGTGGACGAGCGACTCGACACCGGCCAGGCCCACGTGGCCCGGGTCTACGACTACTGGCTCGGTGGCAAGGACAACTTCGAGGCCGACCGGGCGTACGGCGATGCCCTCGAGGCGCGGGTGCCCGCCATCCGGATCGCGGCCCGGATGAATCGCCTGTTCCTCGGGCGGGCCGTCCGTTTCCTGTCGGAGGAGGCGGGCGTACGCCAGTTCCTGGACATCGGGACCGGCCTGCCGACCGCCGGCAACACGCATCAGGTCGCCCAGGCGATCGCCGCGGAGTCACGGGTCGTCTACGTCGACAACGACCCGCTGGTGCTGGTGCACGCCCGGTCGCTACTGACCAGTTCGCCCGAGGGGCGCACCGCGTACCTCGACGCCGACGTGCGCGATCCGGACGCCATCCTCGACGGGCTCGCCGGCACGCTCGACCTGGGCCGGCCCGTTGCCGTCCTGCTGATCGCGGTGCTGCACCTGGTCACCGACGACGCGGTCGCCTACCCGGCCCTCCGGACGATCGTCGACGCCATGCCGCCTGGCAGCTATCTGGTGCTGTCACATGCCACCGGCGACTTCTGGCCGCGCGAGCGGGTGGAGGCGGCGGACGCGACCAACCGGGCGCACCGGGTCGATTTCCGGTTCCGTTCCCACGCCGAGCTCGGCCGCTTCTTCCGCGGGCTGGAACTGGTCTCGCCCGGCATCGTGCCGGTGGCGGAGTGGCGGCCCGATTCTGATCCCTCCGCCAGCCGGGAGGATGCCAACATTTGGGCCGGGATGGCCCGGAAAGCGGACTGACGCGGCGGTTCCGGCCCCGAGCCCGAGTGAGTGTGGTGCAGGCTCGGGAGATGTCAATGACCCGCGTTCACTCGTTCTCGATCTCTCTCGACGGCTTCGGCACCGGTGAAGGGCAAAGCGCCGACGCGCATTTCGGTCACGCCGGGGAGAGGCTGCACCAATGGATGTTCGCCACCCGGTGGTGGCAGCCCGGCGGCAGCGACGGCGTCGACAATCTGTTCGTCCAACAGCACGACCCGGGGATTGGCGCCGAGATCATGGGCGCCGGCAAGTTCGGCCACCCGGGCTGGCACGAGGATCCGCAATGGAAGGGCGCGTGGGGTCCGAACCCGCCGTTCCACACGCCGGTCGTCGTCCTCACCCACCACACGCGGCCACCGATCGAGATGGAGGGTGGCACCACCTTCCACTTCGTCGACGCCTCGCCGGCCGAGGCGCTCGAGGCGGCCCGCAAGGCGGCCGACGGCAAGGACGTCCGCATCGGCGGCGGCGCCACCGTGATCCGCGAATTCCTCGCGGCCCGGCTCATCGACCACATGCATGTCGTGGTGGTCCCGATCGTCCTCGGCCGGGGCAAGCGCCTCTGGGACGGGCTCGAGGGCCTGGAGGACGACTACCGGATCGAGGCCGTCTCCTCGCCCAGCGGGGTAACCCACCTGACGTTCGCCCGCACCGGCCGCTGATCTCCGAGACGCGCTCCCACGCCCCGCAGGTGGGCGTGGGAGCGCGCCCATGTTTCGCGGGGATTTCCGGGGAGACTGTGGACACGGGATTGGCGGGCATCTATCGTGAGCGATACCGCCGACAATCGAAGCGCTTCGACACGAACTTTCGAGAGCCTGGGCTTCGAAAGCTGGCCTGCTTGAGCCGCCACCACGCTCAGCGGGTTATCTCGCCATTCCTGAAAATCGAGGAGAATCGCCCATGCGAAGGCGTTTCCTGCCGATTCTGGCGGCCGCGCTGCTTCTCGCGCCCGCCATTCCGGGCGCCGCGCACGCGGACCCGGCCTATCCGTTCCGTGATCCACGCCTGCCGCTGCAGACCCGGGTTGACGACCTGGTCGGGCGGCTCACGCTGGACGAGAAGATCTCATTGTTGCACCAATACCAGCCCGCCATCCCGCGGCTGGGAATCAACCTTTTCAAGGCCGGCACCGAGGCGCTCCACGGTGTGGCCTGGTCCAACGATATCGACAACGGCGGCGCCGTCGTGCAGGCGGACGGCACCTCGTTCGCCCAGCCCGTCGGGCTCGCCAGCACGTGGGACACCGACCTGATCGAGAAGGTCGGCTCGGCCGTCGGCGACGAGGCGCGCGGCTTCAACGCGAAGAACCCCCGGGTCTTCGGGCTCAACCTCTGGGCGCCCGTCGTCAACCTGCTGCGCGACCCGCGCTGGGGGCGCAACGAGGAGGGCTACTCCGAGGACCCGCTGCTCACCGGTGCGATCTCGACCGCGTACGGGACCGGGCTGGAGGGCGGCGACCCCGATCATCTCAAGGCCGCGCCGACGCTGAAGCACTACCTGGCCTACAACAACGAGGCCGGGCGCGACGTGACCTCGTCCAACCTTCCGCCGCGGGTTCTCAACGAGTACGACCGGGAGGCGTTCCGCCCGGCGATCAGCGCGGACGCGGCGACCGGCGTGATGGCCTCCTACAACCTGGTGAACGGCCGTCCGGCGACCGTCGACCCGGACCTCGCGACCGTGGAGCGGAGCTGGAGCGACTATCCGCTGTTCAACGTCTCCGACGCGTACGCGCCGTACAACCTGACCGGCTCGCAGAAGTACTACGCGACGCAGGCCGAGGCGAACGCCGCGGTGATCAAGGCCGGTCTCAACGCGTTCACGGTCGACGACGCGAACGGGACTCCCACCGTCACGGCCATCAAGCAGGCGCTCGACCAGGGCCTGCTCACCGTGCACGACATCGACGTGGCCGCCGGCCAGGCGCTGAGCATCCGGTTCCGGCTGGGCGAGTTCGACCCGAACGGCGGCCGGTACGGCTCCATCGGGCCCGACGTGATCAACAGCCCGGCCAACCAGAAGCTGTCGCGGGAGACCGCGGACAAGGCGATGGTGCTGCTCAAGAACGACCACAACGCGCTGCCACTCAAGCCGGGCGGGAAGGTCGCGGTGGTCGGCCCCCTGGCCGACACCCTCTACAGCGACTGGTACGGGGGGAAGCTGCCCTACCAGGTGACGGCCGTGGACGGGATCGCGGAGCGGGCCGGCAGTGTGGTCAGCTCGACCGGTTCCGATCGCATCGCTCTCAAGGACGTCGCGACCGGCAAGTACGTCACCGCGACCGGCACCACCGACGCGGACGCCGTCGCGGTGACGGGCGCCTCCGCCGACACGGCCGCGCAGTTCGACGCGGACGACTGGGGCCAGAACGTGCTGACCCTGAAGAACGTCTCGAACGGCAAGTACCTCGGCTACAACTGGGGGCCGTTCATCACCCGGGACGACCAGCCCAACGGCTGGTACGTGCAGCAGCAGTTCAAGCTCGAGCCGCAGGCCGACGGAACCGTCGCGATCCGGTACGCCGGTTACGAGACGCTGGAGAGCTGGTTCGGCCCGAACCGGTACCTGACCGTCGACGCCGACGGCAAGCTCGCGCTGGGCTCGCCGGACGCCGCCGGCGCCGCGAAGTTCAGCAAGGAGGTGCTGCGCAGCGGCATCGACGAGGCCGTCGCCGCCGCGAAGACGGCCGACACCGCGGTGCTCGTCGTCGGATCGCAACCGTTCATCAACGGCCGCGAGGCGCACGACCGCACCACGATGGCGCTCGGCGCCGGGCAGGAGGCCCTGGTCAAGGCGGTCCGGGCGGTCAACCCGCACACGATCGTCGTGCTGCAGACCAGTTACCCGGACACGATCACCTGGGAGCAGCAGAACGTCCCGGGCATCGTCTGGACGACCCACGCCGGCGCCGAGACCGGGCATGCGATCGCGGACGTGCTCTACGGCGCCTACAACCCGGCGGGCCGGCTCACGCAGACCTGGTACCAGAGCGACGCTCAGCTCCCGCCGGACCTGCTCACCTACGACATCATCTCGTCGAACCAGACCTACCTCTACAGCAAGCAGACGCCGCTCTACCCGTTCGGGTACGGCCTGTCGTACACGTCCTTCAAGTACGGCAAGCCCGCGATCGGGAACGGCAAGGTCACCTTCACCGTGACCAACACCGGCCGGCGGGACGGCGACGAGGTGGTCCAGCTCTACACCCACCAGCGCACCTCACGGGACAAGGCGGCGGTCAAGCAGCTGCGGTCGTTCGACCGGGTGTCGCTGCGGGCCGGGCAGACGAAGACCGTGAGCCTGCGGCTGACCGCGGACGACCTCAAGCACTGGGACGTCACGCGCAACCGGTGGGTCGTCGAGTCCTCGGTGTACGACATCCTGATCGGCTCCTCGTCGAGCGACATCCGGCAGAGGACGACCTGGAACGTGCACGGCGAGACCATTCCGGCCCGGGATCTGTCCCGGACAACAAGGGCGGAGAATTTCGACGCGTACGCCCCGGCGGTGAAGCTTGTGGATGAGTCGAAGGCCACGGGCACCGCCGTCGGATCGTCGGCGGTCGGAGACTGGGTCGCCTTCAAGGACGCCGACCTGCGCGGAACCCACTTCAGCGCGAGGGTCGCGGCCCTGACCGCCTCCACGATCGAGGTACGCCTCGACTCGCCCACCGGCAAGCTGCTCGGCACCGCCCCGGTGCCGGCGACCGGCGACGTCTACACGTACGCGACCACCACCGCGAACCTGGCCAGGGTGAGCGGGCACCACGACGTCTATCTCGTGTTCGGCGACGCGCTGCGCGTGTCCACATTCTCCATTCGGTGAGAGGGGAACCCGCCCGCCGGCCTGGTCAGCCGGCGGGCGGGTCACCGATCCGTCCTCGAGGAGAGCCCCGCATGAAGATTCGCCGCATCCTGCTCGCCGTCGTCCTGGCGCTGGCCGGTTTGGCCGGGTTTGCGGCGCCGTCCGCCGCGACGGCCGCGCACACCGTCACCTACAACAAGTACTCGCTGATGCTCGACGGCCGCCGGATCCTGGTGCAGGCCGCCGAGTTCCACTACTTCCGCCTGCCCAGCCCCGACCTGTGGCGGGACATCCTGCAGAAGGAGAAGGCGGCCGGCTTCAACGCCATCTCCGTCTACTTCTCCTGGGCGTTCCACTCGCCCGCGCCCGGGCAGTACGACTTCACGGGGGTCCGCGACGTCGACCGGCTGCTGCGGATGGCCGAGGAGACCGGGCTCTGGGTGATCGCCCGGCCCGGGCCGTACATCAACGCGGAGACCAGCGGCGGCGGCTTCCCGGCCTGGCTCAAGACGGTGCCGGGGCGGGCGCGCAGCAGCGACGCCGGCTACACGGCCGCCTATCACGACTGGCTCGCGCACATCAATCCGATCATTGCCCGGCACCAGGTCACCCGCGGCGGCTCGGTGCTGCTCTACAACGTCGAGAACGAGTACGCGGTGAACACCGACGCCGTGTACATGCAGGACCTGCAGGACACCGCGCGGGCCGGCGGGATCGACGTGCCGATCACGACCAACGACTGCTGCGATGCGGGCTCGTGGTCCTCGACGTGGGGATCGGGCCCGGGCGCGGTGCAGATCCCGGGCGTGGACGATTACCCGCAGTCGTTCGAGTGCCAGAACGCGTCGACGACCTGGGGGCCGTGGGGCGCCGGGGTCACCGAGCGGGTCCGCGACGACGCGCCGGTGTTCGCGGCCGAATACCAGGCCGGGTCGATCGATCTGAACAATGCCGGGTACGAGGCCTGCCGCGATCTGACCGGCGTGCAATACACCAAGTTCTTCCAGAAGGGGAACATGGTGCTCAGCGGCGCCACCGGATTCAACTATTACATGGGTTTCGGCGGCACCAACTGGGGCTGGATCGGGCAGCCGAATGACGTCTACACGTCGTACGACTACGGCGCCGCTATCGACGAGTCCCGTCAGCTCACCGACAAATACTTCGAATTCAAGCGGCAGGGGTATTTCCTTCAGGCCGTGCCGCCGCTGACCAAGACCGATCCGTCCACCGCGCCGGTGGCGGCGGGACTGGAAACGGCCGCGCGCACCAATCCGGACACCGGGACGCAGTTCGTTCTCGTGCGCAACGGGTCCACGGAGGCCGTGTCGTCGACGCTGGCCTGGAACGGGTACTCGCTGCCGGTCACCTTGCCGGGGCATGACGCGAAGGTGCTGGTCGGCGGGTTCGACCTCGGCGGGCAGCGGCTGGTCGCCTCGACGTCGGAATTGCTCACCACCGCGTTCATCAACCGGGACGTCGCAGTCTTCTACGGCGCCGAAGGCACTCCGGGCACGACGGTTCTGCGGTATTCGAACGCGCCCACGGTCAAGGTGCTGTCGGGGACGGTCTCCTCGTCGTACAGCAATGGGAATTTGCGGCTGGACTACACCCACAGCGGTCTGGCCCGGGTGCTGATCAGCGGCGGGGGACACCGGCCGATGCTGCTTCTGCTCGGGACGGATGACACGGCGGGCTCGTTCTGGCGGGCGGACACGGCCGGTGGGCCGGTGCTCGTTCGCGGGACGTCGCTGCTGCGGTCGGCATCCGTATCGCACGGGAGCATTGCGCTGCAGGCCGACACGTCGGCGCCGGGCGCCGTCGAGGTCTTCGGGAACGGACGCGATCTCACGGTGAACGGGCGGCCCATTTCCACCCGTACGTCGCCGAGCGGCTCACTCGAAGGCAACCTGCCCGGCCCCCGCGCGATTTCGTTGCCGGCTCTCGACGGCTGGAAGCAGGCCGCCGAGGCGCCCGAGGCGCAGCCGCGGTTCGACGACTCGCGGTGGACCGTGGCCGGCAAGACGTCGAGCCTGAGCACCTTCCAGCCGCTCACGCAGCCGGTGCTGTTCAGCGACGAGTACGGCTACCACGCGGGCAGTGTCTGGTACCGGGGCCGGTTCACGGCCACCGGCAGTGAGACAACCGTGTCGCTCAACGCGATCACCGGCAAGCGCGGCGACTACCTGGTGTGGTTGAACGGGCGCTACCTGGGCAGCGCGGCCGGCGGCGTGCAGGCCGACTCGGACGTGCCGGCCAACCCGTCGCCGGGCGCCGGAAAGTTCACGATCCCGGCCGGGCTGCTGCCCGCGGGCAAGCCGGCGGTGCTCTCCGTGCTCGTGCAGAACATGGGGAACAACGACGACTGGACCGCCGAGGACAGCCGGTTCCGCCAGCCTCGTGGCCTGGTCGGGGCCGCGGTCGACGGCGTACCGGCGATCTCCTGGAAGATCCAGGGCCGGGCGCGGGTCGACCCGGTCCGGGGTGGGCTCAACAACGGCGGGCTCTTCGGGGAGCGGGCCGGCTGGAGCCTGCCGGGTTACCGGGACGGGTCCTGGCCGTCGGCAACCTTCGCCGTGCCGGCCGGCGTGACCTGGCTGCGGGACGACTTCACGGTCGACCTGCCGCGCGGCCAGGACACCTCGGTGACGCTCCGTTTCGGCGACGCGATTCCGCAGGGTTACCGGACGATCATCTACCTCAACGGCTGGATGCTCGGCCAGTACGGCGCGGCGATCGGCCCGCAGACCTCGTTCGTGTTGCCGGCCGGGGTGCTGCGGCAGAACGGCCGGAACACGCTCGCCCTGGCCGTCATCGCCGAGCAGCCGGCCACCGTGACACCCCCGCAACTGGCCGTCGCGGGATCACAGCGCGGAGGTGTGCCCGTACGCGATGTCGCGTCTTGATCAATTAGGTAGTTAGGATTCCTGGCGAAGGGCGCATCATGGAACGCGATCGGGTCACGTGGGGAGGGCCGATGCCGACGATCAACGACGTGGCCCGGGCCGCGGGGGTGTCACCCAGCACGGTGTCGTACGTGCTGAGCGGCCGGCGCCCGATCTCCGCGCAGACCCGGGCCCGGGTCCAGGCGGCCATCGCCGAGCTCGGCTTCCACCCGCACGCCGGCGCCCGGGCGCTCGCGAGCAGCAAGACCAACGTCGTGGCGCTCGTGGTGCCGCTGCGGGTGGACGTCAACGTGCCGGTCATCATGCAGTTCGCGACGGCGGTGGTGACCGCGGCCCGCACGCACAACCACGACGTGCTGCTGCTGACCAAGGACGAGGGGACGGCCGGCCTGGAGCGGGTGGCCCACTCGACCATGGTCGACGCGCTGATCGTCATGGACGTGGAGAAGCACGACGTGCGCATCCCGGCGCTGCGGCGGCTCAAGCAGCCGACCGTGCTGATCGGGCTGCCCGACGACCCGGCCGGCATCATCTGCGTCGACCTCGACTTCGCGGCGGCCGCGAAGGAGACGCTGCGCCATCTGGCCTGGCACGGTCACCGCCGGATTGCGCTGGTCGGGCCGTCGCCCGCGGTCTACCGGCGTGGCACCAGCTACGCCGACCGGTTCCTGGCCGGGTTCACCGAGGCCTCGGCCGAGCTCGGGCTGGAGACGATGACGCACCCGTGCGAGCCGGCCCAGGACGGCGTGCGCACCTGCCTGGCCGACATCGACGCGGCGCTCGACGGGGTGACCGCGCTGGTGGTGCACAACGAGGAGGCGCTGCGGCCGCTGCTCGATCAGCTGCGGGCCGCGGGCCGGCGGGTGCCGGAGGACATCTCGGTGGTGGCCGTCTGCCCCCGGGACGTGGCGCTGTCCATGCCGATCCCGCTGACGTCGGTCGACATACCGTCGCACGACGTGGGCGGTCTGGCCGTCGAGACCGTGATGAAGCTGCTCGACGGGCGGCACACCGAGCCGATCCGGTTGCTGCCGCCGACGCTGGTCGAGCGGGAGAGCTGCGCCGCGCCGGCTCGCTCGACGGGTGAAGTCTTCAAGATCAGCTGAAGGCGCCGGTGCGCGCCGTTAGGCTGGGGCCGGAGCCATCGACGGGTGGCTCTGTTGTGAGGTCACCGGCCCTGACACGGGCCGTAGTCGAGCGGTGCCGGCCGGGATCCGATCGTTGCGAAATCTCTTCGTCACACCGTTGACATCTATGCGCGGCGAACCCTAACGTCACCGGAAAGTCCCGCGTCGAAGCGCTTCGACGACCGCCTGTCGAAGCGCTTCGACGAACCCACCCGGAGGACGGCATGTTCAGAAAACGAGCCGGCGCTGCCGCCGGTGCATTCTTGCTGGCCACGTCCCTCGCGCTGACCGCATGCAGCGGTTCCGGCTCGGACGACGACAAGAACAGCGGCTCCGACGCGAAGACCCTCACCCTCTGGCACTACGAGGGCCCGACCAGCGCCATGGGCATCGCCTGGAACAAGGCGATCGATATCTTCAAGGAGAAGCACCCGGGCGTCACGGTGAAGTTCGAGGAGAAGTCCTTCGAGCAGATCCAGCAGAACGCCCAGATGATCCTCAACTCGGACAGCGCGCCCGACATCCTCGAGTACAACAAGGGCAACGCCACCGCCGGCCTGCTGTCGAAGCAGGGCCTGCTCACCGACCTGACCGACCAGGCCACCCAGCGCGGCTGGGACAAGAAGCTCAGCACCAGCCTGCAGACCACGGCCAAGTACGACGACGACGGCATCATGGGCTCGGGCAAGTGGTTCGGCGTCCCCAACTACGGCGAATACGTCATGGTCTATTACAACCAGGACATGTTCAAGAAGTACAACCTGCAGGTGCCGACCACGCTCGACGAGTTCACCAAGGTCATGGACGCGTTCAAGGCCAAGGGCGTCACCCCGCTCTCGGTCGGCGGCGCCGAGTACCCGGCCCAGCAGATCTTCTACGAGCTCGCCCTGTCGAAGTCGGACCGCTCGTTCGTCGACGACTACCAGCTGTACAAGAACAAGGTCGACTTCCACGGCCCGCAGCTCACCTACGGCGCCCAGACCTTCTCGGACTGGGTCGGCAAGGGCTACATCGCCAAGAACTCGGCCGGCATCAAGGCCGAGGACATGGGCGTCGCCTGGGAGCAGGGCAAGTTCCCGATCCTGATCTCGGGCAGCTGGTGGTACGGCCGGTTCGCCAGCGAGGTCAAGAACTTCCAGTGGGGCACGTTCCTGTTCCCGGGCAACCAGCTGCACCCGGGCTCGAGCGGCAACATCTGGGTGGTCCCGGAGAAGAGCAAGGCCAAGAGCCTGGCGTACGACTTCATCGACATCACGATGTCGCCGGAGATCCAGAACCTGCTGGGCAACAGCGGCGGTGTCCCGGTGGCCGCCGACGCCGCGTCGATCACCGATCCGAAGAACAAGGAACTGATCGACAACTTCAACAAGATCTCCGCCTCGGACGGTCTCGCCTTCTACCCGGACTGGCCGGCTCCCGGCTACTACGACGTCCTGGTCGCGGGCGTGCAGGGCCTGATCAACGGCTCGAAGACCCCGTCCGCGTTCCTCGACGAGATCGCGAAGCCGTACAACGAGAACCTCGCCGACCTCGGTAAATGACCGGCCCGCGGGCGGCGGCGGAGAGGGCCGCCGCCCGCCTCACCACCAAGAAGGGACGTAACCAGATGGCCGGCAAGAGGGCGAGCCGGGGCGGCGGTTACGCGGTCTATCTGATCCCGGGGGTCATCGCGTCCCTGGCGATCATCGTGGTTCCGTTGATCATGACGGTCTACACCAGCTTCACGAAGTGGAACGGTGTGGGCGACCAGAAGTGGATCGGCTTCGACAACTACACCCGGCTGTTTCACGACACGCTGTTCTGGCAGTCGTTCGGGCACATCATCCTGCTGATCCTGGCCATGGCGGTGGTGCCGACGCTGCTCGGCCTGTTCCTGGCGGCTGTGCTGTTCGACTACATCGCGAAGCACTTCAGCAACCGCTGGGCGTCCCTGTTCCGCTCCGGGTTCTACCTTCCGCAGGTCATCCCGGTCGCCGTGACCGGCATCGTGTGGGGCTGGATCCTGCACCCCGAGTACGGCGCGCTCAACAAGATCCTCGAGTCGATCGGGCTGTCCGGGCTGGCCAAGAACTGGCTCGGCGACGAGAACTACGCGCTCTACAGCGTCATGGCCATCATGATCTGGTTCCAGCTCGGGTACCCGATCGTGATGTTCATGTCGGGCCTGCAGCGGATCGACCCGTCGCTCTACGAGGCCGCGGACCTGGACGGCGCCACCTGGTGGCAGCGCTTCCGCAAGATCACCGTGTACATGATCCGGCCGGAGTTCTACGTGGTCCTGGTGACCACCACGATCGCCGCGCTGAAGATCTTCGGGCCGATCTTCGTGCTCACCCGGGGCGGGCCGAGCAACTCGACGATCGTGCCGTCCTACTTCGCGTACAAGAACTTCTTCGAGAAAGCCCAGGTCGGGTACGGCTCGGCGATCTCGACCGTGCTCACCGTGCTGATCATCCTGCTGGCGATCCTGTTCCTGCGCCTGCAGAACCGGGCCGAGAAGGCCGGAGCCTGACCATGACCGTGACTGCCCCCGCCCCCGTGACGAGTGCCGTGCCCGAGATCAAGGCGGCCAAGCGCCGCAACCCCGCGCGCTTCGCGATCCTGATCGCGCTGCTCGTGCTGCTGCTGCTCGTGGTCGCGCCGCTGCTCGTGGTCGTGCTCAACGCGGTCAAGAGCCCGGCCGACTACGCCGGCAACGGCCCGCTTTCGCTGCCCAGCCACCTGTACTGGGACGGCATCATCAACTTCTGGAACCGGGTGAACTTCGGCCAGAAGCTCTGGAACAGCTTCATCTCGAGCATCGTGGTGGCCGTGCTCGGCGTCGTGCTGAGCATCCTGAACTCGTACGCCCTGGGTATCGGGAAGGTGAAGGGCCGGGTCTGGTTCCTGGTCTTCTTCCTGGTCGCCAACGTGCTGCCGCAGGAGGTGCTGGTCTACCCGCTGTACTACCTGTCCAAGCAGGTCGGCCTGTACGACAACCTCATCTCGGTCGTCATCATCTTCACCGTCATCCAGAGCGCGTTCGGGACGTACCTGCTGACCTCGGTGTACGCCGAGTTCCCGACCGAACTGCTGGACGCCGCCGCCGTCGACGGCGCCGGCAAGTGGCGGACCCTGTGGCGCGTCGTCGTGCCGGTCAGCCGGCCCACGCTCGGCGTGCTGTTCACCTTCTTCTTCATCTGGACCTGGAACGAGTTCTTCCTTCCGCTGGTCTTCCTGATCTCGAACGACAACCAGACGGTGCCGGTCGCCCTCGGTGTGCTGCAGGGCGACCGCCTGATGGACGCCACGACGACCAGCGCCTCGGCGCTGCTCGGCATCCTGCCCGCGATGCTCTTCTTCGTGATCTTCCAGCGGACGCTGACGCGCGGTATCACCGCCGGCGCCATCAAGTAAAGGACGCATATGAAGTTCACCGACGGCTACTGGCGCAAGCGCGACGGGTTCGCGGTGCTGCACCCGGCACAGCTGCACGACACCGAATCGGACGGGGCGACGCTGACCGCGTACGCCGCCGCGAAGAAGGTGCACAGCCGCAGCGACACCCTCGACGCGCCGATCATCACGATCAGGTGTGAGGCGCCCGCGCCGGACGTCATCCGGGTGACCATCGGGCATTTCCTGGGCGGCGTCGCGAAGGGGCCGAACTTCGCGCTGAACCGCGTGGAGCACCCGGTCACGATCGCGGAGCACGAGATCACCTCGGGTTCATTGACCGCGCGATTCAACCCGGGCGACGAATGGGGACTCGACTTCCTCGCCGAGGGAAAGCGGCTCACGGGCAGCGGCTGGAAGGGCATGGGCATCGTCGACACCGCCGACGCCCACTACGTACACGAGCAATTGGATCTTGGTGTTGGTGAGGCCGTCTATGGCCTCGGTGAGCGATTCGGGCCGTTCGTGAAGAACGGCCAGAGCATCGACATCTGGAACGAGGACGGCGGCACCAGCAGCGAGCAGGCCTACAAGAACGTCCCCTTCTACCTCACCAACAAGGGGTACGGGGTGCTGGTCGACCACCCCGGGCGGGTGTCGTTCGAGGTCGCCAGCGAGATGGTGTCGCGCACGCAGTTCAGCGTCGCCGGTCAGACCCTCTCGTACCTGGTCATCTACGGTCCGACTCCGGCCGAGGTGCTCCGGAAGTACACCGCGCTCACCGGACGCGCGGCACTCCCGCCGGCCTGGTCCTTCGGCCTCTGGCTGACCACGTCGTTCACCACCCCCTACGACGAGGAGACGGTCACCCAGTTCGTCGACGGGATGGCCGCGCGCGACCTGCCGCTGAGCGTGTTCCACTTCGACACGTTCTGGATGCGCGAGTTCCACTGGTGCGACTTCGAGTGGGACCCGCGGATCTTCCCGGACCCGGCGGGCATGCTCAAGCGCCTGTCCGGCCGCGGCCTGCGCACCTGTCTGTGGATCAACCCGTACATCGCGCAGCGCTCGTCGATGTTCGAGGAGGGCCGGGCCAACGGCTACCTGGTTCGGCGGCCGAACGGCGACGTCTGGCAGTGGGACCGCTGGCAGGCCGGCATGGGTCTGGTCGACTTCACCAACCCGGCCGCCGTTTCCTGGTTCGCCGGGAAGCTGCGAAACCTGGTCGAGATGGGCGTCGACGCGTTCAAATCCGACTTCGGCGAGCGCATTCCGACCGATGTGGTGTGGTTCGACGGGTCCGATCCGGAGCGGATGCACAACTACTACACCCAGCTCTACAACCAGGTCGTCTTCGACGTGCTGCGGGAGACGCGCGGCGAGGGCGAGGCGGTGCTGTTCGCGCGGTCGGCCACGGTCGGCGGTCAGCAGTTCCCGGTGCACTGGGGCGGGGACAACTCGGCCACGTACGAGTCGATGGCGGAGAGCCTGCGCGGCGGTCTGTCCCTGATGTCGTCGGGTTTCGGCTTCTGGAGCCACGACATCGGCGGATTCGAGGGACGGCCTGACCCGGCGGTGTTCAAGCGGTGGATCGCGTTCGGGATGCTCTCCTCGCACAGCCGGTTGCACGGCAACCACTCCTACCGGGTGCCGTGGCTGTTCGACGAGGAGTCGGTCGAGGTGCTGCGCAAGTTCACGCACCTCAAGTACGCGCTCATGCCGTACCTGTACGGCGCCGCTCGCCGGGCGCACGAGGACGGGCTGCCGGTCATGCGGCCGATGATCGTCGGATTCCCCGGCGATCCGGCCGTCACCCACCTTGACCGGCAGTACCTCCTCGGCGGTGACCTGCTCGTCGCCCCGGTGTTCTCCTCGTCCGGGCAGGTCACGTACTACGTCCCGGCCGGGCGGTGGACGCACTACCTGACCGGGGAGGTCGTCGTGGGGCCGGGCTGGGTCACCGAGACGCACGGCTTCGACAGCGTGCCGCTGCTGGTGCGGCCCGGGGCGGTCCTGCCGATCGGGAACCGCCACGACCGGCCCGACTACGACTACCGGGACGGGATCACCCTCCGGCTGTACGAGCCGGCCGAGGGGAGCACGACGGTGGTGGTCGGCGACAGCACCTTCACCGTGACCCGCGACGGCACGGCGACCCGCGTCGAGCGGTCGGGCGCGGACCTGCCCTGGCGGGTCGAGATCGCCGGCGGGCCGTCGGCCGACCTCGCCGCCGGCGATTCCGAGTGGGTCACCGGCTGATCGGCGGGAATGGGGGTGGTGCTGCGGGCAGGATCACCCCCAATTCGGCGTGCGACCGAAATAAGATCGCACGATGGAGAGGACGCTGGACCTTTTCGTTCCCGGTGTCGTCTACCTCGACATCGTCTTCACCGGCCTGCGCGATATGCCCCGGCCGGGAACCGAGGTGTGGGCGAACGGGATGGGATCATGCCCGGGCGGGGTGGCGAATCTGGCGGTCGCGGCGGCCCGACTCGGGTTGCGGACCGGCCTGGGAACGGCCCTCGCGACAGATGCATACGGCGATTTCTGCGCCCAAATCCTTTGTACTCAGGAAAACGTCGATCTATCCGCCTCGACCCGGATAAACGGCCATTCACCGGTGACCGTGTCGCTCGCCTACGACCGCGACCGCAGCATGATCACCCACGCGCACCCGCCGCCGCTGAACGCGTCCGGGCTGGTCGGGGCGTTGCCGGCGGCCCGGGCGGCCTCCGTGAGCCTGACCAAAGACGGGCTGCCCTGGGTGCGGCAGGCGCGGCAGGAAGGGACGCTGGTCTTCGCCGACGTGGGCTGGGACGACACCGAGGAGTGGCCGTCCGAGGCGCTGGCGATGCTCGGCGACTGCTACGCGTTCCTGCCCAACGCGGTCGAGGCCATGCGGTACACCCGGGCCTCGTCGCCCGAGGAGGCGGCGCGCCGGCTCGCGGGGCTGGTGCCGCTGGTGGTGATCACGTGCGGGCCGGACGGGGCCATCGCGCTCGACTCGGCGACGGGGGAGATGGTGCACGCCCCGGCGGTGCCGGTGGAGGCGCTCGACCCGACCGGGGCGGGGGACGTGTTCACGGCCGGGATCATTCTGGGGACGCTCAACGGATGGCCGATCGCGCAGCGGCTCGCCTTCGCCAATCTGATCGCGGCGCTGTCGGTGCAGCATTTCGGGGGATCGTTGTCGGCGCCGGGCTGGGGGGACATCGCGGACTGGTGGCGGGCGTCGGGGGATTCCCGCTACGCGTTTCTCGAGGACGTGATTCCGGGTGGGGAGCAGCGGTCGGTGCGGCGCGCGGGGGCCACGATCGCTCGCCTCTCGGATGCGCACGCGCATGAGTAAGCTCACCATTCTCGGGGGCGGGGGATTCCGGGTTCCGCTCGTTTACGGGGCACTGCTCGGGCCGGACAGTCCGATCACCTCGGTCAGTCTGTACGACATTTCCGCCCCGCGGCTGGCGGCCATTTCGCGGGTGTTGATGGCGCAGGCGGCGGATTCCCCCGACGCGCCGGACATTTCGGTTACTACGGATTTGTCGGAAGCGCTGAGCGGGGCCGACTTCGTGTTCAGCGCGATTCGCGTGCACGGGCTGGCCGGGCGTGTCATCGACGAACGGGTGGCGCTGGCCGAGGGAGTGCTGGGCCAGGAGACCGTGGGGGCCGGCGGGGTCGCGTACGGATTGCGGACGCTGCCGGTCGCGGAGGCCATTGCCCGCCGGATCGCGCTGGTGGCGCCGTCGGCCTGGGTCATCAATTTCACGAATCCCGCCGGAATGGTCACCGAGGCGATGGCGGCGCACCTCGGGGATCGGGTCATCGGGATCTGCGATTCACCGTCGGCGCTCGGGCGGCGCGTCATGCGGGCGCTCGGCGTCTCCGGGGCGCGGCTCTCCTATGCCGGGCTCAATCATCTGGGCTGGCTTTCGGGCGTACACGTCGATGGGGTTGATCTGCTCCCTCGTTTGCTGGCGTCGGACGAGGCACTTTCGTCCTTCGAGGAGGGGCGGCTTTTCGGGGCCGATCGGTTGCGCTCGCTCTCGGCCGTGCCCAACGAATATCTGCATTACTACTACGAAACCCCGGAGGTGGTACGCGCGGAGCTCGGCGCTACCGAGACCCGCGGGGAGTTTCTGCTCCGGCAGCAGGACGAGTGCTATGCGGCGCTGGCCTCGCGAACCGCCGATCCGCTGGCGACCTGGAACGCGGCATTGCGGCAGCGGGATGCCACGTATATGGCGCTCGAGGGGCTCGGGGAAAGGGACGACGCCGAAGGCGGGGGATATGAGGCGGTGGCGCTCGCCCTGATGATGGCGATCGCGTCCGACTCGCCGACGGACCTGATTCTGAACGTTCGCAATCGCGGGACTCTGGACATTCTCGACGACGACGCGGTGGTGGAGGTGCCCTGCCGGGTCGACGGTTCGGGCGCGCATCCGTATCCGGGCGCGATCCTGCCGGCGCACGGGATCGAGCTGGTGAAGCGCATCAAATCGACCGACCGGGCCGTGGTGTCGGCGGCGGCGTCGGGCTCGCGGGCGGTCGCGGTGCGCGCGATGGCCTGCCACCCGCTGGTCGACTCGGTCCCGGTGGCCCGGCGGCTGATCGCGGAGTACCAGCGGCAGCTGCCGGAACTCGCCTACCTGCACTAGCCGGCGTGGCGGCGGCGGAAGGCCGCGGCCCGGGCTCGATTCTGGCAGGTCAGGCAGCAGAAGCGGCGCCGGCCGGCCGGGGAGGCGTCGACCCAGACATCCGCGCACTGGTCGTCGGCGCAGATGCCGATGCGGCCCGGGTGCTCGGCCAGCTGATGCCGCAGGGCCAGCGCCGCCGCCGCACGCGCGGCCTGCGAAGGGTCGTCGACCGTCCACTCCTCGGCGAGCGCGCCGTCCCGTTCGAGCAGAACCGGCCGCACCCGCGCGCGATCGAGCAGCCCGCTCACGATCGACGCCTGCGTGACCGGAGCGGCCGCCGCGAACACCGCGTGCAACTCGTCGGCGAGCGCCGTCCGGACCCGGTCGCCGCTCGGCTCCCGGTCGTCGAGGGCGCGCGGGAGCGACCCCCACTCGTTGACGAAATCGACCAGTTCCGCCATCGGCATGACCACGATCGTTGTCCCCACGTGGTCAGCGTAACGCATTAACGCGGTTGATCGCGTTGTCCGGGCGGCGTAACGTGATGACTGAGTTCATAGCGTTACGTGTGATCGGAGGCGCGAGATGAGGAACTGGGCCGGCCTGGCCGTACTGGCGCTGCCCTGCCTCCTGGTGTCCCTCGACGCCGAGGTTCTCAACCTGGCCGCGCCGCAGCTCACCGCCGCCCTGCACCCGTCGAACGTCCAGCTTCTCTGGATCATGGACAGTTACGTCTTCGTAGTCGGCGGCGCGCTGATCGCCATGGGCGTCCTCGGCGACCGCATCGGCCGTCGCCGCCTCCTGCTGATCGCCGCGGCCGCGTTCGGCGTCGCGTCCCTGCTCGCCGCGTTCGCCACCACCCCCGTACAGCTGATCGCCGCCCGGATCCTGATGGGCCTGTCCGGAGCCTCGTTGATGCCCTCCACGCTCGCCCTGATCCGGGTGATGTTCCCCGACCCGCGGCGGCGCACGATCGCCCTCGGCATCTGGAGCGCCAGTTTCTCCCTCGGCGGCGTCGCTTCCCCGCTGATCGGCGGCACCCTGCTCGCCCACTTCTGGTGGGGGTCGGTCTTCCTGATCGCCGTCCCCGCCGTACTGCTGCTGCTTCTGCTCGGCCCGGCCCTGCTGCCCGAGTCCCGGGACAACGCCGCCACGTCGTTCGACATCATCGGCGCCCTCTCCAGCCTGGCGTCGGTTCTCCTTTTCGTGTACGGGGTGAAGCAACTCGCCGCCGACGGATGGCACCCGGCGCCCCTGCTGTTCATGGCCGTCGCCGCCGTGCTCGGGCTCTCGTTCGTGCGCCGTGAGCGCCGTATCGCCCAGCCGCTGCTCGACCTGTCCCTGTTCCGCGACCCGCGCGTGACGGTCGCCGTCGGCAGCAATGCCCTGTCGTACTTCGTCCTCTACGGCACCCAGCTGGCGATCGCCCAGTACCTGCAGCTGGTCCTCGGCCTGTCCCCATTGCACGCCGGCCTGTGGACGCTGCCGTCGGTCCTCGCCTACCTCGGCGCCTCGTTCCTGGGCCCGGCGCTGACCCGCTACCTCCCGCCCGGCCGGGTGATCGCCGCCGGCCTGGCCACGATGGCCGTGGGCTTCGCGGTCCTTGCGTTTGGTGGTCTGACCTTTGTCGTCACGGGAATGGTTCTTTTCTCCATTGGTCTGGCCCCCGCGTACATCCTCTCGACGGAGCTGGTCGTCTCGACCGTCCGCCCGTCCCGCGCCGGCATGGCGGCCGCCGTGACCGAGACCGGCTGCGAGCTCGGCGGCGCGCTGGGCATCGCGATCCTGGGCTCGCTGGTGCTGGCCACGTACCGCCACGGCATGGCCGGCCGGCCGGTCGGCACTCTTCCCGACGGCGTCTCCGCCGGCGGCCAGGTGGCGCATCAGGCCCTGACCGCGTACGGGAGCGCCTTCACGGTGATGGCCGCGGCCGCGGCCGTTCTTGTCCTGCTGGCCGCGATTCTGGCGGCGAAGGTTCTCCGCCACCGGGCGGCCGCGGCGTCGCCGGTCGTCGATGAGCTTGAAACAACTTCCGTGTAGAGTTCCGATTCCTATCGGTGAGATAGGTATTGACAACCACGGGAGGCACGATGACGACGGCCGTGCATCGACGCACGCCGGCGGCGCGGCGGACGGACGACGAGGCGCTGCGCCGCCAGTTCGATCGCGACGCCATCTGGGACCGCCTGGTCAAGCCGGGCGACCGGCTCCCCTCGGCCACGCTGCTCGAGGCCGACCTGGGCCCGATCCACCTCGACCGGCTGCGGATGACCGGCCCGATCGTCCTGGTCTTCTTCCGGTACGCGAGCTCCGAGCCGTGCAACGAGATCCTCGCGTCCTACCAGCGCGACCTGGTCCCGGCGCTGGCCGGCGGACCGGCGCATCTGGTGGCGGTGAGCCCCCAGATCCCGGCGCGGCTCACCGAGATCAAGCGCCGCCATGACCTGGGCTTCTTCGTGGCCTCCGATGTCCGCCACATCCTGATCGACGCTTTCAACCTGGGTTTCCACGAGCCCGGCGCCGACGTGTTGCTGGGCGCTCGCCGCTCGATCCTCCCGTTCCCGGCCGTCGTGATCGCCGACCGCACCGGCACGATCCGCCACGTCGACGTCCCGCACCCCGCCCCGGCCCGGATCCAAGCCGCCGTCCGCACCCTGCCCTGACTTGGTCCGCTCCCGCCCACGTACTGCCCTGACTTGGTCCGCTCCCGTCCACGTCCTGCCGTGACTTGGTCCGCCGCCGTCCGCACCCTGCCCTGACTTGGTCCGGTGCCGTCCGTGTCCTGCCTTGACTTGGTCCGCCGCCGTCCGCACCCTGCCTTGACTTGGTCCGCTCCCGCCCACGTCCTGCCTTGACTTGGTCCGCTCCCGCCCACGTCCTGCCTTGACTTGGTTCGCCGCCGCTCACGTCCTGCCCTGACCTGGTCCGGCGCCGTCCGCGTGCTGCCTTTACTTGGTTCGCCGCTCACCGCGCCGTGCCCTGACGTGGGCCGGGATGTCCTCGCCGCCGCCCGGGCCTGCCCTCACGTCATCCGTCCAGAGTGATGCCCCACCGGGCGGGGGAGCCGACACTTTCGGCGAGCGCGCCTGTGCGCCGAGCCCGAAGGGGACTGCAGATGGGACTGTTCGCGCACGCCCGGCCGATCGCGGCGGCGTTCGCCCTGGCCACCGCCCTCACCGGGCTGACGGCCTGCGAATCCGGCGGCGACGGCACCGCGCTGCCGTCGAAGCTGCCCTCGATCGAACGCAGCGCCGACCGCGAGACGACCGAGGCCACGAAGTCGCCCGAGCCCACCGAGACGACAAGGTCGGCACGGCCCACCCGCACCACCGACGCCCCCGCGACCAGCCCGGCCACGACGCCGACCAAGACGGAGCCGACCAAGACGGAGCCGACGAAGACCGCCGAGCCGACGAAGACCCAGCCCACGACGACCGAGGCCACCACCGAGACGACCACCAAGACCACGACCGAGGCCGCCGCGCCGACCGCCACCACCCCCGCGCCGACCCCCTCCGAGGCCGCGGCCACGACGACGACCAGCGGCATCAGCACCCTCGGCTGGTTCCTGATCATCCTGCTGATCGGCCTGGCCATCCTCGTCGCCGTCCTGCTGGTCAACCGCTCCCGCCGCTCCGCCGCCTGGGAGACGGAGGCCGTGGACCTGGCCGCCGCCGGCCGCAACCTCATCGCCACCCGCCTGCCGACCGTGCTCAGCACCCGCGAGTCCGCGGACCGCGCCCTGGCCTGGCCCCCGGTCCGCGCCGACCTGACCGAGATGGCGGCCCGCTGGGGTCAACTGTCCGGCCGCGCGACCGACGACTACCACCGCGACTCGGCCGGCCAGGTCAGCGTCATGACCCAGGACCTGGTCACCGCGATCGACGCCGAGAACCAGGCGCTCGCCACCGGCCGCGACTGGCGCATGCTGAGCCCGCAGGTCGACGAGATCGTCCGGACGCTCGACACCGCGCTGACCGCCTTCGTGGTCCCGCAGCCCGATCCGAACGCGACCACGGGCGGCGGTCCCGACCCGTACCCGGCCTGATGGTTTTAGTAATGACGGCACAATCACCCGGATGAGGATCAGAGACGCGGCCCCCGCCGACATCGACGCGATCATCGAGATCGGTCACCGCACCTGGCCGGCGACCTACGGCTTCGCCGGCGACGAATACGTGCGCAACGGCCTCGACACGTGGTGGTCCACCGAGGCGACCGAGCGCACGCTGCGCGACACCACGGTCCTGGTGGCCGAGGCGGAATCGGGCCTGATCGGCATCGGCAACATCGACCTGCGCGGCGACGTACCGATCATCTGGAAGCTCTACGTCCTCCCCGGGGCGCAGGGCACCGGCGCCGGGACCGCGCTCATCGAGGCGCTGCTGGCAAAAGCACCAGGCCTTCCCGTACGCCTCGAATATGTCGACGGCAACGCCAACGCCGCTCGCTTCTACCAGCGACGGGGTTTCACCGAGCTGAGCCGCGAACCGGGCGAGCGCCCCGGCTGGCCGGAAACGGTCTGGATGGAGCACCGACCGGCCTGAAGCCGGGCCGAAACGGGAACGCCGATGAGGGGCAGCCCCGCCGGCTGCCCCTGATCCTTCACGGCGTTGCGTCAGCCCGAGAACGCGGCCTCGGACGTCACGGACTCGTCCTTGGCCTCGGACTCCGCCGCCTCGTCCGACCGCCGGTGAGCGATCATCCGCTCCGCCACCACGGCGGCCGCGGCCCCGCTGACGGTCGCGACGATCGCCGTGATCGCGATCCACCGCCGCCCCATCCGCCGGATCTGCTCGCCGCGCATCACCTGATAGGCCAGCCCCAGCCGATCGGAGTAGATCGGCACCAGCTGCCGGAACTGCCCACCGCTGACCCGCGCGGCGGCCAACGCGTTGGCCATCGCGTCGCGCAGCTCGATCTCACGTCGTCCCATGGTTCATCCCTTCACCGTGCTGTTCTGCGAGGTGCGAAAAGTCAGGTGCCGAGCAGGCGCCCCTTGGCCGCCGAGAACTCCTCGTCGGTCAGAACCCCCTCGGCGTGCAGCGACCCCAGCCGCTCGAGCCGGGAAGCGAGATCGTCGGAGGTGGCGGGAGGAGCGGGCGGGGGCGCGTATTGCGGCTGCGCGGGTGCGTACCGCGGTGGCAGGGGTGCGTACTGCGGCGGTGTCGCATATTGCGGCCCCGCGTTCTGGCTCTGCATTTCGGCGATAGCCGCGTCCTGAAGGGCGTTCCGGTCGGCCGAACGTGCCGCGGCCCGCCCGGCGAGGAACCCGGCACCCCCGACGAGCGCCCCACGCAGCAGCGGCGCCCCTCGGCGCACGATGATCGGACGCGGAAACATCGGCAGCTCCTCTCAGCGCCCGGCCGTCGCCTCGGCCGCGTGCTCCGCCGGAATGGCCGCCGACGCGACGATCACCCCGTCCAGCCCCGCGACCCGTTCCGCCAGATCCGCCGACCACCGATGCTCGACCAGCAACGCGACCGCGTCCTCACCCGTGGCGACCGCCGCCGAGATCTCCCGCATGTCCTGTTCCGAGATCAGCCCCTCGATCGGCGCGTCCCACCCCGGCGGCATCCCCGGCAGATCGGTGAGCTCAACCGCCGACACCACCCCGTCCGGCCCGGTCCGCACGACGAGCGCATCCACCACCCGCACGTCCGCCGACTCCACGAGCCGTTCGAGCGCCGCCGCGATCCCCGCCGGCAGCCGCGCGGCAGGAAACGTCATCACGACAAGCTCCAGCGGTCCCCAGCCCATGCACCCACCCTCCCGTCCACAAACCCCCGCCCGCCTCACCCCGTTCGGATGAACCCCACCCCCAGGACCAAACCCAACAAACCCCCCAAAACCCCGATTGTGTACGCCCGAAGCACCCCTCCCAGCCGCAGAACAAGGCACCGCATCCCCACGCACCCCGTCAGTTCGGCGGCGACCGGCACGGCGCCCAGCGACGCGCGTGGGGCAGCGTGGGACGCCCGCCGGATCGTGCCGGACGACGGCAGGCGGGGCGCCATGTGCCGGGAGGGGAGCTGGCGCAGGGCGCGGGCGCGCCGTGCGGCGACCGGCGGGCCGCCATGCGCCGGCCCGGGGTGGCGCAGCGCGCCGGCGGGCCGCCGTGCGCCGGGCCGGGTGGCGAAGGATGCGAGTCGCGCCAGGCACCAGTTGCCAGGCCCCGGGATGGGAGGCGGGCGGAGGATGCGGGTCGCGCCGGGCGGCGACCGGCTCGGCACCGATCGGCGGATGGTCAGTGCCAAGGGATGACATCAGGAGATGCGCGGCGGCCGCCGCGCACGCGCGGCAGGCGTCACGGTGACATGGTCGGGCTTTGGGCGACGTGTGACGGGCGTCGGCGGCCGTGTGGGACGCAGGGGCCGCGACGCGCGTGGCGGACCGGGCCAACCGTGGCGGACCGGGGTCAGCCGATGTCGCCGTGGACCCCGGCGACGACCTAGCCGGCCAGCCAGGCTCGGAGGACGTCGACGAAGTCGGCGGTGGCGGTGGCCTCGAGCAGGAGGCAGACGGCGGTCACCCCGGCCAGCAGGGCAAGCTGCCAGCGGGCCGAGGCGGGGGGAGGGCTGTGCAGCGCCCGGACCCGGCGGACGATCACGCCGCCGTGCATGCCGAGCGCGGGGGCCGGGGCCGGGTGGCCGGCGGTGGCCAGGGCGGCGCGGGCGACGGCGCGGGCGACCAGGTCGCGGTCGCCGACGCCGGTGGCGGCCTCCTCGTCGGCCCAGCGTTCGACCAGGTAGGCGATGGCGTCGCGGGCCGGGCGCAGCAGCGGGTTCACCGCGGCGGCGGCGCCCGCCAGCAGCACCGCGCGGTGGTGGCCGTGGGCCAGGTGGGCTCGCTCGTGGGCCAGGACGGCCCGGCGCTCGTTCGCGTCCAGCACGCGGAGCATGCCGGTGGTCAGGAGGATCTCGCCGGGGCGGCCGGGAACGGCCACCGCCAGCGGTTCCGACCAGTCCGCCACGACCACGCCGCCGGCCGCGGGGCCGGCGTTGCGGAGGCGGTGGGCCGTGGTGCGGCGCAGGTGGACGTCGCGTTCCAGGCGGATCAGGGCGACCACCAGCAGGACCAGCGCACTCACCGCGACCCAGTCGGGCACCGGCTCGGGCAGGTGCATACCGGTGCGGGAATCCAGGTCGATCATCGCGGGGAGGTCGTCGAACAGGGTGAGGAACAACAGCAGCAGGGACCAGATCGTGGCGGCCGCCGAGAAGATCGCGGCCGCGACCAGGCCGGGGACCGCGGCGCGCGGGCGGGCGCGGTCGGCGGTGAGGCGGGCGGCCAGCGCCACCAGCACGGGGAGCAGCAGCGGCAGGTAGACGGCAACGGTCACGGCTCACGCTCCGCGAGGAGGGCGCGAAGGGTCTCGGCGTCGTCCTCGCCGAGGCCGGCGGCGAACTGCTGCAGGACGGCGCGGCGGTCGGGGCGCTCGTCGAGGGCGGCACGCATGCGGGTGGCGGCCAGCGACGCCGCGTCCTGCGCGGGCCAGTAGGCGTGGCCCCGGCCGCTGTCGGCCGGGCCCCGGCGGACCAAGTCTTTTTCCAGCAGGCGGGTCAGGATGGTCTGCACGGTGTTGTACGCCAGCCCGTCGCCCAGCGCCGTCTGCACGCCGGCGGGGGTCAGCGGCTCGCCGGCCGCCCACAGCGCGGCCATCACCTCGGACTCGAGCTCACCCCGAGCCCGACGGCGCCCGGCCTCGTCGTCGGCCATCGCTCACCCCTCGCCACCGGACGGCCGGGCCCCGACACGGCGCCCGGCGACTTTGTTGGGAGGAGGTTATCGTCCCGGGCTGACAATTCCGGCGCCGTGATCCCGATATGCGGGCAATGCAGCCGTTCGGGGGTGGCCCGCCCACTACCATCGCCTGATGCGCCGATTCTCCACCCCGCCGCCCCGCTCCTGAGCGGGACGGCCTCCTGACGCGCCGGGTCTGAACCCGGCGCGCGATGACGCGCACGTCCCGCTTCCGCGACCTCAAATCCTTGTCGCTGGAGCTGGAGCAGTAGTAAATGTCCGAAACAATTATCAAGGCCCGGCCGCACACCGCCGAAGGCCTCTGGTTCCTCGTTCTCGCCGGCGCGCTGTGGGGCACAGGCGGCCTCACCGGCAGCCTTCTCGCCCGCACCACCGGCCTGACCTCCCCGGCCGTCGCCGCCTACCGGCTCGGCACCGGCGGCCTCCTCCTCATCGCGTTCCTCCTCGTCACTCGGGCGAAATTCCCCCGAGGCCGGCGAGCCTGGACCAGGATCGTCATCATCGGCCTGCTGGCGGCCGAGTTCCAGGCGACCTATTTCGCCGCCGTCGAGCGCATCTCGGTCAGCCTCGCCACCCTGATCACCATCGGCGCGTCTCCCGTGCTGGTCCAGCTGGTGGAGCGCCGGCGGGCACTGGTGACGATCGCGATCGCCCTCTCCGGCCTGACGCTGCTCATCGGCGTACCGGAAGGGGATCGGAGCCTGCCCACGATGCTGGCCGGCGCCGGATTCTCGCTGCTCGCCGCAGGCGGATTCGCCACGGTCACCCTGGTCGGCAGCCGGCCGGTGCCGGGCCTCGACGATCTGCCGGCGACCGGCCTCGCGTTCACCCTCGGCAGCCTCGTGCTCGTTCCGCTCGCCACCGCCTCCGGCGGCCTCGCCTTCACCCCGACCTGGTCCGGCCTGGGACTTCTGCTTCTGCTCGGGGTCGGACCAACAGCGATCGCGTACGCGTCCTATTTCCGCGGCCTTCGTACGTCGCGACCGGGCACCGCCGCGCTGATGGCGCTCCTGGAACCGCTGGTCGGGACCGCGCTCGCCGTCGTTATCCTCGGTGACCGCCTCGGGCCAGCGGGCTGGGCCGGCGCGGCGCTGCTGATCATCGCGCTCGTGCGGGAGAGCCGGTCACCTGAAACTGATCGACTATCTCGTGCAGCTCACGTGACATGAGCTCCAGGTTCTCGGCGGTCTCCTGGGCCTCGGCCACACCCTCCGCGGTCACCTGAGCCGAGGAGGCCACGCCCGCGACGTTGTTGGCGATCTCCCCGGAGCCGGTCGCCGCCTCGACGATGTTGCGGCTCATCTCGGCGGTCGTCGCGGTCTGCTCCTCCACGGCCGCGGCGATCGTCGTGGAGAACTCGTTGACCTGCCCGATGATGCCGGTGATCCGGTCGATCGCGGTGATCGCCGCGGTGGTGTCGTGCTGGATGGCCTGCACCCGGCCGGCGATGTCCTCGGTCGCCTTGGCCGTCTCCTGGGCGAGATCCTTCACCTCGGAGGCGACCACCGCGAACCCCTTGCCCGCCTCCCCGGCCCGGGCCGACTCGATCGTCGCGTTGAGGGCGAGCAGGTTCGTCTGCTCGGCGATCGAGGTGATCAGCTTGATCACCTCGCCGATCTCGGCGCTCGAGCGGCCCAGCTGGGCGATCGTCTCGCCGGCCTCGCGGGCGCTGGAGACGCCGGTGGCGGCCACGCTGGCGGCCTGCGAGGCGCTGCCGGAGATCTCCAGGATGGCGGCGGTCATCTGCTCGGTGCCGGCCGCGACCGTCTGCACACTGCGGGACACCTCCTCGGCGGCCGAGGCGACCCGCTCGGACTGCCCGGACGCGTTGCCCGCGGCCTCGGCGATCCGGCCGGAGGCCATCGTCAGCTCGTGCGACGCGCCGGCCAGCGTACGGCTGTGGTCGCTGATCCGCCCGAACGCCCCCAGCAGCACCTCGAGCGTGCTGTTCACGGCCCGGCCCATCGTGCCCAGCTCGTCCCGTCCCTCCGCCGGCGCCTGCACCGTGAGGTTCTTGGCGGCGACCGAGCGCAGGGTCGCCACGGTCTTGCCGAGCGGCAGCGTGATGCTCCGGGTGACCAGCACGGCCAGCAGGCCGGCGAGCGCGAGGCTGAGCGCGCCGGCGATGAGCATCAGGGTGCGGGAGGTGTTGGCCGTCGACTCGGCGTCGGCCTTCGCGGTCTCGGCCTGGGCGCCGGTGAGGCTCACGAGGTCGTCGATGGCCGCCACGATCTTGTTCATGGTGTCGATCGCGCTGCCGGACACCATGTCCCCAGCCTTGGCGAAGCCGGACGCCGACCCGGTGCGGAACGCCGCGATGATCTGATCGTCGAGCGCCATGAACTCGCCGAACGTCGACAGGGCCGTGTCCGCCGCGGCCTTCTCGGCGGCGGTCAGCGGCTCGCCCTCCATCGTGGCGACATCCTGCTTGAAGGCCGCGGTCGAGGCCAGGAAGTTCTTGCGCTGCCCGACGTCGTCCGAGGCCGCGCCCTTGACGCCGCGCTGGATGTCGAAGGCGTACCCGCTCTGCCAGCCGTTGAAGTCGGCTGTGCGGAACTTGGCGGTGAGCGCGTCGTGCTGCAGGTCGGCCGCGAGAGCCAGCCGGCCCGTGGCCGTCTTGGCCTCGTGCTGTCCCCAGAGCCCCACCGCCACGGCGATCAGCAGGCAGGCGCAGACGGCGGTGAACGCCCCGGCCAGCCGTACTCCGATCCTGATATTTCCGAAGAGCCGCATCGCGGGCGCCTAGACCCGGAACCGGGCGACGACGCCGCGCAGCTCGCCGGCCACCTGGGTCAGCTCGGCGACCGACTGGTCGGCCTCGTTCAGCGCACCGGTCTGCGCCTGCACCGCCTCCGCCACCGAGTTGATATTCCCGGCGATGTTGGAGCTGCCGCTCGCGGCGTCGCCGATGCTGCGGCTCATCTCGTTGGTGGTGGCCGTCTGTTCCTCGACCGCGGAGGCGATCGTGACCTGGTAGTCGTTGATCTCCGAGATGATCCGGGAGATCTCGGCGATCGCCTCGACCGCGCTGGTGGTGTCGGCCTGGATCGCCTCGACCCGGCGGGAGATGTCCTCGGTGGCCTTCGCGGTCTCCTGGGCGAGGTCCTTGACCTCGGTGGCGACCACCGCGAACCCCTTGCCGGCCTCGCCGGCGCGGGCCGCCTCGATCGTGGCGTTGAGCGCGAGCAGGTTGGTCTGCTCGGCGATCTGCGTGATCACCTTGACCACGTTGCCGATCTCCTCGGAGGACGTGCCGAGCTTGGCGACGGTGTCGTTGGTGGACTGGGCCACGCCGACCGCGCTCGCGGCGACCTGGGCGGCGTTGTTGGCGTTCTCGGCGATCTCCCGGATCGAGGCGCCCATCTGGTCGCTGCCGGCCGCGACCGACTGCACGCTCGTGGAGACGTCGCCGGCCCCGTTCGCGACGACGCCGGCCTGCTCGGCGGCCTCCCGCGCGCCCTCGGAGAGCCGGGCGCTGATGCTGGCCAGCCGCTGGGTGCCCTCGCCGAGGGTCTGCGCGCCGCTGCTCAGCGCCGTCACCGTCGTGCGCAGTCCCTCGCGGGCCCGGTTGACCGCGGCGGCCATGGCGCCCAGCTCGTCGCGGGAGCGGACCTCGGCGGCTACGGTGAGGTCGCCCTCGGCGACCGCGTCCAGCGCGCTGGAGACCGTGACGAGCTGCCGCCGGATCAGGCGGATGACCATGACACAGACGATCGCGGCGACGACGAAGCCGACGAGCAGCGCGATCAGCGTGACCGTCCGGGCCCGGTTGTACGCGGCGGTGCCGGCCGCCGCCATCGCGTCCGACTGCTGGTCCTCGACCTGTTGCATGGTGACCACGGCGTCGGCCATCGCGCTCTCGACCTGGTTGAACACCGGGCCGATCTGGTCGGGGGC
Source organism: Paractinoplanes globisporus DSM 43857 (assembly GCF_000379645.1). Classification (GTDB taxonomy): domain Bacteria; phylum Actinomycetota; class Actinomycetes; order Mycobacteriales; family Micromonosporaceae; genus Actinoplanes; species Actinoplanes globisporus. Next base: position 32,670 of record NZ_KB903328.1, read on the forward strand.
GGGCATCGTGTACCCGGCCGCCAGGGGTTCCTGGTACAGAACGGTGTCGCGCAGCGCCCGGTAGTGCTTGACGGCCTCGGTGAACTTCGCGGCCGCGGCCTGCCGCTCGGCCGACCCGGCGGTGATCGTCGCGTACTTGGCCAGCGCGGCGTCCATGGCGTCGTCGGCCTTGCGGATGCCGTCGCGGCCCTGGGCCATCGTCTCCTTGCTGCCGTTGGCCAGCTCGGTCAGCACCATGCCCCGGAACATCGCGGCCAGCTCGCCGCGGAGGTTGGCCACCTCCTGCAGGCTGTCCACGTGCTGGGACTTCATCTCCTTGAGGTCGGAGTTGAGGCTGGCCATCCTGTTGATCGACAGGACCGCGACGCAGAGCGCCACCACCGCCACGCAGGCCGCCGCGATCATCGTCTTGATCGTGAGGCTGCGGTCGCCCAGCAGCGCCTCGACGGCGGTGCGCTGCACGGTGATCGGCGTGTCGCCTCCCTGGATACGCATGGCGTCCCCCCGATGCCCGTTTCCCCCGGATGCGACCAACTTTAGAATCGGATTCGTGTTTGAGGGATAAATACGACAAATCCGGTCTAGGGCGAGGTGCGGGCCGTACCATCCGCGCGGGATGACGCCTCGGGAGGACGCCCGAGGGTTAGCTGCGATCATGTCTCTCAACGAGGATTTCAACGACGCCATGCGCGAGCTCGCGCAGGGCAACGGACCTGTGCTCGAGGCGCTCGCCAGGCAGTCCGAGGGCGCCCTGCAGCAGACCGGCATCGACCCGCAGACCGCATTGCTCGTACGGATCGCGGCGCTGGTCGCCCTGGACGCGGCGCCCGCGTCCTACCTCATCCACCTCGGCATCGCCGACCGCGGCGGCGTGAAGGCCGAGGCGATCGAGGCGACCCTGGTCGAGCTGGCGCCGCTGGTCGGCAGCGCCCGGATCGTCTCGGCCGCCGGCAAGATCAATCAGGCTCTGCGGGAGCTGTCGGCACCGTGACCCGTCCATCGGGGGCGCTGTCCGTCTCCGCGACGGGCAGCGGCCCGCTGGAGAGCAGGGGAGTGATCCACCGCGTCGACGGGTCGATGTCGACCAGCAGGCCCTTCGCAAGCAGGCTCAGCGGGATCGCGAGCAGCGCGCCCAGTGGCCCGAGCACCCAGGCCCAGAAGATCAGCGACAGGAACGAAATCGTGGCCGAGAGGCCGACCGCGTCCCCGATCACCTTCGGCTGGATGATCGACTGGATCACGAAGTTGATGGCGCAGTACACGACGATGACCCAGATCATCTTCTCGACGCCGCCCTGCAGCAGGCCGAGCAGCGCCGGCGGGATCACGCCGATGATGAAGCCGATGTTCGGGATGTAGTTCGTGATGAACGACAGCAGACCCCACAGAAACGGCAGCGGGATGTCCAGCGCCCACAGCGCGACCGTGTCGATCACCGCGACGATCAGCCCGAAGACCGTGGTCACCCACAGGTAGCGGCGGGTGCCCTGGGCGAACTCGCGCAGCGCGCCGGCCACCTGGGGCCGCTGCAGGCCGCTGGCCGCGAGCCGGGCCGGGAAGCCGATCGCGTCCACGCACATGAACAGCAGCACGGCCAGCAGGAAGACCGTGTTGGACAGCACGCCGGCGATCCCGCCGAAGATCCATTCGATGACGCCCACGATCTGGCCGGGGGTGGTCGCCTTGTCCAGCGCCGCGGTCACCTGGGCCTGGTCGATGCCGAGACTGCCGAGCGTGCCGGCCACGTTGGCCCGCAGGTCGAGGAACTGCTGCTGGTACTGGGGCAACAGGTCGACCAGCCGGGACAGCGACATCGCCATCGCGAGACCGAGCGCGGCCAGCAGCAGGTAGACGACGAGCACGTTGGAGATCATGGTCAACCACAGCGGCACGCCCTTGCGGCGCATCCAGATCGCGATCGGGCTGACCGTCACGGTCAGCATCAGGGCCAGGAACACCGGGCCGAGGAGGTCAGCGGTGATCTTCATCCCGCCGACCACGATGACCAGGCAGGCCGTGCCCAGCAGCACGATCACGCCGCGCGGCAGGCCGGCGCCCGGTACGACGTGCGCCGACCTCACCCGCGGCGGTCGCTCAGTACTGGACCTCACGGCCGTGCACGGTGAGCGCGTAGATCGCGAGAACGTCCAGGGCGATGATGATCGTCGCCCAGATCGGGTACGCGGGCAGGAACGCGATGTTCGACAGCGCGCTGAGCACCGCGATGATGACGCCGATGACCCGGGCCCACGTCTGTCCGAGCAGGACGCCGATACCGGCGATCACCGCGATCACGCCGATGATCAGGTGCGTCCAGCCCCAGGCCGTGTAGTCCATGTTCAGCAGCAGCCCGCTACGGGTGACGAGGTAGTAGTCGTCGCGGAGGATGGCGACGAGGCCCTCAATCGCCTGGAATCCGCCCAGCATGATCAGCATGACGCCGGCGAACACGACGAACCCGACCCAGCCGGTCGCCTGCGGGCGCCGTGGGGTGTAGGAGGTGGACGAGGCCGACGGCCTCTGCTGTGTCTCAGACATTCCTTACTCCTCGGTCGAGGGAGAATTCGTGCTCACGGTCGTCTCTTCCGGCGGCGGCGACGCCATCCCGGGCGAATGAAGTTTGTTCGCCCAGCCCTTCGGGCTCCACACATTGACGACCTTGGCCACGGCCGTGACCAGGAAGAGCTGGCCGAGCAGGGCCTCCAGGACGGCCATCGTGCGGCCCGGGTTCCCGGCCGGCACGAAATCGCCGTACCCCGTGGTGGTGAGCGTGACGAAGCTGAAGAACAGGCTGTCGGCCAGCGTCCCGTCGCCCTGGGCGCCGAAGAACGGGCTCGGCTGGAACGCCGCGACGCAGCGGTACGCGAAGGCGAACGCCATGCCGAGCATCAGGTACGTCGCGAGCGCCCCCAGCATGAGCTCGCGGTCCACGTGCCCGCGCCGGCCCAGGTTGCCGAGGATCGACACCGGCGCCAGCAGGTACAGGACACTGCTGGCGAAGAAGGTGATACCGAGAAACGTGGTGCCGTGCGCGAAGATGTTCCATCCGCCGGCGATCAGCGCGAGCAGGAAGACCACTGCGGCGAGAACGCGAAGGCTGGTGCGTGCGTGCGAGACGCGCAGCGCGTACGAGACCGTGCCGATCTGCGCGAACAGCAGAAGCGAGATCGTCCATCGGTGGCTGGCGACGGTGCCGATCACGTACGTGCCGGCGATCAGCAGCATCAGCGGGCCGTAGCTGTCCTTCGACCAGATCGGCGCACGGCGGCGCAGCCGTGCCATTTAAGGATTCCCCTGGTGGGAGTCGTCACCCCCGGGGAGCCGGCGGATCTCGATCAACCGCAGGCCCATGCCGTGCATCCGGGAGATCAGCCCGAACAGCGCCGACTGGTCGGGCAGTTCACCGTAGAGCACGGTCTCCGGCGGCTCCACCGAGATCGTCATGTCGGACAACTCGGCCAAAAGCTCGCTCGGGATCGTCCCCGACACACGCACCTGGTAGTTCGTCGCGGTCATGACCATCCTCTCCGCGTCGTCTCGACCTGGTCCGGTGCTTGCGCGCCGAGCCGGCCGCGGTTGGTTGGACCTTCAACACTCGACCGCGGCGGCGCTCACGTCGTCACCCCGGGCAGATGAGGCGATGCTGGTGAAGGTGCGATTTGCTCGGCCAGAACCATCGGGAGGTGCGGGATGAGAGATCCAGAAACTCGCGCGGCGGCCGGCCGGGACGCGCGCAAACAGGTGCCGCCGGAGAGCCACGCGGAGTTCGCTCCGGCCGCCGGCCGGCCGGACCCGGTGAGCATCCTCCAGGCGCAGGACGCCGGCCGGCTGCCGGAGCTGGTCCCGATCCGGCACGGGCGGATGAGCCTGTCGCCGTTCACGTTCCTGCGCGGCTCGGCCGCGGTGATGGCCGCCGACCTGGCGACCACCCCGACGACCGGGCTCGGCGTGCAGCTGTGCGGTGACGCGCACCTGATGAACTTCGGCCTGTTCGGCTCGCCCGAGCGACGGCTCGTCTTCGACATCAACGACTTCGACGAGACCGCGCCCGGGCCCTGGGAGTGGGACGTGAAGCGGCTCGCGGCCAGCCTCGCGGTGGCCGGCCGGGACAACGGTCTCGGCCGCAAGACCCGCCGCACCATCATGCTGGCGATGGCCGAGCGCTACCGGGTGGCGATGGCCGAGTTCGCGGCGATGCGGGACCTCGACGTCTGGTATGCGCGGGCCGACTCCGACAACTTGGCCGAAACCCTCGGCGCGCAGCTGGACAAGGTCCGCCGCAAGCAGATCGACAAGCTGCGGACCAAGGCGATGACCCGCGACAGCCTCCAGGCGTACAAGAAGCTCGCGGCCGTCGTCGACGAACGCCCGCGGATCATCGCCGACCCGCCGCTGGTGGTCCCGGTCTCCGACCTGCTGCCCGAGATGGACTGGAACGAGCTCGCCGACCGGCTGCGCGGGCTGCTGGGCGGATACCGGGAGAGCCTCGCCGAGGACCGCCGGCACCTGTTCGACCGGTACGAGTTCGTCGACATGGCCCGCAAGGTCGTCGGCGTGGGCAGCGTCGGCACCCGCTGCTGGATCGTCCTGATGACCGGTCGCGACAAGCACGACCCGCTGTTGCTCCAGGTCAAGGAGGCGGGCCAGTCGGTGGTGTCGGCCGAGCCGGCCGACAACGAGGGCCGGCGGGTGGTCTCCGGCCAGCGGCTCATGCAGGCGGTCAGCGACATCTTCCTCGGCTGGCACCGCGTGTCCGGCTTCGACGGGCAGACCCGCGACTTCTACGTGCGGCAGCTGCGCGACTGGAAGGGCGCGGCGGTGGTCGAGGAGATGGACCAGGTCGGCCTGCGCGCGTACGCGGCGCTGTGCGGCTGGACGCTCGCCCGGGCCCACGCGCGCACCGGCGACCGGATAGCGATCGCGGCCTACCTGGGCACGGACGCCACCTTCGACAACGCGATCGCCGACTTCGCCGAGAAGTACGCCGACCAGACCGAGCGCGACCACGCGGCCCTGACCGCCGCGGTCCGCGACGGCCGGGTCCAGGCGCAAGAGGGGATCTAGGCAGTGTCGAGGTAGACGAGCTCCACGCCGGACTGGTTGAGCCGGTCGAGCAGCCGGTACAGCTCGTCCTCGGAGAGCCGGCCGCGAATCGTGCTCTGGCAGGGGAGCGTCTCGCAGGCGAGCCCATCGAACGTGCTGCGCAGCAGCGGCCCGAGCAACCCGTGTATGCGGATCTCGTACCGTTCCTTCATGAGCATGCCCCCTGCTCTCGAGAACTGGATGTCACAACGGTGCCGGTTCCGGCGGTGAGACCGCTTCACTCGGCGTGGGTGATCCGGGTTCGGCGCCGGAGCCGGCCCGCGCCACGAGCGTCACCGCCACCTCGTAGACGGCCAGCACGATCACGATCACGAGGAGCGCCGTCCACGACGACAGCAGCAGCGCGAGGATGCCGCCGACCACCAGGCCGCCGACCCGCAGCACGTCCAGGTGCGCGGCCGTCCAGCCCGGCGCGTTGGTGCCCAGCCACCGGCCGGCCCGGGCCGTGGCGTGCCAGCCGGCGACCGCGCCCCGGCTGACCTGCCGGCGCAGCCAGACGGCGCCTCGGCCGGGCCCGAACAGATAGCAGACGACCGCGATGATCGCGCCGATCCAGATCAACTGCGTTCCCCGCGTACGAAGGAGGCTGAAGATGCTGGTCACCGCGGCGGCCACGCCGTCCCGGTAGACGCCCTCCGGCAGCTGTTCGAGCAGTTGGTTGCGGGTACCGCGCAGCGCCGCGCTGACCGTGACCGCGGCCACCACCAGCCAGATGCCGAACTGCGCCAGCGTCCGGCGCCGCCAGGGCGAGATCAGCAGCGACACCAGGAACAGCACGATCGTGGCGGCGACGAACACCGCGAGGTACCGCTTGGCGGCATTCACCGACTCCTGCACCGCGTAGAGCTGCCCGTTGTCGTACACGGTGAACTGGGCGAAGTTGGCCGGCAGCGTGACGCCGAGCGCGTCCTGCACCCGGGCCCGCAGGTCGTCGGGTATCGCCCCGCTGCTCAGGTCGGGCAGCGTGATCTGCCGGCCGAACAGCGTCGGCAACTGGGCACTGAGCTGCCGCAGCACCTGGTTGATCAGCGGTAGCAGGTCGATCTCCACCTTGTCCTGGCTGACGGTGACTCCCGGGCTCTTGCCCTCCAGGATGTCCATCACCCGGCTGTGCACCTGCGTGTTCAGGCCGATCCAGACTCGCTGGAACTGGTCGCTCTGCATCACGTTCTCGACGGTGTTGCGGATCTGCGTGCGCAGCTGAGCCGTGATCGGGCCGGCCACGAACGCGGCCTGCGCCGGCAGCACGTTCTCGATGCGCTGCTGGACGTCGATCGCCTCGAACAGCTGGGTGGTCGAGTACTCGGCGACCGCGGCCGCGATCTGCGGATCCTTCGGCAGCGGCGCCACCGTGGAGACCCAGCGGTCGGTGCTGAGCAGGGTGGTCGCGGCCCAGACCCCCACCACGCTCGCCACCAGGGCGAACGCGGTGATCATGATGAACACCGCGGCGGCCACCCGGCGCAGCGAGAGCAGAGCGAACTGCCGCCGCCGACGACCGTCGAGGCGACCCTGAAGAGCTGCTATCTCGCCGCGAAGGCGCGCGAGCTCCTCGGCGTCCGGTTCGGGCGGGCTCGAAGTCATGCCCCGACGCTCGCCGACGCCCGGTTCCACCGCTTCATCCGTCGCGAGTGAACGCCCCTTTTCATTCCCCCGGTATGAGGAGCCACCCTCCGACCTGTGGCTGACTGGGCTGGCAAACGAAGACGGAGAAGGGGCGTTAACCATGTCAACTCTGGTCGCCATCGGGTATCCCGACGAGACCACGGCGACGTCGGCGTCGCTGGAGGCCGAGCGGCTCGCGAAGGACCTCATCATCCAGCCCGACGCGATCGCGGTCATCCGGCGCGACACCGAGGGCAAGTTCCACGTGACGACCAACCACCACGCGGTGGGCGGGGGCGCCACCTGGGGCATGTTCTGGGGCCTGCTGTTCGGGCTGCTGTTCTTCGTTCCGGTGATCGGCATGGCCGTCGGCGCGGGACTCGGCGCGCTGATGGGCAAGTTCACCAAGGGCGCGATCAACAAGGAGTTCCAGGACCAGGTACGCGACCTGCTGCAGCCCGGCACGTCGGCGCTGTTCCTGATCGTCGAGGCCGTCACCCCGGACAAGGCCGTCGACGCGCTCAGCCAGTACGGCGGCACCGTGCTCAAGTCCTCGCTGTCCAAGGAGGCCGAGCAGCAGCTGCAGGAGGCTCTGCACGGCAAGGGCGAGCCGGAGAGCGCCCAGGCCTGATCGTTCATGGCGCCGCTCGCCCGGTCGCCGGGTGGGCGGCGCTTCGGCTGAAGGGAGCCGTCCGGCCATGACCAGTGCGGAGCAGCAGCGAATCACCGACGCGGACACGGGCGATGTCCCCTGGCGGCGGTGGGGTCCCTACCTCAGCGAGCGGCAGTGGGGCTCGGTCCGGGAGGACTACAGCCCGGGCGGCGACGCCTGGAACTATCTGACCCACGATCAGGCCCGGTCCCGGGCGTACCGGTGGGGCGAGGACGGCATCGGCGGGCTCAGCGACGACCGGCAACTGCTCTGCCTGGCCCTGGCCATGTGGAACGGCCGCGACCCGATCCTCAAGGAACGCTTCTTCGGGGTGACCAACTCCGAGGGCAACCACGGCGAGGACGTCAAGGAGTACTACTTCTACGTCGATGGGACGCCGACCCACTCGTACATGCGGATGCTCTACAAATATCCGCAGCGGGAGTACCCCTACAACGATCTCGTGCAGACGAATCGGTCGCGCGGACGCGACCAGTTCGAGTACGAGCTTCTCGACACCGGGATCTTCGCGGACGAGCGCTACTTCGACGTCGAGGTCGAGCAGGCCAAGGCCGGCCCCGAGGACATCCTGGTCCGGGTCACCGTGCACAACCGGGGCCCGGAGACCGCGACGCTGCGCCTGCTGCCCACGCTCTGGTTCCGCAACACCTGGCGCGACTCGCGCAACGGGGAGCCCACGCTCTATCAGATGCCCGGCGTACGTGACGCCGCCGTGGTCGAGGCCCGTCACCCCGAGCTGGGCCGCCGCTGGCTGCTGGTCAAGGGTGAGCAGCCACTGCTGTTCACCGACAACGAGAGCAACGACGAACGCTTCGGCGGCGGGCCCAACGTCTCGCCGTACGTCAAGGACGGCATCGACCGTTTCGTCGTGCACGGCGAGAAGGAGGCGGTGAACGCGGCGCTGACCGGCACCAAGGTCGCCGCGGACATCGCCCTGGAGATCCCGGCGGGGGAGTCGGCCGTGGTGCGGGTGCGGCTCACCGACGAGCCGGTGCCGCCCGAGGCGGTCCGCGAGCGGCTCGGCTCGGTCTTCGACGAGACCGTCGAGCTGCGCCGGCGCGAGGCCACGGAGTTCTACGACGAGCGCCTCGCCGGAGGCATGACACCCGACGAGCGCGAGGTGGTGCGGCAGGCCCTGGCCGGCATGCTCTGGAGCAAACAATATTTCGGGTACGACGTGGAGCGGTGGCTGACGCAGCACGGCCGCGACCCGCTCGATGCCGGGCAGATCCGCAACGGCCAGTGGTACCACCTGATCGCCGACGACGTGATCTCGATGCCCGACGCGTGGGAGTACCCCTGGTTCGCGGCCTGGGACCTCGCCTTCCACACGGTCGCGTTCAGCCTGATCGACCTGCACTTCGCCAAGCACCAGCTCGACCTGCTGCTCGGCCGCCGCTACCTGCACCCCAACGGGCAGATTCCGGCGTACGAGTGGAACTTCGGCGACGTGAACCCGCCCGTGCACGCCTGGGCCACCTACCTGGTGTACGAGCTGGACAAGTCGCACCGTGGCGGCAACGGCGACCGGGAGTGGCTGGCCTCCGCGTTTCACCAGCTGGCCAAGAACTTCGTCTGGTGGGTCAACCGCAAGGACGCCGACGGCAACAATGTGTTCCAGGGCGGCTTCCTCGGGCTGGACAACATCGGCGTCTTCGACCGGAGCGCGCCGCTGCCCACCGGCGGCCACCTCGACCAGGCCGACGGCACCGCGTGGATGGCGCTCTACTGCCAGAACATGCTGCAGATCGCGCTCGAGCTGGCCCAGGACGACGAGACCTACGTGGAGCAGGCACAGACCTACGTCGAGCATTTCGCCTGGATCGCGGCCGCCGTCAACCACCCCGGCCGGGCGTCGATGTGGGACGAGGAGGACGGCTTCTTCTACGACCTGCTGCGCCTGCCGGACGGGGGAGCGGTCCGGCTCAAGGTCCGCTCGATGGTCGGGCTGCTGCCGCTGGCCGCCGCGACGGTCTTCGACCGCACGGTCAGCGCCCGCCACCCGGAGATCATCGAGGAGGCCAACCGCTTCCTCGACGCGCACCCGAGCGTCAGCGCGGCCCTGAACAAGGGACGCTTCGCCGGCCGGCCGGGCACCCACCTGCTGGCCCTGTTCGACGAGAACCGGCTCCGGCGGATCCTGTCGCGCCTTCTCGACGAGGAAGAGTTCCTCAGCCCGTACGGAATCCGGTCGGTCTCCCGGTTCCACGCCGAGCACCCGTTCGAGTTCGACGTGGGCGGCGCACGCTACACCGTTCCCTACAGCCCGGCCGAGTCGGACAGCGGCATGTTCGGCGGCAACTCCAACTGGCGCGGCCCGATCTGGTTCCCGGTGAACGCCCTCATGATCAGGGCGCTGCTCAACCTGTACGCCGGCTACGGCGACGACTTCACCGTGGAGTGCCCGACCGGATCCGGCGTCGAGATGACGCTCTTCGAGGTCGCCAAGGAGATCTCCAACCGGCTGACCCGGATCTTCCTGCCCGGCGAGGACGGGCACCGGCCCTGCTTCGGTGGCCAGGACATCTTCGCCAGCGAGAACTGGCGCGATCTGATCACCTTCTCCGAGTACTTCCACGGCGACAACGGCGCCGGCCTCGGCGCCGGGCACCAGACCGGCTGGACCGGCCTGGTCGCCGTGTTCCCCGTGCTGTTCGCCCGGGTCTCCGGCGCCGAGCTGCTGCAACATGGCATGTCCGGGATCTTCCAGGCGGTCGACGACGAGGAGGACCGGCGATGAGCACCGGATGGCCGGCCGCGCCGGTCGTGTACGAGATCGACACCTGGCCCTGGCTCGAGGGCGTCGCCACCAGGGTGGGCCACCCGGTGACGCTCGCCGACGTACCGGAGGAGATCTGGGACGAGACGCTCCCGCCCGGCGCCGACGCGGTCTGGCTCATGGGTGTCTGGGAACGCAGCCCGGCCGGTCTGGTCGTGGCCCGCGCCAACGAGGATCTCCAGCGCTCGTTCCACGAGGCCCTGCCCGACATGCGCCCGGCCGACCTGGTCGGCTCGCCGTACTGCGTCCGCCGCTACCGGGTGGACCAGCACCTCGGCGGGCCCGGCGGGCTCGCCGCGGCCCGCGCCGAGCTGGCCCGCCGCGGCCTTCGCCTGGTCCTCGACTACGTGCCCAACCACGTCGCCCCCGACCACCCGGCCGTCGCCGAGGAGCCGGACTGGTTCGTCCTGGGCGACGAGACCGACGAGCGCAAGGAGCCGGCCGGCTGGTTCCGGGCCGCCGGGCGGATCCTCGCCCACGGCCGCGACCCGTACTTCCCGCCCTGGCCCGACGTCGCCCAGCTGAACGCCTTCTCGCCGGGGATGCGCCAGGCGACCGCGGCGGCGCTGGCCGACATCGCCGCGCAGTGCGACGGCATCCGCTGCGACATGGCCATGCTGCTGACCAACGACGTGTTCGCCCGCACCTGGGGCGAGCACGCCGGATCGCGCCCGGCCGAGGAGTTCTGGCCGGCGGTGATCGGGGCGGTGCGCGAGCACCGGCCGGAGGTGGTGCTGATCGCCGAGGCGTACTGGGACATGGAGTGGACCCTGCAGCAGCAGGGCTTCGACTTCTGCTACGACAAGCGGCTCTACGACCGGCTCGCGCACGAGGACGCCGCCGCCGTGCGCGGCCACCTCGCGGCCGGCCTCGACTACCAGGACAAACTGATCCGCTTCATCGAGAACCACGACGAGCCGCGGGCCGCGACGGCGCTGCCCGGCGGACGGGACCGGGCCGCCGCGGTGGCGGTCGCGACCCTGCCCGGCGCGACCCTCTGGCACGAGGGCGAGTTCGAGGGCCGGCACGTGCACCTGCCGGTCTTCCTGTCCCGCTTCCCGGACGAGCCGGTCGACGAGGATCTCCAGGCGTTCTACCGCCGGCTGCTCGCGGTGGTGGCCGGCATGCGCCGGGGCGAGTGGACCATGATCGACAGCGAGGGCTGGCCGGACAACCCGACCCACGCCGACGTCGTGGCCTGGGCGTGGCACGACGACGTGCCGCACCACGTGATCGCGGTGAACCTGGCCGATCACCCGTCGCAGGCCCGGCTCATGCTGCGCTGGCCGGCCCTCGCGGGCCGGCGCTGGCGGCTGATCGATCTGCTCGACGGGCGGGTCTTCGACCGCGACGGCGACCAGCTGGCCACCGACGGGCTCTACGTCGACCTGCCGCCGTGGGGGCAGCACCTGCTGGCGGTCGCGCCCGCCTGACATCTCCACACGAGGAGTTCCTCCCGTGACCACCAGATCCACGGCGGCCGCGGCGCGCTCGATGGTGCTGCCGCTCGCCCTCGCCCAGTTCATCGCCAGCTACGCGGCGAGCAACATGAACGTCGCGATCACCACGATCGCCGACGACATCGGCACGTCCGTCGCCGGCATCCAGGCGACGATCACGTTCTTCACGCTGACCATGGCCGCCCTGATGATCCCGGGCAGCAAGCTCACCGACATCTGGGGCCGCAAGTTCTGCTTCAACCTCGGCATGATCATCTACGGCGCCGGCGCGCTGATCGCGTCGCTCGCCCAGGGCCTCGGCCTCCTGGTGATCGGCTACTCGATCCTCGAGGGCGTCGGCTCGGCGCTGATGATCCCGCCGATCTACATCCTGATCACGGTGGCCTTCGACGACATGGCCACCCGCGGCAAGTACTTCGGCATCGTCAGCGGCGCGGCCGGGCTCGGCTCGGCCGCCGGCCCGCTGATCGGCGGCGCGATCACCAGCTCGCTCGGCTGGCGCTGGTCGTTCCTGTTCCAGTTCGCCGTCGTGGTGCTGATCCTCGTCCTCGGCCGCCGGATCCCCGAGCCCGCCCGCACCGCCACACCGCCCAAGTTCGATCTCGGGGGCGCCGTGCTCTCGGCGGTCGGCCTGTTCCTCCTGGTCTCCGGTATCCTCTTCTCCTCGTCGTACGGGATGATCTCTTGGCAGGTCTTTGTGCCGGTCCTGGCGGGACTGGCCGTCCTCGTGTTCTTCCTGCGGTATCTGACCGTGCGGGAGCGCAGGGGCAAGGTCCCGCTGCTGTCGCCCCGGCTGTTCCGCAACCGCACGTCGAACCTGGGGCTGAGCACCCAGCTCGTGCAGTGGCTGATCCTGCAGGGCTCGTTCTTCGTGATCTCCGTCTACATCCAGCAGGTGCGGCACTACGACGCGATCCACACCGGCCTGCTGCTGACCCCGGCCACGGTCGGCGTGCTGCTGGCCTCGGCTCTCGCCGGGCGGATGGCCGGTCGCCGGGCGCAGGCCATGCTGGTGCGCGGCGGTTTCGTGCTCACCACGGTCGGCATGATCCTGGTTCCGCTGCTGGTCCGGCAGGACTCCGCGATCTGGACCTTCATCCCCGGGCTGTTCCTCATGGGATTCGGCGTCGGGGTCATGCTCACCGCCTCGGTCAACGTCGTGCAGTCGGCGTGGGGCGACGCGGACCAGGCGGACATCTCGGGCCTGTCCCGCAGCCTGTCCAACCTCGGCTCGTCGCTGGGCGTGGCGATCGCCGGCTCGGTCCTGGTCGCCGCGCACGGCCAGCGGCTCGGCACGCCGTTCGCGGTGGCGCTCGGGCTGCTCGCCGGCATCTCGCTTCTCGGTCTGCTGGCGGCCGCTTTCATTCCGCGAAAACCGCCGGGCGCGCCGCCGGACATGTCACCGCCGGGCTCATCCGCAACGGGTGAGGCGGCGGCGTGAAAAGCGGGCGCATGCTGAGGGTCATGGCATTGGGTCCGCTGGAACTCATCGTCCTGTCCTTCCCCGCGGCCAAACTCAACGACGGCGTCCTGGCGACACTCGACCGGCTGCACGGCGCCCCCGGAGTCCGGGTGGTCGACGTGCTGGTGGTCCGCACCGACGCGGTCGGCGGCGCCTGCCCGGTGGAGCTCAACGAGCTGCCCGGGATCGGCGGCGACCCGCTCGCGCTGGCCCGGCTGGCCACCGGGCTCATCACCGATACCGACATCGACGAGGTCGGCGAGCTCGTCGATGACGAAACCGACGCCCTCGCCGTACTCGTCGAGCACCAATGGGTGAACGACCTCGCCAGCGACGTGGCGTCGACCGACGGCACCGTCCTGGCGCTGATGCACATCCCGGTAGTGATGGAGGTCCGCGCGAACGCTCTGGCGGGCATCGGCGGACAGTGAAGGGAGTTCCATGGACGACCTGAAGGACATTCAGGAGATGGGCCCGGTCGATTACCTCTGCATCGAGTTCCCACCGGGCAGCACCCCCGGCCAGGGGCTGCCGCACCTCGTGAACCTGGTGGACCGCGGCATCGTGCGGATCCTCGACCTGCGGTTCCTGCGCAAGAACGAGGACGGCACGGTCAACGAGCTGGTCGGCGAGCAGCTGGACACCGGGCTCGCCCTGTTCCAGGGCGCCTCCTCCGGGATGCTGGGCGGTGACGACCTCGAGGAGGCCGCCGCCGTGCTGGAGCCCGGCAGCGCGGCCGCGCTCATCGTGTACGAGAACGTCTGGGCGGCCCCGTTCGCCGTAGCCGTGCGCAAGGCCGGCGGCCAGGTGATCGCCGGTGGCCGCATTCCCGTCCAATCCCTGCTCGCGGCCCTGGACGCCTCCGAGCCCGACTACGTGAGGCGCTGACATGGGACTTCTACGTGGAGTGGCACGCACCGCCGTAGTGGCCGGCACCGCCACCGCCGTCTCCAACCGCGTCTCCCGCCGCCAGGCCGGCCGCTGGCAGAAGCAGGCCGACCAGGAAGAGGCCAACGCGTACTACGACCAGTCGCAGCAACAGCAGCAGCAGCAGCCGCAACAGCAGTACGCACCGCCGCCGCAGCAGGTGTACGTCGCGGCACCGGTCCCCGCCGAGGCCCCCGCCGGCGACGACATGCAATCGAAGCTGGACGCCCTGAAGCAGCTGGGCGACCTCAAAACGGCCGGCGTCCTGACCGACGAGGAATTCCAACAGCAGAAGGCAAAGATCCTGAATTCTTGATTCGGGGGTGAAATGGCGTCGGCCGCCGGTGACGGGAGATCACCGGCGGCCGATGTCTAGGCCGAATCAGGCGGCGGTCCTGGCGCCGGAAGACTGTTTGTGCAGCAGGCCGAGGCGGAACAGGTGCTCGAGCCGCCGCACGGTGAACGGGTGCGACATCGGCAGCTGGGCCAGCCCGATCCAGAAGCCGTGCAGCCGCCGCCCCTGTTCGAGCAGCTCGTCGACGTTGACATCGTTCTCCACGTACCGGCCCGCGGTGAGCACGATCAGGCCGTTCACGCCGGTCGGGCAGAGGAACGCGCCGTGCCGGTCGCACGAGTACTCCCGCAGCCGGGACAGCGCCGGCCCCAACAGCGGAATCCGCTGCGAATAGGCCACCGCCAGCTGATACCACAGCGACACGTGATGCAGCCGGATATGCCCCAGTTCATGGCCGAGTATGAACCTCAGACCTTCGCGATTGTTGTTGTACAAATTGGCAAACAGTTCGTTCGCCAGCACCACGTAGTCGTACCCCGTGGCCTGGGCGGCGAAGGCGTTCAGCGTGCCGTTCCCGTTGGCCAGGTAGATGATCGGCCGCCGGCGCAGACCGAGCGTGCCCGCGAACTGCTCGGCGGTGCGGTAGATGTCCGGGAACTGGGTCGGCGACAGCTCCACCGCCTGACCGCGGATCGACGCCCGCTGGGTCTCGCGGATGACGATCAGGGCGGGGATGAACAGCAGCAGGGCGATGAAGGCCGACCGGATCGCCACACCCCACCCGGAATCGCGTACGGAATCGGGCACGAACGGCAGCACCGACGCCGCGATGACGATCGCGATGATGATGAGGACGTTGAGCACGACCATGATGGCGAACAACGGCACCTCGACCGGATGCCGCAGCCGGCGCTCGGGAAGTGGGGGACTCGTCACGTCTACTCCTTAGGGCGGCAACGGAATCCTCGCCCGAGAATCACCCGCGGTGTCGGTCCACGCGTCATACCGGCGGGATGAGCAGCACCGGGCCGGATGGGCCAACCTGGTCCGATGGGCGAGATGGCCGACTCCACGATGTTGCATTCCGGCTGCGTTCTGTGTTGGGGTGTGGGCGGGGACGCATGACAAGTACGACGACGGTCACTCTCTGTCACTCATGAGTCCAGGTCGCTCCACTGAGGACCTTGGCGAATCGGCGGCATGGATGGCGGAGGGTGAAAATGATCGCCGTCGCCCGGAGTTCGGCTCCGATGCTCCCGGCCGTGCGCGAACGCGGCCGGCCGGCACCGGGCCTGACCAGGTACGCCCATCGCGGGCGGGACCGATCCGGGCCGCAACACCGGTGCCGCCGGGGGTGACGAACCGCGGGGGTGGTTGTGCAGTTGAGGGAAACCGGAAGGATCACCACACCGGTCAGCGGGCGGCTCGGCCGCCCCACGCTGCGGCAGCCGCTCGTGCGGCGGCGCCGGCTGACGGAGATGCTCGACACCGGCGTCCGGCGGCCGGTGACGCTGGTCTGCGCCGGCCCGGGCTGGGGCAAGACCACGCTGGTCGCCTCCTGGGCCGAGACGCGGGTGACGTCCGGCCCGATCGGCTGGCTGACGCTCGGCCGGCAGCACAACGATCCCCGTGCCTTCTGGTCCGACTTCGTGATGGCGCTGCGCATCGCCGGCGCCGTGCCCTGCGGCAACGCCCTCGAAGACATCGACTTCGGCGACGACACCGGCGCGCTCACGGCCGCGCAGGTCCTCACCGGCCTGGAGTCGCTGCCGGCACCGGTCGTCCTGGTGCTCGACGAGTTCCACGAGGTCGACGACGCCCGGGTGATCGGCGGCCTGACCGGGCTGCTGCACGACCCGCCGCCGGCGCTTCGGCTCGTGCTGATCGCCCGCACCGAGCCGACCCTGCCGCTGCACCGCTTCCGGGCCGGCGGAAACCTCACCGAGATCCGCGCCCGGCACCTGGCCTTCCGCGCGCCCGAGGCGGCCGAGCTCCCGGCCGTGCACCGCCGGCGACTGCCGGTCGAGGAGCTGGCCGAGCTGCTCGACCGCACCGAGGGGTGGGTGGTCGGGCTGCAGCTGCTCGCCGACGTGCTGGCCGAGCAGGGTGTGCTCGAGAGCGGCGAGGTGCGCGCGGTCTCCGACTACCTCCTCCGTGAGGTGCTGGCCGCCCTTCCGGCCAAGATGCGGCAGTTCCTGGTACGCACGAGCGTGCCCGACGAGATGTGCGGCCCGCTGGCCGACGCGCTCACCGGCGAGACGCACAGCCGGCGCCTGCTGGAACGCCTCGAGAGCTCGAACGCCTTCGTCGTACGGATCGAGGACCGGCCCGGCTGGTTCCGCTACCACCCGCTGCTACGCGATGCCCTGCTGCACCAGCTCGCCCTGGACCGGCCGGGTGCCGAGGCCGCGCTGCACCTGCTCGCCGCCCAGTGGTACGCGGGCCAGGACCACATCTTCGAGGCGCTGCGTCACGCGGCCGAGGCGGGCGACTGGCACTACCTCGGCCGGCTCACCGTCGAGCTGGCGATGGCCAAGGTCATGACCGGCGACCAGATCGCGCTGGTCGACGTGCTCCGGCGGATCCCGCCCGAGCAGCACGCGGCCACGCCCGAGCTGGCCCTGTGCGGGGCGGCCGTCCGCTACGTCAGCGGCGACCGCACCGGGGTGGCCGGGCTGCTGCGGCTGTCGCGCTCGCTCGCCCGGGAGCAGGCCACGGTGCCGACCGCCACCGACGTCACGCTGCGCCTGATGGAGGCCGGCATCCTCAACTGGCGGGTCGGCGACATGCCCGGCCTGATCACCAAGTCGTCCGAGACGCTGAAGCTGCTCAGCTCGTACCGGCTGGACGAGCTGCCGTCGCTGCTGCACTACCGGGCGATCGCGCTCAACGAAAAGGGCGCCGGGCTGCTCTGGATGGACCGCGCCGACCAGGCCGACCGCTACCTGTGGGCGGCGTCGACCGCGGCGCGCAGCGTCGGCTCCACGGTCACCGAGGTCAACGCGCTGGCCCACCTCGGCCTGCTGGTCTTCCTGCAGGGGTCGGTGCGGGAGGCGGCCGAGTTCGTGGGCTCCGCGATCGACCTGGCGCGGCGCGCCGGCTTCGAGACGTCCGCGCAGGCGTCGGTGTCGTACCTGGTCCTGGCGCTGATCCAGCTCGAGCGCGACCGGATCGGCGACGCCCAGGAGTCGTTGCGCAAGGCCCTGCACGCCGGCGGCGAGGAGCCGGCCGCCGCGCCGGCGGTGCTTGCCGCGCTGGTCCGGGCACACCTGCTCCGCGCGGCCGGTGACCCGGCGGCGGTCCGGACGCTGCTGCGGCAGACCCGCGAGGAGGCGCCGGCGACGCTGGTCGCGCCGGTGCTCGATCACTGGCTGCGGCTGGCCGAGGCGGAGGCCGATCTGGCGCTCGGCTCGTGCCGCGAGGTCATCGCCCGCTACGACCGTGAGGCGCCGCACGGCGTGTTCACCCCGTCCGAGCAGGCCTGCCTGGCCCGGGCGACGCTGGCCGGGGGCGATCACGCCACGGCCGAACGACTGCTGTCGGTGGTGCGCGAGGGCACCGACCACGTCGCGGCGGTGACCGCCTGGATCGCCACGGCGTTCGCGGCCGACGCCGAGGGGCACGGTAACCGCTCGATCGACGCGCTGTCGCGGGCCGTGCTGATCGCCGAGCGGGAGGGGGTCCGCCGGCCGTTCCGCACCTTCGACCAGCGGCGGCTCGCGGTCTTGCTGGACCGGCGGCGCTGGGTCGAGGAGCACACGGCCACCCCGGCCGTCGCGTCGCGGACGGCGGGTGGCGAGCCGCCGGCCACGCAGTCCGACGTGCTCAGCGAGCGGGAGCGGGACGTGCTGCGCTACCTGCCGACCGTACTGACGGCGGGGGAGATCGCGACCAACCTCAACATCTCGATCAACACGGTCAAGGCGCACATGCGCTCGATCTACCGCAAGCTCGGGGCGGCCCGGCGGAGGGAGGCCGTCGTCCGGGCGCGACAGCTGGGCCTGCTCTGAAACAACCCGTCCGGGATGAGGAGCCGAGGCGCCGCGAGGCGTTTGCTGGTGTTCATGCGTACCGCCGGGATTCTGCTGGTCGGCTGGGCGGCGCTGGGGCTGACCGTCCTGATGCTGCCCGGCCTCACGGCCGACAACGGCTGGTCGGTGCTGGTCGCCGCGGTGCTGCTCGGCCTGTTCGGCGTGGTGATCCGGCCGGCGCTGGCCGGGCTGATGGCGTGGATCGGCTGGGCCGGTGTGCTGGCCGGGTGGCTGCTCGCGCAGGCAGCGCTCGTCTACCTCGCGTTCGCGATCACGCCCGGCATCCGGGTCGACGGCTTCTGGACCGCGTTCTGGGCCTCGTGGATCTACTCGATCCTGATCAGCGTCGCGCTGTGGGTGGTCACGGCCGGGCGCTCGGAAGCGGTCACCAATCACCTGCTCTGGGTCAACCGCCGCTTCCGTGACAAGGTGCCGGCCACCGACGTGCCGGGCGTCGTCTTCGTGCAGATCGACGGGCTGTCGGCGCCGCTGGCCCGCTGGGCGCTCGACACCGGGAACCTGCCGACGCTGGGCCGCTGGCTGCGAGAGGGGAGCCACTCGCTCACCGAGTGGCATGCCCGGCTGCCGGCGACGACACCGGCCAGCCAGGCCGGACTTCTGCACGGCGGGAGCGATCACGTTCCGGCCTTCCGGTGGTACGAGAAGGAGAGCGGCCGCCTCGTCGTGACGAACCAGCCGGCCGACGCGGCGCTGGTCGAGACCCGGCTCAGCGACGGCAACGGGCTGCTGGCCGACGGCGGGGTCAGCCTGAGCAACGTCTTCTCCGGCGACGCGCCGACGAGCCTGCTGACCATGAGCACGGCCCGCGCCGGCCGTGGGCCGGCCCGCTACCTCAGCGCGTACCTGCTGGACCCGTTCGGACTGACCCGGTCGCTGGTGCTGACCGTCGGCGAGATCGTCAAGGAGCTCTACCAGGCGCGGCGGCAGCGTCTGCACCGCGTCGAGCCGAGGATCCGTCGCGAACCGTCCTATGTGCTTTTGCGCGGTGTGACCAACGTACTGCTGCGGCATTTGAATCTCGCGGTGCTCGCCGAGCATCTGATGCGGGGCACACCGTCGATGTACTGCGACTTCGTCGACTACGACGAGATCGCGCACCACGCGGGGCCGGCCCGGCCGGAGGCGCTCGCGGCGCTGGAGGGGATCGACTCGGTGCTCGCCAATCTCGAGGAGGTCGCGCGGTCCGCGCCCCGGCCGTACAAGTTCGTGATCCTCTCGGATCACGGGCAGAGCCAGGGGGCTACCTTCCGGCAGCGTTTCGGCGTGGGCCTGGAAGATCTGGTACGCGGTGACGTCGAGCTGGCCACCGACAACGAGCAGGCCGGCCGGGCGGCGACGCTGAAGGCAAGCCTGCTGCCCTCGTCGGCGTCGTCGCCGTCCTCGCCGTCCTCGCCGTCTTCCGCGGAGGAGGTTCCCGGCGCGCCCGAGTTCGTGGTCGTCGCCTCCGGAAACCTCGGGCTGGTCTACCTGGCCCGGCAGCCGGGGCGGCTGACCATGGAGGAGATCGAGAAGCACGCGCCCGGGCTGATCGACCGGCTCGCCTCGCATCCCGGGGTCGGCTGGGTCATGGTGCGATCCGCGACCGACGGCCCGATCGTGCTCGGCGGTTCCGGGCGGCGGCTGCTCGACGGGGACGCGGTCACCGGCGCCGACCCACTCGAGGGCTTCGGCTCGTGGGCCGCGGACGACCTGCGCCGGCACGACGGCCTCGCCCACACCCCCGACATCCTGGTCAACAGCCTGTACGACCCGGAGACCGGCGAGGTGGCCGCGTTCGAGGAGCTGGTGGGCTGCCACGGCGGGCTCGGCGGCTGGCAGGACCGGCCGGTGCTGATCCATCCGCGGGAGTGGACGATCACCGGCACGCCGGAGAGCTCGGACGCGGTTCACGCGATCTTGAAGAGCTGGCTCGACCTCATCCGCACGGGGTGATGGCCCGCCGCGCCGCCGACGTCACCCTGACGGTGATTATCGCAGCGAGGAGACCGTGATGTGTCGCTGGCTGGCCTACTCCGGAACGCCCATCCTGCTCGACGAGCTTCTCTACAAGACCGAGCACTCACTGATCGACCAGAGCATGCACTCGAAGCTCGGCGTCGAGACCACCAACGGCGACGGCGTCGGCGTCGGCTGGTACGAGGCCGGGGAGCAGCCTGTTCCCGCCCTGTTCCGCGGCATCGGCCCGGCCTGGGGCGACGTCAACCTGCGCGAGCTCGCCCGGGTCACGCGATCCGGGCTTTTCCTCGCGCACATCCGCGCGAGCACCGGCACACCGGTGCAACAGACCAACTGCCATCCCTTCCGGTACGGCCGTTGGCTGTGGTGCCACAACGGGGCCATCCACGAGTTCCGTGAACTCCGGCGTGACCTGATGATGGCCATCGACCCCGATCTGTTCCCGAGCATCTCCGGCTCCACCGACTCCGAGGTCATGTTCTACCTGGCACTCACGTTCGGCCTGCGCGAGGAGCCGGTGCGTGCGGTCGAGCGGATGGCCGGCTTCGTCGAGCAGGTCGCCAAGGCCCACGGCGTCGCCGAACCCATGCAGATGACGGTCGGCACCACCGACGGCGACCGCGTCTGGGCCTTCCGGTACTCCAGCGTGGGCAAGAGCCGGACGTTGTTCTACAGCACCGAGCTCAACGCGCTGCGCACCATGCACCCCGAGCTCGAGGTGCTGCGCGGGCTCTCCGAGGAGACCCGCCTGATCGTCTCGGAGCCGCTCGGCGAGCTCAAGGGCGCCTGGCAGCCGGTGCCCGAGTCGAGCTACGGCGTCATCCAGAAGGGCGCCGACGAACTGGGTTCCTTCACGCCACGCTGACCTCCTGCCCAGGAGCCCGTCATGGTCGACGTCCGGAAAGACGCGTCCGTGCCCGAGGCCACCCGCACGATGGGGTTGTCGCAGGCCACCGCCCTGATCCTCGGCAGCATCATCGGTGTCGGGATCTTCAACCTGCCCTACTCGCTGGCCGGGATCGGCCCGATCAGCATCGCGGCCATGGCGCTGACCACGATCGGCGCGCTCGCCCTGGCCATCATGTTCGCCTCGCTGTCCCGGCGCCTGCCGGCCGACGGCGGCCCGTACGCCTACGCCCGCGCGGCGTTCGGCAACGCGACGGGCTTCACCAACGCCTGGTCGTACTGGATCACCGCGTGGGCCGGCAACGCGGCGATCGTCACCGGCTGGGTCTTCTACGTGGAGTACTTCATCAACAAGAACGGCGTGACCGGCTGGTCGATCGTGATCGCGCTGGTCGGCCTGTGGATCCCGGCCCTGGTCAACCTGGTCGGCGCCAAGAGCATGGCGGCCGTCCAGCTGTGGACCTCGATCATCAAGTTCATCCCGCTGGCGATCATGTCCACGGTCGGCCTGCTGTTCATCAGCACCGGCAACTTCAAGCCCTGGAACGTCAGCGGCCAGAGCACGATCGGCGCGATCGGCAGCGCCATGGCGATCTGCCTGTTCAGCTACCTCGGCGTGGAGACCGCCGCGGTCGCCGCCGACAAGGTGCGCAACCCGGAGAGGAACGTCCCGAAGGCCACCGTGTTCGGCACGCTCGCCAGCGCGGTGGTCTACCTGCTCTCGCTGACCGCCATCTTCGGCATCGTGCCGACCACGCAGCTCGCCCTCGACGCGAACAAGGCCTCCTACTCGGTGGCCGCGAACTCGATGGCCGGCAGCGGGCACTGGGCCGGTGACCTGGTCGCCGCGGCCGTCATCGTCTCCGGCTTCGGCGCGCTCAACGGCTGGACCATGATCTGCGCCGAGATGCCGCTCGCGGCCGCCAACGACGGGCTGTTCCCGAAGTCGTTCGGCAAGATCTCGGGGCGGGGCGTACCGGCCGTCGGCATCATCGCCTCGACCGTGCTGGCCAGTCTCGCCATGGTGCTGAGCTTCCTGGGCACCAGCGGCGCCACGGTCTTCAACACGCTGGTGCTGATGACCGGGATCACGGCGGCCATCCCGTACGCCTTCTCGGCTCTCGCCCAGCTGAAGTGGCGCCTGCGTGACCGGCGCGAATTGCACACGCCACGGTTCGCCCGAGACGCGGGCGTGGCGATCGTCGCGTTGATCTTCTCGATCCTGTTCGTCTGGTACTCGCGCAACACCGGCCAGGAGCACTGGTACGTGGTGTGGGGCCCGTTCCTCATGGCCGGCGGCGCGCTGCTGATCGGCATCCCGGTCTACCTTTCCATGCGGAGCCGGATGGCGACGCCGCCGCCGGTCCCGCCCTACCGCTGAGGCGGGAGCGTCATGAGTTTCCACGTCGATTCCGAGACCGGGCGACTCCGCCAGGTCATTCTCCACCGGCCCGGCATCGAGCTCAGCCGGCTGACGCCCGACAACGTCGACTCGCTGCTCTTCGACGACATCCTGTGGGCCAAGCGGGCCCGTGAGGAGCACGACGCCTTCGCCTCGGTGCTGCGCGAGCGCGGCATCACCGTGCACTACTTCGGCGATCTGCTCGCCGAGGTGCTGGAGGACCCGAAGTCCCGTGACTGGGTCCTCGAGCGGGTCATCAACGACGACACGGTCGGGCCGAACCTCGCCGACCCGCTGCGCCGGCTGGCCGAGCAGGCCGAGAGCGCCCGCCTGTCCGAGCTGCTCATCGGCGGGGTGCTCAAGAGCGAGCTGGCCGGGTTCACGGTCAACAGCCTGCGCTGGGAGCTGATGAACGCCGACGACTTCGTGCTCACGCCGCTGCCCAACCATCTCTTCCAGCGGGACAACTCCGCGTGGATCTACGGCGGGGTCAGCATCAACCCGATGGCGATGCCGGCCCGGCTGCGCGAGTCCGTGCACAGCACCGCGATCTACCGCTTCCACCCGATGTTCGCGGGCGCCGACTTCCAGGTCTGGTACGGCACCGACGAGCCGCCGCACCGGTTCGCCACGCTCGAGGGCGGCGACATCCACGTGCTCGGCAAGGGCGTAGTGATGATCGGGCTGGGCGAGCGGTCCACGGCGATGGGCGTGGAGAACCTGGCCCAGCGGCTGTTCGCGGCCGGCGCCGCGCAGAAGGTCATCGCGATCGAGCTGCCGCACTCGCACGCGATGATGCACCTCGACACGGTCATGACCATGATCGACAAGGACACGTTCGTGCGGTACCCGTACCTCAAGGGCGCGCTGCGGTCGTGGACGGTCACGCCGGGCCCGCAGGGCGGCGGCGTGCGGGTCGACGAGAACCACGACCTCTTCCCGGCGATCGCCGAGTCCATCGGCCTGGAGAACTACCGGGTCCTGGTCACCGACGAGGACGAGCGGGCCGCGCAGCGGGAGCAGTGGGACGACGGCAACAACTTCCTGGCGGTCGAGCCCGGCGTGATCGTCGGCTACGAGCGCAACGTCACGACCAACACCTACCTGCGCAAGCACGGCATCGAGGTGATCACCATCGCCGGCAGCGAGCTGGGCCGCGGCCGTGGTGGCCCGCGCTGCATGACCTGCCCGATCGAACGCGACGCCGCCTAGGAGGCGACCAGCCATGTCCTTCAACCTGCGCAACCGCAGCTTCCTCAAGGAGCTCGACTTCACCACCGCCGAGTGGCGCTACCTGCTGAAGCTCGCCGCGGAGCTGAAGACGGCCAAGTACACCGGCACCGAGGTGCCCCGCCTGAGCGGCAAGAACATCGCGCTCATCTTCGAGAAGACCTCCACGCGTACGCGGTGCGCCTTCGAGGTCGCGGCCCACGACCAGGGCGCGCATGTCACGTTCCTCGACCCGGGCAGCACCCAACTCGGCCACAAGGAGTCGATCGCGGACACGGCCCGGGTCCTCGGCCGCTTCTACGACGGGCTCGAGTACCGCGGCTTCGCCCAGGAGAACGTGGAGACGCTCGCCCGTTACTCCGGCGTGCCGGTGTGGAACGGGCTCTCCACCGAATGGCACCCGACCCAGACGCTGTGCGACCTGATGACCATGCGCGAGCACACGGTCAAGCACGACAACGAGATCGCCTTCGCGTTCCTGGGCGACGCCGAGAACAACGTGGGCAACTCGCTGCTGATCGGCGGCGCCATGATGGGCATGGACGTGCGGATGGTCGCCCCCGACGGCCGGTGGAACCACGAGGACGTGCTCAAGGAGGCCCAGCGGATCGCCGAGCAGACCGGCGCCCGCATCACGCAGACGGCGGACGTGGCCGCCGGCGTCCGGGGCGTCGACTTCCTCTACACGGACGTCTGGCTGTCCATGGGCGAGCCGAAGGACCAGTGGGACGCGCGGATCGCCCTGCTCAAGCCATACCAGATCAACATGGAGACCGTACGCGCCACCGGCAACTCGGCGGTCAAGGTCATGCACTGCCTGCCGGCCTTCCACGACCGCCGCACGAAGGTCGGCGAGGAGATCTTCGAGCACACCGGCCTCGACGCCCTCGAGATCACCGACGAGGTCTTCGAGTCGCCGTACTCGATCGTCTTCGACCAGGCCGAGAACCGCATGCACACGATCAAGGCGATCATGGTCGCCACCCTCGGAGGCTGACACCATGCGGATCGTGATCGCCATCGGCGGCAACGCGCTGTTGCAGCGCGGCCAGAAGCCGGACGCGGCGATCCAGCGGGCCAACGCCCTGCGCGCCATCGAGGCGCTGGCCCCCCTTGCCGCCGAGCACGAGGTCGTCATCACCCACGGCAACGGCCCGCAGGTCGGCATGCTGGCCCTGGAGAGCGCGGCCGACCCCGCGCTCTCCATCCCGTACCCGCTCGACGTGCTGGGCGCCCAGACCCAGGGCATGATCGGCTACTGGCTCTTGCAGGCCCTGCAGAACTCCCTCCCCGGCAAGCAGGTGGTGGCCCTGCTCGACCAGACCCTGGTCGCCGCCGACGACCCGGCCTTCGCCGCCCCCACCAAGTTCGTCGGCCCCGTCTACGACTCGGAGACCGCCCACCGCCTGGCTTCGGAACGCGGCTGGTCGATCGCCGCCGACGGCCAGTACTGGCGCCGAGTCGTCCCCTCACCCCACCCGCAGCGCATCGTCGAGACCCGCGTGATCCGCTCCCTGCTCTACTCGGGCGCGATCGTGGTCTGCGCCGGCGGCGGCGGCATCCCGGTCGTCCGCGGCGAGGACGGCCGCCTGTCGGGCGTCGAGGCCGTCGTCGACAAGGACCTGGCCACCGAGGTCCTGGCCGAGGCACTGGACGCCGACGCCATGCTCCTGCTCACCGACGTCCCCGCGGTCGTCCGAGGCTTCAGCGGCCCCAACCCGACCCCCATCTCCCGCGCGACCCCGGCCGCCCTCCGCCGCGAGAACTTCGCCGCCGGCTCGATGGGCCCCAAGGTCGAGGCCGTCTGCCGCTTCGTCGAGATGACCGGCGACACGGCCGCGATCGGCGCCCTCGAGGACGCGGCCCTGATCCTCTCCGGCAAAGCCGGCACGGTGGTCACCCCCTCCGGCACCTGACCGCCCACCTCACGCCGGCCGGGCACACCCCGGCCCGGCCGGCCGTGCGCTCCCGGCGAATCCGGCCCGCCGCGAGCCCATCGGCTGGTGGGCTCGTTCGCCCCGGACGGGCCCGTGCCCGACCGCGCGGCGCGACCGGTCGCGATGGCTCGGAGCTGTGGCCGACCACAGCGGACACAACCGGCGACGGACCGGGCCACGGCAATCCAGCCCCGACAAGCCACCAACTGCACCCGCCACCACTTTGCTCTGCGCACCCATACGCGCAGCTCTGCGCACCTATACGCGCTGCTCTGCGCACCCATACGCGCTGCTCTGCGCACCTCTACGCGCAGAGATCTGCGCACCCGGGCGCGCCGCCGGACGGGTGAGCAGGGCTGCGTGCGTATAGGTGCGCAGAGCAAAGGGGTGGTCAGGGGCGCACCCGGGCGGGCCGCGGGGCGGGCAGGGCTGCGTGCGTATAGGTGCGCAGAGCAAAGGGGTGGTCAGGGGCGCACCCGGGCGCGCCGCCGGGCGGGCGGGCAGGGGTGCGTGCGTATAGGTGCGCAGAGCAAAGGGGTGGTCAGGGGCGCACCCGGGCGGGCCGCGGGGCGGGCAGGGCTGCGTGCGTATAGGTGCGCAGAGCAAAGGGGTGGTCAGGGGCGCACCCGGGCGNGNCGCNGGGCGGGNGNGCAGGGNTGCGTGCGTATAGGTGCGCAGAGCNAAGGGGTGGTCAGGGGTGGGGGCAGGGGGCGCCGGCGCAGACGTCGATCACGCGGCCGGTCAGCAGGAACGTTGCCTTCTGGAGTTGGGCGCTCGGCTGGGCGCGCGGGAACTCGTGCGGGTCGGTGCCGTACTGCGGGCCGGCCGGGGCGAGGTTGGTGGGTGGCGGGGCGAAGGCCTGGCCGCTGTTCCAGACGACGAGGGCCGAGCCGCGGTAGGGGTAGGGCGGGAGCGGCCTGATGCCCCAGAACGGGACTGTTTCGTCGGACCAGCCGGGGGCCAGGGCGGGCTGGTGGATGCGGGCGCCGATCGTGCGGGCCTCCACCTGGGCGGCGGCAGGGGAGACCTGGTGGTCGCCGAAGGCTACGTGCATGAGGACGCGGTGCGCGGGAGTGCGGGGGAGCGGATCCGTGGTCAGGTGCTGGGCGTAGCCGTTCGCCTCGCCTCGGTCCCAGAGCATCTGGATCAGCGCCAGGGTCAGCTGCTGGTCGGCCGGGTCGGGGTAGGACTGGTCCATGAGCTGCTGGAACGGGGCGAAGTCGACGCTGCGCTGCAGCAGGGTGCTGTAGTTCATGGCGGGGACGCCGAGGACCGATCGGGTCCAGTCCTGGGCGATCGCGGTGAGGGCGCCGCCGTTGATGCCGCCCTGGCTGTTGCCGTCGTAGTGCATGCCGCCGGCGCGGTCGAGCAGGCTGTGGCCCTGGGCGTCCTGGAACGCCGGGTTCGCGGCGAAGCCGCGCGGCGCGGTCATCGCCCGGCCCAGGAACAGGAAGTTGAGGAAGCTCTGCTGCAGGCGGTCGGGCACGGCCGGGAACTGGCTCAGGTCGCTCCACACGCCGGCCACGAAGGGTACGTCGGCGGCGGCCAGGCCGATCCAGCTCGTCGCGCAGAACATGAAGTCGTACGTCTGCGACATGTCCTTGACGTTGCCGGCGTTGATCTCGGTGGGCGAGCCGAGCAGGCCGTGGCCGTAGAGGGACAGGTGGGCCGGGCTGCCGGCGGTGGCCGCGCGCGGGATGTTGCAGACGAAGTCGGCGGCGTAGGTCTGGCCGGTTGTGGTGGGCAGGGAGTCCGGCCGGAGCGGGGCGTCGTAGTGCAACCGCGAGCCGGGCCCGCCCGTGCCGGTCAGGTAGCTCGGCACCGCGACCGTGCCGCGCACCTGGCGGGCGATGCGGGCGTCCTGCTCCGGCGTGAAGTCGGCGACCTGGCTGACCGTGAACGCCGGGGCGTGGTGGCCGAGGGCCGCGAAGGCGTCGTCGCGCATGCGAAGCACGCGGCCGGTGAGGTTCCGCTCGCTCGCGACGGTGAAGTCCCAGGCCAGGTACAGGTTGTGCGATGAGATGTGCGCCCGCCGCAGATCGGCGCCGGCATGGGGAGACTTGCCACGGATCAACGCGCCGGTGTGGTCGCGCAGACCCCGGAGGACGACGACGTACCGCGTCGCCTCGCGCAGCGCCACCGCCGGCCGGATGATGAGCAACTGATCGGGCCGGCCGGTCGCGTGGGCGTCGAGCTCGGCCCAGTACGGCGTGCGCTGCCAGGTGCGGGTGTCGAGCAGCACGATCGGCGCGTCCGCCGCGAGGGAGCGCCCGATGTCGGTGACCGGCGCGATGCCGCTGGCCACCGGGTCGAGGCCGGGCACGTGGACGAGGATCGGCGTGCCGGGGCTGAAGCCGTCCTGCCGGTTCCACTCGGCCGGGTCGATGTGCTTGCCGGCCACGTTGGCGGGCAGCGCGTCGGCGGGGAAGTGCACCCGGCGGCCGGTGGCGCTGCTCCGGTCGGGAACCGTGAACCGGTCGCTGGGGAACGGCAGTAGGCCCGGCGGGGAGGAGACAGAGGCGGCGGCGACGGCGGTGCCGGACGGCACGACGACGGCCAGGACGGCGATGACCATGAGCAGGAGTCGGCGCATGACGGGCACTCCCTTGTGACCCAGCGGTGATGATCTATCTTTACGCCGCGGGCCCGGGCCGGGCAATCGTCCCTACAGGCGGACGACGAGGGTGCGGGCGATCAGGTCGTGGATCGCGCGGTGCCGTCTGTCCACAAGCAACCACAAAGAGCCGATCGGGAAGTACGCGAGGAGAATCGCCCGTGCGAACGCCGAGATCCAGCCGACCCGTCCGCGGGACGTGCTGACCACACGGATGCCGACCACGGCCATGCCCGGCGTGCGACCGGTCAGTCCCCAGAAGGCCGCGCAGTAGAGGGCGAACACCGCGGGCAGCACCACCAGGTAGGCGGCGGTGAGCGTGCGGGCCAGGTCGCGGGCCTCGCTGCCGATGACCGAGGAGATCAGGCTCATCCCGACGGCGGTTCCGGCCGACGCGATCGAGATGATCAGCGCGTCCATCACGTATGCGATGGTTCTGCTCACCACCCCGGCGAAACCGGCCGGCGAGGCCGCAGCCATCGCCGGCCGGGGGGCCACGGTCGCGCTCATGCCGCCACGGTGACGGGGATCGGCTCCGCGTCGGGAGCGGTGGGCGGGGCCGACGACAGCCGGCGCCGCAGCACCATCTTGCGGATCTCGGTCAGCACGATGACGGTCAGGGCGGCGCCGATGCAGATGA
This sequence comes from Paractinoplanes globisporus DSM 43857, assembly GCF_000379645.1. GTDB lineage: Bacteria > Actinomycetota > Actinomycetes > Mycobacteriales > Micromonosporaceae > Actinoplanes > Actinoplanes globisporus. Next base: position 61,711 of record NZ_KB903328.1, read on the forward strand.
GCCACTGGACGGCGTTGAGACTGGTCGTGCCGAGCAGGCGCTGGAGGAAGTCCAGCGAGGTGGCCAGGAAGATGGCCGCCACCGACATGCCGCTGGTGATGACGAAGCGGCGGTCGCTGAAGGTCTCCACGCTGAACACCGAGCGGATGTCGCTGCGCACCGTGAACGAGAAGAACAGGTTCATGATGGCGAACGCGGTGACACCCATCGTGCGGCCGGTCTCGATGTTCCACTCGCGGTCGGCCCACCAGATGACCAGCAGCGTGCTGATGCCCATGACCAGGCCGACGACACCGAGCCAGGTCAGCGCCGCGCGGGTCAGCAGCGGCTCGTCGGACTTTCTCGGCTTGCGCTGCATGATGTCGGGATCGCCCTTGCCGTAGCCGAGGCCGACCGACTGGAACACCTGGGTGGTGAAGTTGAGCCACAGCGTCTGCAGCGGCACGAACGGCACGCCGCCCGCGATGTTGAAGATGCTGGCGCTCAGGAACGTGACCACCATGCCGGCGAGCACACCCATCTGGAAGAAGATGTACTTCTTCAGGTTGTCGTAGAGCTCGCGGCCGAGCCGCACCGCCTTGACGATGGTGGCGAAGTCGTCGTCGGTGAGGATCATCGCGGCGGCTTCCTTGCTCACCTCGGTGCCGGTGATCCCCATGGCGATGCCGATGTCGGCCTTCTTCAGCGCCGGCGCGTCGTTCACGCCGTCGCCGGTCATCGCGACGATGTGTCCCTTGCGCTTGAGCACCTCGACCAGGCGTACCTTGTGCTCGGGGGTGACCCGGGCGATCACGCCGATGCCGTCGATCTGCTCGTCGGCCTGCGCGTCGGTCATCGCGCCGAAGTCGGCGCCGGTGATGGCGCGGCCGGTGATGCCCAGCTTGCCGGCGATCGCGGCCGCGGTGACCGCGTGGTCGCCGGTGATCATGCGGACCTGGATGCCGGCCGCGTGCGCCTCGGCGATCGCGGCCCGCGCCTGCGGCCGCGGCGGGTCCACGATGCCGACCAGCGCGAGCACGGTCATCCCGTCCAGCGCCGCCAGCAGGTCGCCGTCGGCGTCGAACGTCTTCGGGTCGAAGTCCTTGCGTCCGGTGGCCATGACCCGCAGGCCCTGCTCGGCCAGCCGCCGGTTCTCGTCGAGGTACCGGGCCTTGAAGGCGGCGTCCGTCCCGATCACGGTGAGGTCGTCGGGCGCCAGCGTGTGGGTGGCCCGGGACAGCAGCTGGTCGGGTGCGCCCTTGACGTAGGCCCGGATGACCTCTTCGCCGTCCGGCTTGGTGAAGCGATGGAAGGTGGCCATCATCTTGTACGCGGCGTCGAACGGCAGCTCCGCCACCCGCGGGTAGTGCTGACGGGTCGCGTCGACGCCGATGCCGCCCTTCTCGGCCAGCACGACCAGAGCGCCCTCGGTCGGGTCACCGATCATCTCGCCGTCGTGCGCGACCGCGTCCGAGGCGAGCGCCATCGGCAGCAGGAAGTCGTCGAGCGGCGTGTCCGGCTGCCCGGCGACGCGCTGGATCTGGCCGTCGGTGGAGTAGCCACTGCCCGAGATCGTGTACCGGCGGCCCGGGATGGTCATCTCGGTGGCGGTCATCTGGTTCAGCGTCAGCGTGCCGGTCTTGTCGGAGTTGATGGCCGACGTCGAGCCGAGTGTCTCGGTCGAGCGCAGGCGCTTCACGATCGCGTTCGCCTTGGCCAGCGTGGTGGTGCCCAGCGACAGGATCGTGGTGACCACGGCGGGCAGGCCGGTCGGGATGGCCGAGATGGCGAACGCGATCGCGGCCGTGAAGACCACGTTGAACTCGTTGCCCCGGGCCAGGTTGATCACGACCGACGCCAGCAGCGCGAAGCCGGAGACGTACAGGATCTGGTTGGTGAGCTTGGCCAACTGCCGGGTGAGGGGGGTGTCCTCCTCCGTCTGGGTCTGCAGCATGCCGGAGATGTGGCCGACCTCGGTGGCCATGCCGGTCGCGGTGACCAGCAGGTCGCCGGAGCCGCGGGTGACATTCGTGTTCATGTACGCCATGTCGGACCGGTCGCCGAGATCGGTGTCGACCGCGCCGCACGCCTCGACGCTCTTGCTCACCGGCAGGCTCTCGCCGGTCAGCGCCGACTCGGCGATCTCCAGCGTGGCCGTGCGCAGCAGCCGCCCGTCGGCCGGCACCAGGTCGCCGGCCTCGATCTGCACGACGTCGCCGGGCACGAGCTCCTCGGCCGGCAGCTCGACGAGCGTCCCGTCGCGGCGCACCTTGGCCTTGACGATCATCATCTTCTGCAGGGCGCCGATCGCCGCCGCGGCCTTGCCCTCCTGATGCAGGCCGAGGAAGGCGTTGAGCAGGGTCAGCAGGATCAGCAGGATGCCGGTGCCCCACTGCTTGAGCGGCACCATGCTGCCGATGCCGGCGGCCAGCAGCACGATCTGCATCGGGTCGGCGTACTGCCGCAGGAACGATCGCCACCAGGGCTCCTTCTTGCCCTCGGCGAACTTGTTCGGGCCGTACTGCGCGCGTCTCTTCTCGGCCTCGGCGGTGCTCAGGCCGGACTGCTGGTCGACCTCTTCGGCCCGGAGGGCCTCGTCGACCGTGAGCGTGTGGAACGGGGGCGGCGGGGAGGTCGTTATCGCCATCGCGTGCTCCTAGATCAAGAAACGCCGGAGCGGGCACGGCCGGGGTGGACGTTCCGGCCGTGCCCGGGGTGCTGGCACCGGTCAGCGGCGCCGGGACACCCGGCGTGCTGTTCTGCGGCCGGTGCGCCGGGCCACGCGGCGGGATCCGAACATGTCTGTGCCTCCTCGGGCTCCGATGAGGGAGATCGTCGCCTCGGCACCGCTGAGATCGCCTCATCCCAGCCGGATGAGGGCCGGCCGCATGAGGATCAGTGCAGGGCGATCTTCAAGATGATCATGACGGCGCCGAACGTCCCGGCCACCACGGTGGACAGGATCCGCTCGGCCGGATGCAGCTTGGCGCCCATCCGCCAGCCCGCCAGGCACAGCAGCACCGTGCTGGTGATGAGCGCGGACAGCACCGCCCCGGCCATCTCCGCGCCCACGCCCCGGGCGATCAGCAGCACCAGCAGCGGGAGCACCGACAGACTGATGATCTCCCAGCCGGTGGTGAGCTGCTCGCGCACCACGTGCCAGGCCGGCCGGTGCCCCTCGTGGATGCGCTCGGCGACGACCCGGGCGTACCGCTCGGCCGCCCAGTAGATCGCCAGCGTGACGACCACGATGATGTCCAGCTTGTAGGCCGTCTCGGCGTGCGCGGTCACGAGCACCGCCGAGCTGACGATGACGCCGTAGATGCCGGCCGCGGTGCCCTCGGCGGTCTCGTGCCGCAGGCGGATCCACAGCCGGCCTCTCACCGACATGTCAGTCCCGCTCCGAACGGCGCAGGAACTTGCCCTCGCCGCCGTGCACCGCGAGCGCGTAGATGGCGATCAGGTCGAGCGCGATCGAGATGATCGACCAGATCGGGTACGCCGCCAGGAAGGTCAGGTTGATCATCGCGTGCACGAACACGATGACCATCGAGATGATCCGGGCCCAGGTGTGGCCGAACATCACCGAGTAACCGGCGCCGATGAGCAGCGCGCCGAACGCGATGAGCGTCCAGCCCCAGGTCTGGTAGCTCAGGTCGATCGCCAGTTTCTCGGCGGCGACCAGGTAGAAGTCGTCGTCGACGAGCGCCACGATGCCCTGGATCAGGCTGATCATGCCGCTGACGATCATGACGATGCCGACGAAGAGGATCCAGCCGATCCACTTGGTGAGCCCGGTGTCCTCGCCCGGCCGGGCCGCGTGCTGTGCCATGTGAGGTTCCCTCTCAGCGGTACTGCGGCGGAATCGGTGGCGGGGGGACCGGCGGTAGCCCCACGCCGGATTGCATGATCGGGGGCCGCAGCGAGCTCTTGGCGACGCCCGCGACCAGGCTGCCGATCGCGATGCCGAGCACCAGGTTGAGTCCCGCCGTGTACCAGCGCGAATCCCGGGGCTCGTCGGTGGTGAAGGGCAGGAGCATCGCCGCCACCGTGGCGAGCCCGATCACCCAGCCGAAGAAGCGCATCGGCCGGGGCGTGGTGATGATCAGCACGTGGATCAGGCCCGTGGCCACCAGCGCGGCCGCGGCGGCGCCGGCGGCGTACCAGAAGGTGGAGGCGTCGCCCCAGGCGCCCTTGCCCTTGGGCGCGAGGACCGCGACGTCGAAGACGCCCCGGCCGAACAGGATGCCGACTATCGCGATCAGGGCCGCCACCAGCGCGGTGGCGGCGCCTCCGGCCCAGAGGCGGCCGGCGTTGAGCACAGGTTGCGGGGGTGTCGGCGGTCGGTAGACGTTGGACATAGCCGTCCTCCTCGAGAGCTGCCCGAGACGCCCCCGAGTATCGCGACGGGTGCCGCGGGCGTACCTCATCCGGCGCAGATGAGGCATCCCGCCGGGGCGCCGGGCGACGCTGAGCAGGTGGCAAACGAAACCGCGACACACCGCAGTGACGAGCCGACCGGCTGGATCGCCTGGATCCTGTTCGGCGGCCTAATGCTGGTGCTCCTGGGCGGAGCGCATCTCACGATCGGATCGCTCGCGCTCATTCGCCCCGAGTCGCTCGAGGGAACCCGGTCCGACCTGCTGTTCAACGTCAGCCTGACCACGCTCGGCTGGATCCACATCGTCCTCGGCGCGGTTCTCATGATCGTCGGCGCCGGCCTCATGCTCGGGCAGGTCTGGGCCCGGGGCATCGCCATCGTCCTGGCCTGTGTCGCCCTCGTGATCAATTTCGCGTACGTCGGGGTCTACCCGATCTGGTCGGTCGTCTCCATCGGGCTCTGCGCCGTCGTCCTCTACGCGACGGTGGCGCACGGCGGGGAACTTACCCGGGCGTATCACCACTGACAGCGTCCGCAGCCCGGCCTCGCCGCGGATGACCCGCCCGATCAGGCCGGGTTCCGTGGCGAGGACGCGCCCGATCACCGTCGCCGCGAGCAGGCAGAACGAAATGATGTACAGCCACCCGATGTAGGTGAAGGCCAGCCCGATCGTGCCGTAGTGCGCGTTGCTGGACCGCAGCGCCCGGGGCAGGTAGATGTGCCCGGCCGGCCGGACCGCCAGCATGATCAGTCCGAACGCGAGCGCGCCCGGCAGCAGCCGCCGGAACGGCACCGCGCCGGCCAGCAGCAGCGCGGGCACCGCGGTCGTGATCGCGACGTCGGCCACGAACAGGGTGGTGGTGTCGGTCAGGAACGGCATCGGCGAGTCGTCCGCGAGCTGACCGATCGCCCGGCTCAGGATGACGAACATGCTCAGCAGCACCACGACCAGCAGCCAGCGCAGGGCGGCCGCCGGCCCGGATTTGACCTTGCCGACGTTCCATACCGCCGCGTAGCCACGGACCATGGCCCGGGCGAGCCCGGTCGCCGAGACCAGCACGATCAGCGCGCTGAGCACGCCGAAGGTGCCGAACCCGTGCTCGTCGAGCGCGTCGGTCAGCAGCCGCTTGGACGACTCGGGCAGGTCGATGGCATCGGCGAGCTCGGTGGAGCGCTGGGCGCCGATCAGGGTGCCGAACATGATCAGCAACGGGAAGATCGAGGTGAACGCCTGCGCGGCGAGCCCCATCGCCCGGTCGAAGATCTGGATCTCGAACAGCCCGGCGAGGAAGCGCAGCAGCAGCTTGCCGAACCAGGAGGCCAGCACCAGCGCGGCGCGCGGGCGTAGCCACCCCGGGAGGGCGGCCAGCCCGCGTTCCGCGTCCATATTCAGATGAGGCCGAGTGAGCGTGCCCGCCGGACGGCCTCGTTGCGCCGCGAGGCGGAGAGCTTGCGCAGGATGCTGCGCACGTGGGTCTTCACCGTGTTGACCGAGACGTACAGGGTCGCGGCGATCTCCTCGGTGGGCAGCATCGCCGCCATGCCCTGCAGCACCTCCATCTCGCGCTTGCTGAGCGCCTCGAAGACCACCACGCCGGCGTCGGCGGAGGCGGCCGGCGACGCGTGCGCGCCGCCCTGGAGCTGCTTGTACTGGGCGGCGAGCTCGTCGTCGTCGCGCAGCACCCGGCGCAGGTCGGCCCAGACCTGCTGGACCGCCCGGCGCTGGGACTCCGGCGCCGCGGCCCGCAACGCCTGGCGCAGCGCGCCGCGCGCGTCGTCGACCTCGCCCCGCCGGGCGGCCACGGTGGCCAGCACCAGCCAGGCCTCGAGGCTCACCGGTCCGGCCACGCCGGCCGCGCCGGCCAGGGGCTCGACCAGCTCCCAGGCCTGCTGGGCGTCGCCCGCCGCCGCGAGGGCCGCGGCACGCACCACGGTCGCGTCGTCGGCCTCGGGCTCGCTCAGCCGGCCGACGGTCTCCAGGGCCTGGTCGGGCCGGCTCATGGTGACCAGCAGGCGGGCCTGCGTGAGCGTGACCTGGCGGGTCAGCCAGCACGGCGCGGCCAGGCCGCCGGGCACGTGCCCGGCGTCGCCGAGGGCGGTGAGCGCGCCGCGCAACTCGCCGCGCGCCTGCAGGCGGCGGGAGCGGATCAGCGCGAACGCCGCGTGGATCATGCCGTCGGCGGGCCGGATGCGGCGCGGGTCGGCGGCGCGCAGGTGCCGTCCCGCGGTGTCGATGTCGTACCGCTCCATCGCCACCCAGGCCAGGGCCAGCTCGGCGCCGACCGGCCGGGAGGCGGTGCCCCCTATCCGGTCGGCCAGCTCGGTCGCCTGGTCGGCCAGCTTCTCGGCGTGCCGCAACCGGCCGCGGTGTGCCTCGATCAGCGCGAGGTGGGAGAGCGCCCCGATGCGCACCCCCTCACAGCTGCCGGCGACCGTGTTGGCGACCTCGGTGAGCGTGACCGCGGCCGCGTCGATCGCGCCGACGCGGCTCTGCGCGTCACCGCGGGCACCGAGCACCAGCGCCCGCAGCTCGCCGTGCCGTTCGAGCCGCTGGGGCGGCGTCTCGGCGAGCATCTCCTCGGCCGCCGCGGCGGCGTGCAGCACGCCGTCGAGGTCGTCGCGCAGGCGGGCCAGCACGACGTCGGTGACCAGGTGGGCGAGGGCCAGCGCCGGGCTGTAGCCGGCGGGGCTGCTCATCATGAGCTCCTCGGCCCGCTCGAGGTGGCCCGCGCTGGTCTCCACGTCCCGCTTGGACAGCGCGAGGGCGGCGGCGACCACGGCCCCCTCGGGGCTTTCCAGGTCGTCCGGCAGCGCGCTCAGCTGCTCGGACAGGCGGCTCTCGCGCCCGTCGAGCAGCAGCCGGCCGATCGCGTAGTCCTCGACGACGATCGTCGCCGCGAGGGCCCAGTCGCCGGCGGCGGAGGCGTGGCTGATCGCCTCGGTGATCTGCCCGGCGCCGGCGAACCACGAGGCGGCCCGCCGGTGCAGCTCCGGGATCCGCTCGTGCGCCTCCCGGCTGAGCTGGGCCTGCAGCAGCTCGGCGAACAGCCGGTGGCATCGGTACGCGGTCAGCCCGTCCCCGGCCGGTTGGACGAAGGCGTTCTGCCGGCACAGCGCCGACAGCAGCCAGCGCGCGTCGGCCCGTCCGGTCACGGCCTCCGCCAGCTCCGGGGTGAAGGTGTCGAGGATGCTGGTCTCCAGCAGGAACGTCCGGACGTGCGCCGGCTGGATGCGCAGCACCTCGTCGACGAAGTACTCGGCGATCGTCGCCTCGTTGCCGGTGATCGTGGCGATCAGGCTTTCGGCGTCGCCGGCGTCCTCCAGGGCCATCGCGAACAGCCGCAGCCCGGCGGCCCAGCCCTCGGTGTGCTGCAGCAGCTGGCTCATGCCGTCCCGGCTCAGCGGCACCTGGTGCAGGATGAGCAGCTCGGCGGCCTCGTCGGAGGTGAAGGCGAGGTCCTCGCTGCGCACCTCCTCGAGCCGGCCGGCCAGGCGGTAGCGGTGCAGGGGGAGCGGGGGATCCCAGCGGCCGACCAGCACCAGGCGCAGCATCCGCCCGGCGTGCCGGAGCACGAATTCGAGGTCGGTGGCCCAGTGCGGGCTGGTCAGGTTGGAGACGCCGTCGAGCACGAGCACGACCGGCTCGGGTTGCTCGGCCAGCGCGGAGGCGAGGCGTACGAGGAAGGACCGGTCGGCGGCGCCGCCGGCACGTGGTACGGACAACGAGGCGGCGACCGGTACGCCGGCGCGGCGCAGGGCCTCGAGGATGTAGGCCCAGAAGGCGTCGGACGGGCCGTCCTCCTCCTCGAGCGTGATCCAGCCGATCGGATATCCGGGCGTCCCCTCGGCCGCCCAGGTGGCGACCAGCTGGGTCTTTCCGGCGCCGGCGGGCCCGACGACCAGCGTCACGGGCTCGCGGACACCTCGGGCGAGACGCTCGGTGAGCCGGGGCCGGGCCACCAGGAAACTGGGCGGCTCGGGCACGGCGAATTTCGATTGCAGCAACGGATCGCCGCCGGCGGCCGGGGCCGCCGCCGGTGAGGAGATCGGTGCCGGGACGACGAGCTCAGCTGTCACAATGCTCCCTCCACAGGCACACACGTCTGAACGACTGGATCATCGTTGACCGCGGAGGACAACTCCCGCATCGTCCGAAACGGATTAAGCGCTGAGTAACCCTCTCACTACGCGAAGGCGACCACGGGTGGTTGCGTTGACATGTTTCTATTTGTGTGCAGTCGCGACGGGAGCCGTCGCGTTCGCCAGGAAATCGACGAACGCCTCCGGTGATCCGGCCCGTATCCAGGCCCGACGCTGCCGATCAGCGCCGGTGCCCTCGTGCCGCAGCCGGTCGAGACTCGCGAAGACCTCCTCGGCGTCGCCCCAGGCCGTCAGCGCCGGCGACACCTTGGTCATCAGCCGCGCCACAGCTCCGGCGGCCGGGGAGCCGCCGTCGGGCGTGCGGCCGCGCCGGACCCGCACCTGACCGTGCGCGGCCGTCATGAGGTGCGCGTCGACCACGCCGGTCGGGATCGGCAGCGTGGTGATGTTGTGCCGCGCGTCCTCGATCAGGGTCGCGACCAGGGCCCGCACGACCGCGGCGAAGAACACGGTGTCCTCGACGCTCAGGCAGGCGTCGGCCACCCGCACCTCGACGGTCGGGTATCGGGCCGAGAGCCGCGCCAGGAAGTAGATTCCGCCCACGTCCAGTGCCGCGCCGGCGCCGACCAGGGAGCGCACGACCCGGTCGTACCGCTCGGCGCCGGCCCACGCCCCGGGCGGCCGGAACGTCGGCCAGCGTTGCTGCAGGTGGTAGCGGTAGCTGGCCCAGCCGGTGTCCCGGTCGCCGGCGAACGGCGAGTTGACGGTGAGCGCCAGCAGGGCGGGCAGCCACGGCCGGATCCGGGCGAGCACCTCGACGGCCAGGTCCCGGTCCGGCACGCCGATGTGCACCTGACAGGCGCAGGAGCTGCCGGCCACGACCGCGCCCGGGAACTGCCCGGCCAGATCGCGGTAGCGGGTATCGTCGGTCACCGCGCCCAGCGGTCCGGACGCGAACGGCGGCGCGCCGACCGAGACGAGGCTGGCCCCGGCCCGCCGCGCGGCGTCCGCGGCCCGCAGCCGCAGCTGCACCAGCTCCCTGCGCAGCTGGTCGAGCCGCGTGCAGACCGCGGTGGTGGTCTCCAGTTGGTAGGACAGGAACTCGGGTTTGATCTGGTCGCCCGCCTTGGCCAGGCGGGCGACGAAGGGCGCCGAGGGCACGACGGCCCCGTCCGGCCCCAGCAGCAGGAACTCCTCCTCGACCCCCATCGTGAGCATCGCGTCCCCCATCGCTTGCTGCGTCACGTCCGGCCAGCGTGCGACCGCGGCGAGCGGCGGTGCCTCATCCGCAGGGGGTGATTCGATCTTCGAAGGACTTGGTCTCAGGCCTCCCGGCGCAGCACCTTGGCGGTGACCCGGTCGACCGCGGTGTCGCCGGCCGCGGCGCCGCTGCGAATGCGGCCGACCAGTTCGTCCACCATGGTGTCCCGCTGGCCGCGAACCAGCGACTGGACCCGGTCGGGCTCCTTCTCCAGCAGCTCCAGCACATCGTCGAGGATGTCCCGGACCAGCGGCCGCAGCACCCGGTCGAGCTGGGCGTCGACCATCTTGTTCACCAGCGCCGACGTGGCGATCGCGGTGACGGCGGCATCGAGAGCCGCCGCCGCCCGCAGTTGCGCCTTCTCCCGCTCGGCCGCGCCGCGGCCGGCCATCTCGCCGAGGCGGCGCTGCACGGTGGCCGAGCTGCCGTTGAACGGCCGGCTCGCCGTGTAGCGCACGCTCGCGGCCAGCAGCTCGGCCGCGTCACCGGCCTGGAAGGCGGCGCCGACCAGCATGTCGCGCACGCGGGTGACCTGCACGACGACGAAGGTGGTCATGACGAGGCCGCCGCCGACCGCTCGATCCGGTCGAGCTCGGCCGCCTCGGCCGCGGTCACCAGGCCGATACCGACCAGGTCGAGCGGGCTGATGAACGCGTCGGCCAGGCGGAACCCGCCGGCCCGCGCGATCGCGTCGCGCAGCGGCACCGCCCAGTGATGCTCGATCAGCAGCAGCGCGGCGGCGCTGTCGTTGGGGATCTCCTCGACGACGTCCCAGGCTTGTTCCTCGTCGAAGACCTCGATGCCGTCCTCGGCGGCCGCGGCGCCGAGCGCGGCGCCCGCCTCGAGGCCCTCCTCGCCCTCGATGCCGAGGCCGACCAGGGCGCCCACCTTGCTGCCGAGCTCGACTGCCTCGTCGGTGGTCAGGTTGGACAGGTGCTCGACCTCGATCTCGCCCTTGGCGTCCTTGTAGACGGCGAGCGCGTCGATCACCCGGATCGCGTCGCTCGCGCGGAGCCGCTCCAGTTCGGCGATGACCTCGCCGTGGAAGTCGGGGTGCGTGAAGCCCAGCACGATGAGCTGGACCGGTCCGATGGCCATGCGATGCGCTCCCTTCCTCGGCCCGCCGGCCACGGCGGGCCAGGCCAGCGTCCCGCCGGTGGTGCCGCGATCACCTCATCCGGGCGGGGTGACGTGTCCGGCGCCGGGGCCGACGATCCTCGGGACATGCGACGAATCACAGCGATCATCGCGGCGGCGGTGCTCGGCCTCCTTCCGGTGGCCGGGTGCAGCCAGGACACGCCGGCCGTCTGCGACAGCCTCACGGCGGTGCAGAACTCGGCCCAGCACGTCCGCGACACCAACGTGGCCGAGAACGGCCTCTCCCAGCTGCGCACGAACCTCAACCAGCTGCGCGCCGGCGTGCAGCAGCTCGTCGCCGACGCGAAGGGCCAATGGTCCGACCAGGCAAACGAGATCAGCGGCAACCTCGACATCCTCAAGGCCAGCGTGCAGGCGGCGCAGGCCACGCCGAGCGACACCAACATCGGCGCCATCCGCTCGGCGCTCACCACACTGCAGCAGAGCGTCCGCGACCTCGCCGACGCGATGCAGAGCACCTGCTGACCGCGATGGGCACGCGCTCGTTGCTGCGGCGACTGGGGTGGGAGCGCAACTCCCTGCGCCGCGGAACCGATCGCCTCGAGGCCTGGCTGAACGCCGTGCTGCTGGTCCTGCTGGTGCTGATCGGCGGGGCGCTGGCCGGTTACACCGGCCGGGCCGCGTACCGGGACCAGGCGCGCGCCGCGGCCTGGGACCGGGCGCACCGCTTCGAGGTGTGGGCGGTTCTGCTGGACAAGCCGTCGGCGCCGCAGGGCACCGCTCGCGGCCGCTGGAAGGCCCCGGACGGCACCGCCCGCACCGGCCCGGTGGCGACCGGGGAGACCGGCGGAATCGGGACCTGGGTGCCGATCTGGGTCGACGAGAAGGGCGCGGTCGCCGCGGCGCCGCCCCGCCGCGACCCGGCCTCGCAGGCGGCCGGCGTCGTCGCGGTCACGCTCGGCCTGGTGGCCACGGCGCTCGGCGCGGTCTGGCTGCTCTGCCGCCGTCTGCTCGACCGCCGGCGCCTGCGATCCTGGCAGGCCGAGTGGGTCGACGTGGGTCCGCGCTGGTCGAAGTACCGATAGCGAAAGGGGGGCCGGACGGCCCCCCTTTCCGATGAGCACTCAGGACGCGACGTCGGCCGTCTTCAGGTTGTCCACGACCTCCTGGAAGTCCGCGGCCTTGTCCGGGCAGTACACCTTGACGATCAGGAGCACGCCCTCGACCGCCTTGTTGTCGGCGATGATCGGACGCTGCCCCGGCCCGGCCGCGCCGTTGGTGAGCTGGCCGTAGAGGATGCTCTTGACCAGCGCGTTGGCCGGCGCCACGCAGACCGCGCCGCCGTCGTCGCCGAGCACGTTGTAGATCTGCTGAAGCTCCGGCACCGGCAGGCCGGCCGAGGCCAGCTCGGCGCTGAGCTGATTGGCCTTGTCGACCGCCTCCTGGTTCTTCTTGTTCGAGTTGAAGATCGACACGGCGACGATCATCATCCCGAGGAAGAAGATCCCGAGGACGATCCAGGTGACCCGCCGCTCGCGGTGAACGTCCATCATGACTGCGCCACCTCCGCCTCGACGTTCTCGGCGTCCGCCGTCTTCCAGGACGGCTTGCGGAACCGGTAGAACAGGAACGGCACGAGCAGGCCGAGGCCGAGCGCGCCGCCGGCCACGATCCCGACGTACAGGCCGGTGCTGCCGGAGCCGAACTGCGACGGCGGGATGAAGCCGATCAGCAGGGCGGCCAGCGAGGCCGCGAAGCCGACGCCGCACAGCCCGACGAGCATCGGGGCCTTGTAGCCGCGCGGGTGGTCCGGCTGGCTACGCCGCAACCGCACCGCGGCCACGAACATCAGCAGGTAGACGATCAGGTACACCTGCGTCGTGATCACCGAGAAGATCCAGTACACGCTCGAGACGTCCGGGATGAACGCGTAGCCCAGCGCGATGACCGTCGTGACCAGGCCCTGGGTGACCAGGATGTTCTGCTGCACGCCGTGCTTGTTGAGCTTCTGCAGGAACGGCGGCAGGTAGCCCTCCTTGCGTGAGATCAGCAGCAGGCCCTTGGACGGGCCGGCCAGCCAGGTGAGCATGCCGCCCAGCGACGCCGTCACCAGCATGATGCCGACGATCGGGGTCAGCCATGACGAGTTGAACTGCGCGAACATCGCGTCGAACGCCTGCATGACGCCCGCGGTCAGCGACAGCTGGTCGGCCGGGACCACCCAGCTGATCGCCAGTGCCGGCAGGATGAAGATGACCAGCACCAGGCCCATGGCCAGGAACATCGACTTCGGGAACTCCTTGCCCGGGTTCTTCAGCGAGCTGACGTGCACCGCGTTCATCTCCATGCCCGAGTACGACAGGAAGTTGTTCACGATCAGCACGAGGCTGGACAGGCCCGCCCAGGCCGGCAGCAGGTGACTGGCGTCCATCGGCGCCGCGGACTCGTTGCCCTGGCCGAGGAAGACCGCGCCGAGTGTCACGAGCACCACGCCCGGGATCAGCGTGCCGATGATCAGGCCGCCGCTGGCGAGCCCGGCCACCGATCCGGTGCCGCGCGACGACACCCAGACCCCGCTCCAGTAGCAGACCATGATCACGAGCGCGGTCCACAGGCCGCTCGACGCCAGGTCCGGATTGATCACGTACGCGAGCGTGCTGGCCACGAACCCGAGCAGGCTCGGGTAGTAGAAGATGGTCATCGCGAACTGGCACCAGACCGCGAGGAAGCCCATCGGCTTCGACAGTCCCTGGCTCACCCAGTTGTAGACGCCACCGGTCCAGCCCGACGCCAGTTCCGCCGAGACCAGCGAGGTCGGCAGCAGGAAGACGATCGCCGGGACGATGTACAGGAAGATGCAGGCCAGTCCGTACACCGCCATCGTCGGCGCGGCACGGAGACTCGCCACCGAGCTGGTGGTCATCATCGCGAGCGCGATCCAGGAAATGTAGTGAACGGCTTTCGGCTTCGCGGCGGCTGACGATGCCGCTGCTGCGGGCGCGCGTCCCGCGGGTACATCCATCGCGCTCACGCCGGCTCCTTTCCGGACAGAGAGACCTCAGGCTCGAATCATCAGCTCCGATCGAAGATCGCAACCTCATCCCTGGCGGGCTAAAGGCCTGGCTCACCCGAGGGTGGGAAGGGCGTAGGCTGCCGGATGATGATCTTCAGAGTCACGCCCGGCGCCCCGGAATCGCCCGTGATCCTGCATGTCCCGCACGCCTCGCGGGCGATCACCCCGCGGGCGCGGGCAGGCCTGATGGCCGACGACGCGCAGCTCGCCGAGGAGTTGGACCATCTGACCGATGCGCACACCGATCTGATCGCCCATCGCGCGGCGGCGGCCGCGACGACCACGCCGTGGATCTTCGAGAACCTCTGGTCCCGCCTGGTCGTCGATCCCGAGCGCTTTCCCGACGACCGCGAGGAAATGCGGGCGGTGGGCATGGGCGCCGTTTACACGGCGGGCTTCGCGGGACGAAAGCTTCGTGACGACGATTCCGTACGCGACCAGGCCCTTCTACAAACGCATTTCACGCCTTATTCCGAATTCGCGGCGGAACTGGTCGCCGCCCGGTTGGCCGGAACCGGCCGTGCGATCGTCGTCGATGTCCACTCCTACGCGACGGTGCTTCTCCCGTACGAAATCCATCGCGAAAGCGCCCGCCCGCCGATCTGCCTGGGCACGGACCGCAACCACACACCCGGCTGGCTTCTCGATGCCGCGAAAGCGGCGTTCCCCGAGAATGCGCTGAACACGCCGTTCGCGGGCTGCTACGTGCCGCTGGAGTTCTACGGGCGCGAGCCGCGCGTCTCGGCCCTGATGATCGAGATTCGCCGCGACGGATACATGACCGAGCCGGGCGGCCCGCCGCACGAGGGCCTCGACGCCGTGGCCGCCCGCCTGACCACCTTGATCAACGCGATTTCGTGACCAGCGGCAGGAAGATGTCGTCGACGATCTCCGCGATGGCCTCCTCGGACACCGGCTTCATGGTCATCAGCAGCTCGTGCCGCAGGAGATCGCCGGGCAGCGCCGCGATGCGCGGGGTCAGCCGCTCGGGGTCGATCTCCCCGCGCTCGATGGCGCGCTGGACGATCACGTCGAACCCGAACGGCCGTTTCCGCTCGGCCAGGAACTGGTCGCGCAGCTCGCCCGGCGTCGTCCCGGTCTCCTCGAAGAACCCGCCCATCTGCACGCTGAACAGCGCCACCAGCGAGAGCCGCCGCGCCGACACCTCGCGCAGCAGCGCCACCAGGTCGTCCCGGAACGACCCGGTGTCCGGCCACTCGAACAGGTCGCTGCGGCTGAAGTGCCGCACGGCCGCGACCGCCAGGTCGGACCGCTGCGGCCAGCGCCGATAGATCACCGGCCGGCTGGTCCCGGCCCGCGCCGCGACCCCCTCGAAGGTGAACCGCGCGTACCCCACGGCGACGAGCTCCTGCCACGCCGCCTCGAGCAGGGCCTCCTCGAGATCCGCCCCGCGCCGCCGCGTCTCGCCCGCCATTAGATACACCCTCGCATCTTATTGACACCCGGTCCCCGCCGGAGTAGTTCTAGATACGTCAGCGTATCTTATTGACGGGGGAACTTCATGACCGCCACCAAGCAACGCCTCGATCCGGCCCTGATCCGCCTGGCCGTGGTCATGCTCACCGGCGTCCTCGCGGTCGTCTTCGACACCACGATCGTCAACGTAGCCCTCGACACGCTCGGCCGTGAGCTGCAGGTCGGCGTGGCGACCGTCCAGTGGGTGACCACGGGTTACCTGCTCGCCCTGGGCGTGTCGGTGCCGGTCACCGGCTGGCTGATCGACCGCTGGGGCGGCAAGCGCATCTGGATGATCGCCCTGGTCATCTTCCTGGCCGGCTCGATCGGCGCCTCGCTGGCGCCCAGCGCCACCGCCCTGATCGCCTGGCGCGTGTTCCAGGGCGTCGGCGGCGGCCTGATGCTCCCGGTGATGACGACGCTGCTGGTCCAAGCGGCCGGCGGCGAGATGCTCGGCAGCGCCGTCGCCCTGATCTCGATGCCGATCGTGCTGGGCCCGGTCCTCGGCCCGTTCATCGGCGGCCTGATCGTCGAGCATCTCTCCTGGCGCTGGATCTTCTGGGTCAACGTCCCGTTCTGCGTGGCCGGCCTGATCCTGGCCTGGCGTCTCATGCCCCCGCTGCCCGGCTCGGGCCGCGCCCGCCTGGACGTCCCCGGCCTGCTCCTGATCACGCCGGGCATCGCGGCCGCGGTCTTCGCCCTGTCCCGGGTCGGCGTGGACGACGGCTTCCTGTACCCCTCGGTGATCGTCCCCCTGCTGGCGAGCGCCGTCCTGCTGGCCGTCTTCGCGGCCCGGTCCTGGAGGCGAGGCGACCGCGCCCTGGTCGACGTCCGGCTGTTCCGGGCCGGCTCGTTCTCGGCGGCCAGCGCGCTGCTGTTCCTCTCCGGCTTCACCCTCTACGGCGGCATGCTGCTGGTCCCGCTCTACTTCCAGCAGGTACGCGGCACGTCGGCCTTCGTCGCCGGCCTCCTGATCGGCGTCCAGGGCCTGGGAGTCCTGGCCAGCCGCAGCGTGGCCGGCACGCTGACCGACCGCATCGGCGCCCGCTGGGTGACCTTCGCCGGCCTGGTCGTGGTGGCGGTGGCCACCGTCCCGTTCGCCCTGGCCACCGCCCACACCACCGAGTGGTGGCTGGTGGCGACGCTGATACTCCGGGGCGTGGGCCTGGGCGCCGTGACCATTCCCGTGATGGCCTCGGCCTACGTGGGCCTGGCGAAACCGGAGGTTCCCCACGCCAGCATCATCACCCGGGTGGCCCAGCAGATCGGCGGCTCGTTCGGCACCGCGGTGATCGCCGTGATCCTCTCCCGCGCGATCGCCACCCACGCCCCGGCCGACGCCTTCGACATCGCCTTCTGGTGGTCGATCGCCTTCACCCTCGCCGCCCTGGCCCTGGCTCCCCGCCTCCCGGTGCCCGCGTCAGTCCGGTAGTTCGTTCGCGACGGCGTCCAGGGCCGCGGCTGCCCCCTCGGTCAGCGGCTCGCCGTGGCCGAAGCAGACGATCGACGGCGAGAGCGCCGCGAGCCGCCGGGCCGTCGCGGCCGCGGTCGGCGGGTCGGCGTTGAAGACACCGAGCATGACCCGGCCGCCCGGACCGCGCGCGATCGTGTCGCCGGCGAGAAGCACCCCCGGATCGGGCAGGTGAAAGACGACGCTCCCCGGCGTGTGTCCCGGCGCCCCCACGCAGACGGCCCGCACTCCGCCGCCCAGATCGATGGTCGCCCCGTCGTCGAGCAGGTGGTCCACCCGCACCGGCGGCACCGGCGCCGACGTGTCGGTCCCGGCGCCGACCTGGGCGAACAGCTCCCGCTCGAAGTCCGAGACGAGAACCGGCGGCGGCCCCGCGACCTCGCCGCGGATCATCGGCGCGTCCAGCCGATGGGCCTGCACCTCGACCTCACCCCAGCCGGCCACCTCCGCCGCCGACCCGGCGTGGTCCCCGTGGAAGTGCGTGAGCAGAACCCGCCGTACCTCCCGCTTCCGGTGCCCGAGCCGCTCGATCCCGCTGGCGATCGCGTCCGCCGACCCGGGAAGCCCGGTGTCGATCAGGGTGAGCCCGCCCGGATCGCGCCAGAGATAGGCGTGCCCCACCGGAAACCGAAACATGACCAGCTCGGGCAGCAACTCGACGACGTCCACGCGGTCACGCTAGTGCGGTGTGTCCACGAACGTCGACCGGGTTGGGTCCGGTGGTGTTGTGGATCCTCGCTCACGGGTGTGGGCGAGCGACTCCCCTGTGAAAGGGGCGGGCCTCCGCCGGCCAAGGGACCCGCCGGTCGCCGGTGGTCGGCGGCGGGGGTCACGCCGTGCCGTGGCGACTCCGGGGAGGTGTCGTCCGGCTCGACGGTGCGTAACCAGCCCAGCCGCCGGGATGCGGATGGGGGTGGTTGCGCCGCCCGGGGTGCGGGTGGCGATGGTGAACGCCGCGGCGAGATCACGATGCCCGGCGAACTGGCAATGCGGGCAGGACATGGTCCGGCCGGCGGGTTTGGGGATGCGTTTCCTGCAGTAGGGACAGGTCGACGAGGTGCGCGTTCGTCGACGAGGTGCAGCTGGATGCCGGCGAGGGTGGCTTTGTCGTGCAGGATTTGCAGGGTGCGGCCGATCTGCCANTGCCGCAGCCGCAGGTTGTGTCTCCGCCCTGCTTGCAGATTCAGTACCCCGCGTGGGTCGCCGACGGTCAGGGTGCCGATCCGTTGCTGGATGGCCCAGTGGATCACTGTCTTGGCCGCCTCGTGCAGCGCCTGCCGCACCCGGCGCCGGTGTCTTCCCTCGACGAGGCGGGCTCGGCGGCGGGTCTTGCGCCATCGTCGTGACCCGTGCTGACCACGCGAAGGGGCGCGGTCGGCGGTCGCCCGTTGGCGGTGTTCGGTGTCGGCCAGGTGCAGTCGGTGTTCGGCCCGGATCGCCCGCCCGGACACCAGCAGCGCCTCACCGTCGGGCCCGGCGACCGCGAATGGGTGAATGATGCCGAGGTCCACCCCGGCCACCCGCTGCGGGTCGGGTGCACGCTCGGCGGGGTAAGTCGTGACCGGCAGTTCCGCGGTGACATCGATGCAGAGCCGGCCGTCGGCGAACAGCAGCGTCACCGACCGCACGGTGCCGGGCGGGTAGGGCAGGTGCCGGTCGAGGCGGACCATCAGCGGAGGGCATCCGCGTGCGGTCGGTAGGCGTAGCGCGCGGCCGGTGAGGGTGAAGGTGCCGTTGTACCAGCGGATCGGCATCGACGCTCGTCGCCGGCGCGGGTATCGGACTTCGAGCGCGCCGGCTTTGCGGCGGGCAGCGGCGGAGAACCAGGCATCGGAGTAGCGACGCAACACCGACCGGGCGCCCGCACTGTCGAGTTCGCCGAAGATGCCCGGCCCGGACTCGGCCAGTAGCCGGCACAACTGCTGATAACCCGCTACCGGCGGATCACCCCGGTGCCGCCGCCACCAATTGATCTCGAGAAGGCAGGCCCAGACGTCACCGGCGCAGCGCAGCAGCCCGAAACATCGTTGCCGCTGGGCCCGGGTCAGTCGCAGGCCGATCCGGGCGGTGCGGTGCACGACCGGTTCGGTATCTACATCACGACGTCTGGGCATGCCATCGAGTTTGCCGCGGGTCTAGTCGTTGAGCAACTAGCGGATCAACAATGGCACACCCTGCCCAACATTTGTGGTCACGGCACTAGCCGAACGTGGCCTCCACTGGTCCCACCCGCAGGATCCCGTCGTCGAGGGGCGTGCAGCGCACCCCGCCCTTCCCCCGCAGCGCCTTCCAGGCTCCCGGTCCGACGGTGACGTCCATCCACGCGCACGGATGCGCCTTCCGGTTGACCATCAGCCGCACCGGGCCGTCGCCGGAGTCGAGGGTCAGGACCTGGCCGACCAGGTCGTCGACGGGAACGCCGTCCAGCAGGATGTTGCGCCGGACCGCCAGGAGGCCGACTCCCGGGGGAAGCGACGTACGGGCGATCACCGTGATGCTGGCGTCCCGGTGCGCGGGCTTCGCGAAATACCGGTCCCCGACGATGCCCAGGCCGGCCCGGACGCGTACGGATGAAACCAGCTCACCGGCCGGAGCCGGCGCCGGACCGTCGGAAGGCCGTCCCTCGAAGCGGTGAATCGGGGAGGCGAGCAGCTCGACGATCTCCGGCATCCGGCGAGTGTAGGCCGCCCGACCAGGCGACCGCCGTGCCCCGGATGGTCACAGATTAACGACGTGGAACCCACAGGTGAAGGACGTCATACCGCACGGTTGCGAGCGTCTGGGAAGATCGCAAGCCGGTCACCGGTTGGCGCGGTGGACGGACGGAAACCGGGGGGAGAGAAGCGCGATGAGCCTCATCGAGGAGGAGATCTCCGGCGAACAAGGCGAACGCATCGCGCGGCGCGTCGCCCTGCGGCGGGCCCTCTACGAGATCCTGCTCGTGGTGGTGCTGTTCCTGGCGTACAAAATCGGTCGTCTTGCCGCCGACGGGCATGTCGGCGAGGCCATCGGCAACGCCGAGGACGTGTGGCATCTCGAGCGCCTGCTGCGGCTGCCGAGCGAGTACGGCCTGCAGCAGCTGGTCATCGCCCACGAATGGCTGATCAAGGCCGCGAACTGCTACTACGCGTACGTCCACTTCCCGGCGACCGCGGCCGCGCTGATCTGGCTCTACGTCCGCCGCCCCGAGCGCTACGTGCCCACCCGCCGGCTGCTCGCCTGGCTGACCGCGGCCTCGCTGGTCGTGCACCTGGTGTTCCCGCTGGCCCCGCCGCGCATGCTCACCACCGTCGGCATGGTCGACACCGGTCATCTGTTCGGCCCCGCGGTCTACGGCTCGCCGACCAGCGACACGCTCACCAACCAGTACGCGGCAATGCCGTCACTGCACGTCGGCTGGGCCCTCGCGATCGCGGTCGCGCTGATCGGCGCCACCCGGAGCAAATGGCGCTGGCTCTGGCTCGCCCATCCCGCGATCACCCTGCTTGTCGTCGTCGTGACCGGCAACCACTACTGGCTCGACGCGCTGGTCGCGACCTGCCTGCTGGGCGTCGTCGCCGCCGTGCTGTCGACCCGGGCGCAACCGATGCCCGCCCTCCCGAAGCCACGCGTCGGCCACGGCTGATCAGACGCAGACCCCGAGACCTTCCAAGACCCCTTTCCGGTACGCGGAGATGCGGTCGAACGCCGAAGGTCCGCCCCCCTTGCCGGCCCGGCCGAAGGCGAGCAGCGCCGCCACCGCCTCGTCCAGGTCGCCGGGGGACAGGTGCAGGTCGTTCGGGCTCTCGTCCCGGGTGAGCAGGTCGTTCGTCCACGACCCGGCGAGGCAGTCCACGGTCAGCTGCCCGGCCTTGTCGGCCGTGGAGGCGCCGCGCCGGTCCTGGGCGGCCCGCGCGAACAGGTCGCCGAGCAGCATGCCGACCGCGAAGTCCCCGATCCGGTCGTACAGCGTGGGACCGAGCTCGGATCCGTCGAACGCGATGAAGTCACCGGACGCGCAGTAGAACGCCGCCCCGCCCGCCGATGAGTCCGGTTTGTCGCAGTCGGGCGGGTTCCCGGCCTCGAACGTCTCCACCTTCACCGGCTGCCACTGCCGATCGTCCGCGATCTCCGGGAACGTCCGCTCCCAGTACTGCTCGGCGTCCTGGGCGAGCAGGTTCACCGCGTCGTCGTACGGCAGGTCGCCGCCGCTCTCCGCCTCGGCCCGGGAGCTGAACGGCACCTCGGTGACCTGCAGGTTGTCGGCGTCGTACCCGGCGCACCGCTTCGGGCCCTGCTGGATGCCCTCCTGGAACGCCCGGATCCGGTCGAACGCGTTGCCGTGCGCCCCGTCGGCCACGGCCGGCGTCCCCGGCTGGTCGCGCAGCATGAGGATGCCGGCCACCGTGTCGTCGAGCTGCTCGGCGGCCGGCTTCTTGAAGGCCGCCGAGTGCCCCGCCTGCACGTCCGCGAGCCAGGCGCCGGCGAAGCAGTCGGCCTGCTGCTCGAGCACCACCGTCGGCTGGTCGGTGTCGCCGAGCCGGGCCTGGACGGCGTGCCCGTACTCGTGTGCCATCACCACGCCGACCAGCAGCGGCCCGAAGTCCTCCTGCAGTTGCGGGATCAGGTTCTGCGCGTCCCAGGCGATGTAGTCCCCGTCCGGGCAGTAGAACGCGTTCGGCTGATAGCCCGCCGACTGGCCGCCGCAGTCCGGCGGCGGTTTCGATTCGGTGTACGGGTGGAAGCCGCCCCGGACCGGCTGGAACTTCCGGCCGCCCGCGATCTTCGGGAACTCGCCGCCCCAGTACCGCTCGACGTCCCGCAGCGACTTCGTCACCACGTCGGTCGAACTCGGGGCCCGGCTCGTCGTCGCGCGCCCGCCATCGTCCGGCGCCGGCACCAGTCCACATCCCGCCAGTGTCAGCACCAGCACCACCGCCACGACCCGCAGCGCCCGCATCCGGCCCTCCCTCAAGCCCGTGACTCCAGGAGTACCCAATGCCCGCAAGCTCTAAGGCGCGTCCCACCACGACAAGATCCGCAGCGCCCGTACGGTGTTCCACCGGCTGGCCCCGGGCGGCTCGAGCGGGAAGAACTGCTTTCCCGCGTATCCCGAATAGGTGGACCACCGCCCGTCCCGGCGCCGCGCCCGCCGTACCAATTCGACCGCGTCGCCGAGCCGCTCGTCTTTGTCGGCGCCGCTTCCCGCGAAGTACTCGAGGCCCCGCAGCACGTCGAAATGCCATTCCGGAAACGCCGGGAACCGCACGCTGGCCGGAATCGCCACGGCCCCGGTCCGGTGCGACCGTTAGAGGCGGTGCTTGAGGAAGAACTGCCGTCCCCGCTCGAGTGCCGTTCCGGTCGCCACCGTCCCGCCGGATCTCGCGTACGCGTCGAGCGCCTCCAGCGCCTGAATGCTGGTGTGGAACGAGCCGTGCATCCCCTTGTCGCCCCGGGACTTGCAATTCCACCCGCCGTCGTCGAGCTGCTCCCCGACGAGGTGCCCGACCAGGCCGTCGAGCCGCTCACCGCCGTACCGGAAAATGCTTGTGATCTTGATGAGCATCCCCACGATGCAGGTCTCCCGCGCGCGCCACCCGGCCTGCCATTGCCACAACCGGTCACATCCGCGCGCCGCCGCCGCATTCCCCGGCGTCAGGCCCAACCAGATCAAATGCATCATCGTGTACGTCGTGGAAGTCCATTTGGGGGAGTAGTCGCCCTCGCCCCATCCACCGTCGTCCCGCTGCAAGGCGAGAAGGCGAGCCCCCCACCCTTCCGTGGCCACCCGCGCCCGTTCCCGCTCGACCTCCTCCGCCGGGGCGCCCACCAGGTCCCGCACCCGCCACCGAACGGCCGGATCTCCCTCCAGCAGCCATGACCGAACGTCGTCGTCCATGCGCCACTTCTACCATTCCGGATCCGTCTTTCCGACAGTGGCGCGTCGATGTGCCCGGGCAGGTGATAGACAGCGAGTTTGGCGCGCGGCTTCGCGGAGGGCGGATGAGGCGGCTCTTCGACGATCTGCTCACCATCGAGGTCGACATCGTCCTCAAGGACAACTACCGTGCCGAGTCCCGCCGGCCGGGTGTGGAGGAACTGGACGTCGATCGCGCGCTGTCCGAGATAGCCCGTGCGTACGACCGCTATCTCGGGGAGGCCGCGGCCCTTCCCGTCGCTGGCACCTTCGCCGCCCTGCGGGAGCGCGCGGTGCGGGCCGAAGCCGCGCACCGCCGTCTGAAGGGCACGGACGAGCGGGCGGTGATCCTGCGGCGGATCCACCGGAACTGCGAGCAGATCGAGGGCGTGCTGGCGCGGGGGCGCCCCTACACCGCCGAGGACATCGTGCTGGTGCGCAAGATCTGGGAGATCGGGGTCGGCGTCATCGTCATGCAGACCGTCATCCAGCTCGACGGCGACGTCGTCACCCGGGTCTGCCCGGGCGGGGCGGCCTGGGAGCTGCCGTTGCACGAGTTGCACCGGGCGAGCGTCCGGGCCGCCGTCGGGTACTGGAACGTCCTGTTCGGACTGTTCGCGCACTTCACCGCCGGAACGGTGCGGAGCTTCCTGGCCGCGGTGGTCAGCAGCCGGCGCTGGCACGGGCAATCGGCCGCCGGGGACCTCCGGGCGCTGCCGGCCGCGTGCCTGGAGCTCCGGCGCCGGCTGTTCCGCCGCGGCGGCGCCACCCTGGACACGACCGACCCGGCCAGCGGCGTTATCGCCATCCGGACCGTGATCCAGCCCGACGGCGACCTGGTGTGCCACGTGGACGACGCTCTGGCGCCGGACAGCGCCCTGTGGAGCCTGCACGAGGCGAGCGTCGAGAAGTTCGCGGCGCAGGTCGCGGGGACCGTGCGCGGGCTCGACGCGCTGCTCAGCGGGGTGGTCCTGGCGCTGCCGGCGGTGATCGCGAGCGCTCTGGCCATCGGATCGGGGAAGGTCTGGGGCGCGGTCGCGGGCGTCGCCCTCGGCGGGGCGGCGGTGGGAGCGGCCAACGTCTGGGATGCCGCGCGGACGCCCGGGTCCGGCCGGGGCGTGCTGGCGCGGTGGAGCGCCTTCGCGATCGTCTGCCTGCTCGGCGGCGTGCTGGGCGCCGGCGCCGGCGAGCTGACCGATCTGCTGGTCTTCACGGTCGCCCTGCTGCCCGGCGTGCTGGTGAGCTGGGCCCTGCATTTCGCGCTGCGCCGATATCTCAGTCTGCGGCTCTAGAGACCTTTCGGGTTGGGGGTCTGTGTCTGATCCACTGTGACGCTTGTGGGTGATCGTGCCGGCGGGCTGGTATCGGGTCTGCTAAACGCATGCGATATGGCGACGGTGGCGGCGTTGACCAGGCGGAACGGGGACGGCGAGAGCGGGTACGGCAGCGGGCGGCGGTGTTGTTCGCGCAGGGTAGGTCGGCCCTCGAGGTTGCCGGGTTGCTGGAAGTGTCGACGAAGTCGGCGTATCAGTGGCGGCGGGCCTGGACGGCCGGCGGTGTCGACGCGTTGGCGTCGCGGGGGCCGGCAGGGCCGGATCCGAAGCTGTCGGACGCCCAGCTGGCCCGGTTGAAGCAACACTTGGAACAAGGGCCCGCCGCGGCCGGCTATGGCGAGGATCAGCGGTGGACTCTGGTCCGGATCGTGGCGTTGATCGCGGCCGTGTTCGGTATCCGGGTCGGAGTCAGCACGGCGTGGGAAGCGATGCGCCGGCTCGGCTGGACCAGCCAGCTGCCGTCGTATCGGGCGATCGAGCGGGACGAGGCTGCGATCGCGCATTGGCGCCGCTACCAGTGGCCGGCGGTAAAAGAGTCGCCGCACGACGGGCCGCCTGGATCTGTTTCGCCGACGAATGCGGCCAGACGCTAAAACCTCACAAAGCCGCCACCTGGGCACCGCGGGGTGTCACCCCGATCGCGCACGTCACCGCGACCGGCAACGCCCGGGTCTCGGTGGCCGGGCTGGTCTGTTACCGGCCCGGCCACCGATCCCGGCTGATCTACCGCACCAAAACCTCCGGCCGTGGCCGTAAAGGGGAGCCGAAAGGCTTCCGCGAGCGTGACTTCGCCCGGCTGCTCGACGCCGCCCACCGGCAGTTGCAGGCGCCGATCGTGCTTGTCTGGGACGGCCTGTCCGCGCACCGGTCCGCCCGGATGCGGGCACTGATCGCGGCCCGGTCCTGGCTACGTGTCTACCGCCTACCCGCCTACGCGCCCGAGCTCAACCCGATCGAGCAAGCCTGGTCAGGCCTCAAACGCAGCCTGGCCAACCTGCCCGCCCGCACCGCCAGCAGCCTGGCCATCGCGGTGAAGAACCGCCTTAAACGCATGCAACACCGCACCCATCTGATCGACGGCTACCTCACCGGAACCGGTCTATCCCCACCAGCACCGGCCAGACCCTGACCGCGAAAGGTCTCTAGACGTATTTGCGTGGCCGGTATCCGACCGGGCTATTGACCCGGTCGGATCGAGCAAAGACGCTCGACGCTGTGGCGAATGACGATGCGGCGCTCCGGCGCTCCGGCGAGGCCGATTCACACGACATCAAGGGCACGATCACCCGCATTTTCGCGGAAATGACCGAAATCAAGGTGGTCACCGCGGTGGGAAAGGTGGAGATCGTTTTCGAGGAGAGCGGCGGGCGCACCAAGACGAAGATCAACACGCCGGATCCGCCCACCGACGTGCTCATCACGATCTTCGACCTGGTCGACGGGGACGTGACCAACGTGATCTCGCCGGGGCTGCAGGACAACCAGGCCCTGCGGGATTTCCATCTGCAGCAGGTCGAGCGCAGCGTCCGCGTTCTGCCGGAACACTTCAAGGCGCTGATCGACGCGGCCGAGACGATCCTCAACCGCAAGTGGTGAGGGGCCCGACGTGGCGGGCCGGGCGCGGCAGATATTCGAGGACGTCCTCAACATCGAGATAAACATCATTCTCAAGCCGGGCATGACCGGCCGGAAGATGCCCGAGTCGCACTTCGCCCTGCTCGACGTCATCGGCGAGTACAACCGCTTCCTCGGCGGTGAAGGAGTCGACGAGGTCGTCACGGCCGATACATTCCGGGTGCTGGCGGAGCGCGCCAATTCGGCCGCGGCCGACGCCGTCATTTGCCGGCGGATAGCGCGGAACTGCGACGCGATCGAGCGCATACTCCGCCGGAAAGAGGTCGCCGACGCGGTCGGCGACGGCATCCGCGACGACGCCGGCCCGTCGGTCCACCTTCCGCTGGAGATGGACGAGGTCCTGGTCGTGCGGAAGGTGTGGGAGGTCGGTGTCGAGTCGATCGTGATGCAGACCGTCGCCCAGCTCGACGGCGACATCGTCACCCGCCTCGACCCGGACCGGGTCTCCACCACGGAGTCGCCGGTGCACACGGTGCATCGGGCCGCCGTCGAGACCGCGTTCCAGTACTGGCGCTTCCTGATCAAGACCGTCGTCGAGATCGGCGGCCGGGCGCTGCCGCGCTCACCCGGCGGGTAGTCGCGGTGCGGAGACGCGGGCGGCGGCCCGGTCCAGCAACCGCATGACGTCCTTCTGGGTCCGATGGTCCCGGTCGTTCCAGGTGGTCAGATCGCGGACCCGGGCGGCGCGGACCAGGGGCGGGCACAGCGGGCCGACCGGGTCGGTCGCGGCCGGCGTACCGGCGTCGAAGAGCGTGATCCAGAGGGCGTCGATGGCGGGGTACGCGTGCTCGGGGCGGGTGCTCTGCAGCCAGGCCCCGTGCATCACGGCGCCGACCAGGCACGCGCCGACGACCCGGCTGTGGTCGAGGCGTCCCGGCAGGAAGCGGTGCCGCGCCGGGCGGTGTCCCGCCGGAGTGTCCAGCACATACCACGTGTTCTGCGCCCACCCGCGGCCGACGACGCCGCGCGCGGCGGTGAGCACGGCCAGGGCGTCCTGCTGCCGGCGGCCGCCCGGGTTCGCCCGCGCCGGCTGAGGGGTCTCGCCGGGCGCCGGCCGCAACGCGGCCCTGACCGCCGCGACGAGCCGGGCCACCTGCCCGGCCGGGTGCTTCGAGGTGATCGTCTTCGACACGCTCCGCCTCCTGCTCGAGAGGGTCTGACACTTCATTCTCCTCGTGTTTCCCCGCTCGGCTACGCTGTGGCCGCGTGCGGCGGCGGAAGGAACGGGGATCGATGCAGGACGACTTGTTCCGGCCGACGATTCACCAGGAGTCCGGCGCCGGCCGGGCGCCGTGGCGGCCCGACTCGATCTACTATCCGGCGTTCTTCGGCGGCCCGCTCGCCGCGGCCACGCTCGGGCTGATCAACGGGCGGCGGCTGCGGCTGGGAACCGGTCCGATGCTGGCCGTCGCGGCCGCCGGGGTGCTCTGTTTCGGCGGCCGGCTCGCGTTGAGCGCGGCCGTCGGCGGCAGCTCGTCCCTGCGGCTGGCCGGATCGGTGTTCGGCGTGCTCACGGCGCTCGTCGTCGCGACCGTCGAGCGGCGGCCGTACCGAGCCTTCACCTATCGCGGCGGGAAACCGGCGAGCCTGATCGGGCCGGGTCTCGCCGCGGTGATCGGGTGCGGACTGGTCGAGGCCTTCGTGATCTTCGGGCTGGTGCGATGACGCCGGTCCTCGCCCGGGCGCAGGCGCTGCTCGAGACCGGGCGCCCTCGGGAGGCGCTGGCGGAACTGGCCACGCTGCCCGCCTCCGACGTGATGGCGCCGGGTGCCGCGCGGCTGCGGTGCGCCGCGCTCGCCCAGCTCGACCGCTGGCCCGAGGCGGGGGATGCGGCGCGGGCCGGGCTGTCCGCGAACGGGCCCGATCCCGGCCTGATGTACTGGCTGGCCTGTGCCGAGGAGCACGCGGGGAACGCCGAGTTCGCCGAGCGGATCCTGCTCGACGGGCTGGCGATCGCGCCGCACGACGCCGGCCTGCTCTGCGCGTACGCGGATCTCTGCGCCGGCGCCGGCCAGGGTGAGAAGGCCGCGAAGCTGGTCGCGCTGGCCGCCGCCCAGGATCCGCGGGCGCCGATGGTCTACGCGACCCGGGTCAAGGTCGCCTACGCCCGCGGCGACGACCGGGAGGCACAGCGGATCAGCCGCGAGTTCGTGGCCGCCTACCCGGCCGACCCGGTCGCGAACGCCCTGCTCGGCGGCGTCTCGGCCGCCCGGGGCCAGGTCGGGCCGGCCTACGCGGGCTTCCGCCGGGCCGTCGCCGAGGATCCCACCCAGCACGCGTACGCCGAGTCCGCCCTCGACATGCGCATCGCCGGCCACCCGCTGATGCTCCCGCTGCGCCCGATCGTCCGCTTCGGCGCGCTCAAGGTCTGGCTGGCCGCCGTCGTCCTCATCTTCGGCGTCCGGCTGCTGGGCGTGCCCTGGCTGTCCCTCCCGGTAGCGGCGGCCTGGCTGGCCTTCTGCGTCTACTCCTGGGTGGTGCCCCCACTCGTGCGCTGGTGGGTCCGCCGCCACTGGTGAACGGCGTCACCCCTTGATGGCGCCGGCGGTCATGCCGGCGACTATCTGGCGGTTGAAGAACAGGTACATGATCAGCGGCGGGATCGTGATCAGCAGGATGTTCATGAACAGCAGGTTGTACTGGGTCGAGTACTGGCTGGAGAAGTTGTAGAGGGTCAGCTGCACGGTGGCGTTCTGGTCGCCGGGCAGGAAGTACAGCGGATTGGTGAAGTCGTTGAAGACGAACACCGACTGCACCACCACCGACGTGATGATGACCGGCTTGAGCAGCGGCAGGATCACCCGGAAGAACAGCCGCATCGGCCCGGCCCCGTCGATGATCGCCGCCTCGTCGAGCTCGCGCGGGATCGTCCCGATGAACGCGCGGAACAGCAGGATCACGAAGGCGAGCCCGAAGGCGACCTCGACCAGGATCAGGCCGGGCATCGTGCGGAACAGCCCGATCTTCTGCAGAACCCAGATTGTCGGCACGACGGCCGGCGGGATGATCAGGCCGGCCAGCACGAGGGCGTTGACCAGGCCGTTCCACCGGCTCTTCCGGCGCTGGAGGACGAACGCCACCATCGCCCCGAACACCACCATCAGGGTCACGCTGGCGACGGTGAGGATGGTGCTGTTGATGAACGCGATGATCAGCATGTAGTCGCGGGCCTGGACCACGTCGATGAAGTTCTGCACCAGCCGGAACTGGTGCGGCCACGAGAAGTCGAGCAGCGACGCCTGCTGCTGGTCCTTGATCGCGGTCAGCAGGACGAACGCGAACGGCACCAGGAACACGATCACCGACAGCACGATCGCGACGAAGCTGAGCAGCAAGTTCTTCCGGGGACGGCGCGACTGGAGAACCGTCACAGCTCGACCTCCTTACGGTTGAGGAACCGCGACAGCGGCAGCACGATCGCCGTCACCACGACGAACAGCACCACGTTCCCGGCGGTCGAGAGACCGTAGAAGCCGGCCTGGTACTGCTTGTAGATCACCGACGCGATGACGTCGGAGGTGAAGCCGGGGCCGCCGCGGGTCATGGCCCAGATCAGGTCGAACGACCGCAGGCCGCCGATCAGCGACAGCGTGATCACCGTGACGGTCGCGGGCCGGGCCAGCGGCAGCACGATGTGCCGGAAGTTGTCCCAGGCGCCGGCGCCGTCCACCCGCGCCGCCTCGAAGTACTCCTGGGGGATGGAGACGATCCCGGCGATGTAGATCAGCGTCGCCAGGCCCACGCCCTTCCAGACATCGACCAGAGCAACCGACAAGAGGGCGTACGACGGGTCGGTCAGCCAGCCCGGTCCCTGGATGCCGATCACCGACAGCGACTGGTTGATCAGGCCCTTCTCGGGGTTCATCAGCACCGTGAAGGTCAGGCCGACGCCGATCGTGGAGACCAGCACCGGGAAGAACACGACCGAGCGCAGGTAGCCGCGGGCCACGATCTGCGAGGTCAGCAGCACCGCGAGCAGGAGGCCGAGCACGACCTTCAGCCCCGAGGTGACCACCGCGTAGATCAGCGTGTGCCAGAGGCTGGTGACGAGAGCCGGCTCCTTGAAGAACGTCACGTAGTTGCCGAACCCGATGAACTTCGAGTCGAAGATGCTCCACCGGGTGAGGCTGAAGTAGAAGGCGATCAGCGTCGGCACGATGAAGAGCACGCCGTAGATCACGGCGGCGGGGAGATAGAACCAGGTGGGGTACGGGCTCTTGGCCCGCACCCGGCCCGCCGAAGGCGCGCTGCTGCGCGTCTCGGCGGACCGGGTCACGGTGGTGGTCGCCACGGGCTGTCTCCTACCAGCCCGACAGCCCGAGCTGCTGGGCCTGCTTCTTGACGTCCTCGTCGTAGTGCTTGGCGCCGGCGTCGGCCTTGCTGATGCCGGAGCCGACCTCGACGCAGATCTGCTCGAGCGCCGGGCCCTTGACCGGGGAGAGGAACTCGAGCGCGAGGCTGGACGCGCCGTTGTCGATGTACGTCTGCATGTCCTTGACCGCCTGCGGCACGGAGTCACCGACCGAACAGCCCTTGACCGCGTACGGGCCGGTCGGCTGGGAGGCCGTGGTCTGCGAGGTGCAGCCGTCGGGGCTGGCGATGTAGGCGAGGAACTTCTTGGCCGCGTCGAGCTTGGCGCCGGTCGTGGTGGTCGGGATGTAGACGCCGGCCGGGGCCCAGACGGTCAGGTTGTTCTTCGAGCCGTCGGAGCCGGGGATGGCGAACAGACCGATCTTGTTCTCGCTGCCGGGGTTCTCGGAGATGAGCTCGCTGAGCGTGGCCGACAGGATCGGATAGTTCGCGCCCTTGCCCTGGGCCAGGTAGCGCAGCGCGTCGGGCAGCTTCGCCGAGGCGAAGTCCTTGTTCTCGTACTTGAGGTCGTGCACCTGCTGCAGGTGCTGGAAGCCGGCCAGCGCGGCGGGCGTCGTCGCGTACTTGGCCTGGTTGGCCGTGTACTTGTCGGCGAACTGCGGGTCGGCCGAGAGCACGTTGGCGAAGTCGCCGAGCACGAACAGCTGCGACGTCCAGGTCTCGCCGTAGCTCTGGATCACCGGGTCGACGCCGGACGCCTTGATCTTCGCGTTGTTGGCCATGAACTCGTCCCATGTCTTCGGTACCGACAGGCCGAGCTTGGAGTACACGTCCTTGTTGTAGAGGATCGCTCCGGCCATGAAGCCACCCCACGGTACGCCGTAGACCTTGCTGTTCGCGGTGACTGTGGTGGTGAAGTTCTTGTCCAGACTCCCGATGTTCTGTCCCTCGTCCAGCGGGACGAGGTTCTTCTCGGGGGCGATGGCCTGGAACAGCGAGCCCGAGTTGTACATGAAGACGTCGCTCATGTCGCCGGTCGACAGCCGGGTCTTGACCAGGTTGTCGCCGTCGGTGCCGGCCGGCCGCGTCTCGACCTTGATGGTGATGTTCGGGTTCTTGGCCGTGAAGTCCTTGGCCAGCTGGTTGCCGATCTTCACGGTCTCGGCCGCGTTGTCGACGAGGAAGGAGAGGCTGACCTTGCCGTCGCCGCCGCTGTCGTCGCTGGAGCCGAGGCTGCCCGCGCTGCACGCGGTCAGGGCCATCGATCCGGCCGCGAGCAGGGCGATCGCTATGTGGCGTTTTCTCATTTTCAGTTTCCTCCGGGGGAGTAGAGGGCGCGCATCCGATCGGCGCCCGGGATGAATCCGTCCGCGGTGGCGGCGTCAACGACCGTGGCCGCCGGCGCGTCGAAGAAGCGTGCGAGCCGGTCGGCGAGCGCGGCCTCGTCGGCCGCCACTCCCGACTCGGCGGCGGCGGAGACGAGGCGATCCCAGCTGGGCTGGTGGTCCATCAATTGCCGGATCGTCATCTCCGCGGTGGTGCTGCTGCTTTCCTGCGCGTACGCGTCGGGAACGCGCCATTCGTGACGGCCGTGGCGTACCTCGCGGTCTTGATCTTCACCCGGAACCCGGACGACGGCGCTGGAACCGACCGGAACCACCACGGTCAGGCGAAGCTCGCCGCCGGACCGCTCCCAGGCGACGGACGCCTCGCCGAACGGCGTGATGTGCCGGGCCGACGCGCTGGTCAGGTGCGGGCCCGGCAGCGGGCGTACCTCGATCAGCTGGTAACCGGGCGCGCCCGGGGCCAGCCCCGCCACCCGCCGGTGCAGCCAGTCGGCGACCGCCCCGAGCGCGTAGTGGTTGAACGAGGTCATCTCGCCCGGGTTGATCGAGCCGTCCGGCAGCATGCTGTCCCAGCGCTCCCAGACCGTGGTCGCGCCCATGGTCACCGAGTAGAGCCAGGACGGGCAGCCGGTCTGCAGCAGCAGCCGGTACGCGAGGTCGGCGTGCCCGGTGTCGGTGAGCGCGTCGGTCATCAGCGGCGTGCCGACGAACCCGGTGCTGATCCGGAAGCCGGATGCCCGGACCAGGTCGGCCAGGCGCTCGCCGGCGTGCCGCCGCTGCTCGGCGTCGGGCAGCAGCGCCCACTGCAGCGCGAGCGCGTAGGTGGTGGCGGCGTCGCCGAGCACCCGGCCGCCGGGGGTGATGTACTCGCGGGCGAACGCGTCGCGCACCCGGCGGGCCAGGTCGCCGTACTCGCGGGCGGTGTCGGCGTCGCCGGCCACCTCGGCCGCGAGCGAGACGATCTCGGCGCTTCGTGCGAGGTGCGCGGTGGCGATGACGTCCGGGTCGGCCTTGGCCCGGAACGGGTCCTCGGGCGGGGCGGTCGGGTCGAGCCAGTCGCCGAACTGGAAGCCGCCCGCCCACAGCAGGGCCGGGCCGGCCAGCGCGGCCATCTTGTCGACCCAGCCGCGCATGCTGGGCAGCTGCCGCTCGAGCAGGTCGCGGTCGCCGGTGCGCCGGTAGAGCACCCACGGCACGATGGTGGCCGCGTCGCCCCAGGCCGCGGTGGCGGGAGCGGGCCGGCGGATCACATCCGGGATCACGTACGGCACGGAGCCGTCCTTCTGCTGCTCGGCGGCGAGGTCGGCGAGCCAGTTGCCGAGGAAGCCCGCGGTGTCGAACAGGAAGCTCGCGGTGGGCGAGAAGACCTGGATGTCGCCGGTCCACCCGAGCCGCTCGTCGCGCTGGGGGCAGTCGGTGGGCACGTCGACGAAGTTGCCGCGCATGCCCCACACGACGTTCTCGTGGAATCGATTCAGCAGGGCGTGCGAAGACTCGAACCAGCCCGTGCGGCGCAGGTCCGTGCCGACCACGACGGCCTCCGCCTGGAAGTCGGCGACACCGGTGACCTCGGCGTAGCGGAACCCGTGAAAGGTCAGCTCGGGCTCGAGGGTGGTCTCCTCCGGTCCGGCGAGCACGTAGGTGTCGGTGGCCTTGGCCGTGCGCAGCGGGCGGACGCCGAGCTCGCCGTTCTCGAGCACCTCGGCGTGCCGCAGCGTGATCTCGTCGCCGGCCGCGCCGCCGCGAACCGTGAGCCGCACCCAGCCGACCAGGTTCTGCCCGAAATCGACCAGCGTCCGGCCACTGGGCGAGGTGGTGACGGCGACGGCCGGGAGCACCTCGGTGATCCGCACCGGCGGCCCGTCCGGGGCGACGAGCAGGCCGAGGTCGGCGTCGAGCACGTCGACCGGGCTCTCGCCGGTGGGCTCCCGGCGCAGGTCGGTGCGCTGGCCGTCGTAGAGGTCGTCGGCGACGATCTGGCTCTCGCGGGCGGTCCAGGCGCCGTCGGTGCCGAGCACGTGGACCATCCCGTCGGCGGTGGTCACCTCGAGCTGGGCCAGCGCGGCGAGCCGGTCGCCGTAGACGGCCTGGCGGCCCTGGAAGCCGAGCCGGCCGCGGAACCAGCCGTTGCCGAGCAGGATCTCGAGGCGGTTGGTGCCGATGGTGACCAGGTCGGTGACGTCGTGCGTCCGGTAGCGCAGCCGGTGCTGGTACGCCGTCCAGCCGGGGGCCAGCTGCTCGTCGCCGACCCGCTCGCCGTTGAGGTGGGCGACGTAGAGGCCGTGCGCGGTCGCGTAGAGGCGGGCCTTGACGATGTCGGCGGGCAGCTCGATCGAGCCGGAGAGGATCGGCGCGGGGTCGCCGAGGCCGGCGATCTCGCGGGGGCTGATCAGGCTCGCGGTCCAGTCGGTGGCGGCGAGCAGGCCGGCCTCGACGATCGCCGGGGCGGACCAGTCGCTCCAGGAGGTGGCGTCGCCGACTCTCACGCGTACGGACGCGATCTCCCGGGCGGTGAGGGGAACGCCCGGCCAGGCCACCAGGATCTGCTCGCCGGAGGCGGCGGAATGCACCTGCGCGGTGCCGCCGCGGGAGATCTCGATCTCGTATCGGGCCTGCGCCCAGTCGTCCGGGGCCGCCGGAACCCGCCAGGACAGGCGCGGGGTGGCGGTGCCGATGCCCAGCACCGGACGGTCGGCGGGATGGTGTTCGAAGCGAAGGTCGGTCGGTGCGGCCAGCTCAGGCATGACACTCCTGCGGGGGTGAAACGATTCAAGAACCGACCCGAAAAGGGCCGATCACAATGTTTCGGCTTGATGGCGGGGACGTTTCGCCTGCACCCGATCCTGCGGTGTGCCGTGGGTCACCACATAGCCCGAAGTGAACCGGAGGTAGCACGAAATTCACCTGGGCCTTACGGTGAGGCATGGATGTGGACGTCTTCCCCGTCGAGCAGACCCGCACTCTGCTGCACATCATCGACGGTTCGCTCGCGTTCGCGGGCCACTACGTCCACGAGGATTCGCACCCGATCCACACCCACAGCTTCGTCGAGATCGCCGTGGTGATCGGCGGCGAGGGCGCGCAGCGCAGCCTGGCCGGCCGCAAGCAGCTGCGGGTCGGCGACGTGCTCATGCTGCGGCCCGGCGTCTGGCACGGGTACGAGGACTGCCGCGGTCTCGACCTGTACAACTGCGGTTTCTCCATCGAGCTGCTGCGGCGCGAGCTGGCCTGGACCCGGGAGGATCCGCAGCTCGGCCACCTGCTCTGGACCGGGCCGTACGCGGAACAGCGGCGCGGCATCCTCACCGGGCACCTGGCCGGCCCGGCCTACCGCGAGTGCGTCGAGCATCTCGAACGACTGCACGATCTGCGCGAGGTCCCGGTCGCCACCCACCGGGGCGATCTGATCGGCCGGCTCACGCTGTTCCTGAGCTGCCTCGCCCGCGCGATCGCCCCGGCCGGCGCCGAGGGCTCGGTCGAGATCCACCCGGCGGTGCTCGAGGCGATGCGGATGCTGGAGGAGCGTCCCGCCTACCACTGGACGCTGACGTCGCTCGCCGCCGAACTGCACCTCGCGCCGGGATACCTGGTCCGCCTGTTCAAGTCGGCGACCGGGTTGCCGCCGATGGCGTACCTCTCCCGCCATCGCGTCGAGCTGGCCGCGAACCGGCTCCTGCACACCGATCACCCGATCAACCGGATCGGCGAGTCGGTGGGGTGGCCCGACCAGAACTACTTCGCGCGGCGCTTCAAGTCCCACTACGGGCTGAGCGCGTCCACGTACCGCGCGAGGTTCACCCGCCGGCTGGGTTTGCCCAAAGCCTGACCGGGGTAGACGGCCCTCAATGTCCGTTGGAGGCCACTATGGGCACTGAGCTCGCGTCCGGTGGAACACAGCGCCGCCGGGCCGCCATCGCCAGCACGGTCGGAACCACCATCGAGTGGTACGACTTCTTCCTGTACAACACCGCCGCGTCGTTGATCTTTCCGGCGCTGTTCTTCCCCAAACAGGCGGCCTTCACCGGCATCCTGCTCTCGTTCGGCACGCAGTTCGTGGGTTTCGCGGCCCGGCCGGTCGGCGCTGCGATCTTCGGCCACTACGGCGACCGGATCGGGCGCAAGGCGACGCTGATCGCGACGCTGCTGCTGATGGGGATCGCGACGGCGCTGATCGGCGTGCTGCCGACGTACTCGTCGATCGGGTACGCGGCGCCGATTCTGCTCACTCTGCTCCGCGTCCTCCAGGGCATCGGGGTCGGCGGCGAGTGGGGCGGATCGGTGCTGCTCTCCATGGAGTGGGGCTCGAAGAGGCGGCGCGGGCTGATGGCCTCGTGGCCGCAACTGGGCGTGCCGCTCGGCCTGGTCGCGTCGACCGGCATCGTGCGGCTGATGACGGACTGGACCGGGGACTCGTTCGACACCTGGGGCTGGCGGATCCCGTTCCTGCTCAGCATCGTCCTGATCGCGGTGGGGCTGTACGTGCGGCTGCGGGTGCTGGAGAGCCCCGAGTTCGAGGCCGTGCGCAAGACCGACGCCGTCGTCAAGCAGCCGCTGGTCGAGGTGATCCGCAAGGAGTGGCGGCAGATCCTCACCTCCGCCTTCGTCCGGATGGGCGAGCAGGCGCCGTTCTACCTGTTCACGAGCTTCGTGCTGACGTACGCCACGAAACACCTCTCGCTGACCCGGGACTCGGTGCTGGACTTCATACTCATCGCGGCCACGATTGGACTGATCTCCGTACCATTGTTCGGTCATTTGTCGGACAAGTTCGGTCGTAGGCGTGTTTATGGCACCGGCATCGTGTTGACGGCGTTGTTCGCCTTTCCTTACTTCGGGCTGCTCAACACGAAGGAATCGGTGCTCGTCCTGCTCGCCATCGTGGTGTCGCTGATCTTCCACGACATGCAGTACGGCCCGCAGGCGGCGCTGATCGCGGAGGGCTTCGGCACGAACCTGCGCTACTCCGGGGCCGGACTGGGATACCAACTGTCCTCGGTGATCGCGGGCGGGCCGGCCCCGCTGATCGCCACGAAGATCTTGCAGGAGACCAACTCCAGCACCGGTATCAGCTGGTACATCATCGGCTGCTGCGTGCTCGGCTTCGCGGCCCTGCTGCTCATGCCGCGGCGCGCGCCGGTCGAGGCGCAGGAGTCGGTGAACGCCTAGGAATCGGACCCGGCGGTGGCGGCGGCGAAGGAGTCGTCAACCACCGCCGGAGTCCTCACGGCCGTATCGGAGCCGAGGCAAAACATAGATTGCATCCTGCACCGAGTCAACGGCCGGACCATCGTGGCCGGTTCCCGCACGGCCGTGACAGGCGCTCCGGGGAGATCGATACTCGAGGGGTGATTCACGGAAATTTCCGGGAGTACCTGGAGCGGCTGTTGCTCGAGGGCTACAGCGTGCGGCCCGACGAGCACCACTCCGACCCCGACCTGATCGATCCCGGCGGCAACCCGGTCGAGACCTGGCGCGAGGACTATCCGTACGAGGAGCGGCTCGACCGCGAAACCTACGAGACGGAGAAGTATCGGCTGCAGGTCGAGCTGCTGAAGTTCCAGAACTGGGCACTGGATGCCGGCACCAAGCACGTGATCCTGTTCGAGGGCCGCGACGCCGCCGGCAAGGGCGGCACCATCAAACGGTTCATGGAACACCTCAACCCGCGTGCCGCGCGGGTCGTCGCCCTCACCAAGCCCACCGAGACCGAGCTCGGCCAGTGGTACTTCCACCGGTACGTCGCCCGCCTGCCCACCGCCGGGGAGATCGTGCTGTTCGACCGGTCCTGGTACAACCGGGCCGGAGTGGAACGGGTGATGGGCTTCACCACCGACCACGACTACCGGATCTTCCTCCGGCAGGCGCCGCTGTTCGAGGAGATGCTGGTCGAAAGCGGCTTCACGCTCACCAAGTTGTGGTTCTCCGTCACGCAGTCCGAACAACGCACCCGGTTCGCGATCCGCCAGATCGACCCGGTACGCCGATGGAAACTGTCCCCCATGGACATCGAGTCCCTCGACCGCTGGGACGACTACACCACCGCCAAGGAGACCATGATCGAGCGCACCGACACCGACTACGCGCCGTGGACCTCGATCAAGAGCAACGACAAGAAACGCGCGCGCGTCAACGCGATGCGCTTCTTCCTCGACCAGTTCGACTACGACGACAAGGACCCATCGGTCGTCCACCCGGCCGATCCCCTGCTCGTGCAGCGTGGCCGCGACTCGATCAAGGACTGAGGGGCGCCGGAGACATGCTGGCCGATCGGTGGGGCGTGACCGACGAGGAGGTGTCCCGCCCGTACCCGTGTGACGACTTCGTCGCCGCGCCGACCGTGCGAGCGTGGCGCGGCGTGTCGGTCGCGGCGCCACCGGCCGCGGTGTGGCCCTGGGTCGCGCAGGTGCGGCTGGCGCCGTACTCGTACGACTGGATCGACAACCGCGGCCGTCGGTCGCCGCAGCGGCTGATGGACCTCCCCGAGCCGCGCGTGGGGGAGGCCTTCACCCGCGTCGGCGGCCGTCCGCAGGGACGGATCGTCGCCGTCGACGCCGGGGAGCAGCTGACCGGCACGATCATGGGCGCGTTCATGTCGTACGTCCTGGTCCCGGCCCCGGACGGCACCACCCGGCTGCTCCTCAAGGTCGTCATGCGGACGCATCGATGGGCCGCGCCGGGCCTGTCGCTCGGCGACTTGGTCATGGCCCGGCGTCAGCTGCTGAACATCAAACGTCTCGCCGGGCCCTAGTTCCGCCGGACGCCGGGCCGGCCGTCCTCGATGGCGAACGACCCGACCGTCCGGACCGCCGCATCCCGCACGCTGACCGCGTCCACGCCCCGGAAGTCGGCGGTGAGCTTCGCCGGCGTGATCGTGGCCCGGGTGTAGCCGCGCCGGTCCGAATAGAACTTCAGGTGCGGGTTGAGGCCGCCGGTCGGGATCGTGGTGGTCGCCGAGCCGTCCCCGCGCGACGTGATCGACGTACAGATCAGCTCGGTGCCGATCGTGGCCGAGGAGGGGTCGGCGTAATCGGCCTTGAGGTCGTTGGCCCAGGCGGTGTGGATGTCGCCGGTCAGCACCACCGGGTTGCGGGCGCCGCGCTCGACCCATCCCCGCTGCAACCGGTCCCGTGACGCCCGATAGCCGTCCCAGGCGTCCATGTTCCGCGTGCCCGAAGCGTCGGGCTGGGCCGCGAAGAACACCTGCTGGCCGATCAGATCCCAGGTGGCGCGGTGCTCGGCGAGCCCGTCGAGCAGCCAGGCCTCCTGCGCGGGACCGGTCATGCTCCGTCCCGGCAGCGCCGCGTCGGGACAGACCTGCCGATGCCCGCCGCACGCCTGCGGGTCGCGGTACTGCCGCGTGTCGAGCATGTGGAAGGTCGCGAGCCGCCCCCACGGCACCCGGCGGAACAGCCGCGTGCCGGGCCGCAGCGGCAGGTGCTCGTAGTAGGCCCGGTACGCCGCGGTTCGCCGGCCCACCCATTGGGCCGCGGTCAGCGGTGGGATGTTGTCGAGCCGGTGCGTCCCGGCGTAGTCGTCCTCGACGTCGTGGTCGTCCGGCACCACCAGCCAGGGCGCGCTGGCGTGCGCGGCCTGCAGGTCCGGGTCGGTCTTGTACTGCCCGTAGCGCCGCCGGTAGTCGGCCAGCGTGAGAATCTCCGGCCCGAGATGCGTGCGCACGTGCCCCGGTTTGGCCTGTCCCTCGTAGATGTAGTCGCCGAGGTGAAGGATCAGGCCCGGCCGCTCCTCGGCCATCCGCCGGTACGCGGTGAAGTAGCCGGCCTCGAAGTTCGCGCACGAGGCGAACAGCATCACCAGCTCACGGGCGGCGGCGCCGGGCGAGGGCGCGGTCCGGGTGCGCCCGGCGGGGGAGAGCTGCCCCCGCGCGCGGAACCGGTAGTAGTACTCGCGATCCGCCGCGAGCCCACCGGCCACGACGTGCACCGTGTGGGCGTCGTCGTACCGCGCGGTCGCCGTGCCCGAGGCCACCAGCGTCCCGAACGTCGGACCGGCGGAGACCTGCCACTCGACCGGCACGTCGGCCCGCGGCATTCCGCCGTGCCCGTCGGCCGCGAGCGGCGACGGCGCGAGCCGGGTCCAGAGAACCACGCTGTCCGGCGCCGGCTCGCCCGAGGCGACCCCGAGCGTGAACGGATACCCCGCGGAGCGTGGAACGACGACGGCGCCGAGCCCACCCAGGAGGAAAGTCCGGCGTTTGATCGTGTTCACGGGCATGGCCTTCGTGGTCGGCGTCAGGCGACGCCGCCACCGTACCACCCTATGCCGGAAATGCCCGGACAAAAGGAACTAAGGAAGCTCGACCACCTGGGCCGCGTACGCCAGGCCGGCGCCGAAGCCGACCAGCAGGGCGGGACCGGTCGTGTCCGGCAGCGCCGCCATGGCCAGCGGGATGGAGGCCGCGCCGGTGTTCCCGTTGGTGACGATGTCGGTGGATATCCGGACGTGCGGGCCCAGGCCGAGCGCCTTGGCCGCGGCCAGCGTGATGCGCAGGTTGGCCTGGTGGGGGATGAACGCCGACAGCTCGGCGACCGTGGTGCCGGCGGCCTCCAGCGCTCGCCGGGCGACATCGGGGATGATCGAGGTGGCCCAGCGGAAGACCTCGGGACCCTCCATCCGCAGCATGCCCGTCTCGTCGTACCGCAGAACCTCGCTCTTGGCGCCCTCGGCGCCCCACACCACCGGGCCGATGCCGCGCGACGCCGCCGGGCCGACCACCACCGCGCCCGCGCCGTCGCCGAAGAGGAACGCGGTGCCGCGGTCGCGCGGGTCGATGATGTCGGTCATCCGCTCGGCGCCGACCAGCACGACGTGGCCGGCCGTGCCGCTGCGGACCAGGGCGTCGGCGGTCGCCAGGGCGTACGGGAAACCGGCGCAGGCCGCGCCGAGGTCCATCGCGGCGGCCGAGGTGGCGCCCAGCGCGTCGGCCACCAGCGGCGCCACGGTCGTCGCCCGGCCGCGGTGCGACATCGTCGCGACCAGCACCGCCGAGACGTCGTGCGGGTGCACGCCCGCCCCGGCCAGGGCCTTGGACGCCGCCGCCGCGGCCATCGTGACCACGTCCTCGTCCTCGGTGGCGTGGCGGCGGGACTCGATGCCGCTGCGGCGCCGGATCCAGTCGTCGGTGGAGTCGATCAGCGCCGCGATCGTCTCGTTCCCGACCTCGGTTCGCGGGCGGTACGTGCCGACGCTGAGGATCTGGGAGCCGGGGTTGCCGGTCAGAGCAGTGTCCATGGTGAGCAAGCAAAGCAGACCCGGCACACCGCGTCTTCAAAAACTATTTACCTGCCAGTACGCCTTCGCGCCCCGGGGCCGGCGGCCGGCCCGGGGAAACGTGCCCCGGGCCGGGCCGGCCGGTCTCAACGCAGGTACTTCTCCCAGGGGCCGCTGATGGCCAGCGTGATCCCCGGTACCTGGATGTTCACGAACAGGATCTTGCCGTCCGGGGAGAACGTCGGCCCGGTGAACTCGGAGTACGTGGGCGACCCGTTGGACGTGCCGATGCTGAGCTGGTTGCGGGCGATCGCGTAGGTCGGCCCGCCCGGCACCGAGCTGAGCACGTGCGAGGCCCGGACGCCGTCCTCGGCGAGGATCAGCGTCCCCCACGGCGTGACGGTCACGTTGTCCGGCCCGTCGAAGGTGAGATCGGCGTACTTCGGGTACGCACCCTCGGTCTCCGCCGCCGGGTTGTGCGGGAAGTACGTGACCAGCGTGATCGTCTCGTCCGAGAAGTCGTAGAACCAGACCATGCCGTCGTGCTTGGTCGCGTCGGCCGGCAGGTCACTGGCGCCGAAGGCGAAGCTGTTGACGATGTAGACGCCCTTGCCGTTGCTCCACACGCCCTCGAACTTCTTGCCCCGGGTGACGGTGCCGTCGGCGAACTGGGTGCGCACCGGCTTGGTGACCGCGTCCCGGTCGGGAACCTCGGTCCAGGTCACCTTGAACGGGCGGCCCAGCTGCGCGGAGGTGAGGTAGGCGACGTCCGGCAGGATGCTGCCGTCGGCGAGGCGGATCTGCATCGCCTCGAGCTTGCCCGCGGTGTCCCCGAGGGTGTTCGCCAGGCCCCGCCCGAGCCGCACGCCGTGCGGCGCGGTCCACCGGTAGAACAGGCCGTTCGGCCCGCTCGCGTCCTCCGACAGGTAGACGTGCCGCAGGTTCGGCTCGACCGCGAGCGCCTCGTGCTCGTACCGCCCGAATGCCTTGATCGGCTTGGGCAGCTGGTGGTTCGAGCCGGCGTCGAGGACCTCGAAGGCGTAGCCGTGGTTCTTCTCATAGGTGCCGGTCTGGCCGCCGGCCGTCCAGGTGG
Source organism: Paractinoplanes globisporus DSM 43857 (assembly GCF_000379645.1). Classification (GTDB taxonomy): domain Bacteria; phylum Actinomycetota; class Actinomycetes; order Mycobacteriales; family Micromonosporaceae; genus Actinoplanes; species Actinoplanes globisporus. The sequence continues at coordinate 103,394 of NZ_KB903328.1, forward strand.
CGCCCGCGTTGATGAAGGTCTCCTCGCAGGTCAGCCAGGTGCCCCACGGGGTGACGCCGCCCGCGCAGTTGCGCACGGTGCCGGAGATGCCGACCCACTCGGCGGAGGCCTTGCCGCGCCCGTCGGTGGTGATCACAGTGCAGCCGCCCGCGTTGGCCGCGCCCGGGTCGTACACCGTACCGGCGATGTGCGGCACGCCGAACGCCGACATGTTCGGCGTCAGCTCGTGGTTCTGAATGATCGTCAGCCGGTTGCGGCCGGAGTCGACCACGCCGGTGCCGTCGTGGAAGGCCGGGGTCTTGCCCTGGCCGAACGAAAGGTCGGTCTCGCCTTCGCGCGTGACGATCGAGTACGAGAAACCGGCCGGCAGCGCGAGGATCCCGTTCGGATCGTCCTCCAGCGGCGGGAACGGGTGCCCGCCACTGCTGTGCCCGCCGGACCCGGTCGCGAGGGCCGATTCGCTGAGGCTGGGCAGCACGCCGGCGACCGAGATGCCCACGCCCGCGGCGGCCCCGCCGGTGAGAATCTGGCGACGAGAGACGGCCATATTCCACTCTCCTGTGGTGCGCTCATATTCATCCCTGACGCAGCGGAGCCTGCTGGTCCCAGGTGGACTCCAGGCAAACCACAGGTTACCGCCGGGTGTTGACCACAGGATGTTCGTCGCTTATTCGCACTTCACGGGCCTATTAGACGGCTCTGTACTTAGAAGATGGTCTTGGTGGTCTCGCCGTCCGTGGACCCGGCCAGGCAGTGCAGGAGCGGGACGCCGTCGCCCGTGCGCTGGATCGGCCAGGCGTCGCGCCGCCACGAGCGGGTGGCCGCCGGATCCTTGCTGCGCGAGGCCATGAGCGCGGCCGAGCAGGCCTTGGCGACGTCGGGACGCTCCATGAGCTCGTCGGCGCGCCCGTCGGCCGCTCCGGCCGGCAGTCTCACCGCGGCGAAGGTCTCCCAGTAGTGCTCCTCCGAGCAGTTCACCGGGGCCGGCGGTTGGGCTTTGCCGCTGATCGAGGTGAGTCCGGACCAGCACATCGGCTCGGTCGGGCAGAGGGCGTTCCCGCAGGCCGCGAAGCCCTTGACCGTGGCCGTGGCCGTGGTCGCGCCGCCGGTCCGGACGTCCGGCTGTTGCGCCTGCAAGCGGCCGTCGTCCCCGCTTCCGGCCCGGGTGATGAACCACGCGGCCGCCACGACAACCACCAGGATCGCGGCGGCCCAAGCTGCCGCGATCACCTTCCGGCGGGGTCCTGGTTCCGCGATTTCGGGCGTACGCGGTGAAGCGGGCGCTCCGGGCGTCGCGGTGGCCCGGGCGGCGTCGGCCAGCGCGGCGGCGGACGGCCAGCGGCCGGCGGGGTCGGTGGCCAGCGCCCGCTCGACCACCCGCAGCACGGGCGCGGGCAGCGTGACGCCGATCGTCCGCGGCGCCGACTGCAGGCGCTGCAGGGCCACGGCGTACGGGTTGTCGCCGACGAACGGACGCTCCCCGGCCAGGCATTCGTAGGCGGTGAGGCCCAGCGAGTAGACGTCGCTGCGCGGCGTGGCCGGTTGGCCGAGCACCTGCTCGGGGGAGAGGTAGCTGGGCGTGCCGAGGACGGCGCCGGTGGCGGTCAGATGGCTGGCGTCCTCGTGCCGCGCGATGCCGAAGTCGGTGATCACGACCGAGCCGTCCCGGCGGATCAGCAGGTTGGCCGGCTTCACGTCGCGATGCACGATGCCCTGGTCGTGGACGGCCTGCAGCCCGTCGGCCGCCTGCGCGACGATCCGCATGGTGGTGGCCGGGTCGAGCCGTCCCGTCCGGGCCAGCCGCTGCGCCAGCGACTCGCCGTCGACGAACTCCATCACCAGGTACGTGACGCCCCGCCCGCGCCCGAAGTCGTGGATCGACGCGACGGCCGGGTGATTGACCCGCGCCATCGACGTCGCCTCGATGAGGAACCGCCGCCCGAACTCCGGATCGTCCGCGACCGACGGCAGCATCACCTTGACCGCCACCACCCGGCCCAGCAACTCGTCGACGGCCCGCCACACCTCGCCCATGCCGCCCGCGCCGAGCCGGCTCTCCAGGCGGTAACGGTCGCCCAGCCGCTCGCCGGGCCGCAGAATTCCCCCAGCTCCCACGCCCACGGGCGACAGCTTAGGGGCTCAGTCCAGCTGCCGGAGCATGCCCTCGAGGATGGCCGGGGTCTCGCTCAGCGGAGCCGCCTCGATGAACAGCCGCGAGATGGCCGCCGCGTACCGGTCGACCTCCTCGCGTTTGTCCAGGTAGAGGCCGCCGGTGAGGTGGTCGATGTACACGATGTCGGCGAGCTCCTGGTACGGGAACCGCAGCACGCTGAACGCGCCGCCGACCGCCGCGTGCCCGCCGGACGCGAACGGCATCACCTGCAGGCGTACGTGCGGAGAATCGGTCATCGCGAGGAGCGCCTCGATCTGCTCCCGGAGCACGGCGACGCCACCGATCGGCCGGCGCAGGACCGCCTCGTCGAGCACCACCCACAGCTTCGGCGGGTCGGGCCGCAGCAGCAGTTGCTGGCGCTCCATCCGCAGCTTGGCGCGCCGCTCGATCTCGCTGGGCGCCGCCGGGTCGTAGCCGAGGCTGATCACGGCCCGGGCGTACGCCTCGGTCTGCAGCAGGCCCGGGACGAACTGGATCTCGTACGTCCGGATGAGCTCGGCGGCCTGCTCGAAGTCGAGGTAGGTCTGCAGCCAGGTGTCCAGCACGTCGCCGTAGGAATGCCACCAGCTCGGGGCGTTCGCCTCCCGCGCGAAGTCCAGCAGGTGCGCCCGCTCGTCCGGATCCTCGACGCCGTAGAGCGTCAGCAGGTCGGCGATGTCGCGTTCCTTGAACCCGACCCGGCCCAGCTCCATCCGGCTGATCTTCGATTCGGAGGCCCGCAACGGGTACGCGGCATCCTCGCGGCTCATCCCGGCGCGTCGTCGAAGCGCGCGCAGACGAACCCCGAGCTGCATGCGGCGCACCGTTGAACCGCCGCCCTGTCCCTGGCTCACCTCGCCCGCCCTACTGGACCCGTCCACTGTGGAACGGTTTGATCTTCGCGCGCTAGCATACCGGCGTACGTGCGGTCCGGAACTCTCCACCGATCACGGATTTGCGTCCACCGGGGGTCACCATGACAGACAGCGAGGCCGGAGCCAAGCTCGACACCACGATCCCGCACTCGGCGCGGGTCTGGAACTACTGGCTGGGCGGCAAGGACAACTTCGAGGTCGACCGCCAGGTCGGTGACCAGTTCTCCGGACTTTACCCCGACATCACCGTGGTGGCGCGGTCCTCGCGCGGCTTCCTCAAGCGGTCGATCACGTACCTCGCGGACGAGGTCGGCATCCGCCAGTTCCTCGACATCGGCACCGGCATTCCCACCGCCGAGAACACCCACCAGGTCGCCCAGGCCGCCGCCCCCGATTCCCGCATCGTCTACGTCGACAACGACCCGCTCGTGCTGGCGCACGCCCGCGCCCTGCTGGCCGGCACCCCCGAGGGCGTGACCGAGTACCTGGACGCCGACCTGCACGACCCGGCCGCGATCCTCGAGGTAGCCGGCCGCGCCACGCTCGACCTCTCCCGGCCCACCGCCCTGATCCTCATGAACATCCTCGGCCACGTCCCCGACCTGGACGAGGCCGTCTCGATCGTCCGCCACCTCATGGCCGCTCTGCCCTCGGGCAGCTACCTGGTCACCGCCGACGGCACCAACGTCCTCGACGGCCCCGCCTTCGAGGAGGCCATCGGCGTCTGGAACGCGAACGCCCCGCTCTCGTACAACCTGCGCAGCCCCGACCAGCTGTCCCGCTTCACCGACGGCCTGGAGCTCGTCGAGCCCGGCCTGGTCCCCTGCGCCGCGTGGCGCCCGGCACCCGACGCCACGGAGGAGGAACTCCGCGAGGTCGACGAGTTCGGAGCGGTCGCCCGCAAGCCCTGAGCTAGAAGGTTGACGGATCCGCCGGATCATAGGCGAGCAGGCGGGTGATCGCGGCCGCCTGCTCGCGGTCAAGCTCGGCCAGGACGTCACGCGCCTCGTACCGCCACTCGAGGCTGTTGAGGATGGCGGCCGCCGTGCCGGGAACCGCGTGGCTGAGCAGACTCACGGTACTTTTGTGGAAGATCCTCGTGAAACTCTCCGGCCGGTCGTCGAGGCGCAGCAGGAGCTCCTTCGCCACCAGGTCGAGGACGACCGGCTCGGCGATCGCCTGCCGCACGAGGTGCTCCAGGACCTCCTCCGCGATATGGGACTCGAAGCCCCGGAAGACCATGTCGAGCCATCGCGGCCGGGGCCTCATGGCGAGCAGGACGAGCGCGATGTCCGCGGGCGGGAGTCGCTCGAGCCGCATCCGCGCCAGGTAGTGATCCCGGGCGAGGACAGCCTTGGCCTCGGCCGCGTGATCCATGCCCGATCCGGCCGAGGCGGGCGGCGACGGCCGCGGGGCTCGCGGTACGTCGATCAGGTCGGCGCCGATCGAGTGCGCGGCTCGGAGGAGCCGGCGCACCACCGCTTCGTCGTATCGCCCGCTCTGGAGCAGGCCGACCGCCTCGCGCAGGGCCCCCACCGCCTCGGCATGGCGCCGTCCGCCATCGCGGCAGAGCCGTGCGAAGGCGATCAGTGCCCGGACGAGGTCGAGCCCGTAGCGATGCGGATTGATCCGGACGAGCCTCCGGTCGATCGAGATCGTCCGGTGCTGTGACTCCAGGGCTTCCGGCCATCGGTGGAGCCGGGCAAGGATCTCCGCCTGCACGCCGAGTGCCCGTGCCAGATCCTGGTCGTAGGACACGTTCAGCTGGGCCATGCGCTGAAAGGCGTCGACCGCCCCGGCCGCCGCGCGCGCCGCCTCGTCCAGGTTGCCGAGCGCGTGCAATGTCTTGGCTCGACCGAGCAGGGTGGCGGCGATGTCCGGCTCGAATCCCACATCGGCGCTGCCCGCCACCGATCGCAGGAGCTCGGCGACCTCGTTCAGCGCGTCGAGGGAGTCGCGGGGCCGGTCGCCGCGACGCAGCTGCTCCGCCTGCTGCACCAGCGCCCGGAGCAGGGTGAGCCGATGTCGCGGGTCGATCAGCGCCAGGCGCCGCAGCCGGCCGATCGCGCGGTGCCGGGTCGACAGCGAGGCCCCGTCCCGGCCGAGATTCCACAGCGCCTGGCTGAGGTCGGAGAGACATGCGCGGCGTCTCCGGTCGGCGGCGACACGCGTACGCTCTCGTCGCTCCAGAGACCCACCGCCTCGCCGAGGGCCGCCGCCGCGGATTCCCAGTCCCCGGCCTGCAGGTGGGCCCGGCCCAGTCCCCGCAACGCGAACTCCAGTTGACCGGCGTACGCAGCCGCGTCGCGAGCGGCCAGCCGGCGTGTGGTGGCGACGGCCGTGCCGAGCAGGTCGATGCCGTCGGCGATCCGCCCGGAGTCCAGCAGCCGCCAGCCGAGCTTCAGGTAGAGCGCCGCCATCCGCGTCGGGTCGTCGGTCTGCCCGCGCAGCCCGGCCGCGAGGCGCTCGGTGATCGCCGCCGCGCCGGCGCGCAGGTCGGCCGGCGGGTGGTCCGGCAGCGCGGAGTCGATCGCCGCGAGCACGTCCAGCGGCACGGCCGGGGTGGCGGCGAGCGCCGACAGCGCCGATGAACCGGCGTGGATGGCGAGCTCCGGCCGCTTGCGCAACAGCGGCAGGAGATGGTCGGTCGCGAGGTGCGGCCACCGTCGCGCCGCCTCGATGACCAGCGGAAACATCGTGCTGACGACCCGCGGGCTGTGATACGCCAGCGCGGTGAGCGCGCCCGTGGCCCAGGGGTCCGGCCGGAACCGGTCGATCGCATGCCCCTGGCTCTGCAGCGCGACGAAGTCCTCGGCCAGCCGATCCGGATACAACGGCTCGAGCACGGTGGCCCGATCGTGCGGCGGGTAGCACATCCCATGGTCGGCGATCACCCGCGTGGCGGCCGCCGCGCCGTCGACCACCCCGGTGGACGCGAGGATCGCCGCGGCGGTGTCACGATCGAGTGCCCGGGCCAGCGCGGCGATGTAGACGGCCCGCCCCATGACCTCCGGCGGCGAGGAGATTCGCCGGTCGTTGCCGTACATCGACTGCCAGTGGCTCCGCTCCCGCGACAGCAGGTAGGCCGAAAGTTGAGCCGGATCGGTGGGTGGCGTGTCACCCCGCCGCGCGGCCAGCACCTGCGCGAGCGCCGCCATGTGTATGGTCAGCACCGACCCCTCGACCTCGGGCGACGGCCCACCCGGGTCGCTTGTCCCGAGCGCCTCCGCGAAGCAGGCGCGAGCCACCTCGAACGCCCGCGCGGAATCCCCCTGCGTGGCGCCCAGCGGCGCGATCTCCACATTGTCGGCGCGCACTCCCAGCGCCTTGGAGAGCCCGTGCGTCAGCGCGTGCCACCAGTTGCCGACCGGCCGCGCCAGCATCAGGACCCGGAGCGCGGGACCACCGTGGAGCCGCCGGTCGAGCAGCAGCGCGAGCAGGTCGGAGAGCGGCCAACGCTCGGCGTAGTCGACGAGGACCAGGATGGGTCCGGCCGCCACCAGCGACTTCCGGGTTCCCATCTCGATGGGCCGGACGGAGGCCTCCCGGCTGTGCCGAGCCCGGAGCGCCATCCACCCGCCGGCCCGCGAGAGCTCGGCGAACCGGTGTGCCAGCCGGGTCTTGCCCTGCCCCGCCCCACCGTGCACGAGCCGGACCGCCACCGCGCCGCCGCCGTCCCGCCAGGCGGTCAGGTCGGCGATCTCCTCCTCCCGCCCGGTGAACCGGACGACCCGGTTCCCGGCGTTGAGAAGCCGGCTCGGCTGCTCGTCGTCGCCCGCCATCGCCGCCGGGAACGACAGTTCGTCGATGAGATGCGTCCCGATCCGCCGATGGACGTGCAGTTCCCCGTCCTCCGCCGGAACCAGGGAGGCGCCCTCACGGCCGACGTTGATCTGACGAGCCGGAGCGTCCCCCGTCATCGCCAGATGCCCCACGCCATCCCGACATTATGGAGCCCCCCGACCCATCGGTCACGGCCGAAGTACCGACCCGGGCAGCGCACCGTCTCCGCAGCCGGCCGGGATCCGTCGGATGCGCGGCTAACCGTGAAAGAGGTTCGCGAAGACAATCTTGCCGAGCAGAGTGATGTGGTAGCCGAGTCGGTACAGCCAGGCATCCGAGTCGCGGACCGCCACGTCCACATTGATGCCGGTGAAGATGTTTCCGGCGAGCTGCCCGGTCACGATGTCCATGACCTGGCTGAAGTGTGCGGGTCGCCAAAGGTCGACGGCGAAGCCCGCGTTGTCCGACGTGTCCTGATCGAAGATCGAGGCCAACGAGGCGGCGGGGGCCCACTGCTCGGCCATGAAGAAGACGCTGGTGCTGCCGGGTGGCCTGGGAATCGAGTACCGGTCGATGGCGAAGTTGAGGGGGCCATCCAGGTCCGGAATGAACGACAGCGTCTCGTGGAGCCATTGGTGGGGGCTGTCACCCTCGAGGTCGCTCTCGACGACCCCGGTCAGGACCAGCAGCCATCGCTGGTCGTAGACACTGGCGGGCCGCGGTTCATCGACCTGGAGCGCGGCCGGTGTGATCAGCCAGTTCTGTCCCTTGAAGGAATCCTGGCCCAGCGTTCTCATCGGTGGTCCTCCCGAACTCGGGCATCGGGAAGATCCCGCCCCCGCGCCGCGAAAGACGACCGCGCCGGGTGATGAGGCCCGGCAGAACGAGCGTGTCAGGGGCTCCACCGACGTCGTCGCAGCCGAGGTCGGAGACCGTCATGCGGAGCGTGTCCTGCGCGGGGGGAGTCAGGTTCGTGTTCACGTGCCGGGGGACCGGAATCTTGCTGATCCATGCTTGCAGCCGGGACGCCAGAAAGGCGCCCGGTCTCCGGTAGGTGTGCGCGCGGTGGTGGGCGTACCGCGTCGCCAGCACCCGCTCCTCTTCGGTGGCTCGCATCAGGTCGTGGCTGATGATCCATGGCATCATGGCGTTCTCCCTGGTCGTTTGCCCGGTCGGTGGTGGTTGCCGACACGGACAGGACAGTCCCGGGCGACCGGAACGGGCTTGGGTCCGGCTTGGAGGCCGCTTGGAGCGGCTGCTCGGGTGGTGGACCCGGTGTGGCCCGGGTGGTGGAATGAGGGAAGCCACCGGTCCGGGCGGCCAGGGGAAGCGGCGGGGTGGGCGATGGCCACCGAGGGCTCCACGGAGTTCGGCATTCTGGGACCCCTCGAGGTGTCACGGGCCGGTCGTCCGGTGGAGCTGGGCGGGCCGCGGCAGCGAGCCGTGCTGGCGCTCCTGCTGCTCGGGGCCGGCCGGGTTGTCTCGATGGACCGGCTCGCCGAGGAGGTCTGGGCGGGACACCCGCCCGGAGGCTGGACCACCACCCTGCAGACGTACGTGTTTCACCTGCGCCGCGCGCTGGAGCCGGACCGGCCCCGCGGTGGCGCCGGGTCGGTTCTGGTCACCCGGGATCGCGGCTACCTGTTGCACGTGGACCGGGCGCACGTGGACTCGGCCGTCTTCGAGGAAGGCCTCACGGCAGGCCGGGCGGCGCTGGACGCCGGCAGGCACGCCGAGGCCGCCGACACGCTGCGCCGGGTCCTGGGCCTGTGGCGCGGTCCGGTGCTGGCCGACCTGGCCGACTATGCGTTCACCCGGCCCGAGGCCGCGCGCCTGCAGCAGCTGCGGCTCGCCGCGCTGGAAGTCCGGATCGAGGCTGACCCGGCGCTGGGACGGCATGACGCGTTGACCACCGAGCTTGATGGGTTGGCCCGCGAGCATCCGCTGCGGGAGCGGTTGCACGGCCAGCTGATCGTGGCCCTGTACCGGAGCGGCCGGCAGGCGGACGCGCTGGGCGCCTACCGCCGGGCCCGCGAGCTGCTCGCCGACGAGCTCGGCATAGATCCCGGCGAGCCGCTGGAACGCCTGCACGCCGCCGTGCTCGCCCACGACCCTGACCTGGACTGGATCCGCGCCGCGGCACCGGCCGGCGACCGGCCCGGTGCCGGCGCCGCGTCTCCGGCGCCCCGGCCAGGACCACCTCGCCGGACAGGCGCGGGCAGCGGTGCGCCGGCGTGGCCCCGGCGGCGTGGCCGTCGGCTACTCGTCATCGGTTCGGCGCTCGCGGTCGCTGCGGCCGCGTGCGTCCTTGCCGTGTCCCGCCCGTGGGTGGTCGAAGCGACCGGACTGCCCGCCGGGAGCGTCGGCGTGATCGACGAATCGGGCCGGAGGTCGGGAGCCCCGGTCGCGGTGGGCAGCCCGGAAGGCCTGGCCTACGGCGACGGCTCGGTGTGGGCCGTGAACAGCACAGAGCGGACTGTCTCGCGGATCGACCCGGCCACCCACGCTGTGACAAAGACGATCCGGGTCGGCTCGCAGCCGACGGCACTGACCGTCACGGCCACCGATGTGTGGGTGACCAACAGCGGCGACGCGACGGTGTCCCGGATCAGCACCGATGCCGATGCCGTGGTTCGCACCATCCCCGTGGGAAACATCCCGGTCGCCATCGACGGCGGGCCCAGCGGTGTGTGGGTGGCGAACCAGGGCGACAACACGGTGGACCGGATCGATCCGGCGAGCGGCCTCGTGACGTCGAAGAACATCGAGGTCGGCGTGCTGCCGGACGGCATCGCGGTCGGAGACGACGCCGTCTGGGTCGCCAACAGCGAGGACGGCACCGTTTCCCGAGTCGATCCCGTCTCCGGCGACGTCGGTGGCCCGGTGCCGGTCGGTGCCGGGCCGGCCGGTATCGCCGTCACGACGGACGCGGTGTGGGTGGCCAACTCGCTGGATCAGACCGTGTCCAGGATCGACCCGGCGAGCGGCCGGGTGACTGCCAAGATCGGCGTCGGGGACGGGCCGAGCGCGATCGCCGCGGCCGGCGACAAGGTCTGGGTCGGCGACCAGTTCGACGCGACACTCGCCCGCATCGACCCGCGGACCGGCCGCGTCGACCGCATGGTGTCGGTGGGAAGCTCCCCGCACGGGATCGTGGCGACCCCATCCGGGCTGTGGGTGGCCGCGCGCTCGTTCGCCGTGCCCGTTCACCGCGGCGGAACGCTGATCCAGGCGACTTCGGCCCTGTATCCGCCTGACCCGGTGCACGATTACTCGGACACGGCATCCGCTCTCGCCGGCGTCTACGACGGTCTGCTCGGGTTCCGCAAGGCGGGCGGCGCGCCGGGGCAAACCCTGGTGCCGGACCTGGCCGTCGCATTGCCGAGGCCCACCGGCGGCGGCACCACGTACACGTTCACGCTGCGCGGCGGCATCCGGTACTCCAACGGCGCCATCGTGCAGGCGTCCGACTTCCGCCGCGGCCTCCAGCGCGAGATCACCTTCGGCGATGAGCCCGACTACTACGAGGGCATCGTCGGTGCCCCGGCGTGCCGCCGGAACCCGGGGCGATGCGACCTGACGGCGGGAATCGTCACCGACGACGCGGCGGGCACGGTCATCTTCCACCTCGACCGGGCCGACCCCGACTTCCCCTACAAGCTTGCCCTGCTCTGGGCGTCCCCGGCCCCGCTCGGCGCCGCCGGCCAGCTCATGGACCGAGCACCGTTCCTGCCCGGCACCGGTCCGTACATGATTTCGCAGTATCAGCCGGAAAAATCGCTGACCCTGGTACGCAACCCGAACTTCCGCCAGTGGTCGTACGCGGCACAGCCGGCCGGCTACCCCGACTTGATCCGGACGGAACAGATCGCCGACCCGCGCGCGCAGCAATCGGCGGTGGCGGCCGGGCGGGCGGACGTCGCCGACGTCACCGACGAGCGGTACGGTCCCCTCGCCCTCCGGTACCCGGCCCAGGTCCACTCCAGCCTCAAACTGGCCACCACCTTCCTGTTCCTCAACACCCGCCGGCCTCCGTTCAACAGCCTCCAGGCACGGCAGGCCGTCAACTACGCGATCGACCGCGGCCGGCTCATCCGGCTTCTCCACCTCAGTTCCCCCGACCAGGCCACCCCGACATGCCAGATCCTGCCCGCCGGGTTCCCGGGCCATCGGCCCTACTGTCCGTACACGGCCGACGCCGGCGATGGCCTATGGCACCGGCCCGACCTGGCCAAGGCCGTGCGGCTTGCACACCAGTCCGGAACCACGCACACACCGGTGACCATCTGGACCGTCAAAGGCGGATTCGTGAACGACGAGGTGAACTCCTACCTCGTCGGGCTTCTCGAGCAGCTCGGCTACCGGGCGACCCTGCGCACGCTCCCCGACGACCAGCTCCTGCCCACGGCCGGCGACTCCTCCCGCAAGATCCAGATTGGCCTCGCCGGCTGGGCGGCGGCCATCCCCGCGCCGTCGGACTTCTTCTTTCCGGCGCTGAGCTGCGCCTCCTTCGACCAACATCCAGCACACACCGTCAACTTCGCCGAATTCTGCGACCCCCGTGCCGACCGGCTGGCCGGCGACGCCCGGGCGGCGAAGCAGACCGACCCGGCAACCGCCCGCAAACTGTGGGAGCAGGTCGACCGCCTTGTCACCGACCAAGCCCCGTTGGTTCCGATCTTCAACCTGGGCGGGAGCGTGTTCGTCTCGGCCCGGGTGGGGAACTATCAGGACTTCCCGTATTACGGCGGTCCGCTGCTCGACCAGATGTGGGTCCAATAAAGCGGCGTGTGTGGCTCACAGATCGGCGGGGCATTCCGTCGTACGGGTATGGACGAGCGACGTCAGCTGATCAGCCTCGCGTATCGGATGCTCGGGTCGCTGGCCGAGGCCGAGGACGCGGTGCAGGAGGCGTATGCCCGCTGGTACGCCCTGGCGCCGGAGCAACGTGACGAGATCGAGAACCCGGCGGCCTGGCTCACCACCGTCACCAGCCGGATCTGTCTCAACGTGCTCGGTTCGGCCCGGTCCCGGCGGGAACACTACGTCGGGCCGTGGGTGCCCGAGCCGGTGCCGGGCGAGTGGCCGGGCGCCGATCCGGCCGACCGGGTCACGCTGGACGAGTCGATCAGCATGGCGTTCCTGGTCGTGCTGGAGAAGATGACGCCGGCCGAGCGGGTCGCGTTCATCCTGCACGACGTGTTCGGCTATCCGTTCCCGGAGGTCGCGGAGATCGTCGGGCGCACGCCGGCGGCCTGCCGGCAGCTGGCCACGTCGGCGCGCCGCCGGGTGCGGGAGTCGCATCGGGCGGCCGCCGCGACCCCGACGGCGCGGCAGGCCGGCATCGTCCGGGAGTTCCGGCGCGCATGGGAGGCTCAGGACGTCGAGGCGCTCGTCGCGCTGCTCGATCCGGACGCCACCTCGATCGGCGACGGCGGTGGCCGCGCCCGGGCCCACCGGCACCCGCTCGAGGGCGCCGACCGGATCGCGCGGGCGTACGCCGGTATCGCCGCGCACGCGTCGCCGGCCATCACGCTGCTGGAGCGCACGGTCAACGGCCGGCCGGGCCTGATCGTGCAGCAGGGCGGGGTCACCGTGACGGTCTACGCGTTCGACATCGCGGGCGACCGCATTCAGCGCATCTGGGCCGTCCGTAACCCCGACAAGCTGCGCTCATGGGAGCAAGAGACCTAGGTCACCATCACACTCGGGCGCGCTGGATTGTCGAGGAGGCAACGACAAGGAGATCAGCATGGAACCGCGTTTCGACCTTCGTGAGAGCCCGGCCGGCACCAAGGCCATCAAGTACCTGCTGGCGGCGAGCAAGGCCGTCGCGGACTCGGCGCTGCCGGAGTCGACCCGGCACCTCGTGGAGATCAGGGCCAGCCAGATCAACGGCTGTGCGTACTGCGTCGACATGCACACGAAGGACGCCGAGCACGCCGGGGAGACCTCGGTACGCCTTCACCTGATCGCGACCTGGCGGGAGGCGACCGTCTTCACCGACGCCGAGCGCGCCGCCCTCGAGCTCACCGAGCAGGGCACCCGGATCGCCGACGCGGCCGGGGGCGTCTCCGGCGACGCCTGGGCCGACGCCGCCAAGCACTTCGACGAGGACCAGATCGCGGCTCTGGTGGCGCAGATCGCCGTGATCAACGCCTGGAACCGCATGAACGTCATCGTCCAGCGCCCCGGCGGCGACTACCAGCCGGGCCAGTGGGGCTGAGAAAGGGTGGGTCAGCGCTGCTTGCCCACCGCCGGTCGGTCGATCCAGGAGCGCAGCATCGCCATCTCGGCCGAGCGGGCGTCCAGCGACCGCGTCCGGTGGTGGCCCTCGAGCTGCACCCACATCCCGAGGAAATGCTGGATCAGTTGGCCGCGCGGGTCCGAGATGACCAGCTCGCACATGGTCCGGGGCTCGCGTTCGTTCTCGTCGGTCTCGCACAGTTCCTGCAACTGCAGAATCAGCACCTTGCGATCGATGATGAGGAATTTGTAGGGAAAGCTCGTCGGCGTCACCCGCAGCGACACGTCACGGCCGGCCGAATTCATCTCACCCATCCGCACGCAGTGCCGGGCAAACGTGTTCTCCGAATGCGATTGCCCGGCCGCGAACGGGAACGGCGACGCGGTGTCCGGCACCTGGCAATAGCGGCGGTAGCGAATGCCGGCCTTCTCGACGCGGTCGAGTATGGCGTCCAGATGCCAGGCCATCACATTGGACTGCATGCCGGTGTCCGGCCGCACGCCGCTGTCGGTCACCCGGTCGAGCACGAGGATCTCGCGCTGCGCCTCCTGGAAGGCGCGCACCACCATGTCGTCGCTCGGCGAACGGTATCGGTTGGCGTCTTTGACCATCTGACAGCGCACGGTGATGTCCAGAACCTTGAACAGATCGTCGACCGACCGCTGCGTGCTGCGCGACATCGCCACCACCGCCGCCGCCAGGCCGATCACGGTGAGGCAGAGCAGCAGCACCACCATGTCCAGCAGACGCCGCGGGCCGGTGATCTCGTTCTGCACCACGGCACCGAGAATGGCGCCGGCGAACGCGCTCGACAGCGTCAGCACGACCAGCGCGGATTGTCCCGTCTTCTTCCCCGGCAACGCCCCTCCCCCCGATCATCGCCAGCGTAAGCGCTGGGTCACCCCAAGCGGGAAAGTCACGTTCCCTTTTGAGTACGGGTTGAGCAAGAGCGCCCGGATACGTGGGGCGGCCTGGCTGCCGTCCCCAGCCTTTGCCGCCGCTTCCGGGCTGAGCTGCAACTCAGGCCGGAACCCGGTACCGCTCGACCAGTCCGGCCAGGATGTCCCGCGTACGGTGAAGGCTGTCGATCTGGGTCTCGACCCGCTCCAGCTCGCTCCGCAGCCGGCCGGCCAGCCACGGCGTGCGCAGCGACTCGTCGCTGATGCAGGGCAGCACGTCGAGGATGGTCGCGCTGTTCAGCCCGGCCGCCAGCAGCGACTGGATGAGCCGGACCCGCTCGACCGCGTTCTCCGGATACACGCGCTGCCCGCCGGCCGTCCGGGTGCTGGCCAGCAGCCCCTGCTCCTCGTAGTAGCGCAGCGAACGCGCGCTCGCGCCGGTCGCCGCGGCAAGGTCCCCGATCTTCATCGATGTCTCCCGCGCCACAGAAGCTTGAACCTGACATCCGTGTGAGGTTCTAGCTTAGCCACATGACCGCCCTTGTCGAGCCCACCACTCTCGCCGGACTACGGCTGAACAGCCACTTCGTCATGGCGCCGATGACACGCAATCACTCGCCGGGCGGCGTCCCGACCGCCGAGGTGGCCGCCTACTACCGCCGCCGCGCCGAGGGCGGCGTCGGCCTGATCGTCACCGAGGGCACGTTGATCGGCCACCCGAGCGCGAGCCACGAGACCGACGTCCCGCGCCTGACCCCGGGCGCCGCCGAGGCGGGCTGGCGCGTGGTCACCGGGAGCGTGCACGAGGCCGGCGGACGGATCGCCGCCCAGCTCTGGCACCTCGGCAGCTTGCGCGAACCCGTGGACGGCTACCCCGCGTGGACCCCGGACACGATGGCGGGCCGCGATTTCGGGGAGCTCCTCGAGGCGTACGCGGAAAGTGCCCGCACCGCGGTGAGCGCGAATTTCGACGCCGTCGAGATCCACGCGGCGCACGGCTACCTCCTCGACGAGTTCCTCTGGCCGCACACCAACCACCGGACCGACCGGTACGGCGGCGGCCCGCGCGGCCGGGCCACCTTCCCGGCCGAGGTGATCCGGGCCGTGAAGGCCGAGCTGCCGCCCACGATGCCGCTGATCATGCGGTTCTCCCAGTTCAAGGAGCGCGACTACGCGGCCCGGATCGCCGAGACCCCGGCCGAGCTGGGCACGATTCTGACGACGTTCGCCGAGGCGGGCGCGGACGTGCTGCACGCCTCCCAGCGGCGCTTCTGGGAGCCGGTCTTCGCCGGTCACCGGGAGAACCTCGCCGGCTGGGCCAAGCGCCTCACCGGCCTCCCCACGATCACCGTCGGCTCGGTCGGCCTGACCGGCCGGCCGCTGGACGAGCTGGGCGAACGGCACGCGAGGGGCGAGTTCGACCTGGTCGCGCTCGGCCGCATCCTGCTCGGCAACCCGTGCTGGGTGCACCTCGCGGCGGCCGGGCGGACCGCGGAGATCCGCGACTACCGCAAGGCCGACGAGGACATCTATTACTGACGAGTCTTTCTCGCGAAAAGCCAGCGGATAGACCCCGTCATTGATGAAATCGGGATATGACGCCCGAAAACCCCACCGAGCCGGCGCACGCCGCCCTGCGCGCCTGGCGGGACGGCCTGGTCAACCTGGACGCCGGCAACCGGCTGATCAACTACCGGCGGTCGGAGACGGGCACGGTCGAGATCGCCGGGCCGCCGCCGCAGGTGATCGTGGGGGCGCTGCGGGCGGGCGGCGAGCACGGCTTCGCGGGCGAGGGCGAATTCTTCCGTACGGCGATGGCGGCGCAGCCCCTCGGAAGCGTGCTGCGACGGCTGATGCGCAAGTCCCGCCAGGATTTTCTCGACCGGGGCGTGGACGCGCTGCACCTGGCGATCGGCATGCTGCACTGGCGCGACGAGGACGACGCCGGGTACGCGAGCCCGCTGCTGCTGCTCCCGGTCGAGCTGACCGCGGCCGGCCCGGCCGACCTGCCCAAGCTGCGCGGGCGCGACGACGACCCGGCGGTCAACCCGGCGCTGACCCTGCGGCTGCGGCTGCTCGGCGTGGAGCTGCCGGCCGTGGACTCGCTGGCCGGGCTGGACCTGCCGGAGTTCCTCACCCGGGTACGCGCGGCGACGGCCGGCCGCGACGGCTGGCGGGTCGAGGAGACCGTGCTGCTGTCCACGTTCAGCTTCCACAAGGAGGCGATGTACCGGGACCTGCACGACAACGAGGAGCGCATCCTCGCCCATCCCATCGTCCGGGCCCTGGCCGCCCGCGACGGCGAGCCGGCCTTCGAGCCGATCGCCGCGAACGACGTCGACGTCCAGGCGCCGCCCGAGGACGTGCCGCTCGTGCTGGACGCGGACGCGTCGCAGCGCGCCTGCGTGGCCGCCGCGACCGCCGGCCGGAGCTTCGTGCTCGACGGCCCGCCGGGAACCGGCAAGTCGCAGACGATCGCCAACATGATCGGCTGCCTGCTGCACGCCGGGAAGCGCGTCCTGTTCGTGTCGGAGAAGGCGGCCGCGCTCGAGGTCGTGCGCAACCGGCTCGCCGCGGCCGGTCTCGACGGATACCTGCTCGAGCTGCACAGCCACAAGGCGACCCGCAAGGAGGTGGCGCGCGGTCTCGCGGCGGCCCTGGACGAGCCGCCGCCCACCCCCGCGTCCGAGAAATCCCACGGCGACGCGCGCGACTCCCGTCTGCGCCTTTCCGCGTACGCCGAGGCGATGAACGAGGTGCGCGAGCCGCTCGGCGCCAGCCTGCACGACATCCTCGGCCGGTGCGCGAGGCTCGCCGACGTGCCGGCCGCGCCCGCGCCCGCCCCGGTCACGCTCACCCCGGACGCGCTGCGCGAGGTGCGCGACGCCGCCGACCGGCTCGCCCGCTCGTGGCGGCCCGCCGCGCTCGGAGACGACTTTCCGTGGCGGGAGGTGACCGATCGGGACCCGCTCGACGGCCGGCTCGAGCGGGCCGAGCACGCGCTGCGCGAGCTGTCCGGCGCGACCGGCCGGCACGGCCCGCTCGCCGCCGCGTTCGGCCTGGCCCGGCCCTCGGGCGCGGCCGCCCTGGCCGCGCTGGCCGAGCACGCCGCGCACCGCCCGGACGGGGTCGCCGACGAGTGGCTGACCGCGCCGAGCCTGCGCCCGGTGCGGCACTCCGCCGCCGAGCGCGGCCGCCGGCTGGCCGGGGTGCGGCAGGCCCGCGACGCCGTGCGCGCCGCCGGCGCCGAGTGGGACGACCTGCCCGGCGACGAACTGCCCGAGGTGGCCGTGCCCGCGCTGCGCCCGGCGGCCGTCGACCTCGGGCCGCTCACCGCCGAGGCCGCCGCCGGGCTGGCCCGCCGCTTCGACGACGACGCGACGCTGCTCGAGGACCGGATGCGTGACCTCGCCCGGGTCACCACGTCGCTCACGCTGCCGGCCGCCACCACCTTCGCCGACGTCGCCCGGGTGGCCGCGATCGCCGAGCTGGGCGGGCGGCCGAACCGGCCCGAGCCGTTCTGGTTCGGCGCGGGCGCGCTCGCCAAGGCCACCGAGGCGGCGGCCACGCTCCGCCGGGGCGTCGAGGCGCTGACCGCCGCCGAGGGGCAGGCCCGCCGCTACTTCCACGAGGCGATCCTCGACCAGCCGGTCGAGCAGCTCGCCGACCGGCTCACCCGGGTGCACCGCGGCCTGCGCAAGCTGTTCGGGGCGTACCGCCGGGACTACGAGGCCGTCGCCTCGTTCGCGCTGCCGTCGATCTCGTCCGCCGAGGCCGTCGCCCACCTGAGCCTGGCCATCGCGTGGCGGGCAGCCCGGCAGGAGCTGGCCGGCCTGGAGCGCCGGCACGGGCCCGCCCTCGGCCGCTACTGGCGCGGCAAGACATCCGACTTCGCGGCGCTCGGCGACGCCCTGCAGGCCGCGAACGACCTGCTGCGCTGGACCCCGCCGCAGGCCGTCCCCGCGGTGATCGATCACGTCTGCGCGCCCTGCCCCGACGACGGTCTGCTGCGCGCCGCGGCCGGGGTGCAGGCGGCCGTCACCCGGTGGCAGGCGGCGCTGCGGCCCGCGCCCGAGCCGGCCGCGCGGCCCGAGCTGGCCCAGGGCGCGGTGCGCGACGCGATCGGCTGGCTGCGCGCGAACGTGACGCCGCTGCGCGCCGCCGCCCGGGTGGTGACGGCCTTCGACGAGGCGACCGGGCGGACGCTCGACCTGACCGGGACGCGGCGGCTGGCCGAGCTGCGGCAGGCCGTCGTCGCGGCCCGCCGCGACCTGCCGGACGGCGCCGACGAGGTGGACGAGCACGCCGAGGCGGTGGCGATCGACTGGGCCGAGCGGGCGCGCGAGCTGGCCGGCAAGGCGCTGACCCCCGCCCAGGCGACGGCGCTGGCCCGCGGGGCATCGGCCGCCGCCTCCGCCGACAAGACCGCGGCGAAGGCGGCGGCGTGGGCCCAGGCCCGGGACGCGGTCGCCTCGGCCTTCGCCGCCGCGCGCCGGGCCGGGCTCTGCGAGGCGCTCGACGACTACGAGCGCGGGCCGGTGCTGCTCCGCGAGCTGCGCGAGGACTCCAGCGGGCAGGAGGAGTGGTTCAGCCACGTCGCCGCGCGCGAGGTGCTTTCCGGGTACGGCCTCGACGCCGCCATCGCTTTCTGCGCCGACACCCGCGTACTGCCGTCGCAGCTGCGCGACGTCCTGGAGCGGGCCGTGCTGCGGGCCTGGGCCGACGACGTGCTGCATCGCGACGAGCGCCTGCACCCGCTGCGGGCCGAGGAGCGCAGCCACCTGGTCGGCGAGTTCCGGGCCCGGGACGAGGAGCTGGTCGCCACCGCGCCCGCACGCATCGCCGAGGCGCTCAACGCCCGGCGGCAGACCGGCGTGCCGCCCGAGGAGGCCGCGTTACTACGTCGCGAGGGCATGAAAGAAACAAGGCATCTGGCCGTACGGGAACTGATCGATCGCGGCCGGAACGCGGTGCTGGCGATGAAGCCCTGTTTCCTGATGTCGCCCCTGGCCGTGAGCCAGTTCCTGCCGCCCGACATCGGCTTCGACGTGGTGATCTTCGACGAGGCGTCGCAGGTGACGCCGGCCGACGCGATCAACTGCATCTACCGGGGTACGGCGCTGGTCGCGGCCGGGGACGACAAGCAGCTGCCGCCCACCTCGTTCTTCGAGACCGTGACCGACGGTGGCACCGACGTCAGCGACTTCCAGTCCATCCTGGAGCTCGCGAAGGCCTGCGGCGCGTTCCCCAGCCTCGGGCTCACCTGGCACTACCGCAGCCGGCACGAGGCGCTGATCGCCTTCGCCAACCGGGAGTTCTACCAGAACCGGCTGATCACCTTCCCGGCCGCGGACGAGGACCGGCCGGACACCGGCGTGCACCTGATCCCGGCCAAGGGTGTCTACCGGCGGGGCAGCACGCGGGACAACCCGGCCGAGGCGGCGATCGTCGCCGAGCGGGTCGTCGCCAGCCTCACCACCCGGCCCGACCTGTCGCTCGGCGTCGTCACGTTCTCGGTCGCGCAGGCCGAGGCGATCGAGTACGCGCTCTCCGAGGCCGTCGCCCACCATCCCGGGCTCGACCGGCTGCTCGACGGGGACCGGCTGCACGGCTTCTTCGTGAAGAGCCTGGAGACCGTGCAGGGTGACGAGCGCGACATCATGATCTTCTCGATCGGCTACGGGCACGACGAGCACGGCCGGATCAGCGCGAACTTCGGGGCCCTGAGCCGGCCCAACGGCTGGCGGCGGCTCAACGTGGCGATCACCCGCGCCCGGCAGCGGGTGGAGATCGTCTCGTCGATCCGCGCGCACGACATCCCCGAGAGCGCCGGCGAGAGCGTCCGGCACCTGGCCGCGTACCTGGAATTCTGTGAACGTGGCGGGACCCGGCGCAGCGAGGGTGACCAGACGCTCGGCCCGCTGGAGGAATCGGTGCGCGCGACCGTCGCGTCCTGGGGCTACGAGGTGCGCACCCGGATCGGCTCGGCCGGCTACCGCATCGACCTCGGCGTGCTGCGGCCCGGATCCACGTCGTTCCTGCTCGGCATCGAGTGCGACGGCGCGATGTACCACGGCTGCCCGGTCGCGCGCGATCGTGACCGGCTGCGGGCGCAGGTCCTCGGCGGGCTCGGCTGGAACCTGTACCGCGTCTGGGGCGCCGCCTGGTACCGCGACCGCGCCGAGGAGGAGGCCCGCCTGCGCGCGGCGCTGGAACGTGCCGATCTGCCCGCGCGACGCCCGGATTCGCCGGCGGCGCTTTACACCGGGGACGTTTCTGTCAAAGTGGCGTATTGACTCACGTTCCGTGGATGACCAGCATGGTTCCGGTGACGGTCGGATCGGGTGGACCGGCGCACACCGCGCCCATCAGCTGTGTCGCCTTCCGTGCCGACGGAGGGCGCTTGGCCAGCGGTTCACACGATCGCAGCGTGATCGTCTGGGACACGGCCGAGCCGACCCGGGCGGTCATGGTGACCGAGTTCGGTCATCACGATGCGGTGCTCTCGGTGGCCTTCAACCCGGCCGCCGCCGACCTGCTCGCCACCGGCTGCGCCGACGGCACGGCCGCGGTCTGGCGGGTCGTCGACGACCGCCCGCCGTCGCTCATGAAGGTCCTGGCCGGCCACCCCGGCCCGGTCACCTCGGTCGCCTGGATGCCCGACGGCCAGCACCTGCTCTGCCAGATCTCCTCGTCGCGCGCGGCGGTGTGGAACGCCTTCGCGGAGACGTACCTCGGTGAGATCGACGATTGCGTACGCCTGACCGTGAGCGCGTACGGCCTGGTGGCGACCGTCGGCGCGGACGGCCTGATCGCGGTCCGCGACCTGTGGCGCGACCCCGGCCGCATCACCTACCTGCCCGGCGCGGCGATCGAGGACTGCGCGTGGTCCCCGGACGGCTCGACGCTGGCCCTGGCCGGCGACGACGGCGCGCTCGAGCTGCTCAACCCGGGCCTGCTGCCGATCCGCTCGGTGCGCCTGGGCGACGCCCCGCTGCGCGGCATCACCTGGTCGGCCGACGGCGGCTCGCTGATCGCCGGCACCTACGACCCGGCGCTGGTCGCGCTGGACACGGCCGGGCGCCCGCAGTGGCGCAGCGCCGACGCGCGGCTGTGGCCCCGGTCCCTGGCCGTGGCCGGTTCGCTGGTGGCGGCCGCGACCTTCGCCGGCCGGCCGCACCTGGTCGACCTGGCCACCGGCGCGGGCATCACCGCGAGCGCCCCGCCCGCCGAGCCGTCGGCCGAGTTCCGGGGCGGCCTGCTCTCGGCCACCGGCCGCATCGTGACGGCCGGCCCGCCCGGCAATCGTCATCCGCTCTGGGAACACGACACGCGGGTCACGGCGGTGGCGGCGCTGGCCGACCGCGTCGTGGTCTCGGCCGCACACCGCTCGGTCCGGGTGATGCTGGTGACCGACGGCCCCGAGCTGGCCGTCGAGCGGGGCATCACCTTGCACTCGCCCGAGCCGGTCAAGGCGGTCGAGGTCCTCGGCTCGCCCGACGCCCCGGTCGTGGTGGCGGCGTCGTACGACTTCCGCCTCTACTCGTGGACCCTCGACTGGTCCGGGATCCCGGTGGGGCCGCGGCTGATCGGCGAGTTCGGGTACGGGATAGCCGCCCTCACCCGCCTGGACGACCATCGATTGACCGCGACCGACCATCACGGCGAGCTGGTGATCCTGGCGCTCGGCGCGGACGGCGCCCTCTCGGCCTAGCTACTTCCGCCGGCTCGCCGCGACGATCCCGGCCGAGATCGCGAGGACGACGACCACGAGAACCAGACAAACGAGCAGGTGCCACGGCTTGATCGCGCCCATGGCCGCACACCGTACCCGGTCATCGGTCGGTGAGCACCCTCGGCAGGGCGTGCAGTGTCAGGCCGATGCGGGCCAGGCTGGCGGGGATCGCCGGCAGCATCGGCCACACCGGCGCGGGGGCGAGCAGCAGCACGGCGGCCAGCGCGGCGGCGTCGAGCACGACCAGGCCGGCGCCACCGAGCGCGGCGAGCCGGGTGCGGCGGTAACTGCGCCGGCTGGTGGCCGCGACGGCCAGGGCCGCGACGACGATGAGCAGCGCCAGCCCGAAACCCGCCGCGACGGGGACCGGTGCGGGCCAGGTCCAGGCGCGCGAGACTCCGAGACCGGCACCCCAGCAGACGCCGACGAGCGGACCGGTCATCAGCAGCAGGCGTGCGGCCCGGCGGCCGGGGGACTGCCGCACGAACGCGGCGGTGATCTGGGCCGGGCTGCCGAACTCGGCGATCGCCGCCCGCGCCGCCTCGGCCGGAGGCAGCCCCGCGCTCCGGTGGCATTGCCAGGTTTCGAGCAGGCCGTCGGCGAGTTCGTCGACCGCGTCGGGTGGCAGACGGCGGGCGAGGTCGGCGAGGTGATCGTCGATCAGCTGGTGGCCGGCCATGGCCCGGGTTCCAGCAATGCGGTGACCGCGGCGGCGAACTCGTGCCAGGTGCCCCGCTCGGCGTGCAGGCGTCGCTCACCGGCGGCGGTGAGTGTGTAGGTGCGCCGCCGGCGGCCGTCGACCACCGACCACGACCCGGCGATCAGGCCGGCGCCCTCCAGGCGGTGCAGCGCGGGGTAGACCGTGCCCGTGGGCAGGTCGAACCGGCCGCCGCTGCCCTCCCGCAGGGCCTCCTTGACCGCATAGCCATGCCGTGGCCCGCCCTCCAGCGCGGCCAGCAGCAGCACATCGAGGTGACCTTTCAGGGCCTGTGCCTCCGCCTTCACGTACTCGACCCTACAGCCGGCATAGGTAGGTATGCTACTGTCGCGCCATAGGTAGTAAACCTAGCTATGGGCGGGTGGTCGAGGTGACCGAGCAGCCGGCGATCGAGACGCTTGGCCTGGTCAAGAGGTTCGGCGCGACAACCGCACTGTCCGGTGTCGACCTGCGAGTGCCGGCCGGCGCCGTGCTCGGCCTGCTCGGCCCGAACGGGGCGGGCAAGACCACGGCGGTGCGGATCCTGACCACGCTGATCCGGCCGGACGGTGGCCACGCCCGGGTCACGGGGCTGGACGTGGTGCGGCAGGCCGGGGCGGTGCGCCGGGCGATCGGGCTGTCCGGGCAGTTCGCCGCCGTCGACGGCTACCTGACCGGGCGGGAGAATCTCGTCATGATCGGCCGGCTCTCCGGCCTGCGCCGGGTGGCGGCCAAGCGGCGAGCCGCCGACCTGCTGGAGCTGTTCGACCTGACCGACCGGGCCGGCCGCACGGTTCGCACCTACTCCGGCGGGATGCGCCGCCGCCTCGACGTCGCGGCCGCCCTGGTCGCCGCGCCGGCCGTGCTGGTGCTGGACGAACCCACCACCGGGCTGGACCCGAGGGCCCGCCTCGGCCTGTGGCGGCTGCTCGGCGAACTGACCGCGCGGGGCACCACGGTGCTGCTGACCACCCAATATCTGGAGGAGGCCGACCGGCTCGCCGACCAGATCGTGGTCCTCGACCGCGGGCAGGTGATCGCGACCGGCACCGCCGAGCAACTCAAGAACCGGGTCGGCGGCGGCCGCCTCGAGCTGCGCACCCGGCCCGGCGACGACCCGGCACTCCTGGCCGCGGCGATGACCGGGCTCGGCTCGGCCACCCCGACCGTCGACGCCGACGCCGGCCTGGTGGTGGTGCCGGTCGCCGACGGGCCGGGCGTCCTGCCCGACGTCGCCGCCCGCCTGGCCGCGGCCGGGCTACGGGTGTCCGACCTGGCACTGCGCCGCCCCAGCCTCGACGACGTGTTCCTCGCCCTCACCGGCCGGCCCACGACCACGCCCTTCGTGGGGTCGAGCCGATGACAACCGGCGGTGCGGATCTCGTCCGGATGCCCGGGGCCGGCCGGCTGCCGGCCGACACCGCCACCGTCACCGGACGCAACCTGCGCCGCCTGGTCCGGGTACCGACGCTGATCGCGTTCGCCACGGCCCAGCCGGTCATGTTCGTGCTGCTGTTCACGTACGCCTGGGGCGGCGCGATCCACCCGCCCGGCGTGACCACGTACATCGACTACGCGTTGCCCGGCATCTGGGTCCTGGCGATCGCGTTCGGCGCCTCCCAGACGGGCGTCGCCATCGCCGACGACCTGACCACCGGCATGATCGACCGGTTCCGGGCGCTGCCAATGGCCCGCGCGGCGGTCCTCGCCGGCCGGGTCACCGCCGACGCCGTACGCAATCTGTTCGTCCTGGTCCTGATGACCGGCGTCGCGTACGCGATCGGATTCCGGTTCCACGCCGGACCCGCCGCCGCGCTGACCGCGATCGGGCTCGCCCTCGCGGTCGGGGTCGCCTTCTCGTGGATCTTCGCGCTGCTCGGGCTGCTGGTGCGCGACCCCGAGTCGGCCGGGATCGGCGGCCTGCTCGCCGTCATCCCGCTGATCTTCACGAGCTCCACCTTCGTCCCGGTCGCCACGTTTCCCGGCTGGCTGCAAGCCTTCGCGAAGGTCAACCCGATCACCGTCACCGTCGACGCGTTGCGGGCGCTGTGCCTGGGCGGCCCCACCTCCGCGTACGTGTGGCACGCCCTGGCTTGGATCGGCGTCCTGCTCGCCGTCGCCATCCCCGCCGCGGTCATCCGCTATCGCCCGGCGGTGGGCAGGCAGCGGCCGGCCTGACCGGGTCGTACCGGCACGTCCGCCAGGTTCGTGCCGGGCGCGGCCATCGGTGTGTGCGGCGTAGGGTCACGCTGTGCTGCGCGGGAGGGACGTCGAGCGGGCGCGTCTCGCCGGCGTCCTGCACGACGCCGGGGCGGGCCGGGCCGGGACGCTGCTCGTGCACGGCGAGCCCGGAGCCGGCAAGTCCGCGCTGCTCGACGACCTCGTCGCGACCGCCGGCGGCGACGTGCGCATCCTGCGGACCCAGGGCGTCGAGTCCGAGGCTCCCTTGGCGTTCGCCGCGCTGCACCGGCTGCTGCGCCCGATCCTGGACCTCCTCGACCGGATCCCGGCGCCACAGGCACGCTGCCTGCGCACAGCGTTCGGCCTGGAGTCCGAGCCTCAGGCGAGCGACGGGGAAACCGCCGTCCCACAGCCCTTCCTCGTCGCGCTCGGCACGCTGTCGATGCTGACGGAGGCGGCCGAGGCCGGCGTCGTCCTGTGCCTGGTCGACGACGCGCAATGGCTGGACCGGGCCACCGCCAACGCGCTGCTCGTCGCCGCGCGCCGGCTCGCCGCCGACCGGGTCGCCGTCGTGTTCGCCGCC
Source organism: Paractinoplanes globisporus DSM 43857 (assembly GCF_000379645.1). GTDB lineage: Bacteria > Actinomycetota > Actinomycetes > Mycobacteriales > Micromonosporaceae > Actinoplanes > Actinoplanes globisporus. The sequence goes on from NZ_KB903328.1 coordinate 128,546, forward strand.
CGGGACGGCGAGGGCGCTTTCCATCCCGACGGCGTCCCCCGCCTGGCGCTCGCGCCGCTGACCGGCGACGCCGCACGAGCCATCCTGACCGAGGCGGCCGGTGACGCGGTGCCCGGCGGGCCGGCCGACGACGTCGTCGACCAGCTCGTAGCTCAGGCGGCCGGGAATGCGCTGGCCCTGGTGGAGCTGCCCACCACCCTCAGTTCCGAGCAGCTCGGCGGCGCCGCACCGCTGCCCGCCCGGCCCCATCTGACCGCCGGAATGGAACGGGTCTTCCTCGACCGGTGCCGCCGGCTCCCCGCGTCCGTGCAGACACTCCTGCTCGTCGCGGCGGCCGACGACTCCGGGCGGGTCGCGACGGTTCGTCGCGCCGCGGCCCTCCTCGACGTCGACGAGCATGCCTTCGACCTCGCCGAACGCTCCGGCCTCGTCGTGGTCGAGAGCGACCAGGTACGGGTCAGGCATCCTCTTGTCCGGTCCGCTGTCTACCAGGCGGCCACGAGCGGCGAACGACGTCAGGCGCACCGGGCCATCGCCGACGTCCTCGACCCGGAGATGGACGCCGACCGGCACGCCTGGCACCGGGCGGCATCGGTCGACGGCCCGGACGCCGCCGTCGCGGCCGCGCTCGACGCGGCCGCGGCCCGCGCCGAGCAACGCGGCGGATACGCCGCAGCCGCCGCGGCCCATGCGCGGGCCGCCGACCTCACCGACGGCGAGCCGGCACGCGCCGCTCGTCTGTTCGCCGCCGGCCGCAACGCCTGGGCCGCCGGGCAGGCTTCCCTCGCCCGTACCTTGGCCGGCGCCGCGCGGGAGCACGCCCGCGACACGGTGCTACGGGCGGACATCGAGCGCCTCCGCGGCCGCATCGAGGTCAACGTCGGCTCCGCCGTCGACGCCCACCGCACCTTCACCGTGACCGCCCGCGGCGTGGCCGGCGTCGATCCGGCCCGTGCCCTCGAGCTGGCGGTCGCCGCGTCCCTGCTGCGCACCTACGGCGCCGACAGCGGCGCCGCCTACGACGTCCACGCCCTCGCTGCCTCCGCCGCGCGCGGCGACACCGCGCACGGCCGATGCCTGGGACACCTCCTGCTCAGCCTGACCCAGGCCGCCGGAGACGACTGGCCGGCGGCCCGGGCATCGCTGCAGAACGCCCTGCGCGAAGGCGCCGGCCTCGAGGACCCGGACGTGCTGGCGCATCTCGGCAACGCCGCCCTGCACCTCGGCGACGACCAGGCGCACCAGCGTTGCTTCACCCGGATGCTCACCGGCGCCCGCGACGCGGGAGCCGTCATGATCGTCCTGTACGCGCTGCCCCGGCTCGGGTTCACGCAGCTCAGCACGGGCCGCTGGGCCGACCTGCGCCGAGACGCCGAAGCGGCGCTCTCGCTCAGCGTGAGCACCGGGCAGCGGCCGCTCGGAGCCGTCCCGCTCGGCCTGCTCACCGTGCTCGCCGCCGTCCAAGGCCGCCCCGCCACCGAGCTCGACGGCCTCCTGTCCGACCTCGACGCGGCGGCCGGCCGGCCGCTGGGCGTCCTTGCCGAGCCCGTCCATGACCTCGGGCGCTGGGCACGCGGCACCCGCGCCGCGCACGACGGCGACGCGAGGACAGCGCTGCACCACTTCGCGGGCATCCGGGTGAGCTCACTTCGCCGGCTCGCGGCACTCGACCGGATCGAGGCCGCCGTCCACGCCGGTGACCGCCGGCAAGCCGCCGCCTGGATCGACGACCTCGCCGTTTTCGCGGACGGAACCGGCCGGCCGTGGGCGAGAGCCGTCGCCGACCACGGCCGGGCGCTGCTCGGCGCGCCCGCCGGCCCCGCGGAACTCTTCGAAAGCGCCCTCGCCCACCACGCCGGCGAAGCCCACCCGTACGAACACGCCCGCACCCACCTCGCGTACGGGGAATGGCTGCGCCGGACACAGCGACGCATCGACGCCCGCAGCCATCTGCGGGCCGCACTCGAGACGTTCGAGGACCTCCGCGCCGGCCCGTTGGCCGCCCGTGCCGCCCAGGAACTGCGCGCCTCCGGCGAGACCGCCCGCAAGCGGGACGTGTCCACCGTTCTCCAGCTCACCCCCATGGAACGGCAGGTCGCCGATCTCGCCCGCCAGGGCCTGTCGAACAAGGACATCGCCGCCCAGTGCTGGGTGTCGCACCGGACCGTCGCGTTCCACCTGCGCAACATCTTCACCAAGGCCGGTGTCGCCTCCCGCGGCGAGCTCGCCCGGCTCGATCTGTCGTAGGTCACCGGCGCGGACCCTGGCCACTTGACCGGGGCGACGGCACGCGGCGGCCGGGAGCGTGGAGCGCGTAACGCACCACTGCCCCCGGGCCCAAAGGAGATGGCCGTCATGACCAGCCCTGCCTTCACCCCTACGCCGTCGGCGATCCCGGCATCACGCGATCGCCTCGGCCGGATCGTCGCCGCCTCCCTCGCCACCGGACTCGTCGCCGCGCTGCTCCTGGTCGCTGCCCCCTTCGTCCCGGCGCGGGAGGACGTTCTCACGGGCGCCGTCCTGATCGGCTTCGCGGCCGGCTGGGCGATGCTGGTCCTGCTCTCGGCCCGGTTCACCGCGGCGCCGCAGCGCTGGGCGGCCGCACCCGCGGTGTTCATGGGCCTCGGCGGACTCCTGCTGGCGGCGTTCGGCCCGTCGGCGCGTACCGTGCTCGACTGGGTCTGGCCGCCCGCCCTGCTGCTGCTCACGGTGTGGGTGACCGCCCGGGTACGCCGGATGCCGAGCCGGGGCGGCCGCCGACTGCTCTACCCCGTCCTCGCCGTCCTGGCCCTCGCCTCGATCGGCGCCGGCTACGAGACCGCGGCCGAGGCAGTCGATGCCCACGCCCACCCCATGCCGGGACAGCTGGTGGACGTCGGCGGACACCGACTGCACCTCAGCTGCACCGGCTCGGGAGGTCCCACCGTCGTGCTCGAACCGGGAGGCGGCGAGATGGGCGCCAACCTGGGGTGGATCACACCCGCCGTCGCCGGCAGCACCCATGTCTGCGTGTACGACCGGGCCGGGCGTGGCTGGAGCGAGCCGGCCGACGCGCCCCAGGACGGCGCCCGGATCGCCGCCGACCTGCACACCCTGTTGCACCGGGCCGGCGTCCCCGGGCCCTACGTGCTGGCCGGACACTCCTTCGGCGGCCTCTACGTGCTCGCGTTCGCCAACCGCTATCCCGGCGAGGTCGCCGGCATGGTGCTGGTCGACTCCACAGCGCCGGCGGCATCGGCGACCGCGGACGGCCCCGGCGCCCTGCGGCGGATCTCCGCGCTCACCTCGGTCGCCGCGCGGTTCGGCCTGGGCCGCCTCTACGCCCAGACGTCCTACGGTGACCTTCCGGCACAGTCCCGCGACGAGGTCCGGGCCGGCATCGCCACCGCCAGCACCCTTCGTAGCACCATCGACGAGTACGTCCAGGCGTCCGCCTCGGTGCGGGAAGCCGCCGCGCTGCACGACCTGGGCAACAAGCCACTCGTCGTCCTGACCGCCGGTGCCGGAAGCGACGCCGCCTGGTCGGCCGCGCAGGATCGCCTGGCCAAGCTGTCGGGCAACGCCGTCCACCGGGTCGTCGACGGCGCCACCCATGAAGCACTCATGGCCGACCGCGGATACGCCGCCGTCACCTCCCAGGCGATCGTGGACGTGGTCATGTCGGTCCGGACCGCGCAGCCCCTGGCTCGTTGACGCCATGCGGCCAAATTCGCTGCGGATATGCGGGGGACCGATGACTTTCGGCGGGCGCGGCGGTCTACCCGTACATGAATCTGCCTGAGATTGTGTCGCGCGACGAGTGGGAGACCGCGCGCCGAGAGCTGCTGGCCAGTGAGAAAGAGGCGCTGCGGGCCAAGGACGCGCTGAACGCCAAGCGCCGGATGCTGCCGATGGTGCGGGTCGAGAAGGACTACCGGTTCGACGGGCCGGACGGCGAGGTCACGCTGACGGACCTGTTCGACGGCCGTCGGCAGCTGATCGTGCAGCACTTCATGTTCCATCCGGACTGGGAGGACGGCTGTCCCAGTTGCACCGCCGGCGTCGACGAGATCTCCGACGGCCTGCTGCGGCATCTCGGGGCCCGGGAGACCGTGTACGCGATCGTCGCGCGGGCGCCGCTCGCGAAGCTGGAGAAGTACCGGGCGAAACGCGGCTGGCGGATGCCGATGTACTCCTCGTACGGCTCCGACTTCAACTACGACTTCCACGTGACGATGGACGAGTCGGTGACGCCGGTCCAGTTCAACTACCGCGGACCGGACGAGCTGCGCGCGGCCGGCTTCGACTGGATCCTCAAGACCGAGGACCAGCCGATGGAGCAGCCGGGGATGAGCTGTTTCCTCCGGCAGGACGACGAGATCTTCCACACCTACTCGACGTTCGCCCGCGGCACCGAGCAGATGGGCGGCTCGTACGGCCTGCTCGACATGACCGCGCTCGGCCGCCAGGAGGAGTGGGAACTGCCCAAGGGCCGCGGCGCCAACGCGGCGATCCCCAGCTTCAGCTAGCGGCGGCCCGCGAAGTCAGCGGAGGAGCCGGACGAACACCTCGGCCAGGGCGGCGGCGGTCCCGGCCGAGGTGTCCCGCGGCAGCATGATGTGGCTGACGGTCAGCCGGATCACCGAGTCGACCGCGAGCGCCACCGTGGCCGGCGCCGGCGACGGCAGGTGGACCCGGGCCCACTCGGTGAGCACCGCGCCCGCCTCGGACAGCACGATCTCCGACCGGGTCGTCAGATAGGGCAGCAGTTCGTCGGCCCCGCCCCGCCCGCTGGTCACGATCGCCCTGACCAGCGGGTTACGGGCGGCTTCCTCCAGCGTCAGCAGGATCGCCGCGTAGGCGGCAGCCCGCACGTCGCCGCCGGTGCCGAACAGCGAGGCGCGGATCCGCTGGGCGAACCGGCGCACCTCGCTCACGGCGAGCGCCTCGGCCAGTCCCTCCCGGCCCCCGAACTCGTTGTAGACGGTCTGCCGGCTCACTCCGGCCCGGGCCCCCACGTCGGCCATCCGCACGCCGTCCCAGCCGCGCTCGACCGTGAGCTCGAGCGCGGCGCGGATCAGCGCCTCGCGCACCCGCGTGCGATGGGACTCCATGGGCCTGACAGGCTACACATCCCGCAGTCGAAGGGTGAGCGCCCCGATCCCGAGCGCGGCGACCGCCCAGGCGGCCGCCACCCCGAGCCCGGCCCACGGTCCGATCGGCAGGCCGGCGAGGTCCACCGTGGATTCGATGGTCTGGCCGGCCGTGGACGGCGACACCTTGTAGAGCCAGCGCTGCCAGTCCGGGTTGAGGAACATGGTCAGCACGGCCGGGGCCAGCAGCAGGCCGAGGACGACGCCGGTGCCGGCCACCGCGCTGCGGACCGTGGCCGCCGCGCCCAGCCCGATGAGCGCGATGAGGCACAGGTAGATCACGGCGCCACCGGCCGCGCGCAGCACCGTCCCGCTCGCGAGCGACGGATAGTCCGTGGCGAACCGGTGCCCGGCCACGACCGAGGCGACGATCGCCGGCACGCTCGCCGCGAGCACCCCGGCCAGCAGCAGCACGGCCTTGGCCGCCAGCACCTCCAGGCGGCGGGGGAGCGCGGTGAACGTCGTGCGGATCAGGCCGGTGCCGTACTCGCCGGCCAGGATCTGCACCGCCCAGACCGCGACCGCGGCCTGGCCCAGCTCGACGCCGAGCAGGCTCGAATGCACCACGTCGGCACTTTCCGCCGTGCTCGCGGCGACCGAGACGCCGGCGGTGAGCACGGCGATCAGCGGCACGGCCAGGTAGGCGTCGGGGACCGTGCGCAGCTTCGTCCACTCGGCGCGCAGCGCGGCCCTCACGCGTCGCTCCGCCGAGCACGCAGCACGGCCAGGCCGAGCATCGCGGCGCCCCAGGCGGCCAGCACCGCCAGCCCGGCCCACGGCGCGAGCGGGTAGTAGCCGTCGGCCGGCGTGTAGGGCTTCGCCACCTGGTGGTACGCGGGCAGGACCTGCTGGAACGCGAACCCGGCCGCGGGCGTCAACCGCAGCAGCCACTGGCCGGCCGCCGTCGGCAGCAGCGAGGTGGTGGCCAGCAGGTAGGGCAGGACGAGCAGGACGACGGCAAGGGCGATCGCGAGCACGCCCCGGCGAAGAGCGGCTCCCACCGCGTACGCGAAAATCGCCGCGAGCGAAAGCAGCAAGGCCGCCCCGACGATGACCCTGATCTGTGTGCCGGCGCTCGTCGGCAGCAGGTTGACGTGGTTCGACCGCACCACGTGTGCCCCGAGCGGCACGATGATCGCGGCGCCGATCAGCCCGCAGACGAACGTGATCGCGCCGATCACGGCCGCCTTGGCGGTCAGCACCCGGCCACGCCCCGGCATCGCGGCGAACGTGGTCCGGATCAGGCCGCGGCGGTACTCGCCGGTGATGAACAGGACGGCCACGATGATCACGGCCATGAGCGCCACGATCATCCCGGTGAGCGTGAAGGCGATGGTCGGGCCGCCCTCCTGGGCAGCGGGCGCGATGTCGCCGCTGCCCGAGACGGTGATCCGGCCCTGGTCCTGGGTGAAGCCGGCCGGCTGGTCGTTCTTCTCCCAGTCGGTCTGCATGCCGTTGTCGCCGACCTCGGTGAAGGCCCACTTACCGGTGCGGTCGACGCTGTCGAAGACGGCCGTGGCCTGGGTGAACCGCGCCTGTACAAGGCTGCCGCCGCGCGGGCTGGCGACCGACGTGACGTTCTGCGGCGAGGCCACGAACAGCCCGATGTCCACCGGCTTGGGAAGATCCTTCAGGGTCGCCGTGCCGACCGTCGACCAGGCGGCGCCGTCGGCGGAGGCGTACGCCGTGATCGTGTCACCGGCGCGGGCGAGGCGCAGCCAGGAGGCGTTGGCCGGGCCGGCCTTGTCCTCGGTGAAGTCGTGCTGGAGGCGTACCCCGTGCTCGCCGGTGAGCATGACCGCGGCGTAGGTGGCGCCCTCCTTCGTCCCGTCCTTCACCATGATCCCGGCCTTGGCCCACGGGACCAGCCCGTTCACGATCGTGTCGTGGTTGGGCGGGGGATAGGTGATGATCCCGGTGAAGGCGGCGACGTGCGCGGTCAGCTCGCCGTCGCCGTCGAGCGTCTGGTGCACGTACGAGAAATGGTCGTCCACGGCCTCCCCGCCCGGCCCGGTCGGCGTCGGCGGGCACGGCCGACCCATGCAGTCCTGCTGAATGCCGGACGCGCCGAGCAGGCCGAGCCCGACGATCGCCAGGAACGCCACCGCGATCCCCGCCACCCAGGCCCGTACGCTGCGGAACTTGGTGAGCTCGGCGCGGATCATCGCAGCACCCCCGTGCCCCGGGTGAGCTCGAGATACGCCGCCTCGAGCGACCCGTACCGCCCGGTGAGATCGGCCGTCGACGACGACTCGACCACCGTCCCGGCCCCGACCAGCACCACGTGCCCGGCGACGTCCTGCAGCTCGCTCATCAGGTGGCTGGAGACCAGCACGGCCCGGCCCTCGGCGGCGAGCGACCGCAGCAGCCCCCGCATCCAGACGATGCCCTCCGGGTCGAGCCCGTTGAACGGCTCGTCCAGCATCAGCACCGGCGGATCGCCGAGCAGCGCCGCCGCGATCCCCAGCCGCTGCCGCATGCCCAGCGAGTACCCGCCGGCCCGGCGCCGCGCCACCGGCCGCATCGCGGTCAGGTCGAGCACCTCGTCGACCCGCTTCGCACCCAGCCCCTGCGACTGGGCCAGCCACAGCAGGTGGTTGCGCCCCGAGCGGCCCGGCTGCAGCGCGCCCGGGTCGATCAGCGCGCCCAGGTGGGTGAGCGGGTTCCTCAGGCTCGCGTACGGCCGGCCGCCGACCAGGGCGGTCCCCGAGTCGGGCCGGTCCAGGCCGAGGATGACCCGCATGGTGGTGGACTTGCCGGCGCCGTTGGGCCCGACGAAGCCGGTGACCAGTCCCGGCCCGGCCGTGAACGTCATGCCGTCGAGCGCGACCGCGGCGCCGAACCGCTTGTGCAATTCGCTGACTTCGATGATGGCTTCCATGGCCGAAGTTCTACGGATCCGGGCCTAACGGGGGCGCGACAGTCAACGTCATGTGTTTGTTAGGCCGGGCACGGCATGCTTGGCCGATGGGTGTCCGGACGCGTTACACGATCCTGTACGGGGCGATGATCCTGGTGACCGGTCTCGGCCTCATCGCGATCATCGGGGCGTTCGGCAGCCGCAGGACCTCGCAGGCCCACGTCGGCAACACCCCGGCCCCGGCCGCCGAGCAGATCGAGCGCCTGCAGCAGCAGCTGGCCTCGGCCGACGAGGCGCACAGCCGGCAACTGCTGCTCGGCGTGGTCACCGGGCTGGTCGTCACGCTGCTGCTGTCGCTGCTGCTGGGCCGCTTGCTGGCCGGCCGGGTGCTGAAGCCGCTGCGGGTGCTCACGGCCGCGACCCGGCGCATCTCCGCCGACAACCTGCACGAGCGGCTCGCGGTGGGCGGCCCGGCCGACGAGGTGAAGGCCCTCGCCGACACGATCGACGAGCTGCTGGCCCGGCTGGAGGAGTCGTTCGCGGCGCAGCGCCGGTTCGTCGCCGACGCCTCGCACGAGCTGCGCACCCCGCTCGCCACGATGCGGGCGTCGCTGGACGTGGCGATGGCCAAGCCGGGCCCGGTGCCGGCCGAGACCACGGTGCTGTCCGACCGGATCCGGGCCGAGCTCGACCGGGTCGACCGGCTCCTCGAGGGCTTCCTGCTGCTGGCGCGGGCTCAGCACGGCGCGCTCGACGACCGCTCCGCGGTCTCTCTCGGCGCCCTGGCGGGTGATGCTCTGCGTGCTTCCGGTTCCGCCCTCCCCGTGTACGCCGATCTGGACGCCGACGTGGTGACCAGGGGAAATCCGGTCCTGCTCGCCCGGCTCGTCGAGAACGTCATCGACAACGCCGTGCGGCACAACGTCCCGGGCGGCTGGGTGCGGGTCTCGGTCGCCGCGGCCGATCCGTCGGAGGCGCGGCTCGTGGTCGAGTCGAGCGGGCCGGTGCTGGATCCCGCCCGGGTCGCCGAGCTGGGCCGGCCGTTCCAGCGGCTGGGGACGGAACGGACCGGCAGCGGCACCGGGCTCGGGCTGTCGATCGTCGCGGCCGTGGCGTCGGCGCACGGGGGCACGGTGTCCCTGTTCGCGCTCCCGGCCGGCGGGCTGCGGGTGACCGTGACGCTGCCGCTGGCCGTGGCGGTGCCGGCATGAGGGTGCTCGTCGTCGAGGACGCGCGGGCGCTGGCCGAGGTGGTCGCCGAGGGCCTGCGCGACCAGGGGATGGCGGTCGACATCGCGTACGACGGCCTCACCGCCGCCGAGAAGATCGACCTCAACGCGTACGACGTCGTGGTCCTCGACCGCGACCTGCCCGGCCTGCACGGCGACACGCTCTGCCAGATGATCACTTCACGGGACGAACGCTCGATGGTGCTCATGCTGACCGCGGCCGGCACGGCCGACGACCGGGTCCGCGGCCTGACCCTGGGTGCCGACGACTACCTGGCCAAGCCCTTCCACTTCCCCGAGCTGGTGCTGCGCGTGCGCGCCCTGGCCCGCCGCCAGCCGGCCGCCCGCCCCCGCACCCTGCGCGCCGGTGGCCTCGAGCTGGACCCGATCACCCGCACCGCCACCCGCAACGGCGTCCAGCTGCACCTCTCGGTCAAGGAGTTCGCCGTCCTGGAGGCCCTGATGCGCGCGGCGCCCGCCTTCCTGAGCAGCGAGGCCCTGCTCGAGGAGGTCTGGGACGAGAACGCCGACCCCTTCACCAACACGGTCACCGTCACCGTCGGCCGCCTGCGGCGCAAACTGGGCGACCCCCCGGTCATCACAACCACCCCAGGCGTCGGCTACCGCATCGCGGTCTAGGCGAGCGTGCTCCTCCGGCCATGCGCCCACCATTGGCCGGCCGGGACAAAAGAACACCGTTGTCAGCAACTGTCAACACCGACGCAGAACCAGACTCGATCGTTGGAGGAGAGGACGTACCGGTTGCCGCCCACGCGATACTGGACCCGTACCGATTTGAACTTGTACATGCCCGCCTTCGCGCCGCGCACCCCGAACAGCACCTCGTAGCCGGTGCCCGGCCGGCCGTTCCACGGCCCGACCGTGCTGCCTTTCGCCGGGACCGACTGCGCCGGCGAATCGAAGCCCTTGGCGCTGCCGATGATCGTCACTCCGCCGCCCTCAGGAATGGCGTACAGCCGGACGTCGACAACTTCCAGGCCCGTGGTGTCACCATCCGGGACCAGTCCGATGCTGTCGATCTTTGCCGGCCGCGCGCAACATCTCCGCCCGAGGCCTCGGGTCCGGACGGCGTCCAGATCTAGAATCCGCCGGCGCCCGGCGGGATCTTGGAGTCGGTGTTGACCTTGTCGCAGCGGGTGCACTGCTGGAACTGGCCGCCGTCCTCGGTGGAGCGAGTCCGCCACTTGTGCCAGCCCAGGCGACAGCTCATCGGCCTGCCCATGTCCCGCAGGCTACGCCGTTCCGGTGATCCCTCGCGTCGTCCGTCCGGTGTAGCGTCCGGCCATACCCAGGGGAGGTCGCGTGGCGGGCCGGGAACGCATCGAGCACATCGTCGTCCTCATGATGGAGAACCGGTCGTTCGACCATCTCATCGGATTCCTCGACCACGACAGTCCCGACTACCCGCGCCTCGACCGGATCGACGTCTCCTGCCCGGAGGACCCGAAGCGGCCCGGCAGTCCGCGGGTGCGCCCGACGCCGACCGCGTCACCGGTGCTCGGCACCGACCCCGACCACTCGCACCAGGCTGTCATGGACCAGATCGCCGGCGACCCGCCGATGTCCGGCTTCATCGCGTCCTATCTGCACAAGATCAAGCACGGCACGTCGCGGCCGATGTCCTGGTGGCAACGGGCCCTGAACGCGGTTCTCGGCTTCCTCAAGACGGCCTGGTCCCGGCTGACCCGCCGCCGCGGCCCGATCCCGGCCCAGGCCCGCGACATCATGCGCTGTTTCCCGCCGGCCGAGATCCCGGTGCTCGGCTTCCTCGCCAAGCAGTACGCCGTGCTGACCGGCTGGCACGCGTCCGTGCCCGGCGAGACCTGGCCCAACCGGCAGTACGCGCACGCCGCCACCTCCCACGGCACGGCCAACATCAAGGTGGACTTCTACACCGACACGACCGTCTTCGAGCGTCTCTCCGAGGCCGGTCGCACGTGGTCGATCTATGTGGACGGCGTGGCGCAGGTCTGGGCGTACCCGAAGCTCTGGATGAACGGCACCGACCATTTCCACGACATGGACCGTCTGCTGGACGACATCCGCCGCGGGACGCTGCCCGACTACGCCTTCATCGAGCCCAACCACGGTTTCGGCCCGGGCGAGGGCAACAGCCAGCACCCCGGCAACAACCTCGTCTCGGGCGACAGCTTCACGGCCGGCGAGGCGCTCATGGCCCGCGTCTACAACGCGCTGGTCGCCAGCCCGGAACTGTTCGCCTCGACGTTGCTGCTCATCACCTACGACGAGCACGGCGGCTTCTTCGACCACGTGGCGCCGCAGACCGTGACCCCACCCGACAAGCACCAGGACCACGGCTTCGACTTCTCTTTGAGCGGCGTACGGGTGCCGGCCGTCGCTGTCTCGCCGCTGATCCCGGCCGGGACCGTCAAGGGAATCTTCTACGAACACGCGTCGATCCCGGCCATGGTCCTGCACCAGTTCGCCCCCGGCACTCCCTCGCTGACCGAGCGCGACGCCCACTCCGCCGACCCGCTCGACGAGCTGCGCCTGCTGCCGGCCCCGCGCACCGACATCCGCCCGGTCCCGGAGCCGGCCCGTCGCCCGGCCGTCGCGCCACCGGCCCGCGTCCACCTCATGAACGACTTCCAGGGCAGCCTCGTCGACCTGGCCGGCGGCGTGCACAACGCCCTCGAGGAGAGGCGCACCCTCACCGCGGCCCGGACCGATGAGCCACCCCAGTTCCGGCACAAGACCAGCACGAAGACGGCGGCCGAGACCGGTGTCCTCATCCCGGGCTCGGAGGCGAGCGAGGTGGTCGACGAGGTCGTCAGCGCGTTCGTCGACTAGCGCCTGCGCCGGCGCAGGCGCTAGGGCGTCGTCGCGATCAGCACGTCGGCGACCGGCCGCCAGCCGAGCCTGCGGTAGAGGTGCTGGCCCTCCTCGCTGGCGATGAGCAGGCCGTGCTCGGCGCCGGCCTCCAGGGCGGCTCCGGCCAGCGCGCCCATCACCACCCCGCCCAGTCCGCGGCGGCGATGGGCCGGCATGGTCTCGATCCGGTCGGCGATCGCGTCGGCGCCGGTCAGCCCGATCGTGCCGCGCGCCGCCACCTCGCCCGGCCGCCCGTCGCCCCGGACCGTGGCGGTGATCGCGGCGCCGCCCTCGACCTCCAGGCGATACGGCTCGGCCGGTTTGCTCTCCGGGTGGTCGCGCAGCTCGATGACCATCAGCTGTTCCGCGCGCTTGAGCAGCACCAGCCCGGCCTCGGCGAGGGCGGCGGCGGCACGCTCCGGCGCGCTCGTCGGGACGGTCAGCCAGGTGATCTCGCGCTCCGCGTGCACCCGCTCGGCCAGCCGCCGTACCGACCCCAGATCGTCGCCGTCGAACGCCACGTACTCGACGTCCCGGCCGGGCTGCAGGCCCCGCACCCGCAGCCCGTCGCCGAGGTCGTCCGCGGCCGGCAGCCCCCGGGCGACGGTCCACCCCCGCTGCCACCGCATCACCAGCTCACGCATGGCGCGAGCGTACGTGGGCCCGGCGCCTCAGTTCCCGACGCCCAGGCTGGACATGAACGCGGCCGGGTAGCGATCGCCCCGGGCCGAGCCCACCGGGACGGCCTTCTCGATCTCGGCCAGGTCGTCGGCGGTGAGTGTCACGTCGAGGGCGGGCAGCGCCTCGGCCAGCCGCACGCGGGTGCGGGCGCCGGCCAGCGGCACGATGTCGTCGCCCTGTGCGGCCACCCAGGCGATGGCCAGCTGGGCGACCGTGCAGCCCTTCGCCTCCGCGATCCGGCGGAGGGCGTCGACGAGGGTGAGGTTGTGCTCGACGTTGCCGGCCGAGAAGCGGGGGCTCATGCCGCGCATGTCGCCGGGGCCGGCCGCCCGGTCGGCGTTCCAGTGCCCCGAGATCAAACCACGACCCAGCACGCCGTACGCCGTCAGTCCGATGCCCAGCTCGCGCAGTGCCGGCAGCACCGACGGCTCCACCGCGCGCGACAGCAGCGAGTACTCGATCTGCAGGTCGGCGATCGGGTGGACGGCGTGGGCGCGGCGAATCGTGTCGGCACCGACCTCGGAGAGGCCCACGTACCGGACGTACCCCTCATCGATCATGTCCTTGATCGCCCCGACCGTGTCCTCGATCGGGACCGCCGGGTCGAGCCGGGCGGGCCGGTAGATGTCGATGTGGTCAACACCCAGGCGATTCAGCGAGTACGCGAGGAAGTTCTTCACCGCGGCGGGCCGGCCGTCCTGACCGCCGTGCGCCCGGCCCGGCCCCCGCAGCTGGCCGAACTTCACGCTCAGCAGGTAGCTGTCCCGATCGCGGCCGCGCAGCGCCTCGCCGAGCAGCATCTCGTTGTGGCCCATGCCGTAGAAGTCGCCGGTGTCGATCAGCGTGACGCCCGCGTCCAGGGCGGCGTGCACGGTGGCGATCGCCTCGTCGCGGTCCGGTTCGCCGTACGCGCCGGCCGACATGCCCATCGCGCCCAGGCCCAGCGCGGAGACGGTGGGGCCGGTCCGGCCCAGAGTTCGTGTCTGCATGTCCCCACCGTGCGCCGGATTCCGGTCCGGCGGGAGCGGAGCGCTCATCGTGGGAGCGCCGCTCCCTGTCTCCCGCGCCGGGTAGGAGGGGACGATGGGGTCATGCAGCGTGACCAGCTCGCCGACTTCCTGCGCCGCCGCCGCGAGGCGATCCGCCCGGCCGAGGTCGGCATCGCCGCCGGCCCGCGCCGCCGCACCGCCGGCCTGCGCCGCGAGGAGGTGGCGATGCTGGCCGGCATGTCGGTCGACTACGTCGTGCGGCTCGAGCAGGGCCGCAGCAGCCAGCCGTCGACCCAGCTGCTCGGCGCGCTGGCCCGCGCGCTTCGGCTCTCCGACGACGAGCGCGACCACCTGTTCCACCTGGCCGGGCACCAGCCGCCGCCCGCCGACGGGGTGGCCCGGCTGGCCCGCGCGGGGTTGCTGCGCCTGCTCGACCTGCTCGGCGACACCCCGGCCATGGTCGTCTCCGACCTCGGCGAGGTTCTCGCGCAGAACCGGGCGGCGCGGCTGCTGATGAGCGACCTCACCGGCTACACCGGTTATCGGCGGTACCTCGCGTACCGCTGGTTCACCGAGAATTCCGTACGCGATGTGAACCCGCCCGAGGAGCGGGAGCGGCACGCTCGCAGCATGGTCGCCGACCTGCGCGCGGCGGCCGGCCGGCGCTCGGGCGACCCGGTGGTCACCGCGCTGATCGAGCGGCTGTGCGCCGACAGCGAGGACTTCCGGCGGCTGTGGGCCGAGCACGAGGTGGCGGTGCGACGGGCCGACCGCAAGACGTTCGTGCACCCGCGGGTCGGCCCGGTCGAGATGGACTGCGAGACCCTGCTGACCCCCGACCTGGGCCAGGAGCTGCTCGTGCTCACCCCGGCCGGCGACGAGTCCCGCGAGCGCCTCGACCTGCTGCTGGTGCTGGGCGTCGAGGAGTTCCCCGGTTCAGTGGTAGGAGGGCTGAGCCGTCCCGGGTTTGAGCGTTGACCCCAGCAGGGACAGGGCGTCGGCGCTCGGTGAGCCCGGCACGGCGTGGTAGACGACCAGCAGCTGCCCGTCGGCGCCGGTGACCGCGAACTTCTCGTACCGCAGCTCGAGATCGCCGACGACCGGGTGGCGCATCCGGTGCACGCCGCCGCCGGGGTGCGGTGCGGCGTCGTGGCGCGACCAGAGGCGGCGGAACAGGTCGCTCTTCACCGACAGCTCGCCGACCAGGTCGGTCAGCCGCGGATCGTCGACGTCGGGGCCGGTCATCAGGCGCAGCGCGGCGACCAGGCTGCCTATCCGCTGCTGCCAGCCGGGGAGGAACTCCTGCACGGCCGGGTCGAGCAGCACGGCCCGCAGGATGTTGCCGCCCGGCGTGAAGATCGGCGACAGCGCCACCGCCAGGTCGTTGGCCGCCAGCACGTCCTGGAACGGTCCCTGGACGTACGCGGGAGTGGTCTGCCAGGCATCGAGCAGAAGTTGTACGCCGGGCCGGACCCGCTCGGGTCTGCGGCGCCGCGGCGCCGACGGGGTGCCCAGCGCGTGCAGGTGCGCGGTGGCGTCCTCGTCGAGCCCCAGCGCCCGGGCGATCGCGTCGAGCACCTGCGGCGACGGACGGCGATCGCGGCCCTGCTCGAGGCGTGTGTAGTACTCGGTGCTGATCCCGGCGAGCATGGCCAGCTCGTCCCGCCGGAGCCCGGGCACCCGCCGATGCCCGTTGTCGCGCAGCCCGGCGTCCTCGGGGCGGATCAGCTCGCGCCGGGCACGCAGGTACTCCCCGATCAGGTTCACGCTCACGACGATAGGCCGCGCCGGGCCGGGAAGGGTGGCCCTGCCGGCACCCCCCTCAGCGGAGGAATGGCTGGTCACGCGGCAGCGGGCGACGCTACGAGGCATGACTGAACGAACGTGGCTCGTCACCGGCGCGAACAGCGGTTTCGGCCGGCACCTCAGCGAGCAGCTGCTGTCCCGCGGCGATCGTGTCCTCGGCACCTTCCGGGCGAAGGGCAGCGTCGACGACCTGGCCGAGCGCTGGCCGGCCACCTTCCACGCCGCCCACCTCGACATGACCGACCCGGACGAGATCACCGCGGTGGTCGATCAGGCGTGGGCCACGCTCGGGCGTGTCGACGTCGTGGTCAGCAACGCCGGGTACGGGCTCATGGGCGCGGCCGAGGAGCTCACCGACGAGCAGGTCGTGCACCAGATCGCGACCAACCTGACCGGCTCGATCCGGCTGATCCGGGCCGCGCTGCCGCACCTGCGCCGGCAGCGCGCCGGCCGGATCCTGCAGCTGTCGTCGGTCGGCGGGCAGGTGGCGTGGCCGGGCGGATCGCTCTACCACGCCACCAAGTGGGGCGTGGAGGGCTTCGCGGACGCGGTGGCCGGCGAGGTCGCCCCGTTCGGCATCGGCGTCACGATCGTCGAGCCGGGCAGCGCGCGCACGAACTTCCGCTACGGCAGCTCGGTGCTCGCCGACCGGATCGAGGCGTACGACGACACGCCGGCGAGCCGGATCCGCGGCATCCTCACCGAGCGCACCGCCCAGGGCATCGGCGACGCGGCCCGGATGGCGAGCGCGATGATCGCGAGCGTCGACGTGGAGCCGGCGCCGCGCCGCCTGGTGCTGGGCAGCGACGCGTACGAGGCCATGGAAAGCGCCCTGGCGGACCGGCTCGCCGACGTCCGCGGGCAGCGCGAATCGGCGGCGGCGACGGACGACCCGCGGACCTGACCGGCCCGGACCCGCTACGACAGGCTGGCCGCCAGCTGCTTCAGCGCCGCGCCCGCGCCCGCCGTCAGCGGGGTCCCGTGTCCACAGAGGATCGCCTTCACGTCGAGCTCGGCGAGCTTGCGCACGGAAGCGTTCGCCTGCGCCTCGTCCGCGGTGAACTCGGGGTTGGAGCCGGTCAGCCCCGCCTCCGTGCGCAGCGCGTCGCCGGCCACGAGGATTCCGGTGGCCGGCTCGAAGAGGGAGATGTGCCCGAGCGTGTGCCCCGGCGTGTTGACGATCCGCATCCCGAACAGCTCGTCGCCGTCCTTGAGCGGCTTCAGCTCCTTCTCCGCGATGATCGACGCGAGGTCGCCCTCCCCGGCGTAGATCGCGGCGTTCACCTTCGGACCGATCTCGGGGAGCCCGCCCACGTGGTCCTGGTGCTGGTGGGTGAGCACGATGTGCTTCACCGAGCGCCAATCCGCGCCGGCGGACTTGAGCCCTTCCTCGATCGCGTTGGCGGAGCCGGGGAGGCCGAGGTCGACGATCGCCACCTCGGCGCCGCGAACGAGGATGTACGCCGACACGGCCGCCATCGCGACCCGCCGCCAGTCACCCGCGACCGCCCCGCTGGCCGCCGGGACCGGCGAGGGCGGGGGAGTGGCGGGTGTGTCCGGATTGTCGGAGGTGCAGCCGGCCAGGACGGTGATGCCGAGAACGCCGGGCGCGGTCGTGAACAGCAACCGCCGGCGGGTCAGTCGAAGATCCCCCATGACCGTCGATTATGGCCTGTCAGGCGACGCTGTGGCGGGACAGCTCGTCGAGAACCTTGTTCAATGTCTCCCGGGACGACTCGGCCGCCTCGGCGTCCGGCCGGCCGGCGCGCAGCCGGAGCAGCCGTTCCCGCCGTGCCTCCAGCAGATCGGGCACGGCCTCGGCCACGTACTGCCGGGCCGCGCCCACTCGCCGGCGCAGCTCGCCGTCGAACGCCGACTTGGCCTCGGCGACCGCCGCCTCCACCCAGGTGGAAAGCCGGGTGCGCCGCTGCGCGCCGACCTCGCCGCGCAGCCGCCACCACCCGGCGCTGGCGGCCAGCGCGATGTCCGCGCCGACGACACCCGCGCCGGCCAGCAGCGACAGCACCATCGCCGAGCCCGTGACCAGGCCGGTGAGTGTGGGCAGCAGGTCACGGGCGCGGGCGGCCTCCTCGCTCTCCCCGGCCGTGCGGCGCGGGCCGAGCGGTTCGGGCGTGCGCAGCCGCGGGCCGAGCTCGGCGGCCGGCGGCAGCAGCACCTCGTCGCGGAGGCTGTCGCGCACCGCCTCGAGGATGCTGTCCTGCGTCTCGTCCAGCGCGGACACCCCGGCCACGGCCAGGCCGATCGCGAGCCGCGGCGCCAGCGTGTCCAGCTCGCCGGCGGGCCCCGAGTCGGCGGTGTCGCGATACCGGTTGCCGAGTCCGTCCGCGTACGCGGCGAACCGCTGGGTGGCCGTGTTCCGGGCCTCCTCGAAGCGCGCGCCGAGCAGCCCGCCGCCGTCGAGCAGGGTGGTTACGGTGGCGATCTCGGCGTCGATCAGCTCGTCCGGCCCGGCCAGCCGGTCGAGATGGGCGAGCAGCTCCCGGGTCACGGCCGTGGTGCGGTGGGCCTGCGCGGCGGACCGGCGCCGGCGCATCGCCGCCGTGGCCGAGTAGGTGAGCAGGTCGACCAGCTGCCGGGTGCCGGCCAGCTCGGTGAGACGGACCGAGACATGCTGCGGGGTGCCGGGCCGGCCCGCCTGCTCGGCGAGCCGGGCCGAGGTCGCGAAGACCGGGATCCGGGCCAGGTCGGGGTGGGAGGCCAGCCGGCGGCGGGTCTCGGCGAGCGCGCGGTCGTGCCCGATCACGTCGCTCTTGTTGACCGCCACCACGATCGTCTCGATGTGCTGGGTGGCGACGCTCAGGAAGCTGAGCTCGTTGTCGCCGATCGGCCCGGCGGCGTCGCTGACGAACAGCAGCGCGTCCGCGTGCCAGGCCGCGTGCGGGCCGCCCACCCCCGGGGTGTCGACCAGGACGAGGTCGCGCAGGATCGGCGCGTCGAGCCGAGCGTCGACGCCCAGCACCGATTCGGTGATTTCATTCAGCGACACGTACGCGTGCAGGTCGCCGAGCGCGATCGGCCGGCGGCGCGGCGAGCCGGGGTCGCGCGCGTCGGTGATCAGCGCGGTGAGGCCGTCCTCGGGACCGTACCGGAACTCGATCCAGCCGGCGGTCGTCGGCCGGCTCCCGACCGGGCTCAGGCCGGGCCGCCCGAGCAGGCTGTTGATCAGCCGGGACTTGCCGCGTCCCGGGGCACCGGAGACCACCACCCGCGGCGGGCGCGGCGTCTCGCGGCCGCCGGGCGCGGCGGGCAGCAGCGCGGCGAGGTCGTCCCGCCCGAGCCTGAGCGCCTCGGCACGCACGAGGGCGATCAGGTCGGCGAGTCCGGTGTGCGGGTCGGTCACGCGGCGCCTCCGGGGGATCGGCGGGGGAGTTCGGTCCGGGCTCCCCGGGCACGACGCCGGCCATGAACAGCGGTCAAGTATTACGTACCCATTGCAAGAAGCCTTTCCATGGTGGACCAGCGCCGCAAGAGCCACACGGTCGATGATCCGCTCCCGTCCGTCGGGTTTCCCCGATCGCCACGTCACCAAACGCCCATCACCCTTCCGGGCGGGGCGTTTCGGTCGCGCTTCATCCCTTCGCGTGGGCTGCGGTTCAGTCCTTCGCGCGGTCTGCGGTTCAGTCCTTCGCGCGGACTGTGGTTCAGTCCTTCGCGCGGGCCGGCCGTTAGCCCTTCGCGTCGGCGGGGGTTCAGTCCATCGCGCGGGTCGCGGTTCAGTCCTTTGCGCCGGCCGCGGTTCAGTCCTTCGCGCGTACGGGAAGGGAGATCTCGGACGGACGCAGACCCGGCGCCGACGCGGTCAGCGTGACCACTCCCGGGGTCTTCGCGGGCCGCAGGATCGCGAGCGCGCGGCCGTGCCAGGTGTGGCGCCGGGGCCGCCGGAAGCTGTCGGCGTTGTGCGGGTTGCCGTTACCCACCGCGGCCAGCGTGCCGGCGCCGCGCACGGCGAACTCGACCCGATGGACCGCGTCCGGGACCAGCCGCCCGTGCGCGTCGACGATGGTGACCAGGACGTGGGCGAGGTCGTCCCGGCTCGTGGTGAGCTTGCGCGTGTCGGGGACGAGCCGGATCGCGGCGGCCGGGCCGGTGGTGCGCAGCGTGCGGCGGCCGATCTCCCGGCCCTGCCGGCTCGCGATCGCGGTGAGCTCGCCCGGCCGGTAGCCGGCGGTCAGCGCGACGGCGCAGCGCTCGGGCACGCCCTCGGCGACCGGCTCGCCGTCGAGCAGCAGCCGCACGTGGTCGCCCGGGGTGTAGACGCGCGCCACCATCGGGTGCCCGTCCGGAACGTTCCAGGTCCAGCTCTCGAGCTCGTCGTAATAGCCCCACCAGACCGCGACCTGTTCGGTGCCGGGCTCGACCGGGCGCTCGACCAGCAGCTCGACCGGGCTCACGCCGGTGACGGCCGCCCGCCAGTGGTTCTGCGGCTTGCGCTGTCCGATCAGGTCGAGATCGCCGCAATTGCCTTGGAAGTAGGGATACGGGTAGCCGAAGCCGCCCCAGCCGTGGTGCAGCAGCCGCGCGATCGACCAGCCCGGCATCACGCTCTGGTCGCCGATCGAAGCGGCCGTGCCCGCGGGCGCCATGAGGGTCTTACCTATGCCCGACTCGCCGAGATAGTCCATTGCCGCCCAGATCCAGGTGCCGACCGCCCACGGGTTCGCGTCGACGAAGACCGCGTCCTGGTGGATCGTCGCCGGGAACCCCTCGCTGTGCGTCATCGGCTTGTCCGGATGCGCGGCGTGCATCTGCGCGTAGCCCTTGCCGTTCGCGTTGTAGTGCACGTCACCGATGTCGACGTAGGACCAGGACGGGTCGTCGGCGGTGAAGGTCGAACCGCCACCGAGTGTGATCGGCCGGGTCGCGTCGAGCGTCCGCAGTAGCTGCGCCATCTGCGCGCCGCGTACCCCGCCGGTGTTGTCGGTGATCTCGTTGCCGAGCGACCAGATCACGACGCTCGGGTGGTTGCGGTCGCGCCGGATCATGCTGGTCAGGTCGCGCTCCCACCACTGCGCGAAATGCACCGAGTAGTCCTGCGGCGTCTTGCCGGTGTCCCACATGTCCACGAACTCGTCCATGACCAGCATGCCGAGCCGGTCACAGGCGTCGAGCAGGGCGGTCGAGGGCGGGTCGTGCGCGGTGCGCAGCGCGGTGAAGCCGGCCGCCTGCAGCAGTTCGACCCGGCGCTCCTCGGACCGGCCGAGCGCGACCGCGCCCATCGGGCCGTTGTCGTGGTGGATGCAGCCGCCGACGACCTGGACCGGCCGGCCGTTGAGCCGCAGTTGCCCGTCCCAGGTCAGCTCGCGGATGCCGAAGGTGGTCTCGGTGGCGTCGCCGGGCCGGCCGTGGTGCAGCAGCTCGGCGTGCGCCGTGTAGAGGTGCGGGTGCCCGGTGTCCCACAGTGCCGGCCGGTCCACGCTGAAGTCGATCGGCGTGCCGGGTGCCGCCTCACGGCGAGCAACCGGATGATTCCAGGGGTCGCGCAGGGTGACCCGGACCAGGTCCGGGGGTGGTCCATCCAGGTCGATCTCCACACGTACGGTGGCACGCCGCTCCGTCACGACCGGCGTTGTCACGGTGAGGCCGGACAGCGGAATGCGCGTGGCGCCGGTGACGGTCAGCCACGTGTGGCGGTAGATGCCCGACCCCGAATACCACCGGCTCGTCTGGCCGCTGTTGTCGACCCGGACCGCGACAACGTTCGTCCCGCTTACCAGGTGCGGGGTGACGTCGAAGGCGAACGGCGTGTACCCGAACGGGTGGAAGCCGAGGTGGACGCCGTTGAGCCAGACGTCCGCGTTCTGATAGACGCCGTCGAACCGCAGCTCCACCCGGCTCCCCGGGTTGTCGAAGTGCTTGCGGTACCAGCCGATGCCCCCGACCGTGTACCCGGTCGAGCCGCCCCCGGTGCTGGCGGCCGGGTCGAACGGCCCGATCACCGCCGGGGGAGCGGGTTGCGCCGGCGGGATCTGGGTGGTGAGCACCGAGGCGTCCGCCGTGACTGCCCCGTCGTCGGAGATCGCGTACGGGAGATCCTCGATGCCCCAGTCGTGCGGCAGGTCGAGCCGGCGCCAGCCGTCGTCGTCCAGCCCCGGCAACTCGCCGCCCGCCACCTCGCCCCGGGCGAACAGCCACCCCTCGTCGAAGCTAGTCTCCCGCCGCGGCACCACCGGCCCGGCCGCGGGCAGCTTGGCGGCCACGGTCGCGCCCGCCGCCAGTTGCAGGGCCCGTCGCCGGCTGATCCCAGGCATGCCGCCTCCCCCTATCGCATTCAAGCGTATGAATATCCTCCGGCCCACTGAACCGGTCAACCTCCGCTGTTCCGATCCGTCCGCGGTGTACGGTCGGTGCCATGCGCGTTCCCACGGCGGCGATCACCGCCGGCTCCCTGATCGGCGGCTGGCAGCTGGCCCGCCGTACCGGCATCCGCCCGCTGGGCGGCGTAGTCCTGGCCGCCGGCGGCGTGCTGGCCGGCCGCGAGTGGGCCCGCCGCACCAACCCGGCCGTGACCGGCGCCCTGGTGGCGACCTACGTAGTGGCCTTCGGCCTGTCCCACCCCCTGGCCAAGCGCATCGGCTCCTGGCCATCGGTCCTGGCCGTCTCGGCCGTGACCGCCGCCGCCTCCTACGCGGCCGCCGACCGCCGCGCGGCACCCTGACGCCGCCCTTTGCTTGATCAACCATTTTTGTCGTACGCATGTTCGATACTTGACGCATGCTCGACGAGGTCACGCGCTGGGGTGAGGAAGCGGCCAAGGCCGCCGGCCGCCCGCTGTGGCCCCTGCCCGACGCCGAGCTGCTGGATCTGCTGCGAGCCGTCCATCGGTTGCAGCAGGCGAGCGCCACCCTGCAGATCCGCGTCATCCGCGAGACCACGGCCCGCAACCTGCCCGCTCAGTACGGCCACCGTACCGTCCCCAGCTGGCTGCGCGACCTTCTGCGCCTCGATCCGCAGCCGGCCCGTGAGTTGGCCGAAGCCGCGGCGGCCCTAAGTTCCCGACCGGCCGCCGAGCAGGCGCTGCTCGACGGCGTGATCGACCTGCGCCAGGCCACCGTGATCGCCAACGCGGTAAACGCTCTCCCCGCCACCCTCGCCGACCTACAGGCCGATGCGCACCCGGACACCGACCCAGACGCGAACCCGGACACCGGCGAGGACACCACCCCGATCGATGGCCACGCTTGTGGCCCGCACGATGCGCCCGATGCCCTCGCCGAGCAGGCGGAGGCCACGCTGATCGGCATGGCCACCCAGTTCCCCGCCCACCAGCTACGCAAGCTAGGCGACCGCATCCTGGCCCACCTCGCCCCGCAGATCGCCGACCAGGCCGACGAGTCAGCCCTGCGCCGAGCGGAGGCCCGCGCCCACCGTCAACGCTGCTTCACCCTGTCGATGCCCGTCGACGGCATGGTCCGCCTCTCCGGCGCGCTAGGCATTGAGGACGCCGCCATCGTCACCGCCGCCCTGCAGCCCTTGTCCGGCCCGGCTCCCGGCGACGACCGTTCCTTCCCCCAACGCCGCGCCGACGCCCTGGTAGATGTGTGCCGGCTGGCGCTACGCACCGCCGAACTCCCCCACGACGGCGGCGAACCACCCCAGCTAGCGCTGACCATCCGGTTCAACCCACTCGCCGCCGCGGTATGCGCGGTTCCGTCGGGCGCGGTTCCGTCGGTCGCGGTTCAGTCGGGTGCGGGTCGGCCGGGCACAGGTCGGTCGGGCGCGGGTCGGTCGGGCGCGGGTCCGGTGGGCTCGGGTCGGTCGGGCGCGGGTTCGCCGGGCGCGCAGGGTGTCGGTGCGCTGGGCCCGGGCATACTGCCCAACGGTGAGCGGATTTCCGCAGCGACCGTGCGACGGCTGGCGTGCGACGCTCGCATCCTGCCGCTGGTTCTCGGCGGCACCTCCCAAGTGCTCGACGCCGGGCGCGGTCGGCGCCTGGCCCACGGCGCGCTCCGCCGCGCCCTGACTGTCCGCGACGGCGGTTGCGCTTTCCCAGGCTGCGACCGCCCCGCCCGCTGGTGCGACGCCCATCATCTGCGCTCCTGGTCAGATGGCGGCCCCACCGACCTGGACAACCTCGTGCTGCTCTGCCGGCACCATCACCGCCTGCTGCACGCCCCCGACGGCGGCTGGCGCGCCGAACTCGGCACCGACCGGCTCCCGACCTTCGTGCCACCACCCTGGATCGACCTGCAACAACGACCGCGCCGCAATCTCTACCACCCGCGGACGTAAGCGCACCCCACACGCGACGAGACACGGCGCTCCCCGGCGCCGCCCATCAGCGCGGAACCCCGCCGCAGAACTCGACGGCCACCGTGTGGAGCTCAAGCGGCCACCGTGTGGAGCTCAAGCGGCCACCGTGTGGAGCTCAAGCGGCCACCGCGTGGAGCTCAAGCGGCCACCGCGTGGAGCTCAGGAAGCGGTGCGACTGGGACGGGATGCTTCCGCGGTCACCACGCGGGTGGGCGGATGCATCGACCAGTGGAGGCCGGAGACGCGGACGTCCGAGGCGCCGGCCGCCCGGAGCGCGTCCGCGTAGCCGGCTGTGGCCTCGAAGTCGAGGATCACGATGTGGCCGCCGGGGCGCACGACCCGGGCCAGCTCGGTGACCGCGCCGGCCCGGTCGGCGGGCGGCAGGTTGTGGATGGCGAGGCTGGCGAGGGCCAGGTCGAAGTCGTTGTCCGGGAACGGCAGTTGCCGCATGTCGCCGTCGTGCGCGTCGACTCGGTCGGCGACGCCGGCGGCGCGGGCGTTGGCCAGCAGCGCCTCGCGCCCGTTGCCGGACTGGTCCTGTGGTCGCCAGATGTCGACCCCGGCGAGCCGGCCGGACGGGATCCGGCGGGCGGCGGTCACCAGCACCGCCCCGCGCCCCGGGCCGACCTCGATGACCCGCTCGTCGCCGCGCAGGGGGAGGTCGGCGAGGGCACGCTCCCACACGCGCCGTTTGCCGACGAGGCTGCTGTAGACCATCCACAGCGACTGGGTCAGGAGGGTGAGAGCGGTGAGCAGCAGCACCGTGGCGATCACGTACGCCCACCAAGCATTCGCGAGCGCGTAGACGAAGCCGCTGACCACGGTCAGCACGACGCCCAGCGCGGCGAAGGTTCGCACGACCCCGGGCGCGTCGATTCCGTACTTCTCTCGCATCTTTACACCGTAAAGCGCGCTCCTTTACGGTGTAAAGATGCTGAGCCGTGCCGCAATCGTCGAGGCGGCGATCGCCATGGTCGACGGGGAGGGACTGGAAGCTCTGTCGATGCGCAAGCTGGGCCGCGCGCTGGGTGTCGAGGGCATGGCGCTCTATCACCACTTCGCGAGCAAGACCGAGCTGCTCGACGAGGTCCTGGCCACGATCGCGCCCGAGCCCCCGGCGCCGACCGGCGACTGGCGGGCCGACCTGACCGTCCTCAGCCACCAGTACCGCGACATGGTCAACGCCCACCCGCGCCTGCTGCCCGTGTTGCTGTCCCGCCCGAGCCGCCACGAGCGGGCCGCGGCGACCCTCGAGGCGCAGTACGGCGCGCTCAAACGGGCCGGCCTCAGCGGCTCCGCGCTGCTCGACGCCCACCGCACGTGGGGCGGCTACGTGATCGGCTACCTGGTCGTCGAGCAGCAGGGCCGCGCCGCCGGCGCCGAGTGGCGCCCACCGCTCGGCCCGCGCGCCCCGATCACCGCCGAGCTCGACCCCTACCAGGCCGCCCGCGACTGGGACGAGCAGTTCGCCATCGGCCTGAGCCTCCAGCTCGACGCGATAGCCGCCCTGGCCGGCATCGCGTAACGGAGCCGGCATCGCGTGACGGAACCGGCATCGCGTAACGGAGCCCGAAGTCAGTCGGCGAACCGACATGTCCGGCGTCCGCTCTTGATATTGCACGCGACCGCAGCCGAGAGACCCTATAGGTACGCCGGCGGGCCGGCGCAGAACGCATCCGAGAGGCGGACCGCCGTGAGCACAAAGCACCTGGTCGTGCACCGATGATGCCTTCGTTGACGTCCTGGTACCGATTGCGGAAGCGGGGCCGGTGGCGTCGCCGGGGACGGCGCGAGAAGACGGCGTTGCGCCGACTCGATCTTGCGCTACGGAACCCCTCAAAAGCCGCACCGCCGCTCACCACGGTGCCGTCGATCGAGCAGATCGCGTACGACCTCCGCCGCCTTGACCAGCAGCGCCGATCGCCAACCGTCGCGCAGTCCGACCGTTGGCTGGCCGCGGTCAAGCATGCCTACGACCAACGACTGACGCTGGCCTGCGCGGCGCTCGGCATCACCGAGCATCTTCATGCGCTGGAGGGCATGGATCGGGACCTCGAGCGGCTGCGTGTCGAATCCGAGCTGCGGGACAGTGGAATCCGCGTGTCGAACGACTGAGCTAGCCGGCCCAGTCGATCTGGGGTGAGTGGTAGAAGTTGACGTCCTGCGCGACCCAGCGCGAGCCGTACGCTCCGAGTCGCGCCCGGAACGAGTCCCAGTCGTGCGAGTGGGACCAGCCGAGCTCGGCGATCGCCGCGAGCCGGGGGAACGCCATGAACTGGATGTCGTCGAGCGAGCGCAGCGTCTCCGACCACAATGGCGCCTCGACGCCCAGCACCGCGCTCGCCGGCACGTCGCTGAGCAGGGTGCCGGGGTCCCAGTCGTACGCGGTCCGCACCTCGATGTAGCCCGCCCAGTCCAGGCCGAGCACGGTCGACGGGTCGTACTTCTGGTCGAGGTAGGCCTTGTTGGCCGGCGACATGACCACCTTCGTGCCCTTGGCCACGGCGGCCGCGAGCGTCGGGTTCGAGGTGTCCAGACCCCAGTACTGCGCGACGGCGGACGAGGCCGCCGGCGCCGCCGCGATCTCGTTCCAGCCGTACGCGGTCTTGCCGTACTTCGCGACCAGCGGCAGCACCCGCTGTTCGAAGGTCAAGTAGTCGGCGGGAGTGGTCGCCTGCGCCTCGTCCCCGCCGATGTGCAGGTACGGCCCGGGCGTCATCGCGGCCAGCTCGCGGATCACGTCCTCGACGAACTTGTACGTGACCTCCTTGCCGATGCAGAGCGAGCTGTAGCCGACGTCGGTGTCGGTACGCGGCGGCGGCGCGACCCCGTCGCAGGTCAGCTCGGGATACGCCACCTGGGCCGCGTTCACGTGCCCCGGCATGTCGATCTCCGGCACGATCGTCACGTACCGCGCGGCCGCGTAGCGCACCAGGTCCCGGTACTGGGCCTTGGTCAAGTATCCGCCGCCGACCCCGTCCACCCCGGTGCCGGGCGCGCCGCCGACCGTGGTCAGCCGCGGCCAGGAGTCGATCTGGATCCGCCAGCCCTGGTCGTCGGCGAGGTGCAGGTGCAGGTAGTTGACCTTGAATCGGCTGAGCTCGTCGATGTACGCCTTGATCTCGTCCGGCGTGTGGAAGTGCCGGGCCTCGTCGAGCATCGCCCCGCGATAGCCGAACCGGGGATAGTCCACGATGTCCCCGCCCGGCACCGTCCACCGGGCCCGCTGCGGTGTCGCGGCGTCGATCGCGGCCGGCAGCAGCTGCCGCAGGGTCTGCACGCCCGCGTAGAGCCCGGCGTTCTCGTTGGCCCGGAGCGTGACCCCCGACCGGCGCACACTCAGCCGGTAGCCCTCGGCGCCCAGCTGCCCGCCCGCGTGCCCAGGAACCAGCGCGATCGCCGGCACGCCCGCCGGGGCTTGAGCCATGATCGGCAGTCGATACCCGGTGGCCGGCCGCAGCGCCGAAGCGAGCCGATCGGCGACGTTCCGGGCCGACGACGGCGACTCGATGACCGTCCGGGCCGTCAGCGAGAACGTCGAGCCGTCGGCGTGCACCGAGACCGGCGCCGGAATCACGCTGCCGAGGGTCACCCGGGGAGGTGCGGCCGAGGCGGCGGCCGGAGCGGCGGTCAACGGCAGGGCGCAAGCGAGCAGAGCGGCGAGAGTGACGCGCATGACCCGACGCTACATAAAGCCGCGTCGATCTGTGAAGACACTTGCCGATAAGGATCAGAGGATGGGGATCAGAGCTTGACGACGCGCCCCACGCTCGGCGGCACCCGTCCCGCCCGCACGTCCGACCAGGCGTCGACGAGCCCGGCCGGCCCCGACCCGACCGAGACGTGCAGCCATCCGCTCACCTCGCCGGCGAACCCCCGCCAGGCGGCGGCGAAGCGCCGGTCCAGCTCGTCCCGCCCCCACTCCCGGCGGCGCTTGCTCATCTGCACCGGCGCGAAGAACAGCTCGTCGGCCGTGTCGATGTTGGAAGTTTGTCCGGTCAGGCCCACCGCGATGTCGCGCACGAGCGAGGCCCCGAGGCGATCACGCAGCGCCCGCCGTAAATCCGGCGAGCCCGACAGATCCAGATAGACCACGGGCGAAGGCGGCAAGGACTCGAGATCGGAATACGGCAGCACCGTGTCGTAGCAGCCCAGCGAGCGCGTGAAGCCGGCATTCCCCGCCGAGGTGAGCCCGATCAACTGCGGCCCGCGCCCGTACAGGGAGAGAGCGGCCCCGTACGCCGTCTTGCTCGAGGCCGACGACACGACCAGCGACGACGCCCCGAAGAACGCGTTGTCGATCAGGTAGTCCGCGAGCATGAACGACGTGAAGAACAACGGCCGCAGCAGGATCAGCAGGTCCTCCTGGTCGTGCCGGTAGGCGGGGTCCCCGGTGGTGATGCGGTACGAGTTGTACGGCGAGGGCAGGTCCGCCCGGTGCGGCGAGACGTCGTGGAACCCCGTGTCGTCGACCCGCCCGCCCCGCACGATCAGATGGGACGACGGCGGGAGGTACCCGTAGAAGCGCTGCCCCTCGAGCACGCCCGGCGCCCGCGAGGCCACCACGTCGGCGAACCCCCAGAGCGGCGGCAGCCCCCACTCCGCCCCGATCGGGGACGGGAAGAACTGCCAATACCGCATCGCCTCGCCGAGCACCGCGTACGTCACGTTGTTGGCGGTCATCCCCACCCGGTCGACCCGCAGCAGCGCCTCGCCGGGCCCGGGGGAGGGCGTGTCGTCGTCGGAGACCAGGGTCGTCTTGCCGAGATCGTCCCGTGCCACGGCAAAGGTCCACACAGCGAGCCCCCTCAGAAACTCAGAACAGCGACAGTTGACCGGGCGTCGGATCGCGGCGCGCCGACAGGCCGTTCCGGAAGACCCACGGCCGCAGCTCCGGCGTCTCGTCGACCGCCTGTGCGGACGGCGGCGGGGGCGCGCCACCCACCAGCGCCCACAGCGACGGCCCGAGATTGATCCCCCGTGCCCGCAGCGCCTGCCGCATGACCAGGTAGTCGAGCGGGAGCCGCGCCGACGCCAGCCCGGGCAGCTCGAGATCGCCGCGCATGCTCATGAGCCGCCGGTTCCGCGATACGATCTCCCGGGAGGCGGGCTCGGCGAAGAAGGCCGCTGCCTGCGCCCCGACGGCGGCCTCGAGTGAGGACGCCGGCGCTTCCCAGGCGGCCTCCACCGAACCGAATGCCGCCAGCAGCTTTTTCGCGGTTGTGGCGCCGAACTGGCGTACACCATGAAGGTTGTCCGAAGGATCTCCGCGCAGCGCCGCGAAATCCCGGTACTGCGCGGGCGTGACGCCGTAGAGCGCGGGCAGCGCCGCCTCGTCGATGAGCACGGCCTCGTCGAAGCCGCCGTTGCGCACCCGCAGCACCGAGGTGGTCTCGTCGATCAGCGCGAACGCGTCCCGGTCGCTGGTCATCAGCACCGACTGCCAGCCGGCCGCCCGCGCCGCCGCGGCCGCGCTGGCCAGCACATCGTCGGCCTCGTAGGCCGGCGGCACCACCGTGCACACCCCACAGTCGGCCAGCAGCAGCGGCGCCACCGCGAGCTGGGCCACGAGTGCGTCCGCTTTGTCCGGTCGATGAGCCTTGTACGCCGGATACCAGGATTTGCGCTCCGACGACACCGGGCAGTCGAACCCGACGATCACCGCGTCGGGGGAGAGGTGGGCGGCGGCACGCGCCAGGTATCCCACCAGGCCGTGCAGCGCCCAGACCGGCGAACCGTCCGGCGCCAGCAGCTCCCCGAAGGCCGCCGCATGGTAGGCACGATGCAGCAGGCTGTTCCCATCGAGGACCAGAAGCAGCGGCGGCGGCACCGGAACAGCTTACGCGCGACCCGGCCACATGGGACCCGCCGAGACCATCACTCCCCTGATGGCCCCGGCGGGGGATCCGCACGCATCGTTGTTCACGTTCACAAACAGGAAGTTTGCTGAACGGTTACGACGCTGTTTCAAGAAATGTTAACGATCACAGCAGCCGTGTCAAGACGCCGTCGTAGCCGCGTCTCAACGGACAATTCCGCGCGTACTGCCATCGACAAACATCAATCTAATATCGTACGCGCCGACGACTCCGTGCCGAAGTTCCACCCTGCCGGCGACAGCGGCGGGGCTCAGGCCGGCCCGGCCACCGAATCGCGCTCGATCAGCTCCGGCGCGATGGTGCGGCGCGCTCCGACGCCGGCCGGCCCGGACTCCACCTGGGCCATCAGCAGGTCCAGGGTCGCCATGGCCACCGCCGCGAAATCGGGTCGTACGGTCGTCAGCGGCGGCGTGAAGTAGGCCGCCTCCGGCACATCGTCGAAGCCGATGATGCTCACGTCGCCGGGCACCCGCCGGCCGTGCTCGTTGAGCGCCCGCAGCAGTCCCAGCGCGATGTGGTCGTTGGCCGTGAAGACCGCGGTCACGTCGGGCAGGCGCGCCAGCAGCTGGCCGTTGCGGTAGCCCGATGCCGCGCTCCAGTCCCCGGTCAGCAGCGGCGGGATCTCCACGCCGGCCTCGGTCAGCGTGTCCTCCCAGCCGCGTACCCGCCCGGCCGCGTCGAACCAGTCGGACGGCCCGGAGATGTGCCACACCGTGCGATGCCCCGCGTCGAGCAGCCGCTGGGTCGCGGCGCGCGCGCCGGCCACCTGGTCGACGGTCACCAGCGTGCTGGACCGCTCCGGATCGCCGTCGATCGTGACCAGCGGCACGTCGGCCGGCAGGTGCTCGAGGGCGGGCCCGGCGCTGGCCACCGGCGCGATCACGACGAGCCCGGCGACCCGCTGGTCGAGGTGGCGCTCGACGGCCTCGGTGATGGACCGCTCGTCGAGGCTGCGCACGCTGCCCACGTTGACCGCGAAGCCGGTCGCCTGGGCGGCCTCCTCGAACGCGGTCAGCATCGACGCCGGCCCGTACAGCGACGAGTTCTGCGCGACCACGCCGATCACCTTGGACGTGCCCGTGACCAGCGCACGAGCCGCTCGATCGGGCCGGTAGCCCAGCTCGGCTATGGCCGCCCGCACCTTCAGCCGGGTCTGCTCGCTCACGTTCTTGTGCTCGTTGAGCACACGCGAGACGGTCTGGTGCGACACCCCCGCCAGCCGGGCGACGTCCATCATGCCCGGCGGCCGTCCGCGTTTCACGTTCACCGACACCCCGCATCCGCCTGTTGCGGGCAGGATATATGGTCACCGCAGCCCGCCCGCCAGCAGCTGATACGCGGCGTTCCAGCGGAGTTCGCGGCGGATCGACGAGGGAGTGCTCGCCTCATCGATCATCACCAATTCCGTACGGGTGAGTTCGGCGAACTGGTCGACGACGGCGACACCGAGCGCGGTGCTCAGCACGGTGTGGTGCGGACCGCCCGCCATCAGCCAGCACTCGGCCGAGGTGGGCAGGTCGGGGGCCGGTTCCCAGACCGCGGAGGCGACCGGCAGCGCGGTCAGCTCGGCGTCCGGCGGCACCAGGGTCACGACGTTGCCGACGAGCCGGAAGCGGTCGCCCATGTCACACATCCCGACGACCACGCCCGGGCCCGGCGCGGCCGAGAACTTCAGGCGTACGGGATCCTCACGGCCACCGATCGACAGCGGGTGGATCTCCAGAGAGGGAGTGCCGGCGGTGATCGACGGGCAGACCTCGAGCATGTGCGCGCCGAGGATCCGCTGCGGCCCCGGCCCGAGGTGGTACGTGTAGTCCTCCATGAACGAGGTGCCGCCGGGCAGGCCGTACGCGGCGGCCTTGAAGGTGGCGAGCAGCATCGACGTCTTCCAGTCGCCCTCGCCGCCGAATCCGTACCCGTCGGCCATCAGCCGTTGCACCGCGAGCCCGGGCAGCTGCCGCAGCCCGCCGAGATCCTCGAAGTTCGTCGTGAACGCCCCGAAACCGCCGGCGGAAAGGAACTGGCGGAGCCCGGCCTCGATGCGTGCCCCGTAGCGCAGCGACTCGTGCCGGTCGCCGTCCTTGCGCAACGACGGCGCCAGCTCGTAGAGGTCCGAGTACTCCGCGACGAGCTCGTCGACGGCCGTGTCCGGCACCGCATCGACCACGGCGACCAGGTCGTTCACCCCGTACGTGTTGACCGAGACCCCGAAATGCCGCTCGGCCTCCACCTTGTCGCCCTCGGTGACCGCGACGTCGCGCATGTTGTCGCCGAAGCGGGCCAGCCGCAGCGACCGCATGGTCGCGACCGCGACGGACGCGCGCACCCATTCGCCGACGCGGGACGCCGTCCGCGGCTCGGACGCGTGCCCGGCCACCGTCGTGCGCGCCACCCCGAGCCGGGTCTGCACGTAGCCGAACTCCCGGTCGCCGTGCGCGGCCTGGTTGAGGTTCATGAAGTCCATGTCGATGGTCGACCAGGGCAGCTCCCGGTGCGCCTGGGTGTGCAGGTGCAGCAGCGGCTTGCGCAGCGCCTCCAGCCCGCTGATCCACATCTTGGCGGGCGAGAACGTGTGCATCCAGGCGATCACCCCGACGCAGCGGTCGTCGGCGTTCGCGGCGATCATCACGGCCTTGATGCCGGCCGAGTCGGTGAGCACGGGCCGCCACACGATCGGCGCCGGGATGTCGGCGGAACCGTCGAGCTGCGCGACCACCTGCTGCGACTGCGCCGCCACCTGGGCGAGCGTGTCCTCGCCGTAGAGGCCCTGGCTTCCGGTGAGGAACCAGATCTCGCGGCCGTCGAAAGGATTCATGCTCATCCTCGTTCCGAGAGGTTTCCGTAGTACGCGTCCGGGCCGTGCTTGCGGGTGTGGTGCCGGCGGATCAGGTGGGCCGGGGGAGCGGCGGACGGGTCGAGGCTGAGCGTGCGGAGGGCGATCTCGGCGACCGCCTCGCACACGATCGCCGTCTCCAGCGACGCCATGGCGGTGGCGCCCCAGGTGAACGGGCCGTGGCTGGCGGCGAGCACGGCCGGCACCGCGTCGCACTCGCCGTCCAGGGTGTCGAGGATGGCCACGCCGGTGTTGCGCTCGTAGTCGCGCTCGCACTCGGCCGGGGTGAGGTCGCGGGTGCAGCGGATCGGCCCGTCGAAGGTGTCGGCGTGCGTGGTGCCGAGCACCGGGATGTCCCGCCGGGCCTGGGCGAACGCGACCGCGGAGGTGGAGTGCGTGTGGGTGATCCCGCCGATCGACGGGAACGCCTGGTAGAGCACCCGGTGGGTCTCGCTGTCGACGGACGGCCGGAGCGAGCCGCCGACCACCCGCCCGGTCTCGATCTCCACGGTGACCAGGCTCTCCACGTCGAGCTCGTGGTACGGCACGCCCGACGGCTTGATCACGTACACCCCGGCTCCGCGGTCGACACCGGATACGTTTCCCCAGGTCAGCGTGGCCAGGCCGGCGGCGGGGATGCGGCGGTTGGCCTCCAGCACCTCGCGGAGCAGATCCCTCATGCCTTCTCCTGGTTGCCCGGCGGCGCCACCGTGGCCCGGGGGATGAGCACCGGCTCGACCAGCGCCGACTCCGCCGAGCTCGTCCCGGTGGCGAGCTGGTCGAGCAGCAGCCGCACCGCCTGCCGGCCCACCTCGGCGAACTCCTGCCGCACGGTGGACAGCCCCGGATGGAAGTACCCGGCCTCGGGCACGTCGTCGAAGCCGACCAGGCTGACGTCCTCGGGGATGCGGCGGCCCTGCTCGGCCATGGCCCGCATGATGCCCAGCGCCACGTGGTCGTTGGCCGCGAAGATCGCGGTGCAGTCCGGGATCCGGGCGAGCATCCGCCCGCACTGGTAGCCGGACGCGGCCGACCAGCCGGCCCGCGGCATGGGCGGCGCCACCGCGCCCACCTCGGCCAGCGCGGCCCGCCAGCCCTCCTCGCGGGCGCGGCTGCCGTGCCACGGCTCGGGACCGGCCACGTGCCACACCGTGCGGTGGCCGGCCTCGAGCAGGTGGCGGGTGGCGAGCAGCCCGCCGGTGTACTGGTCGACCGAGACGTTCGCGGACTGCCACTCGGGCAGCCCGTCCACGGTCACGATCGGCACCCCGCCCGGCACCAGGCGCATCGCCTCGGCGGCCGCGTCGACGGGGGCGATGAAGACCAGGCCGGCCGCGCCCTGCTGGACGAGCCGCTCGACGATCCGGCGGGACGCGGCGGTGGCGTCGTACCCCGCCACGTGCCCGACGGTCAGCGACAGGTCGGCGCCGAGCGCCGCCTCGCCGATGGCCTGCACCATGCTGGACGGTCCGTACAGCGTGGTGTTCTGGGCCACCACGCCGATCACGTTGGACCGGCCGGTCGCCAGCACCCGGGCCGACAGGTTGCGCCGGTAGCCGAGCTCGGCGATCGCGGCCAGCACACGGGTGCGGGTGGTGGCCGACACGTGCGGGTGCCCGTTGAGCACCCTCGAGACGGTCTGGTGCGAGACGCCGGCGCGGGCCGCGACATCGGACATCACCGGCCCGCGCTGGGGCGGGGGGCCAGGGATCATGTGTCGGCCGTGCCCGCTCGGCGGCTCAGTACCGCCTGGAGGATGACGACCACCAGCAGGAATCCGCCGGAGACGACCTGCTGCACGTACGAGTTGAGGTTGGCGCCCTGCACGATCAGGTTCTGGATCACGAACAGCAGCAGCACGCCGGCGAGGGTGCCGACCATCGAGCCGACGCCGCCGGAGAGCAGGGTCCCGCCGATCACCACGGCCGCGATGGCGGACAGTTCGTAAGCGTCACCGATCCGCGCCTCCTGGCCGCCGCCGGAGAGCGCCGTGGTGAGAATGCCGGAGAGGCCGGCACACAGGCCGCTCACGACATACACGATGGTCTGCGTGCGCTTGACGGGCAAGCCCATCAGCTCCGCGGCGCCCTGGTTGCCACCCACTGCCTGAACGGACTGTCCGAATGGGGTGCGATTGAGCACCCACCAGCCGATCGCGAACACCACCAGCATGATCCACACCGGGGTGCCGATGGTCGCCAGCGAGCCGGTGCCGAGCGTCTCGAAGGCCCGGAAGCCCTCGATCTGCGGGTGGTCGTTGCCCTCGTTGGTGATGTAGTAGACCAGGCCGCGGACGCCGGTGAGGCCGGCCAGCGTCACGATGAACGCGGGCAGCCGCAGCCGCGCGATGATCAGCCCCTGGATCAGGCCGACGAGCCCGGCCGCGAGCAGCGCGTACCCGACCGCTATGAACGAGCCGCGCGGGGCGTACATGGCGCTGATGATCGTCGCGAGGGCGTACGTCGAGCCGACCGACAGGTCGATGCCGCCGCAGATGATCACGAAGGTCATGCCGGCCGCGATGATCCCGATGAACGAGGCGGCGAGGGCCACGTTGCGCAGGTTGTCGGGCTTGCCGAAGCTCGGCACCAGCAGCGCGCCGAGCAGCACCACCAGCACGAGCACGGCCACCGCGCCGTTGCGCGAGATCAGCGAGGTCAGCGCCCGGGCCCGGGCGCGCGCGGCCTCCCGGCCACCGTGGTCGGCGGCGACCGCCACCGGTGGTTGCTTGGTCGCGGGGGCGGGGGCGGTCACCGTGAACTCCTTGCCGGTCGCTGAATGTAGACGGCCGCGATGATGATCAGTGCTTCGACCATGCGGGCCACCGAGTCGGGCGCGTTGTGCGAGACGAGCGTGGTCTCCAGCAGCTGGATGAGGATCGCGCCGGTGACCGTGCCGAGGATCCGCACCCGACCGCCGGTCAGCGACGTACCGCCGACGACCACCGCGGTGATCGCGGTCAGCTCCATCAGCAGGCCGATGTAGGAGGGGTCGCTGGCTCGCAGCCGGGCGGTCGCGATCACGCCGGCCACCGCGGCCAGCGTGCCCGAGATCGCGTAGACCACGACCAGCGTGCGGCGCACCGGCAGGCCGGCCAGCACGCTGGCCCGCCGGTTGCCGCCGACGGCGAGCAGCCGGTATCCGAAGGCGGTGCGGCGCACCAGGAACGACACCGCCACCGCGAGCAGGGCCGCCACGATCATCACGTACGGGATGCCGAGGAACTTGCCGAGCCGGATGTCCTTGAAGACCGGGACGAACAGCTCGACCAGGGCGCCACCGGTGATGACCAGGGCGATGCCCCGGCCGGCCACCAGCACGCCCAGCGTGGCGACGATCGGCTGCACCCGGGCGATCGCCACGACCAGGCCGTTGAAGACGCCGACCAGCAGGCCGGCGGCCACGGCCGCGAGCATCGCGACGCCGATCGGCGAGCCGCCGGTCACGAACTTCGCCAGCACCGCGCTGGCGATCGCCATGATCGAGCCGACCGACAGGTCGACGCCGCCGGTGCCGATGACCAGGGCCATTCCCAGCGACACGATGATCACCGGTGGCACCTGCGAGAACAGCAGCTGCACGGTGTCCACCGTGAGGAAGTTGGGGGTGGCGATCGCGTTGAACACGACCAGCACCAGCAGGGCCAGGTACACGCCGTGCTCGCGCGTCCAGGCGGCGATCGCCGTACGGTCGCGGAGGTTGGCGGCCAGGGTCGTCATTTCTCGGCCTCTATCTGCTCCGACGCCTCTATCTGCTCGGACGCGGCGTCCGCGATCAGGTCCATGATCTTGTCCTCGGTGATGTCGTCGCCGACGAGACGGCCGAGCTGGGCGCCGTCGCGCAGCACCACGACCGAGTCCGAGCCCTCCACCACCTCCTCGAGCTCGCTGGAGATGAGCACCACGGCCATCCCCTTCTCGGCCAGCTCCGCGACCAGGGCCTGCACCTCGGCCTTGGCCCCGACGTCGATGCCCCGGGTCGGCTCGTCCAGCAGCAGCACCCGCGGGTTCAGGCAGAGCAGGCGGGCCAGCAGCACCTTCTGCTGGTTGCCGCCGGACAGCTCGCTCACGCGCTGCAGCGGGCTCGCCGCCTTGATCCGCAGCCGGGTCATGAACGTCTTGACGATGTCGTCGACCCGCTTGCGGGAGACCAGGCCCGACCGGGTGAGCTGGGGAAGCGCGGCCAGGCCGATGTTGTCCCGGATGGACATGTCCGGGATGAGCCCCTCGGCCTTGCGGTCCTCGGGGAGCATCGCCACGCCCTGCCGGATCCGGGAGGCGGGCGTCTGGTGCGTGAGCGGCTTGCCGTCCACGCTGATGTCGCCCGAGTCCAGCGGCAGCGCGCCGAAGATCGCCTTCGCGGTCTCGCTGCGGCCCGAGCCGAGCAGGCCGGCCAGGCCGACCACCTCGCCCGGCCGCACGACCACCGACACGTCCTCGAGGATCAGCCGCCGGTTGAGGTGCTCGGCCCGCAGCACGGGCTCGCCGTCCTCCAGCTCGCGCCGGCCCAGGCGCGTACGGCCGCTCTCGTCGAGCTCGGCCGCGTCCCGGCCGAGCATCCGGGAGATCAGCTGCCGGCGGGTCAGCTCGCTGGTCGGTCCCGTCGAGACCAGCTTGCCGTCGCGCAGCACGGTGATCGTGTCGCAGGCCCGGAAGACCTCGTCCAGCTTGTGCGAGACGTACACGATCGCGACGTCCTTGGCCTTGAGCTGGGCGACCAGGTCGAGCAGCAGGTCGACCTCGCGCGGCTCCAGCGACGACGTCGGCTCGTCCATGATCACGACGCTGGCGTCGGTCTCGACCGCGCGGGCGATCGCGACCATCTGCTGGATGCCGAGGCCGAGCTCGCCGAGGGGGCGCTTGACGTCCGCGACGATCCCGTACCGCCGCAGCGCCTCCGCCGAGTTCCGGTTCATCCGCTTGAGGTCCAGCGAGCCGAACCGGGTCGGCTCGCGGCCGAGGAAGAAGTTCCGGGCCACGCTCAGCTGCGGCGCGAGATGCACCTCCTGGTAGATGGTGGCGATCCCGGCCCGTTGTGCGCTGCGGGGCGAGTCGAAGGCCACCTCCTCGCCCCGCAGCCGAACAGATCCGCTGTCCAGCTGATACAC
Organism: Paractinoplanes globisporus DSM 43857; assembly: GCF_000379645.1. Taxonomy (GTDB): domain Bacteria; phylum Actinomycetota; class Actinomycetes; order Mycobacteriales; family Micromonosporaceae; genus Actinoplanes; species Actinoplanes globisporus. The sequence goes on from NZ_KB903328.1 coordinate 166,185, forward strand.
GCCGGTGATCAGCTTGATCAGCGTCGACTTACCGGCCCCGTTCTCGCCGACCAGCGCGTGCACCGAGCCCGCGTGCAACTCGATGGAGACATCCTCAAGCGCGCGTACTCCGGCGAACCGTTTACTGGCCGACGTGACAGCCAACACCGGCGTGGTCATCAGTAGGCCTTGCCCGAGCTCAGAGCCTCGGCGGCGTTGGAGCTGTCGTACTGGTTGTCGGTCGTGATGGTCACCGCCGGGGCGCCGTCGCCGTTCACGTACGCCTCGAGCGCGGCCTGCGAGGCCGGGCCGAACGCCGGGTTGGACTCGATCACGGCGTCGAAGTTGCCGTCGACGATGGCCTGCACGGCGCCCTTGGTGCCGTCGATCGAGACGATGTGGACGTTCTTGGTGCCGGACTTGCCGGCGTCGTCGAGCGCGGCCAGCGCGCCCAGGCCCATCTCGTCGTTCTCGGCGTAGATGGCGTTGACGTCCGGGTGGGCCCGCAGCATCGTCTCGGTGACGCTCTTGCCCTTCTCCCGGGTGAAGTCGCCGGTCTGCTGGAAGACGACCTCGATGCCGCTGGCGTTCTTGGCCTTGAGCTGGTCGAGGAAGCCCGCGGTGCGGTCGTCGGTGACGTTCACGCCGGTGGCGCCGAGCAGGATCGCCAGCTTGGCCTTGCCGCCGGTTGCCTTGATCATCGCGTCCGCGGCGCGGCGGCCCTGCTCCACGAAGTCCGAGCCGAGCTGCGGGCCGACGTCCTTGCAGCCCTGGACGCCGGTGATGTTCCGGTCGACCGGGATCATGGCAACCTTCTTCGACTTGGCGTACGCGATCGCGTCGCCGAGGCCGGTCGAGTTGATCGGCGAGAAGATGATCGCCTTGGCGCCCTTGTCGATCATGCCCTTGATGTCGGTGTTCTCCTGCTGCACGTTCGACTGGGCGTTCGTGGTGAGCAGCTTCCACCCCTTCGCCTTCGCCGCCTCGATCTGCGACTTCGTCGACGCGATGCGGAAGGGGTTCGCCTCCTTCTCGGACTGCGCCCAGCCGATCGTGTCCTTGGTGAAGTCGATCTTGGCGATGCCCAGGTCGGAGCCCTTGCACATCGGCCCGTACTGGGCCGAGACGCCGTCCGGCTTGGCCGTGGTGAGCAGCTCCGTGCCGCCGGCCGCGGTGATCGCCGCCGGGACGCCGCCGGCGTTGGCGGAGCCCAGGGCGGTGGCGACCGGCGCCGCCGAGCTGTCGTCACTGGTGGAGCCCGAGTTGGAGCCGGTGCTGCAGGCGGTGAGAGCAACCGCCGCCGCGGCGGCCGTGGCCGCAACGGTGATCCTGCGACGTGCCTTCATGCGAAATCGTCCTTTGCGCTGGGTGAGGGGAACCCGGGGGAGCGGGCGGCTGAACCGCCGCATACTGCGCTTGGCGAGCCGAAATTGTGAACGCAAACATGCGTGCGCCGCGCACGCGCTGTCAAGGCCCAGCTACACCGGCGTTACGGGTTCGTGACATTGATCCCCGGTCGCCCTGACGTGGAAAAACCGCACCTTGACAGCGTTTCCGGAGGTGGTGGATGGTGTCCAGGGTGTATCTGCCAGGTTTCGGCGGTCCGCCCGCCGATCAACCATCGAGCGGGAGCGTTGTTAACGGTCTCAGACGCGACAACCCATAGCCGGCCGTCACTGGGTCGCCCGCCGGCCGCCGCGACCATCGGCGGCCCTTCACCATGCGCGCGTCGCGCCGGTCCGAGGATGGCGCCGGCGACTGCGAAAATCGGAGTAAACATGGAGAAAGGGCGCCGGCGACAGCGGAGAGGAGCGCGGCCGCTGCTGATCGTCGATATTGTTCGTGGATGACGTTCCAGGTTGCGCCGGGAGTCCGACCGCCGATCGTCTTCGTCTCCGCCCTCGGCACCCGCAGCGAGAACTGGGACGGGGTGCGCGATCGGTTGAAGGATCTGGAGACGATCGCGTACGACCGGCCGGGCATCGGCGGTGTGCCGGCGCGGCCCGCCCCGAATCCGCCGCTGTCGTACCGCGGCTTCGCGGACGAGCTGGTGCGGCTGCTGGACGACAACGGGGTGACCGGCCCGGTGGTGCTGGTGGGCCACTCGTTCGGCGCGCTCATCGTGCGTGCGCTCGCGGGAGCCCATCCGCGGCGGGTGGCGGGGCTGGTCATTGTGGACGGTGCGCTTCCGCAGTTCCACCTGGAGCCGAGCGATGAGCCCATGCTGGACGGGGACGAGCCCGGCGCCACCGAGCTGGACATCGTCACGGGGAACGTGGAGGTGCTGTCGGCGTCCGTTCCGGCCGTGCCCGCCGCCGTGCTGGTGCGGACCCACGGCAAGAGGAACAGCGGCCCGCCGCCTCACCCCGCCGCGGAGGATCTGTGGCGGGTGAGCCAGCGCCGGCTCGCCGGGGAGATGGGCACGCCCCTGATCGTCGCCGACGACTCCGCGCACTTCCTGCAGCGCGAGGCCCCCGACCTGGTCGCCTACGCGGTCCGCCTGGTGCACGCCGCGGTCCGGGACAGTGGTGAGGTTCGCGTGCGGGCCGACGATCTTGCACCGCTGAAGGGGCACCTCGATCGATGACGAGTCGCCGCCACGCCCGGGGGGTGGACGCGGCGGCGACGGCCGGATGAGACGTCAGGAGGAGGTTCCGCACTCCTGGGTCGTCTCGACCTTGTCCAACTTACGGATCACGATCGTCGTCATCTCTGTTCACCTCCTCCGGGGGTGAGATCCGCGCCCGGCCGGCGAGTCGGCGCCGGGCGTACGAGCGGACGCGGCCTCCGTGACGCGCCCACCAGGATCGGCCCCAGACGATCCAGAAACCGCCGATCAGCGTGATCGTGATGGCGGCGTCCAGCCGGGCCGCCGCGGTGGCCGGGTGGGCCAGGCTCGTGACGGCATCGGCGATGAGGGTGACGGCGACCGGAACGGTGACCGTGAAGGCGACACCCAGGCTGATGGCGCTGCCCACCACGAGCAGCACGGTGTACCAGCGGACCGCCCGGCGTTCCCGCGCCGGAAGAGCGGGGCTCGGGTCCGGCCCGCGACGGAGACGGGCCCACCACAGCGCGTACGCCGACCCGTCCGCGAACAGGTTGCGGCAGCCGCTGAGGTCCTGCAGCACGAAATAGAGGTCGGTCCGCATGAAAACGAAGAACTGCGACACCAGCAGCACCAGCGCGGTCATGGTGGTCACCGCGGCCAGGCGGTCCGGCAGCGTCCCCGGCGCGGCCCACACCCGCACGAGCACGCCGGCCGCGGCCACCGCCAGGTTGACCGCGATTCCGGACAGGTAGACCACGATCCGGGTCCAGCGGGGCGCGGCCCAGATGCCGCTCACGTCGGTCTGCGCGGCCAGGAAGAGCAGCCGCGTGCTCAGCGACATCCGGCCGGGCACTCCCACCGCGCGGGCGGTCGCGAGGTGCCCCAGCTCGTGCAGCCCGATGATGAGCCAGGCGGTGATCGCCGAGGCGGCCAGCACGAAGCTGCCCCGCGAGGTCCAGAGCAGGTCGCCGTAGCGCGGCGCGAGCGAGGGCCGCCACGCGACGGCGACCACGGCCGCGAGCACGAGCACGGCCACGGCCACCGCCGTCGGCCACGTCAGCAGCCAGCGAACGTGGGCCGGCCGCAGCCACGGCAGGGTCGACCGCGGGGGCTCCGCGCCGTCGAGCCGTTCGTCGTCGACCTCCGCCACGAAGCCGAGCTCCATCAGCGAGCCCGCGAATCCCGCGACGTCCACGTCCTCACCGGTGGCCGCGCGCACCCGATCCCGTACGGAATCGATGGTCAGACCCTCGCCCAGCAGGCGCAGGATCTCGCAGGCCAGCGCCGGCACGGCGATGAAGTCGCCGGTCTCGACCCGCCCGACGATCCACTCGTCGCCGTCGGCCCGCATGCTCAGGTCGTGCAGGCGCACCCGGGTCCCACCCGCGATCAGCCCGGCCGTCACGACGGCTCACCGCAGGCGAAGCAGTGCGGGTCGCGGGCGCAGTGGGTGGTGCCGTCGTCGGCGTCCGTGAGCAGGCCCACCGCCTGCCGCTGGCCCGATTCGATCGCGGGGACGCCGGTGATGATGCCGAGTGCCAGGTGGGCCGCGAGGTGGCCGGAGAGCCCGGCGGTCGGCGCGATCACCGCGTTGAAGGCACCCCGCTCGAGGGTCTCGGCGGCCGCGGGCACGATCTCGCGCAGCGTCGCCCGGAGGCTGCTCTGGCGGCACTCGTAGCAGGCGCCCAGCCCTGGCCGGTAGGCCGTCGCCTTCGGCACCGGCCCGTGGTAGCCGGCGTCCACCCAGGGGGTCCCGGCGTCGAGGCAGGCCCGGTTCGCCCACGAGCGGATCTCCGGTGGCTGGTCGGCGCAGAGCACCAGCACGTCGTGCACCCGGGCGAGCCGTCGCAGGTCGCCCACGCCGCCGATCCGCGTGGTCTCGCCGGTGATCTCGATGTCCCGGTTGCGCTCGCGGAGCTGGCCGACCGCGGCTTCGGCCTTGGGGCGCCCGATGTCGGCCTCGCGGAAGACCAACTGGCGGTTGAGATTGGACAGCTCGACCGTGTCGCCGTCCACGAGGTGGAGCCGCCCGACTCCGCTGCCGGCGAGTGCCAGGGCCGCGCTGCCACCGGTGCCGCCGACGCCGACGACCACGACCCGGGCCCGCTTGAGCCGCAGTTGCGGGCCCCAGCCGTCGCCGCCAGGGCGCAGGTCGATCCAGCGGTAGAACATCCGCGCGCTGCCGTGGCGTTCGACGTCCCGCTCGGTCAGCTCCGGTGGCGGGGGTGCCGCCGCGTCATCGAGGTAGCCGGCGTCGGCGAACTGATCCAAGGCCGCGCGCACCGCGATCGCTTGCTCATCCGGGTGCGCCGCCAGCACGACGTCGGAGATCTCTTCGGGTGTACGGCTACCGTCCGCCGCGCGGAGCATGGTCCAGATCGCGCCCGTGGTGTCGGCGACCTCGGCCGCTATGCCGTGGACACTGCCGCCGAGCCGGATGCGGCCGTCGGCGGTGCGGAACGTCGCGTGCTCGGGCTTGACCCGCGGTCGGCGCATGCTCTAGTCCTCCAAGCACCGCCCCGCGGATCACCATAAGCGTCCACATTGGAGACGTCAATCCCGCAAGACCCGGGCCAGTTCCGTACGGGATCGCACGCCGAGCCGGGCGAAGACGTTGCGCAGGTGGTGGTCGACGGTGCGGGGACTCAGATGCAGTTGCTGGGCGACCTCGCGGTTGGTGGCGCCGTCGGCGACCAGCCCGGCGATGCGCTCCTGCTGCGCGGTCAGCGCCGGGATCGCCGGTGCGCCCGGTGACGGCTCGCGGCCCTCCGCCAGGCGGCCCGGCCCGCGGCCCTCCGCCAGGCGGCCTCGCTCGCGGCCTTCCGCCAGGCGGCCCGGCTGGCGGCCCGACGCCAGGCTGCCCGGCTGGCTGCCCGGCTGGCTGCCCCACGGCGGGCTGCCCCACGGCGGGCTGCCCCACGGCGGGCTGCCCCACGGCGGGCTGCCCCACGGCGCGCTGGTCAGGGCCGCGACGCGCTCCCCGGCGGCCCGCAGCTCGCGGACGGCCTGCGCGGCCCACGGCCCGGCGCCCAGGAGCTGGAATGTTCCAGCCGCCTGCCGCAGGTGGTCCCGGGCCTCCAGGTGACGGCGGCCCCGGCGCAGGTGGCGGCCGTAGAGGAGCTCGGTGTGCGCCCGCGCGAAGCCGGCGTCGTGCTGCCGCAGCGCCTCCCGGAAGTGGTCGTCGGCGGCCACCGCGTCGCCGGTCCGCAGCGCGCGGCACCGGGACCGCATGGCGAGCCAGGGCGCTTCCCCGGTGCGCGACGCCCACCGGTCGAACAGCAGGGCCGGCGCGTCGAGCGAGGACTCCGCGCCGGCGGGCTCGACGAGGCGCGGGACAGACGACGGCCCGCCGGCGGCCTCGACGAGGTGCGGGATGACGGCCACCCGCAAGACGGCCGACCCCCGGCCGGGCGGGGCAGCGACGATCGCGGCGAGGCGCGACGCGGCCCGGGCGGGCTGTCCCTCGACCAGATCGAGCAGGGCGTACGCCCAGTCCGTGAGGTCGCGGGCCTCCTGGTGGCGGGCCGTGGCCTCGCGGCAGCGCAGCTCCCCGGTCGGCCGGTCGCCGACCAGCCCTGCCAGCACCGCGAGCAGCGCCAGCAGGCTGTCGGCGAGGTCGAGGCGGCCGTACCGGCGGGCGGCGGCAGCGCCGTCGAGGGCGGCCGTGGTGGCGGCGTCGTACCGCCCGGCCGCGAGCTCGGCATACGCGGTCGCTTCCAGTGCCGCCGGCACCAGGGCGAACGCCCCACCGGCGGCGGCCAGGGCGGCGGCCCGGCCGGCCAGCGACGCTCCCCGGCGATCCTGGCCCACCATGATCCCGGCCATCGCGGCCGCCACCAGCAGCGCCGGGTCGTCGACCCGGGCCGCCAGCGCGAGGACGGCCCGGAACTGCGCGAACGCGGCCTCGTCGTCGCCCCGCAACAGCGCCGCGACGCCCACCACCTGCCGGTAGGCGAGGGCGGCGGCGGGCGAGGGCCCGGGCGCCTCGAGACGGCGCACGAGCGCGATGTACCGGCCGGGATCGCCCGCCCGGCAGCACGCCTCACCGGCCAGCAGCAGCGCCGACAGCGCGCCCGGGACGTCGACCGGCAACAGTTCGGCGGCCACGTCGAGCAGGGCGTCACGGGCCGGCAGCGGGTCACCACGCAGCCCGATCTCGGCGAGCAGCCCGCGAGCCCGCGCCCGCACCGCAGCCTGGGGCAGTGAGGGCGACTCGTCGGGCCATTGGCCGGGCGGGCCGTCGGCCGCGGCGTGGGTGGCGGCGCGGTGCAGTAGGGGGACGGCCTCGTCGGGGCGGCCGGCTAGCCAGAACGAGCGGGCGGCCGCGAGCAGTGGACCGGCCGGATCGTCGGCGAGCTCCGCGGCGTACCGGAAGGAAAGTGCGGCAAGCGGAGGCGCGGCAGTGGCGGCGGCCAGGACGAGCTCGCGGGAAAGCGCGGGATCTCGGGTGGGAAGAGCGGCGGCGGCGCGGTGCGTGAGGGAGGAGAGGCCGGTGGTGTGCCGGGCCAGGGTGAGGTGGGCCAGGCGGCGCTCCTCGAGCGTCGAGTCCGCGCAGATCACCGAGCGCAGGACGGGCGGGACGAATCGGACGCTTCCGCAGGGGGAGATCGAGACGAGACCGGCGGCCTCTGCGGGCGACAAATCCGATAAATCGGAAAAGTTGGTGGAGAGCGCCAGGGTGAGCAGCGCGGCGCGAGTGGGCGTGGGGAGGGCGGACAAACTCGCCCGGAGGCGCTGGCCGAGCAGGCTCGACGGCGGCAGGCCGACCGGCATGGGGGCGAATCCCCGCCGCTCGGGCAAGGTGAGTGCCGCGGCCAAATCGGTGAGCGCGGCCGGATTGCCGGCCGCCACGGCCATGATCCCGGCGGCCACCGCGTCGGAGAGATCGGGCGCCACGCGCAGCAGGAGCCGGTGCGCCGCGTGATCGTCGAGCGGCCGGAGCGGCAGGACCGGCAGCCCGCCCGGCGCCGGGAAGGACGCGGCGGCCAGGACGGCCACCTCGTTGCCGCCGATCCGCCGGGCGAACTGCCGGATCGCGTCCCAGGACGGCCGGTCGAGCAGGTGTGCGTCGTCCACCAGGCAGAGCACCGGCCGCTCGCGCGCCGCGGCCCGAACGGCCTCCCACGACGAGCCGCCCAGCAGGCGCCGCAAGCCCGCGAACGGGATCCCGGCCTCGTCGGCGTAGCCCGGCGCGGCCAGGACCGTCCATCCGCCGGCCAGCCGGGCCGCCGAGCGCAGGAGCTCCGACCGCCCCGACCCCGGCTCGCCGGTCACGACCAGCGCGCCGCCGTGCCCGCCGGCAGCCGAACGCAGTAGCTCGTCGACGACGGCCAGCTCCCGGGAGTGCCCCCAAGGTTCTTGCACTGCTTGTGCATCAACCATGGGCACGAGTCTCGCGTTCACGGGACCCGGGACGGAAGGGACTTTTCGCAACGTGCGATTTCGTCCGTGTTACAAGGCCGGTGATTTCGCCGATGCGCGGCCCGCGCGGCGCCGCTGACACTGACGGCCATCGATCCCCAACCCCCGGGAGGATCCCAGGTGACAACGAAGACCCGAAGGTTCCTGGCCGCTGCCGCCGCGGCCGCCGTGCTGACCGTGGCACCGGCCACGTCGGCCCATGCCGCCGACAACCCGTACCAGCGTGGCCCCGACCCGACTCTCGCCGCCCTCGACGCGAGCCGTGGCCCTTACGCGGTGGCGACGAGCAGCGTCTCCTCGTCGGTCAGCGGGTTCGGTGGCGGCACCATCTACTACCCGACGACCACCAGCGAGGGCACGTTCGGCGCGGTCGCCATCGTGCCCGGGTTCACCGCCCGGTGGTCGAGCATCTCGTGGCTCGGCCCGCGGATCGCGTCGCACGGCTTCGTCGTGATCGGCATCGAGACCGACAGCGTGTACGACCAGCCCGCCCAGCGCGGGGACGAGTTGCTGGCCGCGCTCAGCTACCTGACCACGCAGAGCTCGGTCCGCACCCGCGTCGACGCGAGCCGGCTCGCCGTGGCCGGCCACTCGATGGGCGGCGGCGGCTCGCTCGAGGCGGCGCGGGATCGTCCGTCGCTGCAGGCCGCCGTGCCGCTGGCGCCGTGGGACTCCACGAAATCGTGGTCCGACCTGCGGGTTCCGACCCTCATCGTGGGCGGCGAGTCGGACACGATCGCGCCCGTCGCCTCGCACTCGATCCCGTTCTACACGAGCATCCCGGCGTCCTCGGAGAAGGCGTTCCTGGAGCTCAACAACGCGAGCCACTTCTTCCCGCAGTCGGTCAACACGCTGACCGGCCGGATGGCGGTGGCCTGGCTGAAGCGCTTCGTCGACAACGACACCCGCTACGACCAGTTCATCTGCCCCGGACCTTCCGGGACGGATGTCGAGGATTACCGCAATACGTGCCCCTTGTCCTGACCGCAGTGGTCGCGCCCGGCGTATCCGTTACGCCGGGCGCGTCCGTGTCTCTCGTGATCGGCATCACCGGATACCTAGCCGGGCGACAGGCTAAATTGGCGCGGGTGCCGGCCGATGAGTACGCCGTCTACCGACACTTCGGCAGGTACGAGGACGAGAGAAGGTCAGACCATGGCGGAACCCGTCGCGCCGGACAGTCCGGTGCAGGAACGGGCGGGACTGGGCTTCAGTCACCGCGAGATCCTGGTGACGATGAGCGGCCTGGTGATCGCCATGCTGCTGGCCCAGCTCGACAACATGATCGTTGCCCCGGCGCTGCCGACGATCGTCGGTGACCTCGGCGGCCTCGAGCACCTGTCCTGGGTGACCACCGGCTACATCCTGGCCACCACGATCGCGACGCCGATCTGGGGCAAGCTCGGCGACCTCTACGGCCGCCGGATCAGCTTCGTCGCGGCGATCGCGCTGTTCCTGATCGGCTCCGCGCTCTGCGGCATGGCCCACAACATGGGCGAGCTGGTCGGCTTCCGCGCGCTGCAGGGCCTGGGCGCCGGCGGCCTGATCGTCGGCGTGCTCTCGATCATCGGCGACATGATCCCGCCCCGCGACCGCAGCAAGTACCAGGGCGTCATGATGGCCGTCATGCCGGTCGCGCTGATCGGCGGCCCGCTGATCGGCGGCTTCATCACCGACCACCTGTCGTGGCGCTGGGCCTTCTACGTGAACCTGCCGCTCGGCATCGTCGCGCTGGTCGTCGCCTGGATCACCCTGGCCAAGCTGCCCGGGGGCACCGGCAGGGCGCGCATCGACTGGCTCGGCACCGCGCTGCTCACCGTCTGGATCACCTCGCTCGTGCTGGTCACCAGCTGGGGCGGCACGCAGTACGACTGGGGCTCGCCGCAGATCCTCGGCCTGATCGCGCTGACGATCGTCGGCCTGGCCGCGTTCATCCTGGTGGAGCGCAACCGCCCCGAGCCGATCATGCCGCTGCGCGTCTTCCGGAACCGCAACTTCGCCCTGGCCGGCGGCATCGCGTTCATCTCCGGCTTCGCCCTGTTCGGCGCGATCGGCTACCTGCCGCAGTACCAGCAGTTCGTGCAGGGCTCGTCGGCCACCAACAGCGGCCTGCTGCTGATGCCCATGATGATCGCGGTGATGGTGGTCAGCATCCTGGTCGGCAACGTGATCAGCCGCACCGGGCGCTATCGCATCTTCCCGATCGCCGGCATGGTCCTGGTCGTCGGCGGCATGCTGCTGTTCAGCACGGTCGGCCTCGGCACCTCGAAGACTACGACCGCGATCTTCATGGTCGTGCTCGGCGCCGGCATGGGCGGCATCATGCAGACCAGCACGCTGATCGCCCAGAACAGCCTGGACCGCCGGGACATGGGCGCCGGCACCGGCGCGTCGACGTTCCTGCGCAACATGGGCAGCTCGCTCGGCGTCTCGATCCTCGGCGCGATCTACGCCCACCAGCTGACCGCGACCTTCACGCACGGCGGCGCGGCGACCGGCGGCGGCTCCTCGGTCTCCTCGATCACGCCGGCGGCGCTGCGTGCCATGCCCGAGGCGGCCCGGCACCTGTTCCAGCAGGCCGTCACGGACGGCATCTCGTCGCTGTTCCTCTGGGGCGGCGTGGTCTCGGTGATCGGCATCGTGGTGGCGCTGTTCGTGAAGCACGTCCCGCTGCGCACCGGCCAGGCGCCCGCCCCGCCGGCCCAGCCCGCCCAGCCGGCCTCGCCGGGCGAGAAGGCGGCCGCCGAGGTCGCCGAGGTCGCCGCGGTCTGATCCGCTCGACGCCCGCCGCGACCGGCATCTGCTGGTCGCGGCGGGCTTCTTCGCCCGCGTCGCTGCAGGCCCGCCCGCGTCGCTGCGGGTCTGCCCGCGTCGCTGCAGGCCCGCCCGCGTCGCTGCGGGCCCGCCCGCGTCACTGCAGGCCCGACCGCGTCGCTGCGGGCTCTTCGCCCGCGTCGCGGCGGGCCTTCGACTGCGGAGCGAGCCAGGTCAGCCGGCGAGGATCTCCAGGGCGATTGCGAGCGCCGCCTCCTGCAACGCGTCCCCGTCCCCGTCGTTGTCCCGTGCGGCCGTGACCGCCGCGATCTGGAACGCCGACAGCGCCGTGCGCACCCGCAACCGCTCCGCGGGCCCCGAGCCGGCCGGCGCCAGGGCGGCCACCAGCGACGCCATGACCTCCCGGACCTCCTCGCCGATCGGCAGGCTCTGGATCTCGGTGTAGTTCTGCCGCACCAGCAGGATCAGGTCGATTCCCCAGTGGGCCTGATGCTCGGCGAACCGGCGCACCAGTTCCTCCCGCATCGCGGCCGTCAGCGGCTGCCGGGCCGTGGCGTCCACCGCCAGCGCCGCGATGCCGTCGAGATACCCCCGCAGGATCGCGGTGAGGATCTCCTCCTTGGTGCGGAAATGGAAGTAGAGCGCCGCCTTGGTCACCCCGAGGTGTTCGGCGATCTCCCGCAACGACGTGACCGTGTACCCGTGCGTGGCGAACAGCTCGAGCGCCACGGCGAGCGCCCGCTCCCGCGTGTCGGTCCGCCGGTTGTCGACGCCCTCCCGTGCCGCCACTGTGCCCTCCCGAGCGACAAATACAGCGACAAACTAGCCATCCGACAGGCTAGCCGACGGGACCGGCCGGCCAGGGCCAGGCGCCACCGAGCCCGCCGGCCGCCCCGAAGGCGTCACCGATCCGCTCTCGCGAGACCTGGTGAATCAAGGTCAACTGCAACAACAAGCGGGCCTTGTACGCGTCGAGCGCACCGGCCGGTATCAGCCCGCGACCGACCAGATCCCGCTCCGAACCCGGAAACCCGTACGTCGAGGTCGCCACGAACCCGGCGCCGATCCGCGAGGCGAGTACCACGGGGATGCGCGCCGCGATCGCGTCCAGCACCGGCGGCCAGGGGTCCGGGACGTGCCCCACCCCGAACGCCGCCACCACCAGCCCGTCGAGCCCCGCCGCCAGGCCTTCCAGCAGCGCCCCGTCATCGCCGAGCGTCGCCGTGTACAGCCCGACCCGCGGCGCCACGAAGTCGTCGGGGAGGGGCGGCATCGTCCATCGCCCGACCGGCCGCTGCCCGATGTGCACCCGGCCCTCGGCGACGTATCCGAGCGCCCCGCCGGCCGGGGAGGCGAACGCGGCCACGCTGCTCGTGTGGGTCTTGCGCACCCGGGCCGCCGCGTGGATCTCGTCGGCCAGCACGACGACGCACCCGAGCCCTTGGGCCTCCGGCGCGGCCGCCACCCGTACGGCCGCCAGCAGGTTGGCCGGCCCGTCCGCGCCGGCCAGCGACGGGTTCCGCATCGCACCCGTGACGACGATCGGCTGCGGGCCCCGGTGCAACAGCTCCAGCGCGTACGCGGTCTCCTCTATGGTGTCGGTCCCCTGGGTGACCACCGCGCCATGCCTGCCCTCCACCTCGATGAGGCGAAGCAGCTCGCCGAGGTCGGCGAGCGTGAGCGAGGCGCCCGGCCGGTTCCGCAGCGTGCGCACCGTCAGCGGCGTGCCGTCGAGCCCCGGCACCGCGTCGACGAGCTGCCGCGCCGACAGCTGAGGCACGACCCCGCCGGACCCGGCCATGGCGATCGTCCCGCCCATCCCCACGACCAGCACCGGCCCCGGAAAACGCATTGCCTCAGTCTCGCACCTCGCGCTTAGGCTGCCCGACATGATCCATATCCGGGAGTTCGACTGGCCCGACTACGACGCCGTGGCCCGGGTGTGGGCGGTCGCCGGCCGCGAGGTCGTCCCGCGCGCCGAGCTCGAGGCGAAGCTCACCCGCGACCCCGAGCTGTTCCTCGTGGCCGAGTCGCAGAGCCGGCCGGAGTCGCAGAGCTTGCCGGAGTCGCGGAGCGTGGCCGGGTCGCCGGGCGAGGTGGTCGGCGTCGTGATGGGCACCTACGACGGCCGCCGCGGCTGGATCCTGCGCCTGGCCGTGGATCCCGCTCATCGGCGCGGCGGCATCGCCACCAGGCTGGTCGCCGAGCTCGAGTCCCGCCTCCGCGGCCTCGGCTGCCCCCGCGTCAATCTGCTGGTGCTGCCGGACAACGCCGGCGGCCTGAGCTTCTGGCAGGCGCTCGGCTACCTCCCGATGCCCGACGTCCTGTGCACCAAGCCGCTCTGAGCGGGTCGCGGCGCTGATCGGAAGCGGACACGGCACGTCGCCCCGGCCTTTACCGGCCGGGGCGACTGTGCTGGATCGGGCCGTTTGTCGCCCGCACGGCCCGATGGGGTAAATCGGGCAATCTTGCCGTCCTAAGGGGCAGAGTTCGGGCTTCCCGGCGGACGGTGCCGGGAAGCCCGGGTCCTAGATCTTCTCGACCTCGACCGGGGTGAGCAGCACCCGGTCGCGGCCGGTGGCGCGGATGGCGCCGGTGAGCACGACCTTGCCGCGGCACGGCAGGTCGTCGGCGGCGGAGCCGACCATGATCTCGAGCTCGCCGGGCTCGACGATGCGGCGGTAGTCGCGCCCGGTGAACGCCGTGCGGTCGGTGTGCACCCGGAAGCGCACGTCCTTGGCCTCGCCCGGCTCCAGCGGCACCCGGACGAACCCGGTGAGCTGCTTGACCGGACGGGTCACCTGGGCAACCACGTCGCGCAGGTAGAGCTGGACGACCTCGTCACCCGCCCGCGAGCCGGTGTTGCGCACCCGCACGGTCACCGTGAACTCGCCGTCGGTCGGCACCGACTCGTCGCTGACGCGCAGGTCGTCGACCGTGAACGTGGTGTACGACCGGCCGTGCCCGAACGCGAACAGCGGGGTCGGGTCGAGGTTGCTGACGCCGCTGTTCTCGGCGCCGAGCGGCGGCTGGAGGTAGGTGCCGGGCTGGCCGCCCGGGGTCCGCGGGATCTGCACCGGCAGCTTCGCGCCCGGCTGCACCCGGCCGGAGAGGACGCCCGCGATCGCGCCGCCGCCCTCCTCGCCGGGCATGAACGCCTGCACCAGCGCGGCGGCGCGGTCCGACACCTCGCCGAGCGCGTACGGCCGGCCGGAGACGACCACGACCACCACCGGCGTGCCGGTGCCGAGAAGCTCCTGCAGCAGCTCGCCCTGCAGGCCGGGCAGGCGCAGCTCGTCGGCGTCGCAGCCCTCGCCCGACGTGCCGTGGCCGAACAGGCCGGCCAGGTCGCCGACCATGGCCACGCAGACGTCCGCGTCGCGGGCCGCCGCCACAGCGGCCGCGAAGCCCGACCGGTCGTCGCCGATCACCGCGCAGCCGGCCTCGTGCACGACCTCGGCGTCCGGCAGCTCGGCCCGCAGCGCGTCGACCGCGGTCGGCACGTCGATGCCGAGCCCGAATCCGGGGTGGCGCGGCAGGACGTGGTTGGGGAAGGCGTAACAGCCCATGAACGTACGCGGGTCGGCGGCGCACGGGCCGACGACCGCGACCTTCCGCAGGGCCGGATCGAGCGGCAGCGTGGATCCGGCGTCCAGCAGGATCACCGACTTCTCGGCCATCTCGCGCGCGAGGGCCCGGTTGGCGGGCGAGTCGAGGTCGGCCCCGGCGGCCCGGGCGACCGACGCCTCCGGCGTCCAGTCCGCGTCCAGCAGGCCGAGCTCGGCCTTCTGGGTGAGCAGCCGGCGGGCGGCCCGGTCGATCAGCTCCTCGGGCGCCTTGCCGATCAGGCCCTGGCCGAAGCCGAGCGTGTCGGGCAGCTCCACGTCGATGCCGGCCGCGAGGGCCTGCACGCCCGCGTCGTCCATGTCGGCGGCGATCCGGTGCATGGTGGCCAGGAACGGCACCGCCCAGTAGTCGCTGACCACGGTGCCGGTGAAGCCCCACTGCTCGCGCAGCACCTCGTTGAGCAGCCACGGGTCGGCGCCGGCCGGCACGCCGTCGACGTCGGAGTACGAGTTCATCACCGAGCGGGCCCCGGCCTCGCGGACGGCGGTCTCGAAGGTCGGCAGGATGACGTCCATCAGCTCGCGCCGGCCCATCGGCACCGGGCCGTGGTTACGGGCGCCGCGTGAGGCGGAGTACCCCGCGAAGTGCTTGAGGGTGGCGATCACGCCGGCGCTCTGCAGGCCGCGCACGTAGCCGGCGCCGAGCAGGGCCACCAGGTACGGGTCCTCGCCGATGGTCTCCTCGACCCGGCCCCACCGGTAGTCGCGCACCACGTCGAGGACGGGGGACAGGCCCTGGTGGATGCCGAGGGCGGCCATGTCCCGGCCGATCGCGGCGGCCATCCGCTCGACCAGTCCGGGGTCGAAGGTGGCGCCCCAGGCGATCGCGGCGGGGTAGACGGTGGCGCCGAACGACGTGAACCCGGTCAGGCACTCCTCGTGCACGATCGCCGGCACGCCGAGGCGCGAATTGGCCAGAACCACGCGCTGCTGGCGGATCACCTCGGCGGCGCCCTCGGTGGCCGTGAGCGGGACACTTCCGTACACCCGGGTCAGGTGTCCGAGGCCGTTCCGGCTCGCCTCGGCGAGCGAAATCGTGCCCGACGCGGCGAAGACGTCCTGCATCGGAGCGACGTTCAGGGTCTCCTCGGGTTCGGTAAGTAGTTTGTCGTTGTCCGAATCGTTGCCGGACTCCTGCATGTCGTTGCCCACCCACCGGCTGCCCAGTTGGGCTACTTTCTCCTCGACGGTCATTGCGGCGAGCAGTCGCTCGACGCGCTCCGTCACGGGGAGCGCCGGGTCCTGCCATGGCTGGTTCGCCTGCACTGCGGTCACGGCGCAACTCCTCAACAAGTTCCGAAACTTTCAGTACTTTCACAGCACGAGTTATCGCTCGGACAGGCCTTGACCGAGGGGGTATCGCTCGGGTCCACTCTCGCGCTGGGAGCGCGACCAGAGCAAGACCCTTGACATGATCAAGCCGAAACCCTACGTTAACGAAACCTCACGTTAACTTGCGGCCGTCTCACGAAAGTTGCAGGCTTTTGTGACGGCGACAACCTCATCCCCACGACGATCCACTCGCCGCGGCAGGACGCGGCGCTCGAGTACGGAGATCAGCGTGACCAATAGCAATTTCTCTCGGCGGAACTTTCTGGGTCTAGCCGCGGGGGCCGCCGGTGCCGCGGCCCTAGCGGCATGTGGCAGCTCGGGCCCGTCCGACAAGGGCGGCAGCAGCGGTGGCGGTGGCGGTGGCGCCAGCTACTGGTCGCTTTCGGGCGAGCCCGGCCAGCCGATTCGTCAGGCGGCCATCGACCGCTTCAACAAGGCGAACTCGGGTACCAAGATCACTCCGACGTTCTTCCAGAACGACGCCTACAAGCAGAAGATCAAGACGGCGATCGGCGCCGGCCAGGCCCCGACGATGATCTGGGGCTGGGGCGGCGGCGGTCTCAAGTCGTACGTCGACGCCAGCCAGGTCGTCGACCTGACCGACTGGTTCGGCCAGAACGACGCGGTGAAGCAGAAGATCCTGCCGTCGTCGTTCGGCGCCGCCACGGTCAACGGCAAGATCTACGCGATGCCGATCGAGACCGTGCAGCCGATCGTGCTGTTCTACAACAAGAAGGTCTTCGAGAAGGTCGGCGTCGAGCCGCCGAAGACCTACGGCGACATCCTCAACCTGATCCCGAAGTTCAACGCCAAGGGCATCGCGCCGTTCTCGCTGGCCGGCCAGTCGCGGTGGACGAACATGATGTGGCTCGAGTTCATGCTCGACCGCAACGCCGGCTCGGACGTGTTCAACAACGTCTTCGCGGGCAAGGCGGGCGCCTGGTCCGACCCGGCCGTGCTGGACATGCTGACCAAGGTCCAGGACCTGGTGAAGGGCAACGCCTTCATCAAGGGCTTCTCGTCGATCACCGCCGACTCCAACGCCGACCAGGCCCTGCTCTACACGGGCAAGGCCGCGATGATGGTGCACGGCTCCTGGTCGTACGGCATCCAGAAGGCCAACGGCGGCGACTTCGTCAAGTCCGGCGGCCTGGGCTGGATGAACTTCCCGCCGATCGAGGGTGGCAAGGGCGACCCGAGCAACACGGTCGGCAACCCCGGCCAGTACCTCTCGATCTCGTCGAAGGCCAGCGCCGCCGAGCAGGACGTGGCGAAGAAGTTCTTCTCCACCACCCTGGTCGACGACGACGAAAAGGCCGGTTGGGTCAAGTCCGGGGGTGTTCCGGTCCTGACGAACAGCGATAGCCTGTTCACCGGGGACGACGCCCAGTTCCTCAAGGACATGTCGGCCATCGCGTCCGGCGCGAAGACCTTTGCCCAGTCGTGGGACCAGGCGTTGAGCCCGACTGCGGCCGAGACCCTGCTGGACAACATCGCCAAGTTGTTCCAGCTGCAGGTCACGCCGCAGCAGTGGGTCGACGCTATGAATGGGGTCATCGGCAAATGACGACGCTCGCTCCGCCCGCTGTCCGCGTGAAGGAGTCAAAGACCGCCAAAGGCGGGCGGGGCGGCTCCGTCTTGTGGATGGCAGCGCCCGCGGCCGTGTATTTCTTCGCGTTCGGGGTCATCCCGCTGCTCGGCGTGCTCTACCTCAGCTTCACCACGTGGGACGGTATCGGTGCCATCAAGTTCACCGGGCTGACCAGCTGGAAGGCGGAGCTCACCGACCCCGGGCTGCCCCACTCGCTGTGGGTGACGTTCGAGATCATGATCTTGTCGTGGCTGGTGCAGACGCCGATCAGCATTCTGCTCGGCGTCTTCACCGCCTCGTTCAAGCGGTACCGCGCGCTTCTCGCGGTGCTGTACTTCATCCCCTTGCTGCTGTCCGGCGTGGCCATCTCGATCACGTTCAAGGCGCTGCTCGACCCGAACTTCGGCCTCGGCGCGGGCTTCGGGATCGACGCGCTCAAGCAGGACTGGCTCGGCCAGCCGAGACTGGCCATGGCTACGCTGATCTTCGTGGTGTCGTGGCAGTGGATCCCGTTCCACTCCCTGATCTACCAAGGTGCGGTACGGCAGATCCCGGGTTCGCTGTACGAGGCCTCGCAGATCGACGGCGCGGGCCGGATGCGGCAGTTCTTCTCGATCACCCTGCCGCAGATCAAGTACACGATCATCACGTCCTCGACGCTGATGGTCGTGGGTTCGCTGACCTTCTTCGACCTGATCTATGTGCTCACCGGTGGTGGTCCGGGCGACTCGACCCGGGCGCTGGCGCTGGAGATGTACCAGAAGGGCTTCATGGCGAACCTCATGGGCCCGGCCAGCTGCATCGCGGTGATCCTGGTCCTTCTCGGTGTGATTCTCGCCCAGCTGCTGCGCCGCCTCGGCGGCCGCGGCGACGAGAGCATGATGGAAGGAGTCTGACGTGACGACGACGGTCAACGTCACCGGCACGCAGACGCCGGCACACCACCAACCACCGAAACGCAACCGCCGGACGGGCCACAAGCTGGCCAAGATGAACTGGATCGGCGGCGGGCTCGGCTGGGTCTGGCTGTTCATCGTGATGATCCCGATCTACTGGATCGTGATCACCAGCTTCAAGACCCAGGCGAACTACTTCATCACGAACACGTTCGCCCCGCCGAGAGACCCGACGTTCGAGAACTACAAGACGGTCATCGACAACGACGTCGCCTTGTACTTCTTCAACAGCGTCCTGGTCACCGTCGGCGCGATCATCCCCGCCGTCGCGATCAGCTTCATGGCCGCGTACGCGATCGTGCGGGGCAGCGGCCGGCTCATCCTGCGCCTCACCAACACGATGTTCCTGGCCGGCCTGGCGATCCCGCTGCAAGCGGTGATCATCCCGGTCTACCTGATCATCATCCGGCTCAAGCTGTACGACAGCCTGCTCGCCATCGTGCTGCCCTCGATCGCGTTCGCGATTCCGTTGTCCGTCCTGGTGCTGAGCAACTTCATCCGGGACGTGCCGAAGGAACTGTTCGAGTCGATGCGGATGGACGGCGCCACCGAGTGGGGCACGCTGTGGCGACTTGCGTTCCCGCTCACCCGCCCGGCGCTGGTCACCGTGACCATCTACAACGCGCTGGGCATCTGGAACGGGTTCCTGCTGCCGCTGGTGCTGACCCAGAGCCCGGACAAGCGGACAATGCCCTTGGCGCTTGTCAACTTCCAGGGTCAGTTCGGGGTGAACGTGCCGGCCATCGCGGCTTCAGTCACGCTGACCACCATCCCGATCGTCCTGCTGTACGCGATCGGGCGACGCCAGCTAGTCAGCGGCCTTACCGCCGGTATCGGCAAGTAGGGCCGTGCTCTCCCGGATCACGAGCTCTGTCGCCAGCTCCACCCGGGGAGTTTCGATGGGCTCGCCGCGCGACAGTCGCAAGACTGTCCGTGCGGCGAGCCCGCCCATGTCGGCGAGGGGCTGACGCACGGTGGTCAGCGGCGGCGCCGACCAGCGGGCCTCGGGCAGGTCGTCGAAGCCGACCACGCTCAGGTCGTCGGGGATCCGGATGCCGCGCAGGCGGGCCGCCTCGTAGAGGCCCAGCGCCATCTGATCGCTCGAGGCGAAGATCGCGGTGGGCGGGTCGTCCCGGTCGAGCAGCTGGATGCCGCCCTGGAAACCCGACTCGTGCCGGAAGTCGCCGGGCTCGATCAGCCGGCGGTCGACCCGCAGGCCGGCCTCCTCGAGCGCGGCGCGGTAACCGTCGAGCCGGGCCCGGGAGCACAGCAGGTTCTTCGGGCCCTCGACCAGGCCGATCCGGGTGTGACCCAGCGAGATCAGGTGTTCGGTGGCGCTGCGGCCGCCCGACCAGTTCGTCGCGCCGATCGTCGGCACGTCCGCGGCCACGCCGCCGGCCGGGTCGATTATCACCATCGGTACGTTCAGCCGGTGCAGCTCGGTGCTTATCGGGCCGGCGCCGTCGGAGATGACCAGGATGACGCCGTCGGACTGGCGGGCGCGAAGGTTCTGCAGCCACTGCCGGGTCGACGCGGTGCGCCGGTGTATGGCCGACACGACGGTTCCGACGCCCGCCGCGTGGGTGACTTCCTCGACGCCGCGGATCAACTCGACGGCCCACGGGCTGTCGAGGTCCTGGAAAACGAGGTCTATCAATCCCGCGCGAAGCGGTTGCCGAGAGTTACGAGGACGATAGTCGTGCTCTCGGAGAAGATGTTCGATACGATCCCGAGTCTCGGGAGACACATCCGTCCGCCCGTTGAGCACTCGCGACACCGTGGGGACGGACACTCCGGCCGCCTCCGCGATGGTCGCGATCGTCACTCGCCGTCCGCTCGCGGCCATCCGACTCTCCTAGCTCCGCGGGGCTCTCCATTGAAACTTTCGACCGCGGTGCCGGAAGTATTGCACATCCGCGACACGCCCGGCCTTAGACAGCTGCCGGGACCGCGAGAATGATGTTCTGCGGCCCGTCCCGCCGCCGGAATCAGCACGGAGGAACCACCCATGACGATCGACCTGCCGGCCCCGGTCGCCGCCGCGATCGACGCCGCCAACGCGAACGACACCGGCGCCTTCCTGGCCTGTTTCCCGCCGGACGGCGTCGTCGACGACTGGGGTCGCGAGTTCGTCGGCCATGACGAGATCAGAGGATGGTCCGACCGGGAGTTCATCGGTGTCAAGGTCAATCTTGCCGTCGTCCACGCCGACATCGACGACGTGAACGTCGTGGTGACCGCTCAGGTGGGCGGCGACGGCTTCAACGGCCCCTCGCATTTCACCTTCCAGGTCGAGGGCACCCACATCGTCCGCATGACCATCCGGGCCTGATGCCGGGTGCGCCTCCCTCGCCTCTGGCTGGCCGGCGCGCTGCTGCTGGTCGCGGTCTTCCTGCTCACCGGCCTGCTCGCCCAGCCGCCCTTCGACGCGGTCGGCCCGGTCGCCACCGCCGTCTTCGTCCCGCTGTGGCTGACCATCGCGGTGACCAACGCGGCCGTCGGCGTCTACTCCGCCGGCTACCGCCCCCAGGAGGAGGCCCCGGTCCTGCTGGCCGTCTTCGCCCTGCCCGCCGCCGTCGCCGGCGTCGGGTGGTGGCTGGTGTCCCTCGAGCCGATCGAGACCGCCCGCACCCCGGTCGTCCTCCTCGCGGGCGTGGCCCTGTGGCTCGCGCTGGCCCTGCTGGGCGACCTGCTCCTGCCGGGCGCCACCCGCGCGACGGCACTCGGATTCGCCGCCGCCGTGTTCCTGCCGGTCTGGCTGGCGCTGATGGTGGTGAACCTGCTGATCGGCGTCCTGGCGGCCGGCTACGGCGTCGGCGAGGAACTCGGCTTCCTTCTCCTCAACGTCCTGGTCCCCGGAGTGGTGGCCGGCGGAGCGGTTGCGCTGAGTGCTCGCCGCTCCGCCGAGCCGAGGCCGAACGAAAGCTCGGCGTAGGGCCGCTACGGCTCGAGCAGCAGCGTGGTGTCGACGCTGATCGGGAAGGGCTCGCTCGACACCATGGTCTCGCCCCACGCGGCGGTGGCGTGCTCGACGTAGCGCCGGCCGTCGCGGCGCAGCAGGCGCAAGGACACCGAGCTCAGGTCGGACATGTCGGGCTCGGCGAGCAGGTACCACGGGATGCGAGCCGCTGCGTACATCTCCCTTTTCGGTCCGCGGTCCCATCGGAAGTTGCTCGGCGACGTGACCTCCACGACGAGGACGGCGTCGGCCGCGTCGCCGACGCCGGCCTCCATGGTCAGCTTCCCGAAGACGATGTCCGGACACACGATCGTGCCGGGCCGCAGCCGGAGGTCGTTGGTATAGAACGTGCCGAGCCCGGCCTCCCGTGCGGCGGGTCGAAGGAAGAAGATCAGATTCGTAGCGATGACATTGTGCGGTCGGGTCGCTGAGGGGCTCACCGTGACTTTCCCGTCGATCAGCTCGTACCGGTCGTCGGTTTCGCCCAGAGCCAGATACTCGGCCTCGGTCCAGGTTCTGGACAGGTCAAGCGGCTGCTTGCTCATGGGCAGAGTGTCCCACATGGCCATGCTGCTCGTCTCCTGACTAGTTGTCTGGCGTCACCGGCGGGCATCGTCCCACGACCAGTTGGCGCGCGTCAACGTGGCACGGAGAGGGCGGGGGAGCGGGCGGCGTCGGCCAGGTGGGTGGCGACGGCGGCGTGGTCGGTGGTGATGAGGCCGGCCGTTATGCGCAGGTGCGGGGTGCCGCGGGACGGGGTGAAGGCGGCGCCGGCGGCGGCCGCGATGCCGTTGCTGGCCAGGGAGATCAGGGCGGACTGCTCGTCGGCCACCGGGAGCCAGATGTTGAGGCCGTCGCCGGGTGGGAGGGGGATGCCGGCCTTGGCCAGGGACTGGATGACCAGGTGGCGGCGCAGGGCGTACTGGGCCCGGGCGTGCCGGACGGCGGCGATCGACGGCGGGTCGGTCAGGAGGGTCAGCAGGAGTTGCTGGAGGAGGCGGCTCGTCCAGCCCTGGCCCAGCAGGCGGCGCTCCAGGACCGGGTCGAGGACGGTGGCGGGACCGCCCACGGCGGCCAGGCGCAGGTCGGGGCCGTGGGACTTGGAGAAGCTGCGGACGTGGATCGTCTGCCTCGGCAGGTGGGTGCCGAGGGAGTGGAGCGGGCTGGACGCCACATCGCCGGCGGAATCGTCCTCCACGACGTACAGCTGCGGATGAAGCGCGAGCACCGCGGCGAGTGCGGCGGCCCGGGAGAGCGACCACGACGCGCCGGTGGGGTTGAGGGCTCTCGGCTGAAGGAAGACGACGGCTGGGCGGCACGACAGCGCCTCGGTCAGGGCGGCGGGGAGCATGCCGAGCGCGTCCGTCTCGACGCCGACGGCCTCGACGCCGAGGGCCTCCAGGAGGTCGAGCAGCGGGGGGAAGCAGGGGTTCTCCACAATCGCGCGGTCACCCAGGCGTAACAGGGAGGCGGCAACCTGGTCGATGGCGTCCATGGCGCCGTCGAAAACGGCCAGGCGGTCGGGCGGGAACGGCCAGGTGTCGCGCAGGAGGGATGCGAGGGCGGGCAGGACCGGCTCGTCCAGATAGCTGCTGGGGGCGGGGGAGAGGCCGGACAGGGCCGGCAAGGAGGGCAGCAGCCGCGGGTCCGGGACGCCGGTGGACAAATCGAGGGCGAAGCCGGACCGGGCGCGCAGCGCCGCGCGGTAGCGGCCAGGGCCGGCCGTCCGGGAAACGGCTACGACCGTGCCGCGACGTCCGTCGGTCCGGATGGTTCCGGCCCGACGCAGGAGCTGCCAGGCTGCGCTGACCGTGGTGGGTGACATTCGCAGCTCGCGGGCGACGGTGCGGACGGGCGGGAGCTTCGCGCCGGGCTGTAACAAACCGTCGCCGGCGGCCCGGCCTACCGCCTCGGCCAAGCCCCGGGCGGTGGGCTCGCTTAGCAGGTCTCGGACCGCTTCAATCATTTTGTGACAGTACGATCCGAGCATTGTTCCGTCCAGAGGTGTTACGTAATCTCGGGCCATGAAACGTATCGCGCACTGGATCGGCGGCGCCGAGCACGCCGGCACCTCGGGCCGCACGAGCCCCGTCTTCAACCCCGCGACCGGCGAGCAGACCGGCGAGGTCGACCTGGCCTCGTCGGCCGAGGTGGCGAACGCGGTCGCGGTGGCGAAGGAGGCCGCCAAGGCGTGGCGGGAGGCGTCGCTGTCGCGCCGGGCCGCGGTCCTGTTCAAGTTCCGGGAACTGCTGGCCGACCGGGCCGGCGACCTCGCCGCGGTGATCACGAGCGAGCACGGCAAGGTGCTGTCCGACGCGGCCGGCGAGGTGGCCCGCGGGCTCGAGAACGCGGAGTTCGCCACCGGCATCCCGCACCTGATGAAGGGCTCGTACAGCGAGCAGGCGAGCACCGGCGTCGACGTGTACTCGATCCGCCAGCCGCTCGGTGTGGTCGCCGGCATCACGCCGTTCAACTTCCCGGCCATGGTGCCGCTGTGGATGTGCACGACGGCGATCGCGGCCGGCAACGCGTTCGTGCTCAAGCCGAGCGAGAAGGACCCGTCGTCGGCGCTCCTCCTGGCCAAGCTGTGGAAGGAGGCGGGGCTGCCGGAGGGCGTGTTCTCCGTGGTCAATGGCGATGTGGAGGCGGTAAACGCGCTGCTCACCCACCCGGACATCGCGGCGGTCAGCTTCGTCGGGTCGACGCCGGTGGCGAAGTACATCTACGAGACCGGCACCGCGCACGGCAAGCGGGTCCAGGCCCTCGGCGGCGCGAAGAACCACATGGTCGTCCTGCCCGACGCCGAGCTCGACGCGGCGGCGGACGCGGCCGTGAGCGCGGCCTACGGCTCGGCCGGCGAGCGCTGCATGGCCGTCTCGGTGGTCGTCGCGGTGGGCGACGTGGCCGATCCGCTGGTCGACGCGATCGCGGCGCGGCTGCCGAAGCTGACGATCGGCGCGGGGACCGACCCGTCGGCGCAGATGGGACCCCTGATCAGCGCCGTGCACCGGGACAAGGTCGCCGGGTACATCACGGCCGGCGCCGACGCCGGGGCCACGGTCGTCGCGGACGGGCGCGAGGCGGAGGTGCCCGGCGACGGTTACTACCTGGGCGTCACGCTGCTCGACAACGTCACGCCGGACATGGCCGTCTACACCGACGAGATCTTCGGGCCGGTGCTCTGCGTCGTGCGGGCCGGGACGTACGCCGAGGCCGTACAGCTGATCAACGAGAACGAGTACGGGAACGGGACCGCGATCTTCACGCGGGACGGCGGCGCCGCCCGGCAGTTCCAGTTCGACGTGAACGCCGGCATGGTCGGCGTGAACGTGCCGATCCCGGTGCCGGTGGCCTACTACTCGTTCGGCGGGTGGAAGGCCTCGCTCTTCGGCGACACCCACATGTACGGCCCGGACGGCATCCACTTCTTCACCCGGACCAAGGTCGTGACCTCGCGCTGGCCGGACCCCGGCACGTCGAGCGTCGACCTCGGCTTCCCGCAGACCCGATAGACCAGGACAAATCACAAGATGACCGACGCGACCGTACGCGCGGACGACCGCGCTCACGTCTTCCATAGCTGGTCGGCCCAGGGGTTGATCGATCCGCTGCCCATCGCGGGGGCCGAAGGCAGCTACTTCTGGGACTACCATGGGACGAAATATCTGGACTTCTCATCTCAATTGGTCAATGTCAACGTCGGCCACCAGCACCCGCGGCTGGTCGCGGCGATCCAGGAGCAGGCGGCCCGGCTCTGCACGATCCAGCCGGCCTTCGCCAACGACAAGCGCGGCGAGGCGGCCCGCCTGATCGCCGGCCTCGCCCCGGGCCCGCTCAACAAGGTGTTCTTCACCAACGGCGGCGCCGAGGCCACCGAGAACGCGATCCGCCTGGCCCGCGGCCACACCGGACGGCACAAGGTGCTCTCCACGTACCGCAGCTATCACGGCTCGACCGCGACGGCGATCGCCGCGACCGGGGACCCGCGCCGATGGGCGAACGAGCCCGCCGCGCTGGGCGTCGTGCACTTCTGGGGCCCGTACCCGTATCGATCTCCTTTTTATGCCGAAACGCCCGAGCAGGAGTCCGAGCGGGCGCTGAAGCACCTGCGGGACACGATCGTCTTCGAGGGCGCGGCGACGATCGCGGCCGTGCTGCTGGAGACCGTGGTCGGGACCAACGGCGTCCTGGTGCCGCCGCCGGGCTACCTGGCCGGGGTGCGCTCGATCTGCGACGAGTTCGGCATCGTCTTCATCGCCGACGAGGTGATGGCCGGCTTCGGGCGCTGCGGCGAATGGTTCGCCGTGGACCGCTGGGGCGTCACTCCCGACCTGATCACCTTCGCCAAGGGGGTCAACTCGGGCTATCTGCCGCTGGGTGGCGTGATCATCTCGGATGAGATCGCTTCCACCTATGAAACCCGGCCGTTCCCCGGCGGCCTCACCTATTCGGGACACCCGCTCGCCTGTGCCTCGGCCGTCGCCTCCATCGAGATCTTCAAGGAGGAGGGGATCGTCGAGCACGCCCGGGCGATCGGCGACGACGTCATCGCGCCGGGCCTGGCCGAACTCGCCGAAAAGCACCCGAGCATGGGCGAAGTGCGCGGCCTGGGCGTGTTCTGGGCGATCGAGCTCGTGCGCGACCGGGAGACTCGCGAGCCGCTGGTGCCGTTCAACGCGGCCGGCGCCGCCGCCGGGCCGATGAACGAGGTGGCCGCGGCCTGCAAACAGCGAGGCCTGTGGCCCTTCACCCACTTCAACCGGGTGCACGTGGTGCCGCCTTGCACGGTCACCGCCGACGAGGTCCGGGAAGGACTGTCGATCCTCGACGGGGCGCTCGCGGTGGCCGACAAGTATTACGCGGGCTGACGCCGGATTGCGTAGCTGCGAGGGGCGCTCTACGCCTGATTCCGTTTCAAGTTTGGAAAATTCCTCGGATTCCCTTGTTTAGAACACCTGCGTGTGACAAGGTCCCTCCAGTTGTCATGTGGGGGCTGTCACAAGCCTCAACTGGAGGGCCATTCAGTGATCGAGCTGCGGAACTTTGTCGGTGGCGAGTACACCGGCACCGTGGACGGCACCACCTCGGAAGTCGTCGACCCGAGCACCGGTGAGGCGTACGCCCTGGCGCCGGTCTCCAGCGCAGCCGACGTCGACCAGGCGATGACCGCCGCGGAGTCCGCGTTTGAGGTCTGGCGCGATACCACCCCGGCCGCCCGGCAGCGCGCCCTGCTGCGCATCGCCGATGCGATCGAGGACCGGGCCGAGGAGCTCATCGCCGCCGAGTGCCGCAACACCGGCAAGCCGGTCGAGGCCACCCGCCGCGAGGAGATCGGCCCGATGGTCGACGAGCTGCGCTTCTTCGCGGGCGCGGCGCGCATCCTCGAGGGCAAGTCCGCGGGGGAGTACCTTCCCAACCACACCTCCTACGTCCGGCGCGAGCCGCTGGGAGTGTGCGCGCAGGTCACGCCCTGGAACTACCCGATGGTCATGGCCGTCTGGAAGTTCGCGCCGGCCATCGCGGCCGGCAACGCGGTCGTGCTCAAGCCCTCCGACACCACCCCGGTGAGCACCCTGCTGCTCGCCGAGATCGCCGCCGAGTTCCTCCCGCCCGGCGTGCTCAACGTGGTCTGCGGCGACCGGGACACCGGCCGCGCCGTTGTCGCCCATCCGGCGCCGCAGCTCGTCTCGATCACCGGCTCCACCCGGGCCGGCATGGAGGTCGCCGTGGCGGCGGCGGCCGACCTGAAGCGGGCTCATCTGGAGCTCGGTGGCAAGGCGCCGGTGATCGTCTTCGACGACGTCGACCTCGAGTCGACCGCCGAGGCGATCGCCGGCGCGGGCTTCTTCAACGCGGGGCAGGACTGCACGGCGGCGACCCGGGTGCTGGTGCACGGCCGCGTCGCCGGCGACTTTACCGCCGCGCTCGCGGCGGCCGCCAAGAACACGAAGGTCGGCCCGCCGGCCGACACCGACGCCTACTTCGGGCCGGTCAACAACGCCAATCAGCTTTCGCGGGTACGCGGCTTCCTCGAGCGGACGCCGGAGCACGCCGAGATCGTCACCGGTGGCCAGCGGATCGGCGATCGGGGGTACTTCCTCGAGCCGACCGTCGTGGCCGGCCTCGACCAGCGCGACGAGATGATCCAGGACGAGGTGTTCGGCCCGGTCATCACCGTGCAGGCGTTCGACGACGAGGACAACGCGGTGCGCTGGGCCAACGACTCACGCTACGGCCTGAGCGCCAGCGTCTGGACGCAGAACCACGGCCGTGCCATGCGGGTCTCGCGGCGGCTCAACTTCGGCGCCGTCTGGATCAACACGCACCTCCCGTTCGTCTCGGAAATGCCGCACGGCGGCTACGGTCACTCCGGTTACGGCAAGGACCTTTCGATGTACGGGTTCGAGGAGTACACCCGGATCAAGCACGTGATGAGCAACCTCGGCTGACCGCCCTTCTGACCACCCGCGCGAAGAGGAACAACATGACCACCCCCCAGCACAGCGCCGTTCAGCAGCCACCCGGCGCGGTGGCGAACGGGACCCCGGCCATCAGGTTCGCCGGAGTCCTCAAGACCTACCAGTCGCACGGCGAGGCGGTCCCCGCCGTCAAGCGGATGGACCTGGCGATCGCGCAGGGGGAGTTCTTCTCGCTGCTCGGGCCCTCGGGCTGCGGCAAGACCACCACCATGCGCATGATCGCCGGCTTCGAGGAGCCGACCGCCGGGCAGGTCTATCTCGACGGCAAGGACGTCACCGGGGTCGCGCCCAACAAGCGCGACATCAACATGGTCTTCCAGTCGTACGCCCTCTTCCCGCACCTGAACACGTTCCAGAACGTGGCGTTCGGGCTCGAGCGCAAGAAGGTCGCCAAGGACGAGATCAAGCGGCGGGTGGCCGAGATTCTCGAGATCGTCTCGCTGACCGGGATGGAGAAGCGGGCGCCGCGCGAGATGTCGGGCGGCCAGCAGCAGCGGGTGGCCCTGGCCCGGGCGCTGGTCAACCGGCCGCGGGCGCTGCTGCTCGACGAGCCGCTCGGCGCGCTCGACCTCAAGCTGCGCCAGCAGATGCAGGTCGAGCTCAAGCGCATCCAGCGCGAGGTCGGCATCACCTTCGTCTACGTCACCCACGACCAGGGCGAGGCGCTGACGATGTCGGACCGGATCGCGGTCATGAACGCCGGCGTGATCGAGCAGCTCGGCACGCCGCGGCAGATCTACGAGCGGCCGGCGAGCCGCTTCGTGGCCGGCTTCATCGGTACGTCGAACATCGTCGAGGGGCACGTCGAGCGCGCCGAGAACGGTCTGGCGCTGCTCAGCTACACCACCCAGGACCGGGTCGTGGTGCCCTGCGGCAGCGCGTGCCGGCCCGGCGACAAGATCGAGGTGTCGGTGCGGCCCGAGAAGATCGACATGCACCGCGGGGTGCCGCCGGTGGCGGCGACCGGTGGGAGCGTGCTCTCGGGCGTTGTCAATGAGGTCGTTTATCACGGAACTTCGACGAACTACACGGTAGCCACGGCGGCGGGCGCCGACTTTACTGTCTTCGATCAAAATGCTTCGAACGCCGAGGATCTCGCTGATCGCGGCGATCGTGTCTTCCTGACCTGGGCCCCCCAGCACTCATACATGATCGGAGTCTGATGTCTGCCTCGACCCCCGACCCCACCTTTCTTCGTGGCATGACCCAGCGCCGGCTCGGCCGGCGGGACGCTTTGCGGATCTCCGGTCTCTCCGCCCTCGGCGCGGCCCTCGCGGCCTGCGGCGTGCAGGGCAAGGCGAAGGCGCCCGGCGCCGGCGCCAGCGCGGCCCCCGACGCCGTCGCGAAGTACTGGACGGGCAAGGCCAAGACCGGCCACGTCGACTTCGCCAACTGGCCGCTGTACATGGACCCGAAGCACCCCGAGCTCAAGCAGTTCACCAAGGAAACCGGCATCACGGTGAACTACCAGGAGGTCATCCAGGAGATGGGGCCCTGGTTCGCGAAGGTGCAGCCGCAGCTGTCCGCGGGCCAGTCCATCGGCTTCGACCTGATGGTCATCACCAACAGCGTGCAGTTCGCTCAGTTCCGCGACTCGGGCTTCCTCGCCCCGCTCGATCACTCCAAGCTGCCGAACTTCGCCAAGAACGCGGCCGCCTCGTACAGCAAGGAGGCGTTCGACCCGGGCAACGTCTACAGCGTGCCGTGGGCGTCCGGCATGACCGGCATCGCGTACGACGAGAACAAGACGAAGCGGCCGATCACCAAGCTCGCCGACCTGTGGGATCCGCAGTTCAAGGGCAAGGTCGGCATGTTCTCCGACACCCAGGAACTGGCGAACTTCGGCCTGCTCAAGGCCGGCCTCAATCCCGACAAGTCGACCTCGGCCGACTGGGACAAGGCCGCCGACGAGCTGAAGAAGCAGAAGGACCTCGGCATCGTCCGCAACTACTACGACCAGAGCTACGTGGACGCGCTCGGCAAGGGCGAGGTCTGGATCACGCAGGCCTGGTCGGGTGACATCTTCCAGAAGAACCTCTCCGACGGCACGAACTTCAAGTTCGTGATCCCGGAGGAGGGCGGCACGATCTGGACCGACAACATGACGATCCCGATCACCGCCAAGGCGCCGGTCGACGCGATCACGCTGATCGACTTCTTCTACGGCGTCGACATCGCGGCCTCGCTCGCCAACTACATCAACTACGTCTGCCCGGTGCCGGCGGCGCAGCAGCAGATGCGCACGAGCGCCGCCAAGCTGTCCGGCGAGGACAAGACCGCGGCGCTCCAGGTCGCGAACTCTCCGCTCGTGTTCCCCGGCCAGGACATCTACTCGAAGCTGCACTACTACGTGTCCTTCGACTCGGTCGCCGACCAGCAGACCTTCCAGAAGACCTTCGAGCCCATCGTCCTGAGCTGAGACACATGAACCGAGTCAAACGCCAGCTGGCGCCGTACTTCCTGGTCCTGCCGGGTGGTCTGTGGCTGCTGCTGTTCTTCGCGATCCCGATGATCGCCATGCTGTCGCTCTCGCTTCAGCAGGGCGACGTCGTCTACGGGTACCGCTTCACGTTCCACTGGCAGAACTACACCGACGCGATCGACGGGTACCACACCCAGCTGATCCGCTCGCTGATCTACGCGGCGGTCGGCACGATCCTGCTGATCGCGCTGGCGTTCCCGGTGGCGTACTGGATCGCCTTCTACGGCGGCCGGCGCAAGCCGACGTACCTGTTCCTGCTGCTCCTGCCGTTCTTCGTGTCGTTCGTGCTGCGCACCATCTCGTGGCGGCAGATCCTCACCGACGAGGGCCCGGTGCTGCACCCGCTGAAACAGCTCGGGCTGGTGCCCGACTCGTACCACCTGCTCGGCACGCCCGAGGCGGTGATCGGCGGGCTGGTCTACAACTTCCTGCCGTTCATGGTGCTGCCGATCTACGTGGCGCTCGAGCGGATCGACCCCCGGGTCGTCGAGGCGGCGCGGGACCTGTACGCGAACCCCGCGCTCGCCTTCCGCAAGGTGATCCTGCCGCTGGCCCTGCCCGGCGTCTTCGCCGGCGTGCTGATGTCGTTCGTGCCGATGGCCTCGGACTACGTCAACTCCGAGGTGCTGGGCAGTTCGTCGACCACGATGATCGGCCAGGTCATCCAGAGCAAGTACCTGGTGACCTCCGACTATCCGACGGCGGCGGCGCTGTCGTTCATCCTCATGGCGGTGCTGCTGATCGGCATCTTCGCCTACGCCCGGGCACTGGGCACCGAGGACGTGATGAAGGTGGCGGCCCGATGAGCGTCTCGACCCTGCAACGACCACCGGTGGAGCAGCCGGTCCGGACCGGGCGCCGGCGCCGGTTCACCGGCCAGTCGATGCTGTTCCTCTACACCTGGCTGGTCATCATCTGGCTGGTCATCCCGATCTTCGTGATGATCGCGTTCGCGTTCAACGACACGCACGGCCGGTACAACCAGTCGTGGGAGGGCTTCACCTTCAAGTGGTGGGGCAAGGTCTTCGAGATCGAGGACCTCACCAAGGCGCTGTGGACCTCGCTGATCATCGCGGTGATCTCCAGCCTGGTCTCGGCGGCGATGGGCACCGGCATCGGGTACGCGCTGGGCCGCTACCGCTTCCGCGGCTCGGGCACGCTGAACGTCGTCATGTTCTCGACGATCTCCTCGCCCGAGCTGATCATGGGCGCCTCGCTGCTCAGCCTGTTCGTCTCGGCGAACCTCGGCCTGGGCGCGGTGACGATCACGATCGCGCACATCATGTTCTCGATCTCGTTCGTCGCCGCGATCGTGCGGGCCCGGGTGGTCACGCTCGACCGCTCGATCGAGGAGGCGGCGGCCGACCTGGGCGCCACGCCGTGGACGACGTTCTGGAAGGTCACCTTCCCGCTCATCCTCCCGGCCGTGTTCTCCGGCATCCTGCTGGCGTTCGCCCTGTCCATCGACGACTTCGTCGTCACCAACTTCACCGCGGGCAGCGTCACGACCTTCCCGCTGTGGATCTGGGGCTCGACCCGCGTCGGCCTGCCGCCGCAGGTCAATGTCATGGGCACGATGATCTTCGCGGCCGGCGTGCTGATCGCGGTCGTCACCAACATCCGCTCGAGGCAAGGCAAGCGGGATCGATAACTCGTGGGTTCGCGCCTCAAGGACGCAATACCGGAGCCGTACTGGCTCACCCAGGCGGGGGCTCCGGCCGCCGCCGACCCGCTCGACGGCCCCACCACCGCGGATCTCGCGGTGGTGGGCGCCGGGTACAGCGGTCTCTGGACGGCCCTGATCGCGAAGGAACGCGATCCCTTGCTGGACGTGGTGGTCCTCGAGGCGGCCACGGCCGGGTGGGCGGCCTCGGGCCGCAACGGCGGGTTCTGCTCGTCGAGCATCACGCACGGCTTCGACAACGGCCTCGCCCGCTTTCCGGGCGAGCTGGACCAGCTGATACGGCTGGGCCGGGAGAACCTCGACGAGATCTCGTTCACGGTCGCCGGCTACGGGATCGACTGCGACTTCGAGCGCACCGGTGAGCTGCACGTGGCCACCGAGGACTGGCAGTGGCGCGATCTGGTCGCGGGGCACGCCGCCGAGGCGGCTCGCGGTCTCGACGTCGAGCTGCTGGATCGTGACGCCGTACGACAGGAGGTGCACTCACCGACGTACCGCGGCGCGGTCTGGGATCGTACCGGCTGCGCGATGGTCGACCCGGCCCGGCTGGCCTGGGGTCTCCGGGAGGCGTGCATCTCGCTGGGCGTCCGCTTCTACGAGAACACGAAGGTCGAGCGGATCACGGCATTCCCCGGTGGTCTGAACCTGCAGACCTGGCGCGGCCACGTCACCGCGCGGAAGGTCGCCCTGGCCACCGGCGCGCACGGGCGCCTGCTCAAGCGACTGCAGCAGTTCGTGATCCCGGTCTACGACTACGCGCTGATGACCGAGCCGCTGACCGAGGAGCAGCTCGACGCGATCGGCTGGAAGAACCGGCAGGGCATCGGCGACTCCGCCAACCAGTTCCACTACTACCGGCTCACCGCGGACAACCGGATCCTGTGGGGCGGCTACGACGCGGTCTACTTCAACGGCGGCCGGATCGTCCCGTCGCAGGACCAGCGCGACGCGACCTTCGAGATGCTCGCCGACCACTTCGCGGCGACGTTCCCGCAGCTGGAGGACCTCCGCTTCAGCCACAAGTGGGGCGGCGTCATCGACGCCTGCAGCCGGTTCAGCGCGTTCTTCGGCACCGCGCACGGCGGGCGGCTCGCGTACGCGGCCGGCTACACCGGTCTCGGGGTGGGCGCGACCCGCTTCGGCGCCAAGGTCATGCTCGACCTGCTCGGCGGCGTCCCGACCGAGCTGACCAAGCTGAAGATGGTGCGCAGCAAGCCGATGCCGTTCCCGCCCGAGCCGCTGCGCAGCGGCGTCATCCAGCTGACCCGCTGGTCGATGGCCCAGGCCGACCTCAACCAGGGCAAGCGCAACCTGTGGCTGCGCACGCTCGACGCGATGGGCATCGGCTTCGACTCCTGATCCCGCTCTCAGAGTGTCAGGCCGGTGAGGACCATGACGCGCGGCTCCGTGTAGTCGTCCATCGCGCTGGCCACGCCCTCGCGCCCGGACCCGCTCGCCTTCACCCCGCCGTACGGCATCTGGTCGGCCCGGAAGCTGGGGACGTCGCCGATGATGACGCCGCCGACGCGCAGCCGCCGGTGGGCGGCGAAGGCCAGGTCGATGCGGCGGGTGAAGACGCCCGCCTGCAGCCCGAACGCCGAGTCGTCGATCGCCGCGAACCCGGCCTCGTCCGAGTCGACGGCGGTCAGCACCAGCACCGGGCCGAACACCTCCTCGGCGCAGACCCTGGCGTCGGCCGGCACGTCGGTGAGCACGGTCGGCGCCACGGTCGTCCCGGAGCGCGTGCCGCCGGTCAGCACCCGGCCGCCCTTGGTGACCGCCTCGCCGATCCACTCCTCGATGCGCGCGGCCGCCCGTGAGTCGATCACCGGGCCGACGTCGGTCAGCGGGTCGCGGGGGTCCCCGGCCCGCAACGCCTCGACCGCCGCGACCAGCTTCGGCGTGAACGCGGCCAGGTGGGAGCGGTGCACGAACACCCGCTGGACGGCGATGCAGCTCTGCCCGGCCTGGTAGTTGGAGAACGTGGCGATCCGCTGAGCCGCGAAGTCGAGGTCGTCCCAGTCCTCGCAGACCAGCGCCGCGGCGTTCCCGCCCAGCTCCAGCGTGACGTGCTTGCCGGGAACGGCCGCCCGGATCTGGGCGCCGACCGGCCCCGAGCCGGTGAACGAGACCACCGGCAGCCGCGGGTCGGCGACCAGGGCGGCCATCCGCTCGTTCGGCACCGGCAGCACCGAGAACGTCCCGGCCGGCAGGTCGAGCCGGGACACGATCTCACCGAGCAGCAGCGCCGTGAGCGGCGTCGCGGGCGCCGGCTTCACGATGATCGGCGCGCCGACCGCGAGCGCCGGGGCCACCTTGTGCGCCACCAGGTTCAGCGGGAAGTTGAACGGCGCGATGCCCAGCACCGGCCCGCGCGGCACCCGGCGGACCAGCGCGATCCGGCCGGCCGCGGCCGGGTCGGTGTCGAGCCGCTGCAACTCGCCGGAGAAGCGCCGGGCCTCCTCGGCCGCCCAGCGGAACGTGCTGACCGCCCGGGCCACCTCGGCGCGCGCCCACTTGAGCGGCTTGCCGTTCTCGGCGGTGATCAGCTCGGAGAACTCCTCGGCGCGGCGCTTGATCCGGACACTGATCTCGTCGAGCGCGCCCGCGCGCGCGGAGGCCGGCAGCGCGGAGGCCGGTCCGGCGGCGGCCGCGGCGGCCGCGAGGGCCTCCTCGACCTGCGCGGGAGTGGCGTTGCTGGTCTCGCCGACGATCTCGGTGTCGAACGGGTGACGCACGGTCAGGGACTCGGTGCCGGAGGCCGGTCGCCCGGCGACGTAGAACGGGATCACGGCGAGACTGTACCTTCGTAAGCAGCGCGGAAATAGTTGTTCTGCCTCTTGCAAACGACGGATTCAGTGAAATGATCGGGTTCCGAGCCCCGAAGGAGTTGAGAGATGCCTACCTCCGCCGACCTGCATCGGCGCCGGAGCGCGGCCGTCGCGCGTGGGGTCAGCAGCATGATCCCGTCGTACGTGAGCAGCGCGAGCGGCGGCACCATGACCGATGTGGACGGGCGCGAGTGGATCGACTTCGCGGCCGGGATCGCGGTGACCAACGTCGGCAACGCGGCGCCCGCGGTCGTCGCCGCGGTGCGGGAGCAGGTCGCCCGGTTCACGCATACCTGCTTCATGATCGCGCCGTACGAGCAGTACGTCGCGGTCTGCGAGGAACTGGCCGCGCTCACCCCCGGGGACTTCGAGAAGCGCTCGGCGCTGTTCAACTCCGGCGCCGAGGCGGTGGAGAACGCCGTCAAGATCGCCCGGCACGCGACCGGCCGGCAGGCCATCGTCGTGTTCGACCACGCATACCACGGCCGGACCAACCTCACCATGGCGCTCACCGCCAAGGTCATGCCGTACAAGCAGGGCTTCGGGCCGTTCGCCGGCGAGATCTACCGCATGCCGATGTCCTATCCCCTGCGTGACGGCCGCTCGGGCGCCGACGCCGCGGCGTTCGCGATCGGGCAGATCGAGAAGTACGTGGGCGCGGTCAACGTCGCGGCCGTGCTGATCGAGCCCGTGCAGGGCGAGGGCGGCTTCGTCGTGCCCGCGCCCGGCTTTCTGCCGGCGCTGGCCGCGTGGTGCCGGCAGACCGGTGCGCTGTTCGTCGCCGACGAGATCCAGACCGGGTTCTGCCGCACCGGGGCCTGGTTCGCCAGCGAGCACGAGGGCGTCGAGCCCGACCTGATCACCACGGCCAAGGGCATCGCCGGCGGCCTTCCGCTCGCCGCGGTCACCGGCCGCGCCGAGATCATGGACGCGGTGCATCCGGGTGGCCTCGGTGGCACGTACGGCGGCAACCCGATCGCCTGCGCGGCGGCGCTGGCCAGCATCGGGATGATGCGCGAGCTCGACCTCGCGGCGGCGGCCCGGCACATCGAGGCGGTGGCCCGGCCCCGGCTCGAGGCGCTGGCCGCCAAGCACCCGCCGATCGGCGAGGTCCGCGGCCGCGGCGCGATGCTGGCGCTCGAGCTGGTCGTGCCGGGTTCGATCGAGCCCGATCCGCAGGCCACGGCCGCCGTGGCCAAGGCGGCCCACGAGAGTGGGCTGCTGCTGCTCACCTGCGGCACCTACGGCAACGTGATCCGGCTGCTGCCGCCGTTGGTCATCACCGACGACGAGCTCGACCGCGGCCTCTCCCTGCTCGAACAGGCTTTCGAGTCCCTCACCCGCTGAGATGGAGCCCCCCTTGTCCGACCTTCAGTCACCCGACTTCGAGAAGCTGTCCGGCGCCGCCCGTGACCATCTCTGGCTGCACTTCACCCGTATGTCGTCCTACCAGCACACCGACATCCCGCTGATCGTGCGCGGCGACGGCTGCTACGTGTGGGACGCCGCCGGCCGGCGCTACCTCGACGGCCTGTCCGCGCTGTTCGTCGTGCAGACCGGCCACGGGCGGCAGGAACTGGCCGAGGCGGCCGCCAAGCAGGCCGGCGAGCTCGCCTACTTCCCGCTCTGGTCGTACGCGCACCCCAAGGCGATCGAGCTGGCCGACCGGCTCGCCGATCTGACCCCGGGCGACCTCAACCGGGTCTTCTTCACCACCGGCGGCTCCGAGGCGGTCGAGTCGGCGTGGAAACTCGCCCGCTCCTACTTCAAGCGGGTGGGCAAGCCGCTCAAGACCAAGGTGCTGTCGCGGTCGATCGCGTACCACGGCACCTCGATGGGCGCCCTGTCGATCACCGGCATCCCCGGCCTCAAGCAGGACTTCGAGCCGCTGGTGCCGTCGACGTTCCGGGTGCCGAACACGAACTACTACCGCCGCCCCGACGAGTCGATGAGCCCCGAGCAGTTCGGCGTCTGGGCCGCCGACCGCATCGCCGAGGCGATCGAGTTCGAGGGGCCCGACACGGTCGCCGCGGTGTTCCTCGAGCCGGTGCAGAACTCGGGCGGCTGCTTCCCGCCGCCACCCGGGTACTTCCAGCGGGTCCGTGAGATCTGCGACCGGTACGACGTGCTGATGGTCTCCGACGACGTGATCTGCGGCTTCGGCCGGCTCGGCGAGTACTTCGGCGGCCTGAAGTACGACTACACGCCCGACATCATCACCGTTGCCAAGGGCCTGACCTCGGGCTACGTCCCGCTCGGCGCGATGATCGCGTCCGACCGGCTGGCCGAGCCGTTCCTGCACGGAACCAACTGGTTCGCGCACGGCATCACGTACGGCGGCCACCCGGTCGGCTCGGCGGTGGCGCTGGCCAACATGGACATCCTGGAGCGGGAAGACCTCAACGGCCACGTCCGGCAGAACAGCGACCTGTTCCGGTCCTACCTCGAGCGGCTCTACGACCTGCCGATCGTCGGCGACGTCCGCGGCGACGGGTACTTCTTCGGCATCGAGCTGGTGAAGGACAAGGCCACCAAGGAGACGTTCAACGACGACGAGTCCGAGCGCCTGCTGCGCGGCTTCCTCTCGCACGCGCTGTTCGAGGCCGGGCTCTACTGCCGCGCCGACGACCGCGGCGACCCGGTGATCCAGCTCGCGCCGCCGCTGATCGCGGGCGAGGAGCAGTTCATCGAGATCGAGCAGATCCTGCGCTCGGTTCTCACGGAGGCGTCGAACCAGATCTAAAGCGTTCATTTCCCAACGGCCCCGGCGATAACGCCGGGGCCGTTTTGTCGCTTGATGCCTACGTTCCGAAACGGGACGGTTACTTAACCGCATTGATCGGGGTGAGTATCGAGCGAGTGAGGTCAGGCAAGCCCCCTCTGTCACAGTGAGGAGAAATGGCGTGCGACCAATCAAAAAGCCCCTCATTTCGTACGCGGCGGGCATCTTCGCGTTGATTCTGCTGCCCATGCCGGCCTACGCCACGTCCACCGTGGACACGCGCGGCGCGGTGTATCTCGACTCCCACCGGCCGATCGACAAGCGGGTCGCGGACCTGATGCGACGGATGACGCTGGACGACAAGATCGGCCAGATGACGCAGGCCGAACGGGGCGCGGTCACCGGCGACCCCAGCCAGATCGCGACGCTGCGGCTGGGCTCGGTGCTCTCCGGCGGCGGGTCGGTGCCCACCCCGAACGAGCCCGCGGCCTGGGTCGACATGGTCAACACCTTCCAGTCGTACGCGCTGAGCACGCCCCTGAAGATTCCGATGATCTACGGGATCGACGCGGTGCACGGGCACGGCAACGTGTACGGCGCCACGGTCTTCCCGCACAACGTCGGGCTCGGCTCGACCCGCGACCCGGCCCTGGTCGAGGCCGCGTACCGGGCCACCGCGTCCGAGGTGCGGGCCACCGGCATCCCGTGGGACTTCGCGCCCTGCGTCTGCGTCTCCCGTGACGAGCGCTGGGGACGGGCGTACGAGAGCTTCTCGGAGGACCCGGGCCTGACGATCAAGATGGAGACCGCGATCGACGGGCTGCAGAAGGGCGGCATCCTCGCGACCGCCAAGCACTACGCGGGCGACGGCGACACGACGTACGGCACGGCCGTCGGCGATTACAAGATCGACCAGGGCATTACGATCACCAACCGGGCCGACTTCGCGCGGCTCGCGCTCTCGCCGTACGTGGCGGCGATCGACAAGCACGACGTCGGCAGCGTCATGCCCTCGTTCTCCAGCGTCGACTGGACCGAGGACGGCGTCGGCAACCCGATCAAGATGCACGCCAACCAGGAGCTGATCGCCGGCACGCTGAAGGGCAAGCTCGGCTTCGACGGCTTCGTGATCAGTGACTGGGAGGGCATCCACCAGATCCCCGACCCGTCCACCGACCCGCGGCCGACCGCGCTGCAGGTGCGCACCGGCGTGAACGCCGGCATCGACATGTTCATGGAGCCGAACACGGCCGGCCGGTTCGAGACGCTGCTCAAGGCCGAGGTCACGGCCGGGCGGGTCAGCATGTCCCGCATCGACGACGCCGTGCGCCGGATCCTGCGGACCAAGTTCGAGCTCGGGCTCTTCGAGCACCCGTACGCGTCGCCGGACCACGTGGCCGACGTCGGCAGCGCCGCGCACCGGGCCGTGGCGCGACAGGCCGCGGCCGAGTCGCAGGTGCTGCTGAAGAACTCCGGCGGGGTGCTGCCGCTGCGCAAGAACGCCTCGATCTACGTGGCCGGGCGCAACGCCGACAACATCGGCAACCAGGCCGGCGGCTGGACCATCGACTGGCAGGGCCGCTCGGGCGACGCCATCCCCGGCACGACGATCCTCGAGGGCATCCACCAGGTCGCCCCGTCGGCCAAGGTCACGTTCAGCGAGGACGGCACGGCGCCGGCCAACGGCGCGAGCGTCGGCGTCGTCGTCGTGGGCGAGACGCCGTACGCGGAAGGCTTCGGCGACGTCGGCGGCCCGCAATGCAACTTCTGCACCCCCGCTCAGAACGAGCCAAAGTTGATGACCCTGCAGCCCGGCGACAAGGCCGTGGTCGACCGGGTCTGTGCGGCCGTGCCGAAGTGCGTGGTGCTGCTGGTCTCCGGCCGCCCGCAGGTCGTCACCGACCAGCTGGGCGAGATCGACGCGCTGGTCGCCTCCTGGCTGCCCGGCAGCGAGGGCGCGGGCGTGGCCGACGTGCTGTTCGGCAAGCGGCCGTTCACCGGGCGGCTCTCGGTGAGTTGGCCGAGGTCCGTCGACCAGGTGCCGATCAACGTCGGCGACAAGAACTACCACCCGCTCTACCCGTTCGGCTGGGGCCTGCGCACCGGCGGCGGCCACTCCCAGCTGGACCAGCTGCGCGACGCGGCGCAGGCCCGCGTGATCGCCGGCCGAGGCGGCGCCGGCTGGGCGGCCAAGCTGGCCGCAGCCGACCAGGCCCAAACCGCCGGCGACAACCGGCGGGCGGCCGGCCTGTACAGCTCCGTGCTCCACTCCTGATAGAAGGGCCGCCGCGGTTGCCCCCCCCGGGCGCCGCGGCGGCTCACCTCACGACCTTGCCGCGCCGACCGATGTCGCCGAACCGCCCGGCGTCGCGCCGATCGGTGCCGGCGCGTCGCGCAGGGCCGCGCCGTGTTGATCGGGTCACCCGCGCCGGTCGACGGTCGCGCCGACGGGCGCCGTCTCGATCGGCGGCCGGGCCAGGCAGGGCCGTGCCGACCTGCGCCGTGTTGATCGGGTCACCCGCGCTGGTCGCCGGTCGCGCCGGCGGGCGCCGTCTCGATCCGCGGTCGGGCCAGGCAGGGCCGTGCCGACCTGCGCCGTGTCGATCAGGTCACCCGCGTCGGCCGGGGTTGCGCCGACCGTAACCGCCCCCGATCCGCGCCGCGTCGATCGGGGCCGCCGCGCCGCGCAGGTTTCGCGCCGGCCTGGGTCGCGTCGACCGGCGCCGCGCCGGTCGGGTCGCGATCGCCCATCAGGCCGGTCCAAAGGCGGTCGCGGAGAGCGTTGGCGCGTCGTTTCGGCAGGGCGCCGTGCAGGTCGCGCAGGACAACGCGGAGCAGGACGTTGGCCTCGTCGTCGCGCAGGGCCAGGCGGTCGCGGGAGGTGGGGGGCAGGGCGGCGGCCGGGGTCACCGAGAGGATCGTGACCTCCTCGACCAGGGTGGCGTCGGTGCCCAGCAGGTCGCGGACGCGGTCGCCCAGGTCCTCGGCGGTGACGTCGGCGGGGAGGGCTACCGAGAGGTCGCGGTGGGCGGCGGGGTGCGACGAGACCGGACGGTAGGGGGTCAGGTCGGCCATCTGGGATGCGACGCGGGGGTCGGGGGAGCGCAGCAGGCGGATGTCGTCGATGCCCTTGCGGAGCATGAGCAGGCGGTCCAGGCCCAGGCCCAGCGCGAGGCCGGTGACGCCGGGGCGGCGCAGGACGTGGGCGGCCGCGTAGCCGCACTCGCCGACCTCGACCCAGGTGCCGTCGTCGGCGCGGGCCTCGATCTCGAGGCCGCCGGTGGTGTAGGGATGATCGGCCGGGCTGGTGCGCCACGGAACGTGGGGGAGGGCGGCGTCCAGGGCGGTGCCGACCAGCTCGCGGAGGTCGGCCGGGCCGGTGGTCAGGCGCCACAGGTCCAGCTGGTGGGGTGTTCCGGTGTGCAGGCGGTCGATGGCGTCGCGGCGGTAGACGATGCCGGGGCAGGCGATCAGGGCGTCGCCGGTGTCGGGGAGGAGCCGCAGGGCGCCGGGGATCAGGGCCGAGGTCTGCGAGCGGAGCATCTGGTCGGCGTCGACATAGCGGGTGTAGCGGGCGTCGCGCGCCTTTGCCGACGGGGCGTAGCCGAGACGGTCGTAATTGTCAGACACCGATACCACGCGTTCACCACGATGGACCAACAGGCAGGCCATTGGCCATCGGGCCGTGGCGGCACGCAGGATCGAGGACACCAGCCGCGGCATGGCGTGTGGCGCCTGGGCCGGCTCGGTGAGGTCGGTGATCGCCAGCTCGCGGGCAAGGGCGTCGGGACTGAGGTGGGTCACGGTCTTCTCCTCGTTCGGGAAAATGAGCGGAAGCCGCCCACGGAGAAGGCCGAAACAAGAACGGCCGCCCCGGAGGGCGGCCGAAACGCGTAAAGGGTCAGGCCACCGTCGGGGGCCGGCCGAACTGCACGCGATTGGTCATACGGTCAGCGTGACACGGCGAACGCGGAGTTGTCGCCGGAATTTCCGCAGGCTTCTGCGCGACGGCGGCGGCTTGGGCTTGCGGGCGTCGCGCCCGATATCGCTTGCGGGCGAGGCGGCGCGACGCGCTACCGCTACGGTTGGCGGGCGACGCGGCGCGCTACCGCTGCGGCTGGCGGGCGAGGCGGCTTGCGAAGGCTCGCGGGGCGTCGCGGCGCGCTACCGCTACGGCTTGCGGGCGACGGCGGCCCAGCCGCTTACCTCGCGGGAGACGTCGGCGCCGGGCTCGGGGCGCCAGCGGTGGCACTGGACTACGCCGGGCTCCACGATCTCCAGGCCGTCGAGGAACGCGGCGGTCTGCTCGCGCGTGCGGCGGGTCTGCTTGGTGGCGACCTTGCTGTTGTACCGCTGGGCGCCGGCGGCGGCCTGTTCGGCGTTCACGTCGCTGGCCGGCTGGGTGATGGCCAGGTAGCTGCCGGCGGGCACGGCCGCCATCAGCTCGTCGATGATGGCCTTCGGGTTCTCCTCGTCGGCGATCAGGTGCAGGACGCCGATCAGCTGCACCGCGATCGGGCGGTCGAAGTCGAGCGTCCGGCGGGCCGTGGCCAGGATCGGGGCCGGGTCGCGCAGGTCGCCGTCGATGTACGCGGTCGCGCCGGCGTCGGTGCCGGTGAGCAGGGCGCGGGCGTGCACCAGCACGATCGGGTCGTTGTCGACGTAGACGATCCGGGCGGCGGGGTCGATCCGCTGCGCCACCTGGTGCGTGTTACCCGCCGCGGGGATGCCGGTGCCGATGTCGAGGAACTGCCGGATGCCGGCCACCGACGCCAGCCAGCTCACGGCCCGGCCGAGGAACTCCCGATTGGCCCGGATGTCATACAGGATGCTCGGGCGGACGGCGATGACCTCCTCGGCGGCCTTACGGTCAGCCTCGAAATTGTCCTTACCACCGAGCCAATAGTCGTAGACCCGGGCGGGATGGGCCACGCTGGTGTCGAAGTCGTACTGCGCCTCGCTCATCCGCGCAGCCTAGTCCACTGTCTACACTCGCGGGCGCTCGAGCGCGTCGCGCAGGTTCGTCGCGTGCAGGGCCGCGTTGATGCCGAGCCAGCGGATCGGTTCCGGCTCCCACCGCCGGGAGCGGTGACCGACCCACGGCAGGGTGGTCAGGTCACTCTTGGTGCCCGAGATCAAATCAGCGAGGGTACGCCCGGCGAGATTGGCGGCCGCCACTCCGTCGCCCACGTAGCCACCGGCCCACGCGATGCCGTCGGCCAGGCCCACGCTCGGCATCCAGTCGCGGGGGATGCCCAGCGGGCCGCCCCAGCGGTAGGCGATCTCCGGCCGGATGCCGAACATCTCGGTGAGGGTGTCCCGCAGGTTGTCGAAGACCGCGGGGACCCGGTCGTAGCCGGGCTCGATGCGCGAGCCGAAATGGTAGGGCGCGCCCCGGCCGCCGAACGCGAGCCGGTCGTCGGCCGTCCGCTGGCCGTAGATGATCATGTGGCGTTCGTCGCTGAACGTCTCGCGGCGGCGCAGGCCGATCCGGTCCCACTCCGCGGCGGACAGCGGCTCGGTGGCGATCATCAGGGAGTAGACCGGGGCGAGGTTGCGGCGGTGGCCGGCGAGGCGGGCCGTGTAGCCCTCGAGGGCGCGGACGACCGTGCCGGCCTTGACCGTGCCGTGGTCGGTCTCGACCAGGCCGCGGGCGATGCGGCGGACGCGGGTGCCCTCGTGGATCGCGACGCCGCGCCTCTCGACGGCGGCGGCCAGGCCGCGCACCAGCTTCGCCGGGTGCAGGGCGGCGCAGTCGGGGCTGTAGATGCCGCCGAGGACGTCGTTCGCGCCGCAGATCGCGCTCGCCTCGCCGGCGCCGATGAAGCCCTTGGCGCTCTGGGCCCGCTTCAACTGCGCGGGGGTACGCGCCAGCGTGATCGTTCCGCCCTTCGCGTAGTCGCAGTCGATGCCCTCGGCCGCGGCGGCCCGGCCGACCTCGTCGACCGCGCCCGCCAATGCCGCATGCATCGCCGACGCGCGCTCCGGGCCGTACCTCCGGGTCAGTTTTTCCTCGGAGACCGGAAAGAGGCCCGAGGCCCAGCCCCCGTTGCGGCCGGACGCGCCGAAGCCGCAATACTCGGCCTCGAGGACCGCGATCGACAGGTGCGGTGCCAGCCGGGAGAGGTAGTACGCCGTCCACAGGCCGGTGTAGCCACCCCCGACGACGGCCACGTCGGCGTCGCGGTCGCCGGCGAGCGGCGGGCGCGGCGTGACCGGGCCGAGGGTGTGCAGCCAGTAGGACGGTGCGCTCATCTGGTTCCCCACGCGTAGGTCTGTTTGGCCAGCTTCAGGTACATGAACGTCTCGCAGGAGGTGACACCCTTGATCGGCCGGACCTTCTCGTTGAGCAGGTCGAGCAGGTGCTCGTCGTCGGTGCAGACGAGCTCGACCAGCAGGTCGAAGCCGCCCGCGCAGATCACGACGTAGTCGACCTCGGGGACCGCGGCGAGCTCGTCCGCGATCTGGCGCAGGTCGCCGTTCACCTTGAGGCCGACCATCGCCTGCCGCGCGAAGCCGAGCGTGAGCGGGTCGGTCACCGCCACGATCTGCATGAGCCCGCCGTCGAGCAGGCGCTGCACCCGCTGGCGGACGGCGGCCTCGGACAGGCCGATCTCCTTGGCGAGTGTCGCGTACGACATCCGCCCGTCGCGCTGAAGGTGCTCGATGATCTGCTTGTTGATCTGATCCAGAGCCAGGTCCGCCGTCACTCCGCGATTCTTCCCCGGGTGGGGGTGCAGGGCAATCACATCACTCACTCGCGGATCCTTCCGCCGTCGCTGACTCCTGCGTTTATCGCAGAGTTGATCGCCCTTGACAAGCTTTTCGGTGGCGTCGAGGCTCTTGGGGCACGGTTTCAGTGATCGTGCATCCGTTTTGTGTGAAAGGTGTGTTTCTCATGCGCGTCCTGGTTGTCGGTGCGGGCGGTGTCGGATCCGCCGCGGCCGGCATAGCCGCACGCCGCTCGTTCTTCACCCTGTTCGTCGTCGCCGACTATTCGCTCGACCGGGCGGTGCGGGCGGTCGACGCCGTCGCCGACCCGCGCTTCGTCGCCGCTCAGGTCGACGCCTCGTCTTCCGCCGCCATCTCGGACCTGTGCCGGGAGCACGGCATCACGCACGTGCTGAACGCGGTCGACCCGCGCTTCGTGCTGCCGGTCTTCGAGGGGGCTCTGGCCGCCGGGGCCGACTACCTCGACATGGCGATGTCGCTGTCGCACCCCCACCCCACCGACCCGTACCGCCTGACCGGCGAGAAGCTGGGCGACGCGCAGTTCGCCGCGGCCCCGTCCTGGGAGGCCGCCGGCCGGCTCGCGCTCGTCGGCATCGGCG
The DNA here is from genome assembly GCF_000379645.1 of Paractinoplanes globisporus DSM 43857. Lineage (GTDB taxonomy): Bacteria > Actinomycetota > Actinomycetes > Mycobacteriales > Micromonosporaceae > Actinoplanes > Actinoplanes globisporus. The sequence continues at coordinate 210,904 of NZ_KB903328.1, forward strand.
TCGAGCCCGGCCTCTCCGACATCTTCGCCCGCTACGCCGCCGACCACCTGTTCTCCCGGGTCGACGAGGTGGGCATCCGCGACGGCGGCAACCTGGTCGTCGAGGGCTACGACTTCGCGCCGTCCTTCTCGGTCTGGACCACCATCGAGGAATGCCTCAACCCGCCGGTGATCTGGGAGAAGGACCGCGGCTGGTACACCACGGTCCCGCTCAGCGAGCCCGAGGTCTTCGACTTCCCGGGCGGCATCGGCCCGGTCGAGTGCGTCCACGTGGAGCACGAGGAGGTCCTGCTCATCCCGCGCTGGGTCGACGCCGGCAAGGTCACCTTCAAGTACGGCCTGGGCTCCGAGTTCATCGAGGTCCTGCGCACCCTGCACAAGCTGGGCCTGGACAGCACCGACCCGGTCCACGTGGGAGCCGCGACGGTTTCCCCGCGTGACGTCGTGGCGGCCGTGCTTCCCGATCCCGCCACGCTCGGCGACAAAATGACCGGCAAAACCTGCGCCGGTACGGTGGTCACGGGGCTGGGCCTGGACGGCGAGCCGCGCGAGGTCTACCTCTACCACCTCGTCGACAACGAATGGTCCATGTCGGAGTACGGCGCCCAGGCCGTCGTCTGGCAGACCGCGGTCAACCCGATCGTCGCCCTCGAGCTGTTGTCCTCAGGGACCTGGCAGGGCAGCGGGGTGCTCGGCCCGGAAGCCTTCGACCCGGTCCCGTTCCTCGGCAAGCTCGTCGAGTACGGCACTCCCTGGGAGATCCGCGAACAGTGACAGGCCGGCGGGCGCGCTCGTCGCGCCCGCCCACCGGGGTGCCCGCGGCTCAGCCGATCTCGGCGGGATGGCGGCGGATCCGCAGGCCGGCCAGGCTGCCGGCGAGGAGCGTGACCCCGGCGACCAGCATGACGCCGCTGGCGCCGAGCGAGCCCTCGGTGACGTCGTAGAGAAACTCCGGCACCACCAGGGTCGCGCAGGCGACGCCGCCGGCCAGGAGGACCCAATCCCGGATCCGGGTGTACGCGGCGAAGCAGCCCGCGGCCACCAGCGCCGTGAGGACGTAGCCGAGCGGGTCGACGTCGTCGATGACCATCAACTGCGCGCCGAGCAGCCCGAACCCGGCCGCGATCGCCAGGCCCACGCGCCGCTCGGTGACCACCCGCCACCCGGCCAGCGCGGCCCAGCCGGCGCCGAGAGCCAGCGAACTCAGGCCGAGCGTCCAGGCGTGTGCGGCATCGCCGAGGTCCAGCAGGGCGGCGCAGACCGCGAACGCGGCCACCGCGGCGCCGATCTGGCCCAGCGCGCTGCGGGCCAGCAGGTAACCGGCGACCACCACGACCAGGCCGGCGACGGCGGCCGCGACCGGGATGCCGTCGTCCCGCGACGTCAGCACGTACACGGCGAACGAGGCGGCCGCCGCCCCGCCGGTCATCAGCGTGCTGGCCAGCCGCCGGCGTACGGAATCCGGCGAAGCCCACCGGAACCGGATCGCCAGGCCGCAGCCGAACAGGATCGCCGCCATGGCGGCGAGGATCGCGAAGCGACCGCCGCGACCCAGCTGATCCCACTGCTCGCCGAGGAAGAGCAGCGTCGCACCCACCACAAAGGAGGCACCCAGATAGCCGGCGATCTCCCCGAGCAGCCGCCGCGGACCGGCCGGCGCCGCCGCCGGAACAGCGACCTCGGCCCGCACCGCGCCCGCCTGTTCCGGGCTCAGCACCCCCCGCGCGACCAGGCGGTCCAAGGCTGCTTGTAACGCGTCGGCATCCACGTCCGTTCCCCTTCCCTGTGGGTCCCCCGGACCGTCTAGCATCCGCACTATGTTCCGCATCCGGCCCGTCCTGGCCCTGCTCGCCGCGCTCACCGCGCTCGCCGCGGTGACGTCGTGCACCAGCTCCGACGACAAGAAAGACGACTCCACCGCCAGCCTGCCCGACGGCGCCACGTTGCTGAAAGACTCCGCCACCGCGATGGGTGAGATCAAGACCGCGAAGTTCCTGATCACCGCGGACGGCGCGATCTCCGGGCTCAGCCTGCGCCGGGCCGAGGGCACGCTCACCCGGGAGGGCGACGCCGAGGGCACGGCCCAGATCGAGCAGGCCGGCACGAACGTCGACCTGACCTTCGTCATCGTCGGCGACAAGATCTACATCAAGGGCCCGACCGGCGGATACCAGGAACTGCCGCTCAGCCTGGCCGCCACTGTCTACGACCCGTCCGCCATCCTCGACCCGGACAAGGGCATCGCCAAGGTGCTGAGCACCGCCACCGGCGCGAAGACCGAGGCGGCCGAGGCGGTCGACGGGACGGACGCGTGGCGGGTGGCCATGACCGCGAACGGCGCCGACCTGGCCACGATCATCCCCGGGGTCAGCGGCGACGTACCCGGCAAGGTGTGGATCGGCCAGCAGGACAAACGGCTGCACAAGGCGGTCTTCACGCTGCCGGCAGAGGGCGGCGCGACGGGCACGGTGACCGTGACCTTCCAGGAGTTCGACGCGCCGGCCACCATCAAGGCCCCGTGACCGCCCGCCGGCGCCTGGCGATCGGCGCCGGGAGCGCCACCGTCCTGCTCGCGGCCCTCGACGCGTACGTCGTGGTCACCGTCCTCACCGACATCCTGCGCGACGTCCACATCCCGCTGACCCGGCTCGAGCGGGCCACCCCGATCGTGACCGGGTACCTCCTCGGCTACGTGGCCGGCATGCCGCTGCTCGGTTCGCTCTCCGACCGGCTCGGGCGCCGCACGGTCATCGTCGGCTGCCTGGCCGGCTTCGCCGTCGGCTCGGTCCTCACCGCCGCCTCCGGCGAGTCGCTGTCGCTGCTGGTCGCCGGGCGGGCGGTGCAGGGCCTGGCCGGGGGAGCGCTGCTGCCGGTCACCATGGCGCTGGCCGGCGACCTGTGGGCGAGCGGGCGGACGCGGGCGTCGGCGCTGGGTGCGGTGGGCGCCGCGCAGGAGCTGGGCAGCGTCCTCGGACCCCTGTACGGCGCCGCGATCGCCGCCCTGATCGGGTGGCGGGGCATCTTCTGGATCAACGTGCCACTGTCCGCGCTGGCGGCGGTCGCGGTCCTGGTCGCGCTGCCCCGGTCGGCGCCGCCCCGGCCCCGGCCCCGGGTCGACGTCGTCGGGGGCGCGCTGCTGGCGGCCGGATTGGGGCTGCTGGTCGTGGGCCTCTACAACCCCGATCCGCAGCACGCGGTCCTGCCGTCGTGGGGCCCGGTCACGCTCGGCGCGGCGGCCGTGCTGCTCGTGCTGTTCGGGGTGTGGGAGAGCCGGGCCCGCACCCGCCTCATCGACCGGCCGGGGCGGGTCTTCCTGGTCGCGCTGGCCGTCAGCTTCTGCGCCGGGGCCGCGCTCATGGTGACGCTGGTCGACGTCCAACTGGTGGCGCAGACGCTGCTCGGCCGGGACGCGCTCGGCGGCACCCTGGTGCTCTCCCGGTTCCTGATCGCGCTGCCGGTGGGCGCGATCGCCGGTGGCCTGCTCGCCGCCCGCCTGGGCGACCGGTGGGTCACGGCCGGCGGCCTGCTGATCGCCGCCGCCGGGTACGTGCTGATCGCCCGCTGGCCCCTCGACGTGCTGTCCATCCGGTACGCCGGCGTGCTGCCCCGCCTCGACACGGACCTGGTGCTGGCCGGTCTCGGCCTGGGCCTGGTGATCGCCCCGCTGGCCGCCGCCGCGTTGCGTGGCACTGCGCCGGCCCAGCACGGGGTCGCCTCGGCGGGCGTGGTCGTGGCCCGCATGGTCGGGATGCTCCTCGGCGTGGCCGCGCTGACCGCCTGGGGGCTGCACCGGTTCCAGGAGCTGACCGCGCGGCTGGACACGCCGCTGCCGTTCGGGGTCGACCCGGCCGTCTACAAGCAGCGGCTGGACGCGTACGAGCTGGCGGTGAAGGTCGCCCTCCAGACGGAGTACCGCGAGATCTTCTATGCCACCGCGGCGGTGTGTCTGCTCGGCGCCCTGCTGGGCCTGCTGCTCTCCGACGGCCGGCCGGCGGACGATCGATTGACTGCGGCCGCCGGGGCTCGCAGGCTGGACGGATGAGCTGGATCCGGATCCGCGATCGGCGAACCGCGCAACGGATCGCGGTCGTCGACGGCTACGGGTTCTCGGCGGGAGTCCGCTATCGATTCAGTCTGGTGCACGGCGAGCTCTCCCTCGTGGCGGAGGCGGCCCGCCAGTGGTTCCGGCTGGCCGCCCGCCACCCCCGGGCCGACCTGGCCATGCCGTCGGTCGTGGTCGACGACCTGTGGCGCGAGATGGTCCGCGATACCCGCGACTACTCCTCGTTCTGCGGCGCCGCGTTCGGGCGCCCGTTTCCGCGCCCTCCGGCACCCGAGGCGGATCGTCCGGCCCGGCTCGTCACCACCCTGCGTCTGGCCCAGGAGGACGAGGGCTGCCCGCCCGAGGCGCTGCCGTTGCTGTTCCGCATCGACCGGGAGCTGGGAGTGAAGGGCGGCGGCCACTATCTGGCCGACTGCGGCGGCCGGGACGACTGCCACGAGCTGCCGGGCGCGACCTGCCTGTGGCACATCACCGGCACCCGGGGCGGACGACGGTGGCCGGGCCGCCTGCTTCTACCACCCGGGGGCGACCTCGGCGGCGGGGGATTCGTCGCCTAGTGGCGCAGTCCGGCCGGCACCGGGTCAGAGGTTGTAGCCGCCGGACACCTCGATGTCCTGCGCGGTGATCCAGCGGCCCTCGTCGGCGAGCAGCGCCGCGATCGCCAGGCCGACGTCGTCGGGTTCACCGAGCCGTCCGAGGGCGGTCTTGGCCGCGAGCGCGGGGATCACCTCGGGATAGCGCTCGAACGCGTTGTCGGCGATGCGCGTACGGGTCGAACCGGGCGAGACCGAGTTGACACGGATGCCGCGGGGGCTGAACTCCTTGGCCATGTAGCGCGTCAGCACGACCAGGCCGCCCTTCATGGCGCCGTACGCGGAGTAGCCGGGCTCCAGGCCGGACCAGCGGGCCGCGTTGCTGGTGGTGTTGACGATCGCGCCGCCGTCGGCCAGCAGCGGCAGCAGCGTCTGGGTCAGGAAGTACGGGCCCTTGAGCAGTACCCGCATGAGCGTGTCGAACATTTCCTCGGTCGTGTCCCCGAACGCCGCCGCCTGGCCGAACCCGGCGTTGTTGACCAGGAAGTCGAACGTGGTCCGCTGCCAGGTGTCACGCAGCGCGGCGACGACTTCCTCGCGGAAGGCGCCGAAGGTATCCGAGCGGCCGACGTCGAGCGGTAGCGCGACGGCCGTGCCGCCCTCCTTCTCGATCGCCGCCACGGTGTCCCGCGCCCCGGACTCGTTCTCCTGGTACGTCAGGATCACCCCCGTTCCGCGCTTGGCGATCTGGACGGCGGTGCTCTGCCCGATGCCGGAGCTGGCCCCGGTGACGATGGCAACCTGCATGATTGACTCTCCGTTCATTGGTTGGTTGAGCGCGCCTGTGCGTCGAGGGCCGGGCTCAGCACCCGGGCCAGCCAGTCGTTGCGCGTCCGGCGGGCGGCGGCGGAGACCCGTGCGTGCGGGTACAGCGCGTCGAACCCGTGGAAGCCTCCGGCCCAGATGTGCAGCTCGGCCTGGCCGCCGGCGGCCCAGATCCGGGTGGCGTAGGCGACGTCCTCGTCGCGGAAGACCTCGGCCGTGCCGGCGTCGATGTAGGTGGTCGGCAGCCCCGAGAGGTCGTCGGCCAACGCTGGTGAGACGTAGGCGGGCACGTTCCCGCCGTTGGGGTCGCCGAGCACGGATCGCCATCCGAACTCGTTCATCTCGCGGGTCCAGACGCCGGGCTCGCCGGAGTACTGCCGGCTCGAGGTGGTGTCGTTGCGGTGGTCGAGCATCGGGTAGATCAGCATCTGAGCGGCGATCGCCGGGGTGCCGCGGTCGCGTGCCATCAGGGTGACCCCGGCGGTGAGGCCGCCGCCGGCACTGGCGCCCGCGACGACGATGCGGGACGGGTCGATGCCCAGCTCGGCGGCATGCGCGGCGGTCCACAGCAGACCCTGGTAGCAATCGTCGACCAGGGTCGTGCCGGTGGCCTCCGGTGCGAGCCGGTAGTCCACGGAGATCACCACGGCCCCGAACAGATCGAGCCACTCGAGGGGGATGTCGATCTGCGAGAAGCGATCGCCCATGACCATCCCGCCGCCGTGCATCCAGTAGACGCACGGTGCGGCTGTTAAGCGTTCGGCCCTTGTGGCCGAAAAGATCGACAACGGGATCTGTACGCCGTCCGCGCCTGGGATGGTGATCTCGCGCCGGGTGACGGCGCGACCCTCGAGAAGGGGCTCGACCGGCGCCGAGGCGAAGGGGCGGATCTGCGCGAGCGCCTCGGCGGTGAGCTCGGTCGCGAGCGGGACGTCGGCGAGGAGGGCGCGCAGCTCGGGGTCGATTCCGGGGCGGGCCATCAGAAGGCCGCCTTGCCGCCGACGGGGACCTCGTCGACGTACTGCGACTCGCCGGCGAGCAGCGGCTGGAGCTTCGCGACCAGCTCCTGCGCCTCGGGGGTCGCGAAGAACCGGCTGTGCGCCTCCGGGCTGGTCCAGCCCTCGGTGACGAAGACGGTGTCCGCGTCGCCGGCGGAGCGGCCGACCAGGAAGACGACGCAGTCCTTGTTCGGCAGGGACGGTGCGTCGAGCAGGAGCTGGACCAGCTCGTCGCCCTTTCCGGGCTGCGCGGTCATGGTGGCGTGGAAACCGTGGGTGACGCTCATGGGGGATTCTCCTCGTTCCTGGGATATCGGTCATTCCAGGAAATCACCTCCACCTGCGGAAACGTTAGAACGATGCTCTTGACCTCTTGCCTGATCCTCTCGTTGCGGCGAGCATCGGTGGGGTGCTTCAATCGGGGTCATGGCCCTTGACGAGTTGCGCGCCCTGCTCGCCCGTCACGCGCGGCCCGACCAGACCACCGCGATCGACGATGTCCTGATCTCGGCGGTCGAGCAGCCGGAACCGCCGTCGTCGTCGACGTCCGGCACGGTGCTGGCGCTCATCGCCCGCGGCGCGAAACGGCTGGCGCTCGGCGATCGCGTGTACGAGTACCGCGCCGGGCAGTACCTCATCGCCTCGGTCGACCTGCCGGTCACCGGCCACTTCACCGAGGTCCCGGCCATCGGGTTCGGTCTGATCCTGCGCCCCCGCATGATCGCCGAGCTGCTGCTGGAGGCCGCCCCCGGCGATCTCCCACCCGCCGCCGGCGGCACACCACCGGCCCTGGCCGTCAGCACCGCGTCCGGCGACCTGCTAGACGCCGTCATCCGGCTCCTGCGCCTGCTCGACCACCCACGCGACCACGCCGTGCTGGCACCGATGCTCAAACGCGAGATCCTCTGGCGGCTCATCACCGGCGACCAGGGTTCGGTCGTACGCCAACTGGGCCTGGCCGACAGCAGTCTCACCCACGTCGCCCGCGCGGTCGGCTGGATCCGCGACCACTACTCACAGGCCTTCCGCGTGGAGGAGGTGGCGCAGCTGTCCGGCATGAGCGTGTCCGCCTTCTACCGCAACTTCCAGGCCGTCACCGCGATGAGCCCCATCCAGTTCCAGAAACAGATCCGGCTCCAACAGGCCCGCCTGCTGCTGGCCACCCACCCCAACGACGTAGCCGGCGTCAGCCACCGAGTCGGCTACGACAGCCCCTCCCAGTTCAGCCGCGAATACCGCCGCCAGTTCGGCGCACCCCCAAGCCAGGACGCCACCCGCCTACGCGACCGACCGCCCGGAGCAGCCCTGGTGTAACGGCAACACTCGATCGCTGCCGCACCGTCGATTGTCGCCCCGGCCGTCCGCGTGGAACCGCTGATCGGTCCGACGCGAAGACCACGGCAATTCGCGCACCGCGATCCGATGTGAATGGAGGTGAGCTTTCTTCTTCCCTTCTCTATTTCCTCCTCAGGCAAGCGCACAAACCGTTTTCTCGAGGGTGGTTTGATGCGGCCGTGGGCGAGTCGGCTGGGGTGAGCCGCGGGATTGGTTTCGTCGGCCGGGCGAGCGCGGGGCGGCGACCGGAGCCCGGCCGGGTGACGGTATCGGGCAGGCGCGTGAGTTCGGTCTGAGCCGCGACTTCCGACCCGACCTGCGGGCGCGGTCCGGGCAGCGGCTTTCGCTCGGTGTGCGGGTCGGGCCTCAGCACTGGTTTTCACGTGGCGTGCGGGCCCGGTCCGAGCAGCGGCTTTCACCTGGCGTGCGGGTGCGGTCTGGGCAGCGGCTTTCACCTGGCGTGCGGGTGCGGTCTGGGCAGCGGCTTTCACCTGGCGTGCGGGTGCGGTCTGGGCAGCGGCTTTCGTCCGGCGTGCGGGCGGGGTCTGAGCAGCGGTTTCCGCCTGGCGTGTGGGATCGGTCCGAGCGGTGGCCTGTGCCCGGGGTGCGGGCTCGGCACGGGGTGCTGCCTGCGGGCGGTGCGTGCAGGTTGCCTCGTCCGGCCAGATCAGCGGCGGGACGGCCTCGGCCTCGTCGTGCAGGCCCAGGGCGGCGCATTCACGGGAGCAGCCGCGCGACCGGCACAGCTTCTGCGCGTGACGCCGGGCAAGACCCCACCGCCGGCGACGGGCGTGCTCGCGGCGGAATTCCTCTTTCGCCGGTGAATGGTTACGCCCTTTGGTGCGGTCACGGATGGCAGCGATTGCCGGCCGGGTGAACAACTGAAGCTGCTGGTACCGCATGAACTATTCTCGCGCGCCCGGCACCTCGTTCGCCAATGAAGGATCATGCCAATTACGGAAACCCGCCCGGAGTCGCACAACCAGTTGCTTGAACAATCACCAAAACAATTTTCGCTTGGAAAGCCGGAGCAATTCTCATGGCACGATCCATGCGAGTGGATTCGCTACAGGTTGGGGAAGACCACGACTCGGAACTGCCCGTCCACGGCCACGCCGTACTCGACCTCCGCGGGTACGTCGGTGGAGACGCCGACGGGGTACGCCAGTCGCACGAAGCAATACAGGCCGGGGGTAGCCGCGAGGTAGGACTCGATGTCGCGCCAGAGACCTCCCAGCGGCGAGAGCCGCCGGTTGACCCGCGGCGCCTGAGGGAAGTAGTTAGGTCCGCCTTCGCGGCCGCCCTGCGCGTGCGCCATGGCGTGCCCCTTGTCGAAGCCGGCTCTCGCCGGGAAACCTCGGTGGTAGTTGTTGTCCCTCGTGTTCGCTGGGGTCAACCGCGACAGGCCGTGCATCAGCACCGTCAGCTCGTGCGCAGCGTCGAACAGCACATCGAAGGCGCCGTCGCTGAACTCGAGTAGGTGTGTCGGTGGCTCCACCTCGGCTCGGTAGAGATCGGCCGAGACATCGACGATGACTTCTCGCAGCTGCTCCACGGTGGGCGGATCGCCGGCGTGGAATTCCCGAAGTCGACGGAGGTACGGCTCGGCGCCTGACCGGATTTCGGTGAGCTCGGCCAGTGCGCGATCGATGCGCTCTACGAGCCGTTCGCCGTTACCGGGACGACCGGATCTGGGCATGTGCCTTCACCAAGCCGGTCCCAGGTCGGACGAGAGCCAGTGCTCGGGTCGCATGTGGACGATTACCTGCTCGCCGATCTGCGTGCGCTCGAACTCGAGATACTCCTCTACTCGGGCCGGCGGAATGTAGCGCTGGGCCATCTCTCGGGAGCGTTCGGGTGAGCCGGGCTCGATGACCACCACCGGGCCTTGCACCGACACGTATCGGGCCGTTGGGGTGCTGCGCTCGACCATGATGCCGAAGCGGCCCGCCGCGCGGATCGCCTGCATCTTCCGGGCGCCCGGTTCCGTCGCAATCCACAGGTCGCCGCCGGGCTCGTACTGGTACCAGATGGGCACGGTCAGCGGGGCTCGGTCGGGTCGCTCGACCACCGACAGGGCGCCGATGTGGGGTTCGGCCAGGAATTGTTCGCGTTCTTCTCTCGACAACGCCATGACCCGGACGCTACCGCTGGGGTCCGACAAAACCCGGCCGGCGGTGGACGGGGGCGCCGGCTCGGATGGCCCGGGGGATCTCGGCCACGGTGTCGACCTCGGTCAGGAGGCGCGCCAGGTCGTCGGGGGACGCCGGCGAGTTCAGCTCCACGTGGTAGGCGATGCCGGTGGAGGTCCAGGTCGAGGTGTCGAAGTCGCCGGCCGCGGTCACCTGGACACCGTCGACGCGGATGTTCAGGGTGGCGGCCTCTCGGTAGACGTCGTTGAGCACGCAGCCGGCGGCGGCCAGATGCAGCAGGTGGGCGCCGGTGAAGTCGGCCTGGACCGTGACGCCCTCGGGGGTCCAGCGGTGGGGGAAACGTACGGCGCCGGGGGAGTCCGAGCGGAAGGAGCCGGCGCCGACGATCACTTCGAACTGGTTCATCGGAGCATTGTCACCCGACGTCCGCGGGCCTCAGCGGGCCGGAGAGGTACGGGGTGCTGCCGGGTGGGCGGCGGAAGGCGGGGTTCGGGCGGACCGCGACCAGGTTGGCCATGCGCTGGTGGCGGTCGGCGAACAGTTTGTCGCCCTTGGCGGGGTACAGCTTGTCGAGGAAGTCGCGGGCCTGCGCGTCGGTGGTCCGGCCGGCGTCCAGGGCTCGGTAGAGGATCAGCTCGGAGAAGTCGTTGCCGGTCATCCCGTCGTAGCGGCCGGCCTCGTCCAGCAGGTAGCAGGAGGTGAACTCCCAGGTCACCGCGCCGGAGGACAGGATCCACGGCAGGTGTACGGCGGCCTTGTCGGTGGTGGCCTCGCCGTCCCAGGCCAGCATGGTGTCCAGCGGTACGGGACTCACGTGGTAGCTGTCCAGCGCCAGCCAGCTCTCGTCGCGGGGCTCCCGGCGGCGCAGGCCCACGTTGGCGTCGTAGAAGACGCGGTTCAGCAGCTCGTCCCAGTCGGCGGCGGGCAGGTCGAAGAACCACGTCTTGGTGTGCGTGTCGGGAGTGTGGCCGGCCAGGTTGGCCAGCCGGTAGGCCAGGTCGACTCGGTACTGGCTGGGCGATGCGGATCCTATGGGCATCAGAGGCTCGCGTTCAGTGTCGTCACTAGGCGGTCGATGTCGGCCTGGTTGGTGTGCAGGTGCGGGGACACCCGGATGGCGTCGCCGCGGCGCGCCACGAAACAGTTCTCGGCCTTGAGGGCGGCGGCCACCCGGTCGGTCCTCCCACCGGGGACGCGTACGCCCAGCAGGTGCGGGCCGCGCGGTTCGGTGACCGTCACGCCGGTCAGCCGCGTGGCGATTTCGGTGGTGACCGCGGAGAGCTCGGCGGCGATGCGGGCCGGGCCCCAGGCGAGAATCTGCTCCAGCGCGGCGACGGCCATCGGGGTCACCTCGAACAACGTCCGCGCGCCCTGGTCGTACCGCCGCGCGCCGGGAGCGTACTCGTCGCGGTAGTCGACGAGCGCGGCGAAGTCGTCCGAGCCCGCGCGCACGATCCAGTTCTCCTCCAGCGGCCGGCCGTCGCGATGCTCCTCGGCGACCCAGAGGTAGCCGCGCCCGAACGGCCCCAGCAGCCATTTGTAGCTGACCGAGATGACGAAGTCGGGCCGCAGCGAGCGCACGTCGAGCGGCATCACGCCCAGGGACTGACTCGCGTCGATGACCAGGCGGGCGCCGGCGGCACGGGTCCGGGCGGCGACCTGCTCGAGGTCGACCAGGCCGCCGTCGGTCCAGTGCACGTTGGGCACGGAGACGATCCCGACCTGGTCGTCGATCGCCTCCAGCACCGCCTCGGTCCAGGACTGCCCGGGGGCCCGGGACACTGTGCGGATGCCCGCGCCGGTGCGTTCGGCCAGGCGGCGCCAGGTGTAGATGCCGGACGGGTATTCGTCGGCCAGGACGAGGATCTGCTGCCCGGCGTCGAGCGGGAGGTTGGCGGCGGCGACCGCGAAGCCGTAGCTGGTGGCCGGTACCAGCGCTACGCCCTCGGCGTCGTCGCCGAAAAGGCGGCCGGCCAGCGCCCGCAGCCGCTCCACGCCGGTGAACCAGTCAGCCTCGCCGATCTCCCACGGGCGGGCCCGTTGGCGCAGCGCCGACTCGCCCGCGGCGCGGACCGCGCGCAGCACCGGGGACAGGCTGGCCACATTGAAGTAGGCAACCTCATCCGGTACGTCGAACAGATCTCGCTGGGAACCGGCCACACCAGACCTTAACGCCTGGCCGCGGCACAGTCAGCGGCCTTCGACCAGCTCGTCGATCTCGGCCAGGACCTCGTCGCTGCGGTCGCCGGACTCCGCCTCGCCGGTGGGCTGGGTGGCGTCGGGCTCGTCGTCGTCGCGGGTGGGGCGCCGGGGCTTGGGTGGGGGCGGAGGCGGCTGGGTGAGGATGACCCGGTCGCGGTCACGTTTGTCCCGCTCCCGTTCGCGGCGGCGGGCGGCCGCGCCGGCAGCGGGGTCGGGCGGCCCCTGCTCCGCTTCCGGCGGCCGTGCTCCCGGCCACTGCGCCTGTGTCATGCGGCCAAGTCTGCTCCGCGCCATCGGCGGTCGCCAGCGGAATGTGTGCCGGGTTGAAGCGCGAGTGACGGGCCCGCCCGGCGCGGGCGGCACCGGGGGTGACCAGGCAGCCAGGTCGCCGTGCGCCACGGGACTTTTCGTCGATTCGTACGATCAAGGGAATGTGATTTTGAAGCCGTGGGTCTCGAGGAGCTGGCGCAGTCGTCCGGCCTCGGCCCGCAGGGAGATCTCGGTTTCGGCGGCGGACGCCAGGTCCTCGACCAGCAGGAGGTCGCGGGGCTCCCAGTCGAGGGGCTGGTCGTGGGCGACGCTGAAGGCGCCCAGCGGATAGCCCTCGGAATCGCGGACGGGGAAGCCCGCGTACGCGATCACGCCGTCGGCGATCGCGGGATGGCCCGAGACGCGGTCGTCGACGCGGGCGTCGCTGATCAGGAGCGGGGCGTCGGTGTCGACGACCATGCGGCAGAAGGAATGCGGCAGGGGCGGGCCCGCTTGACCGGCCACGACGCGACGGTCGGCGGTGATCAGGGAGACCTGGGCCCGGGCGGCGCGGACGTGGTGGGCGGCGGCGCGGGCCAGCCGATCGAGAGTGCCGCTGTGGACGCCGTCGAGCAGGCCGCAGTCGCGCAGCCGTCGTAGCCGCGCCGTGTCGGTCAGAGTTGCTCGCGAGCCCACTTCCCCCACCATCGGTGCGTTTCCGGCGGGACTGAGCCAAATCGCGGAAGTCGTCGGTTCACCCTCTTGTCAGCTACGGAATCAGTGGAAGGATGGCCACGAAAGTGTCCGATCCTGCGTCTGGAGATCGAGTGACCGCCAAGACCGTGCTGCACAACTTCATCGGCGGCGCCGCGGCCGCGCCGGCCGAGGGCCGATACGAGGACCTCATCGACCCGGCCACCGGCGAGGTTTTCGCGTCCGCGCCCGTCTCCGGCAAGCCGGACGTCGACCGGGCGATGGAGGCGGCGGCCTCGGCCTTCGAGACGTGGCGGAACACGACGCCCAGCGAGCGGCAGCAGGCGCTGCTCAAGTTCGCCGACGCGATCGAGGCGCGGGCCGACGAGCTGGTCGCGGCCGAGTCGCAGAACACGGGCAAGCCGATCGGCCTGACCCGCAGCGAGGAGCTGCCGCCGGCGATCGACCAGATCCGGTTCTTCGCGGGCGCGGCCCGGCTGCTGGAGGGCCGCTCGGCGGGGCAGTACCTGAACGGGTTCGAGTCCTACGTGCGGCGCGAGCCGGTGGGCGTGTGCGCGCAGGTCACGCCCTGGAACTACCCGCTCATGATGGCCGTCTGGAAGATCGCTCCGGCCCTCGCCGCGGGCAACGCGGTCGTGCTCAAGCCGTCCGACACCACGCCGGTCACCACGGTCATGCTGGCCGAGATCGCGGCCGAGTTCCTGCCGCCCGGCGTGCTGAACGTGGTCGTCGGCGACCGGGACACCGGCCGGCAGCTGGTCAGCCACCCGACGCCGCAGATGGTGTCGATCACCGGCTCGGTGCGCGCGGGCATGGAGGTGGCCACGGCGGCGTCGGCCGACCTCAAGCGCACCCACCTCGAGCTGGGCGGCAAGGCGCCGGTCGTGGTCTTCGACGACGCGGACGTGGCCGCGGCGGCCGAGGCGATCGCGATCGGCGGATACTTCAACGCCGGCCAGGACTGTACGGCCGCCACGCGCGTGCTGGCCGCCCCCGGCGTCTACAGCGACTTCGTGGCGGCGCTGGCCTCGCAGGCGCGGGCCACCAAGACGGGCGCGGCCGACGACGAGGATGTGCTGTTCGGGCCCCTGAACAACTCGCGCCAGCTCGACCGGGTGGCGGGCTTCGTCGACCGCCTGCCCGACCACGCGGTGCTCAACGCGGGCGGGGCGCGGGTGGGCGACCGCGGCTACTTCTACTCGCCGACCGTCGTCTCCGGCCTGCGCCAGACCGACGAGGTCATCCAGGACGAGATCTTCGGCCCGGTCATCACCGTCCAGCAGTTCACCGACGAGGACGAGGCCGTCCGGTGGGCGAACGGCGTCGAGTACGGGCTGGCGTCGAGCGTCTGGACGAAGGACCACGCGCGGGCGATGCGCATGACCCAGCGGCTGGACTTCGGCTGCGTCTGGGTGAACTGCCACATCCCGCTGGTCGCGGAGATGCCGCACGGCGGGTTCAAGCACTCCGGACACGGCAAGGACCTTTCCGTGTACGGCCTGGAGGACTACACGCGCATCAAGCACGTGATGCACGCACTGGACTGAATTCCCGGGGGTTGGAGAGGCCCGGACCGAGGGGGTCCGGGCCTTTTCTCTTTTCTCTTGCCGTGGTCGGCCGGGCCCGCGCCGGCAACGGGCGTGCCCCCGCCGCGGCTCTTCACCCGGCCGCTGACGTGGGCCGGCGTCAAAGTGTCTGGTCGAGCAGGGTGACCAATCGTTTGGCGAGGCGGCCGTCGGGGTCGAGGTCGGGGCGGAAGTCGGCGATGCTGACACCGAGCAGGTTCGGTGCGGCCGTGAGCGGGGTCAGCACGGCGGCGAGCTGGTCGATGTCCGGGCCGTCGCTCTGCGGGTAGGTCACCGCCGGCATGATCGACGGGTCGAGGACGTCGACGTCGACGTGGAGCCACATCGGCACGCGCAACCGTTCGGCCCAGGCCGCCGCCCGGCGTCCCGCGCCGTGCGGGTCGCCGATCACGGCGGGAGAGTCGATCGTGAGGAGGTCGGCGGGCACTCGGGCCAGCTCCGCCGCCGACGCGGGGTCGAGGCCGGCTGTGCGGTGCCCGATCAGGGCGGCGTGCCGGGCCGCAACCATCGGTCCCGCTTTTCCCAGGCCGGTCAGGCTCGGCGGCCCCACGCCGGTGAGCACGGCGAGTTCCAGGTCGGCGGTTTCGCCGGTGTCCGAGGCATGGGCATCGAAATAGTCGGGATGGCCGTCGACCAGCCACAGCCCGACGTCGCCGAGGGCCTGGCGGGTATGGGCGAAGACGCCGAGGAGGAGGCTGCAGTCGCCGCCGATGACAAGCGGCCGCCGCTCGGGATGCTCGCGCCTGCCGCTGCCCAACGCGGACGCGAGGGCGTGCGCGGCGGCGATGGTGTCGGGCAACGCCCGGACGCCCGTCTCCTCGTCGCGGCGGCGGCTGGAGATGACCGTGGCCGCGTCGCCCAGATCGACGCCGACGCGTGCGGCGAGGCCGGCCTCCCGCAGCGCTCGAGGTGCCCGCGCCTCGCCCCGGCCCGTGCCCGAGCAGTCCCACGGCGCACCGAGAAGAAACCAGTCGGAGCCCATCACGCCCCGAGCGTACGGCCGCGGGCCTCGGCGACGGCGGCCTGAGGCGTTGCCTATCGGCAGTCGACGTCCGGATTGTCGGTGGCGAGTACGCCGCTGGGGTTGGGCTGGTAGAGCCACACGTGCAGGTCGTAGTGGATGGGCATGGGCGGCTGGCCGGGCGGCAGCGGGTGGCCGTTCATCGGGCCGTTGAACGGCTGGCCGAACAGAGTGGGCCGGTCCTCGTCGGTCTTGAGGTTCTGGTCGGCGTCGGCCCGGAAGTACTCGAGCGCGGACAGGCGCATCGTCCCGCCGGGGGCTCGGTTGTAGACCAGCACTTCCGGCAGGGTCGGGTCGATGTTCGTGTCGGCGGCCAGCGCCGGCTTCGCGTAGTGGAAGCCCATTCCCGGCACGCACTCCTTGGTGGGCAGGTAGCCGGCCCTGATCGCCTGCTTGACGTCGCGGAACCGGCGGGTCGCGTCCAGCAGCACGGTTCGCTGGGCCGCCGTCAGGCCGGCCTTGTCCGGCGTACGGGCCACGGCCGCGCCGGCCGGAACGTTGACGGCGGCGATGGCGCAGGCCGTCAGAGCTGCGACCAGGTGCCGGCGCTTGGGCGTGATGGCCATGACGAAGTCTCCCCTCGGACACCCTGGATCTTGCTGCCGGGCCGTGGGGCGGGAGCCGATTTCCGAGGTCGTCACCCGGTCGGGTGACCGCGGTGTGGCGTTCTGCCCATCCGGTGGAGCAGCAGATCCTGTTCGGACGTCTAGCCGCCGGAAGCTTGGCCGGGCGCGTTTCTGGCGGTAATCGGACGCCTGGATGGAGCGGAACTCAGCCGTTCCGGTCGAGGTCGATGCGGATGGTCAGCGGGCTCGACGCCATCATCCTGCCCAGCGCCGCATCCCATTGGTAGGGCAGGGTTCGCGAGCGGGCGGCCGCGTCGTCATCGGGAAGCACCACCGCGGTGCCGGTACGCCACGTGGGGCCGACTTTCACGCGTACGGCGGGATGGGCCTGAATGTTGCGGACGAAGTCGGCCTGGGTTCCGTGTGCGGCGATCAACCAGAAGGTGTCGCCGGCGCTTCCGTTGCCGACCGGTGTGTGCCGCGGGAGCCCGGTGCGCCGGCCGGTCGTCTCCAGCAGGGCGAACGCCCGGGGAGCGATGCCCTTGCGCAGGGCGAAGCGGGTCAGGCGGTTGTTGAGCCGCTCGACCGTCGTGACGATGCGGTACTTCCGCGAGCGCATGGGTCAGGCCGGGGGTGGTGGGTCGAAATTCAAGGTCAAATTGCTGCTGTACGCCCCGCCGCCGCGCTCGGGCGCCTCGGGCGCGACGGGTTCGGCGTCCCAGGGCCAGACCCGCAGCGCTCGATGGGCGTAGCCGTCCTGGTCGGCCGCCTCCCACTCGAGCGCCACGGCCTGGCCCGGGCGCAGAGTGCGGTAGCCGGCGACGGCCACGTGGGCGAAGCTCGCCCAGCAACCGCCGGGCACCTCCGGCGCGTCGACGACGCCCCATCCCTCGTCGTCGTGCCATTCCCGCACCACGCCCTTGACCGCCATTACCGGCTCGGCCCCTCTCAGGAGAATTGCGGAATGAGGTCGGCCGCGAAACGGTGCAACGGTTCGTGGTCGTACGCCAGGCGTGGAATGTAGAAAATGACGTAGTCGCAGCCGGCCTCGACCACCTGCTCGACGCGGGACTGCGTTTCGGCCGTGGACCAGGCCGGATTCACCTCGATGGTCGTCGATTTGGCGATCGTGGAGTAATCGCGGCCGACGGTGTCGCAGTGGGCGCGGAGAACGGCCAGCTTCTGGCGGATCAGGGCGGCGTCGCCGTTGCCGATGTTGCTGCCGTCCGCGTATTTCGCGACCAGCTTGAGCGTCACCTTCTCGCCGCCCCCGCCCAGCCAGAACTGGGGCTTGCGCCGCGGCTGGTTGATGGGGGCGTCGATGTGGTAGTGCTTTCCGGAGAAGACCGGCTTGTCCTCGGTCCACATCTTGTGAACGATTTCCACCGCCTCGCGGAAGGCGCCCATCCGCTGCGGCACCTCGGGCCATTCGTAACCGTAGGCGCGCCACTCGTGCTCGTACCAGCCGGCTCCGAGGCCGGCGTAAAGACGGCCGTGACTGGCGACGTCCACCGTGGACGCGATTTTCGCGTACAGCGAGGGCTGCCGATAGCCGTTGCAGCCGACCATCTGCCCGATGTTGACGCGACTGGTGTCGCGGGCGAGCGTGGCCGACGCGGTCCAGCACTCGAAGGTCGTGTTCATCGTCGGTTTCGGGACGGTGTGGAAATGGTCGTAGAGCCAGATCGAGTCCCACGGGCCGGCGTCGGCGGCCCGGGCCACCTCGGTCATGGCCTCGTACTGCTCGACCGGGTCGGCGATCTCGTTCAGGTCCATCTTCCAGCCCTGCGGCACGAACACCCCGAAGCGCACACTCATGCCTCACAACTTAAGGGATCTCCGGCCGATCATGGCGGGGTCTCCGGGGAGACGGCGCGGACGATGCGGTTGTACGCTGCCGCCCGAGCGGCACAACTCGATCACCACGGGCCGCGATGAGACGGGGGAGCGGGCCGGATGTACTTCGTGAGCTGGGGCGCGGTGCGGCGCCGCACCACGCAGGCCGCGCTGCTCACCCTGCTCGCGACGCTGGCCGCGATCGCCGCGGCGTCCGGGCCCTGGTACGGCCTGACCGTCGCGTCCCGGGCCGCCGGGGCCGAGGTGGAGGCCCGCCCGGCCGCCGAGCGAGTGATCAACGTGCATCAGCCGCCGGCCGACACCGGCGGCGATCCCCGCAAGGCCCTGGACGCGCTGGCCGCGCGGGTGCAGGGGCTGCTGACGCTGCGGGGTTCGACCCCGATTCTCGGCCTGACCCAGAACACCGTCTACACCGACGTCCGGCACGGCAGCGCGCCGTCCGGCATGCCGATCGCCTACCGCGACGGCTTCTGCGCCAACGTGCACCTGACCGGCGCCTGCCCGTCGGCCCCGTCGACCGTGGCGATCAGCGCGGACGTCGCCAAGCGCCTGCAACTCAAGCCAGGCGACACATTTCCGGTACGCCCCGACGGCGCGTACGGGACGATGGAGCTGCACGTCGTCGGCGTCTACGTGGCCGCCGGCGACTACTGGACGGACAAGCTGTTCCAGTCCCAGGGGGACCTCGACCCCGTCTTCACCCCGCTCGACACGTTCCGGCTGCCCGAGCTGGGCAAGCCCACCCTGGCCGTCTCGCTGCCCGTGCCGTTCCCGCTGCTGCGCGGCGACAACCTGTACGACCTCAACGGCGTGCTCAACGCGGCCGCCCCGCGGTTCGCGGCGGCCCAGCTCGACCTGGAGAACCCGACCGGCGACCTGTCCGACGCGGTCATCGCCGACCGGCGCACGGTGCTCACCGGCGTCCTGGTCGCGCTCGCCCAGCTGCTGGTGCTGGCCTGGTTCGCGCTGGCCATGGCCGGCCGGCTCACCGGCCGCGACCGCCGGGAGGACGCGGGCCTGCTCAAGCTGCGCGGCGCCACCCGCGGCGGCCTGATGCGCCTGACCGCCGGCCAGCACGTGCCGCCGCTGCTGCTGGGCGCCGCGATCGGCCTGCCGATCGGCATCGCCGCCGCCTGGCTGGTCGCCGGCGACCTGCCGGTACGCGCCGAGTGGTGGATCGCGCTGGTGATGTCGGTCGGCGCGGTGCTGGCCGTGGCGGCGGGCGGCCTGCTCGTGCTGACCGGCACCGACGCGCTGGCCCACCGCGCGCCGGTCATCGCCCTGCTCCGCCGGGTGCCCAGCCTCCGCCGCGACTGGCGGTCCCGCTTCGTCGACCTGGCGTTCCTGCTGCTCGCCGCCGGCGCGGTCTATCAGGCCCGCACCGGCGGCCCGACCAGTGGCCTCGGCGTGGCCGCTCCCGCCCTGGTCGCGCTGGCCGTCGGCCTGCTGCTGGCCCGGCTGCTGCGCTGGGTCACCGACCGGGCCGGCGGCGCCGCGATCCGGGCCGGCCGGGTGCGGCTCGGCCTGACCGCGGTGCAGGTGTCCCGGCAGCCCGGCACCGACCGGGTGCTCGCGCTGCTGGTGGTGGCGGTCGCCCTGCTCGCCCTGACCGCCGGCGGCCTGTCCGCGGCTCGCCAGGAGCGGGTCGCCCGCGCCGACGTCGAGCTCGGCGCGGCCCGGGTGCTGACCGTCCGGGCCGACTCGCGCACCCACCTGCTGGCGGCGGTGAGAGAAGCGGATCCGGGTGGCCGCCAGGCGATGGCCGTGGTCGTCGACACGGCGGCCGACCCGCCGGTGCTGGCGGTCGACTCGTCGCGCCTGGCCGCCGTGGCCACCCACGGCTCCGATTTCGCCCCCCTCGCCGCGGCCGCCCGCGCGATCGGCGACACCCCGCTGATCACCGGGCGGACGCTGACCGTGCGGCTGACCCGGGACACCGCCGGGCCGGCCCTGCTCGGCGCGATCCTGCGGCACGAGGGCACCGGCGACGGGCTGCGGGTGGAGTTCCGCGGGCTGCGGCCGGGCGCCCAGGAGGTGACCGCCGCCGTGCCGGCCTGCGCGGTCGCGCCCGGCTGCCGGTTCGTCGGCTGGCAGCTGTTCCCGGCCGCGGGCGGGCTCACCATCACCTCGGTCGGTCAGCGGTCGCCGGCCGCGACCGTGCTGGACGCCGGCCTCCTCGGCGACGTGAGCCTCTGGCACGCCGACTACCTCGGGATCGCGCCCCGGTTCGCCACCTCGGCCCGCGGTCTCACGGTCGAGGCCGACGCGCGGTCCGGCAGCGAGGTGCGGGTCGCCGACGCGCCTGTGCCGTTGCCGATCGTGCTGGCCGGGAAACGCCCGGAACAGTGGCGTTTCGACGACGCCATGTCCGGCCGGTTCGGCGGCACGGCCACGCCGGTGCGCGTCGTCGCCACCGCCGGCGTGCTGCCCGTGCTGGGGCGTACGGGAATAGTCACCGACCTCGACGCGGCCCGGCGGCTCGCCGGCGACGCCGACCTGGGGGGAACGTTCCAGGTCTGGCTCGCCGACAATGCGCCCGCCTCGGTGCTCGCCGCCCTGCGCGCGGCCGGCCTGACCGTCACCGCCGACCGCACCGCCGCCGCCCGCGCCACCGCGCTCGGCGAGGAGGGCCGGTTCGTCACCGAGCCGTTCGGCATCCTCACCACCGCGATCGCCGTTCTGGTCGCGGCCGCGATGATCGGCGTCTCGGTGGCCGCCGAACGCGAGCCGAGGGAGGCGATGGTGGCCGCGCTGCGCATGCAGGGTCTCTCCCGCGGCACGGCCGCGTTCACCGGCCGGGCGGGCACGGCCGGGCTCGTACTGGCCGGGGTGGCCGGCGGCCTGATCGCGGCCCTGGTCGCCCGTCCGGTCGCCGCGATCACCGCCACGCCGTTCCCCGACCACTGGCGGATCCTCGAGCCGCCCGGCGTGCTCCCGCCCGGCGTCCTGGCCCTCACCGCCGGGGCCGGGCTCGTCGTCCTCGGCGCCACCGCGCTGGTCGCCACCCGGCGGCGGGTCCGATGATCGGTCTCGTTCTCGCGATGGTCTGGGCCCGGCGTGGCCAGGCCGTCACGCTCGCCCTGCTCACGCTGTTCGGGGTGGCCGCCGCCGTGGCCGCGCCCGCCTACCTGCGCGCCGCCGACCGGGCCGTCGCCGCCGGCGAGGTCGGCACGGCCGATCCCGCCTCGCGCAGCCTCACCCTCAACGCCCGCCAGCACGACCACCGCGAGGGCCGCTCCCGCCCCGACGTGCTCGCCGCCGACGTCGACCTCGGCAAGACCGGGTCGTCGCTGCTCGATCTGCCCGGCTTCGACTACACGTACGCGGGTGAATACCCGACCCTCGGGATCGAGCCCTCCGAGCTGATCCGCACCCGGCTCGTCTACCGCCAGGATGCCTGCGCCCACCTCACGATGGCCGCCGGCCGCTGCCTGATCGGCGAGTCCGACCTGGTCATCGGCGTGGCGACCGCACAGCGCCTGCACCTGGCGCCGGGCGACGAGATCCACCTGCGGTTCGCGTTCTGGAACAGCAAACTGCGCATCTTCGTCCCCGACGGCGCACCCAAACGGTTTCTGGTCTCCGGCGTCTACCGGCCGACCGACCCGGGTGAGCCGTACTGGGGGTCGCACAACTACTTCGGCGGCGACACCGGCGGGCGGCCCGGCGAACCGGCCTTCGTCACCAACGCCTCGATCAACGCCATGGACCACGGCCCCATCGCGCTCAGCGTCGACGGCACGGCCTCGCCCGGCGCGCTCGCGGTCGACAAGTTGCCCGCCGTGCGCGCCGGGCTGGCCACCCTGCAGCAGCGGGTCGCCGGGCTCGGCGCCGGCATCGACCTCGACACCGACCTGCCGGGCATGCTCGCCCGCATCGACGCCGGCCGCGACGCCGCCCACCGCATCGTGCCGGTGCTCGCCGTCTGCCTGGTGCTGCTCGCCTGCCTCACCATCTACCTGGCCGTCGGCTACGGCACCGAGGGACGCCGTCCCGAACTGGCCGTCGTGGCGCTGCGCGGCGCCCGCTGGGGTCAGCGCTGGTGGCTGGCCACCGGCGAGAACCTGGTCGCGATCCTGGCCGGCGCCCTCCTCGGCTGCGTCGCCGGTCAGCTGCTGGTCGATGCGTTCGCGGCCTGGCGTTTCCCCGGGGTGGGCGCCGATCCGGGCCTCGAGGCGCTGCGCTGGGCGCCCGCCGCGGCCGTCGCCGCCCTGGTCACCGCGCTGCTCGCCGAGCGTCGTCAGCTCGGCCGCCCGGTCGCCGAGCTGCTGCGCCGGGTGCCGCCCGCCCCGCGCGCCGCGACCGCGATCGCCGCCGAGGCCGTCGTGGTGCTGCTCGCGGCGGTCGCGGTGGCGCAGCTCGCGATCACCGACGGCGGCCTGACCGGAATCGGCACCTTCGCCACCGGTCTGGTGCTGGTCGCGGCCGCTCTGGTCGCGGCGCGGTTGCTGCTTCCGTGGGCGACCGTCTTCGCCCGCCGCCAGTTGCGTGACGGCCGGCTGGGTGCCGCGCTGGCCGCCTTCCAGATTTCCCGGCGTCCGGGTGGGGCACGCTTGTTCGCCCTTCTCACGGCCGCGGTCTCGGTCATCGCGTACGCGTCGAGCGCGGTCGATGTCGGCGACCGCGGGCGGGCCGTGCAGTCGGGCGTCGGCGTCGGCGCCGCCCGGGTCGTGTCGGTCGGCCCGGTCAGCCGGCAGGGCCTGCTCGCGGCCGTACGCGCCGCCGACCCGTCCGGGTCGTACGCGATGGCGGCCGTTCGGCTGCCCGCCGAGAAGGGCCGTCCCGGTGTGCTGGCCGTCGACTCGGCGCGGGCCGCCGCGGTCGCGGACTGGGGTGGCTTCGATCCCTCGAAGGTGGCCACCGCGCTGCGCCCGGCCGCCGGCTCGCCCGCCTCGGTGCGCGGCGCTCGGCTGTCGTTCGACATCACCGCCGAGAAGCTCGTCGCCGGCAAGTCGCTGCTGGTGTCGGCGGTGCTGTCGCCGTCGGCCGGTCCGGCCGACGAGACGGCCGAGCTGGGGGAGCTGGCTCCGGGCCGGCACAAGTACGTCGCCGACCTGCCCGCCTGCGCCGCGGGGTGCGATCTCAAGGCCGTCAACCTGGCCGGCCGCCAGGGTGCGTCGGGCGTGACCGGCGTGGTCACCCTGCACGCCGTCGGCGCGACCGCGGCCGATCCCGAATCGCCCGCCGGGCTGGCGGCCGGCGACCTGGCCACGGCCGCCCGCTGGCGGATCTCCGACGGCGGCACGCTGTCGGCCGGGGCCGGCGGCCTCCGCATGGAGGTCACGGCGATCGACGGCGATTCCGGTGGCGTGTTCGTGCAGCCGGCGGACGTCCCGACCCCGCTGCCGGTGGCGGTCGCCGGCCCGGTGGTCAGCTCGAACGTGGCCGGCCTCGACGGGCGCGCCCTGCCGGTGGCGGAGGTGCTGCGCCTGCCGGCGATCCCCGGCGTCGGCTCGCCGGCGGTGCTGGCCGATCTCGAGTACGCCGACCGGTTCGCCACCGACGCCGCGCCCAGCGCCGACCCTCAGGTGTGGCTCTCGCCGCGGGCGCCGGCCGGAATCCTCGAGCGCCTGCGGTCGGCCGGCCTGGTCGTCACCCGCGACACGCGGGCCGCCCAGGTGCGCGCCGGCCTCGACCGGCAGGGCCCGGCGCTGGCGCTGTGGTTCTACGCCCTGGTCGCGGTGCTGGCCGCCGCGCTCGCCGCGGGCGCCCTGGTGCTGGCGGCCGGGGTCGACCGGTCCCGCCGCATCGAGGACCTGTCCGCCCTGCGCGCCCAGGGGCTGCCCCGGGTGGCCGTGCTCCGGGCGACGCTGTGGACGTACCCGGTGCTGGTCGGCGCCGCGGTCGTGGCCGGGACCGCGATCGCGCTGCTCGGCTGGCGCCTGACCGGCTGGGCTCTGCCGCTGGCCGGGCTCGACCCGCCGGCCTTCCCGCTGCCCGGGCTGCCCCGGCCGCTGAGCCTGATCGGCACCGCGCTGCTGACGTTCGTCCTGCTCTCCGGGGTCGCGGTGCTGGCCGGTCGCCGCACGCTCCGGGGCATCCGCTGACGCTCTTGCGTGGCGCCGATCGGCACCGGGAGGATGAGGGGCGTGGCCGAGGTGCGTGCGAACGGGATCGACATCTGGTACGAGACCGTCGGCGACCCGGCCGATCCGCCGCTGCTGCTGGTCATGGGCCTCGGCGCGCAGCTGATCGACTGGCCGGCCGGGTTCGTCGAGCAGCTCGCCGGGCGCGGCTTCCACGTCATCCTCTTCGACAACCGCGACTCCGGGCTGTCCACGGCCCTCGACGATCTCGGCCTGCCCGACATCGGCGCCATCTTCGGCGGGGACGCGTCGTCCGTCGCGTACCTCCTCTCGGATCTGGCGGCGGATGCCGCAGACCTGCTCAAGGCCCTGGGAATCGATCGCGCCCACATCGTCGGCGCGTCGATGGGCGGCATGATCGCCCAGCAGCTCACGATCGACCACCCCGACGTGGTCGCCAGCCTCGCCTCGATCATGTCGACCCCCGGCCCCCGCGTGGGCCGGCCGACCCCCGAGGCGCAGGCCGTGCTGCTGCGCCCGCCGGCCGCCGACCGGGCCGGGGCGATCGCGGCCGGCGTCGACGCCGCGCGGGTGGTCGGCTCGCCGGCCTACCCGACGCCGCGCGCCGACATCGAGCGCCGCGTCGCCGCGAAGTACGACCGCGGCTACCGCCCGGCCGGCACCCTCCGGCAGTACGCGGCGATCGTCGCCTCGCCCGACCGCACCGAGCGGTTGCGCGACGTCGCTGTCCCGGTCGTGGTCATCCACGGCGAGGCCGACCCGCTGATCCCGATGGCCGGCGGCGAGGCCACCGCGGCGGCGATCCCCGGCTCCGAGCTCCTTCTGATCCCCGGCATGGGGCACGACCTGCCGATCCCGCTCTGGGGCCGGATCATCGACGCGATCGAGGTCAACGCCCGCGGCACGCGTCCGGACTGAGACCGCGACACATGCCACAGCCGGTGTGGAATGACCGGGGGCAGGTTATTGTTTGCCCAAGCAACTTTCCCCCGAGTAAGAACGGACTCCCTCCGTGAGTGACCTGAATCTGCTGGTCGTCGTCGCGAGCACCCGCCCCGGCCGTGTCGGCCTGCCCGTCTCGCAGTGGTTCGTCGAGGCCGCGAAGGCGCACGGCGGCTTCCAGGTGACCGTCGCCGACCTGGCCGAGGAGAACCTCCCGCTGCTCGACGAGCCGCACCACCCGCGGCTGAGCAACTACCAGCACGACCACACCAAGCGCTGGAGCGAGAAGGTCGCCGCCGCCGACGCCATCGTCTTCGTGATCCCCGAGTACAACTACTCGCTCGGTGCGGCGGTCAAGAACGCCCTCGACTACCTCCACCACGAGTGGCGCTACAAGCCCGCCAGCGTCGTCAGCTACGGCGGCGTCTCGGCCGGCACCCGCTCGGCGATGGCCCTGCACGCGGCCTCCTACGCGCTGAACCTGTTCACGATCAGCCAGCAGGTGAACATCCCGTTCGTGCACAGCCAGATCGTCGACGGCCGCTTCGACCCGTCCGAGACCACCCAGACGGCCGCGGACGCCATGCTCTCCGAGCTGCGCAAGGTCGCCGAGGCCCTCAAGCCCCTGCGCGCCTGACCCGTCGGACCCTCGAGCGGCCGACCACCCCCGCGGGTGGCCGGCCGTTTGCTATCGGGCGACCTCGAAGAGCCGGTTCAGTTGGTCGTTCAGGGTGGTCAGGGACGAGACGGGGGCGTCGCCGAGGTAGACGGCGTCCATTCTCGGGATCATCAGGGCCGTTATGTCGGCGGCGTTGGTGGTCACCGGGAACAGGAACGTCGTCTTCTGGGTGACCTGGTCGGTGAAGGGGGTCACGTCGAGCCGGCGGGAGTCGCGGTTGAAGTCGATCGCCAGCTGGGTGCCCTCGGGGCGGGCGGGGAAGACCACGCCGGAGCGGCCGATGATGTTCTGGCAGTCGGCGCCGGAGAGGAACCTGACCCAGTTGGCGGCGTTCTCGGGCTGCTTCGAGAGCGTGGTGATCGAGTCGGCCAGGCCGTTGAACATGGACGCGCGCTTGCCGGTGGGGCCGATCGGGGTGGGCGCAATGCCGATGTTCAGCTTCTTGCCGGCGGCGTCGGTGAGGTTGCTGAAGGTGGAGAGCATCCACGAGCCGCTCAGGGCCATGGCGGCCATGCCGGACTGGATCTGTTTGTCGGGGCCGATCGGGTTGTTGCCGCCGATCTCCTGGAACGTCGGCATGTAGCCCTTGCGGACCAGGCCGAAGTACCAGCTCAGGGTCTGCTGGAAGGCCGGCTGGTCCAGGTTGAAGTGCGTGCCCCACGGGTTCCGGTCGGTGGCCTGCCAGCCGGCACTGCCGGTGAAGGCGGACCACTGGGTCTGGCCCCAGCCGCCACCGCCGCCGTCCGAGCCGAAGCCGTACCGCTTGACGTGGGTCTTGTCGAAGCCGGGCTGGTCGCCGCGGACGCCGTTGACGTCGACGGTCAGGTGAGCGACGGTCTTCTCGAAGGTGCCGCCGTCGATCGGATTCCAGGTCAGGTCGGACAGGGTCGAGGGGTCGACGCCGGCGGCGGAGAGTGATGCCGGGTTGTAGAAGAGGGCGATCGTGTCCCAGTCCTTGGGGGAGCCATACCGATTGCCGTCCTGACCCTTCCACAGCTGGGCCAGTCCCGCCTGGTAGTCGCCGTCGTTCAGGTCGCTGGTCGGGCCGAGCGAGTCGAGCGGCCGGAGGACCTTCAGGTCGGCGAACTGAGCGAACTTGGCCAGGTGATCGGTGAAGACATCGGGCGCGGTGCCGGCGATGAAGCCGGCGGTCAGCTTCTGCCAGTAGACGTCCCAGCCGTACTGGGAGATGTGGATGGTGAGGCCGGGGTTCTGGGCGGCGAACGCGTCGGCGCACTTCTGGTAGCCGGGCTCCTGGGCGGAGTCCCACAGCCAGTACTCGATCGTTCCCTTGCCGCCGCGGCCGGTGGCGTCCGAGCCGCTCCAGCCGCAGCCGGCGACCAGGAAAATGGTCAGCAGGATTGCCAGGCGTTTCATTTGACACCACTGAATCCGATCGAGTTGACGATCCGGCGGGCGAAGAAGCAGAACAGGATGAGCATCGGCAGCGCGGCGACCAGGGTGGCGGCCATCAGGCCGGACCAGTCGGGGCCGGTCTGCGGGGTCTGCGACTTGAAGACGCCGAGCGCGACGGTGAGCACCCGCGATCGGTCTGTATAACTGACCATCAGCGGCCAGAAATAGTCATTCCATGACGTGATGTAGGTCAGGATCGACAGGGTCGCGATCGGCGCCGCCGACATCGGCAGGATCAGCCGGAAGAACACGCGGGTCTTGCTCGCGCCCTCGACCAGGGCGGCCTCCTCGACCTCGCGGGAGATCCCGAGGAAGAACTGCCGCAGGAAGAAGACGGCGAACGGCGTCATCAGCATGTTCGGCAGTGCGATCCCGAGCAGGGTGTCGACCAGGCCGAGCTGTTTGATCAGCACGAAGTTCGGCAGCAGCGTGAAGATCACCGGGATCATCAGGCCGGCCAGGAAGAACGCGAAGACCTTCTCCCGGTGCCGCCAGTGCAGCCGGGCGAAGGCGTAGGCGGCCATCGCCGAGAAGAACACCTGCCCGGCGGTGACCAGGGTCGAGACGATGACCGAGTTGAGCAGGTAATGCCAGAACTCGATCGGCTGACCGGCGCCGCCGGCGTCGATCGCCTCCTGGCCGGTCTGCAGGCCGAAGACGCGCGCGAAACCGCCCCACGAGAACTGCACCGGCAGCAGGCTGTCGCCGCCCGCGTAGAGAGCGTTGTTGCTGGACAGCGCCGTGCGCAGCATCCAGTAGAACGGGAACAGCGAAACCAGGATCACCAGGACCACAAAGACCCAGGCGACCGTACGGCCGAAGCTCAGCCGGCGGGCGGGCGCGGCAAGGGGCGCGGGGCTGCCGGCGTGCCCTGGGGCGGCGGCGTGCCCTGGGGCGGCGGCGGGCGCGGGCGTGCCGCCGGGCACGGGACGGCCGTCGCGCGCGGGCGTGCCGGCGGGCGCGGGGTTGCCGGCGGGCGCGGGGCTGCCGTTGGCCGCTGGGTTGGCGGCGGGCGCGGGGGTGCCGTCGGGTGCTGAGCGTCGCGGGCGATGACGGCGGGGAATCGGCACGCCGCCCCCTCAGGCCAGGTCCGACGACGAGGCGCGGGTGAGCCGGTACTGCACGAACGTGATCACGACTAGCACGATCAGCAGCGCGACCGACATGGCCGACGCGTAGCCGAACTGGAAGCGCCCGAACGCCATGTCGTAGATGTAGTACTGCAGCACCCGGGACGAGTCGACCGGGCCGCCGCGGGTGGTGATCGCGACGGTGTCGAAGACCTGGAACGATCCGACCACGGTGATGATCAGGACCAGCGCCATGATCGGCCGGAGCAGGGGGACGGTGATCCGCCGGAACATCGTGATCTCGCCGGCGCCGTCGACGCGCGCGGCCTCGTACAGCGTCTCGGGAATGGTTTGCAGGCCCGCGAAGATCAGCAGTGCCGTGTAGCCGACGTGCCGCCACACGTTGATGAGCGCGATGGTCGGAATCACCCAGGTGCTGTCGGTGAGGAACGCGATCCGGTCGAGTCCGGTCGCCGCGATCAGCTTGTTCGCGATGCCGAGCTGGTAGTCGAGGATCCACAGGAAGACGAGCGCCGCGACCACGTTCGACACCAGGTACGGCGTCAGCACGATGCCGCGCAGCCAGGTGCGCCTGGTCAGCCGCTGCATCAGCACCGCGATGACCAGGGCCACCACGGTCTGCACGGCGATGTTGACCGCGACGTAGTAGACGGTCACCTTGAGTGCGTTCCAGAACACCGGGTCCTGGACCATCCGTACGTAGTTGTCGAACCCGGTGAACGACGGGGGCGTGAGCAGGTTGAACTTCGTGAAGCTCAGGTAGATGCCGCGCAGCGCCGGCCAGATCATGAAGACCAGGAAGCCGAGCAGGGCGGGGGCGATGAACAGCAGCGCGAGCCTCGTGTCGTCCTTGGGCTTCGCCCGCCGGCGGGTGGGGATGTCGACGGCCATCGTGTCTCCTCAGCCGTGCGGGTCGGCGCGGTAGAGCACCACCTGGTCCGGATGCACGCGCGGGCAGGCGAGCCCGACGTGTTCGAGCGCGGCGCCGCTGAGGACCGCGCCGGTCTGCCACCAGCCCGGCGCCTTGCCGACCGGCCGCACGGGCCGGATCCGGTAGAGCCGATCCGGCGTCAGCCCGCGTAGCCGCAGCCGGACCGGCGGATCGGGATAGGGGCTGTCCAGGGTCACCATCGCGAACAGGGCCCGGGACCGGTCGGGAGTGACCACCCCGTGCACGAGGACGCGGTCGTCGTATCCGTCCATGCGCACGACGTCGCCGCCGAACAGCAGGCCGCGCTGCTCCTTGAAGAACGCCACCCATTCGCCCAGCTCCGCCAGCTGGGCGTCGGTGGCGTGGGTGAGATCCCATTCGATCCCGAGGTGCCCGAAGACCGCCGTGCCCGCCCGGAAGCCGACCGAGTGACGGCGACCGGTCGTGTGCGACCGGTCGGAGGCGATGTGCGAGCCCATCAGCTCGGGCGGGATCAGCTGGGTGGTCCAGCGCAGCATCGCCTGCCGGTCGTGCGGGTCGATGTTGTCGGAGACCCAGACCCGGTCGGCGCGTTCGAGCACGCCGAGGTCGACGCGGGCGCCGCCGGACGAGCAGGACTCGATCTCCAGTGCCGGGTGGGCCGCACGGATCTCGTCGAGCAGCCGGTAGAAGGCGAGGGTCTGCTCGTGCACGCCGGGCCGCCCGTGGTCGAGCTGGTTGCCGGCCTCGATCAGATCGCGGTTGTGGTCCCACTTGACGTAGTCGATGTCGTACTCGCCGAGCACCGCGAGGATCTGGCCCCGGACGTGCTCGAACGCCTCCGGGATCCCGAGGTTGAGCACCTGCTGGTGGCGGGACTCGATCGGCCACGACGCGCGCGCCGCCATGATCCAGTCGGGGTGTGCGCGGGCCAGGTCGGAGTCGGGGTTGACCATCTCGGGCTCGAACCACAGCCCGAACTGCATGCCGAGCCGCTTGACCCGGTCGACCAGCGGATGCAGCCCGTCCGGCCACACATCCGGCGAGACCACCCAGTCGCCGAGCCCGGAGGTGTCGTCGCGCCGTGAGCCGAACCAGCCGTCGTCGAGCACGAACCGTTCGACGCCGACGCTCGCGGCCCGCTCGGCCAGGGCGATCAGGCGGTCGAGGTCGTGATCGAAGTAGACCGCCTCCCAGACGTTGAGCGTGACCGGCCGCCGCGTGTCCACCGGGCGCGGCCGGGCCCGCAGATGCCGGTGGAAGCGCCGCGCTATCTCGTCCAGCCCTCGCCCGTACGCGGCGTAGATCCAGGGGCTCCGATAGGTCTCGCCCGGCCCGAGTCGCACCTCGCCCGGCAGGAGCAGTTCCCCGCCGCCGATCAGCTGCTCGCCGGTGAACACCCGCTCGGCGTAGTGGGTGTGATTGCCGCTCCAGGCCGTGTGCACCGCCCAGATGCTCCCGTCCGCGAAGCCGAACCCCGGCGTGCCCGCGTGCAGCACGTAGGCGCTGTCCGCACCGGTCCGTCCCTTCCGGTTCTCGCGCAGGTGGACGCCGGTTCCGAGCGTGGTGCGCTGCGGCACCCGTTCGAGGTTGTGCCGCCCGGCGAAGTCGAGCAGCTCGGTCGCCCCGGCCGGCACCGGGAAGGACAAAACAAGATCATTGATTTCGTACGCCCCGGGCACGAGGTTCTCGACGAGGGCGCGAGCGCGCAGCAGCCCGCTGTCGAGCAGTTCCAGTTCGAGCTCCAGCCCGAGCCGTTCTTCGTCGTCAACCGCCCTTACCAGAAGGCGCGCCGGCCCGCTCGAGACGAACGTGAGCTCGTCCCGGCCCGGGGACACATCGCGCTCTTCCCCGGCGTACAGGGAAAGGGTCTTGACTTGGAAGGAGGGTGACCACCCGATGCCCGACGCCGAACCGCTCAGCCCGGGACGCCCGGTCCAGCCGGTGGCGTGCGACGGGAGCGGCGAGACGCGCGGGCGGGCGGCGATGTTGTTGGTGCCCTGCACGAGATCGGTGGCCCGCAGCAGTTCGACCGCCTGGAACGCGTCGAGGCGCGGCAGCGCGGGACCCCAGTAGGCGATCACCGGGAGGCCGGGGGCGGTCGCGTCGGCGAGCACGGTGACCCCGGCCGCGGTCAGCGCGACGATGCTGCCGGTCGGCTCGTCCATGCGACGCTCCCTCGGTGGCGGAACCCGTGTGACGGGAGTGCTGAATCGGTATGCGTGAGCCTGCTGGCGGCGGGGCGGACTGTCAACATCATCAATTCGGAAGGTGCGAATACGGCAAAGCTGACCATGGGCCCATGCCGGAATCGTACGGTTGTTTGGGGTAAAGCGCGGCGGGCGGGGGAAACGGGATGAGCGCATACTTCGCCAACCTCGGCGTCCAGGTCAAGATCGCCATCATTGTCGTGGTCGGCGTCCTGGTGGCGCTGCTCATCGGGCTGCTCGGGCTGCACGCGCTCACCGGGGCGGCGGCCGCGGCCCACCGGATCTACGCGAACAACCTGTCCAGCTCGAACGCGATCGGGCTGATCTCGTCGGCGGTGGCGCACGCCCGGCTCAGCCTGGCCAACCAGATCCTCTCCGGCGATCCTGCGACCACGGCGAAGTACACCCAGGCGTTCCAGGGCGACCTGCAGGCGGTCGCGGCGGCGATGCAGGCGTACCGGGCGAGCGGGCCGGCCGCCGAGGAGAAGCTGATCGCGGGGCTGGAGGCCGACTGGGCCGCGTACGCCGAGATCGCGACCACCAAGCAGCTCCCGGCCGGCGCGGCGAAGGACATCGCGGCCTGGCAGCGGACCCGGGACGACGAGATCGCGCCGCTGATGGACCGGGTGAGCCGCACGATCAACGAGCTGCGCGAGGCGGAACACCGTGACGCCGCGGCCTCGGACGCCAAGGCCGCCGAGGAGCACGGCGAGAGCCGCACGCAGACCATGCTGCTGCTGGTGACCGGGACGCTGGTGGCCACGCTGCTCGGGCTGGTCATCGCCCGCTCGATCGTGCGCTCGCTGCGGCGGGTCCAGGAGGTCTGCGACGGGCTGGCGGCCGGCGACCTGACCCGCACCAGCGGCCTGACCTCGTCCGACGAGCCGGGGCAGATGGGCCGGGCGCTCGACGTGGCCATGCTGCGGCTGCGCGACACCGTCTCGACGATCGACGCCTCGGCGACCTCGCTCGCGGGCGCGACCGACCAGATGAGCGGGGCGTCCCGGCAGATCGCGCAGTCGGCGATGCGTACGTCGGAGCAGGCGCAGGCGGTGTCGGCGGCGGCCGAGGAGATCTCGCGCAGCGTGGACACGGTGTCGGCCGGCAGCGAGGAGATGGGCGCGTCGATCCGGGAGATCTCGCTGAACGCGACCGAGGCGGCCCAGGTGGCGGCGGAGGCCGTCGGGCTGGCCGGCCGCACGTCCACGACGATGAACCAGCTCGGCGCGTCGTCGTCCGAGATCGGCAACGTCATCATGACGATCACGTCGATCGCGGAGCAGACGAACCTGCTCGCTCTCAACGCCACGATCGAGGCCGCTCGCGCCGGGGAAGCGGGCAAGGGCTTCGCGGTCGTGGCCTCCGAAGTGAAGGACCTTGCGCAGGAAACGGCGCGGGCCACCGAGGACATCTCGCGGCGGGTCGCGGCGATCCAGTCGGACACCGACGGCGCGGTCACCGCGATCGAGGAGATCAGCCGGGTGATCGCGCGGATCAGCGACTACCAGACCACGATCGCCTCGGCCGTGGAGCAGCAGACCGCCACGACGGCCGAGATGAACCGCAGCGTCGGGGAGGCGGCGACCGGGTCGGGGGAGATCGCGCGCAACATCACCGGGGTCGCCGAGGCGGCCCGGCTCACCACCGAGGGCGTGGAGCAGTCGCAGCAGGCCACGGCCGAGCTGGCCCGGATGTCGTCGGAGCTGACCGGGCTGGTGTCGACGTTCCGGTACTGACGCAGTTGGATGAGGTCATGGGCGAACCTCAGCTGCTCTCCGCGTACGCGGGGCATTGGACCGGCGACGGCACCGGGGTGACCGTGATCGTGCCGCCGGCCGGGACGGTCGGCTCGGGGGAGGTGCGCGGGGGAGCGCCCGCGACCCGGGAGTTCGAGCTGCTCTCGCCGGTGCGGACGGTCACCGAGGTGTCCGCGGTCGTGCTCTCGGGCGGCTCGGCGTTCGGGCTGGCCGCGGGCGACGGGGTCGCGCGCTCGCTGCGGTCGCGCGGGCTGGGGTTCGCCACGCCGCTCGGGCCGGTGCCGATCGTCGTGGGCATGTCCCTCTTCGACTTCTCCGTGGCGGGGACGCCGCCTTCCTCTGTGGACGGCGTAGTGGCGCTGGAGGCCGCCCTGAGCGGTGAGCCCTTCGCGGTCGGTGCGGTCGGAGCGGGCACCGGTGCCACCACCGGAAAGTGGCGGGAGCGGCTCGACCCGGGCGGCCTGGGGATGGCGCGCGGGACGGCGGGTGCCGCCTCGGTGATCGCGGTCGTCGCGGTGAACGCCTGGGGCGATGTGATCGATCCTTCCGGCCGTCCGGTCTTCGACCCCGAGGCGCCGGTGGTCGCGTCGCCGGCCTTCGGGCAGAACACGACGGTCGGCGTGCTGCTGACCGACGCCCGGCTCGGCAAGAACGACTGCTTCCTGCTCGCGCAGAGCGGTCATACCGGTTACGCCCGGGCGATCCACCCCGCGCACTCGCGCTACGACGGGGACGCGGTGGTCGCGCTGGCCACCGGCGAGCTCGACGGCGCGAACCTCGACCTGCTGCGGGCGGTGGCCGCCGAGACCATGGCCGCCGCGATCCGGAACGCCGTATCTCAGGCGTGACTTATATAAGCCAAGTCTGATAACGTACGCGGCATGCACGCGTTCGACGTGCTCGGGGACCCGGTCCGCCGCCGCATCCTGGAGCTGCTCGCCGCCGGTGAGCGCTCCTCGGGCGAGGTCACCGAGGTCATCCGGGCCGAGTTCGGCATCTCCCAGCCGGCCGTCTCGCAGCACCTGAAGGTGTTGCGGGACAACGGCTTCGCCACCGTGCGCCCCGACGGCGCCCGCCGGCTGTACGCGGTGGACGACACCGCGCTGCGCGAGGCCGACGAGTGGCTGGGCCGGTTCCGCCGGTTCTGGGCGCCACGACTGGACGCGATGGCCACCGAGGTGGCCCGGGGCAAAAGACAACGCCGTCTGACCGACGAGGGGACTTCACGATGATCGACGTTCGGCAGCAAGTCAGCGCCGTGCGGCGCACGCTCGGCCGCCGCACCCTGGAGGCCGGCGAGGCCCGCGTCTCCAGCATCAGCCAGGTCTACGACACCGGCATCGACGACCTGTGGGAGGTGGTGACCGACCCCGAGCGCATCTCCCGCTGGTTCCTGCCGGTGAGCGGCGAGCTCAAGGAGGGCGGCCACTACCAGCTCGAGGGCAACGCCGGCGGCACCGTGACCAGCTGCGACAAACCCCGCGGCTACGTCGCCACCTGGGAGTACGGGGGCGACGTGAGCTGGATCGAGGTGCGGCTGACCGCGGAGGGCGGCGGCACCCGGTTCGAGCTGGAGCACGTGGCACACGTGAAGGACGAATGGTGGGACCAGTTCGGCCCGACCGCGACCGGCCTCGGCTGGGACTCGGGGCTCCTCGGCCTGGCGAACCACCTGGCCGACCCGGCCGCCTCGCGGCTCACGCCCGAGGAGCTGATGGCCTGGGTCGCCGACGGCGAGGGCAAACTGTTCTACCGCCTGGCCGCGGACGCCTGGCGCGACGTCGCGATCGCCGACGGCGAGGACCCGGCCGCGGCCGCGGCGCAGGCCGACCGGGGGTACGCCGCGTACACGGGTAGCTGACACTCCCGGCCTTCGGCCCGCCGGCCGTTGGCTGCCGCCCGTTGGCCGCCGGGCGAGGGCTCCACGCCAAGGCCGCCGTCGGGCGCGTCGCGCACCGTGCACGACGTGCCCGACGCGGGTCAGGGGCTCCAGACGACGGCTTCCGGGGCGGCCGTGGTCAGCTCGATGTCGCCGGTCCAGTCCAGGAGGGACGGTCCGGGCAGGTAGTCCGGGCCGAGCAGGAAGCCCCGGCCGAGCGAGGTCACGTGGACCGGGGCACCGGTGTCGGCACCGACCACGACACGGCGGGCGCTGACCGCGGCGATGTCGTCGAGGGTGGTGCCGGCCGGCAGCTCGATCGTGGTGGCGGCCGGGATGTCGCGTTGGATGGACCATGTCGGGTCCACGTGGTTCGACAGGTAGACGGCATTACCGTTCTTGAGGCGGACCCCGAGCGCGACGCCGACCCAGGAGCTGCCGGAGTTGTTGCCCTGCGTGGTCTTGCCGACCACCGCGTACAGGTAGTTGCGCTGATCGTTGACCTCGGGCGTGGCCGTGGTCGCCGGCCCGGGCGCCTCGATCTTGCCCTCGCGGATCATCTCCTTCGACATGATCTGGTACGTCCACGGGTTGGTGTCCATCAGGTGCTCGCGCGGCTGACCGGCCGGGAGCGTCTGGAGGGTGGACAGGAAGAACCGCATCGGGTCGTCGACGACGTCGCACATGTTGTTGTTCGAGGTGCACGTCTCCAGGCGGGGGTGGTCACCCTCGTACACGCCGGCGGAGTGCAGGGTTTCGTGGTTCGCGGCCTGGTAGGTATCGCTTCCGGGCACCCGGTCGCCGTGCTCGTCGAGCTCGAGGGCGTACGTCCACTCGATGTCGGTCGTGCGACCCCAGCGGGCCATCAGCGCCGGCGTGTTGGTTCCGCCGTCCTCGTTGCTCCAGATCAGCGAGTACGTGAGGACGGTGTGCCCCGGCGTCGCGGCCGGCGCGAACTCGTGCCAGGCGATGAGCGGGACATCGGTCGTGGCGCTCTGGAACCTGCTGCCGAGCTCGGCGATGTTCCGGCCGTACATGATCGGCGCGAAGCGCAGCACCTGGTACTCGGGGTCGCGCTTGTCGTAGGTGGTCACCTCGAGCCGGTCGATCCGCACCGTCGCGCCGGCGACCGGGGAGCGGTCGGTGGCGAGGTGCAGCCGCAGGACGTGGATTCCGGGCCGTACGCCGCCGAGGGCCAGCTGGCGGGCGAGCGGAGCCGCGCCGGAGACGACCAGGTCGGTGGCGTATTTCCCGTCGACGGAGATCGACACGACCGCCGACTCGGCGCCGGCCGTGGCCCAGTCGGTGCCGTTGGCGGCGGCCCGCAGGTCGAGGACCGCCTCGCCGTTCCGCTTGACCAGGAACGGCACGCGTACGTCGGGACGGTGCCGGTCGACCAGCAGCTCGCTCCCGGGGTGCGCGGGGTGCGCGGCGGCCGGGCCGGCGAGCCCGGTCACGGCGCAGGCGGCCACGACGGCGGCCGCGGCCAGCGTTCTTCCGATGCGCTTCACAAGATCCTCCCGTGTCGTGATCACATCGAAAGCTATCGCTTGTTGCTGGCCTCCCGGCCACGGTCGGGGAACCGTCCGATGAAGTCGGCGACGTCGCCCAGGGTGAGCAGACCGCTGCCGGCCCCGGCGTTCTCGCCCGCGGCGGAGCGCAGGGCGTCGCGGGCCCGGGCCAGGGAGGCGGCGTCGCCGACGGCCCGGGCGGCGTGGGCGAGCAGGCACCACATCGCCTCGGTGAGCAGGTCTCCCGGCGGGTCCGGCGCCGCTCGCAGGGCGCGACGTGCACCGGCGTTGTCGCCTGTGGACAGAAGCAGCAGGGGGCGGACCCAGGGCTGGTACGGACCGTAGTCGCCGTCCTGAGCGGGCCGGCCCCGGCGGAGGCGGAGAGTGAGCAGAGCGAGGTCGAGCAGGCCCTTCTCCAGGCCGGGCATGCCGGTGCCGTGCAGGAGGGCCGCGGCCCGGCGGTAGGCGTGCCCGGCCGCGACCGGGTCGGTCAGGGAGAGGCGCATTGCGCGGAACCAGTCGGTGAAGACCGCCACCAGGGGAAGGTCGTGGCGTGCCGCCAGGGTGTCGGCCGCCTCGGCGTGCCGGCCGGCGGCGTCGAAGTCGTTCCGCGCGCCGAGGGCCTGCATGCGGATCAGGTGGCCCAGGACCTCCGAGGTGGGCGCCGCGGCGAGCCCGATGAGCTCGGCGCCGATGCCGTCGCGCTCGCCGGCCAGGCCGGGCCGGTAGGTGGTCTGCAGGAAGAGCGCGTTCAGGGCGAAGGCCAGCAGCGCGGGGTCGTCCCGCTCACGCGCCAGGCGGACGGCCTCCTCGGCGCCGGCCCGAGTGGACGGGGTGCTGTCGGCGCCGCGGGACTCCATGGCGACGGTGGCGAGGAGGCGGGCTCTTGTCGCCGGGCCCGGGTCTCGCGCCAGCGCTCGCCGGGCGGCGGCCACGACCATGGCGGCCTGGGCCGGGTCGTCC
The DNA here is from genome assembly GCF_000379645.1 of Paractinoplanes globisporus DSM 43857. GTDB lineage: Bacteria > Actinomycetota > Actinomycetes > Mycobacteriales > Micromonosporaceae > Actinoplanes > Actinoplanes globisporus. The sequence continues at coordinate 248,410 of NZ_KB903328.1, forward strand.
GAGCGGGTCCAGATCGCGGGGACGTCGTACGCGCCGATCACGCGGGCGGTCAGCTCGGAGTCGCCCAACTCCTCGGCAGCGGCGATCGTGACCGTGCGGTGCCGGCGAGCCTCGGCCAGGCCGCCGGAGACGGCGAGGCTGCGCAGCAGGGTGACGGTGACGTCCAGGCGCGCCCGGGACGTGGCGGCGACGATCCGGTCGTAGTCGGCGGCGGCCTCGGCCCAGACACCGGCCGGGCCGTGCGGCGGGACCTGGCGGAGGATGTCGGCCGGGCCGTCCGGCGGGACCTGGTGGAGGATGTCGGACTCCAGGCGGCGCAGCGCCGGCGTGGGGTCGAGCCCCAGCTGGCCGGCCAACCTCCGGGCGCGGCGGAGGACGGCCAGGGCGTCGGCCTGGCGGTTGGCGCGGTAGAGGGCCAGCGCGAGTAGGTGCCAGGCGTTCTCGCGCCACGGATGGTCGGTGACGTGGGCGTCGAGGTCGGGGATCGCGTCGGCGGGCCGGCCGGCGTGGATGCGGGCCTCGGCCAGGCGCTCGACCGCCTGCAGGCGCAGCTCGGTGAGGCGGGAGCGGGCGCCGCGCGCCCACGGGTCGTCGGGGAAGTCGGCGTAGGCGGGGCCGCGCCACCAGGAGAGGGCCTCCGGCAGGACGTCGGGGTTCGCGTCGCGCGCGGCGGCTTCGAAGCGCCAGGCGTCCACATCGCCGGGGGCGGTGCGCAAGGCGTACCCGAGGCCGTCGGTGACCAAGAGCGTGGCCGGAGAGCGCGGCGGGCGGCCGGGCTCGATGGCTCGGCGCAGGGCGGCGACGAAGGTGCGTACCGCCGAAGTCGCCCCGGCCGGGGGCGCCACCCACAGGTCCGAGACCAGGCCGGCCACGGGGACCGCGCGGCCGTTCGCGGCGATCAGGCGGGCCAGCACGGCGCGATGGCGCGGGCCCTTGAGGGGGATCGGGGTGCCCCGCTCGTCCCAGGCGGCGACCGGGCCCAGCACGCCGAACGTCACCCGCACCCGATCACGGTACTGCGCGCTCATCGGTTGCTCATCCGGTCCCGCCACGCTGGGGACCATGAACATCAAGGGATTCACCAACCGGAGGGTGTACGTCGAGGACGGGGTATCGCTGAACGCGGCCGTCGGCGGGTCGGGGGCTCCGATCGTGCTGCTGCACGGCTTCCCGCAGACGCACCTGATGTGGCGGCACGTCGCGGCCGGCCTGGCCGCCGACCACACGGTGATCTGCCCCGACCTGCGGGGCTACGGCGCCAGCTCGAAGCCGGCCGCGGTGTCGCCGGACACCTACTCGAAGCGGACCATGGCGGCCGACATCGTGGCCCTGGCCCGGGAGCTCGGCCACGACCGGTTCGCGCTGGTGGGGCACGATCGGGGCGCGCTCGTGGCCTTCCGCGCGGCCATGGACCACCCGGCGGTCGTGACGCATCTGGGCTCGCTCGACGTGCTTCCGACCCTCGACATGTGGGACGTCATGCGCGGCACGAGCGCGGCGGTCGGCTTCCACCTCTACCTGATGGCCCAGCCGCCGGGGCTGCCGGAGCGGATGATCACCGTCAGTGCCGACGAGTTCTTCGGGTACTTCCTCGACCTGTGGGTGAACGACCCGGCGGCGATCCCGGGCGAGGTCCGTTCGGAGTATCTGGCCGCGTGCCGGGCGGCGGTGCCGTCGATCGTGGCCGACTACCGGGCCTCGCCCGGCATCGACGTCGAGCACGACCGGGCCGACCGGGACGCCGGGCGGACGCTCGCGATGCCGGTCACCGTGCTGCAGCAGGACTGGGGTGCGGCGCTCGGCTTCGACGCGGCCGGGCTGTGGCGGGCGTGGGCGCCGGACCTGCGGCACGTCCCGGTCAGCTGCGGTCATTTCATGGCCGAGGAGGCGCCGGCGGAGGTGGTCAAGGCGGTCCGAGAACTGGTGACCCGGCCCGCGACTCGCCCGGCGGCCCCTTAAAGCATGAAAAAACGGGTAAATCAGGCGGAGACCGCTAGCTTTGCGGTGCTGATCTCGCGGTACGGGGGTGTGTCTGATGCGTTCGTGGCGACAGTGTCTCGGGACGTCGGTGGTGGCCGGTGTGACGGCGGTGGGCGGGATGGTGGCCGTTCCCGCCGCGCTGGCCGGACCCGCGCCGGGCGACCTCCTGCGGCTCGGGTTTCAGCTGGTCAACCTGAACAGCCAGAAGTGCCTCACGGTCACCGCGGCCGGGCTGGACGACAACGCGATCCTGATCCAGCGGCGGTGCACGCGTGAGGCCGCCGACCGGTGGCGGTTCGTACGGGCCGGGGACACCGGGATGTACCTGGTCGAGAACGTCAACAGCGGGAAGTGCCTCACGATCGCCGGGGACAGCGTCGAGGAGAACGGCTTCGCGGTCCAGGGCGCGTGCGGCGGCGACCCGTCCGGGCAATGGCGGATCCGCCGGCAGGCCGGTGCGCTGCTGCCCGTCCCGGCCTCGGACGCGCGGTTGGAGAACGGCCGCAGCGGGCGCTGCCTGACGATCGCCGGCGGCAGCGACGCCGAGAACGGCGTGGCCGTGCAGTACACCTGCGACACCGAACTGTCGCGGCGCTGGTCGATGCGGCTGGTGGCGGGGCCGGCGGTCGAGGGGCGGTATCGTCCGCAGGCATGAGGATGCTGATCACCGGCGTCAGCGGCCACCTGGGCGGAACGACCGCCGCCCGGGCGGCCGCGGCGGGGTGGGACGTCGCGGGCACGTACTTCAGTAACCCGGCCGAGGGTGCTGAGTGGCTCGACGTCCGGGACCGGGCGGCGGTCGGAGAGTTCGTCATGCGCGTCCGGCCGGACGTGATCGTGCACACCGCGGCGGGGCGCGACGACTGGCCGTTGATCGCGGACGGGTCGGCCTATGTCGCGCTCGCGGCCGCGCGGGCCGGGGCGAGGCTCGTGCACGTGTCGACCGAGGCGGTGTTCTCCGGGCGGGACGTCCACTACGACGAGTCCGCGCAGCCCGACCCCGTCTATCCGTACGGGGCCGCGAAGGCGGCGGCCGAGACGGCGGTGCGGGCCATCGACCCGGCGGCGGCCGTGGTGCGGACCTCGCTCATCCTCGGGTACGGGCGGGGAGTCCACGAGAAGCTGACGCGGGACCTGGCCGCCGGCCGGGCGCCGGGGATGCTGTTCACCGACCAGATCCGCAAACCGATCCACGTGGACGACCTGGCCGACGCGTTGATCGAGCTGGCGTCGAACGGCTATGCGGGCGTGCTCAACGTGGCCGGCGCCGACGCGATCAGCCGGTACGAGCTGGGCGTGCTGGTCGCCGAGCGGGACGGGATCGACCCGGCGAGCATTCCGCACGGGCCGACCCCCGCGGGCGTCACGGCCCCGGCCGACCTCCGGCTGGCCATCGGCCGGGCCGCGGAGCTGCTGAAGACGCGGTTGCGGGGCTGCCGCGAGTTCGTGCCCCAGGACACGGTGGACCCGGTCGCGCGATAATCGGATCGACGGCCGCACCCGAGATCGATCGACTCGGGTGCACGCCGGGCACGCTCCTCTGCTTAGATCACCCGCACGGCCGCGCCGACAGGGCCGTGTACTCGAGGAGACACCATGCACGAGGGGCCCGAGATCTCGACCACCCCGGCCGTCCCACCCCAGCGGGTCCCCACCCACGACACCGCCCCGACTGCCGCAACCGGCCCGGCGCCAGATCCGGCACCCCCAGCAGAAGCGGCCGCCCCCACGGCGTCCGTGGCCGCGCCCACACCGCCCGCGCCCGCCGCCAGCTCAGCGCTTGCGCTCGACCCCGCGCTCGCGCCCGCGACCGATTCCGCGCTCGTGGCCGATCCCGCGCTCGCGCTTGCGGCCGACGCGCCGCCCGCGACCGATACCGCGCACGCGTCCCCGGCTGACGTGGCACCCGCCGAGGCCGCGCCCGACCCCGAGGCCGCGATTGCGCCGGAGGCGGCCGTTGCGGTTGGGGACGGCGGCATTCTGGCGTCCGCGGGCGGGCCGGTCGGAAACCCCGGGGAGGCGCTGCCGGTTGCTCCCGTCGCGGAATCGGATGGCGGAGTGGGGCCGCGGGCTGGGCACCGCATCCGTCACTGGGTTCTCGCGGGGGCCGTCGTCGTCGTACTCATCGGTGGATTTGTGGTTTTCAAGCCGGACGCCTCGCCGGAGGCCGCGGCAGTGACGGCGACCAGTGCGTTGCCGGCGGCCACCGTCACGTCGGTGGCGCCGGCCACCCCTTACGACAAGGCCGTCGCGGTGCTGGACGCGCAGACGGCGGCGCTGGTCAAGGGCGACGAGAACGGCTGGCTCGGTGCGGTGGACGCCAAGCTGAAGGTGAAATACAAGTCCCTTTACCAGAACCTGCGCGGGCTCGGCGTCACCGGACTGCATTACGAGCCGGGGATCGGGCAGCCGGTCAAGGGTGACGCGACGGCCGTGTCGATGAGGGTTGATCTCGTCTACTGCTTCAGCGATGACATGTGCCCGAAGGCGCCGTCGAACGAGTGGGAGAAGGCGCCCCGGATCGAGCAGAAGCTGACGATGAAGCCGGTCGGTGGCAAGTATGTGATCTCGGCGATCGGGGCGGCGCCCAAGCCCGACTTCCACCAGCCGACGCCGTGGGAGAGCGGCGATCTCACGTTCGCGCAGGGTAAGCGGGTCGTGGTCGCGGCCGGTGCGGGGGAGCAGAAGTACCTCCGGACCGTCCTGCCGGTGGCGGAGAAGGCGGCCGCGGTGGCCGATCACTACGCCGCGCTCAACGGGACGCCGCAGAAGCGGTACCGGATCTTCCTGGCCTCGGAGAAGCAGTGGAAGACCTGGTACGGCGGCGAGAACGACAAGTGGGCGATCGGGCTCGCGATGCCGCTGAACAAGCGGGGCATCGACGTCATTCTCCGGATGGCCGACATGGACGACTCGGTGACGCTCTCCACGACCGTGCAGCACGAGCTGGGCCACCTGGTGACGCTGACCGGAGCGTTCCGGTTCGACGCGGCCGAGGACACCTGGCTCAGCGAGGGCATCGCCGAATACATCGGGTGGAAGCCGAGGGCGGCGGCGCGGAGCCTGCGTCGTTACAGCGTGCAGTGGCAGCTGAGCCGGTCCGCGCTGAAGACGATGGTGCCGGTCGAGCCGTCCGCCTCGGCTCCGGCGCGGGCCGGTGACGCGTTCTACGGGCTGAGCCACCTGGCGGTGGACTGCATGGCGCACAAGTACGGCGAGCCCAAGCTGTTCGCGTTCGTGAAGCTGGTGCTGACCGAGGACAACGACCTCGACCAGGCCGCCCGCGACGCGTACGGGGTGCCGTTCAAGACGGTGGACAAGGCCTGTGTGCCTTGGATCAAGAACCAGGTTTGAGTACGGAGGAAAGCCGCCGCATGCCCTCGGTGATCTCGCCGGGGGTGTGCGTCGTGAACGACAGGCGCATCGTCGCGGTGTCGGGGCGGCCGGCGTAGAAGGGCGCGCCCGGCACGAACGCGACGTCCCGGGCCAGCGCGGCCGGGAGCAGCGTCGCGGTGTCGGTCCCGGACGGCAGACGCAGCCAGGTGAACATGCCGCCGTCGGGGTCGGTCCAGGTGCTTCCCGCGGGCGCCGTCGTGGGCATGGCCGCCATCATGGCGTCCCTTCTTTGCGCGTACGCGTGCCGCAGGCCCCGGACGTGCGCGTCCAGATCGGTCCGGGCCAGCCAGGCCGCGGCGGCCGCCTGGTCGATGGTGGACGTGTGCAGGTCGGCGGCCTGCTTGGCGACGGTCAGCGCGGGGCGCAGCGCGGCCGGGCTGCGCACCCAGCCCAGCCGGAGGCCCGGCGCGGCGATCTTGGAGAAGCTGCCGAGGTGCAGCACGTGGCCGTCGGCGGCCGGCTGGGCGGCGAGCGCGGGCACCGGCTCGCCCCGGTACCGCAGCTCGCCGTACGGGTCGTCCTCGACCACCCACACGCCGTGCGCGGCGGCCAGCGCGGCCACCTCGGCCCGGCGTTGCTCGGAGAGGGTGCGGCCGGTGGGGTTCGCGAACGTCGGGACCAGGTAGAGCAGCCGCGGCCGGTGCGTCTCGAGAACCTCGGCGAGCGCGGCCGGGTCGACGCCCTCGCGGTCGGAGCGGACCGGGACGATCCGGCAGCCGGCCAGCTGGAAGCACTGCAGCGCGGCCAGGTACGTCGGCTCCTCGACGGCGACGACGGCGCCCGGGTCGAGCAGCGCGGCGGCGATCAGCGTAAGCCCCTGCTGCGAGCCGGTGGTGACCAGCAGGTCGCCGGCGCCGGTGGGCAGGCCGCGGGCGGTCATCCGGGCGGCGACCAGCGCGCGCAGGTCGGGGTTGCCCTCGGTCGGCGCGTACTGCAGGTGCCGGCGGCCGGCCGGGGTGGACAGCACGCTGTCGAAGGCGGCGCGCAGTCCGTCGAGGTCGAACAGCTCGGGTGCGGGCAGGCCGCCGGCGAACGAGATGACCTCGGGCCGATCGATGAGCGCGAGCAGGTCGCGCACGGGCGAGCTGGCGACGCCGGCGAGGCGCTGGGCGGGCAGGGGCGGGCGAACCGCGGGCTGGGTCATGAAAAGGCTCCGGAAACGTGGCAGGCAGGCAAGAAAGGCGTCCGGGCGCGGGCGCGGCCGTTGGGCCGCCGGGCGGGCGCGGTGGGGCTGCCTGGTCGAGGAGCCGTTGCCCACCTTAGCGCTTGTTAAGGACTTAGTGAACGTTCAGGTGCATGTGACGCGCCGCTCTCCCGGATGGCGACGCCGGCCGTGAGGAGCTCGCGAGGTTCTGGGCGAAATGGCAGTACGTCTCATCACGCATCGACAAGCTGAGGAAGGGGGGCGACGACGTCGCCGCCTTCGCCGACGGCCTGATCAAAGACTCACCCACCTACGCGGACGCCTATCAGGAGTCCATCCGGGATCCACGCCCATAAACTGACCACCATGATGGATGGACGGTCGATCCTTTCGTACAAGTCGGAAAACTCGGTGCTGAGCCTCTGGTCGAAGGGGTCGGTGCTGTCCATCGGCTCGACCGGCTCGGCGCTGTCGATCGGGTCGGTCGGCTCCTTCGCGTCGATCGGGTCGATCGCGTGCTTCCTGTCGGTCGGGTCGATCCTGTCCGCGGCCTCGATCGGCTCGGTCATGGCCTGGCGGGCCCGGCGCGCCGTTCTCTCGGCAGGTTCTTGATGGTCTCGGGGCCCGAGAGCTATGAGCGCTGGCGGGCCACCTGGGTGCCCGTCGAACGGCGGTTCCTCGGGCTCGACCGGCGCACGCTGCTGCCGGCGGCCGTGGTCGTGGCGCTGTTCGCGCTAGCCGTCTGGCTGCTGCCGTACCTGAACGACCAGGTCAAGGTCGACGATCCGATCGTGGCCGGGGACGTCATCCAGGTCGGTCCGGACATCCAGTTCGTCCCGGCGGCCGGTGCCAACCTGCGCAGCGGCATCCGGCAGGGGCAGGCGGGCCCGACCGGGTACCCGGACACTGCGGTGGTCACGTTCGAGGGCATCGGCTTCGAGGTGATCGCCGACGCCTACAGCGGTACGCCCGCGCAGCTGCTCGAGCAGATCAAGAAGAACGACGAGGGCCTGCGCGACAACGGCGGCCTCCGGGTCACCAGCGACCCGGTCACCATCACCAACGACACCGGCGACGAGGGTGTGCTCGCCCGCTACGACGGCAACGGCTCGATCGGGGCGATCGCCGCGTTCGTGCTCGACGGCACCGGCGTGGAGATCGTCGTGCAGGGGCCGCCGACCGTGGACGACATCCTGTCCCCGGCCGTCGCCGACATGATCACGTCCGTGCGGAGGGTGTCGTGACCATGCCCGAGCTCACCGCCCGCGAGGCCGCCATCGAGGCCAGCGGCTGGGGCAACAAGGTCTACTTCTGGCAGCCGCGCAACGCCTGCCTCTGGGTGTACGCGCTGATCGTCGGGTACGGCCTGTGGAACGCGTTCGGCATCGTCAACGGCGAGGTCCGCGTCTACGGCCCGGCGCTGGCCGCCAGCACGGTCATCTTCGTCGTCTACGGCTCGCTGTTCTGGTGGTTCACCACCCGCATCGACCGGTACTCGCGCCAGCCGCTGTCGCTGATCGTCGCCGCCTTCGTCTGGGGCGGCTTCGGCGCGACCTGGACCATCGCGCTCTCCGGCAACACCGCATTGATCGGCCTGTACGCGAAGCTGGTCGATCAGAACTTCGCGCTCTCCTGGGGCGCCGGACTGTCCGCGCCGTTCTTCGAGGAGCTCGGCAAGGGCGCCGGCGTGCTGCTGCTGATGTTCATCGCCCCGCGGGTGATCCGCACCGCCTACGACGGGTTCATCATCGGCGCGTTCGCCGGCCTCGGTTTCGAGATCCTCGAGGACATCTTCTACGCGCTGAACTCGGCGCCGGAGCAGTTCGGCTCGCACCAGCTCGTGACCAGCCTCAACACGGTCGTGCTACGTCTGCTCACCGGCTTCTCGGCACACATCCTCTACACGGCGATCTTCGGGGCCGGCCTGGTCTATCTCGTCGGGACGGTCGCCCAGCCCCGCCGGGTGGGCCGCGGCCTGACCCTGATGGTCACCGCCATGTTGCTGCACGGCCTCTGGGACAGCGTCACGGCGCTGGCCGGCGGCGACGGCAAGGTCATCCTCCCCCTGCTGGCGGTCATCACGCTGCTGGCCTTCGCCGCGGTCATCACGGTCTTCAACCTCACCGTCGGGACGGAACGCGCGACGATGCGGGCGGTGATGACCCCCGAAATGGAGTCGGGCGTGCTCACCCCGGACGAACTTGACGCCCTTTCCGGCGGCTGGCGGCAGCGTCGCGCGTACCGCAGAGCGGGTCACGGCCGGCACGGGCGACGGCTGCGTCACCACCGGCTCGAGGCCGCGCACGACCTGGCCGACCAGATCGCCGCCTCGGCCGGCCGCGAGACCGACCGGGTGCGTTTCGCCCGCGCCGAGCTGGCCCGGCTCAACGCGCTGACGTAGGACCCAGAGCCGGCTTGACGTCGAGAATCGGCGTCCCGTCGAGGGCCTCCAGGTGTGCCACGTGCACCCGGTGGCCCTCGATCGCGAGGATCTCCACCGCGTGCAGGCCGATCGGGTTGGGCCGGTCGGGCGCGCGGGTGGCGAAGACACCGGTGAGCGGCCGGGTGGTGTCGCCGCGCGGGTGCACGGCCAGCGTCTCCCGGTCGGCCCGGTCCAGCCAGGTGAACAGCAGCACCTCGTCCCCGCGAGTGAGACCGTCGAGTGCTGGGGCGAGCTCCGGGTCGAGAACGAGCCACGCGTCGGGCGCGCCCTCGTCGGGCTGCCGCGGAGCGTCTCCGAGATCGGTGAGTGTGGACTCGACGCGCCCGATCGGACGCAGCTCAAACGCCGTCATGCTATTAGTTTCTGATGCTGGTTGACTTCGCGGCAGGGGTGTCGGCGTCGCCTCTCGAGGTTGAGGCCGCGGCCGTGCGGGCCGAGCGGGACGGATTCGACGGGTTCGGCGCGGCCGAGAGCAAGCACGACGTGTTCACGGCGCTCACCCTCGCCGCGCGGGCCACCGAGACGATCACGCTGCAGTCGGGGATCGCGGTGGCGTTCGCGCGCAACCCGATGAGCATGGCGGTGCTCGCCAACGACCTGCAGCTGATCTCGCGGGGGCGGTTCCAGCTGGGGCTCGGGTCGCAGGTGCAGGCGCACATCGAGCGGCGTTTCGCGATGCCGTGGGGGCGGCCGGCCGCGCGGATGGCCGAGTTCGTGGCCGCGGTGCGGGCGATCTGGGACGCCTGGCGCACGGGGGAGCGGCTCTCGTTCCGCGGCGAGTTCTACCGGCACACGCTGATGACCGACTTCTTCAACCCCGGCCCCAACCCGTACGGCAACCCGCCGATCCTGCTCGCGGCCGTCGGCGAGCGGATGACCGCGGTGGCCGCCCAGGTGGCCGACGGCCTCCTCGTGCACCCGCTGACCAGCGTCGACTACCTGCGCGAACGCACCCGGCCGATGCTGCGCGACGCCCGCGAGGGCTTCAGCGTGTCGCTGTCCGCCTTCGTGGTGCTGGGCGAGGACGACAAGGCGCGCTCCCGGGCCGAACAGGCGGTCAAGGCCCAGATCGCCTTCTACGCCTCGACCCCCTCCTACCGCCCGGTGCTCGAGCTGCACGGCTGGGGCGACCTCGCCGACCAGCTCAACCACCTCTCCCGCCGCCAGGCCTGGTCCGAGATGGCCGACCTGATCACCGACGACGTCCTCGACACCTTCGCGGTCGGCGGCGACGTGGCCCGCGGCCTCCGCGACCGCTTCACCGGCCTGGTCGACCGCATCTCGTTCTACACCCCCTACGAGGTCTCGCCCGACCAGCTCCGCTCCCTCCGCGAGTCCCTGGCCGCCTGACCCCCGCCGCGAGTCCCTGGCCGCCTGACTCCCGCCGCGCCGCCCCCAACCACCAGCCGCGCCCTTCCCGGTACCTGCCCCGCGCACCCTTTGCTCTGCGCACCTATACGCGCCCCGGCACCCCTCCGACCAGCGAGCCCGTCCAGGTAAGCAGAGCAGCGCGTCCTGGTGCGCAGAGCGGCGCGTCTTGGTGCGCAGAGCAGGGCGTATAGGTGCGCAGAGCAGGGCGTATGGGTGCGCAGAGCAGGGCGTATGGGTGCGCAGAGCAAAGGGAGCGGAACTGGCATCCGGATGCGGGTGCGTGTGGTGAGACGGGTGGATTCACAGGGGCGCGACAGGCTGCGGAGCTTTCGCGCACAGGGTGGCCGCCGATGCTTCCCTCATCGCGCATCACCCCGCATTAGCGAAATGTCCGGAAATAGCGTAATCCTCCCTTAAGGTGTGCGTCATGCTCACTGACCGCCCCATCTTCGTGGTCGGCTGTCCCCGGTCGGGGACGACGATGTTGCAGCTCATGCTGCACGCGCATCCGAGGATCGCGCTGCCGCCGGAGAACCGGTTCGTGTTGCCGGCGTATCACCGCCGGCACGAGTTCGGGGATCTGCGCGATCCGGCCAACCGGCGTGATCTGGCCCGCTGGATCGCGACCACGCCGCAGTTCGCCGACCTCGGCCTCGACGAGGAGCGGGTGGTCGACGCGGTGATCGGCGCGCCGCCCACGCTCGGCTCGGCGCTCGGCACGGTCTTCCGGCTGTACGCGGAGCGCTTCGGCAAGCCGCGCTGGGGCGACAAGCGCCCGGCCTACCTGCGGCACCTGCCCGAGCTGCTGCGGATGTTCCCGGACGCGCAGGTCGTCAACATCCTGCGGGACGGCCGGGACTGCGTGGCGTCGCTCAAGGAGGCGCCATGGAGCTCGCCCGACTTCACAAGCCACGTCGACGCGTGGGCCCGGTCGGCGGACGCGTCGCTGCGGGCCGCCCGCCGCTACGGCCCGGACACCTATCACGCGCTGCGCTACGAGGACCTGGTGGAGGACCCGGAGAACGAGTTGCGCACGCTGTGCCGCTTCCTGGGCGAGGAGTACGACGCGGCCATGGCGCATCCCCAGCAGGTCGCGGCGGTCGCGGTTCCGGATTACAAAACCTGGCACACGCGTACGCGTGAAAGCGTCACCACCACCCGAGTGCGCAGCTGGCGGCAGCGCCTGACCGCGGCCGAGATCGAGCGGTGCGAGGCGGTCTTCGGCGATCGGCTGGCCCAGTTCGGCTACGACCCGTCGACCGGTGCCCTGCCGACGGCCGCCGACCGGGTCGCCCGCGCCAGCCTCGCCGTGCGCGACCGGCTCGGCCCGATGCGCGGCGCGGTTCGCGATGCCCGGGCGGCTCTCCGTCACCGCCACCGCGGCCCGGCGATCGCGGCCCGCCTGACGAGCGGGCAACAGGCGCGCTGAGCCGGCTCGTTCTTCCCCCCTCGCGCCGCGGCACCCCCGCCGCGGCCCCGAAGAACAGGAGAACCTGTGTCAGCATCCGCCATCCTGCACCGCAATCGGCGTCTGGCGGCCGGCCTGCTCACGGCGGTCGCCGTGGCGTCGCTGGCCGCCTGCGGGTCCGACGACTCCAGCGGCTCCTCGACCGGCACCGGCACCGGCACCGGCACCGGCACCGGCGGCGGCGGCGGTCAGATGGCCGCGTACATCCAATGCCTCTCGCAGAACGGCGTGACGATCACGATGCCGTCGGGCGGACCGAACGGAACGCGCCGTCCGTCCGGCGGCGCCCGGCCCTCCGGCGCGCCCGAGGGGGCGCCCGACGGCGCGGGAATGCCCTCGGGCGCGCCCGGCGGCGGGGGCGGTCGAGAGCTGACCAAGCCGGACGGCGTGGACGACGCCACCTGGACTAAGGCGACCGCGGCCTGCGCGAGCCTGAAGCCATCCGGCGGCAACGGCGCGAACAACGCCGCGAACTGACCGTAGGCCGGGGCGGTCTCCGGCCGCTCCGGTCGTACGATCGTGCCGATCACCCACTAGTTTGACGAGGTGGTGGCGGCGCGATGAGCCTGTACGAGATCATCCGGTTCGCGTTGCGCGGCGTGGCGGTCAACAAGCTGCGCTCGGCGCTGACGATGCTGGGCATCCTGATCGGCGTCGCGGCGGTGATCCTGCTGGTCGCGGTGGGCAACGGCTCGGCCAAGGCGGTCGCCGACCGCATCTCCGCGCTGGGCACCAACACGCTCACGGTGATGAGCAGCAGCCGCGGGGCCGCGACCGGCGGGCTCACCCTCAAGACCGCCGACGCCCTGTCCGATCCGGTGCTCGCGCCCGACGTGAAATCGGTGTCGCCGGTGGTCAGCACCTCGTCGACCATCGCGTACGGCAGCACCTCGCACACCGTCAACTCGTTCGTCGGCACCACGCCCAGCTACTTCGCCGCCTCGAACACCCCGGTCGCGACCGGCTCGGCCTTCAGCGCCGACGACAACGCCCAGGGCCGCCGGGTCGTGGTGATCGGCCAGACCGTCGCCGAGGACCTGTTCCCCGGCGTCGACCCGGTCGGCGAGCAGGTGACCGTCGGCGGCGCGCTGTTCACCGTGGTCGGCGTGCTCGCCGAGAAGAGCTCGGCCGGCGGCTTCCAGGACGCCAACGACGTGGCGATCGCCCCGATCGTCGCGGTCCGGCAGGTGCTCACCGGGTACGGCACGCTCACCTCGATCCTGGTCGAGGCGGCCGACTCGAAGATGGTGACCACCGTCCAGTCGGAGATCGGCGTCATCCTGGACCAGCACGTGCCGCCCACCTCGAGCGGCAGCGCCGGCTACACCATCCGCAGCGCCTCGCAGCTGCTCGAGACGCAGACCGCGACGGCCGACACCTTCACCACGCTGCTCGGCGCCGTCGCCGCGATCAGCCTGCTGGTCGGCGGCATCGGCATCACCAACATCATGCTGGTCACGGTCACCGAGCGGACCCGGGAGATCGGCATCCGCAAGGCGCTCGGCGCGCCCCGGCGGACGATCCTCACCCAGTTCCTCATCGAGGCGACCATGCTCAGCTTCATCGGCGGCGGCCTGGGGGTGGCCGCCGCGCTGATCGGCGTCCACTTCACCATCGCCGGGGTCACGCCGGTGCTGGTGCCCAGCTCGGTGGCGCTCGCGCTGGGCGTCTCGATCGTCATCGGGCTGTTCTTCGGCGGGCTGCCGGCCGCCCGGGCCGCCCGGCTCCGGCCGATCGACGCGCTGCGCTACGAGTAGGAGAAACAGCGAGTACGAGAAACGGCCAGGAGCCGGCCGGCCCGTGCGGCCGGCCGGCCCCGACCGTCACGGCGCGGTGATCTCGATCGAGTCGACCCGGTTCGGGTAGAACGCGATGTGGTCCTTGATCTGCTCGACCGCCTCGCGCGGCTTGCGGTACTCCCAGATCGCGTCCACCGACTTCGGCCCGCCCACGGGGATCGAGTAGTAGCTCGCGTCCCCCTTGTACGGGCAGTAGCTCTGCGTGCCGGTCGGTTCGAGCAGCGACGTGTCGACGTCGGCGAGCGGGATGTACTGCACGGCCGGGTACGTCGACTCCTGCAGGGTCAGTGCCGCCCCGGTGTCGGCCACCACCTTCCCGGCCACCGTGACGACGACCCGCCCGTTCGTCGGGGTGATCGTGATCGGGTGGTCCGGTCCGGGGTAGAGAACGGGCCTGTCGGCCATGACGCCTCCTCATTCGGAAATGTCTTCGGGTTCCACGTTAGTGTCGATCTCATGCCGGGACCCGCTGAGACAGCAGCCATCGCGTTGGGCGTCCGTCACACCGTCGTGCGGCACGGCCCGGTGAACAGCGTTGCCGAGGCCGCGGCGGCGCAGGGTGTCGACGTACGGGATCTGGTGAAAACGATCGTGGTGCGGAGGGCCGCGGACGACTATGTCTTCGTGCTGGTCCCCGGCGACCGGCAGATCTCCTGGCCCAAGCTGCGCGCCCTGCTCGGGGTCAACCGGCTCTCGCTGCCCGACGCGGCCACCGCCAAGGACGCGACCGGCTACGAGCGCGGCACGATCACCCCGTTCGGCTCGGCCAAGCCGTGGCCGGTGATCGCCGACGAGCGCACCCGCGGGCGCACGATCAGCCTGGGCGGCGGCGAGCGCGGAGTGGGCCTGCAGGTGGCCGCGGACGAGGCGGTCACGGCGCTCGGCGGAAGCTTCGCAGATGTGACCGAGAAGGCGTGACGGAGGCGACACCTGCCTGAAAGTCCGGCAACGGGTACCTTCAGCGGTGTGACGACCGACAACCCGATCCAGCCCGACGTGCCCCCGTCCGGAACCGGCTGCGTGGAGTGCCTCGACGGCGGCGGCTGGTGGTTCCACCTGCGCCGGTGCGCGCAGTGCGGGCACATCGGCTGCTGCGACAGCTCACCGGCGCAGCACGCCACCGCGCACTGGAAGGCCACCGGCCACCCGGTCATCCAGTCCTTCGAGCCCGGCGAGGACTGGTTCTGGGACTACTCGCGCGACGAGGCCGGCTCCGGCCCGCGGCTCGCGCCGGCCGACAGCCACCCGGAGGACCAGCCCGCTCCCGGCCCGGCCGGTGCGGTGCCCGCCGACTGGCGCTCCCACCTGCACCGGTAATCCCCGGTTTCCGTCCGGCGCCCCGTCCGGCTGGCCTAGAGTCGGCACGGGGAGCCTGACACGGGGGTGTGTGGTGTCCGATCCGATGCTCGACTCGATCACGAGCCGCTCCGACTGGAGCGAGCCGGACAGCGTGCTCGGCACGTACGTGGCCCAGATGGACCGTCTGACCAAGCCGGTCGACCCCGGCGTGCCGCTGACCCTGTCCGTGCACGGTCTGCTGGTCAGCGGCGACCTGATCCCGCAGTGGCAGTGGTTCGCCGAGGTCAGCGAGCTCAACGACTACGAGGACGCCTTCTACACCGGCATGGCCGAGCACATGAAGGAACAGTCCGACCTCGCGCACGACGCGATCCGGGTGCGCGACATCGGCGGCGAGGTCACCCACCGTCAGATGAGCGCGCTGCTGGCCCCGACGAAGTACATCCACCTGCGCAACACGCGGATCTACTCGCCGGACAGCAAGCCGGGCGACGGCCGTCTGTGGCGGGGCCGGCTCTGCGACGTCTCCGGCTGGACCCCGGGCGGACCGGGCGCCTCCGCCGGCTGAGAGATTTCCTCCGGCTCAGGCGTTTCCTCGGGCATTTCCTCCCGTACGCCGGAAGCGGGGTTGTATTTGGTCGGGGACCAGGCGAACGCCAGCGCGCTCCCGACCAGCGCCAGCAGCAGCCCGATCACGAACCCGCCCAGGTTGGACGTGAGCCACGAGGCGAGCGCCAGCACGGCCGCGACCAGCGAGTAGAACAGCTTCTGCGCCGGGTTGAAGATCAGCAGCACGCCGAGCAGGCCGAGCAGGATCGGCAGCAGATAGCCGATGAAGCCCTGCATGCCGACGTGCACGACGACCGGCAGCGGCGCCTTGACGGTCAGGAAGATCTCGAGGCCGCCGAGGAAGACGAACAGCCCGCCCCAGAAGGGACGGGCGTGCCGCCAGTGCCAGAACGCGGACCGGGCCATCAGCACTCGCTGCCGCTGAACGCCATCCGCAGGTGCGGCAGGGTGAACCGGGCCGCGGTGGTGGCGTAGTTGTTCTGCCGCAGGTTGTCGATGTCCACGGTGTCGGCCTGCTGGCCGAAGACGCCCTCGCCGCCCTTGATGGTCTTGCCGGTCGCCGGATCGGTCACCTTGTCGAACGTGCTCGCGTCCTGGCCGACGTTGATGTTGCCGAAGTCGGCGTCGCCGGAGATCAGGTCGGAGTCGACGACCAGGGCCCGGGCCTGGACCTTCTTGTCCGCGTCGCCCGCGGTGATCTTCAGGTTGATGCCGCCGAGCGAGACGCTCTGGCACAGCTTGGTGAGCTCGGCCTGGTTGATGGCCGAGACGATCAGCACCATCTGACCGCCGGTGTCGCCCTCGTTGGGGCTGTTCGGGATCATGCTGTCCAGCGTCGCGTACTGCTCGAAGCCGTCGCCGTGCAGGTGGGTCGCGGTGACCGTGAACGGCATGCCCGAGATCGAGAAGTTCGCCGCGAGCACCCCGTTCGCGGTGAGCGCGACCAGTCCGGCGGTCACCGCCCCGGTGATGGCGAGCATGCCGCCGAAACGCTTCCAGCGGACGCCGCCTGCGGCGGGGACTTTGTCCGTCGTGGTCATCCGGGAACTCCTTTTGTGGGTCGAAAACAATCTGGCGGAATTGTTTTGTAGCTCGGCGACAATGGCCTTCGAAATCGTCGCGCGCCTATACAGCGGACCGAAGTTACCGCTCGGTATCCTTGCGGTCAAGGGGTTCGTACCAGGTATTTCACGGCCTGAAAGGTTCGGTCGCGATCGGGTTGACTCGCCAGTAGCAACGGGCATATACATCGACGGCATTAATCGTCATGTCGATCGGAAGCATTGTTTCCGGTCGATGTGAGAGGTAGGGAGGAGCACCATGCGTGCGTCCAGAACCGCACCGATCGCCGCCCTCGCGCTGGCCCTCGCGCTGGCCCTCGTGGCCTCGCCGGCCCGGGCCGACGACCCGGCGGCGGTCCTCACGACCGGCGCCGCCGGCATCGACGGCGCCAACGTGGCCGTCGGCGACGTGCTGAACGCCTCCGTGGCGGCCGGCACCACGGCCAACTTCGCCAACGCGGCCGGCGGCTCGACCGGCGTCAAGTGCGCCGTGTCGGCCTTCACCGCCACCGTCGTCGACAACCCGGCCGCGCCCGGCGTGGCCACCGAGTCGACCACCGGTCACACGTTCTCCTCGTGCACCGCCAACATCACCGGCGTGACCAAGGTGAACAGCGTGACCGTCGACAACCTGCCCTTCGGCACCACGGTGGACAGCGCCACGGGCGCGGTCACGGTCACCGGCACCGACACGGCGCCGATCCAGACCACACTGTCGCTGGGCACCATCCTGGGCTCGATCACCTGCGTCTACCGGGCCACCAACGGCTCGATCTCCGGCGTCGCGTCCAACACCGACAACTCGATCTCCTTCACCGACCAGGCGTTCAGCAAGTCGTCCGGCTCGTTCCTCTGCCCGGGCTCCGGGTTCTTCACCGCCACGTACGCCCCGGTGGTGGACACCACGGTCGAGGGTGGCCCGGTGGTCTTCACGAACTGATCGAACTGATCGAACCGATCGAACCGATCACTCCGGCTTGATTCTCCTATGGATGCCGTTCACGGCCGGGGTTTCCCCCGAGGCCCCGGCCGTGAACGCGCTGTTTCCGATGCGTTGACACTGCGTGAGACCACCATCAATATGTCTGCATGCCTCTATGGGAGCGCTCCCGAATAGTTTCCGTCCTCACCGCGGCCTCGCTGCTGACCCTCGGCGCCGCCGCACCCGCTCTGGCCGACGAGGTCGAGCAGGTCAAGAACGGCGGGTTCGACGGCACCACCGATCCCTTCTGGTCCACCGCGGGCATGCCGATGACCCTCACCGACGGGCAGGCCTGCGTGGATGTCCCCGGCGGCACGACCAACCGCTGGGACGCCGCGATCGGGCAGAACGACGTGCCCCTGGTCGCCGGCCAGTCCTACCGCTTCAGCTTCGACGCGTCCGGCGACGCGGGCCACGTGGTCCGCGCGATCGTCGGGCTCGCCGTGAGCCCCTACGACACGTACTTCGAGCAGTCGCCGATCCTCGGCGGGCTGACGCACTACTCGTACACCTTCACCGCGAGCACCGACACCGCCCAGGGCCAGGTCGCGTTCCAGGTCGGCGGCAGCGCCGACCCGTGGCACTTCTGCGTCGACAACGTGTCGCTGGTCGGCGGCGTGCCGCCCGAGGTGTACGTGCCGGACACCGGCCCGCGCGTGCGGGTCAACCAGGTCGCGTACCTGCCGTCGGGCCCGAAGACCGCGACGGTCGTGACCGAGACGACCACCGCCCTGCCCTGGCAGCTCAACGACGCCAAGGGCAAGGTCGTCGCCCGCGGTACGTCGGCACCGCGCGGCGTCGACGTCTCCTCCGGCCAGAACGTCCAGACGATCGACTTCGGCCGGTACACCCGCGCGGGCAGCGGGTTCACGATCACCGCGGACGGCGAGACGAGCCGGCCGTTCGACATCGGTGGGGCCGCGTACCAGAAACTGCGGGCCGACTCGCTGAAGTTCTACTACACCCAGCGCAGCGGCATCGCGATCGACGACGCGCTGCGGCCCGGTTACGGCCGCGCGGCCGGTCACGTCGACGTCGCGCCCAACCAGGGCGACGGCAACGTGCCCTGCCAGGCCGGCGTCTGCGACTACACGCTCGACGTGCGCGGCGGCTGGTACGACGCCGGCGACCACGGCAAGTACGTGGTGAACGGCGGCATCTCGACGTGGGAGCTGCTGAACGAATACGAGCGTTCGGCGAGCGTACGGAAAGTGTCTCTGTCGATCCCGGAAAGCGGGAACCGGACCCCGGACATCCTGGACGAGGCCCGCTGGGAGCTGAACTTCCTGCTCAGCATGCAGGTCCCGGCCGGCAAGCCGTACGCGGGGATGGCCCATCACAAGATCCACGACCAGAACTGGACCGGCCTGCCGCTGCTGCCTTCGCAGGACCCGCAGCCGCGCGAGCTGCACCCGGTCTCGACCGCCGCGACGCTCAACCTCGCCGCGGTGGCCGCCCAGGCCGCCCGCGTCTACTGCACATACGACCCGGCTTTCGCGGCGCGGGCTCTCAAGGCCGCCCGCACGGCCTACGCGGCGGCCAAGGCCAACCCCGCCCTCTACGCGCCCGAGTCGGACGGCAACGGCGGCGGCGCGTACAACGACAGCAACGTGACCGACGAGTTCTACTGGGCGGCCGCCGAGCTGTACCTCACCACCGGCGAGAAGTCGTTCGCGACCGACGTGCTCGCCTCGCCCCTGCACACGGCCGACATCTTCGGCGCGGGCGCCTTCGACTGGGCGGCCACCGCGGCGGCCGGCCGGCTCGACCTGGCCCTCATCCCGAACCACCTGCCCGGCCTGCCCGCGGTCAAGGCCTCGGTGGTCCAGGGAGCGGAGAAGTATCTGGCCGTTCAGAAGGCCCAGGCGTACGGGGTTCCGTACGCGCCCGCGAACAACATGTGGGACTGGGGCTCGAACAGCATCGTCCTCAACAACATGGTCGTGCTGGCCGGCGCGTACTCGCTGACCGGCAAGGCGAAGTACCGCGACGCGGTGCTGACCGGCGTCGACTACGTGCTGGGCCGCAACGCGCTCAACCAGTCGTACGTCACCGGCTACGGCGAGGTGAGCTCGCAGAACGAGCACAGCCGCTGGTACGCCCACGAGCTCGACCCGTCGCTGCCGCACCCGCCCGCGGGCACGCTCTCCGGCGGGGCGAACTCGTCCATCCAGGACCCGTACGCGCAGAGCAAGCTCACCGGCTGCGTGGCCCAGTTCTGCTACATCGACGACATCCAGTCCTGGTCGACGAACGAGGAGGCGATCAACTGGAACGCGGCCCTGTCCTGGGTCTCCGCGTTCGTCGCCGACCAGGCGTAGTTGTCAGGCCCGGTTATTTCGAATGCGCATGCCGTCACCCGGTGCCTAGGGTGGCGGCATGCCCGCTTCCGCCTCCGCCGACGCGGCCCGCGCCGCCGAGATCCTCGCCCAGCTCTGCGCCCCGCCCCGGCTCGCGGCCTTCGCCGAGCTGGTCCGCCGGGGCAAGGACGGCGCGACCCTGGCCGAGCTCGCCTACGCCCTCGACGTCCCGGTGCAGCAGGCGGGGGAGGCGTGCGCCCGGCTGACCGGCGCGGGCCTGGCCACCGGCACGGGCAACGGCGTCTACCGCGCCGACCTCGGGGCGGTCCGCGAGGCGGTCGCCGCCGTCGACCGGATGCAGCCGATCGCCCCGCTTCTGGGGGAGTACCCCAACCTACGCAGCTTCTTCGCGCACGGCCGGCTCACCGCGCTGCCGCCCACGCTGTCCGACCGCTATCAGCAGATCGGCGAGCTGTTCGCCCGCTTCCTCGCCCTCGACGGCCTGCACGACGAGGACGAGATCAACCGGCGTCTCTCCGCGGCGACCGACGACGTGGCCGGCGTACGCCGGATGCTCGTCGAGACCGGCTGGCTCGAGCGCGACCGGGCCGGCACCACCTACGGCCTGGCCCGCCCGCTCCCGGCGATGACCTCGTCGGCCAGCCACCGGGCGACCCCGGCCGGGTAGGGCGGAGCGAGCCCGAGCACGATGTGGCCGAAGCCGGCGCCGACCGCCTCGGCGATGGCGTGCCGCGTCTCCTGCGGCCGGTCGTAGAACGCGGGCAGGTAGATCGAGCGGACGATCTCCTTCGGATCCCTCCCGAGCTCGGCGCAGTACCGATCGAGCAGGGCGCTGCGCTCGGCCGCGTCGGCGATGTCACCACCGGGGATGTTCCAGATGTCGGCGTGCTCGGCGACCACCCGCAGCACCGCCTTCGACCGTCCCGCGATCAGCATCTTCGGCGGGGCGGCGGGCTTGGGATTGCCGAAGGCCCCGGTCAGGTCGATGTGCTCGCCGTGGAAGTCGAACGGCTCGTCCTCGGTCCACAGGCGCCGGATCACCGTGCAGGCCTCGGCCAGGCTCTCCACCGAGTGGGCGAAGTCGTGGAACGGCAGGCCGTGCGCCTCGTACTCCCGCCGGGCGATCGGATGCCCCGGCCGCGAGCCCGCGCCGATGCCGAACTCGAGCCGCCCGCCGGAGACCGCGTCGACCGTCGTCGCGATCTTCGCGAGCATGGCCGGCGGCCGGAACCGGTTGCTGGTCACCAGCACGCCCATCCGGAGCCGCCCGGTGAGCGCGGCGAGGGCCGCCAGCAGCGTCCAGCCCTCGTACGTCGGTCCATCGGGATCCCCGAAGATCGGCATGAGGTGGTCGTAGAGCCACGCGTGCTCGATCTCGGGTATCCCGTCCGCCTCGCGCCAGACGCGCACGATGTCCGCGTACGCAACCTGTGATTGTGCCGTCGCGATCCCAAAGCTGGTCCCGGGCATGTCAGCGCCTCCGCAGGGCCGGGTCGAGCAGGGCCGGCGGGGTGTCGAACTTCTCGTCCGGCGCCAGGTCGACGCCGGGCGCCACGATCTCGTCGATCGCGTCGAGGACGTCCGCCGGAAGAACGGTCTCGGCGGCCTCGAGCTGGGAACGCAGGTGCCCGACCGTGCGCGGGCCGATGATCGCACTGGTCACGCCGGGGTGCGCGGTGACGAAGCCGAGCGCGAGCTGGATCATCGTGAGGCCGGCCCGATCGGCGACTTTAGCGAGCCGCTCGACGGCGTCCATGCGCTGCCGGTTGGCCGGGATCGCCAGGTCGAAGCGCTGCGGCATGAGCGCCGAGCGGTGGGTCGTGACCTCGCGCCCCTCGCGGACCGCCCCACTCAGCCACCCCGACGCGAGCGGGCTCCAGGCCAGCACGCCCAGGCCGTACTCCTGCGCGACCGGCAGGACGTCCGCCTCGATCCCGCGCTGCAGGATCGAGTAGCTGGGCTGCTCGGTGACGAAACGACCGAGCCGGTTCTCGCGCGCCGCCCATTGGGCCTGCACGATCCGGTACGCCGGGTAGGTCGAGCTGCCGAAGTACCGGATCTTCCCGGCCCGCTGGAGGTCGGTCAGCGCGTACAGCGTCTCCTCGTCGCTCGTGCCGGGGTCCCATCGGTGGATCTGGTACAGGTCGACGTGGTCCACGCCGAGCCGGCGCAGGCTGTCGTCGAGGGCCGTGACCAGCCAGCGGCGCGAGCTGCCCCGCCGGTTGCGCTCGTCGCCCATCGGCATCCACGCCTTCGTCGCGAGCACGAGGTCGTCCCGGCGTCCGGCGATCGCCTTGCCGACCATCTCCTCCGACTCGCCCTGCCCGTACGCGTCGGCGGTGTCGATGACGTTGATCCCCGCCTCGAGGGCGGCGTCGACGATCGCGGTCGCCTCCTCCTGCGTGGTCCGCCCGATCGACCCGAAGTTCATGGCGCCGAGCACGAGGGTGCTGACCTGCACACCCGTGCGGCCCAAGGTGCGGTATCGCATGCTGGTCCTCCGTGGCATCCTGGAAAAGCGGAATCACGTTCCGCCTTCTCCTCCACGATACGGAACGACGTTCCGTTTCCCCTCGAGAGTGACGGAGGTAACACCCCGATGGCCGACGCTCCGCGGAAGCGGGCCGACGCCCGGCGCAACGAGAAGTCGCTGCTGGCGGCGGCCGCGTCGGCGTTCGTCACCTCCGGCGTCGACGTGCCGGTCCGCGAGATAGCCGCCCGCGCCGGCGTCGGCGTCGGCACGATCTACCGCCACTTCCCGACCCGCGCCGACCTGGTCGTGGCCGTCTATCGCCACCAGGTCGAGGAATGCGCGCTGGCCGGCCCCACCCTCCTGGCCTCCTGCGACTCGCCGCACGAGGCCCTGACCCGCTGGATCGACATGTTCGTCGACTTCCTCGTCACCAAGCACGGCCTGGCCCAGGCGCTGAAGTCCGACAACGGCTCGTTCGCCACCCTGCACGCGTACTTCCTGGACCGCCTCGTCCCGGTCTGCGGCCAGATCCTCACCGCCGCCGCTTCGGCCGGCGAGGTCCGCCCCGACATCGAGCCGCTCGAGCTCATGTTCGGCGTCGGCAACCTCTGCATCGGCGCCGGCTCCCAATACGACCCGCGCCGCATGGTTGCCCTCCTGATCGCCGGCCTGCGTCTGGCGTGAGTGGCGGTCCTGACGGTTACCGGTCTGTCCGGTCCCGTTCCGGCTCGGCCGGTGGTATTCATCAACGATGCCGCGGCACGATCAGACCAGGGAACGGGCGAGCGGGACGCCGGTGTCCGCCGATGCGGAGGGGCCTGCGCTCCGCCGCCGGCGGCTGGGCGCGGAGCTGAAGCGCTGCCGCGAGGTCGCCGGGCTCACCCAGGAACAGGTGTCACGCCGGTTCGAGTGGCACGCCGCCAAGGTGACTCGCATCGAGACCGCGCGGGTCGCGGTGACGCCGCGCGACGTCAAGGACCTGCTCGACCTTTACAAGGTGCGGGACGGAGAGTACCGGGAAGCCCTGACACAGCTCGCCCGCGCGGGACGCGAGCGGGCCTGGTGGTCGGAGTACCGGGACCTCGTCCCGGTCGGCGAGTTCACCCGGCTCGAGGCGGACGCCTCGGTGATGCGCAACTGGGAGCCCGTGGTCGTGCCCGGGTTGTTGCAGACCGAGGGCTACAAGCGTGCGCTGTTCTCCGCGTCGCCCGGCAATCCGCGTGCCCATGTCGACCGGATGGTGTCGTTCAGTCTCGCCCGGCAGCGCCGGTTGACCGACGACCGGCCGCTGATGTTGTCGGCACTGATGGACGAGTCGGTGATTCACCGGCGGATCGGCGGCGCCGGCGTGATGGCCGGACAACTGCGGCACCTGGTCGCCGTGTCCAGGCTGCCGACCGTGGACCTGCGCATCCTCCCCTACGACGCGGGCGAACACCCCCTGCTCGGAACGGCCGTGGCAATTCTCGAGTTCCAGGACGCCGCCGACCTGAATGTCGTCTATGTCGAGCAATACCGTGGCACGCACCACTTCGTGAAGGACCAGGCCGAAGTGGCGCGATGCCAGGAGCATTTCCGGCAACTGACCGAAAAATGTCTCGATGAGCGCCGGACGATCGAGCTCATCGAGCGCGCCCTCGGCGGGTGAGGCCCGCGGCGACATCGAGCCCCGCGCCGCATGGCCGCCCTCCTCCGCATCCCCTGATTCAAAAATGCCAGACCCTTCGCACGTACGACCCGGCATCTCCCCGCCAAAATTTCCCAGCCCCGCCGATCACCGCGACCTCGCTGCAACACCGGGCCGCAGCGCGCCTCTCGCGTGAGCGACCCCCACACCCAGACGCAAGGCCCGGCGGGCGTCGGACCCGCTTGTCAGCTATCCGGATGATCTACAGCGTTGCGCTGCAACTCCTGCGTGTACTCCAGCCACGTCGACCGCGCCTGTACGGTGGCCGGCGAAACCCCCAGGCTGTCACGGGCTGCCTGGTAGAACCTGGTACGGGCGTCGCGGTGGTCGGTGTACGCCTCCCGCCAGATCCGCCTGTCAACGTGCGCCTCTCCGCGGGCGAACGAATGCATGCGCCAGGTCTGCTGGGTGAGGTCCGCGGCAGCAGCGATCGTTTCCGTATCGCCGAGCAGGATGACCGCGTCGTACTTCAACGACCGGTCGCCTTCCGCGTCGGACAGCATGGCCAGCCCCTCCGACTCGGACAGGTGCCGATTTGCCGTGGTGACTCCTCGTGCGGCGAGGATCAGGACGACGATGTTCACGCTGTTCTTGATCGCATTCGCGTAGTCGACGTAGGCCTGGAGGCGTCGCTCGTCCCACCGGATCGACAAAGCCCGGCGCCACCGGTTCCGTTCGGCGAGCGAGGTGAACGCGTAGGAAAGAACCGCGCCGACAAGAACACCGGCGAGCGCGAGAAGCTGTCCACCGAGGATGGTCACCCGGTCAGACAAGCATCGAGAGGCATCGCTGACACCGAAGATTGGCGAGTTGTCGCAACACGAGCGGAACACGACCCGCCGGTCTGTGCGACGCCGCCGGCTAGCTCAGCTCGCCTTTCGGAACACGGATCTGCCGGACGTCCTCGTCGCCCGGGTCATGGATGGTCTTCCCAGCGCTGGCGATCATCGATACGACCCGGCATCTTCCCGCCGATCGACGCGCCCGCTGCAACACCAGGCCACAGAGCGATTCTCGCGTGACCGACCCCCGAGCACCCGGAACCTCCGGCCGGCCAAGCCCCGGAGGCATCGCCGCCCCGGCCCGTTCGGCTCCAACGCGGCAACCCGGCCTACGCGAGCGCCTGCCGCCCGCCCTGCCATCATGTGGGGCGAACCTCGGGTATCACTTGCGCGGATGCCGATCTACGATGTGGATCACTTGACGGGGACAGATGGGCAGGTCGTCGGCGGTGCGGACGGATCTCGTCGTGCCGGCTCGGCTGACAGCGGACATGCGGATGCCTTCGCTGTCGGGCACCACTGGCGGGACGGATGTGCGATGGGTCGAGATTCCGGTGGGACGCCGGCGATTCCCGCGGCGGCCGGTGCAGCGGCTTCCGCTGGATCCGCGTAGCGCACGCCTCGCCCGGCGTTACCTCCGGGTCGAGCCGTGGGCCTCGCCGGCGCGACTGGCCGCGCTCCTCACCCTGACGACCGTCGACATCGTCGACCGGTCAGCGCCCACCCTGCCGATCTGGATCGTTGTCTGGCTTGGCGTCATCGTGTCGTCAACCCCACGCCTCAATGGCGTATTGCCACGACAATCGCCGTACCGCACCGCGGCCGGTGACCTGCGCGTGCCGGACGTTCCGATCGAGGTCGCCAAGCAATGGGTCGAGCAGAACCCTGGAGTGATCCCCACCGTCGAGCCGGATCCGCGCCCCCGGTCCCGGCGCTGGTACGCCACCTCGTCGGCGGTTCTGCTCATCTCGGCGATCGTGCTGTTCACGGTGTTGGCGAACAACGGGCGGGAAGACTCCCTCCTGGTCCGGGCCGCGGTGCTGTCGTTGTTCTTCGTCGGCATTGCCACGGCGTCGAGGATGTTGCCGCGTGGCTACATCCGCGTCGGGCACGACGATTCGTGAACCCGAACGCGCACGAACGTCAGCCACCGGGGCGGCCGGCCGGGGTCCCCGAGGGAGCCGGCGGACTGCCAGGGGCGGGACTGTGCGGCGGCTTCCTGACCGGGTCGGGGCCGTACGCGAAACCGACCACCGCGCCGAGCACGGCGAACGCGGCCGCGGCGAGCAGGACGTCGTTGAGGCCGCCGGCGGTGCCGGCACGGGCGGCGTGGATCACCGCGGCGCGGACGGCGGGTGGGACCTCGGCGGCCACTCGGGTGCCGGCGCCGGAGGCCACGGCGGCGGCGAGCCGGTGGGCGGCGTCGGGCGGGATGGGCGAGCCGGCCAGGGCGTGGTGGGTCGCGGCGGTGACGCGGGAGGCGTAGAGCGCGCCGAGCACGGCCACGCCGGTGGCCGTGCCGACCTGGCGCAGCGTGTTCGTCAGGCCGGCGGCCATCCCGGCGCGGGCCGGCTCGACCGCCGAGAGCGCCGCCGAGGCCAGGCCGGTCGAGGTGATGCCCAGGCCGATCCCGGCCAGGATCAGGCCGGGCAGCAGCACCAGCCAGGTCGAGGTGGCGGTCAGGTGGGCCATCGAGGCCAGCCCGGCCGCGGCCGAGGCCATCGCCACGCCCAGCAGCACCCGCATCGGCACCCTGCCGATCAGCCGGCCGGTCAGCAGGGCGACCGCGAAGGACGCCAGGAACAGCGGCAGGAACCGCAGGCCGCCCTGGACGGGTGAGTAGCCGAGGGTGTTCTGCATGTACAGCGACAGGTAGCTGATCATTCCGATGACCGTCGCCGAGATCGCGAACGCCACGAAGCCGGTCGCGGCGAAGCTTCGCCGGCGGAACAGACGTAGGTCGGCCATCGGGGCGGCCGCGACGCGCAGCTCGTAGAACACGAACCCGGCGAAAGCCACGGCCGCGGTCGCGAACAGGGCCACGATCGCCGGGCTCGCCCAGCCCATCGCGTTGCCGCGGATCAGCGCGAACATCAGCGCGGTCAGTGCCACGGTGACCAGGACCGTGCCCAACCAGTCGGCTCGGCCACCGGTCGGGTCGCGGGACTCGCGCAGCCGGGCCAGGCCGCCCGCGAACGCCGCCACACCGATCGGCAGGTTGACGAAGAAGATGAACCGCCAGCCCAGGGTGTCGGTCAGCACCCCGCCGACCAGCGGGCCGACGGCGCTGGCGCCACCCAGCGTCGCGCCGAAGGCACCCAGCGCCCGGGCCAGGGCGGCACCGGAGAACTCGGCGCGCAGCAGCGGCGTGGCGGTGGCGAACAAGATCGCCCCGCCGACCCCCTGCAACGCGCGGAACAACTCGAGCGCCGGCGCGGTCGTGGCCAGCGCACAGGCCAGCGACCCGACGGTGAAGACGACCATGCCGGCCAGGAACAGCCGGCGCCGGCCGAGCCGGTCACCCAGGGTGGCCGCCGGCAGCAGCAGCACGGCCAGCACCAGGGCGTAGGCGGCGCTCACCCACTGCAGGTCGGCCAGGCTCGCCCCGAGGTCCCGCTGGATCGACGGCAGCGCCACGCCGACGACGGTGATGTCCAGCAACAACATGAACGCCGCCGTGCACACCAATGCGAGGGTCCATCGCTGCCGAGACGACGTCGCTGGGACTTCTGCCATCCACCTCACCACCCTGAACGGCAATGGTCGCGAATCGTCCCCCTGGTCGCGCCAGTGACACCCCTGGCCGACACACTGGCGCCTGGCCACCGAGACGGGGGGGCTAGGAGGCCGTCGCCGACAGAGTGCGGCGCCGCAGGCCGGCCAGACCGCCCGGCACGAAGGCGACGGCCAGCACGAACAGCGTGCCCAGGACGAACAACGGCTGGCCCAGCGGGCCGGGCAGGGAGCCGCCCACGTGGGTGAGCCGCTGGTCCAGGTAGGCGTAGACGATGCCGCCCAGGAGCGCACCCCAGCGCGTGCCGGCGCCGCCCAGGACGGCCATCACGATCAGGGAGAGCGTCAGGTCGGTGGAGGCCAGGTAGGGGGTGGCGCCGCCGGTGAGCAGGACGTAGACGACGCCGCCCAGGGCGGCCAGGGCGCCGGCCAGGACGAAGGTCGCGAGCTTGATCCGGTACGGGGAGAGGCCGAGCACGGCGATGCGGCGTTCGTCGTCACGCAGCCCGGTCAGCACCCGGCCGAGCGGCGCCCGTCGGATGCCGTGGACGATCGCGACCACGACGACCAGGAACGCCAGGGCCAGCCAGTACAGGTTGACCGTGTTGGCCACGCCGACCAGGAAGCCGGGCACGGCCGCCGGGCCGAGCGGGAGGCCCTCCTCGCCGCCGGTCAGGCCACCGGGGTCGCGGTTGACGACGATCCAGCCGACCTGGGCGAAGGCGAGCGTGACCATCGCGAGGGCGATGCCGGTGACCCGCAGGGCGACCGCGCCGAGCAGAAATGCGGCGATCGCGGCCCCGGCCACCGCCAGCAGCACCGCCGTCCACAGTGGCCAGTAGAAGTGGTTTACGAGGATGCCCACGCCGTAGGCGCCGAGGGCGATGAACAGCGCGTGCCCGAAGGAGAGCAGCCCCGCGTGGCCGAAGAGCAGGTCGTAGCCGAGGGCCAGGCCGCCGAAGACCAGGCACACGCCCAGCAGCTGGAGGGTGCCGGGCGAGTTGAGCGGGCCGTCGAACAGGAACGGGATGTCGAGTGTGGACCAGGGCAGCGCCACCGCCAGGACCAGCGGGATGAGGGCTTTCATGCGGTGACCTTTCCCGCGACGCCGCCGGGGCGCAGCAGCAGCACGACGGCCAGCAGGGCCACCACGCTCACGTCGCCGGCGCCGGACGTGCCGTAGTAGTTGACGAACTGCTGGAGGAGGCCGACCGCCACCGCCGCGACGGCGCAGCCGGTGACCGAGCCGAGGCCGCCGATGACCACGACGATGAAGGCGAAGATGAGCAGGCCGGCGCCCTGGCCCGGGGAGACCGATCCGAAGTACATGCCGCCGAGCACACCGGCCGCACCGGCCAGGGCGCCGCCGAGGGTGAAGACCAGGGTGAACGCGGCGCGCACGTCGATGCCGAGGGCACTGACCATCGCCCGGTTCTCGACGCCGGCCCGGATGATCAGGCCGTAGCGGGTCCAGCGAAGGAACGCCAGCAGCGCGGCCAGCACCAGCACGGCGGCGCCGATCAGCAGGAAGCGGTCGTCGGGCACCTGCGCGCCGAGCACGCCGGTGGTGTGGGCGGTCCACGCGGGACGCGGGTAGGAGCGCGGGTCGGCGCCCCAGATCGATTGGAGGAGCGCCACGCCGGCCAGCGACAGGCCGACCGTGGCGAGCACCTGCTCGGTGGGGCGGCGGTACAGCGGGCGGATCACGACGAGCTCGACCAGTGCGCCGGTGGCCGCGCCCGCCGCGACCCCCACCGGGATTGCCGGGCCGAGCGCCCAGTGGGTGGCCACGAACCAGCCGGCGTACGCCCCGACGGACAGGAACAGACCGTGCGCGAAGTTGAGTACTCCGGCCAGTCCGAACACCAGCGACAGGCCGGAGGCGATCAGGAAGTACAGCGCGGCCAGGCCGAGCCCGGTCAGCGTCAGCAGTACCACTGTGGACATCAGGGCCTCCGGACCGTGGAGCCGACGCCGAGCAGGTCCCGGGTGCGCGCGGGGTCGCCGAGCAGTTCCTCGGTGGGGCCGTGCCAGGCGACCCGGCCGGCGGCGAGCACGACGGCGTCGCGGGCCAGCCGGCGGACGACCGCGAGGTTCTGCTCGACCAGCAGCATCGGCACCCGCTCGGCCATCCGCTCGAGGGCGGCGGCGACCGCGGAGATGACGGCCGGGGCCAGGCCCTTGGTCGGTTCGTCGATCAGCAGGAGGCGCTGCGGGTTCAGCAGGACCCGGGCCAGCGCGAGCATCTGCTGCTGGCCGCCCGACAGCGTGCCGGCGGATTGGTCTGACCGTTGCTTCAGCTCCGGGAACAGTCCAAACACCGTACGGAAATCGGGGTCTTGGGAGCGGACCGCCAAGCGCAGGTTTTCCGCGACCGTGAGTCCCGCGAAGACGCAGCGGTCCTCGGGCACATAGCCGAGGCCGTCGCGGACCAGGCGGTGGGTCGGGCGGCCGAGGGCCGGCACGCCGCCGAAGTCGACCGAACCGGTGGCCGGGATCTCGCCGAGGACGGCGCGCAGCGTGGTGGTCTTACCTACGCCGTTGCGGCCGAGCAGCGCGGTGATCCCGGTCGGCGGCACGTCGAAGCTCACGCCCTGCAGGATGTGCGAGCCGCCGAGTGTTACCGACAGGTCGTGGACACTCAGGATCACAAGGCCTCCCCGAGGTACGCCCGCTGGACCGTCGCGTCGGCCATGACGGCGTCCGGCGTGTCGCAGCCGAGCAGCGAGCCGTGGTGCAGCACGGCCACCCGGTCGGCGAGGTCGAGCACCACCTCCATGTGGTGCTCGACCATGAGCACGCCGCGCCCGCCGGCGGTGAGCCCGCGGACCACCTCGGCCAGCGCCGGCACGTCCTCGGCGCTGACCCCGGCCATCGGTTCGTCGAGCAGCAGCATCCGGGGCTCGGCGGCGAGGAGCAGCGCGATCTCGAGCTTGCGTTTCTGACCGTGGGCGAGCGAGCCCGCCGCCTTCCGGCCGAGCTCGCCCAGTCCGACCTGGTCGAGGACCTCCCGGGCCGCCGCCGCGATCTGCCGGTCGGAGCGGCGGCGCCAGGGCCGCATGCTGCCGCCGCGGGCGGCCTGCACGGCGAGCGCGACGTTCTCGGCGACGCTCAGCGAGCCGAAGACGGCCGAGGTCTGGAACGTGCGGCCGAGACCGCGACGAGCCCGCTTGTGCGGGGCGAGCCGGGTCACGTCGGCCCCGCCCATCAGCACCCGCCCGGCGCTGGGCCGGCGGAGGCCGCTGACCACGTTGAACAGTGACGTCTTGCCGGCGCCGTTGGGCCCGATCAGCGCCACGAACTCGCCGGGCCCGACGGTCAGCGTCACCTCGTTGATGATCGGCACGGTGCCGGCGTGCCAGGAGACGCCGTCGACGGCCAGCGCCGGATGGGTCATACCGTCAGCCCTTCATGGCCGCGGCCGGCGGTGCGGCGGCATCGGCGCCGATCGTGTCGGTGAGCGTGGCGGTGTCGGCGCCGCTCATCTTCGCCTGGAACATCGGCTGCAGCAGCGCGTGGTCCTCGGCGCGGACGGTCAGCGTGCCCTTGACGGAGTCGAAGCTGTAGCCCTCGAGCGCCCCGATCATCTTGTCCACGTCGTCCCCGCTCGCCTGCAGCGCGTGCACCATCATCTGGGCCGCCGCGAAGCCGTCCGGCTGGAACAGGTCGGTCTTGCCGCCGGGCACCGCCTTGGCGAGCGCCTGCTCGGCCGGGTTGTCGGTGGCGCCGTCGAAGTAGTGCGCCAGCAGGTGCAGCCGCGAGCCGGCGGCGCCGAAGACCGGCCAGGTGGCGCGGATGTCGAGCCCGGTCACCACCGTGGTCGAGGCGAGCACGCCCTGCTGGTCGAGGGCCTGCCACATGGCGCTGGCGGTGGTGCCGGCCCAGGCCACGAAGACCAGGTCGGGCGCGGCCGCCTTGGCCTGCCGGGCGAACGGGGTGAAGTCGGTGGCAGTGGGCGGGACCGCGATGCTGTCGACGGTCGCGCCGCCCGAGCCGATGACCGCCTTCACGGCCTCCACGTTGGACTTGCCGAAGGCGGAGTCGGGCGCGAACACGAGCACCTTGTGGCCGCCGCCGAGGTACGCCTTCGCGGTCTGCACGTCCTGATAGGACTGCCGCCCGGAGCGGAACGTGTAGCGGTTGAGCCCGGTGAGCGCGTCGGTGGCGGCCGGGCCGGAGACGAACAGCACCTTGTTGGTGGCGGCGAGCGGCGCCAGCTGGGTCGCCACGCCGGAGCCGGTGGAGCCGCCGAGCACCTTGTAGCCCTTGCCGATCAGGTCCTTCGCGGCGGCCACGGCCTTGGCCGGGTCACCGGCGTCGTCCGTGTAGGTCACCTCGACCGTACGATCGCCGATCTTGCCGGTGCCCTGGGTGGCGTAGGCGAGGCCGGCCTTGAACCCGTCCGCGTACTGCTGGCCGTAGCTGGCCAGCGGTCCGGACTGCGAATAGATGATGCCCACCTTGAGCGGGCCGTCGCTGCCGCCGCCGGCGGCCTGCTGGGGGCTGCCGCAGGCCGCGGCTATGAGGACCGTCGCGAGAGCCGCGCGCCGGAATGTCGCCGATCCACTCATCGGACGCCTTTCGTTACCTCGATGTTTCGCGTGGGCTCACGCTAGGTCGGCGCCCGGGACGGAACCACGTGTGCGGCCGCCATCTGCCCGGCGCCCCGCATGGCCCATCGACACATAGAGAGCTGTCGCTGGGGTTTACCGACACAGAGACCGCTCTCAATGTGGGTCGCCGGTCCATGGGATCCGGTGTGGCGCGCGTCATACGGTCGCCCCCAACTCGTCGGCGGGGAGGTGCCCGATGAAGACAAAGTTCTGGTCGGCGGTGGTGGCAGCGGCGGTGGTGACCGCGCTCGCGGTGACTCCGGCGCGCGCCGCGGCCACCCTCACCGAGGTGACGGGCTTCGGCTCGAATCCCGGCGCTCTCAAGATGTACAGCTACGTGCCGGCGGGTCTGCCGGCCGGTTCCCCGCTCGTGGTGGCCCTGCACGGGTGCACGCAGAGCGCTTCCGACTACTACGGACACTCGGGCTGGCCGAAGTACGCCGACCTGTATCGCGCGGCACTGGTCTTTCCCGAGCAGACCTCGTCCAACAACGCGCTGTCCTGCTTCAACTGGTTCAACGCGGGCGACATCGCGCGCGGCGGCGGCGAGGCGCTCTCGATCAAGCAGATGGTCGACTACGCGGTCGCAAACTACGGCTCCGACTCGCACCGGGTCTACGTCACGGGCCTGTCGGCGGGCGGGGCGATGACGGCGGTCATGCTCGCCGCCTATCCCGACGTCTTCGCGGGCGGCGGGGTGGTGGCGGGGCTGCCGTACAACTGCGGGACGGTCTGCCAGTACCAGGCGCAGAGCAAGACGCCGGCGCAGTGGGGCGATCTGGTGCGGGCGGCCGATCCGGGCTACTCCGGGCCGCGTCCGCGGGTGGCGATCTGGTACGGCACGTCGGACACCACGGTCGTGCCGGCCAACGCGACCGAGCTGCGCGATCAGTGGACGAACGTGCTCGGCGTTCCGCAGACGCCGGCCGGGACCGACACGCTGTCCGGGGGAACGACACGGGAGACGTACGGCGGGGTTGTGCAGCTGTATCGGGTGCAGGGCATTGCCCACGGCACCCCGGTCGATCCCGGCGGCGCGGAGAACCAGTGCGGCACGACCGGCACGTACTACCTGGCGTCGATCTGCTCGTCGTACTACCT
Organism: Paractinoplanes globisporus DSM 43857; assembly: GCF_000379645.1. Taxonomy (GTDB): domain Bacteria; phylum Actinomycetota; class Actinomycetes; order Mycobacteriales; family Micromonosporaceae; genus Actinoplanes; species Actinoplanes globisporus. The sequence goes on from NZ_KB903328.1 coordinate 281,633, forward strand.
CGCCCAGTTCTGGGGGCTGACCGGTTCAACGCCTCCGACGACCACGCCGCCGACGACCACGCCGCCGACGAGCACGCCCCCGACGACCACGCCCACGACGGCCCCGACCTCCGCGCCGCCCACGGCCGGGCCCTGCTTCACGGCGAGCAACTACGCACAGACCGTGGCCGGCCGCGCCCATCAGAGCGGCGGATACACGTACGCGAACGGATCGAACCAGGCCATGGGCCTGTGGAACGTCGCCGTGACGCACACGCTGCGGCGCACCGGCGACAACTACTACGTGCTCGCCGACGGCCAGTGCTGACCCCTTGTTCCGCTCGGAGAGGAGCGATGTGTCCACATTAGAGAAGGTTGGGGCCCGGCGGGCCGGGATCGTGAAGGTGGTGTCCGCCTCGCTCGTCGGCACGGCGGTCGAATGGTATGACTTCTTCCTGTACGGCTCGGCGGCCGCGCTCGTCTTCGGCTCCCAGTTCTTCCCGAAGTCGGACCCGGTCACCGGCACCCTGCTGGCCTTCGGCACGTACGCGCTGGGCTTCGTCGCCCGGCCGCTCGGCGGGGTCGTGTTCGGCCACTTCGGCGATCGGGTCGGTCGCAAACGCATGCTGGTGGTCTCGCTGCTCACGATGGGGGTCGCCACCTTCGCCATCGGGCTCCTCCCGACGTACGCGTCGATCGGGGTTGCTGCGCCGTTGTTGTTGCTGCTCTGCCGGCTGGTGCAAGGCTTCGCGGTCGGCGGCGAGTGGGGCGGCGCGGTGCTGATGGCCGCCGAGCACGGCGACGACGCCCGGCGCGGCTTCTGGTCGTCGTGGCCGCAGGCCGGGGTGGCGCTGGGCAACCTGCTCGCCACGGCGGTGCTGTGGATCCTCGCGCTGATGCAGCCGGACAAGGCCTTCGACGCCTGGGGGTGGCGGATCCCGTTCCTGCTCAGCGCGGTGCTGGTGCTGATCGGGCTGTGGGTGCGGCTGTCGGTCGAGGAGTCGCCGCTGTTCCGCGAGGCGCTGGCCGCCCGCCCGACCGGCGAGCACCGGCCGCTGCTCGAGGTGGTCCGCCGCTATCCTCGCGAGATCGTGCTGGCGATGGGCATGCGGCTGGCCGAGAACATCGCCTACTACCTGTTCACGGTCATCTCGATCACTTTCCTGACGACGTACGCCGGCACGTCCGCCGACAAGGACACGATCCTCACCGCGCTGGTGGTGGCGTCGGCCGTCCAGTTCGTTCTGATCCCGGCGATCGGGGCCGTCTCCGACCGGATCGGCCGGCGCCCGCTCTATCTGGCCGGGGCGATCGGGGTGGCGCTCTGGATCTACCCGTTCCTGAAGCTGGTCGGCACGCGCCGGGCCGGCCCCATCACGCTGGCCGTGGTGGTCGGCCTGATCCTCCATGCGCTGATGTACGCCCCGCAGGCCGCCTTCTTCGCCGAGCTGTTCGGCACGACGGTCCGGTACACGGGCGCGTCGGTCGGCTACCAGCTGGCGTCGATCCTGGCCGGCGCGCCCGCCCCGATCATCGCCCTGAAACTCCTGGGCGACACCTCCGACCCGAACCTGGGCGCGGTGACGGTCTACATGGCGATCGCCTCGGCACTGACGGTGGTCGCCGTCCTGGCCGCGAAGGAGACCGCGCGCTCATCCCTGAACCACGACCGCTGAAGAGCGCCCCGGGCGGCCGCCTCTGGGCGGCCCGGATCGCCTCTGCGCGACCCCGGGCGGCCCTGCGCGACCCCGGGCGGCCCTGCGCGACCCCGAGCCGCCGCGCGCGGCCCGGATCGGCTTTGTGCGGCCCGGGCCGCTTGTGCGCGGCCCGGGCCGGTTCTGGTTACTTGTAGCGGTAGGCGCGGATGATGGTTTCCCGCACGGTGTTGCCGGCGGTGTCGACCGCCGATGCGCGCAGCGAGACGAATCCCGTGCCGCGCGGGTTCTGGACCACGGCGACCGCCTTCTCGCCGATGCGCACGGCTACCAGGCGGTGCCAGGTCTTGCCGTCGTCGAACGACGCCTCGACGATCAGGCTGCGGGTCTTGCCGGGCGCCGCGCCGACCTGCCGGTCCAGCGAGATCGGCAGGGCCAGCGGGCGCCCGGCCGGTGCGGTGTTGGTGATGTCGAGATCAGGGGAGAAGCGGATCGCGGTCATCGGCAAATGGACCAGCTTTCCATCCGGCACGTGGGCCGATTGGAATGTCCATTCGCCGTCGACGAGAGTGGACAGGGCGAACGCGGGATCGCTCGTGAACGTCGCGTGCACCCGGTAGTCGGCGGCCGCGGCCGGGACCTGGGTGGTCTGCGGCGTCTCCGCGGACTCGCTGATCTGCGTGCCGTTGCGGTAGACGCGCACATCGACGTTGCCGCCGCGCGGGAACCGGAAGCCCTCGTGCCCGCTGCCGTCGCCGTGCAGCGGACCCGGCCCGCCGAGCGTGTCACCCCAGTAGCGGGCCGCGAACTGCTGCGCGAACTCGGGCTGCGGGAAGACCGGGCCCTCGACTCCGTTCGCCCACATCACCGTGTACGCCCGGCCGGGCTGCCAGGCAGTCCAGTCCGACTCGTAATAGGTATAACCTCGCTGGCTGCTGGAGACGAGCCACTCGGTCCCCTGGTCCCGGTTGTAGTAGTCGGCGACCGTGCGCGGCACGTCGTAGGCGAAGCTCAGCGGCGTGGACCGGCCGTCCGAGCTGCGGTAGACCGCCGAGTTGCCCGGCGCCCGCGGCAGGGACAACCGCATCGCCGGTACGCCGGGGACGTCCGCGCCGACCTGCGAGCGCACGGCGGCGAAGTCCCGGTCCCGCAGCACCGCCGTCTTGCCGGGCATCATCCGGCTCCGGTCGTAGAAGTAGACGTGATAGACGGCCGGGCTGTTGAGCGGGGAGCCGTCGACGAGCCGCGCCCACGACCCGGACACGTACGACACGAACCGCTTGTCGGTCCCGGCGCCGGTGGCCGGGCCGCTCGCCAGCCGGGCGAAGTTCAAGTTCATGAGCGCGCCGTACGGGTCGTTGCTGCCCCAGATCTCCGGCGCCTGGGTGCGGATCGTCCAGCCGGCCTCGTTATAGGTCGGCACGGCCTGCTTGTCGGCGACCGAGATGGCGACCGGCTTGGCCGCCCTCGGATCCATCGTGACCGAACGATCGGAGTCGAGCATGAGCGCCGGGTCGGCGAGCGAGGTGATCTGCGGGTCCTCCTCCGAGCCGGTGAGCAGATAGGACTGAACGACATACCGTCCGGCCCTCAGACGGATCTGAGCGCTGTCGCCCATATGGCCGAACGCGCTGACCGTTTGCCGGTCGAGGTCGGTGAGCATGGTGACCCACCGCTGATCGGCGCCGGTCGCGTTCGGCGTACGAACGGTCAAGGTGTGCCGGGCGATGTCCATCGCGATCGGCGTCTCCACCCGCACGTCGCCCGCGGTCGCGACCAGCTCGCCGCCGTAGGGCTCGTCCGGCAGGCTCGCGCCCGGCCGCGCCGTCACGGTCACCCCGGCCGTCCCGTTCGCGGGCACGGTCACCGTCGTGGCGCTCAGCTCGAACAGGCCGTCCGGCGCGTTCGCGGTCAATCCCAGGTTCAACGTGATCGGTTCGGCGCCGCTGTTCGCGTACGTGATGGCCTTGGTCTGGGTTTGGTTCTGGCGCTCGAATCCGGCGCTCACCGGATCGGAGGTGATCGGTTGGGCGATCGCGCGCGCCACGTCGACCAGCCCGGCGCCCTGGTCGTAGGGGCCGAGGTCGTCGCCCGGGTTCGCCGAGGCGGTCAGCGTCGCCTTGAGCCGCGTCGCGCGCCAATCGGGATGCTGCTGCGCGAGCAGGGCGGCGGCCCCGGCCACGTGCGGCGTCGCCATCGAGGTGCCGGAGAGATTCGTGTACGCGTCGCTGCCGTCGATCGGAGCCAGGTCGCTCGCGCCCGATCGCGCCGCGACGATGGCGACGCCCGGCGCGGTGATGTCCGGCTTCACGGTCGCGTCGGCCGCGCGCGGCCCCCGGCTCGAGAACTCGGCCGGCGTCCTCGACTTGGTCACCGCGCCCACGGTCAACGCGTCCTCGGCGCTGCCCGGCGAGTTGATCGTGACCTCGCCCGCCTCGCCGCTGTTGCCGGCCGCGATCACGAAGAGCGTTCCGTATCGGCCGGTCAGGTCGTGCACGGCCGCCTCGATGGGATCGATCTCCGGCGTGTCGTCCCCGCCCAGGCTCATGTTCGCGACCGCCGCGCCCTGCTCGGCCGCCCAGGACATGCCGGCCAGGATCGCCGACTCCGGGCAGCCCTCGGGCAGGCACACCTTCGCGCTGAGCAGCTTCGCCCCCGGCGCGACGCCCTTGTACTTCCCGCCCGACGCCGCGCCCGTACCGGCGATCGTCGAGGCCACATGCGTGCCGTGCCCGACCGGGTCGGTGAGGTCGCCCGAGCCGGTGAAGTCGACCGCCTCGGCGACCTGTCCCGCGAGGTCAGGGTGGGTGAGGTCGACGCCGCTGTCGATCACGGCCACCTTCACGCCCGTGCCGGTGAGCCCTTGCTGCCAGGCCTGGGGCGCCCCGATCAGCGGAACGCTGACGTCGAGAGTGGGCTGCCGCAGCCCGTCCAGCCAGACCTTTGCCATGGTCTGTCGCTGCGTGCCCGGCTCGGTGAGGTTCTTCCACAACGTGGCCGGCTGCGAGCGGTCCTGCGCGTACGCGATCAGGCTTGTGTCTTGGATCGCCCGGCCGCCGGCCGGCGCGCCGCCCTGGATCAGCAGCGGCAGCGTCCGGCGGCTGTCGTCATAGCCGAACCGGATCAACGTGGACACGTCGAACAGCCGCTCGTCCAGCCGCCCGCCGGCCAGCAGCCCCACCGCGTCGGCCGGGATCACGCGCACGGCCCCGCCCGCGCTGTCGGTGATGAACGGAATCCTCTCCCGCCCGGGCGCCGGGTCGACGTCCACCGCGGTCTGTCCATCGACGCTCCGGACCCGGACCGTGTCACCGGTGATCAGGGTGACCGCCTTCGGTTGGGCGGCAAAGGCCGGCCCGGAGACCGCGGTGGCGGCCTCCGGCCCAGCGGTCTGCGCGGCGGCGAGGCCACCGGCGGTCTGCGCGGCGGCGAGGCCACCGGCGGTCTGCGCGGCGGCGAGGCCACCGGGCAGGCCGGCCCACGCCGCGACACCCGCCAGGGCCAGCACCGACGTGATGCGGACCAGTCGCATGCTTCTCCTTTGTCGATCGCGCCGGTCGGCGCGCTTTGGCGGGCAACCTATGCGAGCCGAAGCATCGAATCGACAAATGTGAAGATCTCAACAGCCGTGAACCCGGACCCCATCGATACGTAGCGCCCCGCGGCTCCGTTCCGCCGCTACGTGCGCAGCGGCCTGAACGCCGCCCTGATCTCCGTCGCGAGCAGCTCGGGCTCCTCCCAGGCGGCGAAGTGGCCGCCCCGGTCGACCTCGTTGAAGTAGGCGAGGCCGGGATAGACGGCCTCGACCCAGCTGCGCGGGGACGCCCAGATCTCGCCGGGGAACGTCGTGAAGCCGACCGGGACGGAGACCGCGGGAGGAGCCTGGCCGCTCGCCAGCGTCGCGGCCAGCGCCCGTCCGTCCTCCCAGTACGACCGGGCCGCCGACGCCGCGGTGCCGGTCAGCCAATACAGGGTGATGTTGTCGATGATGCTGTCCCGGGTGAGACCGCCCGTCGGATGCTTGTCGACGAAGGCGCGGGAAATCTTGACGTAGCTGTCCGTGTCGTGGTCGAGCAGCCAGGCCGCCAGCGCGATGGGTGAATCGAGCAGGGCGTAGCCGATCGTCTGCGGCCGCGTTGCCATCTCGAGGAAGTAGCCGAAGCCGTCCTGCCTGAAGAGCGCGAACGCCTCGGCCGCCGCGCGTTCCTGTGCGGATTCCTTCGGCAGATGATCGGCGATGGCGAGAGCCGCCGTGAGCAGGTTCAGGTGGTATCCGGCGAGACCCTCGACCGCTTGGCGGCCCATCAGGTCCGTGACGAGGGCACCCACGTCGCCGCCCTGGGCGACGTAGCGGGTGTAGCCGAGGCGGTGCATCAGCTCGCCCCACGCCCGTGCGGTGCGGCCGGAGTCCCAGCCGAGCTCGGCCGGCTCGCCGGAGAAGCCGTAGCCCGGCAGCGACGGCAGCACCAGGTGGAAGGCGTCCTCGGCCCGGCCGCCGTGCGCGGTCGGATCGGTGAGCGGGCCCACGATCCCGAGCAGCTCGACGACCGAGCCCGGCCAGCCGTGCGTCATGATCAGCGGCAGGGCGTCCTCGTGCCGCGACCGTACGTGAATGAAGTGGATCTCGACGCCATCGATGTCGGTCGTGAACTGCGGCACGGCGTTCAGCTTCGCCTCCAGCCCCCGCCAGTCGTATTCGGTCGTCCAGTAGCGTGCGAGCTCCTGCATCGTCGCCCGCTGCACACCCTGCGACCGGTCGTCGACCAGTTCGCTGGACGGCCACCGGGTCGCGGCGATGCGTTGCCGTAGGTCGGCCTTCGCCTCTTCGGACATCGTGAAACGGAATGGACGGATCTCAGCTGGGTCGGGCATTCGTCTCCACCTTCCGGGATGGGTGACGACGACGGACGGTGAGACCAGCCGGCCGTGGCATCTCCGTGAACGCTCCGACGGCTCACCGCCCGGACGGCGGCGAGCTTCCCGCTGACGATTCCTGAGCGTTGCGGCGATGCGCCCTGTCGGCCAACGATCTCGGCCCCAGCCTTCGAGGTCCACGTCCGTCATCGCTGTGGCCAGGGACCAGGGCAATGCCGTCACCCTAACCTCCAGCTGCGACCTGACGGACTCCCAGCGCGGCGTCATGTATGTCCGCCAGGAGCGAGAGCGACATATCGAGGCGGCTCCCATCGGCGCGGGCCTGGTGTTGCAGCGGTCGCGAGAGAAGACCATCCACGGCCCGGGCGACGAAGACGTCGACTCCCGCACGGAGAAGGCGGCGCAGGTGCCCGGATCCTTCGCCTTACGGGCGGGGTGGTCTGCGGATGACCTGGTCGTCAGCGGTTGGTAACGCTGAAATGCATGTAGTCCTTCAGGTTTCGCCACTGGCCGCCCCAGAAGTAGCCGTTGGCGGTGAAGGCTCTGGCGGCGCCCTCGGGGTGGACCATGCCGATCAGGTAGCGGGAGCGGTTGAGGTAGTAGCGGCCGGCGGCGGGGGAGACGGCGCCGTTGCGGATCATCGGGTTCTGCAGGGGGTTGATGTCGATCGCGGTGCCGAAGGCGTGTTCGGACCAGACGTCGGTGCCGCCGACGGGGCGGCAGTTGTAGCCGGCGGTGACGATGCTCATGTCGGAGGTGCCGGGCAGGTTGACCGACACGGGGGCCATGGCCATGATGCGGTAGCGCCAGCGGAACAGGGTCAGGAAGATGTTCTGGACCCGGGCGACCACGTCGCGGTGCACGATGATGCTGCCGTCGTGGTAGGCGCCCTGCAGGTCGATGTAGGACACCCAGACCTTTCGGAGCGCGGCCGGCGGGACGGGGCACTTGAGCGCGGGGTTCCAGTTGACCATCGCGGGGGTGACCGGCTCGACGCGGGTGCGCCACGGCGGGAGGGGCGACAGCGGCGGGGTCAGGCGGAGCGTCTCGTCGATGTGCACCGGGTAGGGGGCGACGATCTGGTTCCAGCGGGCCACGTCGGCCACCCGCAGGCCGAAGTCGCGGGCGATGCTCTGCATGGTCTCGCCGGGGGCGACCACATGCCAGACGGAGGCGGCGACGGCCGGTCGCCCCGGCAGAAGCAGCACCGCCGGGACGACCAGGCTCAGGAGGAGGGCGAAAAGTCTGCGCACGGTTATCGACCGTACGAACCGGTTTGTCCCTCCGGGGGCGAAACGCGAAATAAGTTATAAATCCAGCGCGACCGGGACCGGCGCCAGCGTCACGTCGACGGCGGTGCCGGGGGTGAGTGCGGGAACCAGGCCGCTGGCGACCTGGGCCACGACCAGCGTCTCGCCGACGGTGACCGTGACGCGGCTGGTCGGGCCGAGGAAGCTGCAGGTCAGCACCCGTCCCGCGCCGTCCTCGGCCGGGGTGACCGACACGGCCTCCGGCCGCACGAGAGCGGTAGCCGGCCCGGCCGGGGCCGGGGAGACCAGCGGCAGCGACGTCCCGAGCACGGTGATCGAGTCCCCGGAAGCGGAGACGGCACCGGGCAGGCGGTTGCTCACGCCCACGAAGTCGGCCACGAATGCGCTCGCCGGCCTCTGGTAGACGTCCGACGGGGAGGCCAGCTGCTCCAGTTTCCCGGCCCGCATGACACCGACCCGGTCGGCGACGGCGAGGGCCTCCTCCTGGTCGTGGGTGACGAACAGCGTGGTCGTGCCGACCGAGGACTGGATCCGCTTGATCTCGTCGCGCAGCTGCACGCGGACCTTCGCGTCCAGCGCGCTCAGCGGCTCGTCGAGCAGCAGCACGGCCGGCTCGATCGCCAGCGCGCGGGCCAGCGCCACCCGCTGCTGCTGCCCGCCCGACATCTGATGCGGGTAGCGGGCGGTGAACTTCGAGAGCCCGACCAGCTCGAGCATCTCGGCGGCGCGGCCGGGCTTGCGCCTGCGGCCGCGCAGCTTCAGTCCGAACTCGACGTTGTCGAGCGCGGTGAGGTGGGGGAACAGGCTGTATGCCTGAAAGACCATTCCCATGTCGCGCTTGTTGGCGGGCAGGGCGGTGACGTCCTTGCCGCCCACCAGCACCCGGCCGTCGTCGGCGTCCTCGAGGCCGGCGAGCACCCGCAGCGCCGTGGTCTTGCCGCAGCCGGACGGCCCGAGCAGGCAGATGAGCTCACCGGCCTCGATGGACAGGTCGAGGTTGTCGAGGGCGTGCACCGTGCCGAAGGTGCGGCGCAACCCGTTGAGGTGGACGGCCACGCCGGTCATGCGGGCTCCTTGGTGGACTTGCGGCGGTCGCCGAAGAGGGACAGCAGAAGCAGGAGGACGAACGCCAGCAGCAGCGCCGTCAGCGAGACGGCGACCGACATGGTGGCGCTGCTCTTGCCGAGCAGCGCGATCGAGACCTGCAGGTTGGTGCGGTTGAGCAGGGACGCGATCGTGTACTCGCCGAGCACGAGCGCCACCGACAGGAACGCCGCCGACAGCACGGCCGAGCGGATGTTCGGCAGCACCACCCGGACGATCACCGTGGTCCAGCCGGCGCCGAGGCTCCGGGCGGCCTCCGCGAGGGTCTTCACATCGATCGCGGCCAGGCCCGCGTCAATGGAACGATAGGCATAAGGCAAGACCAATATGGTGTACGCGAAGACCAGCGTGATCGACGAGCCGCCCAGGAAGTAGACGACCCACGCATAGACCGGGGCGAGCCCGACCACCAGCACGATCGCGGGGATGGTGAGCGGGAGCAGGCACAGGAACTCGACGAGTCGCCGGATCCTCGGCAGCCGCAGGCGCACCCAGATCGCGGTCGGCACCAGCAGCACCAGCATGAGCAGCGCGGTCAGGCCGGCCTGTTCGAGCGAGGCGACGATGCCCTCGGCCAGATCCGGATAGGTGCCGGACAGACGCGGCCAGTTCACCAGCAGCGGCCAGGTCTGCGAGTCGCGGGTGCTGAACTCGACCATCGCGGCCAGCGGGAGCAGGAAGAAGATGCCGAGCACGATCAGCACGACCCAGCGCAGGACGCGCTGCCGGCTCGCCCGGCGGGCGTTCACCCCAGCCATTTGGCGGTCCTCCTCTCCAGCAGGCTGTACATGCCCATCACCACGGCCACGACCAGGACCATGCCGAGCGCCATGGCCTTGCCGAGGTTCTGCTGGCCGAGGACGACCTCGCTGGTCAGCGCGCCGCGGATCTGCAGCGGGATGATCGGGCTGCCCTGGCTGACCAGGGCGGCGGCGGTCGCGTACGCGGAGAAGGCGTTGGCGAACAGCAGCAGCGTGGAGCCGAGGAACGCGGGCGCCAGCAGCGGCCCCGCGACCCGGGTCCAGTACTGCCAGGTCGTGCCGCCGAGGCTCTCGGTCGCCTCGCGCCACTGTGGACGGATGCCGTCCAGCGCGGGCAGGAACACGATCACCATGAGCGGTATCTGGAAGTACGTGTAGACGAGGATCAGGCCGGGCAGCTCGAACAGCCACACCCCGTTCGCGTACAGGTCAATGCTCAGATGGTCGTGCAGCCAGACTGTGAGGAAACCGGAAAGGCCGATCGTCGCGAGGAACGCGAACGCCAGCGTGACGCCGCCGAACTGGGCGAGCACGCCGGCCGCCGCGGTGACGATCCGCCGCAGCACGCCCCGCGGCTTCGCGGTGACCAGGGCATAGGCGAGCAGCCCGCCGAGGACCGCGCCGACCAGCGCGCTGACCGCCGATAGCAAGATGCTCCGGCCGAACGCGTCGAGGATGTAGCTATCGGTCAGCGCCTTCACATTGGCGAAGGTCATACCACCGCCGTCGCCGGCGAAGGCGCCGATCACCACGACCAGGGTCGGAATGATCAGGAAGATGGCCACGTACGCGAAGAAGGGCACCGTGCCGAGCAGGGCGGTGCCCCGCAGCCGCGGCCGGCGGGCCACGGTCTGCGGAGCGGTGGTGGCGATCTCAGCCAATGGTCTTGGCCCAGTTCGCGGTCAGGTACTGCTTGGCCGCGGTGTTCTGCGCCTCGGTCGGGATGACCGGGGTGCCGTCCACCTTCGGCAGCGCGGCGAACGCGGTCGCGTCGAGCGTGCCGGCCTTCTGCATGGCTTCGGCGCGCACCGGGCGGGCGCCGCCCTTGAGCCACAGGTTCTGGCCCTCGTCGGAGTACAGGTACTCCTCCCACAGCCGCGCGGCGGCCGGGTGCGGGGCGTCCTTGTTGATCGCCTGGACGTAGTACGAGCCGAGCACGGCGCCCGACGGCACGAACGTCTTCCAGGTCGAGAGCTTCTTCGTCTCGGCCGCGTTCAGGTAGTCCCAGTCGAAGACGACCGGGGTCTGGCCGCTCTCGATGGTGGCGCCGGTCGGGTCGACGGGCAGGAAGTTGCCGGCCTTCTTGAGCCGGCCGAAGAAGTCGACGCCCTTGGTGATGTCCTCGGCGGTGCCGCCGCCGGCGATCGAGGCCATCTGCACGCCGCCGAACGCCGAACCGGCCTGCGTCGGGTCGCCGTTGAGCGCGACCTTGCCCTTGTACGCCGGCTTGAGCAGGTCGGCGACCGTCGTCGGCGCGGGCACCTTGGCGCTGTCGTAGCCGATCGACATGTAGCCGCCGTAGTCGTTCGTCCAGGCCCCGGTCGTCTCCTTGAGCGAGTCGGGGATGTCCGACCAGGTCGCGACCTTGTACGGGGCGAACATGGCGGTGTTGGCGGTCGCCACGGCGCCGCCGAGGTCGAACACGTCGGGCGCCTTGTCCTGGCCCTTGAGCTGGTTGGCGGCGTTGATCTCGTCCTGCGAGGCGCCGTCCGGCTGGGCCGAGTTGACCTTGATGCCGTACTTGTCGCCGAACGCCTTGATGATCTCGCCGTAGTTCGCCCAGTCCGGCGGCAGCGCGATGACGTTGAGCTGGCCCTCCTTCTTGGCCGCGGCGACCAGCGCGTCCATGCCGCCGAGGTCGGCGGCGCCGGCGGCGGTGGCCGCGCTGCCGCCGGACGCCGCGGCGTCGTCCTTCTTCTCCGGGGGCGAGCAGGCCGCCATGGCGACGGCCGTGCCGGCGGCCAGGGTCAGGGCGACCGTACGGCCGAGGTGGTGCGCACTTGTGTTCCTCCTTCTACGGCACCGGTCCGGTGCTCGCTGAAGGTGGATCATGGGAGGGCTTCATGGCGGAGAGGTGTTCGCCAGGCGTCCTGATCAGATACAGATTTGAACTAAACCGAGGGCTGAACCCGGAACGAGTCGCTCGAATGGGTGTTCCGGCGCGTTCGACCGGCGTGGCAGCATGCCGTATTGATCGATGAGGCGCCCGCGGTCCGCGCGGTGTAGTCTCGCTCACTTCATCGACGAACGACTACCTGGGACGCCGCATGACGGATCATTCCGCCACCCTCGACTTCCTCGTCTCCGCCGAGGACGAGAAGACGGCCGGTACCAAGGGCATCTTCACCCGTGGTGAATACGACGTGGCCCGGTGCGAGATCAGCGTAGATGCGTTCCAGCAGAACCTTGAGGCGACCGTCGCGAAGCTGCGGCAGGCGTTCGCCGGTCTCGCCACCGCTGGGGATGACCTGCCGTTGAAGAAGGTCGAGGTGTCGTTCGAGGTCACCGCCTCGGGGAAGATCTGCATCCTCGGCACCGGGGTCGAAATGAGCGGAACCGGCGGGATCAAGCTGACGTTCGAACGCCAGTGATCCGGGCTGTGCTCAACCATCCGCGGAGGGCGCTGCTCATTGGCGTGACGGAGTATGACGATCCCGCGATCGACTCGCTCCCGTTCGTCGCAGACGACCTCGACGACCTGAGCAAGGCACTCCGGTCGGTGGGTTACGAGGTCGAACGCCACCCGGATCATCACGGCGACCGCGACCGTATCGACACCGCGATCGAGCAGTTCTGCCGCCACGCCGAACCCGGGCAGCAGCTGCTGATCTTCCTGAGCGGTCACGGCATCCACCGCGACGGACATGACTATCTGTTGCCGTCCAGCGCCGACACCACCAGCCGGAAATTCACGGAGCGATGCCTGGAGATCGACTTCGACGGGCACATCGAGGAAAGTCGGTGCGGGGACGTGCTCGTCGTGGTCGACGCCTGCCGCGAAGGCGTGCGGCTGCGGGAGAAGGCGGGCTACAGCTACGTCCACGCTTGGAGCGAACAGCAGCGCCGGCGATCCGCCGGACGGACGATCGCCTACCTGTACGCCTGCTCCAGCGGAGAGATGGCGCGGTGGAAGGAGACTCCCGACGGCACCTTCAGCCTGTTCACCCGCGCATTCAGCCGGGCGATCACCGATGACGCTGTTTCGGGCACCCTCACGGCTGTAAGGGAGGCGGTCCGCGTCCGCCTCGAGAACCTGAGCGCCGAGTGGAGCGTGCCGCTGCAGAAGCCGAACTTGGACGGCGACACCGCGGGCTGCGATCGGCTCGTCCTAGTGGACCGCCGGGTGCGGGCGATGGCCTCGCGGGGAGCGTCCGCTTGGCGGGACCGAGCCGCTGCGCACGCTGTGTGGGACCTCGTGCGTCCGGTCCCGGACTCCGGGCGACCCGGCGTCGACGGGCTGCCGGGTCTGGCCGTCCTCCTGCGCGATGCCGTGGCCGAATGCGCCGGGACGTGGTCGCGGCGTTACGAGGAACTTCGCCTGGACCTGTCGGACGACCCCTGGTGGGACGACGAGCACGCCATCCGGATGCACGACCGGCTCTCGTGGGTCGTCAAGAATGTGCTCAACCCGGGCAAACTGGCCGAGGACGACAAGCCGCCGCTCAGCCCGGCGGAGGCGGCAGTCCTTGTGCTGCTGCCGTTCGCGCAGCAACTGCACCGGGCGCAGTGCGCGGTGTCGTTTCGCTCGGTGCTCGACGACCAGGGCGACGAGGCCGCTGACTTCCGCCGGTTCGTGGGAGGAGAAGCGCGGATTCGTCGGCGGCTGGCGCGCCTGGACAAGCCTGATGATCAGCCATTTGCCCGCGCGGTGCGCTGGGGCGCCTATCACCGGTGGCTTTCGCAGCGCCCGCAGGTATTTCGGGCCCCGGTGGTCGCCGAATGCGTCCTGGGCGTTCTCGATGCGCCCGACGGTGATGCCGCTGAGCTGCTTCGCGAGGTAATCACCGACGCCCGGCTCGCTCGCCTGCTGCGAGCCCTGCGTACCGAGCCGGAGGCAGCGGGATCGTCCGCGTCGGCTGCCTCCGCGGCCGACGCGCTGGCCGGGACGGAGATTCCCGCCGGTATCCAGACCATCGCCGGCGGCTCACCGAACGAGCAGCACATCCGGGACCGGCTGATCGCGCTGATCCTGCGGGTCGCCGAGGAGTTCACGATCGACGTCACGGCGCTGCCGAACATCATGATCGACCACATCGGGGGTGCTGACGGCGTCGACCTCACCGAGGTCCTGCGAGCTGTGCAGACCGCGCGATGGTCGGCTCGCGGGCGTACCCGGGTGTTGGAGGTGGAGTGTCCGCACCAGGCGGTGCAGGTGGCGCTGGCCGACCACACCAGGGGAATCGCCGAGGTTCTGGAGCGCATCGACGTCGTGGCCTTGGCCGACCGGACCCTGGACGTGCTGCACGACCTCCCGACCCATGTCGCTTCGGACGGTCTTCGTCCGCTGAGTACTCCGGAGGGACGTCCGCGGTACGACAACGTGGGGTTCCGCTTCCGCCTCGACGACGATCGGGTCCAGGAACTGCTCATGGGGGAGCAGCTGTACGGGGACCCAGCGCTGGCGATTCGGGAGCTGTACCAGAACGCGCTGGACGCCTGCCGGTACCGCAAGGCGCGAACGGAGCACCTTCTGCACGGCGGGCGACCGGCTGCTCCGTGGAAGGGGAGAATCGCGTTCGCTCAGGGCGTCGACGATGACGGGCGTCCGTGGCTGGAGTGCCGGGACAACGGGGTGGGGATGTCCGAGCGGGAACTCAGCACGGTCTTCTCCAATGCCGGTGCCCGCTTCGCCGACCTGCCGGACTTCGGCGAGGAACAGGCTGCTTGGGAGCGAGAGCAGATCCACTTCTTCCCAAACAGCCGCTTCGGCATAGGCGTCCTGAGCTACTTCATGCTCGGCGACGAGATCGAGGTCTCCACAGCGCGCTTCTCGAGGGACGGTGAGCTTCAGCCCCGCCTCCAGGTCGGCATCGACGGCCCCGGCTCCCTGTGCCGCGTGCGTCATGTCGAAAGCAACGGCGAATCCGGTACGGCCGTTCGTATTTTCCTGCGGACCGGCATTTCCGTGTCGTGTGTGGACTTATTGACGCGCTTGCTCTGGGTGTCCGAGGTGGCCCTGACGGCAACTGACGGATCGAGCAGCGCCGAGTGGCTGCCCGGGGAGTTGTCTGCCAAAGCGCCGATCGGTGTTCGGGATCCGCTCGACAGACACGCCACCGAGACCATGTTGCGACGAGGGGAACCAAGGGTTCGGGCGGTGCCGTCTTCAGTCCGTAACGTCTCGTGGTGCGATGGCCAGGGTGGGATCTTGGCCGATGGACTCTGGGCCGGTTCGGCACCCTACGGGCGCATTGTGAACCTCACGGGCTCACTGTCTCCGCGCCTGACCATCGACCGCCGCCGCATTCTGGCGATGGATCGTGACGGTGTACGAGAGCTGCAATTTCGCGCCATTCCCGATCTGCTTGCTGAGAAGCAGGGGATCTTCACGCTGCTTTGGCTCGGGCAGCTCGCGGAGCAAGACAGCGACCTGGCGGACGCCATCGCACAGTCCGTGACCGATTCGGGAATGACGTTCCCCAGGGCGGGCGGCGTGACCATCGAGCCAGGTGCGGTCGGCGTCTTTCCGCTCGACGACGCGCTGTTCTCCATGTCCGACTTCCACCGCAGTCTCCACGATGACACCAATAGACGTCCCGCCTTGCGTCTTGGCGACTGGCGTTTGCGGTCCTATCTTCGGGCCGCCCTCGTCGGGGGTTTGCGAACAACTTCAGATTCGCCTGCTGTTTCACCGGCTCGGCCGTCCGACGCCGTTCTTCTCTCCGCACGTGCCGACGGAAGGGGAGGCTGGCTCGACATGTCGAAGCGGGTGCCGTCCAGGCACGTGCTTGTGGCCAGTATTGTGCTGGGATGGGCGCCGCTGCGGTCGTCGGAGCGTTTGCGTGAGCTGGGTGCCAGTCTGGCCGACGTCGCGTGGCCGCGTGAGCCGCTTACCAGCGACGACCAACGCCTGCTGAGGGCTGAGCTGAGTAGCGTCGCTGGTCATTGGTCCGACCTGTCGAATCCTGTTCCCGCCAGCCAGCCGATTGCGGCCGGCGTCGCGCTGGGGTGGTCGCCCCTTCGAGCGGCGGAGCGGTTGCGCGAGCTGGGGGCCAGGCTTCCCGACGTCGCGTGGCCGAACGCTCCGCTCACCGACGACGACCAGGGTCTGCTGACATCCGAATGGCACGGCCGGAGCCGATGGTTGGACCTGTCCGAACCAGTGCCGTTCGGACACGTGGTGGACGCTTGCGCGCGGCTGGGGTGGCCGCCGTTGCGGGCGGCGCGACGGTTGAGGGAACTTGGGGCTCAGCTTCCAGACTTCTCTTGGCCCGATGCTCCGCTCAACCAAGAGGACCAACTCCTCCTATCGCGCGATAGGCCCGGCCCGGATCGTTGGCTTGACATCGCAGGGCCGATTCGGGTCGGGCAGGTCGTCGCGGCCGCCGCGAGGCTGGGCTGGTCACCTGCCCGAGTGGCACAACGGTTGCGGGAGCTTGGGGCCGTGCCCCCCAACTTCCCGTGGCCGGAAGCACCTCTCGACACTGAGGATGGACGCCTCCTCTCGCGTGAATTTGGCCGGACTATCCACTGGCTGGACCTTTCCGACCCATTGCACGCCGGTGAGGTAATGAGTGCTGGTGCGCGGTTGGGGTGGTCACCGCTACGGGCGGCGGGACGGTTGCGCGAACTTGGGGCTGACCTTCCCGAGTTCCCCTGGCCGGAGGAGCCGCTCAATGTCGAAGATCAACTTTTCTTGAAATACGCACCGCACGGCCCGGATGATTGGCTTGACCTGTCGAAGACGGTCCCAGCGGCATATGTATTGGGTTGCTCTGTGGAACTGGGATGCTCTCCGCAACGACTATCCGATCGTCTGCGAGAGCTCGGCGCGATAGTTCCTGACGCCGCCTGGCCGAGTGCGCCGCTCTCTCGAGAAGATCAACAACTCCTGACGGCCGAGAGTAGTGGTCCGATCCGTTGGATCGATCTGTCGGAACCGGTCCTTCCGGGCAGCGTGATCGAAGGTTCCGTGGCGCTGGGATGGTCACCGCGGCGTACGGCGGATCGGCTACAAGCCCTGGGCGCAGTGCTTCCTGATATTTCGTGGTCGGATGCGCCGCTCTCCCGAGATGATCAAAACCTCCTGAGGGTGCGGATCACGGGCCGCCCGGGCTGGCTCAACTTGGCAGAGCCAGTGTCGGTCGGACACGTGATGGGTGCGGCCGCGACGCTTGGATGGCCACCACAGCAGTCAGCTGTTCGCCTGCGGGAGTTGGGCGCCGAGCTTCCCGAATTTACGTGGCAACGGACACGGCTCACGCGAAACGACCAGGTTCTGCTCTCGATGAGTTTGGATGGTCAAGCCCCTTGGCTCGATCTTGAAGAACCGATAGACGGTGGACGGCTTCTGCCCGGTCTGAACCACACCGGCCTTCCGGTGGCGCGCGCGGCCGAGAGACTTCAGCAACTCGGCGCCAAGCTTCCGGCGTACCTCACCATCGTTCCCGAGGAATTGCCCGATACATAGCTCGGATCCTTCGCGAGGCGCGAAAGGCGCGTGCCGCGCCGGCCATCCATGGCCGGCGCGGCACGCTGTGGGGGGAACATTCAGTACTTGAAGCCGCCGACGAGGTTGCGGAGCTCCTCGGCGGTGCGGGCCACCTCGTTCGAGGCCGTACGGGTCTGCTCGACGCCCTGGGCCGAGGTCGCGCCGGCCGCCGAGACGTCGGCGATGTTCAGCGCGATCCGGGTGGAGCCGTTGGCCACCTCGCCGATGCTGCGGCCCATCTCGCCGGTGGTGGCGGTCTGCTCCTCGATGGCCGAGGCGATCGTCAGCTGGAACTCGTTGATCTGCCCGATGACCTCGGAGATCCGGGAGATGACCTCGACCGCGCCGCTGGTGTCCTGCTGGATGGCCGCGACCCGGGCGCCGATGTCCTCGGTCGCCTTCGCCGTCTCCTGAGCCAGGTCCTTGACCTCGCTGGCGACGACCGCGAAGCCCTTGCCCATCTCGCCGGCCCGGGCCGCCTCGATGGTGGCGTTGAGCGCCAGCAGGTTGGTCTGCTCGGCGATCGCGGTGATCAGCTTGATCACGTTGCCGATCTCGGCGGACGACTCGCCGAGCTGGCGGATCGTCTCGGTGGCGCGCGCCGCCTCGCCCACGGCCACGCTCGCGACCTGGGCCGACTCGCTGGTGTTGCGGGAGATCTCGCGGATCGCCAGGCCCATCTCGTCGGCGCCGGCCGCGACCGACTGCACGTTGCGGGAGATCTCCTCGGCCTCGGCGGCGGCGGACGCGGTCTGCGCGTTGGTGTCGCCGGCCGCGTCGGCGATCGTGCCGGCCACCGCGGACAGCTCGGCGGAGGCGCTGGCCAGCATGTCGGCGTCGCCGGCGATGGTGCTCATCGACTCGCGCAGCCCGTCGAGCGAGCGGTCCAGGTCGGCGGCCATCACGCCCAGCTCGTCCCGGCTGGTGATCCCGCTGCGCACGGTGAGGTCGCCCCTGGCCAGCGCGTCGATCACCACGCCGAGGCGGAGCACCGGCTTGAGGATCGAGCGGACCAGCGGGATCGCGAACCCGATCATGAGGATCAGGCCGAAGCCGGCGACGATCAGCGCGAGCAGGCGGGAGAAGGCGACGGTGGAGTCCATGTCCTTCTGCTCCTGGACCGCGGCCGCCGTGGCCTGGTCGGTGAGCGCGCCCAGCTCGTCGTCCGTCTTGTGGTTACGGTCGGCGATCTCGGCGATCCGCTTCACCGCGGCGGCCCGGTTGCCCTTGGCGTCGTTCGCGAAGTCGGTGATGAACTGGCTGAAGTCCACGAAGTCCGGCCGGATCGAGGTGAACGTGGCCAGCATCTCCGGCGTCAGGCCGGAGGCGGCGACCGCGTCGGCGGCCTCGGTCGAGGACTGCACGTCGTCGGCGACGTCCTGGGTGACGTCCTGGCCGAGCAGCGAGCGGTAAGCGTCGACCTTCAGCTCGCTCTGCCGGGTGTCCAGGTGGTGCAGCGCGGCGAGGCCCTGTTGCAGCCCGGTGATCGTCCTGCTCTGCGCCGCGAGGCTGTTCTGGCTGTAGAGGTTGATGCAGGCCAATGCGGCGAGCAGCACGGACCCGGTGCCGACGATGAGCCCGAGCCGTTTCGCGACTCCGATGTTGTGCAGCTTCCGCATGGTCTGTCTGCCTTAAGGTCTTACCGCGCCGTCGCGGTGGTGGATTGCCCGCAGGATCGACGGGCGCGGCATGCACCTGAGCCGGGCAACCGCAAAGCACCAGAAAGACCTAAAGGTCCGATCGACTACCAGTTCGCCAGAATCTCCTCGACGCCGGCCGGAGTGGCCTCGGCCGGGGTGGCCGCCGGGGTGCGGCCGAAGCGTGGGGCCGGGGCCGGCTGGGGCACGCCGCCGACCGTGACGAACGCGTTGCGGGCCCGGTTGTGCGGGTGCCCGGGCGCCTCGGCGGGGGAGAGGACCGGCGCGACGCAGGCGTCGCTTCCGGCAAAGACAACAGACCATTCAGCACGCGTACGCGTGGCAAACGCGGCCGCGAACCGGGCGCGCAGCACCGGCCAGCCGGCCCGGTCGAGCTGGGCGGGCAGATCCTCCTCGGCGAGCCCGAGCCCGTCGAGCAGCGCCCCGTAGAAGGCCGGTTCGAGGGCGCCGACCGCCATGAAGCCGCCGTCCGCGGTCGCGTAGGTGTCGTAGAACGGCGCGCCGCCGTCGAGCATGTTCTCCCCGCGGCCGAAGGGCCAGCGGCCGGCGCCGATCATCCCGTGCAGGAACGCGGTGAGCAGCGCCGACCCGTCCACCATCGCCGCGTCGACCACCTGGCCGCGTCCCGAGGTCACCCGCTCCAGCAGCGCGGCGAGCACCCCGACGGCCAGCAGCATGCCGCCGCCCGCGAAGTCCCCGATCAGATTCAGCGGGGCGTGCGGCCGTTCGCCGGCCCGGCCGATCGGCTCGAGCGCTCCGGCCACCGCGATGTAGTCGATGTCGTGCCCGGCCCGATCGGCCAGTGGCCCTTCCTGCCCCCAGCCGGTCATCCGGGCGTACACAAGCCTGGGGTTGATCTTCTCGATGGTCTCGGGCCCGAAGCCCAGGCGCTCGGCGACCCCCGGCCGGTAGCCCTCGACCAGCACGTCGGCCCGCGCGGCCAGGCGCAGCAGATCGGCGACGCCGGCCTCGGTCTTGAGGTCCAGGGTGACCGTGCGGCGGCTGCGCTGCATGGGGGTGGGTGGAGCCCCGCTGCCGCCGGGACGATCGACCTGGATCACGTCGGCGCCGAGGTCGGCCAGGATCATGCAGCCGAACGGCGCCGGCGCGAGACCGGCCAGCTCGACGACCCGGACCCCGGCCAGCGGACCGCTCATGCCGGCACGAACCGCTCGCCGTAGCGCGCCGCCAGCTCCGTCGCCCGGCCCGGGAAGTCCGCGTGCTGACGGGCGAAGCGCAGCACACCGCCGGTCCAGGCCGGGAAGCCGATGCCGAGGATCGAGCCGACGTTGCCGTCCTCCTCGGTGCGCAGGACGCCCTCGTCCAGGCAGCGTTGCGCGTCCAGCGCCTCGGCGAACAGGAAACGGTCCTGCAGATCCGCGAAGGGCACGGCGCGACCTTCGCGGGTGGCAAGCTCGGCGAGGCCCTCCCACAATCCGGCGCGCTTCCCGTTCTCGTACGCGTAGAAGCCGCGCCCGGACGAGCGGCCCGGCCGGTCGTGCTTGTCGACCATCGCGTCGACCAGCTCGTGCGAGGGGAGCCGGACGAACGCGTCGCCCGCCGCCGCCTCGAACTGCCGCCGGATGCGCTGCATGAGCGCGATGCTCACCTCGTCGGCGAGCGCGAGCGGCCCGGTCGGGTACCCGGCCTGCAACGCGGCCTGCTCGATCGACGCGGCCGGGACCCCCTCGGCGAGCATGCCGACCGCCTCGTCCATGAACTTGCCGATCACCCGGCTGGTGAAGAAGCCGCGCCCGTCGTTGACCACGATCGGGGTCTTGCCGATCCGCCGGCCCAGGTCGAAGGCGCGGGCGACGGCCTCGTCCCGGGTCTTGTTCCCCACGACGATCTCGAGCAGGGGCATCCGGCCGACCGGGGAGAAGAAGTGCATGCCGATGAAGTCGGCGGGCCGGCTCACGCCCTCGGCCAGCCCGGTGATCGGCAGCGTCGACGTGTTCGACGCCAGCAGCGCGCCCGGCGCGAGCAGGGGTTCGACCTCGGCGAACACCTTCGCCTTGAGCGCCGGGTCCTCGAAGACGGCTTCGATCACCACGTCGCAGCCGCGCAGATCCTCGGCGTTCGCCGTGGTGACGATGCCGGGGCCCTGCGCGCGGGCCGCGAGCTCGGGCGTGACGTCCTTGACGACCACCGGGAGACCGGCGCGGGCGCAGGCCTGGGCGATGCCGGCGCCCATCATGCCGGCGCCGAGCACGGCGATCTTCGTGGCCGGGAGCACCTCGGCGCGGGGGCGGGCGAGGCCGCCGTTGACCGCGCGCATGTCGAAGAAGAGCGCGCCCATCATGTTCTTGGCGATCTGCCCGGTGAGCAGGGTGATCAGGTGCCGGGTCTCGATCAGCTGGGCGGTCTCGAAGTCGACCTGGGCGCCCTCGACGGCGGTCGCGAGGATCGCCTCGGGTGCCGGCAGCCGGTTGCCCTTGAGCTGCTTGCGCAGGGTGGCCGCGAAGGCGGGGAGCTGGGCGGCGAGCTTGGGCGTGGACGGGGTGCCGCCGGGCATCTTGTAGCCGGGTCTGTCCCAGGGCTGGGCGGCGTCCGGATTGGCGGCGATCCACTCCTTCGCCCGGGAGATCATCTCCTCGGGGGTGGGGGCCACCTCGTCGACCAGGCCGTTGTCGCGGGCATCCGCGGGCTTGAGCCGCTTGCCGCTGAGCAGCCAAGTCATCAGGGCGTCGGCAAGACCCAGCATGCGTACGGTGCGGGTCACGCCGCCCGCGCCCGGGAGCAGACCGAGCGTCACCTCGGGGAAGCCGAGGCGGGTCCCGGGGGCGTCGAGGGCGATCCGGTGGTGGCAGGCGAGGGCGATCTCGAGGCCGCCGCCGAGCGCGGCGCCGTTGACCGCGGCGACGACCGGGCGGCCGTACGTCTCGAGGCGGCGCAGGTCCCGCTTGATCGTGCCGAGCAGCTCGGCGAGGGCCGGCGCGTCCTTCGTGGTGGCGGTGCTCATCATCGGGACGTCGCCGCCGGCGAAGAAGGTGGTCTTGGCGCTGGTCACGATCACGCCGGTGACCTCGTCGCGCTCGGCCTCCAGGCGGTCGAGGGCCGCGGTCATGGCCGCCACGTACGCGGGGTTCATCGTGTTCGCCGACTGGCCGGGGTCGTCCATGGTGAGCGTGACGACGCCGTCCGCGGCGCGCTCGTAGCGGATCATGAGAGCCTCTCGATGACGGTCGCGACGCCCATGCCGCCGCCGATGCACAGGGTGATCACGGCCCGGCGCTGGTCGCGGCGCTCGAGCTCGTCGAGAACCGTGCCGAGGAGCATCGCGCCGGTCGCCCCGAGGGGGTGGCCCAGGGCGATCGCGCCGCCGTTGACATTGACCTTTTCAGGGTCGAGTCCGAGGTCGCGCTCGTACTTGAGCACGACGGCGGCGAAGGCCTCGTTGATCTCGAACAGGTCTATTTCGCCTATTTCGAGGTCTGCCCGTCCGAGTGCCTTTTTCGTGGCGGGAATCGGGCCGGTCAGCATGATCGTCGGCTCCTCGCCCGTGACGGCGGCCGAGACAATTCGGGCGCGAGGGGTCAGACCGGCTCGCTCGCCGGCCTCCTTCGAGCCGATCAGGACGAGGGCGGCGCCGTCGACGATGCCGGACGAGTTGCCGGCGTGGTGGACGTGGTCGATCCGCTCGATCCAGTGGTATTTCTGCAGCGCGACGGCGTCGAAGCCGGCCGCCTCGCCGATCCCGGCGAACGACGGGTTGAGCTTGGCGAGGCCCTCGCGGGTCGTCTCGGGGCGCGGGTGCTCGTCCTTCGCCAGCACGACGAGCCCGCTCGGGTCGCTCACCGGCACGATCGAGCGGTCGAAATGCCCGGCCGCCGCCGCCTTGGCCGCCCGTTCCTGGGAGCGCAGCGCGTACCCGTCCACGTCGTCACGCGTGAAGCCCTCGATCGTGGCGATCAGGTCGGCGCTGACGCCCTGCGGGACGAAGCTCGTGGCCAGGGCCGTCTCGGGGTCGAGGAACCAGGCGCCGCCGTCCGAGCCCATCGGGTTGCGCGACATCGACTCGACGCCGCCGGCCAGGATCAGGTCCTCCCAGCCCGACCGGATGCGCGCGGCGGCCTGGTTGACCGCCTCCAGGCCGGAGCCGCAGAAGCGGTTGAGCTGTACGCCGGCGGCCGTGTCGGGCAGGCCGGCCAGCAGCGCGGCGGCGCGGGGCAGGTCGCCGCCCTGCTCGCCGATCGGCGTGACGATGCCGAGCACGATGTCGTCGATCGCGGCCGGGTCGAGCCCGGGATTGCGCTCGCGCAGGGCGTCGATCAGGCCGGCGACCAGCGAGATCGGCTTGACGCCGTGCAACGAGCCGGTCGGCTTGCCCCGGCCGCGCGGGGTGCGGACCGCGTCGTACACAAATGCCTCGTTCGGTGTTTCAGAGGACACGGGCGATCAGCTCCTTCATGATCTCGTTCGTGCCGCCGTAGATCTTCTGGACCCGGGCGTCGGCGTACATGCGGGCGATCGGGTACTCGGTCGTGTACCCGTATCCTCCGAAGACCTGCAGGCATTTGTCGACCACTTCGCACTGGCCCTCGGTGAGCCACAGCTTGGCCATGGCCGCGGTCGGCACGTCGAGCTCGCCGCGGGAGTGCCGCGCGATGCAGTCGTCCAGGAAGATCCGCGAGGCGCGGGTGCGGGTCGCGCACTCCGCGAGGACCATCCGGGTGTTCTGGTGGCCGATCAGGGGCTTGCCGAAGGCGGTGCGTTCTTTGGCGTACGCGACGGTGAGCTCGACGGCCCGCTGCATGGCGGCGACGGCGCCGACGCCGATGACGAGGCGCTCCTGGGGCAGCTGCTCCATCATCTGGAAGAAGCCGCCGCCCTCGGTTCCCAGCAGGTTCCGCCTTTCCACGCGGAGATCGTCGAAGAACAGCTCGGCGGTGTCGTTGGCGTGCAGGCCGATCTTGTCGATCAGCCGGCCGCGCTTGAAGCCGGGCGTGTCGTCGCTCAGCTCGCACACCAGGAGGCTGATGCCGGCCGCGCCCTGGCTGGTGTCGGTCTTGACGGCCAGGATCACGAGGTCGGCCAGGGCGCCGTTGGTGATGAAGGTCTTGGAGCCGGTGACCAGGTAGTCGTCGCCGTCGGGCACGGCCTTCGTGCGGATCGCCTGGAGGTCGGAGCCGCCGCCGGGCTCGGTCATCGCGATCGCGCCGACCAGCTCACCGCTGCACAGGCCGGGCAGCCAGCGCCGTTTCTGTTCCTCGGTGCCGTAATGGCGCAGGTAGCCGGTGACGATGCCGCTGTGCACGGCCAGGCCCAGGCTGCCCTCGCCACACATGGTCTGCTCGTGCAGCAGCACCGCCTCGTGGGTGAAGTCGCCGCCACCGCCGCCGTACTCCTCGGGCACGCTCAGGCCCAGCAGGCCGAGCTCGCCGGCGCGCCGGTAGTGCTCGCGGTCGGGGTGGCCCTGCCGCTCGAGGCGCTCGGCGTGCGGCAGCACCTGCTCGGTGAAGAAGTCGCGGGCGAGCTCGGCGAGGTCGTCGTGCTCCGGCTTCAGCCACGGCGGGGCGTACCCGTCCAGTCCGGGGGTGGGCATGGCCCCACTCTCCCGGGATTGTTGGCACTGTGTCAACAAGGCGCGGCCGGTAAGGTCCACTTCGTGAGTCTCGATACCGGCCAGCGCCGCCGCCTCGAACCGGACGCCCGGCGCGAGCAGATCCTGTCGGTGGCCGTGCGCCTGTTCGGCGAGCGCGGCTACGCCGACGTGTCCACCGGTGACATCGCGGCCGGCGCGGGCGTGGCCCGGGGCCTGGTCAACCACTATTTCGGTACGAAGAAGGAGCTGTACCTCGACGTCATCCGCGTGATGCTGACCGTGCCCGAGGCGGCCCTGACCCTGCTGCCGGCCGGCGACCTGCCCACCCGGGCCGACGCGATCGCCACCTGGTTCCTCGACGTGGTCTCCCGGCACAGCACCTCCTGGCTCGGCGCGATCACCGCGGGCGGGATGGCCGGCGACGCCGACGTCGACCGGGCGATCGCCGAGGCCATCGACATCGCCGCCGACCGGGTGCTCACCGCGGTCGGCCTGCCCGGCGGCAACCGGGCCCGGCACGCGATGGCCCGCGCGTACGTGGGGCTGGCGACCTCGACCGCCCGGGAGTGGCTGCAGCGCGGCGAGCTCACCCGCGCCCAGGTCCACAAGCTCCTCACCGCGACCCTGCTGACGATGGTGGACCAGGTGTTCGCCGACGCGTGACCGTTCGGGTGAAGGTGTCCGGCTCGTCCGCTGGCCACGATGGGTATCTGCGCACCTCGTGCGGCCACCTCATCGGTGACCGAGACACGCCAGACCCGGAGGCGGACCCATGCGCATCATCGACAGCGAGGAACCACAGGAACACTTCAGCGACGACACGTTGCTGTTCTTCCCGAGCCCCAGCAAGCCCGTCGGCCACTTCAACGACCTGCTTCACGCCCACCACCACGTCCGGCCCCTCGGGACGCCCGTGCACATCAGCGGCGCGGTCCATGTCGTACCGATCGTGGACGGCTCCGCCGCCGAGGAGGTCCTCGGCCGGCTCGCGGCCCTGCACGAGGACGCGCAGTTCGCCCGCGAGCCCGCCTTCGCCGACGGCACGCTGGTGATGGTCGCCAGCAAGCCCGTCGGCCACGCCGGCCTCGCGTTCGCCGAGATCGACCCGCCCGCCAAGCTTCCCAGCCGGGAATTCCCGGCGCCGCCCGCCCCGCTGCGCCGGCCGGTGGTCGCCCTGCTCGACACGGGCGTGCAGACGACGCACACCTGGCTGCCCGACACGGTGCCCGGCGACCCGTTCCTCATCGACGCCGAACAGCTGACGCCGGCGTGGGAGCCGGACGAGGTGACCGGGCGGTTCGTCGTCCACCGCGAGGAGCCCGCCGTCCCGCTGGTGGGGCACGCCACCTTCATCGCGGGCCTCATCCGGCAGGGGGCGCCGACCGCGCAGGTGCTTTCCGTACGGGTGATGAACGAGAACGGCCGGGCCAACGAGGGCAAGGTGTGCAAGGCGTTGCGCTGGCTGCTCGGCTACATCGAGCGCGGCAACCCGGTCGACGTGGTGTGCATGGCGTTCGGCCGGGTGCCGGGCGACCACTCCGACCAGCGGCTGCTCGACGAGATGAAGTGGCTGCTCGGCGAGCTCGCCGGCCAGGGCGTGCAGCTGGTCGCCTCGGCCGGCAACGACCACCAGGACAGCCCGATCTACCCGGCGGCCTTCGACACGGTCACCGCCGTCGGCGCGGGCTTCGGCCACTACCACGCCGATTTCAGCAACTACGGTGACTGGGTGGACCGCTACCGGGACGGCGTAGACGTGTTCAGCATCCTGCCCGGCGAGAAGTGGGCCCGGTGGACCGGCACGTCCTTCGCCGCGGCGAACTTCGCCGCCGACATGGCCCGACCCCATGTCGTCCCCTGACGCGATCGACGCCGACGCCCACCTCGGCTCGCTGCTCGAACGGGCCCGCGACGGCGACCGGGAGTCGCTGCGCGAGCTCGTCCGGGTGCTCGACCCCGTGCTGTGGCGGGTCGCCCGCGGCCAGGGCCTCGGCGCCGAGGATGCGGCCGACGTGGTGCAGACGTCCTGGCTGGAGCTCATCCGGCGACTGCACGAGATCCGTACGCCCCGGGCGGTCACGGCCTGGCTGATCACCACGACCCGGCGGGAGGCCTGGCACCGGCAGCAGCGCTCCCGCCGCGACGTGCCGGACGGCGGGGCGGCGGTGCAGACGGCGGTCGATCCCGGGCCCGCGCCCGGGGAGCGGCTGATCGCCGACGAGCGGGACCGCGTGCTGTGGACCCATTTCGAGCGGCTCTCCGCACGCTGCCGCGACCTGCTGCGGATCGTCGCCCAGGTCGAGCGCCCCGACTACACGGTGATCGCCTCGGCCTTCGGCATGCCGCACGGGAGCATCGGGCCCACCCGCTCGCGCTGCCTGGCCAAACTGCGAGCGATGCTGCTGGCCGATCCCGCTTGGGGCACGCCATGACCGATCCCCGCGACAACTTCGACCCGTCCCTCGACCCGTCCCTCGACCCTTCCTTTGACCCTTCCTTTGACCCTTCCCTCGACTCTCCTGACGACTTCTCCGAGGACGAGATTCCCCTGGACGACCTCGACCTGGACATCCTCGCCCGGATCGGGCGCGACGACCCGCCGCCGGCCGACCTCGACGAGCGGGTGCTCTTCGCGCTGGCCCTCACCGACCTGGACGCCGAGGTGGCCCGGCTGGCGGCCGGCTCGCCGGCTCTCGCCCGGGCGGGCGAGCAGGCCCGCACGGTCACCTTCGACGCGGCCAGCCGCACCGTGATGATCACGATCGTGGAGCGGGGGGACAACCTCGTGCGGGTCGACGGCTGGCTCGCGCCCGGCGCCGCCCTCCTGGTCGAGCTGCGCCTGCCCGAACCGGCCGCGCCGCGCGTGGTGACGGCCGACGACACTGGCCGGTTCGTCCTCGACGAGGTCCCGCACGGCCTCGCGCAGCTGCTCATCCACCCGCCCGACGCCGGTACGCCCCGGGTGGTGACGCCATCGCTTCTGCTCTGACCCCGCCCGTTCTCGCGGGGCGCGCCGCCGACCTGTACGCCGCCGGCCTCGCCGCCAGCGAGGACGGGCGTCCCGCGCTCGCCGTGCGGCGGATGCGGGCGGCGCTGCGGCTGGCCGGCGACGCGGAACCGGAGGCGCGCGGGCGGGTGCTGGTCAGCCTGGCCTGGGCCGAGTCGGAGCGGGGGCAGGTCGCCCTCGGGTTCCGCCTGCTGGACGAGGCGGAGCCGCTGCTGTCGGCCGACCGGCGGGCGGTGCTGCACGCCCAGCGCGCGGTGCTGCTGTGGCGCAACGGGCGCAACGACCTGGCGCTGGCCGAGTACGACCGGGCCGTCGCCGGCCTCACCGAACGCGACCGGCCGCTCGACCTGGTCAAGGCCCTCAACAACCGGAGCATCCTGCGCCTGGAGGCCGGCCAGGTCGGCGCGTCCCGGGACGATCTGCAGCGCGGCTTGCGCATCGCCCTGCGGCAGGACCTCACGATGATGGCCGCCGTGATCCGGGTGAACATCGGCTGCCTCGACGTCGCGGCCGGCGACCTGCCGGCGGCACTGGGCGCGTTCGCGGCCGCCCGCCCGGCCTACGAGTCGATCACGCCCGGGCGGCTGCCCGCGCTCGCCATGGAACGAGCCCGCGCCCTGATCGCCGCGGGCCTGTTCCGGGAGGCCGACCGGGAGGTCGCGGGCGCGGTGGCGCAGATGGGCGAGCAGGGGCAGGACCACTACCGGGCCGAGGCGCTGCAGACCCGGGCCGAGGCCGCGCTGCTGGCAGGCCGGCCGGCGGCGGCGGCCGAGTGGGCGGCGGCGGCGCGTGCCGGTTTCCTGCGCCGGGGAAACAGGCGGCGGGCCGCGCTGGCCGAACTGCTCACGCTCCGCGCCGCCCTCGCCCTGCTCCCACCGCCCGGCGCGGAATCCTCGACCCGCTCCGCCGGCGCGACGGGATCGCAGGGCGCCGCCGGCGCGACGGGATCGCAGGGCGCCGCCGGCGCGACGGGATCGCAGGGCGCCGCCGGCGCGACGGGATCGCAGGGCGCCGCTGGTTCGGCGGGGGAGCGGGCGGAGGTGGCGCGGCGGGGGCGGCGGCTGGCGGGGCAGTTGCGGCGGTTCGGGCTTCTTGAGGACGCGCGGGTGGCGAGCCTGGTGGCGGCGCGGGCGGTGGCGGGGGAGACGCCGTGGGCGGCGGCTCGGCTCGTGGACGCGGCCGGGGCGCCGGGGCGGCTCGATCGGCTGGACACTCGACTGGTCTGGCGGCTGGCGCGGGCCGAGGTGCAGGCGGCGGCGGGACGAAGCCGGACGGCGTCGCGGGAGCTGGCGGCGGGGATGGAGACGCTGCATCGGTACCGGGGGCGGTTCGGGAGCCTCGACCTGCAGACGGGGGCGTCCGCGCATGGGCGGGACCTGGCCCGGGCGGGGCTGGCGGGGGCGATCGCGGCGGGGAAGGCGGGGGAGATCTTCCGGTGGGCGGAGCGGGGGCGGGCGCAGGCGCTGCGGCTGACGCCGGTGCGGCCGCCGGACGACCCGGGCGTGGCGTCGGCGCTGGAGGAGCTGCGGCAGACGCGGCAGTCCCTGCGGGCGGCGGAGGTGGCGGGGGCTCCGGCGGCGGGGCTGCGGGGGCGCGCCGAAAGCCTTCAGCGGCGGATCCGGGAGAGTGCCTGGGCGCTGCGCGGGTCGGCGGGCGGGGCAGCCGTGGCGCCGCTGTCGGCGGTGCGGGGTCGTCTCGGCGGGACGGTGCTCGTCGCGTACGTCTGCGATGGAAAGACCCTGCACGCGCTGGTGGTGGACGACAAAGCCGTGACGCTCCTGGCTCTCGGTCCGATGGCGGAAGCCGAGGAGGCGGTGCTGCGGGTGCGCGCCGACCTGGACACGGCGGCGGGGCGCGCGATGCCGGCCCGGCTGGCGGAGGCGGTCGGGTCGGCGACCCGGCGCGACGCGGCCGTGCTGCAGAACGCGGTGCTGACGCCGCTGCTTGGGCTGATCGGCGACCGCGAGGTGCTGGTGGTGCCGACGGGACTGCTGATGACGGCGCCGTGGGGGATGCTGCCGGCCTGCGCGGGACGGCCGGTGACGGTGGCGCCGTCGGCTACGGCCTGGCTCGCGGCCTCGTCGGCGCAGCGTCCGGCCGGGGCGTCGGTGCTGGTCGCGGGGCCCGACATCCGGGAAGAGGTGTCGGCGCTCGCGCGGATCCGGCCCGGTAGCACGGTCCTGACGGGTTCCTCGGCCACGCCGGCGGCCACACTCGCCGCGCTGGACGGAGCCGGGGTGGCGCATCTGGCGGCGCACGGGCGGCACGAGGCGGAGAACCCGCTGTTCTCGGCGCTCGATCTCTGGGGCGGGCCGTTGCTCGGCTATGACCTGCCGCGGCTGCGCCGGCCGCCCGGTCTGGTGGTGCTGGCCAGCTGCGAGCTCGGGCTGACCGAGGTACGGCCGGGGGACGAGTCGCTGGGCATGGCGTCCGCGCTGCTCGCGGCCGGGACCACGACCGTGGTGGCGAGCGTGGGCCGGGTGGCCGACGAGCCCGCCGCCGACGTCATGATCGGCTTCCATCGCGCGCTGGTCGCCGGCCGGTCGCCGGCCGTGGCGCTCGCCTCGGTGGCCGCGGGCACCGGATTTGTCTGCCTCGGTGCCTGATTCGTCCGCGCCGGTGCCTGACTCGTTCGCGTCGGTGCCTGATTCGTCCGCGCCGGGGCCCGATTCGTCTGCGTCGGTGCTCAGGAGTTCTCGAAGGCCCGGTTGATGTGGGCCTCGATCTGGCGCTGGGCCTCCGGCGAGACCTCGGTCAGCTCCAGGCCCAGCTCAACCTCGTCGCCGAGGTCGCGGCGGCGCGCGACGTGGGTGCCGACGGTGATCGACATGCCGTCGACCGTGGCGGCGGCGTGTGCCTTGTCGCCCACGGAGAGCGGGGTGCGGGACGGGACCGCGCAACCAAGACCGCCGGTGCTCAGGTCGGTGAGGCGGCCGGCCACGGGCTCGGCCCGCGACGGTACGCGCAGCAGCACCTCGCCGTTCGCGCCCAGCCGGTCGGAGCGGCGGCGCTCGAGGCGCTCGGCGACTTCGGACAGGTCATGGATCTGCGCCATCGTCGCGTCGACGGTGCTGTTCAGCCGCTCGACGATCTGGTGCTGGTCGTCGGCAATGCCGTCGAGCAGGCCCATCGCCTGTTCGATCTCCCCGACGTCCTGCACGATCGCGGCGAGCGTGCCGCCCATCTGCTGCACGTCCGCCTCGAGCGTCGCGATCGTGGTGGCGATCTGCTCGGTGGAGTTCGCGGTGGTGTCCGCGAGGTTCTTGACCTCGCCGGCGACGACGGCGAAGCCCTGGCCCGCCGCGCCCGCCCGCGCCGCCTCGATCGTCGCGTTCAGCGCGAGCATCCGGGTCTGCGAGGCGATCTCGGAGATCACGCTGGCGATGCCCGCGACCTGATGCAGGCTCTCGTTCAGCGCCGTCGCGGCCTCGTCGGCGCTGCGCGCGCGTCGCACCATCGTCGCGGCGGCCTGGCTGGTGTGCGCCACCCGTTCGTGGGTGGCCATGGCGGCCTGCCGCGCGGCGCCGACCTGCTCGACCACGTCCCGCAGGCGCTCGCCGATCACCGCGCCAGTGTCGTCGATGGCCTCCTTGGCCCGTCGCCGGAGTCGCCCGTTGACCTGCCGCTGCTCCTGCTCGGCGGTCCGGATCCGCTCCTCCCGGTCGGCACGCATCTGCTCGATCTCGGCGGCGCGCTCGCCCAGGAGCCCCGCCATGTCCTCCACCGACCCGTAGCCGGCAGCCTCGACCGCCGCCGCGAACTGCCGCTGGTCACGGCCGCGCTGGCGGCGAGCCCCCAGGACATACGCCACCCAGGCCACCGCCATCCCCAGAACGATCCAGAACCAGGCCAAGCGTCGGTTCTCCGTTCCGGCTGTCTGACGATGCCCCTACGAGATACTCATCGGCGCGTCAGCCGCCCGATTTAGCCGCGTTCGACGTGCGCCTCCGGCCCCGGGAAGATCAGCCCCGAATGCCCGTCGTCAAGCCACCGCACCTCATAAGGCGGCGTCCCGTCGGGATGCCGAAGCGCGGTGACAACACCGACCCGAGTCGCGTCGCCGACGTGGACCCCCTTCACCACGATCCGGTCGCCCACCTGTGCGTTCATGGTCACCTCCGGCGTGCGTTGGTTCCCCTCCTGGCAGCATGACCCCACCCCGCCGTGCGGTCCAGACAATGGCCTCATCGGTGCCGTGAGACCGGCGCACGGCCGAACGACACCAGCAGTCGACGCCGAGCAGCTGCCGGCGAGCAGTCGACGCCGAGCAGTCGACGCCGAGCAGTTCCGGCGCGTGCTGGCGGCGTGCTCCCGCCGCCCGGCAAATAGGTATCTACCCCGACCAAAGAATGACGAAAGCGTGACGCCGTTGGCAAAGATACTCGAATGCGTTAATTGTGCTCACGCCCGATATTGCTTGACGGGACGAAGAATGCAGTCTTTGCGCTGTGCCTCGGCCCGCTGCGCATTCCTGCCCTGCCGCCAGATCTACCGCCAGGGCGCCGCGGTCCACCGCGCATCTGGCCGACAAGCCTCGGCCCGGCTCGCTTCCGGTTGGCAGGGCTCGGCCTGGCTGGCTTCTGGTTGGCGGGGCTCGGCCTGGCTGGCTTCTGGTTGGCGGGGCTCGGCCTGGCTGGCTTCTGGCTTGCGCGGCTCCGGTGGGCTCGCGTGTGCCCGGCGTGTCTCGGGTTGGTCCGCGTCCGCTCCGAATCGCGCGAGATCGACTCGCGTCGTGCCGGCCCGCCCATGGCTGACGCGCTTGCGGTGCGCGAGCCTCGGACCGACGCGTTTTCGGTCCGTGCACCTCGGGTTGACGCGCCCCGGGCCGGAGCTCCCTGGGATGGCTCGGCCGTGCGTTGACCAGCGGAGACCTGGCCAATCGGGCTCTTCCTGACCAGGCGCGGCCCAGCGTGGAGCTGCTCCGTTCGCTCGTCTGCGGGCGCCCGCTCCACGAGCGGCCGGACTGCGTGCGGCCGATCCGCAACCGGCCGATCCGACCGTGGGCGATCATCGACCGGCGCAGGCGCAGGCGACGGGGCCTGACTTCGTTTCCGGGCGCGCCACCGGGCCGTGGCCTCGCCCAGCACCGGAGGGCCAAGGCCGTCGTCGTGTGCATGGTAGAGACGCTCGGCGTGTCTGCGGGCCAAACCCCAGGCGCGATGACGCTCGTGCTCCCGGCGGAACGCGTCGCGCTCGGGCGAATAGTTACGAGACTTGGAACGGTCGCGCATGGTGGCCAGTTGAGCGGTGGTGAAGAACTGCATCGGCGTCACGGAGAAATTGTCCTGCGGCGCGGAGCGGGGTGGTAAGTATTGGATCATGCCAAAACAATGTTTCCGAGCACGAAACAATCAACGATGTTGTCATTCCCATTTCTGGGACACGGAGGCGGCAAGCCGCGATCAAGGCGCAGATCTGGCCTCGGGGAACAGCGCCGCCGCCTACTCAGCCGCCGTCTTGGCGGCCCAGCTCCGGTAGTCCTCCTGCCCAGCCATGGCCGAAGTCTCCGCCGGATCAGGTTCGAACAGCCTTCCCGGTACGGGGGAGCTACCCGGCCGGTTGACCACGAGCGCGACGGCAAGCAGCAGGGTCGATCCGCGCGTGACCCAGCCGACCTTGATCGCACCGTGGCCCAGCGTGCCCGGAAGGCCCACCACCCACCCGCCCGCGGCCGGCGCCACGACCGCGCTCGGCCCGGCGATCATCGACCTGCGCCAGAGGGAGCTGCCCGATCGCCCCGGCGGCAGGCCGGCCACGGCGGCCACCACCACCGCGAGCGTTGGTCAGCGAGGCGAGCGCACACCGGCGATCGCGGAAGCGGACACCACGGCGAGCGCGGCGGGTAACCGGCCCAGAACCGAAAAACACGAGGCGAGGATCGCTTTGGCCGCCACATACCCCACGATGCCGATTGTCGCGGTCGCGAGACCGGAACCGACAATGGGCGCCCACGTCAAAAGCGGGCGTAAACCCGGAATGGCGTTCTCCCAACGCCGGTGCGCGGCGAATACCGGCATCCGGGGAAAGAGGATCAGATAACCCAGGGCGACCGTCGCGAGCAATACCGTGGTGATCCATGGGTGGTATCCGGCGTGGCTCACCGAGAGCACGAACTCGACGAGCCCGCGATCAGCCACGCCCCAACGGCGACCGGGCGCGTGGTCCGATACAGCCGCAGGAGCGACGCCAGAAGGACGGCGCCGCCGATGATCGTTGCCAGGAGCAGCGGAAGCGGTGATCCCCACTGCGCGGAGGCGACGATCGACAGGCAGGCCAGGACGGTCCGGCGGCGGCGCTCGGCCCCGCCCCGGATCAGCAGGAATCGTTCGTGCGAGCGGAAGTAGATGTCGATCGGTTCCAGAATGGCGTCGTCCGGGCAGCCTTTTCGCGGGCCGAGTTTCTCATTCGCGAGGCGCAGCCACCAAGAGTCCGGCGTTCCCGCGGCATCCGTCATGGGAATAGGCATACCGGTCTCCTGACTCAGCGGCCGCGTCAGGATTCGACTGCCGACACCGTACGCCCGCCGGCATTTGATCGTTGCTGTTTCCGAAGGCGCCGGAAAAGGATGCCGATTTGAAGCAACCCGGCGAGGCGGGCATCATGCGAGGATGCCGCTGCTCGCCGCCCTGCTCGCCACCGACGATCTCGAGGCCGCCCTCACCGCGCCGGAGGGGAGCTTCTCGCGGCACGACCTCCTCGGGTGGGCGGCGTCGATCGCCGGCGACCTGACCGGCGTGCCGATCGCCGCGGTGCATGCGGCTCCGGGCGCGCCGACCGTGGCCGCCGTCGCCGGAGCCCTGCTCGCCGGCGTGCCGATCGTTCCCGTACCCCCGGATGCCGGTCGGCTGGAGCGGGAGCACGTCCTGAAGGACTCGGGGGCGGCGCTGCTGCTCACGGACGATCCGGCGGCGGCCGGCGAGACCGGCCTGCCGACACTGCCGATCACTCGGACGGACCGGTCCACCACGATCCCCGGGGAGCCGCCCGGCCACGCCCCCGCGCTCGTCCTGTATACCAGCGGCACGACCGGAGCGCCCAAGGGCGTCGTGATCTCGCGGGCGGCGATCGCGGCCGACCTCGACGCCCTCGCCGGCGCCTGGGAGTGGACGCCGGCCGACACGCTCGTCCACGGCCTACCGCTCTACCACGTCCACGGCCTCGTTCTCGGGGCGCTCGGACCACTCCGGCTCGGCGGTCGCCTCATCCACACCGGAAAACCACATCCCGACGCGTACGCCCAGAGCGCCGGAACCATGTATTTCGGCGTGCCCACCGTCTGGTCGCGGATAGCCGCCCAGCCGGAGGCCGCGCGCCGCCTCGCGCCCGCCCGCCTGCTCGTCTCCGGCAGCGCCCCGCTCCCGGCGCCCGTCTTCTACGACCTGCGGGAGCTCACCGGCCAGGCGCCCGTGGAGCGGTACGGCATGACCGAAACGCTCATCACGATCAGCGCCCGGTCGGACGGCGAGCGCCGGCCCGGCCAGGTCGGCCTGCCGCTGACCGGGATCACGACGCGGATCGTCGACGAGTCCGGCGCGCCCTTGCCGTACGACGGCGTCACGATCGGGAATCTGCAGGTGCAGGGGCCGACCCTGTTCGACGGCTATCTGCGCGGCGGCGCCGTCCAATCCTGGGGCGAGGGCTGGTACGCGACCGGCGACGTCGCCACGATCGGCCCGGACGGCTGGCACCGGATCGTCGGCCGCGCCTCGACCGACCTCATCAAGACCGGCGGTTACCGGGTCGGCGCCGGTGAGGTGGAGGACGCGCTGCTGCTGCACCCGGCCGTGCACGAGGCCGCCGTGCTCGGCCTGCCCGATCCTGACCTCGGCGAGCGGATCACCGCCTTCGTGGTCGCCGACCCGATCGAGGAGATGGAGCTGATCGCCTTCGTCGCCGAGCGGCTCGCCGCGCACAAGCGGCCACGGGCCGTCCGGCTGGTCGAGGCGCTACCGCGCAACGCGATGGGCAAGGTCCAAAAATCGCGGCTCCGCGACGCTTGACCCTCCCCTTGGGGCAGACCCCAGGGTGGGTCGTGCCGGTCACCCGACCGGCACGAGGAGGATGACACCCGTGGAGCTGCTCACGATCGGCGTCTTCGCCCGGGCGACGCGGCTGACCCCCAAGGCCCTCCGGCTGTACGACGAGGTCGGGCTGCTGTCACCGGCGGCGGTCGACCCCGAGACGGGGTACCGGCTGTATTCGCCCGGCCAGGTCGGGGCGGCCCGGCTGATCGCGGAACTGCGCCGCATCGGGATGCCGATCGCCGAGATCCGGACCGTTCGCGACCTGCCACCGGGCAAGGCGGCCGAGGCCGTCGACGCCTACTGGCAGCGGGTCACGGCCGACACCGCGTCCCGGGCGCGGCAGGTCGCTCTCCTCGTCGGGCAACTGTCCAGAAGGGACTCCACCATGTCCGACACCCTGCAGGTCCGCTACGCCGTCCGCTGCGACCAGGGCGAGGGCCGCGACAGCAACGAGGACGCCGCCTACGCCGGTGACCGCCTGCTCGCCGTCGCCGACGGCATGCGCGGCCCGGCCGGCGCCACCGCCAGCGCGGCCGCGATCGAGGCCCTGAAACGCCTCGAGCCGGCCGGCGAGCCCGCGGTCGAGCTGCTCACCAAACTGGCCGCGGCGGTCGGCGAGATCGACAAACAGGTGCGCGGCACCGGCGGCGGAGCCGGGACCACGCTGACGGCGGTCGTGCGCCGCGGCTCGCAGCTGGCGCTCGTGCACATCGGCGACACCCGCGCCTACCTGCTGCGCGGCGGCGAGCTGTCCCTGCTCACCCAGGACCACACCTGGGTGCGAAGCGAGGTCGACCAGGGCCGGCTCGCCCCGGCCGAGGTGCGAAACCATCCGCAGCGGGCCCTGCTGACCCGGGCGCTCGGAGCCGGCCCGCAGCCGGTCGAGGCCGACCTGGCGCTGCGCACGGCCCTGCCCGGCGACCGCTATCTGCTCTGCTCGGACGGTCTTTCCGCCTTCGTCGAGCGCGACGAGCTGCGGGCCGCCCTGTCCGGCGAGCCCGATCCCGACCGCGCCGCGCAGCGCCTGGTCGACCTCGCCTACGCGGCCGGCGCCCCCGACAACATCGCCTGCGTAGTCGCCGACTTCGAGGACGGAGCGGCCCATGTGTCGTGAGGTGCAGGTGATGGCCGCGCTGCGCGAGCTCGCCCGCCGGGCGCAACCGCCGCCCGAGCGCCCGGGGGTGAGGCCGGCGCGCCCGCGGTGAGGCCGGGTGGGCGGGGTGCGTCGCCGGGCGTCGGCGGGTTGGGCCAGGGCGCCCGCGGTGAGGTCGGCGGTCGGGAGGGCCGAGTGGGTGCCGGTTGGTCAGGCGCGATCCTCCGCGCTGGGCCGGCGAGCGGGAGCGTCGTGGGCGGCGATTGGGTCGGGCGGGAGCCTCCGCGCTGAGGCCGGCGGTCGGGAGCCCCGCATGGCGCCAGGGGCTCAGGCGCGGGCGACCGCGATCAGGCCGTCGGCGAAGGTTCGGCGCCAGTTCACGTAGTCGTGGCCGCCCGAGTACTCCGCATAGGCCACCTCGTACCCGTGGCCGACCAGGGTGTCGCGCATCTCGCGGACCACCGAGAGCTGGGAAGGCGCGCCGCCCGGGCCCGGCATCGTCTCGCGGAGGCCTACGTCCAGGTAGAAGCGGACGTCGACGCGGGGGTACCGGGTCACCTGGCGGATCAGCCAGCGCGGGGCGCCCTCGGCGGGGCTGGGCCACCAGAAGCTGCCGGACTGGGCGATCACGCCGCCGAAGAGCTCGTGGGCGCACATGCCCACGTAGGCGGCGGCCAGGCCGCCTCGGGAGACGCCGGCGATCAGGTTGCCGCGGCGGTCCCGGCCGGCGCCGAGGGTGGTGCGGGCCCAGGGCATCAGCTCGTGCTCGACGAACTCGTGGATGGGGCGGGCGGGGGCCAGGTCGCGTTCGCGGCTCGTCTCGTAGGTGCCGACGAACAGGGCGGCCATCGGCGGGATCGCGCCGGCCGCGATCAGGTTGTCGAGCACCGTGGGGACGCGCAGGACGTGCCGGGCCAGGAAGCCGTCGAAGACGACCAGCACGGGCAGGCCGTCGGTGGGCGTGCCGGCGGGGCGGTAGAGCGCGACCGGGCGGGGGCGGCCGAGCGCGGCGCCGGGGAGCGTCAGCTCGGTGACCGTTCCGGCCGGGACGCCGGGGCGGGTGCGGCTCCACGGCTCGGGCGGGGCGGCCGGCAGCTCGAGCAGCGACAGCCAGCTGTCGCGGTCGTCGGGGTCGGCCGGGTCGGCGGGGAAGTAGAGCCGCTCCGGGTTGGCCGCGTCGACGTGGGTGTCGCCGGCGCCGGTCTCGTCGCGGGGTGCGTGCTCGGCGTCCTCGTGCGCGAGGCAGTAGATCGTGCGTACCGAGGCCGGCAAGCGCTCGGTGCCGTGCCACAGGTCGGTGCCGGGGGCGCGGCGCAGCGGCACGTCGACGCCCCACCACGCCCGGGTCGACGCGGCCTCGCCCCGCCACAGGAACGTGACCAGCACCGACTCGTCGTCGCAGGGCTCGATCAGCGGGGTGCCGCGGGCGCACGTCTCGGCCCAGAAGTCCTCGACGGACGATGGGGCAAGAGCGGACAGCAAGCGGCTGATGCGTGGACTCTGCAAGGCGTCGGCTCCCACCCGTCCGGTGCCCCATCGTGCGTTCCCGCAACCGAGCGTTCCAAGCCCCTCACGACGTGTCAAGTGACTGAAATCGATGAGTAAGACCCGGGAAAGCAACCCCTAAGATCTCTATCCCGCGTACGCGTGCAGCCCGCTGAGCAAGGCGGCAAGGCCGGCCTTGGCGTCCGCGAACAACATCGCCGTACGCGGATCGGTGTAGAGCTCGTTGTCGATGCCCGCGTAGCCGTGCCCGAGGGAGCGCTTGAGCACGATGACCGAGCGGGCCTTGTCGACGTCGAGGATCGGCATGCCCGAGACGGGGTTGCCGGGCCGTCGCGCCGCCGGGTTGGTCACATCGTTGGCGCCGACCACGAGCACCACGTCGGTGCGGGCGAACTCCGGGTTGCTCTCCTCCAGGTCGCGCAGCTGGTCGTAGGGGGCGTTGGCCTCGGCGAGCAGCACGTTCATGTGACCGGGCATCCGGCCGGCGACCGGGTGGATCGCATACGTGACCTCCACCCCGTGCGCGGTGAGCGCCTCGGCCAGGGCGACCGCCTCGTGCTGGGCCTGGGCGGCGGCCAGTCCGTAACCGGGGACGATCACGACCTTCCCGGCGTACGCGAGCTGGATCGCCGCATCGTCGGCGGTGATCTCCCGTACGGGAGCCGATGCGGAACCGGCGCTCACCGTGACGGCGTCGCCGGTGCCGTAACCACCCGCGATGATCGCGCTGATCGGCCTGTTCATGGCGTCGGCCATGAGCTTGGTGAGGATCGCGCCCGCCGCGCCGACGAGCCCGCCCGCGATGATCAGCGGGGTGCTCTCCAGGACGAAGCCGGCCATCGCGACGGCGGTGCCGGTGCAGGCGTTGAGCAGCGAGATCACCACCGGCATGTCGGCGCCGCCGATCGGCAGCGTGAGCAGCACGCCCGCGGCCAGCGCCGCGATCGCCACCACGGCCAGCAGCCAGTTCGAGCCGTCACCGACGAACCAGACGCTGAACAGGACCGCGATCGCGGCGAGCCCGGCCGAGATCAACCGGCCGAACGGCACGACGAGCGGGCGGCCGGGGATGCGGCCGGCCAGCTTGCCGGAGGCCACGAGCGAGCCGGTGAACGTCAGCGCCCCGATCGCCACGTCGAGCGCACCGGTCACGGCGGCCTGCGTGGTCGCGGTGTGATCGCCGAGCGCGATGAGGGCCGCCGCGCCGCCGCCGACCGCGTTGAACAGGCTCACCAGCTGCGGCATCGCGGTCATCTTGACCCGCCGCGCGGCGACCAGTCCGGCCGTGCCGCCGGCCACCGCGCCGATCACCAGGGCGACCACGGCGCCGGTGGTCACGACGCCGCCGTGGCCGAGCACGACGGCCGTGGTCAGGATCGCGACGGCCATGCCGGCGGCCGAGATGCGATTGCCGCGGCGGGCGGTCGCGGGCGCGTTCATCAGGTGCAGGCCGATCACGAAGCTGACCGCGCAGGCGAGATAGACCAGGTGGACGATCGTGTCGAAGGCGCTCATGACCGGCTCCGGAACATCGCCAGCATCCGGTCGGTGACCACGTAACCGCCGGTCACGTTCATGGCCGCGCAGAAGGCGGCGACCGCGAGCAGGACGTAGCCGCCGATGCCGGTCACCGTCGCGGCCAGCAGCATCACGCCGACGATCACGACGCCGTGGATCGCGTTCGCGCCGGACATCAGCGGCGTGTGCAGGGTCGCCGGCACCTTGCTGATCACCTCGAAGCCGACCAGGAGGGCGAGCGTGAACACCGTCAGGTCGGCCAGCAGCATCGGGCTCATGAGTGGATCTCCTTGCTGTCGTCGAGCAGGGCGCGGACCCGCGGGTGCACGACCCGCCCGCCGTGACTGACGGTCACCGCGCTCAGGATCTCGTCGTCGAGGTCGAGAACGACCTCTCCGTGCGGCATCAGCATTGCGAGCAGGGCCAGCACATTTCGCCCGTACGCGGTGGATGCGGCGCCCGGGACGGTGGAGGCGAGGTTCGCCGCGCCGATCACCGTGACGCCCTCGGTCGTGACCGTCCGGGTGTCCGGAATCGATCCCTCGACGTTGCCGCCCTCGGCCGTGGACGCCAGGTCGATGACGACCGAGCCCGGCCGCATCCCGGCCAGCGCGGCCGCCGTCACCAGCAGCGGCGGCCGCCCGCCCGGCACCTGGGCCGTGGTGATCACGACGTCGAACCGGGGGACCGCGCCGGCCATCCCGCGCAGCTGCGCCTCGGCCTCGCCGGCGGTGAGCTCGCGGGCGTAGCCGCCCTCGGCCTCGGCCCGGGGCGTGGACAGCTCGAGCACGGCCGCGCCGGTCGAGGCGAGATCGGCGCGGGCGGCGTCGCGTACGTCGTAGCCGGTGACCTGCGCGCCGAGCCGCCGCGCGGTGGCGATCGCCTGCAGCCCGGCGACACCGGCGCCGAGCACGAGGACCTGGGCGGGCCGGGTGGTGCCGGCCGCGGTCATCAGCATCGGGAAGAAGCCGGGGTACGCCTCGGCGGCCAGCAGCGCCGCCTTGTAGCCGGCCACGTTCGCCTGCGAGGTCAGCGCGTCCATCGACTGGGCCCGGCTCAGCGTGCGGGGCAGCAGGTCGAGGCTGATCGCGGTCAGACCGGCGGCGGCCAAGCTCTGCGCGAGGGCGGGGTCGCCCAGCGGCCCGAGCAGCCCGACCAGCACCTGGCCGGGGCGGGCGGACGCGAGATCGCCGGGCGGGCGCAGGCAGAGCAGGACGTCGCTGTCCGCGTACACCTGCCCGCGCGGGACCACCACGCAGCCGGCGTCCGCGTATCCCACGTCCTCGAACCAGGCCCGGCGCCCGGCGCCGGCCTCGACCAGCACCTCGACGTCCTGTTTGCGCAGCCGCGCGGCCCCGTCCGGGGTGAGCGCGACCCGCCGCTCCCGCCCCTCCGACTCCAGCAGCACCCCGACCGTCGTCATGTCCACCTCGTTGTAGATCCGACCCGTCCACCTCGACTCTGTCCCAACACGGCGCGATCAGCCACCCGTGTTATGACCAAGATGGAGAACGGAGGTGGGGTCGTGTACGGATGGCGCGTTGTTTCGCCCGGGGCTGACATCAAGAGTGCGCTCCGGCGTTCGGAGATGCCCGTGCCGCGGCCGGGTCCGGGGGAGTTGCTGGTGGCGGTGGACGCGTGCGGCGTGTGCCGGACCGATCTGCACGTCACGATGGGGGAGCTGCCGCCGCACCGGCCGTCGGTGGTGCCGGGGCACGAGGTGGTCGGGCACGTGGCGGCGCTCGGTGACGGGGTGGCCGAGTTCCGCGAGGGCGATCGGGTCGGCGTGGCGTGGCTGCGCTCGACCGACGGTGACTGCCGGTTCTGCCTCTCCGGTCGCGAGAACCTCTGCCCGAACTCGCTGTACACCGGATGGGACGCCGACGGTGGCTACGCCGAGTACACGACGGTGCGGGCCGACTTCGCGTACCGCCTGCCGACCGGGTACTCCGACGAGGAGCTGGCGCCGCTGCTGTGCGCCGGGATCATCGGTTACCGGGCGCTGACACTCGCGTCCCTGCCGCCGGGCGGGGTGCTCGGCATCTACGGGTTCGGGGCTTCGGCGCACCTGACGGCCCAGGTCGCGCTGGCCCAGGGCGCGCGGGTGCACGTGTTCACCCGGTCGCCGCGGGCGCAGAAGCTGGCGCTGGAGCTCGGCGCCGCGTCGGCCGGGAGCGCGTCGGAGCCCCCGCCCGAGCCGCTCGACTCGGCCGTGATCTTCGCGCCGAGCGGTGACCTTGTGCCGGTCGCGCTGCGTGCCCTCGACCGGGGCGGGACGCTCGCGGTGGCCGGCATCTACCTCACCGACATCCCGTCGCTGAACTACGACCGCGAGCTGTTCCAGGAGCGGACGCTGCGCAGCGTCACCTCGAACACCCGCGACGACGGGCGGCGGCTGCTCGACTTCGCGGCGGGCCATCATCTGAAGGTGTCCGTCGATCCGTACCCGATGAATCGGGCCGCCGATGCCCTCGCCGATCTCGCGGCCGGAAGGGACGACGGCGCCGCTGTTCTGCGGCCTTGAGGGACGCTAAGGTCGGGCGCATGGCCGAGCGGGTGGGTGCCGGGACCTGGTCGATACAGGGTGAGACGGTCACGCTGCCGGTGACGATCACCGACGCCCGGATCACCGCGGCCGTCTTCGCCGCGCCCGCCGCCGGCGCCCGCGAGGTGCTCTCCGGGGTGCCGCTCAAGCCGCTGACCTTCTTCGGCCGGGCGATCACGTTGCTCATGGCCATCCACTACGGTCCCTGGGCGCTCAAGTCCTACGACGAGGTCGGCGTCGGCCTGCTGGTGCGCGGGCCGCGCGGCCGGCCCGGTCTGCACATCGTCGACCTGCCGGTGACCGGGGCGTTCACCCGCGAGGCCGGGCAGGACTTCTGGGCGCTGCCGAAGTGGCTGATGGACGCCGATCTGTTCTTCGGCGCCCGGGCCACCGAGGTCACGGTGCGCACGAACGGCGCCGAGGTGCTGCACGCCGAGGTCCGGAACGGCAAGCTGCGCCTGCCGTTCCGGACCCGTCTGTCGCTGCCGGCCTGGTCCTACCTCGATCACGGCGCGCAGGCGGGACGCCTGCTGCGCGGCCGGCTTCCGATGCATCTGTCCGGCGCCCGGGTGGGTCGCGGTGGTTTCGACGTACGCCTCGGGGAGCACCCGATGACGCGCAGGATGCGCGCCCTCGGGATGCTCGGCCGGCCGTTCCTGACGGTGACCGGCGCCCGGCTGACCGGGCCGCTCGGCGAGTTCGCCTCATGGCAGGGTTAGCACCATGCCCGGCCTGATCTTGTTGGGATCGGGGCCGATGACCTGCTTGTTCTTCTGGTAGAGCGCGTTCCAGCCGCCGTTGACGCGCAGCCGGTTGGCGATGGCGGACAGGTTGTCGCCGCTGGCGACCGTGTACTTGCGGGACGTGATGTTCTTCGGCGGGATCGGCGTGGCCTTGGCGATCAGCTCGCTGCGCGCCTTGGCCAGCATGTCGTCGGCGTCGGCCGGGCCGCCCATGAACTCGAAATGCATCGGGTCCTTGTGGTCGTGGCGGTAATGGCCGCCCCAGGCGAAACCGTACCGATTCCACAGGGCCACGAACCAGCCCGGCAGATTCGTGTGCACCTCGCCGTGGAAGTTCTCCGGATTGCGATCCCAGTTCAGATCGACGGCCAGGCCCCAGGAATGGTTGCTGGCCTTTCTCGTGTTCTTGATCGGGCGGTTGACGTATCCGCCGCACGTCTTCGGGTTGAAGCGGTACCCGCGCCGCTCGCTCTCGTCGAGCAGGATGTCGACCAGCGGGGCGATCCTCTTGTTCACGTTGAGCCGGGTGCCGGAGCGGTCGGCCCGCACCCTGGCCTGGTCCTTCGTGCGGTCGGCCGGCCAGCCCTCGCCCCAGCCCTTGGCCCGGGGGCCGACGGAGTAGTCACTCATCGAGAACCGCATCGGGCACCTCCTCGGGCTCGGGCTGGTCGGAGGAGTCGACGTCGGCGTCGTGGTCGGGCGGCTCGGGCAGGGAATCGTCCCAGCCGGCGAGCCGGGAATCGTCGCCGGCTTTGATCGTGTCGCTCATTTCGTATCTCCTTTCTGGTTCCCCAGAATGGAAAACGAAATGGTCGCGGTCAACGATTGCGTCGTATCCGGGACGCAATGTATCTGGCCGTGGACTCGGGCCCCTTGTAGTCCTCAAATGGTGAAGCGGCGCACCACGCGGTCGAGGTCGTCGGCGAGCCGGGCGAGCTCCGCCACCGTGGCGTCGGCCTCGGCCAGCGTGGTGGTGGTGGACTGGGCGGCCGTGGCGACGCCGCCGATCGTGCCGGCGATGTTGGTGGTGCCGCCCGAGGCGTCGCCGACGCTGCGCGACATCTCGGTGGTGGTGGCGGTCTGCTGCTCGACCGCGCTGGCGATCGTGAGCTGGTAGTCGTTGATCCGGGCGATGATGTCGGCGATCCGGGTGATCGCGTCGACCGCGCTGGCCGTGTCGGCCTGGATCGTCTCGACCCGGCGGGAGATGTCCTCGGTGGCCCGGGCGGTCTCCTGCGCCAGGTCCTTGACCTCGCTGGCGACGACGGCGAAGCCCTTGCCCGCCTCGCCGGCCCGCGCGGCCTCGATCGTGGCGTTCAGCGCGAGCAGGTTGGTCTGCTCGGCGATCGCGGTGATCGCCTTGACCACGTTGCCGATCTCGGCGGAGCTGTCGCCCAGCTTCGCGACGGTGTGGTTGGTGGCCGCGGCCACGTCGACGGCCTCGGCGGCGACCTGCGCGGCGTCGTTGGCGTTGCGGGAGATCTCCCGGATCGACGCGCCCATCTGCTCGGACCCGGCCGCCACGGTGGTGACGTTCGCGGAGACCTCGCCGGCCGCGGTGGCGACGGCGTTGGCCTGCGACGCCGTCTCGTCGGCGCTCATGCCGATCCGCTGGGTGACCTCGGTGAGGCGGCGAGCGCTGGACCCCAGCGTGCGGGACCCGGTCGTCAGGTCCTCGACGGTCTCGCGCAAACCCGCGCGGGCCCGGTTCACGGCGGCGGCCATCACGCCGATCTCGTCGCGCGCCCGCACCTCGGCGGCCTTCGTGAGATCGCCCTCGGCGACCGCGTCGAGCGCTTCCCCCACCGTACGCAGCTGGGATTTGATGCTTTTGGAAAGCGGAAGCACCAG
Source organism: Paractinoplanes globisporus DSM 43857 (assembly GCF_000379645.1). Classification (GTDB taxonomy): domain Bacteria; phylum Actinomycetota; class Actinomycetes; order Mycobacteriales; family Micromonosporaceae; genus Actinoplanes; species Actinoplanes globisporus. Next base: position 326,419 of record NZ_KB903328.1, read on the forward strand.
GCCCAGCGCGAGCAGGACGCCGACGACCAGCGCGGTGTACATCAGCGTGCGGGCGTTGCGGTACTGGGCGCGGGCGTCGGAGGCCAGGCGCGACGACTCGGCCCGCTCGACCGACTGCAGGTGGGTCAGCGCGTCGGTCATGTCCTTCTGGGCCTTCTGGAAGACGGGCCCCCGCTGCGCGACGGTCGGCGCGGTGAATCCGGCCGGGGCGGCCATGCCGAACGAGACGACGTCCCGCAGATTCTGGAAGTTCTGGTAGGCCGCCATGAACTGGTCGACGGCGGTGAGCCGGGCCTGCGAGGACTTCGCGGTCTGCTGGTACGAGGCGATCGCCGCGCTGACGGCGGCGTCGGCGGCCTGCCGAGTGGTGTCGGCCGACGCGTTCTTCACCTGGTGCAGCAGCATGGCCCGCCAGTCCAGCCCCACCCCGTCGCTGACCTTGCCGAGGTACAGCGCGCTCTCCACGTGCGTGGCCCGCATCTCGTCGAGCGTGTCGCTCAGCTTGGTCATCCGGGTGACCCCGAGGATTGCGATGATCAGCGCCACGACGGCCATGGTCAGCACGGCGGCGAGCAGCTTCGTACTGACCTTGAGGTCGGCGATCCACCCCAGGAACGCGTTACGCGGAACCGTCACCTCGACGGCGCTGATCCGGTCAACCATCTCGATCCACTTCCTTCACCTACGTTCTGTAGGACCCTTCGGCCCACTGCTCTGATGTGTGAGCGTTCAATGTCCGGCCCGGCGCCCGGCCCAGCCCGGCGCGATCACCGCTGCCGTCACGAGACCGGGGGCACGTCAGCCGATCGCCCGCGCCAGGCGTGCGGCCTCGCTCCGCAGGCGCGGATCACCCACCCGCTCGGCGGCCGCCGAGAGCCCGTCGAGCTCCCCCCGCGCACCGGTCGCCTCGGCCGCCTCCGCCGCGACTCCCACCAGCTCGGCGAGACCCACCGGCGCGGGATCGAGACGGAGCAGTCCCGGCACCGCGGCGTAGGCCAACGCCCACACCAGATGCCAGGCTCCCGCCCGCCCCGCGCCGGCCAGGCTGCCGGCCACGCGTGCGGCCGTGCCCACCAGCGCGGTCTCGCCCACGTCGTCGCCGATCAGCAGGCGCAGCTCTCGCCCGAGAAGCCCGGCGTCCAGCCCACCGTGCGCGGCCAGATGCACGAGAGCGTCGACCGCCGCGTCTCGCGCGCTCGCGTGCTCGGCGCCCAGCCCGCGCGCGAGAGCGATCGCCATCGCCGCCCCGAACGGTCCCTCCGCTCGCGCGAGCGCCGCCAGAACCTCGCCGTCCAGCCCGTCGGGGCCGGCCCACGCCAGGCAGTGCACCGTCGCGACCTCCCGGTGGCTGGGCAGCACCATCGGCCAGCACCGCGCGTCGTGCCCGCCCTCGTCGTCGCCCGGCCGCGCGGCGAGCAGGGGACGGAACACAGCGGATGCTCCGCCGCCGGCGTCCAGCCGCGCGGTGAGCGGTCGGTCGAGCGGCGCCGTTGCTCCGCCGGTGCCGTGAGGCTGCGCGGTGAGCGTGCCGGCAGGCTGTGCCGCCTCGTCGCCGGGGGCGTGCGGCTGCTCGGTCAGCAGGCGGTGGAGCACCGCCGATGCTCCGCCGATAGCGTCCGCGTGGACTCCGGCGTCGGGCGCCCAGGCCGATGGGACCAGGCGGCCGAGCGTGACCGTCCGGCGGGTGGGGTCGCCGGGGGTTGGCCTTGCGGCCGTCGCCGGGTCGGGGAGCCCGCCTGCCCGCAGCCAGGCCGCGTATCGCCGTCCCGCAGGCGACCGCAGGCGGGCCGAGGCGGCGACGACCGCCGGGTCCACGTGCCTGGGGAGGCGGAGCAGGGCCTGCGTCAGGTCGTGCGGAGCGGGCTGCCAGCCGTCGCGTTCGGCTTCCAGCAGACGGAACAGGACACGCGCGGGGTATACGTGACCGTCTGCCGTGGCCGGCGTGGCCAGCAGGGGCGGGGGCGCGCCGGCGGCCAGGTGCTCGGCCAGCTCACGAATGCGGCCCAGCACCATCGCCTGCGGGGGCGGGACCGCGGCACGCCGTCGCGGGTCGCCGAGGCGGCGCCGGTGGGCTATTCCGTTGTCTCGTAACGGGTGTGTGGTTGTCTCCCGGGAACCACCGTACCGATTCGGCCTCGCCGGCGCGTCAGACCGTGGTACGAAATCGCCCCGGCCGTGTGCCAACGCGCGGATCAGCACGTCGAGCGGCGATTCCGTCCCCCGCAGCAGCGGAGTCAGCGCGACGGCCAGGGCCGCCCGGTCGGATCGGGCGAGGGTGGCCAGCCCGGCCAGGATTCGTTCCAGCGCCACGGGTTCCCACGGGTCCGGGCGCCGTGCCGCCATCTCCTCCGCGAGCTCGGCGACCGAGGCGATCGGTGCCGGCATCGGGTCGGCCGTCATTCGGATGGGCGCGGCCGGAAACTCCCGTGGCCGCATCGGGGAGACCGCGCGCGCTTCGGCGACGGAAATCCCCGTCGCGAGCCGGTCGATGGCCGGACCCAGCACATCGGGGGTGACCGGATTCGGCGCGGCTGCCTCCGGCGCCCACGAGAGCAACGAAGCAGGTGAGGTCGAGGCGGCAGCGGAGAGCGGTTGCTGGCGCTCCGGAGGAGGCGCGGCCGGGTGGGCCGCAGGCGGCAAAGACGCCCGCTCCGGCGAGGAAGCGGCCGTTTCCGCGCGGAACTCGGGCAGAGCAGGCGTCGCCTCGCGCAGGACGACGGAGCCGCCAGGCAGCCTGTCCAGTGCCTCGCGAGCCAGCATGACCAGGTCCGGCGATTCGTTGGCCAGCCCGGCCGCCATCGCCTCGAGGATCGGGCGGCCACCCTCCGGGCGCCGCGCCGCGGCCTTGGACATCCAGCCCAGCTGCGTCCTGAAAAGCTTCTTCTCGGTACGGAGGAGCACCGCTCGACCCGCGGCCCCAACCGTCGCCAGGTCGAGGCGCCCCGCCTCGTCCAGGGCGATCAATGCCTCCTGGGCCAGCCCCGCCACCGCCGCCTCCGGCCCGGCGAGAAGGCGCACAAACTCGGCCCGATGCTTGGCCAGCTCGGAAGTGGCCGGCGCGAGCAGTCGATAGAGCGCAACGACCATGCGCAGCGAGCCGCCCGGGCCCGGCGAACCCATCCGGCGCAGCGCCAGCCGGATCAGCGCACCCCGCTCGAGCCGCCCCGACGAGGCGAGCCGCGCCAGCGCCCCCGCCCACCGGTTGTCGAGGACGACGTGATCGGGCGGGAAGAACACCCGCGGCAGCAGCCGATCGAGCCACGGATCCTCGGCAAGCCGGTCCGCCAGCCTCTCCCCGGCCGTACTCCGCTCCCGGATCCACCGAAGAGCCACCTCGTCCGTCCCCGGCGGCGGCACCTCCGCGGCCAGCAGCAGCGCCTCGGTGACCGCCCACTCGCCGGGCCAGGCCGCCCGCGCCCGCAGCTGCCGCGCCATCGCGCCCGCGACCGTGAGCATGCGCGGCCGCCCGTCGGCGGACAGCACCCGCACGATCGCCTCGAGCGTCGCGGCCGACGGGCAGTGCCGGAACCGCCGCGACCGCAGCCACTGGACCACCCGGTCGGCCCCGGCCAGGCATCCGGCCCCCGCCACCAGGAGCGTCGACTCGCGGCGCTCCCGGTCGGCGTGCCCACCGCGCCGGCGCGGCGGTGGCCCCGTTTCAGCCGCGAAAGTGGAGACCAGCCCGCCGAGCGCCCGCCGCGCGGGTTCGCCGACGGTGAGCAGCACGTCGGCCATGTCCTCGGCCGTGCCGTGGTCGACCAGCGCGCGCAGCTCGGTCTCGCCGAGCCGGCGTTCGGGCGGGCGTCCGCGACGGCGCGGCGGGGCCGGGCGTCCGGCGATGTTCGGCGCCAGCCGACCTTCGGGAGGGGAGGGGAGCTGGTAGCCGACGGTCTTGGAAACCGCAGCCATGATCGCGACCGTACCGCCCGCCTCGCCCGCTTCGCGGTGTTTCGCCCGAAGAGGCCGGGAGCGAGGACGGCAATGGCGCTACCAGGCCGAAAGCCGCATGAATCGGGCGTACCGGAAGGTCGGACCTTATCGGTGCCCGGCCGTCCAGATTCGGAACTTTGCCGCTGTTCCTCATCCCGGGGCGCTTCGGTGCCGATCTTCCCTAAGCGAAGGCGCGACAGGAGGACTGGGATGGGGCTGGCTAGGGCGTTCGACAACAGGTCGTTGCGAACAAAGATTGGTACGGCCGTCTTGACCGCCACGGTCAGCGGCCTGATCGTCGGTGGCGTCGCCATCGGCACGCTGCGCGCACAGAATTCCGACGCCGCCTCGGCGCAGCGCCGGACGATCGCGGTCGAGGCCGCGGCGGGCTCGTTCGCCAAGAACATCGAGGCGTACAGCGGCAGCTTGTCGGCATTGAAGCTGTACCCGACGCTGACCGATGTCATCCAGAAGGGCATCGACGCCGACAAGGCGGCGGTGACCGACGCTCTCGCGAGCCTGTCGGCGAGCCTGGCCGGCGACTCGGCCGGCGCCGCGGCGGTGGCGAAGGCCAACACCGACTGGCAGGCGTTCCTGGACTTCAACAGCAAGGACTACACCAAGCTCACGCCGGCCGAGCTGGGCAAGGTCGCCGAGGACTACAACAAGGTCTACGGCGCCCTGGTGGCGGACGAGTCGACGCTGCAGGCCCGGGCGCAGGCGCTGTCCGACGAGAGCATCGCCAGCGCGAAGAAGGCCGGACGAACGGCGACGTACACCGTGACCGGGCTGCTCGCGCTGGGTGTGCTGCTGAGCCTGACGCTCGGCTTCCGGGTGGCGGGCCGGGTGCGCGGCGACGTGCAGGGCGTCGCGCGCGTGGCCGAGGGACTCGCCGAGGGCGACCTGACCCGTACCTCGGGGGTCGACACGGCAGACGAGGTGGGCCGCATGGCCGCGTCCCTGGACAAGGGCCTCAGCCGCCTGCGCGAGGACCTCGTGCAGCTGGCCGGCAACGCCGGCACCCTGAACTCGGCGGCCAGCCAGCTGACCGCGGTCTCCGGCCAGGTCGACTCGGCCGCGACCGAGGCGTCGGCGCAGGCCGGCTCGGTGGCCGCCGCGGCCGACGTGGTCTCCAACAACCTGCAGGTCGTCAGCGCCGGCTCGGAGGAGATGGGCTCGGCGATCCGGGACATCAGCGTCTCCACGACCGAGGCGTCCGAGGTGGCCGTGCAGGCCGTCGAGGTGGCCGCGCAGACCAACGCGATCGTGGCCCGGCTCGGCGAGTCGTCCAGCGAGATCGCCACGGTGGTCAAGACGATCACCGCGATCGCCGAGCAGACCAACCTGCTGGCCCTGAACGCCACCATCGAGGCGGCCCGGGCCGGGGAGTCGGGCAAGGGCTTCGCGGTCGTCGCCGGCGAGGTCAAGGACCTGGCCCAGGAGACCGCGAAGGCGACCGAGGACATCTCCCGCCGGGTGCAGGCGATCCAGCTGGACACCGGCGGCGCGGTCACCGCGATCGGCGAGATCTCGGCGATCATCGAGCGGATCAACGGCATCCAGCTGGCGATCGCCTCGGCGGTGGAGGAGCAGACGGCCACCACGCAGGAGATGAACCGCACGCTGTCGGAGGCGGCGGCTGGCGCCGGCAACATCGCCCAGACGATCGGCACGGTCTCGGACGCGACCCGGCGCACGTCGGGCGCGGTCGGCGACACCCGCGCCGCGGCCGACGAGCTGGCCCTGACCGCGAACCAGCTGCAGACGCTGGTGGCGAGGTTCCGCTACTAGAACGGACGGGGCGGCGGCCCGAAGGCCGCCGCCCCAAAGATCCAAAAGCCCCAAAACCCCAGGAAGACTCAGCGCTCGAAGGCGTGGGCCATCGTGGCCTGCTCCTCGAGCACTTCACCGATCCGGGCCTGTACCGCGTCCATCTGCCCGATCGTGTCGCTGGTGGTGCGGATCCCGGCGGCCACCGACTCGGCCGTGGACTGCAGGGCGGCGATCTGCTCGCTGACCCGCTTGGTCGCCTCGGCGGTCTCCCGGGCCAGCTCCTTGACCTCCCCGGCGACGACCGCGAAGCCCTTGCCGATCTCGCCGGCCCGGGCCGCCTCGATGGTGGCGTTCAGGGCCAGCAGGTTGGTCTGGTCGGCGATCGAGGTGATCACCTTGATGACGTCGCCGATCGAGTTGGAGGCGTCGCCGAGGGCGGTCACGTCGCCGGTCATGTCGGAGGCGCGGCCGACCGCCTCGTCGGCGACCCGGGCCGCGTCGTTGGTGGCCGCGCGCAGCCGGTCGACGGTGTCGAGGAGGGCGCGGGCGTTGGTCGCGGAGATTTCGGCGCTGCGCACGATGTCCAAGCGCTGGGAGACGAGCTGCGCCACGTTGCGCAGGGCCGAGGCGCGGGACTCGCTGAGGTCGATGAACTCGGTGGTGAAGAAGTCCATCGTGCCGACGATGCGGTCCAGGCTGACGATCGGGAAGCAGACGCCGGAACGGACCCCGGCCCGAGTCGCGGCCGGCGCCCGCACGCAGTCGGTCAGGTCTCCGATGTTGCGTACGAAAACCAGATCCCGCTGCCGCCAGGCGCGCCCGGAAAGCCCGACCCCCTCGGCGAAGGTCGCCGCCAGCGTCACCTTGCGGAACTCGTCGCCCGCCGAGCCGGACTCGACCTTGAACCTCAGCACGTTGTCCTGCTCCTCGATCTCCCAGTAGGAGCCGTAGGCCCAGCCGAATGCCGTGCGGACCGCGTCGAGCGCCGACTTGAGCGCCTTGGCGGAGTCATTCGTGTGTCCGAGGGCGCCGACGACAGTGGTCACGGCGAGCCGGTCGTCGGCGAGCTGGCGGGTGATGAAGGCGGCGAGCGCGGCCTGCCGGGCCTGCTCGGCGACCCGCATGATCGCGCCCCACTTGCTGATCAGGGCATTGTCCACGGCGACCTCGGTGCGGCCGTAGAACTCCAGGACGGCGGTCACCGCGCCGTGGTTGCAGATCGGCATGGCCACCGCCGCGCGGCAGCCCGAGCGCAGGGCGGCGGCGAGACGCGCGTCGCCGTCCGCGGCCCGTTCGTCGGCGTAGACCGGCTCCCGCGAGCGGATCGCCCGCTGGACCAGGCCGGGCCGGTCGGCGGTGCCGGCGAGCGCCGGGACGAGCCGGCCGACCTCGTACTCCAGCCGGGCGGCGCCGTTCTCGACCAGCCACGCGGCGACGTACTCCATGTCGTAGAACTCGACGTACGTGGAGGCGAGGATGCGCCAGGTGCTGGCCTCGTCGGTCGCGTTCTCGAGGTTGGCCACGAATTCCTCGAGCGCCTCGATGTCGCGAGGATTGCGCTGCACCGCGGGCCGGTCAACGGTCCGGCTTCCGAACAGACCCATGAAATCAGACTACTGAGTGAAATCCCGCTTTTTTCGGTAATACGAAGGTTGCACCGGCCGGTTCGGCGCAAACGTCGCACCATTCGGCGCAACTTCCTGGACGCGGCGGGCGGAGAGGGTGCTGACTGATCGTATGGGCGAATACCGGCGGGCGTACGAGCGGAGCGTGACCGATCCCGAGGGCTTCTGGCGGGACGCGGCCACGATGATCGACTGGGTGACGCCGCCGGGCCGGATCCTCGACGACGACAACCCGCCGTTCGCCCGCTGGTTCCCGGGCGCCACGCTGAACACCTGCTACAACGCGCTCGACCGGCACGTCGAGGCGGGGTACGGAGCCCGGGTGGCCCTCGTGCACGACAGCCCCGTCACGGGCGTGCTCACGTCGTACACCTATGGGGGTCTGTGCGACGAAGTCGCGGTTTTCGCGGGCGCGCTGCGCCGGCTGGGAGTCGCGCAGGGTGACCGCGTCGTGATCTACATGGCGATGATCCCGGAGACCATGGTGGCCATGCTGGCCTGCGCGCGGCTCGGCGCGGTGCACTCGGTGGTGTTCGGCGGCTTCGGCGCCAAGGAGCTGGCGGCGCGCATCGACGACGCACGACCGAAAGTGATCGTGGCCGCCTCGTGCGGGGTGGAGGCCGGGCGGGTGGTGCCCTACCTGCCGATGCTCGACGCCGCCCTGGACGCGGCGAGCCACCAGCCCGCGAAATGCGTGATCTTCCAGCGGCACCAGCACCCCGGCTCGCTGCGGCACGGGCGCGACGTCAGCTGGGCGGAAGCGGTCGACGGCGCGTCACCGGCCGAGTGCGTGCCGGTCGAGGCCACCGATCCGCTGTACATCCTCTACACCAGCGGCACGACCGGGAAACCCAAGGGCGTGGTGCGCGACAACGGCGGGCATGCCGTCGCGCTGCGGTGGTCGATGAAGTCCATTTTCGACACCGGGCCGGGCGACGTGTTCTGGGCGGCGTCCGACGTCGGCTGGGTGGTCGGCCATTCCTACATCGTGTACGCGCCGCTGCTCACCGGCGCGACGACGGTCCTCTACGAGGGCAAGCCGGTCGGCACCCCCGACGCCGGCGCGTTCTGGCGGGTCGCGTCGCAACACAAGGTCAACACCATGTTCACCGCGCCCACCGCGATCCGTGCGATCAAGAAGGAGGACCCCGAGGGCGCCACGCTTCGCGGGCGCGACTTGAGCTCGCTGCGATTGCTTTTTCTGGCGGGGGAGAGGCTCGACCCGCAGACGTACGCCTGGGCCGGCGACCTTCTGCGCGTACCGGTGATCGACAACTGGTGGCAGACCGAGACCGGCTGGCCGATCGCCGCGAGTCCCCGGGGCATCGAGGAACTGCCGACCAAGCCGGGCTCGCCGTCGTTCCCGGTGCCCGGGTACCGGGTGCGGGTCGTGGACGCGACGGGCGCCGACGTGCCGGCCGGGGAGGACGGCTCGATCGTGCTGCGACTGCCGCTGCCGCCCGGCTGCCTGCCGACGCTGTGGGGCGACGACGAGCGGTACGTGCGCTCGTACCTGTCGGCGTACCCCGGGAACTATCTGACCGGCGACGGCGGCCGGTTCGATGAGGACGGCTACCTGTACGTCATGGGCCGCACCGACGACGTGATCAATGTGGCCGGTCACCGGCTCTCCACCGGCGCCATGGAGGAGGTGCTGGCCGGGCATCCCGCGGTCGCCGAGTGCGCCGTGATCGGCGTGGCCGACCCGCTCAAGGGGCAGCTGCCGCGCGGCTTCGTGGTGCTCAAGAGCGGCGTCGACGCCGACCCGATCGGCCTCGAGGAGGAGCTGGTCGCGCTGGTACGGGCGCAGATCGGCCCGGTCGCGTCGCTGCGCCGGGTGGACGTCGTCGCGGCGCTGCCCAAGACCCGCTCCGGCAAGATCCTGCGGCGGACCATGCGCGGCATCGCGGACGGCAACGAGGAGCCGCCACCGTCCACGATCGACGATCCCGCCGTCCTGGACAATTTGCGGCCGATCCTGCTGGACCAGCGGGGCCGGTAGGCCCTACCCTGCCGCGCATGACCCAGAGGGAATCAGCCCGCCGGTCGGGCCGCCCGGGCCGCCGGGCCGGGGACAAGATCCAGCGGGGCGTCATGATCATGGCGCTGACCATGCTCACCGGGATGGTCGTGGTGGCGATCCTGCTCACCCGGGCCGCCGACTCGTGGGGCGCCGGGGTCACCGTCTTCCTGCTCTTCGTGGCGGCGGCGGCGATCGGCGCGGCGCTCGGCTTCCTCTTCGGACTGCCGCGCGCCCGGGTCGCCGACCTCAGCAGCCCCGACGGCGCGCCCAGCACCCCGCCGCCGACCCGGGTGGCCACGTACTACCTGACCAACTCCAACCTGATCAAGGTCTCCGATTGGCTCACCACCATCGTCATCGGCCTCGGCCTGGTCAACCTCGGCAAGGTGGTGCCCGGGCTGCGCAGCCTCGGCCAGGCGTTGCACGAGCCGCTCGGCGCCACCCCGTACTCCAGCACCGTCGGCATCTCCGTGCTCATCGTCGGCGTGCTCGCCGGTTTCGTGCTGACCTATCTGTGGACCAGCATCCGCGTACGGGAACTGCTCGAGGAGGCCGAGCGGCAGAGCCAGCAGACGGTTCCTGAGCTGCGCAACCAGACGCTCGGCGAGGCGCGGGAGGCGGCCAGCCGCAGCAACGTGACGCTGCTGGTCCCCGACGACGCGCCGGACTCGTCGCTGGTCACCCGCCAGGCCGTGCCGGCCGGGACGACCGTGCCGAGCGGGACGTCGGTCGCGGTCAGCACGGTGGAGGCGCCGATCACCAAGTGAGCCGCTTGCGCAGCAGGCTTTGCTCGGCCGGGTTCGTGGTGAGGGCGAGGGCCCGCTCGTCGGCCGCGCGCGCCTCCTCGTCGTTTCCGAGATCGCGCAACAGCTCCGCCCGCGTGGCGTGCAGCAGGTGGTATCCGCCGAGCTCGGCGGCGAGCCGGTCGGTCTCGGCCAGCGCTTTGCCCGGGCCGTCGACGTACCGCACGGCGATGGCCCGCTGGAGCCTCGTCACCGGGGACGGCGATCAGGCGCCCGGCCTCCGCGATCGCCTCGTGGTCCCACGCCCGGCGATCCTGATCCGGTAGCCGGACGATCTCGCCGTCCGGGTCGAAACGGGCCGTGCGGCGGGCCCGGTGCAGTCGGATCAGCGCCAGCAGGCCGGCCACCTCGGCCTCGGCCGGCATCAGCGTGTGCAGCAGGCCGGCGAGGAACTCCGCGTCCTCGGCCAGCAGTTCCTCGCCCTGGTAGCCCTCGTTGAACAGCAGGTACACCACGGCCAGGACGTCGTCGAGCCGGGCCGCGAGCTCGTCCGGCTCCGGGATCTTGTACGGGATCCCGGCGTCCGCGATCTTGCGTTTGGCCCGGGTGAGCCGCTGCCCGACCGTGCTCTCCGGCACCAGGAACGCCTTGGCGATCTGCGCGGTCGTCAGCCCGCACACCACCCGGAGGGTGAGCGCCACCTGGGCGGCCCGCGGCAGGGCCGGATGGCAGCACGTGAAGATCAGCCGGAGGCGGTCGTCCCTCCTCGGCGGCTCGGGCACCGGCGGTTCGCGCCGCTGCTTGCGCAACGCGTCGATCCCCTTCCGGCGGGCCACGGTGTAGAGCCAGGCGTCCGGCCGGTCCGGGATGCCCTCGGCCGGCCAGTGCTTGAGCGCCGCCTCGACCGCGTCGGCGACCAGGTCCTCGGCCGCGCTGAAGTCCCCGATCAGCGGCACCAGCGACGCGGCGAGCCGGCCCGCGTGGTCGCGCACCACCCGGGCCAGCTCGTCGTTCTCCTCAGCCAAATGCCGGAATCTCCATGACCGGCCGGATCTCCACGATCGGGCAGCCCGGCCAGGAACGGGCCATCCGCAGCGCCTCGTCGAGGTCGGCCACGTCGACCTCCGCGATCCCGCTGACCACTTCCTTGCCCTCCACGTACGGACCGTCGGTGACCAGCGGCTCGTCCCGGTCGAGGCGGATCGTGGTCGCCGAATCGGGCGGCATCAGGCGTTCGTGGTAGGTGACCTTGTCCTCGTGCTCGGCGAACCACGCCATCACCCGCCCGGTCGACCGGGCGCGTTCGGCGTCGTCCATCGCCGCGAGCGTCGCCTCGAACTCCGGCGTGTCGGCGAACATCATCACGTACTTCATCGGTTCGTGCCCTCCAGCTGCGTGGCCATCACTTGCTCCTACCATTCAGACGCCCGGCACCCACCTTGATCCGACACCCGCGATGATTTTCTCGCCGAACGCCGGTAATGCGGGACGACCGCGCTCCCGGTGACGAGCTAGGCGTGGCTGACGATGCGGGTCCGCAGCCGGTCGAGCTCGCGGAGCCGGTCCGGCGGCCCGCCGGGTCCGTACGACTCGGCGGCGTCGCGGCCGTGCGCCGCGGCCGCCGCCGGGTCGTCGTCGGCCAGGGCCGCCCGGGCCAGCACCATCGACGCGTCGCCCGCGAGCAGCGAGTAGCCGCGGAGCCGGGCCGTCCGCGCCGCCTCCCCGGCCGCCTCCCGCGCGCCGGCCGTGTCACCGCCCGCGAGCGCCGCCTGGCCGACGCCGACACCGGCCTGCGCCTCCAGGTAGGCGTACCCGCGCTCGCGGCTCAGTCGCAGGGCGGCGTCGAAATGCGCCCGGGCGTCGCTGACCGCCCGCGCCTCGAGCCAGGCCAGCCCCAGGGTGTTCCGGACGCCCGCCTGCGCCTTCACGTCGTCGAGCCGTACCGCGATGCGCAGCGCCTCCGCGGCGGCGTCGAGGGCGGGGGCCAGCTCACCCAGCTGCCGGTGCAGGTGGCTCAGCTCGTCCAGGAGCGAAAGCTCGTTGCGGTGCGAGCCTGTTGCCCGGTAGTAGCCGAGGGCTTCTTCCAGGTGCTCGCGAGCCGGGCCGAACTCCTCCATCTGCCGGAGCACCATGCCCAGGTTGCCGCGGTTCGCCATCGCCGACGGGCGCCGCGCCGCGCCGCGGTTGATCGCCAGCGCCGCGCCGAAATGGTCCACCGCCTCGGCGAGCAGGCCCTGCTCGCTGCAGAGCGTACCCAGGTCGTTGAGGGTGACCGCGCGGATGTGGATGAACTCGTCGCCCTCGCCGAGAGCGAGCGCCTCGGCGTAGAGCCGCCGCGCCTCGGTCACATGCCCGAGCTCCGCGTGCACCAGACCGAGATTGTGCGTCAGGTACGCCTGCCCCACCGTCCACCCGCTGGCGGCCGCCGCGGTAGCGCCGTGCCGGTAGGCGCTCAGCGCGAGCTCGTGCCGGCCCGCGGACCAATGCGCCTGGCCGATGGTCTGCCGCATGGCCGCCTGTGCCCGCAGGTCACCCGCGTCCCGCGCCGCGGTCAGGCCCAGTTCGCCGGTCGCCAGCCAGCGGAGGACGTCGCGCCGCACGAAGAAGTAGCCGCGCAGCTGGTCGGCGAGCTGCCAGGCGCGGCCGCGCAGCTCGCCGTCCGCGGCCAGCTCGATCAGACCGGCCAGAGCGTCGACTTCCTCGTCCAGCCAGGCCAGAGCGGCGTCGATGTCCTCGAAGCACATCGGCCGGTCGTCCACGTCCGTCCGCAGCCGCACCATGGACGGGTACACCAGGCGCATCGCGGCCGCGGTGCGGGCCAGGTACCACTCGCAGAGCCTCGCCAGGCCGTCCCCGCGCTGCGCCGGGGTCCGCTCGAGCGCCAGGCGCCGGCTGCCGTAGGCGCGCAGCAGGTCGTGGTAGCGGTAGCGGCCGGCGCCGGCCGCCTGCACCAGGTTCTCCTCGGCCAGGTCCCGCAGCGCCCGCTCCACGTCGGCGACGCCCAGGCCGGTCAGCGCCGCAACGGCCGCGGCGGTGAACGTGTCGCCGGGCACCAGCGTGGCCTCGCGGAAGACCTCCGCGCACCGCCGGTCCAGCTGCCGGTAACTGAGGTCGAAGCTCGCGTCGACCGGGAGGATGCCGGGCCGCCCGTGCCCGGCCGGCGCCCGGCGCAGGTCGTCGAGCAGCTCGCGCACCGTCTGCGCGGGGTTGCCCGCCAGGTGCCCGTTGACGACCCGGAGCGCGATCGGCAGGCGCCCGCAGGCCTCGGCGAGCGCGGCGGTGGCGGCCGGATCGGACGTCGCCTGGCGCTCGCCGAGCCGGCGGGTCAGCAGCTCGATCGCCTCCGCCGGGCCGAGCGGCGGCAACGGCAGGTGAACGGTCGCGGGCAGCCCGGCACACCGGTTGCGGCTGGTCACCACGACGGCGGATCCCGCCTGCGGCGGCACCAGCGGACTGACCTGCTCGGCATCGCGAGCGTTGTCGAGCACGATCAGCAGCTGCCGGCCCGCCACCACCTCCTGGTAGAGGGCCGCGGTGCGTTCCGCGTCGTCGGGGATGCGCCGCCCGTCCACCCCGAGCGCGCGGAGCAGCCTGGTCAGCGTCTCCGCCGTACCGGCCGGGCGTTGGTCGGCGCCGCGCAGATCCAGGTAGACCGGCTTCTCGGGGAAATCCTGGCGTACCGCCTGGACGGCGCGCAGCGCCAGGCTCGTCTTTCCGACGCCGGGCATCCCGGAGATGACACACAGGGTGGCCGGCTGCGTGGCGGCGCGGTGCGGGGCGAATCGCAGGACCTGCTCCAGCCGGTGCAGCTCCTCGGCGCGGCCGGTGAAGTCGGCGGGCGGCGCGGGCGGGGATGCCGGCGCGCCCGGCGGTTCGGGCCCTGGACGCGGGGCGGGCTTCTCCTCCCAGCCGCGGGTGAGCACCGACCGGCGTGCCTCCTCGAGCTCGGTGCCGGGATCGATGCCCAGCTCCTCGGTCAGGCGGCGGCGGATCGCGTCGTACGCCTCCAGCGCCGCCGCCTGTTGCCCGGAGGCGGCCAGGGCGACGACCAGGCGGGCGTGCAGCCTCTCGTGCCACCCGTGCCGCGCGGCCAGCGGGCGTAGCCGGGGCAGGGTCTCCGGGAGCCGGCGCAGCGACTCGCCCAGCGAACCCCATCGCACGGCCATCTCCACGAGGTCGTCGCGAAGGCCGATGACCAGCGGATCCTCCTGAAGCTCGGGCACGTCCTCGGCGGCGCTGTGCCCGCGCCACAGCTCCAGCGCCTCGTTCAGCAGATCGAAGGCCCGCTGCGGATGCGTCACCGCGTCGCGCCGCCAGTCGGCCAGGCGCCGCCGGTACGCGAGGATGTCGACCTGCTCCTCCCCGGCGTGCAGGCAGTATCCGCTCGGCGTGCGGGTCAGCACCCGCGGCTCGTCGTCGTCGGCGCCCGCCTCGAGGACCTGGCGCAGGCGGCTGACGTGGGTCTGCAGGACGTTCGGCCCGGTCGCCGGCGCCCGGCCCGGCCACACCAGCCGGATCAGCTCCGCGGTGCTCACCGGCTGGTTGGGCGTCAGGGCCAGCCGGGCCAGCACCACCCGGCAATGACCGGACAGCGCCGCCAGCGGCACGTCCGACCGGCTCGCCACGAGCGGACCCAGGACCAGGATCCGCAGTGGTCCGGAGGGGTCCACCGGCCCGGACCGGGACTGCCGTACGCCGGCGTCCGGCCGGGCGAGATGCTCCAGGGTCATGCCGAGGACCTCGGCGAGCGCCCGGATCGAGGAGCCCCGCGGACGCCGTCTGCGGCCCTGCTCCAGGTCCCGCAGCGCTCCGACGCTGAGGCCGGCCCGCTCGGCGGCCTCGCGCTGGGTCAGTCCCAGCCCTTGGCGGGCGATGCGAATCCGGTCCCCGATATCACCTGCTGTGTCTGGTTCAGCCATCGCCATCTGTGATTCCCCCGTGACGTTGTGCGCGGAGTTTAGTACGGGATCGGTACGGGAGTTGTCCCTTGCGGAACGCGTCAGCGTCGATCCCGATGATCTATCTGAACTCCCCACCGGCGACGGGGACGGATCGACGGGAGACTCATGCGACTTCACAATGGACGGTCGGCGGCGCGCCGCCTTGCCGCCATCGTCACGGTGCCGTTGATGGCGGCCGCGGCGTTCGCCGCGCCCGGGCCGGCGCTCGGCTCGGTGGTGACCCATCCGTGGCGCTGCGACGACAACGGCGCGGATCTCAGCCCCACCCGGTCCGAGGTGCTGGCCCGGGCGAGCAGCTGGCTCGAGGTGGGCGGAGTGCCCTACGACCAGCACCAGTGCTACCGCAACCAGTACGGCGACTACCGCACCGACTGCTCCGGGTTCGTGTCGATGGCCTGGGGCCTCGGCGGGCTCGGCGACACGTGGGCGACCAGCAACCTGCTGGACCGGGCCACCACGATCTCGAGGACCGACCTGCGGCCGGGCGACGCCCTGTGGCGGTATGTCGGTCCCGACGACGATCGCAACCACGTGGCGCTGTTCGTCCGGTGGGCGGACGGCGCGCAGACGCAGCCCGTGGTCATGGAGCAGGCCGGGTCGGTCGGCACGGCCCGGCGCACCTGGAGCACCGAGACGGCCGCCCTCTACACGCCCATCCGCTACGACCGGATCCGCGAGAACGCGGCGCCGGTGGTGCATTCGCGGCCGGGGGTGGTCTACGAGGACGATTCGACGTTCACCCAGGCGTTCGGTCGCGGGGTGAACGGCGATCTCATCAATACGTATCGGCTGACGAATGGTTCGTGGTCGGCGTGGCGGACGATCGGGGATTGGAAGATCGCCGGTGATCCGGTGCCGGTGTACGAGCCGAACACAAAGTCGACCGAGGTGTTCGGCCGGGGTAATGACGGCCGGTTGATTCATACGTGGCAGGCGGCCGGCGGGGCGTGGTCGGCGTGGGCCGGGATCGGCACCTGGAAGATTTCGAGTGATCCGGTCGCGGTGTATGAGCCGAATGCCGGGGTGACCGAGGTTTTCGCGCGGGGTCTGGACGGCACGCTGGTGCATACCTGGCGTAATCCGAATGGGACCTGGGGTGCGTGGGATTCGATCGGCACGTGGCAGATCGACGGGGAGCCGGCCGCGGTCTATGAGCCGAACACCGGAGCGACCGAGGTGTTTGCGAAGGGCAACGATGGCCGGCTGATCCGTACCTGGCGTAATCCGGACGGGACGTGGGGTGCCTGGGGCGGTATCGGGACCTGGCACCTGACGAGTGATCCGGTGGCGGTGTATCAGCCGAATACGCAGGTCGCCGAGGTGTTCGCCCGGGGCAGCGGAGACGAGTTGATTCACACCTGGCGTAATCCGAACGGGACGTGGGGCGCCTGGGACGTGGTCGGTGAATGGGATATCGACGGGAAGCCGGCCGCCGTTTATCAGCCGAACACGCAGACGACCGAGGTGTTCGCCAAGGGCACTGACGACCGGCTGATTCACACCTGGCGTAATCCGAACGGCACCTGGGGCGCTTGGGGTGCGATCGGCGACTGGAAACTCAGCGGTGATCCGGTGGCCGTCTATCAACCGAATACGCAGTCCACCGAGGTATTTGCCCGCGGCAACAGCGGCATGCTGATCCACACCTGGCGCATGCCGAACGGCACGTGGGGCACCTGGGCCAATATCGGCTCCTATCAGATGAGCTGACCCAGGGCCCGCACCTACCAGGGCGCGGGGCCGGCCGACCCCCCCGGCCGCCTCGCGCCCTCCCTATCGGACGGCTTTTGAGCCGTGCCCATTCTTCCCGCTTTTCTCGTGCGCTGAAGCGCGCCCATTTTTCACCGCGCCGAAAGGGCGCCGAATTACAGGAGGCTCCATGAGACGACGACATCTTCGAGGACTGTCGGCGGGCTTGATGTTCGCCCTGCTCGGTTCGGCGGTCTCCGTCGCCGCCTTCGCCGGGCCGGCGATGGCCGAGACCACCGAACCCTGCGACCCGAAGGGAAGCACCAGCGCCGACGCGCAGGTGGCCCGGGATCTCAACGACCAGATGACCGGCTCGATGCGCGGCGCGATGACGGCCTATCGGGTGTCCTGCGCCCGCGTCGTGGCGGCCGCGATCCGTGCACGCGGGCTCGAGCGGCGCGCCGCCGAGATCGCGATCACGACCACCATCGTGGAGAGCACGATCCGCAACCTGAACTACGGCGACCGCGACAGCCTCGGCCTCTTTCAGCAGCGGCCCTCGCAGGGCTGGGGCACACCCGAGCAGATCATGAATCCGCAATACGCCACCAACCGGTTCATCGACAAGATGCTCAACGTCGACGCCGGCTCCTGGAAGACCGACGCGATCGGCAAGGTCTGCCAGGACGTGCAGGTGTCGGCCTTTCCCCAGCGGTACTACGACGCGACGGCCGACGGAACAGCCATCGCCGCCGCCGTGTGGACCCCCGTGGCGCCGGTCGTGCATTCGCGGCCGGGGGTGGTCTACGAGGACGATTCGACGTTCACCCAGGCGTTCGGTCGCGGGGTGAACGGTGAACTGATCAATACGTATCGGCTGACGAATGGTTCGTGGTCGGCGTGGCGGACGATCGGGGATTGGAAGATCGCCGGTGATCCGGTGCCGGTGTACGAGCCGAATTCGAAGACGACCGAGGTGTTCGGCCGGGGCAATGACGGCCGGTTGATTCATACGTGGCAGGCGGCGGGCGGGGCGTGGTCGGCGTGGGCGGCGATCGGTTCGTGGAAGATTTCGAGTGATCCGGTCGCGGTGTACGAGCCGAATGTCGGTGTCACCGAGGTCTTCGCCCGCGGCATGGACGGCACGCTGGTGCATACCTGGCGTAATCCGAATGGCACGTGGGATGCGTGGGATTCGATCGGCACGTGGCAGATCGACGGGGAACCGGCGGCGGTGTACGAGCCGAATACCGGGGCGACCGAGTTGTTCGCGAAGGGCAATGACGATCGGCTGATCCACACCTGGCGCAATCCGGACGGGACCTGGGGTGCCTGGGGCGGTATCGGGACCTGGCACATGACCAGCGATCCGGTGGCGGTGTATCAGCCGAACACGCAGGTCACCGAGGTGTTCGCGCGGGGCAGTGGAGACGAGCTCATCCACACCTGGCGCAACCCGAACGGCACGTGGGGAACCTGGGATGTGGTCGGTGAATGGGATATCGACGGCAAGCCCGCCGCGGTTTATCAGCCGAACACGCAGACGACCGAGGTGTTCGCGAAGGGCAATGACGATCGGCTGATCCACGCCTGGCGCAGCCCGAACGGTACCTGGAGCAACTGGGGCGCAATCGGCGACTGGAAACTGAGCGGTGATCCGGTGGCGGTGTATCAGCCGAACACGCAGACCACCGAGGTATTCGCCCGCGGTAACAGCGGCATGCTGATTCACACCTGGCGCATGCCGAACGGCACGTGGGACGCCTGGGCCAATATCGGCGCCTACCAGATGAGCTGACTTTCTGTTCCAGCCAATTCCCTTTTTGTCCGAGGAGGACGCATGCCCGTAACAACCGGCCCACCTCGGCGGCGCACCGCGCTGCTGACGGCTCTTCTGTTCGCCGCCGCCCTGTTCGCCGTGCCATTCATGGCGACGCCGGCGTCGGCGGCCACCATCCGGCAGAACATCGTCTCCGCGGCCACCGGCCAGCTCGGCGGCAAAGGGTGCAGCCCCGGCTACTTCGACAGTTGCGGGATGGACTGGTGCGCCGAGTTCGCCCGCTGGGCGTGGGACCGCGGCGGAGTGGAGGACATCAGCGGCCTGAACGGCTGGGCGCAGTCGTTCAAGAAGTACGGCGAGGACCGTGGCCTGTTCCACAGCCGCGGTAGCGGATACACGCCCCAGCCGGGCGATGCGATCGTCTTCGACTGGGACCACGACTCCGGCGACGACCATCCGATCGACCACGTCGCCATCGTCACCAGCGCCACCGACGACCGGGTCTACCTGATCGGAGGCAACCAGGGCGACGGCGGCATCTACAACACGACGGTCAGCCGCCGCGACTACTCGCGGTCGGCCGCCGACATCATCGGCTACTCGGAACCCAAGGTTCCGTCGGTACCCGGTCCGCCCGCCGCGCACTCCGAGCCGGCCGCCGTCTACGAGGACGACTCCACGTTCACCCAGGCGTTCGGTCGCGGCCTGAACGGCGAGCTGCTCAACACGTACCGGTTGACGAGCGGCTCGTGGTCGGCGTGGCGCACGATCGGGGACTGGAAGATGGCCGGGAACCCGGTCCCGGTGTACGAGCCCAACACGAAGACCACCGAGGTGTTCGCGAAGGGCAACGACGGCCGGTTGATCCACACGTGGCAGACCGCCGGCGGCGCGTGGGCGGCGTGGGCCGCCATCGGCACCTGGCAGATCACCACGGACCCGGTGGCGGTGTACCAGCCGAACATCGGGGTGACCGAGGTGTTCGCCCGCGGCGTGGACGGCACCCTGGTGCACACGTGGCGCAACCCGAACGGGACCTGGGGCGCCTGGGACTCGATCGGCGACTGGAAGCTCAACGGCAAGCCGTTCGCGATCTACCAGCCCAACACCGGGGCGATCGAGGTGTTCGCTCGCGGCAACGACCACCGGCTCATCCACACGTGGCGCAACCCGAACGGCACGTGGGCCGCGTGGGGCGGAATCGGACAATGGCACGTGACCAGCGACCCGGTCGCCGTGTACCAGCCGAACCTGCAGGTCACCGAGGTGTTCGTGCGCGGCACCATGGGCGAGCTGGTGCACACCTGGCGGAACCCGGACGGGACCTGGGGCAGCTGGGACGTGGTCGGCACCTGGGAGATCGACGGCACCCCGTCCGCGGTCTATCAGCCGAACACGCAGACGACCGAGGTGTTCGCGAAGGGCAACGACGACCGGCTGATCCACACGTGGCGCAACCCGAACGGCACGTGGGGGGCGTGGGGCGGGATCGGCGACTGGAAACTCAGCGGTGATCCGGTGGCGGTGTACCAGCCGAACACGCAGACCACCGAGGTGTTCGCCCGCGGCAACAGCGGCATGCTGATCCACACCTGGCGCATGCCGAACGGCACCTGGGACGCCTGGGCCAACATCGGCGCCTACCAGATGAGCTGACGCACACCGTGCCGAAGCGGCGGCCCGTCCGGTTCCAGCCGAACCGGACGGGCCGTCGGGCCATCAGGCGAGCAGCTCCGCGAGCGCGTCCGCGAAGACGGTGTGGTGGCGCTCCACGTCGTCGAGGGTGGTCACCGGGGACATCAGGGCCATGTTGTGGAACGGGGTCAGGAGGATGCCGCGGTTGGCCAGATAGAGGTGGAGGAAGTCTTCCAGCTCCGCGTCGGCCGAGGCGGCCGAGTCGGTGCCGTTCAGCGGGGCCGGGTCGGCGAAGCGGTACTCGACCCGGGCGCCGAGCTGGGAGACGGACCAGGGCAGGTTGTGGGTCTCGATGAGCTTGCGGATGCCGCCGGCGAAGGCGGTGGCTGTCGAGATCATCGTGGCGAAGGCGTCGGCGGTGAGGACCTCGGTGAGGGTGGCGCGGGTGGCGGCCATCGACACCGGGTTGCCGGCCAGGGTGCCGCCCACTCCGCCCATGTCGACCAGGTCCAGGTCGCCGCGCCCGAGCAGGGAGTCGGCCAGCTCGGCCGACAATCCGTACGCCCCGACCGGGATGCCGCCGCCGATGGCCTTGCCGATCGTCAGGACGTCGGGGGACAGGCCCCACGCGGCGGTCGCGCCGCCCGGGCCGGCCGAGAATGTGTGGGTCTCGTCGTTGATCAGGTAGGTGCCGTACTTGCGGGTCAGGTCCCGGACTCCGGCCAGATAGCCGGGCGTGGGCAGGACGATGCCGATGTTGGTGAGCGCCGGCTCCATCAGGACGGCGGCGACGTCGCCGTGTGCCAGCTGGCGCTCGAGGCCCGCGAGATCGTTGAACTCGGCGACCCGGCTGGTCGTGGTGACGTCGGTGGGAGCGCCGACATTGCCGTCGCGGCTGAGGCCGTTGCCGTCCGGTCCCACCACGATCAGGGACTCGTCGACCGAGCCGTGGTAGCAGTAGCTGTTGAACAGGATCTTCGGGCGGCCCGAGACGGCGCGCAGCAGGCGGATCGCCCACCGATTGGCGTCGGTCGCGGTCAGGGCGAAGCTCCAGTACGGCAGCCCGAACCGGGCGGCCAGCTCGGCGCCGACGGCCGACGCGTCCTCGGTGGGCAGCATGGTGCTCGCGCCACCCAGCTCGGCCAGCCGGCGGGTCACGGCCGACACCACCGGCTCCGGGGAGTGGCCGGCCATCGCTCCGGTGTCGCCCAGGCAGAAGTCGACGTACGAGTGGCCGTCGATGTCGGTCACCCGCGCGCCCTGGGCCGTGGCCACATAGACCGGGAAGCCGCCCGCCGTCTTGTTCATCCAGGTCATCGGAACCCGGCCGAACAGGTGGCCGGCTCCGGCGTAGGCCGCCGCCGACCGCGGATGCCGGTCGGCGAACAGCGCCCGTTCGCGGGCGGCGAGCTGGGACAAACGGGCGCGATCGACTCCGGAATCCGTCGGCATGGCGCGACGCTACCAACGATCACGACACCGCGGGAGGGGGAGCGCTACTGATTCCGTGTCAGGAGCCGGCGCAGAATGACCGGGCCGCCCGGCGAACCGAGCGCGAGCACCACGCGTACGCGGGAAACTGCGGAAGCATCCTCACGCACCTCGCCCACCGGGTCGACCCGCAGCGGCAGCTGCGGGGCGTCGGACGGCGTCAGCTCGCCCACCGCGATGGCGGCGGCCAGCGGATCGTGCAGCGGAATCTCGCGGACGCCGAGCTCGGGCTCGTACCAGTCGAAGTAGCTCTGGGTCATGTCGGCGAGCGCCTCGTGCAGGGCGGTTCCGCCGGCGCGCAACGCGGCCTGGTCGGCCTGGGTCCAGCGGTGCTGCATGGTCACGTCGAGCGGGACCAGGGTGACCGGCCAGGGCGCGGTGAGCACGGCGTCGGCCGCGGCCGGGTTGTCGTGGATGTTGGCCTCGGCGCGCGGCGTGACGTTGCCGGGCGCGCGGACGGCGCCGCCCATGACGGTCACGCCGGCGACAAGTCCCGAAATCTCGGGCATCTCGGTCAAGGCCGTCGCGAGGTTCGTGCACGGCCCGGTGGCGAGGATGTGCAGCTCGCCCGGATTGTCCCGCACGAGATCCCGCAGCAGCTGGGTCGCCGTCCGGGGATCGGGTTCGCCGCCGTGGGGCAGCGCCACGCCGCCCACACCGTTGTCCCCGTGAACCTCCGCCGCTCCGCGCCGGATCTCCCCCTCGCCGATCGCAACCGGAATGTCCGGAACATGCGACAAATCCAGCAGGCCGAGGGTGTTGCGGGCGGCCTGAACGGCGGACGTGTTCCCGTTGCAGGTCCCGATGCCCAGCAGGGAAACGGACGGGGTGGCGAGGAGATAGGCGATGGCCAGGGCGTCGTCGACCCCGGTGTCGCAGTCGAGATAGAGCTTCAGGACGCCGCCGCCTTCGTGCCGAACGCCGTGAAGAACCGATCGCGGAACGCGTTCATCGGCCACTCCGGCGTATCCCCGTGGGGCCGCAGCCCCTCCGCCCACTGCCAGTCGGCGATGTGCTCCATGACCGCCTTGTCCTTGCTCACGATCGTGATCGGGACGTCGTGGCTCGCGCCGGCGCCCGAGGCGATCGGCGACGGCTGGTGGTCGCCCAGGAAGACCATCACCAGGTTGTCGTCCCCGTACTTCGTGATCCAGTTCACCAGCGAGGTCACCGAGTACACGATCGATTTACCGTACTCCGGACGGACCTGTTTGGGGTCCGCCCACAGGGCCTTCGGCTTCTTGCCGTCGGCCGCCATCGGAGCGTAGATCGAGCCGTCGCCGATCGAGTCCCAGTCGTCGAGATAGTCCGGGATCGGCGCCCACGGCGTGTGGCTGGAGACCAGCGGCATCTCGATCATCAGGTTCTTGCGGTCCGGCTTCTTGTACTCGATGGTGTTCAGCTGCTTGAGCGTGTACTGGTCGGGCATCGGCGCCCAGCTGAACTTCGGGCCCTGGTAGCCGAGATTCCGCGAGTCCCACACCTGGTCGTAGCCGTAGAAGGCGCCCTCCGGCCAGGCGGCGGTCGCCCCGGGCATGACACTCACCGTACGGAAATCCTGGTTGTGGAATGCCCGGGTCAGGGTCAGCCGGTTGCTCGACACCAGGTTCCGGTACCGCTGCTGGTTGTTGATCCACAGGCCGGACTCGAAGGTGGAGTGGGCGAGCCAGCTGCCGCCGCCGAAGGTCGGCGAGGCCAGCCAGCCGCTGCGCTCGTTGTAGCCGGCGGCGTTCAGCTGCGCGGTGAGCTTGTCGAGGACCGGGTCGATCATCGGGGCCAGGGCGGGGTGCTCGATCGCGCTGCGCCCGTAGCTCTCCACGAACGTGAAGATGACGTCCTTGCCCTTGAGCGCGGTGAGCATCTGGTCGGCGGGCACGTTCGCGAACGCGTCCTGCTTGACCTCCTTGGCGAACTCGGCCTCGTCGCGCAGCCCGGCCCGCGCCTGGTGAGCCCGATCCCACGCGTACGTCGCCGTGCTGCGCGCCGCAACGGGAACGGCGCCCGTGATCGAGGCGCCGAGGGCGAACGTCGCCGCCCAGGCCACCGCGATGCCGCCGGCCGCGATCAGCGAGCGGCGCTGGTTGCGGCCGATCAAGCCGCCGATCCGCAGCACCGCCCAGGTGGTCAGCGCGAGGATGCCTGCGACCAGCGCGAGGATCGCCACGATCGCGCCGATGGCCGCCGCCCGGCCGTACGAGTCGACGACGAAGTGGTAGGCGTCGTCGAACAGCACCCAGTCCAGCACCGGGTCGAACGGCCGGTTCAGCTCCGCGAAGAAACCCATGTCCAGGCACTTCTCGATGACCAGCAGACCGAGGACGACGCCGGACACGATGCCGGCGATCCGGCGCGGCCTCGGCGGGACGAGCAGCAGGGCTATCAGGAACGCGCCCTCGACCGGGATCCGCAGGAAACCGGTCGGCGTCAGGCGCTCGATCACGTTCGGGAAGATCAGCGCGGCGAAGACGATGAATCCGGCGAGAACGTTCAGGAAACGGGCGATGGCGGGGCGGGCGAAGAACCGTTGCACGCCCGGTGACACGGAAACGGAAGCACGACGGTTCAAGTTATCCACAGGGTCAAAAGACTCTTACACCGCCGGTACCTGGGCACCTTAGGTTGGTCCTAGCCGACGAACCGCGAAAGGACATCGCCGTGAGTCCCGATCTCGCCCGCACTCTCGCCGAGCCCGACCAGGCCGACCTGGAGAGGCTCGACGCCTGGTGGCGCGCCGCGAACTACCTGACCATCGGTCAGATCTACCTGCAGGCCAACCCGCTGCTGCGCGAGCCGCTCACCGCCGAGCACATCAAACCGCGGCTGCTCGGTCACTGGGGCACCAGCCCGGGACTGTCCTTCGTCTACGCGCACGTGTCCCGGCTCATCCGCCACACCGGGCAGGAGGCCATCTACCTGGCCGGCCCCGGACACGGCGGCCCGGCCCTGGTCGCCGCCGGCTACCTCGAAGGCACCTACACCGACATCTACCCCCGGGCCACGCTGGACGAGGCGGGGATGAAGCACCTGTTCCGCCAGTTCTCCAGCCCCGGCGGCATTCCCAGCCACGTGTCGGTGACCACGCCCGGCTCGATCCACGAGGGCGGCGAGCTCGGGTACGTGCTGGTCCACGCCTTCGGCGCGGTCATGGACAACCCCGGCCTGCTCGCGATCGCGGTGGTCGGCGACGGCGAGGCCGAGACCGGCCCGCTCGAGGGCTCGTGGAAGGGCATCTCCTTCCTCAACCCGGCCCGCGACGGCGCGGTCCTGCCGATCCTGCACCTCAACGACGCCAAGATCTCCGGCCCGACCGTGCTCGGCCGGAAGGACCCGGCGCTGGTCCGCTCTCTCCTGCAGGGCCACGGGTACCACGTCATCGAGGTCGAGGGCCACGACCTGCCCGGCATGCACCACCGCTTCGCCGCCGCGCTCGCCGAGGCGTACCGGCGGATCCAGGCCAAGAAGGAGGGCGCCGACGAGCCCTGGCCGATGATCGTGCTGCGCAGCCCGAAGGGGTGGACCGGGCCGCACGAGGTCGACGGGGTCGTGGTCGAGGGCACGTGGCGGGCGCACCAGGTGCCGCTGTCCGGCGTGCGCGACAACCCCGAGCACCTCGCGATGCTGGAGCGCTGGCTCAAGTCGTACCGGCCGGAGGAGCTTTTCGATGACGAAGGCGCACCGGTCGAGCTGATCCGCGCGCAGGCGCCCCGGGGCGATCTGCGGATGAGCGCGTCGCCGCACGCGAACGGCGGCCTCGTCACGCAGGACCTCGACCTGGCCGACTTCCGCGACTACCAGATCGAGGTCAAGTCGCCCGGCACCGAGCGCGCCGAGTCGACCCGCAAGCTGGGCGAGCTCATGCGCGACATCTACCGCTCCAGCCCCGACCGGTTCCGCCTGTTCTGCCCCGACGAGACCAACAGCAACCGGCTCGGCGCCGTCTTCGAGGCCTCCGACCGCGCCTTCATGGAACCGACCGTCCCCGGCGACGTCAAGATCGGCCCCGACGGCCGCGTCATGGAGGTGCTGAGCGAGCACAACTGCCACGGCTGGCTCGAGGGGTACACGCTGACCGGCCGGCACGGGCTGTTCGCCACGTACGAGGC
Source organism: Paractinoplanes globisporus DSM 43857 (assembly GCF_000379645.1). Taxonomy (GTDB): domain Bacteria; phylum Actinomycetota; class Actinomycetes; order Mycobacteriales; family Micromonosporaceae; genus Actinoplanes; species Actinoplanes globisporus. The sequence goes on from NZ_KB903328.1 coordinate 352,172, forward strand.
GTTCGCCATGGTCAGCGCCTCACAGACGGTCCAGCACGGTAAGTGGCTGCAGGAGGCGAACAATCTCGCGTGGCGGGCGAAGGTGCCCAGCCTCAACATCCTGCTGACCTCCACCGCCTGGCGCAACGACCACAACGGCTTCTCCCACCAGGGCCCCGGCCTCATCCAGGTGGTGCTCAACCAGCGCGGCCCGGTCGCCCGCGTCTACCTCCCGCCGGACGCGAACTGCCTGCTGTCGGTGGCCGACCACTGCTTCCGGTCGCGCTCCTACGTCAACCTGATCGTGCAGGACAAACAGCCCCAGCTGCAGTACCTCACGATGGACCAGGCGATCGAGCACTGCTCGCGCGGCGCCGGTATCTGGGAGTGGGCCGGCACCGACGACGGCAGCACCGATCCCGACATCGTGCTGGCGTCGGCCGGCGACATCGTCACGATGGAAACGGTCGCGGCCGCTCAGCTGCTGCGCGACCGGCTACCCGGCTTCAAGGTCCGCGTGGTCAACGTCGTCGACCTGATGACGCTGATCCGCCCCAAGGACCACCCGCACGGCATGAACGACACCCTGTTCACCGAGCTGTTCACCGACACGGTCGACGTGGTCTTCGCCTTCCACGGCTACCCCGGCGCGATCCACCAGCTGGTGCACGGCCGGCCCGACGCCGACCGCTTCCGCGTCCGCGGCTTCATCGAGCAGGGCACCACCACGACCCCGTTCGACATGACGGTCCGCAACAAGGCCTCGCGCTACCACCTGGTCATGGACGCCATCAACAACGCCAAGCGCCTGCCCCGGGGAGCCGCCGACCTCAAGGCCTGGTGCGAGTCCCAACTGGCCCGCCACGAGTCGTACGTGGTCGAGCACCTGGAGGACATGCCGGAGGTGCGGGACTGGGTGCTGCCTTCCTGAGTCACGCGCCGGCGAAAAACTCGGCGAGCGCGTCGACGAGGTGGTGCGGGGCACGGTTGAGGGCGTCGTGTCCCGCGCGCGGCACCACCAGGGTGCGAGCACGCGGCATCACCCGGGCCAGGGCCTCGATGGTCGGCGGGTAGTAGGGCGGTCCGTCGGCGCCGCAGGCCAGCAGCACCTCGGCGCCGACGCCGGCCCACTGCTCCGGCGGGCCGTCGTGGCGATGGATCAGCGCGGTCTCGTCGAGCGTGCTCGGCAGCAGGTCACCCATCGTGCGGCCGATGGGCGTCCGGAGGAACAGCCGGCAGAGGGCGACCTGCAGGCCCAGCGGCAGGCGCGACGCGGCCGACTGGGTGTTGATGCCGGCGCTGGTGAGTGCCAGGGCGCGGGCGATGTCGCCGGCGCGGGCCGCCTCCTGCGCGGCCGGCAGCCACCCGGCCGGGGTCAGCCCGTCGACCTGGACCGCCGGGTCGTAGAGGGCGAGCCGGCCGATCGGCAGCCCGCGCGCGGCGGCGCGCAGGGCGATGAAACCGCCACCGCTGTGGCCGATCACGTTGCGGGCTCCGGTGTGGGCCAGCAGCGCCGCGAGGTCGCCGATGTCCTGCTCGCCGTCGTAGGGCTCGGCGCGGGCGGCCGCGCCGGCCCGCCCGCGGCGGTTGTAGAGGTGCACGGTGAAAGGGCCGGCCAGCCGGACGGCAAGGCGCCGGTACATCTCGATGGTGACCCCGCCGCCGTGCACGACGACGATGCCCGGCCCGGTGCCGGTGGAGTGGAGCACGATCTCGGCGCCGTCGGCCGCCGGCACCCGTTGCACGGTCCAGTCCTGGTCCATCTCACCCGTCCGGCCCGCGGGATGCGTGGCCCGGCGCCGTCGCAGTCCCGGGACGAGATCGTGGACGCGGCGATCGCCATGGCCGACGCCGGTGGCATCGGTGCCGTCTCCATGCGGGCGGTCGCCGCCGCGCTCGACACCGGCGCCGGCTCGCTCTACCGCTACCTGTCCTCCCGCGACGACCTGCTCGACCTGATGGCCGACCGGGCGGCGGGGGAGTTGCGCCCGTACCCGGACGTCACCGGCGACTGGCCGGACGCCATGCTGGTGATCGCCCGCCGGCAGCTGGACCTGTACCGCGCGCACCCGTGGCTGGTGGAGATCCTGGCCCGGCCGGCTGCTCTCGGCCCGAACAGCCTGGCCTGGTTCGACCATTGCCTGGCGGTTCTGCGGCCGGTGCCCGCACCGGCCACCGCCAAGTTCGAGGCGATCGCGATGATGACCGGTGTGGTGTCGCTGTTCGCGCGCAGCGAGTCGGCCGGCCCGCCGCCCGGCTTCGACGGGATCGACCTGGCCGCGTTCCCGGACCTGGTCGCTGCGCTGACCGCGCCGCCGGCGCCGGCCGCACGGCGCGATCTCTTCGCGGTGACCGTACGGGGCGTCCTGCGCGGTCTGCTCGACGACGCCGGGTGAGGCCGTGACCGGTCGGCTCGTCTGGGCGTTCGTTGGGCGCTTCGGGACGGGAGGGCGGTGACCGGTTGCGGCCGCGGGACTACGTTGTGGTCATGCTGGAGAACGCCGAAGAGATCGCCGCGCTGCAGCTTCTGCTTGATCGGTCGCATGCGGGGGCCACCAGCCATCTGCGCAACATCGTGCACGCCGGGCGGACCCTCACCGCGGAGGATCTGGCCGGGCTGCTCACCGGCATGAAGGTGCTCAGCGTCGCCACCGTGACGGCCCGCGGCGAGCCGCGGATCAGCGCGCTGGACGGCCACTTCCTCCACGCCACCTGGACCTTCAGCACCTCGGGCACGGCCGCCAAGGCCCGGCACCTCGAAACCCGCCCGGCCGTCAGCGTCGCGCACATCGACGGCGAGGAGCTGGCCGTGTTCAGCCACGGGCGGGCCGAGCAGATGCTGCCCGGCGACGACGACTGGAAAGAGACCCTCGAGCATTGGACGAACCATTACGACAGCTCGCCGCTGAGCTGGGGTGAGGACGTCCGCATGTACCGGCTGAGCCCGCATTGGATGGTCGGCTACGCGGCCGACCGCCTCGAGGTGCTCAGCCGCCGCGGCATCGCCCCGTGAACCGGCGGCCTTCCGCCGGCCGCCCGCCCGGCCGGCCTTCCGAAGGCCGGCTGTGAGAAGCCTATGGACCTTCGTTGATCTAGTGCAGTAATCTCCGCTCGCCTGGTGATCGCGGGAGGGCGCAGATGGCGGAGAAACTCGGCGTTCGTGCGCCCCAACGAGGCCCGGCGCTCCGCCGATTCCGGGCGCGCGTCTATGCGTACACATCGGTGGTTTGTCTCATCGCGGCCGTGCAGGTCGTCATCGTGCTCGCCGTCGACGGCGCCGAGAATCCGTTGTGGCTCTGGGTGACCGGCCCGCTCGTGCTGGCCGCGGCCGGTGTCACCCTGGCCTACAAGTCGATCCCGTTCGAGCATGTGCAGTTCCGGGACTAGGTAGCTGTCCTGGCCGTGCCGTGGGCCGCGAACGAGCGGCGGTCACCGGTCCACGCCTCCCGGGGCGCGGCGGCCTCGAGCGCGGCCAGATCGGCGGGAGAGAGCACGATGTCCGCGGCCGCCGCATTCTCCGTCACCCGGGCGCTGTTGCGAGTGCCCGGGATCGGCACCACCTCTGGGCCCTGTGCCAGCAGCCAGGCGAGCGCGAGCTGCCCCGTGGTCACCCCGAGCCGGCGGGCGATGCGGGTCAGCTCGGCGACCAGGGTGAGGTTGCGGTCGAGCGCCTCGCCGGCGAACCGGCCGTCCGCCGCCCGGAAGTCGCCGGCCTCGAACGGCCCGGCCGGCAGCTTGCCGGTGAGGAGGCCCCGGCCGAGCGGGCTGTAGGGCACCAGCCCCGCCCCGGCCGTGCGCGCCGCCGGCACCACGTCGTCCTCCGGCTCCCGCCACGACAGCGACCACTCGAACTCGACCGCCGCGATCGGATGCACGGCCGCCGCCTCGGCGATCTGCTCAGGACTGACCTCAGACAGTCCGATGAACCGAACCTTTCCGGAATCGACGAGTAAGGCCATTGCGCCGATCGTGTCGGCGAGCGGGACCGACGGATCGACCCTGTGCAGGTAATACAGATCGATCACGTCCACACCGAGCCGCTTCAGCGAGGCGTCGCAGTAGCCGGCCACCCGATCGGGGTGGGCGTCCAGGCGTACCCCCTCATCGCCCCGCACGATGCCGAACTTCGTCGCCAGCGTGACCTCGTCGCGGCGCCCCTCGATCGCGCGGCCGACGAGCCGCTCGTTGTGCCCACCGCCGTAGCTCATCGCCGTGTCCAGCAGCGTCACGCCCGCGTCGATCGCCGCGCGGATCGCCGCCACCGACGCGTCGTCGTCGGCCGGCCCGTAGGCCTGCGACAGCCCCATGCACCCGAACCCGATCGCCGAGCACGCCAAACCACCAAGATTCCGTCGCTCCATGAATCCCAGCCTCGCCGCGGCGGGCGGCAGGGTCCAAAACAATTTCGCGTACGCATTCAGCGTGGCGCACGATGAATCCATGGAATTGCGCCAGCTGGACACGTTCGCCGCGGTGGCCCGCCAGGGCGGCTTCACGAGGGCCGCCGAACACCTGAGACTGGCCCAGTCGGCCGTCTCCGCCCAGGTGCGCGCGCTGGAGGCCGAGCTGGGCGTGGCGCTCTTCGCCCGCACCACCCGCCGCGTGACGCTGACCGAGGCCGGTTCGCTGCTGCTGGCCCGGTACGACCGCATCCAGTCCGAAGTGGCCGGCGCCCGGACGGACCTGACCGAGCTCACCTCGGTCCTGCGCGGCCGCGTCACCGTGGGCGCCACCGCCGTGCTCGGGCACCTCTCCCTGCCCGCGGCCCTCGCCGGCTTCCACTCCCTCTATCCCGGGGTCGACCTGTCGCTGCGCTCCGGCCTGATCGCCACCCTGGTCGCGGCGCTCGACGCCGGCGAGACCGATCTGGTGATCGGCCCCCGCCACGACGACCTGCCGCCCCGCTTCACCGCCCGCCGCATCGCCGACGAGCACCTGGTGCTGGCCCTCCCGCCCGGCCACCGCTCGGCCACGTCGCTGGCCGCGCTGCGCGACGAGCCCTTCATCTGCCTGCCCACCGGCAGCGGCCTGCACGGCATCCTGGTCGCGGCGGCTTCGGCGGCCGGCTTCACCCCGCGCATCCCGTTCGAGACCCACAGCGCCGCCGCGATCCGCGACCTGGTCTCGGCCGGCCTCGGCGTGGCCCTCCTGGCCGAGTCGGCCGCGACCCGCCCCGGCCCGGCGATCGACATCCACAAACCGCACCCGGCGATCCCGCACCCGCCGATCGCCGTGATCCACCGCCGGGACCGTCCGCTGTCGCCGGCCGCCCAGGCCCTGCGCCGCCACGTGATCGACCGGGCCGCTACTCCAGATAGCCGCGCAGTTCGCTGAGAGCGTCCGCGGCGTCGCCGCCCGGCGTGTGCGGGCGGCGAAGGTAGGACAGGTAGGCCGCGATGTCGTCGAGCTCCCACATGCGGCGGTAGAACTCCAGGGCGGCGGACGAGACCCGGTGGCCGGTCGCTGCGGCGTACCGGATCATCGCCTCGTCGTCCGGCGAGGTCTCGGCGAACGGATCGGCGGTCAGGTGCCACAGGTCGCGCTCGGGCGGCCCGATCCGGACCGTGTCCCAGTCGATGAGCAGCGGCCCGCCCGGGGTGCGCAGGATGTTCGCCGGATGAGGCTCGCCGTGGGTCACCACCAGCGGCCCGCCACCGATCTCGGCCGCCAGCCGCTCCAGCCCGGCCAGCCGCCGCCCGATCGCGACGGCCTGGGCGGCCAGGAGGGCGCGGGCCGCCTCGGCATAGGGCCCGGACGTCCAGGGAGTGCCGAGGTCGTCAAGAGCCGCGTTCAGCTCGTCGAGGCCGGGCAGCCGCAGGTCGACCGGCGGCGCGAGCCCGTCGGCGGCCGGGGTGGCCCGGTGCAGGGCGGCGATCAGGTCGACCACGGCGGCCCGGTCGGCGGAGTGCGGCCCGAAGTCCCCCGACTCGCCGTCGACCAGCGGAAACAGCGACAGGTTGTGCCGCACCCCGAGCGGCCGCAGCGGCGACCCGTCCACGGCCGGCACCGCGGCCAGGACGAAGGTGAGCCCGGCGTCGCGCAGCGCCCGGGCGGTCCGCAGCGCCCGCTCCAGCGGGCCGAATCGGGCATCCGTGACCGTGAGGAACCACCGGCCGTCGGCGGACCAGTGATAGCCGCCGGCACCCACCGGCAGGTAGCGGATCTCGCCCGCTTCGATGTCCCAGCCCGACTTCAAGGCCGTGACCAGGTCCGTCTCGGTTACGCCCGCAGGCCAGTCGCGCACAATCGGCGATTCTGTCGCCCGCAGACGCGTACCTCCATCCCTTTTCCTCGATGCGGGAGGGTGGCACCGCTCTCGCGCCCCATGGGAAGGTGCTGCCGTGGCGACCGAATGGGAACCGGCCGTGTCGAAGGCGGTCGGCCGAGTCATCGGCGGGCTGTCCGCCGAAGGGGCGGCGGCCCTGGCTCGCTATCTGGCCTCGCCCGACTTCGACCAGGTGGCTCGGCAGGTCCTTTTTGCCCGGGCATACGTCTCGGCCCGACTCCGGGCGGACCATTTCTCGGCCGTACGCGAGCAGATCCGGCAAGGGCTGCGGCTTGCGGGCGGCCGGCCCGAGGATCGCCTGCCCGGCCTGGCCGATGTCGTTCTCGACGCACTGCTGGTAGCGATCAAGGCCACCGGCAGGGAATCCATGCCGGTATCCGGGGCGGACGTCGCGCAACGACATGTCACGGGCGCGGCCGCTCGCAACGGCGCGCTCCTGGGCCGCCTCGCCGACCTTGGCGAGACGCACGACGAACTGCAGCTGCTGCGGTCACAGGTCGCGCGGCTGCACGCCGTCATGCGGATGGCGCACCTCGGCCAGGCGCGGAGCGTCCCGCTGGAGCAGTTGTACGTCGAGCCGCAGCTCCGTCCGGAGGCACGCGAGGACGCCACGATCGCCCCCGGCGCGCTGGCCGAGCCCGGCGCGAGGCACATCGTTCTCGGTGACCCGGGCACCGGCAAATCGACGCTCGCTCAGAAGCTGTGTCATGACCTCGCGGCCGATCGGGACGGCATGATCGTGCCGTTCCTGGTCGTGCTCCGTCACTTCTCGGACGCGCTGGAGGCGGGCGGCCGCACGCTGGCCGAGTACCTGGCGATCTCCGCCAAGGATCCCTACAACGTCGTGCTCGCGCCCGAGACCATCGAGTACCTGCTCCTCAACGGCCGGGGAATGATCATTCTGGACGGCCTCGACGAGCTGACCGACGTCGCGCTCCGCCGCCGGGTCGCTGACCTGATCGGGAGCTTCGTCCAGCTGTACCCGCTCGTGCCGGTGGTCGCCACGTCTCAGCGGGTCGGCTACGCGGACGCCGGTCTCGACCAGAGCCTCTTCCGGACGCTCGTTCTGGCGCCGTTCGATCGGGAGCGGGTCGAGGCGTACGTGAAAGGCTGGTTTGCCCTGGAGAGCGAGTCGTCACCCGCCGAACAGGACCGGCTCGCGAAGTCGTTTCTGCGGGAGAGCGCGTCGATCGAGGATCTTCGCGGCAACCTGCTGCTGCTCAGCGTGCTGTGCGCGATGTACTCGACGGATCATTACATCCCGCGGAACCGAGGGCAGATCTACGAACGCTGCGCTCTCATGGTCTTCGACCGGTGGGACCGGATGCGCGGTATCGGCCGGCGGCTGGGCTTCGAGGGCAGGGTCCGTGGCGCCGTGCAGTACTTGGCCTGGCACCTGCTCACCGGGCACCAGGCTCCGGAGCGGCCGCTGCGCGAGGTTCTGCGGATCCTCCAGTCGTACCTGATCGAGAAGGGTTTCGACGACGACAGCGCGGCGGAGGCGGCCGGCGAGTTCCTGGACTACTGCGCCGGGCGGGCCTGGATCCTCACCGACGTGGGGTCGACCGCGATCGAGCCGGTCTTCGGGTTCACGCACCGCACGTTTCTCGAGTACTTCGGTGCGGAGTACCTGGTTCGGAGTGCGAGGACGCCGGAGGGCGTGTGGGCGGCGCTGGCCGCGCACGTGCGGAACAACGAGTGGGAGGTCGTCGCCCGGCTGTCCCTGCAGCTCATCGACCGGAACGTGGAGGACGGCGCCGAGGTCGTGCTGCGCCTCGCGCTCGATGAGATCGCAGGCTCCCCGCCGGGGGACCGGGACGCTCTGCTCGCCTTCTGTGCCCGCTCGCTCGGCGACGTCAGCGTCTTGCCCGAGACCGCAATGCGGATCATCAGCGCCGCGCTGGAACGTGCTTTCGCCTTCGGCGCCGCGGAGCGCTTCCGCGTCGCACCCAAGGATGAGGACTTCGCTGCCTTGCGCGTGTCGGACGGCCCGCTCTACGAGGCGATGTATCACGCCCTCCCGAGCAACTTGCCGTTCGTGCACCGCGCCGTCACCGGAGCGCTGGCCGGACCGGTCGAGGCGGGTGACACCGTCGCGCGGGTTCTCGCCGCGAGCCTGGGACGTGCCGGCCCCACCGAGGACAAGGAACGGCTGGTGTTCTGGGAAAGGGTGCGTGCCGAACTGGAGCGCTAGTCATCTCGCGCGGGCGAGGCGGTGGGCAGGGGAGGCGTCGATGCTGGGGCGATGACCCGTGTGCGGTGGCTTGCCCTGCTCGTCGTGCCGATGGTGCTGGCCGGGTGCGGGGGCGGCGACGATCTGCCGGCCATGTCGCAGAAGGACGCGACCACGAAGGTCGAGAACTACGCGGGCATCACCCTCGCCGCCTCCGGGATCGCCGTGTTCAGTGAGTCGGCGGCCAACGTCACCGGGTGTCCGCGGGACAACGGGCGGGGGATCTCGGACCCGGACGACATGTTCTACGTGCAGGGGATCTACCGGCTTACGGTGCCGGCCGGGCAGGAGGCGGCCACGCTGGGGAAGGTGCGGGGCGAGTGGCAGCGCAACGGGTACACGCTCGAGTCCGCCGGAACGTCGGCCGAGGTCGGTGCCACGACCGGCGACACCTATCGGCTCGAGCTGAGCGCCGGCCAGCCGCCGGGCGTACGCCTGCTGATCTCGTCGCCTTGTTACCGGCCGGACTAGCGCGCGATCAGGACCGGGCACTCGGCCCGGCGGAGCAGGCCCGAGCCGATAGCGCCCAGCATGACGCCCTCGTAGCCGTGGCGGCGGGGGCCGACCACGACCAGCTGGGCCTGCTGGCAGCGCTGGACCAGGATCTTGTCGGGGCGGCCGGAGGCGTACTCGCGGTCGCACTGGACCATGGGGAACTTCTCGCGCCAGGGATCGAGCTGGGGGTCCAGCTCGGCGCCGAGGGCCTCGGCGGCGGGCGAGGGCGTGCCGTGGCCGTTGGCCTTCGCGGTCACGGCCAGCAACGTGGCCTTGCGCAGCGCGGCCTCCTCGAAGGCGCGGCCGATGATCGTCGCCGCGGTGGGACCGTCGTCCACACCGACCACCACCGGGCCCGAGTTGTCGGTGGCGCGGCCGCGGACCACGACGACCGACGCCTTCGCGTGGGTGGCCACCTGGCTGCCGACCGAGCCGAGCGGCTGGCCGGGCAGGCTGCCCCGGCGGCGGTCGCCGACGACCAGGAGCACGGCCTCCTCGGCGGCGTGCAGGAGCATCGGGGCCGCGTAGCCGGGCAGGGCGATGCCGCGCACCTCCACCCCGGGGGCGATGGTCCTGGCCTGCGTGACCGCCTCGTGCACGACGGCGCTGGCCGCGTCGTCGCCGTGCCGGCCCGGATCTCGGCGATGGTACGCGGTGAGCACCCGCAACTCCGCCTGGCGGAGCTGCGCCTCGGCGGCGGCCCACCGGACCGCGGCTGTCGCGCCGGGGGAACCGTCGGCGCCGACCACTATTCGCACCTTGAGCATGGCCGCCTCCTCGTCAACTGTGTGACGGATGCCGGGGCACAAACCCGCCGGGGCACAACCCCACAGTTGCTCGCCGCGGTGGCGGTTGGCAACACCGATTCGGGCGGTCAGTGAAGCAGATCGAGGACCTCGGCGGTGGGCCGCACGTCGCCGTACGTCCGGTAGATCGTGTACAGCGTCGCGTTGTGGTCCTCGTCACGGCGGGCCGCATTCGCGTCGGCGACCATCACGACCCGGTAGCCGAGGGTGCTGGCGTCGCGGGCGGACGCCTCGCAGCAGACGTTGGTGACCGTCCCGGTGATCAGCACCGTGTCGATGCCGCGCCCGGGCAGCAGCTCCGGCAGCGGGGAGCGGCCGGGGAAGAACGCGCTGGTGGCGGTCTTCTCCACGATCAGGTCGGCGTCGTCCACCTCGAACTCGTGCCACAGCCGGGACCGCGGCGAGCCCTCGCCGCCGCTGCGCCGGAACACCTCGGCCTGCTCCGGGCCGTAGAACTCCTGGGCCACCGCGGACGGCTCGGCGAGTCCGGGCAGCACCCACACGACGAGCCCGCCGGCGTTCCGCAGCGCGGTGGCGATCGTGGCGATGTTCGGCACGATCGCGCGGACGTAGGCGTTCTCCGTGCGAAGAACGGCACCATGTCGACCACGATCAGCGCCGTCCGGGCGGGGGCGAGCCGGGTGTACGCGTGTCGCCGGCCGCGACGCCCCTCCTGCCGGCGGTACTCACGGTCCTCGATGCGCCAGGCGTGGGTCATCCGCGCATCAAAGCGTCTTTGCCGATCGCGATCAAGGCGACATCCTCCTGCGGCGCGTGCACCAGGGCCGACTGCACGTCCCGGAAATGGCGCTCGAGCGGGTTGTCGCGGCTCAGCCCGGGGTTGCCGAGCAGCCGGGTGGCGAGGGTGACGGCGGCGACGGCGTGCCGGTTGGCGATGATCCGGGCGGAGAGCGCGTCGGGGACGGCCAGCCCGGCGTCGAAGCGGGTGGCGGCGTCCAGGAGCAGACGCTCGGCCGTGGACAGCAGGACCTCGATCTCGCCGGCCGCCGCGCGGAACCGGTCGGTCTCGGCGACCGGCCGGCCCAGGTTGGACGGCACGCGCTCGCGGGCGAAGCGGTGGAAATGCTCCTGGGCGGCCCGCCCGACACCGAGGTAGATGGCGGCCGGCGGCACGTGCAGGGCGGCCCCGGCGAGCGGGTCGCCGCCGGGCGGCCCGAGATCGACGACGTCGCCGGCCGGGACCGTGACGCCGGTGAGGATCACGTCGTGGCTGCCGCTGGCGCGCAGGCCCAGCTGGTTCCACGTGGGCACGATCTTGACGCCCGCGGCATCGGCCGGGACCACGAAATTACCGACCCTAGGTGACGGCTCGTCGGTGGTCGCGAAGACCAGGAGGTACGCGAGGCCGGCCGCCCCGGTCACGAAGCGCTTGTGCCCGTCGATCGTCCACCCTTCCGCCGTACGCCGGGCCGTGGTGGCCGGCAATCCGCCCCGGCTCGGAGAACCCAGGTCCGGTTCCACGCGCAGCGTGTTCAGCAGGGTCCGGGACACGGCCGACTCGGCGAGCACCCGCTCGTAGAGCGCCGCCGGCCAGGCCGGCCGGTGCGCCTGCAGCAGATGCGGGAGCTGCGTCATCGAGGCGATCAGCGCGACCGACGGGTCCCCGCGGCCGAGGGCGAGCAGGATGCGGGTCAGGTCGGCCACCCCGGCTCCCGGGCCGCCGTGCGACGTGCCGACCGTGGCGGTGAGCAGACCCGCCTCGTGGACGATCTCCAGCCCGGCACGCGGGAACGCGCCGCTCTCGTCGTACGCCCGCGCATGTGAGGCCAACGCCTGCGTGACGGACGGCAATGGGGCGAGGTCCACGGGTTTCATGTCTCAGAGCGCCTCGGCGATGACCGGTAGGGACGGGCCGAGCCGGAGGCGCTCGAGGAAGAGCACGATCGTGGCGGCGACGGTGCGGTGGCTGACGTCGTTGAGGACATCGTGCCGGCCGCCGGCGACGGCGACGAGGGTGCCGGGGTACAGCGGCCGCGCCTCGTCGAGCGGGCTGATCGGGTCGGCGTCGCCGTGCAGCCCGAGAGTGGGCAGGCTCGTCTGTTCCACGGCAGCGCTGAGAGCGGGCGGGATCGGGGCGAGCAGCGTCGACGCGCCGTCACCGAGCACGCGGCGGTGGTTCGGGCAGGCCGTGCGGGCCTCGATCTCGGCCTCCCAGCCGCCGAGCAGATTGATCCCCTCGGGACGGGCGACCGGCAGTCCGGCCAGGATCAGGGCGTCGGGGCGGGGACCCAGCGCCAGGGCGAACAGCGCGCCGGTGTCGGAGCCGGCGATCACCTTCGGCCCGGGCAGGGCGTCGTCGGCCAGCAGCTTTCCGGCGGTGTCGAACGCGGCGTCCAGGTCGGCGGTCACGTCCGGGAGGACCCGGACCCGGTAGCCGTCGGCGGAGATCCGCTTGCCGAACCGGGCGTACGCGCCGGCGTGCTCGCCCCGGCCCGCGGCCACGATCACGGTGCCGCGCGGGGCGATCCCGGCCGGCTCGTCGTAGACGTCAGTCATGGTCATCAGCATTCCGCCGGGCGGGAGACCGCGTCCAACGACGATCCGTGATCGGAACTGATGAGGCTCTAGAAAAATGGACGCTCGTTCATTATTCTCCGGGGTATGCAGAACAGGGCCAGCCGCACCGCCGAGCAGGTGGCGTTGTTCCGGGCGCTCGAGACGGCGCGCGGGCACGACCGGGTCTTCGACGACCCCCTCGCCGTGCGGTTCCTGCACGGGGGTTACCGGCTGCTCGCCCGGGCCGCGCGGGTCCGGCCGGTCGGGCTGCGCCTGTCGCGGTTCATCGACCGCCGGTGGCCGGGGCCGCGGCCGTCGGCGGTGGCGCGCACCCGGCTCATCGACGACCTGGTGATCGAGGCGCTGGGCCGGGGGGCGCGGCAGGTGCTGCTGCTCGGCGCGGGCTACGACAGCCGTGCCTACCGGCTGCCCGGCATCGCGCGGGTCGCGGTCTACGAGGCCGATCATCCGGCGACGCAGGCGGTGAAGCGGCGGCTCGTGCGCGGCGCGGTGCGGCCCGAGCGCCGCCGGCACGTCCGGTACGTGCCCGTCGACCTGCTCACCGAGGATCTCGGCGACGCGCTGTTCGCGGCCGGTTTCGGGGCGCTCGAGCCGACCGTGGTGGTCTGGGAGGGTGTCACCAACTATCTGTCCGAGCCCGCGGTGGACGCGACCCTGCGGCGGCTCGCGTCACTCACCGCCACCGGGAGCTCATTGATTTTCACGTACGTCGACCGGCGCGTCCTCGACGGCGAAGTGGACGCCGGCAGCTGGGCCGAGGCCGTGCGCCGCCAGGGCGAGCCGTGGACGTTCGGCTTCGACCCGGCCGCGCTGCCCGGCTATCTCGCGGCGCGCGGCATGCGCCTGGCGCTCGACCTGTCCACCCGGGACGCGGCCGAACGCTACCTCCAGCCGCTGGGCCGGATCGAGGACGCGGCACCCTTCTACCGCGTCGCCGAGGCGGAGATCCAGTAGTGCCGAAGGTCAGCGACGCCCATCTGGCCGCCCGGCGCCGGCAGATCCTCGACGCGGCGGCGGCCTGCTTCGCCCGCGACGGCTTCCACCGTACGAGCATGCAGGACATCGTGCGCGAGTCCGGGATCAGCGCGGGCCTGGTCTACCGGTACTTCGAGGGCAAGGACGACGTGATCGCCGCGATCGTCACCGAGTGGCACGACCAGCGCCAGGTCTTGGCCACGGGCACGGTCGACTCGCGCGTCGCGGCCTACCTCGACTACCTGCGCTCGGCCGGCGATCCCGCGGCGGCGGCCCGGCTGCGGCTCGGGGTGCAGATCTGGGCCGAGGCGGTGCGCAACCCGCGGATCCGCGAGCTGGCCCGGCGCAACGTGGACGATCCGCGGACGGCCGTGGCCGCGGCGCTGGCCGGCGTGCCGCTGGCCGCGGGCATCGACCCCGGCGCGCTGGCCCGGGTGCTGATCTCGATCTACCAGGGTCTGCAGCTGCAGACCACCTGGGACGAGACTCTCGACAACGAGGCGTACGTGTCGACCGTCGCCGCCGTCCTCATGGCAGTGGTCGATCCCGCACCACCTGCTTCATGACCAGGGTCGAGGTCAGCCGCCGTACGCCGGGAAGGGTGGCCAGCCGCTCGTCGTAGAGCCGCTGGAACGCGGGCAGGTCGGCGCTGACCACCCGCAGCAGGTAATCGGGATCGCCGAACAGCCGCTGGGCCAGCACCACGTGCGGGATGGCCGCGACCGCCTCCTCGAACGCCGCGACCGTGTCCCGGTCGCCCTGCTGCATCGTCGCGAACACGACCGCCTCGAAACCGAGCCCCAGCGCCTCCGGGTCGACGACGGCCCGGTAGCCGCGGATCGCCCCCGACCGCTCCAGATCGCGCAGCCGCCGGTGGCAGGGGGAGAGGCTGAGCCGCACCCGCGCGGCCAACTCGGTGACCGTCAGCCGGCCGTCCTGCTGCAGCTCGGCAAGAATCTTCCGATCTACGTCATCCACGAAGAAGATTCTTCCCCCGTACGCCCCGGACGGGGCAAGACTTGGAAGCACCTTTCGCCCCGATGAGCCTAATCTGCCGGGTATGGCGTTCGGTCTCGCCCTCGGCTTCTGGGCCATGTCGGCCCTGCTGGTGCTCGTTCCGGGCGCCGACTGGGCGTACGTGATCGCCGCGGGTCTCCGCGACCGCGCGGTGTGGCCGGCGGTGACCGGCATCCTGCTGGGCTACGTGGTCCTGACCGCCGTCGTGGCCGCGGGCGTGGCGGCGCTCGTGGCCCGCACTCCGGTCGTGCTGACCGCGCTGACCTTCGCCGGCGCGGCCTACCTGGTCTGGCTCGGCGCCGGGATCCTGGCCCGCCCGCCGGCCCTTCCGGCGGTGGCTGGCCGCGCAGTGGCCGGCCCCGCGGTGGCCGGCCCCGCGGCCTCTGGCCCCATGGCAGGCGGCTCGGTCGCGGCGACCCCCGGCCGGGCCCTGGTCCGCGGCTTCGGCGTCAGCGGGCTCAACCCCAAGGGCCTGCTGCTGTTCCTGGCCCTGCTGCCGCAGTTCACCGACCCCGGCGGCACCTGGCCGGCCGCCCTGCAGATCGCCCTCCTCGGCGCCCTGCACACCGCCAACTGCGGCGCCGGCTACCTGGGCGTCGGCGTCCTGGCCCGCTCGGTGCTCCGCGCCCGCCCCACCGCCGCCCGCCTGACCACGCGCTTCTCCGGCGCCGCCATGGTCATCCTCGGCGTCGCCCTGCTGGCCGAACACTGGGTCTAGACCCCTTTCCGGGTCCGCGTCCCCACCGGCCGCGACGGGCGGCACCGCGCGCGACCAGGCAGCGGCCCGGGCCATGGCACGCCGGCCCAGCCGCCGGCCGTGCGTGACCGGCGCGGAACGGCGGTTCAGCGGGTGGGACCAGCGCCGGGGGTGCAGCAGCCGCCCGCGCAACCGGCGCCCGGCTGCCGCGCCGTCGGCGCGCAGCAGGCATCGCCTCTCCACGCCGAACGGCCTTCCCTGACCGCGACGGCGGCGATGACCAGCGCGGCGAGCGGGTCGGCCCACCACCAGCCGAACATCCAGTTCACCGCGAGCCCGGCCAGCAGCACGGCGGACAGGTACGTGCAGAGCAGGGTCTGCTTGGAGTCGGCCACCGCCGACGCGGAGCCGAGCTCCCGCCCGGCCCGGCGCTGCGCGGCCGAGAGCACCGGCATCACCACCAGCGAGACGGCCGCCAGCACCAGCCCGGCCGGCGCGTGTCCCGCGTGCTCCCCGCCGAGCAGCGCCCGGACCGACTCCACCGAAACGTAAGCGGCGAGCGCGAAGAACGACACGGCGATGATCCGCAGGGCGGTCCGTTCCCGTCGCTCGTGGTCGGGGCCGGAGAACTGCCAGGCGACCGCCGCGGCCGAGGACACCTCGATGACCGAGTCCAGCCCGAAGCCGACCAGCGCCGTCGACGACGCGACGGTGCCGGCCGTGATCGCGACGACCGCCTCGACGACGTTGTAGGTGATCGTCGCGGCGACCAGCCACCGCACCCGCCGCATCAGGACGGCCCGCCGTCGCGCCGGCGGTCCGCCGAGGATCGGCAGCGCGGTCATCAGCAGCACCCGTCCTCGGCCGCGGACGGGCAGGCGGCCGGATCGACCGCCAGCACCAGGCCGAGCAGATCGCCGAGAGCGTGCGCGAGGCGGGGGTCGGCCAGCTCGTACCGGCTGCGGCGGCCCTCCGGCACCGCCACGACCAGACCGCAGCCCCGCAGGCAGGCCAGGTGGTTGGAGAGGTTCTGCCGGCTCGTGCCGAGCAGGTCGGCCAGCTGCGCCGGATAGCCGGGGCCGTCCCGCAGCGCCATCAGCAACCGGGCTCGCACCGGGTCGGACAGGGCGTGGCCGAACCGGGCCAGCACCTGGCCGTGCGTCAACGTCTCCACGCCGCGAAAGTACAGCGTCCGCTGAATAAAGGAAAGACTGAACTGTCAGCCGGCGAGCACGGATTTGAGGGCGGCCGTCAGCTCGGCGCTGGTGAAGGGCTTGGCGAGGATGGTCCGCCCCGGCTCCAGCGACCGCCCCTGATCGTCGATCAGCGCCTCGGCGTACCCGGAGATGAAGACGACCTTGGTGTCCGGGCGGTCGGAGAGGAAGCGGTGGGCCAGCTGGCGCCCGTCCATCCCCGGCATCATCACGTCGGTGACCAGGCAGTCGATGGCGTCCGCGTGCTGCTCGGCAACCCGCAGGGCCTCGTTCCCGTTGGCGGCGGTCAGCACCTGGTAACCGGCCTTCGCGATGAACCGGGCGGTCACCTCGCGCAGATCGCGCTCGTCGTCGACGAGCAGGACGGTCTGCGTCCCCCGCACGGCCGGCGCCGCCCCCGGCTTGGTCGCGTCGGCGGCCGTTCCGGTCGCGGCGGGCGCCGCCGGCAGCGTGATCAGCACGGTGGTGCCCTGCCCGGGGGCCGAGGTCAGCGTGAGCTCGCCGCCGGCCTGGGTGACGACCCCGTGGGCCGTGGCCAGCCCGAGCCCGGCCGTGCGGCTGCCGGCCTTCGTCGAGAAGAAAGGCTCGAAGGCCCGCGCCCGTACGTCGGCCGGCATCCCGCGCCCGTCGTCGGCGACGCTGATGGTGGCGTGGCCGGTGGCGGGGACCCGGCCGGTGGTCACGGTGATCGTCCCGCCGTCCGGCATGGCGTCGCGAGCATTGTGTACGAGGATGTGCAGCAGCCGTTCGAGCAGGCGCGGGTCGATCATGACCGGCGGGACGTCGCCCGGCCGGAGGTCGAGCTTGATGCCGGGGCCCGCCGCCTCGGCCAGCGCTCCGGCCGCGTCGGCCAGGAACTTGTCGACGTCGACGACCGCGGGCTGGCTGATCTCGCGGCGGCCGAACGCCAGCAGCTGTTCGGTCAGCTTGGTGGCCCGCTCGCCGCCCTTGGTCACCTGCCCGAGGTCGCCCAGCAGCGCCGCGCCCGCCGCCGGGGAGAGGCGGCCCGCCTCCATCTCCTCGGTGATCTGCTCGATGGCCAGCGTCAGGAAGCCGAGCATCGCGCCGAGCAGGTTGTTGAAATCGTGCGCCATGCCGCCGGCCATCCGCCGCAGGCTGTCGAGGCGCTCAGCGTCGCGCCGGCGGGCCTCGTCCTGCCGCTGGCGCATCTCCCGCGCCGCCCGTTCCTCGGCCGCGACCAGGTCGGTCACGTCGTCGACCATGACGACCGCGCCGGCCAGCCCGGTCTCGGCGTCGCCGATCGGGCGCAGGTGCACGCGCAGCCAGCGGGCGTCGCCGTCGTCGCGGACGAACCGGTTGCGGTAGCGGTGCTCGACCGCGTCGGCGGCGTGCGCCGGGCCGGCCCGTACGACCTCGACCGCCTCGGCGTGGGTGTCCGGCTCGAGGCAGGCCAGCCAGCCCCGCTCCAGCAGCCGGTCGGCGGGCAGGCCGGTGATCTCGGAGAGGCGGGGATTGGCGTACGTGGCGAAGCCGTCCGCGTCGAGCAGGACGATCCCGACCGGGGAGGAGGCGGCCATCGCCTCGAACCGGCGCTCGGTGTGCCGCAGCGCGCGCACCTTCTCGACGAGCTTGGCGTTGATGGCGCGGGCGTGCACGGCCGCGAACTCGTCGGCCGGCCGCGGGGTGATCTCGACCGGGCCGTTGCGCAGCGCGACGTCGACGGCGTCGAGCAGCTCGCGCGGGTCGGCGCTGCGCAGCACCACCTGTGAGACGCCGCAGGCCTCGGCGATCGGCCGGGTCTCGGGCTCGAGGTAGTTCGCGGTGTAGAAGATGACCGGGGCGTGCGCGGCCCGCTCGTCGGGGGCCGACCGCAGCCGGTGCACCAGCTCGAGGCCGTCGATGCCGGGCATGAGCACGTCGGAGACGACGACGTCGGGGTGGCGGCTCTGGGCGAGCGCGAGCGCGTCGGCGCCGTCCGAGGCCTCGATCACCTCGTGCCCCCGGTAGCCGAGCAGCATGGCCATGAGCTCCCGGTTGGCCGCCACATCGTCCACGACGAGCACCGTCGCCACGGCATCCCTCCTTCGGCCCGTGCGTCACCTCCTACAAAATTACCGCCACAAATCAGCAATCCAAGTGATATTCCGGATATATGTCATCGTCCCCGGCGGCAGGTGAGCGGCCGGCATCCCGGCTCGCCCGGTTCTTCTCGCAGGCCCTGGGTTCGCTGACGGTCGCGCTCGGCGTCGCGCTGCTCGCCGCGCCGGTCCTGGTCCCCGCGCTCTGCCTGATCCTGCTCGGGGCGGGCACGTTCCTGCGGCGCCGGGGGTCCGTCGCCGTGTTTCCGCTGCTGGCGGCCGTCACGGCGGTCGCCGGGATGTTCGACGACCGGTTCGGCGACGGGCTCGCGCCGCGGACCATGATCCTGCCGCTGATCACCCAGGCCGGCGAGATGCACCCGACCCCGGGCGCGATC
The DNA here is from genome assembly GCF_000379645.1 of Paractinoplanes globisporus DSM 43857. Taxonomy (GTDB): domain Bacteria; phylum Actinomycetota; class Actinomycetes; order Mycobacteriales; family Micromonosporaceae; genus Actinoplanes; species Actinoplanes globisporus. Next base: position 370,849 of record NZ_KB903328.1, read on the forward strand.
ACCGGGTTTCTCGTGCTCGCGGTGGCGCAGCTGCTGACGGAGCGCGGCCGGCCGCCGTGGATCGCGGCCGGGCAGGCGGCGGCCATCTGCGGCGGCGTGATCGGCCTGCTCGCCGTGTACGGCCTGGCCTTCCAGGCGCCCGCGCTGACCGGCTCGACCGGGTACCGGGCGCTGTCGCTCGCCACCGCGGCCGGCATCGTGGCGACCGCGGCCGCGGCGCTGGCCCCGTGGGGTCCCGGGTTCGCGGGTCCCGGGTTCCCGGCGGCGGGGGACGGGCCGCCCGGGGCCGGGCTGGTGTGGGTGCTCGCCGACCACACGGTGAGCGCCATGCAGACGCGGCGGATGCTTGCCGCCGCGCTGATCGTGCTGCCGATGACCGGCTGGCTGGTCGCCGCCGGCTGGTACGACGCGCAGCTGGAGGCCGCGTTCCTGGTCGCCGCGAACGTCGGGATCGTCTCGATCGTCAGCCTGGTCACCGGCTCGCGGGCGGCCCGGATGGAGAAGGCGACCATCGCCGCGCGTGTCGATCTCGGCCGGCACGTCCAGATGGAGACGATCCTGCGCAACACCCCGACCGCGTTCTCGATCAAGGGGCTGGACGGCTGCTACCGGATGGCCAGCGCGGCGTTCGAGGAGCTCTACGGCATCCCCCCGGGAACGACGACCGGCCGCTTCGACCGGGACGTGCACACGCCGGAGAGGCTGGCCGAGATGCGGCGCCGCGACCGGCTCGTGGTCGAGGCGGACGGGCCGCTGGTCTTCGAGGACGAGATGACCGGCGAGCACGGCACGCGGACGTTCATCACCACGCTCTTCGCGCTGCGGGAGGAGGGCGGTCAGGCGTACGCGGTCTGCGGTGTGACCACCGAGATCACCCGGCTGCGGATCGCGGAGAGCAAGTTCAAGGCCCTGCTGGACGCCTCGCCGGAGGCGATGCTCTGTATCGACACCGACGGCTCGGTGCTGCTCGCCAACGCGCGTGCCGGCCAGGTCTTCCGGCGCCGCCGGGACCAGCTCATCGGCATGCCGGTGGACGCGCTGGTCCCGCTGCCGCTGGACGAGCCACCCCCGCGGCCGGTACAGCTGACCGCACACTGCGGCGACGGCACCGAGTGCCCGGTGGAGATCAACCTGTCGGCGGTCGAGGGCGAGGGCGGCACCGTCGTGTTCGCCACCGTGCAGGACATCACCGAGCGGCTCGCGCAGGCCCAGTCCGACGCCCAGCTCGCCGGGATCGTGGCCGCCTCCAGCGACGCGATCGTCAGCAAGACCCTCGACGGCACGATCCTGACCTGGAACCCGGGCGCCGAGCGGCTCTACGGCTACACCGCCGAGGAGATGATCGGCCGGGACGTGACCGTGATCCTGCCGCTCGACCGGCCGGACGAGGAGAAGCGGCTGCTGGCCCGGGTCCGCTCCGGCGAGCTGATCAAGCACCACGAGACCCGGCGGATGCGGCACGACGGGAGCACGATCTACGTCTCGCTGAGCATGGCGCCGATCCGCGACCCGGACGGCACGATCGTCGGCGCGTCGACCATCTCGCACGACATCACCGCCGAGGTCGAGGCCGAGCGGCGGCTGCGCTTCGAGCGCGAGCAGTTCCAGACGATCATGACGGCGGCCAGCGACCCGTTCGTCAGCATGGACTACCGCGGCCTGATCACCGAGTGGAACCGGCAGGCCGAGCAGGTCTTCGGCTGGACCCGGGAGCAGGTGCTCGGCCGGCACGTGGTCGACACGATCCTGCCCCGCCGGTACGCCGCCGCGCTCGACCGGGTCCTCGAGGGACGATGGGCCTGGCTGCTCGACCGGCCGACCGAGATGGGCGCGGTGCGCGCCGACGGCACCGAGCTGCCGATCGAGCTGACCATGTGGCGGATCCGCCGGGACGGCCCGTCCACCTTCCACGCGTTCGCCCGCGACATCAGCGCCCGCCGGCAGACCGAGCTGGCCCTGGCCCAGGCCCGCGACCAGGCGGTGGAGACCGCCCGGCTCAAGTCTCAGTTCCTGGCCTCGATGAGCCACGAGATCCGGACCCCGATGAACGGGGTGATCGGCCTGAGCGGCCTGCTGCTGGGCACCGAGCTGACCGAGACCCAGCGGCGGTACGCGCAGGGCATCAACAGCGCCGGCGTCGCCCTGCTCGCGGTCATCAACGACGTGCTGGACTTCTCCAAGCTGGAGGCGGGCAAGGTCGTCCTCGAACGGGCGAACTTCGAGATCTGGCGGCTGCTCGACGAGGTGGTCGGTCTGGTCGCCGACGCCTCCGGCGCCAAGGAACTGACCGTGTCGTCGCGCTGCCACCCGGACCTGTCCGCCCTGGTCAGCGGCGACGCCGGCAAGCTGCGCCAGGTGCTGCTCAACCTGGCCGGCAACGCGGTGAAGTTCACCGCCAGCGGCACCGTCGCGGTGACCGCCGAGCCCGCGGTGGGCGACTTCCCGCCGGGCAGCGTCCCGGTGCGGTTCGAGGTGTCCGACACCGGCATCGGCATCGACGCCGACCAGCAGGCCGGGCTGTTCGAGCCGTTCATCCAGGCCGACGCCGGCACGACCCGGCGCTTCGGCGGCACCGGGCTGGGCCTGGCGATCAGCCGGGAGCTGGTCGGGGCGCTCGGCGGCGAGATCGGATTGCGCAGCGAGGCCGGGACGGGCAGCACGTTCTGGTTCACGGTGGCACTGTGGCCGGCCGTCGAGGACGCCGAGTCACCGCGCCGGCACGCTCTCGACGGGCTGCGGGTGCTGCTGATGGCCGGCGCCGAGACGGCCGCGATCGCCGACCAGCTGGGCGCCTGGGTGGTCGAGACCTCGGCCGTGCCCGACGAGGCGTCCGCGATCGGCTCGCTGGTGGTGGCGGCGGAGGCGGGCCGGCCGTTCGACGTGGCCATCCTGGACAGCGCCGACCTGCCGCCGATGATCGTCGGCGACCCGGTCATCCCCACGCCCAAGCTGGTGCTGGTCGGCGGCGAGCCGTCGCCGCCCGGGCGGGCCCGGTCGGCCGGCTTCAACGCGGTGCTCACCCGCCCGGTCCGGCAGTCCCAGCTGTACGACGCGCTGGTCGGCCTGTTCGCCCCGCCGGCCGAGGACCGCGCCCTGCGCATCACCCCCGCGTCGCCGCTGGGGCGCGGGCACGTGCTGCTGGTCGAGGACAACGACATCAACCAGACCGTGGCCCTCGGCATCCTGGCCAACCTCGGGTACAGCGCCGACGTGGCCGCCAACGGCCGCGAGGCGGTCGAGAAGGCCGCCATGCAGGACTACCAGGCGATCTTCATGGACTGCCTGATGCCGGAGATGGACGGCTACGAGGCGACCGCCGCGATCCGCCGCGCGGAGGGCACCAGCCCGCATGTGCCGATCATCGCGATGACCGCCGGGGCGCTGCCCGAGGACCGGGCGCGATGCCTGGGCGCGGGCATGGACGACCACCTGGCCAAGCCGCTGATGCCGGCGACCGTCGGCCTGGCACTGGAGCGGTGGGCGCGGCCGGTCGGCCCCCACCGGCAGATCGAGCGACGGCTGGACCAGCTGCGTGGCGCGGGCGCCGCGCTCGGGCCGGCCGAGCTGGCCGGGCTGCTGCGGCGGCTCAGCGCGCACGCCCCCGGCCACGTCGAGGAGATCCACCAGGCGGTGGCGGCCGATGACGCCGACCGCCTCCGCGAGCAGGCCCACCAGCTCAAGGGGGTGGCGGCCAACCTCGGCGTGCCGGATCTCGCCGCGGTCTGCGAGCGCCTCGAGCAGGTGGCCCGCGACGGCGACCTGGACGCCGCGATCGAGCCGCTCTCCCGGCTGCGCCCCCGCACCCGGGAGATGCTGGCCGCCATCGACGCGATCCTGGCCGGTCTGGAGGAGTCGAACGCCCTATCTCACCCATAGGATATCTGGGTAGGGTGTGGCCATGGAGTTCCACTGGTTCCTGCCCACCAACGGCGACAGCCGCGACATCGTCGGCGGCGGGCACGGCGTCCCGGTCGGTGCCGCCGGCGGCGTGCGCCCGGCCTCCGTCGGCTATCTCGGGCAGGTCGCCCGCTCGGCCGAGCAGCTCGGTTTTGCGGGGGCGCTCACGCCAACCGGGGCCTGGTGCGAGGACGCCTGGCTGACGACGGCGATGCTCAGCCAGGTCACCGAGCGGCTGAAGTTCCTGGTCGCGTTCCGGCCGGGACTGCTCTCGCCGACGCTGGCGGCGCAGATGGCGTCCACGTTCCAGCGGCTGTCCGGCGGGCGCCTGCTGCTCAACGTCGTGACCGGGGGCGAGTCCGCCGAGCAGCGCCAGTTCGGCGACTTCCTCGACAAGGACGCGCGCTATGCGCGCACGGGTGAGTTCCTCGGCATCGTCCGGGGCCTTCTTCAGGGCCAGACCATTTCGTACGAGGGTGAGCACCTGCACGTCGAGGGGGCGCGGCTCGCCCACGTGCCGGAGACGTCGCCGGCCATCTACTTCGGTGGCTCGTCGAAGGCGGCCGGCCCGGTCGCCGCCGCCCACGCCGACGTCTATCTCACCTGGGGCGAGCCGCCGGCTCAGGTCGCCGAGAAGCTGGCCTGGATCCGCACGCTGCGGCCGGACATGCGCTTCGGCATCCGGCTGCACGTCATCACCCGGGACACCGCCGGGCAGGCCTGGGCCGAGGCCGAGCGGCTGCTGCGCGGCGTGTCGGAGGAGGACATCGCCGCCGTCCAGGCGGGTCTGCGGCGCAGCGAGTCGGTCGGCCAGCGGCGCATGCTCGACCTCAACGGCGGCACCCGCGACGGGCTGGTCGTCGCGCCCAACCTGTGGGCCGGTGTCGGCCTGGTGCGCGGCGGCGCGGGCACCGCCCTGGTCGGCAGCCACCGGGAGGTCGCCGACCGCATCGAGGAGTACGCGTCGCTGGGCATCGACGAGTTCATCCTCTCCGGCTACCCGCATCTCGAGGAGGCGTACTGGTTCGGTGAGGGTGTGCTGCCCGAGCTCGCCCGGCGTGGCCGCTGGTCGCACCCGGCCGGCGTGACGGCCGGGCCGGCTCAGGTGCCGTTCGCGGGCGCTCCCCGGCCCTAGGGCCCGTATCAAAGTGGGAGACGGGCTGCGGCGTGGCCCAGCCGCCGTCTGGCCGCACGCCGCGAACACCCGAATACAACCCCGGTATTCGGGCGCCCGCGGCGCACACCCAGACGACACCTGAACCTCGCCTCGCTCCGGCCCCCACTTTGATACGGGCCCTAGCAGAAACGGCCGGTCCTGGGGGGACCGGCCGTTTCGGGGAGCTACTTCTTCTTTTTGCCCTTCTTGCCGCCGGCGTCGGGGGCCGGGGGCGGGTACTTCTGGTTGAACTCGCGGATCACCGGGAGGCCCACGCGGACCAGGTCGCGGGTGCGGTGCGCCACGTCGTCGGGGGTCAGGTGGTGCTTGGGCTGCGGGAACTGGGCGGCGATCGTGCCGGTGAAGATCAGCAGGTCGTCGACCGAGCCGGGGAAGGTGGCGCACATGCCGGCCGCCGCCTGCAGCTGGGACTCGGGCAGGAAGGCGACGTGCTCGGCCATGCCGGCGTTCCAGGCGCCCGGGTGGACCAGGTAGCCGGCCGGCAGGCGGCCGGGGCCGCCCATCGGGGCCAGGGCCTTGGCCCGCTGGACCGGGACCGGCTTGGCCTTGCTGATCATGTAGAGGGCGCCGGCCGCGAACAGGGCCGCCGGGATCAGGATGGCCACGGTGGCGGACTGGCCGGCCAGCAGCATCAGGACGGCCAGGACTATCAGGATCATCGCGCCGGCCATGTACTCGCGGACGCCGTCGCGGGAGGCGCCGGCCTCCGCGTCGGCGATGCAGCGCTTGATGATCGCCTCGAGGACCGGGTCGGTGGGCCGCCAACCGTCGGCCCGGACCGGCATCTCCCGGGTGGTCTGCGCCATCGGGGTCCTTTCTCGCGGGGGAAGTCGGGGTCGCCCAGCGGTATCGGCAATTGGCGCGCCCGGCTGAGGGATCGGCGGCGAGCGGGAGGCGGCGCGGTTACGCGGCCAGGGCGGCGTAGCGGCCGCCGGCGCCGACCAGGGCGTCGTGGGTGCCGGACTCGAGGACGCGGCCGTGGTCGACGACGACGATCTGGTCGGCGTCGCGGATGGTGGACAGGCGGTGGGCGATGGTGACCGTGGTGCGGCCGCGGGCCAGTTCGTCGAAGGCCCGCTGCACGGCCCGCTCGGTCTCGTTGTCCAGCGCGCTGGTGGCCTCGTCCAGCACCAGGATGCGGGGGTCGCGCAGCAGCGTGCGGGCGATCGCGATCCGCTGCTTCTCGCCGCCGGAGAAGCGGTGACCGCGGGAGCCGACCATGGTGTCGTAGCCGTCGGGCAGGCCGGCGATCATGTCGTGGATCTGGGCGGCGCGGGCCGCGGCCTCGATCTGCTCGTCGGTGGCGCCGGGGCGCGCGTACCGCAGGTTCTCCCGGACGGTGGTGTGCAGCAGGTACGTCTCCTGGCTGACCACGCCGACGATCGACGCGAGGTCGGCCAGCGACAGGTCGCGCACGTCGACCCCGTCGATCGTGACCCGGCCCGCGGTGGGGTCGTACAGGCGGGCGATCAGGGCCGCGATCGTGCTCTTGCCCGAGCCGGTCTCGCCGACCAGCGCCAGGGACGTCCCGGCGGGCACGTCGAGGGTGACGCCCGCGACGGCGGCCGCCTCGCTCCCCGCGTACGCGAAAGTCACATCCTCGAAGCGCAAGTGGCCGCGCGGAGCCGGAATGTGCACGGGCCGGGCCGGCTCCTCGATCTCGACCGGCAGGTCGAGGTACTCGAAGATGCGCGCGAACAGCGCGAGCGAGCTGGTCAGCTGGACCCCGACGTTGAGCAGGCCGAGCAGCGGGCGGAACAGGCCGGCCTGCAGGGCGGTGAACGCGACCAGCGTGCCGATGCTCAGCGTGCCGGCGGTGAACGGCATGCCGGCGGCCAGGTAGATCACGGCGGGGATGCCGGCGAAGACGATGGTCATCGCGGCCATCCGCCAGCGGCCGGCCAGCTCGGAGCGCAGCTCGAGGTCGATGAGGCGGCGCGACGACGCGGTGAAGCGGTCGATCAGGGCGGGCGCGGTGCCCATGGTCTTGGCGAGCTGGACGCCGCTGATCGACAGGCCCTCGTCGATGGTGACGTTGAGGTCGGCCAGCTCGCGCTGGCGCTGCGCGGTGATCTCGCGGCGCATGCGGGCGACCCGGCGGGAGAGCCAGACGGCCGGCGGCAGCACGACGAGCGACACCAGCGACAGCTGCCAGGACAGCGCGGCCATGGCGGCGAGCGTGGCGATCGCGGTGGTGAGGTTGGCGGCGATCGAGGTGGCGGTGGAGGTGACGACCGACTCCATGCCGCCGATGTCGTTGGTGATGCGCGACTGCACCTCGCCGGTGCGGGTGCGGGTGAAGAAGCCGATGGACTGGCGCTGCAGGTGGGTGAAGACGTCGGTGCGCAGGCGGTGCATGACCCTCTGCCCGACGGCGGTGGAGATCCAGGTCTGCACGACGCCGAGCGCGGCGGTCACGGCGGCGACGGCGACCATGCCGGTGACCAGCCAGACCAGCAGCGTGAGGTCGGCGTGGGGGAGCGCGACGTCGATGACCTCGCGCAGCAGGAACGGGGAGGCCATGCCGACGATCGACGAGATCACGATGATCAGGACGACGACGGTCAGGGACCAGGTGTGCTCGCGGAACAGTCCGCCGATGCGGCGCAGCGAGACCTCGCGCGCCTGCTTCTTCTCGGTGGCGGTGACTTTGCGCTCGGGCCTCGGCAAGGGCGCCTTCTCTCGGTAGGGGTTTACTGAGGTTACCTCATCATGAGGTAAGAACAGCAACCCCTGCTACCGTATTCCGCGTGGACGCGGCGGGCCTCTCGGAGGCGTTCTGGTCGGTGGCGCACGATCTGCGGCACCGCCAGCGGGTCGCGCTCGAGCCGTGGGACCTTTCCCCGTCGCTGGCCCGGGCGCTGAGCGTGCTGTCGAGGCACGGCGACATCCGGCTCAGCGGGCTCGCCGACCACCTGCGCATCGCGGCCCGGTCGGCGACCGAGGTGGCCGACGACCTCGCCCGGATGGGCCTGGCCGAGCGCCATCCCGACCCCGACGACCGCCGGGCCACGCTGCTGTCGCTGACCGGGAAGGGCCGGGAGACGGCCACCGCGATCAAGGCGGCCCGGCAGGCGGAGAGCGAGCGCTTCTTCGCCTCGCTCACCGATGCCGACCGTGCGGACCTGACCCGGCTGCTCCGGAAACTGCGGGAAGAGTAGAGCGGCGTGCCGGGCCGCCACCCGGCACGCCGCCGTCTCCCTGTATCTCTCCAGGTTTCTCTAGAGGTGATGCGCCACGTACGTGCCCGCCGCGGACCCGGCCGCGAAGGCTTCCGTGGCCGTGCCGGGCACCGAGCCGATGCCCTTCAGCAGCGGCGCGCCGGGGACCGTCTCGGTCGTCCAGCTCGTGCCGTTGAAGCGCAGGATCGCCCCGTCGCCGTCCGCCCAGACCGTGCCGGACGAGTTGGCGGTGACCGCGGCCAGCCTGGTGGTGACCCCGGCCGGCACGGTCGCCAGTGACCATGCCGTGCCGTTCCAGTGCATCGCGATCGGGCCGTTCGGCTGGAAGCTGCCGCTGACCGTGTCGACGGTGTTGCCGACCGCCCACGCGTCGTTCGCGGAGATCTCGACGACGCCGTTCAGCTGCTGCCGTACGCCGTTGATCGCGCTGCGGACGGCCGGGTTCGGGCTCGGCACGATCGACCAGGCCGTGCCGTTGTAGTGCATGGTCAGCGTGTAGCTGTTGGCGGCCGTGCCCTTGCCGGACTGGGTGTAGCCGGCCGCCCAGATGTCGGTCGCGGACCGCGCCGAGATCGCGTTGAGCGTGGTGCCGACGAACGTCTCGCCGGCCGGCACCGCCGGGACCGGCGCCGTCACGATCGACCAGGCCGTGCCGTTCCAGTGCTCGATCAGCGCCCGGTTGCCCTCGCTGCGGCCCACCGCCCAGGCGTTGGTGCTGCTCAGGTCCGCGACCCCGAAGAGGATCGACTTGGACCCGCCGGTGGTGGCCGGGGTCGGCACGATCGTCCAGCCGGTGCCGTCGTAGTGCGCGGCGATCGGGTCGGTGTGCTTGAACCCGGTCATGTTCTGCGAGCCGACGGCCCAGACGTCGGTGGCCGAGGACGCCGACACCGCGTTCAGCTTCTCGTCGACGCGGAAGATGTTCGGCGTGGGCGTCTGCGACCAGGCCGTGCCGTTCCAGTGCTCGGCCAGCATGACCAGGCCGTCGTCGTCGTTCGGGCCCAGGAAGTCGCCGACCGCCCAGGCGTCGGTCGTGGTGCGTGCCGACACCGCGTTGAACTCGTTGGTGACCGGCGACGGGTTGACGGTGGGAGTGATGGCCCAGGCCGGCGCGACCGGGGCCGCGAAGACCAGTGCCATCGCGATTTTGATCATGGGGTGCTCCTCAGACCCGGGCCGACGCCGTCGCCGGCGGCGAGCTGCCGGCGCTGTTGGTCAGGCTCACGGTGACCGTGCAGGTCGTGGTGCCGGACGGCACGCTGCCGAACCAGACGCTCGCGTACGAGTTGCTCTTCACGGTGCCGCAGCCGCTGCTGGTCACGGTCGAGCCGGACGCGATCGGCTGCCCGGCCGCCGGCGGATCCCAGCCCACGATGATGACCGGCAGGCCACCGGCCACGTCCCGGTGGAAGGTGAAGTGCGCCGGGGCGGCCGGAACCGCGCTCACCGACGCGACGGTGTGGTACGCCCAGCCCGAGGCGACCAGCTGGGACTGCAGGTCGACCAGCGCGAACTCGTTGGCCGGCAGGAAGCTGATGTCCATGCGGTAGTCGACCGCCTTGCCCGCGGGCAGGGTGATGTCGGCGCGGTACTGGGTGTTGGTGGCGGTGCCGCCGACCTGCACGAGGTGCCCGGCCGGGTTGTAGCCGCGTTTCGGGCCGTGCGCGATGACGTCACCGGTGCCGACGCCGGTGGCGTCGGGGTCGGAGACCGACATGGTCACGGTGATGTGCGCGTCCCCGTAGGTGACGTCGACGGCCGACGCGGACACCGAGAAGGCGGTGAGCTTCGGCACGGCGTCGGCGTGGGCCGGCCCCGCGGTCATGGCCAGCGCGGCGGCCACGGCGAAGCCGCACGCCGCCGTTCTGAGCATGGTGAATCTGCGCATGCGCGTGTTCCCCCCTTGCGGCACGGCGGAGTGTCGTGCCGTCGCGGGCAGCATGAGCGCGGGGTCTGACGTGAACCTGGAATCCGGCTGGAACGGGTCCAGTCTTCAGCCTGTACGCCTGGTCAGCGCCGTCGCGCAGGCCGCCGAGCCCGCGGCGCAGAGGACGGCGAGCATCAGCGCGGGCGGTACGTCGAGCGGGGTGAGCCGGTCGAGCACGCCGAGCACCAGCAGCGCGGCCAGGCAGACGGCGAACGCCACCGAGGTGAGGTGGGCCAGTGCCCCGCGCCCGTCCGGCTCGGGCCGGCGGCCACCGGCCGGGATCCGCAGCAGCTCGGCGAACTCGTCGGTCACCCGCAGCAGGCTCTCGGCGTCGACGATGCGCTGCTCGGCCGCGGCGAGGCGGCGCAGCTCGGCCTCCGCCTGCCGGTGGCCGGGGTCGAGCGCGAGGGCCCGCCCGTAGGCCTCCCGGGCGCTCAGCGGCCGGCCCGCCGCGAACAGCGCCACCCCGTGCGCGACCTGCAGGTCCGCGTCGTAGTGCGCGTACTCGGCGCCGGCCGCGAGGACCCGCTCGGCCTCGGCCAGGCGGCCGGCGGCGAGCAGGGCCCGGCCGTGCCGCTCGACCAGGCGCGGGTTGCCCGGGTCCTCGTTCCCGGCGGTGACCGCGGCCGCGACGGCCAGGTCGTGCCGCCCGTACGCGGTGTAGGCGGCGCTCACCCAGTACAGGGCCTCGAGCCCGTGCGGGTCGAGCCGCAGGGCGCACCGGGCCGCCTCCAGCGCGTCGGCGGGACGGCGCAGCGCCAGGTGGGCCCGGGCCAGCAGCAGCCAGGCGTCGACGTTGCCGGGCTCCTCGCCGACCACGGGCGCGAGCAGCGTGGCGGCCCGGCCGGCCCGGCCGGTGGTCAGCAGGTCGTCGGCCTGGCCGAGGAGGAGGTCGGTTCGCACCCCGGCCCATTCGGCCGCGCACCCGGCGACTTGTGAAAGCCGCCGGGTGCAACTCAGTCGTTGCGGGCTTGCTGAGGGCCGGTGACCCGGCGCAGCAACGGCATGGTCGAGGCGATCAGCCCCAGCGACACCGCCAGACCCAGACCGACCAGCACGTAGTACGACAACCCGGGCGGCTTGAGGTCGTAGTCGAGCTGGGAGCGCAGGAACAGCGCGGCCGCGGTGAACCCGGCCGCGATGGCCACGGCCGAGACCGCCAGCAGCGGCACCGCGCTCTCCAGGGTGATCACCCGGCGCAGCTCGGCCAGCCGCACCCCGGTCAGCCGCAGCAGGGCGAACGGCCGTTTCCGCTCGTTGATCCCGCCGGCCAGGCTGACCGCGAGGCTGCACCCGGCGATCACCAGGCTCGCCACGATCACCACGTCGGCCAGGCGCTGGAACTGCACCAGCGTGCGGGCGAAGTCGCTGCGCCACTCGTTCTCGGTGGACGGGAACCGGCCGTCGGGGAAGGTGGACTCGAGCAGCGTGCGGGAGTGTTCGAGCGCCGCCCGCGACCCGTCGGTGAGCACCACGAACGAGTTCACCGGCAGGCTCGGCAGCTGGGCGAGGGTCATCGGCGACGCCTCGTAGACGTCCGACCCGAAGTCCGGGCGCGACAGATCGGCGTAGACCGCACCCACCTGCGCTCCCGGCGGGCACTGGCCCAGGTCGGGGTGGCGGGTCAGGTCGGCGCAGCCGATCGCGCCGGTCGGCAGATTGCCGACGATCCCCTGGTAGCGAACCACCAGCACGTCCCGCACCCCGGGCGTAGTGGTCAGCCCGGCCGGGATCGGCGTGTCCGCGGCCGGCAGCTTCCCGCCGTGGTCCGGGTACCAGCCGATCGACAGATTGTCGTAGGTCGCGGTGCCGACCGGCGTCTCGCCGCGGTACGCCACGATCGAGGTGATCACGCCGGTCGCGACACTGGTCACGAACAGCGCGAGCATCAGGCCGCTGACCGCCCGGAACCCGGCTCGCGGATCGTCGGCGAGCCGTCGCCCGGCGATCAGGGTCGCGGGGCGCCGGGCGAGGCGGGCCAGCACCCGGGAACCGGCCATGGTCAGGTACGGCCCGGCGACGACCAGCCCGATCATGGTGAGGAAGATCCCGCCGAGGTACGCCTCGGTCTGCCCGTTCGTGGTCCGCGGGCGCCGGTCGATGAACCAGGCCAGCTCGCACAGCCCGGCCGCGACCGGCAGCAGCCGCCAGGCGCGCGGCGGTCGCGGGGTGACCCGCCGGGCGACGCCGAGCGGGGTGATCCGCACCCGGCGCAGCGCGGCCCGGGCGGCCACCGCCGCCCCCAGCGGCACCCCGGCCCCGACCAGCAGCACGTTGAACCAGGTCAGCGAGAGGTCGCCGAGGAAGAACCGCTCCCCGGTGAAGGTGATCCGGTCGAGCCCGAGCCGCAGCAGCGGGAACAGCGCGAAACCGAGCAGCGTGCCGGCGGCCGCCGCGAGCGTCGACTCGACGGTGGCGATCAGCGTGATCTGCCGGGGGGTCGCACCGACCAGGCGCATCGCGGCGAACCGCTGCTCCCGCCGGGCGGCGGCCAGCCGGGTGGCAGTGCCGATGAACATCAGCAGGGGGAACAGCAGGGCGGCCGCGACCACGGACAGGATCAGGGTGATCCCGTCGCTGCCGACGCCCACGTAACAGCCGCTGCAGTCCTGCGGCGAGACACTGACGATCCGGGTGATCTTCGTGGCGCCGATGATGCCGGCGACCTCCTGCGGCGTGCGCCCGACCACGGCGATGAGCGAGTCGGGCGAGGCGAGCCCGGCGTCGCCGATGACACCCACCTGGCGCCCCGGGAAGCGATCGCCGAGCTGGTCGGCGGGCGTCGACGCCAGCAACGAGGCCAGCGCCGGCGAGACGTAGTACTCCCCGGGCGCGGGCAGCCGGGTCATGCCGGGTGGCACCGGCGAGTCGGGGCCGGTGACCGCGACGTCGACGCGGGCCATGCGCCTGCCCGCGAAGTAGTCCTCGCGCAGTGCCCAGCCGGCCGCGTCGGCGGCTTCCGTCCCGGTGGCCGCCTCGGTGACGGCGCTGTTCAGCCACGCGTACCGCAGATTCTGGCTCTGTACGGCGTTGATGCCCGCGAACACGGCGAGAAGCAGGGCGACACCGAGCGCGACCGCGCCGCCGACCAGGGCGAGCCGGGCGATCGCGGCCCGCCCGCCGGTCACCGCGAGCCGCAGCCCCAGGCGGATCACGACGCCACCGCGGGCGAGGTGACCCGGCCGTCACGGACCATGATTTCCCGATCCGCGTACGCGGCGACGCGCGCCTCATGCGTCACGAGCACGACCGTCGCGCCCTGCCGGCGGGCGGAGTCGACCAGCAGGTCCATGACCTGCTCGCCGGTGAACGAGTCGAGCGCGCCGGTCGGCTCGTCGGCGAACAGCACGGCCGGCTCGCCGACCAGCCCGCGGGCCAGCGCGACCCGCTGGGCCTGACCGCCGGAGAGCTCGCCCGACCGCCGCCGCTCGAGACCGTCGATGCCGAGCCGGCCGAACCACTCCCGGGCGCGCCGCAGCGCCGGCTCCCGGCGCACGCCGCCGAGCAGCAGCGGCAGGGCGACGTTCTCCTCGGCGGTGAGCTCGGGCACGAGCTGGCCGAACTGGAAGACGAAGCCGAACCGGTCGCGGCGCAGCTCGCTCCGCTCGGCCTCGTTCAGGTTGTCGATGCGGCGGCCGAGCGCGTGGATCTCGCCGGCGTCGGGCACGAGGATGCCGGCCAGGCAGTGCAGCAGTGTCGACTTGCCGGAGCCGCTCGGCCCCATGACCGCCACGATCTCGCCGGTCTCGACGATGAGGTCGGCCCCGCGCAGCGCCGGCGTCTCGCCGAACGACAGCGCGACCCCGCGCGCCTCCAGCGCGGCACTCACGGTTTCACCCGCGCGACTCGCGGCTTCACCGGCGCGACTCACGGTTTCACCTGCGCGCGCAGCGCGTCGAGCCGGGCCGAGGTGGTGTCGATCCAGCGCAGGTCGGCCTCGAGGTGGAACAGGCCGTGGTCGGCGAGCAGGCCCTCGACCAGGCCGCCGGTGCGCTTGGCCTCGGTGAGCTCCCGCATCCGGGCCAGGTGGGCGCGGCGCTGGGTGTCGAGGTACTCCTCGGCCGGGCGGTCGAGCATCAGCGCGAGCACGACCTTGGCGAACAGCACCGTCTGCTGGTGAGGCTCGGGGGCGACCGGCTCGGTGAGCCAGGTGTCGACCTCGGTGGCGCCGCGGTCGGTGATCACGTACCGCTTGCGCTCGGGGCCCTCGCCCGGGGTGACCTCGTCCATCACCACCTTGCCGTCGCGGGCCAGCCGGGCGAGCGTCGAGTAGACCTGGCCGAACGGCAGGGCGCGGCCGTGGCCGAACCAGAGGTCGTAGTCGCGCTTGAGGTCGTACCCGTGGCTGGGCTGCCGTTCGAGCAGGCCGAGCAGGGTGAGAGGAACGCTCATGCCGCCACCATACCCCGGAGGTATACACCGCGTATATATCTCCGGGGGAGTGACCCAGGTCACGGTTGAGCGGCTCATGGTTGCGGAACGGTCGCCGATTATCGCGGTCGCATCACCCAAGAAGGGAGTTCAGGATGAGCATGCGAATCGGTGGCGCGGCCGGCGCCCAGTGGGAGAGCCACATCGCCGGCGTGCACCTGCGCACGGACTACCAGAGGCTCAACGCGGACCTCCAGGCCGGCGCCCCCGTCCAGGTCATCGCCGCGGACAAGGCCGCCGTCCTGGAAAGCCGCCGCGACGCCGCCGGCCGCCGCGGCCTGGTCGACGTCACCGTCTAGATCCGCGGCGGGTGCGGTCGCCGCCACGCCCGCCGCGTGCCGTACGTCGTTGATCCGACGGCGGTTCCGTCCGCCGCGTCGCTCGCGTCGGCCTCGCGGCCGCCGGCGGCTGAGATGCCACCGCCCGCGCGCACACCGGAGCCGGCCGCCGAGGGCTCGCACGACAGCGCGACCACCTCGACGCTGGGGCGGCTGCTGGCCGACGTCGGTGTGACGGTCGGGGCGGCCACCGCGGCTCTGTACTACTTCGGCTGGGTCCGCACCCGGTTCCAAGCTCGCCAGCTGGGCTTCGACGTCTCGGCGATGAACCTGACGACCACCGACTACCTGCTCAAAAGTCTCAACGTCCTGTTCCTGCCGCTGACCCTGACCGTGTCGGTCCTGCTCGCCGGTTACGGACGGGTGATCCGCCGAGCGGCGACCGGGATCGACCCGTGGCCGGTGTCCGTGCGGACAACCGTGGCCGCGCTGCTCACCCCGGCGATCTTCTGGAGCACCGAACGGGTCGCCCGCACGATGGGCGCAGCCTTCGGTGCCGACTTCGCCGCCGATCCCGGCCAGCTGCCGGCGGTCGTGGTGGTTCATCCGCTGGCTGCACAACTTCGCTCCGACCGGCGGAGGCGGAGGCACCGCGGAGGCCGCCTACACCAACTTCATGCAGGGGGACTGCTGGGCGACGCTCGAACTGGCTCGCGTGGCGCGGGCGGCCGAGGGCGTCGAGCCGTTGGAAGAACCGTTACGCAGCACCTACGAGGGGGCCGCGGCCGCCTGCCTGGCGGCTTTCCATGGGCGAGCCGATCTGTGGGGGCTGGCGGGGCGACGGCACGACCGAGTCACCGTGTCCGGTCTGGACTGCTGGGATCGCTCCGTCTACGCGATCCTGCACCAGTTGGTGACCGCGCACCGGGCGGATCCGGACGCGACCTTTGCGGTGGCGAAAGGTACGGCCTCCGCTTGTCCCCAGCTTGCGGAATGGACCTTCCCGCGCCAAGGCCCGCGCACCGGCGGATACTCGATCGAGATCCGCGGCCGGAACCTCCCGATGACGTTGGAGCTGCTGTGGAACTACGACCGTGTCGTGACGGCCAAGCGCGCGGGCCCTGGCCGTCCGATGAAGGTCGTCGTGCCGGCAGCCCGCTCCGACGATCACGACGTGACGATCAAGATTGCGAATGCTCCCCGGGATCGGGGCGTCGCACCCGTGATCGCACTGGTTCGTACCCTGGTCTGGGCATCGGCCTCTGTCGTTCTTGGAGATCCGCGTCGACACTGGGACGTGAGACGGGATCTCTAAGTCCGAGAGGAGATCGGCCATGACAACTGCGGATCCGGCGGATGCGTTGCGGGACAGCGCTCGGGCCGGCACGCGTGCCGTAACCGGGGCATGGTGGTGGTTCCTGATCCTGGGAATTCTGTGGACGATTCTGGGCCTGTACGTCCTGTCCTACCGGCCCGGAACCCTGGGCGTGGTGGCCGCGCTGGTCGGCGTGGCCTTCCTGTTCGGCGGGGTCGCCCAGCTGGTGGTGGCCAGCCGGGTGCGGGACTGGCGCTGGCTGTACATCGTGGCCGGCGTCCTCGGCGTGATCGCCGGCATTCTCACGTTCGTCTGGCCCGGGATCACGTTGTACGTGGTGTCCATCTTCGTGGCCTGGTACCTGGTCTTCTTCGGCATCTTCCACGTGATCGCGGCGCTGGCGGGGCCCAAGGTCTCGTGGTGGTGGACCGGGCTGCTGCTGGGCATCGCGGAGCTGGTGCTCGGCATCTGGGCGGTGCACTCCTGGCAGCGGTCGCTGTTCACGCTGCTGACGCTGGTCGGGGTGTGGGCCATCTTCCACGGGGTCAACGAGATCTTCGCCGCCTTCACGTTGCGCGAGGTCGGCAAGCGGGCGGAGCGTGTGCTGAGCTGAACGCCTGGCCGGGCGCGGAAACCGGTCGACGGAGGGCGGCCGGGCGCTGAGAATGAGGCGATGGCGACCTATGTCAAGAGCGTGACCTTCGACTGCCGGGATGCGCTCGTGGTCGGCCGGTTCTGGGCCGCGGCGCTCGGTGGTGAGCTGGAGGAGGACTCCACCTCCGGCAAGGCGTTCGTCGAGGCGGCCGGGTGGGGCGGGCCCAACCTGTGGTTCCAGCGGGTGCCCGAGCCCCGGACGGCCAAGCTGCGGATGCATTTCGACCTGCGCGCGCCGGACGGGGTGGCGGCCGAGGTGAAGCGGCTCGAGGCGCTGGGCGCGACCGTGTTCGACGACCAGGGTGATCTCGTCGTCATGCAGGACCCGGAGGGCAACGAGTTCTGCGTCGAGCTCTGAGGGTGAGTGGGCAGCTCAGCCCGGCGGCGGCGGCAAAGGCGTGAGCAACGACGGCGCCGGGCCTGAACCACGGGTACTTCGCGTCCCCCCGTACGGCTAAGGGGCCTGGAATTTGTCGTTGAACACGACCTCGTCGAGCGGGCGGCGTCTCGGCTCGGTCCAGCGGCCGCGGCTGGGGTAGCCGAGCGGGACCAGGGCCATGGTCAGCGCGTCCTCGGGGAGGCCCAGCAGGGCCTTCGTCTCCTCCTCGTGGCCGGAGTAGAGCGTGGTCAGGGTGGAGCCGATGCCGTAGGCGCGGGCCGCCAGCATCAGCTGCTGGACGGCGCCGTAGACGGAGGCGCCCAGGCGGGGATTGGTGGATTTCGCGGCGCCCAGCAGGACCGGGAAGATCCAGACCGGGGCCTCCTCGATGTGTGCGGCCAGGTAGTCGCCGGCGCGGAAGTTGGCGGGACCGCGGCCGTCGGTGGACTCGGGCTGGGCCAGCATCACGTCGCGGTGGACGCCGTAGAGCTTCTCCCAGCCCTCGCGGTAGAACGCGGCGATCTGCGCCTTCACCGCGGGGTCGCGCAGCACGATCCAGGCCCAGCGCTGCGTGTTGCCGCCGTTGGGACCGCGGATGGCGGCGTCGAGGAGCTTGCGGACGATGTCGTCGCCGATCGGCTGGGGCGACAGATAGCGGCGGGCCGGCGTGGAGTGCAGCGCCTCCAGGACCGTGATCTCCGGATCGGGCATGCCGCATACCCTATGCCGTCACATCCGGTGGCCGTGACATGACCTCGAGTGTTGTCTATGCTCGCAGGCGTGGAAAAAACGCCCAGGACGCCGCTCGACGAGGCCCGCACCGCGCCGATCGACCGCATCGACCGCGCCGCTTCCGCGCAGGTCGTGCGGCGGATCGTGCGCCGCGATCGCGGTGGGGTGACGCCGTTCTCCTCGGGAATCTGACGGGGAGTGAGTCAGCCGTGGCGCCCGCTGCGCCACTTCGTGCTGAAGGTCGCGAGCCGGTGCGACCTCGCGTGTGATCACTGCTATGTCTACGAGCACGCCGACCAGTCCTGGCGGGCGCGGCCGGCGTTGATGTCGGCCGAGACCGTGCGGGCCGCGGCTTCCCGCATCGCCGAGCACGCGGCGGCGCACGGGCTGTCGTCGGTGAGCGTGATCCTGCACGGCGGGGAGCCGCTGCTGCTCGGGCCCGCTCGCCTCCGCTCGCATCTGGCCTCGCTCACCGCAACGGTGACGGCTGTGTGCGGGCTCGATCTCCGGATGCAGACCAATGGGGTACGCCTCGACGCCGCGCATGCGTCGGTGTTGCTGTCGTTCGGCGTGAAGGTGGGCGTGTCGCTCGACGGGGATCGGTCCTCCAACGACCGTCATCGGATCTTCCGGAACGGGGCGTCGAGTCATCAGCGGACGCTCGGTGGGGTCGGTCTCCTGCGGTCGGACCGATATCGGCCGATCTATGCGGGATTGCTGTGCACCATCGACCTCGCCAATGACCCGATCGACGTGTACGAGGCGCTGATCGCCCAGGAGCCGCCGCGGATCGACCTGCTGCTGCCGCACGCCACCTGGGAGCATCCGCCGGCGCCGGGCTATGCGGCCTGGCTGCTGGCGGTTCACGACCGGTGGGTGGCGGACGGGCGGCCGGTGCCGATCCGGCTGTTCGACTCGGTGCGGTCCCTGGCGCTGGGCGGGCCGAGCGGCACCGAGGCCCTCGGGATCGACGCCGGCGACCTCGTGGTGATCGAGACGGACGGGTCGTGGGAGGAGCCCGACTCGATGAAGACCACCTGGGACGGCGCCGCGGCCACCGGGCTGGACGTCTTCGGCCACAGCGCGGACGAGGTGCTCGCGCAACCGGCGATGCGCCGGCGGCAGGGCGGGCTGGCCGTGCTTTCGGCGACCTGCCGGGCGTGCGAGGTGGTGCGGCAGTGCGGGGGAGGGCTGACCGCGCACCGCTACCGGCCGGGGAACGGCTTCGACAACCCGTCCGCGTACTGCGACGACCTGAAGGAGCTCATCATCGGGATCAACTCGCGGCCCGCGCCGCCCTCCGAAATAGGATCGTTGCCGCCGGAGGTCTTCGATTCGCTCGCGTACGGGGCGGGGAGCGCGGCGGCCGTCGGGGCGCTCGCCGCGGAGGAACTGGCGATCAACCGGGCGCTGGTGGGGGAGGTGATCGCCCGGTTCGGCGGGCGGGGGCTTCCGGAGCTGGAAAGTTCCAGCCTGGCGGCCTTCAACACGGCTCTCGGGCAGCCCTATGTGCGGGCGTGGGCCGTTCGCTGCCTGCAGGACCCCGAGCCCGACCTCCACCGCATGGACGACATCTCCGAAATATATGGACGTAAGACCTCGCTGGGTGGAGCGGCCGTGATGATCGACGACGTCGATCCCTACCGGGACGTCTACGGCTTCCCGGTCGCGGCGGCCGACTCGCCGTGGGAAGCGGCGCTCGCCGCCGCCTGGGAAGTGGTCCTCACGGATGCGCCGGAGTACGCCGCCGGTCTGCGCGCCGGGGTCAGGACCATCACGCCGCTGATGCCGCCCGCCGACGGCACCCGGCGCAGCGCCACCTCCCGCGACGCCTTCGGCGCGCTCGGCATCGCCTTCACGCCCGACCCCGAAGACCTGGCCGTCCTGCTCGTGCATGAGTTCCAGCATTCGAAGATGGGCGCCGTCCTGGATCTGATCGACCTCGTGGACCCGTCCTGCGACGCGGTGCTTCCGGTCGGGTGGCGGCCCGATCCACGCCCGATCGAGTTGGTGCTTCAGGGCGCGTACGCCCATCTGGCGATCGCCGACATCTGGCGGCGCCGCAGCGAGCGCGACCCGGCGCTGAGGCCGCGCTATGTGATGTATCGAGAGTGGACCGCCGCGGCCGTGGCTGCGTTGCTGGATGGGGAATGGCTGACGCCCGCCGGCCGGCACTTCACCGGGAGGATGGCCGAGACCCTCGACGGCTGGGCCTGACCGAAACACTGGGCCTGACCGGAAACAGCGGGGCTGACCGATAGTCTGGGCGCCGCCTCGGGGGACAGCGGGAGAGGGCAGCACATGATGGATCGCGCCGGCAAGGTGGTCACGTTCTACTCCTACAAGGGTGGGACGGGCCGCACGATGGCGCTGGCCAACGTGGCCTGGATCCTGGCCGCGAACGGCAAGCGGGTCCTGGTCGCCGACTGGGACCTCGAGTCGCCGGGCCTGCACCGCTTCTTCCGCCCGTTCGTCGACCCCGCGCGGTACGACACGGCCGGCGGCATCATCGAGCTGGTCCGCCGGTACGAGCAGGCCACGATGGTCGACGGGCCCCGGCCGGACGACTGGCCGATGGAGTACGCGCGGGTGGGCCGGCACTCGTTCCGCCTCTCCTGGGAGCATTTCCCGGGCGGCGGCGTCCTCGACTTCCTCCCGGCCGGCAACCAGAACCAGGACTACGCCCGCAGCGTCTACGAGCGTGACTGGGACGAGTTCTACACCCGCTACGGCGGCGGGCAGCTCTTCGACGCCATGCGCGAGGACATGAAGCAGAACTACGACTACGCCCTGCTCGACAGCCGCACCGGCTGGAGCGACGTGGCCGGCATCTGCACCGTCCACATGCCCGACGTGCTCGTCGACTGCTTCACGTTCAGCGAGCAGGGCATCGACGGCGCCGCCACGGTCGCGGCCGGGGTGGCCCGGCAGAAGGGGCGCCGCCCGATCCGGATCCTGCCGGTGCCGATGCGCGTCGACCTGGCCGAGAAGAAGCGCGCCGACGCGGGACGGCTGGCCGCGCGGCAGCGGTTCACCGGCCTGCCCAGCGGCATGACTCCGGTCGAGCGCGAGGCCTACTGGTCCACGGTCGAGGTTCCTTACCAACCCTTCTACGCGTACGAGGAGACTCTGGCGACCTTCGGGGACCGGCCCGGGTCGCGCACGTCGATGCTGGCCGCCTATGAGACGCTCGTCGGATACCTCACGGACGGCGAGGTCGGGTCGATGCCGCCGATGGAGGAGTCGCTGCGGGAGAGCACCGCGGCCCGCTTCGTCCGCCCGGCCGTGCTGCCCGAGACCGCCGTCGCGCTGCGCTTCGCCCCCGACGACCGGCTCTGGGCGGAGTGGATCTCCCGGGTGCTGCGGGCGGTCGGCGTCACGGTCAACCCGGTGCCGACCGGGCTCGACGCGGACAGCGCGCCGATGCCCGACGGCCGGCCGCTGACCATCGTGTCGCCGGCCAATGTGGACGCCGAGGAGGCGCGGGTGCCGCGCGACCGCGGTGACGCCCGCACCCCGCTGGTCGTGTACGTGGCCGACGTGCGCCCGCTGCGCGGCCAGACCGAGGCCGACTCGGTGTTCCTGGTCGGGCAGACCGAGGAGGTCGCGGTCGCCCGGCTGCTGCAGCTGCTCGGCCATCACGCCACGTTCGACCGGGAGCGGATCGGGCTGCGCTTCCCCGGCCGCAACACGCTGATCTTCAACGCGCCGATCCGGAACGTGCAGTTCACCGGCCGCGAGGACGACCTCGACGACCTGCGCACGCGGCTGCAGACCAGCGGCAGCCCGGTGGTGCTCTCCGGCGCGTCCCCGGTCGCCCTGCAAGGCATGGGCGGCATCGGCAAGACGCAGGTCGCGATGGAGTACGCGCACCGGTTCCGCAACGCGTACGACTTCGTCTGGTGGATCAACTCGGACCCGGTCACGTTCATCGACACCCAGCTCGCCGAGCTCGGCCGGGAGCTGGGCCTCACCGGCGGCGGCACGATCGCCGACCAGGCCCGCGCGACGCTGTCCACGCTCGGCCGCGGCGCCACCCTGCCCCGCTGGCTGGTGATCTTCGACAACGCCGAGGACATCGAGGCGGTCACCCGGTTCCTGCCGAAGGGGCCCGGCGGCCACGTCGTGATCACCTCGCGGGACGCGCAGTGGAGCGACCGCGCCGAGACCATCCAGGTCGACGTCTTCGACCGGCGGGAGAGCATCGCGCACCTGCGCCGCCGGGTCCCGGCCATGCGGCTCGACGACGCGGCCCGCCTCGGCGAGGCGCTCGGCGACCTGCCGATCGCGGTGGCGGCGGCGGGCGCGTGGCTCGCCGACACGGGCACGCCGGTGGGCGAGTACCTGACGCACATCGAGCAGTTCGTCCCGGACAACCTCGAACCGGTCTGGGACCTGTCGCTGCGGCGGCTCGGGGAGCGCTCGCCCGGGGCGTACCGGCTGCTGCAGCTGTGCTCGGTGCTGGCCCCGGAGGTGGCGCTCGACCTGGTCTACGGCGACCGGATGGCCTCGCTGCTGGAGCCGCTCGACTCGATGGTCAGCGAGCCGATGTACCGCGGCCGGCTGGTGCAGGACATCAACCGGCTCGCCCTGCTCAAGCTGGACGTCGGCACCGGCACGATCCGGGTGCACCGGATCATCCAGAGCGTGGTCCGGCAGCGGATGACCGCCGAGCAGCGCGACCAGGCCCGCCGGGAGGCGCACCTGGTGCTCGCCGCGGCCCGGCCGGCCGGCGAGGTCGACGATCCGGCGAACTGGCCGCAGTTCCAGCGGATCTGGCCGCACCTGGAGGTGTCGCGGGCCTGGCAGTCGCGCGAGGAGGCCGTCCGGAAGCTGATCATCGACCGGCTGCGGTACCTGTGGACCTCCGGCGGCCTGGCCGAGGGGCAGCGCGCGGGCGAGGAGTTCGAGGAGCGCTGGGTGCGGATGCTGGCCGAGGTCACCGACCCCTCTCTCACCGGCCGCGCCGAGCGGCTCGCCCTGCATCGGCAGCTGCTGCAGCTGCGGTACAACCTGGCGAACATCCTCTGCGACCGGGCCGACTTCGAGCGGGCGCTGCGGATCGACGAGGAGACCGTCGCGGCCCAGCGGGAGCTGCTCGGCGAGCACCACCCGCACACGCTGATCACGGCGGCGGGGCTCGGGCGGGACCTGCGGGCGCTGGGCCGGTACGCGGACGCGCGCAAGCTCGACGAGCAGACCACGGCGGCGTGGATCGAGTACTTCGGGGAGGACTATCCGCGCACGCTCAACGCGCAGAACAACCTCGCCACCTCGCTGCGGATGGCCGGCGAGATCCGGGCCGCCCGGGACCGGTCCCGGCAGGTCTACGACCGGGCGATGCTGATCGTCGGGCGGACGCACACGCTGACGCTGACGGCGGGCTCGAACTTCGGGCGGGACCTGCGCGAGGCGGGGGAGTACGACGAGTCGATCACGCTGCTGCGGGACATCCTGCAACGGCACCGGGAGGTGCTCGGGGACGCGGCGCCCCGGACGTACGGCGCGATGACCAACCTGGCGGTGTCCGAGCGCAGCGCCGGGCGGGCGGCCGAGGCAGCCACGCGGCTGGAGACGGCGTACGAGAACCTCAACCAGTTGCTCGGGCCGGAGGCGCCGGAGACGCTGTTCTGCCGCCTCTCGCGGGCGGTGAACCTGCTCGCGATCGGGGAGCCGCGCAGCGCGGGCAACGAGCTGGCCGAGGTGGAGCGGCACTACCGGGCGCGGTTCGGCGATCTGCACCCGTACACGGAGGTCTGCGTGGTGAACCGCTCGGCGGTGGTCCGGGCGATGGGCGATCCGCTCGCGGCGGGGGAGCTGGCGCGTCAGGGGGCGGCCGGGTTCGAGATGGCGCTGGGGGAGAACCATCCGTACTCGCTCGCGGCCCGGATGAACCAGGCCATCTGCCTGGCCGAGGCGGGGGACGTGGCGGGCGGGCTCGAGCTGCTGGAGCCGGTGGCTGCGCGGACCGAGCGCGTGCTGGGTGTGGAGCATCCGGACGCGGCGCGGTCGGTGGCCAACCTCGTGCTGATGCGGCGGAGGCTGCTTCAGTCGGGCTCGGCCGGCTCGGCGGGCTCGTCTCGCGCGTCGGGCTCGTCCGGTACGTCGGGCTCGTCCGGTACGTCGGAGGAGGAGCAGGAGGCGGTGCGGCGGCTGGCCGGGGCGCTGGGGGCCACTCACCCGGCGGTGGAGGCCATGCGGGAGCGGCGGTTCCTGCACCGGACGCTGGATCCGCACGCTTTCTGATCCTCATTTCGCTACGGCGCGGCGATACCGGTCGGCGAGGACGGTCAGTGCCTCGGCGAGCTCGGTGCCCTCCTCCACGGTGAAGTCGGCGTCGAGCAGGCCCAGGTTGAGGGCGAGCATCAGCGGGTGGTCGGAGCCGGGCGTGAACTCGCAGCGGTCCGGGCCGTGCTCGATGACCTCGACCGGGATCGGCATGTGGTCGCGGACGTGCTGGGCGGGGGCGTGGACCACGACCCGCGCCTGATAGCGCCAGGGGCCGCGGGTCGCCATCGCGGTGATCTGCGGCTCGGGCGGCAGTGGGCGCGGGGTGAATCGGGGGCCGCCGGGGACCCGCGGGGTGATGCGGTCGGCGCGGAACGTGCGCCAGTCCGCGCGGCCGGTGTCCCAGGCGAGCAGGTACCAGCGGCGGCGGTCGTGGACGAGGCGGTAGGGCTCGACGTCGCGCCGGGTCTCGCCGCCGTCGTGCGCGCGGTAGTCGAACCGGAGGCGCTCGTGGTCCCTGCAGGCGGCGGCGATGGTGGTCAGCACATCGGCGTCGACGGTCGGATCGGGGGAGGGGGTCGGCATCGCGTACGCCTGAATGGCCTGGACGCGGCGTCGCAGCCGCGAGGGAAGCACCTGCAGGACCTTTGCCAGGGCCCTGATCGAGGTCTCCTCGATGCCGGTCACCGAGCCGGAGGCGGCCGTGCGCAGCCCGACGGCGACGGCGACCGCTTCCTCGTCGTCGAGCAGGAGGGGAGGGAGGGTGCCGCCGCTGCCGAGGCGGTAGCCGCCGGAGACGCCGGGGCGCGCGGTGACCGGGTAGCCGAGGCGGCGGAGGCGGTCGATGTCCTTGCGGACGGTCCGGGTGGTGACGCCGAGCTTGTCCGACAGGTCGGCGGAGGTCCAGTCGCGGCGGCTCTGCAGCAGGGAGAGCAGGCGTAGCAGGCGCGCGGAGGTCTCGAGCATCCGTCCATCGTGGCCGTCAATGCGGAACGAAACTGTCCGCGATCGGTCCTAGCGTCCGGTGGTATGAGCATTCTTCCCTTCCGCATCGAGATTCCTTCGTCCGACGTCGCCCGCCTTCGTGATCAGCTGGCGGCGGCTCGCTGGCCCGTTTTCTCCGACTCCTCCGCCGGCTTTCGGGGCATATCGGACGCTCGCCTTCGTGCTCTGGCCGCCCGCTGGCAGGGCTTCGACTGGCCCGCGGCCGAGGCGCGGCTCAACTCGTATCCGCAGTTCACCACCGTGATCGACGGGCAGACCGTGCATTTCCTGCACGTGCGGTCGGCGCGGGACGACGCTCCGGCGCTGATCCTCACGCACGGCTATCCGAGCTCGCCGGCCGAGTTCCTGGGCCTGTTGCCACTGCTCGACGACTTCCATCTGGTGGTGCCGTCGCTGCCGGGGTACGCCTTCTCGACGCCGCTCTCGTCGCCCGGCTGGACCATGACGCGGACGGCCCGGGCCTGGGTGGAGCTCATGGAGCGGCTCGGCTACGACCGCTACGGGGTGCACGGCGGCGACATCGGCGCCGGCGTGTCGGGCGGAGTCGCCTCGCTGGCGCCTTCCCACGTGACCGGCGTGCACGTCGTGGCCGATCCGATGACGGCCGCGGCCACCGCCACCTTCCTGCCCGGCATGGCCGACCGCCTCGACGCCAACGACCCGGTCGACAAGCTGATCCTCGACCGGATGGAGGCGTTCCGCCGCGAAGGGTCCGGCTATCTGGCCATTCAACAATCCAGACCACAGACCATTTCGTACGGCCTGACCGACTCACCGTTGTTCCAATTGGCCTGGATAGCCGAGAAGTTCGACGAGTGGACCCGCCTCCCGTTCGACGACGACCAGCTGCTGACGACCGTGAGCCTTTACTGGTTCACGGCCTCGGGCGGGACGGCCGCGCACACCCTTTACGACCAGGCACACTCGATGGACTGGGGCGGCCCGGTAACGGTGCCGCAGGCCTTCGCAGTCTTCGGCGCCGACGAAACCGTCCGCCGCCTCGTGCCGGCGCCCGCTTCCGCTCGATGGACGGAGTTTCCGGCCGGCGGTCATTTCCCGGCCATGGAGGCGCCGGCCGAGCTCGCGTCCGACCTGCGAGCCTTCTTCGGCGCCCTCTGAGCCCCCGCGGACGGCTTGCAGCGCCGCGGGCCTTGCGGCGCGGCGGGCCTGCGGGACGGCGCGCTTTGAGGTGGCGTGCGGGCCTTGCGGCGCGGCGGGCCTGCGGGACGGCGCGTCCTGAAGCGGGGCGGGGTGCCTTGTGGCGCGGCGAGTTTGTGGCGCGGCGCGGTCTGAGGCGGCGCGGCGGGGCCCGCCCCCGGCGAGTGGCGGGACTTAGGCGTGGGCCATCGCGAGGAGGTGGGCGCTTGCGTTGATCAGCAGCGGGTCCTGCTCGACGAGCCGGGCGCAGCGCAGCGCGCCGTCCACCAGGTCGTCGAAAGCGTCCAGGCCGGCGGCGTCCAGGGCCGGCCAGGCGGGGCCTTCGATGCCGTAGACGGCCACGTTGTCCAGGCCGGTGGCGGACACCTCGGCCCTCAGTTCGTCGGCGGTGTGGAAGTGGGTGCGCATGAAACCCACGTGGCCGTCGTAGTCGCCGGTCGCGATCAGTTGCCGGATGGCCGGCTCGAGCTCGTTCGTCAGCTGCCCGTCGCTGCCGGCCTCCAGCAGCGACAGGTAGCGGCTGATTCCGGCCGCGGCCAGCAGCCCGCCCGGGCGCAGCACGCGCACGGCCTCGGCCAGGGCGCGCGCCCGGTCCTCCGCGATGGTCAGATGGTAGAGCGGCCCGAACATCAGCACGACGTCGACGCTGCCGTCCGGGACGTGGAGCTGTCGCGCGTCGCCGACCTCGGCCGTGACGCCGGGCAGGGCCGCGGACGCATCGACGTGAGCCGGCACCGGGTCGACGACGTGAACATGATGGCCGTCCGCGGCGAGCCAGGCGGCATGAATGCCGGTGGCACCGCCGACATCGAGCACACTGGCGCTGGATTCCGGAAGCCGGCGGCGGAGCAGCTCCCGCGTCCGGAGGAACTCCAGCCGGCCGTGCGCCGACCGCCGCAGCCGCGTGTCCTCGGCCCGCTCGGCGCCGTAGTGATCGACAAGCTCGCTGTCCATCGGGCCAGCATGATCAAGAACGGCCGTGCCCGCCACCCCATTTCGGGAGACCGGCCGGAACGGCTGGGCGGAGCGGGTGATACCGCGGGTGGCCGGCACGGTCCACGATGGAGTGGTGGCGGCAGGTGATCGTGTGGGCAAGTGGGCGGTGGCGTTCGCCGGTGGGGTGCTGGTCGCCGGGCTGGGTGTGTTCCTGGCGGTGCAGGGGCTGGACAAGGCCGACAAGTGGGCGAGTGTTCTCGGGCTGTTCGTGGGTCTTGCCGGGCTGGGCCTGGCGGTGGCGGGGGCAGCCGGGGCCCGCCGGAGGCGCGGTGGACAGTCGGTCAGCGATTCGGTGATCGGTGGAGGCGTGACCCAGGTTCGCGGGGTTCGAGGCAGCGTTCGTATCGCCCCGGCTCCGGCTTCGTCCGGGACACCGACCACGCCATCGCCGGGATCGCCATCGCCGGGATCGGCGGCGCCGGGATCTGCGCAGCCGGGATCGCCGCTACCGCCGGGATCGCCGCCGCCGGGATCGGCACCGGCGGCGGGCGAGGGCGGGGAGGGACAGTCGGTGGCGCGATCGTCGACGGCCGGCCCGGTGTGGCAGGTCGACGATGTCGGCGGCGATGCCGAGATCGACCGGTGACCCGACTGTGGGGCCCGCGTCCCATCTCGGCGCAGACGGTGAGCGGCAGCGTGGTCTTCGGCGACGTCGTGCAGATCGCGGGCGTGGACGGGGATGTGACCATCAGCGTGGATCGGCCCTCGTACCGGGTGGAGCCGGCCCGGGACACGGCGGTGCCGGTCGGTGTGGCCAAGGCTCGGGCGCAGCCGAGCCGGTTGCTGCTGGCCCGGCATCAGGTGGTGCCGTTCACCGGGCGTGAGCGGACGCTGGACCGGCTGGCCGCCTGGGCCGGGAGCGTCGAGCCGGTCTCCGCGCTGCTCGTGCACGGTGCGGGCGGGCAGGGCAAGACGCGTCTCGCCGGAGAGGTGGCCGCCCAAAGCCGGGCGGCCGGGTGGACCGTGTGGCAGGTGACCCATACTCCGGTCGAAGCGGGGGCGCCCGGCGGGGTGCCGGCCTCGCGGGCCGATCTGGCCGCGGGTGCCGTGCTGGTGGTGGCCGACTATGCCGACCGGTGGCCGGCCTCGGCGTTGCTGGCCATGCTGGCTCAGATGCAGGCCCTGCATGCCCGGAGCGGCGCACGTGTGCGGGTGCTGCTGCTGGCCCGCGCGGCCGGGTACTGGTGGCCGGCGGTCGCCGACCGGGCCGACAGCCGGCACGGTATCGACACCGGCCAGCTGGCGTTGCCGCCGCTGGCCGCCGACAGCGACGACGACCGGCAGAGCCTGTTCACCGCCGCCGCCGGCCGGTTCGCCGCCGCCATGGGCATCGATTCGGCGGCATGGCCGGTGCCCGATCTGGCCTCCGGTGACTATGCGCAGGTCCTGACCGTTCACATGGCCGCCCTGGCCGCCGTCGACGCGCACCGGCACGGGCATGAGACACCGGTGCGGGCGGACGCCGTGTCGGCGTACCTGCTGCGCCGCGAGCAGGCGTACTGGCGCGACCTGCACGCTCCCGGTGGGGCGATGGTGGTGTCAACCTCGCCGGAGGTGATGCACCGGGCGGTGGTCACCGCGACCCTCACCGGTGTCCAGCCCCGGCCGGTCGCCCGGCGCGCCCTGGCCTGCACCGGTTTCGCCGGCACGGCCGAGACCGCCGACCGGATCATCGATGACCACACCTACTGCTACCCGCCGGCCGCCGCCGGCAGTGTGTTCGAGCCGCTGCACCCCGACCGGCTCGGCGAGGACCTGATCGCCGCGACGATCCCCGGCCATGACCACCGCGATGACGCGGTCACCGGCCTCGAACGCGACTGGAGCCTTCGGGCGGTCGCCGACCTGCTCACCGCCGACGGGCCACCGCCGGCCTGGACGGCGGCCGCGCTCACGGTGCTGGTCGAGACCGCCCACCGTTGGCCCCACATCGCCACCGGCATTGTGTATCCCCTCGCTCGCAACCGGCCGGACCTCTTGGTCGCCGCGGGCGGAGCCACCCTCACGCGGCTCGCCGGACTTCCCGGCATCGACCCGGCCGTGCTGGAAGCCATCGAACCGCTTCTGCCGGCCGACCGGCACATCGACCTCGACATCGCCGCCGCCGCGATCACCGGCGTGCTCACCGGCCACCGCCTCGCCCACACCACCGACCCGGTCCAGCAGGCTCGCCTGCACGCCGTCCACGACTACCGGCTCGCCAACGCCGGCCGCACCGAGGAGGCTCTCGCCCCGGCCGAGGAAGCCGTCAGCCTGTACCGGCGGCTGGCCGCTTCCAGCCCGGACGCCCACCTGCCGGCGCTCGCCACGTCGTTGAACAATCTCGGTATCCGCCTGTCCGAGCTGGGGCGCCGTGAACAGGCCCTGGCTACGGCCGAGGAAGCCGCGACCATCCGCCGGCGATTGGCCGCGGCCGATCCGGACGCCTACCTTCCCGTCCTCGCCGGATCGTTGAGCAACCTCGGCAACCACCTGTTCAACCTGGGGCGGCGTGAGCAGGCTCTGGCTCCGGCCGAGGAGGCCGTCGGGCTGTATCGGCGGCTGGCCGAGTCCAGCCCGGACGCCTACCTGCCCGAACTCGCCACGTCGCTCCACAATCTCGGCACCTTCCTGTCGGGATTGGGGCGGCGTGAGTACGCCCTGGTCCCGGCCGCGGAAGCCGTCGCGATCAGAAGGCGGCTGGCCGACGCCAACCCTGGCAACTACCTGCCCGACCTCGCCATATCGCTGAACAATCTCGGGACCATCCTGTCCGAGCTGGGCCGGCGGGAGCTGGCCCTGGCTCCGGGCGAGGAAGCCGTCATCCTGCATCGGCGCCTGGCCGAGGCCAACGCGGATGCCTATCTGCCCGACCTTGCCAGGTCGCTGAACAATCTCGCCACCTTCCTGTCCAGGCTGGGGCGGCATGAGCAGGCCCTCACCCTGGCCGAGGAGGCCGTCACCGCCCGCAGGCGGCTGGCCGCGGCCAACCCGGACGCCTACCTGCCCGAACTCGCCATTTCGCTGCACAGCCTCGGCGCTTTCCTGTCCAGGCTGGGGCGGCGTGATCAAGCCCTGACCCCGGCCGAGGAAGCCGTCGCCCTGCACCGCCGGCTCACTCAGGCCAACCCGGACGCCTACCTGCCCGACCTCGCCATGTCGCTGAACAACCTCGGCTATTTCCTGTACGAGCTGGGACGGCGTGAGCAGGCGTTGGCGGCGGACGAGGAAGCCGTCGCCATCCGCAGACGGCTGGCCGAGGCCAACCCGGACGCCTACCTGCCCGATCTCGCCGAATCGTTGAACAACCTCGGGGTCCGCCTGTCCGGGCTGGGGCGAGGCGAGGAGGCATTGACCCCGGCCGAGGACGCCGTCACCATCCGTCGGCGGCTGGCCGAGGCCAACCCGGAGGCCTACCTGCCCGACCTCGCCATGTCGTTGTGGTCCTTTGCGTGGGTGTGCGTGAACGTGCGGGCCGAATTCGACAGGGCCCTGGAAGCAGTCGACGAGGCGATCAACCTCTATACGCCGCTCGTCCGGCAGCTGCCGGCGGTATTCGGCGGGCAGCTGTTCTCGGCGTACGGGACCTTGGCGGATGTGCTCGACGGGCTGGACCGTGCCGAGGAAGCAGCGGCACTGCGCCGGCAACTCGACGCACGCGGCGGCACGGCTGCCCGGTGATGCCGGATTCAGGACCGATCTGGCCGCACCGCGGGAAGTGGGCGAGCCGTCCGCTTCTCGAACCCGGCTCGCACCACCGCGGCGATGCGGCGGAGGGACGCCGCGGCGTCCCGGTCGCCGTCCTCGTCGTCCAGGACCGCCCACTGCTCGACCCAGAACGGGTCCAGCTGATCACGGAGAAATCGGATTCGTACGCACCCTGACGGCCGGAGCACGGCGTGTCGCTGCGCGGGGAGGTCGGGTGTGTCGAGGACAATGGAGCTGAACGTAAGAGAGGGCCCTTCCATGTATGAGATGGAAGGGCCCTCGAACTCCAGTGGCGTGTGCGGTCCGATCGCTCGGCCCGCCGCGCCTGCGGAGCACGCCGGCATCACCTGACCCAGCCGTGGCAAGCCCCGGTCGACTCGGTGCTCACCGCCCGGAACGGCGCCATCCCGGGGTGGCTCGGCAGTTCGGAAAGCCCTTGTCGCGAGCTCCGNTGACCCAGCCGACTCGCTCTCGCGAACCAACCNGTGTCCCGGTGCCTGCTGACCGGCCTCGAGGTCTCCCCCTTCGGCCGGGCCTCCGTCTCTGACGGCGTGCAAGATTTCTAGCCCCGCCAGAAGCCTCGCGCAAGAGGCTGACCACCACATTCTCCANCGCCCACGAGATCGGCAGGATGCCCGCCGAGCCGTGCGGGGCCGCCGAGACCGCGTGGTGGTCGCCGGGCTGCCCCGGGTTGCCGGGCAGGAAGTCGGCCAGGTGGGCGCGGACCGCGACCGGGCCGACGCCGGGACCACCACCGCCGTGCGGGATGCAGAACGTCTTGTGCAGGTTGAGGTGGGAGACGTCGGCGCCGAACTTGCCGGGCCGGGCGTACCCGACCAGCGCGTTCAGGTTGGCGCCGTCGACGTACACCTGGCCGCCCGCCTCGTGGACCTTCTCGCAGAGCGCCGCGATCGACGCCTCGTACACGCCATGGGTCGACGGATAGGTCACCATGATGGCGGCCAGCGACGAGGCGTGCGCCGAGATCTTGGCGTCGAGGTCGTCGAGGTCCACGTTCCCGAGGGCGTCACAGGCCACGACGACCACCCGCATGCCGGCCATGACCGCGCTGGCCGCGTTGGTGCCGTGCGCGCTGGACGGGATCAGGCAGACGTCGCGATGCAGGTCGCCGCGGGAGCGGTGGTACCCGCGGATCGCCAGCAGGCCGGCCAGCTCACCCTGCGAGCCCGCGTTCGGCTGCACGCTGACCGCGTCGTACCCGGTGATCTCGGCGAGCCACGTCTCCAGCTGCCCGATCAGGTGCTCGTAGCCGACCGTCTGCGACGCCGGGGCGTACGGGTGGATGTCGGCGAAGGAAGGCCAGGTGACCGGTTCCATCTCGGTGGTGGCGTTGAGCTTCATCGTGCACGAGCCGAGCGGGATCATGCCCCGGTCGAGCGCGTAGTCCCGGTCGGCAAGCTTGCGCAGGTAGCGCAGCATGCTCGTCTCGGAGTGGTGGGTGTTGAACACCGGGTGGGTGAGGAACTCGCTGGTGCGGCCGAGCGGCTTGGCCCCGCAGTCGGCGGCGGGCGCGAGGCTCACGCCGAAAGCGGCGAGCACCGCCGCCACGTGCGCGGAGGTCGTCGTCTCGTCGCAGGAGACCGAGACCTCGTCCGAGGAGACCAGTCGCAGGTCGATGCCGGCTTCGGCCGCGGCCGCGACCACCGAGGCGGCCCCGCCGGGCACGACGGCGGTCACCGTGTCGAAGAACGCATTGTGCGCGACGGTCACCCCGCCGGCGGCGAGGCTCCCCGCGATCGTCAGGGCGTGGTTGTGCACCCGCTTCGCGATCGCCCGCAGCCCGTCCGGACCGTGGTAGACCGCGTACATGCTGGCCATCACGGCCAGCAGCACCTGCGCGGTGCAGATGTTGCTGGTCGCCTTCTCCCGGCGGATGTGCTGCTCACGGGTCTGCAGGGCGAGCCGGTACGCGGGCGCGCCGTCCGCGTCCTTCGACACCCCGACCAGGCGGCCCGGCAGCGAGCGCTCGAGCCCGGCCCGCACCGCGAGGTAGCCCGCGTGCGGCCCGCCGAAGCCGAGCGGCACCCCGAAGCGCTGTGTGGTACCGGCCGCGATGTCGGCCCCGATCTCGCCCGGCGGCCGCAGCAGCGTCAACGCCAGCAGGTCGGCCGCGACGGTGACGAGCGCCCCGACGGAGTGGGCGGCGTCAACAAGGGCTGCGTGATCCCGAACCGCGCCGGAAACACCGGGATATGACAGGTGAAGTCCGAAATATTCCGCCGGCAGGGCGGCGACGCCGTCCGAGAGATCGGCGATGACCAGCGTGATCCCCAGCGGCTCGGCCCGGGTCCGCAACACCGCCAGCGTCTGCGGCAGGGTGTCGGCGTCAACCACGTACACGGAAGACTTGGATTTTGAGGAACGCCTGGCGAGCGTCATCGCCTCCGCGACCGCCGTGCCCTCGTCGAGCATCGAGGCATTGGCCGTCGTCAGTCCCGTGAGGTCGGTCACCATGGTCTGGAAATTGAGCAGCGCCTCCAGGCGACCCTGGCTGATCTCCGGCTGATACGGCGTGTAGGCCGTGTACCAGGACGGATTCTCCAGCACATTCCGCTTGATGACGGCGGGCGTGAACGTGCCGTGATACCCCAGGCCGATCATCGGCGTCGCGACCGTGTTCTTCGCCGCGATCGACCGCAATTCGGCGATCGTCTCCTCCTCCGAGGCGGCCGGGGGCAGCGAGAGAGTGCCGTGCCAGCGGATCACCTCGGGGATGGCGGCGTCCATCAGGGCGTCGAGGGACGCGTACCCGATGGTCTTGAGCATGTGGGTTTGCTCGTCATTGTCCGGTCCGATGTGCCGGGATGCGAACGTCATGGCGGCTCCAAGCGCAGAGCGAGAAGGTCGACAAGGCGGCCTCCCCCTCTGTCATACCCACCCTGGGAATGGTGAGCACTTCAGAGTCGCCTGCCCACGCGGTCCGTTTGCCTGAGAGGTTCCGGGGAGGATTTGCCCCTTCGGCGCCACCCAATCCGCGTCGGGGAACGCGGACCGGCGGACTCTCCCGCATGGCTGCCGACCAAGCTACCAGTGATCACGTTTCAAACGGATATCCCTAGGGTGGTGCTGTGACGTACAACCCCGCGGGTAACCGCTACGACTCCATGACCTACCGGCGCGCAGGCCGCAGCGGGCTGAAACTCCCGGCGATCTCGCTCGGCCTGTGGCACAACTTCGGCGAGGGCCGCCCGTTCGACCGGCAGCGCGACATCGTCCGCCGCGCGTTCGACCTCGGCGTCACCCACTTCGACCTGGCCAACAACTACGGCCCGCCAGCCGGCAGCGCCGAGACCAACTTCGGCCGGATGCTGGCCACCGATCTCCGGCCGTACCGGGACGAGCTGGTCATCTCGACCAAGGCCGGCTACTACATGTGGCAGGGCCCGTACGGCGAATGGGGCTCCCGGAAGTACCTGGTCAGTTCGTTGGACCAATCGCTGACCCGGCTCGGCCTCGACTACGTCGACATCTTCTACCACCACCGCCCCGACCCGGACACCCCGCTCGAGGAGACGATGACGGCGCTCGACGCCGTGGTCCGCGCCGGCAAGGCCCTCTACGTCGGCATCAGCAACTACACCGCCGAGCAGACCGCCCGCGCCGCCGCCATCCTCCGCGACCTCGGCACCCCGCTGCTGATCCACCAGCCGAGCTACTCGATCCTCAACCGCTGGATCGAACGCGACAACCTGCTCGACACGCTCGAGGAGGCCGGCGCCGGCTGCATCGCCTTCAGCCCCCTGCAGCAGGGCCTGCTCACCGACCGCTACCTGGGCGGCATCCCGGACGACTCGCGCGTGCGCACCAGCGTCTTCCTCAACGAGACCGACCTCGACGCCAAGACGATGGGCCGCATCAACGCGCTCAACGACATCGCCAAGCGCCGCGGCCAGTCCCTCGCCCAGCTGGCCCTGGCCTGGGCACTCCGCGACGAGCGCATGACCAGCCTGATCATCGGCGCGAGCAGCGTGGCCCAGCTGGAGAACAACATCGCCGCCGTGGGCAACCTCACCCTGACCGACGAGGAACTCGGCGACATCGACGGAACGGTCCTGGACCTGTAATGGTCTGGGTGGCACACGGCCCAAACCTCAAACCATTCGCATGTACGAGGTTCTGACCGGCGCTTGCCTTCCAGGGCGGCCGGCTGCCGTCCCGGCCGTGTGCCGCCCGCTGCGGGCTGACCTGCAACTCGGGCCGGCCGGCCCGCTGCCCACTTCCGCTAGCTGCCGCCGCTCACGCGGGGAGGGAGTCACATGACGACGCCGAGGACCGCGCGGCCCGAGGACCACGAGGCGATCCTGGCGCTGGCCGTGGACTTCTACGCCGAGGACGGCTTCGCCACGCCGCGCGCGAAGCTCTCCGAGCACCTCACCCACCTGCTGGCCAGCGACACCGCACGGGTGGCCGTGATCGACTCCGGTGGCGAGGTCGTGGCGTTCGGGATCTCCACGTCCTCGTACGGTCTGGAGAGCGGCCTGATCGCCGAGCTGGAGGACCTGTACGTCGCCCCCGCTCACCGCCGCCGCGGGCTGGCCGCCGAGCTGATCGAGGACAGCGCACGGTGGGCGGCCGGGATCGGCGCCGCTCACCTCGAGCTCGTCATCGCCCCCAACGGCCAGGACGTTTCCCACTTGTTCGCCATATATCGCGCCAAAGGCTTCGTCGACGACGGCCGCCGCCTGCTCGCTCGCGACCTGGACACCGGCGCGCCATCGGCCCCCGAGCGCAAGGCCGGCGATTAGCCGTTCGGACCGAGCGGCCGGCTGCTCAGCCGGAGAGGGCGTCGCGCAGGGAGGCGCGGGACGAGACGCCGAGCTTGGGAAACAACCGGTAGAGGTGGGCGCCGACGGTGCGCGGGGACAGGAACAGCTTCGCGCCGATCTCCTTGTTGCTCAGCCCGCTCGCGGCCAGCTCGGCGATCTCCCGCTCCTGCGCGGTCAGCGCCGACGCCCCGCCCGACGGCGCCGCGCCTCCCGCCTTCAGCTCGGCCCGGGCCCGCGCCGCCCACGGAGCAGCGCCGAGGCGCTCGAACTCCCCCGCCGCCTCGGCCAGCACCGCGCGGGCCGCCGAGCGCTCCCGCTGGCGCCGCAGCCACATCCCCTGCGCGAGCCGCACCCGCGCCCGGTCGAACGGGAACAGGGCGGCCGCCGGATGCGCCACCGCCGCCTCGAACGACGCGCCCGGCTCCTCCACCATCGCCAGCGCCGCCTCGACCAGGAACGCCAGCCGCCCGGACACGGCCGGCAACCCCAGGTCGCGCGCCGCCACCGCATGCCGCCGTGCGGCCGATGCCCGTCCGGTGTGCACCGCCGCCTCCACCAGGTCGAAGAACGTGCGTACCGCCTGCTTGGAATATGGGGTGAACGAGCCCGGCGCCGTGATTCCCGACGCATAGGCGTACGCGCTCTCGTAGTCCCCCGAGGTCAGCCCGGCCGCCGCGCCGATCGCCTCGGCCAGATCGGTCAGGTAGCCCACCCGCCGCGGACGCGCCCACCGGTCGAGCCGGTCCGCCGCCCGCCACGCCGCCTCGAGATCGCCCCGCCACGCCGACAACAGCCCCAGGAATCCGTAGAACTGATGCTCGAACAGGGCGTACCCGTGCTCGATCGTCAGCTCCAGCCCCCGCTGCCCGGTCGCCGTGGCCGCGTCCCACTCCCCGGCCCCGATCTGGTCGAGCATCACCAGCTGCAGCAGCGTCATCGCGTTGCTGACCGCGCCGCCGTCCTCCTCGCGCGCCGCCACCCGCCGTACCAGCGCCCGGTGTTCGGCCAGCGCGTCCACGTAGAACGCCGCCACCCCGAGCCGCATCACGTCCCACGGCTGGCCGTCCCCGACCCGGCCGAAGGCCTCGCGCACCCGGGCGGCCACTCCCCCGCCGGTCCGCGCCACGTCGCCCCACGCGTCCCGGTAGAGCGCGGTCAACGGGTCCCGCACCGGCGGAACGACCGCCCACAACGCCGGATCCTGCGCGTACATGCTCAGCGCGAGCAACACTGGCAGCAGCCGGCCCCGCGTCTCCGCGTCGGCGTCACCGGAGAGCGCCGCGGCGACGAGCCGATGCGCCGCATAGAGATCTCCGTCGCGATAGAACGCCGTGTAGGCGCCACCGAGCCTGGCCAGCTCCGCCCGGTCGAACAGCGCCGCCTGTGCCGCCACGAACGCCGCCTCCTCCAGCCGCGACGACCGCGAGCGCGCCGACGGACTCAGCTCGGCGGCCCGGGTCAGCATCGCCACCGCCGCCGCGGCCCCGCCCCGGGCGCTGGCCGAATGGGCCGCCTCCTCCAGCGCCGCGGCCACCTCCTCCGACGGGTCCACGGTCGCCGCCGCCAGATGCGTCGCGTACCGCTCAGCATCCGCCTCGTACCGGGCCGCGAGCCAGGCGTGCGCGGCCCGGCGCTCGTTCGGCGTCGCCGAGTGCAGCACCGCCGACCGCACCAGCGGATGCCGGAAGACCAGGTCGGCACCGGCCGGGATCACCAGCCCGGCCGCGATCGCGTCGTCCACCCCGGACAACTGATGACGCGTACGCCCGTCGAGCGCCGCCCGCAGCAGCGCGGCCCGCGAGGCCGGGGCGAGCGCCGCGACCCGTGAGCCGTAGAGCCGCTCGAGCCGGCGCGACAGCGGCAGGTCATCACCGTCCCCGGCCGCCCGCGGCAACTCCAGCAGCGCCAGCGGATTGCCCTCCGCCACCCGCAGCACCCGTTCCCGCGCGGCCGCCGGCAGCCCGGGCGCCGCACGATCGAGCAGCTCCGCTGCCGCCTCCGCGGCGAGCGGTGACACATGCAACTCCGGCAGGGCGGCCCCGTCCCACCCCGATTCGATTTCCGACCGTACGCCGGCCAGCAGGCGCACCGCGTGCACCGCGAGACGGCGCGCGAGGAACGTGCAGACCTCCGTGGACTGCGGGTCAAACCAATGCGCGTCGTCCACGACCAGCAGCAGCGGCTCGCTCCCGGCGGCCAGCGCGAGCAGGTCGAGCACCGCGATCCCGAGCGCCAGCACCGACGGCGGCTCGGCGTCGCCCCGCCCGAAGATCGTGTCGAACGCCGGGTCGACGTCGCCGGCGTGCGCTAGCAGTGGGTGGAGCAGCTGATGCAGGCCCGCGTACGCGATCGCCGACTCGGCCTCGACCCCGACCGCTCGCAGCACCCGATGACCCTCGGCCCGGGCGGCCGCCGCGTCGAGCAGCGCGCTCTTGCCGACCCCGGCGTCACCGCGGACCACCAGCGCCCCGCCGCCCGGGCCGGTGACGAACGCGGTCAGCTCCGCGAGCTCGGCGTCCCGCCCGATGATCTCTCCCCTGTGCACGGCGCGAACCTAATGCATCCCCGTGGCCCACCGCACCGCCTCTTAAGCATCCTAGGAACCTAGGTGCTTATGGTTCGGGCGGGTTGTCGGTTTACGCTGATCACATGCCCGCCCCGACGCGCGACGCACCGGTCGTCCACCTCGCCCGGCCGCACCGGCCGGTCCTGGTCGCGGGCACCCTCACTGAGCTGACCGGCCCCACGAGCGGGCTGGTCGAACTGCCGCTGCGCCTGTGGTGGGGCCCGCACGGCACGTTCGATCTGGCCGAGCCGACCATGCTCGCCTGGATGTACGAGAACGTGCTGCGCGAGGCGATCCGCGCCGGCGAGCTGCGCGCCTACCTCGACGGTCCCACCCTCGTACGCGTGTGGCCGCAGTTGAATTTGCCCCGTGCCGTGCGTGCCGCCTGGGAGGCCCGGCACCCGCGGTTGCGGATCGCCGCCGCGCGGTGACGGTCGAGGACTTCTACCGCGACGTCGCCCGGGTGGCCCTCACGGTCGCCGAGAAGCACGGCTTCGTCCTCGGCGGAGGCGTCGCGTGGCTGGTCAACGGCCTGGTCGACCGCCCCACCGAGGACGTCGACCTGTTCACCGACACGGCCGGCGGCGTCGCGGCGGCGGCCGGCGAGGTGATGGCGGCGCTCACCGCGGCCGGCTACCGGGTGGCCCGCGAGGAGGGCGACGAGCTGTTCGCCGGCATGGCCGAGGACCTCCAGGAGTTCGTGGTCAGCGCCGGCGGCCGGGCGCTGCGGCTGACCCTGTGCCGCCTGGACCGGCAGCGCGCGCCGGTGGTGATGGAGCTGGGCCCGGTCATGCACCTCGACGACCTGATCGCCACCAAGGTCGCCGCCCTGGTCAACCGGCGCGAGGTCCGCGACTACATCGACGTCGCCGCCGCCCTCGAGATCTACCCGCTCGACCACATCCTCGAGCTCGCGCGACGGGCCGACCCCGCGATCGACCCGGACGACATCGTGGACGCCGGGCGCTACCTCGACCGCCTCGACGACGCCCGCTTCGCCCTCTATGGCCTGGACGCGCCGCAGATTACCGAGTTACGGGACCGGCTGGCCGCGTGGCCGAGAGACCTCACGGGCGGAACGTGAGGCCGG
The DNA here is from genome assembly GCF_000379645.1 of Paractinoplanes globisporus DSM 43857. GTDB lineage: Bacteria > Actinomycetota > Actinomycetes > Mycobacteriales > Micromonosporaceae > Actinoplanes > Actinoplanes globisporus. The sequence goes on from NZ_KB903328.1 coordinate 410,338, forward strand.
TCAGCCGTTCGCTGGTGGTCCAGAGCCGCTCACCCTCGCCGGGATCGCCGGCGCCCGCGGGCAGCCGGACGGGCCTGGGCGTGCCGGAGGTCTGATCGCGCCCGGCCGGGCCGATGAACTCGCCGCTGGTGACGCCTGGGCTGGTCGCGGCGTACAGGGAAGGCCAGGCCGCGCCCTCGGCCGATCCCATCAGCAGCCGCTCGGCCAGCGGGGTGAGCAGCCGGGCCAGGCCGGTGCCGCTGTGCCGCTGCAGATCGGTCATCGCCGAGCCGGGGTGGATCACGGCCGCCGTCAGCGAGGTCCCGGCCGTACGACAGGCCAGCTCGAGGGTGTAGACGACGTTGGCGCGCTTGGACTTGGCGTAGGCGCTCATGCCGCGGTACCGCTTCTCGCTCATCAGGTCGTCGAGCTTCCCGGTGGGCCAGCGGGCGGCGATGGCGCTGACCGTGACCACGCGCGGGGCGGCCGAGCGGCGTACCGCGGGCCAGACCTGGGCGTCGAAGGCGAAATGGCCGAGATGGTTGGTGCCCACGGTCATCTCGAACCCGTCGCGGGTGGTCCGGCGCTCGGGGAGGTTCATCACCCCGGCGTTGTTGATCAGCAGGTCGACGGTCTCGGTCTCGGCGATCCGGGCGGCCGCCTCGCGAACGGAGGCGAGGTCCGACAGGTCGAGCACGAGAGTGCCGGTCTCCGCCTGCGGCGCGTCCGCGCGGACGGCCTCGACCGCCCGATCGAGCCGGGCCTTGTCGCGGCCGGCCAGGATGACCCGGGCGCCGCGGGCGGCGAGCACCCGGGCGGTCCGCAGGCCGATGCCGCCGGTCGCGCCTGTGATCAGGGCGGTGCGCCCGGTCTGGTCGGCGATGTCGCCGGGGGTCCAGTGGCTCACAGGATCCATCTCCCATCGCTAATAAACGAATGTTCATTAACGATGATGGGGCGCTCCGGAGTCGTTGTCAAATGAATGTTCATTAACTAGGGTGTACGGGGTGCGCACCCGTGACCCCGAGGGCAAGAAGCAGCAGCTGTTCGACGCCGCACTGGCGGAGTTCGCCGAGTTCGGCGTGGCCGGGGCCCGGGTCGACCGGCTGGCCAGGCGGGCGGGAATCAGCCCCGGCCTGGTCTACTCGTTCTACAAGGGCAAGGCCGAGCTGTTCGACGCCGTCTTCGACCACATCGTGGAGCTGACGGTCGCCACCGTCCCGATCGACCCCGACCGGCTGCCGGACTACGCGGGCGACCTGCACGACGCCGGCGCCGCACACCCCGAGGTGCTGCGGTTCCTGGTCTGGTACCACCTCGAGCGCGGCGAGGTCGCCCAGCGCGCGGCGGTGACGACGGCGATGGCCGAGAAGGTGGAGGCGATCGCCGGGGCACAGCGTCGCGGCACGGTCAACCCGGCCGTGCCCGCCGAGCAGCTCCTGGCGCTGGTGCTGGCGATCGCCAACATGTGGCATCAGCCGGGCGAGGACCTGCGCCGCCTGGTCCCCGAGCCCCGCCGCCGCGCCGTCGTGACGGAGGCGGTCGCCCGCCTGGTGTCGCCGTGAACACGGCGTGTCGCTGCCAGGGAAGTCGGGAGCGTCGGAGATGATTGAACGTAAGAGAGGGCCCTTCCATGTATGAGATGGAAGGGCCCTCGAACTCCAGTGGCGTGTGCGGTCCGATCGCTCGGCCCGCCGCGCCTGCGGAGCACGCCGGCATCACCTGACCCAGCCGTGGCAAGCCCCGGTCGACTCGGTGCTCACCGCCCGGAACGGCGCCATCCCGGGGTGGCTCGGCAGTTCGGAAAGCCCTTGTCGCGAGCTCCGGTGACCCAGCCGACTCGCTCTCGCGAACCAACCTGTGTCCCGGTGCCTGCTGACCGGCCTCGAGGTCTCCCCCTTCGGCCGGGCCTCCGTCTCTGACGGCGTGCAAGATTTCTAGCCCCGCCAGAAGCCTCGCGCAAGAGGCTGACCACCACATTCTCCAAGATTTTCGGGATGGCCCACCTCATCCACAGGCCCACCCCCGTTACCCCCAGCCCACACCGAGTTATCCACCGGTTCATCCACAGGCCGGCCGGCGGGGATCAGACCGCGAGGCGTTGCGACGCCGGGCGGGCGCCGACCAGCTCCGGCTCGTCCGGTGCGGCCAGCCACGAGAGGATGCTCGGGAGCACCTCCATGGCGCCGAAGTGGGCCATGTCCATCTGGACCTCGATCTCGGCGCCGGGGATCCTCTCGGCCAGCCAGCGGGTGTGGCTCGCCGGGACGACGTTGTCGTTGGCGCCGTGCCACAGGCGTACCCGCTGCCGGATGCTCTCGAGGCTGAAGCCCCAGTCGCGGCGCAGGGCCAGGGTGTCGTCGATCCAGCCGTACGGGCCGGTGCGCAGGGCCTCGGCGTAGGTCTCGAGGAGCAGGCGCTCGATCGTCACGTCCTGGACCACGCGGCGGTCGGGGGCGCTGATCTGGCCGCGCAGGGCCTCGAGCAGGCTGGCGGGGCTGCGCCGGGTGCGGTCGGCCTGCAGCCGGAGGCTCTCGATCAGCTTCAGCTCGTCGCTGCGCGCGGTGGCGAACTCGCGCACGTTGGCGTCGTTCATCCCCGCGTACCACTCGATGTCGTCGGCGTCGTAAGGGGCGAGGCTGACCAGGACGGCGGCGCGGGTGACCCGGTGGGGCAGCAGCGCGGCGGCGGCCATTGCGTGCGGCCCTCCGCCCGAGCGCCCGACCACGGCGAATTTGTCCAGGCGCATCTCGTCGGCGATCGTGGCGATGTCGGCGGCACAGGAAGCCACCGTGCGGCCGGCATCGCGGTCGGATCCGCCGTACCCGGGCCGGTCGTAGCTGATCAGCCGCACACCCCGCCGGTAGAGGACGGCGGCTCGCGGCCGGGGACCGATGCGGCTGCCGGGCGTACCGTGCAGGAGGAAGACGGGAGCACCGTCCGGATCACCGGTCACCTCGTAGCGGAGCTGCCGGCCGCCGGGCGTGGCCACATCCAGATACGCCGGGGCGACCCCGTTGTCGGGCGCGCCGGAGGACTCGTAGCCGGGACGCCGACCGCTCGGCGTCGCGCTGTCGCTGGACCACTCCGTCACGAGTCTCTCCCCGCCGTCGTTGGCGAAAACGGCCACGAGTCAGGCTACTGACGCTCCGGTGGCACCACCAGTATCCGCGTCACACGCCAGCGTGGCGTCGCGAATGGTGAACACCCGACCGAAAGTCAGGGCTGGTAGCGGTACCCCATGCCGGGCTCGGTGAGCAGATGCCGGGGCCGGGTCGGGTCGTCCTCGAGCTTGCGCCGCAGCCGGGCCATGTACTGCCGCAGGTAGTTCGTCTCGGTCCCGTACTGCGGACCCCACACCTCGTGCAGCAGCTGCCGCTGGGTGATCAGCTTGCCCGGGTTGCGCAGCAGCTGCTCCAGCAGTTGCCACTCGGTCGGCGTGAGCCGCTGGTCCGGCGTGATCGTGTGGTCGCTCAGATCGATCGTGTAGCGGCCGACGGTGGCGGTCGCCGCGCCCCCCTGATCCAGCTGGTGGGAACGGCGGGTCACGGCCCGGATCCGGGCGAGGAGCTCGTCCACGCCGAACGGCTTGGTCACGTAGTCGTCGGCCCCCGCGTCCAGGGCCGCCACCTTGTCGGTGCCCTCGGCGCGCCCGGAGAGCACGATGATCGGCACGGTGCTCCACCCGCGCAGGCCGCGAATGACCTCGGCCCCGTCCATGTCGGGCAGGCCCAGGTCGAGCACGATCAGGTCCGGCGGGTGCGCGGCCGCCGCGTGCAGGGCGCCGGCCCCGTCAGCCGCGACGTCCACGTCGTACTTGCGGGCGCGCAGGTTGATCCGCAGCGCCCGCAGGATCTGCGGGTCGTCGTCGACGACGAGAACGCGGGTCACTCAGGCCTCCCGGCCACTGAGCCGCCGGCGGCGGCGGGCAGCGTCAAGATCATCGTAAGGCCCCCACCGGGGGTGGCGGCGGGGCGGAGTGTCCCACCCATCGCCTCGGTCAGTCCGCGCGCCAGTGCCAGCCCGAGCCCGACCCCGTCGTGCGTGTGCCGGTCGCCGAGCCGCTGGAACGGCAGGAACACCTGCTCCCACTGCTCCTCGGGGATCCCCGGACCGTGGTCGACGACCCGCAGCTCGACCATCTCCCCGCCGGCCGTCCCGGTGACCGCCGGCGGCCGCCCGGGCGGGCTGTACCGCAGCGCGTTGCCCACGATGTTCACCAGCACCCGGTCGAGCAGTCCCGGGTCGGCCCGCACCGCCGGCAGGTCGTCCGGCAGCTTCACCACCACGGTCCGCCCGGCCGGGCCCAGCTCGTCCAGCGCCCGCGGCACCATGTCCTCGAGCCCCACGTCGGCCGGCATCATCCCCAGCGTCCCCGCCTGCAGCCGGCTCATGTCCAGCAGGTTCGCCACCAGCCCGGCGAGCCGGTCGAGCGACTCGTCGGCCGTGGCCAGCAGCTCCTCCCGGTCCTCCGGGGCGAACTCGACCTCGCGGCTGCGCAGCCCGGCCACGGCCGCCTTGGCCGACGCGAGCGGCGTACGCAGGTCGTGGCCGACGGCGGCGAGCAGCGCCGTGCGCACCCGGTCGCCCTCCGCGGCCCGGGTGAGCCGCTGCTGGCGGAGCGCCACGACGGCCTGGGCCGCGAACGCCCGCACGATCCGCCGGTTGGCCTCGCTGAGCGCCGGCCCGCGCAGCACCAGCGTCGCCGTCTCCTCGACCGGAACCCGCAGCACACTGTCGGCCGGGTCGGCGGCCGGGGAGACGACCACCGCCGCGGGCTGCCAGCCGCCGGGCGCGGCCTCCAGCAGCGTGACCGAGGTCAGGTCGAAGGTGTCGAGGAGCTGGCGGAGCAGGGCGTCCAGCGGGTCGGCCCCGCGCAGCACACCCCCGGCGATCGTGGCCAGGGTGCGGGCCTCGGCGGCGGCCCGGTCGGCTTGCCGGGTGCGGCGGGCGGCCAGGTCGACCACCCAGGACACCGCGACCGCCACCACGACGAAGACCGTGACCCCGACCAGATTGGAGCGGTTGCCGATGGCCAGGGTGTGCAGCGGCGGCACGAAGAAGTAGTTGAGCAGTACGAAACCGCCGACCGCCGCGACCAGGGCCGGCCACAGGCCGCCGACCAGGGCGACCGCCACCACCGCCGCCAGGAACAGCGGAATGTTGCCGGTCAGCTCGAGCCCGGTGGCGGCGGCGACCGCCGCGACCAGCGGCAGCCCGAGCAGGGCCAGCCCGAACCCGGCCAGCCGCCGCCCCCGCGTCAGCGGCCCGGCCATCGGGCGGGCCAGCGGGCGGCGGGGCCGGCCCGGACGGGCGGTCCGGTCGCCGCCGGGGCCGGACATCGACATCAGCCGTGCGGGCCGACGGCCGTCACCGCCACCGCGGCGGCGCCGGCCTCGTCGGAGGCGGCCAGGTCGACCGTGGCCGAGATGCCCCAGTCGTGGTCGCCCTCCGGGTCCTCGAAGACCTGACGCACGGTCCACGCGGCGGGGCCGGCGTCGATGTGCAGGAACGCCGGACCCCGGGCGGCCGGCCCGGTGCCGATCTCGTCGTACTCCTCGAAGTACGGCGCCATCGCGTCCGCCCACTGGTCCGCGCCCCAGCCGCTCGCGCCGTCGAGCTCGCCGAGCTCGTCCCAGCGGCGCAGGGCGGCCAGCTCGACCCGGCGGAACAGCGCGTTGCGCACCAGCACCCGGAACGCCCGCGCGTTGCGGGTGACCGCGGGCGGCAGGTCGTCGAGGCGTACCTCTGCGGGCTCGGCACCGGGATTGCGCAGGCGCTCCCACTCGTCGAGGAGGCTGGAGTCGACCTGCCGGACGAGCTCGCCGAGCCACTCGATGAGGTCGGTGAGCTCCTCGGTGCGCGCGTCCTCGGGGACGGTCTGCCGCAGCGCGCGGTAGGCGTCCGCGAGATACCGGAGCACGAGCCCCTCGGAGCGGGACAGCCCGTAGAACGAGACGTACTCCGTGAAGGTCATCGCCCGCTCGTACATGTCGCGGACGACGCTCTTCGGCTTGATCTCGTAGTCGGCGACCCAGGGGTGGCCGCGCCGGTACGTCTCGTACGCCCCCTCGAGCAGCTCCAGCAGCGGGCGCGGGTGGGTGACGTCCTCGAGCAGCTCCATCCGCTGCTCGTACTCGATCCCCTCGGCCTTCATCGCGTTGACCGCCTCGCCGCGGGCCTTGGTGCGCTGGGCGTAGAGCACCTGGCGCGGGTCCTCGAGGGTGGCCTCGATGATCGAGACCACGTCGAGCGGGTAGTCGGGCGCCTCCCGGTCGAGCAGCTCCAGGCAGGCCAGGGCGAACGGCGACAGTGCCTGGTTCAGCGCGAAGTCGAGCTGGAGGTCCTCGACAAGGCGATAGACCCCGTCCTCCGTACGCTCGATGACCCCGCCCGCGATCAGGGCGCGCGCGATGGCGATGGCGCGCCGGATGTGCCGCCGCTGAGCGGCCGGGTCCTCGTGGTTGTCGGTGAGTAGGTGCCGCATGGCGGCGAACGGGTCCCCGCCGCGGGCGATCACGTTGAGCAGCATCGCGTGCGAGACCTGGAACGAGGAGGTCAGCGGCTCGGGGTCGGCCGCGACGAGCCGGTCGAAGGTGGCCTGCCCCCAGCCGATGGTGCCCTCGGGCGGCTTCTTCCGGACCACCTTGCGGCGCTTCTTCGGGTCGTCGCCGGCCTTGGCGAGGGCCCGCTCGTTGTCGATGACGTGCTCGGGGGCCTGCACGATGACCGTGCCGAGCGTGTCGAACCCGGCCCGGCCGGCCCGCCCGGCGATCTGGTGGAACTCGCGCGCCTTGAGCAGCCGCGTCTTCACGCCGTCGTACTTGGAGAGGCCGGTGAACAGCACCGTGCGGATGGGGACGTTGATGCCGACGCCGAGCGTGTCGGTGCCGCAGATCACCTTGAGCAGCCCGGCCTGGGCGAGCGTCTCCACCAGACGGCGGTACTTCGGGAGCATGCCGGCGTGGTGAACGCCGATGCCGTGCCGCACGAGCCGGGACAGCTGCTTCCCGAAGCCGGCGGTGAACCGGAAGTTGCCGATGGCGGCCGCGATCGCGTCCTTCTCGGCGCGGGTGGCCATGTTGACGCTGGTCAGGGACTGCGCGCGGTCGAGGGCGGCGGCCTGCGTGAAGTGCACGATGTAGATCGGCGCCTGGTGGGTCTGCAGCAGTTCCTCGATCGTCTCGTGCAACGGCGTCATCGCGTACGAGAAAATCAGCGGAACCGGCCGCTCGGCGCTGGCGACGACGGCGGTCTCGCGCCCGGTGCGCCGGGATAGGTCGTCCACGAAGCGGGTGGTGTCGCCGAGCGTGGCCGACATCAGGAGGAACTGGGCCTGCGGCAGCTCGACCAGCGGCACCTGCCAGGCCCAGCCGCGGTCGGGCTCGGCGTAGAAGTGGAACTCGTCCATCACGACCAGCCCGGCGTCCGCGTCGGCGCCCTCGCGCAGCGCGAGGTTGGCCAGGACCTCGGCGGTGCAGCAGATGATCGGCGCGTCCGGGTTGACGCTGGCGTCCCCGGTGAGCATGCCGACGTTGTGCGCGCCGAAGATCGCGCAGAGGGCGAAGAACTTCTCGCTGACCAGCGCCTTGATCGGCGCGGTGTAGAACGTCGTGCGCTCGCTCGCCAGCGCGATGAAGTGCGCGCCGGTCGCGACCAGGCTCTTGCCGGAGCCGGTCGGCGTGTTCAGGATGACGTTCGCCCCGGTGGCCAGCTCGATGAGCGCCTCCTCCTGGTGGGTGTACAGGGCGAGGCCCTGCTCGGTGGCCCACTTCTGGAAGGCGTCGAAGACCGCGTCGGGGTCGGCCGTGCCGGGCAGGCGATCCGTCAGCGTCATGGTGTTCAACCTTACCGATCCTTCAAGGTCGTCGAGGACGTAGGGGCCGGTTCCGTCACTTGGCTCACCGGTGGTGCCACCAGGTGATGCCCTCGCCGATCCGGGTGAAGCCGCACGTGCGGTACAGCAGCTCGCCCTCCGGGGTGGCGTTCAGGACCGCATGCCGGGCCCCGGACTGTTCGGCCGCCGCGCAGACGGCCCGCAGCAGGCCGGTGCCGTATCCCTGCCGGCGGAACGGCGTCCAGACGTCCATGTCGAAGACGCCGGCCAGGTCACCGTCGAGGAACGACCAGGCCCGGCCGGCGAACCGCCGGTCGCCCGGCGTGTAGGCGGCGGCGTACCAGGCCCGGGCCGGCCGGCGGCGCGCCACGGCGAACAGGCGCCGATATCCGGGGTCGTAGCGTTCGTAGTCGTCGCTGTCGGCCTGCAGCTCCACCCGCGGGTCGGCGTCCCCGGCCACGTCGGCCAGGTCCGCGGCCATCCACCACGGCGACCAGCCCCGTTCGAAACCCGCCTCCCGCAGGGGCGCCGTATCGACGCCGAGGCCCAGCCACACCCCCACGATCGGCGCCCGCCGATCCCGGGCGCGCTCGACGCCGCGCCGGAGGGCCTCGGTGCTCATCTCGTCGGGGAACATGAGGTTCAGGCCGTCCGGCCCGTCGATCCAGGTCAGTCCGCCATCGGTCGCGACCTCACCGCCGCACGACTCCGCCCGGAACCGATACCAGTTCGCCTGCACGCGCTCGCAGTCCGCCACCGTAACCACGGCGACGATCCTGCCAGCCCGTTGCGCGGGTCTCGCGGCGGCCTGTGGATGAACCGGTGGATAACTCGGTGTGGGCTGGGGGTAACGGGGGTGGGCCTGTGGATGAGGTGGGCCATCCCGAAAATCTTGGAGAATGTGGTGGTCAGCCTCTTGCGCGAGGCTTCTGGCGGGGCTAGAAATCTTGCACGCCGTCAGAGACGGAGGCCCGGCCGAAGGGGGAGACCTCGAGGCCGGTCAGCAGGCACCGGGACAC
>NZ_KB903329.1 GCF_000379645.1 Paractinoplanes globisporus DSM 43857
GCTGTCCGCCGGTGTCGGAGCCCCACGCGACTTCCATGGCCCCACACACGTGCGGCGAACTGTCCTGCCGGCCGGGCCAGTATCAGCCCTGCCTGCCCTGACCTGGAGTTACGTCAGGGTCTTACCTGCCAACTGCGTGCCTTGCAGTGCCGAGCGAGCCACGAACGTGGGTCCGGGCCCTGCTTGACGCTCGGTCATCTCGTCGGCGTCTTCACTGATCTCTGCTGTCAACGCCAGAAACGTTAGCCAGAGCTGGCAAGAATGTCTAGTACGTTGGTCATAGATTTTCTCGGCGGCCGCCCGAGCTTCCGGATCGCGTCGATGCCCGCACGGGGGTGGGGGCGCCGCTTCATCGGCATGGCCCGGTGAGCCCGCGAACGCCGGGCCGGCGTTCCCGAAATCGATCAACCACCCGTGCGCTTGCCGCGTGAGCTGGGCAAACGACCCGGCAGCGGGTTGCCGGGAACGACCGTGGGGCGGTTCGCATGGTGCAACGTTCGGCCCACCCATCAGCTAACCTGCGCGGGAGTCCGGGTCGAGTGAGGCATTGCGCGAACCACGCTGTCACCGAGTCGAGTTCGCGACGTGCTCACGACAATCGAGCTGGTGAGGTCAGGCGGTTGTCTCCTGCCACGGGTCGATGAGCGAGATGCCGGTATCGATGAAGTCCTTGGTGTTGCGCGTGGCGAGGGTCGCGGCCTGAGATCGGCAGATAGCGGCGATCTGGCCATCGAAGCCGCTGATCGGGTTGCCATCTCCTTCGCGGCCGGCGACCGCGTCCGCGTAGGCGGTGGCCGCGGCGAGGTCAAAGGGAAGAACCTGGCGGGGGAAGGCGGCGAAGATTTCGTTGGCTGCCTGATTCAGGTCATGCTTGCGGCGGCCGTCCGGTAGCCGTGCGATGCCGTAGCGGATTTCGGCGACAGTGACCGCGGTTGTGTAGAGGCCAGTGCTGGACGTCCGCCGTAGCCATGCGCGCACGGCAGGAGCAGGAGTGGCACGCATGAGCTCGGCGACGACGTTGGTGTCGAGGACGATCATCACTCGCCGAAGTCCGCCGCTCGGGGTGGGGTGGTCCGAGCCGGAACGTCCAGGTCCACTCCACCGAGCTGCGTAAAGCGTTCGGTCAGCGCGCTGAAGAGGTCGGTTCGCGGACGTTCTTCCTCGGTGGCGGCCTCGGTGAGGATCAGGCGAATCTCGGCCTCCATGGAACGGCCGTGCCGGGCGGCCCGGAGACGCAGCTTCTCTTTGACGGAGTCGTCCAGATCTCGGATGCTGAGGGCCGCCATTGCCACATCTCCTCGTCAATCGGGGCTGATAGCAATGCTAGCACACGCGTGCGGCGGGCAACCGATGGTCGCCAGCTACTTGCGGTGTGAGCTGGTGAAACGTCCCGGCATTGGATCGCCGGGTACGGCGGCGATGTGGTTCGCATGGTGCAACGCCCGGTCCAGGAGTCGGCGGTAACGCATCCTTAGATGTTTCCGGCTGACTCCGCGGCCCAGCGCTCGATCTCGGCAACGAGTTCTGGTGTGATCGGCAGGTCGGCGGGGTTCACGTCGACGTCACTGTCTCCGGCGGTCCGAGTCAACGACGAGCTCCCGACACGTGCCATCAGCCTGATCCGAAGGTCGCCGCTGTGTTCAACGCGGTGGTACGCAGACCCCCATATCTCGTTCGCCCCTGCCGCCGGGCTGATGGCTCCCCTCGACGATTCCCTGCATCGTCATACGGGCGAGCGACCAGGCCGCCTCGCCTTGCGCGAAGGAAGGCTGACTCCGAGCTCGTCGAGCGCGCGCAGGAACAGATCTGCCGAGTCCCGGACGTCGGCCGGGTCCTGCCCGGCAAGGACGCGAAGCGGAGACTGTCCACCTTGGAGCACTCTGGCCGGCACGCCCGGACAGCGGCCAAATCCGGTTACTGATGGATGCGACGAGTTCCGTGGGACGAGTGCCTGGGCGTTCGGGGCCGCGGCGGAGCAGAGTCGCGGCGGTGTGCGGCACGTTTTCCATGGGAATGGTGGCGCGCTCCAGCCGTCCGGGTCGGCGGGTGTGAGGGTGCGAAGCGCAAGCCGGACGGCTTTGGGGCCGCGGACGTCGGGAAGGGCGGCGACCCCGCCCCGGGTCAGGCGCACCAGCGCGATCTGCCCGATCGACGAGACCGGTTCGTACGCGGCCGGCCGCGTCCGGCGGCGATCAAATACCAAACACCGGCCTTGAGTACGAGTCCCAGCGTGTGCAGCCGCCGGGTGACCTCACCGGGCCGGGGTGCCCAGCGGCGCGACCAGATCTCGATGACCTGGTCCCGCGAGAGTGCCTCGGCGACGGCGACCAGGTGCGGCACCGCGTCGGATTCCCGGTACCAGCCGTGTGCGTCGAGATGGAGGCGCTGCCGAATCCGCATCGACGCCTCCAGCCGCCCTCGGCTCTGCGGCAACAGCACCACGGACAGCAGTCAACTCGCTTGCACCCGAGACAGTCTTCCAGGCCACTGACAGAAGATGTCAGGGATAGCCCGCCATGATCTTCGCCATGAACGACTTCGACTTCCTCATCGGTTCGTGGAACGTGACCAACCGGCGGCTCACCACACTGTTCGCCGGCAGCGACGACTGGGAAACCTTCCCCGGCACCACCACCTGCCAGCCGATCTTCCACGGCGGTGGCAACACCGAAGAAATCGTCTTCTCCACGCTCGGTAGCCGCGGTTTCACCCTGCGGCTGTTCGACACCGAGCGCAAGGAATGGTCGATCTACTGGGCGAACAGCCAAACCGGACGGCTCTACCCGCCGGTCGTCGGCACGTTCACCGACGGCCGCGGCGACTTCTACGGCGACGACACCCACGACGGCAAGCCGATCAAGGCACACTTCATCTGGTCCGACATCACGCCCACGTCGGCAAGATGGGAGCAAAAATTCTCCGCCGACGGCGGACAAACGTGGGAGTCGAACTGGGTTATGGAGTTCACCCGATTCTGACCGGGAGGGCTCGCCGCGCGGCGGACACGAGAAGTGACTGCCGCGCCGCGCCAGCCTGCGATATCAGCGGCAGAGGATGCCTGTTGAATAGGCTCTCGCCCAGCGTCTGTGGTTGCCAGTAGCGCAGGTCGTGCTGGCTGATTGGCCGCCATTTCGCCATATCGATCGGACCGTCCAACTCCGCGGCGGTCAGCCGACAAGGCGCGCGCAAGCGATGGCCCGGGCCGGCCGAGATCACCAAGCTGCCCGCGCCGCACGAAAGTACACCCCGGCGGCCCGGCGGCTTGACACCCGAGCAGTTGGTCGCCGCCGTTCGCGACCTGACCGCTCCGGCCGGCCGAGCGGTGCTCATGCCGGCCCTGGTCGACTCACTTGACCAGCGGCTCCCTTAGGTCGCCCTCGGGGTCACGGGCAATGCAGATGACCCGGCGGTCGTCGGGCCAGGCGCTCTCACCCGGATACATGTAGGTGAAGTCCAGATTGGGGTGGTCGGTCAGGTAACGGTCGAGCAGCGGTTCGCACGCCAACTCCGCCTGCTCCTTCACCGACTCCTCGCCCGGCCACGGCCCGTACGGCAGGTTGACGATGGCGTAGATCTCGCCCGGATGCGCGGTCGTGCACGAGACCGGGTTCGGCGTCGGTCCGTAGAGGTTGTTCAGGCACTCGCCGAGCTGATAGTCGGTCGTGACCGTGGGTACGGGGCTGCCGCCGACGCTGCTGCTGTCCTGGTTCGCGCTCTCCCGGACGCCCTGGACGAAGCCGTACCCGAGAGCGCCGCAGATGAGCAGCACCCAGCAGGCGGAGATGGCCAGGCCGGCGATGGCCAGGCCGCGGCCGCGCTGCCGGCTCTTGCGGATCTGCACCAGCGCGACGATGCCGAAGGCGACGCTCAGCAGGCTCCCGCCGGGAATGCTGGTGATCAGCGCGGCGATGGCGAAGCCGTTGGTGCCCGGGTCGGCCGGGGGCGGCGGCGGATAGCCGGGATAGCCGTACGGCGGCGGATAGCCGGGATAGCCGTACGGCGGCGGCGGATAGCCCGGGCCAGGGTAGTAGCCGGGCGGAGGCTGGTAGCCGACCGCTTGATAACCCGCCGGGTAGCCCGGCGCTGGATAGCCCGGCGCCGGGTAACCGGGTGGCGGCTGGTATGCGGGCGGCACCGGGTCGGGCGGGACGGTCGGGATTTCCGGCGCCGTGGGAATCGGTGGGGCGGTGGGGTCCGGCGGGGGAGCCGACGCGGATGACGAGTTCTCATCGGTCACGCCGGGACGGTACATAACAGTTGATGGCCTGGCGAATCCCGATGGCCGCGGGCGTCTTGATGCCCGGTTCCGCGGTGCTCGAGCGGCCGGCGCTGCTACCGGCCGCCTGCACGTTCCTCACCGAACGGGAGTGGTTCACGGCGTAGGTGGCCCGGGCGCGGCACTCGCGTCGTCCCGCGGTGCGTCGTCCGCGGCGTCGACCTGTTCGGCCACCTGGTCGAGGTCGATGCTGCCCAGAGCCTCGTACCCCGGGCTCAGCGCCTCCCAATACTCCGGAATCGACATCAGCTGGGACGGCGTGACCAGGCCGTCGCGAAGTTGCTCGCCCATTTCGCGGAGCATCGGATCCTCGCTTTCCGCCAGCATCCTGAACACGAGACGCCGGCGTAATTGGTCGTCGTGGAGCAGCGCGCGATAGCGCGAATTCTCGACCCTCGCGAGGAGCGCCTCGATCGTGCCCGAGCCGGCGATCAACGCGGCACCGGCGGGACCGTCGGGAGCTCGGGCACGGGAAACTCACCGTCGACCTCGCCGAAATGTCCCATGGAACTCTTCAGGGTCGACGTCAGCGCGTCGAACTTGCCGACGTAGTCGATGATCTCGATGACGCCGCGGACCACACGGGACACCTCGACGGCGCCACCGATGGCGGCCAGTGCGGCCAGCGGGAGCCCGATACCGGTGGCTGCGGATCCACCCGCCGTCGCTCCGGCTGCCGCCGCGACGATGGCCGCGTCCGCGATGCCGCTGAGCAGCGACCCGATCGTGTCGGCCAGTTCGAACGCGCCCTGCGCGGCCTCGCTGTACATCTTGCCGAGACCGTCCAACGTGGAAGCCGAGGTGTCGAGGGCCTTCGCCATGGTGAACAGGTACGCGGAGGCGGCGTCGCCGGCGTTGCCCGTCCACACCGATCGGGTGCCCTGGGCCGTCCACGCCAGGTTGGCCGCCACGTCGCGAAGGCACCACTCCAGCTGATTCAGCACGTACCCGAGGCGCGCCATCCCCGCCCAGTCGCCACAGATCGGCTTGAGAACGACCTCGTACGGATCGTATGCCCGGTCGCACATGCCGATTTTCGAAGCGAGCGCGGTCACCTCGTAGATCGCGGTGCGGAGCGCGGATGCAGGGGAGATCATCTCGTGCCACTTCGGCTGGTAGTCCAGGCCGTACGCCGAGTCGTCGAACGGAACATGGCCGAGCCGGCCTCCAGGTTCTCGGACATCGTGCAACGGGGTCAGGTCCCGGTTGCCGGGGCCGGGCTGCGGCGCAGGCACATCCCTGCTTTCCGCCGCCACGTTCACGCCGGGCATCGTGGCGTCAATCTTCTCGGCGCCGGCCTGATCGGTCCGCTTGTAGTAGTTGCGGGCGTCCGTTATCGCTTCCGCCGCTGCGGGTAGTGCGTTTTGCCCGACATTATTGAGGAAAGCGAGAAGGCTCCATCTGATCCGATTGCTGTCGTCTTCGACGATGTTGATGATCCCGTCCAGTACCCAGAGGATCTTCCCGTTCTCGTCGAAATGGTTCCTCGCGGCGAGGACGTCGTCCGCGGCACGCTGCACCATTCCTTCCGCGGCGGTCAGTCCGTCGGTCTCGACGTACAAGGTCATCTGGGCTCGTCACCTCATGGATGTTCGACGTGGGCCGGCCAAGTGATACTCAGCCGCATGGCCCCGACGCTACGGATGACTTGGTAGCCTCAACAGGTCCAAATTATGCGATACCGAGCAGACCAAACTTTTGCCTACGTGTTCTCCCTTTCGGGGAAATGGACGCTCCCGTCCGGGTCGACTCGGCCACCCCAGGAATGCACCACGCCATGCTCATCCACTACGTGACCCCATCCGAGGGGAATCACGGTGAGCAGCGCGGAGGCCAGTGCCGCGTTGGCCGGCTCGGAGACCATCCCGGCGATCCGGGTCAGCAGAGGGGCGGCGCCGGTGATCCTGCGGGCGATCTCGGGGATGACTCCGAGGCGCGAACCGTCGGCATCGACGTACGACGAGAAGCCGACCTCCGGTTCATACCCGCCCCACCAGGCTTCCAGTACCGCCAGCGCGACCCACTGGGGATGGCCCGGATAGCTCTCGGCGACCATCACCAACTTCTCGGTCATCGCCACGGCCGCCGGGTAGACGGTGCCGCGGTGATCGTTGCCGACCGCGAACCGTACTAGTGTCCCGGCGTCAGTCCAGTCCTTCGGGTGCGGCGCGACGACGGCTCGCAGAGCGCTCAGGATCTTTCGCCGGTCGTAGTCGCCCGGATCCGGCCAAGGGAAAGCAGCCCAGTCCACGTCGCCGCCCAGCGGCAGTCCGTCGTGAACGAACTCATCCGGCGGTTTCCGAAACCACCTGGACAGGCCTGACAACGCACCCCTCCGGTCCTGCAATCAACGGCGTGCGCTCATGACAGCAGGCTCACCTCGGTTGGCGCAAGATCGTGGCCACCATCGCGCGCTCCCCTGCCTACTCGGCCGCCTCCAGGTAGGTTGGTGGAATGTCAGCCCGGCTCAACGATGCCGTTCGTAAGCTGTTCGACGATCCGAACCCGGCCGTCCTCGCCACCGTGAACCCCGACGGGAGTCCTCAGACGTCGGTGGTCTGGGTCGGCCGCGACGGTGACGAGCTGGTCGTCTCCTCCCAGGCCGGTCGACGCAAAGAGAGGAACATCCGCCGCGACCCGCGGGTCAGCATCTCGGTCTACGACCGTGACGACCCGCAGAAATATGCCGAGGTGCGCGGCGTCGCCACCATCACCGAGGACATCGGGCGTGAGCTGGCGGTGCGCCTGGACGAGGAGTACGAGGGCCCGGGCGCGGGCGCGGAGTATCTGCAGCTGCCGCCCGAGGTCGTCCGCGTGGTCATCCGGATCACGCCGCTGCGGCTCACCGGCTATGCCGCCGGCTAGCGTCTCGTGAGGGTCCTGCCGCAAGCGGGCGGCCTGGTCACACGCCGTCCGGGCTGAGCCACGAGACTGCTCGCTCCGCCGCGGCGTCGGCCTCGACCCGGCTGGCATAGGCAGCGCTCGAGAAATACGCCACCGGTGTCCAGGCCCCCATATCCTCGGGGTCGCGGCGGAACTCCTCGAAACCGAACGAGCCGTCCGGGCGACGGAAGGTGTCTACGCACCGGAGCCCGTCCACCGACTCCCGGCTGGCGAGGACAAACCAACTCGGGTCCAGACGCGCGGACATGAACGTGAGCCTAGTCGTCACCACGATGTCAGCCACAGTCTCCGTGCAAGGCGCGCAGCCCGTCCAGCAGGGGCGTTGCCGGTCGGCCGATCAGGTGGCGCAGGTGGTCGGTGGCGTCGGCGGAGACGCCGTGGGCGAGGTCGGCGTCCAGCTGGACGAGGAAGGCGATGGTGGGCTCGTCGAGGCCCTGCGCGCGCAAGGCCGCGGCGTGCTCGTCGGACGAAAGGTCAAGGTAGGTGACGACGACGCCGGTGATCTCGGAGATGGTGGCCGCCAGGTCGTGGTAGTTCCAGGCGGTGTCGCCGGTGAGTTCGTGGACGGCGTTGTCGTGTCCGGCGGTGGTCAGGACGACGGCGGCCGCCTCGGCGTAGTCGGACTTCGCGGCACTGGCGACCCGGCCGTCGTGCACGCTGCCGATGATGACGCCGGTCCGCGGCGCCGTGACCAGGTGCGACCGGTAGTTCTCGTGGTAGGAGTTGGTTCGCAGGATGGTGTAGGTCAGGCCCGAGTCGCGGATGATTTGCTCGGTTGCCTTGTGCTCGGCGGTGATGGCGGCCGTGCTGGTGTCCGCGTGCGGCGCACTGGTGTAGGCGATCCGGGAGACGCCGGCGGCCTTGGCCGCCTCGATCACGTTCCGGTGCTGCGTCATCCGCTTGCCGAACTCGTTCCCGGAGACCAGTAGCAGGGTGTCGATGCCGGACAGGGCGGCGTCGACCGCGGCGCGGTCGTCGTGGTCGGCGATCCGGACCTGGATGGACGGTGGCAACACGGCCGCCTTGCCGGCATCCCTGGCGACCGCGACGATCCGGTCGGCCGTGGTCCGGCGCAGGAGATGGTCGATGACAAGTGCACCGAGGCCGCCGGTGGCGCCGGTGACGGCGATGAGATCGGACACGGTCAGGCCAGCCCTTCCTCGAAGCCCTTGCGCCAGGACGGGTAGCGCAACTGCCAGCCGAGCCCGGTCCTGGCCTTGGCGTTGGAGAAGCCGCGCCCCTCGGTCATGATCGTTACTGCCAGGTCTCCGGCCAGCAGCCGGGCCAGCCACGTGGGGACCCGCATCGGCGGCTTCGCTCCCGCGCACGCGGCCAGATGGGGCAGCCATTCACTCGCCGGCGCCGGCTCGTCGTCGACGATGTTGAACACGCCCGTCGCCCCCTGCTCCACGGCCAGGACCGTGGCGCTCGCCGCGTCGTCGAGATGCACCCACGAGCTGGAGCCGGCACCGCTGCCGACCAGCGGGAACTGTCGCTTGCGTACGAGCTCGACCTGGTCGTCGGTGGCGCCCGGCCCGTAGAGCCCGCCGTATCGCAGGACCGTGCCACCCGCCTTGCCGACCACGTCCTCGACGTGGCGAAGCGCCGCCATCGTCGCCTGTGCGGCCGTCCCCTCGTACCGGTCGAGTGGGTCCTGCTCGGTTTTGATCCATCCGCCCTGGCGGATCCCGTTCCAGTTGGCGTAGGCCTCCGCGACGAACTGACGTACGCCGGTCGCCTTCGCGGCGGCCAGCAAGTGGTCCGTGCCCTCGGTGCGCAGCCGGTTGGTGACGGCGAACCAGCGGTCCATGTGCTTCAGATCGGGCTTACCGCCGTGGGCAAGACTGATTCCGGTCATCTGGTGCACGATCGCGTCCGGCCGGGCCGCGGTCACCGCGTCGCCGACCGACATCGCGTCCAGCCCGTTCATCACGGCCGCCTCGGCGCCCAACCGTTCCACCAGGCCCCGCTTGGCCGCGCTCGTCGTGGTTGCCGTCACGTGGTGGCCCCGGGCCACCAACTGCGGGACCAGCCGCCGCCCCAGGACCCCGGTCCCGCCTGCCACGAACACCCGCATGACGATCCCCTTCCCGATTCCGGAACTTGCTCTCGGCGCAATTCCACGGCGCGGCCGTGGCGGAGTCGTCACCCGCAAGTGCCGTTCGAAGTGGAGTCGTGCCGACCGGCGGCGCCGGGCCCGATACCCGAAAGTGGCAGGAGCGGCTACGGGAGCAGGCTGAGCTCGCGGGCGCGGGCGGTCGCCTCGGTGCGGTTGGACGCCCCGAGCTTCTCCAGGATGTGGGTGACGTGTTTTTTCACCGTGTCGACCGTGACGTACAGCTGGTCGGCGATCTCCTTGTTCTGCTTGCCCGCCGCCATCAGCCGCAGCACCTCGAGCTCGCGCCCGCTCAGGCCGGCGACCAGTCCGGGAACGGCCGCGGCTTCCGCGTCCGCGTGCCGGAAGGCCCGCATCAGCCGGCCCACGTACGCCATCGGCACTGTGTCGTTCACGGGGAGCCGGCCGAGCAGCGCGGCCATCGGCGGGCCTTCGTCGGCGAAGACTCTGATGTAGCCCTGGGGCTGGGCCAGCCCGACGGCGTCGGTGAGGGCGGCGAGCGCCTCGGCCCGGCGGCTGTCGGCCGCGAGCGCCAGGGCGCGCAGGGCCTGTATCTCGATGACGCTGCCGATCCGGTTCTGCACGGTCGCCGCCGAGCGCAGCCGGTCGAGGAGCCTGAGTGCCTGGCCGGTCCGGCCCTGGGCGAGCAGCACCCGGGCCAGCACCAGGTACGCGGGCTCTCGCGGATAGCGGGGTTCGTCGTCCGCGTCGACACCGCGTCCGGCTGTCCACCGGGCGGCGGCGTCGACATCGCCCTGGGCCAGCAACAGCCGCGCCCGCTGGGCCGGGACCGGGTTGAACAGGTCGACCAGGTCCGGGCCGGGCGCCGCGGCGACGGCCTCGTCAGCTGCCTCCCGGGAGCCGGCCTCGTCGCCCTGGGCATGCCGGATCCAAGCCAGCGTGGCCAGCGCCCGGGCGAGCGATGGGGTATAGACGAGTTGGCGGCACAACGGGAGGGCGGCGGCGAGGTGCCGCGACGCGGCATCGAGATCGTTCCGCTGGTAGGCCACCTCGGCCAGCCCGGCGTACCCGACGCCCGCGGCGGGCGGTGCCGCGCGGCCGGGCGGCGCGGTCATCTCCACGGCCTGCCGGTACGTCGCGGCCGCGGCGTCCAGGTCGCCCCGGGCCGACTGCACCTGACCTAGCAGGCCGCAGACCCATGCGGTCTCATCGCGTTTGTCCAGCGTCCGTAACGTCGCGACCTGCGAGATCAGCTCGCGTTCGGCCTCGTCGACCCGGCCGCGCAGCCAGGTGGCCATCGTCAGGTGCCCGCGCGCGACCGTGTCCAGCATCCATTCGTCCTCGCCGGCCCCGGCCAGCGCCCGCGTGGCGAACCGGGCCGTCTGCTCGGCGTCGCCGCGCGAATACGCGATGAAGGCATGCTCCACCGCGATCCACGCGGGAACGTTCACCAACAAGCTCGCCGCCCGGGCGACGGAGGGCTCGTACGGCTCGTCGGCGACCGGAGGCCATGCCCGCTCCGCGGCTTCCAACAGGCCTTCGCCCTCGTCCAGCCGACCGGCGAGAAAGGCGTAATGCGCCTGCATCAGCAGCAGCCGGGGCCGTGCGGCGATCAACTCGGCGGGGAGGGCGGCAAACCATCGCCGCACGGTCGCGACCTCGCTCCGCATCTGCAGCTCATCGAAGTGTCGCTCGAGCAACCGCGCGGCCCAGGTCGCGTCCCCGGCGGCCAGCGCGTGCCGCACGGCCTCGTCCACCGAGCCGTGTGCCTCGTGCCAGGCGGCGGCGCTGCGATGCAGCTCACGCTGCCGCTCGGGTCGTTGCTGTTGGAGGCGGGCGCGAAGCAGGTCGGCGAACAGCTGGTGGTAGCGCCACCAGCCGCGCACATCGTCCAACGGGGACAAGAAGAGGTTGGCGCGCTCGATCGCCTCCAGCATCGCCTGGCCGTCGACGCGGCCGGTGACCGCGTCGCACAGCGGCCCGGACAGCCGCTCCAATACCGACGTCTCCAGCAGAAACTCCCGTACGGGCTCGGGCTGGTTGGTAAGCACCTCTTCGGTGAGATAGTCCAGGACGTACCGGTGGCTGCCGGAGAAGGTCGCCACGAAGGAGGCGACGTCCGGCGTGCCGAGCAGCGACAGAGCGGCCAGTTGCAGGCCCGCCGCCCACCCCTCGGTACGGGTCGCCAGCGCCGCGACCGCGTCATCACCCAACCCCGCGTTCAGGTCCGGGCCGACCGCCCCGCGCAGCAGGTCGGCGGCCTCCTCGCCGGTGAAGCGCAGCACGTCGGCGCGCAGCTCGGCCAGCCGGCCGCGGGCGCGCCACCGCGCCAGCGGCAGCGGCGGGTCGGTCCGGCTGGCCATCACCACATGCAGGCCGGGCGGCTGATGGCGCAACAGGAACTCGAGCGACGCGTGCACCGGTGGCGCATCGATGAGGTGGTAGTCGTCCAGCACCAGCACCACGTCGTGGGGCTCGGCGGCCAGCTCGTTGATCAACCCCGTGGCGACCCTCTCGAAGGAGCCCGGTGCCGGGCCGCTCAGGAGGGGCTCGGCCCGTTCGGCAATACCCGGCCGCACCTGCTCCACGGCGGCGGCGAGATGCCGCCAGAACCGCGCCGGGTCGTTGTCGCCCGCATCCAGGGACAACCACCCGACCGGCCGCGGGGAGCGCCGGCACAGGTCGGCCAACAGCGACGTCTTGCCGAACCCGGCCGGCGCGCAGACCAGCACCAACTCCCGGGCCAACCCGCCTTCCAGCAGGCCGACCAGCCGCGGCCGGGTCACGAAACCCGGTGGGAGCCGCGGCACGTACAGCTTCGTCGCCAGTAATCCGCTCTGCGTGTCGGCGAGCGCGTGCCGGGAACGGCTGTCCGACAACTCAGCCATCAGGCACCCCCAGCGAAGTCGCCCACCATTGTCCGGGATCTATGCGGCCTCGGCCACCGCGAGGTGCCACCTTCGGGTACCCGCCGTGTCGGCGCCGCCATCGAATTCCACCCGCAACGCCACATGCGGGTGACGACTGTGCCACGGCCGCGCGGTTGGCTGGGTAACCGTGAACTACGAGATCCGCGTCGAAGGCGTCCTCGACCCGCGGTGGTCGACCTGGTTCGACGAGTTGCAGATCACGAACGAGCCCGGCGACGTCACCGTGATCGCGGGCGCCGTCGTCGACCAGGCCGCACTGCACGGGCTGCTCGTGAAGATCCACGACCTCGGCCTCCCGCTGATCTCCGTGGATCGCATCGACGTACAAGAACAACAAAAATAACAAAGGAGACAATGGTGTACGCAGGGATGAGCGACCTTCAGAGCATGGCCGACCGGGTCGAGATCGAGGCGCTGCGCGGTGAGTTCACCGACGCGGGGATGATGCGCGACTACGACCGGTTCGCGTCGCTGTTCGCGCCGGACGCGGTGTGGCGGATCCCCGGCGTCGACGTCGAGTTCGTCGGCCGCGACCAGATCCGGGCCGGGATCGAGCGGCTGCAGGAGGGTCTCTGGGAGTACCTCGTGCAGACCACCCACCCGGGCATCATCCACCTCGAGGGCAACACCGCTTCCGGCCGCGCGTACGTGCTGACTCTCGGGCGGACGCGCGACGGCGGCTCGCACCTGAACTACTCCGCGTATCACGACCGCTACCGGCGCACCCCGGACGGCTGGAGGTTCACCGAACGCGTCGACGAGATCAAGTACCTGGACACCACACCACTGACGGGGGCGCCGCCGACCGTCCCCGCCTAGGGACCACCCGTCCCTGGTTTCGCCGGCAGGCGCAGGTCGCCGATTTCGACCGCCCAGAGGATGTCGGCCAGTTGTTCGAGGGCCTTGGCCAGGTGGCGGCGGTAAGTGCTCAGCGGCAGGTCGAGGACCTCGGCGGCGGCTTCCTGGGTGGGGGCGGCGCGGAGGTAGGTGCGGTACAGGACCGCTCGGAGTTGGTCGCCCTTGGGTTGAGTGCCGAGGTGGTCGACGGCGGCTTCGATGGTGGCCCGGAGCTGGTCGGTGCTCGGGCCGGCCGGTCCGGTGGCCAGAGCCGAGCCGATGAGCGGGCCGGCGGCGAGTTGATCGGTCCGGTGCAGGCTCTGTAGGGCTGCCTTGACCGCAACGCCGAACTGGCCGCGGTCCAGCGGGGGCGGGCGGAGCAGCGCGGCCGGCGCTGGTCCGGTCAGTCCGGAGCGACCCCGCTCGTGCATCAGATCGAACCAGGCGTCGACCGGGAAGCGGCGCCAGTCGATGCCGTAGATGACGTGCCGCACGCCGCCGATGTCGACGTCGGCCAGCCGGGCGAAGGCGAGGTAGTCGAAGTAGGCGTGCCAGTACTCGACGTCGATGACGACGGTGAACGACCAGGCGAGGGGCCGGGTGAGCCACTCGATGACGCTGGAGACGGGCCCGGCCAGCAGGGCGTACGGGTCGCGTTGATGTGTTTGCGCGCCGCCGTTGTAGCGGACGATGTCGATGCACTCGCCGGGGCGGGCCGGCCCGTGCCGCGCGACATGGTCGAGCGCGGCTCGCACGGCCGGGTCGCGTTGTTCCAGCACCGAGCCGCTGGGGCTGAAGACGTGGTAGGCGAAACCGGCGACGCTGTCGCCGATGCGAATGACGCTGAGGTGTTCGGGTCGCTCGGAGAGCCAGGCCCGGGCGAGGTCGGCGCTCGCCCTTCCCTCGAACTCCTCGATGATCGCGCAAACCTGGGCATGGTCGTCCGGATGGCCCGGCAGGACGGTGGCGGAGCCCTGCGCGCGCAGAGAGGCGTACGCGTCGGCGAAGGGGTTGTTGCGCATCAGGTAGAGCAGTTGCTGGGCGTGCAGCTGCCGGTCCTGGTCGGTGGCAGTGCGGAGGCGGTCCACCGCGTGGTGATAGACAGCCCGGCGGTACGTGCGATAGCGCTCGGACATGCGGCGCTGGAACTCGGCATCCAGCACGTCACGGGCCAGGTCGTGGATGAACAGGCCGCGCGCGCCGACGGTGACGAACGGCCGCCGGGCGAGCCACTGCCACACCGGCGCGGCCTCGGCGCCCACCACTCGTACCAGAAGCTCCTCGGTGGTCAGCCAGGCCAGCGCGCAGGTGGCGAGGCCCGTGAGGTGCGCCTCGCTGGGCACGTCACGCAGGAACGATTCCAGCAGTACGGAGATGAGATCCGGCGCGTCGGCCAGGGTTCCGGGGGTCTGGCCGGACATGGCGAGGTCGGCCAGCAAGGCCATGGTGAGCGGGTGCCCGCGGCCGAGGGCGACGAGATGGTCCCGCTCGGACGGCGCCACGCCGGCGTGGGCGAGCAATTCGGTGCTTTCGCCGAGGTCGAAGTGGTCGAGGCGGTGGACCGCGACCAGAAACTGCCATCCCAGGTCGGTACGCCACGGCGCGGCCGGCGGGTCACGGCCGGCCAGCACGACGATGGCGTCGGCACTGAGCGCGGGAAGGCGTTCGTCGCGGAGCCATCCGTCGATCGGGGTGAGCTGCTCGTAGCCATCGACCAGCAGGACCGCGCCGGCCGGATCGTCCCCAGGGCCGCCGGCGAGGCGGATTGCCGCGTCCAGTCCTTCCGGCGACGGGTCGATGTCGCGGCCGTCGACATGCACGACGGTCCGGCCGGCCGAGCGAGCACGCGCGCGGAACTCCTGGAGCAGGGTGCTCTTGCCGATGCCGCCGGGGCCGTACAAGAACAACAACCGCCGCGGTGTACGCCCGGAAACCGCGTCGTCAAAACTGGCCAGTTCGCGGTGCCGTCCCACCAGGCGCTGCCGACGCGCGGTGTCCAACAGATCGCCGAGCTGCGTCGACACGCCGACACCTCCAACCAAGGTTCGGCTCCACTGTCCACCGCCGGGACGCGCTTGGACAGCGATCGACAACTTTTTGACCTGGATAGTGAGCACCCCGCCGGCCGATCCTCGGGCCACATCGCCATCACCGAGCCGAACGGGGACACGACCATGAATGGACGGGCGGCCGGGTTCAGAAACTGGACTGTCAGCCTCGCCGCCACCGTCGCGTCGAGCTACGCGCTGGACGCCTGCGCGGCGGCGGCCGGGGTCGCGCTGGTCGCGTCGGGGCTGCTCGCGGGCCTCGGCCACGCATGGCTGCTGCTGGTTCTGGCGGCCAGCTACGCGGCCTGGGCCGTCGGGTTGCGGGCCAACCTGCGGGCGAACTGGACCCTGCTGGTGACCACCGGGACCAGCACCAACGTCCTGTCCAAGGCGGCGTACGACCTCGCCCGGCGCACCTCGGGCAAGACCGGCGTGTCGCGACTGGCGGCGGCGATCGGGTACGTCGGCACCCAGGTCGTCGCGGAGGGCATCTACTATGCCGGCGCCTTCGGTACCGCGGCGTTCAGCGACAGCGTCACCAGCACCGACGCGCTCGGCTTCCTCGCCGGCGCCAACTTCGCCGCCGCCCTGTACGAGTACGGGCTCGCCCGCATCACCACCGGCCTGCTGCGTCGCTTCCGCCGGTACGCGTCGTTCGACACCGACTGGGAACCGGCGGAATATCTCGCCGGCTACTACCGCGCGGTGGAGCCGGACGAGGTGGCCACCGTCGCCTTCCTCGTCGACGCGATGCGGCACGCCGAGCCCGGCCGGCCGGTGCTGTTCTTCGGCGTCGGGCCCACCCTGCACCACGTGTTCGCCGCGGCCGAAACCGCCTCCGAGATCCACCTGGGCGACTACCTGCCGGCCAACCTGGCCGAGATCCGGCGATGGATCGGCCGCGAACCGGGAGCCCACGACTGGCGCCCGTTCGTCCGCTACACCCTGCAGTGCGAGGGCATCAGCCGCCCGACCGACGAACAGATCGCCGCCCGCGAGGACCTCACCCGAACGAAGATCACCAAGCTGGTCCAGGTCGACGCCCGGCACCCCCGCCCGATCGACCGTCATTACCCCACGGTGATCAGCCCGTACTGCGCGGACTCCGCCACCGCCGACCGTACGACGTGGTTGCTGTTCATGCGCCACATCACCGGCCTGGTCCAGCCGGGAGGCCTGTTCATCACCGCCGCCCTGCGCCGCTGCCGGGGCTACACCGTCGCCGGCAAGACCTTCCCCGGCGCCGACGTCGACGAACACGACCTCCGCGCGGCGCTGCGGCCCGAGTTCGAACCGCTAGACGGCTCGATCGAAGTCCGGGAGACGTCGCAGAGCGCCGCCCACGGCTACGCGGCGATCCTGCTCTGCCATGCCCGCAGGTGCATCCCGCCGCGCCGCCCGGCCTGACCGGTCGGTCGGCTGCCGATCAGTTCTCCGCCGCCGGCTGACCGGCGCTTGGTGGCACGTTCCAGCCGGAGACGGTGACCACCGGGCGGGCGCCCCGCAGATCGTTGTGCCTATAGGTGGCCGTGATGGTCTGGCTCTCCCCCGGCCACAGCGTGATGTCGTTGTCGCTCCAGAGGATCGGCAGCACCTGGTTGTCGCCGGCAAGTGGAGTGCCGGCGGCATTGCCGCGACGGACGTCGGCGCGGGTCAGGAACGCCGGCGTGGGCCGGCTGCTGACGTTGGTCACGGTCACCGTGGTCACGTCGTCGTCGCCGGCGCGGCGCGTCGTCGTGTGGAGCCGCACGGCGGCCGGGCCGAGCGACCGTAGCCCGGTCAGATCGGCGTAGCCGCCCGGCTCGAAGGCCGCACCGTCGCCCTGATCGATGGTGTCGGCCCAGTCGATCTTGTCGGGCGTCGTGGACAGCCAATAGACGTTGCGGCTGACGGTCTTGCCGGCCTGGCTCAGCGTGAGTCGCAGGAAGTACGTCGTGGAGATTCCCGCCGGGACGGTGGGCGTGAGCACCGTCCTGACGTCCTGGCCGGCCAGCGATGCGATGGTCGCCGAACCCACCCCGCGTACGGTGCCGTCGAGGTCGATGAATTCGGCCTTGGCACGCAGTCCGCGCCGGGTCTGGTTGGTGAGGTTGGCGACCTTGATCGAGCCGTTGTCGTACGAGTACATGACGTGCACGGCCTCGTTGGCCTTCTTGGCGCCGAAGAACACGCCCGACTGGTCCAGGTCGTAGCCGTAGAGCTCCCACTGCAGCGACGGCCAGGCCTTGTTCATCTGCCAGTAGATGAGGCCCGTGCTGGGGTTGGCCGGGTCCTTCGCGTGACCGATGTACGCCTCGAACTCGGCCCGCGTGACCTCGTACCCGCCGGCCTGCGCGGCCGCCTGGTAGGAGGCCATGTCCGACCAGTGCCCGTAGCGGTTCCACAGAGCCGTGTTGTACTGCCCCATCCGCCCGATCGCGGTGTAGTCGTTGAACGGGCTGGTGTGGAAGATGTCGGGGCCGGTGCCGGACCCGTTGGTGCTGCTCGGGTCCCACAGCTGGTTCTGATCGGCGGCCGGCAGGAATCGATTGAGAGAATCTCGCGTCGGTACGGTGTTGCCGGGGCTGGTCTCGGTGTCGAAGCCGAACGCGCCCCCGGCGTTGGTGAACGCGTCATCCGGGTTGCTCATGACCGGGCCCGACTCCCACCAGTACGCCGGCGGAGCGTAGTTGTACGGGCCTTCCTTGTTGCCGGACTCGCCCAGCTGTGCCGAGGCCTTGTACTCGGCCGAGGCGATCTGCGGCGTCGGCCAGTCGGCCGCCGTGAACGCGTCGAGGTAGATCGCTTCCTTCGCGGGGTCGGGCTCGTTGTCGCTGCCCTGGTAGAACGTGAGCACGCTCGGGTGGTCGCGCAGCCATCGCGCGACGTTGGCCGCCTGGTTGGCGGCGCTCGCCTTGATCTCGTCGCTCCACCGGGTGGACGACTGCTCCCACTTGTTGCAGCACTGCCAGCCCGGCAGCGAGAGGATGCCCATCCGATCCATCTGCTGGAACATGTCGTCCGGCGGGAAGTTGCCCTCGAAGCGGATCGCATTGAGACCCATGTTCTTGATGTACGCCAGCTGGTCGTGGATGTTGCGCGGCGAGTACCGCAGGAACAGGTCCTGCGACCAGCCGCCACCGCGCACGACGAAGGGCACCCCGTTGATCGCGTACTGCCGGTAGCCGGCCGCACCCAGCGTCTGGCCGGCGACCACCGGCGTCAGGCGCGAGGTCACCGTGCGGATGCCGAAGTCCTCGGCGTACCGGTCGCTGACGTCGTTCTTGGCGCCGGTGGCCGTCACCGCCAGGTGATACAACGGCTGATTCCCCATCTGGTACGGCCACCACACCGCCGGGTGCCGCAGCCGCAACTGGGGGAAGTCCGCCGGGCCGAGGCTCACGGCGACCGTCGCGCCGGCCGGCACGGTGATCCTCGTGCGGGCCGTGATGCGCCGATCGCCGGTGATGACGGCGGTGAGTTCGGCCGACTGCGCCGCCGCGGTGTTGTTGCGCAGGTCCGCCTTCACGGTCAGGCCGGAGGTGCTCAGATCGGGGGCGTTGGCCTGCACGACGTGGGCGTTGCGCACGGACACCGCGCCGTCCTGCGCCAGTTGCGGAGCGAACTGAAGTCCCGTCCAGTTGTCCGGGGACGGCGGGTTCCAGTCGACCATGTTCAGCGTGAGATAGCCGGTGCGGTTGCTGGTGTCGTTGCGGAAGACGTCCAGCGCGATCGCGTTGGCGCCGTCTCGCACGTACGGGCTGATGTCGTATTCGAAGCGTGAGTAGGCACCCTGCAGCTGGGACTGGTCGGCCACCTTCATGCCGTTGACCCACAGGTTCGCGCGGGACAGGACGCCGTTCATGATCAGCGAAGTGTGCTGACCCGGGCGCGGGTG
Organism: Paractinoplanes globisporus DSM 43857; assembly: GCF_000379645.1. Taxonomy (GTDB): domain Bacteria; phylum Actinomycetota; class Actinomycetes; order Mycobacteriales; family Micromonosporaceae; genus Actinoplanes; species Actinoplanes globisporus. Next base: position 18,950 of record NZ_KB903329.1, read on the forward strand.
CAGCGAAAACGCCTCGCGGTACCACCAGTTCACGGCGAACTGGTCGGCCGGCACTGACGCCAGGTTGTTCGAGTACAGAACGTCGGGGTAGCGACCGTTCTCGAGCAGGCCGGCCATCAGCGTCTCGGGCTGCGAGATCGGCAACCACCCACCGGTCGGGTAGCCCGGGTCCGAGATGGCGGCCCCGTCGCCGCCGGCGACCGCCGACGACTGGATCTTCCAACCTGACCGCAGCGTCACCGGACCGGCGCCGACGGGCCCGGCATCACCCCGCCCCGCGGTGATCGCCGGCGCGGCCGCGCTGGCGTACCCGGTGCCGGCCGGGAGGATGGCGAGGCACATGGCCCCGACGCTGACCAGGGCGAGCCCCCGACGCACGACGCTGTACACGACCGCTCCCCTCCACGTGGCAACCGTTGTGGGTGGCGTTCAATGGATAGGCAAACTGTCTAACAGATTGACCGCATGCTATCGACGGCCGGGGAAGCGGGTCAACGGGTCAATTCAGCCGACCGTCGTCGCGCGCTGACGGATGCGACGCAGATAGGTCCAGAGGCTGAGGGCGCCGCCGGCGAGCACGGCCCAGCCGATGACGCGGCCCGCGGTGAGATAGGTGGCGGTCGACATGGTCAATGCCAGGACCAGCTGCACCAGGGCGTGCACGACGAGGAACGCGCCGATCAGGACACCGAGCGTCTCGTCGGTCGAGCGCTGGTCGTCGGGCACCTTCAGCCAGCGGCCGACCGGCATCGGGCGACGGATCAGGACCGCGACCAGCAGCGCGATACCCAGGACGAAGGTGATGGCCGCTTCGTGCAGCTTCAAGGGCAGTGCGCTGCCGCCGTCCAGCAGCGAGACGATGCAGGCCAGCGCGAAAGCGGCCGTGGACAGCAACGCGAACAGCTCGATTCGGCGCCAGACCAAGGCGGCAACGATCGCGTACGCTGCTGGGATCGCACCGGCCACGGCGAGCGCGGCCGCGTCCGAATGCAGCAGGGGCCGGGCAAGAAAGTAGACGGCCACCGATGCAAGCGGCGGAAGCAGCCCGCGGGCGGCCCGGCGCGCGGTGTTCACGGCGTCTGCTCCCATCCGGCCAGGGCAGGCTCGAGGGCCTCGCGGACGACATCGACCAGCCGGCCGGCGCGAGCCTGCATCCAATACCGGACCGCGGCGCGTTCGGCGCCGAAGACCACGCCCGCGAGCACGCGGGCGCGAAGCGTGCCGAGCGACGGGACCCGCTTCTCGATCACGTCGCCCAGGTCGCGCTCGGCCGCGGCCATCGCCCGCAGGTATTCGCCCTGCAGGGCCGGCTCGTCGGCGACCAGCGCCCGGAAGTCGCGCAGAAACTCGGGCGGGAGCCCCTCGACCTGCGGTGGCCGGTATTGGCTCAGCACCGCCTCGACGAGCGACGTGCCGATCGGCTCGCCGGCCGGCCGCTCGGCCAGCGCGACGGCAATCCCGCCCGCGTGCCGCCCGCCCAGCCAGGCGATCGCCTGCTCCTTGCTCGCGAAGTAGTTGTTGAAGGTCCGCGTCGAGACGCCGGCCGCCTCGGCCACGCGCGGGACCCGGACGGAGGCGAGGCCCGCCCGCTTGGCCTGCGCGAACGCGGCCAGCGCGAGGTCGAGCCGGGTCTCGTCCCGGTACCGATCGCTACGAGCATTCATGACCCGAAGGTAGCGCTGGTTTGCGTACCGCGCAACCAATGCGTAATACGCAAGTCCGGCTCAGGTCGGAGAGGCCGGGATGCGGGCGGAACGGATCGGCGCCTCGAGCGGCCGGCCCGTGCGGAACACCGCCAGCGGCGACTCGCCCGGGGACAGACCGAGTTTCGCGGCGAGCGCGGCGGCCGTGATTGGGCAGTCCAATAGCTGGCTGAGTGGATGGACGGTCAGACCACGGTCCGACAACGCCAGCCAGACCCGGACGAGGGCTCGGCCGTGCTCGACCACCGACTCCGGGGAGACGGCGCGGCCGACGAGGATCAGAACGCTGCCGTCGTATCGCAGCATGCTCTTGGACGCGGCGGCGAGCAGCGCCGGGCCGCCGAGGCGGCTCGTGACGGGGTAGGCGATCGGCGCGATCATCGCGGCCAGGCCGGTGGCCTCGAACCGGGACAGTGCCATGGCGCGGTCGGTGAGGCCGTCGAGGCGGTACCGCGGATGCTTCGGCGACAGCCGCAACCACGAGCGGAGCTCGCTGACCACCGCCGGCGTACCGAACATCCATCGGTCGGCCTCCGCGAGCGGAGCGACGAGACCCCGGGTCGGCAGCTGACGCAGGTCGGCGCCGAGCGAGGTCAGCGCGGCCAGGGTTGCCGGATCGAGTCGGCCCGGGGCGTAGCCACCGCGGGCGCAGCGCCGCTGTTGCACGGACGCGACGGTGAACGGTGTGTCGTACAACGAGGACGCCGGCACAAGGCGGGCAACCCGCCGCGCGGCGAGGTCGACGGCGATGTCCGCGCGTACCGGCAGACCGGCGGAGGCGGCGACGATCAGACACGTCTCGACGAAGGCGCCCAGCGACAGGAACAGGTCGCGCCGGGTCGGATCCGAGCCCGGCAGCGCGCGCGATGGATCCCAGTGCACGTCGACGGCGTCGTCGGCGTACCGCAAGATCCATGGTTGTGTGTTGTGGGCGCTCGGGGCTCGGCGGCAGGCGTCCTCGTGCGACCGGAAAGACGCAACCCAGGTCATGCGACGGCCCGCTCGTAGAAGGTGTAGCCGTGCAGCGGGTGGCCGCCCATCCGCCGGTACTGCGACGCCGACGCCGGGTTGTCGCGTTCCACGAACGTGCTGCGCAGGGTGCGGTACCCGCCGGCGCGGAGGTTGCGGTGCAGTTCCCGGGACAGCAGGGTCAGGTAGCCGCGACCCTGTTCGCCGGGGACGGTGCCCTTGATGATGAGCACGGCGTCGCGGCGGTAGCGGCCGCGGGTGGCGAGCAGCCGCAGCTGGTTGAGCACGCCGAGCCGGCCGCCGACCCGCATGAAGAACTCCGACACGTCGGGCACGGTGACGACGAACGCGACCGGCGCGCCGTCCTTCTCCAGCCACAGCAGCAGCGCCTCGTCGAGCAGGTACGCCAGGCCGTCGGTCTGCGCGGCGAGTTCGTCGGCGTCGATCTCGGTGTAGTACCCCAGCTGCGCGAACGAGGCGTTGAGCATCGCCCGCAGGATCGGCAGCTGCGAGGCGAACCGGCGTCGCGAGCCGTGGCGCAGAACGAGGCCCTCGGCGGCCAGGCGCGAGTCGTCGAACGAGAACAGCGCGTCGGGATCGGCGTCGGGCAGGTCGCAGCGCCACGTGTCGGCCTCGAAACGGCGAACAAAACCATTCCGCTCGTACGCGCCGGGATAGTGGGCGGGATTCCAGGCCGAGTCGAGGAAACCGCGTTCGCCGAAGCCGGAGGTGATGACGCCGCCGGTCTGGTTGGGAAGCAGTCCGACCGGGCCGAACAGCGCCTCGGTGTCGCGCCCGCGGTTCTCGGCGAGCTCGAACAGGGCGGCGGCGGTCTCGTCATCGCGGAATTCGGTGAGACCGAACAACTGATGCCGGCGGCCGAGCTTGGCGTCGAACCTGGCGTTGCGGTGCAGGATCGTACGGCCGACGGCGATGCCCGCCGCGTCGCGGGCCAGGAACAGCTCGACCTGGTCGCGGCGCCACCACCCGGCGATGACCGAGTCGGCGAGGGGCACGTACCGGTCCGCGGGATGCAGACGCAGCGGCAGGTCGCAGAAGTCGCGCAGCGCGGCCCGGTCGGTCACGGCGGAGACGCGTACGGTCATGGCCTGGTCCGCCGATGCACGCTCGGGCCGGCGGCCTCGCCCGACAGCGGCGTGTAGGTCTCGATGTGGGCCATGCCGGCGCCCTCGGCCCGCCAGACGCCGTTGGTGTACCCGCTCTCCTCGGCGTTGTAGAGCCGGATGTAGCCACCGGTGGCGTTGCGGGTGCCGTGGTCGGTGATCCAGCACATGAGGTCGCGGTGGTGTTTGGTGCGGGCGAACTTCAGCAGCGCGTCCCGGTCGCGGAAGAACGCGATCGTGCCGAGCGTGAACGGCCACTGCCAGTAGACGGTGTGCCAGCAGTAGCCGGGCAGCCGCCGCATCTGCCGCACCATGCGGAACCAGGTGAAGGTGAGGGTGACGATGGAGCGCAGGCCCCGGTACCGGGTGGCGCCGACGAACATCGCGGTCGCCTGTCCCACCGGCGGCACCTTGGAGAAGTCGGTGGTCCTCATGCCGCGACGCTCCTCGCCAGGTAGACGTTTTTGATTTTGCTGCTGCCACCGGCGAACGGGCCGGTCCCGTGCTCGTGGACGCGGATGCGCAGGTCGGCGGCGCTCGGGTCCTCCGCGAGGGACTCGGCGAAGTCGCGGCTCACCTCGGCGAGGTAGCGCACCACTCCGCGGCGGCAGATGTCGGCGAGGGCGTCGGTCGGCTCGACGCCCGCGCGCAGCTGGACGTGCACGGCCGGGCGGCTTTCCAGGTCGGTGTGCTCCTCGAGGGTCAGGCAGAAGCTCTCGATCTGGTGCGCGAACGGGTTGCCTTGATACAGGCCGTTCTCGACGTCCTGCGGGTAGATGTTGGCGCCCATGTACGAGATCGTGCTGTCCTTGCGCCCGTACAGGAAAAGGAGGGGTAGTCGCATCCGGTCGCCACGGCCCCGCGGCAGCGCGCCGGCCCCGACAATCGCGGCCATTTCGTCGTACGACATCAGCCTGCCCTCGTCGCCGATGTTGTAGCGCACCTTGGGGTTGAGCACCGCCGTGGTGTTGATGGTGCACAGGATCTCGTTGTCGGCGGTCGTCTCCAGGTACGTCTCGAGGGGGTTGTACTGAAAGACCATCGGCAGCCGCTGCTCGCCGGGCCCGAGCAGCGCGGCCCGCAGCCGGTGATCGGTGCGCAGGCGGCGGCGCAGCCAGACGGTCAGGTCGGTCTCACCGCCCATGCCGATGGTCAGATCACTGGCGCCGTAGCCGGAACGGACCTTGGTGAACCGCTGCTCCAGGTAGTCCCGCAGCGCCTCGGTCATCCCCTCGCCGCCGACGAGCGCCGACAGCCGGTACGGCGCCCAGTCGAAGCCGACCGTGTCCATCCTGTCCAGCAGATGCTTCAGGAACGGTGGGTACGCGGTGATGACGTAGTCGAAGCCGGGCCCGAAATGACGCAGGGTGTCGATGATCTTGTCGAGGTCGGGGCCGGTGTTCTTCACCATCGCGACGCGAGCCATGGCGATGCCGGTGTTGGTGCCGGTCGCCCAGGCGCCCATCGAATAGGCGTTGATCACGAACCGCCGCTTCGAGGGAAACACCAGCGTCGTGTAGCCGGCGAGATTCTTGTGCACCGTACGCAGTTCCCGGCGGCTGCGGACCCAGTTGTAGGGCCGGCCGGACGACCCCGACGACTCGTCGACGACACTGCCGGCGATCTCGAACCGGCCGTGCCGGCAGCGCTGCTCCTGCGAGTACGCCTTCACGTACGACTGCTTGCCGGTGGGCGGGTAGGAGGTCAGGTCGAACCAGCGGAACTGCCAGCCGTTACGGCGCAGGAAGTCGCCGTAGGCGGGCACGTCGATCGCGGCGAACTGGCACGTCATCCACGCGTGCAGGCGGGCGAACCGAGCCATCCACGGCCGGTAGTTGCGGGCCATCAGGCGCCACACCGCCGGGTGGATGCGGTAGATGGCGTACAACCAGGTCAATCCGAAACTGCTGATCCGAAGCACCCATTGCCGCACGAACGTCACGACAGGTTCCCCTCTTCAACGATCGGGAACTCAGCCTCGCGTCTCCGGCGGCCCGAGCGCCTGAGTCCTCGTACTCGCATGCGGATGAGTAGTCGGACGTCGGTCGGCTACTCAGGCGGCGGCTCCGGTGAGGAGGCTGGTCGCCAGGACGAGCGCGAAGCACCCGGCGGCGACCGCGGCGATCGTCCCGAACGGCAGGGCGGGCTGCGCATGCGGCGCCACAACGCGTTGTGCGGTGGTGGTCGCGACCAGCGTGACCGCCGTGACGGCAAGCCCGAGTCCGATCCCGGTGGCGCACACGTAGCCGCCCTCCCACGTCACGGTCTCGACCGCCTGCCGTGGTGTGGCTCCGGCCAGGGGCAGAGCCTGCTGTCGCCGGTCTCGGCTACCTGATCCTGGTTGATCCGCCTGTGCACGGCGCCGACGGTTGGCGCTGGCTCGGCAGCCCCGGACTGTGCCTGCTCCTCGCCATGAGCCTGTACGTGGTGACCGCCGTCGCGATCGGCCACGGCGCGCTGGCCCGTCTCCTGGTCGGCGGCGACGCCGAGCGCACGGCCCACGACGTGATCCGTTCCCGGGCCCGGCTCGTCGACGCGCTCGAGGTGGAACGCCGGCGCATCGAGCGCGATCTGTACGACGGCGCACAGCAGCGGCTGGTCCGGCTCACGATGGTGCTCGGCCTGGCGGCGCTGGGGCTGGACGGTGGACCACCGGCGGCACGGGCGCTGGTCGACCGGGCGGCGGGTGAGGCCAATGCGGCGCAGGCCGACCTGCACCGGCTCGTCCGAGGTATTCACCCGCAGGTCCTCACCGACCACGGGCTGGCCGAGGCCACCGCCGAGCTGGCCGGTCGTTCACCGGACTGGCCGACCGAATCGCCGCCCAGGACGGCACACTGACGCTCGCCAGCCCCGCGGTCGCCGAACACCGCCCGGACGTGGTCGTCACCGGCATACGCATGCCCCCACGCACACCGACGAGGGACTGCGCGCCGCCGCCGGTGGCACGGTCATCGACCCGACGTGGTCCGGCAGATGCTGGCCCGCGGCCGCGACCCGCCATCTTCACCAAGCTCGACATCCCGCCGTCCGCGGAGGACCATCGCCGGGTACGCCCGGCTCTGGCCTCCGTGCGTTGCCCGGCGTAGCCGGTCCGCGGTGAGTCACAGGTGAAACCGCCACCGGCCTTCGGAAACGACGTCCACCTCGTTGCCGCGTACGCGGACAGCCGTCTGATCGTCGATGAAGTAGATCGGGAAGTCCGCCCGCGCGACGATGCGATCGGCCCAGGCGTCGTCGCGCTCCGGGAAATCGGGCGAGTACAGGTGTGGCTTCAGATACCAGTCGAAGAGCCCGAACGGCGGCTCCACGGTCGTCGCACCGAGCACGTGCAGATCGGCGGCGTCCCCGATCACGTCGGCGGAGTGTTCGGTGAGGTTTCGGCTGAAGATCATCGACCCGGCGCTGACCCCCACGTAGACCCGGCTCTCCAGCGCCTCCCGGAAGCCGTCGGCCAGGTTGTTGCCGGTGATGCTGCGGGCGAGGTGATAGTGGTTGCCGCCCTCGGCGTAGACCACGTCGGCGTGAAGCAGCCGGTCGAGCACCATCGGCCCGGGCAGGCCGTTCAGCTCCAGGACGTCGAACTCCCGCCAGCCGAGGCCGTGCAGCCGGACCATGTCCTCGACGAACCATCCGTGGTCTCCGGGTTCGGCGACGGACGCCGTCGGCACGAACACGATGTTCGCCGATTCGAACGGCTTTCCCAGCATGTTCCGCAGAGCAGCCCGCAAGGTGTCGTTGCGCAGACCGCTCGACGTCAGCAAAAGATTCACCGGACAAGCCAACCACGTACGCCGGGACTGCCTTCTGCCGTGGTCGGCTATGGTGACCGCGTGAGTCCGTCGCCGGACAGCAGACATCGACGTCGTTGGTCGATGGCCGAGGCCGGCACGCGACCCGGTGTGCTCAACGAGCTGATCTTTCTCCTGCTCTGGTTACTGCTCTTCACCCGTCTCGACTCCGCTGTGGGCAAGGACCTCGCGGCCGCCGACGCCAATGCGCTGACCCTCCAGTCCATCGAACGCGCGATGCACATCGACATCGAGTGGAGTGTGAACGATTGGCTGGCCGGGAATCCGATCCTCGGCCATCTGGCCGTGTACCTGTACCGGCTCTACTACGTGGTGGTCGCCGGCGTGCTGCTGTGGGTGTTCCTCCGGCACGCCGACGTCTACCGCAAGGTTCGCCGGACAATGGTCGCGATGACGGCCCTCGTCCTGCCGGTCTACTGGGCGGCACCGATGTCGCCACCGCGTTCTGCCCTGCCGGGCGCCGTCGACGTGGTGGCCAGGTACGACATCCTGGACCAAGCTTCCCGGCAGAGCTGGACGAGTCCCAGCCACTACACGGCCATGCCCAGCCTGCACGTCGGCTGGGCGCTGTGGTGCGCGATCGCCGCGTGGTCCGCGCTCCGCGGCACACATCCACGCCTGGCGCTGTTGGCGTGGCTGTTCCCGCTGCTGATGGCGGCAGACGTCCTCGCCACGGCGAACCACTACGTTCTCGACATCGTGGGTAGCGTCGCATTGCTGGCCGTCTCCGTCGTCGCCGCGTCGGCCTGGGGGTCGAGCACGGGCTGGACGCCCGGCGCGACTCGCCGGACCCCGCCGACCGTTGCCGAGTAACGACCGGCGTTGCCCAAGTCGATCAGGACGCCGTAACAGCCGTCGTCCGGAGTAGCAGCGTCACCCGTGAGCCGCGATCCGGCTATCACTCGACGGTGGTGACGTGGCTCACCCCGGCCGGACGTTGACCTCAACCAAGCTTCAGCTTGGACGCTGGCCGGGACGCGAAGGAGTCAGACACATGCGCGCTGTCCAAGTGGCCGGTTTCGGCGGTCCGGAGGTGTTGACGCCGGTGGACCTGCCCGACCCGGTGCCCGGGCCCGGCCAGGTCGTCGTGGGCATGGCCGCGGCCGACGTCATCTTCCTCGACACCCTGCTGCGCAGCGGCTGGGGCCAGAACTATTTCCCGAAGACCTTGCCGTACGTGCCGGGTGGTGGCGGTGCGGGTGCCGTGGTGCGGGCCGGCGCGGGTGTGGACCCGGCCTGGATCGGCCGGCGGGTGGTCGTCCAGGCCGACGGTGGCTATGCCGAGCAGGTGGTCGCGGACGTCGAGGCGATCGTGCCGGTGCCGGACGGGCTCGCGATCGAGAAGGCGGCCGCGCTGGTGCACGACGGCGTGACGGCTCTCCGCCTGGACCGACTGGGCGCGCCGGAGAAGGGCGAATGGGTCCTGGTCTCGGCGGCGGCCGGCGGAGCCGGGTCACTGCTGGTGGAGCTGGCCGTCGACGCGGGGGCCCGGGTGGTGGCCGCCGCGTCCAGCGAGGTCAAACTGGCGCTGGCCCGCGAGCGGGGTGCTCAGATTGCCGTCGACTACACGCGACCGGACTGGATCGACCGCGTCCGCGAAGCGACCGGTGGCGGCGCCGCCCTCGTCTACGACGGCGCCGGTGGCCCGCTCGGCACGGCCGCCCTGGAGGCGGTGGCCGGCAACGGCCGGTTCGTCACCTACGGCACCTCCGATGGCTTCGCCGCTCCGGACCCCGAGTCGGCCGCGCGCCGCGGCGTACGGGTGATCGCTCCGCTGCTGGACGGCCCGCCGGATCGCAAGACCGTACGCGAACTGCTGGTCGGAGCGCTGGACCGGGCCGCGCAGCGACGGCTGCGGCCGGCGATCAGCGCCACCTACCCGCTCGAGCGCGCCGCCGACGCCCATCGCGCCCTCGCGGCACGCACAACGGTGGGCAAATCGCTATTGCTGATCGAGGGGCACGACTAGCGGATCTCGAAGCCGCGCAGGCCCTCGGCCCGCTCCTCGACCGTGTCGACGGCGGTGACCTCGGCCTCGGCCGGACCGCGGTGGGCCCAGGCGACCAGGTGGGCGACGCCCTCCGGCGGGCCCTCGAAGACGGCCTCGACGCGGCCGTCCGGGAGGTTGCGCACCCAGCCGGCGACGCCCTGCCGGCCGGCCACCCGGCGGCACGTGTCGCGGAAGAAGACGCCCTGGACCACGCCGGAGACCAGCACACGCTTGCGGATCACCGGGTGAGCCTGGAAGAACGTCAGGTCAGCCAGAGCCACAACAGGGTTCCGCCCAGCAACAGCAGGGCCAGGACGGCCAGGATCAGCAGGACGATGATCAGCCAGCCCCAGCTCCGGCGGGCCGGAGCCTGTTGCTGGTAGGCCACCGGGCCCAGCTGACGGGCCTGCGGACGCGCCTGCCTCAGCTCGAAGCCGCAGCGCTCGCACCGTACGCGGGCCTGGTCGTTGGGGTAGCCGCAGTTGCGGCATTGCACCTGGCCTCGCGGGGGGCCGCCGTAACTGCCGGGCGTGAACCGGGGCGTGTCGGTCCGGGGCTGCGGCACCGGTTGCGGGACCACGCGCAGGTTGGTGGCGTCGTCGCCGGGGCGCGGACTGCGCGGGATGGACTGGGCCGCCGCGTCGCCGTCGCCGCCGCCCTTGCGCAGGAACATCAGGGGGTAACCGCAGTTGGGGCACAGCTGTTCGCGGTCGGGGTGCACCGGGTTGCCGCAGTCCGGGCAGGGCATCTGCCGGACCTGGCCGTAGACCTCAGGCATCTCCGTCTCCATTTCCGGCGGCGGCGGGTGGGCGGGCCCGGCCGCGGGCGGGCTGGGGCTGGAAGCGGACATCCAGCTGGACCTTGGCGCCGAGCGGGAGCTCGCTCTGCAGGAACGCCATGACCTGTTTCTCGGTCAGGTGCCCGGTGTGGTCCATCTGGACGACCACCACCGAGTCGGGCGCGGGGACCTGGTCGGTGCTGCCGTAGACACCACCGGCGTCGATGACCGTGACCCTCGCCCCCGTGGCGGCCTGCAGCAACGCCTCCACGCCGAAGCGGGTGCCGCGCCAGCCGAGCAGCTTGCCGACCTCGCGGACGAGCGTGCGGCGGTACTCGGCGGGGTCGGTGGGCTCGAGCATGACGCCGAGCCACGAGCCGAGGAACGCCAGCATCTCGGGGCTCGCCAGGCCGGTGTCCACCTGATATTCAATAGCATCAATTCGCTCGCGTACGGTGTCGTGCACCTGCTCGAAAGCATTGACGAAGTCGCGCAGCACCGGGTCGTCGCCCATCACCCGGGGCAGTTGCCCGATCAGCCAGCCGGGGCGCCCGGTCATTGCTGCACCACCACCCGGTGCTCGTACGACATGAACAGGGCCTCGGGCAGCAGGCGCAGCCGCTGCTCGACCTGGTCGAGGGTGCGCTTGCGGCGCAGGTCGGCCGAGAAGAAGTGGACCGCCTCGACGCCCTGGACGCCGAACGAGCCGTGCAGCACGCCGTAGACGTCGCCGAGCCGCAGGTCGGTGTCGAACGGCCAGCCCTGTCCGCTGGGGCCGCCGGTCAGCGGGTTCAGGTATTCGTAGAGCGCGCGCTCGGCCCTCTCCCGTACGGTCTCGGTGCGGACGCCCGGCGCGGCTCGGACCTCCGCGACCACCTTGACCCCCTGGTAACGCGGGGCGTCGATGCGCAGGCGCATGGTCAGCAGGCGCCGGGGCTCCAGATAGGCCTTGATCTGCTCCTCGAGCTCCTCGGACAAAGCGAGATCATCCAGTACGAGGTTCTCCGGCGCGACGTCGACGCGGGGCACCACCAGCAGGCGCGCGGGCTCGGACGGGTTGACCGGCGGCAGGCAGCGGGCCCGGGCCACGCTCGGCGCGGCGTCGAGGGTGAGCCGCTCGACATCCTCGGCGGTCACCGCGCGACGGCCGCCGCGCAGCAGCATCGGGCCGCGCACCTTGGCGTTCTCGACGGTCTCCGCGTCGACACCGCCGGTCGAGGCGTCGAGATTGGTCACGCCGGCCACGAACGGGATCGACGTGTGCAGGATCGTGAGCCGGTCGGCGGGGACGTTGCCGCGCCGGCCGCCGCCGAAGCGGTACCCGGTCACGTAGATCTGCGCGTCGATGTGCGGGATCGCGCCGTGCTGGCGCACCCGGCCCTCCCGGTCGAGCACCCGCGGCCCGAAGCGGATCTCGCCGGTCGCGCCCGACCAGGTGAAGACCTGGTCGTCGTCCTCGGCGTCGGCGAGGTCGGCGACCTCGGTCCACTCCTGCTCCTCGGGCTCGCCGGTGCGCTCGTGGCGGGGCAGCACGACCCGCACGGTCTCGTCGAACCGGCGCGGCAGCACGGGCACCCGGCGCACCTGGAACACCTGCCCGGGCCGGCCGTTGCTGGCGCCGAGCAGTTCGGCCGGGGCCGGCTCGGCGTGGTGCGCGGAGACCGCGCCGCCGAGGGCGACCGCGGACAGCTGCTCGAGGATCGGCGGGTTCGTGTAGTCGGGCTGCCCCTCGGCCGGCTCGATCAACCGGCAGCGCAGCCAGAACGCCCGGCGGGAGCCGATCGCCAGCGCCTCGTGCCGCATGGGCAGCAGCAGCGTCACCTCACCGGTGCTGTTGAAGCCGGCGCTGGTGTCGTCGAGGATCCGCACGGACTTCCAGGTCTGCCCGTCCCACGCCTCCCAGACGCGGGGCGGCCGGGTCGGGTCGACGCCGGCGCCCTCGGGGCCGGTCGTGACGTCGAGGCGCAGCAGGTTGCCGGCGGCCGACTCCTCCAGCCCGAAGTAGACGGCCTCGTCCGGCTGCAGGGTCGGGAACAGCTGCACGGTCGCGGCCTCGCGGCGCAGCTCCTCCCAGTGGTCGGCGTACCGGTCGCCGGTGTGGGTCAGGCAGGCGACCAACTTGGGCGGGGTGACCAGCATCTCGGAGTCGGTGAGAAAGACGATCGGCGCCTCGTCGTCGCGGCGCTCGGTGCTGACCTGGGTGCCGGCCGGCACGCGCACCACGTCGTCGCGGGGAGCGGTCAGGCGGAACAGCAGGTCGGCGCGGGCCGGCACGGCCGAGAACAGCTCGACGCCGACCAGCTCGAGGAACTTGATGTACAGCCGGTCGGGCACCTGGTTGAGCCGGTACAGCGTCATCTCGGTCATCCAGGCGAACAGCTCGATCAGCGCCACGCCGGGGTCGGAGACGTTGTGGTCGGTCCAGTCCGGGCAGAGCCGGTTGATGCGCCGTTTCGCCTCGTCGACGATGTCCTGGAAGCGACGATCGTCGAGATCGGGTGCGGGGAGGCTCATGACACCGGCTCCTCGGTCGGAATCGTATAAAACGGAAAGACCAGATTTCGTACGTCGTTGGTGGACCTGATCCGGTAAGCCACCGTGATGTGGACCGTTCCGGTCGCCTGCTCGCCCTCCGCGTCCACGGACTCCAGCTCGATCCGGGGCTCCCACCGCTCGAGAGCCTCCCGGACGGCCTGCTCGATCAGGCCCAGGGTGCCGGCGGTCAGCGGGGCGAACAGCTGCTCCCACATCGAGCACCCGAACTCGGGGCGCATGACCCGCTCCCCCGGCACCGTCGACAGGATCATCCGGATCGCCGCGTCCACCTCCTCGGTGCCGGTCACCAGCCGGACGCTGCCGTTGCGGTTGATCGCGGCGGGGAAGGCCCAGCCGTTGCCGATGAAGTCGTCGCTGGCCATGGCTCAGGCCACCATGACGTCGGGCGAGCCCGCGGTGATCACGCTGACCGGCGCGTCGACCGGGTCGTTGCAGGTCGCCACCTGGTCGCCCATCCGGGCCAGGGGCTTGCCGTTGACCAGCACGGTCGGCGAGCCCATCACGACCGTGCCCTGGTTGGTCGGCGGTCGCTGGAACGGGAACGGCGGGATGTGCGGCACCTGCTGCGACTTGCTGCCCTGCGTCGCCGCCGGGCGCCCGTTGATCAGCACGTCGGTGGAGAGCTGCATCGCGAGCTGCCCGGCGTACGGCAGCGGGGTGGGTGTCGGCACCGGACCGCCGGGCGACGGGACCATGAGGATGTGGATGTCGGTCCCGGTGACCGGGTCGTTCTGGCGTGCGGCCGGTTGCGGCATGGCCCCTCCCTTCGAGAACGAGTCTCAGTTCAGCTTGATCGGCTTGCCGGACGTGGTCAGCGGGCCGGACGCGGTGATCTCGATCTGGCTGCCGGAGAGCGTCAGTTTCGACGTCGCCTTGATCTCGATGTTCGTCGCGGACAGGACGAGTTTCTGGTCGCCGGTGAGCTGCGACTCCGGCTTCTCGAGGTGCAGCAGGCACGGCGAGCCGCCCAGCGTCACCTCCACGAACGGCTTGTCGTCGTCGAAGACCATCCGGGAGTCCTTGCGCGACACCAGCATCCGCTGTTTGACCACCCCGCCGGAAAGGACTCCCGGCTCGGGCGGCGTGTCCTTCCGGTTCCACAGCCCGCCGAGGATCACCGGACGGGTCGTGTCGTCGAGCTCGAACCCGACCAGCACCTCGTCGTCGACCTCCGGGATCCATTGCAGCCCGCGCTGCTTGCCGCCGCCCGGGGTGGCCACCCGCGACCACGCGCTCTCGTCGTCCTGGGACAGCGTCGGGAACTTCACCCGCACCCGGCCCAGCTTCTCCGGGTCGTCGTTGTTGGTGACGATCCCGACCACCAGCCCGTTCCAGCCGCGTTTCTCGGGGGCCGAGGAGCCGTTGGTGAGGTCGGCGATGCCCGCCGGTTCCTTCCCGCCACAGACAAATCTCGTGAGGTACGGGCGCGTCGCCCCGTAGGAATGCTCGACGCCGGTCACCCGGTAGGCGCCGGTGAGGCGGGAGCCGACCCCCTCGAGGTGCACCTTGGCCCCGGCCCCGATCAGCGGGTCGCCGGTCGCCTCGCCGCGCAGCACGACCTCCTCGCCGGAGGCCCGCAGCAGCAGCGACCCGGCGAGGGCGTCCGCCTCGGCCTGGTCGGTCACCGGGAACTGGCCGGCGTTGCGCTTCACCCGGCCGAACGCGCGCCTGGCCGCGTCGGTCATGTCCTGCGCGGCCGGCGCGTCGGTGCCCGGGTCGGTGCGGTCGGAGCGCCCGGTGACCGCCTCCTTGCCGAGGTTGTCCCAGCCGCGGATCTCCACCTCGTCGCTGCGCTCGGCGGCCGAGAAACGGGTGCTGAACCGGGACAGGTTCTTGCCGAAGATCAGTTTCGGCGGCGTCGCGGTCGAGCGGGGCGCCTTCTTGAAGTAGAACTTCTTCTCGCTGACCCACACGTCGAACCCGATCCGGGCGGCCCGCCGGCGCAGGAACGCGTAGTCGGTCTCGCCCGCCTGCAGGACGTAGTCGTGGGTCGCGCCGGTCGCGTCCACCTCCGCGTCGAGGCCGTACTCCCCCGCGATGCGCGAGGCGATGTCGGCGTCGGTGACCCGCTGGAAGCTGCGCGATTTCGCGACCCGGGCCAGCCGGTGGGTCAGGTCGAAGCCGGTGAGGACCAGCTCGTGCCGCCCCGACGCGCCCGGCTCCACGCTGATCGCGGTCACCTCGCCCGAGGTCACCACGACCGGGTCGCCGCCGGCCCGGAACGCGATCTCGACCCGCGTCCCGATCGTCCACTGCGCCTTGTCGAACAGCTCGAAATGCGGGTCGTCGAAGTGGATCGCGAAGTAGTCGGGCAGCAGCACCGACTCCTCCACCCGCACGAGCGCGACCTGGGGGTACACCGCCGGCTCGAGCGGCCGCCCGTCCAGCGTGAGCACGACCCCGTCGAGCCGGCGGTTCGCGTCAGCCACGGCGCCGCACCGGAAGCTCGGGGATGATCAGCAGCGTGCCCGGCTCGATGCCGAGCGGATCCATCACGTTGTTCGCCTCGGCGATCAGCCGCCACCGCGTCGAGTCCGCGTAATGCTTTGCCGCAAGCCGATCCAACGTCTCCCCGTACGTGAGCCGGTGCACCGTCTGCAGCGACGGCGTGTGCGACGTCGGGTTCTGCAGCGGCTTGACCGCCTCGTCCTCGTACTGCTTGAGCGCCAGGTCGGCCTTGGCCCGCAACGGCATCCCGTTGGCCGCGAAGTAGGTGAACTTCAGCGTCAGCCGCTCCACCACCGCCTTGAACGAGTGCAGCGGTCCCCAGTGGAACGTCACCCACGGCGGCCGTGCCTTGTTCCGGCTCTTGTCCGAGTCCGGCAGCTTCGGGTCGACGCTGACCAGCTTCATCAGCTTGTCGGTGTAGTCGGTGACGCTGGTCCCCTTGTCGGTGGTGTCCAGCGTGATGCTCAGCGCGATCGTCCCCGGCTGCCCCGCCGAGAACTTCAGCAGCGGCGAGTTGTTCCCCTTGCTCTCCGCCGCGTTCCACGAGGCAGCCTTGGTGATGGTCAGCTCCGCCGGGTTGAACAGCAGCGGGATGACCTCGTTGTTCTCGGTTCGCAGCTCGGCCTTCGCCGGCGCCGTCGGAACTGCCACCATCAGAACGCCCCCATCAGAAGATTCCCGCCCATCGGCCGCCACGCCGTTCGATCTCCCGCAGCAGCCGCCGCTCCACGATCTCCACGACCTGATCGGGATCGAGCGGTTTGCCCGCTCCGGCCGCCGCGCCGGTGATTCCGCCGACGACGTTGCTCACTCCGCCGGCCGCGTCGCTCACCGCGGCGGAGACGCCCTCCTCGGCGTTCTCCACCGCCGACATCGCGTTTCCGGCCGCGCCCTGCACGCTCGACATCGCGTTGTTCGCCAGGCCCTGAAGCCCCGAGAACGCGTCCCCCGCCGCACTCTGCATCCCCGAGAAGGCCTGCCCCATCGGGCTCCCGGAGGCCTCGATCACGGCGGCCCGGGCGGCCCGGGTGGCCACCTCGCTGACTCCGCCGAGCCCACCTCCGCCGACCGGCAGCGAGTCGACGATGCCCGCGCCCGTGTTCATCGCCTCGCCGAGCTTCGACTTGCCGGCCGCGAGCGCCTGCCGCTCGTCGTCGTCGAGCAGCCCCGACATCCCGCCCAGCAGGAACCGCGGCCGCCGCACCGGGCTCTTCGTGTGCGTGAGCTCGTGTGCCAGCACGGCCGAGACCGCGGGCCCGGAGGTCGGCGCGGCCGGAAGGTGCACCACGGTCCCGGTGGTCGCGCCGAGGGCTCCGGCCGCCGCCAGCGCGTGCCGGGTGTTCGGCCCGGTCGTGAACAGTGGCGGCCGCGCCCGCCCGGTGATGGCCGACGCCATGGCGTGAAACGCGACCGGCAGCGCTCGCGGAGCTTCCAGCGGCCGTTGCGCTACCGCGGTCTCCCAGCGTTGGCGCGGGCTGAGTGCATCCTGGTTTCGCGCGTGCGGCGGGGTGGGTGATCCGACCTGGAGCCCGGCCGCCGGGCCGACAACGACCGCCCCGCTCGGATCCGGCACGTTGCCCGGCGGCAACGATGCGGATCCCAGTACCCGAAGCCCTGCCGCGCCCGGATCGCTGACCACCGGCCCCTGAGCGGGAAGCCCCACCAGCGGCTCGCCATGGCGGGTCGCGATCTGTTGTGACGTGCCGGCCGGGTGGCCGGGAGCCGTGGAGCGCCGCGCGCCGAGCCGGCCCGGCGCGAAGCCCTCGGCCCGTGATCCGGCGGCGGAGGAGCTGGCCGACATCGAACCCGTCGCGGCCGCGGAGGGAGAGCCCGGCCCGCGCACGCCCGGCCCGCGGACGGGGTCCGAAGTGGAGCCCGGAGCCCGTCCGGGCATCGCAGCGACCGGCCCGGTGGAGGAATCCGGGGAACGGAATCTCTGGCCGAGGGACGCCTGCCCATAACCGCCGGGGCCGAATCCGACCATGCCCGGCAGTCCCTCGCCGTGGATGGTGGGGCCGACCGCTCCGGCGGCACGCGCGATCACGTCGTCGAGGCCGTTCGCCGACCGGCCGGGCTCGCCCGCATCCCCACCGCGCCCACCGGCCGGAGAACGCCCGGACGGCACGCTCCCGGCCGCGCCACTTCCGGCCGGCTCGCTCCCGGCCGGGCCGCTCCCGGACAGGGCGCTCCCGGACAGGGCGCCTCCGGACAGGGCGCCTCCGGACAGGGCGCTTCCGAGCCGCCCGCGGGCGGCCGCGAGCCTGCCCAGCAGGCCGTCACGACGGCGGCCGGTCAACTCCGCGGGCAGGGGCGCGCCGGCAGGTGAAGCCTGGTCGCCGATTGAGGAAGACGCGCCGGCCCGCGCCCCACCAGTGGCCGCCGCGGCACGACTCGCCGCGGTGCCGCCCGTTGCCGCCGCACGGCTCGCCGGAGAACCGCCGGTCGCGGTGGCCGGGGATGCACCGGCCGAGGTAACGCTCGCCGGTCTCGGTCCGCCGAACGCGCCGATGCCGGGACCCATCGCCAGATCGTGTCCGGGATGCACGTCCGGCCCGCCGGGTGGCGCGCCGATGAGCGATCCGCGAGCGGTCAATGGCGCCCGGGCCACGGTCAACGGTCGCGCGAACCCCGAGGCCGATCCCCGTCCACCGGCCAGGAGGCTGCGGCCGGCGGCGACGTGCCCCGGGCCGTGCCGGTCGACTCCCGACGCCCGGCCGGCCGGCTGACGCTCCGACCCGGCCGGTGGCGGGGACACACCGGCGGCCGGGTGCGGGCGGAGGGCCTGGTACCAGCGCATGAGGGACCACGGCGCCCGCACGCGCAGGCCGTCCGTCACGCCGGCGCCGACCGAGGGACCCACCGCGGCCGGCGGGTGCACGGCGCGGCGGGAGGAACCGGTGAGCCCCGGCCGCAGGGACCGGGGCAGCAGGCGGGTGACGAGTCGGAGGGCGCGCCGGAACGGGCGCTCATTTCCCGACCGTGAAGCCACTGTGGCACACCTCCAGCTCCTCGATCGCCAGGTCGCGGGAGGACGCCGCGAGGCGCGGGCCGCTCCACTTCACCGGTTTCACGTCGATCAGCGACCAGGTGCGGAACGGGTCGCCCGCGGGGGTGAGGACGCTGATCGACCCGGTCTCCGGGGTGACCTTGTTCTTCGCGTCGTTGAAGCCCTCGCCGGAGAATCTCAGCAGCCACGTGAACAGCGCGTTGGAGTCGGTCAGGCCGCGCTTGAGCACGATGTTCGGCCAGCGCATGCGGCCGAGCAGCTTGTGCGTGTACGCGTTCTGGCCGCCCTCGGCCAGTTCCTCCACGTCGACCGACACCGCGAGACCGCTCACCTCGGTGAAGGCCCCGATCTCCAGTGTGCCGATCTTGAAGACGAACTTGCCGACGAACGGCGGATCGATCGTGTGCGCGTCAGCCACCCGTCACTCCTTGCCATGCGCGTTCGTTGAGACCGCCCACCTCCCGCAGGAGGCGGATCCGGTCGCCGTGTTCCAGGTCGAGCAGCCGGTCGAAGTCCCAGTGCAGGTGGTACGCCAGGAAGGCGATCTCCTGCCAGAGCTCGTCGTGCGCGTAGTGCCCTAACCCACCTCCACCGATGCCTGCGGGAAAGGGGTGCCGGGCTCCAGCGTGTCGAGGATGCTCGGGTCCTGGAAGTTGACGATCCGGTACAGGTCCTGCAGGTAACTGAAGTCGGAGACGAACAGCGACTCGATCGTCTTGGTGGTGACCCGCCCGACGGTGCCGAGCTGGGTCACCACCCGGGCGAGCACGATCACGGTCGCGTACGCCTCGTTCTCCTTCACGCGGCCGTCGCGCAGCGGCTCGATCTCGTCGCGCGCGCAGGCCAGTCGCATGACGCCGGTCTTGTGGAGCGTGCCGTCGTCGTCGACGTAGCCCTTCGGCAGCGTGAAGGGGAACTCGGTCTGCAACCCACTCATTTCGACCTGCGCAGCCCTTCGTGGGTGATGACGACCTTTTCGGTGGCGATCTCGTTGCTGCCGGCGTCGAGCTCGGCGCCGGTCCACTTGGAGACCCAGCCGCGGTCGAAGTCCCAGCGGCCGACCTCGGCCTTCATCGAGTCCTTGATGACGATCGAGCCGTTGCGGCGGGCGCTGTCGACGTCGCCGTCCTCGACCTGCTTACGCCACTCCCACAGGGCCGTCGACTCGTCGATCCGGCGCTCCAGGGTGATGTCGCTCCACTTCATCGCCCCCGGCACCTTCCGGATGATCATCTTGCCTTCCTTGGTGGCCTCCTTGTACTCGATGGTCTCGGTCTCCGACTCGACCCCCGAGCACTTGCGGAAGCTGGCCATCTCGATGCCGTCCACCTCCAGCACGAACTGGAAGGTAGTCATCAAATCGGGCATAGGAACCCCTCCTCACTACTCGCTTGCGGCTCCGCCGCCCTGCCACTGACTGATCCGGAAGATGACGAACTCGGCCGGTTTCACCGGCGCGATGCCGATCTCGACGATGAGCTTGCCCTCGTCCACCGAGGACGCCGGGTTGTTGCTCTCGTCGCACAGCACGTAGAACGCCTGCTCGGCGGTCGCACCGACCAGCGCCCCCTGCATCCACAGGCCACGCAGGAACGAGGTGATGGTGCGCTTGACCCGCTGCCACAGGTCGTAGTCGTTCGGCTCGAAGACGGCCCACTGGGTGCCGCGCTGGATCGATTCCTCGACGAAGTTGAACAGCCGGCGGACGTTGATGTAGCGCCAGCTCGGGTCGGTCTTGGCCAGCGTGCGGGCGCCCCAGATCTTGGTGCCGTAGCTGCCGAACGAGCGGATGCAGTTGACCCCGTCGGGGTTCAGCAGGTCTTGCTCACCGCTGGTGATCTCGGACTCGAGCCGGACGATGCCGCGCAGCGCCTCGTTGGCCGGGGCCTTCCACACGCCGCGGGCCGCGTCGGTGCGGGCCCACACGCCGGCGACGTGGCCGGCCGCGGGGACGGTCAGGCTCAGCTCGCCGTTGGTGGCGCCGGGCCGGGCCAGCGGGTTGCTGATCACCACGTTCGGGTAGTACAGCGCGCCGAACGCCGAGTCGCGGGCCAGCCGGGCACGCCACTCCAGGGCACGGGTCGCGTTCAGCCCGGGCGGGGTGTCCAGGATGGCCATCTTGTTGTGGCTGGCCTCGCAGAAGTCGATGAGCTGCTTCTGCGCGCCGAGGTACATCTCCTCGTCGAGGCTGCCGTCGTCCTTGGTGGCCACCGTGACCAGGTCGGGGATGGCGACCATCGTGACGTTCTCCGCGATGGCGAGGCCTTGGTAGCCAGTACGGTCGCTCTCGCTGCCGACCAGGTCGGCCGGGGTGACCGACTTGCTGGAGACCGGAGGGGACTCGAGCGTGTACCGGCCGGGGGCGGGGGTGCGCTCGGCGAGCGAGGCGCCCTGCAGCGGCTGCATCTCGATGCGGACGAACTTGGAGCGGTCGTTGACCGTCTTCTCCACCGTCCGGGTGCTGCGGCCGCTGAACTGCAGGCCGCCGAGCTCCTCGCGCAGCGCGCCGCCCTCGTAGACGCGCAGCGTGTATTCACCGGAGCCGTTGCTGGAGCCGCTGTCGCCACCCTCGCCGCCTTCCTGCGGCTGGGCCGGCGGCGGCGGGACGACCTCGATCTCGAGGTTGCGGCCCGACTCGACGGCGGAGAGCTGGAGGCTCGGGGTGCCGGGGTTGTCGGCGGTCGGCAGCATCAGCCGCGGCTTGCCGCCGGAGGTGTCGTCGCCGTCGGTGGTGGGGATGCGGCAGATGTACGCCTTGCCGCCCCCGTTCTCGAAGAAGCCGCGGACCGCGTGCGGCAGCATGGCGCCGCGCACGAATCCGCCGTAGATCCTCTCGAACTGAGGCCAGCTGGTGACCAGCTGCGGTTTGACACCGGTGGGATCCGTCGGATCGCCCTGCTCGGTGTCGTAGCGCTCGGTGAAGCCCACGAAGGCGGCGACCGCGGTGCCCACCCCCTCGATGGGCATGGAGCCGCTGGGTTGCTCCTCGATGTAGACGCCCGGTGCTCCGTACGACGCGGCCATGAGTGTCTTCCCCCTGTCAGGCCTGCACCGCGCTGGTCAACAGCGCGGGGTCAAGGTCGGATTCGTAGAACTCCCCGTAGTGAAGCGGCGGGAACACGCGCATCATCGGATGGCGTGACGAGCAGGCCACGACCTTCACCCGCGGGAACCGGTGCACGATCACGTGAACCAGTTCGCCGGTGGAGCTCTTGTCGAGGTCGAGAACGATCACGTCCGGCAGTGCCTCAAGAAGCCGGCCGAGGACATCGTCGCCCTTGGTGTCAACAAGCTCGATGCCGTCGACCCGGAGGATCTGCTCGAGCCCGAGGCGGTGCAGGGCCTCGAAATCCCCCATGAGGACCCGCGTCATCGCCTCACCCCCGCTTCTCAGCTGCCGATTCGCCGCCATGGGTGAGCCTCCCTCGCGTATACGCGGGGCCATAAGGTGCGCCGGTGCAGCCTTAGGTGCACCGTTGGTGTCGGAGACTTGTCTGTTCCCAGGTCGGCCCCGGATCCTGGATCCGGAGGTGGGGGCTGGTGAAGCTGTCCGAACGGCAGGTACCGGCTCTCGACGAGGCCGCCGCCTCCACTGCGGTTGTGGACCCTTCCCCCCGTACGATCAAAAAGGAGAATGACCCGGCACTCGCCGGCGGCAATGCGGAGATCCAGCGGCTGGTGTCGCGGCACCCGGCCGGACCCCGTGCCTTCGCGGCGGGAAACCAAGCGGTGAGCAGGCTGATCACGCAACCCAAGCTCACCGTCAGCCAGCCCCATGACGCGTACGAGCGACAGGCCGACGCCGTGGCCGACGGGGTGACGCAGGAGTCGCTCGGGCCGGCGCCGGCGATATCCCGGCTGGTCACGCCCGGGGCGGACGCCGGGGAACCGCCGCCGGAGACGCCGCCCGGCCTGGAGAAGACGGTCGCCTCGCCCGGTCCGGGAACCACGATCCCCGACGACGTGCGGGCGCGGATCGAGCAGTACCTCGGCGCGCCGCTGGGCGGGGTTCGTGTCCACAGTGACCAGCAGGCTCAGGTGGCGGCGCGGCAGCTGGGGGCGCGCGCGTTCACGGCCGGTGGCGACATCTTTCTCGGCGCCGGGGAATCGGCGGGCGACCTGCCGCTGATGGCACACGAGGCCACCCACGTGGTGCAGCAGACTTCCGTGGGCGTCTATCGGTCACCGGTGCAGCGCGACTCGGGCGGGTTCCTGTCGGGGGCGATCGCCGAGCTGGTGCGGACGGTGCCGGGCTACGACATGCTGACCGTGGTGGCCGGGTACGACCCGATCGCGAACCGGAACGTCGATCGCAGCCCGGAAAACCTGACTCGCGGGGTTCTGGGGCTGGTGCCGTTCGGGAACGTCGTGGCCGGCAAGCTGATCGAGCTCGGCGTGGTGCAGGGCGCGTACCGCATGATCGACGACGGGTTGCGCGCGCACAATCTGACGCTGGTGCGCATTCAGGGCGAGGTCGACCAGGCGTGGAAGGAGATCGACCTCACCGACCCCGAAGGCGCGATCGCCATCGTGCGGCGGCACGTGAGCGGGCTGTACGCGGACGCGCTCGGGTTCGTCCGCGGGATCCTCGACGCGATCGTGCAGCTGATCCGGGACGCGGCGGTCGGCCTGGCCGAGAAATACCTGGTCGGTACGCCGGTGTGGGAGCTGGCGAAGAAGGTGCTGCACCAGGACCCGCTGCGCGGGACGCCGGTCGAGGCCTCGACCGTGGAGATCCTGAGCGACTTCCTGACGCTGATCGGCAAGCACGACGCGCTCGCGCAGATGCGGGAACGGGGGACGCTGCAGAAGACGGCGGACTGGCTGGACGCGCGGATCGCGCAGTTCCTCGGGATCCTGGGCGAGTTGTCGGCCCTGTTCCAGGCCGGGTGGGACGCGATTCAGCCGGCGAACCTCGCGGATCTGCCGTCCAACCTGTCCAAGCTGGCGACGCAGGCCAAGGGGCTGATCGCGCGGATCGGCGCCTTCGCGTCCGAGGTGCTCACCGAGGTCGTCAAGCTGATCAAGGACGCGCTGCTCGACTGGCTCTCCCGCGAGGCCGGGAAGATGCGCGGTTTCCGGCTGCTCACGGTGATCCTCGGGCAGGACCCGGTCACCGGCAAGGCGGTGCCGCGGACGGCGGAGAACCTGATCGGCGGGTTCATCGCGCTGCTGCCGGGCGGGGAGGCGACGTACAAGAAGCTGGCCGAGGCCGGGGTGATCGCGGAGGCGGCGGCGCAGATCGAGGGCGCCATCTCTCGCCTCGGGATCAGCCTCGACATGATCGTCGGGACGTTCAAGGCGATCTGGGACTCGCTCTCCCTCGAAGATCTGGTCAACCCGC
The DNA here is from genome assembly GCF_000379645.1 of Paractinoplanes globisporus DSM 43857. Classification (GTDB taxonomy): domain Bacteria; phylum Actinomycetota; class Actinomycetes; order Mycobacteriales; family Micromonosporaceae; genus Actinoplanes; species Actinoplanes globisporus. The sequence continues at coordinate 42,681 of NZ_KB903329.1, forward strand.
TCGGCGCGTTCGTGCGGATCCTGGACAAGTTCGGCGAGCCGCTCGGGCGGATCGTGGAGTTCGCCGGTGAGGTGCTCAAGGTCGTCATCACGCTGATCCTGCGGCTGATGAACTTCCCGCCCGACCTGCTCGGCAGCATCATCAACAACGCGATGGCCGCGATCGAGGACATCGAGCGCGACCCGGTCGCCTTCCTGGTGAACATGCTGGAGGCGCTCAAGCAGGGCTTCCTCGGCTTCGTCGACCGGGCCGTCGGCTACCTGCTCAACGGGCTCGCCGACTGGCTGTTCCGGGGGCTCGGCGCGCTCGGCATCCAGAAACCGCCCGACCTGTCGTTCGGCTCGATCCTCACGATGGTGCTGCAGGTCCTCGACGTCACCGCCGACAAGCTGTGGAAGAAGCTGGGCGACCACATCGGCGCCGACGTGGCCGACAAGCTGCGCAAGGGCGTGGCGATGGCCGAGGGCGCGTTCGACTTCATCAAGGACGTGCAGGAGAACGGCGTCGGCGCGATCTGGAAGCACATCGAGAGCCAGCTGGGCAACCTGTGGGACACGCTGCTCGGGATGGTCAAGGACTGGATCGTCGGCGAGATCGTCGAGAAGGCCACGGTCAAGCTGCTGTCCATGCTCGACCCGACCGGCATCATGGCGGTGGTCAACAGCTCGATCGCGTTCTTCAAGGCCGTGCAATCGGTGATCGAGTACGTCCGCGAGATCCTCATGATCGTCAACGACTACGTGACGACGCTGGCCGCGGTGGCCGCCGGCAACGTGCAGGCCGGGGCGCAAAAGGTGGAGAAGGGACTGGCCGCGGCGGTGCCGGTGGCGATCGGCTTCCTGGCCAATCAGGTCGGGCTCGGGAACGTGCCGGAGAAGCTGGTCGAGCTGATCGGCAAGCTGCGCGAGCTGATCGACAAGGCGCTCGACTGGCTCTTTGCCAAGGCCGTGTCGCTGGGGAAGAGCGCGCTCGGCGCCCTCGGATTCGGCGGCGCTTCCGACCCAGCGGCCGCCCCACCGGCGAACGACCCGACCGGAGTCAAGGCCGCGGCCGCTCAGGACCTGGCCGCCGAGACGAAGCAGCAGGCGATCGACGACCCGGTGCAGGTACAGGCCATCCTCGACCGGATCATGGAGAAGCACCGCCCGCAGGGGCTCAAGTCGCTCGAGGTGCGCCTCACCGCCGGCTCGCACTTCACGGTCTTCGCCGAGGCCAGCCCGGCCGACCCGATCGGCGAGATCCTCAACCGGCCGGTCCCGGCCGGCACCACCAACGAGGACTCGATCGAGATGGCCCTGGACGCCGTCAGTCCCGAGACGCATCTGTACGCCGAGTTCGGCGAGGCCGGCGGGGTCGCGGAAACCACCCAGCACTACCAGAACGACCCGGGCGGCCTGCACGCCGAGGACAACTTCATGAACGACCTGGAGCGACACCTCTCGCTGTATCCGGACGGGGCCGTCGTGCCGGTGCGGATCAAGATGAACCGCCTTCCCTGCGAGCGGTGCGCCACCGGCCTGGCCGCCATCGCCCAGCAGCGGGCCAAGCGCATGCAGCTGCGGGTCTCCAGCACGGGCGTCTACGGCGGCCGGCGGCCCACCAGCTGGCTGATCGAGGGGAACCGGACGCAGGTGCGGCTCGACCCCTACGTCAAGGCGAAGGCCGACACGATCCGCAACCTCATGGCCGTGGCCACGGTCGACGTCTGGGACATCTGGAGCACGATCCAGGCCGCGGTGGCGACGGACGCCCGACTGGCCGGCCTCGACCCCGACCTCGTCGAACGCAACCTGCGCGCCGCGCCCGCCCTCGAGGGCTACCTGCGCCACGTGATCGCCAGCACCGGCAAGTCCTTCGCCGGCCTCCGCAGCCGCTAACCGGCGACACCCAACCTCGCGCCCCCAACGCGTCAGTCCCCCACCCCCCGCACCCATTTCCCGCCCCTTTGCTCTGCTCACCAATACGCGCACCCGCTCACCCCCCCGCTCTGCGCACCAAGACGCCCCGCACTGCACACCAAGACGCCCCGCTCTGCGCACCAAGACGCGCCGCTCTGCGCACCAAGACGCCCCGCTCTCGTTGGCCGTCCACGGTCCGCGCCGTCGCCGGTCCCGCGGTCGCCGTGGGGGGTCCCGGGCGTGCTAGGGGCGAACAGGGAGGTGGTGCGTATGGGTGAGCAGAGCAAAGGAGCGGGGAATGAGTGGTCGCAGCCGGCCGAAGACGGCCGGGCTGGGCGTGGATTGGCGCGTGGCGGTGCCGGGCCGGGCCGACGGACCGGGCCGGGCCGGGCGGCGGGCCGAGGCGGGCCGGGCGGCGGGCCCAGCCGGGGCGGGCCGGGCGGCGGGCCCAGCCGGGGCGGGCCGGGCGGCAGGCCCAGCCGGGGCGGGTCAGCCGCGGTCGACGGCGCGGACGGTGATGGTTTCGGTGGGCGGGCCGGCGGCGGCGCGGAGGGCGGCGTCGACGGTGACCGTGACCACCAGGTCCAAGCCCGGTTTCAGCTGGCCGCCTAGGGCCGACCAGAAGTCGGAGTTCTCGCTGCCGTCGCCGCTGCGCAGCCGGAGGGTGGGCAGGGGGCGGACCTCGGTGAAGGCGCCGCGCAGGTGGTCGATGCTGATCACGGGGTTCAGGAGCAGGGCGTTCAGGACGTCGCCCAGCAGGGAGTGCTCGTCGCGGACCTCGCTGGTCCAGGCGGTGACCAGGTAGCGGCAGTCGACCCGCGGGAGCGGGTCGCGGCGGAAGCGGCGGCCGTCCTGTTCCTCGATGATGACCTCGCCGTAGTCGCGTTCGGCCAGGTTGGGGCGGATGTCCCAGAGGTAGAGGTCGACCGTGGGGCGGGTGGAGAGGGCGGCCGACCACTCGCCGTCGGGGGCGTCGAAGGCTATGTCGACGTCGCGGGCCGGCAGGGGCACCACGTCGCGCAGGAAGGCCTCGAGCGTCTCATCCAGCAGGTGCAGCATCGGCGGCGTCCCGGTTCACTAGGTCGAAGTAGCGGTCGAACTCTTTCTCGGTGCGCAGGCGGCCGAGCTTCTGGAACTCGCGCCGCACACTCAGGACGGTGTGGCGCATGGTGATCGGGCTGTTCTCGGCGGCGGCCAGGAAGGCGGCGCCCAGTGCGGCGTTGCTGATCACGCCGCCGGTGATCTTGAACTGGCGGGCCAGGAAGTCGACGTCCAGGTCGCCGGCGACCGGGGCGGTGGACGGGAAGGCGCGCTGCCAGATCTTGCGGCGCTCGGGTTCCTCGGGGGCCACGAAGTCGATCGCGACCGAGATGCGGCGCAGGAAGGCCGGGTCGATGTTGCGCTGCAGGTTCGTGGCCAGGACCACGAGGCCGTCGTACGTCTCGAGGCGCTGGAGGAGGTAGGCGACCTCGATGTTGGCGTAGCGGTCGTGCGCGTCGCTGACCTCGGAGCGCTTGCCGAACAGCGCGTCCGCCTCGTCGAAGAACAGGACCAGGTCACCGGCGGCGGCCGCGTTGAAGATGCGCTCGAGGTTCTTCTCGGTCTCGCCGATGTACTTGCTGACCACCGCCGAGAGATCCACTTTGTACAGGTCGAGGCCCAGCTCGCCGGCCACCACCTCGGCGGCGAGGGTCTTGCCGGTGCCGGACGGGCCGGCGAACAGCGCCACGACGCCGGTGCTGGGGGCGGAGCGGAAGTGCCACTGGCCGTAGACGGTGTCGCGCTCGCGGTGCCGGGACGCCAGCTCGCCCAGCTGGGTGGACTCCTCGGCCGGCAGGATCAGGTCGTCCCAGGTGCGACGGGGGCGGATGCGCACGGCCACACCGTCGAGGTGCCCACCGGCCAGGCGGCGCACGGCCGGGGCGACCAGCCCGCCGTCGGCACCGGCCGCGGCGGCCACCAGGCGCAGCTGCTCGCGGGTGAGGCGGTAGGCCGGATCGGGGTCGCGGCCCATCGCCCGCTGCCAGTCCTCGGCCTCGGCCACACCGTCGTGGATGGCGATCTCCCGCCACGGGCGGTCGGGGACGGACTCGAGGGGCTGCTCACCCTGCGACGACAGCACCCAGGTCAGGTGGGTTGCCCGCAGGATCACGTCACGGCCGGCGAGCGGGAGCGGCGCGGACAGATCGAGGACAACCGTCGATCGGGTGAGCGTCGCCTCGCGGACCACGGCCTGCCAGGCCGTGTCGGACTCGGGCGGCGGGACGATCAGCAGGCGGCGGTCGCCCAGCGCGTGGAGGCGGCTTTCCCGGTCCCCGCCGTGCACCAGCACCATCTCGGAAATGTCGGAAGCCTCACCGGTACGAGCCGAACTGCCGGCCGGCAAACCGGGGTCGGGAGCGTCGTCGCCGCCGAGATGCCAGACCACGCGCGCGGCCGGTTCGACGGTGAGAGTCCCCCACGGACCCTCGCCGGCGAGCCGGGCCAGCGCGGCGCGGATCAGTCCGCCGCGGGGCGACAACGCGCGGGTCCCGATGTGGTCGTCCTCGAAGAAGATCCGGGCCAGCGTGGCCAGGGTCAGCCGGGGCAGCTGCACCGAGTCCTGGATGTACCCGACCAGGCGCTGCCGGGCCGGCGAGATCTCCACGGCCAGCAGCAGCGCGAGGACCTCCGCCTCCCCCGTGGTCAGCCCGGCGTTGGTGACGACCGAGCCGAAGCGGCCGGTGAGCTCGAACTCCTCCCGCGCCTTCAGAACCGGTGCGGCGGCGCCGGCGCGCACCGCGGTGACCCGCTCGACGCCCGGGCCGTCGAGGCCGGGCAGCGTCGCGAGCAGCCGCTCCACCTCGTCGTCGGCAACGTAAAGACCGGCGAAGTCGCGCGGGGGGCGGCCCTCGGCGAGCCGGCAGATCAGGGCCTCGCGCTGCAGGAGCGCGTCGGCCAGGACGGTCCAGGGCTCAACCACCGGAGAAGACTGGGCCACCGGATCAGATCACGCCCTCGCGGGTGGCGACGGCGACGGCCTGCGCCCGGGTGCGGCAGTTCAGCTTGGTCAGCACGTCGTGCACGACGTTTTTCACCGTGCGCTCGGAGAAACAGAGGTCCTCGGCGATGCCGCGGGTGTCCATGCCGTCGGCCAGCAGCCGCAGCACCGAGCGCTCGCGCGTGTTCAGCCCCTGCGGGCCGAGGTGGGAGGTCTGGGTGACGTGCAGCAGCAGGCGGGACAGCATGTCGCCGGGGAGCGCGACGTTGCCCGCCACCACCGAGCGCAGGCTGGTCACCAGATTGTCGGCGGTGAGCGTGCGGTGCGGCAGGATCGCGCAGACGCCGGCGTCGACCATCTCGCGGACGGCCTGCTCGGTGACGTCGCGGACGGTCGCGACCAGGCGGGTGCCCCGGCCCTCGGCCAGCCGGACGGCACGGCGCAGAGTCGGTCCCGCGTACTCGAAGACCAGCACATCGAGATCGGCGATCACCGGCTCGGGGGACAGCACCGCGCTCTCGCCGCGGACGACGAAGTCGGCCTGCTGCAGGCAGGCCGCCATGCCCCGACGGACGATGGCGTGACTGTCATCGATCCAGACCGTCGGCGGCCTTGATGAGATCATGCGTTCCCCCTGGTCAGTGCCCGACGAGCGGGCGACCGCCCAGACATGATGGCCCGGAAAAGTCGATCAGAACAATAGCTCGATCGGCTCTGTCGTTGATCCAACTCTGTTGCCCCTTTCGCTGCCCTTTCGTGCAACCGGGTCGGCACGTATACAGAGTGGATTACGGTGTCTACCCTCGTGACATGCCCAGGTACTCCGCCGAACAGATCTACGGATTCGCTCGCCGGGCCGGCTTCTCGCCCGACGAGTCGGCCACGATGACGGCGATCGCGCTGGCCGAGTCGGGCGGCAACTCCAAGGCGCACAACCCGGTCGGGGAAGACTCGCGTGGCCTGTGGCAGATCAACGGCAAGGCCCACCCGGACTTCCTGACCAAGTACAACCTCTACGACCCGCTGGACAACGCGAAGGCGGCGTTCGAGATCTCCCACCGCGGTGAGGACATCTCCCCCTGGACGACCACGCACGGCGGTCTCAGTTCGCGTTATGTCCGGTTCAAAGAGGACGCTCAGGCCGCCGCGATCGCGTACGGCGACGGTCCCGGCCGCGGCATGTTCAACGGCACCCGCGGCTACGGCGACCACGAGCCGGCACACGACGGCTTCGACCCGCCGGGCGCCGCGATCCACGACGTGGCCGGCACCCCGGTGGCCGAGGCGTTCGCCGGCCCGGCGGCCCAGCCCGGCAACAACGCCGCTCTCGACACGTTCCTGAGAGTTGCCAAGGCGCAAATCGGCGACCGCTATGTGTTCGGCGCGAAAGAAGATCTCCACAATCCGAATCCGTCGGTCTTCGACTGCTCGGATTTCACCGAATGGTCGGCGTTTCAGGCCGGGACGAAGATTCCGCGCACCGCCACCGAGCAATACCTGTTCTTCAAGAAACAAGGCATGCTGATCGACCCGGCCAAGGCCAAGGACACACCGGGCGCTCTGCTGTTCCATTTCGACCGTGAACCGCGCGCCGGCGACGGCCGCACCCCGGGCGCGCACGTCGCGATCAGCCTCGGCAACGGCCGGGTCGTCGAGGCGGCCAACCCGCGCGCCGGCGTCCGCGAGTCCAACGCCGGCAACCGGTTCGAGTTCGCCGCCGTCATCCCCGGCATCTCGGACGGCACCGCCACGCCGATCGCCAACCCGGTGATGCAGCCGCTGTCGACGCTCGTGCCGCAGACCGCGCTGCCCGAGACGCCGATCGCGCCCGCGCCCCCGCCGCCCGACCTCGGCGGCCCCGACTCCGACCACGACGGGCTCAGCGACGCGCTCGAGCGCCGCTACGGCCTCGACCCGCTGCGGGCCGACACCGACGGCGACAACCTCACCGACGCCCAGGAGATGGTCACCTACGGCACCGACGCGCGGAAGGCCGACACCGACGGCGACAGCCTCAACGACGCCTTCGAGCTGGCCCAGGGCCTCGACCCGCGCTCGCCCGACTCCGACTCCGACGGCCACATGGACGGCTCGCTCACGCCGATCTCGCAGACCGATTCCGACCAGGACGGCCTCGACGACAACCTGGAGAAGGTGCTCGGCCTCAACGCCCAGCTCGCCGACACCGACGCCGACGGCTTCAGCGACGCGCTCGAGTACCACTCCGGCTCGAACCCGCTCGACCCGAACGACAACCCGCTGCTGCACCACCCGGGCGGCGCGACGACGGCCGGGCAGCAGCCGCTGGGCACCTCGGCGCTCGACCAGCAACCGCTCGGCACCTCGGCGCTCGGGCAGCAGCCGCTGGGGACGGGCGTGGCCGACCAGATACCGGGCGGTCAGCTTACCGACGTGACCGATCTTCACTGACCGGGTTGATGCGACGATCGTGGACGTGGAGCTGACCCTGCCCGATGAGCCCGTGGCCCTGGCGCCCGGCGTGCCCACGCGCGTGCCCGTTCAGCTGCGCAATCCGTACGCACAGCCGCTCGACCTGCGGATCTTCCTGGCCCGCGGGCGCGCCGCCGGGTGGGCGACCGTCGACCCCGAATCGGTGAGCCTCGGTCCGGGCGAGACCGCCGAGGTCGCCGTCGTCCTGCAGACTCCGCCCGAGCAGCCGCCGAGCTCGTCGCTCGTGCCGTTCACGGTGCACGCCGAGGAGGCCTCGACCGGGGAGCCGGCCGGGTTCGCCACGGCACTGCTCAAGGTCGCGTTGCCGACACCGGTGACCGGGTCGCTGGTCGCCCGGCGGGAGAAGAACACCTACGATCTCTGGCTGGCCAACGACACGGGTACGCCCGCTCCCCTGCGCGTCACCGCCCAGCTCGACCCGCCGTCGGGCTCGGTCCAGGTCGATCCCGACGCGGTGCTGCTCGAGCCGGGCATGCGCGTCTCGGTCGCGGTGCGGGCCAAGCCGGCCCGCCCGATCACCGGCCAGCCCCGGTCGTTCGCCCTCGTGGTCAAGGTCTCCGACGTGTACGACGCGGAGCGCGCCCCCTACCTCACGCAGGTCGCCACCGGGATCAGCAAGCCGCTCGTCCGGGCCTTCGTGCTCGGCACGGTCGCCGCGCTGCTGTGCGTCGCGTCGGCGGCCGCGATCGCGTTGCACGGCGGTGGGAGCAGCCTGTTCTCCGGGCGGCTGTTCAAGGGGCGCGACAAGGCCGCGGTGGCGACCCAGCAGCCGGTCGAGCAGGTCACGGTCAATCGGCCGTACGCGCTGATCGAGGTTTTCCCGCATCGCGGAGCCGATGGCGGCAAGGCCGCCGCCCAGGCCGAGCAGGCCAAGCTCGCCGGCCGGGGGATGCAGGTGCGCCTGGTCGACAGTCTCGCCTCCGACGCGCTGTCCGACGAGGACGGCGGGTTCTGGGTGCTGCTGCAGGACGGGTTCAACGGGTTGGCGCAGGCGGAGGCCTACTGCGCGCAGTGGCGCACCGTCGCCCCGAAATGCCAGGTCACGTCGTAGGGTCGGGAGTGTGGCAATGCGGTACGGGTTGGGGATCGACCTCGGCACGACGCACACCGCGGCGGCGGTGCTCGCGGACGGCCGGGTCGAGGTCGCGCGCCTCGGGAGCCGGCGCGCCGAGATCCCGTCGCTGGTGTTCGTCAAGCCGGACGGCGGCCTGCTGATCGGCGAGGCCGCCGAGCGCCGCGGGCAGTCCGAGCCGGCCCGGCTGGCCCGCGAGTTCAAGCGCCGCATCGGCGACCCGGTGCCGATCCTCGTCGGCGGGGCGCCGTTCTCGGCCCACGCGCTGACCGCGAAGCTGCTGCGGCACGTGCTCGACACGGTCACCCAGCTGCAGGACGGGCCGCCCGCGGCGATCACGGTCACCCACCCGGCGAACTGGGGGCCGTACAAGAGGGAGCAGCTCGACCAGGCGATCCGGCTCGCCGACGCGGGACCGGTGCAGATGCGCAGCGAGCCCGAGGCGGCGGCGCTGCAGCACGCGACGGCCCGGCGGATTGCGAACGGCGAGACCGTGGCCGTGTACGACCTGGGCGGCGGGACCTTCGACGTGGCGGTGCTGCGCCGCGAGGGCGACGGGTTCGTGCTGCTCGGCGAGCCCGAGGGCATCGAGCAGTTGGGCGGCATCGACTTCGACGAGGCGGTCTTCGGGCATGTGCTCGGGGTGCTCGGCAGCATGGCCGACGCGATGGACCCGGCCGACCCCGAGACGGTGGCCGCGCTGTCCCGGCTGCGGCGCGACTGCGTCGAGGCGAAGGAGTCGCTCTCCTTCGACACCGAGACGATGATCCCGGTGGCGCTGCCCGGGCTGCACACCCGGGTGCGGCTCAACCGGTCCGAGCTCGAGGGGATGATCGCGCCCTCGCTGGACGACACGGTCACCGCGACGCAGCGGGCGCTGCGGGCGGCGGGGGTGCCGGCCCAGCAGCTGAGCGCGATCCTGCTCGCGGGCGGGTCGTCGCGGATCCCGCTGGTGTCGCAGCTGCTGTCGACGGAGTTCCAGCGGCCGGTGGTGGCCGATCCGCATCCGGAGCACAGCATCGCGATGGGCGCGGCGTGGGCCTCGGCGGTGGCGCTCGGGGGCGGGTCGCCGTTCAACGGCGCGGCGGTGCCGCAGCCCCGGCCGGAGACGTCGACGCTGGTCGACCTGCCGGCCACGGGCGGGTATTCGCCGATTTCGACGCCGCAAAGGGGCGATGCGGCCGTGGCCGGCGCCGCGGCGGCAGGCGCGGCGGCCGGTCTGTCCACGGCCCCACCGCCACCGGTCAACGGCGGCGGACCGGCCACGCCCACCTACGGCAGCGCCGCGCCCGTCACACCCACCTACGGAAGCGCCGCGCCGACCTACCCGGCCACGCCGACCTACGGCGGCAACGCCCCGGTCAGCGGGCCGCCCGTCAGCGGCCCACCCATCAGCGGGCCGCCGGTCAGCGGAGCGCCCGTCAGCGGAGCGCCGCCGGTCGGTGGCGCGCCGATCTCGCCCGGGCGTGGCGCCGTGTCGTTCTCGCGGGGCGCGGCCGCCATTCCCGGCACGACTCCGACGCCCGGGTTCGGCACGCCTCCGCCCGGGAGCGGTGCTCCGGGCGTACCCGGAAATGGCGGAACCAATATCCCCTGGCCGCCACCACCGCTCCCGGCGCCGCCCGGCGGCGGAAAACCCGGCCTGGCCAAGCTGATCGGCTTCGGAGCCCTCGCGGTCGCCCTGCTCGCGGGCGGCACCACGGCCGCGCTGGTCCTCATGAACAACAAGGACGACAAGACCAGTGGCGCGACCCCACCGGTGACGACCACGCCGCCCGTCTCCGCCGCCGCGCAGGAACCGGCCCAGGCCTTCCCCTCCGACACGATGCTGATCCGGGTCGACACCGGTCCCGGTCTCCCGCCGGCCCGCCAGTCCAAGGTCTACTACTTCACGCCGGGCAAGCCCGAGCGCACGCTTCTGCCGAACACGCAGGTCGGCGACGTGTTGCCGAAGTGGTCGCACTCGCGCCAGCAGATCGCGCTCACCCACGCCTCGGCCGACGGCAAGAAGAGCTCGATCTACGTGATGAACAAGGACGGCAGCGACCGCCACCTGGTCGCCGACGACGCCGGCGGCCGGGTGGCCTGGTCGGCCGACGACTCGAAGATGGCGTTCATGAAGAGGTTCAACGGCGTGCCCCAGATCGCCGTGCTCGACCTGGAGACCCGCGAGATCAAGCAGCTCACCTTCTCGAAGACGTCGAAGGACGACGCGATGTGGTCGCCCGACGGCAAGACGATCCTGTACTGGCTGGACAAGGGCGGCATCAAGCAGATCTACGAGCTTCAGGTGGCGAACCCGAAGGAGCCGGGCCGGCGGATCACCGGGCCGAGCGTCGGTCCCGCCAACGACCCGGTCTACTCCCCCGACGGCAAGCAGGTGCTGTTCACCCGCGAGCTGAACGGCAACAAGACCTCCGACATCTGGCTGGTCAACATCGACGGGTCCAACCCGCATCGGGTCACCACGAACCCGGCGCGCGAGATGGACCCGACCTGGTCACCGGACGGCAACTGGTTCGCGTTCGTCCGCGGCGAGTACGACAAGCCGATCATCGTGATCGCGAAGAAGGACGGCACCGACGAGACCACGCTGACCCAGGGGACGGCGCGGGAGGCTCATCCCTGCTGGTTCTGATCCGCCAGGATGCCCTCGCAACTGCGGGCGACCGCGCGAGCCGCCGTCTTCAGCTCGCGGGCCGAGAAGGGGTGCTCGGCGATCTGCTGCCAGCGGGACAGAGCTTCCCGGGCCGCCGCGGCGATGCGTCCGGGTGCGGCATCCGGGGGGAGACCCATTCGCGCGTACGCCGCTCCGCCCGCCCCGCCGAGCAGCAGGTCCATCTCGGCGAGCTGCTGGTCGGTGGCCGGCAGGCGGCCGGAGCGCACCTGGTGCAGCAGCCGCAGCTCGACGAACTCGTGGGCGCTGGCCCGGATCCGCTCCGCCTCGGCCGCCATCGGTGACCCGACCGGGATGCACTCGTCGAGCACGGCCAGGGCCGAACGCGCCTTGAGCACCTCGCTGCGCCCGACGAACTGCGCCGCGAACACCTCGCGGAGCCGGTCGATGCCGCTGTGCTCGGTCAGCGCGCGGGCGAGCGCCCCGGAGTCGGCGACGCTCCGCTCCCGGATCAGCCGCACCGACAGCCGTACGCCGAACAGGCCGAGCCGGGACAGCACGCGCGCCCGGTCCTCGCCGGACGCCGCGAACCGGTCGGCGGTCAGCAGCAGCTCGACGACCTCGTCCATCGGCGCGGCGGCGACCGCGGCCAGCACGCGGTACTCGTCCTCGCGCAGGGTCGCGCCCGCCGCGCCCAGCAGCCCCGCCACCGGGACGACGACCGGGCACAGCCGGCGCAGCCGCTCGTCCTTGGCGTAGCGGTCCGCGACCCGCGACGCCGAGTCCATCGCGTCCAGCCGGCAGCCGCCGATCTCGTCGGCCCGGGAGAGCACGCCGACCGCGTTGACCGGGGTGCCGCTGGACAGCCCGTCGCCGTGGAACGACTCGAGGAACCGCACGTCGCTGCCGTGCATGTGGCGCAGCAGGTAGATGACGGCGTCGGTCTGCGCGGCCCGCTCGCCCTCGGCCTCGAGGAACGCCATCGTGCGCAGCGAGACGTCGGTGGAGAGCGAGGCGATGCCCGGCGTGTCGATCAGCGTGTGCCGGCGGAGGCGGCTGCTCGGCACCCTCACCTCGAGGTGGTCGACCTGCTCGGCCGGGCGGCCCAGGGAGATCTGGACGGCGCCGTCGCGGCGGGTGAACGGGCGCGGCTCGGCCGACCCGTCGGTCAGGTAGGCGGTGACGGCGTAGGTGGGGCCGTCCGCGTACCAGGTGACGATGCGGGTGCACTCCCCGGCGTCGGTGGGCGCGAGCTCCTCGCCGACCAGCGCGTTGAGCAGGGTGGACTTGCCGGCCTTGACCTTACCGGCGATGGCCACCCGCAGCGGCTCGTCGATGCGGCGCCGGGCGTCCATCAGGCGCGGGTCGCGGGTTTCCTGGACGGCCCGGTCGAGCAGTATCCGGACCTGATCGAGAAGTCTCACGCGGCCAGCCGATCCAATCGACGACGTTGCTCGGCCAGTTGCTGCGCTTTCGCCTGGCGCTGGTCGGGGGGCAGCTCGGCGATCTCGCGGACCGCGGCCGCCGTCGCCGCCGCCGACCGCTCGACGGCCTGGGCCCGGGTCGCGAACTCGTCGCGCAGGAACCGCTGGGTGCGCCGGATCGCTTCCCGGCAGTCGCGCCCGACGTGGAAGCCGACGTCGTCGATGTACCGGCGCAGCTCGCTCTTGGCCTGCAGGCGGCGCTGCACCACCTGCCGCTCCCGCTCGCTCTTGATCATGCGGCGGCCCAGCGTCATGCCGGCCAGCAGCCCGAGCGGCGCCAGCGCGAGGCTGAAGAAGGCGCCCACCGCCCCGATCATGTAGATGCCGCCGTAGGTGACCCGGGCCGCGGTGAACGCGCCCAGGAACTGCTGCATCCCCGATTTCTGGAAGCTCACGTCCAGCTCGTCCACCTTGCGCAGGGCCAGCTCGGGTGCCGGCAGGTCGACGTCGAGGCTGTCGTACTCGAGGCCGAACCGCTCGGCCACGTCGTGCGCGAGCTGCTCGGTGCGGGTGACCAGCAGCATGAGGTTGTCGACCGCGGCCGAGGCCGCCTCACGCTCGGCCCACGCCTGGAAATCGCGCCACGTCTCCTTCGGGTCGGACTCGTCGATCAGGTCCTCGCCCCGGCGCAGCATCAGCCGCAGCCGTTCCCGCAGGTCGTGCTCGACGTCGGAGCTGAGGTCCTGGATGCCGTCGCCGAGCACGGTCTGCCACGACCCGCCGGCCAGCCAGGCGCTGCGGCGGGTCTTTTCCGCGAACCGCTGGACCACCTCGGGCGTTTTCGCCGGCGTGGTGGCCACGGCCCGCTCGGCGTCGACCCGTTCGCGCAGCTGCGACACGACGAAGGCCAGTTCCGCCCGCGCCGCCGCGACCTTGGTGGTCGCGGCCGCCCCGAGCACGTCCCGGCGCAGCACGTCGACCAGCCGCGGGAAGCCGGACTCCTGGTTGAGCTGGGTGGAGTCGCGCGCCTGCGCCCGCATCCGCAGGAACGAGGAGACCGCGACGATGGGGATGTCCAGCCCGGCCCGCTCGAAATGCCCCTGGTTGATCTCGGCGATCCGCCGCCACTCGGGGTAGAGGTCGATCTTCGTGAGCACGCAGAAGGCGCGCGGGCAGCGCTCGAGCGCCCGCCGCAGGAACTCGACCTCGGGCGCCGTGAGCTCCTGTGCCGAGTCGGTCACGAACAGCGCCGCGCCCGCCATCGACAGCGCGCCCAGCGTCAGGTTGCCCTGGGCCGAGTCGAGCCCGCCCACTCCCGGCGTGTCGATGATCGACAGTCCGGCGCCGAGCAGCCGCCGGTCGAGCCGCACCTCCACCCCGCGCGCCGGCCGTTCCCCGCCGCCCTCGGTGATGTACCGCCTCAGCTCGTCGAAGGCGATCGGCACCGGCTCGTCCTCGCCGTCGAGCCGCAGGAACGCCGACGGCGGGCGCCCGAACCGCAGGATCGTCGGAACGGCGGTCACGATGTCGGCGTCGACCGGGCAGATGTCGGTGCGCAGCAGGGCGTTGACCAGCGTGCTCTTGCCCTGCTTGAACTCGCCCACGACGGCGACCGTGGCTTCCTCGGACCGCAGCCGCTCGGCGGCCAGGTCGAGCCGCTCGACCAGGTCTCCCCGGTGCGCGGCCTCCGCCAGCGCCCGGGCGTCGGCCAGCCCGTCCAGCACATCGCCCCCAGGCCGACTCGCCCGCGCGGCCGTCGAGGTCACCCGCCCACCCTCTCCGCCATGGCTGTCCGTGGCTCGTTCACGTGCGCGTCCATTCTCCACCCACCGGTCATCCCCCGGTGTCGCCGCCCCGCCAGCCTCGGTCCACGCCGGATTCGGATCAATCCCCGATCTGGACTGCTCGGGCCCGCGACGGAAATCCGACACCCACAACACGCCGACTTTGTGCGACCTTATGACCCTGTCCCCGAACCCCTTTGGCACTTTCCGGTATCCGAGTAGAGGTAGGCGCGCGCCCCCGCCGCCCACTAGGATCCTTTAGCCCGCAATTGTGGGCCCAGACCTCCGCACGTACCTCGCGGCACGGCACCCCGCGAGGTGCGTGCGGAGCTTTTTCGGGGCGCTCACACCGGCTACCGGCGAGTAGATTTGCGGGTGTGACGACCCACGAGGTGTTCAACCAGCCCCCGCCCCTGGTCGACTACGACGTCTCGGCCGACGCCGCGCTGCTGGCCGGCGTGGCGCGCGAGGGCGCGCCCTGGGCCGTCGGCGACCTTCACCGGCTCGGGAAGCTGGCCGGCACCGCGGAACCGCAGCGCTGGGCGGACGAGGCTAACCGGTTCGAGCCCCGGCTGATCACCCACGACCGGTACGGGCATCGGGTCGACGAGGTCGAGTTCCATCCCTCCTGGCACCGGCTCATGACGGTGGCCGTGGGCGAGGGCCTGGCCGGGTCGGCCTGGGCCGACACCCGCGCCGGGGCGCACGTGGCCCGGGCCGCGGGCCTCTTCGTCTGGTCGCAGGTCGAGGCCGGCCACTCCTGCCCCATCTCCATGACCTACGCGGTCATCCCGGCCCTGCGCAACAATCCCGATGTCTCGGAGATGTACGAACCACTTCTCACGAGCCGGGCGTACGACCCGGGTCTGCGGACGCCCACGACGAAGCGCGGGCTGCTCGCCGGAATGGGAATGACGGAGAAGCAGGGCGGCTCTGATGTACGGGCCAATACGACCCGGGCCGTCGAGGCCGGCGATGGGACGTGGCGCCTGACCGGGCACAAATGGTTCACCAGTGCGCCGATGTGCGATTTGTTCCTGGTCCTGGCCCAAACGGAATCCGGATTGTCATGTTTTATGGTGCCGAGAGTGTTGCCGGGCGGCGAGCGTAATACCTTCCGCATTCAGCGCTTGAAGGACAAGCTGGGCAACCGGAGCAATGCCAGCAGCGAGCCCGAGTTCGAGGACACGGCCGGCTGGCTCGTCGGCGAGGAGGGCCGCGGCGTCCGCACCATCATCGAGATGGTCGCGATGACCCGGCTCGATTGCGTGACCGGCTCCGCCTCCGGCATGCGCGCCGCCCTCAACCAGGCCGTCCACCACGCCCGCCACCGCATGGCCTTCGGCCGCCTGCTCGCCGACCAGCCCGCCATGCGCAACGTCCTGGCCGACCTGGCCGTCGAGTCCGAGGCCGCCACCGTCCTGGCCATGCGCCTGGCCGGCGCCGTCGACCGCGGCGAGCACGCCTTCCGCCGCCTGGCCATCGCCGCCGGCAAGTTCTGGGTCTGCAAGCGCCAGCCGATCATGGTCGCCGAGGCCCTCGAGTGCCTCGGCGGCAACGGCTACGTCGAGGAGTCCGGCCTGCCCCGCCTCTACCGCGACGCCCCGCTCAACTCGATCTGGGAGGGCTCCGGCAACGTCCAGGCGCTCGACGTCCTGCGCACCCTGCGCCGCGAGCCGGACAGCCTGGACGCCCTGCTCGCCGAGGTCTCCGGCGTCGACCCACGGATCGACGAAGCGGTCACCGGGCTGACCAAGCTGATCGGCGACGACGAGGGCCAGGCCCGCCGGATCGCCGAGCGAATGGCCGTGATCCTGCAAGCGTCGCTGCTCGTGCGGCACTCCCCCGCCGAGGTCGCCGACGCCTTCTGCGCCACCCGCCTGGCCGGCGACTGGGGCCACACCTTCGGCACCCTCCCCCCGGGCGTCGACACCGCCGCGATCATCGAGCGCGCAGCACCCGCATAGCAACGCGCGCGCTCTCATACCGCCCCGATCTCGGACGATCTCCCAGGACGTGCGGGCTTGGTGGGCGTGGGTGACGATCGGGGCTCTGATCAGCCTCGGCTACCCCCTGCTGCCCTCCGAGAGCGTCGCATCGACGGTCGTCTACAACGGCCTGGGGGTCGTGTCGTTCCTGGTCATCTTGGTGGGCGTGCGGCGCAACCGGCCGCCGCGCGTGGGGGCGTGGCTATTGTTCGCGGCCGGCGTCATCATGTTCGTCTCGGCCGACATCGTGTACGAGGTGAGCGGCCTGGTCCTGGGCACGCACCCCTACCCGTACTGGGACGACCTGCTCTACTTCCTGGCGTACCCGATGCTCTGGCTCGGCCTGCTGCGCACCGGCCGCGGCCGGGGACGCGCCCGCGGCCCGAGGGATCTCGCGGGCGCCATCGACGCCGCGGTGATCGCGGTGGCGGTCGGCCTGGTCTACTGGGTCTTCATCATCGAGCCGGGCCTCGGCGATCTGAGCACCCCGCTGTCCGAGCGGCTCGTGACGGTCGGCTATCCCACCTTCGACGTGCTGATGTGCACGGTCACCACGATCATGCTGACCCGCACCGGCGGCCGTACGCCCAGCGCGCTGCTGCTCGCGGCCGGCTGTGGCTTCACCCTGGCCGGCGACGTGATCTGGACGCTCACCGAGTCGTTCGCGAGCTACTCCGGCGGCCTGATCAACGCGATCTTCCTGCTCGGGTACGTGTCCTGGGCCGCCGCCGCCCTGCACCCGTCGATGCGGCCGACGGCGATCGCCGCGGCCAACCGGGTGAACCAGTTCGGCCGGGGCCGCCTCGGCCTGCTAGCCGCGTGCACGCTGCTCGTGCCGGCCGTGCTGTTCATCCAGGGCATCCGGCACGACGAGATCAACTGGCTGTCGGTCGGCGTCGGCGCGATCGCGCTGTTCCTGCTGGTGCTGGCCCGCCTGGCCGGCTTCGTGGGTCAGGTGCAGGACCAGGCCGGCCGGCTCGAGCGGCTCGCCATGCGCGACGACCTGACCGGCCTGGCCAACCGCCGCCGCTTCGAGGAGGCGGTCACCGAGGTGGTCGCGGCCGGCCCGGCCCAGGTCTGCCTGCTCGACCTCAACGACTTCAAGGTCGTCAACGACCTGCACGGCCACCACGTCGGCGACCGGCTGCTGGCCGCCGTGGCCGAGCGCCTCACCGGGGCGCTACGCGAGGCCGACCTGGTGGCCCGGATGGGCGGCGACGAGTTCGCCGTGCTGGCCCCGGACGCCACCACCGAGGACGGCGACGCGATCGTCCGCCGCCTGATCGACGCGCTCCGCGAGCCGATCGTGGTCGGCGGGCACGAGCTGCTGGTCGCGGCGACCCTCGGCATCGCGGACGCCACCGCCGACGCGGACCCGGTCGAGGTGCTGCGCCGTGCCGACGTGGCGATGTACGCGGCCAAGGAGGGCGGAAGCCGCCAGCACCGCCGCTACTGTCCCGAGCTCGACGACCGGGCCGGCGAGGCGGCGCGGCTCGGCGTCGAGATGCGCATGGGCCTGGACACCGGCCAGTTCCGCATGGTCTACCAGCCGATCGTCGCCCTGCCCGAGGGCCGCACGCTGTACGTCGAGTCCCTGGTCCGCTGGCAGCATCCCGAGCGCGGCTTCGTGAGCCCGGCCGACTTCATCCCGGTCGCCGAGCAGAACGGCCTGATCGTCGAGCTCGGCGAGTGGATCCTGCGCACCGCCTGCGCCCAGTTCATGCGCTGGCGCGAGGAGCACGGCGCGAACGCCCCCGAGCGGATCAGCGTGAACGTCTCGGCCCGCCAGCTCAACGAGCCCGGCTTCGTGACCGTGGTCGCCGACGTGCTCGAGCGCACCGGCATGCCGGCGTCGAGCCTGATCGTCGAGGTGACCGAGACGGCGGTCTTCGGCGGCGGCACGGCCGTCCAGGCGGTCAAGGACATCCACGCCCTCGGCGTCCGCATCGCCCTCGACGACTTCGGCACCGGCCACTCGTCGCTGGGCCTGCTGCAGACCATCCCGGTCGACGTCCTCAAGGTGGACAAGTCCTTCGTCGACAACCTCACGATGGCCGGCCGGCACGCGGTGATCGCGACCGCCCTCATCCAGGTCAGCAACGGCCTGGGCCTGACCGCCGTGGCCGAGGGCGTCGAGACCGCCGAGCAGGCCGCGGAGCTGCACCGCCTCGGTTACCAGCTGGCCCAGGGCTACCACTTCGGGCGCCCGGTCGCGGAGCCCGACTTCACCCTCACCGAGGACCAAGCAGTTCCCGTACGCTAGCCAGAAGCTCTTCCTGGGAAATGGGCGCGACGTTTCCGCCCGTCCGGGCGTCCTGCATGGCCTTGGCCAGCTGCACGCGGCGCAGCACCTCCTTGATGTCGGCGCCGGTCATGCCGTGGCTCGCGTGGGCGAGGGCGGCCAGGTCGAGGTCGTCGGCGAACATCTGGAAGCCGGGCAGCTCGTGCGCCGTGATCAGGCCCTGGATCATCTTGCGGAAGATCTCGGCGCGGCTGGGCTCGTCCGGTTTCGGGACGCTGATCTTCACGTCGAAGCGGCCCGAGCGGATCAGCGAGTCGTCGACCCGGTGCGGGAAGTTCGTGGTGGCCACGACCAGGACGTTCGGGTTCTCCTCGATGAGGTCGTTCATCTCCTGCTTGAAGATGCCGGCGACCGCGTTGAGCGCCTGGCTGGCCGCGTCGCCGCCGGCGCCCGCGTAGCTGACGATCGAGTCGAACTCGTCGAACAGCATCAGCGTCGGCACCCGGTACCGGCGCGCGTCCCGGAAGATCTGTTTGATGTTGCGCTCGGAGCCGCCCAGCCATTTGTCGAGGATCTCCGGGGTGCGGATCTCGCGGAAGTCGGCACCGATCTCGTTGGCCAGGGCGCGGGACAACATCGTCTTGCCGGTGCCGGGCGGCCCGTACATGAGGATGCCCTGCGGCCGGCGCGCACCCCAGCGGGCCATGGCGTCGGGGTGCCGGAACGACACCGCGACCTCGCGCAGCTCGGCGACCACGTCCGCGAGCCCGCCGACCATGTCGAGCGTGACCGTCTGGGTGGTCGCCGGTGTCTTCGGCATCACCTCGCGGCTGATCACGTACCGCCGGCCGCTCAGCGATTCCGGACCGGCCAGCTCGATCACCGTCTGCAGGGTGAGCCCCACGAACGCCTGCAGGTGGGCCGGGGTCACGTCGTCGCGCGGCACCTCGGCGAGCAGCCGCACCACGGTTCCGCTCTCGTCGTAGGTCACCGAGGCCTGCAGGCCGACCACGGCGTCGGCGAGGGTGGCGGGCCGGCGGTTCGCCGCCGGCTGGGTGGGTCGATCAAGACCGAGCTTCTTGTACGCCGCCGCGGCCGCCGCCCCCACCCCGTCGACGATCCGGGTGGCGATCGGGTCGCCCTGCTCGATGCGCTTGGCCAGCAGCAGGCCGACCGGGTCGTTGCCCAGCACGAGCTTGCGGATCCGCTCCTTGGAGTAGGGCTCGTCGGCGGTGCTGATCGCGGCCGAGAAGACGTGCGCGGGCCCGGCCGGCCGGTCGGTGCTGGAGACGCTGAGGTCGACCCGCTTGACCGGTGGCGGCCAGGACGCGCTGCGGAGCAGGTCGACCGGGTTGACCCGGGCCGCCGCCAGCAGGGTCTCGGCGTCGACCATCTCGACGGTGGCACCCGCGTACTCGAAGGTCTCGCCGCGCTGACGCGCGAAGCTGGCGTCTGACATGAACCAAGAGTGACACGCTTGCACCAGATGGCTACCCTGCCCGCCGTGATCAAGAACGTGCGGGTCGCCGTGGCCGGGGTCGGCAACAACACCTCGGCGCTGGTGCAGGGAATCGCGTACTACCGTGCCACCGGCAGCGAGATCGGCGTCCATCGCCCGGTCGTGGAGGGGCTCGGCGTCGGCGACATCGACGTGGTCGCCGCGTTCGCGCTCTCCGACGACAAGGTCGGCAAGGACCTCCACCAGGCGATCCTCGCCCCACCGAACAACGTGCCCCGCCTGGTACCCGCGCTGCCGCCGGCCGGTGTGACCGTCCAGCGTGGCCTGGTCGACGCGTCGGAGATCGCCCGCGTCGCGTCGGTGCTCGACGGCGCCGAGGTGCTGCTGTACTCCGCGCCCAGCGGCCGTCCCGACACCGCCCGCGCGTACGCCCTGGCCGCCTTGGAG
This sequence comes from Paractinoplanes globisporus DSM 43857, assembly GCF_000379645.1. Classification (GTDB taxonomy): domain Bacteria; phylum Actinomycetota; class Actinomycetes; order Mycobacteriales; family Micromonosporaceae; genus Actinoplanes; species Actinoplanes globisporus. The sequence continues at coordinate 63,064 of NZ_KB903329.1, forward strand.
GCGGGCGCCGCGTTCATCAACACCACGTCGGACGGGATCGCCCGCGACCCGGCGATGCTGGCCCGCTTCGAGGAGGCCGGCCTGCCGCTGGCCGGCGACGACCTGGCCAGCCAGTTCGGCACGTCGGTGCTGCACCGAGCGCTGCTGCGGCTGCTGGAGGAGCGCGGGCTGACGCTGGTCAGCTCGTACCAGGTCAACCTGGGCGGCACCGAGGACTTCCGCAACCTGGTCGAGAACCCGAACACCAAGAAGCAGTCCAAACTGAACGCGGTCGGCTCGGACCGGGTGCAGATGGCGCCGCTCGGCTACCTCCCCCACCTGAACTCGACGAAGATCGCCCACCTCAACATCGAGGCCCAGGGCTGGGCCGGCACCCCGGTCAGCCTCGAGGTCCGCCTGCGCGTGGACGACCCGGCCGGCGCCGCGGGCGTCAACATCGACCTGATCCGGCTGGCCGCGGGCGCCCTGCGCGCGGGCCGGGGCGGCTTCCTCGCCGAGGCCGCCGCCCTGCTGAAGTCGCCGCCCGGCACCGCGATCTGACCGCTCACACCAGGCGGTGGCCGCCCTCGACGTGCAGGGTCGTGCCGGTGATGAACTCGTTGCCCAGCACCGCCCGGAACGCCAGCGCGATGTCCTCGGGCCGCCCGATCCGTCCGGCCGGCAGCCGGGCGGCCATCGCCGCGAGCCGCTCGTGCTTGGCCGGGCCGGCCAGGTCGTCCCAGATCGGGGTGTCGACCCAGCCCGGCGAGACCACGTTGACCCGGATCGGCGCGAGCTCGACGGCGAGGGTCCGGGCGAGGGCCTCGAGGGCGCCGTTGGCCGTGGCCAGCACGGACGACCCCGGGCCGGGCCGGTACGCGGCGATCCCCGACGTGAAGGTGATCGAGCCGCGCTCCATGACGCGGGCGGCGTGCTTGGCCACCAGCCACGGCCCGATCACCTTGGTCCCGAGCACGTCCCATGCCGACTTGACCGGAAAGTCGGCGATTGGGAAGTAGGCGCCGTTGACGTCGGCCGCCGTGACGACCACGTGGTCGACGGGGTCGCTGAGCAGCGCCTTGACGCTGTCCTCGTCCGCGATGTCCACCCGGCTGGTCGTCACCTGGCCCGGCTTCGCCGCCGCATCCAGCTTCTCCGCCGCCGCGGCCAGCTTTTCCGCCGACCGGCCCGCGATGTGCACCCGGGCGTCCTCGCCGACCAGCAGCTTGGCGAGGGCCAGCCCCATGCCCGAGCTGCCGCCGACGATCATTACGCGCCGGCCGTTCATGTTGTCGCTGTTCATGCCCTCAGCCTGGTCAGCGGCCCGGGGCGCGAGAAGGCCGCGTCATGCCTGGTCCTCGCAGGGCCAGGAGTGGAGGCGCTCGCGGTGGCAGACTCGACGGGGTGAGCAGCGATCTCGGGGAGTTTCTGCGGAGCCGCCGGGCCCGGATAGGACCGGCCGAGGCCGGCCTCCCGGCCGGAGTGGGGCGGCGGCAGACTCCGGGGCTGCGCCGCGAGGAGCTGGCCGCCGTCGCGGGGGTCAGCATCGACTACTACACCCGGCTTGAGCAGGGGCGGGATCGGAACCCCAGCGTGGCGGTGCTGGAGGCGCTCGCCGACGCGCTGCGACTCGACGACGACGAGCGGGAGCATCTGCACCGGCTGGCCTCGGGCCGGTCCACGCCGGCCGGTGGGCGAAGGCCGGAGAGCGCGCGCCCGGGCCTGCGGCAGCTGCTGGAGACCGTGCGGCCGTCGCCGGGATTCGTGCTCAACCCGGGCAGCGACATCCTCGCCGAGAACCCCGAAGGGCTCGCGCTGCTGCCGGGTCTGGGCGAGTGGCCGCGCGGGCGGCGGAACTTCGTGCGCTACATGTTCCGGCATCCGGCGGCCCGGGAGGTGATCGCCTCGTGGCCGCGGATGGCGCAGGACTGCGTGGCACACCTGCGGACCATCGCGCCCGACCAGGCGGCCGGGCTGGTGGCCGAGCTGAGCGCGGTCAGCACGGACTTCGCCGCCCTGTGGCGTGACTACGACGTACGCGTGAAAAGCGGAACCGATCGCACCTTCCGGCACCCCTCGGTGGGCCGGCTCGATCTACGGTCGGAGGTGTTGTCGGTGGCCGACGGCCAACGGCTCGTGGTGTTCCAGGCGGCGCCGGGGTCCCCGTCGGCGGACGCGCTGGCCCTACTCTCGCTGGCGGCCCGGCCGTAGGCTCCGATCATGCGAATCTCGATCTGGCCGGGGGCCGAGCATCCGTTCTCCGAGGTGCTGTCGATGGCCCGGCACGCGGCCGACACCGGGTGGGACGGCGTCTGGTTCGCCGACCACTTCATGCCGAACGGGGACGACGACACCGGCCCGATCCTCGAGTGCGGTTCGGTGGTGGCGGCGCTCGGCGCGGCGGTGCCGCGGGTGCGGATCGGGACGCTCGTCTACGGCAACCTCTACCGTCACCCCGCCGTCGTGGCGAACATGGCGGCCACGGTCGACCGGATCAGCGACGGCCGGTTCATCCTCGGCGTCGGCGCCGGTTGGCAGATCAACGAGCATCGTGAGTACGGGATCACGCTGCCGCCGCTGCGGGAACGGATCGACCGCTTCGACGAGGCCGTGCAGGTCATGCTCGGCCTGCTGCGGCAGCCGCGCACCACGGTGGACGGCAAGTACTACCAGGTGACCGACGCGGTCTGCGACCCGAAGCCGGTGCAGGACCCGCTTCCCCTGATGATCGGGGCCAAGGGCGAGAAGCGGATGCTGGGCATCGTCGCGAAATATGCCGACATGTGGAACGCGTGGGGCGTGCCGGAGACGATCGCCCACAAGTCCGCGGTGCTCGACCGCTTCTGCGCCGAGCTGGGCCGCGACCCGAAGGCCATCGACCGCACCGCCCAGGCCCTGGTCTCGGTCGGCGAGCCGATCCCCGGCGACCTCGGCACCACCCCGGTGATCGGCGGCTCCCGGGCCGAGCTGGCCGACACGGTCGCCCAGTACCGGGAGATCGGTCTGGACGAGCTGATCATCCCGGACGAGCTGCTCGGCACGGGCGCCGCCAAGCTGGCGGCCATGGACGTCATCCTGGACGTCGTCCGGGGCTGACCCGCGTGCGACGGTCCGCGGCCGCCGGGGGCAGCGCGCTGTTCTTCGCGCTGGCGCCCGGGACGGTCGCGGGCGTGATTCCGTGGGCGCTGACCGGCTGGCGGGTCGGTACCGCGCTGCCGTGGCCGCTGCGCACGGCCGGCTGGCTGATGATCGGGGCCGGGCTGCTCGTGATCGTGCCGGCGTTCGCCCGCTTCGTGCGGGAGGGCGCGGGCACCCCGGCTCCCGTCGCCGAGACCGCGCGGCTCGTGGTCGGCGGCCCCTACCGCTTCGTCCGCAACCCGATGTACGTCGCCGTCATGCTGGTCATCTTCGGCCAGTCCCTGGTGCTGGGCCGGCTCAGCCTCGTGATCTGGGGCCTCGCCGCCGGCGCCGCCATGGTCGCCTTCGCGAAGGGCTACGAGGAGCCGCGCCTGCGACAGCTGTACGGCGCCGACTACGAGGCCTACCGGCGAGCCGTCCCGGGTTGGTGGCCGCGCTTGCCCCGGCGACGGTGACCGTGCTTCCCGCCGTACGGGCAAAGGAAGCGCAAGCTAGGCACCCAGCGCGACCACCGCGGCCATCTCCTCGACCGGGAGCGGGCCACGCTCCTCGGCGGCGAGGCATTCGGCCAGCTCCGCGCGGTTCTTCACGCCGAGCACGACGGTCGCCACCCCCGGCACGCTGAGCGCGTAGCGATGGGCCAGCGCCGCCGGCGACTCACCCAGCTCGGCCGCCAGCTTGCGGAACGGCTCCGCCCGCGCGAAGTCGGCCGCCGCCGGATGGTCGGCCGGCACGACCCGGTCCAGCGACGACGTCAGCGACCCCGCCGCTACTGCCCGGATCCCGATCGCCGCGACCCCGTTGCCCCGGGCCACCCGGAGGATCGCGTCATCGGCCGGCGCCACGCCCGGGAAGCCCCAGAGATCGCCCGGCATGTCCATGGCGTTGACCACGACCTGCACCGCGTCGGGCCGGGGCGCCTCCCGCAGCGCCTCGACCACCGTGTCGGGATGCCCGACCCCGGTGATCCCCCACCCTCGCACGAGCCCCTCGCTCACGAGACGCTCGAAGGCCGGGATCACCGACTCGCGGTACTCGCGCCACCCGATGTGGCCGGGCCCCGACGGCGAGCCGTCGCGCGGCCGCAGCTGGGTGTGCAGCAACAGCAGGTCGACGTGCTCGCGCCGCATCCGCGAAAGGCTGGCGTCGAGACTGCGCCGGATGCGCCCCTCGAAGTCCGCCTCCTCGTCGGGCAGCTGCACCTTGGTCGTGATCATGACGTCGTCCGCGGCGGTCAGCGCGTCGCCCGCCGCCCGCTCCGACTCCGCGTCGACGCCGTAGCTGGGCGCGAGGTCCAGCATGGTGATCCCCGCGTCGAGAGCCGCCCGGATGGTGGCGACCGCCTCACCGCGGTCCGTGGTCCCCCACACGCCGGCGATGCCGCCCCCGCCGAGCGTGAGCGCACTGATCCGGCCGAGCCGTCCAAAGTCCCTCATCTCCATGTTTCCGACCGTAGAACCTGGAGTGCGCTCCACCTCAACCCCTCGTCTCGGCGGCTACCGTGCGGGCATGGCGATCGACTTCGAGGACCCTCAGGTCATCCGGGATCCGTACCCGGCCCTCGCCCGCCTGCGGGACGAGGGCGCGGTGACGTGGCACGAGCCGACGGGCACCTGGCTGGCCGCGAGCCACGCCGCGGCCGGGGCGGTGCTGCGCGATCGCCGCCTCGGCCGGTTCTGGACCGACCGGGAGCCGGCCGACGTGTGGGAGCCGTTCAACCTGCTGCACCGCAACCAGATGATGGAGAACGAGCCGCCCGGCCACACCCGGCTGCGCTCCCTGGTCGCCCAGGCGTTCGGCCGCGGGCACGTGGAGCGCCTGCGCCCGGCCGTCGCGGCCGAGGCGTCCCGGCTGGTGCTCGCGGCCGGCGACGAGTTCGACCTGCTCACGGCCGTCGCCGAGCCGCTGGCCGTCACGGTGATCGCCGAGCTGCTGGGCGTGCCGGCGTCCGACCGTCATCGGCTGCGCCCGTGGTCGGCCGCGATCGTGCGGATGTACGAGGTCTCGCGCACTCCCGAGTCGGAGGCCGCCGCCCTGACCGCGTGCCGGGAGTTCGCCGAGTATCTGAGCCGGCTGGCCGGCCGCCGCCGGGCCGATCCTCGCGACGATCTGATCAGTCACCTGGTCGCGGTCCGGGACGGCTCCGACCGTCTCACCGGCGACGAGTTGGTGGCCTCCGCGATTTTGCTGCTGAACGCGGGCCACGAGGCGTCGGTGAACGCCCTCGGCGGCGGGGTGGTCGCCCTGCTGCGCCATCCCGCCCAGCTGGCCCGGCTCCGCGCCGACCGCGGCCTGATCGCCACCGCCGCCGAGGAGATGCTGCGCTACGACCCGCCGCTGCACATGTTCGTGCGGACGGCGGCCGCTCCCGTCTCGATCGCCGGCGTCACCGTCCCGACCGGCGGGAAGATCGCCGCGCTGCTCGGCGCGGCCAACCGGGATCCGGCCGCCTTCGCCGCTCCCGACACCTTCGACGTGGGCCGCGACCCGAACCCGCACCTGAGCTTCGGCGCCGGCCTGCACTTCTGCCTGGGCGCGCCGCTGGCCCGGATCGAGCTGCAGGCCGCCCTGTCCGCGCTGCTCGACCATGCGCCGGGGATGGAGCTCGCGGCCGAGCCGGTCAGCCGCCCGACGTTCGTGCTGCGGGCCTTCACCGCCGTCCGGCTGCGCCGGGCCGCGTCCCTTCGATGATCGCCGGTGCCCCTACCCCGTACCGGATCAGGTGGTGGGTTTCAGGGTGGCATGGTCGACGGCGGCGACCAGGGCGTCGTTGCCGGCCAGGTCGGGGGCCAGCAGGGCCAGGACGTCGCGCACGCTCGCGGCCCGCGCCTGGAAGGGGGCCGCGCCCGCGTCGCTGACCGGGGCGCCGGCGCCGCGCAGGTGGTCGATCCAGCCGGCGACGATGCGGATCGCGCCGGCCGGCAGGCGGCCCGCCGCCACCTCGCCGCGCAGCACGGGCAGGACGCGGACCGGGAGCTTCTGCGAGCCGTCGGCGGCGATCTGAGCGAGGGTGTGCCGGATGCGGCCGTTGCCGAAGCGGGTCAGCAGGGCCTCGCGGTACTCGGCGAGCTCGCCCGGGGGCAGTGGAACGTACCCGCTCGCCTCGTCCCACCACTGCGCCAGCCAGGTGCGGCACTCGGGATCGGTGACGGCGTCGGCGACCGTCGCATGGCCGCGCGTGCTTCCCGCGTACGCCAGAAGGCTGTGCCCGCCGTTGAGAAGCAGGAGTTTCCGCTGCTCGTGCGGGACGATGTCGGCGACGAAACGCGCGCCGGCGGCCTCCCACGACGGCCGTCCCGCGGGGAAGACGCCGCTGAGCACCCACTCCGAGAACGGCTCGGTGACCACGGGCACGGCATCGTCGAAACCGGTCAGCTCGCGGGCCACCCGAACGTCCTCCGCGGTCGTCCGCGGGGTGATCCGGTCGACCATGGTGGTCACGAACGAGACGCTGTCGCGGATCCACGGGACCAGCGCGGGCTCGGCCAGGGCGGTGAAGTCGAACAGCACCCGGGCGACCGCCGCGCCGTTCTCCGGCAGGTTGTCGCAGGGGACGATCGCGATCGGACCGCCCCCGGAGATGCGGCGCTCGGCGAGGCCGGCCATGAGGCGGCCCGGAACGGTCTGGACCGCGTCGCCGCGCAGCCAGGCGGCGACGTCGGCGGCGGCCCGGCTCTCGTCCAGGCCGCCGTCGGCGTCACGCAGGTAACCGGCCTCGGTCACGGTGAGGGTCACCACGGCCGTGCGTGGTGCGGCGAGGTGCTCACGCCACGCTTGGTGATCATTTGACGGGTACGCGGCGTCCACGGCCCCGATCATCTGCGCCTCGTCGTGCTCGGGGCCGCGCACCAGCAGCGTGTACCGCCCGTGCTGGGCGTTGAGCGCCACCGCCGCGCCCGGGGAGCGGCCGGTGAACGCCGCGATCGGCCACTGGGCGGCGTCCGGGGCGGCCGACGTGTACCACGCCTGATGCGCCCGGAAGAAGTTGCCGAGGCCCAGATGCACGATCCGCATGGCTCCATCCTGGTTTCCACCAGTGGGCTCTGCAACCGGCTCCCATCTGGTTTCGGTCCTCAGCAGCCGTTACGCATCGCGCTCACCACCACATCGTCGTACCAGAGGGTGTCTGCGCCGGAGCCGTAGCTCTCCCAGCCGAGCTTGAGGTCGGTGAGCTTGGGCCGCCAGGTGCGGTTGAGCCACTGGCTGTCGATGTCGTGGGTGGCCACGCCGTCCTCGAGCAGGCCCGGCACCGAGGTGCCGTTCAGCCAGGTCTGGATGGTGCCGTTCGTGCCGTCCACCTTGAATTCGACGCAGTTCCACGTGTTGACCGGCAGCGGGGCGGAGAGGGCGACGCCGGCCGGGCTCTGCTCGGGCAGCGTGGCGTCGTCGGAGGCCCGGTTGAACTGCAGCGCGCCGTTCTGGCCGCCGAAGCGCAGGTCCTTGCCGCCGTCGTTGGCGTCGGTCATGGCGACCGCGGCGACATGCGCGGCCGGCAGCGCGGTGGTGTGCCGCACCCAGTAGCGGACGTACCAGACGTTCGTGGTGGTCCCGAGGATCTGCGTGCTGCGGACGAAGACGTGGTTGCAGTAGCCCTCGGCGCCGTTGACGCGCAGCGAGGTCGTGCCGCTGTGCGCCACGGACTTGTCGATGGCCGCGGTGCCGGCGCCGGAGCAGTCCGGATAGGTGACCGCCCAGTTCCCGGCCGGCGTGGTGCCGGTCTGCGACTCGAAGCCGTCACAGATCGCCGTGGGAACGCAGTTCTGGGGAGGCGTCGAGGTGGGCGGCGTGGTCGGCGTGGTCGGTGCCGTCGTCGGCGGGGTCGTCGTCGGGGTCACGTCGGGCCCGCAGGAAACCCCGTTGAACGTGAACGCCGCCGGGGTCACGTTCGCCCCGGAGAAGGTGCCCTGGAAGCCGAAGCTCGTCGTGGCCCCGCTGGCCAGGCTCCCGTTCCAGGCCACGTTGGTGGCCGTCACCGCGCTGCCGGACTGGCTGACCGTGGCGTTCCAGGCGCTGGTGACCTTCTGATCGCCGGCGAACGCCCAGGACACCGTCCACGAGCTCACCGCCGCACCGTAGTTGGTCACCTTCACGTCCGCGGTGAACCCGTTCGACCAGGAGTTCGGGGTGTAGACCACCGCGCAGGCCGCCGCGGCGCTGGCGGTCGAGGCCGCCGCCACGATCATGCCGGCGGCGGCCACCGCGGCCGCCGCGGCCAGGGCCAGGACTCGTCGACGCATCAGCTGCTCCAGGGGATGTCGGAGGATGGGAGCGCTCCCATGCATTGACGACTGTAACTATGTTTCGCGAATATGAAAAGCGCTTCTCAGCCGGCGGCAAGCATCCGGATCACCGCGGCCGGGCAACTGGCGACCGCGAGCTCGACCGCCTCACGTTGCGCCTCGGGCGGGTCAGGGTCGAGGATGACCACGACGGCCTGCTCCTCATCCTGGCCGAAGACGGCCGGCGCGGTCAGCGCGCAGGTCCCGGACCCTATGCACAGGCTGGTGTCGACCGCGATTTTCATGGTCATCTCCACGGTGGGCGAACGAGCCAACACTGCCCGTAAGTACGATCCTCGTCAATACGTACGGGCACTGAAAGAGGCAAACACCGTTTGGTTCGGTCGGCTAACCGACAAGCCGATATGCAAGAGGCCCCTCGGCGCGATTAGGTGAGTCCGCTCGCACAGCGCGACGGGGTGGAGGAGATGGTCACGGTGACGAACGCGGTGGTTTTCGTTCAACCGGACAGGTTCGAGGTCAATGCCGCGCGTTGCCTCGACTACTGCGCCGTCCGGCGCTACGCGGTGGCCGGACTGGTCTGCGGCGACTGGCCCGCGGCCCTGCAGATGCTCGACACCGGGCTGGCCTCGGTCATCATCGTCTCGTCGCCGTCGCAGTTCGACGCGGCCGGCGAGGCCCGCATCGAGATCGTGCCGAAACGGCTGCACCGCCGCCGCCCGGCCACCCGCCCGGTGGCGCGGATGGCGTCGCTCACGTAAGGAGATCGGCTTCGCTGCCGATCGTGGGGGCTCAGTAGAGTTTCCTCACGACAGCACGGGCAGCGAAGGAGACGAACGGACATGGCGGGCGATACCGACCCGGGGCTGGACCCTGAGCGGCTGGCGATCTGCCTGGCCGTGCTCGCCGAGGCCGAGGCGCTCCCGCCCGAGCACCCCGACGCGGTGGCCGTCCGCCGAGCCACCGCGGGCCTGTTCAAGACGGTCAAGCTGCAGCGCCGCCGCGACCGGCGGGAGGCTGTTCTCGCCGCCGACCGGGCCGTCACCGAGGCGACCGCGACCGGCGCGCCCGGCCGCATCGACGACGAGACCGCCGGCATCCCGCTGCGCGCCACTTCGACCGGTGGCACGGCCGGGGTGCTGCGCCAGCCTCGCGGCTGCTACACCTGCAAGCAGCGCTACACGGTCGTCGACGCGTTCTACCACCAGCTCTGCCCGGCCTGTGCCGCGCTCAACCACGCGAAACGCGACGCCCGCACCGACCTGACCGGGCGGCGGGCGCTGCTCACCGGCGGGCGCGCCAAGATCGGCATGTACATCGCGCTGCGCCTGCTGCGCGACGGCGCCGACCTGACCATCACCACGCGCTTCCCGCACGACGCGGTCCGCCGTTACGCCGCGATGCCCGACAGCGCCGACTGGCTGCACCGGCTGCGGGTGGTCGGCCTCGACCTGCGCAATCCGGCCCAGGTCGTCGGCCTCGCCGACTCGGTCGCCCGGCGCGGCCCGCTCGACATTCTGATCAACAACGCCGCCCAGACCGTACGCCGTACCGCGGGGGCGTATGCGGCGATCGCCGCGGCCGAGCGGGAGCCGCTGCCGGACGGTCCGGTGCCCGAACTGGAGTACTTCGGGACGGCCGGGGCCTCCCCCGCCGCCGTGCTCACCAGCGGTGCCGGCCCGGCGCTGACCCCGCGGCAGGTCACCGAGCTCGCCCTCGTCGCGCGCTCGGCCGAGATCGACGCGGGCGGCCTGGTCCCGGATGTCACGCCCACCAACAGCTGGAGCGACCGGGTGCACGAGGTCGACCCGCTGGAGCTGCTCGAGGTGCAGCTGTGCAACGTGACCGCGCCGTTCGTGCTGATCAGCCGCCTGCGCCCGGCGATGGTCCGGTCGACCTTCCCTCGGCGGTACGTCGTGAACGTCTCGGCCATGGAGGGGGTCTTCGCCCGCGGCTACAAGGGCGCCGGCCACCCCCACACGAACATGGCGAAGGCCTCGCTGAACATGCTGACCCGCACCAGCGCCGACGACATGTTCACCGACGGGATCCTGATGACCAGCGTCGACACCGGCTGGATCACGGACGAGCGGCCGCACCCGACCAAGACCCGGCTGGCCGGCGAGGGCTTCCACGCGCCGCTCGACCTGGTGGACGGCGCGGCCCGGGTCTACGACCCGATCGTGCGCGGCGAGCGCGGCGAGGACGTGTACGGCTGCTTTCTCAAGGACTACGCACCCGGCGACTGGTGACGGTCTCCGGGTAAAGGGACGAGCCACACCCCGACCGGGGTGTGGCTCGCATTGGTATATCCGCAGAAGCTGCGGTCAGCCGTGCAGGCCGATGTTGGTGCCGGGGCCGAAGGTGAAGTTGTTCCCGCCGTTGCCGCCGTTGCCGCCGCCACCGCCGTTGCCACCACCGCCGCCGTTCCCGCCGCCGTTGTTGCCGCCGCCGTTCCCGCCGCCGTTGTTGCCACCGCCGTTGCCGCCGTTGCCGCCGCCACCGCCGTTGCCGCCACCGCCGCCGTTGCCGCCGCCGTTGTTGCCGCCGCCGTTGTTGCCACCGCCGTTGCCGCCGTTACCGCCGCCACCGCCGTTACCGCCACCGCCGCCGTTACCGCCGCCGTTGTTGCCGCCGCCGTTGTTACCGCCGTTGTTGCCGCCGCCATTGCCGCCGTTACCGCCGCCACCGCCGTTGCCGCCGTTGCCGCCGTTCCCGCCGCCGTTGTTGCCGCCGCCGTTGTTGCCGCCGCCGTTGTTGCCGCCGTTGTTGCCACCGCCGTTGCCGCCGTTACCGCCGCCACCGCCGTTGCCACCACCGCCGCCGTTACCGCCGCCGTTGTTACCGCCGCCGTTGCCGTTGCCCATGCCGCCGCCGTTGGGCCAGCCGGGCCAGCCACCGCCGTTCGGGCCGTTCCAGTTGCCGTGTCCCGGCCACCACTGGCCGACCCAGTTCTGACCGCCCCAGTTTCCGTGCCAGCCGTGACCCCAGTCGTCGTAGCCGACGACCAGCGCGAACCGGTTGTGGAACCCGCCGGTGCGGTAGCAGTCGTAGTCGTCCCACCAGCCCTCGTCCTCGCCGTACTCGCCGGCACGGATGCAGATGCGGTAGTTGCGGAAGAACCCGACGAGCCGGTCACCCCGCCACTGGGGGCTGGTATTGGCTTCCGACCGCGTCGCCCCTTGATCGGTGCTCGAGCTGCTCGACGCGGCCATGGCCGGTCCGGCACCGACCGCGACGCCCGTTACCAGGCCGAGGCCCGACATCATAAGCATCCGGGTAAATCGGTTCATGTCACACCTTCTCAAGACAAAGAGTTATGCCTCGGAAAGGAGAACATGGCCACGGAATGTGACCGGCGGGTTTCGAAGGGTGTACACCGATCGTGGAAGAACAGACTCCGCCTACTCTTCGGGCAGCACGAGGTACGCGGGCCGCAGCAGGTCGGCTATCGGACGGCCCCCGTGCGCCAGCGGCGGCGGATCGAGCTGGTCGAGCAGTGCGTCCGGCCGGGACGCGGCGCCCGGCCGGCCCGTGGCGGCCGCCGCCGGGGCGGTCAAACCGCCCCAGAAGGCATCTCCCCACTCTTTTTCCATATCGGGCGAATCGGAAACATCAGATATTACGCCCGGATCCGGCGCCGGCACAATGGGCGCCGGGACGGCTCGCAGCTCGCGCAGGTGCAGGAGCAACTCGTCGCGATGCCGCCCGCGCCAGGCGAACACCCCGAACGGGTCCTCCTCGAACGACCGGGCCAGGGCGTAACAGGTCGCCGCGAGGTGCACGCACGGCATCGGCCACCGCTCGCAGGTGCAGTCCATCGCGACCTCGTCGAGCGACAGCGGCACCAGGCTCAGCCCCGCTCCCGCGAACACCTCCCCGATCCCGGCCGGCATCCGCCCGGCGAGCAGATCGGCGGCATAGCGGGCCTCGGCCACGAGATCTTGCTCGACCCGCGCCCACTCGGACGCCCCGAACGACCGCAGCGCTATCCGCGCCCGGAAGGCCTTCGGATCGTCCGGCCCGCGCACCAGCGCGACGACGAGGCTGCTCGAGATCGTCAGCTGCCGGACGTGGCCGCTGCGTTCGTCACGCCGCCCGCGCGCGAACGTCGGCCCCATCCGCAGCGACTCGAACGTGCCGAGGAAGGCCAGAGCCAGCCGGTCGTCAGTCAACGATCGCCTCCGGTGCGAGTTGGACGAGGGCGCGCAGCTCGGCGGTGTCGAGCGCGGTCAGCCAGCCCTCGCCGTTGCCCACCACCCGCTCGGCCAGGACGCCCTTGTCGGCGAGCAGCCGGTCGATGCGCTCCTCGAGGGTGCCGAGGCAGACCAGCGTGTGCACCCGCACGTCGCGCCGCTGCCCGATGCGGAACGCCCGGTCGGTCGCCTGCGCCTCGGTCGCCGGGTTCCACCAGCGGTCGACGTGCACGACGTGGTTGGCCGCCGTCAGGTTGATCCCGGTGCCGCCGGCCTTCAGCGACAGCACGAAGATGCCGGGCCGCGGGTCGTCCTGGAAGGCGGCCACCATCGCGTCCCGGTCGGTGCGGGAGGTGCCGCCGTACAGATAGCGCACCGGCACCCCGAACCGCGCGGCCAGGTGCGGCGTGAGCATCGACCCGAACTTGGCGAACTGCGTGAAGCACAGCACGCTCTCCCCCTCGGCGAGCGCGCCGTCGAGGATCTCCTCGAGCCGCTCCAGCTTTCCCGAGCGGCCGGGTAGCGGCGAGCCGTCGCCGAGCAGCAGCGCCGGGTGCACGCACGCCTGTTTCAGCTTGGTCATCGCCGCGAGCACGATGCCCTTGTTCCACTTGTCGCGGCTCTCGGCCAGGTGCGCGGTCATGTCCTCGAGGACCGCGCGATAGAGGGTGGCCTGCTCGGTGGTCAGCGAGCACAGGTGCCGCACCGCGCGCTTGTCAGGCAGGTCGCCGATGACCGCGGGGTCGGATTTCACCCGGCGCAGCAGGAACGGCCGGGTCGCGTGCCGCAGCCGCGCCGCGGCCTCCTCATCGCCGAACCGTTCGATCGGCACGGCGAACCGGGCCCGGAACGTGTGCCCCGAGGCGAGCACGCCCGGGTTGAGGAAGTCGAGGATCGACCACAGCTCCGCGAGCCGGTTCTCCACCGGCGTACCGGTCAGCGCGATCCGCACCCGGGCCGGGAAGCGGCGGACCGCCTTGGCCACCGCACTGCCACTGTTCTTCACGTGCTGCGCCTCGTCGAGCACGACGCGGTCCCACGCGACGGCGGCCAGCTCGTCGGCGTCGCGGGTCGCGGTGGCGTAGGTGGTGAGCACGATGTCGGACCCGGCGAGCGACGCGGGCGAGGGCCGGTCGGCGCCGTGCAGCACCGTGACCGTCAGCGACGGCGCGAACCGGGCGGCCTCCCGCTGCCAGTTTCCCAGCACCGAGAGCGGGCAGATCAGCAACGCCGGGCCGGACCGCCGATGCAGCAGCAGCGCGAGCAGCTGGATCGTCTTGCCGAGACCCATGTCGTCGGCCAGGCAGGCGCCGAGCCCGAGGCCGTCGAGAAAGGCCAACCACGAAAAACCCCGCATTTGGTACGGGCGGAGCACGCCGGCCAGCGACACGGGTGGATCGATCAGCTCCAGCCGCCGGTCCAGCTCCCCACCGAGCAGGTCGGCCAGCCAGCCCTTGCCGCCGACCGCCGTCACCGGCAGCGGCAGTTCCTCGGGCGGCAGCAGCCGGACGGTCCGCAGCGCCGCCCCCGCGGTCATCGACCCGCCCCCGCGCTCGAGGAAGCGCAGCCCCGCCGCGAGGTGGCCGGGGTCGAGGTGCACCCAGCGGCCGCGCAGGCGCACGAGCGGCACCTTGGCCTGGGCCAGATCGGTCAGCTCGCTCTCGGTGAGCGGTTCCCCGCCGATCGCCAGGCCCCACTGGTAGTCGACCAGGTGGGCGAGGTCGGCGGCCTCGTCCCGCAGCACCGGCACGATCGGGTCGCGGCCGCGCACGTCGAGGGCGAGGCCAAGGCTCTGCCGGTCGCGCCACCAGGTCGGCAGCAGCACGCCGTAGCCGGCCTCCTCCAGCACGGCGGCCTGGCTCAGGAACGCGTGCGCCTCGGCCGTGTCGAGCACCATGTCGACCGGCCGGGGCACGCCGAGCGCGGCCCGCAGGTCGGGGTAGAGCCGGGCAGCCCGCCCGAGCCCGCCGAGCAGCCGCTCCTGCGGGTGCCTGGTCCAGCGGCGAAGCGGGGCATAGTCGTCGCGCCAGATGTCCGCGGCCGTGACCAGCGCGCTCGGCTCGTCGACCGCCTGCAGCAGAAACTCCAGCAGCCAGAGGTCGTCGCCCGCCTCCCGCTCGCGGCCGGCCCCGCCACCCAGACCGGCCCCGCCACCCAGACCGGCCCCTCCGCCGAGGCCGGCTGTACCACCAGGGCCGGACGAGCCCGCGGGGCTGGATGAGCCACCGCGGCTGGATCCGCCGCCGGAGCCGGACGAACCGCCGGGGCCGGACCCGCCGCCGAGGCCGGGCGCGAGGCCCGGGCCGGCCTCGCGGTCGATGTGGCTGAGGCGGAAGCAGAGCCGCACGGCCGCGCCCGCGGCGGCGCTCGCGTGCCAGGCGTCGAGCCGCTCGGCCAGTTCGTCGGTGAGGGCCGGCGCGGCGGTGAACGACGGCTCGCCGGTCAGCGCGGCCAGCCAGCCGTCGCCGATCTCGACGCCGGCCTCGGCCAGCCGGGTGCGCACCAGGCCGTCGACGAGCCGGTGCAGCGCGACGGCGAGCACGTCGGCCGCGGGCAGTCCGCCGGCCGCGGCCCGGCAGGCGGCCGGCATGCGGCGCAGCAGGTCACCGTGGTGGATCGCGTCGAAGCCGGTCAGCACGGGCCGCCACCGGGCGACCGGCCCTTCGGGCAGCACGGCCGGCAGCACCCGCCCCCGGCGCACGAGGTCGGCCGCGAAATCGCACAGCTCGATCAGCCACCGCGCCGAGTGACCGACCCGGCCATCGAACTCGTCGGCCAGGTCGTCGTCGACGAACGGCACCGCCACGGCCGGCACGTGCCACGAGCGCGGCCGCGGCGTGCCCCGCCGCGGCGCGAGCCCGAGCTGCGGCGACGGCAGCGGCCCGGCACTGGTCGAGGGCAGCACGAGCGCGACGTGGGCCAGGTCGTCCCCCCGGGGAAGCCGGTCACGCTCGATCGCGAACGGGTGCCCGCCGCCCCGCCGGAATTCCCGGGACATGTCGGACTCGCCCCAGAGACAGAGCGACCCCTCCGGACCCACGAACCCGTGCAGCACCCGCACCCCGGCCCGGACAACAGCCGTGGTCGCGCCGCCCGCCGTCGTCGCACCGCCCGCCGTCGTCGCACCGCCCGCCGTGGTCGCACCGCCCGCCGTGGTCGCACCGCCCGCCGTGGTCGCACCGCCCGCCGTGGTCGCACCGCCCGCCGTCGTCGCACCGCCCGCCGTCGTCGCACCGCCCGCCGTGGTCGCACCGCCCGCCGTCGCCGCGCCGCCCGCCGTCATCGCAGCGTCCAGACGATGTCGGGCGGGCGCACCCGGGCGCACTTGGGCAGGCCGCACTCGTCGGTCAGCCCCAGCTCGCC
>NZ_KB903330.1 GCF_000379645.1 Paractinoplanes globisporus DSM 43857
CAATCACACCGCCAGCCACGACGTGAACCACAACGCCAATCACGACACCATCAACAGCAACAGTCACGACACCAATCACACCGCCAGCCACGACGCCACTTACAACGCCAACCACGACACGACTTTCAGCACCAGTCACGACAAGAGCTACAACGTCAACTACAACACGACCTACAACACGACGGTCGACAGGGGAATCCACGTCCTCCCCAACCTCCCGCTCAACAACCTGCCCATCCTCGGCCCATTCCTGACTGCACCGTGAAGCGGTAGCCCTTACCTGGCGTCGGCCTGAGCGCCGGTCGGCGTAAATCTGATGGCGAATCAGCATTCCGGGCTTCGTGCGCTGAGAAATAACGCGCAGGCGTCGCCGGGAGGCGCGACGCGGGCGCGAACGGTGTGGCAAATCGCCGAGGGCCGTCTGAATACGGATGTCGCCGGGCTGACTTGGTGCCGCGCCCAACGGCGGATCCGCGGCTGGCCCGCTACAGCGCCGAGGCGCGGCCGGGCTGCAGGACCGAGGCGCCGGCCGCGGCGATGGACGAGGTGTGCGATGACCGAACCCGCCGCCACCGGTGGTCTCGTCGATCCCGAGACCGCCCTGCAACGCCAGGTCGAGACGCTCGGGCGGCGAGACGGTACACGTCCGCAGCGACGACCCGGCCTGACCTGTGCCGATGCCCCCGGCCGGTGGCCGGGGGCATCGTGGTGTCCGATGGTCAGCCGCCGGTCACGACGAACTGGGAACCGGGCTGGACGACGATGTTGCCGTCGGCCGAATTGGTGATCGTGACGTTGGTCAGGTTCGCGTTGCCCCGGGCTCCGCTCATCGCGAGAATGCCGGCGCCGTTGTTGGACTTGTCGATCCGCACGTTGGTGATGGCGACGTTCGGCATGTTGCCGCCGCCCGTCTTGAACTGGATTCCGTCGTACGTGGAATCGATGATCTCGGTGTCCCGGATGGTGACGCCGGTGATGTCCCGGGACGAGGGGAACAGGGTGATCGCGCCGAACTCCTGAGCCTCGCCCCAGAACACCCCGCCCGACCGGTACACGCCGTTGTTGGCGATCAGCGTGGTCCCGCCGAACGGAAGCGGGTCGTGGTCGGTCGCCAGCATGATGCCGGGGTAGTTCATGGTGTCGGAGACGAGGTTGTTCTCGACGGAGTTGTTCGAGCCGCCGTAGATGGCGATGCCGTTGGCCCGCCACGGCAGCTGGACCGTGTTGTTGACGAAGTGGTCGTTCACGGTCACGTCGGCCGAGGCGTCCTTCACCCGCGGGTTCGCCCACACGGCCAGCGAGTCGTCGCCGGTCGTCCGGAACGAGGAGTTGAAGACCCGCGAGTTGCGCGTGCCGTTGGTGAAGTTGATTCCATCGGCGTACGTGTCGCGGATGCGCATCCCGGAGAAGTCCAGGCCGTCACCGGGGTTCCAGTACGCCGGCGTGTCCGAGTAGTCGCGGCCGACCCAGGCGCCGACGTTGACGTGCTCGATCCACACGTTACTGATCTTGGTGTTCTTGCCGAGCCGGCCGTTGATGCCGTGGCCGCGGTTGGCCCGGTTGGTGGTCATGCCGAAGATCGCCAGGTCGGAGATCTGGGTGTTGTCGTCGATGTCGAAGCCGACGTTGCCCTCGTGCGGATGGTTGATGTTGCCGACCACGTTCTGCGGCTCGGTGTTCGTGTAGAGCACGGTGTGCCACATGCCGGCGCCGCGGATCACGGCGTTCCGGATGCCCTTCTGGTTGTACTGGCCGCGGGTCGGGTCGGGCGAGAGGATCTTCTGCTCCTGCCGCCACTGGCCGGCCGGGATCCAGACGCAGCTGATCACGCCGTTCTCGTCGTCGGTCACGGCACGCTGGATGGCGGCCGAGTCGTCGATGTCGTCGTTCGGCACCGCGCCATAGGTCGTGATCGAGGTGCAGCCCGCCGGCTGGCTCAGCGCCGGGGCCACCTGCTCCAGGTCGATGAAGTCGATGTAGTAGAAGGACGCCGAGTCGGTGGCGTCCCGCTGCAGCTTGAAGCGGGTGCCGACCGGGTAGGACTGGGTCAGCAGCGCGTGCGACTCGTCGAACAGCCGCCGGGCGTCGCCGGACGGGGTGTTGGACAGGCTCTCGGTGTCGTCGGTGGTGCCGTACAGCCAGCTGTTGCGGGACGAGAGCGTCAGCTTCTGCACGAACTGGTCGTTCACGTACAGGCTGATCGTGGCGTTCTGGCCGCCGCCGCTCGGCGCGTCCGGGATGGAGTTGCGGACCACGATGGAGTTGGACGGCACGGTCGAGGTGAACTCGACGAACTGACCGGTGCCGGTGAGGCGTACCGACTTGCGGCCGGACGACTCGGTGCCGAAGTTGGTGTGCCCGAACGTGCGCTTCGCGTCCGCCTCGACCAGGGTGCCCTGGTAGCGGGCGTCTTCGGCCTCGTACGTCGTGTACGGCAGGGCGGCACCCCTACCAACCACGATCGATGCCGTACGCGAGTTGTTGTTCTCGTTGGTCTCCGCCACCACGTTCGTCGCGTCGGCCGTGGCCACAATGGTCGCCCCGCCGCTGGTCGCCGTCCAGGTCCCGAGGCTCACGTTGACCGTGGAGCCGGCGGCCACCGCGGCGGTGTTCGCGTTCAGCGTCGTGCCGTTCACCACCACCCGGGTGGTCGTGGCCGCCGCCGTGGTCGTGCCCCGGTTGTTGACCGCCACGGTGAAGCTGACCGAGGCGCCGGCCGCCGGGCTCGCCGGGTTCGAGGTCACGCTGAGCACCTGCAGGTCCGGGCCCGGCGCCTGTGCCACCACCAGCGGGGACGACGCGGCCAGGGTGTTGTTGTCGTTGTTCTGCTCGGCGACCGTGTTGGCCGGGTCGACGACCGCGGACAGCGGGTAGCTGCCCTGCGCGAGCCGGCCCAGGTTCACCGCGACCGTGGTGGAGGCACCGGCCGCGAGCGCAGCGACCTGACCGCTTCCACCAACGGCGCCACCCACGCGTACGTCCAGGGATGTCGCTGCGGACGCGGCGGTACCCGCGTTACGCACCGTGGCCGACGCCGTGATCGCGCTGGTCTCGTCGGGTGTCGAGGGTGACCAGGTCAGCGCGGTGACCACCAGATCGGGATTGGGCGCCCACGTGCCGATCACCTGGATCTCGGCGACCTGCCCGCCGGGCGCGCCGGTGTTGCTGAAGAACTGCAGCTGCAGGTCGGCGACCCGGCCGGTGACCGGGATCGTGACCGTGTTCTGGTTGGTCGAGGGGTTGAAGGCATAGTCGGCGCGCGCCTTCAGCGAGGTGAACGCCGGTGCGGTCTGCGCCTTGCCGAGAACCTCGACGTTCTGGGTACGGGCGCCCCAGACCGGGTCGGGGTTGAGCTTCAGCACGACACCCGTGACGTTCGCGTCGGCGCCCAGCTTGGTGGTGAGCGTGGCGGGGAAGCCGTTGGACTCCCAGTAGGTGCCGGCGTTGTTGTCGTTGGCGTTGGGAGCGGTGAAGGAGAAGACCGAGGACGAGGCCTCCATCGCCTTGCCGGCCGCCAGGTTGGTGCCCGTCGGCGGGTCGGGATCCGGATCAGGATCCTGCCCGGCCACACCGTAGATCTCGAGCTCGGACAACTGCCCGGCCGGCCAGCCGGTGTTCGAGGTGATCGTGACCCGGACGTACCGGATGGTGGCGGCGGTGAAGTCGATGGTGACGGCGTTGCCGCTCGCCGGGTCGAACAGGCGGCTCGCCGAGGCGGACAGCGTGCTCCAGGTCGAGCCGTTCGTGCTGCCCTGGAGGGTCAGCGTCTGGGTGCGGGCACCCCAGGCGGTGGACGGCGGCAGCTTCAGCTTGGCCTGGTCGACGGCGGTCGCGCTGCCCAGGTCGACCTGGACCCACTGCGGGAAGGCGCCGTTCGGGCTTTCCCAGTACGAGTTGGCGTTGCCGTCGGTCACATTGGACGCGGCGTACGGGCCGTTGGCGCCCGAGGCCGTGGCCGCCTTGCCCACGGCCAGGTTCGGGCCGCCGGCGGCGTGCGCGGTTCCGGGGGAGAGCGCGGCGGCGACCAGGACGGTGGCCACGACCGTGCTGAGCAATCTTCGGGGGAGCGGTCGATCTCTCATGAAGCCCTCTGTTCTGCGCGCCTGGCAGCCACGGTCGGGGTCCACGGCAGCCAGCGGGGGATGGGGACGCCTGCCACGAAGTTTCGGCGAGACCAAGACAAATTTCTGCGTTCTGCCGAGTTTTTGCGTAGACAGGCATCTAAGATTTCAGATGTATCAACGCGAGTCAACGGGCGCAGTCCCCCACCCGGTCTTTCCGAGCGCCGTCTTATCGCCGGCGCGGCGTCGTGTGAGTGACGGCCCAGCTGGCGAGAAGCTTGAGGGCGTCGTCGTCGGGCGAGCCGGCCTCGGCGCTGAAGGCGATCATGGCGAGGCCCGGGTCGGCGGGTAGTTCCAGGACGTCGTAGGACAGGTGCAGGTCACCGACCACCGGGTGGTGGATGTGCTTGAGTCCGATCCGGTGCAGGCGTACGTCGTGAGCTGCCCAACGGCCGCGGAAGTCCTCGCTGCGCGTGCACAACTCCCCGACCAGGTCGATCAATGCCTTGTCGTGGGGGTCGCGGCCGGCCTCGGTACGCAGCATGGCGACGCTGTCGTCGGCGGCGCGCTCCCAGTCGAGCCAGAAGTCGCGGGCGCGGGGATCGAGGAAGTTGAACCGGGCGTGGTTGACCGGTCGGGCCGGATCGGCGAACTCGGGCGCGAACAACGCCTCCGCGAGCGGGTTCGCCGCGACGACGTCGAGTCGGGCATTGTTGACCATGGCCGGCACGCCGATCATCCCGTCGAGAATGCGCGCCACGCTGGGCCGTACCTGCTGGGCGGCCGGCTTGCGGCGGCGGGTGCGGGAGGCCGGGCCGGCGGCGCGGGCGAGGTCGGTCAGGTGGGCTCGCTCGGCCTCGTCCAGCTGTAGTGCTCGGGCGAGGGCGTCGAGGACGCTGTCGGAGACGCCGGCGAGGTTGCCGCGCTCGAGTTGGGCGTAGTACTCGACGCTGACGCCGGCCAGGTCGGCGACCTCGCTGCGGCGCAACCCCGGTACCCGCCGGTTGTGGCTGTAGCTGTGCAGGCCCGCCTGCTCGGGGGTGATCTTGGCGCGGCGGGAGCTGAGGAACGCCTTGACCTCGTCTCGGTTGTCCACCCGTCCAGGCTAGGCGCGACGCCGAGGACGAAGGGTGGGCTGCCAGTACACCGTCCAGCAGCAACTTCCCCGCGCTCCCGGCAGCCGGTTCTCTGGTGGTGCCGCCGCCGGCGGCCTGACCATCCAAGGAGTCATGGCATGAGGAACGCACACCTCGGCGGCCTGACCGTCTCCCGTATCGGCCTCGGCGCGATGACCATGGCCGGCGTCTACACGAGCGAGGGCGGCCTCGACAACGCCGAATCCATCCGCGCCATCCACCGCGCTCTCGATCTCGGAGTGACCCACATCGACACCGCGGAGATCTACGGCCCGTACCTCAGCGAGGAGATCGTCGGCGAGGCGATCAAGGGCCGCCGTGACCAGGTGAAGATCGCGACGAAGTTCGGACTGGTCTCTCATGCCGGAGGCGGCCCTGGCGTGACCGACAGCAGCGCGGCCAACGTGAAGGCCGCCGTCGAGGGGTCGCTCCAGCGTCTCGGCACCGATCACATCGATCTCTACTACCAGCACCGAGTCGACCGGAACACCCCGATCGAGGAGACCGCGGGCGCGGTCGCCGACCTCATCGCGCAGGGAAAGGTGCTGCACTTCGGTCTGTCCGAGGCGTCGCCGGAGACCATTCGCCGCGCCCACGCGGTGCAGCCGGTCTCGGCCCTGCAGACGGAGTACTCGCTCTGGACCCGCGACGTGGAGGCGGAGGTCCTGCCGCTGCTGCGCGAACTCGGCATCGGCTTCGTGCCGTACTCGCCGCTCGGTCATGGTCTGCTGACGGGGCAGATCCGCACCGTCGACGACTTCGCCGACGACGATTGGCGCAAGACCAACCCGCGCTTCACCGGCGAGAACTTCCAGCGGAATCTCGCCATCGTCGACGAGGTGACGGCCATCGGCGCCGAGATCGGTGCCACTCCCGCGCAGACCGCCCTCGCCTGGATCCTGACCCGCGGCGACGACATCGCGCCCATCCCCGGCACCCGCCGTGTCGCGCGGGTCGAGGAGAACACCGCGGCGGACGCCGTCGAGCTCACGGCCGCGCAACTCGCCCGCCTCGACGCGCTGCGGCCGGCGGCCGGAGCCCGTCACGACGACGCCAACATGGCCTCGATCGACCGATGAGCAGGTTCACGCCGTCCCGGTGTCGCTGTCGCGGGCCTCGATGGCGTGGACGGTCGCCTCGAACCGCTTCTCCAGGACGCGTTTGCCGCCCGTTCCGAGCAGGGCAGCGAGCGCCCGGCCCTTCAGATTCTTGCCCTCACGCACAATCACCACGTCCACGTCCGTACGCCCGTCGCCGCGTTCCTTGAAGGTGTAGGTGTGGCCGGAGTTGCCTCCCCACACGTTGGAGTCGGTGGTCGTCATGACGACGCGGTTCGGGTCGGACCAGTCGTAGTGCAGTCGTTCCCAGACGCCCCCGGAACCCTCCGTGACGTCGGCCGTGCTGGGGCTCTCGTCGTGCACCTTGAGGTAGCCGTCGTCGGTGTTGCCCCAGATCTTCGAGCGGCCGGGTCCAAAGTCGGTGAGCGCCGCGACGAACTGCTGCGGCGTCGCGGTCGTTGTCTCGGTGAAGTGGATCGTGGTCATGCCTGCTCCTTGGTGGTGGTGCCCGGTATCGCCACAACAGAATGACCTTCGCCAGCCCGAGCTCGCGCCCGTAGGAATCACGGGCCGTGTCCATGACATGACTGACCGCGGGGAGATATGCGGGGAACGTGGAGGTGTGAAGTGCTTCGTCGCACGCTGGTTCGCCGGCGTTGTGATCGTTCTGCTCGCCTCGACGCCGGCCGTGGCCCCCGCCGCGGGTTCGCTGCGGGAAAATTACTTCTCTGCTCTCGCCAGTCCCACCCAAGGCCATGCCCGGCCGTATGGTCCGAGTTGATCTGCAGACGAAGGACAAATACAAATTCCCGCTGGGCGGATGCCGGGTCTGGTTCGTTCTCGAGGCCGCCGTTCCGTGCCCGGCCGACGGAGACTCGCAGCGCTCGGTCGAGATCGAGGTGCCGGACTCGCCCGAATTGGAGCTCCACTGGGAGGCGCAGGAGCCCGGCGTCAATCAGGTAGCGAATTCGGCCCCCTATACGGAGAGCGGCATCGTGGATTTCACGATCCTGCAGGTCGACGTATCGGTCAAACCGAACGTGGCGGTGCCAGGAAAGCCGCTCAACGTCATATTCTCCGCAGTGACCGAGGGCCTGCGGATAACCAAATGCGGCGT
Source organism: Paractinoplanes globisporus DSM 43857 (assembly GCF_000379645.1). Taxonomy (GTDB): domain Bacteria; phylum Actinomycetota; class Actinomycetes; order Mycobacteriales; family Micromonosporaceae; genus Actinoplanes; species Actinoplanes globisporus. Next base: position 7,373 of record NZ_KB903330.1, read on the forward strand.
CGCCTTCGCCGGGGTCGACGGCCGGTGCGACGAGATTCCGGCCCGCCAGAAGGTCATCGAGATCGTCATCCCCGACAGCGTCCCGCCGGGCGGCCAAGACGTCCTGAAATGGAGTCTCACCTACCTCTACGCCAGAGCGAAGCCATCACGGGACGATGTGGGCACCGGCACGACCAAGGTCGGAATCGCGCTGCTGCCACCGAAATTCGACGTGTCGCCCTCGACCGCGCAGCCCGGCCTGCCGCTCGTCGTCACCTTCCGTAGCAACACCACCGGCGTCACCATCGACGATTGCGGCATCACCTACCAGGCCCAAGCGGGGTGCAGCCCGGCGCGCACCGCGGTGGTCATGATCCCGCCGGACACCCCGGTGGGCAGCAGGCTCCGGATCCCGTGGTTCCTCCACTACAAGAGCGCCCGCCCCGGCGAGAAGCCCGACGCGGTCCAAGACGTGCTCAGTGTTCCGGTGGTCGCGGAGCGGGTGCGTTTCACCGTGACCGCCCAGCCCGGCAGCGGGCGTCCCGGCGACGAGATCACGCTGACGATCGAGCCGACGGTCAAGGGAGTCAGCATCGTCGACTGCCTGGTGTTCTTCCCGAGCGCCGACGGGGGAACGTGCCAGGCCACCGACGAACGGTGGTTCGCCCGGACCTGGGTGCCCGCGGGAACCGCGCCCGGCGCCACTCTGCTGCACTGGGGCGTGGGCTCGGTGGACGCCGCCGGTGCACCCCTCGCCGACCACGGTGACCTTCCCTTCGATGTCTTGCCACCGAAGGGAAAGACCACCCCGACGCCATCTCGGTCCCGGACACGTCTCACGCTGCCCCCGGTCGAGTCGACGACGCCACGGACCACGACGACAACAACCACAACCACCACTACCAATCAAGAACCACATCCCGAGTACGTGGCCCGCACTGAGCCCGAGGCCGCCAAGCCCGGGAAATCCGTGCGTGTCACCGTCTCCGCGCTCACCCCGGCGACGGCGATCACCGGCTGCCGCGCCACGTTCGGTGGCGAGCGGATCGTGCCGTGCGCCGGGTCGGGCGGGCTCTGGATCGCGACCCTCACGGTTCCTCGCGACGCCGAGCCGGGCGACCTGCCGCTGCTCTGGGATGTCACGTCACCGGCCGGGCCCGGCAACGGCACCATCGCCTATCGGGTGCTCGGCAACAGCGCGCCGAGCCCGCAGTTCGGGGTGGAGGTCGATCCGGCCTCGGTGCCGCCCGGCGGGCACATCAAGGTCACCCATCGGTCGTACGACAACGGGCCGCCGATCACCGGCTGCAACGCGGGCATCGCACCGGGCGGCGTGCTGGCCGCCTGCGCCGCGACCGCCCGGGGCTGGGTCGCCGACGTGGTCGTACCGAAGGACGCGCCACCCGGCACCGCGACGCTGCTCTGGCAGGTGGCCTACAACGCCGGCGCGGCGACCGCCGACGGCCGGACCAATGTGGGCGTGCTGGCCCAGACCGAAGACCATCAGCCCTGGTGGAAGAAGGTACTGGGCGTCATCTTGAAATCCGGGGCGGTCGCGCTGCTCGGGGTGGCTCTGTTCGGCGGCCGCACCCTGCTACGCCGGCTCCGCGGCCGGCTGCAACGCACCAAAACCGAGGACGCCGAGCTGCCGGAACTCGTCGACGTGGTGGCCGTGCGCCCGGCCGGCCCGCTGTCGGTGATGTTCGACGAGCCGGACGCGCCCCCGCGCCGGCTGATCCGGCTGACCGTGCGGCGGCCGCCGCCGGGCATCCACATCGGTGAGGAGCCGCCATGACCGAGACCGCCGCACCGCCGGTTCGAGCGCTGTTCTTCGACAGCCCCGCCGACGCCGTCGCCGCGCTGACCCAGGCCGTACGCTCCGGCGAGGCCGCCGGCGAGATCCGCGGCGGCCTGGGCCGGATGCCCGCGGCCGGCAAGAACGCCGTGCTGGCCGAGGTCGGCAAGGTCGCCGACGGCATCCTGGACATGAACGTGATCGACATCTTCGAGCAGAGCTGGAACCGCGTCACTGCCTTGCAGGACGCGGCCGAGACCAGCCTGTCGAACCCCGGCGGCGCGGAACTGGTGGAGATGGCGACCCACACCGCGTCCTTCGACTATCGGCCGAGCGTGGAGGTGCACCTTTCCGACCTCCCGGTCGCCACGGTCGGCCTGCGGGCACTTCTCGAGTTCACCGTACGGGGGCTGATCGGCATCGTGGTCGACGGCGCACTCGTCGGGGTCCGGGCGGGGACCTGGGAGTACGAGGGCACGCTGACCCTGGCCGACCAGCAGGTCGCCAAGCGCCGGGGCGAGATCGAGATAGCCGCCGAGATCCGCTTCCACCCGCCGATCCCGCTGCTGTGAAACGGCCGACGGCCACTACGCGATACCCAGGTAGCTCTCCTGAATCCGCTTGTCGGCAAGCAGCACGCCGGCCTTGCCGCTGAGGGTGACCTGGCCCGTCTCGAGCACGTAGGCGCGCTCCGCGACCGACAGCGCCGCGTCCACATCCTGTTCCACGAGCAGAACCGAGGTGCCGGCCGCGGCGATGTCGGGCAATCGGGCGAGGATCTCGTCCACGATGAGCGGAGCGAGCCCGAGCGACAACTCGTCGATCATCATGAGTTCCGGCTGGCTCATCAACCCGCGAGCGATGGCGCACATCTGCTGCTCACCGCCGGAGAGGCTGCCGGCCACCTGCTCGAGCCGCGGTTCGAGCGGCGGGAACAACTCGATCACCCGGTCCAGGTCGGTGTTCTTCGTCCGCCAGCCGCCGAGCAGGAGGTTGGCGCGTACGGTCAGGCCCGCGAACAGCCGGCGGCCCTCCGGCACATGGGCGATGCCCAGGTCGACGATCTGCTCGATCGACCGGTCGCCCAGTGACCGGCCGCGGAACTCCGCCGTTCCGCCACGCATCCGGATCACGCCGGACAGCGTCCGCAGCAGGGTGGTCTTGCCGGCGCCGTTCGGGCCGACGAGCGCCACGATCTCGCGTTCGCCCACCGACAGGTCGATGTCCCACAGCACCTGCACCCGGCCGTAGCCGGCGCTCAGCTTCCGTACCTCGAGCATCATGAGCCGCCCGTCCGCCGCTGGGCGTACCGGTGGCCGAGGTACGCCTCCACCACCTGAGGATCGGACAGCACGTCCCGGGGCCGGCCCTCGGTCAGCACCTTGCCGTGGTGCAGGACCACGACCCGGTCGCTGACGGCCAGGATCGCTCGCATGACGTGCTCCACGACGACGATCGTGATGCCTCGGGTCTTCAGCGTGCGGATGAGCTCCAGACTCGACTCGATCTCCCGGTGCCGCAGCCCGGCCATCACCTCGTCGAGCAGCAGAAGTCGTGGCCGCAGGGCCAGCGCCTTGGCGAACTCGAGCCGGCGTGCGTCGGCGACCGAGAGCTCGCCCGGAGCGCGTTCGGCCAGGTCGGCCAGGTTCGTCTCCTCGAGCACCCGGGTGGCCTGCTCGCGAGCGTGCGACATGCGGCGTACGCCGTGTGGGCCGTACAGGATCCCGATCGCGACGTTCTCCCGCACCGTCATGCCGCGGAACGGTTTGACGATCTGGAACGTCCGGGCCACCCCGGCGTGGGTGATGACCCAGGGCCGAGCGCCGGTGAGGTCTCTTCCGTCGATCAACACCCGGCCGGAGCTCGGCTTGAGGTGGCCGGTGACCAGGTTGATGAGCGTGCTCTTGCCGGCGCCGTTGGGGCCGATGACGCCGACCGTCTCGCCCTCGGGGATGCTGAGCGAGACATCGGAGACGGCGTTCAGGCCGCCGAATCGCCGGCTGAGGTGTTCGGTCCGCAGCACCGGCGTCGCGGTCACAAGCGGTACCTCCGTACGTTGGCGAGCAGCGAGTACTCCCCGGTGCGCCGGGCGTCGCGCAGGTAGTTGACCGCGCCCTGGGGAAGCAGGACCACCGCGACGATGATGATCGCGCCCAGCAGGAAGATGTGGTAGCTCGTGTAGTTCTGGCGCAGGTACTCCGACAGGAACTGCAGGATCACGGCGCCGACGAGCGGACCGAGCACAGTGCCGCTGCCGCCGATGACCACCATCACCACCATGAGCACGGTGATGTCGACGTCGAACAGCCGCTCCGGAAAGATCGTCACCTGCTGGAACGCGTACGTCGCCCCGACCAGGCCGGTGATGAGGCCGGACAGGGCGAACGTCAGGACCTTGATGCGGGTGGTGTTGACACCCATCGCGGCGGCCGCCTGCTCGTCCTGGTGGATCGCCCGCAGGGCATACCCGGCCCGGCTGCCCGCGACCAGCCCGCTGACCAGCACAGCCAGCGCGGCAAGCGCCAGGAAGAGCAGATAGAAACCATCATTGCCGAGGTACGCCGTGGTCGCCTGATCGCCGACGGTGGGCAGCGTGATGCCGGCGCCGCCGCCGGTCAGCCCGGGCAGGTTGGTGACCACCTCCCGGATGCCCTCGGCCACGCCGAGGGTGGCGATCGCGAAGTAATGGCCCCTCAGGCGCAGCAGCGGCATGCCGATCAGCGCGCCGAACAGCGCGGCGACAACCCCGCCGAGCACCAGACAGGTCCAGAAGCTGAGGTGCCAGTGGGTCATCGCGACCGCGGTGAAGTAACCGCCGATGCCGAAGAACACCACCTGGCCGAACGAGGCGTATCCGGCGTACCCGCCGAGCAGGTTCCACGCCTGGGCGAGCGCGACGAACATGAAGATGGCGGTGACCGTGCGTTCCTGGCCGGAGTACAGCTGGGACTGCAGGCCGAGCGCGGCCAGGAGCAACAGCACTCCCGACACCCAGGGCACCAGAGGCTTCCACCTCGCGGCGGCCGCCATCACACCTCCAGCCGGGCCGCGTAGTAGGCCCGTCCGACCAGGCCGGACGGCCGGACGATCAGCACGACGACCAGGACCAGGAAGGCCAGTGCGTTGATCCAGGTGCCGGGGAGATACTGCCCGGCCCACGCCTCGACCAGCCCGATCACCAGGCCCCCGATCAACGCACCGTACATATTGCCCAGACCGCCCAGAACCGCGATGACGAACGAAAGCAGGGTGTACCCGCTTGCCGCCGCGGGATTGAAGGTCCCGACTGTGCCGATCATGGTGCCGGCCATCCCGGCGAGACCCGCCGCGATCCCGAACGTCAGCGCGTACACGTGCCGCGCCCGGATGCCCATCAGCCGGGCCGCGGCGCGGTCCATGCCGGTGGCCATGATGGACAGACCGGTACGCGTGCGATTGACGAGCGCCACCAGGGCGAGCGTCACCACGACCGACACGCCGAAGGCCAGCAACCGGCCCAGCGGAACCCGGATGCCCCCGAGGTGCAGGCTGTCGCCCGCGTACGAGGTCGGGATGCTGCGGTAGTCGGCGGAGAACGCGATGTTCATCGCCTGCACGATCATCAGGTCGAGCCCGAAGGTCAGCAGCAGCGTGATGAACACCGGCCCGTTGACGACCAGGTTGATCAGCCATCGCTGGAGTGCGTAGCCGAGCCCGAAGAGCACCGCCGCGGCCACGAACATCCCGAGGAAGGGGTCCAGGCCGATCCAGTCGTTGACCTGCCATCCCACGTACGCGCCCAGAACCACGAACGCTCCGTGTGCCAGGTTGACGATGTTCATCACGCCCCAGACCAGGGAGAAGCCGACCGCGATCAGCCCGAGCAGGCCACCCTGGAGCAACCCGTACAGGGTCGCCTGCAGGAAGGACGTCATGAAGCGGTGCCGGGCCAGATGAACGAGGCCTCGGCGGCGTCCTTGGGCCACACGGTCACGGCCTTGCCCTTCTGGATCTGGATGACGGACATCGGCTTGTAGACGTTCTGCCCGGTCGGGTCGAACTTGATCTTGCCGAAGAAGGACGCGGTGTCCAGCGCCGCGAGCGCGTCGCGCACCTTGTCGGGGCTGGTGGACCCGGCGGACTCGGCGGCCAGCGTGAGAGCCAGGCACGCGGCGCTGGCCTCGGCGTCGTGGTACTCGGCGTCGTGGCCGAACTTGGCCCTGATGTCGGAGGTGTACTGCTGGGCGTTGCCGAAGTATTTGTCCTCGCCCTTGGTGGACGGGGTCCATTGGCTGGAGCCGAGCACGTTCTCGGCCTGGGCGCCGAGGGTCTTGGCGAAGTCGGGGGTGGGCGGCGCGACCGTCTCGCCGAAGCCGCCGGCCGGCACGACCCCGAGCTCCTTGGCCTGCTTGACGATCGCGATGCCCTCGACCAGGTGCACCGAGCCGATGATCACGTCGGGCCGCTGGCCCTTGACCTTGATCAGGGAGGAGCTGACGTCGGACGTCCCGCTCTTGAAGTACTGCGGGCTCATGACCGTGAAGCCCTGCTCCTGCGCCGTCTTCATGCCGCCCTCGGTGACGGTTTTGGAGAACCCGTCGTCGGCGGAGAGGAAGACGACCGACTTCGGTTTCGGCTGGGCGAGCTCGGCGATCGACTTGACGATGGACGAGGCGTACTCGGTGGCCGGTGAGAGCACTGCGAAGGTGCGCTTGTACCCCTTGCTGAAGATCTTGTTGTCGGCGCCGGCGGAGTCGACCATGACCTGCCCGTTGCGCTCGATCACCGCTGCCTGCGCCTCCGTGTTGGCCGAGCCGTACGAGGCGAGGATGAGCTTGACACCCTTGTCGTTGAACTGGTCGACGAGCTGGGCGGCAGTGTCCGGTTTGGAGGTGTCGTCCTGGTACTCGATGGCAAGCTTGAGCTTCTTGCCGCCGACCGGGACGCCGCCCTGCGCGTTCACCTTGTCCTGGCAGAGCTGGTAGCCCTCCTGGGTCAGCTTGCCCTCCCGGGCGAGCGCGCCGGTCAGCGACAGCGACGCACCGATGGCCAGGGTGTCGCCGGTGCCCGAGCCGCCGGACGGCGCCTCGCCCTTGGACCCGCACGCCGCGAGGGCGAGCGAGCATGCCACCGCCGATGCAAGAACAGCAGACTTCGACCTCACGGCAGAACCCCTTTCCGGCATTGGATTCGGGTTCATGCATATATACAGCCGTCAGTACGGAGAGGGCAACGCTTTTGGATATTGGATCCGATCACGGTTCGGGCTACCGAGATCAATTGATGGATATCTCTGCCATGGCCTGCGCGAGCTCGGTGCGAGCGGCCCGGATGCTCCGATCGATGAGCTCCTCGACCCGTTCCGCCTCGTGGTCGCGGACGGCCTGCAGCATGTCGACGCGCTCCTGCTGCATGCGAGGCCGGGACCCGAGCACGTGCGCGTGCACCCGTGCGTACGGCTCGACGAGGTTGAGCACCTGGGTGACCAGCCGTACGGCGTGCCGCTGCCCGGACAGCTCGTACAGCCGGCGGTGGAATCGGTAGTTGAGGGTGGACCACTCCTCCGACTGCGCCGCCGTGAGTGCCCGCATCCCCTCCACCAGCCGGGCCAGGTCGTCGACGTCGCGCTGCCCCAGGCGCTCGACGATGCCGGGCGCCAGTGGCGGCTCCAGCTGCAGCCGCAGGCCGTACAGCTCCTCGACCTCGTCCACATTGAGCTCGGTGACCACCGCGCCCAGGCCCGGCCGCATGATGATCAGGCCTTCGCCGACCAGGGTGCGCAGGGCCTCGCGCAGCGGGATCCGGCTCACGCCGAAGCGCCGGGCCAGCTCGTCCTGGTTCAGGGCCTGGCCGGGCGGGATGAGGCGCTCGCGGAAGGCCTGCCGCAGCGCGGTGGCGATCTCGTCAGGACGCATCGATCGTCTCCATCGGTGTATACAGCGTATACGCCCGATACCGTGTCCGCGTGAGTCAGACCTTCCGGAAGCCGCCCACCGCGCAGGAGGCGGTGCTCGCCGAGCTGCGCCGGTTGATCGTCACCGGGCAGCTGCGGCCGGGTGAACAGATCGTCCAGGACGCGCTGGCCGCCGAGCTCGGGGTGAGCCGGGTTCCGCTGCGCGAGGCCTTGAAGATCCTCGAGGGCGAGGGCCAGGTCAGGTACGTCGCCCACCGCGGCTACTTCGTCACGCAGCTGTCGCTGCCGGATCTGCTCGAGGTCTACCGCATCCGGGAGATCCTCGAGGCCGAGGCGGTCCGCGTCGGGCTTCCGCAGATGACCACCGAGGACGTGGACCGGCTGGCGGAGGCCGAGCGTGAGGTCCAGGCGGCCGCCGAGGCCGCCGACGTGGCCGGGATGACGCAGGCGAACCGGCGGTTCCACTTCGCCCTCATCGAAGCGTGCGGGCTGCCCCGGCTGGTCCGGATCCTCGGCCTGCTGTGGGACGCCACCGAGGTCTACCGCTCGGTCTACTTCACCGAGCCCGGCAACCGCGAGCGGGTCGACGCCGAACATCACGAACTGGTGGCCGCGGTCAAGGCAGGCGACATCGAGCGAGCGGTGGACGTGCTCGACGAGCACCGCCGGCACGCCGTCACGGCCCTCCGGCTGATGCTCGAGGCGGTCGCGCCCGCGGGCACCCTGCCGGACAACCACGAGCTCGATTAGGCGCTGTACGGATTGTGTCCATGACATGACTGACTGGCGCCAGAAACCGGTCAAGTCTGACAAACGTGAAGCCACGATGGTTGGCCCGCATTGTCATCGTTCTGCTGGCCTTCGCGCCGGCCCTGAGCCCCGCCGCCGCGTCGCTGCGGGCGCCGTACACCGCTGTCGCCACGCCCGCCCAGGCTCTGCCCGGCCGCGAGATTCAGGTCGATTTCACCGACCTGAAAACGGATGACAAGCACCCCTTGTCGGAATGCCGCGTCTGGTTCGGGGAGGCGGATCAGGACGGCGGCCCCGTTGATCCCAAGGCCGCCGAACCGTGTCCCAGGACTGGCGCCTCGCCGTACTCAGTCAAGATCAAGGTGCCGGACTCACCGGGAACGAAGCTCCACTGGCAGGCATGGCCGTCGACCATCGGCCTGCGGGCGGCCTTGGACCCGTTCCTGGAGAGCGGCCTGGTGGACTTCACGATCCTGCAGGTCGACGTGTCGGTGAAACCGAGGGTCGCGGTGCCGGGAAAGCCGCTCGAGGTCGTCTTCTCCGCCCTGACCGCGGGCCTGTGGATCAGCAGGTGCCACGTCCGCTTCGCCGAGGTCGACGGCGATTGCGACGACGTTCCGGCCGGTAAGAAGTCCGTCGAGATCACCGTCCCGGAGAACGTGCCGCAAGGCGGGCGAGAGCTGCTGGAATGGGATTTGACCTACCTCTTCGCCGGAACGAGTCCGTCGCCGGACGACGTGGGCTCCGGCAAGACCGGGGTCGCGATCGGGCTCCTGCCACCGAAGTTCGACGTGTCACCCTCGACCGCGCAGCCCGGCCTGCCGCTCGTGGTCACTTTCCGCGCCGACACCACCGGCGTCACCATCCACGACTGCGGAATTACCTTCCAGGTCGATGTGGGGTGCAGCGCGGCGAACACCGCGGTGGTCATGATCCCGCCGGACACGCCGGTGGGCAGCCGGCTCCGGATCCCGTGGCTCCTGCATTACGAGAGCAAACGCCGTGGTGAGACGGTCGAACCCGTCGGCGATGTGCTGGTCGTGCCGGTGGTCGCCGAGCGGGTGCGCTACACCGTGACCGCCCAGCCCGGCCGCGGGCGCCCCGGCGACGAGATCACCCTGACGATCGAGCCGGCGGTCATGGGCATCACCGTCCGCGACTGCCTCGTGTTCTTCCCGAACGACGACGGGGGAACCTGCCAGTCCACCGACGAGCGCTCGTTCGCCCGCACCAAGGTGCCCCAGAAAACCCCGCCCGGGGCCACGTTGCTGCACTGGGGCGTGGATGGGGTGGACGCGGCCGGCGCACCCTTCCCCGGCAACGGTGACCTTCCCTTCGAGGTCCTGCCGCCGAAGGCGAAGACCAGCGCCCCGCCGAAGATCGACAAGACCGACAACACTGATAAATCCGGCAAGACGCGCCAGTCCACGTTACCGCCGGTCAAGCAGCCTGCCGGAACCACGACGACGACCGCCCAAGGACCACCTCCCGCCTTCATCGCGCGCACCGAGCCGGAATCCGCCAAGCCTGGAAAGTCCGTACACGTCACGGTCTCCGCCCTCACGCCGGCAACGGCGATCACCGGCTGCCGGGCCGCGTTCGGCGGCGCGCGGATCGTGCAGTGCGCCGGCTCCGGTGGAATGTGGACCGCCACCCTCACCGTTCCCCGCGACGCCGATCCGGGCGACCTTCCGCTGCTCTGGGACGTCACCTCGGCGACCGGGCCCGGCAACGGCACCATCGCCTACCGGGTGCTGGGCAACACCCCACCGGCCGCACAGTTCGGGGTGGAGGTCGCACCGGCCTCGGTGCCGCCCGGCGGGCACGTCAAGGTCACCCCTCGGTCGTACTACAACGGGCCCGCGATCACCGGCTGCGACGCGGGAATCACCCCGGGCGGCGTGCTGGCCGTCTGTACCCGGTCCGGCCAGGGTTGGATCGCCGACGTGGTCATGCCCAAGGAGGCGCCGCCCGGCATCGCGACCCTGGTCTGGCAGGTGAGCTACGGCCGCTCCGGAAGCACGGCGACCGCCGACGGCCGGACCAACGTGGGCGTGCCGGTCGCCGAGACGGAGGATCAGCGGCCCTGGTGGAAGAAGGTCGTGGGCGTCATCTGGCGCACCGGTGCGGTCGCCCTCCTCGGCGTGGCGCTGTTCATCGGCCAGTCCTTGGTTCGCCGGTTCCGCGGCCGGCCGAAGCACACCAAGACCGAGGAAGCCGACCTGCCGGACGGCGTAGCCGTGGTGCCCGTTCTGCCGCCCGGTCCGCTGTCGGTGGCAGTCGATCGGCCGGAAGCCGCCCCGCGCCGATCGATCCGGTTGATCGTGCGCCGCCCGCCGCCGGGCATCCACATCCGGGAGGAGCCACCATGACCGAGACCCCGCCCGTCCGGGCGCTGTTCTTCGACGAACCCGCCGAGGCCGTCGACGCCTTGACCCGGGCCGTGCGCGATGGTGCGGCCGCCGACGAGATCCGCGGCGGTCTGGTTCGGATGCCCGCGGCCGGCAAGAACGCCGTGCTCGCCGAGGTCGGCCGGGTCGCCGACGGCATCCTGGACATGAACGTCTTCGACATCTTCGAGCAGAGCTGGACCCGCTTCACCGCCCTGCGGGACGCGGCCGTCATGAGCCTGGCCAACCCGGGCGGCGAGGAACTGGCCGAGATGGCGACCCACACCGCGTCCTTCGACTACCGGCCCAGCGTGGAGGTGCAACTGGCGGACCTGCCGGTCGCCTCGGTCGGCCTTCGCGCAAAGCTCGATTTCACCGTACGGGGGTTGATCGGCGTAGTGGTCGACGGCCATCTGGTGGCCGTCCGGGCCGGCACCTGGGAGTTCGAGGGCACCCTGCTCCTGGCTGGCCAGAAGGTCGCGCAGCGCCAGGGCAAGGTCGAGATAGGTTCCGAGATCCGCTTCCGCCGGCCCATCCCGCTGCTGTGAGCCCCCTATGCGAGCTCGCGTGGTTGACCGTCACCCGCCTCCCCGGCGGCAGCGCAGGCAACTCGACAAGTGACCGCCACCCGCGGCGAGGTGCTGCTATCCGGGTTAGTGCCGCCCGCACACGCGGCCACGAACACCCCCGCGACAGGGCGATCGGCAGCCCACTGTCACTGCGCCGTTCGGCAGCCGACTACCTTTCGGCGTGGTGCGTCGCGTCTGATTCGCGATCGTGGTATCGACCGTTGTGCTTCGGGGCAGGTGCCGCGTCCTCATGGGACTGCTTGCGACGATCGTCGCTTCAACGTGGATAGCTGGCGGTGTTGATGCGTTGGCGCGCATAGGCGTGGCGTTGGTAACGGCATTGCCGTGGGTCGCCGCCGTAGCCGGAATCGGCCTGCTGCTCCGCTCGTCCATCCCGTCCGGGCTCCGGGCCGGACCGTTGGTGCTGTTGATCGGCGGCATCGTCGTCATCGCGCTAGATTCGGGCTTGCTGAGGGCTTCGTGGTTCCAGGGCGTCATCCCGCCACTTGTCCTGGTGGGAGGAGCGTTGCTGGTGATGCGCCCTGACGATCAGAGGTCAACCGAATACGAGGTCGTTCGAACACTGCGGTCAATCATGTGGCCGGTGTCGTGGCAAACGAAGGATGTTGCGCCGGCCAAGCTCGTGTTGCTCAGTGTCCTCGGTGAAATAAAGGTGGACCTTGGTGCTGCGCGCTTTCCGCAGGGCGAGGACGACCTGAATGTCGACGTGACTCTCCTCGGCGGGCGGATTGAGATCGTCGTCCCACATGGTTGGCATGTGCAAGCCGGTCGCGTCGAGCTCAGCAGGCGCGTCACGTTTCTAGGAGCCGTGAGCGACGCGCGCCCGCCGGATGCGGACGAGTCAGCCGAGCGCAGAATTGTGCTCAACGTCCAAGGATGGGGCGGAGTCCTCACCGTCAATCAGCTGCCTGCTCCTTCGCGGGAGGGGAGGACGCGCCGTCGGACGAAGTCGGCGGCTCCGGATTCTTCTCGGGATGGACGTAGGAATAGTCAGACATGATGTCACGCGCCAACTGATCACCATAGGAAAAGAAGTTAGATAGATCGACGTTGAAATCCCACTCCTCATCGACCGTGGTCGGCAGTCGGTAATGCAGTTTCGCTAACATGTCGAATCGATACAGGTCGACCGCGGTTGCGAGGAGTCGGCCGTGCCCTTGCGCAGTTCGTAGGGTTCCCGAGTATGCAAAGATGGCCAGGACGATCGCTATCAGCGGGGCGACGGCCCACAGGTCTGCACGGGCTAGTAACGGCAGGGAGGCCAGCGCGGCAAGTGAACTGGCTGTGCTTACGGCCGCGCCAGCCTCGATGAGGTCGAGGCTGCGCACGATTTCCTTGCTGATTTTCTCGGGGAGAACGGCGTACAGGCGTGGGGCAATGTCCGGCAGGCTGAGGCCGTAGCGATAGCCCGAATCATCTTCGGCCTTTCGGAGAATGTTACCCAAGCCGGTGGGCATGATACGTACCTCGACCGTCTGGAGTAGGTCATCCTCGTCGAGGACAGGCCGGTCAGCCGGATACCGTTTCAGGATCCGGGCAGCACGTTCCGTCACGACGGCTTCCCGCCGGACTCGGATTCGTTCGGCGACGACTTCAGCCAGCGCGATGCTAGAAGACGGCTCCGGTATGTGGCGTGACTCTGTGACGTCAGATGTGTGTCGCCTACGCACATGTCGCTCGACAGCCCACGGGGCGACCGAACGAAGGAGGGGTGTGGATTGCCAGTAGCCTTCCAGGATCCAGACCAGAGCCATCTGGAATGGTCGAAGAAGAAAAGACGTCACGAATATCACGACCACGGCAAGGATTGCCCATCCGGGATTCCTTCCCGCTACCTTGGGAATGTCATTTATGGAAACGTTGCGCCCGGCATACACCCCTGAGATCGCGAGAAAGGAAACATAGCCGACGAGGAGTGTGGCCGGCAGGACGTTGACCAGGCTGAACCGCTCACCACCCAGAGCCTTCGTGCCTGCTTGTGCCAGGCTCCCGAGCATGCGCTAGTCCCTTCTTCGCCTAGGTGTGTAAACCATTCGAGTGTCATCGTAACGACATTTTGGCTCTCTAAGGCGCTTCCTTGGGAATGTGCGGTAGCTCCCGCATTCGGGGCAAACGTATTTGAAACGCCGGCCGCTGCTGCTCGGCTGATAGGGTGACATATTCCAGGGATCGGGTGCCTCGGCTAATAGGCAGGCGATCATTATGACGGCCCATGCGCTAAGCCGACCGGGACCGCGGAGAAAAACCATGACTGCCCCCAAGTCAAGTATTGACCCCCAGTATCCGGGACGGACGAGATCAAATACAGGCCTCAGCGACCGCCTATGCCTGCACCGCATTCGTCGATCCAAATGGGTGGACCGACCGCTGTGATCTTGAGGAGGCATCGGATGCGCGTACATGTTGGGATGAGGCGTGCACCCCAGGTCGGCTTGATTGCGGAGGACGCACGGCGCAGTCAGGGCGTACGTGTGCCGCTAGAACACGGCTGGGTTCGGGGAAGACAAGCCAACCGTGAACGTGCTGGCACTAGGCGAGATGCCTTGCGTGGCGAAATTCTCGGGCTGCCGTCTTCAGCGGGTCGACAGAGCCGCGTTCTCCAGACAGTCGCGGGCTGCGGTGATGGCCAGGCGGGCGTGTTCCTTGCCGCCGACCTGGGCGACCAGCGTGGCCCGGGGGATCTCCAGGGCGTACGGCAGACCCGGGGGAAGTGCACCCAGGATGCCGTGGATGTCGATGCCGCCCTCGCCCGGGAAGAGGCGCTCGAACCGGGCGGTGTGGATCAGGCCCTCGTTGGTGGCGGGGACCGCGGGCGGAGCGTCGCAGACGTGGACGAAGTGGAACCATTCGGCCGGCAGCTGACGCAGGTCGGCGATGCTCGACCCGGAGCGGGCGAAGTGCAGCAGGTCGATGAGCATGCCGGCGTTGGGCTGGTCGGCGCCGCGCAGGACGCGGGTTGCCGTGTTCAGGTCGGGGGTCTCGGTCCAGGACGGAAACTCCAGGTCGACGGTCAGGCCGAGCGGCCGGGCCATCTCGCAGAGCAGGGCGAAGCGGTCGATCTTGCGGGCGCGGTCGGGGTCGGGGAGTTGGGCGATGACGTGGCGGGCGCCCAGCTCGGCGCCGGCCTCCAGGAAGCGTTCGAAGTCGCGCGGGTCGTCGTCGGGGCTGATCCGGGCGAGCTCGATGTCGAGCACCTCGATGCCGGTCGCGGCCAGGCGCACCTTGGTCGTACGCATCAGGGCCGGGTCGGTGGCCAGCGGGTAGTGCGGTTCCTGCGGCGTGACCCGGGTGAGCCGCATCCCCACGTACCGGTAGCCGGCCTCGGCCGCGGCGTCGACGAGCTCGGGCGGGGAGAGGCTCAACGCCGTGAGATGGGCCAGCGAGTAGTCGTGCCGCTCGTCGCCGCGGGTGTCGCGCAGGGAGAGCAGACGGCGCTCGCGATGGGCCGCCATCCGGACCGGGGCACTGGCCACCGAACCGTAGTCGGCAACGTCGGCGAGGCGCTGCACGACCGAGAAGAAGACCCGGGCGCCCAGCATCTCCGTACAGAAATGAAGGTAGGCCCCGTCCTCGTCGCGGTCGTACATGATCGAGTGCTCACGTATTGCGGCCAGCAGCGGCGGCGGTACGTCGAGAGCCTCGTAGTAGTTGTCCGGGATCCGCAGGACGGGCGCGCCGAGCGCCCGCATCGCCCGGGCGCTCGCGATCACGTCCTCGGTAAGAAACGCCACGTGCTGCGGGTTGGGGATGGCCGGCGCCCAGTCGCCGCGACGCAGCGGCGCCGTGTTCAGCGTGATCCGGACCCGGCGGCTCGCGTCGGTGGCGGCCCGGCTGCGGATCGGCCCGAACGGCGCGGCGATCTCGGTGGTCGCGCCGGCGTGCAGGCCCAGCACCGCCCGGTAGAACAGCGTGCTCTCGTCGAAGTCGTCCACCGCGTCGGTCAGCGAGACGTGATCCGTGGCGGTGATGCCGGTGCCGGAGTCTTCGAAGGAGATGGGCAGAAAGTCATCCAGCCAGCTCTCACTACGGACCAGGAAGACCGCCGTCCCATCGGGCGCCGCGATCGACGACAGCTCGGCCTCCTCCGGCCGGCGCAACCGGGGCAGCACCGGCGCGAGCAACCGCTCGGCCCGCCGGGTCGAGGCCTCCGGGTCGGCGGTCTCCACGGCGAAGGCGCAGATCGACGCCGTGCCCGGGGTGACCGTGCGCTGCGCGGCGAAGTTCAGCAGGATCCGGGCCGAGGCCTGCGCCCACAGCTGTACGGGCTTGGAGCGGTGCTGCCCGGCATGGGCGAAACCGAGCGCGGTCAGCGCCCGCGCCACGGCCGGTCCGGAGATGTCGTCGACCGCGAGCTCGGTGAAGACGTGCCCGCCCAGCGCGGGGGCCGGCGGCAGCCCACTCAGCTGAAGGCGCTCCCGCACCGGCGCGGGCGCCACCGCCCCGGCCGACTCCTGCAGGGCGATCAGCGCCCGCATGCCGTCGATCGCCGCCTGTCGCGGGTCCGCCTGGCGGTACACGTCGTTGAGCGCCTCGAGCGAGAGCGGCCCGTCGTACCCGGTGCTCAGCGCATGCGCGAGGAAGCCCGGCAGAGCGGGCGAGGGGAAGAGGGGTGCCAGCTGCACGTGGAACACCTTCTCGCCCGGGATGACCCGGATCCCCGCCGAGTCGGTGCCGGACGACAGCACGTGGAAGCTGTCGAGGCAGAGCCCGAGCGCGGGGTGTCCGGCGCGCCGCACGATCCGCCACGCGTGCGGGTAGTCCCGCACGAACCGGCCCGGCGCCTGCGGTTCGTACGCGATCCGCAAGCCATGGGCAGAGGCCCGGTCGGCCAGCGCGTGCAGCTGCTCGGCCGCCAGATCGTCGTCGTCCACCGAGTCGGCCGAGACCGACGAGGCGACCAGCAGAGTCCGGGCGCCGAGCCGTTCGAGCAGGTCGAAGGTGCGCGACGCCCGGCGGAGGGCGGCCGCGAACAGGTCGGGCGGAAGCGCCTCGACGTCGCGGAACGGCTGGTAGACCTCGATCGTCAGCGCGCGGCGGGCGCACTCCTCGCGGACCCGCTCCGGCGACCAGGACGTCGCGACCAGGTCGCTCTCGACCAGCTCGATCCCGTGGAACCGGGCGGCCGCGGCGGCGGCCAGCTTGTCCTCGAGGGTGCCGGAAAGGCACGCGGTGGCGATCGACAGACGATAGTTCGGCACGGTTCCCCCTGCGCTTCGGGAGACAACGAACGTACTAGATAGTTACTTATACGCCGCGGCCCTTGACACCGGTAGCCCCGCCATCGATAACTAACGTACTGGTTCGTACATCAGGAGCGTGGGCATGCCAACTTGCCGGTGTGGATTGATCGGGGCCGGGATCGGCACGTCCTTCTCGCCGCCGCTGCATGAGGCCGAGGGCCGCCACCAGGGCCTGGACCTCTCCTACGTCCTGTTCGATGTGGACGGTCCGGCCCAGCTCACCCGGGCGGTCGACGAGGCCGAGCGGGCCGGCTTCGCCGGGCTCAACATCACCCACCCGTTCAAGCGGGAGGTGATCGAGCTGCTCGACGATCTCTCGCCACAGGCGAGAGACATCGGCGCGGTCAACACCATCACCTTCCGCGACGGCCGCCGGCAGGGCTTCAACACCGATGCGTATGGCTTCACCGCGTCGTTCCGGGCGAGCCTGCCCGATGTGTCCACCGGCCGCGTCGTGCAACTCGGCGCGGGCGGCGCCGGGGCGGCCTGCGCGTATGCCCAGCTGGGGACGGGGGTTGGCCACCTGACGGTGGTCGATCCCGATCCCGGGCAGCGCACCGGTCTCGCCGCCGCGCTCGCCACGCAGTTCGCCGGCGATCGCTTCAGGGTCGTCCCGCCGGAGGAGCTGAAGGCGGCGATCGCGGACGCCGACGGCCTGGTCAACGCCAGCCCGATCGGCATGCACACCCACCCCGGCCTCCCGCTTCCGGCCGAACTGCTCCACGGTGGACTGTGGGTGGCCGACATCGTCTACATGCCGCCGGACACGGCTCTGCTGCGCGCGGCCCGCGCGGCCGGCCTGCGCACGGTCGGCGGCGCGGGGATGTGCACGTTCCAGGCCGCGGCCGCGTTCGAGCTGTTCACCGGCCGCGCCCCCGACACCGCCCGGATGCTGCGCCACCTCGACGTGTTGCTGGCGGAGACCGCGGATCAGCCGAGGTAGGTGGGACGTACAGCCGGCGGGATCGGCCCCTTGTTGCGGCGTCCCTGGCCGGTCTCCTCCCAGGCGTGGGCCAGGATCCCGACGCTGCGACTGAGCACGAACAACCCCCTGGCCAGCGGCGCCGGAAACCCCAGCTCCGCGTAGATGACCGCGGTGGCGCCGTCGATGTTCATCGGCACCGGCCGGCTCCGCCCGCGGTTGAGCGCCTCCTCGACGGCGAGCGCCGCGCGCAGGTGGTCGCCCGGGACGACCCCGTCCGCGACCGCCCGCGAAACCAGGCCGAGCAGCGGATCCCGGCGCGGGTCGCGGGTGTGGAACCGGTGGCCGAAACCCGGCAGGTAGCGGATCCCGCGAGCCCGCCAGGCGGCGATGACCTCGTCCGCGGCATCCGGCAGAGCCTGGCCCGCAGAAAAGCGGGCATGGACCTCGTCGAGCAGCAGTACGCACTCCTGGCCCGCGCCGCCGTGCGAGTCGCCGAGCGTGTTGATCGCGCTGGCCATCGCGTTGTTGAGGCCGACGCCGCAGGTCGCGGCCATCCGCGCGACCGCGATCGACGGCGCGTGCGGGCCGTGGTCGACGCCGGCGACCAGTGCCGCCTCGAGCAGGGCCGCCTGTTCGTCGGAGGGCCGCTCACCGCGCACCATCAGCCAGATCATCGCGCCGAACCCGATCGTGCCGATCAGCTCCTGCACGGGGATGCCGCGCAGTTCCACGCGGTTGGGCTCGATGCGGGACACCGCGGTGCCCCACCAGTCGGCGACCTCGGTCTCCGTCATGTCTTGACATCCCATGTTTCGACGCTGATAACTAACGTACCGGTTCGTACAAAGGAGCTGACATGGACTCTGACCGGTCAGCGAACGATCTCGGACTGCCGCCCGGATCGCCAGCGCCGCAGCAGGTCGGGCAGCTCCGCGTTGTGCTCGCCGAGCACCGGCGGCGGCGTGCGCGGGGAAAGCTGCTCGCCGTCGACCAGCACCCCGTTGCCGCTCACCCGCAGCCGTCCCTCGGGCGACCGCTCGACGACGTCGCGCGGCGTGCCCGGCGGGAACGGCAGGTCGCTGAGGAACCCGCGGGCCGCCACCTGATCGGTCGCGACCGCCTGGGCCACGGTGAGGATGCGTGCGGCCGGCACTCCCGCCGCCGAGAGCATCCGCTCCCACTCCTGGGCCGGGCGTCGCCGCAGCGCTTCGTTCAGCAGCCGGTTGAGCTCGACCCGGTGCTGCTTGCGCGCCTCCCGGTCGGCGAAGCGGGGATCGGTGATCAGCTCGGGCCGCTCGACCAGCCGGCACAGGCTCTCGTACTGCTCCTGGCGGTTGGCCGCGATGTTCAGCGGGCCGTCGGCGGCGTCGAAGGTGCCCGAGGGCGCGGCGGTGACGTTCTGGTCGCCCATCGGCTGCGGCTCGATGCCGCTCACCAGATAGTTGGAGACGGCCCACCCCATCGCCGAGAGCGACGCCTCCAGCATCGACACGTCGAGGAAGCGGCCCTCGCCGTCGCGTCCCCGCCCGGCCAGCGCGGCCGTGATGGCGAGCGCCGCGGTGAGCCCGCCGACCGTGTCGGCCACCGGGAAGCCGACCCGCAGCGGCGCGGTCTCCGTCGTACCGGTAATGCTCATCATCCCCGACAAACCCTGAATGACCTGGTCGTACGCCGGAGCCTGGCTCATCGGCCCGGTCTGGCCGAAGCCGCTGATGGCGCAGTAGATCAGCCCCGGGTTGAGCTCGCGCAGCCGCTCCCACGGGAACCCGATGCGCGCGAGGACGCCGGCCCGGTAGTTCTCCACCAGCACGTCGGCGTTGCTCGCGAGCTCCTCGAGCGAGGCCCGGTCGCGGTCGTCCTTCAGGTCCAGCTCCACCGACTTCTTGCCGGCGTTCTGGGCCAGGAAGGAGGCGCCCAGGCCGGCCCGGTTGAGGTCGACATCCGGGCCGAGCCGCCGGGCCAGGTCGCCCCGCCCGGGCATCTCGATCTTGATGACCTCGGCGCCGAGGAGCATCAGCTGGTAGGTGCAGTACGGCCCGGCGAGGACGTTGGTGAGGTCCAGGACGCGGACCCCGTCGAGCGGCCGGTGATGCATACGCGTCTCTCCTTCCGATGCCCTCGGCCGGACGTCATCGGCCCGTAACTTTTCGGTCCCGAGCTATTGCCATCGGCTGGCGGGCAACCGTACGTTACACCGGAACCGTACAGCGGTCCACATGACCGGATGTGGTCCATCTAGTGGACCACGGGAGGTGCAGATGCTCGACACCATCCTCACGACGCCACCCGGCTCGGTGATCCCGGCGCCCGCGCTCCTGGGCGGGAAGTGGATCGCCGACGGGCCGTCGAGCGACCGCATCGGTCCGTTCGCCCGCGCCGTGGTCAGCCGGGCGCGGGTGGCGGAACCGGATGACGCCCGGACCGCGGCCGAGCACGCGAGGGCCTTCGCCCGCACGATCGCGCGGCTCGCGCCGGCCACCCGCGCCGCGGTCCTCGACCGGGCGGCCGGGCTGGCCGTCGAGCACCGCGACGCCATTGCCCGGCTGATCGCCCTCGAGCTCGGCAAGCCGGTCAAGGACGGCCGCGGCGAGATGGACCGGGTCGCCGACACGTTCGCGGTGTGCGCGGCCGAGGCCCGCCAGATCGGCGGTGAGCTGCTGCCGGTCGCCGGCTGGCCGCGCGGCGTCGGCAACACCGCACTGACCTACCGCGCTCCGGCCGGGGTCGCGCTCGCGATCACCCCGTTCAACGCTCCGGCCAACCTGCTCGCGCACAAGCTGGGCGCCTCGTTCGCGGCCGGCAACAGCACGATCGTGAAGGCGCCGCCGCAGGCGCCCGCGGTCTCGGCCGCGATCGTCGCCCTGCTCCTCGAGGCGGGCGCGCCGGTCGAGGCGGTGCAGCTCCTGCACGGCGGGGGAGAGGTCGGCGCCGCCCTGTGCGCGGCGCCCGAGGTGGCCGTCATCAGCTTCACCGGCAGCGCCGAGACGGGCGAGGCGGTGGCCCGGGCGGCCGGCGCGAAACGGCTGGTCCTCGAGCTCGGCGGCAACGCGGCGACGATCGTCTGCGACGACGCGGATCTCGCGGCCGCCGCCAAGGTATGCGCCCGCACCGGATACACCAACTCCGGGCAGAGCTGCATCTCGGTCCAGCGGGTCTACGTGCACCGCTCCGGCTACGACGAGTTCGTCCGGCTCCTCACCGACGAGGTCGCCGCGCTGACCGTCGGCGATCCGCTCGACCCGGCGACCGACGTCGGGTCGATGGTCGACGAGCAGGCCGCGGCGCGGGTGCTGCGCTGGGCGACCGAGGCGGCCGGCGGCGGGGCGCGCATCACGGTCGGCGGCTCGCGCGACGGCGCCACGCTCAGCCCGACCGTCGTCGCCGGCCCATCGCCCGACGCCGCCGTGGTGACCCGGGAGGTCTTCGGGGCGCTGGTGTCCGTGCTGCCGTTCGACGACTTCGACGCGGTGCTCGAGACCTGCAACGCGAGCCGGTTCGGCCTGCAGGCGGGCCTGTTCACCCGGGACCTGAGCCGCATCGTCACCGCCTGGCGCGAGCTGGAGGTCGGCGGCCTGGTCGTGAACGGCTCGTCGAACTTCCGCCTCGACCACGTCCCGTTCGGCGGAGTGAAGGACTCCGGCTTCGGGCGCGAGTCGCCGCGCTTCATGGTCGACGACTACACGGTGGTCAAGACGTTGATCCTGCGAGGAATGTCCATCTGGGGGGAACAGTGACCGTCGCCGACAACCTGGTGGCCCAGCTCGAGGCGTACGGCGTCGAATATGTCTTCGGCACCTGCGGGCACACCAACATCGCCCTGCTCGACGCGCTCGGCCGCAGCCCGATCGAGTTCGTGATCGGCCGGCACGAGCAGACCGCCGCGCACGCCGCCGACGGATACGCCCGGGCCACCGGGAAGCCGGGCGTCCTGCTCATGCACGTCGGGCCCGGGATGATGAACGCGGTCACCGGCGTCGCCACCGCGGCCCTCGACTCGGTTCCACTGGTCGCCATCTCCGGCGACATTCCCTCCTACATGTACGGCCGGCATCCGCACCAGGAAGTGAACCTGCACAACGACGCCGACCAGACCGCGATCTACCGGCCGTTCGTGAAGCGCGCCTGGCACGCGCACCGGCCCGAGGACGTCACCCGGTTCACCGAGCGCGCGTTCTGGACCGCCACCTCCGGCCGGCCGGGCGCGGTCCTGCTCAACGTGCCGATGGACCTGTTCTCCCGGGAGCTGCCCGACCCGGCGATCTACGAGCTCCCGGCGTACACGTCAAAAGCAAGCTTGCCCACGACGGACGCCGAGCGAATCGCGCGGCTGCTCGCCGCGGCCGAAAGGCCGCTCATCTACATCGGTGGCGGCCTGGGGATCGAGGGTCGCCAGGCGCTGCGGGAACTGGCCGAGCACCTCGACATCCCGGTGGCGCACTCGCTGATGGCCAAGGGCGCGCTGCCGGACGATCACCCGCTGGTCCTGGGCATGACCGGGTTCTGGGGGCTCGAGATCACCAACGAGTACGCCCGGAACGCCGACCTCGTCCTGGCCATCGCGACCCGGTTCGCGGAGACCGACGCCAGCTCGTGGAATCCGGCCTACACCTGGAGTTTCCCGCCGTCGCGGCTGATCCAGATCGACATCGACCCGGCGGAGATCGGCCGGAACTACCCGGTGGAGATGGGGGTCGTTGCCGACGCGAGCCTGGCGGTCACCGCAATCCGCGACGCCGCGGTGCGCGAGCCCGCCGGGAAGAGGCCGGACTTGCGGCGGCAAATCGGACAGGCGCGGCAAACGCTCTTCGCCGACAGCGCCGAGCGGGGCCGAAGCGACAATTTCCCGCTCCGGCCGGAGCGCATTCTCGCCGACCTGCGCGCGGCCATCCCCGACGACGCCGTGCTGGTCACCGACGTCGGCTGGAACAAGAACGGGGTCGCGCAGTGCTACCCGCTGCCGGCCGCCGGCCGATTCATCACCCCGGGCGGCGCGTCCACGATGGGCTTCGGCCCGGCCGCCGCGCTCGGGGTGCAGCTGGCCCAGCCCGATCGGGTCGTGGTCGCGCTGATCGGCGACGGCGGGATGAGCGCCCAGCTGCCGGCCCTGCCGATGGCGGTCGAGCGCGGCCTGCCGGTGATCTTCCTGGTGATGAACAACCGCGCCCACGGAACGATCTCCGACCTGCAGTCGACGTTCTTCGGCCGCAGCTACGGCTGCGACTTCACCGACCCCGACGGTCAGCCCTACAGCCCCGACTTCGCGGCCCTCGGCCGTGCCTGCGGCGCCGACGGCTACCTGGTCGGCGAGCCGGGCGAGCTGTCCGTCGCCCTCAAGACGGCGGTCGAGCGGCGACGCCCGGCGGTCATCGACGTACCGATGGTCAACGAACCGGTGCCGACGCCCGGGCACTGGAACATCAAGGACATCTACCAGGGCGTTTTCCAATAAATCGATAGATTGAGGTGAGACGCACGTGGCGCGATCCCGTCCCCTATACGCCCTCGCCGTCCTGGCTCTCGTGCTGGCCGGCTGCAGCGCCCCCGGCTCCGATAAAAAGGACTCCGCGAGCGACACCGGTCCAATCAAGATTGCCCTGGTCGACGCGCAGAGCGGGCAGCTGAGCTCGCTGGGCGCGTGGGAGCTCAAGGGCGCGAAGCTGGCCGTCACCGAGTGGAACGCCCAGGGCGGCATCAACGGCCGGCAGATCCAGCTGGACGTCTTCGACGACCAGGGCGACCCGACGACCGGCACCAACCTGGCCCGCAAGATCCAGAGCGAGGGCTACCTCGCGATGATCGGCACGGCCGAGAGCGCGGTGACCATCGCGATGGCGCCGACGCTGAAGACCGCGGAGATCCCCAACATCACGTCCGGGCAGTCGCCGGGCCTGGTCGCGGTCGGCAGCGAGTTCCTGTTCCTCAACGGGCCGACCTCGACGACGTACGACGAGACCCTGGCGAAGTACATCGTGGACCAGCAGGGGATCAAGAGCATCGCCATGATCACCAACAACGGGTCGTACGGGAAGGGCGAGCACGACGCGTTCACCAAGGCGCTCGCGAAGCGCAGCGTCACGCCCGTCGCCGACCAGGTGGTCACCACCGACCAGAAGGACTTCAGCGCCGCACTCACCTCGATCCGGCAGAAGAACCCGAAGCTCATCTTCCTGGGCGCCGAGGAGGTCGAGTCCGGCCTGATCGTCAAGCAGGCCCGTGACCTCGGCATCACCGCGCCGTTCGCGGGTGGCGCGCCGCAGGGCACCCCGGTCTTCCTGAACACGGCCGGCGCCAAGAACGTCGAGGGCACGATCGTCAGCTCGCCGTACCTGAGCAATGACATCAGTCCGGCGTCGAAGAAGTTCGCCGACGCGTACAAGGCGGCCTACAACGAGGACGCCGAGCTGCACGGGGCCAAGGCGTACGACGGGACGCAGATCATGCTGACCGCGCTGAAGACCAGCAACGTGGCCACCGGCAAGGCGCTCGCCGACGCGATCCGGGCGACCAAGTACCAGGGCCTGCTCGGCGGCTTCGCGTACGACAACACGGGGGTCGGGATCTTCGCCACCTCGATCGGCAAGATCGAGAACGGCAAGCTCGTCGCCGCCACCGGCTGACATCCCTTTCGTCAAAGGATCCCGGCGCCGTCTCCCGGCGCCGGGATCGCCCGTAGGAGTGCCATGCAGGTCTTCTTTCAGACGATCATCGGCGGGGTCAGCCTCGGCGCCATCTACGCCCTGGTGGCGCTCGGCTTCTCGCTCGTCTACCGCACGATGGGGCTGGTCAACTTCGCGCACGGCAACGTGGTCACCGTCGGCGCGTACCTCGCCTCCACCTTCTACCTGACCGCGAAGCTGCCGTTCGCGGTGGCCATGGTGGTCGCCATCGTCGTGACCGCCGCGATCGGCCTGGTCATCGAGCGGGTGCTGCGCCCGCTGGAGAACCGGGACTTCGACCTCATGCTGATCGGCACGATCGGCTTCGGCATCGTCCTGGACGCGCTGGTCATCATGATCTGGGGCGCCACCGGGCGGGCCGTCCCGTCGCCCGTGCAGACCGCGCCTCTTTCGCTTTTCGGCCTGCGGATCCGGACGTACGACCTCGTGGTCTTGGCTATCGCCGCGGTCGCCACCGTGCTGCTCGTGCTGTTCCTGTCGCGCACGAAGCGCGGGGCGGCGATGCAGGCGGTCGCCATGGACCACGAGGCGGCCACCGCGGTCGGCATCCACGTCGGACGGTCGAACGCGATCGCCTTCATGATCGGGGCCGGGCTGGCGGCGCTGGCCGGGGGACTGGTCGGGCCGCTGCTCTACGTGAACCCGGCGCTCGGCGGCACGCTCGGCATCAAGGGCTTCGCGGCGGCCATCCTCGGCGGATTCGGCAGCATTCCCGGCGCGATCGTCGGTGGCCTGGCCATCGGCATCCTCGACTCGTTCACGGCCGGGCACTTCCAGGGCTACTCGGAACTGGTCACGTTCCTGGTCTTCACGGTCATCATCATGATCCGGCCGACCGGGGTCTTCGGCGAGCGGACGGTGAATCGGGCATGAGATATCGCATCGCCGCGCTCGCGGTCATCGCGGTGGCGGCTTGGCTGCTTCCCTACGGGCTCGACTCGTACGCGATCCACGTCGTCAACATCATCCTGATCTTCTCGATCCTCGCCGTCGGGCTCGGCCTGTGCATGGGCATCGGCGGGCAGGTCAACCTCGCCCAGGTCGCCTTCTTCGGCGTCGGGGCGTACGCGACGGCGATTCTCACCACCAAGGCCGGCTGGGGATTCTGGGTGTCGGCGGTGCTCGCCGTCGCCGCCACCGTCGTGATGGGACTGCTGGTCGGCACCCCGGCGCTCCGCGTCCAGTCGCACTACCTGGGCATCGTCACGCTCGGCCTCGCGCTCGCCTTCACCAACTGGGTCACCAACGCCCAGATCGCCGGCGGCGCCGAGGGCATCTCCGCGATCCCGGTCCCGACGATCCCCGGCGTCGATCTCTCCAGCGAGTACCTCTACTACTACCTGGAACTGATCATCTTCGCCGTCACGCTCGCGTTCGGCCTGTTCATCGTCCGTACGGCGCTGGGACGCCGGATGCGGGCGATGCGTGACGACGCCCTGGCCGCCGGTTCGCTCGGCGCCGAGGTGCCGGTGCTGCGGATGACCGCGTTCCTGCTGGCCAGCATCTACGGCGGCATCGCCGGCGTGCTCTACGCGGGCCTGATCCGCTACGTGGCGCCGGAGTCCTTCTCGATCGCCAACATGTTCCTGCTGCTCGCCATGGTGATCATCGGCGGCCGGCAGAGCCTGGTCGGTTGTGTCGCCGGTGCGGTCGTCCTTTATCTCGTACGGGAGCTGCTCGTCGACTACCCGACGGCCGCGCAGATCGGATACGGCTCGGTGGTCGTCCTGGTCGTGGTCTTCGCCCCGACCGGACTGGCTGGACTCCCGCCCCGGATCCGGCAGGCGCTCCGCCGACGCCGCGGTGGGGCGGGCGAGGCGGCCCGGCTCGGCGAGTTCCGTCCGTACGAGGCGGTCGAGGCCGCGGCCGGCGACGAGCCGATCCTGGTCGCCGACGCGATCAGCATGCATTTTCGCGGTCTCAAGGCCCTCGACGACGTCTCGCTCTCGGTCGACCCCGGCGAGATCCGCGGCATCGTCGGGCCGAACGGCTCCGGCAAGACCACGCTGTTCAACGTGATCAGCGGGCTGTACCGGCCGACCCGCGGACGCGTCCGGTTCCGCGGCCGGGACGCCACCGGCCTCGCGCCGTACCGGCTGGCCCGGGCCGGCATGAGCCGCACCTTCCAGAACCTGCGGCTCTTCGGCGACCTCACCGTCGAGGAGAACGTGCTGGTCGCGCTCGATCGCCACGCCACCTGGCAGAGCTGGCGGTACGTCGGGCGGCCGATCAGCGTCCTGCGCCGCGACCGCGACCTGCACCGGCGCGCGGGGGAGGTGCTCGACCGGTACGGGCTGCGCGAGTTCGCGGCCCTCCCGCCGAAGTCGCTGCCGTACGGCATCCAACGGCGGGTCGAGATCGCCCGGGCGATGGCCGCCGCACCCGCCCTGCTGCTGCTCGACGAGCCGGCCGCCGGCCTCAACGGGGAGGAGGTGCGCCAGCTGAGCGAGATCGTCCGGTCGATCCGGGACAGCGGCGTCACGGTGATCGTCATCGAGCACAACATGGGCCTCGTGATGTCGCTGTGCGAGCGGATCACGGTGCTGGCCAGTGGCAAGGTGATCGCGGAGGGTCTGCCGGCCGAGGTCGCGCAGAACCCGGCGGTCATCGAGGCCTACCTCGGTGACTCGATGAGCTCCGACGACCTGCCGACCCTCCCGGAGGTGGCCCGATGACCGCTCTTTCCGTCGAAGGCCTGACTGTCCACTATGGCGGCGTCTGCGCGGTGCGGGACCTCAGCTTCGAGGTCCCGGCCGGGGAGGCGATCGGGGTCATCGGCGCAAACGGCGCGGGCAAGACGTCCACGCTCAAGGCCGTGATGGGCCTGATCCCCCGCAAGGTCGGCAAGCTTCGCCTAGGTGACCTGGACCTGTCGCGGACCTCGTCCCGGGACATGGTCCGGCACGGCATCGGGTACGTCCCCGAGGGGCGGCACGTGTTCGCCGGGCTCCCGGTCGAGAAAAACTTGCTGCTCGGGGCGTACGCCCGAAAATGGAACGCGGAGACGAGGGCGACGCTCGCCGAGGTCTACGAGCTGTTCCCGGTCCTCGGCGAGATGCGGCACCGGCTGGCCGGCGCCCTCTCCGGCGGCCAGCAGCAGATGCTCGCGATCGGCCGCGCGCTGATGTCCCGCCCCCGCCTCCTGCTGCTCGACGAGCCGTCGATGGGCCTGTCGCCAAAGCTGGTCGAGGACATCCTCGCGGTGCTGCTCCGGCTGCGCGGCGAGGGCCTGAGCCTGCTGCTGGTCGAGCAGAACGCCAAGTTGACCTTCGAAGCAACCAGCAGCTGCCTAGTCGTCGAGAACGGCGAGGTAGCCATGCGCGACACGTCCGAAAAACTGCGCCACGACCCCCGAGTCCGGCAGATCTACCTCGGCCTCTGATCAGCGTGCGGGGGCGGCGCCCGCGAGCCTCTGGGCCCGGTGCGCCGCCATCCGCACCGGGTCGTTCGCGAAGCCGTAGCCGCGGTACCCGCCGACCCGCTGCGCGACCTCGACGAACACCCGCGAGCCCAGGACCGGCGTGAACAGCTGCAAGTACTGGCCGTGGGCATCCTCGTCGTACATCACCCCGGTAGCCCGGACGAACGCCCGCAGCTGAGGGACGAGGGTCGTGCGGGCGTCGAGGTCGTCGTAGTAGTTCTCCGGGATGCGCAGCACCGGGACGCCGGCCGCCGCGAGGGCCGCCGCCGTCCGGGCGAGATCGTCGGTGGCCAGCGTCAGGTGCTGCGGATGCGGCACGGCCGGCGCCCAGTCCCCGCGGCGCAGCACCGGCACGCTCAGCGCGATGCGCACCCGACGGTCCGCGTTGCGGATGGCCAGCGTCCGGATCAGCCCGAACGGCGCCGCGAACTCCCCGGCCTCGTCGTCGGCCATCCCGAGCACGGTGCGGTAGAACAGCGCCGCCTCGTCGTAACGATCGAACGGCTGCGCGAGCGACAGATGGTCGATCCCGGTGATGCCCGTCGACGGCGTGGGCGGCTCACCCGTCGGCAGGAAATCCTCGCGCCAGACCGGCGCCCTGCGGCAGAAGAACACCTCGGTCCCGTCCGGCGCCGCCACCGCCGTCAGGTGGGCCTCGCTCCGCCGGCGGCGCCGGGGCAGCGGCCGGGCCAGTAGTTCGCCGGCGCGCCGCGCGGACCGTTCCGGGTCGGCGCTCTCCAGCGCGAAGGCCCGGATCGCCGCCGACCCCTCGGCGAGCGGCTCGCCCGAGTTCAACAGGATGCGGGCGTCACCCTGCTCCCACAGCTGCACCGGCTTGGACCGGTGCTGGCCGACGTGGGTGAAGCCGAGCGCCCCGAGCAGCGTCTCGAGCCGCGGCCCGGACTCGGGGTCCACGCCCAGCTCGGCGAAGGCGACGCCGGTCAGCTCGGCGGCCGGGGTCAGTGTGTGCCCGATCGCGTCCTCCAGCGCGATCAGCGACCGCCGCGCATCGACGGCCGTGCGGTGCGGGTCGGCCTGCCGGAAGACGTCGTTGAACACTTCCAGCGAAAGCGGCCCGGTGTATCCGGTGGCGAGTACGGCCGCCGTGAAGCCGACCAGGTCGAGGCCGCCCTGCAGGGGGAAGAGCCGGTGGTGCCGGCTCCACTGCAGCACGTCCATCCCGAGCCGGGGCGCGTCGGCGAGCTGGAGAAAGAAGATCCGGTCACCCGGCAGCCGGGCGATCCCTTCAAGAGCCGCGGAACGGGACAGCACGTGGAAGCTGTCCAGGCACAGCCCCAGCGCCGGGTGATCGGCCCGGCGCACGATCTCCCACGAATGCTCCCAGGTGGACACGTGCCGGCCCCACGCCAGCGCCTCGTAGGCGATCCGCTTGCCGTGCTCGGCGGCCATCTGGGCGAGCTGCCGCAGCTGGCCGGCCGCGAGATCGTCGTCGTCGACCGTGTCGGGCGCGACCGACGAGCAGACCAGGATCGTGTCGGCGCCGAGCCGCTCCATCAGCTCCAGCTTGGCCCGCATGCGGCGCCGCACGGACGCGAACCGCGCGGCCGGCGCGCCCTCGGCGTCCCGGAACGGCTGGTAGAGATCGATGGTCAGACCCAGGCCGGCGGCGCGCTCCCGGATC
This sequence comes from Paractinoplanes globisporus DSM 43857, assembly GCF_000379645.1. Taxonomy (GTDB): domain Bacteria; phylum Actinomycetota; class Actinomycetes; order Mycobacteriales; family Micromonosporaceae; genus Actinoplanes; species Actinoplanes globisporus. Next base: position 36,675 of record NZ_KB903330.1, read on the forward strand.
CGTTCGGGCGGCAGGGCCGACGCGAGCAGGTCGTTCTCGAAGATCTCGACCGCGTCGAAACCGGCCGCCCCGGCGGCGTCCAGGCGGTCCTCCAACGTCCCGGAGAGACAGACGGTGGCGATGCTCGTCCGCGGCATGGCATGATCCTTCAAACTAACGAACTAACCGGTACGTACATCCTAGCGATGTGATCAAGGCTTGACAGGCATGGTTTTCATTGACTCGAATCTCTTGAGAATGAGCGTCGAGTCGCGGATGGTGATGCGGTGACGTCCTGGATGCGCCGACACGATCACAATATTTTTCTCAACGCGACGAATCTGCTGATCTGCGGAGCGCTCGCGGGAGTGGTCGTGGCGGCCGGGGTCTTCCCGGCCGCTGCCATGTCCGGGCTGGCGGCGAAGGCCGGCGGCGAGACGTTCGCGAGCCTGCCCGGCGAGCTCAAGGCGTTCAGCTCGCCGCAGATCACCCGCATCTACGCCTCCGACAACAAGACGCAGATCTCGCAGTTCTACGACGAGTTCCGCAGCGACGTCCCGCTCAAGGACATCTCGAAGTTCATGCAGAACGCCATTGTCGCCGCCGAGGACCGCGAGTTTTACCACCACCGGGGCGTCGACCTCAAGGGCGTCGCGCGCGCCCTGGTCAACAACAACAAGGGCAAATCCAAGCAGGGCGCCTCGACGATCACCATGCAGTGGGTGCGCATGTCGCTGGCCTACTCGGCGACCAACCCGCAGGAGGTGGTCGACGCGACGACGGACACGCCGAAGCGCAAGGTCACCGAGATGAAGTACGCGCTGCAGGTGGAGAAGGAGCTCTCCAAGGACCAGATCCTCGAGCGCTACCTGAACATCGCACCCTTCGGCAACCAGGCGTACGGGATCTTCGCCGCCAGTCAGGTCTACTTCAACAAGCGGCCGAAGGACCTCACGATCGGCCAGGCGGCCATGCTCGCCGGCATCGTGAAGGCGCCGACCAGCTACAACCCGGCCAGCGCCGAGGGCTACAAGGAGATCCTCGAGCGGCGCAACAACTACGTGATCCCGGGCATGGTCGAGCTCGGCATGATCACGCAGGCGCAGGCCGACAAGGCGATCAAGGAGCCGATCCCGAAGCAGGTCAAGCCGGTCGGCAACGGCTGCGTCTCGGTCGCGAAGAACATCTGGGGCTTCTTCTGCGACTACTTCTACCGCTGGTGGATGAGCCGCGAGGAGTTCGGCGCGACCGCGTACGACCGCGAGCGTCGCCTCAAGAGTGGCGGTTACCGCATCACGACCACGCTCAACGTCAAGGCGCAGGCACAGGCCCGCAAGCGGATCTCCGACGAGATCTCCGACAAGAACAAGAACGCGCTGCTGCTGGCCGCGGTCGAGCCCGGCGACGGCAAGGTGCGGGTGCTCGCGGCCAACCGCCGGTACAAGCTCGACAACCGGGCCCACCCGCAGAACTACATCTCCTCGGACCCGAAGAAGGCGAAGAGGGGCATCCGCGGCAGTTACCCGAACACGACGAACCCGCTGCTGACCGGCGGTGGCGACATCACCGGGTACCAGGCCGGCTCGGTCATGAAGATGTTCACCATGGTGGCCGCGCTGGAAAAGGGCTATCCCCTCGCGTACACCATCAAAGCCGAAAAACAGTATAAATCCGGCTATATTATTGACAGTGGGAATGATTCCGCCTGTCCGGGCACGCACTTCTGGTGCCCGCAGAACTCCGGTGGCGGCGGCGAAGGCGTCTACAACATGTGGACCGGCTTCGGTAAGTCGATCAACACGTTCTTCGTCCCGCTCGAGGAGCGCGTCGGCGCGGAGAACGTCGTGTCCGTCGCCAAGCGCTTCGGCATCCAGTTCCGGGCCGGGAGCGACGCCGTGCTCGCCCAGCCCGGCAACTCGCACCAGTGGGGCGCGTTCACCCTCGGCGTCTCGGCCACCACCCCGCTCGACATGGCCAACGCCTACGCGACGCTGGCCGCCGACGGCATGTACTGCGAGCCGACCCCGATCGAGCTGATCACCACGAAGGCCGGCGAGAAACTGGACGTCGGCAAGTCCCACTGCACGCGCGCCACCAGCAAGGACGTCGCCCGGGCGGCGCTCGACGCGACCCGATGCCCGGTGGGCGACTCGGCGCAGATGGGCCAGTGCAGCGGCGCCACGGCCCGGGCCACCCGCGGCATCGTGGCGCACCCGGTCTTCGGCAAGACCGGCACCACCGACCACGACAAGACGGCCGCCCTGATCGCCGGCACGACGTCGCTGGTGGTGGCCGGTTACATGGTCAACCCCGACTACCAGAACCACCCGGACCGTATGTCGCATCAGATCGTGAACCCCGCCGTGTGGAACACGCTCGCCGACTACATGAAGGGCAAACCCAAGATCCAATTCAAGAAGCCCGAAAACAGCAAGATTGCGTACGGCGACCAGCGGCGCATTCCGAACGTGGAGTGCGAGTCGATCGAGGCCGCCCGGAGCGAGCTGGAGAACGCCGGCTTCGATCCCTCGGTGGGTCGCGACGTCGACTCGAAGTGCCCGGCGGGCACCGCGGCCGGCACCAACCCGCCCGGCCGTACGATCAAGGGTGGCGTGGTCGAGATCGAGGTCAGCAACGGCAAGGGCGCCACGCCGCCGACCATCCCGGGTATTCCGACCCCGCCGATCCGCCCGCCGCGTAGGTAGATGATTTTCTTCTCAGGCTGCTCACAGCTACTGCCGAAGCCATCAGGTGGTGCCCTCCCGTACTCTTGGAGGGCAGCACGTGACGTGCTCAACCTCAAGGGAGGCTGGACACAGTGAAATCTTCGAACCCGGTTCTGTCGCGGCTCGGCCAGGCTGCCGAGCAGCAGCGGACCGCCGGGCAGGGATACGCCGAGCCCTACCCGACCACCCCGGGGCTAGCGGCCCCGCCGGTCGCGCGGGCGATGACGATCGACGACGTGGTCGTCAAGACCGTGATCCTGCTCGGTATCACCGCCATCTCCGCCATCGCCGCGTGGAACATCATCCCCGACGCCTATCTGGGCGCCGCGTGGATCGGCGCCGCGATCGTCGGCCTGGTCCTGGGTCTCGTCATCTCGTTCTCGCGGATGGCCAACCCGACCCTGGTCGTGGTCTACGCGGTCGTCGAGGGCGTCTTCGTCGGCATGGTCAGCAAGACCTTCGAGTCGTTCTACAACGGCATCGTCCTCCAGGCCGTGGTCGCCACCTTCGGCGTGTTCGCCCTGATGGCCGTGCTCTACACGTCTCGGGTGATCAGGTCCTCGCCGCGCTTCCGCAAGATCATGATCGGCGCGATCGGCGGCCTCTTCATGGTCATGCTGATCAACCTGGTGCTCTCGCTCTTCGGCGTGCACACCGGTCTCCGGGGCGGCGGCGCGCTCAGCATCGGCTTCAGCCTGGTCTGCATCGTGGTCGCGGCGCTCAGCTTCGTCCTCGACTTCGACCAGATCGAGCAGGGCGTCCGCATGGGCCTGCCGCAGCGTTACTCGTGGACGTGCGCGTTCGGCATCCTCGTCGGCCTCATCTGGCTGTACCTGGAGATTCTCCAGCTGCTGAGCTACCTCCAGGGCGGCAGTCGAAACTGATCGGACACACACCCCGGCGCCCGGATCGTCCTCCCACGGTCCGGGCGCCGCTGTGTTTCCTGCCCGCTGTGTTTCCTGCCCGCTGTGTTTCCTGCCCGCTGTGTTTCCTGCCCGCTGTGTTTCCCGGCCCGCTGTGTTTCCCGGCCCGGTCGCGTTCCCGGCTACGCTCGCCCGCATGACCGACTTCGCCGCCGCGATCGACCGCCTGCTCAACCAGGTGCGCCACTGGGAGCAGCCGCGTTGGCGCGGTAAGGCCGATCAGACGTACGCGTTGGTCCAGCGCCTGGCCGATCTCGTCGCCGACGTGGAGTCCCGTCCGCACCGGCCGGTGCCGCGCGAGCACGACATGATCCTCCCCGACCAGCTCCGGGTGATGGCCGACGACCTGCTCGCCGCGAGTGCCCCCGAGCCGGTCCTGGCCGAGGCCGCGTCGGCCGTGGAAATCCTGCGCAAGAACCTCTGAAATGAACACCGCCGAGCCCGGCCGCTCAAGGCAGGCCGGACCCGGCGGAAACTTTTCCTCAGCTCAGGCGCTCGAGGACCATGGCCATGCCCTGACCGCCGCCGACGCACATCGTCTCGAGCCCGATGCTCTTGTCGTGCCAGTCGAGCGAGTTCAGCAGCGTGCCGGTGATGCGGGCGCCGGTCATGCCGAACGGGTGGCCCACGGCGATCGCGCCGCCGTTGACGTTGAGCTTGTCGATCGGGATGCCCAGGTCCTGGTACGACGGGATCACCTGGGCCGCGAACGCCTCGTTGATCTCGACGAGGTCGACGTCGTCGATGGTCATGCCGGCCCGCTTGAGCGCCTGCTTCGACGCCTCGACCGGGCCGAGGCCCATGATCTCGGGGGAGAGCGCGGTGACGCCGGTCGCGACGATCCGGGCCAGCGGGGTGAGGCCGAGCTCGCGAGCCTTGGTGTCGCTCATGATGACCACGGCCGCGGCGCCGTCGTTGAGCGGGCAGCAGTTACCGGCGGTGACCCGGCCGTCGGGGCGGAACACCGGCTTCAGCCCGATGACGCCCTCCATGGTCACGCCCGGCCGGGGGCCGTCGTCCGCCGACACGACCGTGCCGTCCGGCAGCGTCACCGGGGTGATCTCGCGCTGCCAGAAGCCGTCGGCGATCGCCTTCTCGGCGAGGTTCTGGCTGCGTACGCCGAACTCGTCCATCTCCTGGCGGGACACGCCCTTGAGCTGGGCGAGGTTTTCCGCCGTCTGTCCCATCGCGATGTAGATGTCGGGAACCTTGCCGTCCTCGCGCGGGTCGTGCCACACGTGGCCGCCCGCGGCGGACTCGACCGTGCGGGCCTGCGCCTCGGCGAAGTACGGGTTCTGCCAGCCGCCGCCGACCAGGGCCTGCGCCTCGGACGGGAGCCCGTCGGAGCTGCCCCGGGCGAAGCGGGAGACGGTCTCGACGCCGGCCGAGACGAAGATGTCGCCCTCGCCCGCTTTGATCGCGTGGAAGGCCATCCGGGTGGTCTGCAGCGAGGACGAGCAGTAACGCGTCACGGTCGCGCCGGGCAGGCCGTCCAGGCCGAGCTTGGTGGCGACCACGCGGGCCATGTTGAAGCCCTGCTCGCCGCCGGGCAGGCCGCAGCCGAGGTAGAGGTCTTCGATCAGGGCGCGGTCGAGCTGAGGCACCTTGTTCAGCGCGGCGTCGACGATCGTGGCGGTGAGGTCGTCGGGGCGCAGATCCTTGAGCGATCCCTTGACGGCACGGCCGATCGGGGAGCGCGCGGTGGCAACGATGACAGCTTCCGGCATGAGCACCACGTTAACTGGTGAGTAACAACCTCTGCGAGTGCAAGTTTGTCACAGGTCGCTGTAAGCGCGCTGTCACACGCCGGACATGGCGGCCTTTGCCACAGCCGGGTAGAGCGCGTGCGCCCACACCCGATAACCATCGGCCGACGGATGGAACCCGTCGTAGCAGAACGTGCCCGCGTCGGCCCGGAAGACCGCGCCGGTCTCCTCGGCCAGGTCGACCACCGCGCCGCCGGCCGCCTGCACCGCCCGGGTCTGTGCCCGCGCCATCCGGCGGCCCAGCATGCCGGCCACCTGACGCAGCGGCGGCGCGATCGCCCGCAGCGCACCCAGGTCGGGGCAGGTGCCCACGACCACGCGCACCCCGGCGTCGCGGAGCCGCCGCACGGCCTGGCCGAGCAGCTCGGCCGCTTCCTCGGGGCTGCGCAGGCTGGTCGCGTCGTGCGCGCCGATCAGCACCACGGCCACGTCCGGCCGGTCGCCGAGCAGCGCCCGTGCCACCTGGGTGGCCAGGTCGGCCGCCCGCGAGCCGGCCACGCCCACGCTGGAAAGCAGCACGTGCCGCTCGCCGGTCTCGGCCGTGCCCTCGGCCAGCAGGCGGGCCAACTGGCCGCCGACCGTCTCGGAGAGCCACTCCACGCCGACCCCGATCGCGGCCGAGTCGCCGAGCAGCACCAGGCGCAGCGTCGGGGACGAGAGCTTGCCCATCGACGTGCGCAGAGCCAGGCCCATGGTCGGTTTCGCGTAGCGCCGGGCCTTCGCGGCGAGCACCTCGCCGGCGAGCAGCGCGAGACCGCCCACCGCCCCGGCGAGCAGACCGGTGGCCGCCGCCCTGCCGATCCGCGCGTTCAGCCCCGCCATCTCTCGCCTCCCTGCGTCCGTCAGCTACCCGCGGCCTGATGATCCGCTGGGGTCCACCCTACGGCCCCGTCCCCGGACGAGCCCAGATTCCCCGCGTCGCCCGCGGTGGCTCCGTCGGCCGTCAGCGCCGCCTTGTGTCCGAACCAGGCGCGCGGCTCGCCGAACCACGGGTGCCGGCGCAGCAGCACCCGGCGCCCGCCGGTCTTGCCCGGGCTCACCTCGGTGCCGGCCGAGCGCACCGCCTCCTGGGCGGCCTCCTCGAGGTTGCTCATACCGACCGCGGCGGCCGGGCGGTCGTCCTCGCCGAGCGCGGCCAGCAGGGTCGGCAGCACCACGGACGCGGCCCGGGCGTAGCCCTCGGCGGACGGGTGGAAGTGGTCGGAGGAGAACATGCGCACCGGGTCGGCCTCGAAGATCGGGCCCAGCAGGTTGACCAGCGACACCGTACGGCCGCCGGCCGCGACCACCGCGACGGTCTGCGCGGCGGCCAGGTCGCGGCTCCACTTGCGGGCGAGCCAGCGCAGCGGCGGCTTGATCGGCTGGATCGCGCCGATGTCGGGGCAGGTGCCGACGACGACCTTGCAGCCGGTCTCGCGCAGCCGGCGCACCGCGTCGCCCAGATAGTGCACGGCCTGGTCGCGGGCCGAGACGTGGGTGACGTCGTTGCCACCGATCAAGATCACCGCGACGTCGGGCTCGTACTCGAGGGCGGCGTCCACCTGGTATGGCAGTCCGGCCGACATCGCGCCGACCACGGCCACGCGGTAGAGGCGGACCGGGCGGCTCAGGCGGCGGGAGACTCCGGTGGCCAGCAGCGCGCCCGGTGTCTCGCGGGGACGGTGCACGCCGTACCCGGCGGCCGAGGAGTCGCCGAGGATGACCATGGTGATCGGCTTGCCGCCGAACTTCGCGCCGTACAGGCCGTCGCCGCGCGGCGGGGGCGCCTCGGCCAGCGGGATGATCCGGCGCGCGTCGGCCGCCTGGCGCAGCAGCAGCCCGGCCGAGCCGGCGGCCACCACGGCGAGAGTGCCGGTGATGCCACCGACGACCTGGCCGGCGACCTTGAACCGGCGCCAATCCTCCGCGCTGAATTCGATGCCGCTCACGGGTCCCCCTCCCAATCCGGCTTGGATTCGAGGCTAACTCGTTCCCGCGAGAGGCAATCATGGCGCGCTCAAGTCATGCTGGAGTGGCAGAGAGAGGGGAAATGATGGCGAAAAAGCTGAGAAGGGCGGCGGCGTTCACCGCGCTGGCCAGGGCACTTACGTCGGGTGCCCGGGGCGGCCCGTCGGTGAGCAAGCGCCTGGCGGCCCTGCCCCGCATGCTGAAAGCGACCGCAAAAGGACAGTACGACGGGGGCATGCGGGTGGCGCTGATGGCCGGCGCCGCGGCGTACATCGTCTCGCCGATCGACCTCATCCCGGAGGCGTTCCTGTTCGTCGTCGGCCTGGCCGACGACGCCGTGATGATCACGTGGCTGGCCGGCGCCGTGCTCGCCGAGACCGAGCGCTTCCTGGAGTGGGAGAAGCAACGGGACCAGGCCGTCGTAATCTAAAGCGTGCGTTACTACGACAGCGTCGTCGAGATCATCGGTGACACACCACTGGTCAAACTCAACCACGTCACCGAGGGCATCGCCGCCACCGTGCTGGCCAAGGTCGAGTACTTCAATCCCGGCGGTTCGGTGAAGGACCGGATCGCCATGCGGATGGTGCTCGACGCCGAGAAGGCCGGCCTGCTCTGGCCGGGTGGCACCATTGTCGAGCCGACCAGCGGAAACACCGGTGTCGGCCTGGCCCTCGTCGCGCAGCAGCGCGGCTACAAGTGCATCTTCGTCTGCCCCGACAAGGTCAGCGAGGACAAGCAGAACGTCCTCCGGGCGTACGGCGCCGAGGTCGTCGTATGTCCGACAGCGGTCGCCCCCGAGGACCCGCGTTCCTACTACAACGTCTCCGACCGGCTGGCCCGCGAGGTGCCCGGCGCGTGGAAGCCCGATCAGTACAGCAACCCGGCCAACCCGCGCTCACACTACGAGGAGACGGGCCCCGAGCTGTGGAAACAGACCGGCGGCAAGATCACTCACTTCGTCGCGGGCGTCGGCACCGGCGGCACGATCACCGGCGTCGGGCGGTTCCTCAAGGAGCAGGGCCCGGTCCGGGTGATCGGCGCCGACCCGGAGGGCTCCGTCTACAGCGGCGGCACCGGTAGGCCATACCTGGTGGAGGGTGTCGGCGAGGACTTCTGGCCGGCCAACTACGACCCGGACATCTGCGACCAGGTCATCGAGGTCTCCGACTCCGACTCGTTCGAGATGACCCGGCGGCTGGCCCGCGAGGAGGGCCTGCTGGTCGGCGGCTCGTGCGGGATGGCCGTGGTGGCCGCGCTCGAGGTGGCCCGTGCGGCCGGTCCCGAGGACGTGATCGTGGTGCTGCTGCCCGACGGCGGCCGCGGGTACCTGTCCAAGATCTTCAACGACGACTGGATGGCCCGGTACGGCTTCCTGCGCACCAGCTCGGAGGACGCGCCGACCGTGGCCGACGCGCTGGCGGGCAAGGACGGCCGGACCCCGCCGCTGATCCATGTGCACCCGACCGAGACGGTGCGCGACGCGATCGATTACATGCGGGAGTACGGCGTGAGCCAGCTCCCGGTGCTCAAGGCCGAGCCGCCCGTGGTGACCGGCGAGGTGGCCGGCTCGATAGCGGAAAAGGCCCTGCTCGACGCGCTCTTCACCGGCCAGGCCCACCTGCACGACACCATAGAGCGCCACATGGGCGACTCCCTGCCGATGATCGGCGGCGGCCAGCCGGTCGGCGAGGCGGTGGCCCTGCTGGAAAAGGCCGACGCCGCCCTGGTCCTGATCGACGGCAAGCCCGCCGGCGTCCTCACCAGGCAGGACCTCCTAGCCCACCTAGCCTGAGCCGCCTTTGCTCTGCGCACCTATACGCCCTGCTCTGCGCACCTATACGCCCTGCTCTGCGCACCATACGCCCTGCTCTGCGCACCTATACGCCCTGCTCTGCGCACCTATACGCCCTGCTCTGCGCACCTATGCGCCCTGCTCTGCGCACCTATACGCACGGCGCGTATAGGTGCGCAGAGCAAAGGGCCGCGGTGGGGGTCAGCTCAACTCGGCGGGGATGGTTACGACGTCGACCAGGGCGTTCTTGCGGAGCAGCGTGATCGGGAGGTTGTTGCCGATCGCGGAGCTGAGCATCAGCCGCTGCAGGGCCTGCACGGTCTGCAGCGGCTGACCGCCGGCCGAGATCAGGATGTCGCCCAGGTAGATCCCGGCGTTTCCGGCCGGGCTGCCCGGGACGACCTCGACGACCCGCAGCCCCACCTTTTGGCCCAGGCGGGCGGCCAGCTGCGGCGGGAGCGGAGCGGGGAGACCGGCCACGCCCAGCCAGGCCCGGCGGACCCGGCCCGAGGCGACCAGCTCGCCGATGATCGTGCGGGTGGTGCTGTTGATCGGGACGGCCAGGCCGAGGCCGTAGCCGGCGACCGCCGTGTTGATGCCGACCACTGTGCCGGTGGAGTCGGCCAGCGCGCCGCCCGAGTTGCCCGGGTTCAGCGCCGCGTCGGTCTGGATGACACTGTCGATGATGCGGACCCGCCGGCCGTCCCGGGCCGGGAGCGACCGGCCCAGGCCGGAGACCACTCCGGCGGTGACCGAGCCGGCCAGGCCCATCGGGTTGCCGACGGCCACGACCAGCTGGCCGATCTTGAGTCGGTCGGCGTCGCCGAGCGGCGCCGCCGGTGCGCCCGGGTTCTGCACACGGACCACGGCGAGGTCGGAGAGGGGGTCTGCCCCGACCACGTCGAACTTTGACTCGCTGCCGTCGGCGAACGCGGCCGTACCGCTGGTGGCGCCGGCGACGACATGGGCGTTGGTGAGAAGGAAGCCGTCGTCGGTGAAGGTGACCGCCGAACCGGCGCCCGCCCCGCGGCTGGTGCGCACCGAGAGCGCGGCGACCGAGGGGAGCAGGCTGGAGGCGACACCGGTCACGATGCGGCTGTAGGCGTCGAGCGCCTCAGGTTCGACACTCGTGTGTTCGGTATCCATGACCGCCTCAACAACGCTCCGACGCCGGTCTATGCCGCCGCGCCGTCCGCCCACGGCGAACAGGAGCGGTGACGGTCCGCAATGGCAATCGCACAGAAAGTCCGACCGGCCGGTGGGCGGGTGCGGTTGTATGAGTCGTACCGGAGGTTGCAGCACGTCCCGACGGAGAGTGACGGATGGTCATCGCCGACCAAGCGCCGGCCGACATCGTGGACCGCATGCTCTGGCGCGACGCCCAGCAGATGCTCGGGCGGCACGCCGAGGCGGGCCTCGACGGCAACTGTGTCTGGTGTGGATGGCGATGGCCGTGCGCCCCGCGCCGCCTGGCCGAGCGGGCCGACGCCGCGTCCCGCCGGCCGTGGCGTGAGGCCTGGACCGTCCGGCACGACCTGAACAGCATCCGGGCCATGCCCGGCCTGCGCGCCGGAGTGGAGGACAACGCCGACCGGCACGGCTACCCGGGGGCCCGCAACCGCGGTTACTTCGACTGACAACTCCATCAGGCTCCGACGTCGCCGACAGCTTGACCTCCCCCGGCAGGCCACGGCTCACGAGCCCGGCCGACGTCTCCCAGCGGTGAAGCCGCAGCGCCCCGCCAGCGCCGTGGCATCCCGCAACAGGACCCGCCCTTGAACTGGTACAGGACCGGCACGCCTCCGCTGGTCCAGCGCCTCCGGCCAGGCGCGACCCCCGGTTCGGGCGGGGCGGTTGGCGGGAGCGCGTGACCACAGGTTCCCCCGCAATATCTCGGTCGCGCGCTCCCGCCCACCTATAGTTGGGGCGGATCCACAGTGGAGGTGCTGCGACCGCATGTCCGTCCCACCCCCGATCGCAGGCTTCATCGGCCGTTCGGCCGAGCTGGCCGTCCTCGACTCACCGTCGCCGGCCGTCACCGTCATCTCCGGGCCGCCGGGAGTAGGCAAGAGCTCGCTGGCCGTCCACTGGGCCCGCCGGACGACGCAGGTGTTCCCGGACGGCCGTCACCACATCGACCTGCGCGGCTTCGCCGAGGCCGACCCGCGCGACCCCGCCGACGCACTGCGGCTGCTGCTCGAGTCGCTCGGCGTCGGTCCCGACCGGATGCCCGCCGACCGGGACGGCCGGCAGGCGCTCTACCGCGACCTCACCGAGTCGCTGCGGCTGCTCGTGATCCTCGACAACGTCCGGGACGACGAGCAGGTGCTGCCGCTGGTGCCTGCCGGCGAGCACACCCGCGCGGTGGTCACCAGCCGGCGCCGGCTCACCGGCCTGATCGCCGCCGTCGGCGCCCGCCCGATCGACCTCGACGTTCTCGGCGAGGACGAGGCGATCGAGCTCTTCCACGAGCGGGTGGGCACCACCGAGCCGGGTGCGGCCGAGATCGTCCGGGCGTGCGGCCGGCTCCCTCTCGCCGTGACGCTGGCCGCGGCCCGGGTGCGCACGGCCGGCCACCCGCTGGCCGCCCTCGCCGCACTCACCGCCGAACTGCGCCGCCCGGCCGGCCGGCTCGAGGCCCTCGACGACCTGCGGGCCGTGTTCTCCTGGTCGTACCACGGGCTCGTGCCCGCGGCGGCCCGCTTGTTCCGGCTGCTCGGCCTGGCCGCCGGCCCCGACATCGCGCTCACCGCCGCCTCCGCGCTCGCCGGAAGCCCGCCGGTCGCGTGCCGCCGCCTGCTGCGCGAGCTCACCGACTCGGCCCTGGTCACCGAGCCCACTCCCGGCCGGTACGCGATGACCGACCTGATCCGCGCCTACGCCGCCGAGCTGGCCCGCGCCACCGACCCGGCCGCCGAGCGGCGTGCGGCCCTGACCCGGCTGATGGACCACTACACGCACACGGCGTACCAGGCCGACCTGGTGCTCAACCCGACCCGGGCGCCGATCCCGATGACGCTGAACGCACCGGCCGACGACTCCCGGCCCAGCCCGCTGGTCGACATGAAGGCCGCGATCGCCTGGCTCACCGGCGAGCGGGAGACGCTGCTCGCCGCCGTCCGGCAGGCCCGCGACGAGGGCCTGGACACGCAGGCGTGGCAGCTGAGCTGGGCGCTCGACTCGTTCCTGCACGAGGAGCGCCGCTGGGACGACGAAGGCGCGGCCTGGGCGGTCGCCCTCGATGCGGCCGCCACGCTCAGCGACGGGCCCGCCCTGGCGTACGCGTATTCGTTCCTGGCGGTCGCCGACGCCCGCCGGCAGCGGTTCGACGAGGCCCAGGACAACCTGGCCCGGGCCCTGACCCTGGCCGTGGACGACACCGGACGTGCCGAGTGCCGTTTCATCCTGTCCTACCTGTGGTGGCTGCAGGGCGACCAGGAACGGGCGCTCAGCGAGGCGGGCGCGGCGCTCGACCTCTTCCGCACCCTCGACGACCCGGTCTGGGAGGGCAAGGCGGCGCTCGCGGTCGGCTGGTATCACGCCCAGCGCGGCGAGGCGCAGACCGCGCTGCCGTACTTCACCGAGGCGCTCGCGCTGCAGCAGCGGGCCGGCGACTGGGAGAACGAGTCGATCACCCGGGACAGCCTGGGCCTGCTGCACCACCACACCGCCGAGCACGACCGCGCGGCCCGGCATTTCGAGGAGGGCCTGCGGCTGTCCCGGCGCACCGGCAACCCCGCGGTCGAGGCGCAGATCCTCGCCCACCTCGGCGACCTGTACGAGACACTCGGCGACCCCGACACTGCGGTTGAGCGCTGGCGCGAGGCGTACGAAATCCTCTCGGACCTGGGTCACCCGCAAGCCGCCGCCCTCCGCGGAAAGCTTGCCCCCGGTGGCACTTCCGTTGCCGCGCCCGGAATCCGCGGCCACCGACTGCGTCGCGGCATGTCCCAGGAGGACCTCGCGGAACGCACCGGCCTGAGCGTGCGCACCATCCGGTACCTGGAGTCCGGCCGCGCCGGGCGACCGCGTCCCGAGACCGCCCGGCTGCTGGCCGACGCCTTCGGCCTGGAGGGGGAGGAGCGCGAGCGTTTCCACCTCGCGCTGTCCCGATGATCTCGCGTTGATCTATTGCCGGTCGGTTGCCGGTTGCTTTCCTGTGCGGTGGCGTCGCCCGGCCTGACGATGGAGTCCTGGGGGGTGACCGGGCGGCCGAACTGGGCCGGTCGTCCGGTTCCTCTCTCCGTCAGCCTTTCAGCGGCCGGCCGTACCGCAGCTGCCGCACAGGCTCCCCGCTGATCGGCTCCACCCGCGTCTCGCCGTCGGCTGTCCAGCCACCGCGCTCGTAGAACCGGCGGGCCCGCTCGTTGTCCTCCAGCACCCAGAGCACCGCCCGCTCGCCGCCGATCTCCTCGAGCTGGAGCAGCGCGTTCTCCATGAGCAGGAGCCCCACCCCGCTGCCGACCAGCACCGGGTCGACGTGGATCGCGTAGAGCTCGGCCGCGCCCTCGGTCTCACTGGGCCCCACATAGCTGAACCCGACCACCCGCTCGAACTCCTCGGCCACGCTCAGCCGATGCGTCTCGTTTTCCCACTTCCACCGCTCAACCCACCAAGCGGCCAGCGCCGCCGCCGACGGCGAAGCCAACGTCTCGGCCGGCAGGATGTGCGCATAGGCGGCCGCCCGCGACCGAAAATGCAAGGCCCCCACCGGCAAAAGATCAACGTCATTCCCCGTACGCACCATCGCCGTCACCGCCCGACCGTACCGCCCGGCCGAGTGGTGGGCCGCGCCCGTGGGCGCGGCCCGTGATGGCTAGGCCGGGCGGTAGGTGACGTGGGTGAGGTTGGTGCCGATCGGGTGGGATTCGATCAGGCGTAGCGGGCGGATGCTGCCGCTGTCGGCGAGCATGGCTCGGCCGGCGCCGGCCAGGACCGGGAAGACGATCAGGCGTAGCTCGTCGACCAGGTCGTGTTTGATCAGGGTGGGGATGAGGCTGCCGCTGGCGTAGACGACGATGTCGCCGTCGACCTCCTGCTTCAGCTTCGCGGCCACCTCGGTCAGGTCGCCGCTGACCGCGGTCGAGTTGCGCCAGGCCAGCGGGTCGGGGGACGACGTCAGCACGTACTTCGGCAGGCTGTTGAACCTCTCGGCCCAGGAGCCGGGCCGGTCCGCCCAGCGCGGGGCGAAGTAGTCGTAGCTGCGCCGGCCCATCAGCACCGCGTCGACGTGCATCGCCTCGTCCTCCTCGGCCGCGGCCCAGGCCGCGCGGTCCGCGTCGTCGATGCGGGTGAACCAGCCGCCGTGCGTCGTGCCCTCCTCCCCGGTCGGGTCGGTGCTGACGCCGTCGAGGGTGATGTTTTCGCTGACGATGATCCTTGCCATGGTGGGTCTCCTTTCGATGTGCTGATGGAGACACCGCGATCTTCCGAAAGGGGTCGCGACCCGTTTGCCGCACGGCCGGTGTCGGTACGGGGGAGGAGGTGGGACGTGGCGGTCGATGTGATCACCAGGGCCCGGGCCGGCGACGAAGACGCGTTCCGGGAGCTGACCGAGCCGCACCGCGGGGAGCTGCGCGTGCACTGCTACCGGATGCTCGGCTCGCTGCAGGACGCCGAGGACGCCCTGCAGGACACGATGCTCGCGGCCTGGCAGGGGCTCGCGGAGTTCGAGGGCCGGGCCTCGATGCGCACGTGGCTGTACCGGATCGCCACCAACCGGTGCCTGAACGCCCGCCGGTCGGCCGCCCGCCGCCGGGCGAAGGAGTGGGACGTGCCGGGGGTCGAACCGCCCGAGCCGACCCGGCTGGGCGAGGTCGTCTGGCTGGAGCCGATCCCGGACGCGCTGCTGGGGCCCGAGGATCTCTACGAGCGGAGCGAGACGATCTCGCTGGCCTTCGTCACCGCCCTGCAGACCCTGCCGCCCCGGCAGGTCGCCGTGCTGATCCTGCGTGACGTGCTGGGCTTCCACGCCGACGAGGTGGCCGCCATGCTCGACACCAGCGTCGACGCGGTCAAGAGCGCCCTCAAGCGAGCGCGGGCCGCGCTACCCCCGCAAAACGCGCAAAAGCCGGCAGACGACACCACGGCCGAGGACGCCATCGTCGAACGATTCGTCCGAGCGTGGGAGGCCGCCGACATCGACGCGCTGGTCGACCTGCTGACCGACGACGTCTTCATGTCGATGCCGCCGATCCCCTTCGAGTACGTGGGGCGCGACCTCGTCGCCCGGTTCAGCGCCGGCATCTTCGCCGCGGGCCGCCGCTTCGACCTGATCCCGGCCCGGGCCAACGGCCAGCCCGCGTTCGGCGCCTACCTGCGCGGCCCGAACGGCGTCGGCCGCCCGGTCGGCCTCTACGTGCTCGGCCTCAGCGGCGACCGGATCAGCGCGCTGACCCGGTTCGAGACGAGCGTGCTGCCCTCTTTCGGTCTCCCCGAGCGAAGCCACCGATGAATCCGGGCCGCGACGGCGGTCTAATCGGGCATGAGCGAACCACGGGAAACCACAAACATCGACCGTTACGGTGACGCCGAGCTGCCGTGGAGCCGGGCCCAGAGCGCGCTCTCCACGCCGGCCTCCCCGGCGATCACGCATTTCCTGGGCACCTGCCGCCCGGACGGGACCCCGCACGCCGCGGGGGTCGGCGCGCAGTGGCTGGACGGCCACCTCTACTTCACCAGCAACCCCACCACTCGCAAGTCCCGCGACCTGGCCGTCAACCCGCGCTGCACCATCTCCGTACGGCTGCCCGGGATCGACCTCGTGCTCGAGGGAACGGCGGCCCGGGCGACCGAGACCGAGACCCTCGAGCGGATCGCCGCCGCCTATCGGGACGGCGGCTGGCCGGCCCAGGTCGAGGGCGACGCGCTGACCGCGCCGTTCAGCGCGCCGAGCGCCGGGCCGCCGCCGTGGCACGTCTACCGGTTCACGTTCGACACCGTGGTGGGAGTCGCGACCGAGGAGCCGTACGGCGCTACCCGCTGGCGTTTCTAGGCGGGAACGGGATGCGCATCAGGTCCTCGGCCAGGATGATCTCGCCGGCGAACTCGGGGCGAGCTTCGTCGAGGTACCGGGACGCGTCCTGATAACGCTGCGAAAAATGCGTCAGGACCAGCTTGCGTACGCCCGACACGCGCGCGACCGACGCTGCCTGCGCCGCCGTCAGGTGCCCGACCATCTCGGCCATCGTCGCGTCCTCGTCGAGGAACGTCGACTCGATCACCAGCACGTCGACGCCCTCGGCCAGGGCGAAGACGTTGTCGCACAGGCCGGTGTCCATGACGAACGCGAAGCTCTGGCCGGGGCGGGCCACGCTGACCTGCTCGAGCGTCACGTCGCCGAGCCGTCCCGCGCGCTGCAGCTCGCTCACGGCCGGCCCGGCGATGCCGTGCGCGGCCAGCAGCTCCGGCACCATGCGGCGGCCGTCCGGTTCGTCGAGGCGGTATCCGTACGTGGGAAGGGAATGCCAGAGTGGCAGCGCCGTGAGTCGCCCCACCGAGGTCTCCGCCGTGAAGCTCGCGCCGCTCACCGGGGCCGCGACGATGTCGGCGTTGTCCCAGTAGCTCGTGGCGTGCCGCAGGCGGTCGTAGAACTCCTGGCCGGCCGCGGGGTAATGGACGGCGACCGGGTGCGGCACCTTGTCCAGCGAGATGCGCTGCAGGGTGCCGGGCAGGCCGAGGCTGTGGTCGCCGTGGAAGTGCGTGACGCAGATGCGGGTGATCGGGGTGACGGCGAGGCCGGCCAGGAGCATCTGGCGCTGGGTGCCCTCGCCCGGGTCGAAGAGGATCACCTCGTCGTCGAAGCGCAGCAGGTAGCCGTTGTGATTGCGGTGCCGGGTCGGCACCTGGCTCGCGGTGCCGAGCACGGCTAGCTCACGCGTCACGGAACGGGCTCCAGATATGGGTCGACCCCCGGGGTTCTTTCCACGCGTACGTGGTCCGGTCGGACAAGGCCGGATCCCCGGGGGTCGGGTGGCTGCCTGGTATTAGCCTCGACCGCTGCCACACGGTCTCGACGTCTTACTTCCAAACAGAACGAAGCTGTCGAGGACAGCGGCTAGCGGACAGCCACCTCACGAGTCCCGTTGGTATACAACTTCGGACCACCTCCCTTCACGTGTACGGCCACGCTATCGAGACGGCGGTCCGAGCGCCAACGTTTTTAAATCACTACAGGCGAGGGAATACGCGCGGTGACATCTCCATGCCCTCGACGGCGAGCGAGGCGGGGCCGACGATCAGCGGATCGGCGTTGCCGACCACCTCGTCGTCCTTGTTCTCGTAGTCGAAGCGGCTCAGCACGTGGCGCATCGCTTCCAGCCGGGCCCGCTTCTTGTCGTTGCTCTTCACCACCGTCCAGGGCGCGTCCGCGGTGTCGGTGTAGAAGAACATCGCCTCCTTGGCCTCGGTGTACTCGCCCCACTTGTCGAGCGAGGCCAGGTCCATCGGCGAGAGCTTCCATTGGCGTACGGGATCGACCTGGCGGATGGCGAAGCGGGTGCGCTGCTCGCCCTGGGTGACCGAGAACCAGAACTTGATCAGGTGGATACCGGAGCGGACCAGCATGCGCTCGAGCTCGGGGGTCTGCCGCATGAACTCCAGGTACTCGGCGCGGGTGCAGAAGCCCATGACCCGCTCGACGCCGGCCCGGTTGTACCAGGAACGATCGAACAGCACTATCTCGCCGGCGGCCGGCAGGTGATCGATGTAGCGCTGGTAGTACCACTGCGTGCTCTCGCGCTCGCTCGGCTTCTCGAGCGCGACCACGGAGGCGCCGCGCGGGTTCAGATGCTCCATGAAGCGCTTGATCGTGCCACCCTTGCCGGCGGCGTCCCGCCCCTCGAAGAGCACCACCATCCGCTCACCGGTGGTCTTGCAGTGGTTCTGGAACTTCAGCAGCTCGATCTGCAGCAGCCGCTTGTCGTGGTCGTACTGCTGGCGGGACATCCGCTCGTCGTACGGGTAGTCCTCCCGCCACGTGTCGACCGGGCTGCCGTCCGCGTTCAGCAGCACCGGGTCGTCATCGTCGTCGTCGGCGACCCGGTAGCCGCCCAGCGCCGCGATCGGCCCGTGGTACGGCTCGGTGGTCTGCTCGTCCTGGTACTCCGTCTCCGCCTGCATGCCGAGATTCTTACCCCGTACAGATGAACCTCAGCCGATCCAGCGACGAAGCTTCTTCTTTCGCGAGGCTTCCACCACCACGGGCAACTCGGCGTACGTGTCCTTGCCGACCTGTTCCTGGCGGGCCCAGAGCACGCCGAACCAGAAACTGTCGGGCCCGAGCTCGTGCAGCAGCTCGCGGGCGACCACCGAGTCCTGGTGCGCGCCGAGCACGTCCTGCAGGTCGGTCAGGGCGTTGACCAGGGCCTTCCCGTTCTTGCCGGCGGCCGGAGCAAAAACTTCAACGGCATAACGAGCTTTCTTGTACGCCTTGCGCGCGTCATGAAGCTCCGCGTCGACGCCGTCGGCGAACGCGGTGTCGAGCAGGCCGTCGGCCTTGTGCAGGCTCTTGCGGGCCCGGCGCAACTGGTCGGGCTCGCCGTTGCCGGGGAGCGAGGACAGCTGGTCCACCTTGTCGAGCAGGGCCAGGTAGCGCTCGCTCTCCAGGGCCTCGGCCAGCGCGGCCCGGCCCTCGTCGACCTGAGCGTCGAGGTGGTGCCGGATGCGGTCGGCGGCGTCGGCGAAGTCGGGGCCGGCCTGCTCCACCTCGGCGAGCAGCTTGCCCCTCTGCACCTGGCCGTCGCGCACCTGGCCGAGCAGGTCGGCGAGCCACTTCAGCTCGTCGCCGACCTCCTCGAAGCCGGGGAACGAGCGCTTGAACGTCTTCAGGGTGCTGCGCAGCCGACGGGTCGCCACCCGCATCTTGTGCACGGCCTCGGGGGCGCCCTGCCGGACTCCCGGGTCGAACTCGGTGAGGGCCTCGCGCTGCTCACGGGCGTACAGGAAAACGGGGTTCTTGGTCTTTCTGAGGTTTGTCGGCGGTGTCGGCGCCGGCGTCTTCGCGAGGCGGCCGTTGAGGGCGCGGGCGACCTTGGAGGGGCCGGCGGCCGGCCTGGCGCCCGCGCTGAGCAGGCGGCGCTCCACCGCCTCCAGCACGTCGGGGCTGCCCTCGACCAGCTCGACCTCGACCTCCTGCCAGCGCTGGGTCACGCCGCCGGACTCGGCGATCACGCTGTCTTGAGCGACCAGGGCGAGCGTGTGGCCCGCGGCGTCGCGCAGCGGCGTCTCCACCCGGTGCGTGCGCAGGCGGGCGATCGGCTTGAGCTGCTCCCGCCGGATGATCGCCCGGACCTGGCCGCGCAGCTCGGCCGGCACCTTGTTCTTGTCGCCGCCGTTGAGGGGCAGGCGATGCTCGGTGCGGCTGCCGCCGCTGCCCGGGGTCTTGAGATGCCAGCCGGCGTCGCCGCCGCCCGTGCGCCGGCGCAAGGTCCGGCGGTTCCGCATCAAGGTCAGCTCGTCGGTGTCGAAGTACGTGGCGTCCAGGTCATGGGTCTCGGCCTCGGCGACGTCGCATATACCCGCCGTGCCCGCCAGCGCTGGCAGCACGAAGCTCTCCGGGACATCGTATTTACGCTCAGTTTCGCTGGCGATCTCCATCTGTTCATGTTGCCCGACCAGGGCCCCCCAACACAGACCAATCGATTGGCAGGTTGTGCACAGCTTCGTCTCAGCTCGGCCTGGCACCGTGGATATCTCGTCGCGGCAGGGAGGTCGCTCATGGAGAAGCCGGACACTAAGCGGGTGTCGCTGGCCGGGCTTGGCTTGCTCAGTGCGGGAGCGGTGCTCGGCATCGCGCTCGCGACCCCGGCGTCCGCCGCGTCGTCCGACAATCCCCGGCCGCCGAGGCCGCCGGCGTCGCCGATCGTCGAGCAGAAGGAATAGGTCCTACCGAAAGCCGCCGCCGCTGCGTAGATAAAGCGCGCGGGAGTAATTCGCGGTGGCGGCGCCGAAATACATCGTGGCGAGGCCGACGTGGAAGCTGTTGTCGGTCAGCGCGTTCTTCGAGTTCGCCGATTCCGCCCATCGGATCTCCGCGTCCGAGGCGCTGATCCCGCGGCGCTCGCAGCGCAACCGGTTCATCTCCTTGCCGAGCTTCCAGGTCTCGAGCGCGGCCTCCGCCTGCTGCATCATCGTGCGCGCCTGGTCGGACAATGATTCGGCGAGAGCCCAGGCGGCCCGCTCCTCCTCGCTGTTGAACGCTGGCATGGTGCACCTCCCGGCGTATTAGCGCGTCGATCCCCAGTGTGCGGATCATGTCGGGACATGTCGATCTTTTTCAGCCCCCCGCGTGAAATCAACCCCCGCCACTTGCCGGGTCTCCAGCGCCGCTACGCCAGGTCGCTCCGCCACCTGGCGAAGCGCTCGCGAAGATCTGAGATTGCAGAGGAGCCGACGCCGTAGGGCGCAAAAGCGGCATCGCTGATCTGGTCCAGAGCACCCAGCGCGCCGGCGAACATCGCGCGGTCGAAACCGGAGTCGGCGTTCTCCGCGAGTTGCAGAAGCTCTTCGCTCGAATATCTGCCGCTGACCAATACGGCGTCGATGTCAAGAAAGTCTCGCGGCAGCGCGCGGCCATACAGCGCTGCCATCTTGTTGCCGACAGCGTCGTCCGGATGCAGCACCGGTCCGATGCTGAGGCTCACCGGCGGATGTGCGCGCCAGTCGGCGGCCAACTCCATCTTCTGGGGTTCCGCGCCATCTTCGCCGGTCCTGGTGACCAGCAGCCGGGCGAAGGTGTCCGCACGGGCATCGATTTCGACCGCATAACCGCTGTCCGTCAAAGCCTCGATGACCAGATCGGTGACGGCGGGGAAGTCGGCCCGGCGATCCCAATCCGTAAGAGATCCACATCGCCGCTCGGGCGATCGCCCATGCCATGGGCGCGGACGGCGTATCCACCCGCGAGAGCGAGTCCGTATTCATTGCCTGCGGCCTGAAGCGCGATCTCAGCGAGCCGCCGGTGGCGCGGATCCATGCCGGGGACCTTACGCGGCGGTCGCCCCGGGATCAGTCCGCTTCAGCTCGGGGAAGCGCTCCTCCCAAGCCCTGCGCAGGTCGGGAGGCAGCCAGATCGAGGGCCAAAGCTGAGTGAGTGTCGCCTGATCGAGGAACGTGTGGAGATCCTCCGGCTTGGTGGCCTCGATCAGGATCGTGCGGTAGAGATCGACGATCCGGCCGGGGCCATCAAGGTCGTAATCCGCGGAACCGGACCAGTCGAGGTGGCGCGGCAGCGTGACGACGCCGGCCGTGCGGCCACGCAGCGACGTGAGATCGTCCGCGACGACGATTGGCTTGGCATATCGGCGCACGAGGGATCACCTCCTCCGTCGCCATGGTCTCATGCGAGCAGGCGCCCGAAGGTGGGCGCCCGCCCATTGTTGTCGGGTTACTCGGCGACTCGGGCCACGCCGACCGGGCAGGTCATGCCGTTCGGGCCGTGGTTGCAGTAGCCGTAGGGGTTCTTCGCGTCGGACAGGTACTGCTGGTGGTAGTCCTCGGCGTAGAAGAACGTGGTCAGCGGCTTGATCTCGGTGGTGATGTCGCCGTGGCCGGCCTTCGTGACCACCGGCTGGAACGCCTGCTCGGAATCGCGCGCGATCCGCAGCTGGTCGTCGCTGGTCGTGTAGATCGCGGACCGGTACTGGGTGCCCACGTCGTTGCCCTGGCGCATGCCCTGGGTCGGGTCGTGGTTCTCCCAGAAGGCCTTCAGCAGGTCCTCGTACGCGATCTTGCTGGGGTCGTAGACGACCTGGACCACCTCGGCGTGCCCGGTCGAGCCGGAGCAGGCCTCCTCGTAGGTCGGGTTCGTGGTGAACCCGCCCGCGTAGCCGGCGGCGGTCGAATACACACCCGGGAGGCGCCAGAAGATACGCTCCGCGCCCCAGAAACAGCCCATACCGAAGACCGCGACCTCGTAGCCCTCCGGCCACGGACCCTTCATCGGGGTGCCGAGGACGACGTGCTTGGCGGCGACCGGCATCTCCAGGAGACGGCCGGGCAGCGCCTGGTCGGGGGTGGGCAGCTCGAGCTTCTTGTACCGCAGGAACACGGTCACTCCCTTCATCCGGTCTCTGCAACGCCGGAAGTTAGGCAACCCTTACCCGAGTTCGGAGGCTATCTTCGCGGCGTAGTCGGTGGCTTCCTCGTCGCCGGCATAGCGGGTCCGGGGCCAGAAGAACCCCTTCAACCCGTCCCCTTTTGTCCGAGGCACCACATGCGTGTGCAGATGCGGAACAGACTGCGAAACGACGTTATTTATCGCGACAAAGGTGCCCTGCGATCCGAGCGCCGCCGGCACGGCCGCCGCGACCCGCTGCACCAGTCCGAAATATCCCGGTAAATCGGAAGGCGGCAAATCCGGCAACGTCACCACGTGCTGACGGGGAACCACCAGCACATGCCCCTTGAACACCGGCCGGGTATCGAGGAACCCGACCCCATCAGGCGAATCGACCACCTTGAAAGCGGGCAAAGACCCCGCCACGATCGCACAGAACAAGCAGTCCGCCACCTGCTGAGACTAGCCTTGCGCAGCATGACGGCTAACAGCTACGGCTTCGACACCCTCGCCATCCACGCCGGCCAGGAACCGGACCCGCGGACGGGCGCGGTGGTGCCTCCGATCTACCAGACGAGCACCTACGCGCAGGACGCCGTCGGCGCGCCCCGGCTCGGGTACGAGTACGCCCGGTCCGGCAACCCGACCCGCGACGCGCTCCAGGAGTGCCTCGCGGCGATCGAGGGCGGTCGTCGCGGCCTGACCTTCGCGAGCGGACTCGCGGCCGAGGACACGCTGTTGCGGGCCGTCTGCCGTCCCGGCGACCACGTCGTCATTCCCGGCGACGCGTACGGCGGAACCTATCGCCTTTTTGCGAAAGTGGCCGAGAACTGGGGCTTGGACTGGACCGCCGTCCCGCTGGACGACCTGGACGAGGTGCGGGCCGCGTTCCGCCCCGGCCACACCCGGATGATCTGGGCCGAGACCCCGACGAACCCGCTGCTCAACGTGGCCGACGTCGCCGCGCTGGCCGCCCTCGCCCACGAGTACGACGCGATGCTGGTCGTCGACAACACGTTCGCCTCGCCGTACCTGCAGCAGCCGATCGCGCTCGGCGCCGATGTCGTCGTGCACTCCACCACCAAGTACCTGGGTGGACACTCCGACGTGGTCGGCGGCGCGCTGGTCACCGCCACCGACGGCCTCGGCGACACGCTCGCGTTCCACCAGAACGCCATGGGCGCCGTCAACGGTCCGTTCGACGCCTGGCTGACGCTTCGAGGGATCAAGACATTGGGCGTACGCATGGAACGGCACTGCGACAACGCCGAGCGCATCGTCGGATTCCTCAGCGAGCACACCGCCGTGGAGAGCGTCCTCTATCCGGGTCTCGAGTCGCACCCGGGGCACGAGACAGCGGCCAAGCAGATGCAGCGGTTCGGCGGAATGGTCTCGTTCCGCGCGGCGGGCGGTCCCGAGGCGGCGATCGCGATCTGCAACCGGACGAAACTGTTCGTGCTGGCCGAATCGCTCGGCGGAGTCGAATCGCTGATCGAGCACCCGGGACAGATGACACACCTGTCGGCTGCGGGCTCACCGCTTGAAGTACCCGCCGATCTCGTGCGACTGTCTGTCGGCATCGAAAGCGTTGACGATCTGCTCGCCGACCTCGAGCAGGCGCTGGGCTGACACCTACAACACGGAGCACGGCATGTCGGACGGCACGAGCTGGGTGGGCGCCACCGCGAAGCAGATCTCCCGGGCGGTACGGCGCGGTGACGTGTCGGCCACCCAGGTCATCGCGGACACGATCGAGCAGATCGCGGTCTCCGACCCGTCGCTGGACGCGTTCCGTGTGGTTCGGGCCGGCGAGGCGCTCTCCGAGGCGGAGAAGGTCGACGACCAGGAAGACCTGGCCAACCTGCCGCTGGCCGGCGTGCCGGTCGCGGTGAAGGAGAACACCGCCGTGGCCGGCCTGCCCACCTGGGACGGCTCGGCCGCGGCCCGCAAGCCGATCGCCGAGCAGGACCACGAGGTGGTACGCCGGCTGCGCGGGGCCGGCGCCATCGTGGTCGGGGTGACCCGGATGCCCGAGATGGGCCTGTGGGGGGTCACCGACGATCAGGAGGCCGCCACCCGCAACCCCTGGGACCGCGACCGTACGCCGGGCGGCTCGTCCGGCGGCTCGGCGGCCGCGGTGGCGGCCGGGCTGGTGCCGATCGCGCAGGGCAACGACGGGCTCGGCTCGATCCGCATCCCGGCGGCCTGCTGCGGGCTGGTCGGCCTGAAGCCGGGCCGCGGCGTGATCCCGGCCGAGCTCGGCACCAACGACTGGTTCGGGTTCGCCGAGAACGGCGTCCTCACCACCACCGTGGCCGACGCCGTGCTGGGCTTCTCGGTGCTCGCCGGGCGCGACCCGGTGAAGCTGGTCGAGCCGGGCAAGCTGCGGGTCGGCGTGTCGACTCGGTCGCCGGTCGTCGGCGTACGGCTGGATGATCCGAACCGCGGCGCGGTGGCCACGGTCGCGAAGCTCCTGACGCAGGCCGGCCACGACACGGTGACGGCCGAGCCGCGCTATCCGACGGCGCTGGGCCTGCGGGTGCTGGCCACCTGGTTCGCCGCCGCCTACCGCGAGTCGCAGGGCCTGGACATCAGCAAGCTGCAGCCGCGCACCCGGCAGCACATCCGGCTCGGCAAGTGGACGTCGCGCACCGGGCTGGTCCGGCAGGCGCACCGGGACGCCTGGCGCGAGAAGTCGATCCAGTTCTTCGCCGACAAGAACGTGGACGTGCTGCTCACTCCGGCGCTGGCGTCGGCGCCGCCGCCGGCCGAGCAGTACTCCTCCGGCTCGTGGCGGCACAACATGGCCGTGAACATGCGGTACGCGCCGTACGCCGCGCCCTGGAACGTGGCCGGCCTGCCGGCGATCGTCTTTCCGGTCGGCATCCGCCCGGACGGACTGCCGCTGGCCGTGCAGATCGTCGGGCCGCCCGACTCCGAGCTGCTGCTTCTTTCGATCGCCGGCCTGCTCGAGGTCGCCAACCCCTGGCAGCGTCACGCCTTCGGGTGATCAAGTGGCACGATCGATGCTATGACCGCCGTGCCGCTGGACCTGCTTTCGCTCACCGACATCGAGGCCGCGCGCGAGCTGCTGACCGGGGTCGTCGAGACCACCCCCGTGATCCACTCGCGTCCGCTGTCCGACATCACCGGCGTCCCGTCGTGGCTGAAGTGTGAGAACCAGCAGCGTGCCGGGTCGTACAAGGTGCGCGGGGCGTACACCCGAATCGCCAGGCTCTCGGACGACGAGCGCAAGCGGGGCGTCGTGGCCGCCAGCGCCGGAAATCACGCCCAGGGTGTGGCGCTCGCGGCGAAGATGCTGGGCGCCAGCGCCACCGTTTTCATGCCGGAGGGTGCGCCGCTGCCCAAGGTCACGGCAACCAGGGGGTACGGGGCGGCGATCGAGTACGCCGGGACGAGCGTCGACGACGCGCTGGACGCGGCACGCCAGTTCGCCGACGAGACCGGGGCGGTGTTCATCCACCCGTTCGACCACCCGGACATCATCGCCGGGCAGGGCACGGTCGGCCTGGAGATCCTCGAACAGCTGCCCGAGACCGCGACGATCGTCACCGCGGTCGGCGGCGGCGGGCTCGTCTCGGGTCTCGCGGTGGCGGTGAAGGCGCTGCGACCGGAGGTACGCGTCATCGGCGTGCAGGCCAGCGGCGCCGCGTCCTTTCCGGCCTCGCTGGCCGCGGGCGCGCCGCGCAAGCTCGAGCGCTGCTCGACGATCGCCGACGGCATCGCCGTGCTGCGGCCGGGTGAACTGACGTTCGCGCACGTCAGCAAGCTGGTCGACGACGTCGTGACGGTCACCGACGAAGACCTCTCGGCGGCGCTGCTGATGCTGCTGGAGCGGCACAAGATGGTGGTGGAACCGGCCGGGGCGGCGGGCGTGGCGGCGCTGATGACCGGCGCCGCGGTGCCGGCCGAGGGCGGGCCGGTGGTGGCGATCCTCTCCGGCGGCAACGTCGACCCGATGCTGCTGCTGCGGGTGATCGAGCACGGTCTGACGTCGGCCGGGCGTTTCCTGCGGCTGGCCGTGCGCTGCGACGACCGGCCGGGGGAGCTGGCCCGGCTGCTCGGCGAGATCGCCGAGCAGCGGGCGAACGTGGTGGATGTGGCGCACTCGCGGCAGAGCCCACGGCTGGGCTTCGGCGAGGCGGAGGTGGCGCTGTCGGTCGAGACCCGCGGCCCGGACCACTCGGCGGCGCTGATCAGCGCTCTGCGGGGCGCCGGTTACCGGGTGGCACTGCTGGCCGACGCCACCCCGTGACTCATCCCTCGAAGGGGCCGAACTCGACGACTGTGACCTTGATGTCGGCGCCGCTCGGGGCCGTGTAGGTCACGGTCTGACCGGCGCCGCTGCCGAGGATGGCCTTGCCGAGCGCCGACTCGGGGCTGTACACGGTGAGGTCGGTGGTCGAGGCGATCTCGCGGGACCCGAGCAGGAACGTCTCGGTGTCGGTCTTGTCGTCGTCGAAGTAGATCGTGACGACCGACCCGGGCTGGATCGACTCCGCCTTCTGCACCTCGCCGACCTCGGCGTTACGCAGGAACTCCTTCAGGTACTGAATGCGGCCTTCCTGTTTGCTCTGCTCCTCGCGGGCGGCGTGATAGCCGCCGTTCTCCCGCAAATCGCCCTCCTCGCGGCGCGCGTTGATCTCCGCGGCGACCGAGGGCCGCGCGGCGATCAGCTCGTCGAGTTCGGCCTGCAGCCGGTCGTGAGCGTCCTGAGATAGCCAAGTCTTGGGCGCCTCTGAACTGGACACGGTCGATCTCCTTGCTGGAACGGGAAACGCTCAGCATCGCCGTTGCATGCTGAACGGAGCGAATCACTTAGCTTACCAGCGGTATGCACTCCGCCTGGATTGCTCGATCTTGCACTATTCACACCGGCGCCGGGAGGGGGTTATTTGGCGGGTTGACAACTCATCACGTCGCCCACCGAGCCCCGTTTCGAGGTGGTCACCGTTTCCTCGGCCTCGATCGTGGTGGCGCCCGGATCGGCGGGTTTCACGACGACCGTACGGGTGCCGACCTCGTAGCCGCCGTAGTCGCGGGCGCGCAGGACGCACTCCGCCGATTTCCCGGCCGGCACCCGGACCGTGAACTTGATCGTCATGGTGGTGTCGCTCGGCTCCTGCCAGCCGACGATCTGCGGCTGGTAATCGGTCTGGCCGTACCTCTGGTAGAGCTTCACCGACAGCAGCACGGACGCCGCGATCACCAGCGCCAGGATGACGATCGGCAGCACCGACCGGCGGCGGCCGTCGCGCCGGCGCCCGTAGCGACCCGGCGGGAAGACCGGGTTTGTGGTGTGCGTCTCGCTCACCTGATGACCTCTCGTGCGTTTCTTGTCGGTGGGATCGGCCAGAATGGCAGGGTCCATCTTCGCACTCCGTTAAAGAGGAGTTCTTCGGTGACCGAGCAGCTGCGCCTCATGGCCGTGCACGCCCACCCCGACGACGAGTCGAGCAAGGGCGCCGCGACCATGGCGAAATACGTCGCCGAGGGCGTGAGCGTGCTGGTCGCCACGTGTACCGGCGGGGAGCGCGGCAGCGTTCTCAACCCGAAGATGGACCGCCCCGAGGTGCTGGCCGACATCGCCAACATCCGCCGGGCCGAGATGACCAGGGCGCGCGAGATCCTCGGGGTCGACCAGGCCTGGCTCGGCTTCGTCGACTCGGGCCTGCCCGAGGGCGACCCGCTGCCCCCGTTGCCCGAGGGCTGCTTCGGCCTGCAGGACCCGGAGGAAGCGGCCAAGCCCCTGATCAAGCTGATTCGCGAGTTCCGGCCGCACGTCATGACGACGTACGACGAGAACGGCGGCTACCCGCACCCCGACCACATCATGTGCCACAAGATCTCGGTCGTGGCCTTCGACGCCGCCGGCGACCCGGAGAAATACCCCGAGCTGGGCGAGCCGTGGCAGCCGCTGAAGCTGTACTACAACTCCGGCTGGACCAGGGCGCGCATGCTCGCGCTGCACGAGGGCATGCTCGCCGCGGGCCTCGAGTCGCCGTACACGGAGTGGCTCGAGAAATGGTCCGACCGCGACGACCGGGGCGACAAGATCACCACCCGGGTCGAGTGCGGGGAGTACTTCGGCGTCCGCGACGACGCGCTGCGTGCCCACGCCACCCAGGTCGACCCCGACGGGTTCTGGTTCCGCATCCCGCTCGAGCTCCAGCAAAAGGTCTGGCCCACGGAAGACTTCGAGCTGGCCCGCTCCCTGGTCGACAGCCCCGTCCCTGAGTCCGACCTCTTTGCGGGCATCCACGAGTCCGTCGACGCCCGTTAAAGCAGTACGATCGGGGGGTGGACGTCAACTTCGCGGTCAACAACTTCGGTGACACCCGGTCGGGCGGCCTTGCCGGCCCGATGGGGTTGTTCGTCATCGTGCTGATGTCCATAGCGACTGTTTTGCTGATTCGCAATATGAACAAGCGCTTGCGTCGGCTTCCCGACAGTTTCCCTGACGCAGAGCAGACACAGCGTGAGGCTGAGATCGCGCGGCTGAACGCCGATCTCGAGCAGTCCGATGTCGAATCACTTCGCCCTGACGTCGATCAGAATCGATCCTCGGACGACCACGCCGCTGTGGAAGCCGAGGTCAAAGGCGATACTACTAAGAGTGACGAAGCTCTTGCGGAAGGCGATCAGCGCCACGTTTGACCACGTCGGAGACGGTTCGCTGACGGAAAGCGTCAATACTCTCCGTATTGGTCAGACAAAAGCCGAACACGGGTCGTACGTCAACCCTTGTTGTGTTCATCGGGATTGATTTAGCCTTCCGCCGGGGGTCTCAATGACCCTCGACCCTGCGCGGAAGGGGGCGCCGAAAATGACCATCCCCCGCCCCCGGCTTTCGCTCCTGCAGATGCACGTGCATTCGCGAGTGCCGCTCGTGAACAGGGACAACTCATGACCGCCCCACCCGTCGCCGGGACGGGCGTCCGTCGATCGTGGACAGCCACGGCGGGTCTCGCCGGGCGCTCCCGAGCCGTCCGCGCATTGACCGCGGCGGTCGTCTCCGCGGCGGTTCTGGTGTCCGTCGGCGGGGTCCTGCTGCCCGTCGACCGCCCGGCCGATCGTCCACTCTCGGTAATGGCCGGAGTGGGCTTGGCGGCACTGCTTGTAGCGGCCGGCCAGCTTGCCCGGCTGCGCTTCCGGCTCGGTCGCGGCGTCGTCTCCGTGTCCTGGGGCGAGGCCGCCTTCATCATCGGCTTCGTCGTCGCCCCGCCCGGCTGGCTGCCGCTGGCCACCCTCGCCGGCGCGGCCATCGCCTGGGCGCTGCTGTCCTGGCTGGACGAGCACCGCAACATCGCCGAGGTGGCGCACCTGTCCGCGTCCCTGTCGCTCGGCGCGGCCGGCGCCGCCACCGTGGCCCGGGTGATCGGCGGTGACGCGCCGGTGCTCAGCGTGCAGACGCAGGGCGCCCTGGTCGCCGGTGCCCTCGCGTACCTGCTGATCACGTTCGGGCTGGCCGCGCTCACTCTGACCGTGCACCACGACGCCGCCACCTCACAGATCTTCGCTCGTATCCCGTACGCGAAGATCCCGATGTTTGTCGGTAATGTCCTGGTCGGACTCGGCGCCGTCTTCGCCCTGGTGCGCGGCCCGGTGTGGTTGCTCGCATTCGTTCCCGGGCTGTGGCTGCTCCAGCGCACCTACCGCTTCCACCTGCGCGCCGCCGAGGAGCGCCGGATGTGGGAGGCGTTCGCCGCGGCCACCGCCGCCATGCCCGGCGGCGCCCTGTCCGATGTGGCCGCCGCCGGCCTGCGCGGCGCACTCGACGTCTTCGGCGCCCGGCGCGTCGAGATCGAGGTGCGCGGCGCCGGTGGCGAGCGTCGTTACGCCGAGGACGGCCCCGGACAGGACAGCGTCCTGCCCGGACTGCCCGGCCCGGCGATAACCCGGTCGATGGCGATCGCCGGCGAGGTCGTCGGCGAGCTCACGGTCTGGCTGGCCGACCCGATGCTGCCCGCACCCCGCGACGAGGCCGCGATCTCGGCCTACGGCGATGTGCTCGCCGCGGCGCTGCATGATGCCGCGGCCCGGGAACAGGTAGCCGAACTGCGCGACCGCGCCGAGCACGACGGCAGCCACGATCAGCTCACCGGTCTGCGCAACCGCGGCAGCCTGTTGTCCGGCGGCGACAAGCTGCTGCGCGACCTCGAGCGCGACCGGCACGTCGCCCTGCTGCTGCTCGACATCAAGGGCTTCCGCGAGGTCAACGGCACCCTCGGCCACCGCTGCGGCGACGAGGTGCTCAAGCTGGTCGCCGAGCGCCTCACCGAACTGTCCCGCGAGAACGACCTGATCGCGCGCACCGGCGACGACGAGTTCGCGCTGCTGATCCCGGCGATCACCGCGCTGGCCGACTCGGCCACCCCGCTGCACGAGAGCCCGAGCCCGCTGCCGATGACGGTGCGGCGGGCCCGCGAGCTGGTCGAGCACCTCGCGCTGCCGATGGAGGTGTCCGGCGTACGGCTGGCGGTGGAGATTGTGGTCGGTGTGGTCGTGGCCCGGGCCGGCCGCGTCGAGCTGGCCGAGCTGGTCCGCCGCGCGTCGCTCGCCCTCGACCAGGCCAAGCGGCAGGAACTGGCGATCGCCACCTACGACACCAGCCAGGACGCGATGACCACCGACGAGCTGGCGCTGCTGGCCGAGCTGCAGGACGCGCTCGCCGCCGACGACCAGATCGTGCTGAACCTGCAGCCCGCGGTCGACCTGATCACCGCCGCGCCGACCGGCGTCGAGGCCCTGGTGCGCTGGCGTCACCCGCGCCGGGGCCAGCTCTCCCCGAACGACTTCATCCGGACCGTCGAGCACACCGAGCTGCTGACCCCGTTCACCCGCCGGGTGCTCGACCTCGCGCTGCAGGCCGCGGGCGCCTGGAGCCTGGCCGGCGTCGAGCTCCCGGTCTCGGTGAACGTCTCGGCCCGCAGCCTGCTCGACCCCGGCTTCCCCGCCCAGGTGGCCGAGGCCCTGCGCCGCCACCGCGCCCCCGCCAGCAGCCTGGTCCTCGAGATCACCGAGTCGGTCGCGGTCAGCGACCAGCCCATCGTCGACGACGTCCTGACCGAGCTCCGCGACGCGGGCGTACAACTTTCGCTGGACGACTTCGGCACCGGCTACTCCTCGCTGGCGATAGTCACCCGAGCCCCGGTCGACGAGATCAAGATCGACCGCTCGTTCGTGGACGACATGATCGATTCCGCGGCGGCCGAGGCGGTGGTCCGCGGAGCCGTCGAGCTGGGCGCCCGGCTCGGCGTCCGCGTGGTCGCCGAGGGCGTCGAGACGACCGAGCAGCGGGCCGCCCTGATCGAGCTGGGCTGCCCCAACGCCCAGGGCTACCACTTCTGCAAGCCCATGCCGGCCGACCGTATTGTCCAGGCGTTGACGCAGCTTTTCGAGGCCTCCCCCGACAACATCCGCCCGCTGCGGGCCGACGACGCCTCCTGACGGCGGACCGCAAACGTAGTTGCGGTGTTCCGCAGCAAGGCCTAGGCCCAAGAGCCGGCGCCGGGGTCCCAGGTCGCCTCGGGCCGGATCCAGTCGAGGATCACCGGGTCGGCGAAGCCGATCACCCGCTCGAGGACCTCGTCGAATGTGGCCGGAAGTTGGCCGGTCAGCTGCTGCTTGCGGCGCCAGGCCAACCATTTCGGCTGGGCCACGCCAGACCATCCAGCCAGGACCTCTGCCAGCGCGACCAGGCGGACCTCTCGATGGGCGGCAACCCCGGTCAGCGAGGCACGCAGGTCCGTGCCCCGGATCGGGTGGCGGCCGCACAGCGTGTGCACGTCGGCGAAATCGCGCCAGCGCGTGTTGGTCTGGCCGCGATCGATGGCGGTGACGATCTTCTCGGCATGCACCATGGCGAGCGGATAGCCGAGCAGATGCACGTCGCGGCCCAGTAGGCCGGGCAGCACGACCGTCTCAGGAGCCGGCCGGATCGGGTCGCCGACGTTGATGTCCACGTGGAAGGTGATCTCGGCCGTCGCGATGCTCGCCCGAAGACTCACGCGAACGCCCTGGTAATTGTCGCCTTCGCGGATGGTCTCGGCGTTCGCCGTCCCGGGCAGAAACCGCAGACCGTCGTTGGCCTCGACGTCGGCGATGTCGCGAACCAGAGCGAGCATGCTCGACAGATCGTTGGAGAGCCTCTGTCCTTGGAAGTCGATGTCGCGAGTGGGTCGACGAGATCCGTAGGCCGCGAGCAGGACACCGCCCTTGAGTACCAGGCTGGAGGCGTGCGGCGAGATCGTCAACCGCGAGAGGAAGCATTCCAGTGCGTAGAGATGGAGAAGTTCTTGGGTCGTTCGACGGGTGCGGCGTGCGAGGTTCTGTAGGTCGAGGTAGATGCGGCCGCCGGTGGTCGCGCGTGTGGGGCGGCTAGTCATATTGAAGAATCTCCAGGGCCTTGGTGATCGGCTTGACGGCTCGGGGGAAGTTGCGGGCCATCTCGTGCAGCGTCGCCGGGCTGTTTCCCGGGCGTCTCAGCCAGCGGCGAAGCGCGATGTAGGCGAGGTCCTCGCCTTCTCGGTGCCTGAGCCGGAATGCGTCGACGACGGATCGCACGGCACTGTAAAGACCGATGGTCACGGTGTCATCCACCGGCAACTCTGTGCGGCCGAGGTCGAACGTAGCCCGGTCGAACTGGTGCCAGGTCACGGGCGCCGTGGTCTGCGGGCGATGGGCGCCGGCCGGCACCGCCACGTCGATGCTGGCCGGGTTGGCGTCCGTGAGGTCGTGGTAGGCCAACGCCGTCGTCAGACACAGGGTGGCCAACGGGGCGCGCAGGGCGATTTCCAGGCGGTCGAGATCGACGATCCTGGACGCCCCGGTGCGCCGGTAGACGCCGCGGGAAATCTGGTCGATCGCGCCGGAGTCTCGCAGGGCGTAAAACCGGCGCTTGGGGACACCCGCCTCCCGCGCGCCGCGATAGGTGAACGTTTCCGGAAGGTGGTCCAGGTCGTCCGCCATCGCGGGCTCCATCATCCTGCGCGAGAATAAGTCTCTTAGAAGATAGCCTAGTCGGAGAAGTGTTCCCGGTGCCGTGAGAGGGTGGAGGTATGGCCAATCGCCTTGCGGGCGCCACCTCGCCCTACCTGCTCCAGCACAAGGACAACCCCGTCGACTGGTGGGAGTGGTCGGCCGAGGCGTTCGCTGAGGCCAGGCGGCGGGACGTGCCGGTGCTGATCTCGGTGGGGTATGCCGCCTGTCACTGGTGTCACGTGATGGCGCACGAGTCCTTCGAGGATGAGGGCATCGCCCGGGTGATGAACGACGGCTTTGTCGCGATCAAGGTGGATCGGGAGGAGCGGCCCGACGTCGACGCCGTCTACATGACCGCCACGCAGGCCATGACCGGGCAGGGCGGGTGGCCGATGACCGTGTTCGCGACGCCGGACGGCGATCCGTTCTTCTGTGGCACGTACTACCCGAAGCCGCAGTTCGCCCGGCTCCTCGGATCGGTGAGCGAGGCCTGGCGCGACCAGCGCGACGAGGTTGTCAAGCAGGGCGCGGCGGTGGTGCTGGCGATCGGTGGCGCCCAGTTGGTGGGTGGGCCGACCGCGCCGATCTCGGCGGAACTGCTTGCGGCCGCGGTCACCGCGCTTCTCAAGGACCAGGATCGGACGTACGGGGGATTCGGCGGCGCGCCGAAGTTCCCGCCGCACATGATTCTGTTGTTCCTGCTGCGGCACCACCAGCGGACCGATTCGGCCGAGGCGCTCGAGGTGGTCCGCGAGGCGGCCGAGCGGATGGGCCGCGGCGGCATCTACGACCAGCTCGCGGGCGGGTTCGCGCGCTACTCGGTCGACGCGCACTGGACGGTGCCGCACTTCGAGAAGATGCTCTACGACAACGCGCTGCTGCTCCGGGCGTACACCCAGTTGTGGCGCCTCACCGACGACCCGTTCGCCCGCCGGATCGCCGACGAGACCGCCGCCTTCCTGCTGCGCGACCTGGCCACCCCGGCCGGTGGGCTCGCTTCGTCGCTGGACGCCGACGCGGCGGGGGTGGAGGGTCTCACCTACGCGTGGACGCCGGCTCAGCTCACGGAGGTTCTGGGGGCGGAGGACGGCGCCTGGGCGGCCGACCTGTTCCGGGTCACCGAGCAGGGCACGTTCGAGCACGGCAGCAGCGTGCTCGTGCTCGCCCGGGACATCGACGCCGCCGAGCCGTCGTTGGTCGCGCGCTGGTCACGCGTACGGGAGAAATTGCTTGAAGCTCGCGCGGGCCGACCTCAGCCGACCCGCGACGACAAGGTTGTCGCCTCCTGGAACGGGCTCGCCGTGACCGCGCTGGCCGAACACGGCGCGCTGACCGGCGACGACACCACCCGGGTAGCGGCGATCGAGCTGGCCGAGGTGCTCGCCACCCGGCACCTGGTCGACGGACGGCTGCGGCGCGTCTCGCGGGATGGTGTGGCCGGCGAGCCGGCCGGGGTGCTGGAGGACTACGGCTGCGTCGCCGAGGCGTTCCTCGCCGTGCACCAGCTCACCGCCGACGGGCGCTGGCTCGGCCTGGCCAAAACACTGCTCGACGTGGGGCTCGCGCATTTCGGGACGGGTGAGGGCGGCTTCTACGACACCGCCGACGACGCGGAACGCCTGGTCACCCGGCCCGCCGACCCGACCGACAACGCGACACCCGCCGGCTTCTCGTCGGTCTGCGCGGCGCTGGTCGCCTACACCGCCCTGTCCGGCGACACCACCTACCGCGAGGCCGCCGACGTCGCGCTGGAGAAGGTGGCGCCGCTGATCGTGAGCCATCCGCGTTTCGCGGGCTACTCCGCCGCGGTGGCCGAGGCGGCGCTCTCCGGCCCGTACGAGATCGCTGTGAGCACTCTCGAAGCGCAAGATGACCTCGTGGCCCTGGCCCACCGCCATGCCCCGCCCGGCGCCGTGATCGTCGCCGGCGAGCCGGATCGCCCCGGAGTGCCCCTGCTGGCGGACCGGCCCCTGCTCGAGGGACGCGCGACCGCGTACGTCTGCCGTGGTTTTGTCTGCGACCGCCCGGTCAACGCCCCGGAGGCCCTCGTCGCGCGGCTGGGGTCGACCGAGGCTTGAGCTGGGGTGTCGCTAGGCTTGCGGGGCGATGGATACCCGAACCGGTCTGCCCGTAGTCGGCATGGTGGGCGGCGGCCAGTTGGCCCGGATGACCCACCAGGCCGCCATCTCCCTCGGCCAGTCACTGCGCGTGCTCAGCGTCTCGCCCGACGACAGCGCCGCCCTGGTGGCCGCCGATGTGCGCATCGGCACGCACACCGATCTCGCCGCGCTCCGTGAGTTCGCGAAGGGGTGCGACGCGCTGACCTTCGACCACGAGCACGTGCCGACCGCGCACATCGAGGCGCTCGAGGCCGAGGGCGTGAAGGTCTTCCCGGGGTCGAGAGCGCTGGTCTTCGCGCAGGACAAGGGACAGATGCGGGAGCGGCTCTCCGCGCTGGGCGCGCCCGTGCCCCGTTGGCGCCGCGTGGACACAACGAAAGAGATCGAGGCCTTCGCCGCAGGGGCCTGGCCCGTCGTGGCCAAGGCCGTCCGAGGCGGATACGACGGGCGGGGCGTCTGGCTGCTCTCCTCCCGAGAGGAGGCCGCCGAGCTGGTCGCCACCGGCACGCCGCTGATCGTCGAGGAGCGGGTGCCGCTGCGGCGCGAGCTGGCCGCGCTGGTCGCCCGCTCGCCGTTCGGGCAGGTCGCGGCGTACCCCGTGGTCGAGACCGTGCAGCGGGACGGCATCTGCGTCGAGGTTCTCGCGCCCGCGCCCGGCCTCGCCGACTCCCGCGCCCTCGAGGCACAGCAGCTCGCGATCGACCTGGCGACCGAGCTAGGCGTGGTCGGCCTGCTCGCCGTCGAGCTGTTCGAGACCGACGACGGCATCCTGGTCAACGAGCTCGCCATGCGCCCGCACAACTCCGGCCACTGGACGATCGAGGGCGCCCGCACGTCCCAGTTCGAGCAGCACCTGCGGGCCGTGCTCGACTACCCGATGGGCGCGACGACGCTGACCGCCCCCGCCGTCGCGATGGCCAACGTCCTCGGCGGCGAGCCCGGCGGCATCTCGATCGATGAGCGGCTGCACCACCTGTTCGCCACCGACCCCGGCGCCCGCGTCCACCTCTACGGCAAACAGGTCCGCCCCGGCCGCAAGATCGGCCACGTGACCGTGCTCGGCGACGACATGACCTCGGTCCGGGCCCGCGCGGTCCGCGCCGCGAAATGGCTGCAGGAAGGCGCGTAATGGCACCGCTGGTCGGCATCATCATGGGCAGCGACTCGGACTGGCCCACGATGGAGGCGGCCGCTCTCGCGCTCGCCGAGTTCGAGGTCCCGTTCGAGGTCGGCGTGGTCTCGGCCCACCGCACGGTCCGCAAGATGGTCGACTACGCCGAGTCGGCGGCCGACCGCGGCATCCGCGCGATCATCGCCGGCGCCGGCGGTGCCGCCCACCTGCCCGGCATGGTCGCGGCCCTCACCCCGCTGCCGGTGATCGGCGTACCGGTGCCGCTCAAGCACCTCGACGGCATGGACTCGCTGCTGTCGATCGTCCAGATGCCGGCCGGCGTGCCGGTGGCGACCGTGTCGATCGGCGGCGCCCGAAACGCCGGCCTGCTGGCGGTCCGCATCCTCGGCGCGTCCGACCCGGCGTTGCGCGCGAAGATGACCGCCTTCCAGGCAAGCCTCGAAAAGCTGGTGGCCGACAAGGACGCGGCCCTGCGCGAGCGTCTGCTGGGCTAACGCCCTCATCGATGTCTTGCCGCGTCTTGCCGCCCGCACAAGGTAGCGTCTTCGCCATGATGCGACGTTGGCGACTGTCGATCGGCATGTTCGTCCTGGCACTGTTCTTAGGCATCACATCGCTGGTCGCCGGCAACACCGGCACCGCCGTGATCCTGTTCCTGGTCTTCGCCGTCCTGGCCGCGCTGGTCTCGCCGCGCGCCTTCCCCAAATCGGTGACAGACGCCCGCGCCAAACAGCTGAGCGCCGCCGACGGCCGCGCAATCGTCTACTGGCGACCCGGCTGCCCGTTCTGCATGCGACTCCGTGCATCCCTCGGCCGCGACGCCCGCCGCCTCCATTGGGTCGACATCTGGGCCGATCCCGAGGGCGCGGCATCGGTCCGCGCCGTGGCCGACGGCAACGAGACGGTCCCGACGGTCATCGCCGCCGGCACCGCGATGGTCAACCCCGACCCGAGCAAGGTCCGAGAATTGGTCGCGCTTTAACTCTTCCCGTACGAGGCGAGCACAAGTCCTTGCCTTCCAAGCCCAGCCAGCTGCAACTCACCCTCCTCACGCCACAACCGGGCTGTCCCGGCCGCCAAGCCGATCCCACACCCGCCGTGCCCGCGCCCAGATGCCGCCGCGTGACGTGCCCCCGCCCCGGCGTCAAGCCCACTGCGTGATGTCCTCGCGCGTCTGGGCGGAGCCTGCTGCGCGACGTGCCCGCGCGTCTTGGCCGAGCCTGTTGCGCGACAACCCGCTCCCGGGGCCGGGCCCGTGCGCTACGTGCCCCGCCCCAGAGGTCCGGGGCCGCCGCCTACTTCGGCTGCGCCGAGTGATCCGGCCTCATCCGGATATTTCCCTTTTATCCGTCGGAAGCGAGGGGGCTGGGCGGAACGCAGGTGGGCAGAGCATCGGCGGGAGCGCGGGCCGTCGGAGCGCCGGTGGGCGTGGGGGCGTGGCGGCGGTGGGTGTGGCGGCGGTGGGTGTGGCGGCGGTGGGTGTGGCGGCGGTGGGTGTGGCGGCGGTGGGTGTGGCGGCGGTGGGCGCGGGTCGGTGGAGCGCTGGTGGGGCGTGGCGGCGATGAGCACCGGCGGGTGGAGCGGCGGAGATGGGTGTGGGCGGAGCGGCGGCGGTGGGTGCGCGGGTGGGCGGGGAGCG
>NZ_KB903331.1 GCF_000379645.1 Paractinoplanes globisporus DSM 43857
CTCCCGGCTCCCGGCTCCCGGCTCCCGGCTCCCGGCTCCCGGCTCCCGGCTCCCGGCTCCCGGCTCCCGGCTCCCGGCTCCCGGCTCCCGGCTCCGACGGAGTGTAGAGCGGGCTGTTTCACGTGAAACAGAGTGTCGGCGCGAAGGTTCCACGATCTTCAGTGCATGCGAGAGCACACGGCCGTGAGCTTGCCATTGAGCATCTCACCGTCCACGCACACCGGGCCCATTCGAGGTTGGCATCGCAAGACTCCGGACGGCATCGCTCGGCTTCTCCTCCTCGGCCCAAACTGCCGGCGGTAAGAAGCAGGCCTTGGAGCGAGTTGGATACCAACCCGCCCTCTTAACCCGCCGCGGGGGCGCCGGCGCTCATTGGCCAGACCTGGGAGCCGACGCGGGACGGGCGGTCGTCCGGCGGTGGGTGCGGGCTCGCGAGGTGCCTCCGACTGCGCCGCGACTGTCCGCTGCCGGGATTGGACGTTGGCCGGCAAAGGCCACTCGTCGAAACTCTCTGCATCCTGTTTCACGTGAAACGCGCTGCGGCACGCCTGTTCCCATCGGGGGCGTGAACAGGGCCCAGTGCCTGCGACCTCAGCGATCACGCCGACTGCATGAGTGCGACGGCCTGGACGCCGAGTGCCGCGGCCCTTGACCCGAGCTGGCCACCGTCGGGCGTCAGGGTGTGAGCCACTGAAACTGGACGGCGGGCGACCGGAGCACTCGAAAGGGAACAGCCGACGCCGACGAGGATCCTGGACGGGCAGGTGAACGGCGTGGCGGATGGGCGAGACGGCGGCTGAGGAGATGGCCGGGTGAGGGGACGTCGGCTGAGCGGCACGGCAATGAAATGCGACAGCCAGGAGCCGGGTGGCGAGAGGCAGGACGGCCAGAGGCAGAAGGTCGACAGTGGGACGTCGGGAGTTGAACAACTGAAGACAGGACCGCTCGGGAAGAAGCGAGCGCTGACTTAGATCTCCGAGAGCCCGGATAGAGGAACCGTCAGCAGCCGGCGCAGCCTGAGCCGTGTTTCACGTGAAACCTGTCGGGCGCGGCCACAGGCGAAGTCATGACCCCTCAGTGGGCGGTCGCGCCGGACCCATCTCTAGCTCGGGCAAGTCACAGGCTTCGGGCGGTCGAACGCACCAAGACGGATCCGGGAGGCTGTGGGGCGCCGATCCCACGAGACAAGTCCGCGCAGCGTGGGCGCGTGGCATTGGGTGGAACTCGGAAAGCGCCCGGGGACGTGCCTACGCCCGCCTGCCCGACGGCGACCTTCACACTCGCCGAGATCGGCCAGGCCCTCACGAACGACGCCTTCCGGATTCCGCACGACGATGGAACGCAACCGTCGTCCGCTCCTAAGAGGGCATCGAGAAAGGCTGACCGAGGACCCCGAGAAGGCTCGTCCTCGGAGCATTGGACACGATCGCCGGGCGGACCGCTGAGAAGCGGCCGGCCTCAACGCGAACTAGCCCGCACGATCCCGAGGGCGCCATAGTTGATCGCCAGACCGAGGACCAACGTTTCACGTGAAACATCAGCTCCATCTCGCAACGGATCCCCCGCCCATTCGCACGAGGGCAACGATTCCGCGATGTCGGGCCGGAGAGCTACTTCAGCTCAATCGGATCATCGTCACCGGAGGACGGCCACGGCTGGACGACGGATCTAAACAGCGACGCCCCGAGCCGGAACGATCAACCGGAACGGAGACCGTGGGCCGCAGCCGGCGACCCGAGTCACATCAAGAAGCCAGGAGCGAAATCTTGGCTCACCGAAGCCTCGATCTCCCGCGCCCGCTTCACCCGCGCGATCACCTACCCCGCCGGCGCTCGAGTGCGTTCGACCTCGGCCATGTGCGCCGAACCAGTCCGAGCAAGGTCAGCGTCCCCCCGGCAAATCTGCGTCCGAAAGGCTCTCGCATCTCACCGGCAGGGTCGCGCGATGGAAGCCGAGGAACACTCGCAGCATCTCCCGCTCACTACCGCCCCGCAGAGGTCCAGACACGACGGCAGTCAACCGCACCATCCAACAACTCATCGTCGAGACAAAGAGGGCCAACACGGAGGCCCCACCAGGGGCGATGGGACAGCAGAGATGAAGATCAAAGCGAACCAGGGACCCCCGTCCGTTTTGGTTCTCTCAGAGCCATTCTCCTGGGATTTCGGAAAGCGCCGGATCTGGAACGACAGGCAATTCTGAAGCCCCACAAAACGCCCAAACCAAAGAACAAGAAAGGCACGTGACGAATCACGTGCCTTAGACCAACCAAACCGAACCCGAACCGCCCATCTACCGAATAAAGCTCACTCCGAACCGCCCCCACCGCCACCGGAAGACAACCCCTCGTCCTCCACCCCGATCATGCCAACGATCCGCTCCAGGTCGTCGACCGTCGCGAACTCTATGGTGATCTTTCCCTTGTTCCGGCCGATGTCGACCTTCACTCGGGTGTCGAACCGATCGGACAAACGCTCGGCAAGCTCGTTCAGGGCCGGCGCGTGCACCTTGGCCCGCCGGGTCGGTGCCGCCTTCTTGGCCGGGCCGTCCGCCAGCGCGAGCGCCACAAGCTCCTCGGTCGCCCGTACGGAAATCCCCTCGGCGACGATCCGAAGCGCAAGCTTCTCCTGGGCCTCACCATCGTCAAGGCCGAGCAGCGCCCGCGCGTGCCCGGCCGAAAGCACCCCCGCGGCGACCCGCCGCTGCACCGGCGCCGGCAGGTTCAGCAAGCGGATCGTGTTGGAGATCTGCGGGCGGCTCCGGCCGATCCGTCGCGCCAGCTCCTCGTGCGTTGCCCCGAACTCCTCCAGCAGCTGCTGGTACGCGGCCGCCTCTTCGAGCGGGTTCAGGTTCGCCCGGTGGATGTTCTCGAGCAGCGCGTCCCGCAGCATCGCGTCGTCGCGGGTCTCGCGGACGATCGCCGGGATGGACTCCTTGCCGATCGCCTGCGCGGCCCGCCAACGCCGCTCGCCCATGACCAACTCGTACTGACCGTCGCCCAAATCGCGTACGACGATCGGTTGGAGAAAGCCGACCTCCCGGATGGAGGTCTTCAGCTCCTCGAGCGCTTCCTCGTCGAACACGTGCCGCGGCTGCTTGGCGTTGGGCACGATCGAGGTGACCGGCAGCTCGGCGAAGCGCGCCCCCGGCACCGGCGAAAGCTGATCATCCGGAAAGGCCGGCGGCGAATCGAGCGGAGCCGGAGCCGGCATCGGCGCCACCGGGGGAGAAGGGTCGACGGCCGGCGCCGTCGGAATCAGCGCGCCCAGGCCGCGGCCCAGGCCGCCCCGTGGACGGTTCTTCATGCCGTTCCTCCCGTGTTGACGCCACGCATCGCGATCTCAAGAGCGGCCTCGAAGTAGCTGGTCGCGCCCCTTGAACCCGGATCGTAGGTCATCACGGATTGTCCGTAGCTCGGAGCCTCCGACACCCGCACGTTCCGCGGGATGACGGCGTTGAGCACCTTGCTCCCGAAGTGGTTGCGCACGTCCTGCTCGACCGCGTCGGCGAGCCGGGTGCGCCGGTCGTACATGGTCAACAGGATCGTGGAGACGTCGAGCGTCGGGTTGAGGTGCTGCCGAACCAGGTTGATGTTGTTGATCAGCTGGTTGAGCCCCTCGAGCGCGTAGTACTCGCACTGGATCGGGATCAGCACCTCCTGCGCCGCGCAGAGCGCGTTGACCGTCAGCAGGCCGAGCGACGGCGGGCAGTCGATGAAGACGTAGTCGAACTTCTCCGGATGCGCCGAGATGGCCCGAGCCAGCCGGGACTCGCGCGCGACCACCGAGACGAGCTCGATCTCCGCGCCGGCGAGGTCGATCGTGGCCGGCACGCAGAAGAGGTTCGGAATGCCCTCCACCGGCTGCGCGACCTCGGACAGCGGAACGTTGTCGATCAGGCAGTCGTAGACGTCCGGTACGCCGGCGTGGTGAGGCACGTTGAGGCCGGTGGAGGCGTTGCCCTGCGGGTCGAGGTCGACGACGAGCACGCGGTTGCCATGCAGCGCCAGGGCGACCGCGAGGTTCACAGTCGTGGTCGTCTTACCGACGCCGCCCTTCTGGTTCGCGACGCAGAGCACCCTCGGGTGGTCCGGACGCGGCATGGTGATTTCGCCGCTCGGGTTGAGGATCTGCACAGCTCGCAACGCTTCCATGGCTAGCGGGGGATCGTCTTCATCCGCGCCCGGCGTTTCACGTGAAACATGCTCGTCAGCGCCGAACGTGGGGCTCGCCGGTCCGAACGAGGGTCCGGCCGGAGCAATCGGGTCACCCGATGTCGGCACCGGAGAAGCCGGGGAGGACGAGACGGGCGACGACGAGACCGGCGATGCCGAAACCGGGACTGGCGAAGACGCAACGGAGGGCGCGGGTGGCGCGGACCGCGGCGCAGGAAGGCGCGGCTCCTCGGGCCCGGGCGGCGGCACCGGCGTTCCGTAGACCTGCCCCGAGGCCGCGCGCGGCACATAACCGCTGCCTACTCGGGGCGATGGCACACCTTGATCCAAGGTGTTGGTGCCAAGGGGGTCGCCGAAGCCGATCCCCGCAGACCCACTGGGGCCGAGAGGCGACTCGGTTTCACGTGAAACACCGAACTCATGCACCGTTTTATCCCTGTTGGTGAGGAACGGGTCGGTAGGCGACACGTGCGTTCCGGAGACTGAAGACCGGTCCACACTATCGACGCCCGGCCAGCCTACGGCCGTCGGGCGAGCCTCGCCACGGCCGTCCGCCCGATGAGGCCCGTGCAAGGTAGACAGATCATCCACCTCGGGTGTCGCAAACACCATCACGCCCGGCACCAGCCTCAATGCCGCCGCCTCGGCGCATGATCCTCCCGCCTGCGCTTCCCCACCAAAGTCCCCCAAAAACCCCGCAACCACACCCGCATCTTCTTCTGAGTGCAGCGCGTCACTCTTGAGGCATTTTTTGTCCGTACGCGTGGAAGAGTCCCCAACCGCAAGACCGACAGAACCAATCTTCCCGGGCCCGAGCCCCCACCCGTGGCGCGCCCCCACTTCCCCTGAGTGCGGCCCCGAAACCGCCGCCCCCGAAGTCCAGACGTACCAGTCGCCCGACCACTCGGCCCCGACCCGCACGTCGACCGCATCGTCAACGACCCGAGGCGCCGGAACATCTCCCCGCCCCCGCTCGGAAGAACCGCGGACGCTCAGAGCCACACCGTCCCCGGGCCCTCCAACAGCCGAACGCCGCACCCCGTCATCCGGACGAGGGGCACCACCGCCACCAGAGCCCGTCCCGCCGAGCGCCTCACCGCCAGCGCGAACCGCACCACCGCCTCCGGGCAGCGGCGCGCCCTTGGCCTGGTCGGGACGTCGGTTCTTGACGGTTCTCTTCCGGGCGCCCCGCTTGGCCATCTAACCCCTCCGCGTTCTCCCTC
This sequence comes from Paractinoplanes globisporus DSM 43857, assembly GCF_000379645.1. Lineage (GTDB taxonomy): Bacteria > Actinomycetota > Actinomycetes > Mycobacteriales > Micromonosporaceae > Actinoplanes > Actinoplanes globisporus. Next base: position 5,398 of record NZ_KB903331.1, read on the forward strand.
GCCCGGAGTCGCGTCCGCCGGCTTGCCCGCCCGCGCCCCGCCCCCGAGTCGCCGCCCTGCCGGACGGCTTCGGCCGTGGTCGCACGACGTCCCGCTCCTTGACGATCTCCACGACCGTCGTCGGCGGGTCGATGACGCCCACCCCGCAGAGGTGCAGCACCGGGTCGGCTCCGCCCAGTTCGGCGATCACCGCACGGTGCTCCGCGGCCTCCTCGGCGGCCGAGCTGCCCTTGAGCGCGAGCAGTCGCCCGCCCGTACGGGCGAGCGGCAGGCACCAGCCGGCCAGCCGGTCGAGTGGAGCAACCGCCCGCGCGGTGACGACGTCGGCGCCGGCGGGGGGCCCGTCGACGACGTCCTCGGCGCGACCCCGGACGACCGTGACGGTCGACTCGAGGCCGAGTGCGGTCACCGCCTCCGACAGGAATGCGGTTCGTCGTGCCAGCGGCTCGACCAGGGTGATGCTGAGATCCGGCCGGGCCACTGCCAGCACGATACCGGGCAAACCGGCACCAGACCCCACGTCAACCACCGAAGCGCCGATAGGGATGATCTCGCTCATAACAGCACAATTCACCAGGTGGCGTTCCCAGATCCTCGGCGCCTCCCGCGGCCCGATCAGCCCCCGCACCACGCCATCGGTGACCAGCAGCCGCGCATAGTCAACCGCCAGTCCCAACCGCTCCCCAAAAACCCGCGACGCGGCCGCAGCAATCTCCGGCGGCGGCACAATCCCAACCGCGTCCGATGCCGAACCTGCGGAAGAAGCCGAACCCGCGGAAGAAACCGAACCCGCGGAAGAAACCGAGGACGGCAAGGCGCTTGATCCCGACGCCCGATCAGACCTGTCTGTCTGCCCGGTCAAAGGCGCAGAAGGGCCACCGTCTCCAGAAGAACGGGCAGAAGACCTCTTCCCCGGAAACGCAAGAGGCCGCCGCCCACCCCCACGCCCCGAGGAAGACGACGAAGAACCAGAAGACGAGCCCGGGAAAGACGACGGCCCGGGCGACGACTCGCCCGGGCCGCTCTCACCCGCGCCGAAGCGGGGTTCCGTCATTCTCAGTCCGCCGCCCGCACCACGATCCGGCGGTTGGGCTCGACGCCCTCCGACTCGCTCTGCACGCCCGGGATCGCGTTCACCACGTCGTGCACACACTTGCGCTCGAAGGCCGACATCGGCTCGAGCCGCACCGGGTCGCCGTGCTCCTTGACCTTCTCCACGGCGTTGCGGGCCACCGCGGCCAGTTCCTTACGACGGGACGCGCGGTAGCCGCCGATGTCGAGCAGCAAGCGGGAAGGCGACCCGGTGGCGCGGAAGATCGCCAGCCGGGTGAGCTCCTGCAGCGCCTCCAGCGTGGCACCACGCTGGCCGACGAGCGGCTGAAGCCGACCGCCGACCACCTCGACCATCGGGCGCCCGGCCGACACGAGCTCGTCGATGTCGCCGTCGTAGTCGAGGATGTCCAGCAGCCCCTCGACGTAGTCGGCCGCTATCTCGCTCTGCCGGAACAGGTCACTCTCGGAGGTGACGGTCTCCGACTTCTTGGTCTCCTCGGTCGCCTCTTCCGGGGCCGAAGCCTCGGACGATGGCGAATCGGCGGAGACCGGCGAATCGGGAGTACTGGTGTCGGTCACGGTTCATCTCCGTACTCATCGGGCCGGACCTGCTCGGTCCGCTGTTTCCCGCGGCGGCACCCGCGGGGAGGTTCAGGAAAGGGGAGCGCTCGGGCATCGCGACGACGCCCGAGCCGCGATCATCCCTTGGGTTTGCTCGCCGGTCGGGCGCCCTTCTTCGGATTCACCGGTTTGGCACCGGGCCGCGGGGCGAGCTTCTTGGTGTCGGCGACCGGCGGCTCCGGCTCGGCCTGGGCCTTGTTGCGGCCGAACAGGCCACCGGTGCGGCCGGGCTGAACCGGGTTCTTCGGGGCGTCGCCGGACTTCTTGGCCGGGCCGCTCATGGCGGGCTTCGCCGACGAGCCGCTGCCCTTCTTGCCGGCCATCTGCGGCGGCGGGAACTTGCGGAGCACCCACTGCTGCTGGGCCAGGGTGAAGCCGTTGTTCGTGACCCAGTAGATGATCACACCAATCGGGAACAGCGAACCGGAGACCAGCAGCGACAGCGGGATGCCGTAGAGCATCAGGCGCTGGATCATCTTCTGCTGCGGGTCCTCGGCCCAGCCGGTCTTGAGGATCATCTGACGGCTGGTCGCGTACGTGGTGGCCATCATGACCAGCACCAGGATGCCGGCGACGACCTTCACGGTCGTGCTGTTGGCGCCCAGGGCGGCGAGCTCCTGCGCCGTCGAGCCGAACTTCGAGGCCAGCGGCGCGTTGAACAGCGACGCGTGGGTGGCGTCGTTGAACTGCTCGGTGGTCCACCCGTACAGCGTGGTCTGCGTGTTCGCGGGGTTCAGCCGGCGCAGCGTGTGGAAGAGGCCGAGGAAGACGGGGATCTGCAGGAACATCGGAAGGCAGCCCATGAGCGGGTTCGCCTTCTCCGTCTTGTACAGCTCCATCATCTCTTTCTGGAGCGTCTCGCGGTCACCCTTGTGCTTCTCCTGCAGCGCCTTGACCTTGGGCTGCAACGCCTGCATCGCCCGCTGGCTCTTGATCTGCTTGACGAAGACCGGGAACAGGATGACGCGGACCGTCACCACGAGGAAGACGATGGCCAGCACCCAGGACCAGTTGGTCCCGAGGAACTTGCCGTCCATCCCGAGGGAGCTCCACAGGGATTGCCAGCGCAGGAGGATCCACGAAATGGCGTAGTAGATCCAGTCGAGGCTCATTCAGGCTCCAGTCACATCGGCAGGACGGTGACGGATCGGGTCAGGCACCGGGTCATACCCACCAGGGTGGAAGGGGTGGCAGCGCAGGAGCCGCCAGACAGTCAGCCCCGTCCCTCGTATCGCACCGTGCTTCTGCAGTGCCTCCAGGGAGTACGCGCTGCACGAGGGATAGAACCGACAGCGAGCCGGCAGCACCGGACTCACATAACGACGGTACGCGACGACCATCGCGGTCAGCACACGGGCGAGAACGCTCATCGCGGCCGCCGAGGTCGACGGGCCGCCGTGAGGGCCGCTTCCAGGTCGGCGCCGAGCGTGGCGAACGAGGCCGTCGCCGCCGCCGGCAGGGCCCTGACCACCAGCAACGATCCGTCCGGCAGGTCGGCGAGCAGCGGCCGGACCAGGTGCCGGAGCCGTCGGCGGACCGCGTTGCGGACCACCGCGTTGCCCACGGCCTTGGACACGACGAAGCCGGCGCGTGCCGCAGAGGCTCGCGCCGGCTCCTCGAGAAGCAGATGAACGACAACCGTGCCCCTGCCAACCCGCCGACCGCCGCGAATCGTCACGGCGAAGTCGGCGCTACGCCGCATACGCTGCGCGGCGGCCAGCACGACTACCTGGGCATTCTGGCCCGCAAGCCGCCGGCTCAGGCCGACAGCTTGTCGCGGCCCTTGGAGCGGCGGGCGGCGAGGATGGCACGGCCGGCCCGGGTGCGCATCCGCAGCCGGAAGCCGTGGGTCTTGGCACGCCGGCGGTTGTTCGGCTGGTAGGTGCGCTTGCTCACGTCAAAACTCCGTCTTCACTACGACGTCAGTGGAGGACAACGTCCAGGGGCATCAGGCTGCAAGACGCCACTTTATCAGAACGCGGCGGAGCAACCGCTCGACCCTACGCAGGCCAGCGATGCCGGTCAACTATAGCCTGGTCGCCACGCCGACCGCCGAGCCGGGGGTCACGCCCCAGACGAGTCTTTCTGCGCGGGTAGTGAACCTTTTCGTGCTCCCGGGCCGTTGTCGGGCGGTGCGACAGTTGTAGCTTCGGCAACCTCGCTGTTAGCGTGCCCGTTTGCTGGTCATCACTGCTCTGTGCATACCACGACGTACCGAGCCAAAACCGGACAAGCAGGTGAATCGTTCGGCACGGTGAGCCTGTTCAACCGCGCCGTTCCAGGCTCCGGTAAGTCTGCCGACCGTCCGGCCGGGGAGCGACCACCGGCAAGTGCACAGGTTGTGGATAACCTGTGGACAACCGGTGGCGTCGAGCGTGTTCAGCACGTTAAATGTGGTGCTGGATAGGGGGAGCCGTCGGGCGCCTGAGGTTGGGCGACGGCGGGGCAAAGGCGGGTAGCCGGACAAGGTCCACCGGGGGTCGGTGGCGATGGGGGTGGCGCGGCGGTGGCCGATCAGGTCGACCTGAGCGATGTGTGGAAGGCGACGCTGGAGGAGCTTGCCGACGAGATCTCGTCTCCTCAGCAGCGGGCCTATCTGCAGCTGACGAAGCTGCGCGCCATCGTCGAGGACACCGCTCTGCTGGCCGTCCCGGACGCCTTCACCCGGGACGTGATCGAGTCGCGCCTGCGTCCCGCGATCACCGAGGCGCTCAGCCGCCGGCTCAACCGCCCGATCCAGGTCGCCGTCACCGTGAAGCCTCCGGAGGACGGCACCGGCCTGCCCGGCACCGTCTACGGCACCCCGGTCGAGTCACCGGCCGAGGAGCCGCAGCCCCGGCATTACGCCGAGCCCGAGCAGCAGTCGGAACCGGAGTCGCGTCAGCATTCCGACATCCCCGCGTACGCACATGACGCGTACGCGGAAAGCCGACCCTCCTACCGCAACGTTCCCGCGGCCCGGGGTGGGCAGGAAGCTCTTTTCGCGGAGCCGGCCGCGGCCTCGGCCACGACCATTCCCCCCGCGCCGCCGATTCCGTCCCCCCTCACGAATCGCCCGTCGTACGACGCGCCCGACCAGACCCTCGGCCCGAACGAGCCCCCGCCGCACCGGATGGCCGCCGACCCGGTCCCGCTGCGCGACACCCAGCGCCGCCCCGACGACCGCCCGACGCTGATCGAGGACGCGCTGCCCACCCGCGGCGACAACGGCCCCGGCCGCGCCCCGATGGACATCCGCCCGTCCAGCAACCCGCGCGGCACCAACGACGGCAACCGGCTCAACCCGAAGTACATGTTCGAGACGTTCGTCATCGGCTCGTCCAACCGCTTCGCGCACGCTGCCGCCGTCGCCGTCGCCGAGTCACCCGCGAAGGCGTACAACCCACTGTTCATCTACGGCAGCTCGGGACTCGGCAAGACCCACCTGCTGCACGCGATCGGCCACTACGCGACGACCCTCGGCCACGCGCGCGCGGTCCGCTACGTCTCCACCGAAGAGTTCACCAACGACTTCATCAACAGCCTGCGCGACGACAAGACCCAGGCGTTCCAGCGGCGCTACCGCGACGTCGACATCCTGCTGATCGACGACATCCAGTTCCTGGAGAACCGCGAGCGCACCCAGGAGGAGTTCTTCCACACCTTCAATACGCTGCACAACGCCAACAAGCAGATCGTCATCAGCTCCGACCGCTCCCCGCGCCAGCTGGCCACGCTCGAAGACCGCATGCGCACGCGGTTCGAGTGGGGCCTGCTCGCCGACATCCAGCCGCCCGATCTGGAAACGCGTATCGCGATCCTCCAGAAGAAGGCCGCGCAGGAGCGGATGTACGCCCCCGACGACGTCCTCGAGTTCATCGCTTCGCGCGTCTCCAACTCGATTCGTGAGCTCGAGGGCGCCCTCATCCGGGTGACCGCCTTCGCCAGCCTCACCCGCTCGGTGGTCCAGCTCTCCCTGGCCGAGGAGGTCCTCCGCGACTTCATGCCAGACGGCGCGGGCCCCGAGATCACCGCCGACCAGATCATGGTCTCCACCGCCGACTACTTCGGCGTGAGCCTGGAAGATCTCCGCGGCCACTCCCGCAGCCGAGTTCTGGTCAACGCCCGCCAGGTGGCCATGTATCTGTGCCGCGAGCTGACCGACCTCTCCCTGCCGCGCATCGGACAGGCCTTCGGCGGCCGCGACCACACCACGGTCATGCACGCCGACCGCAAGATCCGCCAGCACATGGCCGAGCGCCGCTCGCTCTACAACCAGATCGCGGAGCTCACCAACCGGATCAAGCAAAACACCTGATTCATCCCGTACGCCCCGGCCGCTTCCACAACCGCAAGATCGCGGTCCCGCCTGCTCAGCCCCAGCTCGCCGCATGGCTGAGCCCTTGCCGGGCGTTCCGGGCTGAGCTGCCACGCCGGCCAAACCCCCAGCTGAATCCACAGCGGGACGAGTTACCCACAGCCCTCGACACCCGAAAGAGTGTCGTTTATCCGTTTTCCATAGTTTTTCCCACAGGCTGTGTATAACTCCGCCGCGCGCCTCAAAACTCTTTTCCCGAGCCCGATCCACGCTCAGACGCCGTTGTCAACGTCAGAACGCAACCGTCTCGTGCCAACGTTATCCACACTAATTCACAGGTCTCCACAGGTGTTTATCCCCAGCGGTGGACAACTGTCGGAGCGACTACCCACAGATGTGGAGAACTCCTGGGGAAATCGATGTGGACAGACACTCTCGGTGACAAAGCTGCCCACAGCCTGTGGACGGGTGTGGATTTCCTGTTGAAGGTTCTGGGGACGACGGGGCGGTAACGTCTCGACGTCATCCACAGGCCGGGGGACAAACCCCGTGGATATCCGGTGGATAGTCGGTGGACAACGGTGGACAACCGAAGTCCGGTCGACGACTGTGGACGCAGACCCGGGTTTGTACCCTGGTTGCCCACATGTGAATCACCGGTGGATAACCCTCTGACCTGCACCAACTTGAGTTCTCCACACTTTGCACAGCCCCGATGATTACGACTAGAGATTTTTCTAAGACAACAAAAAGCAATCAACGGCGTTGGGGATGTTGTGGATTGAGCCGCCAGCGGCTCCCCGCCCCTCCGCATCGGCAGGCCCGCGCACGCACGGACTTGCCGAGCGCAATAAAGTTCGTGGGGGTCCTGCCCCTGACATGAGGAAGCGACGCGGAGGACAGCATGAAGTTCCGGGTGGAGCGAGACGCACTCGCCGACGCCGTGGCTTGGACGGCGAAGAGCCTGCCGAGCCGGCCGTCAGTGCCGGTGCTCGCCGGCGTCATGCTGCGAGTCACCGACGGCCGGCTGCACGTCTCCGGTTTCGACTACGAGGTTTCCAGCCAGGTGAGCGTCGAGGTGCAGGCCGACGCCGACGGGGCCGCCCTGGTCTCCGGCCGCCTGCTCGCCGAGATCACCAAGGCCCTGCCGAACAAGCCGGTGGACATCGCCGCCGTCGGCGCGCATCTCGAGCTGGTCTGCGGCAGCGCCCGGTTCACGCTGCCGACGATGCCGGTGGAGGACTACCCGACCCTGCCGGAGATGCCTTCCAGCGCCGGCACGGTCGACGCCGCCGCCTTCGCGGCCGCGGTCGCCCAGGTGGCCATCGCCGCCGGCCGCGACGAGACACTGCCGATGATGACCGGCGTCCGCATCGAGCTGAACGGCTCGTCGATGGCGATGCTCGCGACCGACCGCTACCGCCTGGCCATGCGCGAGATGGAGTGGAACCCCGACGACCCCGAGATCAGCCTCAACGCGCTGGTCCCGGCGAAAACGCTGAACGACACGGCCAAGACCCTCGGCCCGCTCGGCGGCACGGTGACGCTGGCGCTCGCGCAGGGCAACGCGGGCGAGGGCATGATCGGCTTCGCGGGCGGCACCCGGCGTACCACCAGCCGCCTGCTCGACGGCGCCAACTACCCGCCGGTGCGCTCGCTGTTCCCGACCAGCCACAACGCGGAGGCCCGGGTCGCCGTGGCCGCCCTGGTCGAGGTCGTGCGTCGCGTCGCGCTGGTCGCCGAGCGCACCACCCCGGTGCTGCTGAGCTTCAGCGAGGACGGTCTGGTCGTCGAGGCCGGTGCGACGGAGGAGGCGCGGGCGAGCGAGGCGATGGAGGCCACGTTCACCGGCGAGGCGCTGACGATCGGCTTCAACCCGCAATATCTGATCGACGGCCTGCAGAACCTCGGCGCACCGCACGCGGTGCTCTCGTTCGTCGACGCGTTCAAGCCGGCTGTGATCTCCCCCGCAGGCGAAAACGGCGAAATCGTGCCCGGTTACCGCTATCTGATCATGCCGATCCGGGTAACGCGCTGATACTGAGCTGGAGAGAACCGCACATCTAGGGGGAACACCATGCAGCTTGGCCTTATCGGTCTCGGGCGGATGGGCGGCAACATGGCCGACCGCATCCGCAAAGCCGGGCATGAAGTGGTCGGATTCGATCACCACCCGGACAAGCGGGACGTCGGTTCGCTCGCCGAACTGGTCGACAAGCTCGCCGCTCCGCGGGTCGTGTGGACCATGGTTCCGGCGGGAGAGATCACCGAAAGCACGATCGACCAGCTGAGCGACCTGTTGTCGGCGGGTGACCTGATCATCGACGGCGGCAACTCCAAGTTCACCGACGACGGTCCCCGGGCCGAGCGGCTCGCCGCCAAGGGCATCGGGTACATGGACTGCGGCGTCTCCGGTGGCATCTGGGGCAACCAGAACGGCTACGCCCTGATGGTCGGCGGCACCGCTGAGCACGTGGCGATGGCCATGCCGATCTTCGAGGCGCTCAAGCCCGCCGGCCCGTACGGCTTCGTCCACGCCGGCCCGGTCGGCGCCGGCCACTACACCAAGATGGTCCACAACGGCATCGAGTACGGCATGATGCAGGCCCTCGCCGAGGGCTGGGAACTGCTCGAGGCCTCCGAGTACGTGGAGAACGTGCCCGGCGCGATCAAGAGCTGGCGCGAGGGCAGCGTCGTCAAGTCGTGGCTGCTCGACCTGCTCGACCGCGCCCTCGACGGCGACCCCGACCTCGTCAAGCTCAAGGGCTACGCGGAAGACACCGGCGAGGGCCGCTGGACGGTCGACGAGGCCGTGCGTCTCGCCGTGCCCGCCCACGTCATCGCCGCCTCGCTGTTCACCCGGTTCGAGTCGCGCCAGGTCGACTCGCCGGCCATGAAGGCCGTCGCCGCGCTGCGCCAGCAGTTCGGCGGCCACGCCGTCGTCGGCTGATCGCCGGCCGAAATGTATGTCCGCCGGGTCGAGTTGACCGACTTCCGTTCCTACGAGCGGCTGGCGGTCGACCTCGACCCGGGTGTGTCCGTGCTGGTCGGCCAGAACGGCATGGGTAAGACGAACCTCATCGAGGCGCTCGGCTACGTGGCCACACTGGACAGTCACCGGGTGGCCACGGACGCCCCGCTCGTCCGGGCCGGCGCCGCCTCCGCCGTGATCCGCTGCGCGATCGTCCACGATGGACGCGAGTTGCTGGTGGAGCTGGAGGTCGTCCCGGGCAAGGCCAACCGCGCCCGCCTCAACCGCTCGCCGGTGCGCCGCCCCCGCGAGGTGCTCGGGGCCCTGCGCATGGTCCTGTTCGCCCCGGAGGATCTCGAACTGGTCCGCGGTGACCCGGCCGCCCGCCGCCGCTACCTCGACGACCTGCTCGTGGCCCGCCAGCCCCGCTACGCCGGCGTGCGTGCCGACTACGATCGGGTGATCAAGCAACGCAACGCCCTGCTGCGCACCGCGTACCTGACCCGCAAGGTCGGCGGCACCCGCGGCCAGGACCTCTCCACGCTCATGGTCTGGGACCAGCACCTCGCCCACCACGGCGCCGAGCTGCTGGCCGGCCGGCTCGAGCTGGTCGCCGCCCTCGGCCCGCACCTGACCAAGGCCTACGACGCGGTGGCGGCCGGCCGGGCCGCGGCCTCGATCGCGTACACGTCGGGTCTGGGCGATGTCCTGGCGCCGGATCGCGCCGCCCTCGAGCAGGCGCTGCTCGACGCCCTGCAGGAGCGGCGCACCGCCGAGATCGAGCGCGGCGTCACCCTGGTCGGCCCCCACCGCGACGACCTCACCCTGTCCCTGGGCGACCTGCCGGCCAAGGGCTACGCGAGCCACGGCGAGTCCTGGTCGTTCGCCCTCGCCCTGCGCCTGGCCGCGTACGACCTGCTGCGCTCCGACGGCATCGAGCCGGTGCTGGTGCTCGACGACGTGTTCGCCGAGCTCGACGCCGGCCGCCGCGACCGCCTCGCCGCGCTGGTCGCCGACGCCGGCCAGCTGCTGGTCACGTGCGCGGTCCCCGAGGACGTGCCGCCTTCGCTGCGCGGCGTCCGCTTCGACGTCACGCTCGGATCGGTGACCCGTGCCCAGTGACGACGACCGCCGCGACGACGACCGCCGGTACGACCCGACCGCCGAGCGCTTCTTCCCCAAGGGCGACTTTCCACAGCCCGATCCGCACCTGGGCGAGGGCGACGTGGCCCCGTCCTGGTACGACACCCCGCCTCAGGACGGCCGCGACACCCCGCTCCGGGACGGCCGCGACACCCCCCGACGGCGCGATCGCGGCAGCCCGCCGCCGGACGAGCGGGGCGCTGCGCGCGATCCGGAGCCCGGTGCAGGAGGAGATCAGGGTCGGGCCGGTTCCGAGCCGCAGGGGACCGCTGAGGGCGCTGCCGGCCCGGAGCTGGCGCGGGCCGTGCTCGACGCCGCGCTCGCCAAGCGCCGGGCCGCCGCGTCCAATCCCCGGCGCCGCGACGGCGGGGGGACGACCGGCAAACGCCCCCGCGGCTATTCGGGCCCCGGCCCCGACCCGCGCGACCCCCAGCTCTTCGGCGACGTCCTGAACCGCCTCATGAGGGCCCGGGGCTGGGAGAAGCCGAAAGCCGAGGCCATGGTCTTCGGCGCCTGGGAAAAGGTCGTCGGGCCCGACATCGCCAAGCACAGCCGCCCGGTGAAACTCGACGGCGGCGTCCTGACGGTCGAGGCCGAGTCCACGGCCTGGGCCACCCAGCTGCGTATGCTGGCCGCCACCCTGCTCCGCAGCATCGCCGGCGAGGTGGGACACAACGTCGTCACCAAACTCAACATCCACGGCCCGGCGGCGCCGTCGTGGAGCAAGGGTCCGCGTCGCGTGCAGGGGCGGGGGCCGCGCGACACGTACGGCTGAGCCTGTTTTCAAAGATCGCGGAGCGTAGCCGCGTCAAGCGAATCGCCCGGGATTGAGAGTTTGCTCAGTAGTCGGCGAATACGGCGAAACCGCGGTCGGCGCAGCGGCGGTAGAAACCGCCCAGGATGGCCAGCTCGGAGCGGGCGAAGCTCCAGTGCGGCGCGTTGCCGGCGTCGTCGCGCAGGGCGGACAGCCGGTTCTCCAGCCAGCGCAGCTGCTGCTCGGCGAGACGGCCCTGGGTGATCGCCGTGCGCATGACCTCGGCGACGGTGTCGAAGGTGACCAGGTCGCCGAACTTCTCGTGGCCCTCGACGAACCGCTCGAGACCGCCGGCGATCCACGCGCAGCCGTCCGGATCGATCACCGGGTCCTCGTCCTCGGCCGCCGCGTCGGTCGCGTAGAGCACGCCGTCGAGGCCTAACAGCAGGTCAACGAGCTCGGTGTACGCGGTGGCGCGCACCGTGCCGGTCTTCGCGATGTGCAGGGCCAGCGCCCCGGTCGGTGCGGCGATCTCGGGCGCGTCGGCGATCGCCCCGAAGTCGACGAACTCGGCGGGAGCCACCGGGTCGTAGTACTGGTTCGTCCGGGGCCAGTGCACCGCGACGTTCTCCAGCCCCTTGTCATGCGCCATGTGGGGGCCACCCCTCCTCGACCTGCCGTCCGGCCGTCCGGCTCTGCACCGGTCCGCGCGGGCGAGGTTACGACACGACGGCCCGGTGTTGTGAGGCAGTGTCGCAGCGCGTGGCCGCTCGGCCCGGCAGGCGCGCGGTGGCGATCGACAGCCGGATGCTTTGTCGTTGCGTTGGGCGGTACTTCCGTGTAGGGGGAGACGTGGGTGGCAGCCTCGACGGCGCTACGGCGATCTGAGGCACCCGGACGGGGTGCCGGACCCTCACGAACGCGCTTCGGCGAGGTAGAATCGACACAGACCGGGAAAGCATTGCAGAGCGTTGACAGTCGTCACGCTACGCGGTTTTTCCAGCCGATCACGATCCGCGGGCCTGCCGCGGCGACCGGCGTGCACGGTTCCACCGGTGGTCCGCTCCTCTCCGCGGCGTCTGCCCCTGTGGCCCGTCATGCCCGCCGGCTGTCCGCCGCGTGTCCGCCAACCCCGTCGCGGGGCCCCTCACCGGGCCCGGCACGAGAAAGTGGCCCAGGGTGGCAGAGAAGAAGCAGGAATACGGTGCCGAGTCGATCACCGTGCTCGAAGGCCTCGAAGCAGTTCGCAAGCGTCCCGGTATGTACATCGGTTCCACCGGTGAGCGCGGCCTCCACCACCTGGTGTGGGAGGTTGTGGACAACGCCGTCGACGAGGCCATGGCCGGCTACTGCGACACCATCGATGTGGTCCTGCTCGCCGACGGTGGCGTCTCGGTCACCGACAACGGCCGCGGCTTCCCCGTCGACCTGCACCCGAAGCTGAAGAAGCCCGGCGTCGAGGTCGCGCTGACCGTCCTGCACGCCGGCGGCAAGTTCGAGGGCACGGTCTACAAGGTCTCCGGCGGCCTGCACGGCGTCGGCGTCTCGGTCGTGAACGCCCTCTCCACCCGGATGCACGTCGAGATCCACAAGACTGGCTTCGTCTGGCGGCAGGACTACAACGCCTCCAAGCCCGGTCCGCTGCAGAAGGGCGAGCCGACCACCACGACCGGCTCGACGGTGCAGTTCTGGCCCGACCCGAAGGTCTTCGAGACCACCGAGTTCGACTTCCAGACCATCTACCGCCGCCTCCAGGAGTACGCGTTCCTCAACCGGGCGCTGACGATCAACTTCACCGACCTGCGCAGCGTCGACGAGACCGGCGAGCACCGCAAGGTCTCGTTCATGTACAAGGACGGCATCTCCGACTTCGTCCGACACCTGAACATGACCAAGAACCCGATCCACAAGACGGTCATCGACTTCGGCACCGAGTCGGTCGATGAGGGCATGGCCGTCGAGATCGCCATGCAGTGGAACGAGTCGTACGGCGAATCGGTCTACACCTTCGCCAACTCGATCAACACGCACGAGGGCGGAACGCACGAGGAGGGCTTCCGTGCCGCGCTGACCACCATCGTCAACCGGTACGGCACCGAGAAGAAGTTCCTCAAGAGCGACGAGAAGCTCTCCGGTGAGGACATCCGCGAGGGCCTCGCCGCGATCATCTCGGTCAAGCTGGCCAACCCGCAGTTCGAGGGCCAGACCAAGACCAAGCTCGGCAACACCGACATGAAGAGCTTCGTCCAGCGGGTCGCGAACGAGCAGCTCGCCGACTGGTTCGACCGCAACCCCGCGGACGCCAAGATGATCATCACGAAGGCGTCCCAGGCCGCCCGCGCCCGCATCGCCGCCCAGCAGGCCCGCAAGCTCGCCCGGCGCAAGTCGCTGCTCGAGTCCGGCTCGATGCCCGGCAAGCTGGCCGACTGCCAGTCCACCGACCCCCGGGTCAGCGAGCTGTTCATCGTCGAGGGCGACTCGGCCGGCGGCTCGGCGAAACAGGGCCGCGACAGCCAGATCCAGGCCATCCTGCCGATCCGCGGCAAGATCCTGAACGTCGAGAAGGCCCGCATCGACCGGGTGCTGAAAAACAACGAGGTCCAGTCGCTGATCACGGCGCTGGGCACCGGCATCCACGACGACTTCGACATCGCCAAGCTGCGGTACCACAAGATCGTGCTGATGGCCGACGCCGACGTCGACGGCCAGCACATCCAGACGCTGCTGCTCACCCTGCTGTTCCGCTTCATGCGGCCGCTGGTCGAGCAGGGCCACGTCTACCTGGCCGCGCCGCCGCTCTACAAGATCAAGTGGAACAAGCGGGGTGACGACGCGCAGTACGCCTACTCCGACCGGGAGCGGGACGGCCTGATCGCGCTGCGCCAGCAGAAAAAGCCGAACGCCAAGCCCGACGACATCCAGCGGTTCAAGGGCCTCGGCGAGATGAACTTCCACGAGCTGTGGGACACGACGATGGACCCGGCCACGCGCACGCTGCGTCAGGTGACTCTCGACGACGCTGCAACGGCGGACGAGCTCTTCAGCGTCTTGATGGGTGAGGACGTCGAGGCGCGGCGCTCGTTCATCCAGCGCAACGCCAAGGACGTGCGCTTCCTCGACATCTGACGGCTTACGGGCGCTGTGGATATCCACAGCGTCCACCCGGTTTCCACAACGTTATCCACAGCAAGATGCGCGCTTCCGACGTACTTGTCTGGTTTCACCTTGAGTAAGGGTTAACAGTGACTGACACTCCCGAACCGCCTGCCGGCGACGAATCCCCCGAGGAAACCGGCGGTGGCGTGACCCAGCGAGTCGAGCCCGTCGGCCTCGAAGTCGAGATGCAGCGCTCGTACCTCGACTACGCGATGAGCGTGATCGTGGGCCGAGCGCTCCCCGACGTCCGAGACGGCCTCAAGCCCGTCCACCGCAAGATCCTCTACGCGATGTACGACTCCGGCTTCCGCCCCGACCGCGGCTACGTGAAGTGCGCCCGCGTCGTCGGCGACGTCATGGGCAACTACCACCCCCACGGCGACTCCTCGATCTACGACGCCCTCGTCCGCATGGGCCAGCCGTGGTCGTTGCGCTACCCCCTGATCGACGGCAACGGCAACTTCGGCTCCCCCGGCAACGATCCGCCGGCCGCCATGAGATACACGGAGTCGAAACTGTCGCCGCTGGCGATGGAGATGCTGCGGGACATCGACGAAGACACCGTCGACATGCAGGACAACTACGACGGGCGTACGCACGAGCCGACGATCCTGCCGGCGCGCTTCCCCAACCTGCTGGTCAACGGGTCCGAGGGCATCGCGGTCGGCATGGCCACGAAGATCCCGCCGCACAACCTGCGCGAGATCGCGGCGGCCGTGCAGTGGCAGCTGGACAACCCGAGCTCGACCGAGGAAGAGGCGCTCGAGGCCATGCTCGGCCTCGTCAAGGGTCCCGACTTCCCGACCAAGGGGCTGATCGTCGGTCAGCAGGCGATTCAGGACGCCTACCGCACCGGCCGTGGATCGATCCGGATGCGCGCGGTCGTCGAGGTGGAGGAGGACCCGCGCGGCCGGCCCTGCCTCGTCGTCACCGAGCTGCCGTATCAGGTCAACCCCGACAACCTTGCCGAGCGGGTCGCTGAGCTGGTCAAGGAGGGCAAGCTCACCGGCATCGCCGACATCAAGGACGAGTCGTCCGGGCGTACGGGCATGCGGTTGATCATTGTCTTGAAGCGCGACGCGGTCGCCAAGGTCGTGCTGAACAACCTGTACAAGCACACGCAGCTGCAGGAGACGTTCGGCGCGAACATGCTGGCGCTGGTCGACGGCGTGCCGCGCACGCTCAACCTGGCGCAGTTCATCCGCTACTACGTCGACCACCAGATCGAGGTCATCCGCAGGCGTACGGCGTTCCGGCTGCGCAAGGCCGAGGAGCGCGCGCACATCCTGCGTGGCCTGGTCAAGGCGCTGGACATGCTCGACGAGGTCATCGCCCTGATCCGGCGCTCGCCGACGGTGGACGACGCTCGTACCGGCCTGATCCAGCTGCTCGACATCGACGAGGTGCAGGCCGGCGCCATCCTCGACATGCAGCTGCGCCGTCTGGCCGCCCTGGAGCGCCAGCGGATCATCGACGAGCTCGCGAAGATCGAGATCGAGATCGCCGACCTCAAGGACATCCTCGCCAAGCCGGAGCGGCAGCGGGCGATCGTCTCCGAGGAGCTCCGCGAGATCGTGCAGAAGTTCGGCGACGACCGGCTGACGCAGATCATCCCGTTCGACGGCGAGGTCTCCATGGAGGACCTCATCGCGCGCGAGGACGTTGTGGTGACCATCACACGTACCGGATATGCGAAGCGCACGAAGGTCGACCTGTATCGATCGCAGAAGCGCGGCGGCAAGGGCGTGAGCGGCGCCACGCTGCGGCAGGACGACATCGTCTCGCACTTCTTCGTGATCTCGACGCACGACTGGATCCTGTTCTTCACGAACAAGGGCCGGGTGTACCGGGCGAAGGCGTACGAGCTGCCGGAAGCGGCCCGGGTCGCGAAGGGTCAGCACGTCGCGAACCTGCTGGCATTCCTGCCGGACGAGCACATCGCCCAGGTGATCCAGATCCCGAATTACCAGGTGGCGCCCTACCTTGTGCTCGCCACTAAGAATGGTCTCGTGAAGAAGACTCGTCTCGAGGAATTTGACTCCAACCGCACGGGTGGCATCATCGCCATCAACCTGCGGGAGGATGACGAGTTGGTGGGCGCGGCCCTGGCGGCATCGGAGAATGATCTTCTTCTGGTCTCCAAGCACGCCCAGGCGATCCGGTTCAACGCGACCGACGAGGCGCTGCGCCCGATGGGCCGGGCCACCTCGGGCGTGATCGGCATGCGCTTCGGTGACAACGACGAGCTCCTCGCGATGGAAGTCGTACGCGAGGGCATGGATGTGTTGGTCGCCACCGATGGTGGGTATGCGAAGCGGACACCGATCGAGGAGTATCCGGTACAGGGCAGGGGCGGCAAGGGGGTGCTCACCGCGAAAATCACGGAGCGTCGTGGTGGACTGGTGGGCGCGCTGGTGATCAGCCCCGAGGATGAACTATTTGCCATCACCAGCAATGGTGGTGTCATCCGGACTCCCGTGAAGCCTGTACGGCGCACGCGGGATCGGAACACAATGGGGGTCAAGCTGATGGACCTCCCAGAAGGTGTAACCATCGTGGCGCTTGCTCGCAATGCCGACGAGCCTGACGAACAGGACTAGTTGATGCCGGAGACACAGGCGAAGTCGGGGGCCGCGGGGGCCTCAGCGACTCCGGACGAGGCGGCCAAGAAGGACGCCGCCGCGAACGGGCGCGATGGCGCGGGTCGTCCCGCGAACCCCGCCGATGCTCCGTCCCCGCCGAAGTTCACCCGGGCGCCGGGCATGGCCCCGCCCCCGGGTGAGCCGCCCGCCGACAGCGACGGTTCGTCCGACCCGAAACGGCCCGGGCCCGCCGGCCCCGCGGTGGCCAAGGGCTCGGCGACCGTGCCGATCGTCACCAAGGGCAAGGGCGCCGCGCCGGGCCGTCCGGCGGGCCCCCCGCCCGGCACCGGCCCGCAGCAGCGTCCCGGCCCGGCCGGCCCGATCGGACCGGCCGGTCAGCCCGGCAACGTGACCGGCGGCAACAAGCCGCAGCAGCGCCCCGGTGGCGTCAGCGGCGCCGTCGGTGCGGCCCGCGTCACCGAGGCCGCGCGCTCCGCCCGGTCCACGGTTGCCGGCGCCGCCGCCCGCGGTCCCCGCCGTGCCCGGCTGAACCTCAAGCGGATCGACCCCTGGTCCGTGATGAAGTTCTCGTTCGCCGTCTCCGTGGTGCTGTTCATCGTCGTGGTCGTCGCCACCTCGGTGCTCTACCTCGCCCTGGACGCCATGGGCGTCTGGAGTGAGGTCAACAACAGCCTCAAGGAACTGGTGAGCGCCAGCGGCGGCACCGACACGTCCTCGAGCGGCGGTTTCCGCATCACCGCGTGGGGCGTCATCGGCACGTCCATGCTCATCGGCGCGGTCAACGTCGTCCTGTTCACGGCCCTTGCCACGCTCGGCGCGTTCATCTACAACGTGTGCGCCGACCTCGTCGGCGGCGTCGAGCTGACGCTCGCCGAGCGCGACTGATTCGCGAGCCGGCGCGGGCCACCCCGTTTTGGTGGCCCGCGACCCGGTGCGGTAACCTTCGGTGTCGCAATCGCGCGGGGCTATAGCTCAGTCGGTTAGAGCGCAGAGCTGATAACTCTGAGGTCGATGGTTCGATTCCATCTAGCCCCACGAGCGATGGGAGTTCCCTGTCTGCTGAAAGCGCAGACCCGGATCGCTCGTCATGTCTACTCCGGGGGCCGAGCCCCCGGAAACCCCGCGATCTACTGGTTGCGGTGAGTGAGCAGCTCGCGCACAATTCGCCGAAGCGAACTTGGGGGAACCAGCCGTGCTGAAGAAGCTCCTGATTGTGGCCGCGGTCGTCGGGGTTGCCGCACTCGTGGTGAAAAGGGTCAAGGCGTCCAGCGACGAGCGGGCGCTCTGGCACGAGGCGACCACCGCGCCCGACCTGCGATAGATCCTCTGGGTTTACCCGGGGGCCCTAGCTCAACTGGCAGAGCACCGCCTTTGCAAGGCGGGGGTTAGGGGTTCAAGTCCCCTGGGCTCCACAATCGATGGCCGCTGAACAGGACAAACGTCCAGGCAAGATCGCGGGGCCCAGATCGGCCCAAGCTCATCATCGGCCCCCCCGCGACCGGTCGGAACGCCTCGCCGTCGCGTCGAGCAGCTCGTGATACAGCCGAACGCTCGACGGCGCGATCCCGTCCGCGAGACACCGCATCAGCCAAGTCAGGGCGAGGCAACTGAAACACGGGCCAGTGGGCCGGCGTCGAGCGGTGCATCGGCAGGGCGGGCGCCCTTCATGGCGGCATGCTGCTCGGCCAAACCCTGCGGTGCCCCGAGCCGTTACGAGATTCTCTCAACGCCGTCCTCGGCCGCGTCGAGTCCTACGCCATCGTGCCGCCTGGGCTTCACAAAGTCGCTTTTTCGCTTACGTTGCCGCTACAGGTGTCCGGGTTGAATGCGCGCATGGACTACAGCGCATCCCCGTCAGTTCCGTTTCGCCGTGTGCGCACGATCGTGCTGCTTGGGCTGGCTCTCGTTGGCATCGTCGGCGCCGGGTTTGTGATGCGGCGGATGCTTATGATGCCCGCTTCCCGGTGCATGGCGGGGCAGTGGCACGGGTGCCTCGACACGGAGAACGGCGTTGTGCTCATGACGCTGGTTGGGCTGCCGTCGGCGGGGCTGGTGGTGTGGGTTCTGGCGCGTCGGCGGCTGGCCGCGGGGGTCGCGTCGGCTTGGCGGATTTCGGTGGCTGAGGTGGGCATGGTCTACGGGACGGTGCCGTTCGTGTGGATGACCATGATGCCTGGTCTCGACGCCGGCATTGCTCACGGCCGGGTCAGCCTGGTTCCGCTGCGGGACCTGGTCACGATGGGTGCGCTCGGGATCGGGGGAAACCTGCTGGTCCTCGCCTCGCTGGGGTTCTTCGCCCCGATGCGGTTCGCGGCGCTGGCGTCCCTGCCACGGATTCTGGCGTTGGGGGTGGGCTGCTCGGTCCTGATCGAGACCGCCCAGTACGTCCTGCGCCTGGATCGGGTGTCCTCCGTGGATGACGTCCTCGTCAACGCCACCGGCGCCGTGCTCGCCGGGCTGCTGTCGCGGCCGTGGTGGTCAGGCCGGCAAAACGACGATCATCGGCGGGATCGGCACGCCGTGGGCGGACTCGATGGGGAGATCGGGGGCCGGTAGCCAGTCGAGGCCCAGGGGCTCGGGGCCGATGCCGTCGTCGGTGCCGAGGCGGGGCTCGCCGTCGGCGACCGTGACCGAGAAGACGCTGGTCATGCCGGTGGGGTAGGGCATTTCCAGGACGTGCTTGGCGGCCGAGACTATGAGGCCGGTCTCTTCGAAGACCTCTCGGCGTAGAGCTTCCTCGGTGGTTTCACCCGGCTCCACGCCGCCACCGGGGAGGGTCCACCACTCGCCGCCGCCGGATCGTCGGCTTCGCTCGTGCACCATCAGCACACGGCCTTCCCGCACGATCACGGCGGCCGCCCGTTTTCGTTCGTCCACGAAGCGCAGGCTAACCGGCCCACGGAGATCGTGCTGAAGGCTGTGGATAACTTAGGGAGTTATCGGGCGGTAACCGGCAGCGACTGACCGATTTGGACGGTTAAGGAACCGGCGGATCAGCGGTTGAGGAGCCGTGGTGCCACGTCGGGGCAGGTGACGGGGCACCACGGCCGTCTTCGGGCTCGTCAGGCGATGAAGCCGGAGCGGGTGGGCGGCATGTCGCTCACGCCGTTGCGGTGTGTCTTGACGGCCAGAACCTGGTTGACGTTGATGCGGGCCTGCTCGAAGGCGAGAGCCGAAGCCGCCATGTACAGGCGCCACACCCGGGCCCGGCCGGGGCTGGTCAGGCGTACCGCGGCGGACCAGTCGGATTCCAGGTTCGCCACCCAGGCGCGGAGTGTGCGGGCGTAATGCTCGCGAAGGGCGTGCACGTCGCGTACCTCGAAACCGGCCTCCTCCAGGAGACCGACCGTGGTGCCGATCGGTGCGAGCTCACCGTCGGGGAAGACGTACGAGTCGATGAAGCTCCGCGGCTGATGCGGCTGCTTGTCGGGCAGGCGCAGTCGGCCGATCTGGTGGTTGAGCAGGCGGCCGCCGGGCTTGAGCTGGCCGTGGAGGATCTCGGCGTACTCCTTGTAGGGGCCGGTACCGACGTGCTCGGCCATGCCGACGCTGGAGATCGCGTCGAACGGGCCGTCGTCGAGGTCCCGGTAGTCCTGGATGCGGATCTCGACCTGGTCGGTGAGGCCGGCCTCGGCGACCTGCTTGCGGGCGTAGTCGGCCTGCTCGCCGGAGAGCGTGATGCCGAGCACCGAGACGCCGTACTCGCGGGCCGCGTGCATGGCCAGACTGCCCCAGCCGCAGCCGACGTCGAGCAGCCGCATGCCGGGCTCGAGGTCGAGCTTGCGGCAGATCAGGTCGAGCTTGTCGCGCTGCGCATCGGCCAGGCCATAGCCGGGCTCGTCCGACGTCCAGTACGCGCAGGAGTAGACCATGCTCTCGCCGAGCACGATCCGGTAGAACTCGTTGCCCACGTCGTAGTGCTGGCTGACGGCCTGCCTGTCCCGGCGCTTGCTGTGTCGGGTGCCGGTGACCTGCATCTCCTCCGGCGGCGGCTTGGGCTGGGTGCCGAGCACGCCGAGGCGTACGAGATCGGCGGCGACGGTGTGGAACGGCAGGTCCTTGACGTCGGGCGAGCGCCAGACGAGGGCCTGTAACCGATCCAGGGCGTCGTAGATGTCACCCTCGAGCTCGAGCTCGCCGGCTATGTAGCCGCGGGCCAGGCCCAGCTCGTTGGGCTGCCACAGGATGCGGCGCATCGCGCGCTTGTGGCGGATGATCAGGGTCGGAGCGTCGGCCGGACCGGCGGTGGAGCCATCCCAGGCTCTGATACGCACCGGTATGGGCGTCTGCAGGACGGTCTCGAGGAGGCTGCTGAGCCTGGTCGCGACGGTCGAATGGGGGGTGGTGGTCGGCATGGAAACCTCCCGGGGGCGCAGCCAGTCGCGCGGCGTGATCGCATCGGGCGGCCGGGGTTGAACTGATCCACTATCCGCCCATTGCGGCAATATGCATAAGGTCCTTTTATAGCTTTGTGATCGACGACTCACACTGTCCGTAGCACTCGCTCGAGCTTCTCCGGGGGCACCGGGCGGGCCCGATCGCGGCGGCTGTCGGCCAGCGCCTCGAGCACCGTGCGGCGCTCCACTTCGGACAATATGCCGGTGAACGGCGACGTGCTACGCAATTCGATCGCGTACGGGGCCGAGGAGGTCAGCGCGTCGAGAACGGCCTCGGCGCCGGTGTCGATGACGGCCTGCCACCGGTCGAGCCACTCCCAGGAATGGCCCTCGGGATGCAGCCGCCGCAGTCGCCGCAGGGTGATCGTGGCCGCCGCGAGCAACGCCATCGGGCTCGACACGAACTTGCCGGCGATCGCCCGGTGCAGCCACAACTGTTGGAGCTGTTCCTTGGTGAGCGCCGGCCGGATGAGCGCCTCCACGTCGGCCCGGCGCAGGCGCCGATGGGAGCCGTCGGCGACGTACGGCAGCAGGCCGCGCGCACAGAGATCGATGACCTGCTCCCGCGAGGCGCGGAGCATGATCGCCGCCTGGCCGACGCTCAGCAAATCCGGACTGGCGCTCGGCTCCGAGGAACGCATCGTCACGGGTGAATGCTGGCCCTGTGTCGATCACCCGTGCAAGAGCCGAACGGCCAATGATTCTTTCACCGTCAGGCTCGGGGCACGGTCGTGAGCAGGTAGGTGCGGCTGCGCAGCAGCTCCTGGGTCATCTCGGTGCCGGTGAGTCGCTCGGTCAGCGCGAACGCCGCCGCCGTGCCCTGGGCGGGGTCGTCCCCGCGGCCGAACCCGACCGAGGACATCATCGAGGCCAGCTCGGCGGCCCGGCTGCCGGCCACGGTCGCGGGCGCCAGCGGGTCGAAGTCGAGCTCGATCGCCGAATCCTCCAGCAGCAGGAAGCGGCCGTGCCCGTCGGGGCCGCGCTGATGGGCCACGACGGTGGTGCCGGCCGACAGCGGACGCACCAGCTGCTCGGTCACCCCGAGATCGCCGGCGTCCTCGACGATCAGCGACCAGTCCTCGACCCGGGCCACGCCGATGAAGTACCGGTCTGTCGGCTCGGACGGGCCGTCGCCGGAGCCAACCAGCTGCTGCCAGGTGATCCGCTCGAGCTCCTTGCCACCGAGCCGCTTGAGCACCTGCTGCGGCGTGAGGCCCTTGACCCACGTGAAGCAGAAACCTCTGTCGAGGTCGGGTTCGAGAGCGAACCACCAGTAGTCGTCGGCCACCGCGGCGCGTGCGGTCGCGGCGGCCGCCGGGGTGCCGGAGCGGCGTGGACTACAGGCCGCGAGAGCACCCGCGGTCAGCAGCAGGGCGAGAGATCGACGACGCACGGCGAGATTAGATCAAAGACCGGGCCCGGCCGGGACCCTTGCCGGCATCGGCATGTCGATGTCGGCTGGGCGGGCCGCGATCGCCCTCCGCCGCTCGGTGACAAAAAACCCACAGCTTCCCGCGTACGCGGCCGCGAGCAGGCCACCGACGACGCGGACCGCCGTCCCGCCCGGCTCCACGATGGTCAGGACGAGAGCGGCCTCGGTCCAGCAGGCGAGCAGGACGGCGTTGACCGTGTCGGCCCGGCCCCAGCCGCCGGGCGTCCGCCGCCGCGCCTGGCGCCGGATCTCGACGAGCAGTGAGTGGCCCATGCCGAGCGCGAGCAGCCCGAGCAGGATCGTCGCGAAGACCGAGTGGGCGCCGCCGGCGACGGCCGCGACCGCGGTGCCGCCGGCCAGCAGCGCGAGACCGCTGACGGTCCCGATGCGCGCGCCGCGACGTTCCTCCACAACCCCTGATAGTCGGCAAGATCTGCAGAACACTGAGGCGGACGGCTGTCACGTTTCCGTGGGGTGGGTCGTCCGGATCGCATGAACGAGAACGCAGCGACAACGACAGTGCTGGTGACCGGGGCGAGCGGGACGCTGGGGTCCGCGGTGGTGCCCCGGCTGGAGAAAGAGGGCTATCGAGTGCGGCCGACGAGCCGCCGGGCGCGGGCGGGCTGGGTCGCCGCCGACCTGCGCACCGGCGAGGGACTGGCCGAGGCGGTCGAGGACGTGGACGTGATCGTGCACCTGGCCTCGGCGCCCGGCCGGCCGCAGCAGACCGACGTCGAGGGGACCCGGCGGCTGCTCGAGGCGGCCAAGCCGGCCGGGGTGCGGCATGTCCTCTACGTCTCGATCAACGGCATCGACCGCGTGCCCTACCGCTACTACCAGGCCAAGCTCGACACGGAGGCGGTCGTCGAGCGGAGCGGCATCCCGTACACGATCCTGCGGGCCGCCCAGTTCCACCCGTTCGTCGAGATGCTGCTGTCCACCACCAGCAAGCTCGGCCCGGTGGTCATCGACCCGAAGTGGCAGGTCCAGCCGGTGGCGATCGAGGACGTGGCCGACCGCATCGCCGACCTGATCGCCGTGCCCGGGACCGGCGAGGTCATCGAGTACGCGGGCCCACAGGTGCTCACCTTCGACGAGATGGCCCGCACCTGGCTGACCGCCCGCGGCTCGAAGCGGCCGATCTGGCGGTTGCGCTTCCCCGGCGGCATGGCGAGGGCGATCCGGTCGGGCGCGCAGACCACCACCGCCACCCCGACGGGGACCCGGACGTGGCGGGACTACCTGGCCTCCAAGTATTGAGTAAGGATGGCGGGCGTGATGATGGGAACTCTCAAGCTCGAACCCGCCCAGTCCCGCCCCGACCTGCTGGCCCCGCCGGTGGCCAAGGCGCTGGCCGAGGACGACCAGGTGCTGGTGGCGCCGATCGACCCGGACCTGGCCGACACCGCCGCGTTCTGCGAGGCGTACGACGTGGGTCTCGATGTCTCGGCGAACTGCGTGGTGGTCGCCGGCAAGCGTGACGGCGTGACCCGGTACGCGGCCTGCATCATCCTCGCCACCACCCGGGCCGACGTGAACGGCGTGGTCCGCCGCCACCTGGACGTCCGCAAGTGCAGCTTCGCGCCGATGGACGACGCGGTCGCGCTGACCGGCATGGAGTACGGCGGGATCACCCCGATCGGCCTGCCCGCCGACTGGCCGATCCTGGTCGACGCCAGGGTGGCGGCCACGCCGCACGTCATCGTCGGCTCCGGCGTGCGGCACAGCAAGATCGCCATTGCGGGCCCGGCACTGGGCGCGCTGCCGAATGCCCAGGTGATCGAGGGCCTGGCGAAAGAGGTCTAAAGCGGTCGATGCCGTTCCACGTGAAACGTCATTGATCGATGTCGACGGTCTCCCGGCGGGCGATCTCCTCGAGGGCGGCCAGGATCGTGGCCGACTCCTGAGCGCCCTGGATCGCGTACTTCCCGTCGATCACGAAGGTCGGCACGCTGGTGATGCCGAGCTCGCGCGCCTCGGCGAGGTCGGTGTTCACCGCGTCCGTCCCGGCGGGGGATTCCAGGTAGGCCCGCGCCGCCGCCGGGTCGAGCCCGATCGAGCCGGCCACCTGGGCGAGCGCCGGCCGGGAGCCGATGTCGATGCCCTTGGTGAAGTGGGCCCGCTGCAGCGCGTCGAGCAGGTCGGCCTGCCGGCCCTGCCCGGCCGCCCAGGCGATCAGCCGGTGGGCGTCGAACGTGTTGGCCGCGATCGACCGGTCGAAATCGAGGCGCAGCCCGTCGCGGGCGGCGATCGACGTCACGTGCGCGAACATCTGCTCGGCGCGCTCGCGCCCGCCGAACTTCGCGGCCAGCGCGTCCTTGGTGCGCACCGGCACCGGCACCGGTGAGGCGTCGAGCTGGTACGCCCGGAAGGTCACGGCCACCTCGCCGGGGAACTCGGCGATCGCTTTCTCGAGCCGCTTCTTGCCGATGTAGCACCACGGGCACACAACGTCGGCCCAGACCTGAATATCCACGAGCACTCCGGGGGGTCAGCGAGGGGAAAGCTGGGCGGCGACCTGCCGCTTGAGCCGGGCGAGGATCGCCGACCCGCCACGGATGCGCAGCGGGCTGATCGCCTGCCCGAGGCCCATCCGAGCATAAAGATCATCCGGTACGGCGAGGATCTCGGCGGTCGACGCGCCCTCCAGCCCCTCGGCCAGGACGCCGGCGAACGCCCGCGTCGTCGGGGCCTCGGGCGGGCAGTCGAACCAGGTCGTCACCGTGTCGTCCGGGTTGACCGTCGCCTTGAGGAAGAACTGGGTCTGGCACTCGGGCACCTGCTCCATGCCGTCGTGCCCGGCCAACTCGGCCGGCAGCGGCGGCATCGCGTCGGAGAACTCGATCAGCATCTCCAGCACGACCTCGCGCGGCGCCGAGGCGAACTCGTCGACGATCTCGGCAAGCTTCGGGGGCATGTCGCTCACGACAAAACCCTACGTCGCCCAAAAGGCCGGCAGCAGCGTCAGGCCGGCGTCGACGTCGGGAGGAGGGCCACGTCACTCAGGCTGATGATCCCGACGACCTTGCGGTCGGCGTCGCAGACCAGCAGGCGGCGGACCCCGCGCTCGCGCATGGCCCGGACCGCTTCCTCGACGGTGGCCGACTGCTCCACCATGATCAGCTCACGTGAGGTGATCGAGCCGAGCGTCGTCTGTTTGGGCGGGAGGTTCTCCGCGATCGCGCGGATCACGATGTCGCGGTCGGTGACCAGGCCGACCATGGTCGGTCCGTCGGTCACCACCACGTCACCGATGCCCTGGTCGCGCATCGCCTGCGCGGCCTCGTCGAGCGTCGTGGCCACGGGCAGGTAGACGACCCGCCGGGTCATCACGTCGCCGACCGACACCTTCGCCATGGTGAAACCTCCCGTTATGAACCTCTGTTACCCGAGTGCATCCGTGATTACACGTGGTACGTCAGCCAGCGGTACGTCGGATCGCTCGCCCGTGCGGCGGTCGCGAAATTCGACGATCCCCTCGGCGAGACGGCGGCCGACCACCACCGACCGGGCGACGCCGATCAGCTCGGCGTCGGTGAACTTGACGCCCGCCGACAGCTGCGGCCGGTCGTCGACCAGCACCCGCAGGCCGGCCGCGACCAGGCGTTCGCCGAGCTCGAGGGCCGCCTCGACCTGACCGGCCTTGCCCGCTGCGATCACGTGTACGTCGGCCGGCGCGACCTCGTCCGGCCAGAGCAGGCCCCGCTCGTCGTGGTGCTGCTCGGCGATCGTCGCGACGGCCCGGGACACCCCGATCCCGTACGAGCCCATGGTCGGGCGCACCGTCTTGCCGTCCACCCCGAGCACGTCGACCTTGAACGTGTCGGTGTACTTGCGGCCGAGCTGGAAGACGTGCCCGATCTCGATGCCGCGCCGGATCGTGAGCGTGCCGTCGGCGCAGGCCGGGCAGGGGTCGCCGGCCCGCACCTCGGCCGCCTCGATCGTGCCGTCGGGAGTGAAGTCGCGGCCGGCCACGACGTTCGTCGCGTGCTTGCCGGGCTCGTTGGCGCCGGTCAGCCAGGCGGTGCCGGCGACGACGCGGGGGTCGGCCAGGTATCGCGCGGTGATTCCCTGCGGGCCGATGTAGCCCTTCACCAGGTCGGGGCGGGACGCGAAGTCGTCGAAGAGGGTCGCGGTGGCCGGGGCGAGCGCGGCGTCGAGCCGTTTCAGGTCGACCTCGCGGTCGCCGGGCACGCCGATCACCAGCAGCTCGTCCTTGCCGCCGGGCTGGTGCACGGTCACGACCACGTTTTTCAGGGTGTCGGCCGCTGTCCAGTCGGTGCGGCCCTCGAGCGCCCGGTCGTTGGCCAGCTCGACGAGGGAGGCGATGGTCGGGGTCGACGGGGTGTCGTGCACGGCGATCGGGCCGGCCTCGACGGGTGTGATCGAGGGCACGGGCGTGACGACCGCCTCGGTGTTCGCCGCGTACTCGCAGGAGGAGCAGCCGACGAATGTGTCCTCGCCGACATCGGACGTGGCCAGGAACTCCTCGGACGCCGAGCCGCCCATGGCGCCGGACATCGCGGCGACGATCGTGTGCGCCAGCCCGAGCCGGTCGAAGATCCGCTGGTAGGACGCGCGTACGGCGGCGTACGCCGCCGCGAGGCCCTCGTCGGTGAGCGTGAACGAGTACGCGTCCTTCATCAGGAACTCGCGGCCGCGCAGCAGCCCGGCCCGCGGGCGAGCCTCGTCCCGGTATTTCGTCTGCACCTGGAACAGCAGCTGCGGGAAGTCGCGGTAGGAGCTGGTCATGTCCTGCACGAGCAGGGTGAACATCTCCTCGTGTGTGGGCGCGAGAAGGTAGTCGCCGCCGCGGCGGTCCTGCAGTGTGAAGATGTCGTCGCCGTACTCGGTCCAGCGGTTGGTCAGGTCGTAGGGCTCGCGCGGCAGCAGCGCCGGAAAGGCGACTTCCTGCCCGCCGATGGCGACCATCTCCTCGCGGACCACGGCGATCACCCGGTCGAGGACGATCTTGCCGAGCGGGAGCCAGGTGTACCCACCCGGGGCGGCGCGACGGATGAATCCGGCGCGCAGCAGCAGCCGATGGCTCGGCACCTCCGCGTCCGCCGGCTCCTCGCGCAGTGTCTTGAGCAGCAAGGTGGACATTCGCAACAGCATGCAGAGCAGCGTATTGAGGGGGTCCGACGGAAACCACCGGATATCCCGGGTGTCGCCATCGTCACGCTGCGATGTCCGCCCTTCCGGTGGAAAACTGACTGTCAATTACAGGTGAAGGGACGTTAAGGGGGCGGCGGATGACCTGGCGCAGCTTCGTGGCGATGGGGGACAGCTTCACCGAGGGCCTCAGCGACGCGTATCCCGACGGCAGCTACCGAGGCTGGGCGGACCTGGTCGCCGCCCGGCTCGCCGTGGACTACGGACCCGACTTCGGCTACGCGAACCTCGCGATCCGTGGCCGACTGCTCAACCAGATCGTCGACGAGCAGCTGGAACCGACCCTGGCGATGCACCCCGACCTGGTCAGCTTCGCGGGCGGCGGCAACGACGTGCTGCGGCCGCGGGTCGACCCGCATGCGCTGGTGGCGCGGATGGATCCGATGGTCGCCGAGCTGCGTGCGGCCGGCGCCGACGTGATCCTGTTCCGGTTCGCCGACGTCACCGCCCACCTGCCCGGGCAGCGCATCATGAGCCCGCGGGCGGCCGTGCTCAACGACGGAGCCACCATGCTCGGCGAGAAGTACGGCGCGTACGTGATCGACCTCTTCGGCGACGACAAGTTCCACCACCCGCACATGTGGGCGCCCGACCGGCTGCACCTGTCGGCCGCCGGCCACCGCCGGGTCGCCGCGCACGTACTCAACGCGCTGGGTGTCGGCATCGAGGAAGAGTGGATGCTGGTGCCGCCCGCGCCCGAGCCCACGCCGTGGCTGCTGGCCCGGGGCGCCGACGTGCGCTGGGCCCGCGAGCACCTGGTGCCCTGGATGGGCCGGCACCTGCTCGGTCACTCGAGTGGCGACAGCGTCACAGCCAAGCGTCCGGCGTTGGCCCCCATCGAATGACCACCAAAGCGCTAGCGTGACAAGCATGTCCGTTGCGAACGATCCGGCGCCCGCACTGCAGGCGTACGCGCACCCCGAGAAACTGGTCACCACCGAGTGGCTGGCCGCCAACCTCGACACGCCCGGCCTCGTGGTCGTGGAGTCGGACGAGGACGTGCTGCTCTACGACACCGGGCACATCCCGGGCGCGGTCAAGGTCGACTGGCACCTCGAACTGAACGACCAGGTCACCCGCGACTACCTCGACCCCGCCGCGTTCGCCGCCCTGTGCGAGGCGAAGGGCATCGGCCGGGACGACACGATCGTGTTCTACGGCGACAACTTCAACTGGTGGGCCGCGTACGCCCTCTGGGTCTTCAGTCTGTTCGGCCACCGCGACGTTCGGCTGCTGGATGGCGGCCGGCAGAAATGGGTGGCCGAAGGCCGCCCGGTGACCAGGGACAAGACCGAGCGCCCGAAGGCGGACTACCCGGTTCCGGTCCGCAACGACGCCGAGATCCGTGCCTTCCGCGACCAGGTCATGGGTCACATCGCGAGCGGACGGCCGCTGGTCGACGTGCGTTCGCCGCAGGAGTACACGGGCGAGCTCACCCATATGGCGGCCTATCCGCAGGAGGGCGCGCTGCGCGGCGGGCACATCCCGGGCGCGCTGAGCAAGCCGTGGAAGTCGGCGGCGAACGAGGACGGCTCGTTCAAGCAGGCCGACGAGCTCACCAAGATCTACCACGACGAGCTGGGCCTCGACTCGGCCGACGACATCATCGCCTACTGCCGGATCGGCGAGCGGTCCAGTCACACCTGGTTCGTGCTGCACCACCTGCTCGGCTACCCGCAGGTCCGCAACTACGACGGATCCTGGACGGAGTGGGGCAACCTGGTGCGCGCGCCGATCGTCAAGGGGCCCGAGCCGGGCGGCATGCACTGAGTTGATCGACTGAAAACGGGAACGGGGCGAGAAACTGTCGGGGGCACCCGGTAGCTTCTCGCCCGTGAGCAACACGTTCCAGGTCGATCTACGGGGCATCGTCGATCTGCTGAGTCACCACCTCTACGCGAGCCCGCGCGTCTACGTCCGTGAGCTGCTGCAGAACGCGGTTGATGCGATCACCGC
Source organism: Paractinoplanes globisporus DSM 43857 (assembly GCF_000379645.1). Taxonomy (GTDB): domain Bacteria; phylum Actinomycetota; class Actinomycetes; order Mycobacteriales; family Micromonosporaceae; genus Actinoplanes; species Actinoplanes globisporus. The sequence goes on from NZ_KB903331.1 coordinate 34,956, forward strand.
CACCGATCTCGCCGAAAAGGGCCAGATCCGCATCACCACCGGCTCCGACGAGCTGCGCATCACCGACAACGGCATCGGGCTGACCGAGGCGCAGGTGCACGAGCTGCTGGCCACGATCGGCCGCAGCTCGAAACGCGACGAGCTGGGCTTCGCCCGCCACGAGTTCCTCGGCCAGTTCGGCATCGGCCTGCTCTCCTGTTTCCTGGTGGCCGACGAGATCCGGGTGCACACCCGGCGGGCCGGCGCCGAGCCGGTGGTCTGGGTGGGGTATTCCGACGGCCGCTACGAGGTGCGCCCCGGCAAAGAGCGCGAGCCGGGTACCACGGTCACCCTGCTGCCGCGCCGCGGCGCCGAACACCTTCTTTCCGGTACGACGGTGCGCGAGCTCGCCGAGCTTTACGGTTCGATGCTGCCGGTCAGCGTCGAGGTCGACGATCAGCGGGTGACGGCCGGCGAGGTGCCCTGGGAATCCGGTCGCGCCGCCCTCTTCTCGTACGCGGAGAAGGTCTTTGGCTTTGTCCCCTTCGACGTCGTCGAGCTCGACGTGCCCGAGGCCGGTCTGAAGGGCGCGGCGTTCGTGCTGCCCACGCCGGTCAACCCGGCGACCCGCGGCGGTCACCGGGTCTATCTGAAACGCATGCTGCTCGCCGAGAACGTCGAGGGCCTGCTGCCCGAGTGGGCGTTCTTCGCCCGCTGCGTGGTCGACAGCACCGAGCTGCGCCCGACCGCGAGCCGCGAGTCGCTCTACGACGACGGCCTGCTCAACGCCGCTCGCGACGCGATCGCCGACCAGCTGCGCGGCTGGCTGGTGCGGCTGGCCGCGACCGATCCGCGGCGGCTCACCCGCTTCCTCGACGTGCACCATCTCGGGGTCAAGGCGCTCGCCCTGCACGACGACGAGATGCTGCGCATCGTCGAGCAGTGGTACCCCATCGAGACCAACATGGGCCAGGTCACGCTGGCCGAGTTCCGCGAGCGCCACGGCATCATCCGGTACGCGTCGACCGCCGACGAGTTCCGCCAGCTCGCCGCCGTCGCCGCCGCGCAGGACGTCGGCCTGGTCAACGGCGGGTACGTGTACGACACCGAGATCATCGAACGGCTGGCCACAGTGGACCCGGAGGTCCGGGCCGAGCGGCTCGAGCCGACCGACCTGGCGACCCGCTTCACCGGGCTGGACGCCGAGACCGAGCTGGCCCTGCGCCCGTTCCTCGCGATCGCGCAGCGCCGCCTCGACCGGCTCGGTTGTGAGGTCGTGATCCGCGCGTTCGACCCGGTCACTTTGCCGGCGCTCTATCTGGTCAGTCGGGCCGCCGCGTTCCACGACCAGTTCACGGCCACCCGCGACAAGTCCGACGACCTGTGGAGCGGCGTGCTCGACGCGCTCGCCTCGGTCGCGCCGCCCGAGCGACCGCAGCTGGTGCTCAACCATCGCAACCCCCTGGTGCGGCGCGTGGTCGGCATCGCCGATCCCGAGCTCGCGGGCCTGGCCGTCGAGTCGCTCTACGGCCAGTCGCTGATGCTCGGCCACCACCCGATCCGGCCGGCCGACGCCGCGCTGCTCACCACGTCGTTCGTCGGGCTGCTCGACCGGGCCGTGCCCGCCATCGTCGCCGAGGAAAACAGTGTCGCCGAGGAGGACCGATGAGGGCCGCCGACGAGTTGTGGGGCCTGCTCGAGCAGGCCCGCCGGATGCCCTACGGCTCGGCCCAGATCGCGCTGGTCGAGCAGCTCCTGCCGCAGGTCGACGCCGCGGGCGACCCCGATCTCGCCTTCACCACCCGGCTGATCGCCACGAACGCGTACGTCTACGGCGGCGAGAAGGTCAAGTCGTTCGTCACCTTCTCCTGGTGCCTGAGCGACTTCGACAACAACCCCGGCCCGCACCACCAGCGCCGCACCCACACCCTGTTGTGGCACTTCAAGTACATGGTGAACGCGCTCGAGCAGTTCCCCGAGATTCCCCTGGCCCGCACCTACGCGGTGCTCGACGACATGGAACGCCGCTACCGCGAGGCCGGCCACAGCATGCAGGTCGTGCACAAGCACCGGTACCTCGTCGCCAAGCACCTCGGCCTCGATGACGAGGCCGACCAGTGGTATTCGAGGTGGCAGGCCGCGCCGCGGGACAGCATCTCCGACTGCGCCGGGTGCGACCCGACCGACATGGCCGCCTACCTCAACTCCCGCGGGCGGTACCGCGAGGTCGTCGAGCTGGCCGAGCCGGTGCTGGCCGGCGAGCTGTCCTGCAACGAGCAGCCGCAGGGGATTCTGCGCGAGCTGACCACGGCGTACCTGTTCACCGGCGACCTGGAGAAAGCCGCCGACGCGCACCGCCGGGCGTACCGCCTGGAGCGGGGCAACCTCGCCGACCTGTGGACCATCGGAACGCACATCGCCTTCTGCGCCCGCACCGGCAACGAGCACCGCGGTCTCGAGATGCTCCAGCGGCACATCGACTGGTTGGAAAAGGCGCCGTCGCCGGCCGCCGAGATGAACTTCGCCGCCGACGCGGCGATGCTGCTGCGCCGGCTCACCGAGCTCGGGCACGGCGACCTTACCGTCCGCCGTCAGGAGCGCGGCGACATCGCGGTCACGAAACTCGCCACCGAGCTGGCCGAGCGGGCCACCGAGCTGGCCGCCCGCTTCGACGCCCGCAACGGCAGCGGCTACCAGGGACGCCGCATCGCCGAGCGGATCGCCGCCGAGCCGTACGGGATCGATCTCGCCCTGTCGCCGACCGCCCGGCCCGTGGTCGCGACCACGAAACCGGAGCCGTCGCCCGAGCCCGAGGTTCCCGACACGGCCGGCCCGGCCGAGCTGCTCGACCTCGCGGCCGCGCAGTACGAGCAGGACAGGATCGAGGAGCTGACCGCCACCCTGGCCGCACTGGACGCGCGCTTCCCGGCGCTGGATGACCCGCTGCTGATCGCCCGCCGCGCCGCGCTGGCCGGAAACCTGCTGAGCTGGAACGAGAAGGGCGACCCGCGGCCGTTGTGGGCGGAGGCGATCGCGCTCCTCGAGGCCGCCGGCGCCGAGGGCGAGGCCAGCGTGCTCCGGGCCCGGGCGGCGATCACCAAGACCGCCCCCGGCGAGATCGACGCCGAGCCGATCCGGGCCGACGTCGACTACCAGGAAAAACACGGCGACGCCGCCGCCCGCGCGACCGCCTGGGCGCGACTGTCCATCTTGCACGTCATGCGGCAGGAACTCGCCGAGGCGATCCGGGCCGACGACCGGGCGTACGACTACGCGAACCAGACCGGCGACCCGTGGCGGATCGCCCGGCACGCCTTGCAGCGGGCCCGCATCCGGGCCAACGCCGATGACTCCGACGCCGCCCTCGACGCGGCGCGGGTCGCCTGGAACCACTACCGCGAGCACGGCCCGAAATTCCGGCTGGCGGAGGTTGCCGTCTTCTACGGCCATCTCAACGAGGACGCGGAGGAGCGGGTCGAGGCGTTCGGCGTGGCGATCTCCAGCGGTGTGCCCGGCGAGCAACTACCGGCCAGGGTCGGCCGCGGCCACGCGCTCAAGCAGCTCGATCGGCCGCACGAGGCAGTCGACGACCTGGTCGAGGCGGTCGCGCTCTGCGCCGAGCAGGGCTTCGACGCGGGCGGTGCCTTCGCCCGGTACGAGCTGGCCGAGGCGTACGCGATGGCCGGCCGCCCGTTCGAGGCGGCCGAAGTCGCCGAGGAGGCACTGCGCGGTTTCGAGGACGGCGGCAACGAGCAGGAGGCCGACAACACCCGTCACCTGCTGGCCCAGCAGTACCGGGCGATCGGCGACACGGCCGGCGCCGTGGCGCGCTACCGCGAGCTGATCGAGCGGCTCGCCGACAACCCCGGCGGCCGCGGCCGGATCGGGGAGGAGGCCGCCGGCCTGCTCTACGACCTCAACCGGGACGCCGAGGCCGCGGCGGCGTTCCTGGCCGCGGCGCGGGCCCTGCACGAGGCCGGCGACCTGATCGGGGAGCTGCGGGTGCTGCGCCGACGGGTGGGCGCGCTGCATTTCGCCGACGACCCGGACGCCGCGGTCGAGACCGCCCGGCTGGCCGACGAGCGGTTCGCGGCGCTGCCCGCCGACCTGGCCGACGAGCCCAACGCGATCTGGCAGAACAGCCTGACCGCCTGGGGTCACGCCCGGGTCCTCGTGGCTCGGGACCGGCACGCCGAAGCCGTGCCGGTGCTGCGCGATGTGGCGCCCCGGCTGCGGGCGATCGGCGCCGCCGACGACGCCGACCAGATCACCGGTATGTACGGGGAGGCGCTGCTGGGGGCAGGTGAAGTCGCCGAGGCCGAGGCGGTCATGCGGAACCTGCTCGATGTGATGGCCCCGGACGCGCCGGGACGGGAGACTGCTGAGAAGGTGTACGCGGAGATCCGAGAGGCGCTCGGCACATCCTGAACGTCCGTTAAGGCGAATCCTTGACAGCGGGTTAAAGTGGCCACGTGACGACGGTTGATCAGCAGCAGCGGTCGGGGCCGCCCGCGCCCCGGCGGCGCTCGCGGCGCGACGAGATCCTCGAGATCGCCGTGGGCCTGTTCGCGGCCCGCGGCTATCACGGCGTGTCGATGGATGACATCGGCTCGGCCGCCGGGGTGACCGGTCCGGCGCTCTACCACCACTTCGCCGGCAAGGAAGCCATGCTGGTGGCCGCCCTGATCCCGGTGAGCGAGGGCCTGCTGCACGGCGGCAAGGCCCGGGTGGCCGAGCACCCCGACGACGCCGGCGCCGCGCTGGCCGACCTGATCGACTTCCACGTCGAGTTCGCCCTGGCCAACCCGGCCGTCATCGCCCTGCACCTGCACGAGCTCGACCGCCTGCCCGACGAGCCTCGCCGGCAGATCCGCCGCCTGCAGCGCCTCTACGTCGAGGAATGGGTGGTCGTGCTGGGCAAGCTGCGGCCCGAGCTCGAGCCGGCCGAGGCGCGGGTGCTCGCCCACTCGGCGTTCGGCCTGATGAACTCCACGCCGTTCCTGGGCGGCGAGGTCGACCGTCGCCGCCGCGCGGCCCTGCTGCGCGACGCGACCGGCCACGCGTTGCTGGGTCGGTGACGATGATCGAGTCGCTGCTCATCGCCAACCGGGGCGAGATCGCCCGCCGGGTCATCCGCACCGCCAAGCGCCTGGGTGTCCGCACGATCGCGGTCCACTCCGAGGCCGACGCCGACCTGCCGTTCGTCGCCGAGGCCGACGAGACGGTGAACATCGGCGCGCCGCAGAGCTACCGCAACGCCGAGGCCATCCTCGCCGCCGCTAAGGCGACCGGCGCCCAGGCCATCCACCCCGGCTACGGCTTCCTCAGCGAGAACGCCGACTTCGCCCGCGCGGTCGAGGACCACGGCCTGATCTGGGTCGGTCCGCCCGCCGCCGCGATCGCCGCGATGGGCGACAAGATCAACGCCCGGAACCTGATGGCCGCGGCCGGCGTCCCGGTCGCACCGGGCACCCACGACCCGGCCGCCACCGTCGAGGCGGCGGTCGAGGCGGCCACCGCCATCGGCTATCCGGTGATGGTCAAGGCCGCGGCCGGCGGCGGTGGCATGGGCATGGCGGTCGCCGCCGACGAGAAAAGCCTGCGTACCGAGTACGACAAGGTTCGCGCGTTCGCCGAGCGGATGTTCGGCGACGGCTCGGTGCTGATCGAGCGCTACTTCCCCCGGGTGCGCCACGTCGAGGTGCAGATCCTCGGCCTCGCCGACGGCCGGGTGATCGCGCTGAGCGAGCGCGAGTGCTCGGTGCAGCGCCGCAACCAGAAACTGGTGGAGGAGGCGCCGTCCCCGGCGGTCGACCCGGCATTGCGGCAGCGCATCCTGGCCGCTGCCGTCACCGCGGGCGAGGCGGTCGACTACCGCAACGCGGGCACGGTCGAGTGCCTGCTCGACCCCGAGACCGGCGACTTCTTCTTCCTTGAGATGAACACGCGGCTCCAGGTCGAGCACCCGATCACCGAGCTGATCCACGGCATCGATCTGGTCGAACAGCAGCTGTTGATCGCCTCCGGCGAGCCGGTGACCTTCGACCACACCGCACAGACCAGCGGCCACGCGATCGAGCTGCGGGTCAACGCCGAGGACCCGAAGCGCTTCCTCCCGGGCCCCGGCAAGGTCGCGACCTGGGTCGAGCCGACCGGTGACGGCGTGCGCGTCGACTCGGGCTATGCCGCGGGCACCACCGTCACCCCGTTCTACGACTCGCTCATGGCCAAGCTGATCCTCTTCGGCGCCGACCGGGCCGACGCGATCGCCAAGGCGCGGGCCGCGGTGGCGGGCTTCCAGATCGCCGGCCCCAAGAACAACCTGCCTTTCTTCGCCGAGCTGCTGGAGAACGAGGAGTTTCTCTCCGGCGACTACGACACCGGCATCGTTTCCCGGATGAGGTGACCCCCATGACGTCGTCGGTCAGCATTCGCGAGGTCGCCCCGCGGGACGGTCTGCAGAACGAGGAGCCGATCCCGACCGAGTCCAAGGTCCGCCTGATCGACGCGTTGAGCGAAACGGGCGTCGGGCGCATCGAGGCGGTTTCCTTCGTCCACCCCAAGGCCATTCCGCAGATGGCCGACGCCGACGACGTCTGGGCCAATATACGGAAAAATCCGGACGTTAGGTATTCGGCCCTCATTCCTAACACCCGGGGCGCGCAGCGAGCCCTCGCCGCGGGATTCCGCGAGATCGAGGTCGTGGTCTCGGCGAGCGACACGCACAACCGCCGCAACCTCAACCGGTCCACAGAGGAGTCGGTCGAGGACATCGCCGCCCTGATCCCGCTCGTGCACGAGGCCGGCGCCAGTCTCGAGGTCATCGTGGCGACCAGTTTCGGCTGCCCGTTCGAGGGCGACATCGACCCCGAGCGGGTGGCGGGCATCGTCGCTCGCGTCCGCGCCGACGGCGCGGACCGCATTGCCTTCGGCGACACGACCGGCATGGCGACTCCCCGCCGGGTCCGTGACCTTCTTTCGGCCGTACGCCCCGATCTCCTGCACTTCCACAACACGAGGGGTACGGGGCTCGCGAACATCCTGACGGCCCTGGAACTCGGGGTGACCGAGTTCGACGCGAGTGCCGGCGGCATCGGCGGCTGCCCCTACGCCCCGGGCGCCTCGGGCAACGTGGCGACCGAGGAGGTCGTCCACATGCTGCACGACATGGGCATCGACACCGGAATCGACCTGGACCGCCTGATCGAAACGGCCGAGATGGCCGAGAAACTGCTCGGCCGCACTCTTCCGTCCGGTGTTCTCCGGGCCGGGCCGCGTACCAGATTGGTGTGATTTCCCCCGCAGTGCGCTGCGATCATTTTTCCTATTTGTCCGCGTGACCCCCGCTCGGTCGCTTCGTTACCAATAACGAGTGGCCGATGTCGCCGGGTTCCGGCGGATCCGCCACCGGTCGAGAGTCGACGACGAGGGGCGGACCGATGACGGGGATGGCGGGCAAGCGCTTCATGCGCGCCGCGTACCCGTCCGTGTCCCCCGCCGGGGTTCCGGCGCCCTTGCCGCCTCACATCCAGGGGGCGGAGCGGCGTTGGAGCCGGTGGGGTCTGCGCCTGCTCGTCGTCGGCGGTCTGGCCGGTGCGGCCTGGCTGCTCACCGGTGCCGCCGCGCAAGCCGCGGACCGGGCGGACGAGCCCGACGGCTCGTTGCTCGGCACGGTCGTCGACGGCGACGCCATCGCGCCGGTCTCCGGACTCCTGACAGCGGCCGCCCAGCCGCTGGAGGCCGTCCCGGCCCACCAGCACCACGTCGTGGCCGACATTCTCGAGGTTCCGCAGCGGGTGCTCGCCCGGCCTGCGGAAACCGTGAGCGAGGTCGCCCACGGCCACATCGGGACCACAGTGGACACCGCCGCCGGCGGGGTCGACGCGGTCCTGCGGGAGGTTGCCGGCCCACTCCGCCTCACCGGCGGCTCGGAGCTCGTCCCGCAGCAGATCATCGCCGCGGTGGCCGACACGGCCGTCGACAAGACGACCGACACTGTCGTCACCACCCGGACCGATACGACCGGCGCCACGGCGACCGACATCGTCGCCGCCGAGGTGACCGACACCGTCGCCGCTGAGGACGCGCTCCCGGCCCCGACGGCCCCGCGAGGGCCCGGGCTGTCCGCGCCGTCCGAACGACCGGGCGCCGGTAGCACGGCACAGCAGCACGCCAAGGCCATCGCCCACCGCATAGCCCATCGGCACCGGGCCGCTCATCCGGCGGTCACCGAGCGGGCGACGGCGAGCGAGGAACAAACCGGCGGTGACGTTCCTGCCGCACCACTACAGCTGCACCTCGGGGACGTCAGCGGAACTCCGACCAGCGGGTCGGGGATGAGGACGGAAGGTGCCTCCGCGGCCTTCCTGCCGGCCACGATCGCGAACAGCTCGATGGCCTGCCATCGGCTGCCGATCGTCGCCGACGTCCAGGTCCGGTGCCACGACGCCGAGGCGCCGACCGTCTCACCTGACTGAGTGATGGCGTCCGGCGGTCCGCCCGACCGCCGGCAACCGGCCGGCACCGGCTTCGGTGTCCGCGTACCGGGTCGATTCCCCAACCGCTTGCGAACAAGCGGCGAATCGCACGACGCCTCCATCACGCAACCGCACACCGAAGCCCCACAGGGGCGCGCGTCGACAAGCGGAGTCAGGGCAGAAGAAAAGAGCCAGGGCACCGCTGCGCCCGAAATGCAGTTCCGGAACGCCGCTAACTGAATATGTCACACCATTCGCCGAAACATTTCTGAAAGGCATTTCTTCGCATGAAGAGTTGGGTTCGCAAGACTCTGAGCGTCGGTGTCCTGGCCGCTGGCGCCCTGCTGTTCGCCCCGGGCGCCGCCAACGCCGACACCCGCCAGGTGACCGGTGCCAACAACGGCATCGCCAACGGCACGCAGATCGCGATCCCGGTGCGGATCCCGGTCAACATCGTCGGCAACTCGGTGGGCATCCTCGGCGAGGCGAACTCGCAGGGCGTCGGTGTCAACAACACCGAGAGCGCCCGGGACATCCAGGCCACCGGCGCCAACAACGGCATCCTCAACGGCACCCAGGTGCTCGTGCCGATCAGCGTTCCGATCAACGCGGTCGGCAACTCGGCGGCGGTGCTGGGCGAGGCCAACGCGACCGGTGTCGGCGCCAACAACGTCGGCGGCCGCAAGACCGAGAGCGCGCAGACCACCGAGGGCCTCTGGCCGGGTAGCACTGCGCAGGTGACCGGGGCCAACAACGGGATCCTGAACGGGACCCAGGTCGCGGTGCCGATCAGTGTTCCGATCAACGTCTGCGGCAACTCGCTGGCCTTGCTCGGCGAGGCGAACTCCCGCGCGCTCTGCGGCAACAACGTGCTCGTGCACCGCGGCAAGGGCTGGAAGAAGGAAAGCGCCCACGTCACCGAGGGCGGCGGTCCGGACGTGGTCCAGGCCACCGGGAGCAACAACGGGATCCTGAACGGGACCCAGATCGCGGTGCCGATCAGCGTTCCGATCAACGTCTGCGGCAACTCGCTGGGCATCCTCGGTGAGGCCAACGCGGCGGCCCTGTGCGCCAACAACGTCGACTGGGGCTGGGGCATCGGCAACGGTGGCCGCGGGCACGGCAACGGCGGCCACGGCAACGGGCACGGCAACGGGAACGGGCACGGCCACGGGAACGGCGGCCAGAACGCCGGCGACAACGGCGGCAACGACGGCAGCTACCTCGGCGACAACGGCGCCCAGGGCGCGGGCGACCACGGCTACGGCCAGGGCACCCAGCCGGCGAGCAACGGCTACGGCGACAACGCGGGCGACAACGCCGGCTACGGCGCGGCCCAGCCCGCCTCCACCGGCTCGGGCAGCGACGCCACCGGTGGCCGGGAGAGCTCGCCGGTCGACGGCCTGACCGAGACCGTCGGCGGCCTGGGCCTGCTGAACACGCTGCACTGACAGTGGGATAGATCCGGGTAGCGCCGTCCCGGGCGCGACCCGTGCGACGCCAGGAGGCGTCGGTTAGGGCCGGTGCCCCTCCACGGCACCGGAAGCAGGAAAAACGGACGGGAGTCTCCGCAGCCGGCGGGGGCTCCCGTCCGTCGTTGTCGACCCTCGACCGGGTGCGCTACCCTAACGCTCGTTAAGGTTCTAACGTTCGTTAAGGGCCCACCGGGAGGGACGAGTTGACCATCGACGAGGAGGCGCTCGCGCAGGTACGCAAGCGCGTGCTGGCCGGCGGCGCCGAGCGGTACCACGCGGCCAACGCGGCCAAGGGCAAGCTGTTCGCTCGCGAGCGGATCGCCCTGCTGGTCGACGAGGGCTCCTTCGTCGAGGACGGCCTCTATGCCAACAGTCTCGCCGACGGCCTGCCCGCCGACGGCGTCATTACCGGAACCGCCCGGATAGCCGGCCGCGACGTCTGCCTCATGGCCAACGACTCCACGGTCAAGGCCGGATCCTGGGGCGCCCGCACGGTCGAAAAGATCATCCGCATCATCGAGCGGGCCTATCAGTACAGCGTCCCGATGATCTACCTGGTCGACTCGGCCGGCGCGCGCATCACCGACCAGGTCGACCTCTTCCCGGGTCGCCGGGGCGCCGGCAAGATCTTCCACACCCAGGTGCGGGCCTCCGGCTCGATCCCGCAGGTGTGCGCGCTGTTCGGCCCGTCCGCGGCCGGCGGGGCGTACATTCCGGCGTTCTGCGATGTGGTTGCCATGGTCGACGGCAACGCCAGCATGTACCTCGGTTCCGACCGCATGGTCGAGATGGTCACGGGGGAGAAGACGACTCTCGAGGCGATGGGCGGCGCCCGCGTGCACTGCGCCGAGTCGGGCGTCGGGCACTTCCTCTGCAAGACCGAGCAGGAGGCGCTCGACACCGTCCGCACCTACCTGTCCTACCTGCCGTCCAACTGGCAGAACCTCCCGCCTGCGGCGGAGGCCAAAGATCCTTCGGGCATCGATCTGGCCGCGTTGGTTCCGGCGAGCGAGCGTCAGGCCTTCGACATGCGACGGTACGTCAAAGGGCTCGTCGACAAGGATTCGTTCTTCGAGATCCAGGCCCTGTGGGCGAAGGAGCTCACGGTCGGGTTCGCCCGGCTGAACGGCGAGGTCATCGGGGTACTCGGCAACAACTCGATGTTCAAGGGCGGGGTGCTCTTCGTCGACTCGGCCGACAAGGCGACCCGCTTCATCCAGCTCTGCGACGCCTTCAACGTGCCGCTGCTGTTCCTCTCCGACGTGCCCGGCTTCATGGTCGGCTCGGCGGTCGAGAAACAGGGCATCATCCGGCACGGCGCCAAGATGATCACCGCGGTCTCCGAGGCCACGGTTCCCAAGATCTGCGTGGTGGTCCGCAAGGCCTACGGCGCCGGCCTGTACGCGATGGCCGGCCCCGGATTCGACCCGGACGCCACGATCGCCCTGCCCACCGCCAAGATCGCGGTGATGGGCGCCGAGGCCGCGGTCAACGCGGTCTACGCCAACAAGATCGCCGCGCTCGGCTCGGACGAGGAGCGGGCCGCGTTCGTCGCGGAGCGCCGCGCCGAGTACGAGCGCGACATCGACATCATGCGGCTGGCCAGCGAACTGGTCGTCGATGCGGTCGTCGAGCCGGCCGACCTGCGTACCGAAATCATCAGCCGCCTCGCCGCCGCCCGCGGCAAGGAGCGCGGCTTCTCCCGGCGCCGTCACGGCGTCACGCCAGTCTGACAGGAGTGGGGACATGGTCGACTTCCGGCTCAACGAGGAGCAGGAGGCGCTGCGTGCCAGCGTGCGGGACTTCGCCCGCGAGCAGGTGGCGCCGGTCATCGGCAAGCACTACGAGAGTGAGTCGTTCCCGTACGACCTGGTGCGGCAGATGGGAAAGATGGGCCTGTTCGGCCTGCCGTTCGCCGAGGAGCACGGCGGCATGGGCGGCGACTACTTCACGCTCTGCATCGCGCTCGAGGAACTGGCCAGAGTGGACAGCTCGCTGGCGGTCACCCTGGAGGCGGCCGTCTCGCTGGGCGCCACCCCGATCTACCGGTTCGGCACGGCCGAGCAGAAGGAGCAGTGGCTGCCCCGGCTGACCAGCGGTGAAGGGCTGGCCGCGTTCGGTCTCACCGAGCCGGGCTCGGGCACCGACGCCGCCGCGATCCGCACCCGCGCCGTGCTCGACGAGTCGACGAACGAGTGGGTGATCAACGGCAGCAAGGCGTTCATCACGAACTCCGGCACCGACATGACGCTGCTGGTCACCGTGATGGCGGCGACGGGGACGAACCCGGACGGCTCGAAGGAGCTCTCCACGATCATCGTCCCGGCCGGCACCCCGGGCTTCACCGTCGCGCCCGCCTACTCCAAGGTCGGCTGGTGCGCCTCCGATACCCACGAGCTTTCCTTCGACGACGTACGCGTCCCGGCCGGTAACCTGCTCGGCCCGCGCGGTCGCGGCTTGGCCCAGTTCCTGCGCATCCTCGACGAGGGACGGATCGCGATCGCGGCGCTCGCCGTCGGCCTGGCCCAGGGCTGCGTCGACGAGTCGGTGCGGTACGCCAACGAGCGCCAGGCGTTCGGCCGTTCGATCGGCAACTACCAGGCCGTCCAGTTCATGATCGCGGACATGGACATGCGGGCGCACACGGCTCGGCTCGGCTACTACGACGCCGCGGCCCGGATGCTCGCCGGCGAGGACTTCAAGCGGTACGCGGCGATCGCCAAGCTGAACGCCAGCAACGCCGCCATGGAGAACAGCCGGTACGCGACCCAGGTCCACGGCGGGTACGGCTTCATGAACGAGTCGGCGGTCGGGCGCTTCTACCGCGACGCGAAGATCCTTGAGGTCGGCGAGGGAACGTCCGAGGTACAGCGCATGTTGATCGCTCGAGGGCTCGGCCTCTAACCTGGACATTTACCGCCTTTACCGGCAAGCTTTGCGTCCGCTTTCCGACATGGTTGGATGTCCGCTCGCCGGTACGCCCATACGTGCATAGGTTCGCACCATGGCGGTAGAGGGAGCGGGCCAGAGCGGCTCAGGCTTCGATGCCGTGCTGCGCCGGAACAGGCTGCAGGCCAAGCTCACCCAGGAAGAGCTGGCCGCACGGGCCGCGATCGGAGTGCGCACCGTTCGTGACCTCGAGCGCGGCCGAGCCTCCCGCCCGCAACGCACGACGGTCGAGCTGCTCGCCGCCGCGCTCGGCCTCTCCGGCGCCGAGCGCGACGCGTTTCTCGCCGCCGCCCGCGGCCAGTCCGCCGACGAGCCGCTGCCGACCACCTCATTCCTGCAGATCCCGCCGGCCACCGAGCTGATCGGCCGCGACGACGACGTCGCCGAGCTCGTCGCCCGGCTCACCGCCCCCGACGGGCCGCGCGGCGTCACCCTGGTCGGCATCGCCGGGGTCGGCAAGACCAGCCTCGCCGTCGTGGTCTCGCACCGGGTCGCCGAGGCCTACCCGGGCGGTGTCGCCGGCATCGTGATCACCGACGGCGCGTCGATCGGCGAGATCCTCGGCAGCATCGCGGCCGCCTTCGCCGTGGGCCACCCCGACGACCTGGTCGGCCGGTTCGCCGGGCGGGCCGGGCTGCTCTTCGTCGACGCGGTCGAGCGCTCGCCCGACGCCACCACCGAGATGCTCACCCGACTGCTCGACCGCATCCCGACGCTGCGGTTCCTCGCCACCGGCCGGCATCCGGTCGGCCTGCCCGCGGAGCGCGTCTGGCCGCTGGCGCCGCTGGTCGCACCGCCGGTCGAGACACCGGACACGCTGGCCGCCGTCGAGGCGTACCCGGCGGTGGGTCTCTTCCTGGAACGTCTCGGCCGAGTGCGCCGCACCCAGGTTGAGCCCGATGAGATCGCGCCCTTGGCCACTCTGGTCCGCCGTCTCGGCGGCCTCCCGCTCGCGATCGAGCTCGCGGCGGCCCGCGGGCGCGTGCTGACCATCCCCGAGATCCTCGACCGGTACGGCGACCGCCTGCTCGACCTCGATCGTCCGGGCACCGGCTCGGTCTCGCTGCGCGACGCCGTGGCGGCCAGCTACCGCCTGCTCAACCCCGGCGAGCAGCGGGCGCTGCGACTGCTCGCGATGTTCCGGTACCGCTGGTCGCTGGCGCTCGCCGAGCAGATGACCGACGGCGCGCAGACCGACGGCGCCGACATCGTCCACCTGCTCGACCGACTGCTCGAGCTGGGCCTGCTCAGTGTCCGGGGCAGCCGCACGGTCCGGTTCCGGCTGCTCGAGTTCGTCCGCGACTACGCGGCCGAGCGCGCCGCGGCCGAGGGCGAGCTGACCGAGGCGCGGCGGCGGCACGCGCTGGTCCTGGCCGACCTGGCCCAGCAGATCGCGCCCGACCTGATCGGGGTCCGGCTGGCCGAGGCGGCCGGTCGGCTCGACGACGTCTCCGGCGACCTGGGCACCGCGCTCGCCTTCGCGGCCGGCGAAGACCCGCACACCGCACTGCGTCTCGCGGCCGCGCTGCCGCGCTGGTGGCGGTTCCGCGGTCGGGATGTCAGCGGCCGCCAGTGGCTGCGTCGCCTGCTGGACGACCCGCGCACCGCCGACGCCGACCCGGCGACCCGGGCCTGGGCCAAGGTCGGGCTGGCCCAGCTCGCGCTCGAGCACGGCGCCGGCGCTGAGGAGATCGGGTCGGCGATCGCCGCCGTGGCCGAGTTCGAGCGGCTCGGCTCGGTCGGCGGGCAGCTCGCTGCGCACACCCAGCTGGCCGGCCTGTTCATGACCATCGGCGGCTACGACGAGGCACGCCGGCACGGGATGGCGGCGCTGGCCCTGGCCCGCCGGGAAAACAAGATCCGTGACATGGCCGTCGCCGAGAACAACCTGACCTGGCACGAGATCCGCGAGGGCGACCTGGCGGCGGCGCGGCGCCGGCTCGCGGCGGTCGACGACCTGGCCAGTCAGTGCGGCGAGGAGCGGCTGCGGGCGCTCGCGATGGCCAACCTCGCCGAGGTGGCCCGGCTGGACGGCAAGGCCGACGAGGCCGAGCGGCTGGGCCGCGGCGTGATGCCCGAGCTCGAGCGGGTCGGCGACCCCAACCACCGGCGCCGGCTGCGGGCCACGATCGGACTCGCGCTGGCCGAGCTGGGACGGGTCGACGAGGCGCTCGAGGTGCTGGAGCTGCTGCGACTGCCCGAGGAGCTGCCGCCGGACGGGCCGGCCGCGGTGGTCGAGGCGGCGATCGCGCTGAGGCAGGGTGAGCAGAAACACGCGGCCGAGTGCTTCGCGAGGGCGGCCGAGGCGTACGACGGCGCGCACGACAAGCGGGACGTGGTCGAGGCGCTGGTCGGCTTCATCGTCAGCACGCCCGACCAGCAGGAACGGGCGGCCGCGCGGCGCCGGCTGCGGGACCTGTGCGAGGCGGGCGGCATCACCTTGCTACCCCGTGAGCAGGAACGACTGGCCGCCGCGGGCTGATCGCGCTGAGCTCGCGGGGCGCGGACGGCCGGCGTTCGTGCCCCCCACGCGCCGGCCGTCGCAACGCCCCACCACTAAGCGGCGAGAACGAAGCTCCCCCGTCAGCCCCGTAGTCGCCTCGGTCGCGCCGCATCCCCCTTGCGCTGATCACAGTAGCCGCGCCCCGCCCGCAATCGAGGAGATATGTCCGTTTGGACCCTCGGATCGGCCGGTTCTGCCGGTAGTTCTGCCGGTTTGCCGCTCGACGAGCCGGGGACGTGCTTCGATGGAATCAGGCCGCCTCGGCCGAGGCCGACTCGCCGCTGCCGGCGGTGGCGCACGGGTTGACCGCGTCACGGATGGTGCGCAGCGACTCGAGCAGGCCCGTCAGCTGGTCGGGAGTGAGCTGGCCGATGAACCACTGCTGCACGAGGGCGAGATGACCGGGCAGAACCTCGTCGAGACGCCGCAGACCCGCGTCGGTGACCACCGCGTACGAGCTGCGGCGGTCGCTGGAACAGGCCTCGCGGCGGACCAGGCCGTCGCGGTCCATGCGGTCGACGACGCGGGTGACACCGCTGGTGGACAGCGAGGTCTGACCGGCCAGGTCGGTCATCCGCAGGCGGTTGCGGGGCGAGCGGGCGAGGCGCATGAGCACCTCGAACTCGACGGCGGAGAGGCGGTGCTCCTCGAACTGCGCGGTGAAGCGGGCGGTCAGCCCGACAAACGCCTCGGTGAACAAGCCGACCGCGGTGAAGCGGTCGTCATCCAGGTTGGTACTCACGGGTTACATCTTAACCCAGTCACTTGACAGGTGGAATGTTGCGCAGACTATAGTTGTTACGTCACGCAAAGACGACCACCAGTGCTCGAAAGAAGGAACTAGTCATGACCGAGTCCGTTGCCACCCGTGCGTTCGAGGGTCTGCAGATCCCGGCTGCCGGCACCTACGTGCTCGACGCCGCGCACAAGCGAGTCGGATTTGTGGCGAAGCACCTCATGATCGCCAAGGTTCGTGGCCACTTCGCCGAGGCCTCCGCGACCATCACCGTCGGCGAGGACCCGCTGCAGTCCACGGTCTCCGCGTCGATCGTCGCCGCCAGCATCGAGACCGGCCAGGTCGACCGCGACAACCACCTGCGCAGCGGCGACTTTTTCGAGGCCGAGAAGTACCCGACGCTCGAGTTCCGTACCACCGGTATCAAGTCGCACGCCGGCGCCGAGTTCGTGCTCGACGGCGAGCTGACCATCAAGGGCACCACCAAGCCGGTCGAGCTGGTCGTGGAGTTCGAGGGCGCCGCCGTGAACGGCTACGGCAAGGCGATCTTCGCGTTCAGCGCGCACACCGAGATCGACCGCGAGGACTGGGGCCTGACCTGGAACATGGCTCTTGAGTCCGGCGGCGTCATGGTCGGCAAGAAGGTCAAGATCGAGATCGAGGGCGAGGCCATTCGCCAGGACTGATCTCCGGCAAATCGTCCACAGTCGAGCCGCCGTCCGCATCATGGACGGCGGCTCGCTGCTGTCTGGCGCAGTGGCCCCGCGGGATGGCAAGGTGGACCGAGCGCACATGTTCGCTCACAGGGTGGTGATCGAAAGTCCGTTTCGTCCCTGGCTGTGCCGGGAGGGTACGTGGGCAAGGATCTCTCAACCATCGCCTTTGCGCCCGAGGACCGGGTGACCTATCGGCACAAGGTGCGCCGATGTCTCGACGTGTTCGCGCGGATGCTGGACGAGGGCGCGTTCGAGACCGCCGACGGGATGACCGGGCTGGAGATCGAGCTCAACCTCGTCGAGGACAACGGACGGCCGGCCATGCGCAACGCCGAGGTCCTCGGCTATCTGGCTGACCCGACATTCCAGTCCGAGCTCGGGCAATTCAACCTTGAGCTCAACGCGCCGCCCCGGCTCATCGGGGGCGACGGCTTCGGGGCGTACGAGCGGGAGATCCTCGAATCGCTGCGGCGGGCCGCCGATCGTGCCGCGAAGGCCGACAGCGGGATCGTGCTGATCGGGATGCTGCCCACGCTGACCCCCGACGACCTGGTGCTGGCGAACCTCTCGGCGAACCACCGGTATCGCCTGCTCAACGACGAGATGGCGGTGGCGCGGGGCGAGCAGTTCCACCTCGACATCCACGGCATCGAGCGGCTGCAGAGCGCCAGCGACTCGATCGCTCCCGAGGCCGCCTGCACCAGCGTGCAGTTCCACCGGCAGGTGTCGCCCGACCGGTTCGCCCGGTACTGGAACGCGTCGCAGGCCGTCGCCGGGGTGCAGGTGGCGATCGGTGCGAACTCTCCGTACTTCCACGGCCGGCGCCTGTGGGCCGAGACCCGGATCGCGCTTTTCGAACAGGCCACCGACGTGCGGCCGGACGAGCTCAAGGCCCAGGGTGTACGCCCGAGAGTCTGGTTCGGCGAGCGCTGGATCGACTCGGTGCTCGACCTCTTCGAGGAGAACGTCCGGTTTTTCCCGCCGCTCCTGCCGATCATGACCGACGAGGACCCGGCGGGCGTCCTGGCCGCCGGCGGTGTGCCGCACCTCGGCGAGTTGCGCCTGCACAACGGCACGGTCTACCGCTGGAACCGGCCGGTCTACGACGTCATGAACGGCCGCCCGCATCTGCGCGTGGAAAATCGGGTGCTGCCGTCCGGCCCGACCGTCGTCGACCTGCTGGCCAACGCCGCCTTCTACTTCGGCCTGATCCACCAGCTCGCCGAGGAGGAGCGGCCGATCTGGCACCGGTTGCCGTTCGCCACCGCCGAGGACAACTTCCACCGCGGCGCCCGCGACGGCATCACGGCGATCATGAACTGGCCGACGCTGGGCGAGATTCCGGTGACTGAGCTGGTCCGCGCGGTTCTGCTGCCCCGGGCCTACCGCGGCCTCGACCTGCTGGGCGTCCACCCCATCCACCGCGACCGGCTGCTGCGGATCATCGAGGAGCGCTGCCGCACGGCCCGCAACGGCGCCAGCTGGCAGACCGAGGCCGTCTGCACCGCCGAGCTGCGCCGCGGCCTGAGTCGGCAGGCCGCCCTGCACGACATGCTGATGCGGTACTGGGCCCTGCAACAGAGCAACGAGCCGGTACACACCTGGCCAACGGACTGACGCGCCGACGCGCCGATGCGCCGACCGGCTGGCGGATGGGCCGATGCGCCGACCGGCTTGCGGATGGGCCGACCGGCTGGCGGATGGGCCGACGGGGCGACCGGCTTGCGGATGGGCCGACGGGCTGGCGGATGGGCCCACCGGCTGGCGCATGGGCTGCTCAGGTGGCGGGGGGCTTGGGGTTGATCTGGGCGACCGTGGGCGTGGTCGGTGGGGGCGTGACCGTTGACTTCGGGGACTCGGGCTCGGGGGGCTTGGGAGCGGCCTTCTTGGCGCGGGGGCGACCGGTGCGTGCGGCCGCGGCGATTTCCGGGTCGCCGTTTTCG
Organism: Paractinoplanes globisporus DSM 43857; assembly: GCF_000379645.1. Lineage (GTDB taxonomy): Bacteria > Actinomycetota > Actinomycetes > Mycobacteriales > Micromonosporaceae > Actinoplanes > Actinoplanes globisporus. The sequence goes on from NZ_KB903331.1 coordinate 53,734, forward strand.
TCCGATGCGGACGATGGGGTCGCCAGTGCGCCGGGGTGGTTGGCGATCGGCGACGGAGCCTTGGGCGGATCGGTGACCGGTCTGGGGGCTTTGGGTGGGTCGGTGAGGGCGTTCGGGGCGCGCGTCGCGGCGGTGCCGATCACCGGGTCGGGCTTGGGCGTGCCGGACGGCCTCGGCGTGGGTGCCGGGCGTGGCGCGGGCGTCGGCTCGGACCGCTGAGCGGGTGCGGGCTGGCCGGGTGCGGGCTGGCCGGGTGCAGGCTGGCCGGGTGCAGGCTGGCCAGGCGTGGGCTGGCCGAGTGCAGGCTGGGCCGACGCGGGCTGGGCGGACGGCTTTGCCCGGCCGGTTACCGCCGCGGAGCTTGCGGCGGGGGCTTGTGTGGCGTCGGTGAGGTGCAGGTCTTCCGTACGGTCGGGGTCGTCCTCGTCCTCCGGGGTGGGTGCCACCTCGTCGGCGGGGGTGCGCGGGGCCGCGGACCTGGCCACCGCGACCGTGAGGGCCGAACCGGCCAGGCCGGCCAGGACCGCGTACGGCGCGATCAGGTAGGCCGACTCGATCGGGCCGGGCGTGCCGGTCAGGCGAGGGGAGAGGGCCAGGAAGGAGAGGGCCACCAGAAGCGGCCCGACCGCGCCGGAGGTGGCGGCGCCCAGGCCCAGATCGCCGCGGCGGACGGCGGGGACGACCGCGATCACGCCGATCACGAAGGCCGCGATCAGGGTGAGCAGCGCGCTGGGCCAATAGATCACGCCGTACCGGGTCGTGGTCGACTCGACGAACTGCCAGCTCGTCAGGTAGGTGGCGGTGTCGCGGTTGAGGCTCAGCTCGACGACGATCGCGGTGATCGCCAGCGCCCACAGCCAGGCCGCGGTGGCGATGAGGTTGGCCGCGACCGGTCGGGAGCCGACCGCCCAGAACGCGATGAGGACGCCGAGGGCCACGCCGAGAAGGGCGTACCCGGCGGCGATCGTCTGTGGCGTGTGCGCGTCGAGGCGTACGGCCGATCTTGCTGGAAGCGCGATGAGCGCGACGGCCACGAGGGCCCCGATCCCCGCGGAGATCGCGTAGGCCAACCGCCAGGGCCAGGTGGGCCGCGCGGCTTGAGCCCCACCCGTCCGGCTCGCGATGACGGCGCCCAGAACCGTGGCGCTCGCGGTGATCCAGGTGGCCCAGCCGAGGCTGCCCAGCCACTCGCTGCGATCCTGAGTCACGGTGATCGGCCAGACGATGACGCCCAGGCCGTAGCCCAGACCCAGTTGCGCGGCACCGGTCCCCGCGGCCACTCCGGCCGCGGTGGCCACCCGTGCTGTCCAGCCCTTGTCGGCCATGCCGGGCACTGTAGCGGTCACTGCCTACACCTGCTAATCCATCGGCGGTTGTCTCATCGGGAGCGCCAGTTAACACGCGTCCCGCAAGATTGGATACGTTGACCCGGGCGGGTGACGACGCGGAGGAGCGGCCATGTCCGACGAGAGCGACGAGACGCGGAGCGTCCCGCCCGCCGGCGATGACACCGTTCCCCAGAAACGGCTCGACGACACCCTCGCCGACGACGCGACCCAGGTCTCGCCGTCGTCCTCGACGCCTTCGCCGTCGTCTCCCTCACCGTCGTCCTCGTCGTCGGAGGAGGACTGGTCGGTCTGGGCGGGTCGGGCATCCGTGCGGGCGCCTCGCCCAGGGCAGAGCATCTACGACACCGACTGGTCGGATGGTCCGGTGCCGCCGGTGACGGGCGAGCGTGACCGCTGGTGGTTGCCGATCGTCGTCGGGATCATCGTGCTGGTGCTGCTCGGCGTGCTGGCCTGGGCGATCTACCTCATCGTGCAGAACTCGGGCGACAACCCCAGCCCGGTGCCGACGACGCCGCCCACGGCGGTGGTCACGACGAACCCGCCGTCGCCCGCGCCGAGCGCCGCGGCCACGACCTCGACCGCGCCGTCGAGCGAGCCGACGACCGTTCCGACCACGACGGCCACGACCCAGGAGCCGACGGCCGCCGTGACCGTGCCGGCGCTGCGCGGGCTGCCGCTGGCGGAGGCGCGAGCCGCGCTGAACCGCACCGGCCTGCGGTACCGGGTGCTCTACCTGAACAGCACGGCGGCGCCCGGGACGGTGATCGACAGTGATCCGGCGGAGGGGCAGGAGGTACCACCGGACACGCGAGTCACCATCGTGGTCGCTCAGGAGGGTGCCGCCACCACCACGCCGACGGCGACGGTCACCACGACCGCGGGCGGCTAGCGGTTCGTGCGGGCGCGGGCCGGAATGGTGCCCGTGCCCAGGCCGGGCTGGCGACCGTTGCGGGCCCGCGGGTCGGGTGCCTTGCCGACCGCGCGCAGACCGCTGATCTGCACGAAGATGGAGCGTCTCTCCACCGCGTCGCCCGCGGTGTTGAGCTCGTAGCCGTCAAGCCAGATCCAGCCCTCGTACGTCGGCCAGTCGTGGACCCGGATGACGCGGAAGAGCATCGGCGCCGCGAATTGGACGCTCGCTGCCTTCGTCACGTGTATGACATCACCGGACCGAGGAAGCACGTCATCTCCTGCCCTTGACACGAAAGCACTTAGTGTGCCCGGTCCCGACGCCATTGCAAGCTCATGGCAATGCCAATCGCCAAATCGTTGCGGAACGTCACCGTCGCCGATCTGTCGAACGCCCTGGAGTGGATCAGTCCACCCTGGACGATCGGTTACCCGACCCCCCGCAAACGGCGCCGTTTCGGCGCGTAGAGCCGGACCCTCGGCCGCATCACCCGAAGGTGCGCAGTGACGCGAGCCATACGGAAAAGATTGCACCACGAGTCGTGTCGATGCAAGTTGCATGTACGTCTTCCGTGATTGTTGGTCTTGTCGGACGGGTTGTCTTGAACGATTAAATGATCGACAGAGAGACTGAAGAAGTGAATCAGCACCGGAGTCCCACCATTCGGCGGCGGCGTCTCGGGGTCGAGCTGCGCCGGCACCGCGAGGAGGCGGGCGTGACGATCGACGTCGTAGCGGACCGCCTTGGCTGTTCGACGTCCAAAGTGTCCAGGATTGAGACGGGACATACCAGTGCTTCACCCAGCGATGTACAGCACATATTGGACATATACGGCGTGGGTGAGTCGATTAAGGCCGAGCTCGTTCAAATTGCCCGGGAAGCCCGGCAAAAGGGATGGTGGCATCCATACTCCACGGTGCTGACCGGGGCGTACGTCGGGCTCGAGACGGCCGCCCGCTCCATCGTCGCGTACGAGCAGCATGTTGTTCCGGGATTGCTGCAGAGCGAAGAGTACGCAATTGCCCTAATTCGTGGTGCCCGTCTGGATGACACCGAGCAGGAAATCGAGCAGCGGGTCCGTGTCCGGATGCAAAGACAGGCGTTATTGATTCTGGACGATCCGATCGATCTTCGGGTGGTGCTCGATGAGGCGGTGCTGAGCCGGCCGGTCGGTGGTGACGCGGTCATGCGTGATCAATTGGCGAAATTGATCGAGACCGCCCGCCTGCCGAACGTCGCGTTGCAGATCTTGCCGTTTGCGGCCGGCGCCCATGCCGGCATGGATGGCTCGTTCGTGATTCTCGAGTTCGAAGAGGAGGGAGACGCGGATGTGGTGTTCATCGACAACGCGACCGGTGGACTGTTCCTGGAGAAGTCCGAGGAGCTCGGCAAGTACACGACCATCTTCGACAGCGTCCGGGCGACGGCCCTCCCTCCGGAGGAGTCCATCGAGATGATTGAAATGCTGGTAGAGGAGCCATTGTGGAAATCGAAGCGAAGGGTTTCCGGCTCGATCTGAGCCGGGCACAGTGGTTCAAGAGCACGCGTAGTGGTCCCAACTCCGACAACTGCGTCGAGGTCGCGTTCGTCGACGACGCCATCGCGGTCCGGGACTCGAAGAACCAGGACGGCGCCGTGCTGATCTTCACGGCCGCCGAATGGGACGCGTTCGTGGGCGGCGCCAAGGACGGCGAGTTCGACCTCTGACCTCGCGATTTGCCGCATAGCGGCCGGCCTGCCCGCCCCGCGCGGGCGGGCCGGCCGTAGTCATTTTCCTGCTCGCCTCGTTGAAGAGGGCACAACCGCGGCCCGGTCCGCGCCCACGGCCGGGACGCTGTGCCATTCCACGAGGCGAGCGAGGCAAGGCAGACATATGAGTATTGGTTCCGAAAACCTCAGCAACGGCTCCGCGACGGCGCAGGACCGGTTCAGCGGCGGGGTGAGCGCGTACCGGCAGAACCGGCGCGACTCCGCGATGTCCGGCGAGTCCGGCGAGACCGAGCTGATGTCGCGGGCCGGCAGCTCCGGGCTTCCCACCCGATCGCCGGGCCGGTCGCACAGCATCGAGCCGACCAGCGCGCTCGACCGGGCGCCCAAGCTGCCCTCTCTCGACCTGCAGGGCCTGAGCGAGCCGGTCTTTCCCTCGTCGGGCTGGCCGGACTCGGGCTCGCAGTCGATGGCCGACCACCCGCTGCTGCGCGGGCTGCTCCTGGAACTGCCGGCGCGCGGGTCGCTGCCGCCGTCGGACTGGCTGGACCGCTGGTTCGAGGCGGCCCGCTCGATCCTCGAGCTGCTCTACGTGCAGGAAGCCAAGAAGAACTAGTCGACCGGGACACGCGGGCGGCTGCGGCCGATCGGCGCCAGCGCCAGCAGGCTCAGGCGGCTGTGCCGCACCGCGGCGCGCACGCCGATCACCACCACGGCCGCACCCATCACGGTGGTCGCTATGCCGGCCACATCGGCGCCCGGCACCTCCACGAGGCGGGCCGCGATCGGTAGCCCCACCAGCGCGGCCAGACCGGTGACCTGCATCGGCACGAGGATCAGCGGGTGTGCGGCCGCCGCTCGCAGGGCCGGCGGAACGGGCGTCTGCGGCGCGGACGCGAACGCCCCTGCCCCGCGCCGCACCTGACCGAGACGGCGTACGCCGAGAGTCAGCACGATCAGCCCCGGCACCGCCGGCAACAGGGTCGCGGTCGGCGCGGTCGACTCGCCCGGCACGAACCACGTCACCAGGGGCACTGCCACGAACACGGCCGCCCCCGCGGCGACCAGTGCGCTCAGCACACCCGACTTGCGTCTCAGCTCGCGCGCCGTTCGCACGCCAGGCAGCCCGTCGGCGACCAGTCCGGCCGCAAGCCAGGCCGCGGCGAGCGCGCCGGCGAGGATAAGGTCCGCTGCGATGTCCACATCGACAGCCTTCACCTGCGCATGAATTACCGAAACCGGGTTATCTCCGGACTCACAGTCAGGGTGCGACCCTTAGTGGTCCGGTCAGACGGCGAAGCTCTCCACCGGATCCGTGGCCGGCGGGGGCGGGGTCGCCTTCCACAGCCGGGTCTTCTGCAGCGCGAAACGGGTCACGTAGGCCGGGTTGAGCAGCACATACCGCTTCCAGAGCCGCTTCGGCTCGAGCCCGAGGCGCCACAGCCACTCGAGCGCGTACTTCTGCATCCAGGCGGGCGGGTTCTTCAGCAGGCCCGCGTGATAGTCGAACGCAGCCCCGACGGCGAGCAGTGGCATGTCAAGAAGCGGACGCATCGCGTACGTGAACACTTCCTGTCGCGGGCACCCCAGACCGACCAGAACGATCCGTGCGCCCGACGCCTTGATCCGCTCGGCGATCTCCGCCGGCTCCCCGGGTTTCGACGCCCGGAACTTCGACGCCTCGACCCCGGCGATCTTCAGCGCCGGGAACATCTCCTCGAGCGCCGGCACGAGCCGAGCAAGTGTCGGCTCGGTGGACCCGTACAGATAGATAGGAAGGCCTTCGGCCGCGGCCGCCTCGACCACCTTGAGCGTCAATGTCGGACCATAGACCCGATCCGTCAGCCCTGCCTTGTAAAGCAGGTTGAGCGCCATCCGCACAGGCTGACCATCCGGCGTAACGAGATCAAACGAGTTCAGCCGCGCGCCGTGCGCCCGATCCTGAACCCCCGTCATGACCCCATGCACGGCCAGAGCGGTAACGGCATACCCCCGCCGCTCCCGAGCCGCCTGCATGATCCGCTCCGTGGCGTCCCGGTAATCGGTCACATCGACCAAAACACCCAAAACGCTACGCTTACCCTGCACAACCCCGGCCCGCGCGACGGTCACAACACGACACTCCAGTTCCGAAGCGGAAAAAACCAGCGCCGAGCATAGCCCGCACGCGACACTTCACCCGATCGGCCGTACTTGTTAGGGAAGCGTGACCAACACGCACCGTGGGGTTTCAGGGGGCTCGGCCCCCTGGGCCGGCATGACCGAGGGCCCCGGTTCGCGCATTCCGCGAATAAGGGGCCCTTAGCACTCGGTGGGGATGGGGGGAGTTGAACCCCCACGTCCTTTCGGACACACGGACCTGAACCGTGCGCGTCTGCCATTCCGCCACATCCCCGTGGCAAGCTGACCGCAGGGCCAACTTTTTGTTACTGGCTGCGACAGACTACGCTGTCGCACGTCACCAAGCGAGTTGTTAACCCCCGCGACGCCAGGGAAGACTAGCACGGCGTCAACGGGGGTCATACGAGGGTCAGAAGTGCCGGCAGCTGCGAGCTAAAGATGCGCGAGCGGCGGCCGGATACCATCATGTCCTCGGAAGCCGAGGAGGAGCCGGTGAGCGTGCTGCAGCGCTTTGAGAAGCGATTGGAAGGCCTGGTCGAGGGGGCCTTCGCCAAGGTGTTCAAGGGTGTCGTGCACCCTGTGGAGATTCTGAATGCCATGCAGCGGGAGGCCGAGGCGCACAAGGCCATCCTTGCCGGTGGCCGCACCCTGGTGCCGAACCGCTACGTGATCGACCTCTCACCTTATGACCACAGCCGGCTGGCGCCGTATGCCGCCGCGCTCGCCCAGGAGCTCGCGCAGTCGCAGGCCGAGTTCATCGGTGAGCAGGCGTGGACGGTCTACGGTGACGTGATCGTCGAGATCGAGCGGGGTGAGGGCCTGGACACGGGCATGTTCCGGGTGACCGCCGAGGTGTACACGGGTGGTGAGGTCGCCCCGGTGCAGCAGCCCGCGTACGACGCCGGCCCGCAGTACCCGCCGTACGAGCAGCAACAGCAGCATCACGGCGGCTACCCGCCGCACGGCGCTCCGAACGGCCGCAGTGTGGGCCTGGTCTCGGGCGACGGCCGGACGTACCCGTTGCAGATGGGCTCGACCGTGATCGGCCGCGGCGACCAGGCGAACCTTCGCCTGCCCGACGTCGGCATCTCGCGGCGCCACGCCCGTCTGGACTACGACGGCAACCAGGTCGTGCTGACCGACCTGGGCTCGACCAACGGCACGATGGTGAACGGCCAGCGGGTGTCCGCCGTGGCGCTCAACCCCGGCGACATGATCCAGCTGGGCACCACCACGCTGACGTTCCGAGTGGACGGCTAGGCACCTTGCCCGAATTCGTCCTCACCGTCGCCCGGTTCGGCTTCCTCATCCTCTTGTGGATCTTCGTGTTCACGGTGGTGGGAGTGATCCGACGGGATCTCTTCGCTGGGGTCCGGTCCAAGAGCATCGTCGCCAGCCCTCGGGGGGTGGGTGGCGCGATGCCTCCGGGCCGGCCGGCGAAGGTGAAGCGCGGTAAGGCCGCACGGCAACTCGTGGTCACGGCCGGCCAGTTGGCCGGCACGCGTATCACGTTGGGTGACATTCCGATCACCATCGGTCGGGCGGAGGACTCCACGCTCGTCATCACGGACGACTTCGCCTCGGCCCGGCATGCCCGGCTCGTGCCGCGTGACGGTCAGTGGTTCGTCGAGGATCTTGGCTCGACGAACGGTACTTACCTCGATCGCGGTAAGGTCTCCGGACCTACTCCCGTCCCCCTTGGCGTTCCGATCCGCATCGGGCGCACATCTCTCGAGTTACGGCCATGACGCTGACCCTTCGCTATGCCGCTCAGAGCGACCGCGGTCTGATCAGAGACCTCAACCAGGACTCCGTCTACGCCGGGCCGCGACTGCTTGCTGTCGCGGACGGCATGGGCGGTATGGCGGCCGGTGACGTCGCTTCCAATATCGTCATCGCCGCGATGGCACCGCTCGACGAGGACGTCCCGGGGGATGCCCTCGTGGACGCGCTGCGCCATGCGGTCGGCCAGGCCAACCAGCATCTGCGTGACACCGTCGACGCGAACCCGCAGTTGGAGGGAATGGGCACCACGCTGACCGCGGTGCTCTTCTCCGGCAGCAAGTTCGGCATGGTGCACATCGGCGACAGCCGGGCGTACCTCCTTCGCCGGAACGAGTTCGCGCAGATCACCAAGGACGACACCTACGTTCAGATGCTCGTCGACGAGGGCCGTGTCAGCCCGGAGGAGGCGAGCAGCCACCCGCAGCGGTCGCTGCTGACCCGCGCGCTGGACGGGCGGGACATCGACCCCGAGTACTCGGTGCGCCAGGTGCTCGCCGGCGACCGCTACCTGATCTGCAGCGACGGCCTCTCCGGCGTGGTGAGCGCTGAGACGATCGAGCAGGCCATGCGGGAGATCACCGACCCGCAGGCGTGCGTCGAGCGGCTCGTGCAGCTCGCGCTGCGCGGCGGCGGCCCCGACAACATCACCGTCGTGATCGCGGACGCTATCGACACCGACATCATGGAGCAGGCGCCGATCGTGGGTGGCGCGGCCGCCATCGACCGGGGCAACACCACGGTGGCGGACGCCTCGACCTCGGCGGCCCGCGCGGCGGCCCTGCAGGCCCCGCGCCCGGCACAGCCGGTGCAGGTGGAGACCGACGGGTACGACCGGGACCAGGAGCCCAAGGGCCACCCGGTGCGTACCAGCCTGCTCGTGCTCGTGCTGCTCGCGGTTCTCGGCGGTGGACTCTGGCTGGGCTACCGCTACACGCAGGACCAGTACTACGTGGGTGCGACCGACGCCGGCCAGATCGCGATCTTCCGTGGTGTGCCGGGGCAGATCGCGGGCCTCGACCTGTCCAGCGTGAACGAGACCAGCCCGGCCCGGCTGCAGGACCTGACGGCCGTCGCGCAGGAGCGCGTGAAGCAGGGAATACACGCGCAGAGCCGGTCGGAGGCGGTGCAGACGCTCTCCGAGCTCACCGACGACAACCCGTCCAACCCGAACCTCAAGCCGCTGTGCTCGGTGCCGTCGGCCACGCCGACCGCCCCGGCGGCTCCGAACGCCACGACCACGTCGGCGGCGCCCACCACGCTTGCTGGGACGCCGTCGGTTCAGGCCTCCGAGAGCGCCCCTTCCGCGGACGATGCGGACGGGTGCCGGACCGTCAACTGACCATCGCTCGACAACGTCTGGGGATGTCTTGACCGCGCCCGCCGTACCGGCCCCTTCGCCCGCCTCCACGGGTGAGATGTCGCGTATCCCGGGAATGAAGACCCATCGCAACGCCGAACTGGGTCTGCTCGCGTTCTCGATGACCCTGGTGGCGATCTACGCCGCGACCGTCGAGGCGAACCAGTTCGACACGATCCACAGCACCTTCTGGATCCCGGCGGCCCTGCTCGCCGCGCTCTTCCTCGGCCTGCACTTCGTGGTGCGCTTCACGGCCCCCTACGCGGATCCGGTGCTCATCCCGGCGGTGGCGCTGATCAACGGGCTCGGCGTGAGCTTCCTGCGCCGGCTGGACATCGCTCGGGCGATCTCGAACAAGGAGCCGATCCCCGGGGTGTTCGCCGGCACCGGCGGGCGGCAGCTCGCGTGGACGCTCGCCGCGCTGATCCTGGCCGCGATCCTGCTGCTGGTGGTGCGCGATCACAAAGTGGTCTCGCGGTACGCGTACACGCTGGGCCTGGTCGGCATCGTGCTCGTGATGATCCCGGCGGTGCTGCCGAGCAGCCTCTCCGAGGTCAACGGGGCCAAGCTGTGGATCAAGCTGGGCGCGTTCTCGATCCAGCCGGGTGAGTTCGCGAAGCTAGCGCTGGTCTCCTTCTTCGCCTACTACCTGGTGCGCAAGCGCGAGGTGCTCTCCCTGGCCAGCCGGCGCTTCCTCGGCATCGACTTCCCGCGCGGCCGCGACCTCGGCCCGGTCGTCACGGTCTGGCTGCTCAGCCTCCTGGTCCTGGTCTTCGAGAAGGACCTGGGCACCGCGCTGCTGTACTTCGGCCTGTTCGTGGTGACGCTGTACGTCGCGACCGAGCGCGCCAGCTGGCTGATCATCGGCCTGCTGCTGTTCTTCGGCGGCGTCTACACCGCCTATCTGCTCGGCGCCTCGGTCGGCGGCCCGTTCGCCAACTTCTACGACCGCGCGACGATCTGGCTCGACCCGTTCGCGCAGGCCAACTACGACAAGGCCGGCGGCAGCTACCAGCTGGTGCAGGGGTTGCTCGCGCTGGGCACCGGCGGGTTGTTCGGCTCCGGGCCGGGCGCCGGCTCACCGGGCTTCGTACCCGAGGTCCGCACCGACTTCATCTTCGCCGGCATGGGCGAGGAGATCGGGCTGTTCGGCCTGGCCGCGCTGCTGGTCTGCTACCTGCTGATCGTCGAGCGCGGCCTGCGCGCCGCCCTCGGCGTCCGCGACTCGTTCGGCAAGCTCGTCGCCGGCGGCCTCGCGTTCACCCTCGGCTTGCAGGTCTTCGTCATCCTTGGTGGCATCACCGGACTGATTCCGCTCACGGGCCAGACCACGCCGTTCCTCTCGGCGGGTGGCTCCTCCCTGATGGCGAACTGGCTACTGATCGCGATGCTCCTGCGGATCTCCAACGCCGCGCGCGGCCCGGCCAACAGCGGCGGCAGCTCCGACCGCCCGGGCGGACCGAAGAAAGCACCCACCCAGCTGCACGGCGCCATGACGGAGGTGATCAAGCCGTGAATGCTCCCCTGCGACGGGCCGGCGTGGTCATCCTCGTCCTGTTCGGCCTGCTCTTCGCGAACCTCAACTGGGTTCAGGCGTACAAGGCGGACGACTATCGCACCAGCGACTACAACCGCCGGGTCGTGGTCGCCCAGTACGAGCGCCCGCGTGGCGTGATCGAGGCGGACGGCAAGGGCCTCGCCGAGAACAAGGCCACCGACGACACGCTGAAGTACCTACGCGTCTACCCGAAGAACGAGATCTACGCGCCGGTGATCGGGTACCGCCCGGTCAGCCTCGGCGCCACCGGCATCGAGAACAGCGAGAACGACTTCCTCTCCGGGGAGAGCGACACGCTCTTCGCCGACCGGGTGAAGGACATGTTCACCGGCAACAACACCGGTGGCGGCAACGTCGTGCTGTCGCTGAGCACCAAGGCGCAGGAGACCGCCTGGAAAGAGCTCACCAACAACGAGCGCGGCGTGACCAAGGGCGCGGCGGTCGCGATCGACCCCCGTACCGGCGCGATCCAGGCCATGGTCTCGATGCCCAGCTACAACCCGAACCCGCTGGTCAGCCACGACGAGAAGGCAGCCGCGGCGGCGTACAACAAGCTGGTCAAGGACGATTCCCAGCCGCTGCTGAACCGGGCCACGCAGGAGACGCTTCCGCCCGGCTCGACCTTCAAGGTGATCGACTCGGCGGCGGCGCTCTCCAGTGGCTACACGCCGGAGACCGAGATCCCGGCCGGCAGCACCTACAAGGAGAGCGGCGCGGTCATCCACAACGCCGAGGACGAGGTCTGCCCGGGCAGCCAGGTCACGCTGAAGGAGGCGCTGACCGAGAGCTGCAACACCGGTTTCGCGAAACTCGGCGTCAAGCTGGGCCGCGACAAGATCGTGGGGATGGCGAAGGCGTTCGGGTTCGAGGACGAGAAGCTGACGATCGGCAACCTGAAGGAGAACCGGGGCCTGCCGGTGGCGGCGAGCCGCACCGGCGCGATCGCGAACCCGGACGGCAGCGTCGACAAGGGCGCCCTGGCGCAGTCCTCGATCGGCCAGCGCGACGTGCGGATGACGCCGGTGCAGGGCGCGCTGATGGCGGCCACGGTCGCCAACGGCGGCAAGCAGATGCGCCCCTACCTGGTGCAGAAGCTGCTCGGCCCGGACCGGCGGACGATCTACAGCGCCGACCCCGCCACCCTGCGTACGCCGATCTCGGAGAGTGTCGCGAGCGACCTCAAGGGCATGATGATCAGCGTCGTCGAGAACGGCACCGGCAAGAAGGCCAAGATCAGCGGCTTCGACGTCGGCGGCAAGACCGGTACGGCGCAGAACGCGGTCGGCGCCGACCCGCACGGCTGGTTCATCGGCTTCGCCTTCAACAGCAAGGGTGAGCCGGTCTCCGCGGTCTGCGTCATGCTGGAGAACGTGCCCGGCGGCCACGCCAGCGCCGAGGCGGCCCGGATCGCCGGGCTCATCATGAAGGCCGCGGCCGGGGGAGGGGACTGAATGATCAGCCCTGGGGTGACCCTCGGCGGCCGCTACCGCCTCGACGAACGGATCGCCGGCGGCGGGATGGGCGACGTGTGGCGCGGCACCGACGAGGTGCTGGGCCGGACCGTTGCCGTCAAGATCCTGCTCCCGGCTCTGCTGGACGAGCCGGGCTTCGCCGAGCGGTTCCGCGGCGAGGCGCGCACCATGGCCACGATCAATCACCCCGGGGTCGTCGACGTCTACGACTACGGCAGTGACCAGCAGCTCGCGTTCCTGGTCATGGAGTACGTCGAGGGCGACGCTCTCTCCCGCACGCTGAGCCGGGTGGGCCGGCTCACACCGGCGCGGACCATGGCGCTGGTCGCGCAGGCGGCCGACGCCCTGCAGGCGGCGCACGCGAACGGCATCGTCCACCGCGATGTCAAACCCGGCAATCTTCTCGTACGCCCCAACGGCACGCTCGTGCTGACCGACTTCGGCATCGCCCGCTCGGCGCTCGTCGGCCAGCTCACGGTGGCCGGCTCGGTGCTCGGCACCGCCTCGTACATCTCCCCCGAGCAGGCCTCGGGCGAGGGCGCCACGCCGGCGTCCGACGTGTACGCGCTCGGCGTCGTCGCCTACCAGTGCCTCTCCGGCCACCGGCCGTTCGACGGCGCCACGCCGATCGAGATCGCGATGAAGCACGTCCGGGAGACCCCCCGGCCGCTGCCCGCCGACATCCCGCCGCCGGTACGCGCCATCGTGGAGCGTGCCCTCGCGAAGAACCCGGGCGACCGCTGGCCGTCCGCCTCGACGATGGCCGCGGTGGCCCGGCAGGCCGCGTCGGCGCTGGCCACGACCGCGCAGCAGCCCGCCGGACAGGCCGCGCGCACGGCGGGACCGGTCAGCCCGGCCGCACAGCCGCACGCGGGCAGCGCCGCCCCGATCGCCCCGGCCTCGCCGATGGCCGGCAGCGCCCGTCCGCCGTACCCGCCGGTGCCCCGGCCCATCTCGGGCGCCCGCGGCGCCGCCTCGGTACCGTCGGGCCCGCCCGGCTCCGTACCCTCGGGCCCGCCCGGCTCGGTACCCTCGGGACCACCCGGCAATCCGCCGGTCCAGCCGTACCGACCGACGTACGCGCCGGGTCAGCCCATCTCGACCGCCAAGCCGGAAAGCTCGGCCGGCCGCCAGGTGCTGATCGTCCTGGCCGTCGTTCTCGCGCTGTTGGTCCTGCTCTGTGCCGGGGTCATCTCGTTCCTCATCAAGCAGGGCAGGCAGAACAACGGCAACAGCAACGCGCTGAGCGGCCGACCCGCCATGGAGGTCGTCCACACGGGCACCGCCGACAGTGAACCGTTGGCGGCGTCGTACCGTCTAACCAGACAGGCGGGCGTCAACCCCGGCTGGAACCGAGCTAACGAAGGACGACAGACGCTATGACGGCGCAGGCCCGCCTGCTCGGTGGCAGGTATCAGGTCGGCGAGCTATTGGGCTACGGCGGTATGGCCGAGGTGCACCGGGGGCGCGACCTCCGGCTCGGCCGCGACGTGGCCATCAAAATGCTGCGCACCGACCTGGCCCGCGACGCCACGTTCCAGGAGCGGTTCCGGCGCGAGGCGCAGAACTCCGCGGCCCTCAACCACCCCGCGATCGTCGCCGTCTACGACACCGGCGAAGAGATGTCCGCGACCGGCGAGAAACTGCCGTTCATCGTCATGGAGTTCGTCAACGGGCGGACTCTCAAGGAGGTTCTCGCGCAGGAGCAGCGGCTGCAGCCGCGCCGGGCGCTCGAGATCATCGCCGACATCGACGCCGCGCTGGAGTTCAGCCACCGGCACGGGATCATCCACCGGGACATCAAGCCCGGCAACGTGATGATCACGCAGAACGGCCAGGTCAAGGTCATGGACTTCGGCATCGCCCGGGCACTGGCCAGCGGCGCCACGACGATGACGCAGACCAGCGCCGTGATCGGTACCGCGCAGTACCTCTCACCCGAGCAGGCCCGCGGCGAGGCCGTCGACGCCCGCTCCGATGTGTACGCGGCCGGCTGTGTCCTCTTCGAGCTCCTCGTGGGCCACCCGCCGTTCGTCGGCGACAGCCCGGTCAGCGTGGCGTACCAGCACGTGCGGGAGGACCCGAAGGCACCCAGCGACGTCAACCCCGAGGTGCCGCGCGACGTCGACGCGATCGTGCTCAAGGCGCTGGCCAAGAACCCGATGAACCGGTACCAGAGCGCCCAGGAGATGCGGGCCGACGCGCTGCGCGCCGTTTCGGGCCGCCCGGTGCTGGCCACCCCGGTGATGAGTCAGGCCGAGACGATGGCCCTGGGGAACCAGCAGGCCACCCGGTACATGCAGCCGCAGGCCGCCACCACGATGCAGCGACCGATCGGCGGTGGCCCGCCGCGGCCGCCGGAGCGGCGCAACTCGTCCTGGGTGATGGCCGTGCTGGCCGGACTGGGCGTGCTGGTCGTGGTCGTCCTCGGCGTCGCGCTGGCCATGTCGCGGAACGGCAACAAACCCACCGACGGCGGGACGCAGCAGGCCGCGACGGCGGTGATGCCCAACATCAAGGGCAAGACCGACGCGGAGGCCCGGGCGGCGCTCACCGCGCAGAAGTTCACGAACATCACGCCCGAGCAGCCGAAAACGGACAAGGACTGCGACGGCACGGTGGTCAACCAGGACCCGCAGGCGAACGCCACGGTCCCGGTGGACAGTCCGGTGTCGTACCAGCTGTGCGTGAAGCCGGACAAGGTGCCGGTGCCCGACAACCTGGTCGGCAACACCAAGGACAACGTCGACTCGATCCTGAAGAACCTCGGCCTCAACCCGGATTACAGGGAAGTCAGCAGCGCCCAGCCGGCCGGCACGGTCACCGATGTGAAGCAGGGCGGCCAAAGCGTCGACCCCGGCTCCACTGTCAACGTGAGCGTCTCCAAGGGCAACCGGGTGAAGATGCCGAAGGTCACCGGCCAGACCGAGGACGTCGCCACGGCCCTGCTCGAGCAGGCCGGCCCGTTCAACGTCGACCAGCAGACCGTTCCGGTCACCGATCCGGCGCAGGTCGGCATCGTCCAATCGCAGAACCCGAAACCCGGCGCCACGGTCGAAAAGGGCGACAAGGTCACGATCGTGATCGGGGTCGACGCGGGCAACCCGAGCGGCAACCCGACGCCGACCGACACGGGCACGCCCGGTGGCAACGGCGGTGGCACGGGCGGCGGTCAGGTGGTCGACCAGGCCGCGGCGATCATCCGCCAGGACTGACAACCGGCCGGTCGGCCGCGACAGCGGTCGGCCGCACCGGGGCTACGCCCGGGCCGCTCAGACGGTCGCGAACGCCGCTTTCCGCCGGGACTCGACCTCGGCGGCCAGCGGCGGCGCCTTTTCCAGCGCCGAGGGCAGGCCGCAGGCGGCGAGCCAGTTCGCCAGCATGGTGTGGCCGCCCTCGGTGAGCACCGATTCGGGGTGGAACTGCACGCCCTCGATCGGCAGCGTGCGGTGACGCATGGCCATCACGACGCCCGACTCGGTCCGGCCGGTCACTTCGATCTCGTCGGGCAGCGTCTCGGGCAGCACGGCCAGCGAGTGGTAGCGGGTCGCGGTGAACGGGTCGGGCAGGCCGGTCAGGACGCCCACACCCGTGTGGTGGACCTCGGACGTCTTGCCGTGCAGCAGTTCGGGCGCGCGGGTCACCGTGGCGCCGAATGCCGCCCCGATCGCCTGATGACCGAGACACACTCCGAACATCGGGAGCTTTCCGGCGTACGCGCGAATTGTCTCCATCATGATGCCGGCGCGGTCCGGTGAGCCCGGCCCCGGCGAAAGAAGGATGCCGGCCGCGCCGAAGGTGCCGACCTCGGCCACGCTGATCTCGTCGTTGCGCCGCACCTCGCAGTCGGCGCCGAGCTGGCCCAGGTACTGCACCAGGTTGAAGACGAACGAGTCGTAGTTGTCGATCACGAGGATGCGCACGTCAGTCACCTGGGAGAACGACGGAGGACGAGGACTTGGTCTTCTTCGGCGTCGCGGACGTCGAGGGGTGCGGTGCGTTCGACTCGGTGCTGTACGGGATCGCGTCGGGACCGTCGGTCGAGTCGGAGGTGACCGCGTTCGGGTCCTCCTGGGCCGGGCCCTGCTCGGTGCCCGCGCCGACCTGCACATCGTCGAAGGGCAGCAGCGGGGTCGCCCACGGGAAGATCACGTACCAGAGGAGCGCGGTGGTGGCCACGGCCAGGCCGATCGAGCCGGTCAGCTTGCCCCAGAGGCCGAACGGGAGCTTGCGCCAGATCCAGGCGTACATCGCGCCTACGCCTTCGTCTTCATCTCGGCCGGCATGCCGGCGTCGGGCAGGGACTGGTTGCGCGGCACCTTCGACGCGAGCTCGGCGTGCACGATCAGGCGCTGGTAGTTGTTGAACTTCGGGTTGCACGTGGTCAGCGTGAGCAGCGCCTTCGTCGGCCTGACGCCGGGCTTGTCGGGCACGGGGGCGACCACCTGGACGGCGCTCGGCACCACGACCTCGTGGCCGTAGACCTTGTAGACGTACCAGAAGTCGCGGGTCTCGACGCCGATCACGTCGCCGGGCTTGAGCTCGTCGAGCCGCCAGAAGATCTTGCGGATCCGGTGGCCGGCGACCGAGAAGTTGCCGACCTGGCCGGGCATCGCGGTGTCCGGGTAGTGGCCGGGTGCGTACTTGATGTCCTGCGGGCGGACACCGTTGACGACCACCCACTCCTTGTCGAGTTTCGGGATGTAGAGCCGGCCGACGAGGCTCTCGCCGGGCGCGGCCGGACCCTGGGGCGCCGCGCTCGGCCCGACCGTCGGGTCGTTCCACTCCTGGTTGAGCTCGTCGGTGAGCGCGTTCTGCTCGTCCTGCACCTTCGCCGAGTTGCCGAACACCTCGTAGCCCGCGAACAGCAGGATGATCAGCCCGAAGGTGATCATCAGCTCGCCGGAGACCCGGATGCCGGCCCTGATCCGCGAGCCGATCGTCGGGCGGGTGAGCTCCGAATAGACGCTCTTGTATCCCTCATCGGTCTGCTCGGGGCGTAGTTTGACCACTCGTTCGCCGCGTTTTGCCTGCACGTCATCGACCTCCTCCGTGGGGGGAGGGGTCGGATCCGGTCCGCCTGGGCGTACCGGAGGTGCGGGTGCCGCGCCGAGGGCGGCGTCCGGGTCGGCGCCGGCCTTGGCGGCCTTAGCCGCCAGACCAGGAACCGCGGACATGAGTGCGGTGGGGGCTTTGACCGCGGGTGGCGGCGCGGTGGTGGGTTGCGCTGCTTTCAGTGCCGGGAGTACGCCGGTGGGCGCGTCCGGAGTGCGAATGACCGCCGTCTCGTTCGGGTCCTGGCGCGCGGAGGGAAAGCCGGGGCCCGGGGTTTGGGGGTAAGGGCCGGCCGGACTGCCGGGGCGATTGCTCGTCGGGGTGGCCGCGGCTGCGGACGGATACGGGCTCGTCGGGGCGGCCGGGTTGCCGGGGTAGGGGCTCGTCGGGGCGGCCGCACCGCCTGGGTATGGGCTGGTGGGTGCGGCCGGGTAGCCGTTCTGGTCGCGTGGCGGGGGCGGAAGCGCCGCGGCTGGCTGTTGCGGCGAGCGCGGGTCGTGGCCGTTGGTCGGGTAGCCGTTCATCGCGCGGGCGGTGCTTTCCCGGCGGACGGGCTCGAGCGGCGCGAACGAGGCCAGACGCTGCTGGGTGGGTTCCTGGGCGGCCCGTGCGGCTACCGGCTCTTGGGGCCATGCGGCCACCGGCTCCTGGGGGCGGGCGACGAGCGGCTCTTGGCTCCTTGCGGCTACGGGCTCTTGGGTCCTGGCGGCAAGCGGCTCCTGGGCCCGGGCCATCGCGGGCTCCGGGGCTCGGCCGGCCGCGGCCTCTGGGGCCTGCGCGGCCGCGGGCTCTGCGTGGCCGGCCGCCGCGAAGAAGTCGAACGAGACGTTGGCGGGCGCGGCCGGGGCCGGCTGCTCCGGAGTGCGGCTGCGGGCCGCCACGGCGGCCGCGTGGATCTCGTCGGCCGGAGGGCGCGAGAGATTGTCGCTGGCGGCCGCGATGCGTCGCTGGGCGGCCGCGTCCGTGCCGATCACGGCGGTCTCGGCGGCCGAGGGTCGCGCGGGCACCGGGGTCGCCGGCATCGCCGTTGCCGGTGGCGGTGAGGCGGGCGCGGACGCGGGCCGTTGAGGCTGCTGCTGGGCAGGCCGCGCCGCCTGCTGCGGTGGCCCGGCCTGGGCTCGCGTGGGCGGCAGCGGCTGGGTCTGGTCCTGCGGCGGCGGGCCGGGCTGGGCCTGAGCCCGCTGCGGCGGCAAGGCCTGGGCCTGCGGCGGCAGAGGGTGGGCCTGGGCCAGCGTGCCGTCCTGGGCCCGCGGCGCCGAGGGCTGGGCCTGGGTCTGGGCCAGCGGGCTCGCCTGGGCCTGGGACCGGGGCGGCAGCGGCTGGGCCTGGGCTGGTGGGCCGGTCTGGGCCTGCACCGGCGGGACCTGAGCCGGTGGACTCGCCTGGGCTTGCGCCCGGGGCGGCCGAGGCTGGGCCTGGGCTGGTGGGCCGGCCTGGGCCTGCACCGTCGGGATCTGAGCCGGTGGACTCGCCTGGGCTTGCGCCCGGGGCGGCAGAGGCTGGGCCGGTGGGCTGACCTGGGCTCGCGGGGGCAGGGGCTGGGCCTGGGCTGGTGGGCCGGCCTGGGTCTGGGCGCGCGGCGGCAGGGGCTGGGTCTGGTCCTGCGACGGTGGTGTGGGGCGGGCTTGGGTCTGCGGCGGTGGTGTGGGGCGTCCCTGGGCC
>NZ_KB903332.1 GCF_000379645.1 Paractinoplanes globisporus DSM 43857
GTCGTCTTAGCCGCGGGCGCCCGGGTCCCAGCCGTCTTCCCCGGCATCGCCCTGGTCCCCGACGCGACCTTGGCGGCCGCCTTCTTGGCCGTCGTCGCCGCCTTGGCCGCTGTGCTGTTCGCCGCGGCGGTCTTGGCCATCGTCGCCTTGGCCATCGTCGCCTTGGCCGCCGTCGCCTTGGCCGCCGTCGCCTTGGCCGCCGTCGCCTTGGCCGCCGTAGTCCTAGCCATCGTCGCCTTGGCCGCCGTCGCCTTAGCCCTCGTCGCCTTAGCCGCCGACTTGGCCGCGGTCGCCTTGGCCGCCGACTTGGTCGGTGCCACCTTGGTCGCCGCCTTCTTCGCCGCCGTGGCCTTGGTCGCGGCGGCCCGGGTGGCGGTGGTCTTGGCTCCCGCCGTCTTGGCCGCGGCCCGAGCCATCGCCGCCGTCGTAGCGGCGGCCGCACTCGCCTTGGCCGCCCGCGTAGCCGCAGTCGCCTTGGCCGCAGTCGCCTTGGTAGCGGCGGCCTTGGTAGCGGCGGCCTTGGTAGCGGCGGCCTTGGCCGCGGTCGCCTTGGCCGCGGTCGCCTTGGCCGCGGTCTTCTTGGCGACGGCCGACTTGGCCGCCGACTTGGCCGCACTCTTGGTAGCCGGCGCCCGGTTGGCGGTCGTCTTGCTGGCCGGCGAGGTCTTGGCGACCCCCTTCGCCGCGCTCTTCGCCACCGACTTGGCGACAGCCGCACTCTTGGCCGCCGCCGCAGTCCTAGCGGCCGCAGTTCGCGTGACCGTAGCCGCCTTGGCGGCGGTCTTCCTGGCCGCCGCCGTGGCGGATCCGGTCGCCTTGCCGGCCGTCGACTTCGCCCGCGAAACTGCCTTCCCCGTGGCCCGGGCAGCCGCCTCCGGATCCGGCGAGACCACCGGCATCCCGCTGATCGACCCGAGCACCGCCGGCATGTCCGCGGTCCGGCTGCGCCGCACGGTCCCCGCCGCCGGCCTGATCCCCGACTCGGTGGGCTCCTCCATCACCGGCGCCGGCGCCATCGGCATCGACTCGTCCATGTCCGCCGCGGGAGTCGGCTCCGGCGGAATCGTCGCCGACATCATCCCCGGCATCGGGCTGACCGCGGCCGCCGTCCGCCGAGGCGTGACCGGCCGCCGCTTGCCCGCGACCGCACGCCCCGCGGCCTTGACCGCCACGCTCTTGGTCGTGGTCCCCGCGCCGGTGATCGCCTTGCCCCGCCCGGAGACCGCCGCCGGCTTGACCGTGCTCGGCTTACCGGTCGCGGGCTTCGAGGTAGCGGGCGTGGCCGGCCGCGCGGGCTTCGGCGTCGGCCTGGCCACGCCGGTAGCGCGCTTCGCGATCGTCTTCAGCCCGGCGGCGGTCCGCCCGGACCCGGCGGCCTTCTTCGCGGCGGCCGCTTTCACACCCGTCGCTTTCGTCGCCGTCGCTTTCACGCCCGTCACTTTGGCCACCGTCGTTTTCACGGCCGTCACTTTCGCCACGGACTTCTTGTCGCCCGCGCTCTTCGCACCGGCCGTCTTCTTGGCACCCACGTTCTTGGCGGCGGCGGTCTTAGCCACGGCCGTCCGCGCCGACTTCGTCCCGGCCGTCTTCGCGGCGGAAACAGACTTCGCGCCGGCCGCGGGCTTCGCGGATGCCGCGGACTTCGCGGCGGCCATGGACTTCGCGGCGGCGGACTTCGTGCCGGCCGCCGAGCGCTGCCCGACGATCGCCGGCTTCGCCGCCTTCGCGGCGGCGGCGACACCCCGGTTGGGTGTGCTCGGCTTCGGCACCGTCGGCCGCGTGGTCGTGGTCGTGCGCACCGTCGCCGTCCCGGTCTTCCGGGCGGCCGTTGTTGCTCTGGTCGGAGCCTTTTTGGCAGCGGCCATCAGGGTGTTCCTCCTTGCGAATGACTGCGGGCTCGTCTCCGCCTGGAGACTGCGAATTCCGGCTTGGACACAGGGGGTCGCGCGCCGGTGCTAGCTGACCTCCCCGGTCCAGCGGGCATCCTCGGCATCCCACTCGGCATTGCGCTTCTCGACGGTCTCGAGTGCCCGCGTCGCTTCGTCAGCCGTGGCGTAGGGGCCGAGCCGGTACTGGGCGGGACACATGTCGTCGCCGGTCTCGACACGGCTGTGGCGGAGACACCAGAAATAGCTGCCCCCGCCGAGCCCACTGTCGTTCATGCCATCACTGTGCACCTCAAACCGACCATCCGCCACCGATTCGGGCAAAAAGTCCTAGATTTCCACATTGGATATGAATGCCACTCAAGAAAAAACCGCCCCGGCCGATCCCGGCCGGGGCGGTGCGAAGAGCGAAAACCTAGAGCTCGGCGGCCACCAACTCGGCCACCTGCACCGCGTTCAGCGCGGCGCCCTTGCGCAGGTTGTCGTTCGAGACGAAGAGCGCGAGACCGTTCTCCACCGTCTCGTCGGCACGGATGCGGCCGACATAGGACGGGTCGCGACCGGCCGCCTCGAGCGGGGTCGGAACATCGGAGAGCTCGACACCGGGCGCGACAGCGAGCAGCTCACGAGCACGCGCCGGCGTAAGAGGCCGGGCGAAGCGGGCATTCAGCTGGAGCGAGTGGCCGGTGAAGACCGGCACGCGCACACAGGTACCGGAGACCAGCAGCTGCGGGATGTCGAGGATCTTGCGGCTCTCGTTGCGCAGCTTGTGCTCCTCGTCGGTCTCGCCCCGGCCGTCGTCGACGATCGAGCCGGCCAGCGGCAGCACGTTGAACGCGATGTTCTTGGCGAACGAGCGGGGCGCCGGGAACTCCACGGCCGAGCCGTCGTGGGTGAGCTCGGTGGCCCGGTCGGCGACCTTCTTCACCTGCTCGTCGAGCTCGCTCACGCCGGCCAGCCCGGCGCCGGAGACGGCCTGGTACGTGGTGGCGACCAGCGCGACAAGACCGGCCTCGTCGTGCAGCGGGCGCAGCACCGGCATCGCCGCCATGGTCGTGCAGTTCGGGTTGGCGATGATGCCCTTCGGCCGGTTGCGGGCCGCGTCGGGGTTGACCTCGCTCACCACGAGCGGAACGGACGGGTCCATCCGCCAGGCCGACGAGTTGTCGATGACCACGGCCCCGGCGGCGGCGACGCGCGGCGCCAGCTCCTTCGAGCTGCCCTTGCCGGCCGAGAAGAGCACGATGTCGAGCCCCCGGAAGTCCGCCGTCGCGGCGTCCTCGACGGTGATCTCGCCGTCCTTCCACGGGAGCGTGCGACCCGCGGAGCGCGCGGAAGCAAACAGCCGAAGCTGATCAACGGGAAACTCGCGCTCGGCCAGGATGCGCCGCATGACGCCGCCCACCTGTCCCGTCGCGCCGACAATGCCGATCCTCATGCCGACAAAAGTACGGCCTGACGTGGCCAGGAAGAAATCGCTTAACTCACCACGTACCATATGCTGGGATTTTGTTCTCACATACAAGGACGGCGGGGCTAGCGTCGAAGACATGGCGACCTACACGCACGGACACCACGAGTCGGTCTTGCGCTCGCATCGCTGGCGCACCGCAGAGAATTCGGCGGCCTACCTGTTGCCGCGGCTGAATTCCGGAGTTTCGGTTCTCGACGTCGGCTGCGGCCCCGGCACCATCACGGCCGACCTCGCGACGCTGGTCACACCGGGCCGGGTCACCGCGCTCGAGGTCACCGAGGAGGCGCTCGACCTGGCCCGCGCCGAGATCGCCCGGCGCGGCATCACCAATGTCGACTTCGCGACCGGCGACGTGCACGCGCTCGACTTCCCCGACGACACCTTCGACGTGGTGCACGCCCACCAGGTGCTCCAGCACGTGACCGACCCGGTGGCGGCGCTGCGCGAGATGCGCCGTGTCGCGAAAGAAGGTGGCGTGGTGGCGGTGCGCGACAGCGACTATGCGGCGTTCACCTGGTTCCCGGAGTTCCCCGAGCTCACCGAGTGGCTCGATCTGTACGAGCGGATCGCCCGGGGTAACGGCGGCGAGCCCGACGCCGGCCGCCGGCTGCTGGCCTGGGGTCGAGCGGCCGGGTTCACCGAGCTGACCGCCACCTCGAGCACCTGGTGCTTCGCCACCCCCGACGACCGGGCCTGGTGGGGCGGCATGTGGGCCGATCGGGTGCTGAAATCCGAGATGGCGGCGACCGCGCTGCGCACCGGCGCCGCCACGGCCGACGATCTCCAGCGCATCTCCGACGGCTGGCGCGCCTGGGCCGCCCATCCCGACGGCTGGCTGTCGCTACTGCACGGCGAGCTGCTGGCCACCGCCTGACGCCTCGGGTTTGCTGATCTACTGGGGTTTGAAGGCCCAATGCCAGCTCTCCCGGGGCGCGGTGTTGTAGAAGCCGTACTTGGCGGCGTTCTCCCGCACCCAGGAGAGGGCGTTGGCGTTCAGGTCGAGATCCGCGGCCATGCCCCAGCCATGCTCGCTGGTGCCGGGCTTGGCCGCGAGCCCGCCTTGCGAGTACAACCCCTTCCGCCGGGCGAGATCGACCTGCTCGGCGTACGGGCGGTACGAGTCGGTGATGCCGATCTTGACACCGTCCTTCTCGGCGTCGGACATCATCCGGGTCAGCGCCTCGGCGGCCGGCCCCCACAGCTTGTGCCGGGTGGTGCCGACCTGCTCGAGCGCGCTCGCCGGGACCTTCCCGTTGCCGTACGCGGCGAGGTCGGTCGGGATCCCGTTGCTGTTCAGCGAATAGGTACGACTCGACGACGACTGCGAGACGGCGTCCGACAGGTAACTGGCGAAGTCGTCCCCGGCCGCGCCGCCCGTCGTCACGGAGGACTGGGTCTGCGTACCGCGGCCGGCCTGCTGGGTCTGCAGCGCGATGATCCGGCTCTGGATGTCGGCGATCCGCGCGTTGATTCCCTCGATTCCCACACAATTCCGTTCGGCGGAATGGCGGGAATCTGAGGATCAGCCGGCCATCGGCAGCGTGAGAGTGTGCCGGGTCAGCGACGCCTTGGCCTCCAGATACCGGACGTTGGCCGCGGTCGCGTACACCCCGGTGGGAAGCACTCGCCGCACGCCGATTCCGAGCCGCCGCAATTGTGCGGGTTTATCGGGGTTGTTGGTCAGAAGGTCGATCTCCGAGACCCCGAGCGACGACAGCATCTGCGCGGCCGACGTGTAGTCCCGCTCGTCATCGGCGTGCCCGAGCGCACGGTTCGCGGCGTACGTGTCCAATCCTTGATCTTGAAGCGCGTAGGCGTCGAGCTTGGCGTACAGCCCGATCCCCCGGCCCTCCTGCCGCAGGTAGAGCAGGTAGCCACCGACGCCGGCGATACGCTCGACGGCCTCGCGCAGCTGCGGTCCGCAGTCGCACCGCTCCGACCCGAACACGTCCCCGGTCAGGCACTCGGAGTGCAGCCGCACCAGCGGGGTCGGCCCGGGCGTGCCCACCTTGAGCGCCAGGTGCTCGCGACCGTCGGCGAGCCCGTCGAAGGTCGTGACCTCGGCCGAGGTGGCATAGCCGTCGGGGAACCGCAGCGGAACGGTGACGGTGGTGCGTACGGGCATGCCGGAAGGTATCGGTCGTGCCGATCTCGAGCTGAGGTTAGATCGAGACCGGCTCGCGGCGCTCGGCTCCCTCGAGTCGCTCCGTCAGCTCGAGCTCGACCTCGGAGGTGGCGTTCCGCCGGTTCGGCAGCATGTTGGTGATCAGCACGACCAGCGCACCGATCCCGGCGTAGAGGCCGAGCACCAGCAGATGCCGGTGGATCGGCGCGGCCGGGAAGTAGAGGTTGTCCCGGACGGCCTGGACGCCGGCGCCGGTCGGCAGGTTCTCGCCGAGGTGCCGGCCGAACGACGGCAGGAACTCGGGCAGGATGCTCGCGCCCGAGATGACCGTGCCGAGCGTGAAGTACATGGCGCCGATCAGTGCGCCGGCCGGGCCGAACAACGCGACCGCGCCGGCCGTGGAGGCCGTGATGGCCAGCGAGATCAGCGAGAAGATGCCGAGCATCTCGCCGCGGTCGGCGGTCTCGCCCACCCCGAACCACGTCATCGACCAGAGAATGACGGCCGCGGACCCCACGGCGTACACGATCAGGATGGTCACGTGCGCGAGGCCGCGCCGCCAGGAGCGCGGAGCGCGCGGGATGAGCCGGCCGAGACCCATCGAGGCGATCGTGCCGCCGAGCGCGAGCGCCTGCGTGAGGAAGCCGAGCGAGACGCCGTTGACGTCGTTGGTGGGCAGCGGTACGACGTCGGTGATCGCGGGCGGCGTGTTGAGGTCCTGCGCCTGGCTGACCTTCATCGTGTCGTCGCCCTTGGCCAGGTCGGCGAGGGTGTCGGCGGTCTGCTGCTGCACGACGGTGGTGTACGTGGTGCGCAACAGACCGGCGGCCGCGTTCCCGGCGGCGCTCGCCACGTAGAGGTGCGGCTTGCTCGCGGTGACGTCGACTCCCCCGTACACATCCCGGCGTTTGATCGCGATGATCAGGTCGTCCGACGTGGCGTAGTCGGTGACCCGGAAGTAGTCGTTCGCGGAGAGCAGGCTGATCACGGTCGCCCGCTTGGCGGCCGGCGAGACCAGGCCCACGGGCAGGTGGTGCGGCTGCGCCTTGTGGCCCATGCCCAGGTAGTAGGCGGTCAGTCCGAGCTGCACGAGCATGCCGATCAGGCAGACGGCCAGGGCGAACCGCCGGAACTTCTGCACCGACTCGACCTGCTGGCTGTTCTCCGACATCGACGCCTCCTTGGTCGTCCATCAGCAGCATTACGGACGAAGGCGCATCATGCGGCCGTTTCGCTGATCAGGGCGACAAGGGCTCGCGCCGCCGCGCTCGGGGCCCGCAGCGCGGACACCGCCACTCCGAGCGGCCACTCCAGCTCCACGTCACTCACTTCTTTCAAGATCAAACCCGTTTCGTCCCGTACGGCGAAACGGGGCAGAATGGAGATACCAAGGCCCTCGCGTACGTAGCTGGCGGCGCTCGTGATGTCGATGACCTCGACGCCCACCCGGCGGTCGAACCCGGCCGCGGCGAAGGCCCGGTCGAGCACGATGCGGTTGCCGTAACCCGCCGGGAAGTCGACGAAGAGCTCGTCGGCCAGATCGGCGATGCGCACCTCCTGGTCGCCGGCGAGCCGGTGCCCGGCCGGGAGCACCAGCTCGAGCCGGCGCCGCAGCAGCTGCCGCACCCGGATCCCGGCCGGCGGCCGTCCCGGCAGCGACGCGATCGCAAGGTCGAGCGAGCCGTCGATCAGCCGCTCCACCAGCCCGAGCGAACCGTACGGCGAGACCGTGAGACGCAGCACGACCTCCGGGTGGCTGCGGTGGAAACTGCCCAGCACGGCCGGGACGTCGATCTCCGCGACCGAGTTGAGCGTGCCGATCCGCAGCGTGCCCCGCAGGCCGCCGCGCACCTCGCCGACCGCGTCCCGGGCCGCCTGCGCCGCGTCCAGCGCGCCGCGGGCCCGGGGCAGCAGCGCCTCGCCGGCGTCGGTCAGCGCCACCCGCTTGGAACTGCGCTCCAGCAGCTCGGCGCCGAGCTCCCGCTCGAGCTGTTTGATCACCGCCGAGACGCCGGACTGCACCACGTGCAGGCGCGCGGCGGCCCGGGTGAAGCTGCGCTCCTCGGCCACCGCCACGAAGTACTCGAAGTGCTTGAGCTCCATGAGTCGATCATCTCACCTCGTGATGCTTACTAGCACTCATCATCGTTGGACTTGATGCTTGGCGCGAAGCACTCTGATGACATGACCGTTCTCTCGCCCGTCCGCGCCTCCACCGAGCTCCGCGGATCCACCCGGCACGGCGTCGCCTTCTGGCTGATCGCCGCGGTGTACCTCGTGTCGCAGGCGTTCTCCACCGTGCCCACCCCGCTCTACCCGATCTACCAGCGCGAGGACGGTTTCTCCGCGTTCACCGTGACCATCGTCTTCGCCGTGTACGCGGTCGGCGTCGTCGCCAGCCTGCTGCTCGCCGGCCACGTGTCCGACTGGGCCGGGCGCCGCCGGATCCTGGTGCCCGCGCTCGCCACCCAGGCCCTGGCCGGCGTGCTGTTCCTGGCCTGGCCCGCACTGCCCGGCCTGGTCATCGCCCGGTTCCTCACCGGCCTCGGGATCGGCATGATCACCGCTACCGCGACCGCGTACCTGCTCGAGCTGCACACCGCGCACCGCCCCGCCGCGGGCCGCGCGCGCTTCGACGCCGTCTCGGCCGCGGCCAACCTCGGCGGGCTCGCCACCGGTCCGCTGATCGCGGGCGCGCTCGCCCAGTTCGCGCCGGCGCCGCTGCGTACCCCGTACGTCGTCATGCTGGTCCTGCTGGCACTGGCGATAGTCGCCGTCGTGGCCGTGCCCGAGACCGTGATCGCGCCCGAGGTCAGGCCGGCCTATCGGCCGCAGCGCATCCGGATCACCCGGGGAAGCCGCACCGCCTACCTGGTCGCCGCGGCCGCCGCGTTCACCTCGTTCGCCGTCTTCGGGCTGTTCACCTCGCTCGCGCCCGGTTTCCTGGCCGGGTCGCTGCACCACGGCAGCCGCCTGCTCGCCGGCGCCGTCACGTTCCTGGTCTTCGCGACCGGCGCCGCGATGCAGGCCGCACCCGGGAAGAGGCGCCTCACCAGCGGCCTGATCGCCACGGCCGCCGGGCTCGTGGTGCTCGCCGCCGGGGTCCAGGCCACCGCGCTCTGGCCCTTCCTGGCCGGCGGCGCGCTGGCCGGCGCGGGTGCGGGCATCCTGTTCAAGGCGGCGATCGGCACGGTCGTCGGCATGGCCGCGCCCCACGAGCGCGGCGAGACCCTGGCCGGGTTGTTCCTCTTCGGATACCTCGGCCTGATCCTCCCGGTGATCGGCGTCGGCGTCGCCACCCAGTTCGTGGGGGCCACCACCGCGATGCTCTGGTTCGCCGGTGTCATGCTGGCCCTGCTGGCCGGCGTCGCGATCCTGCACCGCGCCGGCCGCGCCCGGTGATTTCCCACACGCGGCTGATCGGTTCCGGAATATCTATCCGCCGCGCCCGGGTTGGAATTCTCGCAAAAAAATGGCACGCCTGGCCGGAAAACGCATAGCCGATCCGGATGACGCGGACCATCTCCGAGAACCCATTCACCTTTCCGAGCGACATCGCATCAAGCGCCACCAATGCCCGAAAGTCACCGTTCACGAACGCACGACGGTCCCCACCAGGTCATACCCGGATCTAGGCAGGTCTGTGACCCGTCCCGCGTTGACGTGCAAGTTGCACGACTCATAGTGTCGAGGGCGTGACGGTGGGTGGAATCCCGGGTAACCAGGCTCCGCCCGGCGCCACACGACAAGCACGGATCACAAGCGGCCTAGGAGCCTTCGATGACTGTCACGATCGGCATCAACGGATTGGGTCGGATCGGCCGCAGCATCACGAGGATAGTGGCGGCGGCCGGGGAATCCGGAATATCCATTGCCGCGGTGAACGACCTCGCGTCGATCGAGAAAATGGCCTATGGGCTGCGCCGCGACAGCATTAGGGGCTCATTTCCCGGCACCGTCACCACCCGCGCCGATCACCTCGTCGTGAATGACCACGCGATACGCGTATTCCATCACCCGCGCCCCGAGCGCATCCCCTGGGCCGACGCCGGGGTCGACGTGGTCATCGAGGCCACCGGACGGTTCCGGGCCGGCACCAGCGCCCGCCGGCACATCACCCACGGCGGCGCCCGCAAGGTCGTGATCAGCGCCTCGGCCGACGACCCCGACGCGTTCCTGGTCTTCGGCGCCAACCACCACATCTACGACCCCGCGCTGCACGACGTGGTCTCGCCCGGCTCGTGCGGCGTCAACGCGCTCACGGTGATGGCAAAGGTTCTGCTGGATCGATTTGGCCTGCGCTCGGTGAACACGTCGGTGGTCCTGGCCACCCAGGGCTGGCAGAAGGCGCAGGACTCGGTGCTCGGCACCTCCCGCGAGGACCCGCGCCTGGGCCGGGCCGCCGGGGAGAGCATCATCCCGCACAACTACGTCGTCGGCGACCTGGTGCGGGTGGCGCTGCCCGAGATCGGCGAGATGCGGTACAGCTACTACTGCGTGCCCACTCCGATCGGGTCGCTGGCCCAGCTCTCCGGCAACACCGACCACGCGGTCAGCGTCGAGGACGTCAACCGGGCCATGGCCGAGGCCGCCGCCGGTCCACTGCGCGGCATCCTCGCGTACGACCCGGACCCCACCGTGTCGATCGACGTGAAGAACAATCCGGCCTCCTGCCTGCTCGACCCGTCGGGCACACAGACCACCGCGGACGGCGGGGTGACCGTCCGCGGCTGGTTCGACAACGAGTGGGGCTTCTCGAACCGCCTGCTCGACCTCGCGCGCCTCGTGGGTGAATCCTCGCCCGTCGCGTCCCGGCGGGTGAGCTGGAGCATCGCGTAACCCTTGCCTGCCTCATAGAGTCAACAGCGATGATTGACATCGACGACATACGGGCGGCGGAACGGCGGATCGGCGACCGGGTGCGGCGCACGCCACTTCTCGAGGCGGACGACCGGCTCTGGTTCAAGCTCGAGCTCACGCAGCACGCCGGAAGCTTCAAGACCCGCGGCATGATGAACCAGATCGTCGCGGCGGCCACCCGGGGCGTGCTCCCCTCGGCCGGCATCGTGGCGGCCTCCGGCGGAAACGCGGGCCTGGCGGCGGCGTACGCGGCGCGCGAGCTGGGCGTCCCCGCCGAGGTCTACGTGCCGTCGACGGCCCCCGCGGTCAAAGTGGACAAGCTGCGCAAGCTCGGCGCGTCGGTCGTGCAGACCGGCAACGAGTACGCCGAGGCGTACGCGGCGGCCGTGGAATGGGCCCAGGCCTCGGGCGCGTACTTCTGCCACGCCTACGACGACCCCGACATGGTCGCCGGCAACGGCACGCTCGGCCTCGAACTGCTCTCCCAGCTGCCCGGCGGCTTCGACACGGTGCTGGTGGCGGTCGGCGGCGGCGGCCTGATCGCCGGCATGATCGCCGCCCTGAGCTCCTCGGGCATCTCGGTCGTCTCGGTCGAGCCGGCGACCTCCGCCTGCCTGCACGAGGCCCTGCGGGCCGGAGCCCCGGTCGACGTCCCGGTCTCCGGCGTGGCCGCCGACTCGCTGGGCGCACGCCGAGCCGGCGAGATCGCTTTCGAGCTGGCCCGCGACGCCGGGATCGCCTCGCTCCTGGTCGACGACAAGGCCATCGTCGACGCCCGCCGCCGCCTCTGGGACGACTACCGCCTGGCGGTCGAGCACGGCACGGCGGCGGCCTATGCGGCCCTGACCTCCGGCGCGTACCTCCCGGCGCCCGGCGAGCGGGTCGTGGTCCTCCTCTGCGGCGCCAACACCAATCCCGCCGATCTCACCTGACGGAACGAGTTTCTTGTGATGTTCGGCCGGTGACGGGCGGCTGCCGTGGTCGCGGTGGCAGCCGCCCGAGGGCCGGTCATCCCAGGAATTGCAGGAGAATCGTGGTGAGCTCGGCGGGGTGTTCTTGGTAGAGCCAGTGTCCGGAGTTCGGGATGACGACACCGGTCACGTTGGTGGCGTACTGGCTGACCCAAGTGGCCTCACGGCTGCCCAGGTTGGCGGAGGCGCCGATGGCAAGGACTGGCATCGTGAGCTTGGTCTGCTGGTAGACGGCGTTGTCCTTGACGTCTCGCGGCAGGGTGGCGAACCACTCGATGCTTGCCCGCAAGTGTCCGGGTTGCGCGAGGAAGTGGGCATAGATGTCCATGTCGCATGCTGTGACGGCGCCCTTGACCACCTCGCTGGTCGGCATGAAGTCGGTGACCCACTGCTGCTCCCGGCCGGTCATCAAGTCCTCGGCGAGGCCGTTTTTCTCGGCGAACAGGCCGAACCACCACAGCCCCGGGCCGTTCGGAGTCAGCGAGGGGAACGTATAGATGGTCGGATCCGGGATCGGGGCCTCGCTGAGCACGAGTTTCACGATGTCATCGGGATGGGCGGCGGCGTAGGGATAGGCGACCGTGGTGCCGATGTCGTGGGCGACGATCCTGAGGTCGTGGCTGAGGCCGAGTTTGACCATCAGCGCGTAGATGTCGGCGGCCATGGCTTTCTTCGTGTAGTTGGCGGCGGGCGCGGGAGCATCACTCAGCCCGGCGCCGGGCAGGTCGGGCGCGACGACCGTGTAGTGCTGGGCGAGCGCGGGCAGGATGTGGTCCCACGTGTACCAGGTCTGCGGGTAGCCGTGCAGCAGGAGCAGGGTGGGCCCGTGGCCGCCGCGCACGTAGTTGATGCCGATGCCGTTGACCTTGACCTTGCGCTCGACGAAGCCGGCCGGGGGCGACGGGTTGAGTGAACAGGCGCCCGGGGCGGATGAGGCGGGAGCGGATCCGGTTTGGGCGGAGGCCCCCGGTCCGGCCGCGATGAGCAGCCCGGCGATGCCGGTGACCGCCGCGATGGCGATGACGGTTGCACGCACGCTTGTCCGGTGCGCGGCGCGGATGAGTTTCATTGGCCTGCCTTTCCGTGTCTGGGCCAGGTGCCGACTGCATCGCTGGCCAGGAACAATTGCGGCGTTGCGAGTGGATGAATCGGAGCTCAGCTCGCGGTGTCGCGTCCGAGCCGCACCGTCATTGCGCAGACGATGGCGGCGATGAACAGGAGCACGCCGTTGACGCTCAGCGCGGTGTGCAGGGCGGCGGACATGCTGGCGCCGCCCGCGATCCGGCTGGTGAGGATCACGCCGAGGACGGCGGGACCGAGGACGGCGCCGTACTGGCGCAGGGCGGTGTTCGAGGCGGCCGCCATGCCGGCGAGGCGATGCGGGACGGCGTGGATCGCGGCGACGGCGACGGCGCTGAGCATGAATGCGTCGGCGACGCCCAGGATGGCGAGCCGCCATGCGGCGGCGCCGATCGAGGTGTCGGCCTGAATTCCGGTCATCAGGAACATCGCCACCGAGCCCAGCCCCAGCCCGACGGCCAGGAGCGCGACCGGTGGCCATCTGGTCAGCAGCCGTCCGACCAGGGGATTCGCCACGGCTGTGACGCCGTTGATGAACAGCAGCCGCACACCGATGGCTAGTGGTGACAGGTGCTGCCCGGCGCCGAAGAACAGGCTGAGCAGGAAGATTGTCCCGACGAGCGCGAACAGGGCGATCAGTGCGGAGAAACCGGCGGCGCTGAAGGCGGGTGACCGGAACAGGGACAGGTTCAGCAGCGGTGAGCTCGAGCGTGCCTCGATACGCAGGAACGCGGCGAACGCGGCAGCGCCCACGGCCAGCCCGAGAACGGCCCGGGCCGAGCTCCAACCGGACTGGCCGCCCTCGATCACACCGAAGATGCTGGCGGCGATCGCGACCGTCGCGGTGATCTGGCCGGGCCAGTCCAGGCGGCGGCCGTCCGGCGCCTTCGATTCCGGCAGGCGCAGCGCGGCGAGGACACCGGCGACGAGGGCCAGCCCCGCATTCGGTACGAATACCCAGCCCCACCCGGCGTACCGGAGGATGGTCCCGGACAGCAGCGGTCCGACCGCGATGCCGAGCACGAGTCCGGTGGCCCACAGGGCGACGTAGCGGGCCCGGGCATGCAGATCGGGTACCGCGTGGGCGATCAGTGCGAGCGTGGTCGGCAGCAGCAAACCGGCGCCGACGCCGGTGACGGCCTGACCGGTCCACAACAGATGAAGTGCGGACGCGCCGGTCAGCGTGCCTGCGATCGCGGCGATCACGGTGCCGAACACGGTCAGCGCCATACCGATGAGATAGACGCGGCGGCGGCCATGAAGATCCCCGAAGACACCGGCCGAGAGAATCATCGCCGCCATCGGAATGATGTAGCTGTCACTGATCCACTGCAGATCCGCCGTCGAGGCGCCGGTCGAGGCGCCGATCGTGGTCAGCGAATCGCTGACCGTCGTGATCGGCATATACGTTACGAAGACCCCCAGAACGGCCAGCGCGACGGTCAACGCGACAGTCCGCGTGCCGGGAGCACCTTGCGGCTTCGGGTGCGCGGGGGCGACTCTTCCCGCCCTGGTGGCGTTCGTTGCCATGGCTCGATCCCTTCACCTTCATTATCTTGACGTGAAGATAAATTTATCACGACGTCGAGATTCTTCAAGCTGTTATATTTGTGGTCATGGCCACGCCCAGCTCTCGACGCGACCGAGTCGACACGATGCTCGCGTTCCTCGCCACGTTTGAGCCCGAGCGTGACGCCTCCGCGAAGGCGATCGCCTGGCGCCTGCGGCGCGCCGCCCGCCAACTCGACACCGAGGTTCGCCGACGGCTGGCCCCCCTCGGCATGGAGCTTTGGGAGCTGGAGATCCTCAGCGGACTGCGCCGAGCAGGCGGCACGCTGACCGTTGGCGAACTGCTGGACGTGGCCCAGCTGACCTCCGGAGCAATCACCAACCGCATCGCACGCCTCGAGCGCGAGGGCTACGTCCGACGCGATGTCGACCCCGCCGACCGCCGCCAGGTTCTGGTGACGCTCACCCCCAGCGGCCTCGAACGCCAGCTACAGGCCGTCGAGGCCAACGATGTCGCGGAGCAGGAAATCTTCGCCACCATCGACCCGGCACTGCAGCACCGGCTGAGCAGCGACCTACGCGAACTGCTACTCGCTATCGAAGGACCGGACCCTCACGCCTGAAGGTCTTATTTGATGGCCCGGTACAGCAGGACCAGCCCGATGACCGTGCCGAAGGTGACGATCAGGTACCGGAGCACTCGCGCCGGCAGCCGCCGCGCCACCTTCGCCCCTGCGTACCCGCCGACGATCGTCGCCGGCGCCAGCACCAGCACGGCCCCCCAGTGCACATCCGCGAAGAACGAGAACACCACCACGGTGACCAGGCCCACGGCGGCGGAGAGCACGTTCTTGAGCGCGTTGATCCGCTTCAACGGCTCGTCGAGGATCAGGGCGAGCGCCGCCACATACATGACTCCCAGCGCCGCCCCGAAGTACCCGCCGTAGATCGCCCCCACAAAGACCACGGCCTGCAGAGTCACTTTCGCCCGCCGGGGCGACATCGCCCGCGGATGCCCGACGAGCCCACGCAGCCGCTCCTGGAACGCCAGGGTCGCCGCCGCCGCCAGCACCAGGAACGGCACCACCAGCTCGAAGGCCCGCTCCGGCGTGAGCAGAAGCAGCGCACATCCCCCGACCGACCCCACCAGGCTGGTCGGCAGGATCGCCCGCACCCGCCGCCCCTGCCCGACGAGATCGGCCCGGCTCCCGAACACGCTCGCCACGTACCCCGGAAAAACGGACACCGAGTTGGTGACGTTGGCGTCGACGGTCGGCAACCCCGTGGCGATCAGGCTGGGGAACGTGATCAGCGATCCCCCACCCGCGATCGCGTTGACGGTCCCCGCGGCCAACCCGGCCACCAGCAGCAGAAGGATGTGCGAAAGATCCATGGTGAGCTGAATCTACGGCCTTCGGCCCGCCCCCGCCCGAGCGCCTGTCGCCCCGCCCGTACGATTGGAGCCGACGGACGAGTCGGCCGGGCGGTCGCGTCGGCGCCCTCTTGTGGGGCGTCACCGAGGAACGTCCGGACTCCGCAGAGCAGGGTGGTTGTTAACGGCAACCCGGGGCGACCCGCGGGACAGTGCCACAGAAAACAAACCGCCGGCCCACGCTGGTCGGTAAGGGTGAAACGGTGAGGTAAGAGCTCACCAGCACCCCGGGTGACCGGGGTGGCTAGGTAAACCCCACCCGGAGCAAGGCCAAGAAAGGCGAGGGACCGCAAGGCCCCAAACCGGCGCAGGCGTTCGAGGGCTGCTCGCCCGAGCCTGCGGGTAGGCCGCAAGAGCCCGCCGGCAACGGCGTGCCGAGATGGATGACCGCCCCCGGCACCAGCCGGGACAGAATCCGGCGTACAGGCCGACTCGTCCGCCGCCCTCCTGGTCAGGGTGCTGTATACCCTCGCTTACCTGGTGTTTCGTCCGTCAGTTCTGGTCGACATCGGCCGATGTCGGTCGTCGTCTGACGGCCCAGCCATGGCCCGGACAGCGAGAGCCCCGAGTGTCGCCCTGCGCGGCAGATGCTCGGGCTTCGCCGTGTCTGGCTGGCGCTTTCGGATCTGCGCGGCCGGGTCTGAGCGTCGCCGCAGGCGTAAGGCACCGATTCCCGGACCGCGCCTTGAACCCGTACAGAAACTTCGCACAAGGACAGCTCTGAGCAGCTGTCCCGTCACGGGACATGCTTGACACTCGCGTCCCACCTGATGCTTGACATGATCACCATTCGGCTTCTTGATCACGTGTTGTTTGCGGGTAGCACGCGATCTGGGGGCCGGGATTGGCGCTGGTGGGAATGTCCATCGTGGAACAGCGATATCAGGCCGTGCTGGCGGTCCTGGCCGGTGACCCTGTCGTTGAGGTCGCTGCGAAGGTCGGGGTGTCCCGGCAGAGCGTGCATGTCTGGCTGTGCCGGTATACCGACGAGGGCTTGGCCGGGTTGCAGGACCGGTCCCGGCGACCAGACGGGTGTGCGCATCAGGCATCGCCAGAGGTGGAGGTGTTGGTGTGTGAGCTGCGTCGGCACCACCCGAAATGGGGGTCGCGGCGGATCGCGTTCGAGCTGGGCCGGCATGGCTGTCCGGGTCCGGTGCCGTCGCGGATGACGGTTTATCGGATCCTGATCCGGCACGGGCTGATGACCCCGGCCAAACGTCGCCGGGGGCGCAAGGACTACATCCGCTGGGAACGCGACCGGCCGATGGAACTGTGGCAAATGGACGTCGTGGGCGGGATCTTCCTGCCTGATGGCAGCGAGGCGAAGGTCGTCACCGGCGTCGACGACCACTCCCGGTATTGCGTGATCGCGGCGGTGGTGCGCCGGGCCACCGGCCGGGCGGTCTGCCTCGCTTTCGCCGCCGCGTTGCAGGAGTTCGGGGTGCCCGAGGAGGTGCTCACGGACAACGGCAAGCAGTTCACCGCGCGGTTCGGTAACGGTGGTGAGGTGATGTTCGACAGGATCTGCCGGGAGAACGGGATCGTGCACCGGCTCACCCAGCCCGCCAACCGGACCGGTAGCGTTTCGCTGGGTCAGCACCTCGTCCTGGCCGCGGACATCCTCGGCGGCCGCCGGGTCAGCATCCGAATCGACGCGACCACGCTGAGCTTCTTCGCCCCCGAGACCCGGTAGCTGTTGCGCACCCGGCCCAACCCGCTCACCCCGCACGAGGTGGCCCGGCTGCGCGGCCTACGTCCCGCCGGCCCATCACCGTTGCCCTCGACCGAGCCGGTGCGGGTGCAACGCCGTGTGTCGGACACCGGCGTGGTCATCGTCGCCCGTCAGGTTGTTGCGCTCGGCCGGGTCCATGCCGGCAAGACCGTCAGCATCGACGTCACCGACACCGACCTGACCATCGCCTGTGACGACGGGCCCCGCACCGTCCGGCGTACGAACCAACTGCCCATCCGGAACCTAAAAGCTGATCGGCCTCGGAAGGTCGCTGCCGATGGATGAATCAGCTTTCGGGCGACCTGAGCGACTCCATCAACGCCAACAGAGCAGGGTCCAACGGCATCCTGATGTCCCCGGGTCGGGTGACCTCGTCGCCCTGCGGGTCATAAATCGTGAGTCCGTACCGTTGCGCGAGATCATCAATCAAGCTCAGCGCCGGCGTGCTGCGCTGCCCGAAGCTCATCAGCATGCTGACATGATCGATGCCGACATCGAGCGGCATCGACATCCAAGGCGAGTCATCACCGTAGGGCGGGAAGTCGGGATAGCTCGACCGCAGGTGCTCATAAAAGCCGACGACGCGTTCGTCCAGCTCACCTTCGGGATGCGAGGCGCTACGACAGCGCTCCACCATCGCCCGCACCGCGTCGTCGCTCGCGCTGGGGTCGATAGCCACTACGACCAGGCCAAAACTCACCGGCACATGGTGCCGGACGCCCGCTCAACAGTCGAGGAGAACTTGATCACGGCTTCCCGCAAGCCACCACCAAAACCTAGACCAACCGTCAAGCATCAGGTGGGACTAGACACAGCTCTGAGCATCAGCTCTGAGCATCAGCACGACATCGGCTCCACACTCGGGCAATGCGGCGGCCGACCCGTCACCGGCGGCAGCCGATCGGCGGCCCTTCCGTCAGCCTTCGCGCATCAGTCGATCGATTAGTAGGAGCAGGCGTTGCGCTGGTGACGTTGCTGGGAGAGGTAGGGGGACGTCGAAGGAGGGCTGCACGAACGGTAACGCCAGCTGGAGCGATAATCGTCTGGGGCGGATTTTGACGCCGAGCTTTTTGCTCCACTCCGTGGCGGCTGACTCTAGTTCTCCGAGTACCGAGTCGATTTTGACTGCGTCTTTCATCTCGACGTAGGCGCACAGCTCCTTCATGCCTTTTCTGAAGGAGCGTACGTCGGGATCTTCTCTAAGGTGGGCTATCGTTCGGCCGGGGCTCCATTCTCGACGGTGGGATTCTTCGGCTACGTAGCGAGCCAAGGCGGGTAGGGGCAATTCTGGGTCCTTCGCGGTGCCCAGCCAGTTTCGGCGCCTCTCGTGGTAGGCGTCTCGGACTCTGGCGTCGAACATGTCGAATATCGAGCGCGCATGTGCGTAGCCCGGTGGGGCGTCGAATATGCCCTTCGACGGGTGGAGCAGCAGCGCCGGACTGCCCAGGCGTTCCTGGAGTGCCAGGTAGTAGAAGAGGCGGATGAGCACCAGCACTCCGCCTGCACTGAACGATGAGCCCGAACCCAGCCGTAAGCGGAACTCGGTCACCATGTGCTGGAGCAGATCGTCGTCGCCCATGACGAATGCGACATTCTCCCAACTGCTTGACGAACGGAAGTGAGCACCGATCTCTTGGGCCATCCCGTCCGGGACGTGGTATGCGATTCTTGCCACGTCCTGCGCGGTGAGCTCTATTTCCCCGACCAGGGTGGCCGCGCGCCGATAGGTCTCTCGCGCCTCCTCCGGGTCGCTGTTCGCGTAACGCACCGACGCGCCCAGATCGTCGATCGAAAGTATGCTGCGGAGGTTGCGTCTGGCCCGATCGGTATCCCACTCCCGGTTCGAGTCGCCGGCACCTATCGATGGCGAATCCAGGACGATTCTTTCGAACAGCACCAATGCCTCGATCGCCCCGGCGCCTTCGGACGACCATGTGGGGCGGTACTCGTAGTCATCCAGACCGAGATTGATCAGGGTGCTCGTGTCGATCAGAACCGAGTCCAGTTCGCTCATCCACCTATTACCTCATCGAGGACAAGTCGGCGGCCAGTCAGCGGTTGGTGGGGGGCATCGCTGCTTCGCGGAGGCTCCAGCTGTCCAGGAAAGCCAGGGCCTGTTCGGTCGGGCTGGCTGGTTCGAAGGTGTAGGTGATGATGGTCAGACCGGCGTCGCCGGGTAGGTGTAGGGCTTCGCCGGTCAGTTCCAGGTCGCCGGCTAGCGCGTGGTGCATGGTCTTGGTGGATGTGTAGTGCAGCTTGACGTTGTGGGTGGCCCACCACTGGCGGAACTCGTCGCTGCGGGTGCTCAGCTCGCCGACCAGGTCGGTCAGGCCTCGGTCGTACGGGTTGCGGCCGGCCTCCGTGCGCAGGGCGGCTACCGAGTCGGCGGCGACTCGTTCCCATTCACGGTAGAAGTCTTGCGAGTGGGGGTTGAGGAAGAGGTAGCGGGCCAGGTTGAAGGTCGCGCCGCCGGTGAGGGCGTCGGCGAACAGGGCGCGGCCCAGGCGGTTGACGGCCAGGACGTCCATGCGGCCGTTGCGGGCGTACGCGGGTGTGCTGATGGCGTCGAGAATGCGTTGCACGCCGGGGCGGACACCGGTCTGACCGGTGGTGCGCCGGGGCCGTCGCTTCGGGTCCAGCCGGGCCGCGTTGTTGGCGGTGTCGGCCAGGTTCAGCAGGTGCAGGCGCTCGGCCTCGTCCAGGCGCAGGGCCCGGGCCAGCGATTCCAGGACCGCGGAGGACGCACCGGTGAGGTTGCCGCGCTCGAGGCGGGTGTAGTAGTCGGTGCTCATCCCGGCGAGCATGGCTACCTCTTCGCGGCGCAGGCCCTTGACCCGCCGCTTGCCGCCGAAGAACGGCACGCCGGCCTCGTCGGGGGTCAGCCGTTCGCGGCGGGTGGTGAGGAAGTCCCGCACCTCTTCCCGGTTGTCCATGCTTTCGACCGTACGGCGTGGGGTGGTACGCAGGGAGGGTCTGGCATTACCCGGGTCGACGGCCCGGCGGCGAAGTACGGCCTTGCGTGGCAGCCGGCCGGCCCACGAAGGCAGGGACGGAAGTGAATGCGGTCGGTTACGACCTTCACCTCGTACGGTATGAAATGCGTAACCACCCCGAATGCCGCACCGTATTGCCTCGGCGCTTGTGGACGTTTAGCTTCCTCGATTAGGAAACTTTCTTCAACGTTTCGGCCCTGGAGGGCTCATGCGCGGTCTCACCCGCCGCCTCATCGCTGTGGCTGCTGTGGCCACCACGATCGTGGGGGTCACGCCTGTCGCGGCACAGGCGCACGGCAAGTCGTACGTCAAGGTCGGTTACTTCACGCAGTGGGGTATCTACGGGCGGAACTTCCAGCTCAGCAAGGTGCAGAACTCCGGTGCGGCGGCTCGGCTGACGCACCTCAACTACGCGTTCGGGCCGGTCACGGCGGATGGGGTGTGCGCCTCGGCCGATCCGTGGGCCGACTGGCAGACGCCGTTCTCGGACGAGCTCAGCGTGGACGGCGTGGGGGACGTCGCCGGGCAGCCGATCGCGGGGAACCTCAACCAGCTCGCCGAGCTCAAGGCCAAGAACCCGAAGCTGCGGGTGCTGATCTCGCTCGGCGGGTGGACCGGGTCGGCCTACTTCTCGGACGCGGCGCTGACCGACGCGTCGCGGAAGAAGCTGGTCAGCTCCTGTGTCGACCTGTGGATCAAGGGCAACCTGCCGGGGCTGTCGGCGGGGGTCGCCGCGGGGATCTTCGACGGCGTCGACCTCGACTGGGAGTGGCCGGGCTCCGACGGCAACGCCGGCAACGTGATCCGGCCCGAGGACAAGCACAACTTCACGCTGCTCGCGGCGGAGTTCCGGGCGCAGCTCGACAAGCTCGGCAAGTCGACGCGCAAGCACTACGACCTGAC
Source organism: Paractinoplanes globisporus DSM 43857 (assembly GCF_000379645.1). GTDB lineage: Bacteria > Actinomycetota > Actinomycetes > Mycobacteriales > Micromonosporaceae > Actinoplanes > Actinoplanes globisporus. Next base: position 20,966 of record NZ_KB903332.1, read on the forward strand.
GGCGTTCCTGCCGGCGGCGCCCGCGAAGATCGCGGCAGGCTTCGAGGGGAAGATCTTCAAGTACCTCGACTTCGGGACCGTTCAGGGGTACGACTACCACGGCTCATGGGAGCTGCGGACGAACCAGCAGTCGTCGTTGTTCGTCCCGAAGGGCGCTCCCGACAACCCGGACTTCTCCGCCGACAACGCGATCAATGCATGGGTGAAGGCCGGGGCGCCGAAGAGCCGGCTCGTCCTCGGTCTGCCGTACTACAGCCAGGGCTGGACCGGGATCACCTCCGGCGGAAATGGGCGATTTGCGACCGCCACCGGGCCGGCCGTCGGCGTCTTCGCCAACGGGACGGAAGACTACAAGACGGTCAAGAACCTGCCGGGCTTCACGCTGTACCGCGACTGGAAGGCCGGCAACTCGTGGCTCTTCGACGGAACAACCTATTGGACGTACGACGACCCGGCGCAGCTGCTGCAGAAGACGCTCTACATCCGGGCCAAGGGGCTCGGCGGGGCGATGATGTGGTCGCTCGACGGTGACGACGACAACGCTTCGCTGACGAAGGCCGTCAATCTCGGCCTGATCTCGTAGGAGTGCTTCTCACGCGGGCGGGGCGGTGCCGTTGAGCGCACCGCCTCGCCCGTTCGGCGCACAGTGATCGACTCGTTCCTCCCCGCATCGTTAGCGTTTTGGTGGGCCCACATCCCCGGCCCGAAACGAACGAGGAGGTGCGGCTGATGGCCGAGCCTGAATCTCCCGAGGCGGTGCCCGCCGAGACAATCAAGAGGACCGATCACAGTTCCTGGAACTGGTTGCTCCTCATCCCGATTGTGGTGCCGCTGCTCACCCCGATTTACAACCACGATTCACCGCGGTTGTGGGGTTTCCCGGCGTTCTACTGGATCCAGTTCCTGTTCATTCTTCTGGGCGTCACGACCACGAGCATCGTCTACCGGATGACGAGGCGGTGACCCGATGAGCGATCACATCACCGAAATCGTCATCTTCACCGTGCTGTTCCTGCTGGTCAGCGGCATCGGCTTCTTCGCCGCCCGCTGGCGGGCGCCGAAGGACATGGCGCATCTCGACGAATGGGGCCTCGGCGGCCGCAGCTTCGGCGCGTGGATCACCTGGTTCCTCGTCGGCGGCGATCTCTACACGGCGTACACCTTTGTGGCCGTGCCCGCGCTGATTTTCGGGGCCGGCGCCGCCGGCTTCTTCGCGGTGCCCTACACCGTGATCATCTATCCGATGTTCTTCCTGATCCTGATCCGGCTCTGGTCGGTGTCGCACCGGCACGGTTTCGTCACGCCGGCCGACTTCGTCCGCACCCGGTTCGACTCGCCGACGCTCGCGCTGCTCGTCGCGATCACCGGCATTGTCGCGACGATGCCGTACATCGCGCTCCAGCTGGTCGGCATCGAGGCGGTCCTCAAGACGATGGGCGTCACCGGCGACAGTCCGCTCGCCCGGCACGCGCCGATCATCATCGCGTTCGCGATCCTCGCCGCGTACACGTATCAATCCGGATTGCGTGCGCCCGCGCTGATCGCGTTCGTCAAGGACTCGCTGATCTACATCGTCATCCTGGTGGCCGTGCTCTACCTGCCGTACAAGCTCGGCGGCTGGGGCGGCATCTTCGACGCGGCCGACAAGAAATTCCAGGCCACGCCGAGCCCGGCTGACGGCATTCTGCTGAATGCCAACAACCAGATTCAGTACGTGACGCTGGCGTTCGGCTCCGCTCTGGCGCTGTTCCTCTACCCGCACAGCGTCACCGGCGTACTGGCCAGCCGGAACCGCAACGTCATCAAGCGGAACATGTCGGCGCTCCCGGCATACAGCTTCCTGCTCGGCCTGATCGCCCTGCTCGGTTACATGGCCATCTCGGCCGGCGTGAAGCCGCTGCCCGGCTCGAAAGCGGGCACGGTCGACAGCAACACGGTCGTGCCGCTGCTGTTCGACATGAAATTCCCGGCCTGGTTCGCCGGCATCGCCTTCGCCGCCATCGGCATCGGCGCGCTCGTACCGGCCGCCATCATGTCGATCGCCGCGGCCAATCTCTTCACCCGCAACATCTACAAGGAATATTTGAAGCGCGACGCCACGCCGGCCGACGAGGCCAAGGTCTCGAAAATCACGTCCCTGGTCGTGAAAATCGGCGCGGTCGCCTTCATCGTCTTCCTCGACCCGCAGTTCTCCATCGACCTGCAACTCATCGGCGGCGTCATCATTCTGCAAACCGCGCCCGCCGTCGCGCTCGGCCTCTACACGCGCTGGCTGCACCGCGGCGCGCTGATCGCCGGCTGGGTCGCGGGCATGGGCCTGGCGATGTGGATGCTCTGGCAGATCCCCAACGCCGCCACCAAGAAGGCCCACTTCGGTGGCTCGGCCTTCCCGCTCGAGAAGTTCGGCTTCGACACCCCGAAGACGATTTACGTCGGCTTCGTCGCCGTCGCGGTCAACTTCGCGGTCGCCATCCTGGTGACGTTCCTCCTGCGAGCCATGAAAACCCCCGAAGGCGTCGACGGGACCACACCCGACGACTACTTCGCCGACGAGGGCGACCCGCGGATCGACAAGAGCGCCACCCCCGTGGAGACCGTTTCCTCCACCTGAAGTAGCTCCTGAGCCAGACCCGCTCCCGGGTCGGACCGCCGCAACCCCGCGCTGGGGTTGCGGCGGTCGCTTTTTCTCCCACCTTCCAGTGTTGGCGCGGCCAACACTCGTGCTATGTTGGCCAGGCCAACATTGATCGGGGGGTTCGGGCCATGGACATCACCGGGTTTCATCCGCCAGCAGCTTCGTCATCAGGGTGATGAACTGGCGCCGCTGCGCTTCCGTCAACGGGCTCAGGACCTGCTCCTGAACGTCGTCGATGACCTGGTCGAGCTCCAGGAGCTGCGCGACGCCGGCCGGCGTGATGGTGACGATGTTGCGTCGCTTGTGCTTCGGGTCGGTCGAGCGCACGACCAGCCCGCGCGACTCGAGCTCGGACAGCGCCGCCGTGACGTCGCTGCGGTCGATCCCGGTCCCGCGACCGAGGTCGGCCTGGCTGGCCGGGCCGAACTCCTCGAGCGCGGCCAGCAGGCGGTAGTGGTAGCTGCGCAGACCACGGCCGGACGCTTCGAACCCGGCGGCCAGCAGGCCCGCGGAGCGGGCGAAGGTCCGGCTGATGAGCCAGGTCGGACGGTTCGCGACGCGGGCGGGCGGGTTCGGCGGGTGTTCCATGACCGGAATTTATCAGTTGTTGGCACTGCCAACATCGACAGCAGCAGGAGGCCATCTCATGTCCCAGCGCGTCCTCATCGTCGGCCGGAGCCCGGCCGTCATCCTCGACGCCGCCGAAATCCTTCGCGGCCGGGGCTTCCACGCCGATGCGACCAACCAGTTCGACGAGGTCCTGGCGCAGTACGACACCGCGAGCCTCGACCTGGTCGTCTTCGGCGGCATGGTGCCGCCCCGTACCAAACAGCACCTCCGGGAGGAAATCTCCAAGGACAACGGCCACGTCACCTTCGTGCAGGGGCTCGCCGGGATTGCCGGTCTCATCGCCGCCCAGGTCGAGGGCGCAGCGTCGGGTGAAGGGGACGACGGCGGGGTGGCCTACGACGCCACGCTCCGATCGGTGCGCCTCACTCTGCCGGAACCGGCCCGGGTGGTCGTCGACGCCTGGTGGGGTACGTCGTTCGCGCCACCCGAGCCGACGAGCACCTCGCTGCGCGTGGCTGACGCCTGGTTCGATGCCGGGGAGCACGTCGTGGCGCTGCCGGGCGAGGTGCCGTCCGTGGCGTCGTTCGTCACCGTTTCCGCTGGTGGGACCGTTCGTGCGTTCACGGTCGGCGCTATGCCGGACGCGGTCACCCGCCTGGTGCCGACGGGTGATCCGGGTCAGCCGCCCACGCTCCCGCCGGTTCGGGCAGTGGCCACCCACTTCGTCGTTCCAGACAAATAGACTGTCTCTCTCTCGATGATGCGGAAGGCGTGGGCGATGACCGGCGAAGTCGTGCGGCCCGAGGGCCTCCGGTTCCTGTCCGGCATCATCATCGTGTCGGCCGAACCGGAGCGCCTCGTCGCCTTCTACCGCGACATCCTCGGCGTACCCCTGGTCGAAGAAAGCCACGGCGACACCGAGCGACATTGGGGCTGCGAGCTCGGCGACGTGCACTTCGCGATCCACCCGGAGGCCGACTACCCCGGCGAGTCGACGGACACCGGCGCCGTCAAGCTCGCCTTCATGGTCTTCGACCTGGACGGCCTCGTCGCGTGGCTGGGCGAGCACGGGGTCGAGCTCGACTACCCACCGACGGAGTTCGGCGCCCAGTCCCGCATCACCGCCGTCCGCGACCCCGACGGCAACCTGGTCGAGCTGACTTCGCTCGGGCCGTCGTGGCTGGATCATCTGCGCACTCACCGCGCCAACGGCGGCGATCTCGTGGCCCATTGGACCGCCCGATCCCGGGGCGAGACGGGGACATTTGTGCGCTCGGGCCCGCTGACTCTGTGGACCGAACGGTTCGGTGACCCGGCGCACCCGGCGATCCTGCTCATCATGGGGGCGGCGGCGCAGGGGATCACCTGCCCGGACGCGCTCGTCGACCGGCTCGTGGGGCACGGCTTCCAGGTCCTCCGGTTCGACCATCGGGACACCGGCCGGTCCAGCACGGTCAACTTCGACGAGCAGCCGTACGCCATCGCCGACATGGCCGCCGACTGCCTGGCCGTGCTCGACGGGTACGGGATCGAGGCCGCGCACCTGGTCGGGGCCTCGCTCGGGGGCATTCTGGCCCAGTGGCTGGCCATACACGCGCCGGACCGCGTCGCCCGCCTGACCCTGCTCGGGACCACCACGATGGGCGAGTCCTACCTGCGCCTGCCGCCGCCGGCCCCGCATTACCAGGCGTTCGTCGAATCGCAGCGGGACGTGCCGCCCGGCCCGGAGGCCGACGTCGAGCTGTTCCGGGTCATGAACGGCGACGTCCTTCCGTACGACGAGGCGGGCGCCCGCGCCATGCTCGAACGCGCCTGGGCCCGCGCCACCGACCCGGCCGCCGCGCGCAACCACCACCGGGCCGCGGGCGGCGACCTGACGCCCGATCTGCTGACGCCGCTGTCGAGCATCACCGCCCCCACCACGATCCTGCACGGCGACCAGGACCCGATCTTCTCGCTGGCGCACGCGGAGGCGTTGGCCGCCGAGATCCCGCATGCGCATTACGAGGTCGTACGCGGAATGGGGCACGTGTTGTTCTCGCCCGGTCTGCCGGAGCGGGTGGCCGACCTGATCGCACAGGCGGATCAGCGGGTGGCCTCCGCCTGAGCTCGCCTGCGCGGCGGGTCAGCCTGCTGGAGCCCGCTGGTCGCGGGCGAGGACGTACAGCGCGAAGAGCTCGCCGTCGCGGGTGAAGTCTTTCTCGTAGCGGAAGCCGAGCCGTTCCATGACCGCTCGCGATCTCCCGTTGTGCACCTCGGTGAAGGACACGACCTCGCCCGCGGCCAGCTCGTCGAAGGCCATGGCCAGCCCGGCCCGGCCGATCTCGGTGGCGTAGCCCTCGCCCCAGAAGCGACGGTGAAGTACCCAGCCGATCTCCAGCCGAGACCGGCCGTCCACCGTCGCGCGGGAGAGACCGCCGCGGCCGACCAGCTCGCCGGTGGCACGGTGGTACGCCATCCACTTGTGCACGCCATCGTCGCGCCAGCCGCGGGCCATGCGGGCCGCCTCGGCCTCGATCTGCGGCCGCGTCCAGGCGCCGAACCACTCGGCCACGGCCGGGTCGCGGTAGAGGCTCAGCAGGTCGTCGGCGTGGCGCTCGCTGACCGGTTCCAGGCGGAGACGTGGGGTCAGGCGCACTCCGGGCGAGTCAGACATGGCTGTCATGGCTCTCAGCTTGTCTCAGAGGGCACACAGCAACCACGGCCAACACTGATCCGGAGGCATACCACCGGGGTCGGGGGACAACGTGGGACGCGGACTGATCCGATGGCCGGCCTGGTCGGCGTACGCGGCGGCCGGCTGGTCACTGCTGTACGGCGGCCTCGCCCTCTACTGGACGGCCGGCGGCGACGGCTTCCCGTTCGCCCCGATCGACGACGACCACCGGTCGGGGTCGGTCCTCGAGGGCACCGATGTCGCGATCGTGGCCCCGATCATGGCCGCGGTCGCATTGGCCGGGGCGGCCGTCGCGGTGATGATGGCGTCCGGCGCGCGGCGGGCGACACCGCTGATCGTCTTCGGCTGGGTGATGGCGGCGGGCCTCGTGCTGGTCATTCCCGACTACACGCTGCTGGCCCTGGTGGCGTTCGCCCCGCTGCTGCTGGTCTTCGCCTTCACCGGCGTGCCGGGCGACCAGGGCGGCATCGGCGACATCCTCTACTGGCACCGGACGAACCTGATCATCCTGTTCGTCGGCGGGCTGCTTTGGGCCGCAGCCACCCTCGCCTACCAGCGGCGGGCCCGGGGCGCCTGCGAGCACTGCGGCCGCCGCGACGGCGTCGACGGCGGCCCGGAACGGCAAACGCTGCTGCGGTGGGGGAAAGTGGCCGTGGCCGTCGCGCTGCTGGCCCCTCTGCCGTACGAGATCACCCGGCTCGCCTGGTACTTCGGCTACCCGCTGGGGATCACGGAGGACTTCCTGCGCATGATGCAGGACACCCCGGGCATGCTCGAAATCGCTCTCGGCTGCGCCATCGCCTCGGCAATCGGCGGCGTCCTCACCCACGGCCTGGTCAGCCGCTGGGGCGAGACCTACCCGCGGTGGATCTGGTTCAAGGCCGGGAAACGCGTGCCGCCGATGCTTGCCGTCGTGCCGGCGTCGATCGTCGCGATCACGGTAATCCCGGCCGGGCTGATGATGTTCTGGACCATGGACACCGGGGACGGCTGGGCGCTCTACGTGCCGTCGCTGCTCTGGATCGCCTGGGGCGTGGGCCTCGGCGCCGCCACAGTCGCGTACTACCTGCGGCGGCGCCCGCCATGCCGGCTATGCGGAGGGCCAACAACCCTCCGCACACCGATCAATCAGGAAATGTTGTAGCAGCGACGCAACTCGTTCAGGTCGTAGAAGTAGCTGCGCGGCGAGACCGGCCGGCACCCCGCCTTGAACGCCGTCTCCTTCTCGTCGTAGAGCATGCGCACCAGATACCGCCCGTGACCCGCGTGAATCGCAGCACGGCCCCGTAGGAACTCGCCCCGGAAGCCGCCGAAGAGGCCTGCGCGAACAAAGACGACGACGTCTGCGGCAGCCCATCGATCCGCGCCAACACGGCGAGCAATTCCGGGTCACTGTCCACATAGGCCTGGTATGTCGCGTTCTGCGGCTGCTTGTGGAAGTAGAGCAGATCCTTGTTGGTGACCGGCGCCTGAATCAGTGCGGCCAGCGCCGGATCGCCCGACGAAAGGCCACCGGTGAACGCGTTGGCGCTGTCGGTGGCGCGTGTGACGCCCGAGGTCAGCACCGCGATCGGCTTCCGCTTGGCGGCAATCGTGGCGAACAGCGAGGGCAACCGTCGCTCCATTCGCAGCGCGGTCTCCGCCTGCTCCTGCTTCCCACGGCCGGAGAGATTCCCGGGCCCGATCGTCGAAGCGCCGGCCAGCAGAGTCTGAACCTGCGGGCCGAGCTTGGCGCCGAGCCCGGTGAGCCCGGAGCGCCGATCAGAACGGCAGCCAGGGCAGCCGCGACGACCAGGGTGGACTTCATGACGGCGACGCTCGCAGCCGATTCTGGCCTCTAGCTGAGCGGCTGGTTGCGCTTACCCGAACTACGCCGGATTGGCCGCCCACCACTCGTGGTCGAGGATTCCCATGCGGACCTGGTCGTGCCACTTCCCGCCGCGGAAAATGGCCTGCCGGTCGCGTCCTTCCTCGACAAAACCCACTTTCTCGTACGTGTGGAGGGCGCGCTCGTTGAAGCCGGTCGCCGCCAACTGAATGCGGTGCAGCCCGAGCTCGGTGAACCCGTAACCCACCATCAGCCGGGTCGCCTCCGTCCCGTACCCCTGTCCCTGGAACGGCGGCCCGATGATGATGGCGAACGTCGCCGTACGGTTGTGTGCCTCGGCGCCGAAGAGGGCGACGTGCCCGATCACCGTCCCCTCCGCCCGGTTCACCACCGTGAGGCCGGCGTCGGTGCCCGCGTTGCGGTTCCAACTGCGGAACTGCTCGGCGATCGCGTCGGCCGGGCGCGGATGGAACGGCCCGCTGGTCTGCGTCACCATGACGTCCGGGTCCTGCCACCAGCTCACCAGGTCGGCCAGGTCTTCCTCGCGCAGCTCACGCAGGCGGACCCGCTCCCCGGTCAGCGCGTTGATCGTCGAAGTCATGCGTCGACCCTAAAGCTCAGGCCTCGGTCACGAACACGACTCCCGCGCCCGCCTCGGCCCGCACGTCGACCCCCGGACCGCCGTCGCGCCAGCCGTTCGCGGTGAAGACCTGCCCGCCGGCCACGCCCTGGTGGGTCTGACCGTCGATGGTGACACTCCCCGCCCCGGACGCGGCCGTCACTCGCACCGGGGTGCCGGCGGCCAGGCGTACCCGAAATTGGTCCACTCCCCCGGTCATGACCAGCGGAAGGACGGCCGACGGGCGTGCCAGCGCCACGTCGATGAGGCTCGCGCCGCCCGCGAAACGGATCTCGGAGGCCGACCCGTCGGTCATGTCGACGCGCAGCTCGCGGGCGCCGCCGGTCATCCGCAGCGCCCAGCCGACCTGGGCGTTCACGACGACGTCGACCCGCCCGCTGCCGCCGTCCCCGGCCGGCACCAGCCGCAGCCGCACGTTGCCGCCGTCGCGATCGACCTCGGGCCGGATCCCGGCGTCGGAGGGCGCGCTGATCCGGTACAGGTCGTCGCCGATCGAGCCCGCCCACAACCGCACCGACGTCGCGCCGCCGAGCAGCTCGAACGTCGCGTCCCGTACACCGTCGACGGGACCGGAGACGCTGCGGGACGCCGACGGCCGGGCCAGCGATCCGATGAGGATCGCCACGAGCCCGAGCACCACGACGACGCCGAGCGCGATGCCGATGACGACCGCCGGGCGGGAGATCCGGAGCTTCATACGATCGATCTTCCCCGATGCGGGGTGGGTTTACACCCGGCTGCGCATGTGCTCGGCGAGGGCCTCGGTGAAGCGTTCCAGCACGACGGCCAGCTCGCGTTTCTCCTCGGGCGTGTAGTCCTTGAGCACTGTTCCGTACACGAGGCGGCGGGCCTGGCGGACCGCGTCGACCTGCTCCAGGCCGAGCGCGGTGGCCGCGATGACCGTGCCGCGGCCGTCGTGCGGATCGCGGCGGCGCTCGATCAGGCCGTCGTTCTGCAGGGCGGTGACCTGGCGGGTGACGGTCGAACCGTCGAGGTTGAGCGCGGCGGCCAGGACCGACACGTTCAGCGGGCCGTCCTTCTCCAGCTGGCGCAGGATCACGTAGGCCGCGCGGTCGAGGGCACGGTGGGGCGGGCCACCGGTCGAGCGACGCGTTGCCTCGCCGAGCCGCATCAGCAGAGCCATCTGCGTCTCGATCGTCCCCAGCACCAGGTCGTCACTCATAGTTGTATATTACATCTACTTCGACGGTTGCCGAAGAACCGTCGCACCCAGGCCCATCAGCGCGGTCAGCACGACAATCAGCGTAAACGACACTGTCAGGCTCCAAATATGGGCGATGCCGCCGATCACGCCGGGCGCTATGAGGCCGCTACCATACGCGATGCCCGCCACCCCGGCGATGTTGCGCCCCGGGTTGCCGTCGAGCCTCCCGGCCGCGGCGAACACCAGCGGCACCACCACCGCGATGCCGATGCCGACCAGGCCGAACCCGGTGATCACCAGCGCCACCGGCTCGGCCAGCACCACGATCAGCACGCCGAGCGTCGCGCACACGCCGGAGAGCCGCACGGTCGTCACCGGGCCGAGCCGGCGCACCACCCAGTCGCCGCCGAACCGGGCCGTCGCCATGCAGATCGAGAAGATCGCGACGGTCGCCGCTCCGGTCGCCGCCGGGTGGTGCAGCAGGTCGCGCACGTAGACCGCGGACCAGTCGAGGCTCGCGCCCTCGGCGAAGACCGCACAGAGCCCGATCAGCCCGATCGCCAGCACCTCGCGGGACGGCAGGGCGAACGCGGGCGGCTCCTCCACCGACGGCTCCGGGCGGTGCGAGAACAGCCAGCCCGAGGCGAGCAGGGAGACCACGATCAGCGCGGCCGAGGCCAGCGCGAAGTGGGCGGGCGCGCCCAGTCCCGCCCGCGCCGCGAGTGCCGCCGTCGCCGCGCCGCCCAGGCCGCCGAGGCTCCACCAGCCGTGGAAGCCGGACATCACCGACCGCTCGTAGCGCTCCTCGACCAGCACGGCGTGCGCGTTCATCGCCACATCGGCGAGACCGGCGGTGGCGCCGTACACGATGAGGCTCAGGCACAGCAGCGGCAGCGAGGTGGGCAGCGCCGGCAGCAGCAACGCCAGGCAGAAGAGCACGATCAGCACCCGTACGAGCCGCCGCAGGTCGAACCGGTGCACGAGGCGCCCGGAGACCGGCATGGCCAGCAGCGCCCCGACGCCCGGCATGAGCAGCGCGATGCCCAGGCCGCCGACCCCGGTGCCGACGTGGTCGGCCACCCAGGGGACCCGTGCCGCGAACGTGCCCGCCACGGCGCCGTGAACAGCGAAGATCGCAGAGGTGGCGACTCGCGCCCGGCGGAGGGCCGGGGACGGCTGGAGGTGAGTGACGGCCATGGGGCCGACGCTAGACGAATACCGACCGCTTGGTAAGTATTTATTCGTGGGGTACGCGAAGGGCCGCGCGAAGCGGCGAGACATCCTCGACCAGGCCACCGCGCTGTTCGGTGAGTCCGGTTACCGCGGCACGTCGCTGCGGGAGATCGCCGCGCGCTGCGGCATCTCCCATCCCGGCCTCCTGCACCACTTCCCGACCAAGGAGTCGCTGCTCCTGGCCGTGCTGCAGCACCGCGACGAGGTCGACCAGGAGCGCGTCACGGCGGGCCACCCGTCCGGCGCCGCGGCCCTGCGCCGGCTGGTCGACGTGGTCGCGCTCAACGCCACCCGCCGCGGCATCGTGGAGCTGTTCACGGTCCTGTCGGCCGAGGCCACCGCGGCCGACCACCCCGCACACGACTACTTCGTCGATCGATATTCGCGAATAGTGCGAGAACTGGAAAGCGCCTACACCGAGGCGCGCGACGCGGGTGATCTGCGCGCCGAGGTGGACCCCGGCCGCGCCGCCCGCGAGCTGATCGCCCTCATGGACGGCCTGCAGATCCAGTGGCTCCTCGGCGACCCGGAACTGGACATGGCCGCCGCGGTCGCCGAGCATCTCGGCTCCCAGCTCCGCTAGGACGACGCGGTCAGCGGGACGGTGATGGTGACGCGGGTGGGGCCGCCAAGGGGGCTCTCCAGCACGAGGGTGCCGTCGACGGCCTCGAGGCGGTCGGCGATGCCGCGCAGGCCGCTGCCGTGAGCCAGGTCGGCGCCGCCGACGCCGTCGTCGGTCACGGTGATCCACAGGGCGTCCGGCACGTCGGCGAAGGCGACCTCGGCCGACGTGGCGACGGCGTGCTTCACGACGTTGCCCAGGCACTCGGCCACGGCGAAGTAGGCGGCCGTCTCGGTCGCGGCCGGCAGGGACGCCGGCGGCTCGCCGGTCACGGTCACCGGGACGGCGAGGTCGAGCACGAGCGCCCGTACCGCGTCGCCCAGGCCACGATCGGCCAGCACCGGCGGGTGGATGGTGTGCATGACCGTGCGCAGGTCGTCCAGCGCCGAGCGGGCCGTCGACCGGGCCTCCTCGAGCAGCAGCGCGGCCCGGTCGGGGTCGCGGCGCAGCAGGTCGCCGGCGAGCCCGAGGGTCAGCGCGAGGGAGACCAGCCGGGCCTGCGCCCCGTCGTGCAGGTCGCGCTCGACCCGTTTCAGCTCGGCGGCCTGCCGGTCGAGAGCGCCCCGGCGGGACCGGCTGAGCGCGCTCACCCGGGCCGCGAGCTCGCGCTCCCGGCGCCCGGGCGGCCGGCTCGCCACCAACGCGTGCACCCCGAGGATCGACGAGAACCCGAGCATGGTCCAGATCGGCCAGAAGTAGCCCCCACCGGAGAGCACCCAGACCGTCAGGTCGACGGTTATCAGCAGCCCGCAGAACGCGGCGTCGACGGCCAGCCACCGGCGGCGGCCGGGCGGGGTCCGCAGCGCCCGGCGGAACACGAACACCCCGGCGGCCAGCGTGCCGAACCCGAAGTACACCCAGCGCGGCCAGAACTCGCCGCCGCCGGTCAGCGCCCACACCAGGGTGACCGCGACGCAGAGCGCCGCGGCCACCCCGACCAGAACCAGCTTCCTCACGCCGCGGTCCGGTAGGCGATCCGGCGCAGCAGCGTCTCGGCCGGGCCGCGGTAGCCGCGCTCGCTCATCCGCCGCGCGGCCGTCAGCGACACCAGCCAGACCGCGACCGCCGCGAGCACCGCGAGGTAGGTGTTGCCGCCGAGGTCGAGCGCCCACGGCGAGAACAGCGCGACCCAGGCGACCGACTGGAAGAGGTAACCGCTCATCGACCGCTGGCCGAGCGCGACGATGCCGGAGAAGCGGGCACCGGAGGAACCGAGGCGGTGGGCCAGCAGGGCGAAGAGCGCCACGTAGCCGGGCCCGCCGTACTCCCCGGTGACGGCGTGGACGCGGTACATGGCGTCGACGCTACCGGCATCCAGGTGCAGCACTCCGGCCGACACCAACGCGTACGGAAGGGAACCGAGGATGGAGATGCCCAGGCCGCCGATGGCGACGCCGCGCAGCAGCGGCAGATGGCGGCCCGGCTCCTCCAGGAGCCGGCGGCGCGCCGCCCAGATGCCCAGCCAGACGATGACGATGAACGGGATCACCGTGGCGGTGTGCACCGGCCACTCGGCGAGGCGGTCGAGCAGCGACGCGGCGTAGGAGTGCGCGGCCAGCGACGGGTTCGGGCTGTTCACGATGGTGGCGTTGCCCGAGTGCACGGTCGCGAGGGCGATGACGGCGAGCACCGCCGCGTACACCGTCTGGAAGCCCCAGAGCCACAGGACGACGCGATGGAACCGGTCCCCGCGACGCAGCAGCAACAGAGTGGCGATAAGACCCACGATTCCGTACGCCCCGAGGAAGTCACCGAAGTACAGCAGCGTCGCGTGAACGAACCCGAACACGATGAGCGCGGCGTTGCGGCGCAGCAGAATCCGGCGCCCGGCGGTCCCCTGGCGGTTGGCCAGCTGCACCAGCCCGTACCCGAACATGACGGCGAAGACCGGGTAGGCACGGCTGTCGATCAGCGTCGTCATCAGGAAGTTGATCACACGCTGCGGGCCGTGCGGCGTGCCGTCGAGGCCGGGCTGGCCGGCGAAGGCGAAGTTGGCCGCGTTGGCCAGGGCGATGAACAGAAGCATGAAACCGCGGGTGAGGTCGGGGGCGAGGGCCCGCTCGCTGCGGCGGACCGGTCCGGCCTGCGGCTTGTCCAGGAGTGCTGTCATGCGAATGAGCCTCGTCGAGCGGCCGGCCCGTCACCATGACACTGGAACCCGTCCTGAAGTGGTACTAGTACCCCTGTTGCCTCAGTTGTCGAGGTACCGCAGCACCGCGAGAACCCGTCGGTTGTCGTCGTCGGAGGACTGCAGGCCGAGCTTCGCGAAGATGCTGTTGGTGTGCTTGGCGACCGCCTTCTCGGTGATGAACAGCGCCGAGCCGATCGCCGCGTTGGACCGGCCCTGCGCCATGTGCGCGAGCACCTCACGCTCCCGCGGGGTGAGGTCGCCCAGCTGGTGCTGGTGCAGCAGCTTGGAGACGACCGTGGGGTCGAGCGCGGTGCCGCCGGCCGCGACCCGGTTGACGTTGTCGATGAACTCGCCGATGTCGGAGACGCGGTCCTTGAGGAGGTAGCCGATGCCGCCGTTGCCGTCGGCGAGCAGCTCCCGGGCGTAGAGCCGCTCGACGTACTGCGAGAGCACCAGCACCGGCAGGCCGGGAATCTCGGCGCGGGCGGCGAGGGCGGCGCGCAGGCCCTCGTCGGTGTGCGTCGGGGGCAGGCGCACGTCGACGACGGCGACGTCCGGGCGCTGGTCGAGCAGGGCGTGCAGCAGGTCGGGCCCGTTGTCGACGGCGGCGACGACCTCGTACCCGTACGCCTCGAGCATGCGGATTAGGCCGTCGCGCAGGAGAGTCAGGTCCTCGGCCACCACGATCCTCATCGCGCCAGACTAAGCGACTCGGCTTATGCGATCAGCGCGACGACGATCGTTCCGGGCTTGAACCGGTTTGTACGGGATAGCAGCCCGTGCATCATCTTGGCCTCGTAGACCCAGTTCAGCGTGATGCCGTGGCGCTCGCGGAAGTCTTCGACAAAGGCATCAAGCTCGGGCGTACGTCTCGCGTAGCCCCCGAAATGGTGATGCGGCTCGATCTCCCAGTTCGCGGTGGGCACCGGCTGGAGGCGTCGCACCTCGCCGGGCAGGAAGTCGCCCTTGAGCGCCGCGAAGCCGATCGCCCGCCGCCCCGGCCCGAGCGCGGCGGCCAGCCCGGCCAAAGTCGCGCCGGTGCCGACCGAGCAGCAGATCACGTCGTACGGCGTCATGATCTCTTTTATCAGCTCGGAGCATCCCCGGACTCCGTCGAGGTTCGCGCCACCTTCCGGAATCAAATGGAAATTTCCGAATCGGCGATGGAGATCGTCCGCGAGGGCGGCCTTCGCGCGGTACCGCGTCCGGTCGACGTAGACGAGCGTCATGCCGAACGACACGGCCGCCGACAGGATCGGATTGAGTGGCAGATGCTCCTCGCCCCGCACCACGCCGATCGTCGCGAAGCCGAAATGGTGACCCGCCGCCGCCGTGGCCCGCAGATGGTTGGAGTACGCCCCGCCGAACGTCAGGAGCGTGCCGTGCCCGGCCGCCCGGGCCGCCACGAGGTTGTATTTCAGCTTGCGCCACTTGTTGCCGGGAAAGTCCGGATGGATCAGGTCGTCGCGCTTGAGAAACATCCGGATCCCGGCCGCCGCGAACCGCTCGTCGTCGAGGGCTTCCAGCGGCGAGGGCAGGCGCAACACGACCCCCACATTAGGGTGAGCCCGGCCGTCGCGCCGGGCTCATCCCTCCGTCCTCGGGCCTAGGCGGCCGTCGGGGTGGCGCTACGCCCCAGGGCGTCCCCCTTGAGCTTCTCGAACTCGGCCGCCGTGATCGCCCCGGAGTCGAGCAGCGACTTGGCCGACGCGATCTGTTCGGTCGCGGTGCTGCTGGCACCGCCACCGCTGCCGGCCACCGTCCGGATGTAGGCGTCCTGCCGCTTCTGGGCGTCGGCGGCCGAGGCCTCGGCCCGCTCGGTCATGCCACCGCCGCGCACGATCAGGTAAACCAGCATGCCCAGCAGCGGAAGAATGATCAGGAACAGCGTCCACAGCGTCTTGCCCCATCCGCCGAGGTCCTTGCTCCGGAAGAGGTCACCGAAGATCCAGAACAGGCACATGAACCAGGCGAAGAACAGGAAGAACTCCAGCGTCGCCAGCAGGAACGACCCGTTGTTATCGAACACGTCTGCACCCTTCCGGGATAGCCGCCGACCACATCGGCAGCATGTTTCCCATCAGTGCACCGCGTGCCGCCCGATCTGGCCTCATCCGTAAAGGGTTACTAAGAGCCCCCGGACGTGGCTCAGCGGAGGTGGGCGGTCTCGTTCACCGAGCGGACCGCGATGTTTCCGTCCGGCCAGACGTCCATCGTCGACACGCCCGCCGCGTCCAGGAAGAGGCGGTGCAGGAAGGAGTCCGACGCCGCGAGGGCGTCGCGCAGGATCAGCTTGATCGGGGAGACGTGCGAGACAATCACGATCACCCCGCCCGCGTACGACTTGAGCGCCGTCGCCAGCGCCGAACGAGTCCGCGTGGCCACGGCCTCGAACGACTCCCCGCCCGGCGGCGCCACCGACGTCGAGCCCAGCCAGGCCGCCATCTCGGCCGGCCAGCGCGCCTGCACCTCGGCGAAGGTCAGCCCCTCCCACTCGCCGAAGTCGCACTCGACCAGGTCGTCGACGACCGTGACCGGCACCCCGCCGACCTCGGCCGCGACCAGCTCGGCCGTCCGCACGCACCGGCTCAGCGGGGACGACAGCACGGCGGTGACGTCCCGTGAGATGCCCGCCACCCGGCCGCCGGCCGCCATGGCCTGCGCCTGGCCCTCGTCGGAGAGCGGCACGTCCCCGCGGCCGGAGTAGCGACCCTGCTTCGTCAGCGCCGTCTCGCCGTGCCGTACCAGGATGATCCGGGTGGCGTTCTCCAGCGAGTCCGGCGGTGCCCACGAACTGGGGGCGGCGGGAGCGACATCCTCCACCGGCGCCGTGGAGACCGGCTTGCCCTGTGCCTCGTCCATGGCCCGGTTCGCCAGCGCGTCGGCCGCCTTGTTCCGCTCCCGGGGGATCCACTCGAACGACACCCGCTCGAACCCGCTGACCAGCTCGGCCGCCCGGGCCGCGAGCGGCCGCAGTCCGGGGTGCTTGATCTGCCACCGGCCGGACATCTGCTCGATCACGAGCTTCGAGTCCATCCGTACGTCGACCTCGGTCGCCTTCAGCTGCGACGCGGCCGCGAGGCCCTCGATCAGCCCGGTGTACTCGGCCACGTTGTTCGTCGTGACGCCCAGCGATCCGTACCTCTCGAGAAGGATCTCTCCGGTCGGATGGGTCCGCACGACCGCGCCCCACCCGGCCGGCCCGGGGTTGCCCCGGGACCCGCCGTCGGCCTCGATCGCGACTCTCACAGCCCGGACTCCGCGGTGCGCACCATGATGCGCCGGCACTCCTCGCAGCGGACCACGTCGTCGGGGGCGGCCGCCTTCACTCGGGCGAGGTCGGCCCCGTACAGCTCGATGCGGCACCCGCCGCAGCGCCCGGACCGGAACAGAGCCGCGCCGAGCCCGGACTCCAGCCGGATCTTGTCGTAGAGCGCCACGAGGTCGCCCGGGAGGTCGGCGGCGAGTGGCCCGCGGCTGGAGGACTTGAACTCCTCCTCCTTGGCGATGTCGCCGAGCGTCTCGTCGCGCCGTTTCTCCGCCGCCGACCGCCGCTCGGCGGCCGCGGCGAGCCGCCCGCGCACCTCGGCCAGCGTCGCCTCGGCGGTCTCCTTCTGCTCCATCAGCTCGAGCTCGGAGTCCTCCAGCTCGGACTGCCGCCGGTTCAGCGTGGCCAGCTCGTGCTGCAGGCCCTCGATCTCCCGCACCGCGCCGCCCGCGTCGAGCCGTTTCTGGTCGCGCTCCTTGCGCAGCCGTACCTGCTCGATGTCCTTCTCGAAGCGGCTGATGTCACGGTCGAGGTCGTCGACGGCGACCTGGGCGCGGACCCGCTCGTCCTCCATCGCGCTGAGCTCCCGGGACACGGCGTCGATCTCGGCGAGCTCGGGCAACGACCGGCGCTTGTGCGCGAGCTGGGCGAGAGCGGTGTCAACTGCCTGCAGGTCGAGCAGGCGGCGTTGGTCTTCCGGGGAGGCCTTCACGGCTGGGTCTCCTTCTGCGAGGAACTGAAAGCATGGACCGTCCAGGGGTCGGTGTCCACATCGGACACCGCGACCTCGGCGCCGAACTCGCCGCGCAGCCAGTCGGCCACCTCGTCGAGCCACGGGCGCTCCGTCGCCCAATGGGCGACATCGAGCAGTGCCGGGCCACCCTCGGCGAGATGCTCACTGGCGGGGTGGTGGCGCAAATCCGAGCAGAGGTACGCGTCGACGCCCGCGTTCTTGGCGTCGGGCAGGAAAGCGTCGCCGGCGCCACCGCACACCGCCAGGGTACGGATCGTCCGGACGGGGTCACCGGCGGCCCGGATGCCGGCGGCGGTGCCCGGCAGGCGCACCGCGACGAAGCCGGTCAACTCGGCGAGGTCCATCGGCTCGGGCAGCTCGCCGATGCGGCCGATGCCACGCCCCTCCCCCGCGGCCGCACCGGTCGCGGGCACCAGCGGACGCAGGTCGACCAGCTCGAGCCGGCGGGCCAGCGCGTCCGAGACGCCCGGGTTGGCGACGTCGGCGTTGGTGTGCGCGGCGTAGAGCGCCACGTCGCCCCGGATCAGCCGGTGGATGATCCGGCCCTTGTACGTGTCGGGGGCGATCGACGAGACCGGTTTCAGCAGCAGCGGATGATGCGCCACGACCAGGTCGGCGCCCACGGTGAGCGCCTGGTCGACCGTCTCGGGGACGCAGTCGACCACGCAGAGCACCCGCCGCACGGGATGCGCGAGGTCGCCGAGCACCAGGCCCACCCGGTCCCAGGCCTCCGCCCAGTCCCGGGGGTACCGCCGGTCGAGCGCGTTGACCACGTCCAGGACGGTCGGTGGTGCGGCGTTGTCGGTCACGGCCGACAACTCTATCTGCCTAGACGACCGTGTCCGGCTCGACTCGGCTGCTCATCGTCACCGGATTGCTGACCGCCTGCAGCGCGCGCCGCCACGGGAACTGCCCGCGGAAGCGATCGGTCTGCCCGGGGCCGCCGAGCCGGCACACGTCGTCGCCGTACAGGACGTGCACGCCCCAGTCGCGGAGCTTGGCGAGGGACTCGTGCAGGCTCGGGTGCAGGGCCATGACCTTGTTCGTGTACGGGACGACGGCGGTCGGGACGCCGTAGCCGTAGCCCTCGACGAGCAGCCCGAGCACCAGCGTGTCGGTGATCCCGGCGGCCCACTTGTTCACCGTGTTGACCGTGGCCGGCGCGACGATCATCGCGTCCGCCTCGGGCAGCACGTCCGGGTCGCCGGGACTCTTGTAATAGGTCCGTACCGGGTGTCCGGTCTGCTTCTGCAGCGCGGCCACGTCGACGAACTTACGGCCGTCCGGCGTGGTGATCACGCAGACTTCCCAGCGTTCCTGCTGGGCCAGGTCGACCAGGATCCCGACGTCTCTGGCGATGGGCGAACCGCAGACCAGGATGTACAGGACGCCGGGCGGAGGGCTACCGGTGATCACAGGCAAACCCACCTCTGTGCCTGGCCTGCGTTCCGCGACTCGGCTCGTAGCCTCCCCGCTCCACGCAGTGCCGGCCTGCGTTCCGCGACTCGGCGATCATTCGCCGTCGTGGCCGGGGTCCGTAGCCTCCCCGCTCCACTCATACGCCGACTCCCATCTGCTCAGCCAGTTCCGCGATCGGAGCCGGCGGCGTGCCACGCGTACGGCGGAGCACGTCGGAAAGAACCTCGTGGGCGAGCGGGCGGCAGCGGATCTCGGACGGGGCGAGCCGGTCGCCCTCGAGGAGCATCTCGCTCGCCTTCTCGATGTTGCCGATCTGGGTGTAGCCGCGGGCGATGTCCAGGTAGTGGTGCGCCCGCCGCTCGGGCAGCAGCGCGTGGAATCCCACCAGGTCGATCTTCTCGTGGGTCTCCACCGCGGTGCGGCCGTCGCCCAGCTCGACCGCCGTGGCACAGCGATGCAGCTGCACATTGGTCGGGCCGAAGCTGGTCCAGTAGTGGTTGTAGTCGCCGCCGAGCTCGAACGACGCCTGCTCGGCGCCGCAGAGCAGGTCGCGCACGGTCGCGCTGTCGCCGATGCGCGCGGCCGCCATCGCGCCGTTGAGCAGCAGCATCCCGTACACCGAGAGGCGGTCGCCCTGGGCCGGGTCGCGGCTGGGCGCGAGCCGGTTCGCGATGTTGACGTTGACCTCGAGCGCGGGCCGCACCCGGCCGAGTGCGAGCAGCGCGCTGCCGACGCGGTAGCTGGCCAGGCCGGCCAGCAGCTGGTCGCCGGCCCGCTGCGAGACGGCGATCGAGCGGTCGGCGGCCAGCCAGGACAACTCGTGCTCGCCGACCTTGCGCAGCGCCGACGAGGCGATCTGGTACACCTGCCCGAGCAGGTGGGCCGCGTCCTTGGCCTCCGGGGTGCTGGCGTGCGCGCTGTCCGCGGCCTGCGCGTCGCGCAGCAGCTTGGGCAGGGTGCGCGCGAGCACGCCGTACTTGGCGTGCTGATAGGTCAGCCACGCGTGGCTGACCGCCTTGCGCATCTCGTTGAGCGGCGGCGAGTGCGGCACGGCCTGGAAGAACGCGCTCATCTGGTCATAGCGCTCCAGGGCCGCCCGGATCTCCTCGACCTCCACCTGGTCGATGCAGTTCTGTGTTTCCGGCCGGCGTTCCACGTCCTTGCCCAGCAGAAGCTGGACGTCGACCTGGAGCACGTCGGCGATCTCGTAGACGACGGAGAACTTGTCGAGCCGGCGGACCCCGCGCTCCACCTTGTCGACCCAGCTCTTGGATTTTCCCAGTCGATCAGCGAAGACCTGCTGGGACATCTTGCGTCGGCCGCGCCAGTAGGCGACGCGGCGGCCGATCGGCAGCTCGTCCACGGTGCCTCCCCCGACTCGCCGTGCGACCCCCGCCGGCGAGCCCTTGTGTCATCTGCAGTCTCGACCGCCCACCTGCGCGCTTGTCGCACAGCGTGTGTGATCGCCTGCTCACCGATGCTCGTAGTTTTCGTTGCAACTTGCAAAGGGTGAATCTGCCGAACCCAACGACGCGTGTCGCGCTTGGATACGGCTCCGGTGCCTGATATGGCCGCCGGTCCACCCAGATCGGGGGTTTTCGAACCATGCAGTGGAGCGCCAACCGGCCGTTCGTCCCACTTGCGCTTTCCGACGGATGGGACCGTGTACGGCTGCGCCGGCACGCCCTGCGCTATGCGGCGCACGGCTGGGCCGTGACGCCCGGGGCATGTCTGTCCGGCCATCGCTTCGCCTGCGGCCGGCCCGGCTGCCCGATCATGACCTGTCACCCGGCGCTGGAGTCCTGGGAGGACTCCGCGACGACCGACCCCGGCCGGGTGGCCGGGTGGTGGCGTCGCCGGCCGTACAGCGTGCTGCTGGCGACCGGCTGGAAGTTCGACGCGCTGGAGGTGCCGGCGGCGCTCGGGCTGCGCGTCCTCGGCACCGCGCGGTTGCACAGCGGCCTGCTCGGCGCCGGACGGGCGGCCGCACGCGGCCCGGTCGCGGTGACCGCGGCCGGGCGCTGGATGTTCCTGGTGCGGCCCGGTGAGCCGCTCCGCTCCGAATTGGATCACCGGCTGGACGTGGTGCGGCACGGCCGCGGCTCGTGGATCCCGGCCGCGCCCAGCCGGATGCTCGAGGGCCCGGTGCGCTGGGCTGTCCCGCCAGAGCTCACCGAGTGGCGGCTGCCCGATCCCGGCCCGGTGCAGCAGCTGCTCGTGGACGCCCTCGGCGCCGTGCGCGTGCCCCGCCTCACCGTGCCCCGGCAGATGTCGACCGCCCGCCGGGCGGCTTAGGTCCCGGTCTGAGAGCGAGAAAGTCCGACCGACCGCCGAATCGTTAGCGCTGGTAGCGGACGGTAACCGGGCATGGGCGGGGGCACGCATGTCGACACACAACGTAGTTGCATTCTTGGTGACGGTCGAGTCACACAAAGGATGGAATTCTCGGGGGCGCGGTGCGGGCACCCGCCCGCGGGGCTCACGCCCGGCCGGATCGAGGCCGCCCGGGACGCCCCGCCGCTACTGACTTTTCTTCGGCCGGGCGCGGACGTGCATGCGTGCGCCCTGCCGGTCGAAGATCGACAGGAACTCGACCGCCTCGCCGTTGGAGCTGCCGAACCAGTGCGGCACCCGGGTGTCGAACTCGGCGGCCTCCCCCGGCGGCAGCACCAGGTCGTGCGGGCCGAGGACCAGCCGCAGCTTGCCGCTGAGCACGTACAGCCACTCGTAGCCCTCGTGGGTCTTCGGGTCCGGTTCCGGGCGCTCGCCGGCTGCGATGATGTGCTTGAACGCCTGCGCGCCGCCCGGATTGCGGCTCAGCGGCAGGATGACCTGCCCGAATGCGGTGATCGGTCGGGCGTACACCCGGGGGTCGCCGGTCTGCGGCGCGCCGACCAGCTCGTCCAGCGGCACCCGGTGGGCCCGGGCGAGCGGCAGCAGCAGCTCGAGGGTGGCCTTGCGCTGTCCCGACTCGAGCCGGGACAGCGTGCTGACCGAGATCCCGGTGGTCTCGGCCAGCGACGCGAGCGTGATGCCCGACTTGCGGCGCAGCGCACGCAGCCGCGGACCGACCTCGCGCAGCACGTCGTCCGTTGCCGTCATGGCAACAATGATTCCCGTTCTGTCAACTCGCGATAGGCCGCGAGCACGGCCGACGTCCGATCGGCGAGCTCGGGGGCGGCGTCGGCCGGTGGCGCGCCGGCGGTCAGCCGGGCCAGCACCCGCTCGGCCTGTCGCGCGGTGGCGCCGATCCGCTGCTCCTGCAGGAACGACTCGCCGGCCAGGGCGGCCTCGTCGATCGCGCGCAGGATCCGGTTGGCCTGCTCCCCGGTGTCCAGCCACAGCCGTTCGGCGCGCTCCCGCTGCTCCGCCAGCGCGAGGACGGCCCGGCTGCCGGTGGGGAGGTCGTCCCCGCGTACGCCATCGAGGCCCGCACGAAGCCGGCGGATCTCCTGCCGCCGGACCAGCAACGTGGCCAGGTCGTCGAGGGCGTGGGTGAGCGCACGGTCGGCCGTGCCGGGATCGATCATGCCGGGCAGTCCCGGCCACGTGTGCCGCACCCGGCGGGCCATCCCGACGGCCCGGCCGAACGCCGCCCGTTCCTCCTGGGTGCGCAGCACGCGCGCGTCCGGTTCACGGGGAATCGCGAAACTCGTCCGCTGCGCTCGCCGTCGATCGACCCAGCCGGCCGCGCCCACCGCGCCGGCGATGACCACCGCGAGCAGCCAGGACGGCACGCCCGCCGCGAACAGCAGAGTGCCCGCGAGCAGCAGCGGAAGGCTCACCCGGGCGAGGAACGTCACGCGGACCTCGCGGCTTCGCCCGCTCGGCAGGACCGGCTGGCACTCGATCAGGCTTCCGGTCCGCCGCCGGCGGGCGCGTCCGGTCCGGGTCTTCAGGGTGTACGCCGACACGACCGTCTTCTCGGCATCCGCGCCGATGTGCAGTTCCGCCCCCACCGGGCCTCCCATCGCGGATCGCCGGGCGGGCGCGGTCGCCGAGGGGACACCGACCGCCGCCCGCCCACCAGCGGGACCTCCCGCGGGCAACCTGACGAATCGGCCCCCGGACCGGCCCGCTTGAAGGTTCTCGCGGGTGCGAGCGGGTTGCCCGGCCGCAAGGCCCCAAAAACTGTCAGAGGGCAACCCTAAGGTCACCCCATGAATGACACCGCACTCCGCACGTCCCCCATCACCCTCGACCGGCGACTCGTGATCGGCGAGACGGATTACCAGGTCACCGCCTTCCCGACCGACGACCACCGCATCGATCTGTGCATCGTCTCCAGCGACGGCGACGGCCAGGTGGTGAGCGAGATCAGCGGCGGGCTCTCCCCCTCCGACCTGGTCGGCATCACCGACGTGCTCACCTCGACGCTCTCCGGCCTGATCGCGATGACCCAGCCGCCGCTCTCGGCCCGGGCCGACCCACCGCCCGAGCGCCGCGGCCGCCACCCCAACCAGGGCACCCGCTGGACCGAGGTGGACGACGACCGCCTGCTCAGCCGCTATCGCGAGGGCGCGCGCCCACGCGACCTGATGGCCGAGTTCGGCCGCAGCAGCGGCGGCATCCGGTCCCGCCTGGAGCATCTCGGCGTGCTCGAGCCGGGCGGCCCGTGGCGCCCGGCGGCCACCCCACCGGCCCCCGCCGGCACTCCCGACCCGGCGGTCCCACCGCCCCCGCCCTCCTGACCGCCCGACCGCCGGCCGGCGGCCCGTGACGCCCGCCGGCCGGCGCCTGTCACACGAGCGCGAGCCATTTGCGGTAATGCTCGGCGAACGGCTCCTCGTCGCCGCTCAGCGCCGCCCGCAGCTCGGCGGCCCCGCGGAGTGCGCCCTCGACGATCGCGTCCGGGTACCCGAGCGAGACCCGGTGCTCCTCGAACTCGTCCTCGTCCTCCACCTCGACCCGGCCGTCGGCCCGGTACCGCACGAGGTCGATGTCGAGGTCGACGACGGTGAGCTCGGCCGGCCCGGTCCACTCGGCCGGGGTCGTGACGTCGCAGTACATGTCGCGCACGTCCGGCTCGGCCAGGCACATAGCCATCCACCAGCCGTCCACCGGGATGAGCCGCACCGCGTCGGCCCGCGTAAGCCCCGTCGGCCGCGTGCCGTAGTGATAACTGACCACGCTCCCACGAGGCGTGGCGATCCAGGTGCCATACGAGTCCTCACCGAGCAACCGCCCGGTAACCTGCCGATGCGGCCGCCCGTCAAACTTCCGCAAAACAAGATCGACCGCCGTCACGAGGCGAGGCTACCCCGATCAATCAGACCGAACAGCCCCACCCACCCGACCGCGAGGTAAAGCCCCGACGAACCCCAGGCAATCACGGATAGCGAGAGGGCCAACACAGAGGGTGGCGATCTCGACGGTTTCGAACCTTCAACCCGTCGGCAGCCGGACCGATCAAACCTCCCGACCGAAACGCCCTCCCGCGACGGACGGAGATCCATGACTGCCGAATCGAACATGAACGCCGACGGGCAGCAGCCCCACGTGCCCACGCACCAAGCGCCCCCGGAGGCAGCCGGCGCCCATGATCAGCAGTCGTTCTCGTACGGCCCGCCGCCACAGCAGTACGAGCAGGCGTACGCCGCGCCTACGCCGCACGAGCCGGCCTACGGTCCGCCCGCACCGCACCAGCCCTGGCCGCAGTACCAGGCCCAGCCCGGCTATCCCTACGGTCAGCAGCCGCCGCCGATGGCCGGCCCACCGGCCCAGTACCCGCCCGGTGGCTATCCGCCGCCGCCCCCGCCGTACGGCCCACCTCCGATGGCTCCGCCGAAGAAGAAATCCAAGGCGTTGCTGGTTCTCGGCATCTCCGCGGCGGTCGTCTTCGGCCTCTGCGGACTCGGTGCGGTCGTGAGCACCGCCGGCGACGGGTCGTCCACCACCGGCTCCACCAGCACGGGCGGCACGAAGGCGAAGACGGTGGCGATGAACACCGCGGCCCGCGACGGCAAGTTCGAGTTCACGGTCGACGACATGGACTGCTCCCAGACCACGCTCGGCGGCCAGTACCTGAACAAGCAGGCGCAGGGAAAGTTCTGTGTGATCACCGTGTCCGTGCGGAACATCGGCGACGAGGCGCAGACCTTCGACGGCGGCAACCAGAAGGCGTTCGACGCCACCGGCACCCAGTACGAGAACGACGGCGCCGCCGAGATGTACGCCAACGACGACGCGGAGACGTTCCTCAACGACATCAACCCCGGCAACAGCGTCACCGGAAAGATCGTCTTCGACGTCCCCACCTCCACGACACTCACCCAGGTGGAACTGCACGACTCCATCTGGTCCGGCGGCGTGAAGGTCGCTCTCCAGTAAGGTCCCGACGACCCGGCCGCGGGGCTTCCGGGAGCTCGGCCCCCGGAGCAGACATGACGAGGCCCTCCCGTCCGCGAAATGCGCGGACCGGAGGGCCTCAGGGTCTCGTGGGCGCGGCAGGTTTCGAACCTGCGACCCCTCGCTTGTAAGGCGAGTGCTCTCCCGCTGAGCTACGCGCCCGGTGCGGTTCGCCGCGGGGCGGCGTGACCGGAGTGGTCATCGTACCTTGCGGCTGTCAGGCCTTAAGCGCGGCGATGGCAGCTTGCCAGGCCTGCTGGTTGCGGCTCTCGCCGGGGCCGGCCTCCTCGGCGAAGCGGATCACGCCGGCCGGGTCGATGAGGAAGGTGCCGCGGTTGGCGAAGCCGGCCTCGTCGTTGAAAACCGCGTAGCGCCGGGCCACCTCACCGTGCGGCCAGAAGTCGGCCAGGAGGGGGAACTCGAAGCCCTCCTGCAGGGACCAGATCTTGTGGCTGTAGGTCGAGTCGACGCTGACCGCCAACACCTGGACAGATTTATTCGCATAAAGCCCGATATTGTCGCGGATCTCGGTTAACTCGCCCTGACACGTGCCGGTGAACGTCAGCGGGTAGAAGACCAGCAGGACGGCCTTGCGATCGTGGAAGTCACGCAGGCGTACCACCTGATTGTTCTGATCTTTGAGGGCGAAATCGGGGGCCGGCGAACCCACGGCGAGCGGCATGCGCACATGCTAACCGGACCGGCGCCCGCGGACGCCGGCCGGCACGACAGAGGCGACGCGAGCTACTTCTTCTTGGCACCCCTGGGGGAGACGAGCCGGGCACCCGTCCAGTCCTTGCCGGCGTTCACCGTCGAGGTCTGCTGCAGGCCCGCCGTGGGGGCGGACTCGCTGATCTCGCTGGGCTCGACGTGGCCGTCACGGCCGGCCTTCGGGGTCAGCAGCCACACCACGCCATTGTCGGCGAGGGGGCCGAGGGCATCGGTGAGCAGCTCGAACAGGTCACCGTCACCGTCGCGATACCACAACAGCACCGCGTCGACGACTTCGTCGGTGTCTTCGTCGACCAACTCTCCGACGCGTTCGGTCAGGGCGTCACGGAGGTCTTCGTCGACGTCGTCGTCGTAGCCCATCTCCATGACCACCATGTTCGGCTCGAAGCCGAACCGGTCCGCCAGGCTGCGTACGCCGTCGGCCTGACCAGCGGTCGCGCTCACTGTCTAAGTCCTCCTAGCCGTTAAATTGCCGAAACCTTGGGGTAGTCCACACACTTGCGGCCCCGCGCGCAAGTGGCGCACCGAGTGTGTGGGAATTTACCGCGCCAGCAGGGCATGGGCACCCTGTGTGATGGCATCCTCCCCCACGAGCACATGCTGCGCGGCCGGACCGAGCGGAATCAGCGAGTCGGCCGAGGCTATCCGCCGGGCCGAGCCCACGAATCCGCCGTCCACCAGGGCGGCCAGGACGCCCTCGCCGACACCGCCGGAGCGCCGGGTCTCGTCGACGATCAGCACCCGCCCGGTGGCGGCCGCCTCGCGCACGAGATCGGCCGTCGGCAAGGGGCTCAGCCAGCGCAGATCGACCACGCGCGACCCGTACCCCTGCTCGGCCAGCCGCGCCGCCACGCGCAGTGACATCCGCAGCCCGTTGCCGAAGGTGACGATCGTCAGATCGGCCGCGTTGCCCACGGGATAGGTGCGCGCCCGGCCGATCGGGGCGTGCTGACCCGACCACTCGCCGGGCGCCGCATAGGGCGCCAGCCACTCGTTGTCACCCTGCTCGTAGAGGTCGCGGGTGTGGTAGAGCGCGATCGGCTCGAGGAAGACGCAGACCGTGCCGTCCGCCGCGGCCGACGCCAGGCTGGTGCGCAGCATGGGCGCCGCGTCGGAGGGCCGGGCCGGCACCGCGAGGACCACGCCGGGGATGTCGCGCAGCACGGCGACCGAGTTGTCGTTGTGGAAGTGGCCGCCGAAGGCCTGCTGGTAGGCCAGGCCCTGGATCCGGACGACCATGGGATTCTTGTACGCCCCCTGGGAGAAGAACGACAGCGTGGCGGCCTCGCCGCGGATCTGGTCCTCCGCGTTGTGCAGGTAGGCCAGGTACTGGATCTCGGGGACCGGCAGCAGGCCGTCGACGCCGGCGCCGAGCGCGAGCCCGAGGATCGTGGTCTCGTCGAGCAGCGTGTCGAAGACCCGGTCGGCGGTGAAGCGCTCCTGCAGCCTTTTCGTGACGCCGTAGACGCCTCCCTTGCGGGCCACGTCCTCCCCGAAGATCAGCATGCCGGGGTTGGTGAGCATGGCGTCGGTGAGTGTCGCGTTGATCGTCTGGGCGAGCGTGAGCGGGCCGGACTGCTCGGGCAGCTTGCCGTCGAAGGAGCGCAGCCGGGCCGCCGCGCCGGGTCCGGCCGCGCGGGTGGCGGCCTCGGTGATCTCGTGGGCGACGCGCAGCGGGCGGCGCGGGGCGAGCGGGGCGACGACCTCGGCGACGCCGGCCAGCTTGGGCTCGCCGAGCACCTCCTCGGCGACCTTGCGGACCTGCCAGCCGATCTCGTCGTACCGGGCGACGACCTCCTCCGGCGTCATCAGGCCGGCGGCGACCAGCAGCCGCGCGGTGCCGACCAGCGGGTCGCGCTCGAGGTCGCGGTTGATCTCCTCGGTGGAGCGGTAGCCGACCTCGGCGTCCGCGCCGGCGTGGCCCATGAGCCGGACCATCGACAGGTGCAGGATCGCGGGGCGCCGCTCGCGCCGGACGAAGCCGGCCGCCTCGACCGCCGCGTCGTGCACGGAGGCCAGGTCGCAGCCGTCCGCCGAGGTGTAGCGGACGCCGGGGCGGGTGGAGAGCATCGCGGCGAGCCAGCCGTCGGGCGAGGGCACGCTGATGCCCAGGCCGTTGTCCTCACAGATCAAGAGCAGCGGCAGCCGTACGCCGGAATGCTCGAACCAGCCGGCGGAGTTCAACGCGGCCGTGGCCGACGCGTGGTTGGCCGAGGCATCGCCGAAGGAGGCGACCGCGATGGCGTCGGCGGGCCAGCGCCGCTGCCCGGCCCGCGGGCGAGCCAGCGACCAGGCGAGACCGACCGCTCGCGGCAGATGCGAGGCGACGGTCGAGGTGGTCGGGATGATGTGCAGGTCGGCGCTGCCGAGGACCTTGTGCCGGCCGCCCGCGATCGGCTCGTTGGCCGAGGCCACGACGCCGCGCAGCACGTCGCGGGCGGCGTCGCCGATGCTCTTGGCCCGGGCGCAGAAGAACGCGGCCGAGCGGTAGTGCAGCAGGGCGGGATCGGTGGGCAGCAGCGCGGCGGCGACGGCCGCGTTTCCCTCGTGGCCGGAGGATCCGATGGTGTAGAAGCCCTCGTTGAAGCTGCGCAACCACCGGGCGGCCAGGTCGAGATGGCGGCTGGCGAGCTGCGCGTCGAACAGTTCCTGGGCGCGGGCGCCGGTGAGCAGGGCACCGTCGCGGACGGCGTCGGCCGGCGCGCGACGCGCGCCGGGGTCGGGCAGCGCGGACACCGCGTCGCGGAAACGCTCGTCGAGGTTCTGCGGGGTGGTCACGCGACCCAGCATTGCCGACCCGGGCCACCGCTGCCACCGCCTGTGCTCTACTCAAAACATGATCATGCGTACGGTGGTGGTCCGGCTCGGACTGGCCGTGCTCTGGGTGAGCTGCACCGCGGCCCTGTTCCTGGCCCTCGATCTGTACACATAGGCTCGCCGGATGCGTACCGAAGTGATCACCGTGCGGACCGGCGGGTCACCCGTGGTCCGGGACATCACGGCCGAGGCCGAGGCGTTCGTGCGGTCCGAAGCGGACGGGCTGCTGCACGTCTTCGTCCCGCACGCCACGGCCGGGCTGGCCATCATCGAGACCGGGGCCGGCTCGGACGACGACCTGCTCGCGGCGATCGACGAGCTGCTGCCGGCCGAGGACCGCTGGCGGCACCGGCACGGCACGCGCGGGCACGGCCGCGACCACGTGCTGCCGGCCTGGATCCCGCCGTACGCGACACTCCCCGTGATCGGCGGCAAAATCGCGCTCGGCACCTGGCAGTCGATCTGTCTCGTCGATACCAACGGTGACAATCCGACCCGGCAGGTTCGCTTCAGTTTCCTGCCCGGCTGAGAGCTCGGTTACAGCAAAACAAAGTTACTGGTCAGTACGTGTGTCCCGGATCGCGGACACCTCGGGTAGGCGTGACGATGCCCACCGCGAGGGTGGAGGATGGAGACCTATCCGAGCGACCCACACAATGGGTCGCCCGGTTTCCGACACCCGACCAAGAGGATTGCCTGTGGCCACGGAGCGCAAGCGCCCGGTAATCAGCGATGGACTGCCGAGCCAGCTTCCCGACATCGACCCCGAGGAAACCAACGAGTGGGTCGAGTCGCTCGACGGAGTCATCGACGAACGCGGCGCCAAGAGAGCCCGTTACATCATGTTGCGCCTGCTCGAGCGGGCCCGGGAGCGACAGGTCGGCGTTCCGCCACTGACCTCCACGGATTACATCAACACGATCCCGCCGGAGCAGGAACCCTGGTTCCCCGGTGACGAGTTCGTCGAGCGCCGCATCCGGGCGTACATCCGGTGGAACGCGGCCATGCTCGTGCACCGCGCGCAGCGACCCGAGATCGGCGTCGGCGGCCACATCTCGACCTACGCGTCGAGCGCCAGCCTCTACGAGGTCGGCATGAACCACTTCTTCCGCGGCAAGGACCACCCGGGCGGCGGCGACCACATCTTCTTCCAGGGGCACGCCTCCCCCGGCATGTACGCGCGCGCCTTCCTCGAGGGCCGGCTGAGCGCCAACCAGCTGGACGGCTTCCGGCAGGAACTGTCGCACCCCGGTGGCGCCCTCCCGTCGTACCCGCATCCGCGTCTGATGCCGAACTTCTGGGAGTTCCCGACGGTCAGCATGGGCCTCGGCCCGCTGAACGCGATCTACCAGGCCCGGTACAACCGCTACCTGCAGAACCGCGGCATCAAGGACACCAGTCAGCAGCACGTCTGGGCGTTCCTCGGCGACGGCGAGATGGACGAGGTCGAGTCGCTCGGCGCGATCGGCCTGGCCGCCCGCGAGGAACTCGACAACCTCACCTTCGTGATCAACTGCAACCTCCAGCGCCTCGACGGCCCGGTCCGCGGCAACGGCAAGGTGATCCAGGAACTCGAGTCGTTCTTCCGCGGCGCCGGCTGGAACGTGATCAAGGTGATCTGGGGCCGCGAGTGGGACCCGCTGCTCGCCGCCGACACCGACGGCGCCCTGGTCAACCTCATGAACGTGACGCCCGACGGTGACTACCAGACATACAAGGGCGAGTCCGGGGCGTACGTGCGGGAGAACTTCTTCGGCCGTGATCCGCGCACCCGCAAGCTGGTCGAGGGCATGTCCGACGACGAGGTATGGAACCTCAAGCGCGGCGGCCACGACTACCGCAAGCTCTACGCGGCGTACAAGGCGGCTCTCGAGCACACCGGCCAGCCCACCGTGATCCTCGCCAAGACGATCAAGGGCTGGACGCTCGGCTCGCACTTCGAGGCCCGCAACGCCACCCACCAGATGAAGAAGCTGACCCTGGACGACCTCAAGGGCTTCCGGGACCGCCTCTACCTGGACATCAGCGACAAGCAGCTGGAGGAAAACCCGTACCTCCCGCCGTACTACCACCCGGGCGACAAGTCCGACGAGATGCAGTACATGCTCGAGCGGCGCCGCGAGCTGGGCGGTTTCGTGCCGTCCCGGCGTACCACGCACAAGTCGCTGGCGATCCCGGACGCGAAGGCGTTCGCTGACGTCAAGCGGGGCAGCGGCAAGCAGAAGGTCGCGACCACCATGGCCTTCGTCCGGCTCCTCAAGGACCTGATGAAGGACAAGGACTTCGGGGCGCGCTGGGTGCCGATCATTCCGGACGAGGCACGCACGTTCGGCATGGATTCACTTTTCCCGACCAAGAAGATCTACTCGCCGCACGGGCAGACCTACACCTCGGTCGACCGGGAGCTGTTCCTGTCGTACAAGGAGGCGATCAACGGCCAGATCCTGCACGAGGGGATCAACGAGGCCGGGTCGACGGCGAGCTTCATCGCGGCCGGCACCTCGTACGCCACGCACGACGAGCCGATGATCCCGCTGTACATCTTCTACTCGATGTTCGGCTTCCAGCGGACCGCCGACGAGCTGTGGGCGGCCGCCGACCAGATGACCCGGGGCTTCCTGCTCGGCGCCACCGCGGGCCGCACCACGCTGAACGGCGAGGGCCTGCAGCACGAGGACGGCCACTCGCTGCTCATCGCGGCGACCAACCCGGCCGTGGTGGCCTACGACCCGGCGTACGCGTTCGAGATCGCGCACATCGTGGAGAACGGCCTGCACCGCATGTACGGCGAGAAGCAGGAGAACATCTTCTACTACCTCACCGTGTACAACGAGCCGATCGTCCAGCCGGCCGAGCCGGCGGAAGTCGACGTGGAGGGCCTGCTCAAGGGCATCTACCGGTACAGGGCGGCGCCCGAGACCAACGGGCCGAAGGCGCAGATCCTGGCGTCGGGCACCGGCATGGGCTGGGCGCTCAAGGCGCAGGAACTGCTCGCCCAGGACTGGGGCGTGGCCGCCGACGTCTGGTCGGTGACCTCGTGGACCGAGCTGCGGCGCGACGCCGTCGAGGCCGAGGAGCACAACCTGCTCAACCCGGGCGACCAGCCCCGCAAGCCGTACGTCCAGCAGAAGCTGGAGGGCACCGAGGGTCCGGCCGTCGCGGTCAGCGACTTCATGCGGGCCGTGCCCGACCTCATCGCCCGCTGGGTGCCGAACGACTACACGTCCCTGGGCACCGACGGCTTCGGCATGAGCGACACCCGGCACGCGCTGCGGCGCCACTTCCACGTGGACGCCGAGTCGGTGGCGGTGGCCACGCTGCGCCAGCTGGCGCTGCGCGGCAAGGTCCCGATGCACGTGCCGGCCGAGGCCGCCAAGAAGTACGCGATCGACGACGTCTCCGCCGCCCCGGTCGGCGAGACCGGCGGCGACAGCTAGTCAACGGCCGGAGAGCCCCATCATCCGATGGGGCTCTCCGGCGACTTCACGGCCTGAGTCTCAGGTGCGCCCGCAGCTTGTCGTACTGCTGATCGGTGCCCTGGCGCATGAAGGGCTCGATGGCGTCGGTCGTCCAGCCGGCGTAGTGGTTGGTCATCTCGGTGCGGCCGTCGCCGAGGTCGCGCAGCGTGATGGTGACCCGGCCGGCGCCCAGGCCCCGGTCGGCGTCCCACTCGAACTCGAGCACCGACGGCTCGTCCACCCTGGTGTAGCGCATGTCCGACGGGAACGCGGCGCCGTTCTCGTCGGACACCATGGTCACCCGGAAGACACCGCCGGGGCGTACGTCGAGATCGACGGTTTCCCGCGGCGTGTGCATGCGCGCCGGACCCCACCACACCGCCACCTGGTCGGGCTCGGTCCAGGCGCGCCAGACCAGCTCTCGGGGCGCGTCGAAGATCCGGACGAACTCGATCTCGCGGAATGTCATCTCGTCGCTCACGGCGGCGGTCCCTTCATCAGCGACTTCAGGTGGGCGTCGAGCCGGTCGAGGCTCGGGTCCCAGAACTGGCGGTAGCGGCTCATCCACTCGGTGGCCTCGCGCAGCGGCTCGGCCTCGAGTGTGCAGGGCCGCCACTGGGCCTGTCGGCCGCGCGAGATGAGGCCGGCTCGCTCGAGCACCTTGAGGTGCTTGGAGATCGCCGGGAGGGTCAGCGCGAACGGCTCGGCGATCTCGTTGACGGTAGCCGGGCCGTCGGCCAGGCGGGCGATGATGGCGCGGCGGGTCGGGTCGGCCAGCGCCGCGAAGACGACACTCAGCTGATCCGTGGCCACGTCGACTCCTGGTTACGCGGGGATGTAGGTGACGACCTCGACACCGGTCGCGGTCTTCCACGTGTCGGTCAGCTTCAACGCGATCTTGGTGCCGTCGTCCCAGAGCTTGCGGCCCTCGCCCTGCACGACCGGGAAGATCATGATGCGGTACTCGTCGATGAGGTTGTGCTTGGTCAGGTAGTTGACCAGCGAGGCGCTGCCGTTGATCAGCAGGTTGCCCGGCTCGGTCTTGAGCTTGGCCACCGCGTCGGCGACCTCGCCCTGGATGAAGGTCGCGTTCCACTCCGCCTCGGTGAGCGAGGTGGTGGCGACGTGCTTGGGCATCGAGTTCATCTTCACCCCGAAGAAGCCGGTCTCGGCCTCCATCTGCGGCCAGGCGGCCTTGAAGCCCTCGTAGGTCTTGCGGCCGAGCAGCAGCGCATCGGCCTCCTCGAGGTTGCGCGCCTGCCAGGCGCTCAGCTCGTCGTTGAAGTACGGCCCGCTCCAGGCCGGCTCCTCGAAAACGCCGTCCAGTGTCGTGTACTCGACGGCTACGACCTTGCCCATCTCGCCACCTCCGTGTTTTACCTATCGGTTAATTAGCTGATCGGTAAATTACGCGAGCGAACGCCTCTCGTCAAGCTGTCTGACATTCCGTATCCTCAGCGCTACGGAGAGGAGGCTCGATGGCCGTCACTCAGGGAGCACCCGCGCTCGCCGAGCCCGTCGTCCCGGTCCGGCGCGCCTGGATCGGCCTGCTCTTCGCCGCGAACCTCGGTCTCTGGATGGCCCTCTACACACCCCTGCAGGTGCTGCTGCCCGAGCAGATCGAGGACCTCGGGGTCGGCCACAAGGAGATCTGGCTCGGCATCGTCACGGGCATCGGCGCGATCGTCGCCGTCGTGGTCAACCCGCTGGCCGGCATGCTCTCCGACCGCACGCGGCCGCGCCTGTTCGGCCGGCAGCTGGGCCGGCGCCACATCTGGACCGCCGGCGGCGCGGCCCTCGGCTTCCTCTCGCTGCTCAGCCTCGCGGTCGCGCCGGGCCTGTTCTGGGTCACCGTGGGCTGGGCGCTCGCCAACGTGGGCCTCAACATCATGCTGTCCACGCTGACCGCGGCCGTTCCCGACCGGGTCCCGGTCGACCAGCGCGGCCTGGTCTCCGGCTGGATCGGCATGCCGGTGGCCCTGGGCCTGGTGCTCGGCGCGATCCTGGTCACCGTGGTGGTCACCACCCCGTCGCCGGGCTATCTGATCATCGCGATCGCCATGCTGCTGCTGGTCGCGCCGTTCGTCCTGCGCACGCCCGACGACGCGCTCGGCGACGTGGTCGTCCCCCGGATGAGATTCCGGCTCGACCTGCGCGGCAACCCCGATTTCGCCTGGGCCTGGATCACCCGGTTCCTGGTCATGCTCGGCAACGCGCTCGGCACGCTCTACCTGCTCTACTTCCTCACCGACGCGGTCAAGCTCGACGACCCCGACACCGGCCTGCTCTACCTGATCCTGCTGTACACGGTCGGCATGATCGGCACGGCCATGCTCGGCGGCTGGCTCTCCGACCGGGTCGGCAAGCGCAAGATCTTCGTGATCTGGTCGGGGGTGCTCATCGCGATCGCCGCGACCCTGCTGGCCATCTGGCCCACCTGGCCGGTCGCCATGGTCGCGTCGGTGCTGTTCGGCGCGGGCTTCGGCGTCTACCTGGCGGTCGACACCGCGCTGGTCACCCAGGTGCTGCCGGCCGCCACCGACCGCGCGAAGGACCTGGGCGTCATCAACATCGCCCCCTCGGCATCCCAGGCGCTCGGCCCGGTCCTGGCCGCGCCCGTGGTGGCCTACCTGGGCGGTTACCCGACGCTCTTCATCCTCACCGCGCTGACGACCCTGGCCGGAGCGGTGGCCGTGGTGAAAATCCGTTCAGTGCCCTAGGTACCCTTGACCGGTGACTGTTCGCGTACGTTTCGCCCCGTCCCCGACCGGCAGTTTCCACGTCGGCGGCGCCCGCTCCGCGCTGCAGAACTGGATCTATGCCCACCAGCACGACGGCGTCTTCGTGCTCCGCATCGAGGACACCGACGCCGCCCGTAACCGTCCCGAGTGGACCGAGGGCATCCTCGCCGCGCTCGACTGGATCGGCATCGAGCGGGGCAGTTACGAAGGACCCTATTACCAGTCGTCCTACGCGGCCGACCACACCGCCGCCGCCACCCGGCTGTTCGGCGAGGGCAAGGCGTACCACTGCGACTGCAAGCGCGAGGACGTCATCGCCCGCACCGGGAACCAGCACACCGGCTACGACGGCTTCTGCCGCGACCGGGGCCTCGGCCCGGGCGAGGGCCGCGCGCTGCGCTTCCGCACCCCCGACGAGGGCGAGACCGTCGTGGAGGACCTCGTTCGTGGCAAGCCCACGTTCGAGAACCGCCTGATCGAGGACTTCGTCATCGCCCGCGCCGACGGCTCGCCGCTGTTCCTGCTAGCCAACGTCGTGGACGACATGACCATGGGGATCACCCACGTGATCCGGGCCGAGGAGCACCTGCCCAACACGCCCAAGCAGCAGATGCTGTGGGAAGCGCTGGGCCACACCCCGCCGGTCTGGGCGCACGTCCCGGTCATCGTCAACGAGAAACGGCAGAAACTGTCGAAGCGCCGCGACAAGGTCGCCCTGGAGTCGTACCGCGACGAGGGCTACCTGGCCGCCGCCATGAAGAACTACCTGATGCTGCTCGGCTGGGCGCCGTCCGGCGACCGTGAGATCGTGCCCTGGTCGGTGATCGAGACCGAGTACCGCCTCGAGGACGTCAGCCACGCCTCCGCGTTCTTCGACATCAAGAAGCTGCGGGCGTTCAACGGCGACTACATCCGCGCGCTCGCGCCCGACGAGTTCGCGGCGGTCTGCGCGCCCTGGCTGACCGGCACCGACACCATTCCGGCCCCGCCCTGGGCCCCGGCCGCCTTCGACACCGAGGTCTTCACCGCCGTCGCGCCATTGGCGCAGACCCGCATTCAGGTGTTGTCCGAAATCGTCGACTACGTCGATTTCTTCTTCCTCGACGAGCCGGTGCGCGACGAGGCCTCCTGGGCCAAGGCGATGAAGGGCGACGCCGCCGAGATCCTCGACGCGACCGTCGCCGCTTTCGAGGCGCTCGAGGTGTGGGCGGCCGAGCCGCTGAAGGCCGCGCTCGAGGAGGTGGGCCTGGCCCGCGAGCTCAAGCTCGGCAAGACCCAGGCGCCGGTCCGGGTCGCGGTGACCGGGCGCTCGGTGGGCCTTCCGCTCTTCGAGTCCATCGAGGTTCTGGGTCGCGAGCGCACGCTGCATCGCTTGCGCTCCGCGCGGGCTTCTCTCTGACACCCCGATTGGCGTACGAGGTGAGCTGGCTCACCTCGTGCGCGTTGCACGTGTCGCCTATTTTTTCGCCTTTAACGTATTCGCCACTCATCGCGCCATCGCTTGCCGTCGTTCCGGTAACGAAAACCGCTGAGCGGGTGACCGTGCCCCCTAGAGCTTGCTTCGAGTCGGTACTATTCGGCCGCTGATCAACGGCCGTTGTCGTCGCGTCGGTCATCCCCAGATGGCTCCAATTCGTCCGGCTTGAGATGCGCCCGGGCGTTCGTCCGGGGAGGCTGAAGGGGCCTCGGCCGTGCCGCGATGCACGACGCGGCGCGCGAAGCCATGTCCACCACGGGGCGGGAGGCCGGGACGATGGTTCGAGGGGCGATGACACGTTTGTTGTCGGCGGCGGGGGCGCTGGCCGTCGCCGCCGCACTCACGTTCGGGGCCGCCCCGGCGGCACAGGCCGCACCGAAAGCTCCCGCCAAGCCGACCAGCATCCAGATCAAGGGTGGCGAGGTCCCGGGCACGCTCATCGTCGAGCCCTCCGACGGCGCCCGGCTGTTCGACACGCTGCTGGCCGAGGTCAACTGGATGTCCACGGCCCGGCCACAGACGACGGCGCCCAAGGCCAACAAGCTCGGTCCGAAATACACGGTGACCGTGCTGGTCAAGACGGCCCCGCAGCAGGTCTACGACCTGTACCCGGAGGCTGCCGGCGGCCCGCGCGCGCACCGCGCGTCCGCCCAGCCGGGCCGGAGGGTGGCCGACGGCTGGTTCTACGGCCGGCTCACCATGTCCGAGACGCTGCGGCTCAGCGGCGTCCCGCTCAAGGCCAAACCCGACGTGATCAACGGCGGCATCGGCGGCGGCGTGGGTGAGAATATCCAGGTCGACGACATCGACCCCATCGCCGGCGTGAACAGCTTCCTGGCCCGCATGCGCGACCTGCTGCTGCTGAACGGCGCGGTCCTGATCGTGATCCTGTTCGGCCTGGCCGGCATCGCCTTCCTGATCCGCCGCCGGGTCTAGCCGGCGGCTCTAGTCGCTGCCGTCCGGCACCGGCACCTTGAAGGCCGGGCACGCGCCCGACGACGGCCCGAAGCAGTCCTCGCTCGAGCCGAAGGCGTCGAACAGCCGCCGGTCGGTGGCGATCTTCTGCACCTGGGCGCCGGTCAGTCCGGGCTTGCCGCCCGCGGCGTCGTCGGCGCCGCGCTCCCCGGTGGCCATCACGGCGACCGTGCGGCCGTCGGTGATGTGCCGGGCGATCGTCTGGTGCACCTGCCAGTCGGGATCCTTCTCGTCGTCGTAGCGGACGTACTCGACGCCGGCCGGCGCCCACTCGGTGCGGGCGCACTTGCCCGGGGCGGCCAGCACCGGGAAACAGAGGTCCTCGGCGACGTGGTAGACGGCGACCTCGATCGTGCCGCGCGGCCGCCCGGCGCTGTCGGTCACCGAGTACTGCCGCCACCCGCTGCCCCGCTCGGGCGGCCGCGGAGAGATGCGCAGCTTGGCGTCGGCGATCGGGGCGATCAGCGCGAGCACCGGGTCGGCCACGGCCGAGGGTCGCGCCGCGGCGTACGAGGCGGCCGGGGCGGGAGCGGAGGTGTCGGCGCCCGGCATCAGAGTGACGGTCAGCGCGTACCCGGTAGCGGCGATCACCGCGACCACCGCGGCACCGGAGCCGATCAGGGCCTGGAGGCGCCGGCGGCGCATCCGGTCGGCACGGCGGAAGATCTCGTCGATCTCGTCGCCGATCACGGGCTCGCCGTCGAGGACGTGCTCGAGGAGCTGGTTCAGCCGCGTCGTCATCCGGCCAGCGCCGTCCGCGAGTCCTCGATCAGCCGCTCGAGGGCGGCCAGCCCGGCCCGCTCGTAGGCGTCGACCCGCTCGTCGTCGAGGTCGAGCATCGCGCCGACGGCGTCCACCTCGAAGCCGTCCCAGTGCCGCAGCACCAGCACGGCCCGGCAGCGGGGCGCGAGCTTGTGCAGCGCGTCGAGGACCAGGATGGACTCGGCCGCGACGCCCTCGGCTCCGGCCGCGGCCACGAAGACGTGCTCCCGGCGGCGGTTCCGGCGGCGGCAGGCCTCCATGAGATCCGCGTACGCGTAGACGTCCGGGTCGGCGACCGCGCCGCGCCGGGAGTCGGCCACCACCCGGGCCAGGCAGGCCTCGGTGAGCTCGGTGGCCAGGTCCCAGTCGCCGCACATGAGGAACGCCGACCGGCGCAGGCTCGGGAGGCGGCTGGTCACGTAGTCGCGCAGACCATCATCGTCGCCGGACATAGTCCCTTTATAGGAAAATATGTCCATTCGCAGGGACGAACGGGGATCAGGTCGCCCGGACGGAGACCTCCACGAGGCGTACGAGATCGGCCAGGTCCGCCTCGAACTCGCGGTCCCCCTCTGTCTCGCAGGCCGGGGCGGCCGGGAGGCCGCCGGTGAGCTCGCCGGTCACGTAGCCCAGCAGGAAAGCGCAGATCATCCGGGCCAACCGGGGAATCCGGTCGGCGGGCACGCCCGCGTCGTGCAGGATGCCACGCAGCGCCGCGGTCAGCCAGGAGGCCGACGCACCGGCCGCCGAGCGGTTCAGCAGCAGCGGGAAGGCGCCCGGGTGGGCGTACGCGACCTGGCGGACGGATCGGCCGAGCGCGTGCAGCCGCCGGCGCCAGTCGTTGCCCTCGCCCTCGCACAGGGCCGAGCCCAGCTCCTGGTGCAACAGGTCGACCAGCCCGTCGAGCAGCGCGTCCTTGCCGCCCACGTAGGGGTAGAGCGCCATCGAGGTCAGCCCGACCCGCTCGGCCACGGCACGCATCGACATGGCGGCCAGGCCGCGCTCGTCGACGAGCGCGAGCGCCTGGTCCAGGATCAGCCGTCTCTTGTCGTCCACGACCTCACCGTGTCCGGAGCGCGGCCCGCTTCGGCCGGGGCGCGCCGGGCGGCTCGCCCGACCGGGTGAGTCTTCAGTCCGGTCAAGGGTGGTGGCGGGGCGGTCGGATGGGGAGTCTTCAGCACCAGCGACCGGGAGGTCGTCCCCGGCCGGCCGCTCGGCGACGCGGCCGCACCGCGCCGTGCAGATGGCCTCCCGCCCAGCCACGCAAGTCCGTACGGCAGCCCATGCGGCTCGGTCCTGGCTCCGGCTCGTCCTCGACGGGAGCGGCCAGAGGAGGTGTGTCCTCGAGCGCTGGATCGATGTCGGCGCGCAGCGGTCCGTCTTCTCGTTCCGTCATCTCGCCTCCCCAACCTTCACGCGGTGTTACATCGGCGCAGCGCGGCCCGGCTTTACCTTCCGGCGGGGTGAGCCGGGCAACGCTAATGCGACACCATGCCAGGTCACCGACCGAAATCGCGGGAGGGGCGCACCGCTACTCCGACAAATACCCCAAATCGTCATATAAGTCCCGAGCATTTTTCACATATGCCCCGTGACCTGCGGTCTACGGTCGTGCCGGACGGATCGGCCGTTGAGGGACGGAACGGTTCCGGACCGGGCTTTCGTGACGGCGCGTGGCAGGCTGTGGTGCGTGGCAGAGAGCGTGCGATCCACCGGGACGGCCAAACCGCCGCTCGCCGCCACTCTGCGCCGCA
Source organism: Paractinoplanes globisporus DSM 43857 (assembly GCF_000379645.1). Lineage (GTDB taxonomy): Bacteria > Actinomycetota > Actinomycetes > Mycobacteriales > Micromonosporaceae > Actinoplanes > Actinoplanes globisporus. The sequence continues at coordinate 60,972 of NZ_KB903332.1, forward strand.
TCGAGCGCGCGGCCGGATCGCTCGCCAGTTCCGCCATGGGCCGGATGGACGAGACCCTCCCCTGGTTCCGCGCTCTGCCCGCCGACCAGCGCTCCTGGGTCGGCCTGGTCGCCCAGGCCGGCGTCCGCTCGCTGGTCGAGTGGCTGCGCTCCGGCGGCACGATCGCGGAGACCACCCAGGAGATCTCCGACGAGGTCTTCGCGGCCGCTCCCCGCGCGCTGGCCCGGTCGATCACGCTGACCCAGGCGGTCCAGCTGATCAAGGTGACCATCGACGTCGCCGAGTCCGAGGTACGCAACCTGGCCGCGGCCGGCGAGGAGGAGGCGCTGCTGCAGGCCATCCTCCGGTACTCCCGCGAGATCGCCTTCTCGGCCGCGCGGGTCTACGCCCGGGCCGCCGAGTCGCGCGGGGCCTGGGACGCCCGCCTGCAGGCCATGCTCGTCGACGCCCTGCTGCGCGGCGACTCCTCGGACGTGCTCGCCAGCCGGGCCGCCGCGCTGGGCTGGGCGGACGCGCCACCGGTCGCCGTGGTCGTCGGCCGGTCGCCGGGCGGCGAGATCACCTCGGTGCTGCACGCCGTCTATCGCGCCGCCCGCCGCGCCCGGCTCGAGGTGATCGGCGGCGTGCACGGCGACCGGCTCGTGGTGGTGATGGGCGGGGTGACCGACCCGACCGCGAGCGCCGCCGCGCTCGCCGCCAGCTTCGGCGAGGGGCCGGTCGTGGTCGGCCCGGCCGTGCCGTCGCTCGACCAGGCCACCGAGTCGGCCCGGGCCGCGCTGGCCGGGTTCCGCGCGGCCGGCGCCTGGCCCGGCGTGCCCAACCCGGTGGCCGCCGACGACCTGCTGCCCGAGCGCGCGCTGGCCGGCGACATGGCGGCCCGGCGCGCGCTGCGGCACGACGTGTACGGCGCGCTGAGCCGGGCCGGCGGCGGCCTGCTCGAGACCCTGGACGCGTTCTTCGCCGCCGGCGGGGTACTGGAGAGTGCGGCCCGCGAGCTCTACGTGCACCCCAACACGGTGCGGTACCGGCTCAAACGGGTCGCCGAGGTGACCGGGCTGTCCCCGCTCGACGGCCGGGACGCGTTCGCGCTCCGGCTCGCCATGACCATCGGGCGCCTCGACCCTGCGACGTAAATCACCGAGCACTCGTTCAGGTCTCGGCCTGGTACAAATGGGGCTTAAGTGGGACTGCTTTGTAGGATCCCTACAACGGTGGTCGTAGGGTTTCGTTGCCGCCGTCAACCGCGCATCGTCGCCGCATCCGGAAGAGTCTGAACCGTGCTCGCCGTACTTTCGCCCGGACAGGGCTCCCAGAAGCCCGGCTTCCTCACTCCCTGGCTCGCCCTCCCCGACACCGAGGGCCGCCTGCGGGAGTGGTCCGCCCTGTGCGGCGCCGACCTGCTCCACCTCGGCACCGAGGCGGACGCCGACGAGATCAAGGACACCGCGCGCACCCAGCCGCTGCTGGTCGCCGCGGCCCTGCTCGCCGCCGAGCACCTGCCGCTGGAGGGCGTCGACGTGGTCGCCGGCCACAGCGTCGGCGAGCTCGGCGCGTCCGCACTCGCCGGGGTTCTGACCGCCGACACCGCGATCACCCTCGCCGGCGTCCGCGGTCGCGAGATGGCCGCGGCCTGCGCGCTCGAGCCCACCGGCATGAGCGCGGTCCTCGGCGGCGACCCCGCCGACGTGGTGGCCACCATCGAGCGGCACGGGCTCTACCCGGCCAACCGCAACGGCGCGGGCCAGATCGTGGCGGCCGGCTCGCTCGACGGCCTGGCCAAGTTCGCGGCCGAGCCCCCGGCCAAGGCGCGGGTCATCCCGCTGCAGGTCGCCGGCGCTTTCCACACGCCGTACATGGCGCCCGCCGAGACCGCGCTGCGGGCCGTCGCCGCCGGCGTCACGGTCGCCGGCCCGGTCCGCACCCTGCTGTCCAACCTCGACGGCACCGCGGTCGGGGACGGCGGCGAGATGCTCGGTCGCCTGGTCCGCCAGGTCACCGCGCCGGTCCGCTGGGACCTGTGCATGGCCACGCTGAAGAGCCTCGGTGTCACCGGCGTCATCGAGCTCCCCCCGGCCGGCACGCTGGCGGGCCTCATCAAGCGCGAGCTCAAGGGCGAGGGCGCGCCCGAGATCGTCACCCTCAACTCCCCGGACGACCTGTCCGCCGCCCGCGACCTGATCGCCCGGCACGGTAATGGAGGAGCAACACGATGACAGCCGCGGGTTCCCGCATCGTCGCCCTGGGGCACTACCAGCCCTCGCGCATCGTCACCAACGACGACCTGGCCAGCACGATCGACACCAACGATGCGTGGATCAAGGACCGGGTCGGCATCGCGGAGCGCCGCATCGCCGACGCCGAGAGTGTCGCCGACATGGCGACGTACGCCGCCGAGAAGGCGCTGGCCGGCTCCGGGCTCACCGCCGCCGACATCGACCTGGTCACGGTGGCCACCTGCACCTCGATCGACCGCTGCCCGAACGTCGCGACCCGGGTGGCCGCCCGGCTCGGCATCAACGCCCCGGCCGCGTTCGACCTGAACACCGCCTGCTCCGGCTTCTCGTACGCGCTCGGCACCGCCGACCACGCGATCCGGGCCGGCGCGGCGCGCAACGCGATCGTCATCGGCGCCGAGAAGCTCTCCGACGTCACCGACTGGACCGACCGTACGACCGCCGTGCTCTTCGGCGACGGCGCCGGCGCGGCCGTGGTCACCGCGGTGCCCGAGGGCGAGGCGGCCGGTGTCGGCCCGGTGTTGTGGGGGTCGGCGCCCGACAAGGGCGACGTCCTGCGCATCGAGGGCTGGCAGCCGTACATCCAGCAGGAGGGCCAGATCGTCTTCCGCTGGGCCACCACCGCGCTCGCGCCGTTCGCCCGCGAGGCCTGCGAGAAGGCCGGCGTCGAGGTCTCCGAGCTCGCCGCGTTCATCCCGCACCAGGCCAACGTCCGCATCATCGACGGCATCGTGAAGCGGCTCGGCCTCGGCCCCGAGGTCGTCGTGGCCAAGGACCTGGTCGAGTCCGGCAACACCTCCGCGGCGAGCATCCCGCTGGCCCTGTCCAAGCTGGTCGAGCGCCGGGAGGTGCCCTCGGGCGCACCGGTGCTGCTGTTCGGCTTCGGCGGCGGCCTCACCTACGCCGGCCAGGTCGTGCGCTGCCCCTGACGGGCACGCCCGGCCGCGCCGGAAGCACCTCACCACCATTTCTGAGAGGAATCACCGAGAAAATGGCAACTCGCGAAGAAATCACTTCCGGCCTCGCCGAGATCCTGGAGGAGGTCGCCGGGGTCAACCCGGACGACGTCGCCGAGGAGAAGTCCTTCACCGACGACCTGGACGTCGACTCGCTGTCCATGGTCGAGGTCGTGGTGGCCGCCGAGGAGAAGTTCGGCGTCAAGATCCCCGACAACGAGGTGCAGAACCTGAAGACCGTCGGCGACGCCGTGTCCTACATCGAGGCGAATCACTGACATGACTTCCATCGACGTCGTCGTCACCGGGCTCGGCGCGACCACCCCGTTGGGCGGGGACGTCGCGTCCACCTGGGACGCCATGGTTGCCGGCCGCTCCGGGGTGAGTTCGCTCACCCAGGAGTGGGCGGAACAGCTTCCCGTACGCATCGCCGCGCAGCTCGCGGTGGAGCCGTCCGAGGTTCTCGAGCGGGTACGCCTGCGCCGCCTGGACCGCTCCGAGGCGATCGCGCTGATCGCCGCGAAGCAGGCCTGGGCCGACGCCGGCCTCGAGGGCGCCGGACTCGACCAGGAGCGCCTCGCGGTCAGCATCGGCAGCGGCATCGGCGGTGCCATCACCCTCCTCCAGCAGGACGACATCCTGGAGCAGTCCGGCCCGCGGCGGGTCAGCCCGCACACCGTGCCGATGCTCATGCCGAACGGCCCGGCCGCCCACGTCGGCCTGGAATTCGGCGCGAAGGCCGGCGTGCGCGCCATGGCCAGCGCGTGCGCCACCGGCGCGGAGGCGCTGGCCCTCGGTCTCGACCTGATCCGCCTCGGCCGTGCCGACGTGGTGGTCGCCGGCAGCACCGAGGCCGTCGTCCACCCGCTGCCGATCGCGGGCTTCGCGTCGATGCGCGCCATGTCGACGCGCAACGACGACCCGGAGCGGGCCTCCCGCCCCTGGGACAAGAACCGGGACGGGTTCGTCCTCGGCGAGGGCGCCGGCGCGATCATCCTGGAGCGCGCCGACCACGCCGCCGCGCGCGGCGCCCGGGTCATCGCGCGCTTCGCCGGCGCGGGCGTCACCTCGGACGGGTACGACATCGTCCAGCCCGACCCGGAGTGCCGCGGCGGCATCCGGGCCATGCAGATGGCGATTCGCGACGCCGGGCTGACCGGCGCCGACATCAAGCACGTGAACGCGCACGCCACCTCGACCCCGGTCGGCGACATGGGCGAGATCAGGGGCATCCGGGCCGCCATCGGCGACCACCCGGTGATCACCTCGACCAAGTCGATGACCGGTCACCTGCTCGGCGCGGCCGGCGCGCTCGAGTCGATCGCCACCATCCTGGCCATCCGGGACGGTGTCGTTCCCCCCACCATCAACCTCGACGACCCGGACGACGCGCTGGACCTGGACGTGGCCGCGCTCAAGGCCCGTCAGCTGGACATCCCGGCGGCGATCAACAACTCGTTCGGCTTCGGCGGCCACAACGTGGCCGTGGTCTTCACCCGCCCCTGACGATCTGCCGTGACGGCGGGAGTGCCCATCGGGCGCTCCCGCCGTTTCACGTGGTCAGCGAGACCTTGATCCCGGAGGCGGTCGCCGTGGCACTGCCCGCGATCGAGAACGGGATGTCGCCGCCGCCGAAGCGCGAGTGGCCCGACGCGTCCACGTAGGTGCCCGACCAGTGCACCTTGCCCTTCCCGTCGGCCGAGAGCGAGACGGTCGGGCCGCTGGCGACGTTGACGACCTGGGCCTTGACCGTCGGGTACGTCTTGATCGACCACTTCACGGTGGCCTTGCCCTTGGCGTCAAGCCAGAACGGGCAACCCTTCGTTTTCGCGCTGGAGCTGGCCGCGCATTTGTCGAGGGCCTTGCGGACCTGGCTCTGAATGCCGGCGGTGGCGGTCCCGGTGAGATCGGGCGGGCCGAAGTTCGCCGCGGCAGTCTCGCCACCCATCGCCACCTGCGGTACGACCGTGAGCGTCTCGCCCTCGAACAGCGCGTTCCCGGCGACCGCCACCTCGTAGGACCCGGGGAAGACGCCGACGTTCAGGTCGTCGGTCCCCATCTTCACGCCGTTCACCGAGACTGGACGGCCCTCCACCCCCGTCGCGGTCAGACCGACGAGCACATCCCGTACGCGGAAGCTGCCGCCGCTGCCGGACAGGCTCACGGCCTGCTGCACGGCCTCGCCCCGCGCCTGGTAGGTCACGTCGACGAAGGTCAGGCCGGACTCCAGGCGGGGCGCGCCGTACTGAACGGCCTCCGGGCGGTGGCCGGCGCCGAGCGCGGCATCGGTCAGCAGCGGATCGGTGGCGGGGTCGAACCCGGGCGGGGGCTCGAGGTAGGTCAACGCGGTCTTCGCGTCACCGGCGGTCAGGGCCGTGAAGAAGCCGCGCACCGCTGATTCCGCGGCGGCCGTCGACGAGGCCTTGGCGTCGTCGTCACCGGACCGGGTCACGGCGATGATCACCGCGACGACGCCGATCACCACGAGGGCGGCGATGGAGATCGCGATCGCGCGACCACGCGTACTCATCCGTGCCCCCGAAGACTTCGATGCCGAGCCAGCAGGACCATACTCGCAAGGAAAGATCTCGAACAGGCAGCGAGATGCTTGATTATCGACAGGCGGAGGCCGGCAGTCCGGGCACGGCGACCGGCGACCTTCCGGCCGCCTTCGCCTTACCGGCGAGCACGGCGGCGAGGGCGGTCAGCGACAGCTTGCTCGACGAGTACGTGGCGATGAGCGTCGGCGATTTCGCGGCGGCCAGCAGGTAGGGCGTGTCCATCATGACGGTCACGGCCGCGGCCGGATCGAGGTCGGCCGGGCTGTCCCCGTACCCGACAAGATGCACGACCCTGCCCCCCGCGGCCTGGACGTTCACGCCTGCCGCTTGCAACGCACGCACCAAATTGACCCGGGCGGCCTCGCGGCCCTCGGCCGCGGTCACCGTGACCGGGCCGGTGAGCAGCGGACCCTGGCACGCGCCGCGGAGGATCGTCACCGACGCGGCGTCCAGCGCGCCGACCGCCTGCTGATGTGCGGCCGCGCCGACCGTCGAGAGGCCCTTCGCGGCCGTCGTCCTGGACTTGAGGGTGAGGACGCGGGTGACGGCCTCGACCAGCCGCTCCCGCTTGAGCGTGCCGTTCTTGAGGCCGGCCAGGATGCCATCCCGGGCGCCCGCGATGTCCGGCGGCATGAGCAGCATGTCGTTGCCCGCGTTCAGCGCGCGCACCGCGGCCTCCCCCGCCGGCCACTTCATGGCGGGCGGCATGTTCATGGCGTCGGTGATCGCCACCCCGGTGAACTTCAGCTTCCCACGCAGCTCGTCCGTCATGATCTTGTGGGAGAAGGTGGCGGCGGTGCCCTTGTCGAGCGCCTGAACGTCGAGGTGCCCGGACATCACCACGCCCACGCCGGCATCGACGCCGGCCTGGAACGGCGGCAGGTCCTGCGCGGTCCACTGCGCGGCGGTCTGCGTCACCACCGGCAGCGTGGCGTGACTGTCGGCGCTGGTGTGGCCGTGGCCCGGGAAGTGCTTGAGGCCGGCCGCGACACCGGCCGACTGCAGGCCGCGCACGGCCGCGGCGACCTGGGCCGCGTTGGCCTTGGGGTCGGCGCCGAACGAGCGCGAGCCGATCACCGTGTTGGCTGGTGGCCCGAGCGTGTCGGCGACCGGGGCGAAGTCGACCGTGATGCCCATGGCGGACAGTTCCTCGCCGGCCGCGTGCCAGGCCGCCTCGGTCAGCGCGGGCTGTCCCGCGGCGCCGGCCGCCATCGCCGAGGGCAGCGCGGTCACGCCGTCGGTGATCCGGGTGACGACGCCGTACTCCTGGTCGGTGCCGACCATCAGCGGGGGCATGCCGGCCTGCGCGGCGGCCGCCTGCAGGCCGTCGGTGAGCTTGCGGACCTGCTGCGGGTTCTCCACGTTGGTCGCCGGGTTGGTGGAGCCGGTCGGGTCCTGCGCGCTGAAGCCGACCAGGATCAGGCCACCGAGGTGGAACTTGGCGATCATCTCGGCCGGAGTGTCCACGCCGGCCAGATTGCGGTTGCCGGCGGCGGAGGTCTTGTCCACCGTGGTCGCGTCGCTGCCATAGGCGTACGGCATGAGGACCTGGCCGGCGAGGTCGGTGTCGCTCATCGCGGCGGCGGTTGCGGCGGGGTCGGCGATCGGCGCGGTGGTGGCTGTCGCCTGGGTCGGCGTGGCCGCGGGCGCGCTGGTCGCCGACGCCCCACCCTTGTCCTTGCCCGCATCGTCGTTGCCGCAGGCCGCCAGCAGGAACAGAGGGACGACCAGAGCGACTCGCAGTCTCCTCATCACGCCCGCCATCGAAGCAGTCCGGGTCCCGCCGAGTAAAATCGGGTAGTATCTTCCGATAAGTAGCTTGGTGTCTGTTTTAACTTTCGCGCGCGATACCGGTGATCGGGCCCCGCCGCCTCATCCCACCCGGGTGAGCAGGGTGACCGGCGCGCCGTCGCCGGCGTACCGGTAGGGCTCGAGCTCGGCGTCCCACGCCGTGCCCAGCACCTTTTCCAGGGCATGCGAAAGAGCCTCCGGCGCACGCGCGGAGGCCATGATCGCGAGCAGGCGGTCCTCGCCGACCTGAATGTCCCCCGACGCGCCCATGATCCCGTGAAAGAGGCCTCGGCCCGGCACGTGCATGAAACGCTCACCGTCCACGCCCGGGCTGGGTTCCTCGGTCACCTCAAAACGGATCATGGGCCACTGCCGGAGGGCAGCAGCCAGCTCGGCGCCGGTCCCGGCCCGCCCGGTCCAGCTGCACTCGGAGCGCCGCGCGCCGGGATCAACCGGCTGCGGGGTCCAATGCAGTTTGACCGGCGCGGTCAGGACGCGCGCGATCGCCCACTCGACGTGTTGGCACACGGCAAGCGGGGTCGAGTGGACGTATACGACGCCACACGTTGGCACGGTGACCTCCCGGAGACCGAGGTGCGTCTTCCCCTACGACCTCGACCGCGGTTGATCGTGTCCCATGATGCCGGTTGGTACGGATGGTGCGCCAGAGAATCGGCAACATCGACATCGGAACTGCCGTAGTGGCACACCCTTCTCAACGGCCGGACCTGCTCCGACGGCACGGTCCGCCGGTCATCGTGTAGAGTTGCCAAGGCCTTTTTTTCTGTTTCTCAAGGAGTACCGCCGTGGCGAGCAACACCTCGAAAACCGCCCGCGCATCAGTCCGCGCCGGCCAGAGCACCGGTGGCGCCCTCAGCGTGCTCGGTGAGTACAAATACCTCATCCCGCTCGCCAACGGCCGTTTCGCCTACGTGCGCAACCTGACCAACGGCAAGACCGCGCACCTCAAGACCGACTCGGACGCCTTCGTCGAGGAGATCCGCGTCCTCGCCGCGGCCGGCCACGGCGCCAAGATCCGCGCCGAGCTCGAGTCCCTCGAGGCCGCCAACCCGCAGCACGGCTGGGCCGACACCGAGAAGCGCCTCGTCGACGCCGGCGTCTTCGAAGGCTGACCTTTCCCCACGTCAAAGGCGCCCCGGCCCGCCCGGAGGCGCCTTTTTCGCGCCCACTGATCATCTTCCCACCAAAGATCATCTATCCACGATCAGGACATCTAACCCATCTCCTGACAAACCGTCCTCGGCCGCACCCCAGGATCGTGGCCCGGCATCGCGGCAGGGCAGGGCAGCGCGGCGGGGCGGCGGGGCCGCGCGGGGCCGCCCGGCGGGGCGGGGCAGCGCGGGGCAGCGCGGCAAGGCAGGGCAGGCAGTGCGGCCGGGGGCAGCACGGCGGGGCGGGCTGGGCAGCGCAGCCAGGGCAGACAGCGCAGCCGAGGCAGACAGCGCAGCCGAGGCAGACAGCGCAGCCGAGGCAGACAGCGCAGCCGAGGCAGACAGCGCAGCCGAGGCAG
>NZ_KB903333.1:0-41663 GCF_000379645.1 Paractinoplanes globisporus DSM 43857
CCCGCGTCTGCCGCGCCCGCGTCTGCCGCGCCCGCGTCTGTGACGCCCGCCTTTGCCAGACCCGCGTCTACCGTGCCCGCGTTGGCCGCGCCCGCCTTTGCCAGGCCCGCGTCTGCCCCGTCCGCGTCCGCGTCCGCGCCTGTCGTGCCCGCGCCTGTCGTGCCCGCGCCCGCGTCTGCCGCGCCCGCCTTTGCCAGGCCCGCCTCTCTCGGCGGCGCGAGGGCTGGGCCGTCGGGCGGTGACGCGAGAACCGAGCCCGCGGGTGCTGCCGCCGCGGGCGCGCCCGCCGCGAGCGTGACCGCCAGAATTCCGGCCGTCAGGAAAGCCCTTACCTTGTTGAAGCGCATCGATACATGCTGATGCGTCCGGCGTCGCGGCGTCAAGCGCCCTTGACCAATGGCAAATGGTTTTACAGCGGACGGGCCTGGTCGGGGGCGAATCGGGACAGGGTCAGCTGTTCCAGGAAGCTGATCAGGGTGTAGAGCAGGATCGACGCGACCGTGACGATGGTGACGCCGGCCCACATGCGGTCCAGTTCGAAGGTCGTGACGGAGGCGAGCATCAGGTAGCCGAGGCCCTTGCCGGTGGCGAGCCACTCGGCCAGCAGCGCGCCGACCAGCGCCAGCGGCGCGGCCACGCGCATCGCGGCGAAGAGAGCCGGCAGCGCGCCGGGGAACTGGACGCGGCGGAGGGTGGCATAGGGGGAGGCGCCGTAGGCCCGCATCAGGTCCATCGAGGAGCGGGGCACGGCGCGCAGGGCCAGCGAGACGTTCACCAGCACCGGGAAGAACGTGACGATGCCGGCGATGACCGTCACCGCGAGCAGTCCACGGCCGAAGATCAGGGCGATCAGCGGGGTCATCGCGACCAGCGGGACGGCGCGCAGGGCCATGGCGATCGGTAGGAAGGTCTGCTCGACGCCGCGCCACAGGGCGAACGAGAGGGCCGTGACCAGCGCGGCCACCGTGCCGCCGAGGAGGCCGATCGCGGCGTCCAGGGCCGTCGTCCCGCTCGCGTCCCAGAGGAGGGCGCGCTCGTCGTCGTGGCTCGGATCGGTCAGATAGTTCCAGACGTCCAGCGGTCCTCGGGTCAGGAACGGGTCCAGGTGGAAGCCCTTGACCAGCAGCTGCCACACGCCGCAGATGACGGCGACCGAGAGCAGGGCGCCGCCGACGCCCCTGAGCAGGCGCCACGTGGCCCTCACCGGGACACCCGCGGAGCCCAGGGGGTCAGCGCACGGCCGACCACGGCGGTCAGCCCGTACGCGAGCCCCGAGATGGCGGTGGCGACCAGCGCGATCCCCCAGGTGCGCTCGACCGCGAGGCTCTGCTGTGAATTGATCATGGCCACTCCGAGGCCGGACTCGGCGCCCAGGTACTCGCCGATGATCGCGCCGAGCATGGCGGCGGGGGCGGCAATGCGCAGGCCGGCGAAAAGGCTGGGGAGGCTGAAGCGCAAACGGACTGTCCATAGTTGGGTCCATTTCCCGCCGCCGTACGCGCGTACGACGTCGAGGCTGGTGCGGTCGGCGCTGCGGAGACCGACCAGCGCGCCCACCAGCGTCGTGAAGATGACCGAGATCGCGGCCAGGATCACCTTGGACGTGTCGCCACTAAACAGCACGGCCAGCACCGGGCCGATCGCGATCACCGGCAGGCAGTAGCTGACCAGGGCCAGCCGCATGCCGGCCCGCTCGATCAGCGGGAACAGGGTCAGGACGAGGGCCAGCACGATCGCGATGCCGTTGCCCCACAGCCAGCCCTCGCCGGCCTCGCGCAGCGTGGTGCGGATGTTCGGCCAATAGAAGGCCAGACCATCGGTCCTGAGCTGGGTGAGGATCGCGGTCGGCGGCGGGACGGCCCGGCTGCCGGCGAAGACCGTGCGACCGAGAACCTCCCAGATCACCAGCAGGGCGAGTATGCCGATCGCTCCCCGTTTCACGCGACGGTCTCCCGGGTGTTGCCGCCGAAGAGAAGATCGCTGAGCTGGTCCTCGAGCTCGTGGAAGCGGGCCGTGCGCATCATCTCCGGCGTGCGCGGCCGAGGCAGGTCGATCTCCACCTGGGCGACGATCCGGCCCGGGCGCGGGCTCATCACCGCGACCGTGTCGGCGAGGAACACCGCCTCGGCGATCGAGTGGGTGACCAGCAGCGTGGTGGTGGCCCGCTCGGTCCAGACGCGCTGCAACTCGAGGTTGAGCCGCTGCCGGGTCATCTCGTCGAGCGCGCCGAACGGCTCGTCGAGCAGCAGGATCCGCGGCTCCACGACCAGTGCGCGGGCGATCGCGACGCGCTGCCGCATGCCGCCGGACAGCTGCGCCGGGCGGGCCTGCTCGAAGCCCTCGAGGCCGACCAGGCGGATCAGGTCGGCGATCGTCGCGTCGTCCACCCGGACGCCGCTGACCTCGAGCGGGAGGCGGATGTTGGCGGTCACCGAGCGCCACGGCAGCAGCGCCGCGTCCTGGAACGCGATGCCGAGATGATGGTTGCGCCGGGTGGCCGCGGGTTCCTCACCATGGACGTACGCCTCGCCTGAGGTTGGTTTTTCGAGGTCGGCGAGGATGCGCAGGATCGTCGACTTGCCGCACCCGGACGGGCCGAGCAGCGCGACGAAAGCGCCGGCCGGGGTGTCCAGGTCGACGCGGTCGAGCGCGGTGACGGTGGACCGGCGGATCGTGAACTGCTTGGTCAGCCCGCGCAGCACGATCCCCCGGCCCTCCGTGGTCAGGCTGCCCCCTTGAGGGCGGGGTTCTCGGCGTACACCTCGGAAAGGATTGAAAGGTCGAAGAGTTTGTCCTTGGTGATGGTCGTACCGCCCAGGGCCAATGTTTTGATGGTCTCGTCGATCAGCTCATCGGTGATCGTGAACAGCCCGTTCGCCTTGGTGTCGCCGGTGGACACCACCGTGTTCTGCGCGGTCGACTCGAGCACCTGCTCGGCCTCGTCGAGGCCGAGGTCCTTGCCGTATTTCGTGGCGGCCAGGTTGGCGCCGAGCTTCGGGTCGGCGATCGAGTCGGTCCAGCCCTTGATGTCCCCGATCAGAGCGGCCTTGAGCTTGTCCCGGTCACCGGTCAGCGTGCTTTTCTTGACCGCGTACGTCTCGGAGACCATCGGGTAGCCGTGATCGTTGAGCAGCATCACCGCGGTGTCCACGCCCTTGGTCTTGAGCAGGTTCGGCTCGTTCGTGAAGAAGGAGAACCACCCATCCACCTCCTTGGAGACCAGGGGCGACGGGTCGAACTGCGCCGGCACCTTGGTGACCTTGCTCGGGTCGATGTTGTTGGCCTTGAGGAACGCGTTCCAGACCGGCTCGTTCGTGGCCTGCACGCCGATCTTCTTGCCGACCATCTCCTGCGGCGAATTGATCGGCGCACTGCCCAGACTCATGATCGCGAACGGGTTCTTCTGATACTGCGCACCCACGATGACCAGGTCAGCACCCTTGAGAATCGCCGCCGCCGTGATGTCCGGCGACGAGATCCCGAGCAGCGCCTTCCCGGAGGCGACCACCGCGTCCTGGCTGACGTTGGGCCCGCCCGCCATGAGGTTGACGCTGCCGAACCCCGCGCCGGTGTAATAGCCCTTGGAATCCGCGATGTACGCCCCCGCGAACTCCACGTTCTTGACCCAGGACAGTTGATAGTTGAGCGCACCAAAGCTCTTCGCCGCCCCCGACGTCGTGTCACCGCCGGAGTCGCCCGAGCTGTCACCACACGCGGCCAGGACCGCAGCCGTGGCACCGAGCAACCCGAGCCCGGCACCACCACGAAGCAGGGAACGCCGATCTATGTAAGAAGTCACGCGAGACTCACTTTCCCTGGAGAGGGCCCGACGCTAACCAGGGCGTGTTTCACCGGAGTTTCGCTGTATAGCCAGCTTGTAGCCGCTTTTCGCGGGCGACCGGAACAGCGGCCCCGCTCAGTTCACGAGGCGGAAGTCGGGGATTTCGGGCTGCCGTTCCTCGCTGGGCAAATGGATGTCCCGCACGATCGCGCCGTCCGGAATGAGCGCGCGGCTGATACCGACTCCGGTGAGGCAGCTGTCGCACCAGAACGAGCCGTAGCCGGTGTCCCGATCGAGGTCGCCGGTGAAGACCAGCCGCAGCGTGCGCTGCCCGCAGTTGGGGCAGGCGGCGCCGGCGTCGCCGGGAAGGGCGGCGTAGACCTCTTCGTAGGTGTCCATCCAGTCGTCAAAGGTCGCCATCAGTTGTCCCTCGGTTCCGGTCGAACCGGTTGATTGTTCCACCATTCGTCCTCGTAGGCGTAAGCCCGATCCTCCCACTTGTCCCGGTCCGCCTCGGTGCGCGGGAACTCGGAGCCGGCCGCGAGCTCGTCGCTGTGGAACTTCTCGTGAACGAGCGTGCGGGCCAGGTCCTCCTCGCTGCGGAACGCGGGCGAGAACAGAACGATGGAGCCGTCCGGGTAGGTACACGCGCAGCGGCCACGTTTCGCCGCGTCGGCCAGCGAGATCGTCAGCCCGGCCAGGTCGATGCCGTACTTCTCGGCGACGGATCGGACGGTCTCGAGCTTGAAGAACTGGGCGTTGCCGGCGCCGCGTTTCTTGACTCGGCTCAGGACTGTCTCCGCGGGCCCGCTGCTCAGGCGGCGGAGGAGGTTCTTGATGGACTCGAGAGCCTCCTTGAGCCGATCGCCCAGGGCCGAGAGGTTGCGGAGGCTGGAGAGCAGGTCGCGGAGCCAGTGGGAGATTCGGTCGGACCAGGCGGCGCAGAGGGTGGTTACCTGGTTGAGGACCAGGCCGGTGGCGGTGCCCAGGGAGAAGAGCTCCTCGAGGGCGTAGTCGACCAGGCGGGAGACCAGCACGGCGATGGCGTCGCGGACCATTTGGCGTACGCCGGCAATCAGAGTGGCGGCGGCCTCGGTCATCACGGCCATGGCGTCGGCGGCCTGGGCGAGGGCCTTGATGGTGTTCTGCTGGTTGGTGGACCAGGCGCGGTAGGCGTCGCCGGCCTCGCCCTCCCATTCGGTGGTGTCCCAGCGGACGGCTCGGATCAGGTCGTCGCAGTTGTCGCGCATGGCGGCGCCGATGTTGCGCCAGGTCTGGGACTGGGCGGTGATCTCGTCGGGGTTGCCGGCCAGCCAGTCGAGGGCCTCGGAGAGGGGCCGGACGTGCTCGATCATCCAGGCGATGCCGTACTGCAGCAGCGAGCCGATCGGGTCGGTGACGAAGGCGAGCACGTCCAGACCGGCCGACGTGCCGCCGATCGAGACCTCCACCCAGCTGCGGCTTTTGACGCCGTCGAGGATCGTCTCGACGTCGTCGGCCAGCCAGATGCCCGCCCAGGGGCTGACCGGGGAGTCCACGGTCGGTGCCACGAGCGGGTTGGTCATGGCGGGCCCTTGCCCTTCGCCTGAGATTCGCGGGTGTGAACCTCACACGACGGCAACGGGGAACGGGTTCAGTCGGGACGGCGGCTCGGGCGACGCCGCCGGACCCGGGAGTCGAGGGCAAGGTGCTGTGGCAGCGCACCGTCGGCGGCAAGGACCTGACGCTGCGCGAGATACACCTCCCGCCGGGCACCGACACGGGCTGGCACTATCACGACGGCCCGCTTTACGCCTGGGTCAGGAGCGGGACGCTGAGCCATTTCGACGCGACCTGCGCCGCGGACGGCGTCTATCCCGCCGGGCACCTCCTCGACGAGCCCAGCGGGTCGGGCCACGTGCACATCGGGCGGAACCTCGGCTCGACCGAGGTGGTGCTCGATGTCCTTTACGTGCTCCCGGCCGGCAGCCCCTTTGCCGAGGACGCGCCCAACCCGGGCTGTCCGTTCGGGTAGCGAGCGGTCAGGGCTTGAAGTCGATGTCGGCGGTGGTGACGATGCCGGCGGTGCGGCCGGGGGCGGCGTGGTACTGCCAGTAGAGGTTGGTGTGGGCGATCACCTTGTCGGGGGTGGGTGCGCCGTACGCCGTCAGGTCTTCGGTGGTGTGGGCGTCGGAGACCAGGGTGGTGTCGTAGCCGCGGGTGAAGGCGCCGTGCAGCGTGGAGCGGATGCACGCGTCGGACTGGGCGCCCGCGACGAACAGGTGGCCCACGTGCCGGTCGGCCAGGACGGACTCGAGGTCGGTGGCCTCGAACGAGTCGCCGTATTTCTTGTGGATCAGCGGCTCGTCGTCGGCGCGGGAGAGCTCGGGGACGAACTGCCACCCCTCGCTGCCGAACGGCGTGTGGTCGTCGCTGTGCTGCACCCAGACGACCTCGGCGCCGGCCGCGCGGGCCTTGTCGATCAGCTCGCCGATGGTGGCGACGACCCGGTCGCGCTCGTGCGCCCCGCTGACCACGGAGTTTTGGACGTCGATGACGATGAGGGCGGACCGGTCGCGGTCGGTAAGGGTTGTCATGGGGCCGACGCTAGACCGGGGGTACGACATTTTTCGGGGAACGAGGCGCGCAGCTGCCTCTCCTCGAGAGCCTCGATCGTCGCGGCCTGCTCCGCGGTGATCACGTCGCAGACCCAGTCCCAGTGCAACGCCACCCGGTCGCCGGGGGAGAGGCCCGGCAGCAGCGACAGCCCGCCCGCCGACCAGGCCACCTCCTCGTCCCGCGCGGGCCCCGGCGCGAGCACCGACCCGTCCCAGACCAGCGGCCGGCAGGTGACCGTGGCCGACGAGCCGCGCACGTCACGCACGATTCCCGTACGGATCCGGCACCGGTCCAGCACCGAGACGGCCGTCGGGTTACCGGTCCGCCGCAGCAGCACCGCCCACGGATAGACCTCGAAGACGTGGAAGCTGTGGTGCGGAATAGCCCGCCCGGCGGCGGACTGCCACGTCCCACCCTGCTGCCCGGGAAACCGCGCCCGCAGAAATCCCAATAAATCCGGAAAATCGGACGGAGTGTCCAAAGACCCGATCCAGTACGCCGAAACCACGGCCGGAGAGAGCGGGTCTCCCAACGGCCCACTCAGATAGGAGAGATACGCCCAAGCCCCCTCAAACCCCCGAGCCCGCCGCGCGATCTCCCCCGGCAGGTCCGACCGCAACAGGGCCGAAGCCCCCGCCGGCCCGCAATACCCCAGCTCATTGGGCGGATACGCATACCGGGCGAACAGCAACGCCCCCGAGTCCGACATGGGAGCCCCTCAGCAGATCCGCGGCAGTTGCTCGCCGATGGGCATGTTCACGACCCGCGTGCCCCCCAACGCGGTCCGAGCCACCACCATCCCCGGATGCTCCTCAACGCAGGCTCCGATCACCGTCGCCCCCGCCCCCAGCGGATGCCCCCGCATCGCCTCCAGGGCCAAGGGCGCAGACTCCGCGGGCACGAACGCCAGCAGTTTCCCCTCGTTCGCCACCTGCAGCGCATCAAGCCCGAGCAGGCTGCACGCGTCCGCGACCGACGCCGGGATCGGCAACGACGGCTCGTCCAGCGAGATCCCGACCTTGGCCGACCGGGCGATCTCGTTGAGCGAGGCCGCCACCCCGCCCCGGGTCGGATCCCGCAGCACGTGCACGTCCGCCCCGGCCCCGAGCATCGCCGCCACCAGCGAGTGCAGCGCCGCGGTATCGCTGCTGACGGAGGTCTCGAACTCCAGCCCTTCTCGTACGCTCATCACCGCGATCCCGTGCACCCCGATGTCCCCGCTGATGATCACGACGTCGCCGGCGGCGGCCCGCGCGGGCTCGATCGTCACCCCTTCCGGCACCACCCCTACCCCGGCCGTGTTCAGGTAGACCCCGTCCCCGCTCCCGTTGTCCACCACCTTCGTGTCCCCGGTGACCACGGAGACCCCCGCCGCCGCGGCCGCCGCCCCCACCGCCGAGGCGATCCGGCCGACCGTGGCCAGCGGCGTCCCCTCCTGCAGGATGAAGGCGATCGACAGGTACAGCGGCGTGGCCCCCGACATGGCGAGGTCGTTGATCGTCCCGTTGACCGCGAGGTCCCCGATCGAGCCGCCGGGAAAGAACATCGGCTTGACCACGTACGAGTCGGTGGAGATCGCGATCCGCCCGCCGAGCAGCGGCACCACCGCGCTGTCGCCGGGCGAGACCGACGACCCGTACGCCGGCAGGAAAAGATGCTCGACCAGCTCGGCCGACATCGCCCCGCCGCCGCCGTGCCCCATCACCACCTGCGGCGTGTCCCGCAGCGGCACCGGGCAGCTCCAGTTCTCGAAATCGATCGCGCTCGACCGCTCCGAGGTCATGAGAGCTGCACCAGGTCGAGCCGCCGGTACGCGTAATAGGCCGCGCACGCGCCCTCGGACGACACCATCGTCGCCCCCAACGGGTTGCGCGGCGTGCACTGTTTCCCGAAAGCCGAACACTGATGGGGCTTGATCAGCCCTTGCAATACCTCACCCGACCGGCACAGCGGCGATTCCGAGGTATGGATGTCGGTCACGGCGAACCGATGCTCGGCGTCGAACTCGCGGTACTTCGGCGAGAGTCGCCACCCGCTGTTCGGAATCATTCCGATCCCGCGCCACGTCCGATCGGTCACCTCGAAGACATCCCGCAGCATCTCCATGGCCGCCGGATTTCCCTCGTCCCGCACGGCCCGCGGATAGGCGTTCTCCACCTCGTGCCGCCCCGATTCGAGCTGGACGACCGTCCGCCGGATCCCCTCGAGAATGTCGAGCGGCTCGAACCCGGTCACCACGATCGGCACCCGGTATTTCTCGGCGATAGGCGGATACTCCCGGGTGCCCATCACGCTGCACACGTGCCCGGCCGCGAGAAACGCCTGCACCCGGCAGACCGGCGACTCCATGATGGCCGCGATCGCCGGCGGCACCAGCACGTGCGACACCAGCAGCGAGAAGTTCGTGACCCCCAGCCGCTTCGCCTGATAGACGGTCATCGCATTGGCCGGGGCCGTGGTCTCGAAGCCGATCCCGAAGAACACCACCTGGCGCGATGGGTTCTCCCGCGCGATCTTCAGGGCGTCCAGCGGCGAATACACCACCCGCACGTCCCCACCCGCGCTTTTCACGCCGAACAGATCCTGCCCGCTGCCGGGCACTCGCAGCATGTCGCCGAACGAGCAGAAAATGACGCCCGGCTGCGCCGCGATCGCGAGCGCCTTGTCGATGATCTCGAGCGGCGTCACGCAGACCGGGCAGCCCGGTCCGTGAATCATCTCGACACCGTCCGGCAGCAGCTGGTCGATACCGTGCCGGATGATCGAGTGGGTCTGCCCGCCACAGACCTCCATCATCGCCCAGGACCGGGTGGTCACCGCGTGGATCTGCTCGACGAGCCGCCGGGCGAGCACCGGATTGCCGAACTCATCGAGGTATTTCACCGAACTCCTCCTCGAGAATGCCCATCTTTGCGAAGTTGTCGAGGGTCTGCCGCGCAGATTCCTCGTCGAGCAGCTGAATGGCGAAGCCGACGTGCACGACGACGTATTCACCGACCGTCGCGTCCGGCACGTACTGCAGGCAGACGCTTTTGCGCACACCGCCGAAATCGACCTCGGCCATCGGCACGCCGTCGGCCTCGGCGATGCTGAGAATGCGTCCGGGAACAGCCAGACACATATGACCTCCTAAAGGGATCCGATCACGAGCTGTCCCAGCGCGATGCCTCCGTCGTTCGGCGGCAGCAGCCGCGGCCGCAGCACCGTGAAACCACGTTCGCCCAGGTCACGCACCGCCGCCGCCATCAGCAGCGCGTTCTGGAACACGCCTCCACCGAGCGCGACCACGTCGAGCCCGGTCGTTTCCCGCCCCCTTTCGGCGAGTTGCACGATCAGTGCGGCCACCGTGGCGTGGAACCGGGCCGCCACCATTGCCGGCGGCACGCCGTCGAGCACATTCCGCGCGATCTGGCGGATCACCGGTCCGGCGTCGGCGACGTCCGGGCCGTCCTGGCTCACGCACAATTCGAGGGCGTACGGATGACTGAGTCCCGCCGATGCCGTGCGCGCCTGTCCCTCGAGGACAATGGCGGCCTCCGCCTCGTATTCGACCGTGTGGCGCACCCCGGCCAGCGACGACACCGCGTCGAACAGCCGGCCCATGCTGGAGGTCGGCACACAGTCGGCGCCGCTGCCGAACTGCCGGGCCAGCAGGTCGCGCTCGGCCGGCGGGCAGGCCTCCACCGCCGGAAGATCCGGATGCCAGGGCACCCCGGCCGCGTGGAGGTGGGCCAATGCCATCCGGTACGGCCGGAGCACGCTCGCGTCGCCCCCGGCCAGCGGCACGTACCCGAGCCGGGCCGCCCGCCGGTAGTCCTTGTACCCGGCGATCAGCATCTCGCCGCCCCACACCGCGCCGTCCGGCCCGTACCCGGTGCCGTCGAACGCGATCCCGATGACCTTCTCGTCCGGCCCGAGCCCGTGCTCGGCCATCACCGACGCGACGTGCGCGTGGTGATGCTGCACGCGACGAACCGGCCGGCCCGCCGCGTGCCGCCGCGCCCAGTCGGTGGACCGGTAACCGGGATGCAGGTCGGCCACCACGATCTCGGGCGCGACCCCGGTCAGCTCCTCGAGGTGCCGCTCGGTGCGGGTGAGCGCCTCGATCGTGGACAGGTCGTCCATGTCCCCGATGTGCTGGCTGAGCCAGGCGTACCGGCCACTCGCCACCGCGCACGTGTTCTTGAGGTCGGCGCCGGCGGCGAGCATCGGCGGCACCTCGAACGGCAGCGCCAGCGGCAGCGGCGCGTACCCCCGGGACCGGCGGATCGGCAGCTCGGCCCCCGCGACGTGCCGGCTCACCGAGTCGTCGCAGGGCACCCGGATCGCCCGGTCGTGCCGCAGCCACGCGTCGGCCAGCGACGCGAGCCGGGTCAGCGCCTCGTCGTCATCGGTGACGATCGGCTCGCCGGAGAGGTTCCCCGAGGTCATGACCAGGGCATCCGGACCGGCCGAGTCGCCGGGCAGGCCGAACAGCAGCACATGCAGCGGCGTGTAGGGCAGCATGATCCCGAGGTCGGGGTTGTCCGGCGCGACCTCGTTCGCGATCCCGCTCCCGGCCCGGCGGGGGACCAGCACGATCGGCCGCCGGATGTCGTCCAGCAACCGCTCGTCGTCGTCGGTCAGCATTGCCAGCGCGCGGGCAGTCTCGAGGCCGGCGACCATGACCGCGAACGGCTTGCCGCCGCGCCGCTTGCGCCGCCGCAGCTCGGCGACGGCCGCGGCGTTCCGGGCATCGCAGGCGAGGTGATAGCCGCCGAGCCCCTTGACCGCGATGATCCGTCCCTCGGCGAGCAGCCGCCGGCTCGCGGCAAGTGGATCGTCCGAGCCGCCCGGCCACAATTCCAAAGATGGGCCGCACGAGGGGCAGGCGATCGGCTGCGCGTGGAAGCGGCGGTTCGCCGGATCCGAGTACTCCGCCGTGCAGGCCGGGCACATCGGGAAGCCGGCCATCGTCGTGGCGGCCCGGTCGTACGGGAGCGACGTGATGATCGTGAAGCGCGGCCCGCAGTTCGTGCAGGTGATGAACGGGTGCCGGTAGCGCCGGTCGGCCGGGTCGCGCAGCTCGCGCAGGCAGTCGGCGCAGATCGCCACGTCCGGCGAGGCCAGGGTGCGGGCCGGGCCGCCGTCCCGGGAGGCCTCGATCGTGAAGCCCGTGCCGCCCAGGAGCGGCAGTTCCTCGGCCCGCACGTCGAGCACCATGGCGAGCGGCGGCGCGTCGTCCCGCAGCCGGCGGCCGTACTCGTGGACCGCGTCCGCCTCGCCCTCCACCTCGACCACCACGCCGTCGGCCGTGTTCGCCACCGACCCGGACAGTGCCAGCGCGGACGCCGAGGCGTACGCGAAAGGCCGGAAACCGACCCCCTGGACCAGCCCGGACACGGTGTAACGCCGGCGCAGCCGGCGAGCCTGGCCGACGAGCTCGAGCCCGCTCATCGCCCGCGACGCCTCCTGAGCGTCGATGAGCTCGACGGCGAAGCCGAGGTGGATGAGCACCCACGCTCCCGGGTCGGGCGCCTCGTCGAGCATGCCGATATTGACCTTGCGGGTGGCCCCCTCGACGTCGACGAGCGCGAGCTGCCCCGCGAAGCCGTCGACGATCTCGACGACCTGACCCGGGATGCCGAGGCACATGTCAGGACCGCCCGACGGACCGCTCGGCCAGGCACCGGTCGATCAGCGTGCGTATCGCCTCCATCGCCACGGGAACCGCGGCCTCCACCCGCGGGGTCAGCCCGATGTCCTCGAACGTCGTGTCGATCCGGCAGCCCACCAGGTACGTAGGCGGCAGCGGCTCGCCGATCCGCTGGAGCGTGGCGAGGATCGCGCCGGGGCTCATCGCGTGCGCGTCGAACGGAACCGGCTCGATGTCCTCCGGGCCGATCTCGAGCACGACGACCTCGCCCGGCCGGCCCTTGCCCGGCAGCGCGTCAACCAGGATCAGCCGGTCGGAGCCGTACATGTCGTACGAGAGGAAGACGCCCTTGATGCCGTAGTCGACAATGCGCACCCCGGGCGGTGGCTCTCCCTCGGCCAGCAGCCGCTTGATCACCTCCGGCCCGAAGCCGTCGTCGCCGAGGAAGATGTTGCCGATGCCGGCGACCAGAATGCCAGGTCCCGGCATCGTCACATCGACCTGATCTTGAGGTACCGCTGGATGTCGGGCAGCGACTCGACCAGGAGCGACGCGGCGTAGGCGGCCGCCGCGGCGGCCGCGATCGTGGTCAAGGCGCCGATCAGTTTCAGCATGCGTGCTCCTCTCCCGAGGCCGGCAGCGGCTCGAGTTCGTCGGGCGCGAAATAGAAGTACCGGCCGTACCAGTCGTGCAGGTCGGCGGCCGGATCGTCGACCAGGACCAGGGCCACGTGCGTGTCGCCGTCCACATCGGAGACGACATTGGTCACCCGGGCCACCTGGCCGGCGAAGAACAGGTCCTGCGCGTCCGCCCGCCGATTCGGGTGCACCCGCACGAGACTTCCCTTTTCCACGCGTACGCCGTCGACCAGCACCCAGTCGGGCCCGGGCTCGTCGGTCGCCGGGTCCCACCACGGTGTGTCGTCGAGGCGGGTGCCGTGCAGGCTCTGCAGCTCGGCCGGGGTGAGGGTGTCGCATCGGTCGACGATCGCGGCGGCGCGCGGGTCGGTGGCGCGCGCCTCGGCCTTCTCCTCGTCGGTCATCGTCATGACCCGCAGCGTGAGGATCTCGTCGATCTCGGTGGCGTCGAACAGAGCGCCCGGGCTCTGCTCGGCGACGGCCGGGTGGTCGTACAGGATGATCGGCGCCCCGAGCAGCACGGTGTCCGAGCCGGCCAGCACCGGCCAGCAGCGCTCCTGCTGACAGCGGGCGGCGGCGGTGGCCGCGGCCGGCGGCGGGTCCTGCATGGAGACGAAGGTCGCGTCGTGCGCCTCGATCAGCAGGTGGGCTCCGAGCAGCGAGTGCCGGATCGCCTCCTCCTTGTCGCCCACCGCAACCGGGTGCTCGTTGGTCACCGAGACGGTGAGGCGGGTCAGATCGCCATCCGGTTCGGAAGAGGCCCGGAGACGGGCGGTCAGCGGCCACCGACGGCGCACGACCTGGCCCACCGAACCGACCGGTTCCTCCTCGGTGCCCCCGGCGACGAAAACCGGAATATCCGATTTGCCGAGGAGGGGCAGGCTGTCCACGGTGATCTCGTGCTCCACCGCCTCGTCCCAGCTCAGCACGGTCTCATCGGCCCACCGCAAGGACGGGACCGAGAGACCCTGCGCGTCGACGACCTGGCGGGACTGAAGCTGCAGGAACCGGAGATGGATGGTGACGCTCCCGGGGCGTACGCGCGGAAGAAGCAGGCACCGCATCGCCATGCGTGGGTCCTCGGCGAAGGCCGGCCAGGCCGCCGAAGGCGGTCCGAGCACGCCGAACTGCCAGCGCGACCGGTTCTTGGCCGCGCTCGCCCGATAGGGATAGAGCAGGTATCCCTCGTAGAGCACGGCGTCCGCGACCGCCCGGGCCGCCTCGACGGTCACGGCTCCTCCGCGGAGAGCAGCCGCTGGATGGTCTCGTCCCAGCTGATCAGGTCGTGCCGGGCGCGGTACGCGGTGAGCTCCTTGAGCGTGTCGGCGCTGACCCGCACGTAGCCGCTGTTCGGGAAGAAGGCGTCGATCATGTCGCGCCAGACCGAGACCGGCAGCGCCCAGCGCGCCTCGCACGACCACGGCACCTGCTCGACCTCGAAGCCGGTCGCGCCCTTCGTGAAGATCGTGCCGGAGAACAGCAGGTTGAGCGGCACGTCGCCGGCGTCGAGCGCGTGCAGGTACCGCGAGCCGATCACCTCGAGGTCGTAGGTGCAGGGCAGCGCGAGCTCGGTCTCGGTCTCTCCGGCGAAGCCCTGCACGGTGGCGTTGGCCTGCATCCACTGGAACGGCTTGAGCGTGTCGCCCCAGCGTTCCCGCTCGCCGAACAGCCCCCGCAGCGCCTCGTGCTCGGCGGCGTCGTAGCGGCGGCGCTGCGGCTCGATGCGCACCTGGCAGCGCAGCGCGATCGCGTGCACCCGGCGGCCCGTCGTCTCCTCGATCCGCAGCCGGCAGGTGAGCTGCGGGGACGCCGCGTACGGCTCGGCGGTCACGTCCAGCACAGTGAAGACGTACGCGCTCATCTCGCCCTCGCCCCGACCCGCTCGAAGATCTCCTCGACCGCCGCGTGCGCCTCCTGGCCGCCGTCGAAGCCCCGCCACAGCGTGCGCAGCCGGCCGACCAGCTCGTAGCAGACGTCGATCGGCACCAGATAGCCGTCCTTGCCGCGGCGCAGGAGAAGCGCCTCGACGTCGGGCCGCGGTTCGGGCTCGACCTGCCACGCGGAGAGGTCGAGCTCGGACTCCGTGGCGCCGCCCGGCCCGGGATAGAAGGCGACCAACCGGCCCAGCGCCGAGTTGTGGAACAGGAAGGCCAGGCCGACCGGGATCTGCAGTTCGTCCCACGCCCGCTCGTCGATCACCTCGCGCCGCAGGGCGAGGTAGCGGTCGGGGACGGCCCGGTAGCGCAGGTGCGCACGCTCGTCGGTGAACAGCAGATAGCAGGGCCGGCAGGCGCAGAGCAGCTGGCGGGACTGCAGGTCGACCACGTGCGCGTGGTCGGGCACGATCTCGACGGCGCACATCTCGCAGCGTTCCGGGCGCGGCTGCGCGGGGCGGTTACGGGCTATCCGCCGCAGGGTGGCCAGCGAGTCGGTCATGAGGTGGGCCTCGAGAAGAGCGCGGAGACCGGGATCAGAGGTTTCGGCGTCTCGATCTCGACCGCGGTGATCTCGGGCGCCACCGCGTCGATGAGCTGCTCGATGCCGTGCGGCCGGTGCCCGTGCGCGGCCCGCAGCCGGCACACCCCGTCGGCGGTGACCTCGATCAGCTCGACCCCGGTGCCCCGGATGGCGAGGCCGATCCGGGTCGGCGCGTCGTGCGGGTGCAGGCCGTGCACGAGCAGGAGGCCGGCGACCAGGTCGTCGCCGGCCAGCGCGTCGAGCACCTCGTCGGTGAGCGCGCCCCGCTCGTGCAGCAGCTCGAGCATCCGCTCCAGCCCGGCGCCGTAGAGGTCGGCGACCGTGCGCACCAGCTCCTCGCCGTCGTTGCCCGCGGTGGCCAGGAGCACGTCGATGCGGGAGGCGTACTCCCGCCAGTCCTTGACGGCCACGCACTACGCCCCGGCGGACTGGGTCGGCGAGTGCAGGAGCTCGAGTTTCTTGCCGCCGCCGAGGTACATGTGCACGCCGCACGGCAGGCAGGGATCGAAGCTGCGCACCGTACGCATGATGTCGATGCCCTTGAAATGCTCCCGGTCGTTCTCCTCGAAGATCGGCTGGCCCTGGACGGCATCCTCGTACGGCCCCGGCGTGCCGTAACTGTCGCGCGGGTTCGCGTTCCACGGCGTCGGCGGGTACGGGTGGTAGTTCGCGATCTTCCCGTCCCGGATGACCATGTGGTGCGACAGCACGCCGCGGACCGCCTCGGTGAAACCGCAGCCGATGCCCTCGTCGGGCACCTCGAACGGCTCCCACGTCTTGGTGCGCCCGGCCCGGATCTCGGCGAGCGCTTTCTCCGCGAAATGAAGAGCACATCCCGCCGCGTACGCCTGGAAGTAGGTCCTGGCCCGGTTGCGCTCGATGGTGTTGCTCCACCGCGGGATCTTCCACTCGAACTCGACCGCGGGCTTGAGTGCCGTCTTCGGCAGGTTGATCTTCACGCTGCTGCCGGTGGACTGGACGTAGCCGATGTCGACCAGGCCGGCCAGCGCGGTCGACCAGAGCCGGGCCAGCGGGCCGCCGCCGGTGTCCAGGGCCAGGTAGTTCTGGCCGTCGTACCAGCGCGGCGACATCACCCAGCTGTACTTGCCGTCGAGGTCGCGCTTCTGCGGGCGCGGGTTCGTGTGCTGGTTCCACGGGTGCCGGCGGTCGACCGGGTTGCCCAGCGGGTCGCGGGTCACGAACATCTCCTGGTCGGTCCAGTCCTCGTAGTAGGAGGAGCCGAGCAGGATGCGGATGCCCAGGTTGATCTCGACGAGGTCGGTGGTGATCAGCTGGCCGTCCACGACGATGCCCGGGGTCACGTACATCTTGCGACCCCAGTCGGTCATGTCGGCGTACTTGAAATTGCAGTGCTCCGGGTCCTGGAAGGAGCCCCAGCAGCCGAGCAGGATGCGCCGGTTGCCGACCTGCTCGTAACCGGGCAGCGCCTCGTAGAAGAAGTCGAACAGGTCGTCGTGCATCGGCACGACCTTCTTCATGAACTCGACGTAGCGCATGAGCCGGGTCAGGTAGTCGGTCATCAGCTGGATCGTGGCGACCGTGCCGACCCCGCCCGGGTACAGCGTCGAGGGGTGGACGTGCCGGCCCTCCATGAGGCAGAACATCTCCCGCGTCATGCGGCTGACCTGCAGCGCCTCGCGGTAGAACTCGCCGGTGAACGGGTTCAGCGAGCGCATGATGTCGCCGATGGTGCGGTAGCCGTGCATGCCGGCCTGGGGCGCCTCGGTGCGGTTGGCCTGATCGAGCACGCCCGGGTTGGTCTCGCTGACCATCTTCTCGCAGTAGTCGACCCCGACCAGGTTCTCCTGGAAGATGTTGTGGTCGAACATGTACTCGGCCGCCTCGCCGAGGTTCACGATCCACTCACCGAGGTGCGGGGGCTTCACGCCGTACGCCATGTTCTGCGCGTAACAGGAGCAGGTTGCGTGGTTGTCGCCGCAGATGCCGCAGATGCGGCTCGTGATGAAGTGGGCGTCCCGCGGGTCCTTGCCCTTCATGAAGATGGAGTAGCCGCGGAAGATCGAGCTGGTGCTGTGGCACTCGGCCACGACCTTGTTCGCGAAGTCGATTTTGGTGTAGATGCCGAGGCTGCCGACGATCCGGGTGATCGGGTCCCAGGCCATCTCGACGAGTTCGGGATCGGTCGTGGTCATCGGTTGTTCCCCCCGCTCAGCAGCTGCTTGCCCGGCCGGCGCCACTTGGGTTCCTGGTCCAGCGTGTGCGTCGTGATGGCCCGCAACCGCTTGATCGCGGCGCCGTACCAGCCGATAGCCGTGGTGGACAGGCGGCCGCCCGGCGGCTCGTCCATGAACGGCATGAACTTGTCGGGGAAGCCGGGCATGGTGCAGCCGATGCAGATGCCGCCCACGTTCGGGCAGCCGCCGACGCCGTTGATCCAGCCGCGCTTGGGCACGTTGCACTTGACGACCGGGCCCCAGCAGCCGAGTTTCACGATGCACTTGGGCGAGCCGTACTCGGTGGCGAAGTCGGCCTGCTCGTAGTACCCGGCCCGGTCGCAGCCCTCGTGCACGGTGCTGCCGAACAGCCAGGCCGGGCGCAGCGCCTCGTCGAGCGGGATCATCGGGGCCTGGCCGGTCGCCTGGTAGAGCAGGTAGGTCAGCGTCTCGGCGAGGTTGTCCGGCTGGATCGGGCAGCCCGGCACGCAGACGATCGGGATGCCGGCCTTGGACTTCCACTCCCAGCCGAGGTAATCGGGCACGCCCATGGCGCCGGTCGGGTTCCCGGCCATCGCGTGGATGCCGCCGTACGTCGCGCAGGTGCCGACGGCGACGACGGCGGTGGCCTTCGGCGTGAGCCGGTCGAGCCACTCACTCGTGGTCATCGGCTGGTCGGTCGCCGGGTCGTTGCCGAAGCCGCACCAGTAGCCCTCCTCGTGCAGCAGCTCGTTGGGGATCGACCCCTCGACCACCAGCACGAACGGCTCGAGCTCGCCGCGGTCGGCCTTGAAGAACCACTCGAGGAAGTCGTCGGCCCCACCGACCGGACCGTTCTCGAAGTCGATCAGCGGCCAGTGCACGGCGACCCGCGGCAGGCCGGGCAGGGCGCCGAGGGCGATCTCCTCGACGCTGGGCTGGGTGGCAGCGGTCAACGCGACCGAGTCTCCGTCGCAGCTGAGGCCCGCATTGATCCACAGGACATGGATGAGGGGATCGTCCGGCATGAAGGACCCATCTTTCCGGGGTCATCCATGACCCCTGCGGCAGTGGGGTCGACGCTCGGCCCGTACGTGTGAGGCAGGTAACACAGTAGTCCTGCGGTGTGTGACAATGTCAATCCGCTCCGTCGATACCCACCTGTCCGAGGCGAACGAAATGCACGAGCTCGCGATCGCGGAAGACATAGTGAACGCAATATGCGACCGCGCCGACGGACGCCGTGTGCGACGCGTGACCGTCCGAATTGGAAAGCTGACCGCCGTGGTGCCCGCGGCCATGCGTTTCTGCTTCGACCTGGCGGTCGAGGGGACGGTCGCGGACGGCGCCCGGCTCGAGATCGAGGAGCGGGCCGGCGCGGCGCTGTGCCACGAGTGCGGGGCCGAGGTGGAGCTGCCCGACCCGATCCTGCTCTGCCCCTGCGGGAGCGCCGATCTGGCCGTCACGGCCGGGCGCGAGCTCCAGATCGTCTCGATGGAGGTGGGTTGACCCGATGTGCGCGACCTGCGGCTGCGGACACACTCACGATCATCATCATGAAGAGATCACGCTGGAGCAGAAGGTCCTGGCCAAGAACGACGAGCTGGCCGCGACAAATCGAGCCTTTCTCGAGAGCCGCGAGATAACGGCCGTGAACCTGATGAGCTCACCCGGCTCCGGCAAGACGACGCTGCTGGAACGGACCATCCGCGACCTGGCCGCTGCCGCACGGCCGGTCGCGGTGGTCGAGGGCGATCAGGAGACCCGGCTCGACGCCGAGCGCATCAGCAGGACCGGCTGCCCGGTCGTGCAGGTGAACACCGGTGCCGGCTGCCACCTGGACGCGGCCATGTTGCGCGACGCCATCGACCGCCTCAGGCCGGAACGGCGGGCACTGCTGTTCGTGGAGAACGTGGGGAACCTGGTCTGTCCGGCGTTGTTCGACTTGGGGGAGCGGGGGAGGGTTGTCATCATCTCGGTGACCGAGGGGACCGACAAACCGTTGAAGTATCCATACATATTCGCTGCTGCCGATCTGGTTGTGGTGAACAAGGTGGATCTCTTGCCGTACGTCGACTTCGACCTCGGCGCCTGCCGTGCGCACGTCGCCTCGGTCAACCCGAAGGCGGAGGTCCTGGCGCTGTCCGCGACCCGGGGGGACAACATCGAAACCTGGTATCAGTGGCTCGGGGCTAATTGACGCTCGGTTCCGGGTGGCGTTCCCACACCGGGCAGAGCTCGGCGCCCTCCAGCGTGCGCAGCACCCGCAGCACCCGATCGGCCCGCAGGTAACTGGCGATCTCGGCGGTGACGTCGTGCATGGCCGCGATCGGCGTGACCACCACCGGAAGGCTGCCCGCGTCGAGCAGCCGTTCCACGGTCGCCGCGTCCCGCAGCAGGTCGCCGTGCCGGTGCCGCACCCGCATCGCGACGACCTCGTGCCGGGGAAGACGGGAACGCAGGTCGGCGACCATGGCGTGCTGCACCGATCGGACGTGGGAGCCGAAGACGACCAGGAGTTCGTCGTCGACGGCGAGCGCGGCGAGGTGGGACATCACCATCTCGGGATGCCAGGCGGCGTCGCTCTCCCGGACCTCGGCCACCGTCACGGTCGCGCGGGCCTGCGCCTCCCACCAGCCGGCCTCCGGCTCGCGGATCACCATGGGGACGTGTGAGCGGGTCGAGGTGCCGCGGGCGCATTCCATCGGTATCGCCGTCAGCGCCCGTCGCGCTGTGAATCGATGCCAGATCAAGGCAGTCCCACCTCTTGAGTCGTCGCTGGGCGGCGCGCCGGGTCGTCACGCCATGTAGCCGGTGGTATCCGGCACGGTCACCAGGCTGCACGACGGCAGGTCACGGGCACCAGACCCACTGCTGTCCGCCCAGATGTGGTTCGGATCCCCTACCGCACGATCATGCGAAGCGCCTGGTCAGCGGCCTCATCGGACAGTTGTGTCCACCAGGTTCGGAGGCGCTTCGTGCTCCCGGGGGATGTCACGGAGCAACCGTCAGTGCGCGGCGACCCGCAGCGTGAAACCGCGAAGCGTGCGAATCAATGGGGCATATCCGGCGGCCGGAGCGGTCTCGGGCGCGGTCGATTCCATGAACGGCATGAACTTGTCCGGGAAGCCGGGCATCGTGCACGCGATGCAGATGCCGCCCACGTTCGGGCAGCCGCCCACGCCGTTGATCCAGCCGCGCTTGGCCACGTTGCAGCGCACGACCTGACCCCAGCAGCCGACCTTGACCAGGCAGTTCGTCGAGCCGTACCCGGTCGCGAAGTCGCTCTGGTCGTAGAAGGACGCCCGGTCGCAGCCGGAGTGGACGGTCGACTCGAACAGCCAGCGCGGCCGCAGCGACTCGTCCAGCGCCATCTCCGGCGCCTGGCCGCCGAGCTGGTAGAGAAGTTGCAAGATCGTCTCGGCGAGATTGTCCGGCTGGGTGGGGCAGCCCGGCACGCACACGATCGGCAGCCCGGCCTTTGACGTCCAGTCCCAGCCCAGGTAGTCGGGCACGCCCATGGCGCCGGTCGGGTTCCCGGCCATCGCGTGCACGCCGCCGTACGCCGCGCAGGTCCCCACCGCCATCACGGCCGTGGCCTTCGGCGCCAGACGGTTCAGCCACTCGCCGGCCGTGATCGGCTGCCCGGTCTCGGGGTCGTTGCCGAACCCGCTCCAGTAGCCTTCGGCCTTGTTGGTCTCGTCGGGCACCGATCCCTCGACGATCAGGATGAACGGGTCGAGCTCGCCCCGGTCGGCCCGGTGCCACCACTCGATGAAGCTGCCGCCGCCCCCGTCGGGCCCGCTGTCGAAGTCGAAGTACGGCCAGTGCATGGCGATCGGTGGCAACCCGGGCAGGGCGCCGGCCACGATCTCCTCGATGCTGGGCTGGGTCGCGGCGGTCAGCGCCACCGACTCGCCGTCGCAGCTGAGGCCGCCGTTCATCCAGAGAATGTGCAGAACCTGCTCATTCTCGTCCGCGGGCGGGGTGTCCACCGGCCTTCACCATCCGATCCGAGATCGAGGGCGATGTTATGCAACTTGCGCGGAACGCGAAAGCCCGTCATCACTCGATCGAGTGCGTCCCATCACCGTAAGCTCGCCACAGGGAATCTGCGACGGAGGGCTGATGGTCGAGAACATCGAGATCCTGCCCATCGAGGTGGTGGAGCAGGCGTTCCCCGCGCGCCCGGCCGCGCTGCCCGACGTGCGCGACTTCGTGCGCCGCCAGCTGACCGGCACTCCGGTGTCCGACGACGACATCCGGATCCTCTGCGAGCGGGTCGCCGAGGTGCTGCTGGACGGCGCCGGCGAGGCGGGGACCATCCAGGTGTCGCTACGGATCTTCCCGGACGCCGCCGAGGTCGACGTGCTGTTCGCGCCCGACGTCGCCCCCGTGCGGATCCCCCGGCCGCCCGTGCCGGCGCAGCGTCCCGCCGTCGCGCCGATCTCCCCGGCGCCGGTCGAGCGCACGACGTTCGCCAAATGGCTGGCCGGCCGGCTGCACGAGGAGGGCCTGACCATGGAGGCCGCGGCCCGCCGGCTCGACGTCTCCACCAAGACGATCAGCCGGTGGGTGGCCGGCAGCACCGAACCCCGGCTGCGCGATCTGTACCGCATCCGGGAGACCTTCGGCGAGCCCCTGCCCTGATGGACACCCCCTACCTGCTGATCGACATCGGGGTCGCGGTCGAGCAGTACCGCCGCATCTCCGCCGCCTTCCCCGAGGTGCCCGTCTACTACGCGGTCAAGGCCAACCCCGAGCCGCTGCTGGTGCGCGAGCTGGTCGCGGCCGGGTGTCACTTCGACGTGGCCAGCCGCAACGAGGTGGATCTCTGTCTGTCGGCGGGCGCCGATCCCTCCGTGCTGTCGTTCGGCAACACCATCAAAAAGGCCGAGGACATCGCGTACGCGTACGGGAAGGGTGTGCGGACTTTTGCCTTCGACAGTCTCGGCGAAGTGCAGAAGCTCGCCGAGCACGCCCCCGGATCCACCGTGATCTGCCGGGTGCTCGCGTCGAGCAAGGGCGCCCGCTGGCCGCTGAGCCGCAAGTTCGGCTGCGCACCCGAGATGGCCGCCGACCTCATCCGGTGGGCGGCGCGGAACGGGCTCGACCCGGCCGGGGTGTGCTTCCACGTCGGCTCGCAACAGCTCGATCCGGGCCGGTGGGAGCCGAGCATCGCCGAGGCGGCCGCGCTCTACTCGCTGCTCCGGGCCGAGGGCATCGCCCTGCGACTGCTCAACTGCGGCGGCGGCTTTCCGGTGGACTATCTCGCGGCGGCGCTGTCCATCGAGACGTACGCCTCGGTGATCGCCACCGCCGTCGACCGGCACTTCCCCACGCACCGTCCCCGCCTGATGATCGAGCCCGGCCGGTACATCGCGGCGCCCTGCGGGGTCCTGCACACCGAGGTCGTCCTGGTCTCCCGCAAGTCCTATGCCGACGAACCGCGCTGGGTCTACCTGGACGTCGGCCGCTTCGGCGGGCTCGCCGAGACCGAGGACGAGGCGATCCTGTACCGCCTGACCACCCCGCACGACGGCGCCCGCACCGCCCCGGTGATCCTCGCCGGCCCGACCTGCGACAGCGTCGACATCCTCTACCAGCACACGACGTACGAGCTGCCGATGGCGCTGCGCCCCGGCGACCTCGTGCGGATCCACGGCACCGGCGCCTACACCGCCACGTACGCCTCGGTCGGTTTCAACGGTTTTCCCCCGCTCCGCACGGTCGTGCTGCCGTTCACAGATCGGCCAGCACCCGGCGAATCTCCTTGATCGCCGCGTCCCGGGTGAGGCCGGAATCGATCAGCGCGTCGGCGGCGTCGTGGTAACCGGCGATCGCGTCCTTGTCGCGGACCAGCAGGTTGCGTAGCGGCGACTCGACGAAGACCACGTCCGGGTCCTCGGCGCCGGGGAACTCGAGCAGCTCGAAACCGCCGCCCGCACCGGGCATCATGCCGTGCTTGAGCGGAACCACGACCAGCCGTACCCGCTGGTCGGCGATCACCTGGATCAGCCGGTCGAGTTGCACCCGCATCACCGCCCCGCCACCGATCCGGCGCTCCAGCACGGCACCGTCGAGCACGGCGGTCAGCTGAACCGACCCCCCTCGCTTGTCGAACTCGACCTGGCGCCGCAGGACCAACTCAAGGGCGCTCTGCACTCCCGGGTCGTCCGGTTTCTTGCCGGCCGCGGCGGTGAGCGCCATCCGGGCGTACGCCTCGGTCTGCACGAGATCGGGGATGTGGAGCGCCTGGTAAGCGGTGATGCGCGCGGCGGTGCTCTCGTAGGCGACGAAGTCGCGGACCTCGGGCTCCAGCTGGAATCCGCTCCACCACTGACGGCGGCGCGCGGTGACCGCGAGCTCGGTGATCGTCGCGACCTCGCCCGGGTCGTCGATGCCGTAGATCTGCAGCAGCGCCTGCGCGTCGAGCGGCTGAACGGTGACGGTGCCCGTCTCGATCCGGTTCAGCTTGGACAGTGACCAGTGGGTGCGCGCGGTGACCGCGTCGGGGCTAAGGCCGCTGAGCCGGCGCAGCTCGACGAGGCGTGACCGAAGCCGTTCCCGAGCGATCGCCTGGCCGACCTGATCCGGCATACTGCCCGCCCCCGTCTCGCCCGCGCGACGCTCCCGGTTCCCTCCACGTTACCCCGCCGTTTCCAGCCCGAGTGTTAACTTTCGATCTCCTGGCGGATCTCCCGCACCAGCGCGACGGCGTCGGCCCCGCGCAGGCCGATGCCGATCAGATCGTCAACGATCGGCCGGTAGAGAGCCCGCACGTGGGCGCCGCGCACGATGTGGTCGCGGATCGCCGACTCCAGCAGGACCGTCGTCAGGCTCGCGTCGTCGCCGAACTCGAGCAGCTCGAACACGCCGCCCAGCCCGGAGTGCCCGCCCAGCCGCGTCGGCAGGACCACGAGCATGACCTGGCCGCTCTCGGCCGCCGCGGCCAGCCGGTCGAGCTGCTCGGCCATCACCTCGGCGCCACCCATCGCGCGGCGCAGGACGACCTCGTCGACGATCGCGACGAAATCGGGGGCGTCCCCGGCGGCCGCCCGCGCGGCGATCCGGCCCTGCCGCTCGGCGCGCACCTGGGCCCGGGCCACCACCGCCGGGTCGGTCTCGGGCAGCCGCAGGATGACGGCGGTCGCCGCCCGGGCGTACCGGGGCGTCTGGAGTGGACCGGGCACGTGCAGCGGCTCGTAGATGCTGATCCGGGTCGCCTCGGCCTCGTAAGCCACGTAGTCCTGGTACTCGTCGGTCAGCCCGTGCCGCGCCCACCACGGCCGCGACCAGGCGATCTGGGCGAGCAGCAGCAGGCGCTCGGCCTCGGCGTCGTCCACCTCGTAGCGGGCCAGCAGCGCCGCCACCTCGAGCGGCGGGAGCAGGCGCAGGCCGGACTCCACCTCGTTGATGTGCGGCTGGTCCACCTCGTCGTGGGAGAGGCCGCGGGATTCGCGAAGCTCGCGCAGGTGTGCGCGGAGCCGGTCGCGGGCGATCGCCGGTCCGATGATGTCTGGCATGACGAGGCCTCTCTGCGTGCGGAGGTCCGACTACGGCGTCGTCCTGAGGTGGGGTTATGGAGGGAGAGGGGCTCCTCTCACAAGAGCTGAGGCGACTGATCGTTCGTTAAGGTCGTGAGTGACAACCACGATACCGACAACGTTTCGATCGTGAAGAGAAGTGCGACTGTCCTGGTCGGAAATGGACCATGACCGGTTACATGATCCGTGAATTCGGACCGCTCACTGGCGTAAGGCCCTGACCGCGTTGGCAACGGCGCGATCGAGGCTGTCGCCGGCCGCGTCGGTGGCCAGCAACTCCTTCATGATCTCACGGAACGGTGCCGTTTCCTCCGCGTCGGTGAGGAGGAACTCGATGGCCGGCGTCTCGATGAAAACCACGTCGAGGTCGTCGTCCTCGGAGAAGGTCAGCAGCTCGAACGAGCCGCCGAGTCCGGGGTGGACGCCGAGTCGGAACGGCAGCACGACGATCTCGATGTCGGGCTGGGCGCCGACCTCGACGAGGTGGTCGAGCTGGGCCGCCATCACCTTGTCGCCTCCGACCGGGCGGAGCAGCACGCCCTCGTCGATCACCTGGCTGATCCGTGGCGGGGTGTCGCCGGCGAGGCGCTCGCGCAGCGTCTCCTGCCGCTTGAGCCGCACGTCCACGATCTTGCGGACCTCCGGGTGGCGCGGCGGCTTGCGCAGGATCGACGAGGTCAGCGCGATCGCGTACTCGGGCGTCTGGAGCGCGGGCGGGACGAAGGTGGCCTGATATCCGTTGAGGTGCGAGGCGTCGTTCTCGAACGCGATGAAGTTGAGGAAGTCCTCGTCGAGGTGCTCGTGCTCGTCCCGCCACCACATGCGCCGGCGGGAGGCCACCGAGAGCCGCACCAGCCGCTGGACCTCAACCGGATCGCTCACGCCGTAGTGGTGGGCGAGCGCCTCGACCTCGATCGGCTGGATGGTCACCTTGTTGTTCTCGATGCGGTTGAGCTTGGAGAGCGACCAGTGCATGGCCCGGGCGACCTCGGCCGCGGGCCGCTCGTCGCGCAGCTCACGCAGCTGGTTGGAGAGCCGCATGCGGGCGAGCGCGGGTCCGACGCCGTCGGTCATGGGTCCTCCCTCCGGTGATCGTTGTACAACCCTAACCCATGACCTGCAAAGTGCAGTTGGGAATTTGCCGCCATGGGACTATGCTCGCTGAGGTTCGGCCCTTGAGTTCCACAAAAAAGCGGACGAATTTGGTCATATACTGCTTCCCGGCCGTGTGCAACGGCGCTTCCGGCCGGTCTAGATAGGTGGTGAACAGACCGTGGACGGTCGTGAGGACACGCCACGCTGGCGCACGAGCACCCGCAGCAGCGGCGGTGCCTGTGTCGAGGTGGCTCCGCAACGCGACACCATCCTGGTCCGCGACTCGAAGGACCGGCACGGCCCGATCCTCGCCTTCGATCGCGCCGTTTTCGCCGCGTTCATCGACGGCGTGACACACGGCGAGTTCGACCTTCGTAACTGACTCGCGATGACCTCAGCAACGGACCTGTCCGGCGCGGTATGGCGCCGCAGCAGCCGGTCGACCGGCGACCACGACTATGTCGAGGTCGCCGACAACCTGCCCGGCATCGTCGCCGTCCGCGATTCCCGTAACCCCGCCGGGCCTGCCCTGGTCTTCACACTGCGCGAGTGGGAGGCCTTCGTCGGCGGTGCCAAGGACGGCGAGTTCGACCTCTGACCCGCGTCACTCCGGCACGCACGACGCGAACTCGATGCCGTAGGGCGTCGCGGCCGGGCCCGTGCAGATGTCGCGGGTGATCCTCTGCGGGCCGAATTTGTCCTGTCGGGTGTCGGTGACCAGCTCGATCTTGCCGTCGGTGCGGACCGTGTAGGTGAAGGGGATCGGGTCGCCCTCGGTGGTCGGGCGGGTCACGCGGAGCTGGGCCGGGCGCCCGGCGCGGGCGGCGTCGAGCAGGCATGAGGTCGTGCCGGCGGGCAGTTTCTCGCCCTGGCCCAGGACGAACGTGCCGCAGTCGACGGGGCCCGGCGCGCCTTTTTGTCCGGCATCGGCGGTTTCTCTGGCATCGGCCGTCTTTTCGCTGGCATCGTTCGCGCAGGCCGCCATCATGCCCAGGGCGGACGCGGCCAGGGCGGCGGTGAGGATTCGCGTGGCGTGCACGGGGATCCGACGCGCCGCCCGGTCCGCGCGTTCCGTTACTGCACCGGGTTCCAGCCGTCGGCGCCGGCCAGGTACTTCTGGGAGGTGTAGTTCGCGGCGGTGGAGGCGCTCATCTGGGGGCGGTCGGAGGTGCCCTGCGTGGCGCCGGCGCCGGAGTTGTTGTACTCGGTGAAGCGGCACGTCTTCCAGGAGAAGCCGCTCATGTCCTGCCAGGCGCCGGCCTGCCGGATGTGGCCGCCCAGCGCCGAGTCGCGCACCAGCACCTGGCCGATCGCGTCGGTGGCGCCGCCGGCGTGCCAGCAGCGGCCGAGTGCGACGGTCTGGGCGGCGGCGGGCGAGGACAGGGTCGAGCGGGTGATCAAGATTCCGTACGGGTTGGACGCGTTGGTCGCGGCGGCCGTGATGTAGCCGTTGTTGCTGCTGCCGCGGTCGAGCGAGCGGATCGTCGAGCTGTCGATGACCAGCGCGCCGTTGCCGTAGATGAAGTCGACCGCGCCCTCGATGTAGCTCTTGTAGACGTACTGCCGGACCTGCTTGCTGCCGGTGCCGCCCCAGGAGAGGAACGTGTCCTGGTACCCGAGCAGCCGGACGTTGCGGTAGACCTGCCGGTCGCCGCCGGCATAGAGAGCCAAGGCCTGAATTCCCGAGCCGTACGTGTTGGCAATGGTCACGCCGGTGATCGTGGTGTTGGCGGCCAGGTTGAGCACGGTGGCGCTACCGGACGCGCCGCCGGACCCCTGCGGCGTGTTGCCGGTGATCACGATGTCGGTGGCGGTGCCGGTGGCGCCCTTGATGGTGACGCCCGACTTCGACGCGGGGATCGACACCTGGCCGCGGTACGTGCCGGCCTTCACCGAGATGGTGTCGCCGGACTTGGCTACGGCGAGCGCGGCCTGGATGGTGGTGTAGTTGCCGGACCCGTCGGCGGCCACCACCCAGGTGGTCGCGGCCCGGGCGGGCGAGGCCGAGGCGAGAATGAGCGCGGCGGCGAGCAGCGCGATCGTGGGACGACGCATGGGGGACCTCCTCCACCGGCGTGTCCCACGCCACCCCGGTGATCGTTGTTATCGTTCACAGCGCACGATAACCATTGACAGAGATCGATGCAATCAGGTGGCGATCGAGCCCACCGGCTCCAGCCCGAGCCAGTCCGCCAGCTCCTTGATCTCCGCCGTCACCGCGGCCTCGTCGAGGGCGACGTCCTCGTGGATCGCGTCCACCCGCAGCACGCCCGCCTTCCGGTCGGCGGTGGCGTCGACCTTTCCGACCAGCTCGTCGCCGGCCAGGATCGGCAGCGCCCAGTACCCCCACCTGCGCTTCGAGGCCGGCTTGTACATCTCCAGCTGGTAGTCGAAGCCGAACAGGCCGGTCATCCGCTTGCGATCGAAGACGAGCCGGTCGAGCGGGGACAGCAGCGCGACCCGGCCCTCGAACGGCTGGTCCAGCTGGGCGGGATCGACCCGCCACCGGCCGCGGACGCCCTCGACCACCGCCGGTTCCCCGACGAACGGCTCGACCTGGGCGGACCGGCCGCGCACCAGGCCGAGCGAGGTCAGCTCCCGCTCGTCCCGCCGGCGCAGCGCCTCCTCGAGCGGCACCACCGGGTCGTCCGGGTAGACGCGCTCGGCCAGGTCCCAGAGCCGGTCGCCGCGGCGGCGGCCGGCCAGCGCCACCTCGCCGCGCTGCACCATCAGGTCGAGCAGCCGGTCGAGGTTGCGGTTGTTGTTCCAGCCGCTCGACCGCCACGGCACCGCACACGTGTCCGGCAGCTCCCGGATCGTCAGCGGTCCGTCCGCGTCCAGCCGGGCCAGCACGTCTCGGCGGCACGCGTCGTTGGCGCGTACCCAATCCCTGATTTGCTCTTGCCAGCGGACGAGCTTGCCGGTACCGGGCCAGGCGGCCATCTCGGCGCGGTAGAGCGCGATGTCCTCGGCCGGGCGGATCATGCCGCGCAGCTCCAGCAACTGCCGGCCGGCCAGCGCATCGGTGAGATCGGCGGGGGAGTAGCCCGAGCCGATGCGGCTCCAGGAGACCAGGTGCGCGCTGGGTGCTACCGCCGCGGTCGGATCGGCCTGCAGCAGCGTCAGCCCGTGCACCATGTCGAGCAGATTGTCGGGGCGCGCCGCGTCGAGCAGCTGGGCCCGCACCGCGATGCGTCGCGCCTCCGCCCGGGAGAGCTTGTGCATGGGAAGAAAATCTATCGCCCGGGGATGGCCGGAAGGGCCAGACCGATGGCGCGATCGCCGTCGAGGAACATCAGGCCGCGCGCGGCGAGCTCTTCAAAGACCTTTTCCACCATGTCGTACGCGATATCCAGCGCACCGGCGACAGCGGCGACCGAGCGGGGCCGATCGTCGCAGGCCAGGTAGATGGCGGCGACCGGATCGGGGAACGTGTAGGTCCCGGCCGCGAAGGTGGGGCGGCGGTCCCGGATCTGGAGCAGGCCGGGAATGGCGCGATAGGTCAGCTCCGGCCGCTCGCTCGACGACCAGAGCGCCTTCCACCGCTCGACCTCGTCCCGCACCCCGGCGTAGACGGCGTCGTCGAGCTGCTCCGGCCACTCGAAGAAGTACGCGGCCCGGGACAGATCGACCGAGGGCGGATAGACGTATCGATAGCTCGGCTCGGGCTCGTAGGAACCGGCGTTGAACAGCGGGCTGAAACGCTCCAGCCAGATCCGGTCGGCCGAGTCCGG
Source organism: Paractinoplanes globisporus DSM 43857 (assembly GCF_000379645.1). GTDB lineage: Bacteria > Actinomycetota > Actinomycetes > Mycobacteriales > Micromonosporaceae > Actinoplanes > Actinoplanes globisporus. The sequence continues at coordinate 29,681 of NZ_KB903333.1, forward strand.
CGGCTGCAGGTGTACGAGGTGCGGAATGGCGGCGGCCTGCGCGGCGTAATCGTCGGGCGTCTCGCCGGGGAAGCCCCACAACAGGTTCCAGGCCACGTCGATGTCGTAGTACCGCGCCCACTTCAACAGGCAGACGTTCTGTGCCGCGCGTACGCCCTTGTCCATGAGGCCCAGCACGCGCGAGCTGAGCGACTCGAGCCCGGGTTGCAGCCGCCGGACCCCGGCCCGCGCGAGCAGGCGTAGATCGTCCCGCGAGAGGTTGGCCTTGACCTCGTAGAACAGGTCGTATCCGGACGTCGTGAGCGCCGGGATCACGGTCGTGAGGTAACGCGGGTCGAGGATGTTGTCGACCGCCTCGAACCGGAAGGTGCGGTAGCGGCGGGACAGGGTCTCCAGCTCGGCGAGGACCTGCGCCGGCGGCTTGCTGCGGTAGGCCATCGTCTCGCCGTTGAGGCCGCAGAAGGTGCAGTGGTGCTTGGCGCCCCACCAGCAGCCTCGGCTCGACTCGAACGGGAGCAGCACGGTGTCCCGGTCGAGCAGGCCGAGCCGCTCGGCCCGGGCGAAGTACTCGTCGAAGTCGGGAATGCCGGACGGAGGGCCCGCCGATTCGGCCGCGAAGCCGGACAGTTTGGACAGCAGGGCGGGAAGAGCCTCCTCCCCGGGACCGGAGATCACATGGTCGACGACGTCGATGGCCCGCGCGTACTCCTCGCCCATCGCGCCCTCGAAGTTCGCCCCGCCGAAGATGGTGACCAGCGCGGGATAGCGCTCCTTGAGCCGCCGGGCGAGCGCGAACGACGCGGTGTTCTGCTGAAATGTCGAGGTAAATCCAACAAATCGGATTTCCCGCCACAGCGGATCGGCGGCCAGAGCGTCGAGAAACTCGGGCACCATCCGGTCGCGCAAGGCGAGCAAGTCAACCGGCGGGCAGAAGTCCGTCACGAGCGCGCCGTCCGGATCGGGAGCCGCCGGCCCGAAGGCTGCCACCGAGAACAGCCAGTCGCCGAACTGCCGCCCCCGATGCGTCGCGAGCTCGCGGTACGCCGACACCCCGATCAGCGCCGCGAAGTCCAGGCCGGCGTGCATCACGCGTACCGGAAAACCGGCGGAAGCCACCGCCGGCGCGAGCAATCCGAGCTGGAGGGAGGGCCGGTCGCAGTCGGCGAACGGCATCGAGACCAGGGCCACCGGCGGCGCGCCGGCCACGGTCACCGCCCGATCTTCCCCAGCTGGACCTTGACCACGTCGTCCGACCCGTCGCCGCCGCCGGACGCGGTCAGCGTGGGCGCGAACGCCTGGTCGAAGATGGTGGCGAGGTCGGGGAGGGTGCCGCTCGTGGTGACGCTGACCCCGGGGGTGCTACGGGTGACCGCGGTGTCGGGCAGCGTGCGGCCCAGGGAGTCGGCGGCGATCGCGAAGAGGGCCAGCAGCACCGTCTGCTCGTGCTCGGTCAGGCTCAGGGTCGCGATCTTCTCGGCGAGGGAGTCCAGGTCCTGTCGGGTGATCTTCGTGGTCGTCATGGTGACCTCCGCGAACCATGCTGGGCGCGGCCCGCGCGGTGGTCAAGGCGCGGTCAGCAATCGGTCACGCACCGCCGCGGTCTCCGGGTGTTCCAGGGTCTCGAAGATCTCCAGCGCCTCCCGCCAGCAGTCCCGTGCGGCGTCGGGCCGGCCGGCCTCGCGGCAGGTGTCGCCCAGCGAGACCAGCGTGTCCGCCTCGTTGTACCGGTCGCCGAACTCGCGGTAGAGCCCGGCCGCCCGCCGGTAGTGCACCTCGGCCGCCGGGTACGCGCCCAGGCTCCGGTGGATGAAGCCGAGGCTGTCCAGGGTCTCCGCCTCGCCGAACCGGTCGCCGATCCGCCGCTGCCGGTCGAGCGCCGCCTGGCACCGGGTCAGCGCCCGCCGATGGTCGCCGAGCCGCGCGTGGAACCAGCCGACCGCGTTGAGCGCCCGCCCGACCCCGGCGTCGTTCCCGGCGGCGAGGTGCGAGGCGAGCGCGAGCCGGGCCCGGTCGAGCGCCTCCCGGTCGCGGCCCTGCCGTTCGAGAACCCAGGCCGCCGTCCGGTGCACCCGGGCCCGTCCACCCGGATCGCCGACCCGCGCGTACTCGGCGAGCGCCGCGTCGAGCTCGGCCGCCGCCTCGGCGAACCGCCCGAGCCGCACCAGGGCCGAGCCGAGCATCCGATGGGTCTCGGCCCGCGACGCCGGATCGGCGAGCCGGCCCGCCGCCGCCAGCGCCGCCCCGAGCACGTCGACCTTGTCCTGCCAGTGCCCGGCGTAGTCGAGAAAGGACACCATCGTCCAGGCCAGCCGCACCACCGTCGCCTCGAAGCCCTTCTCCCGCCGGGTCAGCGCGAGCAGCACCGGCCGCTCGCCGGCCAGCCACGCCGCCGCCTCCCGCCGGTCGGCGAAATCGGCCATCGTCACGCCGGCCGCCGGCGGGTCCGGCGTCACCCGGTCGTCGCGATGCGGCTTGAGCAGCACGTCCGCGCGATGCGCGGAGTGCAGATAATGATCGAGCAGGCGGGTGGTCGCGGCGTGCCGGTCCGCCGCCGGGTCCTCGTCGCGATGACGCCCGATCGCGTACGCGCGGAGCAGGTCGTGCAGCTCGAAGCGTCCGTGGGCGCGCTCGCCGATCAGATGCGCCCCGGCCAGCTCGGCCAGCCCCCGCCGGGCGTCCGCCACCGGCTCGCCGGCGAGGCTGGCCGCCGCCTCGACGCCGAACCCCGGTCCCGGGTGCGGCCCGAGCAGCCGGAACAGCCGCGCGGCCGGCGGGCTGAGCTGCCGGTAGGACCAGTCGAACGCGGCCCGCACGTCGACCGACCGGTCCTCGGCCGGCGCGTCGAAGCCCCGCCGCACCTCCTCGGCCACCGTCGCCAGCGAGAGGCGCGGCCGGGTCACCGCGCGGGCCGCCACCACGGCCAGCGCCAGCGGCAGCCGGGCGCACGCGCCGATCAGCGTGGTCACCGCGGCCGGCTCGGCCGCGACCCGCTCGGCGCCGAGCCGGGCGCGCAGCAGCTGCCGGGACGCCGCGAACCCGGGCACGTCGAGCGTGACCGGCCGGGCGCCCTCGGCCACGACCAGCCCGGTCAGGTCGTTGCGGCTGGTCACCACCGTGAGGCAGCCGGGGGTGCCGGGCAGCAGCGGGCGCACCTGCTCGCTGCTGCGCGCGTTGTCGAGCAGCACGAGCACCCGCCGGCCGTTGAGCAGGCTGCGGTACAGGGCGGTCTGCCCGGCCAGCGCCGGCGGGACCGCGTGCGCCGGCACGGCCAGCGCGATGAGGAAGTCCCGCACCACCTCGCCCGGGTCGGCCGGCTCGCCGTCCGGGTCGAAGCCGCGCAGATCGGCGTAGAGCTGGCCGTCCGGGAAACGGGCCCGGGCGCCGTGGGCCCAGCGCACGGCCAGGCTGGTCTTGCCCACCCCGGCGGTGCCGGCGAGCACCGCGACCCGCGCCTCGTCGCGCCCGTCCACCAGGGCGTCGAGCCGGTCGAGCTCGTCCTCCCGGTTGACGAACTCGGGCAGCCGGGCCGGGAGCTGGGCGGGCGCGACCCCGGTCTGCCGAGTGGTCTCCCGGCTGGTCTCGCTCGGGTCGAGGGCCGGATCGGCGTCGAGCATCCGGCGGTGCAGGCGCTGCAGGGCGGCGGTCGGCTCGACGCCGAGCTCGTCGCGCAGCAGCCGGGTCAGGCCGCGGAACTCGTCGAGCGCCGCCTCGCGCCGGCCGCCGCGATAGAGCGCCAGCATCAGCAGGCCGCGCAGCCGCTCGTTCATCGGGTGCTCGGACACCAGCCGGCGAGCCTCGTCGGCGACCGTCGTATCGCCGAGGTGGCCGCCGTGCGCCTCGCCGAGGTGGCCGCGGGCCGGCTCGCCGGGGTGGCCGCGGGCCGGCTCGCCGGGGTGGCCGCGGGCCTTCTCGCCGAGCTCCAGCGCGGCCTCGAGCCGGTCGGCGGCCACGGTCAACCGCAGGTCGTCGAGCCGGTGCCGCTCGGCCGCCAGGAACGGGCCGGGCAGGCCGTCGCAGAACGGGCCGCGCCACAGGTCGAGCGCCGTCCGCCACGCGGCGACGGCCCCGGCCGGGTCACCCGCATTCCGGGCCGAGCGGCCGGCCGCGACCAGGCTCTCGAACGCGTCGAGATCCCGCGCGTCCGGCTCGACGGCCAGCAGGTATCCGAGGTCGGTCCAGCTCAGCGGACGGTCCGGCGCCAGGACGGCGCGGAGGGCGGAAATGTGTTTCTGGAGCTGGTTCACCGCGTACGCGGGCGGCTCCTCACCCCAGACGGCCCTGATCAATCGGTCCCGGCCGAACGGCCGGCGGGGTTGCAGCAGCAGCGTGGCCAGCACCGCCTGCCGCTGCGCCGAGCCCAGCCCGACGAGATCGTCGCCGCGCCGGGCCCGCAGCGGACCGAGCAGCTCGAACCGCAGGGCCGAGCCCATCCGACCTCCCGATCCAGCCCGCGTTCCAGCGGTCGTTCCAGCGGGGCACGCGACGCTCGGACTACGAGCCGGCCCGCAGGGGGCGAGCCGGTACGACGAGGGGGAACCATGCCCAACCTAACCGACTACACCGTCGTCCAGGACAGCTCCGTGACGCTGCCGAAGTCCAACGGCGACATCGACCACGACTACCCGAAGTTCGGCGCGGCCGGGCTCGGCTCGGGGCGCTCGATCCTGCTGCTCAAGGTCGATCCGAACGGCACCGCCGAGCTCAAGGTGACGCTGAACAACGCGGACGTGCTGACCACGACGTTCAGCACCGACCCGACGCGCACCTGGCACGAGGTCATCGACGACGGTGTGCTCAAGGAGAGCGACAACGTGCTGACCATCACCCGCAACGACGGCGACGGCTCGCTGACCGTCTCCGACGTCGTCATGATGTACCAGCACGAGATCTGATCATTTTCGGGCCGCGCCGGGTTAGCCGGCGCGGCCCCCGGTTCGTACAGTGGGCCCGTGGTCGATCGCCTTGATCTCCTGCCCGCGTCCGAGGAGCACGCCTATCGGCTGCTCGTGCGGATGGCCGGGGCGGGCACGGAGGAGTTCGCCGAGCGGGCCGGGATCGGGTCCGGCGAGGCGACGATGCTGCTCGAGACGCTGCAGCGCAAGGGCCTGGTTACGCCGGGGCCCACGTTTCACGCGCTGCCGCCCGACGTCGCGCTCGGCGAGGCCCTGCTGCGCGAGCAGGAGGCGCTCGAGTCGGCGCGGCAACTGGTGGCCGCGCTCAGCGAGGAGTACCGCAGCAGCACCCGGCGGCGTAGCGCCGATCACCTCGTCGAGATCGTGGTGGGCGCCGACACGCTGCGCGAGCGGCTGCGCGACCTGCAGGACTCCGCGCGCGACGAGATCCTCTGGTTCTGCCGGGCCAACCCGCTGGCCATGCAGGGGCCGGACAACGCCGAGGAGAAGAGCGCGCTGACCCGCGGCGTCCGGTACCGCGCGATCTACGAGCGCGCGCTGCTGGACAAGCCGGGCGAGCTGGCCGGGATCGCCGAGGCGGTGGGCTGGGGCGAGCAGGCGCGGACGCTTCCGCTGCTGCCGGTGCGGCTCGCGGTCGCGGACGGCTCGCTGGCCATCTGCCCGCTCGTGCCCGACGCCGAATGGGGCGTCGCCGAGCCGACCGCCGCGCTGGTGCGCTCGGGCGAGTTGCTCGGTGCGTTGATCGCGCTGTTCGAGAGCTACTGGGAGCGGGCGACGCCGATCGACGGCGGCGGCGCCGAGGAGCCGGACAAGCTGCTGCTTTCGCTGGTCGTGGCGGGCATGCCGGACAAATCGATCGCCACCCATCTCGGCGTGAGCAAGCGGACGGTGCAACGTCGCCTCGACCGGCTGATGTCGGTGGCGGGCGTCGACAGCCGGCCGGGGCTCGCCTTCCAGGCCGCCAAACGAGGCTGGCTCTGACTTCGCCGCGGCGGCGGCTTCAGGTGCGGCGTCGTTCGGCGGCTTCGGGCGCGGCCGCGTTCGGCCGCTTGGGGCGCGGCCGCGTTCGGCGGCTTCAGGTGCGGCCGCGTTCGGCGGCTTCAGGTGCGGCGTCGTTCGGCGGCTTCGGGCGCGGCGGCATTCGGCGGCGGCTTCAGCCGCGGCGGCAGAACGTGACTCGGCGGAGCGTCAGCCGGTGGAACGCGCACCTGAAGTTTCGCCGGGAGGCCGCCCGGCGAAAGGTGCGCCGCAAGCTGATCCGGCGAAAATCCGTCCGGGCGACGGGGATGCCCGGCCGCACCGGCGCCACACACCCGGCGCCGGCCGCGGGGGCGTGCGGACGGACGTCGTCGGTGCGAAGCGTTGTCGCCGGCGCTGCTGGGGTGGTGGCGCGGGCGGGTGCGGCCGGGGTCTTCGGTAGCCCCGCGACGGCCGGCAAGGTGCCGGGCGGCATCCTGAATCTCCTTCGCATCGGGGCAGCGGTTCAAATTTTGAGGAGGCCCGGCCTCCCGCCAACACCCCATAGCCGTGCCGCACAAGCGCCATGGCGCGATGTGGACACCGCCTTCAATGCGTCCAGTGGATGAAACGGTCGAACAACTCGGCCGCCGGACCGTTCGGAAGGTCGCCGACCGCGTTGTCGAGCTGCCCCCACATGTGCACCGCGAGCGTGAACCGATCCATCCGCTCCGCGAGATGGTCGCGCGCGCTGGCACAAGGCCACGGGGCTGCGCAACGGTGGCAGCGCCACGAGGGCCGGTCGGGAACATGGTCCGACGCCACGTCCGTCAGTCTGCGCGCGCATTTTTACCCGGTCAATTACGCAGCCGTACGGCGTCACCGCAAAGAGTGACCTCGTGGCATCGATCGGGCAGAATGCCGCCGTGGACAGTCCCACGTTCGTGAGGTTCCAGCTCGGCGCCCAGCTGCGCCGGCTGCGCGACGAGGCCAAGGTGCCGACCGAGCGGGCGGCCGACGTCATCGAGGTGTCCGCGAGCACGCTGCGCCGGATCGAGTCGGGCCGGGTCGGCATCAAGGGCCCGGCGCTGACCGCGCTGCTCAACGAGTACGGGGTGACCGACGCCGAGCTGCGCGAGACCCTGCTGTCGATGGCTCGCGAGGGCAAGCGGCGCGGCTGGTGGGCGAAGTTCGGCGACCTGCCGCAGGCCTACCGGCAGTACATCGGCCTCGAGTCGGCCGCCGACCAGATGCAGAACTTCGAGACCATTGTGGTGCCGGGCCTGCTGCAGACCGAGGCGTACGCCCGGGCCATGACGAACTCGGACGCCTTCAAGCCGACCCCGTCGTCGATCGAGCAGCGCGTCCTGGTCCGGATGGAGCGCCAGAAGCTCATCAGCCAGGGCCGGCTGAAGCTGATCGCGGTCATGGACGAGGCGGTCCTGCACCGGCAGATCGGCGGGCCTCGGGTGATGAACGATCAGCTCACCGCCCTGCTCGACGCCGCCGAGCTGTGGAACGTCACACTCCAGGTGATTCCGTTCCGGGAGGGCGCGTACGCATCGATGCTCTCCTCGTTCGCGATCCTCAGTTTTCCCGACCACGCAGGAGTGGTTTACATCGAAGGTCTTACCGGGGACCTTTACGCTGAGGGTGCTGACGTGGAGCGATGCACGATCGTCTTCAACGACCTGCGATCGTCGGCATTGTCGCCGTCCGAGTCAGCCGCGATCATCCGGAACATCCGCGATGCGGAGCAGTAGCCAAGGAGTCAGGATGCTCGACCAGAACTGGCGCAAGAGCACGCGCAGCGGCAGCAACGGTCAGTGTGTCGAGGCCCGTCGGATGGGCGAGACCATCCAGGTGCGCGACAGCAAGAACACGTCGGGCCCGGTCCTCTCGTTCACGCTGAACGAGTGGAGCGCCTTCACCGCGGGCGTGAAGCGGAACGAGTTCGACCACTAGTCGTACGGATAAAGCTCGCTGTTGACCTCGGTGGCGCGGATCAGGGCGCGCCAGACGAAGCCGAACTGCTGATGATCGCCCGTGCCGAAGACCACGACGCGGCGGCCGTGCAGCGTCGCCTGGATCTCCTGGTAGCGGGGGTTGCGCCGGGAGTCGCCCCAGACGCCGATCACCATGCCGCCGGCCGAGACGAGACCGGCGGCGATCATCATGGCCGAGCCGAAGATCGCCGCGATCGGCACGGCGATCGCCAGCTCCAGGCCCGCCGTCACCGCCGCGACCCGCACCATCGGGTAGCGGTAGGTGAGACAGCGGGTCATGTGGTGCAGCTCCGGGACGGGAATCCGTAGCCCGTCGACGTGGATGTGCCAGCTCGTGACCGTGATGCCGGGCCCCCGGTACAGCACGCGGAACGCCGGTTTTCTCCTGCTTGCGCTGCTAGTGGACATCAGTGCCCCCCTCGTGACCCCGTGAGACCAATATGACGGCCGAAGGCTACTTGCAGGTAGCCTTCGGCCGTCAGCGAATCACTATGTGCGAAAACCTATCTGCAATTTGCAGTCCGCACATGTCACGGGGAGGGGCGGTCAGCTCGCCGACTCGCGGTTGAACAGCTTCTTCGACCAGAGGTAGCCGCCCAGGGCCATCGCGGCGCACCAGAGGAGCGCGATCCACCAGTCGTTGCCGATCGGGGTGCCCATCAGCAGGCCGCGCAGGGTCTCGATGATCGGGGTGAAGGGCTGGTGCTCGGCGAACCAGCGCAGACCGGCCGGCATCGAGTCGGTGGGGACGAACCCGCTGCTGAGGAACGGCAGCAGGATGAGCGGCATCGGCGCGTTGCTCGCGGTCTCGACCGTCCCGCTGACCTGGCCGAGCGCGACGCACAGCCAGACCAGCGAGAAGGTCACGATCACCAGGAAGCCGGCCGTGAGCAGCCACCCGCCCAGCCCGGCGTCGGGCCGGAAGCCGACCAGCAGGGCCACGCCGATCACCGCGGCCAGGGCGATCATCCCCTGGATCACGCTGCCCAGCACGTGCCCGGTCAGCACCGACACCCGGGCGATGTGCATCGTGCGGAACCGGGTGATGATGCCCTCGGCCATGTCCATGGCGATCGAGATCGCGGTGCCCTGCACCACGGACGCGATGGTCATCAGGATGATCGCGGGCGTCACGTAGTTGGCGTACGTGTCGCGCCCGCCGCCCCCGCCGCCCCCGCCGAGCCCGGCGCCGAGCGTGCCGCCGAAGACGTAGACGAACAGCAGCAGGAAGACGACCGGCATTCCGATGAGCAGCACCGTCATCGACGGATATCGGAGCATGCGCTTGAGGTTGCGGCGCAGCATCGTCGCGGAGTCGCGCAGCGGGTGGAAGCGGAGGTCGGCCGGAGCCAGGGTCTGGGTGCTCATCGCACGGTCACCTTCTCGTCAGTGAGGGCCAGGAAGACGTCGTCGAGGTCGGGGGTGTGCACGGACAGCTCGTCGACCTCGATCGCCCGCTCGTCGAGCCGGTCGATCAGGGTCTTGAGCGAGCGCAGGCTGCCGTCGCTGGGCACCCGCAGGGAGAGCGCGTCGTTGTCGCGCGAGGCCTGGCCCAGGACGCCCAGGGCTGCGTCGACACCCTCCGGGCCGGCGAACTTCAGCCGGACGTGCCCGCCGGGGATGCGGCGCTTGAGCTCCTCCGCGGTGCCCTCGGCGACCACCCGGCCGCCGTCGAGGACCGCGATCCGGTCGGCGAGCTCGTCGGCCTCGTCGAGGTATTGCGTGGTCAGGAAGATGGTGACGCCGTCGGCCACCAGGTCCCGGACGATCTGCCACATGTCCCGGCGGCTGCGCGGGTCGAGCCCGGTGGTCGGCTCGTCCAGGAAGATCACCTCCGGGCTGCCCATCAGCGTCATCGCCAGGTCGAGCCGCCGCATCATGCCGCCGGAGTAGGCCGACGACGGCTTCCGGGCCGCGTCGGTCAGGCCGAACTGGTCGAGCAGCCGGGCGATCCGGCGCCGGCCCTCGGCCCGGCCGAGCTGGTGCAGATCGGCCATCAGCCGCAGGTTCTCCTCGCCGGTGAACAGCTTGTCCACCGCGGAGAACTGGCCGGTGACGCCGATCGAGGCGCGCACCGCGTCCGGCTCGCGGGCGACGTCGTACCCGGCGACCCGCGCCTCCCCGGCGTCGGCGCGGCTCAGCGTGGACAGGATCTTGACCGTGGTGGTCTTGCCGGCGCCGTTCGCGCCGAGCAGCGAGAAGACCGTTCCGGCCGGGACGTTCAGGTCGATCCCGTCGAGCACGACGTGGTCGCCGAACGATTTGCGCAGCCCGGTGACGGCGATCGCCGGCCGGGAGGATGTGCTGGTCATCATTCCCTCTTCTCGGAGTCAGGCGTGGTGGACGGTGATGTCGCCGAAGGAGGTGTGCGCGCGGACCTCGACCCGCTCGGCGGACTCCTCGGGGCCGGGCGCGCTCTCCATCTGGTTGCGCACGTGCCCGAACCCGGTGTTCACCTCGAGCCAGGCGGCCGTGCCGCGGGCGATGCCGACCTCGAGGTCGCCGTTGGAGCTCCCGAGCACGACCGAGCCGCGGACGACCTCGCCGAGGTGGATGGCGCCGTTGGCGGTCTTGGCGTCGACGCCGCCACCGGCCCGTCCGACGTGGATGTCGCCGTTGGCCGCGCGTACCCGCACGTCGCCGCCGACCGCGTCGATCGTGGTGTCGCCGTTGGAGTTCTTGACGATCGCGCTGCCCGCGACCTCGCCGATCTGGATCTTGCCGGTGCCGGTGGAGGCCTCGACGTTGCCCGGCGTGCCCGGGCCCAGCGCGGCCGTCCGCTCGAGCCAGACGCCGCCCGCGGAGGTCTTGAGCTTGCCCTCGCCGAGCGTGCCGTCGCAGCGGATGTCGCCCGCGACGACCGCCGCGGACACCCGGGAACCGGTCGGCAGCTCGATCGACACGTCGACCGACCGGATCTTGCGGGAGAAGTCCCACCGGTGTCGCGGCCCGGTGACCCGGAGCGTGCCGTTCGCGTAGTCGACCCGGATCTGCCGCGCCTCCTGCACATCGGCCTCGTCGGCCTCGTCGCTCGGGCGGACCTCGACGACGGTGTCGGTGCGGTCGCTCGCGGCGATCCGCACGAAGCCGACGCTGAGGTCGAGGGTGACGGAGATGGGCTCGGGCGTCTCGAAAGTAGGCATGGTTGTCCCCGATTCATGGGTTGGTGGGTCGTCCCCGCAGGCCGGAGACGCGAAGTGGTGACGGTGTCGGTGGGCCGGGTGCGGTCAGCGCACCCAGCCGGTGAAGCCCTGCTTGGCCCGTTTCACGGCGTTGGGCGCCTCGGGCCGCTGCTCGCCGGCGGGCCGCTGGAGCCCGGCGGCCGCCGCCCGGACCAGCCAGGCGTTGACCGAGCGGCCCTCCCTGGCCGCGGCTTCCTCGATCGCGGCCTTGAGCTGCTCGGGCAGGCGAACGTTGATGCGCGCGGCCGGGCCGTCCTCGGCGAAGGACAGGTCACCGCCCGCAGTGTCGGCGACCGGTGCCTCAGGCTCGGCGGTGGTCGGCAGGGTCACCACGAAGCTCGGATCGCGGCCCCGCAGTCGCAGCTCGACCGAGCCCGGGGCCATCTCCCAGGTGATCTCGTCGGCCGCGCCCGACAGCGCCTCCAGCAGGGTCATCCGGATCGCCGACTCGAGCGACCCGGTCAGGCGCTCGACCAGCGCACGCGCCTCGTCGCCGTTGGACTCGGCGAGGGTGGCGAACTCGCGTCCGAGGTTGTTCACATACGAGGTCAAGTCCATGGCACCATCATGGCACCGGATGGCACCACGCGCAAGCCTTCTTGGCTCAAATGTGGTGCCACTTTGGCACCACGCCACCTGACCAGCGCATTCGTGGGTGATGCGGCCGACCGGCCGGGTTGTGCGGGGTGGCGGTGATGCGGCCGGCTCGGCTCAAGGGGCGGTCGCGCGGCGCCGTTCGATGGCGGCTGGCGTTTCCATGCGCAACCAGGCACGGCCGCAGCCCACGGTGGGGGAGCGGCTCACGGTGGGAGGGAGCGGCTCACGGCGAGAGAGAAAGGCTCACGGCGGGCGGGAAGGGGCCGGAGGGGTCGGCGTTGGCCGGAGGGGTCGGGGTGAGCCGGGGTGTCGGGGGTGAGCCGGGGGG
>NZ_KB903333.1:41683-69612 GCF_000379645.1 Paractinoplanes globisporus DSM 43857
GGCGTGGGCCGGACGGGTTGGCGTGGGCCGGAGGGGTCGGCGTGGGCCTGACGGGTTGGCGTGGGCCGGAGGGGTCGGCGTGGGCCGGAGGGGTCGGGTGGCCCGGAGGGCCGGATCGGCCGGGGTCGGCCGGAGGGGCAGGGTGGCCGGAGTGTCAGGGGAGGGACCAGGACTGGCTGGCCCCGCCGGTGCAGGAACTGACGCGGGTGGTGGCGCCGGCCTGCCCCGGGTCGGTGAGGCACGCGCCGCTGGACGGGTTGACCAGGGAGTTCGCCGGGCCGGCTCGCCACTGGGCCGCGGCCGCGTCGCCGCAGGTGGCTACATGGACGGTGGAGTCGCCGGTCACCGCGGCGCAGCGTCCCGACACCCGCAGGGTGCCATCCGTGGCCAGGGTGAACGACTGGGCCGACAGGTTGGCGCAGGTGGCCACCATGACCGGGCTGCCGTCGAGGCCGAGCAGGCCGCCCATCGCGAGGCAGCGGCCGCTCGCGGCGGTCACCTTGCCGGTGCGGGCGGAACCGGGCGGCGGGGCGAGCGTCGACCCGGCCGAGGTCAGCGACGGGGCCGGCGACGAGGGCGCCGAAGCGATCGCCGAGCCGGATGAGCTGGCGGAGACCGACGGCGACACCGACGCGCTGTGCGAGGCGGACGCACGGGCCGAGGCGGCCGTGGGGTCGGCCGGCAGGGCGGTCGTGAAATGGGGGAGGGCTGCTCCGGGCTGGGTGGTGTCCTTCTCGGGCGTGAAGATCAGCCAGCCTGCGACCGCCAGCGCCAGGGCGACACCGCCGGCCAGGATCAGCAGCCGCAGCGGCACGCCGAGAGCCCGCCGGGGTCGTTTGGTGGGCGTAGGCGGCGGTGTCGGCTCGTCGTCGACGATCGCGGGCTGGATCACCGTCGGGGCGTCGGCGGGGTCGCGCGCGGGCTTCTCGGGGACGGGGCCGACATAGGGCCTGACCAGGACGGGGTCGGGCCGGCCGGTGCCGTCGTCGTGGAGGTCGCTCATCTCTCGCCTGGGGTGGAGGGGCGGTAAGGACAGGTAGGTGACCATACGCGAAATTCGCTCGAAGGGATCAAAGCGCGTGTCCGGATCGTGAGGTAAGCGCTTTCCTCAGGATGAAGAGCGATCACCATGCATCGATTGACATGGATCACCGCGGGCGCGTACCGGTAGCCACATGACTCCACCGCTGACCCGCCGCACCCTGCTCACCGGCGCCCTGGCCGCCGCTGCGCCACTGCCCGCCCTCGACCTCGCGGCGGACGAGTCGCCGACGGCCGAGCTGCACTGGCTCGACGGGCCGCCGCGCGAGACCGCCGGCTGCGCCTGGGGCGTGCCGTGGCCGCGCGGCCGTCTCGCCCGGGGCACCAAGCTCGCGCTGGAGACAGCCGACGGCGCGGCCGTGCCGGTGCAGTCCTGGCCGCTCGCGTACTGGCCGGACGGCACCCTCAAATGGACCGGGCACGCCATCGCGGCCGGATCGGAATCGGTCGGCTACCGGCTGGCGCCGGGCACGCCCGCCAACCCCGAAAACCCGGTCGCCGTACGGCGGGAACACGGCGACCTGGTGCTGTCGAACGGCACGGTCGAGGTGCGCCTGGCCTCCCGCGGCGACGTGCCGATCCGCGAGATCCGCCGGGAAGGCCGCACCACCGCGACCACCGGCCGCCTCGTGCTCGACCTGCAGGACCGTCCCGACGACGACGCCGGCGCCCCGGTCCGCTCCGCCTACCGCGCCACCGTCGAGCAGGCCACGGTCGAGCAGGACGGCCCGGTCCGCGCCGTCGTGCGGCTCACCGGCTCCTACCGCCGGGGCAACCGCCGGATTCTGCCCTGGACCCTGCGCGTCTACCTGACCGGCGGCGAGGCGATCCGGCTCGTGCACAGCTTCACCTGGGACGCCGACCCGGCCCGTGACTTCGTCCGCGGGCTCGGCCTGCGCTTCGACGTGCCGATGGCCGACTCCACGTACGACCGGCACGTGCGTTTCGGCGTGGTCGGCGGCGGCGTGTGGGGCGAGCCGGTGCGGGTGCTCACCGGCCTGCGCCGCGACCCGGGCGCCGCGGTCAACGCCGCCCAGGTCAACGGCACCGCGACGCCGCCGGTCGCCGAGTGGAACCCCCAGGTCAGCGCCGGTTACCAGCAGCTCGCCGAGTGGAACGACTTCCGGCTCACCCAGGAGTCGGCCGACCACTTCACCGTGGCCAAGCGCACCTCGGCCGCCGGGAGCTGGCTGCGGCACGCCGGCCGGGGAGCGCGGGCGAGCGGCTTCGGTTACTGCGGCGGTGTCTCGGGCGGGCTCGGCTTCGGCCTCACCGACTTCTGGCAGCGTTTCCCGCGGGCGCTCGACATCCGCGGCGCGGCCGGGGCCACCGCCGAGGTGACGCTCTGGTCGTGGTCGCCGTACGCCCCGGCGATGGACCTGCGGCACTACGACACGACCGCGCACGGGCTGGACCTCAGCTACGAGGACGTGCAGGAGGGGTTCAGCACCCCCGAGGGGATCGTCGGCTCCACCGAAATGGTGCTGTGGGCGTTGGACCGTACGCCCGCTCGAAGCCGCATCGCGGCGCTGGAGGCCGCTCTCACCGCAACCCCGCAGCTGGTCGCGGCCCCCGAGTGGTACCACGCGGCCGGCGTCTTCGGCCGCTGGAGCCTGCCCGACCACAGCACCTCGGCCCGGGCCACGCTCGAGGCGGCGCTGGACAACGAGATCGCCTTCTACGCCGGCCAGGCCGAGCAGCGGCAGTGGTACGGCTTCTGGAACTACGGCGACGTCATGCACACCTACGACCTGGACCGGCACGAGTGGCGGTACGACGTCGGCGGCTACGCCTGGGACAACGCCGAGCTCGGCACCGACGCGCTGCTCTGGTACGCGTTCCTGCGCTCGGGCCTCCCCGCGCATTTCCGGCTTGCCCGGCGGATGACACGGCACGTCAGCGAGGTCGACACGCACCACACCGGACGGTTCGCCGGGCTCGGCTCCCGGCACAACGTCTCGCACTGGGGCGACGGCGCGAAGGAGGCGCGGATCGGCGAGTCGTTCACCAGGCGCTTCGCCTACTACCTGACCGCGGACGAGCTGCTCGGCGAGCTGATCCGCACGTCGCTGCGGGCCGACAAGACACTGCTCACCGTCGAGCCGCTGCGCGAGGTGCTGCCGCCGCAGACGCTCGCGCCGACCCGCCTGCGCATCGGTCCCGACTGGTACGCGCTGGTCAGCAACTGGCTGGCCGAGTGGGAGCGCACCGGCGACACCCGCTGGCGCGACCGCATCGTCACCGGCATGACCGACATCGCGGCATTTCCCGCCGGGCTGTTCACCGGCGAGGCGGGCGGCGCGGTCGGCTTCGACCCCGCGACCGGCCACCTCACCAACCTCACCAAGGGCGACTACACCGGCGGCTACAACCTGGCGATGGCCTTCGCCGGCGAGCAGATCCTCTGGGAGGCGCTCGACCTCGTCGACGTCCCGGCCTTCAAAGCGGTATTCCTGGAATTCGCCCGATATGTGCAGGCGCCGAGTGCCGAGAAGATCGCCCACTACGGCTTCGATTTCAACCCGGGCGTCTTCCCCACGATCTACTCACGAGTGACCGCGTGGGCCGGGGAACAGCTGGGCGACCCGGCGATCCGCCGGCGTGGCTGGACCGCGTTCCTCAACGACCCGGCCGGCAAGCCCTGGCCGGCCCCGGTCACGATCGGCGGCGAGGTGGTCGCGAACCCCGTACAGGAGATCCCCACGACCGCCGACTTCGCGACGAACGACTTCGCCCAGCGCGGCCTGGCGATCATCTCGCTACTGGCCATCGCCCCCGGCGAGGCACCCTGACAGTCCGGACCGCGTGTCGCAGCCCAGCTTCTGGAAGACGTGCGTGAGGTGGGTCTCGACGGTGCGCCGCGTGACGTACAGCTGCTGGGCGATCTCCCGATTGCTCAGCCCGCTCGCGGCCATCGTCGCCACCCGGTGCTCGGCCGGCGTCAGGGCCAGGGAGTCCGACCGCGGCCGCGCCCCGGTGGCCCGCAGTTCCTCCCGGCACCGCCGGGCGAGCAGCCGCATGCCACCCTGCTCGGCCAGCCCCAGGGCCTTGGTCAGCGGCTCGCGAGCGGCGGCCCGGTGGTTGGCCCGGCGCAGCGTGGCGCCCAGTGCGGCCAGCACCCGCACGTACTCCAGCCGGCACGGCGAGGGAGCGAGCACGGAAACCGCCTCCCGCAGGACCTCGGCCGCCGCGTCGTGCTCCAGCGTCCCGGCCAGCGCCCGCAGCCCCGCACCGCGCGGCCCGGGCAGCCCGAGCCGGTCGGCCAGCACGAGGTGCTCCTCGGCGAGCAGCCGGGCCGCCCGGGCGTCGCCCAGCGCGACCAGCGCCCGGCAGTCGTCGACCCGCCAGGTCGCCAGCCCCGGATGGGTGACGTCCAGCTCCTTCCAGGTGCCGGCCGCGGCGGTCAGGTCGGCGTGCGCGTCGGCCGGCCGGTGCTGGGCCAGCCGCAGCCGGGCGCGGCGCTCGAGCAAGAGCCCGGTGGCGATCCAGCCCTCCGACGGCTCGCCGGTGGCCGTCAGCACCGCGTCGGCCTCGGCCGGCTCGTCCAGCTCGATGAGCGCCTCGACCAGCGGGAAGATCGACCAGAGCAGGGCCGCGGGCGGGCTGTTGGCCCGCTTGAAGTCGTACGCGAGCCGCGCGTCGGCCTCGGCGTCGCGGATCCGGCCCGCGGCCAGGTGGGCCATGGACCGCAGGAAGCTGCCGTGCGCGAGCGCTATCCGCCACCCGCGCGGCCGGGCCAGGTCGATGAGCGCGGTGCACCGGTCGCGGGCCTCGTCGATGTCGCCGTAGACGATCAGCGAGAACTTCGCGAACGTGGCCAGGATCGAGTCGTAGTCCTCCGGCGGCAGGGGAGTGGCCAGCCAGGCGCGGGGCTCGTCGGCCGGCCGCGCGTCGCAGAGCGCCTCCCACGCCTCGCAGACCCGCCACACCGGCATCTCCGACGGCGCCGCGCGCCGCACCAGCTCGTGCGCCTCGGCCGCGCCGCCGGCCCGGATGCACAGGTCGCCGATCATCTCGGCCTCGAGCCGGGACAGCACCTCGGGGTCGGCTCCCTCCGGCTGCGACAGCCCGAGCCGGCATAGGCGTACGGCATCCTCGAAGTAACCGGCCAGGCCGAGCGCGCGGGCGCTCGCCAGCGCGAGACGGGCGCGCTGCCGCGGATCGGCGGCCATCTCGACGGCCGAGTCGAGCAGGCCGAGCGCGCCCGGCCCGACCTGGGCGGCGAGCACGAGACCGAGCCGGCAACGCACATCGGCCTCGTCGGCCCGGTCGGGCGGCGGCTCGGCGAGGGCCCGCCGCAGGAAGGCCGCGGCGCTTTCCGGGGCCCCGCGCCGGGTGGCGCCGTCGGCGGCCGAGCGCAGGGTCCGCACGGTCTCCGCGTCCCGGGCCGGCTCGCTGTGCAGCAGGTGGAGGGCGACCGCCTCCGGGTCGGCCCGCTCGCGGGTGAGGATGGCCGCGGCCCGGCCGTGCCACTGCGCCCGCTCATCGGCCGGCAGCCCCTGATAGAGCGCACCGGCCACCAGCGGGTGCACCAGCTCGCGGTAGTTGAGCAGGCCCGCCGAGCGCAGCCGGTCGGCGATCTTCGCGGCCTCCCGGGTCTCGATGCCGGCCAGCTCGGCCGCGTGCCGCAGCGGCGCGCCCCGGCCGAGCACGGCGAACGCCCGGGCCAGCGCCTCGGCCCCGGCCGGCAGGCGGGACAGCTGCCGCTCGATGGCCCGGGCGACCTGCTCGGGCCCGAACGAGCTGAGCCGGGCCGCGACCTCGGCGGTCGGGTCGACGCGCTCGGACCGCAGGTGGCTCAGCAGCGCGCCGAGCAGGAACGGGTTTCCGGCCGTGGCGGCGTGGCAGGACTGCGCGAACCCGGGCGCGGCGCCGGGCAGACGCTCGTCGACGACCGCCTCCACCGCCGCCGGGCCGAGCGGGCCCGGCCGCACCGGCGGCTCGTCGGTGGCCGCGAGCAGGTCGGCCACGAGCGCGGGCTCGGACGGCGGCTCGCCCGAGCGCACCGCGCAGAGGATGCCCAGCGGCAGGTCGGCGATCTGCCGCACGAGCTGCAGCAGCCAGCGCAGCGAGGGCGCGTCGGCCCAGTGCACGTCGTCGACCACGAGCAGGGCCGGGCCGCGCTCGGCCAGCCCGCAGGCGAGCCAGACCAGGCCGTGTGCGGCGGCGTGCATGGCCTCGCCGTCGAGGGCCGGCTCGGCGCCGTCGGCGTCCAGCGCGCGGCGGGACAGGGCCGCGGCCCCGACGGCGAGCGTCTCCCATTCCGTGCCGCCGCGCAGCGGAGCGAACAGCTGCCGGGCGATGCCCCAGCCGGCGTCGTGCTCGAGCGGGCCGCCCCACGCCCGTAGCACGCGCACGCCGGAGGCGGCCGCGGCCCGGGCGGCCGCGGCGATCAGGCTGGACTTGCCGATGCCGGCCGGGCCCTCGACGAGGATCAGCCGGCCGGTGCCGGCGCGCACGTCGCCGAGCCGGGAGTCGAGGGTGGCCATCTCGGCGTCGCGCTGGAGCAGCACGCGAGGCATGGTCTGACGGTAGGCCCGCCGGGCCCGCCACGAAACCTCGTGGTCGGATCCACGATTCACCAAGCGTCGATTCGGCCGAGCATCGTGAGCATGACGACCACCACACCCGAATACTCGCTCCGGCGGGCGCCGGAGGAATACGAACGGCTGCGGGCACAGGCCCGCGTCTGGGAGGCCGCAACCGGCCGCCTGCTGGACCGGATCGGGCTCGCCGCGGGCGCCCGATGTCTCGACGCCGGGTGCGGCCCGGGCGAGACGATGCGGCTGATGGCGCTGCGGGTCGGCCCGGCCGCCCGGGTCACCGGCATCGACGTCGACGCGGCGCTGGCCGCCGACACCGAGCACATGCTGCACGCGGCCGGCCACCGGCAGTGCCGGGTGATCGCGCACGACCTCACCGCGTACGAGTCGGTGCCCGGCGGGCCGTACGACCTGGTCTTCGCCCGCCTGCTGCTGTTCCACCTGCCGGAGCGGGTCGCCGTGCTGCGCCGCCTGTGGCAGGCGGTCGCGCCGGGCGGTCACCTGCTGGTGCAGGACTACGACCTGGAGACGGTCGGCGTGCTCCCGCCGTCGGCGGCGCTCGACGAGGCCGGTCGCCTGATCTTCGACACGTTCGGCGCGATGGGCTGCGACGTGCGGGCCGGCGCGACCCTGCCGACCCTGTTCGCGCAGGCCGGGGTGGGCGAGCCCGACGGCACGGACGTGGCCGGCCGGCTCGAGCCGTACGGCACCGGCCGGCACATGGTGTCGAGCGTGGTCCGCAGCCTGCTCCCGGCCACCCTCGCCCGCGGCGTCGCGACGGCCGCCCAGGTGGAGGCGGCGCTGGCCGACCTGGAGGCGGACGCGACCCGGCACCCGGACCGCCCGATGACCTGGCCGCTGATGATGGGCGCCTGGAAGCGGAAATGAACGGCCTGGACGTCCCGCGGATCCGCTCGCACTTCGACTTCCCCGCCGCCGGGCGGGTGGTCACCAACAACGCGGCCAGCACCCAGCCACCCCGCGAGCTGGTCGAGTTGTTCCGCCGGCTGGCCCCCTGGTACGAGAATGTCCACCGGGGCCAGTCGGCGGCCTCTCGGCGCACCACCGCGATGTTCGAGGCGTCCTACGACACGATCGCGGCCTGGCTGAACGCGCCGAGCCGGCGCAGCGTCACGATGTTCCGCAACACGACCGAGGCGATAAACGCGGTCATGTACTCGCTGCTCACCGAGTTCCGCGACGGCGACAACGTGGTCAGCACGCTGCTCGAGCACAACTCCAACTACGTGCCGTGGCACGGGCTGTGCCGGGAGATCCTGCCGCGCCTCGGCCGCCGGGTCGAGTTGCGGCTGGCCCGCTTCGACGCGGACGGCCGGCTCGACCTCGACCACCTGGCGTCCCTGGTGGACGAGCGGACCAAGCTGGTCTGCTGCACCGGCGCGTCGAACTTCTTCGGCAGCAAGCCCGACCTCGCGAAGGTGCGCGAGATCGCCGACGCCGGTGGCTACCCCCAGCCGACCGGCGAGCGGCGGGCGTTGCTGCTGGTGGACGCCGCCCAGCTGGCGCCGACCAGCGCGCTCGACGTGCGGGCGCTCGACGTCGACTACCTGGCGTTCTCGTTCCACAAGATGCTGGCGCCGTTCGGCGTCGGTGTCCTCTACGCCAAGGAGCACCTGCTCGACCACGCGATGCCGTTCCTCTACGGCGGCGACATGATCGCCGAGGGCCGGGTGACGGCGGAGTCGGTCGCCTGGAACGACCTGCCGTGGAAGTTCACGGCGGGCACCCCGAACATCCTCGGCACGATCGTCTCGGCCCAGGCCCTGCGCCTGCTCGTCGATCTGGTCCTGCCCACCTCGTTCTTCGGCGGCGCCGGGCCGCTGCCACGCGTCGCGGTCGAGGAGGTGATGGCCCGGATCGGCCGGCACACCGCGGATCTCACGGCCCGGTGCATGGCCGGGCTCCGATCAAATTCCCACCTCGTGACGTACGGCCCGGAGCGCCGCACGCCGTTGGTGGCGTTCAACATCGAGGGGCTGAGCCCGTTCGCGGTGGCCGAGGCGCTCGACCGCCGAGGCGTCGAGGCGCGCGCCGGCTGCCACTGCGCGACGCTGGCCCACCAGGCGCTCGGCCTCGACCCGCCGGCCAGCTGCCGCCTGAGCTTCGCCCTCTACAACACGGTCGAGGACGTCGACCGGGCGGTCGAGGCGGTCCGCGAGATCGCCGGCGGCTACTCGGCGATCAGCGACCTGGCGAGGTTGCGCGGGTGATCGGGCAATTGTGACTTTCCGTGTTTATCCGGCGGCGGCCGGGCGGGCGCGGCGCGGAGCGGACAGGCTTCCGGGATGGACTTGCCGCGGCCGGGGTGGCGGCGGAAGCGCGCCCGCGTGCCGGCCGCCTTGCTGGTGCCCGCGGTGCTGATGGCCGTCGCGGCCTGTGGCTCCTCGGATACGTCCGGGTCGTCGGGCACCGCGAGCGCCGCGCCCGCGGTCGCGCCCTACCTCGACATCGTGAGCGGCTCGTCCGATATTTCCGATATCTCCGCGAAGACCGGGCAGGCGTCGTTCACCGTGGGCTTCGTCGTGGCGTCCTCGTCCGGGGGCTGCACGCCGACGTGGGGCGGGTCGACGGCGATCGACGACGGCACGATCAAGGCCGCGATCGCGAAGATCAAGGCGGCCGGCGGGAAGGCGATCGTCGCGACCGGCGGGGAGACCGGGCCGTACCTGGAGACCGCTTGCTCGGCGTCGGAGCTGGCCTCTGCGTACGGGAAAGTCCTGGATGTTGTGGGGAGCAACTATCTCGACGTGGACATCGAGCAGACCGTCGACCCGGCGACGGTCACCGCCGCCCTGGCCACCGTGCAGAAGGCCCGGCGGACCGCGATCACCCTGACCCTGCCGGTCGACGGCACCGAGGCCGGGCTCACCGACGCCGCGATCGCGCTGCTGACCAGCGCCAAGAACGCCGGCCTCGACGTCACCGTGAACGCGATGACGATGAACTTCACCGCCACCGGCGACTGGGGCACGGCGATGACCACGGCCACCGAGGCGGTCAAGGACGATGTGGCGCGCCTCTGGTCCGATCGGAGCGACGCCGAGGTGTACGCGATGCTCGGCGTCACCCCGATGATCGGAGTCAACGACACCGGGCCGGTCACCACCCTCGCGAACGCCAAGACGCTGCTGAGCTGGGCCGAGGCCAGGGGGCTCGGTTTCGTGCGGTTCTGGTCGGTCAACCGCGACAACGGAGACTGCGCCGACGGCTCGGTCAGCCCCACGTGCAGCGGGATCGGGCAGTCCGCCTACGCCTTCACCGCGTTGTTCAAGACCTTCGCCTAGAACGGGTCGCGGAGGTACCGCTATTGACGCGAATCGATCGTAGGATAGCCGAAAACCCCTGAGGTAAGCGCATTCCCGAGGAGACGACGATGAATATCGCGCGGTTGGTGACGGCGCTGGCGGCGACCACTCTCGTGCTCGCGGTGGCGACCCCGGCCCACGCCGATGAGTCCACATCGGCCCCGGGCACGGTGACCCGGCCGATCCTCTCCCGGGCGGAGGCCGCGCCCTTCGTTCCCCGCACCTACTTCGGCTTTTCGGGCGAATACGAGGCGCCGGTCGCCGACCCCTGGCACCCCGCCCCGATCGTCACCCCGCGCCGCCCCGACCTGCTCGTCGGCGGCCACGGCTTCGCCACCGTGCAGGAGGCGGTGAACGCGGCCTACCGCGCCGGCGGCACCGAGCGCCGCTTCATCGGTATCCTCCCCGGCGTCTACCCGGGCACCGTCTTCATCCCGGCCGGCTCGCCGCCGCTGACCCTGTACGGCCTCGGCCGCCCCGCCGACGTCCGGCTCGAGTTCACCGTCGACGCCACCGTCACGCCCGCCGCCTGGGCCGCCCTGGTCAACGCCGACGGCCGCTACGCCGAGGGCGACCCGGCCTGGCCGATGTTCCAGTCCTGCGCCACCAAGACCAGCGCCACCGCCGGCCTGTGCGCCACCGTGGTCTGGGCGCAGAGCACCGACCTGCAGCTCAAGGGCCTGACCATCACCAACACCCTGCTCGACACCGTCGACCGCGGCACGCACCAGGCGCTCGCCCTGCGCACCGACGCCGACCGCACCCAGCTCGAGGGCATGCGGCTGATCTCTCGGCAGGACACGTTCCTCGCCAACGCGGACGACGTCGCGCGTATCGCCCGGGTCTCCGTGCGCGACAGCTACATCGAGGGCGATACCGACTTCGTCTTCGGCCGGGCCGCCGCCGTCTTCACCGCCACCCACTTCCACCTGGTCTCGTCGCGCAAGGCCTCCGGCGGCGTCATCTTCGCGCCCAATACCGCCCCGAACTATCCGTACGGCTTCCTGGTCACGCACTGCCTGATCACCGCCGACGACGGCTACGCGGCCGCGCCCACCGGCTTCCTCGGCCGCGCCTGGGACCAGGGTGCGAGCGCCACCGGCTACCTCCCCGGCATCACGCCGAACGGCCAGCTCGTGATCCGCGACAGCCTGATCGGCGCCGGCTTCAACGCCGTCACGCCGTGGGCGCCGGCCGCCACGACAGCCCGGCCGTTCGCCGCTCGCATCGACGACGGCCGCGACCTCAACGACATCAACTACAACCGCCTCTACGAGTACGCGAACGGGGGGCGGGCACATCGCATCGGTTGAGACGAATATGGTTGCCGCATGGAGCCGCTCTTGAGCCTGCGCACGTTCCTCGCCGAGGTCGAGGCGCTCGGCGAGCTGCGCGAGGTGCGCGGCGCACACTGGAATCTCGAGCTCGGTGCGATCGCCGAGCTCAGCTATCGCTCACCGCAGCCGAAGGCGCTGCTGTTCTCCGAGATCGAGGGCTATCCGAGCGGCCGGGTGCTGACCGGCAGCACCGGCTCGGCCCGCCGGCTCGGGCTCACCCTGCGGCTCGGCGACAAGCACACCGACGAGTCCCTGGTCGAGGCTCTGCGCGGCAAGCCGTCGGCCTGGGCCGCCGCCGCGCGCGACTTCCCGGTGCTGCCGGTGACCGACGCGCCGCTGCTCGCCAACCAGGTGGCCGGCGAGATCAACCTGCTGGAGTTCCCGGTGCCGCGCTGGCACGAGCACGACGGCGGCCGGTTCATCGGCACCGGCTGTCTCGTGGTCACCAGCGACCCGGAAACCGGCGTGCACAACGGCGGCTGCTACCGGATGGAGGTGCAGGACGAGGGCCGATCGGTCACGATCGCGGCGGTTCCCGGCAAGCACGGCGCCCAGCACATCGACGCCTGGTTCGCGCGGCACGGCCGGGCGCCGGTCACCATCTCCTTCGGACACGACCCGCTGCTGCTCGCGCTGGGCGGCACCGAGGTTCCGCTGGGCGTCTCCGAGCTGGAGTACGCGGGAGCGGTCGCCGGCGAGCGCGTCCCGGTCGTCATCGCCCCCGACACCGGCCTGCCCATCCCGGCCGGCAGCGAGCTCGCGATCGAGGGCTGGCTGCGCCCCGGCCGGCTGCTGGAGGAGGGCCCGTTCGGCGAGTGGACCGGCTACTACTCGGGCAGCCGCCGCCCCGACCTGGCCATGGAGATCACCCGCCTCTACCACCGGGACGACCCGATCCTGCTCGGCGCCCCGCCCGGCCGCCCGCCGCACGACTACTCGTACATGCGCACGGTCATGAAGTCCGCGATGATCCACGACGAGCTGGTCGCCACCGGCGTGCCCGGCATCCGGAAGGCCTGGGCGCACGAGGCCGGCGGCGGCCGCCTGTTCGTGGGCGTCGCGATCGAGCAGCGGTACGCCGGGCACGCCCGCCAGGTCGGCCACCTGGCCGCCCAGCTGCCGGCCGCGGCCTACATGAACCGGTACGTCGTGGTGGTCGACGACGACATCGACCCGGCCGACCTCGACCAGCTGATCTGGGCGGTGTCGACGCGTACCGACCCGGCCGAGGACATCGAGATCCAGCGCCGCACCCGGGGCAGCCGGCTCGACCCGATGCTCCCGGAGGGCGCGACGCCGTACAACAGCCGCGCGGTCATCGACGCCTGCCGCCCCTGGGAGCGGCTGCGCTCGTTCCCCCGCGTCGCCGAGAGCGACCCGGCCTACCTGGCCGAGGTGCGCGCCCGCTGGGGTGAGGTTCTCGGCTGAGCCGGCCCGCGGTTCCACCACAGCGAGAGGAACACACCGGCGAACGCGAGCAGCACGCCGGCCAGCACGAACCAGACCGTGATCTCCATCTTCTGCTTGTGCAGGCCGATCTCCCGCGGCAGGTCGTTGAGCACGCCGGCCAGCTGGTCGGCGTCCTCGGCCTGGAAGTAGCGGCCGCCGGTGGTGTCGGCGACCTGCGTCAGCGCGTCCTCGTCGATCTCCTGGGTGCCGCGGCCGCCGGCGCGCCCGCCGAAGCCGCCCGGGAAGCCGCCCCGGCCCATCCCGAACTGGTCGGGGCCGACCTGGTCGGCCGTGCACACCATCGGGGCCGGCTCGGTGGTGCCGAAGCCGATCGTGAAGATACGCACCCGGCGGGCCGCGGCCTGCTGCGCGGCGGTGACCGGGTCGACGCCGGTGGTGTTGGAGCCGTCGGTGAGCACCACGATCGTGTCCGGCTGGTACTGGCCGAGGGTGCCGGGCGCGGCGTCGCCGAGGTCCACGCCGGTCTTCGCGACGTTCGGGTTGTGCTCGGCGATCGCGTCGATCGAGGTGAGGATCGCCTGGCCGATCGCGGTGCCGCGGGCCGTCTTCAGCCCGTTGATCGCGTCGATCAGCGCGTCCTTGTCGGTGGTCGGCGGCACGAGCAGGCCGGCTATCCCGGAGAACGCGACCAGCCCGATCTTCGTGCCGTCCTTCTGCGCCTTGATGAACTTGCGGGCCGCCTCGCTCGCCACGGTCAGCCGGTTGGGCGGGACGTCGGTGCTGCACATCGAGCCGGAGACGTCGATGGCCAGCAGGATCGAGGTGTTGTTGGTGGGCACCTGCACGGTGGCCTGCGGCCGGGTGACGCCGGCGCCGAGCGCGAGCAGCCCGGCCAGGAACAACCAGACCGGGATCCGCCGCTTCCATGAGCTGCGGCCGGGCAGCGCGGCCCGGATCAGGGCCACGCTCGAAACGGTCAGCGCCGTGCGCTTGCGCCGCCGGTTCATCCACCACCGGGCAAGCAGGAGCAGCGGCACGACGAGCAGGGCGAGCAACGCCCACGGCCAGCTGAGCGACATCAGACGAACCTCCCCTGCCAGCGGGTGCCCAGGAACGCGCCGAGCGCGAGCAGCAGCAGCGCGGCGCCCGCGAACGGCGCGGTCAGCTCGACCGGCTCCTTTTTCGTGGTCAGCCGCAGGTCGATCGACCGGGTCGTGTCGGCCAGCTGCGTGGCGTCGCCGGCCTGGTGGTACGCGCCACCGGTGACCTGCGCGATCTCGGTGAGCAGCTGCTCGTCCAGCGCCGTGGCCAGCTGGTAGCCGTCCACCTCGACGGTGCCGCCCTTCGCGGTGCCGACGCCGACGGTCTGTATGCGTACCCCGGCGGCGGCCGCGAGCTCGGAGGCCGCCTCGGCGTCCGGGCCGCCGGTGTCCTGCCCGTCGGAGAAGACCACGATCGTCGCGGACGGCCAGTAGCCGAGCGCCCGCGTGTCGGGCGCGGCACCGTCGGCGGGCAGCGCGACCGGCTTGCCGGTGATCGTGCCCAGCGCGACCAGGATGGCCTGCCCGAGAGAGGTGCCGCCGCTGGCCGCGGCCCGGTTGATCGCGGCGATCGCGGCGCCGTGGTCGTCGGTCGGCTGCTGGGTGACCAGGGCCTGCTCGCCGAAGACGACCACGCCCACGTCGACCGAGTCGGGCTGGTCGTCGACGAACGAGGCGGCGGCCGCCTGCGCGGCGGCCAGCCGGGACGGCGCCACGTCGGTGGCCTTCATGCTGTTGGAGACGTCGAAGGCGAGCAGCACGGTCCCGGCGACCCGGGGCACGGCGAGCTCGGCCTGCGGGCGGGCCAGCCCGGCGATGAGCACCGGCAGGGCCGCGAGCAGCAGGGCGTACGGCATGTGGCGCCGAAGCGACGCCCGGCGTGACCGGACCGGGGCGAAGCCCGCCGCGGTCATGGCGGCGGTGCGCCGCTTCTGCACCGCGACGTACGCCGCGATCGCGGCCGCCGTGACCAGGACGGCGACCCCGAGCAGGAGCGGATGGTCGAAGTTCACCGGCGCCCCCGCCCGGACTGCTGGACCATCGTGACCAGCGCGGCCAGCAGGTCCTGGTCGGTGGTGATCCGGTACGCGCCGACGCCGGCCGTGCGCATCGCCGCGGCGACCGCGTCCTCTCGTGCGTCGACCTGGGTGGCCAGCCGGCCCCGCAGCAGCGGGTCGCTCGTGTCGACCAGCAGTTGCTCGCCGGTCTCCGCGTCCTCGACCAGGACCAGGCCGAGGTCGGGCAGGTCGAGCTCGGCCGGATCGACGATCCGGATCACCACGACCTCGTGCCGGTGGGTGAGCCGGGCCAGCTCCCGTTCCCAGCCGGGGTCGCCGATGAAGTCGGACATCACGAAGATCAGGCTGCGGCGCCGGACCGTGGTGGCGGCGGCCAGGCGGAACATTCCTGACAAATCGGTGGTGTTGGAGCTGCGCGACTTCGCCGCCGGCCGGAGCAGGTCACGAGCGATCCGCAGGATCTGATCGCGGCCCGTACGCGGCGGGATCACCTGCTGCGCGTCGTTGTCGAAGAGGATCGCGCCGACCCGGTTGCCGCCCTGCGACACGAGCCGGCCCAGGCTGATCGCGAGCTCGGCCGCCACCGACTCCTTGCCGGCCTCCCGCCCGAACCGCATCGAGGCCGAGCGGTCGATGACCAGCCAGCAGGTCATCTCCCGGTCCTCGGTGTAGAGCCGGACGTACGGCTCGTCGACCCGGGCCGTCACGTTCCAGTCGATGTGCCGGACGTCGTCCTCGGGCAGGTAGACCCGCAGGTCGGTGAAGTCGATCCCGGCGCCGTGCCACACCGTGCGATAGGCGCCCTGCAGCCGCCCGTCGAGGCGGCGCCCGAGCCGCCACTCGAGGCGCCGCAGCAGCCGTTCCGGTGCGGTCGTCATCGCTACCGTCCCCGGCCCGCCGGCTCCGGCATCGGCAGGTTCGCCAGGATCTTGGAGAGGATCAGGTCGGGCGTCACCTCGTCGGAGAGCGCCTCGTAGGAGAGCACGAGCCGGTGCCGCAGCACGTCCAGGGCCAGGTCGTTGAGGTCCTCGGGCACGACGTACTCGCGGCCGCGGATGTAGGCCAGCGCGCGGGCGGCCAGCACCAGGCTGATCGACGAGCGTGGGCTCGCCCCGAAGGTGACGTAGCGGGCCAGGTCGGTGAGGCCGACCCGGGACGGTTGCCGGGTGGCGTGGGCGAGCTGCACGGCGAACTCGATCAGCGACGGGTCGACGTACACCTGATCGGATGCCTGTTGAAGCCCCACCAGGATCTCCGGGTCGATGATGCGCTGGATGACGGCGGGGGGCGTCAGCGCCCGCTCGACGACGACGAACTCCTCGGTGACGCTCGGGTAGCCGACCACCACCTTCATCATGAAGCGGTCGACCTGCGCCTCCGGCAGCGGATAGACGCCCTCGTTCTCGATCGGGTTCTCGGTGGCCATGACCAGGAACGGGTTGGGCACCGGGTGGGTCTCGCGGCCGATCGTGACCTGCCGTTCCTGCATCACCTCGAGCAGCGCGCTCTGCACCTTGGCCGGCGCTCGGTTGATCTCGTCGGCGAGCAGGAGGTTGGTGAAGACCGGGCCGAGCTGCACCTGGAACTCGCCGGTCGGCTGATGGTAGACGCGGGTGCCGACGATGTCGGCCGGCACCAGGTCGGGCGTGAACTGCACCCGGTGGAACTGGCCGCCGACGGCCTGCGCGAGCGACTTGATGGCCAGCGTCTTGGCCAGGCCGGGCACGCCCTCGACCAGGATGTGGCCGCGGGCCAGCAGCGCCACGACCAGCTTCTCGAGCAAGGCGTCCTGGCCCACGATGGTCTTCTTGACCTCGTAGAGCACCTTCTCGATCGGGCCGGCCGAGGCGGGCGGTGCCGTCGTGTCGCTCCAGTTCATGCCTTCAGTCCGTCCCTTGATCTCTACAGTGGCGGGTTGCGGCCGTCGCCCGGGCCGCCGCCGAGCGCCGACCCGATGGGCACGGCGAAGCCGATGCCGATGAACGTGCCCGCGTCGGTCGGGTTGGCCAGCGCCACCACGATCCCGGCGACCTGCCCGCGGTCGTTGACCAGCGGCCCGCCCGAGGAGCCCGGGTTGACCGCCGCGTCGAACTGGATGAGCCCGGAGATGTCGCCGCCCTCCTCGCGGGACAGCGTGCGGTCGAGGCCGGAGACGACGCCGCTGCTGGTGCTCGCGGTCAGCCCGAGCGGGTTGCCCATCGCCACGACCGGGTCGCCGACGTTGAGCCCGCCGCCGAGCGTGGCCGGCACCAGGGTCTCGGGACCCTTGGCCGGGGTGAGCGTGGCGATGTCGTGCGCCGGGTCGGCCGTCTTGACCTCGGCCGCCGCGGTGGTGCCGTCGGTGTACGTCACCTGGATTGCGACCGCGCCGGCGATCACGTGGTTCGCGGTGAGGATCGTGCCGTCCGCGTTGGCGATCACGCCGGTGCCGGTGGACGACTCGGTCATGCTCTTGGCGGCCGACGCCGCGGGCCCGGCCTTCCCGGTCGAACGGATCGAGACCAGCGACGGCAGCACGGTCTGATAGACCTCGGTGACGGTGAGCGGCGCGTCCGATGCGGACGCCGAGGGTCGCGGGAGAGCCGCCGCCGTCTTCGTGTCGTTGCCGAAGCCGCGGAGCACCACCAGAGCGGTGATCGCCACGGCCCACACGAGGACCGTGGCGATCAAGGCGTTTTTGCGGAGGCCCGGGGTGTTCCACGACTTCTTGGGCTTTTCTTCCGGTTTGTCGGCAGGCTCGGTCGGGAGCACGGTCATCACCGGACGATCGCCGACGCTCTCCATTTCTCGACTGTAGAAGCGATTTCTCAAAATTGGCCAAGAGCAGCCTGCGGGTTCTCGGTCCGCGAGATCACCCACGGTCAACGAAAGCTTGCAATCCGGTCACGTCAACCGGCGATAGCGACGCACCGCGAGCGGCACGAAGACGATCAGTAGGACCAGCGGCCACACGATCGCCGGCCAGGCCGGACCCGTCTCGCCC
Organism: Paractinoplanes globisporus DSM 43857; assembly: GCF_000379645.1. Classification (GTDB taxonomy): domain Bacteria; phylum Actinomycetota; class Actinomycetes; order Mycobacteriales; family Micromonosporaceae; genus Actinoplanes; species Actinoplanes globisporus. The sequence goes on from NZ_KB903333.1 coordinate 59,383, forward strand.
GGGTTGCCGAACAGCTGACGGGTCGCGTCCGCGGTCGCCGAGAGCGGGTTCCACCGGGCGATGGTGCCGAGCCAGCCCGGCATCGTCTCGGGCGAGGTGAAGACGCTGGAGAGGAAGCCGAGCGGCCAGACCAGGATCTGCACCGCCATCAGCGTCTCCGGCTTGCCGGCCGCGAGCGCCAGCCAGATGCCCAGCCACAGCAGGGCGTACCTGAGCAGCAGCAACAGGCCCACCGCGGCCAGCGCGTCCATGATCCCGTGGTGCGCGCGCCAGCCGACCGCGAGCCCGCAGGCGAGCAGCACGCCGAGGCCCACCGCGGCGTCGAGCATGTCGGCCAGGCTGCGCCCGGTCACCACCGAGGCCGCCGAGATCGGCATGGTGCGGAAGCGGTCGGTGACTCCGCGCTGCGCGTCCGCCGCCACCGCGGTGTAGGTGCCCTCCAGCCCGAACGCCATGGTCAGCGCGAACATCCCGGGCAGCAGGTACTCGCGGTAGTCGCCGCCGCCGGGCACCTCGATCGCCCCGCCGAACAGGTAGGCGAACATCAGCAGCACCATCACGGGAAAGAGCAGATTCAGCACCAGCTGGGCCGGTTGGTTGCGCCAGTGCCGCAGCGTGCGCTGCGTGAGGGTCCAGCTGTCCGAGATCATCCAGTACGTCGTCACGCCGCGCTCCTTGCGGTGATGGCGAGGAACACCTCGTCGAGGGTGGGCCGGCGCACGCCGATGTCCTCGGCCTCGACGCCGTTGGTGGTGAGCTGCCGGGCCACCTCGGTCAGCGCGGCGACCCGGTCGCGCACCGGCACGCTGGCCAGCCGCCGGTCGGGGTCGACCCGCGGCTCGCCGTCGCCGACCCGGGCCAGCAGCGCGGCCGCCTCGCCGAGCCGCTCGGGGTCGCGGACGACCACGTCGAGACGGTCGTCGGCGAGCCGGCCCTTGAGCTCGTCGGAGGTGCCGGCCGCGACGACCCGGCCGTGGTCGATCACGGCGAGCGCGTCGGCGAGTTGGTCGGCCTCCTCCAGGTACTGCGTGGTGAGCAGGACGGTCGTGCCGTCGGCGGCGAGCGAGCGGATCGTGCGCCACACCTCGGCACGGCCCCGCGGGTCGAGGCCGGCGGTCGGCTCGTCGAGGAAGAGCACGACCGGGTCGGTGAGCAGCCCGGCCGCGAGGTCGAGCCGCCGCCGCATGCCGCCCGAGTACTTCCCGGCCGGCCGGTCGGCCGCCTCGGCCAGGTCGAAACGGTCCAGCAGGTCGCGCGCCCGCCGCCGCGCGGTGGCCGCGCCGAGGTGGTGCAGGCGGCCGAACATCTCCAGGTTCTGCCGGCCGGTGAGCTGCTCGTCGACGGCCGCCTGCTGGCCGACCAGGCCGATCCGGGCGCGCACCCGGTCGGCCTCGCGGACCACGTCGTGGCCGGCCACCCGGGCCCGGCCGGCGTCGGGCCGCAGCAGCGTGGTGAGGATCCGGACCGCGGTGGTCTTGCCGGCGCCGTTGGGCCCGAGCAGCCCGTGGACCGTGCCGGCCGGCACGTCGAGGTCGAACCCGTCGAGGGCGGTGGTGGAGCCGAATCGCCTGGTGAGGCTCTCGGCGATGATCATCTTATCTCCTTACGCCGTACGGAGTTCGTTGAGTATAGCCGACTCCGTACGCTGTAAAGGGTGACGACCGACTTCACCGGCGGCGGCGACCCGCGGCGCAGCATCGAGCTGCTCTGGGGCCTGCCCCCGGGGCCGCGCCCCGGGCCCAAGCCGCGCTTCGCCGTCGCCGACGTGGCGGCCGCGGCCGTCGAGATCGCCGACGCCGACGGCCTGGGTGCGCTCTCCATGCGCCGGGTGGCCGAGCGGCTCGGGGTCAGCGCGATGTCGCTCTACACGTACGTGCCGGGCAAGGCCGAGCTGATCGACCTGATGTTCGACCGCGTGCTCGCCGAGGCGCCCCGCGACACTGTGCCCCTCGACGAGGCGAGCGGCGGCTGGCGGGACCGGCTCGAGGCGATCGCCCGCCAGAACTTCGCCCTCTACCAGCGCCACCCCTGGCTGTTGCAGGTCGCGACCAGCCGCCCGCCGCTGGGGCCGAACGTCGTCGCGAAGTACGACCACGACCTGCGCGCGGTCGACGGCGTCGGGCTCGGCGACGTCGAGATGGACCTGGTCGTGCAGATGGTCGGCGACTTCGTGCACGGCGCCGCGCGCACCGCGGTCGCGGCCACGCAGGTCGCCCAGCGCACCGGCCTCACCGACGAGGAGTGGTGGGAGCGGGCCGGCCCGGCGCTGGCCAAGGTGTACGACCCGGACGCCACCCCCATCGCCACGCGGGTCGGTGCGGCCGCCGGCGCCGAGTACAACGCGGCCGTCGATCCGTCGCGCGCCTTCGAGTTCGGCCTCGCCCGGCTGCTGGACGGGGTCGCGGCGCTGATCGAACGAGCGACCGGATAGATGCCAATCTTGCTCGGCGGGTTACGCTGATCCTCGACGTCACTGCATGATGATCGCGGGGACACCATGAGTGATCTAGGTCTGCCGACCTATGTGCTGACCGAGATCGACAGTCCGGTCCGGGAGACTCGTCTGACCGCGGTGGACGAGCTGACGCGTCTCGCCGGCGGAGCCGATCTCGCCATGGCCGCTGCCGCGCGGCGGGCCCTCGAGTCGCTGACCGAGGACGACAGTCGCAGCGTCTCGGCCGCGGCCGCCGCCGCGCTCGAGCGCACCGCCCTCCGCCTGCGCCCCGACCGGGTCGACTTCGGACAGGTCGCGCCGGGCACGCCCCGGGTGGTCGCCGACGTGCTGGTCGACGGGCCGCCGCTGGCCATCGCGACCGCCACCGTCACGGTCTCGGGGCCTGGCCTGCGCGCCATGCTGGCCGGCCGCCAGCTGCGCGTCCTCTGGCAGCCGCGATCGGAGTGGCTGGACGGGTCGGTCACCGTGCGCGGGCCGGCCGGCTGGGCCGAGGTCCGGGTGACCGGCGAGGTGGCGGTGGCCGCCCCGCCGATGACCCGCACCGGCGTCGAGGCGCAGATGCGGGCGGTCAACGGGCTCAGCACGTACGGGCCGCCGCGGGTGACCGTGCTGCCGCCGCCGCGCGAGCGAAGCCACCGCGTCGGCGCCGCCGCCCTGATCGCGAGCCTCACCGCGCTCGTGCTGCTCGGCGGTGTCGGCGTGGCCTGGGCGCTGGTCAACGACGGGAGTGGCGGTCCGACCGGCGCGCTCGCCGACCCCCCGCCGACCTCGGGGCCTGGCACCCTGCTCGGGACCGCGCAGGCCGGCGACGCGCCCGCCCCGGTCACCACGATCACCCAGGAACAGCTCGCCCACCGGATAGCCAGCGTGGCCAGGCCCGCCGTGGTCGGCACGATCCCGGTCGGCGATGAGCCCGAGGGCATCGCCGTCTCCCCCGACAGCCAGACGATCTACGTGGCCAACCAGCATTCCCACGTGCTCTCCATCGTGGACGCCGGCACCCGCAAGGTCACCCCGGTGACGCTGCGCGACACCCCGCGGTTCGTCGCCGTCTCCCGTGACGGCCGCCAGGTCTTCGTCTCGATGTACGAGGACGACAAGTCCGGCAGCGGGGTGGCCGTGCTCGACGCCGCCGCCCGCAAGGTCGACCACTACCTGGCCACCGGCAAGCAGCCGTACGCGTTGTCGGTCAGCCCCGAGGGTCAGGTCTGGGTGCCGATCCACTCCGCCGGGCGGATCGAGATCTACACGGCCGGCCAGCAGCAGAAGGTCGGCCAGATCACGGTGCCGCCCAACCCGCACGCGATCGGCTACGCCGGCGACCTGATGCGCGCGTTCACCGCCAACCACGAGTCGAACGTGGTCGCGGTCATCGACATGCGCTCCGACAAGCTGTTCAAGTCGGTGCCGGTGAGCAAGTCGCCGCACAGCCTCGCGGTCTCGCCGGACGGCCGGCGGGTGCTGGTCGCGGGCTACGACGCCGACGCGGCCGACCTCATCGACACGGTGACGCTGAAACGCACCGGCCCGTTCAAGGTCGGCAACGAGCCGCAGAGCGTGGCGTGGGCGGCCGACAGCGATCACGGGTACGTGGTGAACGAGGGCGACAACACGGTGTCCGTCGTGGAGGGGAGCACCGGCAAGGTCACCGCGACGGTGCCGGTCGGGCACAGCCCGCGCACGGTCGCCGTCTCGCCGGACGGGCGGTTCGCCTACGTCTCCAACGGCGCCGACGACACGATCTCCGTGCTGCGGGTGGGGGAGTGAGCCGCCGGGGCCGCACCGACGAGGTGCTGGTCCGGAGGGTCTTCGAGGAGCACGGGGCGGCGCTGCTGGCGTACGCGTCGCGGCTGGTCGGCGACCGGGCCCGCGGCGAGGCCGTGGCGCAGGAGGCGCTGCTGGCCGCCTGGCGCGACCCGGAACTGCTGGAGGGCCCGGCCCGCGCTCACCTGTTCGCGATCGTCCGGGCCGCCGCCGGCACCGGCCCGGAACCCGACCTCGCCCTGCTCGGCGCCGTCGAGACGCTCTCGCCCGAGCACCGCGACGTGCTGCGGGCGCTCTACTTCCAGGGCCGCGACGTCGCCGAGGCGTCCGAATCGCTCGGCGTGCCGGCCGGGGCGGTGAAGGCGCGCAGCTATCACGCGCTGCGCCGGCTGCGGGAGGCGGTGGCCGGGTGAGCGAGCACGAGACCGAGCTGCTCGGGGCGTACGTCCTCGGGGTCCTGGATCGCGATGAGCAGGCGGCGGTGCAGACACATCTCGACGGCTGCGCGCCCTGCCGGCGCGAGGTCGACGACCTGCGGCAGATGGAGGCCGCGCTGGGCGAGATACCCCCGGAGGCCTTTCTGGAGGGACCTCCGCCGGACGGCGACCTGCTGCTGCAGCGCACGTTGCGGGAGGTTCGCCGGTCCGGCCGGCGCGAGGCTCGGCGGATCCGGGTTTTCGTGATCGCCGCGGCCGTCGTCGCCGTGGTCGTGGCGCTCGGCGCGGGCGCGGTGATCGGCCGCGGCACCGCCCCGGCGACGCAGGCCGCCAAGGCGTCGTCCCCGCCCGGCGCTCGCACCGGCTCGGCCACCAACGCCGCGACCGGGGTGTCGATGAACGCCACGGTCCGGGCGGCGGCCGGCTGGGTGCGGGTGAGCGCCACGGTGACCGGCGTGGCGGCGGGGGAGCAGTGCCGCCTGTTCGTGGTGGCCCGCGACGGCTCCCGCGAACCGGCCGGCAGCTGGCTGGCCTCGCCGAGCGGCTCGACCACGCTGGACGGCGCCGCTCTGATGGCTCCCGGCCTCGTCACCGCGGTGCAGGCCGAAACCTATGCGGGCCAGATTCTCGTGGCGGTTCCGATCTAGGTAGTTCGATGTATATCATCAGAGCGTGATTGCTCAATATACCCAGCGTTATTTCAGCAGGTGGCTGCCATGACCGCCACGGGTTGGGTCATGTTGGCGATCACCATCTTCGGCGCGTTCGCGTACGCGGCGGCCTCGATCTTCCAGGCCCTCGGCGCCCGCCGGGCCACCAGCACGGTCAAGGCCTTCGCCCAGCCGCTCTACATCATCGGCTCGGTTCTCGACCTGCTCGCCTGGGCCGGCTCGATGGTCGCCCTCAGCGAGCTCGCGGTCTACGTCGTCGAGTCCGTGCTGGCCGGCTCGCTCGCGCTCACCGTGATCGGCGCCCGGGTCATCCTCAAGTCCCGCCTGCGCGCGATCGACATCGTCGCGGTCGGCGTCTCGATCGCCGCGCTCACCGTGCTCGCCATGTCCGCCGGCATGCAGGAGAGCGTCGCCGCCTCCCGCGAGCTGCGCCTGTGGTTCTGCGGCGCGGCCCTCGCGGTCGCCCTGCTCGGCTGGGCCGCCACCAAGGTCGCCCCGCCCGGTGTGGTCGCCGGGCTCGCCGGCCTCTGCCTCGGCGGTGCCGCCCTGGTCGGCCGCGCGCTGACCCTGCCGCACGACGCGATGACCAGCGTCGGCTCGGCCGCCCTCGCGATCGTCACCGAGCCGCTGGTCGCCGCCCTGCTCATCTTCGGCGTGACCGGCATGATGCTGTACGCCAACGCCCTCCAGCGCGGCCAGGTCGGCCCGGTCACCGCGGTGTTGTGGATCGCCGAGGTGGTCGCCCCCTCGGCCGTGGCCGTGCTCTTCCTCGGCGACACTGTCCGTCCGGGATGGAGCATGGCCGCCCTCGGCGCCGCCGCGGTGACCGTGGTCATGGCCGTCCTGCTGGCGAGCGCCCCGGCGAACAAGGCGACCGCCCTTCCCCCCGAGCCTGCTCAGCCCGCCCTGACCGCCGCCCTGACCGCCACCCCGGCCGGCCGCGCCGCACCCCCCGCCGCGACGCGGCCGGCCCCCCGGCCGGCCCGGGCCACCCGTCCCCGCGCCCCCGCGCCCCCGCTGGTCGCCGCCTTCCACGCCGAACGGATCATCTGGTGGGGCCCGCCCCCGATCTGGGTCCCGCCACAGCGGGTGCGCCGCGCCCTCACCGGCCAGTCGCAGCCGTCGCTCACCTGGGCGCCGCCCGAGCGACAGCCGGTCTGGGCCCAGCCCCGCCCGGCCGACGCCGACACGGTCCCGATCGTGGCCGCCCACGCCGAGACCCGCGACCCGTTCGAGGCTCTCGAGGCGCCCTTTGCCCCCGAGCCGGCCCGTCCCCGCCCGTGGGCCGACCTCTGACCCATCCGTCGCAGATGAGGCCCGTCGGCCGTCGATGAACTACGAAGGTTCCAGGAGTTCGTCGCTGCCGACGGGACCATCGCCATGGCCGCACCGGGAAGCACCCACCTCACCATTCGTCAGGCCGCTTTCATCGGCGTGGGCTCGATGGTCGGCGCCGGCATCTTCGCCCTGCTCGGCGCGGCCGGAGAGGTCGCCGGCGCGGCCGTCTGGCTGTCCTTCCTGATAGCCGGGGGCGTCGCCCTACTGCAGGGCTACTCGTTCGCCAAGCTCGGGGCGCGCTACCCGACCGCGGGCGGCCTGCTCGAGTACGTGGCCAAGGGCTTCGGCGACGGGCACCTCACCGGCGTCACCGCCTGGCTGACCTACACGGCGAACGCGATCGTGACCGCGATGGTGGCGGTGTCGTTCGGCAGCTACGCCAGCGACATGTTCACCGACAAGAACGCGGCCTGGGCCAAGTTCTTCGCGGCGTTCATCATCGTGGTCATGACGCTGGTCAACCTGGTCGGGTCGCTGCTGGTGGCCCGGGCGCAGACCGTCATCGTCTACGTCGTGCTCGGCATCCTGGTCGTGTTCGCGGTGGTCACCCTGGCCGACATGGACCCGTCGCTGCTCGCGCCGTCCGGCTACCCGCCGTTCCAGGACATCGTGTCCAGCGTGGCGCTGACGTTCTTCGCCTTCCTCGGCTTCGGCATCATCACGTTCACCGCGAAGGACCTGGCCAAGCCCTCCCGCGAGCTGCCCCGGGCGATGTTCCTGGCGCTCGGCATCGCGACGGTCATCTACGTCGCGATCGCGCTCGGCGTCTTCGGCACGCTCACCGTCCCGGAGGTCATCTCCTCGGGCGGCACCGCGCTCGCCGTCGCCGCCAAGCCCGCTCTCGGCCAGGCCGGGTACTGGCTGATGGCGGTCACGGCGCTGTTCGCGACGGCCGGCGCCACGAACGCCGGGCTCTATCCGGCGGCCGGGCTCAGCGAGCGCCTCGCCGCCACCGGCCAGTTCCCGCCGGTGATGGGCCGGCGCACCGCCGGGCGCATCCCGAACGGCCTGCTCATCCAGGCCGCGATCTGCCTCGTGCTCGCGGTGTTCTTCAAGCTCACCGCGATCGCCTCGATCGGCAGCGCGGTGGCCCTGCTGATCTTCATGCTGGTCAGCCTCGCGCACTTCCGGGTCCGCGGCGAGACCGGGGCGAACGCGCCGATGCTCGCCCTGGCCGTCGGCTCGGCCGGCGTGGTGCTGGCGACGTTCGTGGTCGCCGACCTGATCCACGAGCCGGCGTCGCTGGTGACGCTGCTCGCGGTGCTGCTGCTCAGCATCGCCCTCGACGTGGCCTGGAAGCGGTCCCGCCGGACGGCCGCGGCTTAGCAGCGCCAGGTGCGCGGGCCCACCAGTTCGCCGGCGGACGACTGGGCGTTGCCGACGACCAGGCCGTCGTCGGAGATCGCGACGGCCGAGGCTCGCTGGTGCGCGGGCACGGTGAGTTTCGCCGGGTCGCCGTCGCGCATCGCGTAACCGCCCGCCACGACCCAGCCGTCGTCGTTTACCTGCTCGCCCGGGCCGAGGTCGGCCATGGCCGGCGGCAGGTCGGCGTCCTTCGGGGCCCGGATCTCCCGCATTTCGCCGGTACGCAGGTTCCACAGCGCCGCGGTCTGGTTCGGCCAGAAGCCGCCGGTCGCCCAGTCGCCCCGGGCCGCGTAGGCGGCGCCGTTCTGACCCGCCGGCGTCGGGAGCTTGCGGCCGTGACCCTGCTGGTCCCACGAGTACCCGGCGATCGCCACGCCGTCCACGTAGAGCGCGCCGACCAGGGTCCCGTCGTCGAGGATCGCCATGACGTTCGCGCCGGCCGGCAGCGGGAGCTTCCGCGCGCTCGTCTGCCCGGCCGGCCAGAACAGCACGATGCTGTCCTTACCGCCGGTGTTACCCGACGGCTCGACATTGACGACGATGTCGCCGGCCGTGTTGATCACTGGCTCGGGATACGCGTGCCAGTTACCCGCGGGCGTACGCAATCTTGTGTATTTGCCGTTCTGGTAGCGAAAAACGGTCTTGTCGGCGACGCCCGCGAGGCCGACCACGATGCCGCCGGAGTTGACGTTGTCGAGCTCCATCGACGCCTCCAGCATCGGCAGCGCGTGCGCCTTCCCGTCGGCCCACAGGACCGGCTTGAAGTCGCCCCGGGTGGCGTTGCCGACGATGTAGCGCCCGGTCGGATCGACCCCGCTGACGGTGACGTCCCGGAGGCCTGCCGGCACCGGCAGGGCTTTTATCGCGCAGGCCACCGGGGCGGACGACTGCGACGGCGTCGGCTTCGCCGAGGGCGGGTTCGACGACGGCGACGAGGGCGCGTTGTCCACGACGACCGACGGCTTGTGCGGGCGGCCCAGGAGCACCGGCACGGTCACCAGGACCGCGACGGCCAGCGCCGCGCCACCGGCCGCCCGCCACGTCCGGCGTCGAGTCACCCGCCGCCGGCCGTCCGCGACCAGCGTGCCCACCTCGAGACGGCTCGGCGGCACCGTGGCCGTCTCGAGCCGATCCCTCAGTTCGCGCTCGTCCATGGCTTCCCTTCCGCGAACTCGATCCGGCCCAGGACCTCGCGCAGGGTGGCCAGCCCCCGTGACGACTGGCTCTTGACGTTGCCCACCGAGCAGCCGAGCACCTCGGCCGTGTCCTCGATCGACATGTCCCCGAGGAAGCGCAGGACCAGCACCGCGCGCTGCCCCTTCGGCAGCGCCCGTAACGCGGTCATCAGCGCGTCGCGCTCCTCGATGCCATGGTCGCCGCTGACCACCTGCTCCGGCACGGCATCGCCGAGCAGCACCCTCGACCACCGGCGGCGCCGCTCGTCGAGGTAGCGCCGCACCACGATGCGGTGCACGTACGCGTCCAGGTTGTCCGCCCCCGATGCGCTCTTCCAGTTGAGGTAGAGCGAGGTGAGCGCCGCCTGAACGATGTCGTCGGCCTGGTGGGCGTCGGAACAGAGCAGGTAGGCGAGCCGGTGCAGCCGGGGCAGGCGCACCGTCACGTACTCGACGTACTCCCGTTCCAACTCGCTCCGCATCCCGCTCCCCCCGCGCAGTTGTCCATCCACAGTGTCGTGGTTGGACGCCCGGAAGGTTGCACGGTTTCCCGGTCAGTCGTGGCGCTGCGCGCGGCGGTCGGGTATCGGCTGCCGGTGCTGGGCCTTCGGAGCGCCACCGATCTCGGCGCTGATCACGGCGGCGGCCACCAGGCAGAAGCCGACGACGATCAGCCACGTCAGCAGGGCGAACGTGATACCGATGATGCCGTAGCGGGTGGCGTTGTTCTCGATCACCCGAGGCATCCACAGCGCCGAGTACAGGCCGAGTATCGCGCTGCCCGCGGCGATGACGACCGAGCCCGGTAGCAGCCGCCGGATCGGGATCCGCCGGGACAGCAACAGGCTNTGCAGGATGAGCCAGACCGCCGTGTTGGCGACGACGCGCACCACNAACGCGAGGACCGAGCCGGCCGGCGCGTGGCGCAACAGGCCGACCAGCAGCGACAGGACCAGGAACGAGGCGATGAACAGGCCGATCGCGGTCATGCCGCTGAGCGTGCCGCGCACACCCATGGCCGGAAG
>NZ_KB903334.1 GCF_000379645.1 Paractinoplanes globisporus DSM 43857
TGGAGGCGGCGGGGGACGCGGACGCTCCAGGTGCGGTCGCGGAAGTGGCGTTTGATTTCGCCGATGATGGTGGGGATGGCGTAGCCGGCGAAGTCGACGCCACGGTCGGGGTCGAATTTGTCGACGGCTTTGATGAGGCCGACGGTGGCGGTTTGGATGAGGTCGTCGGTGGGTTCGCCGCGGCCGGAGTAGCGGTTGGCGAGGTGGCGGGCCAGGGGCAGCCAGGCCTCGATCGCGCTGTCGCGCAGCTGCGCCCGGGACGGGTGCCCGGACGGCATCGCGGCCATCGCGTTGAGCAGGTCGGCGGCGCTGTCGGCCGGCGCGTCGGCGCCGGCGACGGTGGTGCGCGAACTCGGCGACGTCTGGGTGACGCTCATGCTTGGTCCTCCCTGGCACCTCTCCGGAGAGCCGGTCCCGGTTGCGGGACCCGGTCGGTCGGGTGTCCCTATCTAGTGGCGGACGGAGATCGATGTGACCGCCGTCGACCCTGCACAGTAGGCCGTTCGGATACCAAGACCCTAGCCGAGGGGATGAGAAAAGACTAGCCGAAAGTATGAGTGACTTTGCGTGATGACAAGTAATACAGAGGGATCATTCGACGGCCATCGCCGTCCGCCGATCTCTTTCGCCGGTCGGACGACCCCCGTGAACTGGTCGGACGGTGCGTCGTATCGGCCGGTCCGGGCAAGATGGACGCCATGTCCTCGCTGCCGGACTCGGTTCCCTACCCGCGGGCCGCCGAGATATGCCGATGGACGCTGGCGACTTTCGGCGATCTGCGCGTGCTGCGGGCGGAACTGCGCGACGCGGTGGCGGGGGCGGCCGGCGGCGACGTCACCGACCGGATAACCGTGGTCGCGAACGAGCTTGCGACCAACGCGCTGCGGCACGGGCTGCCGCCCACCGTCGTACGGCTGATGCGTGAGGGCGATCGGCTGATCATCGACGTGGCCGACCATGACCGCGACGGCGAACCGCGGATAGCCGTCGACCGCCCGCTCGGCGCCGGTGGCCTCGGGCTGCAGCTCACCCGCACCTACGCGGCCGACGTCGGCTGGTACTCCACCGAGGTCACCAAGCACATCTGGGCCAGCTTCCCGAGCTGAATCCGTCGGCTACGGGTAAGAAGGGGCCCTTGATGGCTCTCCTCCTCTCGTCGGTGCTGCTGGCCGGCGTGCTCGCGTTCGCCGTCGTGCGCCCGCGCGGGCTGCCCGAGGCCGTCGTTGCTGTGCCCGCCGCGCTCCTCGTGGTGGTGACCGGGGTGCTGCCGTGGCGGGACGCGCTCGCCGAGGTGCGGGCGCTCGGTCCGACCGTCGGCTTCCTCGCGGCGGTGCTGCTGCTGGCCCATCTCGCCGGCGAGCACGGCGTCTTCCGCTACGCCGGCGCGCTGACCGCCCGGATCAGCCGTCATTCGGCGTCCCGGCTGCTCGCCGCGGTCTTCGTGGCCGCGTCGCTGACCACTGCGGCGCTCAGCCTCGACGCCACGGTCGTGCTGCTCACCCCGGTCGTCCTCGCCACCGCCGCGCGCACCGGCGCCCGGCCGCGGCCCGCCGCGTACGCGTCGGCGCACCTGGCCAACTCGGCCTCGCTGCTGCTGCCGGTGTCCAATCTGACCAACCTGCTGGCGTTCGCCGCGAGCGGCCTGACGTTCCTCGGGTTCGCGGCCGTGATGGCCCTGCCCTGGCTGGCGGTGATCGTCGCCGAGTACCTGGTCTTCCGCTGGTTCTTCCGGTCCGACCTGAGCGCCCCGGCCGAGCCCGTCGCGGACGGCAGCGATCCGCCCGCGCCTCGGTACGCGCTGATCGTGCTCGCGTTGACCCTGGCTGGATTCGCGGTGGCGCAGCCGCTCGGCGTACATCCGGCCTGGGTTGCCGCGGCCGGGGCCGTCGCCCTCGCCGTGCCCCGTCGCGTCGGTCCGCGCACCCTCGTGCGGGAGGCGAACCTGCCGTTCTGCGCCTTCGTGCTCGGGCTCGGCGTGGTGGTGCTGGCCGTCCGCGCGCACGGCCTCGACACGCTGGTGGACGCCCTGGTCCCGGAGCGCGACGGCCTCTGGCAGCTGCTCGCCGTCGCCGGACTGGCCGCGCTGCTGGCCAACCTGGTGAACAACCTGCCGGCCACGCTGGTGCTCGTGCCGGCTGTCGAGTCGCATCCGGCGCTGCTGCTGGCCGTGCTGATCGGGGTGAACGTCGGGCCGAATCTCACGTACGTGGGCTCGCTGGCGACGCTGTTGTGGCGGCAAATTCTGCACACCCGCGACGCGGCGCCGGACGGACGCGACTTCCTGCGGCTGGGTCTGATGAGCGTGCCGACCGCGCTGGTGGCGGGCGTGCTCGCGCTCTGGCTGAGCTTGACGCTGATCGGAGTGTAGGAGCGCACCTCCGCCGCCGCGCCGGGATCGGTCCGGGGAAAAACCGAGGTGATCCGGTGGGGGATCGGCGGCGGGGTGCGTCCGACGCAGTTAGTTTTGTCGATGAATTCCGTAACACGCAAGCAATCTGAGTTACGGAACCGGTTTCGGCACACGGAAGTCCGCGACATGGTCGCGCGCCCAGTCCGCGTACGTGCGCGCCGGATGCCCGGTGACCTCGGGAACCAGGGTCGAGACGGCGGACGGTTGCCCCTGGCCGGCGGCCCACACCCGCAGGATCGCGTCGGCGGCGAAACCGGGCATCGTGCGGGTCATCTCGGCGCGCGCCTCGTCGGGGGAGACGGTTTCCACGCCGATCGGCCGCCCGAGGGCGGCGCCGATCGCCGCGACCTGCTCGCGCAGGGTGAGAGATTCCGGCCCCCAGAGTGTGTACGCCCGTCCGCCGTGCCCGTCCGAGGTCAGGGCCGCGACCGCGACCGCGGCGATGTCGGCCTCGTGCAGCGGCGCGGTCTGCGCCTCGGGGTAGGGCAGTGGCACCCGGCCCTCCTCGATGATCGTGCGTGCCCAGGCCCGGGTGTTGGTGGCGAACATCCCGGCCCGCACGAACGTCCATTCCAGACCGGACGCCTCGATCGCCTCCTCGACCGCCCGGTGCCGCCGGGCGATCGGGCTGTCCTCGTTGCCGGGCCGGGACAGCGCGGCCGTGGAGAGCAGCACGACCCGGCGCAATCCGGCCGCGCGGGCCGCGCGTACGAATCCGTCGATCCCCTCGGGGTGCGCGTACAGGAACGCCCGCTCGGCCCCGGCCAGCGCGGCCGGCAGGGTGGCCGGGTCGGTCAGGTCGGCCGCGACGGCCGCACTCTCCGGATTCCGGCTTGTCGGCCGCGCGTCCTCGCCGGCGGCCCGCAGTTGCGACACCACCTGCGAGCCGACGTTTCCCCGCGCTCCGAACACGACAGTCGTCATGCTCCTAGAGAAGCATGCCGCCGGAGGCCTCGATGCGCTGGCCGGTGATCCACTTCGTATTGTCGGCGAGCATGGCGACCATCACGCCGGCGATGTCGTCCGGCTCGCCGAGGCGGCCGAAGGCGATCTGGCCGCTCACGTGGGCGCGGATCGCGTCGTTGTCGCGCAGCAGGCCGCCCCCGAAGTCGGTGGCGGTGGCGCCGGGCGCGACGACGTTCACGCTGATGCCGCGCGGGCCCAGCTCCTTGGCGAGGTACCGGGTGAAGACCTCGACCGCGCCCTTCACCGAGCCGTACGCGGCATAGATGCCCTCCCCGGTGAAGCGGGCCAGCCCGGTCGACACGTTGAGGATCCGGCCGCCGTCGGCGATCACCGGCAGCAGCGCCTGGGTCAGGAAGAACATGCCCCGGAAGTGCACGTTCATCAGCTCGTCGAACGCCTCGACCGGGAAGTCGGCGATCTTCCCGCCGATGCCGACGCCCGCGTTGTTGACCAGGAAGTCGAAGTCCTCGCGGCCGAACCGGTCGCGCAGCACCTCGCGCAGCGACTCCACGAACGCCGGGTACGAGTCGAGGTCGCCGACGGTCAGCTTCAGCGCGACCGCGTCGATCTTCTCGCCCGGGTCGTCCCGGTAGGTGTAGATGACCTCGACGCCGTCCGCGATCAGTGCCTCGGCGGTGGCCCGGCCGAGTCCGCGGTTGCCGCCGGTGATCAGGGCGATTTTGGGCATGGTGGTGCCTTTCTGCGAGTGGTACGGAATGTCAGTCGCCGACGGCGGCGAGGAGCTGGAGCTTCTCGTGGCTCGGCGAACCGGGTACGGCGGTGAAGACCAGCAGCACCTGCGACTGGTCGGGGTCGAGGAGGGTCTGGCAGTAGAGCTCGAGCTCGCCCAGCTCGGGGTGGACGAAGCGCTTGCGGTCGAGATGGGTCACGCCCACCTCGTGCGCGGCCCACACCTCGGCGAACTCGGGGCTGACCTTGAGCAGGGCGTCGACGATCTCGCCGGCCCGCCCGCCGGGCGCCACCGCGTACACCTCGCGGAGCTGGGACGTGAAGACCCGGGAGTGGGTCGGGTGGTCCTCCACCGGGTAGATCAGGCGCGACTCCGGGTCGGTGAACCAGCGATAGACCGTGTACCGGTCGAGGCCGGAGTACCGCCGCTCGTCGCCGACCAATGCGGCCGCCGGCCGGGTCTGCGCGAGCGTCTCGCCGAGGCGAGAGATCACCATGGCCGGGGTGTCCGCGAGCCGGTCGAAGATCCGCATCATGCCGGGGCCGATGTGGTCCTCGCGGAGGATCCGCTGCGGCGCGGGGTGCCCGCCCAGCCGGAACAGGTGGTCGCGTTCATCGAGCGAGAGGTGCAGGCCGCGGGCGAGCGCGGCGAGCATCTGCTCGGACGGGACCGGGCCGCGCTGCTGCTCGATGCGGCCGTAGTAGTCGGCGGACATGCCGGACAGCGCGGCCACCTCCTCGCGACGCAGGCCGCCGGTGCGGCGGCGCTGCCCGCGCGGCAGCCCGACATCCTCCGGCTGGAGCGCCTCGCGGCGGGTCCGGAGAAAGTCGGCGAGTTGCGCCCGGTCCATGTGATCAGCCTCCCGTGGTGACCACTCAAGATTGGCCCGAACGGGAAACCGGGGGAAGGCCGGATCTATCCACGGACAGGTTGTCCCTGGCTGCGGCTACGGCTCGGGCCGCCGCAGGCCGGCCATGGTGTGGCTGGCCGCCTGCCGCAGGTCGACGTCCTCGATCAGGGAGCGGGCGACCTCCTCGCTCAGCCGCCGCTCCATCACCGCCTTGCCGAGCGCCAGCCGCTGGGCCTCGAACCATCCGTCCAGGTCGGGGTGCGGATCGGAGCGGTCGGGGAAGCGCTCGGCCGCCGTGCTCGACACGATCTCCATGCCACGCTCGCGCATCGTCTCCTCCGCGGCCCGCTCGGCGGTCAGGTCGAACTTCAGCCGCCGGGTCAGCCAGCCGATCGTGGTGCCCTGGATCAGCAGTGTGCCCAGCGTGAAGAGCAGCGCGATCGCAAGGATCGCGTCCCGGCCGGGCATGTTTTCGGGGATCGAGCCGGCCGCGGCGAGCGTCAGAATCCCGCGCATGCCGATCCAGCCCACCAGCAGCGTCTCCTTCTGGGTGGGCGGGCCCAGCGGCTCGCCGCCCCGCTGGTTCCGGCGCTGCCGTACGGATTCGACCCGGGCGCGGTACCGCTCGTTCTCCGCGGAGCGGCGCTTGATCAGCCGGTCCTTGAGCGTGTACCGGCCGAACAGCAGGTACACCGCCACCAGCCGGAACACGATCGCCACGCCCAGCAGCACCCCGGCGGTCAGCAGGGTGGGGCCGAGGCCCGGCTCGGTGGAGTCGGCCAGATCGTCGAGCACGAAACGGAGCTGGAAGCCGATGTACGCGAAGACGAACGTCTCCAGCAGGAAGTCGAGGACCTGCCAGAACTGCTCCTCCTGCAGCCGGGTGCGGTAGGCGCCGGCGTACTGATGCTGGGGGTCGAGGGTGAGGTTGGTGCTGAGCGCGAACGCGGCCGTGACCACCGCGAGGATGCCCGACGCGTGCGCCTCCTCGGCCACCAGGTACGCGGTGAACGGCACCAGGAGCACGAGCGACGTCTCCAGCGTCGGGTTACCCAGCCGCTTGCGGATCCACAGCGTCACGACGGCGAACAGCCCGCCGATGCCGATGCCGACGAACGAGTTGCGCAGCAGCTCCAGCGCGCCGTGGCCCCAGCTGGTGTGCTCGCCGTGGACCGCGGCGATCGCGATGGCGAACAGGGTCAGCGCGGTCGCGTCGTTGACCAGGCTCTCCCCGGTGAGGATCGAGGTGACCCGTTTCGGCAGCCCGATCTCGTCGCCGTGCGACACCGTGGTGATCGTGTCGGGCGGGGCAAGCACGGCGCCCAGTACGAACGCGGCGGCGCCGATCGACGGCAGCATCCAGGCGGCGATCCAGCCGAGCAGGCCGAAGTTGAGCAGCACCAGCACCACGCCGAGCGTGACGACGGGCCCGAGGTTGGCGCCGAACGCGGAGAACGACGCGCCCCGGGTCGCCGAGTAGAGCAGCGGCGGCACGACGACCGCGAGGATCAGCTCGCTGTCCAGCTCGAGCCGAGGCACGCCGGGGATGAACGAGGCGGCCGCGGCGAGCACCACGATGATCAGCCCAGGTTCGACGTTCTGCTTCTTGGCGACCGCCGAGATCGCGATGCCCGCGCCGATGATGAGCAGTAGCTGTACGCCGTCCACGATGATCAGGCTAAGGCGTGCGGGTGACGGCGGCCCGGCTGTCAGACCCGAGCCGCCCATGTGGCGAGTTCCGGGTCGGCCAGCGACGGGTAGGTCGCGTCGGTCTCCAGGACGACGCCGGGCAGGGACGGCACCCCGATGACGTACAGGCCGGCGGACCGGGCCGAGGCGACCCCGGTGCCGGAATCCTCAAAGGCGACGCTGCGGGCCGGTTCGGCCCCCAGGACCTTGCAGCCGGCGAGGTAGAGGTCGGGGGCGGGCTTCGGGTGCGCGACGTCCTCGGCCGCGAGCACCTGGGTGAACAGGTCGTCGAGGCCCGCGGAGGCGAGGGCGGTCTCGACGAACGACCGCGGGCTGTTGCTGGCGACCGCGATCGGAATCCGGCCACGCATGCTCAACACCAGGGCGCGGGCTCCGGGCAGTGCGTTCGCACCCGCCGTCAGCTCGATCGCGACGAGCTTGTGCAGCCGTGCGGCCAGCGCCGGCCCCTCGCCGGGACGGCCGAAGTAGTCGGCCATCGCATCGCCGGCGGCGTCGAGCGTACGGCCGATGACGATCTTCTTCTGCTCGAGTCCGAAAGCGTGCCCGTTCTCGGCGAAGAGCTTCGTCTCGGCGCGGGTCCAGCAGGTCTCGGTGTCGACCAGCAGGCCATCGCAGTCGAAGACCACGGCATCGATCGAGGAAGGCAGCACCATGATCCGATCTTCGCAGCGTCGTGCTACGGCCAGAGCAAGTCGCGGTGCCAGCCGCCGGTCGTCCGGGTGTAGCGCAGCCGGGTGTGCCGGCGTTGCTTGTCGCCCTGCCAGAACTCGACCGCCGTGGGACGCAGGGTGTAGAGCGTCCACTCGGGAACGACGAGCCCGGGATCCTCCTCGAGGCGTCGCGCGGCCTCCTTGGTGGCGACGTCGAGGTCGTGCGGGTCGTCGAGGATCTGGCTCTGCCGTCCGATGGACGCCTCGGCGCGCGAGCCGGCCGGGCGGGCCAGAAAGTCGGCGGCACTGCGGTCGGCGGTCTCGGCGGTGACCGGGCCGCGCACGCGGATCTGCCGGGCGACGGCCGGCCAGTAGAAGGTCAGAGCCGCGGCGGGTTGCCGGGTCAGGTCCCGCCCCTTCGGGCTCGCCGCGTGCACGGCGAACTGCCAGCCGTGCTCGTCGACGTTCTTGAGGATGAGGACCCGCGCGGACGGGTCGCCGTCTTCGCCGATCGTCGAGAGGGTCATCGCGTGCGGTTCCGGGACGCCCGCCGCCACGGCCGCGGTGAGCCAGGCGACGAACAGCGCCTCGGGCCGCTCGGGCGCCGTGCCCGGGTCGAAGCCGGGGAGGTCAGCGGCGAAGACCGGCAGGCCACGAAGGTACTGCCGAACGTCCGCGACGGGCTCGGTCATCGGCGCCTCATCAGGGCGAAGACGGCCGGCGAGAACGGGCTGGGGAGGCGCGAGTCACCCTCCCGGACGACGAAGCTTCGTGGCAGGTCCATCGCCGCCCAAGCTAGGGCCGGGCCCGGTGCCGGACAACCGATTTACGGCCGCAGCCCGGCCGTCACGATCCTGATCATCCGCGCCCGGCCAGCGCCTCGGCCAGCCCCCGGTTCGCCGTCGCCTGACCGACCATGTACGCGAAGAACCGGAAGAACGCCTCGCCGGCCGGCGCGACCGCGATCAGCCGCTCGGCCTCGCCGACGATCTCCTCCACCCGGGCCAGCACGATCGCCTCGTAGAGCGACTCCTTGGTCGGGAAGTGGCAGGAGCGGAACCGATAGTCCGTGCCGCCACCGATCCCGCCGTGCGTGGCGGGGAGTACTACGGGCCCGGCGGTTGGGGCGAGTTCACCGGAAAGCCGGTGTTGGTGCAGATGTCGGAGGCTGCCCGAAACCCTGAGATCGCCCGTCGGTTGTGGGACACGTCGCTCCACCTAACGGGGGTGGACTGGCCCCTCGACGCCGGTATGCTCACCGACGGGCCGTGACTGGCGTGTTCGGATGGGGAAAACCATTGGGAAGCGGCCCCGTCGCCAATGACGACTGCCGTGCGCCTGGGCCCCCTTGCACCGTGATAAGGAGGACCCATGCCCAACGCTGAATCCACCGCTTTCCGCTCCGCGCTCGAGGTCGTCCGCTCCGTCGAGCCGCGCATCGCCGACGCGATCGCCAAGGAGCTGCACGACCAGCGCGAGTCCCTGAAACTGATCGCCAGCGAGAACTACGCCTCCCCGGCGGTCCTGCTCGCCATGGGCAACTGGCTCTCCGACAAGTACGCCGAGGGCACCATCGGCCGTCGCTTCTACGCCGGCTGCCAGAACGTCGACACCGTCGAGGCGGTCGCCGTCGAGCACGCGAAGGCCCTGTTCAACGCCCCCTACGCGTACGTCCAGCCGCACTCGGGCATCGACGCCAACCTCGTCGCGTACTGGGCGATCCTGGCCGACCGCGTCGAGGTCCCGTACCTGAAGAAGTTCGAGAAGCGCCAGGTCAACGACCTGACCGAGGCCGAATGGGCCGAGTTGCGCGAGGCGTTCGGCAACCAGCGCATGCTGGGCATGTCGCTCGACGCCGGCGGCCACCTCACCCACGGCTTCCGGCCGAACATCTCCGGCAAGATGTTCAACCAGCGCAGCTACGGCGTCGACCCGGCCACCGGCCAGATCGACTACGCGGCCCTGCGCGAGTCGGCCCGTGAGTTCAAGCCGCTGATCATCGTGGGCGGCTACTCGGCCTACCCCCGCAAGGTGAACTTCGCGAAGATGCGCGAGATCGCCGACGAGGTCGGCGCCACCTTCATGGTCGACATGGCCCACTTCGCGGGCCTGGTCGCGGGCAAGGTGTTCACCGGCGACTTCAACCCGATCGAGCACGCCCACATCGTCACCACCACCACCCACAAGAGCCTGCGCGGTCCCCGCGGCGGCGCTGTTCTCGCCCAGCCTTCACTGGCTGATCAGGTCGACCGGGGCTGCCCCATGGTGCTCGGCGGCCCGCTGTCGCACGTGATGGCCGCGAAGGCGATCGCGTTCGCCGAGGCCCGCCGTCCCGAGTTCGCGACGTACGCGCAGCAGATCGTCACCAACAGCCAGGCGCTCGCCGAGGGCCTCGCCAAGCGCGGCGTCCGGCTGGTCAGCGGCGGCACCGACAACCACCTGGTGCTGCTCGACGTCCACTCGTTCGGTCTCACCGGCCGGCAGGCCGAGCAGGCCCTGCTCGACAGCGGCGTGGTCACCAACCGCAACGCGATCCCGCAGGACCCGAACGGCGCCTGGTACACGTCGGGCATCCGCATCGGCACGCCCGCGTTGACGAGCCGCGGGCTCGGCGTCGACGAGATGGACCAGATCGCCGAGCTGATCCACACCGTGCTGGCCAACACGTCCCCGGCCGACGGCTCGAAGGCCAAGTACCACCTCGACCCGGCTCTGGCCGACCGGGTCAGCAAGCAGGCGACGGAGCTGCTGGCGCCGTTCCCGCTCTACCCCCAGGTCGACCTGGACTGATCGCTTTCCTCGTCCCCGGGCACTTGATAGTGCCCGGGGATTGTTTTACCTTGTCTTTCAACCAAGAAGTTGAAAGGGGGCACCGATGGCCGCGGACACACTGACCCGAGTCTTCGCCGCCCTCGCCGACCCGACCCGGCGTGACATGGTGGCCCGGCTCGCCGCGGGCGACGCCACCGTCAACCAGCTCGCCGAGCCGTACCGGATGACCCTGCAGGCCGTCTACAAGCACCTGCGCGTGCTCGAGGAGGCGGGCGTCGTCACCCGGCCGGCCGGGCCGCAGCCCCGCCCGGTCCACCTGGAGGTTCAGGTCTTCGACCTGATGGACGGCTGGATCGAGCGTCACCGGCGCCGCGCCGAGCAGCGGTACCGCCGCCTGGACGCCCTGCTCGCCGAGATGGAGGCGGAACCCGATGTTTGAGACCACGATCGAGGCCGACCAGAGGCTCCCGGTCATCTGGCTGGTCCGCGACTTCGCGGCCACGCCCGACAAGCTGTTCCGCGCACACACCGATCCCGGGCTGTTCGTCCGCTGGGTCGGCCCCGACGCCATGACCACCCGCATCGACCACTGGGAGGCGCGCCGCGGCGGCAGCTGGCGGTACGTCTCCTCTGAGAACGGCGCCGAGTACTGGTTCCGAGGTTGTTTCCACGAGGTGCGGCCCGACCGCATCGTGCAGACCTTCACCTACGAGGCTGAGCCCGACGGCGTCGCCCTGGAGACGCTCTGGTTCGAGGACCTGGGCGGCGGCCGCACCCGGCTGCGCACCCGGTCGCTGGTCGACAGCTTCGAGGGCCGCGACGCGTGGTTGCGCTCCGGCATGGAGGTCGGCGTCAACGAAGGCTACGCGAAACTGGAGAGGATGTTTCTCGATGGCACTGTCTGACCGTCCCGCCGACCGGCACCGTGAGATCGCCGGAGTTTTCACCGACCGCGTCCGCGGTACCCGGTCCTGGGACGTCCCGTCCCCGGTCCCCGACTGGCAGGCCCGCGACGTCGTGCGCCACCTGGTCGAGTGGTTCCCCAGCTTCCTGTCGGCCGGGGCCGGCATCGACCTGCCGCACGGACCCTCGGCCGACGACGACCCGGTCGCCGCCTGGCAGATCCACTCCGACGCCGTGCAGGCCCTGCTCGACGACCCGGAGACCGCGAACAAGAAGCTCACCAACCCGCACATCGGCAGCCTGCCCCTGGACGGCGCGATCGACCAGTTCTACACGTTCGACATCTTCATGCACACGTGGGACCTCGCCCGCGCGACCGGCCAGGACGACCGTCTCGACCCCGACCTCTGCGCCACGCTGCTGGCCGGGATGGAGCCGATGGAGGAGGTCATCCGGAACTCCGGTCAGTACGGCCCCCGCGTCGAGGTGCCCGCCGGCTCGGACGCCCAGACCAGAATGCTCGGCTTCATCGGCCGTGACCCGTTCTGGAAGGCTCCCCTACCGTAGGAAGGGTGCTGACCGACCGGGAACGCACTCTCCTGGCGCCGCATCTCGCCCTGCTGCGCGCGGCCCAGCGTGAGCTGGCGGTCGCGCAGCGGGCCTTCGACGACGCGTCGCGGCAGGCGGACTCGTCCACGATGGGCACCGACTGGCGTGACCGCCTGCTCGGCGGCCTGCTCAGCGTCGACGAGAGCCGGGCCCGGCGGTACCGGCAGGCGCGCGGTGCCCGCAAGGCCGCGAGCGAGGGGCTGGCCGCAGCGACAGCCCGGTACACGAAGTACGCGGAGCGGATGGACGGTCTGCTCGAGCCGATCCTCACCCGCGAAGACCCGGCCTACCGCACGACGCTGGTCGCGGTGCGCGCCTGTGCCAAGGCGTTGCACGACTGCGAGGAGGTGCGTTTCCGCCTGGCCGCGGCCCTGACCAAGCCGGCCCGGAACCCCAAGTCCGATCGCGAGCCGGAGACGTGGCACGAGGCCGAGTTCGCCCGGCAGCGCTTCAGCGAACTCGTCACCGACCTGCACTCGTCGATCCCGGCCCTGAGCCGCACCATCGACCGCGCCGCGAGAGCCCTGGGCGCGGCAACCGGCGCGTCGCCTCCCGCCCTGCCCACCTTGCACTCCACCGCGGCGCTGGGCCGCGGTCACCTGGCGGCCGAGAACCATCTCCGCGGCCTCCAGCGCGAGCTGGACGCCGCGATCAAGGAACTCACCCGCTGGCACACCCGAGCCGACGAGGCCCGCATCGCCGTCCTCCGCGCCGCCCCCGACACCCTGTGAGGAGACCGTCAGGGGCGCAGCCTGGCGCGGACCTGGGCGGCGTCGGCGTGGTCCAGTTCCTCGAGGACGGCCAGCGCCGCCCGCCAGACCTCGTGCGCCGCCTCCGCCGCCCCCGCGTCGGCGTACGCGTCGCCGGTGCGCACCAGCGTGCGCGCCTCCTCGTAGCGGTCGCCGACCTGGCGGAACAGCTCCGCCGCGCGCCGGTAGCACTCGGCCGCTCGCTGATGGTCGCCGAGGTGGTGCCGGACGTAGCCGAGGCTGTCCCAGGTGTTCGCCTCGCTGTGCCGGTTGCCCAGCTCCCGGTTCAGATCGAGGGCCTCGCCGCAGCGGGCGAGCGCCTCGTCGTGCTCGCCGAGCAGCGCGTGGTTCCAGCCGATCGCGTTGAGCGCGCGTGCCTGCCCCGGGCGATGGCCGGCCGCCCGGAACACGGCGAGCGCCTGCCGGTTGTACGCCGACGCCTCGCGGTAACGCTTCTGATGCTCGCGCACCCAGCCCAGGTTGAGGTGCGCGTTGCCGACCCCGACCGGGTCGTCCAGCCGGCTGGACAGCGTCAGCGCCTCGTGGAAATGGTGATAGGCGTCGTCGAGACGACCCAACCGGGTGTACGCGCGGGCCAGCCCACGATGGGCGTGGACCTGCCCGATCCGGTGGCCGGTACGGCCGGCCGCCTCCAACGCGACGAGCTGGACGGCGGCGAGGTCCGGCCAGTACCCCTGCCGGTCGAGAACCGCGGTGAGAGTCCACGGCAGCTGCCAGGCGTGCGTGTCGAAGCCGGCCTTCGCGGCCTGCGTGACGGCCGCCAGCAGACCGGCCCGCTCCGCGGCGAACCAGGCCTGCGCGTCCTTCTCCGTCGCCACCGGTTCCGGGGTGACGCCGGGCCGGGGCTCGGGTGATGTGATCATCTCGCGCTGCGGGTAGAGCAGGAGCGTCGCCGCTCGCGCCGACTGCAGGTAATGGTCGAGCAGCCGGTGCACGGCGGCGTGCCGGTCCTCCTCCGGCTCGGTCTGGCCGGCCAGCTCCCGGGCGAAGACGCGCAGCAGGTCATGGAAGGCGTACCGACCCGGGACGTGCTCGGTGAGCAGGTGGGCGCGGGTGAGTTCGGCCAGCAGCGCGCCGGCCCGGGCGGGCGGCACACCGGCCAGGCCGGCCACGGCGGCCCGGCCGATGTCCGGAGCCGTGTGCAGGCCGAGGAGCCGGAACAGCCGCGCCGCCGCCGGCCGGAGCGCGCGATAGGACCAGGACAGGACCGCTCTCAAGTCGGTTCCGTCGTCGTCGCCGGCGGCGAACCCGTCGAGCCCATCCGAGGCGTCGCCGAGCTGGTCGTACAGGTCGGCCAGGGACAGCGCGGGCCGCATGACCGCCTGGGCGGCGACGATGGCGAGCGCCAGCGGCAGCCGGGCACACGCCAGGATGAGCCCGTCCACCGCGGCCGGCTTGGCCGACACCCGGTCCAGGCCGAGCCGGTTGGTGAGCAGCCGCCGGGCATCGGCCATCGGCAGCAGGTCCAGCACGATCGGATGCGCGCCCTCGCCCACGACGAGTCCCGGCAGTCGATTCCGGCTCGTGACCAGCACGAGACTGCCCGGGGAACCGGGCAGCAGCGGTCGCACCTGCTCGGCGTCGCGGGCGTTGTCGAGCAGCATCAGTACCCGCTTGCCGGCCAGCGTGCTGCGCAGCAGACCGGACTGCGCGTCCAGCTCGGCCGGCACGTTCTCGCGGGGAACGCCCAGCGTGTCGAGCAGGCGGCAGACCGCGTCGGAGGGATCGATCGGCGCCTCCGACGGGTCGAAGCCGTGCAGGTTGAGGTGCAGTTGGCCGTCGGGGAACTGGTCGGCCACCTGGTGCGCCCAGTGCACGGCCAGGGTGGTCTTGCCGACGCCCGCGGTCCCGGAGAGCACGGCGATCAGTACCGCGGTCGGCTGGTCGCCCGCGGTCTTCAGCAGTTCGTCGAGGCTGAGCAGCTCGGCCGAGCGCCCGGTGAAGCCCTGCCCGTCCATCGGCAGTTGCGCCGGCCCGGCCGGCGGGTTCCGCGGCGCGAGAGCCGGGGGCGGAACCGGATCCAGGTCGCCCCGCAGGATCGCCCGGTGCACGTCCCGTAGTTCGGCACCGGGCTCGACGCCCAGCTCGTCGACGAGCCGGCGCCTCGTCGTCGCGAACACCTCGAGGGACTCGGCGGCCCGGCCACCCGCGGCCAGGGCCCGCATCGACAGCGCGGCCAGCGGCTCCACCAGCGGATGCTCGCCGAGCCAGCCGGACGCCCGGGTGGCGACCGCCTCGTGGTGCCCGAGGTCGAGCTCCGTCCTCGCCCACGCCACCATCGCCTCGACGTGCTGCCGGCGACAACTCTCACGCAGGCGCTCGACCCAGGCGCCGGACAGGTCGGCGAGCGGGTCGCCCCGCCACAGCGCGAGCGCCTCGGCCAGGTGGGCCGCCCGGGTCTCGAGTGGACCGTCCGGGTCTCGAGCCTCAGTCAGCAGGCGCCGGAAGCGGTGCAGGTCGACCTCGTCGGGATCGATGTCCAAGAGGTAGCCGCCGGCACGATGGGTCAGCCGCCACGAGCCGGCGGTCAGCATCCGGCGGATCCGCATGATGTGCGCGTACAGCGCGTTACGCGCCTCGGCCGGCGGCTCGTCGTCCCACACCCGGCCCACCAGCACCTCCATGGGTACCAGCCGGCCGGCGTCGACCAACAGGGCCGCCAGCGCCGCCCGCTGCTTGGGCGGCCCCAACGGCGGCTCCGTGCCCGCCACCCGGACCCGGAGCTCGCCCAGCACATGGAACGCGGTCACGCCGCGGGAGCCTCATAAGACTTTCGTAAGTTCACCGACCAGATGCTTCCAGGACTCTTTACCGACGCAAGGGATTCTGTCGATTCCCGACACTTCGGCGGCAACGGGACGGAGGCGCGATGAACGTGCGAAACGCCGCCCGGATCGGCCGGTGGGCGACCGCCACGGCGTTCGTGGCAGTGTGCGCGACCGGCTGTACGGGAGGCTCCGCGGAGACGGGGGCGGCCCTGCGGCTACCACCGGAAAACCAGGTCAGCTCCGCGGCCCTGCCGCTGGACGAATACTCGCCGACACCGGCCGAGCAGAAGCGCTCGGACCACGCGCAGGCGGCGCTGGAGCGGGCCTGTGTGACCGGTTTCGGCGTGCGGTGGGCGGGCCCGAGTGAGACCGATCTCACGGTCGGCAGCGCCATGATCGCCGCGCGGCGCGCGGACCGGTTCGGGCTGGTCGACCCCGAGCAGGCCGGCCGGTACGGATACCACCCGCCCCCGTGGAGCACGGACGCCGTCGGGGCCGCGCAACAGGCCGCCGGCGACCACGACACGCCCCCGACACCGTCGCGGACGTCCTGTTCGGCCGGGTGCCCACGGTCAGGGGCCGGACCGTCCCGTCCGGCGGCTGCCGCGGCGAGGCGTCCCGGCAGCTCTCCGCGGGCGCCGACGTCCGATCCGGGTCGTCGGTGGTCTCCCGGCTGGAGCAGGAGGCGACCACCCGGGCGGGCGCCGATCCGCGGGTCAAGGCCCTGCTGGACGCCTGGCGGTCCTGCATGGAACGGGCCGGCTATCAGTACCCGAACCCGGCGAGCGCGGCCCGGGACAAGCGCTGGCGGGCCCGGAAGCCGACGAACACGGAGCTGGCGACCGCTCGCACCGACGTCCGGTGCAAGGCCGACATCGGCTACCTCGCGACCATGACCGCGGTGACGGCGGAACACCAGCGCGCCCTCATCGCCGAGCATGCCGACGAGCTGGGCCGGGTGAAGCAGTCGTTCGCGACGAGGGCTCGCAACGCCGCCGCGGCACTCGCCGCCCCGCCGCCGTCCTGACCGGCCCGATCGCGGAACAGACCCCGGCCGGTCACCGACGGCCTGCCGGAAATCCCACTCGACACGAGGGAGAACTGGAATGACCATCAGAAACCGCGTGCTCGCCGGCGTGACCGCCGTCGGCATCGGCGCCATCGGCGTGCTCATGCTGCCCGGCAGCGCCCAGGCGTTCACCGTCTACCAGGGCGACGACTTCGTCTCACACTCGTACGACGCGACCTTCTTCACGGTGTGCGACGCGGAGAACGACGGCCACAAGGTGTGGGCCGGCTTCTACGACAACAGCTCGAACGCCTACCAGACGGCCGACGTGTACTACGGGTCCGACACGAGCGGCACGGACTGCACCAGCTACGACCTCTACCCCTACCACCTGACGAACGTCCGGGTGGTCGAGGACAAGCCGGGCAGCAGCACCAACTACTACGGTCCGTGGCACGGCTACCCCGTGGCCCTCTAGCCGACCGATCCCCGGCCACCGGCGTCGCTCGACACCGGTGGCCGTCGTCGTCGCCGAGAGCCGTGCGGCTTTCCTAAGGCCGGGCCCGGGCCCGCCCGATATTGGGGGCCGAGCCGGAACGGACAGGAGTGGTCATGAACCAGATGTTGGACAACGCCTACACCGTGACCAGCAATCTGTTCGGTCCCGCGTCGGCCATCC
Organism: Paractinoplanes globisporus DSM 43857; assembly: GCF_000379645.1. GTDB lineage: Bacteria > Actinomycetota > Actinomycetes > Mycobacteriales > Micromonosporaceae > Actinoplanes > Actinoplanes globisporus. The sequence continues at coordinate 16,788 of NZ_KB903334.1, forward strand.
CGTGGTGGGCCTGGCTGCTCGTGGTCGCCGCGATCATGTTCAAGTTTCTGGTGCCCGAGCCGAAGACCGTTCGCGACATAGCGGACGAACGCGACCAGATGATGCTCAACGAGCTGCTCGGCGGCGACGGCGGCAAGAAGGGCAAGAAGAAGGGCAAGAAAGACAAGAAGAAGAAGTAGTCGTACGTCGTTCAGTGCGGCCCGTAGTGGTCGATGTAGAGGCGGGCCACCAGGTCGCCGCGTGATGACGTGCCCGACTTCTCGAAGATCGATTTCAGGTGATCCTGGACGGTGTACGCGGACAGGTGCAGCCGGTCGGCTATCCGGGCCGTCGAGTAGCCGCGGGCGACCAGCTCGGTGACTCGCTGCTCCCGCTCGGTCAGGCCGTAGGCGTCGGCGATCATCGGCGCCAGCTCGGCCGGCCGGGCCGGCTCCAGCAGAACCGCCACGCGGGGGCCGTCGCCGAGCAGGGAGCCGCGCACCACCAGCCACGTCCCGTCCGGTGTGCGCACCCGGGCGCGTGCGACCGACATTTCCGAGCCGCCGGCTCGTGCCTGGTTGGCGGTGGACTGCACGGCCATCGGCAGCGCCTCCGCGTCGGCGCCCCACAGGCCCAGCCACCGGTCGGCCGCCCGATTGGTGGTCTCCACGCTGTTGTCCCCGGCCAGCAGGAGCAGCCCGACCTCGTCGGCCGGCTGCGAGACCGTTTCCGGCTGTGAGGCCGCGGCCAGCATCGCCGATCGACGCAAGCCTTCCGCCAGCAGCGGCGAGAGCACATCGATCAGCCGTACGTCGTCGTCGGTGAACATCGGCCGGCCGGTCTCGCGGAGCAGGGTGAGCGCGCCCCATGTGCCCGTCGCGTCCCGGCAGACCGCGCGCAGCTCGTCGGCGAAGCCGCTGGGCCGCCGCAACTCCCGCTGCCGCAGGCTGCGCTCGAGATCCCCGCCGGTCGCCGCACTGAGGCTGGCCGCCGACACCGGCGCCTCGGCCAGACCGTGGAACTTGTTGAAGTCCTCCTCCCGCAGCTCGATCTCGTTGAGCCGGGGCAGCGCCTCGGCCGGCAGCCCGTGGTCGACGACCTCGCCGACCGGCAGCAGCGTCGCCGGGTCGGTGCTGATCACGCAGGTGCCGTCGGCCGGCACGGATCGGCGCAGCACCCGCACGGCCGAGCGGACGAAGGCCGGCGGGTCCAGGCCGCGCCGCACCAGCCGGGCCAACTCGCGCCGTACGGTCCCCGTCTCCATGTCTCCGTTGTACCCACCCAGAGTTCTGGGATTCCACCCCGTTCCGGCCGGACACACGCTGAAGGCATGTTCATCGACACCCCGGCCGCGGTGCACGCGGCGCTCGAGGATGCGTTCCGCAGCGGCGACCTCGAGGCGTACCTGGCGCTGCACGAGGACGACGCCACGGTCGTGGTCCCGCCGGAGGGCAGGGCCGTGCGCGGGAAACCGGCGATCCGGGACGCCATGACCGGGCTGCTGGACCGCCCGCAGGGACTGACCAGCGTCGTACGCAAGACTCTGGAGGCCGGCGATCTCGCCCTGACCAGGGCGACCTGGACGATCGAGGGCACCGCGCCGGACGGCACGCCGCTGCGCCTCGGCGGCAACGGCACGGTGCTCTCGCGCCGGCGGCCCGACGGACAGTGGGGCATCGTCCTCGACGATCCCCTGGGCCCGGCGTGAGGTGAGCCCAGGGGAGCGCCGGAGGATCAGGCGGCCGCGGTCGGTGGCTCGGCCGCTCCGGTCATGATGGCGACCGCCTCGGACATGGAGTGGGACTTCGGGGTGATCACGGTGGCCCGGCGACCCAGGCGCTGGATGTGGATGCGGTCGGCCACCTCGAAGACGTGCGGCATGTTGTGGCTGATCAGGATCACGGGCAGGCCGCGGTCGCGGACGTCGCGGATGAGCTGGAGGACCCGGTTGCCCTCCTTGACGCCGAGCGCCGCGGTCGGCTCGTCGAGGATCACCACCTTGCTGCCGAACGCCGCCGAGCGGGCCACCGCCACGGCCTGCCGCTGACCGCCGGAGAGCGACTCGACGGCCTGACCGATGTTCTGCAGGGTGGCGACGCCGAGCTCGCTCATGTGCCGCTTCGCCTCGGCGCGCATGTGGGAGCGGTCGAGCATGCGGAAGACCGAGCCGAGCACGCCGGGCTTGCGCTCCTCGCGGCCGAGGAACAGGTTGTCGGCGATGTCGAGGCCGGGCGCGACGGCCAGGGTCTGGTAGACGGTCTCGATGCCGGCGGCGCGCGCGTCCATCGGCGTACGGAAATGGACCTGTGCGCCGTCCAGGAAGATCTCCCCCTCGTCGGGGATCAGCGCGCCGGAGAGTGCCTTGATCAGGCTGGACTTGCCGGCGCCGTTGTCGCCGATCACCGCGAGGATCTCGCCGGGGTAGAGCTCGAGGTCGCTGCCGTCGATCGCCACGACCCGGCCGTACCGCTTCGTGATGCCCTTTGCTTGCAGGACAGGCTCGGTCATGTCTTCACCTTCCTGATCCACTGGTCGATGGAGACCGCGATCAGGACGAGCAGGCCGATGGCGAAGCCCTGCCAGACGACCTCGACGCCGGCCAGCTGCAGGCCGTTGCGGAAGACGCCGACGATGAGCGCGCCGATCAGGGTGCCGATCACGCTGCCCCGGCCGCCGAAGAGGCTGGTGCCGCCGAGCACGACCGCGGTGATCGAGTCGAGGTTGTACTCGGTGCCGACGTTGGGGCTGGCCGAGGCGAGCCGTCCGATGAGGATCCAGCCGCCGATCGCGTAGAGCAGGCCGGCCACGGTGTAGACCGAGAACAGCACCCGCCCGGTCCGGATGCCGGCCAGCCGTGCCGCCTCGACGTCGTCGCCGGTCGCGTACACGTGCTTGCCCCACGCCGTACGGGAAAGGGCGTAGAAGAAGTAGGCGAACAGCAACAACATGATGATCGAGCCGTACGTGAGGTGGAAGTTCCCGATCGGGAACGAGTTGCCGGTCCAGGTCATCAGGCCGGGCATGTCCGAACCGCGCACCGTCTCCGAGTTGCTGACCACCGAGTTCAGCGAGAAGAAGATGGTCAGCGTGCCGAGCGTGACGATGAAGGGTGGCAGTTTGATCCTCGTCACCAGCGTGCCGTTGATCGCGCCCATCGCGGTGCCGCAGGCCAGGCCGAGCACCAAGGCGATCACGCCGGGCATGCCGGCCTTGGTGCAGAACTGCGCCATCAGGACCGAGGAGAAGACGGCGATGGCGCCGGCCGACAGGTCGATGCCGGCGGTCAGGATGATCAGCGTCTGCCCGAGGGCGAGCGTGGCGATTACGGTGACCTGTTGGAGGACGAGGGAGAGGTTCGTCGCCGTCAGGAAGCGGGCGTTGACGATGGAGAACGCGATGATCGCGACAATCAGCACCGCCAGCGGTCCGAGGACCGGATTGGCGTGCAGGGCATGTTGGACGCGTAGGCCGAACGAGTCGTGCCGGCGTACGTCGAAGTCAGCGGTTGCGGTTGCCATGTCTCACCCCCAGCAGTTCTGCTTGCCCCACGTGGAGTCCTTGGCGTCCAGACCGGTCTGTGGGTCGTCGGTGATCAGTTGGGTACCGGTGTCGTAGAAGTCTTTGCCCGGCGTCGGCTGCGGCTTGGTGCCGTCCTCCGCGAACCGGGCGATCGCGTCGACGCCCATCTGCGCCATCTTCAGCGGGAACTGCATCGACGTGGCGCCGATGATGCCCTTGGACACGTTGTCGACGCCCGGGCAGCCGCCGTCGATCGAGACGATGACGATGTCCTTGGTCTTGCCGGCCGACTTGATGGCCTGGTAGGCGCCGGCCGCGGCCGGTTCGTTGATCGTGTAGACCAGGTTGATCGACGGGTCCTTCTGCAGCAGGTTTTCCATCGCGGTCCGGCCGCCGTCCTCGGCGCCGTCGGTGACGTCGTGCCCGGCGATCCTCGGGTCGTTCTCGTCGCCGATCCTGTTGGGGTCGCCGACCGGGATGCCGAAGCCGTCGAGGAAGCCCTGGTCCCGCTTCACGTCGACGGAGACCCCGTTGGCGTTGAGGTCGAGCATCGCGATCTTCGCCTGCTTGCCGTCCTTGGCGAATTTCGCCTTGGCCCACTGGCCGATCAGCTTGCCGGCCTCGTAGTTGTCGGTGGCGAAGGTGGCGTCGGCCGCGTTGGGCGGATCGACCGGGGTGTCCAGGGCGATCACCAGCATCTTCTGCTCGTGCGCCTTGTCGATCGAGGGAACGATCGCCTTCGAGTCGTTCGGAGTGATCAGAAAACCCTTGGCGCCGTACGACATGAGGTTTTCGATGGCCTGGACCTGAGCCTCGTTGTCGCCGTCCTGCTTGCCGGCGAAGGTCTGCAGCTCGAGGGACTCCTTCTTGGCCTCGATCTGGGCACCCTTTTTCATCTGTACGAAGAACGGGTTCGTATCGGTCTTGGTGATCAGCCCGACGACGTCCTCACCGGATCCCCGGTTGCACGCCACCGTCGAGCCGAGCACCAGCGTCATCACGCAGCCGGCGGCCACCATCCTTCCGGCGTGGGAAGCAGTTGGATCGCGCATGTCTCCTCCAAACCGATTTAGCCTGATCGAGAGACAACGTTGACTGGGAGTAGACGCCCGGGCCACTTCTGTGTCAACAATGAGTTTCCGAAGTGTTGCGCTCAGTGATCATCATTGGCGGAGGTCGATACATGACGCTGATCGACCGTCACACCCGGACCGTCGGGCTGCTGCTCGAGGATGTCTCCAACCCGTTCTCGGCCGCGGTGCAGAAAACCGTCGAGAACGAGGCCCACGCGCACGGGATCCGGGTGCTCACCGCCAGCCTGAGCGAGGATCGGGAGCAGATGATGGTCGCCCTCGCGCGGCGGCGGGCGGACGGCCTGATTCTGACGCCCGCGGCGCCCGACCAACGGCACTTGTCGCGATTTATCGGACCTATCGTGTTCGTCGAGCGCCACGCCGAGGGGGCGAACGCGGACACGATCGTCTCCACGAACGTCGCCGGAGCGGCGTCGGCAACCCGGCACCTGATCGCCCAGGGCCACCGCCGCATCGCGTACCTGGGAAATCTGCGCAGGCTGACGACGGCGCGCGACCGGTATCGGGGTTATCTGCGGGCGCTCGGCGGCCGGGCCGGCCCAGAGGTGCACGACCTGCGCGACGCGGCCGCGGCCGAGCGAGCCACCGTGGCGGTGCTGCGCGGTCCCGACCCGGCCACGGCGATCCTCGCGGCCGACAACGTGATCACCATCGGCGTGGTGCGGGCCCTGCGGCGGCTGGGCCGGCAGCACCGGGTGGCCGTGGTCGGCTTCGACGACTTCCCGCTGGCCGACCTGCTCGATCCGGGCGTCACCGTGGTCTCCCAGGATGCCGCCCGGATCGGCCGGACCGCCGCCCAGACCCTGTTCGAGCGGATGGACGGCGACAAAGGACCACCGCGCGAGATCAGGATCCCGACGACCCTGATCCCGCGCGGCAGCGGAGAAATTACGGTTTAGGGGAAGTTGGTCACCGTCGACGGCGTGACCGCGCTGGCCTGCGCGGCGGCGCCGATGTTGTTGACCACGTGGTCGATCGTGCCGGAGGCGAGCGAGATGGTGAAGATGTTGTGCAGCTTCACCCCGCCGTTCGCCGGCGCCTGGAACCCGTTCGCCGAGTGCACGGCCGGGTTCGCGTTGAAGTAGCAGTAGCTGCCCATGCCCCACGCCTCGTGGCTGGTCACGCTGTCGGCCACCTTGTACGCCGGGTACCCGGTGCCGTCGCTACGCCAGGCCGCGTTGGACGGCGGGTCGTACGGCTGCTCGTTCTGCAGGAAGTACGTGCGGCCGCCGTTGCCGTTCCAGAGCACCTCGTTCTTCTGGTAGTGCTCGACGAACAGGCCGTACGCCGTGACGTTCTGCCCGTTCACGATCAGGCCGGTGTCGGCCGTGTTGACCGTCCAGCCGACGCCGGTGCCGTGGTCGGCCCGCCACGCCCAGATGTGGTCGATGATCGTGTTGCTGCTGTTGATCAGCAGGCTGTTGGTGGCCTTGCCGGCGCCCGCGCCGCCGATCCGGAAGAACACGTCCTGGATCGTGGTCGGGTTGGAGGCGTGACTCGCGCTGCTGCCGGACGGACCGACCACCAGCAGGTTCGCCGAGTTGGTCGCGCCGGCGTCGAAGAGCAGGCCGGCGATCTTCACACCGTCCACGTCGGCCGTCTGCATCGGGGTGACGCCGTTGTCCGGGATGATCGTCGCGTAGCCGAGGCCGAGCACGACGGTGTTCGCCCGGGTCACGTTGATCGTCTGGTTGACGTGGTAGATGCCCGGCTGGAAGATCAGGTTCAGTCCCTGCGCGAGCGCCTGGTTGATCGTCGCCGCCGAGTCACCCGGCTTGGCCACGTAGAACTGCGAGAGCGGCAGGCTGGTGCCCGGCGTGTTGCCGTTCGCCCAGGTCACGCCGGACGCGTTCGTCTGCAGGTTGGGCACCCACACCGCGTAGTTGCCGCCGGTCTGGTACAGGTACGGCTTCTCCCGGATCACCGGGGTGGTGCCGATCGTGGTGTACGGCGGGTTCGGGAAGCTGGTCCCCGGAGCGCCCTGCACGCCCACGAACACCTGGTTCCACACCGCGTTGGAGTTCGACCCGATCTGGCTGTTCCGGGTGAACCACTGCTGCTGCGAGTACTGGCCCTCGGTGCCGCTGATCCGCGAGTCGGCGATGTAGCCGCCGGACGCCCAGCCGTAGCCGTTCGGGGCCAGGTTCACGCCGCCGTGCACGTCGATCCGCCGGAACGGCGCGGCCTGCGAGACCGCCCACCGGTCGTCACCCGAGACCGGGTAGAGCGACAGGTTCTCGATCGAGCGCCAGAAGTTCTGGGTCGCGTTGCCGGCCATCCAGCCCGCGTCGACGGTGACGTCGCCGTGGATCTGCACATCCTGCGGGTTCTGGCCGAGGCCGATCACCGAGGTGTAGAAGCCGACCTGGATGTTCAGCCCGCTGTAGCTGCCCGGCTTGAACGCGAGCACGTACCGCTGGGTGCCGAACTGGTTCGACTCCTGCTGGTGGAAGATCGTGTCGGCCTGACTCTGGATCGAGGCGCTCGACATGCTCGGGTCGAACACGATCACGTTGGCGCCGAGTGAGCCACCCGCGGGGACGGTCGGCCCGGTCGGCGGTGTCGTGGTCGGAGGAGTGGTGGTGCCGCCGCCGTAGACCTGGAACTCCCAGAGTGAGTAGCCGTAGCCGGTGGTGCGCTGGGTGCCGTACATCCGCACGTACCGGCCGGTGCCGTTGACCGTCAGCGACTGGTTGCCGCCGGTGCTCGTCGTCGTGGAATAGATCGACGTCCAGGTGGTGGCGTTGTCGGACACCTGGATCTGGAACGCCTTCGCGGCGGCCGTCTCCCAGTTCAGCGCGACCCGGGTGATCGTCTGCGAGCTGCCGAGGTCGACCTGCAGCCATTGCGGGTCGGAGAACGCCGACGACCAGCGGGTGCCGAGGTTGCCGTCGACCGCCTCGGAGGCGAGGTAGGCGCCGGCCGCCTCGGTCGACGACGCGGTCGCCGGCTTGCCCTGCGAGAGCAGGGTTTCCGCGGCGCTGGCGCCGACGGTCGTGAAAGCGGCGAACCCGGCGACGATGGCGGCCACGAGGCCACCGATCGCGCCGAGGCGCCAGGGGGAGCGTCTCCGCGGAGGTGCGGAGCTGACGGGGATGGTCATTGCTTCTCCTTGGGCGGGGAACTGCAAGGGGGACTGCTTGCACCCTCGAGGAAGCCGATCTCTCCACATTTACGGGGAGAGCGCTCCCCCGTCATCGACGCTAAGGAGGCGCTCCGCGACCTGTCCAGACTTGGCCGAGGTTCCGGAACCAATCGATAACCGTCGCGGACTTGCGGATGTCACAAGCGTGCGGGATGGCCTTTTGCCCCTTAGGGCATTCGCCCAGCTCAATCCCCATGCCGTAACTTCCCGTTCATCCACCCCGACGCCGTCGACGTTCATCGATAACGAAGACCCCGGAACCGGTTCCGGCGCTGATCAGCAAAAGCTCCATCCCGGACATACCTCGCGTCGAGCGCGCAGAGAGCGCTTCCCCACATCTCCGGCGTTCAATACATCTTCCGCTGACCCGTACTCCCGATCATCCCGGCTGCCCCGGGTCGGGCGGGCCCCTGGTCCGGCCGCCCCGAGCTGGCTACCGCGGCGCGGGTGGGCCCAGATCCAGCCCGCCGTGCCGTGCCGGGCCGACGGATCTGTCTGCTGGCCACCGCGGCGATCGCCAAAGTCACGGGTCGGGATGAATGACCTTGAGCTCGCTAAATTCGTTGGCGATCGACTGGCAGCGTCGGGCTTACCGAAAGCGCGCAGGCGGCAGCGTTGGTTCCGCCCCTGTGCAGATGACCAGACAGCCTGGCATGCATCTGCGCCCAAAGCTCGACGACCTGGATTGAGTACGGGACAACCACGAAGGCCTTCAGGCGGTTCCGGAGATCCGCGATGCGTCTGGCACCCACCTGAGCGTCGCAAAGTTCAACCCATCCTTCCAGGCCAGCCTGCGATCGGAGGGCCTCTTGAATCTCGTCCGCCATGTCGGGCGTGAAACTGACGGTCACGACTCCTTCGCCAGGAAGACGCAACTTGGCCGTGTTCGACTCGAAGTCACCCTCGAACAGAGTCCCGACGAGAGTTTCGTTTCGGGCAGGTGGACGTCGCTCGTTGACTCGTTCGATCCTCGCTCGCCGTGGCTCCCCGCTTGGGAACGACGCACCGTCCATCAGCGTGATTGAGCTGTTGCGGTCACCGATGCCCCGTTCCATCGCCATCTGTGCCACGGCCGCCGCCAGCTGGCTGTCAATGTTGGGGTCATCGTCGGCGATGGCGTCGAGGAGGCGGCTGAACGCCATCGAGCTCAGGTCCGCGACGGGGATCGGCAGCTCATCGTCCGACGCGTCGGACGTTTCCGGAAGGCCGAGGACCTCGATGAAACTTCCACGGTCGACTCCGATGAACCGAAGCGCGCCGCGCTTTCGATGGCCTGGCTGTGCCGACCGGTGCTGCCACGCCGAGGACGGCCGAGGACGAGGTATGCGGCGCGAGCGATGGCCCGTTCCAGACCGAGGATGATCCGGGCGACGTCGGCTGCCGCGACGCGGCCCGGCTCGGCGTCAACGCCATCCAGCTGTACCCGGATTTCCCTCGTGGCCCGAGGCTCCTACACGTGGAGCGGGTCGTCCACGACTTCCGCCCATGGTCACCAGCAGGCCGTATATGCAGGCGCTTTACCTCCACAGCCTGTGGATGACTCGGGCCCCACTTCTATGGTGGGCGGATGCGGGTTGTTCTGATCAGCGACACCCATCTGCCGCAGCGGGCTCGGGATCTTCCTCCGGCGCTGTGGGCGGCTGTCGACGAGGCTGACGTGGTGATCCATGCGGGGGACTGGGTTGACGTGGCCGCGCTGGAGGCGTTGGAGGGGCGCGCCGCTCGGGTGATCGGGTGTTACGGCAACAACGACGGGGCCGGGCTGCGGGCTCGGCTGCCGGAGGTCGCGTACGCGGAGCTGGCGGGCCTGCGGATTGCGGTGGTGCACGAAACCGGGCCGGCGGCGGGCCGGGAGTTGCGGTGTGCGCAGCGGTTTCCCGACGTGGACCTGCTGGTGTTCGGGCACTCGCACATTCCGTGGGACACGACGGCGCCCGGCGGTTTGCGGCTGCTCAATCCGGGGTCGCCCACCGATCGGCGGCGGCAGCCGTTCGCCACCTACATGACCGCGGCCATCGTCGGCGGGCGGTTGGATGAGGTGACGCTGCACGAACTGCCGCGCCGGACGGGTTTGGGGTGACCACTCCCGCGGACTGGAGGCGTCAGGCGCCCCAGCCGGCCTGGGTGCCGCCCACGCGGTCGGCGATGATCTTCTCGTCGTAGCCGCTCCGCTTGTACGCCGCGACCGGGTTGGGGTCCAGGCCGGCGTCGGTGCGGACCTCGGCCAGCAGGGGGCGTACGTCGGTGTTGTAGGCGTCCATGAAGACCGAGTTGGCCTCCAGGACGTCGCCGGCGTTCTGGGCCGCGGTCAGGGCGTCCCGATCGACCAGCAGGGCCTTCGCCGTCGCTTCCTGGACGTTCATCACCGAGCGGATGATGGCGGGGATCTTGCGCTCGATGTTGTGGCACTGGTCGAGCATGAAGGCGATGCCGTAGGCCGGGTCGAGGGCGTCGGCGCGGACGATCTCGTACATGATGCGGAAGAGCTGGAACGGGTCGGCCGCCCCGACCATCAGGTCGTCGTCGGCGTAGAAACGGCTGTTGAAGTCGAAGGCGCCCAGCCGTCCCTGGCGGAGCAGGAACGCGACGATGAACTCGATGTTCGTGCCGGGGGCGTGGTGGCCGGTGTCGATGCAGACGGTGGCGCGATTGCCGAGCTCGATGCAGTGGGCGTACGAGGTGCCCCAGTCGGGGACGTCCGTCGCGTAGAACGCCGGCTCGAAGAGCTTGTACTCGAGCAGCATGCGCTGGTTCTCGCCGAGGCGGTCGTAGGTCTCGCGCAGGGCGGCGGCCAGGCGGTCCTGCCGGGTGCGCAGGTCGTCCTGTCCGGGGTAGTTGGTGCCGTCGGAGAACCAGAGCTTGAGGTCCTGCGAGCCGGTCTGGTCCATGATGTCGATCGCCTCGAGCAGGTGATCGGTGGCCTTGCGGCGGATACCGGGGTCGGGATTGGTGACCGAGCCGAGCTTGTAGTCGTCGTCCTGGAAGACGTTGGTGTTGATGGCGCCGATGCCCACGCCCAGGTCGGCGGCGTAGCGGGCCAGTGCGGCGTAGTCGTCCACCTTGTCCCAGGGGATGTGCAGCGCGACCGTGGGGGCGACGCCGGTGAACCGGTGCACGGCGGCGGCGTCGGCGATCTTCTCCTCGGGGTTGCGCGGCACTCCGGGCTGGGCGAACACCTTGAAACGGGTGCCGGAGTTTCCGTACGCCCAGGACGGGGTCTCGATGCGCTGCGCGGTGAGCGCTCGCTTCACTGCGGCCAGGTCAGCCATGGTTCTCACATCATTTCTTCGTTGAGGTGGAACACCTCGGACAGCAGCGGGAAGCCGTCGGTCGGCGTGGTGCCGGCGAAGAACTGCGCCATCTCCGCCTGCCACCGGGTGTTGACGTCCAGCGCCGCCATTGCCGCCTGGGACGCCGCAAGGTCGTCCGCCTCCACGTAGCCGATCAGAAGGCCGTCGGAGCGCAGGAACAGGGAGTAGTTGCGCCAGCCGGTGGCCCGAAGCGCTGCTTGCATCTCGGGCCACACGGACTGGTGCCGCTCCACGTACTCCGCCATCCGCTCGGGACGGACCTGGAGGTTGAAGCAGTAACGGGGCATGTCGGTCAGAAGTTGAATTGGTCGATGTTGGCGGCGGTGAACTCGGTGGGCGGGCCGAGCACGACCTCGCCGTCCTTGCCGACGGTGTAGTCGCCGAGCTTGCCGGCCTTGAACTTGTCACCCTCGGCCCCGGTGATCTGCCCGGACGACAGAGACGCACCGGCGTAGGCGGCGAGGTAGCCGATGTCGGCCGGGTTCCACAGCGAGAACTTCTTCACGGTGCCGTCCTTGACGTACTGCCGCATCTGGTTCGGCAGACCGAGCCCGGTGACGGCGACCTTGCCCTTGTACGACGACGAGCCGATGTACCGGGCGGCCGCCGCGATACCGACCGTGGTCGGCGCGACGATCACCTTGAGGTTCGGGTACGACTGCATGAGGCCCTGGGCCTCTTGGAAGCTCTTCTGGTCGTCGTCGTTGCCGTAGGCGATCTTGACCAGTTTCAGCTTGGAGTATTCGGGCTTGGCGAGTTCGGTCTTCATCACCGCGATCCACGAGTTCTGGTTGGTCGCGTTCGGTGTCGCCGAGAGCACCGCGATGTCACCGCCGTTCGCGCCGGCCTGCTCCAACGCCATCTTCGCGAGGGACTGGCCGATGCCTTCGGTGGTGGCCTGGTTGATGAAGATGTCCCGGCAGTCCTTGGACGCGTCCGAGTCGAACGTGACCACCTTGATCTTCGCCGCCCGCGCCTGGTTCAGCGACGGACACACCGCGTTCGGGTCGTTCGCCGCGATCACGATGACGTCCTGCTGCTGCTGGATCAGCGTGTTGATATAGGAAACCTGCGACGAGGCGGACGCGTCGTTCGGGCCGACCTTCTTGTACTCACCCTTGAGCTCCTTGACCGCCTCCTCACCACCGGAGGTCTCGACGTCGGAGTACGGGTTGTTCAACTGCTTCGGCAGGTACGCGATCTTCAGGCCCTCTTTGAGCGCCGCGTTCGGGTTCGCGCTCGCCGGGGCCTGCGCCCCGGCGGTCGAGTTGTCGGTGCTTTCCTTGGTCGTGCCACCACAACCGGCGACGGCGAGCGTCAGGATCGAGGCCGCGGAGACGGTGACGGCCAAGCGGTGTCGGAACATGCTGGCTCCAAACGGGATCTACCGAGCGGCGGACTGGCGGAGCCGACGGCGCTGCCAGTTGCCGCGAACGGTGGTGACGATGTTGGGAAGCAGGACGGACAGCACGAGCAGAGCGCCCGTGACGATGTTCAGCGCCTGCCCGGAGACGTCCTCCAGGCGCAGCGCGTTCTGCAGCGCGGTCAGCAGCACCACGCCGGCGATGACGCCCGGCAGGCTGCCCTTTCCGCCGAAGATCGACACACCGCCCAGCAGGACGGCCGCGACCACGGCGAGCTCGAGCCCGGCGCCGTTGTCGGCCCGGGCGCTGGAGTAACGCAGCGTCCACAGCACGCCGACCAGACCACAGACGGCGCCGCTCACGACGTACAGCCAGAATTTGGTGCGGGCGACCCGGATGCCGGAGAAATGCGCGGCCTGGGCGTTGGCGCCGATCGCGTAGAGCGAGCGGCCGATCGGGGTGGCGTGCAGGACGATCCCGAAGACCACGGCGAGCGCGATGATCGGGATCAGCACGTTCGGGATGCTGCCGTCACCGAGCGTGCCGGTCACCCAGCCGGTGTAGTTGAACGGGAAGTCGGCGACCGCGCTGTCACCCAGCACGACCAGCGCCAGACCGCGGTAGAGGGCCAGGGTGCCGATGGTGACCGCGAGCGAGGGCAGGCCCAGCCCGGTGATCAGGAAACCGTTGAGCACGCCGGCGACCGCGCCGATCAGGATGCACAGCGGGATGATCATCTCGATCGACAGGTTGTGGTTCCAGAACCAGCCCATCAGCGAGCTGGTCAGGCCGAGCGTGCTCGCCACCGACAGGTCGATCTCGCCGGTGACGATGATGAAGGTCATCGGCAGCGCGATCAGCAGGATCGGCATCAGGTCGAGCACCATGAACGTGAAGTTCCGGCTCGTGCCGAAGTTGTCCACGACCACCGACGCGACGACGAGCACGAGCACGGTCAGCACGATGATCGCCGTGTCCCAGGTGGCGAATCGTTTCAAGTCTGGCCGGCCGGAAACGCCGGAACTGGTCTCAGACATGCGCGTCCCTCTTCCGGAGCGAGCGGGCTATCCGGACCGCGACGAGGCGGTCGGCGCAGATGGCCAGGATGATCAGCGCACCGACGATGGCCTGCTGCCAGAACTGGTTGATCTCGAGCACCGCGAGGGCACTGCTGATCACGGTGAGCAGGAGCGCGCCGAGGCCGGCGCCCCAGACAGTGCCGCTGCCGCCGAAGACCGCGACCCCGCCGACCACGACCGCGGCGACGACGTTCAGCTCGTAACCGGTGCCGGCCGACGCGTCGACCGTGCCGAACCGGGCGGCGAACAGGACCCCGGCGAGGCCGGCGAGCGCGCCGCTCAGGACGAACGTGCCGAGCAGGTTGCGGGCGACCCTGATGCCGGCCAGCTCGGCGGCCTGCGGGCTGGAGCCCATCGCGTACAGCTCGCGGCCGACCCGGTAGTTGCGCATCACCAGGGTGGCGCCGCCGACCACGGTCAGAGCGATGAGCACGAGCCACGGGATGCCGAGGAAGTTGTCGTTGGCGAAGTTGAGGAAGTGTGCGGGCAGCTCGTCGGCGTTGACCTGGGATCCGCCGGCCCACTGGTAGACGATGCCGCGGTACATGTAGAGCGTGCCCAGGGTCACGACCAGCGCCGGGACCTTGCCGTACCGGACCAGCACGCCGTTGAGCAGGCCGGCCACGGCGCCGACCGCGAGGCCGACGACGATGGCGACGATCATCGGGAGGCCCTGGTGGTCGCTCATCATCGTGGCGACCGTGAAGGCCGAGAAGCCGAGCACCGAGCCGACGCTGAGGTCGATGTTCCGCGTGATCACGACCACCGCCTGGCCGGTGGCCATGACCGCGAGGATCGCGGTGTTCAGCAGGTTGTCGCGGATGCTCTGGCCGGAGAGGAAGCGCGGGTTGCTGATCGTCGTGTAGAGGATCAGCGCCGCGAGCGCGAGGACGATGCCCAGTTCGCGCGTTTTGAGGAAGTTCATGGCCGGCTTTCGCGGCTTCTGGATAGCGAGAGGCGTCATGCCGCCGCCTCCTGACCCATCGCGGCGTACATAACGGACTCCTCGGTCGCCTCGTCGCGATTCAAAACCGCCGCGACCCGGCCCTCGCGCAGCACGATGACCCGGTCGGCCATGCCCAGCACCTCGGGCAGCTCCGACGAGACCATGAGGACCGCCAGCCCGTCCGCGGCCAGCGACGACATCAGGCGGTGCACCTCGGCCTTGGTGCCGACGTCGATGCCGCGGGTCGGCTCGTCGACGATCAGCAGCTGCGGCGCGGTGGACAGCCATTTGGCCAGCACGACCTTCTGCTGGTTGCCGCCGGAGAGCGTGCTGACCGCGTCGGAGAGCCGGCCGAGCTTGGTCTGCAGCTGCCTTGTCCACTTCGCGGCGGCTCGCCGCTCGGCGCCGCCGAACAGCAGGCCGAGGCGGGCCAGCTTGCGTTCCCGGGGCAGGGTCACGTTGCGCTCGATCGACAGGTCCATGACCAGACCCTGCTGCCGGCGGTCCTCGGGGACGAGCGCCATGCCGGCGGCCATCGCCGCGCGCGGGTTGCCGGGTTTGAGGCGCTTTCCGCGGATTTTCACGATGCCCGAGTCGTACGGGTCGACGCCGAACACCGCCTGCACCACCTCGGAGCGGCCCGCCCCGACCAGTCCGGCCAGCGCGACGATCTCGCCGGCCCGCACGTCGAAGGAGATGTCCCGGAAGACGCCCGCTCGGCTCAGGGACGAAACCTCGAGCATCACCTCGCCCGGCTCGACCTCCTGCTTGGGGAAGAGCGCGCTCAGGTCGCGCCCGACCATCCGCCGGATCATGTCGTCGACGCTGAGGTCGGCGACCATTTCGGTGGCGACGTGCTTGCCGTCCCGCATGATCGTGACCCGCTCGCAGAGCTCGGTGATCTCCTCGAAGCGGTGCGAGATGAACAGGATCGCGGCGCCCTCGTCGCGCAGCGACCGCACCACCGCGAAGAGCCGCTCGACCTCGACCGCCGAGAGCGCCGCGGTCGGCTCGTCCATGATCAGGATGCGGGCCTCGCTGGAGAGCGCCTTCGCGATCTCGACCAGCTGCTGGTCGGCGATCGACAGGCCGCGCGCGGGCCGGGTCGGGTCGAGGTGCACGCCGAGCCGGGCGAACAGGCGCTCGGCGGTGGCGTGCATGGCCTTGCGGTCGATCTGGCGCAGCCGGGTCAGGGGCTGGTTGCCCATCGCGATGTTCTCGGCGACGGACAGGTCGGGGAAGAGCGTGGGCTCCTGGTAGATCACCGCTATTCCGGCGGCCTTGGCGTCGGCCGGGCCGGCGAACTCGACATCCGCCCCGTTCACCCGCAGGGTGCCGGTGTCGGGACGGTGCACGCCGGCCAGCATCTTGACGATCGTGGACTTGCCGGCGCCGTTCTCGCCGACGAGGGCGTGCGCCTCGCCGCCGTACAGCGGGAAGCTGACGCCCTGCACGGCCGCGACCGCGCCGAAGGACTTCGACACGTCGTGGACCTCGAGCAGGGCAGTTGCCTCCGCCACGAGCCACCTCCCGGGGCGCAGTTGAAATGTTTCATTAACGTAGGTGGCGGCGATCACACATGTCAAGCATTGGATGGAAACGTTGCGGTAACACAGCGGATGCGCAGGTGGCGGGTACCGTAAGATGCTGCTTCAACGTTTCAACGGGAGGTTCGGGTGCTGAACGGCAGGACGCCGTCCGTCAAGGACGTTGCCGCCGCCGCCGGCGTCTCGCTGGGCACGGTCTCGAATGTCATGAATCGCCCCGAGGTGGTCAGCGCGCGGACCCGGGAGCGGGTCGAGCGGGCGATGGCCGAGCTCGGCTTCGTGCGCAACGAGTCGGCCCGCCAGCTGCGCGCCGGCACGAGCCGCACGCTCGCGTACGTGATGCTCGACGGCACCAACCCGTTCTTCCACGACGTGGCCCAGGGCATCGAGTTCGCCGCCGAGGACGCCGACCTTTCCCTGTTCATCTGCAACAGCAACAGTCGCGCCGAGCGCGAGGAGGCGCACCTCGACCGCCTGCTCCAGCAGCGGGTGCAGGGCATCCTGATCACGCCGGTCAACCCCGAGGCGCCGTACCTCGACGACCTGGCCCGCCGCGGCGTGCCGCTGGTGATCGTCGACCGCCGGCGCGACGACGGCGCCTGCTGCTCGGTCGCGGTCGACGACGTGCACGGCGGCCGGGTCGCGATCGAGCATCTGGTCGAGCAGGGCCACCGGCGGGTCGGCTTCATCGGCGGCCCCGAGTCGATCGGCCAGGTGCGCGAGCGTCTGCAGGGCGCCCGCGAGGTCTGGGAGGAGCTGGGCCTGCCCGCCGACGACCTGGTCTACCTGCCGACCGAGGCGATGACCGTCGCGGAGGGACGGTCGGCCGGCGAGCGCCTGGCCGGACTGCCGGCCCGGCGCCGTCCGACGGCCGCCTTCTGCGCCAACGACCTGCTGGCGCTGGGCCTCTTGCAGCAGGTCATCGGTGCGGGCCTGCGGGTGCCCGACGACCTGGCGATCGTGGGCTTCGACGACATCGAGTTCGCGGCGGCCGCGGCCGTGCCGCTGACCTCGGTGCGCCAGCCCCGGCAGGAACTGGGCCGCGCCGCCGCGCAACTGGTGCTGGACGAGGCCACCAACCCCCATCACGAACACCAGCAGCTGTTCTTCACCCCCGAGCTGGTGGCGCGGGCCTCGACGATCGCTCCCCGCCCGCGCAGTCGCTAGACACCGCCGCGGAACGCTTGCTGAACCGCCGTTCCGCGCCGATCGCGCACGGTGGGTGGCTGGGCCGGGCCGTGCCACGGCGTTCAGCAGCGGTCGGCGAACGCGCCCTGCCGTCGCTCTTGACCGGGGAGACCGCCGGGCCGTAATCTGCCTGCAACCTCTGAAACGTTTCACGATGGTGAAGGGCGTCATGACGAACCCCGCAGTGCGTGAGCTTCTGGAGCGCAGCAACCGGCTCGGCGCCGACCCGCGCAACACCAACTACGCCGGGGGCAACACCTCGGCCAAGGGCAGTGAGACCGATCCGGTCACCGGCGAGCCCGCCGAGCTGGTCTGGGTCAAGGGCTCGGGCGGCGACCTGGGCACGCTCACCGAGAAGGGCCTGGCCGTGCTGCGGCTCGACCGGCTGCGCGCGCTCGTGGGCGTCTATCCGGGTGTCGACCGCGAGGACGAGATGGTGGCCGCCTTCGACTTCTGCCTGCACGGGCGGGGTGGCGCGGCGCCGAGCATCGACACGGCCATGCACGGTCTCGTCGACGTCGCGCACGTCGACCACCTGCACCCCGACTCGGGCATCGCGATCGCCACCGCGGCCGACGGCCCCGCGCTCACCAAGGAGATCTTCGGCGACCGGGTCCTCTGGGTGCCGTGGCGCCGGCCCGGTTTCCAGCTCGGGCTCGACATCGCCGCCGTGCAACGGGCCAACCCGCAGGCCATCGGCGTGATTCTCGGCGGGCACGGCGTCACCGCGTGGGGTGCCACCAGCGCCGCCTGCGAGGCGAACTCCCTCGAGATCATCGAGACGGCCGCGGCCTACCTGCAGGCGCACGGCCGCCCGGCGCCTTTCGGCCCCGCGATCCACCAAACCCTTGAGGCGGCCGTACGCCGTGAGCGCGCGGCCGCCCTGTTCCCGGTTCTTCGCGGACTGGCCTCCACCGACCGTCCCCAGGTCGGGCACTACACCGATGCCGAGGTCGTCCTCGACTTCGTCAACTCGGCGCGGATGCCCGAGCTTGCCGCGCTCGGCACCTCCTGCCCCGACCACTTCCTGCGTACCAAGGTCAAGCCGATGGTCGTGGACACCGCGCCGGACGCGCCGATCGAGGAGGTCGAGGCCCGGCTCAAGGAGCTGCACGCCGCCTACCGGGAGGACTACCGCGGCTACTACGAGCGGCACGCCACCCCCGACTCGCCGGCGATGCGCGGCGCCGACCCGGCGATCGTGCTGGTCCCGGGCGTGGGCATGTTCTCCTTCGGGGCCAACAAGCAGACCGCGCGGGTGGCCGGCGAGTTCTACGTCAACGCCATCAACGTGATGCGCGGCGCCGAGTCGGTCTCCACGTACGCGCCGATCGACGAGAGCGAGAAGTTCCGCATCGAGTACTGGGCCCTCGAGGAGGCCAAGCTCCAGCGGATGCCGAAGCCGAAGCCGCTGGCGACCCGGATCGCCTACGTGACCGGCGGCGGCTCGGGCATCGGGCGGGCCATCGCGTTGCGGCTCGCGGCCGAGGGCGCCTGCGTGATCGTCGCCGATCGCGACTTCTCGTCCGCCTCCGCCGTCGCCGGGGAGATCGGCGGTGCGGACGTGGCGATCGCCGTGCAGGCCGACGTGACCAGCGCCGACGCGATCGTCGAGTCGCTGCGGGACGCGGTGCTGGCGTTCGGCGGGGTCGACCTGGTGGTCAACAACGCCGGGCTGTCGATCTCGAAGCCGCTGCTGGAGACGACCGAGGCCGACTGGGACCTGCAGCACGACGTGATGGCCAAGGGCTCGTTCCTGGTCTCCCGGGAGGCGGCCCGCGTGATGATCCCGCAGAACATGGGCGGGGACATCGTCTACATCAGCAGCAAGAACTCGATCTTCGCGGGGCCGAACAACGTCGCGTACGGCGCGACCAAGGCCGACCAGGCCCATCAGGTGCGGCTGCTGGCGGCGGAGCTCGGCGCCCACGGCGTGCGGGTCAACGGCATCAACCCCGATGGCGTCGTACGCGGCTCCGGGATCTTCGCGGGCGGCTGGGGCGCGCAGCGGGCCGCCGTCTACGGCGTGCCCGAGGAGAAGCTCGGCGAGTACTACGCCCAGCGCACGCTGCTCAAGCGGGAGGTGCTGCCCGAGCACGTGGCGAACGCGGTGTTCGCGCTGACCGCGGGCGACCTCACCCACACCACCGGCCTGCACATCCCCGTCGATGCGGGCGTCGCCGCGGCCTTTCTGCGATGAGAGCGTTCGCCGCGGTCGACCTGGGCGCGTCCAGCGGGCGCGTCATGGTCGGCCGGGTCGGGGACGGCGCGATCGAGCTCGACGAGGTGCACCGGTTCGCGAACGAGCCGGTCAAGGCGGGCGGGACGCTGCACTGGGACGTCCTGTCGCTCTATCGCGGGGTGCTCGACGGCCTGACCGCGGCCGGCCCGGTGGACAGCATCGGGATCGACTCGTGGGCGGTCGACTATGGACTGCTCGACGCGTCGGGGGCGCTGCTGGGCAACCCGGTGCACTACCGGGACGGGCGGACCGACGGGGCGCCGGCGCGGGTGGCCGAGATCGTCGGGGACGACCGGCTCTACGAGGTGACCGGGCTGCAGAAGCTGCCGTTCAACACGCTGTACCAGCTCGTGGCGGCGCTCGGGACGCCACAGTACGAGGTGGCGCAGCAGCTGTTGCTGATACCTGACCTGCTGGCCTACTGGCTGACCGGGGAGCTGGGCGCCGAGTACACCAACGCGTCGACCACCGAGCTGGTCGACGTACGTACGCGGGAATGGTCCTTGCCCTTGATTGCGAATGTCGGCCTGCGCCCGTCGCTGTTCCCGCCGATCCGGCAGCCGGGTTCGACGATCGGGCTCTACGGTGAGACGCCGGTCGTGGCGGTCGGGTCGCACGACACGGCCTCGGCGGTGGTGGGAGTGCCGGCCGCCGGACCGAACTTCGCCTACATCTCGTGCGGGACCTGGTCGCTGGTGGGGCTGGAGCTCTCCGCGCCGGTGCTGACCTCGTCGTCACGGCTGGCGAACTTCACCAACGAGGGTGGCGTCGACGGGACGATCCGCTACCTGCGCAACGTGATGGGGCTCTGGCCGTTGCAGGAGTGCATGCGCGAGTGGGGCTCACCGGATATCTCCGATCTGCTCCGTGCGGCCTCCCGGGAGCCGGCCCTGCGCCACGTGGTCGACCTTGACCGGCCGGTGTTCCTTCCGCCCGGCGACATGGTCGGCCGGGTGACCTCGGCCGCGGGGTTGCCGAGAGACGCGTCGCCGGCGGTCGTGGCGCGGTGCATCCTGGACAGTCTCGCGCTGGCCCAGTGGCGGGCCGTCGAGCAGGCGCAGGAGCTGGCCGGCCGGGAGGTCGACGCCGTGCACATCGTCGGCGGGGGAGCGCGCAACGAGTTGCTCTGCCAGCTGACCGCCGACGCCTGCGGATTGCCGGTGCTGGCCGGGCCGGTCGAGGCCACCGCGCTCGGTAACGTGCTCGTGCAGGCGCGCGCGGCCGGGGTCATCGACGGAGATCTTGCGGCGCTGCGGACGGTTTTGCGCGAGACTCAGCACATCGTGCGGTACACCCCGGGCGGCGACCCGGCCGCGTGGCGGGCGGCCGCCAAGCGGATTTGAGGGGAGGTGGGCGGGTGCGGATCGCGTTGTTCGCGACGTGCCTGGCCGACACCATGTTCCCGGCCGCGGCCAAGGCGACCGTGCTGCTCCTGGAGCGGCTCGGTCACGAGGTCGTGTTTCCCGCGGAGCAGACCTGCTGCGGCCAGATGCACATCAACACGGGATACCAGAAGGACGCGTTGCCGCTGGTGCGCCGACATGTCCGAACTTTTGAGCCTTATGACGTCATTGTCGCGCCGTCGGGGAGTTGTGTCGGGTCGGTACGGCATCAGCACGCCATGGTGGCCGGCGCGGATGCGGGTCTCGCGGCCCGGGCCACGTCGGTGGCTTCGCGCACCTTTGAGCTGTCCGAGCTGCTGATCGATGTGCTCGGCGTCGAGGATGTCGGCGCCTATTTCCCGCATCGAGTGACCTATCACCCGACCTGCCACTCGTTGCGGGTGCTGCGGGTGGGGGACAAGCCGCTGCGGTTGCTGCGGAACGTGCGCGGGCTGGATCTGGTGGAGTTGCCGGACGCCGAGCAGTGCTGCGGCTTCGGCGGCACCTTTTCCGTGAAAAATGCGGATACGTCGACGGCGATGCTCGCGGACAAGATGCGGCACGTGCTCGATACGGGCGCCGACGTGTGCACCGCGGGGGACGCCTCCTGCCTCATGCACATCGGGGGCGGGCTGTCCCGGCTGCGCACCGGGGTTCGCACGGTCCATCTCGCCGAGATCCTGGCGTCTACGGAGGCCTCATGACGTTCTTGGGCATGCCCGCGCGGGCGCCGCGCGGCGTGGGACACCTTCGCGGGGACGAGTCGTTCCCGGTGGCGGCGCGGAAGGCGCTGGCCAACTCGCAACTGCGGCGGAACCTGCAGCACGCGACCACGACGATCCGCGGCAAGTCCGGGCGGGTCATCGCCGAGCTGCCGGACTGGCAGGAGCTTCGGTCGGCCGGGTCGGCGCTCAAGGCGTACACGATGGCCCGTCTTCCCGAATTGCTGGAACAGCTCGAGGAGAACGTGACCGCCGCGGGCGGGGTCGTGCACTGGGCGGCCGACGCCAACGAGGCCAACCGCATCGTCACCGACCTGGTGCGGCAGACCGGCGAGCGGCGGGTCATCAAGGTCAAGTCGATGGCCACCCAGGAGATCGGGCTCAACGAGGCGCTCGAGGCGGCCGGGATAACCCCGGTCGAGACCGACCTGGCCGAGCTGATCGTGCAGCTGGGCAACGACAAGCCCAGCCACATCCTGGTGCCGGCCATTCACCGGAACCGCTCGGAGATCCGGGAGATCTTCCTGAAGGCGATGCCGGACGTCGACCCGGGGCTGACCGACGACCCGCCGGTGCTGGCCGCGGCGGCCCGTCGGTACCTGCGCGAGACGTTCCTGTCGACGAAGGTGGCGGTGTCGGGGGCCAACTTCGCGATCGCCGAGACCGGGACCCTGGCCGTGGTCGAGTCGGAGGGGAACGGGCGGATGTGCCTGACCCTCCCGGAAACCCTGATCACGGTCATGGGCATCGAGAAGCTGGTGCCGAAGTGGTCGGATCTCGAGGTCTTCCTGCAGCTGCTGCCGCGGGCGTCGACCGGCGAGCGGATGAACCCGTACACGTCGATGTGGACCGGGGTGACGCCGGGCGACGGGCCGCAGGCGTTCCACCTGGTGCTGCTCGACAACGGGCGCACCGCCGTGCTGGCCGACGAGGTGGGACGACAGGCGCTGCACTGCATCCGGTGCTCGGCCTGCCTCAACGTCTGCCCGGTCTACGAGCGGACCGGGGGGCACGCGTACGGCTCGGTCTACCCCGGCCCGATCGGCGCGGTGCTGTCGCCGCAGCTCACCGGCGTGGCCGACAACCCGAGCCTGCCGTACGCGTCGTCGCTCTGCGGTGCGTGTTTCGACGCCTGTCCCGTGAAGATCGACATCCCGTCGATCCTGGTCCACCTGCGCAATCAGGCGCCGCACCCGAGGACGGAGGCCGCGGTGATGGCGGCGGCGGCCTACACCATGGACCGGCCCAAGCTGTACGCCTCGGCCCAGCGCGCGGCCAAACTCGCCCGGATCGCCGGTCGCCGGGGGCGGGGGCTGCCACCGCCGCTCAACGGCTGGTCGGCCAGCCGGGATCTGCCGTCGCCGCCGAAGGAAACCTTCCGCGATTGGTGGCGGTCGCGATGAGCTCGAAGGACGTCATCCTCGGCCGAATCCGTTCCGCGCTGAGCTCAGGCGTCGACGCGCCGGAGATTCCGCGCGACTACCGCCGGGGCGAGGCCAAGGTGGACCTCGATCTGCTGGTGGAGCGCCTCACCGACTACAAGGCCGTGGTCCACCGGATAAGTGCCGAAAAATCGGGCATCAGCGCCGCGATCCTGGAGATCCTCGCCGAGGGGACCGTCGTCGTACCGCCGGGGTTGCCGACCGACTGGCTGCCGGAGGCGCTCGAGGCGATTGTGGACGACGGGCTCACCGCCGAGCAGATCGCCGCGACCGACGGAGTGGTGACGGCGGCCGCGGTCGCCATCGTGGAGACCGGGACCATCGTGCTCGACGCCTCGCCGGATCAGGGCCGGCGGATCATCTCGCTCCTGCCCGACCTGCACATCTGCGTGCTGCGACCCGAACAGGTGGTGGCGTCGGTGCCGGAGGGCGTCGCCCGGCTCGACCCGCGCCGGCCGCTCACCTGGATCAGCGGGCCCTCCGCGACCAGCGACATCGAGCTCAACCGGGTCGAGGGGGTGCACGGCCCCCGCAACCTGCACGTCATCCTCTTGGCGGCGTGACCAGGCCGGTCTCGTACGCGGCCACCACCAGCTGGGCTCGGTCGTGCGCGCCCAGCTTGGTCATCGTGCGGTTCACATGGGTCTTCACCGTGTGCGGGCTGACCACCAGGTGCCGCGCGATGTCCTCGTTGGACAGCCCGGCGCCGACCAGCGTGAGGATCTCGCGCTCGCGGTCGGTGAGCGCGGCCAGCCGCTCGGGCGACGGGGTCGCCGGGCGCTCGGGATGCGCGAGATAGCGGGCGATCAGGCTGCGGGTGGCCGCCGGCGTGAGCAGCGCGTCGCCCCGGTGCACGACGCGAACCGCGTGCAGCAGTTCCTGCGGCTCGGCGCTCTTGCCGAGGAAGCCGCTCGCGCCGGCCCGCAACGCCTCGAAGACGTACTCGTCGATCTCGAAAGTGGTCAGGATCAGCACCCGGACCGCGGGCGCGTCGGCCGTGATCTGCCGGGTCGCGCCGAGACCGTCCAGCGCGGGCATCCGGATGTCCATGAGCAGGACGTCGGTCTCGCCGGCCCGGGCCAGGTCGATCGCCCCGAAGCCGTCGCGGGCCGTGCCGGAGACCACCATGTCCTCAGTGGACGCGATCAGCGTGGCGAAGCTGGCCAGCAGCAGCGGCTGATCGTCGGCCAGACCTACCCGGATCATGCGGCGTGCCCGGCATTTCCGATATTCCCGGCCGGTAGGCGGCAGGACACTCGGAAGCCACCGAGCGGGCGCGGCTCCGCGTCCAGCGAACCGCCGATCGCGGCCACCCGCTCGCGCATGCCGGTGATGCCGTGCGACTCGGCCCGCGGCGCCACCATCGGGCCGTCGTTCTCCACCACCACGGTCAGCGTCGCGTCCCGCCGGTGCAGCGTGAGCCGTACGTCGACCTGGCCGGCGTGCTTGCGGGCGTTGGTCAGCGACTCCTGCACCACGCGGTAGGCCACCACGTCGGTCGCCGGCGACAGCGGGCTGTCGTCGTCCCGACGGCAGGTGATACGCAGGCCGGCCCGCTCGAACGTGGCGATCAGATCGTCCAGGCCGCCGAGGCCGACCGCCGGCTCGACCGGCGCGGCCGGCTCGTCGGTGCGCAGCAGGCCGACCGCGTCGCGCAGCTCGTCGAGCGCGGACCGGGCACTCTGCCGGATCTGGTCGAGCGTCTCGCGTACCGGCGGATCGCCGGTGAGCACGTGCCCGGCCACCCCGGCCTGCACGTTGATCAGCGCGAGGTGGTGGCCGACGCTGTCGTGCAGGTCGCGGGCGATCCGCAGCCGTTCGGCGGTGACCCGTTCCCGGGCCCGCAGCAGCGCCTCGGCCTGGTAGGCGCGCCGGCTGCGGGTCGCCTCGCCGGCCGCCACCGCCAGGCCGCCGAGCGCCGCGAGCGCGAGGTTCTCCGGGCCGAGCCAGTGGCCGGACTTGGCGATGGTGTGGAACACCCCGATCATCAGCACGAGCGCGCCGGCCACCCACAGCGAGTGGCGCTGCCGGCCGAGCTCGGCCACCGTGTAGAGCGCGATCAGCGGGGCGGCCAGGATCAGCGTGCCGCCGCCGCCCGAGACGTGGGCCAGGTAGCCCTCGGCCGCGAGCGTGCTCACCAGCAGAGCCGGGTACGGCCAGCGGCGGCGCACGACCAGCGGGGCGCAGGCGGCGACGGCCAGCGCGGCGGCGAGCGGATCGCGCAGGTGGTGGCCGGTGTTCGTGGTCAGCAGCGCGGCCACCAGCACCGCCGCCGCGGTCCCGGCGTCGGCCATCCGCTGCAGGTGGCGCATGGCCACACGGTACGGCCGGATCCGCCCGCACGGGATACCGCCGTTGCGGTACCTCGAAGATGACGCCGCCGGGGGACTCGCCCGGCGCCCATCGGCGGCCAGAGTCGGGCCATGACCGATGTCGTGCTCCAAGGACTCACGAAACGGTTCGGGGCCGTCCCCGCCGTACGAAATCTGACCTGCACCATGACGCCCGGGGTGACCGGATTCCTCGGCCCGAACGGGGCCGGCAAGACCACGACCCTGCGGATGCTGCTCGGGTTGGTGCGCCCGACCGCCGGCACCGCGACCGTGGGCGGGCGGCGCTACGCCGACCTGCCCCAACCGCGCCGGGTGGTGGGCGCGCTGCTCGACTCGACCGGCTTCCATCCGGGCCGCACCGGGCGTCAGCATCTGCGGATCTCGGCCGACCAGTCGGGACTGCCGGCCGCCCGGGTCGCCACGGTCCTCGACCAGGTGGATCTCGGCGGCGCGGCCGACCGTCGGGTGCGCGGCTACTCGCTCGGCATGCGGCAGCGTCTCGGCCTGGCCACCGCGCTGCTCGGCGACCCGGAGGTGCTGGTGCTGGACGAGCCGGCGAACGGGCTCGACCCGGCCGGGATGGCCTGGCTGCGTGGCCTGCTGCGGGATCTCGGCGCCGAGGGGCGGACGGTGATCATTTCCAGCCACGTCCTGGCCGAGGTGCGGCAGACCGCCGACCGGGTGGTCATCGTCGGCGAGGGAACGCTGCGGCACACCGGCCCGCTCGACGAGATGGCCGGTCTCGAGGAGGAGTTCCTGCGGCTCACCGGGGGTGTGGCATGAGGGCCGAACTGCGGAAACTGATCACCGCGCGGAGCACCTGGCTGCTGCTCGCGATCGCCCAGCTGATCGTCGTGGCCGGGGTGAGCGGCCTGATGCTGCAGCGGGACGACCCGGCGAGCGACGACGCGCAGCGCGGGGCGATCGCGCACGTCGGGCTGGTCGCGCTGTTCGGCCTGCTGATCGGGATCCTGGCGGTGGCCGGTGAGTACCGGCACCGGACGATCACCGACACGTTCCTGGCCCGGCCGCACCGCGACCGGGTGGTGCTGTCCAAGCTCGTCGTCGCGGCGGGCGCGGGGGCGGTGCTCGGCGTGGTGGCGTCGGCGACCGCGCTGATCACCGACGCGATCTGGCTGGCCGCCAAGGGGTTGTCGATCGACCTGGCGAGCGGGGTGCTGTGGCGGACCGTGGCCGGTGGGATCGGCTGGAACATCGCGTTCGCGGCGATCGGAGTCGGCGTCGGCGCGCTGATCACCAACCTGAGTGCCGCGGTCGCCGCCGCGCTGGGCTGGCTCGCGCTGGTCGAGGGGATCGTGGGCGAGCTGATCGGCGACGCGAGCCGATGGCTTCCGTTCGCGCTCGGCCAGGCGCTCGTCGGCCTGCCGAACTCGGCGGACCGGCCGCAGGCGTGGCAGGCGGGACTGGTACTCGTCCTTTACGTGGCGGTCTTCGTGGCGGCGGGTATCGGCGTCACCACGCGACGGGACATAACCCATTAGAGTGCAGCCGTGACCTCACCGCAGCCCCTGCCCCCGTCCGATCACGAGCGTGAGCGGGCGGCCGAGATCCTCCAGCAGGCCTGCGGTGAGGGCCGGCTGACGCTCGAGCAGTTCAGCGCGCGGGTCGGTGCGGTCTGGGCCGCCGAGACCACGCAGGAGATCGAGCGGGCCACCGCCGATCTCGCACCCACGCCGATCGTCGGCTCGGCGCAGACGGTCGACAGCGTCCTGACGATCTTCAGCGAGAGCAAACGCCGCGGCCGGTGGCGCCTGCGCTCGCCGCGGGTGTGGCTGCGCACGTTCTTCGGCTCGACCGAGCTCGACCTGCGTGAGGTGATCACCAGCCAGAGCACGATCGAGATCGCCGGGCTGTGCCTGTTCGGCCAGGTCACGGTCATCGTGCCGGAGGGCGTCGAGGTCGACCTGACCGGCCCGGTGGTCTTCTCCAACCACCACCTGCAGCTCGCGCCGGTGCCCCGGGTGCCGGGCACGCCCGAGGTGCGGGTCGACATCGCCACCTGGTTCGGCCAGGTTCAGGTGATCAGCAAGCCGTACTCATTGACCTATTGAGACCCAGACGTCGTCGAGCGAGCCCTGGAACTGGTCGTTGTTGCTGAACGACCCCTTCCCGCCCACGCTGAGCGGGATCCGGTTGCGCACGGTCAGGTCGGCCGGGATCGTGGTCCCGCCCCGGCGCTGACCGTCGACGAAGACCCCCAGATCGCTCCCGGCCCGGCGACACTCCAGCGTGTGCCAGCGCCCGTCCGAGACGCTTGCCGTGCTCAGCGCCACGTGGATCGCCGGCCGCCGGTCGTCGACCATGACGCAGCTGGGCCGGCCCTGGACGCCGTCGACCTGGAGCTTGTACTGGCTGCCGCTGGCCGAGTAGCCCTTCTGCAGGACGTTCTCGCCCTTGGTCGTCTCGTCGGGATCGAGCCGCACGGACGCGCCCCAGCGGATCGGCCGCCGGCCCGGGTCGAGATCGGCCTCCGGCACGGCGCGCAGCGCGATCCGTGGGCACGGCTCGGCGTGGCAGGGCGCCGGGAACGTCAGCGCGCGGCCGGCGCCGTGGGCGACCGTGTCGTACGTGCCGCCGTGCCGGCTCACCGGGGTGAGGTCGTGCCCGTGCCCGGTGGTGTCGGTCAGCGGAGACGGGCCGTCGAAGGTGTATTCCACGACGAAGACCGGGGCCGGAGCCGGGACCGGGGCCGACGCCTGCGCGGACGGCCCGGTGGCGCCGACGAGAACCAGCGCCACCGCGACGAGGAGGGCGCGCCGCATCAGCCGAAGGACGCGAAGCGCCTCTGGGGGCGGCCGCCGATCATCGTGAAGTCACCGCCGGCCGCAACCGTCCCATGTGCCCGGTCGACCGCGATCGTGCGGACCCCGACGACCCCGTTGGCCTGCGGCGCCCAGTCGGCGAGCGAGCCGTCGCCGCGCACCGCGGCCAGCTTGACCCGCGACACCGAGCCGTCGGTGCAGGTGCCGTGCGCGCCGGTGGCGCCGCCGGTGCAGGCCCGGTCGAAGTGCCCGCCGACGTAGGCGGTGCCGTCCAGCACGGCGATCGCCTGGGCGTCGCCGTCGAAGGTGCGGGTCCATCGCGTACGCCCGGAGGGGCCGAACGCCGCCGCCCGGCCGCCCGGGCCGCCCATCGCGGCGTAGACCCCGTCGCCGTCGACCGCGACCGCGTTGACCACCGCCGGCGGCGACGGGCGGAACGACCGGTCGAGCTCGCCGCTGGTGGCGTCGACCGCGGCGAGGCGCAGCGTGGAGCGCACGTCGTCGACGCGGTGGAAGCCGCCGCCGAGGTAGACCTTCGAGTCGCGGTACGCCAGCGAGTGGACCGTGTCGTCCGCGGTCGGCGTCCAGTCGTCGTCGAGCCGGCCGGTGGTCAGCGAGAACGCGGCGAGCCGTTCCCGGTCCCGGCGGTCGACCCGGCTGATCGTGCCGGCGAGGTAGAGCCGCCCATTGCCGACCGCGAGGGCCCGCGGGCTGCCGTCGATGCCGTGGGCGAACGTGCCGACCGCGCCGCTGGTGGCGTCGAGCCGGGCCAGCGAGTCGCGGGCCTGGCCCGAGACGTGGTCGAAGTCCCCGGCCGCATAGACCGAGGGCCCGGAGACGGCGAGCGCGCGGACCGTGTCGTCGGCGCGTGGCTGCCAGTCGAGCAGCGAGCCGGTGCGCGAGTCGAACGCCGCGAGCCGGCCGCGCGACACGACCCGCCCGCCGACCGTGGTGCTGGTGAAGGAGCCGCCGACGTAGACGGTGTCGCCGCGGTACGCGATCGCGTACACGGAACCGTTGAAGGTCGGCGCCATCCGTGCGGTCGAGCCGACCGCCGCATCGGCGGGCTGCGCCAGGGCGCAGGCCGCCAGGGCCGCGGCGCCGGTGACGGCGGCGCGGCGGACATGCTGGGAGATACGCACGCCGGGCTAACGCGCGTCCCCCGCGGGAGGATGCGAGTCGTCGGCGGGGTCGAAGCGGTAACCCATCCCCGGTTCGGTACGCAGATGCACCGGGTGCGCGGGGTCGATCTCGAGCTTGCGGCGCAGCCGGGCCATGTATTGCCGCAGGTAGTTCGTCTCCGTCTGGTACTGCGGCCCCCACACGTCGTGCAGCAGCGTGCGGCGGCCGATCAGCTTGCCCGGATTGCGTAGCAGGTACTCCAGCAGCTGCCACTCGGTCGGGGTGAGCTTGACCCCGTCCGAGACCGTGCGCGCGGCCAGGTCGACCCGGTGGCCGCCGATCGTGACGACCGGGTCGGCGGTGCCGGCGGGGTGCAGGCGGCGGGTGACCGCGCGGATCCGGGCGAGCAGCTCGTCGATGCCGAACGGCTTGGTCATGTAGTCGTCGGCGCCGGCGTCCAGGGCCGCGACCTTGTCGGCGCTGTCGGCCCGGCCGGAGAGCACGATGATCGGCACCGAGGTCCAGCCGCGCAGACCCCTGATCACCTCGACGCCCTCCAGGTCGGGCAGCCCGAGGTCGAGGATGACCAGGTCGGGGGAGCGGTGCGCGGCGAGGCGGAGCGCGGTGCCGCCGTCGGGCGCGGTGTCCACGTCGTACCCGCGGGCCTTGAGGTTGATCCGGAGAGCACGGACGAGCTGGGGCTCGTCATCGACGACGAGAATCCGTGGGTTCATGCGGGAGTTCCCGCCGGTAGCGCCAGAACCATGGTGAGACCTCCACCGGGAGTCGCCGACGGGGTGAGCGTGCCGCCCATCGCCTCGGTGAGCCCGCGGGACAGCGCCAGGCCGAGGCCCACGCCGGTGTGGTTGTCGTGGTCGCCGAGCCGCTGGAACGGCAGGAAGACGTCGTCCCAGCGGTCCTCGGGGATGCCCGGGCCGTGGTCGATCACGCGCAGCTCGACGACGTCGCCGAGGGTGCTTCCGGTGATCAGCGGGGGCTTGTCGTCGGGGCTGTAGCGCAGCGCGTTGCCGATGACGTTGACCAGGATGCGTTCGAGCAGGCCCGGGTCGGCGTGCACGGCCGGGAGGTCGGCCGGCAGCCGGCTGGTCACCGTGCCGCCGAGGTCGTCGAGGGCGCGCGGCACGACGTCCTCGAGCCCGACGTCGATCATGGTCATGCCCAGGGCACCGGCCTGCAGGCGGCTCATGTCGAGCAGGTTCGCGACCAGCCGGTCGAGCCGGTTGAGCGAGACGTCGGCGGTCTCCAGCAGTTCGCGGCGGTCCGCCTCGTCGAAGTGGACCTCGTCGCTGAGCAGGCCGGCCACCGCCGCCTTCGCCGACGCCAGCGGCGTACGAAGATCATGGCTGACGGCGGCGAGCAGCGCCGTGCGCATGCGATCGGCCTCGGCCAGCGGCTTGGCCGCGGCCGCCTCGGCGCTGAGCCTTTCCTGCTTCACCGCGAGCGCCGCCTGGGCCGCGAACGCCTCGACGATGCGCCGGTCGGAGGCGTCGAGAGGATGGCCGCGCAGCAGCAGCGTGTGTTCGTCGTCGACCTTGACCTCGGCGTCGGCGTTGCGTGCATCGGTGCACGGCTCACCCACGCACGCAGTGATCTGCCCGTTCTCGAGCAGTGTCACGGAGTCGAGCCCGAACGTCTCGCGCAGGCGCTCCAGCAGCCGCTCTCCTCGGATCACGCCGCCGGCGATGGTGGCGAGCGTCTGCGCCTCGGCCGACGCCCGCGCGGCCTGCCGGGTCTTGCGAGCCGCCGTGTCCACCACCCAGCTCACCGCGAGCGCCACCACCACGAAGATGGCCAGCGCCAGCAGGTTGTCCCGCTCGGCGATCGTGAACCGGCCGATCGGCGGGGTGAAGAACCAGTTGAGCAGCAGCGAGCCGGCGACCGCCGCGAGCAGCGCCGGCCAGAGACCGCCGACCAGGGAGATGCCGATGACGGCGGCCAGGAAGATCAGAATGTCGTTGGTCAGGGAGATCGGCGGACCGGCCTTCAGCAGCGCCGTGAGCGCCGGAAGGCCCAGGAGTACCAGGCCGAAGCCGGTGATGCGCCGAGTTCGGGAAAGGGCCGGCGGGACCCGCCGGGAAAAGCCGCTCCGGATCCAGTCGTGGGTCACGAGGTGCACGTCGATCGAGCCGGACAGCGCGGTCACGGTCACCCCGACGCCGGCCGACAACAGCTGCGCTATCCGGCCGCGCCGGCTCGCGCCCAGCACGATCTGCGTGGCGTTCACCCCGCGGGCGAAGTCGAGCAGGGCCTGCGGCACGTCGGAGCCCACCACCTGGTGGTAGGTCCCGCCCAGGCTCTCCACCAGAACCCGCTGTTTGGCGAGCTCCGCGGGATTGGCGCCGGCCAGGCCGTCATTTCTTGCGACGTGTACGGCCATGAGATCCGCGCCTTTGTTCCGGGCGGCGATGCGCGCGGCCCGCCGGATCAGCGTCCCGCCCTCGGGGCCGCCGGTCAGCGCGACCACGACACGCTCCCGGGTCTCCCAGGTCGCGTCGATCCGGTGGTCCGCGCGGTATTTGTCCAACTGGTCGTCGACCTTGTCGGCGAGCCAGAGCAGCGCCAGTTCCCGCAACGCGGTCAGGTTCCCGGTGCGGAAGTAGTTGCCCAGCGCCGCGTCGATCTTCTCGGGCAGGTAGATGTTGCCGTGCGCCATCCGCCGGCGCAGTGCCTCCGGCGTCATGTCGACCAGCTCGACCTGCTCGGCCGCCCGGACCACGGCGTCGGGCACGGTCTCCCGCTGCTCGACCCCGGTGATCTGGGCGACCACGTCGTTGAGCGACTCCAGGTGCTGCACGTTCACCGTGGTCAGCACGCTGATCCCGGCGTCGAGCAGCTCCTGGACGTCCTGCCAGCGCTTGGCGTGGCGCGAGCCCGGCACGTTGGTGTGCGCGAGCTCGTCGACCACGGCCACTTCGGGCTTGCGGGCCAGCACGGCGTCGAGATCCATTTCCTCGAGCTCGACGCCGCGATAGCTGATCCGCTTGCGCGGGATTACCTCGAGGTCACCGATCATGGCCGCGGTGTGCTTGCGCCCGTGGGTCTCGACCAGCGCCACCACGACGTCGGTGCCGCGCTCGGCGCGACGATGTGCCTCCTCGAGCATGGTGTACGTCTTGCCGACACCGGGCGCCGCGCCCAGATAGATCCTCAGTTCCCCGCGCGCCATCTCAGTTTCCGGTTGCGTCGAGAGCCATGTTGAGCTCCAGCACGTTGACTCCGGGCTCGCCCATGAAGCCGAGCGCCCGTCCGTCAGTGTGCTCCTTGATCAGCTTCTGTACCTGGTCCAGCGTCATCGACCGTTCCCGGGCGATGCGAGGGGCCTGCAGATTCGCGTACGCCGGGGAGATGTCCGGGTCGAGGCCGCTCGCGCTCGCGGTGACCGCGTCGGACGGGACCACCGGCTTGGCCGGCGCGTTGCCCCGGATCGGGGTGATCACGCCGCCCTCGGCGACGTAGTCCTCGCCGTTCTTGGCCGGCTCGACCGTCACGCCCTTGTAGCTGGCGAGGAACGGCGTGCCGGTCTGGTTGACCGAGACGACCCGGGTGATCGGGCCGGTGAGCCCGTCGCGGTAGAACACCGCGAGGACCGCCCCGACACCGTCGGAGGTGCAGTACGGCCGGCTGCCGTCGACGCCCTCGAGCTTGCCGATCGCGAGGCTGCGTGCGCAGACCTGGGTCAGCAGGCTCTGCTTGGCGTCGTCCGGGTTGTCGGAGAGCGTGTCGACCACGCTCTCCGGCCCGAGGTTGCTGGCGGAGGTTGATGTGGGGTCGTACCCGTCACCGGCCGCGGACGGCCGGCTCTGGAAGTACTTGGCGACGGGGTTGCCGTCCTTGTCGGTGAACGCCTGCCCGATCAGCGAGCTGCCGTGGGCGACCAGCGAGCCGTCCGCCTTGTCGGACAGGCCGGGAATCCTCCCGACCGCGACCATCACGAGTGGGTAGGCCAGTCCGAGAAGGACGGTCATGACGAGCAGCGCGCGCAGCGCCGCGATGTGCTGGGCAAGCCAGGCTGGGAGTCTCATGTCCTCAGATCCCCGGAATGAACTGAACGAGCAGGTCGATGAGCTTGATGCCGATGAACGGGATGATCGCCCCGCCCAGGCCGTAGATCCACAGGTTGCGGCGCAGCAGCGCGCTCGCGCTCGACGGCTTGTACCGCACGCCGCGCAGCGCCAGCGGGATCAGCGCCACGATGATCAGCGCGTTGAAGATGACCGCGGACAGGATCGCCGAGCCCGGCGAGTGCAGCCGCATCACGTTCAGCTGGTCGAGGCCCGGGTACACCGCCGCGAACATCGCCGGGATGATGGCGAAGTACTTGGCGATGTCGTTGGTGATCGAGAAGGTGGTCAGCGCGCCGCGCGTGATCAGCAACTGCTTGCCGATCTCCACGATCTCGATCAGCTTGGTCGGGTCGGAGTCGAGGTCGACCATGTTGCCGGCCTCTTTCGCGGCCGACGTGCCGGTGTTCATGGCCACGCCGACGTCCGCCTGGGCCAGCGCCGGCGCGTCGTTGGTGCCGTCGCCGGTCATCGCGACCAGCCGGCCGCCCTCCTGCTCCTTGCGGATGTAGGCGAGCTTGTCCTCGGGCGTGGCCTCGGCCAGGAAGTCGTCGACCCCGGCCTCGTCGGCGATCGCCTTGGCGGTGCGCGGGTTGTCGCCGGTGATCATCACGGTACGGATGCCCATCGCGCGCATCTCGTCGAAGCGCGCCCGCATGCCGGACTTGACCACGTCCTTGAGGTGGATGACACCCAGCGCCTGAGCCGGCTGACCGTCGACGTGCTCGGCCACCACCAGCGGGGTGCCGCCGGTCGCGCTGATCATGTCGACGATCTCGCCGACCTGCTCGGTCGGGTGCCCGCCGTTCTCCCGGACCCACTTCATCACCGCGGCCGCGGCACCCTTGCGGATCTGCCGCGCGCCGATGTCCACGCCGCTCATCCGGGTCTGGGCCGTGAACGGCACGAACGTCGCGTCGGTCATCAGGCCGGGCTCCCGTTCGCGCAGGCCGTGCTCGTTCTTGGCGAGCACGACCACCGAGCGGCCCTCGGGTGTCTCGTCGGCGAGGCTGGACAGCTGGGCCGCGTCGGCCAGCCGTAGCGCGTCGACTCCTTCCACAGGGACGAACTCGGACGCCTGCCGGTTGCCCAGCGTGATCGTGCCGGTCTTGTCGAGCAGCAGCGTGTTCACGTCGCCGGCCGCCTCGACCGCGCGGCCCGACATGGCCAGCACGTTGCGCTGCACCAGCCGGTCCATGCCGGCGATGCCGATCGCGCTGAGCAGGGCGCCGATCGTGGTCGGAATGAGACAGACGATCAGTGAGACCAGCACGATGCCGGAGACGCCGTGCTGGTTGATCGTCGTGGTGTCCGGCGCCGCCGCGTTGTACGCCTTCGAGAAGATGGCCAGCGGCTGCAGGGTGACGACCGACAGCAGGAAGATGATCGTGAGCGCGGCGAGCAGGATGTTCAGCGCGATCTCGTTCGGGGTCTTCTGCCGGTTGGCCCCCTCGACCAGGGCGATCATCCGGTCGACGAAGCTTTCGCCGGGCCTCTGGGTGATCTTGATGACGATCCGATCGGAGAGCACCTTCGTGCCGCCGGTGACGGCCGAGCGGTCGCCGCCCGACTCCCGGATGACCGGTGCCGACTCGCCGGTGATCGCCGACTCGTCGACGCTGGCGATGCCCTCGATGACATCGCCGTCACCGGGGATGAGGTCGCCGGCCTCGGCCACCACGATGTCGCCCAGCTTGAGCTCGGTCGCCGGGATGGCAACCTCGCGGCCGTCCCTGAGCAGCCGGGCGACCGCGTCCTGCTTGGCGGCCCGCAGCGCGGCGGCCTGCGCCTTGCCCCGGCCCTCGGCGACCGCCTCGGCCAGGTTGGCGAAGACGACCGTGAGCCAGAGCCAGACCGTGATGATCCAGCCCAGCGCGCTCGGGTCCACGATGGACAGCACGGTGGTGAAGACCGCACCGACCTCGACGATGAACATGACCGGGTTGCGCCACAGGGTGCGCGGGTCGAGCTTGACCAGCGCGCCCGGCAGCGACTTCCACAGCTGCTGGGGGTCGAGCAGGCCGCCCTTGACGGCCGACGACTTCGACGGGGTTGCCGGCTTCTCGGCTAGCAACGTCATGACAGGCCTTCCGCAATAGGTCCGAGAGCGAGAGCAGGGAGGAAGGTCAGGGCGACGAGCACGACGGTGACGCCGACGACCATTCCGACGAACAGGGGTTTGTGAGTAGGCAAGGTGCCCTCGGACTCGGGAACCGGCTTCTGCCGGGCGAGCGAGCCGGCCAGGGCCAGCACCAGCACCAGCGGCAGGAAACGGCCGATGAGCATGGCCAGGCCGAGCGCGGTGTCCCACCACGGCGTGTTGACCGTGATACCGGCGAAGGCCGAGCCGTTGTTGTTGGCGGCGCTGGTGAAGGCGTACAGGACCTCGGAGAGGCCGTGCGGTCCGACGTTGAGCGCCGTCGAATTGTTTCCGGTGGCGAAGGCCGCCGCCGTGCCGATCAGCACGAGTGCCGGGGTGACCAGGAAGTACAGCGAGGCCAGCTTCATCTCCCGGGCACCGATCTTCTTGCCGATGTACTCGGGCGTGCGCCCGACCATGAGGCCGGCCACGAAGACCGTGATCACCGCGAGGATGAGCAGGCCGTAGAGGCCCGATCCGACGCCGCCGGGCGCGACCTCGCCGAGCATCATGTTGATCATCGGCATCATGCCGCCGAAGGCCGTGTACGAGTCGTGGAACGAGTCCACCGCGCCGGTCGAGGTGAGCGTGGTCGCCGAGGCGAAGGTGGCCGAGTTCGGTATCCCGAACCGCACCTCCTTGCCCTCCATGGCGGCGCCGACCGCCTGCGGCACCGTGCCGGCGCCGTGGACCTCGAAGCCGACCGTCAACGCGATGCTGGCGATGGCGAGCACCGCCATGACCGCGACGATCGCGTAGCCCTGGCGCAACTGTCCGACCATCCGGCCGAACACCCGGGGCAGGCTGAACGGGATCACGAGGATCAGGAAGATCTGCAGCCAGTTCGTCCAGGCCGTCGGGTTCTCGAACGGGTGCGCCGAGTTGACGTTGTAGAAGCCGCCGCCGTTGGTGCCGAGCTCCTTGATCGCCTCCTGGCTGGCCACGGGGCCGCCGGTGATGTGCTGGGTGGCGCCGGTCAGCGTGGTCACGTCGGTGCCGCCGGAGAGGTTCTGCACCATCCCGGCGATCATGAAGACCAGCGTGGCCAGCACACAGATCGGCAGCAGGACGCGCAGCGTGATCCGGGTCAGGTCGACCCAGAAGTTGCCCAGCGTCCCGGTCTTACGGCCGGCGAAGCCGCGGATGAGGGCGACCGCCACGGCGATGCCGACGCTCGCCGAGACGAAGTTCTGCACCGCGAGGCCGGCCATCTGCACCAGGTGGCCCATGGTCGACTCGCCGGAGTACGCCTGCCAGTTGGTGTTGGTGACGAAGCTGACCGCCGTGTTCCAGGCGATGTGCGTCGGCACCCCGGCGAACCCGAGCGACAGCCAGAGCTTGTCCTGGATCCGGAGGAACAGGTAGAGGAAAAGGATCGAGACCGCCGAGAACGCGAGCACGCTGCGGGCGTAGACACCCCAGGTCTGCTCGGCGCTCGGGTCGACCCCGACGAGCCGGTAGATGCCGCGTTCCACGACGTTGTTACGCCGCCCGGACACGACCTTGTACATGTAGTCACCGAACGGTCTGTGCACCGCGACCAGCGCGAGCAGCAGCGTGATGACGAAGAGCCAGCCGGCCATCAGAACTTCTCCGGGAACAGGAGTGCGGCCACCAGGAAGGCGGCCAGCAGGACGGCGACGATTCCACCGATGAGGTTGACGGCGCTCACCAGCGTTCGACCGCCCGGATCAGCACGGTCAGCGCTGCGAACAGCACCACCGTGAGCACGACGAACACGAGATCAGCCATGAGATTCGGCTCCTGGACGTAGGGGTTTTCGCGTTGCTGTTGCAGCGAATCTCGGTCGTCGCCAAGCGAACAGGGGTGTTAATGCGGTGCATACGAGCCGCCACCGTTTTTTCACACGCTTTTGACGCGCGATCTTGGCCGGAGCCGCTGACCGGGTGAAAACATCGGCCGCGTGACCGCGACAGAGTTCCGGAACTGGCTGCTCTCCGGACTGAACGAATCAGCGGAGCACCACGAAGGTCCGCACAGCCAGCCCGGTGAGAAGCCGCACTCGTGGTGGAAGGTCATGTGCCTCACCGGCGTGGACTACTTCTCCACCCTGGGCTACCAACCGGGCATCGCCGCGCTCGCGGCCGGCGTGCTCTCGCCGATCGCCACGCTCGTGCTGGTGCTGGTCACGCTGCTCGGCGCGCTGCCGGTCTACCGCCGGGTGGCGGCCGACAGCCCGAACGGCGAGGGCTCGATCGCGATGCTGGTCAAGCTGCTCTCGTTCTGGAAGGGCAAGCTGTTCGTCCTGGTGCTGCTGGGCTTCGCGGCCACCGACTTCATCATCACGATCACCCTGTCGGCGGCCGACGCCACCGCCCACATCGACGAGAACCCGTTCCTGCCCTCGTCCCTGCGCGGGCACGAGGTGATCATCACGCTGCTGCTCGTCGCCCTGCTCGGCGGCGTCTTCCTCAAGGGCTTCACCGAGGCGATCGGGATCGCGGTCGGGCTGGTCGGCGTCTATCTCGCGCTCAACGTCGTGGTGGTCGGCGACGGGCTCTGGCAGGTGATCACCCACGCGTCCGCCGTCGGGAACTGGACCGACGCGCTCACCCAGCAGCACGGGAATCCGCTGCTCGTGGTCGGCATCGCGCTGATCGTCTTCCCCAAGCTGGCGCTCGGCCTCTCCGGCTTCGAGACCGGGGTGGCGGTCATGCCGCACATCAAGGGCGACCTGCCGGCCCGCATCCGCGGCGCGAAGCAGCTGCTCACCACGGCCGCCGGGATCATGAGCGTCTTCCTGATCACCAGCAGCCTGGTCACCACCGTGCTCATCCCGCAGGAGGCGTTCGAGCCCGGCGGCCCGGCGAACGGCCGCGCCCTGGCCTACCTCGCCCACCAGAACCTGGGCAGCGGCTTCGGCACGGTCTACGACGTCTCGACGATCGCCATTCTCTGGTTCGCCGGCGCCTCGGCCATGGCCGGCCTGCTCAACCTGGTGCCGCGCTACCTGCCGCGGTTCGGCATGGCGCCGTCCTGGGCCCGGGCCGTGCGCCCGATGGTGCTGGTCTTCACGGGTATCGCGTTCCTCATCACCTGGATCTTCGACGCGGACGTGGACGCGCAGGGCGGCGCCTACGCCACCGGCGTCCTCGTGGTGATCACCTCGGCCGCGACGGCGGTGACCCTCTCCGCCCACCATCGCGGGCAGAAGGGTCGCCGGATCGCGTTCGGGATCATCGCGCTGATCTTCGCGTACACCACCGTCGCCAACGTCGCCGAGCGGCCGGACGGCGTGAAGATCGCGGCCTGTTTCATCGGTGCGATCCTCGTGGTCTCGCTGCTCTCCCGGATCTATCGCGCCTTCGAGCTGCGGGTCAGCCACATCGACGCCGACGAGGTCGCCCTGGGCTTCCTGCGCGAGTGCGGCCGCCGGCAGATCCGGCTCGTCGCCAACGAGCCGGACCGCCGCGATGCCCGCGAGTACAGCGACAAGATCGCCCAGATCCTGGCCGACAACGACATGGCCGATGACCGTGACGTCATCTTCGTCGAGGTCACCGTCACCGACGCCTCCGATTTCGAGACCGATCTGCACGTACGGGGGGAGGTCATGCACCACCGGTACCGGGTGCTCTCGCTGGCCAGCTCGTCGGTGCCGAGCGCGCTCGCGGCGCTGCTGCTGTGGATCCGCGACACCTCGCACCGGCGGCCGCACATCTACTTCGAGTGGACCGAGGGCAACCCGTTCGCGAACGTGATCCGCTACCTGATCTTCGGGCAGGGTGAGGTGGCCCCGGTGACCCGGGAGATCCTCCGGCAGGCCGAGCCCGATCGGCAGCGGCGCCCGCACGTCCACGTCGGCTGAGCTCCTCAGGCCGCCGGCTTCACGGCATTCTTCGCCGAGCCGTTCGCCGAGCCGTTCGCCGAGCCGTTCGCCGAGCCGTTCGCCGAGCCGTTCGCCGAGCCGTTCGCCGAGCCGTTCGCCGAGCCGTTCGCCGCGCTCTTCGTCGCGGCGTAGTCCCAGCCGAGCAGCCGGGCCGACGATCGCCACAGGTGGCGCAGCGAGGCGTCGTCGTAGACCGGCGGCGCGGCGTCGGCCCGCAGGAAGCCCTCGTAGTAGAAGCCGTCGCCGGCGCCCAGCACGGC
>NZ_KB903335.1 GCF_000379645.1 Paractinoplanes globisporus DSM 43857
CTAGACGAGTAAGTCCTAACTCGGCTAGGCGGACGACTAGTAGGCGGATGCTATTTACACCTGTGTAGGAGAAGGGTGTCGATGATCTGTTTGTGACGACAGACATCAACACCCTTCTCACCGCACTGTACGTGAAGATCGACGACTGGCTCGTACGGCCTCGCCGCGCTGGGCGTCCACCGAAGCTCTCCGACGCTGAACTGCTGACCATCGCGGTTGCCCAAGCCTTGCTCGGTATCCGCTCCGAGGCCCGCTGGCTGCGGTTGCTGCCCGCCCATCTACCAGGTGCATTCCCGTACCTGCCCAGCCAGTCGGGCTACAACAAACGTCTGCGTGGCGCTCTACCCTTGCTCAAGCAGGTGATCCGCCTGCTCGCAGCGGACACCGATCTGTGGCACGACGACGTCTGGGTCACCGACTCCACCCCCGTCGAGTGCGGCCGATCCCGGCCCACCGCCAAACGTTCGGACCTGGCCGGCTGGGCCGGTTACGGCTACTGCTCGTCACACTCGCGCTTCTTCTGGGGCCTGCGCCTGCACCTGATCTGCACACCGTCCGGGCTCCCGATCGCCTGGACCCTGGCAACCCCGAAGACCGACGAACGCCACATCCTGACTGCCGCCCTGGAAGACGACCCCGCCCTGCTGTCCGGCCGGCATGGGCAACTGATCATCGCGGACAAGGGCTACGTCTCCGCTGAACTCGACCGGTGGCTGACCGACCGCGGGATCCGGCTGCTGCGCCCGTCTTACCGCAACCGAACCCCACACCCTGGCGAGCACCTGCTCAAACCCATCCGCCAGCTGATCGAGTCGGTCAACGACACGTTGAAAGGCCAGCTCGACCTCGAACTGCACGGCGGCCGCAGTATCGAAGGCGTCGGCGCCCGCATCGCTCAACGCCTACTCGCCATGACCGCCGCGATCTGGCACAACCGCGCTACCGGACAACCTTTGACCAGGTCATTGATCGCCTACGACCACTAACCCAAGTTGGGACTTACTCGTCTAGTTGCAGCGCCACATGACGGGCTCATCTTGATGGGCGGGGTCGGCCCGCTTACTGAGGCTGCTCCCGCCCGCGGTCCGGCCATCGTCGCTGACGATGGCGATTTGGAAAGCGTCATCGGCACGTTCCCCGACGGGCTCGGGGAACGTGAAGATCTGCCTGCCGATGTACGCCTCCAGCGTTATGACCGGCACGGTCAGCCCGGACTCCGCGCCCTGGGGCAGCTTCTGCCAGGTTCCGCTGGCTACGTGGTAGCGGTAGGCGGAGGTGTCCCACGAGTAGGGCCCTTCGGGCAGGTTGGGATTCCCTGCAGACTCTTCGGCGGACGGTCCGGACGAGGCAGTCCCGGCCGGCGCGAACGTCGCCACGTCGCCGTAGAGCCAGCCGAAGCGGAAGTATGCGGACCAGAACCGAGTGGCCTGTCCCTTGCCGGCCTTGGGCGCCTCGATCGGCCGGCTCGTCCCGTCGGGGAACCAAAGGTACGTCTGCTCGATGTAGGTCCTCGTCGAGAGCCGGACCGCGATGGTGCCGTCCTCGGCAATGTCGATGGCTCTCCCGCCCAGCGTGCCGGGGGGCAGCTTCATGACCTCGGGCTGGGCGTCAGGGCCGGCCCAGCGCACCGGAATGTCCCGGCCGGACTCACGCGTACCGGCGATCATCCCGTCATCGTTGATGGCTTGCGCCGTGCCCACGCCCGGCAACCGGCTGACCCGGCCGTTGCGGTACACGTAGGGAAGGAAAGGCGACTCCGTGGTGGAACCGACCGCAACACCCGACGCATTGATGTCGGACATCATCGGGGAACGGCCGCCTGGGGACACGCGGGCGACAAGTTTGCCGTCGTGCCACACCAGGACTGCCCTCGTCTTCCCGGCGGACGGGTTGGTGGAGCCGACCAGGTAGGCGCCGCTCGGGTCGCCGCCGGTGACCGTGGCCGCCGCGGCGGCGCCGCCGATCGGCAGCCGGATCGCGGTGCAGGCCGCGGGAATCGCCGGGTCGGTGGGCAGATCAGGCTTCGGCTTGGTGGCCGGCGCGGTCAGGGCAAGAGCGCTGCCGGTGGCGGCGGCCGCGATCACGGCGGTCAGCCCGGAGATGATCGCCCCGGCCCGGATACGTCGCGCGCGCCGGCCCCGGCGCATCGCCTCGGCGACGTTGATGCGGGTCGCGGCGGGCGGTTCGGTGACCAGCGGTCGCAGCAGTCGTCTGCCGTAGTCGTCGTCGTTCATCGGGCGCCTCCGTCGGGGCTGTCGATGGCGGGCACGGGCTCGTCGAGGATCTGGCGCAGCC
The DNA here is from genome assembly GCF_000379645.1 of Paractinoplanes globisporus DSM 43857. GTDB lineage: Bacteria > Actinomycetota > Actinomycetes > Mycobacteriales > Micromonosporaceae > Actinoplanes > Actinoplanes globisporus. The sequence continues at coordinate 2,296 of NZ_KB903335.1, forward strand.
GTTTGAGGCCGTGCGAGGTCTGGCTCTTGACGGTGCCGTCCGTGCAGCCGAGGATCCGGGCCACCTCGGCGACCGGCAGGTCGCAGAGAAAACGCAGTACGAGTACGGCTTGCTGGCGGGCGGGGACCTGGGCGAGGGCAGCGCGCAACGTCGCCTGTTCCTCGACCGGGCGCGGCGGCAGGGCCGGGCGCTCCGGCGCGGAGGCGAACAGCCCGACCCGCCACCAGCCGCGGCGTTTCTCGTCCAGGAAGGCACGCACGATCATCGTGTGCACGTAGGCATCGACGTTGTCGGCCTGCGAGATGCGCGGCCAGCGGGCGTACAGCTTCGTGATGGTTTCCTGGACCAGGTCGTCGGCCTGATCCGGGTTGCCGCACAGCAGGAAGGCCATTCGGCGCAAGGCGACCACGCGTCCGTTGACGTAGTCGAGGTATCCGGCGTCGGATGTATCGCTCATCCAATTTCCCGTCGCGTCATACTCTTTCGACGGGCTTCGCCCGCATGAGGTTGTACGCGAGGTCGAAGCTCGCCAGCGTGCTGCGAGCTGCCGCGTCGACCCAGTACCGAGATAACCCTGTACTCGTGACGATGAAAGTGCTGGAGGCGGCCGGACTGCTCACCCTCACGCTTCCTGACGACATCGGAGCGGCGGGCCGGCGGAGCTTACGCCCCAAGGTCGGCTTGTCCGGGAGCGCCAAGCGCGTCATTCATTCACGGACGTGCGCGTCGCGGCGGTGTCGTGCCGGTGCTGTGGGCCGAGCACGCGCAGCATGTTCAGCGCCTCGGTTCCACCGGGAGGTGGGGTGAAGACCCGCAGTCGTTGGTCCGCCGCGGGCGTCACCAGCACCTCGCAGTCGAACTCGATCCTGCCGAGCTCGGGATGCATGAGTCCGTACGGGTGAGACCTGCGCACCGCGACCTCGTGCCGGTCCCACAGCGACGCGAACTCGGCGCTGGCCGCACGGAGCCGACTGAGAAGTGTGCGAGATTCGGCGTCGTCCCCGCGGTGGGCCACCGCGGCGCGCAGGTCGGCGACCAACTGCCGGGCGTGTTCCTCGTGCTCCTCGGCCGCGAAGCGGCTCCGTACGTCCGGCTCGGTGAACCAGCGCAGCACGATGTTGCGGTCCTCCTTGGCCACCGTGCACACGCACCCGAACAACGCCTTCGCCATGTCGTTCTGCGCCAGCAGGTCGCCCAGATCGCTCAGGACCTGGACCGGAACGCTGTCCAGCCGGTCGAGGAGGTACAGCATGCTCGGCCGCAGGTACTCCCCGGCCCGCGCACCCTCCGGCGGGCGGTGCCCGGCGAGCAGGTACAGGTGGTCCCGCTCGTCGGCGGTCAGTCGCAGCGCGCGCGTAAGAGCGGCCAGCATCTGAACCGAGGGCTGCGGGCTCCTGGCCTGCTCGAGCCGCATGTAATAGTCGGTCGACATCGCGGCGAGCGCCGCGACCTCCTCGCGGCGCAGTCCCGGCGTACGCCGCCTCGGCCCCTCGATCAGCCCGACGTCCCGTGGACTCAGCCGCTCTCGGGACCGGCGCAGGAAATCGGCGAGGTCGTCGCGGTGCATCCCCATGGACCGTAACGGTATCTCCGTTCGTGGAACGCACCCTCGGACCGTCGATCCTAGGGAAACCGCTCCGTTCCTGAGTCGCCGGCAACGAAGGCACAGTCCCGGTGTGGCCGTCAACGGCCTGACCGAGGAGAACGGTGATCAGACAATGAAGGAATCTGTGCTGGAAGTGCCCGGTGCGCGGCTGCACCAATTCGTGCGTGGCTCGGGCCCCCTGCTGCTGCTCATCGCCGGAGGTTTTGGGGACGCCTCCGTGAACGAAGCTCTCGCCACCCGACTCGCCGATCGGTACACCGTCCTCACCTACGACCGCCGTGGCCTGTCGGGAAGCACCACCGACGAGTCCGAACTGACGCTGGCCACGCATGCCGACGACGCCTCCCGCCTGCTCTCCGCTCTGACCACGGAACCCGCCTACGTCTACGGCAGCAGCGTCGGCGCGGCGATCGCGCTCGAGCTGACCATCAGGCACCCCGGGCAGGTCGGCGCGGTCGTCGCGCACGAACCGCCCACCCTTCAGCTGTTGCCGGAGCCCGAGCGGGCTGTCGCCATCCAGGATTTCCTCGCAACCGAGGAGACGTTCAAGGCGGAGGGCGCCGGCCCCGCTCTGCGCAGGTTCGGGAAGGCCATCGACATCGACCCCGCCGACCGTGAGCCGGACGTCGAGATGCGCAGTCCGGGGCCGGAACACCTGTCGAACGTGGCGTTCCTCTTCACGTACGACTTTCCGGCCATACGGGCTCAGACGTTCGACATGACCCAGCTCAAGGGCTCACCCGCCCGTGTCGTGCCCGCTGTCGGTGAGAACTCGAGCCACATCTGGCCGCACAAGTGCGCCCGGTTGCTCGCCGAGGAATTGGGGACCCCCTACGAGACCTTCCCCGGCGGGCACAACGGATACAGATTCCGCCCGCGCGCGACCGCGGAGCGACTTCACCAGGTGCTCAACCAGGACGGCGGCATCCACGGGTGATACGACTTTCGTCGAACGGCGCGCTGGGGTTGTCAGTGACGCTGGCCCTGGGTGTTCCATTCGTGCTCATCTCGATCGCTGCGCGCACCCTGCCGGCCGACGTGCTGACGGGAGCGCGGTTCGCGCTCGCCGCCGCCACTCTGCTCGCCATCACATGGGCGCGTCGTGGCTCCACCCAGGCGTTCAGCGCACTGGCCCGGCTGCTGTCGGCCAGACCGGTCGACGTCCTGTTGGTAGGGCTGTGCAGTGCCGCGCTGCCATCGATCCTCATTACCGTTGGTGAACACCACATGCCGACCGGCCTGACATCGTTGCTGCTGGCCACGACCCCGATGTGGATTGCCATGGGCAGCCCTCTCCTGTTCCCCACCGAGCACCTTGGTGCGCGACGGACGGCGTGTCTGGTCGTGGCATTGTGCGGAACCGCGTTCATGACCGCCGACAACGGCGCTCACGGTTCGATGCTGTGGGCGGCCCTTCCGCTGGCCGCCGCGATGAGTTACGCCGCAGGTAATCTGCTCGTTCGGTTCCGGCTGCGAGACGTCGACGCGTTCACCCTCACCTGCGCCCAGATGACGGTCGCGGTCGTCATCACCGCACCGTTCGCCGCGAGACATCTGTCCGCTGTCCGGTGGGAGCCTGGCCCTTGGGCGGCCGTCCTGGCACTGGGCGTTTTGTGCTCAGGGCTGGGCTGGCTCGCCAACACGGCCCTGGTCCAACGGGTGAGCGCGGTCCAGGCGTCACTGGTGTCGTTCACGGCGCCGGTGGTCGCCATGCTGCTGGGTACGATTGTGCTGAGCGAACGTCTGTCCCTGCCCCAGCTAGCGGCCGCCGGGATCGTGACGGTGGCCATCGCGGCGTTCGGAGTGCTGTCCCGCCCGACCCGCCAGCCGGATTCGCACCGGGAGGTAGGAGCCATCCCCGAACTCGCCATCCTCGGCTTCCTGGCAGAGACGCCCATGCACGCCTACGAGCTGCGCAAGCGCATCACCAAGCTGGTGGGACACGTCCGGCCGGTCAGCGATGGCTCCTTGCATCCGGCTCTTGAACGCCTGCGACGCAAGGGGCTGGTGACCAGTACCCCCGCGCCCAGCTCGGACGGCCCAGCTCGCCAGGTGTTCGAACTCACCGACGCCGGGCGCACCGAGCTGGAACACCGACTTGCGCACCCGGACGACCCGGACATCCACTTACGCTTCCGGGCCGGCATCCAGCTGACCCCGCCTGGCGCGGTCAACGAATGACCTTGAACTTCAACCACCCCGAACGACACACCGTCGCGGAGCCGGACGGCTGACCGGTTCGGTCAAAGGTCGTCGGGCTCGGCCGGGATGAGATGTTCGAGCAGGGCCTCGCTGATGTCGCCGAGTTGCCGGACCTGCTCGGGAGAAAGCCTGTCGATCAGATGGGCGCGGACGCTCTCCACATGCAGGGGAGCGGCGATCTCGAGCGCGGCCTGTCCTTCGTCGGTGAGAACGGCGATCCAGCCGCGCCGGTCGGAGGCGAGATTCTCCCGCCGCACCCAGCCGGCCTGTTTCAGCTTGTTGATCGCATGCGTGATACGGCTCGGTTTGGAATGAGTCCAGTGCGCCAGTTCGCTCATACGCATTGTTCGGTCCGGAGCTTCTGACAGTAGGACGAGCAGCTCGTAGTAGGTCGGCGGCATCCCGACCGCCTCCTGCAGGTCCCGGTCGAGCCGGTCGAACAGCAGCCGAGTGGCCAGGCCGAACGTCCGCCAGCTTCGCTGCTCATCGTCGTTGAGCCACCGCGTCTCGGTCACACCTTCAGAAGCTATCACGCCGAACAGTTGCGTACTGAAATATCAATCGGGTATCGTCCAGACACTAGTTCAGTGCTGAAAGATTCACTACTGTAATGAGGAGGATGACCATCTCCACCTCGACACGCTCTGAAACTCACCGATCTTCAGAAAGCACGGATCATGGACAAGCCCGTCAACATCGCCGTCATCTACTACTCCTCCACCGGCACGATCGCCGAGATCGCCCGAGTGATGGCCGAGACCGCGGAGAAGACCGACGCCCACGTCAGGCTCCGCAAGGTGGCCGAACTGGCTCCACGGGCCGCGATCGACGCCAACCCCGCGTGGTCGGCCAACCTCACCGCGACCGCCGACATCCCCGTCGCCGAGGCGGACGACATCGTCTGGGCCGACGGAGTGCTCATCGGCTCACCGACCCGCTTCGGCAACATCGCCGCGCAGCTCAAGCAGTTCCTCGACACCCTCGGACCCGTTTGGCAACAGGGTCTGCTGGCCGGCAAGGCCTACAGCGGCTTCACCTCTGCCGGAACCGGACACGGCGGGCACGAGTCCACGCTGCTCGCCCTCTCCCACACCTTCCACCATTTCGGCGGAATCATCGTTCCACCCGGCTACACCGATCCGGCCAAGTTCAGCGACGGCAACCCCTACGGCACCTCGCACTTTGATCAGGGCGGCACCGCCCCGGTCGACGACACCACCCGCGCCGCGGCCGGAGTCCAGGCCGAGCGCCTCGTGAGATACGCCCGCGCGGCGAAGGACGCTTGACCTTGCGGAACAGCCCACGGCAGCCAGCCTGCAGCGTTGGTCAGCCAACGAATCTGCACGTGGTTGGCACCACAAACAACCACCAAGGAAAGAGGACGTCATGTCCACGGATGCGCTGATCGCCGACCGTATCGAGATCGCCGACCTGTTCGCCCGCTTCGCGCGCCTGCTCGATGAGGAGCGGTGGGAGGATGCGGACGCCGTTTTCGCCGACGATGTGGTGGTGCAGTCGCCGCGCGGGGGTGAGCTCCGCGGCATCGAAAAGGTCGTCGGCTTTATGCGGCAGGGTGAGGTCGAGGGGCAGCACGCCCAGCACACGACCACCGACCTGCTGGTGGACATCGACGGCGACCAGGCGGCAGCCTCGGCAAACTCGCTGGTGTACTACTACCGTGACGGCCAAGCGCCCCACTTCACCGGCGGCCTGCGGCAGATCTGCACCGTGGTACGGACGCCGGCGGGCTGGCGACTTCGCCGGGTGCGGATCACACCCGCCTGGACACGCGAGAACTGACCCCTTTCCAACAAGCCGCGTACACCCACGGGAGTGGGCGTACGCACCACAGGGAAGGAAAGGAATCGTATGGATAGCACACCGGAAAACGACCGGTCGCGGGGCGTTCACCAAGATGGCTCAGCGCCGGCGGCGGTACGTCGTTGTGACGTGCAAGAGACCCGTCTCGACACCGCCCGGATCCGGGCGGCTCGCCGGCTGATCGACCCGGTTTTCCTCGACACCCCGCTGTATCGCTGTGAGGCGCTCGAACCCGGCCTCGGGTGTGCGGTGAGCATCAAGCTCGAAACGGTGAACCCGGTCCGTAGCTTCAAGGCCCGCGGCACCGAGGTGGTCGTGAGCCTGCTCGCCGGGAACGGCTCGCGAGCCGCGGTGTGTGCCAGCGCGGGCAACCTGGGTCATGCCCTCGCGTGGTCCGGTCGCGGCCAAGGGCTCGACATCACCGTTGTGGCATCCCGCTTTGCGCCGGCGGCCAAGCTCGATCGCATCCGCGCGTTGGGCGCCAGGTTGGAGTTGGTGGACGGCGACTTCGAGATGGCTCGTGAGCGGGCGGCGGCCATCGCACGGTACGACGGCATCCGGCTGGTCGAAGACAGCCTGGACGTCGAGACCTGCGAAGGCGCGGCGACCATCGGCTTGGAGCTGCTGGACACCGCGCCGTCGTTCGACGCCGTCCTGATCGCCCTCGGCGGCGGGGCGCTGGCCACCGGCGTCGGGCATATGGTCAAGGCCCTGGCGCCCGAAGTCGAGGTGATCTGCGTCCAGCCGCTGGGCGCACCGGCGATGACGCTCTCGTGGCGCACGCGGGGCGTCGTCACCACCGACTCGACTGACACCATCGCTGACGGCGTCGCCGGCCGGCGCCCCATCCCGGCCGTCCTGGACGACCTCCTCCTGGTCGCCGACGATGCCGTCCTGGTCCAGGAGGCGTCAATCATTGCTGGCATGCGGATGCTCCTCGACCACGCCGGCCTCGTCGTTGAACCGTCGGCCGCGCTCGGCATCGCGGCGATCCTCGAAGACCGTGACCGCTTCGCCGGCCGACACGTGGTGACCATCGTGTGTGGCGGCAACGTCGACATAGACGCCTATCACCGCTGGGTTGGTGCGGGCTCCTATCCACACAGGTCTTGACGCGTACCGCAGAGGTGCGCGAAGCCAGGCTGAAAGGTATCTCCCGCCCGACCGGGAGTCGCACAACACCGGTGGCGCTACTGCGCTGACCTTGAAGAACTGCCAGGTGTAGGTAGCCGTGCAGGGCTCGGGCCAGGGCGACTCTGTCGTTGCTGGTGGGGCCGCTGCAAGAGAAGCGGCACAGGCGATTCGAACAGAGCGTTTACGACGCCATGATGGCTCATGCTCCGCCGGCGAGAAGGTCGTTGGCGAACTGAGCAGCTCAGCGGAGCGGCAGGATTGCCGACAGGGTAGTTATGGACACACGTCACGCGTCGGCAACTGCGGCCGGTGTGAGCCTGGACCATCTGCTGCGCGACGGTGGCCTGTACTGCGTCTACCAGCCTTTCGTCGACCTGGACTCCGGGGCAGTGCTGGCCTTCGAGGCGTTACTGCGCGGACCCGAAGACACCGGCCTGCGGTCGCCGATGGCCCTGCTGGATGCTGCTCGCGCGACCGGCCGGCTCGCTGAACTGGAATACGCCGCGCTACAAGCGTCACTGGCCGATGCGGCATCGCTCTCGCAAGGCCGTCCGGTGACGTTGTTCGTCAACCTCGAGCCCACCACGCTGACTCGACACCTGGATGTCGTCCGCGACGCGCTCACCACTCGTGCCGCGCACGTTCAGGTGGTCGTCGAGATCACCGAGCGAGCGCTGGCCGACGACCTAGCCGGCATTCTGACCGGCGCCGAACACCTGCGCGCCGCCGGCTGCGCCATCGCCTTGGACGACGTCGGGGTCCATCCCGAATCCCTGGCCTTCATCCCGCTGCTACGCCCAGAGATCGTCAAGCTCGACCTGCAACTGCTGCGCACCGTCAAAGACCCCGCCACCATCACCGTCGCCGGAGCGGTCCGCGCCTATGCCGAACAAGCCGGTGCCGAAGTCGTCGCCGAAGGCATCGAAACTCCTGGCGACCTGACCCGCGCCCTCGTGCTGGGCGCCACCCTCGGCCAAGGCTGGCTATGGAGCCGCGGCGAACGCCGAATCCCACCCGCAACTTTCCGGCCCGAACGCTTCACCGCCCACCCGATCGGCGCCGCCCTGCGCGCCACACCCTACGAACTGGTCGGCGCCGGCAAACACATCCGCCACGCACCCAAGCATCTACTCGTCCCATTGTCGAAAACCCTGGAATTGATGGCCTTGCAAGCCACGGTCCCCCCGGTGCTGTTCGCCGCCTTCGAACATGTCCAGTTCTTCCGCCCATCCACGAACCGCCGGTTCACCGAACTCGCCGCCCACCTACCATTCGTTGCCGCCTTGGGCGTGGACATGCCCTCCGAACCCGCTCCCGGCGTGCGCGGCGGCAACCTACCGATCCAGGACCCGCTGGCCAGCGAGTGGACCGTCCTGGTACTCGGCGCCCACACCGCCGCAGCCCTGATGGCCCGCGACCTCGGCGATACCGGCACCGACGCCGACCGCCAATTCGAATTCGTCGTCAGCTACGACCGCACCCTGGTCACCGCTGCGGCGCACTCCATGATCGGACGCCTCACCACACCCTGACACCCGACGCCACCCGCCAGTTCAAGGACCCACCGACACAATGCGGTAAGACCGACGCCCAGATGTCCCCGGACGTCGACCGCCGGGCTACTGGGGTACCCCAGAATGCTTCGCACGCCCCTATGCCATCGGGCAGCCGTAAACGAGACATGCCGATGAGAATGCGCGCGATGGACGCAGTTATGTTTGAGTATCCAGGCGCGCCCGATAGAGTACGGCCGATTCTCGACCGGCAATTGGTAGATCTCGACGGCTCCGCGATCGGGGCCGGTCCCTGCTTCCGCCGAGCCAGCTCGTTCTTCTAAGATCGACCGGCTAGCTGTCGATGGGATGCACATGGATCACGGCCTCGGCACACACACGGCACAGAGCACCCGGTGGTTCAAGGTCGGGACCAGCTCTGAGACCGATCCGCACCGTGCCGGTGCCGTGGCGGCCTCGCGCGCGCTGGCCGGCCCGGACCCTCGGCTGTTGGTCGTGTTCTGCTCGATTCGGCTGGACCCGCACGCGGTGCTCGCCGGCATCAAGGAGGTCGCCGCGGGGGTTCCGCTGATCGGCTGTTCCTCCGGCGCCGAGATAGGCGTCGAGGGCCCCGGCATGGGTGTGGTAGCAGTCGCCGCGTTCGGCGGCTCTGGCTTCACCGTGCGGACCAGCGCCGCGACCGGAACCCGGACGGCGCCGCGCGAGGGCGGCAACGAGGTGGCCCGCTCGGCCTTCGCCGGGATGGACGACACGAACCAGTTCATGCTGCTGCTGACCGACGGCCTCGTCCAGGATCAGGACGAAATCATCGGCGGAGTCTACGAGATGCTGGGGGCCGGCGTAGTGCTGGTGGGCGGTGCCGCGGGTACGGCCGTTGTCTCCGACAGCGGCGTTAATGCCGACACCTTCCATATGTACGACGGCGAGGTTCTCACCGACGCGGTCGTAGGTGCAGCAATCACTTCTGACGGGCCGTTCGGAGTGGCGATGCGGCACGGTTTCCAGGAGGTCGGGGAGCCCATGGTGGTGACTCGCAGCCGCAAGGGCCGCATCTATACGCTCGACAACCGGCCGGCGGTGCACGCCTACCTGGACCGGCTGGGCGCGCCGGCCGAGGCCTACCACGACAAGAAGGCGTTCGTCGCGTTCTCCCGGCTGCGGCCGCTGTGCGTCCTGCGGCGGGCGACGGAGGAGGTCCGCTTCGTCACCGACGACGTTGACCTCGACGAGGGCTCGCTCATGTGCGTCGGCGACGTCCCGGAGGGTGGCGTGGTCTGGCCGCTGGACTCGGACGCGGACAGCACTATCGAAACGGTCGACCGTGCCTGGCCGGCCGCCGTCGAGGCGCTCGGCGGCCGGTCCCCGCTGGGTTTCCTCGCCTTCGACTGCGGCATCCGGCAGGACATCCTCAGCCAGAGTCCCACCGGCGATCGGGTGGCCGAAGAGGTCAGCTTGATGGCTCGTCAGGCGGCCGGCTTGCCCTTCATCGGGTTCTACACGTGGGGTGAGATCGCCCGCATTCGCGGCGTCAACGGGCTGCACCACCAAACCCTCGTCGTGTTGGCCGTCGGCTGATCGCACATGTACGACATCGCGGCTGCCCTGGTCGTACAACAACTCGCGGAATTTCTCGGCGCGCTGTCCGAGGCCTCGGATGCGCCGAACGCCTACCGCCTCGCCTCGACGAGCGCGGCCCGGGCTCTGGACGCCGAAATGGTCGCGGTGTTGCGCGGCGGCGCGGTAGCCGCCGCCGTGGGGTTCCCGGCGGGTCAGGCACCGGCGCGAGAATTGTCGGCGGTCGTTTCCGGTGAGCGGGCCACGGTGGACGTGCCCGGTTGTGGCCCATGCCGGGCGATCTTCGCGCCCAGCGGCACCGAGCCACCCGAATACCTGGTGGTGGCGCGCGCCGGCCCGGACGGCTTCACCGTCGAAGAGGCGAGCCTCGTACGCGGCATGGCAAGAGTGTTGGAACTGCATGTCCACATGGTGCAGAGCCTGGCCGCCGAGCGCCGCCAGGCGGCACTCAACAGGGAACTCGTCGATTCGCTGAGCGAGCGCCAACGCCTCCTGGAGCACCTGTCTGGAATCCAGCGCGCCATCGCCCGCCGGACCTCGCTGCCCCGCGTCCTGGACATGATCACCGCTGGTGCCCACGACCTGCTCGGCCGGGACGGCGTGACGCTGTGGCTCCTGGACAGCGAGGAACCCGACATGCTTGTGCTGAAATCGGAAGTCGGCCTCCTTCAGCAGACCGCACGGCGACTGTCTCGGGCCACGCTGGCCGAGGCCGGGACGGTGGGGCGGGCCGTCGTCGAGGACCAGTTGTCGACGGTCGCTGGCCCGGGTGAAGTCAGCATGGCTGTACCGGTGCACGACAGCGGCACGGTCGTCGGCGCCCTTGCGGTGGCCGCGCACGGCGGGGAGCGCGAGTACGAGAAGCGGGACCGGGACATCCTGCACGCTTTCGCCGAACACGCCAGCCTCGCCGTCACGGACGCGAAGACGTTCCAGGCGCTCAACAAGGCTCACCACGATCAGGTCACCGGGCTCGTGAGCCGTAGTCCGTTCGTGGAGCAGCTGCAACGTGGCCTGTCCGTCGCCGGCTGTGCGGGCGATCGGCTCGGCCTGTTATTCGTCGACCTGGACGGATTCAAGCTCGTCAACGATTCGCTCGGCCATGCCGCCGGCGATGCGGTGCTGGCCGAGGTCGGTGCCCGATTGCGGGCGTGTGTCCGCAACACGGACACTGTGGCCAGGCTGGGCGGTGACGAGTTCGCGGTCCTCTTGGCCGATTTCGAAACCGACCACGAGGTGATCGCCGTCGCCGAACGGGTTCTCGACCAGATAAGCCGGCCGTTCGATCTGACCGGGCAGGAGGTCTTCATCGGCGCGAGCGTGGGCATCTCGTTGAGCGACCCCACCTCGCCGGATGCCGACGCGCTCATACGGGATGCAGATCTTGCGATGTATCACGCTAAACGCACAGGCAAGGGACGATATGAGGTCTTCCGGCCGGAAATGCAGGAAGCGTTCGAGAAGACCGTGAACCTGGCGACGGAACTTCGCCGGGCATTGGAACGCGACGAGTTCGTCGTCTACTACCAGCCGATATGCACCCTTGCCGACGGGAAACTGGTCGGGCTGGAAGCGTTGGTTCGCTGGCGGCACCCGACGCGCGGGATGGTCACTCCGATGGAGTTCATCCCGGCAGCCGAGGACACCGAGATGATCATCCCGATCGGTCATCGGGTGTTGCGCCAAGCCTGCCGTTCCGCATTCGAATGGAACCAGCAGCGGACACCCGCCGGGCTTCCGGAACTGACCGTTCACGTCAACGTCTCGACCCGGCAGCTTCGCGGCGACGTGGCGAAATCGGTGGCCGACGTGCTCCGCGAGACAGGGCTCGCGGCATCCCGGCTGGTCCTGGAGATCACCGAATCGCACCAGGCGCTAGACCTGACGCAGGTCTGCCATCAGTTGCAGCGCCTCAAGGACCTGGGCGTCGGGCTGGCGATCGATGATTTCGGAACCGGGTTCTCGTCGCTGCTCGCCCTGCGCCAGTTCCCGATCGACACGATCAAGATGGATAAGTCATTCGTCGACGACCTGGACGAGCACAGCGATCGATCGGACCTCGCCCGGGCCATCGTCCAGTTGGGGCGGACGGTGCGACGGGACGTCATCGCCGAGGGAATCGAGTCGGACCGGCAGCGGCGGGCCTTGCTGGACTGCGGCTGCCGCCTCGGCCAGGGCTATCTCTTCGGCAAACCGCTGGACCACGTGGCAACGACGGCCCTGGTGTCGGAGACGAGGTTCACGGCCGGGCTGCATCGACATGCAGGCGCTCACTGAGTCCGGGTGGCCAGTGCGACCACCACCCGAAGAACCGCACGGCACAGGTCAGCCCTGGACGCGCCCGCGGTGAGCCCTTCGGTCAGGAAGCGAGGCCCGAATGCGTTGCCGCTGCACCAGGGCATCGAAGGCGGGCCAGGTCTCGAGGCTGCGTGGGCTACCGTCGGGGCATGTCCGCACGGGAGGGGGGCCGACAGTCCAGGACACGGCCATCGCCCGGTTCTGCTCGACGGCTTGGAGCATGACGCCGGAATTGCCGAGATCCTCAACCGGTTGGCGCCGCTGCATCCACGCAACGACACCTTCCCGGGCGAGGTCCTGACACGTCTGGCCGCCGAGGCGCTCGACTGGGCCGCCGTCGATCGGGCTCGTCCCGTCGAGCTGGCCGGTTTCCGGGAGCGGTTCCTGCCCGACTGCGAGGTCACCGGTCGAGACCGGCCCAAGCTGCAGTTCGCCGTTCTCGCCGCCGCGGCTCGGCACGGCGGAGTTGAGGTCGACCTGCTGGACGAGGTCGCCTACTGGCAGACAGACGACTTCTGGCGCTACGCCGCCTACACCGCAATCGCCTACGTCCGCATGGCCGCCCACCGCGCCGGCGTACCCGAGCCCGACGTCTGCCGCGGCCTGGCCAAGACCCACGACGGGTGACCGGCCAAGGCGACCCAGCGCCCGCGGCACGCGGATGACGGACGCCGTCGGGCTCGCCAGCGGGCTGAAGCCTGCCCATCCACGCGCGAACCGCACAGCCCCGGTCATGCGCATACCCTGAACGCAGGACAAGGCCAGCTATGTTTCCCCAGCTCACCGCATATCCGGTTGAGGCTGGTTCGTGCACTGCCAACAGCCGATTCACGTTTGCCCACGTCAGGGCCTATCGGTGGACCATAGTTGGCAGAATAAGAACCGCCGCCCGCCGCGCCGCCGCAATGCCCATCCGATCCACCATCGGCGTACGACGCTTCGCTCCCGACACACCCGAACCAACGACAGCCGTTCAGCCGGTCACGGGGTAGCGCCACCAGGTTTCTGGAAACGTCGGACCTCCTGCGGCCAACCGCAAGCTGTCGCGATCTTTCCCGCCCACACCCTCGCTGCCTCCTCGTCGGCCACGTCCACGACGGTGAATCCGCCGAGGTGTTCCTTGGTCTCGGCGTAGGGCCCATCAGTGAACAAAGGCGTACCGCTCGACGCATCGACGCTGAAGACAGGGGCTTCGTCATCCAGGCCTCCCAGGAAGACGAGCACTCCGGCGGCCGTCATTTCTGCCCGCAGCGCACGGACAGCTTGGGACGCCGCACGGAAATCTTCCTCCTCGAGGTCGGGTACCCACTCGCCGTTGAAGGCAATGAGGTATTCGGTCATGTCTCCTCCTTCTACCGGCTCCGCCTCCGCGTCGCCCTCCAACATCTCTACGAACAGAGGCAGTGTGATCCGACACCGCATCGGAAGATTTTCGCACTCACATCGGCCCTAGGAGCCGCCAAGCTGCCACGGCAATGCACGGTCATGCCGCTGATAAGGCGCGGGCGGGTCGTGGTGACGCAGCGTTTCGTCGGGTGGGTGGTCGTGGCTTACGGCGTCGGACGGGCCTGGTCGCGGCATCGGGGCGCGGCTACCGTCGGGGCATGTCCGCACGGAAGCGGCCGACCGTCCAGGACGCGGCCATCGCCCGGCAGGTTCTGCTCGACGGCTTGCCCGGACAACAGCGCTGACCTGCTGAAACGTCGTTTGAGCAGGTCAGCCTTTGGCACGTGACGTCGGTTGATGACCGTTCAACGCTGTTCACGCCCGTTGAATGCACCCACCGGCAGCCAGCGCCGACAGCCATTTCGGGGAGCACCCCCGGGCCCGCGCGGGCCTCCATCGTCTTCGCGCAGGTCGCCGCGGTGAACCTCAGCCGGGAGGTCGGCGCTCGAGAATGCCGCTCGCGGTCGCCCGCACGACGGCTTCCCGCCGTCGTGATGCGTCGATCGATCGCGGATCCGGGCACCGAACCGATGGCGCGTGAATTTCGGGTCGATAGCGTCGTGGAGATCAGGTCTTCGACTGGGGTCGTTGCCGGCCTATCGCTGCCCTGTCCGTCGCCGAGCTCGACCACCCGCCAGGTCCCGTCCACCCGCCGGGCCAGGTCGACGGGTCACGAACGGCAGACCGAGCCCGGCCACGGCAGCCGCCAAGCTGGGTATGTCCGCGCTAACCGGAACTGGTTACGAGCTTAAGCGTTTGTCGTGCCAAGCGCGGCCGCTATCTGATCGATCGCCTCGGCCTCGGCGGGGCTCACGCTCTGTCCGTCCTCCCGGTGCGCGGCCGCGACCTTGTTGGCCAGGGTGAGCACGAAGCGCCGATACCCCTCGACCTCCTCGGTCGTGGCCTTGCTCTCCAGCAGCGCCACTGCGGTACTCAGGTGCCGGAGGCCGTTGTCCCGGAGTTCTTGGGGAGTGCGATACCTGGTGTGATCGGCCTTGGGCTTCGCCGCCACGATCTCGTCGAGCAGCTCGCTTTGGCCGTGCTCGGAACGCGCCTCGGCGAAGGCCTTCGACATGGCGATCGTCTCGCGGAACATCCCGCCGTGGGCCGCCGTCACCACGATCATGCCGGCGCTCGTGGGACCCTCGAGGACTGAGCGCACTCCTCGTCGGAAAATGCGGCCTTCGTCGTCATCTCAGCTCCTCCCCGGTTCGCGCTGGTTTATCAGGCCCTCGAGCATCGCAAGGTCGTCGGGCGCCAGCCAGGTCTCGTCCAGCGCGGCACCACCGGCCTTCTGGATCGCCGCGTTCAGGGGCCCGGCCCAGGTGTGCTCGATCAGGGCGACAGCGGCGACGGACCCGGGTGGCACGGCATCGGCCACGGACCACGTCGAGACACCGGCTGTGATGTCGTCGGCTTCGTCCTCACCTTCGGCTCGACCGAGAAGCCTGGCCGCCAGTCCGCCAAGTCCTGCGTCCGCGCCGGCCGGCGCGGCCAGCGTCTCGACCGTGCCGTCCCCGGCGCGCGAGACGAGGAGCAGGTCGACCAGGCGGACAATTCCAGCCTGTCGGAGCCGGGTGAACTCGGCGAGGATCTCGCCGGAGAATGCCGGGTGGTCGAACCCGACGACCAGCACCTGCACCGGCCCCATCATCGATTCACCCGCGCCCGCAAGTCCTGAAACTCCTCAGCGGTGATCACGCCCGTGTCGAGCAGCTGTTGCAATGCCGGGAGCGGGTCCGCCCTCGGTGTCGCGGCCGGCCGCGGCTGCACGTGGGACGGATGGGATGCCGCGTAGGCCTGCGCCGGCGAGAGTCGGCCACCGTAATACGGGACATTGCCGGTCATACCGGAACGCCGCAACTGCCTTGGCACCAACAACATCGGTCCTCCTTCTCGACCTACCGCCAGGCTTGTCCAGCCACCGCGGCTACGCCTCATCCTCGGCGGGGCATCACCGATCGACCGACGGGTACGCCAGACCCCATGTTCGCCAGCCATACGACGACGAACACGACGAGGTTGCCCAGTACCACCTGGACGAGCGGAGGCTCGGTCATGCGGGTACGCATGTGCAGGTAGACCGGGATGCCGATGAGCATGGCGAAACCGGCCAGGAGGAACGGGCCCCACACCTGATACCAGTTGTCCTGACCGGTGTTGCGCGAGTACCAGATGAACAGGACCGAGAAGATCAGCGAAACGCCGGCAACTATGACGTCCCGGGCGAAGCGCGCCGTATGCAGCTCGCGGCGGTTGAAGACCGCGGCGCCACTGGTGCCCATGAAGCTGACCGCCATGGCGATGCTGCCCAGCACGGCCGAGGCGATGATCCCCACGGCCGGAACCCCACGGCTCGAAAGCCGCCCGAACGCGGCCGGGAACAGGCCGTCGTGCGCGGCGGCCAGCGGCATCTCGGCGCCGATCATGATCCAGCCGTTGAGCGTGCCGATGCCCGAGATGATCACGGCGATCGCCACCAGCTTCCCGGCCCAGGACCCGCCGCCGACCATGACGTCCGCGGCCACCGAGTACGAGGCCTTGTTCTCGTCCTTGGCCAGCTCCGTCGTGGGCACCGAGCCGAAGACCGCGACCATCGACAACAGATAGACCACGGAGGCCGCCAGCGTGCCGAGCACGGTCGCCCGGGAACGTTGCGCTCCGGGTTGCGGACCTTGGCGGCCGCCACCGCAGCCGTCTCGACGCCGAGGTACCTGAACAGGCAGATGTCGCCCGCCAACCGCAGCATGCCGTCCCGGCCGGCATGCAGGCTGAAGCCTTGGTCACGGGATCGGCGGATGTGCAGGCGTTTGGCGTCACAAAACATCCACAACCGCCGCAGACCGCAAATCCCTCGATCAGGTAACCGTCCGGACCCGTCCGGCCGGGCTCGCATGGTCCTTCGCCGGGGATCCTCCGCCGCGGATGACGACGACAAGGTGCCGTGAGGGCAGGGTGATACCGGAGCGCCACACGCAACGAGGGAGGCGCCCATGCCGCTGGTGGAACTTCCGTCGCCGGCCACCCGAAACGGCCGAGCCCCCGAGGCTCAGCCGGTGACCGCGGCGACGTCGGTCCCGGACCTCGACGAGGCGTACCAGCAAGCTCACCGAGAACTCGAGGCGCTCAAGCACGACCACCGAAGGGTCGCTCGCAAGTTGCGGGCCGAGAAGGAGCTACGTCCCTGGCAGGTGGAGCTTCTCAAGCTGCAGAAGCACCTCGAGGCCCATCGCATGCGGATGATCGTGCTGTTCGAAGGACGAGACGCGGCGGGCAAGGGCGGAACCATCCGGCGGGCCACCCGGTACATGAACGAGAAGCACTATCGGGTGGTCGCGCTCGGCAAGCCCACCGAGGACCAGCGCTCGGAGTGGTATTTCCAGCGGTATGTGGCCCAGCTGCCCGCGGGCGGGGAGATCGTGCTGTTCGACCGCAGCTGGTACAACCGCGCGATGGTCGAGCCGGTGTTCGGCTTCTGCACCGACCAGGAGTACCAACACTTCATGCTCGGCGTCACCGGGTTCGAGAAGGACCTCGTGCGGCAGGGCACCATCCTGGTCAAGCTCTACTTCAGCGTCACCCGGGAGGAACAGCGCCGGCGGTTCGCGCGCCGGCTCGACGACCCGCTGCGGCAATGGAAGTTCAGCGAGATCGACATGCAGGCGCAAGACCGCTGGGACGAGTTCACCACCCGCAAGTACGAGATGCTCAAGCGGACGAGCACCGCCAGCGCCCCGTGGGTGATCGTCCGGTCCGGTGACAAGCGGCGCGCCCGGATCAACGCGATCAAGGTCATGCTCAACGCGGTCGACTACGAAGGGCGCGACCCCGGCCTCGACTTCGAGCCGGACGGCGACGTGGTGCTCTCCGGGACCGAGGAGATCCTCCTGATGGAGGCCGAACGCGCCCGCAGCGGCAGCTTCACCAGCTGAGGCACCACACCGGTGACCAAGGCCCTTGTCGGCTCGGGGAAGCGCGCCGCGACCGAAGCGGCACGCGGGCACGGCCGCACCGAGGGCTACGGCAGTTCTTGGCCCCAGCGGGCGAACTGGGCACGCGCCTGACGTTCGCCGCGGGCCAGGAGCAGCGAACGCCCGCCCGGCAAGCGGCCGAGGCCCTGGCTGACCACGAGGTTGGCGGCGACCCGAGCGAGGCCGTACCACGGTGGGCGGGCGGGCAGGCCGAGGTCGTGCATCGCCCGCCGGCCGAGCAGCCAGGTGCTGACCGAGAGCGCCCTCTCCCGCTCATAAACCCGCCGCCAGCGCGATCGGGCCACGTCGTCGTTCATGTGGATCAGGGCCCGGGCCAGGTCGACGCTGTTCTGGTCGGGTGGCGGGTCGTAGGCGAGGAAGTGATAGAGCAGGCGGCGGCCCCGGGACTCGGTGTGCGGGAGCCAGTCGTCGTCCACGCCCATCAGCCAGCCGACGTAGGACCAGAGGTGCATCACCGCGCGTGCGTCGGCGCGTGTCACGCGTACGCCCAAAAGGCGCAAGTGAAGCAGGAAGCTGGTGCTGAAGATGCCGAGCGTGCTCGCTAGGTCGTATTGATTCACGGGCACGCCGCGCTTGTCCCACTCCCAGGACGGGTCGGCCTCGAGCTTGGCATTGACCAGCGCGTGCATCACCCGTACGTGCAGAGTCAGCCGGAATCCCTCGCCGTCGGGCGCCAAGCCGCCCGGAGCCGTGACCGCCCGCCACCAGACCGACGTCTCGCGGATCCGGCGCAGCGTCTCCCCGCCCGTGAGTCGCCCGGTGCGCACGAGAGGCTCGAGGGCCGCGGCGGTGCGATACCCGCCGAGGAGTGAACCGTAGGCCAGCACGAGGCCGGCGTCCATGCCGAAAGCGCGGCAGGCCGAGGCGCCCCGCGCGAGCAGTCGATCGTCCACCCACGACGGCCGATCCCGTACGGTGTCGAAGAAATCCCGCACCGGTTGCGGCACGTCGGCGTCCGCACCCGCGGCGAGCGCCCGGTGCAGATCCTTGGTTCGCACGGCCTTCACGAGCGCGGCGGCGGTCTCGTCCCGCCGCATCAGCCCGTCACGCAGCGTGGCCAACTCGTCCGCGGTCGGCCGCGCGTCACGCCCGGCAACCAGGCGCAGGGGGCGGGCGGCGCGCTCGCCCCACTCGCGGTCGGCACCGAAACGGCTGGGCATACCACCACGATAGGGCGGGCGGCGGCTAGAACCAGAGCATCCCCTGGCCGTGCGGGCGGCACCAGGCGAGCGGCCGGCCGTCGAGCGCCAGGATGTTGAAGAGCGTCTTGTCGGGAGGGCTCGGGAGGTTCTCGTACTCGATCACGGTCGGGCTCTCCACCGAGATCCAATGACCAGGCATCCCCCGTACGAGATGAAGGAAGGCCTCTTGGCGCGGAGCCGGCACCTGATAGAGGACCGACGTGTGGAACACGACCAGCGTGGCGTCCCGGGGCGCACGCTCGGCCAGGGCCGGAAGGTCATCGACCAGGTCGCCGCGCAGCAGCAGGGGCGGATCGGCGGCGGCCACCCGCGCGGCGGCCCGGAGCCGTTCGCGGCGATGGGCGTGCTCCGGCCAGATCAGCGACTCCAGCCAGCGCCGGTCGGCTGGGTCGGTGATGTCGCGCGGGTGGAGATCGAGACCGGCGCGCCACACCACCTCGGGCAGCCGGCGCGGCGGCTCGCGGCCCTCGAGCGCACAGTCCAGCACCGGCTCGCCCGTGCCCAGCCGGGTGTCGCCGTACCGATAGGAATAGTGATCCGGGAAGAGGTTGAGGCCGGCCGAGGCGCCGATCTCCAGCAGCGCGATCGGCTGGGGCAGGTCGGCGAGCACGGGCAGCAGCAGCGCGCACCGGCCGACCTCGTTGGTCTGCGTGGCCCGCGTCCGCATCTCGGCCTCGACCTCGGGCCAGCGCCCCGCCGTGAACTCGAGGAAGGCGCCCGGGTCGGTGACCGGGCCGTCCAGGAACCGGACGGCCGCGAACAACAGGTTCGGCTGACGCTTCGCGGGTGGGAGGGTCTCCAGCCGGGCGAGCAGGTCGCGGTCGCGAGACACCGCAATCGAGAGGCTTTCGTACGCCGGGGAGACGTCATGGGCTTCGCGCACGGCGAACTCGGCGTAGGTCATGGCGGTCGACACGCACCCCATGATGCCGCCGGTGAACCATCCGCGGGGGGTGACTCCGGGCGGGCGCGTCCCGTGCCACCGTGTCGTGATGGCGAAGCACAAGGTTCTGGAAGCCACCCCGGACGCGTCGCAGCCTCTCCCTCGGATGAAGGAGAAGGAGTACCAGCACGAACTGCGCCGGCTCCACGGTGAGCTCGTCGCGATGCAGGAGTGGATCAAGAAGACCGGCGCCAAGGTGTGCATCGTGTTCGAGGGCCGGGACACGGCCGGCAAGGGCGGGACGATCAAGGCGATCACCGAGCGGGTCAGCCCGCGCACGTTCCGGGTGGTCGCACTGTCGGCGCCGACCGACCGCGAGAAGTCCCAGATGTACATCCAGCGGTACATCCCGCACCTGCCCGGTGCCGGGGACGTCGTGATCTTCGACCGGAGCTGGTACAACCGGGCTGGGGTCGAGCGGGTGCTGGGCTTCTGCACGCCCGAGCAGTCCGACCAGTTCCTGCGGCAGGTGCCCGAGGTCGAGCGGGCGATCGTCGAGTCCGGGGTGATCCTGGTCAAGTACTGGCTCGAGGTCAGCGCGGACGAGCAGACGCGGCGGCTGGAGAGCCGCATCAACGACCCGCGCAAGTACTGGAAGCTGTCCGACATGGACCTCAAGTCGTACAGCCGCTGGTACGACTACTCGCGGGCGCGGGACGAGATGTTCCGGACCACCGACACGGCCTGGGCGCCGTGGTTCGTGGCGAACACCGACGACAAGAAGCGCGGGCGGCTCAACGTGATCACGCATCTGCTGTCGCAGGTGCCGTACAAGCCGCTGGCGCACCGGGAGGTGGCGCTCCCGAAGCGCCAGAAATCGGACGGATACCACGAGCCGGCGCTTACGGTGCGGCGCATTCCCACCCCGTACGGAATCACGGTGTGACGTTTTGGTCTTTGAGCTTTTCGGACATTGACTGTGTGCGAGGCACGAACCGGACCGGAAAGAGTCCTTACTATTCAGCGAGGCGTTAAACGTCTTGAGCGTCATGGGGTCCTGCGGCGATGGTCGACGGGTCGAGCCGGCCACCGGGCGCGCAGGCCGCCGTGGCGGTTGGAACGACGGGGGATCGTCCCAGCGGGGGCGCGTGCGGCGGCGGCTCGACGGGCGCGGCCGCGTCGGTGCCCGTTATTCGTGGCGCTTATTCGCGGCGCTTTATGCGCGGCCGCGCCCATTAATGGTGGTTCGGCCCACTTTGTGCGGGTGGGTGGTATCGCCATGCCCGGATAAACTTCCTTGCTCCACTGCAAGGTAATCCGGAGGCCGACCCTGCTGCGCGTCATCTTCACGCCGGAAGACATCGGCCGTGTCCGCATGGCCGGCGAACCGGACCCGATGTGGGAGACCGTTTTCAGCGTGTTCCGGCTGATGCGTCCCGGCCAGACGCCGATCTTCGGCCCGTGGCGCGAACAGGTCGTGCGCAACTCCCGGCGGTCCGACCTCGACATCCTGCTTCCGCTCGTGCGCGGCGCCTACTATCCCGACTTTCTCACGCCCGCGGAGGGCCGGCTCGGTCTCCCGTACGCGATCGAGGCCCTGCTCTCGACGCCGGCGACCCGCCTGCGGCAGGACATGACCGAGCTGGCCCGGCTCGGCGAGCCCACGCCGTGGTGGATGCGGCGGCTGGCCGAGGGCGACCGGCCGGTGCTCGAGCGGGTGGCCGGGGCGATGCGCTCCCACTACGAGGTGGCCGTAGCGCCGTACTGGTCGGAGGCACAGGCCCACGTCGAGGCCGACCGCGCCCGCCGAGCCCGGGCCTTGCTCGACCAGGGCGCCGAGGGCCTGTTGGAGAGCTTCCGCCCGATGATGCAGTGGAGCTCGCCGGTGCTGGAGGTCGACACCCCGTTCGAGCAGACGATCGAGCTGGGCGGCCGCGGCCTGATCCTGGTCCCGTCCTACTTCTCGTGGGGCGCTCCCGACGTGCTGCGTGACCCGTTACTCCCACCCGTGCTGGTCTACCCGGTCGAGCGCGATCCGGCGGCCTTCTGGGCGGCCGGCCCCGCGGCGAACGGCGGCTCGGTGGCAGCACTGATCGGCCAGACCCGAACCTCGGTCCTGGAGTCGATCGGCGACGGCAGTACCACCTCGGAGCTGGCCCGGCGTGTGGGCGTGAGCGCGGCCTCGGTCAGCCAGCACACGGCTGTTCTGCGCGAGGCCCGCCTGATCCACACGAGCCGCGCCGGGAAGGCTGTGCTCCATACGATTACGCCGTTGGGCGCCGCGCTGCTCGGAGATCGTCCGGTACCGGCGCCCTCCGCAGCCCAGGCCCCGTCGCCTGCCGCAGCCCCGGTCCCGGCTCCGGAATCCCGCCGCCCATCCGACTGAGCCACTCGCCCGCGCGGGCCGCCGCGCCGACTTTTCGCCGCGCCCGCCGCGCCCACTCTCCGCCGTGCCCTCGCGGCCCTGCGCCCCCTCTTCGCCGCCCTCGCAGCCCTGCGCCCCCTCTTCGCCGCTCCCGCGGCCCGTGCCACTTTCCCGTGCGGCCGGGCGCTGGCGGCGGATGGTTAGGCTCGCGGGATCATGAGGCTCGTCCGGCGGCGCCGCCGCGTACTGCTGATCGCCGCCGCCGCCATGCTCGTGGCGCTGCTCGTCATCAGCGCACCCTGGGGCTGGACGGAGATCTCCGCGCACGGTCACGTGCACGCCGAGGCCGACGCGCCCTCCGCCGACGTGGCGATCGTCCTCGGCACCGAGGTGACCGTCGACGGCACGCCGTCACCGCGCCTGGCCGGCCGCCTCGAGACCGCCGCCGCCCTGGTCAAGGCCGGCAAGGCCCGCGTCGTGCTGGTCTCCGGCGACAGCAACGGCGGCTCCGGCGACGAGCCCACCGCGATGGCCGCCTACCTGACCAGGCTGGGCGTCGACGCCCGCCGCATAGTCACCGACCCGTACGGCCTCGACACCTACGACACCTGCATCCGCGCCCGCGACGTCTACGGCGTCACCCGCGCCCTGGTGGTCACGCAGTCCTACCACGTCTCCCGCGCCGTGACCCTGTGCCGCCACGTGGGCATAGACGCCGAGGGTGTGGTCTCCCGCTGCCATTGCCCGACCACGCTGCTGGTCGAGAAGTCCGTCCGCGACTACTTCGCCGGCGGCAAGGCCGCCTGGGACGCCATCCGCAATCGCCCGCCCGCGGTCCTGTCTCCCCCGGACCCGGCAGTCCAGCAAGCTCTTCAGAACGCCTAGATCACCCCCTGCCCCTCAGAAGTCCGCGACCACATACGGCATCGCGCGCGGGAACATCGAGGCCAACGCCGGTACCGCCTCGGCCGGGACCGCACCCAGGCCGCGCGCCGCGACCTCGATCGGGTCCAGCACCCCGTACAGCAAACCGCTGAAACCCCCGACGCTCAGAGTGACCGACGGTGTGGTGGCCTTGGCCACCGTGAGGTCGCCGCCGACCGACTCCAGGCGCCAGACGCCGCCGATCAGCTCGTCGTCCGGGATCTCGATCGTGATCGCGCCCGGCCCGACCGGGGTGCCGGCCAGCGCCTCCATGTCGAGCACGCGCGCCATCGGCCCGCCGCGTGTCGGGAAGTCGACTCGGCCCTCGGCGGTCACGGTCAGGTCGGTGCCCCAGAGCTCGGGCACCTCGTCGGTGCTGATCTGCACGACGACCCGCGACACCTGGTCGACGTGCCGCGCGAAGAACTGCAGCAGCAGTGCCCGCCCCAGCGACCCGGTGCAGTGCAGGTGGCCCGCGGCCAGTTCCCCGCCATGGCGATCCACCCGGTAGCGAACCGCGCCCACCACCTCGCCGTCGACCCGGGCCACCGCCACCCAGTACCGGTCGTCGCGGAACTCGGCCGCCCGCACCGCATCGAAGACCGCGAACCCGTGTCGCTCGGTGAGCAGGCGTCGCTGCAGCCCGTCCCACGCGTCGAAGCCCTCGGCCATCGGCACCCGCTCGACCTCACCGGGCAGCTCGGCCCGCAGCAGATGGCCCAGCCCCTCGGGCGCGAACGCCGCCGTGCGATGCCGCGGAATCCCGACAAAACCGAAACGGGCGTAGAAGCTCGGCCGGAACGGGTAGAGCACGCTCACCGCGCAGCCCTCGTCCCGCGTCTGCCGCAGCAGCCGGTGCATCAGCTCCCGCACCAGCCCTCGCCGCCGCGCCGCCGGATGCGACGACACCGAGGCCACCCCGGCCATGTCGTGCACGAGCCCGCGAACGTTCTGCCGCATGCGGAACGCCGCCACACCCGCCAGCGTCTGCCCGTCCTCCTCGGCGACCAGCGTCACGGCCGTCTCGTAGAACCGCATCCGCCGGCGATACTTCTCCTCTTCCTCCGCCGACCATGGCGAGGGCATGAACGCGTACGCCTGCAGGGGAAACATCGTCGCGGTGCGCTCCGCCGCCGTGATCTGCCGGAAGTTCATGGCCCAATCCAACACCGCCGGGCACTTGCCCCGCTCGACAGTTTTCCAGCCTGTGGATAACCCACTCCCGCCCTCGCCGCGACGCGCCGAGGCACCCCGGTTTGGCAAGGCCGCGGACGACAGGCTAAGGTTTCATCCGTCGCCGGGGAGTGCAAGCCCCCCGGGAGACAAGCGGACGTAGCGCAGCTGGTAGCGCATCACCTTGCCAAGGTGAGGGTCGCGGGTTCGAATCCCGTCGTCCGCTCGGAGAGGCCTTCACAGGTTATGGTGCGGGGCTGACTCGGTGGAGTGGCCGAGAGGCGAGGCAACGGCCTGCAAAGCCGTGTACACGGGTTCAAATCCCGTCTCCACCTCGGCGAAAGCCAAGGGCGATTGGCGCAGCGGGAGCGCGCTTCCTTGACACGGAAGAGGTCACTGGTTCGATCCCAGTATCGCCCACCATCTATATCAGCAGTTCCTGGGCCCGTTACCGATCATCTGGTAATGGGACTCTGCCGTTCTGGTCGTTACAGTGGGAGCATTTTGGGAGCATCGGTCGCTCCCCGGGGGTGACAACTTCCGTTTTCCGATTGTCCTGCTCCCTGGTGAGCACTTCCTAGTTCCCACGGTTGTCACGTCGGGAGGGGGAGCGGTTCTGCTCCCAGCGGGTCTGCAGGCCCTCAACGAGTCGCTGTTCGACGGCGGCGCTGACGTGGCTGTAGATCCCGCGGACGCCGGGAAGGCGGTGACCGAGTCGTTTGGCTTGGGCGGCTTCGGGGACGCCGTCCTCGATGAGCCAGGTTTTGTGGCTGTGGCGCAGGTCGTGGAAGTGCAGCCCTTGGATGATCGTGGGGATGCCGTCGTCCGGGTCGCCCTCGACGGCGGGATGCCAGTGACGGCGGTGGAAGCTGGAACGGCGGTGCAGGCCGCCGTCGCGCCCGGTGAAGACGTGTTCGTGGTGGTGGCTGTTGAGGTGCGTGCGGAGCAGGTCGATCAGGAACTTGGGTAGCAGTATGTCGCGAGCAGCGGCCGGCGTCTTCGGGCTGCCGAGGTCGAGCTTGCCGCCGACTTCGTGCAGGGCTCCGGTGTCGGGGTCGATGAAGATGCGGCCATCGTCGAGCTTGCAGTTCGGTCGGCGAAGTCCGGCGAGTTCGCCCCAGCGCATGCCGGTGTATGCGGCGGTGATCACCAGTGCCTCGTTGGCAGGGCTGAGCCGGGCGGCGATTTCGTTGACCTGGGCTGCCGTGGCCCACGGCCGTTCCGGGCGGTGGGGAGTCGATCCGCGGAGTTTCCGGCAGGGGTTGAGGGCGATGCGGCGTTCTTCGACCGCTTCGCCCATGACCATGGAGAACAGGGTGAGGATGCTGGCGACGGTGGAGTCGGCGCGGGTGCGGCCGAGGTCTTTGACCCAGCGTTTGACAGCCATGCGGGTGATGTCGCTCAGCGGGGTGTCGCCGAAGCGGGGCAGGATGTGGATGTCGAGGTGGGAGCGGTAGCGCTCGTAGGTGGTGGGGCTGACGTCGTGGGCGTCGAGCCATTCGTCGACCCAGGCAGCGAGGGTGATCTTGCCGTGGTCAGGGTTGATGAACACGTTGCGGTCCTGGTCGGTTTCGATGGCGTTCGCGCGGGCGGTGGCAGCGGTTTTGGTGGGGTGGCTGCTGTCGGTGCCGACGCTGCCGTCGGGGTTGCGGAATCGGACGCGCCACATGTCGCCGCGTTTTTCGGCCCAGGCCATTCTGCTGTTTCCTTTCGGTGGGTAGTGGTGTGGTCCGGCCGCTGTCGTAGGCGGCCGGACCACCATGGACGCTCCCCGTGTCAGGGCTGGTCAAGGCCGTACGGCCCGAACGACCACCCGATCAACGTCTGCGCTGCTGGGACGCGGTGCCGGCCGCCCCGGCGGTAATGATCGATTTCAGGTCGTCGGTGGAGAACCTCAGGTGTTTGCCCACGAAGGTGCACGCGATGGCGCGGGCCGTGGCCTTCCGGCGCAGCCAGGACGGGCTGACCTGGAGCAACTCCGCGGCCTGTTCGGCGGTATACAGCTGTAGCGCGCTTGCGGGGGTCTCCTGGTCAACCACGAGGCTGGCCCGAACTCGCGGGACTTGTCCTGGCCCGGAAGACGATCACGTCCTCGTGCTGCACTATCCACTGCGGGTCGCCGGCGGCGACGGCGACTCGCACGTTCTTGCGCTGGAAGAAGGAGACTCTCGGCACGAGTACGCCGTTGCGGATGCCGGCCAACAGAGCGACGCATTCCTCGATCAGATCCAGCCCGGCCGCCGCGCCCGCAGCGACGACCATGCCGGGGATGTCGACGAGTTCCCCGTGCAGCCGGTAGGGCCGGGTGGTGACGACCACGCGTCCGCCGGGGCGCAGGATCGCCACGCATCCGGCGAGGATGTCGGTGAAACCTTCGGCGAGTTCGTCTTGCCCTTGGTAGGCAAGGTTCGCGGCACTGCCGTAACTGTGATTGATCTTGCGGACCTTGCCTCGCTGGGCACCGGGCGTGACGGCACGGCCGTGAGTGGACGACCCATACGGCGGCGAGGTGACCACGAGAGCGACCTGCCCGCGGACGCGTGGCGGCAGCAATGTCGGGAGCTGTCGCGAGTCACCGGTGTAGACCTCGCCGGTTCCGGTGGCGCCGGACTGGGCGGCGAGCGTGACGTTGGCAGCGGCCAGCGCAGCCCACCGGGCCTCGAACTCGATGCCGACGCCGTGCCGGCCAAGGTGCATGGCCTCGACCACGGTGGTGCCGATGCCGGCCATCGGGTCCGCTACAAGATCACCTGGCCGGGAATAGGTGTTGATGACGTACCGGGCGATCGTGGGGAGCATCTTTCCCGGATGGGCGATCGACTCTGCGACGTATCGGCCTTTGCGCAGTTGGCGGGAGTGACTCTGCCCGGTCAGCCACACCGAGCCCGGAATGTCGGAGGCGCCTTCGGTGCTCGTCGCGCCGAGTTGGACGGGTTCGGCCGGCGTGAGCTCAGGCATCGCCGCCCTCCGGTTCGGTCGAGGCGAAGGCCAACAGGTCCCGATGGATGCGCATGTGCCTTCCGGCAAGCAATGGCGGACTGACGATGACGTGCGGCTCGGCGCGCGGCTCGACCTCCGGCATCGCGACGAGCAGCCCCGGGATGTGCTGGTGATAGAGCAGGCCCGCAGCGCGGGCAGCTGCGATGACCGTCGAGCGGCGGCCGATCGTGCCGCGTCCGGGACCGTCGGCCAGCAGGGTGATCATGAATCCGCCAGGGCGTAGCAGTCTGCGCCACGAGCCGAACGCGCGGCTCAGCGCGTGTACGTCGTCGCTGTCGATGCCTAGGCGGGGCAGGGTGGTCAGGACGAGCCGCACGACGGGCATGGCCGTCTCAAGTTGCCCTGTTGCGTCGATGGTTCGGCCGTCATCGGTGCTGAGCACAGCGAGCTGGCGGTTGAGGTGCCGGGTGGCCGCAGCGA
The DNA here is from genome assembly GCF_000379645.1 of Paractinoplanes globisporus DSM 43857. GTDB lineage: Bacteria > Actinomycetota > Actinomycetes > Mycobacteriales > Micromonosporaceae > Actinoplanes > Actinoplanes globisporus. The sequence goes on from NZ_KB903335.1 coordinate 29,851, forward strand.
TGGTTGGGTGCCCGTCGATGTCGAGCACACGGTCACCCTCCCTGGTGTAGTGGGCGATCAGTGTGGCGACGTGAACGGGGTGCAGGCCGTACCAGTCGGCAAGGGCCTCATGGTTGGGATCGCGGTGGCCTCGCCTGTGCGCCGGGCGCAAGAACAGCGCGACGGGCGCCTGATGCGGGCTCCCATAGGTGGGGTCGATCTGCGGCATGGTGGGTAGGCCATGTCTGCCGACAACGCTGACACAGGGGGGAAGCAAAACCAGGTGACGGTTTGGACAAACGCAGGACGATGTCGAACTCTGTACGCCGCGTTTGCCGCCCCTAGAAACATGAACGCAAACGGTTGAACGTGCAGCTCAGCGTGTTGAACACGTCCACCCGTGCGCGGCTGCGCTGACAGCGGCGTGCACCGGTGACCCTCGGCTTGAACAAGATCCTGACCAACGTTGAACAGGCCCCGGTGCACCCTCGCGGTGTCCCCGCTACCGAGGCGCTGACAAAGAGCCAGACAGCGTCGCACCTTGAACGAGATTGCCGTGTTCAAGAACTGTTCCACCGGGCTGGCGTGATGGATGCCGTAAGCGCCGGTTGGCCGACGAGCCAGCGGCATTCATCACCCACACTCCGGGGGAATCCTCATGACCGATTCTGTTCGTACGGTCGCGTCTGTCATGGGCCAGCAGGCGCCGGCCGTGGTGCGGGGCGAGCAGCCCTTCGAGGTCGCGGCGTCCGCATTTGAGTTGCTGACCGTCGGTCCGGATCCGTTGTCGGTCGACGGTGCCGTATTGGGTGGCGGTCTGCCGCCTCGGATCATCGTCTTGTCGGAGCTGGCGGCCCTGCTGATGCACCCTTCGTGCGGCTATGCCGCGAGTGACCGGTCGTGGCGGTTGCTGATCGAGCGAGCCCGCACCGGCGGACCGGCGTGGACGGTCGGCGCGGTCGGTGTGGCGTTGCCGGGCTTGCGGCGGGCCGCCTATCGGCTGCGCCGCTATTCGGGGGATGCCCAGGCCGAGTTGCTGACCGCGTTCGTCGCAGCGCTGGGCACGGTGAAACTGCCGGAACCCCGGGTGGCGCAGCGGCTCCTCACTGTTACCCACACCGCCGCCAGGGCAGCCCTGCGGGCCTCGGATACCCGCGGCCCGACGCTGCAGGCGAGCCCGTCGGCCGTGGCGGCCGACGGCCACGAGGACTTCGTGCTCGCCCGTGCCGTCGCGGCAGGAGTGATCACCGCCGCCGAGGCTGAGCTGATCGGCGTCACTCGCCTTGAGGGGGAGTCATTGGCCGGCTACGCCGCGCGTGCCGGGCGCGGCTACTGGGCGGTGGCCAAGGAACGCGAACGCGCGGAGCGGCGCCTGGTCACGGCGCTGAAGGCCGGTGAGCTCGACGACGGGGACGCCGCCGTGATCCGCGAAGCCACGATGACCCTGGCTCCCGAATGGCCATGTCGCTGACCTGTGAGTTCATGGGTTGCTGTCCAAACAGGAGCCGAAGTCGGCATCTCTGAATGCGGGGTTCTCCCGCAATCGGTAATCACGGGACCGGCCACTCCGACGGCGCTGACAACTCCGCAACGGCTCGCCATCCCTCGTGAGGAGGACGGCCTTCGCGCCGGTCGCCGCAGGTCACCGCATCTCTTGCCTGCTTTGCCTGGCTCCATGCCCCCGTGGGCGTGGAGCCGGAGCGCCCGGAGGTGCTCACGTCTCATGAACTGTCGCCATCTACACCGGCTCGCGGCGGTGTTCCACTGCTCATCGGCCAGCCGCGTTCGGGTCCGTACTGTCCGCTCGGTCTTGCCTGCTGCCGCGGTGCTGCTGGTGCTCGGTGCGCCGCCGCGCGCGGCTTTCGCCGCCGAACCTGGCTCGATGGTGCTGGCGGTGGATTCCGTCGCCCAGGTCTTCAACAACGTCCGCGCGTGGCTGATGGGTCTCCTGTTCGCCTGGGCGAGCCTGTGCCTGACGATCGGATTCCTGCGCTGGACCAGCGGCGAGCCCGACGAGGTAGAGAAAGGCAAACGCACGCTGCGCAACGCCGCCATCGGCTTTGCCGGAGCGCTACTGACCCCGCTGCTGCTGACCATCATCTCGAAGTGGGTCGCATGAAGACCCGCCCGACACGGCCGTCGCGTCACGCCGGGGGCGTGGTGCTGATCGTCCTCGGCGCGGCCCTGATCGCCGGTCTTGCCCTCGGCGGATCGGCGTGGGCGGGGCCGTCCCCAGCCGTGGCGCCCACTCCTGCCGCATCGTCCCCGTCCCGGGCCACGCCGTCCCCGAACCTCTCGTCCCTGCCCGCCGGGACGGGACCATCCGTCCCGTTGTCCCGAGGCGCTACCGCGCCTTCAGCCTCGTCGTCCCAGCCCAACGGCGAGGACAAGGACCCGGGCTTGTTCGACATCTCCGGGCACATCCGCGTGGCGATCAGCGACTTTCTGCTGTGGGTCGCCCGGACCGGGCTGCGGCCAGTGATGGACGCTCTGGCCAGGACCGTGCTGTCCGCGCCGGATTTGACGACGAACCCGCAGGTGAAGACGTTCTGGACGACGGTGCTGGTCGCGGCCAACGGCGTTTATGTGCTGTTCCTGCTCGCCGGGGCATTCATCGTCGCCTCTCACGAGACGCTGAGCCAGTACGGATTCAAGGAGATCGCGCCCCGGCTCGTCGCAGCGGCGGTGCTGTCCAACGTCAGCCTCATCGTGTGCGGCAAGGCCATCGAGGTCGCCAACGCGTTGACAGCCGCCATCGTCGGGCAGGGCGTGGACGGGCCTAAGGCAGCCAGCGCCATCCTCAGCATCCTCGACCAGCCGTTGGCCGGTGCCTCCCCGAACATTCTGCTCGCGCTGCTGGTGCTGGCGGTGATTGTGCTCGGCGTGGTCGTCGTGATCACGTTCGTGCTGCGGACCGCGGTGCTCGTGCTTCTGCTCGGCATCGCCCCGCTGGCCTTGCTGTTCCACGCCACGCCGCAGACCGAAGGCCTCGCGTACACGTGGTGGCGTGCCCTGGGCGCGTGCCTCGGCCTTCAGGTCGGCCAGGGCGTGGTCGTGCTGGTCACGGTGAAGGTGTTCCTCACCCCGGCCGGCCTGGTGATGTTCGGTATGCCCGCCACGGCGGGCGGGCTGCTGGGCGTGCTGATATGCGTCACGATGCTTTGGCTGCTCATCCGGCTGCCCGGGCTGACGAGGCAGTTCGTGCTCGCGCCGCTTGGCCTGCGTAGCCACGGGCGCGGCCTGGTCGGCCAGCTCCTGCAGGCGCATCTGCTCTTTCAGGTCCTGGGCGCTGCCGCCGGGCTGGCGGCCAGTCGAGGCAGGACGCGGGCCGCCCCGGCGGGACGCCGGCCGACCAGCGCCGGACCCGCAGCAACGCCCGGCTCGGTCGTCCCCACGCTTCCTCGCCGTCCCCGCCCGTCGTCCCTGGTTGCGCCGGTGCGATTCAGCCACGCTCCGAGACCGCAGACGCCGTTGGCCGTCCCGGCTGGCGCCGCCGGGCCGCCGACGTTCAGCCACCCGTCACCGCCGGAGACCCCAGACCCCGCCCCGGCGGGCCGGGCACCGGCCGTGCGGTTCTCCCACCCCGCGAGCCCATCGGCCACCCGCCGTGCTGCGGGACCTGCCGCCCCGCCCGTGTTCAGCCATCCTGAACGCCCGGCGACGAGCTCGGCATCAGCACCTGGGCCTGCGGCAACCTCCGCGTCCGGCCCTCCCGCGGCAGGTCCGCCGCACGCGCGGTCCGCACCGGCGGCGCCGGTGTTCTCCTCGGCGCCGGCTGCGGCGTCGTCCCCCATGTCCTCCGCATCGCCACCGTTGGCCCGGCCGCCTCGCGGCAGCGCCGCCGTGACCTTCCGTTCCGCACCGGCGGCTGCGCCCGCACCGGTACGGCGTCGTCCCCGAGGAGGCGAGTGATGAGCCGTTACCGCGATGAGGCTCCGCTGCGGGCCCGGATTCCGGCGGACGTCGAGCGGCCCGATCGGGTCGTGTTCGGCTTGACCTGGCGGCAGTTGATCATCCTGGCCGTCTCGGGTCTGGTGCTGTATGCCGCGTGGTCGGCCGTGGCGTCGGTGGTGCCGCCGCTGGTGTACCTCGTGGTCGCGGTGCCGGTCGCCGGGCTGGCGTTCTTCGTGGCGGTCGGCCGCCGGGAAGGGACCAGCCTGGATGGGTGGCTGCTCGCCGCGCTGCGGTACCGCCGCGCCCCGCACAGGCTCGTCCCGGCCGGTGAGCCGATCACCTCGGCCCCGGGGTGGGTGTCCACCACGGCCGGGCCGGGTGACCGGCTGCCCATCCCGGCACCGCTGCGGCTGCCCGCCCGGGGCATCACCGCAGATGGGCTGATCGACCTCGGCCCGGACGGCACGACCGGCCTGGTCAGGGCGTCCACGGTGGCGTTCGGGCTGCGCACGGCGGCCGAACAGAACGGGCTGGTGGCGGCCTTCGCGCGGTGGCTGCACAGCCTCGACGGGCCGGCGCAGATTCTGGTACGAGCACACCGGGTCGACCTGACCCAGCTGGCCGGGCGGCTGCTGACCGAGGCCAGCGGGCAGCCGCATCCCGCGCTGGAGGCGGCGGCCCGCGCGCACGCCCAGTTCCTGACCGAGCTCGCCGCCTCGCGGCAGTTGTTGCATCGGCAGGTCACCGTCGCGGTGCGCAGCAGACGCGGCCCAGGACCCACGTCGCATCAGGCCGCCGAGGCGGTCCGGGCGCTGGCGGGCTGCGAGGTCGCCGCGCGGGTCCTCGACCCGGCCGAGGCAGCCGCGACCCTGGCCGACGCGCTCCACCCGTCCGCGAACCCGGCCCCGGCGGCGTGGCCGCCGGGGACTCGCTCCAACGAAAGCGAGCAGTGGTGACCATGTGGACCCGACACCGTGGCGGCGCCGTCCCCGGAGAGGGGACGCCGGTATGGGGCTCTCTGGACGCGGTCGAGGTCGAGCGGCGATCGGTGCGGGTCGGGGACGGCTATTGCGCGACCCTGGCGGTGACGGGGTATCCGGCCGAGGTCGGTCCCGGCTGGCTCGAGCCGCTGCTGGCGTACCCGGGCCGGGTGGACGTGTCACTGCACATCGAGCCCGTCGCGCCGGTGGTCGCGGCGCAGCGGCTGCGTAAGCAGCGTGGCCGGTTCGAGGCGTCCCGCCGGCACGACGCGGCCTCGGGCCGCCTCGGCGATCCGGAGCTGGATGCGGCCGCGACGGACGCGGCCGACCTCGCCGGCCGGGTCGCCCGCGGTGAGGCACGGCTGTTTCGGCTCGGCCTGTACCTGGCGGTACACGCGGACAGCCCGGCCGAGCTGGCCGACCGGGTCGCCGAGGTCCGGGCCCTGGCCGCGTCGTTGCTTTTGGATGTCGTTCCCGCGACCTGGCGGCAGTTGCAGGGCTGGATCACCGTGCTGCCGCTGGCGGTCGACCTGCTCGGCCTGAAGCGGGTGTTCGACACCGACGCGCTCAGCGCCGCGTTCCCGTTCACCAGCCCCGATCTGCCGGACTCCGCCGCGGATAGCGGGATGGGCGTGCTGTACGGGCTGAACCTGTACTCCCCAGGCGTGCTGGTGTGGGATCGGTGGGCCCAGCCGAACTACAACGCGGTCATCCTCGCCCGCTCCGGGGAGGGCAAGTCGTACCTGGCGAAGCTGGACCTGCTGCGCAACCTTTATCTCGGGGTCGAGGCGTTCGTCATCGACCCCGAGGACGAGTACGTCACGCTCGCCGCGGCGGTCGGCGGGACGGTCATCCGGCCCGGCGTCCCCGGGGTGCGGATCAACCCGCTCGATCTGGCCCGCGGGGACGGGGACGACGCGCTCGTGCGGCGGGCGCTGTTTATGCAGACGTTCGTCACCGTGCTCACCGGTGGTGCCGGCCTGTCGCCGGAGGAGGCCGCCGCCCTCGACGTCGCGGTGCTGGCGGCCTACCGGGCGAAGGGCATTACCACCGACCCGCGTACCTGGCGGCGTACGGCGCCGCTGCTGGCCGACCTCGCGGCAGCCCTGGACGAGACGGGCGACGCCGGCCGGGTTCTCGCCGCCCGCCTCTACCCGTATGTCGCGGGCAGTTTCAAGGGTCTGTTCGACGGCCCGACCAGCGTGACGGCGGACGGGCATCTGGTGGTGTACGCGATCAAGAACCTGCCGGAGGAGTTGAAGCCGGTCGGCACGTTGCTGATCCTCGACGCGATCTGGCGCACGGTCAGCACCGGCGGGCAGACCGGAACGCCGCGGCGGCGGCTGGTCGTGGTGGACGAGGCGTGGCTGCTGCTGCGGGCCGGGCTCGCCGCCAGGTTTCTGTTCCGGCTGGCGAAGTCGGCCCGCAAGTATTGGCTCGGCCTGACCGTGATCAGCCAGGACGCCGACGACGTGCTGTCCACCGAGGTCGGCCGCGCGGTCGTGTCCAATGCGGCCACGCAGGTCCTGCTGCGGCAGGCGCCGCAGATCATCGATGCCATCACCGAGGCGTTCGGCCTCACCGACGGCGAACGCACGTTCCTGCTGTCCAGCGGGCGCGGCGACGCGCTGCTGGTCGCCGGCACGTCGCGGGTGGCGTTTCACAGCCTCGCCTCCGACGCCGAGCATGCCCTCGTCATTACTGGTCCGGCTCCCGGCCATGTGGGGAATCCCCATGAGTCTCGCTGACAAGACGATCGCCGACCTGATCGCCGGGCCGCCGCCCGGTTCACCTCCGAGTCTGGCGAGCTGTGTACCAGGCCGGGGCGGGGTTCCGGACTCGGTCATCGGGAAACTGGAATGCGGCTCGTGGGTGTCGGCGATACCGGCGGCTATCGGCCAGGTTGCCCACGAATGGTGTCCGCTGCTGCTCGCCGCGGTCGCTGTCCTCGCCGTGCTGACCACCGCCTGGCGGGTGTGGCGGCGGCCGGTGTGGCGTTCCCGCGCGCGGCGGGCCCGCTGGCTGCAGCTGACCCCGCCGGTCTCCGCTACCCCGGCCGCGACCGTGGGACTGTGGAAGCTTCTCGCCACCACCCTGCAGGCACCGCGAGCCTGGACGGTGCGCCCGCAGCGGCTGGTTTGGGAGGTCCAGGCCGGAACACATGCGATGCGCTGCGGTCTGTGGATCTCACCGGGGGTCAACCCGACGGCCGTGCGCCGGATCCTCGAGTCCGCCTGGCCGGGCGTCCGTGTCGAGGAGACCCGGCCTCCTGCGATCACGGTCCGCGAGACCGCGACCACCGTGATGGTGCGGCCCACCCGGCCGGATTGGCTACCGCTGGTCGAGGACGTTCCGCCACCGCACCCTCGCCCTTGGGAACAGGCGGTGGGTGGCGAGGACCCATTGCGGGCGGTGTACGACGGCCTCGCCACCGCAGGTCGCACCGGCAGCGGGCTCCTGCAGGTGCACGTCAGTCGTGCCCCGGCCGCCCGGCTGCGCGTCCTGAGCCGGGCCGCCACGCAGCCCGGCCGCGCCCACGGACGTGGCCCGGTGCGCGGGCTTACCCACGCCATGCTGCGAGTGCTGCTCGGCGCTCTCGACCTGCTGCTGCCCGGATCGGCGAGCCGTCCACGGCGGACGGGCCCGGCCGAGGCGGAGCTGGCCCGGCAGACACGCGACAAGTACCAGGCGGGACCGCATTTCACGATCGCGGTCTACGCCACCGCGACCGGCCCGACCAAGGCCGCTGCCCGCTCGGCTGCCGCCGCCGTCACCGGCGGGTTCGGCCTGCTGTCCGCGCACTTCACCCGCCGGCGGCTCCGCCACGGCGCGACCGCCGCCGCCCAGCGGTGGGTTCCGCCCGCCCGGATGAGCCTCGCGGCGGTCACCGAGGTCGCTGCGCTGGCTGGGCTCCCGGCCGAACCGGCGCTCTACGGGCTTCCCGCGGCCGCGTCGCGGCGGCGGCCCGGCGGCCGCGACATTTTTCGTGCAGGCCCGACACTCGAGCACGACAGCACCACTTCGGCGCCCGCGAGTTCCGGAGAGGGTGGAACCACCGTGTGGAGTGCCTCGTGACCGGCGAGACAACCCGGGCCCGGCCGGGGCAGCGGCACGTTCTGGTGCCGGTCGATCAGCGGCATGGGTTGGGCGGCAAGGTGATCGGCGTCGCCAACACTGGGCCTCGCGTCCGGATCGGGATCGCGCTGCCGGACTGCCGGTTCCATCTGCACTGTCTCGGGCCGACCGGCAGCGGCAAGACGACCCTGCTGATGCGGCTGATCCTCGACGACGTGCGGGCCGGGCGCGGTGTGGCCGCGTTCGACCCGGCCAAGGGCGACCTGATCCGTGACCTGCTCGACCGGCTGCCCGCCGAGGCCGGTGACCGGCTGGTGCTCATCGACCCGGACGAGCAGCGGGCGCCTGCGGCGATCAACCTGCTCGACCCGGCCGTGCACGGCGGCACCCCCCACGACGTGGCCGCCAACGTCACCGCCGTCATGGCGAAGGTGTGGGCCCGCTGGTGGGGCCATCGGACCGCCGACATCTGTTACCACGGGCTGCTCACCCTCGCCCACCTGCCAGGCTCCACCCTCCCGCAGTTGCCACGGCTGCTGTCGGACTCGAGGTGGCGCGCCGCGCGGGTCGAGGCTGTCACCCGGCGGCTGCACCCGTGGGAGGGAAACACCCTGGCGCAGTTCTGGGAAGGTTTCGACGCGCTGCCGGCCGGGCAGCGCGCCGGGCTGGTCGCGCCGCTGCTGTCCCGGCTGCGGCTCGTCCTCGCGCACCCCCTGGCCAGGTCGCTGTTCGGGGTGCCGGCCACCACGTTTTCCTTCACCGAGATCCTCGACGGCGGCGTGTTGCTGGCAAGGCTCCCGAAAGGGGTGCTGGGTGAGGACGGTGCCCGCCTGATCGGATCGCTGCTGCTGGCCGGGCTGTGGCAGGCCACGACCGCCCGGGCCCGCGTCCCCGAGCATGAGCGCGCTGACGCCATGGTGGTGCTCGACGAGTGCCACAACTTCCTGCACCTGCCGATCGGCATCGACGACGCCCTCGCCGAGTCCCGCGGCCTGCACGTCTCGTGGGTGCTGGCCCACCAGTACCTCGGCCAGCTGTCCGCCGACATGGTGCAGGCGATCGACGCCAACGCCCGCAACAAGGTGTACCTCGCGCTCGCCCCACGCGACGCCATCGACCAGGCCCGCCACCTGCGCCCTTACCTGGACGATGGTGACCTGATCCGGCTCGGCGGCTACGAGACCGTATTGCGCCCGATCGCGGGCGGCCGCACCATGCCGCCAGTCACCGCCGAGTTGCTGCCGCCACCGCCGATCGTGAAGGGCCGAGCCGCCCGGCTGCGCCAAGCCGCCCGCGACCTCACCGGCCTGCCCATCCCCGAGCGCCAGCGGTTACTAGCCACCGCAACCGTCGCGGCCGATACCAGCACCGACGGCGGCGCCGAGCTACCCGCACCTGGGGTGCCGCTGGTCGGGCCCAACGCGTTCGCCGGTCTCGGCGAGTGGTCACGCGAGACATCTCACGAGCCATGGTACGAGAACTCCAGCGAGTGGTCCTACGAGGACCAGGACTCGCCTGAACACTCGCCCCTGGACACGTCATTCACCCAGCTCGACGACGGCGGGGAGCGATCGTGGACCGGAACCGACTGATAGGAGATATCAATCCAGCTGCTGCCACTGCTGCTGCCCGCGGCGGCGGCCGGCTGACGGCGTCGGTCGTGGCCGGCGAGCTCACTCGTATCACTCCACGCGACCGGCACCTGCTCGAGCTGCTCGACCAGCACAAAACCTTCACTACCGAGCAACTGGTCGATCTCGCCTTCGGGTCGGTCGGCCGAGCTCGCAACCGGCTCAACACCCTGCACGAGCGAGACATCCTCGACCGGTTCCGCCACTACCAGCGTCCCGGCTCGCAATCCTGGCGATGGACCCTCGGCCCGGTCGGCGCGGCCCTCATCGCCGCCGCACGCGGCAATCCCCTCCCGCGCCCGTCGGCTGTGCGCGACGCCACCGCCCGGCTCGCCATGTCCCCCACCCTGACCCACCTGCTGACCGTCAACGGGTTCTTCACCTCGCTGACCCGGCACACCCGAGCCGACCCCGGCACACGGCTGGCCCGGTGGTGGAACGAGGCCCGCTGCCGGGACGCGGTCGGGGCCATCGTGCGGCCCGACGGGCACGGCATCTTGACCACCGGCGGGTACACGGTGCCGTTCTGGCTGGAGGCCGACCTCGGCACCGAAACCCTGACCCGGGTCACGGGCAAACTCGCCGGATACGCCGCCCTGCCACCGGCCCGGGCCTACCCGGTGCTGTTCTGGCTGCCCACGACCGCCCGCGAGACCCACCTGCACGCGCACCTGACCCGAAACGGGCTGCCGGACGCGCTCATCGTCGCGACCGCTGTTGCCGACACGGGAGACCTGGCGGGACCGGTGTGGTGGGTCGCCGGGTACGACGGCGGCCGGGTCCGGCTCGCCAATCTGGCCTCGGTGGGAGGTGGTGCCCGGTGGCGCGGCTAGCCACTGGCATCACGATCGGGTTCGCGGCGCTGATCGTGCTGATCGCCGGTGCTGCTGCCGGGACTGTGCAAGCGATGTCCGGAAGCCTCGCCGGGGAAGGGATCAGGTGTCGTACGGGCTGCGGTCCGGTGGTGGTGAGTTCGGCGGGGTGGACGCGGCCGGTGGTCGGCACCGTCGGTTCCGGGTTCCGGACCGCTGCCCGGCCCGGCCATGACGGCGTCGACCTCATCGCCGCCCGGGGAACCGTGATCCGCGCCGCGTCCGCCGGGACGGTAGTACGGGTGCGCTGCAACATCGCCGGACACTCGTGGGATGCCCCGTTCGCGACGGTGATGCCGTGCGACACCGACGGGTACCCGGGCCTCGGCGGGTGCGGCTGGTACGCCGAAGTCCGGCACGCGGGCAACATCGAGTCGCGCTACTGCCACATGATCCGCCGCCCGCTCGTCACCGTCGGCCAGATCGTGGCAACCGGGCAGCCACTCGGCTACGTCGGCACCTCCGGCAATTCATCCGGCCCCCATTTGCACTACGAGATCCACGAGAACTACCCAGCCACCGAAAGCAACGCCACCGACCCGATCCCATTCATGGCCGGAAAAGGCGTTTCCCTGTAATCCGGGAAAGTGATTCTTCACACTTTTGCCGGCTTGATTCGCCGGCGGGGTCGAGGTATTCCGATAGTCCTCGGCGACTCAACCGGCGCGGAGGTGATTCTCGCAGACCCGTGAAGGTTCCCGGACGCCGCATGCCGGGTCCGGCACGCCTACCTAGACCCAACCTGCCAGGGCGGCCGCATCGGCCGCGACGCGCCACAGCAGGGCCACCAAATGCGCTGTCGCGCTGGGTACTGGATCGGCTTAGGAAATAGGGTCGGGTGTTCAATGACCAGCCGGAAAGAGTCTTGGAATAGCGGGTTGACATTCGGCGCGCGCAGAGCGTCCATGGATGTGAGCGATGAAATCGCCCAGCCACACAATAGCCGACCGCATTTGCGATGACGCTATTCCCATTCCCTTTTCCGGAGGTATCTGCACCATGACCGAAACCACCGCCGCGACCGCCGCCGAGGCCGTCGCCGCGATCCTGACCGCCCACCCGGACGGCATCACCACCCGCGACGTCGCCGAGGCGACCGGTCGCAGCCTGCCCGTCATCACCAAGGCGCTGACCGCCATGGCGACCGCTGGCACCGTTCGGCGCACCCCCGGCGACGGAACCAAGAACGGCGAGCTCTGGCACCCGATCCCGGCCACCGCCGAGCCGGACGCGCCCGCCGACAACGACCCCGACACGGCCGACAAGGTCGCCGTGGACGCGGATTCGGTCGCGGATGAGCCGGTTCGCCCGCGCCGGACGGACCTGAAGGTCCTGCTCATGGCGGAGGTGCTGGCCGACAACCCGGCCGGGATCACCGCCGACGACGCCATCAGCATCAGCGGCCTGACCATCGCGGCGGCCGAGAAGGTCCTCGTCGCGATGGAGATCGCTGGGGCGGCCTACCGGCTGCCAATCGACGAGAACGACGCCGAGCTGTGGATCGGTGTCCCCGAGGCCGACCTGATCACCGTCGACCCGGGTAGCGCCCCGGCTCACGGCGTCTGCGAGACGTGCGGGCAGGTCAGGCGCGTGCGCACCACCACACGCGCGTTCCCGCGCACCGCCGTACCGGCGACCACGACCAGCGCCGGGAGCCGGGTGAACGGTGACGGGTCCACCCGGCTCGCCCCGGGTGAGCTGAAGAACATGGTCGAGGCATTCATGCGCAATCTCGGCCCCGACCACGAACTCACCCCGGGGACTGTCGGGCTCGGACTTGGCCGCAGCCCCGGCGCGTGCGCCAACGCCATGGACAAGCTGGCTCGGGCCGATGTCCTGGTCATGACCCGCGAGGCACCGGCGATGTACGCCGTGAGCACCAGCGCCCCGGACCCGAGCGAGGCTGTCCTCGCGTTGATGACCCGCCTGCAAGGCCAGTAACCCGCCATCGCAACAGGCCACCGCCTGATACCCATCCCACCCCGCCGGGGCCGGGCACTATGCCCGGCCCCGGTCCCGTATGCCCACCGGTCGAGAGGAAACCCAATGACCACCCCACCCCGCCAATCCGCCAGAACGGGTCTGCGCTGCCCGGTCTGCGACGAGACCACACGCCCGGTGCCACCGGACGAATGGCCACTGCGTGGGTTCGCGCCCACGCCGGGCGCGTCCCACCTCGACGGCACACCGCTGTGCCCGGTCATCGGTCTGCACGGCGCACAACCCGCCGAACCGGTAGCCGACCCAGCGTCACAACCAGCTACCGACCACTGGGTATATGTCGTCGCCGGAGGCGAAACCCTCGCGGTCTTTGACAGCCGGGACTGCGCGGGAATCCAACTCGCGGTCATGCACGCTGCCGCACTCGACCCCATCGCCCGCAGGATGAGCGCGGCGCAATGGGACACCGCCCGCGCCCTCCTGCTGGCCGACAACCCGGCGATCGTCATCACCGATGTCCGCCACACCCGTGACGTCGGTGACAACCCGCCGTCCTAACGCGACCGCCGAGCGGACCGTGCGGCACCAGGCACCGGCACGGCCGCGTCATGGCCCGCCGGTCGCCGACCCGCCGCCGGGACCCGATCTGCCGGACGGCCCGGCACCCGATCGGCCCCGGCCCAGGGCACAGCCCGCCGGGGTCACCCATCCGACCCCGATTTGCCGCGTTCCGTCGTGCGCTGCAGGACATCCGCGCACGCCGCGTACCGGCTGCAGACGGGTCCAGCACCCGGCATCCCAGGGCGGGCGGCGCCGGTGGCATCACGGGCCCCCAGATTCGCCGCAGAAACCTCGACCGACTCCGGTAGAGCGCCTTGAACCCGCCGTGTAGGTAGGAACCATTGTTACTGACGGGCTTCTGCCGGGCTATCGGGCGGGAACCCGCCCGCCCGACATCGTGCACGAAAGGAACCAAGCGGACATGTCGAATCAGTACGATGCCCTCGCCGTCGGACCGGTCCCGCCGGGCACAGACACAAAGTCCCGCGCCCTCAGCCAGAACGCCGACTGATGAGCACCGACCGTGAAGGCCGCCACCGCACCTCGCCGGGGACTGCAACCTCGGCGCCGGACCGAGTCGCCGTCACGGCGCCGGCCTCGGCCTACCCCGACGCGAATCACCCCGGGCCCGTTCGGGAGGAGGCGCCCACCATGACATCCGACGAGCTGATGAGGATGATCGACTACCTCTGTGAAGCCTGGCGTAACGCGACGGCGAACCACGTGGCCGCGCAGCACGAAGACAATTACGAGGAGCAAGTTCTGCTGAACAACGCGGCGCAAGATTGGCAGCGCTCGGCGGGACGCCAGCACGCCGCGATCGAACGTGCGGTACAGGCCTCGCTAGCGATACGGGCCACCGTCGAGGACTTCATGCCGGTCCGGCCATTACCCGACGGCAAGGTCGAACTCCGCGTCGTCCACACCCACGGCCTACGCATCAACGTCGTGCTCACAGGCAAAGAGGCCCTCAGCCTCGGCACCCGCACGATCGTCTGCGCCACAGTCTCCCTCGACCGAATCGGTTTCAAGCCTGCGGACGGTATGCCCCTGCCCATCCCCGCCTTCGTCGGCCCGATCGTCGCCACCGCCCCGGTCCCGCCCGTTGTCCCCGGGGCACCCAACAGCACCCCGCCTTGACCGGCTCGGACTATCCGGCATACCACCTGCCGAACCCAGGTACACCACGCCAAGGCCGAGCCAGCACATCGCCCGTATGAAGGACGAAGCGGCTCCGGTGGGGCCTCCACGAGATGGAGGTTCGCCGGAGCCGTTTCGTGTCTCCCGATCTACCCTGCGCCGATCCCTGTCGCCACGTATACCGCCGCCCGCCCAGGCGCGCGAGAATCACCGTCGTGGCCCGCCGCAACGTCGACAACCGCGCCGCCCTCGATCGGGACGGCATCGCCGAGCACACCGGAGTAGCTCTGACCACGGTCTCCCACTGGCTGCGCCACCGCGTCCAGTTCGGTATCCCGGACGGCTTCACCGACGAATCCGGCCATGAATGGTTCTGGCTGGACGAGATCGAGACCTTCCATGCGGCCCACCAGGCCGCGAAGCTGGCCGAGCTAACCGAAGTCGACCGCAGCGGCGACCCGAACGAGCTGGTTGGCTCCGGAGAAGCAGCGAAGATCTTCGGATACCGCTCGTACCGCAACCTTCCTGACGAGCTGAACGAGCGCGCGGACGACATCGAAATCCTCTCCGACGGACGCAAACGGCGACGCTGGTATCGGCGCACCGTTTGGGACCTCGCCGACGCCCGCACCGGCCGCCAATCCACTGGACGCACGCCCGGCACGACCGGCCCCCACAAACCACACCCCTACGCAGGCGACCCGCGGCTCGAGGCCGCCGCAGACCTCCTCGCCAAGGCGCACACCGCCGGCCGCGGTCGGCGAGGTCTCAGTGCCGCCCTCGCCGACCGTCTCGGCATTTCGCAACGCACAGCACAAAGACTTCTCGGCGCGGCTAACACCGAGACAGAAATTAGTGAGAGGTCATCCCGCGCGGCTAACTGATCTTCAGGGTCGGTGAGCCGGCAAGGCTCTAACCTCGCTGGGGACAAGTAACCTCAATCACGCACAGTGACGGAGCGTGAGTGTACAGCGCGTTGTTCGCGGAAGAGTGCGCTCCTGAGGGAGCGGGGGCCTGAAGTCGAAACGACCGGCCCGCTGCAACAGTCCCATCTGATGGCAATGCCGAATCGGCATGGTGAGGTTCCAGGTATCGCGCTACTCTGCCAGCCCTACATATCGGGCAATGCGAACCTTACGGGTCGCCAACCCGCCACTCTTCCGCACCGACAACATGATCGCGCTCGGCCGCGCGTTGCAGTCACTCGACGACGCAAGCCTGGGCCGTCGCCGCAGCCGCGTGGCGGGAAGGCGCTTCCCAGAGCGCCCGCCGGAGGCTCGACCCTCAAGAGCCGGCCGCAGGCCGCCCCCCGGCAGGGCCGCCGGAGGCTGAGCAGCTCATCGACCTCGAGTAGCCCTAACCCGAGCGGTGGAGGTGGGCGCGGCTGAATACCTTCGCCAGAAACTCGAGCGAAGCCAGTTCGTTTAAGCCGCCGATTAGGTAACGCTCGACGGCCTCGTCGACAACCGCGCACTTCGCTAGGATGTAGTCCTGCCAGGCGTATGCGTCCACATGCAATTCGGCGCCGAGCGCCTTCAGCACCGCTTGAAGGGCGAGGAGCCCGTTCCACCGGCGCACTGTGAACGCCGGCCGCTCGGTCAGATAGTCGGGCAGGACCACCGCGTCGTTCACGATCTCCCGGCCGTCCCCGGTGGCCCGAGCGAACGCGGCCCACTTGCTGGTGGCCAGCTTGAGGCCGCGCTCGATGGTGGCGAGCGCGGCGCTCGCGCCGTACAGGATGCCGATGCTGTCCTGCCAGCTTCGGCGGGGAAGGCCGGGCGCCAACGGAATCGCCAACGAGGTCAGGCCGAAGCCCTGGTAGTCGCAGGCCAACTCCTCGATAAAGCGGCGTCTCTGCTCGGCGGAAGCCTCCTCGGCGAACTCGGGGTGGTGGGCAGCGATTTCATCCGGGGTCAGCAGCCCGCCGACGCCGGCCATTAGCTGCTCGGTCCTCATCACGGTCGTCTCGCGCAACAGCGGCCGGGCCCGGAACAAGGCGTGCGCGGCCTCGTGGAAGAACATCAGCATCCGCTGCATGTCGTAGATCTCGCCGACTACCTGCTCGGCGAACACCGGGAGGCCGGAGATCGGCGGCTCCTCCGCGGCGAGCCGCCCGAAGGCCGCCGCGGTGTGCTCGTACCGCCGGAGCTTGCGCGACAGGTAGATGAAGAGCACCCGGCGCAGGTGGCGGCTGGCGGTCGCCCGCGCCGCGGTGGTGTCCGCACCCTCGGCGTACTGAACGCCCCCTAGGACAGCGAGGACCGTCTGGTCGAGCGCGACGTCCCAAACGATGTACTCCTGACCCGAAAGGGCGAGGCTCTGGTGGCTGGCGTCGTACGTAGACACCGGCACCACCTGGATCTCCATGGCCAGGTTCGCGGCCAGCCACTCGAGGAGTGGGTCGGGCGGGATCTGCTCCCAGCCTGGGTCCAGGGTGGTCGTCATCTGGAGATATCGGCCGATGTCCATCTCGTGCCCTACTCCTCACGCGTCTTGTCGATCAGCTTCTCGACGTCCGCGCGGTTGAAGCCCTCAATGGTCATGTCGCCGGTGCTAGTGACGATCACTCGTTTCGGTGCCTTGGGCTCGCGGATCCGGGTGAAGTACGCGACTAGGAGCGGCGCCACCGCCGGCACTACTGGTAGCAGTGCCTGTACATACTCCCCGAAGCCGGCGTCGAACCGTTTCGCCTCGATGAATTCGGCCTGCTCGCCGAAGGCCTCCCGGATCGCTGCTGTCAACTCTTCGTCGTGCTTTTCGAATTGGACGATGATGACCTCTGACATGACGCCTACCTCCCGCAACTGTCGGTGAATTATCAACATGGCGTAGGCAGAGAACTAGCGGAGAGCCGTCAATCCGACGCAGCTCCTGACTGGGTCGCCGACTCGGGAACTCGGCAACTCCATCCGGCGTACAGGCCGACTCGTTCGTCCGCCTCCTACTCAGGGTGCTGTTCATGGCCCTTGAGCTGGTAGTTCGAACGCCAGTACTGGTCGACGTTGGTCAATGCTGGTCGCCGTTTGACGGCCCAGCAACGGCCCGGACGGCCCACAGACGGCCCAGGAAGGATCTCCAAGCGGCCGCCCAAACGTCGGCCAACGACCGCGAACCGGCGACCTCTTCCGTGTCAACTAGGTCAGGCTGGCTCTCTGACATGGGCGTTCGCCTACTTTGCCTGGTAGCAGCGTGGGTCACCATTGGTCTAGCCCAGTGTCGTCGGGTACAACTTCCAAGATCGTCTCCCAGGTTTCTCCCGAGAGGGGAACTTCGTCGTGGCCAGCCGTATCCGTCCACTCCTGGCGGTTCGCCTCGTCGGTCCGGCCGATGTGGTGGCCGTTCAGAGGGGCCAGCTTCAGCAGTGCCTCGCGCAGAGTCTCGGCAGCGAAACGATCTGCCGGGCGAGCACGCACCCGGGCAGCTATTCCGGCGAGGTGCGGGTGTATCTGACTTTCACGCGGAGGGGCTAGGAGGCTTCCCGTCGCGCGGGCGTAGCCCAATCGGGCCGCGTCGCCGGTGGCAAGCAACGCTCCACCGCTTGCCACCGGCGACGCGGTCTGATTGCCTCAGGCGCGTGACGGGAGGCCTCTTCCCCGAGCGCCCTGCCGGAGGCTTCATCGCCGGGTGCAGGGTCGGAGATCCTGCCCGCCGGAGGCGAAGTTTGCGGGCGTCGGGGATGCGGGCGCCCGCCTCGCGACGTGACCGTCGCGTGGAGTGTCAATGGGTGCGACAGACAGATACATTGAACCTCATGTCTGGGGTACAACTGACCTTCTCGATCATCGGCGTATCTCTCACGCTGCTCGGACTTGTATGGTCGATTACCTGGGCGGCTAGATCATTCCGAAAGAGCGCGGCTGAGATCCGAGCTGAACTTGGCCAGGGCTTCGTGGACGAGAATGGAACTCTCCACGTGTACTTTCAGGACGGGCGTACCAAGATCATGCGGATTGAGAACGATCCGTGGGAGAGGCGCAAAACACCCAAGAGGACGTCCACAAAAAAGAAGCAGCCCGAGGTGGGCGCCCCAGACCAGAAGCACGACTGGGAGCCAGTCAACGCCATCTTTGTCAGGAATAGCGGGCGAGCGGCCGTCACGATCAGCAGGAGTCGCTACGTCGTCGAGTTATGCCTTGGTACATCGTTCGAATTCGAACCCCCGCCGGCCGCTAGCCCATGGGGTGATCTTTTGCCGAGGCGGCTTGAGGCTGGCGAAGAGATCGTTGTGCTGCATGAGAAGGAACAAATGACGGGCTTCCTTAACGGAGTTCTCCGCGACCATCGCGTCTTCCAGACCGTCTACGGCGTCTATCTTGAGCTGGGTAGCGGGCAAGTCGTCTTCGCTGGTCCGCCAATTAAAACTCAGGCGTCTATGAGCGATGAGGAGTACGCCGAGGTTGAAAAGAGGCTTAGTCGCCAAGCCTACGAGGATCCGGAGTCGGACGACGCAGCAGAGAATAGGCGAGCGCGTCGGCGCTACGAGCGTTGGCACCGGACGCATGTCGTCATGGTCGATGATCTAGACCCGGAAGACCTTCGTGCCTTACGAACCGGAAAGATCGCTGACCGCTGGGTAGGCAAGCCCCGCCCGTTTACCGAAGAGGAAAAGCGGCGACTCCCCTGAATTAAGCCCCGGCCAGCCGCGCAAGGCGTTTGACCGGGGCTTCGTCGTATCTGCCGTAGCGACGTGCGCGGCCGGGGTCGACGCCGTGAGCGAAGCGGCAAGGCGTCGATCCCCGAAGCCGCGCCTTGAAGATGTAGAGAAAGTTCTCACCGGTCCCTAAAGGACCTAAAGGACCTAAAGGACCTATCACGATCCGGTCTGCACAATCCCCGAGCTACTACCCCACGCCGCCGACCGCTCGCCAGCCGCCGTCGTCACCGGCCCGAATGCGGCGGGGTCCGGTCCGCTCACCGGCGGATCGGGCGGGTTGGGAGGTATCTGGGTGGCCTGACCGTGATCGCCGGTCTGCACGATCCCGGAGATCGTGTGCGCCCCCACCGCCCGATCACCGGACACCACGATCGACACACCCGCCTGCCCCAGCATCGCCTCCACATCAGCGGCCAACTGCGGATCGGCCTGCAACGCCCGCCGCAACTCCGCCTTCAACACCGTCACCCGCTCACCATCACCCGGCGCCTGCACCAACTCATCGACCGCCTGCTGCACCGCCGCTGCCGACTCCCGCCGACCCAGCACCCGCCGCAACACACTGCCACCCAACCGCACCGTCGCATCCGCCGACGACTCCGTCGCCTTCGACAACACCGACGACCCGAACGCCGTCACCGCCGACGGCACCGCCGCAGCCGCCAACGCCACCACATCAACCACCACAACCACCCCACCCAGCCGACACCGCCCCGATCCCCACCACACCCGCACACAACAGTCACCGGCTACAGCCACAATCCCGACAAACACCAGAAGCTGACGGACAGCCCAGCCGCCAACCCGGTGCACAACTGACGAGATTGCTAGCCGGAGCTGTCACGGATCAACTGACCCCGATCCGCAACGCATCAACTGGGGCCCGACACGTCCGGACGAGACATTCGAGACATAAAGCTCTCCCGAAGCCAGACAGGCTGGACCCTGGGCGCGGGGGCGGTCTGCTATGACGACTGTGGGAGATATCCGACCGGAATCGCGTCGACGCGCCCTCGTGTAAGCCAAGGCATCTGTCTTAGTCGACCATTACAGGCCATCGCCATTTGTGGCGACGTGCAATCTCGGCCAAAAATCGGAGTTCCGAATCGTCTTGCCAGTCACTTGGAAGGTCGACCGGAGGTAGGGCTGAGGCTCTTACTAGTCCACAGCTAGAATCCTCGATCCGCAAGCGCCGAAGGCCCATGGCTTGGTGGAGCGTCATCAGAAGGCGCAGGCTGGGAGCGCTCTTTTGGGTGTCAGCCTGGTTTGCTGCGCGCCGGTAAAGATCGAAGCCCGCCTGTAGGTTCCCGATCGAAATCTCAACAAGTCCCGCTGTCGCCATGAGAACGTAGTCGGGCTCTGCGATTGTCGCGAGAATAGGAAGTGCTTCCCGTCCGCGTCCGGCCAAAGCTAGTGAATACGCGGCAGCGTTTACTAGAGACGGACTCGGTCCAATCTTTTTCAATAGGCTTACCGTGCGCTCAGCTGACTTCTGCCATTGCTCATTCAAGCCGCCATCCCACAAAGCCGAAAGGCGGGCAGCCCGCTCGTTTAGCGGCTCTTGCTCGCTCCATTCTAGGGCGAGGCTACAAGCGTTGGTGAAGTCTCCCTTCACAAAGGCAAGTCGGCAGTCGATTGCACGTGATATGGATGGATCTATGGTGCGATCAATCCTACCCAAGGCCTGCTCGACTTCATATCCCGATGACTTCTTCTCTAACGTATCGGCGAGAAGTGCCACGAGAAGCGGAAGTGTCGGCGCTCGGCGTATGGCAGACCTGATTTTCTGGAGTGTTTCCGCCTGATCAATCGTGCCGCTGCGAAATTCGTAGACGGCGATCCGTCCTTCTAGCGCCGCAGCGTCGATTTCGCTGCCCGCCGTCTGGGCGACTTGACGAGCGCGACGAAGCAACGCCAAAGCAGACTTACTCTTACCTGTGTTCGCCGCGATAAGCGACTCCACTGTGAGAAGGTCCCACGACTCTTCGATTCCGATGCCACGGAACTTGCTGATCTCCCTTCCTGCACCTTCGAAGTCGCGCGTTTGTGCGAGGTAGCTAAGAAGGGTAACGGCTGCTGAAATACGCCCGGGCGAAATTCTAACAGCGCGTCGAGCGGCCTGTATTGCTTTTCTGGGGGAGCCAAGGCCCCAGAAGGCCACTGCTAGGTTAACTGCTGCATCTGAGTCGTTGGGGTCGACTCGTTGCGCCAGTCGGAGCTCTGTGATGGCGCGGTGGAAGTCTCCCCGAATTGCGTAGACATAGCCGCGTAGGCCGGCTACTCCAGGCAACTTGGATGCGTCTAGGCGGTGAAGAATCGCGAGCGCTTCTTCGTGACGTGCGCCGTCGATCAGAACTCCTGCATATAGCTGCGCCAGGACCGGGACGGATTCGTAGCCTCGGAGGTGCTCTTCCGCTGCGGATTTTTCATCGAGCCGTATCAACACCTGGGCGGCTAGGTACGCCGCCGGCACCTCAATGCGAATATCCGCGTCCACGTGGTGAGTGCGGTTTTGACCGATGGTCAATACCTTGACGGCGGCTTCGACTGCTTCGTTCCGGGCGCCGGCAAGGAGAGCCGCTTCCGCAAGCCGGGCCGCGGCAATCATTGAGTCTGGGTTTGCGTTTGCGATGGCGAGGGACTTGGTCAAGTTGCGCTTGACTGACGCAGCCCATCGTTCCTCGAGTCCGTGTGCGTCGACGTCATCGAGCCGAGGCTTCTTGACGACACCCGTGGGTAGCTGTGACTCTTTTTTGGGAAGGAGGCTTGGCCGAACGGCTCTGTCTTTTGTCACAGTTGCTGGTGTGGTCGAATCTACATCAACGGTGCTGCCAAAGTTCGTCATGGCTTATCTCCTTCCCGAACGTGAGGCGCTCTTTGAGTGGGTGTTTTGTAACGACCTTATTAGGATGTCGGACTGTTGAAGCAGCCATTCCAGGGATTTGTCCGTTGATCGCCTTCGACCTAACCCTACTCGTGGAAGGCGCGCTTCTGGTACTGGATCACAGAGTTGCGCTACCAGTGACATCGCGCGTTCCCTAATCTGAGGTGGTAGCTCAGGTCTCAGCAGCGCTAATGCCGCCGAGTACTGAGCACGCAGTCCTGAAAGCTCGATCCTTTTGCCGGCTCGGTAGAGCCCTAGGTTACGATTGAAGACGTCAGGCCCGTAACCTAACGCCACGGCGGTGATGCCCTGTCCCGTTCCCAGTTCGTAGAACAACGAGCCCAAACCGTAAAGATCAGCTAGTTTGAAGCTCTTTTCTGTCTCTTGCCCTTGAAAGTAAAGGGTCTCAGGCGCGGCGAAACGCAAGTCTCCCCGACTCGCCAGATACATTTCTCGTGGCAGACGAGCGGGCGTAGACAGGTCTCGTGATTTGCCAAGGTCTGAAATCTTACACTCGGTTCTGCGTTGCGCCCCGACCACGAGGAGACAGTTGCTGCTCTTGATGTCGCGATGCACGCATCCGTTCAGGTGCATCTGGTGTATTCCTTTTGCCGCGCCACGCCAGAGCAAAAGCTTTTCTTCCCAGGGCAGTCTTTGACGTAATTCGTCATTTATTACAAATTCTTCGAGACAGCCATTTGCCACTTCAAGGACGTGGAACCTGAAAGGCATCGGGAGTCCTCGAGCGGTGTCAACGACCACCATCTCTTCGCCCGATTCGAAGTAGTCGATTACATTTGAGGCGCGCGTCAGCTTCGCCAACATGCGGCCTTCGTCCTCGAATTCAAGCGTGTCCACGCCGGACGCACCAGGAATCAGGACCTTGAGCGCAACATTGCGGTTCGTTCTGCTGTCCACTGCCTCGAAAACCAGACCGGAAACACCTCCTCCCCTGAAATCGTTTAGACGATATGGCCCGAGTCCGTTATCTTGAAGGAACTCGGTCCAAGGGTGGCTGCTCGTCAAGACTATCTCCCGATTGAATATCGCCATACTTCTCTCGGAGATAGGTAATTTCCTCGGGGTGATTAATGAGGATCTCCACTACGTCCGGCGGAATCCGGCCTTCTAAAAGGTCCAATAGTTCTAGGCTTATTCCGTAATACTCTGCAAGCCTGCGACCCACCAGACTCGTGTGGGAGCGCTCGCCTCGCTCGAGGCGTGAGAGTTGAGAGGGGGCAATCCCAACCTCATCTGCCACGGCGCGAAGGCTTCGCCCCTGTGCCTCACGGAGTGAGCGCAAGAGGTCGGCCGCAGTGTCCTTCTTCGCCACATGTCAAGGGTAGGCGGTGTTGCCAACGTTGGCAACACGTATCCGTCAAACGGACCTCGGGAAGTAGCTCGACGCGGTGGCCTGGCCGGTGGGGGAGGAGCGCCGCCGTCGAAACGGGCATCTTGGGTCGGGTAGGGCCCTCCGCCTCAACTGCGCTGGCGAAGTCACTCTTCGGAAGGCTGGCCATCGCCGCTGCAGTACCCGATGCAACGGGTGCACGCTGCAGCCATCAGACGCGGCAGAGTGGCACGTCGTCGTACGCCAGCGATCCCACGATGCCCCGGGTCAGTCCACCTCCCCGATCCGGAACATCTGCCGGATGTAGAACGCCATCACGCCGAGCATCAGCAGCACGGTGATCACCGAGGCATACGGGTCGTGGCAATGGACCGCCGGATCTATCGCCTTGCTCGGCGTCATCGTGATCGCTGGCTACCGGGCCCGTACACTCGCTGAGCGGGCACGTCGAGCCAATGACGCCGCAATGCATGCCGAGCTGAGCGCCGCGTCCGCCCAGCTGAGCGCCACCATGTTGCTGATGGATGGGTCCCAGGACACCGGTCGCAAGGAGGTCCCGCATGACGAGCGCTGACGGAGCTGTCACTCGCGTGACCCGGTGGGCTGCGCTTATGTGGGCTGCCGGTGAAAGCGACAAGGCTGTGGCCTACGCGGAGGAATGGGCGTCGGTGCTGGATTGCGCCGCTCGATGGCAGCGCCCGATCCTCGCAATGCAGTTCGCGCTTGGTGCACTCTGCAGGGTTCAGCGCGCTCAGCTTTCGCGTCTCGCGCGACGGCTCGGTGATCGAGCACGTGTGCCGTTCATCAAGCCGACCGGCTCTACGAGGGTCACCGGCATAACGACCAACGGCAAGACCACAATCGAGATCATCATCAAGCCCGCGCGCGGACAGAAACTGATGAACTTGGGCGACACGTTGACCCTCATGAAGAACCTGATAGGCGAACGGGATTTCCAACTCGACGGATGGATGGTGACGGCGGCGGATCGTGGGGGCATCAGGCTACGCCGGACGAGCGCGACGCCGCCGGAGTCAGCCTTCGACCTTTTCCAGCCCCAGGACCAAGGGGCGAAGCCACGACTACGCGGCGCGACTCCTTCGACCACGGATAAGTGACGCCGTGCACGAGGCGTCGGGCCAGTCCAGGGAGTTGGCGTACTCCGGCGTCCACGGTCAGACGGTCCTCCAGCGCGAGAAAGGCGCCGACGTGGTGCGCGCGCGGCGGGTCGACCTCGTACCGCGCTGCGACTGGCTCGGCCCGCACCCGCTTCGGCACCCCCACCGAACACACTGCCCTGATCACAACTTGCGCCGCCCGGGCAGGCTTACTGGGCGGCACGAATTGCTTTCGGCAGGTCGCACTGCCGCCCCAAAGCCATGCGCCGCGCATTGTCGGCGGCAGAACAATGCGCGGAGATTAGTTCGCGCTCATCGGTTGTGTCAGCCTGTCGATGTGGTCTTGTAGGGCATCGTATGCGTAGTCCCATCCTGGCCGTGACTCGTGGTCGTCCTTCTTGCTCAGATGCGGGTCGATACACGCACTAGCGAGCCTTGCACGCACGACGGGAGCAGTTTCCGGATGCTGCAGGGAGATTTCGACCAAAACGCGTCCCGCTTCACGTCGTACATCATTGTCGCTGTCGTTAAGCAATGAAAACAATACGTTCTGGAGGTGTTGAAGGGGCGGGGCGGCTTTGAGAGCACGCACGGCGTCTCGCCGTGCAAACCACTCCGTGTCGCTGGTGGCCAGCTGGGTGAGGGTGGCGATCACCGGCGCGGTCAGCGCCCCTCCGGAGGCCAGCGCGGATCCCGCCTGCGCCCGGACGGATGGGTCGATGTCGGTGGTGGTGGCCAGCTGGGTGAGGGCGGCGATCACGGGCTCGGTCAGCGCCTCTCCGGAGGCCAGCGCGGATCCCGCCTGCGCCCGGACGGATGGGTCGATGTCGGTGGTGGTGGCCAGCTGGGTGAGGGTGGCGATCACGGGCTCGGTCAGCGCC
>NZ_KB903336.1 GCF_000379645.1 Paractinoplanes globisporus DSM 43857
GACGAAGGCAGCGGCTTCCCGCTGCGCGGCGGCCCGGACGAAGGCAGCGGCTTCCCGCTGCGCGGCGGCCCGGACGAAGGCAGCGGCTTCCCGCTCCGCGGCGGCTCGGACGACAGCCAGGGCAGCGGCTTCCCGCTCCGCGGCGGCGGCAACACGGCATTCCCGACCCGCCGGGGCGAGAGCGGTGGTTTCCCGCTGCGCGGTGCGGCGACCGTGCCGCCGGCCCCGCCGATGGGCGAGCCCAAGTCGGAGCCGCCGGCCGCCCAGCCGCCCGCGCCCGTCACCGACCTGCCGATCCGCAGCCAGCACGCGCCGTTCGGCCCGCCGCCCGGCTCCGGCCCGGCCGACGGCCCGTCGTTCAACGCCTTCGGCCCCGCCGCCGACGAGCAGCCCGCCTACGGCCAGCCGGCCGACAGTCAGCCTCCATACGGGCGTCCCGCCGAGGCGCATCAATACGGGCGCCCCGCCGAGGGGCAGCCTCTAGGACGCCCCACCGAGGGGCAGCCTTTGGGGCGTCCCGCCGACGAGGAGCCCGCTTACGGCCGCGCCGCCGACGAGCAGCCTGCTTACGGCCGCGCCGCCGAGGAGCCGCCTGCCTACGGCCGCGCCGCCGAGGCGCAACCTGCTTATGGACGCGCCGCCGACGAGCAGCCTGGTTACGGACGCGCCGCCGAGGGGCAGCCTGCCTACGGGCGGGCCGCCGACGAGCAGCCCGGTCTCGGGCGCGCCGCCGACGATCGGCCGGCATATGCCCGGGCCGCCGAGGAGCAGCCGCATCCATACGGGCGTCCCGCCGACGAGCAGGCCCCGCCCTACGGCCGTCCCGGCCCCGATGACGTTCCGGTTTCCGACCCGTTCGGCCGCCAGCCCAGTGCCGTGGAGCAGCTCGCGGCCCGCGCGGCCGCTCCCCAGCCCAACCGAGGCGGGTTGCCCGACCCATTCGGCCGCACCGGCCCGGGTGACGCCGAGGCTCCGGCATACGGCTCGGCCCGGCCCACGCCCGCCGGCGCACCCTTCGGCCAGAGTGGCGACCAGCCCGGATACGGCCAGCGCAGTGAGCAGCCGGCCTACGGCTCCGCCCGGTCCGACGCGCCGGCCGAGGCCGCGCAGTTCGGCGGCGACCAGTCGGCCTATGGCTCCGCCCGCCCGGCCTCGCCGGCCGCGGGTGCCTACGGTTCGGCCCGGCCCGGCTCTCCGGCCGCGGCCTTCGGCAACAGCGACGAGACCTCGCCCTACGGCGCCCGGCCCGCCTCGCCGTTCGGTGAGCGCCCGGGACAGGCCGATGAGCGCCCGCCCTTCGGGGAGCGCCCGATCTCCGGCGGCGGCGCCTCGGCCTACGGCGATCGCCCGGCCTCGCCCGCGTCATTCGATCAGCGCCCCGCCTCCTCGGACTCGCCGTTCGGTGAGCGCCCAGGGTCGCCCTTCGCGGAGCGCTCGGCCCCGTCGGAGCAGCCGTTCGGGGAGCGCCCGGGATCGCCCTTCGGGGAGCGGCCCGGATCCGCCGCCGCGGCCTTCGGGGAGCGCCCGGGTCTCGGCGATCGGGAACGCCCGGGTTCGCTGTTCGAGCCCCGGTCGGCCGGCCCCGACGGCCAGCCCTCCGACGGCCCGGACGAGCACGCCCTCTATCGGCGCCCGGACGGCGACTCCGAGCGCAGCGGCGGCTACCCCCAGCGGGTGCCCGGCGCCGCGCTCGGCTCGGCCGCCGCCGGGTCCCCGGTCGTCGCCGAGAGCCGCAACGGCTCGGTGCCGGCCCCGCGCGACCCGGCCGAGCACTCGGCCGCTGTCGGCTCGGCCCGTCCGGTCACCGCGAGCGCTTCGGTACCCTCGGCCAGCCGGGTCGCACCGGTCGACCCCGGCGAGATCCCGCCGCCGGTCGCCGCGCCGCAGGCCCGCGTCTACGGGCGCCCGGCGTCCCCGGCCGAGCCGGAGGACGACGAACCTGACCCGGCCGGCTCTCCCGAGTCCCCGTTCGACGACCGGCCCGCCTCCGGTGGGTTCGGCCCTCCTGGTGGGTTCGGCTCCCCCGCGTACCCGCAAAACCAGAGTGCCCACGGCGGACCCGGCGCCGAACCGGGGGTGATCGCTCCGCAGTCGCCGGCTCGCGCCACCGCACGGGCCTCGGCGAGTGCCCGCGTCGCACCGCCCACCGACTTCGGCAACCCTCCGCCGGGCGAGCCGCCGCCGTTCGGCATGGGTGAGCGCGGCCAGCCGCCGTTCGGTGACGTCACCAACGCGGCACCTTCCGCGCCGCCGTTCGCCGATTTCACCAGCCCACCGCCCGCCGGTCCGCCGGGTTCGCCGTTCGCCGACTTCACCAGCCCGCCCCACGCGGGCCCGGGCGGCGGCTATGCCCCCGAGCAGTACAGCGAGCTCACCACGGACATCGCCGGACGGGAAAACCCGTACGCCCCGCCGACCGGTGTCGCCGGCGACTTCGGCGCAATGAGCCGCGCCACGGTGACCCCGCCGAGCCCGGACGACACGACCAACTGGCCGGGTCCCGAGCAGGGCCGCTTCGACCAGTTCAAGCCCGACTCCGAGGGATCCGCCCCGGCCAAGCCGGAAGCCCCGCGGGTGCGGATGCTCCCGATCCTGATCGCCGTCGTGATCGGCGCCGTGCTGCTGCTCGGTGTCGCGCTCGGCATCGTCTACCTGGTCGCCGGCGACAAGAGCAAGGCGATCAGCGTAAGCACCGGCGAGTGCGTGAAGCGCGACGGGAGCGCCGCGGTGAAGGCCGACTGCGGCGACGCCTCCGCGTTCCAGGTCGTGTCGATCGTGGACGACCCGGCGAAGTGCGAGGACCAGAAGCAGCCGTACGTGCAGAACCCGACCGACAACAACAAGAACCAGTACCTCTGCTTGAAGCCGCAAAGCTGACGCGGAGCTGATGTCATCCTGACCACCTTCGTGCCGGACCGGACCACCCGGTGCGGCACGATGGTGCGATGACCGCACGAGTGCGGGCCCCCGAGCTGCGGGGCCGAGGCTGGCTGAACACCGGCGGCCGCGATCTGACGCTGGCCGACCTGCGCGGCAAGATCGTGTTGCTCGACTTCTGGACCTACGGCTGCATCAACTGCCTGCACGTCCTCGACGAGCTGCGCCCGCTCGAGCAGCGGTACGGGGACGTCCTCGTGGTGATCGGCGTGCACTCGCCGAAGTTCCAGCACGAGCGCGACCCGCAGGCCCTGTCCGCCGCGGTCGAGCGCTACGGCGTGCACCACCCGGTGATCGACGACGGCGACATGCACCTCTGGCAGCAGTACGCGGCCAAGGCCTGGCCCACGCTCGCCGTGATCGACCCGACCGGCTACCTGGTCGCCTCGATGGCCGGCGAGGGCCACGCCGAGGGTCTGTCCCGCCTGCTCGACGAGCTGATCGCGAAGCACACGGCCGACGGCTCCCTGCACCGCGGCGACGGTCCCTATGTTCCGCCGGCCCCCGCCGAGACGCTGCTGCGCTTCCCCGGCAAGGCGATCGAGCTGCCGAGCGGCAACCTGCTCGTCTCCGACACGGCTCGCCACTCGATCGTCGAGCTGACCGCCGACGCCGAGACCGTGGTCCGCCGCTACGGCAGCGGCGAGCGCGGCCACCCGTTCAGCGAGCCGCAGGGACTGCTCCTGCTCCCGCCGCCGGTCGCGGCCGAGGTCGGCTACGACGTCGTGGTCGCCGACACGGTCAACCACCAGCTGCGCGGCCTGCGGCTCGCAAACGAAGAGCTGCCGAGCGGCGAGATCACCCTGGTGGCCGGCTCGGGCCGGCCGTGGCGCTCCGCCGTCGACGGCGCCCAGCCGGCTCTCGACGCCGACCTGTCCTCACCATGGGACGTGGCCTGGTTCGACGACCGCGTGATCATCGCCATGGCCGGCATCCACGAGCTGTGGTGGTTCGACCCGGCCGCGGCCACGGTCGGCGTCTACGCGGGCACGACGGTCGAGTCGCTGCGGGACGGCCCGATCCCCGACGTGTGGATGGCTCAGCCGTCCGGCCTCTCCGCCACCGAAAGCGGACGCCTGTGGATCGCCGACAGCGAGACCTCGGCCGTGCGCTGGATCGAGGCCGGCTTCCTGCACACCGCGGTCGGGCAGGGCCTGTTCGATTTCGGTCACGTCGACGGCCCGGCCAAGGAGGCACTGCTCCAGCACCCGCTCGGCGTGGCCGCCCTGCCCGACGGCTCGGTGCTGATCGCCGACACGTACAACGGCGCCGTCCGCCATTTCGACCCCGCGACCGACACGGTGTCCACGGTGGATTCCGGCCTCGCCGAGCCGAGCGACATCCTGGTAACCCGTTCGGGTGCTGTCTTCGTGGTCGAGTCGGGCGCGCACCGCCTGACCCGGCTCGCCCCCGGCATTCTCACGACGGTCACCGGCGAGCGGCACAAGACCGAGCGCCCACCGTCCCCGGTCGCGCCCGGCCCGCTGACCCTGGAGGTCATCTTCAGTCCCGCCCCGGGGCAGAAACTGGACAACCAGTTCGGCCCGTCGACCCGCCTCGAGATCTCCGCGTCGCCGCCCGAGCTCCTGCTCGAGGGCGCCGGCACGACCACCGATCTCTCTCGGCCACTCGTGATCAACCCGGCCGTCGACAAGGGCGTCCTCCAGGTGGTGGCCCAGGCCGCCACGTGCGACATCGACGAGGAGTTCCCGGCCTGCCACCTGACCCGGCAGGACTGGGGAGTCCCCGTCGTCGTCACCCCCGACGGCCCCTCTCGTCTGCCCCTGATCCTGCGGGGGATGGACGAGGCCTGACCGAACGGCCGGCCGCGAGAAGGCCCTCGCGGACCCGGCCGGCCAGGTCCACCGCGCCGGGCGTGTCGCCGTGCACGCAGATCGACTCGACCGGGCAGGGAACGACCTCGCCGGCGACCGTCTCCACCACGCCCTCGACGGCCATCCGCACCGCCCGGGCGACCACCGCGTCCGGGTCGTGGATGAGCGCGCCCCGGGCCGACCGGGGCACGAGCGTCCCGTCCGCGCGATAGCCACGGTCGGCGAAGCCTTCGCCCACGACCGTGAGCCCGGCGGCCGTCGCGAGCCGGGCCAGCACCGATCCCGGCTGACAGAGCACCGGCAGCGCCGCGTCATAGGCCCGCACGGCCGCGACCACCGCCGACGCCTGGCCCTCGTCGACCGCCGCCGTGTTGTAGAGAGCGCCGTGCGGCTTGACGTAGGCGACCCGACCGCCGGCCACGCGGCAGAATCCCTCCAACGCTCCTATTTGGTAAATAACGTCATCGCGGAGCTCGTCGAGGTCGTAATCGATCCGCCGCCGTCCAAATCCGGCGAGGTCCCGATAGCCGACCTGGGCACCGATCGCCACGCCGCGCCGCACCGCGGCCACGCAGATCCGATGCATGGTGGCCGGGTCGCCGGCGTGGAAGCCGCACGCCACGTTGGCCGAGGTCACGATGTCGAGCAGCGCCACGTCGTCGCCGAGGGTCCACCGGCCGAAGCCCTCGCCGAGGTCCGCGTTCAGGTCAATCGATCGCACGAAAACGCACCGTAGTCCCCGGGCGTGCCTGCGCGAGCGGGGCCACGTCCTCGACCACGCCGATCACGGGATATCCGCCGGTCGTCGGGTGATCGGCCAGAAAGATCAGCGGCTGCCCGTCGGCCGGCACCTGCACCGCACCGAGCACCACTCCTTCGGAGGGCAATTCGCCGGCCTTGGTGCGGGTCAGGGCACTGCCGGCCAGCCGGCATCCGACTCGGTTGCTCACCGGCGAGATTTCGTACGCCTCGGCGAAGAGCCCCGCCGTCTCGAACCAGTCGTCCCGCGGCCCGATCCGGACACCCAATACCAGCGGGCCGTCGGTGGACGGCGCGACCCTGGGCAGCGCGGCCGCGGACGGCGAATCGACAAGGAGACCGATCGGGAGCGACAGGCCGTCCGTCAGCCGGGGCGGGCCCAGACCGGAGAGGGTGTCGGTGGAGCGGCTGCCCAGCACGGGCTCGACGTCGATCCCACCGGCCACCGCCACGTACGACCGCACCCCGCGTCTGGCCCGCCCGATGTCCAGCACCGCCCCGGCCGGCACCTCGAAGACGTCCTCGGCCACCGGCTGCTTGTCCACCCGCACGACCGCCTCGGCCCCGGCGACCGCCGCCCGGGCCGCCACCTCGAAGCGGAGCGCGCACCCCATCAGCGTCGTCTCCAGCCCGGCGGCGCCCATCCCGTTCCCGACCAGGGCGTTCGCCCGCCGCAGCGCCACTTGGTCGAGCGCCCCCGACCGCGGCACGCCGAGGTGCGCAAACCCGGGCCGCCCGAGGTCCTGCACGGTCGTCAACGGCCCGGCCCGCATCACCGTGATCATCTCGGCACCAGCCGGACGCGAGTTCCCGGGGTCAGCAGCGCCGGTGCTTTCCTCCGTACGTCGAAAAGCTTTTGATCTGTGTGACCGACCAGCCGCCACCCGCCCGGCGAGGCCGCCGGATAAATCCCGACGTAGGAACCGGCTAGGCCGATCGAGCCGGCCGGAACGCGAGGCCGCGGAGCGGCGAGCCGGGGAACCGCCCACTCGTCGGGCAGACCGCGCAGATAGGCGAAACCCGGCGCGAAGCCGCAGAACGCCACGGCGAGTGGCGTCGCGGCCAACCGGCGCACGGCCTCCGGCACCGGCACGCCCCACCGTGACGCGACATCGTCAAGATCTTCGCCGTCGAAGGTGGCCGAGATCTCGACGAGCGGACCCTCCTCGGCCGAAACGCCCGGCGGCACGGGTTCCCGGGCCAGTTCCGCGGCCGTCCCGGGCGGCACACCATCGAGAAGGATCGTCGTGGCGCCCGGCACGATGTCGACAAACCGCAGCTCACCAGACTCCCGGCGACGCCACAGCGAAACCCGCCACGCCTCGACCTCGTCACCGTCGTGACACTCGATAAGCACCGCGGAGCGACCGACCGGCCTTACCCTCATGAACATCATCTTGCCGGACGCACCCGGGTGATCGGTCTCACTACTGGCCAGTAACTTACGGTGCCGTAACCTAGGAGCCGTGACGACTACCGCCCCGTTCCGGATGCAGCCGGCCGACCTTGGCAAACCACGCCTACGCGGCCGCCTGCATCAGTACGCGTTCTTCGTCGCGCTCGTCAGCGGCATCGTTCTCAGCTCGATCGCGCTCAGCCGCCCGGGCATTGCTCCCTTCCTGAGCTGTCTCCTCTACAGCGCCACCGTGTGCGGCCTGTTCGGGATCAGCGCGCTCTACCACCGGCGGGTGTGGAGCGAGCGCGGCTACCAGATCATGCGGCGCATGGACCACTCGATGATCTTCATATTCATCGCGGGCACCTACACGCCGTTCTGCGTCGAGCTGCTGTCGCCGGGCAAGGCGGCGCTGATGCTCGGCCTGATCTGGGGCGGCGCGATCGGCGGCGTGGCGCTGAAGGTCGTCTGGCCGCACCTGCCACGCTGGGCCGGCGCCCCGCTGTACGTGGCGCTGGGCTGGGCCGCGATCGCGATCCTCCCCGACGTGCTGCACCGCGGCGGCGTGGCCTGCCTGGTGCTGCTGACCGTGGGCGGCGCGGTCTACACGGTGGGCGCGGTCTTCTACGCCCTGCGCCGGCCGAACCCATGGCCGAGCGTCTTCGGCCACCACGAGTTCTTTCACGCGTGCACCCTGGTCGCCGCGCTCAGCCACCACATAGCCGTCTATTTCGCCCTTTACGCCTGAGCGCGTCATATTCCACTCGAGCCGCCTGCACGTCGTCGATGTGCGTCTCGGCCCATTTCTCCAGGCCCTCGACCAGCCCGTACAGGCTGTGGCCGAGCTCGGTGAGCGCGTAGTCGACCCGGGGCGGCACGACCGGATGCACCGTGCGAGTGATCAGCCCGTCCCGCTCGAGCCCGCGCAAGGTCTGGGTGAGCATCTTGGGGCTGACCCCCTGGATGCGCTTGGCGAGCTCGGTGTAGCGATGGGCCCCGTCGGCGAGCATGACCACGATCAGCACACTCCAGGTGTCCCCGATCCGGTCGAGGATCTGCCGGCTCGGACAGTCTTTGGCGTAGGCGCTTACCTGCATCCCATAACTATCTCTCGGGTAAGTACTGCACTTCAAGGTGCCCACTATCGATTGGGAAGTAAGGCCTGAGCTGCGCAGTTGTCCTTCCTGACAGGCTTTCAGCTGTGAAGGAGCAACCATGACCATCGTCGTCACCGGCGCCACCGGGCACCTCGGCCGTCTCGCCATCGAGTCCCTGCTCGCCAAGGGCGTCCCCGCGAGCGAGATCGTCGGTCTCGGCCGCCAGGTCGACAAGATCGCGGACCTCGGGATCACCGTGAAGAAGGTCTCCTACGACGACGTGGACGCGCTCACCGAGGCGTTCACCGGCGCCGACAAGGTGCTGTTCATCTCGGGCAGCGAGGTCGGCAAGCGGATCAGCCAGCACACCAACGTGGTGACCGCCGCCAAGAAGGCGGGCGTCGGGCTGGTCGTCTACACCAGCGCGCCCAAGGCCGACACGACCGAGATGAAGCTGGCCGCCGAACACCTGGCCACCGAGCGGCTGCTGGCCGATTCCGGCCTGCCGCACGTGATCCTGCGCAACAGCTGGTACGTCGAGAACTACAACGTGGCCCAGGCGCTCGAGCACGGCCTGTTCGGCGCGGCCGGTGACGGCAAGATCGCCGCGTCTCCCCGGTCCGACTACGCGGAGGCCGCCGCGTCCGTCCTGGTGGGCGACGGCCACGCCGGCAAGGTGTACGAGTTGGGCGGCGAGTCCTTCACGCTGGCCGAGCTGGCCGCCGAGATCTCCCGCCAGTCCGGCAAGCCGGTCGCCTACACCGACCTGCCCGAGGACAAGTACGTCGACCTGCTCGTCGGCGTGGGCGTGCCCCGGGCGGCCGCCGAGATCTACGCCGACGCGGATGCGGCCGCCTCTCGGGGCGCCCTCGAGGTGCCCCTTACCGACCTGGAGACCCTGCTCGGCCGGCCGGTCACGCCGCTGTCCACGTCGATCCGCGCCGCTCTGGGCTGATCCGACAATGCGCGACGCCGACCCGGCCGCTAGGGGGATGGCGGCGGGCCGGCGTCGCGGGTCAATCAGTAGCCGGGGGGCGGGGGCGGGTCCTCACGCCGCGTCTCCCGGTACTCGGCCGCGTATCCGGGGCCGGCGACCGGAGCCTGCGTCTGCCGGGTCACTACCGTGCGGCGGCGGCTGTTCCAGTACCACAGTGTGATGATCAGCCCAATGAATCCGGCGGCCATCAGGATCCAGCCGATGATGTTGATGTCGATCCCGCTGATGTCCGCGTTGACGGCGAACGCCAGAATCGCCCCCACCGCCAGCAGGAAGATGCTTCCGCCGATGCCCATCGCCGGGCCTCCTTGATCCTTACCGGGGTCAATGCGTCGGAGGTGGAGTTACCCAGGCGACTCGATCCTCAATCAGGCAAGCTGGTGGTATGACCGATCGGACGCTCGTCATCCTGCGCCACGCCAAGGCCGAGACCCCCGGCGAACAGCCCGACTTCGACCGCCGGTTGACCACCCGCGGCGAGACCGACGCCGACGCGGCCGGCGCCTGGCTGGCCGATGAGCGCATCCAGCCCGATCTCGTGCTCTGCTCGCCGGCGGCGCGTACCCGGCAGACCTGGCAGGGCGTCTCGATCGCGCTGGCACAGGCGCGGCCGGGCGCAGTGTCGCCCGAGGTCCGCTACGAGAAGGGGCTGTACTCGGGCGGTCGCACCGAAGTCTTCGACCTGCTGCGCACGGTGCCCGACACGGTCCACACGGTGCTGCTGGTGGGGCACAACCCGACCGTGTCCGAGGTGTCCATCATGCTCATCCCGGACGATCAATGGGACGGTCGCGAGGTCGAGCTGCGCACGTCCGGGCTCGCCGTGCACCGCACCGAGGACGCCTGGTCCGATACGTCACCAGGCTCGATGCGCCTGATCGAGCGGCACACGGCGAGAGGCTGACCTTTAGAAGACGTCTTCCGAGATGTCCATGATGTCGAGCGTGGCGTTCTCGATGATGCGGCGGTCCGAGCCCACTCGCGGCAGCACCTCGCGGGCGAAGAACCGGGCGGCCGCGACCTTGCCCTCGTAGAACTTCTTGTCCGCCTCGGACACCTCAGTGCCGAGCGCCTTCAGCGCGACCTCGGCCTGCCGGAGCAGCAGCCAGGCGAGCACGACGTCGCCGAGCGCGAGCAGGATGCGGCGGGAGGTGAGGCCCACCTTGTACAGCTCGCGGGTCTCGCCGCCCTGGGCCGCGCCCAGCCAGCCCATGACCACGCCGAGGATCTGCTGGAGCTCGCCGAGTGCCTTACCGAGGGAGAGCCGCTCCTCCTTGAGCCGGCCGTTGCCGGCCTCGCTCTCGATGAAGCCCTGCATCTCGGTGGCGAGCACGGCGAGCGAGCGGCCCTGGTCCTTCACGATCTTGCGGAAGATCAGGTCGAGGCTCTGGATCGCCGTGGTGCCCTCGTACAGGGTGTCGATCTTCGCGTCGCGGACGTACTGCTCGAGCGGGTAGTCCTGCAGGAAGCCGGAGCCACCGAAGGTCTGCAGCGACTCGTGCCCGAGAAGCTCATACGCCCGCTCGGAGCCCACGCCCTTGACCAGCGGAAGCAGCAGGTCGTTGACCTTGGCGGCGGCCTTGGCGGCCTTCTCGTCGCCGGCCGCCTGCGCGATCGCGACCTTGTCCTGCCAGGTCGCGGTGTAGATGACCAGCGCGCGCAGGGCCTCGGAGTACGACTTCTGCAGCATCAGCGAGCGGCGTACGTCGGGGTGGTGCGTGATCGTGACGCGGGGCGCGGCCTTGTCGTCGTTCTGCACGAGGTCGGCGCCCTGGACGCGGTTCTTGGCGTACTCGAGCGCGTTCAGGTAACCGGTCGACAGGGTCGCGATCGCCTTCGTGCCGACCATCATCCGGGCGTACTCAATGATCATGAACATCTGCCGGATGCCCTGGTGCACGTCGCCGAGCAGCCAGCCCTTGGCCGGCGTTCCGTGCTCGCCGAAGGTCAGCTCGCAGGTGTTGGAGACCTTGAGGCCCATCTTGTGCTCGACGTTGGTGGCGTAGACGCCGTTGCGCTCGCCGAGCTCGCCGGTCTCCGCGTCGAAGTGGTATTTCGGCACGATGAACAGCGACAGGCCCTTGGTGCCCGGGCCGCCGACGCCCTCGACGCCGACCGGGCGGGCCAGCACGTAGTGGATGATGTTGTCGCTCAGGTCGTGCTCGCCCGAGGTGATGAACCGCTTGACGCCCTCGATGTGCCACGAGCCGTCGGCCTGCGGGATCGCGCGGGCGCGGCCGGCACCGACGTCCGAACCCGCGTCGGGCTCGGTGAGCACCATGGTCGAGCCCCACTGCTTCTCGACGAAGAGCTTGGCCCACTCCTTCTGCTCGGCCGTGCCCTCGGCGAACACCACGTGCGCGAAGGACGGGCCGGAGGAGTACATCCAGACGGGGGCGTTCGCGCCGAGCACCTGCTCGGCCAGCGACCACCACAGGGCCCGCGGCGCCAGCGTGCCACCCAGCTCGGAGGGCAGGTCGAGGCGCCAGAACTCGGCCGCCATCCAGGTCTCGAACGACTTCTTGAACGACTCGGGCAGCGGAGCGGTGTGCGTGATCGGGTCGAAGACCGGCGGGTTGCGGTCGGCCTCGACGTAGCTGGCGGCCAGATCTTCGGTGGCCAGTCGGTTGATCTCGGTGAGAACGTCGCGTGCGGTGTCCGCGTCGATCTCCTCGTACGGCGCCTGGCCGAACGCACGATCAGCCTCGAAGACCTCGAACAGGTTGAACTGGAGGTCTCGAAGGTTGCTCTTGTAGTGAGTCATGGAGCTGGCCCCGCTTCCGAACGACGCGAGTGAAACGCGAGTTACCCGTCAGTAACTCCCACTGTATTACCCATCGGTAGGAGCGGACAACCCGCAAGGAGATCTTTGGCCTGGTGCCGGTTCGGCATATCAAGGCGGACCGATCGGAGGGGCTGGATGACCGTTCGGCCAATAACCGCGGACGCCCGCCCGGCCGACGTATCGAGCTGTCTCGTGGCTCGTTGCTTGGGATAGAGCTTCGCCGACGCCAAGGACGCCAAGGGGGCGCCATGTTCGCCACGATCAAGAACCTGATTCCCGAGCCTCGTCAGGCGGCCCACCCACGCCACTACGTCGGACGACACCGCCGCGCCGAGCCGGTCGAACCGGTCTCCCCCGCCGCAGCGCCGGTCTCCCCCGCCCCGGTCGTCAACCAGCCCGCCCCCATAGTCAACAAGCCGGCCGGCGACAAGGAAACGGCCGCCGCCTAGCTTCCGGCCAGCTTCGGCTTCCGGCTGGCTTTTAGCTTCCGGCGGCGCCGACTTCCCAGCTCGGGATCGGGACGGTCGGGCCGTCGTCGGGTCCCGCGTACTCCAGCAGGACCAGCGCGATGTCGTCCTCGAGACGGCCGTGCACCCAGTCGATCAGGGCGGTCTCCAGCGATGCCAGGCCGTCGCCCACGGTCCCGTGGCCGAGCAGCCGCCACGCGCGATCGGCGGTCGGGAAGAACTCGCCGTCTCGCCGCGCCTCGCCCAGCCCGTCGGTGAACAGCAGCAGACGGTCGCCCGGCTCCAGCCTCTCCACCCGCGCCTTGACCTCCGGCATGAAGCCCAGCGGCGGCGCCGGTGCCGCCGGCTCCAGCGGAATCACCTGACCGCGGCGCAGCAGCAGCGGCGCCGGATGTCCACAGTTGACGATCGTGAGCGTGCCCCCGCGCTCCTCGACCAGGGCGGCGGTCACGAAGTCCTCGTCGCCGACGCTGCGGGCCACCGCCCGGTCCAGATCGGCCGCCACCGCCTTGAGGTCGGCCCGCTCGTAGGCCACGTGCCGGTAGGAGCCCAGGACGATGCTCGCGAGGCGGACCGCGTCCAGCCCCTTGCCGCGCACGTCGCCGATGATGATGCGCACCCCGTACGGCGTGTCCAGCGCCTCGTAGAGGTCGCCGCCGATGTCCGCGGCCGCGGTCGCCGAGATGTACCGGCCGGCCACCGCCAGCGCCCCCACCTGCGGGCCGATCGGACGCAGCACCGCCTGCTGGGCCACCGCCGCGAGCCGCTGCAGCTCGACGATCCGGTCGGCCTGCCGCTGCCGGATCGTCGCGACCGCCGCCGCGATCCCGGTCGCGAGGATGATGCCCACGATGTTCACCAGGCCGGACATGCCCTGCCCGCCGTCGACCCCCACGAAGACCATCCCGACGATCGTGGCGAGCACGCCCACGACCAGGACGGTCTGCCAGAAGGCGAAGACGGCGGCGAGGAACGGGACGGCCGCGAACAGGCCGATGAAATGGGCCTGTTTGCCATCCGCGAGCTCCACGGCGGACACGACGGCGAGCAGCATGAGGGCCGCGCCGAGGCCGGCGCGGGATGCTGGGCTCAGCGGGCGTCGGCCCGGCGGAAGAGTCGGCATGGCTACGCCGAACAGCATGCCCGATCAGGGCGAGTCACTGCATCAACTTGACCCGTAGTCTGACCCGGTTCTAACCACCTGTTTCACCGCAGTAGGACGGTCGGGCCGGTCTCGGTGACAGGATGTCCGCGTGTCAGTCGATCTTCGTGATCTTCTCCGGGCCCGCTTCGCGTGGACGGACCCCGGCGGCCACACCGGATATGTGGTCAGCAACCGCTCCGGCTGGTGGCGCGATCCGCTGATCCTTTCCGGTCTGGGGGAGGCGCTGGGCGACCTCTTCAAGGAGGCGACGCCCACCGTGGTGGTCTCCCCCGAGGTCACTGGTTTCCTGGTCGGCCCGCTGGTGGCCCGGGCGATCGGCGCCGGCTTCGTGGAGGCCTACCGCGCCGGTGCGCGCCGCCCGATCGCCGAGCCCATGACGTGGGCCGAGGTCCCCAGTGATCACCGAGGAGATCAACAGCATTTGGGCGTACGGGAGGGACTGGTCGGACCGGAGGATCGGGTGCTCGTGGTCGACGACTGGGTGGCGACGGGCGCCCAGGCCGCGGCGCTGCGCAGCCTGTTCCCGGACGCCTACGTGGGCACCGCGGTCATCGTCAGCGAATGCTCGCCCGCGGTCAGCATTTCCCTGGACATTCGCGGACTGCTGACGGGTCAGGACTTGATGTAGCCCTTGAGCGCGCCCACGGTCGGCGCCCACCCCCGCGCCTCGTAGCCGGCGATGCCGCGCAGAACGTACGGGTCCTGGGACATCACCTCGCGGGCCGTGGCCTCGTCGGCGACGTCGAGCAGCACCATGCCGCCCACCGGCGGGTCCTGCCGACCGGCCGCCACCAGCGTGCCCTTCTCGAACAGACCCTCCAAAAAGGCCAGATGGTCGTCCCGGACCTTCGCGACCTCGTCGAGCGGGACCAGATACGTAGAGATCATCAGGTACACGGTGACGTTCCTCTCCCGGCATTGGCTCGCCCACGATCGTACGATCCGAGGCGTG
This sequence comes from Paractinoplanes globisporus DSM 43857, assembly GCF_000379645.1. Lineage (GTDB taxonomy): Bacteria > Actinomycetota > Actinomycetes > Mycobacteriales > Micromonosporaceae > Actinoplanes > Actinoplanes globisporus. The sequence continues at coordinate 14,391 of NZ_KB903336.1, forward strand.
GACGACTTCGGGCGCTACGGAATTTGGATCTCCCGCCGGCACTGGCCGGAGGAACGCGGCCGGGTTGCCGTCGCGGCTCAGGAGCTGGAGTCGCTCGGCTTCGGCTCGGTGTGGATCGGCGGCAGCCCGCCCGACAGCCTTGAGCTGCCGGAGGCCCTGCTCGCGGCCACATCCCGCCTGGTCGTCGGTACGAGCATCGTCGACATCTGGCGCAGCGACGGCCCGCGGCTGGCGGCCAGCCACGCCCGGCTCAGCGATCAGTTCCCCGGCCGCTTCTACCTGGGCGTCGGCTCCGGCCATGCCCCGACGGCCGAGGCGATGGGCCAGCTCTACGTGAAGCCGCTGACCCGGCTGCGCGAGTTCCTCACCGACAAGCTCCATGACGTGCCGCCATCGGAGCGCCTGATCGCCGCCCTGGGCCCGAACACGCTGGCCGCGGCGCGGGAGCTGACCGCGGGCGCCCTGCCGTACCTGATGCCCCCGGCGCACACAGCGTCGGCCCGCGAGATTCTCGGCCCCGACCGGCTGCTGATCCCCGAGCAGAAGGTCTTCATGGGCGCCGACCGCGAGCAGGCTCACGAGGCGGCCCGTCGCATGGCCCGCAGCTACCTCGCCATGCCCAACTACACCAACGCCCTGACCCGCTTCGGCCTGGACAAGTCTGACTTGACCGGCGAAGGTACCGACCGCTTCCTCGATCAGGCGGTCATCTGGGGTCCCGACGAGGACATCCGAGCCGGTATCGACGCTCACCTGACCGCCGGCGCCGACCACGTGGCCGTCCAGGTCCTCCCGGCCGACCCCACCGACCATCTCCCGCTCCCGGAGTGGCGGCGGCTGGCCGCCCTCCTGGGGCTCTGACCGGCCCGGAACGCCGCGGTGGCATCCACCGACCAGCCCATACCCGGGCAAGAGCCGGAAAAGTTACATTTTGGGAGTGTTCTTTCGGATCACCGCTCGGCCGGATGCCCGGCTTGTCGCCTCGGCCGTCCGCCGCGGCCTGCGTCCCCTGCTGCTGACCGCCCGGGGCATCGGTTGGGCCGCGATCGCGCTCGCCCTCCTGCTGGAGGTCTTCACGACGGGCGGCCCGTACCTCACGCTGCTGCTGGCCGGCGCGCTCATCGCCGTCGGCATCCCCATGTTCCTGGTGAACACGGGCACGCGCGACGCACTGCGAGACGGCGACCTGACCACGTACGAGATCAGTGACGGCGGCGTCGCCAGCTCGAGTTTGGCGGCGCGTCACGCGTACGGCTGGAATGCTTTTCGCTCGGTCGAGGAAGCACCCGGTCAGCTGATCTTCGGGCGAAGCCGCACCCGATTCCTCCCGGTGCCGACCGCGGGCCTGAGCCGCGACCAGGTCGACCAGGTCCTGGGCGCGGCCGCCGGCCACGGTCTGCGGGTGCGTCGCGCCTAGGATTTCACCCCCAGGACGTACGCCTGGGGCTGTTTCTCCCGCTCCTCGGCGGCGCGCACGAGCCGCATCCGCTCGGTGAACCCGGCCTCGGTCAGCAGCTCGATCACGAGATCCGGCGGGAACTCGTACACGTCGAGGTCGATGTCGTCGTGGCCGTAGCCGCTGGTCAGCGTCCTCCGCTGGCCGCCGGCCTTGAAGGCGAGCAGCACGTGACCGCCCGGCCTCAGCACCCGGAAGAACTCGGCGAACGCCACGGGCAGCAGCTCGCGCGGGGTATGTACCAGCGAATACCAGGCGACGAGGCCGCCGAGGTCGCCGTCGGGCAGGTCGAGATCGAGCAGGGAACCGACCTCGAAGCTCAGGCCCGGACGGTCACGCCGAGCCACCTCGATCATGGCCGGCGACAGGTCGATGCCACGCGCCGCCAGACCCAGTCCCGCCAGGTGACCGGTGATGCGCCCGGGCCCGCAGCCGACGTCGGCCACCGGGCCGGACGCGATCTCGGCGAAGGCGCCCAGCACCGCGCGATCCCAGGTGGCACCCGCCATCAGGTCCCGCGCGAGGTCGGCATAGTCGGCCGCCACCACGTCGTACGCAATGCGGGTTTTGTCTAAATAGGAAGCCGTTACCGGATCGCTTGTCGCCGTCATGCGGAGAGCTTTCCAGGGCGGGAGTCGGCGGCGCCACCCGCTTTCGCGAGCCTGTGGATAACTCGCTCAGGTGGTCGGCCAGGTGCGGAAATTCTGCGCCGACCGGCTCGGCGTCGGTCCGCGTTGTCCCTGGTAGCGCGAGCCGTAGACGGCCGAGCCGTACGGATGCTCGGCCGGGCTCGAGAGCCGGAAGATGCAGAGCTGGCCGATCTTCATACCCGGCCAGAGCTTGATCGGCAGATTGGCCACGTTGGACAGCTCGAGCGTCACGTGCCCCGAGAACCCCGGGTCGATGAAGCCGGCCGTCGAGTGCGTCAGCAGCCCGAGCCGCCCGAGGCTGCTCTTGCCCTCGAGCCGCCCCGCGAGCTGCTCGCCTAGCGTGATCACCTCGAGCGTCGAGGCAAGCACGAACTCACCCGGGTGCAGCACAAACGCGTCGCCGTCCGTGACCTCTACCTCCGCGGTCAGGTCATCCTGCTGCTCGGCCGGGTCGATGTGCGTGTACAGGTGGTTGTTGAACACCCGGAAGAACCGGTCCAGCCGCACGTCGATGCTGGACGGTTGCATGAGCGCGGGGTCGAACGGCTCCAGGGCGAGATCGCCCGACTTGATCTCGCTGACGAGGTCGCGGTCGGAGAGCAGCATCGCAACACCATACCGAGCTGCACTTTCGGGGTGTTTCCCTGGGCGCGTCGAACATTTGTTCGATAGAATCACCCCATGGCTTCCTGGTCCGATTTCGCCGCCGCCGACCCGTCGCTGGCTGCCGCCGTCCGCGCCCTCTTCGAGCAGTACGGCCCCGGCATGGCCTACCTGGCCACCGTCCGCCCCGACGGCGCCCCGCGCATCCACCCGGTCTCCCCGGTGATCACCGACGAGGGCCTGTACTGCTTCATCGTGGCCTCCCCCAAACGCCGCGACCTGGCCCGCGACGGCCGCTACGCTCTGCACTCCTTCCCGCCCGAGGAGAGCGACGACGAGGCCTACCTGACCGGCAAAGCCACCCGAGTCCACGACCCGGTAGTGATAGCCACCCTCTCCGCGGCCTGGCGAGCCTCCCCCGAGGTCGACTGGCACCTCTACGAACTCCACGTCGACACCGCAACCCTCCGCCGCCACGGCCCCGGCGGCGCCCTGCCGCTGGCCGCCACCCCCGCGGTCCACCCCCTGTCCCGCACCTGGCGAGCCGAGTTATCCCGCTCCCTAGCCATAGCGAGTTGACCCGCCCGGTCCCGCCACACCCCGTGCCAATCAGGTACAGTGAGCCGCGCCGCGGGTGTAGTTCAATGGCAGAACATCAGCTTCCCAAGCTGACAGTGCGGGTTCGATTCCCGTCACCCGCTCCACAGGCGGAAGCCCTGGTCAGGACCGATGGTCCGCCAGGGCTTCCGTGTTGCTAGGTGATGCTGAAACACCGGCGGGCCATTAGCGGGCCATTAGGCGCGCCTCAGCGATGCATCAGGGCCATGATCAGCCCCGTCACAGCGGTGACCGTCGCCGCGAGAGCCAACAGCACTCCCCTTACAGCGTGCAGGCCGCGAATGACCGTAGGTGAAAGGCTTTGCGGCCGTTCCTGGTCTCGGCTTCCCCCTCTTGTTACGGTCATGCCATGCCCTCCTGTGCTCTAGCGGGTTTGGGAAGGTGATCTGAAACGGCATCCGTGGTCTAGACGGGTGCCGTTTCGCAAATCCCGGCGTCTACGGCGTTTGAAAGGACCCGTCGGGGCTTACGTCAATACGGTAGGTGAGTCACCCCGTACCTCGGCAAGCGGCAGAGACAGATGGCCGGGGAGTGAGTGGGGATAAATGCCGCATACGGACGCTGCGACATCTTGCGTATCGCGCAGAAAGATCGACATCACGGTCACTGCGCTTCCTCCGGCTTGGCCCTCCACCTCTCGACTGCCTGGTCAATCGCGGCGGCGATCCCGTGATCGGCCTCCCTGCTGGTGTGCTGGTAGATCAGTGCCGCGCGCGGGCTGTCGTGTCCCATCCGCGCCATGATGTCGCGCAGGCTCGCGCCCGGCGCACGCGAGGCGAGGCTATTGCCGGTGTGCCGCAGGTCGTGGAAGTGCAGCCCGGCCGCGCCGATCGCCGCCACCGATTCAGGCCACTTGACCAGCTTGTTGAAGTTGCCGCGCCACAGGGTGCGCCCGCTCTCGCCGGTGAAGACGAACGCGTCGGCGGCCTTACCGACGTACGCGCCCATATGCTGTTTCAGCACGGGCAGGGCCGCCTTGGGCAGGGCGACGGTCCGCACGCCCGCCTTCGACTTCGGCGGCCCGAGGATGAGGCCGGTGCCCCGGTGCTCGACGAACGCCTGTCGCACGCGCACCGTGCCGGCCGACAGGTCGACGTCGCAGCGTTGCAGCGCGACGACCTCACCCCACCGCAGGGATCCAAGCGCCGTGACCAAGATCAACGCCCGGAATCGGTCCGGCATCCGCTCGGCCAGGTCAAAGATCTGCGGGACGGACAGGACCGGCCGCTCTGCGGGCTTCTCCTGGTCGGCGCCGACGACGCGGCATGGGTTGACCCTGATCAGTTCATCCTCCTTGACGGCGGTCATCAGGACGGCGCGCAGCAGCCGGTACGCCTTGGCGGCCATGGTCACCGACACACCCGAGGCGAGTAGCCGCGTCCGCCACTCCCGGACCATGGGCGTGTCGATCCGGTTGAGCGGCATGTCGCCGAGGTGCGGCGTGATATGCCTGCCGAGCGTCCAGCGGTACAGGTGCACGGTGCGGGGCCGCAGGTTCGGCCGCTCGGTAATCCACCGCTCGGCGTAGTCCTGTAGGCGGATCTTCCCGCGCTCAGGGTCGATCCACTCGCCCCGGACCATTTGGGACTCGATCAGCGACAGGTACCTCTCGGCCTCGGCCTTGCGGGCGAAGGTCTGCGGGGCGGAGCGCATGCGTCCGTCCGGCCCGGGGTAACGGGCCTGGTAGCGGCCCGACTCGCGCTTGCGGATATTGCCGAATCGGCGGTGTCCGTCTTGGTTGGGCATGATCAGGCCACGCTCCTCAATCCGCGCCAAACGGTCTCTGCGGTCATGGGCTCGACTCGGCTTTCGTGCACGAACGCGGCCAGGTCGGCGGGGTCGATGCGGACCGACCGGCCGAAGTGGTGGGCCGCGATCCGCCGCTCGGCGATCGCGCGGCGGACGTAGCGGTCGCTCATCCCGATGCGGGTGGCGGCCTGGTCGATGGTCAACATCTCGGCGGGCAGCTCCAGGACCGGCGGGGTCTGGGTGATCCGCTTAGCCATCGGGGAGGGTCCTTTCGAGAGCGGGTGTCTCAGGTGGACGAAGTGGGGGCTTGAGAGCGCCGTAGGCGGGCGCTGAGACGGCGTGAGGCGGAGAGCAGTGGGTCGGCGTTCCGCGTCGGCAGAAAGGCTTAGAACGGCCCCCTGAGAGCCACGCTGAGCCAAGATCTCGGCCTCCCCGGTGTCTTTGTATGCGTCTGAGCCGAAGCAGCCGCATAGCTCCCTGTTTCAGCTGATTTACCGGTCTCACGTCCACAACCCCGATGTCCCCGAGGTGTCCCCGTCGTTTCCAAAGCTCACGGCTGGTTCGGGGACACCGGGGACAGGAGGGACACCGGGGACGCGGTACCGGCCGCCGGTGTCGGCCGCGACTTGGCCGTCGGTGAGCATCCGCTGGCACGTCTTCTTGATCAGGTCGTACGGCAGGGCCGATCCCTCGGCGATCGCCTTAGGCGTCGAGCCAGGATTGCCGCGCAGCCAGCGCAGGATTGCGGCGCGGGTCTCGCCGAGCTGGTGATCCTCGGCCGGGCCATCGAGCATCCGCCACGCCCCGTCGGCGGGGTCGAAGGCGAGCGGGTATTCCGACTCGTCGACGTCGCGGCCGGTCACGTGCAGCACGCCGTCGCCCTGGTTGCGCGCCCGCTTGAGTACGAGCGTCGCGTCGGCGGCACCGGCGAGGCCGTTGGTGCCGGACACCTCGGACAGGAAGTCGTCGGATCCGGCCTTGCGCACGTGGTGAACGAGGATGACTGCGACGCCGTAGGCGTCGGCGACCTTCTTCGCCCGGCCGACAGCGGCGTAGTCCGCGTCGTAGGCCGACATGCCCGGGGCCGACATGCCGCGCAGCTTGGCGAACACGTCGATGATGACCATGCGGGCGGACCGGTGCCGGTCGATCCAGGCGGCGATCGCCTCGTCGCCGCCCTGCGGCAGCGGCGGGCAGGTCGTGGCCATGGTCAGCCCGGCCGGTGCCTTACGGTCGCCGAGCACCCTGCGCAGCCGCGATTGCAGGCGGCGCGGGGTATCTTCCAGGGCGAGATACAGCACCGGCCCGGCCTCGACAGGGATCGTCCCGAACGCCTTGCCGCCCAACGCGACGTCGACGCCGAGGCCGAGCATCAGCCACGACTTGCCGACCTTGGGCGGCCCGGCGACCAAGTTGACGCCCTCGCACAGCACGCCCGGCACGGCCCAGCGCGGCTCGGGGAAGTCCATGCCCATGATCTCGGCGGCGGTCCACGACGTGCGGATCCGGGCAGGCTCGCGGCGGACCGGGGAGGACAGCACCTCGGCGGCGTCGTCCGGCCCAGCGATGTGCAGCCCCGGCCGGTCGGCCGGCACGCCGCTCACGCCGCCACCGCCCGGGGACGACGGGCACCGGCGGCCAGCCCGGACCGGATCGTGCGCAGCGTTTCGAAGCGGGTCAGCCCGATCGACAGGGCGGCGTCTTCCAGCAGGTCGGCGGCCTGGTCAGCGCCTAACGCGCCACCGGCGGCGAGCTGGCCGAGGGCGACCGCGGAAACGTACAGCGCGTGGTTGCGCTCGCCCGGCACGGCCTGCCGCAGGTACTCGAGCTGGCCGCCGATCGCGGCGTCGACGTAGGCACCGGCCCGGCCGGTCGGCAGGTCGACAACGACCGGCCGTTGCGGCGGCAGCGGCGCGGGTGCGAGGCGTTCGGCGAGCCAGCCAGGCAGCTCGGCCACCTCGCCGTCCCGCAAGACGGTGTACGGGCGCCCGGCGACGGTGCTCCCGGCGGCGACGACGTACCCGCCGTGGGCGCGGGTGTCGACCAACCAGCCGAGGCCGTTGCCGCGCTCCCCGGCCGTGTTACGGAGCGCCGGACCGGCGGCCGGGTGGCGGAAGTACAGGTGCGTTCCGCCTCGCCCGGTCGTGACGGTGTAGGTGGCCAGCGTCTCGGAGCAGTCGACGCCGGTGTGTCGCCGGCAGAGCAGATCGAACACGTCAGAACCGTTGCGGCACAACGGGTCCGACCACTCGGCGGGTGCGGTCTGCCCGTCCTTCGGCGTGTCGAGGTCGATCACGACCAGCCCGGACGGACCGCAGGCGATGCCGACCCCGTACGGCGTGCTGGCCCAGCCGCGCCGGATACGGTCGGGGTCGGTGGTGGCGCGGACCTCCCAGCCGCTGTGTCCGGCGCGGCAGCGCGGATCGGTCCGGGCGCAGGCGTCGGCCGGGTGGTCGGGGAACGCGGGCCGCTTGTCGTCGGGCCGCAGCGGGAAGACGTGCCAGCCGCGCGCGGCGGCGGCCAGCGCTACGTCCCGCAGGGTTTCGTTGGTGGGCATGGGTTCCGGCCTCCTGATGTCGGGCGTGGACGGATGTGCGCGGAGGTGCTTGTCGTGGGCGCAGGCGGCGCAGTAGCGCGCTTTTTCCCACCGGGCGATCTGCAACGGCTGACCGGAGACGGTGTCGTCGGCCGCGACGGTCCGGTCGCAGATGTGCGGGTAGGGCTCGACGGTCGGAACCATGCGGCCGAGGGCCTTGCTCGCGGCGATCCAGTGGCCGGTCATCGGTCGTGACAGGTCAGGCACTCGCTAAGCGAACGCGGGATGTAGTAGTCGCGGATCTCGCCGCAAGTCGGGCAGGTCCGGCGGGCGCGCAGCGCGGCCCGGATCGCCCGGCGCTGCGCGGCCGTGGCGGTGCGCTTGGGCCGGGCGCGATCGAGCCGGTACAAATAGGCGGCCCGGGTGCCGCCGACGCCGGCCCACAGGACTTGCGCGGCGATCGGCTGGCGACCGGGGCACAGCCCGGCGGCACGTAGTTGACGCCGGGTGGCATAGCCAGCGGGCGCACCGCGCCACCAGTACGTCGGCAGTCCCCCGTGCCGGGTGCCCTCGGGATCCCAGTACGCTGCCCGGATCCTGGACATCAGGCGGCCCTCCCCAGTACGCCCGCCCGTTCGGTCGCGGCGAGGAACGAGCGTCCAAGCCACTCGGCGTAGGCCGGCGGGATGGCCTCGGTCAGCTCCTCCCGCACGTCCGTCCAGCCGATGCCCATCGCGGCCTGCATCTCCACCACGGACGCCTTGCCGCCACCGGCGCCATAGGCGGCCACGTACGGGCCGTCGTGGTAGACGCCGTGCCGCCACCCGCGGACCCGGCCGCGGTGCGGCACGTGCACCGGCCGCTCGGTCGTCCAGCGGCCCAGCTCGAAGTTGCGGTGCCGGATCACGCCGAGCCCGAACATCTCCCCGCACAACGTGACGTCCTTGCGGACCGGCGCCGTGCCGTTGGGCTGCTCGATCACGTACGGCAGACCGGTCCGCTCCAGCCGGGCGCGCAGGGGCGGGATGAGCTGGGTGTGGTCGCGGCCCCAGCCCATCGCCTGGTTGGTGCCCTGGGTCAGCGCGCAGTCGGCCTGACACGGCGGGGACGCGCTGACCAGGGTGAACGCACGGATCCCGCCACCTCGGATGAGGATGTCCAGGTAGGACAGGGCGTCGGCCTTGACGAACCGGAACGGGTAGCGCGGCCGGTCGACGATATCCACGCCGACCACCTCGAACCCGGCCGCCGTGTACCCGGCCCCGGCGCCGCCGGCGCAGCAGAACAGATCGAGCAGCAGCGGCCGGCTCATCACGCGGCCCTCCGCTCGATCGCCGGCCGCGGCGCGCCGGACCCGACCGCGGTGCCGTCGCGGACGACGCCGCGGCGCAGGGCGAGGTAGCCGAGCAGCCGGTGCAGGCCGTTGATCAGTTCGCCGAGTTGCCAGCGGGCGCCAGCGTCGGTGGTGTGCAGCCGTACGAAGCCGCGGATCTCGGCGTACTCGTTGCCGTCGCGGCCGAGGACGCGGGTGACGATGAACCGGCCGTGGCCGGGCAGCTTGACGATCGTGTCCGCCGACCGGTGGTCGACCAGCCCGCACCGGTGATCGCGGGCGCACCACGACGTGTGCGGGACAGGCTTGTGGTGGAGTTCGCGGGAGAAAACGCTGCGGCTCATCGGGTGCCTGCCTTGTGCTCGGAGCGCAGGTACTCGTAGATCCGGCGGCCGACACGCACCCGGCGGCCGGTGCCGTTGCAACGTGGGCACTCGCGGAAGGTCTTGCGGAACACGCGGGAGTAGATCCGCCCGTTGGTGCAGCGACGGCGCTTGCAGACGCCCCACGGGGAGATCGCGCACATCATGATGTAGAACGCTGCGTAACCGAGGATTCCAAGAACGACTAGGAGGGCGAGGGTCGTCACGGCAGTGCCTCCAGGACCGGTTTCAGGGTGTGAAGGGCCGGCGCTCCTAGGTACTAGGGCGCTGATCAGGGATCGGATGAGGTTCTAGGAGGGGTCCTAGGTCTAGGAGGGACAGGGTCCTAGACCTAGGACCGCCGATCGGGTCACTTGGTCTTGCCGCGCCCGCCGTTTCCGTCACGCTTGGTGAGGGCCGCGGTGACGTCAGCGAGGGTGTAGCCCTGCCGGTTGCCGGACTCGCCGGTGTCCGAGTCGCTGCCCCACACCTGCCCCGGCGTGACCTCGTGCGGCGCGAGCGCGGCCCGAAGCTGATCGGTGGTCAGCTCGGCGTAGACCTCCGGTCGCAGCCCGGCCAGCAGCTTGACCAGCACGCTGGCCCACGCCTTCTTCTTGCCGGCCATCACCGCGGCGACGTCCTCCAGGACGGTGTCCCGGCGGACCTCGGCGACGTCGAGCACCACGCCGGCGGCGTGGCCGGTGATGTTGCCGGCCTTCTCCCGCGCCGCGCGGGCGCGCTTGACGATGGCCTCGGCGCGCGGGGCGTCCACGTAGAACGTGCGGGCGATCACCGGGTCGTCGCCCTCACCGGCGAGGTAGCCGATGCCGCGGTCGCGGCGGCCGAACATGGTCGCCTTGATCCCGTTCTTGTACGACGACGTCCCGAGGACCATGTCGTTCTCGATCTGGCCCATGACCTTCAGGCAGAACCGCAGCACCGCGTTCGCGCTGATCCCGGTGGGCAGGGACTTGGAGTCGACCCGCTGGGTGGCCAGCGCCAGCATGATCCCGGTGGCCGGGCCACGCTTGATCAGGTCGGTGCAGATCTCCTCGAACTCGTCGCCGTACTTCGGGTGCTCGAACAGCACCTGGCACTCGTCGACGCCGGCCACGATCGGGTGCAGCCCGAACTTCTTGATGTTGGCCAACTCGTCGGTGACCTTGTTCTCCGGGCACAGGTCGCGCGGCAGCTCGCGGATCACCTTGGTCCGGCGGCGCATCTCGGTGCGCAGCTCCCGGAACGCCGTGAGGACGTAGGCGATGTCCTCGTCGTCGTCGCCGGCCCGGTAGCGGTGCGCGACCGGCTCCAACGGGCTGAGGTCGCCGGTGCCCTTCAGGTCGAACGCCAGCACCCACGACCGCGGGTCAAGCGCGGCGATCAGCAGCACCAACCGCAGCGCGAACGTCTTACCCATCCGCGGGATGCTGCCGATGATCATCGACGCGAACGTGAGCGTGAGGGTGACCAGGGTGCCGCGCGGGTCGGTGCCGAACGGTGACGCCTTGAACAGGTTCACCGTTCCCGACTTGAGCAGCGGGAACGCGGCCTGCTTCGCCCGGGACATGTCGTGATCGGCGACGAACAGGACCAGCCGGCCGGGGTGCACCTCGGCGTTGACCTCCGGCCACACACACCCGAGCGGACGGGTCAGCGCGGCAGCCAGCTCCTCCCGCTTGTCGACCACGGCCGAGGCGACCACCCCGCGGGGCAGCTCAACGACGCAGCGCCAGCCGACGCCGTTCTCTCGGGAGATCGGGTCCGGGAACCACGACCGGCCGGTGTCCCCGCGGCGGATCGCCGCGTCGATGCCCGGGATCCGCAGCGACGCGAGCGCGTTGAACACCTCGATCGATGTCAGCGGCGCCACGTCCCGCCGGACCACGGCGGTGTCCAACAGTGGCTTGTCCGCGGGGGTGCCGAGGTAGCCCAGCAGCACGCCGAGTGCGGCGAGGACCGCATACCGCGCCGTCGGGGACGCGAAGAACGCCAGCCACACCGCGGCCACGACCAGCACGGCGACGGTGCCCACGGCGGTGATGCCCCGCCACCGGACACGGCGGTCACGCTGCCGGGCCAGCTTGATGTAGGTCTCGGCGTCCTCGGTCCGGACGGTGGCCTGCCGCACCGCCTCGCCCTCCAGATCGAACAGCCAGCGGAAGTAGCCGGCCACCACCAGGATCAGGCCGCGCGGGATCCGCCACGCGATCCGCAGCGCGTACTTCGGCACCCGGAACCCGTGGTAGGCCAGGGCGTGCACGCCGAACCCGGCCGCCCACGCGAGGTTCCCGCCGAACTCCGCCGTCGACTTCATCCACGACGGGACGATCGGCATCCGGGTGGCGTCGCGGAACGACGCCAGCGACAGCCGGCCCGGGCGGCGCTGCGCGGCGACGCTGTCCACCATGATCGGGGCGTCGTCGCCCGGCTCGGCGGGGATCTCGTCGTCCGGCACCGGCTCGGCCGGGCCGAGGCGCAGCGCGCGGGCGGCGTCCAGGTCGACGACCTCAGCGTCGGCGACGTCGTTCTCGGCGGCGGTCCAGTCGAAGTCGTCCGGCTGGCCGCGGTCAGGGGTGGTCATCTGTGCTCAGCCCTTCCGACGGGTGCGGGTCAGGTGGTCGGGGCGCATCGGCTCGTGGCCGTTCGGGCAGGTGGCGTACTCGCCGGGCCGGCTCGGAACGGTGCAGCCGCAGGTGAGTCGAGTGGTGACAGTGGGGGTGGTCTGCGCGACCATGGGTGCCTCTCCTTGGTCTTGATGGGCTGCGGAGGGACCGGCGGCGCGGCGCTGCTTTGGTCGGTTTGAGCCGTGCCGCCGGGCGGGATCAGAACGGGTGCGCCGGCACGTCGTGGCCGGTCGCGAGGGCGTCGAGCGCGTCGGACAGGTGCTCGGCGATGTACTGCCGGTCGTGGCCGTCGTTGTTGAGCGCGGCCTCGGCCCACTCGTGCAGCTCGGCCAGCTCGACGCGCAGGTTGTGCAGCTCGGCGCACGCCTCGAAGATCTCGGTCTCGGTCATCAGGGGTCACTCCTCACGCGGCTACGAGAACGGGTGTTTCCGCAGTAACCGGGGCAGACGGTGACGCATCGGTGAGCCGGGCCGCGGGTAGGTGACGCCGGGCCGTCGAGACGGACACGCCGGCCTTCTTCGCGATCTCGGCGATGGTCGCGCCGGGGTGCTTCGCCGCGGCCTTGGCCACCTTGTCGGCCGACGCGGGCCGCGGCGTGACGCGCTTGGCGGGCGCTTTCTTGACCGGCTGTGGCGTGGCGGCGGGTTCCTGCTCGGCGATCGGCGTGCCCAGCAGATCGGCCATCTCGTCGCGCACGAACACCGTGGGGCGCAGCGGCTCGGACGCGGTGACGTCCTCGGCGGGAGCGGTGGTCAGGGCACGGATCCGGCCGCCGATCTCCACCAGGCAGATCGAGGCGACCACGATCAGACCGTCCACACTGAACGGCAGCAGGTACGGGCTCGCGCCCGTCTCGCCGTACCGGGCCGCGACGCCGGCCATGTGCCAGTACGACACCCACGCGGCGATACCCGCGATCACCGCGGTCCCACCGAGCCGGCCGATCGACGCCAGCCCGCGGGAAGCCGGAACCCGGGAGATCAGCTCCACGGCCAGCAGCAACGCCAGCGGCGACCACGCCGAGATCGCCTTGCTGACCGGGTTGTCCGCGGCATGCAGCACGTTGCCGGCCAGGGAAGCGGCGATGCCGAGGGCGAACACACCCCTGACGCCCCAACCGATGCGCTTGAGCTGCTGAATGTCCTTGGCCATCACGCCACCTCTCGGCCGGAGGCGGGACGCGCGGCCAGCTCAGCGGCCACGCGGATGACACGGGCCTCGGCCCGGCGCAGACGACGCCAGTCCAGCGGCGACGGGCCGCCGTGCTCTGCGGCGTAGATGTTGGTGATCTCGGCGTCCAGCACGGCCAACTCGGCCGCGATCAGCGGCCACTCCGCCTCGATCGCGGACAGGTCGGCCGGCGTCGGCTCGCCGAACAAGATCAGATGCTTTCGCACTGCAAACCTCCGGATATTGGATGGTCTGGGCTAGTCCAATTGCTTGAACCCGAAGGTAGGCCCACTGGGCTAGTCCAGTCAAGGGAAACTAGAGAACTTCCTGCGCTGGGCTAGTCCGGTGTAAGGTCGTCCGGTGGCCGTTGACTTGGACTTCCTTGGCGACCTTGACCCCGACGATTCACGACAGGCGTCGCAGCAGATCGCAAACCTGCTACGCGCCGCGATCTTGACCAAGAAGCTTCCGCCAGGCGTGAAGCTGCCGTCACAGCGCGACCTTGCCGACCGCTTCAACGTCGCGCGGGAAACGATCAAGAGGGCGATCGAGGCCCTACGAGCGGAACGCCTGATCGTCAGTCGGCAGGGCAGCGGCATCTATGTCCGCGCTCAGACCCAACGGCCGGTCGAGCTGCGGCCGCTCATTGAAGCTGCCTTCGAACATCCACACGTGGCGATCGACTTCGCAGGCTTCTCCGGTGAGACCTTGAGGGACGCCATTGCCGAGGCGTTGGACATGGTCCGAGCGGGGCGCAGTGCACCGGAGACGATCGCCGTCCGAGTCCTGATCTGTGACATGTCGGTGCCGATGGCGCTTCCGGCACTGGCGACGACGGGTGCAGACGATCCCGCAGTGCGGAAGCGAGCGGAACGTATCACCCGGCGCGCGATCGACGGGATCATCGACCAGGTGCAAGAACTCGCAGACCTCGGTCTGGTGAAGTCAGCGACCGCAGAGGTTCGAATGCACGGCATCGCGCCGTCGTTCAAGCTCTACATGTTCAACGGGCGAGAGGCGTTCTTCGGGTTCTACCCAGTGGTCACGCGCGATGTGACGATCGGCGGAGAGTCGGTCGAGATCTTCGACCTCATGGGGAGGGATGCGACCCTGTTCCACTACGCGGTGGACGACGATGAGGCCTCGCACGGCACGCAATTCGTGGAATCCGCGCGCCTCTGGTTCGACTCGGTGTGGAACAGCATCGCGCGCGAGTACCGATCGTGATCCCGCTGGCAGACCTCATCGGTGGTGGCCCGCTGCTGTTGGACTTCGACGGACCCGTGTGCTCGATCTTCGGCGGCTACCCGGCGCCGGATATAGCTGCGCAGTTGATCGCCCTGATCGACAGGCAAGGCATCGTGGCGCCGGGCGAGGTGCGTAGTGCGCGTGATCCGTTAGAGGTCCTGCGGTGGGCGGGCGAGGCCTGCCCTGCCGAAGTGACAACGACGATTGAGGACGCACTGTGCGTCGCCGAGCTACGCGCTTCGGCAACCGCGACACCCACGCCGTTCAGCCGAGAGGTGATCCTTGGTGCACGCGCACGCGGCCTGCCGATCGCCGTGGTGAGCAACAACTCGGCGGCGGCGATCGAGGCGTACCTCTCCGCACATGACCTGGCGGGATACATCTCCCCGATCATCGGTAGGGCCTACGCTGATCCGCTCCGGATGAAGCCGCATCCGGGGCCGCTCATCGCAGCCGCGCGCTCCCTCAACGTTGCGCCGTCGAGGTGCACCCTGGTGGGCGACTCACTCACGGACATCGAGGCGGCGCGAGCGGCCAACGTCGCCGTAGTCGGCTATGCGAACCGACCATGGAAGGTTGACGCGTTCGCCGGCGCCGATGCGGTTGTCACCTCGATGGGGGACATAGCAACAGTGCTGTCCCCCGTGTCCCCGGAGTCCCCGGAGCACCGCTGAGCTGCCCAAACTTAGGGGGACAGAGCCATCGGAATTATCGATCAGTACTGGGCCGGCGCGCTTCAGCGGCTGCACGCAGAGGTTGAGGTCTTCAACCGCTTGATCGCGCATCAAGGTGAGCGCGGGCGCGAGAACGAATTAGCCCTCGCCAGGATTCTCGAAAGATTGCTTCCAGGCAGGCTAGGAGTCGGAACAGGGCTGTTGTTCGACTCATTAGGCAAATACTCAAAGCAGATGGACCTACTGCTGTACGACCAAATAGACTCACCGGCGGTCCTTGCTCAGACAAACCAACTACTCCATCCTGTTGAGGAAATACACCTAGCTATTGAGGTGAAGAGCCGGCTAAGCCTTGATGGCATTAAAGATTCTGGCAAGAAACGGGCTTCTATCAACGCCTTGAGTCCCATCAAAGGCTTCCAAAGGCCGATGTTTGCCCTATTTGCTTACGACGCCGTTTCGTCGCCAGCAACCGTCGCACAACATCTGTCGTCGCTTAGTCCAGATGTCAGGCCAGACCTCACTTGTGTTCTCGACCCTGGATTGATCGCCGGCTCGCATGGAACTCTGAACCCCGCGACCCGCTCCAGCGAGTTCACTTACGGAGTAACACTGTTGCACGACCTGAGCGAGAATAGGGAGAGGGAAAGAGGCCGCTACGTCGCCGGGGATCCGTCTGGAAATTTGCAAAGGCAGCATCACGAAGGAGCCCTATACCCGGCTGTTGATTTCCGGGGTGGCATTTCCCTTAGCGACCCGTCACGTGCCCTACTTCTGTTTTGTGAAGCCTTAATTCGGATGACTGCCGAAAGAGCCGGCAGAAAGCCGCCGTCTCTGACCCACTACCTCGCACCATCATACCGCGATATTGAACAAATCTAGACCGGCGGAGACGCCGGTGGCGGCATGATCATCGGGTTCAGCACGGAGGTGATGAAGTCGGCTGGACTTATAGTCGGAACGGCGAGCTTCTTGCAGACCTCCCCGAGGGGCGCACGGCCCGGCCTCGTGCGGTGATCGTTCGTGACCACTGAACAGCTCACACCAGCGTCCTGAAGTTCGAGCACGTAACCAACGACAGCGACAATGCAGGTTCCTTCACGGCCTTCAATGACAAAGTCGAGACCCTCGGGATAGCCGTTGGTTTGCGCCCATCCTTGCGCCCTCCGCTTGTATCCGTATGAAACTGTGCAATCCATGCTGCCTTGGACAGCCCCAAGCCAAATAAGCAGCTCGGCGTCGGTCTCCGGGTCAGCGCGACGTTCTACATCGGCGGCCACTTCTGGCGGAAAGCGCAGCTCGCGCCCTCGAACCAGCTTGGCCATGGCGCCGCAAAGTGATACCTGTTTGCGTCGCGGAGCCGCATCGACAAGAGAGAACAGGGCGCGGTCGTCCGGCAGATAGATTCGGCCGCTCACTAGTGGGCGCCTTCATCAAGCAGGCCGCGCAATTCCTTGATCTCAGCCCTAGAGAGATTGAGCAGATCTACAAGGTCAGCGTTGTCTATATCGCCTTCTTCTTCGGCCGCCATAAGACGACCGACGAAACCTGCCCCATATCGCTGAAGTTTCCGCCTAGCCCTTGTTTGAGGCGGTCCACCACCTCCACCACCCCTGGACTGAATCGACGCTATCTTGTTGATCTTGCCGTAAAGTCCGGGCATGGCCATGCCTAGAGACTCGAATCGGAGCGCCATTGCTCGGAGACTCACATTGAGCTGATTAGCTGCCCAGCGCACCTGCTCGTAGCTATCAACTTTCTGCCCATTGAATCTCCGAACAACGTATCCGGCAAGGACGCGTCGAGGCATTAAGAATGCCGCCGCGACGCCGTCGCACCACCTCTCAGTTCCACTCTCGGGAAGCGCGTCGCAGATGGACTCGTCGCCGAGAATAAGGTGAGCACATTCGTGCAGGTAAGAGAATGATCTCGCCCGGGTATCGTCCCGAGTGTTAATGGCGATTACTGGAGCAACTGGATCAGGTAGAGAAAAACCACGGAATCCACCTTCGCTCAACGTCAGGTTGAGCGCAATGACGCCTCGCGTCTCTATCCGACTTCGAAGTAGTTTGGAGACCTCGTGATCTTTGGCACTGATCTGGTCGCGAGTCGACCACTCCAGCCAAGCACGGGCAGTTTCGGCGACAACTTCGGAGGGATCTCCGATCGATGCGCGCGGAATCTCTAAGCGGTCCCCCTCCTGACCCAACCATCGCATGACGCGTTGAAGGTTCTGTGCAAGCTTTATCGCTTTGAGATCGTCAGGCGCGGGAGTATGCGGTCCGGTCTGACCCGCGTGGCTACGGAACCGCGTTGTGCTGACTGAAGGTGGCGGCGGGTTAGCAAGGAAGAAGAACGACTCGGGTCGGTCAAGTAACTTCCTTAGCTGATCAAACCTCGTCTTGCTGGGGTGGGTCACGCCGGCAATCCAGTCCGCGACCTCGCTCTGACTTACGCCAAGCTCGCTCGCCACCTCGGCGCCGGTGAGGCCCGCCTCGCCCATGGCCCAAGCCAGCACCGAACCGGTGATCGGAACCAGCACGGTCGGCATGTCCTCATTGAACCATCGTCAGCTACCGAGCGTCGAGGCACTAGCAGCCCAGAGCTATGTCCCCGCGTGTCGGCCCGGGGCGGTGACCTCGGGCCATCAACGGGCCATTAGCCGAGGACACACGAGGCCGCTCAGGGCCGCTCGTTGCCGCGTTGACCCGCTCTCGGGGACCGCCGCAACGCGCCGTTGTACGGTTCCCAAGCTGACAGTGCGGGTTCGATTCCCGTCACCCGCTCGTGAGGTGGGAGGCCCGTGTCCGCGGAAAGCGCGGACCGGGCCTCCTCGCATTCCAGCCTGGGGGGCGACCCCCCAGACCCCCACGTTGACTTTCCCCTGCGCTCGGTGGGTGGTTCAGCTTCGTTCCCTTCCCGTACGCCTCGGGCTGCGCCCTGGCGTGCCCACGCGCGCCTTGGGTCATGGCTGACGCCGAACCTCCGAAGAGAATCGGTATCACGCCGACGTGCTGCGGGTGGGACAGGCGATCGAGGAGTGCTTCCGGCCGCTCAAATCAACTACATGACGGCCGGGAATCGGGTGCCGCACCTGCATACACACGTGACGTCGCGCTACCGCGACGACCCGGCGACCGGCACCCCGCTGCCAGATGAGCAGAACGTCGAGATGCCCGAGGCTCAGTGGCGAGAGGACGCGGCCGCCCTGTCTGCACTGCTAGCGCAGGTCACGGACGGGCACGAAGCTCGGCGACGCTGATCGCGAGGCCTGAGCGTTCAAGCCTGTCCAGGACATCGTCGATGCTGCCGGGCGGGTTTTTCCACGAGTCGGCGATCTGCTGCACCGACGCGTAGATCGCGCTGCGGTCGAGGCTGATCTGGTCGCGTACAAATTCGTCCGGCGACTTCGGGTCGACGTCCCATTTACGCAGCTCGTCCGCAGGGAAATCACGGAGATTCGCGGTGACGATCACCTGCGCCCGGGCCTTGATTGCCGCTGCCAGCACGTGGCAGTCGTCCGGGTCTGGCAGTTTGAGTGAATCCACGAGCGACTCGTGACCGCTGACCTTCCAGTCGCGGACGGCGGTCGCCATGAGCGCGCGGGTGCGATCCAGCTTGCGAGGGTCGAGGTCGGGACGCTGCCGGCGCAACGCCGCGAACATCTCGTCCAGGATGCTCTCGGTCCACTTCGCCTGCACGAGGCCCGACTGGGCGATCCGGATGAGCAGGTCCCGCAGCGTGCCCGGATAGAGCACGCTGGCGTCGTAGACGACGACGAAGGACATGCCGCTAACTCAGATCCATGTCCTGGGCGAGTTGGGCGAGTTCGTCAGCCGCGACACGTCGTCTCATGTCGTCTCGGTGTTTGTAGGCGAGCACTGAGCCGGCGAGCACCCGGCGGTGGGTGCCGACCTTGCGGAACTGGATCTCGCCGGACTCGAGAAGACCGATCAGGTACGGCCTGGACACGTTGAGCAAGTTGGCCGCCTGCTGGGTGGTCAGCTCCGCGTGCTCAGGCACCACCGACACGCCGTGCCCGTTGGCCATGTGGGCCAGAATCCGTGCCAGGAGCTCAACCGCGCCCCTAGGCACGACCAGCTCCGTGCCATCGCCGTCGTCGACCACCCGGACGATGGCCGGGCCGGACGCATGGGTGCGGAGGTATTCCTGCACCCGGGGAAGTGCCTGCGCCGCCACGGCGATCGACTCCTCGTCCGGGCTCACCGAACTCAACGCTGCGGACATCTCCACCTCCCCACGATAATCGAATTATCCGCAGCAGTCGCAGCAAACGCAACAGACCCTAGCTGCCAATCGTGAGGAAGACGTTGTCGATTTCGCCGGCGTACTGGTCGTTGCCTTGGGCTGGGCCCTTGCCGCCTACGCGCAGCGGCTCGGCGTTGGCGATTGCCAGGCGGGGTGGCACTCGGACCCAGGCGCGTGGCACGCCGTCGACGTAAAGGGTCAGGCGGTTGTCGGCTCGGGCGCAGACCAGGTTGTGCCAGCGGGCGTCCGCCACGTCCATCCAGGGCTCGGCTCGGTAGATGCGGCCCGTGCGGCCGGTGATCACGCAGCTGGGATGGCCGAGACGGTGGTCGACCTGCAGCTTGAACTGGCTGCCGCCGCCGACCGAGTAGCCCTTCTGCACCACGTTCGCCCCGTCCGACAGGTCACCGTGGGTCATCAGCACCGACGCCCCGTACTGCAGCGGTCGGGTTCCGGGGTTGAGGCTGTCGTCGCGGAGGCCCTGGAGGATCGCCCTCGGGCAATCACTTTCCCGGAGCATGGTGCATCGGTCCGGATAGGCGACGGCAAGACCCATTCCTTGCGGTACGAGTCGGAGCACGCCGCCGTTCTGTCCGAGCGGCCACAGCTCGTGGCCACCCGAAAGGTCGGTGATCGGACGGTGCACCCCGGCGTCGAACGTGTAGCGGAGACTGACCGGTGCGGTGGCGACACCGATGCGCCCGGACAGCATGGGCGCCGCGGCGCTCGACGGGCTCGGCGGCAGCACCCCACTCGACGGCGACGGCGACGGCGGCGTGATCTGGCGAGCGACCGGCGCGAGTTGGACAGCGACCGGAGCGATCCGCAGTGCAACGGGGCGGGCATCGGGCGCACGAAGCGCGTGGGCGAGCCCGGCGAGAAGGACGAGCACTCCCGTGAGGGCGAGGTGCCGCCGGCTACGAGACATGCGGCAATTGTCCGGATTAGGCCGGGCCGAGGGAAATTTTCAGCACGGGCGTGGCCGAATGCATCGAAAAGCACTCGAAAGCGGTAAATGCCCGCAAGAATCCCGAGACAAGATAGCCGCCAAGATTGTCGACAATCAGCAAGGGCGCAGGTTGCAGGCGCAAAACCCCCTCCGAACACACGGAATCCTGTCGGCGCGATTGTTGACAATCCACCAGCCTCCCCTAGGCTCTGGGGAAGCGACAGCAGCAAACAACAGCGGCGGGAGGCTTGGGCATGAGGACCGTCGTGGTAACCGATCCGCCGCGGGCGAACATCGAGGACGCCGACACCCTGGGCGGCTACGGCGTGGCCACCGTCCACGAGGCCCTCGGCCGGGTCGGCTATCTCGGTCCCGAGTTCCGCCCCGCCTGGCCCGGCGCGAAGATGGGCGGCACCGCCGTCACCGTCCTCTGCTGGCCCGGTGACAACCTCATGATCCACGTAGCGGTCGAGCAGTGCCGCCCCGGCGACGTCCTGGTCGTGGCCACCAACTCCCCCTCCACCGATGGCCTCTTCGGCGAGCTGTTCGCCGGCGCCCTGCGACAGCGCGGCGTGCGAGGGGCAGTGCTCGCCACCGGCGTACGAGATGTGGCCGATCTTCGTGAAATGCGCTTCCCGGTCTGGTCCCGAGCGATCAGCGCGCAGGGCTCGGTCAAAGCGACCGCCGGCGCGGTGAACGTTCCCATCGTGCTCGGCGGCCAGACGATCCACCCCGGCGACGTGATCCTCGGCGACGACGACGGCGTCACGGTCGTGCCCCGTCTCGACGTGCCCCGCGCCCTCCAAAAAGGCCGGGCCCGCCTCGAGAAGGAGGCCGCGACCAGGGCGGCGTTCGCCGAGGGCGAGCTCGGCCTCGACCGTTACGGCCTGCGCGACAAACTCGCCGGCCTGGGCATCGAGTACGTCTCCCACGAGGAGTACGTCAAAGGTGACTGACTATGACAGCACCGGCGTCCGATGCATGATGCTGCGGGGCGGCACCTCGCGCGGCCTCTACTTCGAGCCCTCCGACCTGCCCGCCGACCCGGCCGAGCGCGACGACCTGCTGCTGCGCCTGATGGGCACGCCCGACCCGCGGCAGATCGACGGCCTCGGCGGCGCCACGTCGCTGACCAGCAAGGTCGCCGTGGTCAGCCGCTCGACCGACCCGTCCGCCGACATCGACTACCTGTTCCTCCAGCTCGGCGTCGACGAGCCCACGGTCAGCACCCAGCAGAACTGCGGCAACATCCTGGCCGGGGTGGGACCGTTCGCCGTCGAGCGGGGACTGTTCCCGGCCGGCGAGACCGAGACCAGCGTACGCATCAAAATGATCAACTCGGACAGCGTCGCGGTCGCCACCTTCCCCACGCCCGGCGGTCACGTCGAGTACCGCGGCGACGTCGTGATCTCGGGAGTTCCGCGGAGCGCGGCCGGCGTGATCCTGGCGTTCGCCGACACCGAGGGCTCGGCGACCGGCTCCCTGCTCCCCACCGGCCAGGTCCGCGACAAGATCGACGACATCGAGGTGACCTGCGTCGACAACGGCATGCCCGTGGTGCTCGCGCTGGCGGAGTCCTTCGGCCTCACCGGGTACGAGTCGCACGCGCTGCTCGCCGCCGACCAGCCCCTGCTCGGCCGGATCGACGAGTTCCGCCGCAAGGCCGCCCAGCTCATGGGCCTGGGCGACGATCCGGGCTCGGTGCCGAAGACCGTGCTGCTCGCCCCGCCCCGCGACGGCGGCCGGCTCAGCACCCGCTCATTCATCCCGGTGCAGCCGCACACCTCGATCGGCGTGCTCGCCGCGATCAGCGTGGTCACCGGGATGCTGCTGCCCGGCGCCGTCGGACACGAGCTCACCCGCGACTGGCCGGCCGACCGCTCCCAGGTCGATGTCGAGCACCCCACCGGCCACTTGCTGGTCGACGTGATCGTCGACGGTGACGCCGACCCGCCGCGGGTGGTCCGCTCGGGCGTGGTCCGCACCGCCCGCAAGCTCTTCGACGGCATCGCCTTCCCCCGAGCGTGACAAACGCGTACCAAAGGAGAGCCCGTGCCCCCGCTGCACCAGATCGCGCACCTAGCGCACATCGAGCTCCGCACGCCGGTTCTCGAGGAAAGCGTCGCGTTCTTCACCAACTACCTCGGCCTCACGCCGAACGGCGAGTCGGGCGACTCGGTCTTCCTGCGCGCCTGGGACGACTACGAGACCATCACGGTCAAGCTCACCGGCCACGCCACCTCCGGCGTCGGGCGCACCTTCCTGCGCGCGGCCAGCCCGGAAGCGTTGGAGCACCGGGTCAAGGAGATCGAGGCCACCGGCCGCGGCATCGGCTGGCAGGACGGCGACCCCGGCTACGGCCCCACGTTCGCCTTCACCGATCCCGACGGGCACGAGTTCGGCCTCTACTACGAGAGCGCCTGGTTCCGCCCGAGCGACGATCTGCGCCCGGCACTGAAGAACCAGGCTCAGGCGTACCCGGCCCGCGGGGTCAGCGTGCGCCGGCTCGACCACATCAACTACCTCGGGGTCGACGTCGAGGCCAACCGCGACTTCCTGCGCGACAGCCTCGGCGCCCTGGTCACCGAGCAGATCGTGCTCGACGACGGCAGCATCGCCGGCAGCTGGACCACGTTCACGAACAAGGGCTACGACGCCGTCTACACCCGCGACCGCACCGGCACGAACGGCCGCCTGCACCACATCGCGTTCGCCACCGACACGCGCGAGGACATCCTCAAGGCCGCCGACATCGCCCTCGAGCAGGGCGTCTTCATCGAGACCGGCCCGCACAAACACGCCATTCAACAAACCTTCTTCCTGTACGTCTATGAGCCCGGCGGCAACCGCATCGAGCTCTGTAACGCCGGCGCGCGTCTGGTGATCGCCCCCGATTGGCAGCCGGTGAACTGGACCGAGGCCGAACGGGCGAAGGGACAGGCGTGGGGGCTGAAGACCATCGACTCGTTCCACACACACGGCACGCCGCCGGTTGAGGGAGCCGCCAAGTGATCATCGACTGCCACGGGCACTACACGACCGTGCCGGCGCCGCACACCGAGTGGCGCAAGGCGCAGCTCGCGGCGTGGGAGGGCGGGGAGACGCCGCCCGCGTACCCGGCGATCTCGGACGACGAGATCCGGGAGTCGATCGAGGGCAGCCAGTTGCGGCTGATGCGCGAGCGCGGCGTCGACCTGACGATCTTCTCCCCGCGCGCCTCGGCGATGGCACACCACCAGGGCGACGAGGGCGTGAGCCGCCGCTGGGCGCAGGCCTGCAACGACCTGATCGCCCGGGTCACGCAGCTCTACCCGGGAACCTTCGCCGGGGTCTGCCAACTGCCGCAGTCGCCGGGCGTGCCGATCGCGAACTCGATCGGCGAGCTGCGCCGCTGCGTCGAGGAGCTGGGCTTCGTCGGCTGCAACCTCAACCCCGACCCGAGCGGCGGCCACTGGACGTCGGAGCCGCTGACCGATCCCAGCTGGTACCCGTTCTACGAGGCGATGATCGAGCTGGACGTGCCGGCCATGGTGCACGTGTCCGCGGTGACCAACAAGAACTTCCACGCCACCGGCTCCGCCTACCTGAACGCGGACACCACCGCGTTCATGCAGTTCCTGCAGGCCGACCTGTTCAAGGACTTCCCCGACCTGCGCTTCGTGATCCCGCACGGCGGCGGCGCGGTCCCGTACCACTGGGGTCGATTCCGTGGCCTGGCCGACATGCTCGGCCGCCCACCGCTGTTCGAGAGCGTGATGGGCAACGTCTTCTTCGACACCTGCGTCTACCACCAGCCCGGCATCGACCTGCTGTTCGAGGTCATCGACATCGACAACCTGCTGTTCGGCTCGGAGATGGTCGGCGCCGTCCGCGGCATCGACCCGCAGACGGGCCACTACTTCGACGACACCCGGCGCTACGTCGAGGCGTTGGACCTTGCGCCCGACGACCGCGACAAGGTCTTCGAGCTCAACACCCGCCGGGTCTACCCGCGACTGGAACAGCTGATCAAAGCCTGAGGAGAACGCGGTTGCCTGCCGACGACCAGAAAGCTCAGGCCGCCCGGGAAGCGTTGCGCGACGCGATCCTGAGCGGCGAGTACCTGCCCGGCGAACGGCTCGTCGAGGCACAGCTGTGCGAGCGGTTCGGGATCAGCCGCTTCACGGTACGAGCGGCCCTGCAGGATCTCACCGCCGACGGCCTGGTCAAGGTCGAGCGGAACAAGGGCGCGCACGTCCGGAAGGTGACCCTCGACGAGGCCGTCGAGATCACCGAGGTGCGCATGGTGCTGGAGGGCCTGGTCGCCGCCCGCGCCGCCGCGAGGGTGACGGACGCGCAGGCCAGCGAGCTCGACGAGATCGGCCTGCTGATGCGGCGCGCGGTCAGCGCAGGTGAGTTCCGCCGCTACGGCGACCTCAACCAGCGGCTGCACGGGCTGATCCGCACGATCGGCGGCCATCACACCGCCGACAGCATCATCGAGACGCTGCGTGGCCAGCTCGTCCGCCACCAGTTCATGATCTCGCTCCACCCCGGACGCCCGGCGATCTCGCTGCCCCAGCACGAGCGGATCATCGAGGCGATCCGGGAGCGGGATCCCAAGGCCGCGGAGTCCGCGATGCGCGAGCACATCGCGAGCGTCATCGAGGCGCTCCGCGACATCGACGCGACCGAGCTGCGATGAGCGTCACGATCGCGGTGCTCGGCCTAGGGGAGGCCGGCGGCCTCATCTCGGCCGGTCTGGTCAAGGCCGGTGCGCGGGTGCGGGGGTACGACCCGAGAGTCGGCGCTCCGCCCGGCGTCCAGCAGTGCGGCAGCGACGCCGAGGCCTGCGAGGGCGCCGCGCTGGTGCTGAGCGTCAACAGCGCGGCCGACGCGCCGGACGCCCTGGCCGAGGGCCTGCCCGGATGCGACCCCGGCACGCTGTGGGCCGATCTCAACACGGCGTCCCCGGCCGAGAAGCTGTCCCTGGAAAAGGCGGCCGGCGGCCGGGTACGCGTGATCGACGTCGCGCTGATGTCCCCCGTCCCCGGCCACGGCCTGTTCACCCCGATGACCGCGAGCGGTCCGGCCGCCGCCGACTACGCCGCCGTACTGCGTCCACTCGGCGCCAAGGTCGACGTGCTCGACGGCCCGGTCGGCTCGGCGGCCACCCACAAGCTGCTGCGCAGCGTGTTCTACAAGGGACTCGCGGCCGCCGTCCTCGAGGCGACCGCCGCGGCCCGGGCCGCCGGCCTGTCCGACTGGCTGCGCGGCAACATCACCGAGGAGCTGATCCGGGCCGACGCCGCCACCCTGCAGCGCCTGCTCACCGGCTCGAAGACGCACGCCGTGCGCCGGATCCACGAGATGGAGGCCGCCGAGCGCCTGCTCGGCGATCTCGGTGTGCCGGCCCGGGTCACCCGGGCGAGCCGGGACTGGCTGGCTGACCTGGCCGACGGCGCCGAGCCCTAGGAATCCGGCGCCACAATCGACCTCCGAAGCAATGTCGTCACGATTGTTAACAATCGCTTCGGAGTCACATAAGTGTGCCATCTGCCGCTTCGCATCAGCTCTGCTAACGCCGGGCAAAATCGTTGACAATCCTGTAACCGAGGCTCTAGCGTTCCTGGCAAGTGGCTCGGGACACACTCGAGCCCCTTGAGGCACGCAACGGCCGCCCTCGGGCGGCGGAACCTTCCTGAACTCACTCGTCGGTGGGGGACGGGACATTGGTCTATGAATGGTAGATCCTTCGTCCTCGCGCTCAGTACCAGTCAATTCCGACCAGTGGAAATATTCCGGTCCGGCTTCGATGACGTAGAGGTTGCTGAGAACCATGCTGAGAACACGGCTCATCGCATTGCTTGCCGTCACTGCCTTGGCGGCCAGCACGGCCGCCTGTGGTGGCTCGGACGACTCCTCGAACAACAACTCTTCGTCGGGCTCACCCGACAAGGTCAAGGTCGGCGTCATCCCGATCGTCGACGTGGCGCCGATCTATCTCGGTAAGGCCAAGGGCTTCTTCACGAAGCAGAACATCGACCTCACCCTGGAACAGGCCCAGGGTGGTGCGGCGATCGTGCCGGCCGTGGTCAGTGGGCAGTACCAGTTCGGCTTTAGCAACGTGGTCTCGCTGCTCCTCGGCGCGTCCAAGAACGTGCCGATCAAGGTGGTCGCCAACGGCAACAACGCCACGGCCGACCCGGCCAAGGACTTCAGCGGCCTGATCGTCAAGGACCCGGCCATCACCCGCCCCAAGGACCTCGAGGGCAAGACGGTCGCCGCCAACACGCTGAAGAACATCGTGGCCACCACGGTGAACGAGCTCGTCCGCAAGGACGGCGGCGACCCGTCGAAGGTCAAGTACGTCGAGGTCGCGTTCCCCGATCAGGCCGCCGCGCTCGACGCCGGCCGGGTCCAGGCGGTCTTCCTGGTGGAGCCGTTCGTTTCCTCGGTGCAGCCGAAGGGATGGAAGCAGATCGGCTCGTTCGCCGCGGTCAGCCCGAACATGATGATCGCGGACTACTTCACGTCGGCCCAGTTGCTGGGCGAGAAGGCCGACCTGGCCAAGCGCTTCACGGCCGCACTGAAGGAGTCGCTGGCGTACGCCGACGCCCACCCCGACGAGGTGCGGCAGATCGTCACCACCTACACGACGATCAAGGCCGACGCGGCGGCCGCCATGACCCTTCCGAAGTACAACCCGGAGATCGACAAGGCGTCGCTCGAACTCCTGAACGGTCTGATGGTCAAGGACGGCCTGCTCACGGCCCCGGTCGACACGTCGAAGCTGCTGCAGTGACGACTTCGCCACCCATCCTGCGCAGGGCCGGAGACAATCCGGCCCTGCTCGGGCTGGTCGGGCTCCTCGGCTTCGGCGCGCTCCTAGAGATCCTGCCGCGGGTGGGCGTGCTCCCCGCCGAGTACTTCCCCCCGACCAGCAAGATCGTGAGCGCGCTCGTCGACGAGTTCGGTCGTGCCGGTTTCTGGCGCGCGGTCGCCGGCACGGTGACGACCTGGCTGATCGGGCTCACGATCGCGGTCGTGGCCGGCATCGTCCTGGGCATCGTCATCGGCTCGATCCCGGCGCTGCGGCTCGCCACCGCGTCCACGATCGAGTTCCTCCGCCCGATCCCCTCGGTGGCGCTGCTGCCGCTGGCGATCGTGCTGTTCAGCGCTCCGGTCCGGTCGATCCTGCTGCTGGTCGTCTACGCGTCCTTCTGGCAGGTGCTGATCCAGGTGCTGCACGGCGTCACCGACGTCGACCCGGTCGCCCGCGAGACCGCGGCCTCCTACCGGCTCGGCCGCTGGCGCCAGGCGCGCTACCTGGTCTGGCCGACCACGCTCCCGTACGCGATGACCGGCATCCGCCTGGCCGCCGCGGTCGCGCTGGTCCTCACCATCACCGGTGAGCTGCTGATCGGCGGCACCAAAGGCATCGGTGAAGAGATCAACGTCGCGCAGAGCAGCATCGCGGTGCCGTCGATGTACGCGCTGATCGTCGTCGCCGGTCTCATCGGCCTGCTCGCCAACCTCGCGACCCGCCGCGCCGAACGGATCGTGCTCGCCTGGCACCCCTCGGTCCGACGGGAGCTCCCGCTATGACCCGCACTCTCGGCCGAATCGCCCTGGTCCTCGGGCTGCCGGCGATTCTGCTGGTCACCTGGTGGTTTGCGAGCGCCGGCAGCACCAGCTTCTATCAGCCGCCGCTGGAGACGATCGTCAAGGTCTTCCCGGATACGTGGACGGCAGCTCGGTTCAAGAGCGACGTGGTGCCCAGCCTGATCCGGTTGTTCATCGGGTACGGCCTCGCGCTGGTCGTCGGCATCGGTCTCGGCGTGCTGATCGGCGCCAACCGCCGGCTGCGCTCGCTGCTCGAACCGATCCTCGAATTCCTCCGGGCCATCCCGCCGCCGGTGCTCGTGCCGATCCTGATTCTCATCGCCGGCATCGGCAACCCGACCAAGGTGCTGGTCATCGTGGTCGGCGGCGTCTGGCCGGTCCTGCTGAACACTGTGGAGGGTGTGCGCGGGGTCGACGATGTGCTCTCCGACACCTGCCGCAGCTACAAGATCCACGGCTGGCTCCGGATCCGTACGTTCATCCTGCGCGCGGCCAGCCCGCAGATCGTGGTCGGCGCCCGTCAGGCGCTGTCCATCTGCATCATCATGATGGTCATCGGCGAGCTCCTCGGCGCCACCGACGGCCTCGGCTACACGGTCGTCGAGTTCCAGCGCGGCTTCCAGATCCCCGAGATGTGGAGCGGCGTTTTCGTCCTCGGCCTGCTCGGTGTGCTGCTTTCTCTGGCGTTCACGCTGGTCGAGCGGCGAGTCTTGAACTGGTACCACGGAGCGCGCGCCGCCGAGCGCAGCGGACACTAGGAGGAAGCTGTGCTGGAGATCAGTTCGCTGCGCAAGACCTACGGTGGTCAGGGCCGCGAGGTCGAGGCGATCGGCAACATCACGCTGACCGTGGCCGACGGCCAGTTCGCCTGCGTCGTCGGCCCGTCCGGCTGCGGCAAGACCACGCTGCTGCGCTGCCTCGGCGGCCTGCTCACGCCGACCTCGGGCGAGGTGCGGGTGAACGGCCAGGTGGTGACCGGCCCGCCCGACGGTCTGGCCATCGTCTTCCAGGAGTACGGGCGGAGCCTGTTCCCGTGGCTGCGCGTCGGCGAGAACATCGAGCTCCCGCTGAAGTCCAAGGGCCTTCCCCGGGCCGAGCGGCAGCAGATCGTCACCGACTCGCTCAAGGCGGTGGGCCTCGCCGACGCCGGCAAGGCGTACCCGTGGCAGCTCTCGGGCGGCATGCAGCAGCGGGTCGCGATCGCGCGGGCGATCGCTTTCCAGCCCAAGGTCATGCTCATGGACGAGCCGTTCGCGGCGGTCGACGCGCAGACCCGGGCCGACCTGGAAGACCTGGTCCGCACGGTGTGGAAGCGGTTCGGCATGACGATGCTGTTCGTCACCCACGACATCGACGAGGCGGTGTACCTCGGCCAGCGGGTCGTGATGCTCTCGTCCTCGCCGACCCACGTCATGGAGAACCTCGACATCGACCTGCCGGACGATCGCGACCAGC
The DNA here is from genome assembly GCF_000379645.1 of Paractinoplanes globisporus DSM 43857. Taxonomy (GTDB): domain Bacteria; phylum Actinomycetota; class Actinomycetes; order Mycobacteriales; family Micromonosporaceae; genus Actinoplanes; species Actinoplanes globisporus. Next base: position 43,693 of record NZ_KB903336.1, read on the forward strand.
TCAAGACCCGCTCGGACGCCCGGTTCGTCGAGCTCCGCACCCACGTCTACGCCCGCATCCAGGAGGCGAAGGGCGCCAACGGTCAGTCGCCGGTGCCCACTGCCCCCTAAGCGGAGCGCGCCGGCGCCAGCCCGTGCGCCGGCTCGCCGACCACGGCATGGATCACATCGTCCAGTGTGATCACACCGAGCGGCCGCCTGCCGTCGCTGACCAGCACGATGTGCAGGCGGTCGCGGCGCATGAGGAGCAGCAGGTCGGCGAGCGTGCGCTCCGGCGGGACCACCACGAGCGGCCGAATGATCTCAGCCGGGATCGGCAGGCGACGCTGTCCCGCCGCGTACCCGAGAATGTCTTTGACGTGCACGAAGCCCAGCACCCGCCGGCTCTCCCGCTGGAGCACCGGGAAGCGGGAACGCCCGGTCCGGGTCGAGATCGCCTCGATCGTCGCCGGTGACACGTCGTCCGCGACCGTGGTCACCCCCGACCAGGGCCGCAGCGTGTCGGCGGCGGTGCGGTCGTTGAGCCCGAGCGCCGCGTGGATCCGGGCGTACTGCTCCGAGCCGAGCAGGCCCTCGCTGCGCGCCTGGGTGACCATGCCGGCCAGCTCCTCGGCCGTGAAGACGGTCTTGACGGAGTCGGTCGCCTCGATCTTCCACAGCTTGAGCACCGTACGCGATGCCCAGCGCATGGCGTTGAGCAGCGGTTTGGTCGCGTTGCAGAAGGCCAGCATGAACGGGCCGAGGATCAGCGCGGTGCGCTCCGGGCCGGCCAGTGTGATGTTCTTCGGCACCATCTCGCCGATCACCGTGTGCAGGAAGACCACGATGACCAGGGCCAGCACGAACGCGACCGGGTGCAGCATGTTGTCGGGCAGGCCGAGCCGCTCGAACGGGCCCTCCAGCACGTGCGCGAGGGCCGGCTCGGCGATCGCGCCGAGACCGAGCGAGCAGATCGTGATGCCGAGCTGAGCGCCGGCGATCATCAGCGGGATCTGGCTCATCGCCGAGAGTGCCCACCGGGCGCGCTTGGAGGTGGCGGCGAGAGGTTCCAACGCCGTACGCCGGGACGCGATCAACGCGAACTCGCCGCCGACGAACACACCGTTGCCGAGCAGCAGCAGGATCGTGACGAGGATCTTAGTCATCGGACAGCTCCGGCGGCGCCACGACCCGGACCTGCTCGATCCGGTGCCGGTCGACCTCCATGACGGTGAACTCCCACCCGTTCTCCTCGAGCGACTCGCCCACGACCGGGATGTGGCCGAACCGGGCGAGCAGGAAACCCGCGAGCGTCTCATACGGCCCCTCGGGGAGCGTGAATCCGGTCTGCTCCATCAGTTCGTCCTCGCGGAGCAGGCCGTCGACCACGAACGTCTTGCCGCCGTCGGGCGCCGTCAGCTCCTGCGCACCGGCCACGTCCATGTCGGTGTCGTACTCGTCCGTGATCTCACCGACCAGCTCCTCGATGAGGTCCTCGATCGTGACCACCCCGTCGGTGCCGCCGTACTCGTCGACCACGATCGCCAGGTCGGCGTCGGCCGCCCGCAACGCCGCGAGCACCTTGTCGAGGCTGAGGCTCTCCGGCACGTACACGGGCTCTCTGGCGATCGTCGCGACGCGAGTCGCGGCACGACGCTCGAGTGGCACCCCGAGTGCGTCCGGCACCCCGACCACCCCCGTGACCACGTCGATGGTGTTCTCGTAGACCGGGAACCGGGTGTGTCCCGTCTCGCGCGCCACCACGATGAGGTCGGCGACGCTCGCGCCGGTGGTCAGCCCGACGACGTCGACCCGCGGCGTCATGGCCTTGGCCGCGCGTTTCTCGCCGAAGCGGATCGTGCGGCGCATCAGCGTCGCCGTCTCGGTGGGCAGCGCGCCGGCCCGGGCGCTGATCGCGGCGAGCAGGCCGAGCTCCTCGGGCGAGCGGGCGCTGGCCAGTTCCTCCTGCGGCTCGATCCCGATCCGGCGGACCAGCCAGTTCGCCGAGCTGTTGAGCGCCGCGATCAGCCACTTGAAGAGCCGGGAGAATGTGCGCAGCGGGGCGGCGGTCGCGAGCGCCACCACCATCGGCCGGGCCAGCGCCGCGTTCTTCGGCACCAGCTCGCCGAAGAGCATCGACAGCAGCGTGGCCACGATCAGCGCGAGCGCGTGGGTGATCCCCTCGGTGGCCTCCCCGGCGATCGGCTCGACCAGCGGGTTGAACAGCTTCGAGAGCGCCGGCTCGGCCAGGTAACCGGTGAGCACCGTCGCCAGCGTGATGCCGAGCTGCGTACCGGAGAGCTGGAACGACAGGTTGTGCAGAACCTTCTGCACGGTGCGTGCCCGGCGGTCGCCCTCGGCGGCGCGCCGTCCGATCTCCGCACGGTCGACCGTAACGAGCCCGAACTCGGCCGCCACAAAGAACGCGTTCGCCGCCGTGAGCAGCGCGAACGCCGCCAACGGAAGCACCGCGGTCAGGAGCACGCCGTCCATGATCGGTTTCACCTCGGTCCTCATTGTGCCGGACCGGCCATTCGCATGCGTGAACACGGGTCTGGCAAGTACGTGGGCCTCGCCACCCGTTACCGTCGAAGCATGAGCATCGCCGAGGAGTTCCTGCTACTGGCCTACGACGAGGACGGCACGCCGCTGACCGACGGCACCCGCCTGGACAACGGCCTGGGTGGGGCGATCCTGCTCGAGCTCGCGCTGGCGCGGCGCGTCGACATCCAGGACAAACGGGTCATCGTCACCGATCAAGCGCCGACCGGGGACGCGCTCGCCGACGAGGCGCTCGCCCGGATCGCTGAGGACAAGCCTCGCAAACCGGGCCACTGGGTCACGAAGCTGTCCAAGCAGGCCCGGCCACGGATCCTGGAGAAGCTGGTGGCCGACGGCGTGCTGACCGTGGAGAAGGACAAGGTGCTCTGGGTTTTCCCCCGGACGAAGTACCCGTCGGCGAGCGGTGAGCCGCCGGCCGTCGAGGCCGCCGCCCGCGAGCGGATCCGTGCCGCGGTGCTCGGCACCGGGCCGGTCGAGCCGCGCACGGGGGCGCTGTGCGCGCTGGTCGCTGCCACCGAGCTCGACCGCAAGATCTTGGGCGGCGTCGACCCCAAGCAGGTCAAGGCTCGGCTCAAGGAGATCGGCGAGGGGTCCTGGGCCGCCGACGCGGTCCGCAAGACGATCGAGGAGATCCAGGCGGCCGTGATGGTCGCGATCATCGCGTCCACGACGGCGGCGACGGCCGGGTCGAGCGCCTAGGCGTCCTGTTTGAGTGAGCGGAGTAGGACGGTGGCGACGTCGATGACTTCGACGTTGTCGTGTTCGGTTTTGGCGGTGACGCCGTCGCCGATCATCGTGTAGCAGAACGGGCAGCCGACGGCGATGGTCTTGGCGCCGGTGGCCAGGGCTTCTTCGGTGCGTTCGATGTTGATCCGTTTGCCGGTTTTCTCTTCCATCCACATCCGGGCGCCGCCGGCCCCGCAGCAGAACGAACGCTCTTGGTTGCGGGGCATCTCGACCACGGTGGCGGTGGCGCCGAGGATTTCGCGGGGGGCGTCGAAGACCCGGTTGTGCCGGCCCAGGTAGCAGGGGTCGTGGTAGGTCAGGTCCCCGGCGATCTTCTCCACCGGGGTCAGCTTCCCCTCGCTGACGAGGTGGGCGAGCAGTTGGGTGTGGTGCACGACCTCGACCTTCAGCCCGAGTTGGTCGTACTCGTTGCCGAGGGTGTTGAAGCAGTGTGGGCAGGTCGCGACGATCTTCTTGACCTTCGCTTCGGTCAGGGTTTCGACGTTTTGCGCGGCGAGCATCTGGAAGACGAACTCGTTACCGATCCGCCGGGCGGGGTCGCCGGTGCAGGTCTCGCCCTCGCCGAGGATGGCGTAGTCGACCCCGGCCTGGTGCAGCAGGGTGGCGACCGCCCGGGTGGTTTTCTTCGCCCGGTCCTCGAACGCGCCGGCGCAGCCGACCCAGAACAGGTATTCGAAGTCGTCTTTCTCGCCGACTCGCGGGACTTCGAAGTCGAGGCCTTTGGTCCAGTCCTCGCGGGTGTTCTGCGGGGCGCCCCACGGGTTGCCCTTGTTTTCCAGGTTGCGCAGCATCACGCCGGCCTCGGCCGGGAACGACGATTCGATCAGGACCTGGTAGCGGCGCATGTCGACGATGTGGTCGACGTGCTCGATGTCGACCGGGCACTGCTCGACGCAGGCGCCGCAGGTGGTGCACGACCAGAGCACGTCCGGGTCGATGATCCCGTTCTCGGCGGCGGTGCCGATCAGCGGCCGCTCTGACTCGGCCATTGCCAGCACATCCACCCCGGCCAGTTGCTCGGCGCTGCCGGTCTCCTCACCGGTCAGGTCCTTCCCGCCGCCGGCCAGCAGATACGGGGCCTTCGCGTAGGCGTGATCCCGCAGGGACAGCACCAGCAGCTTCGGCGATAGTGGCTTGGCGGTGTTCCAGGCCGGGCACTGCGACTGGCACCGGCCGCATTCGGTGCAGGTGGAGAAGTCCAGCAGCCCCTTCCAGGTGAACTGCTCGACCGCCGCGACCCCGAACTGGTCCTTCTCCGGGTCGGCGTCCTCGAAGTCGAGGGGCTTGCCGGCGCTGGTCATTGGCCGCAGCCCGCCCAAACCACTCCCGGCGGGCTTCTCCGGGCTGCGTTTGAAGAAGATGTTGACGAACGCGAGGAACCGGTGCCACGCGACGCCCATCGTCGGGTTCACCGCGATCGTGATCAGCCAGCCCATCGAGATGAGCAGCTTGACCAACGCCACCCAGGTCGGCCCGTCCGCGGCGGCGGGCAGCACGTTGCCCACGGCGTGGCTCAACGGGGTGGCCCAGGTCGGGAACTCGAACGTGTCGTTGGCGACCTTGAAACCCCGGATCAAAAACCCGCAGGTGAGTACGCCGAGGATCACGCCCTCGACGAAGTGGGCCTGCCACATCGTCGAGCCGAGAAACCGGGACCGCGGCGCCCGCCGGGCCCGCTGCCGCACCACGATCAGATACAGGATCCCGGCCAGCCCGAGGATCCCGATCCACTCGGTGACCAGCCCGTACGGCGTCCAGCCGCCGATGATCGGCAGGCCGCCTTTCGGGTCGACGACCTCGAAGTACGCCTCCACGACCAGCAGGAACAGGATCATGAAGGAGACCATCACGAACCAGTGCGCCGCGCCGATGTAGCCCCACTTGAGCATCCG
>NZ_KB903337.1 GCF_000379645.1 Paractinoplanes globisporus DSM 43857
TTACTCACGTGTTACTCACCCGTTCGCCGCTCGAGTACCCCCGAAAGGGCCTTTCCGCTCGACTTGCATGTGTTAAGCACGCCGCCAGCGTTCGTCCTGAGCCAGGATCAAACTCTCCAACAAAAACTTGGAAAACTGTCCCGGCAACAAACAAATGTTGCCAAAGGAATCCAAGCCGGAACAAACCGGCCAGGGTATAAAACAATTGGCACTGGCTTTACAAGCACCCTGTTGAGTTCTCAAAGAACAACCACACCCGAAGCAACTTGCCCTCGGGGCACTCGTTCAACCTTACTAGGCCTTCCGGAGTTCGTCAACCGGTTTCTCCCGGTTCCACCCCATCTGCCCTAGTACATCCCCCGCACAAGGCACGCAGCATGACTGCGTTCCGAGTTCAAAGGATTTGGCGGGACGGCCACCCGCGGATCTCTCCGCTTGGCTGTCCGCGTCCCCGCCGGCTCGGAAAACATTACAGCGTCGTTCCCTAGGCTCCAAATCGGGTACCAGTGTCCCGCATCTTCGCAGGTCAGCGCAGGTGAACCGGCGAACCCGCGCGTCCGGCGGCTACCGTGCGCCACATGGAGGGCTTCATCGCACCAGGTTTCGAGGCGGTGGGCGAGGCGTTCGCCGCCGATCCGCGCGGTGGTTCGGCACTCACCGTGCTGCGCCACGGGGAGCCGATCGTCGACGTCCGCGAGGGCTGGCGTGACGCGGCTCACACCCTGCCCTGGGACACCGACACCTTGGTCAACGTCTACTCGGTCGGCAAGCCGATCATGGCCGCCGCCGTCATGCTCCTCGAAGGACGCGGCCTGATCACGCTGCCGGCTCCGACCGCGACCTACTGGCCGTCGTTCCAGACCAATGCTTCCGTACGCGATGTGCTCGCGCACCTAGCGGCCTTGCCATCGTTCCCGACACCTCGCCCGGTAGAAGCGTGGTCCGATTGGGACCTGCTCTGCGCCGACCTGGCCGCGGCCGCCCCCGAATGGCAGCCCGGCACGGTAGCCGCCGAGCACGCCCTGACCTACGGCCACCTCCTCGGCGAACTGATCCGCCGGGTAGACGGCCGCCCGCCGGTCCAGTTCGTGCACGAGGAGATCGCCGCCCCACTGAAACTGGATCTCGGCTTCGCCCTCTCGGCCCACGACCAATCCCGCTGCGCCGAGCTCGAGTACGAAACCCCCGACTGGCCAGCCGAGTCCCTGGGCACCCCCGGCTCGGTCCACGCCCGAGCGGTCGGCAACCCACCCGGCACCCGAGACCTGGCGGTACTCAACGGCCCTCTCTGGCGCCAGTCCTCCGTCCCCGCGGTAAACATCCACGCCACGTCCCAGGCGATAGCCCGTTTCTACGCCGCCATCCTCGACGGCCGCCTGCCATCCTTGGCGATCCCCCAGTACACCGGCCCCGACCTCTTCATAGAGCAGGACGTCACCTGGGGCCTAGGCGTCCAAATAGAGCAAGACGGCACCTGGGGCCAAGGCGGCCTGGGCGGCAACGCCGGCTGGGCAGACCCGCAACGACACCTGGCCATCGCCTACGTAACCCGCCGCCTGGGCGACTTCGCAGCCGTAGACCGAATCGAGGCCGCGATACACCAGGCAATTCCCTAAGCCCGCCGCCCCAACAGCCGATTCTTCGCGTCGCGGAAGAGGGATCACGGCGGACCTGAGAGGGCGATGGAGGACCAGGGCTGGTGTCCCCCATCCTCAGCCCACCAGCCGGCGCCGCACCCAGCGGCGCCGGCACCCCCCACTCCACCCGCAAGGCCCTACCCCCAGACCGCGACACAGGTATGGAAAAGGAAGGGGAAGGGCACCCGCCGCCAACGCCAACGAACGCAAACGCGGACGGCAAGCAGCGCACACCGCTCGTGGCGAGCGGCAAAGCCGCGGAGGCGAGGTTTTGTTTCTGAGGCGGCGAAGCCGCTCTCAAAGCTGCGATGCGAAGCGAGCCCCACCCACGGCCAGTGACCGACCGGCAGAGGGGTGCGGGTGGCGTAGCCCCCGCTTGCGCGACGAAGTCGCGCGGAAGGAACGAGGCTGCTCGGCTCACGCTTTCCGTGAGCACTCTTCGGCCCCAGACTCGTGGCCAGGGGCGGGGTCGAACCGCCGACCTTCCGATTTTCAGTCGGACGCTCGTACCAACTGAGCTACCTGGCCAGGGTGTTTCTTTGCGGTCCTGACGGGACTTGAACCCGCGACCTCCGCCTTGACAGGGCGGCGAGCACTCCGACTGCTCCACAGGACCTTGCTTGTAGCTGCACTGCCGTACTGCTCTGGCTTATCGGCAACTCCTGCTGCCAACTTACCAGTGCCCCCAACGGGATTCGAACCCGTGCTACCGCCTTGAAAGGGCGGCGTCCTGGGCCACTAGACGATGAGGGCAACCCCGCAAGTATGGCACGTCTGCAACACTGTGCGGCGTAGACCCCAACCGGGCCCCGCTTGAGGCTTGGAAAGCATACGTGATCGACCGCCCCGTCTCCAAACCGGTATCCGGATGGCACCTGATCAGCGGAAACGTCACGTGGCGGCGGCTTGGACCAATTCTGCGGCCTCGGCGAGCTCGGTGAGCTGGGCCACCCCGGAGGGCAGAACGGCGGGCCAACCGGGGCCGCCGGCGGCCAGCAGCAGCGGGGGATGGGAGTGGGCGGCCACCCGGGCGAGCTGCGCGGGGTCGCCGGTGCCGGCCATCTGCGACCAGAGCACCACGACGGCGGGGCCGGTTCGGGTTACGGCATCGTCCAGCGCGCGAGCCGGCACCCGGGCGCCGAGCAGCCGGGTCGCGACGCCCCCCTGGGCCAGCGCGGCGGCCAGGGCCTCCAGCGGAAGCGTGTGCTGCTCCTCGTCGGCGGCGGCCAGCAACACCCGCGGGGGCGACGCCGGCCGCGGGACCGCGCCGAGCACCTCGCTGACGCACCGGGAGATCAGGTGCTCGACCTCGACGAACCGCTGCGTGGCCTGGAACCGTTCCCCGATCCCGACCAGCACGGGCACTGCCACCTCGTCCCAGGCCGCGATCACCCCGCGCTCGGCGACCACCCCCTCGAAGATCGTCCGCATCGCCGCGGCGTCGAGCCTCATCGCGGCCCGGGCCATCCCCCGCGCGGCCGGCCCGACCCGCCCAAGCGGAATGGCCTGCCCCCCGCCGTCCCGCTCGGAAGCAGAGCCGGAAGCAGAGCCCGAAGCAGACCCGGAAGCAGAGCCCGAAGCAGAGCCGGAAGCAGAGCCGGAAGCGGTGGAAACACGACGCGCCAGAGCAGCACCGGAACGCCGAGCCCAGGCAGCAGCCTCCGCCGGCGCCACCCCCTGCGACGTGAGCCGCAGCATCACCTCGAGCCGGTGCAGGTCCTGTGCCGTGTACCGCCGATGCTGGCCCGGAACATGCCGGCTGGGCCCGAGCCCATACCGCTGATGCCAGGTGCGCAACGTCGTGACCGCCACCCCCAGGCGACGCGCGACGGCCCCGGCGCTCAGCGCCTCAACGCCCACCCGGCCACCGCTCCGGCGCATCGTCGGACAGATCGCCACCCGGCGGAGATACCTCAAAACGACCGGCGTTGGGCCGAGGCACGGACGGCACCGGCGGCACAAGCGGCCGGGAAAGGTGCTCCGCCAGCCGAGCGGTCACCCCCGCCAGCCACGGCGCATAGGGCGCGGGATCGGAGGCGAGACTCTCCAGCAGCGCCGGCACCGAGATCCAGCGAAGTGCGGCCACCTCCGCCGGGTCCGGCACCACCCGGGCCCCGGCCGGCAGATCCCCGAGGAGGACGTGGTCGTACTCGTGCTCCACTCGCCCCCCGGCCGGATCCACGGCCCGATACGTGTAGACCCCGATCGGCGTCAGCGCCATCTCCGGCAGCCCGAGCTCCTCGGCCATCCGCCGCCGGGCCGCCACCGCCACGTCCTCCGCCGGCAGCGGATGCCCGCAGCAGGTATTGGCCCAGCGCAGCGGAAACCGGGTCTTGACCGCGGCCCGCTGCTGCAGCAGCACCTGCCCGGTCGACGGGTCGCGCACGAACACCGAGAACGCCCGGTGCAGCATTCCCGGCGCCTGATGCGCCTCGGAAACGGTCGCCGCCCCGACCGATTTGCCGGAGATGTCAACGAGCTCGACGGCGTGGGACTCACGATGGCTCATCGCCCGCCTCCAGTGATCCGCGCCGCCGCCAGCTTTCCCGAGATCAGCACCATCGGTACGCCGACGCCGGGCTGAGTTCCCGACCCGGTGAAGACGACGTTCGGCAGCGTCGGGTGCAGGTTGGACGGCCGGAACGGCCCGGTCTGCCCGAACGTGTGTGCCGCCGAGAACGGTGTCCCGGCCGCCATGCCCTGATCGGCCCAGTCGGCCGGCGTCACGATCCGCAGCACCTCGATTCCGGCGCCGAAGCCCACATACCCGCGCTTCTCGAGCGTCCGCACCAGCGAATCCGCATACCGCGAGGCCAGCCCGCCGCGCCAGTTCATCGGTCCCACCTCGAGGTTGGGCGCCGGGGCAAGGACGTAGTAGGTGTCCGGCGTCGGGTGGGTGACCAGCAGAGACGGGTCGCTCATGAGCATTCCGTCCCGGATCACCTCGTCGAACGTGCGTCGCCACGCCGCCCCGAAATGGATGTTGTGGTGCGCGATTCCCCCGTACGGCTGCCGGGAACCCACATGCAGGACCACGCACGAGGGTGCGAAGCGCAGCCGGCGCGACCAGGCCGAAGGCAAAAGATCGCGATGAGCGATCGGCAGATCGGGGTTGAGCACGACGACGTCGGCGGGGATGCGGGCGCCGTCCTCGGTGATCACGCCGGTGGCCCGGCCGCCGGAGACCTCGACCCTGGTGACCGTCGTGTCGTAGCGGAACTCGACGCCGTGTTTCTCGGCCGCGCCGGCCAGCGCCCGCGGGACAGCATGCATGCCGCCCTTGGGGTAGAAGACGCCGGCGACCGAGTCGAGGTAGGCGATCACCGCATAGATCGCGAGCGCGTCGTGCGGCGCGAGCCCGGCATACATCGCCTGGAACGAGAAGATCCGCTGGGTACGGGGGTCGCGGAAGAACTGGCCGATCTTGGTGTGCAACCGGCGGAACCCGCCCATCCCGAGCAGCTTGAGCAGGTTGAGATTGACCAGGTCGAGCGGGGTGTCGAGGTTACGGCCGATGAAATGGTCGCGTTCGAGCAGCCAGAGCTTGCGGGCGTAGTCGACGAAGCGCAGGTAGCCGTCGGCCTCGCGGGGGCCGCAGACCCGGGAGATCTCGGCGGCCATGCGCAGGGTGTCGGTGCGAACGTCCAGAGTGGAACCGTCCGGGTAGAACGCCCGATATGCCGGATCGAGCGGCAGCAGCTCCAGCCAGTCCGACAGCCGTTCGCCGACGGCCGCGAGCGGCTCCTCGATCAACGACGGCATGGTCAGCACGGTCGGCCCGGTGTCGAACTCGAACCCGTCGACGACGAGCCGCCCGGCCCGCCCGCCGGGCACGGACTCCCGCTCGACGACGGTGACCTGCCGCCCGGCCGCGGCGAGATGCAGCGCGCACGACAGCCCACCCAGCCCGGCCCCGACGATGACCACCCGCTCGGTGGGCCCACTGACAGAACGGCGCATGGCAGACATCATGCCGGGCGGTGCGTGGCGCGAACCGCCAGCTCGATGAGCGCGTGCCGCGCCTCGGCGGCGATCGGCGCGGCGGCCAGAGCCGCGATCGCCGAGGCGACCCGCTCCCGGATCATCGCCTCGACCTGCGCCGGAGCGCCGGTCGCCGCGATCTCCTGAGCCAGGCGCTCCGGGTCATCGAGAGTCAGCGGCGCATGACGCCGGGCCAGCAGCAACAGCGTGGTCGGCTTACCGGTACGCAGATCGTCACCGGCCGGCTTGCCGGTGACCGCCGGATCGCCGAACACTCCGAGCAGGTCGTCCCGCAGCTGGAACGCCTCACCGACCAGCGCGCCGAAGTTCTCGTACGCGAGATCGATCTCCGGCGAATCTGAACCCGCGAGCGCCAGCCCGAGCTGCAGCGGCCGCTGCACGGTATAGCTGGCGGTCTTGAGCCGCGCGACCAGCAGCGCCCGGTCCTCCGACCAGTCGCCGGGCGACGTCTCACCGAGCACGTCCAGATACTGCCCCGAAATGGCCTCGACCCGCATGCGGTCGTAGCGGGCGCGGACCGCGAACAGCGTCGCCGTCGGTATCGGAGTGCGGGCGAGCAACTGGTCGGCCCAGACCAGGCACAGGTCGCCGACCAGGATCGCCGCCGACGTGCCGAAGCGCTCGCCGTGCCGGCTCGCGAAGATGCGATGTGCCGTGGGCCGCCCGCGCCGGGTCGCCGACTCGTCCATCACATCGTCGTGCACCAGGGCGAAGGTGTGCATGAGCTCGAGCGCGGCCAGCGCCGGGAGCACCGGCTCGACCGGCTCGTCGCTGACCCCGCGCCAACCCCAGTAGGCGAATGTGGGCCGCAGCCGCTTCCCGCCGGCGAGCACCAGATCGCGCGCGGTGCGGGCGAAGCCGCCGAGCTCGGGGTCGGTCGCATCGAGCGCGGCGATCCGGGCGGCGAGGAAGTCGGCCAGCGTGCCCTCGATCGCGTCGACCAATGTCGTGGTGCGGCCCGTTTGGCGGGGGATATGTCGCCGGTTTCCCTCGAGCGTGTTGTTGGCCACGAGATCTACCGTACCCTAGGTTGTTGGTTGCGTCGATTCTTGCGTCGATTTGCGGAGGACCCTGTGGAAGCGGACCTGGCCATCGCCTATGAACGCTGCCGAGCCCTGCACAAGCAACACGGCCGCACCTACTACCTGGCGACCCGTCTCTTGCCCGCCTGGAAGCGTCGTCATGTGCACGCCCTCTACGGATTCACCCGTTACGCCGACGAGATCGTCGACCGCACCGAGGCTCTTCCGGCGCGGGAGCGTGCCGCGCGGCTGACCGAGTGGTCCGACCGGTTCGTGGCCGGGCTGCGCGGCGAGCCGGTCGACGATCCGCTGCTGCCGGCCGTGCTGCACACCATCGCCGTGTTCGACCTGGACGTGGACGACTTCGTGACGTTCCTGCGCAGCATGGCGATGGATCTCACGGTCACGTCCTATGAGACCTACGACGACCTGCTCGACTACATGGAGGGGTCGGCCGCCGTGATCGGCACCATGATGCTGCCGATCCTCGGCTCCTCCGACCGGGTCGCCGCGCGCGAGCCCGCCCGCCAGCTCGGCCTCGCGTTCCAGCTCACCAACTTCATCCGGGACGTCGCCGAGGACCTCGAGCGCGGCCGGGTCTACCTGCCCGTCGAGGATCTCACCCGCTTCGAGCTCACCCCGTCCGATCTGCGACCCGACAACCCCAAGATCAAACCCCTCATCGCGTACGAGGTCAGCAGAGCGCGCCGCCACTACGCGTTCGCCGCCCCCGGCATCCCCCTGCTCGAGCCCGCCTCGCAGGCCTGCATGCGCACCGCCTACCGGCTCTACGGGGGCATCCTCGACGAGGTGGAGGCGGCCGACTACGACGTCTTCGCCCGCCGCGCGACGGTGCCGAACAGTCGCCGCGCGGCGGTCGCGATCCGCAGCCTGCTCACCCGGCCCGGCACCGAGGTGTCGGCGTGACGCGTACCGCGGTGGTGCTGTTCACCCGGGATCTGCGGGTGCACGACAACCCGGCCCTGGCGGCCGCGTGCGCCAACGCCGACCGGGTGGTGCCGCTGTTCGTGCTCGACCCGGGGCTCGGCGAGCTCTCGCCCAACCGGTCGCGCTTCCTGCATCAGTCGCTGGCCGATCTGCGCTCGTCGCTGCGGGAGCGGGGTGGCGACCTGGTGCTGCGGGTCGGGGATCCGGTGGCGGAGACGATGACGGTCGCGCGGCAGGCCGGGGCGACGATGCTGGGGTTGGGTGCGGACGTCACCCCGTACGCGAAAAGGCGGGAAAGTCACCTGCGTGACCGATGCGGCGGCGAACGTATCGCGCTGCGCCTGTTCCCCGGAGTGACGATCGTCGATCCCGGCGAGCTGCGGCCGAGCGGTGGCGGCGACGCGTACCGGATCTTCACGCCCTACTATCGGGCCTGGTCGGGCGCGAAATGGCGGGACGAGGTCGCCACTCCGCGCCGGATCACGCTGCCGGACATTCCGGTCGGGCGGCTGCCGGCTCTCCCCGCCGGGGAGTCGCCCGGCGCCGCGGCGGGTGGCGAGACCGAGGGACGGCGCCGGCTCACCGCGTGGCTGGAAGACATTGACGCGTACGCGGAAAAGCACGACGACCTGCCGGGCGACGGCACCAGCCGGCTCAGCCCCTATCTCCGCTTCGGATGTCTCTCGCCGCTGGCCGTGGCCGAGGCGGCGAAGGCGCACGGCGGCGAGCCGTTTCTCCGGCAGCTCTGCTGGCGCGATTTCTACTACCAGGTCGCGCACGCCTTCCCGCGAATCGCCACCGAGCCGTTCCGGCCGAACGCGAACGACGAGTGGCGCGACGACCCGGAGGCGCTGAAGCATTGGCAGGACGGGCTCACCGGGGTGCCGATCGTCGACGCCGGCCTGCGTCAGCTGCGCGCCGAGGGCTGGATGCACAACCGCGCCCGGCTGATCACCGCCGCGTTCCTCACCAAGCACCTGGGCATCGACTGGCGGCACGGCGTCCGCTGGTTCTTCCGCTGGCTGCTCGACGGCGACGTGCCGAACAACTCCGGCAACTGGCAGTGGGTGGCCGGCACCGGCAACGACACCCGCCCCTACCGCCGCTTCAACCCGATCCGCCAGGCCCACCGCTTCGACCCGAACGGCGACTACGTGCGGCGCTACGTCCCGGAACTAGCGGGCGTACGCGGTCCGGCCGTCCACGAGCCATGGCGCATTCCCGACAAAGTGGACTACCCCGGCCCGCTCGAGTCCCACCGCGACGAGGCGGTCTGGCTGCGTTCGTAACGTCAGACGACTCGCCAGCGGGTCTCGTCGTCCTTCGGGGTGGACTTGCAGATGACCCGCTGGCCGGTGGCAGTGCGGGCCTTGGCGCCGGCCGGGCTGCAGGCGTCGCCCACGACCGGTGCGGTGGTGAGGCCGGGCACCGACTTGTGGGGCAGCGCGTCGAGCTGACGGGCCACCTCGTCCTCGGTGTTGGCGAGCGACTTGGCGCTGGTGGGCGGGTCGGGCTCGTGTTTCGACGTGGGCGGGGTGGCGGTCGGGTCGGTGGTCGCCCGCGGGGTGTGAGAAGGGCGGGTGCTGGCGATGGTCTTCGCCTCGGGTGCGGCCGTGGAGGGGGACGGATCGGTGACGGCCGCGTTGTTGGCCGTGACACCGTTCTCGTACTTTCCGGACATGGCCAGCAGGCCGAAGAACAACGCGCCGCCGAGGAGCGCTACGAACAGCAGCGCCGGCGCCACGAAGGCGCCACGACGGGACGTCTGCGGAGAGGTCACCGGTACACCTTTACCTGACTCGGTGACCCGGCCTATGGGCCCTTTGTCCATGTCACAACGGAGAATCGGCGGAATAATCGGCGGCTCAGGCGGCCGCCAGCACCAGCCGCAGCGCGGCCGCGCCCGTTGCGCCGACAACTTCCGGGCGGTAATCAAGCCCGGCGGGCCACTCGCGGCCGAGAGCGACCCATCCCGTACGCAGTCCGGCGCCGACTCCGCCGCCGATGTCGCTGTCTGAGTTGTCCCCCACCATCCATCCGGATCCCGTGAGCGGCAGCCCGGCGGCGGCCGCGGCGATCTCGAAGATCTGGCGGTCGGGCTTGCGCACCCCGGCGCCCTCGGAGATCGTCCAGCCGGCGACCAGCCCGTCCAGGCCGGTGCGGCGCAGCTTCGCCTCCTGCTGGGCGACCGTGCCGTTGGTCACGACGAACGGCACGAATCCGGCCCCGGCCGCCTCGTTCAGCACGGCCGCGATCTCCGGGTCGGGCGCGAGCTGCTCCACCATCCCGCCCCGCAGCTCGGCGAGGATCCGCTGGTCGTCGCCGCCGTACCGGGCCGCGATCTTCGAGGCCAGATTCTCCCGCGGTTCGTAGCCGTCCCGGTCGGCCTCGACGAGCCAGGGCACCTCGGATTCCCCGTAGCGAGACTCCGCCCAGCTCTTGAAGGCCGCGCGACGGTCGATAAGAGTGTTGTCGAGATCGATGAGCAACAACATCATGTGATTCTGACAGGCGCTATTCGAGGAGGAGCGGCGTGCTGACATTCACGAATGCGGCGGAACAGGCGGCTTGGACCTTGGCCGAGGCGCTGAGCGACAAGGCCTTCGCCGCGATGAAGCAGGCCGAAGAGGCCGCCGAGGCGTTCCAGTCCGGCAAGATGGCGATGCGACGGCAGTTCAAGGCGCGCGGCATGTCCCAGGTGGACTCCGACATCCGGTGGTCGGGGACGAGTCAGGCGCGCAAGGCGTTGTCCGACAACGAGTGGTACATGTCCCAGGCGAGCATGTACAACGAGGCCGCGGCCGCTCAGTACGCGAAGGCGCTGTACCTCAAGAAGACCTGATCAGGCCGCTCGGTGCCGGAGGGTGGCGACGGTCGAGCCGGCCAGGGCCAGCAGGCAGTCCGGGAGCTGGCCGTCGGCGATCGCGGCGCCGAACAGGGCCTCGCCGGTGGGGATGTCGCCGTTCACGTACGCGCTGACGAAGCGGGCCACCCACCGCTTGTCGTATCGCGCGTCGTCGATGCCCGGGAAGTCGAGCGTCCAGGCGCCGCCGGACGGAACCTGCCCGACCATGGTGGCGGCGAGGCACCAGGCGACGTCGTACGCACCGACGACCCCGGAACGGTCGACGACGGCGTCGAACGTATCGACCACAGCGTCACTGTCGCCGCTGAGCGCACTCTGCAGAACCAGCGCCGCGTCGTCGAAAGCGTGCTGTGGTACCTCCGTCACGTGAAGAAAGGTACGTGGATCGGTCAAGGAGCGCTCGCGTACGGCCGAACAAGCACCGGAATTCACGCTCCGCGCAGAAGACAGGTGATGCGGGCGGTGCAGATCCGCTCGTCGAGGTCATCGGTGATTATCACTTCATAGGTGACCATCGTGCGGCCCCGATGGACCGGCGTGGCGACCCCCGTGATCAGGCCGGAGCGGACGCCCTTGTGATGGGTGGCGTTGATGTCGACGCCCACCGCGAACGGCCGGTCGACGGTCTGGCCGTGCAGCACCGCGCCGACCGAGCCGAGCGTCTCGGCGAGCACGCAGGAGGCGCCGCCGTGCAGCAGCCCGTACGGCTGGGTGTTGCCTTCCACCGGCATGGTGCCCACGATCCGCTCGGGCGTGGCCTCCATCAGCTCGATGCCCATGCGCTCACCGAGGGTGCCGCCGCCCCCGGACGCGAGCAGGGTCTGTATGCCGTCGGCCGCGATATCCATGAGGGGCAAGGTTACCGCCGAGTCGGCACCTTTCCTGCGACTTCGATCACAGCGCCCGGGTCGCGCACGTGGCCACTTGGTCCTACTGTTCGCATGACCTATCCGCCCCTCGAGGGAGATTCCATGACCGAGCCGCAGGAGACCGTGGAGACGCGCGGCAGCGACCGCGTCGACCTGATCGCGAACGACACGACCGGCGACGGCAAGCCGGACGTGTGGGTGTCCGACACCGACGGGGACGGCAAGCCCGACCTGTTCCAGTTCGACACCGACGGCGATGGCAAGGTCGACATCACCATGGTCGACCTCGATCAGGACGGCACGCCCGAGGCGATCGTCGACGGCGACGGAGGCATCCCGCCGCAGGTCTAGGCGCCGCCGAGCGCCGAGAGAGCTACCCAGAGGACGGCGATCGCCACCACGGTGGTGACGATCGTGGAGGCCGTGTGCCGCCACGATCGCGGGCCGGCGATCGCCTCCGGGTGGCCCAGGCCGCGCAGCGTCTTGCGCTGGACCCGGATCTCGTCGCAGTTCGCGCCGGTCTCTTTCGAAGCCCGGCTCAGCTCCACCGCCAGCCGCGCCTGCGCGCGCTGCAACCGGCGCACGGCCCTGCGCCCGGCGTGGCCGGCCTGCTGGCCCGCGTACCGGCGGGCTGCGGCCCGGGCCGCACCCGAGCCCAGCACCCCGAGCTCGCCCTCCGTGATGAGCTCCGGATCGCGCAGCGTGCCGAGCCGGCCGACGTAGTAGTCGGCCTCCCGGTCGTGCGCCCGCCGCACCAGCCACAGGATGAGCAGCAGCGGCGGCAGGCCCTTGAGCAGCAGGATCCCGAGCAGCGCCAGCGCGCCGTTGCCGAGGCCGTCGCCGAGCAGCGGGGAGTTCCACAGCACGTGCGATGCCCAGGCGCCGAGGAAGGCGAGCAGGGCCGCGCCGACCCGGTGCGCGGGACGGCGGTCGCGGCGTACCACCAGATAGCCGATGCCGGCGCCGGCCAGCGCGCCGAACAGCGTGTGGCTCCACACCCCGGAGAGGAAGCCGCGCAGCAGGAACGTGGCGATCACCGGCTGCACCTGGTCGCCCTGCCCGGCCAGCGCCACCGCGCCGACCGCGAAGACGATGTCCTCGACGATCTGGAAGCCGAGGCCCACCATCGCGCCGTAGACGACGCCGTCCAGCACGCTGTTCACCTGCGTACGGGCGACCAGCACGATCGCGACCACGCCGAGTGTCTTCGCCGTCTCCTCGACCGAGGGCGCGGCGAGCGCGGCACCCCAGTCGGCGGCCAGGTGCGGCGAGCCGAGCTTGGCCACGAGGTCTTCCAGCGCCGTGCTGGCCGGGATCGACACGCTGGTGGCGACCAGGCCGCCCCAGGCGAAGGCGAGCACGAGCAGTTCCAGCGGCTCCCGCTCGAGGAAGTCCAGCTCGGCCACGACCAGCCAGAACGGCACCGCGAGCAGGGCGAACAGCAGCACCGCGGCGACGGTTGCGATCGGGTACGCCGAGGCGAGTCGTCCCGCGATCTGCGCCATCCGGACCGCGCCGGCCAGCAGCAGGGCGGCCACCACCCAGAACGCGGGAACGCGGGCCAGCGCGGAGATGCGGGCCCCACCCTGGGCGGGGCGGACCGCGGCGGCTGTCACCGCTCGCGCCCGTCGGTCCGCAGGGTCCGGGTGCTCGCCTCGATCTGCGGCAGGGTGCGGCCCAGGTCGAGGTCGACGCCGCTGATGGTGACCTCGATGGTGAGACCGTCGGCGACGAAGACCGCGTACCGGCCGCTACGGCCCGGCGCCGTGTAGCCGCCCTGGAGGCCGGCCAGGCCGTCGGCCGTCGCGATCTCGAGCTGCGGGCCGGTGACCTGGTATCCGGGGTTCGCGGTGATCCGCTGCCGGAGGCTCGATCCCGCGCTGCGCAGGTCGCCGTCGAACGGGCGGACGGCGATCTTGTATTGCACGCCGCCGAGCCGGAACAGCGCGGTGCCGGTGGTGCCGCCGGGCCGGGTGACGGTGACGTCGAGGGTCGCGCCGAGCGGCGGAACCACGGTGACGCCGGCGCCGATCGGGTAGGGCTCGTCGGCGCTGACCGGCCGCTCGCCAGGGAGGGCCCGGTCGATCGCGGGGAGGCCCAGGGCCAGTCCCGCGAGGGTGGCGACGACACCGAACGCACCGAGGAGATTCATCAGCTCACGCCGGGTGATCCTCGCCATGGCACCACGCTAATCGGTGGCGGCGGACGATCGGGCCGTTCGGCCACTGTGGAGACTAGATCAACCAGCCTTGCTGCGGATTTGTCCGTTTTAGCGAGAGGTACCCGGACGGTACCGCCAGGGTCAGCCACACCCCGTTCTCGCTGCGATGGAAGACGTGCCCGTCGGCGGCCATCCGCGCGGCGTCCACCTCGAACACGACCACATCGGCCGAGCGACGCCGGCCGACCACCAGCGCGGTCGGCACATCCTTCGACAGGTGTACGTGGTGCCGGCTACCCGGGCGCAGGCCGTCGCGCAGGATCGGGTCGAGGTTGTCGCGCGGGGTGCCGTGGAACAGCACCGCGGGCGGCTCGGCCGGCGGCAGGTCGAGGTCGATCTCGACCCGGCGGGAGTGGCCCTGGCTGGCCCGGATCCAGTCGACGCCGTCGTCGCGGCGGGCGATGGCGAACCGGGACTTGTCGTTGTTCTCGACGATCACGTCGAGCTCGGCGCGGGTGATGCCCAGCGCGCCGAGCAGGTCGGCGACGGGCGCCCAGCCGTTCGCGTCGAGCGTGAGGCCCGCGGACTCCGGCCGGTGCCGCAGGATCATCGAGATCCGCCGGCTGACCTTCACCTGGTCGCGGGAGAGTGTGTTCACGTAATTAACTCCATGACCGCAAGGTAATAGGGGCGGTCCTGGTCGTCGATCGATTTCAGTCGCCAGCCGGTGCCGTCCAGCAGCTTCTCCAGCTCCGCGGGAGAGCAGTTCAGGTAGTCGAACCACTCGGTGGCCAGGCGCCGGTAGCGCAGCCGCAGCCGCAGCTGACCGCCGATCCGGCCGCGCTCGCGGTTGTGGCGGTGGTATTCCGCGTGCACCGGATCGGTCGTGCCGTACGGGTCGGTCCCCTGCGCCACGATGCGGGCGCCGGGCCGGGCCAGGCGGGCCAGCGCGGCGAGGAAGACCGGGGCGCGCTCGGCACTCTCGAGCAGCCCGAGATTGTTGCCGAGCAGCAGGAACGTGTCATATCGCGTCGCGGCCTTCGAGGCGTACGCGTCAATGGTTGTCACCACCGTGTCGCGCAAGCCGCGTCGCCGAGCGATCTCGATCGCGCCGGGCGATGTGTCGAGGCCGGTCACCGCCATGCCGCGGCGCTGGAGCTCGACGGCGGTCCGGCCGGCCCCGGTGCCGATGTCGAGCACCTGGCCGCGACAGAGGCGTAGCGCCCGGTGGTCGTGCGGCTGCCACTCCTCGGGCTCACCCAGATAGTGATCGGCCGGCGCGCCGTTGATCAGGCCGTCGTCCCGCTCGATAACCTCGATCACGGGTCGCGGCACCCGGCCGCCGGCGAGCGGACGCGGTCCCACGCCGGTCCGCACCGCGTACGCGTCCCGGATCATCTCGCCGAAGACGTCGCCGATGGGTGGCTCACTCATGGGGGTCACCACCGATCAGCCGACACGAAGAAGGGGCGGTCGCCTTCCCCAGCGCACGCCCCTTGCAACGATGCTACGTCTCGACTCGGTTCGTTCAGTCGCCCTGACGCTGCGTGGGAATCTGCCCCTGCAGCAGGGCACGAACCTCCGACTCCCGGTAACGGCGGTGGCCGCCCAGCGTGCGGATTGCACTGAGCTTGCCGGCCTTCGCCCACCGGGTGACGGTCTTCGGGTCGACGCGGAACATCGACGCCACCTCGGCCGGCGTTAGTAGCGGCTCAGGATCGTGCGTACGCGATGCCATCGGTCACTCCTCCACAGGTACCTATAGACAACGGCCGGGGTCCCGCCGGCCGGTGCGTCTCTCATGGTCCGGCTAGTCCCCGATGTCCGACATGGGCCGAACGGACGAACGTCCCCAGATAGACGGATGAAGCATGCCCGATTTTTCCGTGTTTTCTACGCCAGATAGTGCCGCGTTTAGTCCGATTATCACGCTTCGCGGAGCCGTGATTACGAAGAGTATTCGCCTCGGGAGCGCTCCCGAGAGCGTCGTCTTATCGAGATAAGTCCCGTTTTGGCTGGTCAGTTGCAGCGCTCCAGAAGCTGCACTTTCCGCCAGCGATCGACGAGCTTCTCGTACGCCTCGGAGGCCGCGTCGGCGTCACCCCGGGACAGGGCGGAAAGGCCGGCCGCCACCAGACCGGGTGAATCGTCCTGCCCCAGGTCGTCATCCGGGAGGAGGTTGACGAGGCCGCCGTAGTCGAGCTCGACGATCGACCGGGGATGGAACTCCTCCAGCCACCGGGTGCCCTCCTCGACCGCCTCGGTGATCGGCGCGTCCCCCAGCGACTTGCGCAGCACCGAGACGCCCCGGTGCGCCCGGCGGCGGGCCTTGGAGATCTCGGTGCGGTACCGCAGCGTGCGCCGGCCGGGGGCCAGCTCGATCTCACGCTCGTCGAGGTCGATGAAGACGAACCAGCGCAGCGGCACGCCCCAGGTCGCGATCTGCTCGTGCACCCGCGGCACCCCGTGCTCGAGCACCTTGGCCCCGCTGCGCCAGTCCTCCACGATCGCGCGGGCCTGGCCGGCCAGCACCGGCGGCACGAAGGCGTCGGCCAGCACGCTGGGCACCCCGTCCCGGGCGTTCAGGGCAGCCTCGGCGACCCGCAGACGCAGGTTCCACGGGCAGACCAGCAGCGTGTCGCCCCACTCGAGCACGTAGGCCTCATCGGGCAGGTCGGGAAGGCGCGTCCACCCCGCGCCGAGCGCCTCGAGCACGGCGGAGCGCTGCTTGACCGGACCGTCGACCGGGCCCAGGGCACGACCCTCGCGGGCGTACCGGCGCCAGAAAACCTGGCGCTCGCGGTCGAACGCGGTCAGCGGTTCGTAAACCCGAAGGTACGACGCGAACAGTGACGGCACGGCGCGATCCTTTCACGAATTTCGCCGCAAGGAACTTCCCGCGCGGGCGTAATCACCGGCCGGTCCGCCCGACTACGCTCGCTATGTCCGGCAACACCCCAGCCGGGTAAACGGCCCCACAAGGGCCTCGAGACCAGATCAGGAGAGCAGCGATGGGCGTGTTCGACACCGACGGCACCGACGCCACCGGGCACGAACAGGTCGTCTTCTGCCAGGACAGGCAGACCGGCCTGAAGGCGATCATCGGCATCTATTCCACCGCCCTCGGGCCCGCACTCGGCGGCACCCGCTTCTACCCGTACGACAGCGAGGCGGACGCCCTCGCCGACGTGCTCAAGCTGTCCCGCGGGATGGCCTACAAGAACGCCCTCGCCGGTCTCGACCTCGGCGGCGGCAAGGCGGTCATCTGGGGCGACCCGGCCCGCACCAAGTCCGAGGGCCTCCTGCGGGCCTACGGCCGGTTCGTCGAGTCGCTGCACGGGCGGTACTACACCGCCTGCGACGTCGGCACCTACGTGCCGGACATGGATGTCATCGCCCGCGAGACGCGCTACGTGACCGGCCGCAGCCTGGAGCACGGCGGCGCCGGCGACTCCTCGATCCTGACCGCCTGGGGCGTCTTCCAGGGCATGCGCGCGGCCGCCGAGCACACCTGGGGCTCACCGACCCTCGCCGGCCGCACGGTCGGCATCGCCGGGCTCGGCAAGGTCGGCAAGTACCTGGCCGGCCACCTGATCGACGACGGCGCCACGGTGATCGCCACCGACGTCAACGAGACGGCGCGGGCGTGGGCCCGCGCCACGTACCCCCAGATCGAGCTGGTCCCCGACACGCTCGCGCTGATCACTTCCGCGATCGACGTGTACGCGCCCTGCGCCCTCGGTGGCGCCCTGGACGACGACACGGTCCCGGCCCTGCGCGCCAAGATCATCACCGGTGGCGCCAACAACCAGCTGGCCCACCCCGGCATCGAGAAATCGCTCGCCGAGCGGGGCATCCTCTACACGCCGGACTACCTGGTCAACGCCGGCGGCGTGATCCAGGTGGCCGACGAGATCGAGGGCTTCAACTTCGAACGGGCCAAGCTGCGCGCCACCGGGATCTTCGAGACGACCCGGCGCATCCTCGCGCTGGCCGACGAGGAGGGTGTCGCACCCGCCGTCGCGGCCGATCGGCTGGCCGAGCAGAGGATGGCCGAGGTCGGCCGTTTGCGCGCGATCTACCTCGGCTGAGACCCGCCGGATCAGCCTTTTGGTCCTGTTTAGGGTGGCAGGTGGGGCGGTTGGAGTCGCTGCCGCGCGTTCCGGGATGTAAAACCCGCGACGCGCGGCAGTGTCACACGCAACCCGAGGTGCCGAAGGCGGCATCGTCCATGTACCGTAAGACCCACGAGAGATGCCTGACGTCATCGGGGCCCGCCTTCGGGCTGCCCCGAATTCTGTGCGAGGGGGTCGAGCCATGGGGCGCGGCCGTGCTAAGGCCAAGCAGACGAAGGTGGCCCGGGAGCTGAAGTACCACTCCCCGAACACCGACCTCACCGCCTTGCAGCGCGAACTGGCGGGTGCCAGTGGTAAGTCCGACCGTCATTTCGACGACGACAACGATGAGTTCGTCGACGACGACGAGGACGACGCGGACGACGACCAGGACTCCTGGTCGCCGACAAGGCGCTGACTGACCCGGTTTGCACAGAGCACGCGGCTGACCGCGTGCTTCCGTGTGTCGCGGTCAACTTCCCACGGTTCAAACAACACTGAAGCCCACGCGGGCCAACCACCCGCGTGGGCTTCAGGACTGCGCAGACCTATCGCGGCCGGTTGTTCCAGTTGTAGAACGTGGGAATGTTCTCGAAGTGGTTCCAGGCGCAGACCGCCGAGCCGTCCTCCGCCGTGCTCTCCGCGCGCTGTTCCCGGGCCGCCTCCGCCTCCGCGATGAGGGCAGCCAGCCCGGCTCGGGTGTCGTGCACCCGTGCGGTCACCGGATCGTCTCCCACGATTTCTGGCTGCGCAGCCTCAGACAGCCGTGGGTTCATGATCTCGGGCATGGTCCAGCACTCCCTCCAGTAGGCGAATCTTGCTGTTGCGGCAGTGGTCGGTCTCGGTCATGTCGAACCGGCCATGCTCGAAGTAGCGGTTCGCCGCGTGGGCGCCGCCGCAGAATCCGAAATACGGGCAACTCTCCCGGCACGCCTCGACGCCACGCAGGAACTCGGCGATCCAGGGCGTGCCGGCCGCGCCGGCCAGGATCTCGCCCAGCGGGGTCGTCAGCACGTTCCCGCTGGTGAAATCGCCGTACCGGGGGTCGTGGAAGCCGGCCAGCTCGGGTGAGAGCAGCACCACCGAGCCGTCGTGGGCGATCGTGGGGATCGGGTCGAGCCGCCGCGGCAGCAGCTCGTCGGCGGTCCCGTCGAGCACCGCGGCCGCGTAGCGCAGCGACCACTCCACCTCGCGCAGATGGATCCGCGGGTCGCGGCGCCAGGCACCGACCAGCTCGGCCCAGAACGCGGTCACGTCGGCCGCGTCGTGCCGGTTGGCCCGGGTGTTCACGCCCTCGAGCTCCTCGACGTTGATGCCGAGCACCTCGCAGCCGAGGTCGAGGAAGTACGCGTACAGCTCCTCGGCCACCCCGGGACGCGGGTCGCCGACCACGCAGAGCGCCGAGAACGGGATGCCGTGCCGTTGCAGCGCTTCGATGCCCCGGACGATCCGGTCGTAGGCGGGCTTGCCGCCGCGGGTCACCCGATCGCCGTTGCGCGCCTCCGGACCGTCGACGCTCACGCTGACCCGTACGCCATGCTCGGCGAAGAACTCGCACCAGGCGTCGTCGATCAGCGTGGCGTTGGTCTGCACGTGGTGCTCGATCGCGCCGTCGAAGGGCGCGAGCAGCGCCGCAAAGTGGTCACGCCCGGTAGCCAGCGGCTCACCACCGTGCCAGACCACCGAGAACCGGCCGGCCCGGGCGAAGGACCCGACCGACTCGGCGACGGCCGCGGCCACCTCGACCGGCATCCGCTTGTCCTGCGAGCGGAACGGAAGGTAACAGTAGGAGCAGTCGAGGTTGCAGAGAGTGGTGGGCTGCATCACGACGTAGGTCGGGACGGCCGCTATGCCGCGCATCCCGCTCCACCGTTTGATCATGAACACCCCCGTCCGGCGTACGCCTAGAGGCTAGGCCGCCCGATCCAGCACCGACATGAAAGATCCGCATGTGTCATAGATAGACACACGCGGATTCTTCCATCGAATCGGTCAACCGCGGGTGTACTGCCCCATCATCTGCACCTCGCCGGTGCCGTCGATGACCTCGCCGACCTGCCACGCCTCGACGCCCCGGCCGGTCAAGTAGGCCATCGCGCGGTCGGCGTCGTCGGACGAGACGATCGCGAACATGCCGACGCCCATGTTGAACGTAGCCTCCATCTCCGTGTCCTCGATCCGGCCCTTGGCCTGGATGAGGTCGAAGATCGGCTGAGGACGCCAGGTGGAGCGGTCGACCACCGCGTCGACGTTCTCGGGCAGGATGCGCACCAGGTTGCCGGGGATGCCGCCGCCGGTGACGTGCGAGAACGCCCGCACGTCGGTCTCCTCGATCAGGCCGAGGCAGTCCTTCGCGTAGATCTTGGTGGGGGTGAGCAGTTCCTCGCCGAGGGTCCGCTGCGTGCCGAAGTCGTCGACCACCGAGTCGAGCCGCATCCGGCCGGCGCCCAGCAGCACGTGCCGCACCAGCGAGTAGCCGTTCGAGTGCAGGCCCGACGAGCGCATCGCGATCACCGCGTCGCCCACCTCGACCCGTTCCCGGCCGAGGATCTCGCTTTCCTCGACCACGCCGACGCCGGTGGCAGATACGTCGTACTCGTCGGGGCGCAGCACACCGGGGTGCTCGGCCGTCTCGCCGCCGAGCAGGGCGCAGCCCGCGTACCGGCAGCCGTCGGCGATGCCGGCGCCGATCTCGGCGACCTTGTCCGGTACGACCTCGCCGCAGGCGATGTAGTCGAGCAGGAACAGCGGCTCGGCGCCGCACGCGACCAGGTCGTCGACGACCATCGCGACCAGGTCGATGCCGATCGTGTCGTGGATGTCGAGCTGCTGGGCGATCACCAGCTTGGTGCCGACGCCGTCGGTCGACGAGGCCAGGATCGGGCTCTTGTACTTCTGCGTGTTCAGCCGGAAGAGGCCGGAGAAGCCACCGAGGTCACCGATCACCTCGGGCCGGGTGGTCCCCTTCACCTTCGACCTGAGCAGTTCCACGGCGCGGTCGCCGGCCTCGATCGAGACACCGGCCTCCGCGTACGTGACCGAGCGCTTGCGAGCACCACGGCCGGAACCGGCCGTCCACGGCCTGCGATCGCCCTCGGCGCCGTTGGCACTGTTGCGCTCGGACACGTGGGTCACGGTATTCCCCTTAGAAGTCACAAAGATCACGGGTGCTGCAGGGCGTTGGCGCCGCCCGGACTGCCGACCAGGCGGGCCGCCGCCCGGTCGTCGTACTCCGTCTCGAGCTCGGCCACCGCGGCGGTGGCCACCTCGTCGGACGCGGACGGCATCGTCGCCCGCTTGCCGACGCCCTCGAGCAGGTGCTTGCCGATCAAGTTGCCGGCCGGCAGCTCGATCGGGTACTGACCGTCGAAGCACGCCATGCAGAGGCGCGACTTCGGCTGCTCGGTCGCCTGCACCAGGCCGTCCAGGGAAACATAGCCCAGGGTGTCGGCGCCGATCGAGCGCCGGATCCCGTCGATCTCCAAACCGTTCGCGACCAGCTCGGCGCGGGTGGCGAAGTCGATGCCGTAGAAACACGGCCATTGCACCGGCGGCGACGAGATCCGCACGTGCACCTCGAGGGCGCCGGCCTCGCGCAGCATACGGACCAGGGCCCGCTGGGTGTTACCGCGGACGATCGAGTCGTCGACCACGACCAGGCGCTTGCCGCGCACCACCTCGCGCAGCGGGTTGAGCTTGAGGCGGATGCCCAGCTGACGGATCGTCTGCGACGGCTGGATGAAGGTACGTCCGACGTACGCGTTCTTGGTCAGGCCGGCGCTGTACGGGATGCCGGAGGCTTCCGCGTACCCGATCGCGGCGGGGGTGCCCGACTCGGGGACCGGGATGACCAAATCGGCCTCGACCGGGTGCTCCTTGGCGAGGCGGCGGCCGATCTCGACCCGGGCCGAGTACATGTTCCGGCCGGCGATCGTGGTGTCGGGGCGGGCCAGGTAGACGTACTCGAAGAGGCAGCCCTTGGGGTCGGGCGCGGCGAACCGGCTCGACCGCAGGCCATGCTCGTCGACGGCGAGCATCTCGCCGGGCTCGACCTCACGCACGAAACTGGCGCCGACGATGTCGAGGGCCGCCGTCTCGCTGGCCACCACCCAGCCGCGCTCCATCCGGCCGAGCACCAGAGGGCGTACGCCCTGGGGGTCGCGCGCGGCGTAGAGCGTGCCCTCGTCCATGAACACGAAGCTGAACGCGCCCCGCAGCCGCGGCAGCACCTCGAGCGCGGCGGCCTCGACCGACAGGTCGGGGCGGCTGGCCAGCAGCGTGGTGACCAGGGCGGTGTCGCTGGTCGACGCGATTTCCGACGACCCCTGGGCCTCGAGCCCGCGCTCGGCGATCTCGCGGGCGAGCTCGGCCGTGTTGACCAAGTTGCCGTTGTGGGCCAGGGCGATCGTCGTGCCGGCCGTGGTGGCGCGGATCGTGGGCTGCGCGTTCTCCCAGTTCGAGCCGCCGGTGGTCGAGTACCGCGTGTGGCCGATCGCGAGGTGGCCGCGCAGGCTCGCCAGGGTGGGCTCGTCGAAGACCTGGGAGACCAGGCCGAGGTCCTTGTAGACCACCACGCCCGAGCCGTCGCTGACCGCGATGCCGGCCGCTTCCTGGCCGCGGTGCTGAAGAGCGAAGAGCCCGAAGTACGTGAGTTTGGCTACCTCTTCCTCGGGGGCCCAGACGCCGAAGACGCCGCAGGCATCTTGGGGGCCGCGCTCCTGGGGGTCGAGATCGTCGGTCAACCGGCCGTCGCCTCGGGGCACCTGTCGCTCCCTTTGATCTGCTGGAAAGTGCTGGTCCGCTCCGATCGCCCAGTGTACGCGAGCCGACCGGGCACGGCTCGGCCTCAGTCCTCCGGGCCTTGCTCGCCCAGCGGCAGGTACTCGGTGAGGTCGGTCCGGATGCCGCTCGCACGGAGACGTCCGTCACGGAGCGCATCCGCCCAGCTCACACGCTCCGTGGCGACCAGCACCCAGGTGATCGGATCCGTTTCGACCACATTGGGGGGTGTGCCGCGCGTGTGCCGGGGACCGGCGACACACTGAATCGCACCGAAAGGCGGAACTCGCACCTCCACCGAACGGCCAGGTGCACGATGGGACAACTCGGCCAGCAGTGCTCGCACAGCGTCACGCAGCACCGCACGCTGGGGTTCCTCACCCCGATCCAGCGCGTCCAACGCGTGTTTCACGGACTCGGATTTATTGTGCGCAGGGGACACGTCGGGACGATACGACCCGCTCTGCCGAGATTGGTACGCGCCCCTGGGTCGCGCGATGGACCCATGACAAGGCATAGTGGCCGACGGTGTTTTAGTCGCGGGACGTAACCGGCACCCTAAGACAGTCCGGGAAGACCGTGCGACCGGAAGGCGGTGGACGTGACAACGCACCTTCGAGCCCGATGGGCCCAAGCCGGTGCGTTACTGGCGGTTGTTGTCGGCGGGATCGTCGTGGCACCGGCGGTAGCGCTGGCCTCCCCACCCGACGTGCAGATCACGAATCTGTCCACCGATGTGCTCTCCGGCAGCACGGTGAACATGAGCTTCCAGGTGCGCGACACCAACGACGGCAACGGCAACGGCGGCGGGAACGGCACTCCGGCCACCATCAACATCAGCGGCATGGCCTGCCAGGGCACGTGCAACCAGATCGCCCAGATCGACCAGAACGGCCGCGACTTCAGCGTCACGCTGAAGGCGCCGAACGTCGACGCCGGCGCCACCCGGACCGTCACCATCACGGTCACGGCGACGATCGTCGGCGAGTCGCCGGCCAGCGCCAACCAGCAGGTGAACGTCAAGGGTCCCGACAAGCCGCAGACCGTCACGTCGATCTCCGGCAAGGTCCGCGACCAGAACAACAAGGCCATCTCGGGCGCGTCGGTCGCCATGAAGGACAGCGCCGGCCACGCGTACTCGACGACCACCAACGGCTCGGGCGGGTACGCGTTCAACTCGTCGGACTCGCAGCCGATCACGCCGGGCAACATCTCGGTCGGCGCGCTCAAGGACGGGTACGACACCGCGACCGTGCAGATCCAGGCGTCGGCCGGCAAGAGCGTGACCGTGCCGCTGACCCTCAAGCTGGTCGCGACCACGGCGTCGGCCAGTCCGTCGGCGTCCGCGTCGGTCCAGGCCAGCACCGAGGCGACCGATGACGCGACCGAGGAGCCGACCCAGCAGGACTCGATAGCGGCCGACCCGAACACGAAGGCGACCTCGGCCGACCAGGGCGGCGGCTCGCTGCTGTTCATCGTGCTCGGTGGCCTGCTCGTCGCGGCCGGCGTGGGCGCGATCGTGCTGGTCCTGATGCGCCGTCGGAACAACGGCGGCGACGGTGGCCCCGACGACGACCCGACCGCCATGGGCGGCGGTGGCGGCATGGTTCCGCCGAGCCAGGGCCGATTCAACGACGCGACCCGGGTGGCTTCGCCGATGGGCGCCGGACGGGACGCGACCATGGTGGCGCCACGGGCGGCCTCCTCGCCGATGGCCGACGCGCCGACCATGCTGCAGCGCCCGGTGGAGGACGAGTTCCCCGACCCGTACGGCGCTCCGGCTCCCCGTCAGGGCGGCAACCAGTACGGCAGCGGTGGCTGGGACGACCAGCCGCCGGCGTACGGCGGAGCCGGCACCCAGCAGTACGGCGGCGGCCAGTACGCCGAGCCGACCCCGTACGGCCAGCCGCAGGACGACGGTTACGGCGGTGCCGGCACGTACGGCGCCGTGCCCGCGGCCGGCGGCCAGTACGGCGGCGGCCAGCAGCGGTACGACGAGCCCACCGGCATGTACCGCCCCGAGGCCGACCAGGGCTACGGCGACTACGACCAGCGCGGTGGCCAGTACGGCGGTGCCGCCGCTCAGCAGTACGGCGGCGGCCAGTACGGCACGCCCGGCCAGTACGACCAGGGCGGCTACCAGGACAACGGCTACGGCGCCCCGGACCAGGGCGGCTCGTGGGGCCAGCAGGATGCCGGCAACGGGTACGGCGCGCAGCCCGGCGGTACGTACGGTGCCGGGGCCGGCGCGGGCCAGCAGTACGGCGGCGGGTACGAAGAGGGCTACGACCAGCCCGGCTACGGCGACCAGCGCGGCACCTACGGCCGGAACGACGGGTACGAGCAGGGCGGCCAGTACGGCGGCGGTGGCTACGAGCAGGGCGGGTACGACCAGCGTGGGGGCTACCCCGAGCAGCCGCCGACCGGTCGAGGCCCGGCCCAGCCGTCACACCCCGGCCAGCGACGCTCGTCCGAGTGGGACGGGTAATCCGCCCGAGAACGCTGTGATTCGGCCCCGCGTCGTCGACGCGGGGCCGAATGCTTTCCCGGACCACCCCGGAACGACGAAAGCCGGCCAGCGTGGACGCTGACCGGCTTTACCGTCGGGTGTGGATCAGTCTTCGGTCGGCTCGATCGGGCCGCCGGGAACGGCGTCCTCCGGCTCGGCGATCTCAAGAGTGACCGAAACCACCTCGTCAGCGGCCTCGGCCAACGGAGCCTCGATCGGCGCCGCCGTCTCCATCGCCGCCCCGGCGGCCGCGCTCACGAGCACCGCGTCACCGCGGTCACCCGCCGGCGCCGACGGGTTGGCCGCGTGCTCCGGGTCGCCGTGCCGTCCCGCGATCTCCGCCGTCCCGCCGAACAGCGCGGGCAGCGTCGCCGACCAGGCCTCCCGCAGCTCCGGCAGCGGGATCGTGAACTCGCCCCGCACCTCGAGCACCGGCTCCCGCGTGGTCGTGCCGATCGGCGTGCAGGCCACCCCGTAGTCGGCGGCCAGCGCCACGAACGCCTTGTCGTGCCCGCGCGGCACGGACACCACCGCCCGCCCCGCCGACTCGCTGAACAGGTACACGAACGAGGTCGTGCCGTCGTCGGGCAGCGCGATCCGCGCCCCGACGTCGTGCCGCAGGCAGCTCTCGACCAGCACCTGGGCGAGACCGCCGTCGGAGAGGTCGTGCGCGGCGCTGACGTGACCGGCCTGCGACGCCCGCGACATCAGCGCGCCGAGCCGCTGCTCGCGCACCAGGTCGACCTTGGGCGGACGCCCGCCGAGGTGGCCGTGGGTGACCCACGCCCACTCCGAGCCGGACAGCTCGACGGCCGTCTCGCCGAGCAGGAAGATCTGCTCGCCGGCGGAAGCGTCGCCGGCGGGGACCGGGAAGCCCATCGGGATCCGCCGGGAGACGTCGTCGAAGACGCCGAGCACGCCGACCACCGGGGTCGGGTGGATCGCCGCCGCGCCGGTCTGGTTGTAGAAGCTGACGTTGCCGCCGGTGACCGGGGTGCCCAGTTGCTGGCAGCCGTCGGCGAGACCGCGGACGGCCTCGGCGAACTGCCACATCACGGCCGGGTCCTCGGGCGAGCCGAAGTTGAGGCAGTCGGTGACCGCGACCGGCTCGGCGCCGGTGACCGCGACGTTCCGGAACGCCTCGGCCAGCGCGAGCTTCGCACCCTCGTACGGGTCGAGCCGCGCGAACCGCCCGTTGCCGTCCACCGACAGCGCCACGCCGAGGCCGGTGCGCTCGTCGATGCGCAGCACCCCAGAGTCTTCCGGCTGGGCCAGAACCGTGTTGCCGAGCACGTACCGGTCGTACTGCTCGGTGACCCAGGTCTTGTCGCAGAGGTTGGGCGAGGCGACCATCCGCAGCACCGTCTCGCGCAGCTCGTCGCCGGTGGACGGCCGCGGCAGCGTCTCGGCCTTGTCCGCCTGCAGCAGGATCAGGTCGGCGGGCTCCCGGATCGGCCGGGCGTAGACCGGGCCGTCGTCGGCGAGCGAGCCGGGCGGCACGTCGACGACGACGTGGTCGTTCCAGCTGATCACCAGGCGACCGGGCGAGCCGTCCGGCTCGGCCGGGGTGACCTCGCCGATCGCCGTGGCCCAGACGCCCCATTTCTCGGCGACGGCCAGCACGGACGGAAGGTTTTGCGGCGTGACGATCAGGAGCATCCGCTCCTGCGACTCGCTGGCCAGGATCTCGGTCGGCGACATCGAGGCCTCGCGCAGCGGCACCCGCTCGAGCCACACCCGCATGCCGGTGCCGGCCGCGGCCGCGGTCTCGGTGAGTGCGCAGGTCAGGCCCGCGCCGCCGAGGTCCTGGATGCCGGCGACCAGGCCGGCGTCGTACAACTCGAGACAGCTCTCGATGAGCAGCTTCTCCATGAACGGGTCGCCGACCTGCACCGACGGGCGACGCTGCTCGGCTTCCTCGTCGAAGGTCGCGGACGCCAGCACCGAGACGCCGCCGATGCCGTCACGGCCGGTACGCGCGCCGAGCAGCACGACGACGTTGCCGACGCCGGCCGCCTCCTTGTGCTGCAGGCGACTGACCGGCAGCACGCCGATGCTCAGCGCGTTGACCAGCGGGTTGCCCTGGTAGGTCGGGTCGAAGACGATCTCGCCGCCGATGTTGGGCAGGCCCAGGCAGTTGCCGTACCCGCCGATCCCGGCGACCACGCCGGGCAGCACCCGCGCGGTGTCGGGGTGATCGGCCGCGCCGAAGCGCAGCGGGTCCATCACCGCGATCGGCCGGGCGCCCATGGCGAGGATGTCGCGCACGATGCCGCCGACGCCGGTCGCCGCGCCCTGGTACGGCTCGACGAAGCTCGGGTGATTGTGCGACTCCACCTTGAACGTGACCGCGAGATCGTCGGAGATCTGCACGACGCCCGCGTTCTCCCCGATACCGGCCAGCATCCGCGTGTTCTGCGGGGCTTTGTCGCCGAACTGGCGCAGGTGGACCTTGCTCGACTTGTACGAGCAGTGCTCGCTCCACATGATCGAGTACATCGCGAGCTCGGCGGCGGTGGGCCGCCGCCCGAGGATTTGCCGGATGCGGTCGTACTCGTCGTCCTTGAGGCCGAGCTCGGTGTGCGGCTGCAGCTCGTCCGGCGTGCTCAGCGCTCGCTGAACCGTGTCGGGCCCGCCGTCGAACTCACTGACGAGCACATCGGTCGCGGCGAAGCCGGTGGATTTTTCCGGCTGCGTCGTCATCTACTGTCCCCCTGGTTGCTGTCCGCCCGCGGACGCCCCGGCCAGGGCACGCAGGACGGAGGTGAAGAAGCCGAGGCCGTCCAGCGACGGGCCGGTCAGCGCCTCCACCGCGTGTTCCGGGTGCGGCATGATGCCGACGACGTTGCCGGCCTCATTGGTGATCGCGGCGATGTCCCGCTGCGACCCGTTCGGGTTACCGCGGGTGTAACGGGCCACGACCCGGCCCTCGGCCACGAGGGCGTCCAGCGTCCGCTCGTCGGCCACGTAGCAGCCCTCGCCGTTCTTCACCGGGATCAGGACTTCCTGCCCCGGGGTGAAGCCGTTGGTCCAGGCCGTGTCGGTGGACTCGATGCGCAGGTGCTGGTCGCGGTTGCGGAAGTGCAGGTGCTGGTTGCGGGTCAGCGCGCCGGGAAGCAGGTGCGCCTCGCAGAGAATCTGGAACCCGTTGCAGATGCCGAGCACCGGCAGACCACCCCGGGCCGCGTCGATGATCGACTCCATGGCGGGGGCGAACCGGGCGATCGCGCCACAGCGCAGGTAGTCGCCGTAGGAGAAGCCGCCGGGCAGCACCACGGCGTCGACGCCGTAGAGGTTGGGGTCGCCGTGCCAGAGGCGGACGGCCTCGGCGCCGGCGATGCGCGCGGCGCGGGCGGCGTCCCCGTCGTCGAGCGAACCGGGGAAGGTGACCACACCGATGCGCATGGTCAGGCGACCTCCGCCGCAGCGCCATCCAGATGGATGGTGAAGTCCTCGATCACGGGGTTGGCCAGCAGCTTGTCGGCGATCTCGCGGGCGCGCTCCGGATCGGCGTCGCCGGCGAACTCGATCTCGATCCGCCGGCCGATGCGCACGGAGGTGACATCGGAGACGCCGAGCCTGGGCAGCGCGTTCGCAACCGCCTGGCCCTGCGGATCAAGGATCTCCGGCTTGAGCATGACGTCGACCACGACGCGAGCCACGGGCACTCCTGACTGATAGGTGTGAGCATCGGCAGCCTACCTTGTGAACCTCGGGCCCAGCCCATCGGCCGGTGTCGGCAGAGCGACGCAATCCCCGCTGAGCAGGCATTCTCGACGGTGATCTCGACCACGTGTTCGATCGAAGCTTCAACTAAATGCCGGGCCATCACACGGTGGTATGGGCGATCTGAAGTCTTGGCGGGAGTGAATCGGGCCGCCTACGGTCGTGACATCGATCTCCGGAAAGAGCCGGCGGCGGTGCCCCCACCGTCGCCGGTCCGGCATATCGAGCGATTTCCGCCGAGGTGCGACGTGAGGGTCGAGCTCCGCCGCGCCTCGGCGGCGCTGTTCTCAGAGAATCGGCGCGGGGGCGTAATGAACCGCCGCCGGATGCGCCGCGACGATCGAAGCCACCCGGTCGGCCACCGCCCGTACCTGTGAAGGAGCCGCCCCGACGAAGGCGGCCCGATCCGCGACGAGGGTGTCGATCTCGGCCCGGCTGAGCCGCAGCCGTTCGTCACCGGCCAGCCGGTCGAAGAGATCGTTGACCGCCGCGCCCTTTTCCCGCATGGCGAGCGCCACGGCCACGGCGTGCTCCTTGATCACCTCGTGCGCGGCCTCTCGACCGACCCCCTTGCGTACGGCCGCGACAAGAATTTTGGTTGTTGCCAGGAACGGCAGGAACCGGTCGAGCTCGCGAGCGATCACCGCCGGGTAGGCGCCGAACTCGTCGAGCACGGTGAGGAACGTCTGGAACAGACCGTCGGTGGCGAAGAAGGCATCCGGCAGCGCGACCCGCCGCACCACCGAGCAGGAGACGTCGCCCTCGTTCCACTGGTCGCCGGCCAGCTCGCCGACCATCGACAGGTAACCCCGGACGATCACGGCGAGCCCGTTGACCCGCTCCGACGATCGGGTGTTCATCTTGTGCGGCATCGCCGACGAGCCGACCTGGCCCGGCTTGAAGCCCTCGGTGACCAGTTCCTGCCCGACCATCAGCCGGATCGTGGTGGCCAGCGACGAGGGACCGGCCACCACCTGGGCGAGCGCCGAGACCACGTCGAAGTCGAGCGAGCGGGGGTAGACCTGTCCGACGCTGCTGAGCACCCGGTTGAAGCCGAGGTGGCCGGCGACCCGCTGCTCCAGCGCGCCGAGCGCGTCGAAGTCGCCGTCGAGCAGGTCGAGCTGGTCGGCCGCGGTGCCGACCGGTCCCTTGATCCCGCGCAGCGGATAGCGCCCGATCAGGTCGTCGAGCCTCTCGTACGCGATCAGCAGTTCCTCGGCCGCCGAGGCGAACCGCTTGCCGAGCGTGGTGGCCTGCGCCGCCACGTTGTGCGAGCGGCCGGTGAGCACGAGGTCGGAATACTCCACCGCGCGCTCGGCGAGCCGGGCCAGCGTGGCGACCACCCGCTCGCGGATCAGCTCGAGCGACGCCCGGATCTGCAGCTGCTCGACGTTTTCCGTGAGGTCGCGGGAGGTCATGCCCTTGTGGATCTGCTCGAAACCGGCGAGCGCGCTGAACTCCTCGATCCGCGCCTTCACGTCGTGCCGGGTGACCCGCTCCCGGGCCGCGATCGACGCGAGGTCGACCCGATCGAGCACGGCCGCGTACGCCTCGATCGCGCCCTCGGGCACCGACACGCCGAGATCGCGCTGGGCACGCAGCACGGCGAGCCAGAGCCGGCGCTCCATCCGGATCTTCTCCTCCGGGGACCAGAGGTCGGTGAGCTCGGCGGAGGCGTATCGGGCGGCCAGCACGTTCGGGATCGTCACGCGAACGATTCTTCCACGGGCGCCTTCCGCGGCTCGGGCAGCTTGTGCCGCAAGGTGCGCACGTCACGGCTGCTCAGCATGCCGATGAACGAGACGGCCATGAGCACGCCCGCGCCGATCAAGGTCGCCTCCCGGCCGGCCACCTGCGCGATCGGCCCGATCGTCATCTCGCCGATCGGGATGGCCACGAACGACCCGACCATGTCGTACGAGTAGACCCGCGCGAGCTTGTCCGCCGGCACGTGTTCCTGCATCGATGTCTCCCAGGCGACGCCGAACTGCTCGATCCCGAGCCCGGCGATCAGCGCGCCGGCGACCAGCAGCCAGAGGTGCGGATAGATGCCGAGCAGGAAGACCGGGATCGCCAGCGGCACCAGGCACACCACGCCGAAGAAGAGCAGCCGTCGCAGCCGCAGCCGCATCGCGACCAGCCCGCCGACGATCATGCCGGCGGTCTGCGCGGCCAGCACGAGGCCCCAGGCCCGCCGCCCGATGGTGTCGTCGGCGACGACCGGTCCGAGCACGAAGAGTGCACCGCCCCACGCCATGTTGCCGACGCAGGCGCCGGCCACGACCACCCACAGCCACGTGCGCGAGCGGAATTCCGACCAGCCGATCCGCAGGTCGGTGAAGAGATGGGGCCTTTCCGGCGCCGCTTGCGGCGCGGTGTCCGGGACGCCTAGCGCGGCCGCTTCAGAAACCAGGACCGCATCGTGTACGCCCGGAGCACCCGTCGACGCGTCCTGCTTGTGGTCTGCGGCGATCGCTGCCGTCTTGTCATGCGCGGCGATCGATGCGCCGAGGCCGGCGAAGCAGAGCACCGAGATCGCGAACGTGGCCGAGTCGACGGCGATGCCCCAGCCCGGGCCGACGGCCGCCACGACCACGCCGGCCAGGGGCGCACCGAGGATCGCGGCGCCGTTCAGGAAGATCCGGATGATCGCGTTGGCCTGCTGCCGGATCTCGGCCGGGACGGTCTGCGGCAGCACGGCGGCACTGGCCGGCTGGGACAGCGCCGCGACCATACCGTTGATCGCGGCCAGGACGATGAGCAGGGGAATCGTGGCCGAGTGGGTCAGCACCAGCGCGGCCACCGCGCCCTGGGTGAGCGCCGCGGCCACGCTCGACCCGACCATGAGCACGCTGCGCGGCATGCGGTCGGCCAGCACGCCCCCGAAGAGCAGGAAGGCGACGTTGACCACCGTGCGCGCCCCGACCACGAAGCCCAGGTCGATCGCCGAGCCGGTGAGGTCGAGCACCGCGAACGCCAGCGCGATCGGCGCGAACGCGTTGCCGAGCGCGTTGACCGCCCGCCCCGCCAGCAGATATCGGAAGGACCGATGCCGTAGCGGCGCCGCCGTCCCTCTGCGCTCCTTGCCCGGTGCGGTCATGCCGCCCCCTCCCCGTTGTCGGAATCCATTTCGAACATCGCGGCGGTGGTGCTCGTGCGGATCGTGCCCGGCGTGCGCGGCGGCCGGGCCAGCTCGTGCAGCTCGATGAGGGCGTCGGCGACCCGCTTGCGAATGGCGGCCCAGATTTCGGGCTCGACCCAGAGGTCGGCGTCGGCGAGCAACTTGGGCCCGGCCGCGAAGGACGCATGCTGCGTACGGCGGATGAGCTCGTGGGCCAACGCGGCGTACTCGATACGCACCTGCTGATCGGTCTTCGGCCCGCGGCGGCGCTGCCGCTCGTGGTCGCGGCCGACGTCGTAGCGATAACGCTTGGCAACGCCGCCGCGAATCTTTTCCTCGCCGTCGACCTCGATCAGGCCGCCGGCGAGCAGGTTACGCAGGTGATAGCTCGCATTGGCGTGGGTCAGCCCGAGCTCGCGGGCGATCTCGGCCGCCGTCATCGGCGCGGCCGTGAGCAGCGACATCATCTGCAGCCGCACCGGATGGGCCATCGCACGCAGCGCGGCCTTCTCCTCGGCCGCCCGCTCATCCCCCAAAGACATATTGGGGAGTCTAGGGACCAGCGTGCCGACTGTCCAACACTTATTTGGGAGTGGCACACTGCACGAAGAAGCGGCATTGTCGCTAAGGTTACTGACGAGTAGGTACAGCGCAGATACCGAAAGGTCCACCGATGACTGATTTCAACGCCGAGTCGCTCTCCTCGATCGGCCCGAGGGAGTTCGCTCAGCTCGTCAAGGCGACGCCCGATTCGCAGATCGCCGAGGTCATGTCCGGCGACGCGCGCTCGAAGATCCTCGACGAGGTCTTCAATCGGATGCCTTCGCTGTTCCGCGCCGAGAAGGCGGGCAACACCCAGGCCGTCATCCACTGGATCATCTCGGGCGGGGCCGCCGGCGCGAACGACACCTACGAGACCGTGATCGAGAACGGCGCCTGCACCGTCACCAACGAGCCGGTCCGCGACCCCAAGCTCGCCATGACCATGGATGCCGTCACGTTCCTGAAGGTCGTCTCCGGCGACGGCAACCCGATGATGATGTTCATGACCGGCAAGATCAAGGCCAAGGGCGACCTCGGCCTGGCCGCCAACGTGGCCAAGCTCTTCGACATCCCCAAGGCCTGACCCCGACCGCTCCCCGGGCCGGCCCCGGCCGGCCCGGTCAGAGCAGGCCGTGATCGCGGGCGTAAATCGCGGCCTGGGTGCGATCGCGCAGGCCGAGCCGCCCCAGGATGTGCGACACGTGGTTCTTCACCGTGCCCTCGCTCACGAACAGCTCCCGCGCGATCTCCCGGTTCGTCGCGCCCCGCGCGATCAGCCGCAGTACGTCGTACTCCCGCCCGGTGAGCTCGAGGGGCACCCGCTCAGTCCCCATCGGAGCTTCCCGCTCGAGCACGGTCGCCAGCCGCCGGATCGCCGCCGTGTCGTGCTGATCGACCCCCGCGTGCGCGAGCCGCACGGCCTGGGCCAGCTCCCGAGCCGGCAGATCCTTCAGCAGGTAGCCACCGGTGCCCGCCCGCAGCGCCCGCAGCACGTACTCCTCGTCGTCGAACGTCGTCAGCATCACGACCCGGCACGCCGGGAGCCGCTCCCGCAGCGACTCGGCCGCCTGCAGCCCGTCGAGCACCGGCATCCGCACGTCCATCAGCACCACGTCGGCCGCGCACGCCACCGCGAGCTCGACCGCCTCGCGACCGTCCGCCGCCGTGCCCACCACCTCGATCCCGGGCTCGATCCCGAGCAGCGACGCGATCCCCTCCCGGATCAGCGCCTGGTCGTCGGCGACCAGCACCCGCACGGGCACCCCGTCGCTCATCGCTCGCCACCAGGCGCGACGCGAGCCGCCACGACGCCACTCGGCGCGACCCGACCCGCCACGACGCCGCTCGACGCGATGCGGCCCGCCTCGATGCGGCCCGCCTCGATGTCGCCTGTCGAGTTGGTCGGGATGCTCGCCGTGACCCGGGTGCCCCGGCCGGGCGCCGAGTCGATGACCAGCGACCCGCCGAGCGCGGCCACCCGCTCCCGCATGCCCGGCACCCCACTCCCACCGACGGCCGAGCCCACCGCGAACCCCCGCCCGTTGTCGGCCACCTCGAGCGTGGCCGTCTCCCTGAGCCCGAAGCGCAGCGTCACCCGCACCCGGTCGGCCTCGGCGTGCCGGCGCGCATTCGTCAGCGCCTCCTGCGCCACCCGATAGAGGGCCTCCAACGCCGGCCGCCCGTGCCCGGCCTCGCTCCCGCTGACCTCCATCGACACCCGGAAGCCGGCGTCGTCGAGCCCCTCCGCCAGCGCCGCGACCCCCGCGGTCAGCGAGAACGGCTCGGCCCGCAGGGCGCCCACGGACTCCCGTACCTCCTGAAGAGCCCGGCCGGCCGCCCGGCGTGCGTCGCCGACAGCGCGATCGGCCACCTCGGGATCGCGCTCCCGAAAGGCCTCGGCCTTGGCCAGCTGCACGCTGATCGCCGTGAGATGGTGACCGACGCTGTCGTGGATGTCGCGCGCCAGCCGGTTGCGCTCGGCGGCCGCGCTGAGCTCGGCCACCCGCAACTGCGAGGCGCTCAGCTCGCCCACCAGCCGCTCGGCCCGCTCCCGGCTGCGCTGCTGCTCGGCCGCGACCGCCGCGGTCACCACCGACAGCAGCATGCCGATGAAGAACATCAGCAGGTCGGAGACGATCTCGGGATCGGTCCACCAGGAGGGCGTGAACGAGGCCCGCGCCACCCCGGCCACCAGATAGGCCCCGGCCAGCCCGATGCTCCACCGGCGGCCGAGCGAGAAGTACGCGAAGAACGGAACCAATACATAAAGGACCCGCCCGAATCCGGCGTCGTCGGTCGCCGTGACCACCTCGAACAGCACCATCCGGGCGATCAGCAGCCCGATGGCCCACCGGCGCGAATCGGCGTGCCGGCGCGCCAGCTGCTCGACCGCGAGCAAGGCGGCCAGCGCGACCACGAAGCCGATCAGCGCGGCCCGCGACCAGTTCGGCGAGAGACCGGCGAGCGCGTAGTAGACCCCGGTGACCAGGACGGCCGCGTACAGCACCGAGGCCATCCACCGCAGCGGAGCAACCATGCCTGTCAGGCTAGGCGGCGGCGACGGGGAAAGCCCAGGTCAACGACCAAAGTCTGGCCAATGGTCATGTGCCGGTACGGGCCAAAGGTGGCAGCCCGGCACTGTCGGCGCACCCCGGCCGGAGAGGACGTTGTCGGCATCCCGAGTCCACGAAGGAGCCGACCGATATGTCCGAGAGAACCCTCTACCGCCTGGCCGCCTGGGCCGGGCTCGCCGGCGCCGTCCTCACCCTGCTGGCCGCCTCCCGGCGCGCCGGCCTGGTGCCGGAAACCGCGCTGACGCACGCCCTGGCCCCGCCCGCATCGGCCCTGCTGCTCTTCACGCTGACCGCCCTCTACCTGCGCCAGCGCCAGGAATCCGGCCGCCTCGGCCTGGCCGGCTACGTCCTCAACCACCTCGGCCTCACCGGCCTGTTCGCGATCGAGTTCCTCACCCACGCCGTCCTGCAGTACCAGGACGCGGCCACCCGCGAGCAGACCCTGACCGGCCCCGGCCGCCCCTACTTCCTGGCCGTCGCCCTGATCTTCCTGATCGGCGTCCTGCTCTTCGGCGTCGCCTCGTGGCGAGCGGCGATCCTCCCCCGCCCACCGCTTGCCCTCTACATGCTCGGCCTGACCGCGGCGGCCCTGCGCACTTCGGTCCCTGAACCGATCTACCTGACCGGCCTGGCGATCGGCTCGGTCGCCGTCTTCTGGCTATCCCTGACCCTGCTGCCACAGAAAGAGCTGGTCAGAGCGTGATCCGGCCCTCGACCGCGCCCAGCGCGATGTCCGTCCGGTACTGGGCTCCGTCGAGGCGGACGCTGTCGACCAGTGCGTAGGCGGCGTCCCGGGCCGAGGCCAGATCCGGTCCGGTCGCCGTCACACTCAGCACGCGGCCGCCGGCCGAGATCAGGGAACCGTCGTCGCGGCGGGCCGTGCCGGCGTGGATCACGCCGGGGACCTCGGCGCCCGTGATGACGTCGCCGGTCCGCGGCGTGCTCGGGTAGTTCTTGCTGGCCACGACCACCGTGACGGCCGCGCCGTCGTGCCAGCGCAGCGGCGGGTGCTCGGCCAGCTTGCCGGTGGCGGCCGCCTGCAGCAGACCGGCCAGCGGCGTGGCCAGCAGCGCCAGCACCACCTGCGTCTCGGGGTCGCCGAAGCGGGCGTTGAACTCGATGACCTTGGGACCGTCGGGGGTGAGCGCGAGTCCGACGTAGAGCAAACCGGCGAACGGAATGCCTCGAGACCGCATCTCGGCCAGGGTCGGCTCGACCGTCTCGCGCATCACTCGCGGCACCAGATCGGAAGGCGCCCACGACAGCGGCGCGTACGCCCCCATGCCGCCCGTGTTCGGACCCTCGTCGCCGTCGGCGAGCCGCTTGAAGTCCTGGGCCGGCATCAGCGGCACGGCCGCCGTGCCGTCGGTGACCACGAAGAGCGACACCTCCGGGCCCGACAGATACTCCTCGATCACGACTTTTCCGCACTCGGCCGCGTGCCGCCGCGCCTCGTCCAGCGAGGACGTGACCACCACACCCTTGCCGGCCGCGAGACCGTCGTTCTTCACGACATACGGCGCCCCAAGATCATCGAGGGCACGCGAGACCGCGTCGGCGGAGGTGCACGCGTGCGAGCGGGCGGTCGGCACTCCCGCCGCCGCCATCACCTCCTTGGCGAACGCCTTCGACCC
This sequence comes from Paractinoplanes globisporus DSM 43857, assembly GCF_000379645.1. Taxonomy (GTDB): domain Bacteria; phylum Actinomycetota; class Actinomycetes; order Mycobacteriales; family Micromonosporaceae; genus Actinoplanes; species Actinoplanes globisporus. Next base: position 36,506 of record NZ_KB903337.1, read on the forward strand.
CTCCAGCTGCGCCGCCGCGGCACTCGGCCCGAAGCAGGCGATGCCCTTGGCCCGTACCGCGTCGGCCACGCCCGCGACGAGCGGCGCCTCCGGACCCACGACGACGAGGTCGGCCGCGAGCTCCACGGCCAGCGCGGCCACCGCGGCCGGATCGGTGGCGGTCACCGGAAAGATCGACGCGACCTGCGCGATGCCCGGATTGCCGGGGGCGGCGGCGAGGAAGTCGACGGACGGGTCGGCGGCAAGGCCCACGGCGAGGGCGTGTTCCCGCCCACCGGACCCGATCAGAAGTACGCGCACGGCCGCCGATCCTACCGGCGGCCTCCTTCCGCACGTCGCACCGCAGGTCGGTCGCGTAAACTTCGGCAGTACCCGGGCATCGCCGAGTACGAGTACAAGGCGTGTACAGGAGAAGAAGTGCCGGTAATCGTGTTGGTCGGCGCCCAGTGGGGCGACGAGGGCAAGGGCAAGGCCACTGACCTGCTGGGTGACCGGCTCGACTACGTCGTCAAGTTCAACGGCGGCAACAACGCCGGCCACACCGTGGTGATCAACGGCGAGAAATACGCCCTGCACCTTCTCCCCAGCGGCATCCTGACTCCGGGCGTGACCCCCGTGATCGGCAATGGCGTGGTCGTCGACCTCGCCGTGCTGTTCCAGGAGATCGACGGCCTCGAGGCCCGCGGCATCGACACGTCACGCCTGCGCATCAGCGCGAACGCGCACGTCATCCCCTCGTACAACCGCTCGCTCGACAAGGTCAGCGAGCGATACCTCGGCGCCCGCCGGATCGGCACGACCGGCCGCGGCATCGGCCCGACCTACGCCGACAAGATGAACCGGATGGGCGTCCGCATCCAGGACCTCTTCGACGAGTCGATCCTCCGGCAAAAGGTCGAGGCGGCGCTCGGCTTCAAGAACCAGGTGCTGTCGAAGATCTACAACCGCCAGGCCGTCAAGCCCGAGGACGTCGTCAAAGAGCTTCTCTCGTACGTCGATCGCCTGCGCCCGTACGTCGGTGACACCGCGCTGGAGCTCTCCGAGGCGCTGGACGCCGGCAAGGTCGTGCTCTGCGAGGCGGGTCAGGCGACGCTGCTCGATGTGGACCACGGGACGTACCCCTTCGTGACCAGCTCGAACGCGACCTCCGGCGGCGCCTGCACCGGCTCCGGCATCCCGCCGACCCGCATCGACCGGGTGGTCGCGGTGCTCAAGGCGTTCACCAGCCGGGTCGGTGAGGGCCCGTTCCCCACCGAGCTGCACGACAAGTTCGGCGACTACCTGCGCGAGGTCGGCCACGAGTACGGCACGACGACCGGCCGCCCGCGCCGGATCGGCTGGCTCGACCTGGTGATCGGCCGCTACGCGCAGCGGATCAACGGAGTCACCGACTTCGCCCTGACCAAGTTGGACAATTACGACGGCCTGGACGAGATTCCGGTCTGCGTGGCCTACGACGTGAACGGCGTACGGCACGACGAGATGCCGGTCAACCAGACCGACTTCCACCACGCGATCCCGATCTACGAGACGCTCCCCGGCTGGAAACAGGACATCTCCGGCTGCCGCAGCTTCGACGACCTGCCGAAGGACGCGCAGCGCTTCGTCGAGTTCGTCGAGCAGCGCCTCGGCGCGCGCATCGCGATCGTCGGCGTCGGTCCCGGCCGTGAGGCGGTCATCGAGCGTCACTCGGTTCTGGGCGCCGCCTGATGTACGACGTCGTCATCCTGAGCCTGGCCGAGGGCGCGGGCGATTCATGCGGCGGCGGCTGCGGCGGCTGCGGTTCCTCCTGCGCCACCCCCCGCGTGCCCGTCCTGCAGTGCGCCGAGGAGCTGACCAGGGCCGGCGCGCGCGTCGAGACCGTGCTCGCCGGCTCCGACGAGGAGATCGACGCGGTCCTCGCGCGCTTCGACGGCGAACCCCGCCCCGACGGCCTGACCTGGCCCGAAACAGATTCCAAGGCCCGGCTCGTCGTCGCCACCGCTGTGGACGGCCAGTTGCGCGCCGTCTTGCGACGGCTGGTTCGGCGGTACGCCCCGGCGCCGAGCAAACGTCCCTCGGACCTCGCCCCGAACCGGACGGTGCCCGACCTCCCGCCGCTGGCCCTCCTGCCGCTCGACGCGGGGAACACCACCGACCTCGCGGCCCAGCTCGGCCTGCCCCGCATCCCGGCCGATGTCGCCGCGGCGGTGCTCGCCGGCCGGATCCGCCGCCTCGACCTGCTGCGCAACGACGCCGGCTCGGTCACAGTGGACGGTGCCCTGCTCGGCGGGGCCGACGACGACGGCCGCGCGGTGCCCTGGCGAGGCCGGGTCGAGGTGGACGACGCGGTGCTCTCCGACGGCGAGGACCCGATCCTCGCGTGCGCGATCGGCAACGGCCGCGGGTACGCCGAGTTCGACGGCCTGCGGCTGCTCACCGACGGTGACCCGACCGACGGCCGGGTCGAGGTGGCGGTCGCCGTCCCCAAGATCGTCAAACAGCGCTTCCGCGGTACGAAGTTGCAGGTCGAGGTCCGTCGGGCCCGCGGCCGCGCGGTCTCGGTGCTTCCCCGGGACGGTGAGATCCAGTTCCTCGACGACGGCGTCGGCGGCTCTACCAGCCGTAAGCGTTCATGGTGGACCGAGCCCGGGGCCTGGGCGGTGTACGCGAACTGACCTACTGTGCGAGTCTGAAGTAGTACTGAAGTACGACAGTTACGGGGAGGACCCTTCCGTGGAGGAGGAGCACGCCGACCGCGTCTACGTCCCGGGGACCAACCCCACGCCACCCGATCGGGACGTGGAGCCGCTCTGGGATGACGAGGTCGAGGCCCCCGTGCACGGCCGTCCCGTGCCGCACCAGGCCCCGCCCCCGGTCCCCGTGCCCGGCCCGCAGGACGCCCCGGGTGTGTACCGCCCCGATCGTCCGGTCCCCGTGCCACCTCCGCCGGCCGTGCCCGTCCCGCCGCCGGCGACCCAGATCCCGGCCCCGCGCCCGCCGATGGCGAGTCCCACCCGCCCCTGGCCCAATCTGGAAACGCCGGCGCCCGCCGCCGAGGAGGCCCCGACGTCCGGCGGAGCCGAGCCCGACACCGGGCCCGTGCACACCAGCCCCGATTCGCCCTGGTCACAGCCACCGCAGCGGCCGGCCCACGAGCCCGCCGCCCCGCTGCCACCGGCCCGCGCGAGCGTCTCGGTCCCCGGTGCGGTCCGCCCGGAGCAACAGCCCCCAGCCCCGCCGCCGGCTCCGCAGTCGCCCGCCCCCGAGCCCCCGGCGAACGGCGCGATCTACCGCCCGGCCGCCCAGGCCTCGGCCCACGTGCCCCTACCGCCCCCGCCGCAGGCACCGCCGCCGCAGCAGGCACCGCCGCAGCAGGCACCGCCGCCGCAGT
>NZ_KB903338.1 GCF_000379645.1 Paractinoplanes globisporus DSM 43857
TCGATCGTCGGGAACGTGGCGATGGCGCTGCCCTTGGGAAACATGCTCGCCGTGTCGAATTTCGGGAACATCGCGGCGGCGTCGATCGTCGGGAAAACGCCCGCTGACTTCAACACCGAAAACAAATCCGCAGTATCAGCCATGCCGAGCTCCTCCGCTCGTCGCCCTCTGTGGTGGAGCTGCCCCAAGATTCTATCGCAGCTGAACTACACGGACGTAAGTCGCTTTGCCTGCGCTAAGCGCGCCTTCGAACCCCTCGTCCTCGCCGGACGGGCAGGCTCCCGGGGATGATGCGGCCCAGGTTCGGCCGACGGCGGCGGTGCGCTGTCCGGGCCCATCCCGGTCGCCTGCCCGAGGGGATGCCAGACCACCGCCCGGGCGTCAAACGGTGGGGCTATTTGGCGCCCGGGCGGTGGTCCGACATGGCGGAGCCCAGGCGACCGGGATGACCCCTCTGGTGAGGGGTCTCAGGGCGTCTCCAGGGCGTCAGGGCGTCCCCAAGGCGTCCGAGGGCGACCAATAACGACCAACATTGACCATTGGCCACAATCGATACACCCTGGTCAGTTGGTCGCGGGAGGCGGTGACCTTGAAAGCGACGGACGAGTCGGCCTGTACGCCGGATCTTGTCCGACTGAGCGAGAAGGACCAGTCCGTGATCCGACAGCCAGTGGCTTACATAGCAGCACGCCAACAGCCCATTCTGGCGTCGTGGGTGTTGCCGAGGTCGTTGCGCGAACAGCGGACCCTTCGTCTGCGTGTCGCGCTATCGCGTCCACCCCCGGCATCTGAGACGATCGGAGTTGCCACATGAAACCTTGGTCCATGGCCCTCAAGGGGGGATCGCGGCAGCGGGCGTGATACTAGCTCTTCGATCGGTCAAACGGCCGCCGCCGCAGACCGCTGAACCGCTTCCGCCGCCGTACCAACCCTTGGAGGGGCACGCATCCAGCCCTGAAGGTGCTCCGCGACAGTCTGGACAGCACGACGATCCCGAGCCAAAGAATGGCGATGGCTTCGGCAAGTGGCTCATAAGCGTCGGTATCCCGGGGTTAGCCGGCATGGCGACGCTAGGCTACGCTTTCGTAAGGCCTTGGTTTGACGGCTTCTTCGCGGTGATCGGAATTCGTCCCGAAGAAGTGGGGTATGGTCAAGTCCAGATGCTTTCTCTGGGACTCGTCGTTGGTGCGTTCTACTCGGTAACCATTGCGGCAGCAGGCTACCTATGTTTTGCCCTCTATGTAATAGGGGGAAAACGAGGCCTCGTCGGCCGAATTGTCACAATCACGATGTGCTTGTTGATTGCATTACTAGTGCGTCAAGTTGAATCTGGCTGGCCCAGAGAAATAGCAGCGGTCCTATGGCCTCCATTTCGAACCGCACTCTTGATCGGCTTGACGACCGTGGTGGTTGTCCTACTGGCGAGAACGAAGCCGTCATCGACTGTGATCCAATCTTTAGTCAACGGCCGGGGATACAAAATCACCGTTGCCGTTCTCCTCCTACTTACGTTAGCGGTCAACGGTGCCGCATTCCGCTTCCAAGGGCAATCTGTAGCCGAAGAGCTGCTTGCCTGGCCGAGCGAATTTAGAGACCGCCACCTGATCGTCTCGACTGTCCTCGTTGGATCACTTACTCCCGTATTTATTGTAGCTCTGAACCGCGACAGGATTGGTGTATGCAGCGCCCCAGGTAAGGCCAAGGAGATAGAAAGCTACCTAATCGGTCGCGCCAGCGGTGGCGCGTTCGTTTTAACCTTCGCTGATTACGGCCCCGGCGAGAATCCGGGTAAAGTTTTTTGGCTTCCAGCGTCCGACTACGCCGTGGTTACAAGCGAATTCGACGGTGGTTGTCGCAGCCCTGGGCAATTCCTTGACTTCCTGCCAATTCCGCTTACACAGGCGGCGCCGCCTGGCACAGCCTCGAAGGCACCAGCACCTGGACCGCGAACACCTGCTCCACGCTAACTGCCGTCGGGCACCACAGACGCTGGACAAAACCGCTCGCGCCGGGCAGGCAGGCTCCCAGGACGGGGCCTCGCGGGCATCTCGCGGGGCAAGGTTTGAGCGGAACGGCTCCTCGGGGAGTAGGCTGCTGCCGCAGGCGCCGCAAGGTCATCTGGCACAGATCCGGCACAAGAGAGCACCGCAAGCGCTGTAAACCTGTGTCAGACAGTGGCAGTCCTGTCGCAGCTCAAGCGACCGAAGTTACCGGCTTCGATCGATTGGCATCCGGGCCGAGGTATATGGGGTTCAAATCCCCTCGGCGCCGCCTCACCCGCCGGCTACGAGCGGTATCGCGTAGTGGAGAGCTACCACAACATGACCTTGAGGCGACGGGTGAGCCTGGCCCGCTCGCCGGGTTGTGGCCTCGTAGGTGATACAGCAGAAGTGCGTCGATCCGGTACAACCGTCCTCATGGCCGTCAACGAGTGGTGGGCATCCGACCCGAAGCAGAGGTTTTGGCTTGAGATCACAGACCGCGAGGATCTTGGAGAGGATCTTCATGCACCGCAGCTAGACGGTAGCGGTCGGCCGAACTGGACCTATGACCTCGTGCGGCATGCGCAGCAGGGTGACGTCGTCCTGCACTGGCACAAGAATCAGGTTGGCTACCCGGCGATCGTCGGGTATAGCGAAGTAGTTGGCCCTCTCCGGGAGGGCGAGATCGTATGGCGAGCGCACGGAACATACGGCCGAGTGCGGACCGCACCGACGCCTAGCGCAAGCTGGCGCATGCCAATTCGTGGCTACGAAGCACTGGCAGCGCCAGTCGGTCAGGACGTGCTTCGCACTGCGGAACCGCAGCTACGTGAGCTGTTCACAAGACTGTCTGCCGAGCACAAAGGGTCCCTCTATTTCCCCTTCGTCTTCTCGGACTCACGCCCAGTACGCACAACTCAGGGGTACATGACCAAGTTCCCAGCCGAGCTACTCAACATTCTTCCCGGCCTGGAACAGATACCGGCCGGATCGTCGGGAACACGCGGCGCCGATGGCGCCCGGGAACGCCCCACCCGCGCGGGCAGCAGCAGGACACCGCGATCGGCCCGGGGTGCCGGCTACATCGCGGATGCCGTTCTACGACGTGCATTAGAACGGCACGCAGTTGCAGTAGCAGCGGCCTTCTACCAGCACGAAGGGTGGCTTGTCGCAGACGTCGGCACGAAGAAATCCTGGGACTTGGAGCTGACTCACAAACAGACCGGCGCGGTCCGACATGTCGAGGTCAAGGGCAGCACGCTCGCCGCCACGGAAGTGGAGCTGACGGTCGCCGAGGTGAATCACTCCCGGGAGGGAGTTTCATGCGACCTGTTCGTCGTCGGTGGCATCGAGTACGAGCCGGATGGATCCAACGGGTACAGCACCTCGGGTGGCTCGCGGCGGATCTGGCGTGACTGGACCGCCGCCGACTCCAGCTTGCGAGCAGTCCGCTTCCGCTATCGCTTGCCCGATCAAGGCTGCGAGTACCTATAGGTACAGCACGCAAGTACAGCAACCGAACTGGCCAGCGCCACCCTCGTGGCGACCAACATGGCTCTTGAGCAGCGCGCCCGACCGTCACCGGCCGGGTCGCCGGTAATCCTTAGGTTCGAGGCTCACAAGAGCCTGGTCTTGCGCCGCACGGCCGCGAGCCGCGCTTCCCGATCCAAAACGCATCGACGAGCGACCATCAGCGATCTACCTTGCTGGCGTGATCGCAGTAGTCGAGCGTTTGCGGAGCCGGGTCACGAAACTCGGCGACGGATACCGGCGGTGGGAGGAGTACCACCGCCGGAAACTAGCGAGTTGGTCGGTGGGGCGGCGCTGGACGGTGCTGGTGTTCCTGCCGACGATGTTGATCTGTTGCGGCGGCACTGTTGTGGGCGTGCCGCTGGCATGGATTGCCCGGCTGACCATCGAAGCCGGCCGGGGCGCGCCGTCGCCGGATGCCGCAGCAGACTCGTACCTCATGGCGCTGGGTTACAACCAGCAGGAGGGTTTGTTGCCGATCCTGGACAACCGTCGGCAGAAGCAGCTTTTGGCGCAGTGGAAGGCGTACCGGGCCGCGATGGACGGAACCGACCCGCCGCCGTCGAAGCTGGAGTTCGGGGCGTTGTCGGTCGGTTCGCCGGTTGGTGGCGAGGTGGAGGTCACCGCGGACGTTTCCGCGACGTGGTGGGGCGTGGATGGCCGGGCGATGTCGTATCAGAGCCGCGCCCTGACGTGGCGGATCTTCACTCGCGAGGACAACGGCTGGCAGGTGACCCGTGTGGCGCCGACCTGGTGCGGTGGCTACGTGCTTGCGCCGAAATGCCGGGCGTAGCGGCCCCACGGTGTGCAAGGGGGTCAGTGGCGAGGGGCCGCCGGGGGTGGCTCGCGGTCGGTCACCTTCGCCCAGGTCGCCAGCTGGGGCGGTACGGCCTGTTTCATGGCGTCCACCATGGCCCGGGCATCGTCCTCGTTGTCGAAGTAGTGGATGACTTCTCGGTCGTCGCTGCTGCCCCTGCGGCCGCGTACCTGCCAGCCGGTTGGGGTCCGCAGTAGGTCGATCTTGCGTCGGGCGATGCCCCATTTCCGGTTGTGCCACTGCTCGACAAGCGCCGCCATGCGCCGAGGTTAGAACAGACGTTCGAGCACTTCAACTCGGTCAGGAGGTCAAAGACGGGCACGAACTGCGCGTACCGCGTTGAACTACAGGCGTGTACTTCGTGCGGTGACCTTGCCGTTAGCTGCGGCAACGGCACCGTTGAACTCGACGGTGTGGGTTCTCAGTGGACCTGATCTCTTCTCGCTAGATCTGGTCCCTACCTGATCCGTCTCATCGGTTCTGATCCAGCCCGCGCCAGGGTTTGTCCGGTCTCCGTGAGGTTGGCGGATCCCGGACAGCTGGCGGGTTTTCCCGACAGATTCTCGTGCATGGTGGCAGCAGGGGCCAGATATGTACACGTATGCCCGGAAGGCGGCCTAGGTAATCTGGCGGGTCTCAATTGATCAGTGTTATCCGGACGGGCTTGACGTTTCCCGCGCGTGCCGCCCGAGGGCTGCTGGCGGCCTGCGTACCGCGTCCTCGGTAACGCCGCGTAACGGCTCTCGGTTGGCCTTGAGGTTTCGGCGGGTCTCACGTAGGCCCTCGACGCCGTAGGTAATCAGTGGAACGTCGGCGCCAGTTCCTCCAACGAGGTTGTGACGACGGTAAAGTTCGCTGGAAGGTGGTTCTACCGATTCCGGATCACTTGGGAGGACCACATGAACACCGTTGAACGGCTCGCCCGTGACGTGCTCGACGCCCTGAACGCTGGCGATCTGGAGCGGATCGGGCCGCTCGTGGCCGAGGACTTCACCGACCACGGGGCGCCGCCGTGGGCTCCGCAGGGCCGGCCCGGGTATCTGACGATCCTCGGGTTCCTGCACGGGGTGCTACAGCTGCGGTACGAGGTGCACGAGGTGGTCGCCGCCGGGGACACGGTGGCCCTTCGCACGACCGCCCACGGGCGGCACAACAGCGGCCACCTCGGCTTCCCCGCGACCGGAAGGCCCTACGCGATGCCGGCCATGCACATGTACCGCGAGCGCGACGGCGTCCTCGCCGAGCACTGGGGCGTGCGCGACGAACTCGCCGCGCTCTGGCAGGTCGGCGCGCTGCCGACGCCGGAGCCCGTGGCACTGTGAGCACAGCGCGGCGCTACTCCAGCGAGGTTCGGGCGGAGCAGCGCCGCGCCACCCGGCAGAGGGTGCTCGAGGCGGCCCGGGCGCTCCTGCTGCGCCGCGGCTACACGGGCACGACCGTCGACGCGATCGCCCACCGCGCCGGGGTCAGTGTGCAGACCGTGTACAACACCGTCGGCGGCAAGGCGGCGGTGCTCAAGGCCGTCTACGACACCGCCCTGGCCGGCGACGACGAGCCGGTGCCGATCATGGAGCGCCCGACGGTGGCCGCGATGCGCGAGGCTACGGACGCACGGCGGTTCCTGGCCCTGTACGCGCGGCTCGGCCGGGAGATGTACGCGCGCGTCGGCGCGCTGCTGCCGATCCTGCTCGAGCCCGCGGCCCGCGACTTCGCCGACACCATCGAGGGCGAACGCCTCAAGGGTACGGCGATGATCGCAGCGATACTCGACGAACGCTTCACCCTGCGCCCCGGGCTCAGCGCAGCGGACGCCGCCGACGTGCTGTGGACGCTGACCGCGCCCGAGCTGCAGGTGCGGCTGGTGCACCGGCGGGGATGGAGCCTGCAGCGGTACGAGGCGTGGCTCGCCACCACGATGGCGAACGCGCTGCTACCCGGTGCGCCGACGTAGGGCCGCTAGCCGGGCATCGCCGGCTTCGACCATTGCGCGAGGCCCCTGAGCCGCGAGGATCAGGGATGAACCACCTATCCCAACGCGCCGCCGCCTGTACCGGCTCCGCGCCGAGCAGTCCGACGCACAACCCACATGCGGATGATCCGTGGGACATCGAGCCACGTCGCATCTTTGTTGGCGCGACAGCCTAAGCCGGCACCGCCTTGATCGTCTCCATCTACTTGTCGCAAGCCAGCTCACCGCATGGTCATCCGACATGATTTCTGAGACCCGACAGGGTTCGTCGAGGCTGCCGATACCCCGTGCCGGATCTTGCGCTGGAGACGGTGGCCGGGCGGTCTGGTGGTGCCGTCCTCTGTCGCTGGTTCGGACGTGCCTGGTAGCCGGGCCCTCGGGCGGCTCAGTCGGTCGGCAGCGCGACGCCGAGAACGGACTGGCGCCACTGCCCCGGGGTGCAGCCCACGTGGCGGCGGAACGCCGCCGCGAACGCCACGTCGGAGGAGTAGCCGACGCGGGCCGCCACCGCGGCGATGGTCGCGCGCTCGGCGCGGAGTAGGGTGCGTGCCCGTTGCATACGGGCCGACTGGAGGTACCGGATGACCGGCTCCCCCACGCGCTCGGTGAACCGGGCCGCGAACGCCGCGCGTGACAGTCCGGCCGTGCGGGCCAGCGCGGCGACCGTCCACTGCCGGCCGAGGTCCGCATGGATCGCCGCGAGCGCACGGGAGACGTAGGGGTCACGCAGTCCGGTGAGCCAGCCCGGCCGGTCGACGGTCTGCGCGTGGTGGCGCAGCGCCCGTACCAGCAGCGCGTCGGACAGCCGCGCCATCACCAGGTCGGCACCGGGCCCGCCGTCGAACGCCTCGGCGCTCAACGCGTCGAGGTAGGGTCTCAGTCCGCTGCCGCCGGGCACGTGGATGACCGCCGGCAGGCCACGCAGCGCCGGATGGTCGGGCTCGCCGACGAGGAACGCGCCGCAGACCACCACGGTGTCCGCCGCTGACGCACCGATCCGCAACCGGGTTCCCGGCGTGCGCATCGCGACATCGAGCCCGGACACCACCGGGACGGCCAGGGAGTCGACCGCCGGCGGCGATCGTAGTTCGTGGCGGTCGCCGCCCGGCAGGATCACCAGGTCGCCTTCGCCGAGCGGGGTGGCGGTCCCGTCGTCGAGAACGAGTGCGCAGCCTCCGCGCGCAACGATGTGGACACCGCGCAGACCCGGATGGTCGAACCGGACCCGGTACGGGGCGCCGAGTTCCAGCCACCGGTACGCGGCGCTCTCGAACCGCAGCTCCCGCAGCAGCAGGCTCAGCACGTCGACGGGCGCCTGGACGGACACTGTGGTTTCCCGGACGGACACACATGGATTGTCCACATGTCCGGCCCTAGTGTCGATCGCATGAGCGACATCCTGGGCCTGTTGCAGGTCAAGCTTCCCGTCACCAACCTCGCCCGCAGCGTCGATTTCTACACTCGGCTGCTCGACCTGCGGCTGTGGGTCGAGATCGTCGAGCAGGGCACGCTGCGCGGCGTCGGTCTCATCGACCGCGACGGCCGGTACAACATCTCCCTGCGCAATCGAGAGGTGTGCGCGTCGACACCAGACCTGACCGGCTTCGACGTGGTCGCCTTCCGACCCACCGACCGTGCCGCCCTCGTGCGGTTGGCCGCGCGCTGCGCCGCCGAAGGCTTCACCCACGGCGGCGTCGTCGACGGGCCTACCGGCGCCGTCCTGGACGTCACCGACCCCGACGGCACGGTACTGCGCTTCTACCACTTCACCGCGCCGACCGACGGCTTCACCGGCGTCGTCTTTGGCGACGGCGGCGTCGAGACCGGCCACTACTCCGAACCGCGCCTGACCGCACAAGCCCCGTAACAGCCGACGAGGTGAGGCGGGCACCGAATTCCCACCTACTCACCCGCGGCGGAAGCGCAGCCTTCGCCTCCGCCACCAGCTGGTCCGCTAAGCATGATCCGGCGGCGGATCAGATCCGATGAGACATCGCCCGACCAGCGCTTCTTACCGAATATGATCCGCAGCAGCTCAGCGACGTCTCCGCCGGATCAGGTTCGTTGAGAACGCACAACGGGGAACCGAGCGCGGAAGCAATGCGGCGTAAATGAGTAGTCATCCGCACCCACGCTCGGCCCCGGCTCAGCGAACAAGCGTGCTTGGTGTCAGAGCTGCGCCCGCTGGGCGCATTCTCGCGGTTATCCACAGGCGCCATAAAGCCCGTTGCCGAATGCCTCTGGTCCAGCCATGCTGGGGGAGCTGGCGAGGTCACTCTCCGGAAGGCCGGCCACGGCTGCGGCAGGTGGGGCAGGTCCGGACAGAAGGCACCAGCACCCTGGGCACTATTTGTTGAGCCGTGACCTGATGCGGATATCGTCCCCGATGATCTGCGTCAGGGTGTCGTCGACCTGGGCGAACTCTTCATCCGTCAGGTTAGCGACGTCGACGTCCTTCGTCTTCTCGATCAGCGTCGCGGCAGGCTTGAGGCCACGGAGTAAATCATGGCTGAGCACTTGATCAACGCTAGTTGCCGGGAACGCTAGCTCGCCGCGTCGGTTAAAAGGCCGTACGTGTCACTGAACGTCCTGACTAGGCTCGCCATGGCGAGACGGCCTTTCGCCGCCGTGCCGAGCGACGGGCGGCCGATGACGCCGGACGTGGTGTGGCCGGCCATGCCAAGCGTGAGCAAATGCGGCCGGTCCGCGCTCCAGTCTGTTGGGGCAAGTCCGGACAGAAGGCACCAGCACCTGGGGCGCTACTTGTTGAGCCGCGACCGGATGCGGATAGCGTCCCCAATGATCTGCGTCAGAGTCTCGTCGACCTGGGCGAACCTCGTCGTCCGTCAGGTCGGAGACATCAACGTCCTTCATCTTCGCGATAAGCGTCGCGGCGGCCTTGAGGCCACGTAGCAGATCATGTCGTAACACCTGCTCCACGCTAACTGCCGCCGACCCCAAAGGGCGCTGAACACAACCGCCCTCGCCGGGCAGGCAGGACTCCCAGGATGGCCCGCGCGGGCATCTCGAGGCGAGCGGGATGACTCCTCGGGGAGAGGGGTGGCAGATGTGGTGACCGGGGTTATCGGCCGCCACCGATGATGATCGTGCGAGCCATGGCGTGCCGGGTCCGGGTCAGCGGTGAGGGTCAATCCGTCAGGAGGTCTAGCCGGTTTGGCACCGGTGGGCTGCCCATTGGGACGTCCAGGCCGCGAGGTCATGCATCCAAGCCGCGGTCGATACCGCCGTCTTCGTCGCCCATTTCTCGGCGTTCTTTGTCGCGAAGTAGTCCAGTAGCTGCGGATCGGTCTGCTTCCACGCGGGGTGTTGTGCTAGCCATTGTTCGGCTTGTTGCGGGGTGTGGCCGGCGCTGATCAGCCATGGGGTGAGCATGGCCAGCTCGACCCAGGGCGCGGCCTTGGTTGCCATCGCCCAATCGACGATCCGTAGGCCGCGTGGGGTCACGATCAGGTTGGCTGGGCCGAGGTCGGTGTGGATGAGCGTGTCGCCGTCCATCGCTGGAACGTGCTCGAATCCGAGCCGCGTCTTCGGGCTGAGCAACGGCACATCGGGGGCTGGGGTCTCGCCGAGCGTCGTCAATGCCTCACCCAGAAGATCCAGATCCGGGCTTCCCGGCGACAGGTCAGCGTGTGGGCCTTCGCAGTGCTCGAAGCCCACCACGAGCCAGCCGGCCGCCTCGAAGTGCCACTCGACGGCGGGTGAGTGAGACCCGCTGACGGCCTCACTCACCCGCAGTTCGAAGCGCAGTGACCGGATACCGAAGTTGCTCTGGGCGGCCTTGACGAACACTTTCCCGTTCGTCCCGGTGACGGTGGCGGCTATCTCCGCGTGGTCTCCGGTCGTGGCGGGGGTGGCGTGAGATCCGCCGAGTCGGCCTGCCACTTCCTTCGTGACGGCCTCGGGGAGGGCGGTCCAGTCGATGCGCATCGGTCAGGTGTGCCCTTTCAGATGCCGGGGTTCGGCGGGCAGCAGGACTTCGCCTCGCCGTCCCAGAACTCGGGGTCGATGTAGTAGCCGGTCGCCTTCAGAGCTTGGCGGGTGTACTCCATGGAGGAGCCGTCCGCCATGCCTTCGGTCAGGATCGGCACGTGGTGCACGAATCGTCCCGCGATCTGCTCGCAGGCGGCCAGGTACGGCTCGGTGTGTTGCAGCGATACGTGCCAGGCCGCGTCGATCGGCTCGGTCGGGACGACACGGTACGACCGGCCGTCCGGCAGCAGCCGGCCGAAGTCGGGGTCGTGCTGCGCGTGGGCGTGCGCCTTCAGCATGAGCAGCATCTGCCCGACGGCTCGCCGGGCGTAGAGCTTGGAGACATGCTGCACCGCGGCGAAGTGCAGGGCCAGCTTGTCGAAGGTCACCGGGTCGACGAGGGTCTGGGGGTCCTTGTCGGCCTGAACCGGCAATGCGGTCGTGAGGGTCACGACTCCTCCTTGGGTGTATGGGTCACCGACGCCCTGATGCGCCGGGGAACTCCCGAATGAACGGGCCGATCATCGGCCGATGGGGCTCTGTCGCGGCGCGTGGGAGACGTAGTCGACGTCCGGCTCGGTTCGTGCTGCTTGGAGCAGCTCGGCGGCCAGGGCGCTGACGTCGGCAATGGCCAGCCACTCGATCAGCAGGTCTCGCGCCTCGGCGACCTGCCCGGCGAAGGCATCGGGATTGACAACACTGGTGGGTGGGATGACACGTCGCAGCGGGGTCGAGGTGAGCGCGGCCTGGGCCAGTTTTCCGGCGATCCAGTAGCCGGTGCGCTCGCGGGCCACGAAGGTCACGTGGACGCTTTCCTCGGCCTGGCCACGAGCGTGCGGGTTGTGCATCCAGCCGCGCGGCAGCACCAAGATCTGGCCCGGCTCGAGGTCGAACTCGAAGTCAGGTCGCATCGATGTCATGCGTTCGAGGACGTCACTGCCCGGCGAGGTGTTGGACGCGAACTGCTCACGGTGAGGTTCTTCCACCCCCGGCTCCCAGATCTGCCAGGTCTTGCGGCCGGCGAGCTGGTAGACCAGGCCCATGTTCTGGTCCCAGTGGTGATGCAGACCTTGCCCCCCTGCCGGGGTGACGAAGCCGGTGGCGTAGCAGCCGTATCCGGTCTCGTTCTGGATCGCCGAGCACATCGCGTGCACCGCTGGACACCACCGGTGCAGGTTGCGCAGTTGAACGGTGTAGCCCCGGCTGCGCCACTTCGCGATCTTGCCAGGGTCGAGGTAGCCGTCAGTGGTGTATGCCCGGGAATGCAGCGCTGCCCCGTCTTTGATCACGATGAGCTGCTCTGCTGGCGCAGTCCCGGTGTCGAGATAACCGTTGATGAGCTCCGCGGTGACGATGCTGAGAATGCGGCTGTCGGCGGGCGGCTGGTGAAGCGCCGGCCTGATCGGCCAGTCGGTCATCATCGCGCTGACCGTGTCCTCGCCGAACAACATCGTTAGAGACATATCCATCCTCCGGAAGGTGGGAGAGGTCAGGTCCGATCTGCAGATGAGCGCACATCGGAAACGTTCAGCGCGGGCTTCCGAACGACGCGCCGCGCCTTCAGACAGGTCGCCAGCTCCACTCCTGAGGCGTTCACGGTTTGCGCCCTACGCCACCCCAGGTGGACACCGCCGAGCGAGGCGGCACCTGCCCGTCTTCAGGGCCGCGGCGCCATTCGCTGATCAACCCGGGCCGTCGCGACCCGCCGCCGGCGGGCCCGGGTTGGCCGAGCAGGCGCAGCCCTTCGAAGAACGCGCTGACCTCGGCCCGGGTACGACTGTGGAAACCTTCCTTGCCGGGGTAGTCCTCCTCGATCAGCCGCGCGGCCTGCTCGGCGGGGATCAGGTCGTAGCTGGCGTGCGAAAGCACCAACAGGCTTCCGGACGGCAACGCATCAAGCAGGGTAGCGACCACCCGATATGGATCGTCGGCGTCGGACACGAAGTGCATGACCGCGACGAGCATCAACACCACGGGCTGGCTCAGATCCAACGTCTCCTGCAAGGCTGGGTCCTCGAGGATCTTCTCCGGCACACGCACGTCGCCCTCCAGGTAGGCGCAGCCGCCCTCTGGGGTGCTGGTCAGCAGGGCACGAGCGTGGGTGAGCACGAGCGGGTCGTTGTCCACATAGAGAATCCGGCAGAACGGATCGATCGCCTGCGCGACCTGGTGGGTGTTGTCCGCGGTGGGTAGCCCGGTCCCGATGTCCAGGAACTGCCGCACCCCTACGTGCCGTACCGCGTAGCGCACCGACCGCCGCAAGAACAACCGGTTCTCCCGCGCGGCCGTGATGATGTCCGGCCAGCGCTCGGCGATGGCGTCGCCAGAGTGCCGGTCGGCTTCGAAGTTGTCCTTGCCGCCCAGCCAGTAGTTGTATCGGCGGGCTGAGTGCGGCACCGTCGTGTCCAGTCCAGTCACGCCCGAATCGCTCACGAGGTCACCCGCCGAACCGTCGGCGCTGGCCAGCCGATGACCAGGCGCATGAAGTCGGCGAATCGGGACGGAGCTTGCCGTTGTCGGTCATGACCTGTGCGCCCGGCCTTGCGGCAGAACGGCCGCCGCTGGCTGGTGCCGCTCGGGACGCTCGGCGGAGACGGGATCGGGTGCCGGGTGTTCGATCCAGCGCCACGCCTCGTGATGTCCCGCCCGGCGGGCGGGACGGCTGAGCGGTACCGCCCTATGCCCGCCAGCACCCGTGCTTGCCGTGGCGGTGGCCGCCCGGCGAGAGCCTACGGCGACCGGACGACGGCCATCGGATGTTCCAGCGGGAGTGGTCGGCGTGGAAGGCGTCATGGGCTTGCACACTTTCTTTGTCGCGGTCAATAGATAGGGGGTGAGGTGGTGTGCCGTGTCCTGCATCGGGGGCGCGGGTTACGGCACACCACCTCGTCACCGGCCGGCTGCGTCTGAGGGATCGCTGACCGGCCGGTCGTCCTCGGGTTACGCGGTGACGGGTTGCGGGGCGCGCCACATGCGGTATAGGGAGATGCCGTCCGCGACTGAGAGGTCGAAGGGGACCATGTTGGAGTAGCGGTGTCGGCGGTAGAGCCGCGCGTTGTCGTCGTTGGTGGCTTCCAGGTAAGCGGGGAGGCCCTGGACGTCGAGCTGCTTGTGGGTGTGGCTCATCAGGTGGCTGCCCATGCCCCGGCCCTGCTGGCCCGGCCGGACAGCGAGGAACAGCAGGTGCCAGTGCGGCGCGCTCGGGTGGTGGGTGTCCATTTGGGTATCGAGGTGCTCGAACCGGCCCAGGTGGGCCCCGGCGAGCGCGGCCAGCCGCTGCCCGTAGTTCGCGGGTTCGGTGACCGGGCCGGTGCGGTCGAACCACACCGCGCACGCCGCGTGGTCCTCGGTCAGCACAACCTGACCGGCGCCGCGGATCGCGTGCTCGATATATAGCCGGTACCAGGCTCGGGACACCTGCCAGCGCCGGTCCGGGTCGGGCACCAGCCAGTTAATGACCTCGAGGTGGTCGAACGCGTCGGCGACAACGTCGGCGACGAGGTCGATGTCGGGTTCGCCGGCGATGCGCAGCCTCGGCAGCAAGGTATGGATGGTCATCAGGCGGTCCTTTCCGCGAGGATGCTGGACAGGCCGGAGGTGGCGGCGGCGCTGTGTGTGCCGCGGCCGATGCCCCGGTAGACGTCGCGCCGGATGAGGCGCAGGATCACGCCCCAGAGCACGCCGCCGGCGAAGACCATCAGGAAAGCGACAGGCACAATCCGGGCGGGGCCGGTGCCCGGGTCGACGCCGAACAATGTGCCGAGGTTGTCGATCGCCAGGTAGGAGACGAACAGCAGGATCGCGGTGGCCAGGACCGGGGCGATGAGCCGGTGCCACAGCGATTCGCCGCGCGAGCCGCGCTGGAAGTAGCAGATGACGGCGATGCTGGTCGCGGTGATCAGCAGCAGAACGCCGAGGCCACCCGAGGTGGATCCCCAATAGAACAGCTGGACCAGCGGGTCCCAGCCGGCGATCGCGTACAGGGTGAGCACGCCGAAGGCGAGGGCCGTCTGCGCCAGCGACGCGTTGCGTGGTGCGCCCTTGCGGGTAGTCCAGCCGAACACCCGCGGCAGCACGCCTTCGCGGCCGAGCGCGAACGTGTATCGGGCGACCGCGTTGTGGAACGCGAGCAGGGCGGCGATCAGGCTGGTGCCTAGCAGCATGTGTCCGCCGTCCAGGGCCGCGCGGCCCAGCTGAGCGGCTGCGAGGTTGAAGAACAGGTCTGCGCCCTCGGCACCAGCCCGTTCGATGATCCTCGGCCCACCGGCGGAGACCTGCACCCAGGATGAGAACCAATACAGCACGCCGACGGTGATGATGGTCGCGTATGTGGCGACCGGAATGGTCCGCTTGGGATTCTTCGACTCCTCGATGTAGACCGCCGACTGCTCGATCCCCGCGAAGGAGGTCATGCCGATCACGATCAGTGTCCCGGCGGCTGCGGCCTGCCCGGTCAAGTTGCTGATCGATAGCGCTGCGACGTCGAAGGTGAAGCCGGGGGTGAGCATGATCGCGGTCGTGTAGGCCAGGACCAGGACGGTCTCGGCGACAACCAGAGCGACCAAGACCTTCTCCGACATCCTGACCTCGTTGGCGCCGAGGACCGCGACGATGATCCAGACGGCGAATGCCAGTACGTACCAGGGCAGGTCCACGCCAAGCCACTGCTTGACCACGGGAGCGGCGAACGCGCCGAACCCGCCGTAGCAGCACAGCTGGAAAAGGTTGTACGTGAGCAACGCCGTCCAGGCGGAGCCGACACCGAACGGTCGGCCGAGACCGTGCGCGACGTAGGCGTAGAACGCGCCCGCGTTGGGGATGTGCCGCGCCATTGCCAGATAACCGACCACGAACAACATCAGGATCCCGGCGACCACGATGATCGCAATCGGGAGACTGACCAGACCGGTCGTCGCGAGCGCGGCGCTGAAGACCAGCGCGCAGACGGTCATCGGCGCCACCGACGAAGCGATCGCAGCACTGATCGAGAAGGCGCCGAGCTGATCCTTGGCGAGCGCTTCCGACACGCTCGGCTCGGCAACTCGGCTGAATGTTGTGGGCACCGGGGACTTCCTCCTACAGAGGTGGGGTGAAAGGGGGTGAGGTGGTGCGCACTGACGTGCTAACGCATGGCCGCGTTGCCGAGGCTGATCTCCACGGCCCGCAGCAGCTGCCTAACCGGCTCCGCCAAAGCCACCGTCAGCTGGCGCTCCAGCCACGACTGCTCGTCTGCGGAAAGGGTGGCCAACGCGTGCTGGGAAATGCCCGTGGCTAGGAAAAGCCCGGCAAGAACGAGCTGAGACTCAGACAGCACTTCCCGGCGGCGCAGGGCCGTGATGATCGAGATCGCCGGGGAGCCCGATATGTTCGAGTCCCACGGCACGTACCACACCTTCGTGCCGAACAGACCGCGGCGTTCTTCCCGCCGCGCCAGGCCGCCTCGCGCGAGCCGGGCCGTCACCAAATCCTCAGCGCGGCCGTACTTCAGGTACGACATCCACTTGCCCAGGGGGTGACCAGGCAACTGCCGATGCTGACCCGCCTCCGTCATTGCCGGCGCGTACACGTGGGCAGGCAGCGGGGGCCAATCTCGGCTGGCGCCTGCCGGATTCGGCAAGTCTCTGCCAACGGCGCCCGGCAACGGCAAGCTCTGGCCGCTGGTATCCCACGTGGCTACGCGCGCAACCGCGTGCACCCGCACCGTCGTCCGGACCGAAGCTTGCGAATTCTGTTTCTCCAGCCCGAGTTCTCCCTCGGCCTGCTCCTTTTCCTCCTCGGCCATCTTGGCCAGCAGCGGCTCCAACGCCACATGATCGGACGGCGACTCCCGGGTCGTACGGACCAACTCGCCGTCCCGAAGAGTGAGGAACCCGTCGTCGATCAGCTCAGCAAACAACGCTGCGCCAAGGCCAACGCCCAGCGGCCGTTCACCAACAATTGACCGACCGTCTCCGCTGTCATGCGCCGCGAGCCACAATAGGTCGGCGAACCTCCACGGCTGCATGACAAGGCCCTCTCTAGGTGTTGATCGTCTATGTTCAGTAGTTCGGGTGTGGCTGTTCTTATATAGCTATAGCGTGATTAGTGCGAGATTCCAGTTTGGCTAGCGGCGCTGGCACCGTCGGCCGATTGGTCGCTTTTCGGGGGTGGCTCATGGGCGGGTGCCGCCTCGGCACCCGAGCAAGATCTTGCGAGTCGCGACATGTGCAGCGTGCCGAAAGTGGTTTGTTGCGCCTACACCGCTCCGCATAGACGATGGGCTGTATACCGGGCTGCATAGGGTGAACCCGCCGACGACGCACACTGGGCACGGTGAAAAGGTTGAAACATGATCGAAACACCAGCGGAGGTCCTTGAGCGCCCAGACTTTCGTCGCGCCCTCGCGGTCGGTGATTGGTCAACAGCTCTACGCGTCGTGATCCAGGAGACCAATGCTTCAGGTGCGACGATCGCCGTGGCCACCGGCTTGTCACAACCCCACATATCCCGCCTGCTGAACGGTCGCGTGGCGGAGCCCGGACTGCGAACCGTCCGCATGATCTGCGACGGACTGGGCATACCGAGATCGTTGGCTGGATTACTAGATCGAGACCAGGAGTTAGAAACGAACCGCCGTCAAGTACTCGGAGGAGCGCTGGGCATCTCCGGATTGGCCATGATCGGCACGGCAGACGGAGACGTGCCGCTGGACCATGGCGAAGCCGAACAGCTGCTCATGGTGCTCTCTGCGACGTACCGCCGCCTCGAACACCGCATGTCGTCCCGCCTGCTAATCGGGTCGGCAGCTTCCCACCTCTCGCTCCTCCGCCAGCGTCAAGCACGCACCGAAGGTCGGGGCGGGCGCAAACTCGCACTTATGACGAGCGAAGCAGCCGGCCTCACGGCCTGGCTGTACGTGGACCTCGATGACCAAGCCAACGCACGGCGCCACTACCGGCTCGCGGTTAGGGAGGCCCAGAAGACCGGGCATCCCCTGCTGCCCGCGTACATGCAGGCATCGTATGGCCACTTCGCAATCAGCTCCGGCCACCCGACAGAGGGACTGCGGCTTGTTGCCGAAGCGCGGCAGAATCTTCCTCGATCGGCACCCGCGATCGCCCGAATATGGCTTGACTCAATCGAAGCTGTAGCCCTAGCCCATTACAAAGACCGGCGTGCTCTCGATGTATTTGACGACGCCCGGGAACGCCTCGGAAAGGCAAGCAATGACGAGCCGGTCTGGCCCTGGCTGTTCCGGTTTGACGCACCGAAGCTCGCGGCCTTCCGCGCTACGGCCGAAGCCAAGCTCGGGCGCTGGGACGAGGCCGCAGCCCTGCACAAAGTAGCGGCAACAACAAACCGTTCTGACAAGCAGCAGGCAGTCAGCGACGTCGAACGCGCCTATGTACTGGCCGCGCCACCTCGCAAGCAGGTTGAGCGCGCCTGCGCTGTCGCGGTGTCCGCGTTCGATGCAGGCATCGCCTACGGCTCAGAGCGTGTCGTACGGGCCGTTGCCGATTTCAGGGCCAGCCTCGGGCAGGTTGGTAGAGCCGCCGCCGAGTTGGATGATCGCCTACACAGCGTGTATAGAGACGATCTATGACGCGAATCGCCATCAGCGGGCATCGAGATCTCTCGACCGCCGTGGAGAACCTTGTTGATCACGCGATTCGCGACGAACTCTCCCGGTTCGACCCCAGTGAGCTCGTGGGCCTGTCATGTCTTGCAGATGGAGCTGACCAGATCTTCGCACGCGCCGTAGTTGACCTCGGCGGGAAGTTGGAGATCTTCGTCCCCGCCTCGCACTACCGCGAATCGCTACCCTCCCAAGCTCTCGACGAATACGACGAGTTGATGTCATATGCCGTCAAAGTACACAACCTAGATCACGTTGATTCGACCTCCGAGTCGCACATGGAGGCAAGTGTCCAGATGCTGCAGCATGCGGATCTCCTGTTTGCAGTGTGGGACGGCCTGCCGGCGCGAGGGTTCGGCGGCACGGCCGATGTCGTCGCCCATGCCGAAGCGATCGGCGTCATGGTGACCGTGATATGGCCTGACGGCGCGGTCCGTGATTGACCTGAAAACCTGGCGGCACGTAGATGCATTCCGCCAGTGCAGGGCTCGAAGGCCCGTGGCGCTGCCGGCTCAACAACCTCGATCAGATGCGAGTTCAGCAGCGGGTCACCGTCGCTGAGCCGAAGTTCCCCGGTGCCTAACGCGGCTGCCCTGTCAATGGCGCGTGGGGTGAGGTCTGAGGGCACGCGCCCAGGGTTAGGAGGTCCGCCCCGGCGATCAATCGACTCCGCGCGCGTCCCTCGACTGCTCAGAGTCCTGGAGGCCCAGCGCTCCTTGAACGATGGATAAAAGCCCGGCTAGAGACGCAACTGCTTGGACGATCGCGATAGATCATCCTGTAGCAAATTGACTACGGATGGTTGATCTCGCGTGATTGACTGGTTCCTATGCGTTCGGAGTTCGAGCCGAGGCTTGGGATCTGCTACGGGGCGGCGTCGACGGTTGCCGTGATGGCGTGGCCGGACGGACGTTGGTGGACGTTGACGTTCGACGGTGGTGCGGTTCTGCCGTCGGCCGTGTTCGTGGAGTCTGCTGAGCGTCTCGTCGCTGGTGTGGCAGCCGAGCGGATGGCGTTCGGCAATCCTGGCCGGCTGCTGGATCGCCCTTTGCGCGCTGGCCTGGGCCGTGTGGTGGTGGACGACGCCGAGGTTGAGGTTCATGCGGCGGTGACGGCCACGCTGCGGATTGTTGCTGAAGAGGCCGCCCGGGTTAGCGGGGCCAGGGTCGAGGACGTGCGGCTGGTGGTGCCGGCCTGGTGGGGTCCGAAGCGTTGCACCTGGATGCGGCAGGCCGCATATCGGGCAGGGTTGGGGCAGCCGACACTGGTGCAGACGCCAGTGGCGGCGGCCGAGCAAATACAAGCGCATGGGGTGCAGTGGCCGGTTGGTTCGTTCGTGCTGGTGTGTGATGCCGGAGCAGGGTTTGAGGCGTCAGTACTGCGACGCGGCCCGGCAGGGTTCGAGGTCTTGTCCACTTTGGCGGATGCTGACGCCGGTGGCGACCAGATCGATGCGGCGCTCGCCGCGGCCATGGCCGCTGTCGATGCCGCTGCCGGGCACGACGAGCTAAGCGAGGCGCACCTGCTGGAGCTGCGCGGGAACGCCCGGGTGGCGAAGGAAGGGCTTGCCCGCGCCACGGCGCTGACCGTGCCGATGCCCGCGTCGCGTCCGGCGCTGGTCGTGAACGCAGCAATGCTGAGCGAGGCCGCCGAGCCGGTGGTCCGGCGCGCCGCACAACTGTGCGCGGACGGAGTCGAGGCGGCGGAGCTGAAGCCCGAGCAGCTGACGGCCGTGTGTTGCATTGGTGACGGCTCGCGGCTGTCCGTACTGGTGGACGCGATCCGGTCTCGGTTGGGCATTGATCCGATTCCGGTGAGCGAGCCGGGCCTGGTCGCGGTGTTCGGTGCGCTCCGGGCTGGAGATGGCCTGTTCCCCGCTTCGTCAGGGCCTCATGAAGCACCGCCCGTAGTGGTTCCTGTGCCGCTTGCCAGGCGGATCGCCGCGATGGCCGTACCGGGTCTGGCGTCATTGGCGTTGGTGGCGCATTTCCTGGTGACGGCGGACTGGGGTGGCGGGGGTTCGCGGACCTACCGTCCGGCGTACTCGTGGGTGATTGTGAACTGGGGGGAGCTGGCGACCGCGGGCGTGATGGCTTTGTTGTGCTGTCTTGCCGCTGGGTCTCTCCTCACGGTGGTGACCAGTGGCCTGGACCGTGTTGCCGCGCGGTCGGCACCGTTGCCGCCAGCGGCTCAGGCCGCCACGGGCATCCTCGCCGCAGCCGCTCTAGGTGCGGCGATCGCGGGCTTGTACGCCGTACTCGGCTCGTTGTATCTGGATACGGAGGTCACGCCGTTTCTGCGCTGGTCGCTGTTGCCGTTGGTCCCGGTGATCGCGGCGGTGACGGCGATCGCGTGGGTCTCGGTGCGGCTCCGCCGAGTGCCGGTGGGTGGCTGGGACGCGTTTCTCGCGTTCCCGGTCTCCTCAGTGATCTTGGTGTCAGCCGGGACGTTGCTGGTGCAGCATTCGATGAGACATCCAGACGCCGGGGCGAGCGGTCGCCTGGGTGGGCTGCTGATCGGAGTCGGTATCGCGTGCGCGGTGGTGTCCCGGTGGGTACTGCGTGCGGTCCTGGCGTTGCCGCTGGCCGTGGTGATGGCGGCGATCGTGTCCTGGCCGGGAACCGGCATCCTCGCCGGAATCTGTGCGGTCGCCGTGGCCTTGTGGTGGGGCGTTCGGGTTTGGTTGCTGCTGCGCAGCCCGATCCTCGATACGCGCACCGTCGCTGCTGCCCCGGTCGCGGCCGTTGCCAGCCCGGGCGGCTGAATCGATGCTCTCAGCGATGCGGACCGGCGGTTACGTCCTGATCTCTTGCGCGGTCGTGATCGGGCCGCCGGGCGCGGCGCTGTGGTGGTGGCAGCACACCGCCTGGTCGTTGCCGAGTCGCTCCAGCGTGGACGCGTGGGTTGCCGATCCGACGGCCGGGGTTGGCATCGCGATTCTGCTCGCTCTCGGCGTGTTCGCCGTTTGGCTGCTGTCGGCGGTCGCCGCGCTCGTCGCGACCGCCCGGCAGGGGCGGCAGATGTGGGCGCAGTTGAAGCGAGTACATCTGCCAACCCCCGCGCAGGCCACCGCGACCTCCATGGCGGGGGCCGCGGTCCTCGCCGCCCCCGGCCTCGGCCTCGGCGTTGTTGGTGAACAACCCCCGCAGCCCGTGGCCCAGCTGACGGCGCTCGGAGGCCAGCCGGATAGTCACGGGGACCTGCCCGCCGAAAGTCGGAAGGACGGGATACAGCTCGCGGACGGTAGTTGGCTGCCGGCCGCGACGGTCAACGCTGTCCTTCTCGCAGCAACCCTGTATTGGCTTCGCCGCCGCCGCGAACACCGCCCAGGGCCGGGGGCTACCCACGGCCGAGACCAGCTTCCCGAGACGGTGGCCGCCATCCAGCACCAGGCCGCCGAGCTCGTCAGCGAGGACGACCCGCCGCCTCCGGCGACCGGTGGGTGGGCAGAGCCAACGTTGATCAGCGCTCTTCCGGCTACGGCGGTCGGGCTCGTCGGACCGGGCGCCACCGCTGCGGCCCGAGGCGCCCTCGTCACGAGCTTGTTCTCTCGAACGCCTGATTACATCGTGATCACCGCTGACCTTCTACGACACCTGCTCGGAGCCGCTGCATCGACGGTCCGGCCCCCCACCATGATCATTGCGGCAGACCTCGACGCCGCCCTGACGCAGCTGCACACCTCGGCTCCAGATGACGGCGGAGCGCACCGCTTGCTGCTGGCAATGGCGCCGAACGCAGCAGACGACATCGACCGACTGGACGCCGCCCTGCGAAGCTGCCATGCGGCCGCCATTCTGCTCGGCGCGTGGCCACGGGGAATTACGAGCAGCGTTCGCGCAGACGGCACCATCACCGGGCAGGCGACCCAACGGTGGTGCGTGCTCACCGAGCAGGCCGCAGCAGACCTGTGGACCCTCACCGCCCACCGTGCACCAAACGAGCCAGCGCTCGCCCTCGCAAGTCCGGACCTGCGGACCGTGTCGAACCGATATCGACAGCGCGACACGTCCGCCGCGCCGAAGCTCGACCTGAAAGTCTTGGGCAGGCCGGCCCTCATCTCGCCGGAAGGACCAGTGGTTGTGCGGCGTACCGCCGCACTGCAAATCCTCGTCCTGCTCGCCATCGACCACGACGGCGTCGGCGCCGGCGCCCTGGGTGCCGCTCTCTGGCCAGGAGAGCCATTCTCAGCAACCGGAAAACGGGTCTACACCACGATTAGCGAACTACGGAAACTCCTTTCGGAGCAAGCCGGGGCACCGGTCCTGCTCCGCGACGATGATCGCTACCGCCTTGACCCGGAGGCCATCCGCGTGGATCTGTGGCAGCTCGAACGGGCCCTCGATGCCGTGGAAACGCATCACGACGGAACTCCTGCCGACGCGGATCCCGAATCGCAGGCTGCCACACTGAGCGACCTCTACACCGGTGAACTCGCCGCCGGGAAAGTCTGGCCCTGGCTTGACCAGTATCGCGAACACCTGCGTCACCGGTTGCTCGACGCCTTCGCCGGTCTTACCGAGAACGCGGCCCCGTCCGCGTAAGCAGCGATTCTGCACCGGGCCTTGGCGATCGACGATTACAACGAGGACATCGCGCGACAGCTCACGCACATCCACGAGCTCATGGGAAACGCGACAGACGGATACGAGGTCGCCAATCGTGATGGATCGCGACGGCTGGGCACTGACTGAAGCCGTCCCATCAATTCCATCGACTCTTCGCAGGAACCGAGATCGACTGTCGGCTGCGTCCGCCTGCAAAAGGGTCCGCTACTTATCCACGTAGAAGCAGGTTACCGGCGGCGAAGCACCGCGTCTGTCCGGTCGCCGCTGGTCTCACGTCCAGCACCTTGAGCTGCGGTGTTAGGCCCTGTAAGCAACTGTGAGTGTTTGTGAGAGCTCGATCCCTGCCTCCCGGAAGCGAGTCGTCCTAGCCTCAACGAATCCGACGGCACGACGCCCACGGCATTGTCGCTACCCCAGGCGTTCGTTTCCAGACCTCCGCGTACAAGGGGAAGGTAAACGGTGAGGACACTTCGCTCACTCGCTAATGCCGCAACTTTGGTGGCCATGCTCGCCGGCACTGCGATCGCGTTGCTGGCATGCGGCAGTCGATTGAGGCCACTGGATGCCAGCACCGCCTCCCTCTGGTTGCAGGATCCGCTGGACCCCGCCGTGGCCGGGTGGACGTTTCTCAGCTTCGGCTGGCTCCTGTGGGCCATGTTCGGCATTGGCACCGTCGCGTGTGTGCTGGCCGGCGTGCGCCAGGCGTGGCGACCGCATCGCCTCCGCCTACGGCTTCCCGGTCCGGTCCGGAGCCTGCATGCCGCCCTGCTCGGCGTCGCCGCCGTCAGCAGCGTTGGCCACACCTCGGCACCGGCCGTAGCGGCGTCGACCGCGCACACCGGCCACGACCCCGCCGCACCCTTCGGCCACCACGGCCACCAGTCCTCTACGCATCAGATCATCCACACAAAGACCATTGAGCTCGGCCAACAGGCCGCACCCACCGCCGTAATGGATCCGGGCATTCCCGCCTGGGCGCGTCATGCCCCCGGCGGAGTGCATCACGTCATCGAGGGCGACACCCTCTGGGACATCGCCCAGCGCACGCTTGGCGACCCGCGCCGGTGGCACGAAATCTTCCGGCTCAACCACGGCCACGAACAGGCCAACGGGTACGCACTGACTGACCCGGACCAGCTTCACATCGGCTGGGACCTGGCTCTGCCCGCCCGGATAAACACGACACAAGGCAAGACCCCCGTGTCACCCACCGACTCCAGACCGGCACCCGCCCCCGAATCCGGCCCGACCGCGAACAAACCGACAGCCACCACCGCGACGCCAGGCCGGAGCGACCACGCATCGGAACCCGCACCCAGCATCCCGAGTAGTTCGCCGGACGGCACCTCCACACCCGCCGACACTTCATCAGTCGGCGCACGTGCTCACGCCGGCGACGGCCAGAGCGGTGACGAATCCGGTATTCCCGAGCCGGTGCAGGGATGGGCCAGCCTCGGCCTCGCCTGCCTGATCACCGCCGTTGCCGCGCTGGTACGCCTACAACGCCGCCGCCACGCCCGACTCACCGGACCGATGCGCCCCAGCCTCGCACCGCACCCAGCACCCTTGCCCGAGCCACTCGCCCACTACGAGGCCACCGGTCCGCTTCGGCCGGCCCTCGCAGCCCCGATCGGGACAGACTCAGCCGGACAAGACATGAGCCTGTTCGACCTTCCCGGCCCTGGCCTCGCGCTGCACGGCGACGGCGGAAGAGCCGCCGCCCGTGCCCTGCTGGCGGCTGTGCTCGCCACCGGCACCACCGGTGGCGGGGCCGAGATGCGGCGGCCGGTGGTGGTGACCACCACGGGGATCCTGGCGCAGTTGCTACCCAAGGACGCCCCGCTGGTTGGGCTGGACCCAGACGGCATCAGCTATGACGGGGAACGCCTCATCGTGCTCGGCGACGCCGCAGCGGCGGTTGCCCACGCCGAGCAGGAGGTGGTCCGGCGGCGCCGCTTGCTGGACACCCTCGACGCCGAGACGATCGCTGCCCTGAACGCTAGAACCGACCATGCCGAAGGGCAGGCTCCTTACGCCCTGCTTGTCGAGGCAGACCTCGAGGAAGCCGCCCGGATACTCGCCATCGGCGCGTACCGCGCCGCCTTGGACATGTACCCGGTGGTACTCGGTCCGCTGGACGGCCTTACCACCCTCGACATCGCCGTCGACGGAACCACCACCAACGAAGCGGCGCTGGGCCTGCGCCGGCTGTCCACCATGACCGCAGGCGACCTCGCCGCCGTGCTCGTTCTGCTGGCCGAGGGGATGCCCCGCCCGGAGGCCGGGCACGACATTGACACCGCCAACCCGGGCGACGTTGCCGACCCGGTATCCACTAGTACGGCCACCCAGGCGGTGCCCGCCCAGGCTGCACAGATCATCGCCCCGATCCGTCTGCAGGTCCTCGGGCCGGTCCGGATCACCACCGACGCGGGACCGGTGACCACCGGGATGCGCAGCGGCTCCTACACGGTGCTCGCCTCGCTGGCCGTGCACTCCGCCGGGCGCACCCTGGACCAACTCGCCGCCGACCTGCACCCCGACACGGCCCCAGCTGTCGCCGTCAAACGGGTCCGCACTGACATCACCACCGCCCGCCGGGTCCTGCGCACGAGCACCGGTAACGCCGATGCGATGTTCATCGTCTACGACTGCGCGACCGGCCGCTACCAGCTCGACCCCGCCCTAGTGACGGTCGACCTGTGGCAGCTGCTCACCGCCATCGAGCGGGCGAACACCGCGACGGGCGACGCCCGCGCCCTCGCCGCATTGCGCGAAGCCGCCGACCTATACGGCGGTGATTTCGCCGAAGGTCAAGACCGGGCGTGGATCATCGATTACGCCAACAGCTACCGGCACCAGATACTCGCCGTATACGCGCGGATCGCCGAAATCATCGAGACCGACCACCCCGACGAGGCGATCGCTGCTCTGGAGCACGCCATCCACCTTGACCCAGTCAACGAAGAGCTACACCAGCGCATCATGCGAATCCACGGCCGGGCGCACCGGCCCGAGGCAGTCCGCAACACGCTGCGTCGTCTCGAACAACACCTGGCCGACCTGGACACCGAACCGTCAGACGCAACCCGCCGCGTCGCCGACCGCCAACTCCACACCTACACCTTCGCCGGAGGTCACCGATGACAGCCGCCGGGAAGGAGGCCACGGCCGCCGGCCCCGCCACTGAGCGCCCGGCAACAGCCCTCACACCACGCGGCAACGCCATGGAGACCACGGGAGAGCCAGCGCCGGACGAGACACCACGTGAACGATGGTCGCCAACCCGATTCGCGTACTCGTTCTACGCCTTAGCCGCCACTGGCGCCGTGATCGGCCAGACCCGGGTTGCGCTGCGACATCTTGACTGGCCACCGGACGTGCCTATCTGGGCGCGAGTAGTCGCCGTGCTGCCCTTCGCGTTCTGTCTGGAACTGTTGGCGATGGCACTCGCGGCCATGGCCGACGAACGCCTGCGCCTCGGCGAACGCGCCTACGGCCTCCGCAGCTTCTCCGCAGCCGTCGCCATCGTCGCCGCCGGTATCCAGATCATCGGCCACTGGCCGGACCTCTACTGGTCCAGCGTCTTCGGCACGCTCTCCGGCTCGGCCTACCTACTGTGGATGCTGCACACCGCCGCACGCCGCCGAGATGCCCTAAGAGCCGCCGCCAAGCTCGCCTCAACAGCTCCCGACTACGGACTCTGGCGACGCGTACGCCACCCACTGCGGACGGCCCGCGCCGCCGAACTCGCCCGCGAAGGCCGAACCGACCCGGAAACTGGCATGTGGCGGCCCTTGGGCCTGTTCGAATCCCTGCGCGCGGCTGAGCTGCTGACACGCGATGAGAAACGCCGTCCGGCAGTAGCCGCCGCGGTGGCAGAGGTCATTCAGGCCGACCAGCCCAACCTTTACATGGCCGCCGTCGCCGTGAAGACCTTGGACCTGGACCGGCTCGCCGCAGAACTAGCCGCCCGCGTCGACTACGACTCGTGGGCCGACCGGCTGGCGCCAGCGATCACCGCGCCCTCGGCCTTCCCGGCCGAAGCCAGCCATCCACCAGAGCCAGCCAGCACGCATCCAACGGCAGCGAACGGGCGTGCCGGAGATGCACCACGGCAGAGAGAGGATCACCAACCCACTTCGAGGCCGATTCAGGCCGCGCGTTGCGGCCAGGATCGAGAGTCTGGCGGTGTGGACGTGAGCGAAAGGCCCGACAGCTGGCCCGATCCCGCCGCCGACCTGGTGGCACTTCTACCCGCCGCCCGCATCGCCTGCGACCAATTGCTGCGCCAAGGACGCACGATCAGCCGCGACGCACTCGCTCGGCAAATGCGTAGCAACGGCCACACCATTCGCAACAGCCGTGTCTCCGACATACTGGCCGAATTTCGTCGCGGAGCACCGATGACGTGATTTCGTTCGCTAGCCTGGGTGATTCACGATGATCATCAACTGGCGGCTCGGGCCGGCGTGTAAATAGACGAAAGTGCCTCTCTGGCAAGGGAAAACTTGTGATTGCGACATCTACAAGGATCTCTACCAAGGAGGCACTTCCGGCGTGCAGTCTACGGCGTGGTCGAAGGATCTGCGGGTCACCGCGGACGGAACAGGTGTGGTGTCGCACGTCGGTACGGCGTTGCTGCGGATGCTCGCGGACCGGACCGGACCGGACCGGACCTGGCCTGGCCTGACCGGTGCCCTGTCGGCCGCGCTCGCGCGGACCAGTGCCTTCCTGGTTCATGACCGGGGCCGGGTCCTGGCCGATCTGGCTTTGATGATCGCCGACGGCGGCAAAGCGCTGTGCGACATCGACGTGCTGCGCCATCAGGGCGCAGTGTTTCGGTGCGGTCGCCTCGGACACCACCGTGTGGCGGGCCCTGGACGAGATCGGCGCGACTCAGCTGCGGCAGATCGCGGTGGCCCGGGCGAAGGTCCGGGCCCGGCTGTGGCAGCTGTTTGGCGGCCCACCGGCAGCCCGGGCCGCCTGGCCGGGACATCGGCGTGGGCGTGGTGGTGCTGGACGTGGACTCCACCATCCTGATGGCCCACTCCAACAAAGAGAATGCCGCCGCGACCTACAAGCACACTTACGGCTTCCACCCGATCCTGGTGACCTGCGACAACACCAACGAACTGCTCGCCGTCAAGCTCCGGCCCGGCAATGCCGGGGCCAACACCGCCGCCGACCACCTGAGCGTGCTGGCCGACGCGATCGCGCAGATCCCCGCCGCGCATCGCCTTGCATCTGCTGATCCGTGGCGACAGCGCGGCCGGGACGCACGTCGTGCTGGACTGGCTGACCGGCCAGAACACCCGCCGCCGCACCGTCGAGTACTCGATCGGCTGGTCGATCGGCGAGGCCGAACGCGCCGCTATCACCGCGCTGCCCGCGTCGGCGTGGACGCCTGTCGCTGGCCGCCGACGGGGGCGTGCGTGAGAAAGCCGAGGTGGCCGAGCTGACCGGGCTGCTCACCCTGGCCGGCTGGCCGGACCGGATGCGGGTCATCGTCCGCCGCGAACGGCCCCACCGGGCGCGCAGCTGTCTCTGTTCGAGCACCGCGACGGCTGGCGCTACACCGCCTTCACCACGAACACGCAGGTCGGTGCCCTGCAATGGCTCGAGGCCCGGCACCGGGCCCACGCCCGGGTCGAGGACCGGATCCGCTGCGCCAAAGACACCGGCCTGCGCCGGGCTCCCGTCCCGCGAGTTCGCGATCAACCAGGCCTGGTGCGTTGCCGCCGCGGTCGCCTGCGATCTGATCGCCTGGCTGCAACTCCACGCCCTCGACGGTGATCTGGCCACCGCCGAACCGAAACGACTGCACTACCGGCTGCTGCACACCGCCGCCCGGCTGACCCGAGGGCAACGCCGCCGCTGGCTACGCATCCCTGCCACCTGGCCATGGGCCAAACAACTGTCCGCCGCGTTCACCCGGATCACGGCGGTCCCCGCACCCGGCTGACCCACGGCCAGCCCCGACCCTGCGACCGGAAAACATCAGGAGAGGACACCCACCGCCGCGACAGACTGCCCACCACCATGCCCAGACCGCGACACCCATCAACACCAATCGATCAAAGCGGCCCGGCCGAACCAGCAGCCGGCACCGGCGAATCATCGAGGCTAGAGAACGGGAGCAGATGTTCGCGCTTTCGGCACCACTTCGCTGGCTGGTCCTGCGTGGATGTTCGTGAGAATGAGCAACACTTGTTGACCATGGCTGGAACATGACGAAGTCACTACCTGGTCATTAGGTCACTCGCTGTAGACGTCCGCCCGGCATGACCAACGATGAGTCGACGCGCAAGTAGCCGATGTCGGCGCGCGATTGAGAAATCCACAGCACCGAATAAAGCACTTTCGTCCTCAGGTGAACTGGAAGATTCCGACTTGTCCGAGTGAATCGAATATGCGTGACACGGCGAGCGCCTATCTCCGGTATTGGTACGATATTGTGGTCGCCCCAAGTCGATTCATGAAGATGTTTCGCTAACCATTCAAGGTCATCTTTTTGGGTCGTCGTGTTCTAAACTCTCGCTCGTGGATCCGGTTTCCGTGTTGGCCCCGCTGGCGAAGGCGATGATTTCCCAGGTGGGCAAGGAGGTGGGTGGCGCTGCGGCCCGGAGCGTGAAGGCTCGGGTGCTGGGAGATCCGGAGCAGAAGGCTTTGCAGGACGCGCTGGGCAGGGCGTTCACCATGGTGCAGAAGGAGCATGGCCGCCGGTTAGCGGATTTCGACCTGAACCTGGGGTTCTGGGAGCATGAGGGTGCCGCCGAGCTATCGAAGGTCCTTATCCCTGGCGTAGAAGCGTCGGCGGTGAGTTTGGCTGAGTGTGCTGTCGATTCGCTGGGGCCGATCCGGTCGGCGGATGAGCGGCTGGACCGCATCATCGTGTTGCGCCCAGTGTTCACAGCGTTGCTGACCGCGTTGGCCTCAGAGGTTCGTCGCGAGTCCGCCCTACAGGGGATGCTGGGGCGTTCCGATGCTGCTCAGACAGCCCAGGCGGTGACGGCGATGTCGGGCAGCTTGGGACTGAACGCGGCATCGGAGGACGACCGGTTCCGTTACCTGAGTTGGGTGATCGATCACTACCGGTATCTGAGGACTGCCGGCGTCGTGCGTAATACAACGGTGCAGCTTCCATTAGATGATGTGTTCGTCGGGCTGCGTGCGCAGCCCGACTCGCATCCCGGTGATCGGACCCGGTTGTGGTTTGACCAGGAACGGAAGAAGCTCGCCGAGCTGGTGGAGAAGGGGCGGCTCGACCAGGCTGATTTCGAGGTGGAACTCGACCGGCTGCAGACGCAGTACGGCCGAAAGTTCCCCGCCGACGATGACCCTGCGATGCAAGGAACCATGCTGGTCTCGGACGCGGTCCGTGATGGAGCTCAGGTGCTGGTGCTCGGTGATCCGGGAACCGGCAAGACGACCTTGTTGCGTTATCTGGCCTTGTCCCACGCCCGAGCGTCGCTGGCGGGCACGGCGGTGAACGGACGGCCAGCACGACTTCCGGTGTATCTGCGGATCGGCGAGTACGCCCGCCAGGGGTATCCACGGGCCGGGATAGGCGAATTCCTCCCTGATCATCTTAGCAGGTCAGAGTGTCGACTCCCTGGGCTTGCGGATTTCCTGGCCAGGCAGTTGGAGGCTGGTCGGTGTCTTGTGCTCCTCGACGGGCTCGACGAGATCGCTTCGGCGGAGCTACGTCGTGGGGTGGTCGCGGCGGTGGTCAACTTCGTGACCGCCTATGCGCGGCAGGGGAATCGGTTCGTTGTGACCAGCCGGATCGCCGGCTATCAGGCCGCGCCGCTGCCGGAGCCGTTTCAAGCGCTGCGAATGCGAGACATGGACGAGGAGACGATCACCCGGTTCCTGCAGGTCTACTGCCGGCAGGTGGAGAAGGCCGAAACCCCGGGCAAGACCGACGCCGCGGTCCAGGCCGCTGGCGCTCGAGACGCCGCCTCGATCGGCCAGGCTATTAGGACGAACGCGGGGGTGCGGAGGCTAGCGGTGAACCCGCTGCTTTTGACCGCATTGGTTCTGGTCCATCGAGCCAGCGGCCGGCTTCCCCACCGGCGGATCGAGGCCTATGTGGAAGTATGCAACGCGCTCGGCCGCACTTGGCGCAGCGCACAAGGGGTGACAGAGACCGATCTGCCCGACGAGCGGATCCTGACCCGCTGGCTGACTGAACTCGGCGCGTGGATGCACCAGCACCGGCCGGAAGGCGCGGCGACCAAACGAGAACTCCTCCAGGTCCTCGGCCCCTTGTGGGCGGTCCACCAAGGCTACGCGTGGGATCCCGGCGTTTTGGCTGCTGCTGATCCGTTGACAACCGACGCTGGCTGCGGCGTGCTCGAGTTCGTCGACAAAGCTGATACTCACACCGGTCTGCTAGTGGAACGGGCACCCGGCCGGTACGGGTTCGCGCATCTGACTTTCGAGGAGTTCTACGCCGGTCGGGCGTTGGCGTTCCGTGGCACCGCGACCGACCGGGTCATCGCATTACGGACCCGGTTGCACGACCCTCGCTACGAAGAGCCTATTTTGCTCGCCCTCGGCCTAATCGGCACTGACTACGCCGACCAGATCGACGACGTCGTCGCCGAAGCGATCTACCCTGCCACGAAACCCAGTGAGTACGAGGAACTAATGGGCCGCGACTTCCTGTTCATGCTCCGCGTCCTCGCCGACGACACCCCGCTGCAAACGACCACTATCGACACCATAATCAACCAGGCCATCGACGAATGGCTCAGCCCCGACAGCAGCAGGTGCCGTTACACCAGTTACCGCCAAGCACTCTCACAACGACTCGCCGCTCTGGACGGCACCAAAGCCGGCGAACGATTCCGCACCGTCCTGGACAGACAAGCTTCCAACGTCACACCAGACACGGCTCTGCCATGGGCCCAGCTGGCTAAGACCGCAGCCCAACTTGGCTCCCGAACCACTACCCAATCCACCATCCAGTCGGAGCAACTGCCTGCCACGAGCCTGACCACTCTCGTTCAGCTGGCCACCTCCGACATCGACCCGTACGTTCGGGTGGCGGCGGTGTCGGCGCTGGCCTCTGGAGGAGGGTTGACCGATCCGGTGATCGCCGCCCTCACCCGGCTGACCTCCACCATCGACATCGACCCATCCGTACGGGCGCAGGCGGGATCCGCGCTGGCCTCCGGAGGGGCGTTGACCGATCCGGTGATCGCCGCCCTCACCCGGCTGGCCTCCACCACCGACATCGACCCATCCGTACGGGTGGAGGCGGGATCCGCGCTGGCCTCTGGAGGGGCGTTGACCGATCCGGTGATCGCCGCCCTCACCCAGCTGGCCACCACCACCACCGACATCGGC
>NZ_KB903339.1 GCF_000379645.1 Paractinoplanes globisporus DSM 43857
GTGCTCACGGCGAACTACGTGGCCGCCCGGCTGCGCGAGCACTTCCCGGTGCTCTACGCGGGCAACAACGGGCTGGTCGCTCACGAGTGCATCCTCGACCTGCGCCCGATCACGAAGGCAACCGGCGTCTCGGTCGACGACGTGGCCAAGCGGCTGATCGACTACGGGTTCCACGCCCCGACGATGTCGTTCCCCGTGGCCGGCACGCTGATGGTCGAGCCCACCGAGAGCGAGGACCTCGCCGAGCTCGACCGCTTCGTCGACGCGATGATCGCCATCAAGGCCGAGATCGACCAGGTCGCGGCCGGCGTCTGGCCGGCCGGGGACAGCCCGCTCTCCAACGCCCCGCACACCGCCTCGGCGGTCACGGCGGATGTCTGGGAGCACCCGTACTCGCGCTCGGTGGCCGCCTACCCGGCCGGGGTGGATCGCACGGCCAAGTACTGGCCGCCGGTCCGCCGCATCGACGGCGCCTACGGCGACCGCAACCTGGTCTGCTCGTGCCCGTCGCCGGAAGCGTTCGAGGACTGAGGTTTTCGCAGCTCAGCAGCCACTCTCAAGGAGCACTCGAGGGTGGCTGCTCAACCTCGACCTCAGCTTGAGGGTTCCGCTCGAGGCCGGCCGTGCGGGATGCGCGGCAGTTCGGGAGCGGCGACGGCGGGATCGTGCCGGGCGGCGGGCACCGGAATGAGGGCGCACGGGATCGGCGTCCGCCGCGTGGTCGTCGTTGTTCGCGGGGGCGGGAGCGTCAGGGCGGGGGCTCGGCGCTGAGCTCTGGTGTCACGCCGCTACTCTCAGTAGCGGCGGTGGCTCTGGCCGGGCGGCGGCGATGCCGTCTCGGCGAGGGCCGTCCGGTCAGGCCGCGAGGGCGTGCCGGGCGGGGCCTCGGTGCGGCTCGATCATCGTTCCGTCGGGGAGGATCTCACCGGTGTCCTCGAAGACGATGACGCCGTTGCAGAGCAGGCTCCAACCCTGCTCGGGAAAGGCGGCGAGGATGCGGGCCGCTTCGCGGTCGATAGCTTCCGCGCTGGGACAGGGGGTTTGGTGC
The DNA here is from genome assembly GCF_000379645.1 of Paractinoplanes globisporus DSM 43857. Classification (GTDB taxonomy): domain Bacteria; phylum Actinomycetota; class Actinomycetes; order Mycobacteriales; family Micromonosporaceae; genus Actinoplanes; species Actinoplanes globisporus. Next base: position 1,049 of record NZ_KB903339.1, read on the forward strand.
TGGCACATCTGGAGTCTCCGGTCGGGGGGCTGTGTGTGACGATTCACAACGACGGTGACGGACGTTACCTCAATCCGAACGATGGCGGATTGTGCGGGTGACGGCGTCCCCTTGAAAGAATCCTCGGTTCATATGGTCCACGGAAGCGTGCTCGCCGACCACTTCCCGACACCTCCTTCGGGGCCGCTGCCGGGTGCTCCGGCGTCCTGCCAGGGCCGTCACCGTGCGTTAGCAGCACTCGAATGGTTCTGCTGTGACGGTGGTGACCCTGCCGAGCTTCTCGCCAACTTCCTCGCCGGCAACGGACTGCCGGTGCGAAACATTGGCCGAACGGCCACCCAAGTTCACCCGACCGGCGCTGGCACCCTGTGCGGCGCAGCACTCTACGTATCCGCCGCCGCCGGTTCCGTAATGGCTGGCGGCCCCGTTCCCACCGTCAACCCGGTCCCGGCAATTCCCGACATCTACGCAGTTGTCTACGCGCACACCGACCCGCCCCGCCCTCCGGGCATCGACCGTCCTTGGCCCGATGATGAGGCACAGGGGCAATCCCCGCCCAGCACCCGGAAGTCCAGCACACGACAAACCGGCAAATCCGGCCCCGGCGAGAAGCCCGGCGGCCCATGGGCGCCCGGCGGGCAGCGATTCGAGGAGGCCGCGGCCGGGGAGGAGGGCGGCGGCGGGTGGGCGTCCGGCGAGGACGCGGCCGGGGAGTGGCGCCTCGGCTCGTGGGTGGCCAGCTGGAGCCGGGAGGAGCACGCGGGGGCGGTCGAGGCGGTCCGGGAGGCGATCGCGCGCGGCGACGTCTACCAGGTCAACGTCGTGGGCCATGCCCGGGCCCGTTACCGCGGCGATCCGATGCCGGCCCTGCGCCGGGTGGCCGCCCTGCCCGGCGCCCGTTACGGCGGCGTTCTGGAGGGCGACGGCTGGGCGCTGGCGACCGCGTCCCCTGAGACGCTGGTCGAGGTCCGGGACGGCCGGGTCATCACCCGCCCGATCAAGGGCACCCGCCCCGCCACCGAGCAGGGGCGCCGGGAGCTGCTCGCCTCCGCGAAGGAGCGGGCCGAGCACGTGATGATCGTCGACCTCGAGCGCAACGACCTCGCTCGCCTGCCCGCGCTCGGCCCGGTCACGGTCGACGAGTTGTTCGCCGTCCGCCGGTGGGTCGACCTGTGGCAGGCCGATTCGGTGGTCGCGGCCCCCATCGTGGGTGAACTCGACCTGGCCGACCTGCTGCGCGCCATCTGCCCCGGCGGCTCGGTGACCGGCGCGCCCAAGCTGGCTGCCCTGGACGAGATCGCCAAGCTCGAGCCGGTAGCCCGCGGCGTCAGCATGGGCGGCGTCGGCTGGGTAGCCCCGGACCACATCGACCTCGGCCTGAGCATCCGCACGGTCGCCGTGGACGGCACTCACGTCCACGCCTGGGCCGGCGGCGGCATCACCTGGGACAGCGACCCGGCCGCCGAGGTCGACGAGGCCGCCGCCAAGGCCGCCCCGATCCGCGCGGCCCTCGCCCCGCCGGGGGGTTCGGGCGTTTAGCGGGTCAGGCCGGGGTGAGCAGGCAGAACTCGTTGCCCTCGGGGTCGGCCATGACCGTCCAGGGGACGTCGGCGCCCAGGTCGATGACGGAGGCGCCGAGAGCCTGGAGGCGCGAGGTCTCGGCCGCCGGGTCGTCGCCGGGGTAGGGGCGGACGTCGAGATGCACGCGGTTCCAGACCGTCTTCGCGTCGGGGGTGCGCAGGAACTGGAGATAGGGCCCGACGCCCTTGGCCGAGCGCAGGACCGCGCTGTCGTCGGTCACCTTCTGCACCGTCCAGTCCATGGCCGAACCCCAGAAGCGGGCCATGGCGTGCGGGTCGGCGCAGTCGACGACCACCGAAGCGATCGGGCCGGTCTCGTCGTACAGCGAGTCGAGCACGCAGAACTCGTTGCCCTCCGGGTCGGCCATGACCGTCCACGGGACGTCGCCCTGACCGATGTCGGCGAGCGTCGCGCCCAGGCCACGCAGCCGCGCGACCAACTCGGCCTGATGGGCCGCCGAGGTGGCGGCGAGGTCGAGGTGGACGCGGTTCTTGACCGTCTTCGGCTCGGGGGAGGCGGTGAGGTCGATGACGACGGCGGCCGGATCGGGGTAGGCGAACCCCTCGGGCTCGAGGTTGGTCACGCCCGGCCCCTCGCTGGAGACCGCCCAGCCGAGCACCGAGGCCCAGAACCCGCCCAGCGCGGCGTCGTCGTGGGCCTTCATGTTGATCTGAACCAGCCGCGTCGTCATGCCCCGATGCTAGGGCTAGGGCGCGCCCACGCCGTACGTCAGGTAGGCGAACTCCCCTCGGCGCTCGACGGAGGACAGGGACAGGCGGGACGAGGTGAGACGGCGGGGGAGCACCGGGGCGCCCGCGCCCAGGGTCACCGGGGCGACGCCGAGGATGAGCTCGTCGAGCAGGCCGGCGTCGGCGAAATCGCCGGCCAGAGCGCCGCCGCCGACGACCCAGAGATTTTTGCCGCCGGCGGCGGCCGTCATCGCGGCGTGGACCGGGCGCACGTCGCCCTGGACGAACCGCAGGCGGGCGCCGGGGATGGCGGGCAGGTCGCGGTGGGTGAAGACCCAGGCGGGGACGTCGCCGTAGGAGGCCTTCCACCGCTCCGGATGGTCGAGCAGCGACTCGTGGTCGAGCACCCACTGGTACGTCGTGGCGCCCATCGCGAAGGCACCCACGCCGGCGAAGAACGACGCGAACGGGTTGATCTCGTCGTGCTCGCCGCCGACCTCGAACAGCCAGTCCAGCGAGTTCGACGAGTCGGCGATGAAGCCGTCAATGGTGGTGGCGGTGTAGTACTGCGTCTTCGGCACGTCGTCGACCCTGCCAGAGGGGTACGACAATTTTGGCCGTCACTCTTCCGGGGAGAGCTGTCACCGGACGCCACCTCCGGCCCGTCTTGTCGGTAAGAGGGTGTGGGAGAGGTTCTGTGACGGAAGATCTGCGGGCGCTGCTCCGGGCCGATCTGAGCGAGGAGCGGCCGCCGCCGCTCGGCGATCTGGTCGATGCCGCGATCCGCGATGGGCGGCGAATCCGCCGAAGGCGGCGTATCAGCACAATCACCGCGAGTCTGCTGGCCCTGGCCGCCGCGGTGACCGCGTTCGTGCTTGTGGGTGACGGTGGCGTCGCGGGCGGTCGGCAAGACCTCCTCGGCGCGGCCGGTGACGGATCTCCCCAAACCGTGCCACCCGTGCCACCGGTCCCCAAGATCACAGGCGAAGCGCGTACTTTGACGATCCGCAGCGGCATGGCGGATGCCGGCGGATCGCAGAGGAAAGCGACTTCAGCGGCGATGCTTCATCTTCTGACGGAACTCCTCCCACCGGGACGGACCAGCCACTTCGGCGTCGCGCCCGGCGACGATCTCCAGGTGCGGCTGTACCTGGACGAGGGCGCGGGCCCCGGCCTGGTCAAGGTCGCCGTCGGCAAGGAGGCGCCGAATGGCGCCGAGCCGCCCCGCGGCGCCACGGCCAGCGTGACAATCAGGCACATGCCGGACAACTGCCTGCAGAGCCTGGCCGTCGACGCCGCCTGGCCCGACGGCACGCTCGTGCAGGTCGATGTCGCCACCTGCCTGGACCGGGCCGGCGACAGCCCGACCAGGAGCGATGACCGCGTGGAGACGACCCCGCTCGTGCTGACCGTCGACGAGGCCGTCCGCGTCGCCGCCGACCCGCGCTGGGGCGTCACCATGGACGCGGCCCTCGTCAGCCAGGGCGCCCGGGAGTTCCCCGCCCCGCCGGTGTTCGGCTGAGGCGCGCATGACGACCGAGGACGACGAGTTCGCGGAGTTCGCGAACGCGCACGCCGAGCGCCTGCGCACCACCGCGTTCATGCTCTGCCACGACTGGCACCTCGCCCAGGACCTCACCCAGACCGCGCTCACCAAGCTCTTCCTCAGCTGGCGCCGGGCCGTGCAGGCCGACAACCTTCTCGCGTACGCCCAGAAGATCCTGCTCCGCGCCTACCTGGACCATCGCCGTCGCCGGTCGTCGACGGAGTCGACGCCGGGTGTCCTGCACGAGCCCGCCTACCGGGAGAACCCCGAGCTGCGCCTGACCATGCTCGACGCGCTGGAGCGGCTGCCGGCCCGCGACCGGGCGATCGTGATCCTGCGGTACTTCGAGGACTACAGCGTCGAGCAGGTCGCCGACGTCCTGGAGCTTCCGGCCAGCGTGGTGAAGAGCCAGACCCGCCGCTCGCTCACCAAGCTCCGGGAGCTGCTCTCAAGCGACCAATTGGCATTGTTCGCGTAACGACCGGTACCGTTTGGGGCCATGACAGTACGGCCCATTCGGATCTTCGGGGACCCGGTGCTGCGCACCGAGGCCGACCCGGTCACCGCCTTCGACGCGGAGCTGCGCCGGCTCGTCACCGACCTGGAGGACACCGTACGGGTGCCGGGCCGCGCCGGGGTCGCCGCGCCGCAGATCGGGGTCAGCCTGCGCGTCTTCTCCTACAACGTGGCCGGCCAGGTCGGCCACCTGGTCAACCCGGTCCTGTCGGACTACGACGGCGAGCAGACCGACGACGAGGCGTGCCTGTCCCTGCCCGGCCTGGACTACCCGACGACCCGGGCCCTGTCGGTGACCGCCCGCGGCTTCGACCAGTACGGCGAGCCGCTCGTCATCGAGGGCACCGGCTTCCTCGCCCGGGCCCTGCAGCACGAGACCGACCACCTGGCCGGCCGGCTCTACATCGACACGCTCACCGGTGACGTGCGGCGGCAGGCGCTGCGGGAGCTGCGCCGGGTGAGCCCTTCCCCGCAGGGTCGATGACCACGCCCAGCTGATCCTCGAGGGCGCGGGCGCCGGACGGGGTGAGCTTGACCGCCCGGCCGGTGCCGATCCGCACGATCCAGCCGGCGTCGAACGCGTGCCGGCAGATCGCCGCCCCGGTCTGCCCGGCCAGGTGCGACCGCCGCTCGGTCCAGTCCACGCACTCGCGCAGCACCGGCCGTTTCCCCGGCTTGTCGAGGGCGATCCCGAGCGAGGTCAGCCAGGCGGTGCCGCGCGGCGTCAGCGCGAGCCCGTGGGCCCGGCTGACCAGGCCGTTGGTGGTCATGGCGTCGGCGATGGAGACCCCGAGGATCCCGGCGAGATGGTCGTAGCAGGTGCGGGCGAAGGTCAGGTTCCGCCGCCGGTGGGCGGCCGCCATCGACACGACCGGAGCCGGCGGCACGGGCGCGCCCGCGGCCGAGACCGACTCGATCAGCGCGGCCACCTCGGGCCCGGCCAGCTGCAGGTAGCGGTGCCGCCCCTGCTTGCGCTGGATCAGCAGGCCGCCGGCGACGAGCCGGTCGGCATGCTCGCTGGCGGTCGACATGGCCACCCCGGCGTGCCGGGCCAGCTCCCCGACGGTCCAGGCGCGGCCGTCCATCAGCGCGAGGCAGAACGCGGCCCGCGTGCGGTCGGCGAGCATCGACGCCCACCCGGCGAGCGACTCGGCGTTGTCCATGCCCCGATCATGTCCCCCGGACGGTTCGGGGCCCACCGAACTCAAGCGCCGAACGCCCGCAGGAAGACCCGCACGCCGCCCTCGACCAGCCGCGCGATCTCATCGTCGCCGAGCGGCACGGCCCCGTACCACGACCGGTAGTTGACCCGCCCGGTGAGCAGCAGCCCGAGGAACTCGGCGGCCTCCATCGGATCGGGCACCACGAGCAGCCCCTGGTCGCCGAGCGAGGCCAGCCGCGACGCCAGGACGCTCTGCACGGTCTCCTCGCGGTCGGCGTCGGACGGCGGCTCGCGCAGGGCCGGGAAGTGCGCCACCTCGGCGATCATCAGCCGCATCACGGCCGCCCGCTCGTCGGACCGGGCGATCCCGGTCGCGAACTCGACGCCGAACCGCACGAGGGCGGCGTGCAGGTCGGTGACGTCGCCGAGGGTGCGATCGAGCATTTCCCGGAACGAGTCGGCGTGCCCGGCCATCGTCGACCGCAGCGTGGAGACGAACAGCTGCTCCTTGCCGCCGTAGTAGTCGTAGATGGTGCGCTTGGAGACGCCGGCGGCGGCGGCGATCGCGTCGACGCCGGCCCGCGCGTAGCCCTCCCGCAGGAAGACGTCGAGTGCCGCGCGGACGATCGCGTCGCGCTTGGCCGGGGATCCGCTTCTCATGAAATCAAACTACACTGCACGGTGTAGTGTAGCCAGCATGGCCGCTCTCGACCGCGCCGTTCTCAAGCTCAGCGCCATCGTGGTCGCCGGCACGATCACCGCGATGCTCGACATGACGATGGTGACCGTGGCCCTCGCCGGCATGACCCGGGCGTTCGGCGCCCCGATCACCACCGTCCAATGGGTCACCGCGGCATACCTTTTGACGATCGCGATGGTCATACCGGTGACCGGGCGGCTCGCCGAGCGCTTCGGCGCCCGCACCATGTGGCTGACCGCGCTCGGCGTCTTCGTGGCCGGCTCCGCCCTGTGCGGCACGGCCTGGTCGGCGCCGAGCCTGATCGCCTTCCGCATCGTGCAGGGCATCGGCGGTGGCATGATCGTCCCGCTCGGCATCATGATGCTCGCCCGGGCGGCCGGCCCCGGGCGCCGCGGCCGGGTGATGGCCATTGCCGCCGTCCCCGCCCAGCTCGCCCCCATCGCCGGCCCGCTGCTGGGCGGCCTGATCGTCGACACGGCCGGCTGGCGCTGGATCTTCTTCGTCAACGTCCCGATCGGCCTGCTCGCCATCCTGTTGTCCGCCCGCGGCCTGCCCGCCGGGGAGCGCCACCCCGGCCGCCGGATCGACCTGGCCGGGCTCGCCCTGCTGTCCCCGGCGATCGCGCTGCTGGTCTTCGGCCTGTCGCGCACCGCCGCCCTGCCGGTCGCCGCCGGGCTGGTCCTTCTGGCCGCGTTTCTCACCCATTCCTGGCGTACGCCCGGAGCACCGCTCATCGACATCAGGGTGTTCCGTCACCGAGCGCCTTCCGCCGCCGCGGCGCTGAACTTCGTGTCCCGGTTCTCGATCTTCGGGGCATCGCTGCTGATCCCGCTCTACTACCAGCAGGTCAGAGGGTATGACGCGCTGACCGCCGGCCTGCTGATGGCGCCGCAGAGCCTGGGCACCCTGCTCGCCCTGCCGATCGTCGGCCGGCTCACCGACCGGGTCGGCGCCCGCCCGGTCGTGCTGGCCGGTATCGCCGCGACCGGCCTGGCCGCCCTCGCGTACACCCAGGTCGGCGCCGGCACGCCCGGCCCGCTGCTGGCGGCGGCGCTGCTGGTGTGGGGGATCGGCATCGCGGCCGTGGCCGTGCCCGTCTCGGCCGCCGCCTACCACGGCCTGTCCCCGGCCGAGATCCCCAATGCCACCAGCGCCATCACGATGATCCAGACGGTCGGGGCGTCGGCCGGCGCGGCGGTGCTGACCGCGATCCTGGCCAGTCGCGCGGCCGGTGCGCCCGCGTTCGCGTACGCCTTCTGGTGGGTCCTGGGTTTCGGTCTGCTGGCCCTGATTCCCGCGCTGGTCCTCCCGTTGCGGGAGGCGCCGGTGCCCGCGGAGGTATGACGACGGCCGCCCGCCGTGCAGAATCGGATCGATCAGCGCATCGGAGGAGGTCGATCATGCATCGCATCACCCGTCGCTTCACCGTGGTGGCGACCGTCGTGGCCCTGGTACTCGGGACCGCGGTCGGCGCGTCCGCCGCCACAGTCCTTCATTTCGGCTATCACAAGGTCCGTGCCGGTCTGCCCACCGGCATCAAACATTTCACGCTGACCAGCACCGACCTACGGGCCGGCAAACCGATCCCGGCCCGGTTCTGGGGCTGCGAGGACGCCGGCGTCTCACCGGCGCTGCGATGGTCGGGCGCCCCGGCCGGCACGCAGAGCTTCGCGATCCAGCTGTTCGACCAGGATGCTCCGACCGGCAGCGGCTTCTGGCACTGGGTCGCCTGGGACATCCCCGCCACCACGACGTCGCTGCCGACCGGCGCGCTGCTCCCGGCGCCGGCGGTGAACGGCACCAACGACGGCGAGACCGCCGGGTACACCGGGCCGTGCCCGCCGGAGGGCGACGTCACCCACCGCTATACCTTCACCGTCGTCGCGATCAACGTCCCGAGCCTGGGGCTGCCGGCGACCACTCACGGCGCGGTCGCCGGGTTCGTGATCGGCCACGCCGCGATCGGCTCGGCGTCGTTCTTCGCCACGGCCCGCCAGTAGGACCGCCCCTCAGGCCCGGACCGGTCCGCCAGGGCCGGTCCGGGTGCCGGGGCTAGTGCCGTACGGTCGGGCCTAGGACGACTTTGCGGGGGTTCGGCGTGGAGAAGCACTATCACAGCGGTGTCGAGGTGACCACCGACCTGATCGGGGGGAAGTGGCGGGCGGTCGTGCTCGCGCACCTGCATCACGGGCTGCGCCGCGACGCGGAGCTGCGCCGGCGGATGCCCGAGGTGGGGGAGTTGACGCTGGTTCAGCTGTTGCGGGAGCTCGAGGTGGAGGGCCTCGTCCAGCGGCACGAGGCGGCCGGGCACGAGGTGGAGTTCCAGCTGACCGAGCAGGGTGCGACGCTCGGACCGGTCCTGCAGGCGATGGACGTCTGGGGCCAGGCCCACGCGGCCCGGCACGGGCTGGAGATCCAGGAGCCCGGGCGCGCCGACACGCGGCGGCTGGCGGCGGCCTCGCTGGCCCGGGGGGACGCGACCGGGTGGTTCGAGAAGCTCTACGCCGAGGCGGGCAACGGGCTCGCGCAGGTGCCGTGGGACCGGCCGGAGCCGACCGCCAACCTGCTCAGCGCGGGCCTGCCGGCGGGCGAGGGCCGGCGGGCGCTGGTGGTCGGGTGCGGCCTGGGCCGCGACGCCGAGTATCTGGCCGGGCTCGGATACGCGACCACCGCCTTCGACATTTCCGAGACCGCCATCCGTACGGCCCGGGAACGGCACCCGTCGTCCTCGGTGGACTATCGGACCGCCGATCTGCTGGCGCCGCCGGCGGAGTGGCGGCACGCGTACGACCTGGTGGTGGAGAGCAACAACGTGCAGGCGCTGCCGCGTGACCTGCGGGAGCGGGCGACCGCGAGCGTGGCCGGCTTCGTGGCCGCCGGCGGCACGCTGCTGGTGCTGGCCGCGGCCGCCGACAAGCCCTCCGACGACGGTCCGCCGTGGCCGCTGACCCGCGACGAGGTCGAGGCCTTCGCCGCGGACGGGCTGCGGGCCGAGCGCGTCGAGCAGCTCGAGGCCGTGGACGATCCGCTGGTGGTGCGCTGGCGCGCCACGTTCCGGGCCTGACCCGCTGCCGCCTCGCGGCGGCCGGCAGATAGAGTCCCGTGGCCCAGTGGGCAACGGGGATAGTCAGGAGTCGATTCCGTGTCCCCGCCAGAAGTTCAACCGGGGATGGATCTGACGTGAACATGAAGTCGATTGCCGCGAGTGCTGTTGCATTCCTCGCGGTCGGTGGCCTGCTCGCGGGCTGCAATAGCAAGGACGACGTGGCGCCCGCCGCCACCCAGGCCGCCGCGCCGACCTCGGCGGCTCCGGCCGACAACGGGGTGGCGGCGCTGACCGCCGACCAGATCCTGGCCAAGTCGAAGGCCGCCCTCACGTCGGCCAAGTCGTTCCGGGTCAAGGGCTCGACCGACGCGGACGGCCAGAAGATGCAGCTCGACCTCGAGATCAACGGCACCGACGTGCTCGGCAAGATCGCCGTGGGCAAGGCCGTCATCGAGCTGCTCGCGGCCGGCGGCAAGCACTACATCCGGCCGAACCAGGCGTTCTGGACGACCATGGGCGGTGCGAGCGCGGCGGACGCCAAGAACATCGCGAACCTGATGGGCAAGCGGTGGGTCGTGGTCAGCGCGAAGAACAAGGACCTCAACAGCTTCTTCGACATCGTGAACATCGACGAGATGCTCAAGCCCCAGGGCACGGCGTCCAAGGGAACCGCCAAGCAGATCGGCGAGTACAAGACGATCGGCCTGAAGGACTCCGAGGGCGGCACGCTGTACGTGGCGACGGTCGGCGAGCCGTACCCGATCCAGGAGCACGACAGCGACGGCGACATCAACTTCACCGAGTTCGGCAAGACGTTCACGGACCTGAAGGCGCCGGCCGCAGCCGACGTGGTCGACCTGAACCTGTAGCGGCTCACACCACGAGGAACTCGGGTGGGTCGTGCCGGAGGAACTCGTGGTGGGAGATGTCCCAGCCGTAGGCGCCGGCGCGCCCGAACACCAGGATGTCGCCGGCCCGCAGGTGCGAGACGTGCTGGCCCCGGGTCAGCACGTCTCGCGGCGTGCAGAGCTCGCCGACGGCGTCGACCTCGCGGTCGCGCACCGAGGGGCGCGGGTAGGGGTGCGGCCAGGCGGAGACGGGGACGATCGTGAACGGGTGGCTGTACCCCCACGCGGCCGGGAGCCGGAAGTGGTGGGTGCCGCCACGCAGCACCGCGAACGTCCGTCCGTGGGTCGTCTTGAGGTCGAGCACGGTGGCGGCGTAGGACCCCGCGTCGGCCGCCAGGAAGCGCCCCGGCTCGAAGATCAGCTCGATCCCCGCCGGCACGACGATCGGGCTCAACGGGGACAAGTCCATCGAGGCCGAGCTGAGGTAGTCGATCCCGAAGCCGCCCCCGACGTTGACCACGCGAAGCGAGACGCCGAGCTCGCCGGCGGTACGCACGGACCAGTCGAGCGAGGAGCGGACAAAAGCGGCGTGGGCCACCCCGTCCAGGTTGTTCGAGACGGCGTGCAGGTGGAAGCCGACAACCTCGACCCCGGGCACGCGCATGGCCTCGCCGAGCTGTGCCTCCTCGATCCCGAACGGCGTCGGCACCCCGGTCATCGTGTGGCTGCCCTGCAGGCCGCCGCCGGGCCGGTTGACCCGCAGGCACACCGCGGGCGGGGTCTCCGTGAGCGCGGCCAGCCGGCGCAGCTCGTGCACGCTCTCCACGTTGATCAGGGCGCCCGCGGCGACGGCCGCCGCCAGCTCGGCGTCCGTCTTGCCCGGGCCGCCGAAGACGATGCGGGACGCTCCGGCCGCGGTGGCCAGGGCCAGCTCCCCGCCCGACGCGACCTCGAGCCCGTCGCACGCCGCGGCCAGGGCCGAGACCACCCGCGGATGCCCGTTCGCCTTCACGGCGTACACGAAAATGGCGGAAGTGGGCAACGCCTGCCGGACCATCGCGGCTCTCGCGCGCAGCGCGGCGGTGTCGTAGACGTAGGCACACGCCGGCGCCGGAAGGGAGCGCAGCAGGTCAGCGTGCATGCAGCGGGTTCCTGACGGGGATGTAGAGGTCGCCCCCGCCGGCCAGCCGCATGCGGACCAGGGCCTTGTGCGGCACCATCGGCGCGGTGAACGCGGCGTGGTCGTCGCCGGAGCAGCACTCGTCGAGCACCTCGCGGACGATCCGCCAGGCCTCGTCCTCGTCGAGGTCCAGGTGCAGGATGATCTCGCCGAGGTGCGCCTGGAACAGCGTGTAGCCGATCTTGGCGCGGAAAACGCCGAGGTCGTCGGTGCCGACGACCGAGCCGGGCCACAGGGTGATGTCGTGGCCGGCTTCGCGCAGCCGGGGCCGGTGCAGGCGCAGGCCGGCGAAGTCACGCAGCGCCACCCGGTGCGGCTTTCCGTCGACGAAGGTGGGCAGGCAGTTCTGCAGGTGGGCCTCGAGCGCCACGCCCCGGGCGGTGAGGCTCATCAAAGGCGGCAGAAGCAGTTCGGCGTACGCCCGTAGCCAGGCCCCCGGGTCACCCGTGTCCAGCTCGCCCAGCAGGAACGGCAGCGCCCCGCCGGGAATCACCCGCTCGCCCTCGTGCAGGCGGCCGGCCAGGCCGTCGCGGCGGATCGCCGACAGGTCGCGCCCGGAGCCGATCGGGACGGCTCCGCCCGCGGTCTCGGCCATCAGCAGGACCCGGTCGTCGTCGACGAGCTCGTGCAGCAGCTTCGAGACGGCCGGTCCGTTGCGGGTGCTGGCGATGCTGATGCTGCGGCGGGTCGAGGTGACCTGGATGTCCAGGGAGACCTTCAGGTATTCGCCGAGCGACGGCACCCAGAGCGTGCGCAGGGCGGCGGTCGGCACCGCCTCGAGCTCCTCGTCGAGGATCGTCAGTGAGCCGTCGCGGAGCAGGTCGCCGTAGCGCTCGGGCAGCACCATGTCGCGCTGCCACGGGTGCACGGGGATCTTGTCCTGGAACGGCGGATCGCCGAGATATAGATCCGGTTTTACTCGGACGAAGCCGACCCGGGTGGTCGGCGTCTCCAGGTCGTAGGAGAGGACGTCGCCGGTGTCCCAGCCCAGCCGGGTGCGGCCGCAGGGATGCAGGTTGTGGCCCGCCACGGCCAGCCGTTCCAGCCCGATCGCCTGCCAGTCGGGCCCGGCGCCGATCTCGGCCTGCGGGCGGGCCAGCGCGATCGCCAGGTTGATCACCGCGTTGCGCAGCTCGGCCGCGAACCCGGGCGCGTCGATGCCGTCGAGCAGTTCCACCGGGTCGCCGACGCCGGAGGACGGGTACTCGACCCGGTTGAAGGCGTGCGCCGGGCCGGGGCCCATGTCGCGGATGCCCTCGCGTACCAGCGCGCCGCGCAATCGCCGGCCGACCGTGTCGGCGGCCTCGGGCAGCGCCGCGAGGAACCCGTCGAGCAGTTCGGGCGCGTGGACCGCGAGGGCGGCCTCGGTGTGGGCGAGTCGTTCCGGGGAGAGACTGCGCGTCATGCGTGTGCCGCCAGGGGGTTGTCCAGGTAGGCCCAGATGTCGTCGAGCGGGTCCGCGGCCAGCCGCATCGCCGTGGTCGCCTTGACCGGCAGCGGGTCGCGCAGCAGGTGCGGCACGTCCGGGGTGCGGGTCTCGCGCAGCGCCCGGGCGACGATGCCCCACAGCCGGTGCGGGTCGGCGCCGTGCCGGGTCATGGCCGCGATGATCTCGGCGGCGACGGTGCCGAGCGCGGCCGCGGCCAGCTTGGCGCGCAGCACGCCCGGGTCGTCGGTGGGCAGGTCGCCGCGCAGCGGGGGCGCCTCGAAGCCCCGGTCGCGCAGGCGCCGCGCGCTGACCCGCACCCCGCCGAGATCCCGGTACACGATCCGGACCGGCCGGTGGCCGCGCTGCACGAGCAGGGTGTTCTGGCCGTGCGCCTCCAGCGCGATGCCGCGATCGAGCACGCGCGCCAGCGGCGCGAACAACACGGTGCCGAGCAGACCCATCCACTCGTACGGGTCGGGAACCGTGGCCCACCACCAGGAGGATGCGCCGAGCAGCGCGAGCGGGACGACGGTCTCGCCCTCGGCCGGCGCCGGGGCCTGCCGGGTCAGGAACGCCAGGTGCCGTTGCGGCTGGCCGTCGACCAGCACCGCGCCGGCGGCCGTCTCCTCGAGGATGTCGATGGGGAGGTCGCTGGTCACCGCCGTGAGCAGCCGGGACAGGACGGGCCCGTTGTCGACGGCGGCGGGGGAGACGGTGCGCACGGCGGAGGTCATCTGCACGTCGACGGCGGTCTTGACGTGCGGGCCGCCGGCCATCGCGACCGTGCGCAGTGACATCAGCGGCCGCGCCGGGCCGGTCTCGCCGTCGTCGGTCAGCCACGGGTAGCGGTCCCGGATCCGCTCGGCCTGCCACGGGTGCGCGAGCAGGACCGGCTCGGCGGTGCCGTGCCAGCGTTCGGGCGGCACCTTGAACCGGCGCAGGCGGATCGTCGGGTGGTGCTCGGGTCCGTAGGCGAGGACGTCGGCGACGCTCATCCCGCCGCGGGTGCGGCAGCAGGGGTGCAGCGGGTGGCCGTCGACGAGCGACTGTTCGGCGTCGGCCAGGTCGCCGGGCTTGGCGGGCGTCCCGGTGTTGGCCGCGCGGGCCAGGGCCAGGTTGGCGACGCTGTTGTCGACCTCGGCGGCGAGGTCGCTGCCGGGCCAGAGGACCCGCACGAGCGTGCCCGGGTCGGTGATGAAGGCGCCCGGCGACAGTTCCTGCACCCAGGCGTCGCTGTCCTGCCAGGGGATCCCGGTCTCGTGCCCGCCCCAGTCGAGGTCGAACTCGTCGGGCGGCGCCTGCTCGGCCCGGACCGTCACGGACAGCCCCGCCTCGTTCGGGGCGAATGCCGCGGCGGCCCGGCGGGAGTACCGCACTGTCACTCCGGGGAAGGACACCTCGCCGTGGCGGCGGCCGCTCAGCCCCGGCAGCGGCTCGCGGTCGAGTGCGCCGAGCAGTCGCCCCAGCACCGCGGCGCGCGCTCCGGGCAGTTCCTGGTCGTAGCATTCGACCAGGTCAGGCCGGAGTGTGGCCAGATCCTCCCGGGTCTGGGCGGGATCGGCGGTGTGCCGGATGGGCGGAGAGTCGGACGGCGGTCGCGGCACGCCGCTTATTGTGCGCCAACACGTGGGACGTTCCCGCCCGGCCCGCCCCCGCACGTGAGCGAGAACGCAGTAACCACCCCAACATCCTAGGACGCTGTACGGGGTGTGCGCCGCGCCGCGCGAGCTCCGGGCACCAGCGCCGACGTCGGCGGGGCTGCGGACGCCCCGGGGCCACGGTGATGATGCGGGGCATGACGTTGCGCACGGGGTTCACGGAGATGTTCGGGGTGCGGCATCCGATCGCGCTGGCGCCGATGGGCGGGACGGCGGGCGGTGCCCTGGCGGCGGCGGTGTCCAACGGCGGCGGGCTCGGCCTGCTGGGCGCGGGCGGCGGGGACCGCGGGTGGCTCGACCGGGAGCTGGAGATCCTGACGGCGGGCACGGACCGGCCGTGGGGCGTGGGCTTTCAGACCTGGGCGGCGAGCGTCGAGATCGTGGAGTACGTGCTCGAGCGCGGGCCGCGGGCGGTGATGCTCTCGTTCGGCGATCCGGGTGCTCTGGCCGCGCCGGTGCGGCGAGCGGGCGTACCGCTGATCCTGCAGGTTACCGACCTGGAGGAGGCCCGGCGGGCGGTCGATCTCGGGGCCGACGTGATCGTGGCGCAGGGGACCGAGTCGGGTGGTCACGGGGCGCGGCGGGGCCGGTCGACGCTGCCGTTCGTGCCGGTCGTGGTGGATCTGGCGGCGCCGGTGCCGGTGCTGGCGGCCGGGGGGATCGCGGACGGCCGGGGAGTGGCGGCCGCGCTGGTGCTGGGGGCGGCGGGCGCGCTGATCGGCAGTCGTTTCCAGGCCACGGTGGAGTCGCTGGTCGATCCGGGCAACGCGAAGGCCATCGTCGACGGGAAGGGCGAGCAGACCGAGCGCAACCGCGTCCTGGACATCGCCCGCGGCTCGAGCTGGCCGGCCCGGTACACGGCGCGCACGCTGGCTCATCCTCATCTGGATCGCTGGCGGGGCCGGGAGGCGGAGCTGGCCGCCGATCCCCGGGCCCGCGCGGACTACGACGACGACGTGGCCCGGGGCGTGATCCCGGCACAGCCGGTCTGGGCCGGTGAGGCCATCGACCTGATCGCCGATCTGCCGTCCGCCGCCGACCTGGTGCCGGCGCTGGCGGCCCAGGCCGAGGATGCTCTGCTGCGTGCCACCCATCCATCCTAGGACGCTCTACAGGTGGTGCGCCACGCCACCGGCGCACCACAAAGTCAAAGGCCAGAACAAAAAGGAATCAACGACACCCCCTGCCTTCCTCGGCCGGGCGGGGAATCCGGTTGCGGGTCGTCGTGGGGGCGGGGCAGGGTGGGGGACGCCACTGACGTCCAGCAAGGGAGCGGCTTCTCCGATGTGACAGCGACTCCGACTCACGCGATTGCCCGGGCCGCGCGTGCTCCGGGCGTACACACGTCGGTTGTTGCTTGGGGGAATCGCCTTGCTGAAAGTTGTCTCGCTCACCGCGACCCACGACGGTGATCTGCTCTTTTCCGGTTTCGACCTGGTCCTGGGCGATGGGGACCGGGTCGGGGTGGTGGGTCCGAACGGCGCCGGGAAGACGACTCTGCTGCGGTTGCTCGCGGGGGAGTTGCGGCCGGCCGGCGGTTCGGTGACGGCCGGGCCGGGCACGCGGGTCGGGTATGTGCCGCAGCAGATGCCGGATCCGGAGGGCACGGTCGGGGAGTTTCTGCTCGGTGGCCTGGGTGAGCTCGCTGAGGTGACGGTGCGGTTGCGTGCGCTGGAGCGCCGGCTGGCCGCGGGTGAGGACGTGCTCGACGAGTTCGGTGTGGTCCAGGAGCGGTGGACGGCCCTGGAAGGGTGGACGGCGGAGGCGCGGCTGGCGGAGATCCGGCAGCGGCTCGACGTCGCCGGTGTGCCGGACGAGCTGGCGTTGCGTGCGGTGAGCGGTGGTGAGCAGGCGCGGTTGTTGCTGGCGCGGGCGTTGCTGGATGGGCCGGATCTGTTGCTGCTGGACGAGCCGACGAATCATCTGGATGCCGAGGGGGCGGCGTGGCTGCAGGAGTGGCTGCGTGGTTTCGGGGGCGGGGTTCTGGTGGTGAGTCACGATCGGGCGTTTCTGGATGCGGTGGTGTCGCGGATCGTGGAGCTCGACGGGATTCATGACGAGCCGCAGGATTTTCCGGGTGGCGGTTATTCGGCGTACCGGGTGGAGAAGCAGCGGCGGTGGGAGCGGTTGCTGCTGGATTTCGAGGCGCAGGAGAAGGATCGCCGCCGGTGGGAGGCGGACATTGAGCGGACGAAGGCGCAGGCCCGCGGTGTCGAGGTGTTGACGGGGCTGGGTGCGGCGGCGCCGCATCTGAAGCGGGTGGCGCGGTTGGTGGCGCGGAAGGCGAAGGTGCGGGAGCGCCGGTTGCGCCGGCAGATGGAGTCGACGCGGTGGATCGCGCGGCCGCGGTCCCGGCCGCCGTTGACGCTGGCTTTTCCGGCGGATGAGGAGGAGGCCGGGGAGGTGGTGCTGAAGGTCCGGGATCTGACGGTGGCGTTCGGGGATCGGGTGCTGCTGGATGCGGTGGATGTGGATGTGCGGCGGGGTGACCGGATTTTGGTGACGGGCCGTAACGGGGCGGGGAAGACGACGCTGGTGCGTGCGCTGGCGGCGGCCGGGGGTGATGAGGTGGCGGTGTTGCCGCAGACCGATGACGGGTTGCGGTCGGACGCGACGGTGATGGAGTTCTTCCGGGCGCGGGTGCCGGTGTATGTGGACGATGCGGAGCGGTTGCTGGCGGGGCATCAGTTCGGGCCGGATCAGTGGGGTGTGCGGACGCGGAGTTTGTCGGCGGGGGAGTTGCGGCGTTTGGTGCTGGCGGTGCTGGTGAACAGTCCGGCGCGGGTGCTGGTTTTGGACGAGCCGACGAATTTTCTGGATTTCGATGCGCTGGATGTGGTGGAGGAGGCGTTGCGGCGGTATCGGGGGACGGTGCTGACGGTGACGCATGATCGGTTCTTCGCGGAGGCGGTCGGGTATTCGCGGCGCTGGCATGTCGTGGCGGGTGGTGTGCGGATGAGCTGAGACGATGGGGGTCATGCAGGTTTTGCCGAGGCAGGGCGGCGGGGCGCTGGCCGGGTTCGGGGCGGCGGAGCAGGTCACGGAGGCGTGGCTGGCGAATCGGCGGTTGTCGGAGCACACGCGGGCGGCGTATCGGCGGGATGTGGCGGGCTGGCTGTCGTGGTGTGCCGGGCGGGTGATCGATCCGTTGCGGGCGTCGTTCCTGGAGGTCAATGCGTATGCCCGGGGCCTGGAGTCGCAGCAGCTCGCGCCGGCGACTGTGGCCCGCAAGTTGTCGGGTTTGTCGTCCTGGTACGACTTTTTGGTAAAGATTCGGGCTATAGAGCTCAATCCCGTCGGCGGGGCCGACCGGCCTTTTGTCTCGCGGGATCATTCGGCGACGGTGGGGCTGACTCCGGGCGAGGTCGACGCCCTGCTCGGGGTGGCTCGTGCGGCCGGCCCGCGGCATCGGGCGGTGGTGACGCTGCTGGCGGATCTCGGGCTGCGGGTCGGCGAGCTGGTTGGTCTGGATATTTCGGATATCGGGTGGGAGCGGGGGCACCGGACGGTCCGGTTTGTCGGCAAGGGCGGGAAGCCGCGGCGGCGGGTGCTGACGGTGGAGGCGGCGGCGGCCCTGGACGACTATCTGGCGGTGCGCGGCGCTCACGACGGGCCGCTGCTGGTGACCTCGACGGGGGCGCGGATCGACCGGCACGGGGTGTTCCGGCTGATCCGGCGGCTGGCGCGGGAGGCCGGGATCCCGTCGGCCGACCAGTTGTCGCCGCATTCGCTGCGGCACGCGTTCGCGACCACGGCGCGGGACGAGGGGGTGCCGCTGGAGGACGTGCAGGACGCGATGGGGCATGCGGATCCGCGGACGACGCGGCGTTACGACCGGGACCGGCACAACCTTGATCGTGACCCGGCGTACACGATCGCGGCGGCGCGTGCCCGCCGCGCCGGGGCGTGACAGCGGCCCCTATGCTCAACCGCGGTCAGCGGTCCGGGTCAAAAGGTGGTCGGGTGTGAACATTGTCCAGGCGATCGTGCTGGGTGCGGTGGAGGGGATCACCGAGTTCCTCCCGGTCTCGAGCACGGGCCACCTCACCATCATGGAGAAGCTCATGGGCTTCGACATCCAGTCGCCGGACATCACGGCGTTCACGGCGATCATCCAGTCGGGTGCGGTGCTGGCCACGGCGATCTTCCTGCGCAAGGACCTGATCCGGATCCTGGCGGCCTGGTTCAAGGGCCTGGTGAGCAGGGACGCGCGCAAGGACCCGGACTGGCGGTTCGCGTGGGCGGTGATCCTGGGGTCGATCCCGATCGGGATCGTGGGGCTGGCGTTCCAGGACACGATCGAGACGACGCTGCGGAGTCTGTGGTTCGTGGCGGGGGCGCTGATCCTGTGGTCGGGGGTGATGGCGTTCGCGGACCACGCGGCGACGCAGGTGCGGCACGAGGACGACACGACGTGGAAGGACACGCTGATCATCGGGGTGACGCAGTGCCTGGCGCTGATCCCGGGGGTGTCGCGGTCGGGGGCGACGATGTCGGCGGGCCTGTTGCGGGACTTCGATCGGGTGACGGTGACGAAGTTGTCGTTCTTCCTGTCGATCCCGGCGCTGCTGGGGGCGTCGGTGTTGCAGGTGCATGACGAGGCGGGCAACATCGCGGCCGGGGTGGGCTGGGTGAACACGCTGACCGCGACGATCGTGAGTTTCGTGGTGGGGTGGGCGGCGGTGGCGTGGTTGCTGAAGTTCATCGCGAAGCACTCGTACAGCATTTTCATCGCGTACCGGGTGGTGCTGGGTTCGCTGTTGATCGCGTTGCTGGCGACGTCGACGATCGCGGCGACGTAGTTTGTTCACGGCGCGCCTGGAGCTGCGGCGTCCCGAGGCGGGGGATGCCGACGCGGTCCTGCGGATTCACGCGGACCGGCTGGCGTGTGAGCACAACCCGTCCGACATGATCACGGTGCGGGCGGAGGCGGTCGACCGGTGCCGGTCGTGGCGGGCGCACTGGGAGCGGCACGGTTTCGGGTACTGGGTGCTGCGGCGGCGCGGGTCGGAGCGGGTGATCGGGTTCTGTGGCCTGAAGCTGACCCGGTTGCACGAGGCGCCGGTGCTCAATCTGTTGTACCGGCTGGAGCCGGCCGCGTGGGGGTTGGGGCTGGCCGGGGAGGCGGTGGCGGCGGTGCTGGCGTCGGCGCCGGCCGCTCCGCCGGTGGTGGCCCGGGTGCGGCCGGCGAATGTCGCGTCGGCGCGGGTGGCGTTGCGGGCCGGGCTGCGCCGGGCCGAGCATCTGGACACCCTGGGTGAGGACGGCCCGGACTGGGTCTTCGCCTCGGCTGGTCTCTGACGTCGTGGTGTTCCGTCGTGTGCAGATGTCGCGGCAGCAGCCGTGGCGGGCCGATCATCCGGACGCGATCCGGGTCGACCGGTCGACGCGCTGGGGCAACCCGTTCTCGATCAAGGAGTACGGGGGCCGGGCGGCGGCGGTGGCGGCGTACCGGGAGGCGTTCGCGGCCGGGACGCTGCCGGTGACCGTCGAGGAGATCCGGGCCGGCCTGGCGGGGCATGATCTGGCGTGCTGGTGCCCGCTGGACGGCCCGTGCCACGCCGATCTGCTGCTGGAGATCGCGAACGGTTAGAGGGCGCTCGGATCGGAGAGTCCCGGGTGCGGTGGTGCCCCGGGCGGGGCGAACCAGCCGTCGTTCTCGGTGAGGCGCAGCCGGGACCATTCGTCCAGCGGCGGGAGTTCGGATTCGGCGAACCAGCCGACCTCGAGCGATTCGTCCCCGTCGGCGCGGGCCGTCCCGCCGGCCGGGCGGCACCGGAACCAGACGTGCAGGTATTCGCAGTGGTCGCCGTTCGGGTAGAGCACCGGGTGGGTGGCGACGCCGCCGAGGCTCTCGACGGTCACGTGGATGCCGGTCTCCTCGAAGACTTCCCTTACGACGGCCTCGGTCGGCTGTTCGCCGGGGTCGATCATTCCGGCCGGCAGGGACCATCGTCCGTTGTCGCCGCGGCGGACCAGCAGGACCCGGCCGTGCGGGTCGTGGACGATCGCGCTGGTGCCGGGCAGCAGGAGCAGGTCGTGGCCGAGGTGGGCGCGCAGTTCGGTCACGTAGGGCGGCACGGGCACGCGGGAAACATTAGACCTCGACAGCAACCGTACGATCTCGTATAGTCCGATATCGTGATTCTGCTGGAGTTGCAGCGCGCCACCCACGCCACCCTGCACGTCCTGTCCGCCCGCCTGAAGGACCTCGACCTCACCCCCACCGAGATCAACGCCCTCGCCGTGCTCTCGGACGGCCGCGAGCGCACGGCCGGGGAGCTCGCCGCCGGCACCGGCAGCCGGCCCACCACGCTGACCAGCGTCCTCGACCGCCTGGAGCGGCGGGGCCTGATCATCCGGGGCCCGCGCCCCGGCAACCGCCGTGTCGTCGTGCTGACGCTGACCGCCGAGGGTTCGGTCACGGCGGCCCGCATCCGGCAGACCATGACCCATTTCGAGTACGAGGCGCTGGCCGCCCTGCCGCAGGAGACGGTCGCCGCCTTCCACACCGTTCTGGAGGCCCTGTGTTCGACCAATTCGCCGCACGCGTAGTAGGACCGTTCGACCATCGCGCCCACGTGCGGGTCACCTGGCAGACCGTTCGCGAGGCCGGCATGCCCGCCGCGATCGACCTGGTCAGCGACGGCCTGCGCCGCACCGCCCGCTATGCCGGCGTCCCGCAGAAGTACCACGCCACGGTCAGCCGCGCCTGGGTCGAGCTTGTCGCCCACCACGCCGAGCACGATCCGGCGCCGGATTTCGACGCGTTCGCGGCCCGCAACCCGGCCCTGCTCGACAAGCGGCTGCTGACCCGCTTCTACCGCAGCTCCACGCTGGCCGGCCGGGACGCCCGCACCGGCTGGGTGGAGCCCGACCTCGCGCCCTTCCCCTGGACCGTCTAACTCTCCCGGGCGGGCGGGAACCAGGCCGGTGCGTCCGCCGCCGCCGTGGTCCTGATGCGCAGCAGGATCCGCTCGTCGAGGCCCGGCGGCAGCGCGTCCGGCGCGAACCAGCCGACCTCGAGCGACTCGTCCCCGTCCGCGCGCAGCGTGCCGCCGACCGCCCGGCACCGGAACCAGACGCTCAGGTACTGGCAGTGGTCGCCGTTCGGGTAGACCGAGTCGTGCATGGCGATCCCGCCGATCCGCTCGACCCGCGCGCGGATCCCGGTCTCCTCGAAGATCTCCCGCAGCGCCGCGTCGGCCGGCTGCTCACCGGGCTCGATCATCCCGGCCGGCAGCGACCACCGCCCGTCGTCCCCGCGCCGCAGGAACAGGATGTGGCCCCGATCGTCGCGGACCACGGCGCTGGCGCCCGGCAACAGCAGCAGGTCGTGCCCGATGTGCGCGCGCAATGCTGTCACGTAGGGGGAGGCAGGCATGTTCCTCCTTGGTGGCGGTACCCAGCGAGAGACATTATCGGAGCGCGCCTCCGGCCTGGCATTCTGGGCCGATGGCCGATGACGAGCTGGAGGGCCTGCTGGCCGAGCAGATCGCCTACTACCGCACGCGGGCCGGGGAGTACGACGCCACCTACCCGCTCGACGCCCGCGCCGACCCGGGCGCCCGGGCCGAGCTCGTGGCCGCGCTGGCGGCGCTCGCCCCGTTCGGCCGGGTGCTGGAGCTGGCCTGCGGCACCGGGCAGTGGACCGTCGAGCTGGCCCGGCACGCCACGACGGTGACCGCGGTCGACGCCGCTCCCGAGGCGCTGGCGATCTGCCGCCGCCGGGTCGGTGCGGCCGGGGTGCGGCTGGTCGAGGCCGACGTGTTCACGTGGCGGCCGCGGGAGCGGTACGACTTCGTCTTCTTCGCCGGCTGGTTGTCGCATGTGCCGCCGCAGCGCTTCGACGCGTTCTGGGCGCTGGTCGCCGACTGCCTCGCGCCGGGCGGCCTGGTATTCGTGATCGACGAGCTGCCGGCGGTGGCCGCGGTGGAGCGTCCGGCGGCGGGGGAGCAGCCCGCCCCGGCCGTGCGGCGCGAGGTCGGCGGCGGGCAGGCGTTCCGCGCCGTCAAGGTCCTCCACGACCCCGACGAGCTGCGGGTACGTCTCGGCGCCCTGGGCTGGGACGCGGACGTCACCACGGTGGGCTGGCGGTTCTTCGCCGCGTCGGTGCGGCGCGTCAGTGGAGGGTGAGCGGGGTCTCGGCGGCGACCCGGGTGAGTTTCTCGGGGTTGCGGACGTAGTAGAGGTGGGTGATGCGGCCGTCCTCGATGTGCAGAGCCATGACGCCGTCCAGCTCGGCGTCCAGGTAGAGGGCCAGGGCGAGGTTGCCGTTGACCATGGTGAGGGCGGTGGTGAGGGTGGCGCCCGCCTTGGTGAGGCCGCCCTGCATGAAGCGCAGGAGTTTCTCGACGCCGACGATCGGGCGGGGGGCGGCCTGCTTGATGCCGCCGCCGTCGGCGATCAGGACCACCTCGGGGGCCAGGACGTCCAGCAGGGCCCGCAGGTCGCCGGTGTCGACGGCCTGCCGGAACGAGTCGAGGACCGCGCGGGTCTGTGCGACGGTCACCGACTCGCGGGGGCGGCGGGCGTCCACGTGCCGGCGGGCCCGGTGGGCGATCTGGCGTACCGCGGCGGGGCTCTTG
The DNA here is from genome assembly GCF_000379645.1 of Paractinoplanes globisporus DSM 43857. Taxonomy (GTDB): domain Bacteria; phylum Actinomycetota; class Actinomycetes; order Mycobacteriales; family Micromonosporaceae; genus Actinoplanes; species Actinoplanes globisporus. The sequence continues at coordinate 23,992 of NZ_KB903339.1, forward strand.
TCGACCGCGGTGGCTATCTCCTCGTACGGGACGTCGAAGACCTCGTGCAGGACGAAGACCGCTCGTTCGGTCGGGGCCAGGGTCTCGAGGACGAGCATCAGCGCCATCGAGACGCTCTCCGCTAGCTCGACGTCCTGCGCCACGTCGGGGGCGGTCAGCAGCGGTTCGGGCAGCCAGGAGCCGACGTACGCCTCGCGGCGGCGCGACATGGTGCGCAGCCGGTTGAGGGACTGCCGGGTGGTGATGCGCACCAGGTAGGCGCGGTCGTCGCGGACCGTGGTCAGGTCGACCTCCACCCAGCGCAGCCAGGTCTCCTGCAGGACGTCCTCGGCGTCGGCGGCGGAGCCGAGCATCTCGTAGGCGATGGTGAACAGCAGGTTCCGGTGGGCCACGAAGGCGTCGGTCGCCTGGTCGGTCACGGGGTCGGCCTCTCGTTCGACAGGACCCGGTCCTGCAGCCGGGCGGCCCGGGTCGGGTCCTTGGTCATGGCCCAGTTGACGGCGCCCGGCCGGCGGGCCTCGATGGTCAGCTGCCAGACGGTGCCCCGGCAGATGAACTCCTTCAGTTTCGCGCCGACGGTCCCCTGGACGCGGTACTTCGTGGCGGTGTCGTCGCGGTGGGCGAACTGGAACACGCCCTTGCGGCGGCCCAGGCTCAGGCACTGGCCGAAGTAGCCGATCGCGGCCGGCGCCGGGCTGGTGCCGGCGATGCGGGCCAGGACCGTCTCCGCGGCCTGCGCGCCGAGCGGGCCGGCGGCCTGGCAGCTCATCCGGTAGGGCAGGCCGGAGGGGGCGGCCGAGTCGCCGGCGGCGACGATGTGCGGGTCGTCGATGCTGGTGAGGGCCTCGGTGGTGAGCAGCCGGCCGGTCTCGTCGGTGGTCAGGCCGCTGCGGGCGGCCAGGTCGGGGACGCCGAAACCGGCCGTCCAGACGGTCAGCGGGCTGGGGATCTCGCGGCCGTCGGCCAGGTGCACGGCGTCCGCGGTGACCCGCGTGACGACGGAGCCGGGGCCGTCCACGACCGTGACGCCCAGGCCGGTCAGCCGGTCGTTGACCTCGCGGCGGACGCGGGGGTGCAGGTACGGGCCGAGGACGCCGCCGCAGACCAGGGTGACCGTGCGGCCCTGCTCGGCCAGCTCGGCGGCGGTCTCGATGCCGCTCGGCCCGGCCCCGACGACGGTGAGCGCGGTGGCGGCCTCGACGGCGGGGCGCAGGAGCTTGGCCTGTTCGAGCGTGGACAGGGGGTGGGCGTGCTCGGCGGCGCCGGGGACCGTCGGGACGGCGTTGCGGCTGCCGGCGGCGTAGACGAGGTAGTCGTAGCCGGTCGTGCCGCCGCCGGCGAGGGTCAGGGTGCGGGTGGCGGCGTCGATGCGGGTGACCGTGCCGACCAGCAGGTCGACCCGCTTGGCCAGCACCTCCCGGTAGGGGTGGACCGCGTCGTGCGAGCCGCCGACCAGCTGGTGCAGGCGGATCCGCTCGACGAACTCGGCCCTCGGGTTGATCAGCGTGACGCTCACGCCGGCGCGCTGGGTCAGGCGGTTGGCCGCCATGACGCCGGCGTAGCCGCCGCCGATCACGACGACCTCGGTGTTCTCAGCCATGGTGTCTCCTTCATCGTGTCCGGGTTCGGGCACGAGACACCGGCCGGCCGTACGGTGTGACACCGCCGTGAGCCAGTTCACTACCAACGTTCAGAGGGCCAGGGCCGCCTTGACCAGCGCCAGGGCCGTCTCCGGCGGGACGCCGAGGGCCCGGGTGGTGGCGGCGTACGACTCGGCCGCCAGCTGGGCCTGCACCGACGTGCCGGACGCCCGGGCGGTGATCACCGTGCCGCCGCGGCCGCGGGTCTCCACCAGGCCCGCCGCCTCCAGCTCCCGGTAGGCGCGGGCGACCGTGTTGGCGGCCAGGTCGAGGTCGGCGGCCAGCGTGCGGACCGGCGGCAGCTTGGCGCCGGCGGGCAGGGTGCCGTCGGCGGCCAGGGCGGCGATGCGCAGGCGGACCTGCTCGTACGGCGGCGTCGCCGACTCCGGGTCGATGCGGATGTCCATCACAGCAGTCTGGATCACAGGAGTCTGGGGGGTGTGTTCCCCGCCGCGGTGATGGCGCGGCGGAGCGGGACCAGCGCCAGCAGGATGCCGCCGACCAGGAAGAAGACGACCAGCGAGACGATGCCGAACCGGTAGCTGTTGGTGATCTGGAAGACCAGGCCGAACAGCAGCGGGCCGAGCCAGCTGGTGCCCTTGTCGCTGATCTCGTAGAAGCCGTAGTACTCGCCCTCGCGGCCGGTGGGGATCAGCTGGGAGAACAGGCTGCGGCTCAGCGCCTGGCTGCCGCCCAGCACCAGGCCGATGGCCACGCCGAGCAGCATGAACGGCAGCGGCTCGCCGGCCGGCAGCCAGTAGGCGGCGATGACCACGCCCAGCCAGAGGACCAGGCTGAACAGGATCGTCTTGCGGGCGCCGATGCGGGCGGCCATCGCCCCCAGCAGCAGCGCGCCGCCGAACGCCAGGAACTGGACCAGCAGGATCGTGATGATCAGCGTGGACTGTTCCAGGTCGAGTTCCTCGGTGCCGTACTGGCTGGCCAGCGCGATCACGGTCTGGATGCCGTCGTTGTAGATCAGGTAGGCGAGCAGGAAGAACAAGGTCAGCGGGTACGCCCGGATGCCCTTGATGGTGTGCCCGAGCTGCCGGAACCCGTCGATCAGGACGTTGCCGCGGCGGGTGGACGACTCGGCGCCGGGGTGCTCGCGCAGGAACTTCAGCGGGATCAGGGTGAACAGCGCCCACCAGACGCCGGCCGACACGATGCACCAGCGGGCGATGTCGAGGGTGCGCTGGTCGTCGTCCTTGACCGACAGGATGGTGACGGCGACCAGGTTGAACGCCAGCAGCAGGCCGCCGCCGAGGTAGCCCAGGGCCCAGCCGCGGCTGGAGACCTTGTCGCGTTCGTCGGGGCCGGCCAGCTGCGGCAGGAACGAGTTGTAGACGACGATCGACGCCCCGCCGGAGATGTTCGCGACCAGGAACAGGAGGCCGCCGAGCAGGTACCGGTCGCCGGTGACGAACGCGAACCCGATGGTGGCCGCCGACGCGATGAACGCGGTCACGGCCAGCAGCACCTTCTTGCGGGGGGTGCGGTCGGCGACCGCGCCCATCACCGGCAGCACGAAGACGGTGAGGAAGACCGACAGCGAGACGACGTACGGGAAGAAGGACCCGGCGGCCACCGAGATGCCCAGCGGGTGGACCCGGCCGGCGCAGTCGTCCACGTCGGTGCTCAGCGTGCAGCCCGCGGCGACCTTGGTGATGCTGGTCAGGAACGGTCCGAGGAAGACGGTCAGGACCGTGGTGGAGAAGGCCGAGTTCGCCCAGTCGTAGAAGTACCAGCCGGTGCGTTCCCGGCGGCCGGCCGCGGGGACGTCGGTGGGGGTGCCGGTGGCTGCGGCCATCGTGGCGGCTCCTGGTCGTCGATCGGTGCGCGGACACTATGCCATCCGCGGCCGGTCGTGGGGGAGACGCCGGAAGGGCTCAGTTTTGCTGCCACCACTTGGCGAGGGCGGCGGTGGCCGGGTCGTCGGAGTCGGCGAGGGCGGCCCACGGGTCCACGCCGGGCGGCAGGTCGGTGCCGGCGTACTCAGCCAGCTCCTCCGGGCGTACCGGATCGGTGGTGTCGTGCTCGTGCAGGGCGGCGGCGATGTCGGCCAGGCCGAGGCTGCCGGAGTCGATCCACGGGAGGCCGTCGACGGGCTCGGGCAGGTCGCCGATCTCCAGCGCGGGCGGGAACACCGAGTCCTCCGGCATTTCCGAAATGTCGGGAATATGGGCGGGGGTGTCGTCGGGCTCGGTCAGCGGGGCGTCCACATGGGGGGCCTCGGCGGGAGTGTCCACCTCGTGCTCGTGCGGCTCGGCCACGTCATGGACGTCGTGGAGGTCGTGGGGGTCGTCCCAGGCGAGATGATCGTCCGGGAACAGCGGCGTGTCCTCGAAGTGCCCGTGGTCCTCGAACGGGACGTGGTCCTCGTAGGAATGGTCGTCGCCGAAATCGTGGTGATCCGTCATCGGTTCTCCTCGTCGTGGGCCACGGGGGTCAGCGCCCGCGCCCGGATCAGCACGTCGTCCACCTGCTTGAGCCTGGCCTGCACGGCGTCCAGCTCGGTCTGCGCCTGCGCGCGGCGCTTGGCCCGCCCGGCCGCGTCCTCGGCGGCCGCGGCGTCGATCTCCGCGATGTGCGCGTCCAGGTCGCGCAGCCGCCGCTCGACCGCGTCGTCGACGGCCACCGACAGGGCGTACTGCAGGTCGGTGAACCGGTTGACGATCTCGTCGGCGAGCGCGGCCCGGGCCTCGCCGAGCACGTCGCGCAGCCAGATCCGCGCCTGCTGCCGGTCGGTCTGCACCCGGCGGCGCCACAGCACGTACCCGCCGGCGGCCAGTCCCAGTCCGATCCCGGCGACCGGGATCAGCAGCCCGCCGGCGGCGAAGACCGACGCGCCGAGGATCGCGCCGCGCCCGGCCATGAACGCGATGCCGCCCGCGGACAGGGCGATCAGCATGTTGTCGCCGGAGCCGTCGCGGGGCGGGGCGGCGGACAGGGCGTGCCGCAGGGTCGCGTTGAGCCGGCCGAGCATGCTCGCGCGTTCCTTCTCGTCGAACACCTCGGCCAGGACCGTCTCGGCGACCTGCCGGAACGTCTGCTCCAGCTCGGCGGACAGGGTGGCGGCCAGGGCCTGCAGGGCGGTGTCGAGGGCGTCGGGCAGCCCGGTCAGCTCCGGGCCGCGGCCGGTGTCGATGCGGGCCGAGAACTCCTGCTGCAGCGCGGCGACCCGGCTGCGCAGGTGCCCGGTGGTCTCCACCCGGGCCCGCTGGGTCTCGGTGCTCAGCAGCAGCGTCCACTGCCGGGCCTCGGTGCGTTTGCGGGCGGCCAGGGCGGAGCGTTCGGCGCGGACCTGCGCGTTGCGGGCCGGATCCGCGTCGGCGGCCCGCAGCCGGTCGGTCGCCGCGCCGGCCAGCCGGGCCAGGTCGCCGCGGGCGGCGCGCAGCACGTTGGCCAGCTGCAACTGGTGGCCGCGGCCGGCCAGGTCGACCAGGGCGTGCTGCAGGTCGGCGATCCGCGACGCGTCGACCAGGGCGGCCTGCTCCCCGGCCGGGGCGGTCAGGGCCAGCTCGGCGAGGGTGGCGGAGACCGGGAACCAGGGCGCCTGCGCGAACCGGGGCGCGTGCGCCTGCAGCAGCACCCGGTTGTCGTCGGCGATGCGCCGCCACCCCGGGTACGCGTCGATCTTGGTGACGGCGAACACGACGGCGTCGACCCGTTCGCTGGCGGCGACCAGGAAGTCGAGCTCCGGGTGCGACAGCGGGGCGGACGCGTCGGCCACGAACAGCAGCGCGGTGGCCCGGTCGACCGCGGCGAGCGCGACGGTGGCGTGGGCCGGGTCGAGGCCGCCGGCGCCGGGCGTGTCGAGCAGGCTCAGGTACTGCAGCAGCGGCGCCGGGTGGCTGACCTCGATGCGGCGGGCCTTCTGCTGCCCGGTCGCCCACGCGCGCAGGTCGTCGACGGCGATCGGCTCGGCCGCGCCGGGCGGCCAGGCCAGGGCGGCCGGTTCGCCGGGCACGAACTGCAGGTAGGTGGCGGTGGCGACGGCGGCGTCGACCGGGGACAGGCCGGGCACCCCGAGCAGCGCGTTGATCAGGGAGCTCTTGCCGCGCTTGGTCTCCCCGACGATCACCACCGAGGGGCGGACCAGCTGCCGGCGGCGTAGCTCCGCGAGGTCGGCGCCGGCATCGGGGTCGGCGCCACGCACGTACGCGAGGGCGTCGCGCACGGCCGCGTCGAGCATGGGGGTGAGGTCGGCGGTCACGAGAGCACCCGCAAGGAGAGCAGGCCGGCGGTCACGAGACCACCCGCACGGAGAGCAGGCCGGGCGGTCATGCGCGCACCCGCTGGGCGAGCAGGTGGAAGCCGCGGTGGGCGACCTGCGCCACCCGGGACTGGGCCGGGCCGGCGCCGGCGACCGCGTAGACGCGCCACCGGTTCGCGGCCGCCATCGCCGCCGCGGCCAGCTCGTCCGCGCCGGCCGAGGGCAGCCGCAGGATCCAGCGCGGGTCGTCGGAGGTGGCCAGGCGGGTCAGCTCGGCCTCCCAGCCAGCCGGCAGCGGCACCGCGCCGGTGGCGACCCGCTGCGCGGCGTCCAGCAGCCGCAGCCGGTGGTAGGCGGGGTCGCGCAGCAGCCCCTCGACGGCGTCGCGCAGAATCTCGCGGTCGCCTTCGTGGCGGGTGTGCCCGGCCATCCGCTCGAGCCGGCCCAGCGCCCAGCCGGCCTTGATCGCGTCGGCGCGCCAGCGGAACGCCTGGTCGAGGGTGGCCCGCAGCCGCGGGAACCCGGACGCGTCGGTGAGCCGGCGCACCAGCTCGCCGGTGGACAGGCGCGGGTCGGCGGCCAGCTGGGCCAGGGCGAACCCGATCCCGTACAGGTCGAGCAGGGTCAGCAGCCGTTCCCGCCGCTCGGCGGTGACCGGGGCGGGCCGGGACCGGAACAGGTCGACGGAGGCGAGCATCAGCCGCAGCCCGTCCGCCGGAAGCGCGGCCAGCTCGCGCAGCGCGGCGACGTCGGCGGCGGTCAGCCGGCCGGCCTCGGCGGTCTCGGCGAGCAGCCCGATCACCGGGACGACGTCGGAGACCGTGCGGGCCAGCAGGGCCGCCTGCTGCTCGGCGAGCGGGCCCGCGACCGGCCACGGGTCGCCGGCCCCGCCGACCAGCGTGTCGGCCTTGCCGAACACGCCGAGCGCGTTGATCGGGCTGGACGCGAGCCGGGCCGACGCGTCCCGGAACGCGTCCAGGGCGCGGACATCGTCGGCCCGGACCGCCTGGGTGAACACGTAGACGACGGCCTCGGACGCGGCGACCTCGGACGCGGAGTCGGCGTCGATGTCGGCGTCGAACGGCGCGGTGGACACGCCCACGGCCTCCTCGGCGCGGGCGGAGACCATCGTGTCGGCCGACGCCAGGCCCGGCGTGTCCACCACGGTCAGGTCGCGCAGCTTCTCGCTGGTCAGGGTCACATCCAGGTACGCGACGCGGGCGGCCGGGACGCCGAGGCGCTGCGGGATCATGCCGTCGTCGTCGAGCGGAAGGCTGCGCCGCTCGCCGTCGCGCAGCACGACGTCGATGCGGTCGGCGGGGCCGTAACGGAACCGGGTGACCACGCGGGTGCACTCACCCACCGCCGTGGGCGCCACCCGCCGCCCGATCAGGGCGTTGACGAGTGTCGACTTTCCGGCTTTCAATCGACCCGCGATAGCAACGCGTAACGGCTCGGCGAGCCGGTCGGAGATCTGTCTGAGCTGGCCACCGGCCTCCGGGCCGATCCGCCCGGCGATCTCGTCACACAGCGTCGCTACGCTGGCGCTCAGCGGGCCGCTCACGACGACTCGTCAGCCATGCACACTATCAACGACAATGGGCTGACCACGGCCGACGCCACCGACCCTCCCCTGACGGGCGGGCCGGGGTGCCCGCCGCAGACAGCCTACGGACGACGGCGCGTCACGGGATCCCGTGTTCGTGCCACGACAGCGCAGGGGGGAGCATGCAGGTGGCGCAAGCTGAGGACCCGCTCACGATCGCCGCCGCCCTGCTGCACCGCCCCGCCCTCGTCGTGCTGGCCGGGCCGCCCGGCTGCGGCCGCACCACCCTGCTGCGCCGCGTCACCGAGTCCGTTCCCGGGCCGGAGTACGCCGGCGGTGGCCTGGCGATGCTGCGCTCCACGCCCGCGCTCGCGTTGTCGCGGGCGGTGCGGGCCCGGCTGCCCGCCCACGACGTGCACCTGCTGGCCGAGGCCGTGCGCTCCCGGGTGCGCGGCGGTCTGCTGGTCCTCGACGACCTGCAGTACGCGGACCCGGCCACCCTCGCCGCGCTACCGCTGCTGGCCGCGCACTGCCGGGTGCTGGCCGCCGTGCGCACCCCGCACCGGCTGCCGGACGCTGTCGCCGCCGCGCTGCGGGAGGCGGCCGCGGCCTGGATCACCGTGCCGCCGTTGTCGCGGGCCGAGTCGCTCGAGCTGGCCCGGCGCACGGCCGCGCAGCTGGAACCGGCGGTGCTGGGGGCGGTGGCCGATCGGGCCGGCGGGAACCCACTCGCGATCACCGCGCTGGCCCGGCAGGCGGCCGCGGGCCGCGCTCCCGGCGCCTCCGGCATCGACCAGGTGGCGTACGCGATCGCGGCCGCGCTGGCCGACCTGCCGCGTCCCGCCCGCACCGCGCTGGCCGCGCTCGGGCTGCTCGGACGGCCGGCACCGGCGGCGCTGCTCGGGGCGGGCGCGGCCGACCTGCGGGCGGCGGGGCTGGTCCTCGACGCTGACGGCGGTGAACTCGTGCCGGCCTCGACGTATGTGGCGGAGACCGCGGCCGGGCTGCTCGACGCGGCCGGGCGGGTGGAGCTGCACACCCGGCTGGCCGAGCTGACGCCGCCGGCCGAGGCCGCCCGGCACCTGGCCGCCGCCGGCGACCACGCGGGGGCGCTGCGGCGGGCCCTGGCCGCCGCCGACCAGGTCAGCGGCGGGGACCGGGCGGCGCTGCTGCTGTTCGCGTGCGACCTGGAGACGGCAATCGACCCGCGGGTACGGATAGCGGCGGCGGACGCGGCCCTGGCCGCCGGGCGGGCCGCCGCGGCGGCGCGGGTCCTGACGACGGAGACTCCGCTCGGCGTCGAGGCGGACGTGCTGCGCGGGGAGGCGCTGCTGCAGGCCGGCTCGCCGGAAGCGGCCCGGGCGGCGGTCGCGCCGGTGCCCGACGCGGCGCCGGGGCCGGTGCTGGCGGCCCGGGACCGGGTGCTGCTGCTGGCCGAGCTGGCCACCGACCCGGCGGGCGCCCTCGACCTGGCCGGGAAGGTCGCGGCCCGCTATCCGCACCCGCCGCTCGGGGTGGCGGCGGCGCTCGCGGCGGTGCACGCCCGGCATCGCACGCCCGGATGGGATCAGGAGCTGGCCGCGGCCGCCGCCGGGGGCGGGGATCCGCTGGTCGCGCGGTGGAGCGCGTGGCTGCTGGTCGAGGAGCTGGCCGCCGACGGTCGGCTGGTCGAGGCGGCGGGCACGGCGATCACCGCGGCCCGCGAGTGCGCGGACGCCCTCGCCTACGGGTGGCAGACCCGGTTCTCCGCGGCGGCCGATTGGGCGCTGGCCCTGCACGGGGGTGGTCCGGCGTCGGCGGACGCCCCGGCTTCGAACTTGGCCTCGCACACGGCCGGAAGCCGCGTGAATGCGCAACCGGACGCGGAGGCCGGCGCTCCGGTGGGTGCGGACTCTCCTGTGGACTCTCCCCGGGCGGGACGGTTCGCACGCGTACCGGCGAATGATGAGATCGTCGCCCGGAGCGGGAACCTGACCGACCGGGCGATTCCCGACGAGGCCCGGGGTTATGCGACGGCGGCCGCCGCGCTGATCGAGGCCGACACCGGGCTGCTCGGGGCGGCGCGGGCGCGGCTGGAGGCGGGACCGGCGCATCCGGCCGCCGGGTGGGTGGCGCAGGAGACCGCCTGGCTGGACGGGCAACCGGACCGGGCGACGCGTTCCGAGACCGAGGCCCATGGACTGATTTCCGGACTGACGGCGATCACGGCCCGGTGGGCCGCGTTCGACCTGGGAGAAGTGACGACGCCGCCGATTCCCGGCGGACTTCCCGCACCGGCCCGGCGGACGTTGACCGCCTGGGCCACCGGTACCGGCTTCACCGCCGCGGCGGACGGGTGGCGGCCCGTCGCGTTGCGGGAGCAAGTGCGGTGCCTGCTCGCCGCCGGGCTCACCGACAGTGACCCGGCCCGCGCCGTCGCGGCGCTGCTGGACGCCGAGAGGCTCGCCGACGCGGCGGGCCTGACCGTGCTCGCCGGGCGCGCCCGCCGCGGCCTGCGACGGCACCACGTGCACCGCGACACCCGCAGCCCCCGATCGGGTGATCAGCTCACCCGCCGGGAACACGACGTGTTACGGCTGGTCGCCGCCGGGGAACCCACCCGGCGCATCGCCGGCCAGCTCGGCATCTCCGCCGAGACCGTCGACACCCACATCCGCGCCGGCATGCGCAAGCTCGGCGCCCGCACCAGAACGGAAGCCGCCGCCCTCGCCTTCGCCACCTTCCCCTCCGACACGCTCAAGGACGGCCGGTGACCAGACAGCCCGACGCCCCCCGCCATGTCGTCGCCACACCCGGTGACGCCGACACCGTGCTGCGCCGCCTGATCCGCGACGGCTGGGTGCCCCGCGACGGTTTCGCCCTGCCCGACCCGGCGTGGGACGTGACCGGCAACCGGCTCGTGCTGCACGGGCGCATCACCGACGCGGAATCGCTGCAACTGGCCGTGCTCGCGGCCGCCCGGGGCGCGGGGATCGTCGCGATCTGCGACGCCGACTCGCCCCTGGGCCGGGCGCTCATCGACGACCTGGCCCGGCTCGGCCCGGTGCGGCAGGGCCCGGCGCCGGAACCCGCCGACACCGGCAACTCGGTCGCCGACCTGGTGCCCGAACAGCGGGCGCTGCTGGACCGGCTCGCCTCCGGCGACACCATCGCGGCGGCGGCGGCCGCGGAGTTCCTGTCGCTGCGCACCGCGAACCGGCGCATCGCCGAGGCGCGGGCCCTGTTCGGGGTGCGCACCACCCGCGAGGCCGTGCTCGCCTACCTGCGGCAGCGCGGACCGCAACCGTGACCGATATCGACTAGGGTGACCGGTCGGTAAAGACATACGGGGGGCCGACGTGACCACCGAGGCATGGCCGACCACGGCACGGCTCGACGCGCCGCGCGTGCTCGAGCGGATCGCCTCGATCACCGGGGTGCGGCTGATCCTCGAAGGACCCGCGCCCGGCGGCGAGGTCGGCGCCGCCTACGTGCGGTGGCCGGACGGGCGCCGCTCGGTGCTGACCACCGCCCGCACCCGCAGCGCCGCCCTGGTCGACCGGGCCCGCGCCGCCGGGGTGCCGACACCGCGGCACGAGCTGACCGCCCGGGTCGACGGGGTCCGGGTCGTCGTGCAGCAGCGACTGCCCGGGGCGCCACCGTCCCAATTGGACGCCGTGCTGGTGTGGCAGATGCTGCGGATCAACGAGCAGCTGGCCGGGGTGCTCGCCGGGGAACCGGACCCGCGGCCGGCGGAGCTGTACCTGACCTCGGACGGGCCCGGGTTCTGCCTGCACGAGCCGCTGTCCGGGCACGGCCGGCGGGCCGCGCGGCTGCTGGCCTGGGTGCGCGAGGTCGGCGCCGACGGCACCCACATGGTCGGCGACGACCTGACCCACATGGACTTCCACCCGGGCAACATGCTGTTCTCCGAGGGGCGGCTGACCGGGGTGGTGGACTGGGACGGCGCGCAACGCGGCGACCGGCACTTCGACCTGGTGACGCTGCTGTTCTACCTGAGGGCCCAGGCGCCCGGACTGGCCGGGCCGGTCGAGGAGCGGCTGGGGCTGATCTCGCCGCGGCGCCGGCGCGCGTACTGGGCGCACATGAGCCTGCGGCAGGTCGACTGGTCGATCCGGCACCACGACGCGGCGACCGTCGACCGGTGGCTCACGGTCGCCGAGGGGGGCATGGCCTCGGCGTGAAACCGGTGGTGGTGGTCGGCGGGGGCATCGTCGGGGCGTGCGTGGCCTATCAGGTCGCGCGGGCCGGCGTGCCGCTGGTGGTGATCTTCCGCGACGGCGGGGTCACGGCCCGGTCGTTCGGCTGGATCGGGGGGACCGGCGGGGAGTGGCCGGGCGGGGCCGGCGCCCTGCGGCCGTTCGTCCTCGCCGACTGGAGAGATCTGTCCGCCGCGGTGCCGGGGGTGCAGGTGCGGTGGTCGGGGTCGGTCACGTGGCCCGGCGGCGGGGTTTCCGGCCGCGACATCGCCCGGCTCGAACCCCACCTCCGGACATTTCCGACTTCTTCGTGCTGCATCCCGGACGACGGATCCGTCGATCCGGCCGAGGTGACCCGGGCGCTGCTGCTGGCCGCGCGGGAGCTGGGCGCCCGGCTGGTGTCGGGGGCGACCGTGACGGCGGTGCACGACGGGGAGGTCGTGTCGTCGGCCGGCCGGCACCCGGCGTCCACGGTGGTGATCGCGGCCGGGACCGGCACCTCGCTGCTATGCCCGCCGGTCGCGGTGCCGGCCTCGCCGGCCTTCCTCATGCGGGTACGCGCGCCGGCCGGTCTGGTGCGGACCATCGTGGGCACCCCCGCCTACGACGTCCGGGAGGCGGCCGGCGGCATGTTGCTGGCGACCGCGCCGCTGGGCGCCGACCGCACCTGGGCGGGGCTGCGGGCCCTCGCCGGCCGGACGGTGGAGGAACTGCGGGCGGCGTTCGGGCCGGGGCTGCGGCTGGTCGACTGGACGGTGGGGGACCGGCCGATGCCGCCGGACGGGCCGGTGATCGGGCCGGTGTCGCCGGGGGTGTACGTGGCGGTCATGCACCCGGGGATCTGCCTGGCCCCGACCGCGGGCCGGCTGGTGGCGCAGGAGATCACCGGCGGCGGGCCGGCGCCGGAGCTGGTCAACTGCCGGCCGTCGCGTGGGTGAGCGGGGCCAGGCGCTCGACGGAGATGCAGGAGATCAGGCAGCGTTCCTTCGCGTCCGAGCGCAGCTGCGCCGTCCAGGTGGTGAAACCGCCGTCGCCGAGCTCCGCGTTGTCTCCGGCGGTCAGGCGCAGGGCGGCGCCCGTGTAATAGCCGCGGCCGCGTTCCCGGTGCGGGTCCTCGGCCAGCAGCCGGCTGTCCAGGCCGGCGAACCGCTCCCGCAGCACCGGGCTGTCGAAGATCGTGTACTCCAGCCGGGCGCCGGCGACCGGGACCAGGACCCGCTCCCAGTAGGCGAGATGGCGGGCCAGCAGGCGGGCCTCGGTGCGGCCGGAACCGGTGTCGCGGGCCGAGGAGACCAGCGCGAACAGCCGGAAATGAGCGCCCATGCCGGGGCCGAAAACCTGCGCGCGCAGCACCTGGTGCGCGGCGGCCACGTGCACCTCGTCCCGGTGGTCGCGGCGGCTGGCGGCCTCGATCGCGAGGGCGTTGGTGGGGTCGGACAGGACCTCGACCGGGCGGGTCGCGGTGACGATCCGGTTCTGGCTCTGCGGGGCGACGGCCGTGCAGGTGCCCAGCGGGACGACGGGGGACAGCTGCACCCGGTCCACGTCATCGGGAAGAAGCGCCCACAGGCGGGACTCGGCCTCACTCACCGCGCGCGGGTCGGTGGCGGCGGGGCGCACGAACCGGTCCTGCCGCCAGCGGCGCAGCAGATCGGCGGGGCGGGCCCGGGCGGCGCGGTCGCGGGCCACCGGCATCAGCAGCGTCTGCAGCTCGCTGCCGGACAGGCCGGCGATCGCCTCGGCGGTGCCCGCGGGCATCCGGGCCCAGATCTTGCGTTCGGCGTCCGACATCTCCATCCGGCCACGATCGCGTCCCGGGGCCGGTCCGGTCCACCGGTTTACCGCTCGGCTTCCTCTCCCTGGCCCAGGACCTCGTCCCAGTGGCCGAAGCTGGCCGTGCCGTGACCCGCGCCCGGCAGCGTGATCAGGGTCGCGTGCGGGATCCGGTCGGCGAGCCACCGGCCGTGCGCGGGCGGGACGAGCCGGTCGCGGTCGCCGTAGTACAGCCGCACCGGGCAGGCGACCGCGGTGACGTCGATGTCCCAGGCGCCGCCCCAGGCGACGTTGTCGCGGGCGTACCCGTCGAACCGGGCCAGGGCCTCGCGCAGGTCGGCCGCCCAGCTCAGCTTCTTCTCCCGGTCGAGCCAGCCGAGGTCGCCGGCCGGCGCCCCGTCCAGGTAGGCGTCGACCAGGGCCTCGTCGTCGTCGATCTCCAGCAGCCCGCGGTGGTCGGCGGCCGCGAGGGCCCGGAAGCCGGTGAGCGCGGCCTCGCTCTGCCCGCTGTCGGTCAGCGTCAGCAGGTCCCGCTCGGGGTCGCCGGGCACGGCCGCCTGGATGATCCGCCACGGCCCGATGCCGGCCACGACCGCGACCGCCGACACCCGCTGCGGTCCGGCCAGCGCGGTGGCCAGGGCGTACGGGCCGCCCCCGGAGACACCCGCGGTCGCGAACCGGGTCACCCCGATCGCGTCGGCCACCGCGATCGTGTCGGCCCCGACCGAGGCGAGACTCGGCGGGGTGTCGGCCGCGGCGCCGTAGCCCGGCCGGTTCACCGAGATCAGCCGTACGCCCTGCCGCCGGGCGGCCGCCTCGACCAGTCCGGCCTGGTGCCGGGAGGCGGGCGTGCCGTGGTGGAACAGCACGGGCACGCCGTCCAGGTCGCCGCCCTCACGAACCGCGACCCGCCTGCCGTCCGGCAGGCTGACCGTGCGCTCGACCGCCGCTTGCGCTCTCATGGGCGACCATGCTCCCATCCCCGGAATTCCCCGAGCGCGCCGCCATGGCAGAACGTCGATGTTCCCGGTGACCGGGCCGGCCGGACCGGGCCGGCGTAGCGTCAGGGAATGCACTACACCCGCCTCGGCAGTACCGGCCTCCGGGTCAGCCGGCTCGCGCTCGGCTGCATGAGCTACGGCGACCCGACCACGCCCGACGCCCACCCGTGGGCGCTGACCGAAGACCTCGCCGCGCCGTTCTTCCGCCAGGCCGTCGAGCTCGGCATCACCTTCTGGGACACGGCCAACGTCTACCAGCGCGGCACCTCCGAGCAGATCGTCGGCCACGCCATCACCCGGTTCTCCCGCCGCGAGGACATCGTGCTCGCCACCAAGGTCCGCGGCATCATGCACGACGGGCCGGGCGGGTCCGGGCTGTCCCGCAAGGCCATCCTCGAACAGGTCGACGCCTCCCTGACCCGCCTCGGCACCGACTACATCGACCTCTACCAGATCCACCGCTTCGACGACGACGTCCCGGTCGAGGAGACCATGGAGGCCCTGCACGACATCGTCAAGGCCGGCAAGGTCCGCTACCTCGGCGCCTCCTCGATGTACGCGTGGCAGTTCGCCAAACTCCAGCACGCGGCCGACCTGCACGGCTGGACCAGGTTCGTGTCCATGCAGAACCAGTACAACCTGCTGCGCCGCCACGACGAACGCGAGCTCATGGCGATGTGCGGCGACATGGGTGTCGGCCTCGTCCCGTACTCCCCGAACGGCAAGGGCCGCCTGGCCCGCCCGGCCGGCGAGCAGAGCACCCGATCCGGCTCCGACAAGGTCGTCCAGGCCTTCGACTCACCCCACGACGAGCCCGTCATCAACGCCGTCCACGACCTCGCCCAGGCCCGCGGCGTCACGATGGCGCAGATCGCCCTGGCCTGGGTGCTGCGCAACCCGCTGGTCTCGGCGCCCATCGTCGGCGCCACCAAGCCCCACCACCTCACCGAGGCGGTGGGCGCCCTCGACATCCACCTCACCGACGACGAGGCCGCCGCCCTGGAGAAGCCCTACGTCCAGTACGGGCCCTCCTGGTACTGACGCCTAGTCCTCCGGCTGGGGGAGGGGCCCGGCCGCGGACTCGGCCCGGGTCGTGCGCGAGCCCGGCAATGCCGCCCGCCCGGGCCGGGGCCGCACCCGCGAGTTGTCCACGGCCCGGGTCCGGTCCACCTCGCGCGGCAGCTCCATCTCGCCGGCCCGCAGCGCCGCGAGGGTCTCGTCGATCCCCTCCATGATCAGCCGGGTGGCCTTCATCGCCCGCGCGCCCGGCGTGCCCGTGACCCCGGACAGGTCGACCGGCTTCTCCCCGAACCGCACGAACACCTCCGGCCGCCGGCGCAAAGCCCGCAGCAGCGACCGGCCCAGCCCCACCGGCGTCGTGTACGGCAGCACCGTGTGCGCGTTCCACTGCGCCACCGGCAGCACCGGCGCCCCGGCCAGGTCGGCCATCCGCGCCACGCCGGTCTTGCCCCGCTCGGGCCACATCCACGGGTCGAGCCCGATGCGCCCCTCCGGGTAGACCAGCA
Source organism: Paractinoplanes globisporus DSM 43857 (assembly GCF_000379645.1). Taxonomy (GTDB): domain Bacteria; phylum Actinomycetota; class Actinomycetes; order Mycobacteriales; family Micromonosporaceae; genus Actinoplanes; species Actinoplanes globisporus. The sequence goes on from NZ_KB903339.1 coordinate 39,893, forward strand.
CCATCTCCCCGTCCCGCAGCGCCTGCACCGCCGCCGGCAGGGCGTCGGCGACCCGCGCCGTGTTCCGGTCGACGCGGATGTGCCCCGCCGCCCGCATCGCCGCCCCCGCCACCGGCGCGTCGAAGATCCCGCCGGTGGCCAGGAACTTCGGCGCTATCCCCACCCGCTGACACGCCGCGGTCATGACGATCGGATCGAACGGGCTGACATGGTTGGCCGCCAGGATCACCGGCCCACCGAGCAAATCGTCCGGCACCCGCCCGGACACCCGCAACCGGCACAGCGGCAACACCAGCAACCGCGCCAGCACCAGCATGAACCGCCACATCAGCGGCGCCCGCCGCGAAGCTCTCCCCATAAGGCCGCCAATAATGACACGCCCGGCCGCTACGGCTTGCCGGCCTCCCCGAGCTCGGCCAGCCGCGCCTCCACCTCGGCCAGCTCCGCCCGTAACCGCTGGGCCTGCTGCTCGGCCTCGGACCGCTCCGCGGCCAGGATCTGCTCGACCGCCTCGTGCACCCCGGGCACGTCGACCAGCGACACCATGCGCAGCGCCTCGGCCGGACGCACCACATACGGTTTCGCCAGCACCTTCGCACCCTGCGACGCCGCCACCGTCCACTCGCCGTCGCCGTAGGCGAGCGTGACGGTCAGCGCCGGGGCGGGTTTCGTCTTGGCCGGCCGGGGCGCCTTACGCGGCGGCGGGGGCGGTGTCTCGGCCACGGGCTCGTCTCCACTCCTGCGCTGCGCCGGCGGTTCCTTGACCACCGGCGGCTTGTCGATCACGAATTCCGGGGCCGGCGGCGCCGGTTCCGGCGGCGGGGGAGCGGGCGCGGGCGCCTTTTTCGCCGCGGCACCACGCGGCGCCACCCGCAGGTCGACGGGGGAGAAGGGCAGCTCGTCCTTGCCGAACCGCACCACCACCCACTCGTCGGACGCGGCCGGATCATCCAGCCCCACGACCTGCCCGATCTGCCCGGCGACCTGCCCGGCCGACTCGGTGAACTGCACCCGCGGCTTACGGCCGGCGGCCAGCCCGTCGCGAATCGTCCCCAGCTCCTCGGTGCTCAAACCCCGGGCCACGGCACCCACCCACTTCTCTCGTACGTTTGTGCGAATCTTTCTATCAGGCCCCACCGACAATTTGCTCGCAGCCACGCCCGGGCGCGCCGCCACGGTTTCGCATCGACGGCTACCAGCCCGGCGCCCGCCCGGTCACGCAATACTCCCGGCCCACCGGATCGCGCAACGTCGTCCATTCCCCGGGAACCCGCCGCACCACCGAGGCCCCCAGCGCCCGATGCCGCTCCACCTCGGCATCAACACCGTCACAAGCCAGATCCAGGTGTACGCCCGGAGCACCGCCCCCGATCCGCTGCAGCAGAAAACGCAACGGCAGCCCGGCACCGCCCGACAGGAACCGGAACTCGGGAAACGACGAGAACCCCAGCCGCCACCCGGTCAACCCCGCCCAGAACCCCACCTCGGCCTCATAGTCGCCGGCCGGGATGTCCAGGCTCAGCTGATCCACCCCGCTGCGCTGCCCGCCCGGCCACCGCACCGCCGCCGGCCGCACCCACTCCCCGTGCCACGGCACCAGACAGAACACGATCCCGGCGGGGGAGCGCAGCACCACGAACTCCCCGTTGTCCGCCACGACCGAGGCCCCGAGCCCGACCGCCTCCTGCGTGGCCGCCGCGACGTCCTCCACGTGCAGGTCGACGTGCGCCCGCGGAGGACCGCTCCCGACGACCTGCACCCGCAGACAGGCGTCCCCACGCTCCGGCACCAACGTGGCGAACGTCCCGCCCTCCCGCCGCGCCGACAACGTCGTCCCCGTCACCGCCGTCCAGAACCGCTCGGCCGCGGTCGTGGGGGAGTCCAGAAACCCGGTGATCCACCGAACCAGCATCCCGCGACGCTACCGGCCCGCGGCCGCGTCCAGCGCCGGCGCGAGCGGCAACAGCGCGGCCCGCACCAGATCCGGCAGCGATCCGGACGTCACGACGAGGCCACCGGCGCCGGTCGCCGGGCGCAGCCACTGCCGGAGTCCCACCCGGGCCGCGGCGCCGACGGCCGCGGAAAGCACCTGCGCCGTCAGGGGATCGACACCGGGGCAGCGCTCGGCGATGGCCTCCGCCAGCGGCCCCTCGATGCTGGTGACCGTATCGGCGTAGCAGGCACGCAACGCGGGACTGGTCGCCACCATCAGCATCGCGGCGCGCGGCCGGTCACCCGGATCGGCGTACAGGCCCACCACCGCGGTGACCACAGCATCACCGAGCCCGGTCGCCGCGGGGGAGCCGACCACGGCCGCCGCGACCTGCTCGGCGCGATCGGCCGTGATCCCGGCGACGATCGCCTGCTCCCGGCTCGAGAAGTAGTTGTTGTACGTCCTCGGCGACACCCCGGCCGCCTCGGCGATGTCCTCCACCCGGACGTTGCCGGGCCCCCGCTCCAAAGCCAGCCGCAGCGCCGCCGCCTGCAACGCCGCACGGGTGGCCTGCTTCTTGCGCGCCCGCAAACCCGGTTCCACGGCCCTACCCTGCCACGAAAGCTGCGCACACGCAAAATTGCGCGCACGCAATATTTTGCTACCGTCGGCAGGACACACCCCGCAACCGAGAGGACCCGGCATGCGCGCCAACGGCATCGCCTACGACACCGGCTTCGTCATCGACGGCGTCAACTCCCTCGAACGCTTCGACCCCGAAACGGTCCGGCGCGAGCTGACCATCATCCGCGACGACCTGCACTGCAACGCCGTCCATCTGGTCGGCGGCGACCCCGACCGGCTGGAGGCGGCCGCCCGCACCGCCGCCGGCCTGGGACTGGAGGTCTGGCTCTCGCCCTACCCCCTCGACCTGCACCCAGGCCAGATCCACACCCTGCTGCTGGACTGCGCCGACCGCGCCGAACGGCTCCGCGCCACCGGCGCCGAGATCGTCCTGGTCGCCGGCGTCGAGATGAGCCTGATGAACCACGGCTTCACCGACGGCGACCGCATCGACGAGCGCCTCGCTCGCCTGCTCACCGACCCCGACGGCCGAGCCGCCCGGATCACCACGCTCCGCACCCGCCTCCACGAGTTCCTGCACACCGCCGTCCCCGCGATCCGCGAACGCTTCCACGGCAGACTCACCTACGCCGCGATCCCGTTCGAGGACGTCGACTGGAGCCTGTTCGACATCGTCACCCTCGAACTCATCCGCTCCGCCGAGGTGGCCGCCCAGTTCCGCGCCGCCGTAAGGCAGCTCACCGCGCAGCCAAAACCGGTCGCGATCACCGGCTTCGGCACCGCCACCTGGCGCGGCGCCCCCGACATCGCCCCCCGCAGCATGGAAATCGTCGAATACGACCCCGCCACCCGAACGCCACTACGCCTCAACGGCCACTACGAACGCGACGAACCCGGCCAGGCCGCGTACTTGAGCGAGCTGCTGGACATCTTCGACACCGAGGGAGTCGACGCTGCCTTCGTCTACCTGTTCGCCCTCCACAGCTTCCCGCACCGCCCCGACGGCGACCCCCGCGACGACCTCGACCTGGCCAGCCTCGGCATCGTCAAGGTCCTCGACGGCCACCCCGGCACGACGTACCCGGGCCTGCCCTGGGAACCCAAGGCCGCCTTCACTGCCGTCGCCGCCCACTACGCCCGCCCCCAGCCGGGGGAGAGGTGAACGCATCCAGATCGGTGGCCAGGCGGCGCAGGCGATCCAGGGTCCGCTGCGCCTCGCCGGGATCGTGCTCGGCGGTGTAGTCGAGCCAGCCACCCTGTGCGGCCACCCACCAGCCGAACACCCACGGCTCCGCGGGCACCGCCACACCACTGAGCGACCGATAAGCCGTCACCGCCTCGGCGAAGACGGCCGGATCGCCCCGCGACCAGTCCAGCGCGACCGACACCGCCTCCTGCACGGCGCTCACCGGACCCGCGGCATCCCAGTCGAGAGCCACCAGCACGTCACCCAGCAGCGTGTTCTTCCGATCCAGGTCGCCGTGACTGTCCACCACCAACAGCCGCTCCGGCTGCCCCGCCACCCGCTCCGCCAACCCGGCAACCAGAGGGCCCCACCGCGACGCCGGCGTCCACGCCGGACACGGGGGAGGCGCCCGTCGCGGCCCGCCCGCCGCGTGGATGCGCGCCAGCAGCTCGACAGCCTCCCGCGCCGAACCAGCACCCGCACGCCCGGCCACCCACCGATGCACCCGGAACAGCGACCCGCCCACGGCCGCCAGCGCACAACCGGTCGACGGCGCGGGCACCGGCTCCGGCATCGGCACGCCCGCCGCGAACGCCCGCCGCTCCACCGCGAACGACGCCTCCACACTCGCCACGAAACCCGGCCGGTCGGCGTTGACCACCATCCGCTTGACCGCGAACACGCCCTCGCGCGTCTGCACCCGCCACAACTCGTTCGACAAGCCGCCCGCCACCGGGACCGGCGCGACCAGAGGCGGGCTCAGACCGAAGCACTCCAGCACGGCGACGACCTCAACCATGCCGCGACCCTAGTGGCCACCACCGACAATTTCCGACGAGAGAATATCGATCATGATGCTGGGTCGATAATGTACATTATGTCAAGTTGAATCGATCGCCATGGTCGCGGCGGGCGAGAGGCTTCCGCTTTCCTTTGCCGGTACGGGGTGCCGGCGAGTCCCCGGTCGACAGGCCCGGCCGGGTGCCGTCCCCAGCCTTTGCCGCCGCTTCCGGGCTGAGCTGCAACTCGAGCCGTCGAAAATCCCCGCAGCGGGCGTTCTGGAGAACCGGAACACCATCGGCGGCGCGCGGTTGCGCTCGGCGACTCCGCGCCGCCCCACGCCTTCGTCGCAAACCGGTTGTGAGCTGGAACTACGCATAAGCGTCGAAATGATGCATAATATGGCTTATGCAGGACGGACGGGATGTTCCGGTGCTGGGCCTGGTCGATGATTTCCTGGCGGCGCGGGCCACGCGGAAGCCTTCGGCGCACACGCTGCAGGCCTACCGCCGTGACCTGCTGTCGATCATCGCGCTGGTCGGGCCTGACGACGTTACTCTCGGTGGCCTCTCCCCTCGGTCGTTGCGGTCCGCATTCGCGCGGTTCGCCGCCGACCGGGCGCCCGCCTCGGTGGCTCGTGCCTGGTCGTCGTGGAATGCGTTCTTCACGTTCCTGGTCACCGAGCTGGTGGTTCCGGGCAATCCGATGCCGGCGATCGACAAGCCGAGGATGCCGGCCTACTCCCCCAAGCCTTTGCGCGGTGAGGACACCCCGGAGCAGTTACTCTCCGCAGTCAGTCATCGGGATGAGCGTCAGCGTGACCCGTGGCCGGAGCGGGACGTGGTCGTGCTGGCGCTGGCTCTCTGCGCGGGCCTGCGTCTGTCGGAGATGCTCGCCCTGCGCTCCGGCGACATCCAGGGCCGTCCCGGTGAGCGCCGGGTGGAGGTGGCCGGTAAGGGCGGCCGCCCGCGCACCGTCCCGATCGAGCCCGAGCTGGACGCGGTGATCGACCGCTACCAGGACACCCGCCGGGTCCGGTTCGGCCGCTGGGACCCGCGCGACCCGCTGCTGGTGGACCGCGCGGGCGCCCCGCTGAAGCGCGGCGGCCTGCAGTATCTGGTCGAGTCGTGTTACCGCCGGGCGGGTGTGTCCGACCGGGTCCCCCGCGGCGCTCAGTTGCACGCCCTGCGTCATACCTTTGCGACCCGCCTGGCCGAGGACGGCGCGAACGCCTCCGAGATCATGCGCCTGCTGGGTCACGCGTCGCTGACGACGTCGCAGGGGTACATCGAGGTGACGGCCGAGCAGCAGCGGGCCGCCGTCCGGGCGAACCGCACGAACCGGTCTCTTCGCGGCCTCTGAGTGGTGAAGGCCGGTCACTCGTTCGTGGCATTCCTACTTTGCATGTCGGTGATGTCGTAGCGTCGCGGGTGGCGTGAGCCCGTGCTCGCGTCTGTCGTCCCAGACCCGGCGGCGCACGTCTTTACGTCGCCCGTGGGGGTTCCGGTGTCTGCGTTGAATCATCACGATCCTTGCCGTCGGGCGCACGAGTCCGGGCCGCGCGGCGGCCCGGAGCGGTTGCGGTGGCTGGTCCGGCGGATCGCCGGCGACGACCGCGGTGCGTTCGCCGAGTTGTTCGACCGATGTGCGGGCCCGGTGTTGTCCGGTCTGTGTGCGCAGGTGTCGGACCCGCGCCGGGTGGCGGGTGTGCTCGCCGGCACCTTCGTCGAGGTGTGGTGGCTGGCCGGTTGCCACACCGATCCGGGCACCGATGTCATGGCGTGGATCGACGGGATCGTGCGGCGGCGTGTCGCGGACACCCGGCCGGCCGAGCCGGCGGACCCGGCCGCGTCCGGTGTGGATCCGTTCGGCGCGTTGTGGGCGCAGGGGGTCGAGGTGGAGCTCGCCTGCCTGCTCCGGCGACGTCTCTCCCGGCCGGCATGGGGCTAGCGGTTGGTTTCGCCCGGTCGGTAGCGTGCGCGGGATGGCGGGGACGTTGCGGATCGGGGCCTGTCAGACACCGGAGTTGCTGGCGGACGTGCCGGGGGCGCTGGCGGTGGTGGAGCGGTTCGCCGCGGAGGCCGATGCGGCGGCGGTGGATCTGCTGGTGTTCCCCGAGTGCTTCCTGCAGGGGTATCTGTGCACGCCGGAGTACCTGGAACGGCACGCGGTGGAGCTGGATTCGGTGTCGTTCCGGGAGGTGCTGGGGCGGCTGGCCGGCGTACGGCAGGTTCTCGTCCTGGGTGTCATCGAGCGGGACGGCGGGCGCGTCTTCAACTCGGCCGTGGTGATCCGGGCCGGTGAGGTGCTGGGGGTTTACCGCAAGACGTCGCTGACGCTTGGGGAGCGGGCGTTCACGGCCGGCGACCGGTTTCCGGTGTTCGAGGCGAACGGGGTGCGGTTCGGGATGAACATCTGTTACGACACGCGGTTCACGGCGTCGGCGCGGGCCGTCGCGGATCAGGGCGGCCGGGTGCTGCTGGTCCTGTCGCAGAACATGATGCGGCGGGAGGCGGCTGAGTTCTGGCGGCCGATGCACAACGCGATCCGGGCGCAGCGGGCGCGGGAGACCGGGATGTGGCTGGTCTCGGCGGATGTCACGGGGCGGCGGGGTGAGGAGCGGATCGGGTACGGCCCAACCAGTGTGATCAGCCCGGCGGGTGTGGTCGTGGCTCAGGTGCCGGCGTCGACGGTGGGGATGGTCACGGCCGAGATCGCCGCGCCGGGGTGAAGCCCGGCGATGGTCGGCACGCGAGAGTCGCGCTGCGGCCCGGCGTGGCGGGTGGCCGCGCCGGGCCTCGGCGGGACCGGTGTTCCTGCGGTCGGGGGGCCGTCGGGGCGTACGGGAAAGGGATTCAGGCGAGGGTGAGTCGCACGTCGATGTTGCCGCGGGTGGCGTTGCTGTAGGGGCACAGCTGGTGGGCGGTGTCGAGGAGCCCGCGGGCGGTGGCCTCGTCGACGCCGGGGATCTCGGCCTCGATGGCGGCCTGGAGTTTGAAGCGCTTGTCCTCGGTGCGCACGACGCCGACGTCGATGGTGATGGCGGTGTCGGTGAGCTCGATCTTCGCGAGGCGGGCGGCGGCCTTGAGGGCACTGTGGAAGCACGCGGCGTAGCCGGCGGCGAACAGTTCCTCGGGGTTGGTGAGGTGGCCGCCGGGGCCGCCCATCTCCTTGGGGACGGCGAGGTCGAGGTCGAGGACGCCGTCGGCGGAGCGGACGTGGCCGTTGCGGCCGTCGCCGGTTGCGGTGGCGGAGGCGGTGTAGATGGCTTCCATGGTTGCCTTTCAGTTGGCGGTGGCGCGGACGCGGCCGAGCAGGTCGTGCAGGGTGCGGAACTCGTCGAGGGTGAGGCCGGCGGCGCAGGCGATCTGGGCGGGCAGCTCGGCGAGCTGGTCTTGCAGGTCCCGGCCGGCGGGCGTGAGGTGGATCCAGACGGTTCGCTCATCGGTGGTGCCTCGTTCGCGGCGGAGGCGGCCCTGGGTTTCGAGGCGCTTGAGCAGTGGGGAGAGGGTGCCGCTGTCGAGGTGCAGGGCGGTGCCGAGGTCGCGGACGGTGATGGGGCCGCGGTGCCAGAGGACACGCAGGACCAGGTACTGCGGGTAGGTGAGGCCGTTGCTCTCCAGGACCGGGCGGTAGAGGGCGGTCATCGCGCGGCTGGCCGCGTACAGCTGGAAGCAGACCATCTGCTCGAGTCCGGTCGTCGTCTGCTCCATGAAAGAAGCATTGCGCACAATCTAGTTGTGCGCAACTCGCGTGGCACTGATCACCACTGCGTGTGATCATGCTGGCGTGCCGGAGATCCGATTTGTGAAGCTCTCGCCCGCGGCACTGTCCGCGCTGGTCGAGGGTGACCTGGCGGCCGCGAGCGCGGCGGCGGGCATCGCGCTGAGTCAATACCTGGTGGACGAGAACTGGCTGTGGGAGATCCGTCTCGAGCAGATCCGGAGCGACCCGGCCAGCCTGGACTGGATCGCCCGGGCCGCGGTGGCCGAGCCGGAGGGCGTCGTGGTCGGCCACGGCGGGTTCCACGGGCCGCCGGACGCCGACGGGGTGGTCGAGGTGGCCTACTCGGTCGACCCGGCGTTCCGGCGGCGCGGCTACGCGAGGGCGATGCTGGCGGCGCTGCTGGCCCGGGTGGACGCGGACCCGCTGGTGACGGCGGTGCGGGCGAGCATCCGGCCGGACAACGCCGGGTCGCGGGCCACGATCGCCGGGTTCGGCTTCAAGAAGGTCGGCGAGCAGTGGGATCCGCTGGACGGCCTGGAGGACGTGTACCTGCGTCCAGCTGCACGATGAGCGGCCGGTGGTCGGAGACCGGCGGGTGCGGCGTGCACACCTGAACCACGCGGCCCAGCGCGGACAGCGAGCGGGGGTCGGCGAGGATGTGGTCGAGCTGCGCGCGCGGGGACGGGCTCGGGAAGGTCGGCGCCTTGCCCAGCGGTTTCCAGCCGGTGACGGCCCGGACCGGGGTGACGGGCATGTTGAGATCACCGAGCAGCACCCGCGGACCGGGCAGAGACCTGAGCAGGCGTACGGCGTGCCGCAGTTGCCGCAGGTTCCAGCCCGGCACGAACGACAGGTGGGTGGTGGCGACGGTCATCGGCCCGGCCGGGGTCTCCAGCACCGCGGCCAGCAGCACCCGCGGCTCGTCCTTGAGCAGCCGCAGCCCGTCGCCGCCGGTGTAGACCGGGGAGCGGACCGGGGCGCCGGGCAGCGCGGTGATCTGCCAGCGGATCACCGGGTACCGGCTGACGAGGGCGATCCCGTACAGGGGGTGGACATTGTCGTCGTCGGAGCGCCATGGTTGCCAGGTCTCCCCCGGCGTGCCGGCGATCGCCGCGGCGAACCGGTGGGTGCCGGCGCCGAGCGCGTCGGCGGCGATCGCGGTCAGGTCGAGCAGGCCGCTGCGGGGCTGGGCGCGGTCGACCTCCTGCAGGCCGAGCACGTCGGCGTCGAGGTCGGCGATGGCGGCGTGCACCCGGTCGGCGTGTACCGTGCCGTCGGACAGTGACCGGCCGTGCAGGAGGTTGAAGGTGGCCAGTCGCACGAGTACCGACCCTAACGAACCGGGAGGCGGCGGTGGTCGTCAAGTTCCTGTGCTGTTCGATGATGGTGTTCCTGGCCGGCGCGTCGTTCGGCCTGTGGCTGCAGAAGGTCAGGCGTAAATGAAGGTCGGGGGCGCATGAGCGAGGAACTGATCAAGGAACTGGAACGCCAGGAGCAGGACCTGGTGTTCGACCGCTTCGACAACGACGACGCGTGGCGGCTCGGCTCGCTGCTGGTGTCCCTGGCCGCCGGCAAGCCGGTCGCGATCGACATCCGGCGGGGCACGCAGCAGCTGTTCCACGCGGCGCTGCCGGGGGCGGTGGCCGACAACGACCGGTGGATCGAGCGGAAGGTCCGGGTCGTCGAGCGGTTCGGGGCGTCCTCCTATCTGGTCGGGCGGCGGCTGGCGGCCAAGGGCCAGGAGTTGAACGCCGGGATGGGCCTGGACCCGGCCGAGTACGCGGCGCACGGCGGCGCGTTCCCCGTGCGAATCGGGAATGTCGGGATCGTGGCGGTGGTGACCGTGTCCGGTCTGCCCCAGGCGGACGATCACGCACTGGTCGTGGAAGCCCTGACGCGGTTCCGCTCTGAGCGATAGTCCTTCCCGCGCGGCCCACGCATCGGGCATGGTCGATCACCATGAAGCTGCTGATTCTGGGCGGGTCCGGTTTTGTCGGTCGCGCGATCGCCGGTGAGGCGGTCGCCAGAGGCGACGACGTGACCGTGTTCAACCGCGGCTTACGCGGCGCGCCGGTGGGCGTGCGGCTCCTGACCGGCGACCGGCTGGCCCCCGACGGGCTGGCCGCGCTGCAGATCGACCAGTCGTGGGACGCGGTGGTCGACACCTGGTCGGCCGGCGCCGGCGCGGTCGGCCGGACCGCCCGGCTCCTGCGGGGCCGGGCCCGGCATTACACGTACGTGTCGAGCCGCTCGGTCTACCAGTGGGGCACTCCGGCCCCGCTGACCGAGCAGGCGCCGCTGGCCAACCCCCGCGACCAGGGGTACGCCGGGGACAAGGTGCGCGGCGAGCTGGCCGCCGCCTCGTTCGAGGGGCCGCTGCTGCTGGCCCGGGCCGGGCTGATCCTCGGGCCCCTGGAGGACGTGGGCCGGCTGCCGTGGTGGCTCAACCGGCTGGCCCGCGGCGGTCCGACGCTGGCGCCGGGGCCGCGGATCCTGCCGCTGCAGTACATCGACGCCCGCGACCTGGCGATCTTCCTGCTGGACGCGGCGGCGGCCGGGCTGACCGGGCCGTACAACGTGGTCAGCGAGCCCGGGCACACCACCATGGGTGAGTTGCTGGACATCGCGAACGAGGTGACCGGCCGGCGGGCGTCGCTGCGCTGGACGGATCCCTCGGTGATCGAGGCGTACGGGATCCAGCCGTGGACGCAGCTGCCGATCTGGCTGCCGCCCGGCCCCGACCACGACTTCCTGCACCGCGGCGACGTGTCGAAGGCCCTGGCGGCCGGGCTGCGCTGCCGGCCGGTGTACGACACGGTCGCCGACACGTGGAGCTGGCTGCGGTCGGTGGGCGGCGACGCGCCCCGGCGCACCGACCGCGGCGACCTCGGCGTCGACCCGGCCCTGGAGGCGAAGGTGCTAGGCGAGCAGTGACGCGAGGCGGGCCGCGCCGACGTTCCCGCCCGAGATGATCACACCGATCCGGGCCGGCGGCGACGGGACGCGGCCGGCGAGCAGGGCGGCCAGGCCGGACGCCCCGGACGGCTCCATGACCTGCTTGAGCCGGTCGACGGCGAAGCGCAGCGCGTCGCGGATCTGGTCGTCGGAGACCGTCACGATCTCGTCGACGAGCCGCCGGTTGATCGAGAAGGTGAGCTCGCCGGGGATCGGGGCGGCCTGCCCGTCGGCGATGGTGCGCGGCACCGGGATGCGCACCCTCTCCCCCGCGGCCAGGGAGCGCTGGGTGTCGTCGCCGGCCTCGGGCTCGACGCCGATGACCCGGATGCCCGGCTGCAGGCCCTTGGCGGCGGTGGCGCTGCCGGCGATGAGCCCGCCGCCGCCGACGGGCACGACCAGCGCGTCCAGGTCGCCGGCCTCCTCGAGCAGTTCGAGCGCGGCGGTGCCCTGCCCGGCGATCACATCGGGATGCTCGTACGGCGGGATCAGCGCGAGGCCCCGCTCGGCGGCGAGACGCTGCCCGATCTCCTCCCGGTCGCCGGTGTACCGGTCGTAGGTGATGATCTCGGCGCCGTAGCCGGCGACCGCGTCGAGCTTGGCGGCCGGGGTGTCGGACGGCATCACGATCACCGCGGTGCTGCCCAGTTCCCTGGCCGCGAGGGCCACGGCCTGGGCGTGGTTGCCGGAGGAGTAGGCGGCGATGCCCCGGGCCAGCTGGCCGGGATCGAGGCGGGCGATCGCGTTGTAGGCGCCGCGGAACTTGAACGCGCCGACCCGCTGCAGGTTCTCCGCCTTCAGGTAGAGCCGGGCGCCGGTCAGCGCGTCGAGGGTGCGGGAGCGGATCACCGGGGTGCGGTGGGCTGCCCCTTCGATCCGCTTCGCCGCGTCCCGGATGTCCTGCAAGCTCACGATGGTCACCCGCCGATCCTAGAAGCGGAGGGCCGTCCCGGCCCGCCGCTGTCGGATGCATCGCATTTCCGGGTGTCACGCCACTTTTCGCAGCCCGTGGACGTCGGTGGCGGCCAGCCGGGTCGCCATGGTGCTGCGGGCGGCGATCTGCGCGGCGTAGACCGCCCGGCGGCGGGCCACGCAGCCGTCCTTGGGCGCGCCGGTCTCCTGCTGCTCCATGTGGGTGGCCAGGCCGTCCTTGAGCAGGGCCAGGGCCTCGGTGCGCAGCTGGGAGACCCGCGACTCGGTGACGCCGAGCTCGGCGGCCACCTCGGCCAGGGGCCGCTCCTGCAGGAACGACGCCTCGACGACGAACCGCAGCCGTTCCGGCAGCACGGCCACCGCGTCGTGCAGGTAGCCGATCCGCTCCCGGTGCAGCAGCATCTCCTCCGGGTTCATCTCGGTCTCGGTGACCATGTCCTCGGCGGTGCCGGCCGCGAAGCCCTGCAGCGACAGGATCGCGGCGCGCTGCACGTCGTCGTCGACGTTGGCCAGCTCACCGACGGCGACACCGAGCAGCTCGGCCAGCTCGACCGGGGTCGGGGTGCGGCCCAGCTTGGTGGTCAGCTCCTGCCGGGCCACGTCGGCGCGGCGGGCGCGGGCCCGCACCGAGCGGGTCGCCCAGTCCATGCCGCGCAGCTCGTCGAGCAGGGCGCCGCGGACCCGGACGGCGGCGAACCGGCCGAACGGGATGCCCCGGCCCGGGTCGAACGCCTGGGCGGCGGTCACCAGGGCCGTGTACCCGGCCGAGGCCAGGTCGTCGCGGTGCACGTGGGGCGGGACCTTGAACAGCATCTCGCGGACCATGTGGCCGACCAGGGCCATGTTCTCGCGGATCAGCGTCTCCTGCTCGCGGGTGACGGTCTTCGTACCGGCGCTCATGTTCGGTTCCCCCCTGTGTGGTTGCGGGGAGAACTTTTCGGGTCGCCGGGTGCAGCGAACGGTCACTCACGGTTGCCGCCCGGTTGCATCGGGCCCAGTTGACTCAAGAACAGCTAGCTCAAGACAGCAGCCAGCCGTTGTCCAGGGCCAGGCGCACGGCCTCGGCGCGGGTGCGGGCCCCGGTCTTGCCGATCGCCGCGGACAGGTGGTTGCGGACCGTACCCTCGGACAGGCGCAGGGCCCGGGCGATGTCGGCCACCGTCCCGCCGTCGCGGGCCGCGCGCAGCACGTCGGTCTCCCGTTCGGTCAGCGGCGACTCGCCCTGAGCCAGCGACTGGGCGGCCAGGTCCGGGTCGACCACGCGCAGGCCCTCGTGCACCCGGCGGACCGCGTCGGCCAGCTGCCGGGCGGGGGTGTCCTTCACGACGAAACCGCTGGCGCCGGCGGCCATGGCCTGGCGCAGGTACCCGGCCCGGCCGAACGTCGTGACCATCAGCACGCGTACGCCCGGAAGGTGTTTGTGCAGTTCACGGGCGGCCGCGACGCCGTCGAGACCCGGCATCTCCACGTCCAGGACGGCGACGTCGATGTCGTGGTCGCGGGCCGCGTCGAGGACCTGGTCGCCCCGGCCCACCTCGGCCACCACCTTCAGGTCGGGCTCCATGTCGAGCAGGGCGGCCATCGCGCCACGGACCAGGGCCTGGTCGTCGGCGAGCAACAACTTGATCATGCGGGGACCTCCACCCGTACGCGAAATCCCGGCTGGCCGTCGCGGCACCCGGCCGTGAGCTGACCGCCCAGCGCTTCCGCCCGCCGGCGAAGCCCGGCGAGCCCTTGCCCGTTGTGTCCGTCCGGGGAGGCGGCGCCCACCCCGTCGTCGAGGATCTCGACGCTTTCGGGGGCCAGCACCACCTCGACGTGCTTGGCCTTGCTGTGCCGCACGACGTTGGTGACCGCCTCCCGGATCGTCCAGGCGAACAGCTCCCGGTTGCGGCTGGGCACCTCGTCGGCGGCGCCGGGCAGGGTCGCCTCGACGTTCGCCGCGGCCAGCGCCTCCCGGGCCGCCGCGATCTCCCCCGGCAGCGAGATGCCGCGCATCCCCATCGCCGTGGACCGCACGTCGGCCAGCGCGTCGCGGGCCAGCCCCTCGAGATCGGCGAGCTCCTTGCGGGCCCGGCCGAGGTCGACGTCGAGCAGCCGCTGGGCGAGCTCGGCCTTCACGGTCACCACGGTCAGCGAGTGGCCGAGGATGTCGTGCAGGTCGTTGGCGATGCGGGCCCGCTCGTTCTGCACCGCGAGGTCGGAGATCTCCTTCTGCGCCGCCAGCAGCCGGTACTGCCGCTCCGACGCGAGCCGGATCCCCCAGGTCGCGAGGGAGCCGAGCAGGACGGCCAGGCCGTAGCCGTTGTCGCGCCAGCCCGGCACCGCGGCCGGCAGCGCCTCGGCCAGCGCGGTCAGCAACACCGCCAGCGGGATGGCCATCTGCAGGGGCAGCGCGACCATCCCGAACGCCGCGATGTACACCAGGCAGCTCAGCGCGTGCGCGCCGGCGCCGGGGATCTGCAGGGCGAACAGGCCCAGCATGACCCCGATGCCGAACAGCGCACGCGCCACGAACGCCCCGCTCCGGATCGGCGAGCGCCGCACCGTGCTCGCCAGCCGGACCATGAACAGGTAGGAGACCGCGAACAGGGCCACGGCGACCAGCCCGACCGTGCGCCAGGTCAGGTCCGGCTGCTTGGTCAGGGCGTTGACCGGCTCGCCGAGGTAGAACAGCCAGACCGCGGCGAACAGCCATCCGTACCTGCGGCCCCAGTCGGGGTCCGTCGCCGGTGCCACCACGACCACGACGCTATACCGGGCTTCAGACGCGGGCGGTGTCGCGGCGGAACCGCCACATCGCGCCGATCGCGAAGATCGCGGTCCAGGCCACCACGTTGAGGATCGCGAGCCAGATGTTGCCGTCGTGCACCAGCGGGTACCGGGCGAGCTCGCCGACCCCGTACACCGGGGTGAACTTCGCGATCGTCGCGAAGGTGTGCCCGAAGGTGTCCAGCGGGGCGAACAGGCCACCGGCGAACGACAGCACCGCCAGCACCGGGCCGAGGATCTGCATGACGTTCTCGCTGGGCAGCAGGTACCCCATGAACAGGCCGAACGCGGCGAACACCAGCGCGCACACCCAGGCCAGCAGGCCGCACAAGATCCACGCGTGGGTCGGCAGCTTCGCCCCCGAGACCGCACCCACCGCGAACGCCACCAGCACCGACACCAACCCGATGATCATCGCGAGGGTGAGTTTCACGGCGATGTAGGCGACCGGCTTGAGCGGGGTCAGCCGAAGCTGCCGGCTCCACCCGGCGGCGCGCTCGATGCTGACCATCGCGCCGCCCGACGTGGTGGACAGCATGGCGCCGTAGACGGCCATGCTGACCAGGATGTATCCGGTGACGTTCCCGGCGCCGGCCGACTCGTGCCGGGCCGACGCATTGGTGCCGAACAACAGGAAGAACGCGGCCGGCATGATCAGCGTGAAGATCACGGTGCGCCGGTTGCGCATCATCCGCCGCAGCTCGAGCTTGATCATCCCCAGGTTGAAGCCGCCGAACTTCGGCAGGCGGCGCTGGTCGAAGGCAACGGTGGTCATTTCGGCTCCTCGGAAGCGTCGTCCGCGGTCAGGGTCAGGAAGGCCTCTTCGAGGTTCCGCGAGGTGATCTCCAGGTCGCGGGCGGTGGTCTCGTTCAGCAGGTACCGGGCGATCCCGTCGGTGTCCTTGCCGTGCAGGTAGATCGAGTCGCCGCGGACCTCCGCCGTGTCCACCCCCGCGATGGACTGCAGTTCGGTGAGAACGGCGCCGGGCAGGGTCGCGCGCACGGTGCGGCCCGAGGCGAGGGCCTTGACCTCGGCCGCGGTGCCGTCGGCGACGATCCGGCCGCGCCGGACGAAGACCACCCGGTCCGCGTACGAGTCGGCCTCCTCCAGGTAGTGGGTGGCGAAGATGACCGTGCGGCCGCCGGCGGCGTCGCGGCGGATCGCCTGCCAGAAGTCGTGCCGGCCGCCGACGTCCATGCCGGTGGTGGGCTCGTCGAGGATCAGCAGCTCCGGGTCGGGCAGCAGCGCCATGGCGAACCGCAGCCGCTGCTGCTGGCCGCCCGAGCACT
Organism: Paractinoplanes globisporus DSM 43857; assembly: GCF_000379645.1. Taxonomy (GTDB): domain Bacteria; phylum Actinomycetota; class Actinomycetes; order Mycobacteriales; family Micromonosporaceae; genus Actinoplanes; species Actinoplanes globisporus. The sequence continues at coordinate 56,052 of NZ_KB903339.1, forward strand.
TGCCGACCAGGCGCTTGCCGATGTCGGCGATCCCGGCCCGTTCCAGGGCCTCGGCCGCGGTCTTCTCGTCCCGGCCGAACAGCACCGCGGTCAGCCGGACGGTCTCCTCGACCGTGTAGTCCTTGAGCAGGCCGCCGGTCTGCATGACCGCGGAGACCAGGCCGAGCGCGACGGCGTCGTGCGGCTTGCGGCCGTACACCTTGACCGTGCCCTCGGTGGGCTGGGCCAGGCCGAGCAGCATGTCGACCGTGGTGGTCTTGCCGGCCCCGTTCGGGCCGAGCAGGGCCACCACCTCGCCGGGGCGGATCCGCAGGTCGATGCCGTCGACGGCGGTCACCGCGCCGAAGCGCTTGACCACGCCGTCGAGGTCGACGGCCGGCTCGGCGGTGCCGCGGGCCGTCATGTCGGGTGAGGCGGTGAGCGTCATGCCATCATCGTGGTCCCGGCGGCGGGCCCGGCGAGGGGCCGCGCGTCATCCCGCCACCATGACATTCGTCAGGGGTTCAGACTTTGTCGATGGAACCGAGCCACAGCGCCCTCATCGTCACCATCCCCGAGGCCGAGCCCGTCGTCGGCGCCCACCGCGAGCGCCTCGACACGGCCGCGTCCTGGGGTGTGCCCGCGCACGTGACCGTGCTGTACCCGTTCCTGCCGCCCGGCCGGCTCGACCAGAGGGTCCTCGGCACGCTGAGCCGGGTCGCGGCCGGCGTCCCGGCGTTCTTCGTGCGGCTGGAGCGGCTGGGCTGGTTCGGCGACCGGGTGGTGTGGCTGGCCCCGGAGCCGGCCGAGCCGTTCCAGCAGCTCACCGCCGCGATCATGGGCCGGTTTCCCGGCGTGCGGCCGTACGAGGGCGCCTTCGACGACGTGGTGCCGCACCTGACGATCGGGCACGACCACCCCGCCCCGGCCCTGACCGCGGCCGGCGAGGCGATCGAGGCGCACCTGCCGATCCGCTCGCGGGTCGACACGCTGCGGCTGATCACCGGCCGGCCGCGGCCCGGCGGCTCATGGCTGACCCGCGCCCTGTTCCCCCTGGGCTGACGGGGCCCCCTGGGCTGGCGGGCCCTCGTGGGCTGACGGCTCGGCCTCGGCGCCGGCCAGGAACGCGTCGACGCCGTCCTTGGTGACGCCGAGCCCGGTCAGGGCCGGCTCGCGCTCCTCCAGCAGGGCCAGCAGGATGTGGCCGGTGCCGACGCTCTGCTGGCCGAGGCGCAGCGCCTCCCGGAAGGTCAGCTCGAGCACCTTGCGCGAGCCGGCGTCGTAGGGCACCAGCTCGGGGGACTCGCCGGCGGCCGGTGGCAGGGCCGCCAGCGCCGCGCCGCGCACGGCGTCGAGGGTGAGGCCCTGGGCGATCAGCGCGCCCGCGGCGTGACCGGCCGGCACGTCCAGCACGCCCAGCAGCAGGTGGCCCGCGAAGATCTCGCGGTGGCCGCCGGCCTTGGCCTCGTTCATCGAGGCGACGACCGCGCTGCGGGCCGGCGCGGTGAACCGGTCGAAGCCCTGGTCGCCGCCCTTGGCCACGAATCGTTTCTGGGCGGCCTGCTTGGTGACGCCCATGCTGCGCCCGATGTCGGTCCAGGACGCGCCGGAGCGGCGGGCCTGGTCGACGAAGTGGCCGATCAGGTGGTCGGCCAGCTCGCCGAGGTGGTCGCCGAGCAGGACGGCGTCGCTGAGCCGCTCGAGCACGGCGTCGGGGTGGGCGCTGTTTATCGCGTTGATGAGGTCGTCCAGGCGGACGGGCGGGACAATCTGCGTCATGCCGTCAACCCTAGGTTGACGATGCGGTGTTCGTCAACGTCTGGTTGACGGTTCGGCGGCCGAGGGCGGCGAAGGGCGGGTTTCTCTCCTCGTAGTAGTGCCAGGCGGCCAGGCCGAAGGCGAGGGCCCACGCGCGGCCGCGTTCCCAGGAGGCGTCGTCGACGGTCAGCCGGGCGCGGAACAGCGGGCGGGTGGTCTCGTCGAAGACCGTCCAGGCCGGCATCAGGTCGCAGGCCGGGTCGCCGACGCCCGCGCAGCCGAAGTCGATCACCGCGTGGAGCTGGCCGCCGGCGGCGAGCAGGTTGGGCGGGAGCAGGTCGCTGTGCAGCCAGACCGGCGGCCCGCCCCAGGCCGGTAGGCGCAGGGCGGCCTCCCAAGCATGAGAGGCGCCCGGCACGTCAAGATCGCGCAGTGCCGCTCGCACGCCGTCGTCCCAACTCGCATACGACCCGCCCCGATAGGCCGGCGGCGCATCATTTACTACTTCCACGCGCTGCAGGGCCGCGACGAAGTCGCCCAGCGCCGTCGCCGCGCCTGACAAATCGGAAATGTCGTGGTTTCCGGGTAGCCAGCGGGAAATCGACCACGGCAGCGGATATCCCTCCCCCGGCTCGCCCAGGCCGACCGGGGAAGGAATCGCCAGGGGAAGCTGCGGAGCGAGCCACGGCAGCCAGCGGTTCTCCTTCAGGATCGTGGCGACCGAGCCCGGCATCCGCGGCAGACGGATCACCAGGTCCTCGCCGAGCTGGAACATGACGTTGTCCGTCCCGGCCGCCGCCACCGGCGTCAAGGACAGCGCCGCCCACCGCGGGAACTGCCGCCGCAGCAGCCCCCGGACCAGATCGGCGGAGATGTCCAGCTCACCGTCGTGCAGTTTCACAGCGCCTCCCTCGCCCCGGCCCGCCGCACCACGCGCAGCAGATACTCCTTGCGGTCCAGCGGATCCGGACCGGTCCGCTGCCGGGCCGGCGGGATCCCCCGTACGGCCGCGTAATGGTCGAAGGCGCTGTCGAGCACCCCTTCCCCGCGGGTCAGCGCCGGCAGCCGCCGCTGCAGCTCGTGCACCTTCGCGGCCGGGATCTCCCCGTCGATCCCATGCACCCCGGTGGCCAGGGGAATCGCGCCGAGCCGGGCCAGCAGCGGCAGCACCGCCGGCACCGTGTCCGGCGGCACCTCCGCGGTGAACGCGTGGATCGGCTCGTGCACGACCGTCCCCGCCCGCCGTAGCGCCGCCATCACCACCAGCGGCGTCAGCAGCCGGAAGTCCCCCGCCGTACTGGACATGCTCTTGTCGAACACCGCGTGCGAATGACTCTGCCGCGCCGAGTAGCCCGAGTGGGTCATGGTGACCGCGCAGTCCGGGACCGGCCAGCCGCGCAGCCCCTGCCGCAGCGTCTCGCGCACGGTCTGCTCGACCGCCACGAAGAACGCCGCCGGCATCGCTCCCGGCTCCACCCCGAGCTCGAAGGTGATCCCACCTTGGAAAGGCGAAAGGCGCAGGCCGATCGTCGCGAGGAACGGGTTCGGGTCGACCTTGTTGAACTCGACCGCCGCGCCCTCGCCGGCGAGCCGCTCGATGTGCAGGGTGGTGGTCTCCCGGAAGGTCACCTGCAGGCCGTACTGCTCGGCGAGGGTGGCCTGGATGACCTCCTTCTGCACCTCGCCGTAGAGCGACACGTACACCTCGCGCCGCTCGTCGTCCTGCCGCAGGTTGATCAGCGGGTCCTGCTCGGCGAGCTCGGCGAGGGCCGCGTGCAGGTCGGCCCGCCGGGACGCGAGCACGGCAGTCTCCAGGCTGGGCGGGGCGAATTGCGCCTTCCGCGCTTTTCCCTGCCGTACGCCGACCGAGTCGCCGATCTTGACGCGGGTGAGGCCGCGCACGGTCCCGATCTGCCCCGCCCCGATCTCGGCGCGGGTCTGCGTGCCCCCGTCGGCGAACACGGAGATCCCGGTGACCCGGTCGTCCCCGACGGTGTCGCGCACCCGCAGCGTCCCGTCGAACATCCGCAGGTAGGCGACCTTCTCCCCGGCCGGCCCCCGGTCGACCTTGAACACGGTCCCGCTCGGCTCCCCGGCCTTGGACTCCCCCACCGGCAGCAGTGAGACGATCCCGGTGATCAGGGCGTCGATGCCGGCCCCGGTGATCGCCGAGCCGAAGAACACCGGATGGACGTCGTCGTGCGCCCGCAGCGGCGGCGGGGTCCGCTCCTCGACCAGCGCTTCGAGGACCGCGTCGTCGTGGTCGGCCAGCCGCAGCAGGTCCACGTGCTCGCCGACGGCCGCGTCCCGGGTGCCGAGGTGGGAGACCCGGCTCATCGGGACCAGCGCCGGGCTGACCCGCGCTGCGATCTCGTCGAGCAGGCCGGCGAAGCGGGCGCCGCCCCGGTCCACCTTGTTCACGAAGATCAGCGTGGGGATCCGCAGCCGGCGCAGCGTGCGGGCGAGGACCCGGGTCTGCGCCTGCACCCCCTCCACCGCGGAGATCACCAGCACGGCGCCGTCGAGCACGCCGAGGATCCGTTCCACCTCGGCGATGAAGTCGGGGTGGCCCGGGGTGTCGATCAGGTTGACCGTGGTGCCGCGCAGCGGGAACGACACGACCGCGGACTTGATCGTGATGCCGCGGCGGCGTTCCAGCTCAAGCGTGTCGGTGCGGGTGCTGCCCGCGTCGACGCTGCCGAGCTCGTCGATGACCCCGGCGGCGTACAGCAGCCGCTCGGTGAGACTGGTCTTACCGGCGTCGACGTGCGCCAGAATGCCGAGATTGAGCGTAGCCAAGCGTCATGTCCCTCGCGGTGAGCCGGAATCCTTCCTGGGTGGACATGAACGCAGCTCGCATCGTGGGTCTCTTTCGTTCGGGAACCTCGGACGGCACCCAGCTCACCAGGCCCGCGGGAGGGACGCAACCGATTAACGCCGACGCCCCCGTTTACCCAGCGGCACCTCGGACATGTCGACGGCCTGCGCGGTGAGGTTCTTGACCGGGTAGCCGTGGTCGGCCATCCACGCCGCGGCCCGGGCCTCGGCATCGGCGGTCAGGGCCGGGATCTGCTCCGGCTCGTCGGCCGACGACAGGAACCGGAAGGTGAAGAACGGGCGGGCCGGCAGGTCGTACGCGAGGTATCCCTCCGGGGTGTACTGCGTGTTCAGGAAGTCGTGCTCGGCCTGCCGCGCGACCAGCTCGGCCTGCTGCTGCGCGCTCAGCCCGTCGAACGCCCCGCGCACGGTCACCCGGATAGTCCGGCTCATGACTCGCCCTCCCTGTCGTCCGCGCCAGTATTCCGTCCGCCCGTCCGCGCCGCCCACCGAAATACGCGGCGGACGCAGGGTGCGACTCGCCCGGCGGCGCCGCTGCGACCATGCGGCCATGCGCTTCCGTGAATACGCGGACAGACCGCGTCCGACTCCCGCCTACCGCCCGCCCGCTCCCCGCAGCCGCTACACCGCGCCCACGGTCACCGGGCACGGCCGGTGGATGCGCGACGACATCACCACCAGCATCCTCGCCGCCCCGCCCGGCGCTCCCCGGGCGGCCGTGTTCGGCGAGATCGACCAGGCCGGCTTCCGCGACGCGTTCTGCGTGGTCGTCGACGACAACGGCAAGCTCGAGTATCAGGTCGAGCGGGGCGCCGGCTCGGTCGAGGTCGACCGGGACCTGGCGCTGATCGCCCGGCACGCCCTGGACCGGCTCATCGACAACCCGGGCAGCCGCCTGCACAACGGGCTGTTCCGCGCGGCGGTGTGGGCCGCCACCGGCACTCCGGCCCGCACCGAGACGTCGGGGCTGCTGTGGGTCGCGTCCTTCGAGGAGACCGGCGACAGTGCTCCGGGCGTACCGGATCTGGCTCGGCTTCTGCCCGCGGACCGTGACCTGGCCCGCGCGCTGGCCCGGATGCTTGCCTCTCCGGTCGATCTGGCCGCGCGGCGGGCGTTCGAGGACGCGACCGATGCGGCGGCGGCCGCAGCCGGTGTGACTCCGCCGCGGCTGGACCTGACCCGGACGGTGCTGACCGCGGCCGGGGTCACCGCGGCGCTGCTCGGCGACACCGACACGACCCGTACCGCGATCGTCGCCGAGATCGCGGTGACCGGCATGTGGCCCGTCGACGGCGACCCGCTCGACGGGCGCCCGCTGGACGTGCCGGTGTCCTGGCACGGGCTGGACTGGCAGCTGATCGGCTAGCCTGGCCCGCGTGCGACTTCACGTGGGCTGCGCGATGTGGTCGCTCAAGTCCTGGCAGGGCCGGTTCGTGGGCCGCGCGCTGCCGGCCGGTGAGCGGCTGCGGGCGTACGCGGGCTGGTGCACGGCGGTCGAGGGCAACACGACGTTCTACGCGACCCCGGCCCGCGAGACGGTCGCCTCGTGGGCCGCGCAGACCGATCCGTCGTTCCGGTTCGTCCTGAAACTCCCGCAGACGGTCACCCACACTTCATCCGGCTTCACCGGCGTCGACCTGGCCGGCTTCTGGCACGCGATGGAGCCGCTCGGGCCGCGGGCGCACGCGTTCTGGATCCAGCTGCCCGGGTCCTTCGGCCCCGACGGCCTCGGCGCGCTGGCCGGCTTCCTGCGCCGGCTTCCGCCCGATTTCCGGTACGCGGTGGAGGTGCGTCACCGGGCGTTCTTCGACGACCCGGGGCCGCTGACGGCGGTGCTGGCGAAGGCGGACGTGGAGTGGGTGCCGTTCGACACGACCGCGTTCTTCGCCTCGCCGCCGGCCAGCGACGCCGAACGCGAGGCGTGGACGAAGAAGCCCCGGATGCCGCTGCGCACCGAGGCCCTGACCGCCCGGCCCATCATTCGGTATCTCGGCCGGGACGACACCGCCGCGACCGTGGCCGGCTGGCAGCGGTGGATCCCCGTCGTGGCTCAGTGGCTGCGTGAGGGCCGCTCCCCCACCGTCTTCCTGCACACGCCGGACAATGCGGACGCGCCGGGGCTGGCGCGGCGCTTCCACGACGAGGTGCGGGCGGTGGTGCCGTCGCTCTCACCGCTGCCGTCGCCCGCGCCGCCCGCTTCAGACACGCTTTTCTAGGGGTTGCTCCGGTACTCGCGGTGGATCGCCCACGCGTCGGCCACCGGCCCCATATGCCCCAGCTTTTCCGGATTTATCACGACGCGGAGCGCCTGGATGCGGCCGTCGAGGATGTCGATGGTGAGGGTGTGCAGGACGCGGCCGTCGCGGTCGCGGAAGATCGCGCCGGGCTGGCCGTTGAGCTCGTGCGGCTCGCTCGTGATGCCGATCGCCGCCATCCGGGGCAGGACCGAGGTGAGCACCCGGGCCACGTTGTCGGCGCCGTGCACGGCCCGGGCCAGCTGCGGCGCCTTCCCGCCCCCGTCGCCGACCAGCGTGACGTCGGCGGAGAGCAGCTCACGCAGGCCGGCCATGTCGCCCTCGCGCAGCGCGCCGAGGAACCGGGACGCCAGCTCACGCCGTTCCCGCCGGTCGGCGTCGAAGCGGGGCCGGCCGTCGGCCATGTGCCGCCGGGCCCGCACCGCCAGTTGCCGGCAGGCCGCCTCGGAGCGGCCCACCGCGGCGGCGACCTCCGGGAAGTCGAAGTCGAACACCTCCCGCAGCACGAACACCGCCCGCTCCAGGGGGCTGAGCCGTTCGAGGAGCAGCAGGGCGGCCATCGACACCGAGTCGGCCAGCTCGGCCGAGCGGGCCGGGTCCTGGTAGGGGTCGGCCAGCAGCGGCTCCGGGAACCACGGCCCCGCGTACGCCTCCCGCCGGACCCGGGCCGAGCGCAGCACGTCGATCGCGATCCGGGTCACCATCGTCGACAGGAACGACCGCGCCGAGCGGGGCTGCTCCTCGACCGCCTCGTACCGCAGCCAGGTCTCCTGCACGGCGTCCTCGGCCTCGGCGACACTGCCCAGGATCCGGTAGGCGATCGAGAACAGCAGCGGCCGCAGCCGCTCGAACTCCTCGGCCCTGCTCACGCCGACACCTCCCAGATCCGTCCCCACGCGATGAACGCCGCGAGCGCCAGGTACACCAGGTTGACCGCGACGAACGGGTACTCGCCGCGCCGCCCGTGTGTGATCATCGCCCCGATCATCAGGGCGACCCAGCACAGCGCCGTGACCGGCACCAGCGCCGGCGCGACCACCGCCGACAGGAGCAGTCCCGGCACCGCCAGCAATTCCAGCACGCCGAGCGTCCGTACGAAGCCGGTGCTCGCGTCCGCGGTCCAGCCCCCGCCGCGCGCCGCGGCCAGCCGTTCCTTGGGCACGAACGTCTTCGTGACACCACCGCCCAGCGCCACCGCCGCCAGCAGTCCGGTCGCGATCCACAGCGCGAGGTTCATCGTTGCACTCCCAGGTGAAAGGTTGCCTACCTCCCCTGGGACGAGACAGCCCCGCTCCGCTGTGACATCGCCGGTACCCTGCCGGTGTGCTTCGATGGCTGGCTCCGCGCGTCGCCGCGGTGACCCTGGTCGTGATCGGGTTCGCGTTCGCCGTCTCCGCCGGCCCCCAGCTGCTCGAACACCGATGGGCGACGGCCACGGCCACGGTGGGTTTCTGCCTGCCGGGAGGCTCGCCGGCCACGCGCGAGTGCACGGTGGCCTGGGGCACCGGCGACGCCCTGCGCACCGCCACCGTCGACGTGAAAGCGGCCGACGCCGTGAAGGGCCGGACCATCACCGTCCGCGTCGACGGCGATCAGGCCGGCACGCCGGGCCCGATCGGGCGCGAGGCGGCCGCCCTGGCGTTCGGCGCGGTTCTCATCGCGGCCGGGATAGTCGTGCTGGCCCGCAGCCCGCTCCGGCCGCGGTACTCAGTCCGCCCGTAACGGCGTACGCCTGGGTGTGACCGTGCGCCGCGCGATCCGCCACCCGGACGCGGTCTTGCGCAGCAGGTCGTCGTAGACGACGCTGCCGGCCCGCCCGTCCGCCGTCACCCCGATGCCCTTGGACCGGGCTCGCGCCGTCCCGTCCGGCTCCATCGACACCACGATGTTCGTCACGTGATGCCCGACCGGATTCCCGTCCCCCAGCGCAATCCCGGCCGCGGCGATCGCCTCCACGCCCTCCAGCAGCCCGCCGCCGTACGCGCTCAGGTCGTAGACTACGTCCGGCGTGAACAGCGACCCCAGCTGGTCGAAGGCCCCCGAGTCCATGAGGTGCCCGTGCAGCCCCAGCAGCTCGTGGATCTCGAGCCGGTCGGCGGTGTTCACGCGACCGCCACGAAGTGGAACGCGACGCCCGGCGCCCCCGCATGCTCGGCGAGCCCCGACTGGTCGGTGAACGCCGCCAGCCGCTGCAGCGCCGCCTCGGCCGACGCCGTGTCGCCCAGCTGCACCCGGATCCCGGCGAACGTCAGCCAGGCCTCCACCGTGATCTCGGCCGGCCCCAGCGCGTCGAGGTCGCCCGCGACGGTCACCGACACCCGGATCCGCGGCCCGTCCTGCTCGGCGACCGCGACCGACACCCGGTCGTACCGGTGATGCCCGTGATGGTGCACGCTGGCCTCGGCCGGCTCCGCGAACGACCCGCTCACCGCCGACAGCCCCGCCATCGCCCGCCAGCCGGACGCCTCCAGCGGCACCCACTCGACGTCCAGCGCGGCCGGATCGCCGCCGACCGGCTCGAACGGAATCCGGAACGTCCAGGTCAGGGCCGGCGGCAGACCGACGGCCTGATTGTCGAACAGCAGCCCGTGCCACTCGCCGCCCGCGGCGGGCACGAGATCCCGGGCGCTGAGCCCTCCCTCGTCGTCACCCACGGGCGCGAGTCTCCCATAACGGTCTCCACTACAGACCGGGCAGGTGGCCGTTGACCGCCCTGGCCTGCGCCGCGAACTCCGGCAACTCCACCACCGACACCCCCGCCGCCGTCAGCAGCGCCACCCCTTCACAGGTCACGAAGATGTCCGGCTCCCGCCACGCGATCACCACCCGCGGAATCCGAGCCGCGAGGATCAGGCCGGTACAGGTAGCGCCCGGCCGGTGCGCCCGCTTCGAGCAGGGCTCCAGAGTCGAGTACAGCGTCGCCGCCGACAGGTCCACCCCCACCGCCTTGACGAGAGCGGACTCCTCGGCATGCACGAACGGATCGGTGTCCCGCGACCATCCCGCCGCAACCTCCCGCCCCGCCGCGTCCACAATCACCGCCCCCACCGCGAACGCGGTCTCCGATCGCGGCGACCGCCCCGCCAGCGCGACCGCCCGCCGCATCCAATACCCGTCCTTGTCCCGCATCGCGCCAATCTATCGGCCGTCACGCTCCTTTTCCCGTACGGCGTGCGGCAAAGCGCCCGGTCGACAGGCCGGCCGGGTGCCGTCCCCACCCTTTGCCGCCGCTTCCGGGCTGAGCTGCAACGCAAGCTTCCACACCCCGCGCCGCCGGGCCGCCGCGGCCGCGTCCAAGCCCAGGGTGATCGGCTCCCGGCCCTCGCCCGCCGCACACCCGCGAGGTAGGCGCCACGCACTCATCGCGGACTGCTTGTTTCATTGATCTACGACCGCAGCCCGGCCAGGCTGGGTCGAGGTGATCGACAGGTTCGCTCTCATCGCGGAGGGTGTTCACCACCGGGCAGGGCCGCAAGACCGACCCGGTCGACGCGCGCAGCGTCGCCGTGGTCGCCCTGCGCACCAGCGGCCTGGGCGGGTGCAGGCCGATGACACCACTGTCGCGTTGCGGCTGCTGGTCGAGCGCCGCGACCAGCTCGGCCGCGCCCATCGGCTGCATACCCTGCTGCTCGAACTCGTTCCCGATGGTGCGAAGAAAGACCTGTCCGCACAGCAGGCGCGCGCCTTGCTGTCCACGGTGCGCCCGCGGGATGTGGCCGGCAAGACCCGCCGGTGGCTGGCGTCGGAGCTGATCCATGAACTCGCTGTCATCGACAAGAAGATCAAGGTCGCGAAGCAGGAACTCACCGAGCTGGTCGCCGCCACCGGCAGCGGGCTGCTCGAGTTGCACGGCATCGGCCCGTCCGGCTGCTCGGCGACGTCGGGGACATCCGCCGGTTCGCCAGCCGGGCGCACTTCGCGTCGTAGAACGGCACCGCCCCGATCGACGCGTCCTCGGGCGACCACAACCGGCACCGGCTGTCGCGCGCCGGCAACCGGCGCATCAACCGGGCGCTGCACATCATGGCCATTGTCCAGCTGCGCCACGACACCGACGGCCGCGCCTACTACCGGCGCCGACTCGCCGAAGGCAAACCACCGCTGGAAGCCCTCCGCGCCCTCAAACGCCGCCTGTCCGATGTTGTCTACCGGCAGATGCTCGCCGACGCCAAACGGCTCGAGACGGGTCCGGGAGAACACACGGGGCGACTCTGACATCCAGCGCGGCCGACCCAAACCCCGAGGTCGACACTTCGGACAAGTCACTTCCCGGACCCGCTGCGGCACAGCCTAGAACACCATCGCTGACCGCCCCTTGACACTGAGGGGTGCCAGATCCGAACATCGCCGCCGGCCCCTTTGCTCTGCTTACCCATACGCCCAGCGGGGCGTCTTGGTGCGCAGAGCAAAGGGGCGGCAACGCACTACCCCGGCGTGTCCGCCTCTGGTGGCACAAGGATGAGGCGGGCGCAGCTGGCGCCGATCACTTGTGCGGCCAGCCGATCTCGTCGAGGAACTCGGCGGTGGCGTCGACCACCTGGGCGAGCACGGCGATGGACGCGGTGAGCAGGCCGGGGACGTACAGGCCGTGGTCGGCGTCGGCGACCTCGAAGACGTGCGGGGTGAGCCGGCGCGCGAGCTCGGCGTCCCAGGACGGGTCGGCGGTGCCGCCGATCAGCAGGAACGGGGCCGTGGCCCGGTCCAGGGCGGCCACCACGCCCGGGTGGGTGAGCAGCGGCGTGAGCCAGACGGCCGGCAGGTCATGGTCGGCGGCCAGGCCGGCGGCGTTGCTGCCCAGGGACTTGCCGATCAGCAGCGGCCGGTCGCCGGGCAGCGGGCCGAGCTGGGCGCGCACCCACGGCTCCTGCGTGGCCGGGTCGGTCGGTGGCGTCGCGGTCCACTCGTGGCGGTGCACGGTGGCGCCGCGGATCCGGGCCAGGTCGCCGGTGTACATGAGCAGGGGCGCGCCCGGCCCGAACATGCGGCCCGGGATCACGACAGCGTCGGCCATGCCGCGGACATTACGGCACGACCCCTATCTATCCACATGAATGAACTGTCAAGCCGCGCCCGGGATGACCAGCCCCGACTCGTACGCGATCATGACGGCTTGGGCGCGGTCACGCAGGCCGAGCTTCGCGAACAGATTGCCCACGTGGGTTTTCACGGTGTGCTCGCTGAGCCGGTGGTGGCGGGCGATCTCGGCGTTGGACAGGCCGGCGGCGATCAGCCGCAGGACGTCCGTCTCGCGGGCGGTGAGCGACGAGATCGCGGCGGCCAGCGCGGGGTCGGGCAGGCCGCGGCGGTGCAGCTCGCCGATCACCCGGGCGGTGACGGCCGGGGCCAGCAGCGCGTCGCCGGCGGCCACCACCCGCACGGCCCGCACCAGCTCGGCGCGCGGGACGTCCTTGAGCAGGAAGCCGCTCGCGCCGGCGCGCAGCACCGCGTACAGGTACTCGTCGGTGTCGAACATGGTCAGCGCCAGGACCCGGCTGGAGGTGCGGGCGCAGACCTGCCGGGTGGCGGCCACGCCGTCGAGGATCGGCATCCGCATGTCCATGAGGACGACGTCGGGGGCGTACTGGATGGCGGCCTGCACCGCGGCGGCGCCGTCGGCGGCCTCCGCGACCACCTCGATGTCCGGCTCGGCGCCGAGGATCGTCGCGAAGCCGGCCCGGAACAGGTCCTGGTCGTCGGCGAGGACTAGGCGCAGCACGGGAGCGCCGCCTCGACCGTGAAGCCGCGCCCGGCGGCCGGGCCGGTGCGCAGCGTGCCGCCGCAGGCCTGGGCGCGCTCGCGCATGCCGACGATCCCGAAGCCGGGGGTGCCGTCGCGCGCGGGGCCGTGACCGTCGTCGGTGACGGACACCGTCAGCGTCTCCGGGGCGTAGGAGAGCAGCACACTGACCTGGCCGGCCAGGGCGTGCCGCACCACGTTGGTCAGGGCCTCCTGCACGATCCGGTACGCGGCCACGCCGACGTCGGCCGACGGCTCCCGGGGCGTTCCCCGCACGGTCAGCACCGCGTCCAGCCCGGTGTCGCGGACCCGTGACACGAGGTCGGGCAGCTGGGCCAGGCCGGGCTGGTCGAGGTCGCGCATGTCGCCCACCGCCCGGCGCAGCTGCCCGACCGCGTCCCGGCCGGTCGCGGAGATCGCGGCGAACGCGGCGTCGGCCCGTTCCGGATCGGTGCGCACCAGCAGCGGGCCCGCCTCCGCCTGCACGATCATGATGCCGACCGCGTGGGTGACGATGTCGTGCAGGTCCCGGGCGATGCGGGTGCGCTCGCGCAGCACCGCGGCCTCCCGCTCGCCGGCCACCCGGCGGTCCCGCTCGCGCCGGGCCCGGGCGCTGGTGCCCAGGGCGTACGCGAAAAGGTAGGCGACGGCCAGATAGCGCAGCACCTCCAGGTCGGGACGGGGGTAGAGCAGCGAGAACAGCAGCCCCACGGCGGTGACGCCGACGCCCAGCAGGCGCAGCGGCAGGGACGCGCGGGCGGCGAAGGTGTACAGGCAGACCAGCGGGCCGACCGGCAGCAGCGGCGGGGCGCCGAGCGCGGCCGAGATCGTGGTGGCGGTCCCGACGGTCAGCGCCACCGGGATCAGCGCGCGGTCGCGCCACAGCACCGGGACCGAGGAGGCCAGCGCCAGCGGCAGCACCCACCAGGCGTGCAAGCCGCCGGCCAGGGCGGGTACGACCGTGGCGAGGACGGCGGCCGCGGTGACGGCAAGGTTCACCTGGGCAGTATCGGTCGTTCGCGTCCGGGTGCGCCTCCCTCCACGGGACCAGATCGGGTTGGCGCCGGGCGGCGATCCGCACGGAGGCGGAAGGCCGCAGGGTCGGCCCATGATGACTATCGTCGCGACCGTCCTGAGCGGTCTGCTGTGGCTCGGCGGGGGCGGTCTGCACCCCATCGCCGGGCTGACCTGGCTGGCTCCGGTTCCGCTTCTCGTTCTTTCTTTGCGCGTACGCCCGGTGGTGGCGCTGTCCGCGAGCGCGGTGGCCTGGGTCATCGGGCAGGCGGGCGTGCTCGGGTACTACCTGGGCACCCTGCATCTGCCGGTGGTGGCCGTCGCCGGGGTGGTGCTGCTCGGGGCCGGGCTGGCCTCGGGGACCGTGCTGCTCGCCCGCGGCCTGCTGCTGCGGGGACGGACCGTGACCGCCGTCCTCGCCGTTCCGTCATTGTGGGTTCTGGGCGAGTACGCCGCGTCGCTGCTGCTGCCGCACGGGGCGTGGTGGAGCCTGGCCTACACGCAGGCGTCGGTGCGGCCGGTCATCCAGGTGACCGCGCTGGCCGGGGTCTGGGGTGTCACCTATCTGCTGATCGCGGCGCCGATCGCGCTGGCGTCGCGGCGCCGGGCGGGGCTGGCCTGCCTGCTCGCGCTGGCGGCGCTGGTGGGCGGGTGGTCGCTGATCCGGCCGACGCCCGGGCCTTCGCCGCTGTCGCCGGCGGTGGGGCTGGTCGCGTTGCCGCAGGCCGACGACGGGCTGCCGCTGTCGGAAGCGTCGGGGCAGGAACTGCTCGGCCGGTACGTGCCGCGGGTGTCGGGTCTGGCCGCCCGGGGCGCCCGGGTCGTCGTGCTGCCGGAGAAGACATTCGGCGTGACGCCGGCGACTCTGCCGCGGCTCGTGGACGCGTTCCGGCCGGTGACGAGCGCCGGGGTCCGGGTCGTCGTCGGGGCCGTGCTACGTCAGGGCGACACCGCGAGCAACGTCGCCCTCGTTCTGGGTGCGGGCGTGACGACGTACACGAAACAGCATTTGATCCCTGGTTTGGAGGACTGGCTGACGCCGGGGCGGACCGATCTGGTCGTCGACGGCCATCTCGGGGTGGCCATCTGCAAGGACCTGGACTTCCCCGGGCTCGTGCGGCGGTATCGGGCGCAGGGCGCCACGGTGATGCTGGTGCCCGCGCTCGACTTCGGCTCCGACGGTTGGCTGCACAGCCGGATGGCGCTGGTGCGCGGGGTGGAGAGCGGGCTGACCGTGGTGCGCGCCGCCAACACCGGCCGGCTGACCGTTTCCGATCCGACCGGCCGGGTTCGGGGCGAGGCCACGACCGAGCTTCTCGTGCCGGCCTTCCGGGCGGCGGTGGCGACGCCCTACTCGCGTCTGGGTGACTGGTTCGCGTGGCTGGCTCTGCCGTTGCTGCTCCTGGCCCTGAACAGCCAGTTCCGCCGGCGCGAGCGCGGCGTCGTCCCGGCGGCGAGGCCCACCGGCACGCCCGGCCGGCCGGCGGCGAGCAGCGTGAACAGGGAGGCGTAACGGCCGTTCTCATCGGTGTTCATGATTTCGACCGTAGGGTCGCGCGGCGGCGTCCCCCGGTCCGATCGAGGCCCGCAAGCGCAGACCAATTTCGATGGCGCGGGTGCCTAGGATCGGACCGTGGGCGTAGACCTCGCCTGGGAGACCATGCTCGACCTGTCGGCCACGCCGCCGGGTCCGTTGCACCTGCGCCTGGCGGCCGCGCTCCGCACGGCGATCAAAATCGGCAGGATTCCGTACGGGGCCGCGGTGCCACCCAGCCGCACCCTGGCCGACGACCTGCGGGTGTCGCGGTGGACGGTGACCCGGGCGTACGGGCAGCTGATCACCGAGGGCTACCTCAGCGGGCGGACCGGCTCGGCGACCCGGGTCAGCTGGACCGCCCCGGCCGTTCCCGAGGCGCCCGCGCCGGCGTCCCCGGCGCCGGCCCGGTACGACCTCAGCCTGGGGCAGCCTGACCTGCGGGCGTTCCCGCGGCGCCTCTGGGTGAACGCGATGCGGGCCGCCGCCGAGACCACGCCTTTCGACCAGCTGAACCACTCGGGCTCGGGCGGGCACCCGCGGCTGCGCGCGGTCATCGCCGAGCATCTCAACCGCAGCCGCGGCGGTGTCGTGCACCCCGGCGCGGTCGGCATCTACGCCGGCGCCGGCCAGTCCCTGCTGCAGGTGTGCCGGGCGCTGCGGGCGAACGGGCACACCGCGATCGGCGTCGAGGACCCCGGCTCGGAACGGCACTGGCAGGCGGCCCGCGCGGCCGGGCTCGACCTGGTGCCGGTGCCGGTCGACCAGGACGGCCTGGTGGTCGCGGCGCTGCCGGCGGGTTTGCGGGCGGTCTGCGTGAGCCCGGCACACCACCCGGCGACCGGCGTGGTGCTGGCGTCCTCCCGGCGGGACGAGCTGATCGAATGGGCGCGCGCCGTGGACGGGCTGATCGCCGAGGACGACTACGACGCCGAGTTCAGCTACGGCCGGACCGTGCCGGCGGCGCTGCAGGGCCGGGCGCCCGACCGGGTCGCGCTGCTGGGCTCGATGAGCCGCTCGCTCGGCCCGGCCGTCGGGATCGGCTGGCTGGCGGCGCCCCAGCGCTGGACCGACCGGGTGCGCGCGGCGCAGGAGATCGAGCTGCACCCGCCGGCCCTCAACCAGCTGGCCCTGGCCCAGCTGATGGAGTCCGGCGACTACGACCGGCACCTGCGCGCCGCCCGCCGCCGGTTCCGGGCCCGGCGCGCCGCCCTGCTGGCCGCGCTCGGCCGCGCGCTGCCCGGCCTGCCGGTGAGCGGCGCCGAGGCCGGCCTGCACCTGCTGCTGGACCTCCCACCCGGCACCGACGCGGCCGCGGTGACCGCCGAGGTCCGCCGCCGCGACCTGCAGCTGTGCTACCTGGACGACATGCGCCTGACCCCGGGCCCGCCGCGGCCCGCGCTGCTGCTCTGCTACGCCAACCTCAAGGACTCCCTGATCGACGAGGCCGTCGACGTCCTCGCCGCGACGATCCACGCCACTCGGCCGGTCACGGCCGGGCGGCGTACACGAGGTTGAACGGTGTCTGCGCCACCTGCTCGAACCCGCCGAACCCGGCCCCGCTGACCAGCGCGGCGATCGGCGCCTCGCCGGCCTGGTTGCCGAGCGCGTCGGCGGCGCCCTCGGAGATGGCGTGCGGCACGCACAGGAACGTCGAGAAGGAGTAGTAGGACCGTCCGACCGGCGTCAGGTTGTCCGCCACCGACGCGCCGGCGAACGGCTCGACGATGAGCCACACGCCGTCCTCGGCCAGCGCGCCGCGGATGTGGCGGGCCGCCGCGAGCGGGTCGCCCATGTCGTGCAGACAGTCGAACGTGGTGACCAGCCCATATCCGGTCCCGGGGAAGTCCTGCGCGCTGGCCGCCGCGAACGTGCACGAGCCGGCCTGGTCCGCGGCCCGGGCGAGCTCGACCGAGCGCCCGTGCGGATCGAACCCCGTGACGGCCGAGGCCGGGTACCGGCTGGCGAGTAGCCGGGTCGAGGTGCCCAGGCCGCAGCCCACGTCGGCGACGGTGACACCGGCCGCCAGCCGCTCGTCCAGCCCGTCGACGGCCGGGATCCAGGAGCTGAGGAGGTTGGCGACGTATCCGGGACGGAAGAACCGTTCGCAGCCGGTGAACACACCCGGGTGGTGCGCTCCCCATGCGACGCCGTCGCCGGTGCGGAAGGCGTCCTCGATCATCGCGCCGTCGGCGAGGCAGGCGGCCGCCAGCTCGAAGCCGCCGGGAAGGTCCAGCCCGGCCGGATCGGCGAAGGCCAGGGCCTGCTCGGCGGTCATCGAGTACCGGCCCGTGCTCGCGTCGTACGAGATGTAGTTTCCGGCCGCCTGCCCGGCCAGCCATTCGCGGACGTACCGCTCGGCGGTGCCGGTGCGGGCGGCCAGCTCGGCCGGGGTGACCGGCCCGGCCTCGGCCAGTGCCCGGTACAGCCCGAGCTTGTCGCCGAGGATCACGTTGCCGGCCGAGATGGTCGCTCCGAGGTCGTTCACGAAGCGGCCGAGCAGGTCGTCGAGCCGGGTCTGGTCCACCGTGCGGGTGGGGTCTTCCTGGTTCACAGTCATGGCGGCATCGTGGCCCGCCGGCATTGCGGCCACGTTGGGGAAACGTTGGCCGCAGCTAGGTGAGCAGGTCCGCGTACGTGTCCTGCACCGCCCGGCACGGGTCGACGCCCAGTTCCTCGCGCAGCAGCGTGCGCAGTTGGTCGTAGGCGGCCAGGGCCTCGGCCACGTTGCCGCGGGCCGCCAGCGCGCGCATCAGCAGCATGTGCGCGGTCTCGCGCAGCGGGGCGATCTCGAGCAGCTCCCGCGCCGCGCGCTCCGCGGCCGGAAGCTCCGCGCCGTCGAGTTCCAGGCAGGCCGTGGCATAGCATTCGAGACCACGCGCGTACGCCTCGGCGAGACGGCGCCGCCACGAGTCGGCCCACGCCGCGTCGGACTCGGGCAGGAACCGGCGACGGGCCACGAACTGCGCGGTCAGCGCGAGTGTCCACGCGCGGCGCCAGTCGCGCCGGGCCAGGGCGGACTCGGCCGCGTGCAGGCTGGACAGAGCGGTCTCGACGTCCACCAGGGCCGGCTCCGGAAGAACCAGCGACAGCTCGGTGCGCCCACGCAGGACCTCCGGCCCGACCGCCGCGCGAACCTTCGAGACGAGGACGTTCAGCGCCGCGGCCGAGGCGGCCGGCGGCGAATCCAACCACAACGCGTCGACGAGCGCGTCCCGGGGCACCCGTTGCGGCCGGGACAGGGCCAGGAAGGCGAACAGCAGCCGGCCCTGCCGCCCCGGCAGCGCGTGATCGACCCGGCGGCCGCCCAGCTCCACCGCGAACGCCCCGCAGAGTTGGACCCGGCTGGACCCGCCTTCCACAATCACCTTGCACACCTCGAAAGGTTGGCGCTACACCTGGAGGCTACCGCCGGAGGGGAGCCCGGATGACCCGCCAGGTCCGCTGCGAATGCGGCTACACCGCTCGTGGCCTGACCGACGACGCGGTCATCGCGCTGGTCCTCAGGCACCTGGAAACCGACCATCCCGACCTGGTCGGAACGGAGACGGCCGACGACATCCGCGGCTGGATCGAGCTGCTGCCCGATTGACCGCCGTCTCAGCGCACCGTGAACCTCAGCGTGTTGGAGCCGGTCCCGCCGAGCCGCCATTGGACGGTGTGCTCGCCCGCGCTGGTGAACGCGTACTCCACGACCTCGTAGTTCGTGTCGACGCCCGGGCCCGGGAGCACGCGGCCGTCGTAGGCGGCGGGCGCGAACGGGTCCTCGCCGGCCGGCAGCCGGTCGGTGGCGCGGATGCCGTCCACGTACTCGTCGTAGACCGGTTTCGGGCCCATGACGTAGAGTTCCGCGTCCTCGGTCACCGACTCGCAGACGTGAACCACCCGTACGGTCTCGTCCACTGCCAGCTCGGTTTTCGCGGCGAGGATCGTGAGGCGGTAGCCGCGCGACTCCGGGCCTTCGGCGCCCGCGTAGAGCGCTACATCTGCGGGCCCCGGCGCGGTGCGGCCCATCTCCCGGAACGCGTTCACGGTGTCCCGGTTCCGCGGGCCGGCGCGCGGACCTCGACCTCTTCGGACTGCACCGCCGACGGGCCGGCCGTGGTGATGAAGCCGTTGACCGTGACCGCCCGCGGGCCCTTCTCGGTGAGCAGCCGGATGCCGGTGCCGGCCACGATGATCGAGCGGCGGATGTAGTAGCCCGACGCCGGGATGGCGGCCTCCGCGCCAGTGGCGTTCGGCTTCCACGTGTCCAGCTGCTCCCGCTCGTAACTGCCCGCGCCGCCGTTAGCGTCGGCGATCCTGATGATCTCCGACTTGCTCTCGCTGTGCCGGTCGGCCGGGATCGGGTGGCCGGCCATGTAGCCGCTGTTGCTGCTGCGGCGGGAGGGCTCCTTCGTGTACGACCCGGTGTGGCTGACCGACGTGCCGACCTGCTCGCTGTCCAGGATGGCGGCCATGTCGGCGTCCACCCCGGTCGACGAGGTCAGCGTGATGTCGATCGCCATGCCGGCCGCCTCCCCGGTGTCGATCGGAACGTGCCCGGGCCCGTTGCGCACCGCGACCGGCGTAGCAGCCGGCGGTGCGGCACCGGAGCCGGCCCCGCCGCCCCGATCGTCGGCCACCAGCTCGGTCGTCCCCCGGCCGTCGACGCTCAGCGCCCGGCACACCGCCCGGTTGCCGGCCGTGCCCTGCAACGCAAGCAACTGCGCCGCGGCCGGCGACAGCTCACTGCGGCGCGGCGCAGCCGGCGTCACCCCGGCGCGTTCGTCCCGCTCCGGCTCCCCACCGTGCCGCCGATAGCCGCTCATTCCGCCACCGTAGCCCGCCACCGCCAACCCGCCCGGGTCAAATTCACGACCCCTTGACCGCCTTGGTGGCGAAGTAACCGGGCAGCCAGCCCGCCGTTACCTCCGACTGGTGCGGCGCCTCGGCGAAACCGGTGATGGCGAACCCCGCGGCGATCTGCCCGCCGATCTGCTCGCTGAGCGTGTGGCTGTACTCCAACGGCGAGTCGGCGCCCCACAGCCGCTCCCGCTCACCGGGCTCGAGATGGGTGACGTCGCTGTACGGCAGGCGGTGCCGCACGACCAGCTCGCCGCGCGTGTCCATCGCGTCCGCGTCGAAGAGGTAGACGTCCGGGTTGACGAAGCCGGACAGCAGCGTGCCGCCCGGCCGCAGCACGCGGTGGCACTCCCGCCAGACCGGGGCCAGCTCGGGGATGAAGAGGTTGGAGACGGGGTGCACGACCAGGTCGAACGAGGCGTCCGGGAACCCGCTCAGGTCACGCGCGTCGCCGAGCACGGTACGCACGTCGAGCCCCTCCCGCGCGGCGACCATCTCGTCCTGCGCGAGCTGGCCGGGCGAGTTGTCGAAGACGGTCACCCGCGCCCCGGCCGCGGCGAGCACCGGGCCCTGCTGCCCGCCGCCGGAGGCGAGGCAGAGCACGTCGCACGCGGCGATGTCCGCAGGAAACCAGGTCGGGTCGACCGCCTCGTACCCCATGAGGACGATGGACCACTCACCGGCCCGCGCCTTCGCGACCACCTCGGGCGTCACCGGCCGCGACCACTCGTTGCCCTTCTCCACCTCGCGGTCCCAGGCGCGGCGGTTGTGGGCGACAGGATCGGCGTGCGACTCGTTCACCCGCGAATGCTAACCGCCCCCGAAGTCCTATCACGCAGATGGACGCACCATAACAGTCATTATGGTGCGTCGGCGTTTTGTCCGGTTCTGCATTTGTTGGATTACCGGTATTAGCAATCCGATAATTGTCGCGCGCAGCCCGGCACGTTCAGCACTCCTGCCATTCTGTGACCTACGACACATGCTCCTCCTGTCAGCAATCGGTGCGCCACTCCGCTCAAGCCACCGAGTGCAAGCGAACCGACAGGAGCAACACATGAAGCACCGCATCGTCGTCCTCGGCGCCGGCTATGCCGGGGCCTACGTGGCCGGAAGCCTGGCTCGCCGGCTGTCGGCGGCCGACACCGAGATCACCGTCGTCAACGCCGAGCCGGATTTCGTCGAGCGGATGCGCCTGCACGAGCTCACGGCCGGCCGGAAACTCCCGGCTCTGAAGCTCGCCGACGCCTTCGCGGGCACGGGGATACGGCTGCGCGTGGCCCGCGTCACCGCAGTCGACCCCGGGCGCCGGGTCATCGCCGTGGCCGACGCCGGCGGCGGTGGCGAGCTCGGCTACGACACGCTGCTCTACGCACTCGGCAGCCGCGTCGACGATCGCGGCGTCGCCGGCGTCGCCGAGCACGCCTTCGACGTCGCCGGCCGGCCCTCGGCGCTGCGCCTGGGCGAGCGCCTGGACAGCCTGGACGGCGGGCGGGTGGTGGTCGTCGGCGACGGGTTGACCGGCATCGAGAGCGCCGCCGAGATCGCCGAAGCCCGGCCCGGCCTGTCGGTGGCGCTGATCGCCCGCGGCGAACTGGGCTCCCGGCTGTCCGCGGGCGCCCGCGGCCACCTGCGCCGGGCCTGCAACCGGCTGGGCATCACCGTCCTGGAGCACACCAGCGTCGAAGCTGTCGAAGCGACGCGGGTGCTGTGCGCCGACGGCACCGCTCTGGTCTCCGACGCCACCGTGTGGACAGCCGGGTTCGCGGTCAGCCCCATCGCCGCCGCCGGCGGGCTCGAGGTCGCCGAGAACGGCCAGATCGCCGTTGATCGCACCATGCGGTCGATCTCGCATCCGGACGTCTACGCCATCGGCGACAGCGTCCACGCCGTCGGCGACAACGGCCGGCCGCTGCCGATGTCCTGCGCTACGGCCGGCTTCACCGGCCGGCAGGCCATGGACGCGATCGTGGGACACCTGACCGGCCGCAAGATCGCGAACACGAAGCTGGTCTACACGTACAACTACATCACCCTCGGACGGCGGGACGGGATGCTGCAGACGGTCGACGACGAAGGGAAAGCGAGGCCGAAGTATCAGGGCGGCCGGACCGCCGCCCTGGTCAAGGAGGGCATCAACAGGATGGCGCTGTGGACCGTCTCCCACCCGACCTTCGGCCTGCCCACACGCAAGCACCGCATTGCCATCGCGCCGGCGCCGGATGCGTTCGGCCACGAAGGCCGTCGTACCGCCGCCTAGGGTGTTCCGCGTGGACAGCACCGCCGGTGACGGCTTCGATACCAGCCGGTTCCAGGCCAGCCGGAACCGGCTGGCCTCGCTGGCCTACCGGCTGCTGGGCTCCGCCGCCGACGCCGAGGACGCCGTGCAGGACACGTTCCTGCATTGGCAGGCCGCCGACCGGACGCGGATCAAGGTACCGGAGGCGTGGCTGACCAAGGTCGTCACCAATCTTTGCCTCGACCGGCTCCGCTCGGCACAAGCCCGCCGCGAACGCAGTGCCGGCGCGTGGCTGCCCGAACCACTCCTCGACGGCGACCCGATGCTCGGCCCGGCCGACACCTTCGAACAGCGCGAATCGGTCTCCCTGGCCGTGCTGACACTCATGGAGCGCCTGTCGCCCCCCGAGCGGGCCGTCTACGTCCTACGCGAAGCGTTCTCCCACAGCCACACCGAGATCGCCCAGATCCTCGACGTCACCGAGGCCGCAAGCCAGCAGCACCTGCACCGGGCCCGGCGCCGCATCACCGCCGCCCGCCGCCGCCGTGGCGAGGTCGACCCGGCTTCCGCCCGCAGGATCGTCGAGGAGTTCCTCGCCGCTGCCTCGTCGGGCCGCACCGAACGACTGGTGGCGCTGCTCACCGACGACGCGATCGCGATCTCCGACGGCGCCGGCCGGACCGAGACGCTGCTGCGGTTCGACACCGCGCAGCGCATCGCCGCGGTCGCACGGGCCGGCTTCACACCCACACCGGCGAAACGGCGACTTGCCGGCGGCACGCCCGCCGTCCACTACGCGCTCGTCAACGGCGGCCCCGCCATCCTCTTCGTGCTCAGCGACCGGATCGCCGGCGCCGTGACGTTCGACATCACCGGCGTCAAGATCGACACCGTGCGCGGCATCGCCGCCCCCACCCGCCTCACCCGCCTCACCGACGCCTGGCGACGGCATGACCCGGACACGCCGCTCATCGGCCAGTGGTGACCCGGCCGCGGCCGGCGGGCGAGCGACCCGTGGCTCCAAGCACTCATCTGATCGCCAGGCGCCACCGTATACATCGCCGTGGCCGCACCACCGGCACGTTTAAGTGCCGCTAACGGATCCGGAAGCAGAACTAACTGGACCTAACCCATCTCGGAACGGCACGGTGAGTCCCATGCTCTACGTCCCGGTCATCACGCCCTTCGACGCCGACGGCACCGTCGCCTGGCGGCCCCTGGAATCCCTGGCCCACGCCCTGCTCACCGACGGCGCCACCGGTCTGGTCGCGCTCGGCACCACCGGCGAGCCCGCCTCGCTGTCCCCCGCCGAGCGCCGCGACGTGCTGGATTTGCTGGCCGCCGTGTGCCGCGAGCACGAGGCCCCGCTGATCGTCGGCGCCAACGACCAGGACCAGTTGCGGGTGCTGGCCGACCGCCCCGCCGTCACCGCCGCCCTGAGCCTGGTCCCGCCCTTCCAGCGGCCCGGCGAGCAGGGCGTCCTCGCCCACTTCGAGGCCCTCGCCGCCGCGTCCCCGGTCCCGCTGGTCGTCTACCACGTCCCCTACCGCACCGCCCAGCCGCTGAGCTCCGAGACCTTGCACCGCCTGGCCGCCACTCCCAACATCACCGGCATCAAGTTCGCTCCCGGCGTGATCGATCAGGAGGCGGTCGCGTTCCTGGCCACCGCACCCCCCGATTTCACGATCCTGGCCGGCGACGACGTGTTGCTCTCCCCGCTGCTGGCGATGGGTGCCCACGGCGGCATCCTGGCCTCCGCCCACGTCGCCACCGCCGCCTACGCCACGTTGATCACGGCTTGGCGCGACGGCGACGCCACCATCGCCCGTCCGCTCGGCCACCACCTGGCCCGCCTGAGCTCCCGCCTGTTCGCCGAGCCCAACCCCACGGTGATCAAGGCCGTCCTGCACGCCGAGGGCCGCATCCCCACCGCGTCCGTCCGCCTCCCGCTGCTCCCCGCCGCCGCGACATCGGCCAAGTCGGCCCTGCATTCGCTCACGCAACTTTTCCCGTACGCGCGCAAGTAAGGTCCTTGGCTGCCGTTTTCGGCCTGGCTGCAACACCGGCTCCGACTTCCGCCGCCGGGCGGGCCCGGCCCATCAGGCCGAGGGCCGTAGCTCCAGAAAGGCGATGCCCGGGTTCGGCAGCTCCAGGACGATCTCCTCGCCCGGAGCGGTCCGCCGTGGAGCCTCGGCTTCCGGCAGCGAGTCGGCCCCCCGCAACGCCGTCCACTCGTCCTCCGTCGGCCATCCCGATCCCCGCCAGGCCCCGGCCAGGTTGCCGTGCCCGGCATCCACTCGCCACACGCGAAGAGTGTGCGGCCCCGGCAGCGGCGCAGTGAAGCGGACCAGCCGCCCCAGCTCCTGGTCCCCCGCCGACTTCGCGTGGTCGAGCGTGCTGTTCCACAGCAGCACACCCAGCCCACCGTCGGCGTACCGCGACGCCCACACCTCGACCAAGCTGCCGGCGCCGTCCCCGGTGACCGTCGCCGGAAGCTCGTCCTCACCCAGCCGCTGGGCCAGACACAGCGCCCAGAACTTGGGCTTGGCCAGGTTCCCCACCGTGAGCAGCCCGAACCCGCCATGCAGGAACCGCCCGGGCCGCCCCAGCTCCTCGAAGTGGTCGGAGACCACCCACGGGGCCAGCGCGTCGACGCGGCCCGCGGCCGAGCGCATCCCCTTCAGCAGGAACGCGGCCGCGAACACGCTGTCGTTGATGGGGCTGCCGTGGGTCGCGGTCACGCCCCATTCGGTCCACAGCAGCGGCCGGCCGCCGGCCAGCGGCCGCAGGTCCAGCGGGATCGTGCCGTAGACGTGGGTGGAGAGGAAGTCGACGGGCGCGCCGACCTTGAGCTGCTCGTCGATCCAGCCGACCGCGGCGGTGGCGGGGCCGCCGACCCGCAGGAGCGGGTCGACCGACTTCACCGCCCGGGCCGCCTCGGAGTAGAGCCGCCAGTACTCGGCCGGCGTCCCCGACCAGAAGACCGACAGGTTCGGCTCGTTCCATACCTCGAACCGCCAGTGGGCGCGCAGCTCGTCCCGCCCGTAGCGGTCGGCCAGGTGAGCCGTGAACGCCCGGACCAGGTCGTACCACCGGTCCCAGTCCCGCGGCGGCGAGATGATCCCCTCGTACGCGAAGACCGTCCGCGACGGGTCCGAAGCCAGATCCCGCGGCATGTACCCGAGCTCGACCACCGGCCGCATGCCCAGGCCGAGGACGATGTCGTAGACCGCGTCCACCGCCCGGAAGTCGTGAACCGGCCGCCCGTCGATCTCCCGGTACACGCCGAGGTCGTCCCCGAGGATCGCGTGCGCCCGCACCGACCGGACCCCCAGTTCGTCGTGCACCCGGCGCAGCGCCTCCCGCAGCTCGGCCCCGATCGGCCGGCCCCCGGTGGTGTCGGTGGACAGCAGATGGCTCAGGTGCTCGGACCCGACCATCTCCTGCCACACCCGGTGCAGCGGCCCGCCGCCCTCCCCGACCGTGACGGCCACTTCGCCGGACGGGGCATCGGCGGCCGACACCGCGACCGGGTCGGAGAGGGGCCCGATCGCGTTGACCGTCTCCAGCGCCGCGACCGCATACCAGCCGCCGCGCCCGCCGGTGGTGTCCGCGAACGGCCCGTGCGGCACGGCCAGGACGTCCCCGCCGCCGTGGTCGACCACCTCGAACGGCCCGCCCGGCGACTCCGCCCGGTGCACGGCGTAGCCGATCGCGCCCGGAACCGGGTCCCACGCGACCGTCACCTGCCCGCGCCCGGCCACGGCCGAAACCGTGGCCGGGGCGGGCAGCGCGGACACGACCGGCTCCCCGGGCGTGCGGTCCTGCGCGCCGCCCCCGCCCATCAGGGCCGCCCACCGGGCCCGCGCCTGGTCCTCGATCGTCATCGGCCGGCCGTCCCGCGCAGCTGCGGCAGCCTCTGGCCGGCCGGCACGTTGAACGTCTCCTGGGCCAGCAGCGGCCGGATCGCGTGCTCGAACTGCGGGGTGACGAAGGCCCGCCGGAGCACGTCGTGCGCCAGGACATTGCCGACCGCCCCCATGATCATGGACTGGTCCAGCGACAGGTACCGCTTGGCGACCGTGCCCGACCGGACCGCCACGGCGTCGTAGAAGCCGCCCGGGCCGTACGCGTCGAAATTGCTCTTGATCTTGGAAAGGTCCTGCAAGGCCGGCTGGCGCGCGTAGGGCAGCGCGAGGAACGCGGCGTGCGGGGTGACCACGCCGTCGCCGTAGACGGCGGGTGGCCCGGCGGCCCGGCAGGCGCCGAACCCTGCGTCATATTTGCCGCCCTGCACGTCGGACGGGTAACCGTCGGTGTCCATGCCCATCGCGTCGACACCCCACGCGGAGTAACCGCCGAACGGGTTCGACGCCGGCGAGAACCCCCAGTAGCCGTACTTCGCGTCGTTGAGGCCGTGTTCGATCTGCGCGGCGACCGTGGCCGGGTGGTTGCGGCCCCAGCTGTTCGGGCCCCACGACGTCTCGGGCACGAACAGGTCGGGCATCAGCGCCTCGAACATGTCGCCGCCCCAGCTCGGCACGAACGTGATCCCCCGGTACCGGTAGGACCCCTCGTAGACCGGCACGCCGAGGTGGGTGGCGGTGAACCCCTGCGGCTCCATCTCCTGCCACGAGTAGTCGCAGGTGTCCGGCAGCGTGCGCATCGTGCTGAAGTACGCCGACGGCGGGATCTGCCCGGCCGCGATGCCCAGGTAGGTGGCGATCCGCGGCTCGGTGACGGTGATGTCGTAGTGGTTGCAGGTGAACCAGACCGCGCGGGCCGGGTCGGCGACCGAGCAGCCGGGCGGCGCGGTGTCCCAGAACCCGCCGCGGATCAGCCCGTGTGTGCCGGCCGGGGTGACCGCGTCCGGGTTGTAGTAGAAGCCGAAGTCCATCCCCGACAAGATCTTCGAGGCCTTCGTACGCAGGGACGGCAGCGCGCCGGCGACGACGTGCAGGGAGGCGGCGAGCCAGCCGTTGTCGACGCTGGACAGGAACGGCGTGACGGTCGACCCGTCGTCGGGCCAGGTGGTGACGACCGCCCGGGTGTGCGGGTCGTACCAGTTGTAGAACATGCCCGATTTTTCATGATGTTTCAGGGTTAGCAGCGTGTCGAGGGTTCGCGAGACCCGGGCGGTCGCCTCCTGACTCGAGATGATCCCCAGGGAGCGAGCCGCCACGGCCGACCACATGTAACCGCCGATATTGGTAGGCGAGGTATAGGTCGACTTAACGGACAAGTCGCCCGAGATGTTGTCGGCGACCAATCCGGTCGCGGGATCGGTCATGGCCACCAGCGAATGCCACGTGTCCCGCGCGTAGGTGCGCAGCGGATCGGCGGGCGCGGCGGCGGTCAGCAAACTCAGAACGAGGATCGAGGACACCAACGAAACGAGCAGTCGTCTCGGCACGGCAGTTTCTCCTCACTTCAGTCCGGTCGTCACTTCAGTCCGGTCGTGGCGATGCCGCGCAGGAACTGCCGCTGCAGCACGAGGAAGACGATCAGCACCGGCAGCACGACCACGACGGCGCCGGCCAGCAGCAGCCCGAAATAGATGCGGTTCTGCCCGATGCTGTAGAGCGCCAGCGCGACCGGCAGCGTGTATTTGTCGTCGGTCGTGGCCACGACCAGCGGCCACAGGAAGTTGTTCCACGACGCCAGGAACGTGAGAATCCCCAGCGTCGCCAGGGCGGGCCGGCACAACGGCAGCACGATCCGCCAGAAGATGCGCCATTCGCCGGCGCCGTCCACCCGGGCCGCCTCGATCAGGTCGTCGGGGATGGACAACAGGAACTGCCGCATGAGGAACACCCCGAACGGCCCGGCCAGAAACGGCAGCACCAGCCCGGCGTACGAGTTGGCCAGTCCCAGATTGCTGACCAGCACGAACTGCGGCACGAACAGCACCATGCCCGGCACCATCAGCATGCCCAGCACGATGAGGAACAGCGCCTTGCGCCCCGGGAAGTTCAGTTTCGCCAGGGCGTAGCCGAGCAGCGAGCAGAACAGCAGATTCCCCACGGTCACCAGGACGGCGACGATCGCCGAGTTCGCGAAGTACCGCGGGAAATCGAGGCGGGCGAACAGGTCGCGGTAATGGACGAGGGTCCAGTGCGACGGCCACCAGGTCGGCGGCACCGACCGGATCTCGCCCTCGGGCTTGAACGAGGACAGCAGCATCCACAGGAACGGCCCGACCACGACCAGCAGCCCGGCGATCAGGATGAGGTAGAGGACGGTCCGGGCGATCAGGTCACGTCTAGCGGTCATCGCGCGCCCCCAGAAGCCGGAACTGCAGCGCCGACAGGGCGACGATCGCGACGAACAGCACGTACGCCGCCGCCGACGCGTACCCGTAATTGCCGAATCCGAACTGGTTGTAGATGTGGTAGGACACCGACAGCGTCGACGAGAGCGGCCCGCCCTGCGTCATCACCAGCGGCTCCTCGAACAGCTGCAGAAATCCGATGCCGGTGATGACCGCCCCGAACAGCAGGGCCGGCCGCATCAGCGGAAGTGTGATCCGGCGGAACTGCTGCCACCGTCCCGCGCCGTCGAGCGTCGCCGCCTCGTACAGGTCGACGGGAATGCCCTGCAGCGCCGCCAGGAAAATCACCATGAGCGCCCCGAAGTTCCGCCACACCGCCATCACGATGATCGAGGCGAGCGAGGTGCGGGTGTCGCCCAGCCAGTTGGGGCCGTCGATGCCGACCCGGGCGAGCACGTCGTTGACCAGGCCCGCGCCCGGGTCGAGCAGGAACCGCCACACCACCGCGATCGCCACGATGCTGGTCACCACCGGCAGGTAGAACCCGACCCGGAACAGGCCGCGGAGCCGGATCAGGCCGGAGTTCAGCGCATTCGCCGCCGCCAATGCCGCCACCACCGTCAACGGCACCCCGATGACCACGAAGACGGCCGTGTTGACCGCGGCCCGGCGGAACTGCGCGTCGGAGAACAGCCGGGTGTAGTTGTCGATCCCGACGAAGTTGACCGCGAACGGGTGCCGCAGATCCGTGGCGCGCAGATCGGTGAAGCTCATCACCAGCGACGCCACCACCGGAAGCAGCGCGAACACCACGAACAGCACGGTGAACGGCGCCGCGAACGACCAGCCGGTGACGGCCCGCCGCCATTTCCGGGCGGCGGGCCGGTTTTCGGCAACGGCGCGGTGGGTGCCCGCCCGCACCACGGTGACGGCCACCTCAGACCCCGGTCCCGATGGCGTCGGCCTGTTGCTGCACCGCCTTCAGCGCGGCCGCCGGCTCCTCCCGGCCCGAGCACACCTTCTCGATCTCGGTGTCGAGCACCGCCGAGACCTGCTCCCAGGTCGGATACGGCGGCGGCGCCTTGGCCGACTTCAGCTGCTCGCCGAACACCTTGAGGATTTTGTCTCCGGTCAATGCCGGATCGGTCCATGCCGACTGCACGGCCGGCAGGTCCGACACCGTCTGATACCACTTCACCTGCACGTCGGGCTTGCTCAGCCAGGCCAGGAACTTCCAGGCGGCGTCCCGGTTCTTCGCGTCCTTGAACACGGCGATGTTGCTGCCGCCGATGAACGACGTCGACGACTTGCCGGTCGGCATCGGCGCGACCGTGAAGTCCTTGCCGCCCTGGTCGTTCAGGATCCCGACGTGCCAGGGACCGGAGATGAACGCGCCGACCTCACCCTTGACGAATGCCGGTTCCATCGAGCCGGCCGGCAGGCTCGGCGGCGCCACTTTCTGCGTGAAGAAGGACTGGTAGTACTGCAGCGCCTCGGTCATCTCCGGCGTGTCGAACGTGTATTTCCCGCCGGCCGCGATGTCGGCCCCGTTCGACCAGGCGAACGGCAGCAGCGACTGCCAGCTGCCGGTCTTGTTCGGCGGCTGCAGGTTGATGCCCCATTTCGCGCCGGCCTTGGTCTGCATCGCCTTGGTCATCGCGGTCAGGTCGTCCCACGTCTTCGGCCCGTCCGGGAATCCCGCCTTCGCGGCCAGATCGGTACGGTAGTAGATGCCGCGCGTCTCCACGTACCACGGCACGCCGAACGAGGTGCCATCGACGACGGTCGTATCCCAGGCGCCCGGGAAGAACGCGCTCTTCTGGAACAGATCGGTCGGTGTCGGGTCGAGCGCGCCGGTCTTGGCGAACTCGCCCTGCATGGTCGTGCCGATCATCGACACGTCCGGGGTCTGCTTCGCGGCGATAGCCGACGCGATTTTCTGATGCGCCGCCTCCCACGGGACGGCGGTCACGGTGACTTTGGCGTCGGGATTCTCGGCGGTGAATCCCTTCGCGAACTCGGCGAGCTTCTCGCCCTCGGTGCCCATCGCCCAGACGGTGATCTCTCCGCTGGCCTTGCCCTCGCCGACCGCCTTGGCGGTCTCGGACCCTCCGCTCGAGTCGCGCCCGCAGCCGGCCGCGACACTCAGCGCCAGCGCCGCACACGCGGCGGCGGCGACGAATCGTTGCCTCATCGGTGAACCTCGCATCGTTGCCTCATCGGTGAACCTCCGGGGAGTGGATGCCGCAGCTGCTCCGCACGACCAGCCGCGTCGGAAGGACCCGCCGCCGCGGGGCGGCGGGCTTGTCGCTGCTTTCGGTGATGCGCCGGTTGAGCCAGCGGGCCGCGGTCGCACCGAGCTCACGCATGGGCTGACGCACCGTGGTCAGCCCCGCGAACCGCGCCGCCAGCAGGTCATCCCAGCCGGTCACGATCTGTGTCGGGCGCTCCAGCAGCACCCCGAGGGCGAGCTCGTCGTTCGCGCAGATCACCGCGTCCGCGTCCAGCCCCCGCGCCGCCGCCCGGCCCGCATCAAGATCAAACCCATGTGCGCGTACGAGGTCAGCCGGCGCGACCCCCGCCCGGGCCAGCCCCGCCTGCGTACCCGCATAGCGGCCGGCGAAGTCGGGCGCCACGTCCGGGTCCCCGAGAAACACGAAGCGCCGGTGCCCGTGCTCGAGCAGATGCTCCACGAGCGCCTCGGCCGTCCGCTGGTTCTGCGGCCGCACCGTGTCCACACCCGGCACCGGATCCCGCGACAGCAACACGATCGGCAGCCCGGTAGCCGCCAGCTTGGCGATGAACTCGTCACTGACCGACTGCCCCATCACGGTCAGCCCGTCCACCCGCGACGCCATGTCCCGCACCGCCGCCTCGGCGTCAGCCCGCCCCCGAGTAGCCAGAATCAGCACGCTCGACCCGAACCCGGCCGCCGCCGCCTCGTACCCCAGCACGACCTCCGCGTAGTACGGCCCCACAAGATCCGGAAACACGATCCCGTTCGCCGCATGCCGCCCCTCAGCCAGCGACCGCCCCAGCCGGCTGGGCGTGAACTGCAACTCCCGCGCCGCCGCCAAAACCTTTTCCCGAGTCTGCTGAGTAACCAGGTCCGAGTCCCGCAGAGCCCGCGACACCGTGGCGATGGAAACCCCAGCCACCTGGGCAACCTGATAGATGGTCGCCTTTGTAAGCGCTTTCATCGCCATGGCCGGACCGTAACCCCACCCCTATACCCCCGAAACTCGGCAGCCCCCCACATACACCATCAGCAACACAGGACGTTTCCCCCACCGCCCAGCCCGCCAACGCCTCTGTCCCGCCCCACCCGATGCGACACGCCCAGCTCGATGCGGGTGAAGGGCTGGAAAGTTGTCTTCAACCTTGCGCGGGGTCGGAGAACGCCGAGCGCAACAGGCGGCACCGCGCGTGACCAGGCACGGGCCGGTCCATGGCAAGCCACCCGGGGACCGATGCCGGACGCCCCGAGCGCACCCACCCACGGGCATGCGAGCCAGCGGCCGCGGCGGCGGATCAGGGATGGCGGGGATCGGCCGGCTGCCAGCCGCGGGTGCGGCCCCGCCGGACGATCAGGGCGGCGGCGGCCAGCAGCAGAACCAGGGCGGCGCCGACGGCGGCGAACCAGAGAGCCATGCGCTGGGAATGGGCCCGGCGATTGGCCAGGGCGGCGGCGGCCGGGTCGTTGGGGTTCATCACCTGGGGAGCCGCGGGAGCGCGGGCGGCCGGGGCCAGCGTCTCGGTCAGGGCGCGGTAGGGGTTGAGCAGGCCGGCCCCGTACTCGTCGCGGCCGCCGGGTGGGGGGTCGGCGGTGGCCTGCAGGCGGTTGAGGACCTGGGCGGGTGTCAGGCCGGGGAAACGCTCGAGCAGCAGCGCGACCGTGGCCGAGACGAACGGCGCCGAGAAGCTGGTGCCCTGCACGGTCGTGTGGCCCGAGCCGCGGGCGGCGGCCGTCACGCCCTTGCCGTAGGCGACCAGGTCGACGAAGTCGCCGCGCTGGGAGAAGTCGGCCCGTACACCATCGGGAGCGACCGCGCCGACGCCGATGACACCGTCGACGCTCGCGGGGAACGTCTTGGTGCCGGGCTGGTCGGTGGCGTGGTTGCCGGCCGCGGCCACCACCACGACCCCGGCGGCGATCGCCCGGCGGACGGCGGCCTCCACCAGCGAGCTCTCGCCGGTCATGATGAGCGACAGGTTGATCACCTGGGCGTCGCCCTGGTCGACGGCCCAGTCGATGGCCGCGGCGAACTGCGCCGGCGAGCCCTGGTCGCCGACCGCCTTGCCGTCGACCTCCTCCTGCTCGCTGATGCGGACCGGGACGATGATCGCGCCCGGCGCCAGCCCTTGGAAACCCGTGTCGGCGGCCGGACGGGCCGCGATGATGCTGGCCACCTCGGTACCGTGGCCGACGCAGTCCTGCCGCCCACTCTTGTCGTCCCGAAGGAAGTCGTTGCCCCGGTCGACCCGGCCAGCGAGCTGCGCGGTGCCGGCGTCCACCCCGGAATCGATCACCGCGACCCGGATGCCCTTGCCGGTCGCGAACTGCGCGAGACGTTTCGGCGCATACACCTGGTCCTCGGCCGGGACACCCTTGAAGACCTGCGCTTTCGGCGGCAGCGAGTCACAGGCCGCGGCCAGCGCCGGAGCGGGCGCCACGAGCAGCGCACACACCACCACCAGCACCACAGCCGCCAACCCACGCCGGCGCATCGGACACCCCCGTACTCAACGATTGGGATGGATGGTACCGAGGGGGTGCTCGGCCGCCCTCAACCCGCCAGCACCTCATCCGCCCACCGGGCCACCACCTCCAGCACCGGCCGCCGGCCGGCGAAAACCTCGGCCAGGGCCCGTTTGTCGTAGACCTCCGGCCCGGCCTGCTCCCGTGAAGCCCGCAGAATCATCCGCGGCGCCAGCCAGAAGTACTTCGCCGCGCCGGTCACCGTGATCGCCCGCCGGACCACGGCCGCGTCGACCGCCCCGTCCATTCCGCGCACATAGCCGTCGATCACCGCCGCCAGCACCGGCTCGAGCAGCGCCACGTCGATCAGGCCGTCGAAGAACGTGTCCAGCGCCAGGTTGGCCACATCCTCGCCGACCGCGCCCGGCCCCACGAACGCCCAGTCCAGCAGGACCGGGCCACGCTCCGCGACGACCAGGTTCATCGGCCACACATCGTGATGGCACAACGTGCGCGGAAGGTCATCGGCAGCCGCGAGCACCGAAAGACGCCGCTCCCACAACCGCCGCAGGCTCTCCCGCAGCGAAGCCGGCCAGGCCGCCGCCACCAAAGGATGATCCCAATCCAGCACCCCGTCGACGGGCTGGTTCAGCGTGTAGTCCCGCAGAAAGTCCCGCGCGAGCCAAGGCTGCGTCGGCGGAGCGCCCACCCACCTCGCCTGCCCAGCACCCAGCCGAAACGCGAACTCACCAAGATCGCGGGGGGACAACGAGCCAGGCGACCCCGAAGCGGCAACATCCTCCAGCCCAATAGCCACCGACCCGTCCGCGCACTCCACAATCTCGATCAGCGCCGGAGCCGACACCAGCGGAAACGCCGAGTAAGCCACCCCCGACGAGTACGCCAGAACCTCCCGCCGCCAATAGTTGAAGTGCCCCGGATCATCACTGGCCGCCAGATGCGCCGCCGCCCCCGCCCGCCGCGGCGTCACCACCTTCAGGATCGCCGTCCCGCCATCGCGCCGCACCCGCCACACGCCCCTGGTCACCTCATTGACCAGGCCGTGCGTCAGCGGAGTAGCGACCCACCCGTCCCGCAGCAAATGATCCACACCCGCCAGCCTAACCGACGACATTTACGGGCTAGACAACTTTTGTTTTCGGTGAGACAGTCGGACCCATGCACGACATAGCCGTCATCGAGGACCCCGCCGCCGCCGAGGTCTCCCTCGACCCGATCCGCAGCCGGCTCCTCGCCGAGCTCGCCCAGCCCGGCAGCGCCACCATGCTCGCCGGCAAGATCGGCCTGCCCCGGCAAAAGGTCAACTACCACCTGCGCACCCTCGAGCAACACGGCCTCATCGAGCTCGTCGAGGAACGCCGCAAGGGCAACGTCACCGAGCGCATGATGCAGGCCACCGCCGCCTCCTACGTCATCTCCCCCGCCGCCATGGCCGCCGTCGCCCCCGACCCCGGCCGCGCCCCCGACCGCCTCTCCGCCCGCTGGCTGCTCGCCCTCGCCGGCCGCCTCGTCCGCGACGTCGGCGCCCTCATCACCGGCGCCACCTCGGCCCGACAACGCGTCGCCACGTACGCCCTCGACGCCGAGATCCGCTTCGCCACCCCCGACGACCGCGCCGCCTTCGCCGCCGAGCTCACCGACAGCGTCACCACACTGCTCAGCAAGTACCACAGCGAAACCGGCCGCAAGCACCGCCTCGTCGTCGCCGTCCACCCAGCCCTCGACTCCCGGACCGAAGACTCCCGGACGGAAGAGAAGTAACCGACATGGGCAAGGAATTCGAGACCCGCCTCGACGCCACCGTCGACGCCACCCCCGACCAGATCTGGGACGCGATCGCCACCGGCCCCGGCATCTCCACCTGGTTCATCGGCCGCACCGAGATCGACGGCGACACCGTCCGCACCGCCTTCGGCGACAGCTGGATCCCCACCGGCACGATCCAAACCACCAACCCCCCACACCATTTCGCGTACGCGTCGGAGCCCGCACCCGACGGCAGATTCGTCGCCTACGAATACCTCGTCGAGGCCCGCGACCACGCGGCGACCACGCTCCGCGCGGTGACCAGCGGATTCCTCCCCGGCGACGACTGGTCCGACGAATACGAGGCCATGCAGTACGGCACCCAGCTGTTCTTCGCGACCCTCGTCGAGCAGCTCAACCGCTTCCCCGGCCGGCACGCGACCCCGGTCACCGCCTTCGGCCCGCCGGTCACCGACTGGCCCGCCACCTGGGCCGCCCTCCACAAGGCCCTCGGGCTCGGCCCCCGGCCCCAGCCCGGCGACCCGGTCCCCGGCGGCGGTCACGTCTACTTCGTCAACCCGCACACCCTCGGCCTGAGCACGCCCGACGGCCTGTACCGCTACGTCCGCGGCTTCCACGGCAGCATGGTCGCCGCCCACGCCCTGATCACCCCCGACGACACCGACTGGGCCGCCTTCCTGACCCAGCTGCCCGCGTGAAGGGACCAACAGCCATGCCCACCGTCACCTCAGCCGACGGCACCACCATCGCCTACGAGACCACCGGCACCGGCCCCGCCCTGATCCTGGTCGACGGCGCCATGTGCTACCGCGACTTCGGCCCCGCCCGCGGCCTGGCCGCCGCCCTGGCCGACACCTTCACCGTCCACCTCTACGACCGCCGCGGACGAGGGGAGAGCGGCAACACCCTCCCCTGGTCCGAAGACCGCGAGATCGACGACCTGGCCGCCGTCCTGACCGCCGCCGGTGGCGAGGCCGCCGTGCTCGGCACCTCCTCCGGCGCCGTCCTGGCCGCCGACGCCGCCGCCAAGCTCCCCGGCATCACCCGGCTCGCCCTCTACGAGCCCCCGTTCATCGTCGACAACACGAGGGAGCCCCGCGAGGAGTCCTTCGTCCCCGACACCGAAGCCATGATCGCCCGCGACGACCGCAGCGGCGCCCTCAAGAAGTTCATGAAGCATGTGGGCATGCCGGCCGCGATGGTCCACATCATGGCGCTGACCCCACCCTGGAAGAAGCTCAAGGCCGTAGCCCCCACCCTCCCCTACGACCTGCACATCCTTGGCGACACCGGTGGCGGCGTCCCCCTCGACCCGGCCCGCTGGTCGGCCGTCGGTGTCCCCGCCCTGGTCATGGACGGCGGCAAGAGCCCCCAGTACATGCGCAACGCCGCCAAGGCCCTGAGCGAGGCGCTCCCCACGGCCCAGTACCGGACGCTCCCCGGCCAGACCCACATGGTCAAAGCCGCCGCCCTGGCCCCCGCCGCCAAGGAGTTCCTGTCCCCCACCCCGACGAGCAAGTAGGGCCGCAGGCGAGCACGGGCCCAGGTCAGCGGGGCCGGCCGAAACGAAGGTAGAGCATCCCGCCGATCGGGATCAGGAACACGATCAGCAGCCGCCACGTGTCCCGGGGCAACCCGGTCACCACCGGCGCCCCGTTGAGGTCGGCCAGGCAGAACGTCACGAACCGATAGACCAGCACGATCGCGAGCAACACCAGCAGGATCGCCGCCGACAGCGCCAGCGTCAGCACCACGCGATGTAGATCCATAGCCCGCCTCCGCGTTGTCCCCCCGAACCCGAACGCTACTCCTGCCCACCAACGGCCCGAGGCCAAGGAAAAGGTGGGTAGTCGTTGATTCCTTTTTGGGTTTGACCTTTGCCTTGGCCGTGAGCGGCGTGACGAAGCGCACGTCGCGTAGAGCGTCCTAGGATGATGGTGGGGCGGGAAATTCGCGCCGGTGTGGTGGCGCGGGCGGCGGGCCGGCCCCGCCTAGGCTGGCCTGGCGATGAGCGACAACGACGTCACCCCCGACACCGAGACCCGCCCCTGCGCCCACTGCGGCCGCCCGGTCCCGCAGCGAGCCGCCGCCGGCCGCCCGTTCCGCTACTGCCGCGACAACGACGGCGAGTGCCAGCGAGCCTCCCGCAACAGCAGGATGCGCCACCGCTCGTCCCCGGGCCTGGCCGGCCAGGTCGCCCGCACCTGGGAGATCGTCGACCGCCTCGACCAGCTGGTCGGCACGCTGTCCGAGTCCCTGCACTCCGAGCTCTCCCCGGCCGGCGTGGAACGCCAGCTCGCCGAGCTGCGAGCCGAGACCTCCGGCACCATCGCTGCCGCACACACCGAGCGCGACGACGCCCGCCGCGACGTCGAACGGGCCGAGACCGCCGCCGCCAACGCCCAGCAGGTGACCGCGGCCGCGATCGCCGAGCGGGACGAGGCCCGCCACCAGGCCGAGGAGGCCGCCCAGAAGGCCACCGCCGCCGCCGGCTACGCCACCCAGGCCCACACCGAACGCGACGAGGCCCGCCGCGAAGCCACCGCCGCCGCGGCCCTCCGCGACCGGGCCGAGGCCGACCGCGACGCCGCCCGCACCGAGCTGCGGACCGCCCAGGCCGACCTCCAGCAGTCCCGCCGCGAACGCGACACCCTGGAACGCGACCTGGCCAACGCCGTCAACGAGGCCCGCTCGGCCGCAGCCCGCATAGAAGACCTAACCGACCAGCTCAGGACCGCAGAGAAAACCACCGATGACGTACGCCGGGAAGCCGCCACCGCCCGCACCGAAGCGGAAGCCGAGCTGGCCCAGGCCCGTAACGCCCTGACCGAGGCCACCACCGAACGAGAAGCCCTCCGCCAGACCCGCGACAACCTGACCCGCGCCGCCGAGACCGCAGCCCAGGACAGCTCCGACCTGGAACGCCGCCTGGCCGCCGCCCGAGCCGAAGCGGAAGCGGCCCGAGCCGAAGCGGCAACGGCACGGGCCGAGACGCAAGCTGCCCGGGCCGAGGCGGAAGCAGCCCAGTCCCGGGCGACCCAGCTGACCGCCCAGGTGAGCGACCTGGCCTCCGCCCTGGCCACCCTCGGCACGTCCCGCCCAGCAGCCCCCCAGCCCCGAACCGAACCGGCCAACTGAATGGCGAACGGCTCGCGGGGAGCGAGCACCGCCGCTAAGGCATCCTAGGATCCTGGCCTGATGCCCCCCGGTCGGCGGCGGAGCGGACAAGCGAAAAGGCCGCCCCGGGCAAGGGACGGCCTTTCAGCGATAGGAACTAACGGCCCCGACGGGTACGGACCTCCTGGAGCCGCTCGTTCAGGATGTCCTCCAGCTCCGAGATCGATCGGCGCTCGAGGAGCATGTCCCAGTGGGTGCGCGGCGGCTTTGCCTTCTTCTGCTCGGGCTCGCTGCCGTCGACCAGGCGGGCGACGCTGCCGTCGAACTTGCACTCCCAGGTGGTGGGCACCTCGGCGTCGACGGCGAACGGCACCTCGAACTGGTGACCCTTGACGCACAGGTACTCTCGGGTCTGCCGGGGCGCCAGCTCGGTGTTGCGGTCGGACTCGTAGCTGACTGCGCCTAGACGGCTGCCGCGCAGCATGCGTTCGCCCATGATCGGCTATCCCCTCGCTCGTGGTGCTGCTCTCGTTGGTGTAACGAAAGGGGCGGCCGTGGGATTCCACGGTCGCCAAGGCTCTGGACCACCGTTGTGACGGCAGTGTTAACGCTACGAGCGTAACCGGACCCGGCCCGTTCCCGTCACCGCGAACCCTCGCCGCAGTGGACCTTGGTCCACTTTACGGGGTTATGAGTGTTCTGCGGGTACTGCGATGTCGGTCACCCGGCCGGTTATCCGGCAATTCGCCGGGCTTGTTCTCCCGGTCACCGGTGGATAGTCGGCCGGCCGTCACCCTACCTGAGGGTCTCAGCGGAGAACCTCGCCCTCGATGACCTCTCCCTCGATGGCGGCCGACGGGGTGTGCGCGGGCGTCTGCTCGGGCACGACCACGACCGGCTCGCCGCGGCGGACCTTGACGCGTCGCGGGCCGAAGAGGTCGCCCGCGACGGCCGGGTCGATGCGGCGCTCGGTGAAACGCTCGACGCCCCGGCGGGCGAAGATGCGGCCGGGCGGCAGCAGCAGGAGCAGGCCGGCGACCGAGGTGATGAAGCCGGGCACGGCCAGCAGCAGAGCACCGCCCAGGCCGACCAGCGAATTGGTCACCTCGGGACCCGGCGGGCGGCCCTCCACGGCCGCCGCCTGGAACGCCCGCCAGCCGCGAATGCCCTCGCGGCGCAGCAGCGCCATGCCGCCCAGCGTGAAGACGGCCAGCAGGAGCAGGGCCCAGCCACCGCCGATCGCGTGCACGACGGCCAGGAAGACCGCCACCTCGGCGACAGCCAGAACGGCAAGCGCGAGCGGCAGCAGGGCGAATCCTCGACGCTGCATGTGGTCCTCCCCAGTCATGCCAACTCGTCCAGCATGACACGGTGGCGCCCGGTCACGGCCAGGTCGAACCCTGGCGCTGCTTGCGGCCGAGCAGCTTGAGCAGGCCGTCGCGGCGTGACTGCACCCCCCACGCGGTGACCCTGAGCAGCTGTTCCTTGAAGATGTTGCCGCTCATCTTGCTGACGCCGTGTTCGCGCTCGGTGAACGTGATGGGCACCTCGGTCATCCGGAAACCGTGCTTGAACGACCGCCAGGCGAGCTCGACCTGGAAGGAGTACCCGGTCGAGGCGACGGTCTCCACATTGATCGCGTCGAGCACCGGCATCCGGTACGCGCGGTAGCCGCCGGTCGCGTCGCGGAACGGCATGCCCAGCGCCATCCGGATGTAGATGTTGCCGCCGCGGGAGAGCAGCAGCCGGTGCGCCGGCCAGTTGTGGACGCTGCCGCCCTGGATGTACCGGGTGCCGAGGACCGCGTCGTGGTCGTGGAGCGCGTCGAGCAGCAGCGGCAGCTCCTCGGGGGCGTGCGAGCCGTCCGCGTCCATCTCGACGACCGCGTCGTACCCCTTGTCCTTGGCCCAGGCGAAGCCGGCCTTGTACGCGGCGCCGAGGCCCTCCTTGCCCGCCCGGTGCAGCACGAAGATGTGGTCGTCGGCCAGCGCGAGCTCGTCGGCGATCGTCCCGGTGCCGTCGGGCGAGTTGTCGTCGGTCACGAGAATGTCCACGGCGGGCACGGCGGCGCGGACCCGGCCGGTGATCATGCGGATGTTGTCCGCCTCGTTGTAGGTCGGGACGACCACCAGCACCCGTCCCACTCCCGGGTACCCCTCCGCCTCGCTCACCGTGCCTCCGCCTTTTCCGCACCGTCGTCGGTTTTCTCGCGCCGGCCGCGCCGTAGCACAAACGCGCCGGCCAGGGCTGCAACCGCCAGAGCGACGGCCGCAATCTCGGGCAAGACACCCAAGCGAGTCGCCAGCGTACGCGACGAACCCAGGTGCATGGCACGCACCTTCACCGCCTTGGTGTTGAAGCCGGTCTCCTTGTGGACGTTGCCGTAGACGTCGACAAATCCCGAGACGCCGACCGTCGAGATCATCAGCGAGTCGCGGCCGTGCTCGACCGCGCGCAGCCGCACCATCGCCATCTGCTGCTTGGCCTCGGCGGCATTGAAGGTCGCGTTGTTGGTCTGCACGGCGAGGACCTGGGCGCCGCCGGTGACCGTGTCCCGGACGATCGAGTCGTACGCGACCTCAAAGCAGATCACGTCGCCGAGGGTGAGCGGCCCGGTCTTCAGCACGCCGGGCTCGGTGCCGGCCAGCATGTTCTTGACCAGATCCACCTTGTCGGAGACGAGCTTCGCGATCGAGCGCAGCGGCATGTACTCGGCGAACGGGACGGGGTGCCGTTTCACGTACTGCTGGGTGGGGTCGGGGCCGGCGCCGGGGACCCAGAGCAGGCCGGCGTTCTTGATGTCGGCCGGGTTGTTGGTGCGCAGGACGGCGCCGACCAGGATCGGGGCGCCGATGGCGTCGGCGGCCGCCGAGATCTCGCTGGCCGCGTCCTGGTTGCGCAGCGGGTCGATGTCGCTGGAGTTCTCGGGCCAGACGACCAGGTCGGGCTGCGGCTGCTTGCCGGCCTTCACGTCGTCGGCCAGCGCGAGGGTGGCCTTCACATGGTTGTCGAGCACGGCCCGGCGCTGCTCGTTGAACTCGAGGCCGAGGCGGGGCACGTTGCCCTGGACGATCGCGACGGTCTTGGTGGGGCCGCTCTCGTCGCCGACCGGCAGGGCGCGCGGCAGGATGACCAGCGCGAAGGCGATCACCAGGAGCGCGATCACCGGCTCGCGCCACGGCCTGCGCCAGTTCAGCCCCGGGACGATCTGCCAGAAGCGCCAGGACGGGAGCAGAAGGTAGACGCCGGCCAGGGCGCCGGCGGCTGCGGCCACGGCGAAGGTCACGGCCGGGGCTCCGCCGTACGCGGCGAACCGCAGCGCGGGCGCGTCGGCCTGGCTGAACGCGAGCCGCCCCCACGGGAACCCGCCGAACGGCGCCCGGTCGCGCACCGCCTCCTGGGTGACCCAGAGCAGGCCGAGCAGCGGCGGCCACAGCAGTCCCCGGTAGCGGTCGAGAAGCGGGCGCAGCCAGGCCGTCGCGAGGCCGGTGAGCCCGAAGAAGACGGCCTCGGCGGTGGACAGCAGAGCCCACGGCAGCCAGCCCGCCGCGAAGCTCGTCCAGTGCAGCAGCGGGTAGAACAGCACCGCGCCGGCCAGGAAGCCGAGCCCGAAACCGGCCCGCAGCCGCCGCCGGTGGGTCGCGACGGCCAGCAGCGCCACCCCGGCGATCGCGAGCGGCCACAGATCGAACGGCGGAAGGGCGAGCAGCAGCGCCAGGCCGGCGGCGACCGAGAGGATCAGGGCCGGCCTCAACGGCACCGGCGCGGGCGGCCCGGCGGGCACCCTGGCCTGCGGCGCGACCGGGGGCTGCAGCGTCATTTCCACGCGCGGAAGGCTACCGGTCCATGCTGGGAACCGGGAACGCGGGAACACCAGGTGAAAAGGAAGAGGCGCGACCGCAGCCGCGCCTCCTGTGCTCCCTTGACTCCCGGGCACGACCGGTGGGTCAGCAGGACGTCGCGTACGCCTTCGGACCGACGCGCCGCGGACTGGCTGCCCTCGTCGTGCCGTTGTCTACTGGCGCCGTTTCGACCCCCTGCCCCACCGACGGTGCAATCGGTCAACTGCCGCCCCGCCGACCCCCACCCACTGGACCTGGCTGAACGCGCGACCCCTGCGAGGACTGCGGCCAGTGGGAGGAGGAACGAAGTAGACAACGATCGCTTGCCGTGCTCAGGACCTGAAGACGGTACGTCCGGCCCCCGGCCGCCTGTCAACCGCCTGTCCCGCGCTTGGGCGTGTCGTGTTCCTCGGCGTGTCATGTCCCGTACCCGATCGAGTTACAGCGTGTTCAACAGACATACCGCGGCGTCACGATGATCGATGGCCAGCAGGCCCGCCGCGGCGAGCACGTAGCGCTCGTCGACGACCGTCCGCGCGCCGGTCGGGGCGGCCCAGCCGCCGGCCGTGTCGGCCAGCACCGCTTCCAGCACATATCGGCCGCCACCGTGCCGCAACACCCCGCCCGAGCCGACCACCAGGCGGACCTCCCGCAGGTCACGGCCTCCCGTGCGTGGCCGGCCGGGACCCGGAGAGTGACCGCGGGCATGCCGCCGCAGCGCCACGACGGCCGCCGCGGCGGCCAGAGATCGATCACTCTCCGGCGTCGGCGGTTGTCCGCCATCCGGAAGTGCCAATTTCTCGGCTGTGGCAGCGGCCACAGTTCCGGGCGCACCGACTGCAACACCCAGGTCACCCTCCACGGTCCGGGCGCGCCAGAGGGTGCCGGCGACATCGCGGCGGGGGCCGGTCTCCAGCTCGGCGTCGGGCACCAGCGCCGAGTACACGTCGGTGGTCGCCCCGCCCACGTCCACCACCAGGACGCCCTTGCCGGTCAGGTCGGCGAGCAGCTCGACCCCGGCGAGCACGGCGTCGGGCGTCGCGGCCCGGACAAGCGAGGCGAACCGCCCACCCCGGGACAGTTTCTTGCCGCCGATCACGTGCCGCAGGAACACGTCCCGGATGGCCGCCCGGGCGGGGCCGGGGTCGAGCACCCCGATCCTGGGCAGAACATTCGATGTCACCGTGACCGATATGCCCCGGTCTTCCAGAACGGCGGCGGCATCCGTGCGAGCCTCGGCGTTTCCGGCCAGCACGACCGGCACCCGCAGGCGGGAGGTCGCCAGGCGCCGGGCGTTGTGCAGCAGAACGGACGAATCACCCCCGTCCGTGCCACCCACCAGCAAAATCACATCCGGGCGGGACTCCCGCAAAGCGGTCACCGCCCGGCCGTCGAGATTCCCACTGGCCACGTGTACGACCTGAGCACCGGCCGACAGACCGACGCGGTGCCCCGCCTCGGCGGTCACCAGGGACTCGTAGCCGACCACCGCCAGTCGCAGACCACCGCCCGCCGAACTGCAGACGTACAGCTGATCGGTCGGGGAACCGCCGACGAGCGCGACGGCGGCATCGAGGCCTTGGAGCACGTCGCTCGCGGAGGTGGTCGGGACCTCGGCCCGCCCGGTCATC
Organism: Paractinoplanes globisporus DSM 43857; assembly: GCF_000379645.1. Lineage (GTDB taxonomy): Bacteria > Actinomycetota > Actinomycetes > Mycobacteriales > Micromonosporaceae > Actinoplanes > Actinoplanes globisporus. The sequence continues at coordinate 99,598 of NZ_KB903339.1, forward strand.
TCCCCGGTCCCGAGATCGACCCGGCAGGCTTTCGTGTACGTGGACCCGACGTCGACGCAGACCGCCGCGGTCATGCCTTCGGCGGCACGACCACCGTGCCCGTGGCCGTCACCGCCACGATCGGCTCGTCGAGCACCGCGGCCGACGACCCCCCGGTCCCGCGGCAGACGACCTTGGACTCGAACGCGATCTTCCGGGAGCGGGTGCCCATCTTGATCACCGTGGCCGTGATCTCGAGGACGTCGCCGGCCTGCACGGGCGCCTTGAACTGCACGTCGTCGTAGGAGGCGAACAGCCCCTCGTCCCCGTCCAGCTGGATGCACACCTCGGTGGCGACATCGCCGAAAAGCCCGAGGGAGTACGCCCCGTCCACGAGGTTCCCGGCGTAATGGGCGTGCGAGTACGGGACGTACCGGCGGTGCGTGACGGTGATCAATGTGAGCTCCCGACAAGGGCGTGGACGAGGTAGGAGGCGACCTCGCGCGGGGTCGTGCCGCGGCCGAAGATCCGGTCGACGCCGAGCTCGCCGGCCATGAGCTCGTCGAACCGCGGCCCGCCGACGATCAGCAAAGGACGCCGGCCCTCCGGCAGCGCCTCCCGGAACGCCGCCGACATGGCCCGGGTGTTCTGCAGGTGCGCGTCGCGCTGGGTGACCACCTGGGAGACCAGCACCGCGTCGGCCTTCTGCGCGCGCGCCGTCTCGACCAGGTCGGGCACCGACACCTGTGCGCCCATGTTGGTCACCGCGACCTCCCGGTACGACTCCAGGCCCTTCTCCCCCGCGATGCCCTTGAGGTTGAGGATCGCGTCGATGCCGACCGTGTGCGCGTCGGTCCCGATGCACGCGCCGACCACGTTGAGCCGGCGGCGCAGCCCCCGCTTGATGACCGCGTTGACCTCCTTGGCCGACAGCAGCGGAAAGTCCCGCTCGACGACCTGCACCTTCTCGGTGTCGACCAGGTGCCCGACCTTGCCGTACACGACGAAGAACGTGAACCCGTCCCCCATCTGCTTGGCGTGCACGAGCATCGCCGGATCCATCCCCATCTTGGCGGCGAGCTGCAGCGCGGCCCCCTCGGCCCGCTTGTCGTGCGGGACCGGCAGCGTGAACGACAGCTGCACCATCCCGTCCCCGGTCGTGTCCCCGTAGGGCCGAATGATCGTCATTGCTTCTCCAGTACGGCGCCGACCAGCCGCCAGACGCCGGTCGAGGGATTGCGGGTGTGATCGTCGCCGAGCTTCTCGGCCCGGTGGAGCGCCTCGTCCAGGCCGGCGGCGAAGTCACCGAACCGCAGGCGGGTCTTGTCGTACTGCGGCAGGTGCTTCCGCAGCCGGGCGTGGACCTCGCGGCAGCCGGCGCAATGCGCGGCGCAGTCCTCGTGGTGCAGCAACAGCCACAGCTCGAAGCACGGGTTGGAGACGGCCAGCTTGATGTCGTCGCCGGCCAGGGCGACGGCGGCCGTCACCTTGCCACCGTCCCGCTCATAGTGGTCGACGTCGGTCACACACCACACCTCGTCGTATTCGCCGAGCGTGAAGGTCGCGCGCGTGTACTCGACCAACCGGTCCGGCGCCGCGGCCTTCTCGACGATCTTCATCGTCACGGCACCGAGCCGATCATGGGTACGGAGCCCCTTCAAGTAGGCGGTTTCGGTTCGGTCGGCGCCGATCACGATGAGCACGGCGCGCCGCTCTGGAAGGATCGACCCAGGGCGGCCGAGCGTGGACTTACGCCGAAGCATCGGCGCGCTCCCTCCGAGCCTCCAGCAAGGAATCCACGGCCGAGTCCTCGAAGATCACGGGGACGGCGCCGTAGCTTCCGAGCAGATACCGACGCTCGCGGTTCTCGCCCTTGCGTGGATGGAAATCCGACAGCGCGTAGAGGCGCGAGGTGCCGTCCTTCTTCTCGACGAACCAGATCTCGTCGCGGCGCAGCAGATCCTCGCCGAGACAGGTCCCCAGCAGGGTGGCATCGTGCGTGGTGAACAGCAGTTGCGCACCGTTGGCGTTGGTCTCGCCGTTGCGGAAGAGTTCGACGAGACGCGGGGTCAGCCGCGAGTGCAGGCTGGAGTCGATCTCGTCGAGGATCATCAGCGAACCGTGTTTCAGCGCCTCCAGGGCGTAGAAGAGCAGCTCCGCCCAGGCCAGGGTGCCCTCGGACTGGTCGGCGAGTTCGAGCCACACGCCACCGGGCTCGTGCCGGAACCGGACGATCGGCACCCGGCCGAACAATGGTTCCTCAACCGAGATGTCGCTGATGCCGAAGTCGGCGGTGCGGAGGAGATGGACGAATTCCGGGTACACCTTGTGGGCGCCGGCGATCAGCACGGACAGGTGGTCATGCCGGACCGACGGGATCCCCATCCTGGTCACGTGCATCTGCTGCAGGTTGAACCACCGGTACACCGGCTTGACCTCGGCCTGGTTGGCCTGCGACGCGACGCTCAGCAGCAGGGCGTTGTCGCGCATCAGCCCGCGCAGGATCTCGGCCCGGCTCCGGCGCTCCGGCACGGTGGAGCCCAGCTCCAGCTCCTGCCCGTTACGCTCGAATATCACCCGCTCCCGGCCGTGCGGATAGGTGTGCAGCCACTCCTCCTGCACCGCCTCGCTCGTGACCGAGAAGCCGTAGACCCACTGCACGCCATCGAGGACCAAGTCGGCGACGAAGCTGGACGGCTGGCTCTCGTCGTCGTCCAAGCGGTATCGGACGCGCGGGATCCCGGAGTCGGCCTCCCACACCCGGAACGACTCCCGCACCGCGCTCTGCATCCACCGCAGAGCGTCGAGCAGGTTGGACTTCCCGGAGGCGTTGGCCCCGAACACGGCCGCGACCGGCACCACAGGTCGCTCCTTGTCGTAGGCCGGCATCAACTGGAGCTCTTGCTCGTCGCGGAACGAGCGGTGGTTGGCGACGCGGAAGCTACGCAGCACTGGTGCCTCCGGCGAAAGACTGAGGCGTCATCTTGCAAGTAAACCGCAAGATCGGCCTTCTGCCCTTCATCACCGGGCCTCCAGGGCTTCTGTGACCGGATTGAAGTACGTCTCCTCGTGCTTCGCGACGCCGTCGAGGCCCTTGCCGCGGTCGGCGGGGCGTCTCATGATGCCGAAGGTGCCGTCGGCGATGGCGTTCAGCAGGGTGTCGTCGACGATCTTCTCGAGCAGGTCGACGGCCTCGCCCAGGACCTGGTGTGCGCGTTGCTGGATGAAGCCGCCGGGGGCCGGCACGAAGTCCTCGTGCAGGTTGCCGGCGCCGTTGAGCACGTAGCGCACGTTCTGCAGGGCGATGTCGCGGTCGGACAGCCACGGGGTCACCACGGCCTCGGTCATCATGCCGACCAGGAGAATTCCCTGGCCGGTGAGCGTGCCGGCCAGGTTGAAGAAGCCGTCGAGCAGGTTGCCGCGGAAGACGTCGCCGGTCATGTGCTTGGTCGGCGGCATCCACTTGAGCGGCGCGGCCGGGAACAGCTCCCGGGCGAGCAGCGCGTGCGCCAGCTCCAGCCGGAACGATTCCGGCAGGTCCGGGTTGATCTCGAAGGCGTGCCCGATGCCCAGCTGCCAGTCGGCCAGGCCCGCCTCATGGGCGAAGTACTCGTTGAGCAGCTGCGACACCGTGACCGTGTGGGCGGCCTCGACCGCGTCGGCCGTGGTCAGGTAGTTGTCCTCGCCGGTGTTGATGATGATGCCGGCGCGGGCGTGCACCTGGCGGCTGAACCGCTGGTCGACGAAGGTGCGGATCGGGTTGATGTCGCGGAACAGGATCCCGTACATCGAGTCGTTGAGCATCATGTCGAGCCGTTCGAGGCCGGCCAGCGCCGCGATCTCCGGCATGCACAGCCCGGACGCGTAGTTGGTCAGCCGCACGTACCGGCCGACCTCCTTCGACGTCTCGTCGAGCGCCGCCCGCATGAGCCGGAAGTTCTCCTGCGTCGCGTACGTCCCGGCGAAGCCCTCCCGGGTGGCGCCCTCGGGCACGTAGTCCAGCAGCGACTGCCCGGTCGAGCGGATCACCGCGATGACGTCCGCCCCGGCCCGGGCCGCGGCCTGCGCCTGCGGGATGTCCTCGTAGATGTCCCCGGTCGCGACGATCAGATAGATCCACGGGCGCTGCGCCGGATCCCCGAACCGCTTGATCAGCCGGTCCCGCTCAGCGCGGCGCTTGTCGACCAGCCGCAGGCCGTCGCCGGTCGCCCTTTTCGCGGCCCGCCGGGCCGTGAGGGCTTCCGCTTTCTTCGCCGGTACGCCGAAGCGCACGGAACCGGCGGCGGCCTTCTGCGCCAGCACCGTGATGTCGTCGACGCCCTCCCGGTGCATCGCGTGGAACACGGGCAGGGCCACGCCGTGCCCGAGTCCCACGTCGGCCACGACCGCGTCGACGAGCCGGTTGACCCAGGGGATGCCGTCGGAGTCGGCGCCGCGGACCCCGGCCAGCCGCAGCACCGCCCGCTCCACCGACACCGTCGTGTGCGACCGGGCCAGGTCGACGACGGGCCGGCCCGCCTTCTCGGCGAGCCGCCGCGCCGTGCGCACGACCCTCTGATCCAGGTTCAGCTTCCCGGTCACATCTCTGCCCTTCTACCCCTCGAAGATCGTTTCGCCGGCCAGGACCGTGCGCCGGCACACCGGGCGCGGCGGCGCCACGCCGTCCACGTCCGGCAGCAGCACCGGCAGGCCGCCGGAGACGCCGCCGGGCGTCTCCCACACCGCGAACGTGGCCCGCTTGCCCGGCGCCAGCACGCCGGCGTCGTCGACCCGGGCCGCCCGCCAGCCGCCGCGGCTGGACGCCGCGAAGGCGGACCGGATGGTCATCCGGTGCACCGGATTGGTCGGGGCGGCCGCGGCCACCACCACCGCCCACGGGTCGAGCGCGGTCACCGGCGAGTCCGACCCGAACGCGAGCGGCACCCCGGTGGCGTGCATCGTGCCGATCGGGTTGCTGGCCAGGGCCCGGTCCCGGCCGAGGCGCTGGGCGTACATGCGGCCGGTGCCGCCCCACAGCGCGTCGAAGACCGGCTGGACCGACGCGGTCACCCCGAACTCGACCATCCGGGCGATCATCGGCTTGTCGATGAGCTCGACGTGCTCGACCCGGTGCCCGGCCGCCCGGACCTCGTCGACGCCGGCCTGCTTGGCGGCCAGCGCGAACCCGTCGAGGACCGCCTCGATCGCGGCGTCGCCGATCGCGTGGAAGCCGCCCTGCACGCCTGCCCGCATGCAGTCGAGCAGGTGCTCGGCGGCCTGCTCGGCGGTCACGAACGCCTCCCCGGCGCCGTGGTCGCCGTCGTGGTACGGGTGGCGCAGCGAGGCCGTGCGGGAGCCGAGCGCGCCGTCCGCGTACAGGTCGCCGGCCGCCCCGATCGCGCCCAGGTCGCGGGCCCGCTCGGCGCCGCCCAGCTCGCCCCAGTAGCCGTACACGAGCGGCAGGCCCTCCCCGGAGAGCGCGAGCACGGACGCGAAGTCGGCCTCGCTGGAGGTGCCCGGCCCGCCGCACTCGTGCACGGCGGCGATGCCCATCGACGCGGCCCGGGTCAGGGCGGTGCGCTGGGCCGCCGTCCGCTGCGCCGGGGTCAGGGCGCCCAGCGCGACGGCGCGTACGGCATGGTGGGCCTGCTCACGCACCCAGCCGGAGGCGTCGAAACCGGGCGTGCCCTCGGCCGCCGGAAGCAGCGAGGCCGACACCAGGGCCGAGTGGACGGAGGCCTGCGACAGATAGACCCGGCGTCCGCCGGCCGCCCTCTCCAGCTCGCCGGCCGTCGGCGGCGTCTGGTCGGCCCAGGTCGACTCGTCCCAGCCGTGCCCGTGCACCACACCGTCGGCCGGGCGGGTGCTCGCGAACGCCGCGACCCGATCGAGCAGCGCGGCGGCCGAGCGCACCGTTGTCAGGTCGAGGCCGTCGAAGGCGAGACCGGTGTCGGTGGCGTGCAGGTGCGCGTCGACGAACGCGGGGGTGACCAGCAGTCCGCCGAGGTCCACGCGCCGGTCGGCGGCGGGAGCGTCGGCGGCGTCGCCCAGCCAGGCGATCCGGCCGTCGCGGACCAGCATGGCGGTGGCCCGCGGGTCGGCGGCGGAGTAGAAGCGGCCGTGGGTGAAAAGAACCGAGGGGTGCTCTGTCATAGGCGTCAGTGTCCCGCGACGCGTGCCTCGAACAGTCGCCGGACCGCCGGGACACGGCGGAGCAGATCGACCGCGAACTCGGCGTGCCCGGGCAGGTACCCGTTGCCGATCAGCATCGTGACGTCGGCGGCGAGGCCCTCGGCGCCCAGGGCGGCGGCCGGGAAGCTGGTGGCCATCGAGAAGAAGATCACTGTGCCGCCGGGGGCGGTGGACAGGATCGCGCCGTGCTCGCAGCCGGGGACGTCCACGCAGACGACCGTGATCGTGGCCGGCCCGCCGAGAGCCTCGGTGACCTGGCGCGAGACCTCGACCGGATCGCGGGCATCGGCGACCGCCACGGCATCGGCCAGCCCCGCGTCGCGGACACGTCCGGCTTCGTCGTCATTCACCACCACGGCGGCCGTACGGGCTCCGGCCAGGCGCGCGGCGGTGAGCGAGAGCGAGCCGCTCTTGCCGGCGCCGCCGAGAACCGCGACCGTCACCTCCTCGCCCTCGTAGTCGCGGACCACGCGGTCGGTCAGGGCGGGAGCGCCGCAGACGTCGTAGACGGCCAGCGCCAGCTCGGGGGCGAGGTCGGCGGGCAGGACGGCGGCCACCGAGCGGCCGAACAGGATCGCGGTGCCCCGCGCGGGCACCTGCTCGGACTTGCCGTCCCAGCTCGCGAGGCCGTCGGTGATCCGGAGCGGGGTCAGGGTGAGCGAGACGAGCGTGGCCACCCGGTCGCCCGGCTTGAGCGGCAGCGGTGATTCGGAGCCGACCTCCTCGACGACGCCGATCAGCATGCCGCCGGAGCCGGTGACCGGGTTGTGCATCTTGCCCCGGGTCGCCACGATCTCGAGCACCTCGGCGCGGATCGCGTCGCCGTCGCCCTCGTGTTTGGTCGCGAGCTGCCGATAGCTGGCGGCGTCGAGGTTGAGCCGCTCGACCGCGATGCGCACCTCGTCGGCCGCGATCTCGGGGCGCGCGTCGAGCCGCCACGCCGCCTGCGGGAGCACTCCCGCGGGCTCGAGGACCCGGTCCAGGCCCACAGAAGCCGACATCTACCCCACCTCCACCAGAAATCAAGGGCTTGTAGCGCCGTCCTACCGTAAATCCTCCGGACTCACGGTTTCTAGACGAAAAATTATCCAGTACGTTGGTCCAGTCCGCGCATCCACCCGGGAGGCACCGATGACCGTTGCGACCGGTCAGCCCTACGACTACCAGCGACGGCCCCTGGTCGAGCCCGACTGGACCAGGTTCCCCGGATGGCGGGACGTCACGGCGGCGCAGTGGGAGTCCGCCCAGTGGCAGCGGGTCAACTGCGTCAAGAACATCAAGCAGCTGCGCGCGCTCATGGGCGACCTGCTCGACGATCGGTTCTACGACGACCTGCTCGACGACCAGCAGCACCAGGCGACCATGTCGATGCTGATCCCGCCGCAGATGCTCAACACCATGGTGCCCGGCCAGACCCCCGACACGGAGTCGTTCTACGCCGACCCTGTCCGGCGTTACATGATCCCGGTGGCCTCCGACCGTGACCCGGTCTGGCCGTCACACCCGCACGCGACCCGCGACTCGCTGCACGAGCACGACATGTGGGTCGCCGAGGGGCTCACCCACCGGTACCCGACGAAGGTCCTCGCCGAGCTGCTGTCGACCTGCCCGCAGTACTGCGGCCACTGCACCCGGATGGACCTGGTCGGCAACAGCACGCCCACGGTCGACAAGCTGCGCCTGTCGCTCAAGCCCGTCGACCGGTACGAGGCGCACCTGACCTACCTGAAGGCGCACCCCGGCGTGCGGGACGTGGTGGTGTCCGGCGGCGACGTGGCGAACGTGCCGTGGAAGCAGCTCGAGACGTACCTCATGGGGATCCTGTCGGTGCCCACCGTGCGCGACATCCGGCTGGCCACCAAGGCCCTGATGGGCTTGCCCCAGCACTGGCTGCAGCCCGACGTCGTCGAGGGCATGCAGCGGGTGGCGATCACCGCGTCGCGGCGCGGGGTCAACCTGGCCGTGCACACCCACGTCAACCACGTGAACTCGCTGACCCCGCTGGTCGCGAAGGCCACCCAGACCATGCTCGAGGTCGGCGTGCGGGACGTGCGCAACCAGGGCGTGCTGATGCGCGGCGTCAACGCGACCACGGAAGACCTGCTCGACCTGTGCTTCGGGCTGCAGGGCGAGGCCGGCATCCTGCCGTACTACTTCTACATGTGCGACATGATCCCCAACGCCGAGCACTGGCGGGTCCCGGTCTGGCACGCCCAGCAGCTGCAGCACGACATGATGGGCTACCTCCCCGGCTACGCGACCCCGCGCATCGTGTGCGACGTGCCGTTCGTCGGCAAGCGGTGGGTGCACATGCTCAACGAGTACGACCGCGAGCACGGCATCTCGTACTGGACCAAGAACTACCGCACGTCGATCGAGCGGGACGACGACGAGGCGCTGTCCAAGCTGTACGCGTACTACGACCCGATCGACACGCTGCCGCAGTCCGGCCAGGACTGGTGGCGCAAGCAGGAGGCCACTGCTGAATGAGGGGGTGTGAGAAGGCCCCGGGACGACATTGTCCCGGGGCCTTCTCATCCCTTACCGAGGGCCTGATCGGCCATCAGCGCGGGTCGGCTCAGTCGAGCGCGTCGCGCGCGTCCCGGCCGGCGTCCTTGACATGCTCGGCGGCCTTGCGAGCCTCGGCGGCCCTCTCCTGGGCCTCGCCCTTGGCCACCATGCTCTCGTTGTCGGTGGCACGGCCGACGGTCTGCTTGGCCTTGCCGGACAGCTCTTCGGCCTCGTTCCGGACCTTGTCGGTGAAGCTCATCGGCTCAACCCTCCTTGGTTGTCATCCAACAAGGAAGTGCCCAGGAGACGGGGTCTGAAACATCCGCGGCGTCCTAGGATCTTGGCCGTGGACAACCACGATCACTCCGCGAACGCCAACTCCTTCGGGCGCGCCGCCGAGATCTACGAGCGGGGCCGGCCCGGTTACCCGGCCGCCGCCCTCGACTGGCTGCTGCCCGCCGGCCGCCCCCGGGTCGTCGACCTGGGCGCCGGCACCGGCAAGCTCACCCGCCAGATCCGGGCCCGCGGGCTCGAGGTCACCGCGGTCGACCCGTCCGAGCGGATGCTCGCCCAGCTCACGCTGTCGGTGCCCGGCGTGCCGGTGCTGATCGGGTCGGCCGAGCGGATCCCGATGCCCGAGGACTCGGCCGACGTCGTGCTGGTCGCGCAGGCGTGGCACTGGGTGGACCCGGCCCGCGCCGTCCCCGAGGTGGCCCGGATCCTCTCCCCCGGCGGGCGGCTGGGCCTGGTGTGGAACCTGCGCGACGAGACCGTGCCGTGGGTCCGCCGGCTCGGCGAGATCATCGGCTCCGAGGAACGCGACCGGCAGACCACCGTGGGCGCGCCGTTCGGGCCGGTCGAGATCGAGTACTTCCGCTGGTCGACGACGCTGGGGCCGGAACGGCTCCTCGACCTGGTCGCCTCCCGCAGCGCGATCATCCTGCTGCCGGCCGACGAGCGGGCGGCGGTGCTCTCCGAGGTGCGCAAGCTGGTCGCGACCCACCCCGACCTGGTGGGACGCACCGAGTTCGAGCTGCCGTACGTCACCGAGTGCGCGCGGGCCGACCTGCCTCAGCGGTAGGCGCGCTCCTGCAGGTGGTAGAGCTCGGCGTACCCGCCGCCGGCCGCCATCAGGTCCGCGTGGCTGCCCTGCTCGGTGACCCGGCCGTCGTCCAGCACGACGATGTGGTCGGCCATGCGTACGGTCGTGAAGCGGTGCGAGACCAGGACCGTGACGGCGCCCCGCAGCCGGGCCGCGCGCACCTGGCCGACGAAATGCTCGAACATCTCCCGCTCGGCGAGCGGGTCGAGGGCGGCCGTCGGCTCGTCCAGCACCACGCACAGCGGCGGGAGATCGCCTCGCACCTCGCGCATCAGCGACCGGGCGACGGCCAGGCGCTGCCACTGGCCCAGGGACGGCTCGGGCCCGCCGAACTCGGCGCCCAGCTGCCCCTCGAGCCCGGTCAGCAGCGGTGCGCCCGCCCGCTCGATCGCCTCCCCCACCGCGGCGCCCTGCCGGACAAAACGGACTTGCCCGACACCGACGGTCTCGCGCAGCCGCAGCCGCAGCCTGGCGAAATCCTGATAAACACCGGAAAGCCGCGCCCTCCACATCTCGGGCGACAAATCCGACACGGGTACGCCGTCGACCGCGACCGACCCACCGGTCGGCGCGTAGAGCCCGGTGATCACCTTGATCAGGGTGGACTTGCCGGCCCCGTTCGCGCCCACGATCGCCACCGTGCTCCCGGCCGGCAGGCTCAGGGAGACGGACCGCAACGCGTCGTCCCCGGCCCCCGGATACCGGAAGCTCACCTCGTCGAGCGTGATCCCCTCGACCAGGGCCGCCGGGGGTGCCGCGCCCTCCGCCGAGAACGACTCCGCGTACCGCCGCAGCCACCAGTAGTGCGACACCGCGTGCCCGGCCTCCGCCGCGACCGCCATGCTGTCCAGCACCTGCCGCAGCTGACTCTGCAGCTGCGTGACCAGCGAAACGACCAGCACCGCGGTACCGACCGTGGCCGCCCCCGAGTGGATCAGATCCGCGACGATCACCATCGCCACGGCGAAACCGGCGGCGTAGACGGCCCAGGCCAGGCTGCGCCGGACCGCTCCCCGCAACTGGGCCGCGGCCTCCTGCCGAGCGGCCTGATCCCACAGCCGCCCCGCCTCCCGGCCGAGCTCCGCCCCACCGTCCGAAAGCATCACCTCCTTGGCCGGCTCCGGGGTGACACAGAGCTCGTGCAGCCGGGTCGACCGGCGCAGCAGCGGCGTCCCCGCGTCCCGCGCATCCCGCAGCGCCCGGTCCGCCCACCGGTTGGCCAGCACCAGCGGCACCGCCAGCACGAGCAGCAGCACCAGCCACGGGCTCACCGACACGAGCAGCCCGACGGTGACCACCAGCCCGAGCACCGACACGACCGAGTCCAGCGCCGACCACGGCATCGCCGCGATCGCCCCCGAGCTGTCGAAGATCCGGTTCCACCGGTCGATGTGCGGCGCGTGCTCGAGGTGGGTGAGCGTCGGGATCGACGAGACCCGCCGCTGGATCTCCTCGGAGAGCCGGGCCCGCGTCCGCGCCACCAGAATGATCATCAGATTGCCGCGGATCCGGCCGGTCGCCGCCATGATCGCGTACGCGGCCGCGCCCACCACGACCGCGGCGACCACCCCGGCGACCCGGTGGGCGGCGCTGGAGTCGACGAGGGCGCGCTGGCTGAGCGCCATCGCCGCGATCACCGCCGCCTGGCCGACCGTCAGCCCGGCCAGGACCACCGCCGACCGCCGGCCGGACCGCAGCGTCTGCCGCGTCACGTGCCCGAGCAGCCGCAACCAGTCCCTCATGCCCGGAACGCCTCCGCCTGCGTCGTGAAGAACTCCGCGTAGCGGCCGCCCAGCGCCATCAGCGCGTCGTGATCTCCGTCCTCGGCCACCTGGCCGTCGTGCAGCACCACGATCCGGTCCGCGAACCGCACGGTCGACAGGCGGTGGGAGATGAGGATCGTCGTGGTGTCGCGCACCTGCGCCACCACCCGCTCGTGGAACGACGCCTCCGCCCGCACGTCGAGGTTGGCGGTCGGCTCGTCCAGCACCAGCAGCCGCCGGCCGGTGCCGACCGCGTACAACGCCCGCGCCAGCGCCACCCGCTGCCACTGGCCGCCGGAGAGATCCGTACCGGCCTCGCCCTCCCGCCACAGCAGCGTGTCCAGGTCCGCGGGCAGTTCGTCGCCGCCCGCCTGTCGCAGCGCCTCCCGCACATCGGCGTCGTCCCCGCCCGCGCCGCCGGTCACGTTCTCCCGCAGCGAGGCGGGATACCGTACGAAATCCTGAAAAAGCACGGTCGCGGCCGGCCGGCGCACTCCCGGTTCCACCCCGCCCACCGCGATGTGGCCGGACTCCGGCCGATAGAGCCCCGTCAGCAGCTTGACCAGCGTCGTCTTCCCCGCGCCGTTCTCGCCGACGACCGCCACGACCTCGCCCGGCGCGATGGTCAGGGTGAGCCCGTCCAGCACCGGCGCGACGGCCCCCGGATACCGGAAAACCACGTTCTCGAGGGTCACGCCCGGTGCCTCCGCCGCCGGCTCGCTGCCGGGTCGCGCTTGCTTGTTCCCGTACGCCTCGACGAGCGCGTCCGCGTCGGCGAGCCCCCGCAGGCCGTACTCGATGTCGTACGCCTCCATGCCCATCGCGCTGATCGCCAGCACCCCGAACCCGGCGAGCACATACGTGATGAGCCGCCCCGGCTCGAGCCGCCCATCGAGGACCGCCACGGCCGGCGCCGCCAGCACCGCGGCCCCCATGAGCAGCGAGCCGCCGACGATCGCCCACTGCCGGCGCAGCACCCCGAGCATCTCCCGCCAGACCGGCCCGTACGTCCGCACGGCCGCGGCCCGGAACCGGCCGGCGAACCAGTCGCTGAGCCCGTAGAGCCGCACGTCCTTGGCCGCGCCCATCACCGCCTGCGAGGCGACGTAGTACTCGTACCGCTGTCCCGCCGTGTCCGCGTCGAGCTTGTCGATGATCCGCATCCACTGCCGCCGCAGCACCGCCCGCATGCCAAGCGCCGCCGCGAGCAGCACGACGGCGAGTACGACCGAGAACGTCGCGAGCACCGCCGCCGCCGCGACCGCACTGATCACCCGGAACACGAGCTCGAGCTGCCCCACGGCCGCGTTCCCCGCTGACCGCTCCCGCGCGATCCCCATTCCCGGGTCCACCGCCCGCGCGAGCCGGTCCTGCACGTCGCCGCGCTCCAGCACATCCAGCCCGGGCAACCCGAGCGCCAGCTCCCGCATCCGCGCCCGCAGCCCGCCGTCGATCCGCTTGACCACCAGCGTCCGCACCGGCGTGATCATCAGCCAGGCCACCTGATCGACCAGCACGAGCCCCGCCACGACGATGGCGGCCTCCGCCGCCGCGCGCACTCCCCCGTCCTGGAAAAGAGCCGTGACCAGCCGTCCCACCGCCACCGCCGTCAGGGCCGGCATGACCGCCCGCACCCCTTGCAGCAGCGCCAGCACCAGCCCGCCGCCCCGGCCCGGCAACAGCCGCAACAACCGCACCCGACCAGCAAACATCGACACCCCCGAAAGCCGACCGCGCCCGATCCTAAGCGGACACCCCCGCCCAACGCGAAGCACTATTCGCCCAGCGGCTTCCCACTCGGGGCCGCCGCGTGCCGACGCTTTGCCCGCTCCCCGCGCCGCCGCGTGCCGGCGCTTGCCCGCCGCCGCGTCGCTGCCACCGGCGCTTGCCCGCCGCCGCGTCGCTGCCTACCGGCGCTTGCCCGCCGCCGCGCAAGGTTGAAGACGTCGTGTTCGAGCCGAACACTTTCTCCACAAGATCTGACGGCGGCCGCCGAACGAGGATGACCTCCCGCGCGCTGCGAACACGCAGTCTTCAGCCTTCGGCGCGCGGCCGACGAGCGAGATCCACCCGGGCCTCTCGCGTTCCCGACATCAGGGGCATATCGGCCACCGGGACGGGCCCCCGCCCACAGCCGCAACCCGGCACACACCCGGGCCCTGGCAAGCCCACCTTCGCCACCCCGAGCGGGCCGGCGCTGGTAAGCCTCTCCACCCTGCAAGGCCGGCCGGCCGCGGGGGTTGCGTCAGCCGAATCCGCCACGCACCGGCCAGGTCACCAAGTCGGCCGGCACTGGCCTCGCCCGGCGCCGACTGGCCCTCGTCGCCCCGCTCGGCCGCGCGCCGGGAGTGGTCCTCGTGTTCGGCTCTCGGGCGGCCTGGCCCGTTGGCGGTGGCGGGGCGCACTTCCGCTCGGGCGTCCTAGGATGCTAGGTCAGTGGCTCGGGCTTGGGGGTGGTGTCGGAGGGTCGGGCTTGGGGGTGGACAGCCGGGGTGGGCGGTTCTCGTAGGGGGTGGAGAGGACGACCGTGGTGCGGGTGGTGACGTTCGCGGCGGTGCGGATCTCTTGTAGCAGGCGTTCCAGGTCGGCGGGGCTGGCGACGCGGACCAGGAGGAGGTAGAAGTCCTCGCCGGCGACCGAGTAGCAGGAGTCGATCTCGGCCAGGTGGGCCAGGCGCTCGGGGGCGTCGTCGGGCTGGGACGGGTCGAACGGGCGGATCGCCACAAAGGCGGTCAGCGGCAGCTCGAGCGCCTCGTAGGAGACGCGGGCCGTGTAGCCCGAGATGACGCCGCGCTGCTCGAGACGCCGGACCCGCTGGTGCACGGCCGAGACGCTGAGGCCCACGCGCTCGGCTAGGTCGGTGTACGACAGGCGCCCGTCCACGGTCAGGGCGCCCACGATCGCCCGGTCGATCTCTTCCACGGCAGAAACATTACTTGGCCCGCCAACACCATTTCCCGGCCGTCATATCGAACGCGCGCCAAAGCACGGATGGCACGTTCGGACCATCGACGAGGGCTTATCGCGGGGCGCATCCTCTGGCGATGTCGGCGCGCAGCGAGGAACCGTCGTGGCGGCTGCCCGATCAGGCCGAGGCCGGCCCGGAGAGGCGGCGGGTCAAGCCCGTGCACGCCCTGGTGGCCAGCCTGGTCGCGCTGGCGCTGCTCTGTTGCGGCGGGGCGGCGGCGCTCGGGGCGTTCACCGGCGGTGGCGGCAAGCAGCCGGGGGCGGCCGCGGGCACCTCGCAGCCGTCCGCCTCGCCCGAAACCGGCATTTCCGACGCGACCGAGAAGGCCACCCCGGCGATCAAGAAGGCCACCACAGCAGCCAAGCCGAGAGCGACCAGTTCCAGGCCGAAACCGAAGCCCACCACCCGGAAGCCGACCCCGGCGACCCCGGCGCCGACCACCAGGACGCCCAGCCCGGCCCCGACGCCCACGACCACCGCGCCGCCGGGGCCGATCGTGCGCGCGGGGGCGTTCTGCGCGCCGGAAGGGGCCATCGGCTACACGGCCAAGGGCAAGAAGATGCGCTGCACCCGCCGGGACGGGGAGGCCCGCGCCCGCTGGCGAGCCGCCTGACGGCCGTGGTCAGAGAGACGTGAGCTGCCGATGAACGGCGGCGGTCGTGCGGGCCACGTCGCCGGTGGCCAGCAGGTCCAGCAGGGCGCCGCGGAGGACGGCCAGGGCCGCCGTGCGTGCGGTGAGCGCCGGCGGCGTGTCGCGTACCGACGAAGGTTGGGCCTGGGCGAGAACCGCCAGCCAGTCGGCGACCGTGGTGGCGGCGAAGGACGACCACGGCCCGGACTCGTCGACCAGGCTTCTCGCGTACGCCTCGACCCAGAGGCGCAGCAGCGGGCGGTGAGCCTCGGCCGAGAGCCATTGCCAGACGGCCTCGGTCGCGGCGGGCAGGCCGGCGTCGGCCGGGAGCGCCCGCAGCAGGCCGAGCTCCTCGGAGCGCGCCCGGTCGAGCAGCGCCTTGACCAGGCCGTCCTTGCTCCCGAAGAGGAACAGCAGCACGCGCGGGCTCGACCCGATCTCTGCCGCCAGCGGGCGTAGCGACAGGTCCGTGATGCCGTGGGTGCGGACGTAGGCGTACGCCAGCTCCAGCAACTCCCCTCGCCGACCCTCCGCCACGGCCGCTATTATGCCAACTGAAACGACTGTTTCAGTGAAGAGGCGGAGGGATGGAGATGATTCGGGAGCTCGGACAGCCCGGCGACCTCGGCTGGGTGATCAAGGCACACGGCGAGATGTACGCGGCGGAGTACGGCTGGGACACCACGTTCGAGGCGCTCGTGGCGCGGATCGTGGCGGACTACGCCCAAGACCGCGACCCGGCCCGGGAGAACGCCTGGATCGCCGAGGTCGACGGCGAGCGCGCCGGCTGCGTGTTCTGCGTCGACGGCCGCGAGGACGACACCGCGGTGCTGCGGATCCTGCTGGTCGATCCGGCGGCGCGCGGCCACGGCGTCGGCGGCGAGCTGGTCGACACGTGCGTCGAGTTCGCGCGGAAGGCCGGCTACCAGCGGATGCGCCTGTGGACCAACGATCCCCTCGTCGCGGCCCGGCGGGTCTACCTCAAGCGCGGGTTCCGGCTCACCGCCGAGGAACCGCACCACAGCTTCGGCGCCGACCTGATCGGGCAGACGTACGAGCTGGATCTACGCTGATCACATGGACGAGGACGCCGGGTACGTCTCGACCGGCCGGCTGCCCGACGCCCGGATGGTCCGCCGCGGTCTCGACGAGGCCTACGAGCGCTTCCGCACCGAGGACGCCGGATCGCCCTCGACGCTCTACCCGGCCCTCGCGCGGGTGCCGGCCCACCTGTTCGGCCTGTGCGCGGCCGGCGTCGGCGGCGGGATCTACGCGGCCGGCGACGCCGATCACGGGTTCACGCTGATGAGCGTGGCCAAGCCGTTCGTGTTCGCGCTGGTCTGCGAGGCGCTCGGGGCCGGCGAGATGCGCCGCCGGCTGGGCGCCAACGCGACGGGGCTGCCGTTCAACTCGGCCACCGCCGTCGAGAAGTCCCCGGACGGGCGTACCAATCCGATGGTCAACGCCGGCGCGATCGGCACCGTGAGCCTCGCGCCGGGCGGCGACGTCGAGGCCAAGTGGAAGTTCGTCCAGGAGGGGCTGTCCCGCTTCGCGGGCCGCGAGCTGCCCATCGACGAGGAGGTCTTCCCCTCGGCCGCGTCGACCAACCACCGCAACCGGGCCCTGGCCAACCTTCTTCAGACGTACGGGTTCCTCGGCTGCGATCCGGCGGAGGCGGTCGACCTGTACACGCGGCAGAGCTGCCTGCGCGTCACGGCCACCGACCTCGCGGTCATGGGAGCGACCCTGGCCAACGGCGGCGTGAACCCGCGCACCGGCGAGCGCCTGGTCGGGCCCGCCGCCTGCCACCACACCCTCGCCGTGATGGCGACCGCCGGCCTCTACGAGACGTCCGGGGACTGGCTCTACGACGTGGGCGTCCCGGGGAAGAGCGGCATCGGCGGCGGCATCATCGTGGTCTCCCCCGGCAAGGGCGGGCTGGCCGCTTTCTCCCCACCCCTGGACGCGTACGGGAACAGCGTGCGCGGCCAGCTCGCGGCGGCCTTCCTCTCGCGGCGGCTGGGGTTGACGCTGTTCGCATCCAAACCGGAGGAGCAGGACGGCTAGGCCGCGACCCCGCTCAGCGCGTCCACCAGGCGGCGCGCCGAACCGGCCAGGTTCCACCGCTCGGCCAGCGCCAGCAGCGCGTCCGCATCCTTCGGCGAGCGCGGCAGGGCCGGGTCGAACGACGGCAGCTTCACGTCGAGCGCGACGCGGCAGACCGGCAGCGCCTTGTCCAGGTACTCCCGGGAGTCGGCCAGCTTGGCGCGCAGCCCGGGCGCGAACCCGGCGTCGGGATCGTCGAGTGCCGCCAGGATGGATTCCACCCCGCCGTAGCGGCTGACCAGGCGCGCGGCCGTCTTCTCACCCACCCCCGCCACGCCGGGCAGACCGTCGCTGGGGTCCCCGCGCATGGCCGCGAAGTCGGCGTACCACCGCGCGGGCACCCCGTACTTGGCGAGAACCAGGGCGTTGTCGGCGTCCTCGAGCTTGGCCACGCCCCGGCCGCAGTACAGCAGCCGCGTGCCGCGCTCGTCGTCGACCAGCTGGAACAGGTCACGGTCGCCGGAGACCACCTCGACCGGGGCGGGCTGGGTCGCCGCGAGGGTGCCGAGCACGTCGTCCGCCTCGTACCCGTCGACGCCGAAGGCGGGAATCCCCACCGCCGCGAGCACCTCGAGCAGGATGGGGATCTGCCGCTCGAGGTTCGGCGGCACGACCTCGACGTCGCCATGGGCGACCCGATGCTTCTTGTACGAGGGCACCAGCGCGACCCGCCACGCCGGGCGCCAGCTGGCGTCGAGCGCGCAGACCAGGCGATCGGGCCGCCGGGTGCGGATCAGCTGAGCGATCATGTCGAGGAACCCGCGCACCGCGTTCACCGGCTCACCGGCGGCGGTCTGCGCCGCTTTCTCCGGAATGCCGTGGAAGGCACGGAAATAGAGGCTGGGCGCGTCGACGGCGAGCAGCGGCTGTGCGGTCACCACGCCACAATAGTCACCACCGAGGATCAAAGGAGGACACCCGATGCGCGCCGTCGTCCTCGACGCACCCGGGCCACCGGAGGCGCTCACGATCCGTGAGCTGCCCATCCCCGAGCCCGGGCCGGGCTGGGTGCTGATCGAGGTGCGGGCGGCCGGCCTCAACCGCTCGGAGCTGCACACCCGGCTCGGGCTGGCCGACGGCGTGGTCTTCCCCCGGGTGCTGGGCATCGAGGCGACCGGCGTGGTGGCCGCCGCCCCCGGCGGCGAGTTCGAACCGGGCACGCAGGTGATGACCATGATGGGCGGGATGGGCCGCACCTTCGACGGCGGCTACGCCGAGTACACGTGCGTGCCGGCCGGCCAGGTGATCCCGTTCCGCTCGGAGCTTCCGTGGGAGGTGCTGGGCGCGGTCCCGGAGATGCTGCAGACCGCGTACGGCAGTCTCACCGTGGGTCTCGACGCCCGGCCGGGGCAGTCCCTGCTGGTCCGGGGCGGTACGTCCTCGGTCGGGATGGCCACGACGGTCCTGGCCAAGCGCCGCGGCCTGACCGTGCTGGCCACGACCCGCGACCCGGCGAAGGCGCCGGCGCTCACCGAGGTCGGCGCCGACCACGTGCTGATCGACGACGGCGAGGTGGCCGCGCGGGCCCGCGAGCTCGTCCCCGGCGGCGTGGATCTGGCGCTGGAGCTGGTCGGCACGCCGACGCTGCCGGACACGCTGCGCGCGCTGCGGGTGCACGGGGTCTGCTGCTTCACCGGCATGCTGTCGAACCAGTGGCTGGTGCGGGACTTCTACCCGATCGGGTACCTGCCGCGCGGGGTGCGGCTCGCCGCCTACGGCGGTGAGGCCGACGACCTTCCGGCGGCGGTGCTCCAGGAGTTTCTCGACGCCGTCGCCGCGGGTACGGCGAAGGTGCCGCTCGCCCGGGTCCATCCGCTCGGCGAGATCGTCCAGGCGCACCGTGACCTGGAGGAAAGCCGGGTCGCCGGGAAGTTGGTCGTGTCGATGACACCGTCCACCTGAACGGTCGTTAAGATGGACTGGTGACGGTTGACCGGATCCTGCCGACGGAGGAGGCGTACGACCTCCTCGACCTGACCCGTGAGCTCGCCGACCGCGAGTTGGCCGCCAAGGCCGACGATCATGAGCGGCACGGCGTCTTTCCCCGTGAGACGATCCGCACGCTGGGACTCTCGGGCCTGCTCGGTCTGCCGTACCCGGAGGCCGACGGCGGCGCGGGTCAGCCCTACGAGGTGTACCTGCAGGTGCTGGAGATCCTCGCCGGGCGCTGGCTGGCCATCGCCGAGGCGGTCAGCGTGCACACGCTCTCCTGCTACCCGGTCTACGCGCACGGCACCGAGCGGCAGCGCAAACTGCTGCCCGACATGCTCGGGGGCGACCTGCTCGGGGCGTACGCCCTCTCGGAACCGCAAGGCGGCTCGGACGCCGCGGCCCTGCAGACCCGGGCGACCCACGACGGCGCCGGGTGGGTGGTGAACGGCACGAAGGCGTGGATCACGCACGCCGGGCACGCCGACTTCTACAACATCTTCTGCCGCACGGGCGGGCCCGGCGCCTCCGGCATCTCCTGCCTGCTCGCCGACGCCGGCACGCCCGGGCTGCTCCCGCAGAAACCCGAGCGCACGATGGGCCTGCGCTCGTCGGCGCCGGCCCAGATCGTGTTCGACGATCTCCACCTGGACGCCGATCGCCTGGTCGGGGCCGAGGGCGGCGGCTTCCGGATAGCGATGGAGGCGCTCGACGCCGGGCGGCTCGGCATCGCGGCCTGCGCGGTCGGGCTCGGGCAGGCGGCGGTCGACTACGCGGCGGCGTACGCGAGGGAGCGCGAGCAGTTCGGCAAGCCGATCGGGGACTTCCAGGGCGTCGGGTTCATGCTGGCCGACATGGCCACCCAGGTGTCGGCGGCCCGCGCGCTGGTGCTCGCGGCGGCCCGCCTCAAGGACGCCGGCCGGCCGTTCTCGATCGAGGCGGCGAAGGCCAAGCTGTTCGCCACCGACGCCGCGATGCGGGTGACCACCGACGCGGTGCAGGTGCTCGGCGGGTACGGCTACGTCAGCGACCACCCGGTCGAGCGCTGGTTCCGCGAGGCGAAGGTGCTGCAGATCGTCGAGGGCACCAACCAGATCCAGCGCCTGGTGATCAGCCGGTCGCTGGTGCGCTAGCGCCTAGTTCCAGAGCGCGGCCGGCGACTCCGCGTCCGGGATCAGCAGGGACGGCGCGCCCGAGCCGTCGGCCGGGACCGACCAGACGTCGGCGGCCTTGGCCGAGCGCCGGATCGCGTACATGACCGTGGCGTCGTCGAACCAGGCCGCCTGGTCGTCGACGCTGCGGGTCTCGGCCAGGTGGGTGCGGATCATCGTGGCCAGGTCCAGCACGGTCAGCCGCCAGCCCTTGCCGGGATCGCCGCCGATCGCCTCCTTGAACGCGATCTTCTTCCCGGACGGGGACAGCGAGGGGCATTCGACGTTTTCGGCCACGGTGCGGACGGTCTGGGCGGTCACGTCGCCGGAGATCAGGTAACGACGACCGGATGTGGACATCGTGGCGTAGAAGTGCGTGTCGTCGACGAACGTGACACCCCAGAAGTTGAGATCCACGGAACGGTAGGCGCGGCCGGAAACCGTGACCGCGTACGTCTCCAGGGTGTCGACGGTCTCGCCGGTCGCCGTGTTCAGCATGCCCACGCGCGTCGAGAACCTGCCGCCGTTGTAGCTGTCGCCGGTCACGAACACCGTCCAGGCCAGCACGTGCCCGCTCGGCGACACCCGCGCCCGGTTCGGCACCCCCACCAGCGGATACGTGTCCTTGATCCCCAAGTGGCCGTCCAGGACGGCGAGCTGGTAGGTGGCGAGCGGTCCATCAGGCCGCAAGCACACCGCGGCACTCGCGGCCGCGTAGACACGATCACAATCCAAGGCCGCTACCGTACGGGGACCAGAGCCGTTCCCGCGCGGTACGGTCGCGACCCGCCCATAGCTGGAGGCGGTCGTGCTGCGGAACAGCAACCGCTCCCCCGGGCTCGCGTCCACCGCCGCCGACGCGACCGCCGGGGCCGAGCCGCGGTGGCCCGCCACGACGACGTACGCGACCGCGGCCGCGATCAGCGCCAGCGACAGCCCGCCGGCCAGCAGGATCCGTGCGCGCAGGCTCATGCCGCCGCCTGCGCCGGAGTCTGCCGCGTGCGCAGGAACATGACGGCCGAGCCGGCCAGGGTCAGCGTCGCCGCCGCCACGGCCGCCCGGGTCGCGCCGGCCGCGCCCCACCATTGCCAGGCCAGGCCGAACAGCACCGACGACACCAGGTAGGCGACCGCCTGACCGGTCTGGATCAGGGCGAGTCCGGTGGTGCGCAGCTCCGGCGGCAGCAGCGGACCGGCGACGGCCATGAGCACGCCGTCCGTGGCCGCGTAGAACACCCCGTACAGCAGAAGGACCGTGACCAGCGCACCCCAGCCGGACCACGACGTCGCCAGAATGAGGTAGACGGCCAGCAGGGCGGCATAGCCGCCGAGGAAGACGCGGGTGCGGCCGGCGCGGTCGGCGAGCGCGCCGAGCGGCACCGCCATGATCAGGTACACCAGGCTCGTGCCCACCGCCAGCAGCGGGAACCAGCCGATCGCGATGTCCTCCCGGCGCTGGAGCAGCAGGTAGACGAAGCCGTCGCCGATCGCGGACAGGCCGAGAAGGATCGCGCCGAAAAGCAGGAGCCGCACCTTGCCCCGCTCGAGCAGCTTGGCGGCCTGACGGAGATTCACGACCTTTCCGGGTACGCGGACAGGACGGTCCCGGACGAACAGGACCAGCACCAGCACGCCGATCGCCGCGACGCAGCCGCTGACCACGAAGACCGCGTCGAACGCCTGGCCGGAAGCGGCGAGCACCCCGATGGCGACCAGCGGACCGGCGAACGCGCCGGCGCTGTCCATGGCCCGGTGCACGCCGAACGCCCGGCCCAGTCCCTCCTCCGGCATGGAGAGGGTGATCATCGCGTCCCGTGGGGCGGTGCGCAGGCCCTTGCCGGCCCGGTCGGCGACGATCGCGGCGCCGATGCCGGCCGGCGAGCCGCCGGCCAGCAGGAGGCCGGCCTTGGCCACGGCGGAGATGCCGTAACCGAGGCCGGCGACGAGCTTGCGCCGCTGCACCTTGTCGGCGATGTAGCCGCCGGCCAGGCGCAGCAGCGCGGTCGCCCCGGTGTAGAGCCCGTCGACCAGGCCGTAGACGGCCGGTCCGAGGCCCAGGCCGACCACCAGGTACAGCGGGAGGATCGCCGAGACCATCTCGCTGGACACGTCGGTGACCAGGCTGACCGTGCCGAGAGCCAGGACATTGGCGGCAATTTTCGTCGCTTTTGTCCGGTCAAGTGTCGCGGGACGCTCCACCGAGGCAAGGTACATCCGTCAGCTCCACACGTCGGTGATCGGCGAGACGCTCGCCGCGCCGCCCAGCGCGGACAGGCCGTAGGCGGACTCGATCGTCCGCAGCACCGTGTAGTGAGTGATCTTCTCCGAGTAGGTGCCGGTCCTGACCCCGGCGCCCACGAACGTGGTGTAGATGTGGTTGAGCGACAGCGAGTTGTCCTCGTCGAAGTTGACGATGAGCAGGCTGTTGTGCGTCTTGGCCCACTGGGCGTACGCGTCGAGGTTGGCCTGCAGCCACGAGTTTCCGGTGCCGATGCTGCAGTCGTGCATGTCGTTGCACATGTTCGGGGTCACGAACGCGACCGTCGGCAGCGACGCGTAGTTGCCGCTGGACGGGAAGCCGGCGTAGGTGAGATTGCTGGCCGCCGGCACGTTGCTGAAGTCGACCCAGCTGTTGTGCTTGCGCCGGTAGGTGCCGCTGGAGCAGCCGGTGTAACCGTTCGACGGCATCGACTCCGAGTAGCCCCTGAACGACAGGCCGGCCGCGATCAGCTGGGCGCCGAGGTTGTTGCCGCTGAACGTCTTGGGGCAGTCGTCGTTGGTCACGCCCTGGGTGGAGCCGGAGAACAGGGCGATGTAGTTGGGCTGGCTGGGGTGGGTGATCGCGTAGGACTGCGAGAAGCTCGCGCCCTGCGAGGCCAGGGACTTGAAGTAGGGGGCGCTGGAGGCGGTGATCTGCGAGGACGCCTTGTTCTCGAACATCACCAGGACGATGTGGTCGAAACGGGGCACGCTGGTGGCGGCCTGGGCGGTCGGAGCGGCGGCGGTGAGCCCGGCCCCGATGAGTGCGAGGGTCGCGAGAGCGACCGATACACGCCGTACGGACATGTCTCGCATCGTCAGCAGGGCCGGACACGGCGGCACGCACGGGAGTTTGACGGCAGATTAAGAATTGACAACCGTCAATCAGGCATCATCGCGTGCCCGACGCCGGACCACCAGGTACGCGCCGCCGCCGATCAGCACGACCGCCACGACCACCCAGATCCACCACGTGCTGCTGCCGCTGCTGCCCTCGTCGCCGGGGATCTCGGCGACGTTTGTCGTGCTGGGGGCGGTGCTCGGCGCGGCCGCCGACTCCGTCGTGGGGGCGGCGCTCGGGGTCGCCGACGTCGTGGCCGCCGCCTTCGGACCGGCCTTCAGCGTGATCGTCGGGGCCGGGTGGTCGGGCTCGTCCTGGCCGGGCTGCGGGATCTCGATCCAGCGGACGATCTCGCCGTCCCCGTACGTCTCGAGGGTCTTGAAGCTGAGCGTGGTCACGCCGTCGGGCAGCTTGGCGATCTTGACCTTCCAGACCGCGTCGACGCCGATCTTGAGCGCGTTGCCGCCGACCGTGAAGCCGTCGGCGGCGGGGGTGAACGTCCAGCCGGCGGGCGCCTTGACCAGGGTCACGCTCGCGGGGTCGATGCCGGCGGGCAGCACCACCCGTTCCGACTTGATCCCGGCCTTGTCGTTCTCGGCCTCGCCGTTGAACGTGAGCGTCACGTTCTCCGCGCCGGCGGTCGTCTTGTCGGCGGACACCTCCACGTGCGCGAACGCCGGGGCCGACACGCCCAGCACCGCGAACGCCGCGACGGTGGCCACCGTCGCCACCCGCTTGGTCATCAGCTTCGTTGTGAACGTCACGAGGTCTCAGTCGCCCTTCGGGCCCGGAAAGTTCCGGCGAATCCTACGGCCGGCACCGGTCCGGCACCCGGGAAAGGGCTCAAGGCCGGGACGAGCCGCCCGATCAGAGGCTGCGACGGCGACCGGCGCCGGTTTCACGACGAACGGAGAGCGCATGACGACGCGAGCCGCCCGCGCGTGCTTCGGCGCGTGGATTGCGGTGCTCACCGCCGTCTACTACGCCTTTCCCGGAAGCCACCTGTACACGTGGGCCGCGATCGGCTACTCGAGCGCCGCGATGGTGCTGCTCGGCGTGCGCCTCAACAAGCCGGAGCGCAGGCTCCCCTGGTACCTGATCGCCGTGGCGCTGGTCTTCTTCACCAGCGGCGACAGCCTGTACAACCTGGTCCTCGCGCTCGGCCGCACCCCGGCGTTCCCGGGCCCGGCCGATGTGCTCTACCTTCTGGTGTACCCGCTGCTCACGGGCGCTCTCCTGGTGTTGGTGCGGTCCCGCTCGGGCGGCGCCGGCAACCGGGCCGCGCTGCTGGACGCGCTGGTGCCGACGGTCGGCCTCGGCCTGCTCTCCTGGATCTACTGGATCGCGCCGTTCACCCGCTCGGCCGACCTGTCGCTGCTGGAGAAGCTGGTCTCGGTCGGCTACCCGCTCGGCGACGTGCTCGTGCTGGCCATGACGCTGCGCATGATCACCACCCCCGGCCGGCGGCCGCGCGCGCTCGCCGCGATCGGCATCGCCATGGTCGGCCTGCTGATCTCCGACATCCTGTACGGGCAGTCGCAGCTCAACAGCGACTGGTCGCTCGGCGGGCCGGTCGACCTCGGCTGGATCGTCTTCTACGCGACCATGGGCTACACCGCGCTGATGCCCTCGATGCGCAAGCTCACCTCGGCGGCCAGGCGCGGCACCACCGACGGCCCGCAGCGGATCATCTGGATGGCCTCGGCCGCCCTGATCGCCCCGGCCGTCCTGTACCTCGAGTGGATCAACGCCGACGAGAGCGCCCGCGCCAGCATCATGGACGCGCCCGTCATCGCCGGCGCCGCGGCCCTGATGTTCGTGCTGGTGCTGGCCCGGGTCAACGGGCTCGCGCTGGCCCAGCGGCGGGCCCGGGCCCGGGAGCGGGCGCTGCGGCAGGCCGGTGCGGCGCTGTTCGCGGTGGCCACCGTCGAGGAGGTCATGGTCGCCGCGCAGGAGGCCATCGAGGCCCTGATGCCGCGGGACCGGCCGTTCAAGCTGACGATGAGCACCGGCCTGCCGGTCGACCCCGCGCTGAGGGGCATCCGGCCGGTCTCCGCCGCCGGGTTGCCGGCCGGCGTGGAAAGTCACGGGTTCGAGACGTTCCTGGTCGGCGCCCTGATGCTCCCCGGCGACCCGCCGCGGCAGTGGCTGGGGGTGCTGGCCGCGCCGGCCGACGTGCTCGCCGATCTGTCCGACACCTTCGAGGCGCTGTTCGCCCAGGTCGACGTCGTGCTGCAGCGGATCGCGCTGACCGGGGAGGTCAACCGCCGCGACAGCGAGGCGTGGTTCCGCACGCTGATCCAGAACGCCTCCGACGTGATCCTGATCGTCACCGACGACGACGAGATCCGGTACGCGAGCCCGTCGGCCACCACCGTGCTCGGCCACGACGACCTGGCCGGCACGCCGCTGTCGGCGCTGGTCGCGGTCAGCCACCACGGCACGATGCGGGACATCCTCGCCGCCGTGCGGGCCGGCCGGGACACCCAGAACGTGCCCGACCTGACCGTGCTGTGCGCCGACGGGCGGCTCGTGCAGGTCGAGGTCGACGGCCGTGACCTGCGCGCGGACCCGACCGTGCGCGGCCTGGTGCTCACCATCGCCGACGTCACCGAGCGGCGCCGCCTCGAGGACGAGCTGTCGCACCTGGCGTTCCACGACGGGCTCACCGGGCTCGCCAACCGGGTGCTGTTCCGCAACCGGCTCGAGCAGGCGTACGCCGAGTGCTCGCGCGACGGCCGCACGCTGTCCGTCCTGTTCGTCGACCTCGACGATTTCAAGGAGGTCAACGACACCCTCGGGCACGCGGTCGGCGACGAGCTGCTGGTCACCGTCGGCCAGCGGATCGCCGAGATCGTCGGGGGCGGCAGCACCGCGGCCCGGATGGGCGGCGACGAGTTCGCCATCCTCATCGAACAGGGCCACCGGGCCGGCAGCGCCGAGGACGTGGCCGCCGCGATCGTCGCGGCCCTTGCGGTCGCGGTCGAGGTCAGCGACGGCCTCGGCGGCTCGCACATCGTCAGCGGCGCGGCCAGCGTGGGCGTCGCCGCGAGCACCGACGCGGCCACCGCCACCGAGCTGCTGCGCCACGCCGACCTGGCCCTCTACCAGGCCAAGGGCGGCGACAAGGGCACCTGGCAGCGGTACCAGCCGGAACTGCACGGCGCGATGGTGCAGCGCCTGGAGATCCGGGCCGCGCTGCACGAGGCGATCGAGGGCGGCCAGTTCCGGCCGATGTTCCAGCCGATCGTCGACCTGCACACCGGCCTGATCGCCGGCGTCGAGGCGCTGGTCCGCTGGGAGCACCCGGCCCGCGGGCTGCTCGGCCCGTTCCACTTCATCGAGGTGGCCGAGGAGAGCGGCGCGATCGTCGCGATCGGCATGTCCGTCCTGCGGGCGGCGCTCTCGCAGTTCACGCGGTGGAAGACCGACGACCCGTCCACCTCGCTCCGGTACGTCAGCGTGAACGTGTCGGCGCGCCAGTTCCGCACGCCCGGCTTCGTCGACCAGGTGCGGGAGGCTCTGGCCGAGGCCGGCGCGCGGCCCGAGTGGCTGCTGCTGGAGATCACCGAGAGCCTGGTGCTGCGCGACGCCGACCAGGTCTGGGACGACCTGCGGGCGCTGCGGGCGATGGGCATCCGGATCGCGATCGACGACTTCGGCACCGGGTACTCGTCGCTGAGCTACCTGCGGCAGATGCCGGTCGACGTGCTGAAGCTGGACAAGTCGTTCATCGACGACATCCTGAGCAGCGACCAGCAGCACACCATGGTCGACACGATCGTCACCCTGGCCCGGAACCTCGACCTCGCCGTCGTCGCCGAGGGCATCGAGGACGCCGGTCAGCGTGACGCCCTGGCCCGCATGGGCTGCCCGTACGGCCAGGGCTACCTGTTCTCGAAGCCGGTCTGGCCCGGCGAGATCACCGAGCTCGTGCGTGGGGTTCTGACAGATATTCACTAGTGGCGGCGGTCCCCGTGCGGCAAGGTCGATCCTGTGCTAGAGAACCCAGCGTGGGCCGCCCTCACCGGGCCGCAGGCCTGCTTCGCCGAGGCGTCCGGTGACGCCGCCTGCTATTCGTCCGACATCTCCCCGTTCGCCGCGGTCGCCGACCCGGCCGATCCGGCCGGCTGGCGCGACCTCGCCACGCTGACCGACCTGGCGCTGCTCACCGGCCCGACGGTCGTGCCCGGCCCCGGGTGGGAGATCGCGGTCTCGGTCCCCGGGGTCCAGATGATCGGGCAGAGCATGACCGGCGTGGAGGACCCCGAGGCCGTCGTGCTCACCGAGACCGACGTCCCCGAGATCCTCGACCTGGTCGAGCGGGCGAAACCCGGGCCGTTCCGCAAGCGCACCATCGAGCTGGGGCGCTACCTCGGCATCTGGGTCGGCGGGCGGCTCGTGGCGATGGCCGGCGAGCGCTTCCGCCTGCCCGGCTGGACGGAGATCAGCGCCGTGGCCACCCACCCCGACTTCCAGGGGCGCGGGCTCGGGGCGCGGCTCACCCTGGCCGTCGCGGCCGGCATCCTCGAGCGCGGCGAGCTGCCGTTCCTGCACGCGTCGGCCGACAACGACCGGGCGATCCGGCTCTACGAGCGGCTCGGCTTCGAGCCCAGCCACGAGGTGATCTTCGCCTCCTGCCGCCGGGTGGGCTGACGCGGTTCTACTCCCCGAGCGCGCCGCCGGACTCCGGCGGCGCGCCACCGGCGTCCGCGAAGCGGTCCTGCAGGTCGCCGATGCTCTGCAGCACGTCGGCCAGCTCGCCGCGCACCCGGTCGAGCCGGTTCTGCTCGTCGTGGGGCAGGCCGCCGCCGTGGTCGTGGCTGGTGATCGTCGACTCCCGTTCCTCCAGCTCCTCGCGGCGCTCGTGGAGGCGGTTGAGCTCGGCCTCGTACTCGTCCTTGCTGATCTTCTCGGGTTGCATGGCTCAATCTCTACACCCTCCCCGGGAGCCCTCGACACCTAGGATTCGATTCGTGCCTACGCCACAGACGCATGAGGACGCCGTTGCCGCCGCCACCGAGCTGGCCGCCGCGCTCGCGCCGGGCGCCGCCGCTCGTGACCGGGCCGGTGCTGACCTCGTACCCACGGAAGCTCTTGATCTTTTGGATGCCTCGGGCCTGCTCGGGGTGACCATTCCGGCGGCCGACGGCGGGCCCGGACTGGGGGCGCCGACCCTGGCCGGGATCGCGCGGATCATCGCGGCCGCCGATCCGTCGATCGCGCAGGTGCCGCAGGCGCACTTCCTGATGGTCGACCTGCTGGCGGTGCACGGGACGCCGGCGCTGCGCAAGACGCTGTTCGCGGACGTGCTGGCCGGTCGGCGGATCGGGAACGCCCTGGCCGAGCGGGGCGGCAAGCACGCGCAGGACCTCAGGACCCGGCTGGTGGACGGGCGGCTGGACGGGGTCAAGTACTACACGACAGGTGCGCTGACCAGCGCGTGGATCGGCGTCAGCGCCGTGCTGCCGGACGGGCGCGTGGCGCTGGCGTTCGTCGAGCGGGACGCGCCGGGCGTGCACATCGACACCGACTGGGACGTGATGGGGCAGCGGGCGACCATCAGCGGGACGGCCACGTTCACGTCGGTGCCGGTGACGCTGTGGTTCGACTACACCGGGGTCTACGAGATGCCGCAGCAGTTCGGGGCGCGGGCGCAGCTCTATCACGCGGGGATCGAGGTGGGGATCGCCGAGGGAGCGCTGGCGGCGGCCCGGGAGTACCTGGTGGAGAAGGCGCGGCCGTCGACCGAGGCGGTGCGGGCGGGCGCCGGGCGGGCCGTCGAGGATCCGCACGTGATGTACCGGTACGGACGGCTCGCCACCCGGGTGCGGGCCGCGTCGGCGCTGTTGTCGGACGCCGCCGCCGACCTCGATGAGATCGGGCTGGTGCCCTCCTCGGCCGCCGGGGCCGCCCGGGGGTCGCTGTCGGTGGCCGCGGCCAAGGCCTTCGGGAGCGAGGTGGCGGTCGAGGCCGGGTCGGAGTTGTTCGCCCTGTGCGGGACAAGTTCCACCGCCGCCAAGTACGACCTCGACCGGTTCTGGCGAAACGCGCGGACGCACTCGGTGCACGACCCGGTCGACTGGAAGTATCACCACTTGGCGGCCTACGAGCTGGGCGGGGTGCTGCCACCCAACCACGGTCAACTCTGATCATGGACGATTCCGAGCGCGAGGGTGTGCTGGCCGCGATGGTGCGGCGGGTCGTGGACACCAACCGATACCTGACTCTCGGGACGGTGGAGTCCTCCGGGTTGCCGCGGCTGACTCCGGTCTACTACACGCACTTCTCCTATCGCGCCTTCTACTGGGTCTCTTCGCCCGAGTCTCACCATTCCGGAAATATCGCCCGACGGGCGGACGTTTCGATGGTGATCTTCGATTCCACCCTGCCGCCGGGGTCGACCGAGGCCGTGTATCTGAGCGCGGTCGCCGGGGAGGTGCCGGCGGAGTCGCTCGCCTCGGAATGCGCGGTGGCCTTTCAGTCGGTCGCGAACGGGGCGCGGCCCTTCTCGCCGGCCGAGCTCTCCGGGGCCGCGGACCTGCGGCTCTACCGGGCCGACGTGTCGTCGTGGGCGGTGCACATCCGCGGGCGCCATCCGGAGTTCGGCACCGGCATCGATACCCGCCTGTCCGTGTCGCCGCCGTTCTAGGGAGACCTGTGCCCATGCTTCCGCTCGGTGCGTTTCCGACGCCGCTCGAGAATGCTCCGCGGCTGGCCGCCGCGCTCGGGCTCGGACACCTGTGGATCAAGCGGGATGACCTCATCGGGCTGGGCGGGGGCGGCAACAAGGCCCGGAAGCTGCGGTTCACCTGCGCCGAGGCCCTCGCCGCGGGCGCGACGACGCTGATCACCACGGGGGCGCAGCAGTCCAACCACGCCCGGGCCACGGCCGCGACCGCCGCCCGGCTGGGTCTGGGGTGCGTGCTGGTGCTGGCCGGGGACGCGCCCGGGCATCCGACCGGCAATCTGCTGCTGGACGAGCTGGCCGGGGCGGAGATCGTGTGGGCCGGCTCGACTCCGCCCGACGACGTCGCCGCCGCGGAGACTGAACGGCGGCCCGGGTCCTATCTGATCCCGTTCGGGGGCTCCTCCCCCACCTCGGTTGCGGCGTACGTCGAATGTGCCCGGGAGCTCATGGACCAGGCTGATTTCGACTACGTGGTGGTGGCGGTCGGCTCGGGGGCCACCATGGCGGGGCTGGTGACCGGTCTCGGGGCCGAGAGAGTGCAGGGTTTCGACACGGGGGCCGTGGCCGATCCGGATGCCACCGTCCGAGCCCTGCTCGACCACGACCCGGGCCGGCTGGACATCGATCGAGGGCAGATCGGACCGGGGTACGCCACGGTGACCGAGCCGGTCCGGGAGGCGCTGAGCCTGGCCGCCCGCACGGAGGGGCTCTTCCTCGACCCGATCTACACCGGGCGCGCGATGGCCGGGCTCGCCGCCACCGCCCGGCCCGTCGCCAGCGTCGTCTTCCTGCACAGCGGTGGTCTTCCGGGTCTCTTCGCCGCACAGGGCAGCGGGCACTGAGGAAGACCCGGACAATGGGCGCCATGCACACCAGCAGTCGTCCCGGACCGGACGAGGAGCCACCCACCCCCGAGCAGCTGGAGCGCTGGCACCAGCGGATGTCCGCGCCCGAGAACGAGCTGCCGGCCGGCGCCGGCATCACGGCGCTGCTCGCCCGGACCGACGACGCGGCCGTCGGCATCACTTTGGTGGAGGTGTTCTCCACGGGGTTCCGCTTCACGCTGGCCGTCCGGCTGCGCCGATCGCGGCCCGACTTCTACGGCGGGCACCTACCCATGCTCGTCGGTAACCGGCACCCAGGGATCGAGATCCCGCTCGGGGATCGCCTGCTGCTGGGCATCGAGTACGCCGACGGCGCCCGCGCATCCACCCTCCAGGATTGGCGCGGGCCGGCCTTCGACGACGACGGCCTGCAGATTCACCAGCAGGGCGGCGGTGGCAGCGACCGCACCGTGGACCAGGACTTCTGGGTCTCTCCGCTGCCGCCCGAGGGGCCGGTGACGTTCGTCCTCTCGTGGCCGGCGTTCGGCATGCCCGAGTCGCGCACGGTCGTCGACAGCGCCCCGATCCGTGAGGCCGCCGGCCGTGCCCAGGAGCTCTGGCCGCCGCAGAGCTACTGGGAGGAGACGCACGAGCCCCCGCCGCCACCGCCCCGGCCGGAAACGGGCTGGTTCTCCTATCCGGAGGGCTGAGTGCGTTCGGGGCGGTACCGCACGTTCACCGCGCGCGCCGGGTCCAGCCGGATCGGGACGCCGCCCGGGTTGTCGTAGAGGCGGATCCCGTCGCCGAGCAGGACCGGCGCGATGTGCAGGTCGATCTCGTCGATCAGCTCGCGGTCGAGTGCCTGGCGGCCGATCGACGGGGAGAAGATCTCCACGTTCTTGCCGCCGGCGGCCTTGAGCGCTATCCGCACCGCCTCCTCGACGCCGCAGTCGAGGAACGTGACGCCGTCGGCCGGCCTCGCGTCCCGCGGGTGGTGCGTCAGCACGAAGAGCGGGCCCTGCCAGGCGCCTCCATAGGGGCTCCCGTCGATCGCGGCGTCCCAGCCCCTGCGGCCGCCGATGATCGCGCCGGTGGTGCGGACGTACTCGTCGATCAGGCCGGGCCGGGCGGTGAAGCCGGTCATCCAGTCCATGGAGTGCCCCGGGCCGGCCACGAAACCGTCCAGCGACATCGTGAAGTGCCACAGCACCTTGCCCGCCGCGACCTGGGGGGTGGTTTCCGTCATGTGATCTCTCCCTTCCACCCGGGACAGACCGCCGCCGGGGCGCGAAATGATCGGTCCGGCCGGGCAGGATGGGGATCATGCGAGACCACAGCGAGGTGTTGGACCGGATCCGGCGGGGGCTTCTCTACACCGAGTCGGAGGCGTCCTTCCAGGATCCGCTGCGACGGGCCGACCTGGTTTTCGAGTACAACGCCACGCCGCCCGGGGACGGGGAGCGGCGGCGGGCGCTGCTCGAGCGGATCCTGGGGTCGGTGGGGGCGCGGACGGTGCTGCTGTCGCCGTTCCACGCCGGGTTCGGCAGCAACGTCCACATCGGGGACGACTTCTTCGGGAACGTGAACCTGACGTTCGTCGACGACGTGGAGATCCGGATCGGGGACGGTGTGATGATCGCACCGAGCGTCACGCTGACCACGACCGGGCATCCGATCCACCCGGGCCTGCGGGAGGACTTCCGGCGGTTCTCCGAGCCCATCGTGATCGAGGACAAGGTCTGGATCGGCAGCAACGTCGTGGTGCTGCCGGGCGTGCGCATCGGCTACGGGTCGGTCATCGGGGCCGGCAGCGTCGTGTCGCGCGACGTCCCGCCGATGAGCGTCGCCCTGGGCGTGCCGGCCCGGGTCGTCCGGCAGATCACCGACGCGGACCTCAGGCCGCCTGGTCGTTGAGGGCCTGACGCTCGCCGCCGGCCGCCTTCCGGGCCAGCACCACGCGGTCGATCTCGTCGCCGTCCTCGGTCAGCGCGCGCAGGGTCATCGTCGTGGTGTGGCCCTCGTCCGCGGGCTCGACGTCGACCGCGACGAAGGAGTAGCCGGTGAAGCGGACCCGGGACCAGCCGACCTTCTCCGGCACCCGCTCGCGGCCGTCGGCCCAGACGTAGGACTTGATCTCGTCGACCTCGTGCGGGTGACCGGCGTACGAGTCGGGCGTGTCGAAGCCGTAGAGGCCGCGCCCGCCGCCGCCCGCGGTGACGTAGATCGTCCCGTCGCGGTCGGGGTGCACGGTGTCGCCGATCGGGGTCTTCCGGGCGACTCCGCCGCGCAGCGCGTCCGCCCGCTCGTAGACGTGGTTGTGCCCGTTGATGACCAGGTCGACCTGGTACTTGTCGAAGAGCGGCACCCATTTCCGGCGTACGCCGCCGTCGGAGGCGTGCGCGGTCGTCGTCGAGTAGGCGCAGTGGTGGAAGAACACGACGACGAAGTCCACGTCGGGCTGCTCGCGAAGGTACTTCAGCCGCTCGTCGAGCCATGCGGTCTGCGCGCCGCCGGTGTAGCCGCGGTTGCCGGCCAGCTCGAGGCAGACGTCGTTGGCGTCGAGCGCCACCACCCCGACGTTGCCGTAGAGGAACGAGTACACCCCGGCCGCCTTCGCGGGCCCGTTGTCCGGGAAGTCCCAGCGCGCCCGCTGCCCGCCGTAGCCGTCGTGCGAGTACAGCGCCTCCATGTCGTGGTTGCCCATGCAGGCCATCCACGGGACCTCGGCCGCGACCGGCTCGTTCTGCGCGAGGAACTGGTTCCACGTACGCGGGTTGTAGTAGTCCGTCTTGAGGCCCTTGCCGCTGGCGTCGGCGTAGCAGAGATCGCCGGCGTGCAGGTGGAAGGCGGGCCGCTGGGCGATGAGCATGCCGTCGTTGGCGAGCGCGTGCGAGCTGACGCCCTGGTCGCCGAACGCGGTGAAGGTGAACGGGTCGGCGACCCGGCGGCGGCTCGGCGCGGTGGTGAACGAGTCGATCCGCCCGAAGTCGGGGAGGTCGGTCGGGTCGTAGCCGTGGTGGCCGACCGCGTAGTAGTACGTCGTGCCGGGCAGCAGGTCGTCGAGGGCGGCGTGCACGTAGTACTGGTCGAGCGGGGCGATCACGTCGTCCAGCTCGGTGTGCAGCGCCCGGATCTCGGCGTCGACCTTGGGCCCGAGATTGGCCGGCGAGTCGCCGACCCGCACGAAGGGGTGCGTCACCCGGGCCGGGACCTGCCAGCCGACGCTCATCCGGGTACGCGGGTTGGCGCCCCAGGCGAGGTGCCGGCCGAACGGGACGACCATGCGGCCGGGCGGGGCCGAGGCCTGCCGCCAGAACGCGGCCGCCGGGCTACCCACCGCGACGGAAGCGGCCGCGGCCGCGGCGCCGGCCATCAGGGTACGGCGGGAGAGGAGCAGTTCATGCTGCTCGGGGATGCTCAGCCGCGCGGCGAGTCGGTCCGGCAGGCCCATACGGGGGATGTCGATACCCGGCACACCCTCGACCGTATCATCCCACTTGTCCGGGTTTGTCGAGAAGGTCGAGAGTACGAGCGTCCGGACCGTCGTAGAAGCGCTCGATCACCGACTCGAAGAGCGTCGGATCCTCGGCGACCTCGGCGAACAGCGTCATCGACGACCGCAGCTTCAGGTCGTCGGGGAACGGGAAGAACTGGGATGTGTGGGTCAATGTCCCGTTCACGCACTCGATCAGGCGCGGGCCCAGCAACGGATGGGCCAGGTAGGCGGCGGCCTCCGCGCGGCCGGAGAGCGCGTAGAACTGTGCGGCCGGGCTCGATCCCAGCCCGGCGAGCTGCGGAAAGATGAACCACATCCAGTGCGAGCGCTTGTCGCCCGCGACGATCTCGGCAAGCGCCCGCTCGTAGATCCCGTCCTGCGCCGTCACGAAACGCTCCAGGTCAGCCACCCCGCCAGTCTGTCATTCCCCCGGAAACCGCTCCATCGGGATCATTTCCGGCCGAGAGTGGGAGTGACACATGATTGCGGGAGTCACCACATGTCGGACGCCGAGTACCACGGCTTTCTCGGCCTGCTGGCCGCCGGCGGTGTCCTGCTGTCCGTGCTGGCCATCCGCGGTCTCGACCAGCGCCTCGTCTGGCGGGTCGTCGACGGCCTGGCCGCGGCCGGTTCCTTCGGCTACGCCCTCTACCTGGCGTTCGTCGTCACCGACCCGGCCGCCTCGGTCAACGTCTACTACTTCGCGGTCGCCGCGGTGCTGCCGCTCCTGCTGATCGTCCTGCTGCGGGAGCGGGCCCGGGCGCGCCGCCGCCGGCTCGCCGCCGGACTCAACCAGATCATGTACGTGGCCCCGCCGCCCGCGACCGCGTTGACGCCGTTCCCGGCGCCCCCGCCGCCGTACGACCCCGCGGCGAAGGAGGAGCCGCCACCGGAGGAGTCCCGGCGGCACACGTACGAGGCACGGCCGTCCGGTCTGCCCCGCAAGCCGGCGGGCCCGTCCGTACCCGGGCTGAGCGGTCACCGGCCGCCACCGGCGAACCCGCCCGCCGAGCCGCCGCCGATCGCCGGGCCCGGCGCGCCGCTGCCCGGGCGCGAGACGTTCCGGCACACGGTGGAGCCGCAGACGGCCGGGCACGACACCGCCGACGTGCACGAGACGACCAGCCGGCTGCGCCGTCCCGCCTACCTCGACGACCCCGCGTACACCCGCGAGCGGGGCCGGCACCGCGCCTCCGAGCCGGACGAGCCCGGCGAGGGCCCCCCGGACCGGCGATGACGACCCGCGGCGGGCGTGGCAGATTGGCGGCATGGACTACCGCCGGAGCTACCGATCCGCCGCCGTCGCCTACGCCGACCTCGTCTCCCGCCTGCCCGCCGACCGCTGGGACTCCCCCGCGCTCGGCGACTGGACGCTGCGCGAGCTGGTCGGGCACACCGCCTCCTCCGCGCTGCGGCAGGTGCCCGAGGTGCTCGGGAACCCCGCGCCCGAGGTCCTGGTCGCCACCGCCGAGGGCTACTTCGCGTTCGGCCGGGGCGTGCCGGCGACTGTGCTGGAGACGGCGGTCGCCGCGTCGGACGAGGACGCCCGGACCACCGGCGAGTCGCTCGGCGACGAGCCGGCGACGGTGATCGGCGAGCTGGCCGGGCGGGCCACCCACGCGCTGGCGGCCGCCGGCGACGACGACATCGTGGCGACCCCCGTCGGCGGCATGCGGGTCCGCGACTGGCTGCCGACCCGCACGTTCGAGCTCGTCGTGCACGGCCTCGACGCGGCCGCGGCCGGCGGCGTACCCCATGGTCTTGCTCTGGAAGCCGTCGCCGACGCGACCACCCTGGCCACCCGCCTGGCGGTCGCCCTCGGCGAGGGCGACGCGCTGCTGCGCGCGCTGACCGGCCGCGGCGAGCTGCCGCCGAAGTTCACCGTCCTGTCGACCTGAGTCCCGCGGTGGTCAGGCGACCTTGTACTGCACCACCAGCAGCAGGTCGGTGACCGCGTCCGGGTTGAGCTTCCCCTCGTCGGTACGCAGCTCGGGCGCGAGCGCGGCCACGTCGGCGGCCCGCACAGTGAACACCCAGTCCGCCGCCGCGCGCTCGATCGAGCCGGTCAGCGCCACCGTCGCGTTCGGGGTGCCGTCGTACGAGCCGGCCGCGCTCGCCAGCGTCACCGTCGCCTGCTGGCCGCCCACGCCCGGCGTCCGGCCCGTGATCGGCAGCGGCGTGCCCGTGGCGTACGCGTCCCGATAGGTCCTTCCGGTGTCCGGCGAGGCCGCGTCGCGCAGCACGAGCAGGAGATGCACCTTGCTCGCGGTCAGCCGACGGCCGTGGAAGAGGTACGGGAACACGTCGCCGGACAGCGGCACCCGCAGGACGTGGTCGGCCGCGGCCGCCGGGTACAGGAACGCGTTCCACTGCGGGTTGAACGCCGTGCGCGCGCTGAAGCACTGCAACTGCCCGCGCTCGCCGTCGTGGCGCACCCAGGCGTTGACCGCGTCGCGCAGCTCGGTCGTGACCGCGCCGGCGAGGGACGGCCCACCGTCGCGCGCGGTGTACTGCACGGTGATGACGACGTCGGTGAGCGAGTCCAGCTCCAGCTGCGGGTACTGCTTCGCGATCGCCAGGTGCCACTCGCCGGCCGCGCCCGAGCCCTCGAACGGCAGGTACCGGTCGTCGCGCTGAACGGCGTCGAAGAGGCCCTGCTCCTGTCCGGTGCTGGTGACCACGGTCTGCACCGAACCGGTGAAGTCGCGGAACCGCGGGTCGTTGTCCTGCCGGGCGTACTTTCCCTTGAACAGCCGCGGCTCCTGCCGGATCGAGCTGCGCACCAGCGTCGCCGTGCAGTGCAGATCGGCGTGCGAGCCGGCCACGCAGGCCAGGGTGAACCCGGCCGTGCGGATCCGGCGCAGGTAGTGCCCGGGGCAGTCGAGGTCGTAGAGCGCCTCGGGCAGGGTGACGAAGCACTCGCCGGTGGTCCGCAGCCGCAGCAGCGCCTCCGGGTCGACCTGGGCGAGCGAGATGTGCTTGACCAGCTCCAACTCCCGGCGGTTGCGCTCGAGGTGCGCGGCCTCCATCCGCTTGAGGTCGGCGTGCAGCCGCTCGCCGGCCAGCAGGCCCTGGCGCAGGCCGTCCCAGTGGCCGAAGCGCACGAACGTCGCGTCCGGGTCGGCCAGCTCGTGCCGGTACGCCTGCTCGGCCCGCTTGGCGACGTCGTAGGCCAGCTCGTACGCGGCGAAGTACATCGCGGACAGCTGGGCGACCATCCACTCGTACAGCTCGTGGTTGGTGAACTTGTCCCGCAGGTACGCGTCGGCGTCGCGCGCGTTGGCGATCTGCAGATCGTGGTTCTCGACCTCGCGCTCGGCGAGCTCCAGCCGGATCCGGGCCGCCTCGTAGGTCCGGTCGAGCTGCGCCTTGTCCTTGGTCGCCTGCTGGGCCTGGAACTGCCAGTCCTCGGCGCGGCGCTGGTAGCCGCCGACCGTCGCGGCCAGCGAGCCGGCCGCGTTGCGGGCGTTGGCCAGCATCCCGAGCGAGCTGGCGAAGCCGCGCAGGGCGTCGCCGAGGTTGCTGCCGCCGAAGCTGGCGCCGAACGTGGTCGGCACGCCGAGTTTCAGCTCGGGCATGAGCCGGACGATGGTCACCATCATGTCCAGCGCCGCCGACGCGTCCTGCAGGATCGTGGCCTCGGCGCTGAGCAGGGTGTGCGCGGTCTCGCCCACGTTCATGAAGGCACGGCTGCTGTAGTACTCGTAGCGGTGCTGGGCGAGGTCGCGGGAGCGGTCGACCGCGGTGAGCGTCTCGGTGGCCTCGCGGACCTGGCCGGTGCGCACGTCGCGGGCGGCCTCGAGGACGCTCAGCTCGTGGCCGGAGCGCAGTTGCGCCAGGGCCTCCGCGTCGCGCTTCTCCATGGCCGACAGCAGGGCACTGCCGAGGGACCGCAGCTCGCCGGTGAGCTCGGTCGCCTTCGCCGCCGTCGGGACGAAACGGGTCAGCGGCACCGGCGTGTTGACCTCGCGCAGCGCGCTGTCCAGGTCGAGGCCGGCGGCGGCCGCCCGGATCAGCAGCATCGGGTCGATCGGCGGCGCGAACAGGGCGAGCTGCCGTTCGACGCCGGCGATGTTGCGGCAGTGCCGGATGTTGAACAGCCGCTCGGCCACCGTGTCCCAGTACCCGAGCAGCTTGTCGTTGCGGGGCAGGCAGAAGTACAGCGACCAGGCGAGGGTCGGCATCGGCGCGGCGGCGGCCGCGCGTACCGGATCGTCGCCGGGGTCGGGCAGCAGCAGCTCGATGTCGTCGAGAACCTCGGTGAGCTGCTCGACGGAGGCGCTGAGCTCGCGGTAGCTCTGCGGCGGCGCGGTGTCGCCGCGGTCGACCTCCTCGGGGCGGCGGCCGAGCAGCTCGGCGGCGAGCACGTACAGCTGGGCGGCGGCGTTCACCGACTCCATCGTGTCCTGCCGGTACAGCTGGTCGCCCCAGGCGATGAGGTTGTCGAGGTACATCATGACGACGGACTTCTGGTACGCGGTCGTGCGGGCGCGGGCCACCACGTGCGGCTGGTACGGGTGGTCACGCCAGTCCTCCCAGGCGTGGCGCAGCTCGGTGTCGGCGGTGCCGTCGGCCAGGTGGCGCAGCAGCGACTCGATCCGCTGCTGCTGGTAACCGGCGGCGGACGTCTCGAAGAAGGGCTTGGTGCGCCAGTAGCGCTGCGGCGCGGCGTACGAGGAACGGTCGGTCGGGTCGAAAATGGTGTGGAACCACTGCTGGGCCTCGGCGAACCGCTGCTCGGCGGAGAGACGCGTGGCGAGCAGCAGTGGCGCGTGGAAGAACAGCTCCCAGTTGTAGTCGCCGTACGAGCTGGCCGGCGCGAAGTCGACGATCTCCGGCGGGTACGGCTCGGCGACGATGCACGGCAGCGGGTTGTACCGGTACTGGAAGTCGTTGTTGTCCTGGTCCGGCGGCAGATAGAACTGCGGGAACGTCTGCAGCTCTCGGTCGTAGAGCCCGGCCGGCCCGAACCGGTTGACCTGGCTGACGAAGACATCGACGTACGGGTGGTAGAGCGGCGTGAAGCGCACCGGGGTGAGCGTGGTGTCGTCCCGGACGGCCGCGCTCATGCTGCTGACCGGGGCCGGCGTCGGCACGGCCGGCAGTGGCATGAGGGCGCGCGAGGCCCCGGCCCGCACCAGCGGCCGGAAGCGGGCGTGCAGATCCTCGGCGGCGCCCGGCACCAGCGTGCGGACGCTGCGCAGCATGGCGCCCTGGGGCAGGGCCGGGGTCAGCAGGTAGCAGCGGGCCGCGTCGGTGAAGAACATCGCGAGGTTGGTCCACGTGTCCGTGTACTGGTGCGGGTAGAGCAGCCGGAACGGCTGCGCGCCGGGCGTGGCGTGGAACGCGGGATAACTGATGGCGTCCGAGGCGGGGTGGGAGGGGTCGGGCAGGTACAGCGTCTGCAGCCCGGTGTCGCCGAGCTTCTCGACGAACTCGTTGTTGTTCGTGAAGGTGCGCTTCGGCGGCGCCACGTACCGCTCGGCGACCTCGGCGTCGGTCGGGTTCACGCGAAGGCTGATCGGCTCGGCGATCGCGGCGCCGGCCCGGGGGCTGAGCTGGAAGCCGCCCCAGGCCATGAACCGGACGTCGGGGTTGGGCTGCTGCACGCTGTTCCAGGTCACCCAGACCTTCAGCTCACCGCTGTAGCCGATCAGCTGCGGGCGCAGGATCAGCTCGGCGGCCGGCACGACGAAGGTGAAGTCGAGGACGAAGATCCGCTGGCGGATCAGCGTGCTGAGCGTGTCCTTGGCGATCCGCTTGGGCTGCCAGCGCCCGTTGCGGTACTGGCTCCAGTGCAGCCGGATCTCCTGGTACTTCAGCGGTTCCGGCATCGGGGTGTCGCCCTGGGGCATCTTGATCGACGGCGGAACGGTCTTGTCCAGGAACGTGACCCAGAACAGATGCGGGCGGCGGTTCCAGACGACCGGCATCAGCGTGTCGCCCTCGATGTCGAGGTCGATCTTCTCCCACGGGGTCCACCGGGTGCGGTTCTCCCAGGTGCGGTAGTAGTAGACGTACGGGGTCGACTCGGTGCGGGCCACGACGTGCAGCCGCTCCACGGTCTCGCCGCCCTCGGTGTCCAGCTCGTGGTAGCT
The DNA here is from genome assembly GCF_000379645.1 of Paractinoplanes globisporus DSM 43857. Classification (GTDB taxonomy): domain Bacteria; phylum Actinomycetota; class Actinomycetes; order Mycobacteriales; family Micromonosporaceae; genus Actinoplanes; species Actinoplanes globisporus. The sequence continues at coordinate 140,117 of NZ_KB903339.1, forward strand.
GCCGCACGGCTGAAGGCGGGCCACGTCGTCGAGCTTCTCCAGGTAGTGCAGCAGCGCCGTCTCGACGTTGTCCGGGGTGATCTCCTTCTGCCGCAGCTCGTTCTCCAGCTCCACGAAGAACGGTGTCTTGTTGTCGCGCACCTCCGGCACCAGGTAGTTCTCCGGGTACAGCCACACCTTCTGGTTGGCCTCCCACTCCCGGAACCGGCTGCGCCAGCGCCACTCGGCCCAGGCGTCGTCCTCGGCCGCGTCGACCGAGACGGACGGCTCGATGTTGAGCAGGCAGCGCTGCACGAACAGCTGGAGGCTGCTGTGCGCCTGCACGATCCGGCTGGTGAGCTGGCAGGGCGCCATCTCGACATCGATCAGCAGGTACGCGTAGAGGCCGTTCGAGTCGAGCCAGAGAGCGTTGCCGGCCGCGTCGCGCAGCGGGTTGGCGACGAGGTAGGCGACCAGCGCGGCCCGCTGCCGTTCCCGGAGCCCGTCGCGGAGGTCGCCGGCCAGCGGCAGCCACTCCTGAAGCTCGTGCTTCGCCTTCGCCGCCGACCAGGCCGCGTCGGCCGCCGCCCGGTCCGGTTCGGCGACGGTCCAGGTCGCGGCTCGCTCGGCCGTGACACCCAGGGTCTTGGTGAGAGTGAGGCAATTGAGGATCCGGGTCAGCAGCCGCTCGTCGCGCAGGTCGTCGGGCAGGGTCGCGCCGGTGGTGAGGAACGTGAGGTCGGCCGGGTCCCAGCCGGTCAGCGTGGCCAGCCGGTCCAGCAGCTGCGGGCCGGTCGCCGGCCAGATCTGGGTCAGAGTCCGGGCGCCCCCGGGGATCCCGTCGCGGAGCCGGACGGCGGCGAGCAGGCGGAGGAACGGTTCGAACAGCGGCTGGCCGGTGGGCGCGGCGTTGAGGTCGAGCCAGCCGGCGCCGGCGGCGTCCTCGAACACCCAGGACAGCTGGTCGCCGGTGAGCCGGAGCCGGAGCAGCACGAGCGCGGCCCGGTGCACGGCGGCGAGATCGGTGAACTGGCCGGGGAACGAGCGGCGGGTCACGGCCACGGCCGGGTCGCTGGCGACGAAGTCCCCGGCCAGCAGATCTAGCCCGGTCAGCCGCCGCCAGACCAGGTCGGCGGCCGTCGCCGGGTCGAGTCCGGTGGCCTGGACGACCTTCTGGGTGACGGCGGCCTCGCTCTGCCGCCGGCGCACGAACGGCAGGACCCGGTCGAGCACCACGGCGAACCGGTCGGCGGGCGGCCGGTCGGCGTCGAAGAGCGCGGACGCGCCGGCCGCGTCGAGCAGCTCGTTGCCGGCCGCCGGCGGTTTCTCCTGCTCGGCCAGCAGCGCGTCCACGGCCGGGCCGTACACGCCGCCGGCGGGCAGGCTGTCCCGCAGCGCCTCGGCCTGCGCGCCGGTGAGATAGCCGCGGCTGCGCAACTCGCCGCGGTCGGCGTCGTGGAACACGACGCCGGCGACCCCGGCCGGGAACGTGTACCCGGCCGGCAGCGCGGCGAGCGGGGCGGCGCTGATCGGGATCACCAGGGCCTTCATCCGGCGGGCCACGAACAGTCGCGGCGCGTCGAACAGAGCCTGGACGGCGGCGCGATACGCGCCGTCGGCGCTGAGGGCGGTGAGGGCGTCGCGCTGTGCGATGGTCATCGGGCCGGTGAACGAGAGCAGGCCGGCGGTCTCGTCGAAGCGGACCCGCGCGGCGAGGTCGGCCGGGAACCGCAGGCCGCCGGGCAGGGCGGCGAGCGGCGCGGTGGCCGTGCTGGTGCCGAGCAGGGTCGCGACCGCCTCCTCGACCAGCGGCGCCGCCCAGCCGAGCGACGCGAGCTGCTTGCGGGTGCGGTCGCCGCGCTCGTCGGGGCCGGCCGCGGTGTCCCGGGCGATGCCCTGCAGCACCGCCCGCAGCTCGGTGAGCGTCCCGCCGAGCTCCTCGTCGGACGGCGGGTCGCCGCCGGTGAGCACGCCCTCGGTCTCGGCGACCGACAGGCCGGCCTGCTGCAGGGCATCCACCACCGCGACGAAGCGCAGCGTTGTCGCCGGTGCGCCGGGCCCGGCCGCGGGGAAGGGCGTGAGCCCGGACAGGGCCATCAGCCGCAGCAGGTCGGAGACGGGCAGGTCGAGCGCGCGGGCGAGGTCGACCGTGCGCACGAGGGCGGAGAGGTTCGCGAGGTCGGCCGCCCCACCCGGCGCGAGGGCGGCACGCAGGGCGGCGAGCTCGGCGTCGGTCACGCCGAGTACGGCGAGCACCGAGGCGCTTGTCGCCGGGTCGCCGAGGTCGCCGACCACCTCCAGCTCGGTGCGATCGGGCTCGTGCAGGGCGAACGGCGACGGCGTGCCGGGCACCGGCGTCACGACGCTCGGGTCCAGGAACAGCCGGTCGTAGCGGGAAAGGTCGCCGTACCCGGCGTACGTGTCGAGCGGCGCGTAGAAGCCCAGGATCACGTCGAGGCCGACGCCGAGGCGGTCCATGAGCTGCCGGAGGCCGGCGAGCGCGTGGATGGTGCCCTTGTCGATCCGCCCCGGTGTGAGGACGGCGATCGTGCGGTCGAGGTCGGCGGCCGGCCGGCCGAGGTCGCGCTGCAGCCGGACGAAGCGGTGCAGCCGTTCCAGCACCGCCGCGTTGAGCGCGGGCACGACCATCTCGGTCGTGTCGCACGGGTGTTCCTCGTCCTCCGTCTCGATGGTCAGCAGGGCGCAGGCGTTGAGGAACCGCATCCGGAACAGCTCGGCCAGCCCGGCGTAGGTCAGCCGGCCGGCGTCGAGCAGCGCACGGACCCGGCGCATCTCGGCGACCAGGGCCGCGTCGGTGGTGGCGGCCGGGCGGCCGTAGAACTCGGCGAGCGTGCGGGCCGGCTGCAGGGCCTCGCCTGCGATGATCTTGCGCCGGGTCAGGGACAGGCCGAGCCGCTCGTTGTCGTCGGCGACGCCGAAGGCCGCCATCAGGCCGGCCCGGTCCACGCCGAGGTGGCCCAGGAACGCGCGCACCTGGACGGTCCACAGGTCGAACGGGAGCAGCCACGGGTACACCGCGCCGCGCAGCACGTCGTACGCGCCGGGGTTGATGTGCTGCGGCTGGGCCCGCAGCTCCGGCGTCGGACCGCAGGTCTGCCGCTCGGCGGGCGGCACGGCGGTGGCCGGCGCGATGAGGCTCTCCAGCAGCTCGGCGGCCAGATCGGCGTACGGCAGCTGAATGTTGGTGTTGTCGCAGGTGAGCTTGATGTCGCGCAGGTCGTCCCGGCGCTCGTACAGCACGGCGCTGACCGGGCGGCCGTCCCGGGCGCGCCGCTCGCCGAGCCAGGACAGCTGGTCGGCCAGGTACGCGGCCGGGCTGTACACCGTGCGGCACGAGCTGCACGCGCAGAAGTCGGCCGCGCCGAAGAGCCGTTCCCAGTTCGGGATCCGGTCGGCGACGGCGGCCGCCTGGACCGGGGCCGGCAGCCACGGCACCGGCAGCGAGTTGTAGCTGTGCAGTTCACCGTGGACAGTCAGCGCCTCGGTGTGGGTGCGCTGGGCCCGCTCGAACACCTGCCGGGCGCGTGCCTCCCCCAGGACGGGACCGTGCGCGCGGACGAAGGCGGTGCGGCCGGTGCGGGCGATGGCCCGCGACGAGCCGAGACCGGCGTCCCGCAGCACCTGCACCGCGTCGGCGTCGGGCGCGACGCGGAAGAGGCGCTGGAGGTCGCCGACGTCCCGCTGGATCTCGGCCGGCTCGTCCGCGCCGACCTGGGAGGTGCGCAGGTCGAAGTCCGGGTTCGCGCGCAGGAAGTCGGCGACCGGCGAGTCGCCCAGCCGCCGGGCGAAGACCCGGGCCGGGTAGGCGTCGGCGAGGATGGCCGCCGTCGTGCGGGCGTAGCGCTCGTCGTCCTTGCCGCCGGCCTCGACGGTCAGGTCCCGCCAGTCCTGGACGGACAGGTCGGCCAGGTCACCCATTTTCGTGTACGTGCCGTCGTCGAAGCGGTCGAGCAGGAGCCGCACGAGCGGCGGCCGCTGGGCGGTCAGCGACGCCAGCCGCAGGGCGAGCCGCAGCCGGTCGGCGTCCGGTTCGTCGCCGTGCTCGGTCCAGAACTCGTCGGCGTTGCCGCGGTGGTCGAGGTACGCCTCGTACCAGTGCCGCCGGTCGTCGCGGTCCGGGATCGCGGCCGCGAAGATCTCCAGCAGCGGGTCGTCGTCCGCGTCGACGACCGCGTCCACGTGCTCGTCGCGCAGCCGCGTCACGAAGTCGTCGACCTGGTCGGCGTCCAGGTGCGGGACGGTGCCGGCGGCGGACGCCGCGGCGAGCGCCTCCCGCAGCGCCGCGGCCGGCTGCTGGGCCAGCGCGGCCGCCCGGGCCGGCAGGCCCTGCCCCAGCAGGCCGAAGAACGGCGCGGCCGGCAGGCCGGTCGACGCGGCGAGACGCTCGGCGGCGGCCAGGCGCTCGACCTCCCCCAGCTCGGCCTGGGCGCCCGCGGCCACGAAAGCGAGCGGGGCGTCCGAGAGGTCGAGGCCGTCGAGCATCGGCGCGACCCGCGCGCCGAGCCGGTCGAACTCGCTGCCCGGCGGCTGGGGCAACGTCAGGTCGACCTGCTCGGCCACGCCCGCGCCGAACAGCACCGCGGACTCGATGGTGGCGTCCTCTCCCGCCGCGCGGACGACGAGGTTGACCCGGTCCGAGGGGAGCTCCATCGAGTACGCCAGCGAGTAGCGGCCGGACGGATCCGTGGTCGCCGTCTTCAGGGGCGTGTCGCCGCTGACCGTGCGATGCACGGCGGTCACGGTGATGCCCGCGGCGGGGCCGGCCGGGGACGTGACGGTCCCGGCGACACTGCGGTGGGAGTGCTTCTCGGTCATGGCGCGACCCTCCGCGGGCTATTTGGCGGGCTTCTTCGGCTTCTTCGGTATCGGCGGCGGGTTCTTCGGATCCCAGCCGGTGCTGGGCGGCGCGGCGTCGACCGTCCCCTTGGGCCAGTCGTAGATCCGCTCGAGGAGCCGGGCGGTGCGCATCTCGACCGGGATGCCCCCGAGGTCGACGCCCGGGCGCTCGATCGAGATGCCCTTGCTCTCCGCGGTGTTGCTGGCGATCTGGTTGAACTCGGTGTCCTCGATGAAAAGCTTCTCCGCCGCTCCGGAGTGCAGGCTCGTGGCGTGTCCCATCTGGATGCTCGGCTTGTCCCACTCGCCCATCACGCCGCTGTAGAACTTCTCCGTCACCGGGTCGACCAGCGGCGCGAGGATGTGCCCGGGCGTGCGGGCGATGAGCCGGCCCATCTTCGCGCGCGTGGTCGCGTTGAACGCGCGCTTGTTGGCCTTGGCCGTCGACTTCTTGGCCGTCTGGGGCTTGGCCTTGGCCTTGGCATCCGGTTTCGCCTCGGGCTTGGCGTCCGGCTTGGCCGCCGGCGTGGCGGCGGGGGTGGCCGTGGCGTGGTGGTCGTCGTCCTCGGCGGGACCGGTGACGCCGGGCAGGCTTCCTGTGTTGCGATAGAGCAGGTACTGCTCGTAGGTGATCTGGCCGTTGCGGAACATGCTGTCGAGTTGCCGGTCGAGCATCTCCTTGGCCTGCTCGGCCCGTTTCCTGGCGGCGTCGAGCTCCTTGTTCGCCTCGTGCAGCCGGTAGAGCAGGACGCCGGTGATCGCGACGGCGAGAACCACGGCGATACCGACGATGACCGGCCCCCCAGCCACGGCGGCGGTCCCGCCCGCCGCGGTGGCGCCTCCGCCCGCCGCGCCGCCGGCCGCCGCCGCACCCTCGGCCGCCCCCGGCAGGACCACCCGGACCGCCTGCAGGAACAGTCCGGACGGGTCGGAGAGGCGGCCGTCCGGGTCGACGTGACAGGTCGGCGCCGCGCCCACGAACAGGTAGAGGTTCGGCGAGTCGGCCGCTCCCGACGGGTCGCAGCTGGTCCACCGGCCGAGCCAGGGCGCGTAGTACCGGGCCCCGAACGAGTCCAGCCCCGACTCCTCGTCGCGCTCCTTCGCCGTGTACCGGTACCGCTTGGGCGGGGTGGTCCGCTTCGGTGTCGCCTGGTACGCGGTCGCGCCGTATGGGTAGTACTCCTCGTACGAGACGACCTCGGCCGCCTCGCCCAGTTCGAGGGACACCGAGCCGAGGTGGTCGCCGAGCTGGTAGCGGACCGCGCGGACCGGGCTGCCGTCGTCGGTGCCGGTCCGCCGCTCGATCAGCGCGACCCGCTGCTCGCCGAGCATCACGTGCACGGTCTCCCGCTGCACGCCGGGCGTGGTGCCGTTGCCGCCGTACTCGGTGTAGATCTCCCACAGTCCCAGGTAGACGCGGCGGTTGCGGCGGGTGGCGTTCTGCCCGGGAGCGGCCTGCCGGTCGGTGACCTTCTGCACGCGCTGACCCGCGGCGTCGTACGTGTAATAGGTCATCTCCGGGGTGCCGGAGGTGACCACCTGCCGGGTGGTGGCGCTGAGCCGGTCGGCGTGGTCCCAGCGCAGTTCGGGCAGGTGCGGCAGCCGGACGATGTTGCCGTGCGGGTCGTGACCGACCGGTTCCGCCGCCCCGCCGCCGGTGCGGGTGCCGCTGAGCCGGTTGCTGTGCCTGCCGTCGAGCGGGCTCGCCTCGGCATAGGTCCAGGCACGGGTCCAGCCGGGGTCGGCCGGGTCGGAGCCGAGATGGACGAGGCCGGACAGGTTCCCGGCGAGGTCGTAGTCGTAGCTTTCCACGTACCGCCCGACGCCGTCGCCGTCCCGGATCTGCGGGAGCCCGATCGGCGGCGCCGGCGCGCGCGGGTTCCCGGCGGCGTCCCAGCCGAGGTGCTCCCGCCCGGTCGCCTCGACCAGCCGATAGAGCGCGTCGTAGACGTAGTCGGCGTCCGCGGTCACCCGCACGTTGTTGCGGTAGACCGGATGCTGCGCCGCGTCGCCGACGTGGGTCACGTTGCCGGCCGGGTCGTACACGTAGCTGAGGTCCTGCACCTGCCCGGTCCGTAGCGTGCGCAGCCGGAAGGTCTCCGGGTCGTATCCGTACGTGGTCTGCGCGCCGTTGCCGAGCACGAGCAGGGTGCGGCGCCCCTTCGGGTCGTAGGCGACCCGCTGCACGACGGTGGTGGGCCCGGCGGTCACCAGCTCGGGCAGGCCCGCCTCGTTGTACGCGGTGGTGATGACGGTGCCGTCGGGCGTCGTGGTGGTCCTCGGCCGGTTCACCGCGTCGTACGTGACCGTGGTCCAGCGGGTGGCGGTCTCCAGCGGCACGGCGCCCGACCAGTCGAGCTGCCGCGAGTACCCGGTGGCGAGGCGGCGGCCGCTGCGTTCGAGGTTGCCCTTGAAGTCGTACCGCTCGTCGGTGAGCACGCCGGCGCCGTCCTCGACCTGGTGGACCCGCCCGCGCAGGTTCTTGTCGAGGGCGTCGGCCCGCGTCTCGCCGTAGGTGATGCGCTCGACCAGGGCGCTCCCGACCCGCACCTCGAGGGGCCGGCGCAGCTCGTCGTACCGGGTGTAGCGCAGGTGGCCGCGGCTGTCGCGCTCCAGCACCGGCTTGCCGTCGGCGTCGGGCAGCAGGCGGCGCTCGCCGGCCTCCATGCTGCGGTGCCGGACCGCCCGGCCGGCCAGGTCGTAGGTGGTGCTCGCGACGATGCGCTCGCCCTCGAGCTCGATCCGCGTGTCGTACAGCGCCAGCTGCCGGCCCTCGACGTCGAGCTCCATCCGGGTCGGATGCCACCGGTCGGTGAGGGTGCCGTTGCGGCGCACCCGGTTGTGCCCGACGGCGTAGACCGTCCGGCCGAGCGGGTCGAGGTACCCGGCGAGGGGTGTCTCGCCGTGGTCGGCGGTCTGCTGGGCGGCGCGCCGCTCGTCCGCGCCGACGTTGGCGAGAGTGCGGCGGGCGTACCAGGTCGGCAGGTACTGCGCCGGCGGCAGGCGGCGGAACTGGGCGCCCACGTCGGGGTCGGTGGCCGGGTCGGCGACCAGCACGGTGTCGTTGGCGTCCCAGTGCTCCTGCCGCCACGGGAAGAAGATCGTCTTGTCGTACGTGTGGTCGGGGCGCAGCGTGGCGACCTGCCGGCCCATCGGGTCGTAACAGAGCAGCGGGCTGACGCCGTCCGCGCGCGCCGGTTCGTAGTGGTGCGTGGCGCTGAAATACGGCTCGTACCGTCGTACCGGCAGACCTTTGTTGTTGAAAATGGTCCAACCTGTGCCGACCCACCGCGGGGGACCACCGGGTGAGGCCGGCTCGGCGCGGGACTTCTGCTGGACCACCCGGCCGAATCCGTCGGAGTAGGCGAAGGCCTGCCCGATGCGGGTGGTGGGCGAATCGGCACGGTGGGTCTCGCGGGACAGGGTGGCGGCGACGACCGGCGACACGGAGAGGTCGTAGACCGTGCGCATGGTCGCCTCGCCCAGCAGCGAGGCCGGGTTCGCGAGGGGCGCCGCGAAGTATGCGGCCAGCACCGCCGGGGAGGGATCGGGATCGACGCCGGTGAGGGTGTCTCCCTTGTGCTCGGTGGTCTTGCCCTGCACCGCGGTGGCGACGACGAGGCCCAGCGCGTCGTAGAGCACGAGGGCCCGGTTGCGGTTCGCGTCGACGACCACGGCCGGCTGCAGCGTGCGGTAGTCGTGCTCGGCGCTCGTGGTGCTGCCGGTCGCGTCCCGGACCTCGGCGATCAGCAGCTGGTGGCGGTCGTGGCCGACCAGGGTCGGGTTGCCGAACTCGTCGACGTACCGGTTCGGCAGGTAGAACGCCGCGGCGTCGTAGTGGACCTCGCCGCCGGACGCCCACCAGCCGGCCTCGCCCGGCACGCGGCGATACCCGGCCTCGGCCAGCATCGCGGCGGTCGCCTCGGGCCCGACCACCGCCGCCTGGTCGTCGGTCAGCATCATCCGGTACGTGGTGAGCGGCAGCCCCCGCACGCCGGCCTCGCCATCGGGCAGCGCGCCGGAGAGGTCGTCGCGCCAGTACTCGGTGCGGGTCGCGCCGAGCGTCCGCTTTTGTACCGCCCCCCTTGCCGCGCGAAGTTCGTCCATTGTGTACCGGTCGCCGTTCGCGGGCGGCGCGACGCCGGTCAGCTCGGCCGTCTCCGAGCGGGCCGTCATCGGCGTGCGGTGCGCGTCGTCCTCGTCGATCGCCCGCGTGTAGCGGTGTTCCGACACCGTGAGCAGGGTGGTGCGTTGCGCTTCGCGGACCGGTTCCGGCAGTGCCGGATCATCGGCCCTTCTCCCGTACGCGACGGAGACGCCCACAACCACATTTCCGTAGTCATCGACGTCGAGCGCGGCCTCGTGCCGGACGCGGGCGCCGGTCGGCGCCCGCTCGTAGGCGTGGTCGACCGTCTCGGCGGGATGGACGAGGAACACGCCGTCGCCACCGGGCCGGGCCGGCTGAAGGCGCACGACCGCGTAGTTGTGCTCGGCCACCGTGTACGGATGCTGCTGGGCCGGGCCGCCGTCGAGGCCGTAGACCTCCTCGCGCAGGACCGAGCCCTTCAGCGCCCGGCAGGCCTGGCGGACCTCGTCGGCGTTCAGGCCCTCCGGCAGAATCGAGTCGCCGAGCGGGGTCGTGGCCGGGTCGGCGTGGTACTCGTGGGCGAAGTGCCGGGAGACGCCGCGCTCGGCCAGGTACGCGCCGGTGTGATACCAGGTCCGGGTCATGGTCGGCGCGACGTCACCCTCGCCGGCGTACGAGTCGGTGTCGTGCTTTTCCACCATGCCGAAGCCGCAGAACTCGCGCTCCACGCCGTCGTAGCGCCCGTGCCGGTACGAGTAGCGGGTCACGAATGTGTTCCCGGTGATCCGGTCGGACACCTCGACCCGCTCCACGAGCTGCACCGGGAACGGCAGCGTGGTCAGCCACGGCCGGCCCGCGGCCCGGTCGGCCAGGGAGAAGCGCGTCGACGGCGCGTAGGTCAGGGTCGTTCGCGCGCCCCGGTTGTTGTCGATGGTCGCGAGCAGGTACGGCTTGCCGCCCATGAGGTCGACGTAGCGCAGCGGCTGCCGCGTGTACCCGGCCAGCGGCGACGACCAGACCAGGCAGGCCGTGCCCTCGCCGAGCAGGTCGGTGACCGTCACCGCGGCGAGGTCGTCCACGGGCGGCAGGCTCGCCACCCGGTGGCCGTCCGCCCAGCCGTTGCCGGACTGGTTGGCGTACCAGTGGACGCCATCGGCGCGCAGGTAGACCAGGTCGGTGGGGCCGCGCCCGTCCACGTCGGCCAGGCGCAGCCGCCGCGGGTCGAACAGGTCGTCGCTCGCCTCGAAGCGCGGCGGGTTCCTCATGGCCACCTCGGCGCCGAACCGGCCGTGGCCCAGGCTCGGCCGGTAGGAGACGGCGCCGTTGCGCACGCGCACGAAATCGGTGAGGCCGTCGCCGGAGAAGTCGGCCAGGAACACGCAGCCCTCGCCGTCGGCGAACACCATCCCCGGCCCCAGCTCCCGGCGTGGCCCTTCAAACCCGGCCTCCCCCAGCGACGGGTACCAGGTGAGGTGGTCGCCGCCGGTGACCAGCACGTCGGCGCGGCCGTCCCCGTCGAGGTCGGCGAATCGCAGGTTCGGGTCCGACCAGTTCAGCGTGGGCAGGGAGGCGAACGGGACGTACGGCCCCCAGCCCTCGCCGTCGTCGTCGCGCTCCGCGAAGCCCGGCGCCGGGCCGCTGAAGTCGACGAGGTCGGGCCGGCCGTCCCCGGCCAGGTCGAGCAGCTGGGTGCCCCGGCCGAACCGGGCCGTGGCCGGCTTGTCGCGCACCGGCTCGGCCGCGCCGAACCGGCCCCCGCCGAGGTTGCGACGCAGGTACCAACCGCCGGCCAGCTCGGTCAGCACGCTCGGCAGGCCCTCGCCGTGCAGGTCGGCCCAGCGGTGCAGGGCGCCGTCCACGTGCGGCGCGTCGGCGGTGTGGACGGTGTCGTCGAGATGTGGCTCGGTGTACCCGAAGGTCAGCGGCGGCACTTCGCGCCGGAGGTAGCCGCCCGCGGTGTCGGGCCGGAAGCCGGCCTGGGTCACCGTGGTGAGCATCGTTCCGGCGGGGTCGGGGCGGTAGCCGAGCTCGATCGAGCGCACCAGGCAGTCGGCGCCCACGGCCGGGTCGTCCGGCACGTGGTGGAAGCCGAGGATCCGCCGGCACAGCCGCTCGGTGCGGATCTCGAAGCCGGCGCGGTAGCTGGAGAACGGGTCGGCCCGGTCCCGCCAGGGCTGCACCGCGGCGGGCGTGGGCGCGTCGTCGTCGTGCTCCCCGTAGTCGAAGACGACCTCGAACATCCGGGGCCCGACCGGGGTGTCGCCGTAGCGGATCCACTTCGGATAGCGGTTGTTCCGCTCGGCCTTGTACCCGTACCGGATGGTGTTGCCCTTGGCGTCGCGGCTGGAGGCGATGAGCCAGCTGAAGATCTGCCCGTCCGGGCCGGCGATCCGCTCGTCCGCGGTGGTGCCGTAGAGGGCGGTGACGTTGTCCCGGTCGATCGTCCGCCAGTGCACGTCGGCGCCGGCCGTCCACCGCTCGATCCGCGCGAACAGGCCCTCGACGCGCGGGCGGTAGCGTTCCACCGTCCAGGTGACGGCCCCGATCTTCCGGGACGCTCTCTCCCGTACGGGAACAAGGTCTTCGGCCCCGCTGAGCAGGAACACGTCGGAGTCCCGCCCGTCCTGGTACTCCGGCACCCGGTGGTCGGTCCGTCGCGTGATCGCCGGCAGCCCGACGCCCCAGCCGAGCCCGAAGAGGCCGTTCCCCGCGGCCGAGTCGTACCGCAGCGCCAGCGTGGGCCCGAACCCGTCCCGCGCCGCGCTGGTGGTCACCGGCACGACGACAGACCCCGTACCCGTGGCCGGATTGACGTCGAAGGTCTCCCCCAGCCCCCGGACGGCGCCCCCGCCCTTGGGAACCGTGATGCCCGGTGGCCGCCCCGCATCACCGGACGGCTGCCCCTCCCCGGGTGTTGCCATGGATCACCTCCACGACCTGCCGCGCGGCGCGTGTGCTAAACCTTCCCGCCCCCGGATGGATCAGCGCGAGGCCGCTGTCCGACATCCGACCCGGCCCCGCGCTTTTGCCCTCATTCGACGGCTCCGGCCGTGTGACACTGGCCGGCATGGTCGTGCTGTGCCCCTTCACCGCGGAGCTGCTGGGGGCCGTGCAGCCCTGGTTCCGCCACCCCGAGGTCGCGCGCCGGCTGGGCGGCCCGGACTGGCCGGCGCAAGAGCTCCGGATGGCCGCGGCCGGCAACGGCATCGGCGAGGTCTTCCGCGGCCGCCGGGTGCTGAGGGTCCACTCGTGGGTGGCGTTCGACGACGCCGGCGCCGCGGTCGCGCACCTCGGCGGCGACGTCTACGACCGCTGGTGCCGCTACACCGAGGGCCCGAGCGGTCCGGTGGTCGACGAGGTCGAGCCCGGCCCGGCCATGGGGATCGCGTACGTGGTCGACCCCCGGCGGTGGCGGCAGGGTTTCGGGGTCGCCGCACTGCGCGCCCTCATGGACGCGCCCGAGGTGGCCGACGTGGTGATCTTCGCGGCCGGCATCGAGCCGGACAACGTGGCGAGCCGGCGCTGCGCGACCGCCGCGGGCTTCGTCGCCGGCAGCGCTGTGCCCGATCGGGAAGGCATCGTCCACTACGTCCGGCGCCGGCAGGTCGGCGCTCACTGAGCTCTTCCGCGGCATCATCCGCCGCGGATGGCGCGCCCGCGGCGGGGTTGTCGCACCATGACGGCATGTCCACGCAGGGTAGTCACGCGACCGGAGGGTCCTCCCCGCAGGCCACCGAGCCGGAACCGACCGCCTGGGTCGGCGTCATCGTGTTCGGCGGACTGATGTTGTTCCTGCTGGGCGTCTTCCATCTGATCCAAGGAATCGTGGCCCTCACCAAGGACACCTTCTACATCGCTCGCGTGGGCGACCTGGTCGTGGCGAAGGACTACACGGCGTGGGGCTGGCTGCACATCGCCCTCGGGGTGCTCGCGCTGGCCGCCGGGATCGGCGTCTTCACGGGCGCTCTCTGGGCCCGGGTGGCCGGAGTGGTGGTCGCCCTGGTCAGCGCGCTGTCCAGCATGCTGTTCATGCCGGCGTACCCGGTCTGGGGAATCATCATGATCACCTTTGACGTCGTGGTGATCTATGCGCTGGTGGCGCACGGGCGCGAGGTGCGCGGGGCCAAGCTGTACTGAGGCTCAGCCGCGAACGCGCGCGGCGGCCGGAGAAGGACTTGGTGAGCTGGTTCTCCATGGCCGCGGAGACGTCCTGCCTGTCCGGCGAGACCGCGACGGCGGCGGCGAAGGCCGTCGCGTAACCGGCCGAGAGCAACGCCCCGCCGAGGTCCCGCTGCCGATCGGCGGTGCCCGACGCCATCCCCGCCCGCTGCACCGGCACCGAGCCGGTCAGCGAGTGCGACGCGGGCGAGCAGCAGGAAAACGCAGCCGACGAGCAGGGTGAACCGGGCCCCGCGCGTCTCGATGAGCCGGGCCGAACAAGGGGACTCTCGCGCTCGGCGGCGCCCGCCTCCAGCGTCGAGTAGCCGAGCACGTTCTGCAGGTACTGCTGGCTCACGAACGCCGAACCCATCAGCGAGCCGAACACGATGATCCCGGCGCACGCCGCCACCCAGAAGACGCGGCGCCCGGCGATGTGCAGGTCATACAGCGGGTTCTTGGCCCGGCGCTGCCGGATGACGAACCCGCCCGTGACATCGATGTTCGCGGGCATGGCGCACCTCCGCCTCCTGGTCTCTCCATCTGCCACCCCACACCACGCCGGGGACCGCCGGCGCCTCATCCGCTGGGCAGGATGCCATTCCGCGCGCCCGAAGATTCAGGAATCGGCCGTACGGCGCAGCTGGGCCCCGGGCCGGCCTCGGCGTGAGCGACGGTCTGCACCATGCAACCAGGCACGACATGAAGTTCTTGATGGTGAATTTCGGGGTGGCGATTCCGGCCGGGCGGGCCGTGCGGATGACTAATGTGTCCGGTGTGCTGCGCTATGAGACGGCCGGTTCCGCGGCGGTGTTGCGGGACTGGCGGCGGATTCACAATCTGGTCATTCCCACGGCGCCGCTGGAGGCCGAGGAGGTCGAGGAGCGGGCCGGGCGTAATCACCTCGAGGTGGCTTATCTGGACGATGTGGCGGTGGGGTGTTCGACGGTGCGGCCGCCGAGCGAGGGGACGGCGGTCGTCATCGCTCGGGTGTTGCCGGAATTTCGGGGGCGTGGGTTCGGGGACGAGATGTACCGGCGGGCCGTGGCCACGGCGCTGGAGCTCGGGGCATTGACGATCGAGACTGTGATTCTGGCGTCCAACGATGACGGGCTTCGATTCGCGGTGCATCGGGGCTTTGCCGAGATCGAGCGGTACACGCTGCCCGGCGACACGATTCCGTTCGTCGAGCTCAGACTGCTCGAGGCAGGGTGAGGCCGAAACGGTCGCGGTAGGCGGTCAGCAGGGCATCGTCGGTGGTGAGTTCCTCCTCGGTGCGGGAATCGCCGGCGGTGGTGATGAGATTCCGGCCGCTGATCGTGATCCGGCCGTCGCCGTCGAGGCGTGAGCAGACCGTCTTCCGGGTGAAATGGGAGTCGGGCGAGGTCGATTGCCACCAACATGTCGGGATGAAGTCGGACAGGTCCCGATGGCGGGACTCGAGGCGGTATTCCGGTTTGCCGTCCTTCAGCACGTCCACGTCACCGTCGGTAGCGGGGACGACGGTGAAGGTGCCGCCGGGGTCGGACTGCGGGGACGGACTGTCGAAGCGCAGCGGATACGTGCTGTGCGCGCCGAACCCGACGTCGACCAGCCAGACGCCGTCCACGAGCAGCGCCATATGGTCGAAGGGCGGGCCGTCGCCGACCCGCGCGCCGAGGCGGGCCACGTCGTGGCCGAGCGCGGAGAGTAGCTGGGCGAACAGGCCGTTCAGCTCGTAGCAGAAGCCGCCGCGACGGCGCGTGACGATCTTGTCGTAGAGGTCACTGTCGGCGAGCGAGATGCGTTCACCCAGGTGGATGCTGAGATTTTCGAAGGGCACCGCGGTCTGGTGCAGCCGGTGCAGGTCGCGCAGCCCGGTCGAGCGGGTCGCGCCGATACGCTCAAGGTAGACGTCCACATTCACGCACACCAGCATCGGCGTCGAGTGCTCGAGGGGGAAGCATGGCGGGCATCACGGTGTGGCCGGGCAATCCGTATCCGCTCGGCGCCACCTACGACGGGGGCGGCACCAACTTCGCGGTCTATTCCGAGGTCGCCGACCGGGTCGAGCTGTGCCTGTTCGACGACGACGGCACCGAGACGCACATCGATATGCCAGAGCGCGAGGCGAACGTCTGGCACGGCTATCTGCCGCGCGTCGTGCCGGGCCAGCGCTACGGCTATCGGGTGCACGGGCCCTACGACCCGCACAACGGGCTGCGCTGCAATCCCAGCAAACTGCTGCTGGATCCGTACGCGAAAGCCATCGACGGCCACAACGAGTGGAGCGATGCGCTCTTCGCGTATCGGTTCGGCGATCCGCTCTCGCGCAACGACGCCGACTCGGGGCCGTTCGCGCAGAAGTCCGTGGTGATCAACCCGTTCTTCGACTGGGGCAACGACCGGCCGCTGCGTATTCCGTTCTGGGAGACGGTGATCTACGAGACGCACGTCAAGGGCATCACCGTGCGGCACCCGGGCATCCCGGACGACGTCCGCGGAACGTATTCCGGGCTCGCCCACCCGGCGATGATCAAGCATTTCCAGGGGCTCGGCGTCACCGCGGTCGAGCTGATGCCGGTCCATCAGTTCGTGCACGACTCGGTGCTGCTCGACCGGGGGCTGTCGAACTACTGGGGATACAACACCATCGGCTTCTTCGCGCCGCACAACGACTACGCCTCGTTCGGCGGTCGCGGCGGCCAGGTGCAGGAGTTCAAGTCGATGGTGAAGGCGCTGCACAAGGCCGGCATCGAGGTGATTCTCGACGTCGTCTACAACCACACCGCCGAGGGCAACCACCTCGGGCCGACGCTGTCGTTCCGCGGCATCGACAATCCGGCCTATTACCGGCTGGTCGACGCCGACAAGCAGTACTACTACGACACCACCGGCACCGGGAACAGCCTCAACGTCCGCCACCACGAGTCGCTGCGGCTCATCATGGACTCGCTGCGCTACTGGGTGACCGAGATGCACGTGGACGGATTCCGTTTCGACCTGGCCGCCGCGCTGGCCCGGGAATTCCACGAGGTCGACCGGCTGGCCGCGTTCTTCGACCTGGTCAACCAGGACCCGATCGTGTCGCAGGTGAAGCTGATCGCCGAGCCGTGGGACGTCGGCGACGGCGGCTATCAGGTCGGCGGTTTCCCGCCGCTGTGGACGGAGTGGAACGGCAAATACCGCGACTCGATACGCGATTTCTGGCGCGGCGAGCCGTCCAGCCTCGGCGAGTTCGCGTCCCGTTTCACCGGCAGCTCCGACCTCTACGAGCACGACGGCCGCCGCCCGGTCGCATCGATCAACTTCGTCACAGCCCACGACGGATTCACGCTGGAAGACCTGGTCTCCTACAACGAGAAGCACAACGAGGCCAACGGCGAGCAGAACAACGACGGCGAGAGCTACAACCGCTCCTGGAACTGCGGCGTCGAGGGCCCGACCGACAACCCCGACGTGGTGGCGCTGCGGGAACGGCAGAAACGCAATTTCCTCGCCACCATGCTGCTCTCCCAGGGCGTGCCGATGATTTCGCACGGCGACGAGCTCGGCCGCACCCAGCACGGCAACAACAACGTCTACTGCCAGGACAACGAGCTCAGCTGGATAGACTGGGCGGAGGCGCGAAACGCCGACGTGCTCACCGGTTTCGTCCGCCGCCTCACCAAACTGCGCGCCGACCACCCCATTTTCCGCCGCCGCCGCTTCTTCACCGGCGACCTGGTCGGCGACACGAAAGCCCCCGACATCGCCTGGCTGCGCCGCGACGGCGAGCCGATGACCGAGGACGACTGGAACACCCGCAGCGGCATGACGATGACGGTCTTCCTGAACGGCCACGGCATTCCGGAACGCGACTCGCTCGGCGAGCCCATCACCGACGACTCATTCCTGCTCCTCTTCAACCCCCTCGGCGACAAGGTCGCATTCACCCTCCCGCCAAGAGAATTCGGCCGCACCTGGGAAGTGGTCGTCAACACGGCCGACCCATTGCTGGCCACCCGCCGCAAAACCGCGCGCGCCGGCGGGCAGGTCGAGGTTCCGGGGCACACGCTCGAGGTGTTGCGCTGCCGGTATTGACAAAATTCCCCGCGACGGGCGTCTCGGCGTCCCTCGATGTCGTGATGTCGTAGCCCGCGCGGCGACCGGAGCTCGCCCGGCGGGTGGCCGGATCGGCCGGCCCGGGAAGTCGCGCGGGCCCGGCGGTCAGCCCCCGCCGAGGAGCGCGAGGAGCCCGCCGCCGCCCGCGCGCCTCCGCCCCGCAGATATCCGCGCCACAGGGCGGCGGCGAGCAGCACGAACACGATGAGCATCAGGGAGCTGATCGCCACCTTGATCGCGTGCCATCGGAACCAGTAGTCGACCAGTCTCGCCAGCAGGGCCGGGTACTCCGGCCCGCCGCCCCGCCAGAACTCGACGAGGCCGCGACCGACCCCGTCCCGCAGCGCGGCCTCCTGCCGGAACGACCCGTACCCCCCCGCCGAGCAGGGCGGCGGGGGCGAGCACGAACGCCACCATCGACGCGACACCGGCGGCCACCAGCAACCCGATCACGGGCCACGAACTCCATCGAACCCGGACCTGATCAGCGAACGGCAGACGGTCGTCGCCGCAGCCATGACCTCTAAACGAACTTATGACCCTCTCAGACCGCGCGCGGGTGGAACCACAGCTCGGGAAAGAACTCCCAACCTTGCAGCCACACGTCTGCCTGGGTCAGCCGCGTGAAGCGGCTGAGCTCCATCGCTCGTGGCGGCAGTCCGGTCGGCACCAGGCTCAGAGACGTGAACGTGCGCTTCCCCATCGCAGCCACGGCGGGGCCGAAGGTCGGGTATTCGTTCGCTTTCCGCCGGACGCTCATCGCGTCGATGTAGTCGACGACCAGGTCGAGGTCCTCGGCGAAGCCTTCTCCGGCCGGATCGGGCATCTCGGGCGCGCCAAGCCGGCGAAGGTCCTTCCGGACACGTTCGGCGTCCTCCATCTGCCAGCGATTCAGCGTCGGCGGCCCGAAATCCCGGGCGACATCCACCGCCCAGTCCTTCAAGCGCACGAGGGGGTCGTCGTCGACCAGAAGCGCGGAATATTGCCGATCCGCGTCGGTTCTGGCGGCGCCGTCGGCGGCAAACTCGATGCGCGGAAATGAGGAGACCTGCCGGGCGACAGGCGAGCGATTCAGGACGGTCAGGAGAACATCCACATTCGTGTCGGTGCCGTCGAAGCACGGCAGCTGCTGGAAATAGCCGCGTTGCCGCCAAACCCTCTTGGCCGCCGTGGGTGGCAGGCAGAAGCTCATCGGATCGTCGACTGCCTGCGGCCAGACGAGCACCGTCCCCCTCTCGCCGGGCGGGAGGCCGTGCAGCGCGAAGACCACCGAGACGAGCGGATCCCAGGACCAGTCCACATAGTTGGTCGCCAAACCGTAATGCTGGCCGACCATCAGACCATCCTCGGGATCCATCGGAAAGTTGGGCACCGTACCGTTGACGTAGCGGTAGTTTTCGACGATCAACCCGTTCAGCGTGCCGGCAAACCAGCCCAGCGCGGCGGACTGCACCTGTCTCTCGTGCGCGCCCAGCCGGCACCGGCTCGGCCTCAATTCGGGGAAGCGAGCGAACTGGCCGCGGAAACCCAGCAGGTTCGTGAAGGACGCCCCAGGAAGAATCCCCTTGCCGGATTCGTCCACCGAGTACGTGTCGTGGACCACGAGCAGGAGCCAGGCCGCCGCGGCTTCGGCGGAATCCGCCTCCCAGGTGAACTCGCCGGTCTGGCGAACTGTCGCCGCCACATCGTCGAGCATCGGCAACGCCTCCGCAGAGGGAAGGCACCCTTCCCGGTGGACGGCGAAGATCTCCGCGAGCAGTGACATGGCGGCTCCCGCCATTCACCGTGCTCCGCCTCAGAAGACAGAAGCGCGAACTGACGGGAATCAGTCAGGAGCCGGCTTATTCGGTCGCCGTGGACGGCTGGTGCCGGTAGAACCGGGGGATGACCGAACAACGGCTGCCCGGCGGGCGCGTTTTCGGCGCCGTACTGGCCGGCGACGAGGTTCGCCGGCCCGCGCAGCCGTGGACGGCGACCGTGCACACGGTGTTGCGGCATCTGGAGGAGGCCGGCTTCGACGGCGCTCCGCGCGCCCGCGGCTTCGACGACCAGGGCCGCGAGCGCTTGACGTACCTCGCCGGCAAGACACTGGGCGACACCCCGCCGCCGTGGCCGGACTGGCTGCGCTCCGACGAGGCACTCCGGCAGGTCGGCGGGTGGCTGCGGAGGCTGCACGACGCGACCGGGACCTTCCGGCCGGACGACGACGCCATCTGGTTCACCGGCCGTGCGTGGCAGCCGGGGCTGCTCATCGGCCATCTGGACGCGTCGCCGTGGAACGCCGTCTGGGCCGGCGGCGACCTGGTCGGCTTCATCGACTGGGACACGGCGAGCCCGTCCCGCCGCGAGGACGACCTGGCGTTCTCCACGCTGACCTGGGTGCCGCTGCTGACGGCCGAGGTCTCCGTACCGGCCGGATTCGAGGACCCGGACGACCGGCGCCGGCGATTCCACCTGCTCCTGGACGCGTACGGCTACCCGGCCGGCGACCGCACCGCGATCCGCGACGCCATCCTCGGGCGGGTCGAGCGCAACGTCGCGGTGATCCGGCAGCTCGCCGAGGGCGGCGAGCCGACCTTCCGGCACCTGCTGTCGTGGGCCGCGCTGCTGGAGCAATCGGGCACCGAGGTGGCCGCGTTGCCGACCGAGTTCTGGCTCCGGCCGCCAACCGCTTGACGAAAGGCGGTGGCCCCGGTGTTGTGGTGGTCGGGGAGGCGGAAATGCGAGAGGTCATCCTGTCCGCGGGCACCGTCGACTACGAGGACACCGGCGGTGCGGGACCGGTCGTCGTCCTTCTGACCGGCGTCTTCGTGGGGACGACCGTGTGGCGGCACGTCGTCGAGGACCTCAAGGCCGACCACCGCTGCGTCGTCCTGGAGGTGCCGCTCGGCGCGCACCGCCGGCCCATGGCCCGCGACGCCGATCTCAGCTCGATCGGGCTCGCCAGGCTGGTGGCCGAGTTCCTGGAGGCGCTCAACCTCCGCGAGGTCACGCTGGTCGGCTGCGACTGGGGCGGCGCGCAGCTCGTCGCGGCGCACGGCCTCGACGAACGCGTCGCCCGGCTCGTGCTGATGCCGCAGGAGTCCTTCGACAACTACCCGCCGGGGCTGCCCGGCCGCGCGCTACGCCTGTCCTCGATGATCCCCGGCGCCACCCGCCTCGCCATGCAGACGTTGCGGGTGCCGGGCCTGCGCCGCTCCCCGGTCAACTTCGGCCTCATGTCCAAGCGCCGCATCCCCGACGACATCATGGACGCCTGGCTCGCCCCCGCGCTCGACGACCCGAAAATCCGCCGCGACCTGCTGAAATACCTCCGCTCCACGCGCCGCGGCGAGTACGTCGACGCGGCCGCGAAACTGGCCGGCTTCGCCAAGCCCGCCCTCGTGCTCTGGGCCCCCGAGGGCCGCATGATGCGCCCCGAGAACGGACCCCGCCTCGCGAAGGCACTCCCCCAGGGCCGCCTGATCGAGGTGCCCGACGCCTACACCCTTCTCCCGGAGGACCAGCCCACGATCTGCGCCCGGGAGATCCGCTCTTTCACCGCCGACGCCCACACTCCTGGACCCTCGAGCAGTCTGTGACGGGCGGACCTGCCGGTCATCCCCCGGTGGCTAGCCACCGCGCCGACCAGCCATCGGTCCCGCGCACGCGCGAGTACGGTGAGGCGACATGACCGCGCGTGAACAACTCCCCTGCGACACGGCCGAGCTCAGGTCGCTCTTCCTCTTCGAGAAGCTCAGCGACGACCAGCTCGAGTGGCTCTGCCGCAACGGTCACGTCGAGCGCTTCGACCCCGGCTACGTCTACCGCGAGGATGACCTGGCGACCTCGTTCTACGTCCTGCTCGACGGCGAGCTGGTGATCTCGCGCCGGGCCGGCGACCAGGACGTCGAGATCAACCGCACCAGTCAGGCCGGGTCGTACGCGGGCGCCTGGCGCTCGTTCTTCGGCGACGGCGTGACCAACACGCTCGACAACACGCTGCGCACGACCGTCCCGTCCCGCCTGTACGTGCTGGCCGCGGACAAGTTCGCCGAGCTCATGCGCGAATGGTTCCCCATGCCCGTACACATGCTCGCGGGTCTTTTCGCCGGTATGAGGAACACCGCGCAGGCGGTGAGCGAACGGGACCGGCTGGTGGCCCTCAGCTCGCTCTCGGCCGGTCTCACCCACGAGCTGAACAACCCGGCCGCCGCGGTGTCGAGCGCCACGGCGGCGCTGCGCGAGCGGATCGCGGCGATGCGGCACAAGCTGGGGCTGCTCCTGTCGGGCCCGATCGACCGAGACGATCTGGCCGTGCTGGCCGGCCTGCAGAACCGCACTGTCGAGCATGTGACGAGCTCGTCGCTGAGCTCGTTGGCGGCCTCCGATCGCGAGGACGAGCTGTCCGACTGGTTGGACGACCGCGGGATCTCCAGCGGGTGGGAGATGGCGCCGGGATTCGTCCAGGCCGGATTCGGCACGGCCTGGCTGGACACCGTCGCGAGCTCGATCAAGGACACGTCGTCCCTCGAGAACGTGCTGGGCTGGCTCAACGCCACGGTCGACATCGAGCTCCTCATGAACGAGCTGGCCGACTCGACGGCCCGGATCTCGGCCCTGGTGACGGCGGCCAAGCAGTACTCGCAGCTCGACCGCGCGCCGTACCAGGTGGTGGACATCCACGAGTTGCTCGACAGCACGCTGGTGATGCTCAATCGCAAGATCGGCGACGCGATCACCGTGGTAAGGGAGTACGACCGCGGTTTGCCTCCGATTCCGCTGTACGCGGCGGAGATGAATCAGGTGTGGACAAATCTCGTCGACAACGCGGTCGACGCCATGAAAGGCCAGGGCACTTTGACCGTACGCACGTCGCGCGACAACGATCGAGTCCTGGTCGAGATCGGGGACACCGGCGTCGGCGTCCCGGAGGAGGCCAAGCGGCGGATCTTCGAGCCGTTCTTCACGACGAAGCCGGTCGGCTCCGGCACCGGCCTCG
This sequence comes from Paractinoplanes globisporus DSM 43857, assembly GCF_000379645.1. GTDB lineage: Bacteria > Actinomycetota > Actinomycetes > Mycobacteriales > Micromonosporaceae > Actinoplanes > Actinoplanes globisporus. Next base: position 162,262 of record NZ_KB903339.1, read on the forward strand.
GCCTCGACATCTCGTGGCGCATCGTGGTCAACCGGCACCACGGCGATCTGTCGGTCGAGTCGGCTCCCGGGAACACCCGGTTCATGGTGCGCCTGCCGATCGCCGCGGCACCGGAACAAGGCAGCGGACCCGGGTGACTCCGTCGGCCGGTCCGGGGATTCCGGGGTGGCGTCGCCGCTTATACGGTGGTGTGGCTGAGGGAGGAAATGCGATGCCGCTTTTCATGATCGAACGCAATTACGCGGAGAAGCTCGACCCCAATGCGGCCGAGGCCGAGCGCATCAATCTGATCAATGACAGCGAGGGAGTTCACTGGCTCTATTCGTTCCTGTCGGCCGATCTGCGCAAAACCTATTGCCTCTACGACGCCCCGACGGCCGAGGCGATCATCCGGGCCGCGCAACGGGCCGGGATTCCGGCGGACGTCGTCGTCGAGATCGATGCGCGGGTGCTCGCGGACGGGTCGCTCGCCCCGGCGGTATGACGGCGGCGTGACGGCGATGTGACGGCGGCCGGTCACGTCAGGCCGTGCTGGGCGGCATAGCGGGCCGCCTGCGTACGGTTGCGCGCGCCGGTCTTGGCCAGGATGCTCCGGACGTGGTTGGCGGCGGTGTTCTCGGTGATGAACAGCCGGGCGCCGATCTCGCGATTGCCCAGCCCTGCCCCGAGCAGCCGCAGCACCTGCAGCTCCCGGTCGGTCAGGCCGGCGGGCCGGGCGGCGGTGTCGCGCTCGCCGAGCGTGCGCAGGACCCGGCGCAGGCCCAGCGGCTCGGCGATGGCGCGGGCCCGGGCCACGAGATCCCGTACGTCCGCCTCGCCGGCCCCGGTGCGCCGGCGGTGCTCGATGATCGCCGTCAGGGTCTGTGCCACGTGGACGGGCGCGCCGACCCGGGTGTCCATCTCGAGCGCGGCCGCCAGCGACGCGGCCGGATCGCCCTGCCCCAGCAGTGAGTCCACCGCCCCGATGTACCGGTCGGCGCTCCCGAACAACGCCACGAACGGCTCCGCCACCAGGTTGAGCCCCGCGTAGCGGTCCAGCGCCGGGCGCAGATCCGCCGCGGTCGCGGTGTCACCCAGCCACAGCGCCGCCTCGACCAGGAAGGCGAGCACCATCGGCCATTGCGCGGAGGCCTCGTCGCACAGCACGGGACGGTCGAGGATCCAGCGCATCAGGCGGGCCGCGGGCTCGCGCAGGCCGAACTCGGTGTACAGCGCCAGCAGCCCCGGCGCCCAGTAGCCGCCGGGCCGTTCCTCGCCGGTGATCAGCGGGCGGACCTGCTCCAGCGCGCCGGACTCGCGGCGCACCATGAAGCTCTGCACGCCGAACGGCCCGGTCGTCTGGTCCGGGCCGAGCGAGAGCCCCAGCCGCAGCTGGGCGTCGCAGGTGCGCTCGGCCGCGGCGAAGTCACCCACGATGAACTGCTTCCCGTACGCCGCACCGGCCGCGTGGTACTCGAAGTAGGCCTGGCCGGTCGCCTGGGCCACCCCGGCCAGCTCCCGGTGCGCCGCCTCCAGCTCGTTCGGATCGCCCAGCAGGTACGCGGCCATCGCCCGGTGGTGCGCCGCGGGCCCGAGCAGGACCAGGTCGCCGTGCTTGCGGGCCAGCCCGGAGAGCTCGACCGCGCGGTCGCGTACGGTGGCGAAGTAGTGGGGTGTCTGCCGGTCCCACAGGCTCGCCGACAGCGCCTCCATCAGCAGCCGGTCGTCGTGCGCGGCGCGAGCCAGCTCGAGCGCCCGCGTCATGCTCGCCGACGCCTGCTCCCGGTTGCCGGTGAACGAGAGCGCCCGCCCCAGCCCGGCGAGAAGGCGGACGTAATCGGCACCGGTCGGGCCGGGCCTCGCGCGTTCGAGAGCCTCCCGCAGCAGCTGGACGGCCTGCCGGCTGGGCAGGCCGGGCCGCCAGGAGGCCGCCTCGAAGGCGACGGCCGCGAGCAGCCGTTGGGCGTCCGTGCCCTTGGCGGCGACCCGCTCGGCGAGTTCCCGCGCCCGGACGAAGTCGGCGGCGTGGATGTGCTGCTCGACGGCGTTCAGCAACGCGGCGTCCCGCGCCTCCGCCTCCGGGACGAGGGCGGCGGCCCGCTCGTACAGCCGCGCCGCGTCGCTGTGGGCCAGACCCTGGGCGGCTATCCGGGCGGCCTCGGCGAGATAGCGTACGGCCTGGCCGGTGTAGCCGAGCGGATGCGCGCTGGCGTAGTGGTGGGCGAGCCGCTGGACGCGGCGGTGCGTCGCCGGCTGCCGCTCGATCGCCGCCGCCACCCGGGCGTGGCAGTCCATCCTCGCCGAGGCCGGGATCAGCTCCAGGACCGACTGCCGGGCCAGGGCGTGGGTGAACCGGAACGTGTCGTCGCCGTCGGCCATGGTGAGCATCAGCCCCGCGTCGACACAGGCGTCCACCGCGGCGAGCGTCGGCGCGGCCGTGCTCCCGGCCGCCGAGCAGAGGATCGCCGGCTCGACCTCCTCGCCGATCACGGCGGCCAGCCGGGCGATCGCGGCCTGCTCGGGGCTCAGCCGCGCGAGCCGGCTCTGGAAGGCGTCCCGCACCGACGCCGGGGCGGTCCACGCGTCGTCGAGCGCCCCCAGCCCGCCGCGGGCCCGCAGGTCACGCCACACCTCACGGACAAAGTACGGATTGCCGCCCGTACGCCGGTGCAGCGTCTCGGCGGCGGCCCGGGCCCGCTCCGGCCGCACCCCGGCGTCGCGCATCAGGTAGTCCGCGATGTCCTCGGGACGCAGCGGCGCCAGGTCGATCCGCTGCACGCCGTCGGCGCCCTGCACGGTCGCGATCGTCCGCACCAGCGCCGCCGAGCGGTCCGGCGCGGTGTCGCGGTGGGTGGCCAGGACGAGCAGCCGGTCGGCGGCGGTGTGCTGGGCGATGTAGGTCAGCAGCTGCTGCCCGGCCGTTCCGCTCCAGTGCAGGTCCTCCAGGATCAGCACGAGCGGCGCGTGCCGGGTGGTCGTCCTGATCAGGTCGACGACCGCGATGCACAGCTGCCGCTGGAAGGCCTGATCGGCGTCGGGAACGGGAACCTCGCCGGTCAGCACCCGCAGCCGCGGCGCGGCGTCCTCGACGCCGGCCAGCAGCGCCTTGAGCGGCTCGACGAACGGCTGATAGGGCTCGCCCAGCTCCGCGACGCAGCCGCCGATCAGCACCGTCGCCCCGGCCCGGTGCAGGGCCCGGGCGGCCTCGGCGGCCAGCCGCGACTTCCCGGCGCCGGCCTCGCCGCCGACGAAGACCAGCTGACGAGCACCGGCGGCGGCCGCGGCCCACGCCTCCTCCAGCGCCGCGAGCTCGGCGGCGCGGCCGACGAAGGTCTTCTCCGCGGCGCGTTCCCACTGCTCCGGCAAAGCCGGCGGCATCCAGCCGGTCATCACCTCAAGCTACTGACGGCCCCCGGACCCGTCGATAGTCAGATCTGACTACCCGGGCCGCCGGAATGGCACCGGGCAATTCCGGTCATGCGCGCGAGGACTCCCCATTCCTACCGTCGAGATATTCCACAAATCCGTGAAGGGAAATCTCATGAGGAAGAATGCGATTCTGTCTCTCGCCGGCCTGGCCGTCCTGCTGTCGGCACTGTTGATCGGCTCGCCCGCGGCCGAAGCGTCGGTGCCGCCGGAACCGGACGGGTGGGCAACCGTCTCCACCGTCGACTCGGTGTCGCCCAAGACCGTCGTCGCCCTCTGTCCCCCGGGTCAGCGGGTAACCGGCGGTGGCGGCTGGGCCTTCGCCACCACGCCGGCCGAGAACACCGGCGTCGCGGTCACCCACCTGGAGCCGGTCCACTTCCAGGCCGGCGACGGCCTCCTGGCGACCGCCACCGAGATCGCCCCGGGAATCCCGGGCGACTGGTGGCTGGAGGCCTACGCGTTCTGTGCGGAGGAGTAGACGGCCATGAAGGCGTACGCCACCGACACGGCGATCTATCGCCCGACGGCGACCCTGACGGTGGTCGCACCGCCCGCCGAGGACGGCCGGACCGTGACGATCGAGCCCCGGGGCACGGTCATCGGCCGCGACGCCGGCTGCGACCTGGCGATTGCCGGCGAACATCTCAGCCGGCGTCACGCGGCGGTCCGGCCGGGCCACGGCACGACGGGCGAGTACGAGGTCGTGGATCTCGGCTCGGCCAACGGCACCCGGATCAACGGCGAGCTGATCGCCGGTCCGAGCCCACTGCGCGACGGCGACCGGCTCACCCTCGCCGACGTCGAGCTCGGATTCCGCATCGGCGACCGGCCGTGGGAACGCCGATCGCTGCCCCGGGAGCTGCGAGAGGCGCCGGGCTTCTCCCCCGGCGCCCTGCTGCTGGCCGTGCTCGGCTCGGTCGTCGGCGCTGTCCTGACCGGCGTCCTCAGCAAGAGCGACTGGGGCACCTTGGCCGGCGCGGCGCTCCTGCCGGTGGTCAGCACGATCTTCACGACGCGGCGGGCCGGTGAGAAGGGACGAGTCCGCGCCGCGGCGATCGTGATCCTGAGCCTGATCGCCCTGTTCGTCACCTGGGGCGGCTTCAGACTTGTCGGGACCCTGCCGGCCGTCGACCGCAACACCACATTTCCGCAGTTCCCGGAGCTCGACGCGGCCAAGCCGCCGGAAACACCAAAACCCGTCGCCGAGCTGGACCCGGTCGACTGTGGTGGCGCGGGCATCGGTGAGGAGATCGCCTGTTCGGCCGCCACGATCCGGTACAACGGCGGCGGCCGGCTGCACATCACCCGCGTCGAGGTGACCGGCCGGGACGCCCGCGATTTCACCGCCGGCCCGGAATGCACGGACGCCTGGCTCAGCCCGGGCGAGACCTGCCAGCTGACCCTCCGGTTCCGGCCGGGCAACGCGGGCAAGCGCCAGGCCACCCTCGTGATCCACCAAAACCTCCCCAAGCCGGACCGGGGTACGCGGGCGTCGCTCGCCGGGGTCGGTAACGGTTGATGCATCCTGTAGCGGTCCCGGGGTGCCGAACTGGTATTGATGGTCAAGAATTGAGCCCGCCGCCCCCGTGGGCGACTATCGTTACGACCTGGCGACGGTGCTGGGGCACGGGGCCGCCGCCGCGAAGGCAGGTGGTGGCCATGAGCTCTGAAGTGGACGGTCGCGTCCCCCCGGTGACGCGGCGCCTGTCGACCGCGCTCGCCGGGCTGCGGCGCAGGCTGAACAGGAACCACGCCGCGACCGTGACGCCGGGCATGTGGGCGACCGTCACGGCCGCCTCGGCGCATCGCACGCTGAGCCTGGTCGACCGGCTGATCCGGCGGCTGGACCGGCTCGAGTTCGGTGAGGAGGACCCGGCGCGGCTGGCCGATCTGTTCGAGCTCGACCATCTGATCACGCAGATCCGGCACAACGAGGAGAGCCTGCTCGTGCTGGCCGGCGCCGATTCCGCGCGCGTACGGCGGGGCGCCGAGAGCCTCACCGACGTGCTGCGGGCCGCCCAGTCCGAGGTGGAGCAGTACACCCGGATCGAGATCGAGGTGGCCGACCTCGACCTGCGGGTGGCCGCCGCCGCCGCGAACGACCTGCTGCACCTGGTCGCCGAGCTGCTCGACAACGCCACCAAGTACTCCACGCCGGACACCACCGTCACCTGCGAGGCCGGGCGCGACGGGGCCGGCGTGCTGATCCGCATCGGCGACCGCGGGGTCGGCGTCGACGCCGGCAAGCTGGTGCGGCTCAACGAGCGCCTGGCCGGCACGGGTGACGGCGAGGGGATGCTCGGGCTCGCCGTCGTCGCCCGCCTGGCCGAGCGCAACGGCATCGCCGTCGTCCTGAAGGCGGGCGAGGACGGCACGATCGCCGAGGTGACGATCCCGGCGAAACTGATCGTGGTGGCGAACACGGTGCCCGAGCCGATCCCGCAGACCCTCCCCCGGCGCACGGTGCGGGAGGTGCCGCCGGCGCTGGCCGACCGCGTGCGCTCGGCCGTCGCGACCATGTCGCGCAAGCCCGTCGAGGAGACCGAGGAGGGCGAGTTCCAGCTCCGCGAGGGTGCGGCGACCATTCTCGTACGCGTCCGCGCGAACCCGCCGATGGTCAACGTCCTGGCCCCGGTGCGCACCGGCGTCGAGTCCGGCGAGCCACTGCACGCGAGACTGTCCGAGCTGAACGCCGAGCTGCCGGTCGGCCGCCTGTACTGGGCCGACGGGACGGTCTGGGCGTCCGTCCCGGTCTTCGGCCACGACTTCCAGGAATCGCACCTCAAGCTGGCCGTCCACGTGATGGCCGGGCTGGCCACCGAGATGCACGACCGGTTCGGGAAGGGCCCGGCCGGCGAGGAGCCGTGACGCTCAGATCCGGAAGGTCGCGACCAGCCCGCTCAGCTCGGTCGACATGCGCGCCAGCTCGGCCGTCGCGTGCTGCGTCTCGGCCACGCCCTGGCTGGTGAGCCGGGCCGCCTCGGCCACCCCGGTGATGTTCTGCGCGATCTCCCCGGTGCCGCCGGCCGCCTCGGCGACGCTGCGGTTCATCTCGGCCGTCGTCGCGGTCTGCTCCTCGACGGCGGAGGCGATCGTCGTCTGGAACTCGCTGATCCGCTCGATCACCGCCGAGATCTCCTCGATCGCGGAGACCGCGCCGCTGGTGTCGGACTGGATCGCCTCGACCCGGCGGGAGATGTCCTCGGTGGCCTTCGCCGTCTCCTGAGCGAGGTCCTTGACCTCGGAGGCGACCACCGCGAAGCCCTTGCCGGACTCGCCGGCCCGAGCCGCCTCGATGGTCGCGTTCAGGGCGAGCAGGTTGGTCTGCTCGGCGATCGCGGTGATCGTCTTGATGACGTTGCCGATCTCGGCCGAGGAGTCGCCGAGCTTGTTCATGGTGGCCGAGGTCTGCGCCGTCACGGTGACCGCCTCGGCGGCGACCCGGGCCGCCTCGGCCGCGTTCTGCGAGATCTCCCGGATCGACGCGCCCATCTGCTCGCTGCCGGCCGAGACCGTGTCGACGCTGCGGGACACCTGCTCGGCGGCGGCGGAGACGGCCAGCGCCTGGGCCGACGCCTCCTCGGCGGACGCCGCGATCTGCGTGGCGGTGCCGGTCATCTGCTCGGAGGCGCCGGCGAGCGAGGTGGCCGAGCCCTCGATGGTGGCGATCGTCCGGCGCAGGCGGCCCATGGCGGAGTCGAGCGCGCGGGCCATCTGGCCGGGCTCGTCGCGGGTGTCCAGGCCGGTGGTGCGGGTGAGGTCGCCGTCGGCGAGACCGTCGCAGACGTACGTGACCTTGGTGAGCGACCGCACGATCTTGCGGGCGGTCAGAATGCCCAGGCCGAGCGCGAGCAGCAGGCCGACGGTGAGCGTGATGATCGACGTACGCCGGCTTGACTGGTAGCTGTCCGTGGCCGCCTCGGCGTTCTTCGCGGCGTCGGCCGTCTCGGTGCTGTCCATCTGCTTGAGCGTGTCGGCGAGCTTGCCGAGCATCGGGGTGACCTGCTCGTCGCGCACCTTCGACCACTGGGCCAGCTCGCTCTTCTCGCCGAGCGGGATCAGTGTGCCGGTCGCGAGGCCGGTGTAGGCGTCCCACTGGTTCTGCAGGGCGGCGATGAGGTCGTCGCTGGAGGCCGGCTGGCTCGCCTCGTAGGCGGCCATCGCCGTGTCGAAGTCCTTGAGATCCTGCTCGTACGCGTTGCCGAACTGGGTGGTCGCGGCCTCGGTCGTCGACAGCGCCTGGTTGGATGCGTCGACGTTGGTCTGCACCGCGACGAACTTGATCTGGCCGACGGCCTTGATGCTGGCGACGTTGCTCGTGTAGATCAGCTGGGCCGAGTCGCTCGCGCCGCCCAGCGAGACCAGCCCGAGGATGCCGACCACGAGCGCCACCAGCGCCGCCATCGCCACCGCGGCGATGACCTTGACGTTGACGCTGAGGTCATCGAACGAGGGTCGGCGGCTCCGTTCCGCCGCGCCGGTCATCGCGCTCATGAGGCCTACTATGCGTTCCTCGCGGCCACAGCGGTTGAAATCGCTGGAAGTCGGACATATCAATCGATGGGCGGCCTCCTGTGACCAGCATTGCTGCATCATGCAATTTTGTGCGGGTAGAACTTAACGTGTGCGCCGCCGGTACCTGATCCTCGCCATCTGCTGCATGAGCCTGTTCATCGTCGGTCTCGACGCCACGATCGTGAACATCGCGCTCCCCTCGCTCCGGACCGACCTGAACGCCTCGGTCGCCGGTCTGCAGTGGACGATCGACGCGTACACGCTGGTGCTGGCGAGCCTGCTGGTGCTGTCGGGCTCGACCGCCGACCGGATCGGCCGGCGGCGCACCTTCCAGACCGGGCTCGTGCTGTTCACGGCCGGGTCGCTGCTGTGCAGCCTGGCGCCGGGGCTGGGCTGGCTGATCGCGTTCCGGGCCGTGCAGGCGATCGGCGGCTCGATGCTCAACCCGGTCGCCATGTCGATCATCACGAACGTCTTCACCGAGCCGCGCGAGCGGGCCCGGGCCATCGGCGTGTGGGGCGGGGTGGTCGGCTTCAGCATGGCGCTCGGGCCGGTGCTCGGCGGCGCCCTGGTCGACTCGCTGGGCTGGCGGGCGATCTTCTGGGTGAACGTGCCGGTCGGGATCGCGGCGTTCCTGCTGGCGGCCCGGTTCGTGCCCGAGTCCCGGGCGCCGAGGGCGCGGCGGATCGACCCGGTCGGACAGGTGCTCGTGTTCCTCGTGCTCGCCGGCGTGACGTACGGGATCATCGAGGGGCCGGTGGTGGGCTGGTCCTCGTACAAGATCTGGGGTTGTTTCGTCCTTGGCGCCTTGAGCCTCGTGGCCCTGCTGATCTACGAGCCCCGGCGCGAGGAGCCGCTGATCGAGCTGCGGTTCTTCCGGAGCGCGCCGTTCAGCGGCGCCACCCTGATCGCCCTGTCGGCGTTCGCGTCGCTGGCCGGATTCCTGTTCCTGAACTCGATCTACCTGCAGGACGTGCGCGGGCTGTCGCCGCTGCACGCCGGCCTGTGGACGCTGCCGATGGCCGCGATCACCGTGGTCGTGTCGCCGCTGTCCGGCCGGCTCGTCGGCGCGCGCGGCACCCGGCTGCCGCTGGTCCTGGCCGGGATCGCGTTCATCGCGGGCATGCTGCCGATGACCCGGCTCACCGCGGACACCCCGTTCTGGCTGCTCACGTTCTGCTACGTGGTGTTCGGGTTCGCCTTCGGCATGGTCAACTCGCCGATCACCAACACCGCCGTCTCCGGGATGCCGCGCGAGCAGGCGGGTGTCGCGGCGGCGATCGCGTCGACCAGCCGGCAGGTCGGCGGGGCGCTGGGCGTGGCGGTGCTCGGCGCCGCGGTCTCGACGGCGACCGGCGCGGACTTCGCGGCCAGCAGCCGGACCGGCTGGTGGATCATCGTGGCGCTGGGCGCGGTGGTCCTGGTCCTCGGCCTGGTCACGACGGGGAAATGGGCGCGCGCGACGACCGAGCGGGTTGCGGTGCACACAGAGCCGCCGATGGCGGCCAAAATAGCCGGGTGAGTCTCAAGCGGGCGGGTGCGGCCACGGCGGCCGTCGTGGTTCTGCTCATTTGCGCGTACGGGGGATTTCTCCGTCACCGGTCGCGGCACGAGGTGTCGGTGGCGCCGCCGGGGCCGTACCTCGTGGGGCGCGGGTCGCAGGAGATCGCCGACCGGTCGCGGACGGATGAGCTGTCGCCGCTCGGCGGAAACCCGCGGGTGTTGTCGGTGTGGTTCTGGTACCCGGCCGCGGCGGCGGGGCCGCAGTCGGCCTACGCGCCGGGGGCGTGGGCGGGCATGCACCGGTTCGGATGGGGGCAGACGTCGTTCTCCCGGGTCCGGACGGGCACCTATGACGACGCGCCGTTCGCGGCCGGGTCGTTCCCCCTGGTGGTGCTGCTGCCGGGGATGGGATTCTCGGCGCCGCAGTATCAGGCTCTCGCGGCCGGTCTCGCGAGCCGGGGATACATCGTGGCGGGGGTGACGCCGACCTACAGCGCCAACCTGTCGGTGATAGCCGGGCACGCGGTCCGCGCCTCCGCGGCCGGTGATCCCTCCGATCTGTCCGGTCCGGCCGGCGATCGGCTCGTCGCGGTCTGGGCCGCCGATGCCCGCTTCGCCGCCCAGCAGGCCGGCGTGCTGCTGGGCGTCCACGTCAACCGCAATAAAGTTGCATATGTCGGTCACTCGTTCGGTGGCGCCGCGGCTCTCGAGGCCTGCTCCGGGGATTCCGCCTGCGTCGGGGCGGCCGATCTCGACGGGACGCCCTACGGCGCGGTGGTCCAGGGTGGACTGCGGAAACCGCTGCTCCTGCTGAGCTCCGGAAAGGACGGGGCCGATCAGGAGCGGTCGGCGCAGACGCTGTTCGCGGCGAGCGGGCCGGCCGCCTGGGCGTACTCGATCACGGGCGCCCGGCATTTCGACTTCACCGACTACGCGGCGTACTGGCTGGCCGCGCCGGTGCGGGCCGTGCTCCCGCTCGGCAACCCGCGCACGCTCGCGATCACCGGCACGTTCCTGGCGGCATTCCTGGCCGAGGGCGATTCATTTCGGCCACCGTCGATGGATGGCGTGCGGCGGGCTGACATGCTTGACCGATGACTTCCTTCGTGCGGGTGTTCGACGAGGCCGCGGAGAGCTACGAGAACGTCGGCGTGCCGTTCTTCACGCCGATCGGCTCGGCCCTGGTGGCGGCCGCGGCGCCCCGCCGGGGATCGCGGGCGCTCGACGTCGGCTGCGGGACCGGGGCGGTGCTTCTGCCGCTCGCGGCGGCGGTCGGGTCCGAGGGCCACGTGACCGGAATCGATCTGGCGCCGGGGATGGTGGCGCGGGCCTCGGCGGTGGCGACCGGGCTGCGGCAGGTGACCGTCCGGGCGGGGGATGCGCAGGCGCCGGACTTTCCGGACGGATCGTTCGACCTCGTCACGGCGGGGCTGGTCGTCTTCTTCCTGCCCGACCCGCCGGCCGCGCTCCGGGCGTACCGCAAACTCTTGAAGCCCGGGGGTCGCCTGGCCGTCAGCAGCTTCGCCCAGCATGACCCGCGCTATCCCCAGGCGATGCGGGTCCTCGCGCGTTTCGCGGAGGATCCGCCGCCGCCGCGCCGGAATCACCCGATCTTCGAGTCGGCGCCGCAGCTGCGGGAGGCCTTCCTCGCCGCCGGCTTCGCCTCGGCCTCGGACCGGGAGGTGGTCGTGCACAGCGAGTTCCGCGATGCCGCCCACGTGTACGAGTGGATCGGCTCGCACGGTGGCCGGGACCTGGTCTCGAAGGTGCCGCTCGGGCGGCGCGCGGCGGCGATCGCGACGCTGGCGGGTGAGCTCGAGCATCCGCTGACCTTCGCCACCCGGATCCGCATCGTCCTCGGCGAGTGCTGATCATCGTCAGCGGGGCGCCGGGGACGGGGAAGACGACGCTCGCCCATGCCCTGTCTCACTCGCTCGGCTTCCCGGTGATCAGTCGCGACGAGATCCGCTTCGGCCTGGTTCACTCCGGCGCGCCCGACGAGGGATCACTCACCACATACCAAACATTTCAGGACATTGTACGATTGATGGTCGCGCGCGAGGTGACCGTGATCGCCGAGGCGGCGTTTCAGGATCACCTGTGGCGGCCGATGCTCGGGCTGGGACCGACTCGGATCATCCGGTGCGTGACCACGGCCTCGCTCGCCCTGGACCGAAGGGTTGACCGAGCGGCCCTTCCCGGCACGCCGGTGAGCGTCGACGACTGGGTTCCGATCTCCTCTCCCGCGCCCACGATGATCGTCGACACGGCCGACGGATACTCCCCTTCGTTCGGCGAGATCGCGGCTTTCGCCGGCGGTCATACTGATCTTCATGAGCCGTAGCCCGTCGGTGTCCGTCGTCTTCGTCTGTCACGACGGCGAAGGGCGCATCCTGCTCGCTCGCCGCTCGGCCGGCGCCCGCGACGAGCCGGGCACGTGGGACTGCGGCGCCGGCGCCCTCGAGTACGGCGAGACCTTCGAGGCCGCGGTGACCCGCGAGGTCACCGAGGAGTACACGGCGGCGCCGCTGGCCATCGAGCAGGCCGGCGTGCGCAACGTGCTGCGCGGCGACTCACACTGGGTCGCGGTGGTCTTCCGGGTGCGGCTCGACCCTTCGCTCGTACGCATCGGGGAGCCGCACAAGTTCGACGCGCTCGGCTGGTTCTCGCCCTCTTCCCTGCCGAGCCCGCTGCACTCGCAGCTCCCCGCGACCCTCGCCCTGCTTTACTGACCGGCCCTGCTTTACTGACCGGCCTGCTTTACTGACCGGGCGTGCGGCTCGCCAGCACCTGGCGTCCGTGGGCCTCCCACCGGTCGTGGGCCTCGGCGTACTCCCGCTCCCACGTCTCCCGCTGCGCCTCGAAGCCCTCCAGCCACTCCCCCGTGTCGGGGTCGAAGCCCTCCGGGTAGATGTAGTTGCCGTCGTTGTCGTAGGTGGCCGACATCCCGTACAGCGTGGGGTCGAAATGCTCCTCGCCCTCGACGAAGACCGCGTTGGCCTGCTTGAGCGAGAGCGAGATGCGCCGCCGCTCGAGGTCGATGTCGGTGACCTTGACGAACACCTCGTCGCCGACCCGCACGATCTGCTCGGGCAGCTCGATGTGGCCCTCGGCCAGCTCGGAGATGTGCACGAGCCCCTCGATGCCGTCGTCGACCCGCACGAACGCGCCGAACGGCACCAGCTTGGTGACCGTGCCCGGGACGATCTGGTTGAGCGCGTGGGTGCGGGCGAAGTGCCGCCACGGGTCCTCCTGGGTCGCCTTGAGCGACAGGGAGACGCGCTTGCGGGCCTGGTCGACCTCGAGCACCTCGACCTCGACCTCCTGGCCGACCTGGACCACGTCGGACGGGTGGTCGATGTGCCGCCAGGACAGCTCGGAGACGTGCACGAGGCCGTCGACGCCGCCGAGGTCGACGAACGCCCCGAAGTTGACCACGCTGGAGACGACGCCCTTGCGGACCTGGCCCTTCTGCAGCCGGGAGAGCAGGTCGCCGCGGATCGCCGTGCGGTTCTGCTCGAGCCAGGCGCGGCGGGACAGGACCACGTTGTTGCGGTTCTTGTCCAGCTCGATGATCTTCGCCTCGAGCTCGCGGCCGACGTACGGCTGGAGGTCGCGCACCCGGCGCATCTCGACCAGCGAGGCGGGCAGGAACCCGCGCAGGCCGATGTCGAGGATGAGGCCGCCCTTGACGACCTCGGTGACCGGGCCGCGGACGAAGCCGTCCTCCTGCTTGATCGCCTCGATCCGGGCCCACGCCTCCTCGCGCTTGGCCTGGGCGGGGTCGATCGCGGGCTCCGCTTCTTCCGCGGTCGCTTCTTCCGCGGTCGCTTCTTCCGCGGTCGCTTCTTCCGCGGTCGCTTCTTCCGCGGTCGCCTCTGCGACGGTCGCCTCTGCGACGGTCGCCTCTGCGACGGTCGCCTCTGCGACGGTCGCCTCTGCGACGGTCGCAGGCGCTTCCGCGGCCACCGCTTCCGGGGCAGGCGCTTCCGCGGCCGCGGGCTCGCCGGTATCCGGCTTGGCCTCGGCCTCGACCGCTTCCGCCTCGACCACCGGCACGCCGTCGAGCCGCACGGCATCGGCCGGCGGCGCGGGTGGGTCGGGAACAACGGTGGGCTCAGTAGGAGGGACAGCAGTTTCGGGCGAGCTCATCGACATTCCACCTTTATCGTCGAACATCAGAGCTTACCAATCGGCAGCCCCGCCTCGGAAGAAGCCGGAACCGGTCGGAAAACGCCGTCCAGGGCCAGATCGATCGACCGACCGGCCGCGGCGACCGCCTCGCGGGGACCCGGCGCGGCCTCCACGACCCCTTCTACCATGCCGAACAGCAGCACGACATCGGCGGGGACGAAATCGGCGCGTACCCGGCCCTCGGCCTGGGCCCGGCGCAGCGGCTCGGCCAGAGCGGCGATGACCCGGCGCAGGTACCGGCCCCGGGTGGTGTCGTCGAGCCGGCGGGCCAGCCGCACCAGCGGCCGCATGGTCACCTGGATGTGCAGGATCTCGTCGAGCGCCTTGCGGAACGTCGCCGGCTGCTCCCGCCCGGCCGCCACGCAGCGCTCGAGCCGGTCGACGAGATGCCCGATCACCGCACCCGCCAGTGCGACCCGGTCCGGGAAGTGCCGGTACAGCGTGGCCAGCCCGACCCCGGCCCGCTGGGCGATCTCCGGCATGCCGACCACCGGCTGCTGGCTGGTCATCACCTCACACGCGGCCCGCAGGATCGCCGTGCGGTTGCGCTGGGCGTCCCGGCGGCGGGCCGGCTGGGCACCGTAGAGCACCGTGGCCTCCTCGGAAGTGACCTACGTTACTGGCAAGTAACGATAATGTCATGAAGTTCAATTTCTCGGTACCGCTTCCTACTGTTCAGTAACCGGAGCGCTCCGGCCCTGCTCACCTCCGAACGTGCGACGGCGCCAGCCACCCAGGTGCCGCCACGCGTTTCCCTTCCTCAGGAGTGCGCATGGCCCCACGGCGCTCGACCCTGCTCGCCGGCCTGTTCTCGATGCTGGCGGCGACCATCCTCATCGGGGGCGGCCCGGCCGCGGCCGCGTCCCCCACCGTTCGCTTCGTCGACGTCCCCGGCGACGGCGTGACCCTCAAGGCGAATGTGACCGTCCCGGCCGCGGCCGGCAGTTACCCCGCGGTCGTCCTCCCGTCCAGCTGGGGTCTCAACGACCTCGAATACCTCGCCCAGGCCCGGGCGATGGCTTCGGACGGCTACGTCGTCGTCTCGTACACCCCTCGGGGTTGGTGGTCCTCCGGCGGCGAGATCGACACGGCCGGCCCGTCCGACATGGCCGACCTGTCCAAGGTCATCGACTGGACGATCGCGAACACGCCCGCCGACCCGTCCCGCATCGGCGCGGCCGGCGTCTCCTACGGCGCCGGGATCAGCCTGCTCGGCTCGGCGTTCGACAAGCGCATCCGCGCGGTCGCCATGCTCAGCGGTTGGACCGACCTCGTGTACTCGCTCTACAGCGACCAGACCCGGCACCTGCAGTCGTCCGGCCTGCTGTCGATCGCGGCCCAGCTGCTCGGCAACCCCGGCCCCGACCTGACCGGCAAGCTCGACGACTTCAACGCCAACCGCAACGTCGACCAGGTGATGGCGTGGGCGAAGGTCCGCTCCCCCGCCACCTACCTCGACCGGATCAACGCCAACAACCCCGCCGTGATGATCGCCAACGCGTGGGGCGACTCGTTCTTCCCGCCCAACCAATTGGTCGATTTCTACCACAAGCTGACCACGCCCAAGCGCCTCGAACTACGCCCCGGCGACCACGCGATCGCCGAGCTGACCGGCCTGGCCGGCCTCCCCAACGACGTGTGGACCAGCATGCGCGGCTGGTTCGACCGCTACCTCAAGGCCGACGCCACGGGCACGCCGCCCGGTCAGGTCCTTTTAAGGTCCGACAATCAGACCGAGACGTACGCGTCGTGGTCTGCCCAATCGACCAGCACACGACGCTACGGCCTCGGCGAGATCCGCTGGTGGGACAACACCGGCCTGCTCGGCGGCGACCCGTCCACCGGCTGGTCGAAGGCCGTGCCCACCGACCTGGACACGGTCGCCGACGGCGGCGTGGTCCTGCTGACCAACGGCATCTCGGCCTTCACCGGCCTGCGCCCCACCATCTGGCTACCCGCCGTCGACCGCTTCCGGGCCGGCGTCTGGGCCTCGGCCCGGCCGTCGAGCGCGGTCCAGATCCGCGGCATCCCCAAGCTGCACCTCAACCTGACCGGCACCGCGGTCACCGGCTCGCTGGTCGCCTACCTCTACGACCTGGACAATCTGGGCGGCGCGGCCCTGATCACCCACGCCCCCGTCACCTGGCTCTCCGGCGCCGCCGGCAACCGGACCGTCGACCTGGCCCTGACCGCAACCGACTACGACGTGCCGGCCGGGCACTCGCTCACGCTGGTCGTGGACACGGTCGACCCCCTCTACTACGACGCCAACGCCTCCGGCCGGACCATCACCATCACCGGCGGCTCCTACGTCGACATCCCCCTGAAGTAGCACTCGTCCCGCGCCCGGCCGGGGCCGTCCACCCCGGCCGCGCCGCGCCCCCACGAGCCCCGGGTGGAAACTCAGGATCGCCAGGGCCCGGGCCGCGGGTGGTCGCGGCGGGCCCGCCATGGCCCGGCGCGTGGGCGGTGGCGGCGAGTGCGGCCACTTGCGGTCGATGCCGCCACGGGCGAGATCCACTCGACGGCTCGGGTTCCGGCATCAGTCGTATATCGCCCACCGCAACGGGTCGCACCCGCGCAACCAGGCAGCCACCGGGCCATGGAAAGCCGGCTCAGTCATCCACGAAGCCGACGGGACCGCACCACGCCGCATCCCGCCGCGCCGGGCCGAGTTGAGCCTGGCCGGCCACGCTGAGCCGGGCCGCGCTGAGCCGGGCCGCGCTGAGCCGGGCCGCGCCAGGCCCGGCCGCACCGAGCCAGGCCGCGCCAGGCCGGGCCGCGCCCAGGCCGGCACGCCAGGCCGGGGCCACGCCACGCCGGGCCGCGCCAGGCCGGGGCCAAGCCGCGCCGGGCCGCCACGCCAGGCCGGGGCCACGCCAGGCCGGGCCGGGCCGCATTGGGCCGGGGCCCGGGCCGGATCGACGCTCCGCCCTCGGCCGCCCCTGCGGTCCCGCCGGATACGGCCGAGGTCGGGAATGTCCGGAAGGTCGGACGTATGGGCTGGGGGCGGTGGGGTATCCGCAGGTCATGCACCGGTACGGGGATGAGGTTGGTGCGATCGGGCGGGCTCTGCACGGGCCGGGGGATCTGGATGTTTTGCTCGATCGGGCCCGGGGCGCGCGGGTGGTGCTGATCGGCGAGGCCAGTCATGGGACGCATGAGTTCTATGAGTGGCGGGCGGCGCTCACCCGGCGGCTGATCGCGGAGCTGGGGTTCTCGTTCGTCGCGGTGGAGGGGGACTGGCCGGACTGCGCGCGGGTGGACGCGGCGATTCGGGGGGCGGTGCGGCCCCGGGCGGCCCTGGTCGAGTACGAGCGGTGGCCCACCTGGATGTGGGCCAACGAGGAGACGGTCGACTTCGCGGAATGGCTGCGGGCCTACAACGCGCGGCACGACAACGCGGTGGGGTTTCACGGGCTGGACGTGTACTCGCTGTGGGAGTCGATGCGGGAGATCCTCGTGTGGCTGCGCGAGCACGAGCCGGACCTCGTGCCGGTCGCGCTCCGGGCGTACCACTGCTTCGAGCCGTACGGGGAAGATCCGAACGCCTATGCGTACGCGACCCGGTTCGTCCCGCACAGCTGTGAGGATCAGGTGGTCCGGATGCTGATCGAGCTGCGCGGCGCCGACCTGGGGGTCTGGCAGAACGCCGAGGTCGTCGCCGGCGCCGAGCACTACTACCGGGCGATGATCGAGGGCGGCGCCCGGTCGTGGAACGTGCGGGACCGCCACATGGACGCGACGCTCGGGCGCCTGCTCGACCACTACGGCCGGCACGCCCGCGCGGTGGTCTGGGCCCACAACACGCACGTCGGCGACGGCCGCGCCACCGACCAGTCCCGGCACGGCGAGGTGACGCTCGGCGAGCTGGCCCGCGACCGCTTCGGCGCCGGCGAGGTGGTGCTGGTCGGGCTCGGCACCCACCGCGGCACGGTCGTCGCCGGCCGGGCGTGGGGCGCCCCGATGGAGGTGATGGGCGTGCCACCGGCGCGGCCGGGCTCGATCGAGGACGTCCTGCACGCCGAGGCGCCGCCCGAGGCCCTGTTCGTCTTCCCGCCCCTGGGCGAGCGCCCCGACCTGCTGGTCGACGAGGTTCCGCACCGGGCGATCGGGGTGGTCTACAAGCCCGAGCGCGACCGGTGGGCGAACTACACGCCGTCGGCGCTGGGCGACCGTTACGACGCCTTCGTCTGGATCGACGAGACCCGGGCGCTGCGCCCCCTCCACCCCCTGCACATCGACACCCGGGAGCCGGAGACCTATCCGAGCGGGGTCTGACCGGTCAGCGGGCGCGCAGCGGCATCAGGTGGTGGCGCAGGTCGCGGGTCTCGCCGGTGACCGGGCGCGCGGCCAGGATGCACGTGTCGTCGTCGGGGTTGGCCTGGCGCAGGCGGGCCAGGATCTGCGCGAGCGGCTGCTGCGGGCTCGCGGCCACGGCCTCGTCGACCGTGCGGATGGCCTGGGCCAGGCCGTCGTCCATGCCGCGGCGGCGGTGCTCGACCAGGCCGTCGGTGTAGAGCAGCAGCACGTCGCCGATGCGGAACGGCAGGCGGGCCGTCGGGTAGACGGCGTCGTCGACGACGCCGAGCATCGGGCCGGCCGGGCGGTCGAGCGTCGTGGTGCGCCCGTCGCGGGACAGCAGCGGCGGCGGGTGACCGGCCTGCGCCCACAGGATCTCCTGGCGGTTCGGGTCGAACCGGGCCACGACCGCCGTGGCCGACAATTCCGGATTTTCCCGTTCCAGCTCGCAGGTCAGACGGTTCAGTTGTCCGAGGAGGACACCCGGGTCGCCGGTCGTCACGGCCAGCGCGCGCAGGGCGTGCCGCAGCTGCGCCATCGTGGTCGCGGCGGGGGTGCCGTGCCCGGCCACGTCGCCGACCGCGAGCAGCACCGAGCCGTCGCGCAGCCGGGTCGCTTGATACCAGTCGCCGCCGACCAGCGTTTCCCGGCCCGCGGGCAGGTAGCGCACGGCGACCTTCAGCCCGGGGAACTCGATCGGCCCGTCGGGCAGCGGCAGGATGATCCGCTGCAGGCGCCCGGCCAGCTCGTGCTCGTCGGCGAGCCGGCGTTCCACCTCGGCCAGGCGGCGGGCGTCGTTCTCCCGCTCGGTGACGTCCTGCACGATGCCGTAGATGCGCAGCGGCCGGCCGGCGGTGTCGCGGACCGCGTCGGCCACCGTACGCAGGTGCTTGACCCGGCCGCCGATGCGCACCCGTGTGGTGACGTCGACCTGGGTGGCCCGGTCGAACGCCTCGAGCGCGGCCCGGATCAGCGGCGCGTCCTCGGGCACGGCCAGGGCGTCGGACTCGGAGCGGCTGAGCGGGCCGAGCCGCGGGTCGCGCTCGTAGATCCGGTACAGGTGCTCGGACCAGAAGATCTCCCCGCTGACCAGGTCCCACTCGCCCCAGCCGAGGTTGCCCAGCCGCTCGGTGCCGGCGACCCGGTTGCTCTCGCGGCCGGCCTCGTCGTGCCGGGTCCAGTTCAGCAGCAGGCCGTGGCCGAGCCGGTGGGCACGGACCGTGTAGACCGCGTCGCCGAACCGGAACGGCCCGATCGCGTCGGGGCAGCCGGTGTCGAGGACGCCCTGGTAGACCTCCCAGCGGCCGCTGTCGGGAGCGGACGGGAACTGCGTGCTGATGCGCCGGCCGATCAGCTGGGCGCCCCGCAGACCGTCGGGGGTGGACGCCTCGGGAGTGACGGCCGCCCAGACCAGGTCGAGGATGCGGCCGGTGCCGTCCCGCTCGGCGGTCAGGTAGCCGCACATGCCGGGTGTGACGTCGAGCACACGCTGGACCATCGCGAGCCACGGCTCGAAGCGGCGGACCGCGGCCGGTTTGGGTTTGACCGGGCCGGCGGCGGCCGGCGCGGTGAGGGCGGCGGTGACCAGTTGCGGCACCGAGACCGGCTGCGAGCGGTCGGTCGCCGACTCGGAGACATCGAGCATCCTGATCACGCCGTTTGCCACCTCGAGGGGGTCGCGCCGCTGGTCGGCGGCCATCCGGAGCAGGTGGCGGTGGGCCTCGGCGACCCGGCAGCGGGCCCGGCCGGCAAGCAGGCCGACGGCACGCTCCACGATGGCCCGTTCGGCCTCGGCCGCGGTCGGCGCGGGGACAGGGCGCAGGCTGCTGACCGCTTCCGCGTACGCCCGTGGCACCGCACCCTCCTCAGCAGCCGAAATCGATACGGGTCCTGCTTACGGCAGTCGAAGCTTGAACGTCATCCCCCGTTCATCCGGGAGGCACCCGACCTGCGGTGGGGTCCGGGTCAGATCACCCGAAGGGGACTCATATTTCGAAAAGCTCGCGCATCGCATCAGTCAGGCGCGCCATGCTCGCCCCGGTCACCATGCCGATACGCTCCGCGCCGATCGATGCCGGCAGGCGGCGCATCCGGTTGACCACGACGACGCCGGTGATCGGGTCCTGTTCGGTCAGTGCCACCGCGTACGGCGGGAGCTCGGTGGCGCCGCGCTGCCGTACGATCGGTGCGCAGAACGGCGCCGCGTTCTTCCGGTCGTTGTAACTGTCGCCGGAGAGCACGAGGACGCGGTAGCGAAGATCGGTGCGGTTGCCGATGGTCCAGATCTCCCCGCGCCTCATCTCAGGACGTCCCGCTCGGCATGGGGCAGAGCCTACCGTCGGGCGGATCTTACGCGGCGCGCAGGTCACGGCGCGTCTTTTCGCCGGGTTCGGCGAAGACACGGATCGAACCAAGATCGGTCCTGCCCCGTAGGTAAGAATGAGGGCGTTGCAAGCAGCTAGGGAAGGACGTCAATGATGTCGGAGAAGGCACAGATCGGGGTCACCGGTCTGGCGGTGATGGGGCGCAACCTGGCGCGCAACTTCGCCCGGCACGGCCACACCGTGGCCTTGCACAACCGCTCCTACGGCCGTACGAAGGACCTCGTCGAGCAGTTCGGCGACGAGGGGAAGTTCATCCCGTCCGAGACCGCCGAGCAGTTCGTGGCCAGCCTGGAACGCCCGCGCCGCGTGGTGATCATGGTGAAGGCCGGCGGGCCGACCGACGCCGTGATCGACGAGTTCGCGCCGCTGCTCGAAAAGGGCGACATGCTGATCGACGCCGGCAACGCGCACTATCTGGACACCCGGCGCCGCGAGGCCGCGCTGAAGGAGATCGGCATCCATTTCGTCGGGATGGGCGTCTCCGGCGGCGAGGAGGGCGCGCTGCACGGTCCGAGCATCATGCCCGGCGGCCCCAAGGAGTCGTACGACGCGCTCGGCCCGCTGCTGGAGGACATCTCGGCCAAGGCGGAGGGCGAGCCGTGCTGCGTGCACGTCGGCCCGGACGGCGCCGGCCATTTCGTCAAGATGGTGCACAACGGCATCGAGTACGCCGACATGCAGCTGATCGCCGAGGCGTACGACCTGTTGCGGCAGGTCGGAGGCCACTCGCCCGCGGAGATCGCGGAGATCTTCAAGGGCTGGAACGAGGGCCGGCTCGGCTCGTACCTCATCGAGATCACGGCCGAGGTGCTCAAGCAGGTCGACGCCGCGACCGGCAAGCCGTTCGTGGACATCGTGCTCGACCAGGCCGAGCAGAAGGGCACCGGCCGGTGGACCGTGCAGGCGGCACTCGACCTGGGCGTCCCGGTCAGCGGCATCGCCGAGTCGGTGTTCGCGCGGGCGCTCTCGGGCGGTGCGGACGTCCGCAAGGCGGCGGCCGACGCCGGGCTGCCGGGACCGAGCGCAGGATCCGGCGAGCACGCGGGTGACCTGCGGGCGGACGTCGAGCAGGCGCTGTTCGCCTCCAAGATCGTCGCGTACGCCCAGGGCTTCCAGCAGATCCAGGCGGCCAGCAAGGAGTACGGCTGGGACATCGACCCGGGCGCGATGGCCAAGATCTGGCGGGCGGGCTGCATCATCCGGGCGAAATTCCTGGACTTCATCAAGCAGGCGTACGACAAGCAGCCCGAGCTCGCGACGCTGCTCGTCGACGACTACTTCCTCGACGCGGTCAGCGGCGCCCAGCAGGCGTGGCGGCGGGTCGTTGCCACGGCGGCGTCGCAGGGCATCCCGACGCCCGGCTTCACGTCCGCGCTGGCGTACTACGACGGCCTGCGCGCCAAGCGCCTGCCGGCCGCCCTGATCCAAGGCCAGCGCGACTTCTTCGGCGCGCACACGTACCACCGCATCGACAAGCCCGGCTCGTTCCACACCCTCTGGGCGACCGACGACCGCAAGGAAGTAGACGCATAGCCCGCTGGCCGATCGCCCGCTTCCCCCGGTGAGGAGCTCGACTCCTCACCGGGGGGCGGGAAAGTCGTATCCACGCACACGCCGTGGTAGCGCGGCTTTGCGCACCAGCTCACCGAGGAACGCCGGTGTCACTGCCGAGTGGCCGGCTCAGACCCGTCCACCGGCAGGCATCGGCTGTGCCGCCGCTGCGGCCGGCACAGCGGTGACGGCACGCGGCAGCGTCAACCCGGCCGCGGTCGCGCCCAGGGTCAGCACCGCCGCGACCAGCACGGCCGGGGTGTATCCGTCGACGTACAGCGCCGCCGACCCGTACCCGCCGGTCGCCGCGAACACCGCGCCACCGATCGCGACACCGAAGGCCCCGCCCAGCTGGCGCAGCGTGCTGAAGGCGCCCGACGCCTTGGCCAGGTCCGCCGGCCCGACCAGACTGACCGCCGACCGGGTGATCGCCGGGGTGGCGACTCCGAGGCCGGCGCCGCTGAGCAGGATCGGCACGACGAGGACGAGGTAGGACGCGTGCGGCGCGGCCGCCAGCGCCAGGGCAGCCGTGCCCGCCGCGAACGCCAGCGTTCCCACCGCGATCAGGTTCCGCGCGCCGATCCGGTCGGCCAGCGCACCGGCAGACGGCGCGAGCACCATCGGCAGTACGCCCCACGGCAGCAGCCGCAGGCCGGCGGCGAGCGGGCCGAGGCCCTGGCCGATCTGGAAGAACTGGGCGGTGAAGAAGATCGCTCCGGTCACGGCAGCGCTCAGGAAGAACATCGCCGAGTTTCCGGCCGAGAACGACCGGGACCGAAACAGCCGCAGGGGCAGTATCGGCGCCGGCACCCGGCGCTCCCACGCGACGAAGGCGGCCAGCGCGGCGATGCCAAGCACGGCGGCCCCGACCGTCTCCGCGCTGCCCCAGCCCGCGCCGTTGCCGCGGATCAGCGCCCAGACCAGGCCGGTGGCCGCGAGCCCGCCGAGGAGCAGACCGGCGAGGTCGACGCGTTCGCGCGCGCCGCGGCTCTCCGGTACCCGAAAGATCACCAGCGGGGCCGCGATCAGGGCGATCGGGACGTTGATCCAGAAGATCCAGGGCCAGGCCAGGCCCTGGGTGACCGCACCGCCGAGGACCGGACCGAGCACCACCGCGAGCGCGGTCACGCTGCCGTACACGCCGGTCGCCCAGCCCCGCCGCTCGGGCGGGAAGGCGGCGTTGAGCAGCGCCAGCGCGAGCGGCATGAGCACGGCTGCGCCCGCGCCCTGCACAGTGCGGGCCACGACCAGCGCGTCCACCGACGGGGCCAGGGCGCACCCAGCGGACGCGGACGCGAAGAGGACCAGCCCGGCGGCGAACATCCGGCGGCGGCCCAGCCGGTCACCCAATGCGGCGCCGGCCATCAGCAGAACGGCGAAGCTGAGTGTGTAGGCGTTGACGGTCCATTCCAGCTCCTCGAGGGATGCCCCGAGGTCGCGGTGGATCGACGGCAGCGCGGTGGCCAC
The DNA here is from genome assembly GCF_000379645.1 of Paractinoplanes globisporus DSM 43857. Taxonomy (GTDB): domain Bacteria; phylum Actinomycetota; class Actinomycetes; order Mycobacteriales; family Micromonosporaceae; genus Actinoplanes; species Actinoplanes globisporus. The sequence goes on from NZ_KB903339.1 coordinate 185,586, forward strand.
CACCAGCAGGTCCAGCACCACCATGAAGGAGGCGAGGGCGCTGAGCCCCAGCACCCACCGCTGCGTCTTCGTGATCGTTGTCTTGGTCATGTCCCTGTTGACACCGGACCGCCCAGAAACTGGGCGGCCCGGTGTCAACACGGTGAGAGGAGGAGGCGATGCGAGGATGCGATGGTGACCGGGGATCTGCTGATGGCGGCGCGGGCCGGCGACGGGGAGTCGTTCCGGGCGCTGGTGGAGCCGCACCGGCGAGAGCTGCACGTGCACTGCTACCGGATGCTCGGGTCGGTACAGGACGCCGAGGACATGGTGCAGGAGACCCTGATGGCCGCCTGGCGCGGGTTTGACGGGTACGCGGGCCGCGCCTCGGTCCGGTCCTGGCTTTACCGGATCGCCACCAACCGATGCCTGAACGCGCTGCGGGACGGCGCCAGACGCCCTCGCGCGGGCGCCACGTTCGGGGTCACGCCGCCACCACCGACCCGCCTGGTCGAGCCGAACTCGCTGCAGCCCTACCCCGACTCGCTGCTCGACGGCGTGCCGGACATCGCCCCCGGGCCGGAGGCACGGGTGGAGCGCCGCGAGGCGATCTCGCTGGCGTTCGTGACCGCGACGCAGTCGCTGCCACCGCGGCAGCGCGCGGTGCTGGTGCTGCGCGACGTGCTCGGCTTCCGCGCGGCCGAGGTGGCGGAGATGCTGGACACCACGGAGGAGTCGGTGACCAGCGCGCTCAAGCGCGCCCGTTCACGCATGCCGCGCGAACGCCCGGCGCGGGCGCGAGGCACGGAGGAGCTTGCGCTGGCCGCGGCCTTCGCCGACGCCATGGAGCGCGGCGACGTACCGGCGATGGTCGCCCTGCTCACCGACGACGCGTGGCTGACCATGCCGCCCGCGCCTCAGGAGTACCAGGGCCGCCAAGTCATCGGTGAGTTCATGCGAGTGGTGGCGTTCCGCGACGGCGCCCGCCGCTACCGGCTCATCGCGACATCCGCCAACGGCCAGCCCGCCTTCGCCGCGTACGGGTTCGATCGCGGCGACCCGGTCGGCCACCCGCGCGGCGTACTGGTGCTCACCATCGAGGGCGACCGCATCAGCGTCATCACCCGGTTCGAGAACAGCGCGATGTCCTGCTTCGGCCTGCCGGGGACGTTGGAAGGATCAGACCACCGCGATGGGGTCTGATGCCATGAGCGCGCCGGCCTCGTCCGCCGGGAGCGGCTTGGCCATGTAGAAGCCCTGGCCGAGGCGGTAGCCCATCTCGCGCAGGCGCTCGAGCTGGGCCTCGCTCTCGATGCCCTCGGCGACGGCCGAGAGCTGCAGGTACTCGGCCAGCTGGGCCACTGCCGCCGCAACCGCGAGACGGCCGCGGTCCTCGCCGTCGGCGATGCCGTCGACGAAGGACTTGTCCAGCTTCAGGACGTCGACCGGGAACGCCCGCAGCAGCGACAGCGACGACTGGCCGGTGCCGAAGTCGTCCAGCGCCAGGCGGACGCCCATCTCGTGCAGCGCGTTCAGCGTCTCGCGCACCTGGCGGCCGTCGGCCACCGACGACTCGGTGATCTCGACGACCAGGTTGCCCGGGAGCAGACCGGTCTCGCTGAGCACCGCCGCGACCTCGTCCACGAAGCCGGGCTCGCGCAGCTGCCGCACCGCCACGTTCACGTTGATCGCCTTGATCGCGCCGGCGCCGTGCTCGGCGCGCCAGCGGGCCAGCTGCTCGCAGGCCTCGCGCAGCACCCACGAGCCGAGCGGCACGATCAGGCCGGAGCGCTCGGCGACCGGGATGAAGTCGCCGGGCGAGACGAACCCGCGGACCGGGTGCTTCCAGCGCACGAGCGCCTCGGCGCCGTGCAGCCGGCCGGTCACGATGTCGAAGACGGGCTGGTACAGCAGGTACAGCTCGTGCCGGATGATCGCGTTGTGCAGCTCGGAGCCGAGCCGGGCGTGGTTGACCACGTCCTGGCGCATCCGCGGCTCGAAGCGGACGAACGCCGCCTTGCCGGCCGCCTTGGCCTCGTACATGGCGATGTCGGCGTTGCGCAGCACCTCGTCGGAGCTGTCGCCCGGCCCGGCGATCGCCACGCCGACGCTGGCGTGCGCGAGCAGGTGGTGCTCGCCGACCCGGAACGGCTCGGCAAGAGCCTGCAGCGTGCGGGTGGCCGCGTCCTCGGCGGTCTCCACGTCGTCGGCGTCGAGCAGCACCGCGAACTCGTCGCCGCCGAGGCGGGCGGGCAGGTCGCGGACCTCGCTGTTCTGCCGCAGCCGCTGGGCGACCTGGTAGAGCAGCTGGTCGCCGAGGGCCGGGCCCATCGTGTCGTTGATCATCTTGAAGTCGTCGATGTCGATCAGCAGCACGGTCGCCGGGTGGTGGGCGCCGAGCCGCTCGGTGAGGGCGTTGCCGAACCGGGTGCGGTTGGCCAGCCCGGTCAGCGGGTCGGTCATGGCCAGCCGCTCGAGCTCGGTCTGCTGGGTGCGGATGCCCCGCACGAGCCGCTTGTTCTCGCGCAGCCCGAGCAACTGCCGGGCGACCACGCAGACCACGATCAGCACGGCGCCGATGATCACCGCGCGCTCGCGGCCGTCCATCTGCCGGGCCGAGACGGTGATGACCAGCCCGGCCGTGGTCGTCACGGCCAGCAGCGGCAGGAAGTCCCACACCGAGCGGCGGTGCTTCGGCGCGGCCGGGGCGACCGGCGCCGGGCGGGCCAGCACCATCCGCTGCCGGTAGGCGGCGGCGGTGAAGGCGACCGCGACCAGCGGGACGCCGAGCACGGACACGACCAGGCGCGGGCCGGGCGAGCCGGCGATCAGCATCACGGCCGAGACGACCGCGACGACCGGGGCGACGGCCAGCAGGCGCAGCGCGAGGGAGTCGACCGGCGCGCCGGGCACGGCCGCGGCCTTCCCGATGATCACCAGGCCGACCAGGCTGGAGACGCCGACCGCGCCCGCCGCGACCCGGGCCGTGATGTCCGTCCCGGCCGGGGCGAAACTCAGCACGACGTACCAGAAGATCAGGGTGCCGGCGACGGCGACGGTGAGCGCGTCCAGCAGCGTGCGCGCCCAGCCGAGCGCGGTGTTCTCACCCAGCGGCAGCCGGCCGAGGGCGAACATGCCCCAGAAGATGCCCAGGACGTTCGGGATGGCCGTGTACAGGCCCATGCCGGCGTCGTTGTTGGCCATCACGGCGCCGCCGACGGCGGCGATCAGCAGCAGGATCGAGGCGTGCGAGATCTGCCGCCAGAACGCGCGGACCGGCCGGGACAGCTTGACCTGGGAGGCGATGCGCTGGCAGGCGTACCAGGCGGCGGTCATGGCGACCGGGGCGGTGAGGTAGCCGACGATCAACGGGCCCGAGCCGCGCACGGCGAGCCACACCGCCACCGCCACCACGGCGGCGACCGCGACCACCACGAGGCCCAGCCCGCCGCCCTGGGAACGGCGAACAGGACCCATGACGCGATCTGGCATGCGCTCCCCTGGGCTCCCGAACGGTCTGTCGTTGCGGCATACCTGTCGGCTGGGAGCCGGGGAAGCTGAGAAGATCAGCCGCGCAGTGCGGCCGAGACCACGGCGCGGGCCTCCTCCTGGATGCGGGCGAGAGCGTCGGGACCCTGGAACGACTCGGCGTAGATCTTGTACACGTCCTCGGTGCCGGACGGCCGGGCCGCGAACCAGCCGGACGCGGTGGCGACCTTGAGGCCGCCGATGGACGCGCCGTTGCCGGGCGCGGTGGTCAGCACCGCGGTGATCGGCTCGCCGTCCAGTTCCTTCGCCGAGACCTGGGCCGGCGAGAGCGCGGCCAGCACGGCCTTCTCCTCGCGGGTGGCGGGCGCGTCGATCCGGGCGTACGCGGGCTCGCCGAACCGCCCGGTGAGGTCGCGGTAGTGCTCGCTCGGGGTGCGCCCGGTCACCGCGATGATCTCCGAGGCGAGCAGGTCGAGGATGATGCCGTCCTTGTCGGTGCTCCACGCGGAGCCGTCGCGGCGCAGGAACGACCCGCCCGCGCTCTCCTCGCCGCCGAAACCGACATCACCCGACAACAGGCCGGGCACGAACCACTTGAACCCCACCGGCACCTCGTCGAGCCGGCGGCCCAGGTCCTCGGCCACGCGGTCGATCATCGAGGAGGAGACCAGGGTCTTGCCGATCGCGGCGCCGGCCGGCCAGCTCCCCCGCTGCCGGAACAGGTAGGAGATCGCGACGGCCAGGTAGTGGTTGGGGTTCATCAGGCCGCCGTCGGGCGTGACGATGCCGTGCCGGTCCGCGTCGGCGTCGTTGCCCGTGGCGACCTGGAACTTGTCCTTCTGATGGATCAAGGACGCCATCGCGTACGGCGAGGAGCAGTCCATCCGGATCTTGCCGTCCCAGTCCAGCGTCATGAAACCGAACGCGGGATCGACCAGCGGGTTCACCACGGTCAGATCGAGCCCGTACCGCGCGCCGATCTCGCCCCAGTAGGCGACGCTGGCCCCGCCCAGCGGGTCGGCGCCGATGCGCACGCCGGCCTCGCGGATCGCGTCGAGGTCGATCACCGAGGGCAGGTCGGCGACGTACCCGTCGAGGAAGTCGTAGCCCTGGACCTGCTCGGACGTGCGGGCGCGGGCGGCCGGCACCCGGCGCACCTCCTTGAGCCCGGCGGCGATCAGCGCGTTCGCCCGGTCCTGGATCCAGCGGGTGGCGTCGGTGTCGGCCGGGCCGCCGTTCGGCGGGTTGTACTTGAATCCGCCGTCGTAGGGCGGATTGTGCGAGGGCGTCACCACCACGCCGTCGGCGAGGCCGGAGGTGCGGCCGCGGTTGTGCGCGAGGATCGCCCGGGAGACCGAGGGGGTCGGCGTGTAGCCGTCGCGGCTGTCGATCAGCGTGGTCACGTCGTTGGCGGCGAAGACCTCGAGCGCGGTGATCATCGCGGGCTCGCTGAGCGCGTGCGTGTCGCGGCCTAGGAACAGCGGACCGTCGGTGCCCTGCGCCCGCCGGTACTCGACGATCGCCTGGCTGGTCGCGGCGATGTGGTCCTCGTTGAACGCCGTCTTCAGCGACGAGCCGCGGTGCCCCGAGGTCCCGAAGGCCACCCGCTCGCCGACCACGGCCGGGTCGGGGTGCTCGGTGTAGTAGCGCGAGACCACCCTCGGCACGTCGATGAGATCGCGGGGCTCGGCGGGCGTCCCGGCACGGGGATCAACGGACATGGGGGCCTCCCTCGGAAGCAGGTAACCTGCCTGGCAGCCTATCGATACCCGGCGGCGCGGACATCCGGGGCCGTAACCGGCTGTCCCCAGGTTGAACCTTTCCGCTACGGGATCCGAACTACGAGGTGTGACGAGGGCTGTGCGCGTACTGCTGGTGCTGTTTGTCCTGTTCGGCGCCCTCCTCGCCCCGGCCGGGCCGGCCAGCGCCCACGCCGCGCTGATCGGCTCCACGCCGGCGCCCGGCAGCATCATCGGCACGTCGCCGTCCGAGATCGTGGTGACCTTCAGCGAGGCGATCACCCCGGTCACCGGGCGGATCCAGGTGCTCGACCCGGCCGGCAAGCGGATCTCCGGCACGCCGACGGTCTCCGGCGACACGCTGCGCATCCCGGTCCGCCGCGCCGACCAGCCGCTCGGCACCTACCTGGTCAGCTACCGGGTGATCTCCGCCGACACCCATCCGGTCGGCGGCGCCATCACGTTCTCGGTCGGCGCGCCGTCGGCCTCGCCGCCGACCGCGGCCGACACCACGACCCATCGTTCGGTCGCCCTCGCCACGCCGGTCACGCATTTCCTGGGGTACGGGGGATTGACGCTGGCCGCCGGCCCCGCGCTCTTCCTGGCACTGTTGTGGCCGCGTCGCCGCTCGCGGGCGGGAGCAGTGCGCATGGCGTACGCGGGGATGGGGTTGATCTTTGTCGCGACGCTCGCGTCGCTGTGGACCCAGGCGCCCGCCAGCAGCGGAAGCGCCCTGTGGGACGTCTCGGGCACCGAGCTCACGCAGGTCCTCACCAGCTCCTACGGCCTCACGCTGATCGCCCGCCTCGCGGTGCTCGCGATCCTCGCCGGCCTCCTGCCTCCCCTGCTGCGCGGTGACGCCTCCCGGGCCCGCGGGATCCTCGTCCTCGCCCTGGCCGTCGGCGGGCTGGTCACCTGGCCGCTGACCGGGCACGCCGCCGCCGCGCCGCTCTCCCCCGCGATCGTCGCGTCGGACGTCGTGCACATCGCCGCGATGGCCGTGTGGCTCGGCGGCTTGATCACGCTGAGTGTGTTCCTGCTGCGCCGCACCCATCCGCGCGTGCTCGGCGTCCTGCTGCCGGCCTGGTCACGCTGGGCAGCGCTCGCGGTGGTCTGGCTGGTCGCCGGCGGCGTCGTGCAGGCCGTCGTGCAGGTCGGCTCGGTGCCGGCGCTGTGGCGCACCGACTACGGCCGCCTGCTGCTGGCCAAGGTCGCCGTGCTGGCCGTGACGCTGAGCGTCGCCTTCTTCGCCCGCCGCATGGTCAACCGCCGTCAGGTGGTCACCGCGGGCGCCGGCCGGATGCGCCGCACGGTCGGCATCGAGGTCGCCGCCACCGTCGTCATCCTCGGCCTCAGCGCCGTGCTGGTGCAGGTCAACCCCGGTCGCAGCGCCTCGGTCGACCAGGGCGCGGTCCGCGACGACGGCGTGTCGCAGACGCTGACCTGCCCGCTGTACACGCTGCAGTTCAACATCTATCCGGCCAAACTCGGCGACAACAACACGATCCACGCGTTCGTCTACACCCCGGCCGGCGCCCCGCTGCCCGCCGACGAGTGGACCGTCAGCTCGCAACTGCTCGGCCGGGATCTCGAGCCGGTGACCCAGCCGCTGCTCCCGCTGCAGCCGCGGCATCACGCGGCCGGCGCGATCGCGTTCCCCTATCCCGGGACATATGAGGTGAAGTTCACCGTCCGCATCGGCGAGCTCAACCAGGACACCGTCAGGACCACGATTTCCATCGGACCGGACACCACTTCGAGGTGACTTTCGGTCACCTTCTGGGCAGAGATAGGGCCACCACCCGTCCGCCCGCACCGGAGGTGCTTCAGCCGTGCACATCTCTGTCGTCGGCAACCCCGACGCCTCCGTCGTCGTGACCGTCCGCGGAAACCTGGACATCGACAGCGCCGCCGTCCTCACCACCACCCTCGACCAGGTCCTCGGCGGCCGGACCCCGCGCGTCGTCGTGGACCTCTCCGACGTCGAGTTCTGCGACTCCACCGGCCTGTCGGCCTTCGTGGTCGGCAACAACCAGGCCATCGCCGGCGGTGGCTGGCTCCGCCTCGCCGGCCCCAACAACTTCCTGGCCGACCTGCTGACCACGGTCGGCCTGACCACCCGCATGGGCGTCTACCCCACGGTCGCCGACGCGCTGGCCGCCCCCACCGGCTGACCTGCGGAAGGGCCTTGTCTAGTCTCGCGACGTGCTGATCCTGCTCCCGCCCTCCGAGGGCAAGACGCCCGCCACCGCCGGCGACCCCGTCGACCACGAGCGGCTGTGGCTGCCCCGGCTGACGACCGCCCGCAAGCGGGTGCAGACCCGGCTGGTGGCGCTGAGCAAGCGGACGAGCGCCCGCGCGGTCGCCGACACGCTGCAGGTGCTGGGCCTGACCGTGGGTCAGCGGGACGAGCTGGCACGCAACGCCGCGCTGCCGTTCGCGCCCGCGGCGCCGGCCGCGGAGGTGTACACCGGCGTACTCTACGAGGCGCTCGAGCCGGGCACGCTCGACCCCGGCGCACGGGCCTGGCTCGACGAGAGTGCGGTGATCTTCTCCGGGCTGTGGGGCGTGGTCCGCCTCGCCGACCGCATCCCGGCCTACCGTCTCTCGGTCGGGACGACCCTTCCCGCGCCCGTTGGCAGGCTCACCGCGTACTGGAAGAAGGTCTTGAAGCCGACGCTCGACCCGGCGGCCGCCGACGGCCCGGTGCTGGATCTCAGGTCCGGCGCCTACGCGGCGATGTGGAATCCGCCGGCGGCGAGCTCGGCCACCGTGCGGGTGCTGCACGAGCGGGTGGTGGACGGCGTCGCGCAGCGCTCGGTGGTCAGCCACTTCAACAAGGCCACGAAGGGCCGGATGGTCCGCGCGCTGGCCGAGGCGAACGCGGCCCCGGCCTCGATCGACGAGGTCGTGGCCGCGCTGCGGGACCTGAAGTACCAGGTCGAGGAGCAGCCGGCCGGCGCCGGAAAGCCCCGGCAGCTGGATGTGATCGTCCCCGAGCTGTAGTTGCCCGGCTGTTCGCCTACTGAGCGGCGAGGATGTCGACGACGAAGCGGAGGTCGCCCTGCTGATCGCCGTAGGCGAGCGCGGCCGGGACGTCGAGCTGCAGGCGGCTGCCGACCTTCTGGCCGACAATGCCCTGATCGAAGCCCGGGATGACCTGGCCGGTCCCGATCACCGTGACGAAGGGCTGGCCCTGCCAGGAGGAGTCGATGACCTCGCCGGTCTTGTAGGAGACCAGCTTGTAGTTGGCCGTGATGGTCTGTCCCTTTTGCACGACCGGGCCGGCGCCCTTGACGATCGGGACGACCGCCAGCTTGGTGAGGGGCTTCTTGCCGCCGGCCTTGACCTCGGGCTCCTTGGCCAGCGCGGCCGGGGTGTTCACCGCGACGGGCGCGGCCGGCGAGGGCTCGGCGGCCGGGGCGGACGCCGGGGCTGCCGCCGAGGGAACGGAACCCGCCACCGGCGACTTATCCGATTTCCCGTCCTTGACCAGGATGAAAACGACGACGAGAACGATGAGGATCACCACCCCGGCGGCGGCTCCCCCCAGCGCCTGGCCACGCCTTTTCGCCGCGTCGGCGGCGCCGTTCGGAGCGGTCTCGGTGCTCATATCGTTTTCGACTCTCCAATATCGGTCCCGGCGGAAACTTCCGACACGGTACCCGCACCGGTGAGCAACCCCGCCGGACACCTCCACCGAACCGCCGATGCCCGTTATCGACCGTCCGGTTCGTCACGCAAATAGCTCTACTCCGTCACTGCGCGAGATGAGATCGTTTACCGGCTCACCAAGCGAGACACAGCGAAAAAGATTCACGGCCGGGCGGGGCCGTGCGAACGACCAGGGGAGGGTCGGTTTGCCGTCGACCGGTAATGGTCGCCTACCCGCGCGTGGCCGCGGTGCGCTCCGGCGGGCCGCACACATCGGACTCCGCCGCGCCACCGACTCCCCCGAGGTGGAGTCGCGTAGCAGGCGCGGCTGGAACGAGATCGCGTCGTCGGCCGCGGTCATCCTGGCCGGGGTGATCGTCGTGGTGGGCTTCGGCTTCGTCGCGAGCCGCGCGATGCGCTCGGACGACCGGAACCCGCTGCCCGACCCGCCGCCGACCGCGGCGCTCGGCGGGGTCGCCCTGCCCAGCGCGAGCCCGGGCCTGATCCCGCTGGGCAGCCCGTCGCCGTCCCCGTCGTCGGCGTCACCGTCGTTGTCGCTGCCGCCCTCGCCGTCGCTGACGCCGAGCCGGAAGACCACGCCGCCGCCGGACCTGGGCGCGATCTCGCTGGCCGGGGGCACGCCGGCGTCACTGGTGGACCTCACCGGCGAGGGCGCCCGCGACTGGGTGCACTGGGGCGAGGACGGCACGTTCTCGCTGGAGCGGGACAAGAACGGCGGGTTCGCGATCCTGGAGGGCACGCCGACCGCGCCGCGGTTCCGGCACGCGCTGAGCCCGCAGCGGTTCGAGTGGACCGGCGGCGACCCGGTGGACCACAGCGACGGCACGCCCACCGGCATCCGCACGTGCGGCGCCGGCAACGGCTTCACCATCTCGGCGCCGGCCACGACCAGCAACCGCACCCTGCGGCTGTACGTGGGTGTGGTCTCGGCCCGGGGCGTACTGTCGGCACGCCTGACGGCCGGGTCGGCGACCGCCTCGGCGACGCTCGAGCAGCGCGACGCCTCGTTCCATCCGGCGGTCTACACGCTCACCTACCGGGCACCGAAGGCGGCGAAGATCAATCTGACGTGGACGACGACGCAGGCGTTCGGGGACGGCTGCGGCGGAGTGGCGCTCGAGGCCGCCACCCTGCGGTGATGTGTTTCTCATGAAGATCAGGCGATAAAGGGGAAATGGTGTTCGCGGGCTGGGGATCGTGGGTCGCCCGGTTCCGGTGGCCGGTGCTGATGGTCGCGCTCGTCGCGGTGATCGGAGCCGGCCTCTGGGGGCTGGGTGTTTTCGGAGAGCTGACCGAGGGTGGGTACAACGACCCGAACAGCGAGTCCACCCACGCGGGCCAGGTCGTGCAGGACACGTTCGGCGTCCAGGGCGGCGACCTCGTCGTCATCTACACCCCGACCAAAGGCAAGATCGACGACGCGGCGCTCGGCAAGCGGGTCAAGGACTCGCTGGCCAAGCTGCCCAAGTCGGCGGCGACGGCGTCCACGTCGTACTGGTCGTCCCGGTCCGCCCAGTACGCGGCGAAGAACAAGTCCAGCGCCGTCGCGGTGATCACCCTCGCCGGGGACGACGACGCGGCCAAGCTCGACTCGTACCGGGCGATCGCCGGCAAGTTCGCGGTCGACGGCGCGAAGGTGCAGCTCTCCGGGGCGGTCGCGCTCGCCGACGCCTCCTCGACCCGCTCGACCGACGACCTGGGCACGGCCGAGCTGATCAGCCTGCCGATCACGCTGATCCTGCTCGTGCTGATCTTCGGCTCGCTGGTCGCGGCGTCCCTGCCGGTGCTGGTCGGCGGCGCGGCGGTGCTCGGCTCGCTCGGCATCCTGCACGCCATCGCGGCCGGCACCGACGTCAACTCGTTCGCCGTGAACGTGGCCAGCCTGCTCGGCCTGGGCATGGCGATCGACTACGGCCTGTTCATGGTGGGCCGGTTCCGCGAGGAACTGGCGGGCGGGCGTACGCCGTCCGAAGCCGTGTCCCGGACGGTCGGGACCGCCGGGCGCACGGTGGTCTTCTCCGCCACCCTGCTGATGATCGCCCTGGCCGGGCTGCTGCTGTTCCCGCAGGGGTTCCTCAACTCGCTCGCGTACGGCGGGCTGGCCGCGGTCTTCCTCGCCGCGGTGCTCTCACTCACCCTGCTGCCGGCGATGCTCGCGGTGCTCGGCCCGCGCGTCGACAAGATCCCGGTACACCTGCCGCGCCGCGCCGGCGCCGCCCCGAGCGGCAGCAGCTGGACCAAGCTGGCCGGGGTCGTGCTGCGCAACCCGCTCGTGGTCGCGCTCCCGATCCTCGCCTTCCTGCTGCTGCTCGCGTCGCCGATCCGCGGCGTGCACTTCGGCGAGAACGACGAGCGGATCCTGCCCGCCAACGACCCGTCCCGGCAGGCCATCGAGACGCTCAAGGCGGACTACCCGCAGTTCGCCGGGGACAACGTGCAGATCGTGCTGCGCCACGCCGCCTCCTCCGCGGACTTCGCGGTGCAGCTGCGGCAGATCCCCGGCATCGCGCAGATCGGGGCGGCCCGCAAGGACAAGGACGTCACGCTGTTCACGGCCACGCTCAAGAGCAAGGACGCGTACAGCGGCGAGGCCCGCGACGTGGTCGACGCGATCCGGGCGCTGCCGGTCCCGCCGGGCGCGCAGCTGCTGGTCGGCGGCACCACGGCCCGCAACAACGACAGTCTCGAGGCCACCGCCGACAAGCTGCCGTGGATGGTCCTCATGCTGGTCGGGGCCACACTGCTGCTGATGTTCCTGGCCTTCGGCTCGGTGGTGCTGCCGATCAAGGCGGTCCTGATGAGCGCGCTCAGCCTCTGCGCCACGTTCGGCGTACTCGTCTGGATCTTCCAGGACGGTCATTTCTCCTCGCTGCTCGACGTGACTCCCGCGCCGCTCGAAGTCGGCATCGTCGTGCTGATGGCGGCGGTGGTCTTCGGGCTGTCCACCGACTACGAGGTGTTCCTGCTCTCCCGGATGGTCGAGGCCCGCACCCGGGGCGCGTCGACCGACGAGGCGGTCACCACCGGCCTGGCCCGTACCGGCCGGGTGATCAGCGCGGCCGCCCTCTTGCTGATCGTGGTCACCGGGGCGTTCGCGCTCTCGGCCGTGACCACCATGCGGTTCGTCGGCGTCGGCATGATCATCGCCCTGCTCCTGGACGCCACGATCGTGCGCATGCTGCTGGTGCCGGCCGTGCTCAAGCTGCTGGGCGACGCGGCCTGGTGGGCGCCCGGGCCGCTGCGGCGGCTTCAGCGGCGGGCCGGCCTTTCCGAGTACGCCGGGGAGCAGCCGGATTCCCCGGCCGGGCGGCATGCCGCTCTCGACGAGACCCAGGTGATCCGGTACGCGCCGTACGGGGCGCACGGCCAGGCTCTGCCCGCGCTGCCCGCTGGTGCCGCCGGCGTCGAGCCGACCCGGCACGCGCTGCCGTCGGCGTCGCCCGCGTTCGCGCTGCCGACGGGTTCGCTGTCGGCCGACGACGCGACGCAGGTGTTCGCCCGCTTCGAGGAGACGGCCGTCATCAACCTGCCGGCCGGCTCGCCGCCGCTGGAGGAGGTCGAGGCGGAGACGGTGGACGAGTCGCCCGTCCGCTCGTCCTCGGCCGACGACGACTCGATCGTCGACGCCGAGATCCTGGACGACCAGCCGGACTACGACGCGCCCTACGAGGACGAGCCCGGCCGGTACGCAACGCCCGCCGCCTCGGCGGAGTCGTGGGAACTGCCGGCCGGGGCCGGGGAGTCGGAGTCGGAGTCGGACACGCCGGCCTTCGTGGAGGCGGCGTCGACCCCCGTGTGGGACTTGCCGGCGACCAACCCGGCGCTGGTGGAGGCCACGGAGTGGCTGCCGGCCGGCTCGTCGTTCGAGTCGAACGCACCGCGCGCGGACTGGACGGTCGCCGACGACGACGGGTTCTTCTTCAGCCCACCGCCCGCGACGCCGGACCTGCCGCCGACGCCCTTGCGGCCCGCCGAGGCTTCGTCTTCCTCCGGCGAGGAGGAGGTCGTGTTCGCCGAGCCCGAGGCCGCCGTCGCTGAGGCTGCGCCCGCTGACGAGCCCGCGCCCGCCTTCACCGAACCCGAGCCGTCATTCGCCGAGCCCGAGCCGTCATTCGCCGAGCCCACCTTCGCTAAGGCCGCGTTGCCCGAGCCCGAGCCGTCATTCGCCGAGCCCGAACCCTCATTCGCCGAGCCCGAGCCGACCTTCGCCGAACCCATGCCTACCTTCGCCGAACCCACGCCTACCTTCGCCGAGGCTGCGCCCGTCGCCGAGCCGGTCCTCGCCGAACCCGAGCCCGCGTTCGCCGATCCTGAGCCCGCCTTCGCCGATCCTGAGCCCGCCTTCGCCGATCCTGAGCCCGCCGGCGCCGAGTTGGAGCCGGTCGTGGACGAGCCGGCCGACGAGCCGTTCGCGGACGTGGAGGCGGATGTCGTCGAGCCGGTTCGGGCGGAGTTCGCCGCGGAGCCGGTTCCGGTCGAAGCCGTCGAGGAGCAGTTCTCGGCCGGGCGCGCGCGGGCCATCTACCGGCCGTTCGTCCCCGAGCCGGCCGAGTATGTGGCCGACACCTACGTTCCGGCGCCGGCCGAAGCGGCGGAACGGACCGGAAGGCGACCCTCGTCGCTGGCCGACAATTTCCCGGTTCGGGGAGCCTCGAACACGGTGAGTAGGCCCGCCGATCTCGGTGCGTATAACCACGAACGCGCCCCGGGCCAGGTGGGAGACGTTTCGCGGCAACCGATCGGCCTCGATGGGCAGACATCGACGCAACGCCCAGCTACGCTCGGCGATCAACCGCTTCGTCCGCGGCCTGTCCCCCTCCCTCCGGAGCCGCAGTCCATGACCGAGCCAGAGCCGCAGCCGCAAGCCGCCGCCGGGCCGGCGACCACCGCGCCGGCCGACATACCCGCTCCGCCCCCCGCGCCCGCGCCGCAGGCCCCCGCCGTGCCGCCGTTCGCTTCCGCGCCGACTGCCTCCGCGGCGCCGTTCACACCCATGCCACGGAGGCCCGACGCCCACCCGGTCCAGTCCGCACCGGCCGACATACCCGCTCCGCCCCCGGCGCCCACGCCGCAGGCCCCCGCCGTGCCGCCGTTCGCGCCCGAGCGGGCCGCCTCCCCCACGCCGTTCACGCCCATGCCGCGCAGGCCCGACGCGCACCCGGTCCAGCCTGCGCCGGGACCCGCCACGCCCGACGCGCTTCCGGTCCGCCCGGCCGCAGCAGCCGCGCCCGCGCCGCACGCACCCGCGACCGCGCCGCACACACCCACGCCGCACGCCCCCGCGACCGCGCCGCACACACCCACGCCGCACACACCCACGCCGCACACACCCACGCCGCACGCACCCGCGCCGCACGCACCCGCGACCGCGCCGCACGCACCCGCGCCGAACTCGAGTCCGGTTCCGAGCCCGGCTGCTGCCGGCGCGGTGCCGGGGTTCAATGCTCAGCCGGGGGCTGGGCGGCGGCCGGCGGATCTCGCTGATCACCTGCGGGAGTCTCGGCCGGCGGATCTCAATGACTACACGACGGGGCGGATTCCGCGGATGCGGCGGGCGCTCGAGGAGAAGCCCAAGAGTCGGCGGCCGGCGACGCTTGCCGACCACCTGTCGGCGCGGAAGTCGGGTGAGGAAGTCACGCGCGACCTGCGGGATCACGCCGCGCAGGAATAGGCCGCGCAGCGGGCCGTGCCGGGTTGAGCGCAAGCATGCAGATCAGCCCGGCGCGGGCGCAACGGCTCGGACCAGACGCCTGGGCCGCTCCGAGGACCCACGTTACTTGTCCCGATTCGTACGATATAGGGGATTTCTAGCGGAAGATCAAGCCGCCGCCGACCTCGATCACCTGGCCGGTCAGGGCGCCCGAGCCCTCGGAGATCAGCAGGCGCACCGTGGCGACCAGATCCTCGGGAACGAGCGCGCGCGGAATGGCCTGGGTGGCGACCAGAGGAGCGTGAAGTTCGGCGTCGCGGCCGGCGGCCAGTTCCGCCTCGCCTTCCGTTCTTATCGCGCCGGGCGAAAGGGCATTGACGGTGATGCCCGCCGGGCCCAGAGCGCGGGCCAGCGAGCGGGTCAAACCGATGAGGGCGGCCTTGCTGGAAACGTAGGACGGGCCCGAGGGGCCGCCCATGCGGACGGTCGGGGAAACCACATTCACGATGCGTCCCCAGCCCCGCTCGGCCATTCCCGCGCTCAGCGATTGGGACAGCAGCATCGGGGCCGTCACATTGACGGCGAACGTTTGCTGCCATTCCTCGAGCGGGAGGATTTCGATATCGACATTCGAGGCGCGGGCGGCGTTGTTGATGAGCACGTCGACGGGTCCGGCTCGCCTCGCCAGATCGAGAACGGCCGCCGGGTCGGAGAGGTCGGCGTCCAGCAGGTCGGCCTGGGCGCCCAGGTCGCGGCAGAGGCCGGCCACCGTCTCGGCCTCGGCGGCGGCGGCCAGGTGGTGCAGTAGCAGCGTGTTGCCGGGGCGGGCGAGGCCGACCGCGACGGCCGCGCCGATGCCGCGACGGGCGCCGGTGATCAAGATGCGCTGACCCATGCCGGTCAGCTTAGGACGCAACCTGTCGTTCGCCGGGCATCTCGAACCACTTCATTCGTACATATCGATTGCTTGTCCGGGGCGTCATGCGGCGGCCGTTACGTGATCGCCATGACCATGCATCGACGAACGTTCATCCTCGGCGGCCTGGCCGCCGCCGGATCAGTAGCCTTCCCGGCCGGCATGGCACGAGCAGCGACTCCGTTCCCCTTCAAGCTCGGCGTCGCCTCCGGCGAGCCGGCCGCAGACAGCGTCGTCCTGTGGACCCGGCTGGCGCCGTCCCCGCTGAACGCCGACGGGCAGGGCGGCATGGCGAACGCCGACGTCGCCGTCGACTGGCAGGTGTCGGCCACCGACACCTTCGCCACGCTGGTCGCCGGCGGCACGGTGACCGCGCATTATGCCGACGCGCACTCGGTGCATGTCGTGGCGGGCGGGCTGTCGCCGGACGCCGAGTACTACTACCGATTCCGCGCGCAGGGCTTCATCTCGCCGGTCGGCCGCACCCGGACCGCGCCGGCGACGGGCACCTTCGGGCGGGACCTGACGATGGCGTTCGCGTCGTGCTCGCACTACGAGTCGGGGTATTTCACCGCCTACCGGCGGATGGCCGAGGACCGGCCCGACCTGATCCTGCACCTGGGCGACTACATCTACGAGAACGGCGCGACCAGCGGGGCGGTGCGCCAGCACGCGGGAGCGTCCGAGATCGTGTCGCTGGCCGATTACCGCCGCCGGTACGCGCAGTACAAGTCGGACCCGGACCTGCAGGCCGCGCACGCGATCGCGCCCTGGCTGGTCGTGCCGGACGACCACGAGGTGGAGAACAACTACGCCAACATGGTACGGGCCGACAGCAGCCCCGCCCTGACCGCCGCGCAGTGGACCGCCCGGCGCACGGCGGCCTACCGCGCGTACTACGAGAACATGCCGCTGCGGCCGGCCCAGGCGCCGTCGGGCAACAGCATCCCGCTGTACCGGCGGGTGCGCTGGGGGCAGCTGGCGACGTTCCACATGCTCGACACCCGGCAGTTCCGCGACGACCAGGCCTGCGGCGACGGGTGGAAGGCGTGCTCCGACGCGGACCTTTCCGCCCGTACGCTGACCGGCGCGGCCCAGGAGTCGTGGCTGCTCGACGGCTTCGGCCAGCACCTCGCGACCTGGGACATCATCGGCCAGCAGGTGTTCTTCGCCCGGCAGTTCGACGCGTCCGGCGCGGCCAACATGGATGCCTGGGACGGCTACCGCGCCTCCCGGTCGCGCATCCAGCAGGGCTGGGTGGACCGCCAGGTGCGCAACCCGCTGGTGCTGACCGGCGACGTGCACGCGGCGTGGGCGAACAACCTGAAAGCCGACTATTCCACCTCGTCGTCCGCCACGATCGGCACCGAGCTGGTCTGCACCTCGATCGGCTCGGGCGGGGACGGCTCGGCCACCACGACGATCCCGAACGCGGCCACGAACCCGCACCTGAAGTTCTACTCGGCGCGGCGCGGATACACCCTCACCAGGATCGGGGCGGGGCAGGTGCGCGCGGACTTCCGGGCGGTGCCGATGATCACTCAGCACGACGCCGCGGTGAGCACGCTCAAGTCCTTCGTCATCCTCGACGGCCGGCCTGGCCTTCAGGCCGTTTAGGGGTTTGCCATGCACATTGGTCTTTCCCTTCTGCTCGCCGCATCGTCCATCACCTGGTCCACGGCCAACTCCGTCGCGACCGGGGACCAGGACGGTCCGGCCATCGCCATGAACCGCAACGGCGGGGTCGCCGTCGTCTGGGAGGACGACCGGGACACCGACGACGCCGCGAACAACAACCACTCCGAGATCTACCTGCGCTATTTCCTCAACGGCATTTCCGTGTACGAGGTCGAACTGTCCCCCGGCGGGACCAGCGGCACGGACTGGAAGCACCTCACGCCGGACGTCGGGCTCGACGACCGTGGGAACGCGGTGGTGGTCTGGGCCGACGACCCGGACGGAAACGGATACTTCAACATCCCGTACCGGGTGGTGTCGCCGACCGGCACGATCCTCGGGTCGGGGCAGGCCAACGCCGACTCCACCGGCGACCAGATCCGGCCGCGGGTCGCCGTCGACCCGGACGGGACCTCGGGCAGCGCCACCGCGGTCGCGTTCACGGTCGTCTGGGAGGACGTTCAGACCACCGCGGTGACGATCAGGGCGGCGGGCTACACCGGCGCCACCACCAAGGCGTACGAGAAGACCGCCTCGCAGACCACGGGAACGCACCATCGCCCGGACGTGGCCGTGGGCGCGTCCGGCGACGCCACGGTCGTCTGGGAGGAGGACGCGGACGCCAACGCGTTCTCCAACATCGGCCTTACGCGGCTGGCCCGGGCGAACGGCGCCGTGCTGCTGAGCGCCCGCACGGCGAACGTCAACGGCGGTGGGCAGCAGACGCAGCCGGCGATCGCGGCCGACTACAACGGCGACTTCACGGTCGGCTGGGTGTCGGACCACACCGGGACCTCCGGCGTGTGGGAGCGGTCGTTCACCTCGGCCGGCACCGCGCGGCACGCGGATGTGGAGGTCGCCGCCGGTGGCGCCGCGCCCGCGATCGGCATCGACGACCAGGCGAACGTGGCGGTCGGCTGGACCGTGGGCGGCCTCGACGGCTGGGCCCGCGGGCTCAACCCGGACGGGACCGTGACCGGGCGGCTGCCGGCGCAGGCCCTGACCCAGACCACGACCGGGCGGCAGGACCAGCTGATGCTGGCCGAGTCGGCGTGGGGCGAGATCGCCGTGGCCTACACCGACGACAACGACGGCAACACGTTCGACCAGGTCCTGCTCGGCCAGGGCGCGACCAACGACGACGGCGGGTGGCAGCTGTTCTGAGCCGGTTTTGCTAGCGTGCGCCCATGACCGCTGAAGGGAACGGCAAGCGGGCCGGCGGGATCGCCTTCGCGGCGATCGTGGGAGCACTGGCCGGGGCGGCGATCGCCGAGCGCCGGGGAGCACGTGCGGTCGCGGCCGCCGGGCTCGCCGGCGCGGCGGCGCTCGCCGCGACCGAGGCGGTGGCGCGGGCCCGGCAGCGGCCCGGCGAGATCCCGGCGTGGTGGTCGCGGGTCGTGATGAGCGGCGCGATGGCCGCGCCGGCCGGCTGGCTCGGCGCGCGGCTCACAAAGGCCGGGCCGGTGCCGGTCGGGATAGCCGCCGGGACGGTGGCCGGCGCGCTCGGGCTGCGCCCGCAGAAGGTGGCCCTCGGCCCGGTGGTCGGCGCTGCCGTCGGCACGGCGTTCCACGGCGCTCCCCCGGCCGTCGTCGCGGCCGGCGCGGTGGTCGGCTTCCGGGCCCTGTCCGCCGCCCTGTTCCGCGATCCGCAGGTCAGCCTGCTCGCCGAGGGGGTACCAGCCGCGGAGTTGCCGTTCGTGGTCCCGCTCGAGGCGCGCACCGGGTACGTCGGCACCGGCTACGTGCGCGAGCTGGCCGAGGTGCTCGGCGGGAAGTACGAGGCCGACGCCGCGGACGTGGGCATCGTCGCCTCGCTCGACGACCTCACCGGCCCGCAGTTCGACCCGGCCGGGGTCGACCCGCTCGTGCGCGAGTTCTACGAGCACACCACCCGCTTCAAGCTCGACATCGTGCCCGAGTGGCGGCCCTGGGTGCGGCCGGGCTACCTGCTCTACCGCACGCTCGTGGCGCGGCCGCTCGGCCAGGCCAACGTGCCGATGAACCTGCGCGAGACGCTGCGCGGCGTCCGCAGCCGCATCGACACCATCACGCCCGACGGCAGCGACCTCATCGGCGTACGCGGATGGATCCGCTCGTTCGCCGACACCGACGAGCCCATCTACATCGGCATCTACACGACGTACCGGCACGACGGGCGCGGCTATGTGAGCGTCGGCTTCCCGGTGCCGCAGGCCAACTTCACCGCCACGCTCATGCCGCTGCCCCGCCCCGGCGGCGGGCTCGTGCTCACCAGCCGCAGCGGGCTCACCCACCCCGGGCACTACCTGTCGTACATCGACCCGGAGACGCGCGAGCTCACCACCCTGGCCGTGCACGGGTTCGCCGAGCGGCTGGACGTCTACACCGAGAACGGGGAGCTGCGGGCCGAGCACGCGTTCTCGCTCTACGGACTCCCGTTCCTGGTGCTGCACTACACGATTCACCGCAAGCCCGCGGCAGAATAAGGCCCGTCACGAGCCAGGATCGGCCGTGCCGCGGTCGGCGAACTGCGGCCGGATCGACGAGGGGCGGGCACCGTCCACATCGGTGAACCCATAATCCTCGGCCAGCTCGGCCGCGACGAGGCAGCGGCCGGTGTGCCGCCGCACGCCGGGATCGGCCGCGAGCGCCGCGACCGCCCGGCCGACGAACTCGGGAGATTCCGAGTTGGACAGGTCGAAGAAGTCCGCCGCCCGCATCACGGCCTCGGTGCGCACCAGCCCCGGATACAGAGCGACCGCGGTGACGTCGCGGGCGGCCAGCTGAGCGGCGGTCACGGCGACCATCCGATCGTCGGCCGCCTTGGCCACGCTGTACGCGACCTGGTCCTTGCCGTTGAGGTAGCTGCCGGGGAAGAACGACACCGTCACGACAAGCGCGCCCGGCCGGAGCACCGGCACCGCGAGCACGGTGGCCGAATAGTGTGCGCGGACACCCGAGGTGAACATGTCGTCCCACACCCGCAACGGCTGCCCCCAGAACGGGCCTTCCATGTCCGTGTGGCGGTCCTCGTGGTACGAGGCATAGCCGCCCCACACGTTGTTGACCAACAGGTCCAATCCACCCCGCTCGGCCCGCACGCGCTCGAACAGTGCGGCCGTCTGCTCGTCATCGGTGTGATCGCAGACCACCGCCACGCCCGTGCCGCCGGCCGCGCTCACCGCCCGGGCCGTCTCCTCAACCGTGCCGCCCACCGTCGGAAAGGTCACCTGATCGCCGCTCGAACGGCCCGTCACGTACACGGCGTACCCGGCCGCGCCGAGCGCCAGCGCGATCCCCTTGCCCACGCCTCGGCTCGCACCGGTCACCACCGCTACCCGCTGCTCAGTCATGGCAGAGAGGATGACAGAGCGGTACGACAAGAATGGACCGGACGACGGCCAGGCAGACCCGCGAAGATAGCGGCATGAAGGCGATCTACCCAGACGACGGCGATGGCGATCCGGAGGCCGTGCCCGGCTTGCGCCCCGAAACCGACGGCGCGGCCGGCATCACGTCGTTCACGCTTGAAGTCGGTGGAGAGACGTTCGCGGTCCGTCCCAACGACTTCGGCGGCACCGATTACACCTGGCTCAGCGGGCCCAACCCCGGCTACGGATTCGGTGCGAGTCCGACCCCGGACCTGTCCCTCGACGAGCACAGGGAGAACATCCGCGGCTTCCTGGCCATCGTCGACCCCACGACGGGATACATCGAAAGCGACTAGCTCTCCTGACGGGAGCCTTTGGCGTTGAGCATTTCCAACAACTTGACTGTCGTGTTCCAGCTGCGAATGGTCATCGACTTGTAGAGCGGTGACGTCATCATCGAGCTCAGCCGGCTCTTTGTGCGCTGAGCACTGAGGCGCTCCGAATAGACGACACCATCACCCGGCCAGACCCGGTCGACGCCCTCGCGCGGATTGAACACCGGCATCGCCTCGGCCGCCTCGATGCCCATGAGAAAGATCGCGTCATTGTGGTATTTGTCCGGCTCGTCGCCGAAACCCTTCGGCCTGTCGTCCACGACCGCCTGCAGTTGATCACGCGTGAGGACCAGGACTTTGATGAGCTCGCTGTCAAGGTCGAAAGCCTTGGGCAACGCCGCTTCGATCTGGGCCGCTATCTCCTCGGTGCGCCGGTCCGACGTCAAGACAACATTGCCGCTGGCGATAAAAGTTGTGACGTCGGAAAACCCGAGCGCTTCCAGGCATTTCTTCAGCTCCGCCATCGGAACCTTGTTCTTGCCGCCGACATTGATGCCGCGCAAAAGAATCAGAAACGTCTTCACGCCGCCCATGGTACTTCTCGGCATGACAATGCGCCGCGCGGATTGCGCCTTGCCGAGCCGGAATGAGTCCTCCTTCCGCCCGAGCTTCGGATTGCTGGCGGCCGCTCTGCTGCTGCACGGGGAACCGCAGATGGTGCTCTGGGGCAGCATGGCATTCCTCGCCGGGGCGGCCCTGGTTTGGGGCGGCTCGATGCTGCGGCGCATGCCCGGCTGACGGGGGCCCGCCCGATACTGTCCGGAAGTACTTCGCGGGACGCGCCGCGCCGCTGGGGCTGGTGCCGGCCGAAGTGGTGCACGCGGTCTTCTACAACTTCGCCGATGGTGAGGTGGCGCGTCACATCCCGTGGGTCTGGGGAAAGACCACACCACAAGAGGCGATCGCCGTACGCGAGCGGGGCAGCACCGCCGCGTTGCGGCAGATGATCGGGGCGCTCGCCGACGACCCCGGTCTGGTGCGGCTCGCCGACCTGGCCACCCGGGCCGCGGTCAGCGCGCCGATCGAGGGCCGGGTGCTGTACGCCGGGCTCCGTGCCCTCGACGTGCCCGAGGAGCCGGTGGCCCGGCTCTGGCACGCGACGACGCTGCTGCGGGAGCACCGCGGCGACGGCCACAACGCCGCACTCATCGCCAACGGCATTGGCGGCACCGAGGCCCACGTCCTGCTCGCTCTCGCCCTCGGCATGCGGGCGCAGGAGTTCGGCCGGATCCACCACCTGCCCAAGGCACAGCTGGCCGCTGTGATCGACGGGCTGCGTGCTCGCGGCCTCGTGGACGCCGCCGGTGGGTTCACCGACGCCGGCCGGGAGACCAGCGAGCGGATCGAGGCCCTCACCGACGAGCTGGCGGCGCCGGCGTACGAGATGCTCACCGCGAGCCAGCTCGACGAGCTGATCGCGGGCCTCGAGCCGGTCGCCGCCGCGGTGTCGGCCGCCGGTTAGATCCCCAGAGCGTTGAAGAGGTAGAGCCAGATCTCGCTGCGGGTGGGGAACGACGGGATCGCGTGCCGCAACCGCTTGAGCGGCACCTCTCCCACGATCGCGATCGTGGCGGCCTGCAGGAAGTCGGCCACCTCCGAGCCCGTGAAAGTGACCCCCACCAACACCCCCCGGTCCTGGTCGACCACGAACCGGCAGGTGCCGCGGCCGCCGCCGGTGAACGCGCCGCCCGCGTTGGCCTCGGTGCCGATGTCCACCACCCGTACGGTGATCCCCGCCTTCTCGGCCGCCGCAGCGGTGTAGCCGACCGCCGCCACCTGCGGCTCGCTGAAGATCACGTGCGGGGCACGGTGACCGTCGGCGAGGTGCTCGACGACCATGTCCCGGCCCTGGATGTGCTCGGCCACGATGGCCGCCTGGTACTTGGCCATGTGCGTGTACAGCGCCCGGCCGTTCAGGTCGCCGACCACGTACAGCCAGTCCTTGCCCGGCACCCGCATGTGCTCGTCGACGTCGATGTACCCGTCCACGTCGAGGCCCAGGTCGCGGGACTGCGGAGTGCGCCCGGCCGCGACCAGCAGCTGGTCGGCGGTGGCCGTGCTGCCATCGGCCAGGGTCACCGTGATCTTGTCGCCGTCGCGGCGCACGGCGGTCGCCCACTGCGCGGTGCGGATGTCGACGCCCTGCTCCCGCAGCGCCTCGGTGACCTGCACGCAGGCGAACTCCTCCTCGCGATTCAGCAGCCGGTGCTGGCCCTCGACCAGCGTGACCTGACACCCCAGGGACGCGTACGCCTGCGCCATCTCGACGCCCACGACGCCGCCGCCGATCACCACCAGCGACGCGGGGATCTCGGAGGACGTCGTCGCCTCCCGGTTGGTCCACGGCTTGGCGTCGCGCAGCCCGTCGATGTCGGGGATGTTAGCCACCGTGCCACCCGCGAGGATGACCGCCCGGCGCGCCTCCAGGATCTCCCCGCCGACCTCGACCCGCTTCTCCCCCGCCAGCCGGCCCCAGCCGCGTACGAGCGTGACGCCGCGCTCGGTCAGCCACGGCACCTGCCCGGCGTCGTCGAGGTGCCCGATGTTGTCGTCCCGCTTGGCGAGCACCGCCGCGATGTCGAGCGGCCCGGTCACGGCCTCCCGCACCCCGGGCACCCGGCGCGCCTCGGCGAGCAGCTCCCCCGGCCGCAGCAGCGACTTCGACGGTATGCACGCGTAGTAGGAGCACTCGCCGCCGACCTTGTCGGCCTCGACGATCGCCACGGACAGGCCCGCCTCGGCCAGCCGTCCCGCGGCAACCTCGCCCCCCGGCCCGGCCCCGACGACCACCACATCAAAAGTCTGCATACCTGCATGATCCTGCGCCGGACCCGTCCCGCGCCCACCGGGTCGGTATTTGCCCACCGCAGGTAGCGTCGCCGTCATGAGCGGCCCGGACGGCACCGCCAAGCAGAAGCGGGTGTGGGACGAGGCCGCGCCCCGCTACGACCAGCAGATCGCCTTCCTCGAGCGGAACTGGTTCACCGGCGCCCGCGAGTGGATCACCGCGCGGGCGCACGGCCGGGTGCTCGAGGTCGCCGTCGGCACCGGGCGCAACCTGCCCTTCTACGGCGACGGCGTCACCCTGACCGGCATCGAGCTGAGCACCGGCATGCTCGCCATCGCCCGTACGCGTGCCGCCGGGCTCGGGCTGAAGGCCGACCTGCGCGAGGGCGACGCCGAGCACCTGCCCTTCGACGACGCCTCGTTCGACACCGTGCTGTGCGCCCTCTCGCTGTGCACGATCCCCGACCCGGTCGCCGCGATCGGCGAGATGAAGCGGGTGCTCGTGCCCGGCGGCACGCTGCTGCTGGTCGACCACGTGGCCAGCAGCTGGGCGCCGGTGCGCGCCGCGCAGTGGCTGATCGAGCGGTTCACCATCCGTGCGGCCGGCGAGCACTTCACCCGGCGGCAGCTGCCGCTCGTGACGGCGGCCGGCTTCGCGATCGAGGAGACCGAGCGCCTCCGGGCCGGCACGGTCGAACGCATCCGCGCCCGCAAGCCCCCTCACGCGAGGTAGCCGGCGGCCTGAAGGGTGAACAGTTGGGCGTACCGGCCGCCGGCGGTCATCAGCTCCTCGTGGCGGCCCTGTTCGACCAGGACCCCGTCGTGCAGGACGAAGATGCGGTCGGCGTGGATGACGTTGGCGAGCCGGTGGGTGATGAGGATCGTGGTGCGGCGGCCCTGGCGGCCGCGGATCGCCTGGAACAGCGTGTCCTCGGCCCGCGGGTCCAGCGCCGAGGACGGCTCATCCATGATCAGCAGGTCGGCGTCGCGGTAGAAGGCGCGGGCCGCGGTGATCCGCTGCCACTGGCCGCCTGAGAGGTCCTGGCCGTCGGCGAAGGTGCGGTCGAGCAGCGTGTCGTACCCGTGCGGCAGGTCTTGGATCATGTCGTGGGCGGCGGCCATCGCGGCCGCCGTCTCGATGCGCGGGCGGTGCGGGTCGCCGGTGAGGTCGCCGAGCGCGATGTTGGTGGCGGCGGTGAACGGCCAGCGGTGGTGCTCCTGCAGCGCGACCGAGACGCGCCGCCGCAGCGCGCCGGCGTCCCAGTCGTCCAGCGGGCGGCCGTTCCAGCGGATCGTGCCCGAGGTCGGCGCCCGCAGGCCGGCGATCATCGCGGCGAGCGTGGACTTGCCCGAGCCGTTCTCCCCGACCAGCGCGACGGTCTCCCCGGCCCGGATCGTCAGCGAGACGTTGTCGACCGCCGGGGAGTCCCGGTCGGGATAGCGCAGGCTCACCCCGGAAACGCTGATCTCCTGCAGCCGGGAGGGCTCGAGCGCGCCCGCCGCCTCCGCCGGCAGGTGCGACGCCGACTTCCGAAGGAATCCTACGTATTCGTTGAAATGCTGTCCGTTGGCGAAGACCCGGTCGACCTGGTACGTCACGACGCTGAGCGAGCGCTGCGCGGCCTGGACCGCGACGACGCAGGTCGCCGCGGCCGCGAGCGGGATCTGCCCCTCGACCAGCAGCGCCCCGAGCAGCACGTACACCCCGGAAAGCGCGACCCCGCCGATCACCGCGCCCACCGCGGTCGTGGCCGTGACCCGCCGGGCCAGGCGCATCTCGATCGTCGTCTGCGCCCCCATGACCTGGTCGTAGAGCCCGAGCACGAAGTCGCGCAGCCCGTAGGAGCGCAGCTCGGGCGCTGAGATCCGCTCGGCCATCAGCCGCTGCAGGACCCACAACCGGCGCCTCCGCGCCGATCCCGCGAGAAACGTGCGGAATTTCTCGTGGCCGGCCCGCAATGCCGCGTACGCGTTGGGCACCGTCGCCACGAGCAGGGCCGCCAGGAGCAGCGGGTGGATCACCACGACGGCCACGGCCACCGCGAGCAACCCGACCACGCCCGCCAACAGGTTGAACACCTCCTGCACGAGCACGATGGCGGACTCGGTGCCGCGCGACGCCCGCTCCATGTCGTCGGCGAAGCTGTCCTCGTCGAACGCCTCCAGGCGTACCGCCGAGGTCATCTCGAACAACCGCCGCTCGACCTCCCGGTTGACCTGCGGGGTGAGGCCGTTCAGCGCGTACCCGGTGACCGTGCCCAGCGCCCCGCGCGTCGCGGTGGCCAGCGCGAGCAGGACCAGCGCCGGCAGCGCGGCCCGCACCCGGTCCGGCGTCGGCCCGGCGCTGAACAGCTGGATCAGCACCCGCTGGGTGGCGAGCAGCCCGAACGTCGCCATCGCGCCCGAACAGACCGTCGCGAACGCCACCACCAGCGTGCGGGCCCGGTCGGCCCGCCAGCCGATCCGCAGCGCCTCGGCCACCAGCCGGGGCAGTTGCGCGAAGACACCGCGCAGCCCAGCGTCGACCCGGGCCCGCATGCCGTGCTCCCACCACATCGGCCGCAGTTCCGGCAACACATGCTGAGTCACCACCCCAGCGTCACCCGTGAAGAGGCCGGAGTAATCGGACCGGCCGTGTGGGCGCCCCGATCGTGGCAAGGTGATCTTCATGACCACGCTGAGCACCGCGAAGACGCGCAATGCGCTGCGGACCTCGGCGCGTCTGTCCGGCGAGGCGCTCCTGGTGCTGCTGATGACCGCGGTGGCGCTGTGGATCCTCGGCAAGATGTGGTCAGTGGTCTGGCCGCTCACGGTCGCGCTGCTGCTGACCACGCTGACCTGGCCGCCGGTACGGTTCCTGCGCCGGCACGGCTGGCGCCCGGCCCTGGCCGCCTCGACCGTCATGGTGGTGTTCCTGCTGGGCCTGGCGGGCATCGTGGTCGGCATCGCGGTGCCGGTGGCGTCGCAGTCGCCCAAGCTCGCCGACGGGGTGGTCGACGGCCTGCAGCAGCTGCGCGACTGGGCGGCCGGCCCGCCGCTGAACATCGGCGACGACCAGGTCACGAAGGCGCTGGACGCGGCGGTCGAGCGCATCCAGAACAGCGTGGGCGACATCGTCACGTACACGGTCTCGGGTGTCAGCAGTGTCGTCAACGGCGTGGTCACCGCCGTACTCGCGCTGTTCCTGATGTTCTTCTTCCTCAAGGACGGCCCGCGCTTCCTGCCGTGGCTGCGCCGGCAGCTGCCGGGCCGTCTGGCCACGGATCTGCCGGCGGTCGCGGCCCGCAGCTGGGACACCCTCGGAGCTTTCGTACGAGGTCAGGCGTTCGTGGGCCTCCTCGACGCGATCTTCATCGGGCTCGGTCTGTGGATCGTCGGCGTTCCGCTGGTGCTGCCGCTGGCGGTGCTGACCTTCGTGACCGCGTTCATCCCGATCGTGGGCGCGCTGTTCGCCGGCTTCGTGGCCGTGCTGATCGCGCTGGTCTCCAACGGCCTGACCGACGCGCTGATCGTGCTCGGCATCATCGTGCTGGTGCAGCAGCTGGAGGGCAACGTCTTCCAGCCGATCCTGCAGAGCCGCGGCCTGGGCCTGCACGCGGCGGTCGTGCTGCTCGCGGTGACCCTGGGCGGCAGCCTGGCCGGGATCGTCGGCAGCCTGCTGGCCGTCCCGGTCGCGGCCGTGCTCGCCGCGATCTGGTCCTACCTGCGCGACCAGCTGACCTGACCGATCACGGCGGGGGCTTGGAGGCGCCGCGGCCGGGCCGGTCGCGGCAACAACCAAGCCCGCCCGCGGCGTTTCGGACCGGGCGCCTCAGCGTTCAGTCCATGCCGGCCCGCCAAGGGCGGCGGCGGGCACGACGGGAATTGACGTCTAAGCCCGGAGCATATGCCCCGGATCCGACGGTACACATAGGCCGGACGGGCCCCAGTCTGCACCCCGGGTGTTCCCGCGGTGTTACAGAATGCGGCATGACCTTCTCGATCGTGGCCCGCTCCGCCGACGGCCTCGCCCACGGCGTGGCCGTGGCCAGCAAGTTCCTCGGGGTCGGCGCGGCCGTTCCCGCCGCCCTCGCCGGCGCCGGGGCGGTGGCCACCCAGTCCTATGCGAACCTCGCCTACCGCCCGCAAGCGCTCACCCTGCTGCAGACCGGGGTGGACGCCGCGCACACTGTGAATGCCCTTACCGCCGGTGACGCCGGAGCGGTCGGACAGCGCCAGGTCGGCGTGGTCGGCCCCGAGGGTGAGGGCAGCACGTTCACCGGCGCCGACTGCCACCCGTGGGCCGGCGGCACGACCGGCGACGGCGTCGCCATCCAGGGGAACATGCTGGCCGGCCCGCAGGTGGTCGACGCCATGCAGGTGGCCTGGGAGGCGTCGGTGGCCGAGGCACGGCTCGCGTACCGGCTGCTCGCGGCGCTGCGCGCCGGCGATCTCGCCGGGGGTGACCGCCGGGGCCGGCAGAGTGCCGCGCTCCTGGTCGCGGCCAAGGGCATGGGGTACGGGGGAACCAGCGACATCTGGGTCGACCTGCGCGTCGACGACCACCCCGACCCGGTCGCCGAGCTGACCCGCCTGCTCGACCTGCACACGCTGTACTTCGAGCGCCCCGACCCGGCGACCCTGCTCCCGCTGACCGGCCCGGTCGCCGAGGAGGTGCGCGGCCTGCTGGCCGGGGGCGGCCACACCCAGGAGGACCTCGACGCGGCGCTGGCCGACTGGGCCGGCGTCGAGAACCTCGAGGAGCGCCTGGTCGCCGGCGCGATCGACCCGCTGGTGCTCGAGCACCTACGCGGCCGGTAGGGGCAGGCCCGCCACGGTCTCGTGCAGCGCCTTCGACAGCGCCTCGGCCAGCGGCCGGGTGCGGCGCTGCGCCGTGACGATGCCGACGAAACGGGACGGGCAGGGCGGCGCCAGCGGCACGGTCGCCAGCCCGCCCTGGTCGGCGGTCAGCGCCACCTGCGGAATCATGCTGACCCCGACCCCGGCCCGCACCAGCGACTGGGCGAAGACGTAGTCGGTACCCCGGCACGCGGTGATCACCTCGAAGCCGGCCATCGCCGAGTAGTGGTCGAGCATGTCGACGATCGCGAGGCAGCCGTGCACCCAGCGCTCGCCGGCCAGCTCGGCGAGGGTCACCGACTCGCGCCCGCCGAGCGGGTGCCCGGCCGGCAGCACGATCCACATCGGATCGTCGAGCAGCGGCGTCCAGGTCAGCCCCTTGTGCTTGGGCGGCGGTCCGTCGAAGTGGTACGCGAGGGCCAGGTCGGCCGCCCCCGAGAGGACCAGTCCCAGGCTGTCCTCCGGCTCGTTCTCCAGCACGGTCAGCTCGACGCCCGGGTGCTCGGCGGTGAACCGCAACAGCGCGGCCGGAAGCAGCCGCTGCCCGCCGCTGGTGAAGGTGGCCACGGTGAGCCGCTCGGTGTGCGCCGTGGCGAGCCGGGCGATCTCCTCCTCGGCGTTGGCGAGCTCGGCGGTGATCGCGTCGCTCGCCTCGGCCAGCACCCGCCCGGCGTCGGTGAGCTCGACCCCGCGGGTGCTGCGCCGCACCACCGTCACGCCGAGCCCACGCTCGAGCGCACTGATCTGCTGCGAGACGGCCGAGGGCGTCAGCCGCAGCGCCGCGGCCGCCCGGTTGAAGCTGCCGTGCCGCGCGACCTCCCGGAGCACGGCCAGCCGGCGTACGTCGATCATCAGCTCCCCTTAAAACGGCATCAGCAAGTCACCACTACCGCTTATCACCCTAGAGCGAGAGGGTCGGGGTGTGAATCGACGCGCCTGGCTCCTGTTCCTTCTCGTCTCGATCCTGTGGGGCATCCCCTACTTCCTCATCAAGATCGCGATCGACGACCTCTCCCCCGTCTTCGTGGTCGCCGGGCGCGGTCTCATCGCGGCCCTGGTGCTGCTGCCGGTGGCCGCGGCGCGCGGCACGCTCGGCGTTCTCCGCGCCCGGCTGGGCACGGTGTCGGTTCTCGCGGTGGTGCACATCATCGGGCCGTTTCTCCTGATCACGTACGGCGAGGTGCACATCACGTCCTCGTTGACCGGCCTGCTGATCGCGGTCGAGCCCGTCGTCATCGCCCTGCTGCTCTCCCGCGCCGAGCCGCTGACCAGGGGACGCGTGGCCGGCCTGGTCCTCGGCTTCGCGGGCGTGGCCGTCCTGGTCGGCCTGGACGTCTCCGGCGACCGCCTGGGCCTGCTCGGCGCGGGCATGGTCCTGCTCGCCGCCGTCAGCTACGGCGTGGCCACAATCTTCGTCCAACGGCGGGCCGCCGACATTCCACCCGAGTCCCTGGCCGGCGGCACCACCGCCATCACCGCGCTGGTCCTGACCCCGTTCGCGATCCTGACCTGGCCGTCCGCCCCGGTCCACGCGAACGCCTGGCTAGCCCTGGCCGCCCTCGGCGTCTTCTGCACGGCCGTGGCGCTGCTGGCCTTCTACCGCCTGGTCGCCCTGGCCGGCTCCAATCGCGCCGGCCTGGTCACCTACGTCAACCCGGTCGTAGCCGTCCTGCTCGGCGTCCTGCTCCTCAACGAGCCGTTCAGCTGGAGCACCGTAGCCGGCTTCGCCCTGGTCGCCACCGGCTGCTGGCTCTCCACCCGCCCGACGCCGTCCCGCCAACCGGCCGCCCCGATCCCCGCCGCCGTCTGACGAGCCCCGCCCATCCCCCACCGAGCCCCTTTGCTCTGCGCACCTATACGCGCAACGCGACCACCACCGCCCGCCCGCGCCCCCAGGTGCGCAGAGCAGCGCGTCCAGGTGCGCAGAGCAGCGCGCCCAGGTGCGCAGAGCAGCGCGCCCAGGTACGCAGAGCAGCGCGTCCAGGTACGCAGAGCAGCGCGTCCAGGTGCGCAGAGCAGCGCGTCATGGTGCGCAGAGCAGGGCGTATAGGTGCGCAGAGCAGGGCGTATAGGTGCGCAGAGCAAAGGGGCGGGTTGGGGGTGCGGGTCAGGCGGCGGGGTGTTCCAGGGGGATCGGGAGGGCGCACAGGCGGGCCAGTTCGGCGGTCATGAGGGTGGCGTCGGCGTTTACGTCGATCGTGGTTACGGCGGAGGGGTTCAGGGGTGGCACCTCTACGTGGGAGATGAGGGGGTGGAGCGGGCGTACGTCGGTCTCGCCGGCGCCGAAGAGGACCTCGGACAGCTTCTCGCCGGGGCGCAGGCCGGTGTAGCGGATCTCGACCGGGTGCGGAGCGAGCGACACCATCTGGCGGGCCACCTCGGCGATCCGCACCGGCTCGCCCATCTCCAGTACCAGGGCCTCGCCGTCGCGGCCGATGGCGGCGGCCTGGATGACCAGGTGGACGGCCTCCTGGATGGTCATGAAGTAGCGGGTCACGTCGGGGTGGGTGACGGTGACCGGGCCGCCGCCGGCGATCTGGGCGCTGAACGTGGTGAAGACCGAGCCGCGGCTGCCTAGCACGTTGCCGAAGCGGACGCTCAGGAACGTACCGGGACTGTGCCGGGCCACGTACGCGGTCAGGCGCTCGGTGATCCGCTTGGAGTAGCCGAGCACGCTGACCGGGTCGGCCGCCTTGTCCGTCGAGATGTTGACGAACCTCTCGACCCCGGTGGCCGCGGACAGGACATTGAGCGTACCCAATATGTTGGTCTTGACGGCCTCGCCGGGATAGCGCTCGAGAAGCGGCAGGTGCTTGAGCGCCGCGGCGTGGAAGACCACGTGCGGGCGCCGGGTCAGGAAGATCTCGCGGACCCGGTCGGCGTCCCGCAGCGAGGCGAGCAGCAGCGACGGGTCGGTGAGCGGCGCCTGGGTGTCGAGCGACAGCTGCACCGCCTGCAGGGCGCTCTCGTCGCGGTCGAGCATCATCAGCTCGGCCGGCGCGAACCGGTGGATCTGCCGGCACAGCTCCGAGCCGATCGAGCCGCCGGCGCCCGTGACCAGCACCCGCTTGCCGGTGAGGTAGCCGGCGATCGAGTCCAGATCGGTGTCGATCTGGCGCCGGCCGAGCAGGTCGGTGACCTCCGGCTCGCGCAGGTCGCGCACGTTGATCTCGCGGTCCATCAGCTCGGTCACCGACGGCACCACGAGGAACTCGGCGCCGGCCTCGGCGGCCAGGTCGCGGATGTCGCGCACCAGCTCGGCCGCGGCGTTCGCCACGGCGAAGACCACGGTGGTCGCGCCGGTGCGATTCACCTGCGCCGCGATGTCGTTCCGATCCCCCAGCACGGGTACGCCGTAGAACCGCATCCGGCGTTTTCCGGGATCGTCGTCGATCACCCCGACCGGAAGGTAGTGCCCGTTCGGGTCGTACCGCATCGATTGGAGCAGGTTGCGGCCCGCGGAGCCGGCGCCGAACAGCAGCACCCGGATGGCGATGCGCTCGTCCGGCCGGTACCGCGCGTCCAGCCGCAACCGCCAGACCAGCCGGGCCGCGAGCATCACCACCAAGGCGAGGAGCCCGCCGACGGCGGGCGCGCCCGGCGGCACCCGCTCCCCCGGCAGCAACTGGTCGAGCACGAGCAGGGCGAGCGTGGCCGCGAGCACGCACTGCCAGACGGCGCGGACGTCGTCGAGCGTCCCGAACGGGAATCGCCCGCGGTAGAGATGGCGGGCGTGGCCGATCGCCGCCTGCAGCGCGACGGCGAGCGCGATCATCGGGACGGTGCCGGCGGTGCGGCGGGCGTCGAGGCCGAACTCGTACCGGGTGAGCACGGCGAGATTGAGGCCGGCGGCCCAGGCCAGCGCGTCCACGAAAAGCGGGAGAAATCGTTTCCCAGCAGACACGGGCGCACCTCCCGGCTCATCCGTTCCATTCGGGTCGGCCGCTGCCGATTTCTCAGCGTAATGATGCCGCCGTCGCGCGCCGGAAGTTGCCGGATATCGCCACAGTGCGCTGCGGGTGCGCTTAGTTTGATCGGTGAGCGCGGCTGTCGGGAGGAAGCGTGGAGCTACGCGACTACCTCCGGGTGGCGAGAAGGCAGTGGTGGGTGGTGGCCGTCGCGGTGCTGGTCGCGCTGGGTGTGACCCAGGCGATCAATCGGCGGACGCCGGCCGAGTACGCGGCGACCGCGGTTTTTTTTCTTTCCGCCAATGGCCCGGAAGGCTCCTCCGTGCTCGAGGGCTCGATGTTCGTGGCGGCCCGGCTGAAAACCTATACCGAGTTGCTCACGAGCGACCGGATGGCCACCGAAATCGTCGACTCCACAAAAGTGAAATTGTCGCCGGCAGACATTCAGGATCGGCTCGAGGTGACCACCTCGGGCGACAGCGCATTGCTGACGGTGACGGTCACCGACGTCTCGCCGCAGCGGGCCGAGAAGATCGCGCAGGCGACGATCACGCTGTTCCCCCCGATGGTGAAGGCTCTTGAGGCGCGTCCGGCACCGCCGGCGCCGGCGCATCCGGCCGCCGTCGTCACGCCGATCGAGCCGGTCGCCCGCCTCGACCCCGACCCGGTCTCGCCGCGCCCGCTGCACAACGACGCCCTCGCCATCGCCGTGGGCCTGCTGATCGGCGCGGCGTCCGGGGTGATCCGGGAGGTCTGCGACCACTCGATCCGGGTCGCCGAGGTGCTGCCCGGCCTGACCGGCACGCCGGTGCTCGCGCTGATCCCGGTCGACGCCAAGGCGCGCAAGAAGAAGGGCCCGTTCATCTCCGACAGCCGCTCGCCACGCGCCGAAGCTCTCCGCCAATTGCGGACCAACATCCAGTACGCGGCCGGACCCGGCAAGATCCTGGCGGTGACCAGCGCGATGCCCGGCGAGGGCCGGTCATCGACGGCGTGCGGGCTGGCGATCCTCTTCGCCGAGGCTGGACAGCGGGTGCTGATCGTCGACGCCGAGCTGCGGCGGCCACGGCTCGCGGCGTTCCTGGGCCGGGAGGGCTCGGCCGGGCTGACCACGGTGCTGGTCGGGGCGGCCTCGCTTGACCAGGTGCTGCAGCCGTGGGGCGCCGGGCTTTGGCTGCTGGCCAGCGGGCACCGGCCGCCGAACCCGAGCGAGCTGCTCGACTCGCCGAAAATGGCCGAGCTGATCGATGAGCTGCGCGGCCGCTTCGACAAGATCATCTTCGACTCGCCGCCGCTGCTGCCGGTCACCGACGGCGCGGTGGTGGCCGCCCGGGCCGACGGCGCGCTGCTGCTGGTGCGCGCGCGCAAGACCACGGGCGCGCAGGTCGCCGCGGCCGTGCGCGCTCTCGCGGCGGTGGACGCGCGGCTGCTGGGCTCGGTGTTCACCATGGTGGCCGCGCCGCGGCGGCGTCTCGGGCTGCCGACCAGCGCCGATACGGCCGGACCTCCGCTGCCGCCCGCGCCCCGGCCCGGCGGATGGCATGCGGTCGCCCTGAGCGGCGCGGCATGACGGCCGGCGCGGTGTCGACGGCCGGCCTCGCGCGGGCGATCCGGGCGCACGTGCTGCGGATGACCCACACCGGGCGCAGCTCGCACGTCGGGTCGGCGCTGTCCTGCGCCGACATTCTCGCCGTTCTCTACGGCGGTGTGCTCGAGGTCGATCCGGGGCGGCCCGACCGGCCCGACCGGGACCGGTTCCTGATGAGCAAGGGGCACGCGGGGTCGGCGCTGTACGCGGCGCTGGCCGAGCGGGGCTTCTTCGACCCGGCGCTGCTCGGGCAGCACTACCGCAACGGGTCGTTCCTGTCCGGGCACGTCAGCCACGTCGGCGTCCCGGGCGTCGACCTGTCGACCGGTTCGCTCGGGCACGGGCTGTCGATCGGGGCCGGGCTGGCCTGGCGGGCGCGGCAGACCGGGCAGGCGTGGCGCGCGTACGTGCTGCTCGGCGACGGCGAGTGCGACGAGGGCAGCGTCTGGGAGGCGGCGATGTTCGCCGCGCACCACCGGTTGTCGGCGCTGGTCGCGATCGTCGACTACAACAAGCTGCAGTCGCTCGGGAGCACCGAGGAGACGATCGCGCTCGAGCCGTTCGCCGACAAGTGGCGGGCTTTCGGCTGGCGGGTGTCCGAGGTGGACGGTCACGACCACCGGCAGCTGAGCCAGACCCTCGCGGTGCCGCGCGGGGCGCCACCCGACCGGCCGCTGTGCGTGCTCGCGCACACGGTCAAGGGCAAGGGCGTCTCGTTCATGGAGAACCAGGTGCTCTGGCACTACCGGCCGCCCTCGGACGAGGAGCTGGCCGGCGCCCTCGCCGAGGTGGCGCGATGAGGAACCGCTTCTTCGCGGAGCTCGCGGCGGCGGCGGTCGCGAACCCGGACATCGTCCTCATCACGGCGGACATCGGGTTCGGGGCGGTCGAGGAGTTCGTGAGCCGCTGCCCGGACCAATTCGTCAACGCCGGGGTGGCCGAGCAGAACATGACCGGGCTCGCGACCGGGATGGCGCTGGCGGGGGCGCGGGTTTTCACGTACTCGATCGCGAACTTCCCGACGCTGCGCTGCCTCGAGCAGATCCGCAACGACGTGGCCTACCACCACGCGGACGTCACCGTGGTGGCGGTCGGGGGCGGACTCGCGTACGGGGCACTGGGGATGTCGCACCACGCCACCGAGGACCTCGCGATCATGCGGTCGATCCCCGGGCTGGCGGTGGCCGCGCCCGGCGACGCGGTGGAGACGTCGGCGGTGATGGGCGAGCTGCTGGCCAACGGCGGGCCGGCGTACCTGCGGCTCGGCAAGTCCGGGGAGCCGGACGTGCACCCGCGGCAGATGCGGCTGTGCCGCGGCGAGTCGATCCCCATCCGGTCGGGCGGCGGGCAGCTCGCGGTCTTCTCGACCGGGGCGATCCTCGACGCCACGCTCAAGGCGGCCGACCTGCTCGCCCAGGCCGGGGTGCGCGCCGACGTGCGGTCGTTCCCGTGGCTCGACCCGCTCGACACGGTGGCCGTGCAGGATGCCGCGAACCGGTACGACACGATCGTGACCGTCGAGGAGCACTCGATCACCGGCGGGCTCGGCAGCGCGGTCGCCGAGATCCTCGCCGAGCTGCCCGGTTCGGCGCCGCTGATCCGGGTGGCGCTGCCGGCCCGCTTCTCCTCGCTGGTCGGCGACCAGGACCACCTGCGCCGCGCGCACGGGCTCGATCCGGCCGCGATCAGCGCGCGGGTCCTGGAGCAGCTCGAGGTCAACCGGGGGCTGGCCGCGCAGGCTCGCTGACCATCACGACGCGATCATCGTTTTCTGCGTTCGGGCGCGCCGCCGGGGCGTACGAAATAGCATGAATTTTGGTCATGTTTGGGGGGAAACCATGGACTGGCGAGCGTTCGTTGGCGACGGGGCGTCATGACCGCGATGCCGTTCCTCAGCGTGGTGATCCCATGCTGGAACGAGGCGCGGTTCGTCGCCGCGTTCCTCGACTCCGTGCTGGCCAACGACTACCCGGCCGACCGGCTGGAGATCCTGCTGGTCGACGGGATGAGCGACGACGGGACCCGCGAGATCGTCGAGAAGTACGCCGAGCGCGAGCCGCGGCTGCGGATGGTGGACAACCCCGGCCACAGCAAGCCGGTCGCCCTCAACCGGGGCATCCGGCGGGCGCACGGCGACGTGATCATCCGGCTCGACGTGCACGCCGTGTACGAGAACGACTATCTGCGCCGCTGCGTCCAGGGGCTGATGGCGCACCCGGCGGCCGACAACGTCGGCGGCACCCGGCGGGCGGAACCCCGCGACGACGCGCTGATGAGCCGGGCGGTGTCACTGGCCAACACGCACCCGCTGGCGGCCGGCAACGCGAAGTACCGGGTCGGCACGTCGGGGCCGCGATGGGTGGACACCGTATTCGGCGGTTGCTACCGCAAGGAGGTCTTCGACCGGATCGGGCTGTTCGACGAGCGGCTCACCCGGACCCAGGACCTCGAGTTCAACCAGCGGCTGCGGGCCTCGGGCGGGAAGATCCTGCTGATCCCGGACATCGTCTGCACGTACTACCCGCGCGGCGACTTCCCGCAGTTCGTCGCGTGGACGTTCGTGACCGGGTACTGGCCGTTCCGGGCGAGCCGGATCGTCGGGCGGTGGATCGGGTCGTGGCGCAACTTCGTGCCGCTGGGCTTCGTGCTCGGCCTGGCCGGGGGCGCGGTGCTCGGGCCTCGATCGACGGTGGTCCGGCGGGCCACGGGCGCGGTGCTCGGGGCGTACGGGAGCATGGTCTTGATCTCGTCCGCGCGCATCGCCAGGCGTGAGCGGGACGCGCGGCTGATGGTCGCCCTGCCGGTGGTCTTCCTCGCGACGCACGTCGTCTACGGCGCCGGGTCCGTGGTGGGGATTCTGGATCCGCGCC
Source organism: Paractinoplanes globisporus DSM 43857 (assembly GCF_000379645.1). Classification (GTDB taxonomy): domain Bacteria; phylum Actinomycetota; class Actinomycetes; order Mycobacteriales; family Micromonosporaceae; genus Actinoplanes; species Actinoplanes globisporus. Next base: position 222,448 of record NZ_KB903339.1, read on the forward strand.
CGGGGCAGCGATGACACCGCGGTCGTACGACGCGGCCAAGCGCGCGACGGACATCGCGGTGTCGGCGGCGGTACTGGCGGCGGCGGCACCGGTCGGAGCGGTCATCGCGTGGCGGATCCGTCGCGAGGACGGCGGGCCGGTCATCTTCCGCGGCATCCGGGTCGGGCGGGGCGGCGGCACCTTCGACATCCTCAAGTTCCGCACCATGTCGGTCGGGGCGGAACGGCTGGGGGTCGACGCCACGGCCGACAGCGACCCGCGGCTGACCCGGATCGGGCGGGTGCTGCGGCGGTGGAAGCTGGACGAGCTGCCGCAGCTGGTCAACGTGCTGCGCGGGGAGATGAGCCTGGTCGGGCCGCGGCCGCAGATGGTGTGGGACGTCGAGCGGTACACGGCGGAGGAGCGGCGCCTGCTCGACATCCGGCCGGGGATCACCGATTGGGCGTCGATCAAGTACCGGCGGCAGGGCACGCTGATCGAGGGGCACCCGGACCCGCAGGCCGCGTACTTCGAGCTGATCCGGCCGGGCAAGATGGAGCTGGCGATGGCCTATCTGCGGTCCCGGAGTTACGGGGTCGACCTGGGGATTCTGGGGCTGACGGCGCTGGCCGTGCTGGGGTATCCGCGTACCGACGAGCTTCTTTCCCGCATGGTGACGGCTTCGTCGGCCCGCTCTTCGTCGGCCCGGCCTTCCTCGGGCCGGTCTTCGGCCCGCGACTGAGGCCGTGCCGGGGATCCGTCTGCTGGCCCGCGTCCCGGCCGTGGTCCGGCGGGACTACGTCGCTACGGCCCTGTCGTTCTGGCTCACGCTCGCCTCCGGGCTGCTGCTGTTTCACCTCGTCGCCCGGCGGGCCGGGGTGCAGGGCTTCGCGTACTACCAGGTGGCGCGGGGGGTGGTCGCCACGGTGCAGCCGCTCGCGCTGGTCGGCCTGGTTCCCGCGCTGCACCGGTACCTGCCCCGGGCCGGGCGGCGGGTGCGGGTGCTGGCCCGGCAGGTGTTCATCCTCGAGGTGGTCCTGCTCAACCTGCTCGGGTTCGCCACGATCGCCCTCGCGGACGACGTCGGGCGGCTGTTCGGCATCGGCGGCGCGGACGAGGTCCGTGCGGTGGTGGTGCTGGCGGCGGGCACGTGCCTGTGCAGTGTGGCGGTGGCGGCCCTGCGCGGGTGCGGCGCGGTGGGGCGATCGAACATCGCGTCGCTGCTCGGGTTCGGGGTGCTGCCGCTGGTGGCGTTCGGGGCGACCGCCCAGATCGACGTGTTTCTCGCCCTGCAGGGTGCGGCGCTGGTCGCGGTGGCCTGCTGGGGCATCGCGTCGGCCGGGCCGCGCGGCGCCGAGAAGAGACCGGCCGGGCCTCGCCCGGCGCCGCCGTTGCTCACCTTGCTGCGGTACGGGATCCGGCGGACGCCCGGCGACATCGCGCTGCCCGGGCTGTTCGCGTTTCCGACGTTCTTCGTGGCCGGGGTGTCACGCAGCTCGGCGGAGGCCGGATACGTCGGATTCACCACGTCGGCCATCACGCTGATCTGCTCGATCTTCGGCATGCTCACGCCCGTGCTGCTCCCCCGGCTGAGCGGGCACGCCCACGACGCGGCGGCCACCGGGCGCGGATTCGGCGCGGATCTGGCGCACGGCCTGAAGGTCCTGCCGTTCGTGGCGGCCGGGGTGGCGGCGGCGGCGAGCGTCGTGCTGGCGGTGTCGGCCACGCCGGTGGTCGAGTGGTTCCTGGGTACGGACTTCGACGGCGCGGACGTGGTCATCCGCTGCGGGGTGCCGGTCTCCATCCCGCTGGCGATGTTCTACGCGGCGCGGCCGACGATCGACGCCCTGCGGGAGGCCCCGGTGACCGCGGCGCTGCTGGTCGGCAGCCTGGTGGTCGAGGTGGTGGCCACCTTCGGCGCGGCCCTCGTGCTGCCGGCCTGGCCGGCCGCGCTGGCCGGTTTCGGTGCGGCGGCGGTGTTGCTCGGGGCTTGCACGTACGTGGCGTTGCTGCGCGCGATCCCGGTGACCGCGCGGAAGTCGTCGCCGTGACCCGGTCTCCCGTGCCCAGTCCTCTTCTGGTCGCCACCATCTTCGTCGCCACCCTGGCCGGCCACTTCACGTTGTCGCGGGCCGGCCTGACCGTGCCGGTGCTCAACGACACCCGGGTGCTGCTCTTCTCGGCGGTGCTCATGTGTTTCGTGCTCGAGGTGCACCACGCCGGGGTGCACCCGCTGCACTCGGGCCCCGCCCGGCGCGCGCTGCAGCCGCTGCTGGTGCTGTTCGCCTACCAGATCCTCTCCGCGTCGTGGGCCCCCCGGAACGCCGTGGTCCACGACGTCCTGAGCGACCTGGTGTCGATGGTGATCCTGGTCTTCGTCTACACGGCGCTGGCCGAGTGGGACCGCGACCGCGTCGTGCACCTGACCATGTGGTGCCTGTACGGCGCGGCCTGGCTGTACTTCCTGTACTCCGCCTCCGGCCGCGGCCACACCGACGCGGGCCGCTGGGCGGCGTTCGGCGGCGGCCCGAACGTCTTCGTCCGCGTCGAGGTGCTGGGCCTCCTGGCGGCGGCGTACTTCTACTTCCGCAGCAAGGGCCGCTTCATCTGGCTGGCCGGCGCCCCCGCGTTCCTGGTCGGCGCCTTCGCCTCGGGCTCCCGCGGCGGCCTCATCGCCCTGGGCATCATCACGGCGCTGGCGTTCCCCAGCCTGATCCGCTTCTCCCGCCGCCACGGCGCCGCCAAGCCCCTGGCCACGCTTCCCGTGCTGGGCGCGGTCGTGTGGGTCCTCTTCGGCCAGACCATCATGTTCCTGCTCAACAACCGCTTCCTGGCCACCACCGTCCAGCAGCGCCACACCTCCGACCGCGACGTGCTCTACGAGAAGGGCTTCTGGCTCTTCGTGGAACGCCCCATCGTCGGCGTAGGAGTACACGGCTTCTACGCCATCACCAACCTGGGCCCCGGCGAGAAGTACGTCCACAACCTCCCCCTGGCCGTGGCCGCCGAGGGCGGCGCGGTCGGCTTGCTGTTGCTGCTGCTGGTCTTCTGGGCCTTCTACCGTGAGTACACCCAGGTCCCCAAGCGCGAACGGTCGCTGCCCAGCCGCACGGCCGCGTACTGCGCCATCTTCATCCTCGGCGCGAGCCTCTTCTCGGGCGACTACTACGACGCCCGCCTCCTCTGGATCTTCCTCCTCCTGGCCGTCGTCCCTCCTTCCCCACCGCAGCCGCTCCTCCCGCCCGCCACCGCCCTCCCTACCGCACCACCCGCCGCACCGCTTCCGACCTCACCGCCCGCAGCGCCAGTTGCGACCGCACCGCCCGACGCGTACGCCACCGCACCACCCGACGCACCGGTTGCGAGCTCACCGCCGCCCCACCCGGGCCCCCCGCCCTGAGACGGCCGTGCCGCCGTGCGCGGCCGCCTCCCGCCTGCGCATGTCGCGCCGCGGTTCCCCTCCGACCGGCCGGACGACGACCGGTCACTCGCCTCGGAGGTAGGCAAGCACCGCGCGGACGCGGCGGTGGTCGTCGGCGTCGGGTGGCAGGTTGAGCTTGGTGAGCACGCTGCCGATGTGCTTGGCGACCGCTGCCTCGGTGACCACGAGCCGGCGGGCGATCGCCGTGTTGGACCGGCCCTCGGCCATCAGCGCCAGCACCTCCTTCTCCCGCGCGGTGAGCAGGCTCAGCGGATCCCGTCGCCGCCCGAGCAGTTGCCGCACCACCTCCTGGTCGACAACGGTCTGCCCCTCGGCCACGGCCTCGAGCGCGTCCACGAAGTCGGTGACGTCCCCGATCCGGTCCTTCAGCAGATAACCGACCCCGGCTACCTTCCCCGCGTCGAGCAACTCCGCCGCGTAGGCCGGCGCGACATACTGGCTGAGCACCAGCACCGGCAGCTCGGGATCGGCGGCCCGCAGCTCGATCGCCGCCCGCAGTCCCTCGTCGCTGAACCCCGGGGGCATCCGCACATCGGTGACCACGATGTCCGGCTGGTGCTCGGCCACCGCCGCCCGCAACGCCTCCGCGTCCCCAACCGCCGCGACCACCTCATGCCCGAACCGGCGCAGCATGACGGCCACGCCCTCCCGGACGATGACCCCATCCTCGGCGATCACCACCCGAAGCCCGCCGTCCACCGTGCCCTCCCGTTCAGCCCCGCTCATCCCGCACTGGCTCCGCCCATCACAAGCCCCCACCGAAGCCGCCGAAGGCTGTTTGCGGCGACCCGACGCTCCGGCCGTGCCCGCCGCCATCCGCGAGCGCCGCGCCGGCCGCGTCGACGCAGGCTTGGCGCGCCCCGGCCGCGTCGGCGCCTCGACCTCGGCGAACGCTTCTCGCCACGACCGCTTCGGCCCCGCACCACTCGCGAACACCTGTCGCCACGACCGTCCCGGCACCGCACCGCCCGCCGACACCTGTCGCCACGGCCCTCCCGGCACCGCACCGCCCGCCGACACCTGTCGCCACGGCCCTCCCGGCACCGCGCCGCCCGCCGACACCTGTCGCCCAGGCCCTCCCGGCACCGCACCGCCTGCCGACACCTGTAGCCGCGGGCGTTCCGGCGCCGCGCGTTCCTGCCGTCTCGGGGCAATGGCCTCCGGCCGGACGTCTCGTGCCGGCGGTGTTGGCGCTGCGTCGTCGGCGGGCGCGTCGCGCGTTATGAGGGACTCTTTGTCGTCGTCCCGCGTCATTGCGGTCCTTCCTTGTCATGGCGTCACCGGGATCTCGACGTGCACGAGCGTCGGGCCGCCCACGGGGCTGGACAGCGCGACCGTGCCACCGACGGCGGAAACCCGGTCGGCGAGCCCGATCAGACCCGAGCCGCGGGACGGCTTCGCGCCGCCGCGGCCGTCGTCGCGAACCTCCAGCACGAGCCGGTCCCCGGCGACCTCCGCCGTGACCGACGCGCGGCGGGCCGCGCTGTGTTTGGCCACGTTAGTCAGCGCCTCGACAACGACGAAATACGCCGTCACCTCGACTGTGGATAACAGTCGGTCCGGCAGCTGGATGTGGACATCGACCGGGAGCGGCGCCGCGCCCGCCACCTCGGCGACGGCAGCCTCGAGCCCCCGATCGGTCAGCACTTTGGGGTGGACGCCGCGGATCAGCTCACGCAGCTCGGTCAGCGCCTGCTTGGCCAGTTCGTGCGCCCGCGTGACCTGCTCGCCGGCCGGCGACTCGGCGGGCAGCTCGAGCCGGGCCATGCCCAGGTGCATGGTGAGCGCGACCAGCCGCTGCTGAGCGCCGTCGTGCAAGTCGCGCTCGATGCGCCGGCGCTCCAGTTCGAAGGCGTCGACCAACCGGGCCCGGGACTGGGTGACCTCGACCAGCTTGGCCCCGGCGTCGTCGAGGCGCGGCGCCAGGATCGCCCGCGCCATCGCCGCGCGCGCTCCGGCCCAGGCGGTCACCGGATAGGCCATGATCACGGCGAGGGGAAAGCCGATCAGCGCGAGCGGGACGGTGACGCTGAGTGGCGAGTCATGGACGTAGAGGGGCCCGGCGATCAGGCTCAGCGGAACGAAGACGGCGCCCACCACGACCAGCGCGTCGCCCCAGCACAGGACCATCGCGGAGAGCATCGTGTACCCGAGTTCGCGCCACGTGGCCTGCTCGCGCAACCGCAGCGTGACCCAGGCGCGCAGGCCGGGTCTCGGCGGCCGCCCGTGCGGGTCGGGCACCACGGTGTCGTCGACCAGGCGCATGCGCCACCGCTCGAGCCGCGCCACAGCTACGCCGGCCAGGACAGTAGCGACATAACCGGCGACGCCGATCACGACGACCGTCAGCACGAGGCCGGCCAGCAGCAATCCGACCACCGCGAGAATGGTCGCGAAGCCGAGGAGAGCGCCGCCGATGAGATAGGCGAGCGAACGCCAGGGCCAGGGCGACCGCAGGAACTCTGTCGGCCGCATCGTGAGCGCTTCGAGCGCGTTGCGAACCGGCATGGGGGCGACGCTACCGGCCGGCGGCGCCGATGTCGGTAGTGCTGCTTATACCTTTGATTCTCTACCCTGCGTTACTGTGCCGCCGGTTCCCGGACGGTTGGCTGGACGGCATGACGAGGGCGCACACACCACCGGCGGTCGAGCTGATCGCCGTCACCAAGACGTACGGCGCGGGCGAGCAGGCCGTGATCGCGTTGCACGAGCTCGACGTGTCCTTCCCGGCCGGCACTTTCACCGCGGTCATGGGGCCGTCGGGGTCGGGCAAGTCGACCCTGCTGCACTGCGCGGCCGGGCTCGACCGCGCGACCAGTGGCGACGTGATCATCGACGGCATTCCGATCGGCGGCCTGTCCGAGCGCGCGCTGACCAAGCTGCGCCGGTCCCGGGTCGGCTTCGTGTTCCAGGCATTCAACCTGATCGGTGCGTTGACCGCCGCACAAAATGTGGCTCTGCCACTGCGGCTGGCCGGGCGGAGTCCCGCGCCGGGTGAGGTGACGGCGATGCTCGGCGAGGTCGGCCTGGCCGATCGCGCCGGCCACCGGCCGAGCGAGCTGTCCGGCGGCCAGCAGCAGCGGGTGGCGATCGCCCGGGCGCTAGTGACCCGGCCCGCGGTGCTCTTCGCCGACGAGCCGACCGGCGCGCTCGACGCCAGGTCCGGTCGCGAGGTATTGCGGCTGCTGCGGGCGGCGGTCGACCACCACGACCAGACGATCGTGATGGTCACGCACGATCCGCTCGCGGCGGCGCATGCCGACCGGGTGCTGTTCCTGGCCGACGGCCGGGTGGTCGATTCGCTCGCCGGTCCGGCCGGTGTGCAGGAGATCGCCGTTCGCACGGCACGGCTCGAGGAGGCACGGGCGGGGGTGGCGTCGTGAGGTTCGCCTGGCAGATGGTCCGGCACCGGTTCGCGAGCTTCGCCGGGACGTTCGTGGCGATCACGCTCGGCGTCGCAGTGGTCGCGGGCGCGGCGACGCTCTACCTGTCCTCACGGCCCGAGGCGCCCGAGCGGTATTCGGCCTCACCCGTCCTGGTGCGCTCGCCGTCGGTGGGCGAGAACGACTACGGCGAGCCGGAGTACGAGTCGTGGACCGCGACCGAGGCCACCGGCCTGGCCACGCGGCTCGCAAAACTGCCCGGCGTCACCGCGGCGGCCGCCGACCCGATGTTCTACGTGCAGCGGCTGATCGACGGCCGTGCCACCGGCGACCCCGAGGCGGCCCGCCTCGACGGCCATGCCTGGTCGTCGGCCGCTCTGGGCGGCTACCGGCTGGCCGCGGGCACCGCGCCCGATCGGGCCGGTGAGGTGGCGATGGCCGGGTCGCCGCCCGGCACCCGGATCGACGTGCTGACGGCCGAAGGTCCCGCCACCTGGACGGTCACCGGCACGACCGACGGGCCCGGATTCTACGTCCCCGACGCGGTCGCGCTGCGCATGTCACCCGGCGTGCGAGTGATCGGCCTGACGATCGACGGAGACGCCGCGACGGTCGCGACCGCGGCGCGCGGAGTGGCCGGGTCGTCCGGCGAGGTGGTGACCGGTGGCGAGCGCGACTCGCTGGAGCCGGCCAGCGTGACCCGGGTCCGATGGCTCGGCGCCCAGCTGTTGATCGCTCTGGTCGGGCTCGGCGCGTTCGCGGCGGTCTTCGTGGTCGCCTCGACCTGCGCGCTCAGCGCCGCCCAGCGGCGACGCGAGATAGGTCTGCTGCGTGCGGTGGGCGCGACTCCCGGGCAGGTCCGCCGCATGATGTACGCGGAAACGCTCGTCATCGCGGTCCTGGCCGCTCTCGCCGGGCTGCCGATCGGCGCGCTGACGGCGCCGTTGCTGGCCGGGCCGTTCGTGGACGCGGGGCTGGAACCCGCCGGGTTCACCGGCACCGTTCAGCCGCTCGCGCTGGCCGGAGCGTTCCTTCTCGGGGTGGTCGTCGCGCTCGCCGGGGTGGCCGTGGTGGCACGGCGGGCCAGCCGGGCACCGGCGCTGGACGCGTTGCGGGACGCGGCGGTCGAGTGGCGCGCGATGACACTGCTGCGGTGGATCGCGGGCGTGGCGGCCGCCGTCGGCGGTGTGGTGCTGCTGGCCCGGCTGTCGGCCATGTCGATCACCGTGCGGTCCACGGCGGGGCTCGGCGGGGCGATGCTCCTGCTTACCGCCGCCGCGCTGCTCGCACCCGTCGTGATCGTGCCGCTGGTGCGCCTCGCGACGTGGCCGTGGCGGCGGGCGGCGACCGGGATGCTGGTGCGGGAGGGGACGCTGGTTGCGGTCCGGCGGGTCGCGTCGACGGCTGCGCCGGTGCTGCTGACCGTCGGCTTCACCGTGCTGCTCACCGGCACGATCGCCACCATCGACAACATCCAGGGCGTGGACGACGCCGCCAAGCTCCCCGCCGCCACGGTGGTCGCGCCCGACGGCGTGCCGGGCCTGAGCGACACGGCCGTCACGGCTCAGACCGGCACGTCCCGCCTGCCTACGCGCGTCCTCATCACCCACGGCGGCGGCACGGCCGGCTACGACGCCGCCGGCGTCCCCGCCACCGAGTTCGCCGAGCTGACCGCGCCCACAGCCAGCCCGAGCCGGTCGGCCACACCAGGCGCCACACCCAGCAAGCCAGCGGGATCAGGCGCCACACCCGGCAAATCGGCCACACCAGGCGGGTCGCCCGGCGAGACGGCCCGATCAGGCGGCACGCCCGGCAGGACGCCGGGATCGGATGGGCAAAGCGGGGTGGTTCTGGATCCGGCCACCGCCAAAGAGCTGGGCGCCGCGAGGGGCACGGTTCTGGAGTTGCGGTGGGCGGACGGGACCGACGAGCGGGTGCCGGTGCGGGCCGTGGTGGCGGCGGAGCCGGGGGTGCTGCTCCCGCGCGAATTGGTCCGGCGGCACGATCCGGCGGCGCTCACCGACGTCGTGCTGCTCGACGGGCCGCCGGTGGCCGTTGCGGGGGCTCGGGTGATGCCGGTGCGGGACTACGTGCAGATCGACATCGACGAGGAGGGCCGGCTCGTCGACCTGTTCCTGGCCGTGCTGATCGGGTTGACGGTGGGGTACACGGGTCTGGCCGTGGCGAACACGCTGCTCATGGCCACGGCGGCGCGGCGGGACGAGTTCCGGGCGTTGCGGCTGGCCGGGGCGACGACCGGGCAGGTGCTGCGGGTGACCTCGGCCGAGGCGGTGCTGGCGGTCGCGGTGGGCACGGCGCTCGCGGCGCTGGTCGCGGTGATCTCGCTCGAGGGGGTTCGCAGCGCGGTCGAGGCCGAGCTCGATCGGGCCGTGCCGCTGGTCGTCCCCTGGGGCGCGGCCGTCGCGGTGACCGTGGTGTGCGGTCTGGTGGCCGTCGCGGCCACGGCCGGGCCGGTGTTGCGGCACAGGGGTCTCACAGCAGGAGGTGGATCATGAAACAAGAACGAAACGGAGGTTCCTTCTTCTCGGCCGGGCGTGCTCGAATGAGACCCAGGCCACACCGCGTCCGTGAAGGGGACCTACCGCATGCTCAACCTCTCCGTCCTGCTGGAGGACAGCGCCCGCAACTATCCGGAGCGCGCGGCGGTCGTGCTGGGCGACCAGCGCCTCAGCTACGCCCAGGTGGACGCGGCGGCCAACCAGGTGGCCAACCTGCTGGTCGAGCGGGGCATCCGGCCCGGCGACAAGGTGGCGCTCTCGTGCCCCAACCTGCCGTACTTCCCGGTCGTCTACTACGGGATCCTCAAGGCGGGTGCGGTCGTCGTACCGCTGAATGTGCTGCTCAAGGGGCGGGAGATCGCGTACCACCTGGCCGACTCGGAGGCGAGGGCGTACCTCTGCTTCCAGGGGACGGCGGAGCTGCCGATGGGCGCCGAGGGCTGGGCCGGGTTCGGGCAGGCCGACGGGTGCGAGCACTTCTTCCTGATCACGGCCGACCCGGCGGCGGCCTCGCCGATCGAGGGGGCCGAGACGCTCGGGGCGGCGCTGGCGGGCAAGGCACCGAAGTTCGAGGCCGTTCTGCTGCCGGAGACCGACCCGGCCGTGATCCTGTACACGAGCGGCACGACCGGGCAGGCCAAGGGCGCCGAGCTGTCCCACTCCAACCTGATTCTCAACGCGCTGACCTGCAACCGGCTGTTCGGCACCAAGCCGGGCACCGATACGCATCTGCTGGTGCTGCCGCTGTTCCACTCGTTCGGCTCGACCGTGAACATGAACGCGGGCTTCGCGACGGCGTCGACGCTGGTCCTGCTGCCCCGGTTCGAGGCGACCGCCGCGGTCAAGCTGCTGGAGAAGGAGAACGTGACGTTCTTCGCCGGCGTGCCGACGATGTACTGGGGGCTGCTCAACGCGCTGACCGACGACGTGGACGTCGATCGGATCGCGGCGAACATGCGGGTGGCCGTCGCCGGCGGCTCGAGTCTGCCGGTGGAGATCATCAAGGAGGTCCGGCGGCGCTTCGGGGTGACCATCCTCGAGGGGTACGGGCTGTCCGAGACCTCGCCGGTGGCGACGTTCAGCGACCCGAACGGCGATCCGCGGCCGGGCTCGATCGGCATCCCGATCTGGGGTGTCGAGCTGAAGCTCATCGACGAGTCGTGGAACACGGTCGAGGGCGTGGACGAGATCGGCGAGATCGCGATCCGCGGGCACAACATCATGCGGGGCTACTACAACCGGCCGGAGGCCACGGCCGAGGTGATGCGGGACGGGTGGTTCCGCAGCGGGGACCTGGGACGGCGGGACAAGGACGGCTTCTACTACATCGTCGACCGGGCGAAAGACATGATCATCCGGGGTGGCTTCAACGTCTACCCGCGGGAGATCGAGGAGGTGCTGATGACGCACGAGGCGGTCTCGCTGGCGGCGGTCATCGGCGTCCCGCACCCGAGTCACGGCGAGGAGGTCAAGGCGTTCGTGATCCGCAAGGACGGCGCCACGATCACCGAGGACGAGCTGGTCGCCTGGGGCCGGGAGCAGATGGCCGCGTACAAGTACCCGCGCGTCGTCGTGTTCGTCGACTCGCTGCCGATGACCGCCACGGGCAAGCTGCTCAAGCGCGCCCTGAGCTGATCCGGCCGGCCGCCGCCGTTTCGGGCCGAAACGGTGGGCGGAGCGCGCCCGGTGGGGGTCCCCGGCGGGTGGTCGTCGTCCGTAGACTCTGCCGATCGCCACGCGTCGCGGGCCGGCCGTGGAGCGGCCTGCCGTGGGGCGGTCGGCGCGGCCGGGACGGAGCGGGGTTGAATGATCACTTGCGCGTATGCCGCACAGTGGGACGGGCGGTGGCACAGCCCGGTGGAGGAAGCTTGAGCACAGCCTTGGTGGCCCGGCCCGCTCCGGGCGAGCACGCGGCGGGACCAGCCGGTGAGGCGCCCGCCACGCGGAAACGCGGCCTTTCCCGGCGGCTTGGCGGCCTTCGGCACACCTCTCCGGGGCGGCTTCAGCTGATCCTCGGCGCGCTGCTCGTCCTCGGCGTGCTCACCGGGCTGCTCGCGGGCATCAGCGGCGTGTCCACCGCGTCCGGCACCAGCGACCTGGGCAACCGGGCGCAGCCCCTGCTCGCCGAGGCGGAAACGATCTACTCGGCGCTCGCCGACGCCGACACCACGGCCGCGCAGGCGTTCCTGGCCGGTGGGCTGGAGCCGGCGACGCTGACCGAGCGCTACAACGGCGACCTCGAGCGGGCCACCACGGCGATCAGCGCGGCGGCCCGGCTGACCCCGGCCGACAGCGAGGCCGCCGCCTCGGTGCGCACGCTCTCGTCGGGCGTCGCCCAGTACGCCGCCTTGGTCGCGACCGCCCGGGCCGACAACCGGCAGGGCCTTCCGGTGGGTTCCTCCTATTTGTCCAGCGCGTCCGAGCTCAACCGGCAGACTCTGCTCCCCCAGGCTCAGAACCTGTTCCGCCTGGCCCAGCTGGAGGTCGACGACGGGTACTCCAGCGCCGCGAGCACGGCCTGGGTCGCCCTGCTCGCGCTGCTGATCCTCGCCCTGGTCGCGGGGCTGGTGCAGGCCCAGCGGTACCTGAGCCGCACCACGCACCGCACCTTCAACGTGCCGCTGCTCGGGGCCACCGCGCTGACCGTCGTGCTCGCGCTCGGCATCGCCATCGTGCTGGCCGGCCAGCACGCCCACCTCGGCCGGGCCGACGACGACGGATCGACGCCGGTCGCGAAGCTCGCCGAGGCGCGCATTCTGGCGCTGCGGGAACGCGGCGACGAGGCGCTCACCCTGGCCGCGCACGGCAGCGGCACGGGGTACGCCACCGACTTCACGCAGGCGTCCGCGGACCTGAACCGGGCGCTCGCCGGCGAGTATTTCTCGACCGACATCCGCGACAAGCACCAGGCCTACCTCGCCACCCACCAGAAGGTGACCACGCTCGACGGGAACGGCGACTACGACGGCGCGGTCAAGCTCGCCATCGGGCCGGAGACCACGCGGACGTTCGAGTCGTTCACCACCAGCCTCGGCACGGTGCTGGACGAGCACAAGGGCGACTTCAACCGGGAGATCGGCGCGGCGGAACGCGGCCTGTGGCTGCTGACCGTCTTCGGGCCGTTGGCCGCGCTGGCGATCTGCGTGCTGGCGTTCATGGGAATCCGGATGCGGCTGGAGGAGTACCGATGACGCGCCGCGCGGACGGCAAGCGCGCCACGACGCGTACGCGAATCGGGCTTGTTGTGGTGGCCACCACCGCGATCCTGGCCGCCGTGGCCGGATGCAGCGGCGACGACTCGCCACTGCCGTCGTCGACCCTGGGCCAGGCCGCTCCGGCGACCACCGCGCCCGCGCAGGCCGCGCCGGACACCTCCTGCAACCCGCGCGCCAGCCTGAAGCCCACCGGCGCGCTCCCCCAGCCGGGCCACATGCCGGCCGGCAGCTACATGGCCGAGATCCAGAAGAACGGGCGGCTCGTCCTCGGCACCAGCCAGGACACGCTGCTGTTCAGCTCGCGCAACCCGTTCACCGGCAAGGTCGAGGGCTTCGACGTCGACATGGGCCGGCAGATAGCCGAGGCGATCTTCGGGAACCCCGACAAGATCCAGATCAAGGTCATCCCGTACGACAAGAGGGTCAGTTCCGCGGCGGACGGCAGCGTGGACATCGTCGCGGACACAATGACGGCGAACTGCGCGCGCTGGAAGGACGTCAACTTCTCCAGCATCTACTACGAGGCGGGGCAGCGGGTCCTGGTGTCCAGCGACTCCCCGGCCAAGCGCATCGAGGACCTTGGCGGCAAGAAGGTGTGCGCGGCCTCCGGCTCGACCTCCCTCGGCAACATCGGCAAGATCGCCTCGAAACCCATCCCGGTGGCGAAGGCGACGTTCGGCGACTGCCTGGTGGCGTTCCAGCAGAACGAGGTCGAGGCGATCTCCACCGACGACACGATCCTCGCGGGCATGGCCGCCCAGGATCCGTACGCGAAGGTGGTCGGGCCGAAGTTCACGCAGGAGCCTTACGGCATGGCGATGTCGAAGGACCACCCCGAGTTCACCCAGTTCGTCAACGCCGTGCTCGCGAAGAACCGGGCGAACGGGACGTGGACCGCGACGTACAACAGGTGGCTGGGCGATTTCGGCACCGCGCCGGCCCCGCCCGTGGCCCAGTACCGATGACCGCGCCGTCGATCGCTCCGGCCGACGCCGAGCTGCTCCGCCTCGAGACCGCGATGACCGCCATCGCGGCCAACCTTGTCGACCTCGACGACAACCCGGCCCGCAAGGACCTGGACAAGACCAAGCTGACCGGCAGGACGGCCGCGGCCTGGGCGGACGCCACCGACGCGCTGACCCAGCTGTGGGACGGCTACCGCATGCTGACCGACGTGATCGCCGAGGCCCGCGCGCTGCGTGACCAGCGCAAGCTCAACGACACCGACCGGACCGCGTTCGTCTACCGGGTGCTCGGCAAGTCGATCACGCTGTCCACCACGACCGTGCCGCTGGCCCAGCGCGGGCTGCTCGGCGCCGGGCAGGTGCACACCACCTGCACCCCGGCCGAGCTGCTGTCCGCCATGGAGGCCGCCTTCCAGACCGCGGCGTCGGTCGCGACGCAGGCCGGCGAGGTGTGGCAGCGGCTGCTCCCGGCCGCCGCCGACGCGACCGGGGCGGTCGACAACGTGCGGGTGCTGATCCGGCTGCACGGCGGCAACCAGACCACGATCGACGAGGCCGACCGGCGGCTCGGCACCTTCACCCGGACGCTCGCCACCGATCCGCTCGGCGTCGACGAGCGCGAGCTGAACACCGTACGGGATCTGGTGGCCCGGGCGGACGCGGAGCGCACGTCGGTCGCCGAGCTGAAGGAAGCTCTGACCCAGCGTCTTGCCGACGCCCACGCCCTGCTCAACGAGCTCGCCGAGGCCCAACATGCCGCCGAGGCCGCCTGGGAGTCCGCCGCCGAGCGCTTCCGCGAGCAGGACCTCATCGTGGTACGCGGCTCCGACCTGCGCCCCGACCTCGCCGCCGTCGACGCGCTCGCCGCCGCCGGGCAGTGGGCGCTGATCAGCCCGCGCCTGGCCGGCTGGACCAGGCATGCCCGCGAGCGGATCGGCGCGCTGCGCGAGGCCGCCACGCGTAACGGCGGGATGCTGGCGGCCCGCAACGAGCTGCGCGGGCGGCTGGACGCCTACCGGGCCAAGGCGCTGCGCCTCGGGCTGGGCGAGGACACCGAGCTCACCCCCCTTGCCGACACCGCGCGCACGGAGCTGTACACGGCGCCGTGCGACCTCGACGCGGCCCGCGCGGCCGTCAACGCCTACCAGGATGCGCTCACCGCCACGATCGCGAGGAACGGACGATGAAGTGCGAACGTAACTGCCCAGGGACGATCGAGGACGGCTACTGCGACACCTGCGGGATGGCTCCGGCGGGCGGCGCAACGACAACAACCGGGACAAACTCCGCGGGTACGGCGAGCCGCGCCGGCGCCACGAGCGGGGCGGCCGGGCCGGCCTGGGCGAGCGCCGGAACCACGCCGCGCCCACGGGGAGGCGACGGCTCGTCCGCCACCTCGCCCTCGTCCCGCACGGGCGCGCTCTCCACGCGTACCGGATCAAGTGGAAGAAGTGGCAGTTCCCGCACCGGATCGCGACGACGCCGCTTCGGCGGCGGATTGGTCGAGGTCGCGCCGATCGTGCAGGCCGACCCGGCCACCGCGGTCATGGCCACGGCCGAGGTGCCCGAGGAGAAGCGGTACTGCGCGAAGTGCGGAAACCCGGTCGGCCGGGCGCGCGGCGACCGCACGGGACGCACCTCCGGTTTCTGCCCGTCGTGCGGCGAAGGGTTCAACTTCACCCCGAAACTGGGCAAGGGCGAGCTGGTCGGCGGGCAGTACGAGGTGGTCGGGGCGCTCGCGCACGGCGGTCTCGGCTGGATCTACCTGGCCATCGACAAGAACGTCTCGGACCGCTGGGTGGTGCTCAAGGGCCTGCTCAACTCCGGCGACGAGGACGCGCTGGCGGCGGCGGTGGCCGAGCGGCGGTTCCTGGCCGAGGTCGAGCACCCGAACATCGTCAAGATCTACAACTTCGTCGAGCACGACGGCGCCGGCTACATCGTCATGGAGTACATCGGCGGGCAGTCGCTCAAGGACATGCTCAAGAAGCGGCGCGCCGCGAACGGGGGCAACGCCGACCCGATCCCGGTCGACCAGGCGCTCGCGTTCGTCCTGGAGATCATGCCGGCGTTCGCCTACCTGCACGACCGCAGCCTGATCTTCTGTGATTTCAAGCCGGACAACGTGATCCAGTCGGGCGACCAGATGAAGCTGATCGACCTCGGCGGCGTCGTGCACATCGACGACCTGGACGCCGCGATCTACGGAACGGTCGGTTACCAGGCGCCCGAGATGGCGACCGAGGGGCCGTCCATCGCCTCGGATCTTTACACCATCGGTCGTACGCTCGCGGTGCTCACCACCGATTTCCGGGGTTACCAGAGCACCTTCAAGGACAGCCTGCCCGATCGCGGCGAGTTCGCGGTCTACACGCGGTTCGAGTCGTTCTACCGGCTGCTGGTGCGCGCCACCCGCACCGTCCCGGCCGAGCGGTTCGTCGACGCCGGCGAGATGAGCGACCAGATGCTCGGCGTGCTGCGGCAGGTGCTCGCGGCCGGCGGCGAGCCCCGCCCGGCGCCGTCCCGGCTGTTCACCGGCGAGCTGCGCACCGACCTGAAATCCGACCGGCCGCGCTGGCAGGACCTGCCCAGCCCGCTGATCGACCTGACCGACCCGGCGGCCGCGTTCCTCGCCTCGGTCACCGTCACCGAGCCGTCCGAGGTGCTCACGCTGCTGGCGAACGCGCCGGAGAACACGGTCGAGGTGCGGCTGCGGACGCTGCGGGCGCACATCGATCTGGGTGGCGACTTCCAGGGCGCACGGGACGAGCGGGACCGGCTGCTGGCCACCGACGGGGCGGACTGGCGGGTGGCCTGGTACGACGGCCTGCTCGCGCTGGCCACGGAGCAGTTCGAGTACGCGCGGCAGCAGTTCGATGCCGTGTACTCGGCCCTTCCGGGTGAGCTGGCGCCGCAGCTGGCCCTCGGCCTCGCGCTCGAGCTGGCCGGGGATCCGGGCGCGGCCGGCTACTACGACGTGGTGAGCCGCACCGATCCGGCGTACACGACCGCGGCGGCCGGGCTCGCGCGCTGCCGGCTCGGGGCGGGCGACCGGAACGGGGCCGTCGAGGCGTACAACCGGGTGCCGGGCACGTCGTCGGCGTACCGCAGCTCGCAGGTCGGCGCCGTGCGGGCGCTCGTGCGGGCGCACCCGGCCTCGGCCGCCGACGTCACCACCCTGTCGGCGGCGGCCGCGCTGATCGAGCGGCTCGAGATCGAGGCCGCCCAGCTCGCCGCGCTGCGGGCCGAGCTGCTGGAACAGGCGCTGCGGACAGTCGGCGGCGGGCGGGCGCTCCCCGCGTCCGTGCTCGGGCCGGCCCGTAGCGGCGAGGTGCACGAGCGGGAGATCAGGTTCGCGCTGGAGGATGCCTACCGCGAGATGGCCCAGGCCGCGCACGGCCCCGAGAAGATCCGCCTGGTGGATCTCGCCAACGCTTCCCGCCCGAGGACCCGCACATGAGGGCTTCCGGCTCGAGGACCCGCACTTGAGGAACGAGGCACGATGACCATGACCGACTGCGCCTCGTGCGCCGACGAGCGCGCCGCCGGCGCCGCCTTCTGCGAGGCGTGCGGGCGGGCGCTGGGCGCGCCGTGCCCGAACTGCGGCATACCGGGGGGCGTGGGCGAGGACGGCTACTGCCAGAACTGCGGGATGCTGGCCGGGCGGCCGCGCGACCACATCGAGGCCGACTGCGGCGACATCGCGGCGGCGGTGACCGACCGGGGACGGCGGCACCACCGCAACGAGGACGCGATGTGGCTGGCCGTACGGGACGGCGAAGTCGATGTTGTGGTCTGCGACGGGGTTTCCGCCTCGTTCGACCCGGACGTGGCCTCGGAGACCGCCGCCAACCGGGCCGGTGAGCTGCTCGCCTCCTCGCCTGACGTGTCCGCGGCGATCAGCGGCGCGAAGGAGGCGGTGGCCGCGCTGGTGACCGGCGGCGACCCGCGCCGCACGGCGTCGAACCCGGCCTGCACGATCGTGGCCGCCGCGGTGCGCGGCGCCGAGATCAACATCGGCTGGGTGGGCGACAGCCGGGCCTACTGGCTGCCGCCGGACGGGCCGGCCGAGCAGCTGACCGAGGACGACTCCTGGGCCACGCACGCGATCGCGATGGGCGCCGACCCGGAGGCCGCGATGCGTGATCCCAAGGCGCACGCGATCACGGCGTGGCTGGGCGCGGACGCGGCGCCGGTGCAGCCGCGGACCGGGGCGTTCACCGTCGTCGGGGCCGGTCACCTGGTGCTGTGCAGCGACGGCCTGTGGAACTACCTGACCGATCCGGCCGCGTTCGGCTCGACGATCCGCGCGCACTTGCACGCGGGAGACACCCTGGTCGATGCCGCCCGCAGTCTCGCGGAGTTCGCGAACGCGGCGGGGGGCGCCGACAACATCACCGTGGCCCTGATTCCCGTCTCCTCCCCCGTTCTGGAAGAGACCGCCGCTGCCCCCTCCCCCTCAACCGTCGCTTCCCCTGACACCGCCGCCGAAAACGTCGTCAAGGAGTAGGAATGCCGTACACCGCTGAGGCCTTCCAGAACGAGTTCCTCGCCCTGGGCGCGACCGAGGTCAACGCGATCATCACGGTCACCTCGTCCGGGGCCGAGGGCGGCCGGCGCACCGCCGGGGCCACCGAGATCATCATCGTCGACGCGTCCGGGTCGATGCAGGCCGAGGGACGGATCAACGCCGCCCGGCAGGCCGCCAAGGCCGCGGTCGAGTGCATCGACGACGGCGTCAACTTCGCGATCATCGCCGGGGTCAGCACCGCCCAGCAGCTGTTCCCGGCGCCCGGCCAGCTCGCCGTCTCCTCGCCGCAGTCGCGGGCCGACGCGATCCGCGCGATCGACCGGCTGCAGGCCAGCGGCGGCACCGCGATGGGCGCGTGGCTGTTGCTCGCCGCCCAGCTGTTCTCGCAGCGGCCGGGCGACATCGCGCACGCCATCCTGCTCACTGACGGCGACAACGGCGAGCGCGCGGGCTACCTGGAAACCGTCCTCGACTCGATCGCCGGGCGGTTCGCCTGCGACTGCCGCGGCGTCGGCGTGAACTGGAAGGTCTCCGAGCTGCGCAAGATCGCCGAGGCGATGCTGGGCACGGTCGACATCGTGGCCCAGCCGTCCGGCCTGACCGCGTCCTTCGAGCAGATGATGGTCAAGGCCATGGGCAAGACCAGCGCCGACGTACAGCTCAAGGTGTGGACGCCGGTCAACGCCACGGTCCGCTTCGTCAAGCAGGTCGAGCCCGAGGTGATGGACCTGACCGGCAAGCGGGTCGCGGACGGGCCGCGCGCCTCCCGGTACCCGCTCGGCTCGTGGGGCGCGGAGAGCCGCGACTACCACGTCTGCGTCGACGTGGCGCCCGGTGCGGCCGGCGACGAGATGCTCGCGGCCCGGGTCTCGATCGTCGAGGGCGACCAGGTGCACGCGCAGGCGCTGGTGCGGGCCGTGTGGACCGAGGACTCCGCGCTGTCCACGCGGATCAACCGGCAGGTCGCGCACTACACCGGGCAGGCCGAGCTGGCCGAGGCGATCCAGGCCGGCATCGAGGCTCGCAAGGCCGGCGACGACCGTACGGCGACGATCAAGTTCGGGCGGGCGGCGCAGCTCGCGCATGCCAGCGGGAACACCGCCACCGAGGAGCTGCTGGCCACGGTCGTCGACATCGAGGACGCGGCGACCGGCACGGTACGGCTGCGGCGCAAGGTGGAGGCGGCCGACGAGATGGCCCTTGACACCCGCTCCACCAAGACCGTGCGGGTCGGGCGGCAGCGGTGACCACCTACGCCTGCCCCAAGGGGCACACGTCCAGCACGGACGACTTCTGCGACGAGTGCGGCGCCAAGATCGGCGGGACCGGCACGATTCCGGTACCGCCGCCGACGGCCTCGCCCACGGTGGCGCCGGCCGTCACTCCCGCTGCCGCCGCCGCGCCGCCCTGCCCCAACTGCGGGGCGCCGCGGGCGGGCGGAAGCAGGTTCTGCGAGGACTGCGGGTACGACCACAGCACCGGCAAGGTGCCCGTGCTCGCGCCGCCGGCCCCGGTGACGACGCCGGCGATCGGGCAGTGGACGGCGACGATCGCGGCCGACCGCAAGTACTTCGAGGACAACGGGATAACCGGGGTCGAGTTCCCAGCCGACGCCCCGTCGCTGCTCGTCGACCTGCCCGCGCCGCAGGTGCGCATCGGGCGGCGGAGCGCGTCGAAGGGCACGAGTCCCGAGATCGACCTCGCCGACTCCGACCCCGGGGTGTCGCACAGCCACGCGCTGCTGACGCTGACCGTGGACGGGGCGTGGCTCGTTTCCGACCTGGGCTCGACGAACGGGACGTACGTCAACGACGAGCAGCAGCCGCTGACCGCCGGGCAGACCCGCTCGCTCAAGGACAGCGACCAGGTCCACGTCGGCGCCTGGACCACGATCACGCTGCACGCCCCGGCCGCGTGACATCT
Source organism: Paractinoplanes globisporus DSM 43857 (assembly GCF_000379645.1). Lineage (GTDB taxonomy): Bacteria > Actinomycetota > Actinomycetes > Mycobacteriales > Micromonosporaceae > Actinoplanes > Actinoplanes globisporus. Next base: position 242,405 of record NZ_KB903339.1, read on the forward strand.
GCCTGAACCGGCCCGCGGCCGCGGCCCGGCGGGATACCTTCCCCTTTCGTGAGGGACCGCCGGGTCGGGGCCGCCGAGCGAACCCAGGTGCTGGGGCTGCTCGGCAATGCCTTCGAGGCGGGGTTGCTGCCGGTCGGCGACTACGACGCCCGGGTCGCCGCGGTCGGTGTAGCCACGCATGCGTCGCAGCTTCTCCTGCAGGTGTCCGACCTGCCGCCCGCGTACGCGTGGAGCTCGGTTGCCCGGCCCACCGCCGAGCCGACGCCCGGCGCCGGGCGGATCGCTCTCATTCTCGGGATCGCGTCGGTGCCGATGGCGGTGTGCGGGATCGGGCTCGTCCTCGGGCTTCTCGCGGTGGTCGCGAGCCGCAACGCCGGCCGCGGAGTCACGACGGCCCTGGTCGGACGCGTCTTCGGGATCATCGGGATGGCGCTGTCGGTGGCGGCGCTGGTGGCGGCCTTCCTCGCCTGGCACGGAACAAGCAACTCAGGTTGACTAACCGCGGCGTAAGCAACTAGGGTTGCTTACATGCCCGATGTGGAAATCTCCCCCGAAAGCGCGGTGGCCGACCAGCTGGCGGCCGTGGGCGCGCTGCGGCGCCTCGCCGACCGGCTCGAGGACGCCGCCGTCGAGGAGGCCATGCGCGGCGACTGGAGCTGGCCACAGGTGGCCGAGGCGCTGGGCGTCACCCGCCAGGCCGTTTACAAGAAACACGCCAAGCGGCTCATCGCCGCCGGCGTCTCGCTGCGGAGGCGTAACGGATGAGCACCTTCGATCAGTACCTCGCTCGCGTCCTGGAGACGGCGGCCGCCGAGGCGAAATCGGACGGTTCGGCCGCCGTCGAGGCCCACCATATTCTGCTGGCCATCGCCGGCGAGGGCTCCCTCGCCCTTCAGTCGGCCGGGCTCGACCAGGCCGCGGTCAGGCGAGCCCTCGACCAGGAGTTCAGCCGGAGCCTCGCCGCGGCCGGCGTGCGGCTCGCCGGCGGCATGCCCGACGCCACGCCCGACCCCGAGAAGAGCCCACCGGTCGGCGCGTCGGTCCGGGCCGCGCTCGAGCGCAGTTTCCAGCTGGTGGAGCGCAAACGCGACATGCGACCCGGGCACGTGCTGCTCGGCGTCCTTCAGGCCGAGCTCGGCACGGTGCCGCGCGCTCTCGCCCTGGCGGGCATCGACCGCGCCGACCTCTGCGAGCGGGCACTCACCGAGGTGCGGGCATGAGCGCCATCGCCGTGGCCGGCCTCCGGATGCGGTACGGCGAGAGGGACGTCCTGCACGACGTGACCTTCCAGGTGGAGCCCGGCGAGGTGGTGGCGCTTCTCGGGCCCAACGGCGCCGGGAAGACCACCACGATCGAGATCCTCGAGGGCTTCCGCGCCCGGTCGGCGGGGCGGGTCTCGGTGCTCGGGGAGGATCCCGGGCGGGCCGGCGAGCAGTGGCGGGCCCGGGTCGGCGTCGTCCTGCAGTCCTGGCGCGACCACGGCAAATGGCGGGTGCGGGAGCTGCTGGCCCAGCTCGCCGCCTATTACCCCGACCCCTGGGACCCCGACGACCTGATCGCCGCGGTCGGGCTCACCCCGCAGGCCGATCAGAAGGTCCGCACGCTCTCCGGCGGCCAGCGTCGCCGGCTCGACGTGGCGATCGGCATCGTCGGGCGGCCCGGCCTGCTCTTCCTGGACGAGCCGACGGCCGGGTTCGATCCGTCGGCGCGGCGCGACTTCCACGACCTCGTGCGCGAGTTCGTCGCGACCAGCGGCTGCACGGTCCTGCTGACCACGCACGATCTCGACGAGGCCGAGCGGCTCGCCGGGCGCATCCTCATCCTCGACGGCGGCCGGATCGTCGGCGACGGCACACCCGTTTCGCTCGCCCAGCTCGTCGCGGGCGACGACGAGGTGCGGTGGTCGCTGGGCGGTGAACGCTTCGCCCGGCCCACCGGCCATCCGGCCCGCTTCGTGCACGACCTGTATCGCGAGCACGGCGACGAGATACGCGACCTCGAGGTCCACCGCTCGTCGCTGGAAAACACGTATCACGCGCTGGTGAGATCGGCGGAGGCGAGCTGATGAGACGAGCATTGCGGGCCGGGCGGTCGCGGGGCCTGATCGAGCTGCGGCAGTCGGTCACCAACGGCGGCGACCTGGTCAACCACTTCCTCTGGCCGGTGCTGATGCTGGCGACGCTGTGGTTCCTGCGTGACCGGAGCTTCGGCGGCTTCACACTCGGGCCGCTGCTGGTGCCGAGCATCCTCGGCATGAACGCGGCCATGGCCATGGTCAGCATGAGCCAGCACCTCACCGCCGACCGCGAGGACGGCACCCTGCTCCGGGCGCGGGCGACACCGCACGGCGTGACGGGCTACCTGACCGGCAAGCTGATCACCATCTCGGGCGGCCTGATCCTCGACCTGGCGATCTTCCTGGTGCCGGCGCTCCTCCTGATCGGCGGCGTCGGCACCAGCGCGGCCGGGTGGGCGGCCCTGGCCGGCCTGCTCGCGCTGGGCCTGCTGGCCACCCTGCCGGCCGGCGCCGTGCTCGGCTCGGTGATCACCAGCGCCCGCGGGCAGGGCCTGCTGACTCTCCCGATCCTCGCGGTGATCGCGATCTCCGGCGTGTTCTACCCGATCACCGCCCTGCCCGGCTGGCTCCAGGGGGTGGCCCAGGCGTTCCCGGTCTACTGGATGGGCCTCGGAACGCGCGCGGCCATGCTGCCGCCCGCGGCCGCCGCCGTGGAGATCGGACAGTCGTGGCGTCACCTCGAGACGATCGCCGTGCTCAGCGCGTGGGCGGTGGCCGGCCTGCTGGTCGCCCCGATCGTCCTGCGCCGGATGGCCCGGCGCGAGGCAGGCTCCGCGCTCGCGTCCCGGAAGGAGCGCGCCATGCAGCGAACCGGCTGACCCGGCGCCCGCGAAGCTAGCCCGCGTCCCAGCGCGGCCCGGCCCAGCGCGGCCTGGCCCAGCGCGACCTGGCCCAGCGCGACCTGGCCCAGCGCGGCCGTGGCCCAGCGCGACCTGGCCCAGCGCGACCCAGCCCGGCCCAGACCGACGTGGCCTGGCCCGAGGCGGCGCGTCCCGACGCGGCCTGGCCTGACCTGGCACGACCCGACGCGGCCCAGTCGGCGCAGCCCGACCCGACGCGTCACAGCCCGTCGCGGCCCGACGCAGCCCGGTGTGGCCCGGCGCGACCCGTCGCGGCCTGGCCCGACCCGGCCTGGTCTGACGCGACGCGGCCTGGCGCGACTCAGCCTGGCGCGACTCAGCCTGGCGCGACTCAGCCTGGCGCGACTCAGCCTGGCGCGACTCAGCGCCGGCCTGGCCCGACACGGCGCGGCACTCGAGGCCACACAGCCGGCCGGAACCGATGTCGTGCGCTCCGGCGCCGCAGAACCGGCCGTGCCGCGCACTCCGGCGCCGGCGAGTCGGGCGTGCCGCGCGATCGACGCCGGCAAGTCAGGTTGTGTCGCACGCCTGGCGGCGTGGCGGGTTCGCGGGGTGTTTTTGTCCTGGAAACCGGGTGGCTTTGTGGGCGGGGTGGGGTGGAGACACGAGGCGATCGCGGAGGGTGACATGCGGGGGAAAGCGGACGCGGGCGTGCAGGATGGGCTGGTGGAGACTGACCTTCAGCTGGCGCAGCGTGCGGTGATCACGGGGGCGGCGGTGGCGTTGCGGCACTTCGGGGCGCTTGCCGAACTGTCGCGGGAGCTCAAGGCGGACGGGTCCGTGGTTACCGCAGCCGACCGGGCCGTGGAGACTGCCGTTCGGGAGGTGCTGGGGGCTGCGCGGCCCGAGGACTCCGTGTTGGGGGAAGAGCAGGGGGAGACGGCGGGCAACGGGCGTCGGTGGATCATCGACCCGATCGACGGGACTCGGCTGTTCGTTGAGGGGGACGATCGGTGGCTGGTTCTGCTCGGGCTCGAGGAGGACGGGGAGACGGTCGCGGGGGTGGCGGCTCATCCGGCTCAGGGGAGCATCTGGTGGGCCACCCGGGGCGGCGGGGCCTTCGAGGGGCGGATCGTCGGCGGGCGGGCGGTGGCCGCCACGCCGATCCGGGTGGACGCCGGCGGGCCGGACACGATCGAGGGAAGCCGGCTCTGCGTGGTGCCCGAGGAGTGGCGGCCCCAACTGGTCGCGCCGCTCAAGGCGATCACGGCGGCGCTGCCGTGGAGCATCCACCCGGGGCTTCTGGTGGCTCGCGGGGAGATCGATCTCGCGATACAGACGGGCGGGCAGATCTGGGACTTCGCGGCGACCTCGCTGATCGTGACCGAGGCCGGCGGGTCGTTCAGCGGGCTGTCGGGGCGGACGCGGCCGGGGCCGGGTGCGTCGCTGTATGCCCGGAGCTCGGCTCTGCGGGAGGCAGCGCTCGAGACGCTCGCCGACGCCACCCACGCGAACGCCACCTGACCCCACCAACGGGAGCAGAGACGGCGGCGGGGCGGCCACGCCGCCGACCGTGCCGCGCAGGGATCAGGGCGCGGATCAGCAGCCAGGGCCGGCCGCCACGCCCTCGACCGTGCCGACGCAGGGACCAGGGCGCGGATCAGCAGCCGGGGCCGGCGGCCACGCCGTCGACGATGCGGTAGGCGGTGATGTCGCCGTCGACGAAGGTTGCCAGGTCGGTGATCGACGTCGGGGCCTCGTCGTGCAGGCCGGCGTAGGCGACGATCGCGGAATCGACGGTGCGGCAGGTTGCCTGGGCGGCCACCGAGCGGGCGTGCTCCTCCAGACTCGCCGGGTTTAACGCTGCGTAAGACACACCGGCGACACTTACCGTTACTGCTGCGGCCATTGCTACGTGAGTGAGGTGCACCGGAGCAGACTAGGCAACATTACTGTCAGTACTGACTTGGCCGAACGGCCGAGATTAGTGGCCGCCCGCACCACTCTGGGTAAAAGTTCTCAGGAGGAAGGCTCGGATGGTCTGCGAGATGCGGGGATACTCCGGATTGCCGGGATTGAGGTAGTCGCCATGGTGGCCGCCGGGGACGGTGACGAAGGTCTTGGGCCAGGGCAGCGCCTTGTACGCCGCCCGACCCGCCGCCAGGGGCACGGTCGGGTCCTGGTCGCCGTGCACGAACAGGACCGGAACGGGCTTGCCGCCGAACGCGGACGACGGGCGGCGGCCGGCGATCGAGACCGCGGCGACCAGGCCCGACCAATGGCCGGGGTGCAGGAGGCCGAGCGTGGTGGTGCCGCCGGCCGAGAAGCCGATCGCCGCGACGTGGCCGAGATCCACGCTCGGATCGCCCCGTAGCGAGCGCAGCACGAACTCCGCATCGGCGGGCTGACGGCGTACGTCCGCGGAATTGACCTTGGTTTTGCCGTTGGTGTGCGGGTAGGCGGGCGCGACCACCACGAACCCGGCCGCGACCCATGTGGCGGCGATCGGCGCGAACTGGGACGGAAGCCCGCCGAGGCCGTGGCTGAACAGCACGACCGGGTGCCGCCCGCCGTCCGCCGGCGACCACACCGTCGTCTCCAGCGGCCGGTCGGCGCCGCGCGCGAAATGAAGGACGCGGACGCGAGGCGACGCTGCCCGGGAAACCGACGATGCCGTACGGGCCGGAGCGCCACACGCGGAGAGCAGCGCCAGAAGCATGACCACGGCACCGACTCTGCGCATGCCGGAAGCCTAAAAACGTCACGCCACCGGACATATCACCGTTGTGGGGGCGATGAGACGACGAATCTTGCTGGCCGGCGCCGCGGCGCTCGCCGCGTATGTCGGAGTGGCCGGATATCGCACCCGAAAGGCCGACTCCGTCCCGGTCATCCCTGCCGCCCCGCCGGGCGAGGAACGGCTCGAGCACCGCTGGTCGGCGGCCCGCGGCCGGACCGTCGGCTTCTACACCGCGGTGCCGGCCGGATTCGGCGACGGCAGCGGCCTTCCCGTCTGCCTCGTGCTGCACGGCGGCTCGAAGACCCCGGACGACTACGCCGCGCTCGGCCTCGGCCGCTTCCTCACCGACGCGGTCCGCCGGGGCCTGCCGCCGTTCGTGCTGGCCGGCGCGGACGGCGGACGGCTCGCCTGGCAGCCCAGCGGCGGCGACGACCCGCAACGCCTGGTCCACGAGGAGGTCCCGCTCTGGTGCCGGCAGCGCGGCTACGACTACCGGCGGCTCGCGGCCTGGGGCTGGTCGATGGGCGGCTACGGCGCTCTCCTGCTGGCCGAGGCCTTTCCGGGCTTCGTCAAGGCCGTCGCCGCCTTCTCCCCCGCCGTACGCCCGGACGACGACGTGACCGGCGCGGCCCGGCTGCTACGCGGCACCCCGGTCGGGCTGTGGTGCGGCAAGCAGGACAGCCTCTACGAGAACGTCCGCACACTGCGCAGCCACCTCCCCGAGCCGCCGCGAGCGGGGAGCTTCGCCGACGGCCGGCACAATTTCGGCTACTGGTCGCGCTGCATCCCCGGCGCATTCGACTTCATCGCCGGTGCGTTGTAACCCGCCCGTCAACTGCATGCTGGACAATGGCCGGATGGTTGCCGAGACCCTGCCGGTCAACGGGATCGAGCTCTGCGTCGAGACGTTCGGCGAGCCGGGCGACCCCGCCCTGCTGCTGATCGCGGGCGGCGCCAGCTCCATGGACTGGTGGGAGGACGAGTTCTGCCGGCGCCTGGCCGCGGCCGGCCGCCACGTGATCCGGTACGACCATCGCGACACCGGCCGGTCGACGTCGTTCCCGGCCGGGAAGCCGCCCTACTCCGGCGTGGATCTGGCGCACGACGCGCTCGGCGTGCTCGACGTGGTCAACGTCCACCGGGCCCACCTGGTCGGGCTGTCGATGGGCGGCGCGCTGGCGCAGAAGATCACGGTCGAGCGCCCGCACCGGGTCCTCTCGCTGACCCTGATGTCCACGGCGGTCGGTCCCGACAAGTCGGACGAGGCCTCCCCGCGAGATCCCGACCCGGTGTGGGCCGACCGCCGCGCCGCCGTTACGAAGATCGTCGCCGGTGTCCAGGAGCTCGGCGGCCTCTTCACCGCCGACGAGCCCCACCTGCGCCGGCTCGCCGAGCGCGTGTACGACCGCACCGCCGACATGGCAGCCACCCAGACCAACCACTGGTGCTGCGCGAGCGGCCCGCCCTTCCGCGACAAGCTCGGCACGATCACGGCGCCCACGCTGATCCTGCACGGCACGGTCGACCCGTTCTTCCCGGCGGCCGACGCGCACGCCCTGCAGGAGGCGATCCCCGGCAGCCGTCTGGTGTGGCTGGAGGGCGTCGGCCACGAGTTCCCGCCGGCCGCGGTCTGGTCCCAGGTGATCACCGAGATCATCGGGCAGGCGGCATTGCGGAAAGCACACTAGACCGAGCGTCGCCGCAGAGCGCTGAGCAGCGTCATCCCGGCCGCGAACGACCCCGTGCACATCGCCAGGTAGATCACGAACAGCGCCGCACCCGAGTGGACCGGCAGCGCCGCGAAGAACAGCGTCAGCACCGCCGCGGCCGCCACCGATCCGGCCGTCAGCGTCCACCCGATCGCCTTCTCCGCGCCCGTGAAGTGCGGCGACGCGCTGGCCAGCAGCATCCCACCGACCGGGCTGATCACCGGCAACAGGAACGATCCCGCGGTCAGCATGCCCACCGCCGCGTACTCGGCGATCCCGCCGGCCTGGGCGACGGCGGGCCGGGGCACCACCGGGGCCGGGGGCGGGATCAGCGCCGGCAGCCGGATGTGCGGCGGGACCTGCCCCCGCCGCGCCGCCGAGACCAGCGCCTCCGGCGGGCCTAACCGCTGCACGATCGCCGCCGCGTCCTCGAGCGGCGCCGCGGCCATCCGGCGGGCCGAGATGTAGTCGGCCACCGTGGTCATCAGGTCGTCGCGCATCTGCGGCGACAGGTCCTCGCTCTGCGCCCACAGCGCCGCGAGATAGTCGAGAACGATCACATCGGTGTGGGCGAGGGGTGCGGTCATGCGCACCAGCATCGGCGCACGCCGACCCACCCCACATCCCTCCGCGGACCGAAAACCCCGCCGCACATCGGCCGAAAGGCAGAGCCCCGGCCAAGAAGCCGAAAGTCAGAGCGCCGGCCGAGAAGCCGCAAGCCAGGGCGTCGGCCGAGAAGCCGCAAGCCAGGAGCGCCGTACTAGAACGAGAAGCGCGCCACCTCGGTAGCCCAGGAGGCGAACCGATGCGCAGGCGCCGACGCGTACGTCTCCCGCGTGAACAGCCAGGCCACGACCGGCGGGGAAGAGACCGCGTCCCGCAGCGTGCCGCCCTCGGCCCGGGCCAGCGCGGCCAGCAACTCCCCCGCGTACTCCCGCTGCCCGGTCACGACCGCGAGCAGGAACGCGACAACCTCGTGATCACCGATCCCATCGCGCCGGTCGTCGAAGTCGCCCGGCTCCTTCGCCCGGGCCTTGATCAGCCGGTACGTGTTGACGAACCGCTTCACCGTCCGCGGCGTCGAGCCCACCAGCGGCGCGACCGCCGCCATCGCCGCCGCCTCCTCGGGCGTGGTCGCCAGCAGCTTGCCCGGCCGGTCCCGTGGCTGCTCCCGCGGCTCGGTGCCCACCGCGAACGACATCGCCGACGCCTCGGGCTCCGGCGGAGCCGGTCGTAAGGCAGCCGGCGCCGCCTGCGGAAGGACCGGCGACGCGGCGGCCACGCCGGTGAGACCGGTCATCAGAGCCCGCACCAGCCCGGCGTCCAGGGGCGGCAGCCGCATCGGGATCTGAATGATCTTCTCGAGGTAGTCGGCCGGCGTGGCGTCCCCGTCCCCGCCCAGCAGCTGGTGGTACCGGATCCGCAGGGACTCCTCCAGCCACCGCGTGTCGACCGCCAGCACCACCACGAACATCTCGAAGTTGAAGAGCAGGTGCACGGCCTCGAGCACCTGCACCACCTTCTCCGCCGGGCACCGGTCGAGATCGTCGATCGCGACCACGACCCGCTTGCGCCCACGGAACGCGTCGTCCATCTCGGTGAAGAGCGTCCGGGTCCGGGTGACGAGGCTCAGCTGGTCCCGGTACTCGGTGACCGAGGGCAGCAGCCCCAGCATCGCCACCATCGGATCCGACCGGACCTCCGAGGCCAGCGCACGAAGCCGCTCCTGTTCCCCGCGCGCCACCCGCACCCGTTCCAGCAGGTCGGCCCGCCGCGCGGCGGCTGCCCGCCCCGAGAACCGCCCGACCGCCGCGAGCCCTTCCCGCCCCGCCGACGCGATCTCCTTTGCCTGGCCACGGGCGCTGATCAGCTGCCCCGCCGCCGCGGCGAGATAGCCGCCCACCGCCGTGACCGCGCTCAGACTCGCGAAGACAGCCGCCGACCGCCCCACCGCGACGGCGACGACGGCCGCCGCGGCGAAGACGAGCACCAGCCCGCCGGTGACCCAGGCCGTCCGCCGCCATCGCACGAGCCGGGCGGCCGAGTGCCGGATGGTCTCCTCCACCGTGGCCAGCTCCGCGTCGAGGAAGGCGACCTCGTCCGAGGCGACCGCCGCCAGCCTCTCCGCCTCCGTGACCGCCGGCGAGAGCCGGGGCGAAGGCCCGGCCGAGGGCCGGATCGCCTGCAGCACCTGATCGACCAGGCTCGCCCACAGGTTGGTCTCGGCGTAGTGCCACGCGTTGAACGGCACCACCACGATGTCCTCGAGGAATCCCCGGTCCCGCGACCAGGACAACTCCCGCAGCCGCTCCACGATCCGGTCCAGCACGAACGTCTTGCCCGACCCCCACTCCCCGAACACTCCGACCGCGAGCGGCGGCCGCAGGTCCTTCGAGGCGATCAGGGCGGCGAGGGCAGCCGCGTCCCGATCGGCTCCGAGCAGGTCCAACCCGGCATTGTCCGGGTGGTAGCCGGCGACCGCGTGCGTCACCGCCGGCGACACCGGCCACACCGCGAGTTCCTCGCCGAACGCGATCGCCAGGCATCGCCCGCCCCCGCCGGACGCGAGCGCGCCGACTGGCCGCGATCCGGTGAGGATCTCGGCGATCAGCCGCCCGCCCCGGTCGCACACCATGACCCGCCGGTCCTTGGTCACCGAGGCGACGCCGACGTCGTCCTCCAGATCGACCAGCGCACCGGGCCGGTGCCGATGCGGCCGGTCCCCCGGTCCCGGCGGCGGCTCGTCCCCCGCCTTCAGGACGACCGCCCCGTCGCCGTAGCCGATCAGGCCGTGTGATCCGATGTCGTCGACCGCCAGCACCTCACCGTCCGCAGCGAGCACATCTTCCGGCGCCGCGGGCCCCCACCAGCGGCGCAGCCCGTCCGGACCGGTCACCCACGCGGGCAGTCCACCGGCCAGCACCCCGCCCGTCGCCCGGCCTATCGCCCCGAGGGACGCCCCGGTCGCCACGTCCACGACCCGGAAGCCGTCGAGGGCGGCCGTCAGAGCGATGATCCCGTCCCGCCCCCAGCCGAGCGACCGCACGTCGTCGGGAAGCACGCCGACGTGCCGAGGCGGTGAGGACGGCGCCACGTCGTAGACATCGGACCCGGCGAGCACCGCAACCCGTCCGCCGTCCGGCGCGAAAGCGGCCAGCCGCACCGGCTCGGGCAGTGTCGCCGTCCACGAGGGTGGCGCACCGTACGCGGCCGCCAGCAGCGGCTGGTTCTCCGCGAGCGCCCGCCCATCCCGGCTGAGCTGGTCCCAGACCGGGTCGGCGCCCGACTTGAGCCGCCGGGCCACGTGCTCGTGGACGAGCCCCTTCCGCAGCAGATGCTGGCCGACCTCCTCGTCCAGGGCCAGCCCGAGCAGGAGGACGTCGTCGTCGAACGCCGTGATGTGCCGTCGCGACCATCGCCGCCACACGATCTCGAGGTGGTCCTCCACGGTCCGCGCCGGACCCATCCCGTCAAGCTCGTGGAAGCTCATGTGCCCCCACTGGAGACACCGCCGGGCGACTTGGCCGGCGCGCACCCTCGCCTCCGGGCCCCAGAACGCGGTCAGCGCGTGGACGTCGTTCCCGGGCATCCCGCCATTGTGGTGGCGATCACCGCCGCGGAAGTGTCGGCTAACCGACCAGAGCGGGCTGCGGCGGTACCGCCGACCAGCGCAGCCGGGCCGCGGCCCGCACCCGCGAGGCCTTGTACAGCCAGAGCGTGTCCCGCCCGAACGACCAGGTCAGCGCGGCGAGGGCGATCACCAGCGCGGCCTGCGAGGCCAGCTGCGGCAGGAGGTGGGCGGTCACCAGCGCGAGGACGATCCCCTGCAGCGCCGCGACGACCTTGCGGGAGAACCGGTGCGGCAGCGCGGCGTTCAGCCAGGGCAGCGCCCACGAGGCCGCCACGAACAGGTAGCGGTACGCGCCCAGCGCCACCGTCCACCAGCCGAAACGGTCGCCCGCGTACACGCTCAGGACCAGGATCAGGAACGCGTCGATCTCCATGTCGAAGCGGGCACCTAGCGCCGTCGTGTTGCCGGTGCGCCGGGCCACCTGGCCGTCCACCCCGTCGAGGGCGAGCGCCACGCCGGCCACCGCCACGAGCGCGGGAGTGCTCACCGGGTGAGTGAAGGAGGTCACGACGAGAGCTGTGACACCGCCGACGAGGATCGCGCGGGAGAGTGTCACGGCGTTCGCCGGGCCGAGGGCGCTCATCCGGGCCCGCTGCAGCCCGGCTCCGAGCAGACCGCAGAGCACCAGGCCGTACACGACACCGGCGCCGAGGCCGGCCGGGGTCAGCCCGAGCGTCGCCGCCAGAGCGCCCAGCAGGACCAGCTGGGCCGCCAGACCGGCGAGGGGTCCGCGGGAGGTGGCCGCCGGGGTCGCTGCGAGTGTCACCGTGCCTCCAGTGCAAGATCGGCTGCGTAGGGTTGCCGCTGTCAGCGCTTTGCACGCGCTGCTGTCAGCGCTTTACACGCGCTACGGCGGCGATCGGTTCAGCAGTTGAGGAGACAGCCCATGTCGGGTGACTCACGGGCGTTCTGGCTCGCCTCCCCCGGACGGGGAGAGATCCGCCACGAACGGGTCCCCGCGCCGGCCCGCGACGAGGTCCTGGTCCGCACGCTGCACACCGGCGTGAGCCGCGGCACCGAGACGCTGGTCTTCGCCGGCCGGGTGCCGCCGAGCCAGTGGGCGCACATGCGGGCGCCCTTCCAGGAGGGCGACTTCCCGGCCCCGGTGAAGTACGGCTACCTCAACGTGGGGGTCGTCGAGCAGGGCCCCGCCGAGCTGGTCGGCCGGACCGTCTTCTCGCTCTATCCGCACCAGACCCGGTTCGTGATCCCGGCGAGCGCGGTCACCGTGATTCCCGAGGGCGTGCCCGCGCATCGAGCGGTGCTCGCCGGGACGGTGGAGACCGCGGTGAACGCGCTCTGGGACGCCGCCCCGCTGATCGGGGACAAGATCGCGGTGGTCGGTGGGGGCATGGTGGGTGCGTCGGTCGCGGCCATCGCCGCGACAATTCCGGGCGTACGCGTGCAACTCGTCGACATCGACGAGGACCGCCGCCGACTTGCCGAGCGGATCGGTGTCGACTTTGTGCTCCCCGATCAGGCGGAGGGCGACTGCGACATCGTCGTCCATGCCAGCGCCACGTCGGCCGGGCTGACCCGCTCGCTCGAGCTGCTCGCGCCGGAGGCGACGGTCGTGGAGCTGAGCTGGTACGGCGACAAGCAGGTGACCGTACCGCTCGGTGAGTTCTTCCACTCCCGCCGGCTCACCGTGCGATCGAGCCAGGTCGGCGGTATCGTCCCCGGCCGGCGCCGCGATTACGGGCAGCGCCTGGCCCTGGCCCTCGACCTGCTGAGAAACCCCGCCTTCGAGGCGCTCGTGACCGGCCGATCCCGGTTCGACGAGCTGCCCGCGGTCATGCCGCGAATCGCGGAGGGTAGCCTTCCCGCCCTCTGCCACGTGATCGACTACCCCGAGGAGTAGGCACCTTGTTCAGCGTCACCGTCCGCGATCACATCATGATCGCGCACAGCTTCTCCGGCGAGGTCTTCGGCCCGGCGCAGAAGCTGCACGGCGCCACCTTCGTCGTCGACGCCACGTTCCGGCGGCCCGAGCTCGACGACGACAACATCGTGGTCGACATCGGCCTCGCGAGCCAGGAGCTGCACGCGATCTGCGGCGGCCTGAGCTACCGCAACCTCGACGACGAGGAGGTCTTCAAGGGCGTGAACACCTCCACCGAGTTCCTCGCGAAGGTCATCGCCGACCGTCTGGCCGCGAAGGCCGCCGCCGGCGACCTGGGCGCGGGCGCCGCGGGCCTGACCGGCATCGCGGTCACGCTGCACGAGTCGCACATCGCGTGGGCCTCCTACGAGCGCGATCTGTGAGCTCCCCGCTGTGGGCGGTGCTGCCGGGTTCGATCGACGACCCGGCGGCCCCCAGCGGCGGTAACGGCTACGACCGCGTCGTCCTCAACCTGCTCTCCGGCGCCGCGAGCCCGGAAAGCGCGAAGAATGCCTTCCCCACTCGCCCGGTCTACGAGATCGCGGTCGACGGCGCCTGGCCCGCCCCCGCCGAGCCGGCCCGCGAGGCGCTCGCCCGGGCTCTCTCCGACATTCCGGATAAATCCGATGTGCTGCTCGACGGCCTCGTGGCCTGCGGCGTGCCCGAGATCCTCGCCCCGCACAAGAAGCGCCTCCGCCTGCTCGTCCTGGTTCATCTCCCCCTGAGCGACGAGACCGGTCTCTCCCCAGCCCAGGCCGCCGACCTGCGAAAACGCGAGCGCACCACCCTCCGCCTGGCCGCGACGGTAATCGCCACCAGCGAGGCCGCCGCCCGCCACCTTTCCGAAATGCACGATTTGTCGAGCAAACCCGAGGTCATCCCACCCGGCGTAGCTCCGGCTGCGGCGACAGATCCGGATAAATTCGGTAAAAGATTGCTCTGCGTCGCCGCCGTGACCCCCCGGAAGGGCCAGGATCTCCTGGTCAAGGCGCTCGAGGAGCATCTCGCCGACCTGAGCTGGAGCTGCACCTTCGCCGGCCGGGTCGCGAGGGAGATCCCGCACACGAGCCCCGACATCCACTTCACGGGAGCACTGCACGGAACGGCGCTGGAATCGGCGTACGGCAAATGTGATCTTTTTGTCCTTCCCTCCCGGAACGAGACCTACGGGATGGTGGTCACCGAGGCCCTGGCCCGCGGCATCCCCGTGCTCGCGACCGCGGTCGGCGGCGTGCCCGAGGCCCTCGGCCGGGCGCCCGACGGCACCCGCCCCGGCCTGCTGATCCCGCCCGGCGACGTCACGTCCCTCGCCGCGGCCCTGCGCGCCTGGCTGACCGATCCTGACCTGCGCCACCGCCTCCGCGCGGCGGCACGGCAACGCCGGGAAACCCTGCCAACCTGGGACGAAACGGCCCGACGACTGAGCGAGGTACTCGACAGATGACCGGAGAATTCAGCGCCACCTGGCTGGGCCTGCGCGAACCGGCCGACGCCGCCGCCCGCAGCGCCGACCTGGCCGACCTGCTCCCCGGCCCGATCCGCACGATCCGCGACCTCGGCTGCGGCACCGGCTCGCTCGGTCGGTGGCTGGCCCCGCGCCTGACCGGCCCGCAGCATTGGATCATGGCCGACCGCGACCCCGCCCTGCTCGCTCACGCCGCCGCCAACATGCCGTTCCCGGCGGTCACCGTCGAGACCGTCCAGGGCGACGTCACCGAGCTCACGGCGGCCGACCTGGCCGGCACCGACCTGGTCACCTGTTCGGCCCTGCTCGACCTGCTCACCGCGGGCGAAGTCGCCGCGCTGGCCGAGGTCTGCGCGAAGGCCCGCGTCGCGGCCCTGTTCACCCTGTCGGTGGCGGGCACCGTCACGCTCGATCCCCCGCTGCCCGAGGACGCGGCCGTCGAGGAGGCCTTCAACGCCCACCAGCGCCGGGTCGTCGACGGCCGGCGGCTGCTGGGCCCCGACGCGCCCGCGGTCGCGCGGGACGCCTTCGAGAAGGCCGGCGCCACGGTGATCACCCGTCCGAGTCCCTGGCGGCTGGGCGCGGAGCACGCCGGCCTGACCGCCGAATGGCTCCGCGGATGGGTCGCCGCGGCGGCCGAACAACGCCCCGACCTGCACTTCGGCGCCTATCTCCAAGCGCGCCTGGAAAAGATCCCGGCCGCCACGATCGGACATGTTGATCTTTTGGCGATCTTCGGCTGAACCCTTTGTGCCTGTCCCGGCGTACTAGGGGAAAGACGGGCAATCATCGGAGGGTGACGTGACGCGAACGATCTGGCCATGGCTGCGGTTGCTGGGTGGAGCCGGCATCCTCGCGGTGCTGCTGTGGCGGCTCGGCACCGGCGCCTTCCTCGACGGCCTGCGGGTCCTCGACGTGCCGGCGCTGGCCGTGGCGTTCGCCATCGGTGTGGTCACGACGGTCTTCAGCGCGTGGCGGTGGTGCCTGGTCGCCCGCGGTCTCGGCCTGCGGCTCACGCTGCGGGGCGCGGTCGCCGACTACTACAAGGCGCTGTTCCTCAACGCGGCGCTGCCCGGCGGGGTGCTCGGCGACGTCGACCGGGCTGTCAAGCACGGGCGCGACGAGGGCCAGGTCGGGCGCAGTGTGCGGGCCGTCGTGCTCGAGCGCACGGCCGGTCAGATCGTTCTCATCGGGGTCGGCGTGACGGTGCTGGTCACCGTACCGTCGCCGGTCTTGACCCTGATGGAGAAGCACGGAGCGGTGGCCGCGGTCGTCACCGCGAGCGTCGCCGCGGCCGGCGTGCTGGTTCTGATCGCCTGCCGCAGCCTGCGGCAGGGCGGCTCGAGGCTCGCGTCCGGCGTGCGGACCGGCATCACCGAGATCCGCACCGGCCTGCTGTCCCGGCGCAACTGGCCCGGCATCACCCTGGCCTCGACGATCGTCCTGGCCGGACACCTGGCGACGTTCGTGGTCGCGGCCCGCGCCGCCGGTTCCTCGGCGCCCCTGTTGCGGCTCACCCCGCTGATGCTGCTCGCGCTGCTGGCGATGTCGCTGCCGATCAACATCGGCGGCTGGGGCCCACGCGAGGCGGTGACCGCGTGGGCGTTCGGCGCGGCCGGTCTGAGCGCGACCCAGGGCCTGACCATCGCGGTCGTCTACGGCGTCTTCGCCTTCGTCGCCGCCCTGCCGGGCGCCTTCGTGGTGGTGGTCCGGGCCGTCCGCCCGCTTGCGGTGGATCATTCCGTACGCGTGGCCGCGCCGGTCTCGCCCGCACCGGCGCTCTACGTCACGCCGCAGCCGCAGCCGCAGCGTGAGCTCGCCCGCACCGGCGCGTAATGTCCTCAGCCCTTCACGAAGCGGTCGGAGAGCGCGTACCGCAGCAGCACGACGTCCCCGATCTGGCGCACCTCGGCCAGGGTGGCCCGGTGTTCCGGGCCCCACGGGAAGTCGCCGTCGCTGACGAACCGCGGCGCCCGGGAGTCGCCCACGAAGACCGGCGCGACCACCAGCTGCAGCTCGTCGACGAGCCCGGCGGTGAGGAACTGGGTGTGCATCGTGCCGCCACCCTCCACCATGAGCCGGCGGATGCCCCGCGCCGCGAGGTCGGCCGTCACCGTGTGCAGGTCGACCGGATCCCCGCCATCGACGACGATCGCGGCGTCACCGAGCCGCTTGCGGGCATCGTCGACGCCCGGCGTGGCACAGTAGACGAGCTTGTCCACGTCACCGAGGGTGAAGAACCGGGCGGTCGGCTCGATGTCGCAACGCCCGGTGACGGTCACCTTGACCGGGTTTGGGCGCTCGCCTCGCGCCACGCGGGCGGCCCGGCGTTCCGCCGAGCGCACCAGCAGGCGCGGGTCGTCCTGGCGGATCGTCGCGGCCCCGACCAGGATCGCGTCGCAGCCGGCGCGCACCTCGTCGACCCGGTCGAAATCGGCGTCGTTGGACAGCAGCAGCCTGGCCTGCTCGGCATCGTCGAGGTAGCCGTCGATGGACATACCGCAGCTCAACAGCGTGTAAGGACGTTCAACCACCGATGACGCCTCCAGTAGAGCGACGATCGTCACCCCGGTCGAACAGTTGCGTCCAAGATAATCCGCGCGACGATGACAAGCACGTTCGCATTCTGTTGCGTTCCGGTGACCTCGGCGGCGGGCATAGATCAGCGGGGAACCAACGAGGAGGACCGATACCTATGAATACGGCCAAGGTGCGCCAGCAGGTCACTGTTCCGCTGCGCTTCTCGGACGGCTATACGACAACGGCGCGGGTGATGACCTTCGACGGCCTGGTCGACGAGAAGGAGCACATCGCGCTCGGCCTGGGCGACTGGCAGCGCGCGCTGACCAAGTCGGCCGCCGGTGGCCGGGCGCCGCTGGTGCGCCCGCACAGCGAGTGCCTGACCGGGGACGTGTTCGGCAGCCAGCGCTGCGACTGCGGACCGCAGCTGCGCGAGGCCGCCGAGCGGATCACCGACCAGGGCGGCTTCCTGCTCTACCTGCGCCAGGAGGGCCGGGGCATCGGGCTGTACGCCAAGCTGGACGCGTACGCGCTGCAGGACGCCGGCCTGGACACGTACGAGGCGAACGTCGCGCTGGGCCACGGCGAGGACGAGCGGGACTACACGGCCGCGGCGCAGATGCTGTTCGCGCTCGGCGCCGACCGGGTGCGCCTGCTCAGCAACAACCCCGACAAGGCGGTCCAGCTGGAGGCGTGCGGCATCGAGGTGGTCCAGCGGATCCCGACCGGGGTGCACATGTCGGCGGCGAACGTGCGCTATCTGGCCACCAAGGCCTCGCACACGTCTCACACGATCGAGCTACCCCTGGCCGAGTAGGAATGGGGCGGTGCCGTCCGGCACGATGGGGTCATGAGCGACGATCGGCTGCTGTCCGCTTTCGACCAGGTGCCGTTCATCCTGGTCGTCTGCGAGGGGCCCGACCTGCGGGTGCTCAGCCTCAGCGCGGCGACCCGTGAGCTGCTGCCCGGGCGGCCCTGGCAGGGGGTGCCGATCCGGGACGTCCTCAGCGACCTGATCGGCCAGCAGTTCGTCGACGTGTACTACGAGGTCTACCGCACGGGGACCCCCGCGACCGGGCAGGAGTGGCGGGCGCATCTGGACATGCCGGACGGTTCGGTCCACGAGATGTTCGCGAACTTCACGATCAGCCCGTGGCTCTCCCCCACCGGCGAGATTCTGGGCGCCACCGCGGTCGCGTTCGACGTCACCGAGCTGGTCCGCCAGCGGCAGGCCGCGGCGCGGGCCCAGGAGAAGTACGAGGAGAGCCGGCAGGTCATCACCTCGCTGCAGCGGGAACTGCTGCCGACCGGGCTGCCGGTGCTCCCCGGCCTGCAGATCGCCGCGAGCTATCTGCTGGCCGACGCGGACACGGCGGCAGGCGGCGACTGGTTCGACGCGGTCGCCCAGCGCGACGGCCGGGTGGCGCTGATCGTCGGGGACGTGGTCGGGCACGGCGTCGCCGCCTCCGGGGTGATGGGCCAGCTGCGGGCGGTGCTGCGCGACCGGCTCGACGACGGCGCCGGCATCATCGAGGCGCTCGGCGCGGCCGACCGGTTCGCGTCCCGCTCCCCCGGCGCGCACGCCACGACCATCTGCATGGCCGAGCTCGACCCGGTCTCCGGAGACCTCACCTATTGCACGGCGGGACATCCGCCACCACTGGTGGTCGCGCCTTCCGGCGAAACCCGATTCCTTTCCCGTACGGGGGGAAGCCCGCTCGCCACCGGAGGGTCGTTCCCGATCGGCACGGCCCGCCTCGCCCCCGGTGAGCTGCTGCTGCTCTACACCGACGGCATCCTGGAGCGGCCCGGCCGGGACCATCCGGCCGGGTCGGCCGAGCTGGCGCGGGTGGCCGCGAACTGCGCGGCCGGGCGGGCGCTGCGGGAGCCCCGGTCGACCGCGTCCGAGCGGGTCTGCAGCCAGTCGGTCGAGCTGCTCGTGCGGGCCACCGGGCACCACGACGACATCACGCTGCTGGCGGCGCAGCGGGTGCCGGTCGTACCGCCGCTCGAGCTCGGCCTGCCGCCCGAGGCCTCGTCGCTGAGCGACGCCCGGGATTCGATCGCGTCGTGGCTGGCCGCCGTGGGCGCGACCGACCACGACACGTTCGTCCTCCAGCACGCGCTGGGCGAGGTCATCACCAACGCCATCGAGCACGCGGGCACGCCGGTCGCGGTGCACGGCTCGCTGACGCCGACGGGCCAGGTGGTGGTTTTTGTCCGTGATCACGGCGTATGGCGGGAGCCGGAGGTGTCGCCGACCCGCGGCCGGGGCCTGGCCATGGCGGCGCAGCTGGTGGAGGGTCTGAAGGTCGAGCCGTCCTCGTCCGGGACGACGGCGCGATTGTCGCATTCCCTGTTCCGGCCGGGTCGGCTGCTCTCCTTCGCAGGTGATTCTCTTCCGGCTTTGCCGCCGTCGCCCGGGGGCTTTCGGATCGTGGACGAGCCCGGCGGCGATGAGACCCGCGTGCGGATCGAGGGCGTCGTCGACATCGTCACCGCCGAGGGCGTACGGAAGGAACTGCTGCGCCGCAGCCGGGGCGCCACGGCCGCGATGACCGTGGACCTCTCCGGGGTGACCCACCTGTCCAGCGCCGGCGTGTCGGTGTTGCACCAGGTGGCCGGGCTGCACACCGAGCAGAAGGCGCCGCTGCTGCTGCTCACGGCGGACGGGTCGCCCGTGCGGGTGATCCTGGAGCTCGTCGGGTTATCCACAGGCCCCCGGAAAATGTCGGCCGACCTCTCTACTATCGCGGGGTGACTTCGGCACCGATGCTTCCGGCCTCCCCCGCTACGGAGATCCTCAACCGCGTCTTCGGTTATCCCGATTTCCGCGGCGCGCAGCGCGAGATCATCGAGCACGTGGTCGCCGGCGGTGACGCCCTCGTGCTCATGCCCACCGGCGGCGGCAAGTCGCTGTGCTATCAGATTCCCGCCCTGGTCCGCCCCGGCACCGGTGTCGTCATCTCCCCGCTGATCGCCCTGATGCAGGACCAGGTCGACGCCCTGCGCACGCTCGGCGTCCGGGCCAACTTCATCAACTCCTCGCAGGACTACGAGGAGCGCCGCATCGTCGAGGCCGAATTCGTGAACGGCGAGCTCGACCTGCTCTACGTCGCGCCCGAGGGCCTGGGTGTCCCCGCGACCCAGCGCCTGCTCGACCGCGGCAAGATCTCCCTGTTCGCGATCGACGAGGCCCACTGCGTCTCCCAGTGGGGCCACGACTTCCGCCCCGACTATCTGGGCCTGTCGATGCTGCACGAGCGCTGGCCCGACGTCCCGCGCATCGCCCTGACCGCCACGGCCACGAGCGCCACGCGCGACGAGATCGCCACCCGCCTGCGCCTGACCGACGCCCGGCATTTCACCCAGAGCTTCGACCGGCCCAACATCCAGTACCGCATCGTGCCCAAGGCCGAGCCGCGCCGGCAGCTGCTCGACCTGCTGCGCACCGAGCACCCCGGCGACGCCGGGATCGTGTACTGCCTGTCCCGCGCCTCGGTGGAGAAAACGGCCGAGTTCCTGAGCCAGCAGGGCATTCCCGCTCTGCCGTACCACGCCGGCCTCGACAACCGGGTCCGCGCGGCCAACCAGTCCCGCTTCCTGCGCGAGGACGGGCTGGTCATGGTCGCGACGATCGCCTTCGGCATGGGCATCGACAAGCCCGACGTGCGCTTCGTCGCCCACCTCGACCTGCCGAAATCCGTCGAGGGCTACTACCAGGAAACGGGCCGCGCCGGCCGCGACGGTCAGCCGTCCACGGCCTGGCTGGCGTACGGCCTGCAGGACGTCGTCCAGCAGCGCAAGATGATCGAGGGCTCGGACGGCGACGCGGTCTTCCGCCGCAACGCCTCCCAGCACCTCGACGCCATGCTCGCGCTCTGCGAGACAGTCTCCTGCCGCCGCTCGCAGCTGCTCAACTACTTCGGACAGAAGGAAGACGCCCCCGCCTGCGGCAACTGCGACACCTGCCTGTCGCCGCCCGAGTCCTGGGACGGGACGATTCCGGCGCAGAAACTGCTCTCCACGGTTCTTCGCCTGCAACGCGAGCGCGGCCAGAAATTCGGCGCCGGCCAGTCGATCGACATCCTGCTCGGCAAGGAGACCGAAAAGGTCAAGCAGTTCCGCCACGAACAGCTCTCCGTCTTCGGCATCGGCACCGACCTGCGCGACCAGGAGTGGCGCGGCGTCGTCCGTCAGCTCCTGGCCGCTGGCTACCTCGCGGTCGAGGGCGAGTACGGCACCCTGGTCCTCACCCCCACCAGTACGGACGTCCTGCGCGGCCAGGTCAAGGTGATGATGCGCCGCGAGGCCCCCAAGCCCGCCCGCCTGCCCCGCACCCGCACCCCCGCCGCCGCCGCGACCCCCGACCTCCCCACCGCGGCCACTCCCGATTTCGAGCGCCTGCGGGCCTGGCGCGCGGCCACGGCCAAGGAACAGGGCGTCCCCGCCTACGTCATCTTCCACGACGCCACGCTGAAAGCGATCGCCGCAATGCGCCCGGCGTCCCTCTCGCAGCTGGCCTCGGTGAGCGGCGTGGGCCAGAGCAAGCTGACCAAGTTCGGCCAGCAGGTCCTCGACACCCTCAACGCCGCCCCCGCAACTCCGGCCCCTGCCGCTCCCGCCGCCGCGGTGGCGCCCGCAACCGCTTCCCCTTCGCCCACGCCGTCCGGCACCACCGCGTCACCTCCCGCCAGCGCTCGCGCCGCGGCCGCCGGGCCCACAACCGCCGGTGCTCGCGCCGCAGCCGCCGGGCCCACAACGGCCAGCACTCGCGCCGCAGCCGCCGGGCCCACGAAGGCCGGTGCTCGCGCCGCGGCCGGCGGGCCCACAGAGGCCGGTGCTCGCGCCGCGACCACCGGGCCCACAACGGCCGGTGCTCGCGCCGCGGCGGCACCGGCCCGCGGTGCCGCCGCGTCCGCGGCACCCCAGCGGGGGGACGCCGAGCCCGCACTCTTCTTCCCGGCGGACGAGGAGCCGCCGGACGACGAATACCCGGACTCCGACCCCTACGACGACCGCACCTAGGTCGTGTTTCGTAGGGCTCGGAGCCATTGGTTGATGGCGGCGATGGTGAGGGTGGCTTCGTAGCGCACGGCGAGTTTGTCGTGCCTGGTGGCCGTGGCGCGGTGTTGTTTGAGCTGGTTGATGCCGCACTGCACGGCGTGGCGCAGGCGGTAAACCTCGGGGTCGAAGGCGGGTGGACGCCCGCCCTTCGACCCCTTGGCCTTGCGGTGGGCGTCCTGGCCGGCCTTGCTCGGAATACACGCGGCGATGCCACGGGATCGCAGGTGGGCACGGTTGGCCTTGGACGTGTACGCCTTGTCGGCCAGCACCGTGCCCGGCCGCCACCGGCACGGGCCACCCGCATCTTGGCCAGCACCGGGATGAACTCGGGGCTGTCGCCGCGCCGCCCGGCGGTCACCACCACAGCCACCAGCTCGCGGCCTTTGCTCGCAGGCCAGATGGGTCTTGGTGGTCCACCCGCCCCTCGATCGGCCGAGTCCGTGATCCGCCGGTTCGGCCTCAACGCCGCCGGGCGGTTCCTTCTGCCGATCGCCGTCACGGCGGGTGCCGGCCGCGTGCTGATGAGCGCGGCTGATCGTGGAGTCCACGCTCACCGTCCAGCCGATCAACCCGGCCGCATCCGCTCGGGCCTGCACCAAGGCCAGGATCCGTGCCCAGACACCGTCACGCTGCCACCGCCTGAACCACCGACACAGCGTCTGCCACGCCGGATACACCTGCGACACGTCCCGCCAAGAGAATCCGGTCCGCACCCGCCACCGGATCCCGCCAATGATCAGTCTCATGGCCCATCTGCGCAGCCGAGCATGACCCGTTCCCACCGGCAGCAACGGCTCAAGCACAGCCCACTGCACGTCGGTCAGATCACGGCGTCTCGCTGCCGCTACGCTCGGCACGAGGTCTCCGGTGTGAAGTTCTAGCTTGGTCGCTGAACCAACTACCGGAGACCCCTTCAGTTATCGATCACCGCCACACCCCAACATCCACGCCCTACGAAACATGGCCTAAGGCTGAGCCGGCGACTGTCGCTCGGCCACCCAGCGGGCTTGGCGGTCGCGGGTCGCGTGCAGCGTGGCGAGGAGCTGGAGCCGGTCGGCGTCGGCGGTGCCCGGCTCGGCGGTGAAGACCAGCATGACCGGGCCGGGGTTGCCGGGGAGCGGATAGGTGTCCCAGTCCAGGACGATGTCGCCGACCTCGGGCACCCGGAACGTCTTGGTGCCCCTCACCGACTCGCGCACGTCGTGCCGCCCCCACAGCCGCCGGAACTCGGCGCTGCGGATGCTCAGCTCGCCGACGATCGCGGTGGCCCGCGGGTGGGTGGGGTCGGTGGCGACCGCGGCGCGCATCATGCCGATGTAGTCCAGCGCCTGCCGTTCCCAGTCCGGGCAGGTGCGCTCGCCGGTGAACGTGTCGTCGAACATCAGCAGGAGCATGTTGAGCCGCTCGGCCGGGTATCCCTCCGGTTCGCCGAGCAGCGCCACCGCCATCGAGTTCCAGTCGAGCAGGTCGAGATGCCGGCCGAGCACGACGGCCGGCGTGTCCATCACCTGCAGCAGGCGCCGGGTGCTCTCCGGCACCCGTTCCGGCCCGCGCTCCACCCGCGCGGGCATCGGCCGCCGGGCGGCGTGCGCCAGGGTGAACAGGTGCCGGCGTTCCTCGCCATCGAGGCAGAGCGCGCCGGCCAGCGCGTCCAGAATGTCGTCGGACGGCCTTACCTCGCGGCCCTGCTCCATCCGCTGGTAGTAGTCGGTGCTCAGCCCGGCCAGCAGGGCCAGTTCATCGCGCCGCAGTCCCGCCACCTTGCGCCGCCCACCCGGTTCCAGCCCGACGTCCTGCGGACGCAGCCGCCCCCGCCGGGCGCGCAGGAAGTCGCCGAGCTCACGAGCGTACGGATGGAGGCTGCTCATGCCGCAAGTCTGCCGCTTGGCGGGACCCGCAAGGTAGGTCTCGCCGACCTAGGCAAACGAGGACGACCGAGCCTGCCCGCCCCTCCCCTAGCGTCGTCGGCAACCGCACCGACACCCCGGGAGCAGCAGATGCCCGCATGGACCGCCGACCTCATCCCCGATCAGCACGGCCGGACCGCCGTCGTCACCGGGGCGAATTCGGGCCTCGGCCTGATCACCGCCACCGAGCTGGCCCGCCACGGCGCCCGCGTGGTCCTCGCCGTCCGCGACACCTCCGCCGGCGAGCGGGCCGCCCACCGCATCGGCGGCGACGTCGAGGTGCGCGAGCTCGACCTGGCGTCCCTGGATTCGGTGCGCAAGTTCGCCGCCGGGCTGACCACCGATCACCCGGCAGTCGACCTGCTGGTCAACAACGCCGGCGTGGTGCTGCTGGGCCCGCGCCGCACCACCGCCGACGGCTTCGAGCTTCATCTCGGCACCAATCTGCTCGGCCATTTCGCCCTGACCGGCCTGCTGCTGGAGGCCCTCTCCGCCGCGCCACAGGCCCGGGTGGTCGGCCTGAGCTCGATCACTCACAAGAACGCCCACCTGGACTTCGGCGACCTCATGGCCGAGCGCGACTACCGTGCCGCTGCCGCCTACGGCCGATCAAAGCTGGCCACCACCATCTTCGGCCTCGAGCTGGATCGCCGCCTGCGCGCGGCCGGCTCCCCGGTCATCAGTGTCCTGGCTCATCCCGGCCTGACCCGCACCAACCTGACCCCGCGAGCCTGGGAGCACCGCGGCCGCCTCGGCCGGGTGATCGCCCGCGCCGGCCTCCTGGCCACCCAGCCGGTGGAGCAGGGCGCGCTCCCCCAGCTGCGGGCCGCGACCGACCCCGCGGTCCGGGGCGGCCAGTTTTTCGGCCCGTCCCGTCTCGGGGAGACCCGAGGCCCCGTCACCGAGGTCCGGCCGAGCCGGGACGCCGCCGATCCGGCCATCGGCGAGCGGCTCTGGACCGTGGCCGAGCGGCTGACCGATGTCAGCTACCTCTGACCCCCGGCCGCGGCACGGGCATGATGGGCCCATGACCGATCTTCAGCCCGTCCCCGAGCAGCGCAAGACGCTCACTCACGCCAACTGCGTGGTCTCGATCCCGCTCGGGTATCGCCCGCTCCAGCTCGACCTGCATGTGCCGCCGGGCGACGGGCCGTTCCCGGTCGTGCTCTGGATCCACGGCGGCGGATGGCTGAGCGGCAGCCGGGTGTGGACCGTCGATCAGCGGTTCCACGAGCGCATGGTGGCCCGGGGCTACGCCGTCGCCGACGTCGACTACCGGCTGGCGCTGGAGGCCACCTATCCCGCGCAGCAGGCCGACATCGAGGCAGCCATCCGCTGGTTGCGCCACCACGCCGCCGCGCTGCGCGTCGACGCCGGCCGGTTCGCCGTGCTGGGCGAGTCGGCCGGCGGCCAGCTGGCGGCGATCGCCGGGCTCACCGGCAGCGGTGACACCGCGATCCAGGCCGTCATCCTCTGGTACGGCCCGGCCGACCTGTCCACCCTGCGCAACCAGGACGACCCGTTCACCGGTCCCGCGCTCCTGCTCGGTGGCCCGCTGTCCGAGCGCACGGCCCTGGCCCGGCTGGCCAGCCCGCTGCACAACATCCACCCGGACGCCCCGCCGTTCCTTCTGGTCCACGGCACCGAGGACGAGGTCGTCCCGTTCGCGGAGGCCGTGGGCTTCGCCGAGGCGTTACGGGCTCAGGGCGTACGGTGCGATGTCCTGCCCGTCGAAGGCGCCGGGCACGTCTTCACCGGCGCGTCCGTCGAGGTCGGCACGCTCACCGAGGCCGGCGCCGACTTCCTCGACGACGTCCTCGGCCGCCAGGATTAGGACGAAGGAGGCTGTCGTCTTGCGATTCGAGCATCGCGACACCGAGATCGACGCGGGCGTCACCGACCGCGTGTGGCGGACCCGCAGCGACACCGCCGGCACGATGACGTCCGCGGCCCGCACCTGCTGTCACCTGATCGTCACGCGGACGCGGGGGCGCGTGCACGCCGGCCTGCGCGGGCCGGAGACGAGAGCGACCACCGTGCCGGTCCCGCCGGAGACGGAGTTCCTCGGCATCCGGATCACGCTCGGCGCCGTTCTGCGGCCCCATCCGGCGTCCTCGGTGATCGACGGGTTCGCCTCGTTCCCTGTGACCGACTCGGGCCGAATCATGATCGGCGGCCAGGAGTGGGAGGCGCCGACGTACGAGAACGCCGAACAGTTCGTCCGGCGGCTGCGGGACGCCGGTCTGCTGGTGCGGTCACGCCTCGAGGATGTGGAGCGGGCGCGGCCGGCCAGACGAACCGTTCAGCGCCGCTATCGCGCGATCACCGGGCTGTCGCCGACCGCCGTGACGCAGATCGACCGGGCGAACGCCGCGGCGACCATGCTGCGCGACGGCCTCGACTGGCGCCCGGTCGTCGCGACGCTGGGGTACTTCGACCAGGCCCACCTCGCCCACGCGCTGCGCCGCTACGTCGGGCACACCGCGCGCGGGCTGCGGGCGGGCGACCGTGCGTCGATGTCGTTCCTGTACAAGACCCATCCCCGTCCCGGCAGTTAAGTTCACCCCAACCGGCCAGCCCTGGAGGAGAACCGTGCTGCTCAGCGTCCACACGTTCGTCAGCCTCGACGGCGTCATGCAGGGACCAGGAAACCCCGACGAGGACCGCTCCGGCGGCTTCGACCGCGGCGGCTGGCTCGTCCCGCACGCCTCGGCGCACACCAACGAGGTCGTCCAGGGCTGGTTCCGCGCGGCCGGCGCGTTCCTGTTCGGCCGCACGAGCTACCACATGCTCGGCGGTTACTGGTCGAAGGTCACCCAGCCCGACGACCTGATCGCCACAAAGCTCAACACCCTGCCCAAGTACGTGGTCAGCACGACACTCACCGGCGAGGCGGCCGCCTGGAACCCGACCACCGTCCTGCGCGGTGACCCCATCGACGAGGTGCGCCGCCTCAAGGAACTGCCCGGCGACGAGCTCCAGGTGCATGGCAGCTGGCAGCTCGTACAGACGCTGCACCAGGCCGGACTGGTCGACGTGTACCGGCTGCTCCAGTTCCCGGTCGTCGTCGGGATGGGAAAGCGCCTGTTCCCGGAGGGTTCGATCCCCACGACCTTCGCCACCGCCGACAGCTCGCGCGTGCTCCCCGGCGGCATCGTCTCCCTGACCCTGCGCCCCGCCAGTCTCGGCGCGATCTCCGCAGGCGCGTACACGGTGGACGAGGGGCGCTCGACGACGGTCCTCGACTGAGACTGTGACGCAGCCGCTTATCCGGACTGCGTCAACAATTCGCCCGATCGGGATCGGTCGATCGGACGGGCGTCCGATGTCAAGAAGTCGCCGGTGGAGCCCGCCACGGGGATGGGTTCCGGTCGCCGGTCTCGGGACACTGGCGATCGTGAATCGTGTGCTTGCCCGTGGCGTTGGTGCGGCAGTCATCGTCACATTCGGAGTCGGCATTTCCGCGGGTACGTCCGACGAAGGCAACAGCAAAGTCGATGCCGCCCTGCAAAGCCCGTTCGCTCCTGTCGTGATCGCGGTGCTCAAGCGCCAGGCCGCGAAGATCAAGGGACCGGCCGGCATCGCGCTTCTCCTCGGGACGTACGAGCTCGACCAATTGCGCAAGGACAGCCTGAAGAAGGCCAACTCCACGTTTCTCGTGGTGAGGCAGCAGCTCGGCGGCCGGCCAAAGTCAACGATTTTTCGCTTCGACTCCGGACACCGGGTACGCGTTGCGATGAACGGCAAGTTCGACGAACTGATCGACAAGAACGTCGTGACGATCACTCCCGACCCCGCCGTCGACTCGACGATCGTGGTCACCGACGCGACGACGGGTGACACCGTCGAGCGGACCGGTTCGTTCAAGGTGAACCTGTCGGCGGCGAAGGCTTACACGGGCATCGACTTCGACACCGGAACCCAGGTGCGCGTCGACCACGGCAGCATGGACTACAGCTATTACGGAGCGTCGTTCACCAACGGTGCCCGCATGCACAAATGGGACAAGGGTGACCCAACGTTGGCCGACTGCTCATCGATCCCCAGCGCCGAGTGGTCGAAGTCCGACTGGCACCTCAAACTCGGCGGCGGCGTGTACTGCATCGTGACGAGCGATGGCCGTTTCGGCTACTTTCATCTCGTCAACGGCTGGACCGCAACGTCGACCTACGCCGTTTGGCCTCCGCTGCCGTGATACGCCGCCGACCACGGTCAGTCGGATCGGCTTCAGCACAGATGGTCCAGATGCTGCAGAAGCCAGTCCACCAACGCCCGGCCGGCACCAGCTGCCAGACCGGTTATAGCAGCGACAGCCAGCCGGACGCGACGCTCCGGGGGTTGTTCAACGTGGCGGGACATCGAGTACTCCTCGTGGCGGGAAGGGAATGCGCCGCTGTGCCGGCGCCTGGTTCCAATGTCGAGGGAGCCTCGAAGATCAAGTCCAGTCGCGATGAGATGACCCCCTTACGTGCGCGAGGGCCGATGGTTGATGCTGTCGTGCGATGAGTCGCGATCGGAAGCCGTTCGGAATTGGTCCGCAGCGTCGGGCTCGGCTGGTGAAACGCGCCGCGATGCGCCCGGGAGCGCTGAAGGATCTCAAGGACGCGTTGTACGACCTGTACTTGCGCGCGGATGGCCCGACCATGGAGGAGATCGCCGGCGACATCGCGACGTGGGCCGATCGCTATGACCTGGAAGGCAGTCCCAGCAGGGACACGGTTCACCGTATCCTCAGCGACGCGGCACTGCCGCAGGAACCGCGTGATGTCGTGGCGATCGCCGCGATATTGGCGAGTCATCTGAATCTCGACGTTCCGGCGGTACGCGAGCAGATCCATCGGCTCTGGCGGAGGGCTGTCGAACAGCCGTCGGCGGGGTGGCGGATGGCCGGCCCCGATGATCCACGTGGACACTTCACCTCCCGCGCGCAGGGATATCAGGGCTGGGTCCACGGTGAGGATCGGTTTCGCGGCAGGCATACCGCTTTGACCGCGGTGAAGGTGTGGCTCTTGGCGCGTGAGACACCGTCTCGACCGCTGGTGATCACTGGTCAGCCGGGAGCCGGCAAGTCGGCCGTGCTTGCCCGCACGGTCATGGAGCTGGAAGCGGGCACGTCGACGGTCGGGGTCGCGATCCACGCCCGGAACGCGACCGTTGATCACGTGATCGCCGGAGTCGCCCTGGCCGCGGGGATGGCGAACATATCGTCTTCGCACGAGCTGCTCGACGGCCTGAAGAAGCGTGACCCGAAGGCGGCGAAGAGCGATTCGACGTTGGTCGTGGCAGTCGACGCGCTGGACGAGGTCCCCGACGATGCGCAACGACGACAGATAGCGACGTTGTTGACCGACCTGGCCCTCGTCGCACCTTTGCGCGTCGTGGTCGCGACCCGCGCGCTGTCCGCGCGAGATCGGTTCGCCACCGGCTCGTTGTTGTCCTCGCTCGGTGTCCGCGGGGAGAACAGCGACAACCTCGTCGACTTGGACAGCGAGCGATATCGCGATCCCACGGGCCTGCGAGAGTTCGTCATCGCAGTTCTGGCCTCTCGCGGTTCCTACCCGCCCAGTCCGTACCTCGATCACCCATCGCTGAGCGGCCGGCTCGCTGATGTCATTGTTCGCCGGGCGGGCAGCAACTATCTGGTTGCCGCGCTCGCCGCGACACCGCTGACGAGCCGGGACGAGGTGATCGATCCCGATCTCCCTGGTTTCGACGCGGCGCTGATCCCGTCGACCGTCGGCGAAGCGATCACCAAATACCTGGACCGGCTCGCCGAGCGCAAGGCAATCACCCTGGCGCTGTTGACCGCTCTCGCCTACGCCCGGGGTGGCGGCATCGAGCACGATCGCTGGCTTGAATTCTGCGTCGCGCTCGGCTATCCGGCGACCCACCTCGACATCGACGTACTGCGCGATTCTCCGGCGGCGGACTATCTGCTCCAAACGATCACCAATGAGCAACGCTTGATCACCCGGCTGTTCCATCAGGCCTTGACCGACGAGCTGCTGAAGCGGCGGGAGGGGATGCACCGGCGCGACGAACGGGCGATCGCCCAGACTCTTCTCCCCTCGTGTGCCAGGTACTGGCACCACACCGGCCGTCCCACCGCGGCAAATCCGCGCGACTGGTTCGATCTCGACGACTACGCCCATGAGCATCTACCGGCACATGCCGCGATCGGCGACATGTTGGATGACCTGGTGACCGACCCCGGCTTCATGCTCTCCAGTCCGCCCCACGCGGTCTTGCGGCATCGAGCCGCTCTCTCACGTCGCGACGCCGTCGCGGCCGCGGCCGCCTTGGCCGCCGCTGTCGCGGGCGTCTGGCGGGATTGGGGGGAACGCAATCTGCCTGGTCGCTCCATGTCTGGGCCCGCAAGATCGGCGCGGGACAACTGGCCGACGCCCTGGTAAGCGATCATCCTGCGTGGCCATGGCAGGTGCGGACCGCGATCTGGCGCGGCGAAGGTCATGAGGGGCATTCCGGCACAGTGCGCGCCGTTGCGGTGATGCCCGCCCCGGCCGGGACGTTCCACGTCCTCACCGGCGGCGCGGACGGCACCGTCCGGAGGTGGGACCCGGATACGGGACGGCAGCTCGCCAGGCTCGAGGGTCACACCCGCAGCGTGACCTCGCTGTCGGTGCTGCGCGATGCGAGCGGGGCTCACCGCATCGTAAGTGGAAGCGGCGACGGTACGGCCCGCGTGTGGGATGCCGAGACCGGTCGTCAGCTTGCCGTTCTCGAGGGCCACACCGGCTGGGTGAACGACGTGGCAGTCATCGTCGGCCCCGACGGCGAGGGCTGTGTTGTCACCGCTGGTGATGACGGAACGGTGCGAGTCTGGGATGCGAACACCAGCCGTGAGTCGGCTGTTCTCGTCGGCCACACCGGCTGGGTGAGCGCCGTGGCGGTGTTGCCAGGTCCGAAAGGCGATCGGCGTATCGTCAGCGGCGGCGGAGACAACACGATTCTGATCTGGAACGCGGACACCGGTCGTCAGCTGAGAGCGCTTACGGGGCACACGAGGTCCGTCCGGGCGCTGACGGTGCTGGCCGACCCCGATGGCACGTACCGCCTCGTCAGCTGCGGTGGTGATGGCGGCGTGCGGGTGTGGGATCCGGGCACATCGCGGCAGCTGGCCCGTTTCGGCGGCCCGGCCAATTGGGCCCGTGCGATCGCGGCGCTGCCGGGCCCCGGCGGCAAACACCACGTCATCACGGGCGGCGACGATTGGAGCGTGCGTGTGTGGGATCCAGACACGGGTCAGGAGCTGGCCGCACTCGCCGGCCACACCAATTGGGTGGCGGCGGTGGCGGCGTTGCCCGGCGCAGACGGTTTGCCCGGCATCGTCAGTGGCGGCTTCGATCGATCGATCCTGGTCTGGGCACCGTCAACCGGAAACGCGACCGCGGCTGATTCGTCGCGGTTGTCGCGATGAGGACGACGCGCTGGGGGCGGGCCGCGGTCCTCGGTGCCGCCGTGGCCGCGGCGGCGGGCGCCCTCGTGGTGCGCCGCCGCGTCGTGGGCTACGTCGATCCGTGGATGGCGCGGGTCGCCTCCGCGGGGTTCGTGGCGCAGACTGCGAAGGCGGCCGAGGTCACCTTCAGCTACGCGGAGGGGCCGGCCAGCGGGCCGCCGCTGGTGCTGCTGCACGCCCAGCACATGGACTGGTTCAGCTACAGCCGGGTGCTACCGGCCCTCGCGCGGCGCTTCCACGTCTTCGCTGTCACTTACCCCGGCCACGGAGCGACCACCGTCCCCGACGGCTACCCGATGACGGCCAACCGCATCGGCGCCGACCTGGCCGCGCTGCTCGAGGAGACGATCGGCGAGCCGGCCTACGTCAGCGGCAACTCGTCCGGCGGGCTGCTGACCGCGTGGCTGGCCGCCAACCGGCCCGATCTGGTCCGGGCGGTTCTGCTGGAGGATCCGCCCCTGTTCTCGGCCGAGTACTCGCGCATCCGCACCACGATCGCCGACCGGTCCTTCGCGACCTGCGCGGCCGCGGTCCGCGAGGGCACCGACGACTTCCTGCTCTACTGGATCCACAGCAACAAGAGGTTCTTCGCCAACAACGTGGCTCCGGGCGCCGGCGTTCTGCTCGCCCGGGCGGTCAGGGCCTACCGCCGCGCGAACCCCGGCCGGCCGGTCGAGATCGGCCTGCTGCCGAACGACACGGTCCGGCTGTTCCTCCGGGGGATGGACCAGTTCGATCCCCGCTTCGGCGCCGCCTTCCACGACGGCACCTGGCACCACGACTTCGACCACGCGAAGGCCCTCGCGCGAATCGCCTGCCCGGCCCTGCTCGTCCAGGCGAACTTCGCGTTCCTGCCCGACGGCACCCTGAACGGCGCCATGACCCGGGAGGACGCCGACCGCGCGATGGCCCTTCTGCCCCGGGCCACGTACCGCCGGGTCGACGCCACTCACGTCGTCCACCTCGCCGACCCCGAGCTCTTCGTGAGTCTCGTCGAATCGCTGGCCTCGGCCCCGGACCGTTGACCTCGGTCAGTCGGAGGGCAGTGCGGTGTTCTGATCGTGCAGCAGGCGCCAGCCCTCGCTGTCGCGGGTGAAGGTCAGACTCAACAGATAGCGGGTCGAGTACGGCTTACCGTCACCGTCCAGGTCGTCGTAGTCGACCTCGAAGACGGCCACGCCCGTGTCGCCGGCCACCGCGCTGTGCACCGGCGACAGGGTCCAGCTCCAGTCGGGATCGGCGAACCAGTCCTGGTGCAGGCCGGCCACCGCCTCGCGGCCGCGCAGGAGGCGCCCGTTCAGCAGGATCAAGCTCACGTCGTCGCGTACGGTCGCCAGGTAGGCCGGAAGGTCTCGCGCGGCGACCGCCGCCAGATGTTGTTCTACTGCCCCCGTGAAATCCACGCGCTCAGCATGGCCGCACAGCCTCAGCGCCGCATCGGGTTTTCGCCGTCGGTACGAGCGGATCTGGCCATCGCCGGTTAGGTTGTGGGACGGGATGCACCGACACCGATCGAGCCTCGGCGACCTGCTCCACCACGTTCACGTGAGCGGGCCGCTCTCGCGTGCCGCGCTGGCCGAGCGCATGGGCGTCAACCGCAGCACGATCCTGGCGTGGACCGCCGAGCTGGTCGCGGCGGGCCTCGTGCGCGAGGAGCATCCCGCGGGCACCACCGGCGCCGGTCGGCCTTCGCTGGTCGTGTGCCCGGAATCGGAGCGCGTCTCGGTGCTGGCCTTCGACGTGGCGGTGGACCGGCTGGTGGCGGCCCGAGTGGGGCTCGGCGGGCGCATCCTCGAACGCCGTGCCGCCCCGCGGCCCCGAGCCGGAGTGGACCTCGACACGGTCGTGCGCAAGTTGGCCGTACTGGGACGCGATCTGATCGATCCTGACTCGCTCTGCGTGGGCGTGGGCGCCTCGTACTGCGGCATGATCCGGCCCGGCGACGGCATGGTCCGCTACGGCCCCGAGATGGGGTGGGTCGATCAGGCCTTCGGCACCGAGCTCTCGAAGGCCCTCGGCATGGGCCTCCCGGTCGCCGTCGGGAACGAGGCCCATCTCGGTGCGCTGGCCGAGTACCAGCGCGGCGCGGGCGTTGGCACCGCCGACCTGATCTACCTGCACGGCGATGTGGGCGTGGGCGGCGGCATCCTGGTCGGCGGCAAGCTCCTGGGTGGCGAGAGCGGCTACGGCTGCGAGGTCGGCCACATGCTGGTGAACCCGGTCGACGGCCGTCCCTGCCTGTGCGGCTCCCGGGGTTGCCTGGAGGCCGAGACCGGCGAGTACGCATTGCTGTCCGCCGCCGGCCGCATCCCCGACCCGGCCAGTCGAACGGCCGAGCCGCGACGAGCCGAACCCGGCCACCAAACGAGGCCGTTCGGGCGGGATGCCGTGCGCGCCGTGGTCCGTGACGCCGCCGCCGGCGACAGGGCGGCCGCGGCCGCCGTGGCCGAGATCGGCGACTGGCTGGGCATCGGCGTGGCCAACCTGATCAACCTCTTCAACCCCGGCGTGGTCATCTTCGGCGGCATGCTCCGCGACGTCTACGCCGCCGCATCCCCGCAGGTGGCGGCCCGCATCGCCCAGCACGCGATGCCCGTCTCCCGCGAGCGCGCCCAGCTGCGCCTCTCCGCCCTCGCCGACGACGCCACCTTGATCGGCGCGGCCGATCTGGGTTTCACCACGCTGCTGGCCGACCCCCTCCAGGCCGCCACGAACGCCCTGGCCACCGCCCGGTGACGACCGCGATCGACTCGAGGTGGTCCCGATGATCCTCGTCACCGGCGGGCTCGGCATGATCGGCGCCCACACCGCCCGTGCGCTGGCCGACCTCGGGCAGGAGGTCGTCGTCACCTCCCACCGCCGGGCCGAGGTCCCGTCGTTCCTCGCCGG
Source organism: Paractinoplanes globisporus DSM 43857 (assembly GCF_000379645.1). Classification (GTDB taxonomy): domain Bacteria; phylum Actinomycetota; class Actinomycetes; order Mycobacteriales; family Micromonosporaceae; genus Actinoplanes; species Actinoplanes globisporus. The sequence goes on from NZ_KB903339.1 coordinate 276,569, forward strand.
ACGGGCCGTCGTGGAACGCCTGGACGTCACCGACCGGCAAGCGTTCCTGTCGCTCGGCGACCGTCACGACATCAGCGACATCGTCCATCTCGCCGGCAGCATCCCCGGCGACGATCCGGTCGAGTTCTTCCGCATGGACACCGGCGGGCTGCTCAACGCGCTGGACGCCGCCCGCGCGTGGGACGTGCGCAGGTTCCTCGTCGCCGGCAGCCTCGGCGTGTACGTCGGCCGGCCCGAGATCCCCTGGACCGAGGACCTCGCGCTGCCGGCCGCGAACCTGCCCCACCCGATCGTCGCGTTCAAGAAGGCCGTCGAGCCGCTGACGACGCACGGCCTCCAAGGCACCGCCGTGCAGCCGGTCATCCTGCGGATCGGAAGCATCTGGGGACCGCTGATGGACCCGGAGTCACCGTTCAACCCCATCCCGCCGTACGTCAACGCCGTCCTCCGTGGCGAGCAGCCGAAGCCCCGGTACGCCGACGATGGCGGCGACTGCTGCTACGCACCCGACGCCGGACGCGCGATCGCCCTGCTGACGACGGCGGCGACCCTGCGGCACGACACCTACAACGTCTCCAGCGGCCGCCCGGTCACCAACCGCGACCTGGCGGACGCCCTCGAGGCGATCACCCCGGGCCTGCGGCTGGACCTCCTACCCGGACGGCAGGACGGCCCCGATCCGTACCTCGACATCACCCGGCTGACCGCGGACACCGGCTTCACCGCGGCCTTCGACATCGCCGCGGCGGTCGCCGATTACGTGGCCTGGCGCACCGACAACGCCCGCTGAACACTGCCCGTCATCAGCCCTCCGGAGTGGCCTCCGCGAAGATCGGCCGGCCGTCGATGCTGAAGCCGTTCTTGACCCGGCGGTAGTCGGCGAGGTCCGCGTCGGTGCGCCGCTCGTGCGCACGGATCAGCAGGTCACGGTCGCCATCGTAGGTCATGAGTGGCACCGAGTAACCACAGGAGTCGCTGACTCTTTCCACGGCGACATCGATCACCGACCGTACGCCGTGCGTGTCGGGCGGGGCGGGGAACAGGCGCAGCAGCTCGGCGTGTCCCGGCGCGGAGGCCGGTACCGCGCGGCCCTGGCCGTGCAGCCGGACGATGTTCGGCGGGCCCTGAAAAGCGCAGAACATCAGGGTGATCCGCCCGTTCTCGGTCAGGTGGGCGATCGTCTCCGCGCCGCTGCCGTGGTAGTCCAGATAGGCGACCCGATGCTCGCCGAGCACGACGAAGGTGCCGGCCATGCCCTTGGGTGAGACGTTGACGTGGCCGCCCGGCCCGCTCGGCGCGGTGGCCACGAAGAACATCGGCTGCGCCTCGATGAAGGCTTGCAGCCGCCCGCCGATTCCGTCATGCAGCTTCATACGTCCGATCCTGCCCCGCGGCCGCGGGGAACCGAATCCGGTTTCCCACCCAGCGGTCCATCGGCGTGAGCGAGTGCCGCCGGGGTGTGCGAGGCTGTCCGGAATCTGTAGGGCACCGCGCCGTGAACCGACGCGCGAGGAGACGGCTTGCGCTTCATCACCAAGAACCGGACGCTCGGGCTTCTCGCCTCGGTCAATGCCGGCCTGATCGCCTGGATCGTCAGCGAGAACCCGCTCGTTGCCATCGTCGTCGCGGTGCTCGGTGAGAGTGTCGCCCTGGTGGTCGACCGTCACAAGGAGCCGGAGGACCCCCGGCGAGCGAGCGGCGCCCTCAACCACCCGGACCTCGACGCGCTCATCGCGAACTATGCGGCGGTCGCCAAGACTGGCAACCCACTGCTCACGGCGCTCGCCGAGGTGCGGATGATCGAGGCTGCCGAGGAGATGCACCAACTGGCCGCGGGGCACGCCGAGGTCGGGCCGGAACGGCTGAATCTGACCGAGGCTCAGGTCCTGCGGAGCCTGTCGATCTCAGGCTTCGCCACCTCGCTCGGTCACGTCGACGACTTCTGGCTGGCGGAGCTGGGCGGGGCGACGGAAGGCGCCAAGGACAAGGCGAAGCAGGACTACCGGCGGCAGATCCACGAGACCGTACGACTCCGCGAGGTGCCCGTCACGCGCCTGTTCCTGCTGGAGAGCATCGAGATGGCGCTGCCGGCCGAGCTCATCCGCCTGATCGACGACGAGCTGGGGGCGGGCATCGCCGTCTATGTGGCCTACGTCGACCAGACCCCGCCGGACCTGGTCGAGGAGTTCGCGATCTGGGACGACAAGCTGGTCGCCCGGGTCAGCTGGACGACGCGCGCGGTCACGGGCCCGGGCGGCGAGAAGATCGTCACCCGGACCGCCGGGCGAACGAGTTACCACACCACGCCCGCCGAACTGCTGCACGCGCGGCGGCAACGCGCCGACCTGATGGCGCGCGCGGTCCCGTGGATGGACGCGCGCGCACGCCATGCCCGCTGACGCTCGGTCGCCGGGAGGCCGGGCGGACGTGCCGCCCGGCCCCGGGACGGTCAGGAACCGAGGACGTCGACCATCCACTGGATGCCGAACTTGTCCTTGCACTGGCCGAACGTGTCGCCCCACATCTGCTTCTCGAACGGGACGTGCACCTCGCCGCCGTCGGAGAGCTTGGCCCAGACCTCCTCGAGCTCCTCGCCCGGGTCGCCACTGAGGCTGCAGGTGACGTTGTTGCCCGGGTTGAGCGTCATGCCGGGCGCGGTGTCGGAGGCCATCAGGCGGTAGCCCCGGGGCGTGTCGAGGTTGGCGTGCATCACGAGGTCGGCCAGGGCGGGGTCGGGGTTGCCGAACTCGCCGAAAGTGTTGACTTTGAGCTCGCCGCCGAAGACGGACTGGTAGAACTCCATGGCCTGGCGGGCGTTGCCGCCGAAGGTCAGGTAGGGGTTGAGCTGAGACGCCATCGCAGGCTCCCTTGACTGGTGACTGTCTGGTCACGCCCGACGCTAGTCCGAAAACATTGACCGGGTGAGACACTGCGGTGCAGTTGTCGTGCGCCTAGGTGTCGCAATATAATTGGCCCATGCCTAGGGCGAGAAATGCGCAAGCCGCTCCAGCGGTACACCGAACCGCACGTATCGGCCTTCGGCTGACCTGCGCCCAGCGGCAGCGGTGCTTCGGTCTTCTACGCTCAGCCGGCGATGTCTGGGCCTGCACACTCGAGATCAACCAGTGGCGGCGGCACCGCGGCGATCAGCCCGCGGCGAGCTACCAGACGTTGTGTCGGTTGCTCGCCGAATCCGGGCCGGGCACGTTCGGAGAACTCGACACCACCGGCGCCCGGTCGGTTCTGCGCCGGTACTCCGACGCCTGGTTCTCCGCCGCCGCCCGGCGCAGGGCTGGGGCAGTCGAGGTGCGGTTCCCGCGGCGACGGCGAGCGTTGATGCCGGTCCGCTGGTATCACGGCACCTTCACCCTCATCGGCCGCACCCTGCGCTTGCCCGTGGCGCGCGGCCGCCCCCCGCTGGTGGTGCGACTGAAGCGGGAAATGCCGTATCCGCCCGGTTCGATGCGATCGGTGACGTTGCTGTTCACCGACGGCCGCCTCTGCATCGATGTCACCGCAGAACTGCCACTGATCACCCATCCGGCCGCGAGAGCGCCCGACCCGCAGCGGGTCGCCGGGATCGACCTGGGCATCATCCACCCGTTCGCGGTCGCCGGCCCCGGCGGTGAGGCGCTGCTCGTGTCCGGGCGGGCCATCCGCGCCGAACACCGGCTGCACCTGGCCGACACCAAACAACGCAGCCGACCCGTCGCCGCCCGCGCACCGCGTCGGGGTCAGCGCGGGTCACGACGATGGCGCAAGACCCGTCGCCGAGCCCGCTTGGTCGAAGGCCGGCACAAGCGTCGGGTTCGGCAAGCCCTGCACGAGGCGGCTAAGACCGTGATCGGCTGGGCCGTCGAGCGGCGGGTCGGGACCCTGACCGTCGGCGACCCGCGCGGGGTACTCAACCTGAACGCGGGCCGTCGGCACAATCTGCGGCTGCGACAGTGGCAGATCGGCCGCACCCTGCAGATCCTGCAAGACAAGGCCGCCCTCGCCGGGATCCGGGTGCATCTGGTCGACGAGCGAGGCAGCTCCTCGACCTGTCCCGCCTGCAGGAAACGCATCCCCAAACCTTCAGGCCGGAACCTGTCCTGCCGGCATTGCCAGTTCGCCGGGCACCGTGATCTCGCCGCGGCGTTCACCATCGCCACCCGCACCCCGGGCGGCGCAACCACCACCCCCACCCGTGTATTGGGTGGGGTGGTCACGCACCGTCGAGCCGGACGACACCTCCCCGGTGCTGCCACGGCACGGCGTGACCCCCGCCGCCGACCACCCCGGACGGCGGCCGGGTCTCTTGGCCGGCGGAGGCCCGCCCCATCACAGGGGAGTCGCTCGCTCACACCCGTGAGCGGGGATCCACAACATCACCGGACCAACCCCGGTGAACGTTCGTGGACGCCGCTCTAGACCCACCCACCGGCAAAGCCGGCGTAGAAGTCATCGGAAGGCGCAAAGTGCAAGGAACAAACGGTCAGCGATGGTCGGAACCGGCCGATTCCACCGCGGCGCGGCCGGCCTCGAGGCGGGCGACCGGCACCCGGAACGGCGAGCAGGAGACGTAGTCGAGGCCCACCTCGTGGAAGAAGTGCACCGACTCCGGGTCACCGCCGTGCTCGCCGCAGACGCCGAGCTTGAGGCCCGGCCGGGCGGCCCGTCCCTCGGAGGCGGCGATCCGCACCAGCCGGCCGACCCCGTCGCGGTCGATCGACTCGAACGGGCTGATGCCGAAGATGCCCAGCTCCAGGTAGCGCCAGAAGAACGCGCCTTCGACGTCGTCGCGGGAGAAGCCCCAGGCCATCTGGGTGAGGTCGTTGGTGCCGAACGAGAAGAACTCGGCGGCCTCGGCGATCTGCCCGGCGGTCAGGGCGGCCCGCGGCACCTCGATCATCGTGCCGATCAGCACCTCGACGCCGGAGTCGCCGACCACCTCGCTGATGATCTTCTCGGCCTCGGCGCGTACGGTCTCCAGCTCTTGAACGGCGCCGACCAGCGGAACCATGATCTCGGGGCGTGGGTGGCCGCCCTCGGCGGCCAGCGCGACCGCGGCCTCGGCGATGGCACGCACCTGCATGGCGAACAAACCCGGAATGACCAATCCCAGCCGTACGCCCCGCAGGCCGAGCATCGGGTTCTGCTCGTGCATGCGCCGCACCGCCGTCAGCATCCGCTGGTCGCGCGCCGATTCCTCCCCGCGCTCCTTCGCCACCGCCACCTGCACCGCGAGCTCCTCCAGCGACGGCAGGAACTCGTGCAGCGGCGGGTCGATCAGCCGCACGGTGACCGGCAGCCCGTTCATCTCGCGGAAGATCTCGAGGAAGTCGGCCCGCTGCAGCGGCTGCAGAGCGCCCAGCGCGTCGTTGCGCTCGGTCGGGTTGTGCGCCAGGATCAGCCGCTCCACCAGCTCGCGCCGGTCGCCGAGGAACATGTGCTCGGTGCGGCACAGGCCGATGCCCTTCGCGCCGAAGCGCCGGGCACGCGCGGCGTCGGTGCCGGTGTCGGCGTTGGTGCGAACCTTGAGCGTGGACTTCTCGTCGGCGTGGGTCATGAGCAGGTGCACGGCGGCGACCAGCGGATCGTTGGCCCGGGCCGGTTCGAGGTCGCCCTCGAAGTACTGGACCACCTCGGAGGGCCGGACCGGCACCTCGCCGAGGTAGACGCGGCCGGTGGTGCCGTCGATCGAGATCACGTCGCCCTCGTGGACCACCTGGCCGTCGACGGTGAACTGGTCGCGGCCGACCTCGATGCGGTCGGCGCCGCAGACGCAGGTCTTGCCCATGCCGCGGGCGACCACCGCCGCGTGTGACGTCTTGCCGCCGCGGGAGGTGAGGATGCCCTGGGCGGCGATCATGCCTTCCAGGTCGTCCGGGTTGGTCTCGCGGCGTACCAGGATCACCGGCTGGCCCGAGGCGGCACGGGCCACGGCATCGGCGGCGGTGAAGACGACCTCGCCGGCGGCCGCGCCCGGTGAGGCGCCGACGCCGCGGGTGATCGCGACCGGCTCCCCGGACAGGTCGAAGCGGGGGAACATCAGCTGGGCGAGCTGCGCCCCGCTGACCCGGGTGAGCGCCTCGTCCAGGTCGATCATGCCCTCGTCGATGAGCTGCGCGGCGATCGTGAAGGCGGCCGCCGCGGTGCGCTTGCCGACGCGGGTCTGCAGCATCCACAGCTTGCCGCGCTCGATGGTGAACTCGATGTCGCACAGGTCGTGGTAGTGGCCCTCGAGCGTGGCCATGATGTCGAGCAGCTCGTCGTACGACTTCTTGTCGATCTTCTCGAGGTCGGCGAGCGGGAGCGTGTTGCGGATGCCGGCGACGACGTCCTCGCCCTGCGCGTTCTGCAGGTAGTCGCCGTAGATGCCGGTCTCGCCGGTGGCCGGGTCGCGGGTGAAGGCGACGCCGGTGCCCGAGTCGGGGCCGAGGTTGCCGAAGACCATGGCCACGACGTTGACCGCGGTGCCCAGGTCGGCCGGGATCCGCTCCTGGCGGCGGTAGAGCACGGCCCGGTCGGCGTTCCACGAGCGGAAGACCGCCTCGATGGCCAGCTCGAGCTGGTGCCGGGGGTCCTGCGGGAAGTCGTGGCCGACGTGCTTGGCGAAGACCTTCTTGTACGCCCCGACGAGCGCCTTGAGGTCGTCGGCCTCGAGCTGGACGTCCTCCTTGACGCCCTTGGTCACCTTGGCCTGGTGCAGCGCGTCCTCGAACTCCTCGCCGGGCACGTCGCAGACGGTCTTGCCGAACATCTGGATGAGCCGCCGGTAGGAGTCCCAGGCGAACCGGTCGTTGCCACCGGCCTGGCGGGACAGGCCGGCCACCGACTCGTCGTTGAGCCCGACGTTGAGGACGGTCTCCATCATGCCGGGCATCGAGAACTTCGCGCCGGAGCGTACGGAGACCAGCAGTGGGTCGGCGGGGTCGCCGAGCTTGCGACCCATCGCCTGCTCGAGGCCGGCGAGGTGCTGGTCGATCTCCTCCTCGAGACCGTCGACATGGGTGCCCCGGGCAAGGTAGCGCTGACACGCCTCGCTGGTGATCGTGAAGCCGGCCGGCACAGGCAGGCCGAGGTTGGTCATCTCGGCGAGATTCGCGCCCTTCCCGCCGAGCAGATCCTTCATGTCCTTGTTGCCCTCGGCGAAGTCGTAGACGTACTTATCCATGCCGACCACCTCCGGTTTCGATTCCGCGGCCGAACTGGTTTCTGCCCCGAGATTCGTAAGGCTAAGCAGACCTTGGCCGAATAGTTAACCTATGCGTGGGGTTTTCCACAGGCTCCCGCAGCTCCCTGTTCGGGAAGCGCTCTCTTCGCGCAGTTCCGTGCATACCCACCTGCGGGTAACCTTTCGGCGGTGAAAGGTTTGCGGTGGCGGAGCGAGCGGCGCCTGCGGGGCATCAGGGTCCCCCGGCCGTTCGACCTCGACGCGTTCTGCGCCGAGGTGGCCGCCAGCCGTGGCCGCCCGCTGATCCGCCGCCCGGTCCCCGGGCTGGCCGCCGACGCGCCCTGCGGCATGTGGATCGCGACCGACCAGGCCGACCACGTCTTCTACGACCCGGGCACCTCGCCGCTGCACGCCGAGCACATCGTGCTGCACGAGCTCGCGCACATCCTCTGCGGCCACTCCGGTTCCGAGGGAGCGCTGTCCCGGCTGTTCCCCGACCTCGACCCGGCCACGGTCCGCCGGGTGCTCGGCCGGGTCAGCTACACCACCGAGCAGGAGCGGGAGGCCGAGATGCTGGCCTCGCTGATCCGCGGCCGCTCGGCGACGCCGCCGGGCACCCTCGGCCGGGTGGCCGACGCCTTCGGCTTCGCCGAGTGACCTTCGACGTCGGGCTGCTGGCGTTCCTCTGGGGCGCGACGGTGGCACGACTCCCCACGCTGCTGCGCGACCGGCGCCAGCAGGCCATGTGGGCGACGCTGTTCGCCGGGACACTGACCGAGACGTCGACCTTCCCGCCGCTGGCCCGGGCGATCGGCTGGCCGATCCTGACCCACCTGCTCGGCGCGATCTCGGCGTTCGTCCTGCTGCGGTTCCTCGCCCTGCTCAGCGGGGTCCGGGTCCGGCCGTGGCAGGTCGCGCTGACGGTGGCGGTGGTGGTCACGCTGGTGACGCTCGACCTGACCACCGGCGGGATCGACCCGAGTCCGGCGCGGCTCAGCGGTCATCTCACGCCGCCGATGGTCGCGTACTGGGTCGTGCTCGAGGGTTTTCTCGGGGCCATCCTGGTCAGCTCGGTGATGCTGTTCTGGTCGGTGGCCCGGGACGCGCCGGCCGGGCTGCCGCGGCTCGGGCTGCGCACGATCGCGGTCGGCACGGCGATGATCGTGGTGTACGCGGCCGTGAAGACGATCCTCATCGTGCTGCGCGGCGCCGGCGTCCCGATCGACTTCGAGACGGTGGCCGGGCCGGGCCGCGCGCTGCAGGGCGCCGGCACGCTGCTCGCGGTGGCCGGGGCGCTGGTGCCGGCCGGGCGGAAGGCACGATCGGTGTTCGCGGCGTACCGCTCGCTGCTGGCCCTGCGGCCGCTGTGGACGGCCATGCGGGACGCGTTTCCCGAGGTCATCCTGTTCACGCCGCGCCGGGCGGTGTTCGAGCTGTCGGGCGTCGACGATGTGCACCTGCGGCTCTACCGCCGGGTCATCGAGATCAGGGACGGGATGCTCGCGCTCCGGCCGTACCTGCAGGGAATCTCTCCGGGAACACCGGAAGCGGAAGCCGCGGCAATCGCGGAAGCCCTGCGACGCCACGCGGAAGGGATCGCACCGTCGGCCGAAACCGCCGGGTTCGCGCCGGTCGGGCCGGAGATGGCCGACGAGGTCGCGTGGCTGAGCCGGGTGAGCCGTGCCTACCACCGGCGGGCGGTCACTCCGGAGACTGCTCCGACTCCCAGACCTTCCGAATCAGCTCGCTGATCGTCTCGCGGCCGCGCGGCGACACGTCGGCCGCCCGCAGCGCTATCTCGGTCACGCCGGCATCGCGGATGCTCTGCAGCAATTCCAGCTGCGCGTCGACCCGGCGGGTCTGCTCGTCGTCGAGGAAATACGACACCGGTACGCCGAAATAAGCGGCCAAAGCCGTCAGATGCTGAATTGTCGGATTGTCGCGGCGGCCGGTGCGCAGCTGCCAGATGTACGTGTGCGAGATCGGCACACCCTGCGTCGTCCGGATCGCCTCGGCGACCGCCATGTAGCTCGGCTCCGCCTGGCCCGCGGCCCGGACCTGGCGGAACAACCGGTCCAGCTTCTCGGCGATGGAGAAGGCGCCCACCACGCCCCTCCTTCCCCGTCTGCCCGGACCACTATATGAGAGCACAGCTGTACGCGAGCTCAGCGTCCATGAGCAGGGACACGCGGAGTGTCCATGCACATCCCCCGATGTAGGACGCCATAAACTGTGGTTGATGAGACCGGTGAGAGCCTAAGCCACGACGCTCCGCGCCTCAACCCCCCACCCGGGTAGGGTCGGCCGCGTGGTGGACATTGTGGAAGGACCCGAGGTCTCGGCCCTGCTCGGCGAGCTGACCACCATGGTCGGCCGCGAGGACCCGTACCCGCGTTACGAGCGCCTCCGGGAGATCTCGCCGGTGGTGCGGGCCGACGACGGCGCCCTGGTCGTCACCCGGCACGCCGACTGCGCCGCGGTCACCCGGCACGCGCGGCTCGGCCACATGCCGGCCGCGATGCTGGCGTTCGCCGGGCTGCCGGACTGGAAGGACCATCCGTCGCTGCGGCAGCTGTTCACGAGCCTCCTTGCCGGGGCCGGACCGGGCGCAGTTCCAGACCCACGTGCGGGACCTGTCGCAGCTGCTCGACACGATCACCCCCGACGTGATCGCGAAGGCCGATCCCGCCGCCGCGACGATGCGGGCCTACCTGGCCTCGCTCGTGGACGAACGCCGCCGCGCGCCGCGGGAGGACCTGATCAGCGCGCTGGTCGCGGCCGAGGACGAGGGTGACCAGCTGGACGAGGACGAGCTGATCACGATGGCGGCTCTGCTGTTCGCGGCCGGTTTCGAGACGACGACGAACCTGCTGGCCAACGGGTGACCGGATTGTCGCTTATCTCGGCGCGGGCAATCACGACCCGGCGCGCTTCGCGTCGCCGTCGCGACTCGACCTGTCCAGGCCGGACAATGCGCCGTTGTCGTTCGGCGGGGGGATCCACTTCTGCCTGGGTGCGCCGCTCGCCCGCCTGGAAGCGCAGGTCGCGTTTCCCGCGCTTTTGCGTCATTTTCCGCGCGTACGCCTCGACGGCGCGCCCACGCGGCGGGACAGCTTGACGATCCGCGGCTACACGAGCCTGCCGGTGACGCCGGCGGCGTGATCTCGCGGCCAACGTAAGACGCCGCTGCGAATTCCACGGGGGAAGAACTCGCAACGGCGCACGCCGAACATTAGACGAAGCCGGGCGGGTCTGTCTATCCCACGCGCTGCACGACCGTGCCGACCAGCTTCTTCCAGTCGGTGTCGAAGGTGGGCGCGGTGCTCGCGTTGTTGAGCTGATAGATGGCGTACGCGTCCACGAGCACCACGTTCGCCGTCTGCGCGACGACCACGGCGGTGTCGGCCGTGCCGGGGTGGGTCGGCTCGTACTTCTTGTGCCGGATCACCACGAACCCCGCCCAGCCGCCCTCGTTGAGCGGCTCCACGGCCACCGACTCGGTGTAGGCCGGCTCGTTGCGGTCGCTGGTCTTGACCGGCGGGACGGACAGGTCCTTCTGGCAGCCGTCGGCGATGCCCCGCAGCCCGGCCAGCGCCGCGTCGGCGCCCGACTTGTTGCCGTAGACCAGCGCGATCTGCTCGAGGGTCTGTGCGCCTTTCTCCCCCTCGTCGACCAGCGGGGCGGCGACGACCTCGCCACCGGGCGGCACGGTCGGCGCCGCGGTGGTGCCGCCGCAGATGCTCACCAGCTGGTTGGGGTCGGCGCTCTCCTCGGGCGCGGACCAGGTGGGACCGACCTCGTTGGCCTGCAGCAGGGCGCCGCGCATGGTGGTCGACGTGATCAGCTGCTGCTGCTTGTCGGGCTGCTTGTTGTCGTCGCCGGAGTCGCTGCAGGCGGCCGTCACGGCGAGGGCGCAGAGGGCGGTGACGGCGATGCGGGCGGCTCGGGCGGTCACGAACATCGGGCCATCTTTGCAGAAGATTCGCCGGTCGCCGATGCCGGCCGAGGGTTATCCACAGGCCGTCACGAGACCGTCGCGCTCGGCCTCCCGGCGGGTTAGGTTGACCTCGTGAGCGGGATCGAGGAACTTGCCATCAGGCTGCGGGCGTCGCTCGGGCACGAGCGCGTGGTCACCGACCGGCAGGAACTGCGGACGTACGAGTGTGACGGCCTCGCCCACTACAAGGTCGTCCCCGCGCTCGTGGCGCTGCCGCAGAACACGGCCCAGGTCGCCGAGGTGGTGCGCGCCTGCGCCGACGCCGGGGTGCCGTTCGTGGCCCGGGGCTCGGGCACCGGCCTCTCCGGCGGGGCGCTCCCCCACGCCGACGGCGTGCTGATCGTGACCGCCCAGATGCGCGCGATCCGGTCGATCTCCCCGGAGGACGAGCGGGCCGTCGTCGAGCCCGGGGTGATCAATCTGCAGGTCACCCGGGCCGCCACCCCGCACGGCTACTACTACGCCCCCGACCCGTCCAGCCAGCAGATCTGCTCGATCGGGGGCAACGTCGCGGAAAACTCGGGCGGCGCCCACTGCCTCAAGTACGGCTTCACCACCAACCACGTGACCGGCCTCGAGGTGGTCACCCCCGACGGCGCGATCACCCGCCTCGGTGGCCGCGCGCCGGACGCGCCCGGCTACGACCTGCTCGGTGCGTTCGTCGGCTCGGAGGGGACGCTCGGGGTCGCCACCGAGGTGACCGTCCGGCTGACCCGGCTGCCCGAGTCGGTGCGCACGCTGCTGGCCGCGTTCCGCGGCACCGACGAGGCCGGCGCCGCCACCTCGGCGATCATCGGGGCGGGCGTGGTGCCGGCCGCGATCGAGATGATGGACGCGCTCGCCATCGAGGCGGCCGAGGCGGCGGTCGCCTGTGGTTACCCGGCCGGCGCCGGCGCCGTGCTGATCGTCGAGCTGGACGGGCCCTCGGCCGAGGTCGCGGCCCAGTTCGACGAGGTGAACCGGCTGTGCGAGGCGAACGGCGCCTTCGAGATCCGCATCGCGGCCGACGACGCCGAGCGGGCCCTGTTCTGGAAGGGACGGAAATCGGCGTTCGCCGCCGTCGGCCGCATCAGCCCCGACTACATCGTGCAGGACGGCGTGATCCCGCGGACGGCGCTGCCCGAGGTGCTGCGCCGCATCGACGAGCTCGCCGCCGCGCACGGCGTCCGGGTGGCGAACGTGTTCCACGCCGGCGACGGAAACCTGCATCCACTGGTGCTCTTCGACGACGCCGTGGAGGGCCAGGCCGAGCGGGCCGAGGAGGCGTCCGGCGCGATCATCGACCTCTGCATCGAGTACGGCGGATCGATCACCGGGGAGCACGGGGTCGGCGCCGACAAGGCGAAATACATGCCGCGCATGTTCACCGACGACGACCTCGACACGATGCAGCTGGTGCGCTGCGCCTTCGATCCCGCCGGTATCGCCAACCCGGGCAAGATCTTCCCGACCCCGCGGCTGTGCGGCGAGCGCCCGGGCCGCCATCGGGGCGCCGTCGAGTACGAGGGCGCGGAGGTTTTCTGATGCCGGTTCTCGACGATCTGGCCCGCCCGGGCACCGACGACGACGCGGTCGGGGGCGTCCCGGCCCGGCTCGTCGCGGCGCCCGGCAGCACCGAGGAGGCGGCGGCGCTGATCGCGGCCGCGCAGGATCTGACCGTGGTGATCCGGGGAGCGGGTACGAAGATCGACTGGGGTGTGCCGCCACAGGCCCTCGATCTGATCATCGACACCCGGCGGCTGAGCGGGGTGGTCGAGCACGCGGCCGGCGATCTGATCACGATCGTCCGGGCCGGCACCCCGCTGGCCGAGATCGCGCTGGGCGACCAGGTGCTGGCGCTGGACGGCCCGGCCGGCTCGACCGTCGGGGGCACGGTCGCGGTCAACACCAGCGGGCCGCGGCGGCTGCACTACGGGACCGTCCGTGACCTGCTCATCGGCATCACCGTGGTGCGGCCGGACGGGAAGGTCGCCAAGTCGGGCGGCAAGGTCGTGAAGAACGTGGCCGGCTACGACCTCGGCAAGCTGTTCACCGGGTCGTACGGGACGCTCGGGCTGATCACCGAGTGCGCGTTCCGGCTGCATCCGCGCCCGCGTTCGCTCGCCTATGTGCGGGCCAAGGCCCCGGCGGAGGAGGCGGCCCGAGTGCGGGAGGCCCGCGTCGCCCCGGCCGCCATCGAGATCGACTCCGCGTCGGGCGAGCTCGCCGTGCTGGTCGAGGGCACACCCGAGGGCGTACGGGAAAGGTCTGCTCTGCTTGCGAAACTGCTGGGCGGCGATGTCGCCGATGATCCGCCGGCCTGGTGGGGCGTCGATCCGTGGCCGTCGGACGGGATCGGGATGAAGCTGTCCGTGCCGCTGTCGGCCGTCCCGGAGCTGGCGGCCGGCGGTGATCCGGTGCGCGGGTCGGCGGGCACCGGCGTGCTCTATGCGGCGGCTGACGGGATCACGCAGGTCGAGCGGCTGCGGGCGCAGTGTGTGCGGCTGGGCGGGCACGCGGTGGTGCTGACGGCGCCGTCACCGGTGCGCGACATTCTGGACATGTGGGGGCCGGTGCCGGGGCTCGCGCTCATGCGGCGGGTCAAGGACCAGTTCGATCCGGGGCATCGGTTCGCGCCCGGCCGTTTCGTGGGAGGCATCTGATGGTCGATGCCACGTGGGGCACCGGGGAGCCGCCGCGCGATGTGCTCGGGCCGGTCAACGGGGCCGGACCGGCCTTCGACGCCGACCACCCGCCGAGCAAGGAGCTGATCGCCGACTGCGTGCACTGCGGATTCTGCCTGCCCACCTGCCCGACGTACGTGTTGTGGGGCGCCGAGGCCGACTCGCCGCGCGGGCGGATCTACCTGATGAACCAGGGCGTCGGCGGGGAACCGCTCAGCGACTCGATGGTCGAGCACTTCGACAACTGCCTCGGCTGCATGTCGTGCGTGACCGCGTGCCCGTCGGGGGTGCAGTACGACCGGCTGATCGAGGACACCCGCGCCCAGATCGAGCGGCGGCACACGCGTACGCCCAAGGAGCGTGCCCTGCGCGCGGCGATCTTCGCCCTGTTCCCGTACCCGCGGCGCCTCCGGCTGCTGCGCGGGCCGCTGCGCGCGTACCAGAGCACGGGTTTGCAAAAGCTGGTGGCCCGCAGCGGCCTGCTCCCCCGCCTCGCGCCCACCCTCGCCACTCTCGAGTCGCTGGCGCCGCGGCTGCGCAGCGTGCCACGCCCGCCCCGCAGGATCGCCGCCCTCGGCACCCGCCGGGCCGTGGTCGGGATGCTCACCGGCTGCGTGCAGAGCGCCTTCTTCCCCGACGTGAACTCGGCGACCGTGCGGGTGCTCGCGGCCGAGGGCTGCGAGGTGCTCATCCCGCCGTCGCAGGGCTGCTGCGGCGCGCTGAGCGTCCACAACGGACGCCGGGCCGAGGCGCAGCGGTTCGCCCGCAAGCTGATCGACACGTTCGAGCGCACCGGGATGGACTACTTCGTGGTCAACGCGGCCGGGTGCGGCTCGTCGCTCAAGGAGTACGACGCGCTGCTCGCCGACGATCCGGCCTACGCGGCCCGGGCCGCCGCCTTCACCGCGAAGGTCCGCGACCTGGCCGAGCTGCTGGTCGAACTTGGCCCGGTCGCCACCCGGCATCCGCTGGACGTCACGGTGGCCTACCACGACGCGTGCCACCTCGGGCACGCCCAGGGCATCCGGTCGCAGCCACGATCGCTGCTGCGCGGCATTCCCGGGCTGACCATGAAGGAGATCGCCGACCCGGAGATCTGCTGCGGCTCGGCCGGCATCTGGAACGTGCTCAATCCGGTCCCGGCCGCCGAGCTCGGCGACCTCAAGGCCACGAACGTCCTCGCCACCGGCGCGACGCTGCTGGTGACGGCCAACCCCGGGTGCCTCATGCAGGTGGCGGCGGCGATCCAGCGGCAGGGCGGCGAGATCGCACTCGCCCACACGGCCCAGGTGCTCGACGCCTCGATCCGGGGGCTAGGCGCCGGCGCGTTGCTTGACCGACGCTGAGCGGCGGCGCTCGGTCAGGCGGCGGGACTTCGCATGGGTTCCGCAGTCCTCCATCGTGCACCACTTGCGGGACTGGTTGCGGCTGCGGTCGAGGAACAGCCAGCCGCAGCCGCCCTCGTCGAGCGGGCACGAGCGCAGCCGGCTCAGGTCGGCGTGCCGCAGCAGGTCGACGAGGGCGTCGGCCAGCCGGTCGCCGATCATCATGGCCGGGTCGGCGCCGACCACCAGCGTCGCGCCCGTTTCTCGAGGGAGCATCTCGGCGCGGGCCATCGCCTCCGCCCACCGCCGGGTCAGCGCCGCCAGCCGCCGGCCGTGGAGGGTGTCGTCGACCATCGCGCGGATCTCGAGCGCGTCGGCCAGCGCCTCCTCGGGCGCCCACGCCTGCGCGACCTGCACGGCCTCGGCCTCGTCGACGACCCCGGCCCGCTGCGCCCAATCCAGAAGCGCGGCCGGATCGGACAGGTGATCCTCTTCCACCGTGCCGGGTGAGCGGGGCGCGACCGTGTTGGCCAGATCGAGCGCCGCGTGCCCGCCGACGATTCGCCACTCCATGGCTTCCACCATAGCGCCTTATGGTGGTAGCGTCGAGGGTAGCTACCACCAAGACTGCGTCAAGGAGGAAGCATGCGTGCTCGGATCGTTCTGGTGGCGCTTGCGCTGTCCACGTTCTTCTACGTCACCGTCGAGACCCTCCCCATCGGACTCCTGCCGCAGATCGCCGACGGCGTCCACGTCCCCGGCTCCTCGGTCGGACTGCTGGTCACCGCGTACGGGCTGGTCGTCGTGGCCGCCACGATCCCGCTCACCCGGCTGACCCACCACTGGTCGCGCCGCCGTCTGCTCACCGTGCTGCTGCTCACCGCGACCGCCGCGACCGCGCTCTCCGCCCTGGCACCCAGCTATCCCATCCTGCTGACCGGCCGGCTGCTGGCGGCGCTGAGCCAGGCGTTGTTCTGGGCGGTCGTCACCCCCGCCGCCGCGGGACTCTTCCTCCCGGCGATGCGCGGGCGAGCCATTGCCATCCTGTACGCGGGAAGCTCGGCCGGTCCCCTCGTCGGCGTTCCCGCCGGCACCTGGATCGGCCAGCAGGCGGGCTGGCGCGTGCCGTTCCTGGTCCTGTCCGCGATAGGCCTGGGCATCGCGGTCGTGATCGCCGTCCTGATGCCCGAGGTGCCGCCGGGCACGAGCCACGCCGACCGCGGCAGCGAGCCCGACCCGACCCGCTTCCGCACCCTCGTCGTCGCCACGGCCATCACGGTGACCGGCGCTTTCACCGCGCTGACCGTCATCACCCCGTTCCTGACCGACGTGACCGGCGTCGGCGACTCGGCGATCGGCCCGATCCTGCTGATCCGCGGGCTGGCCGGCCTGACCGGCGCGATTACCGCCGGCTTCGTCCCCGACCGGCACACCTGGCGGGCGCTGGTCGCCGCGACCGCGCTGGAGGCCGCGGCCCTGGCCGCGACTTTCGCCTTCGCCACCACGCCGGTGGGCGCGATCGCCGCCATCGCGCTGACCGGCACGGCCCTGTCCGCCCTGGTCACGATCATGGGCACCCGAGTCCTGCAGGTAGCGCCGGGAAGCACCGACATGGCCTCGGCCACCACCTCGACGGCCTTCAACGTGGGCATCACCGCCGGCGCCCTGATCGGCAGCCTCCTGCTGACCACGGCCCTGCGTTCGTCGGCCCTGCTGGCGGCCGGCTTCGCCACCCTCGGCCTGCTCACCCTGCTGCTCGAGCCCCGCCTCGCCGCCCGCCGTCGCCCCGCCGAGGTTCCCGTGCCCGTCCTGACCGACACCGGCTCGCCCCGGTGAACCCGCCGCGGCTGACCGTGACCCCACCTGCCTCCCCCCAGCTCCCGACCGCATCCCCGGGCCGAGGGAGCACTCGACGCTTGGCACCGTCGCCGTGTCTTGAAGCCAGACCACCACGAGCCGGGAATAGTGCAGGCCGCGGGGAAGATCGGAGTCGACCAGGGTGGACAAGAACAACCCGTAACACGTCGTTCAAGCCCGCGAACGGATACCCCTCGATCAGGCCGCCGTAGGTTGAGCTCAGATGCAGCGCGGACAGCTCAACCTCACGGCCCGAGCCAAGCATCAAACGCGCCAATCCCATGGAGATCACGGTAGGCGCCGCCGCGTCGATAACCGCCTTGTTGTCCGGCAAGAGCGGTGTCTACGGTCTGGTGGTGCACTCGCGACTGGTGGCAGTGAGCTTCGAGGCGTCCGACCCGGGTCGTGCGGCGCGGTTCTGGGCCGCTCTGCTCGGCCGGGAGGTCGTCGAGGACGCCGCCGGGGCGCTACTGGCGGGCGCGGACGGACAGCTCGGTCTTCGGTTCGTTGCGGGCCGCGCCGGCCAGCTCGGGGCGAACCGTATGCACCTGCACCTGACCAGCGCCGATCTCGACGACCAGAAACGCATGGTGGCGATGGCGCTCGAGCTTGGTGGCCGCCACCTCGACGTCGGGCAGCGGCCCGAGGACGAGCACGTCGTCCTGGCCGACCCAGCGGGCTACGAGTTCTGCGTGATCGAGCCCGGCAACGCCTACCTCGCCGGGTGCGGCCTGCTGGGTGAGCTTGCCTGCGACGGCACCCGGGAAGTCGGCCTCTTCTGGAGCAAGGCGCTGGGTTGGCCGCTGGTCTGGGACCAGGACGAGGAGACCGCGATCCAGTCACCGCGCGGGGGCACCAAGATCGCATGGGGAGGACCCCCGGTGGCCCCGAAAGAGGAGCCCAACCGGCAGCGCTTCGAGCTCATCGTGGCCGCCGGCGAGCAGCAGGCGGCGGCCGACGACCTGATCTCTCTCGGCGCCACGAGGATCGAGATCGGTGAGGACGGCGCGATCGTGCTGGCCGATCCCGACGGCAACGAATTCAGCGTCTCGGTCGGGACACCGATCGAGGTCAGGCGGCTGGCGCGCGCAGACCTGTCGAGAGTCGCCGAGATCGACCGTACCGAGCGCATCGACCTCATCTACGTACAGGATGGGACCGCACTCGAGGAGCGGCGCGGCGACTGGAGTTCGCCGGCCTGGGAACCGCGCGGGCACGGCGAGCACACCGTCGACGCGAAGCGGCGAGACCTCGAGCAGTACGTCGACTCGGGCGGGATCGCCCTCGGCGCGTTCGCGGAGGGACGGCTGGCCGGGATCGGAGTGGTCGTGCCACACCTTCGCCCCGGGATCGCGCAGCTCGCGTTCCTTCACGTCAGCGCGGCGTTCCGCGCAACGGGCGTCGGCCGTCGCCTGTCCGACGAGCTGGACCTGATCGCCCGCGCCGCCGGTGACACCGAGATCGTCGTCTCCGCCACGCCGTCCGCGAACACGGTGCGCTTCTACCTCGGTCGGGGCTACGAGCCCACGGCCGAAGCGCTGCCGGAGCTCTTCGAGCTCGAGCCCGACGACGTACATCTGGGAAAGGCGCTGTGAGCGCCTATGAGATCGCGAACGACGGGTGCGGCGGCTGGTTGTACGCGGTGTTCTGCCAGGCGATCGCCTCGCGGTACTGCACGTTGTGCAGCAGCGTGACGACGCGCCGGTCGGTCGGCGTCGGCGTGCTGTAGATGCGCAGCGCGTTGTTCGAGGTCGTCGGCCAGATCACCTCTTCGCGCCAGTCCCCGAACAGGTCGCCGGAGAGGGACGGCGTCGACTTGGTGCCGTTGTTCGAGTGCACGTCGGCCGCCGTCAGCAACCGCGTGTCCCCGGACGTGCCGTACTTGTCGATGTGGGTGCCGTCCAGGAGCTCGCGGGTCGCGTCGCCGTCCCACCACACCAGGAAGTTCGTCGAGGAGGGCTTGCGGGTCGCCACGACCGCGCCGGACGGGCTGCGCACGCCGTCGGCCGCCGCTGACCACGACTCGGCGCCGGGGCTGCCGGCCCAGATGTCGTCCGAGACGCCGCGGCCGTTGTCGCCGTTCGCCGGGGTCGTCCAGAGGACCTGGCCGGTGCGGGCGTCGGCGAAGTAGGACGACGGCTTGCTGCCGTCCTCGTCGACCTTGAACTCCTCGAGGCCGGGCCGCGACGGGTCGAGGTCGCCGACGTGCATGGCGTCGCCGTGCCCGTTGCCGGTGTTCCACAGGCCGCCGCCGTTGTCGTCGACGGCCATCGCGCCGTAGATGATCTCGTCCCGGCCGTCCTGGTCGACGTCGGCGACGGAGAGCTGGTGGTTGCCCTGGCCGGCGTAGGCGCTGTTGCCACTCGCGTTGGAGTCGAAGGTCCAGCGGCGGGTCAGCGTTCCGTTCCGGAAGTCCCACGCCACGATCACCGACCGGGTGTAGTAGCCGCGCGCCATGATCAGGCTGGGCCGGCTGCCATCCAGATAGGCCGTTCCGGCCAAGAACCGATCAACCCGATTGCCGTACGAGTCGCCCCAGCTCGACACCGTGCCGCGCGGCGGCTCGTAGTTCACGGTCGAGAGCGCGGCACCAGTCCGACCATCGAACATCGTGAGGTATTCGGGCCCGGAAAGGACATACCCACTGGCATTTCGGTAGTCGGCGTTGGCGTCGCCGATGACCCGCCCGGCGCCGTCCACGGTCGCGTCGGCGGTCTTCATCGCCACCTCGGCATCCCCGTCGCCGTCGTAGTCGTACACCTGGAACTGGGTGTAGTGGGCGCCGGCCCGGATGTTCCGGCCGAGGTTGACGCGCCACAGGCGGGTGCCGTCGAGCTTGTAGCCGTCGACGTAGACGGGATCGGTCACGCCGGACTGCGAGTTGTCCTTGGAGTTGCTCGGGTCCCACTTGAGGACGATGTCGAGCTTGCCGTCGCCGTCGAGGTCACCGACGCTCGCGTCGTTCGCGGTGTACAGGCTGCTGTTCGGGTTCTGGATCGGTACGTCCAGATAACCGTTCGCGAAGTTCAGGACCGGGCCCTCGGCCGCCTGCTCGATTCCGTTCACCACAGCCTTGACCGTGTACGACTGGCCGGCCGCGGCCCCGGAATCCAGGTAATTGGTCGATCCATTGATGGGGCTGGCGTTCAGTTTCGTGGCACCGCGGTAGACGTTGAAGGTAATACCACTCGGGTCGGTGCCGAGCCAGCGCCAGCTGACCAGATTGCCGCTGCTCGAATGGACGCTGATCAGCCCACGATCGAGGCGCTCGACCTGCTTGCCGCCGACCGTGGCCGCGCCGCCGCCCGAGGGTGGCGTCGAGGTGGGCGGGGTCGTCGGCGGGGTTGTGGGCGGGGTGGTGGGGCTCGTCGTTGGCTGGGTGGTGGGGCTCGTCGTCGGTCCGGTGGTCGGCGGCGTCGCGCCCGTGCAGGCCGTTCCGTTCAGCGCGAAGGCCGTCGGCGTGGCCGCCGTTCCGTTCCCGTTGAAGCCGAACGACGTACTCCCGTTGGTGGTGAGGCCGGCGTTGTATCCGGCGTCGGCGACCTGGACGTTCGCCCCCGACTGGGTCACGACGCCGTTCCACAGTTGACTGATCGTCTGCGAGCCGGGGAACGCGAACGCCAGCGTCCACCCGTTGATCGGGTCGCCGAGGTTGGTGACGTCGACCGACGCGCCGAATCCGCCGGGCCACGAGTTCGTGACCGTGTACTTGACCAGGCACCCCGCGGCCGCGTCGGCCCGCGTCGCCACGGCCAGCAAACCAGCCCCGGTGGCCGCCACGGCGAAGACGGCGGCGATCTTCCTTCTGCTGGCCACGCCGAGCCCCTTACATCTACAATCTTGGATGGGAGCGCTCCCAGCGTGACTTCCCGCGCTCTGTTCGTCAAGTTCCCCACCCACATCCCGCGTCCTCCGGGAGGAACATCATGCACCGACGAAGACTGGCGATCCTCGCCGTCGCCTCCACCGCCCTCGCGGCGGCCACCGCCGTGATCACCGCGGGCCAGGCTCAGGCCGCCGCCGGCTGTCAGGTCAAGTACACGATCTCGAGCCAGTGGCCCGGCGGCTTCGGCGCCGCCGTCGACGTGACGAACCTCGGCGACCCGATCAACGGCTGGTCCCTCGCGTTCTCGTTCACCGCCGGACAGACGGTCACCCAACTCTGGAACGGCTCCGTGACCCAGTCCGGCCCGGCGGTCACCGTCCGCAACGCCGCCTGGAACAACGCGATCGCCACCAACGGCACCGCGTCGTTCGGCTTCAACGGCTCCTGGACCGGCAGCAACCCGGCACCGGCGTCCTTCACCCTCAACGGTGTGACCTGCACCGGCGGCGTGACGACCACCCCGCCGACGACGGCTCCCACCACGACGCCGACGACGGCCCCCACCACCGCGCCCACGACGGCCCCCACGACCGCGCCGACCACCACCCCGCCCGCCGGCTCCCCCGTCAAGATCATGGCCCTGGGCGACTCGATCACCGGCTCTCCCGGCTGCTGGCGTGCCCTCCTCTGGCAGATGCTCCCCGCCGCGAGGGTCGATTTCGTCGGCACGCTGCCCCCGCAGGGCTGCGGTTTCACCTACGACGGCGAGAACGAGGGCCACGGCGGTTACCTGGTGACCAATGTGGCCAATCAGGACCTGCTCGTCGGCTGGCTGTCGGCCACCCACCCCGACGTCGTCATGATGCATTTCGGCACCAACGACGTCTGGAGCAACCTCCCGACCTCGACCATCCTCACCGCGTACACGAAACTCGTCACGCAGATGCGGGCCTCCAACCCGAGGATGAAGATCCTGGTGGCGCAGATCATCCCGATGAACCCCAGCACCTGCACCGAATGCGCCGCGCGAGTCGTCAACCTGAACGCCGCGATCCCCGCCTGGGCCGCGTCCCAGACCACGACCGCGTCACCGGTCACCGTCGTCGACCAGTGGACCGGCTTCAGCACGGCCACCGACACCTACGACGGCGTCCACCCCAACGATGCCGGCAACGTCAAAATCGCCAACCGCTGGTATCCCTCGGTATCCGCCGCCGTCTCCTGAGGACGTTCCATAACCGACGGAGCCGGTGAAACCGTCCGTGCCCACGAAAGTGTCGTACCCGGCGGGCATACTGCGTCCGCAGTGCGAACAACGAGGAAGGCGGACCGCATGGCGGATTCGGATCCCTTGGTGGATACCTGGCGTCAGATCATCGCCGACGACGAGAAGTCCTGGGTTCTCTTCGAGCACGGCACCTGCGTCGTGCTCACCACCCCCGGCGACGACCTGGCCGCCCAGGCCGTTTCGGTCCTTCGCGACTCGGGCCCGGTTCACCCCGGCACCCCGGCCGCGGATTTCGGCACGGTCCCGTTGGAGACCACCCCCGGCTGGGTGATCACCAGCCACCACCCCGACGTCCTGACCTATGTCTCCCCCGAGGAGATCGCCCAGGACGGCGACAACACCCCTCTGGCCGCGGGCCTGTACGGCCGCTCCAAACGCGACCAGGACGCCCACTCCCTGACCGTCATCCAC
This sequence comes from Paractinoplanes globisporus DSM 43857, assembly GCF_000379645.1. Classification (GTDB taxonomy): domain Bacteria; phylum Actinomycetota; class Actinomycetes; order Mycobacteriales; family Micromonosporaceae; genus Actinoplanes; species Actinoplanes globisporus. The sequence goes on from NZ_KB903339.1 coordinate 299,095, forward strand.
GTAGAAGACAACCGCCGATAGTGATAGGCCCGGCCCACCTCCACGCGGTGCGAGGTGGGGCCGGGCCGGCCGGGCCCGCTCAGGGCGAGTGGGCCGCGCAGGGCGGGTAGGCCGCTCACGGCGGGCGAGTCGGCCCGCCAACCAGCCGTCAGAAGAACGCCGGATACCGGTACCACTTGGCGTCGTCGTCCCCCTCGAGGAGGGTGCGCAGCCGATGCGCGAGCTCGCCGGTGGCGACCGGATCGGCCGGTGGGCGCGGCAGCATGTAGACGGCCATCTGGAGGTCCCGCAGGCGGCGCAGAGCCGGCCAGGAGGGTGCGCCGAGCAGGTCGAACCCGTACCGGTCGGCGAAGCTCTCGTAGTCGGCGCGATCACGGCCGAACCGGGCCACGCCGTGTGCGACGGGTGCGAGGTCCGCCTCGCGTGGCCCGTCGGCGACCGTGTCGAGGTCGCAGAGCAGCACCCGGCCGGCCGCTGTACGCAGCAAGTTTCCGGTGTGGGCGTCCCCGTGGATCGTGCCTACCGGCAGAGTCCAGGTCACCGCGGCCAGTTCCCGCTCGATCTCGTCGCAGCGCGTCAGCAGTTGCCCGATCAGCTCGGACATCGAACGGCCGAGATGTTCGTGAGCCCACGTCGAGTCGGCCGCGGCCAAGGGCATCAGGAACGCCCGGATCGCTCCGATCAGGTCCCACCGGGGCAGCCCGGACAGCCGTACCGCGTGCAACGCCGCCAGTGGGCCGGCGAGAGCTGCCGCCGGGAGGCGGTCCGGCAGGGCCGGGTGCAACGTCCAGGCGGTCGCCCACCAGCCGTCGGCGGTCACCGGTTGCGGCACACCGGGAGCGAGGTCGGCCACCGGCACACCCGCGGCCGAGAGTTCGCGGGCAACCCGCACCAGACGGTCGACCGGCTGGGTTGAGAGCCGAAGCATCACGCCCGCCCCGGGAAGGCGGAAGAGCGCGTTGGCCGCGTGCTGCACCAGGCACGCATCGCTGCCGTCGAGTCCCATCCGGTCGCAGACCGACGCCACGACGGCGTCCGGCCCGGGCGAGGTGGTCAGAAGCCCGCCTGGGCGGCCAGGTCCTGCAGGAACTTCGGAATTCGGCCGGCGCCGAAGTCGTAGAAGCGGGCCCACCGCGGAACGATTGCGATGCGGGCCATCCGCGGGTACATCACGCGGACGTTCTTCTCGAACTCGGCGGCCGCGCCGGCGTCCATCGACTTCCGGGCGGCGGCCAGGTACTCCGGCACCACCCCGTCGACGATCGCGACGTCGGCCCGGCCGCGGATCGAGAGGGCCCGCGCCTGGCCGGGCGTGTCGCCTCCGTCGATCGACAGCGCGACGTCCGGGCGTACGGCAAGAGCTGAGACCTTGGGTGACGTCGTGGCGGTGGCGATCACGAACTCGGTGCCGGTCCAGAAGAAGCCGACCGGGATCACCCGGGGCGTTCCGTCCTTGCCGGTGTAGGCGAGATGGGCGGCGGAGGCGGAATCGAGCAGCTCCTGCGCTCCGGTCGTGGACAACTCGTTGTCGATCTCGTGCCGCTGCATCCGGACAGAGTACCCATTCGCCTCAGATGAGGCGCCCGGTCCGGGTGGCGGTGGCCAGGGCCACGGCCCGGGTGGCGCGGACCGCGCCCAGCCGGACCGCGCGCTCGGCCGTCCAGCGGTCGGCGCGCAGCCGGGTCGTGGGCATCGAGATGGCCACGGCGCCGACGAAGCGCCCGGCCGCGTCCGTCACCGGGGCCGCCATGCAGCTCAGGCCCGCCTGGAACTCGTCGACCTCCACCGCCAGCCCGGTGCCGCTGACCTGCCGCAGCTGGCGAGTGAGGAGGGTGCGGCTGGTGACCGTGGCCGGGGTGACCGACGGCGTCCCGGTGTGGTCGAGCACCGCCTCCCGGTCCTCGAGCGGGAGCGTGGCCAGCATCAGCTTGCCGAAGGCGGTGGCGTGCGGCGCCTGGTGGAAGCCGACGTCCAGCGGGCGGATCCGCGGATGCTGGGAGCACTCGGCCACGTGAGCGACGATCATCTCGGCGTCGCGCAGGGCCGCGTAGTAGGCCGCCGCCTGCGCCTGCTGGTGGACGATGTCGGCCACGCGCTGGACCGACGGCGGCACCGCGATCTGCCGGTGCAGCCCGCGGGCGAGATCGTCCACGCGGTGCCCGAGCGCGTACGCCTTTTCCTCAGGAAGATGAACCAGATATCCACCCGTGACCAGAGTGGTCAGCAGATGGTAGGTGGTAGGGAGAGTCAAACCGAGCGACTTGGCCACCTCCCGGGCCGCGACCGGGCCGGGCGAGGCGGCGATGTGGTCGAGGACCCTCATGGCCCGTTCGACCGACTGCAGGAGGCCAGCACCTTTGCCGCTCATGCACCAAGCGTCCGTCCGTGCCGCCGGGGAGGGAACCCCGATGGCTGATCGCGCGAAAGGCGAACACCGATGATCTTCATTACCGCCAAGTTCCTGATCAAGCCGGAGCATGCCGAGCGCTGGCCGGAGATCTCCGGTCCCTTCACCACGGCGACGCGCAACGAGCCGGGCTGCATGTGGTTCGACTGGTCGCGGAGCCTCGACAACCCGCAGGAGTACGTGCTGGTCGAGGCGTTCCGCGACGGCGACGCGGGCGCGGCCCACGTCGGTTCGGCGCACTTCAAGCAGGCCCAGCAGGACCTTCCGCAGTACCTGGTGGCCACCCCGAAGATCATCAGCCAGATGATCGACCAGGACGACTGGTCCGACCTGGGCGAGCTCGCCGTCAAGTAGCCCCGGGCCGGCGGCCGGGAGTGCCGGCCGCCGGCGGGGAGACGGCCGCCGTCTGGGGAGCGGCCGTCCGGGCAGCGGGGCTCAGGCCGTGGCCGCTTCCGGCGCCGGCACCTCGATGTCGTAGAGACGGGCGGCGTTCAACCCGAGGATCTTCTTCCTGATCGCGGGGGTCAGCTCGCCGTACTCGCCGCGAAGGTCTTCCGGGATCTGGAACTCGGCGAACTTCTCGACCAGCCATTTCGGCTGCCAGACGGCGTAGTCGCTGCCGAACAGGATCCGGTCCTCGCCCAGCCAGTACAGCAGCTCACCGATGATCCGTGCGAAGTACCGCGGACGGGTGTGCAGGAACGGCAACGCCATCGCCAGCCCGCCGTAGACGTTCGGCTCCTGGGTGGCGATCCAGCAGAAGTCCTCCAGCCGCGGCAGTCCCACGTGCTCGACGATGAACCGCAGCCCCGGGAACGCGGTCGCCGCGTCGTCCACGTCGGCCACGTCGAAGGCGTCCCGGTTCATCGGGTAGATCGTCGGCCCCTTGTGCACGTGGATGTTCCGGATCCCCAGCGAGACGCATTTCTCCAGATATCGGTACGCCCAGGGGTCGCTCAGCTTCCAGCCCTTGCTGTCGCCCTTCCACTCGGCGGTGCAGAGCATCACCCCCTGCAGCTGCCACCGCTCGTGCAGCCGTTCGAGCTCCTCCAGCCCCGCCTCCCCGTCGCGCGGATCGAAGCGCCCGTTGACGATGAACCGGCCCGGGTACCGCTCGGCGATCTCCCCGTTCTGGGCCGTCGTGCTGAACCCGTTCACGAACCAGTCGGTGAGGTACGTCGACTGGAGAATGGCGACGTCGTCGTACCCCACCTCGAACAGGTCGTGCAGCATCCGCTCTTCCGGAAAGCGCTCGAACTCCTCCAGCGTCCACCGGTACGAGTCCGGCGACAGGTTGCGGTGGTAGTCGTGGAAGCATTTGATGAAGCCCTCGCCGTACCGGTTGATCTGATTGGACGGGCTGCCGTCCCAGAAGTGCGCGTGCCCGTCGACGACGAAGTAGTCGTGCCCGTCCTTCCGGTACATCAGGGGACCAGGATTCCGCGTCCCTGCAGGCGACCGGCCTCCAGATCGTCCATGGCCTCGTTCACGGCGGCCAGCGGATAGGTACGCGTGTGCAGGGTGACCTTGCCCTGCGCGGCCAGCGTCATCAGCTCGTCGAGGTCGTTGTACGACCCGACCAGGTTGCCGATGATGTTGCGCTCGGTGGAGATCAGGTCGATGGTCGGGATGTCGACCGACCCGCCGTACCCGATCACGAAGTAGCTGCCGGCCCGGCGCGTCATGGCCAGGCCCTGCTTCTCGGCGCCCTGCTCGCCGACGAAGTCGAGCACCACGTGCGCGCTGTCCACCAGGTCGTCCGTGCGGTCGGTGACCTCGTGCGCGCCCAGGGCCTGCGCGAGCTCCCGGGCCGCCGGGTTGGGGTCGACCACCACGACGCGGGCCGCGGTCATCGCGATCAGGCACTGCACGCCGATGTGGCCGAGCCCGCCCGCGCCGATCACCACGCAGGTCGTGCCCGGGTACAACAGCGGCACCGCCTTGCGCACGGCGTGGTAGGCGGTCAGTCCCGCGTCGGCGAGCGCCGCGACCGCCGCCGGTTCGAGCCCGGGCGCGAGCTTGACCACCGAGCGGGCGCTGGTCAGCAGGTAATCGGCCATCCCGCCGTCGGAGTCGATGCCGGGGAAGCGGGAGTTCTCGCAGTGCACGTCGTCGCCCGAGCGGCAGGGCCGGCACAGCCCGCAGGTGACCAGCGGGTGGAGGATCACGGCGTCGCCCTCGGCGACGTTGGTGACGGCGCTGCCGACCGCCCGCACCCAGCCGGCGTTCTCGTGCCCGATCGTGTACGGGAGCTGCACGCCGGATTTCTCGGCCCATTGGCCCTCGATGATGTGCAGGTCGGTGCGGCAGAGTCCGGCCGCGCCGACCTGCACCAGGACATCGAACGGCCCGGTCACCCGGGGCTCGGGCACGTCGTCGAGGGAGGGTCGTTTTCCGTAGGAATGGACGCGGACGGCCTTCATGGCTACGCCTCCTTGCAGGGTCGGTGTCCCCCGACCCTGCAAGGCGCGGCCGTCAGTGCGTTAGCTCGGGTTCAGATGATGACAACGCCTCCTGCGGGGCGGCCCCGCTCTCGGGCTCGTCGCGCACCTGAGCGAGCTTGCTGGGCCACCACATGTGCCGGCCGATGTCCAGGTTGAGCGCCGTGACCAGCACCGACCGCACGATCAGCGTGTCGAGCAGGACGCCGAACGCGACCGCGAACCCGATCTCGGCGAACGCGACCAGGGGCAGGCTGCCCAGCGCCGCGAACGTGCCGGCGAGCACGATGCCGGCCGAGGTGATCACACCGCCGGTGGCGGCGAGACCGATCAGCGCGCCGCGCCGGGTGCCGTGCGTGCGCGCCTCCTCGCGTACCCGGGTCATCAGGAAGATGTTGTAGTCGATGCCGAGCGCGACCAGGAACACGAAGACGAACAGCGGGAACGACGTGTCCTCGCCGGCGAAGTTGAACAGATGCCGGAAGACCAGCGCGCTGACCCCGAGCGCCGCCGCGAACGACAGCACCACCGTGGCGATGAGGATGAGCGGCGCCACGATCGCCCGGAGCAGCAGGCTGAGGATCACCAGTACGACCAGCAGGACGAGCGGAATGATCAGCTGGTTGTCGTGCCGGTTGGCCGCGTTGATGTCGACCACCATCGCGGTCGCGCCGCCGACCTTCGCGTTCGCGCCGGGCACCGCGTGCACGGCGTCTCGTACCCGGTCGACCGTGGCCTGCGCGGCCTTGCTGTCGGGTGCGGAGGCCAGCGTGCCGTCGAGCTGGACCAGCCCGTTCTTGGTCACCGGGTCGGCGACCGCGGTGATCCCGTCGACCCCGGCGAAGACCTGGCGGACCTGGTCGGCCTGGGCCGCGTTGGCGATCACGGTGACCGGCTGCCCACCGCCGGCCGGGAAGTGGCGGGACATCGCCTCCTCGCCGACGACCGAGGGCTGCTTGGTGGTGAAGCTGTCGGCCGTGGACAGGCCGTTCGCGTTCAGCTGGAGCAGGCCGAGGCACATCACGCCGAGCGCGAGGGCGGTGCCGATCCAGACCGCGCGCGGGCGGCGGCCGATGCGGGCGCCGAGCTTGGCGTAGAAGCCGGTCGCCGTCGGCTCGGCCGTGCCGTACTTCGGGCGGGCCGGCCAGAACAGCCAGCGGCCGCAGATCACCAGCAGCGCGGGCAGCAGCGTGATCATCGCGAGCAGCCCGACCACGATGCCGAGCGCGGCGACCGGGCCGAGGCCGGAGGTCGAGTTGAGGTCGGCGAGCGTGAGGATCGACATGCCGACCGCGACGGTGGCGGCGCTCGCGATGATCGCCGGCCCGGCGCGGTGCAGGGCCATCATCATCGCTTCGTGCCGGTCGTCGTGTTTACGCAGTTCCTCCCGGTACCGCGCGACCAGCAGGAGCGCGTAGTCGGTGCCGGCGCCGAAGACCAGCACCGTGAGGATGCCGGCGCTCTGCGCGTTCACCACCAGGCCGGCGTGTTTGGCCAGCAGATAGATGACCGCTTGCGCGGTGGTCAGCGCCACGCCCGCGGTGATGATCGGGAAGAGCCAGAGGACCGGGCTGCGGTACGTGATGAGCAGGATCACCGCCACCACGATCAAGGTCGTGTACAGCAGAGTGCCGTCGATGCCCTGGAACGCGGAGGCCGAGTCGGCCGCGTTGCCGGCCGGACCGGTCAGATGCACCTCGAGCCCGGCTGCCCCCGTACTGGAAATGGTCTTGATCGAGTCGACGGAGTCGAGGATCTTGTCCCACCCGTCCGCGTCGACCTTGATCGGGACGATGGTCAGGAGGGCCTGCTTGTCCTGCGACAGGACCGGCGGGGTCACCTGGCCGGTGACGCCCTCCACCGTGGCGAACGCCTTCGCGTCGGCCGCGGCCTTGTCCTGGTCGGCCTGCGTGATGCCGCCCGCCCGCTCGTAGACGACGATCGCCGGGACGATGTCGTCGGGGTTGAACTGCTTCTGCAGATCGGCGACCTGGGTCGCCTCGGCGCCGCTCGGCAGCCAGGCCGAGTTGTCGTTCTTCTCGACGCCGGTCAGCTTGCCGGCCAGCGGCGCCGCGATTGCCAGGATCACCACCCAGAGCGCCAGGACGATCCATTTCGACCATCGGCCGCAGACCAGTCGCGCCAACCCACCCGTAGCCATCTGCGTCTCCCCCCGAGACGTGAACCTCAGCCTTGTCGGGCGAAGGGTATGCCGAGCGCCCCGAACCGCCCAACCCTGAATACGCCAAGCTCAGGGTTATCTCAGGGAGGGGTAACCGGGGTCACTGTCGGATCCTCGGCTTTCGATGGCGGTTCGCCCGCCGTGGCCTATCCTGCGAGGCGGTCGCGGCTGTCGGGATCGGACAGCGCACCCGTTGCGGTACCGGCATAATCGAACGGGTGACCAATTGGGAGTACGCGCGGCTGGAGTACCGCGCCGCCGGCACGCTCGGCACCGACAGATTCATGGACTGGACGGCGACCTTCCATCACCCGGGCGGGGTCCTGCGCTGGGGCACCGACGAGCGCTTCGACGACCTGCGCCACCTCAACCGGGCGGGGGCCGCCGGCTGGCAGGCGTACGCCCGGGCCGCGATCCACGTGAAGGACGAGCCACACCGGCTCAGTAGCGTCACGTACGCGATGCGGCGGCCGGTACCGTAAGGCGTGGCGAAAGAGACGGGCCAGAAGCTGATCGCGTCGAACAAGAAGGCGCGGCACGACTACGCGATCCTCAGGACCTACGAGGCGGGCCTCGTCCTGGCCGGCACCGAGGTCAAGTCCCTTCGTGAGGGCCGCGCCTCCCTGGTCGACGCGTTCGCCCAGGAGCACGAGGGCGAGATCATGCTGTACGGCCTGCACATCGCCGAGTACGGCTACGGCAGCTGGACCAATCATGTCCCCCGCCGCACCCGCAAGCTGCTGCTGCACAAGGTCGAGATCGCGAAGATCATCAACCAGCTGCGCGACGGCAACGGACTGACCCTGGTGCCGCTCTCGATGTACTTCAGCAACGGGTGGGCCAAGGTCGAGCTCGGTATGGCGCGCGGCCTCAAGTCGTACGACAAGCGGCAGGTCATGGCCGAGCGGGATGCGCAGAAGGAGATAGCCCGGGAGCTCGGGAGGCGTCTGAAAGGGCGCAGGTAACGTGATCACCGTGGAATTCGGTCTGGATACGTTCGGCGACAAGACCGCCGACGAGAGTTACGCGCAGGTCATCCGCAACGTCATCGAACAGGCGACCCTGGCCGACCGGCTCGGCGTCGACGCGTTCGGCCTCGGCGAGCACCACCGCGACGACTTCGCGGTCTCCTCTCCCGAGATCGTGCTCGCCGCGATCGCGAGCCGCACCGAGCGCATCGCGCTGGGCACCGCGGTCACCGTGCTCAGCTCCGACGACCCGGTACGCGTCTTCGAACGGTTCGCCACCCTCGACGCGGTCTCCGGCGGCCGGGCCGAGATCGTGCTGGGCCGCGGCTCCTTCACCGAGTCGTTCCCGCTGTTCGGCTTCGACCTCACCGACTACGACCAGCTGTTCGCCGAAAAGGTCGACCTCATGGCGAAACTCCTCACCGAAGGCCCGGTGACCTGGGAGGGGAAGGTCCGCGCGAGCCTCAAGGAGCAGCAGGTCTACCCCAAGACCGAGTCGGGCCGCATCAAGACCTGGATCGGCGTGGGCGGCAGCCCCGAGTCGGTGATCCGCTGCGCCGAGTACGGCTTCCCGCTGGTCCTCGCGATCATCGGCGGCGCGCCCGCCCGGTTCGCGCCCTACGTCGACCTCTACCGGCGCGCGCTCAAGGAGTTCGGCCAGCCCGAGGACCTGCCGATCGCGGTGCACAGCCCCGGCTTCGTGGCCGAGACCGACGAGAAGGCCGCCGAGCTGCTCTGGCCGCACGTACGCGTGATGATGAACCGCATCGGCCGCGAGCGTGGCTGGCCGCCGCTGACCCGCGACCGGTTCGAGGCCGACATCCACGAGGGCGCCTGGCACGCCGGCTCTCCCGAGACCGTGGCCCGGAAGGTCGCCAAGACGGTCAAGGACCTGGGCATCCAGCGTTTCGACCTGAAGTACTCGGCCGGCACGCTGCCGCACGCCAATCAGATGGCCGCGATCGAGCTTTACGGCACCGAGGTCATCCCCCGAGTGAAGGAGCTGCTGGCATGAGCGACTGCACCGAGCGGCACCCAGCCGCACCGGACGACGGCCTCGCAGGCGAGGGCCAGGAGCGCATGCCAAAGGAGGGCACAGCATGAGCGCCAGGCTGGACTGGGAAGACCCGACGCTGCGGGAGTGGGACTGCACCGTGCTCTCGTCCGACCCGGAGGCGGGCATCGTGCTGGACCGCTCCGCCTTCTACCCGGGCGGCGGCGGTCAGCCTCCGGACCACGGGGTGCTGCTCTGGCAGGGCGTGCAGACCCGGATCGTCGACACCCGCAAGGGCGACGACTTCTACCTGATCCCGGCGCCGGGTGACCCGGTGCCGCCGACGGGGGCGACGGTGCGCGGCGCGATCGACGACGACCGCCGCAGCACGCTCATGCGTACCCACTCCGGTCTGCACATTCTCTGCGGAACGGTGTTCCGGGACTTCGGGGCGCTGGTCACCGGCGGGAACATGCAGCCCGGGGAGGCTCGGATGGACTTCAACCTGCCCGAGGTGCCGCCGGGGTTCAAGCAGGCCCTGGAGGACGCGGTCAACGCCGAGATCGCGGCCGACCGGAAGATCGTCGCCCGGGTGCTGCCGCGGGAGGAGGCGCTGTTGATTCCGACGCTGGTGCGGACTCAGGACGCGTTGCCGCCGCTCGAGCAGCCGGAGATCCGGGTGATCGATATCGTCGGGCTTGATGTGCAGGCGGATGGGGGGACTCACGTGGCTTCCACCGGGCAGGTGGGGCACGTTGAGGTGGTCAAGGTGGAGAGCAAGGGGCGGCAGAATCGGCGGGTGCGGATTCGCCTCAGCCCCGGGATATAAAACCGTGGGGCTCCGCCCCACACCCCGGCCTCGGCTCGCAAGAGGGGGTGGGACGCAACCAAACCTGCGGTTGCGTCCCACCCCCTCTTGCGAAACCCAGCGGTGGGCGCGGTTACTTGACGCCGTACTCGACGCAGAGGGCGGCGTACTTGCCGGTGCAGAGGTCTTTCTTGGTGACGAACTTGTCGGCCACTACGTCCTTGACCTTGGCCGCGGTGATCTGCCGCGGCTCGAGGCTCACGAACGGCACGTAGGCGCCGGACTCCGGGTCCTTGATCTGGGAACCGGCGGTCGGCTTCTGGCCCTTGTACAGAGCGATGGCCAGGTTGGCGGCGGCCTGCGCCTCCGGCTCGATGGCCTTGTAGATCGTGACGCACTGGTCGCCGGCCAGCACGTTCTGCAGGCCCTCGAGGGTCGCGTCCTGGCCGGTCACGGGAACCCGGCCGGCGAGGCCCTTGGAGCGCAGCACCTTGATCACCGCTCCGCCGAGACCGTCGTTCGCGGCGAGGACGCCGCCGATCCGCGGCTGCTGGTCCAGCATCTGGGCGAAGATCTTGCCGCCCTCTTCGTTGTCCCAGTCGGGGACGGACTGGTCGGGGCCCTTGGTGTACTCGGCGGCGTCGTACCTGCCGTCGAGCAGGCTGTCGTAGCCGACCTTGAACTGCGTCGCGTTGTTGTCGGTCGGCGAGCCATTGAGCTCCGCGATGACCGGGTTGACCGCGCCCTTGGCCTTGAGGCAGTTGATCAGGCCGTTCGCCTGGAGCTGGCCGACCTTCTCGTTGTCGAAGCTGACGTAGTAGTCGGCGCCGCCGTTGAGCGTGAGACGGTCGTAGTCGATCGTCGGGATCTTCTTGGCCTTGGCCTTGTCGAGCACCTCTTTGCCGGTGTCCGAGTCCAGGTTCGCGATCAGCAGCACCTTCACGCCGCTGTTCACCATGTCGGTGCCGATCTTCACGAAGTTCGCCCGGTCGCCCTGGGCGTTCACGATCTCGACCGGGATGCCGGCGGCGTCGAACGCCTTCTTGAGGTACTTCGGGTCCTCGTTGGCCCAGCGCGTCGAGCTCTTGGTGTCCGGCATGATCACCCCGATCCGGGCCGAGCCCGAACCGCCGCCGGAATCCGAGCCACTAGCGTTACCCGACGAGTCTGAATCGTCGCACGCTGTCATGGTGGCCGTAGCCAGCAGCCCGACTGTCACGAGCGCCAGCAGCTTCTTGCGCATTTCCGAGAAGTCCTCTCAGGTGGATCCCGACCTGTGTGGTCCGCCGAAACGTCCCCCAGTATCGAGCAGCACTCGATGCGCTCGACAAGGGGTACGGCGCCCGGGTGAAAAATAGTTCACTACCCGTGCGTAAGCATCGGCCGACTACCCAAAGTGCCATCGGACCCTACGCCACCCGGCGGCGTATCCACCAGAAGCAGAAGATCGCGAGAAGCGCCGAAAGTACCAGAAATACCCCGAGCTCGCGCCACTGGAGTGGCCAGAATTTCTCCGGGCCCAGGTAGATCACTTTTTGTTTCAGATCCTGCGAAGCGATCCACTGGGCACAGGAGTCCCGGCCGCCGGTCGCGTCCGGGCCGCACTTGGCGGGGTCGTACGGGCCGCGGAAAAGGTCGCCGGACGTCGTTATCACCGTGTTGCTGAGGACCCAGGCGTTGCGTACCGGTGCGTCCGCCTCGACGCGAATGACCCGGTTCGGGTCCTCCCGGCTGAGGCTGATCCCGCCGATCGACTCGGCCGTGAGCGTGCCCTGGAGGGTGGTCTGCGGCACCAGATGCGGGCGGAGGAAGGTCATCGACAGGAAGATCGCGGCCGCGACGACGACGAGCGTGACGGCCATCGCCGCGACGGTCCGGCGCATCACCATGCCGATCGCCACCCCGGCCACGAAGGCGAACGCCGCGTAGCCCATCGGCACCACGCCCCGCACGGTGAAGTTCTCCGGCTGGATCCAGCCGCCGGCCCGGTCGATCGGGCTCGCCCAGGCCGTGAACGCCCAGCTCATCAGGCCGGCGACGACGACCGACGCCAGGCCGATCGCGCCGAGCTTGACGCCCAGCCACCGCTGGCGGCTCACGGTCTGGTTCCAGACCAGGCGGTGGGTGCCGGTCTCCAGCTCGCGGGCCACCAGCGGGGCGCCCCAGAACAGGCCGATCAGCGCGGGCGTGAGGTACAGCAGGACGCTGCCGTTGAACAGCAGCCGGCCGTAGATCGAGCCCTCGACCTGACGGAGGAACTGGGAAGCGAGCTTGTCGCAGTCGGCGGTGCAGCCGGTGTAGCCGGAGTCGCGGGCCATGGCCAGCAGCGATCCCCGGGTCGCGAGGAAGACCGCGGCGACCACCGCCGCGAGCCCGATGCCGATCAGAGCTTGGGTGCGGAACTGCCGCCAGGTGAGCCAGGTCATCGCTGCTTCTCCAGTACGCGGTCGCGGCCCGACTCGGCCGCTTCGGACATGTAGGCCAGAACGAGGTCTTCCAGATCGATGCCGTCGACGCTGAACGCCGGGTCCTCGATCGGGGCGGAACTGCGCACCACGAGCGTGGACTGCACGTCGGTGTGCCGGGCATGCACCACCGCGCGGCCGGGGCCGAGCGCCTCCGGGTCGATCCGCGGGCCGGTGAGCCGGTGGTGGGTGGCGAGCAGTTCCTCCACCTCCCCCGCGACCCGCACGCGGGACCGGACCAGCACGATCAGGTAGTCGCAGACACGTTCCAGGTCGGCGACCAGGTGGGAGGACATGACGACGCTGGTGCCGGACTCGGCGACGTACTCCATGAGTCCTTGAAGGAACTCGCGGCGCGCGAGCGGGTCGAGGGCGGCGACCGGCTCGTCGAGCAGCAGCAGGTCGGGCCGCTTGGCGATGGCCACGGTCAGGGCGAGCTGGGCGCGCTGGCCGCCGGAGAGCTTACCGGCCTTCTGCTTGGGGTCGAGGCCGAGCCGGTCGACCCGCTCGTGGGCGAGCTGGTCGTCCCAGGACGGGTTGAGGTGGGCGCCGAAGCGCAGGTGCTCCTCGACGCTGAGACCGGAGTAGACCGGGGTGTCCTGGGCGACGAAGCCGAGCCGGGCCGAGCCGCTGGCCGGTTCACCGCCGAGCACCGACAGCCGGCCCGCGGAGGGCCGCAACAGCCCGCAGATCAGCTGCAGCAGCGTCGACTTCCCCGCGCCGTTCGGCCCGACCAGGCCGACCACGTGGCCGGCCGGGATGTCGAGGGTGCAGTCGGCCAGCGCCGGGCGCCGGCCGTACCGCTTGGTGAGGCCTTCAGTCACGACCACGCTCGTCATCGTCGTTACCCCCGTCTTCCTGCTCGCTCAGCCGAAAAGTGACGAAATGTGTTCACGAACAGCGCCTCGATGCTCTCGTCGTCGAGACCGGCGTCGCGCGCCTTGGCCAGCCAGCCCTCGAGGTCGCGGCGCAGCGGCTCGTGCGCGGCCAGGTCGGCCTCGTCGCCGAGGGTGCGGGTCACGAACGTGCCGAGGCCGGGCCGGGGCTGCACGAGCCCCTCGTACTCCAGCTCGCGGTACGCCTTGAGCACCGTGTTCGGGTTGATGGCGACGCTGGCCACGACGTCCTTGACCGTGGGCAGCTTGTCGCCCTCCTTCAGCAGGCCCAGCCGCATGGCGTGGCGCACCTGCTGGATCAGCTGCATGTAGGGCGCGACGCCCGAGCGGGCGTCCAGATGGAACTCGATCATTGGCATCCCTATTCCACTAGGTGCCTAGCACAATAGCGGAATAGAGAAGGCCGGGGGCAAGACCCCCGGCCTTCTTCTCAGCGAACTACCAGTTGAGCGCGATGTACTTCGATTCCAGGTACTCCAGCAGCCCCTCGTGGCCGCCCTCGCGCCCGATCCCGCTCTGCTTGACCCCGCCGAACGGCGCCGCCGGGTCGCTGACCAGGCCCCGGTTGAGGCCGACCATGCCGGCCTCGATCGCCTCGCTCACCCGCAGGCCGCGGGCGAGGTCACGGGTGAAGACGTACGCGACCAGCCCGAACTCGGTGTCGTTCGCGTACCGGACCGCCTCGTCCTCGGAGGTGAACGTGACGATCGGCGCGACCGGCCCGAAGATCTCCTCGCGCAGGATCGGCGCGTCCCCCGGCACCCCGGTCAGCACGGTCGGCGGGTAGTAGAAGCCCGGCCCGCCCGGCCGCGTGCCGCCGGTGACCGCCGTGGCGCCGCCGTCGAGCGCACCCCGCACGAGCCCGTCGACCTTCGCCACGGTGTCCTCGTTCACCAGGGGCCCGACCTGCGTCTTCTCGTCGGTCCCCGGGCCCACCACGAGGCCGGCCATCCGCTCGGCCAGACGCCGGGAGAACTCCTCGGCCACCGGCGCCTCGACGTAGAACCGGTTCGCCGCCGTGCACGCCTCGCCGCCGTTGCGCATCTTCGCGATCATCGCGCCGTCCAGCGCCGCGTCCAGGTCGGCGTCCGCGAAGACCAGGAACGGCGCGTTGCCGCCCAGCTCCATCGACGTGTTCACGACGGTGTCGGCCGCCTGGGCGAGCAGGATCCGCCCGACCTCGGTCGACCCGGTGAACGACACCTTGCGTACCCGCGGGTCGTGCAGCATCTTCGATACGACCTTGCCCGAGCTTCGCGAGGGCAGCACGTTGACCACCCCGTCCGGCACGCCCGCCTCGGCCAGGATCGCCGCCATCGCCAGCGCGGTCAGCGGCGTGTCACTGGCCGGCTTGAGGACCACCGTGCACCCCGCCGCGAGCGCCGGCCCGATCTTCCGGGTCGCCATCGCGGCCGGGAAGTTCCACGGCGTCACCAGCACACACACCCCGACCGGCTGCCGCACGACGAGGATCCGGTTGGCCCCGCTCGGCGCCGTGCTGATCATCCCCTCCCCGCGCACGGCCTCCTCCGCGAACCACCGGAAGAACTCGGCCGCGTACGTGACCTCGCCCTTGGCGTCGGTCAGCGCCTTGCCGTTCTCCAGCGAGATCAGCTTGGCCAGCTCGTCCGCCCGCGCCGTCATCAGCTCGAACGCCCGGCGCAGAGCTTCCCCCCGTACGCGCGGAGGGGTTTTTGCCCAGGTTTTTCCCGCCGCCGCGGCCGCGTCGACCGCCGCCATCGCATCGCTCTCCCCGCCATCGGCGACGGAGGCGATCACGTCCCCGGTCGCCGGATCGAGCACGTCGAATCGATCCCCGGAGGACGCGGGGACCCACTTGCCACCGATGAAGAGTTCAGTTTCCACGACCCCCAGCATTGTCCGAGCACGCCGTTCTCGCCACGGTTCCGTCGCCACGATCAAGAGCAACGACAAATACCTCATATCGTACGGAGGTGAGCACCGCCGGATGGACCGGGCGGACACCGTCCGTTAACGTCCGCCCGATGAGGTCACGGGGACTGTCCTTCGCCGACGCGGTCCGGCTTCTCGACGGCGATGCCGAGCTGGTCACCCGCGCGGGATCGGCGGCCGGTGCGGCGGCGGGCGTGGTGACCGTGGCCAGCGCCGGGACGGTCGATTTCTTCGCGCTGCGTGACCAGGTCGTGAGCTGGGGACACGCCGCGGTCCGCGCGTGGCGGAACAAGGTCCGGGGCCTGAGCCGCTTCGACCGCACCGATCGCCTGGTGGCGGCCCACACGGTCATCGTGCTGGTGTCCTTCTACGAGGCCCTCGACGCGTGGTTCGAGGCCCACGGCATGCAACTCGACGCGGCCGGGATCAGCGCCGCCGAGCAGGCGGCGATCGCGGCCGGTGAACCGGTGACCGGCTCCTACGACAGCATGGTGGCCCAGCTCGCGCACGCGCACGCGCCCTGTCCGACCCCGCTGCACCCGGCGGAGTCCCTGGAGCAGGACGTCGAGACCTACTGCCGGCAGATGGCGGCCTTCGTCGTGCAGTTCCTGTCCGGGATGCGCCTCTTCGAGGGCAAGGACCTGCGGCCCGGCCTCGAGGAGATCGGCGCCGACTCGATCCGGCGCTACCGCGAGGCCTACCGCCGGCTCGCCGCCGAGATCCCCGAGTTCCGCCTCTGGACCCAGGACTTCGACGCCCGGGCCACCCGCGAGCTGATCCGGGAGGCGAGCGCCGAGCGGCACGCCGCGACCGACGCCGTGCGCGACGGCCTCGTCCGGATCTACGAGGCCCGGATGGACAAGCCGATCCTCAGCGCCGCCGACGCCCCCGACCTGAACCTGCCCACCCTGCGCGACGGCTACCAGGAACCGGCCGGGCACGTGGCGATCGCCAACCCGGGCAGCCTGGTCGCCACCGAGCGATGGTGGGCCGAGGAGAGCCGCCGGCTGCCCGCCGTGCAGGACTTCCTGATCGCCGTGCTCACCACCCCGGAGGCCACCGACCGGCCGATCGTCGTGCTCGGACAGCCCGGCTCCGGCAAGTCGGTGCTCACCCGGGTGCTCGCCGCCCGGCTGGCCACCGCCGGTTTCCTGCCGGTCCGGGTCGAGCTGCGCAACGTGCGAGCCGACGCGCCCGTGCAGCAGCAGATCCAGGAGGCCCTGGAACTCCAGCTCGGCGAGTCGGTCACCTGGCCCGAGCTGATCCGCCGGGCCGGCCCGGCGCTGCCGGTCGTCATGATGGACGGCTTCGACGAGCTGCTGCAGGCCACCGGCCAGAACTGGGCCGGTTACCTGGAACAGCTGCAGGACTTCCAGCAGCGCGAGGCCGAGCTGGGCCGCCCGCTGGCCATCGTGGTCACCAGCCGCACCGTGGTCGCCGACCGGGCCCGCATCCCGGAGAAGACCACGGTCGTCCGGCTCGACCAGTTCGGCGACGAGCAGATCGCCGCCTGGCTGCGGGTCTGGAACGGCCTCAACGCGCCCGGCCTGGCCGCCCGCGGCCTGCGGACGCTGCCGGTCGAGGCGGCGATCGCGCACCGCGAACTGGCCGAGCAGCCGCTGCTGCTGCTCCTGCTGGCCATCTACGACAGTCGCGGCAACCAGCTGCAGGACACGGGCGGCGGGCTGGGCCGGGTCGAGCTCTACGAGCGCATTTTCAAGGACTTCTTCGAGCGGCAGGTCGACAAGTTCGGCGGCGACCTGGGCCCGGAGCAGTGGGATGCCGAGGTGGCGGCCGAGTGGCGCCGCCTGTCCGCGGTCGCGATCGCCATGCACAACCGCGGCCGCGACGTCATTCTCGAACCCGAGCTGGACGAGGACGCCCGCCAGCTGCTCAGCGCCGAGGACCGCACGACCGCCGCCTCGACCCGCCCGCTCGGCGTCGGTCAGCTGCTGGTGGGCCGCTTCTTCTTCGTCCACGAGTCCCAGGCGAGCCGCGACACGGGCGGCGTCGAGCGCAGTTTCGAGTTCCTGCACGCCACCTTCGCCGAATTCCTCGCCGCCCGCCAGATCGTCAGCGCCATGACCGAGCTGGCCGAGGACCGGGCCCGGCTGCGGCGCCGCCAGGGCGCCACTCTGGACGCCGGCTTCTTCCACGCCCTGACCTCGTTCGCCGTCATCACCAGGCGAGCCCCGCTCTGGGAGTTCTGCCAGGGACTGATCGCCCGCCTCGACCCCGGCACCCGCGAACGCTCCCGTGCTCTGGTGCTGGAGCTGCTGGCCGACGCGGGCTATCCGCACCCCACCTGGTCGCTGGCCGCCTACGAGCCCGAGCGCCGCACGGCCGCCCAGCGCCAGGCGGCCTTCGCCGCGAACCTGACCTGCCTGGCGGTCCTGCTCACCGACGGCCCGGTGGACGCGGCCGAGTTGGTCGGCGAACCGGTGGCCGTCAACTGGCGCCGCTTCGCCCTGCTCTGCCTGGCCCAGCTCGAACCCGAGGACGCCCGTCGCCTCTGGCAGTCGCTGCGGGTCTGCTGGGAGCTGGGTTCCCCGGCCAGGCTGACCGTGCGCACCGAGGACGGCACCGACGTATGGGTCTTCCCGTCCCTGCCGTGGCCGCCGGAGGACGCACCCCGCGGCGGCCCTCGCCCCGACGACGTAGCCGTGCCGGCCGAGAGCCCGACGGGCCATTTGATCCGGAAGTCTGCCTTCGCCCAGACCTGCATCGACGCCCGCGAACTGGCCTACACGCTCATTCCGTTCTGGCGCGCCATCGGCGACATCAGCTTCCAGCCCACGGTCTACCTGGCCGAGGACAAATGGCGCTCCGACGTTCGCGACCTACTTGAACTGCTGCTCGAAGACCCGGGCCCCGAAAGCATCACCGACATCGAGCCCGGCCGTCAGGCGCTGTACCGGGAGTACCTCGATCGAGCCCAGGCGACCCTCAGCGAAATGGCGGGATGACGGCGCACGATCGCCATGTTCGCGATGCCGAGGACGGCCTATCTTGTCGATCATGGTGTTGGGGTTTCTCGGGCTCGGGGTGATGGGCCGGCCGATGGCGGCCAACCTGGTCGCGGCCGGCCATGAGCTTGTGGTCTGGACGCGGTCGGGCGTGCCGCTGGCGGGCGCACAGTTCGCGGCCGGGCCGAGGGAAGTCTTCGAGCGGGCCGAGATCGTGTTTCTCATGCTGGCTCACGGCGAGGCGATCGACTCCGTGCTCGGTCCCTACCTGGACGGCCGGACCGTGGTGCACATGGGCACCACCTCGCCGGAGTACTCGGCCGCGCTCGGTGAGCGCATCGCGGTGGCCAGCGGGCGATACGTCGAGGCGCCCGTGTCGGGATCGCGGGGGCCGGCCGAGGCGGGACAACTCGTCGCGATGCTGGCCGGGGAGCCGGAAGACCGGGATCGGGTGCGCCCTCTCCTGACGCCGATGTGCCGCGAGGTGTTCGACTGCGGGCCGGTGCCGCAGGGGCTGCTCATGAAGCTGGCCGTCAACACCTTCCTGATCAGCATGGTGACCGGGCTGGCCGAGGCGTTCCACTTCGCCGAGGGGCACGGGCTCGACGTCCGCATCCTGAAGGACGTGCTCGACGCCGGGCCGATGGCTTCGTACGTCTCGCGGGGCAAGGCCGGCAAGCTCGTCGACCGCGACTTCGGGGTGCAGGCGGCCATCCAGGACGTGCACCACAACAACCGGCTCATCGTCGAGGCCGCCGACCGGCGCGGGATCGCGATGCCGCTTCTGGACGTGTGCCGCGAGCTCTTCGCGGAGACCGAGGGGCAGGGCTACGGCGGGGAGGACATGGCCGCGGTCATCCGCGCGATGAGGGCGCGAAGCGGGAGCGGTACTCCGACGGGGAGCAGCCGAAGCGGCGCTGGAAATGCTGCCGTAGCAGGGCCGCCGAGCTGAAGCCGGCGCGGCCCGCGGCCTCCTCGACGCCCATCGCCGGGTCGGTCTCGAGCAGTTCCTGCGCCCGGCGCACCCGTTGCTCCAGCACCCAGGCGTACGGCGTGGTGCCGGTCGCGGCCCGGAAGCGGCGGGCGAACGAGCGGGTCGACAGGAACGCGCGCCGGGCCAGGACGTCGATGGACAGGTCCTCGTGCAGATTCCCCAGCGCCCAGTCGAGCAGTTGGCCGATCCCGTCGTCACGCCGGGAACCCAAGGCCGGGGCGGCCGTCCGATACGGCCCGGTCAGCATCCCGCGCTCCACCGCCGCGGCCGCCGCCGCGCCGTTGTCCTTGCGGATCAGGTGCAGGCACAGGTCGATGCCGGCGGCGGTGCCGGCCGAGGTGAGAATCGGGTCGTCGTCGACGTAGGGCACTGACTCGTCGACGGTCACCCGCGGGAACCACAACCGCAGGCGATCCGCGTGCATCCAGTGCGCGGCCACCGTACGGCCATCGAGAAGCCCGGCCGACGCCAGGAGGAACGCGGCCGAACACACCGCGACCACCCGCGATCCTCGGTCGACGGCGGCGTGCAGCGCCGCCGCGACCGCCGGACTCACCTCGCGCGACGGCGAGGCCGGCGGCGCCACCGCGACCAGGTCCGCCGCCGCGAGCCGGTCGAGGCCCGCGGTCGGCGTGACGTGCAGGCCGCCGTCGGTGGGCACCGGGACGCCCGGCCGCTCGGAGCAGATCGCGAAGTCGAAGCGAGGCACGCCCTGGCTCGACCGGTCGACGCCGAAGACCTCGCAGTACACGGCCAACTCGAACGGGCGAACGGTGGACGGCATCAGCACGGCGACGTTACGCACACAACGACCCTGCCAGCGGAAACGCGCGGGCGGCACAGCCAGTCGCGCGACAGTGGCCCGTACGGCATCACTAAGCTGCCCGGGTGGCGAAGTATTTCGACGTGCATCCGGAGAACCCGCAGCCCCGGGCGATCCGGCAGGTGGCCGACATCGTGCGGCAGGACGGGCTGATCGCCTACCCGACGGACTCGTGTTTCGCGCTGGGCTGCCGGATGGGCAACAAGGACGGCCTGGACCGGATCCGCGAGATCCGGCATCTGGACGACCGGCACCACTTCACGCTGATGTGCCGCGACTTCGCCCAGCTGGGCCAGTTCGTGCAGATCAACAACGCCTCGTTCCGGCTGGTGAAGGCGTCGACCCCCGGGCCGTACACGTTCATCCTGCCGGCCACCAAGGAGGTTCCGCGCCGGCTGCTGCACCCGAAGAAGAAGACGGTCGGCGTGCGCATCCCCGAACACGTCGTGGCCCAGGCGCTGCTGGACGAGCTGGGCGAGCCCCTGGTGTCGAGCACGCTGCTGCTCCCCGACCACGACGAGCCGATGACGATGGGCTGGGAGATCAAGGAAACGCTCGACCACGCCGTCGACGCCGTCCTCGACGCCGGCGAGTGCAGCGTCGAGCCCACGACGGTCATCGACCTCTCCGACGGCGAACCCGAAATCATCCGCGTCGGCTCCGGCGACATCACCCGCTTCGAGTAACCCACCGGCTGGATTGCCATGGCCCGGGCGGCTGCCTGGTCGCGCTCGTTGCAGCCCCGTCGGCCCGGTTCATCTACTTTCCCGCAGCGGCGACCGGCGAGATCCATCCGCCGACGCCGCCACCGCAACACGCCGGCCCCTGGCCATGAAAAGGACAGCCCATCGACCGCGGCGACGCGGACCTTGCCCCCGAAAAGCTGTCCAGCGGCCGCACCGCCGCAACCAGGCACGGCACACCCCGGGCCATGGCAAGCGGCGCTCAGCCACCTTCCCACCGCGAGGGGCCCGCCGCGCGCGGAGGTGCGCAGAGCAGGGCGTATAGGTGCGCAGAGCAGGGCGTATAGGTGCGCAGAGCAGGGCGTATAGGTGCGCAGAGCAGGGCGTATAGGTGCGCAGAGCAGGGCGTACAGGTACGCAGAGCAGGGCGTATGGGTGCGCAGAGCAGGGCGTATGGGTGCGCAGAGCAGGGCGTATGGGTGCGCAGAGCAAAGGGGTCCCGCGCGAGCCCCGGGTCCGCGTAAGCCCGGGGATCGCGCGGGACGTCTTCAGGAGAGCCAGCGCAGGGGCACAGCCGCCGCGAGGGCTCCGTAGCCGGTCGGGTTCAGGTGCAGGTGGTCGCCGGTGTCGTAGGCGGGATTGAGCTGGCGGGGAATTGCCGGGTCGCGGGCGGCCACGTCGAAGTCGGCCATCTCGTCGAAGAGGCGGCCTCGGCGGATGCGGGCGTTGATCTCCTGGCGGGACTGCTCGCGCAGGCCGTCGGGGTCGTCGTAGCCGGTGTTGCCGCCGAACGGGGTGATCGTGGCGCCGTAGACGGTGATGTCGCGGGCGTGTGCGCGCAGCACCACCTGCTCGAAGGCGAACAGCAGGTCGTCGACCACCTGTTTCTGGTCGGCGACGGTCGCCGGGGCCGTGCCGATGTCGTTGACGCCCTCGAAGATGAGCATCCGGTCGACGCCGCTGGTGGCCAGCACGTCGCGGTCGAGGCGGGCCAGCACGTTCGGGCCGAGGCCGTCGTTGAGCACCCGGTTGCCGCCGGCCGCCTGGTTGAGCACGGCCGTGTGCGGGCGCCGGGCGAACAACTGGTCGGGCCAGCGGTCGTTCCCGTCGGTCGTGGAGCCCCGCCCGTCGGTGAGCGAGTCTCCCACGATCGCGATCGCCGGGGCGTCCCCGAGGATCTCCACCCCGCTGATCAGGTACCAGTGCGCCACGGTCGCCGCGCCGGACAGATCAAGGGCCGGGACAAAATTCCCATTCAGCAGGTACGTCGTGGTGCGCGACCCGGGGTGCGAAGTGAGGTTCAGAGTCTGCTGTCCGGCGGCCAGGTAGGTGCTGATCGTCAGGTTCGCGCCCGCGGGGACGGGCAGGTCGATCGGGTCGGACACCACGTGGGCGCCGGTCGGGACGACCACCGAGGCCCGCCCGCCGAAGGTGATCGGCCGCGACGTGCCGGCGACGATCGCCGAGACCCCGGCCTTTCCGCCGGCCGGCAGGGCGACCGCGGCCTGGGTGATCGGCAGCGCCGCCCCGCCGAACGCGTTGGAGAAGCGCACCCGCAGCCGGGAGCCGCCTGCCGTCACGTGCACGGTCTGCCGGAGCGTGGTGTCGACGAGGACCGAGGAGGCCCCGGTGAACGGCGCCGGTGGCAGGTTGCCGGGCTCGGTGAGCTGCGGCATCGCCACCCAGGTGTGCAGCCAGCGCCGGGAGTGGGCGGAAGCGGCCGTGGCGGGCCCGAGCAGCGCGGCCGGGACGGCCGCTCCGCTCAGGCTCAGCAGGGAACGTCTGCGCATGTCAGGCCCTCCGGCTCTCGGGCGGTCCGAGGTAGCTGTACTTGACGCCGCCGGTGTCCACGACCAGGCGCTGGACGATGACGGTCGGGTCCACGGACCAGAAGGTGAGCGTGTGGGTGCCCGCCGCGGCGACGGTGTGAGTCGTCGTGGTGACGTTGGTGTTCTGCGAGGTGTTGCGCTCCCACTGCCGGTTCATCGTGGTGTCGTTGGCGCCGGTCGCCGTGGTCACGTTGACCACCTGCGGCGTCTCGCCGTCGATCGACACCGCGTACTTGAGACCGTCGGTGGGCAGGACGTTGTTGCGCGGGGACAGGTAGGCCGAGACCTGGACCGGCCCGCTGGTGGTCAGCGTCATCGTGTAGTCGAGCCGCCCGCCGGAGGCGAGCGCCGCCAGGCCGTTGCCGGTCCGGCCGATGCCCGGCAGCAGCTGCCAGTTCCCGGTCCTGCGGCTGTAGTGGTCGGCCTCGATCGCCACGTATCCGTTGGCCTCGAGGAACCCGGCCGGCCGCAGCGCCGGGTTGGAGATCGGCGCCTGCACAGTGGTGGTCGAGCCGGCCCCGGTGATGGTGATCGGCACGCTCCGCACACCGCGCGGTGCGTGTCGCCAGTCGACGGTGACCGTGGCGCGGATCTGGTCGGTGACCGTGCCGGCGGCGTTGCTCACCCGCAGCCACGGAGCGCCACTACTGATCGTGTACGCGAACGGAGTCGTCCCCTTGTTGTAGACGTCGATGTACTGCGGCGCCTGACTCTGCCACGGGCTGAACGAGGGCAGTGTCGTAGCCGACCCGCCGTCGAGCGCGACGCCCATCGCCGGCCCCGCGGGGACGGTGATCCGCTGCAGGTACGGGAAGATCTCGTCCGGCAGCGCCACGTTGTTGAGCTCCGGCTGCTGCCACGGCGCGTTCGGCCCGTAGCGGGCCACGTTCCCGTACCCGATCTTGGGTTGCAGCTGCCAGTCCTTCCACTTCCCGCCGGCCAGCACGGTGTTGTAGTGGTCGCTCATCGCCTGGTCCTGGGCGAACAGCGCCTCGGCCCGGTCGGCGAGCGCGTTGGTGGCCGCCCGGCCCTGCGCCGCGTACGCGATGTTGGTGAACTCGGCCCGGCGCAGGTCGTAGACGATCGCCGTGTCCTTCACCTGGTAGTAGACGAGCTGGTAGAACGCGTCCTGCCAGGCCGCCGGCACCTGTTTTCTCAGGTGATCCGCCGAGGCGGCCAGGGCCAGCCAGTCGTTGGTGACCCGGTCCATCTCGCCGTAGTCGGTGAGGCTGAACGGCGTCTGCTGATCGTCGTACACGACGGCCGAGGAGTCGGTGGTGATGTCCTTGGCCGGGTCCACCGTGATCCGCCGGTTCAGCAGCTCCGGCTTGCGGCGGGACTGCAGATGCCCGTACGCGTCAAGGATTGTGGCGATCGCGGGCGCGAGCCGCGTCCCGAAGCTCTCCTCGGCGAATTGCCGCGTCCACTCCCCCAGCTTGCTCACGGGCCACTTGCTCGGGTTCCAGGCGTAGTCGAGGAAGAACTGCGTCGGCAGCTCCTCGTTCTTGAGATCGCCGACGTTCGCGACCCAGAGGCGGTTGACCCCCGACGTGTACGCGAGATGCAGCTGCTCCCACGTGTTGGTGAGGTTCGCCGTGTCGGCCCACTTGTAGTTGCGGCCGCCACCGACGTAGTCGAAGTGGTAGTACATGCCGTAGCCACCGCTGCGCGGGGGCAGCGACGGGTCGGGCAGCTTGCGCATGTTGCCCCAGTTGTCGTCGCAGAACACGACGGTGACGTCGTCCGGCGGCCGGTAGCCCTTGTCCCAGTAGCGCTGGACCTCCTTGTAGAGGGTCTGCACCTGGGGGCGGTCGATCAGCCCGGTCTCCTGCAGGATCGCCCGCTGGCTGTCGATGATCGAGCTCATCAGGTCGATACCGTCGCCGTCGGGCAGCGAGACGTCGCCGTTGCCGCGCATGCCGAGCGTGATCACGCCCTCGATGTCCTGGTCGCGCATCCGCTCGGCGCCGTCGCGCCAGTACGCCTTGATCGCGTCGGGGTTCTGCCGGAAGCTCCACATCCCGTTGCCGCCGTACGGGTCGGTGCCGTTGACGGCGTGCCGGTTCCACTCCTCGATGCCGCGCATCATCGGCGCCTCGTGCGAGGTGCCCATGACGACGCCGTACCGGGTGGCGGTGGCGTGGTTGTCCGGGTCGTCCTCGGCGAACGCCCGTCCCCAGACGGCCGGCCACAGGTAGTTGGCCTTGAGCCGGAGCATGGTCTCGAAGACCTTGGCGTAGTAGTTCGCGTTGAGGCCGCCGGGGTAGCCGGGCGCCTTGCCCGGCCCGAAGTACGCGGGGGCCCAGGTGCCGGTGTCGGGGTTCTCGTCGTTGATGAAGAAGCCGCGGTACTTCACGGCCGGGGTGCCCTGGCTGTGGCGGCCGGGCAGGACGTACAGGTTGTCCTGGTGCGCGACCGGCACGTCGTCCCAGAAGTACCACGGGGAGACGCCGATGTTCCGCGACAGGTCGTAGGCCCCGTAGATGGTGCCGCGCTGGTCGCTACCGGCGATCACGAAGGCGCGCTTCACGCCGGGCAGCGGGTTCTCGACGACCTGCTCGATCGTCGTCTCCCACTTGCCCTGGATCGACGACACGTCGATCTTGCCGCGAGCGATGATCTTGGCGAGGGTGGGGCTGTGGCCGATCGTCCCGACGATGATCGGGTCCTTTTTCGATGATATTTCGGCGGAAGTGACCCTATGGAGGTCGCTGCGCAGATCGCCGGCGACCCGGACCACCCCGGGGTAGTCCGCGTCGTCGACCAGCACCGGCGCCCCGGCGAGGGGGAAACGCCCGGGCCCGGGATGCGTGCTGACGTAATCGGAGGTTGTGTCCGCCGGCGACGAGGCCGAGGCCGACGACGCCGGCACCGCCAAGAGCGGGGCGACCAGCACGAGAGCGAGCGCGGCCCTCATCGGAACAACCTGAGGTTCACGGCCGACGCCATCACGGCCATCCCGGCGTCGTTGGGGTGCAGGTGGTCCCCGCTGTCGTAGGCGGGGTTGAGCCGGATCGGATCGGCCGGATCGCCCATCGCCCGGTCGAAGTCGACCACGCCGTCGTACTCGCCGCTGGTGCGGATCCAGCGGTTGAGCTTCTGCCGCTTCGCCTCGTTCTCGACCGAGTAGAAGCCGAGCGTGTCGTCCTTGAACGGCAGGATCGTCCCGCCGATCGCGGTGAGGCCGGCGTCGTGCGCCCGAGCGATCAGCTGCCGGTGCCCGGCGATCAGGTCGTCGGCGCTGACCACCTCGGACGGCGGCGCGACCGTGCCGGGGTGGCCGAGGTCGTTGACCCCGAGCAGCACGATCACGAACCGCCGGCCCGGCTGGGCCAGCACGTCCCGGTCGAAGCGGCGCAGCGCGCTGACGCCGAAGTAGTTCGCGAACGTCTCGGCGTCGCTGCCGGCCGGCGGGTTCGGGTCGTGCAGCAGCCGGTTGCCGGAGATGCCGACGTTCGCGATCCCCAGCTCGATCTTCGCAGCGCGCAGCCGGGCACCGAGAAGGTCGGGCCAGCGGTGGTTCAGGTTGTTCTGCGTGTTCGCGCCGTTGGTGATGGAATCGCCGAGCGTCACGATCGCGGCGCCGTCGCGCTCGCGCACGGCGACGCCGGAGAGGAACAGGTACTGGCCGATGACCGACTGCGCGGTGATCGTGCGGGCCCCGGTCACGTCGCCCTGGGCGATCACGTTGTCCTGGAAGGCGAACGCCGCGAGGGTGGTGACCGTGGTCCGGCCGGCGAAGTAGAGGCTGATCGCCAGGTCGCCGCCGGCCGGGAGCCGGAGCCGCACCGGGTCGCTGACCAGCGGCGACCCGGCCGGGATGAGCGGGTCGGGCCGTCCGGAGAAGGTGACCCGCCGGTCGGTGCCGGGCACGATGGCCGTGCTGGCGCCGGTGCCCGCCCGCAGCGCCACGTGGACGGCGCTGACGTGCAACGGTGTCTCGCCGAACTCGTTGGACAGGCGGATGCGCAGTTCGTCGCCGCCGGTCGAGCAGTGCACGACGTGCCGGATGGTCTGCCCCTCGAGGACAGTCGGCGCGCCGCGCACGGGGATGGTGGTGGGGGCGGCCGCCCAGGTGGCGGCCCAGCCGGCGGGTCCGTGCGCCGGGGCCGGCTTGCCGGCGCCGCCGGTCGCGGCGACGGTCGCGACGCCGGCGCCGATGACAAGCAGCTCGCGTCTGGTACTCACGACGGTCTCCTCTCAGCCGCGCGGCAGCGGCAGGGTGAAGCGCCAGCAGTCGGCGCGGAGCTGGGGAATGACCTGGTCGACGGCCGCCACGGTCTGGCTGCGGTCGCCGCCGCCGTCGTGCATCAGGACGACCGCGCCCGGTGTGATCCGGTCGAGGATCCGCTGGACGAGCACGTCGGTGCCGGGCGGCACCCAGTCCTCGATGTCGAACTTCCAGCCGAGCGGCTGCAGGCCGAGGTCGGCCGCGACCTGCGGGCTCTGGCCCCAGGCGCCGTACGGCGCGCGGAAGTACTGGATGCGCGCGTGCGGCACGGCCTGGTGGATGAGCGCGCTCGTCGCCTCGAGGTCGGCGCGGATCTGCTCGGGCGTCCACGTGGACATGTCGTCGTGGTGCATCGAATGGTTGCAGAGCGTGTGTCCGTCGCGGACGATCGCGCGGACCACCTCGGGGTGGTCGCGCACGTGGTCGCCCCAGAGGCAGAACACGGCCTTGACGTGGTGCTTGCGGAGCACCTTGAGCAGGTCGTACGTGTCGGGCGGGTTGGGGCCGTCGTCGAAGGTGAAGCTCACGACGTTCCCGTGCCCGCGGGCGGTGTCGACGATGACCGGGGTGGCGCGGCCGGTCGCCGAGGCGGGAGTGGCGGCGACCAGGGTGCCGGCCACGGTGAGGGCAGCAGCAATCGCAGAGAAGCGGGACACGCGGAATCCTCCGTGGTGGATCGGAAGTTTCGGAAACATGTCAGCCGAACACTCCGAACGTAGAGGGGACGATCTATGTCGTCAAGCCCTCCAGATCTTGATCTTCAGTGGAAAACCACCATTGACCTGGACGCACCGGAGAACGAAGATTTCCGCAAGTTACCGCAACTTTCGGGTCCACCACCGAGGGAAACGTCTGATGTTGCGCGAGACCTTCCTGCCGGCGAGACAGCCGCAGAGACTTCCTCTGAACCGGGAAGGCCGGGCGGCGGCGCGGAGAGCGCCGCCGCCCGGTATTTGCTACCTCAGGCGGTGCTGCACGTCAGGTTGTTCACCGTGGTCGGTGTGGTACCCGACCCGAGGAAGCCGAACGTGGTGTCGCCACCCGCCGGTATCGTCCCGTTCCAGCTCGCGTTCTTGACCGTCACCAGCGAACCGCTGCTGGTGGCCGTCCCGCTCCAGAGCTGGGTCAGGGTCTGCGACCCCGGCCAGGTCCACTCGACCGTCCACTTGCCGACCGCGGCGCCGGCCGGTGCGTGCACCATGACCTGCCCCTGGAAGCCACCGGTCCAGGAACCGGCCACGTTGTACATGGCCGTGCAGCCGGAGCCGGTGCCGCCCGTCGGCGACGTGGTCGGGCCGGTCGTCGGAGTGGTGGGCGGCGGCGTCACCGGGTTGCCGACCCCGGTCACCTCGCCGTTGCCGCCGTCGAAGACGACGTCCGAGCAGCCGTAGAACGTCTCCGTGCTGTCCGAGCGCGCCCAGACCGAGTAGATCAGGTGCTTGCCGGTCTTGCCGGACGGCAGCGTCGCGTTCCACCAGTAGTGACCGTCGTCGGTGCCCGGCCCGCCGTTGGCCGGCGGGTTGGTCACCTGCGAGAACGGCGTCGGGTTGAGATCGCTCCAGGCCAGCGGCTTGGTCGGGTCGTACCCGTCCTTGGTGATGTAGAGCGAGAACGTCCCGGGGTGCTTGGCCCAGTCGTTGTAGTCGATCTCGATCGTCTTGCCGGACGTCAGGTGGGTGACCGGCCAGTCGTTGCGGGCCAGGTTGAAGCCCGTGAAGTTGTACGGGCCGCCGGTGCCGCCGCTGCACAGCTGGCCGCTGGGGATGAACCCGTCGACCCGGCCCGCTCCGTCGGAGCGCAGCACGGCGAACCAGTTGTAGAGCGGGGTGACGCCGCTCTGCGCGACCGCGGCCGCGCACGCCGGGTTCTGCGGCACGATCTCCCCGGTGGAGGTCCTGCCGTCCTTGTAGCAGAGCCAGGTGCGGCTGCCGGGCATCATCATCGCGCCGTGCGCCGACGCCGCGCCGGGTAGTGCGATCGCGCCGAGCCCGGCGGCCAGCAGGCCTGCTGCCGCGTACGCCAGCAGCTTCGTGCGGAGGGATCTTCGCATGGGATTCCTTTCCGGTGGTGGGGGACGGAGAGCGGCCCGCTCAGCCCGAGGCCGAGCAGGTGATCGGGGAAGGAACCGGGTTGGAGGTGCCGGTCATGCTCGCCAGGAACCCGAAGGTGGTGGTGCCTCCGGCCGCGACGGAGCCGTTGTAACCGGCGTTGGTGACGCGGACGGCGGTGCCGGTCTGGGTGACGGTGCCGCTCCAGAGCTGGGTGACGGTCTGGCCGGCGGTGAAGGTCCAGCCGACGGTCCAGCTCCTGGTGGCGGCGGAGCCGGTGTTGGCGACCGTCACCTCACCCTGGAAGCCACCGCTCCACGAGCCGACGATCTTGTACGTGGCCGAGCAGCCACCGGTCGTCGAGGTCGGGGATGTCGACGGCGACGGGGACGAGGTGGACGGGATGGGCGACGGGGAGGACGTGGTCGGGGACGGCGAGGAGGTGCCGCCCGTGGGCGTCGTCGCCGTCGTGGTGCGGTCGGCGTAGAAGATGCCGCGGCCGTTCGTGCCGAGGTAGACCCGGCCGAAGATCCGCGGGTCGCCGGCGAGCGCGTCGCCGGCGTTGCCGTACTGGTGGGCGGCGTCGTTGATGCGTACCCAGGAGGCGCCGGCGTCGTCCGAGCGGAACACGCCGGTGACCCCGTCGACGGTGCCGACCAGGAAGACGGCCATGTGCGACTGTCCCGGCGCGGCCTTGCCGAAGGCGACGTTGATGCCCGAGGTCACCGAGGCGACCTTGGTGAACGTCGCGCCGGAGTCGGTCGAGCGCAGCAGCCCGGTCGATCCGGCGAACCAGACCTCCCCCTGGACGCCCGGCACCGCGTGGAAATGCAGCCGGCCCGTGGTGGGCATGGCCGCCGCCGACGCGGTGAACGTCGCGCCGCCGTCCTTGCTGGTGTAGAACTTGCCCGAGGCGTACGCGTAGAAGGTCTTGGGGTTGACCCGGTCCGACTCGACGACGGCGCCGGTCGGCAGACCGGTCGAGGCGGTCCACGAGCTTCCCCGGGTGGTGGAGTAGTAGACGCCGGTGCCCTGCGGCGACCAGACCATGTAACCGGCGTCGGCGCCGACGGCGATGGTGCCGCCGCCGGTCACCCCGGACGGCTCCTGGCCCTGGTACCAGTTCTTGCCGCCGTCGGAGGAGATGCCGATGTGCGGGGCCGCGTCCGCGTTCCCGACTCGCGCGAACACCGTGGGCGTGAGTTCGGCGAAGTCGAGGCTGGTGTTGCTGCCCAGGTTGGGCGTGTCGTGGAAACCGGCCTGCACGGCGTCGAGCGAGGTGTGGTAGAAGCCGCCGATGTCGCCGAGCGCGCTGACCAGCGGTGCGCCGGACGGTGGGCTGGCCAGGTCGAGGACCGCGGTCTCCTCGATGCCCTTGGCCATCGGCTTGATGGTGATCGTGCTGCCGGCGTCCCAGTTCGTCAGGTTCGTCGTGCCGTACAGGGTGGCGCCGGTGCCGTACATCATCCGGCTCGAGTTGAACGGGTCGATGGCGAGCGTCTCGTTCATCCAGCCCAGCTTGGGCGTGGTCTCGGGCGGCTGCGGGTTGTTGTTGAAGTCGAGCCACGGGTCGGCCGAGATGTCCATGGTGTACCGCTTGGTCATGCTCGGGTAGCCGTTCCAGTCCCAGATGCGGGTCCAGGTGGCGCCGTAGTCGGTGCTGCGGAAGAAGATCGCGTCGGGCCACCAGGAGATCTGGGTGGCGACCATCAGCGTCCCGGGGTGCAGCGTGTCGACGGTGAGCCCGGAGTAGCCGTAGTACCGGTCGGCGACGGCGGTCGGGCTGATGTTGGTCCAGGTCCCGGCGGTGATGTCGTAACGCCAGACCTCGCCGGCCCCGCCGTCGTACGGCCCGCCGGTGTCACTCGTCGCGATGAACAGATAATTTCCCTGTACGACGCCCTTGTGCGCGAGATAGCCGGTCGGCTGCCCGGCGATCCGGGTCCAGGTCGTGCCGCCGTCGTTCGACATGTAGACCGGGTTGGACTTGTCCATGACGCCGACGAAGATCTGGTTGGTGGCGCCGAACGTGACCCAGCCGATGCCCTGGTTCTGGTTGAGGTAGTTGTTGGTGTCCGCCGGGTCCTGCACGTAGTTGCCGGCGTTCGGGAAGCTGGTGACCTTGCTGAAGGTCACGCCGTAGTCCGTGGAACGCCACAGCCCGTTGCCGCCCTCGGCCGCGAAGTACACGTTCTTGTTGTTGTGCGGGTCGACGGCCAGCCGCTCGCCGACGCCGCGGCCGGGCATGTTGCCGCCGTTCTTGAACGGCAGCGTGGTGACCTGCCAGGTGGCGCCCTTGTCCGAGGAGCGCAGGATCGCACCGTTGTTGGGGTCCCAGTCGTTGGTGTACATGCCGACGGCGGCGTACACGCGCTTGGTGTCGACCGGGTCGGGCGCGATGGACAGCACGCCGTTGTAGCCCCAGTTGTCCTGCCCGACCCAGTCGAGCAGCGGTGTCCAGCTCTGGTCGGTCTCGTTCCACCGGTACGCCCCGCCGATGTCGGTGCGGGCGTAGATCAGGTTCTTCTCGCCCGGGTTGAAGACGACGGCGGGGACGAAGCCGCCGCCGTCGATCCGGACGTTCTTCCACGAGTACGGGTCGGCCGCGGCCGCCGCAGCCGTG
The DNA here is from genome assembly GCF_000379645.1 of Paractinoplanes globisporus DSM 43857. GTDB lineage: Bacteria > Actinomycetota > Actinomycetes > Mycobacteriales > Micromonosporaceae > Actinoplanes > Actinoplanes globisporus. Next base: position 330,367 of record NZ_KB903339.1, read on the forward strand.
CTGGGCTGGGCCAGGGCGACCGCCACCGCCCCGCCTAACAGGGCGAGGACGGTCGCCTCGATGGCTGTCCTTCTCATCCGGCACCTTTCATCGACGTACGTTCACATGGGAGCGCTCCCAGAGAAGCGTCCGGCCCGCGTCATACGTCTGTCAAGCCCTTGAAACCCGGAGTTGACAATCGTGGATATAACGACGCACGCCGGCCGCGTCCGCCGACGGCCGGTCGAAATGGCGAACAATTGTCGTCGCTCAATTGCTTAAAAACGTTCAGCAACCCCGCGAAATGGAGTGAACACCCACCGTCAACCAAGCGGACGTTTTGCTCGGGGGGTACCGTTTCACCGCTGTGTATAGTCTGGCGTTGTTCGGAGGTCCGGTGAGGAGCGGTATATGAGGGTTTGCGTTGTCGGTACGGGCTATGTCGGGCTCACGACCGGGGTCAGCCTCGCCTTCCTCGGCCACCAGGTGACCTGCGTCGATCTGGACCAGAGCAAGGTCGACATGCTCAACGGCGGCCGCTGCCCGATCTACGAGCCGGGCATGGACGACCTGCTCGCCGAGGCCGCCACCAATCTGACCTTCACCACCAGCTACGCCGAGGCGGTGCCCGGCGCCGACGTGGTGTTCGTCGCCGTGCAGACCCCGTCGGCCGACGACGGCAGCCCCGACCTGCGCTATCTGCGCTCGGCCGCGGAGAGCGTCGCGCAGCACCTCGATCACACCTTCACCGTCGTGGTGAACAAGTCGACCGTCCCGATCGGCAGCGGGAACTGGGTGGACGCGATTCTGCGCGAGTCGTTCGCCGACCGCGCCGACCGCCCGGCGAACTGCGAATTCGCGGTCGCGTCGAATCCCGAGTTCCTGCGCGAGGGCAACGCCATCCACGACACGCTCTTCCCCGACCGGATCGTCATCGGCTCCGACAATCCGCGCAGCCTCGAGGTGCTCAACCACCTCTACCGGCCGATCATCAACCAGACCTTCACGGCGCCCACATTCCTGCCCCGTCCCGACGACATCGGCGCCGTTCCGCTGGTCTCGACCGACCTGGCCTCCGCTGAACTGATCAAGTACGCGGCGAACGCCTTCCTCGCCCTCAAGATCAGCTTTGTCAACGAGATCGGCCAGCTGGCCGGCAAGGTCGGCGCCGACATCACCGAGGTGGCCCGCGGCATCGGCCTCGACCAGCGGATCGGCTCCCGGTTCCTGCAGCCCGGCGTCGGCTGGGGCGGGTCCTGCTTCGGCAAGGACACCAAGGCGCTGATCGCCACCGCCAGCGAGTACAACTACGACATGCCGATCGTGAAGGCGGCCCGCGAGGTCAACGAGCGGCAGCGCGCGATCGCCGTCGAGCGCCTGCAGGACGAGCTGCGCATCCTCAAGGGCCGCAAGATCGGCCTGCTCGGCCTGGCCTTCAAGCCCAACACCGACGACCTGCGCGACTCCCCCGCGCTCGACATCGCCACCCTGCTGCTGGCGCGCGGCGCCCGGGTCCGCCTGCACGACCCGATCGCCGGCGAGCGCTTCCGCCGGGAGCAGCCCGAGCTCGCGCCCTATCTCTCCGACACGCTGGACGGCCTGTTCGACGACTGCGACGCGGTCGTGCTGGTCACCGAGTGGGCGCAGTACCTCGAGCTGGACTGGGCCAAGTTCGTCGGCCTCATGCGCACGCCGATCCTGCTCGACGGCCGCCACGTGCTGGACGCCGATCGCATGGCCCGGATGGGCTACAAATACCTGGCCATCTCCGGCTGATCTGATTTGCCCGTTTTGGGCGCGACACACCGGCCGTCCCACCGGATATCCAGATATCCGCGCGGGGCGGCCGCTTTGCGACTAGGGTCTGCCGCGGGGGGCAATGCGCGCCTGACCAGCGGTTCTCCCTTAACCGGTTAAGGTCCTCTGACCACCGCTGCCGTATCGTTACCGAGTCGATCAACCGGAAATCATTGCGCAACGTCCCGGTTACCTCTTGACTGTGAGCCAAGTAGCGCTTCGGACGGCGACGTCTTCGGACGTCGGAGGCGCGATTTGACATAGGGAGCGGTATGTTCGGTCAACCAACGAGCCCGCGTTTTCGGGCCGTGCTCGCCGGCACGCTGAGTGCCGGAGTGGTCTTCGGCATGGCGGCGTGCGGCGACTCCAAGGGCTCCGACAGCGGGTCGACGGACGCGGCGAAGTCTTCGATCGACTGTGCGCCATACACGAAGTTCGGTGACCTCAAGGGCAAGACGGTCTCGGTGTACACCGGCATCGTCACCCCCGAGGACACCCCGCAGATCAACTCATACAAGCCTTTCGAGCAGTGCACCGGTGTCACGGTCAAGTACGAGGGTGACAAGTCCTTCGAGACCCAGATCCTGGTCCGCGCCAAGGCCGGCAACCCGCCGGACATCGGCATCGTGCCGCAGCCCGGCCTGCTCAAGCAGCTGGTCGCCACGGGCAAGGCGGTGGCCGCGCCGCCCGAGACCGAGGCCAACGTCGACAAGTTCTGGAGCAAGGACTGGAAGACGTACGGCACGGTCGACGGCAAGTTCTACGCCGCGCCGCTGGGCGCCAACGTGAAGTCCCTGGTCTGGTACTCGCCGAGCGAGTTCAAGGACTCGGGCTACACGGTGCCCACCACGCTCGACGAGCTGAAGACCCTCAGCGACAAGATGGTCGCCGACAAGAAGAAGCCGTGGTGCGCGGGCATCAACTCCGGTGACGCCACCGGCTGGCCGGTCACCGACTGGATGGAAGACTTCATGCTCCGGCTGTACGGGCCGGACGTGTACGACAAGTGGGTCAACCACCAGATCCCGTTCAACGGCCCCGAGGCGACGGCGGCCCTGGACGCGGTCGGCGCGTACCTGAAGAACCCCGCCTACGTCAACGGCGGCCTCGGCGACGTCAAGAGCATCGCGTCGACGACCTTCCAGGACGGCGGCCTGCCGATCCTCGACGGCACCTGCGAGATGCACCGCCAGGCCAGCTTCTACGCGGCGAACTGGCCGCAGGGCACCAAGGTGGCCGAGGACGGCGACGTCTTCGCGTTCTACCTGCCCGGCAAGGACACCTCCGCCAAGCCGGTGCTCGGTGGTGGCGAGTTCATCCTCGCCTTCGCGGACCGGCCCGAGGTCAAGGCGTTCCAGACCTACCTGTCGTCCGACACCTGGGCCAACATCAAGGCCAAGCTGTCCAGCGGCTGGGTGAGCGCCAACAAGGGCCTCGACCCGAACAACCTGACCAACCCGATCGACCAGCTCTCGGCGAAGATCCTCCTCGACCCGGCCTCGCAGTTCCGGTTCGACGGCTCGGACCAGATGCCCGCCGCGGTCGGCTCGGACTCCTTCTGGAAGCAGTCGACCGCCTGGATCACCGGTCAGGACACCAAGACGACGGTGGACAACATCGAAAAGTCTTGGCCGAAGTGATCTAATTCGCTCCATCGGGGCCGGTCGGGAGGTCACCAACCTTCCGACCGGCCCTTCAGCCTCTTCTCTCATGAAGCGAAGGAGGTTCGGGTCGCGTGTTCAACACCGCCTCCACCACCCCTGAAAAGCTCTTGCAGATGCTTGCGGCGCTGCTCCTTTTCGCAGCGGTCCTCGGCGTCATCCTGTTCTTCGCCGGTCGGCTCGGCGGCAGGCGCGGCGACAAGTGGGTCGGGTATCTCTACCTGCTCCCCGTCGTGCTGATGCTGCTCGTCGGCCTGGTCTATCCCGGCCTCCGCACCATTTACGAGTCGTTCTTCGACGCCGCCGGAAAGGCGTTCGTCGGGGTCGACAACTACAAGACCATCTTCACCTCCGAGGACCAACTCGTCGTTCTGCGCAACACGGTGTTCTGGGTCGTCCTCACGCCGTTCCTGGCCACCGGCATCGGCCTTGTCTACGCGATCCTCGTGGACAAGTCGCGGTTCGAGTCGTTCGCGAAAGCGCTGATCTTCCTGCCGATGTCGATCTCGTTCGTGGCGGCGTCGGTCATCTGGAAGTTCATGTACGAGTACCGCCCCGACCAGGCGAACGTGCAGCAGATCGGCCTGATCAACCAGATCATCGTCTGGCTCGGCGGAAAGCCGGTCCAGCTGCTGATCGAGTCGCCGCTCAACACGTTCCTGCTGATCATCGTGATGATCTGGATCCAGGCCGGCTTCGCCATGACCGTGCTCTCCGCGGCGATCAAGGCGATCCCGGACGACATCGTCGAGGCCGCCCGGCTCGACGGCGTCAACGCCTGGAGCATGTTCCGGAAGATCACGGTACCCAGCGTCCGCCCGACGATCGTCGTCGTGCTGACCACCATCGGTATCGGCACGCTGAAGGTCTTCGACATCGTCCGCACCATGACCGGCGGCAACTTCAAGACCAGCGTCGTCGCGAACGAGTTCTACAGCCAGACGTTCCGGGCCGACAACCAGGGCCTCGGCGCCGCGCTCGCGGTGCTGCTGTTCATCCTGGTCATCCCCGTCGTCGCCTACAACATCCGCCAGGTTCGTCAATCGGAGGCACGATGAGCACCGTAGCTCCGCTGGCGACGGATTCCGACCTGGCCGCCGAGAAGCCGAGCGCCGCCGCGATCGCCAAGAAGCGGCTCAGCTCGCCCTGGGCGTCGCTGGCCGCGATCGTCATCGCCGTGCTGTGGACGATCCCCACGTTCGGCCTGCTGATCTCGTCGTTCCGGCCGGAGCGGCAGATCAAGCGTACGGGCTGGTGGACGTTCTTCTCCGACCCGACGGTGACGCTGGACAACTACCGGTCCGTGTTCGGCCAAAACGGCGGCGTCAACATGGCCGACTTCTTCGTCAACTCGCTGGTCATCTGCATCCCCTCGGTGCTCATCCCGCTGGCCCTGGCCTCGCTCGCCGCGTACGCCTTCGCCTGGATCAACTTCCGGGGCAAGAACTTCCTGTTCATCGCGATCTTCGCGCTGCAAATCGTTCCGCTGCAGATCACGCTGATCCCGCTGCTGGAGATCTTCGTCCACATCCACATCACCGGCACGTTCTGGACGCTGTGGCTGGCCCACTCGACGTTCGCGTTGCCGCTTGCCATCTACCTCCTGCACAACTTCATGCGCGAGGTGCCCGCCGGCCTGATCGAGGCCGCGAGGGTGGACGGCGCCGGACATGTGGCGATCTTCTTCCGGGTGATGCTCCCACTGCTGACCCCCGCCCTGGCGGCGTTCGGCATCTTCCAGTTCCTCTGGGTGTGGAACGACCTGCTGGTCGCCCTCGTCTTCGCGGGCGGCGGCAACGAGGTCGCGCCGATCACCCTGGCCCTGGCCAACCTGAGCGGCACCCGGGGCACGGCCTGGCAGCTCCTGTCGGCCGGCGCCTTCGTGTCCATCGCCGTACCCGTGCTGGTGTTCCTGCTTCTCCAGCGCTACTTCGTCCGCGGCCTCCTGGCCGGCAGCGTCAAGGGCTAGCTTCGTCGTTCGTCCACCGCGGGGTCCCGCTCGTTTATCGCGAGCGGGGCCCCGCGGTCTCGCGTAGCGTGGCCGGGTGACAAACGCCGCCTGGTCGTGGACCTGGGACGAGACTCTCTACGCCGGCAGCGCGCCGCATTACGCGGTCGGCCGGGTGCCCTATTCGGAAGCGGTGGCCGGGGCGATCCGCGACGAGCTCGGGCTGGACGGCACCGGGCGCCTGCTCGACGTCGGCTGCGGGCCCGGCCCGCTGACCACCCTCCTGGCGCCGCTGTTCGCGTCGGCGGTGGGGGTCGACGCCGACCGGGAGATGATCGAGCTGGCCCGGTCCCGCGCGCCGGAGATCGAGTGGCGGTGCCTGCGGGCCGAGGAACTGCCGGCCGGGCTGGGACGGTTCCGGGCCATCACCTTCGCGCAGTCCTTTCACTGGATGGACCAGGCCGCGGTCGCCCGGACCGCCCGCGACATGCTCGAACCGGACGGTGCGTGGGTGCACCTGGGCGCCATGACCCACCAGGGCCTGCCGCCGACCGCGCCGCTGCCGTTCCCCCAGCCGCCGTGGGACGAGATCGGGGCCCTGGTTCGCGACTTTCTCGGGCCCGTACGCCGGGCCGGTCGCAGCACCCTGCCGAACGGGACCCGCCCCGGCGAGGAGGACGTCATGCGGGCCGCCGGGTGGAGCGGCCCCGTCCGCCTGGAAGTCCCGCAGGCAGCGGTCACCCGCACCGTCGGCGAGGTGGCGTCGGCCGTCTACTCGCTCTCCGGCTCCACGCCGCACCTGCTCGGCCCCCGGCTGCCCGAGTTCGACGCCGACCTGCGGAGGATCCTTCACGCCGCCGCCGACGACGGGCGCTTCGCCGAGGAGATGGGGCCGGTCGAGGTCGTAGTGTGGCGGTTGTGAGCCCGCAACTTGTCGATCGGGCCACCGCCGACGTGGCCCGTCAGCTGTCCGGGGTGAGCCGCCTCGGCGTGGCCTTCTCCGGTGGTGTCGACTCGTCGGTCCTGCTGGCGCTGGCGGCCCGCGCGCTGGGTCCGGCCCGGGTGGTCGCCGTCCTGGGCGTCTCCCCCAGCCTGGCGGCCGACGAGCGGGCGGCGGCGCACGAGGTGGCCCGCTTCATCGGCGTCCCCCTGGCCGAGGTCGAGACCTTCGAGGGCGATCGGGAGGCCTATCGCGCGAACGGGCCCGACCGCTGCTTCCACTGCAAGGACGAGCTGTTCACCCGGATCAGCGCCGCGACCGCGGTGGAGCACGGGCTGGACGCGGTCGCGTACGGCGAAAATGCCGACGACGTGAAGCGCCCCGACCGGCCGGGCGCTCGGGCCGCGGCCGCCCACCAGGTGCTGACTCCTCTGGCCACGGCGGGCCTCACGAAGGCGGACGTGCGCCGGATCGCGCGCGCCCTGGCCCTGCCGTCGGCCGACAAGCCGGCGGCGCCCTGCCTGGCCTCCCGCATCCCCCACTTCACCCCGGTGATCCCGCGCAAGCTGGCCCAGATCGAGCAGGCCGAGGCGGCGCTGCGGCGCCTGGGCTTCACCGATCTGCGCGTACGGCATCACGGCGAGCTGGCGCGCATCGAGCTCCCGCCGGAGGACCTGCGCCGGTCCGCCACCGAGCCGCTGCGGGCCGCCGTGGTCGAGGCCGTTTCCGCCGCCGGGTTCCGGTTCGTGACCCTCGACCTGGCCGGCATCCAGTCCGGCGCGTTCACCAGGGCCGCGATGGCATCGTCCCCGTCCGCGCAGGAAGCCCCGTGACCGACATTTCCGCCTATGCCGACCTGGACCTCGACCGGACCCGGCGGCGGGGCTACCCCGAGGCGGTTTACTGCGCCGGGAAGACGCCCGGCCAGGTGGCCGGGATCGCCGCGGCGGTCCGCGAACACCCCGACGTGGTCACGCTCTTCACCCGCGCCACGGCCGAGCATGCGGAGGCGGTCCGCGCGGTGCTTCCCGACGCCTTCCACGACCCCTCGGCGGCCCTGCTCGCCTGGCCACCGGCCGTCCCCTCGGCGCAGGGTGGCCGGGTCGTGGTCGTGGCGGCCGGAACCTCCGACCTCCCGGTGGCCCGCGAGGCGCTGCTGACCGCCCGTTACCTCGGCCGCCGGGCCGAGCTGGTGGTCGACGTGGGCGTGGCCGGCCTGCATCGGGTGCTCTCCCATCTCGACTTGTTGCGTCAGGCCCGGGCGGTCGTGGTGGTGGCCGGCATGGACGGTGCCCTCCCGGGGGTGGTCGCCGGCCTGATCTCGGCGCCCGTGATCGCCGTCCCCACCTCGGTCGGTTACGGCGCCGCCTTCGAGGGCCTGGCCGCCCTGCTCACGATGCTCAACGCCTGCGCACCCGGCGTCGCGGTGGTCAACATCGACAACGGCTACGGCGGCGGCCACCTGGCCGCCCAGATCGCCGCGCCACCCCGTCCCGATGCCACACCCCATCAGCGACCGCCGGGCTGAAATATCCGGAATTTCACCGCAAGGACGGCCGCGGTCGGTGACCGAGAGGCAGGGCGGGCGGCACGCCTGGAAGGACGGCCGCGGTCGGTGACCGAGAGGCAGAGCGGGGCGGCACGCCTGGAAGGACGGCCGCGGTCGGTGACCGAGAGGCAGAGCGGGGCGGCACGTCGGGAAGAGGGGCACGGTCGGTGACCGAAGGGCAGGGCGGGCGGCACGCCTGGATCGACGCGTCGGCCGGCGTGGCCGGTGACATGCTGCTGGGCGCTCTCCTGGACGCGGGCGCGAGCGAGGAAGCGGTGCGGTCGGCGATCGACGCCGTCGCCGGAGGGGGCGTGCGACTGCGCGTGCGTGAGGTGACTCGGGCCGGATTGCGGGCGCTCAAGGCCGATATCGAGGTCGTCGATGCCGAACCGCCCGAGCGGCACTGGCGGGAGGTCCGCGACCTCGTCGAGCGGGCCGGGCTTCCCGGGGCGGTCGAGCGGGACGCGATCGCCGTCTTCGCCCGGCTTGCCGGGGCGGAGGCCCGCGTGCACGGTATCGAGCCCGACGAGGTCCACTTCCACGAGGTCGGCGCCCTCGACGCGATCGCCGACGTGGTGGGCTGCTGCGCCGCGCTGGCCGACCTCGGCATCGTTACCGTCTCGGCTAGCCCGGTGGCGCTCGGCTCGGGCAGCGTGCGTTCCCGACACGGTCGCCTGCCGGTGCCCGCCCCCGCGGTGGCCGAGCTGGCCCGCGGCTGGCAGGTCTCCGGCACCGGCGATGGCGAGTTGGCGACGCCCACCGGGATGGCGCTGCTTCGCACCCTGGCCGACCGGTGCGAGCCACTGCCGCCGATGACTCTGGAGGCGGTGGGGGTCGGGGCGGGCACTCGCGATCCGGCGGGGCGGGCCAACGTCGTACGCGTGCTGGTGGGTGTTGATGGGGAACACGAGAGTGAGAGGCTCGTCCTGCTCGAGGCCAACGTGGATGATCTCGATCCTCGGCTCTGGCCGGGGGTGCTGCAGGGGCTGCTCGAGCTCGGGGCGGCCGACGCCTGGCTCACGCCGATCGTGATGAAGAAGGGGCGGCCGGCGCACACCCTCAGCGTGCTCTGCCGAGACACGCTGGCCCCGACCATGCGGGAGCGGATCTTCCGGGACACAAGCACGCTCGGCATCCGGCACAGTGCGCGGGGGCGGGTGGCGCTGGATCGGTCGTTCGCCGAGGTGGCCGTGGGAAGCGGGCGCGTCTCGGTGAAGCTGGGGCATCGCGACGGCGTGCTGGTCCAGGTCATGCCGGAGTTCGAGGACGTGGCCGCGCTCGCCCGCCGGGAAGGCCGGCCGGAGCGGCTCGTGCTGCAGGAAGCGCAAGCCGCCGCGGCCGCCGCGGGACTCGTGGTGGGCGAGCCGGTCAGCCGATCTTGAAGACCTTGCGGGGCTGCGAGGCCACCAGGGCGGTGAGTGTCTCCAGGGCCTCGTCCTCGTCCAGGCGGTGCTCGGACACCAGCTCGGCCAGGAAACCGGCGTCCAGGCGGCGGGACATGTCGTGGCGGACGGGAATCGAGCAGAACGCCCGGGTGTCGTCGATGAAGCCGGACAGCCGGGAGAAGCCAGAGATCTCGGTGACGGAGCGCTGGTACGACCGGATCTCGGCTGGGTTGTCGAGGAACCACCACGGCGCACCGGCGTACACGGAAGGGTAGAAACCGGCCAGCGGCGCGATCTCGCGGCTGTAGACGGTCGCGTCCACGGTGAACAGCACCAGGTGGAAGCCGGGATAGGTGCCGAAGCGCTCGAGGAGCGGCTGCAGCGCGCGGGTGAACTCCACCGCGACCGGGATGTCGTGCCCGGTGTCCGGGCCGAAGGCGGCCAGCGTCGCCGGGTGGTGGTTGCGGTGTATGCCGGGATGGAGGGTCATGACCAGTCCGTCCTCGCACGACATCCGGGCCATCTCGAAGATCATGTGCTGCCGGAAGGCCACGGCCTCGCGAACGGTCACCGTCCCGGCGAGCGCCGACCGGTAGATGCGCTCGGCGTCCCGGCGGTCCAGGGGCACCGCGCCCGCGTCCACGTGCCCGTGATCGGCCGACACCGCGCCCTGCGTCACGAAGTATCGCCGGCGCTCCTCCAATGTGGCGATAAATCCGGCATAGGTTTCGACGTCGCCCAATTCTTTGACGTACGTGGGCCAGCCGGGGCGCCCGACCTCGAGGTAGCGGTCGGGGCGGAACGTGGGTGCGATGGTCGCCGCGATCGCGGGGTCGTCCCGCAGTGCCCGGTGAGCCGACAGGTCGTCGGCCGGGTCGTCGGTGGTGGCCAGGAACGAGATCCCGAAGCGCTGCAGCAACTCCCGCGGCCGGTGCGTCGGGGCACCCAGCCGCGCGGCGATCTCGTCGTACAAAATGTCGGAATTGTCGGCGGACGGCCGCGAGGTGATCCCGAACAGCGAGGACAACGAGTCCTCCAGCCAATATCGCACCGGCGTGCCCCGCAGCAGATCCCAATGGGAGCAGAGCAGCCGCCAGGCCGCTCGCGCCTGATCCTCGGGAAGCGGACCCGAGCCGACCCCGAGCGACGACAACGGCACCCCGCCCGCATGCAGCAGCCGGGTCACGTAGTGATCGGGCTGGATGAAAAGCGACGCCGGATCCGCGAACGGCGTGTCGTCCCGCAACAGCCGCGGATCCACATGCCCGTGCGGGCTCACGACCGGCAGTTCGCGGACGGCGGCGTAGAGGCGGCGGGCGAGGGAGCGCACCCCCGGATCGGCGGGCAGCAGCCGGTCGGGGTGCAACGTCAGGGCGGCCATGGGCCCGAGCCTCAGGGGACGAAGCCCGCAAGGCAAGCGGTTGCCAGTTGTTGCCGCGACCGCCGAGGCAACAACTGGCAACTCATTGCCACCGCGCCGATGCCGGGGAAACAGTGATGCGGATCACTCGATGCCGGCAGCCGGCGAAGGAGACCAACATGCGTAACCAGAAGATCATTGCGCTTGCCGGTGTGACGGTGCTGGCCGCCGCGCTGGCCGCCTGCGGCGGTGGCGACGACGGCGGGAGCGGCGGCGACGGCAAGACGCTCGACGTGCTGATCGGGGCGAACACGCAGTACCCCGAGGAGTTCCAGGCCTGGCAGAAGTCCATCAGCGACAAGTTCAAGGCGCAGACCGGCGCGACCGTGAAGTTCGAGCAGTTCGCCAGCGCGAACGACGAGCTCACGAAGATACAGACCTCGGTCGTGGCCGGCTCCGGCCCCGACGTGTACGCGGTCGGCACCACCATGACCCCCACCGCCTACTCGACCGGCGCCTTCGTGAAGATGGGCGACTCCGAGTGGCAGAAGATCGGCGGCAAGGACAAGTTCAACCCGGCCACCCTCGGCATCTCCGGCCCGGACGAGAACAACCTGGTCGGCATCCCGTGGGTGAGCCGCCCGTTCGTGATGGCGTACAACACCGACCTGCTGAAGGCGGCCGGCATCGACAAGCCCGCCACCACCTGGGACGAGCTGCGCGACCAGGCCAAGAAGATGACCCATGGCGACCAGTACGGCCTGGCGGTCGCCTACAAGGACAACTTCGACCCGTGGAAGTTCGTCTGGGGCATGTCCGTGCAGGCCGGCAACCCGCTGGTCGACGGCAAGACGGCCAAGCTGCAGGACCCGACCGTGCAGAAGGCGTACGAGACCTACTTCGGCTGGCTGACCACCGACAAGATCGTCGACCCGGCGGCCGTCGGCTGGACCAACCCGCAGGCGCTCGCCTCGTTCGCCAAGGGCAAGACCGGCTACTTCGCGCTGACCACCTCGACCGCGACGAACTCCCTCGAACAGGGCGCGGTGAAGGGCAAGTGGGCGTTCGCGCTGCTGCCGACCGTCCCGCCCGGCGCCACCTCCCGCCCGGCCAACGGCGTGGAGGCCGCGAGCATCCTCTCCGGCGACAACCTGCTGGTCGCCGACTACTCGAAGAACAAGGACCTGGCCTTCCAGTACGTCAAGCTGGTCACCGACCCGGACGTGCAGCTCGACTACTACCAGAAGTTCGGCAACCTGCCGGCCAACGCCTCGGCGCTGCAGACCCTCTCCTCCGACCAGCGGCTCGGCCCGGTGACCGAGGCGGCGAAGAAGTCGGTGGCCACGCCGTTCACCGGCGCCTGGAGCGACATCCAGCTGGCCCTCACCAACGTGGCCGTGCAGTCCCTGCCCGACCTGGCCAAGGGCTCGCTGAGCGCGCAGCAGATCGACAGCCGGATCGCCACCGCGCAGAAGTCCGCCCAGTCGTCCCTGGACCGGGCCAAGTAGATGACCACCGAGTTGCTCGACCAGCGAAACCGGCGAAACCGGCGAAACCGGCGAAAAGAGCCGCGGGTCAAGAGGGCCGAGCGCAAGAACCGTGGCGTGACGGAGCGGCAGCGCCCGCTGTGGCTCCTCACGCCCGGTGGGCTCCTGATGGTCCTGGTCATCCTGGTCCCGCTGGCGCTCGCGCTGTGGATCTCGCTGACCGACCTCGACCAGTACACGCTGCGCCGCTGGATCCAGGCGCCGTTCATCGGCCTCGACAACTACGTCGAGTCGTTCGACGCCGGCCTGCTTCACTCGATCTGGATCAGCGTGTCCTTCGCCCTGATCGCGACGGCCGCGACGGTGCCGATCGGCATCGCCGCGGCGGTGGTCACGCAGAACAAGTACCGCGGCCGCGGCCTGGTGCGCGCGGTCTTCCTCATCCCGTACGTGCTGCCGTCGTTCGTGGTGGCCACGGTGTGGCGCACGATGCTGCAGCCGGACGGCATCGTGAACAGCGTGCTCGGCAGCGAGGGCAGCCTCTGGCTCAGCGGTTCCCGGTCGTACTGGACGCTGATCCTGGTGGAGATCTGGGCGGCCTGGCCGTTCATCTACCTGATGGCCCTGGCCGCCCTGCAGTCGGTGGACCACGAGGTGCACGAGGCGTCCGCGGTGGACGGCGTCACCTGGTGGCCGAAGCTGACGCACGTGATCCTGCCGTACCTGCGCGGTCCGGTGCTGCTGGCCTGCCTGCTGGCCACGCTCAACCACATCAACAACTTCACGCTGCCGTTCGTGCTGTTCGGCGCGCCCGCACCGGACAACGTCAACGTCATGCCGATGCTGGTCTACGTGACGAGCTTCCAGGGCCTGCGGTTCGGCCTGAGCGCGGCGATGGCCGTGGTGTCGCTGATCATCATCCTGATCCCGCTCTTCGTCTACCTGCGAGCGGTTCGCTTGGACGTCCATGAGGAAGGGGGCCGGAAGTGAGCGCTCATGGCGAGGCCACCCGGCTGCTCCCCCGGCCGCTGCTGGTCACGATCACCGTGCTGCTCTGCGCGCTCGTGCTGGTGCCGATCTCGTACATCGTGCTGGCCTCGCTCAACAGCGACGTGGGGGTGGCGTCCGGCGAGTTCTGGCCGAGCTCGTTCAGCCTGGAGAGCTACCACAAGATCTGGACCACGGCCGACCTGTCCACCGGCATCGTCAACAGCCTCATCGTGTGCGGCGCGACGGCGGTCGCCTCGGCCCTGCTCGGCACCACCACGGCGTACGTGCTGGTCCGTTACCAGTTCCGGGGCCGGCTGACGATCCTGCGCGGGCTGGTCGGCCTGCAGAGCATCCCGGGCACGCTGATGCTGCTGCCGGTGTTCGTGCTGTTCTCCAGCGCCGGCAACTACCTCGGGCTGACCGTGGTCGGCACCCGGTGGGGCCTGTTCATCGCGTACCTGACGTTCGCGCTGCCGTTCTCGACCTGGGTGATGGTCACCTACTTGCGCGGACTGCCGCGCGAGCTGGAGGAGGCGGCCCGCACCGAGGGCGCGAACACGGTGACCATCCTGTGGAAGATCATCGTGCCGCTGAGCCTGCCGGCCATCGTGGTCGCCGGGATCTTCGCCTTCCTGCTGGGCTGGAACGACGTCCTGTTCGCCTCGGTGCTGACCCGGCCCGAGACGCACACCGCCGCGGTGGCCCTGCAGGTGTTCGGCTCGTCGCAGGAGGGCGGCGCGCTGCCGGTCTACTCGCAGATGATGGCGGCCGCGCTGGTCTGCGCCGCGCCGGTGGTGATCCTCTATCTGATCTTCCAGCGCTACCTGGTGGGTGGGCTGACCGCGGGCGGTGTGAAGTGAGGGTGGCGGTGATCGGCCGGGGCGACGTCTCGGTCGTGCACCTCGCGGCGATCGAGAAGCTGGGCGCCTCACTGGTGGCGGTCGTCGACTCGAAGATCGACCACCGGGTCATGCTCGACGAGTTGCGGCCGGACATCGTGCACATCTGTACGCCGCACGACCGGCACGTGCCCATCGCGATCGACGCCCTGGAACGCGGTTCCCATGTGCTCCTCGAGAAGCCGGTGGCCCACACGATCGAGGAGGCCGAGCGACTGGTCGCCGCGGCCAAGGACTTCCCCGATCTCCAGGTCGGCGTCTGCCTGCAGAATCGCTACAACACGTCATCAAAAATCGTGAAGAGTCGGGCGGCGGCTCGGGGTGGCTCGGCCACGGTCATCTGGCACCGCCCGGCGGCCTACTACGAGGCGAAACCCTGGCGGGGTCAACGGCTGCGCAGCGGCGGCGGGGTTCTGATCAACCAGGCCATCCATACGATCGACCTGATGCAATGGTTCCTCGGCGACGTCGCCGACGTTTCCGGACATATCATGGGATATCCGGGGCTGGACGTGGAAGGCACGGCCAACCTGATGCTCGACCACGCCGGCGGCGCGCGCAGCGTCATCTTCGCGACTGTCGCCAACGTGGTCGACTCCCCCGTGACCATCGAGATCGTCACCGATGACGCCACGTTCTCCATTCGCGGGGACCTGACCATCAGTTATGCGGACGGCCGGACGGAGGTGATTGCCGAGCCGCTTCCCGAATCGGGCGGCCGCGCCTATTGGGGTGCCTCCCACGAGCTTCTCATCGCCGATTTCTATCGCGCGATCTCGCACGGGGAGCCATTCTGGATAACTCCGTCGGAGGCCTTGAAATCCCAGTACGTCATTGACGAGCTCTACCGAAGGAACAGCTGACGATGTGGACTCTCTCCGGATTCGCCGACGAGATCTCCCCCGATCTCACCGAGCAGTGCGAGGTCGCCACGAGCCTCGGCCTCAAGTACATCGAGGTGCGCAGCGCCTGGGACGTCAACATTCTCGACCTGTCCCCCGATCAGCTCGCGACCATGAAAAAGACGCTTTCCGCGTACGGGATGAAGGTGTCCAGCATCGGGTCGCCGATCGGGAAGATCTTCATCGATGAGGATTTCGCGCCGCACCTCGAGCGAATGCGGCACGCCGCCGAGGTCGCTCACGAGCTCGACGCCCCGTACATCAGAATCTTCTCGTTCTTCCTGCGTCCCGGCAGCGACCCGGCCGACCATCGGGCGGAGGTGATCGACCGGATGCGGGCGCTGGTGCGGGTGGCCGAGGAGGCCGATCTGATCCTGCTGCACGAGAACGAGAAGGAGATCTACGGCGATGTGCCCGACCGCTGCCTCGACCTGATCCGCTCGGTCGGCTCGCCCTATCTGCGGCTGGCCTGGGACCCGGCGAATTTCGTGCAGGTCGGCGTGCGGCCCTATTCCGAGGGGTACGCGAAATTGCGCCCGCATCTGGAGTACGTGCAGATCAAGGACGCTCTGGCCGCCGACGGAACGGTGGTTCCGGCCGGGCAGGGCGACGGCGAGGTGGCCGAGACGATCCGCGCGCTGCGGCACGACGGTTTCGACGGTTTCTTCTCCCTCGAACCCCATCTGGCCCTGGGCCACGCGACCGGCGGCTATTCCGGCCCCGACCTTTTCCGGACGGCCTGGCGCGCTTTCACCGACCTTTTGAAGACCGAGGAGATTGAGTACGCGTGAGCACCGCACCGAAATTCGCTCTCGTCGGCGCCGGCGTCATCGGCAAGCACCACGGCCTGGTGATGAGCCAGCTCGCCGACCGGCTTTCCCTGGTCGCCGTGGCCGACATCGATCTACCGGCGGCAGAGGCGCTCGCGGCCGAGCGCGGCGGACGGCCGTACGCGTCATTGAATGCCGCCCTCGTTGCGGAAGAAATCGATGTGGTCGTCGTTTGCACGCCCACCGGGCGGCACGGCGAGGTGGCGATCGAGGCCCTCGAGGCCGGCAAGCATGTGATCGTCGAGAAGCCGGCCGAGGTCACCGTGGCCCGCACCGACGAGATCATCGCGGCCCGGCAGAAGGCCGGCACGCTGGTCACGGTGATCTCGCAGCACCGGTTCGACCCGGCCACCGAGCAGACCCTCGCGGCGATCGAGCGGGGCGAGTTCGGGCGGCTGACCTCGGGGATCGCCTCGATCGACTGGTGGCGCGGGCAGAGCTACTACGACTCGGGCGGCTGGCGCGGCACGTGGGAGCTCGACGGCGGCGGCGCGCTGATGAACCAGGGCGTGCACACCGTCGACCTGCTCATCGCGGCGCTGGGCCGGCCGGTCGAGGTGTTCGCCTACACCGGCACGCTCGCCCACGAGCGCATCGAGGTGGAGGACGTCGCGACCGGGGTGGTGCGGTTCGAGTCGGGCGCGCTCGGCGTTCTGCACGCGACCACGGCCGCCTACCCGGGGCTGAGCGCGCGGCTGCAGGTGCACGGCGACCGCGGCTCGGCGGTGATCGACAACGACGAGGTGGCGTTCTTCCACTCCACGCCGGCGGGCTCGACTCCCGAGGAGCGGCTGATGGGCTCGACGCAGGCCCTGTCTTCGTCGAGCGCGGTCACCGCCGCCGCCAACCCGGGTCAGCTCTCCGACGCGCACCGCAAGCAGTACCTGAACTTCCTGGGCGCGCTCGCGGGGACCGAGAAGCTGCGGGTCGATCTGGAGACCAACCGGCAGGCCGTCGCCGTCATCACGGCCGCGTACGAGTCGTCGCGTACGGGAAGGCCGGTGGTGTTGTCGTGAGCCGGATCGCCGCCAACCCGATTCCGTACTGGGCCTCGGCCGGCAAGACCCGTGCGGTCCTCGCCACGGCGTTCGCCGACTTCCAGGAGATCGGCTTCACGGCGGTCAAGGCGGACGTGCCCGACGACATGACCGCCGCTTCGTACGCCTCCTGGATCGCCGGGTACGGGCTGCGGCCGTCGCTGAGCCTGTTCAATTCTCCGTTCGACGAGACGGTCTCGCTCTCGGCCGAGGTCGAGCGGGCCAAGCAGTTCGCCGCCGTCCAGGTCGAGCTGGGCCTCGACCGTACGATGATCTCGTCCATGGCGCGACCGGAACGCCTGGCGCAACCCGCCGTGGGCGCCGGATTCGACGAGGGGCGGCTGGCCCGGGCGATCGACGCGTGCGGTGAGGTGTGCCGCGTTCTCCAGGCCGAGGGGCTGCGGCCGCTGCATCACTCGCACGTCGGCGGGGTCTTCGAGACCGAGTACGAGATCACGCGGCTGCTCGACGATCTCGGGCCGGATGTGATCGGCTTCGGGCCGGACACCGGGCATCTGCGCTGGGCCGGCGTCGAACCGGCCGGGTTCATCCGCCGGTACGCCTCCCGGCTCGGCGGGATCCACATCAAGGACGTCTTCCCCGACCTGCTGGAGCGGCGCGACCTCAGCTACTCCGCGGCCGCCGCGACCAAGCGGCTCTGGGCGGAGCCCGGGCTCGGCATGGTCGACTTCGATGCGGTGCTGGCCGCGATCCCGTTGGGCTACGACGGCGACTTCATGATCGAGGTGGACGAGCCCAGCGTCGTCTCGAAACGAGAATCACACGCTATGTCGTTCGCCTGGGCGAATTCGGCCCTGGCGGGCAGGATCGAGGAATGACCACCGTTTCGACGGCCGCCGCCCGGGTGGGTGGCGCCGACCGCGTCCTGACCGATGACGAGGTCACCTCGTTCATCGCTTCGCAGCTCGCGGGCATTGACGCCGACGGGCGCAGCGTGTGTGTGCTGGTGCCCGACGGCACTCGCGTGTGCCCGCTGCCGCTGCTGGTGGGGGCCGTGCATCGGGCGCTGCACGGGCGGGTGTCGCGGCTCACTGTGCTGATCGCGCTGGGCACGCACGGTGCGATGTCGTCTTCCGCCCTTTCTTCCCATGTCGGCGTTTATCCGGACACCACGGTCATCAACCATGAGTGGTGGAAGCCGTCGACCTTCGCGCACCTCGGGACCATCCCCAGCTCGCGGATCTCCGAGCTCTCCGACGGCCGGATGAGCGGCGACGTCGAGGTCATGCTCAACCGGGCGGTGGTCGAGCACGACATCGCGCTGGTGGTCGGGCCGGTGCTGCCGCACGAGGTGGTCGGCATGTCCGGTGGCAACAAGTACTTTTTCCCCGGCGTCGCGGGCCAGAAGATCATCGACGTGTCGCACTGGCTCGGTGCGCTGATCACCTCGGCCGAGATCATCGGGACGACCGGGCTGACGCCGGTGCGGGCGCTGATCAACGACGGTGCGGCCATGATCCCTGCTTCCACGTATGCCTTCAGCGTGGTCACCGCCTCAGGCGACGCGGGCGGGCTGCACTCGATCTCGTTCGGTGACCCGATCGCGTCGTGGGCCAGCGCCGCCGAGATCAGCGCGGCCACCCACATCACGTACCTTTCCTCGCCCGTACAGCGGGTGCTGTCTCTGATCCCGCCGATGTATGACGAGATCTGGACCGGCGCCAAGGGCTTCTACAAGGTCGAGCCGGTGGTCGCCGACGGCGGCGAGGTCATCCTGTACGCGCCGCACATCCGCGAGATCGCCACCAGCCACCCGCAGATCCACGAGATCGGCTACCACTGCCGGGACTACTTCGTGAAGCAGTGGGACCGGTTCAAGGACGTGCATTGGGGGGTGCTGGCGCACTCGACGCACCTGCGCGGCGCCGGTACCTACGACGCGTCGACCGGTGTGGAGCGGCTGCGGGTTCAGGTCACCCTGGCGACCGGCATTCCGCGGTCCGTCTGTGAGGCGGTGAATCTCGGTTACCGGGATCCCGCCACGATCGACGTCGCCGAGTTCGCCGCCGATCCCGCGACCATGGTCGTGCCCCGGGCCGGCGAGGTCCTGTTCCGCCTGCGCTGAGCCGTCGATCCCCGAACCACCAGCCGTACGGGCAGCACCAGCGGGTCGCCGCTGGGCTGTGCGCCCTGGGCGACCGCGATGCAGTTGCGCACGCCGGTGAAGCCCATCCGGTACAGCGGCGACGCGATCGTGGTGAGCTGCGGCTCCACCAGCTCGTCGAAGATGATGTTGTCGAACCCGACCACGCTCACCTGTCCCGGCACATCGATGCCGAGCCGGCCCAGCCCCTTCAGGATGCCGATCGCGAGCTGGTCGTTGTACGCCTGAACCGCGGTCGACTCGAGCTCGGCCACCCGCAGCGCCGCGCTCAGTCCGGCCAGGACGGTCGGCTCGCACGGCCCGACCCGCCGCGCCTCGAGGCCCAGCTCGCCGGCGACCTTGCGTACGGCCCGCCATCGGACTCCGTCCGACCAGCTGGCCTCGGGCCCGGCCACGTAGGTGATCCGCTCGTGCCCCAGCCGGGCGAGATGCTCGACGGCCCGGCGTATGCCCCGCTCGGCGTCGTTGAGCACGCAGTTCGCCTCCGGGATCACCCGGTTGAGCAGCACGACCGCCTTCTGCTTGGCCACCATCCGCAGGGCGGAGTCGGTCATCCGCGAGCTGGCGATCACCAGCCCGTCGACCTGCCCCAGCTCCCGCTCGATGGTCTGCCGTTCCACCTTCGGCGACTCGTTCGTGTGCGAGAGCATCAGCTGGTAGCCGGCCTCCCGCGCCGCCTCGTAGGCGCCCTTGATGATGTCCCCGTAGAACGGATTCGTCACATCGGCGACGACCAGAGCGATGGCCCGCCGCGGCGCCCCACCGGCCGGTTGCCCGGCCGCTCCCGACCGATACCCCAGGCGCTCGGCCGCCTGAAAGATCCGCTGAGCCGTCTCCGCATTGACCCGCCCCGGCCGCGCATAGGCCCGCGACACGGTGGAAGCGGACACCCCCGCCTCCGTCGCCACGTCGTAGATAGTCGGGCGGCCCATGTCGAAGATGTTAAATCCGTTACCTCCCTTCCGACACTGGACGGCCCTTTGTTACTAATCTCTGGCCGTGATCGCTTCCCCGACGCACCCGGTCGACGTGCTGCTCCTCCTCACCGACGGGGACCGGGTCCTGCTCGGCCTGCGAGCGCGGCTGCGAGCGGAACGGGTGACGGATCGTCTCCGTGGTTACCGTGGCTGATGTGAGCGATGACGTCCGGTCCGAGATACGCGCCGCGCTCGAGGAGCGGCGGCTGGTGCCCGTGATCGGCGTCGGCGTGTCCCGCGCGGCGGCCGGCCTGCCGACATGGTGGCAGGCCGTCGACGCGGCCCGGCAGCACCTCGAGCGGACGAACGCCGTCGACGCCGGTGAGCTCGCCGAAGCCGCGCGCCTGCTCGACGCCGGGGATCTCGTCGCGGCCGCGGCCCTGCTGACCGGCCGGCTGAAGGACCTGCGGGAGTGGGGCGCCTGGCTACGCCGGGCCTTCCGGGTGGAGCGCGGCGCGGTCCACGACTGGCGGCTGCCGTCGGCCGTCTTCGAGCTGATGTGCCCGCTGCTGGCCACGACGAACTACGACCCGATCCTCTCCTTCGACTCGCTGGTGCCCCGCGAGGCCGTCTCGTGGGACCGGCCGGCGTCGATGCAGGCGGCGCTGCGGGACTCGGGCGGCGTTCTGCACCTGCACGGGGTCTGGGACAAGCCGGACACGGTCGTGTTCGGCACCGCGGACTACGACCGGCTGGCGGCCGACGAGGCGTACGAGTCGGTGATGCGCACCCTGTGGCTGGACCGCACGCTGCTGTTCGTCGGCTGCAGCTTCGACGGTATGCAGGACCCGGACGTCGGCCGTCTGCTCGCGTGGGCGGGCAAGACGTTCGGGCAGAGCCAGTTCCGGCACTACGCGCTGCTGCCGACCGCGGAGTGCGTGCCCGAGCGGGTGGCGCACCTGCTCCGGCAGCGCATCCAGGTGATCGACTACGGCCCGGACCCGGGAACGCTGCCCGACTTCCTCCGCTCCCTCAACCCGGGCCTCCGCGCGGCGCGGATCGCGGCGGTGACCCGCGCGCGGGAGATCGTGGAGCTCCACGACCCCGGCGACAAGGACCTGCTCGCCCAGCTGTTCGACCAGGTGATGCCGCGCGAACACCGCACGATCACGGCGGCGGACGCGGCCGCCCAGGTGCTCACCGACCGATCGGCCTCCGCCGAGCGCCGGCGTCAGGAGCTCTTCCAGCTGCAGCAGGTGGCCGGTTCGATGGTCGACCGGGCGGCGATGCACTGGGTCGCGTTCGAGCTGGACAGGCGGCGCACCCTCGATGAGGAGAACCGCCCGAGGTTCCGGGCCACCGCCGTCCGCGTGTGGTCGGCCTGGCAGCTCTTCCCGAAGCCCCTCCTGGACGCGCTGCATCAGCGCGGTGTGCAGATCCACCGCGGCTTCTTGGAGAGCAGTCTCGGCTACTTCGTCCGCCAAGTCGTGATCACGGCCGACGAGAGCGGGGAACGGCTCGGCGATCCTGACAATCCCGATCCCCTCGACAAGCCGTACACCGTGGAGAACGTCCAGCGGCTCGCGTCCTCGCTGGAGTCCGTTCTGGCCGCCGACCCGTACACGGTCTTCCCCGTCCCGGCGGCCGGCCTGGGCAGCGTTCCCGCCGGGCCGGCGGTGATCGTCGCGCGGGGCGACCAGGCCGAGCTCCGGGCCGCGGACAACCTCGCGGTGCGGTCCGCGGCGCTCCGCGCGGGCACTGGCGACCTGCGCCGGGTCGAGGCCGTCGCCTGGCGCGGAAAGACCTACCTGACCGGCTACAGCCCGAGCGCCGCGTACCTGTGGGAGCCGCGGGTGTCGCTCGAACCGGCGCGGATCTTCGAGAGCGCCGACGGTGGCCGGGTCAAGTCCGTGGCGCATGTCGTCCAGGACGACACCCTGCACACGTTCGTGCTGACCGAGCGGACCATCGAGTACCTGGTGGACTTCGACCTGAGGAACGCCCTCGCCCTCGGCTACAACAACCTGGCGGAGGTCGCCGCGTTGCCGGGCCCTTCGTTCGTCCTGCACGACGTGGACGACGGGGACCGGCTCCGGGGCGAGCGCGGCACCCAGCTCACCACCGATCAGGTGCTGGCGTTCCTCGCCGCGTGCGAGACGGGCCCGGACCCGACCTCCGTGCACATCGGCGACATCCACGCCGGCTCGATGGCGGGCCGGGCCGTGCTCTGCGTGACCATCCTGATCGATCGGCGCGCCGGTGACGGTTACGACTACCAGAGTGGCGTTCTCCTCGCCGAGTTGCTCGGCGAGCGGCTGACCCCGTTCGCCTTCCTGCCGCTCCCGGTGGAGAACGCGTGCTCGGTACGCCTGCAGGACCTGACCGGCGGATTCCGGCTCATCTGCGGCGCCCATCCCGGGCCGGGCGACGCCGGGAAGCCGATGGTCTTCTGGAGCGCGCCCTTCCCGGCCGGGGCGCGCGGCCTGCTCGCCGTCGAGGGCTCGGCCCTGACCGAGGAGGCGATGTGGGCGGTGGCCGCGCCGGCCGGGGCGGACTCGATCGTCGCGGCGCTGCGCGGCAAGGAGAACACGCTGTGGCGGGTCGACCTGAGAAACGGGCGGCCCGAGCTGATCGCCCGGTTCGCCGACCCGCAGATCAGATGGCTGGAGTTCGCGGCGTTGTAGGAGGCGTGAGCGGCTGGGCCCGAGCACGGGACCACGAGGCGGGCGTCCCGCTGTTAGTGTCGGCGCCCGTGCGCAAGTTGACGACCATCCTTCTGCTGGCCGCCCTGGCGTTGAGCGGGTGCGGACTGGTCCACCACGACTCCCAGGACGACAAGCTGAAGCGCGCGATCGAGGAGAACGCCAAACTCACCGTCTTCCTCCCCGCCACGGCCACCGACAAGCAACACCAGGCCGTCGAAGCGAAGCTGCGCTCCCTGCCCGGCGTGAAGGATGTCGTCTACGAGAGCAAGGCCGAGGCGTACGCCACCTTCGGCCATTTGTTCTCCGCCGAGCCCGGCTTCGTCGACAGCGTCCGGCCTTCCGCGCTCCCCGACAGCTACCGGGTCCGGCTGACCGGCACCAAGGCCGCCCTGCAGATCCGCGACAGCCCGCTCCAGGACGAGATCGAAAACCTCCCCGGCGTCGACAAAATCCTGTTCTCCTGCCTCACGGTCGACGAGTGCCGCAAGGCCTACTCCCCCAAGCCCACACCGAGCCCGAGTCCCAGCTGAGCGGAGGATGGTGGCGTGACGATCGAGTGGCGTGATTGCCCGGGCACGGACGAGCGGGAGTTCCGCGTCGGAGGAGTTCCGGGTGTCCTCTGGGGTCCGTCCGAGAGCAGCGGCCCGCCGCCGCTCGTGTTGCTCGGGCATGGCGGCAGCTCCGACAAGCGCGCCGTGCGCATCGACCGGCTGGGGCGGTGGTTTGCGGGTCAGGCCGGCTTCGCGGCGGTGGCGATCGACGGGCCGTTTCATGGGGATCGGGCGGCCGATCCCGAGCCGCACTGGGAGAAGGACGCGGCGGGCGTCATCGACGGGATGACCGAGGACTGGGCGGCCACCGTCGAGGCGCTGGCCGGCGACGGTCTGGCCGACGGACAGCGGCTCGGCTATCTCGGCCTGTCGATTGGGGACGCGGTTCGGGCTGGCGATCGTCGCCGCCCTCGGTGCCCGGTTCCGGGTCGCGGTGCTCGGCAAGTACGGCCTGGAGCAGGCGCCGGTGCTCCCCCGGGCGATGAACCTGCCGGAGCGGTACGCCGCGGAGGCCGCGCGGATCACCTGCCCGGTGCTGTTCCACGTGCAGCTCGACGACGATCTGTTCCCGCTCGCCGGCCAGTACGCCCTGTTCGACCGGCTGGGGAGCGAGCGCAAGGAGCTGCTCACCTACCCGGGGCCGCACCACGTCACCGACCCGGCGGCCGAGATCAGGTGGCGGGAGTTCGTGCGCGAACTCCTGTAGCGCCGCCGCGGCGCAGGGCCAGGGCTGCCACCCCGCCGGCCGGGAGAAGGAGCCAGCAGGAGATCAGGCGGTAGATGAGGACGGCGGCGGCCGCGCTGACGGCCGTGGCGCCGGCCGCGGTCAGGCCGGCTACCAGCGCCGTGTCGACCACGCCCACGCCGCCGGGGGTCAGGGGCACCTGGCGGACGATCTGCACGCCCAGGTAGATGCCGGCCAGGGTCACCACGCCGGTCGGCAGGCCGACGGCCCGGCAGGTGGCGGCCAGGCAGAGCAGGTCGGTCAGCCAGTTCACGGCGAACAGGAGCACGGCGGCCGTCCAGTCGCGGGCGCGCAGGGAGGCGCCGGCCTGCCAGGCCTGCTGGGCCGAGGCCAGGGTGCGGCGGATCCAGGTGAGCACCCGGCCGTTGCCGCGGATGGCCGCCGCGAAGGACGGGACCCGGCGGCCGGCGATGACCGCGCCGGTGGTCAGCACGGCCAGACCGCCGACGATGGCCAGCGGCTCGGGCCGAAGCAGCAGGGCGGGGTTGCGGCCCAGGACCGCCACGCCGCCGGTGACGTAGAGGAGGGTGAGACCGCCGATCGAGGCCAGGCCGGACACGATCATCGAGGCGGCGGAGTGTTCCTTGCTGACGCCGCCGCGCTGGTACTCCTTCACCGCGTAGGCGGCCGAGACGGCGGCGCCCGCGGGCATGGCGATGGAGATGGCGGTGCGGGCGAGCGTCACGGCGGCCGCCCGGCGGGCTGTCAGGCGTACGCCCAAAGACCGCAACAGAACCCGCTGCTGCCAGCCGAACGCGGCCAGCGACGTGACCTGGAGCGCGGCAGCGAGGGTGACCCACCAGTAGTCGGCGCCGGTCAGCGCGCCCAGGAACGCGTGCGGATCGGGCAGACGGCCCCAGAGGCCGAGCGCGGCCAGCGCGAGACCGGCCGCGAGCAGCAACGGCAGGCGCAGCCGCCGCCACCATGAGCGTCGGCTTGCCTGCGGTGCGGCCGGGCCTGGCCGCAACTCGGACCGGAGGGGAGCCACCTCGCGATCCTGACAAACAAAATCAACCCGGGGCTACCCCATGTGACCTCAGTCGCCGGAGAAGCCCCAGAAGTACAGCTCAGCGGGGGCTCCCTGGTCGTCGTGCAATACGGCGAACCTGCCGAATCCGGGAAATTTCGCTAGCGGGATCAGGAGCTCGACGTGGTCGCGGGTGAGCTTGGTGTCGCCGGCCGCCGCGTACGCCTCGGCCTCGCCGACCGGGATGACCACGCCGTACTCGGGATTGCCGTGCTCCTTGACCAGCGCCATGTACTCCTCGAAGGTCTCGTACGCGTAGGGCAGGTAGCCGTAGGTGGGCTCCTCACCGTCGTCGAGCACCTTGTACATGTCGAGGATCGAGTGGGTGCCCTTGAGCCGGACGACCTCCTCGGACCAGAGCTCGTCCTCGGTCGTGGGGCGGCCGGGATCGTCGGACGCGTTCTTGCCGCTCACCGCCCACACGAACTCACCCGCCTCGAAGACCAGCTGCCGGAGGGTCACGAAGGCGAGATACCGGTCTTCCTGGTAGGGCATGTAGTAGTCCCACCCCGAAGCACCCACGCATCCTCCCTCTTTGATCTTTCAGGCACGACACAATAGCCGGGGGCGGGGCGCGTCCGCCCCGGTCCCCCGGCCATTTCTTGGTTCAGTCTTTCAGCAGCGACCGAGATCCTGCCACTGGTCGGTCCAGCCCGGTTCGCTGCCCTGCGTCCAGTACTTCGCCTTCCAGAGGTGCTTGCCCTGGCCGGACGGCGGGCCGCTCGGGTCGCCGTACCTGCTCTTCTCGTGCTTGACCAGGTTCCCCGCGGTGTAAATTGTCCCGAATGCCCACTCAGGCGCGTTCGTGCAATCGGTCGCGGGCGGATTTGTCGGGTTTGTCGTAGGAGAAGTGGTCGGCGTCGTCGTCGGCGGAGTGGTCGGCGGTGTCGTGCACCCGCCGGTCGAGTCGACCGTGTCCGTGAAGGCGCTGCCGCCGGAACGATAGGCCGCCGCCTTCGACGAGGCCTGCGCCGGCGACAAGACCTGGTTCTTCGCGAACAAAAGCCAATCCACTTGCTCGACGTACGTCGACAGACCGCCCGTGTGCGCCGCGGTGTCGATGAACCACAGGTTCCAGTTGATCGTCATCGTCTGGCGCGGGTAGAACTTGCCGGAGTGGTCGCCGACCTGCACCCCGTCGATGAAGTAGATCATGTGCCCGTTGGCCACCTGGACGACCAGGTCGTGCCATCCGTCGTAGCTCTGCCGCTCCTCGGAGTGGACGTTGTCGGCATACCACGGGTCGTTGCGATAGGTATACCAGCTGGTCTGATAGTTGATCGGACCTGTCTCGCCCCACCCGCCGTTCGGCAGATACTCCGAGATGTCCAATTCCGAGTACGTCGGGTCGAGGTCCCCGTTCAGCGGGCTGATCGTGAAGAACGTCTCGTTGATGTGGTCGCCGTCGGCGCCGCCGGTCGGTGCGTCGGTGAACCGGATGCGGCTGGCGTAGGTGCCGTCGAGGAACCGTTTCTGGGTGGAGTAGAGCTCGGCCTGGTTGGTGCCGCCGGAGGTGCCGTCGGTCGAGGCGGTCAGCTGCATCACCTTGTCGCCGTTCGACGTGGGGAACGTGATGCTGTTGGCCGACCAGGTCGCGCCGGGAACGCCGGGCCCTCCGGAATACGTCCGGGGTGTCCAGCCGTGCCCGGTGAGCGTCGAATCGGCCGACGAGGTGTAGTGGAAATCGTCGAAGAGATAGCCGCAGTCGGCGGCATTCGCCGTCGGAGCGTTCACGACGACCGCCGTGGTCGCCGCCAGAAAAGCGACGGAAATAGCAGCCAATCGACGTTTGTCGATCAACATGGGGAGACTCCTCCCTTGTCCAAACAAACGGGGGATGGGGACTACTTGACCGCGCCGGCGGTCATTCCGGCACGGATGTGGCGCTGGAACGCGACATAGGCGACGAGCACCGGCAGCATGGCTATGGTCAGGCCGGCGAACAATCCACCCCAGTCGCTGCGATACCCCTGGCTGACCGACAGGGCGGCCAGACCCTGCGCCAGGACGTACCGGTCCGGGTCGGGGTTGAGAACCAGCGGCAACAGATACTGGTTCCAGAGCCCGAGGAAATTGAAGATGCCGACCGCGGTGAGGCCCGGCCGGGCCAGCGGCAGCATCACGCGGAAGAACACGGCGCCGTGCGAGCAGCCGTCGAGGAAGGCGGCCTCGGCGATCTCGCTCGGCAGGGTGCGGAAGAACGCGTGAAGAAAGAAGACCGTGAACGGTACGGCGTAGGCCGCGTAGACCAGGATGAGGCCCGGATAGGTGCCGAGCAGTCCGAGTCGCTGCACGACGAAGAAGAGCGGCACCAACGCCAGGAACACCGGGAAGAACATCGCCGCGACGAAGGTGTAGTAGATCAGCCGGTTGCCGCGGAAGTCGTACCGGGCCAGGGCATACGCGACGAGCGCACCCAGGAACATCGTGAGCAGCAGCGCCCCGCCCACCACGATCAGGCTGTTGAGGAAATACCGCCCGATGTTGGCGGAAGTCCACGCGCGCGCCCAGTTGTCAAAGTGCGGAGAAGCCGGCAACGACCACGGTGAATTAAGGATTTCGTCATCCGATTTCACCGAAGAAACCACCGCCCACAACAACGGCAGCGCGGTCACGACGGCCCAGCAGAGCATGGCCACCTGCGGCAGGGGATTTATCCGATTTTTCCGTACGCCGACCTCGGCCGGCGCGGCAGTGAGCACGGGCTTCTCCCGCAGGACGGTCATGCCAGCTCCAGCCGTTCCCGGCGACCGGCCCGGAGCGCGAGCACGGCCAGCGTCAATGTCGCGAAGAACAGGGCGACGCCCATCGCCGACGCGTACCCGAACTTCCCGTACGTGAAGGCATTGCGATAGAGCGACAGCCCGATCACCTCGGTGGCCCCGTCCGGCCCGCCCGGGCCCACGGTCATCACCTGAACGACCGCGAACCCGTCGAGCGCCGCGATCCCGAGATAGACGAACGCGACCTGAACCGTCTCCCGCACAAGGGGCACCGTGATCCGCCGGAATGTCGTCCACGCGCCGGCCCCGTCGAGCAGCGCCGCCTCGTACAACTCCGGAGGAATTCCGTCGATGGCCGCCCGGAAAAGCACCACGTAGAACCCGACCGACGACCAGACCAGAACCGCCATGACCGCGGCCAGCGCGAAGACCGGCTCGGCCAGCCACGATTGGGCCAGCGACCCCAGCCCGACCGCCCGCAGCCCTGAGTTCAGCAGACCGGTATTGGGGTTGTAGACGAAACCCCACAACACCCCGATCACGACCAGCGACAGCAATTGCGGGAAGAAATAGACGATCTGGTAGCCGCCCGCGCCCCGCCCCTTCCGCAGCAGCGACGCCAGCCCCAGCCCGATCGCGATCGTCACGAACGGCACCACGACCAGCATCACCGCGTTGTTGCGCACCGCGTCCAGGAAGAGCGAGTCGCCGCCGAGGCGGGCATAGTTGCCCGCCCCGACGTAGTGCGCCTCGCCGGCCACCCCGGTCCAGTCGGTGAGCGACAGGTAGAACGCCTGGGCGTACGGCGAGAGCACGAAGACGACATGCAGGACCAGCGCCGGCACCAGCGCGCCGAGCAGGAACCGCCACCGGCCGTGTCGCATCAGCGGGTGTATTTCGTGACGGTCGCGTCCTTGGCCAGAGCGTCCGCGGCCTTCTGGATCCGGGTGGACCAGTCGGCCGGGGAGATCCGCTTGTTCACCAGCTCGCCGGTCGCGTCGTCCACCGCTTTGGCCAGCGGGGCATACCACGTACGGAATCGATAGGTAAAGGTGTTGTCCCCGGCCGCGACGACGGCGTCGCGCACCGAGCCCAGCCCGCTGGAAAGGGTGAGCCCGTCGGTCGCGCCGGCCACCGCCGGGAGGGTGCTGTTGGCCTTGGCGAACTCCGTGGCCGACGCCTTGGAGAACAGCATCCGCAGGTACTCCTTGCCGCCGGCCTGGTTCTTCGCCTTCGACGGCACGAGGAACGACTCGCTGCTGGCCGCCTGCACCGCCGCTACCGGCTGCTTGTCGGAGGCGGTCAGCGCGGGCACGGCCCCCATGACCATGTCGAAGCCGGCCGGCGCGACGCCCTTCTGCTCGCTCTCCAGCCACGAGCCGCACGGGATGAACGCCGCCTTCTTCTGGCACCAGGCCGCCTGAGCCTCGGTGTGCGACAGCGCCTCCGAGCCGCTCATCAGGTAGTTCTTGCCCGCGAGCTCGGCGAACGCCGTGGCCGCCTGCACGAGCCCGTCCTGCTTCCAGGCGCCCGGCTCGAGGTTGTCGACTGCCTTGATCAGATCCTTGCCGCCCACCTTCGCCGCCATCGAGAGCAGCGGGTCGTTGATGTACTCCGGGTATTTGCCCTGGTA
This sequence comes from Paractinoplanes globisporus DSM 43857, assembly GCF_000379645.1. Taxonomy (GTDB): domain Bacteria; phylum Actinomycetota; class Actinomycetes; order Mycobacteriales; family Micromonosporaceae; genus Actinoplanes; species Actinoplanes globisporus. Next base: position 359,557 of record NZ_KB903339.1, read on the forward strand.
GGTCCAGGGTGCGACACCGGCCTTCTTGATCGTCTCGCAGAGCGCGAGCATCTCCGCCCACGTCTTCGGATAGGTCCAACCTTTCGCCTCGAAGAAAGGTTTGGAGAACCAGACACCCCAGACGGTGTACGTGAAATTGAGCGCGACCGTGGAGCCGCCGAAGGTGCCGTCGTCGACCACGCCGGGCAGCAGCGTCTCGCGGACCTTCTTGCCGGGCACGTCGAAGGCCGGCGCGTCCAGCAGGTCGGTCAGGTCCCCGGCCTGACCGGCGCTGACCAGCGTCGCGATGTCGAGCCGGCCCGCGCCGGTGTTGTCGACGACGTCCGGCGGGTTCCCGGCCACGAAGCGCGGCTGCATCGCCTCGCCGACCTTCTGCAGCCCCTTGTGATCGACCTTCGCCTTCGGGTAGTGCTGCGTGTACTGCGTCTCGGCCTTGATGGCGTAGTCGTCGCCGTACCCGCCCTTGAAGACGACCACCTCGAGGGGCGCGTCGGTCTTCACGCCGAGCGGGTTGTCGGTGGTCTTCTCCCCTTGTTCGGTCCCGCCGCCGCTGTCCTTGGTGCCGGAGGTGACGCAGGCCGAGAGCAGGGGCACGGCGAGTGCGGCCGTCGCGGCCGTTTTGAGGACGGTCCTCCGGGTCGGGTACGGTCTGAGCTGGGGTTCAAGGTTCATCGCGTGGGCCTTCTTCCCTCTATGCGGTACGCCGGATGCGCCCGGCGTACCGCGCCTCAATCAGTGCGTTGTGTTCCTTCCCGCCGGGCACGTTGTCCGACAGGTAGATGGGCGGGTCGATCCCGGCGGCCAGAAGGTTGGCGACGACCGCGGTGACGATCTGCTGGGCCAGCAGCGCCGCCGTGATCGAGGAGACGGCCCCGACCGCGCCGCCACCCGGCAGCGGGATCGCCGCGTCGCCGTACGGGGCGCCGTTGTCGAGCACGACGTCGGCGATCTCGCCGAGCTTCTTGCCGCTGGGGTGGCGCGACTCGACAGCGGCCGAGTGCTGCGCCGAGGTGATCGCCACCAGCGCGTGGCCGCGCTCCTTGACCAGCAGCGCCATCTCGACGACCGCGCCGTTGATGCCGGAGTTGGAGGCGATGACGAACGCGTCGTCGGGCTTGACCGGGGCCAGGTCGTAGAGGCGGTGGGCGATCTGGGTGCCCCGCTCGACCATCGGGTCGGCGAGCGCCTCGAGCGGGTCGCCGCCGTACAGGACGATGTCGCGCAAGGCGATCCGGTTGGTGGGCACCAGGCCGCCGGCCCGGCCGGCGATCTCCATCGCGAGCGCCTCGGAGTGCCCGCAGCCGAAGGCCTGGATCACTCCCCCGTTGCGCACGGTCTCGGTCAGAATCTCGGCGGCCTTGTGCGTGGCCGTCTCCTGGCCGGTGCCGACTTTGCTCAGCACCGCCTGGATGATGGTCAGGTACTCGTTGCTGGTGACACTCACGGTTGTCCTTTCGGGCGGCCGCGCTTGCGGGACGGGATCTTCTCGGGGAGGCGGTGGGCATCCACGGCGCGGACGGTGAGTTCCAATGCCTCGGCCGTACGCTCGTACGTGCGCTGGGCGACCGCGACGTAGATGAGGTCGAGCACCAGCAGCTGCGAGTGCAGAGCGGAGAGCGCGGCCAGCCGGAACGTCGTCTCCTGCACGCTGGTGGTGAACACGACGTCGGCGACCTCGGCCAGCGGCGAGCGGCTGAAGCTGGTCACCGCCACGGTCAGCGCACCGTGGTCGGCGGCCTCGGCGAGCGTCTCGATGACCTCGCGCGTACGCCCCGAGTGCGACAGCCCGATCGCCACGTCCCCCGGCAGCAGCAGCGCCGCGTTGGTGAGCGCGGTGTGCGAGTCGGTGCGGTGCCACACCGGCACCCGGATCCGCTCGAGCCGGAACGCCATCTCGCGCGCCGCGGTCCCGCTCGACCCGAGCCCGAAGATCTCGACCCGCTTCGCCTCGGCGATCGCCGCCGCGACCCGCTCGACCGCGGTGACGTCGAGCCCCGCCGCCGTGCCCTGGATGGCCCGGGTGTCGGCCGCCGTGACCACCCCGAGCACGTCGGTGAGCGCGTCCCCCGGCGCGATGTCGCCGCTGATGTCGGTCTCCCACCGCGCCTGCTCGGCCCGCCCGGTCTCGGTGGCGATCGCGACGCGCAGGTTCGCGTACCCCTTGAACCCGAGCGTGCGGCTGAACCGGGTCACCGTCGCCGTGCTCGTCCCCGACCGCTCGGCCAGGTCGACGATGCTGGCGTGCGCCGCCGTCTCGGGGTCGGCCAGGATCGTCTCGGCGATGCGCGCCAGCGCCTCGGGCATCTGCGGCCCCTCGATGCGCAACCGCCCGAGCAGCCCGCCACTCTCACCCGTCACGTGGTCGTCCTTTTCATCGAGTGCTGTTGGCGATGAAAATTACGACCGTCGACGCCGCTAGTCAATAAGAACTTTTCATGCTTCGATCCAGACCATGAACCTGGTGGTAGGCGTCGACGCCGGCGGCACCGCGTCGCGGGCTGTCGTGGCCACCCTGTCGGGCGAGGTCGTCGGCCGAGGCGTGGCCGGCCCCGGCAACCCCATCTCCAGCGGCCCCGCCGCCGCCCTCGCGGTCGGCGCGGCCCTGCGCGACGCCCTTTCCACCGTTGATCCGTCCGAGGTGGTCGGCGGCGTCCTCGGCCTGGCCGGCACCAGCGCGGTCTCCGCCCCCACGATCGCCACCGCCTTCGCCGACATGTGGGCCGGCTTGGGCCTGTCGTGCCCGATGCGCATCGTCGGCGACGTAGTCACCGCCTTCGCCGGCGGCACCCCGTCCCCGTCCGGCTCCGTCCTGATCGCCGGCACCGGTGCGATCGCCGCCCGCCTCGAGAACCATGAGATCGTCGCCGAGGCCGACGGCCTGGGCTGGCTCCTCGGCGACGAGGGCTCGGGCCGCTGGATCGGCTTGCAAGCCTTGCGCCACGCCGTCCGCGACTGGCACTCCCCCTTCGCCAAGTCGGTGGCCGCCCACGCCGGCGCCACCTCCCCCGACGACCTGGTCGCCTGGGCGCAGTCCCTGCCGCTGGCCGACATCGACGCCCTGTCCCCCGTCGTCTGCACCGCCGCCCGCGCCGGCGACCCGACCGCCCACACCATCGTTACCGCCGCCGTCTCCTGCCTGCTGACCACCCTCGATGTCGCGACCGCCGCCCCGGGACCGGTCGTCCTGGCCGGCGGCCTGCTGTCGGGCGACACTCTCGTCCGCGACGGCGTCCTGGCCGCCCTCGACGCTCGCCACGTGCCCACGGGAACCAGCCGCGATCCAGCAGCGGCCGCGGCGTGGCTCGCCGCCCGCCCGCTGACCCCACGCGACCACAACGAACTGCACGCCGCGCTCCTGGGTTGACCACCCGGCGGCTCCTGGCTTCACCGCCAGGGCGGTCGGGCCACGCCCGGCGGCAATTTGGTCCGGTCGTCGATAATCGCCCCCGCCACCATCGGCGAGGTGACGTCTTCAGCGGTTGACAGGTCCGCACCGCGCAGGTCCGTGCGGAATTGGAGGATTTGCGATTGTGCGGGTGACATGTCCGCACCACGGAGGTGAGCGCCCCGCAGATCGGCGCCCGACAGGTCCGCACCACGCAGATCAGCACGGAAGAGCCAGGCGGATCGCAGGTCGGCGAAGGGCAGAAAGGCCATCTTGAATGTGGCGCCCGACAGGTCGGCGTTCTTGAGCTGCGAGTGGTTCAGATGGCAACCGTCAAGATGTGCATCTTGTAGGTTGGCCCAGTCCATGTCCGCAGCGGTGATCGAGGCAAAGTTGAATCTCGCTTCGATGCCCCGAAATCCGGTCAGGTCGGCGCGGCCGAGGTCGGCGCCGGACAGGTCGCAGCCCCCGCAGCGGGCGGTGAGAAGTCGAGTCTTGCCGAGGCTCGCACCATGGAGGTCGGCGCCCGTCAGGTCGACGTCGTCGAACACGACACCGTGAAGGTCCGCCAGTCCCAATCCGAGAAGCGATCCGGAGAGGTTGACGCGGTCATACTCCGGAGCGGTTGGATGGGGGCGATGGCCTAGTACCGCGACGGCGGCCCGCACATCCTCGGGTGAAGTCGAGACAGCTCTCGGAGTCATCGACGGTCGCGATGCGTGGGTTCGCACAAACGCGGAGAGCACCTCGATCGCCGCGGATTCGCTGGAACTGGATTCCACCATGATTCGCTGCAGGGCATAGACGCCACCCAGCCGGATCGACAGCTTGTCCTTTCCCTCCTGGCCGAGCTGGTCGATGGCCGCAGTGAACCGGTCCGCTATTTGCCCCTGCCGGGACAATTCCTGTTGCCTACGATTCGCGGCATTGGTTGCATAGAGCCCAACGGCTACGAGCAGTACCGAGAGTATCCCTGCGAATGTAGTGATCGTGGCGCGCCAGTCGTGCTTCGCGGACGGCGGCCGAGTTGCGCGGCGCCATTGCGCCGACGACCAAGGGGTTGAGCCACCGAGCGCTGCTGTTGATGGTTTTGACCGCGATACCCGACCGCCGGCACGCCAACCGGCGCGGGCCGCGGTCCAGCGCTGTCGAATTCTCGGCATGCCCCCATTTCACGCCGGGCCTGGGTCGATTTCACTGTCGGGTTTCTGTCGGCAGAGGCATTGCTCGGCCTTCCGCCAGCGCGGCTCGAATCTGCCGAGGGTCAGTTCATGATCCACGGATTGATGGTCGGCGTGGACGACAACGAGTGGTTCGAGATCACCGGCCCAGGTCTCGCGATGGAATCCTGCGTCATGGCGAGACGGCAGCGATCCGGATGCCCTTCTGGATGTCCTCACGTCGACGGGATTCAACCTTGGCCCCGACGATACGGACAACCCTGACTACGTTTTCGACGGGCGGGCTTCCGGTCGGGCATTCGAACGGAGCGCGTCGCAACCTGGATGCGCGCGGCCGGCATCACCGTCACGTACCAGATGCTGCCGGGCGACGACCCGGGCCGCGATCGTTGTGGGTGCGGGAACCGGCCGGGGACGGGCCGCGTCGAAAGGCTCGTGGACACTTCACGGAGGCGTACGGCAATCGGGGTCTTTGTCGCCGTAGGCGTGTTGCTCGTGGGCGGATGCGGTGGCCAGATCCCCGGCGACGCCGACCGGATCGACGCCAAGCTGGTCAGCGAGCTGAAGCCGGGCGACGCGCAGGTCGTGGCGCAGTCGGTGAACGCGTTCGGGTTCGATCTCTTCCACGAGGTGGCGGACGGCAAGCAGAACACGATCACCTCGCCGCTGTCCGTCTCCGTGCTGCTCGCGATGGTGCTGGCCGGCGCCGACCGCGACACCGCGACCCGGATGGCCAAGGTGCTGCACCTCGACGAGCGCCGCGACGTCCGGGTCGGCGCGCTGCTGCGTTCCCTGGCCGACACCGACGAGGTGAAACTGTCGATCGCCGACGCGCTGTGGGCCGATCCGGGCGCGCCTCTGGAAAAAGACTACGAGGATTTCGTACGCCGTACCTTCGGCGCGACGGTCGACCAGGCCGGACTCGGCGACCCGGGCATCGTGAAGACGGTCGACCAGTGGGCGTCGAAGAACACCGGCGGCCGCATCGACAAGATCGCCGGTGATCTCGGGCTGCCCGACCCGTCGGCGACGCTCGTCCTGCTCAACGCCGTCTATTTCCTCGGCAAGTGGAAGACCACGTTCGACGACGGCATGACCCGGCCGGAGCCGTTCGCCGGCGCTTCCGGGAACGTGCCGACGATGCATCTGAGCGAGAAGACCCTCGGCTACGCCCAGCTCGACGGTTACCGCATGCTCCGCCTGCCCTACGGCGAGCACGGCCGCTACGGCGTGGAGATCCTCCTGCCCGACGAGGGCAACACGCTCCCCGGCATGCTGAAGGGCCTCGACGCCGCCGGCTGGCGCGCCGCCGTCGGCAAGCTCAGCGAGCAGCCGATCGACGAGGTCGCGCTGCCCCGCTTCGAGCTGCGCTGGTCGGGCGAGCTGATGGACGCGCTCACCGCGCTCGGCCTGCCCACGAGCGGCTTCACCAGCATGTCCAAGGCCAACCCTTCGCTGGCCACGGTGGTGCACAAGACGTACATCAAGGTCGACGAGAAGGGCACCGAGGCCGCGGCGGTCACCGGTGGCGTGATGGCCACCGCGGGCCGGGTGGGCGGGACGTCCTTCCTGGTGGACCGCCCGTTCGCCTTCACCATCTCCGATCAGCGGACCGGAGCGATTCTGTTCCTGGGGGCCGTGACCGACCCGTCCTAGTGCCCTGGCCACGAACGTTCGCGGTGTTAGGTGATACGCCGTCTGGCCTGATGGCTGGGCGGCGTGATGGCGATTCAGGCTGTGGTGGTGGCAGATCCCGTACGTGTGCGGCGGTTGAGTGACCAGGAAGGTCACCGGTTCACCGATCCGATTGCGGCGGGCGATGGTCGTGCTCGCCTCGGCCGGCGGCAATACCGTGCCGGCGATCGCGCGGTTGGTGCAGGCAGACGAGGACACGATCCGGCAGGTCATTCACCGGTTCAACGAGATGGGGATGGCCAGCCTGGACCCTCAGTGGACGGGTGGCCGTCCCCGCCAGATCAGTCCTGACCTACGCCTCGTGGGCCAACCCGATCGAGGCCCAGTTCGCGCCGCTACGCACCTTCGTCATCGCCCGCTCGAACCACCCGAACCACATCGCGTTGCCTCGCCACCTGCACCGATACCTTCGCTCGCGCCACGCCAACGCACGCCACCCCGACGACCTGGCCGCCCAATGCCGCGAACGCGCACGAGTCCGCAGCGAACGACAACACCGCTGGGGCCAACCCACCACCCGGGCAGCCTGACCCAACACCGCGAACCTTCGTGGTCAGGGCACTAGTCGCCGGCCGCCGGGAAGCCCGGAACTGTGCCGCCCACGGCCGCGGTGCGGAACGCTTCCCGGGCGTCCGCGGGTGCGCGACCACCTCCTGCATGATCTTCACGACCTCCTCCATCACCGCGATGTCGTGGTCGTCCGCAGCCGGCTCGTGGTGACCGTGCCCGGCGGGGTCAGATCGGAATGGCGTTCCCGACCCGCTCTCCTCGCCGGGCCCGTTCAACGCCCTGGTCACCGGTGCCTGACGCACGGCCGGCCGCGCACTCACCGGTGACCAGGGCGCCATCGCTGCCTACGGGGCCCGCATCGCCATGGTCTGGCAGTCATACCTGCGCCACCAAGGCGGGTATTACGGTATGGAACGCCGATGGTCGGACGCCCCTTTCTGGCGCCGTGTGCAGAGCTAGTGCCAGGTGTCGCTGACCGATTTCGTGCAGGCCGTGCCGGTGTTCAGCGTCCGATTCGCGCCCGCCTCCCAGGTGACCGCCGAGCCGTTCTTCTTGACGTACTTGTACTCGACCGTGGTGTTGGCGGGCAGGCTGACCGTGCCCTGCCACACCGGGTAGGTCGCCGAGGACAGGGCCACGCCGCCGCTGGTGTTCCAGTTGCTCAGCTCGGCCCGGTTGCCCAGCACGTAGATGTTCTCGCCCCACACCGTCGTCGCGTTGACCGCGAACGTCACCGCGACCGTGGCGCACGAGGTCGAGCCGGAGGTGCGGGCGTTCACGTGCAGCGCCAGCATCGAGTTCGCCGGGATCGACGCCGTGAACGTGCCGGACGAGCTCACCGTGTAGGTCGGTCCGGTGCAGGTGCCGCCGCTGACGTCGCCGTTGGCGACATCGCAATAGGTTCCCGCGGGCAGGCTGGTCGTGAAGGTCCGGCTCAGCGTTCCGCCATCCCGATTGAAGACGGCGTACGCGGCGGAGCCGCGCCCGAACGCAATTTGGTCCCCGCCGTTCGACCACCAGTTCGTGAGGGCCGTCCCGGCGGCGGCGTTGTGGAACGTGACCATGTTCGCCGTCGTCCGCCACCGGTGCTCGCACGCCCAGCCGGACGAGCAGTTCACCGCCGAGGTCGTCCCGTTCGAGGCGGCCGGCGGCCCGGCGTCCGCGTTGCTGAACGTGAAGCTCGACATCACCGACGGCGTGCCGTACGGGTAGGCCAGCATGAACGCCTCGGCCAGCGCGTAGTTCGTGCCGTCCTTGTAGGTCAGCTTCGCCCGCCCGTTGCGCTGCGTGTCGTGGTTGTCGATGAACGCGACCGCGTCCCCGCTTCCGACCAGCATCTGGCCGGGCAGGTTCTGCAGCCCCGACAGGTTCGCGTCGCGGAACGCGTTGCCGACCACGTCGCCGTACCGGAACTCGGTGACGTCGCCGATCCCGGTGTACTCGGTCGGGCTGATCTCGCCGGCGCCGCCCTCGATCGTCTCCTGGAAGATGTACGGCGAGCCGCTCAGCTGCCCGTAGATCGCCTGCAGGTCGGCCACCGGCACGTGCTTGGCCGCGTCGACCCGGAACCCGTCGACCCCGAGCGAGATCAGGTCGTTCAGGTACCCGTCGATCTTCCCGCGCACGTACGACGACTCCGTCGCCAGGTCGGACAGGTCGACCAGCTCGCAGTTCTGCACCTCCCACCGGTCGGCCCAGTTCACGATGTCGTCGTTGCCGTTGCGCCCGCAGTGGTGGAAGTCGTTGTTCCCGTACGCGACGGCGGGGTATGCGTAGTGGCTGTAGCTGGACCCCGCGCTGCCGGTGCCGGTCGACGCGCCGCCGGCCATGTGGTTGATGACCGCGTCGACGTAGATCTTCACGCCGGCCGCGTGGCAGGTGCTCACCATGCTCGCGAAGGCGGCCCGGTTGCCGCGCCGCGACACCAGCTGGTAGCTGACCGGCTGGTAGTCCTGCCACCACGGGTATCCGGAGCCGGAGAGCACCACATGCTCCTGCGGCGGCGACACCTGCACCGCGCCAAAGCCCTTGGGCCCCAGCACGTTCGTGCACTCGGAGGCGATCGACGCCCACGGCCATTCGAAGAGGTGGACGATGACGTCGCGCGGCCCGGGGTTCGCGTCGACCTTGGCGTCGGCCTGGTGCGGCCGGCCGATGGCGACCGTGGCCACCGCGGTGAGCAGGAGCAGAACGCCGGGGATCGCCCAGCGGCGTGATCTCATTCCTTGCCTCCTTTCAGCGAAGGTACGGGCCATCGGCTCCTACCTTTCCGGGAGAGGGATTGCCGGGCAGCGCGAGCACGTAGACCCGCAGGTCGCCCTTGGCGTTGACCGTGGCGGTCAGGGTGCCGTTGGTGACGGTCTCGACGTCACCGGATACGGCGTCGGTGTACGTACCGTTCGGAATGCTCGTGAACGTGGCACTGCTCGACACGGTCACCAGCGCGAAGCTGTCGACGGAGCCCGCGGTGTAGCGGCGCTTGTAGGCGATGTCGCCGCTGACCCCGTCGGTCGAGTACTGGCCCATCTGCAGGGCCGGGATCGCCCGGCGGATCTGGTTGAGCCGCTGCACGTGCTTGACCAGCGGCTGGGCGAGGGTCGTCGCCACGGCACCGCTCGCGCTGCTCACCGCTCCGTAGTCGGAGGCCGTCACGGAACCGTCGACGTGATCGCCGTAGTAGGCACGCCCGGTGGTGGCGAGCGGGCAGGACGGGCCGCAGTCGATCTGCTTGCCGGCCTGGAACTCGATCTCCGAGCCGTAGTAGAGCGTCGGGATGCCGCGGAACGTCCACATCAGCGACATGTTCTCGGCCCACGCGCCGGTGCCGCCGGTATAGCGGAACGACGACTTGTTCGGCCCGTAGTCGTGCGAGTCGACGTAGACCGCGTTGTAGGTCGCGTCGTTCACCGAGTCGTCGGAGTCCTTCCCGTTCCGGAACGCGTTGCCGGCGTCGGAGAAGTTCATGTGCATCCGCATATCGATGATGTTCATGCCGGAGAACTGGCTGTGATCCGGTTCGTGGTACGCGTTGCCGTTGAGGAACGCGTTGGTGCTCGTCGGCTGGTTTCCGGTGCCGAGCTGTTCCTCGTAGTTGTACTGCTCGAGCGCGGCGGTGGCGTCGTCGTCGGAGTAGGTGCGCCGTTCCTTCCAGGTGAAGAACTGCGCCGAATGGTTGACCGAGCCGCGGTTCCACTTGTCGTTGACGAAGGCGCCGACCTCACCGAAGACGTAGAAGTCCTTGGCCTTGCCCGCCCCGTACTTCTGCACGAGATGTTGCTGCAGGGCGGGCAGGAAGCGGCGGTTCCAGGTGACCCGCGGAATGTGCACGGCGGTGTCGACGCGGAACCCGTCGACGCCCATGTCGATGTACTTGTTGTACGCGCCGATCAGATAATTCTGGACGACCGGGTTCTCGGTGTTGAGGTCGGCGAGGTCGTCGGCGAGCCAGCAGGATCGCGAGTCCTCGCCCTCCCAGTTGCCGATCCAGCACTGGTGGTACAGCGTCGACGGGAACATGCCACTCGTCGGTGACGGCCATTGGCAATTGTGGTTGGCGTATCCCTGCGGGCTGTAGGTGCCGTTCGTCGTGCCCCAGTTCCGGCAGGTGTTCCCGGCCGGTTCGGTCGTGCTCCACAGATCGCCGTTGTACGGGCGGCCCTGTGCGAGCTGATTCTGCTGCGCGGTCAGAGTCGGGTCGGTGCCGTGGAACTCCACCATCGGGTCGTACTGCTGCCCGTCCGCCTTGGTGCTGTACAGCCAGTCCCACTGACCGTCCTTGGCGCCCCACACCTTCGGCACGAACAATCCGTTGGCGCCCCACCGGGAACTGTGGTTGTAAACCACGTCCTGGTAGATCTTCAGACCTTTCGCGTGCGCCTTGCCGATCAGATCCTGGTACGTCGAGCCGGGCGATTCGAGCCGAGTGTCGACGCGGTAGAAATCCCAGCCGTGGTAACCGTGGTAGTCGTAGTCCGAGCGGTTCAGCACGACCGGTGTGATCCAGATGGCCGAGAATCCGAGACCCTTGATGTAGTCGAGCTTGTCGATGAGCCCCTTGAAATCCCCGCGGAACATCGGGTCGTGATTCGCCGCGTTCCCCGACGAGATGTCCTGGCTCCCGCCGCGGTCGTTCGACGTGTCGCCGTCGTAGAACCGCGCGGTCAGCACGAAATAGATGCTCTCCTTGCGCGGGTCGCCGCCGAGCATCTCGCCGCCGGCCGCCGGCGGTGGGGCATCCCCGGTGGTCACGCTCTTCGCATTGCCGGCGGCCGAGAGATTCCCGGCCGCATCAACCGCACGGACCACATAGCCGTACGTCGTGAGCGGCGCGAGGCTGCCGTCGATGTACGTGTTGTACCCGCTCGTCAGCACCACGGTTCCACCGCTGCCACCACTGCGCGTGATCTCGTAACCAGTGACTCCCCGGTCATCGGTCGACGCGGTCCAGCTCAGCGTGACGGTCACGTGGTCGACGCTCGCGGTCAGCCCGCCCGGCGTGCTCGGCGCGGTCGTGTCGGGCGGCACCGCGCTGCACGGGTCGGTGGCGTCACCGGTGACCACACCGTCCCGGACCGTGGAGGTGCCCGCGTTCAGCCGGTAGTTCGCGCCGTTGTTGTTGTCCCACGCGCCCGACCCGTTGGTGAAGGTGGCCTGCAACGAGGTCGCCGCGCCCAGTTCCACGGTCTTCTTCACCCAGCCGGTGCAGGCGGTCTCGTTCATCGCCACGCCGGGCACGGTCGTCCACGCCTCGCCGGTCGGCGCGTAGTGCAGGTAGACCGTCGCCCAGTTCCGGCTGCCCTGGGCGTAGAACACGGTCGCGGTGTTGTCCCCGGCCGGCGGCGTCGTGACGGTGCACGGGTCGGCCGAGGTCACCACCCCGCCCGTGATCGTCACGACGCCGGTGCCGACGCTGTAGTTGCGCCCCGAGTTGTTGTCCCAGGTTCCGGAGCCGTTGTTGAACGTCGTCTGCATCCCGGTCGCCGAGCCGAGATCGAGGTCCTTGCGGTACCACCCGGCGCAGGTCGCCGCGGCCATCGGCACGCCCGGCACCGTCGTCCACAACCCGCCGTTCGGCGCGTAGTGGATGTTGACGGTGCTCCAGGCGGTCGGCGGTTTGTAGAAGACGGTGACGGTGTTCGTGGCCGCCGCCGACGCCGGCGTCACGACGAGGGGGATGGCGGCGAGCGCCGCGAGGACGGCGGTGAGCCATTTCTTGGGCACGGGGGACTCCTCCAACGACCTGGGGCGTCGATCGCAGGACGGGGGTGCGACGAAACCGATGACACGGACGTAATACCGCGTTCACATTGGTCGAGACGCTAGCAACGACTTGCATCGATTGGAAGAGTTTCCATGAATGTTGCAAAGTCGTGCGGAGAAGCCCGTCGATGCGTGCGTCTCTAGTCGCGCTGGAGCGCCTCCCGGCGCAGCATCTGCCACATCGTGGGGGTGCCCTCGGTAGTGGTGACCGCGACGTTCCGCCGGACGAACCGCGTGTCGGTCACCTGCTCGAGCAGGGCGGCGGCGAGGTCGGCCCGGCTCGTGTAGATGCCGGGCGCCTGGTCCTCGTGCAGCTCGTAGCGGGTGATCGCGGGCGCGTCGAAGAGCCCCGACGGCCGCACGACGGTCCACTCCAGATCGCCGGCCCGCAGGTGCGACTCCATCAACCGCATGTCCGCGTACGTGGTCCGGCCGATCGTCGCCACCACGAGCGGCTGCATGATCCAGTTCATCAGGAACCCGCCGTCTGCGTGCCGGTGCGGCTCGGTGGCGCTCGAGCTGACCGCGACCACCCGCTTCACGCCGTGCCGCTCCATCGCCTGGGTGATGTGCCGGATGCCCTCGCTGTACAGCGTGATCGGCTTGCGCGTGAACGGCGTGCCCAGCGTCGAGAGCACGGCATCAGCCCCCGCCACCGCACTCTCGACCGCACCGGGGTCGCGCACGTCGGCGCCGTTCACCACGAGCCGAGCGTGCCGCAACGGAAAGTCGTCCGGCCGCCGGGTGACCGCGACGACCTCGTGCCCGCCGTCGATCGCCTGCTGGGTGAGCAGCCGCCCGGTGGGCCCGTTGGCCCCGAAAACAACGATCCTCATGACGCACTCCCGCGCTCGAACAGCAAAGTCCTACGAACCATATATCTTACGGAACTCAGAATATATGTGATCCACAGGACACGACCCATCCCGTCGCCGGCCGGGCGGCTGGGCTGTGCCTGACGAACCTGCCCGCACCTAGCAACCCGACCAACCTGCCGACCGACCCCATGACGCCAGCGACGGAGCAGCGCCGGTGCCTTTCCCCGGCGAGCTTCCCGACGGATCGTCGTTGACGGTGCCTCATTTTGCTCGCCGCCGCTTGATCGGAATCTCCGGGTCCAATCCGCGGACCGCACCTCCGGCGGAATGATCCGAATTCGGGTGACACCATCGCGACAGTTGTTGGAGGCATTTGCGCCTTGCGCATCCGGGGGACCCCGAGGATGCTCAAATTCTGGACCGCCTAATGGGCTCTCCCGGATCTTGTTTGCTGATCCATTCCTACGCTTTGTCAGGAGGATGGATAAATGGCGTTCGAATTATCACCGGAAATCGAGGTCGACCGCGACGACGAGGGTCGGGTTCTGCTGCTGCGCCACCCCAGATCGCCGTATACGCCGCAACGGGCGTCGCTGACCGAACCCTCGGTCACCGAGTTGGCCGACAGCTACGTCGCGGAGGTGGCGCCGCTGTACGGCCTGCGCATCGAGGGGCTCGACGGGGACGAGCTGGGCCTGCACCGGGAGACCGAGAAGTCGGTCCTGGACTCGACGGTGGTCACCTACCAGCAGACTCTGCAAGGTTTGCCCATCTGGCAGGCCGCGCTGGAGGTGCGGTTGGCCGGCGAGCCGCCGCGGGTGCTGAGTTCCAGCAGCACGCTGCACCTCGGCGTCGAGCTCGACGCGCCGGCACGCCAGGACGGCCCGGCGTTCGCGGTCGATGACGCCACCGCGGTCGCGTCGGTTCTGGGCATCGATCCTGCCGCCGATCCCGAATTCCGTGTCAACTCCACCCGCCGACTGGTGTATCAATATGATCCCGCGCTGCGCTTCGACCCCGCGGCGACGGTGTCGGCCGGGGGCGAACAATTCGACCATGGGCCGCCCGTGCTGCCGTTGGCGCCAATTCCACGCGATATCATTCCCGGGCAGCACTACATTGTTCAGGAAATACTGTTCGACCATTCCGCGCCACGGTGGGGACTGGTCCATTGGCGGGTATTCGTCGAGCCGCTCCGGCAGGCCGTGCTGTACCTGCGGGCCTTTGTCGCGACGCAGCACGCCTGTGTCTTCCTCTCCGACCCGGTATCGCTGAGCGGCAAGCTCTTGGACGGCGGCACACCCGCCGGCGAACTGGACCCGCTGCGTGCTCGCGTGCCGCTGCTCGGGCTCGACCCGCCGGTCGCCGGGACGCAGGCGCTACGTGGCGAATTCATCGCGCTCGCCGACACCGACGCGCCGACGGTCGCGGCGCCGACCACGACCACGCCGTTCGACTTCTGCTACTCCGCCGTCACCGACGACTTCTCCGCGGCCTGCGCTTACCACAACTACGACCGCCTGTACCGGTTGGTGCAGGGAATGGGCTTCACCATCGCGCAGTACTTCGACGGCACCACCTTCCCGGTGCCCACCGATCATCAGGGCTTCGGCAACCAGGTCAACGCCGCCGCGCACGGCAACGCCGCCGGCAACGGGATGGGCCGATACCGCAACGGCCTGGCCCGCTCCGGTTTCCCGGTCGGCATCGCCGACGACTGGCGGGTGGTGCTGCACGAGTTCGGCCACGCGCTGCTGTGGGACCACGTCAACTCGCCCAACTTCGGCTTCTGCCACAGCGCGGGCGACACCCTCGCCGTCATCCTCAACGACCCGGACTCGCTCGCACCGGACCGCTACGTGACGTTCCCGTTCACCCCGATCAGCCGCCGACACGACCGGGAGGTCACCGACGGCTGGGCCTGGGGTGGTATCCGGCACGACACGCAATACGGCAGCGAACAGATCCTCTCGACATTGCTGTTCCGGGTGTACCGCGTGACCGGCGGCGACGACGCGGACATCAGCGTGCGCCGGTTCGCCGGCCGGTACCTGGCTTACCTGATCGTCCGAGCGATCGGCACGCTGACCGTCACCAGCACCAACCCCGCTCTGCTGGCGAGCGCGATGATGGACGCCGACGAGGCGACCCTCGACTTCGAGGGTCAGGCCGGCGGCGCCTGGCACAAGGTGATCCGCTGGAGCTTCGAGCAGCAAGGGCTGTACCAGCCGCCCGGTGCGCCGGTGCCGGTACAGCAGCCGGGCGCGCCGCCGGCGGTCGACGTGTACATCGACGATGGACGAGGCGGTGGGTATTTTCCGTACTTGCCCGACTTCGCCGCCTCGCCGGACGTGTGGAACCGCTGGGCCGCCGATGGCGGCACGGAGCACCAGCAGCCGATCCCCGGACAGACCAACTATTTGTACGCGCGGGTGGGTAACCGCGGCACACAGCAGGCCACCGGCGTGCGCGTGCGGATCTACCAGGGTGACCCGCAGGGCGGCTTGGTCTGGCCCGCGGGCTGGCAGCCGGCGGCAGCGGAGCAGAACGCCGGCCCGATCCCACCGAACGGCCGGACCGTGGCCGGTCCGTTCGCCTGGAACCCATCCGAGAAGCCCGGCGAGGCCGTGCTGGCCAGCGTCTCGGCCGCCGGGGACGTCAGCAACGCGGAGACGGTCAACGGGCCGATCGCCCACTGGCGGCTCGTGCCCTTCGACAACAACCTCGCACAGCGCACCATGACCTGCCCGCCGACGGCGGCGGTCTCGCTGCTGACCGACGACAGCGAGCCACCGGATCAGCCGTGGCGGGGGCTGTTCCTCTGACGCACCAACGCATACCGCACCGACCACACAGACAGGAGGGGACATGACTGTCACCGGCGAGCAAGCACTGACGGATCCACAGCAGGTCACCGGCGCACCGGGCCAGCAGTTCCAGGGGGAGGCCGCCGTCGACGAGGCGGCGCCGGGCGGCTGGTTCGACTGCAACGTCAACTACTGCGGACCCGCGGAGAACGGGGTCATCTACATTCACCTGCGCGAACGCGGCAGCGCGTTCGACCGCTGGTACCAGGCGTACGACACGATGAAGCGGGACATGCTCGCGACCGCCCTGACGGCGATCAGCACCGGGCTGCCGGTCACCGTCTACATCACCACCACCGACGAGTACGGCATTTTGAACCGCCTCTACATTCGCCGTTGACCCACTCGGCGACATCGCGCGCGACGACGGCCACGGCCGGACCCATCCGAGCCGTGGCCGATCGCCGCCGTCTTCCTCCCGCTCGGCGGCACGAGCCGCGTGAGCCAGTCGTGCTGCTTGGGGGCTGCGATGCGTGTTCGCCGGCTCGCTGTCGTGTGGGTAGGGCTGACCCTTGCCGCCTGCGATTCGCCGTCGCCCACCGTTTCCGCCGTCACCACGGTCTCCGCGGTCGCCGGTGCGCGGAGCATCGAGTGCGCGAGTGGCGAGGCGCATGTCCTCACGACCGTCTCGCCGGCCTCGGACGACCTCGCGGTGGGCCCGATCAGCTGGCCCGGCCTCCGCTCGTGGGCGACCGCCGACCCGGCCCTCTTCGGCGATCCGGCCACCGGGAACTACAAGGTCGGCGCCCAGGTGCGGGCCGGCGCGGTGGTGACGGTGTCGATTCCGGCCGAGTACGCGAGCGTGGCCGGGCTCGAATACGGGCAGGGCTGGGACTACTCGCCCGCGCCGGCGGTCACGTTCCACGGCTGTGCCGGCTCGGACACGGCGTACATCGGCGGCTTCCACGTGGTGGGCCACCGGTGCGTGCCGCTCGACATCGCGTGGGACGGTCGGCCGCCGACCCGGGTGACGGTCTCCTTCTTCGCCGGCCCGTGCTGATCCCCCGCCTCAGAGCAGGCCGCTGAGGCGATCTCGGCGGCCGTGAGCATCGTCGCGAGGCCGGGCGGGCGTCAAACCGGCTCTAGCCGATCGGCGGCCGGTAGTCGATCTCCATCCAGCGCTCGGGATGCGCGAGCGGCACGAAGCCGGCCTTCGCGTAGACGCCGTGCGCGTCGAGCGTGCTCAGCACCACCCGCTTGATGTCCTGCCGGCCGGCCCAGTCGGCGGCCCAGTCGGCGAGGACGGTGCCGAGGCCGCGGCCACGGTGCGCGGGATCGACGTACACGTCACACAGCCAGGCGAACGTCGCGCTGTCGGACACGATGCGCGCCACCGCGACCTGCTGCCCGCCGGGGGCGTAGAGGCCCACCGGGAACGAGTTGGCGAACGCCCGCTCGATCACCTCGCGCGTGCGGCCCTTGGCCCAGTAGGCGTCCTCGCTGATCCAGCGCACGACGCGGTCCAGGTCGAGGTCGGCCGGGTCCTCGCTCAGGCGATAGTCACTCACCGCCCCAACTCTCGCGGCCGGCCCACGGTCAGGAAATGTCCAATCGTGCAGCCGTGGTCCGTCGCCGGCGGCGTCGGCGGCGCCAGACGTACCCGACCAGCGCCAGCACCACGATCACCGCCGCCACGACGACGTAGCGGCTGACCGCGTGGGCGATCGCCTCGATGTGGTCGCCGGCCAGGTATCCGGCGGTGGACCACACGCCCACCCACAGGGCGGCGCCCAGCGCGTTCCAGACGAGGAAGCGGTGGAACGGCATCCCGGTGACCCCGGCCACGATCCCGTTGAACTGGCGCAGGCCCTCGACGAAGCGGGCCACCACGACGATCTTCGGGCCCTGGCGGGACATGAAGCCCTCGACCTTTTCGAAGCGCGCCGGCGTGAGGCGGACATATCGCCCGAAGCGATGGACGAGGGGCCGCCCGCCGCGACGGCCGATGACGTAGCCGATGCTGTCCCCGATCACGGCGGCCAGGAAGGCGACGACCGCGACCACCAGGATGTTGAAATGACCGCTCCCGGCGTACGCGGAACCGGCGATGATGGCGGTCTCACCCGGCGCCGGAACGCCGAAGCTCTCGATGAAGACGATGCCGGCGATGCCGAAATAGCCGAACTGGTCGATGAGCCCGAGCATCCCGTCACCTCCCCGTTTCGCCTGATAACCACCGTAGGGCGGCGGCCACCCGGGAGCACGCGATCGCGACGACCGTCACGCGTACACGTCGATGATCACCTTTCCGCTGGCGTGACCGGCGCCGATGTACCCGATGGCCTCAGGGACCTCTTCGAGGGTGTAGGTGCGGCCGATCACCGGGGTGACCTTGCCCGCCTCCATCAGCCCGGCCAGCTCCACCAGGTCGGCGCGGCGGTTGCGGGTCAGGATCGGGGCGAGGGTCTGGCCGGTGAACCGGGACAGCACCATCATCTTCAGCGGGCCGAGGAGCGGGCCGGCCCAGTTGCCCCGGATCGGGCCGCCGACCGCGACCAGCACGCCGCGCGGGGTCAGCACGCTGCGGTACTCCGCGAGCGACCTGCTTCCGGCCAGGTCGACCAGCACGTCGTACCGCAGATTGGTCTCGGCGAAGTCGGTGGTGGTGTAGTCGATCACGTGGTCGGCGCCGATCTCGCGGACCATCGCCGTGTTGCGCCCGCTGCACACGGCGGTCACCTCCGCCCCGTACGCCTTGGCGATCTGCACCGCGAACGTGCCGATGCCGCCGCCCGCGCCGTTGATCAGCACCCGCTGCCCGTTTCGCACCCGGCCCTTGTCGCGCAGGGCCTGGATCGCGCTCAACCCGGCGATCGGCGCCGCGGCCGCCTGCGCGAAGCTGAGCCGCGACGGTTTGAGCAGCACCGACCCGTCGTGGCGGACGATCGCATACTCGGCGAACGCGCCGGCCCCGCGCAGGTCGCACGACGCGAACACGGCGTCCCCGGCCCGGAACGCGCTCACGGCGGAGCCCACCGATTCGACCTCACCGGCCAGGTCCACGCCGAGTCCCGTCACTTTAGGACGAGAAAATCCCGATTGTGTACGCACGATGTGCGGCACCCCGCCGACCAGGTGGCAGTCGAGCGGGTTCACGGCGGCGGCGCGCACGCGCACCAGAACCTCCCCCGCGCCGGGGGCGGGCTTGTCGACCTCGCGCACCGCGAGCACGTCCGGCGTGCCGTACCGCTCGTAGCGAATCGCCTTCACGGCGTCATCATGGCAGCTCCCGTCCACAGTGGTCGGCCCCTCTTGCGCGGGGCCGCCGCCGAGGAATATGTTTCTTGGCACAACAAAAGGGGTCGTCGATCTCCCGGCCGAGCCCGGCGGCTTTTCCCTTCCCATGCGCTGTCGTGTCGTCCTTCGACAGCGGGGAGTCCTTCCATGCGTACGTCCCGATGGTTGCGCCGTGCCGGCGCGGCCTCCGCGGCCCTGCTCCTGATCCCGGCGCTCGGCTCCGCCGCAGCGCCCGCCTCCTCCCGCCCCGGCGGCGCCTGGGGCAGCGGCACGCTCACCGACCCCGAGCTCATCTCCCTGGTCGCGGAGATGACGCTCGCCGAGAAGACGGCGATGGTGCACGGCTCGTCCGACACCACCTGCGCCACCACCCTGCCCGAGGGCTGCGTCGGCCAGGCCGGCTGGATCCCGGGCGTGCCCCGGATCGGCGTACCGCCGCTGCGGATGACTGACGGACCGGCCGGCGTGCGGCTCGGTCACGTCGAGACCGCGCTGCCCGCCCCGTCCGGGCTCGCCGCCTCCTTCGACACCGGCGACGCGCTGGCGTACGGCCGCACGATGGGCGCCGCGGCCCGCGCCACCGGCCAGGACGTCTGGCTCGGCCCGATGATCAATGCGGTGAACTTCCCGACCGGCGGCCGCAACTTCGAGACCCTCGGCGAGGACCCGTACCTGGCCGGCGCGCTCGCCGCCGAGCAGGTGCGCGGCGCTCAGGGCGAGGGGCTGATCGCCGAGCTCAAGCACTACATCGAGAACGACTTCGAGAACGGGCGCGGCTCGACCAGCGTCACCATCGACGACCAGACGCTGCACGAGACCGAGCTGCTCGCCTTCCAGGCCGGCATCGACGCCGGCGCCGGCTCGATCATGTGCTCCTACAACCGGATCAACGATCTGTACGGCTGCGGCAACGACACGACGCTGCAGACGATCCTGCGCGAGCAGCTGGCGTTCACCGGTTTCGTGCAGTCCGACTGGGGCGCCGTGCACAAGATGACCGATCTGGTCCGCGGGACCGACATCGAGCAGCCGAGCGCCCGCAACTTCACCGACGCGGCCCTGGCCGACGCGGTCGCGCACGGCACGCCGGCGGTGGCGGCGACGGCCGACTACCCGGCCTACCCGGCGATCTCGGCGGCGCGGTGGCAGCAGGCCCTCGACACCGCCCTGTTCCACATCCTGTCCACGATGAACAAGGCCGGGCTACTGGAGGGCACCCGCTTCGGGTCGCATTTCACCGGTACGCCGGCGCCGTGGGTGCCGCCTCGTCCGCAGCTCGCGTCCCTTCGTTCCGGCGACGCGGCCACGGCCCGCTCCCTGGCCGCGCAGTCCGCGACCCTGCTGAAGAACTCTCGCCAGGTGCTGCCGCTGTCCCCCAAGGACAAGGTCGTCGTGATGGGCCCGTCGGCCGTGGCCTCGTACTACGGCGGCGGCGGTAGTGCCCACGTCATTCCCTACGACGGCTCCGCCTCGCCTTACCAAGCGCTTTCTTCTTCGAGCCCCAAGATCAACTACGTCCCCGGGTACGACCTCGACGGCGCGCTGGTGCCATCGTCGGCGCTGACGGCTCCCGACCCCGCCGAGGGGTACCCGAACTGGACACTCACCGACGCGGACGCGGCCTTCGCCGGGAAGCCCGGCCTGCTGCGCCAGCAGATCACGACCGATCCGGTGGCCCCGGGCGCGCAGCCGGTGCTCGCCGCCGGTGGCACGGATCAGCTCGACGCCACCGTCGACGCGTCCGGGTTGCCGGCTGGGACCGGGTGGCGCTGGTCGGGGACGCTCACCGCGCCCGCCAACCCCGGCGGCACGGGATGGCAGCTCAAGGTGTTCGTGCAGAACCAGGCCGGCTCGCAGCTGTTCATCGACGGCCTGACCACCGCCGAGCGCCGGGTCAACGTCAACGCCTACCCGGCGGCGCCGGCGTCGTCGTACGCGGCGCTCGGCGAGTCGGCGCGGTCGCACGACCTGACGAATCCGGCGCTGCAGCAGGCCACCTACAGCGCGGCGCTGGCCGCCGGGCAGAAGCTGCACCTCGACCTGCGCCTGGTCACGGGCACGCAGCCGGCCAAGATCCAGTTGCGCTGGGTTCCGCCGGACAACGCCGCGCGATCCATAGCCGCTGCCGTAGCCGCGGCCTCGTCGGCCGCCAAGGTCGTGCTCTTCGCGTACGACGAGGGCACCGAGGGATCGGATCGAGGCGGCTCCGACCAGGCCGCGGGCCTGCTGCTGCCCGGGTACCAGAACGACCTGATCACGGCCGTCGCCGCCGCGAACCCGAACACCGTGGTGGTCCTGAACACCGGCGACCCGGTGCTCATGCCGTGGGCGTCGTCCGTCGCGGGGATCCTCGAGATGTGGTACCCCGGCCAGGAGGGCGGCAACGCCACCGCCGACGTGCTGCTCGGCCGGGTCGATCCCGGGGGCCGGCTGCCGGTCACGTTCCCGGCCAGCGCCGCGGAGACGCCGATGTACGACCCCGCGTGCACCGACACGTCGGCCACCGGGAACTGCCCGCGGTACCCCGGGGTGATCGGCCCGTCGGTCTACCTGGCCGGCTCCAACGCCACGTACCGCACACTGACCGGCATGGCCGACAACGGCATCTACCAGGGTTACCGCTGGTACGACAAGCACGGCGTGACGCCGCTGTTCCCGTTCGGGTACGGCCTGTCGTACACCAGCTTCGGCTATTCCGGCCTGCGGGTGAGCCGCTCCCCGGGCGGCGCGATCGACGTGACCTTCACGGTGCGGAACACGGGCTCGCGCGCCGGTTCCGAGGTGCCGCAGGTCTACGTGGGCCCGTCGCCCGATCTGCCCGCGCCGGTGCAGCAGGCCGTACGCAAGCTGGTGGGTTTTGATCGGGTGTCACTGGCACCCGGCCGTTCCACGCAGGTCTCCTTCCACGTGGATCGGCAGCAGCTGTCGTCGTGGTCCGCGGTGGCCGGCCGCTGGCTACCGGGCACCGGCGCCCGCATCGTCACGGTCGGCGGCTCGTCCCGCGATCCCCGCCTGACCGCCACTGTCGTGGTCCACTGAGCCTTCTCTGGGATGGCGCCCCGGTCTGGTCGGACCGGGGCGCCATCCGCCGTTTTTGTCGCAGGCTGGGTCTACCGTGACCCGCATGACCGACGATTACCCGTGGGAGCCACCGCTGGCCGGCACCGAGGCGGAACAGCTGATCGGCGCCCTCGACCGCCTGCGCACCACGTTCCGCTTCAAGGCCGACGACCTCGATGCCGCCGGCCTGAGCGCCCGCCTCGGCGTCTCCACCCTGACCCTGGGCGGCCTGCTGAAACACTTGGCGTCGGTGGAGGACTACTACTCGACCACCAAGCTGCGCGGCGCCCCCATCGGCGAGCCCTGGCAGTCCCTGGGCTGGACGGGCGACAACGAGTGGGAGTTCAGCACCGCCGCGCACGACTCCCCCGAAACGCTGTACTCCCTGTGGGACAGCGCGGTCGACCGAGCCCGCGCCCGCATGACCGACGCCTTGGCCTTCGGCAACCTGAGCCAGCCGATCCACGCCGCCGCCGGCGACGGCACCCACGCCAGCCTCCGCCGCCTGCTCTGCGACCTCCTCGAGGAGTACGGCCGCCACACCGGCCACGCCGACCTCCTGCGCGAAGCCATCGACGGCCGCATCGGCGAAGACCCTCCTCCCGGCTGGCGCGCCAAATCCGGCGACTACCACATGCCCTGACCGGGGGTACGCATGTCAGGTGTCGGCTGGGCACAGGCGGCGGCCACACTTTTCGTGGGTTTCGTCGGCCTGTGGCTGGTCCACAGCTACCGCCGCCAGGCCCGCCTGAAACTGATAGAACGCCAACTCGACGCCTACCAGAAACTGTGGACACTCACCGCCCCCGCGACACCGGAACGCACAACGCCGATGACCGGGCCCGAGAGGGTGGAAGTCCACGACGCGATGGTCAATTGGTACTTCACCGACGGCGACGGCATATTCGCCTCAGCCCCCACCCGAGACATTTTCGTGGCGTTCCGCACCAACCTTGTCTGCCCCGTCGAGTCCATGGTCCCCCGCTCCCTGGCAGCCGACCTGGCACAATTGCCGGCGGCCGACGCGGAACGACGCCGCGGCTGCGTAGCCATCCGCCAGGCGTCCCTGCTGCGAGCCCAGCTGAAAGCCGACCTGTCCCTACATTTCGGCTTGAACTACTACAGCCGCCTGCTCCCCGAAGACCGGGCCTTCCTGACCAGTTGCGGCATATCAACCCGGCGCCGCCCCTGGCGCTCCAGCCCCGTGCGAAAGCCACGGCTCGCGGGAGTCAACAATTGCGTCTGCGGCCTCTGCCCGACAGCCTGACCTCGGCGCTCGCACGTTTTCTCCCAACGGTCGGGTCATTGTCGACCGCCTTGCGACGATGGCGGCGGTCTTATTCGATTTCGGTTCTCGCCTGCTCGATCTGCCGTTCTATCGCGTGGGCTCCGTGCGACTCGGCGATGGCGTAGGCCTCGTCGAGGGTTGCTTTTGCGTCGGCGGGGCGGCCCTGGGCGGCGGCTATGTAGGCCAGGCCGACCATGTTGGCGGCTACGCCCGGTAGGGCACCGATCTGGCGGCGCAGCTGGGACGACTCCTCCAGCCGGTCGCGCGCTTCGTCGAGGCGGCCGGCCATGTGGGCCGCGATGCCCAGGTGGCGCAGCGCCTCGGCCTGGGTCGGCTTGTCGTCGACCGTCGCCGCCAGGCGCAACGAACGCTCCAGCTCCGGGACGGCGATCGTGTTGTCGCGGCGGATGACCTGGTGCAGGCAGCCTATCCAGAACGTGGCCTCGGCCTCGCCGCGCACGTCACCCAAGGCCCGGTACAACGTGGCCGCTCGCTCGAACAGCGACAACTCGGCCGGGTCCTCGACCGGGGACGGCCCGCCGCCGGCACGGTCGTGCAGGAACCGGCCGTGCAGGATCTGGCCGCGGGCCAGCGCGGTGTCGGCCTCCACCGCGTCCAGGCCCCGCTCGGCGTCGGGCAGGCCGCCGGCATCACCGCCGAACACTGCTTGTGCATAGACCGTCTTGACTCGTTCGATCCGATCGTCGGCACTCATCGCCCGCCCCCGCTCCGGCCTCGCCTCACGCGCTCGAGCCGCAGCCTAATCGGCGGTGGGCATCCGGGTGGTCCTCAGAAGGACAGCATTCCGCTGACGAGGGCCTGCCAGGTCATCGGGCCGACGATGCCGTCGACCGACATCGACGGGACGTCGGCGTGGATCGCGGACTGGAATCCGCGTACGGCGGCATCGGTTTTGGGTCCGAAAATGCCGTCGACCGCGAGACCTTTCGACGGGTCGCCGGAGAGGTTGCGGAACTGGAACTCCTCCTGCACGCCGCGCACGGCGTCGCCCTGGGCGCCCTGCTTGACCTCGATGATCAGCGCGCCCCAGGTTTTCGGGCCGACGATGCCGTCGACCGTCAGGGCCTTGTCGTGCTGGAAGGCGCGGACCGCGGTGTCGGTCTGCGGCCCGAAGTCGCCGTCGACCGTCACCGTCTTGCCGTGCGCCCGCAGCAGGTATTGCAGGGTGGTTACCGGGTGTTCGTTGGCGCCCTGGCTGATCTGGGGCCACGGGCTCAGTGTGCCGGCCATGCGAATCGCCTCCTTGCGCCCTGTCTTACCGCCCGGCCCGCCTCCTGTCGCCGTTACTGTCCTTGATCTATGGGGACCGTCTTACGCCCCGACCGTCAGCACGAGCTTTCCGCGCAGGCCACCGGCCAGTACGCGCCGATGGGCGTCGGCCGCCTCGGTCAGCGGCATGGTGGCCGCGACCCGGGTGCGCAGCCGTCCGGCCGCCACCTGCCCCACCAGGTCGGCCAGCAGCTCACGGTCGAGGTGGATGAGCTGCATGTCCTGGCGCACACCGCGGGACGGAACGAGGGCCGGGGTGGGCCGCGTGGCGACCACGACTCCCCTGTTCTCAGCGGCGGCGGCCGCGGCCAGGCCGATGGGGACCGCGTCGAACACCGCGGCGACCGGGCCCACCGCGGCCAGATCGGCGGAGCGGGCGATCACCTCGTGGGCGCCGAGATCACGCACCCATTGCTCATCCCCGTCGCAGGCCTGGGCCAGGACGCGATAGCCGCCCTGCGCGGCCAGCTGGGTGACGAAGCCGCCGACCCCGCCGCTCGCACCGGTGACCAGAATGCTGCTGCCGGGCGGAAGCATGGCCCTGGACACCAGCGCCAGCCCCTGGTGAGCGGTCTGGGCGTTGAGCGGCACCGTGGCCGCGGGCACGAAGTCGAGCTCGTCGGGCAGCGGCACCAGCCAGCCCGCGTCGACGGCCACGAGCTCGGCATAGCCACCGGGCGCGCCGCGGGTCTGGTACCACGGGATCATCCCGGCGACCCGGTCGCCCACCCGGAAATCCGCCGTGTCGGGGCCGACCGCGGCAACCTCGCCGGCGATGTCCCACCCGGGGAGGAACGGCGGCTTGTCCGGCCCGCGAGGGATCTCGCCGGTGGTGGCGGCGACGTCGGCCGGGTGCACGCACACGGCGCGAACCCGGACGACCACCTGCCCGGACCCCGCCTGGGGCTCGGGCAGTTCAGTGACCTGCAACACCTCAGGACCGCCAAGCGCGGCCGCGATGACCCCCAGCACGCGTCCACTATAGACCGCGCCCCGGAATCCATTTGCCCCGGTGACCGGGTGACTACGCCGCGGGTGCGTACTGGAGTTCGACCTTGGCGTTGGCCAGAGTGCCAAGGATGCCGACCGGACCTGCCGACGCGATCGGGGACCGCGGGACGAAGCGGCCCTCGGTGGAATCGATGCTGCGCAGCCTTCCGGCTCAGCACCGGGAGGTCATCGTCGCGACGTACTTCCGTCACCGGACGACCGACGAGGCCGCGCACCTGCTCGGCATCGCCCCGGGCACGGTGAAGGCCCGGCTCTACCAGGCGATGCGTGACCTGTCCGAGATGGCGGCGATCGGCTGGCCGGACCGGGCCGGGGCAGAAGGACCTCTCAGGTGAGCTGCTCGGCCAGCCCGACGACGATGCCCTCGGGCCCGCGGAGGTAGCAGAGCCGGTAGATGTTCTCGTACT
This sequence comes from Paractinoplanes globisporus DSM 43857, assembly GCF_000379645.1. Taxonomy (GTDB): domain Bacteria; phylum Actinomycetota; class Actinomycetes; order Mycobacteriales; family Micromonosporaceae; genus Actinoplanes; species Actinoplanes globisporus. The sequence goes on from NZ_KB903339.1 coordinate 385,565, forward strand.
GCGCGATCTCCCCCACGAGTTCGGCGCCGTGGGCGCGCAGGCGGGCGACGACGTCGTCGATGTCGTCCACCGCGAACATGACGCGGCGAATGCCCAGCGTGTTGGCCGGTGCGTTCCTCGGCTCGGCGCCGATCGCCTTCGGCGTGTGGAACATCGCCAGCTCGATCCGGCCGTGGCCGTCCGGGGTCCGCAACATCGCGACATCCTGCCGTACGTCGTCGATCCCGATCACCCGCTCGACCCACGGCCCCTCGACCGGGCCCTTGCCCTCCAGCTCCATGCCGAGCTCGACGAAGAACGCGATGACCGCGTCGATGTCCTCGACAACGATGAGCACGTTGTCCATCCGCTGGATCGTCATGCCGGGTCTCCTTCAGGTCGTACGGCCGCGGTGGCCCACCCCTGGGACGGAGCCGGCCGGCAGTTCTCGACAAGCGTGGAGAACACATGCTCCACGTGGTCTCCAAGGACCCTAGGCGAGGCGCGCGCAGTGTCGTTCTCATGAGTGAGAGCGAGGACGAGGCCGATGTGGTCGTGGTCGGTGGACGGTCCGCCGGCGCCGCGACCGCGATGCTGCTGGGCCGGCTCGGCCATCGGGTGACGGTGGTGGAGCGGTCCCGGATCCCGAGCGACACGCTCTCCACGCACGGCATCGCTCGTGGTGGCGTCGTCCAGCTGGCCCGCTGGGGTCTGCTCGACCGGGTGCTGGCCAGCGGCGCGCCCTGCCTGCGCGAGGTGCTGTTCCGGGCCGGGGACGCCGAGGAGGTGCGAACGGTCAGACCACGGGCCGGAGTCGATGGTCTGATCGCTCCGCGCCGTCACATCCTCGACGGCATCCTGGCCGAGGCGGCGGTCGGGGCGGGAGCCAGGTTCCGGACCGGGCTGACCGCGCATGCGCTGATCCGCGGCGGTGACGGCCGGGTGCGGGGCGTGCGCGCCCGCTCCACGGATGGCGAGCAGGTGAGTCTGCCGGCGAGGATCGTCGTCGGCGCCGACGGGGTCCGGTCGCGGATGGCGGTGCTGTGTGGTTCGGCGGTACGGGAGTCATACCCCGCCGACAACGCGACGTTCTACCTGTACGTGGGCGGGACTTCCTGGCCACGCCTGGAGTACCACGCCGGGGAGTTGGCGAGCGGGCACACCGGGTTCGCCGGTGTCTTCCCCACCCATGGCGGCGAGGCCTGCGTGTGGGTGTGCTGCCCGGCCCCGATGGTCGCCGGAGTGCGCGGCGGCGCGGTGGAGTCCTTCTTCCGCCTGCTCGCGTCGGTGTCACCCTCCCTGGCCGCGCGGGCACGGGCCGGGCGGGTCACCTCCCGGGTCCGCGGCGCCGTGCGGCTGCCCAACCAGATCCGCCGGGCGACCGGCCCCGGCTGGGCGCTGGTCGGGGACGCCGGTTGCCACCGCGATCCGATCACCGGGCACGGCATCACCGACGCGTTCCGCGACGCCGAGCTCCTGGCCGGCGGCATCGATGCGTACCTGTGCGGTGATGTTGTTGATTTGTCCGGTTATGAAACCGCTCGCGATGCCGCCCTCCGGGAGACGTTCGACATCACTTGCGCGATGAGCCGATACCCGCCGCTGCCCGAGTTCGCCGAGCTGCAACTGCGGCTGGGCCGAGCGCTGAACACCGAGGCGGACCACCTCGCCTCGCTGCCATGGACCGTGACCGCCTGAGGCGGTCGGAGAAAGGAGCACGTCATGTCCATCAACGGTGTCGACACCAAGACGCTCTTCGCCACGATCGACGCGGTGAAGGGGCAGCCGGAGCTGGCGAAGTTCCAGTTCCGGGCCAGCAACCGCTGGGTCAACGGCACGCACAACCGCACGACCGTCAACGGCTACTACGGCACCGGGCAGGAGTTCACCCGGGACGCCGACCACCACTACGACGCCGATCACCCGCCGGTCCTCACCGGTTCCGACCAGGGGCCGACCCCGGTCGAGTTCCTCCTGCACGCGCTGGCGGCCTGCCTGACCAGTGGTCTGGCCAATATCGCGGCGGCGCGGGGCATCGGTCTGACCGAAGTGACCTCGACCGTGGAGGGCGACATCGACCTGCGCGGCATCCTCGGCCTGGACCCCACGGTCCGCAACGGGTTCGACGCCATCCGGATCAGCTTCGCGGTCCGCGGCGAAGGCACGCCGGAACAGTTGCAGGGCCTGGTCGAGCAGGCACGGGCCCGCTCGGCCGTCTTCGACATGCTGACCAACCCGGTACGGGTCAGCGTGGAGGCGAAAGCCGTTTAGCGCACCGGAATCGCCGGCCGGTAGGCGTTGTCACCGGCCGGCGTGAACGCCAGTCCGGAGCCGGCCACGAGGTCGCGCACGGCCGGCGACACGAGCAGTTGTCCCGGTTCGGCCCGCTCGGCGAGCGCGACGGCAGCGCCGACACCCGGCCCGTCGATGACCGCTCCGGTCCGCGGCACCTCGGCGATCTGCAGGCCGAACCGCGTGCTCGCGCCGTCCGGTCCGGCGAGCACCGACAGCGCCTCCCGGATCGCCGTGACCGGTCCGTCGTACACGATGATGGTTTGCCCGCCGGGGGTGCTCGCCACCCGGCCCGCGGACGGCGCGACCGTGCCGGGTCCGAGGCGGGCCAGCACCGCGGCGAGGGCCCGTGGTGGCGCCGGCGCCGGCCCGAGATCGGCGAGGAACAGCTCCACCTGGTCGAGGATCTGGTGGGCGTCGACGGCGACGAAGTGGTCCGCGCCGGACAGCTCCACGAACCGCGCGCCGGGGATGTGCTCGGCCAGGTACCGGCCCTCCTCGACGTGGCTGTCCCGGTCGCCGCGGCGATGCATGACAAGTGCCGGCACCCCCACCGAACCGAGCGCCCCGCGTACGTCGATCAACGAGTTCATGGCGAGCAGCGCGCGTACGGTCGACGGGGTTGCCGCCGCTCGGGCGCGGCGGCCCCACCAGTGCGCCATCGCGTCGTCGGCCGACGGGCACATGGTGCGCATGTCGGCCTCCCAGCTCCACTCGGCGGCCAGCCGATCCATGTACTGCCGCCGCTCCTCGGGATCGTGCGCCCAGGGATAGTCGTCCGTGCGCAGCCGCCGGGCGTAGGAGCCGTAGAGCACCAGCGCCTCGACCCGCTCCGGGTGCATGGCCGCCATCAGGACCGACATCGGCCCGCCCTCGGAGTACCCGAACAGCACCGCCCGCGCCGAACCGGCCGCGTCCATCACGGCCAGCACGTCGCGCATCCGGGTCTCCATGTCCGGGAGATCCACCGGCCGGTCGGACATGCCGGTCCCCCGCTTGTCGAACCGGATGAGCCGGCCGAACGAGCCCAGCCGCTCGAGGAAGGCGGCGTGCCGCGGGTCGGCCCAGTCGAACTCCAGGTGCGAGATGAACCCGGACACCAGCACGATGTCGCGGTCGCCGCTTCCGGTGGTCTGGTACGCGATCTGCAGCCCATCGGCCGACGCGTACCGCACCGACTCCTGACCGGGCGCCGGCGCCGGCTCGCGCACCCGGGCCGCCCCCACGAACCGGTAGCCGTGGCCGTGCACGGTCCGGATGAGCAGCTGCGCCCGCCCGTTGTCGCCGACCGCCTGCCGGGCCTGCTTGATCCGGCTGGTGACCGCGGTCTCGCTGACGAACCGGCCGCCCCAGACGTTGTCCATCAGTTCCGTCTTGGGCACGACCCGGTCGCGGTGGTTCACCAGATAGGCCAGCACCTCGAAGACCTGCGGCTCGACCGGCACGCGTACGCCGGAACGCCGCAGCTCCACCTGCGACAGGTCGAGCTCGTAGTCCCCGAAGCCGACAATCATGCGCCGACCGTAATCCCGGCGGCGCCGGGATCGGCTCAGCCTGGCGGCCAGCCGACAGCCGACGGCGGCGCGCCCGCCTGCGCGCGCCGCCGCGGCCTCAATCGACGAGGCTCCGGCGGGCCCCACGTCGCGGAATCCGCCAGCCGTCTCGAGAACTACTGGAAACCGCCGATCGCGAAGCCGAGCCGGCCCATCTCGTCTGTCTTGACAAGTATTGTCCGGTTCCCGCCAGCCTTGGCCGCGCCGGGAACCGACGGCCCACCGGGTACGAATTCGTCGTTCGTGTTGAACCGGATCTTCGTCCCGCTCTGCCAGACGTATGCCAATGGCCGGCCACCGACCAGGATGACCGCGTGTTTCACCGCGTACTGCTCGGGGTTGTCCGCCCAGGGGATCCACATGTCGGCGTCGTCGCTCTGGCCGGCCGGGATGCGATAATGATCCTGTCGGCTCTGGCTGCCGTCCAGCTTCCACACCTCGAGTTCTTCGCCGGTCTCGTTCCGCCACCGCTTCACGTTGGTGACTCCGTAGGTGAGCTCGGCCCATTCCAACCCCAGTTTGTCCTTGTTGGCCCAAATCCAGGCGCCGACCGCGACGACGACGTCGATCGTGCTCATGTCGCCACCTCTCCCTTGGTCTCGTCCGCGAGCTTGCCAGCCGAAGTCGCCTTCTCGATCAGAGGCGCGATGTTCGTTTCCTTCGCGAACCCCTTGTACGTAGCGATCGCGGAGACAAACACCGTGAGGATCGCGGCAACCAGCGATCGCGGCCCGTCAAGGGTCGTGAAATCCAGCTCGCCGAAGTACCACGAGGCAGCGCCACCAACCAACACCGCATAGGCGAACGTCAGCCATGCCCGCCGCCTGGTCGGCCACCGGGGCTGTTGGAGCACCGGGATCACGAACGTGGCGGACAGGAATCCCACCACCAGGCTCCAGGTCTCGACATCGGACACCTTCATCTCCTTCCGGGTTCGGCGCTGAGCGCGCCTCGCCATTCACGGTGATGCGGTCCGGCGGTCCCTTCATCCGAGGAACCCCTCACTTGCGGTATCCCGCCCCTCGACGGTCTCCGCGGGAGCAGCGGATCCGCGGCGATAAAATCGGTCATGGCGCTGGTGGGCCGGGAAGATCAGTTGACGATCTGCCGGGACGCGGTCCAGGAGAGTCGCGGCGCCTTCGCCGCGGTCCTCGTCGGCGCGCCCGGCGTCGGCAAGACATCGCTGCTGCGGGCGGTGACGGCGGCGGCCGCGCGGGCGGGTCGCCAAGTGCTCGCGACCACCGGCCTGCCGGGCGGGGCCGGCGTGCCGATGGGTAACCTGGCTGACCTGCTCGGCATGGCACTGCCCTCGATTCTTCCTGAGTTGCCGGGCCTGCAGGCCGACGCCCTTCGGACCACGTTCCGGCTGGCCTCGGCCCCGGCGGTGAACGACGAGCTCCTGGTCGCACTCGCCACGATGAACGCGATGCGTGCCCTCTGCGCCAATCGGCCAGTCGTGGTGGCGATCGACGATGCGCAGTGGATGGACCGGGACTCCGAACGGCTGCTGACCGTGCTGGTCAACTGGCTGCGGGATCTCCCGATCGGCTGGATGCTGACCGTGCGCAGCGGCTACGAGACCGCCGGCCTCTCCGGAACGGTCCTGCACGATCTCGGCCGCGACGCGATCACGGTGACCGTGTCGCCGCTGGACGACGTGTCGCTGTATCAGGTGATCGCGGAACGGTTTCCGGGTCCATGGCGAGGCACCCTGATCAGCCGGATCGTGGCGCTGTCCGGCGGGAATCCCTATGCCGCTGTGGAACTGGCCAGGGAGACCGTCGCGAGCGGCGGCTACGACGCGCCCGTGGCGATGGTTCCGCCGTCATTGACCGTCTCGCTCAACGCCCGTCTGCGCCGGTTGAAACCGACCGCAGGCAAGGCGGCACGACTCGTCGCCCTCGTTGCCCAACCCGACCGGCGCCTGCTCCGCAAGATCCTCGGTCCTGGCGCCGACGACGCGATCGATCAGGCCTTCCGGGCCGGTGTCCTGCACGATGCCGACACGGAAGGTCACCTCGCCCTCACCCATCCGCTGCTAGCCGAGATCGTCCAGAGGTCGATGACCTGGTCCGACCGGCGGTCCGCCCACCGGGCCCTGGCGGATGGGGTCGACGATGCCGACGAGGCCGCGGGTCACCTCGCCCAGAGCACCGACGACCCGGACGACGCGATCTCCCTCTCGGTGTGGGACGCAGCTTGGCGCATGTCGCAACGCGGGATCCAGGCCGGCGCGGCCGCTCTAGGCGAAGCGGCCCTGCGGCTGACGCCGGCCGACCCGGAACGGACGTTGTGGCGGCGCCGGACCGAACTTCTCGACCTGCTCGAAAAGGCCGGCGAGCTGGACAAGGCGCTCAGGCTCGCCGATCTCTGGCTCGCCGACAAACCCCCGGACGACGGGCGGATCCGAGGGCGGCTGACCTTCTACCGCGGCCTGATGGAGACGGACATCCTCACCTCGAACCGCCTGGTGGCGCAGGCCGTCGATCAGCTCTGGGGCGATCGCAGCAGCCAGACACACGCGGCCGCGCTGCAAGGCTACCGGCTACTGGGCCAATGGCGCGTCGAGGAAGCACAGCCGTTCATCGAGCGGGCCACCCAGCTGGCCGGGGCCGGGGTGCCGGACGAGGTCCGTCGCTGGGTCGGCGCCGTGTGCGGGGCGGCGGCATCCGTGGCATTGGATCCTCAGGCGGGCGACCTGCTACGCGAAGCGATGCGGCAACCCGGAGCGGATCGCATGTGGGTATCAGTGCTCTGCCCGGAGATGGAACTCGCATTCTGGCATCTCGGGCGGGGCGAGGTGACCGAGGCGGGTAATCTCTTCGATCGGGTACGCGGCAACGTCGAAAGGTCGAACGAGGCCATCAGCAGCTTCCATATCGAGTGGGGCACGCTGATCCTCGACTACATGGCCGGACGGTGGGACCAGGTCGAAGCGCGTGCTTCATCGCTGCTGCGATATGCGTTCGTGTTCCGGGAGATCGCGGCCACCGATCGGGTGCTTGTGGAGACCGTTCTGGCCGCTGTCCGCGGCCGCGCCACGGAAGCTCGCCGGCTGGTCCCGGCCGCGCTCGCCGCGGTGGCCGCGGGCGACCTGGTCACGGGCGTGTTCCTGCGTAGTCACGCCGCACACCTGGAGCTGTCGATCGGCGACCCCCCGGCCGCGGTCGACTGGCTGGACCCCGTGGCAGCGCAGATGCGCGGCCGCGCGTACTCGGATGTCCTGATCCTGGGGGTCGAGTGCGATCTGATCGAGGGTTACGCCCGAGTCGGACGTACCGCGGAGGCCGAAGAGCGCCTGGCGTGGCTGCGGACGACCGCCGATCGTCTGGAACACCCGCTGGGCCGGCTGGCCGGCAGTCGGTGCGCGGCGGTGCTCGCGCTGGCGCGGGGCGATCCGCGGGCGGCCCTGACCGAGCTCGATCCGATGCTGCCGGAGGCCCGGCGGAGCGAGGTGCCGCTCGAGAAGGGTCGTTTCCTGCTCACATTCGGCTCCGCCCAGAGACGGGCCCGCCTCCGGCGTGCGGCCGCCGCGTCGATCGACGAGGCCATCGAGGTCTTCGCCGGCCTGGGCGCGCAAGCGTGGGCGGCTCAGGCGCGAGCCGAGCGCGCAAAGCTGGCGCATCTCTCCGACGGCACCCTCACCCCGACCGAACAGCGGATCGCCGACCTCGTCCGGCTCGGCCGCACCAACGCCGAGATCGCCACGACACTGCTTCTGCGCGAGAAGACCGTTGAAGGAAACCTCACCCGCATCTATCGCAAACTATGCATCCGCGGCCGAAAGGACTTGATCCGCATGCATCGATGAAATCCGCTACTGGCGGCGGGCGGCGATTTTGGCTCGGACCCGGGCCAGGCGGATCGCTTCCTTGAGGGTCTGGACGTCGTACGCGCCGTAGTGACGCTGCCCGTTGATGAAGAACGTCGGAGTACCGGAGACGCCGCTCAGATCGGCCGAATCCAGGTCGTTGGCGACTCGTTCGGCGGCCGCGTGTTGCATCACGTCGGCGTGGAACCTCTCCTCGTCCAGCGCGATTTCCCGGGCGTACCCGAGAAGGTCGGTGATGCGTAGGTTGTCCTGATGCGTAAGCAGAAGGTCGTGCATCTCCCAGAATTTGCCCTGGAGGCCGGCGGCCTCGGCCGCCTCGGCCGCCAGCTGGGCCTGCGGGTGCACGTCCGTCAGCGGCAGGTTGCGCCAGACGAAGCGCAGGTCGGCGTCCGTGAACAACTCGCGGACGATCGGCTCGGCGCGGCCGCAGTACGGACACTGGAAGTCGCCGTACTCGACGATCGTGACCGAGGCTTCGGCCGGGCCCCGCACGTGGTCCTTCTCGTCGTCGACGTCGGGGATCAGGTCGACCAGCTGGTCGGCGTCGCCGAGCAGGGCCACCGCGCGTTTCGCCTTGGGCAGCAGGAAGGTGATGCGGAACTCCGCCCAGGTCAGCACCGACGCGGTCACCGCGGCGGCCAGCACGCCCAGCTTCGCCTCGGCCAGCGCGTCGCCCTCGAAGGCCAGGTTGGCGATGAGGAACGACACCGTGAAGCCGATGCCGGCGATGGTGCCGGTGCCCAGCACCGACGCCCAGCCGACCCCGGGCTGGACGCGGCGGTGGCTCAGGCGGGTGACGATCCACGAGGCGCCGGTGATGGCGATCGGTTTGCCGCAGACGTACGCGACGAACACGCCGATGGTCACCGGCGACGTCAGGGCCCGGCGCAGGAAGCTCGCGTCGATCGCGATGCCGGCGTTGGCCAGGCCGAACAGCGGCACGATCAGGTAGCTGCTGAAGCCCTGGTAGGTGCGCTGCAGCCGGTCGTTCCAGGAGAAGGACTGGACCACACCGAGTTGCGCGAAGCGGGCCAGTTCCGGCGTCGGCTGCTCGCGGAAACTCCGGAACAGGTCGCTGGCCTGCTCGAGGGCGCCGCGCGCCGGCGTGTAGGCGGCCGCGGTGAGGCCGAGCGCGAGGCCGGAGACGACCGGGTCGATGCCGCTGGCCAGCATGGCGCCCCAGATCGCGATGCCGAGCGGGAGGTACGCGTACCCGCTGCGCACGTTGAGCCGGACCAGCCCGAAGGTCGACAGATACAGCACGATCGCGATGATCAGCGGCATCGGGTGGATCTCGTCGGTGTACGCGAACGCGATGATCAGCAGGGCGACCAGGTCGTCGACCACCGAGACGGTCACCAGGAACAGCCTCGCCTGGTCGGGCACCCGGCGGCCGACCAGCGCGAGCAGGCCGAGCGCCAGCGCCGTGTCGGTCGACATCGCCACGCCCCAGCCGCCCGCGCCCGGGCCGCCGTGGTTGATCGCCAGGAAGATGGCGATGGGCACGATCATCCCGGCGACGCCGGCCGCCGCGGGCAGGATGAACCGGCGCCGGTCGCGCAGGTCGCCCAGGTCGAACTCGCGCCGCGCCTCCAGCCCCACGACCAGGAAGAACAGCGTCATGAGGCCGCTGTTGACCCATTCGCGCAGGGTCAGCGACACGCTCATGTCGCCGAGGTGGATCGACAGGTCGGTGTGCCAGAAGTTCTCGTAGGACCCGTCGGCGACGTTCGCCCAGATCAGCGCGATGACGATCGCGGTGACCAGCACGGCGGCGCTGCCGGCCTCGGTGCGCAGGATCCGGCGGACGGGAGTGGTCACCCGGGTCTTCCACGCGGTGGTGCCGCGCAGCTGGGCGGTGGTCTGCGAGTCGCTCACGCGCCTACCCAATCACCTCGGGCGCGCTCGATCCACGGTCTGTGACCCGCGTCAGAGCTTACGGCCCACCGCCGCATAGATGCCGAGGTCGGCGCTGACCGGGCGCTGCGACGGCTCGTCCTCGGCGCGCCAGTCGCTGACGGCCACCATGCCCGGCTCGACCAGGGCCGAGCCCTCGAAAAACCCGCGGATCACCGGCTGGGTTCGCGCGCGGACGTCCGTGCGGCCTTCGGCGAACATTTTCTCGTACGCCTCGACGCCGGCGTCCGTGCTGAAGTCCATGGTGCCGTGGCTGAGTGCCAGGTAGCTGCCCGCGGGGAGGGCCGCCATGAGCGTGCGCACCGCGGTCGCCGCCTGGTCCTCGTCGTGCACGAAATGCAGCACCGAGATGAGCAGCAGCCCCACCGGCCGGTTCAGATCGAGCGTGTCGCGCAGGGCCGGGTGCCGCAGGATCGCCGAGGGGTCGCGCAGGTCGGCCTCGATGTACGCGGTGCGGCCGCGCGGGTCGCCCTGCAGCAGCGCCCGGGCGTGCGACATGACGATCGGATCGTTGTCGACGTAGACGACCCGCGAGTCGGGGGCGGCCCGCTGGGCGACCTCGTGGGTGTTGTCGGGCGCGGGCAGTCCCGTGCCGATGTCGAGGAACTGCCGGATGCCCTGCTGGGCGAGGAACGCCACGCTGCGCCGCTGGAAGGCCCGGTTGGCCCGGGCCAGCTCGACCACGATCGGGAACGCCGCGGCGATCGCGTCCCCGCTCTGACGGTCGGCCGCGAAATGGTCTTTCCCACCGAGCCAGTAGTTGTAGCGCCGTGCCGGATGCGGCACCGACGTGTCGATCTCCCCCATGCGCCGAAGGATAATCGACGAGCGTGCATGGACGGGGACCCGCGCGCGTCGTATCGTGCTTTTCAGCTCGCTCTTTATTGGAGGTTCTCGATGCGTGGCGCCCTCAAGGTGGTCGTGGCCGGCGGCCTGCTCGCGTTTTGTGCTGCCGGTTGTGGGAGCGCTCCCAGCTCGGGCGCCGCGCCGGCGGTCAGCACCGCGGCGCCGGAGACCAAGGTGACGTGCGAGGCGGTCGGCGAGGCGTACACGAAGAACATCGGGCCCTTCGCCGAGGCCCTCTCCGAGATGGTCGGGGCGAAGGCGACCGCGGCCGGCCGCACCGACGCCCAGCAGAAGCTCAAGGCGCTGGCCGACTCGCTGCGCACGGCGACGCAGGGCAGCGGAGACGCCCAGCTGCGGGCCGACGGCAAGCAGACCGCCGACCAGCTGCAGGCGAAGTCGGCGGACGCGAAGTTCTTCGGCGGCATCAAGACCGCGCAGGACGTCAGCACGGTGCTCGGCCCGACGCTCAAGGAATGGCTGGCCCCGGTCACGCACCACTGCTCGTGAGCACGGCGACCGCCGGCTCGTGCAGGCTGCCCACCCAGACCCGGCCGCCGTGCTCCCGCACGCCGGTCACCATGTGGTAGCGCTTGTTGTCGCCGCTCAGGTCATGGACCAGACCACCGAGATTGTCGTACGCCTGGACCCGGACGGTCCGCTTCGGCCCGGGCTGCAACGGCTGCGGGATGCGGGTGAGGTTGCGGCGCAGCCAGAGCGGGCCCTGCTGGATCCGTTCGACGAGGGAGTCCTTCGGGCTGGCGAGCGCCACCCAGATCAGCCCGTCGCTGCCGAGCGCGATGTTGTCCGGATAACCGGGCAGGTCCTCGGCGAGGTAGTCCCGGGAACCCGCCCGCGGGCCGGTCAGCCAGTGGCGGACGATCGTGCGCAGCGCCGTCTCGGCGACCGCGACGAATGACTCGTCCTGGGCCAGCGCGACGCCGTTCGCGAACGCGAGATCCTTCTCGATCGTGCTGACCTTGCCGTCCGGGTCGCGCCTGCGCAGCCGCCCGGTCCGGGTCACCTCGAGCATCTCGTTGCGCCACTCGTCGATCGGGTGGATCTCGGACGAGTCGGAGAAGTAGATCGTCCCGTCGGCGGCGACGGCCGCGTTGTTGCAGAACTTCATGCCCCCGACCAGCTCCTCGACGGTGCCGTCGGCGGGGTCGACCGCGAGCAGTCCCCGGCGGGCGTCGCAGACGAGCAGCCGCCCGCCGCCGAGCAGCTCGATCCCGAGCGGCCGGCCGCCCGTGTTCGCGACCGCCGCGACGTCGCCGCTCTCCGGGTCGATCCGATGGATCACCCCGTCCTCGGTCCCCGTGTAGACCGCGCCGTCCGGCGCCACCACCACGTCCTCGGCCCCCCGGCCCGGCACCACGATCACCCGGAAATCCATGCGCATGACTATGCGCCCTGCGGCGCCCGGACTCAACGGACCGTCCGCGCCCGGTTCGGCCGAGCGCGCCATGTCGAAATCCGGCACTCCCCGTTCGTGTAGGAGATGACGACACCCACGGACGGAAGGAACATCGACCATGCGCACGATCACCGCGACCATGTTTATCACCCTGGACGGCGTCGTGCAGGGCCTGGGCCGCCCGGACGAGGACACCCGCGGCGGCTTCCCGTACGGCGGCTGGGGCCTGCGATACAACGACGAGGTCATGACCCGCGAGCTGGGCAAGGGCATGGCCCGGGCCGGCGATCTGCTGTTCGGCCGCCGGACCTGGGAGGACTTCAGCAAGGCGTGGGGGAACGCGACCGACGGCAACCCCTACACGGCGCTCATGAACGCGGCGACCAAGTACGTCGTATCGCGGAGCCTGCACGACGCCTCCGCATGGCAGAACTCGATCCTGCTACGAGGCGAGGCGGCCGAACGGGTCGCCGAGCTGAAGGCTCAGCCGGGCGGCGACCTGGCGATCAACGGCAGCGCGTCACTGGTGCGATCCCTGCACGCGGCCGGCCTGGTCGATCACCTCACGCTGCTCATCCACCCGCTGACGCTCGGCACCGGCACGCGGCTGTTCGAGGGGCCCGCCCCGCTCACCGAGTTCGACCTGACCGGCAGCGTCACCACGACCAAGGGCGTGGTCATCGCCCACTACCGGCGCACCCGATAGCGCAGGTGGAGCACCCGGTTGCCCTGAATCATCACGTCCGGGTCCTCCAACAGGTGCTGCGCGTCGACCGACCCGAAGTAGCGCTTGCCGGACCCGAACACGACGGGGACGACATCCATCCGAACCTCGTCGACCAGGCCCGCGGCAAGCACCTGGCCACCGACGTCGCCGGCGGCGACCTCGACGATGCGGTCGCCGGCAAGCTCCTGCGCCTTGGCCACGGCTGCCTCGACGCCGTCGACGAAGTGGAACGGCGCCCCGGGGTCCCAGCCCTCGGGCGCCGGCCGGTGCGTCACGACGACCACGTGGTCGATCCCGCTCGGCGGCTTCCCGTCCCAGCCGTCCGTCATGTCGAAGACGTGGCGGCCGGCGATCGTCACCCCGATCTGGTCCCAGTACGGCCGGGTGTAGTCGTAGGACGTCTGCGACACCTTCACGTAGCCGCTCTCGTCCAACGGGACGTCACCGCCGGACAACCAGTCGAACAGCGGTCCGGGCTGGTCATTCTCGTCGGCGACGAAGCCGTCCACCGACACCGAGCTGTACATGACTACTTTGCCCATGGCCCCCAAGTTAGCGTGTCGTGAGCTGTCGCTCTTGTAAGAAATCAATCGGCCGGGAGCGGCCAGCCGTCCAGCACGTGGCCGGGATGTTCGCGCAGGAACCGCCGCCGGACCTCGACGTACCGGGTCGGCGTGAGCCCGGTGAACGCCCGGAACTCGTGGCCGAAGTGGGCCTGGTCGAAGTAGCCCGCCCTGCCGGCGAGGTCGCCCCAGTCGATCGGTCCGGCGGGGTCGATCGCGAGCATGGCGGCGGCGAAGCGCTGGGTGCGGGCCAGCCGCTTCGGCGTGACGCCGACGAGCTCCTTGAACCGCTGCTCCAGATGAGTGCTGCTGACACCGGCCGCCTCCCGCAGGTCGCCGATCGTCACCGCCCCGCTGGTCGCCACGATGACGCGGCTCGTACGGCGGACCAGCCCCAGACCCGCGGTCTCGCACAGCCGTCGCATCAGCTCCTCCTCGAGCAGCGTCAGCATCTCGTGCGGCCCGTCCGCCGTGGCCAGCCGCTCTCGCAGCTCGGCAACGGCGGGCCGGCCCCAAACCTGCTCCACCGTCACCGGCCGGTCGCACAGCTCGGCCGCGGGCATCGGCAGGAACGGCGCCAGCCCCCACGCCTTGACGTGCGCGCCGACGGACCGGGTCCGCAGCGGGTAGCCGAACTCCAACGCGCGGGTGGGCACGGTGACCACGCAGCCGTCGGCGTACTCGGCCGCCTCGATGTCGGCGCCGGCGCGGATGCGGAACGGCGCCCCGAGGTTGACGATGAGCAACGCCCCCGGCATCGGCGGCAGCGTCAGCCGGGCGTACGGCGACGAACCCTCCAGGTAGTAAAGGTCGTCGATCAGCCCGTCCAGCGGCGGCCGCGGCACTCTGGACACGTACTCCACGCCCACAGCATCGCCGCCACCGTGTCCGCGATCAACCCCACCGCCATCGCGCGCCCGGCTGCCTCAAACGGCGCTGCTCCTAGAACTGCACGTTGTCCGACTGCACCGTGCCGGTGGCGGCGTTGTTGACTCCGCCCGGGCTCACCGAGCGCCACCTCGTCCCGGTCACGGTCATACCGGTGCCGCCGGTGAGATTCACCGCATATCGGGCGCCGCCGTAGACGATGTTGTTCCGCGCGAGCACCCGGTTCGAGCCGGTGACGTAGATGGCGTCGTACGTGCTCGGGGTGGGATGCCCGGCGTCCTGGATGAGATTGTCGCTCACGTCGACGATGTCCACCCCGGTGAGGTTGATCGCGTGCTGGCTCGACCGGTGGATACGGTTGCCACTGACGCGCGAGGCCTCGACGTTGGTCATTTTGATGCCGTACGTGCCGGCGTCGCCGATGTTCAGCTCGTTGTCGGTGACGGTGATTCCGGAGATCTGCGCGGTGCCCGACTCGCTGACCTGGATTCCGCCGTCGGTGGGGTTCGAGACGGTGTTCGCGGAGATCACCACCCCGATGACCAGCGCGCCGTCGGTGCCGGTGAGCACCCGCACGCCGCGCTGCGGCCCCCGGAAGACGTTGCCGGTGATGGTGATGCTGCTGCTGGGCGCGTCGCCGACGAACACACCGTCCTTGCCGCCGGACGTGCTGTTGCCGGTGATCGTCATGTTGGTGCATCCGTGGCAGTCGATGCTGTTGTCGGCGAACGCCAGGATGGTGTTGTTCTCGATGCGACCGCTGCGCCCGTTCCCATTGGAGATTCCCTGCGATGCCGCCGGGGCCGGGCTGATGCAGCTGACCGTGTTGCCCCGGCAGTTGTACAGGCTGATGTCGGTCTCACCGCGGAAGATGATCCCCCAGTTGCAGCGCAGTACGTCGTTGTCCAGCACCAGAACCGAATCGGCGTCGGCGACGTAGATGCTGCTGCGGAAGTTGTTCTGCGAGACTGACGCGGCCTGCCCGCAGTGGTCCATGAAGCAGCCCACGATCCGGGTGTAATGCGCACCCGGCGAGACCGAGACGGCGCACGCCGCCACGTTCAGGAACGAGCAGCCCTCGATCGCGCAGCGCTGGGTGGTGCCCTCCACGATGATGCCGATGCCCGCGGACTGGTTGTCGCCGTCGAAGGCCAGGCCACGAACCGAGTGCCGGGCGTTCTTCAGCCGCATCATGTTCACGGCGGCGCCGGCCTTGATGGTGGCCCCGGCCGCGGTCAGCACCTGGGGAACGGACTGCTGGACATAGAGGGTGTCGCTGATCAGGTAGGTGTTCTCCGGCCCGCCGAAGTCCACCGCCCGGTTCGCGGCCAGGCACTGGTTGATCGCCGCGGTGTCGTCGGCCACCCCGTCGCCGACCGCGCCGTAGTCCTGCGGCGTCGCACCCGACCCCGCCACGGCGGGCGCGGCGCTCGCCGGCTGCCCCGAAGCCAACACCGCCGCAGCACCGGACGCTCCGGCCACCATCATTTTTCGACGCGACAACACCATGACAATCCCCGTTTCTCGATGAATGAGAGCGGGCACAGCGTATAGAGATCACGAGTTCGGCGAGGTCCCTCGAACAAGCGCTCGCCTCAACCGAGGTGCAATCATCCGCTCCGGCGATCTGCGCGGGCGTCAGCTGCGGAAGCCCCAGCTGGTCGGCGACCGCCTGCCCGGTCGGCAGGCCGAGCCGGTACCCGCGCAGCAGGTTCCGCGGGCGTCGTGCAGCGCGAGGGCGGCTCCGAGCGCGGGCCTGGGGCGCGGGCAGTCCGGGCAGGCGCGGCAGGAGCGGGCGCGGCAGGTCGCCGAGGGCCGCGTACGGCAGGGCGGCCTCCGCGGCGACACCCGAGGTGGCCAGGACGGTCGTGCCCGGGGCACGGGGACACCAGGCGAGCCAGCAGCGCCGCCTTGCCCGCGGGAGCGTGCGGGCTCGATTCCCTTGGCATCCGGCCTCCGGGCGGAATCCGCGCACGATCCTTTCTCGACCGTGCCCGATCTTCCGCCCGGCCGGCCACCCCGGTCGCCGGCAGAGCAACGACCTATTTGCGCTTGCGGATCTCGTCGGCCGCCTGCGGGACGACCTTGAACAGGTCACCGACCACGCCGTAGTCGGCCAGCTCGAAGATGGGCGCCTCGGGGTCCTTGTTCACCGCGACGATCGTCTTCGAGGTCTGCATCCCGGCCCGGTGCTGGATCGCCCCGGAAATGCCCAAAGCGACATACAACTGCGGCGAGACCGTCTTGCCGGTCTGCCCCACCTGGAACTGATGCGGATAGAACCCGCTGTCCACCGCCGCCCGCGACGCGCCGACCGCGCCGCCGAGCAGATCGGCCAACTCCTCCACCAGCTTGAAGTTGTCCGCGCTGGCCACCCCCCGGCCGCCGGAGACGACGATGGATGCCTCGGTCAGCTCCGGGCGGGAGCCTTTCTTCTCGGCCACCCGCTCGACCACCTTCGTCAGCTTGTCCGCGTCACTCACGCTCACCGTCAACTGCTCCACCACCGGGGCGGCCGGAGCCGAGACCGGGGTGGTCGAGTTCGGGCGGATCGTGATGATCGGCAACCCGCGGGTGACCTTTGACTTCACCGTCGCCGCCCCGGCGAAGATCCCCTGCGTCGCCGTGCCGTCCGCCTCGACCGCCACCGCATCGGTGAGCAGACCGTTGTCCAGCTTGACCGCCAACCGGCCGGCGATCTCCTTACCCTCCTGCGTCGAGGCCAGCAGCACCGCCGCCGGCTGCACCCGCTTGACCAACTCGGCGACCACGGTGGCCTTGGGCGCCACCAGATAGCCGTCCACCTCGTCGCCCTCACCGGCGTACACCTTCTCGGCGCCGTACTCGCCCAGCTTCTCGGCGAACTGCGCCGCCGCGCCCGCGCCGCCCAGCACCACCGCGGACGGCGTGCCCAGCGTGCGAGCCAGCGTCAGCATCTCCAACGTGACCTTCTTGACGCCGGCAGCCGCAGAGGCCTCGACGACGACCACAACCTCAGCCATGACGAAAACCCCTCTCAGACAAACTTCTCGGCGGCCAGATACGACACCAGCAGAGCGCCGCCATCACCCTCATCCGTGACCTTCTGCCCCGCGGAACGAGCCGGGCGGGCAGCGAACTCCAGCACCNGNCTGGTCGCNCCGGCNGNNCCNACCTCACNCGCGTCCACACCCAGATCGGCCAGCGACAGGGTCTGCACCGGCTTCTTCTTCGCCGCCATGATCCCCTTGAACGACGGATACCGCGGCTCGTTGATCGTGTCCCACACACTCACCACCGCCGGCGTAACCGCCGTGACCACCTCATAGCCCTCATCGGTCTGCCGCTCCGCCGTCAACTGCGACCCATCAACCGTCAACTTGCGGGCACC
>NZ_KB903340.1 GCF_000379645.1 Paractinoplanes globisporus DSM 43857
CTGCGGGATCGCGGCGGACCCGGACTGCAGGGCCGCGGCGGACCCGGCCTGCGGGATCGCGGCGGACCCGGACTGCAGGGTCGCGGCGGACCCGGACTGCAGCGCCGCTGCGGACTCGGCCTGCGGTGCCGCGGCGGACTCGGCCTGCGGTGCCGGGGCGGACTCGACCTGTTGTGCCGGAGCGGGCGCGGGCGGTCGTGCCCACTCCGAGGCGACATCGTGACCGGCCGCCGGCGCGACTGGATACCCGGGCCCGGTGGGGCCGGCCGGGTAGCCACCCGGGCCGGGCGGATAACCCGGGGCACCCGGATAGCCGGGGCCGGGGCCTGCCGGGGCGCCTCCGGGGCCGTAGGCACCAGGCTGAGGGCCGTAGTACCCATGGGCCGGCGGCATCGCCCACGGGCCATAGGAGGGCGGCGGACCATAGGCGCCCGGCGCGCCCGGAACGGGCGGTTGGGCCGGCGGAGGACCGTAAGGGCCAGGGGCGGACGGCGCAGCGGGTGGCGCGGAGGCCGGAACCGGGGCCGGCGGCGCGGACGACGGGTAGCCGGGTGCCTGCCCATAGCCCGGTGAGGCCGGGTACCCGCCCGAATAGGGAGCGCCGTACCGCGGCAGGTGGCCGATGGGCGCGGCCTCCGGGGACGCGGGCCGGCGGAAGAACACCTTGGGCGCGGCGAGGATGAGGACGGCCACCAGGGCGTACGCGACGATCTGGGCGGCGGCAAGAGTGACGTTCACGCCCAGCCATCCGCCGGGATAGGCCTGGGAGAGCAGCTCCCCCACGGAACCGGCCGTGGCGTCACCGCCGCGCTCGGCGGCCACCGTGAGGAGGGTGCCCACGCCCGCGAGAGCGCCGACGGCGCAGATGACCAGGGTCGTGATCCGGGCCGTATTGCTGCCGCGGCGCAGCGCGATGCCGAGCACCAGGTAGAGCGCGAACAGAATCACCCCGAGCGCGAGCGCCACCGCCGCGCCGAGCCAGACGACCACGACGTAATCGTTCGGATCGGTGCCGCCCCAGAGCTGCTCGAACCGGCCGGCCGCCCCGTCCGTGGCATCCCGGAAGCGGCTGACCGTGCTGGGCACGACCGCGATCGTCACGATCGCGTAGACCAGTCCGACCGCCGCCATGACCCAGAGCAGGACGGCGGCCAGCGACACGACTGGCGGCCGCCCGGCGGGCGCGGTCGGCGCGATGGCCGGTGCGGTAGCCGGCGGCAGCGTTGGGTACGACATCGACGACCCCCAAAGGTGATCTGTTGCGCCCGAACCTACCCGCGCCGCTCCCTGATCGCGGGGGAACCCACCCCATCTCGCCCCGCCCGCCGTCGATCGCGAACGGAACCTCCGCGGACAGCGAGACGCCCCGCCTCACCCGTGACGGGCGCGGCGGGGCGTCGAAGCGAGCAGGTCAGGCCTGGTCGGAAGGCGGCTTCTCCTCCGAAGGCGGCGGGGTGGTGGACGGACTGGACGAGGGCGGCGGCGTCTGCTGCTGCGCCGGGTAGGTCGGCAGGCCCGACGGCGGCGGCCCCAGGTAGGTGGTCGGGTCGTTCGCCTGCTCCCCCGCCGACAGGTTGGTGGTGGGCTCCCCGGCCGACAGGTTCGTGGTCGGCTCGGCATCCTGGCCCGGGTAGGGCGGCAGCCCAGCCCCCGGCGGAGGAGCGGAAGCCGGAGGGCCGTAAGCCGGAGGAGCGGAGGTCTGGGGAGCCGGAGGCTGAGGACCAGGCGGCTGACCGGGATACGACGGCAGACCAGGCGCGGGCTGCCCGGGCTGGCCCTGCTGCCCGTACGGGCTGGGCTGCCCGTAAGCCGGATACCCCGGCTGCTGCTGCTGCGGCGGCGGATACGGCGACTGCTGCGGCGGATACACCGGCTGACCGGGCGCCGGGTAGCCCGGGTAGGCCACCGACCCCTCCCAGCCCGCCGCCGGCTTGCGGAAGAACGCGTTCGACGCCGGCAGCGCCAGCAGGATGATCGTCGTCAGGATCGCGATCAGGGTGATCACCGTGATCGTGACGCTCACCGACTGATACCAGGACGGGTACGCGTCGCTCAGCCGGGCCTGGATCTCGGCCTGGGTGGGCGCGCCCGCGGTACGGGTGGAGGAGTCGTCCAGCGAGCCGGCGATGGCGTTGCCGC
Source organism: Paractinoplanes globisporus DSM 43857 (assembly GCF_000379645.1). GTDB lineage: Bacteria > Actinomycetota > Actinomycetes > Mycobacteriales > Micromonosporaceae > Actinoplanes > Actinoplanes globisporus. The sequence goes on from NZ_KB903340.1 coordinate 2,140, forward strand.
CCAGCCCGGCGCCGACGCAGCAGAGCGAGATGCCACCCACCACCCAGGTGATGATGCGGGACGGGTTCTTGCCGCGGGCGTTGAGCAGGCCCAGCACCACGAAACCGGCCGCGAGCAGCAGGTTGATCACGGCGCCGACCGAGTAGGCGACCGAGACGATGGTGCCGCCGTCGTTGTTCAGCGAAGTGTTCGCGTACAGGTCGTTGAGGGCGTCTTTGACTTTGCCCAGCGTGGCGAAGACGAGGATCGCGTTGATCACCTCGAGTGCAGCCACCAGGTAGAGCAGGTAGGAAGCGACCGTCACGATCGTCGGCCGCGACCTTGAGGCGGGCGCTGGATACCCGGGCGCCGAATAGCTCGGAACGGTCACGTTTCCCCCATTCTTGATCCACTCACGGTATCGAGGTTTGGCCACATTCGCGACCGCGCTGCGCGCGTCGTCCCGCTATGGCAACATCTGCCGACGATGGCTGAAATATCCGGAAATTGGTCGCCGGTTCGGGGGGCGACACGGCGCGATCGAGCGCCCTAGACTGTCCCATCGTGGCGCCCGCTGAGCAGCAGAGACCTCCGGCAGCGCCCCCTGCCCGCGCGAGTCGCCCGCTCCGCCACCTGATCGCCGGGGCCGAGGCAGACCGCATCCGGGCGCCAAACCCATTAGGCCGGCCGCGTGACCACACCGCGGCCGCCCCAGACCTGTTAAGGACCGGTGAGTCCCATGCCCCACGCAGACACCCTGACCGTCGTTCACCATGACGACACCCGGACCCGATTCAAAGACGTCCGGTATCAACTGCACCGCGACGGCATCCGGATCTGGTCGGCGGAGGGCGAGCACATCGTCACCGACGTACTCATGACGGAGGCTTACCGCCGCCGCGAGAAGTAAGCAAAGGTAAGTGGCCCCCGGGGAACATCCCCGGGGGCCACTTTGCGACAGACGTCAGCCTCGCGAAACCGAAAGACCCTCCTTGGCCCCACCATGATCGACGATCACGGTGTCGCCGTCCCGGATCTCGCCCGCGAGCAGCGCCTTGGCCAGCGAGTCCCCGATCGCCGACTGCACGAGCCGCCGCAGCGGCCGGGCGCCGTAGATCGGGTCGTACCCGTGCTCGCCCAGCCAGTCGATCGCGGCCGGCGTGACCTCGAGCCGCAACCGGCGGTCGGCCAGGCGGGCGCGCAGCCGCCCGATCTGGATGTCCACGATCGCCGACAGATCTTCCTTGGTGAGCGCGTGGAACACGACGATGTCGTCGAGCCGGTTGAGGAACTCCGGCTTGAAGTGCGCCCGCACCACCGCGAGCACCTCGTCCCGCCGCTCCTCGTCGCCCATCGTGAAGTCCGCCGCCTGAGAGCCCAGGTTTGACGTCAACACCAAGATCGCGTTGCGGAAGTCGACCGTGCGGCCCTGCCCGTCGGTGAGCCGCCCGTCGTCGAGCACCTGCAGCAGCACGTCGAAGACGTCCGGATGGGCCTTCTCGACCTCGTCGAGCAGCACCACGCTGTACGGCCGACGCCGCACCGCCTCGGTCAGCTGCCCGCCCTCCTCGTAGCCGACATACCCCGGAGGGGCGCCCAAGAGCCGCGCGACGGAGTGCTTCTCGCCGTACTCGCTCATGTCGATGCGGACCATGGCCCGCTCGTCGTCGAAGAGGAACCCGGCCAGCGCCTTGGCCAGCTCGGTCTTGCCCACGCCGGTCGGGCCGAGGAACAGGAAGCTGCCGGTGGGCCGGTCGGGGTCGGCGATGCCGGCCCGCGCCCGGCGGACGGCGCCGGCCACCGCGGCCACCGCTTCCCGCTGGCCGATGACCTTGGACTGGAGGACCTCGTCCATGCGCAGCAGCTTGGTTGTCTCGCCCTCCATCATCCGGCCGGCCGGGATGCCGGTCCACGAGGAGATGACCTCGGCGATGTCGTCGGCGCCGACCTCCTCCTTGACCATCGGAGGCTCGACCTTCTCCTCCTCGTCGGCCGCGGCGGCGGACGCCAGCTCCTGCTCCAGGGCCGGGATCTCCTGGTACTGAAGCCGGGACGCCTTCTCCCACTCGGCATCGCGCTGCGCCCGTTCGAGCTCGGCGCGGGACGAGTCGAGTCGCTTCTTGAGCTCGCCGACCCGGTTGAGGCCGCCGCGCTCCCGTTCCCACCGGGCGTTGAGTGCGGTGAGCTCCTCCTCGCGGTCGGCCAGGTCGCGCTCGAGCCGAGCCAGCCGGTCGCGGGAGGCCGGGTCGGTCTCCTTCTCCAGCGCGAGCTTCTCGACGCGCATCCGGTCGACCGTGCGCTGCAGCTGGTCGAGCTCGACCGGCCGGGAGTCGATCTCCATGCGGAGCCGGGAGGCGGCCTCGTCGATCAGGTCGATCGCCTTGTCCGGCAGGAACCGGTCGCTGATGTACCGGTCGGACAACGAGGCGGCCGCGACCAGCGCCGCATCGGTGATCTGCACCCGGTGGTGCGCTTCGTACCGCCCCTTGAGGCCGCGCAGGATGCCGATCGTGTCCTCGACCGTCGGCTCGCCGACCACGACCGGCTGGAAGCGCCGCTCGAGAGCCGGGTCCTTCTCGATGTGCTCGCGGTACTCGTCGAGCGTCGTGGCGCCGACCATCCGCAGCTCGCCGCGGGCCAGCATCGGCTTGAGCATGTTGCCGGCGTCCATCGAGCCCTCGCCCTTGCCGGCGCCGACCACGGTGTGCAGCTCGTCGAGGAACGTGACGACCTGCCCGTTCGAGCCGCGGATCTCGTCGAGGACGCTCTTCAGCCGCTCCTCGAACTGGCCGCGGTACTGCGCGCCTGCCACCATGGCGCCCAGGTCGAGCGAGACCAGCTTCTTGTCGCGCAGGGTCTCGGGCACGTCGCCGGCCACGATCCGCTGGGCGAGGCCCTCGACGATCGCGGTCTTGCCGACGCCGGGCTCGCCGATCAGCACCGGGTTGTTCTTGGTACGGCGGGAGAGCACCTGGATGACCCGGCGGATCTCGGAATCCCGGCCGATCACCGGGTCGATCTTGCCGTCGCGGGCCTGGGCGGTGAGGTCGACGCTGTACTTCTCCAGCGCCTGGTAGGTCTGCTCGCCGTCGGCGGTGGTGACCCGGCGCTCGCCGCCGCGCACCTGGGGAAACGCCGCGACCAGCGATTCCTCGGTGGCGCCGACGCCCTTGAGCTGACGGCCGACCGCCCCGCCGACCCGGGCCAGGCCGGCCAGCAGGTGCTCGGTCGACACGTACTCGTCGCCGAGCGGCTGGGCGATGAGCTCGGCCTCGCCGATGGCGTTGACGAACTCACGAGACAACGAAGGCTCGGCGGTGCTGGCGCCGCGGGCCGAGGGGATCTGCTCGATGGCGCGCACCGCGGCCCGCCGGACGTCGGCCGGGTTGGCGCCGACGGCTCGCAGCAGCGCCGGCGCGGTGGAGCCGCCGGTATCGAGCAGCGAGAGCAGCAGGTGCCACGGTTCGACGGTGGCGTGCCCGCGACGGCCCGCGTCGGCGACCGCGCCCGTGATGACGTCGCGGCTCTTGGTGGTCAAACGTTCGGCGTTCATCTGCTCCCCTGATCGGAAGACTTGAGCGAGTTCCACTCAACTCTAAGAGCCTAGGACCACCTCGACAACGTCACCCCTCAAACCACCGTGACGGTCGACACCAACACTTCCGGTCGGCCCCCCGTTCCGCCGTAACGTAACGAATCATGGCCGTACCACCCCTGACCCGCCGGCTTGTCCCTCTCTCCCTCGTCTTCATCGTGGTTGGCCTGGCAACCTCCTTCGTCGGGCCGTACCTCGCGCTCTTCCTCACCGAGGGCGTGCACGCCGGTCCGGTCCGCACCACGGCCTTCCTGATCGTCACGCCGCTCGCCGGCGTTGCGGTGTCCTCGCTGATCGGCCGCGTCTCCGATCGCCGTCCGATCCGCCGGCAGCTGCTCATCACGGCAGCGCTGGCCGGTGCAGCCGGAACCGGCCTCACGGCCGTACTCAGAAACTACTGGGCGGTCCTTGCGGTCACCGTCACGCTCACCGCGATCGCCGGGTCACTCTTTCCCCAGAGCTTCGCGTACGCCCGGCAGGTCCTCCAGCGAAAGGATCCGGCTCGCGCCGCTTTCGGCATCAGCGCGCTCCGCACCCTCTTCTCCGCCGCCTGGGTCGGTGGTCCCCCGCTGGCCGCGCTGATCCTGGCCGCGCACGGATTCGGCTGGACCTACGGGCTGGCCGGCGCCCTCTACCTGCTCGGCGCGCTGCTGGTCGTGCTGTTGCTGCCGAAGGTCCCCGGCCCGGTCACGGCCACGGCCGAGGTGGAGTCGCACGGTCGCGTGGCCAACCCGGTCGCGCTCTTCCTGATCATCGCGAGCTTCACCCTCGTCACCACCGCCTCCACGCTGAACGTCCAGGCCATGTCCCTGTTCGTCCAGAACGATCTCGGCGGCACGATCGGTCAGGCCGGCCTGATCCTGGGCATCTGCGCCGCGCTGGAGATCCCGATGATGCTGGTGCTCGGCGCGCTGACCACCCGCATCCCGGTCCGCCGGCTGATCTACGTGGGCGTGGTCTGTGCGGTCGCCTACCACGCGGTCGCGGCCTCGGCGACGCACGTCTGGATGCTGGCCGCCGCGCAGCTGCTCCAAGCCATGGTCATCTCGACCGTGGGCGCGCTGAGCATCTCGTACGTCCAGGACCTGATGCCCGCGCATCCCGGCCGGGCCACCACCATGGTCACGAACACGTTCCCGATCGGCCAGGTCGTGGCCGCACCGCTGTTCGGCCTGGCGCAGCACTTCGACTTCCGCCTCGCGTACGCCTTCAACCTGGGCCTCTGCGTGATCGGCCTGCTCCTGCTGATCGCCAGCGGCCGGGTGCGCACCGCGCCGCGGCTCGTCCACCGGGAGCCCGCGATTTCTCCCGCATAACTCGGGCATAACACCCATAGTGGAAGGGTGCCTCGCGAATCGTCCAGTACGGTGGCAGGCGTGCGCGTACGGGTGGAACAGACTCCGCTGCCGGGGATCGGGGTCCGGCATGACCTGGTCACCTCCTCGGGCCGCACGGTCGGCGTGGTCTCGCACCGCAACGGCCGCCGCGACCTCGTCCTCTACGACGTGGACGACCCCGACTCGTGTCTCGCGTCCATCCCGCTCACCGACGGCGAGGCCGAGGCGCTCGCCAACGTTCTCGGCGCGTCGCTGATGCTCGGCCAGCTCGCCGGCCTGCGCCAGCAGGCCGCGGGCCTGCTCACCGAGCAGATCGCGCTGCCGGCCGGCTCGCCGTTCGTGGGCCGCCGCCTGGGCGACACCCGCGCCCGCACCCGTACGAGCGCGTCGATCGTGGCCGTGCTGCGCGACCGCGAGGTGATCGCCTCGCCCGGCCCGTCGTTCGTCTTCGAGGCCAACGATGTGGTCGTCACCGTCGGCACCCGCGAGGGCCTGGACGGCGTGACCGCCATCCTGGCCGGCGACACCGACGACTAGGTAGGGCGCGTGCACAGTACGACGACTCTCCTGATCGAGGTCGGCGCGCTGCTCTTCGCGCTCGGCATGCTGGGCCGGCTGGGTCGTACGGTCGGACTCTCACCCATCCCGCTCTACCTGCTCGCCGGCCTCGCATTCGGCCACGGCGGGATCGTCCCGCTCTCCGCGAGCGAGGAGTTCATCCAGGTCGGCGCCGAGATCGGCGTGATCCTGCTGCTGGTCATGCTCGGCCTGGAGTACTCGGCGGCCGAGCTGGTCGGCAACCTGCGCGCGGCCGCCCCGGCCGGGGTGATCGACGCGCTGCTCAACACGCTGCCCGGGGCCGGCTTCGCGTTCCTGCTCGGCTGGGACTGGCGGGCCGCCCTCGTGCTGGCCGGCATCACCTGGGTCTCCTCGTCGGGAGTGATCGCCAAGGTGCTCGCCGACCTGGGCCGCCTCGGCAACCGGGAGACTCCGGTGATCCTCTCGGTGCTGGTCATCGAGGACCTCGCGATGGCCTTCTATCTACCGCTCGTCACCGCGGTGCTGGCCGGGGTGGGCCTGGCCGGCGGGGCCAAGGCCCTCGCGGTCGCGGTGGTCACGGTGATCGCGGTCCTCGTGGTGGCGATCCGCTACGGCAGCACGATCAGCAAGTTCATCTCGGTGCAGGACGGCGAGGCGCTCCTGCTCAGCGTGCTCGGCCTGACCCTGTTCGTGGCCGGGGTGGCCGCCGAGCTCAAGGTCTCGGCCGCGGTCGGCGCCTTCCTGGTCGGCATCGCGCTCTCCGGACCGGTGGCCCACCACGCCACCGAGATGCTGTCGCCGCTGCGTGACCTGTTCGCCGCGGTTTTCTTCGTGTTCTTCGGCCTCTCCACCGACCCCGCCGACATGCCGCCGGTGCTGCTGCCGGCGCTCGGCCTGGCCGTTCTGACCATGTCGACCAAGGTGCTCACCGGCTATCTCGCGGCCCGGCGCGCGGCCATCGCCCTGCCCGGCCGGATGCGCGCGGGCGTGGCGCTGGTGCCGCGCGGCGAGTTCTCGGTGGTGATCGCCGGCCTCGCGGTGGCCTCCGGCGTCGAGCCGCGACTCGCGCCGCTCGCGACCGCCTACGTATTGATCACCGTGGTCGCGGGGCCGCTCGTCGCGCGCGTGCCCGATTACCAGTGGTTCAAGAAGATTGTCCGGCGCAGGATGGCCGTCCGCCGACCGCCCGCCAACCCTCTTCCCGCAGGTGAATGAGGTGGCAACCGGCAAGACTGCTCAATGCTACTGACCAGTATCCGATTGTGACCCTCCAGCACTTCCGAAATAACCTTTCGGCGCGCTAGCGTTCGGCCTCGACAAGTGTGTGTTATCCGGACTTTACGGCGGGGCGGCGGCGTGGCAGTGCGTGAGTCGACTTTCTATGGGTTTGCGAACCCGGTCGATCCTCGGCCGGAGGAGCTGCAGGGCTGGGCCTACCACCCGGAGTCCGTCCCGTTGGACGCGATGCCCCCCGACTGGGATCTTCTGATCGCCGGCGACGTCCTGGCGCCCACCCTCTTCGAACTGGCGATGGACAGGCAATGCCCCGCGCGCCGCTTCGCGCAGCACTGCATGTACATCTACGCCGCCGACGGTGTCCGCCAAAACGCCACCAACCAGCGCAAACGCCGCCTCAAGAAGTACGTGGAACGCGCCGAGGAGGTCGGCGACGAGCCGATGTCCATCTGGGCACACAACTGCCGGGTCCTGATGAGCCGCCCCGAGATCTTCGACTACTCCGACTGGATCGAGGGCGGCCTGGTCCGCCACCCCCGCCGCCTGGGCATGTTCCGCCGCTGACCCACCAGCCCCACCCCGCCGCGCTCGGCGGGACCGGTGATCAGCCGGCCGCGAAGGACTGGAACAGGTCGGCGAGCCGCCGCGCGCCGTTCGGCTTGAACAGCTCGACGAGGTTCGCCGTCGAGTCCGCGGCCGCGGCCCGGGCCCGCGGGAACATCGCCGCCTCATAGATGCCCAGCGCCGCCTCGACGTCCCCGGGGTGCTCGATGATCGCCTGCGCCAGTTCCGCGCCGTCCTGCATCGCCAGGTTGGCGCCCTCGCCGGCGAACGGCGACATCAGATGGGCGGCGTCACCGATCAGCGTCACCCCGGGCTTCCGCGCCCACCGATGCCCGACCGGCAGGGCATAGATCGGCCGCGGCACCAGCGCGCCCTCGCTCTCGGCGACGATCGCGCGCAGGTCGGGGTGCCAATCCGCGAAATACCCGGCCAGCTCGTCCCGGCTGATTTCTCCCGTCGCCCAGTCGGCCGGCTTCTTCAGCGCGACGTAGGCGCAGATCTCGTCGCCCGGCTCGCGGTGCGCCAGGATGCCCCGCTCGTCGTCGAGAGCGAAGAGCATGCCGTTCCCACAGACCTCGGCGAGATGCGGGTACCGCGCCACCGCGTCCGGGATCCGGATCTCGACGAACGACAGTCCCAGGTAGCCAGGCTGGTCGGCGGAGAGCAGCGGCCGGACCCGTGACCAGGCCCCGTCGGCCCCCACGAGCAGCTCGGTCACCTCGCGACGCCCGTCCTCGAAGGTCAGCTCGTGCCCGCCGTCGACCGGCCGCACCCCGACGACCCGCGAGCCCCACCGCACGATCCCCTCGGGCAGCGAGTGAAGCAGCAGATCACGCAGCACCCCACGCTCGATCTCGGGCCGCTCGCCGTTGCCGGCCCGGTCGAGCAGCACGGTTGCCTGCTTGTCGAGAACACGCGTGGCGTCCCCTCCTTCGAGCACGTGCCGCTCGAAGGACTCGAACAGCCCGGCGGCCCGCAGTGCCATCTGCCCCGACTCCTTGTGCATGTCGAGCATGCCGCCCTGATGCCGGGCGTGCGGCGACACGTCGAGGTCGTAGACGGCCGCCTCCACCCCGTGCCGCTCGAGCACCTTGGCCAGGGTCAGCCCGCCCAGTCCCGCTCCGACAATCGTGATCATCACCGTGCTCCTCCGTCTTGGGGGCCGCCGTTCGGCGCTTCGCCCGAGGTCCAGGCTACACGAACACGTTCGTCGCGAACACGTTCGGCGGATCACAAAGAAAAGAGCCCTCGACGTGCGAGGGCTCTTTCGAAGGCGTTACTTGTCGGCGGCTCGGCGGGGGCGCCAGACCACGAGCGCCGTGGACGGACGCTCCTGCCGGACGAGGTCGCGGCCCGAGTACGGGCTCTCCATCTGGGCTATCCGCGTGTACGCCTCCTCGAGCCGGGACTCCAGCTCGTGCAGGCGCTGCTGGAGGTCGCCGACCAGCTGCTCGAGGCCGATGATCCGCTTGATGCCGGCCAGGTTGACGCCATCCTCCTGGCTCAGCCGCTGCACCTCGCGCAGCAGGGCGACGTCACGCTCGCTGTAGCGACGGCCGCCGCCCCCTGCTCGGCCGGGCTGAACCAGCCCGAGCCGGTCGTACTGGCGCAAGGTCTGTGGGTGCATGCCGGCCATCCGCGCGGCCACCGAAATGATCAGAATCTTCGCGTCGGAGGCCTGCTCCACCGAGATGTTGATCTCTTCATACATGTGCCACCTCCCGATCACGCTCCTCTACGAACACGGTTTAACCGCTCTTGCGCACGCGCGCTTCGAGCCGTTCCCGCCCGGCCGGCGGGGTGAGTTTCGCGAAGCGCTCCAGCGCGTCCCGCGCTTCCCCCGTGACGCCGTCCGGCACCTGCACGTCGACCGTGACGATCAGGTCGCCGGGCGGCCCGCTCTTACGGGCCACGCCCTTGCCCCGGGCCCGCAGCTTGCGCCCGCTCGGCGTGCCGGGCGGCACCCGCATCGTGACCGGGCCGTCCAGCGTGGGCACCCGCAGGTCGGCGCCGAGCACCGCCTCGGCGATGCTGATCGGCAGGGTCAGCGTGAGGTCGTCCCCGCTGCGCCCGAACAATTCATCCGGCCGTACGGCGACCTGTACGTACAGATCGCCGGCCGGGCCACCCCGGTCGCCGGGCTCGCCGCGGCCGGTGAGCCGGATGCGCTGCCCGTCGGCCACGCCCGCCGGGAAGCGGACGTTGATCGTGCGGGTCTTGGTGACCCCGCCCGTGCCGCGGCACTCGGGGCATTTCTCCTCGACGATCGTCCCCGCGCCCTGGCACTCGCGGCACGGCTCAGAAAAGCTGAACGAGCCCTGGTTCCGCGAGATCAGGCCGCTGCCGTGGCAATGCGGGCAGGTACGCGGCGTGGTGCCGGGCTTGGCGCCGCTGCCGTGGCAGGTGTCGCACTCGCCGGCCGATCGCAGCGTCAGCGGCAGCGTCGTGCCGCGGACCGCCTGGGTGAAGTCGAGAGTCACCTCGGTCTCCACGTCGCGCCCGCGGCGGGGGCCGCGCCGGGCGGCGCCGCCACCCGGACCCCCACCCGAGAAGATCGAGCTGAAGATGTCGGAGAAGCCGGCGCCGCCGAAACGCCGGTCACCCGCGCCGCCCGCGGCGCCCGCGTTGGAGAACCCGCCGAACAGGTCGGACGGGTCGAACTGCCCGCCGGTGCCCGACCGCGCCCCGCGCCGGAACGCGCCCGAGCCGAACAGCGAGCGCATCTCGTCGTACTCTTTGCGCTTCTTGTCGTCCGAGAGCACGTCGTACGCCTCGGACGCGGCCTTGAACTTCTCCTCGGCCTCCCGGTTGTCCGGGTTGCGGTCGGGATGCAGGTCGCGGGCGAGCTTGCGGTACGCCTTCTTGATCTCGTCGGTTGAGGCGGACTTGTTCACGCCCAGCACGGCGTAGAAGTCCTTCTCGAGCCAGTCCTTCGAGCTCATCTCGTCCACCTCCTCCTAGGGGTAGTCCCGCCCACCACAGTGCGGTGGGCGGGACGGGCCTGTGAGATCACTCCGGGTCGGCCACCGCGACCAGGGCGGGCCGCAGCAGCCGCTCGCCCAGGGTGTAGCCCCGGCGCATGACCTCGACACAGGTCGGCTCCGTGACGTCGGCGGACGTCTGGTGCGCGACCGCCTCGTGGCGGTTGGGGTCGAACGGGTCGCCCTTCTCGCCGAAGGCGGTGAGCCCGAGCTTGCCGGTCACCGCGGTGAGCGATTCCGCCACCGAGGCGAACGGCCCGACCAGGTCGCCGTGCTCGCGGGCGCGGTCGATGTCGTCGAGCACCGGGAGCAGCGCGGTCAGCACCGCTCCCGTGGTGAGCTCGGCGGCGGCCGCCCGGTCCCGGTCGACCCGCTTGCGGTAGTTGGCGTACTCGGCGGTGATGCGCTGCAGGTCGTGCGTGCGCTCGTCGAGCTCGCCGCGCAACGCCTCCAGCTCGGCGCCGAGGGCGGGCTGCTTGGCCGCGTCGTCGGTGACCACGGCGCCCTCCTCCGGCTCAGCGGCGCGGTGCGCACCGCCCGAGGCCTTTTCCTTGACCTCGGCGGTGGCCTTCGCCTTAGTCTCGCCCTTCGGGTCTATCTTGCGGCGGTCCCGGATGACGACCCGCTCGGTCGCCTGACCGTCGTTCTCGTCGTCCGCGGCAGTCACTTCTTGTCGTCCTCCACGATCTCGGCGTCGACCACGTCGTCGCCACCACCAGCGTTGGGGCCGGCACCGGTCGCACCACCGGGAGCGCCACCGGGCGCCTCCTGCGTGCCGTCGGCGCCGCCGGTCGCGGCCTGCGTGCCGTCACCCTGCGAGTAGAGCAGCGAGCCGGCCTCCTGGGAGACCTGCGAGAGGTGCTCGTGGGCCGCCTTGATCTTGTCGATGTCCGAGCCGCCGAGCGCGCCACGCAGCTCGCCGAGCGCCTCGCCGATCTTGGACTTGCTCTCCTCGGGCAGCTTGTCGCCGCTCTCGGCCAGGAACTTCTCGGTCTGCCACTGCAGCTGCTCGGCCAGGTTGCGGGTCTCCGCGTCCTCGCGGCGCTTCTTGTCCTCGTCCGCGTGGTCCTGAGCGTCGCGCATCATGCGCTCGATGTCGTCCTTCGGCAGCGCGGAGCCGCCGGTGATCGTCATCTTCTGCTCCTTGCCCGTGCCCAGGTCCTTGGCGGACACGTGCACGATGCCGTTCGCGTCGATGTCGAACGAGACCTCGATCTGCGGGACGCCGCGGGGAGCCGGCGCGATGCCGCTGAGCTCGAAGGTGCCGAGCTTCTTGTTGTACGCCGCCATCTCGCGCTCGCCCTGGAAGACCTGGATGAGCACGGAGGGCTGGTTGTCGTCGGCGGTGGTGTAGACCTCGGAGCGGTGCGCCGGGATCGTCGTGTTCCGCTCGACGAGCTTGTGCATGATGCCGCCCTTGGTCTCGATGCCCAGCGACAGCGGGGTGACATCGAGCAGCAGGACGTCCTTGACCTCGCCCTTGAGCACGCCGGCCTGCAGCGCGGCGCCCACGGCGACGACCTCGTCGGGGTTGACGCCCTTGTTGGGCTCCTTGCCGGTCATGCTCTTGACCAGGTCGGCGACGGCCGGCATACGGGTCGAGCCGCCGACCAGGATGACGTGGTCGACGTCGGAAAGCTTGACGTCGGCGTCCTTGATCGCGGACTCGAACGGACCCTTGCAGCGGTCGAGCAGGTCCTGCGTCATGCGCTGGAACTCGGCCCGGGACAGCGACATGTCCAGGTGCAGCGGGCCGTCGGGGCCGGCCGTGATGTACGGCAGGTTGATGCTGGTGGTGGTCGCGGCGGACAGCTCGATCTTCGCCTTTTCCGCGGCCTCGCGCAGACGCTGCAGGGCCATCTTGTCGGCGCCCAGGTCGATGCCGTGCTCACCGCGGAAGGTCTTGACCAGGTGGTCGATGATCCGCTGGTCCCAGTCGTCGCCGCCCAGGTGGTTGTCGCCGGAGGTCGACTTGACCTCGATGACGCCGTCGCCGAGCTCGAGCAGCGAGACGTCGAAGGTGCCGCCGCCGAGGTCGAAGACCAGGACGGTCTGCTCCTTCGAGCCCTTGTCGAGGCCGTAGGCGAGAGCCGCGGCGGTGGGCTCGTTCACGATCCGCAGGACGTTCAGACCCGCGATCTCGCCAGCCTCCTTGGTGGCCTGGCGCTGCGCGTCGTTGAAGTAGGCCGGGACGGTGATGACCGCGTCCGTGACCTGCTCGCCGAGGTACGCCTCGGAGTCGCGCTTGAGCTTCATGAGCACCCGCGCCGAGATCTCCTGCGGGGTGTACTTCTTGCCGTCGATGTCGATCGACCAGTTGGTGCCGATCTCCCGCTTGACCGAGCGGATCGTCCGGTCGGGGTTCGTCACCGCCTGGCGCTTGGCGACCTCGCCGACGAGCACCTCACCGTTGCGGGCGAAGGCGACGATGGACGGGGTCGTCCGGGAGCCCTCCGCGTTGGCGATGACGGTGGGCTCGCCTCCTTCCAGAACGCTGACGCAGGAGTTCGTGGTGCCGAGGTCGATGCCGACCGCACGTGCCATGGTGTTCCTCGCTTCTTACTGAGCCCAGGACTATTCAGGCAATTCCAAGGTTGAGTGGAACCGACTCAATGATGCCACGGGCCCGCCAACCGTCAAATCCAAGTTGAGCCAACTCGGCGCAAGGGCGTCCGCCGCCAGCACTTCGGTAGATACCTGTCCGGTCACGGCATACCGGCACCTGTTGTCCTGCATGCATAGATCGGGCACTCTTTACCCGTGACGACGCACGGTGACGCGGTCGGTCCATCGGCCCTATCCGCCGTGGACGCCGCAACGCAAGAGCCTGCCGGATCGGACGAGAATGGCCTGACGAGCACGGTTTCGACCGACGCCGGGAACAACTCTGATCCTACGGAAGCCGTCGTGTCCCGTCAGCCACATCTCGATCCTGACGACGAACCGTCGCCGTCCGACGACGACGTGATCGCTGAGAGTGACCGGGAATCCAAGATCGAGTTATCGGCGGAGCCCGTCGAGCCCGTCGATAACCAGCCGGTAAGCGAGAATTCACCCGCTCCCGGGAGCGGGCCGGACGAGCCGCCGACGGCCCCCGATGAGACGACGATCACGCCGATCGCCGAGCGCCCGACAACGGCCCTGGTGCCGGTGATCGCGGAACCGCCGGCCGCGGTCGGGCACCTCGCCACCGCCCTGAGCCGGCTGCGTGCGGCGATCGGTGGCACCGCGTACCCCCTGGTCATGCCCTCGGCCGAGGAGGCCCGCCGGGTCGGCGCCGCGCTCGTGTCCCAGCTCGACGACTATCTGCTGCCGCGTCTCGCCCGGCTGGACGCCCCGCTGCTGGTGGTGGTCGGCGGCTCCACCGGCGCCGGCAAGTCGACCCTGGTCAACAGCCTGGTGCGGGCGCCGGTCAGCGCGGCCGGCGTGCTGCGGCCGACCACCCGCTCGCCGGTGCTGGTCAGCAACCCGTCCGACCAGGCCTGGTTCCGCCAGGGTCAGTTGCTGCCGGGTCTGGTCCGCACCCACGAGTCGAGCTCCGATCCCCGTACGCTCCAGATCGTCTCGGCCCCCGGTCTCGGCGCCGGGCTCGCGTTCCTCGACGCGCCCGACATCGACTCGGTGGTCGAGGGCAACCGGCGGCTCGCCGCGCAGCTGCTGGCCGCGGCCGACCTCTGGCTGTTCGTCACCACCGCCGCCCGGTACGCCGACAACGTGCCGTGGGAGCTGCTGACCACCGCCCGGCTGCGCGGCACCGTGATCGCGCTGGTGCTCGACCGCGTACCGGCCGAGGCCACCGGCGAGGTGACCGCCCACCTGCGGGAGATGCTGGCCGCGCGCAACCTCGGCGCCGCCCCGCTGTTCGTGCTGCCCGAGACGACGCTGGACGGCCAGGGCCTGATCGCCGAGGACGTGATCGGCCCGCTGCACGACTGGTTCGGCCAGCTCGCGGCCGACGCCACCGCCCGCTCGGCCGTGGTGCGCCAGACGCTGGACGGCGCGCTCGCCGCCCTCGGCCCCGCGGTCGCCGGCCTCGCCGACGCCGCCGAGGAGCAGGCCGTGGCCGCTCACGCGCTCGACGAGCGGGTCACCGTCGCCTACCGCACCGCCCGGCAGACCGTGGTCGAGGGGCTGCGCGACGGCCGGCTGCTGCGCGGCGAGGTCCTCGCCCGCTGGCAGGAATTCGTCGGCACCGGCGAGTTCATGCGCACCCTGGAGAACAAGGTGGGCCTGCTCCGCGACCGGTTCGTCTCCGCGATCACCGGCCGCCCGCTGCCCGGGCGCAACCTGCAGACCGCCCTCGAGTCGCAGTTGGTCACGCTCCTACGCGGGGTCGCGACCGACGCCGCCGAGCAGGCGTACTCGGCCTGGCAGGCGCACCCGGCCGGCGCCGCGCTGCTCGTTCCCGACCTGCAGCGCGCCTCGGCCGACCTGCCCCAGCGCGCCGACCGGCTCGTCCGTGACTGGCAGCAATGGGTGCTCGGCCTGGTGCGCGAGCAGAGCGCGGAGAAAAGAGTGGTGGCGCGGGGCGCGGCCTACGCGGTCAACGGCGCCGGGCTGGCCGTTATGATCGCCGTCTTCACCTCGACCGCCTTCATCCCCACGGGGCTGGAGGTCGCGGCCGGCGTCGGCACCACCGTCGCCGCCCAGAAGGTGCTCGAGGCCGTCTTCGGCGACCAGGCGATCCGCGGGCTGGCCAACCGGGCCCGGGAGGACCTGCTGTTCCGGGTCGGCGAGCTGCTCGACGCCGAGGCGGCCCGGTACACCGACCGCACCTCGGCGATCGGGCTCGACCTGGAGCCCGCCGCCGGCCTGCGCCACGCCGCGGTCGACGTGGAGGACGCCCGGGCCGAACTCGCGTTGACGGGGAGCGCGACATGAGTTTGATTGAAAAGGTGCGTGGGGCTCTGACCGGAGTGGACGGCCGGGTGGACGCCGAGGAACTGGTACAGCGCCTGGAATCGCTGGCCAAGTTCCTCCGCCTGGTGGATCCGTACCTTCCGGACGCCGACCTGGTCGCCGCGCACACGCTGGTCGAGCGGGCCGGCA
This sequence comes from Paractinoplanes globisporus DSM 43857, assembly GCF_000379645.1. Classification (GTDB taxonomy): domain Bacteria; phylum Actinomycetota; class Actinomycetes; order Mycobacteriales; family Micromonosporaceae; genus Actinoplanes; species Actinoplanes globisporus. The sequence continues at coordinate 17,421 of NZ_KB903340.1, forward strand.
ACCGGCTCTCGCTCTCCCGCGACCACACCGTGGTGGCGCTCGCGGGCAGCACCGGCAGCGGCAAGTCCAGTCTGTTCAACGCGCTGGCCCGGCTGAAGCTCTCGCCGGTCGGGGTGCGCCGGCCGACCACGGGCGCCGCGCACGCGTGCGTCTGGGGACCGCTCGAGCCGGCCAACCAGCTGCTCGACTGGATCGGGGTGCTGCCCCGGCAGAGGTTCATCCGGGAAAGCGCCCTCGACGGCGACGACGAGGCCGCCCTGCGCGGGCTGGTCCTGCTCGACCTGCCCGACTTCGACTCGATCGAGCGCAGCCACCGCCTCGAGGTCGACCGGCTGCTCGGCCTCGTCGACCAGGTGGTCTGGGTGGTCGACCCGCAGAAGTACGGCGACCGGATCCTGCACCAGGCCTATCTCTCCCAGTTCCGGGAGCACGCGGGCGTCACGATCGTGGTGCTCAACCAGGCCGACCGGCTGTCCACCGGCGACACCGAGGTCGTCCTGGCCGACCTGCGCCGCCTGCTCGAGGAGGACGGCCTCCCCAGCGCGCCGGTCCTGGCCACCTCGGCCAAGCAGCCCGGCATGCTGCAGGAGCTGCGCGAGACCCTGGAAAAGACGGTCGCCGACCGGCAGGCCGCGCTGCGCCGCCTCGCCGGTGATCTGCAGGCCGTGAGCGAGCCGCTGACCGTGATGATCGGACCGCCGGCCGCCGAGGACGAGGTCGACCGGGCCACCGTCCGGCAGCTGTCCGACGCGCTGGCCGCCTCGGCCGGGGTGGGCGCGGTCGCCGACGCGACCGCCGGGTCGTACCGCCACCGCGCCGCGGCCTCCACCGGCTGGCCGATCGTGCGCGGGCTGCGCCGCCTGCGGCCCGACCCGCTGCGCCGGCTGCACCTGGCCGAGAAGCCGTCCACCGACGCGGTCTCCACCGACATCGTGCCGCGCACCTCGGTGCCCGAGGCGGACGCCGCGCAGAAATCGGCGGTCGGCCTCACGGTGCGCGCCGTCGCCGCCCGAGCGGCCGCGCCGCTGCCGGCCGTCTGGGCGCCGGCGCTGACCAACGCGGCCCGCTCCCGTGTCGACGATCTGCCCGACGCGCTCGACCGGGCGGTGGCGAAAACTGACCTTGGCGCCGGCCGTACGCCGCTCTGGTGGCGCGGTGTCGGTGTGCTGCAGTGGCTGCTGATCGCGGCGGCCGTGGCCGGCATCGGCTGGCTGCTCGCCGGTTACGCGGTGCGGGTTCTCGGCCTCCCCGAGGTGCACTACCCCAAGGTCGGTGCGGTGCCGCTGCCCACGTTGTTCCTGCTCGGCGGGGTCGTGGCCGGCCTGTTGCTCTGGCTTGCGCTCAAGCCGATCGTGAACTGGGGCGCCCGCCGCGCCCGGGTCAAGGCCGAGCAACGACTGCGCGCCTCGATCACCGAGGTGGCGAGGGAATATGTCGTGGCGCCGGTGCGCGAGGTCCTCAACGCGTACGCACAGGCCCGGGAGGCGTTGACGACCGTTCGTTCGGAGTAGTCTCCGGCGGTCGCCATGCCGGTACTCTCGCGATATGCCGGCATCATCGAGTCCGTTCGAGGCGGTTCTGCACGCGGCCCGCGACGTAGCGAAACTCGACTGCGCCCTGGATGCCGAGATGCTGGGAACCGCTCTTCTTGGCAGTGTCTACTCGGTGGCCGAGGCCGACCGGGCCGCGGCCGTGCGCGTCTTCGTCGGCGAGTTCCTCTCCGCGACCACCCGCCGGCGCACCGCGGCGGCCACGACCATCCGCGAGGTCTTCGCGACGCTGGTGCCCGACGCCGCGGGTGCGGCTCAGGTCCGGCGGGGCGCGCAAGCTCCGTCGTGGGTCGAGCAACTAGGCCGCGTACGCCCCACCGGCTGCTATGCGTACGGCGATGTCTATGGAGACCAGACGTCCTATCTGGTCACCTTCGCCTACGAGAACGCGGACGGCGGCCCCGAGCACGCGGTCGTTGCCCTGGTCGACCACAACATCGGCATCACCAAGGACGTGTTCGTGGGCTCGTCGGCCGAGCGCATCCTCCAGCAGGTGCGCGAGATGTGCGCCGAGGACGAGCTGACCTGGTTCCGCGAGGAAGATCCGGGCCGCGTACGCGACGAGGTCGACCGCCACCTGGCGATCACCGACGGCCTGGGCTCGCTGCCGGCCGAGGGCTCGCTCGCCACCGACCGGGCGCTCGCGGCCGCCCGCCTCGCGCTGCTGCCGGCTGGGAACACGCCACCCCTCGACGAGCCGGCCTACCCGAGCCACACCGACCTGGCCCGCGACTTCCTGGCCGGCCCCGAGGCGGCCCGGTTCGGCCTCGACCAGGTGAGCGACGACGCCGAGCTGGCCTCCCTGCATTTCTGCGTGAGCCTGCTGCTCGACCACGCCGCGACGCTGCCGGGCGGCGACCCGTTGCGGTGGAGCCCCGCGGTGGCCGGGCTGTTCCTGCTCGACTGGGTGCACCGGCGCGCGGTGCTCGACATGGACGACGCCGCGATGCTGCCCCGGGTGACCCGGGCCTGGTCGGCGTACACGGCTCGCCGCCGCAACCTGCCCGAGGCGGCGGCCACCCAGACCGGCGACATGGTCGAGGAGATGATCCCCGAGTTCGCCCGGCTCTACGCGACCGGCGAGCGGCGCAGCCCGGCCACCGCCGCGGTGGCCCAGCTGATCTCGGAGGGCGTCGACCCCGACGACCACGAGGCGATCGAGGCCTGGCTCGACGCCAACCGCCACCGCCTAGACGAGCCGTAAGTCGTCCGGCTTACCAGCGGCCGGTGAGGTCGTCGGTCGACTCGGCGTGGTGGCGGCCGACGCGGGAGCTGCGAAGCTGAGCCTGCGTGTCCTCGGCGTGGTGCAGGCTGCCGGCCCGGTGGCTGCCGCGGTACGGGCGGTCCCCCTGGTTGTCCTCGGTGCGCGCCTCGGGGATCAGCCGGCGGTTGGTGAGGCCGCTCGGCGTATAGCTGCGATCGAGGATCCTGGCGGCTCGGATGTTGTGCGGGCGTTCGGCCACGGCTGACCTCCGGCGGTGCTCGGACCGGTCGTCGCTCGACCGGTTGCTGACGGTGGAGTGGGCACACTGGTGATCGCCCGACGTATCCGATAAATCGGGCGCGGACGGAATATCGGCAAGGTCGCCGCTCCCGGCAAGGCTGTGCCCCCGCCCGGCCACGCCATCGCTGCCCCCGGCGAGGCCGTCACTGCCCCCGGCCAGGCCGTTGCTACCCCGGGCGAGGCCGCCGCTACCCCCGGCCAGGCCGTTGCTACCCCGGGCGAGGCCGNCGCTACCCCCGGCCAGGCCGTCGCTGCCCCGGGCGAGGCCGTCACTGCCCCCGGCCAGGCCGTCGCTGCCCCCGGCGAGGCCGTCGCTACCCCCGGCCAGGCCGTTGCTACCCCGGGCGAGGCCGTCACTGCCCCCGACGAGGCCGTCACTGCCCCCGGCAGAGCCGTAGCGCTGCCTGGCAGAGCCGTAGTCGTGCCTGGCAAAGCCGTCGTCGTCCGCGAGATCGGCCGGGTCCGTTATGCGGACGGGCCCGGAATCGTGCCGGGCGGAGTGCGGGGCCGAGCCATGCGGGACCGAGCCATGCGGGACCGAGCCATGCGGGGTCGAATCGTGCGCGGGCGAATCGTGCGCGGGCGAATCGTGCGCGGACGAGTCCTGCCGGGCCGAGCGGCCCCGGACGGCGGGCAGATCCGGAAGAGCGGGCATTCCGGGCAACGCTGGAAAGGCGGCCATCGACGGCGGCTCCGTCGGCAGACCGGAGCGCGGCGGGGTCACACGTCGATCGGAAACGGTCCTCTTCTGCGGTTGGGCCGCGTGCTTCCCTCCGTACGGGAAAGGGCGGCGCATGCCGGCCTCGCCGAGGAGGCGACCGGCCCGCCGCACCGTCTCGGCCACGCCCGGCGGCAGGATCGGCGGCGGCGAGCCGACCCGCGAGTCCCCGGGAAAGCGGTCGTGCGAAGGCCCCCGAACCGGACCGGGCGAGGCCGGGGGCAGGAAGGGGATGTCCATGGTGTCGGTGCCACCGTCGGCGAGCTCGCTCGACCCGGCGGTGATCGCCGCGAGCGTGGGCACCGACGCCAGTCCCACCAGAAGCGCCACAATGAGCACGTACCGTCGAGTTGGTCCGGAGAAGCCGGAATCGGCCCGATACACACCGTTCAGCCGCTTCCGCATGACCTTCAGTGGTGGCACGAGCTCCTCGTCTGGCTGCTCCGGCACGCCGGTTCCTCCCCTGTGCGAACGTCTGGACCAGCGACCCGCATGGATCGGTCTCGGTCAAAGGGGAGAACGACGCATGGCAGAGGGGGCAGCGGGGAAGGGTGGCCGTTCGTACGGTAGTGACCGTACGAAAACCGCTTAATAGGACAAATAAGGGCACCGATGTGACGGGGGAATTTCCCGACTGTGATCGACCCGACCTGTAACGCCGCTCACGTTCTCTGTCAGGATGAACTGGACGGCACCGCGGCCGATCTTTTTCGGGGCGGGGTGGGGGCCGTCACTACCCGGTGGGGCCCCGGCCCGCGCCGGAACGTCGCGCGGGAACCTCACCAAGGTCACGTGCGGCGAACCAGCGGCTCGCCGCGCAGACAGGCAACACCTGCTGCGGGCGCAGAGATGAACAGGGAGACACAGATGGCGAACGGCGAACGCGAAGTCGGGGCCGATGCTCCGGCCGGCGGCTTCGTCCAACTGCTCACCCCCGACGGGGAACGCGTCGACAGCGTCACTACCCCCGACGGCACGACGTACTCCGTCGACTTCAGCGATGACGAGTACCGCGAGCTCTACCGTGACCTGGTGACCGTCCGGCGGCTGGACGCCGAGGCGACCGCCCTGCAGCGCCAGGGCGAGCTGGGCATCTGGGCGAGCCTGCTCGGCCAGGAAGCGGCCCAGGTCGGATCCGGCCGGGCGCTCCGCCAGCAGGACATGGCCTTTCCCACCTACCGCGAGCACGGCGTTCTCTACTGCCGCGGTATCGACCCGATCATGCCGTTCGGCCTGTTCCGCGGCGTCGACCAGGGTGGCTGGGACCCGAACGAGTTCAAGTTCAACACCTACACGATCGTGATCGGGGCGCAGACCCTGCACGCGACCGGGTACGCCATGGGCATCACCATGGACGGCAAGACCGGCAACGCCGACGGCGAGGCCGTGATCGCGTACTTCGGCGACGGCGCCACCAGCCAGGGCGACGTCAACGAGGCGTTCGTCTGGTCCGGCGTCTTCAACGCGCCGATCGTCTTCTTCTGCCAGAACAACCAGTACGCGATCAGCGAGCCGCTCGAGCGGCAGACCCGCATCCCCCTCTACCGCCGCGCGCTCGGCTACGGCTTCCCCGGCGTCCGGATCGACGGCAACGACGTGCTGGCCAGCTTCGCGGTCACCCGCGCGGCGCTCGACCAGGCCCGCAACGGGCAGGGACCGACGCTGATCGAGGCTTACACCTACCGGATGGGCGCGCACACCAGCTCCGACGACCCCACTCGCTACCGCATCGCCAGCGAGGTCGAGTCGTGGAAGGCGAAGGACCCGATCGCCCGGGTGAAGGCGTTCCTCACCAAGCAGCAGATCGCCGGCGACGACTTCTTCGGCGACGTCGACGAGGCCGCCAAGAAGCTCGCGCTCGACCTGCGCGAGCGGGTGCTGGCCATGCCCGACCCGCAGCCGGTCACCCTGTTCGACAACGTCTACCCGCACGGTTCGCCCGAGGTCGAGGCCCAGAAGGCCGAGTTCGAGCGGTACCACGCGTCGTTCGAGGGGAGCGCCAGCTGATGGCCGAGACGATCACCCTGGGCAAGGGACTCAACCACGGCCTGCGTCGCGCCCTCGAGGATGACCCCAAGGTCGTCATCATGGGCGAGGACGTCGGCAAGCTGGGCGGCGTCTTCCGTATCACCGACGGCCTGCAGAAGGACTTCGGCGAGGACCGGGTCATCGACACCCCGCTCGCCGAGTCGGGCATCGTCGGCACCGCGGTCGGCCTGGCCATCCGCGGGTACCGCCCGGTCTGCGAGATCCAGTTCGACGGCTTCGTCTTCCCGGCGTTCAACCAGATCGTCGCGCAGGTCGCGAAGATGTTCTACCGCTCGCTCGGCAACGTAAGGTTGCCCATCGTCATCCGCATCCCGTTCGGTGGCGGCATCGGCGCGGTCGAGCATCACTCCGAGTCGCCCGAGGCGCTGTTCTCGCACACCCCCGGCCTCAAGGTCGTGAGCTGCGCGAACCCCGCGGACGCGTACACGATGATCCGCCAGGCGATCCGCTCGGACGACCCGATCGTGTTCTTCGAGCCCAAGCGGCGCTACTGGGAGAAGGGCGAGGTCGACCTCGACGCCCCGCTCGAGGGCGCGTTCCCGCTGCACTCGGCGCGGGTGGTCAGGCCGGGCACGGACGCGACACTTCTCGCGTACGGCCCGATGGTGCGCACCTGCCTGGACGCGGCGACCGCCGCCGCCGAGGACGGGCGCAACCTCGAGGTCATCGACCTGCGCTCGCTCTCCCCGCTCGACATGCCGACGGTGTACGCGTCGGTGAAGCGCACCGGCCGGGCCGTCGTCGTGCACGAGGCGCCGGGCAACCTGGGCCTGGGCTCCGAGCTCGCGGCGCGGATCACCGAGGAGTGCTTCTACTCCCTGGAGGCGCCGGTGCTGCGGGTGACCGGCTACGACGTTCCCTATCCGGCCGCGCGGGTCGAGGAGGACTACCTCCCCGATCTCGACCGGGTGCTGGACGCCGTCGACCGCTCGTTCGGCTGGTGACGCCGATGTCGCGGATCAAGGAGTTCACGCTGCCCGACCTCGGCGAGGGCCTGACCGAGGGAGAGATCCTCTCCTGGCTGGTCAAGGTCGGCGACACGATCGAGCTCAACCAGCCGATCGTCGAGGTGGAGACGGCGAAGGCCGCGGTCGAGATCCCGGCGAAGTGGGCCGGCGTCGTGACCAAGATCTTCCACGAGGCCGGCACGACGGTCGAGGTGGGCGCGCCCATCGTGGCCATCGACACCAACCCGGGTGCCGGAGACCTGCCCGAGCCGTCCGCGGAGTCTCTCGCGGCGGTCGAGGTGGCGCCGGTCGAGGGGGCGGTCGAGCCGGGCCTCATCGGTGGTCCGGCCCCGGGAGGCCGGACTGCGGTCCTGGTGGGTTACGGACCGAGAAACACAAGTGCCAAACGCAGACCCCGATTGGGTACGCCGCCAGCACCGCCCGCCGCGGCTCCGCCGCCTACCGCACCCGCGCCCGTGGCGACTGCCGCCTCCGAGCCGGTGGCGGCTGCTGCCCCCTCGAGCGCGCCCGTGCTGGCCAAGCCGCCGGTTCGGAAGCTCGCGCGGGATCTGGGCGTCGACCTGACCTCGCTCGCGGGGACCGGGCCGATGGGGTCGGTTACTCGGGACGACGTACAGCAGGCTGCTGCGCAACCGGTGGCAGCCGGCGCGGCCCCCGAGGTTTTCGACGCCGGGCGCGAGCGGCGGATCCCGGTCAAGGGTGTCCGAAAGCTGACCGCCGAGAACATGGTGGCCTCGGCGTTCACGGCGCCGCACGTCACCGAGTTCCTCACGGTCGACGTGACCCGCACGATGAAGGCGCTCGAGAAGATCAAGGCGCGGCCCGAGTTCCGCGAGGTGCGGGTCTCGCCGCTGCTGCTGGTGGCCAAGGCCGTGCTGCTCGCGGTCAAGCGGCACCCGATGGTCAACTCGACCTGGTCGGGCGGGACCGGCGAGATCGTCGTCAAGGACTACGTCAACCTCGGCATCGCCGCGGCGACCGAGCGGGGCCTGATCGTTCCCAACGTCAAGGACGCCGGACGTCTCACGCTGCGGGAGCTGGCCGAGGCCCTGAACACACTTGTCCAGGTGGCGCGGTCGGGCAAGACGCCGCCCGCGGACATGGCCGGCGGCACCCTCTCGATCACCAACGTCGGCGTGTTCGGGGTCGACACCGGCACCCCGATCCTGCCGCCGGGCGAGTCGGCGATCCTGGCGTTCGGCTCGGTCAAGCCCACTCCCTGGGTGCACAAAGACAAGATCAAGATCCGTCAGGTGACCACGCTCGGGCTCTCCTTCGACCACCGGATCATCGATGGCGAGCTGGGCTCGAAGTTCCTCCGGGACATCGGCGAGTTCCTCACCGACCCCGAGTCGGCGCTACTGTCGTGGACGTAGACACACCGCAGAAACTTAGGCAACCGATTATTCCGACCTTCGATCGTTAGGCGAGTGCTCACGATCACCCCTTAATTCGTTGGCAGTGCTGTTCGGGGCGAGTCACAATGGACTTACCTCGAACAGAGCACCGAAGACGTGGCCCCACCAGGGCCGAAAAGGGAAGTGACCAGCACCATGAGCATCACCGATCGCATGCGCCGCCGCCGGATGATCAACCGCGAGAACCGTGCCCTGGACCGCGCGCTGCAGTCCGCGCCGACCCGGGCAATGCGTGACGAGATCGCCATCTTTGCCCAGCGCAAGACCTTCTGATACATCGCGCCAGAACGGCCCGTCCGGGAGTCTCCGGACGGGCCTTTTCCTCTTTGAAGACAGCCTTAAAGATCCGTTCACGGTCCCCTTCCGGGCGTACACCGGGATTCCTCACGCCGCCCCGGCCCGGTACGGTTGGGCACGGTTCCCCACGCCGGCTCGGCCGGTCGGCAAGGAACCGGGGCCTGGCGAGGCGCACCCGCGCCGACGGGTCCCGCACGGCCTGGCCTCAGAGCTGGGCACGGCTCGCCGGTCCGATTCGCCGGTGAGTCGCGTCCGTGCAAAGCTGGCACGGCCGCGATGACGAGGAGGCGCTCATGACGTCCGAGGGGCAGTACGCCGGTTCTCCGGCCGAGGCGCCGTCGGGCGGACCCACGTCGGACGACTTCCCGCCGGACACCGATGGCCGTCGCGCCGCGGGTCGGGCGTCGGCTCCTCCGCCCACCGACGGTTTCCCCAGCTCGTACGCTCCGCCCCCGCCCGCCACGCCCAATGGCGGCTCGCCGTTCGTGGTGCCGGCGGTGCGCACCTTCGGCTCCGGCTCCGACTCGGCCCGGCCCGCGACTCCGTCGGGCACGCCGTACGGCTCGGCCCGGGTGCCGCAGGCCGAGGGCGACAGCGGGTCGCTGCCCCAGCGGGGCGCCTCGCCGTATGGCTCGGTCTCGCCGGGCGCCGCCGCGTCGTCCTACGGTGTGACCTCTTCTTCCTCCCAGCCGCCGGCCGCCGGGTCCTTCCCGCCGCCAGCCGCCGGTGGGTCCTTCGCGCCACCGGCCACCGGTGGGTCCTTCGCGCCGCCTTCGGCTGAGCCGGGGTCCGGTTCGCCTTTTGTGCCGGCTTCCGGCAATGCCCCCGAGCCGCCGCCGCGCTCGGCGTGGGCGCCGCAGCAGGCCCCCGCGGCCGCCGACGGTGGTAACAATCCGTTCCCGCTGCCGCAGCGCACCCCCGCCTCCGTCGACCCGGGCACGATCGGTGAGTTCGACGGCTTCGCGGCCGGCACACCCGGTCGCGGCACGGTCCCGCCGCCCCCGCCCGGGTCGCCTTCGCAGCCGCCCGCGTTCTCCACGCCCGGCGCGACTCCCGACGCCGACCCGGCCACCGGCCGCCCTCCCGGTCTCTCCGCCTTCGGTGACCAGCGCGTTCGCGTGCCCGGCGCCACCCTCGGCGACCTGCCCGACGCGCCGCCCGCGGTCCGCCCATCCCGCGGCGACAGCGGTGGCTTCCCGACCCGGCAGCCGGCCGAGGCAGGCTTCTCGCTCGGCGGCGGCCCAGACGAGGGCAGCGGCTTCCCGCTGCGCGGCGGCCCAGACGAAGGCAGCGGCTTCCCGCTGCGCGGCGGCCCGGACGAAGGCAGCGGCTTCCCGCTGCGCGGCGGCCCGGACGAAGGCAGCGGCTTCCCGCT
>NZ_KB903341.1 GCF_000379645.1 Paractinoplanes globisporus DSM 43857
ACCGCGGGCAAGGCGACACCAACTGCTGGCAAGGCAACACCGGCTGCCACAGGCAAGACGGAATCGGCCGTCGCAGGCAAGACGGCTCCGGCTGCCACTGGCAGGTCGGCGCCGGCCGCCACGGGCAAGGCAGCGCCGGCCGCCACGGGCAAGGTAGCGCCGGCCGCCACGGGCAAGGCGGCGCCGGCCGCCACGGGCAAGGTAGCGCCGGCCGCCACGGGCAAGGTAGCGCCGGCCGCCACGGGCAAGGTAGCGCCGGCCGCCACGGGCAAGGCGGCGCCGGCCGCGATCGGCAAGGCGGCACCGGCTGCCGCCAGTGGGGCAGAGTCGGGCGCTGTTGCGAAAGCGACGCCGACCGCCAGTGGGAATGCGACCCGAGCCGCCGCCGGTAAGGCTGCGCAGGCCAATGCTGCCAAGGCGGCTGCGGCGGCCGCGAGCTATCAGAAAGAGGCGGCGGAGCTGTTTGCGGCTTCGGCGCAGCGGCGGCGGCGCCGAACTGTTACGAACCCGGCGAGTGTGGAGCCGGCGCCGCCGGAGCCGGTGCGCCGCCGCCGGGCCGCGCCGAGCCCGCCCGAGGATGACTGAAGATGACCGAGGGATGACCACGCGCCCGCGATCAAGCCGTTGACCTGTGTGAAGGCCGCCCCCGTGGCGGCCTTCGCCGTACCTGAAAGGGCCCTCCGCGCTGCCGACGCGGAGGGCCCTTTACCGGGGGAACGGAGTAACCGAAGGGGGGCTTCGTCCGTTAAGACCACTTTATCCCGCGAACCGCCTAACTGGGAAGTCCTGCCCCGAAAGCGGACAAAACACGTCGCCGGGCTGGTCGTGCCCGGACGGGTGGCCAGCAGGGACGTGACAGCGACACGCCGTACGCGGGCGTAGGCTGTCGGCGTGGCTGATCTTCTGGTGTGGATCGACTGTGAGATGACCGGTCTCGACCTGGGCAAGGACAAACTCATCGAGGTCGCGGCGCTGGTCACCGATCCCGAGCTCAGGGTGCTGGGCGAGGGCGTCGACCTGGTGATCCACGCCGACGACGAGGCGCTGGACGCGATGCCCCCGGTCGTGCGCGACATGCACGCCAAATCGGGGCTCACCGAGGAGGTGCGGCGCTCGGCCATCACCATGGCCGAGGCCGAAGAGCAGGTCCTCGCGTACGTCAAGAAGTTTGTCCCCAATCCCCGCACGGCGCCTCTCTGCGGCAACTCGATCGCCACCGACCGTGGTTTTCTCGCCCGCGACATGCCGGCCCTCGACTCGTTCCTGCACTACCGGATGATCGACGTCTCCTCGATCAAGGAGCTGTGCCGCCGGTGGTACCCGCGCGTGTACTTCGGCCAGCCGCCCAAGGGCCTCGCCCACCGGGCCCTCGCCGACATCCGCGAGAGCATCCGCGAGCTCGAGTACTACCGCCGCACGATCTTCGTCCCGCTCCCGGGCCCGGACGTCGACACGGCGAAGGCGATCGCCGCCGAGTTGTAGGTCACCCGCCCGCGCTGAGGAACCCGCTCGACGACCCCCACCGGGGTGCGGCTATGATTGGCCGGCACCGCGGGGAGGTTTCCCCGTGCGCGATGGTGGTCGTAGCTCAGCTGGTAGAGCACCGGGTTGTGGTCCCGGTGGCCGCGGGTTCAAGTCCCGTCGACCACCCCAAAGCAAGTCCAGGCGGGTGCCTGGCCGCCCAGGCGGCCGGGCACCTTTTCTGTCGGCGTCTGACGAGTCGGCGGCCGGCCCCGGTCAGCGCGTGCCCTTGGTCAGGTCGAGGATGCACACGGCGTTGCCGAAGGGATCGGCCAGGACCGCGCACCAGCCGACCACGATCTCGAACGGCTCCACGCGCACGTCGAGGCCGTCCTCGCGCCAGGAGGCGACCGACGCGCGGACGTCGTCGACCAGGTAATGGACGCTCTGCCCGGCCGGCAGATCCATGGTGTGCAGCACGACCTCGGCGTCGGTCTCGGGCAGGCCCATGCCGACCGAGGCCTCGTCCCGCCACAACTCGCGCAGGCCCAGCATCCGGCCGTAGAAGCGGGACGCCGCGTCCAGGTCGTCGACGCGGACCATGACACAGTCGATCTTCCGCAGCTCAGGCATAGCGCTTCACCGCCGCCGCGATGCGCCCGGCGAAGGGGCGGCCGAAGGGCGAGTCGCCATCCACGGTGACGACGGCCAGGTATCCGAAGAGTCGCCACAGCTCGCGCCGCTCACCGAACGTATCGTCTATCGGCATCACCTCACGGTAGGCGTCGAAGACCTCGGGCGGGACCGGCGCGAAGTAGTCGAGCAGCGCGAGGTCGATCTCGGGGTGGCCGTAGTAGGGCGCGACATCGAGCAGGTAGGCGCGGTCCTTGCCGGTCAGGAAGTTGTTCTGCTGCGCGTCGCCGTGCAAGAGGGTCGGGCGTGGCGACGGGCCGCAGAGCCGCGGCAGGCGCTCGATCACGCGCTCGACACCGTGGGACAGGTCGCGGTCGAGGTGGCCCGAATCGACCGCGCGGCGCAACAGAGGCGACAGCCGGCGGCCGCCGTAGAACGAGGGCCAGTCCTCGGCCGGGGTGTTGTCCTGCGGGAGCGGCCCGAAATATCCGTCAAATTCGGCGAGTCCGAAGTGGTCGCCGTGGACGCGGTGAAGTTTCGCCAGCTCACGGCCGATCGACTGCCAATGCTCGGTGGCCCGTTGCTCGGCGGGGACCTCCGGGATCGCCTCCTGGAGCAGCAGGGTGCCGCCGGCCAGGCGTACGGCCGCAATTGTTTGTGGAACGGCGACCGCATGTCGCCGCAGAAGGTCGAGGCCCCGAAGCTCGGCGGGGGTCTCGCCGCCGGCGTTGAGCTTGGCGAAGACCGAGATCGGCTCGCCGTGGAAGATCCCGCAGGCGTGCGACGCCCGGTCGCCCAGATCGGTGAAGCCGGTCGACCGCCATCGCGCTCCGAGATGGCGCGAGACGGCGGCCTCCACGCTCGGTGCCCAACTGACGCTCACCCTGCCATCATCGCTGCGCCAGGTTGAACGCGTGCAGGGTCAGGCCGCGCTGCGGGCGATGTGGCGCGGGGGGCGCACCGACCCCGAGCTGTTCGACGAGATCACCGCCCGGCTGGTGCGCTGCCGCGAGGCCCTGAGTCACGCCTTGCGGGCCACTCCGCCGTAGACGGAGACCGCCCCGTCCGGCTCCGCGGGCTCGTCGGTGTCGGGGCGCCAGTGCGGCAGGACCTGCAGCCCGGGGTCGACCAGGTCGAGGCCGGTGAAGAAGCGGGCGACCTCGGTTTTCGTGCGCACGCGCATGGTGACGCCCTGCTTGCGGTAGATCTCGGTGACGGCGGCCCACGCCTCCGGCACAAAATCGCCGGTCAGATGTGAGAGCACGAGGTAGCTGCCGGGCGGCAGGGCCGCGACAAGTTCCTTCACCAGCGCGTACGGGTCGTGGTCGTCGCCGACGAAATGCAGGACCGCGACGAGGAGCAGGCCCACCGGGCGGTCCAGGTCGAGGGTCTCGCGCACCTCGGGCGACGCCAGGATCGCACCCGGGTCGAGCAGGTCGGCCTTGAGGAACCGGGTCTCGCCGGTGCCGTCGAGCAGGCCCTGAGCGTGTGCCAGCACGATCGGGTCGTGGTCGACGTAGACGACCCGCGCGCCCGGGTGCACGGACTGGGCGACGTGATGCACGTTCGGCGCGCTGGGTATGCCGGTGCCGATGTCGAGGAACTGGTCGATGCCGCGCTCGGCGGCCAGATAGTGCACGGCGCGGCGCAGGAACGCGCGGTTCTCCCGGGGTGGCACGCGGGAGTACGGGTTCGACTTCATGCCCTGCTCGGCGGCGATCCGGTCGGCGTCGAAGTAGACGTCGCCGCCGAGCAGGTAGTTGTAGACGCGGGCGGGATGCGGGCGGTCCGTGTGCAGGTCCACCCCGGCATCGTGCACTCAGGACAGTCGTGTCGTCCAGGCCTCGGCGTCGTCGACGGGCAGGCTGCGGTCGAGGGTGAGCTCCGGAACCATCAACGGGTACTGCCGGCCGATGTGGTTGCCGCGGGCGTGGGCCGGCGGCCGGAGCACGATCACCCGGCGGCCGTCGACGGCGGGGATGTCGGCCGGGCGGCCCTCGCCCCAGATCGGTTCGCCGTCGGCGTCGAACATGTCGAACTGGGTGAGCACGCCGCCCGCGGGAACCATCAGGCCGTCGCGCGCCGCGGCCACCCAGTCGGCGTCGGGCCGCTCGCCGGGAATCTTGTCGTCGCCGATCAGCACGTCGGCCAGCAGGAGGTTCAACTGGATGTTGTCGCCGACGCCGCTCATCGTCATCTCGAAGACCCGGCGGGTGGGCGGGTGCGCCACCAGCAGCGGCTCGTCGTCGAGCACCCGCAGCAGCCCGAGCAGCCACGGCGCGTCCTCGACGTGCTCGGTCATCGCGATCGTCGCGGCGGTCAGCCTTTCCCGCTCGGGCAGCGCCTGCCGGCAGGGTTTCTGTTGCAGCGGGAGGAGCAGGCTGGGGATCCAGTCGTTCACCGAGAACCAGGCCTGGACGATGAGACCGGCCTCCTCGACGCTGAGATCGTCGGGCGCGGCCTCGATCAGCCGCTCGCGGAGGGCGCGATATTCGTCCGCGGTGGTCGGCGCGGGCAGGTCCTCGCCGAGCTTGCCGGCGAGCAGGCCGAACCGGGCCGCCGCCTCGAGACCGCCGGCCACCCGGTCGGCGAGCACCCCGAGCACCGGCATCGGGTCGGCGCCCATCTCGACCAGGCCGGCGGCCAGCGTCGCCAGGAAGCCGCCGTTGCCGAGCGCGATGTCGGCGAGGGCGGGGGCCAGGCGGGCCAGGCCGGCGCTGAGCTCGTCCTCACCGGCGAGCCGGGCCCGGTCGAGGACCGCACGGTTGGTCCGCGTCGACTCGGGCCCGTCCAGGCGAAGCACCGCGTCGGCCAGGGCGGTGCAGAGCTCGGGGAGGGTGCGCGTACGGTGTCCGATCACTCGCGCATCGTAGACGTTAAATTCGTCGACTTCGGCCCCGCTCGACCGTCCGTTTTCCCACGTCGTGCGTTTCCGGCGCGGGCCAAAAACGTCTAGATCATTGTCGCCAGAACCAGGTCGACCGCCCGCTGGACAGCGGCCCGGGAGGCGTCGTCGTCATCGAGGTAATCGAACCCGTGCCGGCCGTGCGGCACCTCGACCACGTCCGGCCGGGTCTTCGCGGCGCCCACGAACGCGCGCACGCCCTCGTCGATCGTCGGATCCTCCCGGCCCACCCGGGTCAGCACGATCGGCAGGTCGCCGGCCGACGCCACCGCGTCGACCGGGCGGAACCGGTCCGGCACCGGCCAGCCGGGCAACGGTTCGAGCACGGGGTACGTGAGGGCGACGCACCGGAGCCAGGAGGGCGGCTCCCGGATCCAGTCCGCGGAGAGCAGGCCACCGCCGGAGAAGAACCACAGCGCGAGCCGTTCCCCGTCCACCCGTGGGTCGGCGCGCACGGTCTCGATCGCGGCCCGTACGTCGTCGGCCGCCTCCGGATACGCGGCCGGGCTGTGCAGCCGGTGGCCGACCGTCGCGCCGACCACGCCGCGAGCCGCGACCAGCGACGGGTAGGCCCGGTAGACGGGCCAGTCGCGCGGGGCGGGCCGGGCCGCGGCCGGGACCGGCCCGCCGGGCACGATCAGGACCGCGGGCCGCGGCCGGGAGGTGTCGTCCGGTGGATAGAGGTCGACCGGGCCGTGCCGCTCGGCCGAGCGGACGTCGACGGGAAGCACGAACGGCTTCAGGAAGTCCATGCCCCGCAGGCTAGCCGCGACGATCTCGCCGTGTGGTCGGCAAATGGACGAATGGTCAGCCGCCCATCGAGGCGCCGGTGCCGTTGCCGGTGACCAGGAAGTCGGTGCGGGGGAGTGAGCCGTCGGCCCGGCGTGGGCCTTCGGCCGAGGTCGGGTCGGTGGAGCGGAACGTCGCGGCCCAGTCATTGCGGCTCTGCACAGCGGTGCCGGACAGCGTGGCCGGTGTCTTGTTGCCGACCGCGACGTCGGAGCGCAGCAGCGGCGAACCGTTCGGGAGGGCGAAGCCGGCGCCGCCGTTGCGGAAGGCCGTGCTGTTGACGAGAGAGATCGACGCGCCGGCGCCGTCGTCGGTGAAGCCGGGGCCGCCGTTGTCCCAGGCCACGTCGTGCCGCAGGGAGTGCGCGGCCGCGACCGTGCCGCCGGCGAGCGCGAAGCCGTTGTGCGTGTTGCGGTACGCCCAGTTGTACTCGAGCGTCACGGGCGAGCCGAAGTCGCCGAGGTCGTAGCCGGAGGTGTCGTTGTCCCAGGCCCGGTTGCCGCGCACGAGGTTGTCGTCGCCGTCGCCGAACTGGATCGACAGCCCGGTGCCGTTGTCGTAGAAATCGCTGTTCAGCACCTGGTTGTCGGCGGTGCCCGGGTCGCGCAGCATGAGGCCGGAGCGCGCGTTGCCGTGCATGGCAAGGCCCCGGAACTGCATGTGGGTGCACGCGCTGCAGACGTACGCGTGGCTCCGGGAGTTTTTGATCTCCAGGCCTTGGACCGCCCACCAGGAGGAATGCTGGGTGATCGCCCATTTGTCGGCGGAGATGCCGGAGGCGTCGAGGACCGGCCGCTCGTCGCGGTAGTTGCGCAGCACGATCGGCTCATCCGCGGTGCCGCTGGTCGTGATCGAGATGGGGGTGGACAGGCGGTACGTGCCGCCGCGCAGCGAGATCGTCTGCCCCGGCCTCACGATGGACACGGCCTTGCCCAGCGTGGCCAGCGGCTGGGCGGAGGAGCCGTCACCGTCGTCGGAGCCGTTGGGCGCCACCACGATCTCCTTGCGGAACGGCGTGGGCGCCACCCGTCCGGCGACACCGGGCTGAGCACTGCGGGCCAGCGTCGGGGTCACCGTCACCGTCTCGCCGCCGGGTGGGAGCGTCTCGTGATAGACGGCGTACGCGAGACCGCCGCCGACCGCGACCGTCGTGGCCGCCGCGACCGCCATCGTCTTGTGCTGCATCAGGCCGAGCAGCGAGAGCTTGACCTGACTCGCGCCGATGACCAGCCCGGCCGGCACCGGCAGCGCCGCCATGCCGAGCAGCAGGTCCTCGGGTGCGACCAGGCCGCCGCCCAGCGACCCGCACGCGGGACACTCGCGGATGTGCCGCGCGAGCCGCTTGCGCCACAGTGGATCGGCGACCCCGTTCCACCGGCGCAGTTGCTCGCCGAGCTCGGGGCAGCGCGGACGAGCGTGCAGCGCCCGCACCACCCCGCGGGCCAGGTCGAGCTGGGCCTTCATCCGCTGCACCCGCACCGCGGCGTGCTTGGGCCGCACGTCCAGCGCCTCGGCCAGCTCGCCCCGGGTCAGCTCGCCGCTCGCCTCCTGCCACCAGAGGCCGAGCAGCCGCCGGTCGCCGTCGTCGAGCCAGCTCGCCGCCTCGATCAGCTCGCGCCGCTGGTCAGCCACGACGATCTCGGCGGTGGCGCGGTCGGCGAAGTCAGGGTCGGCGATCTCGACGGCCTCGGGCAGCCGCCGCATCCGGGTCGCCCGCCGGGAACGCAGATAAAGCTGAATCTGGCGGTACGCGATCGCGACGAGCCAGGAGCGGAAGCGGTCGGGCTCGCGCAGCCCGGGCAGCCCGCGGATGGCCCGCAGCATGGTTTCCTGCACGACGTCGTCCACGTCGGGGTGACCGGCCAGCGCCCGCCCGATGATGTTGTAGACCAGCGGCAGGTGCTCGGTGACCAGCTCGTCCAGGGCCTCGCGGCGGCCGGCCTGGGCCTGTCGCACGAGGCGGACGAGACGCGCGACGTCTGGCGCGACCTGACTCTGTGTCACTGCCTGCCCCCATCGATGGCTGTCACAGGCTCTGAACACAGGGGAGTGGCCTGAACTGCGGATTCGAATCGTGGCACAGCTTTTTGTTGTCGTCCAGGAACTCGGGCGTCTACGAGAGTGCCGCCATTCCCCGGGCGGTTTCACTCAGGGTAACGAAATGGGAGCGCTCCCATACGCTCTGTAATCGAGAGGACCCGACCCGTGCCCCGAATCCGAAGAACGATCCTGGCGGCCGCGCTGGCGATCGGCATCCCCATCACCGCCGTCGCCGTCGCCGCGCTGCCCTCCGAGGCCGCCACGCTGCCCGCCGCCGGCGGCGTCTACCAGCTCGCGGTCACCAAGAGCGGCATGTGCATCGACGTGACCGCGGGCTCCAAGGACAACGGCGCGCTGCTCCAGCAGTGGGGCTGCACGTCCGGCGCGACCTGGCAGCAGTTCAAGCTGACCGCCGTCAGCTCGACCCAGTATCAGCTGGTCAACGTCAGCAGCGGGCGCTGCGTCGACGTGCCGGGCGGGTCCAAGACCTCGGGTGTGCAGCTGCAGCAGTGGGGTTGCGCCGCGCAGACCAACCAGTACTTCACGCTGGCCGCGAGCGGGACGAACACCTTCCAGATCGTCAACGTGAACAGCGGGCTGTGCCTCTCCGACCAGGGCGCCTCCACCTCGTCCGGTGCGGCGATCATCCAGGAGACGTGCACGGCCAACACGAACAAGCAGTGGGCGTTCACCGCGGTCTCGAGCGGGACGGCGACCGTCGCCGCCGACGGCACGGGCACGTACCGGACGATCCAGGCCGCGGTGGACGCGGTGCCGGCGAACAACGCGGCCCGGCGGACCATCACCATCAAGGCGGGCAGCTACCGCGAGATCGTCACGATCCCGTCCAACAAGCCGTACATCACGCTGCAGGGACTGGGCTCGTCCGCCTCGCAGACGGTGATCGTGAACAACCACAGTTCGGCCGGCGGCTACGGCACGTCGGGCAGCGCGACGGTCTTCGTGAACGGGCACGACTTCGTGGCCACGAACCTCACGATGTCCAACGACTACGGCGAGGGCAGCCAGGCGGTCGCGGCCAACGTGAACGCCGACCGCTCGGTCTTCAGCAACGTGCGCTTCCTCGGCAACCAGGACACGCTGCTGGTCAACGCGTACCGGTCGTACTACACCGGCTCGTACGTCGAGGGCACCGTGGACTTCATCTTCGGCGGCGGCACGGCGGTGTTCAACGCGAGCAGCATCTACGAGCGGCGCAGCACGGGCGGCCCGATCACCGCCTCCCGCACGGACGCGGCCAACGCGTACGGCTTCCTGTTCTACAAGTGCACGATCACCGGCGCCACGAACAACACCACTCAGCTCGGGCGGCCGTGGGGACCGGACGCGCAGGTGCTGTACCGCGAGTCGTCGCTGAGCGCCACGATCGCGACCGGCCAGCCGTGGATCGACATGTCGGGCAACTCGTGGAAGAACGCGCGGTTCTTCGAATACAAGAACACCGGCTCGGGCGCCACCACGAACGGCAACCGGCCGCAGATGAGCGACTCGACCGCGGCCTCGTACACCCCGCAGAAATACCTCACCGGCACGGACGGATGGAACCCGCTGTGAAAAAGCTCTTTGTCGCCGCGATCGCGCTGATCGTCCCCGGCGTCTTCGTCGCCTTCTCCGTGCTGCCGTCCGAGGCGGCGACGCTGCCCGCGGCGGGTGGCACCTATCAGCTCGCGGTCACCAAGAGCGGCATGTGCATCGACGTGGCCGCGGGGTCCAAGGACAACGGCGCCCTGCTACAGCAGTGGGGTTGCACGGCGGGCGCGACCTGGCAGCAGTTCCGGCTGACCGCGGTGAACTCGACCCAGTATCAGCTGGTCAACGTCAACAGTGGGCGGTGCGTCGACGTGCCGGGCGGGTCGACCGCGTCGGGCGTCCAGGTGCAGCAGTGGGGGTGTGCCGCGCAGACGAACCAGTACTTCACGCTGGCCGCGAGCGGGACGAACACCTTCCAGATCGTCAACGTGAACAGCGGGCTGTGCCTGTCGGATCAGGGGGCGTCGACCTCCTCGGGCGCGGCGATCATCCAGGAGACGTGCACGGCCAACACGAACAAGCAGTGGGCCTTCAACGCGATCTCGTCCGGTCGCACGTGGTCGAACGCGGCCGACGGTTTCGCCTCGACCGGTGGCGGGACGACCGGCGGCGCCGGCGGCACGACGGTCACCGTCACCACGTACGCCGATCTCCTGAAATATGCGACATCGTCGGCGGCCTATGTGGTCCGCGTCGCTGCGACGATCACCGTGCCGACCTATGGGTACGAAATCCCCGTCACGTCCAACAAGACGATCATCGGGGTGGGCACCTCGGGGCGGATCAAGAACGGCGGGTTCTTCCTCGGCGCCGGGATCCACAACGTGATCATCCGGAACCTGTCGATCGGGGACACCGCGGTGGCCTCCGACGACCCGGACGACAAGGACTTCGACTACGACGGCATTCAGATGGACACCGCCGATCACGTGTGGATCGATCACAACACGTTCCACGACATCAACGACGGCTACATCGACAGTCGCAAGGACACCTCGTACGTGACGGTGTCGTGGAACGTGATGGGCAACCACAACAAGACGTTCGGCATCGGCTGGACCGAGAACGTGACGGCCCGGATGACGATCCACCACAACTGGCTGCACGACACGAACCAGCGCAACCCGAGCGCGGACAACCTGGCCTACGCCCATCTGTACGACAACTACCTGCAGAACATCACGTCGTACGGCAACTACTCACGCGGCGCCACCAAGATGGTGATCGAGAACAGCTACTTCGACCACGTGGCCAACCCGTTCTACCCGGACACCACCGCGCAGCTCCGGCAGACCGGCAGCATCCTGGTCAGCTGCACGGGCAAGCAGCAGACCTCGGGCTCGGCGTTCACCCCGTCGAGCTTCTACGCCTACACCCTGGACGCCGCGGCCGACGTGCCGTCGCTGGTCAAGACCTATGCGGGGCCACAGGCGAACATCGGCCTGTGAGGGGGAGTGGCCGGCCGGAGTCGCAAGCTCCGGCCGGCCTTCAACTCGCGTACACATGAAGGTCTTTTTCCGGGTTTAACTTGCGGAAACGTGCCATCCGTGACATCGGGCCCGGCGCGGACCTACGGCTCCACGGCGACCTCCGCCCTGCTGGTCGCCGGCGCCCTCGGCTCTCTCATCCTGCAGCTCTTCGTGATACCTCTGGCGCATCTGCCCGGCTGGTTGCTGATTCCGTTGGTGCTCACCAGCACCCATCTGTGGTCGATCCTGCACGAGTCGATCCACGGCTCACTCGTGCGCGACCGCACCGGGAACGACCGCCTCGGCCGGGCCCTCGCGCTCGGCTACGGCGCGCCGTTCATCCTGCTCAAGTCCGGCCACCTGCTGCACCACCGATTCAGCCGTACGCCCCGGGAGCGCACCGAGGTCTTCGACGAGGGATCGTGGGCTTCGCACGCCCCCGTCTACTACCTGCGACTGTTCGGCGGCCTGTACCTCGCCGAGGTCGCCTCGGTGGTGCTGGCGCTCGCCCCGAAGCGGCTCTGGCACCGGCTGCGTCACCTGCTGGACACGCCCGACACCGTGACCGCGCTGCTGTTCGACGCGATCACCGGCCGGCGGCTGGGCCAGTTCCGCCTCGACGCCGTGCTGATCGTGCTGATCTACGCGGGGGCCTTCATCGCGTACGGCCCGCACTGGTGGATGTTGCTGCTGGTGCTCGCCGGCCGCGCCTTCCTGGTGTCGATCGCCGACAACGCGTACCACTACGGCACGGCGCTGGACGAGCCGCTCGAGGCGATGAACCTGGAGCTGCCGCGGCTGCTGGAGTCGTTCGTGCTCGCCTTCAACCTGCACGGGATCCACCACAAGTACCCGGGCCTGGCCTGGCACAGCCTGCGCGGCGCGTTCCTGGCCGACGGCGGGCGCTTCGACATGAGCTGGTGGCGCGCGGTGACCCGGCAGCTCAAGGGCCCGATCGCGGCCGGCCTATTGGAAATTCCCGTGGTAGAAGTACTGCCCCAGCCCGACGGTAAAGATCGTGATGCCGTAGAGCGCATGCTCCAGTGACACCACCAGCAGTGACTGGGTGCGCTGGTAGCGGCGCGCGAACAGCCATCCGCCGACGATCGTGGCCGCCACCGCGATCACGTTGCCGAACAGCAGATGGGCGAAGCCGAAGGCCGCCGCGCTGGCCGCGGCCGCCCGTCGGCCGGCACCGAAGACCGGCTCGTAGCGGTGCAGCAGGAACGCCCGGTACAGCAACTCCTGCGGATACACCGAGACGAGCGGGTAGAACACGATGATCGCGAGCCACAGCAGCGGCTCGCGGCGCGGCAGGTCGAAGAGCCGGTCCCGGTCGAAGATCGCGACCGCCGCCACCGCGAGCACGGTGGCGGCCGCCCACAACGTGAGGATGCCGGGCAGCGCGGCGCTTACGGCGTCACGCCGCCAGAAGTTCGCCCGGTCGAAGCCGGTGGCCGGCCGCCGCAGGTAGTACACGATCGCGGCGGCCGCCACCAGCAGGACCGGGATCGGCCCGCCGGGCACGTGGACGGCGATGTAGACGCCGACCAGTCCGAAGAAGAGCAGCAGGTACTCGACGAGCCTCATTCGACGGGAGGTTACGGGTCCTTGGTGTTCTTAAGATGACGTCGAGCAGAGCGTTCCGTTGAGGGTGAACGCCGCCGGCAGGACGTTCGGCCCGTTGTAGGCGCCGACGAAGCCGACCGAGGTGCTGCCGCCGCTCGCGGCGAGCGTCGCGTCGCTGGTCACCCGCACGTCGGTGCCGCTCTGCGTCCAGGTCGCGTTCCACCCGCTGCTCACGCTCTGCCACGTGGTCGGCCAGGTGAAGTTCAGCGTCCAGCCGTTGAGCGGGGCCGCGCCGGTGTTGGTGATGTCGACCTGCCCGACGTACCCGTTGCCCCAGTCGTTGGTGTCGGCGAACTTCACCGTGCACGTGCTGGTGGCGGGCGCGCCGGTGGCGAAGGTCAGCGGCGGCGACGACCAGGAGAGGTTTCCGGCGCTGTCCCGGGCGAGCACGTTTACCGTGTATCGCTTGCCCGGCTGCAGGTTACGGACGGTGAACGACGTGCCGGTCGTTTCGCCGAGCTGCTCGCTGATCGCGCCGTTCGCGCGGTAGAGCTCGTACTTCGCGGCGCGGCCGACGGCCGGCCAGGAGATCGTCGCGGTGCGATCGGTGACGGCCGAGGCCGTCGGAACCCCGGGGGCGTTCGGCGCGGCGGCGTTGCTGCCGGCCGGGTGCAGGGTCACCAGCGTGATCGAGTACGGGGGAAGCGTGCTCGCGCTGCCCGCGTGGATACCGGTGTCGCCGTTGCCGTAGGTCACCGCGACCGGCGCGGCCGCCGACGGCGTGTAGCCGCGGTAGCTCAGCGCGATGTCGTGCGCCGCGTCCGGGTCCTTGTTGATCAGCAGGACCCCGAGGTCACCGTTCGGCCGGCGCGACCCGTACGCCGTGACCAGCGCGTTGTCGGTGGCGGCCCGCACCATCTGGTCGCCCGGGTGCACGAACGACGACATCAGCTTCAGCGCGTGGTACGGCGCGAACGGCGTGTTCAGCGCCGGCTCGCAGACCGTGCCGTCGGACGTGCAGGTGCCGCTGGAGAGCAGGCCGAAGTCGTTGTAGTCGGTCTGCCCGGCCACGGTCGACGGCGTGCCGATCCCGTTGTGCACGTTCCACCACTGCACGGTGAAGACGCCGTTGCCGATCAGGCTGCTGTACGCGTCGGCCAGGAAGATCGCGCCGGGCTGGGTGTTCTGCCCGACCCCGACGTTCGTCTCGGTGAGGCTGATCCCGATCCGGCTCGCGTTCGCCCCGCCGTACGTGTTGATCTGGTTCCGGAGCAGGTACATCGAGTCGTCGAGGTACTGCGTCTTGCCGATCGCCTCGGCCGCGCTGCCGCCGCCCGGGTACCAGTGCACGTCGGCGAAATCGATGTGCGGGCCCGCGGCCTGCAGCACGACCTGGTTCCAGGTGGCCGCGTCGCCGCCGCCGACCAGGCCGTCCGGCCAGTTCGCGGGCATGGTGAGCACGGCGCCCACCTTGATCGTCGGATCGACCGCCTTCATCGCGTCGGCGTAGGCGATCACCTCGGCCGCGTACTGGGCCGGGCTCTTGTCGGCGTGGTCGTCGGCCTCCCAGGAGGAGCCGTAGTGGCCGTTGCCGTAGTTCTCGTTGCCGATCGTCCAGTACTTCGCGCCGTACTTCTTGGTGATGTTCGCGTAGCGGACCCAGCCGGCGGCCTCGTCGGCCGAGCCGGTGCCGTAGTTGGCGATGATCATCGGTTCGGCGCCCGTCCGGCGCGCCGAGGCCATGAACGTGTCGAAGTCGGTGTTCGGGGCGACGTAGCCACCGGGCGCGGTGTGTGTCTCCCAGTGGTAGATGTCGGCGTAGGACCCGCCGGGGTAGCGGATCATCTTGACGCCGGCCGCGCCGAGCAGGTCGGCCACGGCGTCGGTGCCGAGCGTGGTGTCCCAGATGGCGTCGTTGACCCCGAGCGCGGTGGCCGGGACGGTGGCCAGGCCGGCGCGGGCGTTGACGGTCACGGTGACGGGTGTGGTGGCGGCATAGGCGCTCGGCGCCGGTGGCGCGGCCAGAGCTGTCGCGGCGAGCAGGGCGGCGCCCAGCGCGACGCGACGGGGGATCGCGGTTTGCATGGCTCTCCAAGGAAGCGATTCTGAGGGGAAATGGGAGCGCTCCCAGTTTGCGACCGGGAGCGAAAGGTGTCAATGCGCATCGCTATTTCCCGTGCTTTCTCTCTGCAAATGCGACGCGGGGCCGCTCCCGTGGGATGCGGCCCCGCGCCGGTCGATTGCCGGATCAGGTGGTGCGCCGGATCAGTGCTTCGTCCAGCCCGGGCCGCCGTGGTGGTTGCCCGGCCCGTCGTGGTCGTGCCCGTTGCCCGGGAAGCCCGGCCCGCCGTGCCCGGGGAAGCCCGGCCCGCCGTGCCCGGGGAAGCCGTGCCGGTCCCAGTACACCTTCAGCGCCCAGTCCCCGCGGTGGAAGCCGAAGGGAATGCGGATGCAGGCGTGATCGTCCCAGCGGCCCTGCCGCTCACCGAAGTTGCCGATGCGGTGGCAGGTGAACGGATTGCTGTAGAACCCGACGATTCGCGACCGGTCGTGGCCCCAGTCCTTGGTGCTCTGGGTGCCGGCCTTGGGGGCGGCCGGAGCCGGCGAGGCCGAGGCGGCCGCCGCCGGTCCCGCGCTGAACGTAACGCCGGCGACGATCGCCATTCCGGTCATGACCAGCATGCGCGTTGCTTTATTCATCGATTCACCTCTTCGTGTCCGGATATTGCCGATGTGATGATCATAGGAAAATTGCGGCATTTGTCCGGCCGGAAACGCAAACACGATTAGGTGAAAAGAGGGCCCGATAATTCGATTTCGGGAAATGTGGTCCGGCGGAAATATGCCGCCGGACCTGCGACGATTCGTCCGTTCGGACGAGTCAGTTTGCCGGTTTGGTCAGAAGACAGCCCGATTTGGTCAGATCGATCGTCCGGGTCGAGGTCAGGCAGGTGGTGAACCAGTACGTCTGCTCGCCGTAGCTCTGTCCCTGGTACGCGTGCGTGGTGCCGTTCGCGTCGACCTCGCACGGGTTGTTGAGCGTGCACATCTGGCCGTCGTCATTGCCGGTGTTGTTGATGCCGACGATCTGACCGGACGACGCGTCGACGAGCGGCGAGCCCGAGGTGCCGTGGATCGTGTCGCAGTTGACGTCGTACCGGATCGAGTCGTGCCAGGTCCACACGTCCTCGCGGAGCGTGCTCACGAAGCCGTTGATCGAGCAGTTCCAGATTTCCTTCCAATACCCCGACGGGATCGCGATACTCGCGCCGGCCGCCGGATGCGAGGCCGAGATGGTCAGCGCAGTGGCGCCGTAGCGGCTGCTCAGCGTGGCGTAGGTCGACGTGAGCCGGTAGAGGGTGACGTCGGTGCCGGTCATCGTCGCGTACAGGATGCGGTCGGCCCGCACGGTGGCCAGCGCGCGGCCGCTCGCGTTCAGCAGCGTGCCCGACCGGCTGCTGGTGCGGTTCTGCAGCACCTGGCCGGCGCTGAGGAAGCCGCCCTCGTAGCAGTGTCCGTTGGTGAGCATCATGGCCCGGTCGCTGCTGACCGAGCTCGGGTAGCGCACCAGCGAGGCCGAGCAGTTGCTCAGCGCGATGGTCGAGGCGAGCGTGGTGGCGGTGACGGCCTGTGCCGGTGCCGGTCCGGCGATGATGCCGGTGGCGGCCGCGACCGCGGCGGCGCCGAGGGCGAGTGCCCGACGGAGACGCATGGGGGATCCCTTCTGCTGGGTGACGGCAGGGGATCTCGCCCCGCCGCCACGTGGGTGGCCGGGCGTGCCGGGTCGGCGACACGCGTACGCCGGTGTCCGTACCCTCGCATCGGGATCCATCGATGTCAATGCACGGTCTTTCCTAAGAAACCCGACCACCCGGTCGATAAGGAGGACAGGAGCCTCCTCCATCGAAGGGGTGACCCCATTGGTTCTGCGGCAAGTGGGCGACTGGGTCGATGAGGAACTACCCCGCCTGAACCGGGCGATCCTGTCCGGTGAGATCCCGCCCGGCATGCTCGCCGACCAGGCACGCGACGTGCTGCTCCCGCAACTGCCGGCGGTGGACCGGATGTCGGCGGAGCAGGCGCAGCGGCTGGTGGTCCGGCTCGGCTTCGTCGGCGCCTCGGTGGCCCGCCACTATCAGGAATGGCATCAGGGCGGCAAGGCCACGCCGGAGCGAGCCTTCGACGGCCTGGTCGCCGATGATCGGCCGTTCCGTGACTACTTCGCGGCGGTGGCCGGGCGGACCGGGCTCGGGCATTACGGCCGCGACAGCTACGCGTCCCTGGTGCGGTGGAACGTCGGCACGGTCGAGGTGCGACGCGGGCCGGAGCTGATGGCCGTGCTGCCCGGCGTCTTCGACGACGGCCGGATCCGCAGCTACACCGGCACGCCCGGCGAGGAGCGGTTCTTCCTGCTCATCAAGCAGAGCGAGGCGTTCGAGCTCGCGGTCAACGACATGCTCGAGCCGCTCGGCCGCGGCGAGGTCGGCCTGCTCTCCGGCGAGGCCATCGAGCGGGTACGCGTCGCCGTCGACCTGCTGTACGCGATGCGCCGGCTGTTCGTCACCTTCGCCTCGCTCCCGCCCGACCAGAGCATGCCGGCCGACCACTTCCTCGACGTGTTCCGGCAGTTCGCGGTGCACTGGACCCGCGACGACATCCCGCCCAGCGGCGCGCTCGACCCCGAGGCGCTCAAGCGCGACTTCCTGCTCGGCATCGGTCAGACCGGTTACGACCAGCACGTACGCCGGCTGTTCCCGGCGCTGCTGGACGCGGAGCGCGACGCGATCGAGAAGCTGATGATCCAGCCGACACTGCCCGAGCAACTGCTGTCCGGCCTCGGCCTCGACGCGGCGGAACTGCGCGCCGACGCGGCCGGCGCCGGCGGCGAGCTGCGCCGGCTGATCGGGCGCCATCCCGGGGTCGTCGAGTGGTACCGCCTGCTCACGGCCCATGCCCGGGCCTCCGGGGCGCACCTCATGCTGAGCAAGCGGTTCCTGTTCAAGCCGCAGCAGCGGCGGGATCTGGCCGGGCAGGGCGACAAGCCGCTGGTGTCCAACCGGGCCGGCACGACCGGGATGAACGAGCTGTTCCTCGAGCGGCTGACCCGGGCCCGGCAGGAGCATCCGCTGGCGCCGCTGCGCGGAGTCCTCGCCGTCGAATCCACCGAAACCCTCGAAACGGCCGAAAAGCCGCCGGTACCGGAGGTACCGTCGGCCGCATCGGTCTCTGTCGCGCTGGTGGGGTGACGGTGAAGTGGAGTCTGAGGTGAGCACCCGGCCCCCGGTGCAGGTCGGCCATGAGCAGCTGATGGCCCTGATCGACCACACCTCGGCCGTGATCTACATGCGCGACGTCGACGGCCACTATCTGCTGGTCAACCGCGAGTACGAGCGGTTGTTCAACCTGCACCGGGAGGACATCGTCGGGCTGACCGACCACGACCTGTTCGAGGGGCCGATCGCCGACGAGTTCCGGGCCAACGACCTCGCGGCCATCGCCCGCGGCATCCCGTTGCAGGTCGAGGAGCAGGCGCCGGGCGAGGACGGCCTGCACACGTACGTGACGGTGAAGTTCCCCCTGCACGACGCGGCCGGGCACGCCTACGCGATCTGTGGCATCTCCACCGACATCACCGCGCGCAAGCGGGCCGAGGAGGAGGTGCGCCGCCTCAACGACGAGCTCGAGCTGCGGGTCCGGCAGCGCACGGCCGAGCTGGAGGCGTCGACCCGGGAGCTGGACGCGTTCGCGTACTCGGTCTCGCATGACCTGCGCGCGCCGCTGCGCTCGCTCGAGGGGTTCAGCCAGGTGCTGCTGGAGGACTACGCGGAGGCCCTGGCCGAGGAGGCACAGGGCTACCTGCGGCGCATCCAGGCGAACGTCGGCCGGATGGCCCAGATGATCGACGACCTGCTGCACCTGTCCCGGGCCACCCGCACGCAGCTGCACCGGGAGCCGACCGACCTGAGCGCACTGGCCCGGGAGGTGGCGTCGGAGCTGACCGACTCCGGCCGCAAGATCACCTGGGAGATCGCCGACGGCCTCACCGCGCCGGGCGACCCGCACCTAATCCGGCTCGTGCTGCAGAACCTGCTCGGCAACGCCTGGAAGTTCACCGGGAACGCCGAGCACCCGGTGATCTCGGTGAGCGTGCACCCGCAGTCGGGCGTCGACGTCTTCGAGGTGCGGGACAACGGCGCGGGCTTCGACATGAAATATGCCGACAAGATGTTCGACCCGTTCCAGCGGCTGCACTCGGCCGGCGAGTTCGAGGGAACCGGGATCGGCCTGGCCATCGTGCACCGGATCATCACCCGGCACGGCGGCCGGATTCTCGCCGAGGGCACGGTCGGCGAGGGCGCCGCCTTCCGGTTCAGCCTCGCGCCCGCGCCGGCCGACTGGGAGCTGCGATGACCACGCCCGCGCCGCCGGCCGGTGGGGAGCTGCGATGACCGAGCGACCGATCCTGCTGGTCGAGGACAACCCGGACGACGTGCTGCTGACCGTCCGGGCGTTCACCAAGAACCGGATCCGCAACGAGGTGGTCGTCGCCGTCGACGGCGAGCAGGCCCTGCAACGCCTGCTCCCGGACGCCGGCGAGCCGCTGCGGCCCGCGCTCGTCCTGCTCGACATCAAGCTTCCCAAGATCGACGGGCTCGAGGTGCTGCGCCGCATCCGCGACGACGACCGCACCCGGAACCTACCGGTGGTCGTGCTCACCACGTCCAACGAGGAGCGGGACATCGTGGCGAGCTACCGGCTGGGCGCCAACAGCTTCGTCCGCAAGCCGGTGGTCTTCGAGGAGTTCGTCTCCGCGGTCAACACCCTCGGCGTCTACTGGCTGCTCGTGAACGAGCCGGCCCCGAGCGGGTGACGCGACATGCATCTGTTGGTCATCGATGACAGCGACGACGACGCCGTCCTGATCGTGCGGCAGCTCGCCCGGGCCGGCCTGGAGGTCAGCCACGTCCGGGCGGACACGCCGAGCGGGGTGGCCGAGGCCCTCGCCCGGCGGTCACCGGACGTGGTGATCTGCGACTACAACATGCCGGTGTTCCGGGCCGAGGAGGCCCTCGACCAGGTCCGCGAGCACGACGCGGACATCCCGTTCCTGCTGGTCAGCGGTCAGGTCGGCGAGGAGACCGCGGCCGCCATGATGCGTGCCGGGGTGCGCGACTTCGTGCTCAAGGACCGGCTCGCCCGGCTCGCGCCGGCCGTACAGCGCGAACTGCACGAGGCGGCCGAGCGGCGGCAGCGGCGCCGGGCCGAGGCGGCGCTGCGGGAGAGCGAGGAGCGCTTCCGGCTGATCGCCGAGCACGCCCAGGACGTCATCTTCCGCTACCGACTGCTGCCCACGCCGGCCATGGAGTACCTGAGCCCGGCGATCGAGGAGATCACCGGGTACCGGCCCGAGCAGTTCTACGCCGACTCCGAGCTGATCTTCCAGACCGTCGACACCGAGGACCGCGCCACCCTGCGGGCGTCCTGGCAGTCGCACGAGCCCGGCACGCTGATGATCCACGTACGGCACGAGGCCGGCCGCACCGCCTGGGTCGAGCAGCGGGCCAGCTCGATCGTCGACCGTACCGGCCGGGTCGTGGCGGTCGAGGGGATCCTGCGCGACATCACCGAGCGGATCCGGCTCGAGCAGCAGCTGCGCCAGGCCGAACGGCTCGACTCGCTCGGCCGGCTCGCCGGGGGCATCGCACACGACTTCAACAACATCCTCGCGGTGATCTCCGGATACGCCGACATCCTCGCCGAGGAACTGGCCGATCACCCGTGCCGGCCCGACGTGCAGTCGATCGAGCAGGCCGCGGCGCGCGGCAGCGGGCTCACCCGGCAACTGCTGATCTTCAGCCGGCTCGAGCCGTCCCGGCCCGAGACACTTGACCTCAACACGGTCGCCGCCGACATGCAGCGGCTGCTCGCCCGCACTCTCGGCGAGGACATCGAGCTGACCACGATGCTCGCCCCCGACCTGCCGCCGATCACGATGGACCGCAGCAAGCTGGAACAGGTGCTGATGAACGCCGTGATGAACTCGCGGGCCGCGATGCCCACCGGCGGCCGGCTCGCGATCGCCACCGGCGTCGAGCCCGGCGGCGAGTTCGTCGGGCTGAGCATCACCGATACCGGGGTCGGCATGCCGCCCGAGGTGGCGGCGCGCGCCTTCGAGCCGTTCTTCACGACCAAGGGGCGCGGCAAGGGGACCGGCCTCGGGCTGGCCACGGCGTACGGGGTGGTCACCGATGTCGGCGGGACGATCACGCTGGAGTCGCAGCCCGGGCAGGGCACCACCGTGCGGGTGCGGCTGCCGGTGAGCGCCGAGACCCCGCCCGCGCCGGTCCCGACCGGACGAGCCGCCGCGGCCGGCGGCGCCGGGCAACGCATCCTCGTGGTCGAGGACGAGGACGGTGTGCGCGACATCGTCTGCCGCATCCTCACCAAGGCCGGGTACGAGGTGCACGCCGCCGGCGACCCGCAGGAGGCGCTCAAGCTCTGCCTCGACCGGAACCTGGACGTGGACGCGCTGCTCAGCGACGTCATCATGCCCGGCATGTCGGGCACCCAGCTGGCGGCCGAGCTGCGCCAGACCCGCCCCGACCTGCCGGTGCTGTTCATGTCGGGCTACACGAGCGGCCCGGCGCCGGGTGGCCAGGCGCTGCCCCCGGACGCGCCGCTGCTGCACAAGCCCTTCCAGAACGACCAGCTGCTCCAGGCGATGAGCCAGCTGCTGGAACGCCGGCACTCAGCCGGCTGACTGCGCCTCGCCCACCGCGCCGACGATGGCCTCGATCCCGTCGTCCCAGCGCCAGGGCACGTCACGCCCGCTCAGGTGCACGCCGCCGATCCATCGGTCGATGCCGTTGAGCGTCACGTGGTCGTCCTCGCCCGCGAGCACTCGCGCGCCGGCGGCGGTCAGGCGCAGGCCGGTACGGTGGTCGACCGGACCGTCGGCCGGCTCGGCGTCGAGCAGCGGGACGGATGCGTGTGCCATCCGGCCGATCATCGCGAAGCACCAGCCGTCCCCGAGGTACGGACGCGTCTCCCGGGCCGCGGCGCGAACGAACGCCGTTCCGGCATCGGGCGCGCCCTCGGCGACGGCGGCCAGGATCCGGCGTTCGGTCAGCGCCAGCCCGTCGCGGGTGGCCGGGTACTCCCGGCCGAGCCGGTCGAATGCCTCGCCCAGGAACCGCAGCTCGCCGGAGCGGGCCTCGGCGATCGCCCGCAGACCGTCCGGAGTCGGCGCGCGGAAGGCGGCCCAGGCGCGGCCGGCGAGTTCCAGCGCGGCCGGGGTGAGCCGGGCGCGCGCGTTCGTGGCGGGCAGCTCGCGCAGTTGCTCCGCGGTCAGCTGGCCGAGACCACCGAACCGGGCGATGCCGGCATGCTCGCCGATACAGATCAACGTGATGCGCTCGGCCGGCACGCCGAGGCCGGCCAGGCGGTCCAGGATCTGGATGATCTGAAGCTGGTCGTACAGGTCGGCCTCGAACCACAGCACGTATTCGCCGTCGCGACCGGCCGCCAGGACGCTGTCCCGCTCGGCGAACATGTCGGCGCCCTCCGCCCGGTCGTCGGCGCCTTCCTGGAGGAGGAAGGCGGCTCTGATCCGGCGGAGCTCCTCGTCGCCGACCGCGGGCACCGGCCCCTCGTGCAGGACATCGCGCCAATACAGGATGCGTTCGGCGAGGCCGGTCCCGGCCAGATCGGTGGCATCGCCGTTGCTCACGTGCAGCGCCGCACGCATCCCACCGTCGTCGCGTTCTGCCTCTCCGGTCATGTCAACTCCCGGGGTTCGGGCCTTACCTATGACGTCGGTCACAGGTTAGATTCATGGAAAGTGGTCGATCTTATTGGGTGGCTGACATGCTTGATCAGTTCAGGATCGTGACCGACCCGGTGGCCGACTCGGTCGGGGTGTCCGCGATCTTCGCGGTGTTGCCGCTGCTCACATTGTTCGTCCTGCTCGGTGTGCTGCGGATGCGGGCGTGGCTGGCCGGGGTGATCTCGCTGGCCGTGGCGCTCGCGGTGGCGATCGTCGTCTACTCGATGCCGGCCGGGCAGGCGTTCCTGTCGGCCACCGAGGGGGCGGCGTTCGGATTCTTCCCGATTCTGTGGATCGTCCTCAACGCGATCTGGGTCTACAACCTGACCGTGGTCAGCGGGCACTTCGACGTGCTGCGGCGGTCGATGGCCCGGGTCAGCCCGGACATGCGGATCCAGGCGATCATCGTGGCGTTCTGTTTCGGGGCGTTGCTGGAGGCGCTCGCCGGGTTCGGCACACCGGTGGCCGTCACCGTGGTCATGCTGATGGCGCTGGGGTTCCCGCCGGTGCGGGCCGCGGCGGTGGCGCTGATCGCGAACACGGCGCCGGTCGCGTTCGGAGCGCTGGCCACGCCGATCGTGACGCTCGGGACGGTCACCTCGGGAGCGGCCGACGACCCGCGGCTGAACACCGACACACTGGGCGCGATGGTCGGACGGCAGACGCCGGTGCTCGCGCTGATCGTGCCGCTGGTGCTGGTCGCGGTCATCGACGGGCGGCGCGGCGTCAGGCAGACCTGGCCGGCGGCGATCGCGGCGGGCGTGGTCTTCGCGCTCGGGCAGTTCGTCGCCTCGAACTATCTGTCCGTGCCGCTCACCGACATCATCGCGTCGCTGGCCGCGGCGGCGGCCGTGGTGCTGCTGCTGCGCATCTGGCAGCCGGCCGAGATCCCGCCCCTGCACGTCGAGGCCGAGGCCGCCACCGACCAGCCGAACGGCGGGGGCGCGGCGGCACGCAGGTCGGGACCGCCCGAGGGAATCGGTATCGGCGAGAATCCTGCGGGTGGTGGCGGACTCGACGCGTACGGGAAAGGGACCGCGACCATCGAGCAGCGTGACCCGCCCGCGGAGATCGCCCGCGCCTATGCTCCGTATTTGATCATTATTGCGATCTTCTCGATCGCGAACATCGGGCCGATCAAGGACGCGCTCGCGAAGGAGCCGTGGACCGTCGTCTTCGCCTGGCCCGGGCTTCACGTGCTGAGCGCGAGCGGAAAGCCGCTGTCGTCGACGAACTTCACGTTCGGCTGGCTCCCGGCCGCCGGCACCCTGATGATCATCGCGGGCATACTCACGGCGATCGTGCTGAAGGTAAGACCGTCGGAGGCGCTGAAGGCCTACGGCCGGACCTAT
Source organism: Paractinoplanes globisporus DSM 43857 (assembly GCF_000379645.1). GTDB lineage: Bacteria > Actinomycetota > Actinomycetes > Mycobacteriales > Micromonosporaceae > Actinoplanes > Actinoplanes globisporus. Next base: position 23,596 of record NZ_KB903341.1, read on the forward strand.
GTGACCCTGCGGCACGCGATCGTGACGGTGATGGCGGTGCTGGCGCTCGCCTACGTCATGAACCAGTCCGGGCAGACCAACACTCTCGGCGAGTTCCTGGCGCAGGCGGGCGGCTTCTTCGTCTTCCTCTCGTCGATCCTCGGCTGGATCGGGGTGGCCGTGACCGGCTCGGACACGTCCTCCAACGCGCTGTTCGGCGCGCTGCAGGTGCAGACCGCTACCAAGGCCGGCCTCGATCCGCTCCTGCTGGCCGCGGCGAACTCGTCGGGCGGGGTGCTCGGCAAGATGATCAGCCCGCAGAACCTGGCGATCGCCGCCGCGGCCGTCGGGATGGCCGGCCGCGAGGGCGACATCTTCCGCCGGGTCGTCGGCTGGAGCGTGGTCCTGCTACTCATCATGTGCGTGCTGGTCACGCTCCAGGGCACCGCCGTCCTCGATTGGATGATCCCTTCCTAGTTCGTTTTGGACAGTCCTACGTCGTTCGTTTTGGACAGTCCTAGCGTCGTCAGGCGGACGCTCTCCAGGGCGTTCGCCTCGCCGCCGTCGCTGGTCACGGCCAGCGCGACGGTGTTGCGCCCGCGCGGGTTGAGCACGCCGGTGGGCAGGGCGAACGTGTGCTGCGGGCCGACGTCGGCGATGTACTGGCCCATGTTCCAGCCGTTCACGAAGATCAGCACGCGGTAGTGCTTGTCGTTGTGCGGCACGGCGGGGTCGCCGATGGTCAGACCGAGCGAGGCGTCGACGTCCCGCGGGATGTGCAGGTCGAAGCTGGTGCGGTACCAGGACGTTCCGGCTGCTGCGGACGAATCGGGCACCGACTTCACCGGCCACGATCGGTCCCGGAAGCCCGGCAGCGACCAGCCGTTCCGCTCGCCGTACAGGCCGCCGTTGTTGAGCGGCCCGCGCACCGGGTCGACGCCGGCCGTGCCCTGGATGCGCCAGGTCACCCCCGCGGGCACCACGCCGTCGAAGGTCGCGCCGATCACGCCGCGGCCCTCCTTGTGGGCGTCGTTGACGCCGCCGTCCTCGTTGTGCGAGTTGTTCCGCACCATGATCGACAGCACGTGGGTGCCGGCCGCTTGTGATTCCAGGGGAACCGCGAACGTGTCGGTGTTGCGGGTGGGCGGCGCGGCCAGACCGCTGGGGATCTCGCGTTGGCCGAGGTAGGCGCCGTCCAGCCAGGCCTGCGCGAGACCCGCGCCGCCGCCACCCCAGTCCAGGGTCACCGTGGCCGGGGCCGCGCCGTCGAAGTGCCCGCGATACCAGACGTCGCCGTGGTGGAAGCCGTAGTCGTCGGCGGTGAGCACGACCTGCCCGGCCGGCGGCTTGGTGGTGCTGTTGGTGGTGGTCTGGTCGGCCGTGCGCCAGGCCGCGTCGTCGAAGCCGGGCGCCGCCTCCGGCGACTCCGCGGCATAACGCCATGAGGTCAGCTCCGGCAGGGTGATCTGCCGTGGCCCATCCAGATTGCGTACGGCGGTCAGACCGCCGCCCGCCGACGGCCGGACCGCAATGGGCTTACCGTTCCAGGAGACGGCGCGGGTGAACCCGGGGCCCCACACCTCCAGGCCGGCGGCCGCGGTGGTGTCGCCGGTGAGGTCGAGGCGCCCGCCGTGCGCCCGGGCGGTCCGGACCAGCTGCGGCCCGCGTACCAGCACGTCGTCGACGCGCCAGAAGCCGGCCGCCGCGTCCTCGTCCGCGATGAGCAGGGTCAGTGCGGGCCGGTCGGGGGCGGTGATCCGGACGCGGATCAGCCCGTGGTGCGAGTAGGTGAGCCGCAGATCTCCGGTCGCCGGGTCGTAGGCGGCATCGGCCGCGCCGTCGAGCACCCGTACGGCCGGCTCGCTCGGATAGCGCAGCACGGTCTCGCCCGTCTCGCCGTCGCGCCCGTGCAGCAGCGCCACCCCGCGCAGGTGCGTCTCGATCTCCGAGGTGGAGTAGACGAGGTGATTGCCCTCGAGGTCGTAGTTGGCGACCAGCGTCTTCGCGTCCTGACCGGTGAGCCGCAGCGGCACGGTGTACGAGCCGTCGGCCGTCTCGATCGGGAAGGTGAAGGAGTCGTCGGTCGTGGCGCTCGACGGGTTGTGCACGGCGAAGTAGAAGTTCGTGCCGGTCTCGGCGTTGACCGTGTGCTCGATCCGGACCGCGGCCGACGAGGTCGCCACGTCGGCGCCCTTGTCCACCTTGGTCAGCGGCGCCACCGACTGCACGAAGTAGCCGAGCGTCTTCAGCGTCTGCGCCTTCGGCCGCAGCTGACGACCCTCGTCGATGGCCGCGCCGTAGTCGTAGGAGGTGTAGACGACCGGCGCCGGCAGCCAGCCCCACGACGTGCCGCCGGAGACCATGTAGAAGTTCTGCACGGTGAGCCGGTTGGCGATGTTGGTGCCGTAGAAGACCCGCTCGTAGCCGGGGCCCTGGCGCTGCGCGGTGCACGGGTACGTCCCGACGCTGCCCCAGTAGTCGAACCAGCCGCCGCCGAACTCGGCCGTGAAGCCGGGTGTCGTGTTCGAGGCGCTCGCGCCGCCCTTCGCACCGCCGACGCCCTGGATGCCCCAGTCGGGCGCGTTGTTGGGCGAGCCGACCGTGCCGTCGGTGTGGCAGGTGCCGCCGGGATAGCCGTCGAAGGCGTACAGGTCGACCGGCCCGGGAAGGGTGCCCGGCACGGTCGAGGAGGGCGGCACCCAGAACCCGTTGCGCCCCTTGTCGTTGTGGAAGATCGGCACTTGGACGCCGTCGGCGCGCGCCTTGTCGTACAGGTGCTGGAGGTAGTTGCGCTGCGACGTGCCGGTCGCGGCCAGCTCGTTCTCGATCTGGTACAGGATCACCGAGCCGGTGCCGTTGCTGAGCTGGTGACGGGCGATGATCGCGTCGATCGCGGTCTGCCACTCGTCGGTGGCGGCCAGGTAGTCGGGCGCGTCGCTGCGGGCCCGGCCGGCCTGCGTGGCGAGCCAGGCCGGGAAGCCGCCGCCGTCGGTCTCGGCGTTGATGTACGGTCCCGGCCGCGCGATCACGTAGAGGCCGACCTGATCGGCGATGTCGAGCAGGCGGTCCATGTCGCGAACGCCGCCGAAGTCGTAGACGCCGGGCGAGGGCGAGTGGTAACCCCAGTCGAAGTAGAAGGAGACGGTGTTGAAGCCGATCGCCTTCATCTTCTGCAGGACGTCGCGCCAGAGCGCAGGGCTGGGCAGCCGGAACGGATGCATCTCGCCCGACCAGATGAAGGTCCGCCGCCCGTCAAGGATCATCGAGTACTGGTCAAAGCCAATGGTGTGCTGCTTCGCGTCTTTCACCCCGGCCTCCGCCGCGCCCGCGTCTGCCGCGCCCGCGTCTGCCGCGCCCGCGTCTGCCGC
>NZ_KB903342.1 GCF_000379645.1 Paractinoplanes globisporus DSM 43857
CGCAGAGGCCTCGACGACGACCACAACCTCAGCCATGACGAAAACCCCTCTCAGACAAACTTCTCGGCGGCCAGATACGACACCAGCAGAGCGCCGCCATCACCCTCATCCGTGACCTTCTGCCCCGCGGANCGNGCCGGGCGGGCAGCGAACTCCAGCACCNGNCTGGTCGCNCCGGCNGNNCCNACCTCACNCGCGTCCACACCCAGATCGGCCAGCGACAGGGTCTGCACCGGCTTCTTCTTCGCCGCCATGATCCCCTTGAACGACGGATACCGCGGCTCGTTGATCGTGTCCCACACACTCACCACCGCCGGCGTAACCGCCGTGACCACCTCATAGCCCTCATCGGTCTGCCGCTCCGCCGTCAACTGCGACCCATCAACCGTCAACTTGCGGGCACCGGTCAACGCCGCGATCCCCAACCGCTCGGCCAGCATGTGCGGCATCACCTGCACCCGGCCATCCGTCGACTCCGCACCACAAATGATCAAATCCGCGTTCAACGTCCCCAGCGCCGCAGCCAGCACCCTCGACGTACCCACCGCACACGAGCCGTGCAGGGCATCATCCTGCACGTGAACCGCCTTGTCCGGCCCCATCGACAGAGCCTTACGGATCGCCTCCGCCGCCGTGGCCGGACCCATGGTCAGAATCGTCACCTCACCACCACCGGCCTCCTTGATCTTCAAGGCCTCCTCAATGGCGTACTCATCCATCTCATTGATGACGTTGTTCGCCGACACCCGCTCCACCGCAAAATCCGCACCCAGCGTGCGCTCAGCACCGGAGTCGGGCACCTGCTTCACCAAAACGACGATATTCATCGCGCTCCTACGACCTCCTGTAATGAACACAGCTGTGCACCCCGAAGGTTACCCGCCAGTAGATTTGCCGTGAGCGCCACCCAAAGTGACACGCCTCACCATGATGGGCCTAGGAGGTGTCGCGATATGTCCGGCCAAATCGCTCCGCTGTTCGACGGGCGCACCACGCCCGCCACTCATACTCCACCACGGCCGATGACCATCGCGGCCAACTCCCACGGGCAGATCAGTCCCGATTGGCCGTGGTGCCGCTGCGGCAATCTGCGGGAGCACTGTGTCAGTGACGAAGTCCGCATGATCTGGGGCGAGCCTTCTTGACCTCTGCGGTCGATAATCAACCGGTGTTCGGAGCGCTGCGGCAGTGGTTCGACCCCGAGAAGCAACCGACCGTCGGCCGCACCCCCGACTACCGGTTCTCCCTGGCCAACGAGCGCACCTTCCTGGCCTGGATCCGCACCGGGCTGGCACTGATCGCCGGCGGGCTGGCCTGCGCGCAGTTCCTTCCCCCGCTGTCGGTCGCCCACCTGCGGGAGATCATCGCGATCGCGCTGCTGCTGCTCGGCGCCGTGGTCGCGCTGCGAGCGGTCGACCACTGGGCGCGCACCGAGCGGGCCATGCGGCTCGGGCAGGAGCTGCCGGGGTCGAAGTTCCCGGCGATCCTCGCCCTGATCGTGGCGGCCGGCGCGCTGCTCCTCGCGGTGGCCGTACTCATCAAGGCCGCCGAATGAGAGGAGGCCCGGAGACCGGTGATCACGGCGCCTCCGCGGAGCGCACCCGCCTGGCCTGGCGCCGCACCGGCCTCTCGGCGACCGCCGTCGGCCTGCTCGCCGCCCGCCCCGCCTTCCGCCCCGACGCCGGCCTGCTCGCCTGGCTGGTCGCCGCGGCCGCGATGGCCGCCTGGGTGGCCCTGATCGCCATCGCCTACCGCCGCTCGTACGGCCTGCGTTCCCTCCCGCCGCAGCCCGGTCGCCGGGCGATTCCCGCCTACGCGATGCTCGCGGCGGCGCTCGCGGTCCTCGGCGGGCTGGTTGTCATGCTCTGATCGTCGCCGGATGAGCGACGCCGAGTCATCATTGCCGTATGGTCCGGTTGTTCATCTTCCTGGCTGCCGTGCAGCTGGTCCTCTTTGTGCTGGCGCTGATCAGCGTGTTGTCGGCCGAGCGGGTCCGTAACGCGCCCCGTGCGGTGTGGGTGCTGCTCGTCCTGCTGATCCCGCTGCTGGGGCCGATCTCGTACTTTCTGTGGGGCAGACCGCAGGCCGCGCCGCGGGAGGGCGCGCCGATCCGCCGGACCAAGTCGCGCCCGTCCTCACCGGACGACGATCCCGAGTTCCTCCGCTCGATGGACACCGAGCAGTCCCGCCGTGACCGCGAGACGCTCGCCCAGTGGGAGAAGGACTTCAACAACAACCACGACGACGACTGACTGATCAGGCCAGGTTGGAGCTGCGAGGGTAGGCGTCGGCCGGGTCGGTCAGCACGTTGACCAGGTACGGCACGCCCGCGTCGAACGCGCGGGCCAGCGCCGGGCCGATCTCCGACGCCTTCTCGACGGTCTCGCCGGCCCCGCCGAGCGCGCGCACCACGTCGTCGTAGCGCAGGCCGGGCTGCAGGTCGGCGGCCACGTCGTAGCCGTACATGGCGTTCATCGGGTGCTTCTCGAGCCCCCAGATGCCGTTGTTGCCGACCACCATGACGACCGGGAGGTTCTGCCGGACCAGCGACTCGGCGTCCATCAGGGAGAAGCCGGCCGCGCCGTCGCCGAGCAGCACGCAGATCTGCCGGTCGGGGTAGGTGACCCGGGCCCCCATCGCGTAGCCCATGCCGGTGCCGAGACAGCCGTACGGCCCGGGGTCGAGCCAGGTGCCGGGCTGGGCGGGCTCGAGGTACCGCCCCGCGTAGGAGACGAAGTCGCCGCCGTCGCCGATCGTCACCGCGTCCGCCGCCAGGACCTTGCGCAGCTCGCCGTAGATGCGGGCCGGCTTGATCGGGTCGGTGTCGGCGGCCATCGCCTCGGCGTCGCGGGCCTTGCCGGCGTCCTCGGCCGAGCGCAGACCCGCGATCCACTCAGCGTGATCAACAACCTCGCCACCATATCCCGAAATTTCGGTTAAAATCCGGCGGAGGTCACCGGCCGGCGACACGGTGGGCGTCACATGCGAGGCCCGCTGCGACGGCGCGTCCACAATGTGCACGACCTGCGCCTCGCCGAACTCGCCGAAGCCGAGCCGGAAGTCGAGCGGCGTCCCGATCACGCAGACCACGTCGGCCTCGTTGAGGGCCGGCCGGCGCGCCTTGGCGAAGGCGAGCGGGTGCGAGGGCGGCAGCGCTCCCCGGCCCATCCCGTTGGTGAACACCGGAACCTGCAGCGCCTCGGCCGCCTCCCGCAGGGCGGAGATCGCGTCGCCGGCCCAAACGTCCGACCCCGCGATGATCACCGGACGGGCGGCGCCGGCCAGGAGCGCGGCGGCTTGCGCGACATCCGTCGGGTCGGCCTCGAGAAGAGGAACGGCAGGATCTCCCGGGGCGGCCGCTTCGCCGCTGGAGAAGAACACCTCGAGCGGCAGGTCGAGGAAGGCCGGCCCGCGATGCGGGGTCAGCGCCGAGGTGAGCGCCGCGCGGATCTCGCCGGCGATCGCATTGGTGTCGGTGACCGTGCCCGCGTACTTGGTGATCGGGGCGACCAGCGGCACGTGGTCGAACTCCTGCAGGCTGCCCGAGCCCCAGCGGAACTGCGGCGCCCGGCCCCCGAGCACGAGCACCGGCGAGGCGTTGAAGAACGCGCTGGTCAGGCCGGATATGCCGTTGGTGACGCCGGGGCCGGCGGTGAGGACGGCCAGGCCCGGGCGCCGCTGCAGCTTGGCGACGGCCTCGGCCGCGAACACGGCGCTCTGCTCGTGGCGTACGTCGAAGATCGGGAAGTTTTCCTTGTGAGCGGCGTCGTAGAGCGGGAAGACGTGCCCACCGGAGAGCGTGAACATCTCCCGCACGCCGAATGCCCGCAGCGCGGCCAGCGCCAGGTCGCCGCCGTGTCCCTCGATCACTTCCGCCATGCCCGCCTCCGTCGCCGTGGCTGTCGCCAGCACGTTACCGGTCAGTACCGAAAAGGTGAATCTCTCTCAGATACCGAGCAGGCTCCGGATGTCCCGCACCAGGTTCTCGGCGTCGACGGTCAACGAATCGCCGTTGCCGTAACCGTAGGCCACCAGCAGCGCGGCGAGCGGCACCGCAATCATCACGACGATGCTCAGCATGATCTGCAGCGCGCGCACGAATCGGCCGCGCCGGCGACGCGGCCTGCGCTTGGCTACTTTCGCCGGAGGCGCGACCCGGGTGCGTGGTGGCGGCGTCGGCGGCGAGATCACGCGCGGTGCCGCCTGTGGCGGCGGAGAAACGGGCCGGCTGGTTGCCTTCACCGGCGACATCGGCCGGGTGTCTCTCGTCGGTGGTGCTGCTTGCTTTGCCCGTACGGGGGGAGCACCGTCGAACCGAGGCTTCGCGGTGGCGACCGTCGCGTGGGGATCGGGCACCCAGTGTCCCGGATCGGCGTCGGGCCACGGATCGACGGCCGGCTGCAACCCGGTCGTGCCGGGGATGTGCGGCGGCGGCCCGACCGAAGCGACCCGTACCGTCTCCGACTCGGCCCGCCCCTGGGACACCAGCCGCAGCTCGGCGGTGGGCCCGGGCGCCGCCGGAGCGGTCGTCAGCAACGCCGCGTCGGCCAGGATGCTGCCCTCGGCCACCACCAGCTCGGGCTGCTCGATCACCACGGGCGCCTCGCCCAGCTCGCGGTGCAGCAGGGTGGCGACCAGCGGGATCCGGCTCGCACCGCCGACCAGGAACACCCCGGCCAGCCGTCCCTCCGGCAGGTCGGCCCAGCGGAGCAGGCCCTTGGTGACCCGCACCGTCTGATCGAGCACCGGGCGGGCCAGTTTCTCGAGCTCGTCGCGGGTCAGGTGGGCCTCGGTGTCGAGCAGCGGCACCACGAAGTCGGCGGTCTGGGCGCGGGACAGCCGCTCCTTGGCGATCCGCACGTCGTCCCAGAGCTGGCGGCGGGCACGGCGCTCCTCGAGCGTCGTCGGCTCGAGCAGGCGCTGCCACTCGTCGGTGCGCAGGTGCTCGACGATCGCGGCATCCACGTCGAGGCCGCCGATGTCGTCGCGGCCGTCGACGGCCATGACCTCGAAGCCGGAGGCGGTGCGGGCGACCACGCTGGCGTCGAAGGTGCCGGCGCCGAAGTCGTGCACGACCACGACCGAGCCGATCGGCACGTCCCGGCCGAGCACCTCGGCGAAGTAGGTGGCGGCCGCGACCGGCTCGGCGACCAGGCGGGCGCCCTCGAGCCCGGCCCGGGCGGCGGCCTCGGCGAGCAGGCCGCGGCGGGCGGCTCCCCAGGTGGCCGGGCAGGTCAGGGTGGTCTCGGGGCGCACCGGGCCGACCGCGCGGTGCCACTCCTCGGCGACCCGGGCCAGCACCCCGGCGATCAGGTCGACGACCTCGTACTCCTGCTCGCCGAGCAGGACCGTGCCGTCGTCGATCCGCCGCTTGGGGTTGGGCTCGAATCGGGCCGGGTCGATGCGGGCGCTGTGCACGGCGTCGCGGCCCACGGCCAGGGCGCCGCCGGGCTCGGCATAGACGGCCGAGGGCAGCAGGGGCGAGCCGTCGACCAGGATCGGGCGGGCGCGGCCGTCGGGCCAGCGCGCCACCGCGACGGTGTTGGACGTCCCGAAGTCGACGCCGAGGGCGTGCCGCTTCAGGCCCCCAGGGTCAGTGGCCATGACGGAGAGTCTAGGGGGTCCCGTCCCCTAGACGATCTTCCAGCGCGCTCGGTGATGCCACGCGCGCGTACAGCGAACGAGCGTGTGGTCGGCGGTGAACGCGTACGCGCCCACGGGCGTGCAGAGATCGCCCACGGTAACTGGGCCGGCCACCACCGCAGGCGTCTCGGGCGGCTTCGGCAGCGGCGGGACCAGGGCCGATCCCGGAGTCGTGGTGGTCACCACGATCGTCGGGACCGGCAGCGGCGGCACGACCGCGGGAGCCGGGGCCGGCGGGTGGGCGGACGGCGTGGGCGCACGTGTCGCGGCCGGAGCCTCGGGCTTACGGTCGGTGGTGCGCTTCCTCTTCGTGGGCGCCGCGGGCGGGACCGTCGTCGCGGGCGGCGGGACGTAACGGCTGGTGACGGCCGGCGAGGGCACGGACGTCGAGGGCAGGGCCGGCGGCGCGGCCATCGCGTCCACCGGCGGGCCGGAGTCGTTCGCGTGGCCCAGCGTCAGCCAGCCGATCAGCGCGCAGAGCAGCGCCTGGCCCACGACCAGGGCGACCGCCACGCGCACGATGCGGCGCACCGGGCGCGTGGCGGATAACGATTCCACATCGACGGACTTTATGGCACGTGATCGATGGAAGCGAGCATCAGCGCCCCGTAAATGTGGGCTTACGCTTCGCCACGAACGCGGTCGTGCCCTCGACCCGGTCCTCGGTCGCGAACAGAGCGGCGAAAAGCTGCGATTCCAGGGCCAGTCCCGAGGCGAGATCCAGGCTCAGTCCGCCGTCGATCGCCTGCTTCGCGGCGCGCAGGGCCATCGACGGTCCGGTCACGTACGGGCGGACCATCGCCTCGGCGGTCGCGTAGACCTCGGCGGCCGGCGCGACCCGGTCGGCCAGGCCGATGCGCAGCGCCTCCTCGGCGTCGACCATGCGGCCCGAGAAGACCAGATCCTTGGCGCGGGCCGGGCCGACCAGCCGGGCCAGCCGCTGGGTGCCGCCGGCGCCCGGGATCAGGCCCAGGCGGATCTCGGGCTGGCCGAGCTTGGCGTCGTCGGCCACCACCCGCCAGTCGCAGGCGAGGGCCAGCTCGCAGCCGCCGCCGAGCGCGTACCCCGTGATTGCCGCCACTACCGGCTTGGGGATCTGGGCCACGGAGTCGAACGCGCCGGAGAGCGCACCGGACCGAAGTGCCATGTCACGGTAGGAGAGCTCGGTGAACTCGGTGATGTCGGCGCCGGCCGCGAAGACTTTCTCGCCGCCGTACACGATGACCGCCTTGACCTCCTCGGAGCCGGCGGCGGAATGCGCGGCCTCTCTAAGCTCTTCCTGTACCTGGGTGTTGAGAGGGTTCATCGGGGGCCGGTCGAGCCGGATGGTGCCGATGCCGTCGGTGATCTCCAGCGTCACGAACTCGCCCACGAAACACGCCTCCTCGAGTGTTGGGTTATGCGAGAGCCTACGACGGGTACGGAGAGTAAATGACCACCTACTACCGGGACGGCGAGGTCTGGATCACGTCGACCGGAGTCCGGATGAACGGCCGTGACTACGCGCTGGCGGAGCTCCGCCAGGTGTGGCACAGCTCGAGCCGCCGGTCATGGACGACGATCGCCGGACGTGGCGCTCTCGGCGTGGCGATGCTGCTGCCGATCCTGATCGGCGCGCTCGGTGTGGCGGTCGCCCTGGTGGCGCACGCTCCGGTCGCGGTGACGGCCGGGCTGATCGGCGGTGGCGTGCTGGTCGGACTGGCCGCGGCACCCCTGGCCGACGTGCTGCTCGAGCGGGTGGACCGCTCGTACGACCGGGGCAGCCGGCAGCGGGAGATCTGGGGACGCACCCGGCAGGGCGACGTCCTGCTGCTGCGCACGGCGGACGCGGCGCGGTTCGGCCGGATCTACCGCGCCCTGCAGCGCGCGTTGGAGCCGACGAGGGTTACTCGCTAGTAGTATCCGGGCTCATGAACAGGGAAGCCGCGGGTCTCGCCGGGTTGCTGGCCACCTCCGGGGTGCTGCACTTTCTCACGCCCAAGCCGTACGACTCGATCGTGCCGCGGTCGCTGCCCGGCTCGCCGCGCACCTGGACGTATCTCAGCGGTGCGGCCGAGCTCGCGGTGGCCGCGGCGGTCGCCTGCCCGCGCACCCGGCGGCTCGGTGGCCGGGCCGCGGCGGCGCTGTTCGTCGGCGTCTTCCCGGCCAACGTCAAGATGGCCGTCGACTGGCGGCACGCGTCGCCGGCCAAGCGGGCCATCGCCTACGGGCGGCTGCCGCTGCAGGTGCCGCTGGTGCTCTGGGCGCGCCGCGTCGCCCGCTGATTCCGGCGTTCGGCCCGCGCGGGACCCGGCGGTTCGCGACGATCGACACCATCATGCGAGCCACGCACATCCGCCCGACCGGGATCGAGCGCACGTTCGGGACCGACGAGATCATCGTCACCAAGACCGACCCGCGCGGGATCATCACGTACGCCAACGAGGTCTTCCTGCGCATCTCGGCGCTCACCGAGGCCGAGGCCGTCGGGCAGCCGCACAACGTCATCCGGCACCCGGACATGCCCCGGGCCGTGTTCAAGCTGCTCTGGGACACCATCGGCCAGGGGCAGGAGATGTTCGCATACGTGCTGAACCTCGCCACCGACGGTGCGCACTACTGGGTGTTCGCGCACGTCACGCCCTCGCGCGACGCCCACGGCCGGCACGTCGGCTACCACTCGAACCGGCGGCGGCCCGAGACGTCCGCCGTCGCCGCGGTCCGGCGGGTCTACGACCGGGTGCGGACGGCGGAGAGCCGGGCCGGCTCGACCCCGGCGGCGGTCGAGGCCGGATGGCAGGCGCTGGAGGACGAGCTGGGCGACCGGACGTACGACGAGTTCGTCTGGGCGGTCACCAGTGGATGAGGTGCTGCGGGTCATCGCCGCGGTGTGCGACCGGGCGGCGGCCGGCGACCTGGAGGCTCGTATCCCGCCGCTGGGCGAGTCGGCCGTCGCGGCCGAGTGCCGGAAGGCGATCAACACGATGCTCGACATGAGCGACGCGTTCGTCCGCGAGGCCGGCGCCGCCTCGGCCGCCGCCGCCGAGGGCCGGTTCCACCGGCGGATCCTCACCCGGGGCCTGCGCGGCGCGTACCGGGACGCGGCCGAGCAGATCTCCGCCTCGATCGAGGAGATGAGCCGCGGTGCCGACCGCCTTGCCGCGGCGGACGCGGCTCGGATAGCGCTCGCGGACGAGCTCGAACACGCGGTGCTGCGGGTCTCCGAGCAGGTGGCCACCGCCGCCACCGAGATGGGCGCCTCGGCGAACGGACTGGCCGACTTCGCCCGGGCCGCGGTGGCCGAGGCCGAGCACGGGCTCGAGACGGTGACCTCGCTGCGCACGGCGGCCGACCAGATCCTCAGCGCGGTCGACCTGATCAATCAGGTGGCCAAGCAGACCCGGCTGCTCGCGCTGAACGCCACCATCGAGGCGGCCCGGGCCGGCAAGGCCGGGCTCGGCTTCAGCGTGGTGGCGGGCGAGGTCAAGTCGCTGGCCGACAAGACCAGCGGCTCGAGCGGCGAGATCATGGGGCACGTCAACAAGGTGCAGGAGGTGGCAGCCGACGCCATCGCCGTGCTGGAGAAGGTCACCGACAGCATCCGGGAGATGAGCGGGCTGACCAGCGGCATCGCGGTCGCGGTGGACGGCGGGCACGGAACCGACGGCCTGTCCCAGCTGGCCGAGGTGCTGCGGGCCGAGGTGAGCCGCTTCGTCAACCAGGCCCGGAACTAGCCGTTGTACAGCTCGTCGATCTCGGCGCGGGTGGGGACGGAGCTCGAGGCGCCGAGCTTGCGGACGCAGGCGGCGCCGGCCGCGTTGGCCCAGCGGACCGCCTCCATCAGGTCGCGGCCCTCGCCCCAGGCGACGGCGAGCGCGGCGGTGAAAGCGTCGCCGGCCGCGGTGGTGTCGGTGGCCTCGACCGGGAACGCCGGGACCTGCTCGTCGCGGCCGTCGCGCTCGGCGTAGCGGGAGCCGGCGCCGCCCAGGGTCATCACCACCCGGGGAACCAGGGCCAGCAGCGCGGCCATGTCGGGCGCCGCGGAACCGGTGATGGTCTGCGCTTCGACCTCGTTCACCACCAGCAGGTCGACGTTCGCCAGCAGGTCGGCCGGCAGCTCGCGGGCCGGGGCGGCGTTGAGGATCGTGCGGGTGCCGGCGGCGCGGGCGGCGCGGCAGGCGGCGGTGACCGTCTCGATCGGGATCTCCAGCTGGCAGAGCAGCACGTCGCCGCTCGCGATGACCCCTTCCTCGGCCTCGGTGAGGTCGCGGAACGTGCTGTTGGCGCCGGGGGCGACCAGGATGGAGTTCTCCGCGGCCCGGTCCACCATGATCACGGCGACCCCGGAGGCGCCGTAGGTGGTGCGGACATGGGCGGTGTCGACGCCGGCCGCGGCGAGGCGGGCGTTGAGGGTCACGCCGAACGAGTCGGAGCCGATCGCGCCGAGGAACACCGCGTCGCCGCCGGCCCGGGCCGCGGCGATCGCCTGGTTGGCGCCCTTGCCGCCAGCCATCATCAGGAAGTCGTCGCCGAGCACGGTCTCGCCGGGCAGCGGCAGGCGCTCGGCCACGCCGACCAGGTCCATGTTGGCGCTGCCCGCCACCACGATCCGCGGAGCCATGGGCCTACGCCGCCCGCGCCGTGAAGCGGTCGCCGAAGCGGTCGACCTGCAGGGCGACGCCGAAGGTCTTGGTGAGGTTGTCGGCGGTCATCACCTCGCCGAGCGGACCGGCCGCCACGATCGTGCCCTCGCGCAGCAGCATGCCGTGCGTGAAGCCGGGCGGGATCTCCTCGACGTGGTGGGTGACCAGCACCATGGCCGGCGAGTCGGGGTCGAGGGCCAGCTCGGTGAGGCGGCCGATCAGGTCCTCCCGGCCGCCCAGGTCGAGGCCGGCCGACGGCTCGTCGAGCAGCATCAGCTCGGGGTCGGTCATCAGCGCACGGGCGATCAGCGTGCGCTTGCGCTCGCCCTCGGAGAGCGTGCCGAACTCGCGCTCGACCAGCGCGCCCATGCCGAGTTGCTCGAGCAGCTGCCGGCCCCGCACGAGATCCATCGGGTCGTACTCCTCGCGCCAGCGGCCCACCACCGACCAGGCCGCGGTGACCACCACGTCGAGCACCCGCTCGGTGGGCGGCACCCGCTCGCCGAACTGGCCGGTGGACAGTCCGATGCGGGTGCGCAGCTCGTTGACGTCGGTGCGGCCGAGGCGCTCGCCCAGCACGTACGCCGTGCCGCGGGACGGGTGCAGCCGGGCCGAGGCGAGGTTGAGCAGCGTCGTCTTGCCGGCGCCGTTCGGCCCGAGAATCACCCACCGCTCGTCGAGCTCCACCTGCCAGGAGAGGCCGCGGACCAGAAAGTTGCCACTCCGGATCACGCTGACGCGGTCGAAGGCGATGACGGTGTCGTCGTGAGGCGGGATACGCACTGCTGGTTCGAGCACGGCACTATCCAATCACGCGCACTCCGGTCACCCGGTGGTCGACCCAAAGACCTCATCCCGTACGGCGTCGAGGGCCGTATGCAGGGCGCCGTGCAGCACGGGCTCCGACTCGACACCCGTGATGACCACCTTCGGGGAGACGAGAGTGATGGCCGCCACCTCCCGCTCGACGCGCTCGGCGAGGCCGGGACCGCCGGCCTGGCTGACCTCGCCGGCCAGCACCACGAGCGGCGGGTCGAGGACCACGCAGGTGGCCGCGACGCCGAGGGCCAGCCGCTCGGCCAGCTCGTCGAGCACCTGGTCGCCGGCCTCGCCCGCGGCGACCGCCGAGCGGATCACGTCGGAGGCCTCGCTGCCGCGGAAGCCGTACTTCTTGCCGATCGCCTTGACCGCGTCGGCGCCGGCGACGGTCTGGAAGCCGCCGCGCACGCCGCCCTTCTGCGACCGCTTCCCCTGGTGGCGGGGCACCTCGGCGCCGGACACCGCCAGGTAGCCGATCTCGCCGGCCGCGCCGGTCGCGCCCTGGTGCAGCTTGCCGCCGATGACGCTGGCCAGGCCGACGCCGCGGCCGATCCAGATCAGCACGAAGTCGGTGGCGCCCTTGGCCGCGCCGGTGCTCTGCTCGGCGATCGCGGCCAGGTTCACGTCGTTGCCGAAGACGACCGGGGTGCTCAGGTCGCGGCGCAGATCGTCGAGCAGGCCGCGGTGCCAGCGGGGCAGGTCCCAGGCGAAGGAGATCTCACCGGTCTCCGGGTCGACCAGGCCCGGGGTGCCGAGCACGACCCGGCGCACCGAGCTCATGTCGGTGCCGGCCTCGGTGGCGGCCTGGACCACCGCGTTGTGCACCACGCCGACCGGGTCGTCGGTGTCCCTGGTGGACTGCTCGACCCGGCTCACGATCGCGCCGGTGATGTCGGCGCAGGCGGCCACGACCCGCTCGGGGCCGACGTCGACGCCGATCACGTGGGCGCTACCGGGAGTCACCGCGTACAGCTGCGCGTTCGGACCGCGGCCGCCGGCCTGCTCGCCGACGCGGCGCACGAGACCGCGCTGCTCGAGGCGCTCCACGAGCTGGGAGGCGGTGACCTTGCTGAGACCGGTCATCTCGCCGAGCTGGGCGCGGGTCAGCGGGCCTCGGGCGAGCAGCAACTCCAGCGCCGCGCGATCGTTGAGTGCGCGCAGCAGCCGGGGTGTGCCCGGAAGGCGGGTCGCGGCCATGTTGACGTCCCCTAGTATTTAGGATTGTTTCCTATTAGCTTACGAGCCCCCGAAGTCGTAGCCGCAGCGTAACCGTCGGCAGCGTTGCCGAGCGCGGCACACGCCATCGACTCGGAGCGATCATGGCAGCTCGCGGGCCTCAAGAGCCAGAGTTGCGTCACCGGAAGGACATCATGGCGAACGACCACGGGCTGCGCCGCCTCGCCCTCGGCACCCTGCTCGCCGCTTTTCCCGGCGAGCGAGCCCCGGGCTGGGCACTCGACCTGCTCGGCGAGGGGCTGGCCGGCCACACCCTGTTCGGGTACAACATCGTGTCGCCGGCGCAGGTCGCCGCGCTGACCGCGGAGCTGCGGACGGCCCGGCCCGACGTGCTGATCGCGATCGACGAGGAGGGCGGCGACGTCACCCGGCTGGGGCATCGGACCGGCAGCCCCTATCCCGGGAACGCGGCGCTCGGCGTGGTCGACGATCCCGAGCTCACCGCGCGGGTGTACGCGGCGATCGGGTCGGACCTCGCCGACAGCGGTATCAACCTGGACCTGGCGCCGACCGTCGACGTGAACACGGCCGACGACAACCCGATCATCGGGACCCGGTCGTTCGGGGCGTCGCCGCGGCTGGTGGCGCGGCACGCGGCCGCCGCGGTGACCGGGCTGCAGTCGGCCGGGGTGGCGGCGTGCGCCAAGCACTTCCCGGGGCACGGGGCGACGCTCGCCGACTCCCACCTCGAGCTGCCCACCGTGGACGCGCCCCTGGAGCTGCTGCGGGAGCGGGACCTGCCGCCGTTCGCCGCGGTGGTGGGCGCGGGCGTGCAGTCGATCATGTCGGCGCACATCCGGGTGCCGTCGCTGACCGGGGACGATCCGGCCACGTTCAGCCCGGCCGCGCTGACGGGGTTGCTGCGCGGGGAGTACGGCTTCGAGGGCGTGGTGGTGACCGACGCGCTCGAGATGAAGGGCGCGGCACTGGCGGCCGGTGGCATCGCGCCGGCCGCGGTCCGGGCGCTGGCGGCGGGGGCTGACCTGCTGTGCATCGGGGCGCAGGTGGACCTCGACCTCGTCACGGCCGTCGCTGACGAGATCACCGATGCCGTACGGGAGGGGCATCTGTCACTGGGACGCCTCGAGGACGCAGTGTCCCGTACGGCAAAAATGGCGACGTGGAGCGCGACTCCCCGCGCCGAGGGCGACCACGACGCGAGCCTGGGGGTTGATGCCGCGAGGCGGGCCGTGCGGGTCGAGGGATCACTCGTGGATCTCGACCGGCCGCTGGTGGTGCAGATCGTGGCCGGGCACTCGATCGCCGAGGGGCGGGTGCCGTGGGGGCTGGGACCGCACCTGAACGGGACCGAGCAGGTGGAGGTGGTCGCGGCGGCGGCCTCGGCATCGTCGCTGGTGGCGAAGGCGGATGGGCGGCCGATCCTCGTGGTCGGGCGGCACCTGCACCGCTCCCCCGCGAGTCGCTCGCTGATCGAGGCGCTGGCCGCGGCGCATCCGGTCGGGGTGGTGGAGATGGGCTGGCCGTCGTCGTGGCGTCCGGCGGGTTCGCGGGCGTTCGTCACGACGCACGGGGCCAGCCTCGCGAACGGTCGTGCCGCCACCGAGGCGCTCGGGCTGTAGCGGTTCTCGTCACATAGCTTGAACGCGTTCAAGTTGATGTCCTACGCTGGCCGGGACGGAAGTTGAACATGTTCGAGAAGGGCGGCCCGATGGACCCCAAGGTCTGGATGTACCTGCTCTACCTCGCGGTCAGCATCGGGCTGACCGTGTGGGTGGCGACCACGCTGTCCCGCAACGGGCTGGTGTTCCTGGCCGACGTCTTCGACGACGAGCGGCTCGCCCGGGCGGTCAACCAGCTGCTCGTGATGGGCTTCTACCTGCTCAACCTCGGCTACGTGGCGTTCGCGATGCGGTCGGGCGCGCAGGTGGACAACGCCAGCGAAGCGCTCGAGACGCTCTCCATGAAGATCGGGCTCGTGCTGCTGGTCCTCGGCGTCCTGCACTTCTGCAACGTCTACTTCCTCGGCCGGTACCGGCGCGGTCGTCTGCGCCAGCAGCACGGACAGCCGCCGCTGCCGCCCGCCGGCCGGCTTCCGATGCATCCGCCGATGCCGCCGCAGATGCCCCCGCCGGCTCGGGCGTGAGCGACGGCCTCCTCGACCCGGCCGGACACGGGGCCGGCCGGGTCGGGGCCTTCACGGTCCTCTTCGACGAGGGGTGCCCGCTGTGCCGGACGGCGCGGCGGTGGCTGGCCGGCCGGGCGCAGCTCGTGCCGCTGACGTTCGTGGCGGCGGGGTCGGCCGAGGCGCGGCGGCGGTTCCCGGGGCTCGATCACGCGGCGACGCTGCGGGATCTCACGGTGATCGCGGACGACGGCGCCTACTACGTCGGGGACGGGGCCTGGCTCGCCTGCCTGTGGGCGCTGGCGGACTATCGGGCGACGGCGGAGCGGCTCTCGTCGCCGCGGCTGCTGCCGGCCGCCCGGCGGTTCATCGCGGCGGCCTCGGCGGTGCGGGAGTCGACCCGCTCGCCCGGGCCCTCGGGGCCGGTGGTGGCGGACTACGGTGACCAATGTGACGACCGCTGCCACTGACCCGGGCGAGCCGCCGGCCCCCGGGCCCGCGCGCCGGGCTCGCGGGGAGCAGACGCGGCAGCTGATCCTCGAGACGGCGCTGCGGCTGTTCCGGGAGCGGGGGTACGCGGAAACGACCATGCGGGCGATCGCCAAGGAGGCGGGGGTCGCGGTCGGCAACGCGTACTACTACTTCGACTCCAAGGAACACCTGATCCAGGGGTTCTACGACCGGAACCAGGCGGCGCACCGCGCGTCGGCCGAGCAGGTGCTGGCCGACGAGAAGGACTTCGCGGCGCGGCTGCGCGGGGTGCTGCACGCGGGGATCGACGTGAACGCGCCGTACCACTCGTTCGCGGCGACGTTCTTCAAGACCGCGGCCGAGCCGTCGTCGCCGCTGAGCCCGTTCTCCCGCGAGTCGTCGCCGGCCCGGGACGCGTCCATCGCGATCTTCCGGGACGTGATCGAGGGGTCGTCCGCCAAGCTCGATCCCGAGCTGCGCAAGGAACTGCCCGAGCTGCTCTGGCTCGGCTGGATGGGCGTGATCCTCTTCTGGGTGTACGACAAGTCGCCCGAGCAGCGGCGGACGCGGCGGCTGATCGACGGCGCCGTGCCGCTGATCGACCGGCTGGTGTCGCTCTCGCGGCTGCGGGTGCTACGGCCGGCCCTGCGGCAGATCCTCGCCCTGATCGAGACCGTCCGCCGGGACGATTGATCACCGACGGTAAGAAATCGACTACCTCACCCTGCGTAACTCCGTGGCGGGCTAAAGGGGTCTCTGCCCAGATATTTCCGGATCTGTCGCCTAAATTGGGCTAGCCGAACGGCCAATTTGCCCACGGAGAGCTTCCGGGCCTGCTCAGCCGGCACGTAGCGTTATGTCCGCAGGTGGGTCTGGGGATGTTGCGGGGACTCGGACTTCGGGACCGGTCCGAGCCCTCGCGACGAAGACGGTGAGCCGGGCAGCGCGGGACTACGGGAGCAGTCTCGCGCGGCCCGGCTCACGCCTTTCTCAACTCGTCATGGCCGCCCGCCGGAAGTTCCGCAGGCGCAGGCTGTTGAGGACCACGAAGATCGAGCTCAGGGCCATCGCGCCGCCGGCGATCATCGGGTTCAGCAGGCCCGCCGCCGCGAGGGGGATCGCCGCCACGTTGTAGGCGAAGGCCCAGAACAGGTTGCCGCGGATGACGGCCAGCGTGCGGCGGGAGAGACGCACCGCGTCGACGGCCGCGGTCAGGTCGTCGCGGACCAGGGTCAGGTCGGACGCCTGGATGGCCACGTCCGTGCCGGCGCCCATCGCCAGGCCCAGATCGGCCTGGGCCAGGGCCGCCGCGTCGTTGACGCCGTCGCCGACCATCGCCACGGCCCGGCCCTCCGACTGGAGCTGCTTCACCACGTCGACCTTGCCGGCGGGCAGGACGCCGGCGAAGACCTCGGTGATGCCCACCTCGGCCGCCACAGCCTCGGCGACGCCGGGCGCGTCGCCGGTGACCAGCATCGGCTCGAGACCGAGGCGGCGCAGGGCGGCGATCGCGGGGGCGCTGCTGGGGCGTACGGCATCGGCGAGAGCGAGCCACCCCCGGGCCGAGCCGTCGACGCGGACCTCGACCCAGGTCGCCGCCGACAGCACCGGCGAAGCCGGGGTCTCGGACCCGATCGGGACCACCTCGAACATCGGCACGGTCGGCGGCTCGCCCGGGGACAGGAGATCCGCGGGCCGGCCGGCTGTGATCTCGACGAGGCGGCCCTCGACCCGGCCGCGCACGCCCACGCCGGCGGTGGCGTGGAAGTCGGTGACCGGGGGCAGCGCGCCGTTCTCGCGGGCCGCGGCGGTGATCGCGCGGCCCAGGGGGTGCTCCGAGGCCGCCTCGACCGCGCCGGCCAGGCGTAGGAGGTCGTCGGGGTCGTGGGCCACGGCGGCGATCACCGACATGCGGCCGGTGGTCACCGTGCCGGTCTTGTCGAGGACGATCGTGTTCGCGCGGCGGGTCGACTCGAGGGCCTCGACGCCCCGGATCAGGATGCCGAGTTGGGCGCCGCGACCGGTGCCGACCAGCAGCGCGGTCGGGGTGGCCAGGCCGAGCGCGCAGGGGCAGGCGATGATCAGCACGGCCACGGCCGCGGTGAAGGCGGCCGTGGCGCCGCCGCCGGTGCCCAGCCAGAAGCCGAGCGTGGCGATGGCCAGGGCGATCACGACGGGGACGAAGACCGCGGCGACGCGGTCGGCCAGGCGCTGGACGGCGGCCTTGCCGGTCTGGGCCTCCTCGACCAGTTTGGCCATCTGGGCCAGCTGGGTGTCGGCGCCGACCCGGGTCGCGCGGACCGTGAGCCGACCGCCGGCGTTGACGGTCGCGCCGGTCACCGGGTCGCCCGGGCCCACCTCGACCGGTACCGACTCGCCGGTCAGCAGGCTCTGGTCGAGCGCCGAGGAGCCGTCGGCCACCACCCCGTCGGTGGCCACCTTCTCGCCGGGGCGTACCAGAAAAAGGTCACCGACCCGGAGGTCGGACGCGGAGATCTCGCGCTCGATGCCGTCCCGCAGCACCGTGACCGACTTGGCGCCCAGCTCGAGCAGCGAGCGCAGGGCGTCGCCGGCGCGACGCTTCGCGCGGGCCTCCAGATAGCGCCCGGCCAGCAGGAACGTGGTGACGCCGGCGGCCGCCTCGAGGTAGATGGCGTCGCCGTCGCGGGCGGTCAGCGAGAACGGGTGGGTCATCCCGGGCGGGCCGGCGTCGCCGAGGAACAGCGCCCACAGCGACCAGCCGAACGCGGCGAGCGTGCCCACCGAGACGAGCGTGTCCATGGTGGCCGCGCCGTGCCGCAGGTTGACGAACGCGGCCCGGTGGAACGGCCAGCCGCCGTAGACGACGACCGGGGCCGCGAGCACCAGCGACAGCCACTGCCAGTAGTCGAACTGCCAGGCCGGCACCATCGCGAGCACGATGACCGGAACACTGAGCGCGATGGAGATCAGGAGGCGGTCACGGAGCGGATCGCGCTTTTCAGCACTCTCCGCGCGCTTGAGGGCCGGCTCCGCCGCGGTGTAACCGGTCTTCTCCACCACGGCGATCAGGTCGCGGGCGGTGAGCGAGCCGGGCACGGTGGCGTGTGCCTTCTCCGTGGCGTAGTTGACCGTGGCGGTGACGCCGTCGAGCCGGTTCAGCTTCTTCTCGATGCGGCCGGCGCACGACGCGCACGTCATGCCGCCGATCTCCAGCTCGATGACCCGCTCCATGCCACTACCCTATACCCCTTGGGGGTACGTGGCCCCGGGCCGGTGACCCGGGGCCACGTGATTCAGCTCGCGCCTGACGTCTTCACCAGGGTGCGGATCTGGCGGAGCAGGACCGAGAGGGCGGCCAGTTCCGCGGGCGTGTCGTCGACGTTGCCGATCGCGTTCGAGCAGCGGGCGATCGAGGCCGCGTTCATGTGCTCCCACTGGGAGACACGTTCGTCGGCGGTCGCGGTCGTCTCGGTCGACTCCAGCACCTCGACCGTGAGGGCGGCCAGTGCCGCGTACAGGTCGTAGCGCAGCGCCATCCGGGCCAGCGTCTGCCACCGGTCGCCGCGCGGCAGCTTGGAGATGTGCGACAGCAGCTGGTCGATCTGGAAGCGCTCGGAGAGCACGAAGTAGACCCGGGCCACCTCGAGCCAGTCCCGGCTCGTGGCCGCCGCGGCGGTCAGGACGTCGAGCAAGCCGAAACCGTAGTTCGCCCAGGTGACCCGCTCGGCGAGGTCCATCGGGACGCCCTTGTCGACGAGCGTGGCGACGTGCTCGTCCATCGACCGGCGCTCGATGCCGACCAGGACCGACGGCAGCTGCGGCAGCAGCTCGCGCACGCCGGGCTGCAGTTTCGCGACCTCGCCGGCCACGTCGATCGGCGACCGGCGGGTGCTGACCAGCCAGCGGACGGCCCGGTCGAGCAGCCGCCGCGACTCGAGGAACACCAGCGTCTGCGCCGAGGTCGGCACCTGGTTGTCGAGCGCCTCGGCCGCCGCCCAGATCTCGGACAGCCCGTACGCCTCGCGCACCACGACGTACGCCCGCATGACGTCGGCCGCGGACGCGCCGCTCTCCTCCATCGCGCGGTAGACGAACGACGTACCGCCGCGGTTGACCACCTCGTTGACCAGCGCCGTCGAGATGATCTCGCGACGGAGGCGGTGCTTGGCCATCCGGCCGGAGAAGCGCTCGCGCAGCGGGGTCGGGAAGTAGCGGGCCAGCACGTCGTGCGTCCAGGCCTCGTCGACCAGCTCGTCGGCGAGCACCTCGGTTTCCAAAGAGATCTTCACGTACGCCAGGAGCACCGCGAACTCGGGCGCCGTGAGCCCTTCGCCGGCCTCGTAGCGGGCCGCCAGCTCGGCGTCGGTGGGCAGCGCCTCGAGCTCCCGGCTGAGCTGCCCGCTCTCCTCCAGCGAGGTGAGCATCCGCCGGTGCACGGGCAGCAGCGAGTGGGCCTGAGCCCGGGCCGACCCGAGCGCCGACGCCTGCTCGTAGTTGTCCCGCAGCACCAGCTCGGCGACCTCGTCGGTCATGGCCGCGAGCAGCGAGTCCCGGTCGGCCAGGCTGAGCTCGCCCTCGGTGACCGCGCCGCCCAGCAGGATCTTGATGTTGACCTCGTGGTCGGAGCAGTCGACGCCGGCCGTGTTGTCGATGAAATCAGTGAAAATTCGACCGCCGACTCTGTTTCCATCAAGGCCGGGAACCCCACCGGCACGTGCGAACTCGATGCGCCCGCGCTGGGTGAGCCCGAGGTTGCCGCCCTCGCCGACGACCTTGACCCGCAGCTGCGACCCGTTGATCCGGATCGGGTCGTTGGTCTTGTCGCCGACGTCGGCGTGCGTCTCGGAGACCGCCTTCACGTAGGTGCCGATGCCGCCGTTGAACAGCAGGTCGACCGGCGCCTTGAGGATCGCCTTCATCAGCTCGGCCGGGCTGATCGCGGTCGCGTCGCCGAGGTCGAGCGCGGCCCGCACCTCCGGCGTCACCGGGATCGACTTGGCCGTGCGCGGGTAGACGCCGCCGCCCTGGCTGATCAGCTCGCGGGAGTAGTCGGCCCACGACGAGCGGGGCAGGTCGAACAGCCGCCGCCGCTCGGCGTACGAGATGGCGGGGTCGGGGTTGGGATCGAGGAAGATGTGCCGGTGGTCGAACGCGGCCACCAGCCGGATGTGCTCGGAGAGCAGCATGCCGTTGCCGAAGACGTCGCCCGACATGTCGCCGACGCCGACCACGGAGAAGTCTTCGCTCTGCGTGTCGATGCCCAGGTCGCGGAAGTGCTTCTTGACCGATTCCCAGGCGCCGCGCGCGGTGATGCCCATCTTCTTGTGGTCGTACCCGGCCGAGCCGCCGCTGGCGAACGCGTCGCCGAGCCAGAACTCCTTGGCGACCGAGATCTCGTTGGCGATGTCGGAGAACGTGGCGGTGCCCTTGTCCGCCGCGACCACCAGGTACGGGTCGTCGCCGTCGTGCCGGATCACGTCCCGCGGCGGGATGATCTTGCCGGCGTGGATGTTGTCGGTGACGTCGAGCATCGCGGTGATGAACCGCTTGTAGCACTCGACGGCCTCGTCGCGGTCGCCCGGTTTCTGCTTGAGCACGAACCCGCCCTTGGCGCCCACCGGCACGATCACGGCGTTCTTCACCATCTGCGCCTTGACCAGGCCGAGGATCTCGGTGCGGAAGTCCTCACGCCGGTCCGACCAGCGCAGGCCGCCGCGGGCGACCGCGCCGAAACGCAGGTGCACGCCCTCGAACCGCGGCGAGTACACGAAGATCTCGTATTTCGGGCGAGGCTCGGGCAGGTCGGGGATCGCCTTGGGGTCGAGCTTGAACGCCACGTAGTTCTTCGGCCGGCCGTCGGTGCCGCGCTGGAAGAAGCTGGTGCGCAGGGTGGCGCGCACCAGGGTGAGGTACGAACGCAGGATCCGGTCCTGGTCGAGGCTCTCCACCTCGTCGAGCAGCTCGGTCACCCGCTCGACGATCTCGTCGGCCATCCGGGAACGCTCGTCGCCGCCGGCCTGCAGCCCCGGCGAGAACCGGGTCTCGAAGAGCGTCACCAGCAGGCGGGCGATCGCCGGGTAGGCGATGAAGGTCGATTCGATGTACCGCTGGGAGAAGACGCTTCCGGCCTGGCGCTGATATTTCGCGTACGCCCGGAGCACGACCACCTGGCGCCAGGTCAGCCCGGCCCGCAGCACCAGCTCGTTGAACCCGTCCACCTCGGCCTCGCCCCGCCAGGCCGCCGCGAAGGCGTTCTCGACCTGGGGACGGACCTCGGCCAGCTCGCGGTGCTCCGTCGGCGGGCGCAGGCCGAAGTCGTACAGGTAGATCGTGCCGTCGTCGCGGCGGATCTCGTACGGCCGCTCGTCGACGACCTGGACGCCGAGCGAGTGCAGCACGGGCAGCACCGCGGAGAGCATCATCGGCTCGCCGTAGCGGTAGACCTTGAACCGCACGTCGTGGTCGTCGGGCTCGGGCTCGCCGCCCTTGCCCGGGTGACGCTTGCGGTACAGGTGCATCTCGAGCTGGCCCTCCTCCTCCAGCAGCTCGAGCTTGGCCAGGTCCTGCATGCCCTCGTACGGCGTGTGGCCGTCCTTGTAGCTGTCGGGGTACGCGTTCGCGTACCGGTTGAACAGCTCGCGGGCCGGCTCCTCACCGAGCTTGCGCTCGAGCACCAGGGAGAAGTCGTCGTCCCACATCCGGGTCGCGTCGGCGAGCAGCTCGGCCAGCGCGTTCGGGTCGACCACTCCCGGCGGGTCGGTCGGGTCGGTGCGCACGATGAAGTGGATCCGGGCCAGCATCCGCTCGGTGACCCGGGTCGTGTAGTCGACGCCGATGCCGTTCAGCTCGCGGAGCAGGATCTCCTGCATGCGCAGCCGGTTGCCGGTGGTGAACCGGTCGCGCGGCATGTAGATGAGGCACGAGATGAAGCGGCCGTAACCGTCGCGGCGCAGGAAGAGCCGCAGCTGCCGGCGCCCCGCCATCCGGAGGACACCGATCACCGCCTCGTACAGGTCATCGGTCTTGATCTGGAAGAGCTCGTCGCGCGGATAGGTCTCCAGGATCTGCAGGAGGTCCTTGCCGGAGTGGCCGCGCGGGGACAGGCCCGAGCGGTCGAGCACCTCCATGACCTTGCGCTTGACCACGGGCAGCTCGCGCACGCTGGTGCGGTAGGCCGAGCTGGAGAACAGGCCGAGGAAGCGCCGCTCGCCGATCACCTCGCCGTGGTCGTTGAAGGTCTTGACCCCGATGTAGTCGAGGTACGCCGAGCGGTGCACGGTGGCCCGCGAGTTGGCCTTGGTGATCACCAGCAGGCGCTTCTCGAGGGCGCGCTGGTACGCCTCGGGGGCCATCGAGGAGAGCCGGCGCGGGGTCGAGTCGCCGCGGAGGATGCCCAGGCCGGTGCCGTGGACCGCGGTGAGCACGTCGCCGTCGAGGCGGTACTCGCGGTACCCCAGGAACGTGAAGTGATCGTGGGCCAGCCACTTGAGCAGCTCGATCGAGTCGGTGACGTCCTTGTCGGGCACCGGCAGCTTGGCGTCGGAGCCGCGGGCGGCGGCCAGCTCGTCGGCGATCACCAGGGCGCGCTGCCGCATCCGCGGCCAGTCCTCGACCGCGTCCCGCACGTCGGTCAGCACCCGGCGGACCTCGTTGTGCAGCTGCTCGCGGGCCTCGTCCCGGCGGATCGGGTCGATCTCGATGCGGATCCAGCTCTCCACCAGATCGCCGTCGATCGCGTCGTCGGGCTCGACATCGGCGGCGAGCTCGGCCATCGCGCCCAGCGGCTCGCGGCGCACCACGATCAGCGGGTGGACCAGCAGGTGCACCTGCAGCTGGTGCGCGGTGAGCAGGGCGATCACCGAGTCGACCAGGAACGGCATGTCGTCGGTGACGATCTGCAGGACGGTGTGGCACTCGGCGCCGGTCGGTGGGGTGATGGCCAGTTTCAGCTCGCCGGGCAGCCGGACCGCGGCCAGCTCGCGATGGGCGACGGCCGCGTCGTACATCTCCTGGGCGGTGGATCCGACCAGCTCCTCGTCGGGCGCGAAGCGCCAGAAGCGGCCGACCAGCGACGCCGTCGCATGATCGGTGCCGGCCACCTCGACGGCCTGCGCCACCAGGCGCTCGCCGTTGGGCAGCGGCTCGTCGAGCTCGCCGTCATCCGCGGAGGCGCCCAGGCGGCCCGTGAGGGCTAGCCCGGGGCCCTGGGATAAGTCCAGCTCAGGGTCGGTAGTCGGGTCCGATTCCGACGGTGGCTCGCCGGCGAAAGCCATGGCTCTGGTGCTCCCCTCACCCACGACACTGTGGGTTCGAACGTGTCGCTCACAGCGTAGAACGGCTCGGCTCCACCGGATCACACGCGTCGTGGGATCGGTCCGATCGGCGGCAAATTTGCTCTACGTCACCTAAAGCGGGTCGGCGGGACGAGCGCTTGTTTATTACTCTCCCGTAGCATCGCGTCCGGAATTTCCCGGAGAGGGGACCTCATGCTCGACCGCCGTGACCTGACCCGCCGCCGGGCGATCGCCTTCGGGGCATCGCTGACGCTGGTCGCCACGGGCCTGGCTGCCTGTTCCAAGGACGGTCCCGACGGCACGGTCAAGGACTTCCTGACCGGCTGGCGTAGCGGCAACCTTAGCTCGGTCGGCTTCGTGAGCGCCGACGGCGGCAAGATCAGCGCGAACGAGGTCGTCGACCAGTTGCACGCCCTCTCCGGCGACCTGGCCAAGCAGTCGCTGGTGCTGACCGCGGTCGGCGATCCCAAGACGACCGGCGACATCGCCTCCAGCACGATCAAGCTGGACTGGACGCTGCCGGGCGGCGCCGCCTGGTCGTACAACAGCACGGTGCGCCTGACCAAGCAGAACACCGACGGCTGGCGGATCGTGTGGGAGCCGGCCATCGTGCAGAGCGAGCTGCAGGTCGGCGACAAGCTGGCGGTTCGCCGGGTGTCGTCGAAGCGGGCGGCCATTCAGGACGCGTCGGGCAAGGCCATCGTGACGCCCCGCGAGATCGTCACGATCGGCGTCAGCCCCGAGAAGATCAAAAACTTGGCACAACTGCAGAAGGACCTGGCCGCGGCGTTCAAGAAGGTAAACGTCACCGTCGATATGTCCAACCTTGCCGACCGGGTGAAGAACTCCGATCCGGGCGCCTTCATCGAGCTCGTCACGCTGCGTCGCCCCGACTACAACAAGATCCGCGACACCGTACGGCCGCTGCCCGGGACGGTCTTCCAGGAGGGGACGCGCGACCTGGCCCCGACCCGCGCTTTCGCCCGGGCGCTTCTCGGCACGGCCGACCAGGCGACTCGCGAGGACATCGACGCCAACCCCGAGGCGGTCGCGCAGGGTGACATCGTCGGGCATGGTGGCCTTCAGCAGCGGTACGACTCGACGCTGCGCGGGACGTCGGGCGTGTCGGTCGTGATCGCCCGCGAGGCGGCGGACGGCACGGTCACCAGCACGCAGCTCTTCAGCACGAAGCCGGTCGACGGAAAGCCGATCAAGGTCAGCATCGACCAGGCCACCCAGACCGCGGCCGACGCCGCCCTGGCCACGCAGAAACAGCCCAGCTCGCTGGTCGCCATCCGGATCAGTGACGGGTCGGTGCTCGCGGTCTCCAACGGGCCCGACGGCGGCACGGTCGACACCGCGCTCACCGGGCAGGTTCCGCCCGGATCGACCTTCAAGACCGTTTCCGCGTACGGGTTGCTGCAGAAGAAGGCCGTCACGGCCGGGTCCGTGGTCGAGTGCCCGAAGACGACGACGGTCGACGGCCGTGAGTTCAAGAACTCGGGCGGCGAGGTGCTCGGCAAGGTCCCGTTCCACGTCGACTACGCGAAGTCGTGCAACACGGCGTTCGTCGGGCTCGCCCCGAAACTGGGCGCCGACGGCCTGCAGTCGGCGTCCAGCGCGCTCGGCCTCGGCACCAAGTGGGACCTGGGCATCGACGCGTTCAGCGGCAAGGTCTCGGCGGCCGGCAGCCCGACCGAGCTAGCGGCCGCCACCTTCGGGCAGGGCGCGACGGCGGTCAGCCCGGTCGCGATGGCCGGCGTGGCGGCGGCGGTGGCCCGCGGCCAGTTCAAGCAGCCCAGGCTGGTGCTCGACCCGGCACCGGCCAAGCCGGCGGCCGACGGCGAGCCGCTGGACGCGGGCGCGGTAGCCTCCCTCCGCACGATGATGCGCGAGGTGGTCACCTCGGGCACCGGGACGGCGCTGCGCGACGTGAAGGGCAAGCCGGTCTACGGCAAGACGGGTACCGCGGAGTTCGACGAGAACTCGAAGGACACCCACTCCTGGTTCATCGGCTACCAGGGCGACGTCGCTTTCGCCGTGATGGTCCAGAAGGGCGGCGCGGGCGCCGAGGCGGCCGTCCCGATCGTGGAAAACTTCCTCAACACCCTGAACAGGTAGAGGTACGCCGGGCCGGGCTCTCTCAGGCGATGTCGGCCGGGGAGCCCGGCCCCATGTCGAAGGCCGGTCGCTGAACGGGCAGCGAAAACCCCTCGGCGGCCGGCAGGTCCTCAGCCGGCCGCGGACGAAGCATGCCGGGCCGCGTGGCGGGAAGCGGTTCCGAGTCGAGCAGTGGCGCCTGCCCCAGCGGCCGCTTGGCCAGGCGCACAGGCTCGTCGGCCTCCTCCACCTCGGGGGTCGCCGGCTCAGCCACCAGCTCCGGGCCGGCCACAATCTCGGGGTCGGCCACGAGCTCCGAATCCGGCTCCGGGTCGACATCGACCCCGGCCACGGGCTCCGGCTCGGCGTCGGCCACGGGCTCGGCTGCGGGCTCCGGCTCGGCGTCGGCCACGGGCTCGGCTGCGGGCTCCGGCTCGGCGTCGGCCACGGGCTCGACCTCGGCCACCGGCTCGAACTCGGCTGCGGGCTCCGGCTCCGTGTCGGCTTCCGCGGTCGACTCGCTATCCGGCGCCGAAGCCCCCGGGTCGAGCGGCTCTCGGGCCTCGATCTCGTCCTGGTGCTCGCTCTCACTCAGCCCGCCGCCCACCAGTCCGGACAAGTCCGAAATTTCCCCCGCGGGCGAGT
>NZ_KB903343.1 GCF_000379645.1 Paractinoplanes globisporus DSM 43857
CAGGGTGGTGGCGCCGGGCAGGGTGGTGGCGCCGGGCAGGGTGGTGGCGCCGGGCAGGGTGGTGGCGCCGGGCAGGGTGGTGGCGCCGGGCAGGGCGGCAGCGCGGGCCAGGGCGGCGCCGGCGGCCAGGGCAGCGGTGCGGGTCAGGGCAGTGGTGCCGGGCAGGGCAACCAGGGCAACGGCGGCGGCCAGGGCAACCAGGGCAACAACGGCGGCCAGGGCAACAGCGGCGGCCAGGGCAACAACGGCGGCCTGGGCAACAACGGCGGCCAGGGCGGTCAGGGTGGCCAGGGCAACGGCAACGGTCAGGGCGGTCAGGGCAGCGGCGGTGGCCAGGGTGGCCAGGGCAACGGCAACGGCCAGGGCGGTCAGGGCGGTCAGGGCAACGGCGGTGGCCAGGGCGGTCAGGGCAGCGGCAGCGGTCAGGGCCAGCACGGCAACCACTGACCGCGCCGCAACCACCCTCCCCCAAAGATTTGGGCCATTTCGGCGGGAAAGGGCACATTCCCCCACCCAGCCTTCTAGGCTCCATGGGAGATCCCAGAGCGCGGCCTCTACGCGGCGATCTTCGCCGAACATATAAAAGGGATGCGCCCGGCCGGCTGGGGGGCAGTACCGGCCGGGCGCAGGTCCTCTCGTTCGACGACGCGCGGACCGACAGCCGCCGTCGTCGACGAGATCAAAGCTAGTAACTCGTCGTAATGTCGGGCTACGGGAGAGCGGGCGGGGTCGCCCGTGCTGTCCGGAGTGGACACAACAGCGGGCGGAGTCGCCCCCTGGCCGTTCGGATGATCTTTGTTGCCGGCGGGAAGTTGATCTGCGGGCCGCGAGCCGAACTACAGACCGAAAGCCGAACTACAGCCACCCCGCCTTCTTGAACCGCCAATACAGCCCCCCGCAGATGACGGCCATCACCGCCACGATCCCGGTAAAGCCGTAATCCGAATCCAGCCAGGGCATCCGCGTGAAGTTCATCCCGTACACCCCGGCCAGGACCGTCGGGACCGCCGCGATCGCCGCCCAGGACGCGATCATGCGCATGTCGTTGTTCTGACTCATCGAGACCTGGGTGAGCCGGGCCTGCAGGATCGAGTTGAGCAGATCGTCGAAGCCGGCCACCCGGTCGACGGCCCGGGCGAGCCGCCCCTGCACGTCGACGAAGTAAGGGCGCAGCCCCGCGGGCAGCCCCGGCAGGGTGAGCAGCCGGCCCAGCGGCTCCGGCAGCGGCAGCACCGCCCGCTTGAACTCCACCATCTCGCGCTTCAGCTGGTAGAAGTGGGCGATCTCGGGGGAGAGCTGCAACGAGAACGTCTCCTCCTCGAGCCGTTCGAGGTCCCGTTCGACCGCCCCGGCGACGTCCAGATACTCGTCGACCATCCGGTCGGCGATCGCGTACGCCACCGCCCACGGGCCCAGCCGCAGCACCGTCTGCCGTTTCTCCAGCTCACGCCGCACCTGCCAGAGCGCGCCGGCCGCACCGTGCCGGATGCTGATCACGAACCACGGCCCGATCAGCACGGTCACGTCGCCGGTGTCGACGACCTCCGACGTGGCGGTGAGCTCCTCGTGCTCGACGTAGCGCGCGGTACGCATCACCAGCCGCGTCACGTCGCCGATCGTCTCCAGCGACGGCCGGTGCCCGGGCTCCACCGCCTGCTCGACGACCAGCTCGTGCAGGCCGAAGGACTCGGCGATCGACCGCATCGTGGCCCGGTCCGGCTCGTGCAGGCCGAGCCAGACGAACGAGCCGCGCCGCCGCCGTGCCGCCCGGGCCGCCTCCGTGTAGTGGATCGCGCCGGGCCGCCGTGCCCCGGCCGCGTAGACCGCACAGTCGACGACGGCGTCCGGGTTGTGCCGGCGCGGCGCCGGGACGGCCCGCTCGGGGCGTGGGGCTATGCCCTCGATGAGCCGCCCGATCGCCCGCGGAAGGCGCTCCGTGACCGGCGCCGTCCCACGCCTGCGCAACCCGAACATCCGTCGACCCCTGTCTGCACACGTACGCTGCCCGGGCCGACCGTATCGGTCAGGCGGATCGTCGCATCGCACGCACGCCGATCACCAGGCCCAGGGTTCCCACGATGGCGGCGGCGAGCAAGCCGGTGATCGTCGTCGACGCCCACAGGTCGCCCGTGAACAGCGCCCGTTCGGCGTCCACGACGTACCGCAGCGGGTTCCACGCCGCGAGCGCCCGCAGCCAGCCCGGGCCGCCGTCGATCGGCAGCAGCACTCCGGCGAGCAGCAAAATCGGGAAAAGCAACGTCTGCTGTACGGTCCAGAACAGCCATTCCTGCTGCTTGGAGGCGAGCGCCAGCGTGTAGGAGAGCGCGCCGAGCCCCACGCAGAAACCGGCCAGGATGATCAGGCCGAGCAGCGCACCCCCGACGCTGAGCCGGTACCCGAACGGCAGGCAGACGATCACGATCAGCGCCGCCTGCGCCACCATCGGGACGATCTCCTTCAGCGCGCGCCCGATCAGCAGGGCCGGCCGGCGCAGCGGGGTGACCAGCATCCGCTCGTGCGAGCCGGTCTGGATCTCGAAGAGCAGGTTCGACCCGGTCATCGAGGCCGCGAACAGGCACGACATGACGACGATGCCGGGCACGAACCAGCGCAGCGAGTCGGATCCGGGCAGCAGCGGCGCGAACAGCGCCAGGAACACCAGCGGCTGCACCATCGAGATGATGATCGTGAACGGGTTGCGCAGGCTCGGCCGAAGCTCGCGGCTGAACACGGTGAGGGTGTCGGTGAGCATCTCAGACCTCCACGAGTTCCCGGGTCGGCTCGCTCTGGTGGCCGGCGCCGCCCTCGCGCAGGCTGCGGCCGGTGAGCTGCAGAAAGACGTCGTCGAGCGTCGGCCGCGCCACCTCGACCGACACCGCCGGCAGGCCGGCAAGCCGCAGATCCTCGAGCATCCCCGGCACCTGCCGCGGCCCACTCTGCGTGCGGATCTTCAGTTCTTGCCCGTACGCGGTGAGCTCGCGACCCAGAAGCACGCGGGCCGCTCGCGTCGTGTCGGCCTCCGTGTCGAAGCCGAGCAGGATGGTGTCGCCGACGTGCTCGGCCTTGAGCCGCTCCGGGCTGTCGTCCGCGATGACCCGCCCGTGGTCGACGACGATCACCCGTTCCGCCATCGAGTCGGCCTCGTCGAGGTAGTGCGTGGTCAGCACGATCGTCGTGTCGTGCTCGGCGCGCAGCCGCAAAATGTGCTCCTGCAGGTTGGCCCGGTTCTGCGGATCGAGCCCGGTCGACGGCTCGTCGAGAAAGAGCAGCCCCGGCGCGTGGATGAGGCCCATCGCGATGTCGAGCCGCCGGCGCTGCCCACCGGAGAGGGTCGCCACGGTCCGATCGGCCACCTCGCCCAGCCCGAGCGAGTCGATCAGTTCGGCGGCCCGGGCACGAGCGGCGCGCACCCCCATCCCGTACGCGCGTCCCTGACTGATCAGCTCGTCGCGGCCGCGCTGGCTGTGCCCGGCGCCGTTGCCCTGCCCGATGTATCCGATCCGCTGCCGCACCTCGCGCTGCCGGCGGACCACGTCGAAGCCGGCCACGCGGGCGGTGCCGGAGGTGGGCGGGATCAGCGTGGTCAGCATCCGCAGCGTGGTCGACTTGCCGGCCCCGTTCGGCCCGAGCAGCGCCACGAGCTCGCCCCGCGCCACCGTGAGATCGATGCCGTCGACGGCCCGCACATCCTTGAAGTGTTTGGTCAGTCCTCGTGTCTCGATCATTTCCATACATCCGACGCTAGAGTTCGTTGCGGACAGTTTCTGGCCTCAATCCGGCGGAGTCTGTATTCATGGCGAACACGAGTGCCCGGATGCTGCGGCTCCTCTCCCTGCTGCAGACCCACCGCTACTGGCCCGGCGCGGAGTTGGCCGACCGCCTGGAGGTCAGCCCCCGCACGCTCCGCCGCGACGTGGACCGCCTGCGCGACCTCGGCTACCCGGTCGACGCCAACCGCGGCGCGGCCGGCGGCTACCAGTTGCAGGCCGGCGCCGCCGTCCCCCCGCTGCTGCTGGACGACGACGAGGCCGTAGCCATCGCCGTGGGCCTGCGCACCGCCGCAGCCGGCGCGGTCACCGGCTTCGAGGAGACCTCGGTCCGCGCACTGGCCAAAGTCATCCAGCTCCTCCCTCCACGCCTGCGCAAACGCATAGACGCGCTGCGCGCCGTCACCACTCCCGGCGTCTTCGGCGGCGGCCCCACCCTCGACGCCGCCGTCCTCACCACGGTCGCCCTGGCCACCCGAGGCGAGGAGCGCCTCCGCTTCACCTACGCCCCACGCGAACGCGACGCCTCCCCCCGCCACGTAGAGCCCCACCGCCTGGTCCCGCTCGGCCGCCGCTGGTACCTGATCGCCTGGGACCTCGACCGAGCCGACTGGCGCAACTTCCGCCTCGACCGCCTCACCGACCCGACCCCCACCGGCGCCCGCTTCCGCCCACGCGACATCCCCGGCGGCGATCCCGTGGCCTGGCTACGCTCCCGCATAGCCGCCATCCCCACCCGCTACGACGTAGCCGTAACCCTCCAGGCCCCACCCGCCCAGGTCCGAGCCGTAGTAGGCCACTGGGGCACAGTCGACCCCCTCCCCACCGACACTCCCGACGCAACCTCCTGCCGCCTCCGCATGAACGTCGACGACCTCTCCTGGCCAGTCATGGTCCTAGGCGTAATGGGCGTCCCCTTCACCATCGAGTCCCCCGAAGAACTCCGCACCCGCGTCCGCACCACCGCCGAACTCCTACTAAACGGCACCACCTAGCCGAGCCCACGCTCGCGACGCCCGCCCGCGTTCCCGCGCCCGCGCCTGCATTGCGGCGCCCGCGCCTCCCGTGCCCGCGCCTGCATTGCGGCGCCCCCGCCTCCCGCGCCCGCGCCTCCCGCGCCCAACGGCCCTGCATCCGCGCCTGTCGCGCCCACGCCCGTGCTTGCCGCGCCCAAGCCCCTGGACCGCGCCCGACGGCCGTGCGGTCGCGCGCCTGCCGCGCCCGACGGCGCTGCGCACGCGCGCCAACCGCGGCGAAGCCCGCGCCTTGCCGCGCCGCGCTTGCCGCGCCCACGCCCGCGCTTGCCGCGCCCACGCCCGCGCTTGCCGCGCCCACGCCCGCGCTTGCCGCGCCCACGCCGGGCGGCCCTGCGCCCGCGCGCGCCGCGCCTACGCTTCCCGCACCCGCGCCCGACGGCGCTGCGCCCGCGCGCCAACCGCGGCGACGCCCACGCCTTGCCGCCCCGCGCTTGCCGCGCTCGCGGCGCCCACGCCCGCGCTTGCCGCGCCCATGCCCGCGCTTGCCGCGCCCATGCCCGCGCTTGCCGCGCCCATGCGCGCGCTTGCCGCGCCCACGCCCGGCGGCGCTGCGCCCGCGCGCCAACCGCGGCGACGCCCACGCCTTGCTGCGCCGCGCTTGCCGCGCCCGCGCTTGCCGCGCCCCACGCCCGCGCTTGCCGCGCCCCACGCCCGCGCTTGCCGCGCCCCACGCCCGCGCTTGCCGCGCCCAAGCCCACGCTTGCCGCGCCCGCACCCGACGGCGCTGCGCCCGCGCCTCCCACGTCAGCCGCCGCCGGTGTCTCCCGAGCCGGCGTCGGTCTTCACGGATCGGCGCCCCCGTGGCGCCGATCCGCACGAGAAAGCTATCGGCGCCCTCCGACAACTTCCGGCCCTATCTAAGCCGCAGCTTATATAAGATTTACTGGATATCCAACCGGCCCGGAAGTGGGCTGCGCCCGCGCCTTTCCCTCCGCAGAATGAACGCCATGAACCCGCCACCAAGCACCGTCGACGACCTGCTGGCCCGGGCCGACCGGCTCGAGTTTCTGCTGTTCTGGGGGCATCGCCCGCAACGCGACGGAAGCATCGGCCCCGGGTGCCTCAGCCAGTGGTGGCCGGTCGAGTTCACCGTGGACGGTGTCCTGTTCCGGTCCGCCGAGCATTACATGATGTGGCGCAAGGCCCTGCTTTTCGACGACCGGGCGACGGCCGAACGCATCGTCGCCGCCGGCCACCCGCGTGAGGCGAAGATGCTCGGCCGCGCCGTGGCCGGATTTGACGGGCCGACCTGGGCCGAGCACCGCTTCGCGATCGTGACCGAGGCGAGCCGGCACAAGTTCGGGCAGCACCCCGACCTGCGCGACTGGCTGGTCGGCACCGGCGACCGGGTGCTGGTCGAAGCGAGCCCCACCGACCGGGTGTGGGGCATCGGGCTGGCCGCCGCCGACGAGCGCGCCACCGATCCCGCCCGCTGGCGCGGTCTCAACCTGCTCGGTTTCGCCCTCATGCGTGCGCGCCTCGAGTGGCAGAGTGAGCAGTCATGACGATCATTGGTGCCATCTCGCTGCCGCAGAACCCGCCGGAGAGCCTGCGGGCCATCGCCCGCGCCGCCGACGAGGCCGGGCTCGAGGAGCTGTGGCTGTGGGAGGACTGCTTCCTCAACGGCGGTGTCTCGTCCGCCGCCGCGGCCCTGGCCTGGACCGAGAACCTCAAGGTCGGCATCGGGATCATGCCGCTGCCGTTCCGGAACGTCGCCCTGACCGCCATGGAGATCGCGACGCTGGCGCGCTTCTCCGGCGGCCGCGCCCTGCCCGGCATCGGCCACGGCGTGCAGGACTGGATGGGCCAGGTCGGTGCTCGCGCGGCGTCGCCACTCACGCTTCTTCGGGAGTACGCGACGGCATTGCGCTCCCTCCTGCGCGGTGAGGAGGTCACGACCAAGGGCCGGTACGTGAACCTGGAC
This sequence comes from Paractinoplanes globisporus DSM 43857, assembly GCF_000379645.1. Classification (GTDB taxonomy): domain Bacteria; phylum Actinomycetota; class Actinomycetes; order Mycobacteriales; family Micromonosporaceae; genus Actinoplanes; species Actinoplanes globisporus. Next base: position 6,729 of record NZ_KB903343.1, read on the forward strand.
GCCGTCAAGCTCGACTGGCCGCCCGCCGAGGTCCCGCCGCTGTTCGTGGGGTCGACCGGCCCGAAGACGCTGGCGCTCGGCGGGCAGGTCGGCGACGGCACGATCCTGACCGGCGGCACCTCCCCGGCCGGCGTCGCGACGGCCCTCGGCCACATCGCCGCGACGGCGCCGCACGAGTTGGTCGTCTTCGTCCCGGCCGCGTTCGGCCCCGGGGGCGCCGAGCGACTCGCGGAGCAGCAGCAGCGCTGGGGCATGGACGTGCCCGGCGTCTCCGGCACCCCCGAGGAGATGGCGGCCGGCCTGCGCGAGTTCGCCGAGGCCGGCGCGACCAGGCTCATCCTGCAGCCGACCCCCGACGACCCCGATCCGGTGGCGTTCGTCCGCCAGGTCGCGGAGGAGATCCGTCCGCTGATCGCCTGATCGGGCTACCTTGTCCGATATGCCGATATCCCCGTACCTCCAGAGCCTGCGTGCGGACCTCGGCCGGCGGTGCCTGCTGCTGCCCGGGGTCAGCGCGGTCGTCTTCGACGACGAGGGCCGGCTGCTGCTGGCCCAGCGTGCCGACAACGGCGAGTGGTCGCTGGTCGCCGGCATGATGGATCCCGGCGAGCAGCCGGCCGAGACGGTCGTCCGCGAGGTCTACGAGGAGACCGCGGTGCACGTGGTCCCCGAGCGTCTGACCAGCGTGCTCACCCAGCGCCCGCACACGTACCCGAACGGGGACGAGTGCGAGTTCGTGGACATCTGCTTCCGCTGCCGGGCGGTGGGCGGCGAGGCCCGGGTCAACGACGACGAGTCGCTGAACGTTGGCTGGTTCACGCTCGACGCCCTCCCGCCGATCGGCGAGATGACCCGCCTGCGGATCGAGCTGGCCGTGCGTCCCGGCGACGCGGCCTGGTTCGCGCCACCGGGCGATCTGGGTCACGACCCCGCCTTTCCGAACGCCTCCGTTCGGTAATCTCGCGGGGCAGGCGAAGGCGGCGCGAGGGAAATGGGCGTGTGGACGTGGTGACGCGGTACGTCGCGATCGGGGACAGCTTCACCGAGGGGCTCGGCGACACGATGCCGGACGGCACACAGCGTGGCTGGGCCGATCTCGTCGCCGCCGGCTTGGCGGTCGGCGAGAGACAGACCATCCAGTACGCGAACCTCGCGATCCGTGGTCGGCTGCTGGAAGCGATCGTCACCGACCAGCTCGAAGCGGCCCTGTCCATGGACCCCCTGCCCACGCTGCTCTCGCTGAACGGCGGCGGCAACGACATGATGCGTCCCGGCAGTGACATGTCGCAGCTGGTCACGCTGACCGAGCGGGCCCTGGACCGGTGCGCCGAGGCGGGCGTACGGGTGCTGCTGCTCAGCGGCGCCGACCCGTCCGACCGGCTCCCGTTCGGCGGCATGATGCGCCGACGCGGCGAGGCGCTGACCGAGGCGATCGCCCCGTTCGCGGACCGCTTCGACCTCACCTTCGTCGACGTGTTCCACGACCGGGAGATCCGTCGCGCCGGCTACTGGTCGCCGGACCGCCTGCACCTCAACGCGGCCGGCCACCGCCGGGTCGCCGGCCTGGTGCTGACCGCGCTCGGCCACCCCACCGAGGCGCACGTGATCGACTCCGGTCCCGAGGAGCGCCGCCGCGTCCTGACCGAGGCCCGCTACTACCGCGAGCACGTCCTGCCCTGGGTGAACCGCCGCCTCCGCGGCCAGTCCTCCGGCGACGCCCGAACCGGCAAATACCTCGACTGGGTAGCGATCGGCACAGCCTAGAAGGGGGGGGCGGCCTAGAGGGGCCGCAGGCGCACGTGATCGTCGTGCCACACGTCGCCGACCAGGAAACGCTTCTCGCCGACCACCTCGAAACCCTGCTTCGCGTAGAACCTCGCGGCCCGCTCGTTCAGCTGGTTGACGCCCAGCCAGCAGAACGCCGCCCCGGTCCCCGCCGCCTCGGCCAGGGTGGCCGCCATCAGCGTGGACGCCACCCCCGACCCGTGCTGGTCGGCCGCCAGGTAGAACTTGCTCAGCTCGATGCTCGTCTCCGCGTCGACCACCCGGGCCACGTCCGGATCGGCGATCGGCCCGCTCACCAGCATCGAGTACCCCAGCGCGACCTGGTCCTCCTCGGCGATCAGCAGGATCCGCCGCGGGTCGGCCAGGTAGCCCCGGAGACTCTCCAGCGACAGGTGCCGCGCGATGAACGCCTCGATGTCGGCCCGCAAGGTGCCGGGCGGGCAGGCTAGCTCAAACGTGCGAGCGGCGAGATCATGCAACAGTTCGGCATCGGCGAGATCGGCGCGACGGGTCGTGATCGACATGGAAAGACAGTTTAAGGTTTCTCGCGTGCAGGCACTCACCAGGCAACTCGGCGATGTGATCCCCCTTCCGGTCTCGGTGCGGCCCGATCCGGCCGCGAATTTCCGCATCTCCTCCGATCTGTCCGTGAGCGCCGTTCCCGAGGCCGCGGACATCGCCGAGCAGCTGACCGAGCTGCTCCGGCGCGCCACGGGCCGGCCGGTCTCCCACGCGGACGGCGTCGACGGCTCGTTCCGCATTCTGCTCGATGAGTCCGACAACGTCGGTCACTACCAGACCGTCAAGCCCCCCGAGGCGTACCGGCTGGAAATCACGCCGGAAACCGTGACCCTCCGCGCCCAGAGCAAGCCAGGTCTCTTCGCGGCGTTGCAGACGCTGCGGCAGCTGCTGCCGGAGGGTGATCCGGCCGGCGAGATCCCGGGCGGGCGGATCGACGACGAGCCGCGCTTCGCCTACCGCGGCACGATGCTCGACGTCGCCCGGCATTTCTACGCGCCGGAGGACCTCCGGTCCTACATCGACGCGATCGCCCAGCTAAAGATCAACCATCTGCATCTGCATCTCACCGACGACCAGGGCTGGCGTCTGGAGATCCCCGGCTGGCCGCGCCTCACCGAGGTCGGCGGCGGCCCCGGCACCGGCGTGGACGGCGCCGGACCGGGCTTCTTCACCGCCCGGGAGTACGCCGACCTGGTCGCCTACGCGGCGTCGAGGTTCGTCACGATCGTTCCCGAGATCGACATGCCCGGTCACGTGAACATCGTGCATGTCGCCTACCCCGAGCTCACCGCCGACGGGCAGCCGGTGCCGCCGCGCACCGACGCCGAGGTCGGGTACAGCTCGCTGGTGGCCGGCAAGGAGGAGACGTACGCCTTCGTGGAGGACGTCATCCGCGCGGTCAGCGAGCTCACTCCCGGCCCCTACCTGCACATCGGCGGCGACGAGGCGTTCTCGACCCCGCCCGAGGACTACCGGACCTTCCTGCGCCGGGTCCTCCCGATGGCCGGCAAGTACGGCAAGCGGGCGATCGGCTGGCACGAGATGGCCGTCGTCGACCTCCCGCCGACCGCGATCCCGCAGTACTGGCGGATCGAGCCGGCCGACAACGGCGTGGCCCGCGCGGCCGCGGCCGGTCACCAGGTGATCATGTCGCCGGCCGATCGCAGCTACCTCGACATGAAGTACGACAAGGACACGCCGCTCGGCCTCGACTGGGCCGGCGTGGTCGGCGTCGAGCGCGCCTACGACTGGGACCCGGCCGACCGGCTGCCCGGCGTCGGCGAGGAGTCGCTGCTCGGCGTCGAGGCCCCGCTCTGGTCCGAGACGCTGCGCTCGCTCGCCGACGTGCAGTTCATGGCGTTCCCCCGGCTGGCCGCGATCGCCGAGATCGGCTGGACCCCGCGCGCCGACCGTCAGTGGCGCTCGTTCCGCGCCCGGCTGGCCGGTCTCGGCCAGCGCTGGGCCGCTCAAGGCATCAACTTCTATCGATCACCGGAGATCGACTGGCAGTAGCAGCAGGGCTGCCAAGATCAGGGGACGACGATCCTTGGGCCGCTGCGCACCCGCGCCGGAATCCGGGTGATGTCGATCGAGAGATCCTGTGGGGGCAGGTAGTACTCGAGCCGGGCCAGCCGCTGCACGAGCGTGCCGAGCACCGCGATGGTGATCTGCTCGCCCGGGCAGCGATGGCCCGTGCGCGGGTCGCCGCCGCCCTGCGGGATCAGCTCGAACTCGCCGATCGGCCGCCGCAGGAACCGCTCCGGCCGGAACTCGTACGGCTCCGGCCAGACCCGCGGATCGTGGTGCTGTCCGTAGACGTCGAGCAGGAGCTCCGTGCCGCGCGGGATGTCGGTGTGCTGGAAGTACAGGTCACGGGCCGCCCGGCCGGCGAGGAACGGGGCGAACGGATAGAACCTGCGCACCTCGTGGACGAAGGCCGCCGCGTACTCGTCGGAATCTGCGATCTTGGCACGGGTCTCGGGCCGGAGCTCCATGGCGTGCGCCGCGAAGGCGACGAGCCAGGTCATCGCCGTCGCCGGCCGGATGATGTTGATGAGCTCGACCGCGGCGGTGCGGGCGTCCAGCAGGTAGCCGTCCGCCATGTGGTGCGCGATCGCCGACAGCGCGCACGGGGATGGATCCTCCCGGCGCACCTCCTCCATGAGCTCGGCCAGGCGGTGCTCCCGGCGCCGTCGCGCCAGCCTGGCCCGCGCATGGCGCGGACCAGCCGTCGCGAACCCATCGATCATCGAAATCATGTCTCGCGCCAGGGCGTTTCGGTCCCGCTCATTTTCCCGTACGCCGCACCAGAGGGTCACCGCGTCCGAGATGACCACGGCCGTCTCGTCGAAGAGCGAGATCTCGCCGGCGCCCCGCCACCGATCGGCCGCCTCGTCGAACGACACGCCCACGAGCTTGGCGAGTGTCTCCACGCCATCGCCCATGAGCAGTGCTGTAAACAGCGCCTTGCGCAGGTCGTGCTGCCGCCCGTCGAGCGTGTGCACGGCGCCCCGGCCGAACAGCGTGTCGAGCACCGGCCCCGGGATCGCGTCGTGCCGCTCGACGTTGGCGGCGTCGTAGAAGAACCGGGCCGCGGCCGGGCCGCCGATCGCGATCGCCCGCCGGCCCAGCAACCGCAGCGCGACCGGTCGCCCCTGGTGGCGGCGACGCAGGTCGGGCAGCCAGGCATAGCCCTTGATCGCGATGGCGAGGGACTGGTCGAGCCGATCCATGGCCATCCGTATTCCCTCCCGTGACTGCCCGAGACGACCGCGACAAGACTTCCTTAATTCTTCCCGCCGCCGGACCCGGCGTCTGGGTTTTCTGTCGGTGGCCCGCTTTAGGCTGTGCCCCGTCCTGTTCGACTGGGGTCGGAGGTTCCGGTGCGCGACGGCAAGCGAGCGGCGATCTCGGCCGCCACGTTCGCCGGCTTCCTGCTGGTCGCCTGGCTGCAGGTGGTGGCGGCGCTGCTGGCCGTGCTCGTGGTGCTCTCGGTGCTGCCCGGCTCGGCGGCCATCCGGGTCGCCGTCCCGCTCGTGATCGCCACGGCCGGCCTGCTCTGGTGGGCGACCGTCCGCGCGCTGCGCCTGCGCCACCCCACTCCGGCCGGCGTGCCCGTGACCAGGGCCGATGCCGCCGCCCTCTGGCAGATGACCGACGCCGCCGCGGCCGCCGCCGGCGTGCGCCCGCCCGACGCGCTGACCGTGGTCGCCGGCGCGACCGTCGCGCTGGCCGAGCGGGTGCGGCTGACCGGCCTGCGCGGTGGCCGTCGCGAGCTGTTCCTCGGCCTCCCGCTGCTCCAGGCGTGGGACGAGCCACGGCTGCGCGCCGCCGTCGCCCACGAGCTGGCGCACGGCACGCCCCGGCTGGGCCGGTTGGCCCCGATGGCCTACCGCGGGCGGGTCGCCCTGTCCCGCATCGTGCCGCGCATCCCGCGCCGCAGCCCGGCCGGACCGCTCCTCCGGGCGTACGCGGCCTGGTACCGCAGGGTCGACGCACCCTTCGCCCGCGAGCAGGAACTGGCCGCCGACCGGATCGCCGCCGAGTTCGCCGGCGGCCGGCCCGCCGCCGAGGTGCTGCGCGACGGCCCCGCGCTCGAGGCCATGCAGCGCCTGTTCCACGCGGAGTACGTCAGCCCCGGCTGGCAGACCGGGCACGTGCCCGACGACGTTTTCGGCGGCTTCCTGCGGGTGCTGGCCGCCCGCGCCGACGACATGGCCCGGCTGCGCGCCCTCGAGCCCGAGCCGCCGGGGGAGTGGGATGCGCACCCGCCCCTCGCCGACCGGGTCGCCGCCCTGGTCGCGCTGACCGACGAGGGCCCCGAGCCGGCCGAGCGCCCGGCCGCCGCCGACCTCGTGCCCGGCCTGCCCGGCCTCGGCCGCGCGCTGCAGGCGGTGGCGTACCCATCGGCCGGGCGCACGGTGCTGACCTGGGAGGAGTTCTTCGACGCGGCCCGCGCCGCCGAGATGGAACGGGAGGCCGACGCGTCGCTGCGGGCGATCTCCCGGGTGGCCGGCTCCCCGGTCACCGCCGTCGCCGACGTCCTCGATCTCGCCGCCGACGGCCGCCTGCGCAAAATCGCCGAGACGGTCTTCGACGACCTCCCGGCCGACGAGACGGCCGGCCGCATCACCGACCTGATCACCCTGCTGCTGGCACTGGCCGCGCTGCACGGCGGCCGGGCACGCTGGCGGCACAGCTGGACGGGCACCGCCGAGCTGGTCGCCATCGACGGCGGCCACCTCGACCTGGTCGGCCCGGCCGAGCTGGCGGCCGACCCCGCCACCGTCGGCGAGGCCCGCGACCGCCTGGCCACCCTGGGCATCGACCTCACCGCGGCCGGCCCCTCGGTCGCCGGCCGCCCTCCCGCCCGCGTGCCGGTGATCGGCGGCGTGGTAAATGTCCTGGTCGACGGCGTCCGCACCGACGTGCTAGTCGTCGAGACCGGCCTGGTCCTGATGCCCGGCCTCCCCCGATCCCGAGCCGCCGAGGCCAAACGCCGCCTGACCCGCCTGGCCGCCGACGGCATCCTCGCCGACGGCACCCCCGCCACCAGCCGCCCAACCCCCAACACCGCCGCCACCCGCCGCCCAGCACCCGACCCCGCCGCCACCCGCCCAGCCCCCGACACCGCCGCCGGCCGCCCAGCACCCGACCCCGCCGCCACCCGCCCAACCCCCGACCCCGCCGCCAGCCGCCCAGCGCCCGACCCCGCCGCCACCCGCCCAACCCCCGACCCCGCCGCCAGCCGCCCAGCGTCCGGTGCCGTCGCGTCCGGTGCCGTCACGTCCGGTGCCGTCGCGCCCGGTAGCTCCGCGGCCGAGGATTCTGCGGCCGGTGGTCTCGGAGTCGATGGCGCAGCGGCCAGTGGTGCCTTGCCCGGCGGTTCTGCGGCGTCAGGCAGCGTCACGGCTGGTGGGCCCGCGCCCGGCATTGCCCCGGCTGGCGGTCCCGCGGTTGGCGGTCCCGCGGTTGGCGGTCCCGCGGTTGGGGGTCCCGCGGTTGGGGGTCCCGCGGTTGGGGGTCCCGCGGTTGGCGGGCGTGCGGTTGGCGGGCGTGCGGTTGGGGGTCCCGCGGTTGGCGGGCGTGCGGTTGGCGGGCGTGCGGTTGGGGGTCCCGCGGTTGGCGGGCGTGCGGCTGGCGGGCGTGCGGGTGGCGGCGTCAGCGCGGGCGGTGGCCCGGAGGGTAGCGGCGCTGGGGCGGGCCACGCCGCGGCGGCCGGGTATGCGGTGAG
>NZ_KB903344.1 GCF_000379645.1 Paractinoplanes globisporus DSM 43857
GCCGCAGCAGGCACCGCCGCAGCAGGCACCGCCGCCGCAGTTCCCGCCGCAGCAGGCACCGCCGCAGCAGGCACCGCCGCAGCAGGCACCGCCGCAGCAGGGACCACCGCCGCAGGCACCTCCGCCGCCGCAGCAGCAGATGCCCCCCGGCCCCTACCCGCCGGCGATGGCCCCGCCCCCCGCCCGGCCGGCCCCGCCGCAGCAACAGCCCCCGGTCGACCCCTTCCAAGATCTCCCGTGGGTCTCCGACGGCACCCCCACGGCCGAGGAGTTCGCCCGCCGCCGCCTGGCCAAACCGGCCGAGCCGACCGCGACCATGGGCGCCCGAGCGATCGTCAACAAGACCGCGATGGGCCTGGTCAAGCTCTCCCCGAGCCGCCGCGAGCAGGAATACAAGCAGGACGTCGAGATGGTCCGCCGCAACTTCGGCGGACTGCGGCAGGTCACCGTGGTCAACCCCAAGGGCGGCGCCGGCAAGACCGTGGCCGTCCTGCTGCTGGCCATGACCTTCGGCCAGAAGCGCGGCGGTTACGTGCTGGCCTGGGACAACAACGAGACCCAGGGCACCCTCGGCATGCGCGCCCAGCAGGACTTCCACGCCCGTACGGTGCGCGACATGATGCGCGACCTGCACCTGTTCCGCGGCGCGCACGGCCGGGTCGGCGACCTCTCCCAGTACGTCCGCGCCCAGGGCGAGGGCATGTTCGACGTGCTCGCCTCCGACGAGTCCGCGACGGCCGGCGAGATGCTCACGGCCGGCGCGTTCGCCGAGATCCGCGAGATCGTCAGCCGGTTCTACAAGCTGATCTTCGTGGACACCGGCAACAACGTACGCGCGCAGAACTGGCAGGCGGCGATCGACGCCACCGACCAGCTGGTGATCACCATGTCGGCCCGGAACGACTCGGCCGAGACCGCCGCCCGGATGCTCGACCACCTCGAGCAGAGCGGCCGCCAGCGGCTGGTCCGCCAGGCCGTCTCCGTGGTCTCGATGCCGCCGACCCGCAAAGACATCGACCTGCCCGCGATCCAGCGCCATTTCGCGGCCCGCACCCGGGCGGTGCTGATGGCGCCGTACGAGAAGCTGATCGACTCGGGCGAGCCGCTGCGCTACGGCCAACTGTCGGCGAACACCCGGGATGCCTGGCTGAAGATCGCCGCCGCGGTGGCCGAGGGCCTCTGACCATCCGCGGCGACGAAGGAGCGTCTCAGGTCAGTGCGTCGGCCGCGGCCGGGTCGCTGTCCCGCAGGAACTGGGCGCAGCGGGCCGCCTCGTCGGCCTCGCCGATCTCGGCGGCGGCCTGCGAGAGGGTGTGCAGGCAGCGCAGGAAACCTTGGTTGGGTGCGTGCGACCAGGGGATCGGTCCGTGGCCCTTCCAGCCGTTGCGGCGCAGGGCGTCCAGGCCGCGGTGATAGCCGGTGCGGGCGTAGGCGTAGGCGGTGACGGGCTCACCGGCGTCGAGCGCGTCGGCGGCGAGAGCGGCCCAGCCGCCGCTGAATGCCGGGTACTCGCCGGCGACCTTCTTGTAGGCCTCGGCGGTGCCGGTCTCGGCGGCCTTGGCCAGCGCGTTTTCGGCCTCGGCGTCGGCGGGCAGCAGCGTGGCCGGCGGCTCGGGAAGCAGATTCTGCATAACCTCATTCAACCGGCCGCACCGGGATGGATTCCCGCCGGGGCCAACTTGTCGATCAACCTTGCCGCCTTTCGCGGGCTGACTACCCTACGGGGATGCCCGGAGATCCACTGCACCCCGTGGTCGGCGGGGACATCCCGTTCGACGCCAGCCCGCTCGAGGTCGAGTCGCGCGCCGAGTTCGATTCGCATCTGGCCAAAGGCTCGCTGGCCGGCCTGGTGATCCTCGGGCTGCGGCTGGACCTGGACCCGCCCGACTTCACCGAGGTCTACGTGAACGACGCCCTGTTCGTGGGCTGCCGCCTGCCGAGCGAAGAGGTGGAGATCGACCTGATCCGCCGCGGGGCGCACCTGGTGCCGCCCTTCGACGCCCGCCCCTACCCGACCCACCCGGCCACCCTCTACACGCCCGAGGACCTCAGTTTCGGCTTCGCCCATGACGGTTTCGCCGGAATGTACGACACGATGGTCTACCGGCATTTCCTCGAGCACGGCGGCGCCGGCCCGGACATCCGCGAGGCGCTCGCGCAGCGGCTGCACGACGCCGGCATCGACAACGCTCTCGGCAAGGCGCTGGCCTCCTGGGCGGCTAACCACGAGGCGAAGGCCGCCGTCGGCATCATGGGCGGCCACGCGGCGCCCCGTGGCTCGGCGCCCTACCGGATGGCGGCGACGCTGGCCTGGCGGCTCGCCTCGATCGGCCGGCTGATCGTGACCGGCGGCGGCCCCGGCGTGATGGAGGCGGCGAACCTGGGCGCGTACTTCGCCACCCGCCCGAACACCGAGCTGGTGGCGGCCGTCGATCAGCTCTCGGCCGCTCCGCACTTCGACGATCACGACCCGTACACGGCGGAAGCTCTGGCGGTGCGAGCGGCCTATCCGGCGCCGCCGACGGCGGTGGCCGACGTCGTGGGAAAGCTGCGGCACGGCGGTCTCGCGCTACCGACCTGGCTGTACGGGCATGAGCCGGCCAACCTGTTCGCGGGCCAGATCGGCAAGTACTTCTCGAACGCCGTCCGCGAGGACTCGATCCTGCGCCTCTCCCGCGGCGGCATCGTCTTCGCGCCCGGCTGGGCCGGCACCGTCCAGGAGATCTTCCAGGCGGCCACGAAGACCTTCTACCAGACCGACGGCCCGTCGGGCGCCTTCGTCTTCCTCGGCGTCGACCACTGGCGCGAGCTCCCGGTCGAGGCCCTGCTCCGACCGTTGCTGGCCAGGTCACCGCACGGCGACCTGTCGCACCTGATCGTCGTCACCGACTCGCTCGACGTCGCCATGGCCGCCTTGTCGCGATAGAACGCAATAAAAGCGGGGGTCAGGCGATGTGAACGCGCCGCCAGTTCGTCGCGGGAAGATCAGTTTCCGGTACGTCGGTGAGCCCGTTCTCGTCCATCGCGTTGTAGATGGCGAGCCGCGCGCCCTCGAACAGGAACTCGATCGCGTGCAGGATCCGCGGCCGCCACTGCGCCACCGTGACCAGCTCGATCACGTTGACCGCCTTGAGGATCTTGCCGCGGGCCCGGCGCAGCGCCGTGTGCGGATCGGGACGCCAGTCGAAGTGCTCGTACCAGTCGACCGGCTGGTTCAGATCGATCTCGTCCCAGGTGATCGCGCACTCGTCGAACTTACGATGCGTGATCTCGACGTGCGTGGTTCCAAAATCGAGGATCACCGGACCGTCGGCGAACCAGCCCCGCTCGGCCATGTCCCACATGAGCCAGCCGGACCGCAGTTTCCGGCCGACGAGCCGCACGAACCGGGTGCGATGAACGGCCGCGAGGGCTTCCGCGTCGTGGTGCCACGCGGGCTCATAACCCTCGATACCGAGCACGATCATGATCCTCCGGGTAGGGAGGGACGATCGTACACATACCAGCGAGTAACCCGGCAACACGAGAAAGGCCGACCCCCACCAATTGGGGACCGGCCTTCCCGGACGATTACTTCGAAAGAGTGGTACCGGTCGAGCGGAGGTTCTCGCAGGCCTCGACGACGCGCTTGGCCAGGCCGTTCTCGGCGAGCTTGCCCCAGGCACGCGGGTCGTACGCCTTCTTGTTGCCGACCTCGCCGTCGATCTTCAGAACGCCGTCGTAGTTCTTGAACATGTGGTCGGCCACCGGACGGGTGAACGCGTACTGCGTGTCGGTGTCGATGTTCATCTTGACCACGCCGTAGTCGAGGGCGCCGTGGATCTCGGACAGCAGCGAGCCGGAACCGCCGTGGAAGACCAGGTCGAACGGCTTCTCCTTGCCGTACTTGGCGCCGACCGCGTCCTGGATCTCCTTGAGGATCTCGGGGCGCAGCCGCACGTTGCCCGGCTTGTAGACGCCGTGCACGTTGCCGAAGGTCAGGGCGGTCATGTACCGGCCCTTCTCGCCCAGGCCGAGCGCGGCGGCGGTGGCCAGGCCGTCCTCGACGGTCGAGTAGAGCTTGTCGTCGATCGCGGCCGAGACGCCGTCCTCCTCGCCGCCCACGACGCCGACCTCGATCTCGAGGATGATGTGCGCGGCCGCGGCGTCGCGCAGCAGTTCCTCGGCGATCTGCAGGTTCTCGTCGACCGGTACGGCCGAGCCGTCCCACATGTGCGACTGGAACAGCGGCGCGCGGCCGTTGGCGACCCGCTCCTTGCTGATCGCGAGCAGCGGCCGGACGTACTTGTCCAGCTTGTCCTTGGGGCAGTGGTCGGTGTGCAGCGCGATGTTGACCGGGTAGTTCTTGGCGACCTCGTACGCGAACTCGGCGAGCGCGACCGCACCGGTGACCATGTTCTTCACCGTGGGGCCGGAGACGTACTCGGCGCCGCCGGTGGAAATCTGGAGGATGCCGTCGCTGCCGGCCTCGGTGAAGCCCTGCAGGGCCGCGTTGAGGGTCTGCGAGGACGTCACATTGATCGCCGGATAGGCGAACGCGCCGGCCTTGGCGCGGTCGAGCATCTCGGCGTAGACCTCGGGAGAAGCGATGGGCATCGGTGCGCTCCTAGCTGAAAGTGCGTACGAAGACAGAGGGCAGGACCGCGCTGTCCTCCAACGGGCAGTATTCCGCAGTCGCCGGAAGGAGGGGAAAGCGCCCCGAAACTTGGCCGGTTTGCGCGCATGCTGGAGGGGAAGGGAGCGTGACATGACGTACCCGGAGAACATCGACCTGGAGATCCCGGAGGCGGACGCCGCCGAACAGGCCGCCGCCGCGAGGTTCGAGGACGACGACGGCGAGCCGGAAACGAGCCTGGACGACGAGACTCCCGAGTGGGACGCCCAAGAGCAAGGACGCGTGGTGGAGCTGGAGGACGACGAGTACCGCTGACAATTCGGTCGCCGCAACGGATTTACCCGCCAGATCATTAGGGCGTGCTGCTCACTCTGACGACGACCCACGCGCCCGCGACCGATCTCGGCTACCTCCTGGTCAAGCACCCCGGCCGGGTGCATTCGTTCGACGTGCCCACCGGCACGGCGTACGTGATGTACCCCGAGGCGACCGACGACCGGTGCACCGCGGCGCTGCTGCTCGACGTCGACCCGCAGCGGCTGCGGGACCAGCGTGACCCGTTCGACCTGGGCCAGTACGTCAACGACCGCCCGTACGCGGCCTCCAGCCTGCTCGCGGCCGCGCTCGCCAAGGTCTTCCGCAGCGCCCTGCGCGGCGCCTCGAAGGACCGCCCCGAGCTGGCCGCCGAGCGCATCCCGCTGGAGATCCGCGTCCCGGTGCTGCGCGGCACCGTCGAGTTGGCCACCCGCCTGTTCGCCCCGCTCGGCTGGGAGGTGGCGGCCGAGCCGATCCCGCTGGAGCCGGAGATCGGTGGCGACAGCCGCTATCTCGACCTGCTCCTGACCGGCACCGTCCGGCTCGCCGACGCCCTCAACCACCTGTACGTGCTGCTGCCCGTCCTCGACGACGCGAAGCACTACTGGGTCGCGCCCGACGAGATCGAGAAGCTGCTGCGCTCGGGCGAGGGCTGGCTGGCCGCCCACCCGGAGAAGGTGCTGATCGCCCGTCGCTACCTGGCACACAAGCGCGCCTTCGCCGACTCGGCCCTGAAGCGGCTGGAGGTCGACGACGTCGTCTCCGCCGAGGAAGATCAGCTGCCGGTCGCCCGCAAGGCGCCGCTGGCCGAGCAGCGCCGGGACGCGGTCCTCGCCGCGCTGGCCGACGTCGACGCGGCCCGGGTTCTCGACCTCGGCTGCGGCGGGGGCGCACTGCTCACGGCCCTGGTCAAGGACCGGCGATTCACCGAGATCGTCGGCTGCGACGTGTCGGCGAAGGCGCTCGACGTCGCCGCTCGCCGGCTGCGGCTCGACCGGCTGCCCGAGCGGCAGCGCGACCGCGTCAAGCTCTGGCAGTCGGCGCTGACCTACCGCGACGACCGGCTGCGCGGTTACGACGCGGCCGTGCTCATGGAGGTCATCGAGCACGTCGACCCGCCACGGCTGCCGGCCCTGGAGGCGAGCGTCTTCGGCCACGCCAAGCCGCGCGCGGTCGTCGTGACCACGCCGAACGCCGAGTACAACGTCCACTACGAGGGGCTGACCGGGATGCGCCACTCCGACCACCGCTTCGAGTGGACCCGCGCCGAGTTCCAGGCGTGGGCTTCCAAGACCGCCGACACGTACGGCTACCGCGTCTCCTTCCGCGCGGTCGGCGAGGAGCACGAGACCACGGGCGCACCGACTCAGCTGGCACTGTTCGAGGGGGAGGCATGATCGACGTACCGGAGCTCGCGCTCGTCGCGCTGGTCGGCATCTCCGGATCCGGCAAGTCGACCTTCGCCAGGAGCCACTTCCTCCCCACTCAGGTGCTCTCTTCCGACTACTTCCGCGGCCTGGTGGCCGACGACGAGAACGACCAGGCAGCCTCGGCCGAGGCGTTCGACGTGCTGCACTACGTAGCCGGCAAGCGCCTGGCCGCCGGGCGGCTCACCGTCGTGGACGCCACCAACCTGCAGCCGCACGCCCGGGCCGGCCTGGTCAAGGTCGCCCGCGAGCACGACGTGCTGCCGGTCGCGATCGTCCTCGACGTGCCCGAGGCGCTGGCCTGGGAGCGCACCCAGGGCCGTCCCGACCGCACGTTCGGCCGTCAGGTGCTCACCCGCATGCACCGGGACCTGCGGCGCTCGCTCGGGTCGCTGGCCCGCGAGGGCTTCCGCAAGGTGCACGTGCTGCGTGGCGCCGACGAGATCGCGTCGGCCGAGATCCGCTACGAGAAGCTCTTCAACGACAAGCGGGAGCTGACCGGGCCGTTCGACATCGTCGGCGACGTGCACGGCTGCATGTCCGAGCTGCTCGTGCTGCTCGGCAGGCTCGGCTACGCGGTGGAGCGCGACGACGCCGGGCGCGCGGTGAACGCCGTGCACCCGGAGGGCCGTACCGCGGTCTTCGTGGGCGACCTGGTCGACCGCGGCCCCGACTCGCCGGGCGTGCTGCGCCTGGTCATGGGCATGGTCGCGGCCGGCTCGGCGCTCTGCGTGCCGGGCAACCACGAGCAGAAGCTGGCCCGCAAGCTCAACGGCCGCAACGTCCAGCTCACCCACGGCCTGCCGGAGACCCTGTCGCAGCTGGAGCGCGAGCCGGAGGCGTTCGTCGCGGAGGCCAAGGCCTTCATCGAGGGCCTGGTCAGTCACTACGTGCTGGACGGCGGCAACCTCGTGGTCGCGCATGCCGGCCTCAAGGAGGCCTACCAGGGGCGGGCTTCCGGCCGGGTGCGCAGCTTCGCGCTCTACGGCGAGACGACCGGCGAGACCGACGAGTACGGCCTGCCGGTCCGCTACCCATGGGCGCGCGACTACCGGGGCTCGGCCGCGGTCGTCTACGGCCACACGCCGACGGTGTCGCCGGAGTGGATCAACAACACGATCTGCCTCGACACCGGTTGCGTCTTCGGTGGGTCGCTGACGGCACTGCGCTGGCCGTCGCGCGAGCTGGTCGCGGTGCCGGCCGCGCGGGAGTACTACGCGCCGGTGCGCCCGCTGTCCGCGCCGGAAAGGCCTGACGAGGGCCTCGACATCGCGGACGTGACGGGCCGTCGCCACATCGACTACACATATGGCCGTACGACGGTAGCCGCCGAGAACGCGGCGGCAGCGCTGGAGGTGATGAGCCGGTTCGCGCTGGACCCGGCCACGCTGGTGTGGCTACCCCCGACCATGGCGCCTTGCTCCACGTCGACGATCGAGGGCTACCTCGAGCACCCGTCCTCGGCGCTGGCCGACCTGCGCGCGGCCGGGGTCGACAAGGTGGTGTGCGAGGAGAAGCACATGGGTTCCCGGGCGGTGGTCCGCGTCTCGCGTACGGGCGTGGGCGACGCCATCTGGACGCGCACGGGCCGGCCGTTCTTCGGTCCGGAGCTCGACCGGCCGCTGCTCGACCGGGTCCGCGCGGCCGCCACGCCGCTCTTCGCCGAGCTGGCCACCGACTGGCTGCTGCTCGACACCGAGCTGCTGCCCTGGTCGGCGAAGGCGGGCGGGCTGATCCGGGAGCGCTACGCCGGAGTGGGCGCGGCCGGGCGGCACGCTCTTCCGGCCGCGCTCGCGGTGCTCGACCAGGTCGCCGCGCGCGGCCTGGACGTGACGGCGCTGCGTGACCGGATCGAGCTGCGCGCCTCCGAGATCGACGGCTACTCGGCGACCTATCGGGCCTACGTGAAGCCGACCGACGGTCTCGCCGGGGTCACGCTCGCGCCGTTCGCGCTCCTGGCCGGCGCCAACACCACGTACGGGAAAAAGGATCATGGTTGGCACCTGGCGCACGCGGACCGCCTGGTCGCGGCAGACCCGGAGCTCTTCACGCCGACCCGGCGGCTGGTCGTCGAGCTCGGCGACCCGGCGGCCGAGGCGGACGCGACCGACTGGTGGCTCGCGCTCACCGCGGCGGGCGGCGAGGGCATGGTGGTCAAGCCGTACGCGGGCCTGGCCGCCACCGACGACCGGGGCCGGCTCGTGCAGCCCGGGGTGAAGTGCCGCGGCCGGGAGTACCTCCGGATCATCTACGGCCCGGAGTACACCCGCCCCGAGCAGCTGGCCGGCCTGCGCAAACGCAACCTGGGCCGGAAGCGGAGCCTGGCGCTGCGCGAGCACGGGCTGGGGCTCGCGGCGCTCGACCGGCTGGCCGAGGGTGCGCCGCTGTGGCGCGTGCACGAGCTGGTCTTCGCGATCCTCGCGGCCGAGTCCGAGCCGGTAGACCCGCGTTTGTGAAAAGTTATCCACAGGATTTGTTCAGCAAACCGATAGCAGTTGGCCGGTACCCTGGCTCCTCGTGGACATCCATGCGCTCACCGAGCAGCTCGCCCTCAACCCGTTGGACCCGCAGGAACTGATTCACACCTTCGGGCTCATCGGCGTGGTCGCGATCATGTTCGCCGAGACCGGCCTGCTGGTCGGCTTCTTCTTCCCCGGCGACTCGCTGCTGTTCCTGGCGGGCGTGGCGTCCTCACCGGTGGCCGACTCGCTCTTCGGGGAGAACACCCGCATCTCGTTCGTCGGCCTGCTGATCTTCGCACCGATCGCCGCGATCGTGGGCGCCCAGCTGGGCCACTGGCTCGGCGCCCGCTACGGCCGGCGGATGTTCGACAAGCCCGACTCCAAGCTGTTCAAGCGGGAGTACGTGGAGAAGGCCGAGTACTACTTCGAGAAGTTCGGCCCGGCCAAGGCCGTGGTGCTCGCCCGCTTCATCCCGATCGTCCGCACGTTCCTCAACCCGGTGGCCGGCACGCTCGGCATGCCCGCGGGCAAGTTCTTCCTGTGGAACGTGGTGGGCGCGATCCTCTGGGTCGACGGCATCCTGATCATCGGGCACGCGCTCGCGCAGCAGATCTACGACGCGGTCGGCGACAAGATCGACCACTACATCCTGCCGGTGGTCGCGCTGATCGTGCTGATCTCGGTGCTCCCGATCCTGATCGAGATCCTCCGCGAGCGGAAACACAAGAAGAACGCCGGCTCCGCCGACGGCCCTGAGCCGTCCGCGGCGATCGGCGTTGTCGCCGCGGCGAGCATCGCGGGCATCGTCGAGTCGATCAGCGACGACGACGAGGACGAGGAGCCGCGTACGCCCCGGTCACACCGCCGGCACTGAGTCTTTGTTCTCCACGCCGGCGGGATCACCCGCCGGCGTTTCGCTTTCTCGGGCACTCAGACCGAGACCGCGGCCGAGCCGGTCAGCCGGTCGACGAACTCCTCGGGGCAGTCCCGGAGGTTCTCCAGGCGGCCGGCCGCGAGCGCGCGGTAGGTCAGCTGGGCGGCCTCTTCGAGGTTGCGGGCCCGTTTGTGGGCGAGCTCGACCGAGTCACCCATGACCACGCAGCCGTGATGGCTGAGCACGAGGCAGTCGGTGCCGTCGGCCGCCATCGCCGCGGTGAGCGCCGCGACCTCGGTGCCGCCGGGCAGACGGAACGGCACCGTGGAGACCCGCCGGAGGTAATAGGCGTGGTCGGTGGTGACGATCCGGATGTGCTCGCCGAGCGCGTCGAGCAGCAGCGCCGTCTGCGGGTGCAGATGGATGACCGCATTGACGTCGGGGCGCGCACGGTAGAGCGCAAGGTGCAGTGCGAGCTCGCTCGTCGGCTCGACGCGCGACGGCGGCATGGCGCCGATCGTCGCGGGCTCGCCGTCGGCGATCCGCACGCTCGCGAACGTGCCCCGGCTGAGACGGTCGAGCCAGGAGCCGCTAGCGGTCACCCAGATCGCGTCCTCGTCGGGAATCCGCGCGGACACGTTGCCGCCCGATCCGACGACCAGACCCGCCTGGACCACGTCGTAGCCCACGTGCGCGAGCTGGTCCCGCAGATCGCCCGGAACGTAGTTCATCCGTTACTCCTCGAATCCGGGGGTGGACTGAGGGGCGGAGGACTTCAGCCTGGCGCCACGCCCCCATAGCCGGTGACGCCAGGCGTTCCCGCTTTGCCGCGAGCGGTCAGCGCGCCTTCTTGGTGGCCCGCTTACGCGGCGGGGTCAGCAGGTCGGCGATGGTCGCGATCGCCGTCGGCACGAGGCGGTAGTACGCCCACACACCGCGCTTCTCGCGCTCGAGGAGGCCTGCCTCGGTCAGGATCCGCAGGTGGTGGCTCACGGTCGGCTGCGAGAGGCCCAGGGGGGCCGTAAGGTCGCAGACGCACGCCTCGCCGTCCGTTGCGGACTGAATGAGGCTCAGCAGCCGAAGCCGGGCCGGGTCGGCAAGCGCCTTCAAGACACCCGCCAGCCGCTCGGCGTCGGCACGTTCAATTGGCTCGCCGGCAAGCGGCGAGATCTGAGGCATTGTCATTTCCGCCAACGCAGTTCCCACGATCTCCATCCTTCCACCACGTGCATCGATTCTCCTGCATGTGCACAGGAACGAACCGGCTAACTTTCAGGCCGTAAGGCCGATATCGATCACCTTGTCGGTCGATCGAGGGACGGCCGGCAATCCGAACTCCCGAACAACCTTCATCGCGGTACCGACTCCGGTCTCTGCCTCCTGCAACGCCTCAGCCGCCGTCTGGTCGCTGCCCGTGCGTGTCGGGCTCTCGATCCCCGCCCCCAGGGTGAGGAGCCCCACATTGTCAATTCGTCGATCCGTTTCGGGTCACTGATCCGTTTTCGGCAAGGTCCGCACCAACCTCGCCGTCGTCATCTAGCCACGGTGCGCGATCTCTCGACCGGGGCGGCCCGGCGCGAGAAGTTCACGACCCGATGAAAGCACGGCACCACGCTCCGCGACGGGCAATTCAGTGATGAATTTACGCAGGTCGTGGCGTGCTTCCACGCATCGAGCGTACTGGCTGGAACGCAACAGGCACCTTTCGCCCCGCGGGGGCGGAAGGCGACTATTGACACACAACATTGGGTCGATCTGAAAATAAACTTTACAGTGACGGTGGTCCCTTTCGCCCGTTCCCGGAACCATCGATGCAGCTCAAAGCTCCTATGTCCCGCGTCACATGCCCCCGGGCCGACAAGTCACCCGGTCGTGGCGCTGGGAAGGTGCTGTGAATCGTGCGTTCCGACGTTTACCCATCCAGCGAAAAACACCCTCCGACCGGATGGCCAAGAACTACCCGGACAGCCGATAGGGTGACGTCGCCCGAGGAGAAAGTTACCCGTTCGGGTGACCCACGGCGGTCGATACGAGACAGGCCGTGACCAGTTACTCCGCCGGCCGAGACCAGAAGTCGTCGCCCTCCGGGCCCTTCGCCGGGGCCCGCCCGGGGTCGCCGCCGGGGGCACCGTCACCCTCCCGGGCGAACGTTTGATCAGAATCAACCCCCGCGGGCCGAGCGAAGGGCGAATCTTCGTCGGCTTTCATGCCGGTTTTCTCCGCCACTTTCGCACCGGCGTTCTCCGCGATAGCCGCGTTCTCCACCGTCCCCGCGTCAACCAACCGCTTTTCCGCGCCCCCAAGCGACGACTCCGCGGCGTTCCCGGCCCCGAGCGACGACGTCCCACCGGACCCGCTATCCGACCAGCTGCCGGGCGCAGAGTCCCCCTGAGGCGGTTCCAACGCCGCAGCGGTGGCCGGGCCAGGCTGATCACCGCTCGCGCCCGCAGGGTGGAACTCAGGCCGCGACCCACCGTCAGCCGCCGTCCCCGACCGGACCTGCGACCCCGACGCGGGCCCGCCCTGCGGCGCTGACGCAGACTCAATCTGCGGCGCCGGAGTGGGCTCGCCCTGCGGCGCCGGAGTGGGCTCGGCCTGCGGGATCGCCGCGGCGGACCCGGCCTGCGGGACCGCGGCGGACCCGGCCTGCGGGATCGCGGCGGACCCGGACTGCAGGG
>NZ_KB903345.1 GCF_000379645.1 Paractinoplanes globisporus DSM 43857
CTGTCCGGCGGCGTGATCACGGGTGTGCAGTCCGGGTTGTGCCTGGACGCGAACGGCGCCGCCACCGCCAACGGCACGAAGATCATTCTCTGGTCGTGCAACGGCGGATCCAACCAGCGATGGTCCGTCGGCTGAGCCGGCCGATCACCACCAATCCGCGTACCCGGAGAAGGACGAATCACATGCGTAGATCTGGTCCCGGTGTCGGCGTCACCCTTGCCACGATCGTTGTCACCGCTGTCTCCTCGGTCGTCGCCTGGGCCGCGCCGGCCCAGGCGGCCACCGCCATCACCATCACCGGCGCCTCGGGCGGACGGTTGTTCGACGGTGTCGGCGCGATCAGTGGCGGCGGCGGCAACAGCCGGCTGCTCGTCGACTACCCCGAGCCCCAGCGCGGGCAGATCCTCGACTATCTCTTCAAGCCCGGCTACGGCGCGGCCACGCAGATCCTCAAGGTCGAGATCGGCGGGGACACGAACTCCACCTCGGGCGCCGAGCCGAGTCACGAGCACACCCGCGGCGCCGTCAACTGCACCCGCGGGTACGAGTGGTGGCTGGCCGAGCAGGCCAAGGCCCGCAATCCGAACATCAAGCTGTACGGCCTGTCCTGGGGCGCTCCCGGCTGGATCGGCGGCGGGAACTTCTGGTCCACCGACATGATCAACTACCTCCTGGACTGGCTGGGATGCGCCGCCACCCACGGCCTGACGATCGACTATCTGGGCGGCTGGAACGAGAAAGGCCACAACGTCACCTGGTACGAGAACCTGCGCGCCGCGCTCGACTCGCACGGCTACCGTGCCGTGAAGATCGTGGCGTCGGACGAGTTCGGCTGGGGCGCCGCCGACGACGCCGTCCGCGACTCCGCCTTCGCCAACGCGGTATCGGTCTTCGGCTCGCACTACGTCTGCGGCTACCGCAGCAGTCAGACCAGCTGCCCCAGCTCCGGCAACGCGGTGTCCACCGGCAAGCCCCTGTGGGCGAGCGAGAACGGGTCGGACGACTACAACGCCGGCGCGAACGCCCTCGCCCGGGGCATCAACCGCGGCTACCTCGACGGAAAGATGACCGCCTACATCAACTGGCCGGTCATCGCCGCCATCACGCCGAACATCCCGTGGGCCACCACCGGGCTCGCGGTCGCGTCCCAGCCGTGGTCGGGCAGCTACTCCGTCGGCAAGAACGCCTGGGTGACGGCACAGACCACGCAGTTCACCGCGCCCGGCTGGCAGTACCTGGACGCCTCCAGCGGGTATCTCGGTGGCAACCGCAACAACGGCAGCTACGTCTCCCTGAAGTCCCCGAACGGCACCGACTACAGCACGATCATCGAGACGATGGACGCCACGGCCGCCCAGAGCCTCACGTTCACCGTCGGCGGCGGCCTCTCCCAGGGCACCGTGCACGTCTGGGCGACAAACGTACGGTCGAACAACTCGGCCGACTACTTCACGCACAGCGCCGACCTCACGCCCACCGGCGGCGGTTACTCGCTGACCGTCCAGCCCGGCTACGTCTACAGCCTCACCACGACGACCGGCCAGGGCAAGGGAACCGCCACCGGCGCGACCCCGGCCGCGCTGCCGCTGCCCTACCGTGACTCGTTCGACGGTTACCCGGTCGCCGGCGAGGCGAAGTACCTCATGGACATGCAGGGCTCGTTCGAGGTGGCGACCTGCGGCGGCGGCCACTCGGGTCGATGCGTGAGGCAGATGTCGGATCAGACGCCCATCTACTGGACCACCCAGCTGGCCGAACCGTACGCCCTGCTCGGCGATCTCGGCTGGTCCAACTACACCGTCGCCTCTGACGTGCTGCTCGAGAAGTCCGGCTACGCGGAGCTCATCGGGCGGGCCTCGGCCTATCCGCACGAGTCACCGGCCAACCTCGACGGCTACTTCCTGCGAGTCACCGACGCGGGCCGGTGGTCGATCCTCAGCAACAACACCAGCGGCGCGGTGCGAACGCTGGCCAGTGGCAGCATCGCCGCGCTCGGGACCGGAACCTGGCACTCGCTCGCGCTGACCTTCAGCGGGAGCACGATCACGGCGGCGGTCGACGGGACCACGGTCGGCAGCGTCAACGACACAGCGTGGGGCGCCGGTCAGATCGGCTACGGCACCGGCCAAGGCGTGACCGCGCAGTTCGACAACCTGTCGGTGACACCGGGCAGCGGCGGGACCGGCTCGACCGGGGTCCTGCGCGGGACCGGCTCGGGACGTTGTCTCGACGTGCCGAATGCCACCCAGACCGACGGCACGCTGCTCGCGATCTGGGACTGCAACGGCGGCGCCAATCAGTGGTGGACCCTCACCGCGGGCGGCGCGCTCTCCGTGTACGGCGGCAAGTGTCTCGACGTGCCGGGCCACGCCACGACGGCCGGTACCCGGGTGCAGATCTGGACGTGCAACGGCGGCGCGAACCAGCAATGGCGGCTCGGCAGCGACGGTTCCGTGGTCGGTGCGGAGTCGGGGCTGTGCCTGGACGTGACGGGCGCGGCGACGGCCAACGGCAGCCCGGTCGAGATCTGGACGTGCAACGGCGCCGCCAACCAGAAGTGGACCCGCAGTTGATCCCCCGGAGGAATCCCATGCCTCGCATCCCCTTCACCCGGCGCGCGTTCCTCACCGTGTTCGGCGCCTCCGTCGCCGGCTCGACCGGCATCCTGCGGGCCACGCCCGCCTTCGCGGCCATACCGGGCCCGTCGAGCTATTCGGCGACGTGGTCGTCGGTCGACCAGCATCCGCCGGCGCCCGAGTGGTTCCAGGACGCCAAGTTCGGCATCTACTACCACTGGGGAGTGTTCAGCGTTCCCGCGTACGGCAACGAGTGGTACCCGCGCAACATGTACAACAACGGATCGAACGAGAACAACCACCACAAGGCCGTGTACGGCGATCCGTCCGTGTGGCCGTACCACAACTTCATCAACGGCGCCCGCGACAAGGCCGGCAACTACGTGCAGTTCGCTCCCCGACTCGCGTCCGCCGGCGGGGCGTTCGACCCGAACGCCTGGGCCCAGCTCTTCGTCGACGCCGGCGCGAGATTCGCCGGACCGGTCGCCGAGCACCACGACGGCTTCTCGATGTGGAACAGCAGTGTCAACGAATGGAACTCGGTGGCCCGGGGCCCCCGCCTCGATCTGCTACGGCTGCACGCCGACGCCATCCGCGGCAAGGGCCTCAAGCTCATGGTCGCGATGCATCACGCCTACCACTTCACCGGCTACTACCAGTGGGTGCCCACCCAGTCCGACTCGAGTCTGAAGAAGCTCTACGGCCAGCTCGGCGCCGCCGCCGAGCAGCAGCTGTGGTACGACAAGCTGCGCGAGGTCCTCGACGGCTACCAGCCCGACATCCTCTACCAGGACTTCAACCTCACCCAGCTGCCCGAGTCCCGCCGGCTGGACTTCCTGTCCTACTACTACAACCGCGCGGTGGCCTGGAACAAAGAGGTCGTCGCCACCTACAAGGACGGCTTCAACAACCGTGGCGAGGTCTACGACTTCGAGCGCGGCGGCCCGGCCGGCATCCAGACCCCGTACTGGCTCACCGACGACAGCATCAGCAGCTCGAGCTGGTGTTACACCGTCGGCATCGGCTACTACTCCACCAACGCCCTGCTGCACGCGCTGATCGACCGGGTCAGCAAGAACGGCAACATGGTCCTCAACATCGCCCCGATGGCCGACGGCACCATCCCCTCCGGCCAGCAGACCGTGCTCCGCGGCATCGGCGACTACCTGGGGCGTTTCGGCGAGTCGATCTACTCCACCCGGGCCTGGACCACGTTCGGCGAAGGCCCCACCCAGATGGGCGGTGGATCGTTCCAGACGCCGCGGACCGGCACCGCCCAGGACGTCCGATTCACCCAGAGCAAAGACAATCGCATCCTGTACGCGACGCTGCTCGGCTGGCCCGGCGGCACCGCGCACATCACCACGCTCGGCTCGAACCGGATCAACCTGAGCACCCTGACCTCGGTGCAACTGCTGGGCAGCACCGCCGGCACGTACATCAACCTGCCGACCCGGACGCAGGACGGCAGCGGTCTGCACATCAGCCTGCCGTCCGCCCCGTACAGCGCTCCCGCGTACGTGCTGAAATTGATCTTCTCGGGCACCATCCCGGCTCTCGGCTCCGGCGGCTCCGGCCTGCCCACCGGCTGGGCGCGGATCACCAACGTCACCACCGGCCTGGTCCTCGACGGCGGCGGCAACGTCGCCTCCGGCTCGCAGCTCAAACAGTGGAACTACGACGGAAGCACCAACCTGCAGTGGCAGCTCGTCGCCCTCGGCAGCGGCTGGTACCGCATCGTCAACCGGACCAACGGCCTGGTCGCCGACAGCAACGGGAACTCGGCCAACGGCGCCCTCGCCGTCGAGATCTCGTGGAACGGCGGCAACAACCAGCAATGGCGGCTCAACGACATGGGCAGCGGCCGTTACCAGATCATCAACCGGGGCACGGGAACCGCCCTCGACAGCGGCGGTGTCAACACCGTCGGCGCGCCGGTGAAGCTGTGGGCGCCCGACTCCAGCACCAACCTGCAGTGGACCATCGCGGCCGTCTGACGACCACGTAACCCGACAACGGCGGGCCCGGCATCGCGCCGAGCCCGCCGTTCGTCTTCTCGATCAGCGCTGCAGGGTGAGCACCGCCGGGCGGTAGGGCAGCAGCCCGTAGTCGCCGCCGGAGTTGGTGGCCCGTCCCTGGTAGAGCAGTTGCAGGTTGCAGGGGTCGATGGTCATGGTCTGGTCCGCGTTGTTGCGCACCAGGTCACCGTGGCTGATGTCGTTGGTCCACGTGGCGCCGCTGTTGGCCTTCCCGGCGAACGGGTTGCCCTCGCTCGCGGCCTGCGGTGTCCAGGAGCCGCTCAGGCTGCTGGCGGTGAACGAGCGGAAGTACCGGCCGTTCGCCCCGATCGCCTCGACGATCATCAGGTACTGGTTCTGGCCCTGGACCTTGTAGACCTGAGGCGCCTCGAACAGGTTGTTCGTCGAGTCACTCAGGACCGTCGTGTAGGACGAGCCGAAGCTGCCCGGGAAGTTCCCGATCGGCATGCTCGCCCGATAGATCTTGCCGTTGTCCCCCGCGAAGAACAGGTACATGGTCGAGCCGTCACCGATGACCGTCTGGTCGATCGGCCCGGTGCCCGACCCGGAGATGCTCCCGGTGAACAACGTCTGCGCGGACGACCAGCCGTTCGCGTTCGTCGGATCGCTCGAGGTCCGGTAGGAGAAGGCGGTCGGACCCCACTGATAGGTCAGCACCCAGATGTTCTTCGGCGCGAAGTAGAACAGTGTCGGCGCGACCGTGCCCGACGACATCCCGTTCTGACTCGCCGAGCCCATGTCCGACCAGTTGGTGAACAGGCCGAAGTTCATCGATCCCCAGGTCGAGCCGTTGTCGTGTGTGGTGGCGTAGACGAGGTGCCGGCCGTTGTAGACGACGTTGGTGAAGTCCTTCAGCGAGGCCCACCCCGACTTGGGAGTGGCCAGCGCACCGGTCGAGCTCCACCGGTACGTCGACGGCAGCGAACACCCACCGCTCGGCGGCGTCGTGGTCGGACCCGTGGTCGGCGTGGAACCGACCGGGACGAGCTGCCATTGCTGGTTGGTGCCGCCCCAGTCGCTGTACTGCACGACCGGCGCGCCGTCGGTGGTGGCGGCGCCCTGCACCTCGAGAGCCTTGCCGCTGGTCCGGTTGATCAGCCGGACGTAGCCGCCGGACGAGTCGGCCAGGCTCCACTGCTGGTTGGTGCTGTTGTTGTCGGTCCACTGCACCACCGCGGCGCCGTCGGCCGTCGAGAAGTTGTAGTCGTCGAGCACCTTGCCGGAATGCCGGGCCTTGACCCGGTAGTAGCCGCTGCCGGAGCTCACGAACTGGAACTGCTGGTTGGTGCCACCCCAGCCGGCGTACTGCTGGACGCACGCGCCGTCGGCGGTGGACGAACCGCAGACGTCGAGCGCCTTGCCGCTGTTCCGGTTGATCAGCGTGTACCAGGCGCTGGTGTCCACCGTCGCCGCCGACGCCGACGACGCGGTCACCACCGCCAGGACTCCGCCGGCCAATGCGGTCACCGACGCGATCGCCACCGGCAGCCATCGCCGGCGCCGGCGTCGCGGATCCGCGACGCTCGGGTACATACCCTCGGACTTCACGTTTCCCCCTTCGAGGAGATTCCGACTACGAAGGCCCGTACGCCATGACACCGGGGCGCAGTGCTCGCGCGGGGCACTGAGAGCGTTAACACGCGAGGGCGACATTGCCAGAATGTTTCGGAACATTCAAGTACACGGATTAATCGAATTCGCCGCCATTCGAAGCCGACTCGGCGTCGATGCCACACATAACAAGTTTTCAGAAGTGATTTGCCCGTGAGCAGGTCACTTGAGCAGGTCATTTAGCCTGGGCAGGGGCAGCGCGGATGGGTATTTGCCGCGGGCGGAAACACCCTCGCCCCGCTCGGCATCGAATCGGCAAGGGACTCTCGTCCGTCTTCGATGCCTTGCGGAGCGAGCACACTAGCGCGGATCCCTTGTTAACGTTAACGTCGCCATCGTCCGGCGATCAGCTGCGCGTGCTCCAGCGCTGGTTGGATGCGCCGTTGCACGACCAGAGAATGATCTTCGTGCCGTTGGCGGTGGCGGCGCCGTTCGCGTCCAGGCACAACCCGGACTGCACACCCGTGATCACGCCGCCGGACAG
>NZ_KB903346.1 GCF_000379645.1 Paractinoplanes globisporus DSM 43857
GCGAGATCTCGCGGCAGCCCAGCCCGGAAGCGGCGGCACGGAGGCCGGGACGGCAGCGCCCGGCCTCGTGTCGGCGGGACCGGGCGTGACCTCGTACGGGCAAATGTCTTTAGAAGGTGTGCTCCGCCGTGGGGAACTCGCCGCCGCGGACCTCGGCGGCGAACTGACGCGTCGCGTCGCCGAGCGCACCCGCCAAATCGGCATATTGCTTGACAAAGCGTGGCATACGGCCGGTGCGGAGGCCGGCCATGTCCTGCCAGACGAGCACCTGGGCGTCGGTGTCGGGGCCCGCGCCGATGCCGACGGTGGGGATCGACAGCTCCTTGGTGATGGTCTTGGCGACCTCGCCGGGGACCATCTCGAGGACGACGGCGAAGGCGCCGGCGTCGGCGACCGCCCGGGCGTCGGCCAGGACGTGGGCGCCCTCGTTCTCGCGGCCCTGCACGCGGTAACCGCCGAGGGTGTGCTCGCTCTGCGGGGTGAAGCCGACGTGGCCCATCACCGGGATGCCGGCGCCGGTCAGCGCCTCGATCTGGGCGGCGACGCGGCGGCCACCCTCGAGCTTGACCGCGTGGGCGCCGCCCTCCTTCATGAACCGGACGGCGGTGCGCAGGGCCTGCGTGGGGCCCTCCTCGTAGCTGCCGAACGGCATGTCGGCGACGATCAGCGCGGTCTTGGTGGCGCGGACGACCGCGCGGACCAGCGGAAGCAGCTCGTCGACCGTGACCGGCAGCGTGGTCTCGTAGCCGAACACGTTGTTGGCCGCGGAGTCGCCGACCAGCAGGACCGGTACGCCGTTCTGGTCGAAGATCGACGCGGTGTACTGGTCGTAGGAGGTCAGCATCGGCCAGCGGTCACCGCGGGACTTGGCGGCGATCAGGTCGCGGGTGCGTACCCGGCGCGTGGGCGGACCGCCGTACAGGGTGGGAATATCCGACATGATCTCTCCTTCCCTCGAGGCCGCGTTCGCGGTCCCCGGGTCCGGAAATCGTCGCACCCGGAATGGCCACTCGGTCAGGGGTCAGTGGAGGTTTTCACAAACCTTCTCGAAACCTGTTCGTAATCGGGAGACGGCGGTCGCGCCCGAAGGCCTTGCCGGAGATCTTGGGCCCGGGCGCGGACTGCCGGCGCTTGTACTCGGCCAGGTCGACCATGCGCAGCACCCGGTCGACCAGGGCCGGATCGTTGCCCGCCTCGATCAGCTGCTCCCGGCCGAGATCGTGGTCGACGTAGCCGCGGATGATCGGGTCGAGCAGGTCGTACTCGGGCAGCGAGTCGGAGTCCTTCTGGTCGGGGCGCAGCTCGGCGCTCGGCGGCTTGGTGATCGAGTTCTCCGGGATGGGCGGGTCGCCCTGCTCGTTCCGCCAGCGGGCCAGCCGGTAGACCATCGTCTTGGGCACGTCCTTGAGCGGGTTGAAGCCGCCGACCGAGTCGCCGTAGAGCGTGGAGTAACCGACCGCGAGCTCGCTCTTGTTGCCGGTGGTGAGGACAAGGTGGCCCTCCTGGTTGGACAGGGCCATCAGGATCACGCCGCGCACCCGCGCCTGGAGGTTCTCCACCGCGAGGCCGGAGAGCGAGAGGTTGGCGAGGAAGGCGTCGACCATGGGCTGGATCGCCTCGACGCGGTAGTCGATGCCGGTGCGCTTCGCCAGTTCGGCCGCGTCGTCGCGGGAGCCGGCCGAGGAATAGCCGCTGGGCATGGAGACGGCGAAGACCCGATCCGGCCCGAGCGCGTCGACCGCGATCGCGGCGACGACCGCGGAGTCGATTCCTCCCGACAGTCCGAAAATCACCGATCTGAACCCATTTTTGTTGACATAGTCGCGCAGGCCGAGGACCAGCGCGGACCAGATCTCGGCCTCGTCGGCGATCCTTTCCGCGATGCCGCCGTCCTTTTTGTCCCGGTGGGCCGGACGGGGTTCCGTGGGCAGGACAAACCGGACAATCTCCATCTCGTCGTCGATCCACTGCTCGACGATCGGCAGCGGCTCGGTGTCCGTCTTCTCGGCCCGGTTGGGCGTGGCATCGGCCGCCGGCAGCGACAAGTCGTGAACGAGCAGCTCCGACGTGAACTGCCCGGCCCGGGTCAGCAGCTCGCCGCCGGCCGTCACGATCATCGAGTCGCCGTCGAAGACCAGCTCGTCCTGCGCGCCCACCGCGTTCACATAGGCCACGGCCGCGCCGGCCTCGGCCGCCCGCCGCATCACCAGCGGCAGCCGCACGTCGTCCTTGTTCAGCTCGTACGGCGAGGCGTTGATGTTCAGCACCAGCCCCGCCCCGGCCCGCCGCGCCGCGGTGAACGGGCCACCGGCCTGCCAGATGTCCTCACAGACCGTGAGCGCGATGTCCACCCCGCCGAAGCGCACGACGGTCAGCGACTGCCCCGGCTCGAAGTACCGGCCCTCGTCGAACACGCCGTAGTTGGGCAGGTGATGTTTGTAGTACTTTGCCACAACTTGTCCGGCGTGAAGCAGCGCCGAGGCATCCCGCCGCCCGCACCCCGGAGTCGCCTCCGAGCTGGTCGCCGCCGGCCCGTCCGCGTCGACATATCCCACTACGACCGCCAAATCGCCCAGACCGTCGGCGGCGAGGTCGGCGGCCAGCGTTGACAAAGCGGACAAAGACGACGCAACGAACGAGTCCCGGAAGACGAGGTCCTCGATCGGGTACCCCGTCAGCATCATCTCCGGGAAGGCCACCAGCTGCGCCCCCGCGTCGGCGGCGAGCCGGGACCAGCGGCGCACGGCCGCCGCGTTACCGGCGATGTCGCCGACCGTCGAGTTCACCTGGGCCAGGGCGATCCGCAGCGTGGGCATGCCCTCATTCTTCCGCACGGACCGCACCCGGGACGCCGCGGCGGCTCCCGGCCAGCGTAATCTCGGCGTAACGGAGCCGGGCGACACTGGCTCGTCAGCGCCGGAGCGACCAGGAGTGACCGTGGACCGACAGCAGGAGTTCGTGCTTCGCACACTCGAGGAGCGCGACATCCGTTTTGTCCGGCTCTGGTTCACCGACGTGCTGGGCACCCTCAAGAGCGTCTCCGTCGCCCCGGCCGAGCTCGAGTCCGCCTTCGAGGAGGGCATCGGCATCGACGGCTCGGCGATCGAGGGCTTCGCCCGGGTCTACGAGTCCGACATGGTCGCCATGCCCGACCCCACGACCTTCCAGGTCTTCCCGTTCGAGGGCGGCGCCAGCGGCGAGAGCGCCCGCATGTTCTGCGACATCCTGCTCCCCGACGGCAGTGCCGCCTGGGCCGACCCGCGCCACGTGCTGCGCCGCGCCCTGGCCAAGGCCGCCGAAAAGGGCTTCACCTTCTACACCCACCCCGAGGTCGAGTTCTTCCTGGTGCAAGACGGCCCCTTGGACGGCTCGGTCCCGATCCCGGTCGACACCGGCGGCTACTTCGACCACACCACCCACTCGGTGGCCCGCGACTTCCGCCGTCAGGCCGTGCTCGCCCTCGAGCGCATCGGCATCTCCGTCGAGTTCAGCCACCACGAGGTCGCCCCCGGCCAGCAGGAGATCGATCTCCGCTACGCCGACGCCCTGACCACGGCCGACAACATCATGACCTTCCGCCACGTGGTCAAGGAGGTCGCGCTCACGCAGAGCGTGCGGGCCACGTTCATGCCCAAGCCGTACACGGACCAGCCCGGCAGCGGCATGCACACGCACCTCTCCCTGTTCGAGGGCGAGCGCAACGCGTTCCACGACGCCGACGACCCGATGAAGCTGTCCAAGACGGCCCGCGCGTTCATCGCCGGCCTCCTGGTCCACGCCCGGGAGTACACGGCGGTGACGAACCAGTGGGTGAACTCCTACAAGCGCCTCTTCCCGCTGCAGCTGCCCAACGCGATCACCGAGTCCCCCGCCTTCGTCAGCTGGGGCCACCTCAACCGCAGCGCCCTGGTCCGCGTCCCCGCCTTCGGCAAGCCGAACTCGGCCCGCGTCGAGGTCCGCTCGATCGACTCCGCGACGAACCCCTACCTGGCGTTCGCCGTCATGCTCGGCGCCGGCCTCAAGGGCATCGAGGAGGGCTACGAGCTGCCCCCCGGCGCCGAGGACGACGTCTGGTCGCTCTCCCCCGCCGAGCGCAAGGCCATGGGTTACGAGGCGCTGCCGGAAAACCTCTCCGAGGCCATCGACGTGATGAGCAAGTCCGAGCTGGTCGCCGAGGTGCTCGGCGAGCACGTGTTCGACTTCTTCCTGCGCAACAAGCGGGCCGAGTGGGAGCAGTACCGCCGCGAAGTCACCCCCTACGAGCGGGAACGTTATCTGGGAGCGCTGTAGAACTGTAGATCCGTTCTTGTACGGTCTCTCTGACTTCATGAAGGAGAGACCGTGCTGCAAGATCTGCTCGAGGGTGCTGGCCGCAGCATCGTTTTCGGACTCATCGGTATCGGCCTGATGGCCCTCGGATACGTCCTGATCGATTGGCTCACGCCGGGAAAGCTGCGCGACCTGATCTGGACCGACCGCAACCCCAACGCGTCCCTGCTGCTCGCGGCCAACCAGCTGGGCATCGCCCTGATCGTCTTCACGGCCATCTTCACGAGCTACGACTCGTTCGGCCAGGGCCTCGCCTCGACGGTCATCTTCGGCCTGGTCGGCATCGCCATCATGGGCCTGGCGTTCCTGGTGCTCGACTGGATGACCCCCGGCAAGCTCGGCGACGTCATCTGCACGCCCGACCGCCACGGCGGCGCGATGGTCTCGGCCGCCACCCATTTCGGGGCCGCGCTCATCATCTGCGCCTGCATTTCCTGAAAAATCCCGATACCGTACGAGGTCACGCCCGGTCCCGCCGACACGAGGCCGGGCGCTGCCGTCCCGGCCTCCGTGCCGCCGCTTCCGGGCTGGGCTGCCGCGAGATCTCGC
>NZ_KB903347.1 GCF_000379645.1 Paractinoplanes globisporus DSM 43857
GGTCGCTCGAACAGCGTGCGGATGGCCTCGGCCGACGCTCCGGTCACATGGAATCGGGTAGCCAGCCGGTCGGCCAGCGCGGTCGGGCCCTGCTGGGCGGCCGCGGCGGCCACGACGATCAGGAGCGGGATGAGNGTGGTGAACGCCTGACCGCCCAGCACCAGCGCCCGATCCCGCCCGCTGATGGCGGCGAAGCGCCGCAGGCAACGAACCGGGAGTAACGGTTCGGCCCGTGCGACAAGTTCCGCTCCGCGTTCCGTCCCGGTCCGGATCAGTCGCCGGTGAAGCCCTGGCGGCCGTGCCGGCGCTGCCGGCCGGCTCGGCGCGGGATCCGGAGGCTGCGCGTCCGGCCGATCGGCGGTCATGGCCGCGCCCGCGACCGGCTCTCGACACCGGCCCCCGCGTGGGCCGGCCGGCCTGGTGTCGGCGGGCATCCATCGACCGTCACATCGACATCTCCTCACACGCCGCACGGTGAGCGCGAACGCCCCTACCCGCAAGCCATCGTCCTCCCGACACAGTGGCCGGGCCTCGTCCCGCGTGGGTGAGTTCGCCGGCGCTCCAGCGCGAACGGAAGCCGAGACACAATTGTCCGGTAGCTCGGGGGCCGGGACAGCCCGGCGGCGGAGCGCGGAGGGTGAGCGGAAGGGCCGCCCCGGCCGGAACCGGGGCGGCCCTCAGAAAGGCAACGCTCAGCTGGTGGGCTTCCAGGGGCCCCACGGGTCGCCGGGCTTCTGGTTGCGGGTCCACCACTGGGCTACGTACTTCTTGCCCTGGTAGGAGACCACGTCGCCGGAAACGAAGATGCGGGACGCGGTCCAGAGGGCCGTGCCGTCCTGGGTGGTCAGGATCTGCTCCCAGGGGCCGTACGGGTCGCCGGGCTTCTGGTTCAGGGTCCACCAGAGAGCCCGCCAGGTGGAGCCGTTGTAGTAGACCAGGTCGCCGGTGTTGTAGATCTTCTTGCTGTTCCAGTCGGGGGCCGACGGGAGGGTGAGGCCGACTACCACCGGGTCGTGGTCGGAGGCGGCAAACGGGTCGGCGCCGTTGAAGAGCAGCGTCGCGTTGTAGTTGTAGCGGCTGTACGCGTAGGCGATCGCTTCCTGCGCGTTGATCTGCCAGACGTCGGCGCCGGTGACCATCGTGCGGGCGCCGGGGCTGGCCAGCACGTGGTCGAGCGAGCCCTCGAGGCTGTTGAACGAGTACGTCTGCTCGGCCGGGTCGTACTGCGAGCCGAGGTCGGTGTAGCCGTCGGCGTAGAGGACCTGCATCGGGTCCTCCTGGGTGTACGAGTTGAAGTCACCGACCAGGAAGACGCGGTTGGTCTTCAGGTCCGCGGCCACCGAGTCGGCGAACGCGATGGTGTCCTGCGCCTCGTGCACCCGGGTGGCGTTGAACGCGCCCTGGTCGACTGCCGGGGACGACGTGTCCTCCTCGTCGCCGGGGTAGAGCGGGGTGCCGGAGCCCTTCGACTTCCAGTGGTTGGCGACGACCACGAACGCGTCGGCGTCGGTGGCGCCCACCCGCTTGAAGCCCTGCGCGAGCGGCTCGCGGGCGATCGAGAACGACTGGCCGGGGCCGGACGCCGTGGTCAGCACCCGGGACGAGCCGACCAGCGCCACGTCGGCCGGCTTGTAGATGAACGCGGTGCGGATCACGTCCTGGTCGGCGAGCGGCGGCAGCTTGTCCGCGGACGGCGACGGCACGTACGCCCAGATGGTGGAACCGGCCGCGGCGTTGAGCGCGTCGACCAGACCGGCCAGCGCGGTGTCGCGGGGCTGGCCGAACCAGGCCGAGTTCTCGACCTCCTCGAGCGAGACGACGCTGGCGTTCAGCCGGTTGATGCCGGTGACGATCTTCGCCTGCTGGCGGGCGAAGCTCACGTCGTTGGCGGCGCCGCGCGGCCCGCTGCCGGTGCAGGTGTTGACCGCGATGCGGTTGCCGGCCCGGTCGGTGTAGTAGGTGCAGGTGCCCAGGCCCGCCGCCTCGTACTTCTCCCCGGTCTCCGGGAAGTAGTTCTCCACGTTGAACGTGGCCAGGCTGGCGCCGCCGAACGAGCGCGGGTGCTGGTTGCCGGTGCGGGTGTCGCTGAACGTCGCGACCGCCGCGCCGTCGTCGGTGACCTGGTGCTGCGGCTGGAAGTTCCACAGCGAGAACCGGTACTCGAGGACGACCGGCTGGTGGAAGGTCACCTTGGAGCCGACGCTGGCCGTGTTGTCCGGGGTCAGCCAGGGCAGCGGCTTGCCGGTGTTCGCGGCGCTCGAGTAGTTCAGGCTCGCGCCGTCGTCGAGGGTGACCATGCGGGCCGCGTTGTCGGCGGCGACGGCTTGGGCCTCGGGGCTGCCCGCCTTGCCGGCGTCGGTCGGCTGGCGCAGCGGCGTGTCGCCGGCGGCCAGGGTGAACGAGCCGAAGAAGTTGGTGTCGAAGTTGTCCGTGACGGTGAAGGTGCCCTGCGGCGCGACGAGCTCGCCCTCGTGGGCCTCCTTCTCGGCGTCGGTGTCGAGGCCGGACCACGGGATCGTGCGCGGCTCGACGGCCGGCAGCGGGGTGTCCAGCTTGGTCACCGTGGGGCCGGTGATCTCGGTTTCGCCCTGGAACTCGGCGACCTTGCCGGTGACCCGGATGCTGTCGCCGACCGCGACCTGGGCGGCCGAGATCGAGCCGAAGACGAAGACGCCGTCCGACGCGCCGGGGGTGGTGTCGGGGCCGGGGGTCTCGACGAAGAACCCGTTGAAGCCGCCGGTCGGGTAGGCCGCGGTGACGACGCCCTCGGTGATGACGGTCTGGTCGACGTACGGGGAAGTGTCGGTCGTCCCCTGAATCGCGGCGATCGGGAGGACGACGGCCGGCGCGGTGACGACGAAGCTGAAGGTCGCACTGCCGGCGACGCCCCCGGTCTCGGTGGCGGTCACGGTGACGCTGGACGTGCCCGCGGTCGTCGGCGTGCCCGAAATTACCCCCGTATCGGAAATATCCAGCC
Source organism: Paractinoplanes globisporus DSM 43857 (assembly GCF_000379645.1). Taxonomy (GTDB): domain Bacteria; phylum Actinomycetota; class Actinomycetes; order Mycobacteriales; family Micromonosporaceae; genus Actinoplanes; species Actinoplanes globisporus. The sequence continues at coordinate 2,978 of NZ_KB903347.1, forward strand.
CGGCCGGGAGGCCCGTCGCGGTCCAGGTGTACGGCCCGACGCCGCCACTGGCCGACAGGGTGATCGGCGCGATCGCGGTGCCGGCGGTCGCGTTCTGCGTCCCGGGGTTGACCACCGAAACGCCGGTCGGTGCCTCTTTAGCGGTCGGAGTCGGCGTGGCGACCTGGAAATCGGCCGCGTTGTTGTCGGTGTCCGTGCCGTCGGCCGCCCGCTGATAGCTCAGAACGACCGAATTGCCACTCGGGGCGGTGCCTTCCGGCGAATTGCTCGTGCCCCAGCCAATCTTGTCGATCACGGACGAATCGGTCGGCAGCACGCCGGTCGAGCTCGCCGCGACAAAGAGCGTGCCGCCCGCCGCGCCCGGGTTGACACTGTTTCCGGTGCTGAGGTCGGCCGGCGGCAGCGCGGCGCCATTCGCACCGTTGCTCGGCAGCTGAATCAGGAAGTGGCTGTGCGCCGGAACCGTCCCCGACAACGCGAACACCTGCGCCCCGCTCGGCACGACGGTGCTGGTGGGAGCCCGGTACTGCAGCGTGTCGCCGGAGAGCGGAATGTCGCTTCCGGTCGGGTTGTACAGCTCGACGAATTTGTTCAGGTAACTGGCGCCGGCCGAGCCGCCATTGACGTACGCCTCGCTGATGACCAGACCGGTTCCGGCCGGGTTCGCGAGCGCGGGCGTGCCGGTCAGTGAACTGGCGACACCCACGGTGGACAGCGACAACGCCGCGATGGCGACGCGCCTCAATAATGCACGGGACACGAGCCCGACCTCCAAGCTCTCAGGTTTCAACAAACGGACGCTAGGCGTCCCTCTCCGACCCCGGGCGGACATGATCTGAACGGCATGCGACGGCCAGGAGCAGCTTTGTCGATGACCCAAATCAATTGCCCGATTGTGTACGGCGGAGAGTGGCGGCCCCTTGATCGACGACGATAACGGTCTCACCGGTCAGCGCGGGCCCTGCGGTCGGGTGGTCATCCTCACCGCTCGGTCCACAATGAGCCGTGCTGCGTTCGCCGGGCCGGCGAACTCACCCACGCGGGACGAGGCCCCGGCCGCCGGATCGGGAGGAGGATGGCTCGCGGGCAGACGTCCGCCCATCCGTGTTCATGGTGCGGCGCGTTAGGAGATGTCGATGTGACGGTCGATGGAAGCCCGCCGACGGCCGCGCAGCCCCCGGATCCTCCGCCGGGCCGACCGGCACGGCCGCCGGGGCTTCACAAGCGACTGATCCGGACCGGGACGGAACGCGGAGCGGAACTTGTCGCACGGGCCGAACCGTTACTCCCGGTTCGTTGCCTGCGGCGCTTCGCCGCCATCAGCGGGCGGGATCGGGCGCTGGTGCTGGGCGGTCAGGCGTTCACCACNCTCATCCCGCTCCTGATCGTCGTGGCCGCCGCGGCCGCCCAGCAGGGCCCGACCGCGCTGGCCGACCGGCTGGCTACCCGATTCCATGTGACCGGAGCGTCGGCCGAGGCCATCCGCACGCTGTTCGAGCGACC
>NZ_KB903348.1 GCF_000379645.1 Paractinoplanes globisporus DSM 43857
ACGGCGGCCAAGGCGACGGCGGCCAAGGCGACGATGGCCAAGGCGACGATGGCCAAGACCGCCGCGGCGAACAGCACAGCGGCCAAGGCGGCGACGACGGCCAAGAAGGCGGCCGCCAAGGTCGCGTCGGGGACCAGGGCGATGCCGGGGAAGACGGCTGGGACCCGGGCGCCCGCGGCTAAGACGACGGCTACCAAGGCGCCGGCTACCAAGTCGATGGCCGCGAAGAGGGCGTCCGCCGGCACGGCGACCGCGAAGAAGGCGTCGGCCGGTAGGGCTACCGGGACGAGGGCGACGGCGACCAAGAGCGCCGTGACCAAGGCGACCGCGGCCAAGAGCGCTGCCACCAGGGCTGCTGCCACCAAGGCCGCTGCTACCAAGGCCGCTGCCACGAAGGCCGCTGCCACCAAGGCTGCCGCGACCAAGGTTGCTGCCACTAAGGCTGCCGCTTCCAAGGCTGCTCTTGCCAAGGCGGGGGCGAGCAGGGTTGCGGGGAGTGGGGCCGCGGCGGCCAAGGCGACCATGGCGGGGGCTATGGCGGCCAAGGGGGCCAACACGGCGGCGCCGGGGCGGGCGGGTAAGCGGTCGTCCACGAACGAGTCGGGGACGGCTCGGGGGCGGGCGGCCAAGACCACGAACGTGGCGAAGGCGACCAACGTGGGGCGGGCCGGGGGCATGGCCAAGACGTCGGCCACGAACGCGGCGAAGGTGGCCACGGCGGCCACGGCGGCCGCGGCTCGGAAGGCGGCGGCCGGTAATGCGCCGGGTGCGGGCTCCGGGCGTACGCCATCGGGGCGGAAGGTTGCCGCCAAGCGCGCGTGACAAAGCGGGTGATCGATGGCCACGCGCGACTCGTGCGTGGCCATCGGCGTGTCTGCTGGTAGGAATGAGCCGTGCCGATCAAGAGGGTGTGGGCGCCGCAGATCGACTTCTCGGTGCTGCGGCGGGAGTTGCGGTTGCCGGGGGAGTTTCCGGCGGAGGCGATGGCCGAGGCGGCCGCGGCCGCCGCCAGTCCGCCGCGGCCGGTGACCGACCTGACCGAGGTGCCGTTCGTGACGATCGACCCGGCCACCTCGCGCGACCTCGACCAGGCCATGCACCTGGGCCGGCGGGCCGGCGGCGGTTACCGGGTGCGGTACGCGATCGCCGACGTCGCCTCGTTCGTGCGGCCGGGCGGGGCGCTCGAGGTCGAGACCTGGGTGCGCGGGCAGACCGTCTACCTGCCGGACGGCCGGATTCCGCTGCATCCGGAGGTGCTCGGCGAGGGCGCGGCCAGCCTGCTGCCCGACGGTGACCGGGCCGCGGTGGTGTGGACGATCGACCTCGACGCGGACGGTGAGATCGCCGGGATCGCGCTGGAGCGGGCGCTCGTGCGCAGCCGGGCCAAGCTGGACTACGAGGGCGTGCAGCGGCAGGTCGACGCGGGCACGGCGCCGGAGCCGGTCGCGCTGCTGCCCGAGCTGGGGCGGCTGCTCGCCGAGCGGGCCGCGGCCCGGGGCGCGGTGAACCTGCCACTGCCCGAGCAGGAGCTGGAGCGCGACGGCGAGGGCTGGCGGCTGGTGCTGCGGGCGCCGTTGCCGGTCGAGGAGCACAACGCGCAGATCTCGCTGCTCACCGGCGTTGCCGCGGCGACCCTGATGCTGCGCGGCCGGATCGGGCTGCTGCGCACGATGCCGGCGGCCCGGCCGGAGGCCGTCGCGAAGCTGCGTGCGGCGGCCGCGTCGCTCGGGGTGACCTGGCCGGCGGGTGCCGCGGTGGGGGCCGTGGTGGCGGCGGCCGACCCGGCGTCGCCGCGCGGCGCGGCCTTCCTCGACCAGGCGGCGGAACTGCTGCGGGGCGCCGCCTACACGCCGTTCGACGGGGATCCGCCGGCCGAGACCGGGCACGGCGGGGTGGGCGCGCCCTACGCGCACGTCACGGCGCCGCTGCGGCGGCTCGCCGACCGGTACGCGACCGAGGTGTGCCTGGCGCTGGCGGCCGGGACCGAGGTGCCGGGGTGGGCGCGGGAGGCGCTGCCGCGGCTGCCCAAGGCCATGGGCGACAGCGACCGGCTGGCCGGCTCGGCGACCCGGGGCGCGATCGACCTGGCCGAGGCCGTGCTGCTGCACCGGCGGGTCGGGGAAAGCTTCGACGCCGGCGTCGTCGACCGGGACGAGCCGCGCGGGAACCGGCCGCCGGGCGGGACCGTGGCGCTGGACGACCCGGCCGTGCGGGCCCGCTGCCTGGGCGACCTGCCGCTGGGCGAGCGGATCCGGGCGCGGCTGACCGTCGCCGACCCGGCAGCCCGGCGAGTCGAGTTCGAGCTGATGCACGCCGAGCCGGCCAGCCGCGAGCCGGTGGACCGCGAGCCGGTAAATGGGGAGCGATCGGGGGAGGGGCCTGCGACCCTTGCCGGGTGAGTGATCTAGAGGTTCGGTCGGCGGACGGTACGCGCCTGGTGGTGCGGCGGATCGGGGCCGGGGAGCCGGTCGTGCTCGTGCACGGTTCGGGCGGTGGGCTGCACTCGTGGGCGGGCGTGGCGGGGCTGCTCGAGGGCGAGTTCGAGTTGTGGATGCCGGCACGGCGCGGGTATGGGCCGAGCGACGTGCCGCCGGGGCCGAAGTCGTTCGCGATCGAGGTGGCGGATGTGGCCGCCGTGCTTGACGAGGTGGGCCGGCCGGCTCATCTGGTGGGGGCTTCCTACGGGTCGACGCTGGCGCTGCACGCGGCGGTGGGCGGGCATCGGTATCTGCGGTCGCTGGCGATCTTCGAGCCGCCGTTGTTCGCGGCCGAGGACGTGATCGTTCCGCTGCTGGCGCGGTATCGGGACGCCTTCGAGCGGGACGACGCGGCTTCGATGTTCGCGGTGCTCAACGAGGTGACGCGGGTGCCGGCCGCGATCGTGGCGGCGTTCGCGGCCGGGGCGGCGCAGCAGACGCCGGACCCGGTCGAGGCGCGGCGGTCGGCGGTCGGGTGGTTGCACGATCTCGAGGCGCTGGCCGGCGACGAGACCGACTTGCAGCGGTGGGCCGCCGTGGCCGTGCCGACGCTGCTGATGCAGGGCGCGGACACCTGGGAGCCGATGCCGAGCACGATGAACGCGCTGGCGGCCGTCCTTCCGGGCGTGCGGAGGGTCATCTGGCCGGGGCAGTCGCACTTTGTGACGGCCATGGCGCCGGGGCTGGTGGCGGACGCGCTGCGGGAGTTCTTCGCCAAGGGCTGACCGCGTGAAGCCGGCCGGGCGCGGGAGCCAGGGCGGGCCGGGCGCCGCCGCGGCGCGGGTGCGGGGCGGGTGCGGGTGGGCGCGAGACCCGGGCGCGGGACCCGGGCGCGGGACCCGGGCGCGGGACCCGGGCGC
>NZ_KB903349.1 GCF_000379645.1 Paractinoplanes globisporus DSM 43857
CTGGGCTTGCGCCCGGGGCGGCAGAGGCTGGGCCGGTGGGCTGACCTGGGCTCGCGGGGGCAGGGGCTGGGCCTGGGCTGGTGGGCCGGCCTGGGTCTGGGCGCGCGGCGGCAGGGGCTGGGTCTGGTCCTGCGACGGTGGTGTGGGGCGGGCTTGGGTCTGCGGCGGTGGTGTGGGGCGTCCCTGGGCCTGCGGTGCGGCGGCTGGGCTGCCTAGGCCGACCGGGGGCGCGAGTGGGCCGCCGGGGACGCCGTCAGGGGAGGCGTCGGTGATCCGGGGGATGTACGCCGTCTGGGCGTCACCGTCGGGAGCGCGGTGCCGCCCGGAGTTGTTGTCCGGGTCGGCCATCAGTCGGCAACCCGAGCGGATCGGAGGTCGCTCGACCCGTCGTACGCCCGCACCGTCACGTTCCTCTCCACAGTCTCCGAGTAGCCGAGTCCGAAGTCAGCGACCGCATCCCTGAACTGCTGGACTCCCTCCGCGGAATCCAACGCGCGATGCATCGCTGTGGGTTCGCCAATCGCAGTGATCTTGAATGGCGGTGAGAAGACCTGGCCGTGTAGTAGCAGCGTGTTGCCGACACAGCGTACCGCGCTGGTCGAGATGACGCGGACATCCATGATCGACATTGCCTCGGCTCCACCGGCCCAGAGAGCGTTGACGACGGCCTGGACGTCACCCTGATGGACGACGAGATCGTCGTTGTCGGGGGCGTTTGGGCCGAGGTCGGCGCCCCGGCGGGGGGAGTCGTTGAGGACGACGGTCAGACCGGGCCCGCGCAGGGCCGTGAAGCCGGCCGCGGCGCGCATCGCGTCGGCCCGCTCGCGCGCCTCCTTGACCGGCTGGTCGACCTCGGCCAGGCGGGCCGTGTCCTGGTCGACCTCGGCGCGCAGCTTGGCGGCCGTCTTCTCCCGGGCGTCGAGCCGGGTGCGCTTGTCGGCGATCAGCTGGGCGAGCTGCGGTCGGCGGTCGTCGCGCAGCTGGGTGCCGTCGGCGGTGCGGGCCGAGGTCGTGAAGAGCAATCCGGCGGCGAGCGCGATCAGCGGCACCCCGACCGTCCACCGGCCGCGCAGGCCTCTCTTGCGGGGACGCAGCCCGCCGAGAGCACGCCGCAACACGAGCCGCCACGACGGCGCGCCGGTCGTGTACTCCACTTACCCATCCCCTCCAGAGAGGCAACTGCCTCCCGAAATGCCGCTCCGGACATTTTCCTCGCCCGGCGGGTGCCGGTCTGCGCGCCGCCTTGACTACGCTAGCGGTCGAACAGTATTCGCCACGGGCAGCATTCGGGCACTCCCGAGCCGCTCAGCGGTGGGTTGTTCACCACTTGTTGCCCTTCAGGAGAGCACCGTGCCGAAGTCTCAGGTTCGCAAGAAGAAGGTCTACACGCCGCCGACGGATGTCCGACCGGCGGCAGCCGCGGCGTCCAAGAAGCCGAGCCCGACCTGGTTGCCCGTCACCGCGGTAGCCCTGATCGTGGTGGGCATCGCCTGGCTGGTCGTTTACTACCTGTCCTCGCAGCGCTGGCCGGTGGAGTCCTGGTCGTACTGGAACCTCGCGATCGGTTTCGGCTGCATGGTGGCATCGCTGGGCATCCTGTCCCGCTGGCGTTAAGCCCGCGATGCCCGCTTCCGCCGGGTAATGTGATCTTCGTCTGTTTTAGCGCACTCCGCGCTGGATGCGGAGTGCGCTTTGCGCGCTTCGGTCTTGTCAAGAATGTGCACTGACAGTGCAAACTTGACCCGCGGCGCGAGGCCGTCTATTACTCATGGGTAACATAGGCAGCCGACCGAGGAGGACCGCAGATGGGGATCGCGCAGATAGTCGCCACCGTCCTGGCCGGCGCCGTGACGATCACGGCCGTTGTGCTGGCGGTGCGTGCCGTTCTGACGATCACCGCGGTGATCCGTCAGGGTCAGCCGGCCCCGGAGCGTTTCGCCGACAAGGGCGTGCGGACGAGGAAGATGCTGACCGAGACGCTCGGTCACACCCGGATGCTCAAGTGGGGCTACATCGGCGCGGCGCACTGGTTCGTGATGGTCTCCTTCATGATCCTGTTCCTGCTGGTCGTGGAGGCGTACTTCGA
>NZ_KB903350.1:0-91424 GCF_000379645.1 Paractinoplanes globisporus DSM 43857
ACCCGTTCGCCGCTCGAGTACCCCCGAAAGGGCCTTTCCGCTCGACTTGCATGTGTTAAGCACGCCGCCAGCGTTCGTCCTGAGCCAGGATCAAACTCTCCAACAAAAACTTGGAAAACTGTCCCGGCAACAAACAAATGTTGCCAAAGGAATCCAAGCCGGAACAAACCGGCCAGGGTATAAAACAATTGGCACTGGCTTTACAAGCACCCTGTTGAGTTCTCAAAGAACAACCACACCCGAAGCAAAACCGCCCTCGGGGCACTCGTTTAACTTTACTCTCGCTTTACCGCTTCGTCAAATCCGGTAAATCTCCCGGAAATGCGCAGCCAAAAAGCTCGAGTCCCCGCGAAACAACGCCGCGAACCATACATGATGATCCGCCGAACGATTTCGTGGGGGTTGCCCCAGAACGGCCGGCCCGGCGGCCCGAAAGCCTCCGCGTCGCTCGCCCGTCTCCCTGGCGGCTCGTAAACAGTACAGTGGCCCGCACCCGGCTGCCAAATCGGCCCGCTGCGAGCCGGGTCACAGCGGGCCGAATGCGGAACGACCTTGAGAAAGCCCAGGTCAGGCCGAGTATTCGACGCCGGCGAAGGACTTCTTGCCGCGGCGCAGCACGAGGAATCGGCCGTGCAGCAGAGCGGACGCCGGCGGCACCGCCTCCCCGTCGGTGATGCGCTCGTTGTTCAGGTACGCGCCGCCCTCGGCGATCGTCCGCCGGGCCTCGTTGGCACTCGCCACGAGACCGGTCTCCTTGAGCAGCGTCGCCACGGACGGGAGCTCACCTCGTACGGGCAAGAGACCTGTCTCACCCAACGCGGAGCGCAACGTGGCCGCGGAGAGTGAGTCCAGCGAACCTCGTCCGAAAAGAGCCTGGCTCGCCGTGACCGCCTGGGCGGACTCCTCGGCGCCGTGCACCAGCGTCGTGATCTCCTCGGCCAGCGCGCGCTGCGCCAACCGGGCCTGTGGGCGGTCGGCCGTCGCCTTTTCCAGCTCCTCGAGCTCCTCGCGGGTCTTGAAGCTGAAGTAGCGGAGGTACTGGTTGACGTCGCGGTCGTCCGCGTTGATCCAGAACTGGTAGAACGCGTACGGGGAGGTCATGGCGGGGTCGAGCCAGACCGCGCCGCCCTCGCTCTTGCCGAATTTCGTGCCGTCGGCCTTGAGCACGAGCGGAGTGGTGAACGCGTGCACCGGCCCGGCGCCGCGACGGCGCACGAAGTCGACGCCGGCCGTGATGTTCCCCCACTGGTCGGAGCCGCCGTACTGCAGCTCGCAGCCGTGCCGCACGTGCAGCTGGTAGAAGTCGTTCGCCTGCAGCAGCTGGTAGCTGAACTCGGTGAAGCTGATGCCGGTCTCGAGGCGGTTGCGCACCACGTCGCGGGCCAGCATCTTGTTGACCGGGAAGTGCTTGCCGACGTCCCGCAGGAACTCGATCACCGAGGTCGGGCCGGTCCAGTCGAGGTTGTTGACCAGCTCGGCGCCGTTCGCGCCCTCGTAGGTGACGAACGGGGCCAGCTGCTCGCGGATGCGCGCGACCCAGCCGGCGATCACCTCCGGCGGGTTCAACGAGCGCTCGCTGGACTCGCGCGGGTCGCCGATCTGGCCGGTGGCGCCGCCGACGAGCAACAGCGGCTTGTGCCCGCCCTGCTGGAGCCGGCGGGCGGTCATCACCTGCATGAGGTGGCCGACGTGCAGGGAGGCGGCGGTGGGGTCGAAGCCCACATAGAAGGTGATGCCCGGCCCGTCCAGCCGCTGCCGCAGCTCCTCAAGATGAGTCGAGTCCTGGATCAGCCCACGCCACTGCAGGTCGTCTACGAGAGTCACACCGGCGATTCTCCCGCACCCGCCGGTGCGCATCACACCGGGTTTAGCCATGCTGTACGGATGAGTCGCCTGGGTAGCGCCACCGCGCCGATCGACATCTCGAAGAAGAAGGCCGAGGCCCGCCTCGACGAGGCGCAGAAGCGCCTGCTCCGGCTGCGCCTCATTCTCGGCGGCCAGATCGGCGAGAAGCGCATCGGGCCGCCGCTCACCTGTGTCTTCGAGGGCTGGGACGCGTCCGGCAAGGGCGGGGCGATCAAGCGCCTGGTCGCGCCGATCGACCCCCGGCACGTGCGGGTCTCGCAGTTCGCGGCGCCCACGTACGACGAGAAGCGGCACCACTTCCTGTGGCGCTTCTGGCCGAAGCTGCCGGGCTGGGGCGGCATGTCGGTGTTCGACCGCTCCTGGTACGGCCGGGTGCTGGTCGAGCGGGTCGAGGGCTTCGCGACCGAGGAGCAGTGGAAGCGGGCGTACAACGAGATCGTCGAGTTCGAACGGACCCTGGTCGCCGAGGGCATGATCATGGTCAAGTTCTGGATGCACGTCTCCCCGGAGGAGCAGCTGCGCCGCTTCGAGGACCGCGCGCAGGACCCGCTGCGTACCTGGAAGCTCACCGACGAGGACTGGCGCAACCGGGAGAAGCGCCCGCTGTACGAGGCCGCGGTCGAGGAGATGCTGGAGCGCTGCGACCCGACCTGGGCGCGCTGGCGGGTGATCCCGGGCGACGACAAGCACTACGCGCGGTTGGCGGTGGTCGAGGCGGTGTGCGACGCGATCGAGGAGGAGCTGACCAAGCGCGGGCACCAGATCTAACCGGCCTGCTCCCCCGCCGATACCGTTCCTTCCCCTCGCGGAGATCACCGTTGGCAGGGTGACCGCCCTGATCCGCCGCGACCCCCTTCGCTCGCTGCGCCTGCTGTTCCTGGTGTCCATGCTGTGCGTGAGCGCGCTCGCGCTCGTGCAGGCCGCCACGTCCCACGCGGGCTGGGACGTGATGGTGGTCGTCGTCGGCGTGCTGGCCGCGCTCCTGCTGCTGCGGGCCGACGAGTTCGTCCGCGGGCGGCTCGTCCCGTTCCCGGTCGACCTGCTGGAGCTGATCGCGGTCGGCGCGATGCTGGTCAAGCTCGGGCAGAGCGACCCGGTGCTCGGCCCGGTCTACTTCCTGCTGCTGTTCCGGGCCGCGACCGGCAGCCTGCGCCGGCTGATCCCGATGATCGCCGGGTACATCGTGGTGTGCCTGGCCGGCTCGCTGATCGCCGGCATTCCGCTGGTCATCGGCGTCTTCTTCGGCATGCCTCTGGTGTCGCTGGTCGTCTACGGCATGCGGACGTTGCTGCTGCGCCTTCGCGAGGAGCAGCGCCGGCACACGCAGATGATCGACGACGTGCTGACCCGGCTGCCGTTCCCGGTGCTGGCGGCCGACGCGTCCGGCGGCGTGGTGCTCGCGAACCCGGCCGCGTCGGCGTTGACCGGCCCCCTCGACGAGCTGCGCGCGACCCGGGCCGACGGCACCCCCGTGGACCTGCCGAGGCTGGCGGCCGGGGAGTCCGGCCTGGAGCTGCGGCTCGTTCGGGGCGACGGCAAGGTGGCGCAGGTCGTCGCCGAGACCGTGCCGGCCGCGCACGGGACGATCGTGGCGCTGCTCGACGTGACCGCGCAGCGCGGCTACGAGGAGAAGCTCGAGCACGCGGCGTTCCACGACCCACTGACCGGGCTGCCCAACCGGGCGCTGCTGTGGCGGCGGTTCGCGGTGGCGGCGGACGGGCCGTACGCGGTGCTGCTCGTGGACCTGGACGGATTCAAGGCCATCAACGACACGTACGGGCACCTGGCCGGCGACGACCTGCTGTGCCGGATCGCCGAGCGGCTGCGGCACGTGTGCGGCGCGGACGCCACGGTCGCGCGGCTCGGTGGCGACGAGTTCGCGGCCCTGCTGCCGGCGTCCGGCCGGGAGCGGGCGGAGGCGGTGGCCGCCGCCGTCCATCAGGCCCTGGCCTGGGAGATTCCGCTGGCCACCGGGCCCGTGCGGGTCGGCGCCAGCGTCGGGTTCGCTCTCGGCGGGCCGGGCCTCTCTCCCGACGACGTGCTGGCCGAGGCGGACGCCGCGATGTATCTCCAGAAGCACGCCCGCCTGTCGGGCCGTTAGGCCCGGGGCGACCCACCGGGACAGCCCGGCGGCGGACGACGGCCCGGATTGGGACGGCCCGGAAAGCGCCAGGCAAGGACCGTCTTTTCTGCGGTTGGGGCGTGGTGAGCCTCGTACGATATCGGGATTAAAGCTTGCGGCCGACGGCGCCGAAGAGGGACGCCTCGAGGGGCGAAGCGTGTTCCTCGGCCTCGGGGTCGGGGCGCCATTCGCCGATCGCGACCGCGCCGGGGGAAACCATTTCGAGGCCGGTGAAGAATTCTGCGAACTCGGCTCGGGTGCGGGGGTGGACGTCGGAGCGGCCGGTTCGCAGGGACTCGTCCCAATTGGCCTTGAGCTCGGGCGTGAGGAAATCGGTGGTCGCGCACGACATCACGAGATGGCTGCCGGAGGGAAGCGCCTCGAGCAGCGTTTGCACGATGGAAACCGCTTCCTCCTGGGCGGGCAGGAAATGGACGACCGCGACCAGGATCAGGCCGACCGGTTTCGAGAAGTCGAGAATTTCCGCCTCGGCCAGGATTTTCGCCGGGTTGCGGAGGTCTTCCTCGAGGTAGCGGGTCTCGCCGTCGGGGGTGCTGGTCAGAAGCGCCCGCGCGTGCGCCATCACCATCGGGTCGTTGTCGACGTAGACGATGCGGGCGGTGGGGGCCACCCGCTGGGCCACCTCATGGGTGTTGTCGGCCGTCGGCAGGCCGGTGCCGATGTCGAGGAACTGGCGGATTCCGGCCTCGCCGGCCACGTAGCGCACGGCCCGCTGGAGGAAGGCGCGATTGGCCCGGGCGGCGATGCGGGCCGCGGGGTACGACTTCGCGAGCAGGTCCCCGGACTCCCGGTCGGCCGCGAAGTTGTCCTTGCCGCCGAGCCAGTAGTTGTAGCGCCGGGCGGGGTGGGCCACGCCGGTGTCGAACCTGTCGCTCATGGCCGCCGATTCTAGGGGAGACGCGGCCCTTGAGGATCATGACGTTTTTGGCATTCACGAAGAGCGATCAAGCGCCTACTCTGTGTCCCACTGGGAATCTCGCACAGGAATTCTCAAAAGGAGCGCGCATGTCGGACTCCGGGTCGACCGTTCCCCGCCGCCAGGTGGGCCGGCTCATGCGGCAGCTCCGCGAGCAGGCCGGCATCACGCTGATGGCCGCGGCCGAGGAGCTCGAGTTCTCCCGCGCCCGGATGTACCGGATCGAGAACGGCGAGGTCCCGGTGCGCAAGCACGACGTGATCGCCATGTGCGGCGTCTACCGGGCCACGCCGCAGATGACCGAGGTGCTGATCGGGCTCGCGCAGGCGTCGAAGGCGAGGGGGTGGTGGCACGCCTACGGCGACGTCGTCCCGGGCTGGTTCGAGCTGTACGTCGGGATGGAGCAGGCCGCCAGCCGGTTGCGCTCGTTCTCGCCCAGCGTGATTCCGGGCCTGCTGCAGAGCCGCGAGTACGCCGACTGGGTCTTCCGCGCCTGGACCGGGAACGACGAGGCGGCCGTGCGCAACGCGGTGGCCGTACGGATGGAACGTCAGTCCCTTCTGACCCGGCCGTCGGCGCCGATGCTCGACGTGATGGTCGACGAGGGTGTGCTCCGCCGCTCCATCCCCGACCGGCTCGGTATGCGCAAACAACTCGCCCATCTGGTCAATGTTTCGACCCGTCCGAACGTCTGCGTCCGGGTGATCCCGTTCTCGGCCGGCCCGCACCGCGCCGCGAGTTCCGGACAATTCACCATCCTCGATTTCCCAGCGGTCGGCGCCGCGTCGCCCGAACCGACAACCATCTACTGCGAGAACCTCACCGGAGCGCTCTACCTCGATAAACTCGCGGAGGTGGAGACGTACGAATCGATCTGGATCGAACTCGAAGCGACCGCCCTCGGCCAGAGCGAGTCGGACGATCTCATTCACGCGATCATCAAGGAGAGCGATGAGTGACCTGTCCGGTGCCGTCTGGCACAAGAGCACCCGCAGCGGCGGCAACGGCGGCGACTGCGTCGAGGTCGCCGTGAACCTTCCGGAGGTCGTGGCCGTACGAGATACCAAGGACCGCGACGGCGGCGCGCTGACCTTCAGCCACGTCGAATGGCAGGCCTTTCTCGACGGCGTGCGCGACGGAGAGTTCGACCGTCTTCATTAGAAGTCCGTGATCGTTGTCTTAAGGGCTCTTTAGCTCGCGGGCACGGCATCGAAGGTGCACCCATAGTGAACGGGCGCTGTCCCCTGCCCGCTACCGAAGGTGCCCCCGTGTCGCTGCCCACCGCCGCCCGTCTCCGTTACACGCTGGTGGCCGGGGCGACCGCCGTGGTGATCGGCACCGGATTCACGGTCATCGGCCTGAGCCGGCACGCGGAGGCGGAACCGACTCCGGCGGCGGCGGTCGCCTCGGAGCTGCCGTCGGAGGAAGCCACCACGCCCTCCCCGTCGATCACGGAAGCGCCCACCCCCAGCGCCACTCCCACCCCCAAGAAGACGACAACCTCTCCCAAGCCTCGCAAGACGACGACCGCTCCGAAGAAGACGAAGACGACCGCCCCCGTCCCCTCGACCGGCGACAACGTGCTGGACGCGGTCCTCCAGCACATCAACGCCGCCCGCGCCGACGAGGGCCTGGCCGCGCTGACCCTGGACACAAAGCTCTCGAAGGCCTCCGCCCTGCACACCCAGCTGATGATCAACGGCTGCGGGTTGGAGCACGAGTGCCCCGGCGAGAAGGGTCTCGGCGACCGCTTCAGCGCTCAGGGCGTCAACTGGAGCTCGGCGGGCGAGAACATCGGCTTCGGCTCGAGCGGTTCCAGCGAGGCGGCAATCATCAGAGCCGCCAATGGTCTGACCGACAGCATGCTCGCCGAGAAGCCCCCGAACGACGGCCACCGCAAGAACCTGCTGAACACCGGCTTCAAGCGCATCGGCCTGAGCATCGTCCGCGATTCCAAGGGCATCACGTGGATGACCCAGGACTTCGTCAATTAGGCCTGCCCTAGAGTGCTGCGGTGGCCAAGATTCTGAGTTCCCTCTTCGGCAAGTTGAGACGCCCCGCCCCGGCGCGCCCTCGCCCTCCTCAGCATTTGCCCAGGCCCCGCAGCGGCCGCCACCTCGAGTACGCCCCCAACCTCGACGGCGACGCCGACCCCGGCGAGATCGTCTGGACCTGGGTTCCCTACGAGGACGACCCCAGCCAGGGCAAGGACCGTCCCGTTCTGGTGGTCGGCCGCCACGGCGCCGACGTCTACGGCCTCATGCTCTCCAGCAAGAGCGAGCGCGACGGGCAGCGCAACTGGTTGGCCCTGGGCCCCGGACCGTGGGATCGCGACGGCCGCCCGAGCTGGATCCGTCTCGACCGGGTGCTCGACATCGACGGCCACGGCATCCGGCGCGAGGGCGCGATCCTCGACCGCCCGCGGTTCGACGAGGTCGCCGCCAAGCTGCGCCGGGACTACGGCTGGGAATGATCGGCCGGATAGTTTTGTGCCATGAGTGACGGCGTCATGGTGGGCTTCGGCGGCAAGCAGGCGTGGCTGGCGGTGGCCGGGGACGACCCGGTCGCGGTGATCGAGGCGCTCGGTCTGCGCGATCTCGGGCCGGTGCCGTGGCGGGAGGGCATCGACCTGGCGCACCTGACCGACGACCGGGTGGCGGTGACCCCGCCGCTGCCCGGCGCGCGCGACATCGGGTGGATCCTGGCGACCGGGCGCCGGTTCCTGGCCACGGGCGTCGATGTCGTCGAGCTCTCCGCGACGCTCGGCACCGAGGTGCAGTTCTTCGCGACGCACCGGGTGACCGAGCTGCACCGCTGGCAGCGCGCCGTGAAGGGCGAGCCGGTCCGCACGTTCGGCTACGTCGGGCAGAGCGGCGAGGTGACCTCCTGGCACGGCGAGCCCGGCCCGGCCGAGCGGGAGATCGGGCTGCCCGCCGAGCTCGACGAGGACGCCACCGTTCTGGTGGGTGAAAAGGACGTGCTCAGGGTCGCCGATGCCTGGAGCATTGACCCGACGACGTTGACCGGGCGGCCGGCGCCCGGTCCATTGCGGCTCGGCGCGACCGACTGAAAGAGGCCAACCGATGCGCAAGTACGTGATCATGGGCGTCCAGGGCAGCGGCAAGGGCACCCAGAGCGAGCTGCTCTGCGACGACCTCGACCTGGTCCACATCGCCGTGGGCGACATCTTCCGCTGGCACGTGCAGAGCCACACCAAACTGGGCGCCCAGGTCCGCCGCATCATGAACGCCGGCGACCTGGTCGGTGACGACATGGTGGAGAAGGTGGTCCGCGAGCGGCTCGACCAGCACGACTGGAACTTCGGCTTCGTGATCGACGGCTTTCCCCGCAACGGCCGGCAGGCCGAGTTCTTCATGGAGAGCTACGACATCGACGGCGTCATCCATCTGGAGCTTCCCGAGGACGAGGTGCGCCGGCGGGTGCTCAGCCGCCGCCTCTGCCCCAACTGCGGCATGGACTACAACCTGATCGCCGACCGTCCCGAGGTCGAGGGCCGCTGCGACATCTGCGGCCACGAGCTGATCACCCGCGCCGATGACACCCCCGAGGCCCTCGATGCCCGGCTGCGCGACTACAACGAGAAGACCCGGCCGGTCCTGGAGCTCTTCCGCCGCAAGGAGTTCGTGCACGACATCGACGCCCGCCCACCGGCCGACGAGGTCCAGGCGAAGATCCGTGCCGCGCTCAACCTCCCGCCCTACCAGCCCAAGCGGGACTGAGCCGCTCCGGCGCCGCGTTCGTGAGGCTGCGCCGCACCCGCGGGGCCGGGCCCGGCCGCCCCGGCGACAGGTGGTAGCGGGCCAGCCGGTACCGCACCTGGCGCGCGGTGGTGCCGGTGAGCTCCGCGATCTGCGCCACCGAGAACCCCTCCCGGACGTACCAGTCGCGCAGCAGGTGCTCCGGCAGCGGATCGTCCGGCGACCCGACCACGAAGTAGCTGCGGCTGGGCCGCAGCACCGACGCGGTGACCAGGCGCTCCCGGATGGCGTCCGGCGGCAGGCCGAGCTCGGTGGCCAGCCGGGCCGCGACCATCCCCGCCCGCCACAGGGCGACCAGCTGCCGCTGCTCGACCAGGGGCCCCGGCGCCGTGATGCCGTACCGCCGGAGCCAGGAGTAGCCGGCCGCCCGGCTGAGCCCGAGCAGCGGTCCCACCTTTGCCGGCGGCACTGCCTCGTCGAGGACCCACCGCTGCAGAAGATCAGGATCGGGTCGCATCAAGCACCCCCTTATGGGGAAAAATCGTCCCATGCTGGATGTTTGCCCGATAATGATTGTCGCGAAACAAGCTCTTCCGGGTGTGTGCTTGGCTGGACGCCGTGAACCCGGACTACCCCTGGCTGCACCTGCCCGCGACGGCCGTCGACGAGGCCGCCCGTGAGCTGCTCGGATGGCATCTCACCGCCAACGGCGTGACCGTGCGCCTGACCGAGGTCGAGGCCTACAGCGGCCTCGGTGAGGACCCCGCCAGCCACGCCCATCGCGGCCC
The DNA here is from genome assembly GCF_000379645.1 of Paractinoplanes globisporus DSM 43857. Classification (GTDB taxonomy): domain Bacteria; phylum Actinomycetota; class Actinomycetes; order Mycobacteriales; family Micromonosporaceae; genus Actinoplanes; species Actinoplanes globisporus. The sequence goes on from NZ_KB903350.1 coordinate 9,433, forward strand.
GACCGCCCGCAACGAGGTCATGTTCGGCCCGGCCGGACGCCTGTACGTCTACCAGATCTACGGCATGCACTTCTGCGCGAACGTGGTCTGCGGCGAGCCCGGGCGCGCCGCCGCGGTCCTGCTGCGGGCCGGGGAGGTCGTCGCCGGCCTCGAGACGGCGCGGCAGCGACGGCCGGCCGCCCGCAAGGACAGCGGCCTGGCCGCCGGTCCGGCCAAGCTGATGCAGGTCCTGGCCCTGAACCGCGCGGCCAACGACACCTCGGTGATCGACGGCACCGGCCCCGCCACACTGACCCCCGGTTCGTCGCCGGCCGGCTCGATCGCGGCCGGTCCGCGGGTGGGCGTCACCTCGGCCCTCGACGTCCCGTGGCGCTTCTGGATCGCCGGCGACCCCACTGTGAGCACGTACCGCCGGCACACGCCACGCGTCCGGGCCTGATCACCGGCACCGTTTGGCTGCGCTCTCCGGCGGTATCCGAATAGCGTCCACAACCGTGATCCCGCATCGTTGGCTGGTCGTCTGCAGCGCCTTGTCCTCGGCCGGCATGGTCTGGTCCGCGGTGCTCATCGGCGGCCTGCTGGCGGGCGTACGGCTGCTGCCGTCACCGGTGGCGGTGGGCGTGGCCGCCGTGCTTGCCGTGCCCGCCGTGACAGCCGGAATCATCGGCAACCGCTGGTACTACCGCACGACCCGGCCGCGTACCCGCTGGAGCCTCACCTCGTGGGTACCGCCGCACGTCCCGCACTGGGCGTCGATGCTGGCCGGCGTCATCTTCTTCGCCTTCTGGCTGGCGGTCGTGGTGGCCTTCGCCGGCCTGGACGGCAACGCCGAGATGCGCGACGGCCAGTACGTCCTGTCCGACAACGGCCGCGTCACGGTCATCACCCAGGCCGACTACGAGCGCCAACTTGACCACGAACAGCAGATCTCGCTCGGCGTGCTGGGCGCCCTGGCCATCGGCGGCACCTTCATGACCGGCGCGGTGCTGACCCACCACGCCGCGCCGGAGCCCACCCACACTCAGTCCGCCGGAATGCCTCTGGCCTGACGTTCGCCGGCGGCCGGGCCGTCCAGCAGGGTGCGGATCGATTCGAGGCGGCGAGCCACCTCGGGCCGCTCGGCACGCAGCCGCGTGAGGTCGGTCCGCAGGTCGAGCAGTTGCGACCACAGCAGGCCGCGGCCCGCTTCGAGCAGTTCCAGCGAGCGGTCTCTGGCCCCGGTCGCCAGCGCGATCGCGGCGGCGTCCGGCGGAATCGCCGCCCAGCCCGCCAGCACGAGCTCCCGGCTGTCGCGGCCGATGCCACGCCAGACGGCCAGCGGTAGCAGATCGACCGCCGCGGCGTACCCGGCGAGCGCGCCATGCAGGTCGCCGGCGCGAGCCGTGCTCTCGCCCCAGTCGCGCGCGGCGTGGATGCGCACCCCGGCCGGCGCCGCGGCCGAGGCCGCCGCCTCCCGCCACGCGGCGACGGCCTCCGCCAGGTCCATCGGATCACCGGTCTCCCGGTGCCGCAGTTCCAACCTCCGCCCGAGATTGACCCGGTACGACGCGGCGGACGGATCCCGCACGTCGGTGGCGTCGATCGCGGCGCGGGTCAGTTCCACGGCCTCGTCCAGGTCGCCCGGCCGGCGGTCTCGCTCGAACCGTTCGCGCAGGCCGTTTCCGAGGTTCGACATCATCCCGGCGCGCCGGGTGTGGTCGGCCGGAAGGGCGGCCAGCGCCTCCCGCCAACCGGCGACGGCGGCGTCCAGATCCCGCCGGTCGCCGTGCCGCAGGTACCGGTCGAGGCGGCTGAGAGACAGGTTGGAGATCCGGCCCGGCCGGTCCGGGTCGTCCGGGAGTGTCGCCTCGATCGCCTGACGGCCGATGTCGACGGCCTCCTCCAGATCGGACGGCCGGCCGGTCCGGCCCGCCAGCTCCCGGAGGGCGAAGCCGAGGTTGGACAGGTACAGCCCGCGACTTGGCTGATCCGGCGCGGCGACTGTGATGGTCGCCCGCATCACGTCGATCGCCTGGAGCAGGTCGGCCACCTCGTCGGTGACCGAGAACCGGGTCCACAGGCCCAGACCGAGATTCGCCAGGCGGGCGGTTCGCTGCGAGTGCCCCTCCGGGGTGCCGTCGACGGCCGCCCGGCCCAGCGTGACCGCCTCGTCGACGTCCTCGCCGCGGCCGAACCGCTCGAACCGGGTCTGGAGGCCGAGCGCCAGATTCGCCTGGTAGAGCGCCCGGTCGTCGGGTCGGGGCGCGGCGGCCACCGCCTCCCGCCACCGCGTGATGGCCTCGTCGACGTCCTCGCCCCGGCCGAACCGCTCGAACCGGCCGAGCAGGGCGAGGGCGAGATTCGACCGCTGCTGGGGGCCCGCCGCATACCCGGGTTCCGTCGCGCGGACGGCCTCGAGGCACGTCGCCACCGCCTCGGCCAGGGTCGCCTCGTCGCCCGTGCGCTCGTAGGCTGTCAGCAGCGCCATGCCGAGTGCCGATCGGCGTTCCCGCCACGCCGAGTCGGCCGGGCCGGTGGCCGCGCAGACCTCCCGCCCGATGTCGATGGCCTCGGTCAACGCATTCGGCGTCCCGAACCGTTCGAACAGCAGGAACAGGATGGCGCTGAGGTTGCTCAGGCCGGCCCGGTGCAGGCTGTCGTCCGTCGTGGCGGCGGCGACGGCGGTCCGGCCGGTCGTCTCCGCTTCTGCGAGCGCTTCGGTGTCGCCGCCGTGCTCGTACGAGGTCCGCAGCGCGGTGCTGAGGTTCAGCCAGTACAGCGCGGGGTCGCCGGTGTCGGCCGCCCGGTGCAGGCCGATCGCCTCGGCCAGGTCGGCCGGGTCGAGGAAATGCTGGAACCGGTGGCGCAGGGCCATGGCCAGCAACGACCGGCGCCCGGCGGCGCGGGGATCCGACGGTTCGGTGGCGGCGATCGCGCGCCGGCCCGCGTCGACCGCGGCGTCCAGGTCGGAACGCTCGCCGGTGTGCCGGAACCGCAGCGTGAGCCCGCTGCCGAGGTTCGAGAGGACGCCGGATCGCCGTCGGTCGTCCGTGCTCAGTGACGCGAGGGCGCTCTCCCACAGGGCGATCGCCTCGGCCAGGTCGGCCGGGTCACCGGCCTCGGCGAACCGGTCACGGAGGGCGAGGCCGAGGTTGGACTGACGCCCCACACGGTTCGGGTCGTCGTCAGGCGTCAGGTCCAGCGCCTTGCGAGCCGCCGCGACGGCCTCGGTGAGGTCGTGTGGGTTTCCCTCGCGCCGGAAGCGGTCGCGCAGGGCGATCGAAAGGTTGGTGAGGTCCGCGGCCTTCATGGCGAGAGCGTGGTCACGGCCCCGTGTGCGCGAACGGGGTCCACATGCTCGGCCACTCTCGGCGTCTGGCGCGCAGCTTGCGTACGGCGTGGTGCAGCGCCTCGGCCGCGTCGTCGGCGTGCAGCACCCCGTCGCGGGTGATGGCCTGGTAGACCTCGCGGGCAACCTCGGCGGCCTGCTTGTCGTGGACCGACCACAGGGTGGCGATGACGTGCCGGTAGCCGGTGTAGTGCAGGGCGGCCGCGAGGGTGATCGCCTCGTCGGGGAGGTCGGTCCCGCCGACCGCCGTCTTGCAGCCGGACAAGTACGCGAAGTCGCCGTGGTACTGCTGCGCGCTGAGGTCGGTGACGGTCAGCACGCCGTCCGCCACGAGGACTCCGCCGTGCGAGGGATCGTCCAGGTTCTGCTCGGCGTGGGAGGCGAAATGCACCCAGCCGTGGGTGAGCAGTCCGGCCAGGACGGTTTCGCGCTTGGCCTGCTTTCCGATCAGCGGGGTGCAGCGGTCGCCGAAGAGCCCGGTGACGAGCTTCTCCTCGGTCAGCACGCTGGGCAGCGTCGCCTGGCCCGGTGTCTCCGGAACGCCGACGAAGAGCATCCGGTCCGAGCCGGCCGGACGTGATCCGGTGGCGGCACGGGCCTCGACCAGCGCGCGGAGCGTCGGCGTGTAGGACGAGATCACCCGGTCGAGCACCGCCTCCCCTGGCGTCCGATGGTCGCCGGCGGCGTGGATCGGCAGCAGCGTCAGTGCGCCGGTCGGGCACCACCAGACCCGGGGCCAGGCGTCGCCGGCCGGCGTCGCGGTGTAGCCGAGACGGTCGAGGATCCTGGCCGCGAACGCGTCCCACATCCACCGCAGGCAGCGCTCGAGCGCACCCTCGACGGCATCGGAGTCGACGCCGCGCTCCGTCTCGTCCTGCCGCGCCTCGACCGCGTCCAGATAGGCCCGGGTCTGGGCGGCCACGTCGTTCTGGTCGAGGTCGGGCAGCTCGACGACCTGCACGCCGGAGCTGGTCACGACGAGGGCGTCGCATCGCCATTGGCTGACGTTGAGGATCACCACCGGGCCGCCGGTCGCGGCCGGCAACAGCGACGACAGCCGCGGCGGGCGGAGAAAGTCCTCGAATCCCGGCAGGTCGCGCACCTGGGCGACGAGTTCATCCCACTCCCGGGCGAGCGCCATCCGGCTGTCGACGTCCTGGGCTACCCGGTCCGGCATCATCGCCCCATCAAAGCGGAGACGGCCACCGGCAGACACCGCCCAAAAAACTGAACCCGTCCGGCTAGGTCGCGGGCATCCTGCGGTAACGGGAGGCGACGATGAGCGCGATCGGCCAGTTCTACTCGCTGCTCGGCACGGTCCGGGTGGCGCGGTTCCGGCTGCTTCACCACCGGCCGAGCCTCGACCGGGCGATCGGCCACCTCGAGCGTTCCGCCGCCGGCCTGCCGGTCGGCCATCCGGATCGGCCGCTGAATCTGGCGACGCTCAGCAACTGCCTGCTTTGGCGGTACGAGCTCACGTCCGACCCGGCGGATCTCGACGGCGCGGTCGACCGGTTGCGGGAGGCCGTCGCCGCGCCCGGACTTCCCCCACGGGAGCGGGCCGCCCACCATGGTGATCTCGCGGCGGTGCTGCGGGCCCGCTTCGTTCTGTACGGCGAGCGGCCCGATCTTGACGAGGCGATCGCGGCGGCCACGGACGCGGTCGAGCACGCCGACGACCCGGCCTCGGCGATCACCAACCGGGCCCTCGCGCGGCTGGCCCGTTACGAGCTCACCGCCGGCCTGGACGACCTGCTCGGCGCCCTGCACGATGCCCGGACACCGGTGCGCGGCCCGATCGCGGCCGCGCTGCATCGCGGTATGCGGCTGGGCGTGCTCGTCGACGCCCTCGGCTCCCGCTATCAGTACACCGACGACCCCGAGGACCTGGACGCGGCGATCTCCGCGGGCCGGGAGGCGCTGGCGACGCTGTCCCGAGTGGATCCGAACCGCGCGGCCTACGCCACCGAGCTCAGTCTCGTGCTGCGGCTGAGCGACGATCCCGCCCGGCACACCGAGGCGGTCGAGGCGGCCGAGGAGGCGCTGCGGGACAGCCCGCCCGAGCACGTGGACCGCGCGTACCGGCAGAGCACGCTGTCGATGGCCCTCCTGGCCCGGCATCTGTCCACCGGCGACCGGGACGATCTGCGGCGCGCGCGGGAGATGGCGGGCGAGGCGCTCGCGGCGGGCACCGAGCTGAACCGCCCGATGCTGCTGCAGAGGGCCGGGCTGATGGCCGCCCGCTGGTTCGACGTCACCGCCGACCCCGCGGCGCCGGCGGAGGGCGAGCGGGCGATCCGCGCGGCGCTCGCGGCCACCCCCGCCCACCACCCGATGCGGGAGGCGCTGGCCGTCCAGCTGGCCGACCTGCTCATGCGCAATCCGACCGCGACAACGCGCCCGGCGGCGAATGCGAGCCCGGCCGACGAAGCCCGGCCCGACGACGGCGCGCGCCAGGCCGAGGCCCGAGAGATCCTGCTGGCCGCGGTCCGCCGCCCCGGCCCCGCATTGTCGATGCACAGCGCCCTGCGCGCCGCCCGCCGCCTGAGCGAACTCTGCGCGGAGACCGGCGACGCCGAGAACGCCCTTCTCGGCTACCGCCACGCGATCGAGCTCCTGCCCACCGCCGCCTGGCCGGGCCTGCGCCGAGCGGTCCGCGAGTCCCGCTTGGCCGAGGCACCGCGGGCCACCGACGCGGTGGCCCTGGCCCTCAACGCCGGCCACCCCGAGGAAGCGGTCGAACTGCTCGAGGCCGGCCGCTCGGTCCTCTGGTCCCAGCAGCTCGATCTGCGCACCGACCTGACCCGCCTGCGCGCCGCCGCGCCCGACGTGGAGGGACGGATGAACGCGATCCGCGGCTGGTTCGAGCGTCCGAGCGTCGCCGGACGTGAGGCTACGTCCGGCTCCCCGTCGTCTCCGGCCCGGCGAGGCGCTGGGCGAACCACACCGGAATCACCGACAGCACGATGAGGATCGCCGCCACCACGTTGACCACCGGCGCCTGGTTGGGCCGGAAGAGGTTGTTGAAGATCCAGATCGGCAGGGTCGTGATGCCGGGCCCGGCGGTGAACGTCGTGACGATGATCTCGTCGAAGGAGAGCGCGAAGGCCAGCAGTCCACCGGCCAGCAGCGCCGACCGGATCAGCGGGAACGTCACGTACCGGAAGGTCTGCCCGGGCGACGCCCCCAGATCGGCCGACGCGTCCTCGAGACTGGTGCCGGTCCGCCGCAGGCGGGCCAGGACGTTGTTGTAGACCACCACCACGCAGAACGTCGCGTGGCCGACGATCACCGAGAACAGGCCCTTGCCGAGGCCCAGCGGCTCGATCACCGAACGCCAGGCCGAGTCCAGCGCGATGCCGGTGACGATGCCCGGCAGGGCGATCGGCAGGATGATCAGCAGGGAGAGCGTGTCGCGCCCGAAGAACTTGAAGCGCTGCACGGCGAAGGACACCATCGTGCCGAGGATCAGGGCGATGGCGGTCGCGCCCAGCCCCGCCTTGATCGACGTCCACAGGGCGTCCCGGGCCCCGGAGTTGTTCCAGGCCGCCGACCACCACCGGGTGGTGAAGTCGTGCGGCGGCCAGGCGAACGTGCGGTCCCCGTTGAACGAGTTGACCAGCACCAGCAGCAGCGGCACGTAGATGAAGACCAGGCCCAGGAACATGAAGGCGCGCAGGCCCCAGCGGGCCCAGGGCGACAGCGTCACAGCTCCTCCAGCGCACCCGAGCGGCGGACGGCGATCAGGTAGACGACCATGATGGCGACCGGGACGGTGGCCAGCGCGGCCGCGAACGGCAGGTTGTTGGCGGCGCCGATGTTCGCGTAGACGACGTTGCCGATCAGCTGGGTCTTGCCGCCGACGATCTGGACCGTGATGAAGTCGCCCAGCGACAGCGAGAACGTGAAGATCGACCCGGCGAAGATCGACGGCACCAGGATCGGCAGAACAATGGCCCGGAACGTACGCCCGGCGCGGGCGCCCAGGTCGGCCGACGCCTCCAGCATCGAGTCGGGCAGGCGCTCCAGCCCGGCGTAGATCGGCAGGATCATGTACGGCAGCCACAGGTACGACAGCACCAGGATCACGGCGAACAGCCCGTAGCCCGGCCCGTTCCCCGGCCCGCCCAGCAGCCAGTCGACCGGGCCTCCGTTGGCCAGGAGCACCCGCCAGGCGTACGCCTTGACCAGGTAACTCGCCCACAAGGGCGTGAGAATCGCGATGACCAGCCAATGCCGATATTTCGGCGAGGCGACCTTGGCCATGAAGAACGCCATCGGCACCGCCAGCACCACGCAGATGGCGGTCACCGCGGCCGCCACCCCGACGCTGCGCAGCGCGACGTTCCGGTAGACCTGCTCGGTGAACAGCGTGCGGAAGTTCTCGACGGTGAACACCTTGACGAGGTCGCCGGTGAAGGTGTTGACCGACCAGAACGCCGAGATCAGCAGGACGGCCAGCGCGCCGAGGTAGGCGACGACGAGCCACAGCACCGGGGCCGAGAGCAAGCCCGCGAGGCGCAGCTTGGGGTGGCGGTGGAGGAAGGAGGCGGCCTGGCGGCCGCCCCCCTTCGTGGTTACGGTCAAAGCCCTTAGCCCTTGATCGTCGTCCAGGCCTGGGTCCAGGCCGAGTAGTCCTTGCAGGTCACGTCCTTGCGTCCGTCGAGGCACTGCGCGATCGGCGTGGTCCAGTACCAGACGTTGGAGAAGTACGCCTCGTCGTCGGCGTGGAACGTCTTGCAGAAGTTCTTGTCGGAGGTCTGCTCGCAGGCCAGCTTGTTGGACGGCGCCTCACCGAACCACTCCGCGACGGCGGCGTTCGCCTTCGGCGAGATGATGTGGTTCATCCACAGGTACCCGCAGTTCGGGTGCTTGGCCTTCGACGAGATCATCCAGGTGTCCGACCAGCCGGTCGCGCCCTCGCTGGGCAGGATCGCCTCGACCGGCGCCTTGTCGGCCTGGGCCAGGTTGGTGATGATCTGCCAGGTGGTGCCGAGCACGGAGTTGCCGGCCTTGAACGCCTGCACCTCCTTGGTGTAGTCCGACCAGTACTCGCCGATCATCTTGTTCTGCTCGGTCAGCAGGTCGGTGGCCGCCTTGAACTGGGTGTCGTCGAGCGCGTACGGGTTCTTGATGCCCAGCTCCGGCTTGGTCTTCATGAGGTAGAGCGCCGCGTCGGCAATGTAGATCGGCGAGTCGTACGCGGTGATCTTGCCCTTGTACGGCGAGCTGGGATCGAAGACCGCGCCCCACGAGGTCGGCGCGGGCTTGACCACGTCGGTGCGGTACATCAGCAGGTTGGCGCCGCGGCCGTGCGGGATGCCGTAGGCCACGCCGTCGACCGAGTTCCACTGCTTGTTCTTGAGGCCGTCGAAGACGTCCTTGTAGTTCGGCACGAGGTCGGTGTTGACCGGCGCCACGTCCCCGCCGTAGATCAGGCGCAGCGACGCGTCGCCCGAGGCCGAGACCACGTCGTACTCGCCGGTCTTCATCAGCGTGACCATCTCGTCCGAGGTGGCCGCGACCTTGTTGTTGACCTTGCAGCCGGTCTCCTTCTCGAAATCGGACACCCAGTCGACGCTCTTGTCGGTGGAGCCGTCCTCGACGTACCCGGCCCAGGAGATGATGTTGACCTCGCCCTCGCCGCTGCCGAGCGACGCCAGCTTGTCGATCTTCGGGACGGAGATGCCGCCCGGGCCGCTGCCGGTGCTGCCGCCGCTGTCACCGCCACCGCAGCCGGCGAGCACGAGAATGCCCGCCGCCAGCGCCGCTGTAAGGACTCTTCCGCTATAGCGCATCTGCGTTCTCCTTTGAACTGGGGATCTCGATGACGTGCTCTTCCAGCCAGGTCAAATGGACCGGTTTCCCCCGCAGTTCGGCCAGCGCCGCGGTCCCGGTGCGCTGGTTCTGCTCGACGACCGTCAGGCGGGCGCCCGCGTCGAGGTCGACGACGTAGCGCGTGACCGGTCCGGCGTAGATCACTTCGGCGACCGTGCCCGGAATGCCCGCCTCGGCAAACGAGATCTTCTCGGGGCGTACGGAAAATGTCCCCTTTTTTCCGAGGAGCGCTTCCGCCACCGAGCCGATCAAAAGATTGGATGTCCCGACAAATCCGGCAACGAACGATGTCGCCGGCTGCTCATACACCGCCTCGGGCGTGCCCACCTGCGCGATCCGCCCGGCGTCGAAGACCGCCACCCGGTCGCTCATGGTCAGGGCCTCGTCCTGATCATGGGTCACGAAGACGAACGTGATGCCGACGTCCCGCTGGATCTGCTTGAGCTCCACCTGCATCTGCTCGCGCAGCTTGAGGTCGAGCGCACCGAGCGGCTCATCCAGCAGCAGCACCTTGGGCCGGTTCACCAGGGCGCGCGCGAGAGCCACGCGTTGCCGCTGCCCGCCGGACATCTCGCTCGGCTTACGAGATTCAAAACCTTCCAGCCGTACGGAGGAAAGCGCGCTCCGGGCACGTTCGCGCCGTTCCCGCCGCGGCACCCGGCGCACTTTGAGGCCGTATTCGACGTTCTCGACGACCGACATGTGCGGGAACAGCGCGTAGTCCTGGAAGACCGTGTTCACGTCGCGCTCGAACGGCGCGAGCCTCGTGACGTCGCGCCCGGACAGCTCGACCGTGCCGCCGGTGGGCAGCTCGAAGCCGGCGATCATCCGCAGCACCGTGGTCTTGCCGGAGCCGGACGGGCCGAGCATCGAGAAGAACTCGCCGTCCGCGATCTCCAGGTCGATCCCGGCGACCGCCTCGACGGCCCCGAACGACTTACGCAGTTCCGTCAGCTTGATTGCCGGCGTGCTCATCAGGCGCTCACCGTCACGAATCGGAGTTCGGTCATCTCGTTCACCGCGTACGCGGGTCCTTCCCTGGTGTTGCCCGCGTCCCGCAGCCCGCCGTACGGCTGCTGGTCGGCGCGGAACGTCGGCACCTGGTTGATCAGCACGCCGCCGAACGCGAGCTCGCGCGCGGCCCGCAGCGCGGCGCCGATGTCGGCGGTGAAGATCCCGGCCTGCAGTCCGAAGTCGCTGTCGTTGGCGAGCGCGATCGCCTCGTCCAGATCGGCGTACGGCGTCACGGTGATCACCGGCCCGAACACCTCCTGGCGGTAGACGTCGAGGTGGCGGGGTGGATCGGCGACGACGGCCGGGGTCAGCAGCGTCCCCCGGCGCACTCCACCGGTGACGTCGGCGCCCGCGGCTCGGGCGGCGGCCAGCCAGCTCTCGACGCGCTCGGCCGCCGCGCCGGAGATGAGCGGCCCGACCTCGGTGCCCTCGGCCAGCGGGTCCCCGACGACCAGGGTCGCGACCGCCGCCCGCAGACCGTCCAGCAACTTCTCGTAGATTTCGTGACTCACCAGGACGCGCTGGGTCGAGATGCAGCTCTGACCCGAGTAGGAGAAGCCACCGAGCCGCACGGCGGAGATCACCCGGTCCAGGTCGGCATCCGGCTCGACGATCACCGGCGCGTTGGAGCCGAGCTCGAGCAGCACCCGCTTGCGCGGCGCCGTGTCCTGGATGCGGCGGCCGACCGCGACGCTGCCGGTGAAGGTGACCAGCGCCGGGCCGGGGTGGGCGACCAGCGGCATGCCGGCGTCCGCGCCGGTGCCGGTCACCACCGAGATCCAGTCGGCCGGCAGCCCCGCCTCGACGAGCAGGTCGACCAGGCGCATCGCCGACACCGGGGTCAGCTCGGCCGGCTTGAGCACGACCGGGCAGCCGGCCGCGATCGCCGGCCCGAGCTTGTGCGCGACCAGATTGAGCGGGAAGTTGAACGGGCTGATCGCGGCGACCACGCCGATCGGGTGCCGCAGCGCGAACCCGAGCCGGCCCGCGCCGCTCGCCGAGGCGTCCATCGGGATCACCTCGCCGCCGAGCTTGCGCGCCTCGACCGCCGAGAAGCGCAGCGTGTCGACGCAGCGCGCGGCCTCCCCGCGCGCGTCCCGGATCGGCTTGCCGGCCTCCCGGGCGATCGTCACCGCGAACTCCTCGGTGCGCTCGGCCAGCAGTTCGGCCGCCCGCTCGAGGACCTCGGCCCGCCGGTGCTGCGGGAAGTCCCCGCGTTCCAGCGCCGCCGCGGCGGCCGCCACCGCCTCGGCGACGTGGTCGGCGCCCAGGGCCGGTACGCGCGCCACGGGCGCCCCGTCATAGGGGCTGAGCACCTCGATCCACTCGTCGGCGCTCACCGCCCGCCCACCTATCCGGGCCGGTATCTGCATCACGGAGACCTCCCGGGTGGGCGCAGCGTGTTGCAGGACACCGTAGGGGCACTGGCCGATGGACGTAAATGGATGCCCGTACAGTTCTTACGCGCGTGAGTTGTGCAGCCGTACAGTCCGCGCGTGACCCTGCGCCTCTCCGACGTGCTCGCCGACCCCGATCTGAGCCTCCGGCTGGCCGACGGCGACCCCGCGTCGCTCAATCAGCCGGTGCGCTGGTGCGCCGTCACCGAGCTGGCCGACCCGCGCCCGTTCCTCTCCGGCGGCGAGCTGATCCTCACCACCGGGCTGAGCCAGCTCGACGAGGCGCAGCAGCGGCAGTTCGTGGCCCGGGTCGCCGCCGGGCGCGCCGTCGGGCTCGGTTTCGGCATCGGCCTCACCCACGACCGCATCCCGGCCGCCACGCTGGCCGAGGCCCGCGAGCGGCGGCTGCCGGTGCTGGAGATCCCGTACGCGACGCCGTTCATCGCGGTCGACCGGTTCGTCGCCGACCGGGTACTCGAGGAACAGTACGGCCGCTTCGCCGACCTGCTCGACGAGCACGACACCCTGGCCCGGGCGTTGCTGTCGGGCCGCGGCCTGGGCGCGCTGATCGGGTCGCTGCACCAGATCCTGGGCGCGCCGGCCATGGTCGTCGACGTGTACGGCCGGGTGCTGGCGACCGCCCCGGCCAGCGCGGCCTGGCCCGTCGAACAGATCCTGTACGCGGCCCGGGCCGGCGTCCCGGGCGACTCGCCCATGGCGGTTCCGGTGAGTGTGGAAGACAGCGTCATCGCGTACCTCTGCTGCCGCAGGCCCCGGCGCTCGGCGGATGTGATGCCCTATGCCGTGAGTCTCGTGGGTCTGGAACTTGCCCGCCGTCAGGCGGAGCTCGCCGGCAAGCGACGGCTGGCCGGGCAGGTGCTGGAGGACCTTGTCCGCGGGACGATCGGCGGCGCCGAGGCCGAGCGGCGGCTCTCCCCGTTCGGGATCCGCGCCGACGACGAGCACGCGCTGATCGTCGCGTCGGCCGAGAACGACCTGCGCAAACGCCTGGTCGCGAGCCCGCCGATGTCCGGCGCGACCACCGCCGTGCTGGAGGACTGCCTGATCGCCGTCCTCGAGCCCGGCCAGTCCACCCGCGAGGCCGCCCTGCTGCTGCAGGACTACCTCAGCCGGCACGGCTCGGACGTGCGCGTCGGCATCGGCGGCTGGTATTCGGGCATGACCGGCCTGCGGTGGAGCTACTACGAGGCGCACGAGGCGATGAACCGCGGCTCCGGCATCAACGAGCGCGAGCAGATGAGCCTCTCCGGCCTGCTCGTGGCCAGCGAGGACGTGCCGCTGCGCGACCTGGCCCAGGAGGTGCTGCGCCCGCTGCGCGACTTCGACGCCGCCCACGCCGGCTCGCTGGTCGCCACGTTGCGCGCCTACCTCGACGCGGACGGCTCGGTGGCCGCGGTCGCGACCCGCCTGATCGTGCACCGCAACACCGTGCGGTACCGCCTCGAACAGATCGAGCGGCTGACCGGCCGGTCGCTGGCCCGCACGGCCGACCGGGTGCAGCTCTGGCTCGCCCTGGCCGCCTCAGACCTTCTGCGGTAGCCGCACGGTGACGGTCGTCCCGGTCGACTCGTGCGAGGTCAGGGCGATGGTGCCGCGGTGCAGCTCGACCACCACCCGGCACAGCGCGAGGCCGAGACCCGACCCGGGGATGCCGGTGTGCCGGGCGTTGACCCCGCGGTAAAGGCGGCGGAACAGTTTCGTCTGCTCGACCGCCGGGATGCCGGCCCCGCAGTCGGTGACGGCGAAGACCGCCGTCTCGGCGTTCTCGGCCAGCGAGACGGTCACCACCGCGTCCGGCGGGCTGAACTTGATGGCGTTGCCGATCAGCGCGTCCGCCACCTGCCGCAGCCGGGCGTGGTCGCCCGGCACGGTGATCTGATCCAGCCTGCTCGCCGTCACGGTGACGCCCCGCGCCGTGGCGGCCTCCTTGACGGAGTCGCCGACCAGCGCGGTCAGATCGACCGCCTCGCAGGCCAGCGGGATGTGCCCGGATTCGAGCGAGGCCAGGTCGAGCAGTTTGTCCACCAGGATCCGCAACCGGTCGCTGTTGCGGTGCACCACCTCGAACAGGTCGCGCACCTCGCCGAACGGGGTGTCGTCCGGGGTCTCGGCGATCAGGTCGATGTACGAGCCGATCGAGGTGAGCGGGGTGCGCAGCTCGTGGCCCGCGAGGGACATGTACTCGTCGGTCGCGGCGGCCAGGTGACGCGACAGCCCCTCGGCCCGCTGATGCTCGTGGACGACGCCGATCACCGCGGCGATGGCGGTCAGCAGCAGCCCCAGCGCCGGGTCGGGGTCCTGCCGGCTGCGGGAGACGAAGGTGACCGCGCCGATCACGCGGCCGCCGCTGCGTACCGGCACGGCCCCGCCCGACCTATATTTCGTGGCCGCCAGGACCTGGGGCGGGATGCGCACGTCCGAGGAGTCGACGTCGGGCACCCAGATCAGCTCGCCGCGTTCCCAGCACTGACCGGCCAGCCCCTGGCCTCGCACGAAGCTGCTCGGCAGCGGCAGCGGTGGCTCGCCGGCGTCGGTGTGCGCGGCGACCAGGCGCAGCCGGTCGGTCACCTCGTCGACCAGCCAGAGCCGCAGATAGGCCCAGCCCATCGTGGTGCCGATCGCGGTCAGGAGGCGGTCGGCGGTGCCGGGCGCGTCCGGGTCGGTGGCCAGCACCCGCAGCACCGCGTCCTTGCATTCCTCGTACTGCCGGGTGCGATGGCCGGCGGTGATGTCGTGCGCGGCGCTGACCGCGGCGACGATCGTGCCGTCCTCGTCCCGCACCGGCCGGGCGTTGACGGTGAAGCAGAGGACGCGGCCGTGGGGGTCGTCCGCCAGCAGCGTGGCCTGGTCGACGTTCTCCCCCCGCAGGGCCACCGTCACCGGCCAGCGCTCCTCGGGCAAGGGGGTCCCGTCGCCCTTACGGACCCGCACCTGGGCGCCGACCGCGCTCAGCCGCGCACCGGGCTCGGACAGGCCGAGAGCTTCCCGCATCGCCCGGTTGACCAGCAGCATCCGGCCGTCGGTGCCGAACGCGATGACGCCGGTGTCGACGCAGTCCAGCACGGCGTCGAGCATCGCGCGGCTGTGTGGCACCGGCGCGATGGCGGCGAGGTAGCCGCGCAGGGACTCGGTGAGCGCGGGCACGCTGAACGGCTTGGCGACCACACCGACCGCGCCGGCCGCCGCCAGGCTCGGGTCGCCCGGAAGGAGGAACCCCGTGATGAGCACCACCGGGGTGGCGGCGAGCTCGGGCGCCTCGCGGATCGCCGCGCAGAGTTCGATCCCGCTCATCCACGGCATGTCGACGTCGGCCACCACGAGGGCCGGCCGGCGCTCGCGTACGAGGTCAAGGGCCCGCGCCCCGTCGGAGGCAACGACGACGTCATGGCCGAGTCGGCGGACGACCTCGGCGACGACTCGTTGGTGATCTTCGTTGTCCTCCGCCAGCACTACTAGCGCCACAACAATCATCCTAATCGGGATAAATCCCAATGTTTGGGCATTGGGCGATCGAGGTGGATCATGGGTAGGTTCGCTGGAGTGCCAGCGAACTCCATCGGGCTGAGGTCCGAACGCGGTCCCGTCCTCGCCGCCGTCATGCTCTCGACGGCGCTGGTCGCCGTCGATGCGACGATCATCGCGACCGCGGTCCCCTCGATCGTCGACGACATCGGCGGCTTCACGGAGTTTCCCTGGCTCTTCTCGATCTACCTGCTCGCCCAGGCCGTGTCGGTCCCGATCTACGGCAAGCTCAACGACCTGTTCGGCCGCAAGCCGGTGATCCTCTGGGGCATCGGCCTCTTCCTGGCCGGCTCGATCCTGTGCGGGCTGGCCTGGGCGATCTGGCCGCTCATCGCCTTCCGGGTCGTGCAGGGCCTCGGCGCGGGCGCGATCATGCCGACCACCATCACGATCGTCGGAGACCTTTATTCCGTACGGGAGAGAGCGAAGGTCCAGGGGTACGTGGCGAGCGTGTGGGGCATCGCCTCCGTGGTCGGCCCGGCGCTGGGCGGCATCTTCAGCGAGTACGTCTCCTGGCGCTGGATCTTCTTCGTCAACATTCCGCTCTGCCTGCTGGCCGCCACGATGATCGTCCGCTCCTTCCACGAACGGGTCGAACGCGGCCACCCGGTGATCGACTACCGCGGCGCCGGCCTGCTCGCCCTGGGCCTGGCCCTGGTGATCCTCGGCGCGCTCGAGGGCGGGCAGGCCTGGGCCTGGGACTCCCCCGCCAGCATCGCGATCCTCGGGATCGGTTTCGCCTCGCTGCTCGGGTTCGTCCTGGTCGAGCGGCGGGCCCCGGCCCCGGTGCTGCCGCTGTGGATCTTCCGCCGCCGGCTGCTGGTCTCCAGCGGCCTGATCTCGGTGGGCGTCGGCGCGATCCTCTACGGCCTCAGCTCGTACATCCCGACGTACGTGCAGGACGTTCTCGGCACCGGCCCGCTCGTGGCCGGCTTCGCGCTGGCCACGCTCACCATCGGCTGGCCGATCGCCGGCAGCCAGGCCGGACGCCTCTACCTGCGGCTGGGCTTCCGCTGGTGCGCACTGATCGGCACCATGCTGGTCCTCGCCGGCTGCGCCCTGCTCCTGCTGCTCGGCCGCACCTCGCCGGTCCCGATGGTCGCCGCCGACTGCCTGATCATCGGGCTCGGCATGGGCCTCACCGCATCGCCGACGCTGATCGCCGCCCAGTCCAGCGTCGGCTGGGCCGAGCGCGGCGTCGTCACGGGGAGCAACATCTTCCTGCGGTCGCTCGGCAGCGCGGTCGGCGTGGCCGTCTTCGGCGCGATCGCCAACGCCACGGTCGGCGCCGGCCCGGTCGACCCGGCCTCGCTGACCACGGCCGTGCACCGCATCTTCATCGGCATCGTCCTGATCGCGGGCGTGCTGATTGTGCTGTCGCTGGCGATCCCGCGCTCCGCCGACAACGCCATCACCCCGAGCACGCCGGCCCTCGTCGAATAGTCACTACGATGGTAGTGATCTCAACTACCATCGTAGTAGGCTCGCGGCATGGGAAACCGGCGGGAGGAACTGCTCGACGCGGCGATCGCCGTGCTCGGCGAGGGCGGGATGCACGGGCTCACCCATCGGCGGGTCGATGCGGCCGCTTCGGCGCCGGCCGGGTCCGCTTCCAACCATTTCCGCACGCGGGAGGCGCTGCTCGACGCCGTGGTGATGCGGTTCGCGGAGCGCGAGCGGCGCAACTGGGAGGCGATGGCCGGGCAGCTGCGGCCGGTCGCGCCGGAGGAGCTCGCCGGCGCGCTGGTGCGGTTCGCGCACGCCGCGACCGGGGAGCATCGGGCCCTCACGCTCGCCCGCTACGCGATCCTCATCGAGGCCGGCATCCAGCCGGGGCTGCGGGCGCGACTGCTGAGCACCGGCGCCGGGGTCAACGCGTGGTTCATCGCCTGGCTGCGGCTGGCCGGCTCGTCCGACCCCCAGCGGCACGCGCCGATCATCATGAACCACTGGACCGGCCTCGTCCTGCACGAGCTGGCCATCCCCGATCCGGCCTTCGACCCCACGGAACAGATCACGACGCTGGTCACGCACTTGCTGCGATCGGAGGTCACGACATGACTGAGGACGAGATCTGGCGGGTCGTCCACGAGCGGCGGCTGAGCGTGGCCGACCTGCTCGACGACCTCGGCCCCGAGGAGTGGGACCGGCCCACGCTGTGCGCCGAGTGGCGCGTACGGGATGTGGCCGCGCACCTCACCCAGCAGCAGCTGACCGTGCGTGACGAGCTCAAGATGCTGGCGCTCTGGCGGGGCAGCGTGGAGAACATGACGCGTGACGCCGCCCGTCGCAAGGCGAGGTCGGCCTCCCCCGCGCAGCTCGTCGCCGAGCTGCGCGCGACCGCCGCCTCCCGGCGGCACACCGTGGGCGTCACCCAGCTGGAGTGCCTCATAGACCTGCTGGTTCACGAGCAGGACATCGCGCTCCCGCTCGGCCGCCGCCGCGAGATGCCGACGACCGCGGCCGCCGTCGCGGCGACCCGGGTGCTCACCATGCGTTTCCCGCCCCCGCTGCCGTCCGTGCGGGGCATGGCCGGCGTACGCCTCGTCGCCACCGATGTCGCGTGGACGCACGGTGCCGGCCCGGTCGTCGAGGGCCCGATGGCCGCGCTGCTGCTGGTCTGCGCGGGCCGCACCGTCGCGCTGCCCGAGCTGTCCGGCCCCGGCGCCGACCGGCTCAGGGGCAATCGCTCTTGATGTCGAGCGTGTGGTCGGCCTCGAGCAGCGCGTTCGGGTCCTCGCTGCTCGCCGTGTGCACCGCCGCCTCCGGGCGGGTCGGCGCGATCAGCCCGCGGTCGAGGGCGGCACAGTCGATCCACGCCGAGTAGACCTTCGTGTCGCCGACCCACATGCCACGGTCGCCCACCCGCGTGTCCTTCACCGCCGGGAACTCCCAGTTCACCTCGTCGTGCACGGCCGCCAGCGGATTCTGGGTGCCCGCGAAGGCGTACACCCAGATGAAGTTGGTTGTCACGCGAAGCGTGCGATGCCCGTTGACCATCACCGAGGCATAGGTGACGCGCCCGCTGACCCGCGGCTGCTCCCGCGGGTCGAGCTTCACCGCCGGATCGATCCAGGTGGCGATCGACGTGAACGTCGCGTGCTTGAACCAGCCGGTGATCTGCGCCCGCCCGTTGGGCGCCAGCATCGGAATCAGCCGCGCCGGATCATGCCCGGTCAACATCACGTCATCGAGCCGCCCCGCGATCATGGCTCGGCGCACCTGCTGGAGCGAGGCAAAGACCTGCGCGGCGGTGAACCCGGTGACGGCCGCCGCCTTGGGCAGCGTGATTCCGGCCGCGCCCTTCGCATAGCCGGCCGCAGGCGTGCCCGCGAAGGGATCGGTCGGCGCCGCGCTCTGCGTGCTGGTCGCGCTGATGCCGCTGGGCACGCTCGCCGTCGGGTACGACCCGATGGCCGCCCCCGGCCTGGCCTCGAACATCTTGGGCACCGCGAGCGCCAGCAACCCCACCACGAGGACACCCGTGAGGACCCACGGCAACTTCCGGGCCACGCCGTCCCAGCGGCGCTTGGCGCGAACCCGTCGCTCGGTCCGCTCGGCCCAGCTTTCGAGCTGTGTAAACGGATCCGGTGTTTCCTGCTCAGCCATGACCCCCGCGTCCCGGCCGTAGTTCTCCGTCGAGGCGCATCATTATGCGCCAACCCCCACTCCGATGTGGACCCGTTTCGAGCGCCGGCCGATCACGCCGCCCGACGGTCACGGAATCGGCCACCACCCCACCCCGACGGTCACGGAATCGGCCACCCACCCCACCCCGGCGCCGCGGCACCGTGACGGCGCCCAGGTTCTGTCGCTGCCGCGGCGTAGCCGCCAATGGCGTGATCACGGGCAGGCGATCAAGGGCGGGACGTTGCCGCGCGCAACCGGCCGCACGGCGCGCGACCAAGTAGCGGCTCGGGCCATGGAACGCCCGGCCCCAGCCGTCCACCGGGCCGGGCGGGTCACACCGCGCGGGCCGGGCGGGTCGCACCGCGCGGGCCGGGCGGGTCGCACCGCGCGGGCCGGGCGGGTCGCACCGCGCGGGCCGGCCGGGTCGCACCGCGCGGGCCGGCCGGGTCGCACCGCGCGGGCCGGCCGGGTCGCACCGCGCGGGCCGGCCGGGTCGCACCGCGCGCCGACCAGGCATCGGCCCGAGGCTGGCCACCGACGTCGACCGCCGGCTCGCCGACCGCGCAATCCGGCTGCTCGTCTAGGGCGTGGAGACGGGGGTGGCCTGCCGCGTGGCCGAGGGCGCGGTCGGCTGAGCCGGCTCGGCGGGCGCAAGCTCGGCGGACGCGGGGTGGCCGGTCGCCGGGCGGAGCTTGGCGGCCACGCCGAGGCCGACGGCGACCAGGACCGCCAGGCCGGAGATGATGCCGACGGCGGCGGTCGGGACGTTGAAGAGTTTCAGGGCGCTGGCCAGCAGGACGATCACCAGGGCGGAGCGGACCAGACCGGCGGGAGCGCGGGAAGAGATGCGGGAGCCGATCAGCACGCCGGGGACCGAGCCGATGAGGACGGCGGCGGCCAGGTCGAGCTTGAGGTCGCCGAACAGGGCGTGGCCCAGCGCGGCCGCGGTGACCAGCGGGATGGCCTGGACGAGGTCGGTGCCGACCAGGTCGTTGGCGCGCAGCTTGGGGTACATGGCCAGGAGCACCACGATGATCAGGGAGCCGGAGCCGACCGAGGTGAGGCCGACGATCAGGCCGCCGGCCGCGCCCAGCAGGACGGTGGGCAGGGGTTTGACCTGGACCTTCGGGGCGGGTCCGGACTCGGAAGAGGAGCGGCGGGCCGTCCAGGCCTTGATCAGGAGGCCGCCGGCGGCCAGAACCAGGGCGACGCCGAGGGCGATGCGGATCGTCTGCTGGACGCTCTCGTCGTCGCCGAGCAGGCGCAGGAGCAGAACCCCTAGAAAGGCGCTCGGCACGCTGCCGGCGCACAGCCAGGCGACCAGTTGCCAGTTCACCGTGCCGCGCCTGGCATGGACGAAGCCGCCGAACGGCTTCATCACGGCGCTGGCCGCCAGGTCGCTGGAGACGGCGGCGATCGGGGGCACGCCGAAGACCAGCACCAGGATGGGGGTCATCAGCGCGCCGCCGCCCATGCCGGTGAGGCCGACGATGATGCCGACGCCCAGGCCGGCGAGCGCCAGGGTGAGATCCATCCGGCGATTCTGGCCGAGGATTACCCACCTTGTCCACTAAATCAGTGGAGATTGTCGACTTTCCTACTGGCTGGGACGACGTCCAGCAGCAGGGCGATATCGGCGCCCGGCATCGGCCGCGCGAAGTGGAATCCCTGCGCGAAGCGGTACCCCATTTTGTGCAGGCGGTACGCCTGGTCGGCCGTCTCGACGCCCTCGGCCACCGCCTCGATCTTGAGGCCCTCGGTGATGCCGATGAGCCCGTCCACGATCACGGCCTGGGCCGACGCGCCGGTCACGCCGTCGACGAACGACTTGTCCACCTTCAGGACCTTGACCGGGCAGTCCACGAGCAGGCTGAGCGACGACTGCCCGGTTCCGAAGTCGTCGAGGGCGATCCTGAGTCCGAGGGCGTGCAACGCGCGTACGGCGTCGAGGGATTCTCCGGTGCCCAGCACGGCGGTCTCCGTGACCTCCGCGACCAGCCGGTGCGGCGTCAGGCCGGAGGTGCGAAGCAGCTCCGCCACCTCGGCGGGGAAGCCCGGCTCGCGCAGCTGCCGGGCCGAGATGTTGACGCTCACCTTCTCGGGCGCGGCGTCGCCGTAGGCCAGCTCCCACTCGCGGGCCTGCCGCACCGCCTCGCGCAGCACCCAGCGGCCGAGTTCGACGATGTAGCCGTTGCGCTCGGCGAGGGGGATGAACACACCCGGCGAGACCAGGCCGTGCGTGGGGTGGCGCCAGCGGATCAGCGCCTCGACCCCGGCGAGCCGGCCGTGCGGCAGCTCGACGATCGGCTGGTAGAGCAGGAACAGCTCGTCGCGGGCGATGGCCTGGCGCAGGTCGGCGGCGAGCCGGGCGTCGGCGTCGGCGATCTGGTCCATGATCGGGTCGAACCAGGTGCAGCGGCCGCCGCCGGTGTTCTTGGCCGCGTACATCGCGACGTCGGCCCGGCGGATCAGCTCCTCCGGCGTGTCGCCCCTGCGGGCCGCCGTCACGCCGATGCTGACCCGGGGCGCGAGGTCCTGGCCGTTCAGGGAGAGCGGCTCCTGCACCCGGTCGAGCACGTCCCGGAGGAGGTCGGACGCGCCGTCGCCGGTCAGCAGCAGGGTGAACTCGTCGCCACCCTGCCGCGCGACGAAGTCGGACGGGCGCAGCTTCTCGTGCAGCCGCTCGGTGACCGCCCGGAGCAGCGCGTCACCCATGCCGTGGCCCATCCGGTCGTTGATCACCTTGAAGTCGTCGAGGTCGAGCAGCGCCACGTGGAACGACTCACCGTTCGCCAGCCGCGAGGTGACCTCGTCGGCGAACAGCGACCGGTTCGCGATGCCGGTGAGCGCGTCGTGGCTGATCTCGTGGTCGAGCTCGGCCTGGTACTCCTGGAGCCGGGCCAGGTTGGCGTCGACGGTCGCGAGCAGCCGCCGGTTGTCGCGCAGCGCGCTGATCTGCCGGATCACCACGAGGGCGGTGAGCGCGCTGACGCAGATCGCGATGCCCAACTGCGCGCCGCCGTCCGCGGCCTCGCCGATCAGCAGCACCGCGCTCATCGCGGCCACGGCGAGGTAGGGCAGCACGCTGATCCGCGGCGCCGGCGTGGGCCCGGTGACCGGAGTGGCCACGGCGTGGCGCTGGCGCTCGGCCGCGATGACCGTGAACAGCGAGGCGATCGGGCCGGACAGGAGCGAAGTGGACAGCCAGGGACGGTCGGCGAAGGCCGGTCCGAGCGAGCCGCTCAGGGCGGAGATCGCCACGCCGGCCGACAGCAGGCGCAGCGCTCCCCGGTCGAGCTCGCCGGCGCCCGCGAAGGTGATCTTGACGATGGCGATCATCGTGATCAGGGCGAGGGCACAGACCGCGAGCATCGCGGTGTTCTGCGCGGTCCACTGGCCGTTGGAGGCCAGCCAGTACCGCCAGAGCAGCCCGCCGCAGGTGATCACGAGCACGCCGGCGTCCAGCGCGAACCGGGCCCAGTCGCCGCGGCTGCGGTGCCAGGCCGGCAGGCGCAGCAGCGCCCAGATCGTCAGCAGCACGACCACGAGCAGCAGGGACGTCGTGACCGGCCCGACGTACTGCCGGGGCGCCGGGCCACCGAGCGCGTCGTGCGCGCTGGTGACCTCGGCGACCGTGAGCACGCAGTCCGCCAGGGCGAGCGTGTGCCAGAACCGGCGGGTGCCGTCGGTGAGATCCGGGCGGAGGGCGGTCCTCCGGCAGGCGTACGCGCCGAGCGCCGCCATCGCGATCGTCGGGAGCCACCCGATCACCGGGTGCGACCACTCGTGACCCAGCCCGGCCAGCACCCAGATCGCCTCGACGAGGACGAGGGCGACCGCGATCGCGATCACGCCGCGGGGCCGGCGCGGGACAAGGAGGGCGGACATGGTTGTCACTTCGGTGTCGCCGCGGCCCGGATGAGGAGTGTGTGCGGTGCGGTTCGGGTGCCGAACCGGAAAAGTCAGACCGCTCGCGCAACCCCTTCGACGCGAATGTCCCCGAACCAGCGGGCCACCGCCTTGTCGAGGTCGCCGTCGCCGTCCACCCAGGCCACGATGCCGTCCGGCCGCACCAGCATCTCCGGCGTCTCCGGCGTCTCCGGCGTCTCGGGCGCCTCAGAGGTACGCCCGCCGACCAGGACGCCGTTGCCGGAATGCAGGTGGTCGGCGAGGCGGCTGCCGTCGGCCAGCACCAGCTCGGGAGCGCTCCGGCCCACCCGCGGGTCGTCGCCGCCGAGGTCGTACCGCTGCCGCAGCCCGGCGATGCTCGACGCCAGATAGGTGGCGCCGTCGGTCGTGCGGGACAGGTCGGCGAGCACGCCGCGCAGGGCCCGGGCGTACGGTTCCGGCTTCATGATCGCGATCTGGGCACGGGTCCACTCGAGCACCCACGCGCCGATCGGGTGCCTTTCCTCCGTGTACGAGTCGAGCAGCCCCGCCGGCGCCCAGCCCCGGATCTCGGCCGCGAGTTTCCACCCGAGGTTCATGGCGTCGCCGATGCCCAGGTTGAGCCCCTGACCGCCGAACGGCGAGTGCACGTGGGCCGCGTCGCCGGCCAGCAGCACCCGGCCGCGGCGGTAGCTGGTGGCCTGCCGGGCGTTGTCGGTGAACCGGGTCGCCGACAGCACCCGCTCGACGGTGACCTCGACCCCGCTGGTGTGCCGGATGCTCGCCTCCAGCTCGGCCGCCGTGATCGGGGCGTCCCGGTCGATCGGCGGGCCGTCGAACTCGACCGTGAGCACCCGGCCGGGGACCGGGCCGTGCACGTAGACGCCGGTGCCGGTCACGTTCCACCCGCGGCTGAGGCCCTCGGCGCCGGACATCTCCACGATCGCCTGGTGGCCGGTGATGACCGGGTCGGTGCCGGGGAAGTCGAAGCCCGCGAGCTTGCGGACCACGCTCCGCCCGCCGTCGCAACCGACGAGCCAACCGGCCTCGACGACATCGTCGTCGAGCTCCACGCGTACGCCATCGGGGGTTGAATTGAAATCACTGAGGGTGACACCGCGCCGGATCTCGGCACCCAGCGCGACGGCGTGCTCGGCCAGGATGCGCTCGAGGTCGGCCTGACCGACCAGCTGCACCGAGCCGGCGGGACCGTGCTCGAAGAAAGACGGATCGACGTCGTCGGCGCTCAGCCAGATGCCGCCGAAGTGACCGGCCACCCGGGGCATGCCACCACCACCTCCGCCGCCGCCGCGGAACTGCTTCATCCGGGCGAATGCCGCCTCCTGCACCTCGCGCAGGCGGGGAAGCAGCCCCCGCCGGTCGAGAGCCTCGGCGGTCGGCACGTTGATCGCGCCCGCCTTGATCGTCAGGTCGGGCTCGATGAGCCGCTCGACCACCAGTACGCGAATCCCCCGAAGGGCCAGCTCGCCCGCCACCATCAAGCCGACCGGGCCGGCGCCGGCCACCACCACGTCATAGGTCATGGGTCAATTTTTATACCCGGTCAAACTTTTTATCAAGTATATGATTCCTCACATGACCAGGCCGGGGCTGCGCGAGCGCAAGAAACAGGAGGTCCGCGAGCGGATCTCGGGGATCGCGACGTTGCTTTTTCTCGAGCGCGGCTTCGACGCAGTGAGCGTCGCGGAGATCGCCGAGGCGGCCGGCGTGTCCAAGATGACGGTGTTCAACTACTTCCCGCGCAAGGAGGAGTTGTTCTTCGACCGCGTGCCCCAGCTTTTCGACATGATCACCACAGCCGTACGCGATCGCGAGCCGGGCGTGGCGGCGACGGACGCGCTGCTCGCCCTGTGGCTCGGGCTGTTCGATCAGCGGCACGCGCTCGCCGGAATGCACGACGAGGTGAGCACCTTCTGGCGGGTCGTGCTGGGGTCGCCGGCGCTGCGGGCCCGGGTGCGCGAGGCGCTCGAAGAGATAGAGACGCTGGTCGCGGAGCTGTTCGCCGAGGCGGGGCAGCCGGAACCGGAGATGACCGCGGCGCTGGCGCTGGCGGCGGTCCGGGTCCGCTATGTCGCGGCGGCCCGGCGGATCATGAGCGGCGAGCACGCCGAGTCGTTCGCGGCCGAGCAGCGCGCGTCGATCGTGGCGGCCTGGGGAGCGGCCGTCGCCGCGGGGATGACCAACTAGAGAACAAGTCGACGCCGGCGTCGGGGGTGGGCCCGGTCGTCGAGGTGACCTGGCAGGTCTCGACCGATTCGTCCTTCTCGTCGCTGTCAGCGCAGGGATCGATCTCCACCGGGCCCGCGCAGGATCACACGGTGAAGGTGGATATCTCCGGCCTTCTGCCCGCCACGACCTACTGGTACCGGTTCGGCTACGGCGGGAGCTGGTCGCCGGTCGGGCGGACGATGACCGCGCCGGCCGCCGCCGACGCGATCACCCGGATGCGGGCCGGCGTCGTGAGCTGCGCGGCCTGGGAGGCCGGTTACTTCGCGGCCTATCGGCACCTGGCCGAGCGGGGAGATCTCAACCTCGTCGTCCACTTGGGCGACTACATCTACGAGTACGGGACCGGGGAGTTCGGCGCGGGCGGCAAGGTCGTCCGCAAGGTCGCGCCGGCGAACGAGACGATCACGCTTGCCGACTACCGGACCCGGCACGCGCTCTACAAGACCGATCCCGACCTGCAGGCGCTGCACGCCTCGGTGCCGTGGATCATCAAGTGGGACGATCACGAGGTCGCCAACGACATGTGGAGCGGCGGCGCCGAGAACCACACACCGGCGACCGAGGACTCCTTCACCGCGCGGGTGGCGGCCGCCCGGCAGGCGTACGCGGAATGGATGCCGGTCCGCCTGGCCCCTGACGGCCATATCTACCGGAGAATCCGGTACGGCTCGCTCTTCGAGCTTTCGATGCTGGATCTGCGGACCTATCGCTCGCAGCAGGCATCGGGTACGGCGGTCGACGATCCCGGCCGGACGATCGCCGGCACCGATCAGCTCGCCTGGCTCACCGACGGCCTGGTCACCTCCACGGCCACCTGGAAGATCGTCGGCAACCCGGTGATGATCTCCCGGCTCGACGTCGGCACCCTCCCGGCCTGGCTGCTCGGCCCGCTCGGCGCCCGGATCGGCGTCCCGGCCAACGGCGTCGCGCTCAACGGCGACCAGTGGGACGGCTACAACGCCGACCGCGAGCGCCTGGTCGATGCGCTGCGCGCTCACGGCACCAAGGACGTCGTCTTCGTCACCGGCGACATCCACACCTCCTGGGCCAACGAGCTGACCACGAAGGACACAGGCTCGAGCAACCCGGCCGCCGCCGAGTTCGTGGTGCCTTCGGTGACCAGCGACAACATCAACGACTTCCTCGGCACCAGCCCGGGCGGGCCGCTCAGCCTGCTCGCCGCGTCGCTGATCAAGCTCACCAACCCGCACGTCAAGTGGGTCGAGACCGACGGGCACGGCTTCGGCGTCCTCGACATCACCACCACGCGCTGCCGGATGGACTGGTACCACCTCGCCGACCGCACCAAGCCGGGCTCGGGCGCGTCCTGGGTGCAGGGCTGGTCGGTCGGCCGGGGTTCATCCAAGATTCGCAAGGAGTCCGCGCCGTCCTGATAGGCAGGGCCACGGCGAAGCAGCCGCAGACCAACCCGCTGCTGGACAACTACGAGTGATTTGTCCGTCTTGTGCGGCGCCCGTCGTTTTCGAGGGGCCGTTCGCCGTTGGCTGGGTCACAATCGGCTCGGGAGATCGCCATCGGAAGTCGGGAGCGCTAGTGTACGAAACAGTTTCGTTTCGCTTGACTGTCAGGACGGGGGAATGTCATGGCTGAGCAGACGACCGTCAACGCCGCGCCGGCGCGTTCCCGCAAGCTCGACGAGGAACGGGAGCAGGCGATCCTGCGTGCCGCCTACGAGCTGCTCGGCGAGACGGGCTATCAGGGACTTCGCGTCGACGCCGTCGCCGCGCGGGCCCAGGCCAGCAAGGCGACCCTGTACCGGCACTGGCCCACCAAGGCCGGCCTGGTCGTCGACGCCGTCCAGTGTTGCAAGGTCGACGATCCGCCGCCGCGCGACACCGGCAGCCTTCGCGGCGACCTGACGGCGTGGTTCACCCAGATCGGCGAGACGATCACCGGTCACGAGGGTCCGATCCTGGCCGGCCTGTTCATGGCCATGCACACCGATCCCGACCTGGCCGGCGAGCTGCGCGCCATGCGGGAGTCCAAGGTGCCGTTCGCGGAAGCCATCTGCGCGCGTGCCGCGGAGCGGGGCGAGCTCAAGCCCGGTTACAACCCCGGGCTCATCGACGAGATCGTTCCCGCCCTGCTGTTCATGCACTGCTTCGCCCTCGGTGCGGACCTCGACGAGGCCTTCATCGCGCATCTCGTGGACGACATCATCCTGCCGTTGCTCACCCGCTAGCCCGCTCCCGGCTTTCTCGGCCCGCGCTCCGTTCGATCGTGGGCGATCTCCTCGTGCCCTTTTAGGGGGATTCCTGTGTCTATCTCCACATCTTCGTCTCGCGACGCCCTGACCACGCCCGATATACCGGAAAAATCCGGATCCAAGTGGCTGGCACTCGCGGTCATCTGCGTCTCGCAGCTACTCATCGTGCTGGACGCCACGATCGTCACCGTCGCCCTGCCCACAGCCCAGAACGCGCTGCACATCAGCGACGCCAACCGGCAGTGGGTGATGACCGCGTACACCCTGGCCTTCGGCGGCATGCTGCTGCTCGGGGGCCGGATCGCCGACTACACCGGTCGCAAGCGGGCCTTCATCATCGGCCTGCTCGGCTTCGCCGCGGCCTCGGCGCTCGGCGGTCTCGCCCCGAACGCGGGCACCCTGTTCGCCGCGCGGGCGCTGCAGGGCTCGTTCGGTGCGCTCATGGCGCCGGCCGCGCTGTCCCTCCTCACTGTCGCCTTCACCGAGGCCAAGGACCGGGCGCGGGCGTTCGGCGTGTACGGCGCCATCTCGGGCGGCGGCGGAGCCGTCGGCCTGCTGCTCGGCGGTCTCCTCACCGAGTACGCCTCCTGGCGCTGGACGCTGCTGGTCAGCGCCCCGATCGCGATCGTGGCGGCACTGGCCGCGGCCCGGTTTGTCCGTGAGAGCCGCGCCGAGGGCAACACCCGCTACGACCTGCCCGGCGCCCTGACCTCGTCGGCCGGCCTGGTCGCGCTGGTCTACGGCTTCACCAAGGCGGCCAGCGACGGCTGGGGCTCGGCCACCACGATCGGCTTCCTGGTCGCCGCCGGTGTCCTGCTGGTCGCATTCGTGGTGATCGAGCTGCGCTCGTCGCACCCGCTGCTGCCGATGCGCGTCGTCCTCGACCGGAACCGAGGGGGCTCGTACCTGTCGGCCCTGCTGGTCGGTTCCGGCCTGTTCGGCGTGTTCCTGTTCCTCACCTACTACCTGCAGCTGACGCTGGGCTACTCGGCGCTGGAGACCGGCGTCGCGTTCCTCCCGTTCACCGTCGGCATCATCCTCGGCGCCGGCTTCTCGGCCCAGATGCTGACCCGCGTCGGCCCGCGCATCCTGATGTTCGCCGGCCTACTCCTGGCCGCCGGCGGCATGGTGCTCCTGACCCGCATCGGCCAGGACACCGGCTTCTGGTCACACGTCTTCCCGGCCGAGCTGATCATCAGCTTCGGCATGGGCGTCGTCTTCGGCCCGATGTCCAACACGGCTCTGGTCGGCGTCGCCAACCACGACGCCGGGGTGGCCAGCGCCCTGATCAACACCACCCAGCAGATCGGCGGCTCGCTCGGCACGGCGCTGCTCAACACCATCTTCACCTCGGCCGTCGCCGCCTACCTCGTCGACCACGCCACCAGCCCGTCCCAGCTCAACGCACTCCAGGGCGAGGCGGTGGTGCACGGCTACACGGTCGCCTTCTGGGTGAGCGCCGGCATCATCGGCGCCGCCGCCTTCATCGCCCT
Source organism: Paractinoplanes globisporus DSM 43857 (assembly GCF_000379645.1). Lineage (GTDB taxonomy): Bacteria > Actinomycetota > Actinomycetes > Mycobacteriales > Micromonosporaceae > Actinoplanes > Actinoplanes globisporus. The sequence goes on from NZ_KB903350.1 coordinate 38,041, forward strand.
GGCGCTGGTCAAGGCCAGCCGCAAGGACGTGGCCTCCGCCGAGGCGGTGCCCGTGGCGGCCTGATCCCTTCGCTCGACCCCTTTGCCCCACTCCGGCGGCGCGGCCCTCCCCGGCCGCGCCGCCTTCGTCTCGCTCGCGCGGTCCTCCCCGGCCGCGCCGCCTTTGCCTCGCCGCCGTTGTCTCGCCGGGCTACGACGCGGTGGTTTCGAAGCGGTCGCGGGCTTGGTAGAGATTCCAGAGCTCGCCGGCCAGGTCGGAGGGATCCAGCGGCTCGGGCAGCGCGTCGGCGCCCCACTTCTCGGTGGCGAACCGGGCCGCGTCACTGCCGCCGACCATGCCGGCCACCTGGAGCAGTCCGGCGTAGACGCCGGTGCCGGCCAGCGAGGCGTTCAGGGACTGCAGGTAGGAGCGGGCGGCGGCCGCTGCAGCACCCACGTTGGCCAGCTGCGGATACGGCGCCGTCGCCGTCGCCGGCAGGCCGAACAGCACGCCGCCCCGGCCTCGCGCGACCATGCTGGGCAGCAGCTGCCGGATCAGCGCGGCCGGCGTTCGCAGCAGCAGGTCCACCGGGAAGTCGAAGGCGTGGGCGTCGCAGTCGCGCGCCTCGACCTGGCGGCTCATCCAGTCGGGACCGGCCGGCGCGTAGTGCAGGACGTCGATCTCGCCCAAGCGGGCGGTGATCGCCGCGAGCAGCGAGGGCAGGGCCGAGCGATCGGCCAGGTCGGCGGGGAAGCCCGCGGCCTCGATGCCCTCGTCGGCCAGGGTGGCCGCGAACGAGTCCAGGCGGTCCTGGGAGCGAGCCACCAGCGCTACCCGGAAATTCTCTTGGCCGAAGCGGCGGGCCACGGCGAGGCCGAGGCCCGGACCGGCGCCGATCACCGCGATCGTCTCTGTCATGACGTCCCTCCCGGTCTTCCTCAACATGACGACATCGTCAACTTAGGCCCAACATGATGATGTCGTCAACTTGTAGGATTCCGCCATGACTGCGCCGCTACGGGCCGATGCGCTGCGCAACCGCGCGCGGCTGCTGGCGGCGGCACGAGAGCTGTTCGCCTCGCGGGGGCTGGACGTGCCGATGGTGGACATCGCGCGGCATGCGGGGGTCAGCAACGGCACGCTCTACAACCGGTTCCCGGCGCGGGAGGACCTCATCGAGGCCGTGTTCGCCGACCGGATGGAGAAGCTGGTCGCGCTGGCCGACCGGGCATTGCGCGCCGATGACCCGTGGGAGGGCTTCGCGTCCTACCTTGCCGGGGCCTGCGAGCTGCAGGCCACCGACCGCGGCTTCAATCAGATCGCGGCCCGCGGGATGCCGCAGACGCCGGCGGTCCGGGAACTGCGGCGGCGCGGGCTGGCCGCGGTGACCGAGGTGATGGCTCGTGCGCAGCGGGCCGGTTCGCTGCGGCCGGATGTAGCCGTCGACGATCTCGGCTTCGTGATCTGGGGCGTCTCACGCACGGTCGAGGCCGCGCCGGGTGCGTGGCGCCGCCATCTCGCCCTGATGCTCGACGGGTTCCGCACCGAGGGCGCCCATCCGCTGCCCGACGCCGAGCCGCCCGCCCACTCGGCCTAGGACGCCTGCCGGGGACCTGACCTGCCGGTCGAGCGCCGCCGCCGGTGCGGGCGATGGAGTGGCCGTGAGCCGCGCGCTATAGCCCTCGCGCCGATCGGTGACGACCATGGTGACGTGGATGTGGATGAACTGGTGGGGTGCTTCGTCGTCGAGATCGGCGTACGACTGGCGTGGCCGTATGTCGGCTTCTGCGACAACCAGCCGTCCCGCGCCCGCGAAACGCGCTTGTACATCGACGCGCCGTGGTCATTCAACGAGCTGATCGCCGAGGACGACGACCAGTGGCTGCACACGGCCCGCAAACTGAATCTCGCCACCATCGAGCGCGCCTGGGTCGGCGGCGCCGGCGAACTGCACCTGGTGACGGCCGAGGGCGACCGGCTGGCCATCTCCGGCGAGGCAACCGCCAACACCGTAGGCGAGCCATGGCGCTTCACCCGTTGGCAGCAAACTTAGCCGCGGCGTCCCGAACCGCCGGGCCCGCCAACCGCTCGACCACCAGCGCGCCGCCGCGCGTGCTCAGCCACAGGTCGATGTCGCTGGCCTTCGCCAAGCCCCCGGCCGCAATGTGCTCCCGGCGTGCGTAGCCGGTCCCCTCGTCGGCGAGGACGTCGTGGATCACCACCTCACCGGGCGCCACCGCAGCCGGAAACGGCACCGGCTCGCACAGACCGCGGCGCGCGCGACCGACGCGCCAACCGATATCCGGCAATTGGTCGGTGGCGGCTTCGGCTCGGGAGCGGGTCCTGCCGCCAGTCCGTCGCTACCGCGGCCCGATTCGCTCACGGCACGGGCACGTGGCATTTCCGGGTGGGGTTCGGGGTATGTCGATGGCATGACCGCCGCGGACGCACGCCTGGTGGCCGGCCGATACCGGGTGGAACGGCCGCTCGGGCAGGGCGGCATGGGTCGAGTCTGGCTGGCCGAGGACCTGGTGCTCGGCCGGGAGGTGGCGGTCAAGGAGATCGTCCTGCCACCGGACCTGACGGAGCGCGAACGCGACGCGCTGCGGGAACGGACGCTGCGCGAGGCGCGGGCGGCCGCGCGTCTGACCCATCGGAACGTCGCGGGGGTCTACGACGTATTCGAAGTGGACGGGCAGCCCTGGATAGTGATGGAGCATGTTCCGTCACGCTCGCTGCAGCAGGTGATGGACGCCGAAGGGCCGCTCGAGCCAGGGCGGGTGGCCGAGATCGGACTACTGGTGCTGGCCGCGCTGCGGGCGGCGCATCGGGCCGGAGTGCGGCACCGGGACGTCAAGCCGTCCAACGTGCTGCTCGGCCTCGACGGCCGGGTCGTGCTCACCGATTTCGGGATCGCCACCATCGAGGGCGACGGCAGCACCACGACCTCCGGCCTGGTACTGGGATCCCCGCAGTTCATGGCGCCGGAGCGGGCGCTGAGCGGCGAGTCGCTCCCCGCCTCGGATCTGTGGTCGCTCGGCGCGACGCTCTATGCGGCGGTCGAAGGGCGGCCGCCGTACCAGCGGCCGTCGGCGGTCGGGACGCTGATGGCGCTGGTGGCCGAGGACCCGGAGCCGCCGCACCGGGCGGGTGTGCTCAGGCCGGTGCTGGACGGGCTGCTGCGCAAGGACCCGGGCGAGCGTATCGACGGGGCCGAGACCCGGCGCCGGCTCCGGGTTGCGGCAGCGACAACCGCGCGGCCGGAACCGCTTGCCGTGCCGTCAGACCCCGTTCCCTCAGATCCCGTTCCACCGATCTCCGCGCCGCCGATCTCCGCGCCGCCGATCTCCGCGCCGCCGATCTCCGCGCCGCGCCGGCGGTCGAGACGTTGGATCATGGTGCTGGCGGCAACGCTCCTGGCCGTCGTCATCGCCACCGTCGTCGTGATCGCCTTGGCAACCAGCGACGCCGGAAATCGGTCCACCGCGACGCGCCCGTCCGCCGGCCCACTTTCGCAACCGCCGCCCGGGGCCTCGGCCGGTGCGACACCGAGCGCGGCAGCGAGCACGGCAGCGAGCACGGGGCCGAGCACGGACTCAGCCGGCGCGACTCCGGCCGGCACCGACCCGGTGACGCGGGGATCGCGTCCGGCCCTGCCGAGCGGCTGGACGGACTACCACGACCGGACCGGGTTCTCGGTGTACGTGCCCGCGGGCTGGGCGAAGTCCCGGAAGGGGTCGATGGTCTACTTCCGAGGGGCGGGCCGGGTACTCGGCATCGACCAGACGACCCAACCGAACATGAACCCGGTGGCGGACTGGCGAGGAAAGGCCGACTATCGCGTCGCGCGCGGCGACTTCCCGGGCTATCACGAGATCCACATCAAGCCGGTGACCTATTTCGTCAAGGCCGCGGACTGGGAGTTCACGTTCGACGGGTCCTCGGGCCGGCAACACGTCAACAATCGCGGTGTCGTCGTGAACGGCCACCAGGCGTACGGCTTCTACTGGCAGACCCCGGACGCGCAGTGGGCCGACGCATACCCGGACCTCCAACTGGTCTTCAAGAGCTTCCGCCCAAGGAGCTGAGCCTCAGTCGGCAGCGGCTTCGGCTCGGGAGCGGGGGCGCCGCGGATCAGGTAGCCCTGGTCACGCAGGGAGGCGCGGATGGCCGGGATGCATTGATCTGCAACGATTGCGGGCATGCCGCGCCGGTTTCGGCTTTCCTATCTGTACGCGCTGATCGGCGCGTTGCTGCTGCTGGCCGGGTTTTGGCTGCTCTATCCGGTTCGGGGTACGCCGGGGTTCGGGACGCAACTGCGGATCAACGTGGGGTCGAACCTGCTTGATCTGGTGCTGGCGGTGCTGGTGTTGCAGCCGCTCGTGTTGTCGCTCAACCGGAACTCGGTGCGGTGGCGCAGCCGCCTCGACTACCGGGCCGTGATCCGGCGGATCGAGCGGGCCACCGACCACGTGGACGTCTGGAAGTACTGGACCGGTCTGCTCGAGGCCCGCCATGAGCCGGCCTTCGCGGCGGCCGTTCACAAGGCGCTCGAGCGCGGGGTGAAGTTCCGGATCCTGCTCACCGATCCCGCCTCGGCCGACGCGGCGGAACGGGCCCGGCAGGTCGCGCCCACCGACGCCCTGGCGCTGATCCGGCAGAACATCGAACGGCTGGACGAGATGGTGCGGGCGCTACCGGCCCGGTACGCCGATCTCTTCCAGGTGCGGATCAGCCCGGTCGGGCCCGCGCACGCCTGCTACCGCGTGGACGACTGGCTCTCGTACGGACTGTTCCGCAACCGGCGGGTGAGCGAGAGTGACCAGCGTGAGGTACGGGTCCGGGGTGATCTGGGCGCGCTGGCGCTGGAGGCCTTCGAGAACCGGTGGAACGGCGCCGGCCTGCTGGAGATCGGCGACCACTACCGGATCCGGCTGCGGTTCACGGTCGGCGACACGGTGGCCGACCACGAGCTGCGGTACGTGATCCACGACGGCGAGCACTGGGTGAACGTGCACCCGGCCGCCCTCCCCCACGCCTTCCACCCGGACCACGCGGTGGCGATCGCGAACGACGGCCGGCGGCGATTCGTGCTCACGGACAATCCGCCGGGAAGCGCGGCCAGTACGTCATCGGGAAGCGCGGCCGGCCTCTACGCCGCGAAGTACGGGCCGGATCCCGGTGCCGTGCTGCTGAGGCTCACGGAGGCTTAGCCCTCGCCTAGCCCTCATGAACCGCCACCCGCCGCCGATTTCAGAGGGGGCGGGAGACGGGACGGGCGATGGACGTACGGCACAAGCTGCTGGGGGCATTCCTGGCCGCCGCGGCGCTGGTTGCCGCCACCGGCGCCATCGTGCTGCACGCCGACTCCGCCTCGGCTGCGCGCGCCGCCGTCACCGCCGCCGAGCAGATGGCGGGCGGAGCGGCCAAGGACATCGCGCTCGGACTGCCGCCGGCCCGCGCCGGGCAGACCAGCGTGCCCCTGTTCTACAACCCGGAGGCTCTCGCCTCGTACCTCGACCGGCTGCACCAGAACCAGAACCGGGACATCGTCGTGGTGGACCGGTTCAAGCGGATCCTCGCCGACGCCGCGCCCGAAGACGTGGGCGAGACCTTCACCGAGGACAGCGGCGACGAGGTCACGCACACGATCGAGGATGGCAAGCCCCGGATCTTCGTCGAGCACGGCGACGACAGCCCGAAGCCGATGCTGCAGGTGGTCGTGCCGGTCACCGGGCCGGCCAACATCGTCAAGGGCGCGGTGATCCTCGAGTACACCCAGCTCTACAACCAGATGATGGACGCGAGCCGGCCCGCGCGGCAGGCGATCGTCACGGCGGGGGCGATCTGCATCCTGCTGGTCGTGCTGCTCGGCTTCGTGATCGCCACGTCGATCACCCGGCGGATCGACTCGCTGACCCGGGCCGTGCAGGTGATCCGGGACGGCGACTACTCGCGGCGGGTCGCGCTCAAGGGCCGCGACGACCTCGCCCGGCTCGGCAACGCCTTCGACGACATGACCGGGCGGCTGGAACGCTCGGCGCGGGAGATCCTGGCCAAGGAGTACACCGACAGCATCCTCGCCAACGCGGGCGAGGGCATCTGCGGCGTCGACGCGGACGGGCGGATCACGTTCGCGAACGCGGCGGCCGGCCGGATCACCGGGCTCGGCGTGGACGGCCTGCTCGGCGAGGACGCGCGTGGGGCACTGCAGGTCCTGCCGGACGACGACCTGGTGGCGGGTGACGAGGACCGCGAGGGCACCCTGCAGCGTCCCGACGGGTCGGCCGTGCGGGTCGCGTACACGATCAGCCACATCGGGAAGCGGGGCGCGGTGGTCGTGCTGCGCGACGTCAGTCGCCAGCGCGCGCTGGAGCGGGACCTGCGCCACCAGGCCCTGCACGACGGCCTCACCGGCCTGCCGAACCGCAAGTTGTTCCTGGACCGGCTCGAGCACGCGATGACCCGGGCCCGCGCCGCCAGGACGGAATTGACCGCCGTGCTGTATCTGGACCTGGACGGCTTCAAGAAGGTCAACGACTCCCTCGGCCACAACGCCGGCGACCAGCTCCTGCGCACCACGGCCGAGCGGCTCGCCGCGGCGCTGCGCCCGCAGGACACCGTGGCCCGCCTCGGCGGCGACGAGTTCGCGGTGCTGCTCGAGGACGCCGACCGGGAAACGGTCGAGGCCCGCGCCCAGGCCTGCCTCGACGCTCTGAACCAGCCGTTCCTCGTGCAGGGCCGCAAGGCGGTGGTGTCGGTGAGCATCGGCGTGGTGCCGGGTGTCTCCGGCTACGGCGACGCCGACGAGGTGCTGCGCAACGCGGACGTGGCGATGTACGCGGCGAAGGCCCGCGGCAAGGGCTGCTACCTGCTCTTCGAGAGCCACATGCACGAGCAGCTGCTCGACCGGCTGGACAGCGAGTCCCGTCTGCGCGACGCCGTGCACCGCGGCGAGCTGCGCCTGCACCTGCAGCCGGTGGTCGACCTGATCCAGCGGAAGACGGCCGGGGTGGAGGCGCTCGTGCGCTGGGAGGATCCGGAGCGCGGGCTGCAGCAGCCGGGCGCGTTCATCCCGCTCGCCGAGGAGACCGGCCTGATCACCGAGATCGACCGCTGGGTGCTGTTCGAGGCGTGCCTGGCGGTGAAGCAGTGGCAGGACCGCACTCCCGACGCGTCGCCGGCCTGGGTGAGCGTGAACCTGTCGGCGGCCAACCTCGACATCCCCGACCTGACCGACCGGGTGGCGTACGCGCTGGCCACGACCGGTCTGTCACCGCACTGCCTGGTGCTGGAGCTGACCGAGACGGTGCTCATGCGCGACATCGCGGTCACCTCGGCGCGGCTCGAGGAGCTCCGCGAGCTGGGCGTGAAGATCGCGATCGACGACTTCGGCACCGGCTACTCGTCGCTGGGCTACCTGCGCGACATCCCGGTCGACGTGCTGAAGGTGGACCGCTCGTTCATCACCGGCCTCGAGGACAACCCCCGCCAGCAGGACCTGGTCAGCGCCGTGATCCAGCTCGGGCACACCCTCGGCCTGAAGGTCGTGGCCGAGGGTGTGGAGACCGAGGATCAGCTTCGCCTGCTGAGCCGGATGGGGGCCCGCTACGCCCAGGGTTACTACCTGGGACGGCCGGCCCCCGCCGATCAGCTTTCGACAAACACGGCGACCGTACGCGCCGGAACCGTGAACGTTCCGGAGGACTTGTCGTAGGACGCCGTCCTGACGACCGGGTCGGCCGAGGCCCGCTGGACGGGATGCAGAGTGATCCGCTTCCCGGCCAGCGAGGCCACGGTCGACGAAGAGGCCGCCGGGGTGCCGTTGAAGACCACGGTCACCGACTTCCAGTTCCGGTCGATTCCCCGTCCGTCCAGAGTCATCGTGATGACCCCCGGGGTCTCGGCCGCACCGGAGAGCGGGAACGTGAGCCGCTTCTGCACCTCGGCGGCGGTCGGGAGGCCGAAGACCGGTGAGGAGCGGCGGATCCGCAGCAGCTCCTGGTAGGTCTGGTCGGCCTGGTTGACGGCGGCGCAGCCCGGCACCAGCGCGGGGTCGGCCAGCAACGGCCGGGCGTACGGCCACTTGTCGGCGTTGTCGGCGGCGGGCGGCAGTCCGCGGCCGAAGCCGTTGCCGTCGGCGCAGTTCCAGATGATTTGGTTGAACCAATCACCCGAGTTGAAGGAATTACGGTCCAGCGATTTGGACCGCAGCCGTTCACTCCCCGAGGCGACGAACCCGACCCCCTGTCCGAGGGCCGTCGTGGCCAGCGCGACCGTCTGCGCCCGCGCACGATCGGAAGCCGACGTCGCCTGCGGCAACTTGTAGGCCAGCGCGTCGTACAGGATCTCGTTGTCATGCGCGTCCACATAGGTGATCGCGTCCGACGGTTGGGCCGTATACCCCGCCGGCGACCCGTTGTAGTCCACCTGCGATCCCGTCACGGTCGCCCCGGACGAGTCGGTGAACGTGTACGACGCCAGGTTCCCGGACAGCCCGACCTTGATCAGATCCTGGTCGTGCAGCAGTCGCGCCTTCTGCTCGGCCGCGGTTCCGTTCGCCGGGTCCCCGTTCGGGTCGGTGTACAGCCCCGACGCGAACCCCTGCAGCCGCGGGTCGGCATCGAACGGCCCGCCGCCACGGACGGCGTCCCGGAGCCGGTCGTTGAACGTCCCGATCCCGGTGCCGGCCATGTTGGCCTGGGTCGCCTGGACGAAGCGGGCGTTCCCCGCCACCTCCCCGAAGTCCCAGCCCTCGCCGTACACGTAGATGTTCTTGCCGTCGACGCCGTCCTTCGCGAGCGTGAGTTTGTCGAGGGCGGCCCGCACGGCCAGGATGTTCGCCTTCGGGTGGTGGCCCATCAGGTCAAACCTGAAACCATCCACCTTGTACGCCTTGGCCCAGGTCACGATCGAGTCGACGACGAGCTTGCCCATCATCGCGTTCTCCGGCGCCGTGTTCGCGCAGCAGGTCGAGTTCGCGACCGTGCCGTCGGCCAGCAGCCGCTGGTAGTAACCCGGCACGATCTGGTCGAGCACCGAGTTCGGATCGGTCCCGGCCGCCGAGGTGTGGTTGTAGACGACGTCCATCACCACGCGCAGCCCGGATTGGTTGATCCCTTCGACCATTTGCCGGAACTCCCTCGTCCGGTCGTTGGGGTCGACGGCGTACCCGCCCTCGGGCGTCGTGTAGTGCAGCGGGTCGTACCCCCAGTTGTATCCGTCCTTGGCCGCGACCGCGGCCACGCACGCCTGCTGCTGGTCGGAGTCGGCCGGCAGCGAGGCCAGGTCGCAGGCGGGCTGCTGCTGGTCGGCCCGGTTCTCCGGGATCGTGGCGAAATCGAAGACCGGCAGCAGGTGCAGGTGGGTGACGCCGGACTTCGCCAGGGCGGTGAGGTGCTTCATCCCGGCCGTGGACGGGTCGGTGAACGCCTCGTACGTCCCCCGAGAGCCGACCGGCACCGACGAGTCGGCCATCGAGAAGTCGCGTACCGAAAGCTCCGAGATCTGGATCTTCGCGGGGTCGGTGGCGGCCGGTTTGCGCAGGGCGGACCAGCCTCCCGGCGCGAGCGCCGGATCGGCCAGGTCGACGATCCGGCTCAGCTTCGAGTCCGTCGAGAGGCCGAGGGAGTACGGGTCGGTGACCGCTGCCGTGACGATCTTCTGCGTGGCGGGTTGCCACGCGGTGACCCGGTACGCGTAGTACTTGCCCTTCCAGCTCGCCGGACCGCGGACGGACCAGATGCCGGTGCGGTCGTCCCTCTTCATCGTCACGATCTGCGGCGCCGCGGCGGGTGTGTCGTAGAGCTGCAGGTCGACGGTGTGCGCGGTCGGCGCCCAGACCGAGAGGGTGGTGCCGACCGGCCCCAGGGTCGCCTGGGTCGCGGCCGAATAGACGTCGTCGAGCACGCCGGCGGTCTGCACCCCGGTCGCCGAGAGCAGCTTGCCGGCCGCGTCCCGCTCGGTGACGACGATCTGTCCCTTGAGGATGGCCTGCACGTCCGCCTTGGGCACATTGAAGGCGTCGTACTGCCACAGGTGCGGGAACTTCGCCCGCTGCGCCTCGGTCAGACCGTCCCGCCGGACGGTCAGCGGGATCTCGTGGTAGCTGCCGGTCAATTCACCGTCGGCCACGCCAATGCCGCCGTCGTTCGCGTACGCCAGCGCGTACTTCTTGCCGTCGGTCGCGTCGCTCGGCTTCCAGGCGATCGTGCCCCGGTCGATCCAGACCGCCGACTCCTTGGTCAAGTCGATGACCCCGGCGTTGCCCGCCTTCTTGACCACCGGCAGCAGGCGGTCGGTGATCCCGGCGAGCAGCCAGACCTCCCGGCCCGCCGTGGCGAAATCGAGCCGCTGGTCGTCGGGCAGATCCTTGGTGTCTCCCTTGTGGATGATGTAGCTGAGCCCGGTCGCGCCGGCCGCCAGCGGCACCCGGAACGTGACACCGTACGAGTCGGTCGCGGCGGGCGGCAGCGGCGAGCCCCAGTCGGTGCCGGTGGCCGCGCCGTCCCAGACGTGCAGACCCCAGCCGCTGTAGTCGCCGTCGGCCCGGTGGTAGTGGATGACCGCCGTGTTCTGGTCCTGCGGCGGGTAGTCGGCGCTGGTGTAGACGGCCGGGTCGCCCTGTTTCAGCCACACCTCGGGGTTCTTCGTCGGGTCGAGCGAGCGGTCGGCCTCGACGTCCTTGACCCCGTCCTTGCTGACCACGATGAAGCCCATGGTCTTGGCGCCGGGCTTGAGCTTCACGTACGCGAACTTCCCGTACGCGTCCTCGCCCACGAACGGCTGCCCGTTGGGCCATGAGGTGGACATCGAGTCGTCGACGTCGCCCCAGACGTACAGGCCGTAGTTGTCATAGTCGCCGGCCGCGCGCTGGTAGTGCACGACCGCGTAGTCGGGGCTGGTCGAGACGACCGGCGTGCCGACGGTGATCGCGCTGGTGGCGGAGGCGAGCCGGCCCCGGCTGTCGCGCACTACCGCCTTGTACCGCACGGTGGTGCCGCCGGCCAGCCCGTCGAGGTCGTGGTAGATCGTGTACGGCGCCTTGGCCGCGGTGCCGACCAGCTTCCACGGGCCGTCGCCGACCTGGGCCGCGAGGGTCACGGTGGCCAGCGGGTCGCCGGTGACCTGCGCGGTCACGGCGGCGCGGGTGGGCACGAGCGCGCCGGCCGCCGGCGAGCTGATCGTGACGGTGGGCGCGGCGGCCGCCATGGGGAGCGGCTTGTCGGCGCGCAGAACCAGGGTGGAGAGGGCCGGCACGGTGACGGTGATCTTGCCGTTGTCGGCGTTGAGGGCCGCGCTGCCACCGTAGATCGTGCGGAACGTGCCCGCCGAGGAGACGTCGAAGGTGACGGTCTGCGTCGTCGTGGCGTTGTTCGCGGCGACCACATATTCGGTCCGCTTGGCCGGGTCCAGGCGGGAGACCGCGAAGACACCGGGGCCGGACGCCGCGTACCGGGTGATCTGCTCGCCGTCGACGAGGCCCGGGTTGGCCTTGCGCAGGGCCGCGAGCGACGCGATCGTGCGGTAGAGCGGGTGCTGGGTGTTGTAGTTGTCGACGGCGTGGGTGCGATCGGTCCCGATCAGGTCGTCGTCGAGGTAATCGGCGGTCTTCGAGGCGAACATGTCCTGCCGGGCGTCCTTGTCGCCGCCCGGCCCGGTGAAGCCCTGCTCGTCGCCGGAGTAGACGACCGGCTGGCCGCGGGTGAGGAACATCAGCTCGTGGGCGAGCTCGTCCCGCCGCAGATAGGTGTCGGCCGGGGCGCCGCTGGACTCGATGAACGAGCCGATCCGGCCCATGTCGTGGTTGCCGAGGAAGGTCGGCAGGCGGTCGGCGTCGGTGTCGCGCGCGGTGTAGAGCGGGTCCTTCGCGTACACATCGGCGAGTGCCTGCCCGGAGCCGGCGCCGGTCACGAAGCCCTTCGCCGCGTCCTGGAAGGAAAAGTCGAGCGTGGCCGGCAGTCCGCCCTCGCGCACGTAGGTCGACTCGATCTCCTGGTCGGCGCTGTAGACCTCGCCGAACATGAAGAAGTCGTCCTTGCCGGCCTTCTTCGCGGCGGCGTCGATGCCTGCGTTGAACTGCGGCCAGAAGTCGAGGTCGGCGTGCTTGACCGTGTCGAGGCGGTAACCGTCGATGCCGGTGGCGGCGATCCAGTCGGCGTAGATCTTCGTCATGCCCTGGACGACCTCGGGACGCTCGGTCCACAGGTCGTCGAGGCCGTAGAAGTCGCCGTACTCGGCGTTCTCCCCGGCGAACGTGGAGTTGCCGCGGTTGTGGTACATCGTCGGGTCGTTGAGCCAGGCCGGCACTTTGACCGATTTATCCGCCGTGGAGGGGAACACCGGCGTATAGGGGAACGACGAGGCCGAGACCGACGGGAAGCCGTTCTTGCCATCCGAATAATTGCGGTCGTCAAACGCCCGCCCCGCAGAATCCCGGTACGGCTGGGTGGCCTTGTCCACATAGTCGTACTTGTTCTGGGCGTACTGGATCACGTCCGCCGTGTGGTTGACGATGATGTCCAGGTAGATCTTCAGGCCGCGCTGGTGTGCCAGCTTGACCAGCCGCTTGAGGTCGGCGTTCGTGCCGAAGTGCGGGTCGACCTGGGTGAAGTCGGTGATCCAGTAACCGTGGTAGCCGGCCGAGATGTCGCTGCCGCTGCCCTGCACAGGCCGGTTCTTGAAGACCGGGGCGAGCCAGATCGCGGTCGTGCCGAGCCCCTGGATGTAGTCCAGCTTGTCGATCACGCCCTGCAGGTCGCCGCCGTGGTAGAAGCCTTTGTCGGCCGGGTCGTAGCCGGTGGACAGCCGGTCGCCCTTCGGACCGCCCTTGTCGTTGGCCGTATTGCCGTTGGCGAACCGGTCCGGCAGGACGAAGTAGTACTGCTCGGCGGTGTCGAGCCGATCGCTCCCCCAGCTGGCGATTGTCGCGTCGCTGGGCGGACCGGCCGCGGCCCTGGCCGGCGTGGCTATGAGGAAGGGAAGGAACAGGCAAAGCACGGCGGCCAGGAGCGGCCTTCGTTTCGCGACCACGGTGTCCCCTTAATTATCTGCTACCCAGGCCTGGAAGGCCGGGCCGTAGCCATCGATGGTGGTGGAACCATCTCGTTCGGTGTACAGCGGCTTGGCGCCGCCGTAAAGGTTCGTCCAGTTCGTGTCGGCGGGCAGCCCGGACAGCCGCAGCGGCTCCCCGGCCCGGCGGCGGGCCAGCACCAGCAGGGTCTGGCCGGCCGATTCCCGCAGGAAGACCAGGCTGTCGCCGGTCGCGTACACCCATCGGAGCCCGCCCTTCCGCAGCGCCTCGCTGCCTTGGCGCAGCGCGATCAGTGCCCGGTATCGCTCGAACGTCGCGTCGTCCCGGGGCCGCCCCCACGGCATCGGCTGGCGGGCCGACTCGTTGGTCGCTCCGGTCAGCCCGACCTCGTCGCCCGCGAAGATCATCGGGGTGCCGGGCAGGGTCATCAGCAGGCCGGCCGCGACCTCGTGCCGGGCCGCGTCGCCGACCACCGTGCGGATCCGGGCCGTGTCGTGCGAGCCGAGCATCTGCCACGAGGTCGTCCAGGACCGCCAGGACGTCTGCGCCGCGAACGCCGACATCGCGGCCACGGTCGCGCCCGCGTCCCGGTGCGGCACCTCGACCGGCACCCCGAGGAAGTCGTCGAACGGCAGGTCGTCGGCGCGCAGCCAGCTCCACACCGGACGGGTGAAGCCGGCGTAGTTCATCGTCCCGTGCCAGCCGTCCCGGTCGAGGTCGGGCGCGGCGTCGTGGGCGTGCTCGGCGATCAGCAGGCCGTCCGGGCGAGCCTCGTGCACGGCCCTGCGCAGCAGCGTGGCCACCTCGTGCGTCCAGTCGTCGGCGCCGCGGCGGCCGGTCATGTTCGCGACGTCGATCCGCCAGCCGTCCAGGCGGTACGGCTCGGCGAGCCAGCGCTGGGTCACCGCGCGAAACCGCCGGCGCAGCTCGACCGAGCCCCAGTTGAGCTTGGGCAGCGACGGGTGGCCCATCCAGCACTCGTAGCCGCCGCCGGCCTTGAAGTAGTAGAAGCCCCGCTCCTCGGTGAACCACGGGTGCGCGGCGCCGGTGTGGTTGGTGGTCAGGTCGCCGAGCAGCCGCCAGCCGCGGTCATGCACGGCCCGGCTCAGCCGGATCAGCGCCTCGTCGCCGCCGAGCAGCGGGTCGACGTGGTCGAACGAAGCCGCGTCGTAACGGTGGTTCGAGCGGCCCGGGAAGAACGGGGTGAGGTAGAGCGTGTTCGCACCCAGGGCCGCGATGTGGTCGAGCCGCTCGATGATCCCGTCCAGGTCACCCCCGTACAGAACCTTGGTGGCGTTTGGTCCGCGCGCGCTCGGCATGGCCCACGCGGATCCGGTCGCCCAGTCCGGCAGGTCTTTCTCGGAGGCCATCGCTCTCGTTGAGGATTGCGCGAATCGATCGGGGAAGATCTGGTACACGACGGCGTCGCTCGCCCAGGCCGGCGGCGGCGGGTGCGCGATCAGCCGGAAGTCGGTGGCGTCCGGCACGTCGTAGTGGGTCAGCCCGGCGCCGGTCAGCCAGCGCACACCAAGGGCCGTGCGCACCAGGAATCGGTACGGCGTGACCGGGTTGCGCACCGGCATCTCGGCCCGCCACCACACGTCCCCGTGCCGGTCGGTGCGGTCCACGACGGCCGAGGTGAAGACCGGTTCGCCGTCGGAGAGCCGGCGCAGGTGGATCCGGCTCGCCCGGACCCCGGCCGGCACCCGGACGAACAGGCTGACCGTCTCGCCGAGAGCCGGGCTCTGCGACGAGACGTACAGCTCGGAGCCGTCGTGATGCACTCTCATCCCTCGACACTCATCCCTTGACCGCGCCCGACGTCAGCCCCTCGACGATGTAGCGCTGGAGCAGCTGGAACACGAGCACGGTCGGGATCGCCGTGAGCAGCGTGCCCGCGCAGAACATGCCGAAGTTGGTGTTGCGCTGCTCGGCCGCGACCAGTCCCCACAGCCCGACCGAGAGGGTCTTGGCGCTCGAGTCGGTGAGGAAGATGTTCGCGAAGATGAACTCGTTGATCGTGCTGATGAACGCGAGCAGCCCGGTCACCGCGAGCACCGGCGCGACCAGCGGCAGCAGGATCCGGAAGAACACCTGCGCGTGCCCGGCGCCGTCCACGGTGGCCGACTCGTCGAGCTCGCGCGGCACGGTGTCGAAGAAGCCCTTCATCAGCCAGGTGCCCACGCCCAGCGCGCCGCCCAGGTAGAGCAGCACCAGGCCCCACCAGGTGTTGAAGCCGATCACCGGCCAGTAGTCGGTGATCGTCGCGAACATCAGGAAGATCGCGACCACGGCCAGGAACTGCGGAAACATCTGGATCAACAACAGGGACAACAATCCCGTACGCCGGCCGCGGAAGCGCCGGCGGCTGAAGACGTACGCGGCGAGCGCGGACACGAAGACGGCGACCGCCGAGGCCGTCCCGGCGATGATCACCGAGTTGAGGAACCACTGCCCGAAGTCGGTGTCCCGCAGGAGCTTGGTGAAGTTGTCCAGGGAGATGCCGCTCGGCACGATCTGGCTCGACGACAGCGTCCCCAGTGGATTCACCGCCGCCGAGATGACGAACAGGATCGGCCCGAGCGAGAAGACGACGGCCACGACGCCGACAGCATGCCGCCACCCGACCTTCTTGAACCACTTCACGCGTACACCTCCTCTTGTTGTCTTGTCCTCCGGAAGGCGATCGCCGAGATCGTGCCGACGATCAGGAAGATGAAGATCGAGATGGCCGCGGCGTAGCCGTACTGCGCGCCCGAGCCGCCGAACGCCAGCCGGTACGTGTACGTGATCAGCAGGTCGGTGGCGCCGTTGGCCGGGTTGTCCGGCGCGAACGGCCCGCCCTCGGTGGTCAGGTAGATCGCGTTGAAGTTGTTGAAGTTGAACGCGAACGACGAGATCAGCAGCGGGGTCAGCGCGACCATGAGCAGCGGCAGCACGATCCGGCGGAAGCTCTGCCAGGCGCCTGCGCCGTCGATCCGCGAGGCCTCCGAGAGCTCGGCCGGGATCGCCTGCAGCGCGCCGGTGGTCACCAGGAACATGTACGGATAGCCCAGCCACAGTTGGACGAGCAGCACCGCGATCCGGGCCGTGGCCGGCTGCCCGAGCCAATCGACATCGGTACCGAAGAACGTGTTGATCAGGCCGAAGTCCTTGTTGAACATGTCCCGCCAGACCAGCAACATCGCAAAGGCCGGCATCGCGTACGGGAGGACAAGCAGCACGCGGTAGAGGTTGCGCCCGCGCACCCGCTTCGAGTGCAGCGAGACGGCCACCAGCATGCCGAGCACGAACGTGCCGCCGGTCGAGCCGATCGCGAAGACGAAGTTCCACACCAGCGTGCGCAGGAACGGCCCGGAGATGTCCGGGTCGGTGACCACCCGGGTGAAGTTCGAGAACCCGACGCTGACCTTCCAGCCCTGGGCGAGCCGGTCGCCGCCCTCGCCGACGAACGCGCCCACCTTCCCGTCGGCGGTCCACGTCTTGCCGGTCGTCGTGTCGCGGACGCAGTCGCAGCCCGCGTCGTACACCCGGCCGGCCTTCCCCTCGTACGCCCGGGACAGCCCGGACGAGCGGATGGCACCGCCGTCGACCGGGACCGCGAGCGCCGTGATCTCCTTGCTGCGCAGCGACGCCTGGCCGAACGTGAGCACGGTATAGCCGTCGGCCGCGGTGACCTTGCCGGCGCTGGTGACGGTCACGTCGGCCGGGTCGAGCTTCCTGAGGCCACCGGCGTCACCGGCCGACACCGCCCTGGTGGCCGGGTCGGTGATCAGGAAGACGAGCGGCCCGGTCGCGGGGTCCCCGGTGGTCGCCACGCTCAACGCGTACTCGATGGAACCCGGCACCTGCGTGACGGAAGCAGTCTGAATGGCCACGACGGCCTCCTGCTTGGTCCCGCGATGGCCGTCGCCGTAGTTCGTGAACGCGGTGCTCGCTGTGTAGAGGACCGGGAAGACCTGGAACACGATGAGCAGCAGGGTTCCCGGCGCGAGGTACTTCGCCGGGATGTGCCGCGGGGTCAGGTAGAGGTAGAGCAGGGCCGCGGTCGTCGCGGCGAGCAGGGCGAGGCCGATCCACGCCTTGTTCTCGATCAGGGGGAAGGACGCCCAGATCGCGATCGCCACGACCAGTCCCAGCAGCGTGATCTTGATGATCTGGCTCGCCAGGCTGCGATCGCGCGGCTCGGGCGCGACCTTCTTCTCGGGGGCGGGGAGGGCCCGCGTCGCGGGCCCTCCGAGCTGCGTCGTCATCTACTCGGTGATCACTTGTTGATCGAGCCGGAGATCGTCTTGCCGGCGGCCTCGATCGTCTTGGCCGGGTCGGCGCCGCCGACCACCGCGGCCTCGGCCTTGCCGAACGGGTCCCAGATCGCGGCCATCTCGGGGATCGCCGGCAGCGGTATCGCGTTCTTGCCGGCTTCCTGCCACTTGGCCAGGTCGGGGTCGGTGCCCTTGACCTGGTCGAACGCGGCGGTCAGCGCCGGCGGCCGGGGCTCGGCCTGGTAGAGGGCGACCGCGAGGTCGGGGGTCGTCACGTAGTTGGTGACGAACTCCTGGGCGAGCGCCTTGTTCTTGCCCTTCGCGGCGACGTAGAACGTCTGCACGCCGAGGAACGGCTGGGCCGGCTTGCCGCCCGCGAACGGCGGAACGGGCGTGATGTCGTACTTGATCCCGGCCTTCTTGACGTCGGTGATCGCCCACGGTCCGGAGACCAGGAACGCGCACTTCTTGCCGGTGAACGTCGAGATCGAGTTGTCCGAGGTGATCGAGCGCTTGAGGGTCTTGTTGCCCTTCTCGCCGAGCGCAGCGATCTTCTTGAACGCGTTTACCGAGGCGGGCGTGCCGACGCCGAGGTCCTTCGGGTCGTAGTCGCCGTTCGCCGTGGTGCCGAACAGGTAGCCGCCGGCCGACGAGTACAGCGGGTACAGGTGGTAGGCGTCACCGGTCTGTCCGACCTGGAGACAGAGGATCTCCGACGCCTTCTTCTGGGAGATCAGCTTCTGGCCGGTGGCAACCAGGTCCTCGATGGTGGCGGGAGAGTCGGGCGCCAGGTCGGTGTTGCGGATCAAGGCCAAATTCTCCGTCGCGTACGGGACGCCGTAGGTCTGCCCGTTGAAGGTGACGGCCTTGAGCGCGTTCCCGGCGATGCCGGACTTCTGCTGGTCGGAGAGCTGGACCGGGTCGATCGCGCCGTTCTGCACGAGGTTGCCGATCCAGTCGTGCGCGCCGACCATGACGTCCGGGCCGCTGCCCTGCTGGGACGCGGTCACGAAGGTGGTCTGCTGGTCCTTCGAGATCGCCTGGATCTTCACGGTCACGCCGTTCTCGGTGCCGAACTTGTCGGCGAACGGCTTGAGGGCGGCGGCGCGCTTGTCGTCGGCCCAGATCACGAGCTCGCCGGTGGCGGCCTTGGCGCTCGGGTCGGTGGCGGCGGTGCCCTTGTCGTCGCTCTTGCCACCGCAACCGGCGGCGAGCAGGGCAAGGGTCAGGGCGCCGGCCACACCCGCGGCACGGATGCGCATATACGTCTCCCCTTGGTCTTGGGTTCGTTTCGCTTCGGATCGTTGAAAGAAGTTGCGACAACCGACCGCCGCTTGATCGACTTATGTCGGCCGTGTTGCGGGGACGTTAGCAAGCACTTGCAGAGAATGGAAGGGCTTGCAGGGTGTTCGCCGGCAACACGTCATCGGTACAGTGCCCGGCATGCGAGCACGGATGTCCGACATCGCCCGACAGGCCCAGGTCAGTGAGGCGACGGTGTCGCGCGTCATCAACGACCGGCCGGGTGTCTCCCCCGAAACGCGGCAAGCGGTGCTGACCGCACTCGACGTTCTCGGCTATGAACGCCCGGAACGCTTGCGCAAGCGTTCCGCCGGCCTGGTCGGGCTGATCGTGCCCGAGCTCGACAATCCGATCTTCCCGGCGTTCGCCCAGGTCATCGAGTCGACGCTGGCCCAGGAGGGATTCACGCCGGTGCTGTGCACGCAGTCACCGGGCGGCGTCACCGAGGACGAGTACGTCGAGATGATGCTCGACCGGCAGGTGAGCGGGATCGTCTTCGTGTCGAGCCTGTCCGCGGACACGGCGGCCGACCCCTCGCGGTATCGGCGACTGATCGAGCGACCGCTCCCGATCGTGCTGGTCAACGGGTACGCGGAGACCATCGAGGCGCCCTTCGTCTCCTGCGACGACCGGCTCGCCGGCGACCTGGCGGTCAGCCACCTGGTCGCCCTCGGCCACCAGCGGATCGGGATGATCTCGGGACCGAACCGGTTCATCAATACCCAGCGGAAGCTGGCCGGCTACCGCGCCGCCCTGGATCGGGAGGGCTTGGACGACTTCGTAGCCCTGACGCTGTTCGGAGTGGAGGGTGGCGAGGTGGCCGCGGATCGCCTGATCGAGCAGGGGGTGACCGGCATCGTCTGCGGCTCCGACCTGATGGCGCTGGGTGCCATCCGGGCCGCTCGCAAGCGCGGCCTGGCCGTGCCGCGAGACGTCTCCGTGATCGGTTTCGACGACTCGCCGCTGATCGCCTTCACCGACCCGCCACTGACGACACTGAGGCAGCCGGTCGCGTCGATGGCCGTGGCCGCCGTCCGCTGCCTGGTAGACGAGATCAACGGCCACGGCGCGCCGCACTCGGAGTACCTCTTCCGCCCCGAACTGGTCGTGCGCGAGTCGACGGCGATCGCCCCGTCCCGCCGCTCGGTGCCCGTCGGCTGAGTTTCTCGCGGCTTCTCGCGTGCAAGTTCTTTCAGAGTTTGCACGAACTCGCGGGCGGTTTCGGCACTGAACCGGATCAGGCGCGCCTCGCGCCAGAGCCGCACGCCAGCGCCTCGCGCCAGCGCCGCACGCTCGCGCCTCGCGCCCGCGCCGCACGCCCGCGCCGCACGCCCGCGCCGCACGCCCGCGCCGCACGCCCGCGCCGCACGCCCGCGCCGCACGCCAGCGCCGCACATCAGCGCAGCACGCCAGCGTCGCGGGCATCGGCTCACGTCATCGCGAGGAACGCCAATCCCATCGCCGCGCTCATCGTGGCGTGGCAGACCGACGACCAGTGTGGGCTCCGCGCCGCCGGTGCGGTCGGCTTGAGATGCATCCCGCGGACGATCCACCAGAGGGCGGCCGCGACCAGGTAGGCACCCAGGACCGCGCTGATCCAGGCCGGATAGCCGGCCACCTGGTGAGGCTCGTGGGACATTCCGGGCATCTCCGCGTGCTGCTCGGCCGGCATCGCCGCGCTCATCCACATCATGGCGGCCGTGGCGCTGGCGAAGTAGGCCGGTGCGAGCCGCCTCCCCGTCGCGAGGACCGCGCGGCTGACGAACCAGCCCGTCGAGAGCGTGAACCCGGTGATCCACACGCTGGCCGGGACGCTCGTGCCCCACGGCCAGATCATCGCGATCATCGACCCGCCCATGAATAGGTGCAGCACCTCGGAAACCAGGTCGGCACGCGCCGGGCGCAGCACCCGCGCCAGGTGAAAGGCGGTGGCCGCCGCGAACGCCAGCGTCAGCGACCACCGCAAACTCTCGAGACCGATCATCGTGGGAACTGCCTCCCGCGCCGTCGTTCCGATCCTCCGGCCACGGTAGACGGTCGATGATCCACCGGTCAGTACCGCGACCGGGTGGGTGGATCTTTTTTCGAGACCCTGAACCTCGCAGGAATCGCGAGGCTCACTCGATGCTGACCCTCCAGTGCTGCCACGGCGTGCCGGTGCAGCCGGTCATGAGAATGGCCTCGCCGAAGAAGGCGTCGGCACAGTACTGCGTGTCCGTGTTGCCGGAGCGAGATTCCAGGTCCGCCTCGGACGACGGCAACGTCACACGGGCCTGCCATTCCTCGTTGCTGACCCGGGCGCATTGGACCATCAGAACCCGCGCGTAGATCGCCAGTGGGTCGAACTCGTTGATGCAGAGGCCGTCGGCCACGTTGCGGAACTTGTAACGCGTCCCGGTCACGTGCTGGACCTGCCAGCCCTGGGTCACCGTGCCGTCGCAGGCCCTCTGCACCAGCGGGGCGAACTCGGCCAGCCCGCCGGGTTGCAGGCACAGCCCGGTCTGGGCGTTCTTCATCGTGATCTGGGCCGCGTGCGCCGGAGCGGCGGTGCCGCTCACGACGACCACCGCGCCCAGCAGGACCGCCAGAATCCTGGATCGCATTCTCATCGCTCCGCCTCGCTTTCCTCGTAGAAACGCTTCGTCGTGGAAACCTCCGTTCGTTGTATGGCCGCGCCGGTCGCGACCACATCGGCATCGGCTACCGAGATCGAGCGCCACGACCACCTACATCGGAGCCCGTGACAGCGTGTGCCAGACTCGCCGAAGTGGGCGCTCCCCTGCTCGAGCGCGAGGCCGAGCTGGCTGTCCTGGCCGGGGCGGCCCGAGAGGCGGCCGCCGGGCGCGGCACGGTGGTGCTGATCTCCGGTGAGGCGGGGATCGGCAAGTCCAGCCTGGTCGAGGCGATCTCCGGCGTCGTCCCGGCCGGCGCGCGGCTGCTCCGGGGCAACTGCGACGACCTGTCCACCCCGAGGGTGCTCGGGCCGTTCCGCGACCTCGACGGCAGCGTCGGAGCCCCGCTCACCGAGGCGCTGGAGAGCGGCGACCGCGCCCGGGTGCTGGAGACGCTCGGCGCCGAGTTGGCCGGCGGCGGCAGTCCGGCCGTGCTCGTCGTCGAGGACGTCCACTGGGCCGACGAAGCCACCCTCGACGTGCTCCGATACCTGGTGCGCCGGGTGGCGCGGCTACCGGTCCTGCTGGTGTTGACTTACCGGGACGACGAGGCCGCCGACCATCCGCTGCGCCCGCTGCTCGGCCTGGCCGCCCGCACGGAACGGGTCCGCCGCCTGCGCCCGGCCCGGCTCAGCGCGGCCGCGGTACGGCAGCTCAGCGCGGCGACCGTCCCGCTGCGGATCATCGACGCGGCCGAGGTCTTCACCGTGACGTCGGGCAACCCGTATTTCGTCACCGAGCTGCTCGCCTCCGGAGACCCGAGCCGGGTGCCGCTGACCGTCGCCGACGCGGTGCACGCCCGGGTCGCCCAGCTGAGCCCGCCGGAGCGCGACTGGATCGGCCGGCTCGCCGTGGTCCCGTCCGCGGTGCCGGGCCGGCTGGTGGACGAGCTCGTCCCCGGCGGCGCCGCAGCGCTGTCCTCGGCGGAACGGTGCGGCCTGCTCGTGATCACGCCGCGCCAGGTGAGCTTCCGGCACGAGCTGGCTCGCCGCGCCATCGTCGACAGGATGCCGGCGGCCGCCCGGGTCGCGGCCAACCGCCTCGTGCTGACGGCGCTGCAAGACCACCGCGGGGCCGACGTGTCCCGGGTGATGCACCACGCGATCGAGGCCGGCCACACCGCCGCCATCATCCGCCACGGTCCGGTGGCGGCCCGCGAGGCGTCGGCGGCCGGCGCACACCGGGAGGCGGCCGGGCACCTGCGGCTCGTGCTCGACCAGCATCCGGCGCTCGACCCCGCGGACGAGGCCGCACTGTGGCAGAGCCTGGCCATCGAGTACTACACGATCGACGCTCCGGCCGCCGACGCCCTGGCCGCGCAGCGCCGCGCGGTCGGCCTGCGGCGCGACGGCGACTCCCTGCGCTGGCTCTCCCGCATCTGCTGGTGGGCGGGGCAACCCCGGGACGCGTACGCGGCGGCCGACGAGTCGATCGCGATGCTCGAGTCGGCCGGCGACGATCACCTGCTGGCAGTGGCGCTCAGCAACCGGGCACAGCTGCACTCGCTGGCCGGTCAGGACCGCGAGGCCATCCCGCTGGCCCGGCGCGCGATCGCCCTCGGCCGGGATGTCCCGGCGATCCGCTCCCACGCGCTGAACAACCTCGGCATCGCGCTCGACCGCCAGGACATGCGGGCTTCCATCGCCGTCCTCGAGGAGAGCCTGCGCGTCGCGCTCGAGGCGGGCGACATCGAGCATGCCTGCCGGGCCTACAACAACCTCGCCTGGCACTATCTCCGCAGCCTGCGGCACGAGGATGCCGCGCGGCTCGTGGCGGAGGGCATCGAGCTGGCCGAGCGCTCCGAGTTCGTGACCTTCGCCCGGGTGCTCCAGGTGGCGCTCGGCGCGGTCCGCTTCGCGACCTCCGACTTCGACGAGGTCGAGCCCGCGGCGACACCCGCGCTGGCCGGTTCGCCGCCGGTGCGATGCGCCGCGCTGACCCTGATCGGCCGCACCCGGTTGCGGCGCGGCGAGCCCGGCGCCGTCGAGGCCCTGCACGAGGCCTGGCAGCTCGCGATCCAGGGCCGCGAATGTCAGCGGATCGGCCCCGCGGCCGCCGCTCTGGCCGAGGCCGCCATGCTCCAGGGAGCTCCCCGCGGCGCGATTCCCGAGCTCACGGCGGCCGCCGGCCTCGCCGAGCGGCACGGCTCCGACGCCCTGCGCGCCGAGCTCCGCTACTGGATGGGCCCCGAGAATAAGCAACAAGGACCCCATCATCCGTACGCGTTGCAGGCCGCGGGCCGATGGCGGGAAGCCGCCCGATGGTGGCACCGAGCCGGCAGCCGCTACGAGTACGCCGCGGCCCTGTCACAGAGCCCCGACCCCGACGACCAGCTCACCGCTCTCGCCGTCTTCGACGCCCTGGGCGCCGAGCCGATGGCCCGATTGACCCGTACGCGCCTGAAGAGTCTCGGCGTCCCCCGGATCCCACGCGGCCCGCAGCCGGCCAGCCGAGCCAACCGCGCCGGGCTCACCGCGCGACAGGTCGAGGTGGTGCATCTGCTCGCCCAGGGCATGACCAACACCGAGATCGCCGCCGTCCTGGTCCTCTCACCCCGCACGGTGGACAGTCACGTGGCCACCGCCATGCAAAAGCTGGGCGCCCCAACCGCCGCACGGCCGTAGCGGCCGCCGCCCGCCTCGGCATCCTGCCCCCGACCTGACGCCCCTCTCAGTTGACCGGCCAGGGCAGCACGGTCAGTTGCGGCCACTGCTCGCGCCAGCGGGCGGCCTTGGCCTCGTAGACCTCGCGCGGAGCGAGCACGGGATTGGGGCGTACGCGAAGATTGAAAACGTCAGCCAGACCGTGCGGCGCGTAGATCCGCCAGCGGCCCCCGGCCTCCAGGCGCACTCCCAGGCAACAGGTCGTGGCGGCGAACGAGTCGATCGCGGCCTCGGTGCTGTCGTGCGGCGGGCAGGGGACGCCGAACTTCTCCTCGTACCAGAGGTGCACGCGGGCCTCGTTACGAACCTCGACCTCGACCGGCAGCCCGGCGAACTCACGACGGGCCGCGGCGATCACCTGGTCCTCGGCCTCCCAGGACAGGTCGGCGTCGTCGAAATAGAAGACGTCATAGTCCTTGATCCCGGCGGTGGGCGGCCGCCCGGTGACCACGTTCCACACGGTCTGATAGAGGCACCCCGCCGTCACGTACCAGCCCGGCAGCGCCAGGCCAGCGGTGCGGCTCAGCACTTCCAGCAACACGGTGTTCCGGGAGAGCGCCTCCCGCAAGGCGGCGATTTGCTCATCGAGAGGCAGGCGACCGATCACGGCTCGGAGGCTACCGCCGTCCGCCGAACGGGCGATGCCCGGGCCATTCTCTACCTATATAGAGTTCGCCGCATGGTTCGAGCGAGGCGCCCCTCGGCGCAGACAGTGCTGGTCCTCGGCGCGCTTGCCGACGACCCGGAGACCTGGCGGTACGGCTATGAGCTCGGGCAGCAGGTCGGTCTCAAGGCCGGCTCGCTGTACCCGATCCTGATCCGGCTGCGCGATCGCGACATGCTCGAGGCTTCCTGGGAGGAAGCTCCCTCCCCCGGGCGGCCACCCCGGCACCTGTACCGGTTGACCGCCGAAGGAGTGCGCTGGGCCGCCGAGTTGGCGGTCGAGCCGGCGCCGGGCCACGCCACCACCGTCCACCCGCGACTGCGGGAGGCATGATGACCACGACCGACCAGGACCGGCCCGCCCGGTTGCTCTCCGCCGCCGTGCTCGTCATGCCGGCCGGACGCCGCGAGTGGGGCCGGGCGATGCAGGCCGAGCTGGCCGCGATCGACGACGCGCCGGGCCGGCGCAGCTTCGCCTGGGGTTGCCTGCGCGCCGCCGCCGTCCAGTTCCACCTGCTGCGCGGCGCGATCCATCTGCTCGTCGTGCTGGGCACCCTCGGAACGCTGCTGGCATGGGCCGCCACCATCGACTACCCGCCGCTGGCCTGGATTCTGTACGCGATGGTCTCCGTCCTGGCCGCGGTCTGCTGGGAGGCACGGCGCGCCGGGATGCTCGGCCCGACCGGCGACGGGGTCCTGGCGTGGCTGCTGCGCGGCGCCGGCTACCTGGTCGCGGTGGCCATCGCCGCGGTCGCCCTCGCCCACACCCACCCGGCCACGTTGGAGGCCGCCGACAACGGCAGCGGCATTCTGGGGATGTCCACCGTCGCCGCCAGCTTCGTGATCGGAGTCGTCGCCGTGAGCGCCAAGCGATCGCCGGCGACCGCGCGCATGCTGGTCACCGGCTTCGGCAGCGGCGTGGCCGCGACGATGCTCTGGCTGATCATCGTGACGGTGAACCCGCCGATCCCACCCTCGGCCGGCTGGGCGCTCACCCTGACCGCGGTGGCCGCCACCGTCGCCGTCCTGGCCAACGCCGGCCCCTTCGGCACCCCCGAACGCACCCTGCTCGCCGGCCTGCTCGCCATCACCACCTCGATGGCGCTGATCTTCATCGGCGTCGTGCTGCTGGCCCACTTCGGCCCCGACAGCCTCATCCCGGCGATCACCCCGCACGCCCTGCCCGGCTACCAGGTGAGCGAGAGCCGCATCGAACTAGTCGACCCGTACGTGCTGATCCTCATCCTCGGCGCAGCGGCCGCAGCCGCCCTGAGCCTGACGGCGGTGATCACCCGCCGACCAGTGAGCAAGCCGGCGCAAGAACGCTGATCACCGGTTTCGACGGCACGCCCGAGGTCGAGCCGGGCGCCGGCCGGTGGGCTCTATGTTCGCAGGTGGTAGAGGTTGCGGCGGGCGCGCCGCTGCGGGTCGATCCAGGGCGGCGGCACGAAGATGGGCAATCGGTCGCTGCCGAGGTGAGCTTGCCAGCCACCGCCCGGAGTGTGCAGCAGCCGGTGATGGTGGCGGCAGAGCAGCACCAGATTGTCGAGATCGGTGCGGCCGCCGTCGGACCAGGGGCGCAGATGGTGGGCGTCGCACCAGCGGGCCGGCCGGTCACAGCCGGGGAAGGCGCAGCCGCCGTCGCGCACGGTCAGCGCCCGCCGGAGTGGGCCATGGACGAGGCGTCGGCTGCGCCCGGCGTCGAGGACTTGGGAGGCGCCGCCCAGAACCAGCGGCAGGATCCGAGCATCACACGCCAACCGGCGGGCAGTCGCGGCGGAGATCCGCTCGCCGTCGGGCAGAACGCCCGGGCTTGCGCCCAGCCGATCGGTGAGTGGGTCGAAGCGGACCGTGACTGCCAGCTGAGGTGGTTCACCGCCGTCGTCGGGAAGCTCGCCGGTGCGCAGCGCCAGGCGGCACACGTCGACCAGGGCGTCGGCGCGGCGCTGCGGGAACGAACGGTTGTCGTCAGGGACCGGGCCGGACAGCGGTTGCAGGGCGGCGGTGACGATGGCGGCGTCCTCGACGCCGAGCGCGCCGGAGACTCGAACCAGACCGTCGACCGGCATGGAGAGGGTGAAGAAACGGTAGCGGCGGGCGCGGGCCTCAGCACGGCGTAGGGCTGCTTCGTCGGCCAGGTCGGCTATCTCCGGGGCTACGTGGGCCAGGATCCGGTCGCCTAGCTTGCGCAGCTGGTAGGCCGGGAACTGCGCCGCCATCCCGATCAGCGTGGACTCCGCCCGCTCAGCAACGGTGTCGGGCGCATGGTGAGGGTGATCGGCACCGCGGTCGATCTCGGTGGTCGGACCCGCGCCCGCGCCCGCGTCCCGGTCGGCGCCCGAGTCGGCTTCCGCGCCCGCGTCTGCGTCCCGCTCGGCTTTCGCGCCCGCGCCCGCGTCCCGGTCGGCGCCCGAGTCCGCGCCCGCGCCCCGGTCGGCGCCCGAGTCGGCTTCCGCGCCCGCGTCTGCGTCCCGCTCGGCTTTCGCGCCCGCGCCCGCGACAACCGCCACGCTCGCGTCTGGCTTGAGCATGGCTTCTACGTCGGCCAGGGCGGATGGGATCGCGTTCAGCGCGGTGGCGATTGTCATGGCCTGTCGGGCGTTGATGGCGCCGTCGATCAGGGCGCGTTCTACGGCAGGGCGATTGCTCAGGGCGGTTGCGGTGTCGGCCAGCTCTCGGGCTGGTTGGGGGTCTAGCAGTAGGTGGTCGCGGAGCCAGGCGGGGACGGTGCGGTGGCCGTGTTTGGCGGGAAGGTCTCGGGTGGTCGCCTCGCGGACCAGGCGGATCTGGAGGGCGGCGGCCGCCTGCTGTGCGCGGTGGACGGCTCGCATGACGTCGAGCAGCTCTGAGTCTGGTAGCGGCCACAGGGCGGACTGGGCGGCCTTGACCGCTTCCTCACCCCAGTGCTGGACCGCTTCTAGCATGGCTCAAGTATCGAACATACGTACGACAAAATTGTGGATCATGCAGAGGACTCACGAACGAGGCAGAGCGCAGGTGCGCGCCGGAGGCTCGCGAACGACCCGGTGACGGCGGCCTACCTGGCCGCGGGCATGCGACTGTTGGAGCGGCAGATCAGCCATCAGGACGGCGAGGCGAAAGCGCCCGAGCGGCCGCTTCTGCGGCTGTTGTCGCAGCGGGCGGTGTCCGACGAAGTTGCCAACAACCCCGATCCGTTCGTACGCGTCGGAAGCACGTCGACGCTTCGGGCGACGTGGCTGCCGCAGCCGCACTACATCGTCGATCTGCTGCGATTCGGGCTGTGGTCGGAACGGTACGCCGGAATGTACACACAGGACCTCGCCGACCACGTCGAGGATCTCGTGACCGGTCCTCGCCTGGTCGAGGCGATCCACTGTATGTGGGCCGGCCGCGCTAGGCACGGCCGGCCCACCCGGCTTGGGGTCAGCGCAGGATCAGCGCAGGATCAGCGCGGGACGACCTTCTCGACGGCCCACTGGCGCCAGCTGTCCAGGTGGTGCTGGACCAGGGCCAGCTGGTCGGCGACCGGGCCGGGGCCCGTGGAGCCGGGGGTGGTGCGGCTGGCCAGGGCCGACTGGACCGACATGACCGAGCGGACCGAGGGGTCCAGGTGCTCGCTCACCTTCGCCAGGTCGTCGTCGGTGAGGTCTTCCAGTTCGCAGTCGCGCACCGAGCACAGGGCCACCAGCTTGCCCGTGATCTCGTGGGCGTCGCGGAACGGGACGTTGCGGCGGACCAGCCAGTCGGCTACCTCGGTGGCGAGGGAGAAGCCTACCGGCGCGGCGGCCGCTAGGCGGTCGACGCGTACGGTCATGGTGGAGATCATGCCGGCCAGGGCCGGGAGCAGGAGCTCCAGCGTCTCGATCGCGTCGAAGGCCGGCTCCTTGTCCTCCTGCATGTCGCGGTCGTACGTGAGCGGCAGTCCCTTGAGCATCGTGAGCACGGTGACCAGGCCGCCGATGAGCCGGCCGCTCTTGCCGCGGGCCAGCTCGGCGATGTCGGCGTTCTTCTTCTGCGGCATAATCGACGAGCCGGTGGCGAAGGCGTCGTCCAGTTCCACCCAGCCGAACTCGGTGGAGGTCCAGAGCACCACCTCCTCGCCGAGGCGGGACAGGTGCACGCCGATCAGCGCCGTCACGAACAGGAACTCGGCGACGAAGTCGCGGTCGGAAACGGCGTCCATCGAGTTGGCCGCCGGCGCCGAGAAGCCGAGCGCGACGGCGACCGCGGCCGGGTCGAGCGGGAGCGACGAGCCCGCGAGCGCGCCCGAGCCGAGCGGCGAGATGGCCGCCCGCGCGTCCCAGTCGCGCAGGCGGTCGAGGTCGCGCAGCAGCGGGTGCACGTGGGCGAGCAGCCAGTGGCCGAAGGTGACCGGCTGGGCGTGCTGCACATGGGTCATGCCGGGCGCCGCCGTGTCGACGTTCAACGCCGCCTGCTCGGTGAGCGCGTCGGCCAGCTCGACCAGCGCCTGGGCCACGCCGCGGGCATGGTCGCGCAGGTAGAGCCGCAGGTCGGTGGCGACCTGGTCGTTGCGGGACCGGCCCGCGCGCAGCTTGCCGCCGAGCGCGCCGAGGCGCTCGAGCAGGCCGCGCTCGAGCGCCGTGTGCACGTCCTCGTCGTCGATCGTGGGCCGGAACTCGCCGGACGCGCAGGCCGCCTCGAGGTCGTCGAGGGCGGCCAGCATCTTGCCCAGCTCGTCGGGGTCGAGCAGCCCGGCCGCGGCGAGCACCCGGGCGTGGGCCCGGGAGGCGGCGATGTCGTACGGCGCGAGCCGCCAGTCGAACTGGACGCTCACCGACAACCGGGCCAGGGCGTCGGCGGGGCCGCCGGAGAACCGGCCGCCCCACAACGAGGTTTTCTGTTCCGTCACGACGCTCAGTCTGCCAGCCGCCGGTCGCGGCCCGCCGCCATGCGCGACGGGAGGCCCCAGAGCTGCACGAAGCCCTTGGCCAGCGACTGGTCGAAGGTGTCGCCGGTGTCGTAGGTGGCCATGCCGAAGTCGTACAGGCTGGCCTCGGAGCGCCGGCCGGTGACCGTCGCGCGGCCGCCGTGCAGCGAGAGCCGCACCTCGCCCGAGACGTGCTGCTGCGACTCGTCGATGAAGGCGTCGAGGGCCTTCTTGAGCGGCGAGAACCAGAGGCCGTCGTAGACGAGCTCGCCCCAGCGCTGGTCGACCGAGCGCTTGAACCGGGCCAGGTCGCGCTCGACGGTCACGTTCTCGAGCTCCTGGTGGGCCGCGATCAGCGCGATCGCGCCCGGCGCCTCGTACACCTCGCGGCTCTTGATGCCCACGAGCCGGTCCTCGACCATGTCGAGGCGGCCCACGCCCTGCGCGCCGGCCCGGCGGTTGAGCTCGGTGACGGCCTCGAACGGCGTCACGGTCTCGCCGTCGATCGCGACCGGGTTGCCCTGATCGAAGGTGATCACGACCTCGTCGGCGTCCCGGGCGACGGCCGGGTCGGACGTGTACGCGTAGATGTCCTCGATGGGGGCGTTCCAGATGTCCTCGAGGAAGCCGGTCTCGACCGCGCGACCCCACAAATTCTGGTCGATCGAGTACGGGGACTTGTGCGACACGTCGATCGGCAGGCCCTTCTCCTCGGCCAGCGCGATCGCCTTGTCCCGGGTCCACGCGAAGTCCCGGGCCGGGGCGATGACGCGCAGGTCGGGAGCGAGCGCTCCGATGCCGACCTCGAAACGCACCTGGTCGTTGCCCTTGCCGGTGCAGCCGTGCGAGACGATCGTGCCGCCGTGCTGCTTGGCCGCCTCGACGAGGTGGCGCACGATCAACGGCCGGCTCAGCGCCGACACCAGCGGGTAGCGGTCCATGTAGAGCGCGTTCGCGCGCAGCGCCGGCAGGCAGAAGTCGGCGGCGAACTCCTCGCGGGCGTCCACCACGACGCTCTCGGCGGCGCCGCAGTCGAGTGCGCGCTGCCGGATGACCTCCATGTCCTCGCCACCCTGGCCGACGTCGAGAGCGACGGCGATGACCTCCCCGCCGATCTGCTCGGCAAGGTAGGGAATGGCGACGGAGGTGTCGAGGCCTCCGGAGTAGGCAAGAACGACCCGCTCGGTCACGGGATGCTCCCTTCGATGGTGTCTGATGGCAGAGTTTCTGGGATTTGGCCGGCCCATTCGGCGAGCTTGTCGGCCAGGGCCTTGCCGCCGGTGACGTCGCGGGCCACGACGAGAATGGTGTCGTCGCCGGCGATGGTGCCGACGACATCGGTGAGTCCGGAGCGGTCGAGCGCGCTCGCCAGGAACTGGGCGGCCCCCGGCGGGGTACGCAGGACCGCGATGTTGCCGCTCGCGTCCACCCCGGTGAGCAACTCCCGCAGCAGCCGGAGGAGACGGGCGGGCGCGCTCTCGGCGTCGCGCAGCGGCCGGATGCCGTCCTCGGGAATGAGGTAGGCGCCGCTCACCTTCACGGCGCGCAGCTCCTCGAGATCACGGGAGAGCGTGGCCTGGGTGACCTGAACACTCTCGGCCGCCAGGAGCTCGGCGAGCTCGGTCTGCGACCGGATCTCCTTCTCCCTGATCAGCTCCACGATCCGCGCGTGCCGGCCGGCCCGGGTGACGGGCCCGGTCATTGGTCATTCACCGCTAACAGCCAGGCCAATAGCGCCTTCTGCGCGTGCAGGCGGTTCTCCGCCTGGTCGAAAACGGCGCTCTGCGGTCCGTCCATCACCTCGTCGGTGATCTCCTCCCCGCGATGGGCGGGCAGGCAGTGCAGGACGATCGCTTCCGGCGCGGCGGCGGCCAGGAGCTTTTCATTGATCTGGTACGGGAGGAAGGGCGTGACCCGGTCCTTGCCGTCGCCCTCCTGGCCCATCGACGTCCAGGTGTCGGTGGCGAGCACATGCACCCCGTCGACCGCCTCGAACGGGTCGCGCACCACATCGACCGAGCCCCCGGTCCAGGCCGCGATCTCGGCGGCCCGCGCGACGACGACGGGCGACGGGTCGAACCCGGGCGGGCCGGCCACCCGTACGTGCATCCCCGCGGTCGCGCCCGCGAGCAGGTAGGAGTTCGCCATGTTGTTGGCCGCGTCCCCGACGTACGCAAGCTTGAGGTTTTTGGTCTGTCCGAAGCGTTCGCGAATGGTCTGCAGATCGGCCAGCAGCTGGCAGGGGTGGAAGCCGTCGGTGAGCGCGTTCACGACCGGCACGCTGACGCCGGAGGCCAGCTCGGTGAGCCGCTCGTCGCCGGTGGTGCGGAAAACCATGGCCGCGACGTAGCGGGAGACGACCCGGCCGGCGTCGGCCAGCGACTCGCCGCGCCCGAAGTGGGTGGCCTGGGTGTCCACGATGATCGGCTGGCCGCCGAGCTCGGCGATGCCGGCCTCGAAGGAGAGCCGGGTGCGCAGGCTGACCTTGTCGAAGAAGACGGCGACCGAGCGTGGGCCCTCGAGCGGGCGGTACTGGAAGCGGTTGGCCTTCATCTCGGCGGCGAGCTCGAGGACGGTGCCCTGCTCGGCCGGGGAGAGGTCGTCGTCGCGAAGGAAATGCCGATTTTTTGGGGACAGAGTCACCGGACACCGTCCAAAGCAGTGATGAGCGCGTCGGCCTGCTCGGCGCTGATGATCAGGGGCGGGGCGAGCCGGATGACGTCGGGCTGCGGGGCGTTGACCAGGAAGCCGGCCTCCTGGAGAGCCGCGGCGATCCGCTTGGACTCGGGGGCGCGGAGCACGATCCCCAGCAGCAGGCCGGCGCCGCGCACGTGATCCACCAGCGGGTGGTTCTCCAGGCCGCGCCGGAGCTGCTCGCCGACCCGCTTCACGTGGTCGAGCAGGCCCTCGCCGGCGATCGTGCGCACCACGGCGAGGCCGGCCGCACAGGCGACCGGGTTGCCGCCGAACGTCGTGCCGTGCGACCCCGGGGTGAACAGGTCGGCGGCCGGTCCGAACGCGATGCAGGCGCCCAGCGGCAGCCCGCCGCCCAGCCCCTTGGCCAGGGTGATCACGTCGGGCTCGACGCCCTCGCTCTGGTGGTGGAACCAGTGGCCGGTGCGGCCGATGCCGGTCTGCACCTCGTCGAGCACGAGCAGGGCGCCGTTGCGGGTGCAGATCTCCCGCGCCCCGGCCAGGTAGCCGGCGGGCGGGACGACCACGCCGTTCTCCCCCTGGATCGGCTCGATGATGACCATGGCGGTCTCGGAGGTCACCGCGTCGTCCAACTCGGACAAATCACCGAATGCCACGTGCGAGACGTCGCCGGGCAGAGGGCGGAAGGGATCGGCCTTCGACGGCTGACCGGTCAGGGCCAGCGCCCCCATCGTCCGCCCGTGGAAGGCGCCGTGGGTGGCTACGACGTGGGTGCGACCGGTCAGGCGGGACAGCTTGAACGCGGCCTCGTTAGCCTCCGCACCCGAGTTCCCGAAGATCACCCGGCCGCTGCGGCCCGCGAGCGCCAGCAGCAACTCGGCCAGGGCGACGCACGGCTCGGCGACGTACAGGTTGGACACGTGCCCGAGCGAGGAGATCTGCTGCGTGACGGCCTCGACCACGGCGGGATGGGCGTGGCCCAGCGCGTTCACCGCGATGCCGCCGAGGAAGTCGACGTACTCCTTGCCGTTCTCGTCGGTCAGGACGGCGCCCTCACCGCGGACGAAGGCGATCTGCGGGGTCCCGTAGTTGTTCATCATGGACTGCGACCAGCGGTCGACGAGCGAGGTCATGACGGCACCACCATGGTTCCGATCCCTTCGGACGTGAAGACTTCGAGCAAAGTGGAGTGGGCGACGCGGCCGTCGACGACGTGCGCGGCCGGCACTCCGCCCCGGACCGCTCGCAGGCACGCCTCCATCTTGGGGACCATGCCCGACTCGAGCCGGGGCAGCAGCTTCTCGAGCTCGTCGGCGTCGATCCGGGTGGTCAGCGAGGACGTGTCCGGCCAGTCGGTGTAAAGCCCCGGCACGTCGGTGAGCACGACCAGCTTGCGGGCGCCGAGCGCCTCGGCGAGGGCCGCGGCGGCGGTGTCGGCGTTGACGTTGTGCAGCACACCGTCGGCATCGGGCGCGACCGTGGCGATCACCGGGATCCGGCCGGCGGCGATCAGGTCATCGACGGCCGAGGTGTCCACATGCGACACGTCGCCGACCTGTCCGATGTCGACCTGCTCGCCGTCGACCAGCGCCGTCCGGCGTACGGCCGTGAAAAGCTTGGCGTCCTCGCCCGAGAGCCCCACCGCGAACGGTCCATGTTGGTTGATCAGGCCGACCAGTTCCCGCCCGACCTGCCCGGTCAGCACCATCCGCACGACGTCCATGGCCTCGGGCGTGGTGACCCGCAGCCCGCCGCGAAACTCGCTCTCGATCCCCAGCCGGTCGAGCATCTTGCTGATCTGCGGCCCACCGCCGTGCACCACGACCGGCTTGATGCCGACGTACCGCATGAACACGATGTCCGCGGCGAACGCCTCCTGCAACGACGGGTTGATCATCGCGTTGCCGCCGTACTTGATGACGACGGTCGCGCCGTGGAAGCGCTCCAGCCAGGGCAGCGCCTCGATCAGCACCCCGGCCTTGTCGTGCGGGGTCACGAGGAGTACGCCGAGTTCTCGTGCACGTAGGCGTGCGACAGGTCGGTCGTCCAGATGGTCGCCGCCAGCTCACCCTCGCGCAGGTTGACCGTGATCGTCACGTCCCGCCCGGACAGGTCCACCTTGGACCGGTCCTCGGCCGCGGCACCGCCCTTGCAGATCCACACCCCGTTGATCGCCACGTCCACCCGGTCGGGCTCGAACGCCGCGGACGTCGTCCCCACCGCGGCGAGGATGCGTCCCCAGTTCGGGTCGTTGCCGAACAGCGCCGTCTTCACCAGGTTGTTCCGCGCCACGACCCGTCCGACCTCGACCGCGTCGGCCTCGCTCGCCGCGCCCTGCACGGTGATAGCGATGTGCTTGGTGGCGCCCTCGGCGTCGGCGATCAGCTGCTGGGCCAGGTCGTGGCAGACCTCGGTCACCGCCGCGGCCAGCTCCGACGGCGAGGGCTGCACATCGGAAGCCCCGCTCGCCAGCAGCAACACGGTGTCGTTCGTCGACATGCAGCCGTCCGCGTCGATCCGGTCGAAGGTCACCCGGGTCGCCTCGCGCAGCGCCGCGTCGAGCACCTCGTTGTCGGCCGACGCGTCCGTGGTGATCACAACGAGCATCGTGGCCAGCGCCGGCGCCAGCATGCCGGCGCCCTTGGCCATGCCGCCGACCGACCAGCCGTCCCGCGTCACGACCGCGTTCTTGGCCACGGTGTCGGTTGTCATGATCGCCTGGGCGGCCTGAGTCCCGCCGTCCTTCGCGAGCGCCTTGGCCGCCGCGCCGACGCCCGGCAGCAGCTTGTCCATCGGCAGCAGCTCGCCGATCAGCCCGGTCGAGCAGACCGCCACGTCGCCGGCGCCGATCAGCTGCGGTTTCGAGCCGCCGCGCAGCACGATCGCGGTGTGCTCGGCGGTCGCGTGCGTGTCGCGGAAGCCCTGCGAGCCGGTGCACGCGTTGGCGCCGCCCGAGTTGAGCACGACGGCGCGCACGATGCCGCCCTTGAGCACCTGCTGGCTCCAGAGCACCGGGGCGGCCTTGACGCGGTTGCCGGTGAACACGCCGGCCGCGGTGAAGTCGGGCCCATCGTTGACGACCAGCGCCACGTCGGGGTTGCCGGTGGCCTTGAGACCGGCGGCGACGCCGCTGGCCCGGAAGCCCTTGGGGTGGGTGACGGTCATGGTGCGACTCCGAACACGGACAGGCCCATCGTCTCGGGCAGGCCGGACATGAGGTTGGCGCACTGCACGGCCTGACCCGCGGCTCCCTTGCCGAGGTTGTCCAGGGCGCTGACCACGATCATCCGACCGGAGTCGACGTCGACCGTGGCCTGCAGGTGGCACGAGTTCGACCCGAGCGTGGCGGCGGTGTGCGGCCACTGGCCTTCGGGCAGGACATGAACAAAAGCATCATTCGCGTACGCGTCGGAGAGCACCTGCCGTGGGTCGCCGTTGCGGGCGAAACACGCGGTGACCGTCGCCAGGATGCCGCGCGGCATCGGCGCCAGGACCGGCGTCATCGACAGTGACGTCGCGCCGGTGGCCTGCTTCATCTCCGGCACGTGCTGGTGCGCGCCCACCTTGTACGGCGAGAGGTCGCCCATCACCTCGCTTCCCAGCAGGTTCACCTTGGCGTTGCGCCCCGCGCCCGACGTGCCGGAGCTGGCCACGACGACCACGTCCGACGGGTCGGCGAGCCCGGCCGCGATGAGCGGTGCCAGCGCGAGCGTGACGGTGGCCGCATAACAGCCCGTGTTCGCCACCCGGTCGGCGGTCGCGATGAGCTCCCGCTGCCCCGGCAATTCGGGCAGGCCGTAGGTCCAGGTGCCGGCGTGCTCGCCGCCGTAGTACCGCCGCCAGAGCTCGGCGTCCTCGAGCCGGAAATCGGCTCCCAGATCGACGATTTTCAGCCCGGCCGGCAGCTGCGCCGCGAGCGCCGCCGACTGCCCGTGCGGAAGAGCGAGAAACACCAGGTCGGCGTCGGCCAGGCCGGTCGCATCGGTCGCGCTCAGCGTCAGGTCAAGACCGGTCAATTGCGGGTGTACGGCGGAGACGTGCGCACCGGCCTGCGAGTGAGCGGTGGCTGCGACCAGGTCGAACTCCGGGTGCCCGGCGAGCAGGCGAAGGAGCTCGCCCCCCGCGTACCCACTGGCGCCCGCGACCGCAACCCGGATTCCCATACCAACCTCCGCATGACTATGCAGAGAACCGTATCAAGCCGGACGCACGCCAGCAACTAACTTCCCCTGTAGGTGACATCACCTCATCGGCACCCGCCCGGCGAATCGGAACCTTCTCGGGCGCGGCCAGAACCGGGGCGCGGCCAGAACCGGGGCGGCGGTCAGAACGTGGCGATCGGGTTGACCGGGCTGCCGGACGTACCGGCGAACCGCACCGGCGCGACCGCGAGCTGGAACTCCCACTGGCCGAGCTCGGCCGCCGTCGTCGCGCACGCCTCCAGGTCGCAGTTGTCGAGCAGCCACAGACCCATCGCGACCAGGCTCACGGCGTGAACCGGCATCAACACGTCGTCGCACCCCGACGGCTGAACGTCCTGGGGCGTGTCGGCGCCGATCAGCGCGACGCCGCGTTCATACAGCCACGGCAGGCAGGAGGCGTGCCAGCCGGCCTGCGTGAAACCGCCACTCGCACCGGCCTCGTGCCGGACGCGGCCATAACCGGTCCGCAGGAGCACCGCGTCGCCGGGTCGCACCCGTACACCCTGACGACGTTCGGCCTCCTCGAGATCCTCGGGAAACACCCCCTGCCCCGATTCCAGCCACGGCACCTCGCGAGCCCGCGCCACGTCCAGCAGGACACCCCGTGTGACGATCCCGTTCGCCGCCGCCGTGACGGCCGCCCACGCCGATCCCGTCGCGGCGTCGACCAGCGAGTGCGACCGCCCGTTGTACATCGCGCCGTCCCAGAAGATGTGGCACGGCGAGTCGAGGTGGGTGAGCGTGTTGCCGTGGAAGCTGATGCCGAGCCGCTCCGACGAGAAGCCCCAGCGCCGGTCGGCGTGGAAGGCGGCCGGCATGTTCTCGCCACCCGGCATGTCGGCAGCGCACGGGCAGGTCGTCGTCGACCGCTCCATGTCCGCCGGAACGGCGACCTCCCACGCACACGACACGCTCCGGCCGTGGCGCACGGCCCGCGCCGCCGCCAGCCGGACCTCGTCGGTGATGTGGTTCAGCGTTCCGAGCTCGTCCTCGTCGCCCCACCGTCCCCAGTTCGACAGCGTGTCGAAGTACCCGAGCACGTCATCCTGCGTGGGCATCGGTCGGCTTGCCTTCATCCCCGCATCGACTCCTTCGGTCACTCGCGTGCCGGCGATCCTCTCATCACCCGGTAGAGCAGGTGCCCAGCAGCAGCGCGTCGAAGGCCGGCATCAGGCCCGGGCTGAGCAGGAACGTCCAGTCCCGCACCGCGACCAGCCCCCAGCCGACCGCGACCAGCGTGTCCGGGTCGGTCGCGCCCGGCCCGCCCACGTCCTGCCGCAGGGTGACCACCGCGAGCAGGATCAGGAGGCGCGATCGTCGCGTGGTTCCAGTGCCAGCCGGGCCCTGAGTTCGCTCACCCGGTCCTCACCGGCGGAACCGACCTCGATCTCGCGCTCGTTGCTGCGAACGCGGAGACGCGCGGTTCGCCCAGTCCGAGTCCTCGCCAAGGACGGTGAGGTCGATAGTGCGCGGCATGGTGCCGTCACCATCTCACCCGGGGCGGGAGATGTCACCACAGGCGAGGTGGATGGTGACCGGGGCGGTGGCGATGTCGTCGTCGCCCCAGATCAGCATGCGGATGTCGGACTCGTACTGATCCGGGTTACCGCAGCTGAGATTGAACGGATAGTCGACGCGGCCGGGCGAGACGCGGCCGTAGCTCGGGTCGGTGAACGGGTGGGACTCGGGCCCCCAGCCGTTGTTGTCGATGCCGTCGAAGGCGAAGCCTCGCGCGATCTCGTTGGGGTCGACATAGTTGACGCGCGCGTAGACGAGCTCGCCCTCGCGGTAGGTGCCGGTGCTCGTGATCGCGAACGTCGACGAGGCCGGCGCGGCGGCTGCCTTCATTCGGTCGAAGATGAAGTTCACGGCCGCGTCCACGTCGCCGTTCTTCGTGTAGAAGAAATGGTGGCACCACGGCATCGGTACCAGTGGGTTGCAGGCGGTCTTGTTCTCGTTGCTCGCCGTCGTGTAACCGCACACGGGGTCGCCCGCACCGCAGTAGCTGCGCACCTTCGCGGACATGCCCGGGTAGTACGCGCCGGTCACCCGGAGAACGGCAGGGATGCCAGCGGTTCGGAGGATGCCCTGCGACGCGGCCTCGGGAGTCACCGCCACGTCCGACGAACCGTCGAATTGCGGATCTCCGAACAGCACCACAGCCGTCAAGCGAGACATCATGGCCGGGGTGCTCGCCAGGAGGTTGTCGATGACCCAGGCGCCCTGCGAGTAGCCGGCCAGCACGATGCAGGTGGATCGGTCGGACCCCAGGTAGGGAAGCAGGCGCTTGGCCAGCCCTCCCACGCCGGTGACGACGCTCGTCACGGTCCCGGCGACCAGGTCCTCGCTCACCAGCGACTCCTTCAAGAACGAGAGCACCGGCACGGCCGGATACTCGTCGTTACCGGCAAGCCCGATCGGGAGGACCGACATGCCGGCGCTCCGGGCGGAATCCGCCAGCTCGGAGTAGACCGGGAAGACGATCTTGCCCATGTTTTGTTCCTGAGGCAGGGCGGGCTCTCCCGACCCTCGCAAGCCGAGGAACGCCACCTTGGAGCAGGCGACGGGTGCCGCCTCCGCGGGTGCGGCGCCCAGGCCGGCCGCCACCAGCGCCACGGCTCCGAGAATCGCTACAAAACGGGTCAACACGGGCTCAGCGTACGCGCCCGTTAACGTGTGCCGATGCAGGTGCGTGAGTTTCGGGAGAGCGACTGGCCGCAGGTCTGGGCGATCGTCCGTGAGGTGGTGCGGGCGCGGGACACGTTCACCTATGACCCGGAGATGAGCGAGAGCGACGGGCGGGCGACCTGGGTCGAGGCGGCGCCGGGGCGGACCGTCGTGGCGGTCGACGGTGCGCGGGTGCTGGGCACGGCCAAGATGGGGGCGAACCGGCCGGGGCCGGGCGACCACGTCTCCACCGCGAGCTTCATGGTGGCGGCCGATGCGCGCGGGCGGGGCGTCGGCACCGAACTGCTCCGCGACGCTACGGCCTGGGCGCGCGCCGCGGGCTTCGCGGGCATGCAGTTCAACGCGGTCGCGGAGTCCAACCGGACGGCCGTCGCTCTCTACGAACGGCACGGTTTCCGGGTCGTGGGCACGGTGCCGGGCGCCTTCGCCCACCCGGCGCTGGGCCGGGTGGGGCTGCACATCATGTACCTCGAGTTCTAGGCGCGGGCCCGGACGATCTCGGCGAGCGTTCCGACCTGGCCCGGGTCGTCGCCGTAGCAGTACAGGACCACCTCGTCGGCGCCCAGCTCGCGATACTCGGCGACGGCCGACGCAATCTCGGCGGAGGTGGTCAGGGGCGCTCCCCAGCCGGGACGGCCGGTGAACGCGTAGTAGCCGGCGACGGCCGCGCGGGCCTCGGCGATCGTCGATGGCGATCCCGCGGCCACGTTGACCTGGCAGACGATGCGCGGGGAGCCCTTCCGGCCCGCGTCCGTCCACTCTCGACGTACGGTATGAATCAGACCTCCCGCCCACGAAGCCGGCGCCGCGCAGATGAAGCCGTCGGCGTGCGTGGCGACTCGCCGCAGGGCGGCGGGAGCGAAACCACCGATGAGGATGGGCGGATCGGTGTGGGGGCGGGGGCCGATGACCGCGCCTCGATAGGGCGCGCCACGCCAGATCTGCCGCAGGTCCGTGAGTTGCGCGTCGAGCAGCCGGCCGCGTTGGGTGAGGGGCGTCCCGGCCGCGGCGTGGTCGTCCTCGCGGCCGCCGACGCCGATGCCGAGCACGAAGCGGTCGCCCGACATCACCGACAGGGTGGCCACCTGCTTGGCCAGCAGCGCGGTCTCCCGCAGCGGGCCGAGCAGCACCTCGGTCTGCAGGCGGATCCGCGTCGTGGCGCCGGCCAGCACGGCCAGGGCGGTCAGGGGCTCGGGATTGTCGAAGGCGAGCCGATCGAGCAGGGCGAGGGTGTCGAAACCGTGCGCCTCCGCGGCGCGGGCCCACTCGAGCAGGCGGGCGGGTGAGCTGATGGGCAGGCCAAGGCCGAATTCCATGGAACATCTCCGAAGGTGGGCAGCGACAAAAGAGTCGCCACTTCCACCCCGGGATGGCGGGGCCCCAGGCTCATCTGCGACGTGGTTCCGGAGCCGGGGGGAAGGAATTCGCCCCGAAGATTACCGGATCACGCGGCCCGGCGGCGGATGCGGCCCCACGGTTTGACCACTGCGAGGATCGTGGCCACGGTGAGGGTGGTCAGCGAGACCGCCGGCGGGAAGAACAGGTTTGCGACGGCCGCCGTGTCCGAATGACCAACAAGCAGTCCTTTGCCGTACGCATCGACCTGGTCCATTCCGGGCTGCAGCACCAGCAGGATGAGCGTGCACAGCACCAGGTTGAGCACGAGTTTCATGACGACCCACCAGTACCGCAGCAGCCCCCACCGAGTCTCGAGTCCGAGCAGCAGGCCGGAGAGCAGGCAGACCAGTCCGGCGGTGAGCATCGGCCAGACCACGAACGTCGCCAGCGATCGGTAGGCGAGGCTGCGCACCTCCACGTCGCCGGCGAAGCGGCCGGTGAGCACGAGGACGGCCACGATGACGTCGATGCCGATCCACGCGCCGCCCGAGACGATGTGGGTGATCAGCAGGGTCCGGTGCCAGCCGCGGCCGAGCGGCAGCCGGCGAACCGCGCGCGAGCGGACCGGGTCGGGCGTGGCGACGTTCATGACCGAACCTCCGAACGGCACGAGAGTGGAGCGGCTCGATTTTTAGAGTAACAGTAAGAATCGAACCGCCCCATCAAGCCCGCTCAGGCGTACGTGATGTTGAAGCTGTTGCAGGTGAAGTTGGACTGACCGGCCGTGCCGGAGAGCTCGAACCCGAACTGGATGTCACCGACCGTCACGTCGCCGTACCAACCCTGCGTGCGCAGCCAGTTCAGGACGGCGAGCACGTCGATCGTGCCGGAGTTCGTGGTGCTCGTGCGGATGAAGGAGAAGACCGCGTTGCTGCCGTTCGATCCGCGGTAGACGTTCCACGTGTGGCCGCCGGCCGAGACGTTACGGGCCGACGGAACGGCGCCGTTCGAGTCGTAGGACTCGGCGATCGGCCCGACCGCGCCATGTTGGTTGGTCCAAATCATGATTTCGTACGCGTAATTGTTGGCCCAAATGTCGTACGCCGTCTCGTAGTCGCCGTCGGCAGGCACCGAGACGTTGAACGAGCTGGAGATGGAGCCCAGCGAGCTGAGCGTCCGGTTGAGCGTCCGGCCGGTGTGCGGGTACGACTTCACGCCGCTGGTCCGCGGGTGGTTGGCGACCACGCCCCAGTTCGTCCCGGTCCGCGCCCAGATCGTCTGGGGGCCGGCACCCGAGCCCCAGACGTCGTTGTTCAGCGTGTAGCCGTTGTTCGTCCAGGTATCCCACTGCCCGGTCGCGACCCACGCGGCGTCGGACGGCACCCCGCCACCCGGCGAGGTGGTCGGCGTCGTGGTCGGCGGGGTCGTGGTCGGCGCGGTGGTGGGCGTCGTCGTCACGCCGCCGGTACAGGTCGTCCCGTTCAGACTGAACGTGCCCGGGACCGGGTTGCTCCCCGTCCACGATCCGTTGAAGCCGAACGACGCCGTCGCGTTCGTGGCGATCGAGCCGTTGTAGCTCGCGTTCTTCGCGGTGACCGTCGACCCGCTCTGGGTGAGCGTCGTGTTCCACGCCTGAGTGACCGTCTGGCCGGCGCCGAACGACCACACCAGCGTCCACGAGCCGACGGCGTCGCCCAGGTTCTTGATCGTGACGTTGGCCCCGAAGCCGCCGGGCCACTGGCTGCTGACCTGGTAGGTCACCGTGCAGCCGGCCGCCGCGGACGCCGGGAGCGCCGTGACGACCCCGGCGGCGGTCGCGATGCCCAGGCTCGCGGCCAGACTGAGGGCGAGATTACGCCTTCGCATGTCGAATCCCCTCATCGAATTCTGGACCACACGGGCGTCACCTGCGACTTTGCCTGTCGAAGCGCTTCGACAGTCGGGCCCAAAGTTTCATGAACGTCAATGCGGTATTGCGCAGATGTTATGGCCGCCGGGCCGCGAGCCGCAAGAACTGTCCGAAATATGCTGGTATGCGCTGTGCAACAAACCTGCAAATCGGATGCATTGACTCACATATATGACGGGATGAGGATTTCCAGAACGGAGCACCGTCCCCTTCGGAACCGCCGGGAAAAGCGAATTCGGCCGCCGGGATGTCCCGCCGGGCAGTTCCGCGCGCCCATTTACGAATCGCCGGCGGACCCCTGAAATGCGACAAGGAGAAATGCGCATGGCACCCCACCCACGCGCCCGCCGGTTGCGCCGGCTGGCCGGTGTCGGCGGCCTGGTCACGCTGGTCACCGCGGGCCTGTTCGTCACCGTCACCAACGCTGAGGCCGCCACCGTCTTCAGCGCCGACTTCGAGAACGGCAGCACCAGCGGCTGGTCCAAGTCCGGCGGCACCTGGTCGGTCGTCGCCGACGGCAGCCAGGTCCTGCAGCAGTCCGACACCG
This sequence comes from Paractinoplanes globisporus DSM 43857, assembly GCF_000379645.1. Classification (GTDB taxonomy): domain Bacteria; phylum Actinomycetota; class Actinomycetes; order Mycobacteriales; family Micromonosporaceae; genus Actinoplanes; species Actinoplanes globisporus. Next base: position 80,825 of record NZ_KB903350.1, read on the forward strand.
GCAGCGAACGGGCCCGCGAGTTCGCCGGCGACTCCGGCTGGACCAACTACTCGGTGCAGGCGCGGGTGAAGGCCACCTCGTTCGCCACCAGCGCGGGCGTCGTCGCGCTGACCGCCCGGGCGGCCGGCGCGACCAAGATGTACCGGCTGTCGCTGACCGGCGGCAACAAGGTCCAGCTGGAAACCATGAACGGCTCCGCGATCAGCGTCCTGGGATCGCTGTCGCAGACGATCTCGACCAGCACCTTCTACACCCTGAAACTCTCCCTCAACGGCAGCACGATCAGCGGCACGATCAATGGCACCCCCGTGGGCAGCGCCACCGACACCACGATCGGCGCCGGCCGCATCGGCCTGCTCACCGAACACGCCGCCGGCCGCTTCGACGACATCATCGTCGACAACAGCGGCGGCACCACCCCGACCAGCAGCCCCACAAACAGTCCTACCAGCAGCCCGACCAGCAGTCCTACCACCAGCCCGACCAGCAGTCCTACCAGCAACCCGACGACCCCGCCGACCAGCGGCGCGCTCTACGTGGCGACCAACGGCACGGCCGGTGCGGCCGGCACCCAGTCGGCGCCGACCACGCTCCCCGACGCGATCACCCGGATCGCCGCGGGCGGCACGATCTACATGCGGGGCGGCACCTACGCCTACTCGTCGACGATCGCGATCGCGGCCGGCAACAACGGCACTTCCAGCGCCAGGAAGACGCTCTCGGCGTACCCGGGAGAAGTGCCTGTCCTGAATTTCTCGGCGATGGCCGAAGACTCGGCGAACCGCGGGCTCGCCGTGAACGGCAACTACTGGCACGTGTACGGGATCGTGGTCGAGCGCGCCGGCGACAACGGCATCTTCGTGGGCGGCAGCAACAACATCATCGAGCGCACGGTGACCCGGTTCAACCACGACACCGGGCTCCAGCTGTCCCGGATCGCGTCGGACACGCCGCAGGCGCAGTGGCCCAGCAACAACCTGATCGTCAGCGCCGAGTCCCACGACAACGCCGACTCCGACGGTGAGGACGCGGACGGCTTCGCCGCGAAGCTCACGGTCGGCACCGGCAACGTGTTCCGGTACGACGTCTCGCACAACAACATCGACGACGGCTGGGATCTGTACACGAAGAGTGACACCGGCGCGATCGGCCCGGTCACCATCGAGTACTCGCTGTCGTACAACAACGGCACGCTGACCGACGGCTCGCAGGCCGGCGCCGGCGACCGCAACGGCTACAAGCTGGGCGGCGAGGACATCGCGGTCAACCACACCGTCACGCACAGCATCGCCTACAAGAACGGCAAGCACGGCTTCACCTACAACAGCAACCCCGGCTCGATGACGATCTCCAACAACGTGAGCATCGACAACACCGAGCGCAATTTCTCGTTCGACGCCGGCACGTCGACCTTCCGGAACAACACGTCCTGCCGCAGCGGCAGCGGCACGAACGACCGGATCATCGGCAACTCGGACAGCTCGAACCAGTTCTGGTCGGGCACCAACGGCTCCCGCTGCACCACGTACAGCGGCGCCCTGGGCTGGTCCTTCGCCTCGGACGGCCGCCTGCAGGTGACCTTCGGCGGCGCCGTGGTCAACCCCTGAGTCAGCCGCCGGGCCGGTTCCCACGGCCGGCCCGGCGGTCTCATACGTTGACAGATGTCTATCTGTATCGGACGGTCGAAGCCATGACTCGTCCTCGCATGTGGCTCGCCGCGACGCTCCTCGCGGCGACCCTCCTCACGGCGGCGGCCGCACCCGCCCTCGCCGCCGCACCGGCCCCCGCCAACCTCCACGTCAGCGCGATCACCCCGGTCTCGGTGACGCTCTCGTGGACGGCGTCCGAGGGCGCCACCGACTACCAGATCAACTACCGCCAGGCGTTCAACGACGTGATCTGGTCGCAGACGGTCGGGAACGTCACCACCGCGACGGTCACCGGCTACATCCTGCCGACGCGGCAGTACACGTTCTCGGTGAGCGCCCGCGACGCCGGCGGGTACTCGCCCGTCAGCAACTCGGTCACCGTCGTCACCCCGGCCGCCACCACCGGGGACACGACACCGCCGGCCACCCCGGCCAACTTCCGGATCACCGAGGTCACCGCGACCGGCCCGGCCCTGGCCTGGGACCCGGCCACCGACAACGTCGGCGTCACCGGCTACGACGTCTACTTCTTCGACGGCTGGTACACCTCGACGCTGGTCGGCACCACGACCGGCACGGCGCTCACCGTCCCGTTCGGCAGCTCCAGCACGGGGATGCGCTACTACTACGCCCGGTCCCGGGACGCGGCCGGCAACGTCTCGATCGCCACCAGCCTCGTCCAGGGGCCGGCCACCACCCCGCCGACCACGCCGCCACCCGCTCCGACCTGCAAGGTCGCTTACAAGACGACCTCGGAGTGGCCGGGTGGCTTCGTCGCCGACGTGACGATCACCAACCAGCGCACGACGGCCGTGGACGGCTGGACGCTCACCCTCACCGCGGGCGGCGACCAGGTCGTCACCCAGGCCTGGAACGCGACCGTCACGCAGTCCGGCGCCACGATCACGCTGACCGGCGCCCGCTGGAACAGCACGATTGCGGCCGGCGGCAGTGTCACGGCCGGTCTGCTCGGCCGCTGGCGCACCAGCAACGCCCCACCGACCTCAGCCGCCCTGAACGGCGCCCCCTGCACGATCGCGTGAGGACCGGCGGCCGGCGGACCGCCGCCGGCCGCCCGCCGCATGACACAGCTCACGCCGACGGTGGCGACGGGCAACCGCTCGGACCGAACGGGCACGGTCGCGTGGTGGTATGACTGTCCGCATGGCAGACAAGACGATCATTGCGATCCGGGAGGCCGCGGCCGCGTACGCCGAGGCCGTCCGCACCACTCAGCGCTTCTTCGACCACGTCGAGGACACCGACGACCCCTCGGTCCTGGTCGAGTACGCCACGCTCGCCGAGCGGGAGAAGGAAGCCGCCGAGGCCCGCCTGGACGCCATCGAGGCGGCCGGTATCGAGGCGCCGAGCATCGATGAAAGTGATTCAGATAGTTGAGTGAACAGTTCCGGAACCGTACCGGGGTGCCGGAACCGGTTCCGGGCTGGAAGACTTCGGTTGTTAGCGTTCCACAGACCGTGCCACCGCGGTCGTGACGACCGGAGGCACGAGTGCCCGCTGAACTTCTCCCGTACCAGGACCCGGCCTTGCTCGTCGAGCATCGGGTCGACGACCTGCTCGGCCGCATGACCTTGCCGGAGAAGGTCGGCCAGATGCTCCAGCTGGACGCCCGCAACGACGTCAAGGAGATCGTCAGCGAGAAGCTGGCCGGCTCGATCCTGCACACCTCGCCGGCGAAGATGCTGGAGGCGATCGACCTGGTCGCCAAGACGCGGCTGCAGATCCCGCTGCTCACGGCCGAGGACTGCATCCACGGCCACTCGTTCTGGCCGGGCGCCACGATCTTCCCGACCCAGCTGGCGATGGCGGCGACCTGGGACCCGGCTCTGGTCGAGCGGGCGGCCCGGGTCACCGCCCTCGAGGTGGCCGCCACCGGCATCCACCAGACCTTCTCGCCGGTCCTGTGCATCTCGCGCGACCTGCGCTGGGGCCGCACCGACGAGACGTTCGGCGAGGACCCGTTCCTGATCGGCGAGCTGGGCTCGGCGATGATCCGCGGGTACCAGGGCGGCGGCCTGGCCGACCCCACCGGCATCCTGGCGACCGCCAAGCACTTCGCGGGCTACTCGGAGACGCAGGGCGGCCGGGACGCGAGCGAGGCCGACATCAGCCCGCGCAAGCTGCGCTCCTGGTTCCTGCCGCCGTTCGAGCGGGTCGCCCGCGAGGGCTGCCAGATGTTCATGCTGGGCTACCAGTCGATGGACGGCGTGCCGATCACCGCCAACCGCTGGCTGCTCAACGACGTGCTCAAGGAGGAGTGGGGCTTCACCGGCACGCTGGTGACCGACTGGGACAACGTCGGGCGAATCGTCTGGGAGCAGAAGGTCTGCGCCGACTACGCCGAGGCCGCGGCGGTCGCGGTGCGCGCCGGCAACGACCTGGTCATGGTGACGCCCGGCTTCTTCGAGGGCGCCCAGGAGGCGGTGGCCCGCGGCCTGCTCACCGAGGAGGAGATCGACGCCGCCGTACGCCGGATCCTGCGCCTGAAGTTCGAGATGGGCCTGTTCGAGAACCCGCGGGCCCCCGACGCCGAGCGACAGCGCGAGATCATCGGCATCGCACCGCACGCCGAGCTCAACCTCGAGGTCGCCCGGCGCTCACTGGTGCTCCTCAAGAACAACGGCGTCCTGCCGCTCACCAATGAGAAGTTCCGGCGAATCGCCATCATCGGGCCGAACGCCGACGACCCGCAGTCCCAGTTGGGCGACTGGGCCGGAAATTCCGGACAGGTCGACTGGATGCCCGACGGCCACCCGCGCGAACTGATCGAGACGGTCCTCGACGGCTTCAAGAACGTCGCCCCCGCCAACTGGGACATCACGCACGCCCGCGGCGCCGACATCGAGCGACTCGTGCCCGACCCGGCCGGCGAGACCTACCCCGACGGGCAGCCCCGGCCGCCGATCTCGCAGGCCGCGCCCGTCGACGACCACCTGATCTCGCTGGCCCGCGACGCCGCGATCCGGGCCGACTACGCGGTCGTGGTGGTCGGCGACACGGTCAACCTGGCCGGCGAGCACAAGTCGACCGCGACGCTCGAGCTGCAGGGCGGGCAGATCGCCCTGCTCGACGCGATCGCGGCCACCAAGACCCCGATGATCGTGGTGCTGCTCGACTCGAAGCCGTGCGTGCTGCCGCCGTCGGCCCTGAACGCGGACGCGATCATCCAGGCGTTCAACCCGGGCATGCGCGGCGGGCGGGCCCTCGCCGAGCTGGTGCTGGGCCTGATCGAGCCGAGCGGGCGGATGCCGCTGTCGGTGCCGCGCCACGTCGGCCAGCAGCCGGTCTACTACAACCAGATCCGCGGCCAGCACGGCACGCGCTACGCCGACCTGACGCAGGAGCCGCTGTTCGTCTTCGGCGAGGGCCTGTCGTACACAACCGTCGAATACTCTGATTTGTCAGTTTCTGACCGGCAAATCTGGCACGACGGGACGATCGAGGCGTCGGTCACGCTCCGCAACACCGGCACCAGGCCGTCGCTGGAGACAGTTCAGGCGTACGTCAGCGACCTCGTCACCAGCGTCACGTGGGCGGTTCGCGAGCTCAAGGGCTACCGCCAGGTCACCGTGCCGGCCGGCGAGTCGGTCACGGTCACCCTCGAGATCCCGGCCTCGGCCTGCTCGCTGGTCACCGCCGACGGCCGCCGGGTCGTCGAGCCGGGCGACTTCGAGCTGCACGTCGGCCCGTCCGCACGAGAGAAAGACCTGCTCCGCGTCCCCTTCCGCATCAGCTGACACTCGCGGCCGCGAGCCTCCGGAGATCAAAACCCAGTTTCCCGTACGTCGTAAGCGCGCCGACGTTCCAGTAGTCCACGATCAGCGCCACCCGGTCCCGCCCGGCGATCAGCTCGTTCGTCACGAACGTGCACACCCGCCGGGCCAGTCCACGGCCACGGACGTCGGTCCGGGTGGCCACACCGGCCAGGAAGCCGGTCCGCTCCGTCGACCATGCGTCGGCGGCAACGGAGAGCAACGTTCCGTCATCACCGCGGATGGCGGCCCACCGTTGTACCCCCGACCCGCCCGGACGCGCGTACGAATCAGGAAAGACCTTGTCGATCAGGGCCGTGACCTGCGGCAACGCCTCGGGTGGCAACCAGCTCGCATCGGTTGCGGGCCCGGGCACCGGCGCCGTGACCTGCATCCAGCCGAACCGGCCGGCCACCGCCATGCCGGGCACGCGCGCGGCCACCTCGGTCACCAGCTCCTCGCCGCCGAGCGGGCGAAACGTCGGTCCGACCCGCGGCAGCACCTCGTCGCGCAGGAGGGCCGCGACGGCATCGGGCTCGCCGTGGATCGCCAGCCGGTCCTTGCGGCTCAGGTCCGCGCAGGCCACCGCGGTCGCCGCCGGACTCTCCCAGATCAGCGCCCCCGGCTGCTCGGCCGCCCACCGAACCACCGGATCGTCAATCCGTTCGCCAAGCTTTTGGTCGGGCCTTTCGTCGAGCTTTCCCTTGGGCCTTTCGTCGCTCACGGGCTCATGTTGACACGGGCTGGCATCGTCGGCCGCGTGCCATTCCGCCTGCTGCGTCGCCTCGGCTTCTGGGGCGCGGTCGCGACCGCCATCGCCGTGATCGCCGGGTCTCTTTGCTCACTCTGGGTGCAGACCACGGCATTCGGGCACGTGTACGACGAGAAGTCCGTCCCGTCGGCGCCGGTCGCGCTCGTGCTCGGCGCCGAGGTGTACCCGGGCGGCACGCCGTCCCCGTTCCTGGCCGCCCGGCTCGACATCGCGAAACGCCTGCTCGACGCGGGCAAGGTCCGGGCGATCCTGGTGTCGGGCGACCACAGCCGCTGGGACTACGACGAGCCGGGCGCCATGCAGGTCTACCTGGTGGCCCGCGGGGTGCCGGCGTCCCAGGTGGTGCTCGACTACGCGGGCTTCGACACGTACGACTCGTGCGCCCGCGCCCGTCGCGTCTTCGGTGTCCGCCGGGCGATCGTCGTCACCCAGAGCTACCACATCGACCGGGCCGTGACCCTGTGCCGCAACCAGGGCATCGACGCGAACGGCATCGGCGACGACTCGGTCCGCATCTACAAGGAGCCGTGGGCGCACTCCGTGCTCCGGGAGCGCGGCGCGATCGTGAAGGCCGCGATCGACGCCCTCTCCCACCGCGACCCGGTCTATCTGGGCCGCCACGAGCCCGGTGTGGACGACGCCCTCCGCGACAGCTGACCGCCATACTGACCCGCCATGGAGCTGAACGAGTACCAGCGCGGCGCCCTGCGCACCGCCGCTTCCCGCGACAAGCGAAACGAACTGCTCCACCTGGTGCTCGGGCTGGTCGGCGAGTCCGGCGAGATCGCCGAGAAGTTCAAGAAATGGGTCCGCGACCTGGACAGCGACGAGTCGCGCATAGACCGCGCCGACATCGCCAAGGAGCTGGGCGACGTGCTCTGGTACGTCGCGGTGCTGGCCGACTACCTGGACCTGTCGCTGGACGACATCGCGACGACCAACCTGGCCAAGCTGGCCAGCCGCCAGGGGCGGGGCCTGCTCGGCGGCAGCGGCGACAACCGCTGAGCCGTTTTCACAGGCCGGTCGGGGGCAGTTCTTAGATGTTTCTTAGACGGCATTGCCCCCTCCTTTCAGGAACCGCTCGGATCCTTGGTCTCGAACCCCTTTCCCCTGGAGCATTCGATGACTGACAAATACCCTCCGGGCGACGAGCCCACCGAGCCGCGCCCGGCGGTCTCCGAGCCCGCGACGGCCGCCACGCCCGCGACTCCCGCCACCCCGGCCCCGGCCCCGGCGCCCGAGCCCGTCGCCGCCTCCACGCCGCCGACTCCCGAGCCGGCCGCCGCCACCACCGCTTCCGCCTCCGAGCCCGCGGGCGCGGCGACCGCCCACGAGGGATCGCCGGCCTGGCGTCCCGCCGCCGCGCCTCCCCCGCCCGCGGGCCCGCGCTGGTGGAACCGCCGGGTCCCGCTGCTGCTCGCCGCCGCCCTCCTGCTGGTCGGCTGCATCTGCGGCGCAGGTGTGGTCGCGGTGGGCGCGGTCGTGGCCCATTTCGGCAACGACCGCGGCTTCCACAACGTCCGCAACGACCGCGGCCCCGGCGACTGGCGAGGCCCCGGCCCAGGCGCTGGTCCGGGCGCCGGTCCCCGCAACCGCGACGGCCGCGGCTTCAACCCGGGCCCGCCCAACCGCAACAACCCCGGCCCCGTCCCCAGCCCCAGCGACGCCTCCCCTGCGCCGTCGGCCACCTCCTGACGGCAACCCCGCCGGGGCGTACCCACCAATCGGTTTTGGAATATCGACAACCGTGGACATGTCGGCGGCGGAAGACGAGCATGGTCGGCATGGCCAAGTCGACTCGGCGAACGTTTCTGACGGTGTCCGCGGCGACCATCGCCGCCGGCGTCTCGGGTGAGGCGCGGGCGGCGGAGCGCGCCAAGCCCTCCCCCACGCCCGAGCTGCGCGCGATCCTGCGGGAGATCGACCCCAAGCGGATCGAGGCGACGATCCGCAAGCTGGTCTCGTTCGGCACCCGGCACACGCTGTCGGTGCAGGACGACCCGGTGCGCGGCATCGGCGCGGCCCGCGACTGGATCTTCGCCGAGCTTCAGGGTTACGCGGCGGCCTCGGGCGGCCGGATGACCGTCGAGCTGCAGTCGTTCATCCAGCCGGTCGCCTCCCGGATCCCGGTGCCGACCCGGATCACCAACGTCGTGGCCACGCTGCGTGGCGGCGTCACCCCCTCCCGGGTGTACGTGGTGACCGGTCACTACGACTCCCGCGTGACCGACGTGATGAACGCGACCAGCGACGCGCCGGGCGCCGACGACGACGGCTCGGGCGTGGCCGTGGTGCTGGAACTGGCCCGGGTGCTGGCCACCCGCTCCCCCGAGGCCACGATCGTGTTCGCCGCGGTGGCCGGCGAGGAGCAGGGCCTGTACGGCTCCGACCACCTGGCCCAGAGCTTCAAGGACGCCGGCACCGACATCCAGGGCATGTTCAGCAACGACATCGTCGGCACCGGCAACGCGCACGACGGCACCCGGGACGACTCGCACGCCGTCCGCCTCTTCGTCGAGGGCGTGCCGACCTCGGAGACCCCGGCGCAGGCCACGATCCGGCAGAGCGTCGGCGGCGAGAACGACGGCGCGTCCCGCCAGCTGGGCCGCTTCGTCGACGACGTCGCGAGCAACCCGCAGACCGGCATGACCGTACGGCAGATCTGGCGGCGCGACCGCTACCTGCGCGGCAGCGACCACATCTCGTTCCTGCTGCGCGGCTACCCGGCCGGCCGTTTCACCGAGCCCCGGGAGAACTTCGCGCACGAGCACCAGGACGTCCGGGTCGAGAACGGCGTCCAGTTCGGCGATCTCATCGAGTTCTGCGACTTCGCGTATATCGCCCGGGTGGCCCGGGTGAACGCGTCCGCGCTCTGGTCGCTGTCGCAGGCGCCCGGCACCCCGAAGGGCGTCGTGATCGACACGACCCAGCTGACCAACCAGACCACCCTGCGCTGGCAGCCCAACCCCGAGCCCGACCTGGCCGGCTACGAGATCCTCTGGCGCGACACGACCGCCCCCGACTGGCAGCACAGCCGCGCCGTCGGCAACGTCACCACCGTCACCATCGACCTCTCCAAGGACAACGTGTTCTTCGGCGTCCGCTCGGTCGACCGGGCCGGCAACCGCAGTCCCGCCGCCGCGCCTCAGCCGTCAAGCTGACAGATCGGCTGAGCGACTCGCCCGCCGGTGCCACCATGATGACCATGACGGTCGACTACACGGTCCGGTTGCGCTTCGGGGAGACCTCGCGCGCCGCCGCCACCCACACCAACCTTTCCGCCGTACGCCTGGACGGGCACGTTCTCTGGATCGCCGGCGACGAGACCGCGACCGTCGAGCGCCTGCTGGCCGACCAGCCGGAGAAGGCGGCCGAGTTCGGCGGCGAGACCACGTTCCGCCTGGCCGACTTCGTCGATCTGCCCGGCGAGGACACCGAGGAGGAGGCCGACGTCGAGGGCCTGGCCCGCGCCGGCCGCTTCCTGTGGGCGATCGGCTCCCACAGCCTGCGCCGCAAGCAGATCAAGGAACGGCACGAGGGCCAGGGCGCTCTGAAGCGCCTGGCAAAAATCGAAGGACAAGACAACCGCCAGATTCTCGTACGCCTGCCGATTGCCGACGTGGACGGCGTGCCGACCCCGGTCCGCGAGCTAGAGGTCGACGGCCAACGCCACCGCGCCGCCTCCCTGCGCCGCCGCGACAACCTGCGCTCCCTGCTACGCGACGACGAGCACCTGGGCCCGTTCCTGCCGATCCCCGGCAAGGACAACGGCCTGGACATCGAGGGCATAGCCGTCCGAGGCGACCGCGTCTACCTGGGCCTGCGCGGCCCCGTCCTGCGCGGCTGGGCCTTCGTCCTGGAGCTGCGCCCCTACGTGAACGAGGACGAACCCGACAAAATTCGCCTACGCGACTTCGACGACGGCCTCCCCTACCGCAAACACGTGCTGGATCTGGAGGGCCTGGGCGTCCGCGACTTGTGCCCCCACGGCGACGACCTCCTGATCCTGGCCGGCCCCACCATGGACCTGGACGGCCCGGTCCGCATCTACCGCTGGCACAACGCCGCCCGCTCCGACATCCCCACCATCGTCCGAGACACCCTGATCACCCGCGAACTGGACATCTCCTACGGCGAAGGCGACGACCACGCCGAAGGCATCAGCATGCTCGGCGACGACCGCCTCCTGGTCGTCTACGACAGCCCCGCCCAGTCCCGCCTGACCTCCGACGGCGCCGTAATAGCCGACGTAGTCCTACTCCCCCGCCCCGCCTGACCCCCCGCCCGCCCCGGCCGCCGCGTGGCCCCGCGCGGTGCGGCCCATCACGGTCGACGAACGGCTGAGCTGGCTCGCCATGGCCCAGCCCGTGCCTGATCGCGCCCGGTGCGGCCCGTCACGGTCGGCG
>NZ_KB903350.1:91649-373546 GCF_000379645.1 Paractinoplanes globisporus DSM 43857
AACGGCTGAGCTGGCTCGCCATGGCCCAGCCCGTGCCTGGTCACGCACGCTGCGGCCCGTCACGGTCGGCGAACGGCTGAGCTGGCTCGCCATGGTCCGGCCCGTGCCTGGTCACGCACGCTGCGGCCGCACCCACCGCAACCACGCAGCGGCCCGGGCGGTGGCACGCCCAGCCCAGCCACCCACACCCCGCGACCGGCCGCACCCACCCGCGACCACGCAGCGACCCGGGCCGTGGCGCGCCTAGGCCAGCCACCCACCAAGCCGACGGCGCGCACCCTCGCTGCGGGCACGGGCGAAGCGACGCGAGGACCGGGCCGCGTGGGGAGTGCCGTGCGGCCCGCGGGGGCGTGCGGACCGCACGGCTGCCCCGCGCTGGGGGCGCGGGGCGGCTTGCGCAGCCGGGTCGGCAAGGGACCCCGGCCGCTGGTGGTTACTCGCGGGCCGCCAGGAGGGTGATGGGGGCGTGGCGGGTGGCGGACCAGGAGGTGATCAGGCTGGTGGCGCTTGTGACCAAGAGGGCTACGGCGCAGATCGCCAGCGTCAGGGGCCAGGGGATGGAAAGAGTGCCGTGGCCGGTTACCGCGGCGGTGGAGGTCAGGGCCGCGAGCAGGGCGCCGGCGGCGGCCACGCCGCCCAGGAGGATGCCGGCGGCGGTTACGGCGGAGGACTCCAGGAGGGCGGAGCGGATTACCTGGCGGCGGGTCAGGCCGGTTATGCGGGCCTCGGCGAACTCGCGGCGGCGGGCGGCGGCGCCTATCACGATGGAGTTGATTACGCCGATCAGGGCGTAGAGGCCGCCCAGGCCCATGATTACCAGCATGATTTTGTCGTTGGTGGAGGCTCGGACCTTGGCGTCCGCCTTCAGCCACTCATCCGTCGTGGAGACGGTGCCGAGGTGCGCGAGCGCGGCTCGGGCGGCGGCCTGATCGGTGCCGGGGCGCAGGGTGACGAAGGACAGGGTGTCGGCCTTGGCCAGCAGGGCGGCGGGGACCAGGCCGGGCGGGAGCAGGGCGTTGTCGCCGCCGGACATGGCGGCGGGGACCGAGGCGACCACGGGCACCTCGCCCAGGTCGAGGCCGGGGAGCTGGATCTTTACCGTGCCGTGGGAGGGGACGTCGCCGCCGGGGCCGACCGCGGCGGTGCGGCCGTGCAGGGCGGTGAGCGGGCCGGTGGAGTGGGCCGCGGCGTAGGCGGCCGGGTCGACCACGACGGCCGTGCCGGTCTCGGTTTCGGCGTCCTCGCCGTGGCCGGTGGTGAAGGTGGCGGGCAGCGAGGTCTCGGTGGAGGCGGAGGCCACGCCGGGGACCGCGGCGATCGCGGGGCCGGCCGGGCCGGTGGTCTCGACGACCAGGTCGGCGTGGGTCTGGCTGCGCATCTGGTCGATGCCGGCCGCGGTGAACGACGCGCCGGCGCCGGCCGTGCCGACCACGAGCGCGATCAGGACGATCAGCGGGGCGGCGACGGACGCGCTGCGGCGGCGGGCGTCCCACAGGTTGGCGCGGGCCAGTACGCCGGCGACGCCCGAGCCGGTCGGCAGCAGGCGGCCGAGTAGCGGGACCACCAGCGGGCTCAGCGCGGCTGCCGCGATGGCGGCGGGGAGCGGCACGTTCATCGCCATGGCGGGACCGCCGGCGGCGCCGCCGTGCGGGGCCACGATGATCAGAGCCAGGGCGCCGCCGAAGAAGATCAGGCCGGACAGCCAGCGGGTCACGGTCATCACGCGGGCCGCGTCGCCGGTCTCGCGCAGGGCCTCGAGCGGACGCACCCGGGCGGCGCGCCGCGCGGCGACCATGGCGCCGGCCACGGCGAGCACGATGCCGGTGCCGAACGAGACAGCCAGGATCCAGTCTTGCCACTCGCCGGTGAAGTTTTCCGGCACGAACCGCATGCGGCGCAGCATCCACGTCTGTGCGGACATCACCACCAGGCCGAGGGGGACGCCGGCGGCCGCGCCGAGGGCGCCGAGCAGCAGCGCCTCGCCGAGCAGGAGGCGGCGGACCTGGCCGCGGCCGGCGCCGACGAGCCGCAGCAGCGCGAGGTCGCGGCGGCGCTGGGCGACCGTGAACGCGAACGTCGAGCTGATGATGAAGCCGGCCAGGAAGGTGGCGATGCCCAGCACGATGCCGAGCATCGAGACGACGGCGGCGGTGCTGTCGGTGAACTCCATCCGCTCGGCGGCGCTCAGGCCGGCCGGCGGGTCGAAGGTGGCCGCCGAGATCAGCAGCAGGAGCGAGGACTGCACCAGCGCGACGCCGAGCGTCACGGAGAGGAAGGCGCCCACGAACAGCGGCCAGCGCTCGGCCAGCCCGGCGCGACTCATGCCCATCATCGCGCGGCCTCCCACGTGGCGAGGCGGTCGGCGACCTCGTGCGCGTTGGCCCCGGCCAGGTGGTCGACCACGCGGCCGTCCCGCAGGAAGACGACGGAGTCGGCCCGGGCGGCGGCCACCGGATCGTGGCTGACCATGACGATGCTCTGGCCCGCGTCGGCCATGTGGCGCAGCAGGTCGAGCACGACGCGCGCGGCCGAGGAGTCGAGCGCGCCGGTGGGCTCGTCGGCGAAGAGCACGTCGGGCCGGGTGACCATGGCGCGGGCGATCGCGACCCGCTGCTGCTGGCCGCCGGAGAGCTCGCGAGGGCGGTGCCGGGCGCGGTCGGCCAGGCCGACGGCGGCGAGGGTCTCGCGGACCTCGCTGCCGCGCGGGCGGCGGCCGGCCAGGCGGAGCGGGAGCGCCACGTTCTGCGCGGCGGTCAGCGAACCGATCAGGTTGAAGCTCTGAAAGACAAAACCGATGCGGGTACGCCGCAGCGCGGTGAGCTCGCCGTCGCGAGCGCGGGTGAGGTCGGTGTCGCCGAGCAGCACCTGGCCGGAGTCGACCCGCTCGAGGCCGGCCGCGCAGTGCAGCAGCGTGGACTTGCCGGAGCCGGAGGGACCCATCACGGCCGTCCAGCCGCCGCGCGGGAACGCGACGGTCACGTCGTCGACGGCGCGGACCGCGGCGCCGCCGCGGCCGTAGACCCGGCTCACCCCGCTGAGCGTGACGGCCGCGTCTGCCCTGGTCATGGTCGTTGTCGTCATGGGTTAAACGCTATTGAGCGCATCGGTGGAAGTCGCTACAGCGGGCCACCGTCTTCGGGGTAGTGCCAGCCCTACCCCGGCCCGCCTTGGTCCGAGACGTGACACCTGTCTGACTCCTCGCGCAGAGCACGTCACATTGCGTTGCCGAGGGTGCCCGGTGATACTTGGGGTCCCGCTATGAGGTGACTCCATGACGGACGATCTCTCCGGCCGGACAGCGTTTGCCGACGCCCTGGCCAGGCTCCGGACGAGCCGAGGACTGAACAAGAAGGCGCTGGCGCAGATGATGGGCTTCGACCCGTCCTACGTCAGCCACGTGGAGAGGGGCCGGCACCGGCCGACCCTGGAATTCGCCGCCCGCGCCGATGCCGTTCTGCACACGAACGGTGAACTCGCGGCGGCCTTCGAGGAATTCGTCGCCGATACCCAGTCGCCGGACAGCCCGACGCCGCGCACCACGCGCACGCCGGTGCACATCCCGCAGGGCCTGGTGGTACGCCGCGAGGAGGCGGCGCTCGACCTCGGCGACGACGGCTACTACCACATCCGCATCCTGCGGGACGTGCACAACGCGGGCGACCAGCCGGTCACCCGGTTCCCGGTGCGCATCGAGGCCGACGCGCACCCGGCCGACCCGCTGCGGTCCCGCACGTTCTACCGGGACAACCCGATCACGCTGGAGGAGCTCGACTTCCGGGCCACCTTCGACGGCGAGCCGGCCCGGTGGGAGCTCGTGAAGGACTGCGACGCCTACAAGAAGATCTACGTCTACTTCGAGCCGGCCGGGGTGCCGTCCCCGATCTATCCGGGACACTCCGCGACGATCGTCTGCGCCTACCGCGTGCACGCCACGAAGTGGGGCAACTGGTTCGAGCGGGAGATCCGCTGGCCCACCGAGGAGCTCTCGGTGCACCTGCGCTTCCCCGTACGGCTCGGGGTGAGCCTGACCGGGCGGGAGGTGACCTGGAGCGGCGACCGCAAGCTGCCCTCCGAGGTCACGTCCAGCACCCACGACGGCAGCACGCACTACACGTGGACCACGACCGTGCCGCCGCTGACCAACCAGTACCACTTCGACTGGCAGCTGGCGGCGTAAGAGCTCGCCGACACGGCCCACCCGCTGCCCGGCGGGTGGGCCACTAGCCTGCGCGCCCCAGGGCCGGGCCCAGCTTGGTGGCGACGTCGGTCAGGATCTGGACGTAATCGGCGTGGTCGAAGCTGAACGGGAGCGCGAAGGCCACCTCGTCCACCTCCCGGAACGCGGCGTGCGCGTGCAGCCGCTCGGCGATCTCGTCCGAGCTGCCCACGTAGTCGATCGAGAACAGCATGCGAGCCGGCCCCTGGGGCGCCGCCGTCCGCGGGGTGCGCTTCTCGACGTACGCCTCATATTTGGCTTTTTGTTCGTTGGTTGCCGAGTCAGTCGGTATGACCACCAGACCTTGGGATACGCGGGCCTCGGCGCCGGCCGGGTGGTGCGCGCGAAAGGTCTGAATGTGTGACAGCTGGATCTCCGCGAAGTCCGCCGCCTCCTCCGCCTTGACCACGCTGCTGGTCAGGAAGTTCATGCCGTGCTCGCCCGCCCATTGCGCGGAGCGGAGACTGGCGCCGCCGTACCACATCCGGTCGCCCAGGCCGGGCGAGAACGGCTCGACGCGGTTGGAGAACACCTCGAAGCCCTCGTCGCCGCTGAAGTCGGTGGCTTGCTCACCGCGTACGAAATCAAGAAGTCTTTGAACTCGGCGATAGGTGAAGTCCTCGGCGTCCGCCGTGTTGGGGTAGAGCGCGGCCTTCACCTTGTCGTAGTGCATCGGGGGGCCGATGCTCACGCCGGGATTGAGCCGGCCGCCGGAGAGGATGTCGACGGTGGCCAGGTCCTCGGCCAGGCGCAGCGGGTTCTCCCAGCCCAGCGGGATCACCGCGGTGCCCAGCTCGATCCTCGAGGTGCGCTGTGAGGCGGCGGCCAGCACGGCCATCGGGGAGGAGATGCCGTACTGGAGATGCCGGTGGCGCACCCAGGCGCTGTCGAAGCCCAGCTCCTCGCCCAGTTTGATGATCTCCAGGGTCGACTCGTGGCCGGGGCGCGGGTCGCCGCCGTCGAACAGGCCGATGGTGAGGAAGCCCAGCTTGCGCAGGGGTCGCGACATGGGGACGCCCTTCAGTTGATCGGCGACGCGGCGACCCACGTCCCGTCCGGGGTCAGGTAACGCTCGACGAACAGGCCGGCCTCGCGCAACGCCGTCTCGAACTGCGCGACCGTCAGCGGGCGGGAGCGGAACGTCTGAGTCCAGTGGGCGTCCGGGAAGTCGTACTCGACATGCACCTCGCGGACGCCGTCACCGACCTCCTCGGACGCGGTGACCCGGCTGTAGCCGTCGGCGATCGGGTTCTGGCGGGGGATCTTGGTGTGCCAGCCCGCGCCCTCGCGCTGGATGATCACCGTGCCGTCGGGTTCGACGTGTTCGCGGCAGACCCGCAGCATCCGCCGGCGGACCTCGACGTCGGGGGCGTGCACCAGGAACGAGCTGAGGAAGACGATGTCGAAGACCTTCTTGAGCGTCAGGTCCTCGATCGGGCTGAGGACCTTCCGCGCGCCGTCGACGGCGGCGAGCATGGCCGCGCTCTCGTCGACGGCGGTCACCTCGTACCCGAGCCGGGTCAGTGGCCCGGTCACCCGGCCGGTGCCGCACCCGAGCTCGAGCAGGGTGGCCGGCGGCGGGACCGCCGCCGCGATGATCTGCGGCTCGTCCCGTACGGGGAGCCGACGGTAGAGGTCGACGGCACAGCCGTCGGGGGTGAACTCGCCCGGACCGGTGCCCGTGTAGCCGGGCCGCTGTCGCTGCTGCACAAGATCTAGCGTGGCACGGATAGTACGGTTCGCGGGTGACGATCTTAGGCAGCGCTCTGGTGACGGGCGCCTCACGCGGCCTCGGCGCGCAGCTGGCCCGGCGACTCGCGGCCGACGGGTGGGCGGTCGCGGTGAACTTTCACTCGGACGAGTCCGGCGCGGCGCGGGTCGTTTCCGAGATCAAGGAGCTCGGCGGGCGGGCGCAGGCCTTTCGCGCCGACGTCACCGACGAGGGTGACGTGTCGCGGCTGGCCTCCGACGTCGCCGCCCGGCTGGGAACCATCCAGGTCGTGGTCGCGAACGCCACCGGGCCGCAGCCGCCGACCCCGGCCGACGAGGTCACCTGGCAGCAGCACCTCGACCAGCTGGTCTTCTTCGTGAAGAGCCCGACTCTGCTCCTGCAGGCCGCGCTGCCCGGCATGAAGACGCTCGGGACCGGCCGCTTCATCCACATCGGATCCGACATGTTCGAGCGGGCGCTGCCGGGCTGGTCGGCCTACAACGCCGCCAAGGGCGCGCAGATCGGCCTGGCCCGCACCTGGGCGCGTGAGCTGGGCCCGTTCGGCGTGACGACGAACGTCGTGGCGCCCGGCTGGATCCCGGTCGAGCGGCACGGCGAGATCACCGAGGCCAACAGCGGCGCCTACCGCGCCGAAATTCCCTTGCACAGGATGGGTACGCCCGCCGAGATCGCCGACGTTGTGGCCTTTGTCGCGTCCGACGCCTCTCGGTTCGTCAACGGCGAGCGGATTACCGTGAACGGCGGGCACACCATCGACTGAACGGGGTCCTGCAATGAGGCAGGCTTACGTGCACGGCGCGCTGCTCTCGAACGTGTCCGACGAGCGGGCCCCCGGCGGCGCGATCACCATGGCGCTCTGCGGGCGCGGGGAGCACGAGCCGCCCTGCCCGCTCGCCCCGCACCACACCGCCGTCACCCGCGAGGACGACTCCGTACGGCTGCGCATCCTCTTCGCGACCGAGCCCGACAAGGTCGACGAGGTGCGCGAACGCATCGACCACGCGCTGGCCGGCGGCGACTGGAGCCTGATCGAGTCGGGCTGCGCGAGGGTCGAGCCGGGCGATCGCGACCACGCCCGGCGCCTGCTGAAAACCCGCTAGCCTCGACGGCATGTCCTCCGCTACCTACACCCCCGGACAGGTCGTCGAGAAGACCGGTTTCAGCCTCGACACGCTGCGCTACTACGAGAAGATCGGGCTGCTCGAGAGCGTCGGGCGCACCTCGGGCGGCCGCCGGCAGTACCGCGACGACGACGTG
Organism: Paractinoplanes globisporus DSM 43857; assembly: GCF_000379645.1. Lineage (GTDB taxonomy): Bacteria > Actinomycetota > Actinomycetes > Mycobacteriales > Micromonosporaceae > Actinoplanes > Actinoplanes globisporus. The sequence continues at coordinate 98,855 of NZ_KB903350.1, forward strand.
GGCTGGCTCGAGATGCTGCGCTGCCTGCGCGACACCGGCATGCCGATCGCCCGGATGCTGGAGTTCGCCGAGCTCACCCGCGACGACGCGACGATCGCCGACCGGATTGCGCTGCTCGAGGAGCACGACCGGGACGTCGAGGAGCGGATCCAGACGCTGTTGCGGCAGCGCGAGCACGTCCGCAACAAGATCGCGTACTACCGGAGCGAGCTCCAGCGGTAGATCTGCCCGTCGCGGAGCTCGTAGCTGTCCGGTTCGGTCAATTCTTCTAGATGGGCGAAGACCTTGTTGCGGCCCCGGATCGTCCGGCCGCCCGAGGTCCAATGCAGGTAGGGATGCAGGAGCTGGACGAGCGCCGCCCGGTCGTCCCGGGCGGCGGCGTCCAGCACCTCGGCGATGATGGGATCCATCAGGCCCCGCGCAGCGTCGCCCCGAACTTCGACGCGACGGCAGCGACCGCCGCGTCCCGGGCGGCGAGGGCCTCCTCCGAGGTCAGCGTCCGGTCCGGCGCGCGGAAGGTCAGCTTGTACGCGAGCGACCGCTTGCCCGCCCCCAGCTGGTCCGACTCGTACACGTCGAAGAGCGCGACCGACTCGAGCAGCTCCCCCGCTCCCTCGGCCAGCGCCGCCTCGACCCGCGCGGCCGGCACGGCCCGGTCGAGCACCAGCGCCACGTCGATCAGCGCGGGCGGGAACGACGAGATCCGTACGCCCTGCACGACCGGCGCGGCCGGGATCGCGGTGAGGTCGAGCTCGGTCGCCACGGTCCGCTTCGGCAGCTCCAGCGCCGAGATCACGGCCGGGTGCAGCTCGCCCGCGTGCCCGATCACGACGCCGTCCACGGAGATCGCGGCGCACCGGCCCGGGTGCCACGGCGCGAGCTCCGCGGCCGCCACCGAGACCCGGTCGGCGGTCATCCCGGCCGCCTCCAGCGCGATGCGTGCCGCCTCGACCGCGTCCGACCAGGTCGCGGTCCGGCCCGGACCCCACCAGCCGGACGGCTCGATCTCGCCGGTCAGGACGGCGGCGAGGTGCCACGGCTGCGCCGGGAGGAACGCGTTGGCGGCCGCCCAGTCCGCGTCGCTGGGCCGCCGGTCGACGCCCATCGCCGGCGGCGGCGTGGTGGACCCGCCCGGCAGGAAGACCGAGCCGATCTCGTACAGCGCCAGGTCGCGCTGCCCGCGGCCGAGGTTGCGCTTGAGCGTGCCGAGCAGCGGCGCCAGCAGCGACGTGCGCAGCAGCGGCTCCTCCTCCGACAACGGGTTGGTCAGCCGCACGGCGCTGCGCCGCGGGTCGTCCTCGGGGTAGCCGAGCGCGTCGAACAGCCCCGGCGCCACGAACGGGTAGGACAGCACCTCGACGTACCCGTTCTCGGCCAGGGCCCGGCCGATTGTGCGCCGGCGGCGTTGCGCGGGGGTGACGCCGCTGCCACCGCGCGCGGGCGGCAGCAGGCTGGGGATGTCGTTGTACCCGCCGAGGCGGGCCACCTCCTCCACCAGGTCGATCGGGGCCAGCAGGTCGGGACGCCAGGTCGGCGGGGTGACCTCGAGCGGCTCGACCCCGGCGACCGTGCAGCCGATCCTCGTGAGCAGCTCGACGACCCGGTCGGCCGGGTAGGGCAGGCCGATCCGCTGCGCCGGCAGAGCCGGGTCGAGCAGGATCACCTCGGGCTCGCGCACGTGGTCGAGGTCGAGCACCCGCTCGTCGACGGTGCCGCCGGCGTGGGTCGTCAGGATCTGGACCGCCCGCTCCAGTGCGGCCAGCGTCAGGCTCGGGTCGACGCCGCGCTCCCACCGCTTGGCGGCCTCGCTGAACAGCTTGTGCCGGCGCGCGGTGCGCCCGACCATGACCGGGTCCCAGTGCGCGGCCTCGAGCAGCACGTCGACCGTGTCGGGCTGCCACTCGCTGGTCTCGCCGCCCATGACCGCGGCGAGCGAGATCGGGCCGGTGTCGTCGCAGATCACCATGTCCTCGGCGTCGAGCACGCGGGCCACGCCGTCCAGGGTGGTCAGCTTCTCGCCCGGCCGGGCCCGGCGCACCACGAGCGGGCCGCTGAGCCGGTTGAGGTCGAAGACGTGCATCGGCTGGCCGAGCTCGAGCATCAGGTAGTTGGTGATGTCGACCGGCAGCGAGATCGTGCGGATGCCCGCGGCGACCAGGCGGCGCTGCATCCATGCGGGCGAGGAGGCGTGCGGGTCGATGCCGCGCACGACCCGGGCCGAGAAGCGGTCGCAGCCGACGGTGTCCTCGACGGTCACGCCGTGCGGGGGCTCGGCCGTGCCGCCCGGGGCGGGAACGAGAGCCGGGTCGGTGAAGGCGGCCTCGAACGCGTACGAGAGCTCGCGGGCCAGGCCGCGCAGGCTCATCTCGTAGCCCCGATCGGGGGTGATCTCGACCTCGACCAGGATGTCGTCGAGCCCGACGGCCGGACGGGCGTCGGCGCCCGGAACGGCCGAGCCCGCGGGCAGCACGATGATGCCCGAGTGGTCGGTGCCGAGGCCGAGCTCGGCGGCCGAGCAGATCATCCCGTTGGAGTTGTGGCCGTACGTCTTCCGCGCGCCGATCTTGAAGCCGCCCGGCAGTTCGCCGCCGGGCAGGATCACCGCGACCAGGTCGCCCACGGCGAAGTTTCGGGCGCCGCAGACGATCTCCTGCGGGACGGCCTTGCCGACGTCCACGGTGCAGAAGCGGATGGGCTTCTTGAAGCCGGTCAGCTCCTCGATGGTCAGCACCTTGCCGACCACGAGATCGCCCTTGACCGTGGCGGCCTGGTCGACGATCGACTCGACCTCCATGCCCAGGTTGGTGAGCGCGTCGTCCAGCTGCTCGACGGTGAGGTCGGCGGGCAGCTCGACGTAGTCCCGCAGCCACGAAAGTGACGTCTTCATCGCGGCTCAGACCTCCATGCCGAAGTTCGCGGTGAACCGCACGTCGCCCTCGACGAGATCGTGCATGTCGCCGACGCCGTTGCGGAACATCAGGGTGCGGTCGACGCCCATGCCGAAGGCGAAGCCCGAGTACCGGTCGGGGTCGATGCCGCAGGCGACCAACACCCGCGGGTTGACCATGCCGCAGCCGCCCCACTCGACCCAGCGCGGCCCGTCCCGGTGCTGCGCGAACCAGACGTCGAACTCGGCGCTCGGCTCGGTGAACGGGAAGTAGTGCGGCCGCCAGCGGGTGCGCGCGTCGGGGCCGAACATCGCCCTCGCGAAGTGGTCGAGCGTGCCGCGCAGGTGGGCCATCGTGATGCCCTCGTCGACGACCAGCCCCTCGATCTGGTGGAAGACCGGGCTGTGCGTGGCGTCCAGCTCGTCGGAGCGGTAGACCCGGCCCGGGCAGACCACGTAGATCGGCGGCTGCCGGGTGAGCATCGAGCGCACCTGGCCGGGCGAGGTGTGCGTGCGCATCACGAGGCCGGGCAGGTCGACGTAGAAGGTGTCCATCGCGCCGCGCACGGGGTTGTCGGGCCCGATGTTGAGCGCGTCGAAGTTGGCCCACTCGAGCTCGAGCTCCGGGCCCTCGACCACGTCGTAGCCCATGCCGGCGAACAGGTCGCCCATGTGCTCCATGAGCGTGGTGATCGGGTGCCGGGCGCCGCGCGGCCGCCGATCCCACGGGAGGGTGACGTCGACCCGCTCCTCGACCAGCACCTTGGCGGCCCGCTCGACCTCGAGCGCGGCGTGCCGCTCGTCGAACGCGGCCTGGATCTCCTGCCTGACGAGATTCACCCGCTTACCGGCGTCGGCCTTGGCGGCCGGCGGCAGCGAGCCGATCTCCCGGCGGGCGAGCGAGACCGGCGAGCGGTCGCCCAGGTGGGCCGGCTTCAGCGCGCCGAGGGCGTCCAGGTCGGACGCGGCGGCGAAGTCCTCGCCGGCCCTTTCCACGGCCGACGAGAGAGCGTCGGGCGAAAGCAGGGCGGCCTGCTTGGGATCGTATGGATCATTGCGGTACGACATGGTCTCCCTCACACGGGCAGCACAGGCCGAATTTGGGCCTTCGGCAGTCTACGGAGAGGCGGCTGAGCCGCAGCCCGCCGGTCAGGGAGTCAAACGCGCAGAGTCAGATCCGGCGCCCGCGACCAGCGGGCCGGCTAAACAGCATCATCGGTTCCGACACGCTTGTCATGGTACCCGTTGATCGCGACGACCATGCCCCCGCCCCGCGCGGCCGGCTCGTCCATCGCCATCAGCGCGTTTCCGGCCTCCGCCAGCGGGATCACGGAGCCCACCAGGCGTCCCGGGTCGAGCCGGCCGTCGGCGACCATCGCCAGCATCGGCGGATAGTCGACCGCCGCCATCCCGTGCGAGCCGACGATCTCCAGCTCCCGCGAGACGACCAGGTCCCACGGCAGCGGCGCGCGGGCGTCGTCACCGAGCATCAGGCCGATCTGTACGTGCCGGCCGCCCCGGCGGAGACTGCACACCGCGGCCATCGCCGTGGCCGCGGAGCCGTAGGCGTCGACCGCGACGTCCACATCGACCGGCCGTTCGGCGACCGCGCCGAGCTCGACGGCCGCGGCCAGGGCGGCCGGCGACGGGTCGACGGCCACCACGCGGGCGCCGAGGGCGACCGCGATCATCACGACCGAGAGCCCGACGCCGCCGCAGCCGAAGACGGCCACCGTTCCCAGCGGCCCCCGCAGTGCCCGGAACGCGGTCGCGAACCGGCAGCCCAGGGCGGCCGCCGCGACGAAGTCGAGCTCGTCCGGCAGGTGCACCAGGTTGGTCGCGGCCGCCCGCACCACCACGCGCTCGGCGAACGACCCGTGATGGGTGAAACCGGGCTGCGTCTGCCGCGGGCAGACCTGCGCGTTGCCGGACCGGCAGTAGTCGCACGCCCCGCACCCGTTGACGAACGGCGCGGTTACCCGGTCACCGGCCGCGAAGCCGTCGGCGTCACTGGCGAGCACCACCCCGGCGAACTCGTGGCCGGGCACGTGCGGCAGCGCGACCGGGTCGTGCCCGCGCCACGCGTGCCAGTCCGATCGGCACACCCCGGTGGCGCGCACCTCGATCACGGCGCCGCCCGGCGGGCACTCCGGCTCGTCGAGATCCCGCAGCGCGACCGGCCCGCCGACCGAGTCGTAGACCAGAGCCTTCATCGGTACACCGGGGCCTTCATCGGTGCGCCCGGGCCGAGGCGTAGAGGCAGACGGCGGCGGCCGCGGCGAGGTTCAGGCTCTCCGCCCCGCCGTAGATCGGCACCCGCACCCGCCGGTCGGCCGCGTCCAGCAGCTCCCGCGGCAGCCCGTGCGCCTCCGATCCGAAGATCCACGCGGTCGGCGCCGCCAGCACGCCCTCGTCCAGCAGCGTGTCGAGGTCGTCGGCGCCGTAGCCACTGGTCGCGAGCACGAGCAGGCCGGCATCTTGAAGATCGCCGACCAGATCCAGCCCGGTGCGGACCACGTCGACGTGGAAGATCGATCCGGCGGAGGCGCGCACGCATTTCCCGTTGTACGGGTCCACCGCCTCGCCCGCGAAGATCACCGCACCGGCACCGGCGGCGTCCGCGGTCCGCAGCACCGTCCCCGCGTTCCCGGGGTCCCTGATCTCGGCCGCGACCGCCACCAGGCGTGGCCTCTTCGCCAGGGCCGCACCGAGCGTCACGTCGATCTGCTCGCAGACCGCGACCAGCCCCTGCGGATGCACCGTCTCGGTGAGCGCGGCGAGCGCCTCCTCGTCGACCGGCGACACCTGCGGCGCGAGCAGCGCGAGATCACCGTGCCGGGTCAGCGCGTCGCCGGTGCCGAACAGCTCCAGCACCACCCCCGCCGCGAGGGCCTCCCGGACGGCCTGCGGCCCCTCGGCCAGGAACCGGCCACTCTGATCGCGATCCCTGCGCCTCTGCAGGCGCCGGGCCGCGACAACCCGGGGCGTACGCGTCGTAAAAGTCATGACCTCTCGCAAAAGATCAGGCGCCCCCCGGATCCGGGAGGCGCCTGTCGGGTGACGCGTAGATCAGGCGGCCTGGGCGGCGGCGCCGCCGGTGCCCTCGGCCGCGACGGCGGCCCGCGCGACCTCGACGATCGCCGCGAACGCCGCGGCGTCGTTGACGGCCAGGTCGGCCAGGATCTTGCGGTCCACCTCGACCTCGGCCAGCTTGAGGCCCTGGATGAGGCGGTTGTAGGTCATGCCGTTGGCGCGAGCGCCCGCGTTGATGCGCGTGATCCACAGCTGGCGGAAGTCGCCCTTGCGGTCACGGCGGTCGCGGTACGCGTACTGCATCGAGTGCAGCACCTGCTCCTTGGCCTTGCGGTACAGCCGCGAGCGCTGCCCGCGGTAGCCGCTCGCGGTCTCGAGCAGGGTACGGCGCTTCTTCTGGGCGTTGACAGAACGCTTGACGCGTGCCATTTCGGTACTCCTAACAGGGGAACGTGTGTGGCGCGCGCGTCAGCGGCCCAGCAGCTTCTTGACTCGCTTGGTGTCGGCCTTGGCCACGGTGACCGTGCCGGTCATCCGGCGAGTGACCTTGGAGGACTTGCCCTCGAGCAGGTGGCGCTTGCCGGCCTGCTCGATAAGCAGCTTGCCCTTGCCGGTGACCTTGACCCGCTTGCCGGTACCGGTGTGGGGCTTGAACTTAGGCACGTAAAGCCTCTTTCTGATCTTTCCGCGCGACCGGCGGGACGGGCGGAAAAGCTGATTACTCTGCGGTGGTGTCTGGAGCGGCCGGCGTCGCGCCGGCACCATCGCCCTCGCGCGGCTCCCGGGCGGGCTTGCCCGCGACGGCAGCGGCCTTGGTCGCCCGATGCGGGGCGAGCACCATGATCATGTTTCGGCCGTCCTGCTTCGGACTGGCCTCGACGAAGCCCAGCTCCGAGATCTCCTCGCTGAGCCGGCGCAGGAGCCGGAAACCCAGCTCGGGGCGGCTCTGCTCACGACCGCGGAACATGATCGTCACCTTGACCTTGTCGCCCGCCTTGAGGAACCGGACGACGTGACCCTTCTTGGTCTCGTAGTCGTGCGGGTCGATCTTCGGACGGAGCTTCATTTCCTTGATGACGGTCTGCTGCTGGTTGCGCCGCGCCTCGCGGGCCTTCAGTGCGCTCTCGTACTTGAACTTCCCGAAGTCCATGAGCTTGCACACCGGCGGCCGCGCCATCGGAGCAACCTCGACCAGATCCAGATCTACGTCCGCGGCCAGCTGCAGGGCGCGCTCGAGCGGCACGATGCCGACCTGCTCACCCTCGGGACCGACCAGACGGACCTCACGTGCCCGGATCTGTTCGTTAATACGTGGTTCGACGCTGATGGGGCCTCCTCAGAACGTTTTGATCACGCCCCCGCGGTCCCCTACCGCGCGGGCGCTGCCAATGTCGGTCGGCCTCGTGCGCTCCCTGGTGCGGAACGCCGAGAAAGCAGAAGGCCCCGGCGCATGCCAGGGCCCGCTCGACCGGTCATCGGCGTCCTTGAGGACGCTCCCCGATCCTCGGTTATTCCCCAACCGAGGATCAGGTGACCGGACCCGGTCGCCTCAGGGGCGTCGGGTGGGAACCAGCGGGCTCCTCTTTCGCGCCCATCTCACAAGAAACGGGCGTGGTCGACTGCGGCAAGTCTATCAGGCGTTCACGGCGGCCGAATGCAGGGCCCGCAAAGAGCGCACCCCGTCGACCGCGTAGTCCTTGTCGGCCGCCTGCAGGGCGTGGATCGACACCTGCTCGTCGTTGGTCAGCTCGAGCTGCGCCCACGGCGAGTTGCGGTCGAATCGCACCGCCCGCACCACCGACCAGGGCAGGTCGTAGCCGCCCACCACGTTCCGGATCTTGACGTGCTCGGCGTCGGCGATCACCCGCGGCCGGCAGAACGCGAGGATGCCCAGGGCGATCAGGATGCCCAGTCCGATCATCGCGGTCTGGTCGCCCCGCTCGAACTGGCCCGAGTTGTCGAAGCCCTTCGAGCCGTGCAGGCCGAAGCTGATCGCGGTGAACAGCACCACGATCAGGCCGGCCGTGATCCCGGCGACCCAGCGAATCTTGTGCGGCCGATATGTCACCGTCTCCACGACCTTCACGCTACAGCCGGCAGTTCGCAATGTCCGTGACCAGGATGGCCCGGGCACCCAATTCGTACAGCTCGTCCATGATCCGGTGCACATCGCCCCGCTGGACCATGGCCTGCACGGCGACCCACCCCTCCCGGTGCAGCGGCGAGACCGTCGGCGATTCGATCCCCGGCGTCAGCGCGGTCGCATTTTCCAACAAATCCGCCCGTACGTCGTAAGCGAGCATCACGTAGGTGCGAGCGACGAGCACGCCCTGCAGCCGGCGGATCAGCTGGGCGGTGCCCGCGGGGGCGTGACCCGGACGGCCGATCAGGATCGCCGACGAGCGCAGCAGCGGCTCGCCGATCGTGACCAGGCCGGCCTGGCGCAGCGTGGCGCCGGTCTCCACCACGTCGGCGATGAGGTCGGCGACGCCGAGGCGGACCGCGTTCTCCACCGCGCCGTCGAGCCGCACCACGTCGGCCTTCAGGTCACGCTCGGCGAGATAGCGCTCCACCACGCCGGGGTACGCGGTGGCGATCCGCCGCCCGCCGATCCCGTCGGCCGAGGTCAGCGTCCCGGCCGGGGCGGCCCAGCGGAACGTGGCCCCGCCGAACGCGAGATCGACCAGTTCCTCCGCGGTGACGCCGGAGTCGACGAGCAGGTCGCGGCCGGTGATGCCGAGGTCGAGGTCGCCGCTTCCCACGTACGTGGCGATGTCACGCGGCCGCAGGTAGAAGAACTCGACGTTGTTCGGCTCGTCCCGGCAGATCAGGTCCTTGGGGTCGGTGCGCTGGCGGTACCCGGCATCGCGCAGCATCTGCGAGGCCGGCTGGGAGAGGGTGCCCTTGTTCGGAATGGCGATACGCAGCATGGACGTGCTCCTTCAGCTGTTGAGAAAGGACTGATGAAAGGCACGTCACAGATGTCGGTACACGTCCTCGAGGTCGAGACCGGTCGCGATCATCAGGACCTGGGCCTGGTAGAGCAGCTGGGAAATCTCCTCGGCGGCCCGTTCGGGGCCCTCGTGCTCGGCGGCCATCCAGGACTCGGCCGCCTCCTCGACGACCTTCTTCCCGATGAAGTGGACTCCGCGCTCCAGGGCCGCGACGGTGGACGAACCCTCCGGGCGCGTCTCCGCCTTCTCCCGCAGCTCGGCGAACAGCTCTTCGAACGTCTTCACGGCCGCCATTGTGACAACTCATCACGGGATCGATACGAACGACCCCAGCAGGTGAGACGTGCCCTAGGCTGCCGGTCATGGTCAGCCGAAACACCCTCACGACCGCGGGCGGCGCGGTCCTGATGCTCGCCGCCCTCGCGGCCTGCGCTCCCGCCGACGACGGCACTGCCGCCTCCCCCACCGCCTCGGCGTCCTCGGACTCCTGCCCCAAGGGTGCGCTGCAGACGAAGGCCGCCGGCAAGCTCACGATCGGCACCGACAACCCGGCCTACGAGCCGTGGTTCAGCGACAACAAGCCGAGCAACGGCAAGGGCTTCGAGTCCGCGGTGGCGTACCAGGTGGCCGAGCGTCTGGGCTATTCGGCCGCGAACGTGACGTGGGTCTCTGTGACGTTCAACAACGCGATCGCGCCCGGCCCGAAATCGTTCGACTTCGACATCAACGAGTTCTCGATCACCGACGACCGGAAGAAGGCCGTCGATTTCTCCTCGCCGTACTACCTGGTCCGGCAGACCGTGATCACGACCAAGGGCTCGAAGATCGCGAGCGCCAAGTCGATCGCCGATCTCCAGTCGGCCAAGCTCGGCGCCCAGGTCGGCACCACGAGCTACCAGGCCATCACCGACGTGATCAAGCCCAGCGCCAAGCCGTCGGTCTTCAACAACAACGACGACGCCAAGGCCGCGCTGGTCAACGGCACGGTCGACGGCATCGTGGTCGACCTGCCGACCGCGTTCTACATGACCGGGGCCGAGCTCAAGGACGGCGTGATCGTCGGCCAGCTGCCGCAGGTCGGGGTGCCCGAGCAGTTCGGCGTCGTCCTCGACAAGGACTCGCCGCTGACCGGCTGCGTGAGCGGCGCGGTCGACGAACTGCGTCAGGACGGCACTCTCGCCGTACTGGAGAAGACCTGGCTGGCCCAGACCGGCGGAGCCCCCGAGCTCCAGTGAGCGCGGAAATCCACCGGCCGAGCGACCTGCAGCTGGGACGGATCGCCTACCGGCGTGGGCAGGCGATCCGTTCCGTGCTGCTCGCGGCCCTGTCCACGGCGGTGCTCGGCACCCTGCTCGGCGTGCTGATCACCGGCGCGCCGGGCTGGGCGCGCGTCAAGCAGTCGTTCTTCGACTGGCCGATCGCCCGCGAGTACCTGCCCGAGATCCTCGAGGGGCTCTGGCTCAACATCCGGCTGTTCGTGGTCTGCGCCGTCTGCGCGCTCGCGCTCGGCCTGGTCGCGGCGGTGCTGCGCACGCTGCGCGGGCCGGTCTTCTTCCCGGTGCGGGCGCTCGCGACGGTCTACACGTACACGTTCCGCGGCCTTCCGCTGATCATCACGATCTACCTGTTCGCGTTCGGCGTCCCCGGCCTGCGGCTGCAGGGAACGCCGAACGTGGTTGTGCTCGGCGGCGCGGCCATCACGATCACCTACGGGTCGTACATCGCCGAGGTGCTGCGGGCCGGCATCGAGTCCGTGCATCCGAGCCAGACCGCGGCCGCCCGCTCGCTCGGGCTCAGCTACCGCCAGTCGATGCGCCACGTGGTGCTCCCACAGGCGGTGCGCCGGGCCGCCCCCGCCCTGCTCAACGACGTCGTGTCGATGCAGAAGGACGTGGGGCTGATCTCGCTGGCCGGTCCGATCGACGCGATCCGGGCCGCTCAGATCGCGTCGGCCGAGACGGCGAACTTCACCCCGTACGTCGTCGCGGGTGTGCTCTTTGTGCTTTTCGCCCTGCCGCTGATCGGGGTCACCGACGTCGTCACGCTGCGCGCCGCCCGACGCCAGAACGCGGGGAACTGATGCTGCTGACCTGCGCGGACGTCCGGAAGACGTTCGGTTCGGCCGTGGTGCTCGACGGGCTGGACCTATCGGTCGACGAGCACGAGGTGGTGGCCCTGATCGGCGCCTCGGGCTCGGGCAAGTCGACCCTGCTGCGCTGCATCAACCTCCTCACCGAGGTCGACGACGGCACGATCACGCTGGACGGCGAGGACATCACCAACCCAAAGATCAATCCCGATGTCGTACGGCGGAAGATCGGTCTAGTTTTTCAGTCGTACAACCTGTTCCCGCACATGACCGTGCTCGACAACATCACCCTCGCCCCCGTCAAGGTGCACGGAAAGCCACCCGCCGCGGCCCGCGAGCTGGCGATGGAGTGGCTGAACCGCGTCGGGCTGGCGGACAAATCGGGCAGTTACCCCGATGGTCTCTCCGGCGGCCAGCAGCAGCGAGTGGCGATCGTGCGCGCGCTCGTCAACTCCCCGAGGCTGCTGCTGCTGGACGAGGTGACCTCCGCCCTGGACCCGGAGCTGGTCGGCGAGGTGCTGACAATGATCCGCGACCTCAAGGGCGACGGCATGACCATGATCCTCGCCACCCACGAGATGGGCTTCGCCCGCCAGGTCGCCGACCGGGTGGCGTTCCTCGACAACGGCCGTGTGCTCGAGCAGGGCCCACCGGCGCAGGTGCTCGGCGATCCGGTAGAGGCCCGCACCCGCCAGTTCCTGGCCCGCATCATCGAGGCCGGCCGCCTCTGAGCCGCGGTCGCGCCGGCTTGCCATGGCCCGGCGCCCGCCTCGTCCCGGTGAGCGCCCTCCCTCACCGCCACCTCTGCGTCGCACCGGCTTGTCCGGCCCGGCACCTGCCCCGTCGCGGTCGGCTTGCCACGGCCCGGCACCTGCCCCGTCGCGGTCGGCTTGCCACGGCCCGGCACCTGCCCGGTCCCGGTCGGCTTGCCATGGCCCGGCACCTGCCGGGTCCCGGTGAGCGCCGCCCCTCACCGCCACTCTTGGCTGCGCTCGGCTTGCCATGGCCCGGCACCTGCCCGGTCCCGGTGAGCGCCGCCTGTCGCGCCTGGTTGCTTCGGTCAGCAATTTCCAAAGGGAGCGGGAATTGCCTGGATCGTATTATTGGCGGCCGGGGAATTGGCATGATCGAATACTTACCACCGCATTCTCGGGGCTGAAATAATTTAGGGGTGGGACAGCTGAGCTTCTTCACCCGGACCCAACTTGCCGTAATGCGCGATCGCACCCGGTCACGCCGCTATTCTCCCGCGGCCGAGCAATTTCGCCGCGAGCACGCCCGGCATCGCGCGTGGGGCCTTGCTCAGCGGCATGCTCGGAAGTGGCGTCGCCTTCATGGCAGTGACGCCGAGATGCCGAGCCTCGCGGTGGCGCAACCCATCCCCGCCGAGCGGCCGACCCGATCCACCGGCGAGCAGGCATCCCGGCCCACCACCGCCGAGCCGATCGCAAGCCCCGCCAACAGCCCGGCAGCCCAGCCCACACCCACCGCCCACGCCGCGAACGGCCAGACGGCCCAGCCCACTCCCACCGACGCGCACCCCGGCAACAGCCAGGCGCCCCAGCCCACTCCCACCGCGGACGCCGCGGGCAAGCAGTCGTCCCACCCCGCCGAAAAGTCCACGTTATATGCGGGCCGCGACACGTTCTTTTCGGGCGCTCGGCGGAGCCGGGCCATTCCCTCCCGGCATCACTCCACGAATTATTCTGGATCCCACGAAAGCATCTTGTGCAGCGTCCCTACGGGCCCGATGTCACATTCCCGTCGCCACCGAAAAATGGTATTTCGGGGCGTGCTGCCGCCGCAGAACGGCCCACCCCGCCGCGAATAATGCACGCGACGTCGAGGTCCCGAATAGCGCACGACAGGACGACGACGTCGGGCCGAGGTGTTGCGGCGCGCGTGCCGGCAACCGCATTCCACCGCGGCGCGCGTGCCGGCAACCGCATTCCACCGCGGCGCGCGTGCCGGCAACCGCATCCCACCGCGGCGCGCGTGCCGGCAACCGCATCCCACCGCGGCGCACGAGCCGGCAACCGCATCCCACCGCGGCGCGCGGGCCGGCAACCGCATCCCGCCGCGGCGCGCGAGCCGGCAACCGCATCCCGCCGCGGCGCGCGAGCCGGCAACCGCATCCCGGCGCGGCGTGCGGGGCGGCGACTACGTTGGGCCGGGGCGTTGCGGCGGGCCCGGGCGGTCGACACGGCCTCGGCGGCGCCGGGTGGCCGGCGGGGTTGCGGGGTCGGATCACGGACCGACACGGGCGTGGGCGCTCGGGTGGGTGGCACTCTGCATCGGCGGGCACGGGGGTTCTACCGCCACCGGGGGGAGGCGGCTCCCGAGCCGTGTCTCCGGGGGGCACCGCCATGCTTCAGTTAGTCGTTGCCGCGTGCTTAACGGCCGCGTCCGCTGGATTTGGGCCGGTGGGCGCGGCTGATCCGCTTGATTTTGATCTGCGGTCGGCGACCGTGGCCGGTCAGGGCGTTGCCGTGCGTTACACGGCCGACTGCCCGGCCGGGGTCACGGGGAGTTACTCGCTGGGGATCTCAGTCGCGCAGCGGACGGGGGCGCACGTGGCCGCCGCCACCGGCACTATCCGGGAGCCGTGTGGCCGCCGGTCGCGGGACATGGTGCTGCCGGCCGGCGGCGTGCCGTTCCGCCCCGGCGTCGCGTACGCCCAGGTGTGGGCCTGCGCCGGGGCGGGGTGCTTTCAGGTCGACCCGCTGGTGGTCGTCCCGATCGAACTCGCCTAGGGCTTCGACAGCTCGCGCAGGACCAGGGCGGCGTCCAGCGCGGCCACCGTGCTCTGCCAGCCCTTGTCCTCGATCGAGTCCTCGAGGCCGGCGCGGTCGCGGGCCTGGCCGAGGCTGTGGACCGTGAGCACGCCGTGGGCGACGGGGGTGTGCTCGTCGAGCGCGATCCTCGTCAGGCCCGTGGTGACGGAGTCGCAGACGTACTCGAAATGCTCGGTCTCGCCCTTGATCACGACGCCGATCGCGACGACCGCGTCGCATTGTCTCGCCAGGGCCTGCGCCACCACCGGAAGCTCGACGGCGCCCGCGACGCGGTGCACCACCACGTCCGATACGCCGCAGGCCTCGGCCGCCGCCTTGGCCCGCTCGATCATGTGATCGATCAGGTCGGCGTGCCAGCGCGCGCCGACGATGCCGAGCCGCAGCCCGGCCGCGTCGACCGTCTGCATGTGCGGATCACCGAAGCCGGCCATCTCTGCCCCCTTTTTCCGACAATTTCATCCTACGTCAGCCCAGGGCCTCAAACAGGTGGCCCATGCGGTCCCGCTTGGTCCGCAGGTAGCGCACGTTCTCCGGGTGCAGGCGCACGGGCAGCGCCTCGCGACCGGTCACGGTGAGCCCGTAGCCCTCCAGGCCGGCCCGCTTCGCCGGGTTGTTGGTGAGCAGCCGCATCGAGCGCACGCCCAGGTCGTACAGGATCTGCGCGCCCGTCCCGTAGTCCCGGGCGTCGGCCGGCAGACCGAGCTCGAGGTTCGCGTCCACCGTGTCGAAGCCGCGGTCCTGCAGCTGGTAGGCCTGCAGCTTGTGCAGCAGGCCGATCCCCCGGCCCTCGTGCCCGCGCATGTAGAGCACCACGCCCCGGCCGGCCTCGGCGACCCGCTGCAGCGCCGCGTCCAGCTGCGGTCCGCAGTCGCAGCGCTTCGAGCCGAAGACGTCCCCGGTCAGGCACTCCGAGTGCACCCGGACCAGCACGTCCTCGCCGTCGCCGATCTCGCCGAAGACCAGCGCCACGTGCTCGCCGTCGTCGACCAGGGCGCGGTAGCCGACCGCGGTGAACTCGCCGTGCTCGGTCGGCAGCCGGGTCTCGACGACCCGCTCGACCTGCTTCTCGTGCAGGCGCCGGTACGCCACCAGGTCGGCGATCGTGATCAGCGCGAGGTCGTGCTCCTTCGCGAACCGCTCCAGGTCGGGCCGGCGCTGCATGGTGCCGTCGTCGTTGACCATCTCGCAGAGCACCCCGGCCGGGCGCAACCCGGCCAGCACGGCGAGGTCGATCGCGGCCTCGGTGTGACCCGGGCGGCGCAGCACCCCGCCCGCCTTGGCCCGCAACGGGACCACGTGGCCGGGCCGCGAGAGGTCGGTCGGGCGGGTCTCCGGGGAGGAGAGCAACCGCAGGGTACGGGCCCGGTCGGCGGCCGAGATGCCGGTGCTGACCCCCTCGCTCGCGTCGACGGTCACGGCGTACGCCGTACCGCGCCGGTCCTGGTTGGTGTGGAACATCGGGGGGAGGTCGAGGCGGTCGGCCTCGGCCTCGGTGATCGGCGCGCAGATGTACCCGGAGGTGTAGCGCACCATGAACGCGACCAGTTCCGGCGTGGCCTTCTCGGCCGCGAAGATCAGGTCGCCCTCGTTCTCCCGGTCCTCGTCGTCGACCACGATCACCGGGCGGCCCGCCGCAATGTCGGCGATCGCCCGCTCAACGTCTTCGAACATCATCGGCTCCCCAGCATCTTTTCCACGTACTTTGCGATCACGTCGACCTCGAGGTTCACGGGGTCACCGGCACTCTTGGACCCCAGGACGGTCAGCTTGAGGGTGGTCGGGATCAGTCCGACGCTGAACGACTCGTCGTCCACCGCCATGACGGTCAGCGACACCCCGTCGACGGTGATCGAGCCCTTCTCCACCACGTACTTCGAGAGAGCCGGCGGCAGCGAGAACCGCAGCACCTCCCACTCCGACTCGGGCGTGCGGTCGAGGATCTGGGCGACCCCGTCCACGTGACCCTGCACCAGGTGACCGCCGAGGCGGCTGCCCACGGTCGCCGCGCGCTCCAGGTTGACCTGGCTGCCCACCCGCAGCGCGCCCAGCGACGAGCGGCGTAACGTCTCGCCCATCACGTCGGCGGTGAAGATGCCGTCCTCGTTCTCGATCACGGTGAGACAGACCCCGTTTACCGAGATCGAGTCGCCGTGCCGCGCGTCGCTGGTGACGACGGGCCCGCGTACCGCGATGACCGCGGAGTCGCCGCCCGCGTCGACGAGGCGGACGACCTCACCCAATTCTTCGACGATGCCGGTGAACATCAGCTCTCCTTTTGCCGGAGCGATGCGATGAAGCGCAGGTCGGGGCCGATCTGCGCGATGTCGGTGAGATCGAGTTCGATGGCGTCGGCGATGGTGCCGACGCCCGCGTCGACCAGCGCGGGCTTGCCGGCACCGAGCAGTTTCGGCGCGACGTAGCCGATCACCTGGTCGACCAGCCCGGCGGCCAGGAACGAGCCGGCCAGCGTCGGCCCGCCCTCCAGCAGCACCGAGCGGATACCGCGCCCGAACAGGGCGGCGAGCAGGGAGTTCAGGTCGACGCGGCCGTCCGGCCCGGCGCCGACCTCGGCGGTGGTGACGATCCAGGTGGGCGCCGCGACGTCGCGGACCCGAGCTTTTCTGGGCGTACGCCCCTGCGAGTCGACGACCACGCGCAGCGGCTGTTTGATGGCGAGTGTGCCGTCGCGCAGGTCGCGGACGGTCAGCTGCGGGTCGTCGGCGACCACCGTCCCGGCCCCCACCATGATCGCGTCCATCGTGCTGCGGAGCACGTGCACGTCGCTGCGGGCGGGCGCCGAGGTGATCCACTGGCTGGTGTTGTCGGCGGCGGCCGAGCGGCCGTCCAGGGTGGCGGCGAACTTCCAGGTCACGTACGGCCGGCCGCGCCGCACCGCGGTGAGCCAGGCGACGTTGCCCTGCTCCGCCTCCTTGCGGCGAACCCCGGTCTCGACCTGCACCCCCGCGGCCCGCAGCGTGGTGGCGCCACCGGCCGCGACCGGCGTCGGGTCGTCCACGGCGATCACCACGCGCCGGACGCCCGCGTTGATCAGCGCATGGCTGCACGGACCGGTGCGCCCGGTGTGGTTGCAGGGTTCGAGGGTGACCACGGCGGTGCCGCCCCGGGCCCGCTCACCGGCCTGGGCGAGCGCGACGATCTCGGCGTGCGGCCCGCCGGCGTACGCGTGGAAGCCCTCCCCGACGACCTCGCCCTCGGCGTCGAGCAGCAGGCAGCCGACGACCGGGTTGGGGCTGGTCGTGCCGAGGCCACGGGCGGCCAGCGCGATCGCGCGGCGCATCGCCTCGTCCTCGGTCACCATTCCGCTTACGTCCTCTCAGCGCGGTGCGGTCACGCGCCGAAGGAAGCGGGAGATAACGCCAGGAATCGGACAGCCGGGTACGCTTCGCGCACCCCGGTCGACGGCACGACACGCGCGCCCTCGGTCCGATCCAGCGCGCTGTCTCCCATCCGGACTGTCTGACCGTGTGGCTCCGCTTTCGCAGTGCCACTCGATCAACCGTCGGCCCTGGATTTTCACCAGGTCCACCGTCCGTCGATGACGACGTCCGGGTCGCGGGCTTACCGATGCATGCGCATCGGATCACCGCCGGTTCGGAATTTCACCGAGTCCCGCCAGCGCGTGGTGGGTCACCCACGAGTGTTGCACGGGCGGACGTTTTTGCCACCCTGTGCGCGAGCCATCTCACATCGCGGCCGGAAACCGCAGGTCAGCCTATTCGTCCGCCTCGGCCTCGCTGCGGCGGCGGTCGATCGCCACGTACGACCCGGGCTGCGACTTGGCCACCTTCTTCATCTCGGAGGCCACCGCGATCACCACCCGGGGGTCGGTGAACTTCCGGCCGTCGATCGTGGCCTGGGCGACGCCGATCGAGAGCGTCACGAGGGCCGCCCTGTTCTTGTTGCCGCGGCGGTCGGGGACCTCGATGTAGCCGCGCTCGGCGTCGGACGAGTCGTACAGCTGGTCGGCGGCCTGCTCGAAGTCGGTCACCGTGCGCTTCGTCAGCGGCAGGACCTGATCGGGCGTGCAGATGAAGACGAAGTCGTCGCCGCCGATGTGGCCCAGGAAGATCGAGGGCGGCCCGATCGAGGTCACCGCCTTGTGCAGGCTGCGGGCGAGCGCCGTGATGAACTCGTCGCCGCGGTCGAACCCGTACACGTCGTTGACGCTCTTGAACCGGTCGATGTCGATGTAGCCGACCGAGTACTCGCCGCCGGCCTTCATCCGGTCGGAGATCTCGCGCCGCACCCGGGCGTTGCCGGGCAGCCCGGTCAGCGGGGAGACCTCCCGGAACTCCTTGTTGCGCCGCAGCGTGGAGGCCACCCGGGCGATCAGTTCGGCGGTGTCGAACGGCTTGACCAGGTAGTCGTCGACGCCGGTGGTCAGGCCCACCACCTTGTCGACGGTCATGCTCTTGGCGGTCAGCATGATCACCGGGAGGGCGGAGGTCAGCGGCTCGGCGCGCAGCCGGCGGGTCAGCTCGACGCCGTCCATGCGGGGCATCATCCAGTCGACGACGGCCAGGTCGGGGCGGTTGTCCTGCATGACCTCGAGGGCGTGCTCACCGTCCCGGGCGCGGATCACGTCGTACCCCTGGATCTTGAGGTTGAACTCGACGAAGCCCGCGATGTCCTGATCGTCGTCGACGACCAGGATGAGATCGGGCCGCTCCTCCGGTTCCGGGCCCAGCTCGTCGACGTCGTCGCGCACCGCGCCGGTGCTCATCCGCTCTCCCCGCTGCAGGTCCCCGTTAAGGCCGACTTAAATCGGCTCAATCATGCGACGGACGGGCCTGTTCGGCCAGTGCGCGAAGGCGTCGAACCGCCTCGGCCGGGTCGGACGCGCCGTAGACCGCGGTGCCGGCCACAAATGCATCGGCGCCGGCCGCCGCCGCCTCCTCGATCGTGTCGGCAGCGATGCCGCCGTCGACCTCGAGCCGCACCTCGAGGTTCTTCGCGGAGATGCGTCGGCGCACGTCGCGCACCTTGTCGAGCATCTCGGGCAGGAATTTCTGGCCGCCGAAACCGGCCTTGATCGTCATGATCAGCAGCGTGTCGAGGTACGGCAGGAGCTCGAGGTAGGGCTCGACGGGGGTGTCCCGGTCGATCGCGAGCCCGGCTTTCGACCCGGCGGCGCGCAGCGTCTTGGCCAGGGCCACCGGGTTCTCGCAGGCCTCGGCGTGGAAGGTCACGTTGTATGCCCCGGCCTCCGCGTACCCCGGCGCCCAGCGCTCGGGGTCGGTGATCATCAGGTGCACGTCGAACGGGATGCTGACCGACTTGCGCAGGCTCTGCACCACGGGCAGCCCGATGGTCAGGTTGGGCACGAAGTGGTTGTCCATGACATCGACGTGCACCCAGTCGGCCGCGCCCTCGATCGCACCCACCTCGTCGGCGAGACGGGCGAAGTCGGCGGCCAGGATGCTCGGGGCGATGATCGGCTTAGCGTCCACGGGGGCAGTCTAGAGCGCGCGGACCGCCCTCCTCCGCCTCCTGTGGACAACCGATAGAGTGACCCGTCCGAGTGACCCGGGGAGGCGATCGATGCGGCGGCGGTGGCTGGTGGCCGTGGCGGGGGTCGCCGCTCTCGCCGGCTGCAGCGCCACGCCGAGCGGGGTCGACGGCGACATCACCGACGACTGGAAGCCGATGGCGGCGGCCACCCAGTTCAAGCCGCAGGGCGGCACCTGTCACTCCGACCTCGTGCAGAACGCGACCGCCGACAACGACGACCCGGTGCCGTGCTCCTCGTCGCACCTGGCCGAGACCGTGGCCGTGCCGGCGCTGGCCCAGCGGAGCGCCGCCCAGGCCTTCGCCGCGTGCTCGAAGGCGGCGACGGCGTTCCTGGGCGGCGACTGGCGCACCGGGTGGGTGGTGCTCCAGCCGGTGCTGCCCAGCAAGGCGGCCTGGACCGGCGGCGCCCGGTGGGTGCGCTGCGACGTCGCCGAGACGTCCCCGGTCGACGGGGCCCTGGTCCACCGCACGGGCAGCATGAAGGGCAGCGTCCGGGCCGGCGGCAAGCTGCGGATGGGCTGCGCCAACCCGACCATCGCCGGCGACACGGTCAGCCAGATGCACCCGGTCGCCTGCGCGAGCAGTCACACCGCCGAGTTCGCGGGGTTGTTCGCCACCAAGCGCGCCAAGTCGTCCGACCTCTCCGGCGAGGAACTGGCGAAGGGCTGCGACTCGGCGATCGCGAAGTTCACCGGCCTCGCCGACGACGACTCGCTGCCGAGCCGCATCGGCTGGCTGGGCTTCCCGCCCGACGACACGGCGTGGCAGATGGGCGACCGGGCGATCCGCTGCTTCCTGTGGCTCAACGGCGAGCGGATGACCGGTTCCTACCGCAACGCCGGTCCCGGGAAACTCAAGATCCACTACGCGCGGCGGTGAGCGTCATCCGTTCCTGAAGGTTCTGGTGGAACGCCGACTCGTCGTTGAGGCGCGGGAACGGAGTGGCCGGCGCGGGCACACCGAGGAACTCGCAGAGCGGCCCCCAGCCCTCGCCGACCGTGAACTCCAGCAGGCGGTCGGGGGCGATCTCGGCGCGTACGGCCGCATTGTGATCTTGGAAAAGCTGGATCGTCGCCTCGCGGTCGGCGAACCGCCCACCGAAAGTCCCGTCCCAGACCGTCTTCTCGGCCATCTCGCGGCCGGCGGCCATGGACGGCGGGAGCGACCCGTCCGTGGTCGCGGCGGTATAGATAGTCTTGAATGCGCTGTCGTACCACCGGTCGGGGTCGCGAACGGTCAGGATCACGCGCGCCCGCGGATGACGCGCGGTCAGCTCGCGCCAGAAATAGGCGCCCGGCCAATCGACAGTAGATCGATAATCGTCAAAGGCCGCATCGAGGCACGCCATATCGCCGTCCGCCGCGTGGGACAGCAGTGTGGCCCGCCACGGGTCGTCCAGCAGCGGCAACATGTGCATGCAGGGCCCGAATCCGAGCTGCTCGAGCGCCACCTTGAGGCTGAGTGTTCCGGTCCGGCCGAAGCCCACGCCGATCACATCCATGGCCCGGTTATACCCGAACCATCTCGATCCATTCGACAAAAATCGTCAAGAAGTACGGCGAAGGACCGCCAGGAACATCGCGTCGGTACCGTGCCGGTGCGGCCACAATTGCACCGTCGGACCGGCGCCGAGGCCGGGCATTCCCGGCGGCAGCAGGGGGCGCGCGTCGACGAAATCGACCTCCACGCCGCTGCGCCGCGCGCCCTCGGTCACCGTCACCTGCGTCTCCACCATGTGCGGCGAGCAGGTCACGTACGCGACCAGGCCGCCCGGGCGCACCGCGCGCAACGCCGCCACCAGCAGTTCCCGCTGCAGCTTCGTGAGCGCCGGAAGGTCGGACGGCTGCCGACGCCAGCGTGACTCGGGCCGGCGGCGCAGCGAGCCCAGCCCGGTGCACGGCGCGTCGACCAGGACCCGGTCGAAGGACTCCTCCGGCAGGTCGGGGTCGCGGCCGACCGAGCGCCCGTCCATCGGCAGGACCGTCACCGGCATGCCCTCGGTGGCGTGCTCGACCAGGCGCGCCCGGTGCTCGGCCACCTCGACCGCGGTGACCTCGGCGCCACGCAGCGCGGCGATCGAGCCTAGCAGCCCGGCCTTACCGCCCGGGCCCGCGCACAGGTCGAGCCAGCGCGTGTCCCGGCCCTCGATCGGGGCGGCGAGCAGCGCGGCCGCCACCAACTGCGAGCCCTCGTCCTGGACGTGGGCGCGGCCGTCGGCGATCGCGGCCAGCTCGCGCGGGGAGCCGCCGTTCAGGTAGACGGCGTACGGCGAGAAGGCCCCCGGCACGCCGCCGACCTCGTCGGCCAGCTCGATCGCGTCGGCCCGGCCCGGGCGCGCGCACAGGTGCACGACCGGGGCCTGGTTGTCCTCGATCAGCAGGCGGGCGGTCTCCTCGAGGTCGCCGCCGAGCGCCTCGGCGAACGCCCGCACGATCCACTGCGGGTGGTTGTGCAGGACGGCGAGGTTGCCGACCGGGTCGACGTCGTAGGCGGGGGCGAGCCGCTTGAGCCAGTCGTCCAGCGGCGTCTCGGTGATCGCGCGCATGACCGCGTTCGCGAAGCCGGTCGCGCCCGGGGCGACCGAGCGCACCAGGTCGACGGTCTGGTTGACCGCCGCGTGGGCCGGCACCCGGGTGTAGAGCAGCTGGTAGGCGCCCAGGCGGAGCGCGTCGCGGGCGGGCGGGTCGATGCGGGCCACGTCCCGCCCGGCGGCCGCCCCGACGATCAGGTCGAGGGTGCCGAGGGCGCGCAGCGTGCCGTAGGTGAGCTCGGTGGCGAAGGCGGCGTCGCGCCCGCTCAGCGCCATGCCCCGGAGGATGTCGGCGAGCACGAGGTTCGCGTACGCGTCATCCCGGTGCACCGCGGCGATCGCCTCGTACGCGGCCTGGCGGGCCGGATCGGACGGCGGCCGGCCGCCCCGGGGAGCGCGGCCGGTGCGGGAGTCCCGGCTGTAACCCGGACCCGCGGTGCCCTTGGGACGACCCGACCCGTGCGGGCGCCCCGCGCGATGGTCGCTCACGCTGTGCCCTCCTCGGGCATGCCCTTCCGGCCCTCGCCGGAAATGCCGTCGTCTGGTGCGGCTGAGTGCCGCTCGGTGCAGGCGGTCATACCAGCCGCTCCCCCGGCTGGATCCGCAGGCCGCGGGCCCAGTCGGTGGCCGGCATCGCCTTCTTTCCCGCCGCGCGCACCTCGCCCAGCGCGACGGCGGTGGTGGCCGTGCCGACCAGCACCTGGTTCTTTTCCACGAGCAGGTCACCATTCTTGAGATCGGGACCGTTGGCGATCGGGCGCACCGGGCCCAGCTTCACCCGCTCGTCGCGGAAGGTCGTCCACGCGCCCGGCGCCGGCGTGCAGGCCCGGATACGCCGGTCGACCGCGAAGCCGGGGTCGTTCCATCGCACCCGGGCGTCCTCGACGGTCACCTTCGGCGCGAAGGTCACGCCGTCGGCCGGCTGCGGATGAGCCACCGCCGTGCCGGCCTCGATCGCGTCCAGCACGGCCACGAGCAGGCCCGCGCCGTTCACCGCGAGCCGTTCGAGCAGGTCACCCGAGGTGTCGGACGGACGAATCTCCTCGGTCAGCGTGCCGTAGATCGGGCCGGTGTCGAGGCCCGCCTCGAGCTCGAAGACGGCCGCGCCGGTCACCTCGTCGCCGTGCAGCACCGCGTGCTGCACGGGCGCTGCCCCACGCCAGGCCGGCAAAAGGGAGAAATGAAGATTTATCCATCCATGCCGCGGGATTTCCAGGGCGCTCGGAGGCACCAGTGCGCCATAGGCCACCACCGGCACGCAATCCGGGGCGATCTCCGCCAGCCTCGCCAGAAACGAGGGCTCCCGCGGCTTCAGCGGCGTCAGCACCTCGATGCCGCGCTCGTCGGCCCAGGCGCCGGCGGGCGATCGCACCAGGTGACGGCCGCGGCCGGCGGGCGCGTCGGGACGGGTGACGACGGCGACGAGCTCGTGACGGGAGGCCGCGATCGCGTCGAGGCTGGGCAGGGTGACGGCCGGCGTGCCGGCGAAGACGAGGCGCAAGCCGGTCACCGCCCCAGCCCGAAGATGCCCCGGCCGTGCGGGCTCTCCTTGATCAGCGGAGGTTTCGCGGCGTCGTACCACTCGGCGGCGCGGATCTGCTTCATCGCGTCCTTGCGGGAGGCGGCGTCGAGCCGGTCGAGGAAGAGCACGCCGTCGAGGTGGTCGGTCTCGTGCTGCACGCAGCGGGACATCAGGCCGGTGCCGACCAGCTGGATCGGGTCGCCGTGCTCGTTGAAGCCGTTGGCCACGACGTTCTGCCGGCGCTTGGTGTCGATGTAGATGCCCGGGATCGACAGGCAGCCCTCCGGCCCGTCCTGCTCCTCCTCGTCGGGGAACGACAGAACCGGGTTCACGATGTGGCCCACCACGTCGTCCACGTCGAAGGTGAACACGCGCAGCCCGACGCCGAGCTGCGGGGCGGCCAGGCCGGCGCCGCCCTCGTCCTGCATGGTCTCGACCAGGTCGCGC
Organism: Paractinoplanes globisporus DSM 43857; assembly: GCF_000379645.1. Lineage (GTDB taxonomy): Bacteria > Actinomycetota > Actinomycetes > Mycobacteriales > Micromonosporaceae > Actinoplanes > Actinoplanes globisporus. Next base: position 122,644 of record NZ_KB903350.1, read on the forward strand.
ACGAGGTTGCGCAGTTCCTTGTCGAAGTCCACGACGGGGTCGGCCGGCGTGCGCAGCACGGGATCGCCGAAGAGACGGATGGGCTGAACGGTCACGCGGCGGTACTCCTGACATTCCGGGGCGGCACCCGACCAGTCTACGGAGTGCCGATCCGGTCATCACGCCAGCGTGACCGCCACCTCGCGCCATCCGCGCAGGTTCATCCGCGGGCGCCGCCGCGGCCGGGCGATCAGCTCCATCCGCGGGAAGCGCCGCAGCAGGGCGGGCAGGGCGACCTGCGCTTCCAGCCGGGCGAGCGGCGCGCCGAGGCAGTAGTGCGCGCCGGCGCCGAACGACAGCGGCGAGGGTCCGGCGCGTCCCGGCTCGAAGACGTCCGGCCGTTCGTAGCGGGCCGGGTCCCGGTTGGCCGCGCCGAGCAGCAGGAGCAGCTCGGCGCCGGCCGGAACGCGCAGGCCGCCGATCTCGCATTCGGCGCCGGCATGCCGCGAGGTGAGCTGCACCGGTGAATCAATGCGCAAAACCTCTTCCACGTACGCGGGTGCCAGCCCCGGATCCTCGCGGAGCTTCCCGGCGTACGCGGGGTGGTCGAGCAGCAGGACGATGCCATTGCCGATCAGGTTCGTGGTCGTCTCGAAGCCCGCGACCAGCAGAAGCGCGAGATTGGCGAGCAGCTCGTCGGCCGTGAGCCGCTCGCCGTCCGCCTCGTGCGCCGCCGCGAGGGCGGTGACCAGGTCGTCCCGCGGATCGTCCCGGCGCAGCGCGACGAGATGCGCGAAATACTCGGTCAGCTCGTCGGCGGCCGCGTCGGCCAGCTGCCGGTCCTGCTCGTTCCAGTTCAGCTCGAGCACCCCCGTGAGCGCCGCCGCGAGCCGCCGGAACTGCCCGCGGTCCGCCTTGGGCACCCCGAGCAGAGCGGTGATCACCCCGATCGGCAACGGATAGGCCAGCCGACCCACAAGATCCACCCCTTGCGCGTACGCGCCGAGCGCGTCCAGCGCCTCGTCGACCTGCTCGGCGATGACCGCCCGCAGCGACTCCACCCGCCGCGCCGTGAACACGCCCGAGGCCAGCCGCCGCATCCGCGTGTGCCGAGGCGGGTTGGCCCGCAGCATCGAGTCGGCGAACAGCGCCACGGCCCGATACTCCCGCCACCCCGGCCAGACGGCGTCGAGCCGCTCCCCGTCATAGGTCACCATGCCGGTGTCCCGAAGCGTGCGATCCACCGCGTCGTACCCACCGACGAGAAACGCCCGATCGGCGAACTGCAGCACCGGCCCGTGCCCGTGCAGCGCCGCGTAGGCCTCGTTCGGGTCGAACTCCCCGGCCCGGGTCAACAACGCGTCAGCGGCCTCAAAGGCGTCCATCCCCCGATCCTCCACCGTTGCCGCAACCGCTCCCTGCCTCAGAAGATCGTCGCGGGATCCACCTCCATCCGCACCGCGAGGGTCGCTTTCTTGGCGCTGCGGACGGCGGCGGCCTCGTGCAGCGCGTGTGCCATCGCGGCGGCCTGCGAGCGCGACGTCCGGACCAGCATCCGCTCCTGGTCGTCGTCGGCCGGGACCGGCCCGAGCACCTCGGCCCCCGCGGGCAGCCGGGCCGCCGCGAGCAGCTCGGCCACCGCCTCGGGCTTGCCGGTGAGGCTCGCCATCCGCGCCGCTGGCGGAAAGCCCAGCTCCCGCCGCTCGGCCAGCTCCCGCGCCGCGAACCATCCCGGCTCCCAGCGGATCAGCGCCTGCACGGTGGCCAGCGAACCGTCGGCCACCACGACCACCCGGCCGCCCTGCCCGGCCGGCCGGGCCAGGGCCGACGCGTTCAGCCACCGGCGCATCGTCTCCTCGGCCGCGCGCAGGTCGGACCTGGTCAGCAACGCCCACGTGTCGAGCAGCAGCACCGCGCCGTAGCCGCCCTCGGCATGCGGCTCGGCCCCCGGCGTCGCCACCACCACGGCCGGCGCCTCCGGGACGGTGCCGAGGATCTCGTCGCGCCCGGAGGTGCGCACCGTCACCCCGGGAAAGGCTCGCCCGAGCTCCTCCGCGGTCCGCCGCGCCCCGGTCACCGAGGCTCGCAGCCGCCGGCCGCCGCAGGCCGGGCACTCATAGGCCGCGGAGACCCGCCCGCACCATCGGCAGGCCGGCACGTCCCGCGCCCCGGCCAGCGCGAGTGGGCCGGAGCAGTGTGGGCAGCGGGCGGGGGTGCGGCAGTCAGCGCAGGCGACGGAGGGCAGATAACCCCGCCGGGGCACCTGCACCAGGACGGGGGTTCCCGCTTGCAGCGCCTTGCGTGCCGTTTCCCACGCGAGGCTGGGCAGGCGCGCGGTGGCGGCGCCCGGGTCGCGGGCCAGCTGCGGATCGTCGCCCGTGGGCGCCACCGCCGGGGCCCGGGCTCGCAGCACCTCGCGGGTCGCTGTGATCTCCTTGGCCCAGCCAGTTTCCAGTAGTAGCTGGGCCTCGCCGGTTCGGGCGTGGCCTGCGACCAGCGCTGCGCAGTCGGCCAGGCTGGCCCGGGTCAGGAGCACCTCCCGGGCGTGTGGATAGGGCGCTCGCGGCTCGGCGTGCAGGTCGTCGCCGTCGTCCCAGATGACGACCAGCCCTAGTTTCTCGACCGGGGCCCACATCGCGGCCCGGGTGCCGACGACGACGGATACCCGATGCCGGCTGGCGGCTAGAAATCGTCGATAGCGCTCGGCGGGGCCTAGTGCGGCGTTCAGCGCTACGTGCCGCCCCTCGCCTAGCACCGTCCCGAGCGCCCGGTCGACTCGCTCCAGGTCGCGGGCGTCGGCCACGACGATGATTACTCCGCGGCCGGCGCGGACGGTGGCGGCTGCTGCTTCGGCTATCCGGGTGGGCCAGTCCTCGCCGGGCAGTGCGGCCCAGACGGCTCGTGCGGGCCGGCCGTCCTCCAGCGCGCGCAGGAAGGCGGGTCCGGCCGCATACGAATTCCACCCAGTCGGGTCGGGTGGGCGCATCTCGCCGGGCGTCGCGGAGGGATTTGAACCTGGGACCCCTTGACCCCCAGTCAGGATCGCGCGGGCGTCGTTGTCGCTGGCGCCGTCGTGACCGGCAGTTTCACGGCCACCGGGAATGTCATCGCCGCCAGCAGCATCATCGTGACCGGCAACGTCATCGCCGCCTACAACCTCGTCGCCGTCGGCCGCGTCATCGTGACCGGCTACGTCATCACCGCCGGCAACGTTGTCGCGATCGGCCGTCACTTCGGGAGGTGGCTCCGCACCCTTTGCTGCCTGCGTCTCGACTCGGGCGTGCCGGGGTGGCACCGCCAATCGCAGGACATCGCACAGATTTCCGGCATAGCGGTCGGCTACCGCCCGGGCTAGGCGCGCCACCTCTGGGTCGAGGACCCGCTCGGCGGAGACCACCTTGTCCACATAGGCCAGCTTGCCTTCGTGCGGGGAGGACTCGGCTCGCTCCAGCAGGAAGCCCGCCACCAGCTGGCCGGCGAACCGCACCTTTACCCGTACGCCTGGTTGAGCGGCCTCGTCGTCGGAGGTGGCGACCAGATAGTCGAAGGGGCGATCCAGGTGGGGCAGGGGTACGTCCACGCACACTCGGGCCACCGGCAACCGTTCGGCCGGTGTCCTGTCGCTGCGTGCGCTCTTGCTCGTCATCGCCCCATATTCTGCCCGGGTCGTATGACAGTTCCCGGCTCGGTCGGGAGGGGGTAAGACCGCGGGGCTCTGCCCCACACCCCGGCCATCACAAGAAGATCAGCCTGGCGGTTTGCTTGCGGTGGGTGGGGTGATCTCCTCGCGGCGGCTGCCGTAGGGGATCGCAAGAGTGGGTGGGACGCAAACACACCCCGTTTGCGTCCCACCCACTCTTGCGATTTGGCTTGGCTGCCGTCGCGAGGAGATCACCCCCGGGTTCCTCTGGGCGGCATTCGCCGCCAATCAAGAACAGCCAAGTCGTGACGTAAGGGACGCCTGTGGCAAAAAAGACGCCCCGGGGAGTCCCCGGGGCGCCTTTATGGCCGTCAGGCGGCGGCGTTCTTCAGGTCCTGTGCGCGGTCGGTGTTCTCCCAGAGCAGGTCGGGCAGCTCGCGGCCGAAGTGGCCGTAGGCGGCGGTCTGCTGGTAGATCGGGCGCAGCAGGTCGAGGTCGCGGATGATGGCGGCGGGGCGGAGGTCGAAGACCTCGCCGATCGCCTTTTCGATGCGCTCGACGGGGACGTTCTCGGTGCCGAACGTCTCGACGAACAGGGACACGGGGTGCGCCTTGCCGATCGCGTAGGCGACCTGGGCCTCGCAGCGCTCGGCCAGGCCGGCGGCCACGACGTTCTTGGCCACCCAGCGCATCGCGTACGCGGCGGAACGGTCCACCTTGGACGGGTCCTTGCCGGAGAAGGCGCCGCCGCCGTGGCGGGCGTAGCCGCCGTACGTGTCGACGATGATTTTGCGGCCGGTGAGGCCGGCGTCGCCCATGGGGCCGCCGATCTCGAAGCGGCCGGTCGGGTTGACCAGCAGGCGGTAACCCTCGGTGTCGAGGCCCAGGCCCTCGAGCTCGGGCGCGATCACGTGCTCGCGGATGTCGGGGGTCAGCAGGCTCTCGAGCGAGATGTCGGCGGCGTGCTGCGACGAGACCACGACCGTGTTGAGCCGGACCGGCTTGAGGCCGTCGTACTCGATGGTGACCTGGGTCTTGCCGTCGGGACGCAGGTACGGAATGGTGCCGTCCTTGCGGGCCGTGGCCAGGCGGCGGGCGAGCCGGTGGGCCAGCGCGATCGGCAGCGGCATCAGCTCGGGGGTCTCCGAGCAGGCGAAGCCGAACATCATGCCCTGGTCGCCGGCGCCCTGCGAGTCCAGGACGTGCTCGGAGTCACCCTCGCGCAGCTCGAGGGCGCTGTCGACGCCCTGGGCGATGTCGGGGGACTGCGCCCCGATCGAGACGCTCACGCCGCAGGACGCGCCGTCGAAGCCCTTCTTGGACGAGTCGTACCCGATACCCAGGATGGTCTCGCGCACGATGCTCGGGATATCGGCGTACGCCTGGGTCGTAACCTCACCCGCCACGTGGACCTGGCCGGTGGTGATGAGCGTCTCCACCGCCACCCGGCTACGCGGATCCTGGGTGAGCAGGGCGTCGAGAATGCCGTCGCTGATCTGGTCAGCGATCTTGTCCGGGTGGCCTTCCGTGACCGACTCGGAGGTGAACAGGCGGCGTGCCACGGTGCTCCTCAGCTGTTGGAAGTTCAACGTATCGCGAGAGTGTAGTCACCACGCTCGGACGCGGTCACCCAGGTGTTAGGTCACCTCGCCGTCGCCGACCAGGGACTTGTGGACGGCGATCGCACGATCCCAAATCATATCGGCCACATCGGCTTTCGGAAGTTCACCGAGAGTCGAGGTACTTCCGTCCGATCCGAGGATGGTCACGTCATTGTGATCGGCGCCGAACACCCGGTCGGCGCCCACCTCGTTCACCACGATCAGGTCGGCACGCTTCCTGGTCAACTTAGCTCTCGCGTTCTCCAAAGCATCCTGCGTCTCCGCGGCGAATGCCACGAGTACCTGACCGGGTCGTTTGTTCGCACCGAGTTCGGCGGCGATGTCGGGGTTCGTCACGAGGACGATCGGTTCGGGCGTACCGGAATCGGTTTTTTTGATCTTCTGGGGTGCCACGGCGGCCGGCCGGAAGTCGGCGGGCGCGGCCGCCATGACCACGATATCGGCGTCGGCCGCCGCCTTGACCACGGCCGCACGCAGGTCTTCCGTCGTACCCACTCGGGTGATCTCGACACCCGCCGGGTCGGGCAGGGTGACGTTCGCAGCGATGAGCGTCACTTTCGCGCCGCGCGCGGCCGCCGCCTTCGCGAGCGCGTAACCCTGCTTGCCCGATGACCGGTTTCCGAGGAATCGCACGGGATCGAGCGGTTCGCGCGTCCCGCCGGCGGTCACCACGACGTGCCGTCCTGCAAGATCGAATTCAAGACCACGATGGCGTACGCGGAGAGCAAGCTCATAGATCGACTCGGGCTCGGGCAGCCGCCCCTTGCCGGTGTCAGCGCCCGTGAGACGCCCCACGGCGGGCTCGATGACGATCGCACCGCGCTCACGCAAGGTAGCCACGTTGGCACGCGTCGCGGGGTTCTCCCACATCTCGGTGTGCATCGCGGGCGCGTACACGATCGGACACGTCGCCGTGAGCAGCGTGTTGGTGAGCAGGTCGTCGGCGATGCCGTGGGCCGCCTTGGCGAGCAGGTCGGCCGTGGCCGGCGCCACCACGACCAAGTCGGCTTTCCGACCGATCCGCACGTGCGGCACCTCGTGCGCGTCGTCCCACACCTCGGTGGCGACCGGCCGCCCCGACAGCGCGGCCCAGGTGGGCGCGCCCACGAACTTCAGGGCCGAGGCGGTCGGCACGACCCGCACGCCATGCCCCGACTCGGTGAACAGCCGCAGCAGCTCACACGCCTTGTACGCGGCGATACCACCGCAAACGCCCAGGACGACCTCAGTCATAAACGCAATGATCCCGCGCCCCGAACCGGGACGCGGGATCACCCGCAGCTTCTGTGACGGAGCAGGTTTGACGCGGGCGAGTCGAAAGCGGAAGACATCGCCCTGCGCGACCACCGCACCGCGGGGTTTCCGGGGGCTCGGCCCCCGGAGCAGGAATCAATCCGTAGCGCCGTCAGGTTCGCGCTTTTCGCGAACACACGGCACCCGAAGACTTACGGATTGTCGGTAGCCTCGGCGGTCAGGAGACCGGCGTTGATCTCGCGCATGGCGATCGAGAGCGGCTTCTCCTGCGGAGTGGTCTCGACCAGGGGGCCGACGTACTCGAGGAGGCCCTCACCGAGCTGGCTGTAGTAGGCGTTGACCTGGCGGGCGCGCTTGGCCGCGAAGATCACCAGCGAGTACTTCGACGAGGTCTTGTCGAGCAACTCGTCGATCGGCGGGTTGGTGATGCCTTCGGGGTTGGCTACGGTTCCCACTGTTCAGAGATCCTTAATGATCGGGAGCTTGCGCGGGGGTCAGAAATGACGAACCGAGCAATCCTACCAGCTCGTCCGCCGCACGCTCGACGAAGTCGTTGACCACCGTTCGGTCGAATTCCTTCTCGGCGGCCAGTTCCTCGTCGGCGTGGGCCAGGCGACGGCGGATCGTGTCCTCGTCGTCCGTGCCCCGGCCGACCAGGCGCCGCTTGAGCTCCTCGACGCTCGGCGGCGCGAGGAACACCAGCTGCGCCTCGGGCATCGCGGCCCGGACCTGGCGCGCGCCCTGCAGATCGATCTTGAGCAGGACCGGCTGGCCCTGGCTCAGCCAGCCCTCGACCTGGGCCCGGGGCGTGCCGTAGAGGTTACCGGCGAACTCGGCCCACTCGAGCAGCTGACCGCCGTCGATCAGCCGCTGGAACTCCGAACGGGTCACGAAATGGTAGTGCTCGCCGTCGGTCTCGTAGTCGCGCTTCTTCCGGGTCGTGACCGACACGGACAGCTTGATCCAAGGCGAGCGCGCCCGGATCAGCTCGATCACACTGTCTTTCCCGACCCCTGACGGGCCGGAGAGGACGGTGAGGCGTGCTGCCGGGCGCGCGTCGTCATCCATGCTCACAGGCTCATTCAACACGAGCCGGTGAGTCAGTTCGCAGCGAACTCCCCCAGGAGGGCCTTGCGCTGCTGGTCGCCGAGACCGCGCAGCCGGCGGCTGTCAGCGATCTTCAGCTTCTCCATGATCTGCGTCGCGCGGATCTTGCCGATGCCCGGCAGCGCCTGAAGCACGGCCGAGACCTTCAGCTTGCCGACGACCTCGTCCTCTTCCGCGCGGTCGAGCACGGCGGCGAGGGTGGTCTTGCCGGACTTGAGCTGTTCCTTCAGCTCAGCCCGAGCCTTGCGAACTTCCGCGGCCTTCTCCAGCGCTGCAGCGCGCTGCTCGGGGCTCAGTGACGGGAGCGGCACCAGTTCTCCTCAGGTCCCTATCGCGGCGGTAAGCGAATACCGGCGCTTCTGTGAAACGTGGTGTGCCAGGGAACCAAAGGGGCATGTGGTTCCCGGCGCGGGGAAAACTAGCGGTCAACGGCGCTTTCGGCAACGTGGGGGTACCCCCGTCCCGGTTGTCCGCCGGCCTGGTAAGCAGGCTCGAGTCACCCGAGAGCGGCCCGGCAGGCATCGACCGCGCGCTCCGCGGCGTCCCTCAGGGCCGACACGGAAGGTCCCGCGTTGAGAACTTCCCGTGAGTACGACGGCAGCACGTTACGCAGGCTTTCGCCGAAGACGGAGCGCAGGTCGGAGGGGGTCGCGCCCTGCGCGCCGAGCCCCGGAGCGAGCAACGGACCGTTCACTTGGGACAGGTCGTGACCGGTCCGTCCGATCGTCGCGCCGACCACGAGACCGAGGTTGCCGAGCGGCTGGGCACCCGCGTTGACCTGGGAAATCTCATCGATCACGGTCTGCGCCACGGTTCGGCCGTCCGGATTGACGGCATGCTGGACGCTCGCTCCCTCCGGGTTGGACGTCAGCGCGAGGACGAAGACGCCGGCGCCGTTGGCGGCCGCGAGGTCGAATGCCGGCTGCAACGACCCCACTCCGAGATAGGGACTCACAGTAATCGCGTCGGCACTCAGCGAACTTGAAGGATCAAGGTACGCGGAGGCGTACGCGGCCATCGTCGAGCCGATGTCGCCGCGCTTCACGTCCAGCAGGACAAGGGCCCCGGCCTCGCGTAACTGTCGGATAGTTGACTCAAGAATGCCGATGCCACGTGACCCAAATCTCTCGAAAAACGCGGACTGAGGCTTCACCACGGCTACCCGATCGGCCAGGGCGTCGACCACCGTACGGGCGAAGCGTTCCAGGCCGGCGACGTCATCGCCGAGCCCCCACCGGGTCAGCAGAGCCGCGTGCGGGTCGATGCCGACACAGAGCGGCCCCCGCTTCCCGATGGCGTCCGTGAGCCGCTGTCCGAAGGTCTCCATCGCTGCCATACCTCTTCCGTGTCGGATAGCCGCCACCGCGGCGGCGAGTCACGCGGTAATGCGAGCCGGTTCCATGTCTGTGGGTCGTCCCGGGGCGGTGCGGTTGGCGGGCCGCCGCCGCGGCGACGTCCCGGATGGTGTGAGTCGGGCCGCCCCCAACGGCGACGTCCCCCGGTGGTGTGAGTCGGGCCGCCCCCACGGCGACGTCGCCCGGTGGTGTGAGTCAGGTGACCGCGACCGCGGCGGCGATGCCGGCGGCGATGCGGGCCACGTCGTCGGCGGATGCCACGTAGGGCGGCATCGTGTAGATCAGGTCCCGGAACGGGCGCAGCCACACGCCGGCATCGACGGCGGCGGCGGTCGCCTTCGGCATGTCCACCGGGTGGTCGAGCTGGACCACGCCGATCGCGCCCAGGACCCGGACGTCGGCGACGCCGGGCGCCCCCCGCAGCGGCTCCAGGCCGTCCCGGAGACCGCTTTCGATCACCCGGACGAGTGATCGCCAGTTCGTGTCGCGCAGCAGCCCCAGGGAGGCGTTGGCGACCGCGCAGGCGAGCGGGTTGCCCATGAAGGTCGGCCCGTGCGCGAGCCCGCCGCCCTCGCCGGCCGAGATCGACTCGGCGACCGCCCGGGTGCACAGCGCCGCGGCCAGCGTCAGGTAGCCGCCCGTGAGCGCCTTGCCCACGCACATGATGTCGGGGCTCACCCCGGCGTGCTCCGCCGCGAAGAACTCCCCCGTCCGCCCGAAGCCGGTCGCGATCTCATCAAAGATCAAGAGGATTCCGTACGCCTCCGTCACCTCCCGGAGGACGCGGAGGTACTCCGGATGGTGGAAGCGCATCCCGCCCGCGCCCTGCACGACCGGCTCGACGATCACGGCCGCGACCTCGTGCGCGTGCTCCGCGACCAGCGCCCGGAGCGAATCGGCGTAGACCGGGTCGAACTCGGCCGGCGGCAGGTCGGCGAAGACCTGCACCGGCAGCACCCCGGTCCAGAGCGAGTGCATACCGCCGACCGGGTCGCACACGGTCATCGGGTGGAACGTGTCACCGTGATAGCCACCGCGCCAGGTGAGCAGCCGGCGCCGCCCGGCGTGCCCGCGCGCGAGCTGGGCCTGCAGCGCCATCTTGATCGCCACCTCGACGCTGACCGACCCCGAGTCGGCGAGGAAGACGTGCTCGAGCCCGTCCGGCGCCAGGTCGACCAGCGTGGTGGCCAGCTCGATCGCCGGCTCGTGCGTCAACCCGCCGAACATGACGTGGCTCATCCGCCCCGCCTGCTCGGCCAGCGCCCCGTCCAGCACCGGGTGCCGATACCCGTGGATCGCCGCCCACCACGACGACATCCCGTCGACCAGCTCCCGCCCATCGGCGAGCTTCAGGCGCACGCCCTCCGCGCTCTCAACGAGATAGGGCTCGCTCCGGCCCGGCATCGGCCCGTAGGGATGCCAGACGTGCGCCCGGTCCAGCCCGAGCAGCGTGCGCTCATCCCGGCCCGACGCGAGAGTGCGCTCGCCCCGGCCCGACGCAAGCGTGCGCTCATCCCGGCCCGACGCAAGCGTGCGCTCATCCCGGCCCGACGCAAGCGTGCGCTCATCCCGGCCCGACGCAAGCGTGCGCTCGTCCCCGCCCATCGCCCCCCTTCCCGACATTTCCGATTTATCTGGCGCGGCCGTCGCGGGCATCGGCGTGCTGGGGGCCGGCTTGCCGGGCCGCTGCTCGCGCCGCGCCTCGCACCAGGGCCGGACCGTGGTAGATGAAGCCGCTGTAGAGCTGCACCAGCGAGGCGCCGGCGTCGAGCAAGCGGGTCGCGTCGTCGGCGCACATGATCCCGCCGACGCCGATGATCGGCAGGCGGCCGTCCGTCTCGGTGTGCACGAAATGGACGACCTTGCGGGCCTTCTCGGTGAGCGGCCCACCGGAGAGCCCACCGGCCTCGGCGGCCCGGGCCTGGTCGGTCGCGGCCAGTCCGTCCCGGGCGAGCGTGGTGTTCGTGGCGATCACCCCGGCCGCGCCGTGGCTCAGGCAGACCTCGAGCAGCTCGGCGATGGCCGGCTCGGCGAGGTCGGGCGCGATCTTCACCAGCACCGGAACCTTGCCGACCAGCGCGGCGAGCAGGCCGGCGATCGCCGACTTGTCCTGCAGGGTGCGCAGGCCCGGCGTGTTGGGCGAGGAGACATTGACCGCGATGTAGTCGGCGTATTTGTGCAGCAGGCGGTACGAGGTCAGGTAGTCCTCGACCGCCTCCTCCAGCGGCGTCACCTTGGACTTGCCGAGCGAGACGCCCAGCGGCACCCCGACCGGACCCAGCGCCTCGAGGCGGGCCGCCAGCGCGGCCGCCCCGGCGTTGTTGAAGCCCATCCGGTTGATGATCGCCTCGCTGTCCCGCAGCCGGAACAGCCGTGGCTTGTCGTTGCCCGGCTGTGCGTGCGCGGTGACCGTCCCGACCTCGACGAACCCGAACCCGAGCGCCGGCCAGGCTCGCAGCGCCACGCCGTTCTTGTCCATCCCCGCCGCCAGCCCGACGGCGTTCGGAAACCGCACACCGAACACCTCGACCGGCGCATCGGTCGCATATCGCGAGGTCAGGAGACTCCGGGTCCGCTCCCCCAGCCGGGAGAGGCGCCCGAGCGTGAACTCGTGCGCCTTCTCCGCATCACCCCCACCGAGGCGGAAGAGAACCGGCCGGACCGTCCGCTCGAAGGCCGTCACGCCGCGCCCCCAAGCCGCGCCGCGCCCCCAAGCCGGGCCGCGCCCCCAAGCCGGGCCGCGCCGCCCGGACGCGCCGCTGCCGCGGCGGCGGGATACACCGTCGCGGTGGCGCGGGGCGAGGTCACTCGGAGCCCCGGAGGGCGGCGTGCAGCTCCTGCAGCGGGCGGACCGTCATGTCGCCGCGCATCAGGGCCTCGATGCCCATCACCGCGGCCGCCGCGCCCTGGGTGGTGGTGATGCTCGGGATGTCGGCGGTGACCGCCGCGCTGCGGATCTCGTAGCCGTCGGAGCGGGCGCTCGCGCCCGACCCCTGCGGCGTGTTGATGATCATGGCGATCTCGCCGGCCAGGATCAGGGCCACCGCGTTCTGGCCGGTCTCCTCGTAGTGCTTCGGGACGACCTCGCAGTCGATGCCGTGCCGCCGCAGCACCTCGCCGGTGCCGGCCGTGGTGACGATCGTGAAGCCGAGGTCGGCGAGCCGCTTGACCGGAAAGATCATCGAGCGCTTGTCCCGGTTGGCGACCGAGACGAAGATCTTGCCGCCGGTCGGCAGCGAGCCGTACGCGGCGGCCTGCGATTTCGCGAACGCCTGGCCGAAGCCGGCGTCGATGCCCATCACCTCGCCGGTCGACTTCATCTCCGGGCCGAGCAGGCTGTCCACGCCCTTGCCGGAGGGGGTACGGAACCGCTTGAACGGCAGCACCGCCTCCTTGATCGCGATCGGCGCGTTGGCCGGCGTCGTGCCGCCGTCGCCGTGGGGCAGCAGCACGCCCTCGGCCCGCAGCTCAGCGATGGTCGCGCCGAGCATGATGCGGGCAGCGGCCTTGGCCAGCGGGACCGCGGTCGCCTTCGAGACGAACGGGACGGTCCGGGACGCGCGCGGGTTCGCCTCCAGCACGTAGAGGGAGTCGTCCTTCAGCGCGTACTGGACGTTGAGCAGGCCGCGCACCCCGACGCCGTGGGCGATCGCCTCGGTGTAGCGGCGCACCTCGGCCAGGTGCGAGCCCGCGAGGGTGACCGGCGGCAGCGAGCAGGACGAGTCGCCGGAGTGGATGCCGGCCTCCTCGATGTGCTCCATCACGCCGCCCAGGTAGACCTCGCCGGTGGCGTCGCAGAGCGCGTCGACGTCGATCTCGATGGCGTCGTCGAGGAACCGGTCGACCAGCACCGGGTGGTCGGGCGAGATCTGGGTGGCCCGCTCGATGTACCCGGCGAGTGTCGGCTCGTCGTACACGATCTCCATGCCCCGGCCGCCGAGCACGTACGAGGGCCGCACCAGCACGGGGTAGCCGATCGTGTCGGCGATCGCCTTGGCCTCCTCGAAGCTGGTGGCGGTGCCGTGGTCGGGCGAGCGCAGCCCGGCCTTGCCGAGCACGTGGCCGAACAGCCCGCGATCCTCGGCCAGGTCGATCGACTCGGGCGAGGTGCCGACGATCGGGACGCCGGCCCTCTTGAGCCGCTTGGCCAGGCCGAGCGGGGTCTGGCCGCCGAGCTGCACGATCACGCCGACGACGCCAGGGCCGCCGGCCGCCTTGCCGGACGAGTCCTCGGAGTGGAACACCTCCAGGACGTCCTCGAACGTCAGCGGCTCGAAGTAGAGCCGGTCGGCGGTGTCGTAGTCGGTCGACACGGTCTCGGGGTTGCAGTTGACCATGACGGTCTCGTAGTCGACGCCGCGCAGCGCCATCACCGCGTGCACGCACGAGTAGTCGAACTCGATGCCCTGGCCGATGCGGTTCGGCCCCGAGCCGAGGATCAGCACCTTGGGCCGGGCGCTGGGGGCGACCTCGGTCTCCTCGTCGTAGGACGAGTAGTGGTACGGCGTGTTCGCCTCGAACTCGGCCGCGCAGGTGTCCACGGTCTTGTAGACCGGGCGGATCCCGAGCCGGTGCCGCAGCGTGCGCACGCCGTTTTCCCCGGCGAGCTCGGGCCGCAGCGCGGCGAGCTGCCGGTCGGAGAGCCCGGCGCGCTTGGCCCGGCGCAGCAGTTCCTCGTCGAGCACGGCGGCGTCCGAGATGTCCGTACGCAGGTCGACCAGCGCCTTGATCTCCTCGAGGAACCAGGGGTCGATCCCGCCGCTGGCCTCGAAGACCTGCTCGACCGAGGCGCCCAGCCGCAGCGCCCGCTCGACCGTGTAGAGCCGGCCGTCGTGCGGAATGCGCAGGTCCGACAGGGCCGACTCGACGGAGTCCGACGGATCCGCCACGGTCCAGAATCCGGCCGCCGGGGTCTCCATCGAGCGCATCGCCTTGTTGAGCGCCTCGGCGAAGTTCCGGCCCAGGCTCATCGCCTCGCCGACCGACTTCATCGTGGTGGTGAGCTCGGGGTCGGCGCCCGGGAACTTCTCGAACGCGAACCGCGGGATCTTCACGACCACGTAGTCGAGGGCCGGCTCGAAGGCGGCCGGCGTCTTCAGCGTGATGTCGTTCGGGATCTCGTCGAGCGTGTAGCCGATGGCCAGCTTCGCCGCGATCTTGGCGATCGGGAAGCCGGTGGCCTTCGAGGCCAGCGCCGAGGAGCGGGAGACGCGCGGGTTCATCTCGATGACGACCAGGCGGCCGTCCTGCGGGTTGACCGCGAACTGGATGTTGCAGCCGCCGGTGTCGACGCCGACCTCGCGCAGCACGGCGATGCCGAGGTCGCGCAGTTTCTGGTACTCCCGGTCGGTCAGGGTCATGGCCGGCGCGACGGTGACCGAGTCGCCGGTGTGCACGCCCATCGGGTCGACGTTCTCGATCGAGCAGACGACCACGACGTTGTCGTGCTTGTCGCGCATCAGCTCGAGCTCGTACTCCTTCCAGCCGAGCACGCTCTCCTCGATGAGCACCTCGTGCACCGGGGAGGCGGCCAGGCCGTCGCCCGCGATCCGCGCGAGGTCCTCCTGCGTGTGCGCCATGCCCGAGCCGAGACCGCCCATGGTGAACGACGGCCGGATGACCACCGGGAGCCCGAGCTCCTCGACGGTGGCGCGGACCTCGTCCATGGAGTGGCAGACCCGCGAGCGCGGGGTCTCCCCGCCGGCCTTCGCGACGATGTCCTTGAACAGCTGCCGGTCCTCGCCGCGGCGGATCGCGTCGATGTTGGCGCCGATCAGCTCGACGCCGTACTTCTCGAGCACGCCGCTCTCGTGCAGCGCGACCGCGGTGTTCAGCGCGGTCTGGCCGCCCAGCGTGGGCAGGATGGCGTCGGGCCGTTCCCGGGCGATGACCAGCTCGACGAACTCCGGGGTGATCGGCTCGACGTAGGTGGCGTCGGCGAACTCGGGGTCGGTCATGATCGTGGCCGGGTTGGAGTTGACCAGCGAGACGCGCAGCCCCTCGGCCCGCAGCACCCGGCAGGCCTGGGTACCGGAGTAGTCGAACTCGCAGGCCTGCCCGATGACGATCGGCCCCGAGCCGATCACCATCACATGCTTCAAATCGGAGCGCTTCGGCATGAGTCAGCCCTTCTTTTCCACGAGCTCGACGAAGCGATCGAAGAGGTAGTCCGCGTCGTGCGGCCCGGCCGCCGCCTCGGGGTGGTACTGGACGGTGAACGCGGGGACGTCCAGGCCCCGCAGGCCCTCGACCACGTTGTCGTTGAGGCAGACGTGCGACACCTCGACGCCGCCGAACGCGGTGTCGATCACCGCGTCGAGCGGGGCGTCGACCGCGAAACCGTGGTTGTGCGAGGTGACCTCGACCTTGCCGGTGGTCTTGTCGAGCACCGGCTGGTTGATGCCGCGGTGGCCGTAGCCGAGCTTGTACGTGCCGAAGCCGAGCGCCCGGCCGAGGATCTGGCTGCCGAAGCAGATGCCGAACAGCGGCTTGCGGATCCGCATCACCTCGCGGGCCAGCGCGACCGGCCCGTCCGCGGTGGCCGGGTCGCCCGGGCCGGGCGAGAAGAAGACCGCGTCGGGGCCGACCGCGAGCAGGTCCTCGATCGACGACGAGGCCGGGAAGATGTGCGTGGTCACGCCGCGTGCCGCGAGCCGGCGGGCCACGTTGCGCTTGATGCCGAGGTCGAGCGCGGCCACCGTGTACCGGTGCTCGCCCTCCGCCGAAACCGTATATTTCTCCGGAGTCGTCACTTCGGCCGACAAGTCGGCGCCAACCATCTGCGGCGAGGCCTGCACCCGCGACAGCAACGAGGCCGGATCAAGATCCACGCTGGACACGCCCACCCGCATGGCGCCTCGCGACCGGAGATGGCGGGTCAGCGCCCGGGTGTCGATCCCGCTGGTCCCGACGATGCCCTCGGCGGCAAGCCGATCACCCAGATCCCCGGTGGAGCGCCAGTTCGAGGGGCGCCGCGCCGGATCGCGCACGACGTATCCGGCGACCCAGATGCGGGAAGACTCGTCGTCCTCGTCGTTGACGCCGGTGTTGCCGATCATCGGGGCGGTCTGCACGACCACCTGCCGGTGATACGACGGGTCGGTCAGCGTCTCCTGGTAACCGGTCATGCCGGTCGTGAAGACCGCCTCGCCGAACGTCTCCCCCAGGGCACCGTACGCGGTGCCCCAGAACGTCCGCCCATCCTCGAGCACGAGGATCGCTTTACTCATTTCACAGCCTTCCCGTCGAGGACCGTCGGCTCTCCCCGGAGGAAGGTCGCGACGATGCGACCCGGCAGGGTGGTGCCCGAGTACGGCGTGTTGCGGCTGCGGCTCGCCAGCTCGGCCGGGTCGACGACCCGGCGGGCCGACGGGTCCACCAGCGTGAGGTTGGCCGGCGAGCCGACCGCGAGGTCGGTGCCGTGCCCGGCCAACCCGGCGATCCGGGCCGGCGTGCGGGACATCCGGTCGGCGATCAGGTCCCAGCGCTCGCCGAGGACGCTGATCACGATCGAGAGGGCGGTCTCCAGACCCAGCATGCCGGGCCGGGCGTACGCCCACTCGCATTCCTTGTCCTCCACCGCGTGCGGCGCGTGGTCGGTGGCCACCACGTCGATGACACCCTCGACGAGCGCCTCGCGCAGGGCGGCGACGTCCGACGACGTACGCAATGGGGGATTGACCTTGAAAACCGGGTCGTAGGACGCGGCCAGCTCGTCCGTGAGCAGCAGGTGATGCGGGGTCACCTCGGCGGTGACCCGCACGCCCCGGGCCTTGGCCTGGCGCAGCACCTCGACCGAGCCGGCGGTGGAGACGTGGCAGACGTGCAGGCGGCTGCCCACGTGCTCGGCGAGCAGCACGTCGCGGGCGATGATCGCCTCCTCGGCGACGGCCGGCCACCCGGTGAGGCCGAGTCGGGTGCTGACCTCGCCCTCGTGCATCTGCGCGCCCTCGGTGAGGCGCGGTTCCTCGGCGTGCTGGGCGATGATGCCGTCGAACGCCTTCACGTACTCCAGGGCGCGGCGCATCAGGCGCGGGTCGGCGACGCAGAAGCCGTCGTCCGAGAAGATCCGCACGTTGGCGGCGCTGGTGGCCATGGCGCCGACCTCGGCCAGCTGCTTGCCGGCCAGCCCGACGGTCACCGCGCCGATCGGCTGCACGTCGACCAGCCCGGCCTCGCGGCCCAGCCGCCAGACCTGCTCCACGACGCCGGCCGTGTCGGCGACCGGCGACGTGTTCGCCATCGCGCAGACCGCGGTGTAACCGCCCAGGGCGGCGGCCCGCGAGCCGGTCTCGACCGTCTCGGCGTCCTCCCGGCCGGGCTCGCGCAGGTGAGTGTGCAGGTCGACGAGCCCGGGCAGCGCCACCAGGCCCGCCGCGTCGATGACCTCAGCGCCGGATTTGTCCGCGGAGATCACGCCATCGCGGATGACCAGGTCGGTCGGCGCGCCCCCGACGACGGAGACGCCCTTGAGAAGAAACCCGCTCACGCCTTGCCCCCCAGCAGCAGATAGAGAACCGCCATGCGGGCCGAAACCCCGTTGGCGACCTGTTCAACGATCGTGGATCGGGACGAATCAGCCACCTCGGGCGTGATCTCCATGCCCCGGTTCATCGGGCCCGGGTGCATGACGATCGCGTGCTCGGGCAGCTTGCGCATGCGCGCGAGGTCGAGACCGTAGCGCCGGCTGTACTCCCGCGCGGAGGGGAAGTACGAGTCCTGCATGCGCTCGGTCTGCACCCGCAGCATCATCACGACGTCCATGTCGGGCAGGACGCTATCGAGGTCGTACGACACTTTTGTTTTTGGTTCGAGTGCCGCCGCGATGTCGACCGGAATCAGGGTGGGCGGCCCGACCAGAGTGACCTGGGCCCCCAGCGTCGAGAGCAGCAGCACATTGGACCGGGCGACCCGGCTGTGCAGCACGTCGCCGACAATGGCCACCTTCAGGCCGTCGAGACGGCCGAGCCGCGACCTCATCGTGTACGCGTCGAGGAGCGCCTGGGTCGGGTGCTCGTGGGTCCCGTCGCCCGCGTTGATCACCGAGCCGTCCACCCACGACGCGAGCCGGTGCGGCGCGCCGCTCGCCGAGTGCCGGATCACGACCGCGTCCGCGCCCATCGCCTGCAATGTGAGAGCGGTGTCCTTCAGGCTCTCACCCTTCGAGACGCTCGAGCCTTTTGCGGAAAAATTGATGACGTCGGCCGAGAGCCGCTTGGCCGCCGCCTCGAAGGAGATCCGCGTCCGGGTCGAGTCCTCGTAGAAGAGATTCACCACGGTGCGCCCGCGCAGCGTCGGCAGCTTCTTGACCTCGCGGCCGGCGAGCGCCGCCATCTCGGCGGCGGTGTCCAGGATCAGGGTGGCGGTGGCCGCGTCCAGATCGGCGGCCGATCGCAGGTGCTTGATCATGCTTCCCCTCCAGGAGCGCCGGTCAGGTTGACCTCGTCCAGGCCGTCGGTCTCGGTCAGCGAGACGCGCACGCTCTCGGACAGCGCTGTCGGGATGTTCTTGCCCACGTAGTCGGCGCGGATCGGCAGCTGCCGGTGCCCGCGGTCGACCAGAACGGCGAGCTGCACCGAGCTCGGCCGGCCGACGTCGTTCAGCGCGTCCAGCGCGGCCCGCACGGTGCGGCCGGAGAACAGCACGTCGTCGACCAGAATGACGCGACGACCGTCGATGCCTCCGCCCGGCAGCTCGGTCTTCCCGAGGGCCCGGGTGGCGTGCAGCCGAAGGTCGTCGCGGTAGAGGGTGATGTCGAGCGAGCCCACCGGCACGTCGATGTCCTCGAAGGCGTGGATGCGGGCGGCCAGCCGCTGGGCGAGCGGGACGCCTCGGGTGGGAATTCCGAGAAGCACGGTGCCGGTGGCGCCCGACGTCTTCTCGAGAATCTGATGAGCGATCCGGTCGACGACCCGATGCAGGTCGGACCCGCTCAAGATGATCTTGCTGGTCGTGTCTGCGCGCGGCGAAGCCACGGCGGACCTCCTTCCCCGCCTCACGGGACGGGTCGTTAAAGGACGTCTGACGGGAAGCCCGGAGAGGGATTCCCGATGGCTGACGCTACGTTACCAGCGGCCCGGGCGTTGACCATGGTGACCTGCCTGACCCGCGGGACTAGTGGGACGAATCCGACACTTCCACCGTGGGCTGCGCGACTCATCGGTAACCAACACTTGACCGGCGGTCTCACACTGCGTACCGTCACGCTGCGTAGCGATCGCGGAGGAAGAACCCTCCGGGCAAGCACATGGGAGTGTTCCGAATGCCGTCTGAGTACGCCAAGTCGTTGGGCGCCCGCCTGCGCTCCATCCGCCAGCAGCAGGGCCTGTCCCTGCAGGGTGTGGAAGAGAAGTCGAACGGCCGGTGGAAGGCCGTCGTGGTGGGCTCGTACGAGCGTGGTGACCGGGCCGTTACCGTGTCCCGCCTCGCCGAGCTGGCCGACTTCTACCGCGTGCCCGTCTCGGAGCTGCTGCCCGACGGCAGCGGCGTCCGCCTCGAGGCCACCAACAAGATCGTGCTCGACCTGGAAAAGCTGTACGACACCACCGGCGAGGACCTCGCCTACGTCGCACGCTATGCCCGGGCCATCCAGCAGCAGCGCGGCGACTACAACGGCCGCGTCCTCTCCATCCGAGCCGACGACCTGCGCGCGCTCGCCATCGTCTACGACATCTCTCCCTCGGGCCTCATCGAGCGCCTCACGGAGCAGGGTGTCCTGGTGGCCGACCCCCGCGCGTTCTTCGCCAGCTGACCCCCCGTATCCCCTCTCTTCCTGAAAGGCCCGCAGACCTCCTGCGGGCCTTTCGCGTACGCCGGCCACGCCCCGTCACGTCGTCCCGCGCCACCATCCCGCTCGATATCACCCATCGTGCAAACCGGCGTTCCGACCCTCACACCACAGCCCGTTTTCGCACATGAAGCGAACGCAATTCCCCGTGCCCGGACCCACCCCGCGCGTGCCCGATTGCTCTCCGCCAACGCCCGATCTTGTGGCTTTGGGGTAGACACGCGGAAGCCGCCCGGGAATGTCCCCGAGCGGCTTCGTGTGGAGATCTAGCGCGTGGCGAACTCGGAGATGCGGCCGAGGATGCCGTTGAGGAAACGCGGGCTGTCGTCCGTCGACATCTGCTTGGCGAGCTCCACCGCCTCGGTGATCGCGACCGGATCGTCGATCTCCGGCACATAGAGCAGCTCATACACCGCGATCCGCGCCAGATTACGGTCGATCACCGGCATGCGCTCGAGGGTCCAGCCCTCGGCGTAGCTGGAGATCAGCTCATCGATGCGGTCCAGGTTGCGAGCCACGCCCTCGACCAGGCTGATCGCGTAGTCCAGGTGGTCGGGGCGGGGTTTCTCGATGCGGTCGACATAGGTGCGCAGCACCTCGCTCGGCGGCAGATCGCGCATGTCGGCCTCGTAGAGGACGTCGAGCGCCCGCTTCCGTGCCTTGCGGCGCGCGGGCATCTGCGCCTTCGGGGCTTCCGCCATTGTCAGGAACGACCGAGGTAGCGGCCGTCGCGGGTGTCGACCTTGATCTTCTCGCCGGTGGTGATGAAGAGCGGGACGTTGACCGTCGCGCCGGTCTCGACCGTGGCCGGCTTGGTGCCGCCGGTCGACCGGTCGCCCTGCAGGCCGGGCTCGGTGTAGGTGACCTCGAGGAAGACGCTGGTCGGCAGCTCGATGTAGAGCGGGACGCCCTCGTGCGTGGCGACCGTGGCCTCGGCCTCGGGGAGCAGGTAGTTCGCGTTCTCGCCGACGGTGCCGGCGGGCACGGTGATCTGGTCGAAGGTGTCCAGATCCATGAAGACGAAGTCCTCGCCGTCCAGGTAGAGGTACTGCATCGTGCGCTTGTCGACGGTCGCGGTGTCGACCTTGGTGCCGGCGTTGAACGTCTTGTCGACGACCTTTCCGGAGAGCACGTTTTTCAGCGTGGTGCGCACGAAGGCCCCACCCTTACCCGGCTTGACGTGCTGGAACTCCACGACGGACCACAGATCGCCGTCGAGGTTGAGTACCAGGCCGTTCTTCAGGTCGTTCGTGGTAGCCATGTTTTCTCTAGAACCCCGTCTTTGTTTTTGGGTCTTGTACTTAGGTGACCGAACGAGTTTACCGGCGCTTACGCCCCGCCGCCCACCTGGGCCAGGTGCTCCAGCGCCAGCCGGTAACCGTCGACACCCAGCCCGGCGATCACCCCGGTCGCGACACCCGTGATGACCGATTTGTGGCGGAACTCCTCGCGCTTGTGGATGTTCGAGATGTGCACCTCGATCAGCCGCCCGCCGAGCAGCGCGCAGGCGTCGCGCACCGCGATGTTGTAATGCGTCCAGCCGCCCGGGTTGAGCACCACGTCGGCACCCTCGTCGACGGCCTCGTGCAGCCAGCGGATCATCTCGAACTCCGCGTCGGTCTGCCGCACCTGCACCTCGAGGTCGAGCCGTTTCGCCGTGTCCCGGCAGATCTGGACGAGATCGGCATAGGTGGTCGAACCGTAGATGCTCGGCTCCCGCGTGCCGAGCCGCCCGAGGTTCGGCCCGTTCAGCACAAAGATCATCTCGCCACCTCCGCATAGGCCGCACGCAGCAGGTCCTCGTCGGGGCCGGTCAGGATGCCCGGTTTCGCCAGGCCATCGAGAACCACGAACCGCAAGGTGTCTGCCCGCGCCTTCTTGTCGACGCGCATCGCGCTCAGCAGCTCGTCCCAAAATTCTTGCCCGTACGCCGTGGGGAGCCCCACCATTTCCAGTACGGCCCGGTGCCGGGCCGAGGTCGCGTCGTCCAGACGCCCGGAGAGCCGGGAGAGGGCCGCCGCGAAGATGAGCCCGACCGAGATCGCGTGCCCGTGCTTCCAGGTGTACCGCTCGCGTTTCTCGATCGCGTGCCCGAGCGTGTGCCCGTAGTTGAGGATCTCGCGCAGCCCCGACTCCTTGAGGTCGACGCTGACCACCTCGGCCTTGACCCGGACGGCCCGCTCGACCAGCTCACGCAGCACGTCGCCGCCGGGGTCGGCCGCCGCTTTCGGATCCCCCTCGATCAGCGACAGGATCGCCGGGTCGGCGATGAACCCGCACTTGATCACCTCGGCCAGTCCCGCGGTGAGGTCGTCGGCCGGCAGCGTCGCGAGGGCGTCGAGGTCGCAGAGCACCCCGGCCGGCGGATGGAACGCGCCGACCAGGTTTTTCCCGGCCGCGATGTTCACACCGGTCTTGCCGCCCACCGACGCGTCGACCATGCCGAGCAGTGACGTCGACACCGGCACCCAGCGCACCCCGCGCAGCCAGGACGCGGCGACGAACCCGGCGAGGTCGGTGACCGCTCCCCCGCCGACGCCGACCACCACGTCGGTGCGGGTGAACCCGGCGGCGCCCAGCTCGTCCCAGCAGCGGGCGGCCACCTCCACGGTCTTGCCGCGCTCGGCGTCGGGCACCTCGATCGGCGTGACCCGCGCGCCGGAGACCTCGGCAATCCGCTCGGCCCGCGAACGCAGGGGCGCCGAGTAGAGCACCGCGACCCGCGCCGCGTCCCCGATCAGCCCCGGCAGCTCGCCGGCCAGGTCGCGGCCGACCAGCACGTCGTACGGCCGATCACCACCCACGTGTATGCGCGTCACCACGGCCGCAACCCTATCCGCGGCCCACCCGGCGGCCCTGCCCCACCCGCCGGGGTTCCATCCCTCGGACACCGGAGCCGCCATGGGGTTATATTTTTCTAACCCCAGACGGGTTATAACTGCCCCATGCCGAAAATCAACGTCTACCTGCCCGACGAACTCGCCGATGCGGTCCGCGAGGCCGGCCTGCCCGTCTCGTCGATCTGTCAGCGCGCCCTGGAGCAGGCCGTCCGCCGCACCACGGCGATCCGCCAGGCCACGCTCGACGACATCCGGCCCGACCTGCTGGCCGCCCGCCTGCCCAGCTTCACGGCTCGGCTGGTCACCACGGTGACCCTGGCCGCCGACCGGGCCAAGGCCGCCGGCTCGCCCCACGTCACCACCGGCGACCTGCTGGCCGGCATGATCGCCGAGGGCGGCAACCTGGCCCTGCAGATCCTGACCGCACTGGAGATCGAGCCGGGCACGCTGCTGCCCGCCGCCCAGCCGAGCCCGCCCCCGCCCGGACCAGCCGGGGCCGGACCAGCCGGGGCCCGACCAGCCGGGGCCGGACCAGCCGGGGCCGGACCGGCCGCGGAAGGGCCGGCCGGGGCCCGACCGGCCGAGGCCCGACCGGCCGAGGCCGGTCCGGCCGGGCCCGGGCTTCGGTTCAGCTCGCCGGCCGCGGTCGCCGTCGAGCTGGCCGTCGGCGAGGCGATCGGGCTCGGTCACAACTACGTGGGGTGCGAGCACCTGCTGATCGCCCTCGCCGCCGAGACCGACGGCACGGCCGGTGAGCTGCTGCGGGCCCGCGGGGCGGACGGCCGCGCCGTCCGCCGGGCCGTGGCCGCCGCGATAGCCGGGTACGCCCACCTGCGCGCCTCGGTCGCCGCGGCGCCCACCGCCCCGCCCGCCGGCATCCTCACCGCCGTGCGTGCCGAGCTGGCTCCCCTCATCGAGCGCATCGAGCGCCTGGAGAACCGCCTGAACTGATCGATCTCAGGCGGCGGGCAGGCGGCCGGCGTTCGAGGGGAGCTCGGTCGAGAGGACGATCTTGCCGCGGGTGTGCCGGGGCGCCAGCTCGGCGTACGCCTCGCGGACGGCCTCGAGCGGGTAGACGGCGGCGACCGGCATCACGACCCGGCCCCACGCCACCTCCTCGGCCAGGAACGCGAGGATCTCGGCGTCGCTGGCGGTGGAGCTGCCTTCCATCTTGGCGCCGGCCTTCTGCGCGGCCGCGTAGTCGGCGACCGTGTTGATCCGGGCCGGGTCGACCCCCAGCTCGACGGCCAGGTCGACGTACCCACCCCCGTACGTGTCCATAAATGCGTCGATGCCGGACGGGACCACCTTGCGCAACCGCTCGGCGAGATCGTCGCCGTAGGCGACGGGGATGACCCCCACGGAGCGCAACCAGGCCGCGTTGCTCTCGCTCGCGATGCCGATCACCGTGGCGCCGGTGTTGCGGGCGAGCTGCACGGTGAGCGAGCCGACGCCGCCGGCCGCGCCGCTGACCACGACGACCTCGCCGGCCACCGGCTGCACGGCGCGCACCGACGCGTACGCGGTCACGCCCGCGACGAACAGGCCGCCGGCCCGGATCCAGTCGAGCGCGAGGGGTTTGCGGGTGAGGTGGTCGGCCGGCACCAGCACATAGTCGGCGTGCGAGGACCGCCAGTCGGACCAGCCGAGCACCTCGTCGTCGATGCCGAACTCGGTGACCGAGGCGCCGACCTCGACCACCCGGCCGGCGAAGTCGCTGCCCTGGCCCGAGGGGAAGGTCGCCGGCCAGCGGTCGTGCAGGAGCCCGGAGCGGATGGCCATCTCGCCGGGGTTGATGCCGGCCGCGACCACCTCGACGAGGATCTGGTCGGCGGCCGGCCGTGGACGCTCGACGTCCTCGATGCGAAGGACGTCCACGTCACCGTACTGATCGAAACGAACCGCGCGTGTCATGCCTTTCGTTGTATCCCGCTCGGGGCCGATCCAGGCCGTCTCGTCGGTCACAACTTCAAGCTTTGCGCACATTCAGCCCTTGAGCAGGGCCGCGACCTCGGCGGCGATCTCCTCGGGCTCGCGGCCGTCGGTCGCCACCGTGTGCGTGGCCACCTCGGCGTACAGCGGGCGGCGCTGGTCGAGCAGGTATTTCAGGGTGGCGCGCGGGTTGATGGCCAGCAGCGGGCGGCCCGCGCCCAGCCCGACCCGCTTCACCGCGTCGGAGAGCTCGACCGACAGGTAGACGACCGTGTGCCCCTTGAGCAGCTCGCGGGTGCCCTCGTGCAGGATCGCCCCGCCGCCGAGGGCGAGGATGCCGTCGTAGTCCTGAAGGGCCGCCGCGATCGTCTCCCGTTCGAGCAGGCGGAACGCGTCCTCGCCGTCGTCGAAGAAGATCTCGGGGATCGGCTTGCCGGCTTTAGCCTCGATGATCGTGTCGGCGTCCCGGAACGGCAGGCCGAGGAGCCCGGCGACCGCCTCGCCGATCGTCGACTTGCCGGCGCCGGGCGCGCCCACGAACACCGCCACCGGCGCCATCAGCGGATCACCAGCGAGTCGAGGTAACCGGCCAGGTTGCGGCGGATCTCGGCGACCGAGTCGCCGCCGAACTTCTCGACCGCGGCCTCGGCCAGCACCAGGGCGACCATCGCCTCGGCGACGACGGCGCCGGCCGGAACGGCGCAGACGTCCGAGCGCTGGTTGATCGCGGTGGCCGGCTCGCCGGTGACCACGTCGATCGTCTGCAGGGCCCGGTTGAGCGACGAGATCGGCTTGAGCGCGGCGCGGACCCGCAGCGGCTCGCCGTTGGTGATGCCACCCTCGAGTCCGCCGGCGCGGTCGGTGACCCGCCGGACGCCGTCGGCCGTCGGGATGATCTCGTCGTGGGCCACCGAGCCGCGCGAGCGGGCCTGGGTGAAGCCGTCGCCGATCTCCACGCCCTTGACCGACTGGATGCTCATCAGCGCGGCGGCGAGGCGGCCGTCGAGCTTGCGGTCCCACTGGACGTGCGACCCGAGGCCCGGCGGAACGCCGTAGGCCAGCACCTCGACGATGCCGCCCAGCGTGTCGGCGTCCTTCTTGGCCGCGTCGACCTCGGCCACCATCCGCGCGCTCGCCTCGGGGTCGAGGCAGCGCAGCGGGTCGGCGTCGATGCGCTCGGCGTCTTCCGGCGTGGGGATCAGGCCCGTTTTCGCCGCCACCGAGCCGAGCTCGATCACGTGCGACACGATCTCGATGCCGAGCGCCTGCTTGATCAGCGCTTTCGCCACCACGCCGACGGCGACGCGGGCCGCCGTCTCCCGCGCGCTGGCCCGCTCGAGAATCGGGCGCGCGTCGGTGTGCCCGTACTTCTGCATGCCGGCCAGATCGGCGTGGCCCGGGCGCGGCCGGGTCAGCGGCGCGTTGCGGGCCTGGGAGGCCAGTTCCTCGGGGTCGACCGGGTCGGCCGCCATCACCGTCTGCCATTTCGGCCACTCGGAGTTGGCGACCCGGATCGCCACCGGGCTACCGAGCGTCAGCCCATGGCGGAGACCGCCGATGATCTCGACCACGTCCTGCTCGAAGGACATGCGGGCGCCTCGGCCGTAGCCGAGCCGCCGCCGGGCGAGGTCGCGGCCGATCGCGGCACTCGTCACCTCGACGCCGGCGGGCACGCCCTCGAGCATCGCGACGAGCGCCGGTCCATGGGATTCACCTGCAGTAAGCCAGCGCAGCACGGCTCAAATTCTGGCACGCCGTCGCCGCCGCCCGTCGCGCCCCCGCCGCCGTCCCGCCCTCCGGACAGTGCGAGGCCCTCCGGCGCCGGGGTTTCACCTGGCGGAAGCGGACGCAGACAAGATCGAAAAAGCGACGGTACGGTCCCGGCGTGGCGGACGAGGGCACCCGGGAACGCGGCGGCGGGCCCCGACCCGGACCCTGCTGGTCGCGGCGCAGTGCGGGCAGGTTTTCGCGGGCCCGCGGTGCTGGCGCCGATGGCGGGCCTGGGCGCGATCGGAACGGGCGTGCCGATGGCGGTCGTGATCCTCGTGTGCGCGGCGGCCGGCCTGCTGACGGTCGCCCTGCTCACCGGCGGCCGGCGGCCTCGACTCACCGGCGGCCGGCGGCCTCGACTCACCGGCGGCCGGCGGCCTCGACTCACCGGCGGCTGGCGGCCTCGAACAGAGCCGACCGCATAGCCGCCTCGGGCGCCGGCGTAACGCCGGTGAACTGCTCGAACTGGCTCAGCGCCTGACTCAGGAGCAGGTCGAGGCCGGAGACGACGGGCACGCCGGCGGCGGTCGCGGACGCGGCCAGCGGCGTGGGCCACGGGTCGTAGATCGCGTCGAAGAGCACGGTGCCCGGACGCCAGACGACCACCTCGGCCAGGTGGTCGGCGGCGCCCTTCGGGACCGTGGAGATCACCGCGTCGGCTTCGAGGAGGGACGCCGCCTCGGACCAGTCGGCGCCGAGCAGCTTCAAACCGAGCGCGTCGGCCGCCGGGAGGAGCTCGTCGCGGGCCGAGGGCCGGCGGGTCACCACGGTCACCTCGGTCGTGCCCAGCGCGGCGGCCGCGCCGAGGGCCGCCCGGCAGGTTCCCCCGCCGCCGAGCACGGTGACCGACGGCGACGACCCGAGGCCGGCGTCGCTCAGGACACGGACCATGCCGGGAACATCCGTGTTGTCGGCATGCCACCCATCGTCACGGCGTACGAGAGTGTTGGCCGCACCCGTCGCCCGGGCGACGGGCGTCGCCGTCGTCGCGAGGCGCAGCGCCTCCTCCTTGAGGGGCATGGTCAGCGAGAGACCGGCCCACGAGGCGTCGAGGCCGTTCAGCCGGCCCGCGAGCTCGGCCGCCGCGCACTCGATCGCCACATAGCTCCACCCGTCGAGGCCGGCGGCCGCGAACCCGGCGTTGTGGATCACCGGGGAGAGCGAGTGCGCGATCGGTTTGCCGAGCACGGCGGCCCGGCGGCGAGGTGTGCCGGTGTCGGCGGCGGACGTCACCGACACACCCTAGCCGGTCGGGCTCAGCAGAGCGGAACGCCGTTCCTGCAGGCCTGCGCGATGTTCTTCTGGTGCTGCTGGTAGTCGTTCGTGAAGACCGAGTGGCCCTGCTTGTCGATCGCCACGAAGTAGAGCCAGTTGGCCGACGGGGGCTGCATCGCGCCCTTCAGCGCCGCCTCACCCGGGTTGTCGATCGGCCCGAGCGGCAGCCCCTTCTTGCTCTTGGTGTTGTACGGGTTCTTCGGGTCGTCGATCTCGGCGGCGGTGAGCGCACCGGAGTACTTGGCCGCCTTGCCGTTGAGCTCGAGCCAGTAGTTGGCGGTCACGTCGAACTCGAGCGGCATGTGCGCCTTGTACGCCCGGTTGTACGCGACCCGCGCGATCTTCGGATAGTCCTCGGGGACACCGGCCTCGGCCTGGGTCAGCGAGGCCACGATCAGCGCCTCGTACGGCGACACGGACAGGTTGTTCTGCACCGTGTCGGCGAAGTTCATGTCCCCGGTGACCGAGAGGAACCGGTTAACCATGACCTCGAGGATCTGCGCGGCGTTCAGCTTCGGGTCGAACTCGTACGTGTCGGGGAACAGGAAGCCCTCGATGCTCGCGGTCGCCGCCGGCTTGCCGTCGCGCCGCTTGAACCAGTAGTCGGGCACGCCCAGGTCGGTGGGCTTCTTCGCGGCGTCCTGGAAGTCCTTGACCGGGATGTTCGTCGCCTTCGACAGCGTGGCGTAGATCTGCAGGGCGGTCTGCCCCTCGGTGATGGTGACGCCCGAGGTGATCCGCGACTTCGGGTCGAGCAGCAGGTTCACCGCGTTCTCCGCGGACATCTGCTTCTTCAGCTTGTACGTCCCGGACTGGATGTTCTTGCCGCGGGGGTTGGCGTTGGCGGCGTTCACGAACGCTTTCGTGGACTTCACGACATCGGAGTCGACCAGGGTGTTGCCGATGTCCGTGAGCGTCGAGTTCTTGGCGATCGCCACCTGAACCGGTTCGGTGCCGGGGCCGCTGTAGTCGGCCGCGACGAAGAAGTCCTTGACCTTGCTGTAGCCGAAATAAACTCCGCCACCGAGCACGGCCAACAGGACGAAAGCCATCAAAAACGCGACGCCGGACTTACCCGAGCCCTTCTTTCCACCGCGGTTTCCCCGCCGGTGGCGAGGCCTACCGCGTTCGGCGTGCTCGTCGAACGCCAGGTCCAGCTCGTCGATCATCTCTGCCTCCGCTGCGCGTCCAGCCAGCTCTGCAGGATCTCCACCGCGGCCGCCTGGTCGACGACCGCCCGCTGCCGCTTTCCCCGGACGCCACGCTCGGCGAGCCGTCGAGTTGCGACCACGGTCGACATCCTTTCGTCCGCCAGGACGATCGGCACCGTGCCGACCGCCTCCGCCAGTCGCCCAGCGTACGCACGAATGTCGATGGCGGCAGGGCCCTCGGCGCCGTTGAGGCGCACGGGAAGCCCCACCACGATCCCGACCGCCTCGTGTTCCCCCACGAGACGAACGAGCTCGGCTATATCGCCAGGCACGGCGTTGGGTGCCGCGCCCATGTCACGGGACACCGTGACCAGGGGGGTGGCCAGGATCCCGTCAGGGTCACTTATGGCGACCCCGACGCGCACCTTACCTACATCAACGCCCAGCCGCCTACCCCGCGGCTCCGCGCTCATCCGGCCACCCCCTGTAGTCACCTCTCATCCAGCGGCGTCGATCACAGCCTTCTCCACCGCTGCGAGCAGCGCCGGAACCTGGTCGGCGGGCACCCCGCCACCCTGCGCGAGATCGGCGTTTCCGCCGCCTCGGCCGGAAAGTGCGCCCTTGACCAGATCGGCTGCGGACAGCCCCCGGCTCTTCGCCGAGCCGTTGATCGCCACGATCAGCGACGCCTTGCCGTTGGCCCGGGACGCGACCGCCACCACCGCCGGACGGGCGGAGTCGATCTTGCCGCGGATCTCCTGGGCCAGGGTACGCACGTCGTTGCCGGCCGCGCCCTCGGGTGCCTCGGTGCCGACGTACGCGACGCCGCGGAGGTCGCGGGCCTGGCCGGCGAGCGCGCCCGCCCCACCGAGCACCATCTGGGCCCGCATCTTCTCGAGCTCCTTCTCGGCGTCGCGCAGCGCGGTCACGGTCTGCTCGACCCGGTCGGCGACCTGGTCGCCGGGCACCCGGAACAGCTCGGCGAGCCGGGACACCAGCAGGTGCTCCTTGGCCAGGAAGCCGAACGCGTCGATGCCGACGAGCGCCTCGACCCGGCGCACGCCGGAGCCGATCGACGACTCGCTGAGGATCTTCACGAGGCCCAGCTGGCCGGAGCGGGCGACGTGCGTGCCGCCGCAGAGCTCACGCGCATAGTCGCCGACTTCAACCACACGGACCTCATCGCCGTACTTCTCCCCGAAGAGAGCCATCGCGCCCAGCCGGCGCGCTTCCTCCTGGGAGGTGATGAACGCGTGCACCTCGAGGTCGCGGAGCAGCACCTCGTTCACCTGCTGCTCGACGTCGTGCAGCACCGCCGGCGAGACGGCCCCCGGCGTGTTGAAGTCGAACCGCAGGCGGCCGGGCGCGTTGAGCGAGCCCGCCTGGGTCGCCGACTCGCCGAGGAAGTGCCGCATGGTCTGGTGGATCAGGTGGGTCGCGGTGTGCGAGCGCGAGATCGCCTTCCGCCGGGTCACGTCGATCTCGGCCTCGGCCGACTCCCCCGCGCGGATCTCGCCCCGGATGACCCGGGCCTTGTGCACGATCAGGCCGGGGAGCGGCTGCTGGACGTCGACGATCTCGAGCTGACCGCCGCCGACCCGGACGACGCCGCTGTCGGCCTGCTGGCCACCGCCCTCGGCGTAGAACGGGGTGGCGTCGAGGACCAGCTCGACGTAGTCGCCCTCGCCGGCCACCTCGAGCCGCGCACCGTCGCCGCCGAGCAGCGCCCGCACCCGCGACTCCCGGGAGATCTCCTGGTAGCCGGTGAACTCGACCGGGCCGCCCGCGTCCAGGGCGCCGCGGTAGGCGCTGAGGTCGGCGTGGCCGGTCTTGCGCGCGGCGGCGTCCGCCTTCGCGCGGGCCCGCTGGTCGGCCATGAGCCGCCGGAAGCCGTCCTGGTCGACGTCGAGGCCCTGCTCGGCCGCGATCTCCAGGGTCAGGTCGATCGGGAATCCGTAGGTGTCGTGCAGCTGGAACGCCTGCGCGCCCGGCAGCGCCTTCCCGCCCGCCTTCTTGACGTCGGTGATCGCCGTGTCGAGGATCGTCGTGCCCGCCCGCAGCGTGGAGAGGAACGAGTCCTCCTCCGCGTACGCGTACTCGGAGATGCGGCCGAACTCCTCGGCCAGCTCCGGGTAGGACGGCGCCATGCAGTCGCGGGCCACCGGCAGCAGCTCGGGCAGCGCCGGCGCCTGCCAGCCGAGGAGGCGGATCGACCGGATCGCCCGGCGCATGATCCGGCGAAGAACGTAGCCGCGCCCCTCGTTGCTCGGGGTGACGCCGTCGCCGATCAACATCAGCGCCGTGCGCACGTGGTCGGCGATCACCCGCAGGCGTACGTCGTCCGGGTGGCTTTCCGAGGCCGCGTGCCCGGAGTGGACGCCGTACTTCTTCCCGGTCATCTCCGCCGCGCGGGCGAGAATGGGGCGTACCTCGTCGATCTCGTAGAGGTTGTCGACACCCTGCAGGATCGACGCGATCCGCTCGAGGCCCATGCCGGTGTCGATGTTCTGTTTCGGGAGGTCACCGACGATCGTGAAGTCCTCCTTCGACTTCACGTCCGTGATCTCGTGCTGCATGAAGACCAGGTTCCAGAATTCGAGGTACCGGTCCTCGTCGACCTCGGGGCCGCCCTCCCGGCCGTACTCCGGTCCGCGGTCGTAGTACAGCTCCGAGCACGGGCCGGCCGGGCCGGGGATGCCCATCGACCAGAAGTTGTCCTTCTTCCCGCGCCGGACGATCCGCTCGGCGGGCAGGCCGGTCTGCTTCCAGATCTCGATGGCCTCGTCGTCGTCCAGGTAGACGGTCGCCCAGATCTTCTCCGGGTCGAGCCCGAAGCCACCCTCCGACTGCGGCTTGGTGGACAGCTCCCAGGCCAGCGGGATGGCGCCGGCCTTGAAGTAGTCGCCGAACGAGAAGTTGCCGTTCATCTGGAAGAACGTGCCGTGCCGGGACGTCTTGCCGACCTCGTCGATGTCCGGCGTCCGGATGCATTTCTGCACGCTGGCCGCACGTGAATACGGTGGGGTGCGCTGCCCGAGGAAGAACGGGACGAACTGCACCATGCCGGCGTTGATGAACAGCAGGTTGGGGTCGTCGATGGCCGGCAGCGGGGCACTCGGGACCACCGTGTGCCCGTTGGCCTCGAAATGCGCGAGAAAGCGCCGCTTGACTTCCGCCGTCTTCATCGGTTCCCCTCCTGGCCATCCTGATTTGATTCAGCATGCCCATCCTCGAACAGCTCACCCTCGGCGAACGCCTGGTGAATCTGCTCCTCCCGCTCGGTCATCCCCTCGCGGACGTCATCCACGAAGCTACGCACGGACTCGACCAGGCCGCCAGCGGATTGCGACAGCGAGGTGGCGATGCCCGACGGGGTGAACTCGTTCGCCTTCTTGGTCATCTTGCGAACGACGAGGGCGCCGACGGCCAGGCCGACGCCCAGCCACAGCAGGCGCTTCATTTTTTCCCCTTATGTGGTTAGCGCCGGGCCTTGCGGCGCTGCTTGATCGTCTCGCGGACCTCGCGGTCCTCCTCGGCGCGCCGCCGGTTGTTCACGGCCTTGCGCACGCCGTACCCGAACGAGGCCACCTTGACCAGCGGGCTCGCGGCGGCCGCGGCGACGACGGTGGACAGGTTCGCCACGTTCGCGGTGACGTGCGCCGCGTGCTCGGTGATCGTGTCGACCTTGGCGAGCTGAATGTTGACACCGTCCAATGAGACCTGCACCTGACCGAGCGTGGTGTTCACATTCTCCACCGTCTCGTTGACGTTGGAGAGCAGCGGTCCGGTGCGGTCGGTCAGGTCGTTGATCGCCCGGGTGGCGGCGTCGACGGTGCGGCCGAGCTTGAGGATCGGCACGGCGAGCACGATGACGAGCATCAGGAAGGCGCCCGCGGCGATCAGTCCAGCGATTTCCCCGGCGTCCATCTGGCGGCTCTCCTCTACGGGTGGCAGGTCAACGTGCAGACCTTACCGGCCGTGACCCTCGCCCGCTTCACGACGCCGCGGGTGTCGGCTCCAAGAGCGGATCGTTGGAGAGAACCGGGTCCGGCGTCTCACCGACCAGCGGCTTGCCCCGCTGCGGATCCGGCTTGCCGCGAGTGTCGGTGATGGCGTTCTGCACGTGGATGCTGACCGTCGAGCCCTCGCACTTCTTCGGCTCCGCGGTGGCCGCCGAGGACGGCAGCTGCGCCGTCGGATCCTGCGCCGCCACCTGGTCCACGGCGCACTCCGGCTGCCGCACCCACAGGTCCAGAGTGAACTCGTCCCGCTTCCAGCAGGTGTAGGTGCCCTGGTCCTTGGTGATCGGCGTCTCCGGGCACTCGCTGACCTTCCACGACTTCCAGCCGGCCGCCTGCAGCGCGGTGGTGTAGGTCGCGGTGGTGTCCTGGAACGACTTCGACGACTGCGCGATGCGCTCCCGGAACCGGCAGTCGAGGAAGCACCACCGGCTGCCGCTGCCGTTGTCGTGCACGTCCTGAGCCGCCCACGCGGGCACCCCGAGCGAGTCGAGCGAGCCGAACACGGGGTCCTTGCTGGCCGACCGCAACCCGAACAGCACCGGCATGACGACCAGCACGACGACGGCCAGGGAGACCAGCGTCACCATCCGCAGCCGCCGCTGCGTGCGCAACTTCTCGCGCAGCTCGTTGCCGGCGCCGCGCAAGCCCGCGACGTTCTCGCCGGCTGCGGCTTTCGCCGCGCCGGCCCTCGCACCGACTACTTCACCCCTTGGAGGTACGCCGGGAGCACCCGTCCGCGGGTCGCCGGGCCGATCCGGGCCGGGCGCGAGCGTTCCCTTACCGGCGGGCGCACCCAGGGCCGCGGCCCCGACCGAAACCGCGCCCACCGAGGCAGACCCCACGGAGGCAGCACCCACCGAAGCAGCGCCCACCGAAGCGGCACCGACCGAGGCGGAACCGACGGAAGCGGCACCAACTGAGGCGGAACCCACCGAGGCGGCGCCGACGGAAGCGGCACCGACCGAGGCGGAACCGACCGAGGCTGAGCCCACTGAGGCCGCGCCGATCGAGGCCGCACCGACCGAAGCGGCGCCGACGGAAGCCGCGCCCACCGAGGCAGCACCCTTCGCGGCGCTGCCCAGGGAAGAAGCGCCGGCCGGACCCGACCCGGGTCCCGACGCACCGTTACGCCCGGGTCCCGGCGGCGTGCCACGCCCACCGGGCGTCGGACCCGACTGCGCCGCACCGACCCGGCCCGGCAACGGCTGGCCGTGCTGCCCCGAGAGAGGCTGACCGGGAAGGGGCTGACTGTGCTGCCCGCCGCCCGGCTCGCCCGACACCGGACGTCCGGGGAGCGGCTGACTCGGCCCACCCGACACCGGCCGGCCCGGCAGGGGCTGACTGTGCTGCGGTCCCCCGAGCGGCGGACGCCCCGGCGAGACGGGCCCGGGCGGCATTCCACCAGGCGGCATCCCACCGGGCGGCATCCCACCAGGCGGAGTTGCACCGGGCCGCATTCCGACCGGACCGGAAGGCATGTCATCGAAGTCGGAACGCATCCCCGGCCGCATGCCGATCGGGCCGGAAGGCATGTCATCCACATCGGGACGCATCCCCGGCCGCATGCCGATCGGGCCCGAAGGCATGTCATCCACATCGGGACGCATCCCCGGGCGCATGCCAACCGGGCCCGAAGGCATGTCATCGACGTCGGGGCGCATCCCGGGGCGCATGCCAACCGGGCCGGAGGGCATGTCGTCCACGTCGGGGCGCATTCCGCCCGGACCGGGCCGGCCCTTGGGGCCGCGCCGCATGCCGTCGGGGCCCGGCGGCATGCCGGGCTCGCCGGGGCCGGGCTGCATCGCGCCCGTGGCCGGGCCGTTGCGCGGCCCACGCCCGCCGCGCTGGGCGTTGATCGGGCCGGTGCCCTCGCCGGGCCGCTGCGCCGCTCCGCCGGCCATGGCACCCGCTCGACCGGGGACCGCCGGGGTGCGAGCACCCTGCCGACCCGGCACCACCGGCGGAGTGACCTTGGCGGCCGCCCGCACCGGGCCCGTCGGCGCCGGACCGCCCACAACGGGGGCCGCGCCCATGCCCGGACCGCCTACGGCGCCGGGTCCGCCCGAGCGTCCGGATCCACCGGCGCCGCGAGCACCACCGGGACCGCCCGGGCCACCGGGGCCACCGGCGTCGCCCTGTGCGGGCACGTTGCGGCCGCCGCGGCCGCGTGGGCCTCGGGTGTTACCGCCGTCGGCGAGATCCTGCGGGCGGCGACGGCCGGTCGAGCCGCCGTCGTCGGGCGAGCCGTGGCGGCCCGTGCCCTCGCCCGCGGGGTCGCCGCCGCGCCGGCCGGTGCCGTCGCCGCGACGGCCCTGGGCGCTGCCGTGCCGGCCCGTCGTCTCGCTGTCCTGATATCCCGGAGTACCGGGGAAGTCACCCGCGACGCCGCCATGCCGACCGGTGGACTCGCCACCGTTCGTAAAATCCGGCCCACCGCCTGGGCCGTCGGCTGCGCGCCGTCCAAGGGGGTCGCCACCGTGCCGCCCGGTGTTGTCAAAGCCGGAACCATCGCCGCCGTGCCGCCCGGTCGAGTCCCCACCCGGGTAGTCGCCGCCATGCCGCCCCGTCGACTCGCCGCCCGAATAGGCGGGAGCATCGCCGCGCCGCCCATTGACGTCGCCACCGTGCCGCCCGCTGACATCCCCGGGCCGCCCATTGCCCTCGCCGCCGAACCGCCCGCCGGAATCCCCGCCAAGCCGACGACTGGGATCGCCGTCGAACCGCCCGCCGGAATCTCCGCCGAGCCGGCCACTGGGATCGCTGCCGGGCCGTCCGTTGGGATCGCCGCCGGGCCGTCCGTTGGCGTCGCCGCCGTGACGGCCAGTGGACTCGCCACCGTGGCGGCCGGTGGATTCGCCGCCACCCGGGTAGCCCGGGCCGCCGCCGGGGAAGCTGGGGCTCGGGCCGCCGAAACGCCCGCCCGCGGGCGGGCCGGAAGGCAAGCCGGACGGGGGTCCGGCCGGTGGCCCGGCGGGCGAGGCAGGCATCGGCGCACCAGGCCCCGCCGGCCGGCCGCCGGTCGTCGGGCCGTCGGTGCGGAAGCGGTCACGCGGCCCCGCCGACGACGTGGGCCGGGAGGCCGGAGACACCGGCCGCGACGCCGGGGAGACCGGGCGCGACATCGGCACCTCGGGCGCGTTGCCGGAGAGCGGCACCGGCGGGATAGGCCCGGAGGTCATCGGGTCGAGCGGGCGGCGTCCGTCGTCCTCGGCGCCGGCGCCGTGCCGGGTCGAGTAGGCGGCCTGGTCACCCCGCCCGCGTGCCTGCGTCGGGATCTGCGGCGGCCCGGCCGGACCGCCACGGCGCGACCCCGGCGACACGGGCGCGGCGCCCATCGGCCCGGGCTGCTGCGGGTACTGCCCAGGGGACACCGGCGCGGACTGCGGGTAATCGCCGGCGGCACCCGCCGGCCTGCCCTGCGGGTACTGGCCGGGTGAAACGGGCGCGGCACCCGTCGGGCCCTGACCCATCCGTCCCGGCGGAGGCTGCTGCGCGGGCGACACCGGCGACGTTGCCTGCCGCGGCACGGGGTTGGTGCGTCCGGTGCGTCCGCCGGGCGCGCTCACCGGCCCGGGAGCGGGCCGGGAATCGTCCCAGCCGCCCTCCTGGCGGCCGGGTGCGACGCGCGGCTCGTCCCAGCCGCCCGCGGACCCGCCGTCTTGCCGGCCGGGTGCGGGCCGGGAATCGTCGAATCGTCCCGCCGGCGGCTGCACCGGGCCGGACCGGGCCGCCGGGTGCGCTCCGCTCGGAGACTGCCAGCCGGGCTGGGCGGCGTCGCGACGACCGGGCGCGGGGTGCGTACCGCTCGGCGACTGCCAACCGGGCTGGGCGGCATCACGGCGACCGGGCGCCGGCTGAGCGGCGTGACCACCGGGCGCGGCGTCGCGACGGCCGGGCGCCGGCTGCGCGCCGCTCGGGGCCTGCCAGCCGGGGGCGGGGTGTGCCCCACTCGGCGACTGCCAGCCGGGCTGGGCGGCGTCACGGCGACCGGTCGCGGGCTGGGCGCCGCTCGGGTCCTGCCAGCCGGGCGCGCCGCCGCCGATCGGCATCTCCTCGTCGGGGAAGTCGTCGGGGCCGGGCGCCACCCGGCCGCTCTTGCTGGGGCGGGTCTCGCCGGCGAGGGTGCCGGGGCCGATCGCGGCGCGCTGCTCCTTCGCGGTGCGCAGGTCGTCGAGCCAGCCGGTCTCCTCCTGCGGGACCTCCTCGGGCGCCGCCGCGGCCGCCGGCTCCGGGCGGCCTCGACCGAACCGGCGGCCCTTGCGGGCTCCGGTGTCGCTGCGCAGGTCGGCCTCGTCGTCGGGCCGTTCGGCACCGCGCGATTTCACGGCTGTTCCTCTCCGGCGGTCTCGCCGCTGTCGACTGCACTGCCCTCGGCCTTGTCGGCCGTCCCGCTTCCGGGCCCCACCGGTGGCGCGTCCGGCGAAGCGTCGTTGTCTGCCGAAGCCGTCGGCGCCGGCGACGAATCCGGGGCGTCCGGCTGCGGGTCATCACCGACCGCAGCCGGTGCGTCACCTGCTGAAACCGCTGGCTGCGGCGTTGGGCCGGTGCTAACCGAAGAGCGTGACGCATCGGCGCCAGATGCACCACCCGCCGCGCGGTCGGGTATCGGCGGCGGAGGTTCGGCGGGGGTAGCGGGCCGCGCCGGGGCCGGCAGCCCGCGCACTATCCGGCGCAGGCGCGGGACCCGCTCGCTTACTGCGCGTTCGGCGCCGTGATCGGTGGGCTGGTAGTAGTCGGCGCCGGTCAGGTCGTCGGGAATGTACTGCTGCGTGACGACGCCGCGCGGGTCGTCATGGGGGTATTTGTACCCGCGACCGTGACCAAGACCACGCGCGCCGGGGTAGTGCGCATCGCGCAAATGGGCAGGGACCGATCCCCCACGGCCGGCCCGCACGTCGGCCATCGCCGCGCCGAGCGCCGTCGTGACCGCGTTGGATTTGGGCGCGGTGGCCATGTGCACCACGGCCTGGGCGAGGTTGAGCTGGCACTCGGGCAGGCCGATGAGCTGCACCGCCTGCGCCGCGGCGCTCGCCACCACCAGGGCCTGCGGGTCGGCCATGCCGACGTCCTCGCTCGCGAAGATGACGATCCGCCGGGCGATGAACCGCGGGTCTTCCCCGGCGACCAGCATGCGGGCCAGCCAATGCAGCGCCGCGTCGGGGTCGCTGCCGCGCATGCTCTTGATGAAGGCGCTGATCACGTCGTAGTGCGCGTCGCCGTCCCGGTCGTAGCGCACGGCCGCCACGTCGACCGCCTTTTCCGCGGTCGCCAGGTCGATCTCGGCGTTTCCCTGCGCCTGTGCGGACGACGCCGCGGCCTCGAGGGCGGTCAGCGCTTTGCGGACGTCGCCGGACGCGAGGCGTACGAGATGGTCCTCGGCCTCGGCGGAAAGCGTGACGGCACCGCCCAGCCCTCGCTCGTCGATAAGTGCGCGGCGCACCAGGCGCCGGACGTCGTCGTCACCGAGCGCCTGCAGCGTGAGCAGCACACAGCGCGAGAGCAGCGGTGAGATGACCGAGAAGTACGGATTTTCGGTGGTCGCGGCGAGCAGCGTGACCGTGCGGTCCTCGACGGCGGCGAGAAGCGAGTCCTGCTGGGTCTTGCTGAAGCGGTGAACCTCGTCGATGAACAGGACCGTCGGCGGGCCGCCGTGACGACGCTCGCGCCGGGCCGTGTCGATGACCGCGCGGACGTCCTTGACCCCGGCCGAGAGGGCGGACATGGCGACGAACTTGCGGTCGGTGGCGGCGGCGACCAGGTGCGCGATGGTGGTCTTGCCGGTGCCGGGCGGGCCCCACAGGATCACCGACATCGGGCTCGAGCCGGTGACCAGCTGGCGCAGCGGGCTGCCGGGCGCGAGCAGATGCTCCTGGCCGACCAGCTCGTCGAGGCTGGCGGGACGCATGCGGACGGGCAACGGCGAATCGGCGGCCGGCGGGGTGAAACCCGAGGCCGGCGACGCGGCGTGCACGCCACCGGGCTGAGCCAGCGAGAAGAGCCCGTCCGTTTCCATCGGCAACGACAGTACCGGCCCGCCCAGCGATGCCCGAAATGCACCGAAGGACGGGCCGAAACGGTCAGCCCCGGCCGGGGCGACGGCCGTAGAAGCGGCGGCCCGAACCCGTGCCGGTACGCGGGCCACTGCCGATCCCGGCCAGGTAGAGCGCGATGAGCAGCAGGCCGAGCAGCGTCAGGGTCTGGAAGTTGAGCAGGTCGTGCGCGCCCAGGTCGGTGTCGAACAGGTCCAGCAGAAGCGCGATACCGAAAACGATCGCGGCGGCAATTGCGAGCATCAGATCCTCCGGGGGTGAGAGCCATCTGACGTGCAGTTACCCCGGAACAGGGCAACGTCAAACTCCACCGTGGAGCTACGCGAGAGCGTTTACCGCCTTGGCGACCACCAGCGCCGCGGTCACGAGCGAGATCGCCGACTCGAGCGCCATGATCACCTTGGCCAGGCGGGTCATGGGCAGCGTGTCCGTCGGGCTGAACGCGGTCGCGTTCGTGAACGCCACGTACAGGTAATCGGTGAAGTTCGGCTCCCAGTCCTTGGGCGCCAGGTCCGGCGAGGTCATCGGCGGGAAGAGGAAGTCCGGGTACGGGTCGGTGCCGTGCGCCCGGGCGACCGGCCCCCCGCGATCCAGCTCCCAGAACCAGATCGCGAAGGTCAGCACGTTCATCAGGTAGATACCGGAGCCCACGCCGAGCAACTGGGCGGCGTTGCCGGTGTCGTAGCCGGTGACGATGTCGCGGATGAGCATCGCCACCGACCACGCCGTGCCCAGGCTGATCACGGCGATCTGGCCGAGCGCCACCATCCGCAGCACCCCGGTGTCCCGCTTCATCCGGCCCGGATCGGCCGCGACCAGCACGGCGATGAGCAGGAACTCGATGGCCGGGAGCAGCCAGCGCGGGCCGAAGGTGAGCCGGTCGGGCAGGAACCACTGCAGCGCGATCAGCGCGGCGACGGCCAGCGCGACCGGCAGGCGGCGTTCGGCTTCGGTGTGCCGCCGCCAGGCCGGTCGCTTGTCCTCGTTTTGCTGGCCCTCGCTGATCTCGGGTGCTCTTAGTTCGAGTGCTCGACGGGAGCGGCCTGGCCGCCGGTGCCGGCGGGGCCCGCCGTGGCCTTGGGCTTGGCGTCGATGCCGGCCTCGAGCCGCTGCTGGGCGGTGATCGGGGTGGGCGCGGTGGTCAGCGGGTCGTAGCCGCCGCGGGTCTTCGGGAACGCGATGACCTCGCGGATCGAGTCGTTGCCCGACAGCAGCATGCAGGTGCGGTCCCAGCCGAGCGCGATGCCGGCGTGCGGCGGCGGGCCGTACTTGAATGCCTCGAGCAGGAAGCCGAACTTGTCCTGCGCCTCCTCGGGCGTGATGCCGAGCAGGTCGAAGACGCGGCTCTGCACGTCGGCGCGGTGGATACGGACGCTGCCGCCGCCGATCTCGTTGCCGTTGCAGACGATGTCGTACGCGTAGGCGAGGGCCTCGTCGGGCGCGGACTCGAAGTTGTCGATCCAGTCCGCGTTCGGCGAGGTGAAGGGGTGGTGGACCGCCGTCCAGCCGCCCTCCTCCGTCTTTTCGAACATGGGCGCGTCGACGACCCAGCAGAAGGCCCAGGCGCTCTCGTCGATCAGGCCGGACCGCTTGGCGATCTCGATGCGGGCGGCGCCGAGCAGCTCCTGCGCCTCACGACGCTCGGATGCCGCCGCGAAGAAGATCGCGTCGCCCGGCTTGGCCCCGACCGCGTCGGCCAATCCCGACAAATGCTCATTTGACAGGTTCTTCGCGACCGGCCCGCGCGGCTCGCCAGTCTCGGAGTCGAGCACGACGTAGGCCAGACCGCGGGCGCCCCGAGCCTTGGCCCAGTCCTGCCAGCCGTCCAGCTCCTTGCGGGTCTGCGACGCGCCGCCCGGCATGACCACGGCGCCGACGTAGCCACCGGCGTCGATCGCGCCCGCGAAGACGCGGAACTCGGTGCCCGCAAGGTATGACGTCAACTCGACCAGCTCGACGCCGTACCGCAAATCGGGTTTGTCGGATCCGTACCGGTTCATTGCGTCGTGCCAGGTGATCCGCGGGATGGGCCGGGGAATCTCGTGGCCGGCCAGCTCGCCCCAGAGCCGGGAGACGATCTCCTCGCCGAGCGCGATGATGTCGTCCTGGGTCACGAACGACATCTCGATGTCGAGCTGGGTGAACTCCGGCTGGCGGTCGGCGCGGAAGTCCTCGTCCCGGTAGCAGCGGGCGATCTGGTAGTACCGCTCCATGCCCGCCACCATCAGCAGCTGCTTGAACAGCTGCGGCGACTGGGGCAACGCGTACCACGTGCCGGGCTGCAGCCGGACCGGGACCAGGAAGTCGCGGGCGCCCTCGGGCGTCGACCGGGTCAGCGTCGGCGTCTCGATCTCGTTGAAGTCGCGGGCGTGCAGCACCTCGCGGGCGATCTGGTTGGCGCGGCTGCGCAGGCGCAGGGCGCTCGCCGGGCCGGAGCGCCGCAGGTCGAGATAGCGGTACTTGAGCCGGAGGTCGTCGGACGCGGTGATCGTGTCGTCGACCGGCAGCGGCAGCGGCGCGGACTCGCTGAGCACGGTCAGGTTGCTTGCGACGACCTCGATGGCGCCGGTGGCGAGGTCGGGGTTCTCGTTGCCCTCGGGACGCGCGGACACCTCGCCGGTGACCAGCACGCAGAACTCGTTGCGCAGGGCGTGCGCGTCCTCCTCGCGGAAGACCACCTGGACCACGCCGGACGCGTCACGGAGATCGACGAAGATGACCCCGCCGTGGTCGCGCCGGCGGGCCACCCACCCGGCGAGCGTCACCGTCGTGCCGGCGTCGCTCGCGCGGAGGCTGCCGGCGTCATGGGTACGGATCACGGGAACTCGTCTCCTCACAGGTGTTCACGGGCGCAGCCCATTCTGTCAGGAGTCAACCCGCTACTTTCCAGGAGGTGGCCCGCA
The DNA here is from genome assembly GCF_000379645.1 of Paractinoplanes globisporus DSM 43857. GTDB lineage: Bacteria > Actinomycetota > Actinomycetes > Mycobacteriales > Micromonosporaceae > Actinoplanes > Actinoplanes globisporus. Next base: position 164,330 of record NZ_KB903350.1, read on the forward strand.
TGCCGGCGGTGCCGGTGGTGCCCACGTCGGTGACCTCGACCAGCGACATCGAGGCCGGGATGGCGGCGGTCAGCACGCACAGTGTCGCGCCCTTGCGCACCTCGACGCTGCCGCCGGGACCGATCGGGCTGGTCCGGATCGCCCGCTGGCAGCCGTCCGCGTCGGTGTCGGAGTCCCTGACCTGCGCGCCGGCCGCCGCGCCCGGGCCGAGCGTGAGCCGCGGCGGCTCCTGCCCGCAGCGGCTGTCGTAGCGCAGATCGCTGACCTTCTCGTCGGCGTTGGCGCGGGGCTCGTCGAGGTCGAGGAAGAGGACCGCCGAGCAGCCCACCTGCACCCGGAGCGGCTCCTGGGCGTACGTGACGGCGAAGCCCTCGGCATGCGGAGAGGGAGCGGGAGTCCCGGCGATCGCGACCAGGCGGGCCAGATTCATCGCTCGCCAGGCCGCCAGCACCGCGATCGACGAGGTGATCAGCGCGAAGACCGCGACCAGCACCCCCAGCCAGGCCAGACGGTCGCGGCGGACCCGGTTCCGGCGCTCGGCGATGCGCTCGGTGGGCCCGTCCGGAACGGCGGCGTCGTCCCGGGGCCGGTTGATCAGGTACGGGTCGTGAGGCGGCTTGTTGACATTGTTGGCGGCACGGAAGACCGACATGTGCGACTCCGGCGTTTTGTCCGAGCAAAAGGCGTAAAGGGGACCTTAGGCAGGTCCATCCGTCGATCCCATCCCCCTCCGAGGGGACTCACCTCCCCGGGCTACCCCGCCGTACGCTGGGCAAATGGCGACCGAATCCCGCGCCGTCGACCACGTCGACCGCCAGATCCTCCACGCGCTGCAGCTCGCCCCGCGTGCGCCGTTCGCCCGCGTCGCCACCGTGCTCTGCATCTCCGAGCAGACGGTCGCCCGGCGATTCCAGCGGATGCGCGGCGACGGCGTCGTGCGGATCCTGGCCCGCCCCGAGCCGATCCAGCGAGCGACGTCGTCGTACTGGACGCTGCGGATCGGCTGCCGGCCCGGGACCGCGCCGGCGCTCGCCGACGCGCTGGCCCGCCGGGACGACACCTCGTGGATCAGCATCGGCGCGGCCGGGGCCGAGATCACCTGCCAGGTGGAGGTGAGGGACGGCCAGCCCGGCCTGCTGACCCACCTGCCCCGGGCGTCCAACGTGCTGACCTTCAACGCGCACCAGATCCTGCACCGGTTCCCCGGGCGCGGCGAGACCGACTGGATCCTGCCCGACCACGACCTGACCGCGGAGCAGCAGCGGTACCTGGCGGACGGTGCGGCGCCGCGATCCACCGACGCGCGGCTGGTGGCGGACGACCTGCCGCTGCTCGCCGCGCTCGGGCGGGACGGTCGGGCGAGCTGGGCGGCGCTCGCCTCGGCCACCGGGTGGACCCAGCGGCAGGTCGCGCACCGGGTCGGCGAGCTCACCGCGAGCGGGCAGATCTACTTCCACCTGGACGTGGCCGACGCGCTGGTCGGCATGCGCTCGGTGGCCAACCTCTGGCTGACCGTGGCCCCCGCCCACCTGGCCGGCGTCGGAACGCGGCTGGCCGACCATCCCGAGCTGGCCTTCGTCGCCGCGGTGACCGGCGGCGCCAACCTCGTGGCCTCGGCCCGCGCCGCGAACGCCGGGGCGCTGTACCGCTACATCACCACGAAGCTCGCCGACATCGAGGGCATCCACAACGTGGAGATCGTGCCGCTGCTGGTCCGCGTCAAACAGTCCCACTCGGTGATGGTCGACGGCCTCGTGCGCTAGACCGCCCGCCGGGCGTACACCTCGATCTCGATCTTCATCCGCGGATCGGCCAGCCCGCAAACCATCATCGTCGCCGCCGGCCGAACCTCCCCGAACGTCCGGCGCAGAACCGGCCAGCAGGGCTCAAAATCCTCCCGATCCGGCAGCAAATACCGAACCCGCACCACATCGGCGAACCCACACCCCGCCTGCGCGAGCGCATCCGCCACATTGACCAGACATTGTTCCGCCTGCTCAACCACGTCGTCCGAGATCGTCATCGTCCGATAGTCGAACCCCGTGGTCCCCGAAACGTGCACCCAGTCCCCGTCGACCACGGCCCGCGCATACCCGATCTGCTCCTCGAACGTGGACCCGCTGAGAATCGCCCGTCGCTCATTCACCACCGCATTTTCCCGTACGCCCGGACAACGCCCCAACCGCAATACAACCCGTCCCGCCGATCACCGCGACGCAACTGCCACTCAGCGCCGTAGCGCGCCTCTCGCGCGAGGCGGTAGTCACGGCACCACCGGGGCTGCGTGGGTCGGCGCGGCAGCTCTTGTCGGGCCTCACGACCTGGTGTGGCGTCGGCTCGCGCGGAGGAGGACGGCCGTTACCGCCGCGCCGGCGAGTGCGGTGGCGGCGCCGATCGCGATGAGGTGGTTGAGAGCGTCGGCGAAGCCGGCGGCGGTCGGCGGGAATGTGCCGAGGACGGCGCCGTAGACGGCGATGCTTACGGCGAGGCCGAACTGCAGTGCGGTGTTGTTCACGCCGGAGGCGATGCCGACCTGCGCGGGTGGGACATCGACGGCGAGGGAGCCGAGCGCCGGCAGCCCGATGCCGCAGCCGATCCCGGTGAGGATCATGCCAGTGATCAGGTGGTGGAGCCCGGTGTGCGTAGTGACGCCGAGCATGAGCAACAGCCCGGCGCCGATGAGCGTGAGCGCCGCCCCGACGGCCAGCCGCGGCGAAATCCGGTCGAGGAACGGGCCGACGGCCGCACCAGCGACCATGATCGGGATGACGATCGGCAGGAACGACAGGCCGGCCTCGATCACGCTGTCGCCGAGTTGGTCCTGGAAGTACACCGAGAAGTAGACGAGCAGACCGAAGATGCTGGCCTGGACGGTGAAGGACCCGATCTGGGTGCCGACGAACCGCCGGCTGCGGAACATGCGCAGGTCGAGCATCGGTGCGGCGAGGTGGCGTTCGATGACCAGGAACAGGACGGCGGTGACGGCGCCGACCGCCAGGCTCCCGAGGACATAGGGGTCGGTCCACCCCCGGGCGGTGCTGCCGAGCAGCCCGTACACGATCCCCACCAGGGCGGTGCCCCACAGGATCGGGCCGGCGACGTCGATGCGGCGGCCGCGCTCGAGGCGTTCGCGCCGCGGCAGCGCGGCCCGGCCGATCAAGATCGCGGCCGCCGCGACGGGCAGGTTGAGGAAGAAGATCCATCGCCAGCCGAGGCTGTCGGTGAGTACGCCGCCGACGACGGGGCCGAGCACGACGGCGATGCCGGCGGTGGTGCCACGGACGGCGAATGCCGTGCCTCGGGCCGCGCCGGTGTAGCACTGGGCGATGAGCGCGAGGGTGGTCGCGAAGATCGCGGCGCCGGCCAGCCCCTGGGCGACGCGGGCGGCGACCAGAACGGCGACCGTGGGGGCAAGTCCGCAGGCCAGCGACGCGACGGCGAACCCGGCGACCGCTATCAGGAACAGTCGGCGCCGGCCGTACCGGTCAGCGAGCGCGCCCGCGGTCAGCTGGACCGCGGCCATCGCGATCGTGTACGCGTTGACCACCCATTGCAGGTCGGCGAGATCGCCACCGAGGTCGCGGCCCATCGCTGGTAAGGCCACGGTCACCACCGTCGCGTCGAGCATCAGCATGAACACCGCCAGAACGATCCCGGCAAGGGGAAGCCAGCCCGTCTTCTGCCGGCTCTCGGCTTCTTCGGAATGCGCTAAGACCATGACCGACTCTCCCTATCGCTGGTAGGGGCAAACTAGCAGTGATAGGCAGTCTCTTGCAATGGTAGGGTGGCTGCCACCGGACGAGGGAGGCCGATGGCCGGGCAGGACTGGGGCTATCCGTGGCCCGACGCAAACGACGGCGAGACGCGGCTGGACCGCGCCGAGATCGTGCGCGTGTGCCTCGAGATGCTCGACGAGGACGGGGTCGAGCAGTTCAGCACCAGGAAACTGGCGGCGCGGCTGGGCATCAAGTCGCCATCGCTGTACTGGCACGTCAAGGGCAAGGACCAGCTGTTCGCCCTGGTGCTCGACCACGTCGTCGGCCAGTGCGAACTGCCGTCACGGCAGGCGGGCTGGCGAGAGCAACTCGACACCATCGGCCACGGCCTGCGCCAGGCGCTCATCGCGCATCCCGCCGCCCCGCAGCTCCTCCTCGGCCGGCCGATCTTCGGGCCTAACGGCCTGCGCCTGACCGACCACGTCATCGGAGCACTGCGCGACCACGAGTTCGGCGACAAGCTGGCAAGCTACGGCTACATCGTCTTCATCAACTACGTCATCGGCTTCGCGAGCCAGGAGACCGCATTCGGCAAGGGCCCGCGCCAACAGCTCGACAAGGTCGAAACCTTCCTGGCAGCCCTACCCGAACAGCAGTACCCCGACCTCACCGCGGTTGCCGGCGAGTTTCTGGCCGGCCACTTCACCGCGCGTTTTGACCTGGGCTTGAGCGCCATTCTCGACCGCCTGGCTGTGGAGAAGACTCAACACCGATAAGGCACCCTCCTGGCACGCGCCACAACAGAGATCGTCATTGGCGGTCTTTCCTACAGTCGAATCCGTGGACATCGCAGCGAGGATCATCACTCTGTACCCCGTCGACCCTCGGCCGGTTTCCCCGAGCGGGCACGACGAGTCCGCCTCGCTGTTCGGCGTCACACCGCGCGACGGCAAGTCCGAGTTCGCCGATTCGCCGTGGCGGCCGATCATCACCGGCGTCCGGTCGTGGGACCCGGACGAGTACGGCGCGCCGCACGCCGGAACCGCCTACCGGGTGACCGCGGTGACCACGGCAGTGGCGCGAATGGCGGGCGACGTCGAGGTGCTTCTGCTGGACCTCACGGTGACCGCGCCGCTCGACGGCATCATCCTGGCCGAGCGCGACGCCTACGACCCCGCCGTCGAGATCAAGATCGGGACGTCGACGCTGGCGCCCGCGGTGCTCGGCGACGACGCCCGGCTCGAGGCCGCGGCGGCCCGCCAGCAGATCCTGCTGCTGCCCGGCGGCCCCGGCGCGCTGTTCGCCTCCGGCGACCCCGACGACCTGCCGGTCTCTCGCGCCGGCGAGCTGCGCAAGCTGCTCATCAAGGACACCGCGATCGGGTACCGCCCGGCCCAGATGGCCGTCCGCGTCCCGCCCGACATCAACGGTCCCGATCGTCAGGCCGTCTACGTCTGGGCCACGAACACGGTCGCCGAAGGCCTCGACCAATACGGTGAGCTCGGCCGGCTGCGGGTGCTCGGCATGGTGCTGTCGAACTGCCAGACGATCGCCGCGACCATGGCCGCCCGCACCACCCGCGCGGCGGCCCTCGAGGAGCTGGACGCCCCGGCCCCGGCCGAGGACGAGGACGCCGAGACCCTGCGCGACCGGGCCGAACTCCGGATCCGCCGGGTGGCCCGGCTCCGGCACGACCTCAACCGCAACGCCGAGACCCACGCCCGCGGCACCGCCGTCGTCGGTGGACGGCCGATGCTCAGCTACCACCAGGCGGTGGTCGCGGAGTCCGACCTGCCGACGTTGCTGGCCGCTACCCAGCACCTGCTGGAGCAACTGAGCGCGTCGCTGGCCGTCGAGCAGCAGCTGCGCAGCGTGCAGGAGGCCCGGGAGACCGCCGACCAGCAGCTGGCGGTGGCCCGCTCCACGCAGGGCCTGCTCAACCAGAGCGAGGCTCTCAAGGCCGCCAGCGTCATCTTCGCCTCGGTGGCGGCGGTCCTGGCCCTGGCCGGCCTGTTCGCCCAGGCCGCGGCCATCCCCGGCGCGCAGGACGGCACCTACTTCCGTTCGCTTCCCGGCAGCGTCGTCTTCGTCCTGGCGGTCGCCCTGTTCGCGGTCATCGTCGGCGTGGCTGTCCGGATGGCCTCCCGGCGGTCGGTCCCGCCGCGCCTCCGGCCCGCCGCCCGCATCGGCCGCTGGTCGCTGATCGCCATCACGTCCCTGGGCATCATCGCCTCCGCCGCCGGCGTGCTGGTGCCCGTCGGCGTCGCGGTGGCCGGGACGGGCGCCGTGCTGCTGATTCTTTTGGTGGCGGCCGAATTCGAATACGAGAAGGCCTGACGCCCACTCACGCGAGAGTCGCGCTGCGGCCCTGAGTGGCACACGAGCGCGGGGATCGGCGGGGGCGGCCGTCGGAAAGCTGAAGTGGGGCCGAAACCGCCCAGGCGGTGGGGGGTGCGGTCGCGCTTGCCGGCGAGGTGGACGCGCTTGATGACGGCGGTGGCGCCCTGGCCCCCGTCGCGCTCGATCACGAGGAAGCGGTTGTAGTCGACGGCGATGGCGGCGCCGGTGAGGACGCGGCCCGGGTCCATTGCGGACCCGGGCCGGGCGGTCAGGCGGCCACCGACTCGCGGGCCGGCTCGCCGGGGGCCGGCGCGGTGGGACGGACCATGAGGAACACCAGCAGGGCGCAGACCAGGCCGACCACGCCGCTGATCAGGAAGCCGGCGTCGAGGCCCGCGGCGGCCGCGCCCCGGATCGCCGCCTCGGGCACCGTGCCGGCCAGGCGCGCGGCCTGCCCGCCGGCCACCGCGTGCGCGGCCTCGGACGAGCCCAGGTGGTCGGTGGCGCGGGCGGCGAAGACCGTGCCGAGGACCGCGACGCCGATCGCGAAGCCCAGCTGGCGGGCGGTGGTCAGCGAGCCGGCCGCCATGCCGCCGCGGCGCGTGGGCACGGCCGCCATCGCCGACGACGCGAGCGTGGGCATGACCAGGCCGACGCCGAGACCGATCACGATGTAGCCGGGGATGAGCGCCGCCCAGGTCGAGTCGGCGCCGACGAACAGGGCGAGCAGCAGGCCGCCGACGCCGATCAGCAGCATGCCGCCGCCGATGATCAGGCGCGGCGAGCGGCCGTGCAGGCGGGCGCCGGCCACTCCGGAGGCCAGCATCGCGCAGACCGACATCGGCAGGCCGACCAGACCGGCTCGCAGCGGGGACAGGCCGGTCACCGACTGCAGCCAGATCGACGTGTACGTGAAGGCCGCGAACGCCGAGAAGTTGACCAGCAGGCTCGCGATGAGGATGCCGGTGAACGAGCGGTTGCGCAGCAGGCGCAGATCGAACATCGCGTGGTCGGTGCGCCACTCGATGAGGACGAACGCGGCGAGCGCGACGGCCGAGACCGCGATCAGTCCCCAGGTCTTGACCGACGACCAGCCCTCGTCGTTGGCGCGGATCACGGCGAAGGTCAGCGTGCCGGCGGCGATCGTGAAGGTCAGCGTGCCCCACAGGTCGAACCGGCCGGGCCGGCGTTCGCCGTCGTGACGCAGCGTCGTGAAGCACATGATCACGGCGGCCACGCAGATCGGCAGGTTGACCAGGAAGATCCAGCGCCAGCTGAGCCCCTCGGTGAGCAGCCCGCCGAGGACCGGGCCGACGGCCGTCGCGGCGCCCGAGACACCACCCCAGATGCCGTACGCGACGCCGCGCTCGCGCCCCTGGTAGGAGCTGTTGAGCAGGGCGAACGTGGTGGTGAACATCGCCGCGGCGCCCGCGCCCTGCACCACCCGGGCGGTGACCAGCAGCGCCGGGCCGGCGGCCAGACCGCAGGCCAGCGAGGCGAGGGCGAAGACGATCAGCCCGCCGACGTAGAACCGGCGGTGCCCGTGCATGTCGCTGAGGGCGCCGGCGCCGAGCAGCAGCACCCCGAGGGCCAGCGCGTACCCGTCGACGACCCACTGCAGCGCGTTGAACGAGGTGCTCAGGTCGGTGGCCATCTGCGGCAGTGCCACGTTCACGATGGTCACGTCGATCAGCAGCATGAAGGTGCCGAGACACACGGTCACCAGCGGCCACCATTTACGCATGGGGGTTACTTCCTTCGCGAGAACTCCTGTTGGCGACTCCCACGATCGGGCAGCCGCTCACCAAACACTCAGCCACCGAGCGAAAGTGGCGCTTTTCCGCCAGCGGAAGCCCTCCACCGGCGGAATCCGCCACACCCGTCAGACCACGGCGAGCGATCCTCCATCGACGAACCACCCGTCCCGCAGCACCGGCACGACGTCGCACACGCCCACCGCCGAGGCCACCGCGACGTCGCCCTCGAAGCCGAAGGCACGCAGCTCACGCGCGCTGACCGAGGCCCAGAGCGCGTCGCCCAGACCCTCGGCGACCCCACGATAGGCCCACATGGCCGCCTCCGCCTCCGGCGAGAAGCCCGCCTGCGTGGAGCCGGCCGCCGTGGAGCCGGCCGCCGCCGTGGAGCCGGCCGCCGCCGAGCCGGCCGCCACCGAGCCGGCCGCCGTGGAGCCGGCCGCCGCCGAGCCCGCCGGCGCGGCGGGCTCGGTCAGGCCGTGCAGGAAGGCGCCGGCGCCGAGCAGGTCCTCGATCGCGGGGCGCAGCGAGCCGTCCGGCCACCGCTCCCCCGACGCGATCACCCCGATCGGCCGGTCGCCGGCCCGCTCCCGCACCCAGGTCGCGGCGGCCGCCGCGTTGCGCAGCGACACCCCGATCACGGTCACCCCGGCGTCGGCGAGCCGCACCGAGATGGCCGACCCGTTCGGCGAGGGCAGGACCAGCCGGTCGATGCCCTCGGCGCGCAGGTTGGCGTGCAGGATGCTCTCGGGCGACAGCGTGACCTGGCCCGGGCCGGCCTCCTTGCGGAGCACCGCGAGCATCGCGCCGTGCCGCCGGGCCACGTCGACCGCCGAGTCGTCGCGCCAGCGATAGGGCAGCACGTGCAGCCCCTGCTCGACCGCCACGGTCAGCGTCGTGGTGAACGAGAGAACGTCGACCACGGCGACGAACGCGGCGCCCGGCGCGACCGCGTCGGCACCGACCGGACCCCAGTCGAAACGCACGCGGTACCCGCCTTGCCCGTCAGCGAGGCTCATGGCCTCACTCTGCCAGCCGGGAGGGAACGTGGGCCAGCCGCGAGGCAACGTGGGCCAGCCGGGAGGCATCGTCGCGAATGAATCTTTACGGCGGGCCGCCGACCTCTTTCAGATCGAATCGCCAGTCGTTGCAGCGGATCGGATTTCCTTTCGGGTACTCGAAATCCGACTCGCCGAGCAGCTCGAAGCCGGCCTTGCGGCAGACCGCGTTGGACGCCGTGTTGTCGGTACGCGGGTACGCGTGGGCGAAGCGATGCCGGCCCTCGGCGGCGGCCAGCCCGATCGCGGCGAGGGTGGAGCCGACCGCGAGGCCGCGGCCCTGGAAACCGGGCAGCACCTTCCATCCCATCTCGTAGACGGTCTGGCCGAGCCACTCCTTCTCCCAGTACCCCACGGAGCCGATCGGGTCGGGATCGTCGGCGACCATGAGCAGGAACATGCTGGTGGTGCCGGCTCGCACCCCGTCGAGGATGCGTTTGTGGCGCGACGCGATCGATTCCTCCGACTCGACACCACCGAGATAGGTCTGCATCTCGGGGGTATTCGCCCGCCGCTCGAGGATCGGACCCCGCTCGTCCCACGGCTCCAACCAGAAGTTCGTCATGGCGTCATCGTGCTCCGGGGGTACGACAAATTTCAGAAGTACGTCGCCAGCACGTCCACGACCTGGCGTTCCTCGTCGATCACGGGGATGTGCCGCCACTTGTCGAAGGCGGTGCACGGGTGCGAGATGCCGAACCGGATCAGGTCGCCCACCGCCAGGCCGTCGGCCGCCACGTAGGTGTGGTGATCGTTCAACTTGGTCACCGAGGCGGCCGGATCGAACGTCTTGCCGTCCCGCCGCGCCTCCATCGGCACGGGCAGGCCCTCGTCGAAAGGCGCGTCCCGCTTGCCCATCCCGACGATCGCCAGCCCCGGTTCCGGCGTGGAGAGGACCTGCGCCCAGATCTCCAGCGCGGCGGTGAGCGGCCCCTCCGCCGGAACGCGGCGGAACGGCGTACGCAATCGATAGAAACCGTCGTCGTGGGTGACGGAGGCTCCGCTGCGCAGAATGAGGCGCATGTCGCGCGGCAGCGCGGCGAGCCGAGCCACCACCCGGTCGAACCAGGCACTCCCACCGGCCGAGACCAGGGAGAACTCGATTCCCGCGGCCCTCAGCCGATCGACCCCGGCCACGAGCAGATCGAGGAAATCGTCCACCTCGGCCTCGTCGGCCAGTTGACCCTCATACGCGGTCACCCCGACGAGTTCCAGCCGTTGCGCGCCTTGCGCCGCGCGCGCCACGGCCTCCAGATCTTCGAGCGTGCGTACGCCCGTCCGCCCACCCGCATGACCGAGCTCGACGAAGACGCGCAGACGGCCGCTCCCGATCGCGTCGGCCGCTGCCACGCCGGCGAGCGAGTCCACCTGGAAGTAGATGTCCTGCTGTCCGGCCAGCCAGCGCAGCGCGGTCGGGTCGAGCACCTCGTTCGCGATGAAGATCCGGGCGACGCCGAGCTTGCGCAGGATCAGCGCCTGGTTGGGCGTCGCGACCGTCATCCCCCACGCGCCGGCGTCGAACTGCGCGGCGATCAGTCCGGGCGCCATCGTGGTCTTGGCGTGCGGGGCGAAGTCGAGATCGTGCCGCGCGCTGTAGGCGGCCATGGTCGCGATGTTCGCCATGGCCGCCTCGCGGCGCAGCGCCAGCACGGGCCAGGTGAAGCCGCCGCCGAAGAGGCTGGGCTTCTCTTTCGCGTAGTCGGCGGCGGTGCGCTCCCCCTCGGGCAGGAAGAACCCCTTGCTGCGCCAGTCGACCCGCGGCTCCGGCACGTCCACGCGTTGCCTCCTCAGCTTGCCCGTCCCAGCTCGTTCAGCAGTGCGGTGAGCCGCTTCTCCTCCCCGGTGAAGTGCGTCTCGAGCACCGCGGCGAGCGCCTCCCGGTCATCCTCCCCGTTCTTCAGCAGTTGCGCGATGATCAGGTGGTCGCGCCGCAGCTCGTCGAGGAACTCCCGCAACTGCGGGTGACGGGCGGCGAGCCGGGGGAACAGATTGTCGTCCTCATCGGTGTGATGCTCGGTGAGCAGCGTGCAGAACTCGAGGCAGGGCAGTCCGTCGCGGAGGTCGTCGAGCATGTCGCGCAGGCGGGCGTGCGTGATGATCATCTGGGTGCCGAGAAGGGTGTATTCGTCCATCGCCCCTCAGGGTTGCACGACCAGGCGCTTCCCGTGCAGATCGGTGCGCTGCCAGGCCGCCTCGATGTCGCTGAGCGGCACCCTCTCCAGCGCGAAGGTCAGCTCGCCGTTCGTCGCCCACTCGAGGACCTGGCCGTACGCCTCACCCATCGTCTCGGGGCCGAGTCCCTTGGCGGCGCCGTAGATCTCGACGCCCGACGTACGCAGGCTGTCGGCCCGGATTGTCAGCTCCGAGCCCGCCACCTCGCCGATCTGCACGAGCCGCAGCGGCTTCGGAAAGGCGAAGCTCTCCGGGACCATCGCGTGCAGCAGGATCTCGGTAGGGCGGCCCCACAGAAAATCGACAACGACGTCGGTACGCGTGTCGGCGTACGCAATCTTGAGGTCTTCGTCGTTGAGCGTCGTGTTGATCACCTGGTCGGCGCCGAGCTCGCGTAGTTGCCCGTCGTCACGCCCGGTGGCGACGACGCGGCCGGCCCCGAGCAGCCGGGCCACCTGGACGGCGAGCCTGCCCGCTACTCCCGTCGCGCCCTGCACCAACACCGACTCGCCCGGCTGGAGGCCGGCCGCGACCTTCATGGACATGCCGCTGATCGCGCTGGGCAGCACGGTCGCGACCGCCGGGTCGAGTCCCTCCGGGATCGGGGCGAACGCACCGGCCGAGACGACCGTGCGCTCGGCGAGGGCACCGTACGGCGGGCGGGGGTTGCCGAAGCCGACGAGCCGCCCGTCGGCGAGCGTGCCGATGCCGTCGAAGCACGGGATGGCCGGCAACTCGGGCATCATCGCCCGCCCCGCGTAGTGCGTGCCGGCCGCGACGGCCTTGTCGACGTTCTCCACGGCGACCGCCCTGACCTCGATGATCACCTCACCCTCGCCGGCCACCGGGTCGGGAAAGTCCTCGTAGCGCGGGACCCCGTCGCGCTCGTGCAGAACCGCTGCCTTCATCTCCGGCCTCCCTCTCTCTTACAGTGTTAGAGACTCTAACACTGATAGAGTGCCGCGTGTGGCCCTGGATCGGACACGGATCGTCACCGAGGCGGTGGCCCTGCTCGACGCCGAGGGACTCGACAACGTCACGCTGCGCAAGCTCGCGGCCCGGCTGGGCGTGCAGGCGCCCACCCTCTACTGGCACATCCCGAACAAGGCGGCGCTGATCACCGCCATCGCCGAGGAGATCCTCACGCCGCTGCCCGCCGTGCCGATCGCGGACGGCGAGCGCTGGCAGGACTGGCTGGTCGGCCTCTCCTCGCGGTTGCGGCAGGCCCTGCTGGCCCACCCCGACGGCGCCCGGATCATCTCGATCGCCCAGATGTCGCGGAACATGGCCGCCCTGTCCGAGCTGGCGATGAGCACCCTGGTGGCGCGAGGATTGCCCCTGCATCAGGCCCGCGTGATCGTCCTGACCGCCGAGCGGGTGACGATCGGCTTCGCCCTGGAGGAGCAGGCCCCCCGCCCCGACGAGGAGGCGTTGAAGGACTTCGACCTGGACGCCTACCGCGCCACGTACCCCACGGTGATCGCCGGCATCACGGAGTACTTCGCCCCCGGCCGCACGGTCGACGACCTGTTCCGCGAGTGCGTGACGCTGGTCGTCGAGGGCCCTACAGTTCCGCCATCCGCCGCCTGACGCTGAGCGCCGCCAGCCCCGCGACCGTCCCGCACCGTGGTCCCGGCTTTCCGCATTCCGGACCCACCCCGGGCATTCCGCGCTGCCGACATCGGCTGCATATTCACCCACCGAGACAGGCGGGTCGCTGGGCGGAGGATGCCGGGACCTGGAGTCCGAGAGTTCCTAGCGTCGCAGGTCGGCGGTCATTTTGTGCAGTTCGGCGAGGCGGTCGGGGAGGGTGCGTGGGTGGCCCGGAGCGCCGGGGCGGGCATCCGACGGGCGCGGGCCGGACAGGGGGCGGTAGTTGACGCCGAGTTCGTCCAGGCGGGGCAGGTGGGCCTCCAGCCGGGTGAGGAAGGACGGGAAATCCCTGGTTGCGGAGCCCCAGACGGTCTCGGCGAAGGCGCAGAGCCTCGGATAGGTCATGTAGTCGACTCGGCGGGCCGACTCCATGTGCTCGGTCCAGACGTTGGCCTGGCCGCCGATGATGTGGGCGGCCTCGGACTCGGTCAGCCCGGGCGGGACCGGGTCGAAGGCGTAGACGTCCTCGAGCGACAGCAGCGTGCCGACCGGCGTGGGCTCGCCGGGGTCGTCCGACTGCCGGTAATCCAGATAACACGAAATATCGGGACAGGAGACCACGTCGAAGCCGGCCCGTGCCGCGGCCAGGGTGGGGAAAGGACCTCGCCAGGCGGCGATCACCGCGTCGGGGGGCGCGCCGCGGGAGAGCAGCTCGTCCCAGCCGTAGACGCGCCGGCCGCGGGTGGCCAGGAACGCCGCCATCTGGCCGGTGAACCACGGCTGCACCGCCGACGGGCCGGGCAGGCCGCGCAGGGCTGCCGCGTCCGTCCACTCGTCGGGCGGGCACTCGTCGCCGCCGATGCCGATCAGCTCGGAGGGAAAGATGTCGCAGACGTGCCCGAGAACATCGCGGCAGAAATCCAGGGCCTGGTCGGTCACGTTCAGCACGTGCGTGGAGATTCCCCACGATTGCCGTACGCCCCCGGCATAGCCGTTGCCGAGCGAGGGATAGGCCGCGATCGCCGCCTGCATGTGCCCGGGCATGTCCACCTCGGGCACCACGGTCACGAAGCGTTCCGCCGCGTACGCCACGATGCGTCGCAGGTCGTCGGCCGTGTAGAACCCACCGTGCGGACGTCCGTCGTACAGTCCGTGAACCCGCGACCCGAGCATCGTCGACGGCCGCCACGCCCCGACCTCGGTGAGCCGCGGCCGGCCGGGCACCTCGATCCGCCAGCCCTGGTCGTCGGTCAGGTGCAGGTGGAGCACATTGAGCTTGTGGAACGCGGCCAGGTCGATGAACCGCAGCACCTCGGGGACGGGCATGAAGTGCCGCGCGACGTCGAGCATCACGCCCCGCCACCGGAACCGGGGCGCGTCGACGATCCGTCCATACGGGACGCGATCGCCGGAGACCCACTGGCGCAGGCTCTGCAGACCGTAGAAGACGCCCGCCTCGGAGCCACCGACGATCTCGATGCCGTCGGGTGCGGCGCTCAGCGCGTACCCCTCAAGTGGTTGATTTTGATCGATGCGAATGCGCGGCGCGAGGGGCAGGGAGATCGCGCCGGTGCCGCCGGACAGGTCGATCGACGCGGGCTGCGGGATCACGCGCACCTCCGAGGCGAACTGGTTCGGATATAGTTCGTTGGTCCGGGCGGGATGTCAACGGGAGACGGGCGCATGGTCATCGGCCTCGTCGTGCACGCCAGGCATCGGCGGCGATTCGCCGAGGCCGCGGCGGCGCTCTCGGGCGTCGAGCTGGCCTGGGCGGTCTACGAACGGGACGAGGAGATCCGCGAGCTGGTCGGCGGGCTGCTGCGCGAGACGCGGCTCGAGGGGCTGCTGCTGGGCCTCCTGCCGTACGCGAAAAGCCGTGATCTTCTTCCGCCGTCGCTGCCGGTGGCGGTCACCCGGTCGGCCGCGCTCGATCTCGCCATCGCCTGGGCGCAGGCCCGCGGCAACGGATGGGCGGCCACGCCGGTCTCGGTCGACACCTTCGATCGCGAGACGGTCGACGAGGTGGCGGGCGAGCTGGGCCTGCCGCTGGACGAGATCGCCGTCCTGCCGTTCGATCCCGGCCAGGCCACGGACGAGATCGTCGCCTTCCACCGCGAGCACGCGACGCCGTACCTGATCACGGCTCGCACGGCGGTGGCGGCGGCCCTCGAGGGCAACGTCCTGCATGCCGCCCCGACGGCCACGACCATCCGCGCGAGCCTGCACGAGCTGGTCCTCCGCGCCCACGACCGCCAACGCTTCATCTCCGGGCTTTTCATGATAAATCATGAAAAGGAGCGCGGGGCGCTGCAGCGGCTCCTCCAGCAGACGCCCGAGTTCGCCGACGCCTGGATCGATCAGCGCGGGCACCGGGCGTTGCTGGTCTTCGGGCCGGCCGGGGTCTTCGAGGCCGCCACCCGCCAGTGGATCAGCCTCCCGGTCCTGGCCGAGGCCCGCGAAACCCTCGGCCTGCGGGTCGTCGCCGGCTTCGGCATCGCCGCCTCGGCCCGGCGCAGCGTCACCCTCGCCGAGCAGGCCGCCGCTCGGGCCGGTCACGAGGAGGGCTCGACCGCGTTCCTGTTCACCGAGGACGGCGTCACGATCGGCCCGATGGGCGCGACCGCCGCCCCGCTCACCTACCAGCACCGCGACCACGGCGCGCTGGAGACGCTCGCCGCGCAGGCCGGACTCAGCCCGGCGACCCTCTCCCGGCTGGCCGCGGTCGAGCGCAGTCTGGGCGGGCGGCTGGTCTCCCCCGGCGAGCTCGCCCGCACGCTCGGCATCACCGACCCGAGCGGTCGCCGGCTGATCCGCAAGCTGAGCGACGCCCGGCTGGTGATCGGCGGCGGCAGCGAGCAGATCGCCCGCAAGGGGCGTCCGGCCCGCCTCTACCGCCTGACGATCACCAGTGCACTCCAGGAGGCCGAATGTCCTGGGACCTGCTCCTGACCGGCGGCGAGCCGTTCGACGTGGCCGTCGCGAACGGCGTGATCGCCGCGACCGGCCGCGACCTGCCCCGCGACGCGCACACGATCGCCGACGTCACGGGCCATCTGGTCACCCCCGGCCTCATCGACCTGCACACGCACGTCGGCCCCGGCTACTGGGGCATCGAGCCCGACCCGATCGCGTGGTACACCGGCGTCACCACGTGGGTCGACGCCGGAACGACCGGGGCGTACACCTTCGATGTGTTGCGGCGGAAGCGGACCGACGTGCGGATCGCCGCGCTCCTCAACATCTCGGCGACCGGCCTCGCGGGACGCACCGGGGAGTGCCGCGACCTCGCCAACTGCGACGTGCCGCTCGCGGTCGACACCATCCAGCGGCACCGCGACCTCATTCGCGGCATCAAGGTGCGCATGGACCGCGAGGCGGTCGGCGACAACGGGCTCGAGCCGCTGCGGCGGGCGCTCGAGGCGGGCGAACGAGCGGGCGTGCCCGTCATGGTCCACATCGGGCCGCCTCCCCCGCGGGTCGACGACGTGCTCGACCTGCTGCGTCCCGGGGACATCGTCACGCACTGCTCGAGCGGCCTGGCGTCACCCCTCGGCCCGGCGCTGACCAGCGCCGTCGAGCGGGGCGTGCTGCTCGATCTCGGACACGGCTCGGGCGGTTTCGCCTTCGACATCCTCGAACGCCAGCTCGACCTCGGCGTCCGCCCGACCACGATCTCGACCGACCTGCATGCCCGGTCGCTGCACGGTCCCGCCTTCGATCTGCCGACCACGATGGCGAAGCTGCTCGCCTGCGGCCTGTCACTCTCCGAGGTCGTGGACGCCGTCACGGTCCGTCCGGCGCGGGCTCTCGGCCTACTCGGCGGGACCATGGAGCCGGGCGCGCCGGCCGATCTCGCGGTCTTCGAGGTACGCCACGAAGAGTTCGAGGTCACCGATGCGCACCTGCGGACGAGACGGTCTCCCCTTCGGTTGATCAACGTGGCCACGTACGCGCAAGGAAGTCTTCTCCCCCCGAGGCTGCCGGCGCCCGTGCCCGCGTGGATCCCGCTCACCGACGCGCAACGCGCGGCTCTTGATCGCCGCGACCGCGACGTCCGCGCCCTGCTCAGCACCCCGCTGGTCGGACCGGACGGCCTGCAAGACCAGTTCCCGAGAGACCGGAGACCCTGACATGCCCAAGCGCGCGATCATGACCGACAAGGCGGCGCCGGTCGGCGGCCCCTACTCCCACGCGGTGGTTGCCGGCGACACCATCTACCTGGCCGGGTCGGTGCCCGCGCTTCCGGACGGAACGTGGGTCACCGGAAGCTTCGCCGAGCAGGCGCACGCGGCCTTCCGCAACCTGGCCGCCTGCGCCGAGGCGGCCGGCGCGAGCCTCGACGACGCCGTGCGCATCGGCGTCTACCTGCGCGATTTCGACAACTTCGGCGAGCTCAACGAGATCTACCCGCAGTACATCAAGGGGGACAACCTCCCGGTTCGCACCACTTTGCCGGTTCCGCTGGGCGGCTTCGACATCGAGATCGACGCGGTCCTCTACATCGGATAAAAACCACTATTTCGTACGGGGGGAGCCCACGTGCTGCAGGTGACGCCGAACGGCCCGTGGGGCAAGGACCGCCATCCGACCATGCCGGTGACGCTCGACGAGGTGCTCGCGGATCTGCGTGAGTGCTTCCGGGCGGGCGCCACCGGCGTACACCTGCACGTGCGCGACGAGACCGGCGCCGAGACCCTGCGGCCGGAGGTGGTCAACGAGACCTGCCGCCGCGTCCGCGACCTGGCCGCCGAGGAGGGCGTCGCCGCCGAGATCGGCCTGACCACCGGCGAGTGGATCGTCCCCGACCTGGCCTCGCGGGTCGCCATGATCCGGGAGTGGGAGGGCGTCGACTGCGCCACGGTCAACCTCTCGGAGAAGGGCTTCGAGACCGTGATGACCACGATGCTCGAAGTCGGCATCGGCATCGACGTGGGACTGTGGGCACCGGTCGAGATGGCACCCCTGGTCGCGTCGGGCCTGCTCGCCCGCGCGATGCGGGTCAGCATCGAGCTGGATTCCGGCGAGCCCTACTTCCTGACCGGCGAGCCCTCGGCGGTCGCACAACAGCTGAACGACGCCCTGGACGCGGCCGGCTCGGACTGCCCCCGCCTGACCCACGGCATGAACGACTGGACGTGGCCGCTGATCGCCGACGCGTTTCGCCGGGGGCACGACACCCGCGTCGGCTTCGAGGACTCGGTCCTGCTCCCGGACGGAACGCCGGCGCTCACCAACGCCGACCTGGTCCGGGCCGCCCGCGCACTGCGCCCCTGACGGTCCGGACCGACTTGCGCCAGGCGGCTTCTGGCATCCTTTCGCCGTGCCCATGCATACCGGACGATCGAAGCGTGGCGGTGTCGTCGCGACGGCCGCCCGCATCATCGGTGCCGTTGCCGTTGCCGCCGCGATGGGCTCGGGCATGGCCGGCCGAAGAGGATGGGTGCTCGGACTTCTCGCTTTCCTGGTCTACGGGTCGCTCCTTGGTGTGGCCGCGTTGTCCTTCGCCCGCCTGCGGCAGTGGTCAGCCCGCCACGTCGTTATGGACTCCCTCGTATTCCTGCCCTTGGCGTTCTTCGCCCTCCTTTTGATACCGACGCTGCAGTGGTGGGGCGCAGTGTTGATCTCCCTGGTAGCTGGCATGATCTTTGTGCCGTTCGCAGTACGCCGGCAAAACGCACAAGGATGATCTGCCCGCTAGGCGTTGCACCGTCGACGTCGACGTTTGCCCCGGACCGGCAGGGACATCTTCGTGCGTGGTCGACGGCAGGCCCGCGCGGACAACGTAGCCTCGACGGACTCGGCACCGAAGCCGGTCAGTACTCGCGCCACTCGGGTTCCACCCCGGTTATGTCGAGGCGGACGTCGGCGTCTCGGTAGCGGGCCTCGATGGCGGCGGCGGCCTTGCGGTAGACGCCGTCGCAGACCAGCCAGCGCAGGGCGGGCAGGTCGGGCAGGGTGTGGTCGTCGACGCCGAAGGCGCCCAGGAGCCTGATGTCGGCGAGGTGGGCCAGGGAGGCCAGGGCCACGGGATCGCTCAGCGTGCCCGGGGCCGATCGCCAGGTCAGGCGCAGGCGGCGCAGGTCGCAGAGGTCATGCAGGACGGTGGCCGAGATGGTGCCCTCGCCGGTCAGCTCGAGGTCCTGCACGCCGGTCAGGCCGCGGGGGACCTCGGCGTGGTCGGCGATCACGCGCAGCCAGCGGCCGTCGTCGGCGGCGGTCACCGAGGCGACCCGGGCGTCGTCGTCGAGCTTGAGCGTTGCCATGCCGGGCGGGAGGCGCAGGTCGGTCACCGCGCCGCCGGAGATGCGCAGGCGGGTGAGGTAGGTGCCCGAGAGGTCTACGCGCTCGGGCGGGTCGACCCAGGTCAGGTCGCTGATGATCGGGTGGGCGACCAGGGCGGCGCGCAGGCCGCGGTCGGGGCCCGACCAGGCCACCGACGTGCAGCGGGGCAGGTCGTCCAGCTCCGACCAGGACGAACCGTCCGCGGTCAGGTCGAGCAGCCTGGTCGCCTTGCCGGTGCCGTCGCGGTAGGCCCGCTTGGCCGCGGCGGGCAGGTCGTGGTCCCAGCGGCGCTGGGCGGCGATCTGGGTGGTCAGCCACGACCAGCCGGCGTGATCGTCGACGCGGTCGGCCAGGCCCGGCGGGAGGTCGCGGCGGCCCAGCCAGGTCCACCAGGGCGGGGGCGGTTCGTCGCCGACGATGTTGATCTCGGTAGGCTGGCCGCGCAGGGCGTGATGGTCGAGGACGAGCGGCGGGCACGCGCCGAGCCGGGTGAGGTCGGGCAGCTCGGCCGAGAACCAGTCGAGCGCGCAGGCCGTCGGGCCCAGGCCGGTGACCTGGCAGGCACCGAATCCCCCCGGCAGTGGGATCGCCGCCACGTCCCCCACATTGGGCATACGATCCGTCACTGCAGCAGGTTACCGCGATATCCCATAGACGGAGAGCCATGACGAACTCATGATCTCGGCGCTGTCCGGGTTCGTGCTCATCGGTGTCATCGTGGCCGTCGGCTGGGTCGCGCGGCGGTGGGCCGGGCTGCCCGAGAACGCCGAGGCCGTGGCCGGCCGGATCGTGTACGCGGTGCTGAATCCGTGCCTGCTGTTCACCGGGGTCGCCGGCGCCGACCTGCGGGTGCTGTTCAGCGAGCCGCTGGTGATTTCGACCGCCGCCGCGTGCGCCTGCTTCGCGCTGCATCTGCTGTTCACGCGCGGGCGCGACCGCGGCACCCGCATCATGGGGATGCTCGCCGCCGGCTACGTCAACGCCAACTACATCGGCATCCCGATCGCCACGTACGTGCTGGGCAACGCCGCCCTCGTGGTGCCGATCATCATGCTGCAGCTGCTCGTCATCACGCCGCTCGCGCTGGCCGCCCTGGAGATCGCCGCGACCGGTCACGCCTCCTGGCGCAGCACCGTGATCGCGACGCTGCGGAACCCGATGATCGTCGCGGTGCTCATCGGGGCGTTCTTCTCCGTGACCGATCTTCGGCTACCAACCGTCATCGCCGACCCGATCACCACGATGGGTCACGCCGCCGTTCCGATGGTGCTCCTCGCCTTCGGCATGTCGCTCTCCGGCCGCCGCGTGCTCGCCGCCGGCCCCGATCGCGTCGCCACCGTCGCCGCCGTCGTTCTCAAGACCGCCGGCATGCCGGCGATCGCTTTCCTCCTGGCCGTCGTGCTCGGGCTCGGCCGCGATGAGACGTACGCGGTGAGCGTGCTCGCCGCCCTGCCGACCGCCCAGAACGTCTTCCTGTACGGACAGCGCTTCACGGTCGGGCTCGTCCTGGCCCGCGACGCGATCTTCCTGTCCACGGTGCTGTGCGCGCCCGTACTCCTGGTAATCGCTTTCCTCAACGCCGTCCTCAGCCGGTAGCGTCGGGGCAACGGGGAGAGGGGGCCAGGGGTGACGCCGGACGTCGCGCCGCGCCGGGCCTGGGCGGCTCTGATCGTACTGTCGCTGGCCGCGTTCTCCTTCGTCGCCACCGAGCTGCTGCCGATCGGACTGCTCACCCTCATCGCCGACGACCTCGGCCGGTCCCGCTCGCAGATCGGCCTGCTCGTCGGCGGGTACGCGATCGTCGTCGTGCTCGCCTCGGTCCCGCTCACCCTGCTCACCAAGAACGTCCCGCGCCGCCGGGTGCTCGGCGCGACGCTGCTGCTGTTCGCGGCGGCCAACCTGGCCGGTGCGCTCGCCCCGACGTACGAAATCCTGGCCTTTGCCCGGCTTGTCACCGCCCTCACCCAGGCGCTGTTCTGGTCGATCGCCGCGCCGGTCGTCACCGGGCTGTTCCCGGTCACGATGCGTGGGCGGGTGGTCGCGCTCTTCGGGACCGGCGCGGCGCTGGCCCCGGTCCTCGGCGTGCCGCTGTGCACCTGGCTCGGGCAGCACGCGGGGTGGCGGGCCGCGTTCGCCGTGATGGCCGTGGCCGGCGTCGTCGCGGCGGTCGCCACGATCGCGCTGCTCCCGTCCTACCCGCCGACCGCCGGCGGCGCGGCCCGGGGGACGGCGCCGAACCGGAGCTCCTTCATCGTGCTGCTGGCTGCCACCGCGGTCGGCATTACCGGGTTCCTGGTCTTCACCACGTACGTCACGCCGTTCCTGCTGGATGTGAGCGGTTTCCCCGCGTCCGCGCTGCCGGCGCTGCTGTTCGTCTCGGGCGTGGCCGGAATCGCCGGGACGATCTCGGTCGGTCGCACGCTCGACAGCCACCCGATCGGCTCGCTGCTCACGCCCCTGAGCATCGGCTCGATCGCGCTGCTCGGGCTGTATGTGGCCGGCGCGGTCAAGCCGGCGACGGTGGTGCTGCTGGCGGGGATCGGTCTTGCCTATGCGGCCTTCGCGACCGCGCTGCAGAGCCGGATGCTGCAGCTCGCCCCCGGGAGCACGGATCTGGCGTCGGCGGGGATCAGCACGGCGTTCAACCTGGGGATCGCGGCGGGGTCGCTGGTCGGAGGGGCCATGCTGCCGGGGTGGGGGTCGCGGCCGCTCGCCCTCGTCGGTGCGCTGCTCGTGGCGGTCGCCCTGCTGACGGTGGCGGCCGACGCGCGGCGTGGTCCCGGCGACCGGGTCGGCGATTCGGCCGCGAAAGGCCGTCAAGTCGCCTGACGACGGATTGGCGAGGTGACGGGGCATGCGCGTGGTTTGATCGACGCGGGGTAACACGCGGGAAACTTCGGGCTGCGAGCATCGCGAGGATCCAGAGGAGGTTCGGGTTGTTCCTCAGCCAGCACGAACAGGAACGCCTGCTCATTCATGTCGCGGCTGACGTCGCGCGCCGGCGGCAGGAGCGGGGGTTGAAGCTCAATCACCCGGAGGCCACGGCGATCATCACGGCGTTCCTGCTGGAGGGGGCGCGCGACGGGCGGACCGTGGCCGAGCTGATGGATGCGGGGCGGCGGGTGCTCACTCGTGACGACGTCATGGAGGGCGTGCCCGAGATGCTGGGCGAGGTGCAGGTCGAGGCCACGTTTCCGGACGGGACGAAGCTCGTCACCGTGCACGGGCCGATCTCATGAACCGGATCGGGGCCGATCACATGATCCGGGAAGGGTCGATCACATGATTCCGGGCGAGGTCGTTCCGGGTGACGGGGAGATCGAGATCAACCCGGGGCGTGACGTCGTGATGCTGACCGTGCGTAATACCGGGGATCGGCCGGTTCAGGTCGGGTCGCATTTTCACTTCGCCGAGTGCAACGCGGCGCTCGAGTTCGATCGGGATGCGGCCTGGGGACGGCGGCTTGCCGTGCCGGCGGGGACGTCGGTGCGGTTCGAGCCGGGGATGCCCCGGGACGTGTCGCTGGTGGCGCTGGCCGGGCGGCGAGTGGTGCCGGGCCTGCGCGGGCTAGCCGCCGGCCCTCTCGACCCGCCCGCGGCGACACCGGTCGACGGCCCGGCGGCTGTGCCGGAGCCGGCCCGCGTCGAGCCGGAGAACGGGAGCCCGCGATGAGCCGGGCCGCGAATCGGCGGTTGTCGGAGCACTCGCGGACGGCGTATGCATCGGCGACGGGAGTGACGGCGTGACGACTCTGGATCGGGGGCGGTATGCCGCTCTCTACGGGCCGACCGCGGGCGATCGGATCCGGCTGGCCGACACCAACCTGCTGATCGAGGTCGAGGAGGACCGGAGCGCCGGGCCGCGGCCGGGCGACGAGGTCGTCTTCGGGGGCGGCAAGGTCATCCGCGAGTCGATGGGGCAGTCCCGGGCCACCCGGGCCGAGGGCACGCCCGACACGGTGATCACCGGTGCGGTCGTGGTCGACCACTGGGGCATCGTCAAGGCGGACATCGGGATCCGGGACGGGCGGATCGTCGCGCTCGGCAAGGCCGGCAACCCGGACACGATGGACGGGGTGCACCCCGACCTGGTGATCGGGCCGGGGACCGAGGTGATCGCCGGGAACGGGAAGATCCTCACGGCGGGGGCGATCGACAGCCACGTGCACCTGATCAGCCCGACCATTCTGGACACGGCCCTGGCCTCCGGGATCACGACGATCATCGGAGGCGGCACGGGACCGGCCGAGGGCACCAAGGCCACGACCGTGACGCCCAACCAGTGGCATCTGGCGCGGATGCTCGAGGCGATCGACACATTCCCGGTCAACGTGCTGCTGCTCGGCAAGGGGAACACCACGTCCGAGGAGTCGATGTGGGAGCAGCTCCGGGGCGGTGCGGGCGGTTTCAAGCTGCACGAGGACTGGGGTACGACGCCGGCCGTCATCGACGCCTGCCTGCGGGTGGCGGACGCGTCGGGCGTACAGGTCGCGATCCACACCGACACGCTGAACGAGGCCGGGTTCGTCGAGGAGACGTTGCGGGCGATCGCGGGGCGCTCGATCCACGCGTATCACACCGAGGGGGCCGGGGGCGGCCACGCGCCCGACATCATCACGGTCGCCTCGCACCCGAACGTGCTGCCGTCGTCGACGAACCCCACCCGGCCGTACACGCGCAACACGCTCAGCGAGCACCTCGACATGCTTATGGTCTGCCACCACCTGAACTCGGCCGTGCCGGAGGACCTCGCGTTCGCGGAGAGCCGGATCCGGCCCTCGACGATGGCGGCCGAGGATCTGCTGCACGATCTCGGGGCGATCTCGATGATCGGGTCGGACTCGCAGGCCATGGGCCGGGTCGGCGAGGTCATCATGCGGACGTGGCAGACCGCGCACGTCATGAAGGCCCGGCGCGGCGCCCTCCCCGGCGACGGCGCGGCCGACAACTTCCGCGTGCGGCGGTACGTCGCCAAGTACACGATCTGCCCGGCGGTGACGCACGGGATGGCCTCGCAGGTCGGCTCGGTGGAACCGGGGAAGCTCGCCGATCTAGTGCTGTGGGACCCGGCGTTCTTCGGGGTACGGCCGGCACTCGTGATCAAGGGCGGCATGATCGCGTACGCCCAGATGGGTGACGCCAACGCCTCGATCCCCACGCCCCAGCCGGTGCTGCCGCGGCCGATGTTCGGCGCGTACGGCTCCGTCCCGGCCCAGACGTCGCTCGCGTTCGTCGCACCGGCGGCGATCAACGCCCTGCTGGCCGACCGCATCGGGGTGAAGCGGGCGCTGTCGCCGGTCGCGGACACCCGGCGGGTCGGCAAGGCGGACCTGCCGCTGAACGACGCGCTGCCTCGCATCGAGGTGGAGCCGGACACGTTCACAGTCCGCATCGACGGCGAGGTCATCGACCCCGAGCCGGTGACGGAACTGCCCATGGCCCAGCGCTACTTCCTCTTCTGACCATGAGCCTCGCGACGCTGCTGGTGCTGGCCGATGGGCGGCTCCCCGCCGGTGGGCACGCGCACTCGGGCGGGCTCGAGGCGCAGGTCTCGGCCGGGCGGGTGCGCGACCTCGACGACGTGGCCGCCTTTCTGCGCGGGAAGCTGGCCACGTCCGGGCTGGTCGCGGCGGCCTTCGCGGCGGCGGCCTGCCGCCGGCCCGGGCGGTGGGCCGAGCTCGACGGCGGGCTCGACGCCCGGACGCCCTCCCCCGCGCTGCGGAAGGCTTCGCGAGCTCAGGGGCGTGCACTGCTGCGGGCCGGGCGGGCGATGTGGGCACTGCCCCCGATCGGGCGCGAACCGCACCAGCCCACGGCTCTCGGCGTCCTCGCGCACGCGGCCGGGCTCGGTCCCGAGGAGGCCGCCGTCGCGGCGGCCCACGGCACGACCACCGGCGCGGCGAGCGCGGCCGTGCGGTTGCTGGCTCTTGATCCGTACGCGGTCCACGCCCTGCTCGCCCGGCTGGCGCCCGCCTGCGACCGGATAGCCGGCGAGGCCGCGCGCCACGCCGACGATGCGGTCAACGACCTGCCGGCCGCGGGCGCTCCCCTGCTCGACATCGGCGCCGAACATCACGCCACCTGGGAGGTGCGTCTCTTTGCATCCTGACCACGCGACACCGGCCGGCGGGGCCTGGCCGCGGCCCTCGGAGAACTACGTCCCGCACGCGCACGGCCCCGACGAGCCGCCGCACACCCACCCGGACCCGGGCGTCGACCCGCATCAGGCGCTCGCCGCCGGGCCCCGGGCGCTGCGGGTCGGCATCGGCGGACCGGTCGGGTCCGGCAAGACGGCGCTGGTCGCGGCGCTGTGCCGGGCGCTCGGCGAGGAGCTGCGGCTCGCGGTCGTGACCAACGACATCTACACCACCGAGGACGCCGACTTCCTGCTCCGCAACGGCGTGCTGCCGGCCGAGCGGATCCGGGCGGTGGAGACCGGCTGCTGCCCGCACACCGCGATCCGCGACGACATCTCCGCCAACCTGGACGCGGTCGAGGACCTCGAGGCCACGCTCGGGCCGCTCGACCTCGTCCTGGTCGAGAGCGGCGGCGACAACCTGACCGCGACGTTCAGCAAGGGGCTCATCGACCGCCAGATCTTCGTGGTCGACGTGGCCGGCGGCGACAAGGTGCCCCGCAAGGGCGGTCCCGGCGTCACCGCGGCCGACCTGCTGGTCATCAACAAGACCGATCTGGCCCCGCTGGTCGGCGCCGACCTCGCGGTGATGGACCGCGACGCGAAGGAGCGCCGCGGCGAGCTGCCGACCGTCTTCCTCTCCCTGGTCGAGGACCGCGCCGCCACCCCGGTCGCCGAGTGGATCCGCATCCTGGTGGGCGTTCGCGGGCCGGCGGGCTGATGCGGGCCGTCGCGCGGATCGTGGCCGAGGCCGACGGGCGCGGCGGGACCCGGCTGGCGGTCCTGCGCGGCGAGTCGCCCCTGCTGCCGCGCCGCACCGGCGGGAGCTCCGGGGCGGGCGTGACGGTGCATCTCGTCGGTGGTGCGGCCGGGCCGCTGCGCGGTGACGATCTTCGCGTGGAGGTCACGGTGGGTGCGGGCGCTCATTTGACCGTACGCAGTGTGGCCGCGCAACTGGCGCTCCCCGGTCGCGCGGGCCTGCCGCCGTCCCGCCTGGTCGTCCACGCCGAGGTGGCCGGGGAGCTCCGCTGGCTGCCCGAGCCCCTGATCGCGGCGGCCGGCTGTGATCATCACGCCCGGACCCACGTCGAGGTGGCCGAGGGCGGCACGCTGCTCTGGCGGGAAGACCTGGTCTGCGGCCGCCACGCCGAGCCCACCGGCACCGTCAGTCTCTCCACGACGATCCGGTACGCGGGGGCCACCCTCTACCGCCACGAGCTCGCGGTCGCTCCGGACACCGGCTCCCCCGCGGTCCTGGGCCGCTACCGGGCGCTGGGCACCCTGGTCGCGGCCCCGGCGCTGCCGGCCACGGTGCTGCCCGCCACCTTCCGCACGACGTCCAGCGCCGCGATCATGCCCCTGGCCGGCCAGGGGTTCCTGGCCACCGCGGTGGGCGAGGACATACGCGAGGTCCGCGCCGCCCTCGACCCGATGTGCGGCGCCGCGGAAGGCGCCCCGGGCGGCGCCCCGCAGGCAAGGGACGGTTTTCTTGCGGTGGGGGACGGGTCACACCGCGTACATGCGCCGGCGAAGCCGTTTGCGGAGCGTGAGATTGCGACGTAGCGCAACCGACCACGATGCCTAGGCGGCCACGGCGATGGGGACGCCGTGGCTGTCGGTGAGTGCCAGGCGCGTGTGGAGGTTGCCCTGCTGCGCGACGCGGGCGAAATACTCGGAGCGGCGGCGTTGCAGGCAGCCCTTGCGGGTCCTGGGGCCGCCGGCCGCGACCGTGAGGAGCTCGGGGGCCAGCGAGCTGTTGAGGCCCTCGCGGAGCAGCTGCAGCGCCTCCGTGCGCAGCTGGGAGATGCGCGACTCGGTCACGCCCAGGCGGGCCGCGACGTCGCTGAGGGGTTGCTCCTGCAGGAACGACTCGGTGACCACCATGCGCAGGCGTTCGGGCAGCGCCTGGATGGCCTGGTGCAGATAGCCGAGGCGCTCGCGCTTGAGCAGGAGATCCTCGGGGCCCTCGGACAGTTCGGGGACCATCTCCTCGGCGGCGCCGGTGGGGAAGCCCTGGAGGCTGAGCAGGGCCGCCTTCTGCACGTCGTCCTCGACCGTGGCCAGCTCGGCCACCCCGATGCCGAGCAGCTCCGCCACCTCGGCGTCGGTGGGGGTACGGCCCAGGGCAGCCGTCAGCTCCTGGCGGGCGGCGGCGGTCCGCCTCGCGCGGGCCCGCACCGAGCGGCTCGCCCAGTCCTGGCCGCGCAGCTCGTCCAGGAGCGCACCGCGGATGCGGACGGCGGCGAAGCGGTGGAAGGGTATGCCCCGGGTCACGTCGAACGAACGGGCCGCGCCCAGCAGGGCGGCGAAACCGGCCGAGGACAGGTCATCTGCGTGTACATGGCCCGGTACCCGGTTGAGCAGTTCCCGGACCAGATGGCCAACCATCGGCATGTGTTCGCGGACGAGGTCCTCGATATCACGCGCGGACGGCGCGTCGTGGGTCGTGCCGATGGTGGCGGGGAGTTCGGTCGTGTGCGTCACGTGGTCCTCCTCGCTCATACGACCGGTCGGTGAAAACCGGCTGACGAGGAAGACCTTTGCCGCCGAAAGGAGCAGCGGCGGCCGAACTCGGTTGCTTTTGGGGTGCTTTTTGCGAGAAAGGCTCAGGTTCTAGGCGACGGCTTCAGGCCACGGTTTCAAGCCACGGCGGCCGGTGCTACGACGCCCGTGAGCTCGTCGTGCACCCAGTGCATGCGGCGAACGGCCATCTCGGGATGGTCACCGAACTCGGTGGCCACCTCGGCCGCGCACCCGTCGCTCCCGTGCAGCAGAAGCATGGCGGTGACCGCCCGCTCCACCGCTTGCCGGCTGGGGCACTCGGACGGCTGCAGGCTGGAGACGAACAGCGCCTCCGCCGCCAGATCCTTCACGATGCTGATCATTTTGCTCGGACTCCCCGATGTACGACGTATCGGTCCCGCTGGAGCGATTCTTGCCCGCGCGAGGCGTGCCCGGTGGCAGCCACGCCGTGTGCGGTCGTCTCATCGGTCGCCAGGCACGCGGATCTCGGCGGATCGCTCCAGAAAGTGCCTGCTCACATCGCTTTCACCCTAACGCGGTGATCGGCCGCCCGGCTCGTGCTTTCCGGGCGGCCGATCATCGAATCGCGTGGGTTACGGGCAGCCGCCCGGGTCGGTGGGGTCGCACGCCTCAGTATTCGTCGGGACCGGCGGCGGCGCCGGGGAACTCGTCGTCGGCTCGACGACGGGATCCGTGGTCGTCTGCGAGGGGGTCGGCGAAGCCTCGCTCGTCAACGGATCCGGCGCCGGCGTGGTCGTCGTCTGTGTGGGCGAGGGCGTGGTCTGCGTCGGGGTAGGCGTGCCGGTGGTACCGCCGCCCGGCGGCGGCGTCGTCGGCGCCGTGGTCGGCGTGATGTGCACGACGCCCTGCGGGTCGATCGAGATGCCCGGCACCGGGGTGGCGCTGGCGCTGCTCGCCGTCGGCCCGAGACGCACGCCCCCGTCGGACAGATGCTCGACCTGCCGCGACGGCTCGCCGGGCTTGGACGACACGAACGTCTCGCAGGTGTGGTCGTTGAGCATGAACGCCAGCGGCGGCGTGTTGTTCACCTGGTAGGTCCCGGTGATCGGCACCGTCAGCGTGGTCCGCGGCTGGAGCGGGACCGAGGATTGCACGGTCACCCCGTTGGATTTCTGGGTGAGCTGGGTCTTGCCGTTGCCGGAGACCACCTGGTCGCCGGGCATGATGAACCACAGCTTCCACGCGCCGATCGCCGAGTCGTTCCGGTTGGCCAGCGTCACCTGGGCCTTGAACTGCCCGTTCGCGTCCGACCAGACGGCGTAGCTCACCACGCACTTGCCCGTCGCCGGCACCACGCTCGGCTGCGGCGTGCCGCGGGGGTGCGCCTCGGTGCCGGTGATCGAGCTGGTGAGGCTCCACGCGTAGGTGCCTATGCCGAGCAGCAGGACCGCGCCCGCCACCACCATGACCCGCCGTGTGTGCTTGCTGGCGCCGTCGTTGTTCTTCTTGTCGCCGGACGAGTCGCCCACGGCCTTGCGCAGCGCCGGGCCCGCCGCCGCGGCCAACATGATCGGGCCGGACTTCAGGGCCGCGAACCGGCTGTTGCGCGCGGGCGGCTCCGAGCCCTCGCCGGACGCCTCGGCCGGCTCCGGTTCCCGGCGGATGACGTCCGGGTACGACCGCTGAGCCGGCAGGATCGTGGTGTCCTCGCCGCTGCCCGCCCATTCCGGGACGTAGCCGCGGGCCCCCACCGGGGCGCCGGCCGCGATCTGGGCCAGCACGTGCGCGAGCTCGGCGCTGGACGGCCGGTCGGCCGGGTTCTTCTCCAGGCAGCGACGAACCAGCGCGTCGACCGAGGGCGGGAGGCCCTCGACCGG
This sequence comes from Paractinoplanes globisporus DSM 43857, assembly GCF_000379645.1. Taxonomy (GTDB): domain Bacteria; phylum Actinomycetota; class Actinomycetes; order Mycobacteriales; family Micromonosporaceae; genus Actinoplanes; species Actinoplanes globisporus. Next base: position 193,741 of record NZ_KB903350.1, read on the forward strand.
CGGGAGCGGGTCGGGCTCCACGTACTGGTGTGCACGCAGCAGCGCGGTGGTGGTGCCGACGTCCCACGGCAGCTGGCCGATCAGCGTGCGGTAGATCAGCAGGCCCACCGCGTACACGTCGGTGGCCGGGCTGACCTGGCCGCCCTCGAGCCGCTCGGGCGCGAGGTAGGCCGGCGTGCCGAGCAGGCTGCCGTCGGGGTCTATGTCGTTCTCGCCGATCAGGGCGGAGATGCCGAAGTCGACAACCTTGGCCCCGGTGCCGGTGAGCATGACGTTGGCCGGAGTGACGTCGCGGTGCACGATGCCGCGCGAGTGCGCGGCCGCGAGCGCCGCGGCGACCTCGGCGGTTATCCCGACCGCGTGCTGCCAGGGCAGCCGGCGCGTCCGGGCGAGGACGGCGGCGAGAGACTCGCCGTCGATCAATTCCATGACGACGTACGGGACGGGCTCACCATCGACTGTGGTGGCCTCGCCGTAGTCGTAGACATTAGTGATGTTGGGGTGGCTTAGCCGGGCGGCGGCCTGGGCCTCAGCCCGCAGCCGGCGCCGGAAGGCCGGATCGACACTGGTCGACGGCGGCAGAACTTTGACCGCGACCTGCCGCCCGAGGACCTCATCGAACCCTCGCCACACCACTGACATCCCGCCGGCACCGAGCCGCTCCACCAGCCGGTATCTACCGGCTAGCAGGCTCGATCCGGGCAGGTCCGTCGTGCTCATGTGCCCCCACATGCGCGCTCCGAAGAAACGCCGGGTCGCACCGCCATGCCACCCGACGCTGGGGTCCGTCCGGTCCGGGGCGGGCCGGGCGTTCCCCATCGACGGCGAGGATGTTAGCCCACCTGGGGCTTTACCACGAGACGCGCATACCGGGCTCTACCTGCGGATCGTTACGGACCGTTTCCCGCCATATGCCGCCTGTCGGTGCCCTCCGGGCCGGGCCGAAAGTCGGATCAAGGACGCTTTACGCCGTCGTTTTGCCTACTAGATACCGGTTTTTTGGGATAAGGCCGAATGATCGGTAGTTCAGATTCCTGAATGTCCACGCGGGAGTCATGCACCGATTGTCGTCAACATGTCACGCACCGAGACGATACCGGTCACACACTGATGATCTTTAATTACTGGCCCTATGACAAATGTTGAAGGATCTAGCTGTGCAACCCCATCTGATCGGGTGATCCCCTCGGCTGATCAGCCATTTCCTCATGCCAACGTGCACACGCGGCGTGTTCGGACATGAAAAGCCGGACCATCGGCCGTTATCCGAGCAGAACGCCCCTGGCCAGCTCGTGTGCGGGCGGCTTCATGGCGCCCGGCGCCGGGGTCGTCGGCAGCGCCATCCCGGACGGCACCGGCACGTCCGACCCGCGTACCGCGCCCAGTTCGGCCAGCAGCGCGAGCAGCGGCGCGAGGTCCTCGTAGAGCACCAGCACGACGTCGCCGGGACCGGCCAGGCGCAGCGCCTCGGTGACCGCCTCCCGGTAACCGTCGGCCCGCAGCGCCAGCAGCTTCGGCCGGCGCGCCCGCATCTCCCGCTCGACGAGCGCCGACACCTCCCCCGGTTCCCGGCCGCGCGGATCCTCGTCGTCGTAGAGCACGGCCCGGCCGACCCCGTCCGCCACGATCTGCGCGCACGCCGCCAGGAGGTCGTCGCGGCGGTCGCCGGGCAGGGTCACCGCGGCCACGCACCGATCGACCCCCCACAGCCGGTGCAGGGTCCGCAGGGTGGCGGCCAGCGCGGCCGGGTTGTGCGCGTAGTCGACGAAGACCGAGACGTCGCCGATCCGCAGCAGCGTGGCCCGACCCGGGTTGTCCACCGCCGGATCGAAGTCGGCCAGCCGGCTCGCCACCGACTCCTGACCGGCGCCGAGCGCGCGGGCCGCCGCCACTGCCGCGAGCGCGTTCGCGGCCGCGTGCGGCGCCGCCCCGCCGTACGCGCCGGGCAGGTCCGCCACCCGCAGCAGCGGCGTCCGGCGGGCCCCCGTCGCCTGCACCAGCCACCCGTCCTGCAGCAGATAGGCCGTCGCACCCTTGGCCAGGTGCTCGACCACCACCGGCTGCCGCGGGTCGAGCCCGAACCAGACCAGCCGCTTGCGGTCGGCCCGCACCCGCGGCCGGTCCACCAGCGTGCGCACCCACGGGTCGTCCGCGTTGAGCACGAGCGTCCCGCCGTCGCGCACCCGCTCGGCCACCAGCGCCTTCACGTGCGCCAGGTCCTCGACCGTGTCGAGCCCGTCCTGCCCGAGGTGGTCGGCGGTGATGTTGGTGATCACGCCGACGTCCGACCAGTCGTAGCCGAGCCCGCGCCGCAGCAGCCCGCCGCGCGCCGTCTCCAGCACCGCCGCCTGCACATCCGGGTCGCCGAGCACCATCTGCGCCGACAACGGTCCGGTCGCGTCCGCCTTGAAGATCGTGCGCCCGTCCACCGCGACCCCGTCGGTGGTGGTCAGCCCGATCCGCAGGCCGGTGTCGGCGAGCAGGTGCGCGGTCAGCCGGGCCACGGTCGTCTTGCCATTCGTCCCGGTCACCGCCGCGGTCGGGATCCGGCCGTCCGAGCCGGCCGGGAACATCGCCCGCACGATCGCGTCGCCCACGTCGCGGGAGCGGCCGCGCACCGGGGCCAGGTGCATGCGCAGGCCGGGGACCGCGTTCACCTCGATCACCCCGGCCGTGGCCTCGCTGCCGTCGGCGGCCGGCGGCAGCGGTTCGGCGATGTCCGGCAACCGCAGGTCGATGCCGCAGATGTCGAGCCCGACCAGCGCGGCGACCCGCAGGCAGAGCCGGGCCACGTCGGGGTGCACCCGGTCGGTGACGTCGTGGCTGGTGCCGCCGGTGGAGAGGTTCGTGGTCTCACGGAGCCAGACCTTCTCCCCCGTCGCCGGCACGTCGCCGAGCGTGCAGCCCTGCCGCTCCAGCACCCGCATCGACGCGTCGTCCACGGTGATCCGGGTCAGCACCCGGGAGTGGCCGGCGCCCCGGCGGGGGTCGGTGTTGGTGCGGTCGACCAGCTCGGCGACCGTGCTGCGGCCGTCGCCGACGACGTTCGCGGCGATCCGCTCGGCCGCGGCGACGACCTCGCCGGCCACCACGAGCACCCGGTAGTCCCGGCCGCCCAGCTGCCGCTCGACGATCACGTCCTGGCCGGCGGCGGCGAACGCGTACGCGGTCTCGGCTCCCGTCGTCACGCTGAGCGTGACGCGATCGCCCTGCCGGCCCTGGCGGGGTTTGATCACGACCGGCGCGCCCAGCCGGGCGAACAGGCGCGCGGCCTCGGCGGCGGTGCGGGCGGCCCCGCCCACCGGGATCGGCACGCCGGCGTCGCTCAGCAGCCGCCGGGTGATCTCCTTGTCGCCGGCGATGTCGATGCCGACGCCGCTGGTGCGGTCGCTCATCGCGGCCCAGGCCAGCCGCCGCCGGTTGCCCCAGCCGAGCCGCACGAGGCTGAGGTCGGCGCAGCGCTCGACCGGGATGCCCCGCCGGCGCGCCGACGCGACGATCGCCCGGGTGCTCGGGCCGAGGGCCTCCCGCTCGGCGATCGCGGCCAGCGTGGCTATGCCGGGCATTTCCGCGATGTCCGACACTCCGGCGCCGGCCGACGCCAGCGCCACGCTCGAGTACGTCGCCCCGTTCACGATCTCGATGACCAGCTCCATGGCCGCGGTGAGGAGGCCCTCCGGCACGGACGACGACGCCGGCTCGTCCACCGGGCACTCGATGATCAGGTGGTAGAGGCCCGGCTCGCCCGTCGAGACGGTACGGCCGAAGCTCACGTCCCGCCCGATCAGCTGGGACAGCTCGAGGCAGACGTGCTCGGTGACGTGGCCGAAGTAGGTGCCGCCCCGCAGCCGGCTCACGAAGCCGCCGGGCGCGCCGGCCGCGCAGTGGTGCTCGGTCAGCCCGGGCAGGGCGCGCAGCAGCCGCTCGGCGAAGCCGGTGACGTCCGAGGTCTCCCGGCCAGTCAGCTCCTCGAGACGCAGGCCGGCCACGATCGCCGGCCGGGACAGATAGACGTTGGGTCCGCGCAGGCGGCGGAGGCTTTCGATCTTCATGCGGCTTCCCGTTCGACGGCGGGTGCGTCGACGACCGGCCGGCGTCCCGTGAGATGGAAGGTGTGCCCGGCGGCGAGCACGTGGATCCGCGCGCCGGCCAGGGTGATCGGGCCATGGGACGGGACCCGGATGTCGGTGGCGGCGCCGGCGTCGACCACGGTGACCGCGCCCGACCCGAGCACCTCGAACCGGTCGCCGTCGGTGAGGATCGCGGTGTCCTCGTCGATGCCGAGGCCGAGCTCGTGCGGGTAGAGCGCGACGGCGCTGAGCAGCCGGTTGACCCGGCCCCGCTCGGCGAAATGCTGGTCGATGAGCACGCCGGGGAGCAGCTCGAGGCCGGGACCGGTGCGCACGCTGGCGCGGGTGATACCGAGCGCGTCGCCCTCGACGATCATGGTGCCGGACATGGCGGCCGCGCCGGCGCTGGTCCCCGCGATGATCACGCTGGTCGGCAGCTCCTGCAGGAGCGAGTCGGTGACGGTGCCGCCCAGCACCGTGACGATCCGTTCCTGGTCGCCGCCGGTGAAGAACACTCCGGTCGCCCGGCGCAGCAGCGGCTGGTCGTCGTTGGCGTCGCAGCGGGTGTCCAGCCGCAGCGCGCACACCTCGCCGGCGCCCAGCGCGGTGAACGCCTCCACAAAAGAGGACGACGCCTCGGCGGGCGCGGAGCTTGCGGTGGCGATCACGACGATGCGGGCCGCGGGGCCGCCGGCCAGCGCGACAAAACGGCCGAGCAGGCCAGGTCCGGCCGCGCCGCCGATGATCAGTAGCCGGCGACTCGACACAGCTTCAGGTTAATCGGAACAAATCCGAAACATCCGGCTAATGCTCGTAGTCCGCGGGGAGCAGATGGGTCACCTCGGCCGGCCCGCGGGCCAGCGCGGTCGCCCGCTGCTCGACCTCCTCGTCGCTCACGGTCAGCCGGCCCTCGTGCTGGCGCAGGTGCTCGGCCCAGGTCGGCACCTGGTAGACCTCGACGAAGCGGGCCGGGTCCTCGCCGTCGCGGAACAGCCCCCAGCGGGTCGCGCCGGTGCGCTGGCGGGAGCCGCGCAGGGCCTCCATCGCCTCGCGGAAGGCGGCCACGTTCGCCTCGTCCACCAGGTAGACGGAGGTGATCAGCACCGGACCCTCGTCGAGGTGGGGCTCGAGCATGAGGTGGGGCTCGGCCCAGTAGATCGCGGGGCTGCGGTCGGCGCCGTCCTGCTCGTACACCGGCCACCAGGCGACCGTGACGGTGCCGGCGAACATGACCACCGCGGCGGCCAGATAGGCGGTCTCGAGACCGGAGAACGAGGCGACCTGACCCCACACGAGCGCGCCGACGGCCTGGCCACCGGCGAAGACGACCTGGTAGATGCCGAAGCCACGAGCGCGGACCCAGTTCGGGAGGAACAGCTGGAGGGTCGCGTTCATCCGGGAGACGAGGGTCATCCAGGCCAGGCCGGCCGCGATCAAAACACCCACGATGGCGTACGAGTTGGGCACGAGGCCGATGACGACGAGGGCGAGGCCGTAGACGACGCCGGCCAGGACGATCAGGCGGCTCGGGCTCAGGAGGTCGCGGATTCGCGGCATGAGGAGGGCACCGGCGATCGCGCCGACGCCGAGGGCGGCGAGGAGGATGCCGTATCCGCTCGCTCCCATGCCCAGCTCCTGATGCGCCACCAGGGGAAGTAGGCCCCAGACGACGCTGCCCGGCACGACAAAAAGGACAACCCGGCCGAGGAGGCGGCGGACCACCGGCGAGTAGCGGACATATCGCCCACCGGCCCGGAGGGCGGATCCGAGCTGCTCGGGGTGGGAGGCCGGCCTTTGCGGCTTCCGCCGCCAGAAGAACAGGGCGAGAGCGAAGGCCCCGAAGGAAAGGGCATTTATCCCGAAGACAGCGGCGGAGCCGACCTGCGCGACGATCAAGCCGGCCACGGCCGGCCCGGCCGAGCGAGCCAGGTTGGTGTTGACGGCACCGAGCGCCGAGGCGGCCGGCAGCTCGTCCCGGGGTACGACCTCGGGAATCACCGCCTGCCAGGACGGCAGCGTCAACGCCTGACCGACCCCCAGCAGGAAGGTGAAGACCAGCAGCAACGACGGCGGCATCAGGTCCAGCGCCGTCAAGACGGTCAGAACCGACCCGACGGCAAAGAGCCCCAGCTGCACGGCCAGCAGCAGCCGCCGGCGGTCGAAGCGATCCGCGAGCGCCCCCGACGGCAGCGCGAGCAGCAGCACCGGCAGCGTCGTCGCGGCCTGCACCGAGCTCACCCAGGTCGCCGCGTGCGGCTCGCGCACCACCAGCCACTGCGCGCCGACGGTCTGCATCCAGGTGCCGACGTTGCTGGCGAGCACGGCGATCCACAGGTTCCGGAACACGGTCTGGCGCAGCGGCGCCCACGGCGAGGCGGTCGTGGTCACGGCACGAATTTAGCGACGGCGGGCTCCCGGACCCGGCCTCGGCACGACGTCACGCGGATCCTCCAACCGATGCCCGGCCGCGCAGTGGATTTCGGCATGCACCTCTGCCCCGCAGTCGCGGTGCTCAAACCGCAGCGGCGGCCCGCCCGGATCGGCCAGATACCGGTTGCCCCATGCCAGCAGGGTGATCAGCACCGGATAGATGTCGAGCCCCTTGGGCGTGAGCCGGTATTCGTGCCGTTCCCGCGAACCCGGCTCCCGGTAAGGCTCCCGCCGCAGCACCCCCTGCTCGACGAGCATGGCGAGCCGGTTCGTCAGCACCTGCCGCGGCACTCCCGTGCGCACCCGCATGTCGTCGAAGCGCCGGATCCCGTTGAACACCTCCCGCAACACCACGAGGGTCCATTTCTCGCCGAGCACCTCCATGGCCCGCCCGATCGTGCACCCGTCGATCGACCATTCCAGCGGGTCGAAGGCCGTTGTGGGATTCATGACAGCCAGGCTAAGTCCACTTGACAGACCCAGCAAGCGCGGAAACCCTGAGTTCATGACGCAGACCCAGGAGCGCACCCGCACCTTCGGCTGGACCGACCCCGCCGCGCACGCCGCCATGATCGGCCGGCGCAGCGGCCTGGAACTCCTCCAGGCCATCGGCAAGGGCGAAATCCCGGCGCCGCCCATCATGCGGCTGATCGACGTGGCCTCGCTCGAAGCGGAAGAGGGCAGCGTCACGCTCCGGCTGGACCCCCAGGAATTCCACTACAACCCCCTGGGCTCCATGCACGGCGGCGTCATCTCCACCCTGCTCGACACCGCCGCGGCCTGCTCGGTGCACACCACCCTGCCCGCCGGAATCGGCTACACGAGCCTCGATCTCTCGGTCAAGTTCCTCCGCCCCATCACCCTCGCCACCGGCCGCATCACCTGCACCGGCGCGGTCCTGCAGAAAGGCCGCCGGACGGCGCTGGCCGAGGCCCGGCTCACCGACACCAGCGATCGGCTCCTGGCCCACGCCACCAGCTCCTGCCTACTCTTCGAAATGCCTTGACCCCCATGGCGCAACCCGTCATCCGGGAGCGAACCGCGAACGATCTGCCGGGCTGCGTGGAGGGACTCCGGGCCGTTCACGTGGCCGACGGTTATCCCCTGAACTGGCCGTCAGACCCGGCGGGCTGGCTTTCGCCGGAGCTTCTGGTCCGGGCGTGGATTGCCTCGCTGCCGGAGATCGGGCCGGCGGGCCACGTGGCCCTCCAAGGCGTTCCCGGCTCCCCCGAGCTCGTGGAGGTCTCGCGGCTGTTCGTGGTGCCGACGGCCCGACGGCGCGGCGTAGCCGAAGCGCTGGTGCGGCAGGCCACGGAATGGTCGCGCGCCGCCGGCCTCCAGCCCGTCCTCAACGTCGTCGACGAAGCCCGATCCGCCGCGATGTCCTTCTACGAGGCGAGCGGCTGGCTCTACACGCACACCACCACCGCCGACTGGAAGGGCCACGACGGTTCGCCCGTGCGCCTTCGCCACTACCGCCTGAGCAGCTAGGGCCCGTCCTGCCGACCACGCGGGGCCGGCGTCCGGCCGGCCCTAGGCGCGCAGGTGGTGGACTGCGCGGCGGGCCAGGTCGGCCAGGGCCACGGCGGTCACCACGCCGGCCAGCACGCGCAGCCACAGAGCCTGAGGCGCGGCGATCAGGCCCGAGCCGATCACCAGCGCGCACAGGTCGGCGATGAGGCCGCGCCGCGCGGGCTCGGCGGGCGGCGCGGTCGCCGGGTCGAAGGGATCGCGGCCGATGGCGGCCGTGAAGGCGGCGCCCAGATCCACCGGGCCGGTGTCGGGAATGGACCCCAGCACGCCGTCGACGGCATCCATCTCGTCGACGGCGAACGTGGCCACATGCCGCCGCGGTCCCTCGACCACGACGATCTCGATCAGCCCGTCCCCGCCCGGCCGGATCTCCAGCTCGACGCCGGCCTTCCCCGCGATCACCACACTCACGGCGACACGGTAGCCGACCAGGGCCCCGCCTAGGCCTTCTGAGCCAGGCGCTGCCGGCGGGCCTCGCGCTTCTCCTCGAAGCGGGTGGCCTGGACGTCGAGGTTGTCCATGTGGGCCGCCAGCTGGTCGCGGGCCTTCTCGCCGTCGGCGGTCAGGTCGGTGCGCCCGAAGACGTTCCACTGGCGCAGCACCGGGAGGAGGACCTCGTCGCGGTGCTGCCGCAGGTCGTAGATGCCGGCCAGGGCGATCGACAGGGCCTTGCGCTGGAAGCCCTCGATGTTCGCCCCGGGCATCTCGAACGCCTCCACCACGTCGACGACCGCCCGCATCGCGTGGTCGGGGTCCAGGTCGAAGGCCGCGGCCAGCAGGTTGCGGTAGAAGACCATGTGCAGGTTCTCGTCGGCCGCGACCCGGGCCAGCAGCTGCTCCGCGATCGGGTCGCCGGTGGCCCGGCCCGTGTTGCGGTGGGAGATGCGGGTCGCGAGCTCCTGGAAAGCCACGTACGCGATCGAGTGCATCATCTCTTCCGGGTGCGCGTTGGCGTACCCGGCCTGCATGTGGCTCATCCGGGCGCGCTCCAGCGCCGTCGGGTCGACGGCCCGCGTCACGGTCAGGTAGTCGCGCAGGGCGATGCCGTGCCGGCCCTCCTCGGCCGTCCAGCGGTGCACCCACGTACCCCAGGCGCCGTCCCGGCCGAAGAGCGTGGCGATCTCGTGGTGGTACGAGGGCAGGTTGTCCTCGGTCAGCAGATTGACGATCAGCGCCGTGCGCGCCACATCGGGGATCGCGGAGTCCTTGTCCCGCCAGGCCTCGCCGCCGAGGAGGCCGTCGAAGGTGCGCCCCTCGCTCCACGGCACGTACTCGTGCGGAAACCACTCCTTGGCCAGCGACAGGTGCCGGTCGAGGTTGGCGGCCACCACGGGCTCCAGCTCGATGAGCAGGGCGGTCTGGTCCACGATCACTCCCTACGGTTGCGTAACCTACGCAACCGTAGCCTCTTACCCGCCGGTTCACCCAGAGGGGCACCACATTCACAGCGGACTCGCGGGTGGCACGCGTCGACCACCATGGATGGCTCAAGCGACCCGGGAGGCAGCAGTGTTGCGACGCGCCCTGAGCGTTCTGGCCATCGGCACCATCCTGATCACACCCGCCGCACCGGCCGCGGCCGCGCGAGACGCGGGCCAGGACGGCTTCGGCCGGCTCCTGCAGGAACAGCTCGACGCCGTGCACGCGGCCGGCATGCCCGGCGCGTTCGCCGAGGTGCGGGACGGTCGCCGCACCTGGACCCCGACCACGGGTTACGCCGACATCGCGACCGGCGAGCCCGTGCGGGACGGGATGCGGCACCGGATCGGCAGCATCACCAAGACCTTCGTCGCCACCACGATGCTGCAACTGGCCGGCGAGCACCGGGTGACGCTGGACGCCCCGATCGGCCGATACCTGCACCGCGATCTCGTGCCCGCCGCCCTGGCCCGGCAGGTGACCGTGCGGATGCTGCTCAATCACACGAGTGGGATCGGCGATTACGACACCGAGGTCATCAAGACGCCCGAGGACCTGATCACCCTCGGCCGAACGACGTACACCCCCGAGCAGCTGGTGCGGATCGGAGTCGGCGCGGGCTCGACGAACGCGCCGGGCGCGGCCTGGTCGTACTCGAACACGAATTACATCCTGGCCGGGCTGATCATCGAGCGGGTGACCGGTCACAGTTACCGCGCCGAGGTGAGCCGGCGGATCCTGCGGCCGCTGGGGTTGCGGGACACCTATTTCGAGGGGGCCGAGCTCGACATCCGCGGGCCGCACATGCACGCCTACGTCCCCTGGACGGACGGCACGCTGAAGGACTTCACCCTTTACAACATGTCGTGGGCGTGGTCGGCCGGCGAGATCGTGTCGACCGCCCGCGACCTGGACGTCTTCTACCGTGCGCTGCTGGGCGGCCGGCTGCTCGCGCCGCCGCTGCTGGCGCAGATGGAGACGACCGTCCCGCAGGTGCCGGACAACCCGGCGGCCGGCGGTTACGGCCTCGGGCTTTACTGGGTGGATCTGCCGTGCGGCCGTTTCTGGGGACACGACGGCGGCACGATCGGCCACCAGACGATCTCGTGGCACAGCGCGGACGGTATGCGCCAGGTGACATACGCCCAGAACATGGCGTTTTACCAGACCTCGGAGACCGAGCCACACCCGATCGACACAGCGCTCGTCAACTTCCTCGTGACGGCGCTGTGCGGCAGCGCCCCGGCCACGCTGGCCACGCCGAGGATGCCGCAGACGGTCGAGACACTCCGCTGAGCGGGACGGGTCGGAGCCGGTGCACCTGTGCATGGCTCCGACCCTGGACCCGGCCCTTGGGGGAGAGTCAAGCGCCCGAGACCACCGGGTGCAGATCCTCCGCCGGCGGCTGCCAGGACGCGGCGTCCGCGGACACCTGGTCGCCCGAGCGGATGTCCTTGACCGAGTCCGGCTCGCCGTCCGCGCCCGGGAACCACACGTACGGAATCCCGCGCCGGTCGGCGTACTGGATCTGCTTGCCGAATTTCGCGGCCGTCGGCGCCACCTCGGTGGGGATGCCGCGGCGGCGCAACGACGCGGCGATCCGGTCACAGGCCACCCGCTGCTCCTCGTGCGGCAGCGCCACGAGCACGCAGGTCGGCACCGATCGGGAGACGCTCAGCGCCTGCTGCCCGAAGAGCACGCCCAGCATGCGGGACACGCCGATCGAGATGCCGACGCCCGGGAAGCGATCCTTGCCCGAGGAGGCCAGGTTGTCGTACCGGCCGCCGGAGCAGACCGATCCGAACCGCTCGTAACCGCGCAGCTGGGTCTCGTAGACGGTCCCGGTGTAGTAATCGAGACCGCGAGCGATCTTCAGCTCGGCGGCGACGAGGCCCGGAGCGTGCTCCCGGGCGGTCTCCACGACCCGCACCAGCTCCTCGAGACCCTCGTCCAGCAGCGGGTCCTCGACGCCGAGCTTGCGCACCGCGTCCACGAAGGAGGCATCCTCGGCCGAGATCGCGGCGAGGTCCAGGCACGCGGCGGCCTGGGCCTCGGACGCCCCGGCGGTCTCCACGATCTGCTCGGCCACGCGAGCCGGGCCGATCTTGTCCAATTTGTCGACCGTACGCAGCACCTGCTCGGTGTCGGTGAGCCCGAGGCCGCGGTAGAACCCCTCGCACACCTTCCGGTTGTTGACCTGGATGCGCGCGGCCGGGATCGGCAGGCCGCTCAGCGCGTCCCCGATGACCAGCGGCATCTCGGTGTCGTAGTGGAACGGCAAATTGTCCCGGTTGACCACGTCGATGTCGGCCTGGAGGAATTCGCGGTACCGCCCCTCCTGGGGACGCTCACCCCGCCACACCTTCTGGATCTGGTACCGCCGGAACGGGAAGACCAGCTTGCCCGCGTTTTCCACGACATATCGGGCGAAGGGCACGGTCAGGTCGAAGTGCAGGCCAAGTTGATCGTCGCCGGAGGCCTCGTCCGGAGCGCCCTGCAGACGGTGCAGCAGGTAGACCTCCTTCGAGGTCTCCCCCTTGCTCAACAGTGTCGGGAGCGGCTCGACCGACCGCGTCTCCAGCGGGGCGAAGCCGTACAACTCGAAGGTGGACCGGATCCGGTCGATCACACGCTGCTCGATGATGCGCTGCGCGGGCAGCCATTCGGGGAAGCCGGAAATCGGCATTCTCAAAATCTCCTAGGAAAATCGTCAGAGACCACGGCGCGGCGCGGCGATCAATTCCCGGAGGTACGGGTTCGTCGCGCGCTCGCGGCCGATGGTGGTGGCCGGTCCGTGGCCGGGCAGGACGACGGTCTCGTCGGCCAGCGGCAGGATCTTTTCCCGCAGGCTGGTCATCATCGTCGCCGTGTTTCCGCCCGGCAGGTCGGTGCGTCCGATGGACCCCGCGAAGAGCACGTCACCCGAGAGGCATAGGGGTGACTCGTCCGGCAGGCGGAACAGCACCGACCCGCCGGTATGGCCGGGAGCGTGGTCGACCGTCACCTCGAGCCCGACGAGGTTCAATACCGCTCCGTCGGTCAGCTCCGCCACGTCGGACGGCTCCGTGTACTGCAGACGGCCGCCGAACAGCGAAGATAGATCGGCACTGAGGCCCTTCGACGGGTCGGCCAGCATCTCCCGGTCGGCCGGGTGCACGTACGCCGGGATCCCCCGCGCGCCGCAGACCGGGGCGACCGAGAACGTGTGATCGAGGTGCCCGTGGGTGAGCAACACCGCGGCCGGGTGCAGCCGGTGCTCGGCCAGAACCTCGTCGAGCTGGTCGAGCACGCCGATGCCCGGGTCGACGATCAGGCACTGCTCGCCCGGCCCCGCGGCAACCACATAGCAATTGGTGCCGAAGGCCTCGGCCGGAAAGCCGGTGACGAGCAAGGGAGCCCCTAAAAGAGATCGGATACGAATCGTAACGAGCGTAGCCGGGCGGGGGCACACCACTTTCCCAGGAGGTACCCGTACACTCTTGCGGGCGTGTGGCAGGACACAGGAGGAAGGGCAGCGTTCGGTGGCATCCAGTAAGGACCGGCAGCGCAAGCTCGCTCGGGAGAAGCTCGATCGGCAGATGGCGCGACGAGCTGTCAAGGAGCGACGGCGGCGGCGGGTCTACGCCGGGGTCGGTGCGGGTGTCGCGTTACTGCTCATCGTCGGCGGCGTCGCCTGGATCGGCGGGGCGTTCGACTCCGACGACACCACGAACGCCGCCGACCAGGACATCTGCGCCTGGACTCCGCAGAGCGCGACGACGAACACGAACCTCAAGGACGTCGGCACGCCGCCCACGAAGAACATTCCCGTCGAGGGCACCGAGACCATGACGATCAAGACCGACCAGGGCGACCCGATCGAGGTCAGCCTCGACATGGCCACGTCGCCCTGCGGCTCGGAAGATCTCCGGTACCTCGCGAGCAAGAACTTCTACGACAACACGACGTGCCACGAGATCACGACGTACGGCGCGATCCGTTGCGGCGACCCGAGCGGCACCGGGCTCGGCGGCCCGACGTACAGCGTGTACAGCGAGAACACACCGACCTCGCCCGACCCGTCGGCGAGCGCCGCGCCGGCCGGCAAGACCCCGCTCTATCCCAAGGGCACGGTCGCGCTGATCGGCAACCCGCCGGGCACCAACGGCAGTCAGTTCCTGATCTTCTTCAAGGACTACTCGCCGGCCACCCCGGAGTACTCGATCGTCGGTTCCGTGACCGCGGGCATGACGACGGTCGACAAGATCAGCAAGATCCCGACCGTCGAGGACACCGGCGGCGACAAGATCAAGCCCAAGACGAAGATCACGATCACCAGTCTCACCGTCGGGCAGACGGCTGCCTCCACGGCCGCCTCAGCCGCGCCCACGGCTAGCGCCCAGTCCTAATCCCCCAGGCCGAACACAGCAGGAGGAACACCGTGTCGTCGATCAAGGACCGGCAGCGCGCGGCGGCGCGAGCCCGGCTCGAGAAGGAGATGGCCGAGCGAGCCGCGGCCGCAAGGAAGCGCCGCCAGCGCCAGGCGATCATCGGATCGGCGATCGCGGTTGTGGTCATCGCCGGTGCGGCAGTGTGGATCGTCACCGCCATGAAGGACGACAACAAGAAGAGCACGAGTGCCGGCGGCGTGCCGGCCGGCCAGGTCGCGTGCACCTGGACGCCGTCCGACGCGAGCAGCGGCGGCAAGGTCAAGGACGTCGGCACCCCGCCGGCCACCGCGCCGAACACCGGCTCCGCCACGCTGACCATGGACACCAACCTCGGCAAGATCGTGGCGACCCTCGACAAGGCCAAGGTGCCCTGCACGGCGTCGAGCTTCACGTACCTGAGCAGCAAGAAGTTCTGGGACAACACGAAGTGCCACCGGCTGGTCAACGAGGCCAACTTCAAGGTGCTGCAGTGCGGCGACCCGTTCGCCACCGGCAAGGGCTATCGCGAGACCGACGGCCAGGGCGGCCCGAGCTACACGATGGCCGAGGAAAACCTGCCGACCGACACCAACAACCCGTACCCCGCTGGCTCGATCGCGATGGCGAACACCGGCCAGGCCGGCAGCACCGGCAGCCAGTTCTTCATCTGCTCGGAAAACACGCAGCTCCCCGCGAACTACACGCTGCTCGGCACGATCACCTCGGGCCTCGACATCGTGAAGGACGTGGTCAAGGCCGGTGACGACGGCGCGTTCAAGGCGTCGGCCGGCGGTGGGCACCCCAAGAAGGAACTCGACATCAAGACGCTCACGATGTCGTAATCCGGCGATTCTCGAGAAGGGCGGGGCTCAGGCCCCGCCCTTTTCCTATGCGCCCGATGTCACTCGGTAGGCGTCGAATACGCCGTCGACCTTGCGAACGGCGGCCACGAGGTGGCCCAGGTGTTTCGGGTCGGCCATCTCGAAGGTGAAACGGCTGACCGCCACGCGGTCGCGGGTGGTCGTCACCGTGGCCGAGAGGATGTTGACGCGCTCCTCGGACAGGACCCGGGTCACGTCGGCCAGCAGCTTGTGCCGGTCGAGCGCCTCCACCTGGATCGCGACCAGGAAGGTCGACGCGCTCGTCGGTTTCCAGCTCACCTCGACCACGCGCTCGGACTGGTCGCGCAGGTCCTCCGCGTTCGCGCAGTCCTCGCGGTGCACGCTCACGCCGCCCGAGCGGGTGACGAAGCCGAACACGGCGTCGCCCGGCACCGGGGTGCAGCAGCGGGCCAGCTTGACCCACACGTCGCTGACGCCCTTGACCACGACGCCCGGGTCCTGCGCGGTGCTGCGGTTGCGCGGCGGACGGGTCGCGACGGCGGTCTCGGCGATGTCCTCGACCGCGCCCTCCTCGCCGCCGAAGCCGGCCACGAGTTTCTGCACGACGGACTGGGCGGAGACCGTGTTCTCCCCGACCGCCGCGTACAGGGAGGCGACGTCGGCCAGGTGCAGGTCGCGGGCGATGGTCGTGAGGTTCTCGCTGGTCAGCATGCGCTGCAGGGGCAGGCCCTGCTTGCGCATCGCCTTGACGATCGACTCCTTGCCGATCTCGATCGCTTCCTCGCGCCGCTCCTTGTTGAAGAACTGCCTGATCTTCGTACGGGCGCGGGGGCTCTTGACGAAGCCGAGCCAGTCCTGCGTCGGTCCCGCCGTGGCCGATTTCGACGTGAAGATCTCGATGACGTCGCCGTTGGACAGTGTCGACTCGAGCGGGACCAGCTTGCCGTTGACCCGCGCGCCGATGCACTTGTGCCCGACCTGGGTGTGCACCGCGTACGCGAAGTCGACCGGCGTCGAGCCGGTGGGCAGCGGGATCACGTCGCCCTTCGGCGTGAAGACGTAGACCTCCTGGCTGGACAGGTCGAAGCGCAACGCGTCCAGGAACTCGGACGGGTCGCTCGCCTCGCGCTGCCAGTCGAGCAGCTGCCGCAGCCAGGTCATCTCGTCGATGTGCGCCGGCGGGCCGACGATCGTCGCGCCCTTCTGCTCCTTGTACTTCCAGTGCGCGGCGATGCCGAACTCGGCCGTGCGGTGCATCGCGAACGTGCGGATCTGCATCTCGACCGGCTTGCCGGTCGGGCCGATGACCGTCGTGTGCAACGACTGGTACATGTTGAATTTCGGCATCGCGATGTAGTCCTTGAACCGGCCCGGCACCGGCTGCCAGTTCGCGTGGATGACGCCCAGCGCGGCGTAGCAGTCGCGGACCGTGTCGACCAGGATGCGCACGCCGACCAGGTCGTAGATGTCGTTGAAGTCGCGGCCTCGCACGATCATCTTCTGGTAGATCGAGTACAGGTGTTTCGGCCGGCCGGTGGTCTCCGCCTTGATCTTGGCCGATTTCAGGTCGAGCGAGACCCGGTTGGTCACCTGGCGCAGCAGCGCCTCCCGCTGCGGCTGGTGCTCGCCGATCAGGCGGTTGATCTCCTCGAACCGCTTGGGGAACAGCGTGCCGAACGCGAGGTCCTCGAGCTCCCACTTGATCGTGTTCATACCGAGGCGGTGGGCGAGCGGGGCGAGGATCTCCAGCGTCTCCTTGGCCTTCTGCTCCTGCTTGGGGCGGGGCAGGAAGGTCAGCGTACGCATGTTGTGCAGGCGGTCGGCGAGCTTGATGACCAGCACGCGCGGGTCTTTCGCCATGGCCACGACCATCTTGCGGATCGTCTCGGCCTTGGCCGCGTCGCCCAGCTTGACCCGGTCGAGCTTGGTCACGCCGTCGACCAGCAGCGCCACCTCGCCGCCGAAGTCGCCCTTCATCTGGTCGAGCGAGTAGTCCGTGTCCTCGATCGTGTCGTGCAGCAGGGCCGCCACCAGGGTGGTCGTGTCCATGCCGAGGTTCGCCAGGATCGTCGCCACGGCGAGCGGGTGCGTGATGTACGGGTCGCCGGACTTGCGGTACTGACCCGAGTGCCAGCGGGCGGCCACGTCGAAGGCGCGCTGCAGCTGACGGCCGTCGGCCTTGGGGTGGCTGGCCCGGTGGGTGGCGATCAGCGGCTCGAGAACCTCGCTGACCTGGGTGCTCTGCCACGGCGCGTTGAACCGGGCGAGCCGGGCCCGGACCCGGCGCCCGGTGGGCGCGCTGGCCAGCCCGAAGACGCTGCTCGGCTCGTCCTCGGCCGGCAGCGGCTGGGTGACATCGGGATCGGGAGCGGGCACCGCGGGGCGAGGCTGGGTCATCTCGATCGGGGTCGCCTCGGCCTCCTCGGCCGCGCGCGACTCCTCGACGGGCGGCGCCTCAGCGTCCGCACCGGTCTGTGTGTCCTCGGTCGGCTGCACCGTGCCCTCCGCCGGAGGGGCGACGTCGCTGGACACCGGCCTCCTCACACCATCGCCTGGAACCTCACCGGTCGCCGTCGGCCGGAGTAGTCCGCTCATGCCATTGGTCACCTGGTTAGGAACGCCATCCTACCCGCACCGTCTTCCCCGATGGCCCGCCCGAACCTCCGAAAGAACGACCGCCAAACCGGCAAACCGGTCAAACCGTCAGCAGGGCGTGGACCTCACGGGGCGCGAGCCGCTTCCGGCCCTCGAGAAAGGCCAGCTCCATGAGCACGGAGAAGCCCGCGACCGTGCCGCCGGCCCGCTCCACCAGGTCGAGCGCGGCGCCCGCCGTGCCGCCCGTGGCGAGCACGTCGTCGACCACCAGGACGCGCTGACCGGCGATGAACGCGTCCTCGTGCACCTCGAGGGTCGCCTCGCCGTATTCGAGCGCGTACGTGGCGCTGAGGGCCTTTCGCGGCAGCTTGCCGGCCTTGCGCACCGGGATCACGCCGGTGCCGGTCGCGTAGGCGACCGCGGCGGCCACCACGAAACCGCGCGCCTCGACGCCGGCCACCACGTCGAACCCGTCCGGGTAGCGCGCGACGATGCCGTCGACCACCCGGCGGAACGCGGCGCCGTCGGCGAACAGCGGCATCAGGTCCTTGAAGACGATGCCGGCCTTCGGGAAGTCGGGGACGTCGATCGTGCCGTTCGCGACGACGGCGGCCAGCTCGGGGCCGCTGTCGCCGCGCGGGGTCTCATCAGTCACGGCTCGGAGCCTACCGACACAAAAGGCCCGCCTCTCGGCGGGCCTTTCGCGAAAAGAGTTACCGGCGCTTGCCGCCGCCGCTGGGCCGGTTGCCGGCGCCGCCGGGCCGTCCGCTGCGGTTGGTGTTGCGCTTGGCCGTGGGCCGCGAGCCCGGCCGCGGAGCCGTCGAGGCCAGGGCCGGCGCCTCCTCGTCCGAGACGGTCGCGTTCGGCTGGCGCTGCCGCTCGGCGCGCGGGGCGACGTCGCCCGAGCGGGCCGCGGCCCGGCGGGCCATGACCCGGGCGGTGTGCGCCTTGATCTTCGGCTCGTGGTCCTTGAGCAGGGTCAGCAGCGGCGCCGCGAACATGATCGACGAGATGACACCGATGCCCATACCGACGAACAGCACGAGACCGAGGTCCTTCAGCGTGCCCGCGCCGAGCAGGCCGGCGCCGATGAACAGCAGGCCGCCGACCGGCAGCAGCGCCACGAGACCGGTGTTGAGCGAGCGCATCAGGGTCTGGTTGATCGCCAGGTTCGTCGCCTCGGCGTACGTCCGGGTGCTGCCCGCCGTGATGCCGCGGGTGTTCTCCTGGACCTTGTCGAAGACGACCACCACGTCGTACAGCGAATAACCGAGGATCGTCAGGAAGCCGATCACCGTGGACGGCGTGACCTCGAAACCGACCAGCGAGTAGACGCCCGCGGTGAGGATCAGGTCGAGCAGCAGCGAGGAGACCGCGGCCGCCGCCATCCGCCACTCGAATCTGATGACCAGATAGGCCATCACCAGGACCAGGAAGATGACCAGGCCGATGACCGCCTGCCGGGTCACCTGCCCGCCCCAGGCCGCCGAGACCTGGTCGTCGCTGACGTCCGCCGGATTCACGCCGAGGTCGGCGACCAGCGTCTGCTTGGCCTGCTCGGCCTGCTCGGCGGTCAGCGCCGAGGCGCGGACCGTGAAGCTCTCGCCGCCCTGGCCGGCCCGGCCGACCTTCTGCACGGCGGTGACCTCGGCGCCCGGGTCGACCTGCTTGATCGCCTTGTCCACCGCGTCCGAGACCTCGGACTGGGTGAGCGGCGCGCCGGCGGCGGTCTTGGCCGGGACGCTGAACGACGTGCCACCGGCGAACTCGATGCCGAGGCTGAACCCGCGGAACACGAAGCTGCCGATCGCGATCACCACGAGGACCGCGGCGACGGTGAACCAGAGCTTGCGCCGGCCCACGATGTTGACGTTCGCCTCGCCCTGGTAGAGGCGGGTGGCAAGACCGGTGCGGGCCATGATCAGGCCTCCTTGACGTCGGTCGGGGCGGTACGCAGGACGCGGCCGAGACCGCTCACCCGCGGCGACATGAACGCCTTGGTGTTGGCGAACATCGTCATGATCGGATGCCGGAAGAGGAACACCACGACCAGGTCGAGCACGGTGGACAGACCCAGCGCGAACGCGAAGCCCTGAACCGCGCCGATCGAGACGATGTAGAGCACCACCGCGGCGAGGATCGTGATCGTGTTCGCCGAGATGATCGTGCGCCGGGCCCGGGCCCACGCCCGCGGCACCGCGCTACGCGGACTTCGGCCCTCGTGGATCTCGTCCTTGAGCCGTTCGAAGTAGATGACGAACGAGTCCGCGGCGACACCCAGCGACACGATGAAGCCGGCTATACCGGCCAGGGTGAGGGTGAAGCCGAGCGTGCGGCCGAGGAAGACCAGCGCGCCGAAGGTCAGCAGACCAGACAGGATGAGACTCAGGAAGATGACCGAGCCGAGCAGGCGGTAGTAGAAGAACGCGTACACCGCCACCAGGAGCATGCCGATCGCGGCCGCGAGCAGACCCGCCTGCAGCTGCTGGATACCGAGGGTCGCGGAGATCGTCTGCGCCGGGCCCGAGGTGAAGGTCACCGGCAGGGCGCCGAAGTTGAGCTGGTCGGCCAGCTGCTTGGCGGTCACCGCGGTGAACTGGCCGGTGATCTGCGAGGTGCCGGTGAGCACGCCCTGGATCTGCGGCGCCGAGATGACCGACTTGTCGAGCACGACCGCGACCGCGCAGTGGTCGATCTGGCCGTACATCGCCGTGGCGGCGACGAAGCAGGGGTCGCTCGAGGTCGCGTTGAACGCCTGGCGGGTCAGGTTGGCCCACTTGGTCGAGCCCTCGCTCTTGAAGTCGAGCGAGACGACCCACTGGCCGTTCTGCTGGTCGAGCTGCGGACTCGCCTTGGAGATGTCGTCGCCGACCACCGGCGCCTTGTCCAGCATGATCTTGCCGCCCTGGTAGCAGACCGCGGCCTGCTTGCTGACGTCGTCGATCGCGCCGTTCGGCCGGTCGTCCAGCTGCTTGCAGCTGATCGTCGGCACGTTGTACTGCATCTGCGGGGTCAGGGCGTTGACCTCGGCGCCGGAGAGCTTCGCGAAGCTCGCGAACGGCAGGCCGGCCTTCGGGTCGGTGGAGAGGTCGACCGGGGCGGTCAGCTTCTCGGCGGCGGCCCAGGCGGCCGCGCCCACCTTCTGCTGCACCTCGGCGACGGTCACGGTCTGGTCGCCAGGGACCGCGGCGGTGGCGCTCGCCGTCGGGCTGGGCGTGGGGGTCGCGCTCGGGCTCGGCGCCTTCACGACCTCGCCGCCGCCCTGGCCGCCCGTCGAGGGCGAGGCGTTGGCGGCGGGGGCGCTGGTGGCCGTGCCCGCTCCGGCCGACGCGCTGGTCGACGGCTTCACGGAGCCGGAGGCGCCGGCCGACGGGGCCACGCTCGGGCTCGGCGGGTTCAGCGCCGTCGACGACACGTCACCGGTCGCGCCGATCACCAGGCGGAAGCGCATCTGCGCCGCCTGCGACAGGGTCTTGAGCTGGTCGTCGGCCTTGCCGGCCAGCGACACCACGATGTTGCGGTTGCCCTGGATGACCACCTCGGCCTCGGACACACCGAGCGCGTTGACGCGGTTCTCGATGATGCTCTTGGCCTGCTCCATGCTCTCTTTCGACGGCACCTGGCCGCCCTGCACGGAAGCGATGTAGGTGGCCTGCGTGCCGCCGACCAGGTCCAGCCCCAGCTTGGGGTGGAGCCGGTCGGTGAAGCCGCCCTTCGCGCCACCGGCGAAGAAGACAAGCAGATACAGGACGACGAAGACCAGGCCGAGCACGCCGAGTTGGCGTCCGGGATGCATCTGTCCCTGTGGTGGTCGTGCCACGGCGTTCGGTCTCCCTGCGTTACGGCCGCCCCCCTGGCGGCGCCCATACATTGTCGATGGCCGATCTCCGGCCGGACGAACCGGCCCGACGGCTCACTGCGCCGCGGGCCGGTCCGGGAAGTATGTGTCAGTCCTTTTTCTGGGTGTCGGCGACAGTGTCGTCGTCGGCGACCGGCTCGTCCGCCGCCTCGGCCTCGTCGACCGGGGCAGCCTCCTCCGCCTCCTGCCTGTGCAGGACGCGAGCGATGGCCGGACGGGCGAACTTCACCTGAACACCCGGAGCGACCTCAAGAGTAGCCACGTCGGCGTCGACCGAGACGATCGTGCCGTGCAGGCCCCCGATCGTGACAATCTGGTCACCGGGGCCCAACTTGTTCTGCAGTTCCTGCGCTTCGCGACGCCGCTTCTGCTGGGGGCGGATCATCAGGAAATAGACCACGCCGAAGAGCAGGAGCAGGAACAGGATGGTGGTGAAGCTGTTTCCTGCTCCCGAGGCGGCTGCCAGATACACGAGAAAGCCTTCCGTAGGCCTCGGTGCGGTGGTGTGCGCACGTCGAGGCGATAAACACGTCGGGGTTGAACCGCGGCGAGTCTAATCGGTCAACCTGAGAAGTCCGAATGCGGCACACATCACGTTCACATTACGAGCGGATTTCATACGTCTCGGGCGAACAAGTCCGCCTGAACCGCCCCGGACGGCGGTGTCCTACCCAGGTGCAGCCAGCCCGATTCGGTCGCGACCCGGCCCCGCGGCGTGCGCGCCAGCAGGCCCGCCCGCACCAGAAACGGCTCGCAGACCTCCTCGACCGTGTCGGACTGCTCCCCCACGGCAACGGCGAGGGTGGACAAACCGACCGGGCCTCCGCGGAACGTGTCGATCAGGGCTCGCAGCACGGCCCGGTCGAGCCGGTCGAGGCCGAGTTCGTCCACGTCGTACACCTGAAGGGCTTCTCTGGCAGTTTCCTGGGTGACCACGCCGTCGGCCCGCACCTCGGCGTAGTCGCGCACGCGACGCAGCAGGCGGTTGGCGATACGCGGCGTGCCGCGCGACCGGCCGGCGATCTCCGCCGCACCCTCGGCGGTGATCGGCACCCCGAGGATGCGCGCCGACCGGTGCAGCAGAGAGTCCAGATCGGCCGATGAGTAGAAGTCGAGGTGCGCGACGAACCCGAACCGGTCACGCATCGGCCCGGAGAGCAGGCCCGCCCGCGTGGTCGCGCCGACCAGCGTGAACGGCTCGACGTCGAGCGGGATCGCGGTCGCGCCCGGCCCCTTGCCGACCACCACGTCGACCCGGAAGTCCTCCATGGCGCTGTAGAGCAACTCCTCGGCCGGCTTCGCGATCCGGTGAATCTCGTCGATGAACAGCACGTCGCCGGGCGCGAGACCGGTCAGGATCGCCGCCAGGTCACCGGACCGCTCGATCACCGGCCCACTCGTGGTGCGAATCCCGGTCCCGAGCTCAGCGGCGACGATGTTCGCCAGCGTGGTCTTACCCAAGCCCGGTGGCCCTGACAGGAGGATGTGGTCGGGCGGCGTGCCGCGGCCCATCGCGCCTTTGAGCAGCAGCTCGAGCTGATCGCGTACGCGATGCTGGGCGATGAAGTCGGCCAGCCGGCGCGGCCGGACGCTCGCCTCGGCATCGAGATCGTCGTCGCCCGCGTCCGCGGAGACCAGTTCGCTCATCGTGCGCGGCCCAGCAGCCGGATGGCCTGGCGCAGGAGCACGGGTACGGGCGGCACCTCGCCGTCGATCGTCTCGGCGACCTTGGAGACGGCCTGGTCGGCCTGCGCGACCGTCCAGCCCAGCGCGAGCACGCCCTGCCGCACCTGCTCCTGCCAGCCGCCGCTGAGCACCCCGGCCGAGCCGCCGTCGCCGAGCGGCAGCGGGCCGATCCGGTCGCGCAGCTCGACCACCATCTTCTCGGCGCCCTTCTTGCCGATGCCCGGCACCTGGGTGAGCGTCGCCAGGTCGGCGCCGACGATGGCGCGGCGCACCACGTCCGGGGAGTGCACGGCGAGCACCGCCTGGGCCAGCCGCGGGCCCACTCCGCTGGCCGTCTGCAGGAGCTCGAACAACTGCTTCTCGTCGTCGTCGGCGAACCCGTACAGGGTCAAGGAATCTTCCCGGACCACCATGCTGGTCGCCAGGCGCGCCTCGAGGCCGGCCTTCAGGCCGGCGAGAGTCCCCGGCGCGCACTGCACCTGCAGGCCGACGCCGCCGACCTCGATGACGGCGCTGTCCGGGTTGATGGCGGCGACCAGGCCGCGCACGCTGGCGATCATCGCCGGGCTCCTCGTCGTTGGTACCGTGCCGCGGCGAGCGCCGCCGCCTCGATGCGGGCCCGGGTGCCGCCACGCCAGATGTGGCAGATGGCGAGGGCGAGCGCGTCCGCGGCGTCGGCCGGCTTGGGCGGCGCGTCGAGCCCGAGCAGCCGGGTGACCATCCCGGTCACCTGCTGCTTGCCGGCCGTGCCGGAGCCGGTCACGGCCGCCTTCACCTCGCTCGGCGTGTATGTCTGCACGGGCAGCCCCGCCCGCGCGCCGGCCAGGATCGCGACGCCGCTGGCCTGCGCCGTGCCCATCACCGTCCGCACGTTGTGCTGGGAAAACACCCGCTCGACGGCCACGCTCTCGGGCTGGTGCTCGGCGACCAGCCGGGCGAGCTCGGTGTCCAGCCGCAGCAGCCGGAGGGAGATGTCGTCGTCGGTGTCGGTGTAGACGACGTAGTAGGCGATCAGCTTGCACTGCCGCCCCGGCACGCCCTCGACCACGCCGACGCCGCAACGAGTGAGGCCCGGGTCGACGCCGAGCACGCGCACCACGGACCTCCCCTGCCTCACGTACGTGTGTTCGACACCCTAATACGCGGTGGTCTTGCGCCCGGCACCGACACGCCTCGACGATGGGGACGGGAGGTAGTCATGTACCTCGTTCCGCCGATGGATGACGAACCACCACCGGAGTACGTCGCCTTCGTCGCCGGCCACCTGACCGCTCTGCGCACCGAGACGGACCGGCTGGTAGGCGGCGACGCCGAGGGCGGCCATATCTACATGGACGTGCTGGCCGACCTGGCCGGCCACTGGCGCCGCCTGCGTTTGTGGTCCTGGCTGGCGGGCAAGGACGCGGCCGGGGAGTACCTGCAACGCCGCCTGGCCGCCCGCACGAAACAGTGGCGCGACGAGCAGATCTACGACGTCGACGTCCGCGTGCTGCGCACGCAGATCTACATGCCGCTGCATGGTCCCGGCCAGACGCTCGCCTTGCGCAAGGCCCAGGTTCTCGATGACACCGTACGAGCCGGAGCAGTCCCCTTCGCCGACGCGGGCATTGCGTGGGTCCAGGCCTACAAGAAGCAGGAGTGGCACCGCTTGGGCCGCTGGATTGCCACCTGCATTCTCGTGGTAGGCGGAATGATCCAGTACATGACCTGGCTCTCCACCGGCTCCTGACGCTTACCGATCGACGGCGGCCATTACCGAGCGCGGTACTCCGCTTCCAGCTCGGACAAAAGCAGGCTGCGCTCCCACGAATACGTTGACTTGGCGGGCGCCAGCCGGAGAATCCGGACGTGCGCGTCGTCTTCGTCGCGGTCGAGTGTCTGATCGACGATCCAATACTCGGGGATGCCGCGCTTGGCGTACCAGTCCATCTTGTCGGTGTACTCGCCGTTGACCGAGTTCTCCGACACGACCTCGACCACGAGGCTGTACGCCGAGCCGGGCAGGTTCGAATACGACGCCTTCTGGGGTGGAAGCGCCCCGGCGATGACACCGACATCGGGAAGCCGGCAGTCGCGCGGCCGATCCCCGAGCACGCCAGGGTCCTGGAAGGCCTCGAGACCGGCCGCATGGAGCATGAGAAGGAGGCGCCGCGTGATCGACTTATGCCAGAAGGTCGACGGCGTCATGATGACGAGGTTTCCCTCGTGCAACTCGTAGCGGTAACCCTCGGGCAAGGTGAGGAGATCTTCGACATCGAGGCTCTCAATGGGGGGCAGATTCAAGCTCGGCATCACCAGCACCTCCTCACCGTACTGGTCACCAGACCAGCCGTCACCGGTCAACTGTCCCCGTGTTCACATGTACCAGAAACGCGCACCGTGATGGCACAAGTATCGCCTCACCCGGGCCCCGGAAACGCGAACGGGGCCGGCGCAGCAAGCACCGACCCCGACACAACCTCTGTTGTCACGCGTCAATGGCCGCCATGACCTCGTCCGACACATCGAAGTTCGCGTAGATGTTCTGGACGTCGTCGCAGTCCTCGAGCGCGTCGATCAGCTTGAAGACCTTGCGGGCCGCTTCCTCGTCCACCGGCACGGTCATCGTCGGGACCAGGGAGGTCTCGGCCGAGTCGTACTCGATGTCCGCCTCCTGCAGTGCCGTGCGCACCGCGATCAGGTCGGTCGGCTCGGAGACCACCTCGAACGACTCGCCCAGGTCGTTGATCTCCTCGGCGCCGGCGTCGAGGACGGCCAGCATCAGGTCGTCCTCGCTGAGGCCGCCGCTCGGGACGAGCACCACGCCCTTGCGGTTGAACAGGTAGGACACGCTGCCGGCGTCGGCGAACGTGCCGCCGTTGCGGGTCAGCGCGGTGCGCACCTCGGTGGCCGCGCGGTTGCGATTGTCGGTGAGGCACTCGATCAGAATCGCGACGCCGGCGGGTCCGTAGCCCTCGTACATGATCGTCTGCCAGTCGGCGCCGCCGGCCTCGAGGCCCGAGCCGCGCTTGACGGCGCGGTCGATGTTGTCGTTCGGTACCGAGCTCTTCTTCGCCTTCTGGATGGCGTCGAAGAGCGTGGGGTTACCGGCCGGGTCCCCGCCACCGGTGCGCGCCGCGACCTCGACGTTCTTGATGAGCTTGGCGAACATCTTGCCGCGCTTGGCGTCGATGACCGCCTTCTTGTGCTTCGTCGTCGCCCACTTGGAGTGGCCGGACATGAAAAACCTCCGTCATTGCCGCGCGTCTAGTCCAAGGCCTGGCGGACCATCTCGACGAAGTACCGGTGGACGCGGAGGTCGCCGGTCAGCTCCGGGTGGAATGCCGTGGCGAGCAGGTTGCCCTGCCGAACGGCGACAATCCTACCGGCGGCCGGTCCGTCCTTGACGCGGCCCAACACCCGCACGTCGTCGCCGACCTCCTCGACCCATGGCGCGCGGATGAAGACGGCGTGAAAATCGCCGCCCGCGATGTCCTCGATCGATACGTCGCCCTCGAACGAGTCGACCTGCCGGCCGAACGCGTTGCGGCGCACGGTCATCTCGATCCCCTGGAACGACTCCTGATCGGGCCGCCCGTCCAGCACCGTCGTGGCCAGCATGATCATGCCCGCGCACGACCCGTACACCGGCATCCCGTCGGCGATCCGCTTGCGAATCGGATCGAGCAGCCCGAAGCTCACGGCGAGGTTGCTGATCGCCGTCGACTCCCCACCGGGGATGACCAGGGCGTCGACGTCCGTCAGCTCAGAAGGCCGCCGCACCGGCCGCGCCAGCACGTCACTCTCCGCAAGGGCCGCCAGATGCTCCCGGACATCGCCCTGCAGGGCCAGCACACCGATATTCACCTTTCCCAGCTTAGGCTGGCCACGTGTTCGCGATCCGCCGGGTGCGGGACCACCTCGACCGCCACTACGCCGACCCGATCGCGCTCGACGCCCTCACCGCCATCGCCGGAATGTCGCGCTTCCACCTGATCCGCACGTTCCACGCCGCCTACGGCGTCACCCCGATCCGCTACCTCTCCCGCCGCCGCATCGAAAGAGCACAAGACCTTCTGCGGTACGCGAACCTGACCGTCACCGAGGTCTGCGTGGCCGTCGGCTTCTCGTCGCTCGGCTCGTTCTCCTCCCGCTTCACCGCCCTGGTCGGCGAGAGCCCCACCGCCTACCAGCGCCGCTACGCCGCGAACGCCCCGCACATCCCGGGTTGTCACCTGTTCATGAACGGGGTGATTCCGCAATTTCCGAGAAGCACGCCGGCCGGGGACGGGCCTAGCGTCGAGGAATGATTGAGAGCATCTCGCTGGTCACGGTCTACTGCCTCGACCAGAGCGCCACCCGCGACTTCTACGTCGACCACCTGGGCTTCGAGCCCCGCGTCGACGCCACCATGGGCGAGTTCCGGTGGGTGACCATCGCGCACCCCAGCCAGCCCGAGCTCGAGGTCACCCTCATGCTCCCCGGCCCGCCCCTTTCCCCCGACGCCGCCGCCTTCATCCGCTCCCAGCTCGAGTCGGGCCAGATGGGCGGCCTGGGCCTGCGCGTCGACGACTGCCGCAAGACCGCCGCCGACCTGACCAAGGCCGGCGTCACGTTCATCCAGGAGCCCTCCGACCGCCCGTACGGCGTGGAAGCGGTCATCCGCGACAACACGGGCAACTGGCTCACCCTGGTCGAACCCAAGCCCTTCACCCAAGAAGACCTCAAGAACTTCGCATAGGTGGCGGGAACGCGGAAGGCCGGCCCGAGTGGGCCGGCCTTCAGGTGCTCGGGGTCAGGAGCCGATCAGCTGGGGGATCTTCTCGAACAGCTGCTGCGTGTAGGTGACCATCTCGTGGAGCATCCAGTTGCCCGAGAAGAGCAGGGCCGCGCCGCAGGCCGCCGCCTTCGGGACGAACGAGAGGGTCGCCTCCTGGATCTGGGTGACCGACTGGAACAGGGAGATCGCGAAGCCCACCACCAGGGCGGTGAGCAGCACCGGAGCGGCCATCTTCGCCGCGATGGTCATCGCCTGGAGAGCGAGCTCGGTAATCATCGTGTCGGTCATGCCAGTCAGTTCGGAGCGGCGGCGGCGGCGCGGAGTGCGAAACGGGCGCAGCCAGGTTGCCGTTCGGTTCGCCCGGGAGAAACCCTCAAGTCGGCGCCGGCACGGAACACAGGCCACCGAGGGGTCGATTGGCCATCGGTGAGGGGCCCCGAGCTGAGTACGATTCACGTACCGAAACCCTGCTTGAGGAGCTTATTCACCATGTCTGAGAACCAGCCCGCCGTCGGGACCGCGCGGGTCAAGCGCGGTATGGCGGAGATGCTCAAGGGCGGCGTGATCATGGATGTTGTCACGCCGGACCAGGCGAAGATCGCGGAGGACGCCGGGGCCGTGGCGGTCATGGCGCTGGAGCGGGTGCCGGCCGACATCCGGGCTCAGGGCGGCGTGTCCCGGATGTCCGATCCTGACATGATCGACGGGATCATCGAGGCGGTGTCGATCCCGGTCATGGCGAAAGCGCGGATCGGGCACTTCGTCGAGGCGCAGGTGCTCCAGGCGCTCGGGGTCGACTACGTCGACGAGTCCGAGGTGCTGACGCCCGCCGACTACGCGAACCACATCGACAAGTGGCAGTTCACGGTGCCGTTCGTGTGCGGCGCGACAAACCTGGGCGAGGCGCTGCGCCGGATCACCGAGGGCGCCGCCATGATCCGGTCGAAGGGCGAGGCGGGCACGGGCGACGTGTCCAACGCGACCACCCACATGCGCAAGATCCGGCAGGAGATCCGCCGGCTGCAGACGCTGCCGGAGGACGAGCTGTTCGTCGCCGCGAAGGAGCTTCAGGCGCCGTACGAGCTGGTCAAGGAGGTCGCCGAGGCGGGCAAGCTGCCGGTCGTGCTGTTCACGGCGGGCGGCATCGCGACCCCGGCCGACGCGGCGATGATGATGCAGCTGGGCGCCGAGGGCGTGTTCGTCGGCTCCGGCATCTTCAAGTCGGGCAACCCGGCCCAGCGCGCGAACGCGATCGTCAAGGCCACGACCTTCCACGACGACCCGGACGTGATCGCCAAGGTCTCCCGCGGTCTCGGCGAGGCGATGGTCGGCATCAACGTCGACGACATCCCCGTCCCGCACCGCCTGGCCGAGCGCGGCTGGTAAGGCTCGCTCAGACCGACTCGAGCGGAGCCGTCGGCGGGGTCGCGGGCAACGGGACCTCCGCCGCCGGCTCGGGCAGCGCCGGGTCCTCGATGTCGAAGTACTGCGGCAGGGGATAACGCCTGGCCATGCCCAGCGCTCGCACCAACAGGCGGCGGCGGGCGGTGAGGGCGTCGCGCACCTGGTCGGTGTGCACCTGACGGGCCAGCCCGACGCGGCGGCTCGTGGCGATCAGCTGGCGGGTCGCGGGGTCGGTGCCGGTCAGTGCCGTGGCCCGCAACCGGCGGGTCAGGTCGTTCTCCGCCGACTCGCGCTCGTCGGGGTCGGCGTCCAGCGCGAGGCGGGCGGCCGCGTACAGCTCGTCGCTGTCCCGCTGCTCGGCGACGACGGCGGCCGCGGCGGCCCGGCGGAGCAGGTGGGCATCGAGAGCCCGCTCGGCCGACTGGGCGCGCACGTGCACCCGCTCGACGCGGTGCGCCGTCCAGCCGAGGTAGGCGGAGAGCAGCGCGATGACCGCGACGACCCCCAGCACCCACCACATGCCGGGCATCGTAGTGCCCTTTCGTGACCCCCCGTCAGGCCCCCGGCCGTGGCTCTGACCACTCTTCGTCGATGACCCGGCCGTCGGTGGCCTCGATCGCGGTGGCGTAGACCTCGAGGACACGCTTCGCCACGCTCGCCCAGTCGAACGCGGCGACCGTGGTGCGGGCCGCCGCGGCCAGCCCCTGGCGCCGCTCGGGGTCGTCGAGGAGCGCCCCCAGCAGCACCGCGAGGGCCGCGGCGTCTCCGGTCGGGAAGAGCGCGCCGGCCTTCCCGCCGTCGAGCACCCGGCGGAACGCGTCGAGGTCGCTCGCCGCGATCGCCGTTCCGGCCGCCATCGCCTCGGTAAGGATCATGCCGAAGCTCTCACCGCCCGTGTTCGGCGCCACATACACATCAACGCTGCGCAGCATGCGAGCTTTGTCCGCTTCAGATACTAAACCGAGAAATTTCACTCTTTCGTGGAGAGAGTCGGGAATCTCGTCGTAAAGGTCGTCAGGGTCCCCGGGGCCGGCCACCAGCAGCCGCAGACCGGGGCGTTCCCGGGCCAGCGCCACGAACGCCGACCGCAGGATCTCGAAACCCTTCCGGGGCTCGGTGAAACGCCCCAGAAAACCGAGAGTCCCGCCGGATCCGGGCCACCCGTCGAACGGGACGGCATCGGCGAACTTCGCGACCGCCACCCCGTTCGGGATCTCCATCGCTCCCCCGCCGAGGTGCTCGACCTGGACCTTCCGGGCCAGCTCGCTGACCGCGATCCGCGCCGTGATCTTCTCGATCACCAGCTGCAACAGGCCCTGAGCCACCGACATGGCCCGTGACCTCGTCATCGCGGTGTGGAAGGTGGCCACGACCGGTCCCCGCGCCGACAGCACCGCCAGCATCGAGAGGCTCAGCACCATCGGCTCGTGCACGTGCAGCACGTCGAACGCGCCCCGGTTGAGCCATCGGCGGACCCGGGCCGTCGACACCGGCCCGAACGAGATCCGGGCCACCGAGCCGTTGTAGGGAAACGGCACGGCCCGCCCGGCCGGCACCACGTACGGCGGAAGGTCGGCGTCCTCGTCGGCCGGCGCGAGCACGCTGACCTCGTGACCGAGCCCGATCAGCGCCTCGGAGAGATCCATGATGTGGTTCTGTACACCGCCGGGCACGTCGAAGGAGTAGGGCGAGACGATCCCGATCCGCACGATGCTCCCCCTACAGCCACAGCTTCTGCAGCATGTGCCAGTCCTGCGGGTGTTCGGCGATTCCCTCGGCGAAGGCGTCGGCCAGCATCTGCGTGGTGGCCTTGACCCGGACGTCGAGCGGACCCTCCGCCGGCGGCGTGATCGGCTTCAGCACCGCGTACGTCTGGGTGGGGGTGAAGGAAAGTCCGACGGCGTAGAGCGGCGCGCCGGTGCGGATCGCGAGGATCGCCGGCCCGGCCGGCATGCGGGTACGCCCGCCGAAGAAGCTGACCTCGACGCCGTTGCGGGAGAGATCGCGGTCGCCGAGCAGGCAGACCATCCAGCCCGCCAGGAGCCGATCGGCCAGCTCGTCCAGCGGTGGCCGCTCCCCGCCGGTGAGGGGGATGACCTTCATGCCGAGGTTCTCGCGGTACTGGACGAACCGGCGGTACACGGCCTCGGGCTTGAGCCGCTCGGCCACCGTGACCATGCGCCAGTCGTTGGAGGAGACCCAGCCGGCGGCCGCGTCCCAGTTGCCGGCGTGCGGCAGCGTCAGGATCAGGCCCTTCCCGTCGGCCATGGCCTTCCTGATCCAGTCGTAGTGCTCCTCGGAGATGCCGAACCCGTCGAGGAGCTGCTGCCGGCTCTGCGAGGGCAGGCGGAAGGCCTCCAGCCAGTAGCGCGCGTAGGAGCGCAGGCCGTCGCGGACGACCTGCTCCGGCACGTCGCCGCCGGCCACCTGGGTGAGATTCCTGCGCAGGCGTTGGGTGCCGGGTCCATTTTTCTTGTACGCGCGGTCGGCCGCCGCGTTGAAGAGGGACCGCGCCACCGGAAGGGGCAGCATGCGCACGACCCGCCACCCGGCCGCGAAGCCGAACTCGATCAAACGGTCCTTCACGGAGTCTCCGAGCGGGTCTCCGAAGCGGCGTCCGAAGCGGCGTCCGAAGCGGTCTCCGACGGCGCCGGCTCGGTGCGCGCGGCGTGGATCAGCCGCTGGAAGACGGTGATCACCGAGAGCGCGGCCACGACCCACAGCGCGGCCGGGAGACCCCAGTCCAGGCCGGCCGCGCCGAGCAGACCGCCGACGCCGAGGATGACCAGCCGTTCGAAGCGCTCGGCGATGCCGACGTCCGCGTTCAGGCCGAGGCTCTGCGCCCGGGCCTTCACGTACGACACGACCTGACCGGCCGCCAGAGCGACCAGCGCCGCGGCCACCCCACCGTACGGATTGCCCTGGGTGGCCATGTAATAGACGACGGCGCCGAAAACGGCGCCGTCGGCGATGCGGTCCATCGACGAGTCGAGGAGTGCCCCGAACTTGCCGGAGCCGCCGCGCATGCGGGCCATCGTCCCGTCGAGCACATCGGTGAGCGCGCACGCGGTGACCACCCACGTGCCCCAGAAGAGGTGCCCGTTGGCGCCCAGCCACGCGCCGATGAGCACGCCGACGGTGCCGGCGATGGTCACGGCGTTCGGCGAGATCCCGAGGCGCAGCAGGAAGCGGGCGGTCGGGTTGACGACGTGCGACACGACAGCACGGGCGGGTACTTGGACGATCTTTGCCATGGCGGTCCCACCATATCGGCGCAGGGCGGAAGTCGGCACGTGCCCGCCCACCAGTGGCCGTATCGTCATCTCTGCGGCGTTTTGCCAACTACAAAGGGTTGCGGGCTCTACAGCGCCGGGTGTGGGATTCAGGAACAGCGTGGTAACAGTCACGAAACGCTCGGCCATTCAAACAGCAGGGAGCGGCTGCCATGGCGCAGAAGACCTCGGAGAAGGGGCTCAACGGCGCGGCGGCGCCGGTGGTGACCGAGCCCGGCAGAGTACGAAACGTGGTGCTGGTGGGCCACTCCAGCTCGGGCAAGACCACTCTGGTCGAGGCCCTGCTCGCCGCCACCGGGACGATTCCGCGGGCGGGCACGGTGACCGACGGCACCACGGTGTCCGACCATGACCCGGCGGCGGTGCGCCAGCAGCGATCGGTGTCGCTGGCCTGCGCCCCGCTGATCCACCAGGATGTGAAGATCAACCTCCTCGACACGCCCGGGTACGCCGATTTCGTGGGCGAGCTGCGCGCGGGCCTGCGGGCCGCCGACGCCGCGCTCTTCGTGGTGTCG
This sequence comes from Paractinoplanes globisporus DSM 43857, assembly GCF_000379645.1. GTDB lineage: Bacteria > Actinomycetota > Actinomycetes > Mycobacteriales > Micromonosporaceae > Actinoplanes > Actinoplanes globisporus. The sequence continues at coordinate 226,555 of NZ_KB903350.1, forward strand.
GCCGAGGGCGGATCCAGCGGAGAGAAAATTGCCGACGCCACGATTTCGTTATGGGAGGAATGTGCCGCGGTCGGCATGCCCCGGGCCGTCGCGATCACCAGGCTCGACCACCCCCGCGCCGACTACGACGGCACGCTGGAGGCCTGCCAGGACGCGTTCGGCGAAAACGTGATGCCGATCTACCAGCCGATGCTCGCCGACGACGGCGAGTCGGTGGCCGGCCTGCTCGGCCTGGTGACGCTGCGGGTGCTGGACTATTCGAAGGGCTACCCGCCCGAGGTCGGCGAGGCCGAGCCCGAGCACCTGACCCCCATCGCCGACGACCGGAACACGCTGATCGAGGGGATCATCGCCGAGAGCGAGGACGAGACCCTCATGGACCGCTACCTCGGCGGCGAGGAGGTCACCGCCGACACCCTGGTGACCGACCTGGAGATGGCCGTCGCCAAGGGCAACTTCTACCCGGTCATCCCGGTCTGCTCGGCGACCGGCGTCGGCCTCGACGCGCTGCTCGACGGCCTGGTCAACGGCGCTCCCTCGCCGCTGGAGCACGACCTGCCGGTGGTCACCGGGGTGGACGGCTCCCCGCGCCCGCCGCTGACCTGCGACCCCGACGGCCCGCTGGTGGCCGAGGTGGTCAAGACCACGATCGACCGGCACGTGGGCCGCGTCTCGCTGGTCCGGGTCTTCTCCGGCACGCTGCGCCCCGAGCAGGTCCTGCACGTCTCGGGCCACGGCCTCGCCGAGCGCGGCCACCCCGATCACGACGCCGACGAGCGCGTGGCGCATGTCTACTCCCCGCTCGGCGCGACGCTGCGCGAGGTGGCGTACTGCGTGGCCGGCGACATCTGCGCGATCACCAAGTCGGGCAGCGCCGAGACCGGCGACACGCTCAGCGGCAAGGACGACCCGATGCTGATGGCGCCGTGGACCATGCCCGAGCCGCTGCTGCCGATCGCGATCGTGGCCAAGACCCGCTCCGACGAGGACGCCCTCGCGAAAAACCTCGCCCGCCTCGTGGCCGGCGACCCGACGCTGCGCCTCGACCGCAACGCCGAGACCCACCAGCTGGTGCTCTGGACGATGGGCGAGTCGCACGCCGACGTGGTGCTCGACCGGCTGCGCTCGGGCGGCGTCGAGCTCGACACCGAGCCGGTGAAGGTGCCGCTGCGCGAGACGCTCGCCACCACGGCCAAGGGGCACGGCCGGCACGTGAAGCAGTCCGGTGGCCACGGCCAGTACGCGGTCTGCGACATCAGCGTCGAGCCGCTCCCCCGCGGCTCGGGCTTCGAGTTCGTCGACAAGGTGGTCGGCGGCGCGGTGCCGCACAACTACATCCCCTCGGTCGAGAAGGGCGTCCGCAGCCAGCTCGAGCGCGGGCTGGTCGCCGGCTACCCGGTGGTCGACCTGCGGGTGACGCTCTTCGACGGCAAGGCGCACAGCGTCGACTCGTCGGACGCCGCGTTCCAGACCGCGGGCGCGCTCGCGCTGCGCGAGGCGGCCGCGGCGGCCCAGGTCACGCTGCTCGAGCCGATCGACGAGATCGCCGTGCGCGTCCCGGAGATGTACGTCGGGGCCGTGATGAGCGATCTTTCCGGCCGCCGGGGCCGGCCGCTCGGCTCGGAGTCCGAGGCCGACGGCGTGCACAGCGTCGTGCGGGCCGAGGTCCCGCAGACCGAGCTGATCCGGTACGCGGTGGAGCTGCGCGCCCTGTCCTCCGGGGCGGGCACGTTCACCCGTACCTACGTGCGGCACGAGCCCATGCCCGCCCACCTGGCCGATGGGGTGCGTAAGGAGCACACGAAGTAGCCGTCACAAGGCGATGGCGTTGGCCGCCTCGTGCATCGGCGCGAGGATCTTGTCGATCACCTGCTCCTTGCGCGGGTGGTACTTCAGGGTCCGCATGCCGTACGTGCGGAAGGCGATCGCGAGGCGGCCGCCCGGCACCATGTCCTTGGCCATCTTCCGGCCGAAGGCCAGGTTCTTCTCGACGTACGGCCGCATCTCCCGCTCGTAGGCCGCGAAACCGTCCGCCTCGCCGAGGTGCCGCCCCAGAACGTACGCCCCGACCAGCGCGAGGCTCGTGCCCTGCCCGGAGGCCGGCGCGGGGCAGTGCGCGGCGTCGCCGAGCAGCACCACCCGCCCGGATGACCACGACGGCAGCTCGACCTGGCTCATCGAGTCGAAGTAGAAGTCGTCGGCCTTGTCCATCGCGGCCAGGAACTCGCCGGTGCGCCAGCCCTGCCCCTCGAAGGCCTCGCGGACGAGCCGCTTCTGCGCGGCCACGTCCCGCCGGTCGAAGTCGAGCGAAGGCGCGGCGAAGGCCAGTCCGACCCGCGCGTCCTGGTGTGGATCCATCGCGTACGCGAAGACCAGCCGGCCGGGCCGGAAGTACATGACCTCCTCCCGTTCGATGCCCAGCAGGTTCGGCGTCGAGAAGATAGAGATGTACGCCCCCAGGTGGCTCAGCGGCGATTCCCCCAGGACCATCCGCCGGGTCGCCGAGTGCAGCCCGTCGGCGCCGACCACGTAGTCGAACCGCCGGGGCGCGCCACGCTCGAAGGTCACATCGACGCCGTCCGGCCCGTCGGCGAGCTTGGTGACCGCGTCGCCGAACACGTATTCCACGCCGTCGGCGGTGGCGTCGTGCAGGATGCGGCTCAGGTCCCACCGCATGATCTCGACGTCGTCGCCACGACGGCCCATGAGCAGGTCGGCCGGGAGCGCCGCGATCGGGCGGCCGTCGCTCTTCACGTAGGTGATGCGGCGCATCCCGGTGTCGGCGGCCTGGGCCGCCTCGAGCAGGCCCATCCGGCGCAGCACCTCGGTGGCCGCACCACGGACATCCACCTTGTAACCCGCCTCGCGCAGCGCCGGGGCGCGCTCGACGACGGTCACCTCGAAGCCGCGCTTGCGGAGCCAGAACGCCAGTGCGGGACCGGCCACGCCGGCTCCCGAGATCAGTACCCGTGAGGTTGTCATGGACGTACTATACAAATGTCTTATACGTTTGTATAGAAGTTAGGATCGTCACCGTGGGCCACAAGGAAGATCTGCTGGTCGGGGCCAAGCGAGCCCTGCTGGAACGGGGCTACGCGCGCACCACGGCGCGCGACATCGTGGCGCTTTCCGGCACCAACCTCGGCTCGATCGGCTACCACTACGGCTCGACCGAGGCGCTGATGACGGCGGCGATGCTCAGCGCGATGGAGGACTGGGGCGACCGGATCGGCCTCGCACTGACCGGCCCGGGCGCTCCGGGCGAGGACCCGTTGATCGGCTTCTGGCGGCGCGTGCTCGGCTCGCTCGCCGAGGACCGGGCGCTCTGGATGGCCAGCGTCGAGGTGATGGTTCAGGCCGAGCACAACCCCCAGCTGCGCGAACAGCTCGCGGACGGGATCCAGCAGGGCCGCCGCGGCATGGCCTCGCTGATCACCGGCCGCCCGGAGGACGAGCTCGACGACGAGACCGTGCGCACCCTGGGCGCGGTGCAGATGGCGATGATGTCCGGCGTGCTCATCCAGTGGTTCACCGACCCGGCGACCGCGCCCACCCCCGAGCAGATCGTCGCCGGGATCAGAGCGCTGGCGGAGAGGGCCACGCCTTCGCCAGCATGACCCTGGTGTCGGTCAGCACCTGCGGCAACACCTTGGTGCGCCCGATCAGCGTGACGAAGTTGGCGTCGCCGCCCCACCGCGGCAGCACGTGCTGGTGCAGGTGGGCCGCTATGCCCGCGCCCGCCACCGCCCCCTGGTTCATGCCGAGGTTGAAGCCGTGCGGGCTGCTCACCGACCGGATCACCCGCATCGCCGTACGCGTGAAGGCCGAAAGCTCGGCCGTCTCCTCCTCGGTGATGTCGGTGTAGTCGGCAACGTGCCGGTAGGGGCAGATCAACAGGTGCCCCGGGTTGTACGGATAGAGGTTGAGCACCGCGTAGACCAACTCGCCGCGGGCCACCACCAGGCTCTCCGGCTCGGGCAGGCCGGGCGCGAGGCAGAACGGGCAGCCGGACGGTTTCGCGTATCCCCCGGGCGGGGCGTCCTCGCCGGTCAGGTACGCCATCCGGTGCGGCGTCCAGAGCCGCTCCAGCCCGTCGGGCTCCCCGGTCTCCGTCACAGAAGGCAGCCTATGCCAACGCGGCGGCGAGCCAGGGCGGGAGCGCCTCGCGGGCCGAGAGCCACGGCGCGGGAATGCCGTCCATCCCGGTGTGGGCGGCCACGATCCCGCCGGCGATCGCGCAGGTCGTGTCCACGTCGCCGCCGGCCGAGACGCAGGCCTCGATCGCGCCGGGATAGTCGTCGAGGAAGCGATCGGCCACCCAGACCGCGAACGGGACCGTGTCGCGGGCCATCGCCGCCGAGCCGTTGCCCAGCTCGTACGCGGCCTCGGCCACGTCGCGGAGGTGGGTCGCGCGCAGCAACCCCTCGCGGACCCGCCCGTCGGGGGTGTGCGCCGCGACCGCCCGTAGCAGCCCCGGCCGGTGCCCGTCGAGCCGGCCGGCTGCCGCCAGCGCCGCCGCGACCGCGACCGCCACCCCGCCGGCCAGACCCTCGGCGTGAGCGTGGGTCACCTCGGCCGCACGGGCGCCCTGCGCGGCCGCCCGCCGGAGTGAATCGGCGTGCCAGGCGCCCAGCGGCGCGGCCCGCATCGCCGCGCCGTTGCCGAGCGATCCGGCGCCGTCGAAGGCCGCCGCGGACGCGATCGGCCACGGCAGACCCTCGCGGATGGCACGCAGCATGACGACCGCGCCGGGACCGTAGCCCCGATACGGATCGTGATGGCGGGCGAGCAGGTCGGCGAAGGCGTCGCGGTCGAGCTCGCCCTCGTCGAGGATGGCGACCAGACAGCACGCCTGCTCGGTGTCGTCGGTCCACTCCCACGGGCCCGGCGGCAGGTCGGCGAAGTCGACGGGCCGTACGAAATGCTGCGCTCCGAGGGCATCGCCGACACTGAGACCGGCCAGGCTCTCGAGGGCCAGGGCCAGTCGTGTACCGGGGAAAAGCGTGAATGACATCGGCACATCGGATGGTATTCCACTACCGAACGTGATCGAAGGGTGTCCCTGAATCACCGGTTAGGCGCGGCTTGCCGTTGGCAGTACGGTCTCTGCATGGCCACGGTGTTGCTCGTCGAGGACGATCACGTCGTGCGTGGCGCCATGCTCCGCTCGCTCACCGATCGGGGCCACGCTGTGCACGCGGTCGGCACGGCGCTCGACGCGTTGCGGCGGGTCGCCGCCGAGACTCCCGACCTCGTGGTGCTCGATCTCGGACTGCCCGATCTGGACGGTTCGGACGCTTTGCGCATGTTACGCGGCATCACCGACGTACCGATCATCATCGCCACCGCGCGCGACGACGAGCAGACGGTCGTCCGGTTGCTGCGGGCCGGCGCCGACGACTACATGGTCAAGCCGTTCACCGGCGCCCACCTCGACGCGCGGATCACCACGGTGCTGCGCCGGGTGGGCCGCGCCAGCCGCACCGCCCAGCCGGCCGTGCACGAGGTCGGCGAGCTGCGGGTGGACGTGGGCGAGCGCAGCGCCAGCCTCGGCGACCAGTCGCTGGCCCTGACCCGTAAAGAATTCGATCTACTGGCATATTTGGCAGCGCGTCCGGGCCGAGTGGTCTCCCGTCGTGAGCTGTTGGAGGAGGTATGGCGACAGCCATCGGTCGGCGAGGACCAGACGATCGACGTTCATCTGTACTGGCTACGCCGGAAACTGGGCGAATCCGCGGCGAAGCCTCGCTACCTGCGCACCGTGCGGGGGGTCGGATTCCGGTTGGTGGCGCCGGACTGAGGTCCCGGCTGGCGGCCATGAGCGCCGTCACCACCGCCGTCGCCGCACTGGCGTTTCTCATCCCGCTCGGCTGGGAACTGCGCTCCGACCACCGTGACCAGGTCATGTCCGCGGCCGAGCGGCGCAGCGCCACGATCGCGGGCGCGGTCGCCGCGGGCGCCGACAAGAAGGGTCTGGCCGCTGCGGTCGCCGCGGCCGGGGGCCGGGCCGTGGTCCATCCGCCGGGCGACGTGTCGTCGACCCGGGCGGGCGCGGCCGAGGTGCGACTGACGGCCACGAGCGGCGCCATCCGCGAGGTGGGCGTTCCCGATGGTCTCGTACGCCTGGAGCCCGTGACCGTCGGCGGCAAGACGTCCGTGGTCGAGGTGTTCGTGCCGGCGGCCGACCTGGCCGGCAACACCACCCGCAACTGGCTGCTGCTGCTCGGCATCGCGCTGGGCCTGGTCGGCGGCTCGGTCTTCGTGGTCGACCGGCTGGCCCGCGGCGCGGTCAACTCGGCGCGCAACCTCGTCCACGCGGCCCTCGCGGTCGGCGACGGCGACCTCGGCGTCCGCATCCAGCCGTCCGGCCCGCGGGAGCTGGCCGAGGCCGGGTACGCGTTCAACCGCATGGCCGACCGCCTCGTCAGCAACCGCACCGACGAGCGGGAACTGGTCGCCGACCTGTCGCACCGGCTGCGCACCCCGCTGACCGCTTTGCGCCTCGACGCCGAGGCCCTCGACCCCGACGACACCCAGGTCGGCATGTTCGACCAGGAGGAACTCGACCGGCGGCGCGGTATCCGGCGCATCCGGCAGGCGATCGTGACGCTGGAGGGCGAGGTCAACCAGCTGATCAACACGACCCGCCAGGCCGTCGCGGCCCAGGTGGCGAACGCTCCCGAGGAGGGCCTGTGCGACGCCTCCGAAGTGGTCCGTGAGCGGATGACCTTCTGGTCGGCGCTGGCCGCCGACCAGAACCGGCAGTACCGCGTGATCGGCGCTCATCTCCGTATCCCGGTTCCGGTCGGCCGGGCCGAACTGGCTGCCGCGCTCGATGCCGTTTTGGGTAATGTGTTCCGGTACACCCCCCAAGGAACCGCGTTCGAGGTGGGCATCTCCCGGCGTGACGGCTGGGTTGCCGTCCGCGTCGACGACGCGGGGCCCGGTATCCCCGACCCGGAGAGGGCGATGCAGCGTGGCCAGAGCAACCAGGGCTCGACCGGTCTCGGTCTCGACATCGCCCGCCGCGCGGCGCAGGCCGCGGGCGGCTCGGTCAGCCTCGACCGCGCCGCGATGGGTGGCGCGAGCGTGGTGATGCTGCTGTCCGACGCCGATGCCACCCCCAAGCAGGCGAGCCGGTTCGGCCTGGTCGGGCGCCTGGCCCGGGAACGCGGCAACCGCCCCGGGAGGCCCGAGTGAACGTCGCTCCGGGCGGTGCAACAGTTGCTTAGATCTGCATTAAAGAGGTTTCGCCGGCTCGCCCGGAGTGGAATGGTTCCCCCCGATCCCATCCGGCTTCCCGGTTCGGACCCCGCACATCGTCCCCGCGCAGCGAACCGGCGAAGCTCACACGCGGTGAGAGGCGGTAATCCCATATCCGCCTCCCACCGCGCTCCCGCCAGGCAAGGAGAGGACTTGTCCACCCACCGCCGGCCGGTCGTCGCGCCGCGCGCACATCGCCGGGTGGAACGCCCCGGCACGGCCGCGCGCCCGTGGACGCACCGGCTGCTGCCGGTCGGCCTGGGCCTGGCCGTGCTCGGCGTGGGCGGCGTCGTCGGTCCCAGCGTGGTCGAGGAGGTCTCCGGCGGCGGCTCGCAGCAGCTCGAGCTGGCCGCCCTGCCCGCCGACAACCCGGGCCAGGGACTGGTCTACGAGGGACTCTCGGCGGCCAAGGCCGACGCGATCTGTGCCGGTACGTACCAATTGGACGACCAGACCTGCACGCACGGCCCCGACCCGGCCCCGGCCGGCCTCGCGGTCCGCCGCGACGTCACCCCGGTCACGGCGAAAGCGCCCGAGCCGGTGCAGCCCACCCTGGAATCGGCCGCGGTGCCGACCGACGCCGAGATCGCCCGGGACGAGGGCGGCAGCGCGCTGACCGCGGACGCGCCGGCGTTGATCCCCGACGCCGCGCCCGGCGAGGCCGACTTCATCATGGGCGCGCAGAACGTCGCCTGCGAGTCCGACGGGCGCAGCGGCAAGCGGGTCCAGGTGCTCTACCTGCACGAGTTCGGCACCCCGTCGCGGTACACCGACTTCCTCGGCTCGATCCGCACGTGGTCGGCCGGCGTCGACCAGATCTTCGACGAGAGCGCCGGCGAGACCGGCGGATCGCGGCACATCCGCTTCGTCACCACCCCGCAGTGCCGGGTCGACGTCGCCGAGGTGCAGCTGCCGCCCGAGGCGCTGGACACGTTCGCCAAGAGCGTGCGGGCGTTGCAGGCGCTCGGCTACAACCGGAACGACCGCAAGTACTTGATGTTCGCCGACGCCAACGTCTACTGCGGCATCGCGACCTACATCGCCGACACCCGGGCCGGCCTGGGCAACCGCAACAACGGCGGTCCGTCGTACGGCCGGGTCGACTCGGGCTGCTGGAGCTCGGTGATGGCGGCCCGGGAACTCACCCAGACGCTGGGCGCGGTGCTGATCGGCTCGCCGAACGCGAGCGGTGCGGGCGGCTGCCTCGACGAGTACGACCTGCTCTGCGGCGAGGACCGCTCCGGCAAGCCGGTGCGCGACGTCTGCCCCAAGAAGCACGAGACGCGTCTCGACTGCGGCCACGACGACTACTTCAGCACCAACCCCAAGCCGGGCAGCTGGCTCGCCAAGAACTGGAACATCGCCACCAGCGAGTTCCTGCTGCGCAGCGACGGCGGCGACGACGTACCGGACGCGGTCGGCGCACCCTCGGACACCGCGACGGAGGCGCCCACCGAGGCACCGTCGGTCGCGCCGAGCGTGAGCGTGCCCCCCGCCCCCGGCCCCGGCGGCGTCGCGGACGGCGGCGGCGACGCGCCCCCGGCCCCGGGCGACGGCCCGGCACCGGGCAACGGAAATGGCAACGGAAATGGCAACGGCAACGGCCCGGCGAACGGGAACGGCGCCGGGCCGCCGGTCTCCACCTCTCCGTCGACCGAGCCGGTCGGCCACACGGCCAAGCCGATCGTCACCCGGCCGGTGACGGCCCAGGCCGTCCAGGCGGTGCTCGAGATCCGCGACGCCACGAGCAGCTCGGTCCGGCTCACCTGGAGCGCGGCCTCACCCACCGCCACGTACGAGGTCTGGGTCGGCAACTCGCCGATCGCCACCACCAAGGCCACCCGGGCCCGGCTCATCGGCCTCCGGCCGGACGCGACCTACCAGGTGACGATCAAGACGGGCAGCACGTACGCGGCGAAGGCCACGGCCGAGACCGCGCCCGCCGCCCGGCCCGCCCAGAACACGTGGTTCACCCTGACCAACGCGCTGACCGGCGGCGCCGCCGACCTGTACGCGGCCCGTACCGCCAACGGGACTCCGCTGACCCTGGCCGGCACCGACGGCGACGCGCAGCAGCAGTGGCAGCTGGTGCCGGCCGGCACCGGCAGCTACTCGCTCGTCTCGCGCGCCACCGGCAAGTGCGTGGTGCCGCTCAACGGCAACCCGGTCGCCGGGACGCCCCTGGTGCAGGGCGACTGCGGCACCGACGACGGAGCCCGCTGGCAGTTGCAGGCCTCGCCGTTCGGATTCACTCTGCGCACCACGGTCGGCGACCTGGTCGCCGGCGTAGGACAGCAACGCTTCGGCGCGCACCGGGTGCTGGTGCTCCAGAACGGCAACGGTCAGCGCCACCAGAGCTGGACGGCGGTACCCGACTGACGGGAGGCGACGATGCCTGAGACGCTCACCAAACCCTTGGCCGAGCCCGACGAGGGCCCGGCCCGGTTCAACAAGCGGCGCCTGGTGCGCTGGATCGCGATCCTCACGATCGGCATCATCGTGGTGCTCGCGGTGTGGCAGGAACCGCTCTACGCGCGGTTCTGATAGGCGTCGATCTCGGCGATCAGAGCTTCCTTGCCGGCCGGGTCGAGGAAGCTCTGCCGCACTGCGCCCCGGGCCAGCTCGGCCACGCCCGCGTCGTCGAGGTCCAGCAGGCGGGCGGCGACCGCGTACTCCTCCTCGATCGTGGTGCCGAACATCGGCGGGTCGTCGGAGTTGATGCTCACCTGAACGCCGGCGCCGACCAGCACGGCCAGCGGGTGCTCCTCGATCGAGGCGACCGCCCGGGTGCGTACGTTGGAGGTCGGTGAGATCTCCAGCGGGATCCCGTGCTCGGCCAGGTACGCCATCAGCTCCGGGTCCTGCGCGGCGGAGATGCCGTGCCCGATCCGCTCGGCGTCCAGGTCGCGCACGGCCGACCAGATCGTCTCGGGCCCGGTGGTCTCGCCGGCGTGCGGCGCGCTGTGCAGCCCGGCCGCCCGCGCCTGGTCGAAGTACGGCTTGAACTGTGGCCGCGGCACGCCGACCTCGGGCCCGCCGAGGCCGAAACTGATCAGTCCGTCCGGTCGCTCCTCGAGGGCGACCCGCAGCGTCTCCTCGGCGGCGGGCAGGCCGGCCTCGCCCGGGATGTCGAAGCACCAGCGCAGCTCGATGCCGAAGTCGCGCCGCGCGCCGCGCCGGGCGTCCTCGATCGCCTCGCAGAACGCCTTCGCCGCGATGCCCCGCTTCACGCTCGAGTACGGCGTGACGGTCAGCTCGGCGTACCGGACCTGCTGGCGGGCCAGCTCGCGGGCCACCTCGTAGGTCAGCGTCCGCACGTCCTCGTCGTCGCGGATCAGGTCGACGACGGACAGGTACACCTCGATGAAGTGCGCGAAGTCGCGGAACGCGAAGTAGTCGGCCAGCGCGGCCGGATCGGCCGGCACCGGCGACCGGCCCTCGTGGCGGGCGGCCAGCTCGGCCACGATCCGCGGCGAGGCCGAGCCGACGTGGTGCACGTGCAGCTCTACTTTCGGCAGCCCGGCAATGAACGAGGTCACGCGGGGTTTTCCTTTCGTCAGGACGCGGTCCGCGCCACCACGAAGACGCGGCGGAACGGGAACGCGACGTGCCCGTGTGCCGCCGGGTAGGCGGCGGTCAGTTCCCGCTCCAGGTCGGCGCGGAACGACTCCCACGCATTCTCGTCCAGCGCGGCCTTGACGGGCCGCAACGCCGTGCCCTCCATCCACCGCAGAACGGGGTGTGCCTCGCCACTCTCGGGCAGCAGGTGCAGGTACGTCGTCTCCCACGCGTCGACCTCGGCCCTGGCCGCCATCAGCAGGCCGGCATAGCCGGTCGGGTCGTCGACCGGAGCCTCCCGGGTCACGTGGGCCACGCCGTACTCCGCCGCCACCTGCCGCAGCAGGCGGTGCGAGGGGCCGTCGAAGTTGCCCGGCACCTGCATGGCGAGCCAGGCGCCGGGCGGCAGCTCGGCGGCCCAGCGGGCGAGCAGCTCGCGGTGCCCGTCGACCCACTGCAGGGTGGCGTTGGTGACCAGCACGTCGACGTCGGCGCCGGGCTTCCAGTCGCGGACGTCGCCGAGCTGGAACCAGGCCGGCCCGCCGTGCGCGACGGCCTTGTCGATCATCTCGGGGGACGAGTCGACGCCGGTGACCCGCGCCTGCGGCCAGCGCTCGGCCAGGGTCAGGGTGAGCTCACCGGGGCCGCAGCCGAGATCGACGACGGCGCGCGGCCGGTCGGCGTCGATGCGGGCGGTCAGATCGAAGAAGGGCCGGGAGCGCTCGGCCCCGAAGCGGCGGTAGACGGTCGGATCCCACATGGTCAACCTTCCTGCACTGTCTTCCAAACCGTACGTACGTCTTGCTGGACGATAGCAGAGGGAGCGGTAGGGTCGGGCCGTGGAAAATCGCACCTTCTCGAGGCTGGGCCGCACGGTCGGCGTCATCGGTCTCGGCGCCTGGCAGCTGGGCGCCGACTGGGGTGACGTCAGCGAGGCCGACGCGCACGCCACCCTGCAGGCCGCGGTCGACGCCGGGGTCACCTTCATCGACACCGCCGACGTCTACGGCGACGGACGCAGCGAGCAGATCATCGGCTCGTTCATCAAAGACAAACCTCAGCTCACGGTCGCCACCAAGATGGGGCGCCGCGTTGAGCAGGTCCCGGCGAACTACACGCTCGACAACTTCCGCCGCTGGACCGACCGGTCCCGCGCCAACCTCGGCGTGGAGACGCTCGACCTGGTGCAGCTGCACTGCCCGCCGACGCCGGTCTACTCCACCGGCGAGGTCTACGACGCGCTCGACACCCTCGTCGAGGAGAAGCGCATCAAGGCGTACGGCGTGAGCGTCGAGAAGGTCGAGGAGGCGCTGGCCGCCATCGCCCGCCCGGGCACCGCGAGCATCCAGATCATCCTCAACGCGTTCCGGCTCAAGCCGCTCGAGCGGGTGCTGCCGGCCGCCGCCGAGGCCGGCATCGGGATCATCGCCCGGGTGCCGCTCGCCAGTGGCCTGCTCTCGGGCAAGTACGACGAGCACACCACCTTCCCGGCCAACGACCACCGAAACTTCAACCGCCACGGCGAGAGTTTCGACGTGGGCGAGACGTTCGCCGGGGTCGACTACGAGACCGGCCTCGAGGCGGTCCGCCGGCTGCGCCCTCTGGTTCCCTCCGGCGCCACCATGGCCCAGTTCGCGCTCCGCTGGATCCTCGACCAGTCCGGCGTCACCGTGGTCATCCCGGGCGCCCGCAACCCCGAGCAGGCCCGGGCCAACGCGGCCGCCGCCGATGTGGCGCCACTGCCGCCCGAGACTCTCGCCGCGGTGAAGGCGCTTTACGACGAACTGATTCGTCCGGCGGTGCATGACAAATGGTGAACGAACCGGCATCACCCCCGCGACTCAAAGGGTGGTTGCTCATGACGATCGGGCTTCTCGCGATCGTCGTCGGTGCGCTGTGGACAGTCCAAGGACTTGACATTCTCAGCGACAGCAAGATGAGCGGCAAACAAACCTGGGCATTCGTCGGTGTCGGTGTTGCCGTGTTCGGCCTGATCCTGGCAGTGATCGGCGAACGTGTCCGATCTCGATCCAAAAGAAAAGTAGAAAGCTAAAGGAAAGCCCCGCACTCTCCAACGAGAGTGCGGGGCTTGTCTCGATCCGAAGCCGATCTCCGCCAGGCGATCGGCGGCCGGTCACGAAGGACCGGCGTGTTTGGCTCAGAGCGGGCGAACCTGCTCCGCCTGCGGGCCCTTCTGGCCCTGGGCGATCTCGAACTCGACCCGCTGGTTCTCCTCCAGAGTGCGGTAGCCGCTCATCTGGATGGCCGAGAAGTGGACGAACACGTCAGCACCCCCGCCGTCGACGGTGATGAAGCCGAAGCCCTTGTCCGCGTTGAACCACTTCACGGTTCCTTGCGCCATGCTGAACTCTCCCTCTGAAAATGCCGGCCCTGCTGAAGCCCGGGCCGATGACCGTTTTCGAGCAGCGGCGCCGTGAGGCGGCCCTTCCAGAGGACGTCCCATCCGTTGCGACCATCCCGCGGTCTTGGCGGAAGCAGCGAACCACATACGCAAAAACTGGGCACACTGTACCCGAGAAGGGGCCGGAAAAGCTGCCCCTGAAGCGAATCGAATAAACGCCTGGCTATACGGAAAAGGCCCCCCACTTCGCTCTCGCGATGTGGGAGGCCCGTGCAGCTCAGGGGCGCCTTAGTCGGGCCATTGGCCGGTCAGTTTGCGCACCGTCGAAGCGCCGCCTCGATCGACGGCCGCCTTCACGAGAGCGAAGATCGCACCTTGTAGCGCGGCGGCCGCGAGTATCTCCCCCCAGCCGCGGTCCTCATCGGTCGCGTTCGGTGCGTCGTCGTCTCCGGAAACCGCCTTCCAGATCTCCTTGAACGCATATCCGGCCACCGCCCCGGCGGCCGCGCCGAGCAACAGACCCACCGGCTTGTACGCGATCTTGGACATCCTGCTCAACGTCGCCTCCCCCGTACCACCAGGATGATCCCCACCACCGCGACGATGCCCGCCGCCACCAGAGCGATCGGCACCTGGTTGGCCACCACCGCCTCGCGGGCCCGCTGCCTGCTCTGCTCGAGCTGGCCGAGCGCGCGCGACTTGACGTCGGCCTTGGCCGTGAGGGCCTGCACCGTCTCGCCCAGCTCCGCGCGGGTCAGCTTGATCTCGGCCCGCAGTTCCGCGATGGTCGGTTTCGGCGCCGGCGCCGCCGTATCGCCCGTCTGCTCACTCATTCGGCTCCGCTCCTCGACCGGTCCTGACCGCCTGCTTGACCTCGTCGACGTCGAGCTTGACGCTCTCGATCGCCGCCTTCGGTTCCGGCGGCACCGCCTTGGTCACCTGAATCTTGCCGAACAGCGCCAAGAGCCCGGCCACCAGGAACAAGGCTACGGTCCAGATCAGCGCGGCCAGCCAGAGCGGCAGGAACAGGCTGAACACGATGATCAGTGTGGCGATCGCGGCACCCACGCCGTAGAACACGAACACCCCGCCGGCGCCGAACAGCCCGATGCCGATGCCGGCGTGCTTGCCTTTCTCGGCGAGCTCGGCCTTGGCCAGCGCTATCTCGTCGCGGACCAGGCGTGAGATCTGCTCGCTGGCGGTCTGCACGAGCTCGGCCGTGGACTGCTCCGCGACCGGTCTCTTGCCGTTCAGGACGTCGGCCATCGTGACCCCCCTTTCCCCTACCCAGGGTTTATGCCCTGATCAACTGTGAGTCAATCCTCTTGCTTAAAACCCGGCAAAGCGCTCGCCGCCGTGTCACCATCCGGGCCGCCGAAGCGGGCGCCTCGCTCCTCGGCGTCGCGCCCGCCGCTGAAGACCTGGGCATCGTTGGAGGGTTCCGACCGGGGCGGCGGGGACAAGCGGGCCGGCGTGGGCTCGGCGGATTCCAGGTCGGCGCGCAGCCGCGGCAGGGCGTCCGGCTGATGCTGCCAGACGTACGCGACCAGGCGCTCACGCACCAGGCAGCGCAGGTCCCACAGGGCCGCCGCGTCGGCCGCGCTCACCAGCGCGCGCAGCCGGACGTTCCCGCCCACCGCGTCCGTCACCTGCAGCACGCAGACCCGCCCGTCCCAGAGGCTGGATCCCTCGCAGACCGCGCGGAGCTCGGCCCGCAGCGCCTCGATGTCGGTCGAGAAGTCCACGTCCAGCTCGGCGGTGCCCAGCACGGCCGATCCCGTACGCGTCCAGTTCTGGAACGGCTTGGTGGTGAAGTACGAGGTCGGCAGGAGCAGCCGGCGATCGTCCCAGATCTGCACGGCCACGTAGGTGAGCGTGATCTCCTCGATCCGGCCCCATTCCCCCTCGACGACGACCACGTCGTCGACCCGGACGGCGTCGCTGAACGCCAGCTGCACTCCGGCGAACACGTTGCCGAGCGTGCTCTGCGCGGCCAATGCCGCGATCACCGAGACCAGGCCGGCCGAGGCCAGCACGCTCGCGCCCAGCGCCCGGATGTCGGGGAAGGTCATCAGCACCACGCCGAGCGTGAGCACGACGATCGCGGCGACCGTGACCCGGCGCAGGATCACCACCTGGGTCTTGAGACGGCGGCGCTTCAGGTTGTCGGGGACGTCGGTGCGCCAGCGGGCCAGCGCCGCGTCCTCCAGCACCAGCACCAGCGCGGCGACCAGCCAGGCGAACGCCGCGATGAACAGGATCACCAGCAGGTGCAGCAGCGGGCCGCGGCCCGGGAAGTCACCGGCCTGCCAGCGGACCGCCTGCTGGACCGCGAACAGGGTGACCGTGGCCAAGAACGGGCGGTGCGCGGTGCGGGCCAGGTCGGCGGCGAGCTCCGAGCGGCGGCCGAGCCGAGTCGTCATCCAGTGCAGGATCTCGACGAGCACGATCGCGGCGCCGGCCGTGGCCACGACGGTCAGGATTCCGATCATCAGGTGGCGCATCGTGCTCTCCTCTCCACGGGACGGGCCGGACAACCCTTCCGCGTGGAGAGTAGAGAGGACTCAGACTTTCCGGTACCGGGCCTGGGCGAAGCAGTAGATGCCGAACGCGGCGATCCCGAGCCCGATCAGCGCCAGCAGCCACACACCCCACGGGTGGCCGGCGAGCGTCTTGAGGGCCGCGTCGAGGCCGCGGGCCTTGTCCGGCTCGGAGGTGACGGCCGCGGCGACGACCAGCACACCGGCGATGGCGTACGCGACGCCCTTGGCCGTGTACCCGGCCATCCCGAGGCGGATCGTGGACTTTCGCACCGACGCGGCCATCTGCTGCGTGTTCAGGTGCTTCACGAACTTCTTGCGCGCCCCGTACACGAAGATGCCGATTCCGACGCCGATGACCACCAGGCCGATGAAGCCGACCAGCCAGCGGCCGCCCTGATGCGCCATGATGCCCGCCGACTTGCTCTGCTGGCTGTCCGCCATCGACGCCTTCGCGCCGCGCAGGACGTTTACCGCGTACCAGGCCAGCCAGAGATAGAGGATCGCGCGAACGCCGGAGATGACCCGCTCGGCGATCGCCGTCTTGGTGCGCGGGCCGCTCTCGCCGATGATCGCCTCGAACGCCTGCCAGATCGCGAGCCCGACCATGCCGATAGCGATCAGGACCAGCAGCACCTCGCCGAATCCGTTGCCGGCCAGGGACTGCAGGGCGCCGGACTGGTCGCTCTCGTGGCCGGACCCGCGGAAGGCGACCTGGAACGCGATCCAGGCGAACAGCAGATGGATGATGCCGTAACCGACAAAACCCGCCCTGGCCACGAACTCCAGCGGCTTGCTGTCGGCGGCTCGGGAGGCGGTGTGTTTGACTTGCGAGGTCGCGGAGGACATGCCCCCTCATTGACCGGGGCCGACCTCCGGCAAACCTCAGTTACGTGACACCTGGAAACTGACGGTGCTGTCGGTGACGCTGTCGAGTGACACCTGCAGGCCCGCGACCTGCGCCGCCTGCTGCCCCTTGGTGAGCGTGACCTGCTCCCCCGCGACGTCGAGAGTCACCGTGTTCGAGTCGGCGCTGACGAATTTCGCCTCGACGCCGAGGACGCTCGCGCTCGCGTTCACCTCGCGGTCGATGGTCACCGTGCACTGGTCGATGCCGCAGCTGACGTTGTCACTACTGCAGCCGGCGAGCAACGCGAGGCCGAGGGTGGCGGAGCTGAGTGCGGCGGCGACGCGCCGGGTGGGCTTGAGCACCATTCGAGGGTACGAGGTCAGAGCCACCCTAAAGTGAAAGTCGTGAGCGACTACGAGGTGCAGGACAACACGGCCAACCATCGCTTCGAGCTGCTGGTCGACGGGGCGGTCGCCGGCCTCGCCATGTACCGTCACCGCGGCGACGACATCGTCGTGGTCACGCACAGCGAGGTGAACCCGCAGTTCCGGGGCCGCGGCCTCGGCAACGAACTGGCGCAGCGGACGCTCGAGCTGATCCGCTCCCGCGGCCAGAAGGTCGTCCCGATCTGCCCGTTCTTCGCCCGCTACGTCGAGGAACACCCCGAGTACGACGACATCGTCGTCGCCTGACCTCGGCCGCGGCAGTCACCTGTCAGGCTGCAAGCGGCGCCGGCACCGGGCTACCCGCGATGACCTCAGCCGCGGCCAGTCCGCAGGCGCGGGTCGCGCCGTGGGTGGCGATGTGCACCCCGCCGATGACCCTGACCGGCACGCCCATCTCGACGACGATCGCGTCCGGGCGTGCCTCGAGCACCCGGGCCAGCGCCGTTGCCAGCCACGGGTGCCGGTGCACGTCCCGGGCGACCAGCACGAGGGCGCGGCCCTGCGCGCCGGCCAGCACCGGGGCAGCCGGATCGGCGAGACCTTCCAGGTCGTCGGCCGTGAGTCGCAGCGAGGTGGTGCCGGGCAGCAGGTCGTCGAGGGGCGCGCCGACGCCCCACGGGGTCTCGGCGCCGATCGCGATGTTGCGCGGCGGCGCGAACTCGACCACGTGAGCCGGCCGATCGATCGGCAGCCGAGCGGCGCCATCGGTCACCGTCACCTTCACCGCCCGCCGCGCCGCCTCGAAGCCGACCGCCGAGCCCTTCACCTTCACCTTCGCCCCGTTCACCGCAGAACCGTTCGCCCCAGAACCGTTCGCCCCAGAACCGTTCGTCGCGGAAACGTTCGCCGCGCGAACGTTCGCCGCGGAACCGTTCGGCGCGGAAACGTTCGCCGCGGAAGCGTTCGGCGCGGAAACGTTCGGCGCGAAAACGTTCGGCGCGGAAACGTTCGGCGCAGAAACGTTCGGCGTAGAAACGTTTGGGGCGGAAACGTTCGGCGTGGAAACGTTTGGGGTGGAGGCGTTTGCTGGCGCGCCGTGGGGGGACGGCAGGGCCGTCAGGTCGCCGTTCAGGCGGGCCGCGTCGGCTATCGCGCGGGCACCGGTTCGGGTTTGTGCGCGGGTTGCCCACGCGCCCAGGTCGCGCACGCGGCGGGCGGCGTCTACCAGGCGTTCCTCCTTGAGGTCGCCGGTGCGGACCGCCTCGACGATCGCGTCGCGCAGGAGGATCGCGGTCTGCTCGTCGGCGTGGTCGCCGCCCACGCAGATCGCGTCTACGCCGGCCGCGAGCGCTCGGACAGTCGCGCCGGCAAGGCCGTAGCGGCGCCGGACGCCTTGCATCTCGATGCCGTCGGTGACGATCAGGCCGTCGAAGCCGAGCTCGTCGCGGAGCAGGTCGGTCATGATCTTGCGGCTCAGGGTGGCGGGCCACTCGTCGTCGTACGCGGGGACGAGCAGGTGCCCGGTCATCACGGACTGGACGCCCGCCTCGATCGCGGCGCGAAAGGGCAGCAGTTCGCACGCCTCCAGCCCGGCCCGATCGCGGTCGATCAGCGGCACCTCGTGGTGCGAGTCGACGCTGGTGTCGCCGTGACCCGGGAAATGCTTCGCACAGGCGGCGACTCCGGCGTCCTGCAGGCCACGGATGAAAGCGCCCGAGTGGCGCGCCACCAACCGCGGCTCGGCGCCGAAAGCGCGTACGCCGATCACGGGGTTGTCGGGGTTGCTGTTGACGTCGGTGTCCGGGGCGTAGTCCAGGGTGATCCCGGCCGCGGCCAGCTCGGCGCCCAGATCGCGGGCGACCGCCTCGGTCAGCTCCGGATCGTCGATCGCGCCCAGCGCCAGATTGCCGGGGCGGGAGCTGCCGTCGCGCGACTCGAAGCGGGTGACGTCGCCGGCCTCCTCGTCGATCGCGACGATCACGTCGGGGCGCTCGGCCCGCAGCTGGGCGGTGAGCGCGGCCACCTGGGCCGGCGACTCGACATTGCGGGCGAACAGGGCGACACCCCCGAGCCCCTCGGCCAGCCAGCGGCGGACCCAGTCCGGCGCGCTCGTCCCGACAAAGCCCGGCTGGAGCACCGTCGCGGCCAGCTCCGGCAGTTCCTGGTTGGGCATGGGCCCCCGTACCTCCGCGTCGTCGCGCGCTCATGGGAGCGCGCCCCCCGGTTGTGCGGACCTATGGTCACACCCGGCCACCGATTTAGTCAACAAACCTTTCTATTAGCCGGGTCTCGATACGATGCCCTCGTGCCCACTGAACTGGCCGCGACCTCGGGCGTCGACTGGTCGCAGATCCACGCCGTACGGCTGCTCGGCGTCGCCCTCGCCGCGCTGTTCCTCCTCTGGGCGATCCGCCGGATGTTCGGCGGGAAGAAATAGGCGTTTGCTTGTCACATCGGCGGGGCACAATGGCCGCGCCATGAACCTCTTCCATCGCTCACGCCTGCGCAGGGTCGCCCAGCAACACTTCGGGTGGCCCTCGTTACGCCCGGGCCAGTTCCGGCCGATGCGCGCGGTGCTGCGCCGGCGCGACGCGCTGGTCATCCTGCCCACCGGGGCCGGCAAATCGGCCATTTACCAGGTGCCGGCGGTGCTGCTGCCCGGCCCCACGATCGTCATCTCCCCGCTGCTCGCCCTGCAGCAGGACCAGATCGCCGCGCTGAACGAGCGCGACGATCCGCTGACCCGCGCCGTGCGGGTCAGCTCGGCCGAGACGCCGAACCAGCAGCGCGCGGCCCTCGAGGAGATCCGTTCCGGGCGGGCCGAGTTCCTGTTCATCACGCCCGAGCAGCTGAGCGACCCCGCGCGGCTCGCCGAGATCCGCGCGCTCAAGCCGGGACTGGTGGCTGTCGACGAGGCGCATTGCATCTCGGCGTGGGGCCACGACTTCCGCCCCGACTATCTCGCCCTCGGCGGCATGATCAAGGAGATGGGCCGCCCGCCGGTCCTGGCGCTGACGGCCACCGCCTCACCACCGGTGCGCGAGGACATCATCTCCCGGCTCGGCCTGCGAAAGCCCGAGGTGCACGTCTCCGGGCTGGACCGGCCGAACCTGTTCCTCGAGGTGGCGCACTGCCCCGACGAGGACTACCGCTGGCGCCGGCTCACCAAGCTGATCGACTCGGTCGAGCGCCCCGGCATCATCTACGTCGCGACCCGCCGGGCCGCCGAGGAGTTGTCGGGCCGGCTGGTCGCGGCCGGGTACAACGCGGCGTTCTATCACGGCGGCATGGCCGGCGGACCGCGCGAGCAGCGGCAGGAGGACTTCGCGTCGGACAAGGTGGACATCATGGTGGCCACCTCGGCGTTCGGCATGGGCATCGACAAGGCCAACATCCGCTGGGTGGCGCATGTGGCCCTGCCCGACTCGCCGGACAGCTACTTCCAGGAGATCGGCCGCTCCGGGCGCGACGGCGGACCGGCCCACGCCATGCTGCTGTGGCGGGCCGAGGACGAGGCGATCCAGCGCTTCTTCACCGGCGGCGCGCCGGACGAGGCGGAACTGCGCTCGCTGGCCGCGGCGCTGCGCTCGGGCCCGATGACCAAGACCGCGCTCAAGGACAAGACCGGCCTGGGCCCGCGCAAGGTCGGCGCCTACCTCGCCCTGCTCGAGGAGGCCGGCGCCGCCGTCCCCGGCGCCGGCAACAAGATGACGGTCCCGCTCTTCGCCCCGCTTCCGGCGGCCGCGGCGGTCGCCGCCCTCCAGGCGTATGAGCGTCAGCAGGTCGTCACCCGCTCCCGGACCGACATGATGCGCGGCTTCGCCCAGGCCCGCGGCTGCCGCACCCAGGTTCTGCTCTCCTACTTCGGCGAGCGGCTGGCCCGGCGCTGCGGCCACTGCGACAACTGCGTGAACGGCGTGACCGAGCCCGCGGTGTCACCGAAATCCGCACCGTTCGCCGTGCACAGCCGGGTCCGGCATCAGGAGTGGGGCATCGGCATGGTGATGGGCTACGAGGAGGACCGTATGACCGTCCTTTTCGACGACGTCGGCTACAAGACCCTCTCGGTCCCGGTCGTCGTCGAGAACTCGCTGCTCACGGCGCCGTAGGTCACCAGTCGCCGGCGATGACCGCGACGTCGGCACGGCGGAGTGGTCCCGTCTCCGCCTGCCGACGCCGCCGGGCGACGAGTACGCCGCCCATCCCGGCCAGGCCGCGACCAGCAGGACGGCCACTGCCCACCTCATCGCTGAGCCCGGCGGAACGACCTTCAAGATGTCACGTCGCGGGCTCGACCGTCGGCTATTTCGCCAGGTCAGGGCCCTCTTGAGTGACGGCCGGGCGCGGGCGGCGCACAGGGCGTCGCCGAGGCTTTCGCCGACGCTGGTACGTTGCGTTTCGCCAGCCGCAAGTCGGTGATCTTCGACGCGGGTCGGGGTAGTAGGGGGCGAGGCTCGCATCGGCGCGGGCCTTCGATTGCCGAGATGTGAGGACGATGTCGTGAGCGACGAACCGCTGTACTCGAAGCTGGGCTTCACCGACGCCGAGTGGGGGCTGCTGGTCGGCCTGCCGCAGTCGGTGCTGACGGCGGCGAGCGCCGCCACGCCCGACAGCGCCCGCAAGACCCGGGCCGAGAACGAGGCCGGCCGCGACGTGATCTCCGACGCCCGTACGTCCGCGAGCCCGCTGGTCGCGGCCGTCGCCGCGGCCCTGGTCTCCGAGGTGGGCGACCCCGAGCTGGGCGAGGAGGCCGCGGTGATCGAGCCCGGAGACCCCATCGCGTACGCCGAGGACGTCCTCGAGCGGGTCGCCGAGGCGAACGCGCTGCTCACCGCCAAGGCCGACCAGGCCGACGCCGAGACCTACAAGCACTGGGTCATCGAGATCGCCGAGAGCGCCGTCGGCGCCGCGTCGACCGGCGGAGTTCTCGGCATCGGCGGCGAGCAGGTGACCGACTCCGAGCGGGCGTTCCGCGACGAGCTGGCCAAGGCCCTGGCCGACTGACCCCGGCCCGGGCCATCCTGGTCGGGTGGGTCTCGACGAGTACGCGCAGGTGCGACCGTCTTTAGCGCTGCGCCCCTTCGTCGGGTTCTACTCCGGGTACCGCCAGGCCGGAATCGCGCCGGCCCGGCACCGGGGGCTGCCCTCGCCGTACCTGACGCTGATCTTCACGATGGACGATCCGCTGGAGGTGGCGGTCCATCCCGATCCGCGGCAGCGCCCGGGTCGCTACGACGCGCTGATCGGCGGGCTGCACCTCACCCCCGCGGTGATCACGCATCCGGGCCGGCAGTCGGGGGTCCAGGTCGCGCTGCGTCCGCTCGGGTGCCGCGCCCTCTTCGGGCTGCCCGCCGCCGAGCTGGTCGGCGCCGACCTGCACGCGTCCGACGTCCTCGGTG
Organism: Paractinoplanes globisporus DSM 43857; assembly: GCF_000379645.1. Lineage (GTDB taxonomy): Bacteria > Actinomycetota > Actinomycetes > Mycobacteriales > Micromonosporaceae > Actinoplanes > Actinoplanes globisporus. The sequence goes on from NZ_KB903350.1 coordinate 248,913, forward strand.
ACCCATGGGTAGCCGAGGTGCGCGAACGCCTGCTGTCGGCGCCCGATTGGCCGTCCCGCTTCGCCGCGGTCGACAACGCCCTGCGCCGCCGCCTGCACGACAACCCACCCCAGATCAAACCCGAGATTGTGTACGCCTGCAGCCGCCTGCTGGACGACCCTGTAGCCACCGCCGCAACGATCATCGAACGCCACCCGCTCGCCGGGGGTGGCGGCGCGGTCGGGCCGAGCGGCGGCGCGGTCGCGGACGTCGCGGCGGAGGTTGGCTGGAGCGCGCGTTATCTCACCGACCGGTTCCGGGCCGAGGTGGGACTGCGACCCAAGGAGGCCGCGCGGGTGGCCCGGTTCGATCGGGCGCGACGGGCGCTGAAACCCGGCACCCGGCTGGCCGATGTCGCCGCCGTGCACGGCTTTGCCGATCAGTCTCATCTCGTGCGGGAGTTCCACGCCTTCGCCGGCTGTTCGCCGACGGCGTGGCTGGCCGACGAGCTCGACCTCATCGAGAGCCTGCGCCACCTGTAGTTCGGTTTTGTCCAAGCCACCGCGGGCCGGACGGGGCGACGATCGGGGCATGACCGATGAGAAGACTCCGCCACCGCAGGTGTGGCCCACGCTGCGGGCGAACGACGCCCGCGCCCTGATCAAGTTCCTCGTGGAGGCGTTCGGCTTCGAGGAGACCGTCGTCTACGGCGAGGGGGATCGGGTCGATCACGCCCAGCTCAGCTGGCCGCTTGGCGGCGGCATCATGCTCGGCTCCGCCAACCGCGGCCCCGACGACCAGTGGGCGCTCCCGCCCGGCACGTTCGGGGCCTACGTGGTCGCCGACGACGTCGAGGCCCTCCACGACCGCGCGGCGAAGGCCGGCGCCCAGATCGTCCGGCCGCTTCAGAACACTGATTACGGCTCGCACGAATTTGCCGCCCGCGATCCCGAGGGCAATCTGTGGTCGTTCGGCACCTATCGGGGGGAGCCGCGGGCTGGGTCGTAGGGCCCGACGCCGGCTGTCTGACGCGCAGGGTTCTCGCTCGGTGGGGCCGGACGGGTCAGACGTGGCTCAGGCGGGTGGGGTGGTCCTGGGCTGGCGGTTGGCGTAGCAGGGCGAGGGTGCGGGCTGCGGCGGCGACGATGGCGGCGATGGCCAGGGCCGTCGCCGTGTCGGCGATCAGGGGCGCCTCCAGGGGACTGATGCGGGCGGCGGACTCGATGACCGCTAGCAGGCAGAGGGTGGCGTAGCCGGAGACGGCCAGGGCGACCGTGTGCAGGCGGGAGCGCTCGGACAGGGGGGTGCGGGCCAGCAGCCACGCGAGCAGGGGCAGGGCCAGCACGCCGTGCATGGGCACGAAGTGGGCCGGTTTCCACTGGGCGCCGACCGCGTACGCCGCTACCTGGTCGCCGCGGGCCACATCCAGGACCGCGGTCACCACCATGATGGCGCCGATCAGGAGGGCCGTGTCCAGGGCCAGGAAGCCTGCCCGCAGGGCCAGGCGCATCGAGGGCGCCACGCCGGGGAGGGGGCGCAGGGTCGCTACCGTCAGCGCGACTATGACCAGGATGATGACTCCCCCGCCGGCGGCCAGGACTCGGGAGACGAGGGTGTCGAAGGGGGTCTCCATGTTGAAGTGGGAGGGGACTCGGCGCCACGCCTGCAGGGTGATCAGGGCGACCTCGACCACGGCGGCCGCGGCGAAGACACCGAGCAGGAGGCGGCGGGAGCGGGCGCGCAGCGGGACGTAGGACGACACCCAGGCCAGCGTGATCAGAGTCAGGCCGAAGGAGAGGCCGAACGTCGCCGGCTTGCGCCAGGAGACCGGGCCCTCCCAGGTGTCGCCCGAGGTGATCAGCACGGCGGCGTGGAAGAGGCCGCTGGCCACCAGGGCCGCCCCGAGGTAGTAGCTGATCCGCTCGATGCGACGGGGGCCCGCGGCCGGCGACTCGTCGGGGGGCGGACCCAGCATGGGCGCGTCGGACGGATGCGGCGGGTCCGGCGCGGGCGCATGCGAGGTGGACGGCGTGGGCGCGTGCGGGGCAGTCGGCGTGGGCGCCGGCGGGGTGGCGTTGTGCGACATGAGGGGGATCCTTCCGGACGAGGAGCGGGCGCGCGTCGGACGACGGGCGTACACCGTTCTACGACGTGGGTATGACAAGAACCGTCAATCCCGCCGGAGCAGCCCCTGTTCGAAGGCCGCCGCCACCGCCGCCGCCCGATCGCGGACACCCAATTTCGCGTACGCGTGAAGAAGGTGGGTCTTGACCGTCGCCTCGCTGATGAAAAGCAGCGAGGCCGCCTCCCGGTTGCTGTTCCCGCGGGCGATGAGCGTGAGCACCTCGATCTCGCGGGCGCTGAGCGGCTCCTTGACCGGCGAGCGCAGCGTCCCCATGAGACGCCCGGCGACGGCCGGCGAGAGCACCGACTCCCCCCGGTACGCCGCGGTGACCGCCCGGAACAACTCGTCGCGCGGGGTGTCCTTGAGCAGGTAGCCGGTCGCCCCGGCCTTGATCGCGGGCAGCACGTCACGGTCCGTGTCGTACGTCGTCAGCACCAGCACGCGCGCGGTCGAGCCCTGTTCACGGAGCGCGCGGATCGTGGTGACCCCGTCCATCTCGGGCATGCGCAGGTCCATGAGCACGACGTCGGGCGAGACCGAGGAGGCGACCGCCAGCGCCTCGCGACCGTTGCCGGCCTCGCCCAGCACCGCGAAGCGATCGTCGCCGGCGAACATCCCGCGCAGGCCGTCCCGTACGACCGGATGGTCATCGACGATGAGCAGCCCGATCATGCCGCCGCCCCCAGCCCGAGAGCCGGCACGCAGGCCGAGACCGCTGTCCCGGCGCCGGGCTCCGACTCCACGGCGAGCGTCCCGGCGACGCGCAGCACCCGTTCCCGCATGGCGCTGAGGCCGTAGGACGAGGCATCCGGCGACGCCGAGGGATCAAACCCGACCCCGTCATCCCGTACGTCGAGCGTCACCACATCCTCCATGTACGACAATGTCAGGAAAACTCGGGTGGCCTGAGCGTGCCGGGCAACGTTCGCGAGCGCCTCCTGCGCGGTCCGCAGCAGCGTGGTCTCGATCTCGGGCAGCAGCGGCCTCGGCGCCCCGGTGGTGATCAGCGACGCGGTGACCTCGTGCAGGCCGGACCACGTCGACACCACCTCGTCGAGCGCGTCGGGCAGGGCCGCCGCGTCCAGCGGCTGCGGCCGCAGCGCCTGCACCGACCGTCGGGCCTCGGCCAGGCTCTCCCGGGCCAGTTTCCGCGCCGCCTCGACGTGCCGCTCCCAGGCGCCGGGCACGGCCGAGGCCGCCTCGAGCTGGGTGACGATCCCGGTCAGCCCCTGGGCCAGCACGTCGTGGATCTCGCCGGCCATCCGCTGCCGCTCGTCGTGCACCCCGGCCTCGCGGGCCTGCACCAGCAGCTGGGCGTGCAGTCCCGCGTTCTCCTTGAGGGCCGCCGCGAGCTTGGCGTTCGTCTCGGCGAGCTGATGGATCATCTCGACGCGCTTCGCGGACTGCTCGTCGGTCATCGTGGTCAGCATCGTCATGGAGCCGGCGATCACGACGTTGAACACCAGCAGGACCGCGAAGTACCCCCATGCGCCCGGATGAGCGATGACCGGGAAGCCGCCGATCTGGGCGATGGCGTTGGCCACGGCCACCGAGGTGGCGCCGGCCAGCCGGGACAGGCGGCCGCGGAACGCGTACCCGGTGAAGAGGTAGCCCGTCCAGGCGAAGAAACCGAACAGCGGGCTGCACCAGACCAGCAGGTAGATCAGCGCGATGAGCACGACGTAGAAGATCGTCATGCGGCGGTGGTCGTGCTCCCACTGCGGGTGCAGCGCGGTCCACCAGAGCATCCACCCGGTGGTGAAGACCACCAGCCCGGCGATGATCGGGTAGGGCTGGTGGGCCACGTCGAGGGCCGCGCCGATCGGGACGATCGCGGTGGACCAGGCAAGAGCCACGTACGGGACCCACCTCAGCCACCGGTCGAGCCGGCGCCGCGACGAGTCCAGCCGGGCGACCTCCGACATGTCCGACATATCTCAGCTCTCCTCGGGAACCCTACGACCAGCGGAACAGCCGGGCCGCACCGAACCCGAACACCACGAGGTATCCCACCAGCACGGTAGCCGACAGCAGACTCGGCCAATGACCCGTCATCGCCTCGTGCAACGCCCGCTCCCCCGCCCCGAGCGGCGTGAAGTCCCCTACTCGCTGCAGCGCCGCCGGCATCGCCTCGCGCGGCAGCCACAGGCCGGCGAAGAACATCGACGGGAAGAACAGCAGCGTGCCGACCGTGTTGGCGGCCTTGCCCGTGGGCACCACCGCCGAGATGAACATCCCGATCGCGAAGACGCCGAGGGCGGCGAGCAGGAAGGCCAGGACAAAACCCGCAAAATTCGACGGCAGCCGTACGTCGAAAGCGAGGCGAGCCACGGTCAGCGCCAGCGCGCTGGAGACGATCGCCGTGATCAACGCGGCGGCCAGTTGGGCGCCGAGCAGCAGGGACGGCCGGGCCGGAGTGGTGGCGAGCCGCCGCAGAATGCCCTTCTCCCGGTACAGAGCCAGCACGGACGGCGTCACCTGCAGGCCGAGCATCGCCAGGGTCAGCGTCACGGCGATCCCGGCGTACAGGTCGATCACCCGCGCACCGCCGATGTCCGGGTTCGCCTCCCGGAAGGACGGGATGCTCCCGAGGATCACCACGAGGATCGTCGGGAAGAGCAGCGAGAAGAACGTCGGCACCGGCTCGCGGAACAGCAGCTTCAGCTCGCTGACGGTCAGTTTGGTGAACATGTCAGTCCCTTCCCACGAGCCGGACGAACGCCTCGTCCAGGTTCGCCTGCTCGATGCGCAGGTCGTTGGCGATGATCTGGTGGGCGGCCAGCACCGAGGTGACGGCCTGCAGCAGGTTGCCGGTGCCGACCACCTCGACCTGCGGGCCGTGGTGCAGCACCGCGGTGACCTCGGGCGCGGCCAGCAGGAGCGGGTCGTCGAGCGGCACGGACGGCCGGAACCGGATCCGCTGCTCGGCGCTGAGCGCGTTGACCAGCCCGGCCGGCGAGTCCAGCGCCACGACCTCGCCGTGGTCGATCACAGCGACCCGGTCGCAGAGCCGGGACGCCTCCTCCATGAAGTGGGTGACCAGCACGATCGTGACGCCGGTGTCGCGGATCGACTCGATCAGGTCCCAGGTGTCGCGGCGGGCCTGCGGGTCGAGACCGGTGGTGAGCTCGTCGAGGATCGCGATGCGCGGGCCGCCGATGAGCGCGAGCGCGATCGACAGCCGCTGCTTGCGGCCGCCGGAGAGCTTGCCGTACCGGGCGTTGAGCTGGTCGTCGAGGCCGAGGGTGGCGGCCAGTTGCCGCCAGTCGGCCGGCGACGGATAGAAGGCGCTGTAGAGCTCGAGCGCCTCGCGCACGGTGATCTTGTCTTGGAGCTGGCTCTCCTGGAGCTGCACCCCGACCAGCCGGCGCAGCGCCGGATCGCGGGGCGGACGGCCGAGCACGGTGATCGTGCCGCCGTCGGCGGTGCGCAGGCCCGACACACACTCCGCGGTGGTGGTCTTGCCGGCGCCGTTGGGGCCGAGGATGCCGAAGATCTCGCCGCTCTCGACGGCGAACGAGACATCGCGCACCGCGACCGTTTCCCCGTACTGCTTCCGCAGGTTCTTGACCTCGATGACTGGCATGCATCGAGCGTCGCGTGGATCGTTCCCGGCCGAATCGACCGGCAAGCGAGCCTTCTAGTCCACCAACTGGTGGATGCGGTCCTAAGCCAACGCCTCGGCGCTGCTGTCGCGGCGACGGCCGGCGACGGCCGCGTAGACCGAGCCGACCTGGGCCGCGACCCGCCGCCACGAGTACGCCTGGCGGGCCCGGTCGAGCGCGGCGGTCGCGTACGCGAATCGGCGGACCTTGTCGTTGACCAGCCGCCGCAGCGCCCCGCCGAGCGCCCGGGGATCGCGGGCCGGCACCAGATCGCCGGTCAGACCGTCGACCACCGCCTCGGTCAGCCCGCCCATCGCGCTCCCCACGATCGGCACGCCGCAGGCCATCGCCTCCAGCGCGGACGCCTCGAGCTCCTCCTGCCAGGGCGCGGGCACGTACAGGTCGGCGGAGCGGTACCACCCCGGCATGTCGGCCGCGGGCACCCGGCCCACCAGCCGGAACCGGTCGGCGACGTGCAGCTTGTCGGCGAGCGCGCGCAGGGTGCGGGCGCCCGGGTCGGCCGGCAGTTGCTCGGGCGATGGGCCGCCGACCACCACCACCTCGGCCTCCGGCACCCAGCGCATGGCCTGGACGACGTCGCCGAAGCCCTTGCGCTCGACGAGCTGACCGACCGACAGGATGCGGGGACGCCCCGGGTCGCGCTCGACGGCCGGGCCCTCGGGGGTGAACCGGTCCGAGTTGACCCCGGCCGGCACGACGGTCAGCTGGGTCCGCGGCACGCCGATGCGCACCAGATCCCGTACCTCACCCTGGGTCTGTGCGACCACCTGGTCGACGGCGCGTCCGAGAGCCCGCTCGTAACCGGACCGCGACGGCTTGCCGTCGGTGGACGCCTCGATCGCGCCGAGCTCGTGGAACGACTGCACGACGGGAAGGTCCAGCTGGCGGGCGGCGGTCACTGCGGCCAGGCCACTGGTCCAGAAGTGGGCGTGCACGACGTCGGGCTCCCACCCGCCGTCGCGCCATTTCTCGGTGAGCCGCTGGGCGAACTCCCCCATGTACGGCAGAAGGAGGTCGGGTGGGACGACGCGGAGCGGGCCGGCCGGCACGTGCACGACGCGGATGCCGCCCGGGGTGGTGACCTCTTCGGCCACGGCCGGTTCGTCGCGGCGGGTGTAGACGCGGACCTCGTGGCCGAGCTCGGCGAGCGCGGTGGACAGCTCGGCGACATGGGTCTGCTGGCCGCCGTCACCCAGCGGGCTGGCGTGCTCGGAGATCATCGCGATGCGCACGGCTTCCTCCGGGTCGGGCGACGGTGACGCGGTGCTGATGCCCGACGCCCAAATCGGCAAACATCACCACCGGTCACCTTACCGGTAAATTGCCCGCTGAGCTGCGGCGACGGCGCCCCGGTAGAGGTCGCCTGTGAGGGATGCCTCGCGGGCGAGAGCGGCCCGGGCGGCGTTGGCGCCGGGCGCGCCGTGCACACCGCCGCCGGGATGAGCCGACGAGCTCGCCAGATAGAGGCGGTCGATCGGCGTGTCGGCGCGGCCCAGGCCGGGGATCGGGCGCAGGAACAGCTGCTGGTAGGCCGCCGAGGTGCCGCCGCCGAGCGCGCCGCCGGCGAGCGACGGGTTCTCCCGCTCGAGATCGGCCGGCGAGAGGACGTGCCGTCCCACGATCAGCTCCCCGAAGCCGGGCGCGTAGGTCTCGACGACCGATTCCATCCGCTCCACGTGGGCGGCGATCTCGTCGGGCTCCCAGTGGTCGCGGCGGGGCAGATGGGTGTACGCCCAGGCCGATTCGGTGCCCGGCGGCGAGTGCCCCGGGTCGGCCGTGGTCATCTGCCCGAGCAGGAGGAACGGATCGGGCGGCACCTCGCCCGTCGCGATCCGCGCGGAGAACCGGGTCAGCCCGTTCAGATCGGCGTTCAGGTGGATCGTCCCGGCGCCGGCCGCCGCCGGGTTGCGCCAGGGGATCCTGCCGCGGACGGCCCAGTCGATCTTCAGCGTCGCACCGTCCCAGCGGAAGTGCGACAGATCGCTCACCATGCGCGGCGGCAGCCACCGCTCTCCCACCAGATCGAGGAAGAGCGCGGGCGCCGGCACGTCGGCGAGAACGGCCCGGCGGGCCGCAAAATCACGACCACCCCGATCCCGTACGCCCATGGCCCGCCCCCGCGCGATCAGGATGCGATCCACCGGTGCGTCGTAGACGATCTCGCCGCCGCGTGCCGTCAGCCGGGTCACCAGGGCGTCGGTTATCCGCTGCGCGCCGCCCGCCGGAACAGGCCAGCCCGTCTGCTGCCCGAGCATCGCCAGCAGCCAGCCGTAGATCCCGCCCGCCGCGTCGTCCGGGGACAGGTCGGTGTGCAGCGCGCAGCCGGCCAGCGCCAGCGTCGCGCCCTCCCCGCGGAACAGTTCGGACCCGAGCTGCCGCGCCGAGAGCATCAGCCGCCGGCCCAGCCGGAGGGCGCCGCCGACCCGTAACCGTCCGAGAAGCCCCAGACCGGCCGTCACGGGCGGAAACGGCGTCAGGATCGCGTCCAGTAGCGGCTCCGAGATCCGCGACCACTCCGCGTAGGCGTCCCGCCAGCGCTCTCCGTCACCGTCCGCGAACTGCTCCATCGACGCCATCGTCACGTCGAGATCGCGGTTGACGGTCGCGGCCCGGCCGTCCGGCAGCAGGTGGGTGAAGACGTCCGGCGCGTGCCGCCACTCGATCCCCAGGTCGAGCCGGCGCAGCACCGGCGACGCGAACCCGAGCGGGTAGAACGAGCTGAACAGATCCGACAGATATCCCGGCGACGTGACAAATCCGGACCGCACGGCTCCGCCCGGCTGCGATGTCGCCTCCAGCACCCGCACCGACCATCCCGCGTCGGCCAGCAGATTCGCGGCAACCAGCCCGTTGTGGCCGGCCCCGACCACGATCGCGTCCGCGACGTCCATCCGCTCCCCTGCCTCCGCCTACGCGCTCGGCGGGCAGTGGCCGCCGGGGTCGACGGCGCCCATGATGCGGCGGGCGATCTCGCGCAACTGGCGCCGCTGGGGCTTGGTGAGCGGGTCGAAGACGAGCTGGCGGACCGCCTCGACGTGGCCGGGGGCCGCCGCCACGACCTTGGCGTAGCCCTCGTCGGTGAGGACCGCGAGCGTGACGCGGCCGTCGGCCGGGTCGGGGAAGCGGCGGACCCAGCCGCGTTTCTCGAGGCGGGAAACGACCTGGGAGAGGCGGGGCAGCGAGCCCTCGGCCGCGACGGCCAGATCGCTCATGCGCATGGTGCGCTCGGGGGCCATCGACAGGCCGGACAGCACCAGGTACTCGAAGTGGGTCAGCGCGGCATCCCGCTGCAGCTGAGCGTCGAGCGCACCGGGCAGGCGCATCAGCAGGGCGGCCAGGGACATCCAGGTCTCCCGCTCGTCGGGCTCCAGCCAGCGGGGCTCGGGATCGGCTTCCACCGGGTCAGTTTAGCTTAACGATTGAAGCGACATTCTGTTGCAGCGTGAAGTGAATTCGCGTACGGTTCGCTTCACTCGTTAACTAACTCGGCTCGTGGAGGGCCCCTGTGAACGTCGTTTTGTGGATCATTGCGGGGCTGCTCGCGGCCGCCTTCCTGGCCTCCGGCGCGATGAAGGTGCTGCGGCCGAAGGAGCAGCTCAAGGCGGCCGGCATGGGCTGGACCGACGACTGGTCGGACCGTGCCGTCAAGGCCATCGGCGGGCTCGAGGTGCTGGCCGCGATCGGGCTCATCCTGCCGGCCGCGCTCGACATCGCGCCGATCCTCGTGCCGCTGGCCGCCACCGGCCTGGCCGTCATCATGGTGGGCGCGATCATCGTGCACGCGCGCCGCAAGGAGTACCCGGTGGCCATCATGAACGTGGTGCTGCTGGCGCTGACCGTGTTCGTGGCGTGGGGACGGTTCGGGCCGTACTCCTTCTAGTCGTCGCGGACGGTCAGGCTGCCGATCGTCGAGCGCGTGCTCACCGCGTACCGGTCGGGGAATGTGATCCAACCCGGCGTCTGCACGACGGTGCGCGGGGGAATCGCCTGGCCGGACACCCAGGGAAGCTCGGCGAAGCCGGCGCCCTGACCGAGCTCGACGCGCAGCGGCGAACCGGTGAGCACGAGGCTGCCGACGGCGCCGGCCAGGGTGATCGGCACGGTGCCGCTCGGCGGCGGCAGACGCAGCTCCACCAGGCCGGACGCGCCGAGATCGACCCGCGAGACCCAGCCGCGCCGCAGGTCGAGTTGCTGCTCGCCGGCCCCGGCCGGGAGGCTGATCGCCCAGCGCACATCCCGGTTGAGCACGATGCGCACCTCGTCGGGGCCGTCCCCGCCGGTCGGCACGAGCCGGGCCCGGACCTGGCCGTTCTCGCTGGTCACGCGCGGTTCCAGGCCCGAGTCGGCGGGGGTGGTGACGCGGTACAGGACGCCGGGCATCGCGGCGGTGACCACCTCGACGCGGGAGGCGGCGTCGTCGACCGTCAGGTACGCGCCCGAGCGGCCGAGGAGCGCGCCCACGGCCACATGCTGATCGGCGACCGGCACCGGCGGGGCCACATTTCGCGGCGCGCAGCCCGGCACGACGCTGACCAGCGATAATGCGACGATGGCACGGAAGATTGAGCCACGGCGACGCAATTCGGGGGGCACGATCGGACAACGGAGAATCGGCCGAACGGGTGACGGCGATCCCGCCGCATCGCGACAAACTGGCCGAATGCGATCTGCCGGTTTCCTGACCGACCGCCAGCGCCGCTTCGCCTGGGTCGGCTTTCTGCTGGCCGCCTTCCAGGCGCCGGTGGCCGCCAAGGTCATCGACGACGCCTCCTGGCTCTTCGCCGTGGTCGTGGCCATGGTCGTGGCCACCGTGATCCTCGCCGACGACGCCCAGCGCCGCCGGCCGACGCCCACGGAGTAACCCGGCGGCTCGTCAACCGAGCTGCACCTGTCAGGAGAACCGTTCAGCGCCCGGGCCTCCGTAACTTTTCCTCTCATGAATGGCCTGTTCAGCGGCGCCGCCGCCCGTGCTGCCCTCCGTTCCGCCCACGCGTGCCTCGCCGAGCTCCACGAGACGGTGGGCGCCGGTGGCCTCGCCGCCGCCGACGCCAGCCCCGGCCTCATGGCGCTCGTCGACCAGCACGCCGCGGGGATCCGCGACAGCCTGTCGGTGGACGTCCGGCCGCTGACCGCGGTGATCCTCGCGGCCTACGCCGAGGGCGTGCGGGACGCGGCGTTCACGCACGGCTGGCGCCCGCCGGTCGGCCTGTTCGACTGGTCGGAAGACGACTGGGTGATGCGCCGGCTGCTGGCCGTGTGCGCGCTCGCTCGCACGCTTCCGCAGCCCAGCTGAGGTAGGCACCACCTGCACAGGCTGTCCTTTGCTTCGGGGCCGGCGCCGGGATTTCCCGGTGCCGGCCCCTTCTACGTTCCCGGCTTGCGGCGGCTCGCGGTGTCGTCGGCGGCGACATCCTGCGTGGTGTCGTCGGCGCTCGGGATGACCTGGGTCTCGTCGGGGCCGATCACCACGGTGGCGTCGGGACCGGGATTGATGATCGTGGTGTCGGCGGTGTCCGAGCTGATCACGGTGGTGGCGTCGGGATCGCCACCGTCGAGATCGAGGTCGAGATCGGGATCGGGATCGACGGCGTCGGTGTCGCTCGCGAAGCCGGGGATGAAGTCGGCGCGGTTCTCGGGCGGTTCCAGGTCGAAGGCGGTGTCGGTGACCCGGCGGCCGCGCGGGGTCGGGATCACCTGGGTGTCGTCGGGCAGCGACGAGGTGGCGGCGGCCCGCCGGGCGGCCTCCGCCTTCGCCTCGGCCATCAGCTGCTGGTCGGCGGCCCGGGCCGCGGCGGCCTGGCGCTCGGCCTCGGCCTGCGCGACGGCGGCTTGGCGCGCCTCCTCGGCCCGCTTCGCGACGGCGGCCTGACGGGCCTCCTCGGCCTCTTTCGCCTCTTTCGCCAGGCGCGCCTCCTCCGCCTCTCGCACGCGGCGGGCCTCGGCGACGCGGGCTTGCTCCGCCGCGCGCGCCTCTTCGACGCGGCGGGCTTCCTCGGCGCGACGGGCTTCCTCGGCCACACGCGCCTCTTCGGCCACGCGGGCCTCCTCGGCGCGACGGGCTTCCTCGGCCGCGCGGGCCTCCTCGGCGCGACGGCGCTCGTCCGCGTACGCCTTCGCGTGCTCCCGGATCGCCTCCGACTCGGTGCTCGCCCGGTCGAGCCACGTCTCCCACCGGCTCTGCATCGGCCGGATCAACCCGCCGCCGACGCCCACGATCACCACCCCCGCCACCGTGGCCAGCACCGCGATGAGCAGCGGCTGCGTGACCGAGGTGGCGATACGCACCTGGTCGAGCGCCGCGATCACCCCGAGCGTGACGATCACGATCGCCACCGCCCGGCCCAGCACCTTCCCGTACGGGAGCCCGCCCAGCGCGCTGACGATCAGGTCGTACGCCGCCCCCGCGATCGCCGCCGCGACCACCACGATCACGATCGCCACGAACGCGCGCGGCAGCCAGGAGATCAGCGCGGTGAGCACGTCGCTGACCGGGTTGGGACCCCAGATGCCGAAGGCGAACTGCAGTGCGAACAGCAGCACCGCATAAAAGACAATCTTCGCACAAAGGTCACTCGCGCTGACCTTGCCGTTGCGCAGCACCCGGCCCACCGTGCCGCGCTCGACGGCCCGGTCGAAGCCCGTGCGCCCGAGGCCCTTGCCCACGAGCGTGCGCAACAGACGGGCCACCACATAGCCCACCACCAGGATCGCGATGAACGCCAACGCCGTCGGCAGGAACAACAGCACCGACCGCCACATGTCGCTGAGCCCCTGGCCTAACCCGTTCCCGGTCATCGCCACTCCCTGCTGTCCGCACGGCCACTTGCGACCTTAGGACGGAACGAGCGACCGCGCCCGGTCAAGAATCGGACGGACGGACGGTTGGGGATCGTCCGAATGGCCGACTCCGGTTACGCTTTTGGTCATGGCCGGAACGGGAGGGGTGAGCTCCTCGATGCTGCCCGCCCTGCCCTCGCAGCCCCGGCCCGGGCGCCCGAGCTGCGCCGATCTGGTCGCCGCCACCGACTGGTCGGCGACCCGGCTCGGTCGGCGCGACCGGTGGGACCAGGCGGTCGCCGCCACGGTCGAGCTGGTCCTCGCCTCGCCCATGCCGATGGCGGTCACCTTCGGCGACGACTTCGTGCTGATCTACAACGACGCGTACGCGGATCTGATCGGCACCCTGCACCCGGCGGCGCTGGGCCGCCCGGCCGCCGAGGCCTTCGGCGACCTCTGGCCCTCCCCCGGCTTCGGCGCGGTGGTGGAGGAGGTCTACCGATCCGGCCAGCCCCTCCTGGAGGCCGAGACCCAGCTGACGGTGTCGCGCACCGAGGAGGCGTTCCTCACCCGCGCCCACTCGGCCGTCAAGGATTCGAGCGGCACGACCGCCGGGGTGCTCACCGTCGCGGCCGTGACCACCCAGGTCACCCGCCGCCTGCAGAACCTCGGCGAGCTGACCGCCCGGCTGGCCGGCGCGCTCACCATCGACGACGTCGCCCGGGTCGTGCTGGGCTACCTGACCGACTCGTTCGATGTCGACCACTGTGTCTTCGCGGTCGACGACGGCACCGCGTTCCGCTCGGTGCGCCGCATCCGCGGCGAGGTGATCGACGAGGCCGACGAGCGCCTGCCCCCGGTGTGGAAACGGCTGCCCGACGACGACCGGTTCCCGCCGGTCGCGGTGGCCCGGTCCGGCCGGCCGTCGTTCGTGCCCGACGGCGAACCGCTGCGCGACGTGGCGACCGACCGGCACGAGCGCCGCATCCGCGCGCTGGCCGCGCTGCCGCTGCGCACCCCGTCGCTGGCCGGCGCGATGACCATCGGCTACCGCGTCGCGCACACCTGGCTGCCGGCCGAGCGGGCCCTGCTGAGCGCCGCCGCGCAGCTGGTCGCGCAGGCCGCCGAGCGGGCACGCCGGTTCGAGGCGCAGCACGGCACGGCCCAGCTGCTGCAGCGCAGCATGCTCCCCGAGCACCTGCCCGAGCTCGAGCACTTCCGGATAGCCGCGCGCTACGCCCCCGGCGTGGACGGCAACGCGGCCGGCGGCGACTTCTACGACGCGTTCCGGCTGGCCGACGGCCGGCTGGCGATCGTGCTGGGCGATGTGGCCGGGCACGACGTGCGGGCGGCCGCGGTGATGGGCCAGGTCCGGGCCGCGCTGCGGGCGCTGGCGCTGACCGCGCCCGAGCCGCCGGCGGTGCTGGCCGGGCTCGACCGGCTGGTCGGCTCGCTGGGCGCCGAGTCGCGCAACGAGGAGATCTTCGTGACCGTCGTGTACGGGGTCCTCGACCCCGCCGACGGCACGATCACCCTGGCCAGCGCGGGCCATCCGCCGCCGGTGCTGCGCCGCGCGGGCGTGGCCGGCGAACCGCCCACGGCCGAGCTGGTGAAGGTGCCGCCGGGCGCGCCGCTCGGGCTCGGCGGCCGCTGGCAGACCGGTCAGGTACGCCTCGAGCCGGGCGACACGATCATGTTGTTCAGCGACGGCATGGTGGAGCGTCGCGGCCGCCCGCTGAACGACGGGCTCGACGCGCTGGTGGCGGCGGCCGCGGCGGCGACCAGCGGCGACCCGCGCAACCTGTGCTCGATGGCGACCGCGGCCGTGCCCGGCCCGCCGACCGACGACGACGTGGCCGTGCTCGCGGTGGAGCGGGCGGTGACCCGCAGCCGGTCCGACACGATGCGGGTGGCGGCCGATCCGACTGGCCCGAGCCGGGTGCGCCACTGGCTGACGGCCCGCCTGCGCTCGTGGGACGTCCCCGAGCCGGTGATCGCGTCGGCGGTGCTGTGCACGAGCGAGCTCACCACCAACGCCCTGCTGCACGCCGGCACCCCGGCCCAGGTGGAGATCGACCTGAACGCCGAGCGGCTGCTGGTGTCGGTGGCCGACACGGGCACCCGGGGCAGCGTGATCCGCACGCACGACGGGATGGGCAGCCTGTCGAGCCGCGGCCGGGGACTCGGACTCATCGAGGAACTGAGCGACTCGTGGGGCACGGATCCGTCGGTCCGCGGCTCCACGGTCTGGTTCGAGATGCTGCTCCGGGGATCCACGAAGTCCTCTGCCGATTGATCACCTGTTTAACGGTCGCGTTACATTCGAACCCTCAACCAATTACGTTAAGTAGCGGCAACACGCTCCAAAACGGACATTGAACCCGTGGGTAGTGACGAAGCGTATTGGGTGTCGTAAGGTGGTCCCAACTCGGGGACATCCACGTTGGAGCGGCACATGCGGATCAGAGGCTTTGCGCCATCGACCCCTTGCTGGGTGGAGCTGACGACGCCGGACCCGGCCGGGGCGGCGTCGTACTATACGGACCTGTTCGGCTGGACGAGAGACGGCGATCGCTTCCTGGTGGACGGGCGCGCCGTCGCCGGCATCAGCGCGAGCCGGCCGGACCGGCCCGACGGCTGGCTGACGTACCTCGCGGCGCCCGATCTGAACGGCACGGCGGAACGGGTGCTCGACGCGTACGGGCGAATGATGACCCGGCCGGAAGAGCGACCCGGCGCACGAAGCGTGATCGTCGCGGACGCCGGAGGCGCGCTGTTCGGGCTCTGGCAGGCGGCCGGGTTCGCGGGCACGCAGTTGCGCGGCGAGCCGGGGACGATGGCGTGGTCCGATCTGCTGACCGACGACGTGGCCGGGGCGACCGCGTTCTACGGCTCGGTGTTCGGCTGGTCGCTGACGCACGAGTTCGGCAGCGGCGAGTGGCTGACGGAGGCGCACGACTCGGTGGCCGGGCTGATCACCGGGCGGTACGAGCACCGCTGGCAGCCGTCGTTCCAGGTGGCCGACTGCCCCGAGTTGACCGATCACGTGGGACGGCTGGGCGGCCGGATCACCGCGGGGCCGATGGAGATGGGCCTCGGTCGGTACGTGGAGATCGTCGATCCGATGGGCGCGGCGTTCGCGATCACCGCGCCGGTGCCGCGGCCGGTCGAGCTCTCGGTCGCCTACAACGACATCATCGGGTTCGAGCTGACGTACGGCGGCTGATCCAGAAAAGGCCGGCTCGCCGCCGGCCTTTTTTGCGCCCTCCGTGTCAACCGGGGTTGACGTACCCGCGATGTCAACGTAGGTTGACAGGCATGACTGAGGCAACTGACCTCGCCGCCGCCGCCGGCAGCGCCGATCCACGGGTCGGCCTGCGCGCGGTCGTCGCCCTGCGCCGCCTGCTGGAGGGCCTCGAGCACCTGCAGGTGGCCAATGCTCGCCGCAAGGGCTGGTCCTGGCAGGAGATCGCCGACGCGCTCGAGGTGACCCGCCAGGGCGTACACAAAAAGCACGCGCACCTCATGCCGGCGCGCGATCCACGGGAGGGCTGACATGTTCGAACGGTTCACGACGGCCGCACGCGCCATCGTCGTCAACGCCCAGGAGGAGGCCCGCGACCTGGGGCATCCCTTCATCGGCACCGAGCATGTGCTGCTCGCGCTGCTCGACGAGGACCACGGCGCCGTCGCGGCGCTGCTTCTCCCCTACGGCGTCGAGGCGTCCGTCGCGCGCGCCGACGTCGAGCGGCTCGTCGGGGGCTCCCCGCCCGATCTGTCCTTCACCGAGCCCGACGAGGAGGACGCGGCCGCCCTCAAGGCGATCGGCATCGACCTCGACAAGGTGCGCGCGGCGATCGAGGAGAGTTTCGGCGCCGGCTCGCTGCGCCTGCCCCGGGAGGCGCCGCGCCGGCGCGGGTTGTTCGGCCGGTTCTACGCCGGCGGTGGCGGCGGCGGGCACATCCCGTTCTCCCGGCGGAACAAGAAGGTGCTCGAGCTCGCGCTGCGCGAGGCGCTGCGGCTGCACCACAACTTCATCGCGCCCGAGCACATCATGCTGGGCATCCTGCGCGAGGGTGAGGGCCTGGCCTGCCGGGTCCTGACCGACCACGACGTCGACTTCGGCAAGCTGCGCGAGGACCTGGCCGATTCCGTCGACAAGACGGCGGCGTGACCTACCCCCGGAAATAGATGCGCAGCTGGTGGCCGTTGGCGGTGTGGTGCCAGCCCACGTCGCCGAGCACGTCGAGCTCGGGCCGGCGCTCGAGCCAGGCGGCCGCCAGCGCGAACGCCTCGGCCGGCGTGCGCCCGATGAACGTGACCCGCCGCTCCCACTCCTCGACGACGCGGCCGCCGGGCCCGGAGACCACCGCGGTCGGCCCGACCCGGCGGCCGTTGCGCACGGCCTGCACGAACCAGTCGTCGAGTTCCTCGTCGTGCTCGACCGCCCAGCCGTCGAACCAGTCGAAGTCGTTGGCGATCGCGTTGCGGGCGCAGTCGAGGGCGGCATCCAGGGTGGCGAGCTCGATGTCCTCGCCGTTGTAAGCGACCCGGTACGCCATCGCGTCACCCTCCCAGCGGCGTTGATGATAATGGAGCAATGCGTGTGCTCGTGACCGGCGCAGCCGGCCTGATCGGGACGGCTGTGCTCGCTCTGCTGGCCGAACGCGGCATTCCGGTCACGGCGCTCGTTCTCGACGAGGTTTCCCCGATCGAAGCCGACCGGGTCGTGGTCGGGGACGCGCGCGATCCGGCAACGGTGGACGACGCGCTGCGCGACGTCACCGATGTGATCCACCTGGCGGCGATCCCGACCCCACTGCACGATCCGGACGAGGTCGTGTTCGGGCACAACACGCTCGCGACTTTCACCGTGCTCGATCGGGCGGGGCGGGCCGGGGTGACGCGGGCGTCGTTCGCCAGCAGCTATGCGATCTGCGGGCTGCCGTTCGCGCGCCGGCCGCTGCGGATGCCGTACCTGCCGATCGACACCGCGCTGCCGTTGCAGATCACCGATCCGTACGCCCTGTCGAAGCAGATCGACGAGGCCACGGCCGCGATGATCCACCGGCGGTACGGGATGAGCGTCGTGGCGTTCCGCCTGCCGTTCGTCGGGACGGCGGCCGGCCGCCTGAGCGAATTCTCCCGAAATTTCGGGCATTCGCCGCAGATGGGGGCGGCGGACCTGTGGAGCTATCTGGACGATCGGGATGCGGCGCGGGCGCTGGTCTCCGGGTTGCGCCCGGCGGTGGCCGGCCTCCACATCCTGTACGTCGCCGCGCCCGAGACCCTGGCGCCGCAGCCCACGGAGTGGCTCCTCGACCGGTTCCACCCCGGGGTTCCCCGGCCGGCGTTTCCCGGGCGTACCGTGCCGATCGATCTGGCTCCGGCCCGCGACCTGCTCGATTTCAAGGTCAAATTCCCGTTCGAGGTACGCGGATGAAGCCGCCCTGGACCGCACGAGAGCCCATCACGATCACCGGGGTGCGGGTGATCGTCACCGCTCCGGAAGGCGTGAACCTGGTGGTCGTCCGCCTGGACACCTCGACGCCCGGGCTTTACGGCCTGGGTTGCGCCACCTTCCACCAGCGCTTCGCCGCCGTCGTGGCCTCCCTCTCGACGCACATCGCCCCGCTCCTGGTCGGCACGCCCGTCTCCGACATTTCCGAAATAAGCCGTATGTTGCATTTCTCGGCGTATTGGCGGTCGGGGCCGGTGCTGAACAGCGCCCTGTCCGGGGTGGACATGGCCCTGTGGGACATCGCGGGCAAACGGGCCGGCATGCCGGTCCACGAGTTGCTCGGTGGCCGGCTGCGCGGGGACGTCCCGGTCTACCTGCACGCCTCCGGCGAGACGATCGACAAGACCCTCGATCACGCCGCGGCGCTCGTCGGCGCCGGTTTCTCGCACGTACGCCTGCAGACCGGCCAGCCCGGGCTGGGGACCTACGGCGCTCCCGGCCGCGCGGGCGGCTACCCGCTCGCGCCCTACCCCGACGGCTGGAGCGTCCAGCACTACCTCGCGCAGACCCCGCGCCTGTTCGCGGCCGCCCGCGACCGCCTCGGCGACGACATCGAGCTCCTGCACGACGTGCACAGCCGTCTCACCCCGAAACAGGCCGTGATGCTGGCGCGCTCGCTCGAGCCGTACCGCCTGTTCTTCCTGGAGGATCCGGTGGCGCCCGAGCACTACGACCGGCTCCCCGAGGTGCGCGCCGCCTCTCCCGTCCCGATCGCCTGCGGCGAGCTCACCGTCTCGGTCACCGAGGCGGCCCGGCTGGTCACCTCGGGCGGCGTCGACCTGCTGCGCTGTCACACCTCCGCGATCGGCGGCCTCACCCCGGCCCGGAAGCTGGCCGACCTGTGCGAGCTGTCCGGCGTCCAGACCGCCTGGCACGCTCCCGCCGACGTCTCCCCCGTCGGCGCCGCCGCCAACCTCGCGCTCGACCTGGCCAGTCCGGCCTTCGGCATCCAGGAGGGCCACATCTACCCGGACGTCGTCCACGAGATCTTCCCCGGTACGCCGGTGGTCGAGGCCGGTTACGCCCGCCCGTCGACCGCGCCCGGCTGGGGCGTCGACCTCGACGAGAAGCTCGCCGCCGAGCATCCCCCGGTGATCGGCGGCCACGAGCGCTGGGCCGCCACGGTCCGCCGTCCGGACGGCGCCATCGAGGCCCCCTGAAAAGCCCCTCGGAGGGCGCCCTCGAGGCCCCCTGAAACATGAAAACGAGGCGTACCTTCGAAGCCATGAGTATGCGGTGGTGGTCGATCGAGGTACGCGACGGTGTTCTCCCCGCTCAGCGGTGGAAGGACGGCTACGGGGAGGCCCTGCTCGAGGCGGCCATCACCAACGGCGCCCGCCGCTGGGAGTGGACCGTGATCCCCGGCGGCGTCGTCCTGGAGGTGGCGTTCCGCGAGTCGGAGGAGTGGGACCGCTTCCGGGCCCTGCCCGTCGTGACCGCGGCGCTCGACGCCACCCCCGACCCGGTCAACGGGCTGTATGTCTATCCCGGCCGCGGCGGCAACTCGTCCGCCCGCTCGCCGAAACGTAAGCCGAAGCCGGCCGGCGCCGGCGCGGCCGCCATCCCGATCCCGGTCGAGCCGCCGCCGATCGCCCGCCTGGCCGAGGCCCTCCCGCCCGCCGAGCCGATCGCCGCCGCCCTTCCGGCGTCCCAGACGATGCAGCCGGCCGCCTGACCCACCGGCCCGTGCTTCCCGGCCACGTGACCCACCGCCACGCGGCCGGTGCGTCGGTTGCCTCGGCTCAGCCCAGTGCCTTGAGCTGCGCCTCGATGCGCTCGCGGCGCTGCTCCAGGGTGTCGATGACCGCCTCGGTCTCGGCGATGCCGGTCAGCTCGGTGGCGATCTCCTCCGGCTCGATATAGCCCTCGGAGGTGTCGCTGTCCTGCCCGCGCCGCGCCTCGGCGTCGCCGGTCAGCCGGCGCAGCTCGGCGAGCTCCTCGTCGACGTCCTTCAGTTCCTGACGAAGCTGCTCAGCCGTGATCTCATCGCTCATGCGGCCATCCTAGATCCCCGCCCGGGCGCCGGAATCAGGGCCGGGACCCGTCGCATGTGCTCGGCGTACGCGGGCCGCCGCGCCAGCGACCGCCGATCCATCATCGGCACGCTCACGAACGCGAAGAGCAGGATCATCACGACCGGCCCGGCGACCGTCCACCACCATCGGGGCGCCGCGGCCAGCCCGAAGAGCCAGAGCCCCCACCAGAAACTGATCTCCCCGAGGTAGTTCGGGTGCCGCGAGTACCGCCACAGTCCGCGATCCATGATCCGCCCGCGGTTCCCGGGATCCCCCGCGAACCGGTGCAGCTGCCGGTCCGCGACCGCCTCGACCAGGATCGCCGCGCCCGTCACCAGCACCGCGAGCACGTCGAGCCAGCCCCACGACCGCCCGGTCACCGTGACCGCCGGCCACACCGCGAGCAGCCCGCCGAACACCACCAGCGTCGGCATCACCTGAATCCCGGTCAGGCTGATCACCCACCACGGCAGCCATCCCGGGCGCGTCTCCCGCAGCTGCACGTACCGCCAGTCCTCGTGCCCGAGCCCGCGCCACGACACGGCCCAGTTGGCCGTCAGCCGAACCGCCCACACCAGGACCAGCACGAGTACGGCCCACTGCCGCCCGGTGATCGCGCCAAGGTCTCCGCCGGACCGCCACCACACCCAGGCCACCACGATCACGCCGGGCGCCACACTCCAGTACGGGTCGTAGAGGCTGGCGTTCCCCACCACCACGCTCGCGGCGAACACGACGAGGGTCGCCACGAGATCGGCCCAGAACGTGAGCCCCAGCGGATGCCCGCCCCGGCCCACCGCGACGACAACCCACGCCGCCAGCCCCGCCGCGACGTAAACGCCCACCACCACGGCAAAGCCCGTCCGCCGCGACGTGCCGAGATCGACAGCCATGACAAGAGCTTGCTCTCACCTCCGGTCCGAAGTCGAGCGTTCGCCGGGCGCCGGAAACCGCCGGCTCAGGTCCGCGCGCGCCGCCTCGTCGAGGCCGATGCCGCCGGCGGCGGTGAGATTCTCGGCGAGGTGCGCCCGGGTGCGGGTGCCGGGAATGAGCAGGACGTTCGGGGCAAGGTCGAGCAGCCAAGCGAGCTGGACCTGAGTCGGTGTCGCACCGAGCCGGTCGCCGAGCGCGCCGATCAGCGGGTCGGCATCGAACCGCGCGCCCGGGATCTCGGCCGGCTCCATCACCCGCAGGTTCACCGCCGCCAGCCGCTCGGCGCCGAGAGCGGCCAGATTCTGCTCGATCCCGCGGCGCAGCCCGCCGCCCGCGACCTTGCTCACGATCGCGAGCCCGTCCGGGTAGGGATGCAGCGCCTCCCGGATCAGCGCGTTCACCGTGCCCGCCCCGTAGAACTGCGCGGTGTCGATGTGATCCACCCCCGCCGCCACGGCCGCGCGCAGCACCCGGATCGCCTCGTCCCGGTCCCGCGGTGGCCCGAAGACGCCGTCCCCGGCCAGCTGCATGGCGCCGTACCCGGCCCGGCGCACCCGCCACCGCCCGAGCGCGAACGTCCCGCCGTCGACGGCGCCCGCGCTCACGGGCCGTAGGCCGGCAACACCGCGCCGCTCACCGGCGCGGCGGCGTCGCTGACCAGGAACGCGATGATGCCGGCGATCGCCGCCGGCGCCACCGCGTGCGCCAGCACCTCGGGCGGGAGGTACGGCCGCGTCTTCGCCGTGTCGAGCAGGGCGGGCGCGACGGCGTTGACCCGGATTCCGAGCGGGCGGAGCTCGAGGTCGAGCGAGCGGACGAGATGGACCAGCGCCGCCTTGCTCACGCCGTACGTGAGCACGCCCGCGGCCGGCTCGAGTCCGGGCCGGGCGGCGACGTGCACGACCGATCCCCCGCCACGCTCCTGCATGTAGGGGGCCACGGCCTGGGTGAGCCACAGCGCGGCGCCGGCGTTGACGTCGATCATCCGGCGCAGGTCGTCCGGCGTCGCCTCGGACAATCCGCCCGTGTGGTAGGTCCCGAGGGTGTTGACCAGCACCTCGGGCGGGCCGAGCCGGGCCGCGACCCGGTCGACGACATCCTTGGCCGCGGCCGGGTCGGTCGCGTCGCCGACCTCGTACCCGATCCCGTCGGGCAGTTCCTTGAGACGGTCCTCGTCGCGGTCGATCCCGGCGACCGTGAAACCGGCGCCGGCCAGGTTCTCGGCCGTCGCCCGCCCCAGTTCGCCGCCCGCTCCGACCACGATCGCCACCCGCGCGCTCATGGGTGCACCTGCAGTTCAGTCATGCCGCCAGCCTCGCTCGGCGGAGGGTGAGAGGTCGTCACCGGATTCCGGTGAACTGCGCCGATCTTCGGCGGAGCTAGGCTGGCCCGGTGTCCGGAGGCGACGGCGGGACGCTGATCGACCGTCATGATCTGATGGCCGCGCTGGACGGCGCGGCCGGCAGGCGGGTCACGGTCGTCTCGGCCCCGGCCGGGAGCGGCAAGACGTCGTTGCTGCGGGCCTGGGCCGACCGGCAGGACCGCGTCGCCTTCCTCTCGGTGAAACCGGGCCAGCACGACGCGCAGTTGTTCTGGCTGGCGCTGCTCGGCGCTCTTCGCGGCACCGCTGCCCCGTCCGCCGCGCCCGCGTTCGACGGCCCGGCCATGACCGAGCGGGTCCGGGCCGAGCTCGCGGCGCCCGGCGCGCCCCGCATCCTGATCATCGACGACCTGCACGAGCTCACGTCCCCCGAGGCCATCGAGCAACTCACGGCGCTGCTCACGCAGCTTCCCGAGGGCGTACGCGCGGTGGTGGCGACCCGGGGCGAGCGTCCGTTGCGCCTGCACCGGTTGCGGCTGGCGGGCGACCTCGCCGAGATCCGGGCCGAGCGTCTGGCCTTCAGCCCGGACGAGACCCGTCGCCTGCTGGCCGTCGCCGGGGTCGAGCTGCCCGGGCCGCTGCTGGCAACCCTGCACGAGCGGACCGAGGGCTGGGCGGCCGGGCTGCGGCTGGCCGTGCTGTCGCTCGCCGGGCACCCCGATCCCGAGCGGTTTGTCGCCGAGTTCTCCGGCAGCGATCGCACGGTCGCCGAGTACCTGATGGCCGAGATGCTGGGACGACAGCCGCCCGAGGTGCGCCGCATGCTGCTGCGCACGTCCGTGCTCGACCGGGTCAACGGCGAGCTGGCCGACCTGCTCACCGGCGCCACCGGATCGGAACGGATGCTGCTCGGCCTCGAGGACGCGAACGCCTTCGTCGTGTCGCTCGACCCCGGCCGTACCTGGTTCCGCTACCACCGCTTGTTCGGCGACCTGCTCCGGCTGGAGTTGCGCCGCACCGCCGCCGCCGACATCTCCGGGCTGCACCGGCTGGCCGCGCGATGGCTCGCCGACCACGCCGGGACCGCCGACGCCATCCGCCACCTGCAGGCGGCCGGTGACTGGCCGGGCGCGGCCGGCCTGCTCACCGACCATGCCCTCAGCCTCACCCTGGACGGCCAGGCCGCCACCGTGGCCGCGCTGCTGCGTGACTTCCCGCCCCGGATCGCCGACGACTTCCCCGGCCTGGGCCTGGTCCGAGCCATCGCCGACCTGAACGAGCTCCGTCTCGACCAGGCCGCCGCTCACCTCGACGCAGCCCGCACCGACGCCGCCACACCCCGCCGGCGAATGACCCTCGCCTCGCTGGACCTGCTCGTGGCCCGGCTGCGCGGCAGCTTCGAGGAGGTCCTGGCGCAGGTGGACGTCCTGCCCGCCGCCGGGCCGGCGCAATCGCCCGCCGACGTCGCGCTCGCCGGCGACCTCCGCGCCGTGGCGCTGCTGAACCTCGGCGTCACGCACGCCTGGTCGCTGCGCCTGGCCGAGAGCGAGAAGTACCTGACCGAGGGCGCCGCCCTGGCCCGCGACCTCCATCGGCCGTACCTGGAGGTGGCCTGCCTGGCCCATCTGGGGTTCGCCACCACCGACCGATCCCTGGCCGAGGCCAGACGGAACTGCGAGGAGGCGATCGCCCAGGCGGCCCGGCACGGCTGGGAGTCCGAGCCCGTGATCGCCCCCGCCCAGGCCACCCTGGCCGCGATCCTCATCGCGACCGGCGACCTCGACCACGGCGAACGCCGGCTCGACCGCGCCCGGCACGCCACCCGAGCCGGCGGCGAGCCCGGCCTCCAACTGCTCATCCACCTGGTGTCCGCGATCCTCGCGGCGGCCCGCGGCCACCACCGTCCGGCCCTGGCCGAGCTGGCGGAGGCCCACCGGGTGCGGGCGGCGATGGCCGGCGAGCACGCGCTGGGCCCGCGCCTGACCGCGCTGACCATCGCCACCCGGGCCCGCCTCGGCGAGGTATCCGAGGCCCGGGACGCCCTGTCCGGTCTCGACCCTCGTCTGCTGGCCACCCCCGAGATCCGCAACGCCGCCGCCACGGTCAGCCTGGCCGAGGGCAATCCCGCCGCCGCCCGCCACGCCCCCGAAGGCAGCACCCTCACCCAGGTCGAGACCCACCTGCTGGACGCGCTCGCGAGCCACGCCCGGGCCGACGACCGCGCCACCCGCGCGTCCCTGGAACCCGCCCTGCACCTGGCCGAGCCGGACCGCCTGATCCTCCCGTTCGCCATCACCGGCGCCTGGGACCTGCTGCCCGCCCTGCCCTCCGCCGAGACGTCACACGCCGCCCTGATAGCCGACATCCTCGACGTACGAAACGGCAGCCGCGCCCGCCCCACCCCGGCCGACCCACCACCCGACCGACTCAGCCCCAGCGAGCTGCGCGTCCTCCGCTACCTCCCCACCAACCTCACCCGCCCCGAGATCGCCGGCGAACTCTCTATCTCGGTGAACACCGTCAACACCCACATCCGCCACATCTACACAAAGCTGGGCGCCACCGACCGCTCAACCGCCGTCCAACGAGGCCGCGACCTACGCCTCCTCTCCACCGCCCGCCTCTGACACCCGCCGACCGAACGCATCCGATCGCCCTGCGTCAGGGACGACCACTTCGCCCGGGTCCGCGAGTGGCTCGGCGACTACAGGCGCAGCCGCATCGCCGGGTCCGCTGTGCGCACGAAGCCGAGCGACCGGTAGAGCCCCTCGCCCGAAGCCGAGGCCCGCAGGTCGACCTTGCGCACGCCCTGCGCCCGGAACCACTCCAGCAGCGCGGTCACGCACAGCCGCGAGAAGCCCCGCCGCCGCATCTCCGGGTCGGTGGCGACGCTGAAGATGTAGCCCGTGCGGCCGGCCGGGTCGCCCGGTGCGCCGAGCCGGTGCTCGATCGTTCCGACGGCGCACGACGCCAGCCCGGAGCCGTCCGGCCGGTCGACGACGAAGGCCGCCAGCGTCGACGACGGTAGCCGTTCGCGGAGCGCCTCGCGGGCCGGCTTGCGCCAGTCGTCGTCCCATGTATCGGGATTCATGCTCGTCAACAACACGGCGCGTAGGCGTACCAACTCGTCAGCGTCATCGGGGCCGGCTCGGCGCGCATTCATGGCACGGACGTTATCCATCCGGGGGCAGCGGACCGGAGTGATTTTCCACTAACGTCCGACCATGGTTCGCGGCGTAGGGCTCCTGCCGGCGCTGGTCTGGGGTGTGCTCGTCGCGTTCTGGCGACCGCGCGGCCCGATCTTCCCGTACGAAGCATTGCTGATCATCGTGATCAGCGTCGCGGTGGGCGTGTTCGCCGGCCGGGTCTACCGGTCACGCTGGGCGATCCTGCTGGCGCCGGTGCTGTTCGCGGTGGCCGGCGAGGTCACCCGGGTGGGGTTCACCGGGCCGACCGTGGACTATCCGCGCCCGACCGACCTCGGCATTCTCGCGCTGATCGTCGGGCGCGGCTTCTACGCGTTGCTCACCCTGCTGCCCATGGGCGTGGCCGCCGCGTACGGCGCCGGTTCCACGCGGCACAGCCGCAGCCCCTGGCGGTGGGTGGGCCGCTTCGTGACGGGCGTGCTGGCCGTCGTGGTTCTCGCGACCGCCGTCGTGGTCGCTCTCCCGGGGCGCGCCACGCCGATCCGGGGCGGCATTTCCGAGCTTGCGTACGCCGGGAAGATCGGTCTCATGATCCGGGGCGCCCGTGCCGACCTCCCGGTCATGCTGTTCGTCCCCGGTTCGCCCGGCGGTTCGGAGCTGCGCGCGATGCGCGAACGTCTCGGCGCCCTGGAGCAGCGGTTCGTCGTGGTGACGATGGACCGGCGCGGTGGCGGCCGTTCGTTCGGCGCGCTCGACCCGACGCCCACGTTCACGGTGGAGAACGAGACCCGCAACGTCCTCGCCGTCACGGAGTACCTGCGCAACCGCTTCCGCCGCGACAAGATCTTCCTGGTGGCGCACTCGGGCGGCACGATCGGCGCGACGCTCGCCGTCCAGGAGGAGCCCGAGGCCTTCGCGGCCTACGTCGGCGTCGGCCAGGTGGCCAACCCGACCACGAGCGACCGCACGCAGTACGCCGACACCGTCGCCTGGGCCCGATCCCACGGCGACGGCCAGTTGCTCGCCCGCCTCACCGACGTGGGCCCGCCGCCCTACGCGAACATCTACGGGTACGAGCCGATGATCCTCAACGAGGACCGGGTGTACGGCACGACCAACGGCGACGCCCTGCTCGAGAACGTCGAGGCGCCCGAGCTGGGCACGCTCGACAAGGTCCACGTGCTGTCCGGCTTCCTCGACTCGTTCGACGCCTACTACCCGCGGGTGCGCGACATCGACTTCGCGAGGCAGGTGCCCGCTCTCTCCGTACGCGTGTATTTCGTCGCCGGAGATCGTGAGGTTCCCGCCCGCGTACGGGATCTCGGTCTTTGGTATTCGGCGCTGAAGGCGCCGCACAAGGAGCTCGTCACGCTCAAGAACGCGGGCCATCGGTCGATGTTCGATCAGCCGGCGGCGTTCGCGGAGGTGATGGCGCGGGTCCTCGCGGAGTCGTGACGACCGGCACCTTGTTATTTCAGATTTGAAAGAGTTAGAGTCTTTCCCATGGCCGAACCGCTGACCGACGACGAACAGCGCGCCTGGCGCACCTTCATCGAGAGCTCCTGGGCCCTGCACACCCACCTCGAGGATGACCTGCGCGCCAAGACCGGCCTGAGCATGAACGACTACCACGTCCTGGTCACTCTCTCCGAGGCGCCCGGCCGCCGGCTGCGCATGGGCGAGCTCGCCGCCTCGCTGGTGTTCTCGCCGAGCCGCATCACGTACCAGATCAATTCGATGGTCAAGCGCGGCCTCGTGCGCAAGCAGCCCTGCCCCGAGGACGGCCGCGGCCAGGAGGCGGTGCTCACCGACGAGGGCATGGCCGCCCTCGAGTCCGCCGCCCCGCTGCATCTGATCACCGTCCGGGACCGCTTCATCGATCGCCTCGACCCCGACGAGCTCGAGGTCATCCACCGGGTTTTCGAAAAAGTAAGGAAGGCCTGAGATGCCCGCCATCACCGTCGACGACGTGCTCGTCCTGCCCCGCCTGCCCGAGACCGGCCCGGCCACCGAGTTCCGCGCGGTCCGCCGGCTCACCACCGCGCCCTCCGGCTACGAGGGCGAGGGCTTCCCGGTGCGCCGGGCGTTCGCGGGCGTGCCGGTCAACGAACTCGACCCGTTCATCCACCTCGACCAGATGGGCGAGGTCGACTACGCGCCGGGCGAGCCGAAGGGCACGCCGTGGCACCCGCACCGCGGCTTCGAGACGGTGACGTACATGATCGACGGGATCATGGACCACCAGGACTCGCTCGGTGGCGGCG
Source organism: Paractinoplanes globisporus DSM 43857 (assembly GCF_000379645.1). Lineage (GTDB taxonomy): Bacteria > Actinomycetota > Actinomycetes > Mycobacteriales > Micromonosporaceae > Actinoplanes > Actinoplanes globisporus. The sequence continues at coordinate 276,620 of NZ_KB903350.1, forward strand.
GCACGATCACCAACGGCGACACCCAGTGGATGACCGCCGGCCAGGGCATCCTGCACATCGAGGCCCCGCCCGAGCACCTGGTCACCAGCGGCGGCCTCTTCCACGGCCTGCAGCTGTGGGTCAACCTGCCCCGCGCCGCCAAGATGATCACCCCGAAATACCAGGACATCCGCGGTACGCAGGCCGCACTGCTGACCAGCCCCGACGGCGGCAGCCTGATCCGGGTGATCGCGGGCGAGATCGCCGGCCACGCCGGACCGGGCTCGACGTTCACCCCGATCAACCTCGCCCACGTCACCCTGCAGCCCGGCGCCCGCCTCGACCTGCCCTGGCAGACCGACTACAACGCGCTGGTCTACGTGCTCGCAGGCCGCGGCACCGCGGGCGTCGAGCGCCGGCCGATCCACATCGGGCAGCTGGCCGCGTACGGCCCTGGCGAGGCGATCCGCGTCGAGGCCGACCCGACGCAGGACTCGAACATCCCGGCCCTGGAGCTGTTCGTGATGGGCGGCCGCCCGATCCGCGAGCCGGTCGCCCACTACGGCCCCTTCGTGATGAACACGAAGGAGGAGCTGGCCCAGGCCTTCGAGGACTTCAAGAAGGGGCGCCTGGGCGTGGTGCCGGCGGACCGCCTCCCGCACACCGACTGACGAAGCCCCGGTGGTAGAGCGGGTCGCCGCCCGGTGGCAGGGTGGTGACCCGCGCACCGTCGATCAGCACGGCGTACACGCACGGCACCGAGGCTGCCCGCGGGCCGGGCTCGGGCGCGGGTATCACGACCATCGCGGCGGTGACCATCAAACTGACGAACATCGTGGGTCCCTCCTCTTTCGGATGGATCCACGCTCGCTTCCCGGCTGCCGCGCCCACATCGGGAGCGACTCTTCAGAAATCGCCGCCGCCCTCTTCAGATTTCCGTCCCGCCGGAAAATCGGTGGGCGGGACGACGCCGCGGGCGGTAACGTGCCGCTTGCCGTGACTTCGGACGAGGAGGTGAGACCCATGTACGTGGTATCGACGTGGGTGCTCCCACGGTCCGTCACGGCCGCGCGACTGTCGTAGGGAGTCGCCGGGAGCGCCGCTTGCAGGCACTTCCGAAAGGCAACTCCCATGAACATCACCGCACGGACGTCGTCGAACGGCGTCACCGAACGCGACTTCACCGTCGGCGACATCCCCGGCGTGCTCTGGTCGCCGGCCGCCACCTCCGGCCGGCTCCCGCTGATCCTGATGGGTCACGGCGGCGGCACCCACAAGAAGGCCCCGGCCATGACGGGCCGCGCGGGCCTGCTCCTGGCCGCCGGCTTCGCGGTGGCCGTCATCGACGCGCCCGGCCACGGGGATCGCCCCCGCACCGCGTACGACGAGGAAGAGATCGCCGTGATGCAGCGGGCCATGGCGACCGGCGAGCCGGTCGGCCCGATCGTCGAGCGCTACAACGGCCACCTCGCGAAGCAGGCCGTGCCCGAGTGGCAGGCGACGCTCGACGCCCTGCGGGAGCTGCCGGAGATCGGCTCCGACGGCCCGGTCGGCTACTACGGCATCAACATGGGCACCGCGATCGGTGTCCCGCTGACCGCGATCGAGCCCCGCATCACCGCCGCGGTCTTCGGCCAGTTCTGGCCGGGCACGCTCGTCGAGGCGGCCCGCCGGATCACCGTCCCGATCGAGTTCGCCCTCCAGTGGGACGACGAGCACATCCCGCGGGAGGCCGGGCTGGCGCTGTTCGACGCCTTCGGCTCCACCGAGAAGACGCTGCACGCCAACGCGGGCCGGCACAAGGAACTGCCCCGCTTCGAGGCGGACAGCGCGGTCCGCTTCTTCACCCGCCACTTCAGCAAGGCCATGACTCCGGCCTGACGTGATCGCGTAGGCGGCCGGTGGACCGGCCGCCTACGCTCGCGGCCATGACGCCGGTGCTGGGGACTGGGCGATCGCGTTGCGGTCGCGCGGATCAGCCCGTTCGACCCGACCGGGCCGTACGCGGCCGCGCTGTACCGGGAGGCGGCGGGCACCCGGCAGGTGCCCGGATTGCTGGCGCACCGTCGTCTCCCCGGCGGCGATCTTCAGGTGCTGGAGTGGCTGCGGCCGGTTCCCGAGGAGGAGGCCGACGGGCGGCTGGTGGTGGCCGACCTGTTCTACGCCGACGGGCCCAACCTCTACGCGACCGCCGCCGACGCGCGCCTGGCCGGCCGGGGCTAGCGGTCGCGGGCAACCATCCCTACCATTACGTCGCGCGATATAACGTCGTACGTAATAGGAGGCGGTCGTTGAACAGGGCGGTTCTGGTCTTGGCGCCGGCCGGTGCGTTGCTTGCGGTCGCGGGGGCCTTCCTCTACCCCGCGGCGTTGGGTGGGGGCGGCTATCTGGGGCTGGCCGGAGCGGTCGTCGCGCCGGCGGTCTGCGTCGTGCTGCTTCGGTGGGGTCCGACGGCCGTGCCGGCGGCGCCGGCGGTCGCCGCGCGGATCGGTGCCACGGCGGGGCTGATCGCGGGGGCGCTCTATGCCGCCGAGGGGCTTGCGGAATACCTCAGCGCCGGGGTCACCGACGCCAGCGTGACCATTGGCTGGATCATCGTGGGCGGACTGGTGACGGCCACCGTCATTGCCGCGGCTACGGCCTCGGTGCGGGTGGGAACCGTGCGGGCCGGGGTGATCGCGGCGGTGCACTGCGCCGTCAGCGAATACCTGGTGTGGTACCCGGCGGTGCTGATCGCCTACTACGCGTTCCGCAACAGCGGGGCCATCGAGCGGGTCTGGCGGGCCGAGGGCATCTACGACGACTTCGCCCGCAGCGGCATGTCCGACATCCGGGCGTTCGTCCTTCAGGATTTCTGGGGCGCCGGTTTCTTCCATCTCCTGGCCGGCCTGGTCATCGCCGGGATATTCGGGACGCTCGCGGCGCTCGCCGGGCGGCTCGGCCTGCGCTTGCGGCCGGCCGGATCGGCGACCCGACCCGGGTGACCCGGCCCCGAACGGCCGCCGGACGGCGCGACAGCGACGGGAGCCCTAAAGTCTTCAGGCGTGGAACGGGGGTGGCCGGCGCGCGGGGCCTGGGTGATCGCTGCTACGTCGGCCGAGGTCGACTGGCGGATCGCGGCGCGAGCGATCGCGGCCGCCGCCGAGGTGACGGTCGCGGCGGTGGTCGTGGGCGGGGAGCTCGGCGCGGATGAACCGGTGCGGGAGCGGCTCGCGGGGCTGGTCGAGCTCGGCGAGGTCGACCAGGTCGGGCTGGAGCGAGCCCGCGATCTCGTGGTGGCGGCGATCCGGGCGTACGACCTCGTGCTGGTCGGCGCCGACACCGGGCTGCTCGTGCCGATCGGGCGGGACGGCTGGACGCCGGCCGACCTCGCGGCGGAGGTGAACGCGCCGGTCGTGGTCGTGACCGGGCCGGGGCCCGACGCGGTCAACCACACCACGCTCGCGTTGGGGGCGCTCGCCGGGCACGGGATCATCGCGTCGGTCGTGACCATCGGCGAGGTGGACGAGGCCGCGCTGCCGGTCGCGCCGAGCGGGCGGATCCCGGCCGCCCCGGGGGACTTCGGCGACGCCGGTGAGTGGCTCGAGCCGATGCTGCGGGCCACGGCCCGGCCGGCGCCGGCGGCGGAGAGCGCGCCCGCCGAACCGAGGCGGACGACCAGCGGGAAGCGGATCGTGCTGGCGCTGGCGGCGGTGTTCGTCGTCATGGTGGTGACGGTGTGCGGGCTGGCGTGGTTCGGGCGCGGGCCGGACGACGTCGAGTATCGGCAGACCATCACGGCCCGGACGGTGTTGCCGCCGCTCCCCCGGGCCACCGTGCCGATGCCGACCGCGCGGCGGCGAACGGCCGCCGATGTCTGTCCGGAGAACGGCGGGCCGGGCGGCGTCACGAAGCCGGACGCGGCGACCACCGCCCGCGTGAACGCGGCCTGGGCGCGGATCGAGAAGTGGCTCCGGGGGCACGCGCCGGCCAGTGCCAAGGCGCTGCGGCCGGGGGCGTCGGCCGCGGCCGTCGACGACCTGCAGCGGCGGATGTCGGTGGCGTTCCCGGCCGACCTGGTCGCGTCCTTGCGGCGGCACGACGGGGTGGCGCGGGGCCGGGGTTTCTCCCTGCCGCCGTTCTACACGCCCGACACGCTCACCGAGATCCTCGCCGACTGGCGCGTGAACTGCGGTGTCATGGCGACCGAGAACATCACCTGGGCCGATGACGCCTGGTGGCACCGCGACTTCGTGCCGTTCGCGGCGGCCGGCGACGGTGGCAGCCTCGTCGTCGACCAGCGGGACGGCGGGCACGGCCGGGTGGGCGAGTTCTTCGCGGAGGACGGCACCACCTTCGAGCGGTGGCCGGGGTCGGTCGCGGAACTGCTCGAGCTGACCGCCGGCTCGCTGGAGACCGGCAAGCCGTTCGCCGGGCACTACCGGCCGCGGGTGGACGAGAACGGCGCGCTCGACTGGGAGATCAGCTGATCACCCGCAGGCGGTCGACCAGCCGGTCGATATAGGCGGGGGTGAGCGGGCCCATCCCGAGCAGGGCGCGAAGGTAGATCGGCGCCAGGATGTGGTCGACCACGTCGACGGCCTGCGGAGGTTGCTCGCCTCGTGCCCGCGAACGGTCGAGGATGACCTGGACCTGGCCGGCCCGCTCGGCGAGGAAGGCGTCGCGTCGCTCGCCCGGGTAGCCGACGGCGCGGCGCAGCGCCGCCAGGCCGTCGGGGGTGGTGAGGTCGCGGGCCACACCGGTGGCGTAGGCGAGCAGGTCGCCGGTGTCGAACGCCAGGTCCACGGCCCTCAGGGTAGACAAAGCGGGGGCCGGTGGCCCCCGCTTTGCCGACGAACCTACTGCTTGGCGACCCTACTGCTTGGCGACGAACCGGATCCGGCGCTTACGCCCGAGGGCGGCCAGCCCGATGACGATCAGCACGATGCCGGCCGCGGCGATCGCGAAGATCGGGGCGCCGGTGATCGGGAGACCGCCGCCACCGCCCTGGCCGCCGCCCGCTGTGCCGCCCGGTGACGGGCTGGCCGAGGCCGGCGGCTTGGTGACGGCCGGCACCTGGTCGGCGCCGCCGTTGAAGGCGTCCTTGTCGTCGGTCGTCTTGGCCACCTCGGTGAGCGACTTCTGGACCGTCGACGGCAGGGCCGGGTACTGCTGCTTGAAGGTGCTGTCGTTGAGCGTGTCGACCTTCACCGGCTGGGTGAAGTCGACGCCGCCGGCCGTGACCACGAAACCGTCCGGCGTCGTGTAGACGACGCTGTTCAGCTCCTTCAGGTACTTGTTGTAGATGTCCTTCGGGTCCCACGTCTTGATCGACTCGAGGGTGTCGACGTCGTTGCTGTCGACCCCGAAGTCGGCCGCGGTGCCGGCCTTGGCGAGCCGCTGGCGGTACCACTCGGCGGCGACCCGGCTGATGTAGACGCGGCGCAGGGCGGTGTACTCCGGCGACTCGTTCACCAGCTTGGTCAGCTCCGGCACGATCACCGAGCGGTAGATCTCGGTGGCCGCCTTGGAGTCGGCGGGGCAGGTGAAGTCGCTGCCGGGCATGTGGAAGTCGGCGCCCTCGGTCTTCACCTCGAGCGGCGCGTCCAGGATGTAGAGCTCCGAGCCGGACTCGCGGACCGTGGCCTGCTTGGGCACGATCCAGTCGCGCTTGCAGAACTTCTCGAGGCCGGCGGCCTGCATCTTGCCCCAGAACTCCTTGCCGATCGGCGTGTTCGGGTCGATCAGCTTGGTGCCGGACTCCTTGAGCGTGAGGTCGGACGACAGCAGAACCTGGCCGACGTCGGTCTGGGCCAGGTCGGAGTCGATGATCCGGTTGGGCTCGTCGGGGTTGAGGTTCACCCAGAACTTCGACGGCTGGACGGTCATCCACACGTTGAGCGCCGTGAACGCGTCGTAGATCGGCCCGGTCCCGTCGGTGGACGGCTTGCCGGGCAAGGTCGGCGCCTTGAACGAGTACGTGTTGCCGGAGGTGCCGTCGGAGACGTACCGCAGCTGGACCGAGGAGAAGTCGATGCCGCCGGGACGGCCGGGGCCGAGCTGGCGCTGGACGGCCTTGCCGATGCCGCTCTGCACGTTCGCCGGGTCGTTGATGCGGCCCGGGGCGCCGTTGGCCTTCAGCTGCTTGAGCGCGAGCGGCTTGTTGCCGGTCTTCGGGTTGTTGGCCCGGTCGCGGATCGCCTTGACGTCGTCGTCGGTGTCGCCCTCCCGGCCGTTCCACTGCCAGGACCAGGTGAACTTGTTACGTACGCCCGCGGTGCCGAGCTTGGTGTCGCACTTGTTGGCGCACGGCTCGAGCTCGGAGAAGCCCTCGGCGATGCGGGAGGCCCGGGCCGGCTGGTACGACACGCGACCGGTGGCCGGGTCGAACACGATCCGCCTCGCCTTGCCGTTCATCTGGTCGAGCAGACGCTCCTCGGAGTGCTGGAGGTTGTCGCTGTACCCGATGACGTAGGTCCCGTCCTCCAGCCGCGCGATGGCGTAGTTGGAGGCGCCGGCGTTCTTGAAGAGCTTGTCGGTGGTGCCCCGGGGCTTGTTCTGCTGCAGCCACAGACGGGCCTTCTGCAGATTGCGGCTCAACTCGTTGCACCCGTAGACAACCTGCCCGTCGGCCGTGACCGGTGGGCATCCGGGATCCACCGCCGACAATGCGGTGAGGGCGCCACCGGCGAATGCCGGAGCGGCGGGCAGCCCGCCGACCAGCGACCAGAGCAGGAGCAGGACCGCCGCCCAGCGCCCCCAGAGCGCGGGTTTGGTGGTTCGTTGCATCGAATCCGTCGTCCCTTCTACCCGCGCCGGAGAATGGCCCCCCATGAGCGCGCGGCACGGGTTATTCATGCGCGACCGTCAATGTCGCGCAGACGGGAACGGATGCTAGATGGTCACTTCGGCCCGGGTGATCCCGTACGACGTTCCGGACATTTACCTAGAAGTCCGAATAGGTACCTTCGGCCAGCTCGTAGTACAAGGCGTCCCAGTACGTGTCGGTCTTGTCGGCCGCGGGGTCGATCCGGGCGATGCCGGCGCGGACCTCCTCGGCGGCATCGGCCCAGGCCTCGGCGTCCTCGCCGGTCAGATCGGGCTCGTACCGAAGCACCAGCCGCACCGACCGGCCGAACTGCTCCAGGCTCGAGTTCACGAAGTTCGGCGGGAGGTCGTCCGGGCGTACCAGATAGACCGCATCCGTAGCCAAATCGAGACAGAACTCGCCTGCGAAGAGCCCGATGCCGTGCCCGAAACGCAGCAGCCGGCCGAGCGACGGGACGTCCACCTCGGACAGTTCGGGGCCGAGCAGGAAGTTGGCGCTGTCGTCCAGCTTCAGCAGGGCGACGGGCAGGTCGGCCGCGAGAAATCGCTCCCGCAGCGACGGCGGGAGCGACTCCCAGCCGGGCACATCTTCGACAGGCGCTGACATGCCGGACATCGTAGACACCAGAACCTAACCGGCCAGGAACTCCAGCATCACCGGGTTCAGCAGGTCGGGGCGCTCCATGCTGGGCAGGTGGCCGGCCCAGGACAGGTCGAGGCGTTCCGCGTCGGGCAGGGTCGCGGCCAGCCGGTCGGCGATCGCGGTGAAGTCGGGCAGGTCGTGGGCGCCGGTGACGAGCAACGTGCGGGCGGCGATGGCGTTCAGGTCAAACTGGTGGCGGATCTGCTCGGGCTCCTCGTCGACGCCCACCTGCACGTCGAAGATGTGACGCTGCATCACGCGTACACGGGAACGAATTTGATCTGTGGCCTCGGGACCGACCCAGACCTCGGCGTTGAGGTCGGCCGCGCCATCCAGGTCACCGGCCTCGAGCAGGGCATCCTCGCGCTCGCCGTAGGCCCGCAGCTCGGGGCCGGGCTCGAAACCGGCCACGGCGGTGGCCAGGAGCAGCAGCGCGGAGACGCGCGACGGCCAGCGAGCAGCCACTTCCAGCGCCACCTTGCCGCCGCCGGACGCGCCGACCAGCCGGAACCGGTCGACGCCCAGGTCGTCGAGCAGCGCGATCACGTCGTCGGCGTCACTGTAGAGGCCGGTCGGCAGCGGGGTCTCGCCGAAACCGTTGAGATCGCAGCGGATCGCGCGGTAGCCGGCCGCGGTCAGTGCCGGGACCTGCGGATCCCACATCCGCCGATCGACGACCGTGGAGTGCAGGAGCAGGACGGCCGGCCCGTCGCCGGCCACATCGTATGCAAGCGTCATTGCCGCCGACGGTAACGAGCCTGGTCCGGCCGTGCATCCCAATAACGAACGATCATCACCTAGGCTGTCCGGCATGGGACAGATCGAGCGCTTCGCCGACCTGGTCGTGCGGGCCGGGGTCAACGTGCAACCGGGCCAGGGAGTCGTGATCGACACCGACACCGCCCACCTCGAGATCGCGCGGGCCGTGGTCGAGGCCGCCTATCGCGCCGGGGCCGGCTGGGTCGAGACCGTCTGGAGCGACGGGCCCATGCAGCGCTCGGCGGTCGACCACACGAGCATCGAGCAGCTCACCCGCACCCGGCCGTGGGCGCTCGCCCGCATCGAGGAATGGGCCGCCGCGGGGGTGGCCTCGATCGCGCTGGTCGGCGACGCGAACCCGCACCTGTTCGACGGCGCCGACCCGGAAAAGGTCGCGGCCCGCCGGTGGGAGGAGGCGCAGGCCCGGCGGCGTGCGCTGTTCGACCGCATGCGGTGGAGCGTGGTCGCCGCACCGAACCCGGGCTGGGCGCAGCAGATCTTCGGCGAGCCCGACGTGGATCGCCTGTGGGAGGCGGTCGGCACCGCGATGCGCCTCGACGCCGCCGACCCGGCCGCCGCGTGGCAGGAACGGTCGGCGACGCTGACCGGCCGCGCCCACCAGCTGGACGCGCTGGAGCTGACCGAGGTGCGCTACGTCGGCGAGGGCACCGACCTGACCGTGGGTCTGCCGGCGAACCCGCGCTGGACCGGCGGCGGCATGATCGACCCGAACGGCATCGCCTACCTGCCGAACATCCCCACCGAGGAGGTGTTCACCAGCCCCGACCGGCGCCGCGCCGACGGGGTGATCCGGGTGACCCGTCCCATGGTGATCGCCGGCCAGCTGATCACCGGCCTCCGGGTCACCTTCAAGGCCGGCAAGATCATCGACGTGTACGCCGACGAGGGCGCCGACGTGATCAAGGCGCAGGTCGCCACCGACGAGGGCTCGTCCCGCCTCGGCGAGGTGTCGCTGGTCGACAAGGACAGCCGGATCGCCAAGGCCGGGATCGTCTTCCACAACACGCTGTTCGACGAGAACGCGGGCTGTCACGTGGCGTGGGGGCAGAGCTTCCCGTTCGCGGTCGAGGGCGGCATGGCGCTGAGCGAGGCGGAGCGGGTCGACCTGGGGCTGAACATGTCCGGCGTGCACACGGACGTGGTGATCGGCGGGGCCGGCATCACCGTGACCGGCACCGGGCCGAAGGGCACCGTCGAGATCATCCGCGACGACGAGTGGGTGCTCTGACCGGGATGCGCGTGCTCGTTCTCGGCGGTACGGGATTCGTGGGCCGGGCGATCGTCTCGCGGTTGCCGGCCGGCGGGCACGAGCCGGTGCTGTTCAACCGCGGCACCCACCGGGACATGTTTCCCGAGGTCGAGCAGCTGATCGGGGACCGGTATGCGGGGGACTTCGCCGCCCTCAAGACCGGCTCCTGGGACGCGGTCGTCGACGTGACGTCGTACCTGCCGCGGGATGTCGCCGGGGCGATGGACGCGGTGGGCGATCGGGCCGGGCGGTATTTGTTCATCTCCAGCCACGCGGTGTTCGACGGGGCCGGGCCGGGGCTGCGGGAGCCGATTCGTGACGCCGAGTGGCCGTTGACCAATGACACCTACGGTCCGTCGAAGGTGGCTTGCGAGCAGGATGTGACGGCCCGGTTCGGGGATCGGGCCACGATCGTGCGGCCGTGCAAGGTGGCGGGGCCGCACGACACTCAGGAGGGTCTGCTGCACTGGGTGCGCGCGGCGGCCGCCGGCGGGCGGGTCGAACTCCCCGGCGATCCCGATCAGCCCATCCAGTTGGTCGATTCACGCGATTTGGCCGAATTGGTGGTCCGGCTCCTGGTGGACGACAAGCCCGGCGCCTACACCGCCGCCGGCGACCAGACCACCTTTTCCGGACTTATCCGGATTTGTGCGGAGGCGGCCGGGACCGAGGTCGAGATCGTGCCCGTCGCGGCCGAGCCCGGGAAACACGCGCCGCTGGTGAGGGATCGGGAAGCATGGCCCACGCTGCACCGGACCCCCGCCCCGGAGATGCTTCCGCTGACCCCGCTCCTGACCACCGCCCGCGACGTCCTCGCCTGGGACCGGGGCGAATCTCGCTGACGGGCCAGCGCCGGGCGGAACGCTTTCCCCCAGGCGGCGCCTCACCCCCGGACGACGGCCCGGCGCGACGCCCCCCGCGCGACGGCTCACCCCCAGACGACGGCCCGGCGCGAGGCTTGTCACCCCGGGTGGCGGTTCGCTGACGGACCTCGGCCCGGCGCAACACTTGCCACCCCGGGCGGCGGTTCGCTGACGGACGACGGCCCCGGCGATATTGCCACCTCGGGCGACGGTTGCGGACTTCGCGGCGTGGGCGCGGGTCTTGGCCACCCACTCAAGCCCGGCGGTCGCGGCACGGTCCGGTGTTGCAGGGAGCTTGCGCTGGAAGGCGGGGACTTTTCTGGACCTCGTACGATATGGGGATTTTTACCAGGAATTTGCGCGACGGGACCGCCATGGCCGGCCATCGGGGTCGTAGAGCAGGCGGTAGGCCGGGAGGGACCAGACGCGCTGGTGCCAGGGCAGATGCTCGGGGGCGTGGGGGAAGATGCGGCCGGGTGGGCGAGGGTCTGCGCGGCCGGCGTCGCTCCAGGATCGCAGGCGGGCTCCGGCGGAGGTCATGGCCTTCACCGCCGACAGGGGGTCGACCAGGTCTTCGTCGTCGGTGGGGGCGCGGTCGAGGTGTTCGCGCATGAGGGCGAGTCGCAGGTTCCGGGCAAAACCGCCGGACTCGTCGGCGGCGGAATCGAGGATCGCGCACGACACCTCGCTGTCGTGGGTCCAGGAGCGGCGGTTGAAGTTGTCGCTTCCTACGCTGCACCACGTGTCGTCGATGACGCAGACCTTGGCGTGGACGTAGACCGGCGTGCCCTCGTGATTTTCCAGGTCGAAGACGTGGATGCGGTCGGGAGCGGCCATCCGGCAGACGGCCAGGGCCTGCTCGCGGCCGATCTGGTTGGGCGGCAGGGAGAGGCGGCCGTCCACGTCGGGGTGGCGGGGGACGACGGCGATCAGGTGCAGGGTGGGTGTGGCTCGCAGCGCCTCGGCGAAGAGGTTCGCCACCTCGGTCGACCACAGGTACTGGTCCTCCAGGTAGATCAGGTGGCGGGCCCGGCGGATGGCCTTGGTGTAGGCGCGGGCGATGCTTCTCTCGCCGTTGCGGGCGAAGGAGTACCGCGGGCGCATCGCCGGGTACGTGCGCAGCACCTGGATGTCGAGCGGGCCGCACGCGGGTGGGTCGGGCGGCTGGTCGGGTAGCCGGTCGGCGTGCGGGTCGGCGTGCTTGAGGCGGTCCATGACGGTGGCGATCGGGCCGTGCTGGTCGAGGGGGGCGGGATCGTTCCAGCGCTCGCGGAAGGTCAGGTCGAGGGCGCCGACCACCGGACCGCGGACGGCGAGCTGGACATCATGCCAGGGCGGATTTTTCCCGTATTCACGGGACATTTGCAACGGCTGCGGATCGCCGTGGTGGTCCGGGCCGTCGCGGCGGCTGTGGCACAGGTCGATGCCGCCGACGAAGGCGATGTCCTGCTCGGGACGGCCGGGACGGCGCAGGACCACCAGTTTCTGGTGATGGGAACCGCCGCGTCGTACCCGCTGGTCGAGGAGGACTTCGCCGCCGGCCTCGCGGATGTCGTCGCCGAGATTGCGGTTCTCCTCCTCGCTGTAGGCCATTTTGTCCACATGCGACCGCCACAGCAGGCCCTTGACGATCACGCCCCGCCGGGCGGCCGCCGCGAAGAGGGCGGCGACGGTCGGGCCGTCGTCGCGCAGTCGCTCGTCCGGGTCGCCCCGCCAGTCGGTGAAGAAGAGGTGGTCACCCGGTCGGAGACTGTCCACCTCGGTCGCCAGCCGGTCAAAATACGTTATTCCGTGAATAAGTGGTTCGGCCGAGTTTCCCGCACACCACGTGGGTATGGAGGAGTCCGGGTTGCCGCGCTCCTGCTCATTGAGGAACCAGTCCAAGGCAGCCACTCCGAGGTCGACGATGCCCTCACGCTATGCCCGTTGACGGACCCCCGCATGCTGGAAGCAACTCCCGGAGGGATCAGCCATGAGCAGCGAGCCGTTCCCCGAGACCACGACCACGACCGCCATCTCCACCACCGCCACCGTCGCGGCCGCCGCCGCGGCCGCTACCGCCGCCGAGAAAGGACTGCTCATCGCGGTCCTGCTGATTGTTCTGCTCGGTGCCGGCGGGATGCTGTTCATGATTTGACCGCTCGTATCGACAGCGTGGTGGGCACGGGGGCGCCGCCCTCCACGAAGTCGACGAGACGCAGGCCGGCCGTCAGGAATGCGCGCAGCAGCGTCGGCAGCGGGAAATGGGTCGCTCCGACCCGGTTGCGGACGCCCTCCGTCGTCCACGAGTCCTTGGTCCAGTGGCCGTCAAGATAGCCGGGACGGATGATCACCGCCTCGGGGTCGGAGCGGTCGGCGAAACCGCCGCAGAAGGCGGGATGCACTCCCACGTGGACGAAGGTGCCGCCGGGGCGGAGGACTCGGGCCGCCTCGGTCAGGACCTGCGGATATGCCGGCATGTCGGTGTGCACCATGATCGCGATGGCCGCGGGCAGCGTCGCGTCCCGGAGGGGCAGGCGGGTGGCGTCGGCCCGGGCCACGGGGAGGCGATTTTTCCCGTACGCGAGCATGCGGGCCGAGAGATCTACGCCCAGGGGTGTCCAGCCGAGTGCGCTCAGTTCGGCCGCATGGATGCCGGTGCCGCAGCCGATCTCGAGGATGGGGCCGGCCCCGGGGCCCAGGAGGGTGTCTATTGCGGCATTTATCCCGATCGGGTCGCCGGGGGTGGTGCGGGGGAGGAAGTCGGTCTCGTACCAGTCGGCTATCTCGTCGTAAACCGCCATTCGCCCATGCTGCCCCGGGGGCCTGCTTGGTCGCCGCCCCGCGGGCTCAGCCGTCAGCGAACGCCACGCCGGGGGCGGCCCCGGGCTCAGAGCGAGAGCACTCGCCGGGCGTCGGCCATCACGGACGGTGAGGCGAGTGGTTCCCAGGTGGGGAAGACCGAGCGGAAGTAGTCGCCGGCCTTGGCCGCTATCTCGGCGGAGCGCTCGTAGACGTCGAGCTCGTTGACGATGCTCAGGTCGACGAAGGCACGCAGCTCGGCGGGCGTGGGCGAGGCGCTGTGGCCGGTGAAGCGACTCCAGATCAACTTCGTCGCGGGAAGGGCCCGCCACGTCCGCCCGCGGTCGCAGCCGCCGTAGAGGTAGACCATCTCCTCCGCCTCGACGCCGATCAGGCCGCGGAGAGTGGCGCGCTCGGAAACGTCGAGCAGCACGACGGGGAAGCCGTCCGTGCCGTAGGCCGCGTGAGTCAGGGCGGCCAGGCACGAGGCCGGCGCGGCGCCGTGCCCGGCGAGTCGCGCCGACACCCGGCCGAGGTGCTCGTACAGCGATCCGCCGGCATGCGGGATCGATTCCGCTCCGCGCGCACGCAGCCACTCCAGCACGGCGGTGGTCATTCCGGCGCCCCCAGGTCCCACGCGCTCGGGGCCCAGATCGGTGCCGAACGATCACCGGTGAGGGCCAGGCGGACCTGCCACGATCGCATCGACGGGCGCCCGGCCGCGTCCCAGCGATCGAGGACCTCGGTGGCCAGCTCGACGAGATCGGGCGGGCCGGCCAGCACGCTTCCGTCGGGAAGGATCACGACGCCCTTGGTCCGGGACGAGACCAGGCCGAGGTGGGCGTGATCGTGGTCGGGGGCGACGACGTGGGTCGCCCGACGGGTCAGGGCGCCGGCCGCGTACCAGAGATCGCGATAGGCCGGCTCGTCGAGCGGCGGGTCGAATCGGGCGGGCGCGGCCGGCTCCAGCGGGCCGAGCGCGTCGGCGGTCACCGGCGCCGGGAACGAGCCGGGATGCGGGGCGGTGAGCGGGCCGGACGCGAGCATGAAGCCGGACGCGCAGACGGGCACCCCGGTGACCGGGCCGTCGGCCGGGCCGTGCACGGACAGGATCGGATGGGTGCCGGCGTGGATCACGGGGGCCACCACGAAACCGCCGGGCGCGAGCTGCGCGAGCCACCGCGGGGAGACGCCGCCGACGCCGACCGTGACTATCACCCGGTCGAACGTGGCGCCGGGCTCGCCCGTGTAGCCGTCACCGTGCTCGACGCGTACGGACGAAATGCCGGCGCGAGCCAACGCGGAGCGTGCCTTGACCGCCACGTCCTTTTGCACGTCGATGCTGGTGATCGTCGCCCCGAGCGACGCGAGAAGGGCGGCGTTGTAGCCGGTGCCGGCGCCGATCTCGAGGATGCGCAGGCCGGGGGTCACGCGCAGGGCGAGGATCATCATGGCCATCAGCGACGGCTGGCTGGAGGAGCTGATCGGCACCTTGCCGTCGAGCTTGGTGACCAGCACGTCGTCGCTGTAGACGGTGGGCAGGAACTCGGGGTCGGCCGGGCGCACCCAGGTGCCGTCGCGGCGCTGGAAACCCTCGGGGACGAACGCCTCGCGGGGGACGCCGGCGAACGCGGCCGCCAGTTCCGGCGGGAGCTCGACGGCCCGCCGGATCTGTTGCACGTAGTCGCCGCGCGGCCCGGTCATCCCATCACGATAGAGGCGGCGACGGCGGCCTCGAGGCAGTCGGGCACATCGGCCGCATGGTAAGGCCATTCGGAGGGCTCGATGGCGTCGAGGAATGCGGCATAGGTGACGGCGCCGCGCAGCGCGGCCACGGGTCGCAAGAGCTGGGCGACGCGCAGCGGGTCGGTGCCGGGCCGGGCTTTCTTCCACCGGTACGCCCATTGCTCGATCACGGGATCGGGGGTGTCGAGCCGCTCGGTCAGTCGGAGGATGTCGAACGCGGGGTTGCCGAGCGTGCAGTCGCCCCAGTCCATGATGGTCAGTCGACCGGCGTCGTCGGTGCGCGTGTTGCCGGGGTGCAGGTCGCCGTGCATGAGGGTGTCGGGGAGCCCGCAGTCGTCGACCGCGGCGAGCCGGCCGGGAAGCTCGTCGAGCAGGTCACCGAGTCCGTCGATCTTGTCGAGGTACGGTTCGGCGACCCGCCGGACGCGCGCGATGTCGATCCGGCCGTCGGGGACCGTCGCCGCCAGCTCGGCGTCGCCGGCCAGGGCCAGCTGGACGGGGTGGAAGGCCTCGGCGATCTGGGCGCACAGGCCGGCGCCGGCGCCGTAGCGGTCGGCGCCCTCGACGTGGGCGAGCAGCATGCGGCCGTCGGCGCCGTCCGCGATCAGCGCCGGGACCAGGCCGGGGGCGACGGCGCCGACCAGGCGCAGCGCCGCCGGCTCGTGGGCGAAGAACGACGGGACCTGCTTGAGCCAGGCCACCGTGCGGTCGCCGTCGTCGAGGCGCCAGATCGCCGAGAGGTTCCAGGTGCGCTGCTGGTGGGCGGTCACCGGGCCGAGCACACCGCGCGCCCAGGCCAGTGACGCGGCCGGGCCGCCCACCTCGGCATAGGGCGCCCGGCGGGGATGCGGCGCCAGATCGACCGTGACCGGAAGCAGTCCGGCGGGCGGGGAGGCGGTCTCGGCCAGATAGGTGACCTGGTCGCCGGAGGCCTCGAGCAGGCGCAGGATCTGCCGGTCGGCGGTGGCGAACTCGCTCACCTCCTGCCGCCAGGGCGTGCCGACCTCGAACGGCGGCAGGGCACCGAACACCTCCCCCGCCGGCGACACGAGGACCAGCGTGACGACGCGCGTCATTTCGGCGGGAGGGTCGCGGCGTGGGCGCGGGCCAGCGCCACCCACTCGTCGAGCACCGGGTCGTCGAGGGTCTCGGGGGCCACGAGGATCCAGCCGTTCATGCGGCGGCCGCCGACCTCGAACGGGCGCACGCCGGGGCGGTCGGCGACCGATTCCGGGTCGATGCGCACGATCAACTCGTCGGCGTGCACGCCGACCGTCATGTTGCCGTTCGTCAGGAACGCCAGACCGCCGAACATCTTTTTCGCGGTGACGGCCGGATCGTCCCCGAGCCGGTCGTGCAGCCGCTGCGCCAGCACCTCGTCATAGGCCATGCCGCACATTGTGGCCCGCCGGAAGTGACATGCCGGTCACAGCCCGCGGATAGCGCCTGTATCGAGGTGGGGGCCGGGCGGCGGCTGGGCCACGCCGCAGCCCGTCTCCCACCTCGATACAGGCGCTAGGGTCGAGTTCATGGTCGATCTGGTGCTGCGGTCTCGTCGTGTGGTCCTTCTCGGGCCTCCCTCCGGCGTGCGCGCGGCCTCCGTCGCTGTCACCGGCGACAAGATCGTCGCGATCGGGGTCTACGACGCGCCGTTCGAGGCGGCCGAGGAGGTCGATCTCGGGGAGACGATGCTGCTGCCGGGGCTCGTCGACACGCATGTGCACGTGAACGAGCCGGGGCGTACGGAATGGGAGGGTTTCGCCACCGCGACTCGGGCGGCCGCGGCCGGTGGGGTCACCACGATCATCGACATGCCGCTGAATAGCCTGCCGCCGACGGTCGACGTCGACGCGCTGGCGGTGAAGAAGAAGGCGGCCACCGGGCAGATCCGCGTCGACGTCGGCTTCTGGGGCGGGGCCATCCCCGGCAACGCCGGCAAATTGGCCGGCCTGCACGAGGCCGGGGTGTTCGGTTTCAAGGCGTTCCTCGCCGACTCGGGCGTCCCCGAGTTCCCGCCGGTCACCGCCTCGGAACTGGCCACCGCGATGCGAGCCGTCGACGCGCTGTTCGTCGTGCACGCCGAGGACCCGGATCATCTCTCGCCGGGGAAGGAGTCGGCCGCGTACGCCGATTTCCTCGCCTCGCGGCCGGCCGAGGCCGAGCACGCCGCCATCGCCACCGCGATCGACGCGGCCCGCACGACCGGTCGGCGGGTGCACATCCTGCATCTGTCGGCGGCGGGGGCGCTTCCGCTGATCGCCGCGGCGCGGGCCGAGGGCGTGCGTGTGACCGCCGAGACGTGCCCGCACTACCTGACGCTGGACGCGGCGGCGATCCCGGACGGCGCCACCGAGTTCAAGTGCTGCCCGCCGATCCGGGACGCGGCCAACGCCGACGCGCTGTGGCGGGCGCTCGCCGACGGGCTGATCACGTGCGTGGTCAGCGATCATTCCCCGTGTACGCCGGAACTGAAGCGGCGGGACACCGGGGACTTCGCGGCGGCCTGGGGCGGGATCGCTTCGGTGCAGCTGGGACTGCCGGTGGTGTGGACGGCGGCCCGGGACCGTGGGCACTCGCCGGCTGACGTCGTCGACTGGATGGCGCGGCGGCCGGCCGATCTCGTCGGGCTCGCGGGCAAGGGGCGGATAGCGCCGGGCGCGGATGCCGACCTTGTCGCGTTCGATCCCGAGGCGACGTTCACGGTCGATCCGCACCGGCTTCTTCATCGGCATGCTGTCACCCCGTACGCGGGAAAGCGGTTGCACGGCGTGGTGCGCGCGACCTGGCTGCGCGGACGCAAGGTGACCAACGACGAGGCCGGCGGCGGTTTTCTGACCCGGGAGGGGTAACACCATGGAGGAGTTCAGCGCGCGGACCGATCTTGCCTCCCGGGCTCTCGGCGGCGGTGTCGTCTTCGCGAACGACGAGTTCTTCGCGGCGGCGGATCACCTGGTCCTGGCCCATGCGCCGACGTTCACGCCGCGCACGTTCGACCAGAAGGGGCAGGTCTACGACGGCTGGGAGACGCGGCGGCGGCGCTCCGGCTCGGAGGACGTGGCGATCGTGCGGCTCGGCGCGGCGGGCGTGATCCACGGCGTCGACATCGACACAGCGTTCTTTGTCGGAAACTACCCGCAGTACGCGTCGGTGGACGGGCTGGCTACCGAGGGCTATCCGGCCGGGGCCGACCTCGCTGATGCCGCATGGGTGCCGCTCGTGCCGAAGTCGCCATTGCAGGGCGACACCCGGAATCTGTTTCCGGTCACCGATCGTCGCCGTTTCACGCACGTGCGGCTGACCATTTATCCCGACGGCGGGGTGGCGCGGTTGCGGGTGCACGGCGAGGTGGTGCCCGATCCGGCGCTGCTGCCCGAGGTGCTCGACGTGGCCGCTCTCGCGCACGGCGGACGGGTCACGGGGTGCAGCAACATGTTCTTCGGGCGGCCGCACAACATGCTGATGCCGGGGCTCGCGCAGCATATGGGCGACGGGTGGGAGACGGCCCGGCGGCGAGTTGACGGCAATGAATGGGTGGAGGTGGCGCTGGCCGCGCCGTCTCAGATCGCGTTCGTCGACCTCGACACCAGTCATTTCAAGGGCAATGCTCCGGGGGCGGCGTCCGTGCGCGGCTCGCTCGACGGCGATTGGTTCGGCCTGCTGCCGCGGACCGCGCTCAATCCCGATACTCCCCATCGCTTTCCGGTTGGACAAAGCGGACAGATTGCCTCTCGGGTTCGTCTCGACATCTACCCGGACGGCGGCATGGCGCGGCTGCGGGTGATCGGGCGGCCCGACCGGCGGATTCTCGAGGAGAATTTCCGCCGGTCGAGCGCCTGACCTATTTCGTGAGCGCGGGACTTATTTCGTGAGCGCCGGCCAATCGATGCGGTAGCGCTGGTCGGGACCCATCGTCTTCTCCGGCTTCATCACCAGTTTCAGGAAGATCGGCATGATGACCGGCATCAATGCCTTCGCGACCGGGCCGGGCGCCTTCGTGTGGTTGATCTTCGCCGCGCGGGAGGCGATCCGCTCGACCCGGTCGCGCCGCAGCCGCTCGTAGGTGGCGAACGCCTGCTGGACGTCGGGGATGTCGCGCAGGCAGCGGGCCAGCTGGATCGAGCTCTCGATCGCCAGCGACGCGCCCTGGCCGGAGCTGTTGGAGGGCGCGTGCACGGCGTCGCCGACCAGCGCCATCCGGCCGCGATACCAGTGCGGGACGGGCGGCATGATGTACAGAGCGCCGTTGACCTGCAGATCCTCCGGAGCCAGGTTGCGCAGAAGATCGCCGCCCGGCTCGTCCTCCCCGTACACGTCAAGAAGCGTCTTTATCCACTCGCCGGACGGGACCGCCCGGGCCTCCTTGATGCTGAGCGGCCGCGGATGCGGCAGGTTGACGCCGAACGTGGTGCCGCCGCCCGCGGCCGGCCAGTACAGGTAGTAGCCGCGCTTGCCGAACGCGAAGGTCATCGTGCCGGCCTCCTCGGCGACCTCGGCCGGGGAGAGACCCTCGAACGCCAGCATGCCGGTGTATCGCGGACCGGGCGCGTCCGGGTCGATGAGCCGCCGGACGGTCGAGTGCACGCCGTCGGCGCCGACGATGACGTCCGCGGTCACTTTCTCACCGTTGTCGAAAATTGCCGTGACCCGATCGCTCTCCTCGCGGACGTCGGTCAGGCGGCGGCCGTACTCGATCGGGACGCCCTCGGCTCTCGCCCGCTCCTGCAGGATGCGGTAGAGGTCGCTGCGGCGGACCACCCGCAGCGGCTCGACCCCGTCGAGGCTGGGCATGGCCACCCGCTTGTCGTTCACCGACATCACTTGGCGGTACGCCGGGCTCGCGACCTCGCGTACGGCGTCGGCGGCGCCCACGATCTCGAGGGCGGCCATGCCGTTCGGGGCGATCGCGATCGTCCCGCCCAGGCCGTCGGCGGTGCTCGGATAGCTTTCGTAGACCGTGGCCGCGATGCCGGCCTTGTGCAGGGCCAGGGCCGTCACCGGGCCCGCGATGCCAGCGCCGATGATCGCGACAGTCTTCTCTTTCATGGCTTACTCCTCCGTGCGGTTGTCGTGCATGACCGCCATGGGAGGAACCCCCGGTATCCTGTGGGTGCCGCTTCGGGCCGGGTCGTGGTTCCCATGGCTTGGTTTCGAGGCCCGGTCCCGGCAGGCTGTTGCAGCAGTCCGCCGGGACCGTTCTTACTTCTTGCCGTACTGCTCGATGCTGCTGTCGGCCAGTTCCACCAGTTCCGCGGAGATCTCTCCGGTCTCGTGGTGGTGCCGCCACTCGGCGAGCCCCGGCAGCGTCCCGCCGCTGATCTCCTCGATCAGCGACCGCATCCAGGCCGCCTCGGCCGCGAGCATGGCCAGGTCGTACTCGATCTCGATGAGGAACAGCCGAGGCACGCGCGGCGAGTGCAGCTCGAGCGCCGCTCGCGCCTCGGCGGTCTCGCGCTCGACGCCGGCGAGACGCTGTTGCAGCAGCGTCACCACCTCGTCGGGCCCGATCACCGCCATGACCGAGAGGCCGGCCCGGAACCGCGGAAACTCCGGCTCGGCCACCGACAGCAGCTCGCGGGCCCAGTCGACCAGCTCGGCGCGCCCCTCGTCGGTGATCCGGTAGACCGTCCGCTCGGGGCGTCGCCCCTCGCGGCCGCTCTCGACCTCGGCGAGCAGGCCGTGCTTGGCCAGGTTGCGAACGACGGTGTAGAGCGAGCCCCACTTGATCTGGAGGTCGCGCTCCTTGCCCCAGCCGCGCAGCGTCGTGGCCATCTCGTAGGGGTGCATCTGCCGGAACGCCACGGCCGACAGGACGGCGAGCGCCATCAGATTTGCCACCCGGCGGCGCTTGGCCATGGGGCCCTCCTCGGCTGATTGTGACCGGTTATTCGCAGACGAGTATACGCACGCGAGTATTCGCCGGGCAAGCGCCCTTGCTGCCGCAACTGGCGGCGCCCACCGCAAGCGGGCAGCCACCAGGCCGCGGCAACCCGGCCCAGCCGGCGGCAGCCGCGCCCACCGCAAGCAGAACGCCACCGGGCCACGGCGGCCCAGCCCAGCCACTCACCCAGCCGCGCCCACCGCAAGCAGGCAGCCACCGGGCCATGGCGGCCCAGCCGTCGGCGGCCGCGCCCACGCAACACGCAGACGCTGGGCCATGGCGGCGGCCGAATGACGGGGTCTACTGGGTCAGGGTGAGCAGGTCGGATCGGGGGAAGCCGGCGTCTTTGAGGGCGCCGCAGTCCAGGCCGCGCAGGAGATAGCCGGCCAGCGCTCGGGCCGTGGCCGGTTCGTCGGCTATGCCGGATTCTTGGCGGGACAGGTAGCGGTGCAGGCGGGCGACCGCGGCGTCGCGGCCGTCTCGGAAGAAGGCGTAGGTCGCCGCGTAACGGGTGGGCAGTTGCGCCGGGTGAAGGTCCCAGCCCTGGTAGAAGCCTCGTTCCAGCGAGCGGCGCACCAGGCGGTAGTGGAGCTCCCAGGCGGCACGGATCTCCGCGGGAGAGCCGACCGGGAGGATGTTGGTGGAACCATCGGAGAGGCGGACTCCGGTCTGCGCGGCGGCGGCCTGCATGACGGCCTTCGCGTAATCGGCGACGGGGTGATCCATCGCCTGATACGCGGCGGCGACACCGGCGGCGGCGCTGTAGTCGTACGTTCCGTAGTGGAGGCCGATGCACCGGGAGTCGGCGGCGGTGATAAGGCGGGCCACCGTGGCGGTGCCGTCGGCGGCCAGGACGGCGGCGGGCAGCTCGACCTGGATCTCGAAGCGCAGGCGGCCGGCGGGGAGGCCGTAGGAACGTTCCAGTTTTTCGCAGAGGGTTACCATCGCGGCCACCTGATCGGGGCCGCTCACCTTCGGTAGCGTGATGACGAAAGCGTCCTGATAGGACGACAGGAACAGGTCCAGCGTGCGCAGAGCGCGGCGGCGCGTGGCCGCCTCGAGCGACTTGATGCGGATGCCGACGAAGGGCGGGACCGGGCCCTCGCGGAGGATCTTGGCGGCCCGGCGGACGGCCTCGTCCTCCTGATCGTCGGCGCGGACGCCGTAGCCGTCCTCGAAGTCGACGCGGAGATCCTCGATCGGCTCCCGGGCCAGCTTGGCGCGCACGTCGTCGGCCGGCCACGGGAAGTCGGCCATCGCCGCCGCGGCGATCTCGCCCCAGTCGCGGAAGTTGTCCAGCCGGTCGGCGGGGATGTACACGGTGTGCACGGGCTGACGGCCGGGGCGCTCCCCTGGGTAGCGAGAACGGAGGAACGCATCGTGAGGGGCGAGACGGACGTCCAACTCCGCGTAGTCGTCCTCGGTCAACCGCATGTGCTCAGTCGATCGAGTCGTAGGCCGCGGTGGTGAGGAAGTCCGCGAAGTCGTCGGCCAGCGCGACGCGCTCGAAGAGCTTCCGGGCGTCGTCGAAGCGGGAGGCCGCCCAGACCTCGTCGCCGACGGAGGCACGGATCGACGCCAGTTCCTCGTCCTCGATGCGGCCCACCAGGTCGGCGGTGATCTCGGTGCCGTCCGGCAGGCGTACGCCATTGTGGATCCACTGCCACACCTGGGAGCGGGAGATCTCGGCGGTGGCCGCGTCCTCCATCAGGTTGTTGATCGCGACAGCGCCGTTGCCGCGCAGCCACGCCTCCAGGTATTGCAGACCGACCGAGACGTCGTTGCGCAACCCCGCCTCGGTGACGGCGCCGTCGGTAGCCGCGACGCTCAGCAACTGGTCGGCGGTCACCGAGACGTCGGGGCGTTGCTTGTCGAGCTGGTTGGGGCGGTCGCCGAGCACGCGGTCGAAGATCTCCTGACAGACCGGCACGAGATCGGGGTGTGCCACCCAGGAACCGTCGAAGCCGTCGCCGGCCTCGCGCTCCTTGTCCTCGCGGACCTTGGTGAGCGCCACCTCGTTGACCTTGGGGTCACGCCGGCTGGGAATGAAGGCGGCCATGCCACCCATCGCGAAGGCGCCGCGCCGGTGGCACGTCGAGACAAGCAGTTCCGTGTACGCCCGCATGAACGGCGCGGTCATCGTGACGGCGGCCCGGTCCGGAAGGATCATGTGCGGGTTGTCGCGGAAGTACTTGATGATGCTGAACAGGTAGTCCCAGCGGCCGGCGTTGAGGCCCGAGATGTGCGGGCGCAGCGCATGGAGGATCTCCTCCATCTCGAAGGCGGCCGGGATCGTCTCGATCAGCACCGTCGCCCGGATCGTCCCGCGCGGAATCCCCAGGGTGTCCTGCGCGTGGTCGAAGACGTCGTTCCACAGGGCGGCCTCTTTGTGGGACTCCATCTTCGGGAGATAGAAGTACGGGCCGCTGCCGCGCGCGATCAGCTCGGCGGCGTTGTGGAAGAAGTAGAGCCCGAAGTCCACCAGTGCGCCGACGGCCGGCTCACCATCCACGGGCAAGTGGCGCTCGTCGAGGTGCCAGCCGCGCGGGCGCATCACGATCGTGGGGTACGGACCGCCGTTCAGCTCGTAAGTCTTCGTCTCGGTCTCGAGGGTGATCGTCCGGCGGATCGCGTCGTAGAGGTTCTGCTGGCCGTCGACGACGTTCGACCAGTGCGGGGTGTTCGCGTCCTCGAGGTCGGCCAGCCAGACCTTGGCGCCGGAGTTGAGCGCGTTGATCGTCATCTTGCGCTCGGTCGGGCCAGTGATCTCCACCCGCCGGTCGCGCAGGTCGGCCGGGGCCTCGGGAGCCTGCCACTCGGCGGCGCGGATGTCGGCCGTCTCGGCGAGGAAATCGAGTGTGCCACCCGCGGCGATCTCGGCGCGCCGGGCCGAGCGAGCCGCCAGCAGCTCGTTGCGGCGGGATCGGAACAAACGATTCAGTTCCGATACGAACGCCACAGCCTCATCGGAAAGGATCTCGGTCATCGCGACGGCTCCCCTCGGTGCGCCTACTCCCTCGTACCGTAGTGGACCTCACCCCGGCCGTCGCGCCGTGTGACGGGAAGCCCAGCCATGCAGGTGCGCCGTAGCGCGCGCTGCGGCGGCTACCGAACGCTTGGTCGCGTTGCGGCAGCCGCCGTAGGCGGGGTTCAGACCATTTGCGGTTGGGAACGGTCTGTCAGGCGTACGGTATGAGGGTTTTTAGAATGTTCCGGACGTGTTGCACTTCGCGTGCTGGACGACGCAGTCCTTGACGCGGTGGCCGAGTGGGGCCGGTTCCCAGGCCAGGAAGGCGTCGCCGTGCATGGAGCTGGCGTTGCCGGAGCTGAGCTTGAAGCCGGCGGAGGAGCCGCTGGTGGGGTAGCCGATCACGAAGGAGATCGAGGGGATCGCGACCGGGAACTTGCCGGAGCATTGACCCTTGGAGTCGGCCGGGCCCACGTGTGACTTGTGGTCGGGGCTGTCGAGGTGGACGCCGTCCCAGCAGTCGGGGAAGGTCAGCTGAAAGGTGAGCTCGGCGGTCTTGGCGCAGACCGGCCAGTTGCCGTCGGTACTGCGGCCGATCTCGCCGCCCATGCCGGCGCACCAGAACTGGCCGGGGGCGCCCTTGGGGGTGGCGACCTGGCGCTTCGCGTCACCGGTGATCATGCGGAAGCCCTGCGGGAACGGGACGGTCTTGGTCGGGTCGGGCAGGCGGGAGCCGTAGTAGACGGTGACGCCGTGCGGTTCGACCGGTTTGCCGTTCTCGTAGAGCGTGGGGATCCAGTACGCGGAGTGGTCCTCGGCCGGCTTGCAGCTGGAATCGGTGTTCGTCAGCAGCGTGTCGAGCGTGGTGCCGGCGTTGGTGCCGTTGTTGCCGAGGAATGAGTGCATGTGCGACGCGCCCGGCATGTTCGGGAAGACGATGGGGTCGTCGGGCAGGGCGTGGCTGACCGTGCAGGAGGCGTTGAACTCCGAGACCCGGACCGGATTGTTGGTGATCGGGCGGAGGGTCATGGCCTTGAACTCGGCGAGTTGGGCGGCCCACTTCGCCTGATCCACGTCGACCCAGCCCGGGCCGTCGGCCGAGGGGGTTGTCGGGGCCGTGGTCGGGGCCGTCGTCGCGGGCGTGGTCGGCTTTGTCGTATTTGTCGCGGCCGTGGTTGGCGTCGCGGGCGTGGGAGTCGCCGCACCCGTGGCTCCCAGAGTGAACCAGTTTACATTGACAAAGTCTGAATTTTGCGGGCTTTTCATGACGGCGAACAGCGTCTGCTTGCCGACCGGCGGCTGCTTGATGGTGGCGGTCTTGGTGACCCACTTCTGCCAGCCGCCGGTCATGGCGATCGGGAAGCTGGCGATCAACGTGCCGGTCGGCTTGCCCAGACGCAGCTCGACCGCGCCGCCGGCCTTGTTGTTCGAGGCGAGCCGGGCCGTCACGGTGCCGCCGATCTGGACGCTGTCGTACCGCATCCAGTCGCCGGTCTTCAGCCAGCCGACGTTGCGGCCGCCGTCCTTGTCGGAGGTCGTCTCGGTGCGGGCGCCGTTCTGCGCGCTCCACGCCTCGGCCTGCAGGCGACCGGGCACGATCGTCTCGGCGGCGTCGGCGGTCGCGATGTAGATGCCGCTGCCGACGAGCGCGGCGGCGACGGCGGAGGCGAGGATGACGCGGGTTCGGCGGCGTCGGGAGCGCGGGGCGGCGGGTGCGACGTGAAGGGCATCGCTGCGCATTAATATCTACCTTTTCGATGACCGTGGGGGTCTGTATCGCAAAGGAGTATGCACAGCTCAGAGGCATGATTCAACGCGTGGAGAAAGACTTATGAATGGCCTTTCAGAAGGCTCCTGGTAGCCGTCGGATCATCTTCGAATAACGCTTTTAGCAGTTCTCGTACTTTAATTTTCGCTTAAGCCAGAATGCGACGGTGCGCAACGGCGGCCTCACGCTGAAGAGTTTCGGCGTCGGCGTGGACGAGCTCGCCGCGCTCGACGACCGGGCGGCCGCCGACCAGCGAGAGCTCCACGGGCGCGGGCGGGCCGAAGACCAGCGCGGCCAGCCGGTCGTCGATGCCGTCGTGGGCCAGGCCGTCGAGGCGCCACACGACGAGATCGGCGAGCTTGCCGATCTCGAGCGAGCCCAGATCGTCTTGCCGCCCGAGACAGCGGGCACCGCCCATCGTGCCGAGGCGCAGGGCCTGGCGGGCGCTCATCGCCGTCGGCCCGCCGCGCGACCGGGCCGTGTACAGCGCCTGGCGCAGCTCGGCGCCGAGGTGAGAGACCTCCTGCGAGGCGGCGCCGTCGACCCCGAGACCCACCGGGACGGCATGATCCAGCAGATCGCGTACGCGCGCCACGCCCGCCCCGAGCCGCGCGTTGGAGCTCGGGCAGTGGGCGACGCCGGTGCCGGTCGCGCCGAGCCGCTCGATCGCCGGGTCGTCGAGGTGGACACCGTGCGCGAGCCAGACGTCGTCGCCGAGCCAGCCGACACTTTCCGCGTACTCCACCGGGGTGCAGCCGAACCGTTTGCGGCAGAAATCCTCCTCGTCGTCGGTCTCGGCGAGATGGGTGTGCAGGCGGACGCCCTTGCGCCGGGCCAGCGCCGCGGCCTCGGTCATCAGCCGGGTCGTCACCGAGAACGGCGAGCAGGGCGCCACGGCGATCTGCAGCATCGCGCCGGGCGACGGGTCGTGCCAGCGGTCGATCGCCCGCTCGGTCGCGGCGAGCGCCTCGTCGGTCGTCTCGACGACGTTGTCGGGCGGGAGTCCGCCGTCCTTCCGGCTGAGATCCATCGAGCCGCGGGTCGGGTGGAAGCGCAGCCCGATGCGCCGGGCCGCCTCGATCTCGGCCTCGAGCACATCGCCGCCGTCGCGGGGGAAGACGTAGTGGTGGTCCATGCTCAGGGTGCAGCCCGAGAGCGCGAGCACGCCGAGGCCCGCGCCGGCCGCCGCGCCGACGATCTCGGCGTCGAGGCGGCCCCAGATCGGGTAGAGCGTGGTCAGCCAGCCGAAGAGGGTCTCGTCGAGGGCGAGGCCGCGGGTCGCCCACTGGTAGAGGTGGTGGTGGGTGTTGACCAGGCCGGGCGTGACCAGGCAGCCGGCGCCGTCGACCCTCCGCCCCGGGCCCTCGGGCGCCGGGCCCGCGCCGACCGCGGCTATCCGGCCGTCGTCGCCGACCACCACGTGGCCGCTCGGGTGATACGTGTCGGCGGCGTCGACCGTGGCCACCGCGACGTTGTCGATGATGATCACAGGTACCACTCCACGCCGGCCGGGGGCGCGTCGTCGCGGATCACGGTTCCCTCGATCAGGCCGTACGGGCGATCGCCGGCGATGAAGACCTCGTTGTCATTGGTCAGGCCGAACGGGGAGAGGTCGACCAGGTAGTGGTGTTTGTTGGGCAGGGCGAGGCGGACCTCGGCCAGCTCGGGCCGCTGGGAGAGCGTGTAGCTGCCCATCGCATAGAGGGTCTGCTGCAGCGAATGGCTGTACGTGTTGGCGAAGGCGGTGGTCAGCGCCTCGAGCGCGCCCGCGAACGACCCCGCCCAGTCGCCGTCCGCCGTCAGATGGCGCCATCGGGCGTCGACAGCAGTGGCCAGGATGCGGTCGCGGGTCTCGGGCAGCGTCGTATATCGATCCTTGGGGTACCCGTGGAACTCGGAGGCGGTCGAGTTGAGCAGAGTGAGGCCGGTGACGCCGGAGACGACCTGCTCCTGCTCGGCGGTCACGGTGACCGCGGCCAGCCGGGTGTGATCGCCACGGCGCTGGAACGAATGCGGGCCGAGCCGTTCCCAGCCGTACGCCTCGATCGTGATGTGGGCCTTGTCGATCTGCGACTGCGTGGACACGAAATGCCGGGCCAACTGCAGGGCGAACTGCTCGGGCTCGCCGACGCCCCGTTCCTTCGCGAACGCGTACACCGTGTTTTTCATGGTGTCGGTGGGGAGCACGCCGGAGTTGTCGCCGGTCAGGTGGGTCGCGGCCAGGTCGCCGGAGAGCGCGATGCTCACGTTGAGATCGGTCAGCGTGTGGGTCTCGCCGTCGCGCGCGACGCTGACCAGGCGCGTCTCCGCCTTGCCGTAGCGGTTGGGTCCGAGCACGATCGCCACGGCGTCAGCTCCCTCGGTAGGTCGTGTAGCCGAATCGGCTGAGCAGCAGCGGAACGTGATAGTTCCGCTCGGCGTCGCGCACGTGGAACGCGATGGTGATCTCGGGGAAGAAGCACTCGTCGCCCAGGTAGGGCTCCACGTAGAAGAAGAGGCGATAACCGCCGGCCTGCCACTCGTGCAGCGGCACTCGATGGCGCAGCCGTCCGTCGTCGTCGGTGCGGCCCTCGGCGATCATGCGCCAGCCCTCCGAGTCGCGCCGCTCCAGCCGCACATAGACGTCGCGCGCCGGCTCGCCGGTCACCGTGTCGAGGATGTGCGTCGAGATCTTGGCGTGGAACTCGGGCTGCGTCCCGTCATCCGAGGGCATCGAGCACCCGCTCCAGCCGGAGCAACGCGATCTTGCGAAGCTCGTCCGCCACGATGACCCGCTCGGTCTCCTCGTCGTTGGCCAGCCGATCGCGCGCCTGCGCGAGGATCTCCTCCTGCGTGCGCCCATTGGCAAAGATCAAAAACACATGACCAAACCGGTTTTCGTACGCCCGATTGGCGTCCACGAGAGCGGCCTTGGTCAGCTCGTCGGCGCTCTGGGCGGCCGTCGACTGCTCCCGGCGCGACCAGGAAGCCTCCTTGGAGTCGCCGGAGGCCCGCTCCCCGATCCGCGGATGAGCGGACAGCCCCACCCGCACCTCGGGCCAGCTCAGCCCGTGTGCCGCCCGATCGGCGGCAGCGATGATCTCCAATCGCTCGCGATAGGGCCGCCGGGCGACGATCGCGGCGCCCCACCCGGGCGCGGCGCAACAGGCGAGCAGGTCCTCCTCGAGGCGAGCCGCGGGCAGTGCGTTGAAGACCTCGACCGCGTCCATCCGGCAACCCCCTCCTGGTGTCGATCAGTCAAGCAGGCCCGCTCGTGCGAGTGCAGACCTTTGAACGGGAATTAACAGACCCGTTCCGGTTGCGAGCCACCCTGCCACGCGGGTCCGACAGTTTTTCGGGGGCCCGGTTTGCCCGGATCCGGTTTTGTCACACCCCTGCGCGAGGATGGACCCGTGCTCATCCCCGACGCCGCACTGCCCGATCTGCCCATCCGGCCGGTCCTCCCCCGCCTGCGGGAGTCACTGGCCGCCGCGGGCGCGTCGGTGCTGGTGGCGCCGCCCGGCACGGGCAAGACGACGCTGGTTCCGCTGGCGCTGGCCGACTCCGACGGCAGCGTCGTGGGCCGCGTCGTCGTCGCCGAGCCCCGCCGTCTGGCCGCCCGGGCCGCCGCCCGGCGGATGGCCTGGCTGCTGGGCGAGCAGGTGGGCGCGAGAGTGGGCTTCTCGGTGCGAGGCGAGCGCCGCGTTTCCCGCCACACTCTGGTCGAGGTGGTCACCACCGGCGTTCTGGTCCGCCGGCTGCAACGCGATCCGGAACTGGCCGGCACCGCCGTCGTGATGGTCGACGAGTGCCACGAGCGACATCTCGACACCGACCTGGCCCTGGCCTTCCTGCTCGAGGTGCGCTCGGCGCTGCGTCCCGATCTCCGCCTGGTGGCCGCCTCGGCCACCGCCGACACGTCGGTGCTGGGCGAGGTGCCCGTGGTCCGGGCCGAGGCCCGGCTGTTCCCGGTCGAGGTCCACTGGGCGCCGCCGCCCGGCCCGATCAGCCCACCGCTGGGCCTGCGCGTCGATCCCAAGCTGCTCGACCACGTCGCGTCGGTCGTCCGGCGGGCGCTGGCCGAGGGCTCGGGAGACGTATTGGTCTTCCTCCCCGGCGCGCGCGAGATCGATGCCGTGGCCGGCCGCCTCGGTGGCACCGTCGAGGTCTTGGCCCTGCACGGCCGTCAGCCTTCGTCCATTCAGGACGCCGCGCTCCGCCCCGGCACGCGCCGCCGGGTCGTGCTCGCCACCGCGGTCGCCGAGAGCAGCCTGACCGTGCCCGGCGTGCGGTCGGTGGTCGACGCCGGCCTGAGCCGGGTCCCGCGGATGGACCATGCCCGGGGCCTGGGCGCCCTCGTCACCGTGCCGATGTCGCGAGCGGCCGCCACCCAGCGAGCCGGCCGCGCGGGCCGCGAGGGGCCCGGCCGGGTCTACCGCTGCTGGTCGGCCGCCCAGCACGACCGGCTGCCCGCCCAGCCCGAGCCCGAGATCGCCGCCGCCGACCTGACCGGCTTCGCGCTCGACCTGGCGTTGTGGGGCCATCCCGACGGCACCGGCCTCGCCTTGCCCGACCGCCCACCGCCCGGCGCGCTCCAGGCCGCCGTGACGACCCTGCATGACCTCGGGGCCGTCGACGGCGACGGCCGCATCACGTCCCGGGGCCGTGCCCTCGCCGACGCCGGCCTGCACCCGCGGCTGGCCCGCGCCCTTCTCGACGGCGCCCCCGTGGTCGGCGCGCGCCGGGCCGCCGAGATCGTCGCACTGCTCGACGACGACCGCGCCACCTCCGACGACCTGGTGGCCGCGTGGCGACGGGCGCGCTCCGCCAACGAGCCTTCGTGGCGCACCGAGGTCCGCCGCCTGACGGCCGCGCTGAGCCGTTCCTCCGCGGCAGACTCCGGTGACGCCCGCGCCGGCGATCCCACGACCGACGTCGAGGTCCCCGACATCGCCGACGCCGCCTCCGCCGACGAAGACAACGACACCCGCGACGAAAACGGCGACGGCAACCGGGACCACGACGAGACCCGCGACCACGACGGAGACGGCAACCACGACCGCGACGGCAACCGGGACCATGACGACGCCCGCGACCGCGCCGACAACGGGGACGACAACACCAACCGCGACCGAGAGGGAGCCGGTGACCGCGACGGGTACGGCAACCACGACCGCGACGCCAGCCGCGAACCGGACCGAGTCGGCAACCGCGACCGGAACAGGGCCGGCGGGCGCGACCAGGGTGGTGACGGCGGGCGCGGCCGGGGTGGTGACGGCGGGCGCGGCCGGGGTGGTGACGGCGGGCGCGGCCGGGGTGGTGACGGCGGGGGCGGCCGGGGTGGTGACGACGCCGCGGGGCGAGGCCGCGAAGGTGCTGGTGCGGTGCCGAATGCGACGCCGCCCGGGAGCGCGCGGGGTCGGGACGACGCCGGGTCTCGGTGGGTGCCGGATGATCTGGCGGCAGGGCTGATCGTGGGGATGGCGTATCCGGAGCGGGTGGCGCGGGTGCGGGAGGCCGGGGGGCGGGCCTACCTGATGGCGGGTGGGACTGCGGCCGAGCTTGGGCCGGGCAGTGGGCTGGCCGGGGTTGCCTGGCTGGCCGTGGCTTCTGCCGATCGGGCGGCGGGGGCGCGGACGGCGCGGGTTCGGGCCGCGGCGCCGCTCGACGAGGCGACCGCGGTGGAGGCGGCGGGGGCGATGCTGGCCGAGTCGACCGAGATCGGCTGGGTGGATGGCGAGGTGGTGGCCCGTTCCGTGCGGCGGCTGGGGGCAATCACGCTGGTTGAGCGGCGGATCAACGATCCCGATCCGGGGATGGTGCGGGCGGCGCTGCTGGAGGGACTGCGCCGGGACGGGCTCGGGCTTCTCACCTGGAGCCGGAGCGCGGTGGAGTTGCGGGAACGGATGGCTTTCGCGCACGCGGCGCTCGGCGAACCGTGGCCCGATGTCGGCGACGAGGCCTTGCTGGAACGGGCCTACGACTGGCTCGGACTGGGGTCGGCGCGGCGGCGGGCCGACCTCGCGAAACTCGATGTCGCGTCGGGGCTGCGCCGGTTGCTGCCGTGGTCGGTGGCCGGGCGGCTCGACGAAGTGGCGCCGGAGCGGCTGCCGGTGCCGAGCGGGTCGCGGGTTCGGGTGGACTATTCGGACTCGGCGGCGCCGGTGCTGGCGGTGAAGGTGCAGGAGGCGTTCGGCTGGAAGGACGCGCCTCGCCTCGCGGACGGGCGGGTGCCGGTGCTGCTGCACCTGCTCTCCCCCGCGGGGCGGCCGGTCGCCGTCACCCGGGATCTCGCGTCGTTCTGGCAGCAGGGTTATCCGCAGGTTCGCGCCGAGCTCCGCGGACGATATCCCCGCCACCCCTGGCCCGAGGACCCCACCACCGCCGAGCCGACCCGCCGCACCAACCCAAGGTCGCGCTGACCAGAAGCCGCGCTGACCAGAAGCCGCGCTGACCAGAAGCCGCACTGACCAGGCAAAACCAGCAGCAGAGAGGGTGCCCATGAGCTTCACGATCGAGGTGGAGCACCGGATCACCGTGGTGCAGGGGCTGTCCTCGCCGGTGCGGGCGCGACGAGGACTTCCCGGAATTCCGCCGGGCGAAGGCATTTCGGTGGTGGTCACGGCCGGGGTGGAGTTCGGCGAGGACCAGCTCACGGAGCTCGGCCGGTTCGTCGACACGGACGCTGTCGCCGAGGAACTGGCGGACTGCTGCGCGAAGCTCGACGGGCGGCCCTGGCCGGACCTCTTTCCGTTCCGGCCGACGTTTGAGCTGGTGGCACGGCATCTCTTCGGCGAGCTGGCGGCGCGGGTTCCGCAGCTGAGCTTCGTGGCCCTGCGCGACGAGAGCTTCGGGACCACCACCCGCTTCCGGCCCCGCCCGGTTTCCCCGGAGGCTAGGTGAGCTGCTGGAGGGAGGACGGCCCGGGCTGGGCGGGTATGCCCAGCGGCCGGAGGCGGTGCAGCGGGCCGGGCTGCCCGTACAGGTAGCCCTGACCCAGCGGGCAGCCCAGGCCGGACAGGGCGGCCGCGCGCGTCGACGTCTCGATGCCCTCCGCCACGACCGCGATGTTCAGGTCGGCGCAGATGGCGAGGATCGAGCGGCACAGGGCGGCGGCCCGGTCGGGGTCTTCGTCCACATCGGTCAGGGTGGAGTCGAGCTTGACTATGTCGACCGGCAGGGAGTGGAGCTGGGCCAGGGCGTTGAAGCCGCTGCCGAAGTCGTCCAGGGCGATCCGGGAGCCGAGCGCACGCAGCCGGGCGGCGGCGGCCGCGGCGGCGGGGAGGTCCTGGATGCGGTGGGTCTCGGTGATCTCGATGACCAGGCGGGACGGCGGGAGGTTCTGGCGGGACAGGGCCGCTCGCACGGCCTCCTCCAGACCGGCCTGGCCCAGGCGGGCCGCCGACACGTTGACGTGGACGTCGATCGGGCGGCCGTAGATCAGGGCAAGCCGGGAGGCGTCGGCGCAGGCCTGGTCCAGCACGAAGTTGTCGATGGCGGCCACCTGTCCGGTGCGCTCGGCCACCGTCACGAAGACATCGGGATGGACGGGGCCGCCGGCGGCCGGCAGGGTCCAGCGGGCCAGCGCCTCCACCGCGACGATCGCGCCGTCGGTGAGGCGGACGATCGGCTGGTAGTAGACCTCGAATCCGGATGCCGCGGGCCGGCCGCCGGGAACCAGGGCCTGCGCCAGCAGGTGCGGCATGTCGGCGTTCGGGCTGCCGTCGGCCGTGCCGGCGTACCGGGCCAGCGAGCCCTTCCCCCGGCGCTTGCTGGAGTACATCGCGGCGTCGGCCCGGCGGAGCAGGGCGTCCGCCGACAGGGGCTCGCCGGGCTCGGGCACCACCAGGCCGATGCTCGCGCCGACGGCGATCCGGTGACCGTCGACCAGGAACGGCTCACGCAGCGCGGCCAGGATGCGATGCCCGGTCGGCTCGGCGTCGGCGGGATGGTGGTCGAGCACGACCGCGAACTCGTCCCCGCCCAGGCGGGCCACCAGATCCTCCGGCACGACGCAGCCCTGCAGGCGCTCCGCGATGGCACGCAGCACGCGGTCGCCCATGGCGTGGCCGAAGCTGTCGTTCACCAGCTTGAAGTCGTCGAGGTCGGCGAAGAGCACGGCCACCGGCCGGGCCCGGTGGCGATGGGCGTCCAGCGCCAGCACCAGCCGCTCGCGGAACAGGGCGCGGTTGGCCAGGCCGGTCAGCGGGTCGTGGTATGCCTGATGGCGCAGCCGCTGTTGCCCCTCCGACACCCGGTCCAGCAGCACGGTGTTGTCGACGATGGTGAACATCTGCCGGGCCACGACCAGACCAAGACCAAGCCAGCCGAGGTACGCCTCGAACGGCGACAGCGGATTGCCGGCGCCCGTGCTGATCGCGATCACGATGCCGGTGGCGGTGACCGGAACGTACGGGAGCAGCAGGTGCAGCCAGTCGCGCTCGGCGACGTCGCGTTCCGGGTCGTAGGTGATGGTGGGGTCACTCACCGCCGCGAGCGCCACGAAGCCGACGCCGATCAGGTATCCCGCCGACTCCAGCGGGGTGAGCGGGCCCTCGCCGAGACGCAGCAGGCGAAGCGTGTCGCTGATCGCGAAGCCGGCGAGCGCGGTGGCGGCCAGGAACAACGGCTGCCGGCCGGCCGGTGAGCCGGGCCGGGTGAGCAGCAGCAGCACGACGATCGTGAACATCAGCAGGTCGGCGATCGGGTACGCGGCGGACAGGCCGACCACCACCGGGTCGAGACCGTCCCAGTTCATCGCCTTGCCGGGCAGCACCGACCAGCCGAGCGCGAGCAGCGAACCGGTGATCAGCACGCTGTCGATGAGCAGGGCGACCTGGTCGCGGCGCACCGAGCTCGCCACCGGGCGCGGCCGCGCGTAGGGGACGCTGAGCAGCGCGAGCAGCATGCAGGCGGGCAGGATGAGGAAGCCGACGTCGGCGGCCGAGCCGACCGGCCGGCTGTGGTCGACGATGTCGAGCACGACCCACCAGAGGCGGATCGCCGACCACCCGAGCAGGCCGACGCCGGCGAGCAGCCGCCATCGCCGCTGGACGCCCGTGCGACGACCGGCCACCACGATGCAGACCCATGCGGCCGCGACCCCCGCGACCACCTGGACGGCATCGTCGTACAGCCGCCACCCGCGTGCCCCGACCAGTTCGCCGAGTGCCACGGAACCCAGGACGAGCGTCAGCGTGACGTAAAGTCGCGCCGTCATCCATTCACCACCCGCAAAAGAGCCGCGGGCCCCCTGATCCGCGACCGGAGTAACCTACCGCACGCTGCGGGTGATGGCGCGAAAGTCAGTCCGATGTCAGATCGGCGACAATCACCGTGACGTTGTCGGGGCCGCCGCCGCGCAGCGCCAGGTCGACGAGCCGCTCGGCGCACGATTTGGCGTCGGTGGCCGCGAGCATCTCCTGCTCGATCGTGTCGTTGCTGACCACCGCGGTGAGCCCGTCGCTGCACAGCAGCCAGCGGTCGGCCGGCTCCGGCTCGACGATCACGTACGCGGGGCTGACCGGCTCGCCCTGCAGGACCCGGGTGACCACGGAGCGTCGCGGATGCCCGGCCGCTTCCTCGGGCCGGATCAGTCCCTGGTCGACGAGCATCTGGACGTACGTGTCGTCCTTCGTCAGCTGGTTCAGCCGGCCGTCGCGCAGGAGGTACGCCCGGGAGTCCCCGACGTGCGCCATCGCGGCACGCGTACCGGAAAAAATGACCGCGGTGAGCGTGGTGCCCATGCCCTGCAGTTCGTGGTCGGCGGCGACGTGCTCGGCGATCCGACCGTTGGCGACCTCGAGCGCCCGGTGCAACGCGTCCATCTGATGGTCGTTGTCGATGGGCACGTCGAGACCGGTCATGGACTCGATCGCAAGGCGGCTCGCGAGATCGCCGGCGGCCATCCCGCCCATGCCGTCGGCAACGACGAGCAGGTGGTCACCGGCGTAGTAACAGTCCTCGTTGTTGCTGCGGACATGTCCTTGGTCGGTGACTGCCGCCCACCGGAGGTGCAAGGTCATGGCGTGCAGCTTCCCAGATCACCGCAAGCCTGTCTGCACGTGGGCGGCGGCGCGTCGCAAAAGACCAGGCTGACTTCGGTCGGGTCAAGGGCGGCGGCGGGGTGGTGGGAGGGGGTCAGCTGGGGTTGAGGGGGCGTCCTAGGCATCGGGGGTCGACCTCTTTGTCACGGTGGGTGGGCGCGATCCAGGAGAGCGCCGACTCCTCGACCTGCCAGCCGCGTACGGTGACCGCGCTGTCGGGCGGCCGCACCGGCTCGGGGCAGAGGACCTTGGAGCGGACCTGGTCGTTGGGGATGAAGATGACGGTGCCGTCGGTCTGCAGCATGGTCGTCGAGGTGTCGTCGACCGAGATCAGTTGACCGCGCTCGACGTGGATCGGGCCGGCGGCCGGGCCGACCTCGACGGCGCTGTTGGGCAGCACCGGCGCGCGCAGGAAGATCACGCCGACGGCGAGCGGGGCGACCAGAGCCGCGCCGACCGCCGGCCAGTGCGTGACCAGCCGCGCCGACCAGGCCGGGACCGGCCCGGTGAGCAGCGGGCCGAGCAGCGGCGGCACGCCGAGCAGCAGCGCCGTGGTGATCTCGCCGGCGCGGACGGCCTCGATGATGCCGGGCCACACGAAGATCAGCACGAGCAGGCCGACGAGGACCGGCACGCCGATGGTGTTCCACAGCATGATCCAGCGCTCGGTGCGGAAGCGCAGCACCGCGGTGAGCCCGAGGATCGAGACGACGAGCATGCCGAGGGTCGGCAGTAGCCGCAGCTGCCAGGTGAACGCGGCGAGCATGGTGGCCAGCAGCACGACCCAGTCGGGCATGCGCAGCGCGGTGACCGCCAGCATCGAGCGGCCGGCGTCGTCGGGGGCGCTGACCAGCAGGATGCCGCCGAGCGCCCGCAGCACGAGGATGACCGCGGGCACGGTCCAGATGAGCGTGATGAACAGCGCGCTGATCATGCCGAGCGGGCTGATGTACTGCACCAGCAGCAGCATCGTCGGCAGGTCCTGCTGGCTCAGGTACCACAGCCGCAGGACGAGCAGCACCAGCGGGAACGCCGGCAGGACGGTGAACAGCCAGTTCATCTGCGCCCGGCGCCGCCGGGTGGGGATCGGACCGCCCTTGACGAAGATGTCGGTCACGGGAAGACGTCCTCCCAGGGCAGATCACGGATGTCGGGCTTGGGCACGTCGGGCTGTGCGGCGACCGCGATCGGGGTCTTGTCGTTGTGCTTGACCTCGACCTGGAGGTTGTTCTTGAAGGCCTCCTCCCAGCGGGAGTCCTTCGGGTCCTTGAGCGAGCGATACAGCGTGAGGTTTACCAGTTTCCGCAGGGCCGGGTTCTCCCCCACGTTCACGCCCCAGGCCTCGGTGGCGTCGTAGCCGAGGTCCCAGTGGTCGAACTCGCCGGGGAAGCGGTCCTTGAAGCCGGCCAGGATCGCGGCGTCGGTGCTGACCGCCTCGACCTTGTGGGCGCGCAGGTCGTCGATGCACTCGCTGACCTTGTTCTTGCTGCGGGTGATCGCCTCGGCCGACTTGAGCCCGCTGAGGCTGGTCGAGGTGGAGAGCGAGCAGACCTGCTTGTGCTCGAGGTCCTTGAAGGTGGCGACCGGCGCGTGGCCCTTGAGGGTCAGGACGGACTGCTCGGTGTAGAGGTAGGGCGCCGAGAACGTCACGCCGGCCGCTGCCTCCCGCTCCGGCGTGATGCTGTAGCTGGCGATCACCATCTTGACCGGCACCCGATTCCCGTCGGCGTCGGTCGCCTGCATGCGCGCCCTGTCCTCGCTCTCCATCCCGTAGAACTGGACCTCGTCGCGCCGGAAGCCCAGATCCTCCGCGATCATGTACGCGATGTCGACGTCGAACCCGGTCCAGATCTTGGAGCCCGTGTCGTAGTAGGCCACCCCGGGCTGGTCGTCCTTGACCCCGATAGTCAGTACCGTCCAGTCGTCCACGCCGGACTGCGCGCGCAGCTCGGCCACCGACGGCGGCCCGCCCACGAAGACCCCGGCGAGGGCGATCGTCAGCCCGAGGACCAGCACGAGCCCGAGCGCGGCCAGACGGAACGCGGCGAGGTTGAGCCGCGGCAGCGGTTCGGCCATCGGCTCGGGGTCGGGCGGCGGCAGCTGCCGGTCGGCCGCCTCACGCTCGGCGATGTCCTGCACCGCGATGTCCTCGGCGGTGCCCTCGGGACCCGGCGGCGTGCGCCGACGCACCGGCCAGGCGAACCGGCTCGAACCGCGCTCCGTCATCGCCCCATCGTGCCGCATGAGTGCGACACGGGTTCAGCGGGCTGCTACCACCACTGCGCTCTCCGCGGGCAACTCCACCCGATCGCGTTGCAGCACTACCCCGGGCGAGGTCGCGAGCAGCACCTTGCTCGGCACGGACCGCAGGCTCACGGTCTGCGCCACCGGGGCGAGGTTGGCCGCCACGATGCACGCGCCCCGGCGAATCACCACGAACTGGTCGCCGTGCCAGACCTCGACCTTGGACAGCCACGGGTCGGACAGATCCGCGTACTGCCGTCGCAACGCGATCAACTGCTTGTACAGGGCGAGGATCTCGGCGTGGCCGGGCTTGCCCAGCTCGTCCCAGTCCAGTTTGGAGCGCTCGAACGTGGCCGGGTCCTGCGGATCGGGGACGTCGGAAGAGGCCCAGCCGTGCCGGGCGAACTCGCGCCGCCGGCCGGTGCGCACCGCGTCGGCCAGCTCGGGCTCGGGGTGGCTGGTGAAGAACTGCCAGGGACTCGAGGCCGCCCATTCCTCGCCCATGAACAGCATCGGCGTGAACGGCGCGGTGAGCAGCAGCGTCGCCCCGACCTTGAGCAGCCCCGGAGAAAGCAGCGCGGAGAGCCGGTCGCCGATGGCCCGGTTGCCGATCTGGTCGTGGTTCTGCAGGAATGCCACAAAGCGATGGCCTGGCGTTTTAGAAGAGACCGGCCGCCCGTGCGTCCGCTGCCGGAAGGTCGACCAGGTGCCGGCGTGGAAGAACGCACCCTCGAGCACCGTCTGCAGGCAGTCCAGCGAGCCGAAGTCGCCGTAGTACCCCTGCCGCTCGCCGGTGAGCAGCGCGTGCAGCGCGTGGTGCACGTCGTCGTCCCACTGCGCCTGCAGGCCGAAGCCACCGGCCTCGCGCGGCGTGATCAGCTTGGGGTCGTTGAGGTCGGACTCGGCGATCAGCGAGAGCGGCCGGCCGAGGTGCGCCGAGAGCGACTCGACCTCGACCGCCAACTGCTCGAGCAGGTTGATCGCGGAGTGGTCGACGAGCGCGTGCACGGCGTCGAGCCGCAGGCCGTCGACGTGGTAGTCGCGCAGCCACATGAGCACGTTGTCGGCGATGTAGCGGCGCACCTCGTCGGAGAGCGGACCGTCCAGGTTGATCGAGTCGCCCCACGGGTTCGTGCCGTGCGGGCTCAGGTAGGGCGCGAACATCGGGGCGTACGCGCCGCTGGGTCCGAAGTGGTTGTAGACCACGTCGAGGAGCACGCCGAGGCCGCGGGCGTGTGCGGCGTCGACGAACCGCTTCAGCCCGTCGGGCCCGCCGTACGGTTCGTGCGGCGCGTACCAGCAGACTCCGTCGTACCCCCAGTTGTATTCGCCGTTGAACGCGTTGACCGGCAGCAGCTCGACCAGGTCCACGCCGAGATCGACGAGGTGGTCGAGCCGCTCGATGGCCGCGTCGAACGTCCCAAGAGCCGTAAATGTCCCGACATGCAGCTCGTAGAGAACCGCGCCGGGAAGCTGCTTGCCGGTCCACGCCTGATCGGTCCACGCGAACGAGGAGTGGTCGTACACCCGGCTGGGCCCGTGCACGCCATCGGGCTGCCAAGGGGACCGAGGATCGGGGAGAGGGGATTCCGCGCCTTCCAGAACAAAGGCGTAATCGGATCCAGGCTCGGCGTCGACAGAAAGACGCCACCAGCCCGACTCGTCGCGCTCCATCGCGCGCTCCTCCCCCGCCACCAGAAGCTTCACGGTCTTCTCGGGGACCCAGACTTCGAAGAGCATTATTCTTTCACCAGCAGAGCGACGGGGTAAGTGCGCAGCAGTTCGGCCACCGCCAGGCGGTTCCCGCCGTAGCTTGTCCCCGTGAACAGTTCCGTCCAGCTGTGACCGTCGAGTGACACGGTGGTGTCGCCCCAGCCGCCGTGGCGTGACAATCCGACCGGCAGCCGCGTGGCGATCGTCACGGCGCCGCCGCGGTCGAAGGCCAGCGCGTGGTCGCCGACCCGCCCCTCGGCGAAGACCGGGCGGTAACCGGTGAACAGTTCCGGCCGTTGCCGGCGCAGGCGCAGCGTGCGGCTGGTGATCAGCAACTTGGCCGCGCCGCCCTCGTCGACCGGTGGCAGCCAGCCGTCGTCGAGGCGGGTCAGCAGCCCGCGCCGGGCCGCGAAATCGACCGGGCGGCGGTTGTCCGGGTCGACCAGCGAGTAGTCCCACAGCTCGGTGCCCTGGTACACGTCGGGCACGCCGGGCATGGTCAGCTGCACGACCTTCTGGCCGAGCGAGTTCGACCAGCCGGGCGGCGTGATCGACTCGACGAAATCGGTCACCTCGCGGTGCAGGGCCGGGTCGTCGTAGATCCGGTCGACCATCTCGCGCAGCAGCGCCTCGAACCGCTCGTCGGGACGTTGCCAAGTGGTCGAGCTCGCCGCCTCGCGGGCGGCCTTCACCGCGTACGCGAAAAGTCTCTCCCGGGAGATCGGCCAGGAACCGACGGCAGCCTGCCAGATGAGATGCGCCAGCGAGGGGTCCGGGAGCGGAGCGATCCGGACCCAGCGGCGCACCACCTCGGTCCAGTCCCCGGGCACCTCGGCCAGCACCGCGAGCCGTGCCCGCACGTCCTCGCTGCGCTTGGTGTCGTGGGTGGACAGTGTGGTCATGGAGTCCGGCCAGCGCCGCCGCCGGTCCTCGCTGGCCTCGTGGAAGTCGTCGGGGGTGACGCCGAACCGGGCCGGATCGTTCCCGACCTCGTTGCGCGCGGTGAAGCGCGTCCAGCGGTAGAACGCGGTGTCCTCGACGCCCTTGGCCATGACCGCGCCGGTGAACTGCTGGAAGCGGAGGGAGAGCTCGCCGGCGGGGTCGCGCAGCCGCGCGGTGACGGCCTCGAGCACGGGTATCAGCTGCGGCCGCCGTCGCCCGGCCTCGGCCCGCGCCCGCGCCAGATGCCGGGCGCCGAACGGAAGATAAGACCGATAGACCGGAAAGCAGGCGGCAAGCTCGGCCAGAGCGCGTGGTGCGGCCTCGATATCCGGTACGAGTCGAGCCATGCGCTCCAGCTCCGCGGCGAGGTGGGTCGTCGCCACCGCGAGCTTGGCCTCGTGGACC
This sequence comes from Paractinoplanes globisporus DSM 43857, assembly GCF_000379645.1. GTDB lineage: Bacteria > Actinomycetota > Actinomycetes > Mycobacteriales > Micromonosporaceae > Actinoplanes > Actinoplanes globisporus. Next base: position 317,411 of record NZ_KB903350.1, read on the forward strand.
TGTTCCTGCCAGGAGGTCTCGGCGCCGGTGAGGTGATGCTGGAGGGTGTCGAAGAACGCCTCGGTGGTCGAGTCGACGAAGACGCCGCAGACCTCGGCGAGCGCGTCGTACCCGGTGGTGCCCGCGACCGGCCAGGGCGGCAGCCGCTCGCCGGGCTCGAGGATCTTCTCGACCACGATCCAGGCGCCGGGAGCGGCCTCGTGCAGGCGGGTGAGGTAGCCGCCGGGGTCGCGCAGGCCGTCGGGGTGGTCGACGCGGATGCCGTCGGCCAGGCCGTCGCGGTGCCAGCGGAGGATCTCGGCATGCGTGGCGTCGAGCACCGCCTCGTCCTCGACGCGCAGGCCGGCCAGGTCGGTGATGGTGAAGAAGCGGCGGTAGTTGAGCTCGCTGTCGCCCCGGGTCCAGTTGACCAGCTCGTAGTGCTGGCGGTCGTGGACCTCCCGTGGGGTGCCGTCGCCGGTGCCCTCGGCGATCGGGTAGCGGTGGTCGTAGTAGCGGAGCTCGTCCCCATCGACGGCCAGTTTGTCCAATTCGTCCGGAGAGTCCGCAAGCACCGGGATCAAGATCCGACCGCGCGACCAGTCAATGTCGTAAAACCCGGAAAATTCAGACTTCTGACCATTTTTCAGTACGTCCCACCAGGTCGGATTGGCATGCGGTACCGCAACGCCGGCGTGGTTGGGAACGATGTCGACGACCAGCCCCAGTCCCGCCTGCCGGAGCGTTTCGGACAAATCCGATAAGGCGGAGGAGCCGCCGAGAGCCGGGCTGACGAACCGGTGATCGACAACGTCGTAGCCGTGCTGCGAGCCGGGCGTGGCGGTCAGCAGCGGTGCCGTGTAGAGGTGGCTGACCCCGAGGTCCGCCAGGTAGTCGGCCAGCGCCGCCGCGGCCGACAGGGGAAAGTCCGGGCGTACCTGGACCCGATAGGTTCCGGAAGGGGGCATCAGACCGTCCTGTCCAGCACAATTAGTGACCGGTCCGGAACCACGATCGTGTTGCCGGCCTCCACGACCGACGGCCGATCCGGCGACGCCTCGGCCGTCTCGATGACCTTCTCCCACTTCTCCCCGTACTCGGCGGGGGGCGTGGCGAACTCGATGGGCGCGTCGTGCGCGTTGAAGAACAGCAGGAACGACGAGTCCACGTGCCGCTGCCCGTACTGCCCCCGCTCGCGGATGCCCTCGCCGTTGACGAACAGCGCGACCGCGCGGCCGAAGTCGTTGCCCCAGTCGTCGCCGGCCATCTGCCGCCCGTCCGGGGTGAACCACTCGAGGTCGGGCAGCGGATCGCCGCCGCCGCGCGCGGTCACCGGCAGACCGGTGAAGAACCGCCGCCGCTGGAACACCTGGTGCCGATGGCGGAACGCGGTGAGCCGCCGGGTGAACTCGAGCAGCTGCTCGTCGGCGCGCTCCCAGTCGACCCAGGCGATCTCGTTGTCCTGGCAGTACGCGTTGTTGTTGCCCAGCTGGGTGCGGCCCAGCTCGTCGCCGTGCGAGATCATCGGCACGCCCTGCGACAGCATCAGCGTGGCCAGGAAATTGCGCCGCTGCTTGGCCCGCAGCGAGAGCACCTTGGGATCGGCGGTCGGCCCCTCGATGCCGCAGTTCCAGGACCGGTTGTGGCTCTCGCCGTCCCGGTTCTCCTCGCCGTTGGCCTCGTTGTGCTTGTCGTTGTACGACACCAGGTCGGTCAGCGTGAACCCGTCGTGCGCCGTCACGAAGTTGATCGAGTGGAACGGCTTGCGGCCGTCGTCCTGGTACAGGTCGGCCGAGCCGGTGATCCGGGAGGCGAACTCGGCGAGCGTCGCCGGCTCACCGCGCCAGAAATCGCGTACGGTGTCCCGGTATTTGCCGTTCCATTCCGTCCAGTTCGGCGGAAAGTTCCCGACCTGGTACCCACCCGGCCCGACGTCCCACGGCTCGGCGATCAGCTTGACCTGCCCGACCACCGGGTCCTGCTGAACCACCTCGAAGAACGTGGACAGCCGGTCGACGTCGTAGAACTCGCGGGCCAGGGTGGAGGCGAGGTCGAAGCGGAACCCGTCGACGTGCATCTCGGTGACCCAGTACCGCAGCGAGTCCATGATCAGCTGGAGGCTCTGCGGGCTGCGCACGTTGAGGCTGTTACCCGTTCCGGTGTAGTCCATGTAGAACTGCGGCTGGTCGTCCACCAGGCGGTAATACGTACGGTTGTCGATGCCCTTGAGACTGAGCGTGGGTCCCAGGTGGTTGCCCTCGGCCGTGTGGTTGTAGACGACGTCGAGGATGACCTCCATCCCCGCCTTGTGCAGGGCCTTGACCATCCCGCGGAACTCCTGGGTCTGCTGACCGAGCGTGCCGGTCGAGGAGTAACCCTGGTACGGCGCGAAGAAGCCGAGCGTGTTGTATCCCCAGTAGTTGTGCAGCCCCAGGTCGTGCAGCCGGTTGTCGTGCACGAACTGGTGGACCGGCATGAGCTCGACCGCGGTCACGCCGAGACCCTTGAGGTGCTCGATGATCGCGGGGTGGCCGATCGCCGAGTAGCTGCCGCGCATGTCCTTCGGCACGTCCGGGTGGCGCTCGGTGAGGCCCTTCACGTGCGTCTCGTAGATCACCGAGTGGTGGTACGGGATGTCCGGCCGCCGGTCGTTCCCCCAATCGAAGTACGGGTTCACCACCACGCCCTTGGCCATGTAGGGCGCCGAGTCCAGGTCCGACATCTCGTCGGGGTGGTCGAAGTCGTACGCGTACAACGACGGGTGCCACTCGACGTCCGCGTCCACCGCCCGGGCGTACGGGTCGAGCAGCAGCTTGTGCGGGTTGTAGCGCAGCCCGCGCCCCGGCTCGTACGGCCCGTAGACGCGGTAGCCGTACCGCTGGCCCGGCTCGACGCCCGGCAGGTAGGCGTGCCAGACGAAGGCGTCCTGCTCGTGCAGCTGAACCTTGCGCTCGTTCCCGGAGGGGTCGAACAGGCAGAGCTCGACCGCCTCGGCCCCCTCGGAGAAGATGGCGAAGTTCGTGCCCGTGCCGTCGTACGTGGCACCCAACGGGTACCGGTGACCAGGCCAAACCTGCATTTTGCGCTCCCACCCCTCATCCGCGCCACGGAGTGTGCCCGCCGGCCGTCCGGCGTAATCCTGCGCGGCAGCGTCAGCGGTCATTCTCACCGATGCGCCCGGCGACTTCCCCCCGACTGTCCGGTTGCCCGCTGATCGATACCTCCCGAACGGGTCAGCCCGTCCGCTTGGTGGCGTAGATGGACAGGTTGGTGTAGGCGGCCGCGAGCATCGGCGCCGGGACGTCGCGCTTGGCCGCCTCGGCCAGCAGGTCGCCGAGGATCGCGTCGGCCTCGACCGGCAGTCCCTGCGCCATGTCCCGGTACATCGAGGAGGTCATCGGCGCCTTCGTGGCGAGGTTGCGCTGGAACACGGCGACCGCGCCCGGCCGCGGCGCGTGATCGGCCGCGGTGGCGATCGCCATGGCCTCGGCCAGTGTGCGGGCCCCGAGATCACGTCCGCCGGGCGCCGCGTTGATCTCCCCGATGCCGGCCCGCATCAGCGTGGTGAGCGACGCCATGGTCGCGAGGAAGATCCACTTCTCCCACATGTCCTGCACGATCGTGTGCGACGGGTTCGAGTCGAACTCCTCGCCGGACAGCGCGAACGTCACCTCGGACAGCCGGTCGTCGTCGCCGCCGTCGAGCGGGCCGTAGCCGATCCGGTGCATCGGCGACAGCTGGACGATGTCGCCGTCGTCGTCGACCGTGGCCTCGACCAGGCAGACGCCGCCCCACGCCCGCTCCGGGCCGAACGCGCCCTCCAGCTCCTCGACGTGCCGCATCCCGTTGAGCAGCGGCACGATCACGGTCCGCGGGCCGATCGCCGGCGCCATGTCGATCAGCGCCTGCTCGAGCGCGTAGCTCTTCACGGCCAGCACGACCAGCTCGTACGGGCCGTCCACGGAATCCGCGGTGATCAGGCGCGGCCGCACGACGGTCTCCCCGTCGGGGCTCTTGATCCGCAGTCCGCGCCGGTCGAGGACGGCCCGCCGGCCGGGCCGGACCAGGAAGGTGACGTCCTTGCCGGCCTGAGCCAGGCGGCCGCCGAAGTATCCGCCGGTCGCCCCGGCTCCTACGAAGAGTGTCCGCATAGGCCCATCTAACTCCGGTGTTTACGGCAATCGCCGCTCGCCGCCACCGGAGATCCGTAGGGTCGCAGGTATGAGCGTGTTCGCCCGTCTCCGGATCGGCGCCCGGCTCGGCGCGGCTTTCACCGCCGTCTGCCTCTGCATGCTCGCCGCCACCGCGATCGGCGTCCTCGGTCAGCAGCGGGCGGGCACCGCCACGGAACGCCTCACCGCCGCCGACCAGATGCGGCACGGGGCGATGGTGGCGAAGTTCCGCACCGCCGACTTCGCCGGCTGGCAGACCGGGTACGCGTTCGACACGCTGCGCGGCGTGGCCGGCGCGACCGAGGACACCGTCGGCCAGCGCAAGGAGTTCCTCGCCTCCACCGCCGCCTTCCGCGACGACCTCGCCACCCTGTCGACCAAGTCGCTGACATCGGCCGAACGCGACGTCCTGACCGCGGTCGGCGGCGACTTCGAGCAGTTCATGGCCGTGGACCAGAAGATCATCGCCGGGTACCGGGCCGGCACCGAGGCCGGCGTTCGACAGGCCAACACCCTGGCCTCGGGCGAGTCGCTGGACTGGTTCGGCAAGATCGTCACCGAGATCGACCAGTTCGTGGCCCTCGCCGACAAGCAGGCGCAGACCGCCGCCGCCGAGGCGCTGGCCGCCGGCCGGACGGCCCGCACGCTCATGATCGTCGCCGGTCTGATCTGCCTGCTGCTGGCGGCCGGCGTCGCCGTGCTGATCACGCGCAGCATCACCCGGCCGCTGCGTGCCACGGTCTCCGCGATCCACACCGTGGCCGGGAAGGACCTCACCGTTCAGGTCCCGGAGGCCGGGCGCGACGAGCTGGCCGCCATGGGCCGCGCGCTCAACGGCACCCTGCGGGTTCTGCGGGACGCGTTCAGCACCATCGCCGGCAACAGTCAGACCCTCGCCTCGGCCGCGCAGCAGCTCAACGCGGCCACGGTCCGGATCGCCGACGGCGCGGACACCGCGTCGGGAAAGTCCGACATCGTGGCGGCGGCGGCCGAGGAGGTCTCGCGCAGCGTCGGCACCGTGGCCGCCGGCACCGAGCAGATGAACGCCGCCATCCAGGAGATCGCCGACGGGGCCGCCCGCGCCGCCGGGATCGTCGCGACCGGGGTGGAAAGTGCGCAGGCGGCCGGTCAGACCATCGGGCGGCTCAGCCGCTCCAGCACCGAGATCGGCGAGGTGATCAAGCTGATCACGCAGATCGCCGAGCAGACGAACCTGCTCGCCCTGAACGCCACGATCGAGGCGGCCCGGGCCGGTGAGATGGGCAAAGGCTTCGCGGTGGTGGCGGGCGAGGTGAAGGACCTCGCCCAGGCGACGGCCAAGGCGACCACGGACATCGGCGGCAAGGTCGACGCCATCCAGCAGGACACCAACGCGGCGATCGGGGCGATCGACCAGATCACCGGGATCATCGCCCAGATCAGCGAGCACTCGACGACGATCGCGAGCGCGGTGGAGGAGCAGTCGGCGACCACGGCGGAGATGAGCCGGAACGTCGTCGAGGCGGCTACCGGGTCGGGGGAGATCGCGAGGAACATCACGGGGGTGGCGAGCGCGGCCCAGGAGACGGCGCACGGGGCTGCGGAGTCGCGGGGGACGGCTGATCGGCTGGCTCAGATGTCGGAGGATCTGCGGGAGTTGGTGGGGCAGTTTCGGGTCTGACCGCTAGCCGAGCAGTTCGTCGGTGAAGCACCAGCGCCACTTCTCGCCGGGCTCGAACGAGCGCATCACCGGGTGGCCGGTCTCGTCGTGGTGGGCGGACATGTGGCGGCGGGGGGAGGAGTCGCAGCAGGCGACCGTGCCGCAGTCGAGGCATAGGCGCAGGTGCACCCAGCCGGTGAAACCGTCGGCCACGCAGCGGGGGCATCCGTCCTCGTACGCGGACTGGGGGGCCGGCTCGCCGGCCTGTGCCAGGTGCTGGCAGGTCAATCGTCACTCCGTTGCAGCTGGGACTCTTCCAGGTCTAGCTCGCGCTGGGCGCGGGTCAGCACCTCTTCGGGGATTCGGCCCTCGTTGCGGGCGACCTTGAAGACGTGCCGTTCCGCGAGGATCATCTCGCGCCGCAGCCGACCGTACGCCGCCGAGGGGGTTTCCTGCTGCTGATTGCCGAGCCGTTCCCACGCGTTGTTGGAGCGGCTCTCGGTCAGTGCGCGCAGGCGGTCGACCACCTCGGCCGGGGCGCCGTCGGCACTCCTCTCGAGCGCCTCCAGGGCCGCCCGGCTGGCCTGATACTGCACGCCGGCCTCGGCCAGCGCGTCGGCGGCGCTCGAGTCCTGCCGCACGCCCAGGCGCACCGCGAGCCAGGGCAGGGTGGTTCCCTGCAGCAGCAACGTGAAAACGATCACGGCGAACGCCACGAAGATGAACAGGTCCTTGTTGTAGTCGCCGCCGCCCTTGTCGGGCAGGGTCTGCGCGGCGGCAAGGGTCACGACGCCGCGCATGCCGGCCCAGGCGATCACGGTGGGCACGCTGGGTGGCGGCCGTTCCTCGCGGTTCCGGATGCGCGGGATCAGCCGTACGAGATAGGTGGCGGGATACATCCAGATGAACCGCACGGCGACGATGGTGCCGATCACCGCGGCGGTGATCGCCACGGTCGTGCCCACGCTCGTCGTGATGCCCTCGCCGATGCTGCGCAGCTGCAACCCGACCAGCAGGAACACCACGCCCTCGAGGAGGAACGTGATGAGACGCCACACCGCCTCCATCTGCAGCCGCGACGTCGGCGACAGCAGGTACGGGATGCGGTGGCCCAGGTAGAGCCCGGTGACCACCACGGCCACGACGCTGGAGCTCTTCAGCTCCTCGGCCACGATCACCACCACGAACGGCGTGAGCAGCGAGACGGCGTCGTCCAGCAGCGGGTCGAGGATCTTGCGGTGCAGCTTGGCCGCGGCCACGGCGGCGACCAGCCCGATCAGCACGCCCCCGCCGGCCTTGAGCGCCACCTGCCCGACGATCGGCCAGAACCCGACCGCGGTTCCGGCCAGCGCGCCCGCCGCGATGCGCACGATCACCAGCGCGGTCGCGTCGTTGAGCAGGCTCTCGCCCTCGAGGATCGTCACCACCCGGCGCGGCAGGCCGACCCGGCGGGCGATGGCCGTCGCCGACACCGCGTCGGGCGGTGCCACGATCGCGCCCAGCGCGACGCAGGCGGCGTACGGAACCCCGGGAAGCAGCCAATGCACCACCGTGCCCACCGCGAACGCAGTGACCAGCACCAGGCCGACCGCGAGAAGAAGAATCGGGCGGATCTGCCGGCGGAAGGCCGGCACCGACGTCTGCAGCGCGGCCACGTAGAGCAGCGGCGGCAGGATGCCGATCAGCACCAACTCGGGCTTGAGATGCGCCTCCGGGAAACCCGGGACGTACGACAGGCCCAGGCCCGCGACCAGCAGCACGAGCGGCGCCACGAAGCCCAGACGGCGGGCCAGAGCCGCGCCGAGAACGGAGATCGCCACCAGCACGACCACGTCGACGATGCTCCCCATGCAGGGAAGCTTAAAGAGTTGAGCACCCCTACTCACGCCGGGGACACGGCGGGTGCGGAAGGCTGTCGCCCATGAATGTGGGGATCACCGGGATCGCGTACGCCCTGCCGGCCCGCGAGGTGCCGACCGCCGAGCTGCAGCGCAGCGTGGCGGTGGCCAGTGGGCTGATGCTGCCGCCGCGGATGTTCGAGCAGGCCACCGGCATCAAGCGCCGGCGGATGGTCGCCGACGGGGAGTACGCGTCCGACCTGGCGATCGACGCCGCCACCAAGGTGCTGGCCGACACCGGCGTCGACCCGCTCGACGTCGACCTGCTGCTGTTCGCGAGCGCCACCCGGGACATGGCCGAGCCGGCCACCGCGCACGTGGTGCAGGCGGCGCTGGGCAGCCGGGCGCACGCGCTGGACGTCACCAACGCCTGCAACAGCTTCCTCAACGGCATCGACCTGGCCCGCTCGATGATCCTGGCCGGCCGGGCGAAACGGGCGCTCGTGGTCACCGGCGAGACGCCGACCCGGGCGATGCGGCCGCGGCTGGACGGGCTGGCCCAGGCGCGCACGGCGTTCGCGGGCTTCACCTTCGGCGACGCGGGCGCGGCCGTGCTGGTCGAGCCGGTCGCCACCGGCGGCATCGTCGACGTCGACGCCGAGACGCACTCCGAGCACTGGTCGGCCGGCGGCATCTTCGGCGGCGGCTCCCGGCATCCGCGCGGCGACGAGCACACCTATTTCACCGGCGACGGGCACCGGCTTCGCCGGATCTTCGAGACGATCGGCGCCGGCCTGTTCGAACGGGTCGCGCTCCGCACCGGGTACGGGTGGGGAGATTACGCGCGCGTGCTGGTTCACCAGGTCACGCTTCCCTACCTAGATCATTTCGTACGCGTGACAGGCGTGCCCAAGGACAAGTTGGAAGTGACCGTCGATGAGCTGGGTAACACGGCCTCGGCGTCGCTCGGGGTCCAGCTGGCCCGGGTCCGCCCGGCGCTGGAGACCGGAGACCGGGTACTGCTGGTCGGCCTCGGCGGCGGCGTCAGCCTGATGACCATGGTCTGGGAGGTGTCGTGACGGCGCCGCTCTGGGTGATCGTCCCGGCGTACAACGAGGCCGCCCGGATCGGCGACACCCTGCGAGCGCTGGCCGCGCAGACCGACACCGACTTCACGCTGCTCGTGGTCGACAACGGCTCGACCGACGGGACCGCCGCGCTGGCCCGTTCCTTCCGCGGCCCGTTCCCGACCGAGGTGCTGGTCGAGACGGAGAAGGGGGTGGGCTGCGCGGTCGACACCGGCTTCCGGCACGCGATCGCCAACGGCGCCGTGCACCTGGCCCGTACCGACGCCGACTGCCTGCCCGCGCCCGGCTGGGTGGCGGCCGCCCGGCGCGCGCTGGTCCGGGGCGGGGGCCTGGCCTGCGGCCGGATCGTGGCCCGCCGCGACGAGCACGGCCCGGTCGGGCGGGGATTCTTCCGGGCGCTGGTCGGGTTGGCGGCGACGTTCGGCCGGCTGCGCCCCGCCCACCGCGGCGAGCAGTTCCTGGCGCCGTACCGGATGCACGCCGGCAACAACATGGCCATCACCGCCGACCTGTACGAGGCCTGCGGCGGCATGCCCCGGCGGCCTTCCCCCACCGACCGCACGTTTCTCAACCGGGTGCGGCGCACCACCGCCGCGATCGTGCACAGCCGGCACATGGTGGTCGCCAACTCCACCCGGCGCCTGTCCGCGTACGGCATCGTCGGGACGGCGAAGTGGTACCTGGACCGCGGCAGCGGCTCGCGCACGGCGGACCCGCGCTGATGCTCGACGAGCTCATCGCCGGCCTGCGCGAGGAGGACACGCGTCCGGCCCTGGCCGGCCGATGCACGCGCGGCGAGCTGGCGGGCCTGACGCATGGTTACTCGGTCGCGCTCCGCGAGAAGGGTCTCGCTCCGGGCGACACCATCGGTCTGGCCGTACGCCCCGGAGCGCGCTCGCTGGCGACGATGCTGGCCGCGTACCGGATGGGCCTGCGCATCGCGGTGCTGGACCCGACCGCCGGCCCGGACGTGCTGCGGGCCCGCCTCGCCCTCGCCACGCCGCGCCTGATCCTGGCCGACGCGGCCGCGCAGGCGGTGGCCGGCCGGCTCGCGCCGCTGGCCCGCCGCGCGCACCTGGCGCTGCCCGCCCTCGACACGCTGGCCCCGGTGGTCACGGTGGGCCGTCGCCTGCCCGGCGCGCCGCCCGCGCTGCGCCCGCTGGCCGGGCCGCTGCCACCGGCGTACGACGGCGACGGAGACGCGGTGATCGTCTTCACCTCCGGGACGACGAGCCGGCCGCGCGCGGTCGTGCACACCCGGCGGTCCCTGTCGGCCGGGATGACGGCGGTGCGCGACCTGGTCCGCCCGCTGCCCGGCGTCCCGGTGCTCGGCGGCACGTTCTTCGTCCTGCTGCCGTCGCTGGCGAGCGGCGCCCCGGTGGCCCTGCCTGCCCGGCGTGGCCTGGGCCGCCAGATCCGCAACCTCGATCCGCAGGCCACCTACCTGACGCCGCCACACCTGCGGGCCGCGCTGGCCGGCGGCGTGCGCTTCACCGGCCGGGTCTACAGCGGGTCGGCCCCGGTGAGCGCCGCCCTGCTCGCGTCGGTGCGGGCGGCCGGCGCCCGCGAGGCCTGGGGTGTCTACGCCCTCACCGAGGTCTTCCCGGCCGCCGCGGTCGAGTCGGCCGAGAAGGCGGCCTTCACCGGCGAGGGCGATCTCGTGGGCGCCCCGCTTCCGGGCGTGACGGCGTCGGTCGACGCCGGCGGCCAGCTCCTGCTGTCGGGTCCCACCGCCGCCGGCCGCTATCTCGGCGAGCAGCCGTTCGCCCAGGTGGCGACCGGTGATCGGGGTCGTGTGGAAGACGGCCGGATCGTGCTCGGCGGCCGCCTGAAGGACATGATCCTGCGCCGCGCCGAGAACATCTATCCGGGCCTGTACGAGCCGTCCCTGCACATCCCCGGCGTCGAGCTGGCCCTGCTCGTCGGCGTCCCGACCGGCGACGGCGACGAGCGCGTGGTCGCCGTGATCCAGCCCGCCGCCGGCGCCAGTGAGGCCGGTCTTCGGGTGGCCCTTCGCGATCCGCTGGCCCGGATGGGCGCGGCCCGCCCCGACGCGGTGATCTTCGCCCGCATCCCGCTCGCGGGCCGGTCGCGCAAACCGGACCGCCGAGCCACCGCCCAGCTGGCAGCGAACGCATGACCGCCGCCCGGGCGCGGGACCGGCGCGTCTATCTGCTCAGCCACCCCGTGCTGTTCGCGCTGCTCGCGGCCCTGCGGCGCAAACCGGTGCGCCGGCTGGGCGGCACGCTCCTGGTCCACGACCGGGAGGCCTACCTCGCGGCGCTCACCCGGATTCCCTTGGACCGCACGGCCGAGGGCACCACCGGCGGCGCGGTCGACCGGCTGGCGGGGGCGGGCGGGCTCTTCGACCAGCAGGGCGACGACCATCGCCGCACCCGCCGCGACGTCGCCGAACGGCTCGGCGCGGCCGGGGTCGAACGGCTCCGCCCGATCTGGACGCGGCTGCTCGACGAGCGCCTCGTGCCCCTCGCCGATGGGCACCCGGTCGACCTCGTGCCGCTGGCCGCGGAGATCGCCGGAGTAACCGCGGCGGCGCTGCTGGACCTCGACATGGACCCGCTCGAGTTGGCCGCGGCGGCCCGGCGGGCCGGGGCGACCGCCGCCCGCGCCCATCTGCCCGGGCTGGGCCGGCGGCGGGCCGAGATCCGCGCCGAGGCCGCGGCGAGGCGCCTGCTCGCCCTGGTCACGGCCACCGGGAAACCGGACCGCCCGCCCGGCGCGAGCGAGGCGGGCGACCGCCACGACCCGGGCGACCGCCACGACCCGGACCGCCGCCGGGACGCCGGGCTGGCGGCGACACTTGCCGTCGCCGCGGTGAACACAACCGTCGCCGCGCTCCCGCGGGCGGTGGCCTGGGTGGCCGATGACGGGCTCTGGGCGTACGCCCGGGACAGCGTGCTCGTCGATGAGCTGCTGCGCGTCACCTCGCCCACGCCGCTCCTGCCTCGCGTGGCCGCCGCCGGAGGCGAGATCGCCGACGGCTGCCCGGTGCACGCGGGCGACCGGATGCTGCTGATTGCCCGGCATGCCGCGGACGCCCACCGGCGCGATCCCGATCCGCGGAATCCGGCGCCGGCGCGGACGGCTCAGCTCGTCTTCGGGGCCGGGACGCACGCCTGCCCGGGTGCGCGGCTGGTCCGGCGGCAGCTCGGCGATCTCCTGGAGGCGCTCGCCCCGCACCGGCCGGTCGTGGTGCGGGCGCGCGTCGATCGCCGATCGGCCCTTCCGGGCTGGCGCGAGCTGGTCGTCCAGGGGACGGTATGAGGATCGCGATCACCGGGGCGAGCGGTTTCTGCGGCGGCGTGGTCGCCCGGCTCGCGGCGGAGAGCGACGCCGACGTGGTCTGCGTGGGGCGGCGTCCGGGGCCGGTCGGGAAGCACCTGTTCTGGGACGCCGCGGCGGGCGAGCCCGATCTGGGCGGGGCCGATGCCGTCATTCATCTCGCGGCGGCGATCGGCGATCCGCGGCCGGGGCGGCGGACCGAGGAGGCGTTCCGGCGGGTCAACGTCGACGGGACGAGGCGGCTCATGACGGCGGCGGCCGGACGGCCGGTCGTCTGGGTGAGCAGCGCCTCGGTGTATCGGCCGGGGCCTTACCGCGAACCCGTGCGGGAGGATCATCCCGCCGATCGGCAGCGCACCGCTTACGGGCGTACGAAATCATCGGGTGAGAAAATCGCCCTGGCCGGCCGGGCGGTGGTTTTGCGGCCTCGAGCGGTCTACGGCGAGGGTGACCCCCATCTGATGCCGCGGCTGCGGCGGATCGTTCGCGGCGGACGCGCCTGGCTGCCCGGCCCGGATGTGCCGCTGAGCCTGACCGCGGTGGAGAACCTCGCCTCCGCCTGTCTCGCGGCGATCGGCTGGCCGCCCGGTGCCTACAACATCGCCGACGACATGGTCTACCGGCGTGACCGGGCGGTGGCAAGCGTGCTCGGCGTGCCGGTGCGGCACGTGCCCTTGAGGATCGCGCGCGGGATGGCCCTGCTCCCGGGCCGGACCCTGACCCGGTACGGCATCGACCAGGTCACCGACGGGATGGTGCTGGACATCGGGAAGGCCCTGTCCACCGGCTGGCGACCGGAAATATCGCTTATGTCGTCGTAATCACCGGCGAGCGGGCGACCGTGGCGGCCTGGGTGCCGTCGCGGCCGAGAATCGTGGTGACGGCGTCGACGGAGAAGACGTAATTGGTCTTGGGGTCGAGGCCGGTGACGGTGGCGGTGAGGAAGCCGCAGCCGGTGCCGGGGGTCACCACGGTCCAGCCGACGTCGCGCTGCTGGCCGACGGTCAGGCTCTGGGAGATCGCGGTGATGCGGTACTCGACCAGGTAGCCGCCGCCGGGGTTGTAGAAGGTGACGGCGGCGCTGGTGCTGGCGGGCACGACGGTGGCGCCGGCGATGCCGTGCGAGGTGTCCGGCGGGCAGCCCGGCGAGCCGGTCGGCGTGGCGGTCGCGCTCGACGACGGCAGCGGCAGGAAACCGGTGGGGAAGGTGCTCGGCGTGGCCGTGGCGCCGGACGGAGCGGGCGACGGCGTGGCGCTGCCGGCGACGGTGACCACCCACGGCGAGCCGCTCGGGCTCGGCACCGGGCCGGCGACCGTGCTCGCCTTGCAGCCGCCCAGCACGAGCGGCGCGAAGATCAACATGCCCAGCCAACGACGGCGCACCGGCCACCCTCCCCCGTTCGGATGTCGGGGGTCAGATCGGCCGGGGGCTCAAGATCCTTAGGCCGACTCTCAGGCCGCGCGGAAGTGAGTGCGAGCTCGGGCGGCCAGGTCCCGGGTGGCGGCGGAGGTGACCCAGGCCGCCTTCTTGGCGAACATGCGCCGCGCGGCGTGCAGTCCGGCCATCTGACCCAGCCGGAAGCCGAGCTTCATCATCACGCCGGTCAGCGGGCGGTCGGCCACGTCGGTGAACAGGCGGCTGGCCCGCTCGCGACCGGCCGCGACGCCCAGCGCCAGGCGGGCCGGCTCGGCCGCCTTGTGCACCCGCTGGAGCACCATCAGGTCGATGGTGCGCTCGGTGGCGGCCGGGTCGTGCCCGTACGCGGCGGCGACGTGCAGCACCATCCGCGACTGGGTCCAGGCCAAGACGCCCACGTCGAGAACGGCGCCGGTCAGGCCGGTCGCGCCCGAGACCGAGCCGGAGATGCGGGACAGCGTGGTGAACCGTCGCACGGCCAGCGCGGCAAGAGCATCGGGCGTGATGTCCGGATTGTCCAACCGACAGCGCTCGGCCCACTGGGCGGCCTCGGGCCCGAGGCGGCGCACCGCGTCGAGGGCGAGGTGCTCGGGCGCATACTGCGGGTCGGACTTCATGCGCGACCAGAGCGTGCCGGGGGGCGCGATGGTCTCGGGAATCGGCTCTCTGACGGGGATGGCGGATTCGCTCATCAGATCGCTCCGTAGGGGGGATGGGGAAGGATCCTGATCCATTGTGGCGTGCACATGCACGTGCAGGCGAGGGGTGCAGATGATTTTGTGTCCGGGCTGAGACCTTGATCGCCCTCTGGCAAGATCACAGGTCGGCCGGAATGAACCACGGACCGCCGTTGTTACCAGCAGTTACCCGCTTTTGTGCACAGGAGGTCCTCGACGTGCTCGAACCGACCGAGCTCTACGAGTTGGCCGACGACCTGCCGGCCCTGGACGAGCCGGTGCTCGTCCAGGCGCTCACCGGGTTCGTCGACGCGGGCAGCGCGATCCAGCTGTTCCGCGAGAATCTGCTGGAAAACCTGGAGAACAGGGTCGTCGCGACCTTCGACCTCGACCAGCTGCTCGACTATCGCTCCCGCCGCCCTCCGATGATCTTCATGGAGGACCACTGGGAGTCCTACGAGGCGCCCAGCCTCGCCCTGCACGTCATGCGCGACCAGCTGGGCCGCGAGTTCCTCATGCTCGCCGGCCCCGAGCCCGACCTGCAGTGGGAACGCTTCATCGCCGCGGTCACCGGCCTGCTCGACCGCTTCGGCGTCAACCTGACCGTCGGCCTCAACGCGATCCCGATGGCCGTGCCGCACACCCGCCCGGTCAGCGTCACCGCCCACGCCACCGACCAGCGCCTGCTAGGCGACCGCGAGTCGTGGCTGCAGCGCGTGCAGGTCCCGGCCAGCGTCGGCAACCTGCTCGAGTTCCGCCTGGGCGAGGCCGGCAAGGACGCAATGGGGTACGCGGCCCACGTCCCCCATTACCTGGCCCAGACGAGCTACCCGGCTGCTGCCGAGTTGCTGACCGACTCGGTCTCGGCCAGCACCGGCCTGGCCCTGCCCACCGGCGAGCTGCGGAAGGCCGCCGAGATCGTCCGAGCCGACATCGACAAGCAGATTGCCGACGACGAGCAGGCCGCGCGGTTGGTCAGTTCGCTGGAGGCGCAGTATGACGCCTTCCTGCGCGGCCGGGAGAACAACCTGCTCGCGGAGTCGGATACGCCGTTGCCTACCGCGGAGGAGCTGGGGGCTGAGCTGGAGCGGTTCCTGGCTGAGCAGACTCGGGATGATGGGTAAGACCGTGGGGCTCCGCCCCACACCCCGGCCGCGCTCGGAGATCAGCCTGGCGGTTTGGTTGCGGTGGGTGGGGTGATCTCCTCGCGGCGGCTGCCGTAGGGAATTGCAAGAAGGGGTGGGACGCAACCAAACACCGGTTGCATCCCACCCCTTCTTGCAATGGGGCTTGGCTGCCGTCGCGAGGAGATCACCCCCCGGGGTCCCTCTTGGGCGGCATTCGCCGCCAATCAAAACCCCGGCGTCTGCGTGGTTGCGGTGGCGGGGTTTGGGGCAGCGCCCCAAGGCCTCAGGCAGCAGAGTATCCGCGAGCATAGCCAGCAACGCCCCCGCCGCGAACGCCCCCGTAAGCCCACTGGCCGGGTCCAACAGCGCATATCCCGCCGCCGCCGACACCGCGATCACCGCGGTCCACATGAGCAGCACGCGCCGCTGCGCCCAGCCCGCCACGCGCAGGCCGCTGCTCGACGACATGCCCTCCGGCAGATTGGACAGCAGGACGCCGACCGGGAGCGACACGCTCACGCCGCCCTGCAGCACGGTCAGGCCCAGCACGAACGACTCGGGGATGCCGTCGAGGATCGAGCCGAGCACGATCGCGATCGCCGAGCCGCCGGCCCGGGCGCCGTCGGGATCCTTGCGCTCGCCGGCGCCGCGGCGGGTGAGCAGCCAGTCGCCGGCGGCGAAGACCACGGCGCCGACCAGCACCAGCAGGCCGACCCAGGCCCACCGAGCGGGTGTCCAGGGCCGTGTCGATCAGCTCGAGGGAAACCGAGCCGAGCAGTACGCCGCTCCCCAGCGCCATCACGACGGCCATCACCCGGCGGCTCGGTGTCAGCCGAAAGGCGATCAGCAGCGCTGACGCCCCGAACGCGCCCCACAGGAAGGCCGCCGTCACGCTTGATTTATCGGCGCCCGGCCAGCATGAAGTCGAGGGCGACCTGGATCTGCGCGTCCCAGTAGCCCCACTCGTGCTCGCCGGGGCCGAACTCCGCGTCGAGCTTCACGCCGGCCGCCGTGCACGCCGTGACGAACCGCTCGTTCTGCTTGACCAGGTGGTCCTCGGTGCCGCAGCGCAGCAGCAGCCGGGGCAGCGCGTCGGGGTCGGCGGTCTTCACGAGGTGCAGCAGGTCCTCGTCGCCGCCGGCGACCTTGCGGTCGGGGAAGACGCGGGAGACCAGGGCGCGGATGTGCGGCCTCAGATCGAATTCCTGGATGTACGCGAGATCCACCGCGCCGGAGAGGCTGGCGGCGGCCGCGAACCGGTGCGGCTCGCGCAGCGCCCACTTCAAGGCCCCGTAGCCGCCCATCGAGAGCCCGGCCACGAACGTGTCGGCGCGCCGGGTCGACACGTTGAAGAACCGCTCGACGGTCGCCGGCAGCTCCTCGGTGAGGAAGTCCCAGAACCGCATGCCGTACGCCTCGTTGGCGTAGAAACTGCGGTGCACCTGCGGCATGACCACGGCCAGGCCCTTCTCCGACGCGTACCGCTCGATCGAGGTGAACCGGGTCCAGGCCGTGTCGTCGTCGGTGAGCCCGTGCAGCAGGTAGAGCACCGGCGTCGGCGAGGCACCCTGCTGCGGCAGCACCACGGTCATCGAGGTGTCCAGTTCGAGGGTCTCGGCGGCGAAGTCGACGCGGATCAGGGCCATCGGCTCAGGTTGGCACACCATGACTATGCCCGGTGGGTATACCCGATGGGTATAGTCCGGCGCATGACGGTGTCGTACGCATTGCTCGGGCTGCTCAACGAGGCCGATCGCCACGGCTACGACCTCAAGCAGTCCTACGACCGCCGGTTCGGCGCGACCCGGCCGCTGCGCTTCGGACAGGTCTACCGCACGCTCGCCCAGCTCGAGCGGGACGGGCTGATCGCGGTCGCCGGGGTCGAGCCGGGCGCCGGCCCCGAGCGCAAGCGCTACTCGATCACGACGGACGGGGTGACGGACTTGGAGCGCTGGTTGTCCGAACCGGAGGATCCTCAGCCGCAGTTGCAGACCGTGCTGTTCACCAAGGTGGTGGTGGCGCTGCTCTCCGGCCGATCCGCCGATGTCTTCCTCGAGGAGCAGCGCCAGCGGCACCTCGCCGTGATGCGCGACCTCACCCGGCAGCGGCGCGAGGCGTCGCTGCGTGACGGCATGCTCATCGACTACCAGCTCTTCCACATCGAGGCCGACCTGCGCTGGATCGAGCACGCGGCGGGCCGCCTCGACACCCTCGCGGAGGAGATCAAGTTATGACTTCCCTGCTGAGCGGCCACGGGCTGCACAAGAGCTTCGGGCCGATCCCGGCGCTGCGCGGCGTCGACCTGGAGGTGGCCGCGGGCGAGGTGCTCGCGGTGATGGGTCCCAGCGGCTCCGGCAAGTCCACGCTGCTGCACTGCCTGGCCGGCATCCTCGCGCCCGATGCCGGCGAGGTGACCTTCGACGGACGGCGCATCGACAAGCTCCTGGATGGCCGGCGCAGTCGGCTCCGCCGTACACAATTCGGATTTGTCTTTCAATTCGGCCAGCTCGTCCCGGAACTCACCCTCCGGGAAAACATCGCACTCCCCCTGCTGCTCGGCGGCCGGGGCCGACGGGGGTCGGTCGCCGCGGCCGGGGAGTGGATCGAGCGGCTGCAACTCACCGATTCCGCCGACCGGCTGCCGGGCGAGGTCTCGGGCGGGCAGGCGCAGCGGGTGGCGCTCGCCCGGGCGCTGATCGCGGGGCCGCGCGTGGTCTTCGCCGACGAGCCGACCGGCGCGCTCGACTCGGTCGCCGCCGACGAGGTGATGGAACTGCTGGTCACCACGGCCAGGGCGGAAGGCGCGAGCGTCGTCGTGGTCACCCACGAGCCGCGGGTGGCGGCCTTCGCCGATCGACAATTGACCGTACGGGATGGCAGAGCGGTTCTCCCGGCGGTGGCGCCATGACCATCCTCCTCGGGTTCCGGCTGGCGCTCGCCGGCGGCCGCGAGGGGCTGGCCCGGGCGGCACTGGTCGCGGCCGGCATCGCCACCGGCGTACCGCTGATCCTGCTCGCGCTCTCGGCCCTGCCGATCATGCAGAACCACATCGACCGGCTGGCCTGGCACCGCACCACGGCGACCAGTCCGGCGACGGCGCCCGATCACGCGATGTGGCTCGCGGTCACCGACCGGTACGCGGGGCAGGACATCATCCGGGTGCAGGTCGCGGCGCTCGGACCGCGGCCGCCGGTGCCGCCGGGGATCGCGCGGCTGCCCGGGCCGGGTGAGCGGGTGCTCTCCCCCGCGCTGGCGTCGCTGGTGCGGTCGGTGCCGGCCGATCAGCTGGGCGACCGGTTCCCGGGGCGGGACGTCGGGCAGGTCGGGCCGGACGGGCTGATCGTGCGCGGGGAACTGGTGGCCCTGGTCGGGCGCACGCCGGCCGAGATGCTCGCCATGCCCGGCGCGATCGAGATCGCCGGGATCGAGCAGCCGGGGCTGCGGCTCGACCTGGCCGGGGTGTGGGGCGTCCTCTTCGGACTGATCGCGGCGCTGGTCGTGGGGCCGGTGGCGGTGTTCGTCGCGATGACCGTGCGGGTCGGCGGGCCGAGGCGTGACCTGCGGTTCGCGGCGGTGCGGCTGGCCGGGGCGACCCGGTTGCAGACCGCGGTGCTGGCGGCGACCGAGACCGTGGTCGCGGCCGTCGCGGGGACGCTGCTCGGATGGCTGCTGTACGTCGGGTTGCGGCCGGTGGCGGCCGGCATGATCACCCTCGGCCACGGGTCGGCAATCTTCACGTCGGACGTGGCGGTGCCCGTGGTGCCGCTGATCGTGGTGCTGGCCGGGGTGCCGGTGCTGGCGGTCCTGACGACGCTGGTGGCGCTGCGGCCGGCGCAGATGACGCCGCTCGGCGTACGGCATCGGCGGCGCCGGCGGCCGCCCAGCGCGTGGCGGCTCGCGCCGATCGTGGTCGGGCTCGCGGGGGCTTGGTACTCGTTCGGTGCGGCGAATGATCCGGACAAAGTCGACGATTCTTTGGCGCAGGCGACCCTCGGGCAGATATCGATGGTGTCCGTGCTGATCACGCTGATCGGGTTCTTCCTGACCGGGGCGTGGGTGTGCATGTGGGTCAGCCGGGGGATGGCGCGGGTGAGCCGGAGCGCGCCGACGCTGATCGTGGCGCGGCGGATTGCGGCCGACCCATACAGCACGTTCCGGATGGTCGGCGGGGCGGCCGTGGCCATGTACGTGGCGACGGGCGTGGGCTTCTCGGTGGCGGCGTCGTCTTCTTCCACGCCGCCGACAACCCTGGATCGCGGCGTGGTCGCCGTGCACACGCAGGGTGTCGCGATTCCGGCGCTCATGACGGGTGACGCGGTCGTGGCCCGGGTGACGCCCGGCCAGATGATCGTCGTGTCCTGCTCGGACCTGGCCCGGGTGACCTCCATGTCCTGCCCGCTGCCGATCTATCAGGAGGGCGGCGCGGACGACCAGGTCTATCTGCGGGCCGAGGACCTATTCACGCTGCCGTACCCGAATCCCACCTCGGCCGACACGGTCTTCCAGCCTCAGGGATTCTCGTCGCCGGGGCCGTTGACCTCGTCATTGCCGGTGCAGACGGTGTTTGTGCGGACCGACGGGTCGACCGCGGCCGAGGAACGGGTGCGGACTCTGGCGGCGGGCGCGGTGCCGCAGTCGCGCAGCAAGGTGAGTGCGGACCTGGCCGGGGGCTCGGGGTGGACCGGGGTCGCGGACATTCTCCCGTACGCGATGGTCTTCATCTTGATTCTCACGGCGTGCAGCCTGACCGTCTCGGTGATCACCGGGGTGCTGGAGAGGCGGCGGCCGTTCGCGCAGCTGCGGGCGTCCGGCGTGTCGCTCGGCGAGCTGCGGCGGATCGTGCTGCTGGAGACCGGGGCGCCGCTCGCCGTCACGCTGCTGCTGGGGGTGGGGCTGGCCGTGCTGCAGTCACTGATCCTCATCGCGCCGTCGGACTGGATTCTGCCGAGCGGGCGGTTCCTCGCCGGGCTGGCGGTGGGGGCGGTGGCGGCCTATGGGGTCTCGCTGATCGCGTTGCCGTTCATGTCGTCGGCGACGCGGCTCGACGCCGTGCGCTACGAGTAGGCGTGGCCCCGGCGTCGGCCGGGGCCACGTTGTCCCGTCTTACAGCGGCTTTTACTGCCGCTCTTACTGCCGCTCTTACTGCCGCTCTTACTGCGCTCTTACTGCCGCCAGACCCAGATCTGGTCGCCGAGGCCGTTGCAGGTCCATTGGATTGCCTGGGTGTCATTGGCGGGGTTCCCGGCCGGGATCGCCAGGCACTTGCCGCTGTTGTAGTTCCTCATGGTGTAGGCCGGCGGAAAGACGCCGAGGTCGCTGGTCAATTCCCATTCCTGTTCCGCGTGGCTGGACAGGTAGTCCCACAGGATGGCGCCCCCGCCGTTGTTGGGGTTGCCCCCGCTGATGGCCAGCGCGTACTGCGACGAGGTGCCGGCGTTACGGAACGAGACCAGCGGGAAGCCGGCGGGAGAGGTCCCGCGCTGCACCACCAGCCACTGCTGCCCCTGCGGCGTCCCGCTGACCTTCGCCGGCTGCTGGACGACCGCGCCCTTGGCGGTGGTCCGGCCCTGGAGAACCTTTCCCGTCGTCCAGTTCTCCAGCCAGATCCACCCGGGCGCCGGATTGGCGTGTGCCGGCGCCGGGGCCGAGTTCACCACCACGGCCGTCGTCAGGGCCATCAAGGTCGCTGTTGCCATTGCTCGAATGCGCATGTTTCCCCCGTGTCGGTCGCTGTCCATTTGAGACAGTCAATCTCGGGGATCATGCTGGTGCGCTCGCGATCTTGTCAACGGCGGGCGGCCACCACTCGCTCGATCCGCGCGGCGGCGCGCGCGCCTTCCGCGGTCACGGCCGATCCGTGGTGTCGATGATCAGGTCGGCGCGGTCGCGGGTGCCGTCGGTGGCGAAGAACTGCTCCTCCTCGGCCATCCACTTGCGCCACAGCTGCTCGGCGCCGGGGAAGGAGCTGTCGCGGGCGAGGCCGCGCGCGAGTCGCAGCGGGGCGGGCGCCTCGACCCAGACGGCGTACGCGAGGCGGCCGATCGTCTCGCGGCGGGTGCAGGTGACGCCCTCGACGATCACGGTGGGCGACCAGGGCTGGGTCTTCCAGGCGCCGAGGGTGTCGCCGTACCAGTCCGTCCAGTCGCGTGTCTGGTACGTGGCATCCTCGCCGCGCAGCAGCGGCGCGAGCACCTGGGCGTCGAAGCGCGGCCACCAGCCGGCGAAATTGCCCCAGCTCACGAAGTCGTCGATCTCGATGACGGGCGCCTTCAACGCCGCCGCGAGCCCATGGGACAGGAAGCTCTTGCCCGCGCCGCTCGGCCCGTCGATGCCCACGATGCGCACGCCACCGACCCCGTCCCGCGAGGCGACGGCGGCGGCGACCTGATCAACGAGATCCACGCGCGCAGCTTATCCAGAGCGGCTTGGGAATGTCGTACCCGTCGATTAGAATGTGTGTACTAAAAGGGGCCGTGACCTGCGAGGAGATCAACGTGACCGCGCCTGTAATGTCCGAATCTGTTGCTGTCATCCCGCCCTACGCGACCATGCTCGGCTTCACCCGCTACGTGACCCGCACCGGCCCCGCGAAGGCCACGTTCGTCGGCGGTCTGCGGCGCGCCCGCGAGCGCCGCTCCGGCTTCAATCCGCACGGTCAGTTGGTCAAGGCACTCAAGGCCGACATCGCGTTCCGCACCGGCGGGAGCTACCTCAACGGCGTCACCGATCTGGTGAAAGACCGGTGGAAGCCGCTGTACGAGTCGGTCAGCGCCGGCGCCTTGACCTACCTGGCCTCGCTGGGCGACCCCGAGCAGGTCAGCCTCGCCCAGACCCGCGACGCCGTGGCCTCGGTCGGCCCGCTGGCCGTAAAGATCAACCCCCACTTCGGCCTTCGGTACGAGGACGGCCGCCGCGAGGCCGTGCGCCTGCACTTCGACGAGGCCCCGCCCACCCCCGAGGCCGTCACCGCCACGCTGCACCTGATGGCCGGCCACATGGACCAGATCCTCCCGAACGCCGAACCGGTCCTGGTCGACCTGCGCCGAGGCGTAACCCACCGCATGGACCCGGCCGTCAAGCCTTCCGACATCGAAAGCTGGCTGACCGGCGAGGCGGCCGCCTTCACCGCCATGTGGTCCACCGCGGCGGCCTAGCTCCCACCCGTCACCCCCGAATCCCGCGGCCGCCCCACCCACCCCGGGGCGGCCGCGGCACACCACCGCCGCCGGGGCGGCACCGCGCGGGCGGCCGTGGTGCGCCCCTCGCCCGGGCCATCCTTGCGCGACCGCACGGCGACGCCGACTGGGCCGCCCCCGACCAAACGGCCACGAGCCGACCACTCGCCTCAGCCGACTAAGCCCTCGCCCAGGCGACCCCGGCGCGACCGCACGGCGACGCCGACTGGGCCGCCCCCGACCAAACGGCCGCGAGCCGACCGCTCGCCTCGGCCGGCTACACCCCACGCCCAGGCGACCCCGGCGCGACCGCACGGGGACGCCGGCTGGGCGGCCACCTCCCGCCCCGCCCGGCCGGGTGCGGGGCGAGCACAGCGACCGCCGCCGCGAGCGTGGCTGACCGTCGCTGGCTGGGCTCGCGATGGATCGGGCCGGTGTTATGCCGCGTCGGCGGTGGTTTGGGGCTCGGGGTCCGTGGGGGCGGCGTTGGCGGCTCGACGGGCGGCTGCTGTTCGGGTGTTGCGGGTCAATTTGGCGGGGGTGCCGGCCGTGGCCAGGCCGAAGGTGGGCATGTTGCCGTACAGGGCCTCGAAGCCGCCGTCGCGGACCAGGTAGGTCTCGTGCCAGATGCCGACGTCGCCGCTGTCGCCGACCACCTTGTTCCAGCGCTTCCAGGCCGGGTGGTGCGGGAGGCGGGCGTCTCGGGCGAATGACTCGAGCTGCTCCACGCTGCGCCAGTACTGAACCAGGATCGGGCCTCGGGGGCCGATCCACGACGTGAAGTGCATGAGGCCCAGTTCCTTGCGGCGCATCAGCTCGCGCAGCATCGGGCCCATCGCGGCGGCGACCGGGATCCACTTGTGGAGTTTCCACGGCTTGTTGATGCGCATGCCGATCAGGAAGACCACGAAGTCGCCGTCCACCTCGGCGGTCGTGTAGCCAGGAATGACCTTGCCCATCTCGACTCCCCCATAGATTTGGATAGCGGTGCTATCTGCTTTAGATAGCTACACTATCCACTCGAAGGGCGGTGATCGCAAGGTGCGAGTGGGAGAGCTGAGCCGGCGCAGTGGGGTGCCGATCCCGACGATCAAGTTCTATCTGCGGGAAGGGCTGCTGCCGCCGGGTGTCGCCACCGCCGCCAACCAGGCCGACTATGACGAGGAACACCTGCGGCGACTGCGGCTGATCCGGGCGCTGATCGACGTCGGCGGGGTCACGGTCGCGGGGGCCCGGGAGGTGGTCGCGGCGCTGGGGACGCATGCCGACGATCCGCTCGATCTGCTCGGGGCGGCGCAGACCGCAGTCGAGCCGCGGCACCGGCCCGACCGGGACACGCCGCAGTGGCGAGCCGCGCGCGAGCGGGTGACCGCGCTGATCGCCGACCGCCGGTGGCTCATCCACCCCGACTCGCCGGCGATCGACCTGGTGGCCGACGCTCTGGCCGCGGCCGACTCGCTCGGGGTCGACGAGCTGCTCGACAAGTTCGGCGAGTATGCCGACACCGCCGACCGGATCGCGGCCGTGGAGGTGCGGGCGGTGCTGGACCGGCCCGACCCGGCCTCCCGGATGGAGCTGGTCGTGCTGGGCACCGTGCTCGGCGAGGCCCTGCTCACCTCCCTGCGGCTGCTCGCCCACCAGCACGAGAGCGCCCGCCAGCTCGGCGGGGGGTGAATTCCGGGAATCGCTCAGGTGCGAATCAGTTGCGGACGATCTGCTCGTTGTATGACACAGCGAGGGGGCGCTCCGTTATGCACGGCATGAAGACCATCACCGCGATCCTGACCGCGACGGGCGCACTGCTGACCGCCCACCCGGCCCCGGCACAGGCCACGCCGACGCTGCAGAATCTCGTGGCATATGTACGCAACGGGGACATCTACGTCAGCAAGGGGACGGCCGAGAAGCGGCTCACCACGGGCGGTGGGCGATCCCGGCCGCGCTGGTCGCCGGACGGCAAGCGGATCGCCTACCTGACCGGTGCGCAGCTCTGGACGATGAACGCCGACGGCAGCGGTCCGCGCCGGCTGACCACGCGAGCGGCGGCCGGGCCGTCGTGGTCGCCCGACGGAAAGTGGATCGCATTCGCCTCTCTCTCGTGCAGCGGCGGGCCGGGCGTCTACCGCATCGCGGCCGGCGGCGGGACGCCCGAGGTGCTGTTCCCACGCGACTGCCGGGGCGAGGAGCTGCCGCCCGAGCCGGCCGGCAACGCGCGGCAGGGCACGCCGACCGACCGAGCCGGCACCGCGCAGGCGGGCACGCCGACCGACCGAGCCAGCAACGCGCAGGCGGGCACGCCGACCGACCGAGCCAGCAACGCCCGGGCGGGCACGCCGACCGACCGAGCCGGCACCGCGCGGGCGGGCGCACTGACCGACCGGGCCGTCACGGCTCGGGTGGGCACATTGACCGACCGGCTGCGTACCGACGACGCGGTGGCCTGGTCTCCGGACGGCACGAAGATCGCTTTCCGGGGTGGCGAGTGCGAGTCGATCTACGACGCGTGCCTGAGCGTCGGTACGGTCACCACCGGCGGCGAGCAGACCGTCGCGGCGTACGGCGGGGGCAGTCTGCAGACGCAGGGCTTCGCGGTGGTGCCCACCTGGCGGTCGGACGGCGCCCGGCTCGCCTGGACGGCGTACCAGCAGGGCGAGACCACGGCCGACAACCAGCCGCTGCACCTCGTCGAGTTCGACCCGGCGACCCGCGCCCAGCGCATGGTCGGCGCGGCGCTCGACCGGGAGCTGGCCTACCTCGACACCAATCGCGCGGTCGTCACGTCCCAGTACCGCGGCGGCTCCTGGCTGACCGTGGTCGGGCTCGGCGACGGGTCGCGGCGGCTGTTCCACTCGGGGTCGCAGCCAAGCGTGCGGCCCACCCGCTAAGACGACGCGCGAGGGTGCCGAACAGGGAGTAGACCGGTGGCAACCTGGTTGCCATCCCGCATGTCACCGATGGGGGATTCGCGATGACCGTCTCCGGCCTCGGCTCGGCGCATACTCCGCGCACGCCTGTGACGCCGACGAATCGGGCGCCGCGCGCGGAACGGGCCCACCGCAACGACTTCGACCACCTGACCGTCGCCGACCGAGAGCTGATCTTTCAGGCGACCGGACAGCGTGTCGGGCCCGGTTTCGACCCGTCTCGGGAGCCCACGACCAGCTTCGCGGCGGCGCTGGCCGCCGAGCGCGCGGCGACCCGACTGGCGCCGGGACAGCCCGTGACCGCCGTCTACCTCAAGGACCTCAACCGCCGCTTCGACCGCTCCGGCGGCGCCAACCCGATCGGCCCCTACCTCAGCAAGGCCCTCGACTACCTCTCCCGCAGCGGCCCACGCCGGATCGACGTCTCGGCGTAGCTACGCTGGAGGCCGATGACCACAGATCACCGGCCGATCCGCACCTTCCACCCCCGCCGGGGGCGGATGAGCGCCCGCCACGCCGACGCGCACGCCGCCCTCTGGCCGCGCCTGGGCCTCACCGTCGAGGACGGCGACCGGGCGCCGCTCGATCTCGCGGCGTTGTTCGGCCGCGAGGCGCCGGTCGTGCTCGAGATCGGTTTCGGCATGGGCGACGCGACCGCCGCCATGGCCGCGGCGGATCCCGGCCGCGACTATCTGGGCGTCGAGGTCCACACCCCCGGGATCGGCAATCTGCTCGCCCTGGTCGCGGAGCAAGACCTTCATAACGTACGCGTGGCACGCGGCGATGCGATGGAGCTGGTGCACAGGATCGCCCCTGGGTCGCTCGACGCGGTCCTGGTGTTCTTCCCGGATCCGTGGCCGAAGGCCCGCCACCACAAGCGCCGGCTGATCCGCCCCGGCAACGTGGCCCTGCTGCGCGACCGCCTGCGCCCCGGCGGCCTGCTGCACTGCGCCACCGACTGGCCGCACTACGCCGAGGCGATGGCCGCCACCCTCGACGCCGACCCGGGCCTGCGCCGCGCCGACGACGACCGCGCAGGTCACGCCGCGACCGACCGCTCGGGCGACGGCGAGGACGAGCGCGCGGGCCGCGCCGAGGCAGACCGAGACGGTCGCGTCGGGGGCGATCGGGCGGGGCGGCCCGAGACCAAATTTGAGCGGCGGGGAGCGGCTGCGGGGCGCCCGATCGCGGATTTGCGGTATCTGCGTCGCGCGTGACCGCGTACCCCATGGTTTGCCGGTTTTAAAGGGTTTTCGCCTTTAGGCTGGAAAGCCGGAGGTCAGGTCATGCGGCGAAAGGACCCCGGCCTGGATGCCGGACTGGCGTGGGGTACCCGGGTGGCGACGCTCCCGGGCGGGGTCGACTGGCGGCCCGGCGTGCTCGAGGAGGGCCTGCTGAGCACCTCGAACGAGCTGCACCGGGGCGTGCTCACCAGCGGCGCCGCCGACCAGCTCGCCGCCCTGGTCGCGCGGGCCGCGCACGCCCGGGTCGGCCTGATCCACTTCGTCCAGGGCGGCCGGCTCCGGCTGTACGGCGGGTGGGGCCTCTCCGGCTCCTGGGACGAGGTCGCGGACGTGCCCGTCGAGGAGTCGCTGGGCGCGATCGTGCTGCGCAACGACGCCCCGGTGCTGGTGGCCGACCTGTCCGCCGACGACCGGGTGCCACCGGGACAGCGCGGCGCCTACCTCGGGCATCCGATCCGCGACCAGCACGGCGCCGTGGTCGGCATCTGCTGCGCCTGCGATCGCGGGCCGCGCGCGTGGACCGCCGACGAGGTCGCCGCCGTCGCCGAGGCCGCCCAGGTCTGCACGCTGCTGATCACCGAGCAGGTGGCCCGGTACGAGATCGACCAGCAGCGCCGCTTCCTCGACGCGGTGCTCGACAGCCTGCACGACGGGGTCACGGCCTGCGACGCCGACGGGCGGATCGTCTTCGTGAACGAGCGGATGCGGGCGATGTGGGGCGCGGCCGGCCTCCCCGACGACCGGCTGCCGGACGGGCTGACCGACGCCGCCGGCCGGGTGCTGTCCCGCGACGACCTGGGCGTGTTCCGGGCGTTGCGCGGCGACCACCTGCGCGACGAGGAGGTGATCCTGCACGGTTCGGACCGGCGCACCCGGCACTACCTGGTCGACGCGCACCCGATCACCGGGCCGGACGGGCACACGGTCGGCGCCGTGCAGGCCGTGCAGGACGTGACCCGGCGCCGACGGGTGGAGCGGTTTCGCACCTGCGAGCTCGCGGTCATCACGGCCCTGGCCGAGGCGCCGAACATCGAGGCGGCCGGCCCGCGCGTGCTCGAGGCCGTGGTCGGCACGCTCGACTGGGTGCACGCCGAGCTGTGGCTGGTCGACGAGGCGGCCGCGGTGGTGCGCTCGGCCGCGCGGTGGAGCGCCCCCGGCTGGCAGGCCGACATCGACGTGCCGGTCGACCTTCCCTACGGCACCGGATTGGCTGGACGGGCCTGGCAGGTCGGCAAGCCCCTGTGGATCCGCGACGTCGGGAAGCCGCAGAGCCTGATCTCCGAGGAGACGGCCAAGAGCTCCCGCCTGCACGCCGCGCTGGCTGTCCCCGTACGGGAGGGATTTGAGACTCTTGGGGTTTTGACGGTCTTTGCCGACACGGTCGAGGACCCCGAGGATGAGCTGCTCGCGCTGATGTCGGGGATCGCCGCGCACATCGGGCAGTTCGTGGAGAAGCGGCTCGTCGAGGACCTGCAGCGACAGCTCGACCGGTCGAAGAACGAGTACCTCGCGCTGATCGGGCACGAGCTGCGCACGCCGCTGACGTCGATCAGCGCCTACACCGAGCTGCTGCGGGAGGCGGACGAGCACACGCTGGTCACCGAGGGCCCGCGGCTGCTCGAGGTGATCGACCGGAACACCAACCAGCTGCGGCACATCATCAACGAGCTGATGGAGCTGTCCGCCCTGGACGCGGGGCACGCCGATGTGCAGCTCGCGCCGATGGACCTGGCCGAGGTGGTGCGCGACTCGCTGGCGAAGGCCCGGGCCGCGGTGCACGGCGCGCCGCTGGTGATCGAGGACGAGCTGCCCGAGCACCTGGTGCTGCCGGGCGACCGGAAGCGGCTGCGCCAGGTCGTCGACAACCTGCTCGGCAACGCGGTGAAGTACAGCCCGGACGGCGGGCACATCGGCGTGACGCTGAAGGCGACCGGGCGCGCGGCGGAGCTGGCCGTCTCGGACACCGCGCTGGGGGTGTCGACGGACGAGCGGGAGAAGATGTTCACCGGGCTCTACCGGACGAGCCGGGCGCGCGACAAGGCGATCCCGGGGACCGGCCTGGGCCTGACGCTGAGCCGCGCGGTGGTGAACCGGCACCACGGCAGCATCGAGCTCGTCGAGCAGGCGGGCTCGGGCACGACCGTGCTGGTGCGGTTGCCGCTGGATGCTCGTTGATTTCTACAACTCCGCTGGGGAAAGATGGCGGTTATGACTCGGTGGACCCCGGACCCGACGTTCTACCCCTCCCCCAGCGCGGCCGCCTCGGCGCCGGCCGAGGAACTGGCCTATGTGGCGGCCTTCGATCGCTCGGCGCAGCAACCCGACGCGATCGCCGTGATCGACACCGCGCCGGACTCCGGCACGTACGGGAAAGTGGTGGGGTGGACGTCGCTGCCGCACACCGGCGATGAGCTGCACCACTTCGGGTGGAACGCGTGCAGTTCCGCGCTGTGCCCGACCGCGCCGCACCCGCACGTCGAGCGGCGATACCTGATCGTGCCCGGCCTGCGGTCGTCCCGGCTCTACGTGCTGGACACCAAGGACGACCCGCGAGCGCCGAAACTCGTCAAGGAGATCCCGGCGTCCGAGCTGGCGGCCAAGGCCGACTATTCCCGTCCGCACACGATCCACTGCGGGCCGGACGGGATCTACATCTCCGCTCTGGGCGCGGGGTCCGGCGACGGAGGGCCCGGCGGCATCGCGGTTCTGGATCACACCACCTTCGACGTACGGGGTCAGTGGGAGGCCGACCGCGGGGACCAGGTCCTGGCCTACGACTTCTGGTGGCACCTCACCCGCGACGTGCTGGTCAGCTCGGAATGGGGCACGCCGTCGATGATCGAGAACGGCATCGACCCGGCGCTGCTGCTCGGGCGGCAGTACGGGCACCGGGTGCACTTCTGGGATCTCGCGAAACGAACCCTGGTGCAGACGGTCGATCTCGGCGACCAGTACCAGATGACGCTCGAGCTGCGACCGGCTCATGACCCCACGAAGGAGTACGGCTTCCTGGGCGTCGTGATCAGCGTCGAAGATCTGTCGGCCTCGGTCTGGGTTTGGCACCGGTCCTCGGGCGAGTTCGCGGTTACGAAGATCATCGACATCCCGGCCGAGCCGGCGGCGGCCGCCGATCTCCCGCCCGCGCTGCAGCCGTTCGAGGCCGTGCCGCCGCTGGTCACCGACATCGACCTGTCCGTGGACGACAAATACCTCTACGTCTCCTGCTGGGGCACGGGCGAGCTCAAGAGGTACGACGTCACGGATCCCTTCCACCCGGTCGAGGCCGGGTCGATCCACCTCGGCGGGATCGTGCGGCGGACCGCCCATCCGTCCTTCCCCGACGAGCCCCTGGCCGGCGGGCCGCAGATGGTCGAGGTGTCCCGCGACGGCAAGCGGGTCTACGTGACCAACTCGCTCTACGGCTCCTGGGACGACCAGTTCTACCCGGACGGCGTCGGCGCGTGGCTCGCCAAGATCGACAATGACGACTTCACGCTCGACCCGCGCTTCTTCCCGCACGGCGACGAGTTCCGCGGGCTGCGCGTGCACCAGACGCGGCTGCAGGGCGGGGACGCCAGCTCCGACTCGTACTGCTTCCCGTGACCTGGGCGGCGCTGATCGCGCTCGGCGCCTTCCACGGGCTGAACCCGGCGATGGGCTGGCTGTTCGCGGTCGCCCGCGGCATGCAGGAACGCTCCCGCCGCGTGCTGCTGCTGTCCCTGCCGCCGATCGCGGGCGGCCATCTCGCGTCGGTCGCCATCGTCGCCGCCGTGGTGTCGGCGACCGCGTCGGTGGTCGCCGCGAACGTGGTCGGCATCGTGGGCGGGGCGATCCTGGTCGTTTTCGGCCTCTGGCGGCTGCTGTCCGAGCGGCACTTCCGCTGGGCGGGCATGCGCCTGTCCCACCCGCAGTTGGCCGCGTGGTCGTTCCTGATGTCGTCGGCCCACGGCGCCGGGCTCATGCTGCTGCCGGTGCTGACGACGGCGGCCGTCGCCGGCCACCACCACATGGGTGCCGCTCAACCGAGCGTCGCCGCCTTCGGCGGGCTGGCCGCGGCGGGGGTGCACACGCTGGCGATGTTCGCCGTGATGGGCGCGTGCGCGCTGCTCGTCTACGAGTTCGTCGGCGTGAACGTGCTGCGCCGCGCCTGGTTCAACATGGACAAGGTCTGGGCCGGGGTGATGGTCGGCGCGGGGGCGCTCACCATAGCCTTGACCGCATGACGACTTGGCGGGACGTCGAGGAGGCCGCGCCGGAGTTCGCGCGGCGCGTGCGCGGCCTTTTCGACGCACATCGACACAAAACCCTGGCGACCGTACGCCGTGACGGCGCGCCCCGGATCTCCGGGATCGAGGTGGTCTTCGAGGAGGGCGAGCTGGTCTTCGGCTCGATGCCGCGGGCACGCAAGGGCGACGACCTCAAACGGGATCCGCGTTTCGCCCTGCACAGCGCCACGGTCGACCCGATCGAGGGCGCCGAGGCGGAGTGGCCGGGCGAGGCGAAGATCGCGGGGCGGGCGCTTCCGGTCGGGACGGAGGGTGACAGCTTCCGCGCGGACATCACCGAGGTCGTGCACACCCACCTCAACCCCGAGGCCACGCTGCTGGTGGTCGAGTGGTGGACGCCGAAGGACGGGCTACGGCGCGTCGACCGGGAGTGAGGCCGCCCGCTCGCCCCTGATCCCCGCCGCGGCGGCACCCGCCGCCCCGGCTGCGGCCGGCTCGGCACCGGCCCGCGTGGCGTCGGCCCGCGCGGCGTCGGCCCGCGCGGCGTCGGCCGCTGGCGGCAGGTCGCGCATTTTCCGGAGGGGTGACAGGACGACCCAGAGCACGCCGAGCAGGCCGCCGATCGTGGCGACCCACAGCGCCGGGCGCACGCCGATGGTCGCGCCGAGCGCCCCGCCCAGCACCGCGCCGACCGGCCGGATGCCGTAGTTGACCGTTCGGTTGAAGCCGGACGCGACCGAGAGCCGGTCGTGCGGGGTGGCCGCCGTCTGCACCGAGCCGGCCGCGATGTCGAGCACCATCACGCCCAGGGCCGACAGGAACTCGGCCACGAACAGCAGCGGCGCCCCGCCCGCCAGCGGCACGAGGATCAGCGGCGCCGGGAAGACGACCATGCCGGCGATCAGCGCCGGCCCGATCCCGAGCCACCGCGTGATGCGGCCCGCGACCACCGCGCCGGCCAGCCCGCCCACCGCCCCGGCGCCGAGAACGAGCCCGAGCGTCCCCGGCGCGATGTGCAGCTGCGTGGTCGCGTAGAGCACGAACAGCGCCGCGAAGATGTAGTTGAAGAGGTTCAGCGTCGAGGTGCCCAGCAGGATCGGCCGCAGCACCGGCGACCCCATGACGAACCGCATGCCCGCCACCATGCCGCCACCCGACTCGCGCGCCACCCGCCGTTCCGCGACGGACATGCGCGAGAGGAACCCGGCCGAGGCCACGAACGTCACCGCGTCGGCCACCAGCGCGAACGGCGCGCTGAACACCTGCACGAGCAGCCCACCGAGGCTGGGCCCGGCCACGAACGACATCGCCCGGCTGCCGTTGACCAAACTGTTGGCGCGTACGTAGTCGGGACGCTTGACGAGGTCGGCGAAGAGGCTGCTGTGCGCCACCTCGAACAGCACCGACAGCGTGCCCGTCCCGAACGCCACGGCGTAGAGCACGGCCAGCGTCAGCCCGCCGCCCCACCAGAGCAGCGGCACGATCAGCAGCAGCACGGCCCGCCCGAGGTCGGCCACGATCATCAGCCGGCGCTTGTGCGGGTACCGGTCGACCCAGGCCCCGGCCGGCAACGAGAACAGCAGGTTGGGCACCAGCGCCGCCGCGGTCAGATAGCCCATCTCGGCCGGTCCCGCGCCGATCGCCAGCACGGCCAGCAGCGGCATGGCCAGCACGGTGACCTGATCGCCGAAGAGCGACACGGTCTGCGCCGACCAGTAACGCCGGAACGCCACGTCCCGCAGCAGGTGCTCAGTCACGAGGCACCGCCATCCGGATGATCTGCACCGCCCGCGCCCCGGCCGGCCGCCGCGCGGGATCTTCCAGCCGCTCGTCGAACCGGGCCATCACCGCGTCGATCTCGGCGGTCAGTTCCGCGAGCTCGCCGGCCGTGACGAACGTCAGCACGTCGCCGAAGCCAGCGGCCCGCCGCCATTCGGTGGGCTCGTCACCCCGGCGCCCGAGGTACTCCCGGGCCCGGCGGGTGTACTCCTCCAGGATCGCGGCGTTGAGCTGGTCGGACGCCTGCTGGACCGCCGGGTCGTCCGAGGAGTCGTCCCACGAGGTGTATCGCGCGGTCGCCCGCCAGGGCCGCTCCCGCCCGTCCGCCCCGGGCGCCCGCTCGGCCAGGCCGTACTTCGCGAGCTGCCGCAGATGAAAGGAGCAGTTGGGCACGGACTCTCCCAGCCGCGCTGCCGCCTGCGTGGCGGTCATCGGCCCTTCGCCCCGCAGCAGGCCGATCAGCCGGAGCCGCAGGGGATGCGCGTAGGCCCGCAACGCGGTGGCCTCGGTCAGCTTCACCTCCTTCATATCCTAGAGAATGCTTTAGAAAGACTCCTTTAGCAAGTGCTACGCGTCGGGAGTCAGCCGGACCCGGCGCAGGAGCTGGGCATTCGCGGCGACGACGATCGTGGAGCCGGACATCAGGATCGCGCCGACAGCGGGACTGAGGACGAAGCCGGTCCAGGCCAGGACCCCGGCGGCCAGCGGCAGGGCGATCACGTTGTAGCCGGCGGCCCAGGCCAGGTTCTGGATCATCTTGCGGTACGAGGCGCGGGACAGTCGGATGATGCCGGTGACGCCGCGCGGATCGGAGGAGGCCAGCACCACGCCGGCCGACTCGATCGCCACGTCGGTGCCGGCGCCGATGGCGATGCCCACGTCGGCCCGGGCCAGGGCGGGAGCGTCGTTCACGCCGTCGCCGACCATCGCCACCCGAAGCCCGCGCGACTGGAGGTCGGCCACCGCCTGGTCCTTGTCGGCCGGGAGCACCTCGGCGAAGACCTCGTCCAGGCCGAGCTCGGCGGCGACCTCGTCGGCCACCGGCTTGGCGTCGCCGGTGATCATCAGGATCTGGGTGATGCCCTCGGCCCGGAGCTGGGCGATCGCCTCGCGGGCCTCGGGACGCACCTCGTCGCGCAGGGCGAAGGCGGCGACGACCTCGGTGTCGGCGGCGATCAGATAGAGGATTACGGCACCGGGCCACTCCGCGGCGGATTTGGTGATTTCCGGCGGGACGGTCAGATCGAGCTCGCGGAGCAGGGCGGGGCCGCCCACCGCGTACGGCCGATTGTCGATGAGAGCTCGCACCCCGCGGCCGGTCAAGGACTGGAAGCCGGTGGCCTGGGGTCGCCGCGGCGCGGCGGCGACGATGGCGCGGGCCAGCGGATGCTCGCTGTCGGCCTCGACCGCCGCGGCCAGGGAAAGCACCTCGTCCTCGTCGTGGCCGGGGGCCGCGATCACGGCGGTGAGCGCGTGGGCGCCCCGGGTCAGCGTGCCGGTCTTGTCGAAGAGGACGGCGTCGACCGTGCGCATGCGCTCGAGGGCGAGGCGGTCCTTCACGAGGATGCCGGACTTCGCCGCGACGGCCGTGGACAGGGCGATGACCAGCGGGATCGCGAGGCCGAGGGCATGCGGGCAGGCGATCACGAGGACCGTGACCGTGCGGACGACCGCCTGGTCGAGATCGCCGAGCGCCCACCAGACCACGAAGGTGATCGCCGCGGCGGCGGTGGCCACATAGAACAACAGGGCCGCGAAGCGGTCGGCCAGCACCTGCGCCCGGCCGCGCGAGGCCTGCGCCTGGGCGACCAGGCGGCCGATGCCGGCGAGGGCGGTGTCGTCGCCGACCGCCGTGACCTCGATGCGCAGCGCCGAGTCGGTGGCCACCGTGCCGGCCACCACGCGATCGCCCACGCCCCGCGCCACCGGGCGGGACTCCCCCGTGATCATCGACTCGTCGAGCGAGGCCGCGCCGTCGACGATCTTCCCGTCGGCCGGGACGCGGCCGCCGGAGCGCACCAGCACGGTGTCGCCGGTCGTGAGGTCGCCGATGGCGACGGTCCGGGTGTCGCCGTGTGCGTCGACGCGCTCGGCCTCGTCGGGCAGGAGCGCCGCCAGCGCGCTGAGCGCGCCCTGGGCCTGGCCGATCGCCTTCATCTCCTGCCAGTGACCCAGCAGCATGATGGTGACCAGGGCCGCGAGCTCCCACCAGAAGTCGAGATCGAACCACCCGAAGCTGGTCGCGATCGACGCCACGTACGCGACGGTGATCGCCATGGAGATGAGCAGCATCATCCCCGGGGTGCGGGCGCGCAGCTCGTGCAGCCCGCCGGTGAGGAACGGCCACCCGCCGTAGAGGAACACCACGGTCCCGAGCACCGGCCCGACCCAGCTGATCCCGGGGAAGTCCAGCGTGTACCCGAACCAGTCCATGACCATCTCACTGGTCACGACGATCGGGACGGTCAGCGCCAGGCTGAGCCAGAACTTCCGCCGGAAGATCTCCGGATCGTGCCCGGCGTGCGCGTCGTGCCCGCCGTGCCCGGCATGGTCAGCGTGCCCGGCATGGTCAGAATGCGCTGCATGGTCGGCGTGATCCATCATCGCTTCCACCTCCGCCCGGAAAGCTATACCCCCTGGGGGTACCTAGGCAAGGCAGATGTGGCCCAGAACCCAGTCAGACTTTCTTGAGCTTGCGCCACCCGCCGGCCTCGTTGTTGGCCGCGATCTGCCGCAACATGACCGTCAGCGCCTCCCGCGGAATCGGGTCGTGCTCCCAGAACGCGACGGTCCGCGCGGTGCTGTTCGCCTGCCCGGCCGTGATGATCCCGTCCGGATCGGGCACTATCGCGCCGTCGTACAGGAAAAGGTTGATGTGGTCCTTGGTGCGGAGGAACGCACAGACGTTGCCGTGATAAATGAAGTACGGCTGGACCGTGCGCTTGATCGTCTCGGTGACGCCGGGAATCGCCGCGTGGATCAGGTCGCGTAGCTCCTCACCGACCCGCGCCTGCCAGTCGGGCATGCCGGCCAGGTAGGCGTCGACGCCGGGGTGTCGCTCGTAGTCGGGCATGGGTGTCAGCCTTTCGCGTAGGGCCTGCTCACCCCACTGAGACCGCCCGGACGCCCGAAACTAATCGCGGCCGGTGAGGCGCCGCAGCGATCTCCAGCCACGCCACGCGAATACCCCCGCGAAGACCACCGACAAGGACCCCTTGACCGCGTCGCCGTCGACCCAGGCCTTGACCGCCAGCCCGGCCAGCGCCGCCGCCACCACGACCGGGATCAGCCCGAGCACCGTGGCCAGCGCGAACGATGCCCGCGTCGCCACGCTGCGCGGTGGCCGCCCGTCCTCGCCGAGCGGGGCCGATGCCGACGGGGTGGTCCTCGGCAGGCTCCGCCACGCTTCGTCGAGGGCGCCGCCCGCGGCGATGGCGAACAGGACGAACACGAGCAGTCCCGCCACGACGGCCCATCGGTCCGGGCCACCGGCCACCAGTACGACCACCGCCGCACCGAGGGCGAGCAGGCCGATGCCGACCGCGGCTACGGGTATGCGGGACTTGGCCGCCATGCCGCATACCTACCAGAGTGGACCGGGTTTCGGCTACGGCGAAAAGGTGCCGCGGTGGCCGCGGACGAGCGTGCCGTACGCCACCCACACCGGCTGGCCGCTGGCATTGATGCCGGCCGCGAGGCGCAGACCCATCACCACGTAGATGCCGGCGACCGAGGCCCGGCGGGCGCGAGAGAGAGCACGTTCCTCGAGGGCCTTGGTCGCCTCGGCGGCGGAGGCGGCCAGCGCCTGCACGAGACCGAGATACCGGTCCGGCACAAACCCCTGCAGGTTCTCGACGGTGACCAGGGTGACGGTGGCCGGTTCGCCGGGTTCCATGAATTCAGCGTACGGCCGCCGAACCCCCGTTAGTCGGCCGGCGACGTGCGGGTGTCGACCGGGGTGCCGAGCTGGACCGTGCGCGAGACGGTGCAGAGCCGGTCGTGCGACATCCGGGCCGCGCGCGGCAGCATCTCCCGGGCCGCGTCGCCGGCGGCGCCCTCCGGGAACGTGACGTGCAGCTCGATGGCCAGGTTGACCAGCCGGTTGCCGCCGGTCTCGTCCCGGACCTTGTCGCCGGTGACCTCGACGACGAAGCTCTCCGGCTCCGCGCGCTTGCTGGTGATGTAGTCGACGTCCGCGCCCGTGCAGCCACCGAGCGCGGCCAGCAGCAACTCCACCGGCGTGAAGTCGTCTCGATCCCCGCCGCCGATGGTGATCGTGCCGCCGCGAGCGTTGCGTACCTCGTACCGGCCAAGGCTCGTGCGCTGCAGGCTCACCGAGCGCCGGGTGTCGTCCGCCATACCGCGTACGGTACCGGGGCCGAGGGAATGGGGTGACGCGGTGTTCTCCGTCGAGGAGCGCGACTTTGTCCGGGACCGGTTGCTGGGCCTGGCCGAGGGTGACCCGGCCATCGTCGGTGCCGCCATCACCGGATCCCAGGCCGTCGACGGCGGCGACCGATGGTCGGACATCGACCTGGCGTTCGGTGTCGAGGGCTCGCTGGACACGACGATGCGCCGCTGGACCGAACTGCTCTACCGCGACTTCGCCGCCGTTCACCACTGGGACTTGCCGTCCCGCTCAGCGGTGTATCGGGTGTTCCTGCTGCCCCGAGGCCTCGAAATCGACATCGCGTTCGCGCCGGCCGCGGAATTCGGTCCGGATGGCCCGAGTTGGCGTACCGTCTTCGGGCTGCCCGCACCCGCAACGGCCACCCCGCCGCCAAGTCGACGGCATCTGGCCGGGCTGGGCTGGCACCACGCCCTGCACGCGTGGGTCTGCATCCAGCGACACCGCTGGTGGCAGGCCGAGCACTGGATCAGCGCCCTACGCGGACAGGTCCTGGCCCTGGCCTGCCTACGCCTCGGCCATCCGACCAGCTACGCCAAGGGCGCCCACCTGCTTCCCCCCGACGTGACCGCGCCCTTGAACGCCACCCTGGTCCGTACGCTCGACCACGCCGAACTCACCCGGGCTCTTGGCGCGGCCACGACCGCGCTGATCGCGGAGATCGCGCTCGTCGACGCGCCTCTTGCCGCCCGGCTTTCCCCTGTCCTGGGCGGCCCGCTCGGCGTCGACCCGCCCCGGTCGTGAGGTCACGCGGGCGTGGGCAGCGCCTCGTAGTAGGGCTTCATCGCCGGGTAGTAGTCGTCGAAGCTGGGGGTGGGGAGGTCGTCGCGGGCCGCCACCAGCATGTCGAGGTAGTACTCCCAGCCGGGACCGTAGTCGCCGATCGCGTCGGCCGGGTCGAGGTGGTGGACGAGTTGGAGTTCGGTCAGGTCGCCGGCTTGGGACAGCAGCAGTTCGATGCGCATGCTGCCGGACTCGTCGGACAGGGCCAGTCGCCGTGGTGGGTCGCAGACGTCGATCCGCTTGTCGAGCCAGGGCGCCTGCTCCTCGAATCCCATCTGGACCTTGATCATGCGGCCGGGGGCGGCGTCGCCCTTCCAGGTTCCGAACCATCGGGCCGTACGATCGGGCTCGGTCACGCTGGCCCACACGTCCTCGATGGGCGCCCGGAACGTGCGGCTGACGACGAGCGCGTTGCCGTCGGCCGAAGGAACGAGCCGGCCGGTGGGTGTATTGGTCATGCGGTGTTCTCCTGTCCGTGATCCGTCGTGTCACGCCGGCGGCGCTCGCGACGGGTGCGATAGACCTCGGTCTCCAATGCGTCGAGGCGACCAGCCCAGCCGGCGGCCGGGCCGAACTGGTCGAGCCACGCGATCAGGCCGGCGAACCGCGACGCGTCGAGTTCGTAGAGGCGTTGGCGGCCGGTGAGCGTGTCGCGGACGAGTCCGCTTTCCCGCAGTACACGCAGGTGCCGGCTGACGGCGGGCCGGCTGATCGGGAACCGGTCGGCGATCTCCCCGGCCGGGAGCGGCCGCTCCCGCAGCATCACCAGGATGGCTCGCCGCACCGGGTCGGCGATCGCCGCTGCCACCTCGTCCACCGGTGAAGCGTAACCAGTACGTTACGCTTTTGGCAAAGGGCGGTACGGTCGCGATCATGCCTTTCGCGCCCGGACAGCTCATTCTCCGTCGCTACTTTCGCGGAGAGCGGTACACGTTCGTCCAGCCGGCGCGGGTGGTCCGCGACGACGAGGCGGGACTGCTGTTGTGGCTCATGGCCGGCAGCGAGTTCGCGGCGCTCGTCGATGCCGACGGCCGCACCGCGCACGACCTGGCCGTCGATGACCTGCGCGATCCGCGGCTGACCCGGCAGACCTGGCGCGATCACGACGTCCTGATGCTGATGCCGCCCGGCGCGGCGTACTCGATCTGGTGGATGTTCCGCGACGGCGAGTTCGCGCTCTGGTACGTGAACCTGGAGACGCCCGCCGAGCGCGACGACGAGGGCGTCGACTGCACCGACCACGTGCTCGACGTCCTGGTCGAACCCGACCGCACCTGGAGCTGGAAGGACGAGGACGAGCTCGCGGCCCGCACCGGCCGGGACGGCTACTTCGACGCCGAGGCGGCCGGGCGGATCAGGGCCGAGGGCGAACGGCTGATCAAGCTGGCCGAGAGTGGCGAGTTCCCGTTCGACGGCACGCTCACCGATTTCCGCCCGGATCCCGCCTGGCGACCGGCGGCCCTGCCCCCGGGCTGGGACAGGGCCCACCGATAGACAACTAGCGGGACGGATGGACGACGCCGGCCGCGCCTCCGCCGCGCCGGACCGGTTCGGCCGAGGCGATGATGCCGCCGTGGCGCGTGAACTCCATGGCCGTGGCCGCGCCCAGCTCGGCCATGTCCGGCCCGAACGTATGGCCCAGATCGGTCAGTGCCGGCCCGTACTGCGTATGGAAGGCCGGTTCGGCCTGGATGCCGGCCGTGTTGCGCTGCGACGCGCGCGGCGCGGCCATCGCGTCCGGCAGCGGCATACCGAGGACCACACGGTTGAGCAGGATCTGCAGGACCGTGGTGATGATGGACGCGCCGCCGGGCGAGCCCAGCGCCAGGAACGGCTTGCCCTGCTTGAGGACGATCGTCGGCGACATCGAGCTGCGCGGCCGCTTGCCGGGCCCGGGCAGGTTCGGGTCGGGGAAGGCGCCCTGGGTGGGCGTGAAGTTGAAGTCGGTGAGCTCGTTGTTGAGCATGAAGCCGCGCCCGGGCACGACCATGCCGTTGCCGCCGAACTGCTCGAGCGTGAAGGTCCACTCGACGACGTTGCCCCAGCGGTCGGTGACCGTCATGTTCGTGGTGCTCAAACCGTTGTCCGGGGTGGCCGTCGCGGGGGCCGGCGTGCAGCCCGAGGCGTTGATGTCGCCGGGGCCGACCGGCTTGGCCATGGCCTTGGCCGGGGAGATCTGGCAGGCGCGCTGGGCGGCCCAGCGGTCCGAGGCGAGCTTTTTCAAGACCTCATTCGGCGTGTACGCCCCGACGTAGCGCCCGCGGTCGGCGAAGGCGAGCGCGGACGCCTCCAGGTAGGTGTGCAGCACCTGGGTCACGTCGGCCGGCGACGGGTCGACCTTCTCGAGGATGTTGAGCGCCTCGGAGACGGCCGTGCCCCCGCTCGACGGGGTGGACATGCCGTACACCTTGAGACCGCGGAAGTCGGAGACGGTCGGCGCCGGCCGCCGCACCCGGTACGCGGCGAGGTCGTCCATCGTGAGCACGCCCGGCCGGATCGGGTACGCCCAGGTGCCGACGGGGTTGGACGAGACCGGCGGATGCTGGACGGTCTTGACCAGGTCGGCGCCGATCGGCCCGCGGTAGAACGCGCCGATGCCCTGGCGGGCGATCTGCCGGTACGTCGCGGCCAGGTCGGGGTTGCGCTGGATCGTGCCGAGCGCGGGCGGCGCGCCACCGGGCAGGTACAGCGCCTTGGTCGAGTCGAACTGCCCGAACGCGGCCAGGTTGTCGGTGATCTGCTGGCGGAACTGCGCGTCGACGACGAACCCGCGGTCGGCCACGGCGGCCGCGTCGCGCAGCAGGCCCGGCAGCCGGCGGGTGCCCCACTGCCGCAGCGCGTCGTCCCACATGGCCAGCGCGCCGGGCACGCCGGTGGACAGGCCGCTGACCCGGGCCTCCTGGAAGTCGTAGGGCAGGCCGTCGGCGGGGTCGATGAAGTAGGTCGGCGTCATGGTGGCCGGACCGGTCTCGCGGCCGTCGATGGTGGAGACGGTGTGCCGCTTGGCGTCGTAGTAGACGAAGAACCCGCCGCTGGCCGGGCCGGCCACGAACGGCTCGGTGACGCCGAGGGTGGCCGCGGCCGCGACGGCGGCGTCGACCGCGTTGCCGCCGTGGCGCAACACGTCGAGGCCGGCCGCGGTGGCGGTCGCGTCCACGGTGGCGATCCCGCCGCCGTACCCGTAGGCGGTCGGCCCGAGAACGGGAGTGGAGGCCGAGGCCGGGGCCGCGATCAGCGTCGAGGACAGGGTTGCTGCTGCTAGAACCGGCAAGATCCGCATCGATCCTCCGAAGTGGGCAGTTGGCGGCAGAGGTGTCTGTCTATCCCTGCCTACCAGAAGTCGACGCCCACGTCTCGAACATGGCGGCATAAGGACCCCCGGTCCGCACGAGTTCGGCGTGACTGCCCGACTCGACGATCCCGTGGTCGTCGACCACGATGATCCGGTCGGCGCGCATCGCCGTGGAGAGCCGGTGCGCGACCAGGATCGCGGTCCTGCCCTCCAGCAGCGCGTCGAGCGCCGCCTCCACGCGCAGTTCGGAGCGCAGGTCGAGGCTCGAGGTCGCCTCGTCGAGCACAACGACCCGCGGCTCGGCCAGAAACGCCCGGGCCAGCGCCAGCAGCTGCCGCTCGCCGGACGACACCGACTGGCCGCGCTCGTGCAGTGGGGTGTCGAGGCCCTCGGGCGCGCGCTCGACCAGTTCCCGCAGCCCGACCGAGTCGACGGCCGCCCAGACCTCCTCGTCCGAAGCGCCGGGGCGGGCAAAGGCGATGTTGTCCCGCAGCGTCCCCGCGAAGAGGAACGGCTCTTGCGGCACCACCCCGATCTGCGTCCGCAGCGAGGCGAGCGTGACGTCCCGCAGGTCGTGCCCGTCAATACGGATATGTCCGGCTTGCGGATCGTAGAACCGCGTCACCAGCTTGGCCAGCGTCGACTTCCCGGCCCCGGTCGGCCCGACGCAGGCCACGGTCTCGCCGGGAGCGATCGTGAGCGACAGATGCGATAAAACCGGATGAGAAGGCAAATACCCGAAGGTGACGTCGTCGAAGACGATCTCCCCCGCGACCGGCGGCAGCACGACGGCCGACGGCGACTGCCGCACCGACGGCGCGGTATGCAGCAAAGTCCGGATTTTCCCGACGGCCGCCTTCGCCTGCTGGTACTGCGTGTAGAGCTGCACCAACTGCTGCACGGGTTGGAAGAACGCGTTGATGTACAGCACGAACGCGGTCAGCTCGCCGATCGTCAGCGTCCCCTGCAGCACCTGGTGCCCGCCGACCAGCAGCATGATCGCCATCGCGATGAGCCCGATCACCGATGTCCCCGGCCCGTAGATCGCGTTGATCCGCCCGGTCCAGTCGTTGGCGTCGCGGTACTGGCCCACCACCGACCGGTGCGCGACGACGTTGCGCTCCTGCCGGTTGTGCGCGGTGACGACCCGTACCCCGTTGAGGCTCTCGGACAGGTCCGCGAACATCGCCGCGATCGTGTCGCGCTGACGGTTGTAGCCGCGGTCCGCCGCGTACCGGAACCACAACGACGCGGCCGTGAGCGGCGGCACCACCAGGACCAACGTCAAGATCGCCAGGGATACGTCGTAGTGGAAGAGCACGGCGGTGACCACCACCATGGTCAGCGCCTGGATCAGGAACTGGGCGAAACCGTCCTGCAGCAGGCTCTGCAACGACTCCACGTCGGAGGTCATCCGGGTCATGGTGACGCCGGCCTTCTCCTCGGTGTAGTAGTCGAGCGACATGCGCTGCAGGTGCGCGAAGATGCGGATCCGCAGGTCACGCGTGGCCGAGGCGGCCAGCACGCCGGTCTTGCGCATGCGCACCGTCGTGGCGACGCCGGTGAGCAGCACCGCCGCCACGAAGCAGATCGTCGCGACGACCAGCACCCGCAGGTCGCGCGCCGCGATGCCGTGGTCGATGCCGATCTGCACGAGGTACGGGCCGGCCTGCAGCAGCAGCGTCTCGACGAGGATGGCGAGCGAGGCCGCGAGCAGCAGCCCGGGCCGCCCGATCAGCAGCCGGCCGATCGAGATCTTCGCGCCCGAGTCGGCCACCGGGTCGAAAGCGATCCCCGGGTCCCCGTGGTCGGGCTCCTTCGCCTCGAGCTTGGCGACACCCTCCGCGAGATCCGACGGGATGCCCGCGAACGGCAGGCCGTTCCCCTTGCGCCCGGCCGCGCCCATCGTGGGCCGGCCACCGACGCTGAAGCCACCGAAGCCACCGCCGAACATGCTCATGCGGTCACCGCGCTCTCCGACGACGACGCCGCCAGGACTTCGCCATAACGCGGTTCGGAAGCCAGGAGCGACTCGTGTGTGCCGTCGGCGATCACCTTGCCGCCGGCCATCAGCACGACCCGGTCGGCGAGGCTGATCGTGGAGAGCCGGTGGGCCACGATCAGCGTGGTGCGGCCGAGCATGCGCTCCTTCAGCGAGCCGTGGATCCGCTGCTCGACACCGACGTCGATGGCGCTGGTGGCGTCGTCGAGCACGAGCACCGGCGGGTCGACCAGCAGCGCCCGGGCGATCGCGATCCGCTGCCGCTGCCCGCCCGAGAGCGTGTAACCGCGCTCCCCGACCACGGTCTCGTAGCCGTCCGGCAGCTCGAGGATGAACTCGTCGGCGCCCGCCGCGACCGCCGCCTCGATCACTTCGCGCCGCGAGGCGTCGGGTCTCCCGTACGCAATGTTGTCGTGGATCGAAAGCGAGAAGAGGAAGGGCTCGTCCGGCACGATCCCCACCTGCTCGCGCAGCGTCGACAGCTTGATCCGGCGCACGTCGACGCCGTCGATGGTCACGCTGCCCGAGGTCACGTCGTAGAAGCGGGCCGCGAGCCGCCCCAGCGTCGATTTG
The DNA here is from genome assembly GCF_000379645.1 of Paractinoplanes globisporus DSM 43857. Taxonomy (GTDB): domain Bacteria; phylum Actinomycetota; class Actinomycetes; order Mycobacteriales; family Micromonosporaceae; genus Actinoplanes; species Actinoplanes globisporus. The sequence continues at coordinate 361,057 of NZ_KB903350.1, forward strand.
CCCGATCCGGTGCCGCCGACGACGGCCACGGTCTCCCCGGCCCGGAGGGTCAAATTCAGCCCCTCAAGAGCCAAGGTCCCGTTCGGGTACGCGAAGGAGACGTCCACAAACGCAAGATCGCCGCGCAAGGGCCGGTCGACCGGGTCCGGGTCGTCCAGGATCTCGCTGGGCGTATCGAGAATCTCGTAGATGCGGCGCGCCGAGGCCGACGCCCGCTGCCCCATCATGATCATCATGCCGAGCAGCCGGAACGGCGGTTGCAGCATGAGCACGTACGAGTTGAACGCGACGATCGTGCCGACCGTGGTGTGCCCGTTGATCACCATGAGGCCGCCGATGAGCAGCACCAGCGCGAGGCCGAGCCGGGGCAGGTTGTCCAGCAGCGGGTTCCACCGGCTGCGGATGCGGGCGTCCTGCCGGTAGGCCCAGCGGATGCGGTCGGCGCTCTCGGCGAGCGTGCGCAGCTGGCGCCCCTCGGCCGCGAACGCCTTGACGATCCGTACCCCCTGGATGTTCTCGTCGACGACGGTGGCCAGCTGGGCCAGCCGCGCCTGGATCATCCACGAGACCGGGAAGATCGCCTTGCGCATGCTGACGCCGAGCACGCCGATGATCGGCATGGTCGCCATGGCCACGATCGCGAGCGGCACGTTGATCGAGAGCATCAGCACGAAGGCGACAACCGCGATCAGGCACTGCACCAGGATCGATGGGCCGAACGACAGGTACATCTGCACGGCCCGGATGTCAGAGCCGGAGCGGGACATCAGCTCGCCGGACTGCACGCGGTCGTAAAACCCAAATGGCATCCGTACGAGATGGGCGTAGACGATGTTGCGCAGGTCGTACTCCATCTCGTACGCCGTGCGCAGCAGGTAGAGCCGGGCCAGGTAGTTGATCCCGCCCTGCAGCAGGGCCAGGGCGATGATCGCCAGGACGTAGGTCGAGAGCTTGCCGGTGCGGGCGACGATCGCGTCGTCGATGCCGATGCGGACCAGGTTGGGGATCTGCACCTGCACGACGAGGCCGATGAACGACAGCACCAGCGAGGTGATCAGCAGGGCCCGATGGGCCTTGACGAGCGGCAGCGCGCGACGCAGCCAGCTCTTGCGGACATCAGGGTCGATGGACGCCTTGGGCGCGCGTCGGCTCAAGCAGCGCCTCCCCGAGGACGGAGCGTGTAGTTAGCTTGGCTAACGATACTCCTCGCCGGTGGCACCGCCAGAGTGATGCGTCACTCAGCCGACTCCGTACGGTTTCGGCTCGATCCCCGGGCAGGTCGCGCCGGCCTTCGGGCGGACCAGACCGATGAGGTACGCGTCGGCGGCGCCCGACACGCAGGGGCTGTGGTCGTAGACGACGTGGCCCCAGCCCTCGTAGGTGATCAGGCTGGCGATCGGGCCGAGCTGCTGGGCGACGCGCTGCGCCCAGGCGTACGCGGTGGCCGGGTCGTGCCGCGAGCCGATCAGCAGAACCGGGGGCAGGCCGGCCGGCGCGACCAGCGGCCGCTGCGGATTGGCCGGGGCGGCCGGCCAGCCGAGGCAGCCGACGGTGGCCGCCAGCGCCAGCGGCGAGGCGGCCATCTGCGGCGCGCGGCCGGCCAGGATCGACAGGCGGCGGTGCAGGTCGGGGAAGCCGGTGATCGGCAGGTACCAGTCCGAGCAGATCACGGCGGGAAAGCTGTGGTCGGTGATGTCGACCGACGGCGGCACCGCGGTACGCCGCTTGGCCAGCGGGGCGTCCGCGTCGCGCAGGTAGTAGGCGAACGAGTACCACTGCGGCTCGTAGAACGCGGCGAAGGCGGCGGTGATCAGGTCGGACTGGTTCAACTTCGCCGGCCGGTCGTACGGGTTCTCCAGCGTTCCGGCCCGCGCCCGGGCGACCAGCCGCGCCCACAGCGCCGGGATGTCCTGGCCCCGCAGCACGCAGGAGTCGTCGTGCGCGCACCACGACACGAACTCGTGAAAAGAGTCCTGGGCGGCGTCGGTCTCCTGGACCAGGAAGGTGCCGAGGCCGGCGCTGTGGTCCATCACGCCGTCCAGGACCAGGGCGCGCAGGTTCTGCGGGTAACGCTCGGCGTACTGCTCGCCGATCAGCGACCCGTACGAGGCGCCGTAGAAGCTGATCTTCTGCTCGCCGAGGGCCTCGCGCAGCGCGTCGACGTCGCGCACCACGCTGCCGGTGTCGACGTGGCCGAAGACCGGGCCGGTACGGGCCGCGCAGTCGGCGGCCAGCCGGCGGTTGTAGTCGATCGTGGTGGCGTAGTCGCGGGCGGACTCGACCAGCAGGGGCGGCCGCTGGTCGACCAGATCCTGCGAGCAGAGCACCGGGCTGCTGCGACCGACGCCGCGCGGGTCCATGCCGACGATGTCGAAGTGCTTGCGGAGCTCGTCGGTGAAGAAGCCGGGCGCGTCGAAGGTGAAGTCGACGGCCGAGCCGCCGGGGCCGCCCGGGTTGACCAGCAGGGCGCCGATCCGCTGGGCCGGGTCGGTGGCCGGGCGGCGGGCGACGGTCAGCGCGACCGTGGGGCCGGCCGGGTTCGCCCAGTCGGCCGGGACGCGAATCGTGCCGCATTGGACCTTCGCGTTCTCGGGGCAGGGCTTCCACGCGATGGCCGGTGCCTCCGCCGCCTCCGCCGTCTCCGCCGCCGCCTTCGCCGGGACGGTGCTCACCGCGTACGCGAAAAGGATCATGACGATCGCGGCCCGCAAGGGTCGCGCCAAAGCTCGCACCGCGATGTCTCTCCGCCCTGCACGGCAGCGGCACCGCGCCGGCTTATCGTCGGACGAATCATGATCGGCAGTCTGGGAAACGGGTGAAGTTCGCCGGGGCGTGGCACGGTGTACCGATGACAACCGGGACACGCATGCGTCTTGTGCTTGCCGTTTCTTCCGCTTTTATTGTCGGCGGCTGCTCGTCGCCTTCTTCGTCCTCCTCACCGCGCGCCGAGGTCACCGTGCCGTCGCCGGCCGCACCCACCTCCGGCTCCGTCGCCGCCAAGGCCCCGGACCTGAGCAAGCCGCAGACGATCGTGACCGGGCTCGAGGTTCCGTGGGGTCTCGCGTTCCTGCCGGACGGCACCGCGCTGGTCGGCGAGCGGAACCGCGGCGACATATTCCAGATTCCCGTCGGCGGCGGCCAGCCCAAGCGGGTCTACCACATCGACGAATCGCGGTCGGGTGGCGAGGGCGGGCTGCTCGGCCTCGCCGTCGACCCCCAATACCGGCAGAACAAATATGTGTACGCCTATTACACCGCCGAGGACGAGAACAAGATCGCCCGATTCCGGCTGTCGGACGACACGCCCACGGTGATCTTCGACGGGATCACCCGGGGGCCGCGGCACAACGGCGGGCGGCTCGCGTTCGGCCCGGACGGGATGCTCTACGTGGGCACCGGCGACGCGAGCGAGGGTGAGCAGTCGCAGAACCCCACGGACGTCAACGGGAAGATCCTCCGGCTGACCCGGGACGGCAAGCCGGCGCCGGGCAACCCGACGGCGGGCTCGCCGATCTGGTCGATGGGGCACCGTAACGTGCAGGGACTCGCGTGGTCGGCCGACGGGACGATGTACGGGATCGAGTTCGGCCAGGACACCTGGGACGAGGTGAACATCATCGAGCCCGGCAAGAACTACGGATGGCCGGTCGTGGAGGGCAAGGGCGACAACCCGAAGTACGCCGACCCGATCGTGCAGTGGCGCACCGACGACGCCTCGCCCTCGGGGGCCGCGATCATCGGGAACACGCTGTACGTGGCCGCGCTGAAGGGCCAGCGGCTGTGGACGGTGGCGCTCGGCACCCACTCGCCGAAGGCCTTTCTCACCGGGAAGTACGGGCGGCTGCGGACCGTGGGAGCCGCGCCGGACGGGGCGCTGTGGGTGCTGACCTCGAACCGGGACGGTCGTGGTCATCCGGTGGATTCGGACGATCGCATTCTGCGGTTCGCGCCGGCGGCCTGAACGCGTTCGGCCCGGTCCGTGGACGGCTTCACGGACCGGGCCTCGCGCTCACTTCTTGTTGTTCGGGGGTATTTCCGGGAGCGACGAGATCGCGTTGGCGTACTGCGCGATCTGCCGCCCGTTCGGGACCACTCCGACGGCACGGAGTTGGTCGTGGATCGCCTGCGCAACCTCATGCTCGGATTGCCCGCGATGAGTCTGCGCGACCTTGTTGATGACGTAATCGATTCTCACTTGAGCCTGCCAGCCGGCGGGACGGCTACCGCCGGAGGTGGCGAGGCTGACTGCGGCGAGTGGTTCCATGCCCTGTCTATCGGAAGGTCAGACCCCTCACTGGAAGATATGCGGAGGCTGTGCAACCGAGCCGCACCCGTTCCACACCGTTCCGGTAATCAGCAAACCCGTTTCCGCCGCTTTTGGGCCGTGGCCGCCTCAATCCTGGTCGTCGCTCGGGGCGGTGTCGGCCTCGTCGTCCGTGGCGCCGGGGAGGGGCTCGGGCGGGCTCAGGCGGAGCCAGAGCAGCATGAGCAGGCCGAAGACGAGCATCGCGATGCCCATCCAGAGGTTGATGTGCACGCCCTGCGCCTTGGCGATCTCGGCGGAGGTGTCGAACAGCCCGATCAGCGTGACGATCACGCCGTAGACCACGAACAGCCCGCCGATCACCAGCCGGACGTCGAAGAGCCGGACAACGCGGCGGCGACTGGCGTCGGATTCGTTTGCCATGTCAGGTATCCCCTCACCAGACCGGGATGTACAGGACCACGGCCAGGACCAGCGCGATCGCGCCGAGCAGCACCGGGTTGCGCCACCACACCTTGTCGGCGGCGAGGATCACGTCACCGGAGGTGGTGCTGCCGCCGAGGCCGTAGACGAGGCCGCGAAGCTCCTCCTCGGGTTTCGACGGGGTGAACTGGGTGACGATCAGCGCCACGATCACGGCCACCACGAACGCGGCGCCCGCGCCCCAGAAGCTCTCGTCCAGGTCGGAGTTGAACTTGATCACGTCGCCCAGGTGCAGGAGGTACAGCGTCAGCGAGGCCAGGGTGCCGAGCACCAGCGACCAGAAGCCGGCCCAGGCGGACATCCTCTTCCAGAACAGGCCGACGATGAAAGTCGCGAACAGCGGGGCGTTGAACAACGAGAACAGCGCCTGGATGTAATTCATGATGTTGTTGAAGCCGGCCGCGATGAACGCGGTGCCGATGCCGATCAGCACGCCGCCGACCGTGGCGATCCGGCCGACGCGCAGGTAGTACTCGTCGCTGCGGTCCTTGCGGACGTAGCTCTGCCAGATGTCGTACGTGAAGACGGTGTTGAACCCGGAGACGTTGGCCGCCATGCCGGCCATGAACGAGGCCAGCAGGCCGGTCACGGCCACCCCGAGCACACCGTTGGGCAGCAGTTCCCGCATGAGCTGCGGGATCGCGTAGTTGTACTGCAGGTCGCCGCTCTCGGCGCCCAGCCCCTTGACGGTGACCAGCGCGATCAGGCCGGGCACCACGGTGACCACCGGGATCACCAGTTTGGGGAAAGCGCCGATGATCGGCGTACGCCGGGCGGCGCTCATGTTCTTGGCCGACAGTGCGCGCTGCACCTCGGCGAAGTTGGTCGTCCAGTACCCGAACGAGAGCACGAAGCCCAGGCCGAAGATGATGCCGATCCAGCTCGCGCCGAGCGGGTTGTCCGTGCTGCCGGTGTTGGCCCAGGTGTGCAGCCCGGGCTCGCCGAGCGGGGTCTGCCGCACCTTCTCGAACAGGCCGTCGACGCCGCCGACCTTGGTGAGCCCGACGATCGTGATCGGGATCAGACCGGCCAGGATCACGAAGAACTGCAGCACCTCGTTGTAGATCGCCGAGGAGAGGCCGCCAAGGGTGATGTAGGCGAGCACGATGGCCGCGCCCAGCATGATGGAGATCCAGAGCGGCCAGCCCAGCAGCGTCTGCAGGACCAGCGCGAGGGCAAAGAGGTTGACGCCCGCGATCAGCACCTGCGCGACCGCGAAACTGATCCCGTTGAACAGGTGGGTGCCGTTGTTGAAGCGCCGCCGCAGGAACTCGGGGACGCTGCGCACCTTGGAGCCGTAGTAGAACGGCATCATCACGATGCCGAGGAAGACCATCGCGGGCACCGCGCCGACCCAGTAGTAGTGCAGGGTCATCAGGCCGTACTGGGCGCCGTTGGCGGCCATGCCGAGGATCTCGAGGGCTCCGAGGTTTGCCGAGATGAAGGCGAGGCCGGTCACCCAGGCCGGCATCGATCTCCCGGAGAGGAAGAAGTCGGCGCTCGTCCTGATCGCAGCGCGGGCCGCGAAGCCGATGCCCAGCACGGTGATGAAGTAGAGCGCGAGGATCAGGTAGTCGTAGACGTCCAGGTCGAGCCGGAGTCCGCTCGCTGCGAGCACCTGCACGGGCCACCTCCTAGGCCAAGTGGCCACCGTCTACCCACCAAGAACATGCTTCACACCCGTTGCGCGACAAGCACTTCCAATCCGTCGAGGATGCGGCCGAGCCCGAACGCGAACGCGTCGTCGGTGCCGCCGTGCGCATCGATGTCGATGAGCGCGGCGACCACCGCCGGAAATCGCTCGGCGTGATCGCGCAGGACCACGCTCATGGCGGCGGTCAGGTCGCCCTCGGGGCCGACGCTCTGCCCGGCGAACATCCGGACGTGGCCGGAGACGGTGGCCACCGTGTCGAACCGCTCGGCGCCGGTCAGGCCGGGCGGTAGCACGCTCAGCGCTCTTTCCAGCCAGGCGATCTCGACCGGGCCGACCGGGCGGCGGCCGGTGCTCGCCTCGAGCGCCCAGGCGTGGGCCGAATACCCCTCGAACAGCGCCGTCGCCCAGTGGGTGAGCCCGTCCCGCCAGCCGCCGGAGATCTCGGGCGGCTCGCCCAGCGCACGCTCGAGCATGGCCCCGACCAGCTCGGCCTTGCCGGGCAGATAGCGGTAGAGCGACATCTTCGTATAACCCAGGTCGGCCGCGACCCGCTGCATCGAGACGGCCGCGAGACCCTCGGCGTCGGCGATCGCGATTCCCGCCTCGGCGATCTGGTCGAGGGTGAGCGCCGGCTTGGGGCCGCGGGTCGGCCGGGGGCGCTGCGCCCAGAAGAAATCACCAGTCATGTTGCCTTCCCTTCAAACAGCGTCTACCGTACACAGAAATAACCGAGTCCGGCGGACACAATTTTCGGGGAGACGAGAACGATGGAGATCCTGATCTCAGGCGCGAGCATCGCGGGCCCGGCGCTGGCCCACTGGCTCGGCCGCTTCGGCCACCGCCCGACGATCGTCGAGGTGGCGCCCGCCCTGCGCACCGGCGGCAGCGCCGTCGACTTCCGCGGCGAGCTGCACATGGGCGTGCTCGACAAGATGGGCGTGCTGCCGGCCCTGCGCGCGATGGAGACCCACGGCACCGCCATGCGCTTCGTCGACGCCGACGGCGAGCGCCTCATGGAGTGGCCGGCCGGCCTGGCCGGGGGCGAGCTCGAGGTGCAGCGCGGCGACCTGTCCCGCGTCCTGTGCGAGTCCGCCCCCGGCACCGAGTTCCTCTTCGGCGACCGCATCACCGCGATGACCGAGACACCCGACCGCGTGTCCGTGACCTTCGCGAGCGGCCTCCAGCGCGACTTCGACCTGGTGCTGGGCGCCGACGGCGTCCACTCCGGCGTCCGCCGCCTGGCCTTCGGCCCCGAGGAGCAGTTCGTGAAACACCTGGGCTACTACGTCGGCGGCTGGGACGTGCCGAACGAGTGGGGCCTGACCCGCGACATGCTCCTGCACAACGAGCCCGGCGCGATGATGAGCATCGGCGGCAACCACCAGGACCCCACGATCGCCTCCGCTTTCGTAGCCTTCGCCTCCCCCAAGCTGCGGTACGACCGCCACGACCGCGACGCCCAGAAACGCCTGATCCGCGACCGCTTCACCGGTATGGGCTGGCTGGCCCCGCGCCTGCTAGACCTGCTCGACGCCGCCCCCGACGTCTGGTTCGACCAGATCTGCCGGGTAGACAACCCCACCTGGACCAAGGGCCGCGTAGCACTGGTGGGCGACGCGGCCTGCGGCGCCACCATCGGCGGCCAGGGCAACGGCACCGCGATCGTCTCGGCCTACGTCCTGGCCGGCGAGTTGGCCAAAGCCAACGGCGACCACCGCATCGCCTTCCCCGCCTACGAAAAGCGAATCGGCAAGTTCGCCCGAGGCACCCAAAAAGGCGGCGACACCACCGGCAAGTTCCTGGCTCCCAAGACGAGGACCGGCATCCGAGCCCGCAACTTCCTCAACAACCAGAAGTGGGTAATAGACCTGACCTTCAAAATCGCCGCCGACCGCAGCACCAACCTAGACCTACCCAACTACGCCGCCCTAGCAGCTAGTTAGCCCTCAACCCTCGCCGAGCGGCGGCGCCGGTTTCGGTTTGGCGGCGAATGCCGCCCAGAGAAACCCGGGGGTGATCTCCGAGCTGAAGCCGGGGGCGGAGCCCCACGGTCTTCAAAGCGGCGGCGACCCCCGAGACAACCCCACCTCAATAGCCTCCCGAGTAGCCTCAGGATGAGTAACCCACGGATAGTGCCCAGCCCCAGCCAGCCAAACAATAGAAGCGTTAGGAAGCCAATCCGCCAGCACATGCGGAGCAGCCAGCCCAGTGACAACATCCCGCTCCCCCGCGACGATGGTCACCGGCACACCCACCGCCGCCAGATCTCCCGGGTCAAGCGTGTCCGCCCAGAAATCCGTGTAATCCCCGATCACCTCCGCCCGCCGAGCATGCGCCCGCACCGCCGGGGAATCGGCCCCATAAACCAGCGGCATGAACGCCGGATCCGGCTCCTCGCTGTCGAGCCCCGCATCCCACGCCGCCTTGGCCGGCGCGTACCACGGCTCCGCGGCAAACCATCTCTTGACCAGCACATCCTGGTTGGGCTCGTCTGCTCCCATCGGGATAGGGATCCGCGACGGCGCGAGCAGCACGAGCCGCGACACCCGAGACGGATGCCGCGCCGCATAAGCAAGCACCGGCCAGGCCCCGGCCGAGTGCCCGAGCAGGTCGAGGCGGTCCACCCCCAGGTCGAGCCGCAGCCGTTCGAGGTCCTCGGCGATGTCCGTGAAGACGTGCGACGGCGCCGGCGCGGAAAGCCCCGTGCCGCGCTGGTCGAGCAGCAGCAGAGTATGCGTGCGGTCCACCCCGCCGAGATCGCCCAGATAGCCGCCGGGCCGCCCCGGTCCGCCGGGCTGGCAGACCAGGAGCGGCCCGTCGCCGCGCAGCTCGTAGTGCAGGTCCGTACCCGCGGCCGACCGGAATTCCCCCATCAGCGGAGCCTATCGATAGCTTCCACTGTCAGCTCGCGCAGATCCGACACCACCAGCGTCGCCTTGGCCAGCGCATCCGGCGCCGGAGGGTAGACACCGTGCGGCACCGCCACCACGGCCAGGCCGGCCGCCGCGGCCGAGCGCAGGCCGTTGCTCGAATCTTCCACCGCGGCGCAGACGGCCGGGGCGAGACCGAGCTTCTCGGCCGCCGTGAGATAGACGTCGGGGTACGGCTTGCCCCGCGGCACCTCCTCGGTGGAGAGCGTCACCTGGAAGGCGTCGGTGAGCCCGGCCGTGGCCAGCACCTGGTCGATCAGGACCCGGGACGACGAGCTGGCGAGCGCCAGCGTGAAGCGCTCGCCGATACGGCGCACCGCCTCGACCGAGCCGGGGATGAGCGGCAGGTCCGCGCGGTACCGCTCGGCCATCCGGCCCAGCACGTCGTCCGCGACCTGCTCGGGGGTGCGCGGCACGCCGACCTCCTCGGCCAGGTGCCGCGACCACTCGCCGGTGCTCATGCCCATCATCCGGTCCTGGGTGTCCGGGAGGAACTCGCGACCGTACTCGGCCACGTACCCCCGGCGGACCTCCTCCCAGACCTCCTCGGAGTCGATGATGACGCCGTCGAGGTCGAAGACGACCGCCCTGATCGTGCTCACAGCTCCGCTGCCGCTGGGATGATCTCCTTCTGGAAGACCTCGAACTGCTTGGTGTCGTACGCGTTGACCAGGCTGCCGTGGGCCTGCTGGAAGCCCATGGCGGCCAGGCCGCGAAGGCCCTCGATGATCTCGCCCGGGCTCTTGGTGGTGAGGTCGTAGTGGAACATGACGGTCTTCTCGATCTCGTCGTAGTCCCGGCCCACGGTCTCGCAGTGCTGCTTGAGCACGTCGAGCTTGTGCCCCACCTCCGGGCTCGGGAAGAGGTTGCACGCGTCGGCGTACTTCGCGACGAGCAGCAGCGTCTTCTTCTCGCCGCCGCCGCCGATCAGAATCCGCGGGTGCGGCTTGGTCAGCGGCATCGGCGAGTTGAGCAGCCGGCCGAGCTGGTAATGCTTGCCCTGGTACGGCGTCTCGTCGCCGGTGAACATCTGCTGACAGATCTGGAGAGCCTCCTCCAGCCGCTCGAAACGCTCCTTCGTCGAGGGGAAGAAGAGCCCGAGACCGCGCGACTCGTCCTCGTTCCACGCGGCGCCGATGCCGAGCATCGCGCGGCCGCCGGAGAGCACGTCGAGCGTGGTGACCGCCTTGGCCAGCAGGCCGGGGTCGCGATAGGTCACGCCGGTGACCATGGTGAACAGCTTGACGGCCTTGGTGTGGGCCGCGAGGTAGCCGAGGGCGGTGTACGCCTCGAGCATGTCGTTCTCCGCCGGGCCGACTCCCCGGATCTGCCAGACGTGGTCCATCACGCTGACCCGGTCGAACCCCGCCTCCTCGGCCGACGAGGCCACGTCGGCGAGCACGGCGCCGAGCCGCGGAGCGCCCTCGGGCCAGGTGAAGTTCGAGATGTGCAGGCCAAGTTTCACTGCCTTTTTCCTTCCGACAGACATTCACCCGCGTCTGATCCGCAATCACCCAAACCCTACCTCGGATCCTCCTCGGTTTGTACGCACAGTAGCGGTGTACGAGACGCATACGTTCCGTCACCCCGTTCGGCAGAGCCGTTTCCGACCGCCCGAAGGAGTGGCCTCCACCGTTCCGATGAGTTGCTGTTCGGTTGCCGGCCGGTAGCTTCAAAGATCAGCAGTTCCACGTGAGGAGCACCGCCATGCCTCCCTCGCCGCTCAACCCAGCGACGATCCGTCATCGCCGACCATCACCGTCCGTAAGCGTCGTCATCCCCGTCCGCGATCCGGGCGGCCTTCCCTTGATGCTGCGCGGCCTGCCCCCGGTCGACGAGGTCATCGTGGTGTGCGAGGGACCGACCACCGAGACGGCGGCGGTGGTCCGCTCCGCGCGGCCCGACGCCCGGGTGCTGCGCCCCGGCCGCCCCGGCGCGGGAAATGCCCTGGCCACGGGCCTGGCCGCGAGCAGCTGCGACGTAGTGGTCACGCTGAACGGCGACGGCTCGACCGATCCCGGCGAGATCCCGCGCTACGTAGACGCCCTGACCGGCGGCGCCGACGTGGTCCTCGGCTCCCGTTACCGCGAGGGCGGCCGCGACCTGACCGGCGGCCGTTTCCGGCGCTGGGCCAACCTCCTGCTGATCTGGATCGTCAACACCGTGTTCGGCACCGACCGCACCGACCCCGGCTTCGGTTACACGGCGTTCTGGCGGGACGCCTTGGAGCGGCTGGACCTGCCCGACCCGTCGCCGCGCGCGGGCGCCGCCCGGACGGACGGACCCGAGTTGTTCCCGCTGCTCACCCTGCGCCCGGCGGTGCTCGGCCTGCGCGTGGCCGAGGTGGGCAGCGTCGCCTACCCCCGGATGAGCCGCCCGGCCCGCGCCGACCGCCCCACCCTGACCCACTGGCTGCGCGTCATGGCCGGCGAGCTCCGCGGTCGCCGGGGGCGCCACTCCGATGCCCGCGCCGACGGAGACCCCTCGACCCGGCCGTCATCCGGGCCATCGACCCGGCCCTCGTCCCAGCCCTCGTCCCGGCTTTCGGCCCAGCTTTCGGCCCAGCCGGACGGTCCGGCCGCCCGGGCCGGCTCCACCCGCCCCGACGGTTCCGCCGCCCGCACCGGTTTCGGCCCGCGGTGGGGACTCGGTGCCCGGCTCGCCGCCGCCGACGCGCACGGCGAGACCACCCAGGACCAGGCCTCCACCCGGCCCGGCCGGCCCGCGTCCGACCGCCGGTCGAAGGGCGAGCCGCTGTGGGGGCCGCCGAGCCGCCGTCTCGCCCCGGCCCGCGACCTGTGGCAGGCGGGAGAAAACCCGATCTCGCACACGTCGCCCCGCTCGATCGCCAACCTGACCCCGCACGCCTGGCGCTCCGGCTATCCGGGCCGCGTCGGCGCCCGCGCGATCGACCTCCCCGACCCTGCGGCCGGCCCGGGCAGCGCCGGCACGTCAGGCCCTGGAAAGGCCGACACCTCGGACTCCGCCACCGCGGACGCCTCCGGCCTAGGCGGGACCGACCCCTCCAGCCCCGGCGACACGAGCGCCTCCGGCCTAGGCGGGACCGACGCCTCCGGCGGCACGGGTGTCTCCGGCCCCGGCGGCGCGGGCACCTCCGGCATCGGCGGCGCGGGCACCTCCGGCATCGGCGGCGCGGGC
>NZ_KB903351.1 GCF_000379645.1 Paractinoplanes globisporus DSM 43857
CAGCCTTCGCCAGTACGCACCACTGCGGCAATACGAGCTGCGGCTTCCGCCGGCTCCTCGTGCTCCCAGACTCGCACCACCTGCCAACCGAGTGCTGTCAGACCCGAGTTAGGCCACATTAGTGCGCACCTGGGCCACCGTGGATGCGTTGGAGAACCTCCTTTGTGGGAACCAGGTTCTCTGAGCATCATCTTCGTGGCCGGGCAACTCGGCTCAGCTGGCGTGGTGGCTTTCCCCGATCTGGGCGACAAAGGTCTTGACGGCGGGGAAGGTGAGGTCCGGGCGGTCGCGGAAGATGGTGTGACGCGCCCCGGGAAGCCGCACGAGGCGGGTGGTGTCGGCCGGCAGCTGGCCGGCTAGTTCCTCGACCACGGGCAGCGGGCAGACCGGGTCGTCCTCGCCGGCCAGGACCAGGACGGGGCACCGCACGGCGCCGAGCAGGCTCCAGGGATCGAAGCTTAAGACCTCGTGGGTGTCGTAGTGCGCGGCGACGTCCGGGTTCCTGATCATCCGGGCCTGGAACCGGCGGGACTCCTCGGCCCAGCCCGGCGTGACACTGTAGAGCGGATAGCAGACGCGGATGAACTCAGCCTGCAGATCCTCGGCGTCCGCGGCGGCTCCGTCCCGGCGGTAGGTGCGGACGCGCTCGATGACGGCGGCCGCTTCGGGGCCGCCGACACGGCCGAACGCCTCGATACCTCGCGGATCGTCCCAGTGGCCACCAGTCGTGTTGGCCAGGATGATGCCGCCAGGGTGATCGGGGAACAGCGCCGCGTAGGTGAGCGCGACGTCGCCGCCGAAGCTGCTGCCGAGGACGACCGGCTTGCCCAGCCCGAGCGCGTCGCACAGCCGCCGCAGGTCATCGGCCCAGGTCCGCATGTTCCAGGACTCGGCGCTGCTGCGGTCGCTGCGGCCGTGGCCGCGTAGGTCGAAGTACAGGATCTGCAAATCGGCGGCCAGCGGTTCCAGCGCGGGCTTCACCGTCATGTGGTCCAGGCCGGGGCCGCCGTGCACGGCCACCAGGACCGGGCGCTCTACCGTCGTGTCCCCCTGCGGGAGGACCGACGGGCCGGAGACATCGAACCACAGGGACACATCGCCAAGGCTGATGCGCACGCGACCTCCAGGACGACTGCAGGGACCGGTTCAGGGCCCGCAGCGATTGAGAGACGATGACGATCTGCACCGCCCGCGCACTCGACGCCGCCTTCAGCCGTGCGCACGTACGGGACCACCCGATCACCGTACGGACCCCACGATTAGTGCGCACATTCGCTCGCCCCGACGAGCGAACCCGCAGCTCAACGCCACCGAGCCAAGTCAAGATCTACGATCTTGGCCCAAGTCGGGTCACTGCACCCGACCTTCCAGCGCAATCCAAAGACCCTAGTTGATCCGAAGTGCTCTGAGCTCGATCAGCCTTCGCCAGTACGCACCACTGCGG
>NZ_KB903353.1 GCF_000379645.1 Paractinoplanes globisporus DSM 43857
AGGGGGTGGGATACCTCATCTCGAAGCAGGCTTCCCGCTTAGATGCTTTCAGCGGTTATCCCTTCCGAACGTAGCCAACCAGCCGTGCCCCTGGCGGGACAACTGGCACACCAGAGGTTCGTCCGTCCCGGTCCTCTCGTACTAGGGACAGCCCTTCTCAAGTATCCAACGCGCACGGCGGATAGGGACCGAACTGTCTCACGACGTTCTAAACCCAGCTCGCGTACCGCTTTAATGGGCGAACAGCCCAACCCTTGGGACCTGCTACAGCCCCAGGATGCGACGAGCCGACATCGAGGTGCCAAACCATCCCGTCGATATGGACTCTTGGGGAAGATCAGCCTGTTATCCCCGGGGTACCTTTTATCCGTTGAGCGACACCGCTTCCACACGCAAGTGCCGGATCACTAGTCCCGACTTTCGTCCCTGCTCGACCCGTCAGTCTCACAGTCAAGCTCCCTTGTGCACTTACACTCAACACCTGATTGCCAACCAGGCTGAGGGAACCTTTGGGCGCCTCCGTTACCCTTTAGGAGGCAACCGCCCCAGTTAAACTACCCACCAGACACTGTCCCTCGACCCGATCAGGGCCGCAAGTTAGATACCCAAACCCAACAGAGTGGTATTTCAACAATGCCTCCACCCGAACTGGCGTCCAGGCTTCACCGGCTCCCACCTATCCTACACAATTAAATTCGGATACCAATGTCAAGCTATAGTAAAGGTCCCGGGGTCTTTCCGTCCTGCCGCGCGTAACGAGCATCTTTACTCGTACTGCAATTTCGCCGGGCCTGTGGTTGAGACAGTGGGGAAGTCGTTACGCCATTCGTGCAGGTCGGAACTTACCCGACAAGGAATTTCGCTACCTTAGGATGGTTATAGTTACCACCGCCGTTTACTGGCGCTTAAGTTCTCCACCTCGCCCCGAAGAGCTAATAGGTCCCCTTAACGTTCCAGCACCGGGCAGGCGTCAGTCCATATACATCGTCTTACGACTTGGCATGGACCTGTGTTTTTAGTAAACAGTCGCTTCCCCCTGCTCTCTGCGGCCATACCACGCTCCACCCGCAAAGGGGCTTCACGCGTCCGGCCCCCCTTCTCCCTAAGTTACGGGGGCAATTTGCCGAGTTCCTTAACCACAGTTCGCCCGTCGCCTCGGTATTCTCTACCTGACCACCTGTGTCGGTTTAGGGTACGGGCCGCTCGGAACATCGCTAGAGGCTTTTCTCGGCAGCATAGGATCACTGACTTCACCTGATACGGCTCGGCATCACGCCTCA
>NZ_KB903354.1 GCF_000379645.1 Paractinoplanes globisporus DSM 43857
TACACCCACCAGGTCGCCTGGGAAGCCGACAACGACACCGACCGCAAAACCCTGCACGCCAAGGCATCCATCGCCAAACTCTCCGCCAGCGAAGCGGCGAGCCGGGTCATCGACCGCAGCCTGCAGATCCACGGAGGACGCGGATACGACCGCGCCAACCCGGTCGAGCGCCTCTACCGGGAGGTCCGCGTCGACCGCATCTGGGAGGGCACCTCCGAGATCCAGCGCCTCATCATCGCCAACGAACTGACCAAACGCGGCACCCGCGTGCTCCAACTCGGCTAAGGGGAGAATTCATGGACTTTCGCTACTCCGCCCGCCAGCACGACCTGAAGCAGAGCGCGCGGGCCCTCTTCGAGAAGATCGCGCCCTACGAGCAGGCGTGCGAGGAGAACAACGGACTGCCCGCCGAGGTGCACGCCGAGGTGACCAAGGAGGTGCTGGCCGCCGGCCTGCAGGCCATCAACATGCCGGCCGAGTGGGGCGGCGCGGGCCTCACCATCACCGAGCAGGTCATCGTGCAGGAGGAGCTGGGCAAGCTCACCGGCGCCCTGTGGGACATGGTCTGGCGACCGGCCAACGCCCTGCGCTTCTGCACCCCGGCCCAGCGCGAGAAGTACCTCATACCGACCATCAACGGCGAGCGGCGCGACTGCTACGCCGTCACCGAGGCCGGGGCCGGCTCCGACCCGCAGAGCATCCGGACGACGGCCACCAAAGTGTCCGGTGGTTGGTCCATCAACGGCGAGAAATGGTTTGTCACCGTCGGCGACCACGCCGACTTCCAGGTCCTGCTGGCCCTGGCCGGTGAGGACCGCAAGCCGACCCTCTTCCTCGTCGATCGCGACACTCCCGGCGTCGAGATCAAGCGGATCCCGCGATTCATGCACACCTTCGTCTACGAGCACCCCGAGTTCACGTACACGGATGTCTTCGTGCCGGACGAGAACGTCCTGGGCGAGCTCGGCCAGGGTTACGACATCACCCGATCCTGGTTCACCGAGGAACGCCTGATGATCGCCGCGCGGACCATCGGCGCTTCCGAGCGTGCCCTGTCTCTCGCCCGGGACTGGGCGGTCGAACGCCACCAGTTCGGCGCACCCATCGCCAGCTACCAACTCATCCAGGGCATGCTCGCCGACTCCGCCGTCGACATCACCGTCAACCGCGCCTACACCCACCAGGTCGCCTGGGAAGCCGACAACGACACCGACCGCAAAACCCTGCACGCCAAGGCATCCATCGCCAAACTCTCC
>NZ_KB903355.1 GCF_000379645.1 Paractinoplanes globisporus DSM 43857
CCAAGCCGGAACAAACCGGCCAGGGTATAAAACAATTGGCACTGGCTTTACAAGCACCCTGTTGAGTTCTCAAAGAACAACCACACCCGAAGCAATACCGCCCTCGGGGCAACCGCTCAAACTTACCCGGCCGACTCCGCAAGCACAAGATCGTGAATCTTGCGAAAATCGCCCAAGTGTTTGCCCCACGAAACGCGCCCGCCCTGAAGCGGGTAAGTCGTAGAGGTAACCTCGCTGGACCGGCCGACGATCGCTGAGGCGATCAGTCCGCCCGGCTCCCTGCGGGCTTTGTAACTCTACCCGGTCAAGCCCGCCGGCGCAAATCCTGTTTCCAGGACCTCCGCCCGGCATCGCCCGGGTGCGTCGGCAAGCTTAGCGCGAGCCTCAGCCACCCACCGAACCCCCTAGGCCCGTCACTTTCGTGCCGTTCCGTCCGGGTTTCCCGCGGGCAGAAAGAAAGTTACGTGATCACCCTCGCCCGATGCAAATCGACCCCCATGACCGCGACGACCCGCGCAACCTTTCACGTCATGACAGAGTGGGCACATGGGACCTTCCCCGACAGTGGCCGCAGACGCCGTCTCCGACCTACTTCTCCCCGCCGGCCAGGCGGTGATCGGTGCACTGGTCCTGGTCACGCTCGTGGTCTCCACCCACCGCATGATCCGCCGCGGCCCCTCCCGCATGGGCGGCGCTCTACTTCTGACCGGCAGCGCCGTAATCGGCCTGGCACTGATCGGCTACTTAGTGCAGCTTCTGTGACGCCGCTCTCTCCCGCGCCACAAGCCAAGCCCTTCAATTCAGAAGTACGTGGTTGACGCAGCCCCCAACCGCAATTCCCCCGCCCTGCCCCTCACCGCGACCAGGCGATTCCCCAGGCCATAGCGCGCCTCTCGCGTGTGGACTTTCCCCACCCCCACCCCAAAGGGCGAATAGCTCATCGCGGAGGGCGGACGGACGGGCAGCGCGGGCGGGCGGCGCGGACGGGCAGCGCAGGCGGGCAGCGCAGGCGGGCAGCGCGGACAGGCAGCGCGCGGACGGGCAGCGCGGACGGGCAGCGCAGGCGGGCAGC
>NZ_KB903356.1 GCF_000379645.1 Paractinoplanes globisporus DSM 43857
CAGCCCGCGGTCGCCTCAGCCCGCCCGTCACCCCAGCCCGCGGTCGCCTCAGCCCGCCCGTCACCCCAGCCCGCGGTCGCCTCAGCCCGCCCGTCGCCCCAGCCCGCCCGTCACCCCCGCGCACCCGTCACCCCAGCCCGCCGTCGCCCTCGCCCGCCGTCGCCCGCCATCGGTCGCCCTCCCGTCACCCTGGCCGATCGCGGGTCGCCTCAGCGGAGGCCGGACTCGTAGGCGGCCACGACCAGTTGGGCTCGGTCGCGGGCGTTCAGCTTGGTCAGGAGGCGGCCGATGTGGGATTTGACGGTCGAGATGCCGACGTGCAGTTCGGCCGCGATCTCCTCGTTGGAGCGGCCTCGACCGATCAGGGTCAGGACCTCCCGTTCGCGGGCGGTGACGTCACGCAACGAGCTCACCGGCCGCTCGGGCTGCGCGACGAAGGCCGTGATCAGCCGGCGCGTGGCCGCCGGCGTCAGCAACGCCTCGCCCGCCGCGACCACCCGGATCGCCTGGATCAGCTCCCCCGGCAGCACCTCCTTGAGCAGGAACCCGCTCGCGCCCGCCCTGATCGCCCCGAACACGTACTCGTCCAGGTCGAACGTGGTCAGGACGATCACCTTGGTATCCAGGCCCGCGTCGCCCTGGCAGATCTCGCGAGTCGCCTCGATGCCGCTCATCTCCGGCATCCGCACGTCCATCAGAATGACGTCGGGCTCTTCGCGATGGGCGAGCTCGACGGCCTCCTTGCCGTTGCCGGCCTCGCCGACGCAGGACAACCCGGGCGTGTGATCGAGCAGCAGCCGGAAGCTCTCCCGCATCAGCGCGTGATCGTCGGCCAGGGCAACTCTCACCTCGGCGCTCATGACGCGTACCGCAGGGTCGTCGCCACCACCCAGCCACCCTGCGGCCCCGGGCCGGCGATGAGATCACCGCCGAACATCGCCGCCCGCTCTCGCATGCCGATCAGACCCTGTCCCATTCCACCCTCACGCATCCCGCCTTCACGGGCCCCGTTATCGCGCGACCCTGCGTCACGTGCTCCGCCCGAACCGTTGTCGGTCACCTCGAGCCGCAGCTCGCCGCGCCCGATGTCGATGTCGACCCGGCAGGTCGTCGCCCGCGCGTGCTTGAGCACGTTGGTGAGCGCCTCCTGCACCATGCGGAAGACAGCGACCCCGACGCCCTCGGGGACCGCCCGGTCGCCACGCAGCTCGAGATCGACAGCGAGCCGCGCCGACCGCGCGGACGCCACGAGACCGCCCAGATCGGCGAGCCCCGGCGTCGGCACGACGACCGCCTCCGCCCGCAAGGCCCCGAGCGCCCGGCGCAGCTCGGCCAGCGCCTCCCGGCTGGTGGCGGCGATGATCCGCAGCGACTCCCGCATCTCCTGCGGCTGGTCATCGGCGATGTGGTCGGCCACCGCGGCCCGGGCCGCGATCACGCTCATGTTGTGGGCCACGATGTCGTGAAGGTCGCGCGCGATGCGCAGCCTCTCATGCCCGAGCGCCAGCTCGGTGGCCTGTTCATGGCTGCGGGCGGCGTAGGCCCGGCGCTCGCGGACCGTGAGCCCGACCGTCCAGCACAGGCCGAGCACCCAGAGGACGAGGCCGACCTCGAACGGCTCCCTCACCGTCCACCCGAACACGACGCCGACCACCGCAAGAGAGATGAGCACGAGCCAAAGCGAGCGACGCACCTCGACATCGGTACCGACCGTGTAGAGGACGAGGGCCAGCACGACCATGGGGGCGATCCCGGCATAGTCGGGGATCACGCCGCTGCCGACGGCCGCCGTAGCCAGGGCCAACCCGGCCCACGCCGCGGCCTCGGGCCGGAGCCGGCGAACCGCCACCGGCGCCGCCAGCAGGACGCCCGTGAGCACCGACAGCCAGGCCGGCTCATGCCACGACGGGCGTGGCGGGAGGGGAGCCTCCACGGCGGCACTCCAGCCGAGCAGCGCAACCGCCACGGCCAGCAGCGCGTCGATGGCGAGCAGCTGGCCGCGGCTCAGTCCGCGGAGAAGCACGGAGGGCGCGGCAGTCGTCATGCCGGCGACATTAATGAGGGAGGGGCGTCGAGCGCGTCAGACCAGGGTCTGAAATTGGTGATCACCAATTGTGTACCTGGGTCGGACGACTCACGGCGTCCCATCCGCGATCGTCCTTGGCCATGACGATTCCGATGGTGTCGCTCCGCGATCTACGCAAGGACTATCGCGCCGGCTCCGACCGGGTGACCGCGCTCGACGGCGTCACGGTCGACCTGCCCGCCGGCACGTTCACAGCGGTCATGGGCCCGTCCGGTTCGGGCAAGTCGACCCTGCTGCATTGCGCCGCGGGCTTGGACAGGCCGACCTCGGGCGAGGTCGTGCTCGACGGCGTTGGCCTGAGCCGGCTTGACGAGACCGGCCTCGCCCTGCTGCGCCGCGAGCGCGTGGGATTCGTCTTCCAGGCGTTCAACCTGATCTCATCGCTCACCGCCGGGCAGAATGTCGGTCTTCCCGCCCGCCTGGCCGGCCGCCGCGTCGAGCCGGCCGACCTCGACGAGGCGCTGGCCCGGGTCGGCCTCGCGGACCGTGCCCGCCACCGCCCGATCGAGCTCTCCGGCGGCCAGCAGCAGCGTGTCGCGATCGCCCGCGCGCTGCTCAACGCCCCGGCCGTGGTCTTCGCCGACGAGCCGACCGGCTCGCTCGACGCGCACACCTCCCGCCAGGTGCTCGCGATGCTCCGCGACCTGGTCGACGAGCGCGGCCAGACCATCGTGATGGTCACCCATGACCCGGTGGCGGCCGCGGTGGCCGACCAGGTGCTGCTGCTGGCCGACGGCCGGCTCATCGACCGGCTCGACTCCGCCTCCGCCGAGTCGATCGCGACCCGCATGGCCGCGGTGGAGGAGACATGCTGACCCGCGATCGGCTGGGTGCGTTTGTCGCGGTTCTTTTCGGGACGGTGGTTGTCACGCTCACCCTGACATTGCTCGCCTCGGCCGCACCCCGCGTTCCTGAGCGATTTGCGGCCGTCGCCGTGGCCGTGCGAAGCCCCGGCGTGACAACCCCGGCCGACCCGTTCCCGGAGTCGCGCCCGTGGTCGTCCGCCGAGGCGGTCGCGCTGGCCGGGCGCCTGGCCGCGATTCCGGGTGTCACCGCGGCCGTCCCCGACCGTCGCTTCTACGCGCAGCCGGTGCTCGACGGCCGCCCGCTGGCCGCCGCTCAGGAGGGTCACGGCTGGGCGAGCGCCGTCCTGGCACCCGATCGGCTGGCCGCGGGTCAACCCCCACGAGCCGACCGCGAGGTGGTTGTCTCCCGGCGGTGGGGCATCCCAGTCGGCGGCACGGTGACGATCCTGACCGCGACCGGCCCCGCGCCGTGGCGGGTCACCGGCCAGATCGATGCCGAGCGCCTGTACGTATCGGATGCGACTGCCGCAGTCCTCGCACCAGGCGTACGAATGATCGGCCTCATCGGGCAGCCCGACTTGGCGGCCATACGTGCCAGCGCAGGCAAAGCAACCGTCCTGCACGGCTCGTCACTGGGCGACCTGGAGCCGCGCGCCGACGCGCGCACCCGGTGGATAGGCCTGCAGGTGCTCAGCGCCATGGCCGCGCTTGCCGCGTTCGCCTGCGTCTTCGTGATTGCCTCAACCGCGGCGCTCACGGTGCACCAGCGACGACGAGAGATCGGGCTGCTGCGTGCGACCGGTGCGACACCCCGTCAGGTCCGGCGACTGGTGATCCGGGAGGCCGCGGTCGTCGGCGCCGTCGCCGGTCTGGCCGGGACGCTGCTGGGCCTGCTGCTCGCGCCGCTGATCGGTCGGGTTCTGGTCGGCGCCGGGTTCGAGCCGGCCTCGTTCGCGGTCGGTATTCACCTCTGGCCGGTACTGGCCGGTGTCCTCGCCGGTCCACTCGTCGCGGTCGTCGGTTCGCTGGCCGCCGCCCGTCGCGCCGCCCGCGTCGGGCCGCTCGAGGCGCTGCGGGAGGCGGAGGTCGAGGCCAGGCCGATGTCCCGGTCCCGGTGGGCTGTGGGGCTCTCGTTCACGGTTGCCGGAGTCGTCGCGGGCATCGCCACAGCTCTCACCGACGACGTCAGCGACCTGGGCACCTTCGCGCTGGCCGGGGCCATGGCGCTGGTGATCGGCGCGACGGCGCTGGCGCCCGCTGCCGTGCCGCTGCTCGTCCGGGTCCTGCTGCGGCCCGCGACCGGGCCGATCGGCATGGTGAT
This sequence comes from Paractinoplanes globisporus DSM 43857, assembly GCF_000379645.1. Lineage (GTDB taxonomy): Bacteria > Actinomycetota > Actinomycetes > Mycobacteriales > Micromonosporaceae > Actinoplanes > Actinoplanes globisporus. Next base: position 4,214 of record NZ_KB903356.1, read on the forward strand.
GAGGGAGAGCACGCTCGCCGGAGCCCGGCGGACGGCCTCGACCGCCGCGCCGGTGCTGCTGACCATGGCGTTCGCGGTGTTCATCGCCGGCAGCGTGCAGACCTCGACAAATGCTTTCGCGGCCGCGCGGGCGGAGGCCGCGCACGCCGGAACGGTCCTGGTGCCGAACGGGACCCCGGGCCTGAGCGATGCGGTGGCACCCGAGGCTCCATTGCCGACCGTGCTCTATCTGAAAAACCCGAACGACACGGTCGTGGCCACCACCGGAATCGACCCGGCGGCACCGTTCAGCCCCGTGCCGGCGCGCGCCCTGGTCACGCCCGAGAACGTGGTGGTCAACGAGTCCCTGTCGGCGCGGCTGCAGGTCGGGCTCGACGACACGATCGACGTGACCTTCGCCGACGGCGTGCGGACGCCACTGCGGGTCGTCGGGGTCGCCCGCAACGACGCAATACCGGCCGAGCTGGTGGTGAGCCGGGCTACGGTCCGCGAGCACGACCCCTCGGCGCTGGCCGCCGCCATGTCCCTTCCCGGCGGACCGGCCAATGCCGCCCCATCGCCCAACGGGATCGACGCGGCCACGCCGCTGCCGCATGGGCCGAGCCTGGCCGCGGCTGGCGCACGGGTCGTGGATGTGAACAGCTACGCCCGGCAGGCAGACGCGGAGGAAGACCGGCTTGTCTGGATCTTCACGATGCTGCTGATCGGGGTGTCCGTCGGTTATGGGGCGCTCGCCGTGGCGAACACACTCTTCATGGCCACCGCGCGGCGCGCGCCCGACTACCGGTTGCTGCGTCTCGCGGGCGCCACGCCGCGGCAGGTGCTGTTCGCGGTCGCGGGCGAGTCGGCGCTGGTCGTCGCGGTTGGCGCGGTGCTCGGCGTGGCGGCCGCGGTCCTGGCACTCTGGGGCAGCACAGCCGGGTTGCGGGCACAGACCGGCAACGCCGTAGCGCTGACCGTCCCGTGGCCGATCGCGGCGATCGCGGTGACCGCCTGCCTCCTGCTGGCCCTGGCCGCCAGCGTGATTCCCGCTCGGGCCCGGATGGCCCGTCTCGAGCCGGACCGGGAGCTGTCATGAGGCCTCAGACTCGGGCGAAGTCCTCGAGCGATCTCTCGGTCAGCGAGCCCAGCACGAGATCGGCCTTGTCCAGCGGGAGGCCGGCCGTCAGCGGGTTGGGCACCGCTACGCAAAAGATGCCGGCCGCCTTCGCCGCGGCGACGCCGTTCGGCGAGTCCTCGACCGCGAGGGCTTCCTCCGCGCGCACGCCCAGCTCGTCCAGCGCGAGCTCGTACAGGTCGGGAGCGGGCTTGCTACGTGCGACACGGTCGCGGGTGGCGAGCACCTCGAAGCGGTCTCGCAGGCCCAGCGCGTCCAGGAAGCGTACGACCCAGGGGGCACGCGAGCTGGACGCCAGCCCCACGAGCAGTCCGAGGTCGCGGGCCTCGTCCAGCCACGCGACGATGCCCGGACAAGGCTCGGCGTCGGCCACCAGCTCGTCGAAGCGGGCTTCGCGGGCCGCCCGGAGCGCCGCGCGGTCCACCGGGCCGCCTATCAACACCTCGAGCTGGGCGTACGGATCCCAGTCCGCGTCCGACGTGCCGATTGCCTGCGACCAGACGGCCGGATCGAGCTCTGCCCCGTGGGCGGCATACGCCTCCTGCCACGAAAGAAACTCCGGCGTCTCGGTGTCCAGGATCGTTCCGTCCAGATCGAAGATGACCGCCTTGAGCACGCGAGCATCGTCCCGCGCCCGGTCAACCGAGTCTGGCGCCGGCGACGTGGGTCACAGAGACGAACGCCACTGCGGCGGTCATGATAGCAGCGCCGGATGTTGCCACCGGAGCGACCTGCAGAAGAGGGGTCCCCCGACCGCCCGTGCCCTGCCTGCGGGGACGTGACAGGGCGGGCGGTAGGTCTGGACGGCCTCGACGGGTTCACGCGACCGTCCGGGGCGGATAACGTCGCAGCGTGTCACGGCCTCGGTTATCCGGTGGCCGGTGCGTAGGAGGGATACGAAGATGAGCGACTCGTACGAGAGCATCGAGCGGGAGATCGCCGGCAGCGACTACGGTCCGGGGGCCTTCGATGAGCCGGACGACTACCGTCCGGAGAAGGGCGACGACGACCCCGGCCTGTCGAGCACACTGGCCGCGGGCTCGGACGTCGACCAGTTGCAGGACGGCGGGCCGCACCCCGAGCACGGCGTGATGACCACCACCGGCGGCACGGCCGGGCCGAACAGCTTCCGGACGCACCCGCGGTCGGGTCCCGGCGTCGCGAACACGACCACCGGCGACGCCACCACCGGCGCCATGGAGACCCCGGTCGACAGCTACACGAGCGACGCCAGCAGCAACGCGATCGACTGACCCGCACGCGGCCGCTACCGTCGGCGGCGTGACAGATCAGTGGCCGCCCATCCCGGGCATCCCGGCCCACGCCGAGCGCCCAAGCGACACGGCCACCCCCGGTGAGCACCCGCGCGGCACGGCGGCCAGCGACGGGCACCTGCGCGACGCAGGTGCGGACGATGGCCGCACGGGCGACGCGGCGGCCAGTGGTGAGCGCGTGTCTGACGCGGCGGCCAGCGACGGCAGCGCGCGCGATGTGGTGGCTGGTGGCGCGGAGCTGCTCGACGTCGACCCCGTTTCGGCGGAGCCGTTTGCGGCCGGGCGGGAGGCGGATGTCTTTCTGCTGGGCGACGGGCGGGTGCTGCGGCGGTATCGGTATGCGACCGATACGGCGGGTGAGGCTGCGGTTATGGCCTACGTCGGCGGGCAGGGGTATCCCGTGCCGGTGGTGTACGCAGCTCGCGGGAGCGACATGGTGATGGAGCGGCTGCACGGGCCGACCATGGCGCAGGCGGCTATGACCGGCCGGCTGTCGATGGCGGACGGGGCCGTCGTGCTCGCTGAGCTGCTGCGTCGGCTGCACGAGGTGCCGGCTCGGTCCGGGGCGGGGACGATCGTGCATCTTGACCTGCATCCGGAGAACGTTCTGCTGACGGAGCGCGGGCCGATGGTGATCGACTGGCGGAACGCGGGTGATGGGCCGGGGGACCTCGACACGGCTTTTACCGCGTTGATCCTGGCGCAGGTCGCTATCGGGTCGATCGAGCATCCGCTTGGGGTGGATGCCGGGGTCATGCTCGATCGGTTTCTCGAGTTGGCGCCGGGTGACCCGGTTCGGCTGCTCGACGAAGCGGTCGCGCTCCGGAGTCGGCAGCTCACGCTTTCGGCCGAGGAGGTCGGCATGCTAGGCACGGCCGCCGCCCGCGTGCGGAACGGCGGTCGCTGACCGCCGGACACGCGGGTCCGCTCGGCGGCTACGGACGGCCGCAGGCCAGCCCGGCGGCCAGGCAGGGCCCGGCCAAGTAGGCCAGCCAGGCGGCTATGCACGGCGCGGCCAAGCAGGCCAGCCCGGCGGCTACGGGCGGTCCGGCCAGGCAGGTCAGCCCGGCGGCTGCGGACGGCATGGACCACCGACTGGCTGTTCGCGGTGGGCGGGGACTGGGCTGAACCTCGTACGGCCGAATGCTTGGGAAAATGCGACCGCCCGGCGGAAGGGGAGGCTCCGCCGGACGGTCGAAAGAACAACGCTGGGGTCAGCCGGCGTAGGCCTCCAGGCGGGAGGCGCGCTCGGGGTCGCGGAGCTTGAGCATCGTGACCTTTTCGATCTGGCGGATGCGCTCGCGGGACAGGCCGAACTCGCGGCCCACCTCGTCGAGGGTGCGCTGGCGGCCGTCGTCGAGGCCGAAGCGGAGGCGGATCACGGCGGACTCGCGCTCCGAGAGGGTGGCGAGGACGATCTCCACCTCGTTGCGGAGCTCGCCCTGGCCGACGTTGTTCGCCGGGTTGCTGGCGTCGACCGCGGCCACGAAGTCGCCGAGCGCGCTCTCGCCATCCTCGCCGACGGCCTGGTCGAGGCTGACGGGCTCGCGGTCGTACGAGATCAGCTCGATGACCTGGAACTCGGGCACGCCCATCGCCTTGGCGATCTCGCTGATGCTCGGCTCGCGGCCGAGGGTGGCGGCCAGGTCGCGGCGCGCCCGGACCATGCGGTTGACCTGCTCGACCATGTGCACCGGGATGCGGATGGTGCGGGCCTGGTCGGCCATCGCGCGGGTGATCGCCTGGCGGATCCACCAGGTCGCGTACGTGGAGAACTTGTAGCCCTTGGTGTAATCGAACTTTTCCACCGCGCGGATGAGGCCCAGGTTGCCCTCCTGGATCAGGTCCAGGAACGCCATCCCACGGCCCGTGTACCGCTTCGCGATGCTGACCACGAGCCGCAGGTTCGCCTCGAGCAGGTGATTCTTGGCGGCCTTGCCCTCGGCGATGACGATCTCGAGAAGCTGAGCGAGGTCGTCGCCGGCCTCGGGAAGCTTCTCCTCCGCGTACAGCCCGGCCTCGATGCGCTTGGAGAGCTCGACCTCCTCGACGGCGGTCAGCAGGCGAGTGCGCCCGATGCCGTTCAAGTAGGCCCGCACCAGGTCGGCCGAAACGCCGCGCTCGTCCGTCGCGTCCAGGTCGGTCAGGAGCTCGACACCGTCGGTCATGATGTTGTCGGCGGTAACTACCGCCACGGTCTCCGACGCCTTCATCTGCAGGACCACCTTTCAGTCCCCTCCCCGCTGATAACCGTCTAGTGCGTTCCCAGCCGCATTCGTGCCGGTGATCGATAGCTTGGCCCGGGACGCGTTAAGCCGAGGTGAGGCAAGCGTCCAGGTGGCATGAATCAGGGAGAACCCTGACGTCGCCAAGCCGACAAGTGGGTGGAATGCCGGATCTGAGCTGTTGTGGAACGCCGATAATGTCTTGCAAACGCCGTCCAGGAGGGTTCGGTTCATGGTCTTCAAGAAGATGTTGCGAGCGATGGGTGTGGGCGGTCCGTCCGTCGAGACGGAGCTGACCAACCCCAACTGCCGGCCGGGCGGATTCCTCGAGGGCCAGATCCGGGTCGTGGGCGGCGATCATGCCGTTGACGTGGAATATCTCGCGGTCGGCCTGATCACCCGGGTCGAGGTCGAGAGCGGCGACAGCGAGTACAACACCGATCAGGAGTTTCACCGGCAGCGGCTGACCGGGTCGTTCCGGCTCGACCCGGGCGCGCACTACGACGTGCCGTTCCGCTTCGACGTGCCGTGGGAGACGCCGATCACCGAGGTCTACGGCCAGCAGTTGCACGGCATGACCATGGGCCTCACGACCGAGCTCGAGGTGGCACGCGCCGTCGACAAATCGGACCTCGACGCGGTGGCGGTGCATCCGCTGCCCGCGCAGGAACGCATCCTCGACGCGCTGCTGCGGCTCGGGTTCCGGTTCAGCCGGGCGGATGTCGAGCGCGGCCGGGTGTACGGGGTGGAGCAGCAGCTGCCGTTCTACCAGGAAATCGAGTTCTACCCGCCGTCAGCGTACGCACACGGGATCAACCAGCTGGAGCTGACCTTCATCCCCACTCCGCAGCGCCTTCAGGTCATCCTCGAGATCGACAAGCGCGGCGGCATGTTCAGCGAGGGGCACGACGCGTTCGGCAAGTTCACCGTCGACTACGCGACCGTTGACCAGGTCGACTGGGCCGGCCAGCTGGACAACTGGCTGCGGCAGTCCGCTCAGCGGCGCGGTCTCTTCTTCTAGATCTCCAGCAGCAGCGTCCGCGGGCCCACGTTGACGCTCTCGACGAGCATGTGCGCCCGGAAGCGCCCGGTGGCCACGGTCGCGCCCCGGGCGCGCAGGGCCTCGACGTACGCGTTGACCAGCGGCTCCGCGATCTCGGCGGGGGCGGCGGCGCTCCAGGTCGGCCGGCGGCCCTTGCGCGCGTCGCCGTAGAGGGTGAACTGGCTGATCACCAACAGCGGTGCACCGACGTCCGAGGCGGACGCTTCGTCGTCGAGAATCCGCAGTTCATAGGTCTTTCGTGCCAACTCGGCCGCCTTGGCCGGCGTGTCATCGTGAGTGACGCCGACCAGCACGAGCAGCCCGTCCTCGATCTTGCCGATGACCTCGTCGTCGACGGTCACGCTCGCCCGGCTCACGGTCTGCACCAGCGCCCGCATCGTGCCCCTTCCCGCCATCTCGGTTAGCGCCATTCTCGTTAAGACCCTATTCGTGTACGAGGTGAGCACGGCGTCGCTCTTGGGGGGCAGGGGGCTCACGGGCCGGCGCGGCGGGCGGGCAGGCGGGCGGTTGGCGGGCGGGCGCGGCGGGCAGGCAGACGCGCGGTTGGCGGGCGGGCGCGGTGGGCAGGCAGGCGCGCGGTTGGCGGGCGGGCGCGGCGAACGGGCAGGGGCGCTCGCGGGCCGATGCCGCGGCCGCGGGGCGCTCGCGGTCGGCGGACGGGCTCGGTGGGCGGGCAAGGGGAACTCTCGGGCCCACGCAGCGGGCGGGCGCGGCGGGCGGGGGCCGACGGGGCCGACGCAGCGGGCGGGCGCGGCGGGCGGGGCCGACGCGGCGGGCGGGCAGGGCGCCTGGGCGCGACATCGACGGGCACCCGACTACGGCATGTAGAGGCGGCGGGCGCCGGTGTCGGGGCGGGACACGGGTGGGCCCAGCTCGGTGGCGGCGTGCAGGACCGAGATGCCGTCGGGGCGGGCCAGGACCGGGTTGAGCATCAGGGAGCGCAGGCGCGGGTGGTCGTCGGCCAGCCGGCCCACGCGCAGGAGCAGGTCGATCAGGGCGGCGCGGTCGACCGGAGCGGAGCCGCGGTAGCCGTGCAGCAGCGGCGCCGCCCGGGGCTCGTCGACGAGGGCCGCGGCTGCGCGGTCGGTCAGAGGGGCCGCCCGCCAGGCCAGGTCGCCTAGGAGCTCGCTGGCCACGCCGCCGAGACCGAAGCCGACCACGGGGCCGAAGGCCGGATCTTCCACCACCTCGACGACCGTCGCGACGCCGGGCGCGACCATCGACTGGACCAGCACGTCGGGGCCGAAGCTGGCGGACAGGTCGCCGTAGGCGGCCCGGACATCAGCCTCGCCGGCCAGCGCCAGCCGCACCGCGCCGAGGTCGATGCGGTGTCGCAGCGCGCCGCCGGCCGCCTTGAGCGCCACCGGATAGCCCAGCGCGGAGGCCGCCGCGATCGCCGACTCGACCGAACTGGCCAGGGTGGACGGCACGACCTCGATGCCGTACGCCGCCAGCAGCGCGGCCGGCGGACCGTCGAGGTCGACCGCCGACGGGTCCACGTCGGACAGCACCGGCAGCACGCCGGGCGGGCGGCGCAACCAGTCCGCGTAGTTCGCCACCCGGGCCAGCGCTCGCACCGCCTCCTCCACCGACGGGTAGGCCGGGACGCGGGGCGGGAGGTTCCCGAGCAGGAAGGTGGCCACGGTCGGCTTCTCCCCGGCCAGGGCGACGCTGGCCAGGGCGGCGGCAAAGTCGTCGTCCTCGTCGGGGAGCTGACCGGGCAGCGGGGGCGCGAAGACCACGACCAGAGAATCGGCGCGATCGTCGACCGCGGCATCGGCCAGTGCGTCGGCGAAGTCGTGCGCGCCGGCCTGCGGGCTGATGTCGTGCGGATAGCCCTCGGCGACCGCCAGGCCCGACGCGCGGCACGCCGCCACCGCGAGCTGGGACAGGGCCGACGAGTTGCCGACCACCGCCACCCGCCGGCCCGCGGGCAACGGCTGGTGGGCCAGCAGCAGGCCGACGTCGAACAACTCCCGCACCGTGTCGACCCGGATCACGCCGGAGCGGGCGAACAGCGCCGTGACCGCGTGCGCGTCGGGCCCGGGCAGATCGCCGGCGAGCCCCAACGGGCGGGTCGCCGAGGCCACCGCGACAACCGGTTTCACCCGGGACATGCGGCGGGCGAGCCGGGCGAACTTGCGCGGGTTGCCGAACGTCTCCAGGTAGAGCAATACGACGTCGGTGCCGGGGTCGTCCTGCCAATACTGCAGGAGGTCGTTGCCGGAGACGTCGGCGCGGTTGCCGGCCGAGACGAAGCTGGACAGGCCCAGCCCGCGCCGGTCGGCCTCGGCGAGCAGGGCCACGCCCAGCGCGCCGCTCTGCGCGAAGAACCCGACGCGACCCGCCGCCGGCAAGGTGGGCGCGAGCGTGGCGTTGAGGCGTACGGAAGGATCGGTGTTGGCGACTCCCATGGTGTTGGGCCCCACCACGCGCAGGCCCGCCTCGTGTGCGCTCTCCACCAGCGCGCGCTGGGCCGCGGCCCCCTCGGCACCGGCCTCGGCGAAGCCGGCCGAGACGACCACCAGGCCGCCCGCGCCGCTCGCCGCCGCGTCGGCCACCGCCTCGCCGACCGACTCGGGCGGCACCGCGATGAGCGCCAGGTCGACCGCGACGCCGGCCTCGGTGGCCGATCGGTACGCCGGGAGGCCCGCCACCCGGCTCGCCCGGCGGTGGATGGGCACGATCGTTCCCGTGTAGCCCCCGTCGCGCAGGTGGCCCAGCATCGCGGCGCCGATGCCCTGGCCGCTGGCGCTGGCGCCGTAGACGGCGACCCCACGAGGCGCGAGCAGACGGGCGATCGAGCGGGCCTCGGTGCGCTGCTCGCGCGACTCCTGCACCTCGCGCGATTTCTCGGTCGGCTCGATCGGGAACTCGAGGTGCACCACGCCGTCGGCATAGCGCCTTTGGATCTGGTAGCCGAAGTCGCTGAACACCCGCAGCATGCCGCCGTTCTCCGGGAGGACCTCGGCGACGAAGCGGGTGATCCCGTTTTCCCGGGCCGCGTCGGCCAGGTGCTCGAGCAGGACCGAGCCGATGCCGCGCCCCTGATGAGCGTCCTCCACCACGAAGGCGACCTCGGCCTCGGGCGAGTCGTGGCCGAGCCGCTCGTACCGGCCGACGGCCATGATGCGCGGGCCGCTCACCACGACGTACGCCTCGCGGTCGTGGTGGTCGACGTTGACGAAGCGCTCGAGGTCGCGCTCGGGGATGCGCGGATAGGGCGAGAAGTAGCGAAGGTATCGCGTGCGTTCGCTCATGCGGGAGTGGAACTCCACGATGGCCGGTGCGTCCTCGGGGCGGATCTGCCGCAGGTGGGCGGCCGAGCCGTCGGAGAGCAGGACATCCGCGCTTTTCTCCACGACCGCCTCCTAGTCGCGGGGATCGTGCGGGTCGAGGCCGTGCAGGGGGAACACGGCCGTCCGGGTAGCGAGGATGGCCCGGTCGACCGCGTCGGGCGTGGTGCCGGGCTCCCACGGCTCGATCGGCGGGTCGGTGCCGTCGGTCATCGTCTCGGGCACGACCCGGCCGGGGCAGCGCTCGGCGGCCAGCCGCCGCCAGGCCTCGGGGGTGCGGGTGCCGGGGTCGAGCGGGTCGCCGGTCGCGATCGCGAGCAGATGGGCCCAGGCGCGCGGGACGACCTCGACCAGGGCGTAGCCCCCGCCGCCGGTGGCCACCCAGCGGCCGTCGCACAGCTCGTCGGCCAGGCCGCGCATCGCCACGTACGCCGCGCGCTGGCCGTCGACTGACAGGCGCAGGTCGGCCAGCGGGTCGAGCCGGTGGGTGTCGGCGCCGCACTGGCTGAAGATGATCTCGGGGGCGAAGGCGCGCACGACCGACGGGACGACCGCGTGGAACGCGCGCAGCCAGCCGGCGTCGGCGGTGCCGGGCGGGAGCGGCACATTGACCGCCATGCCCTCGGCCGAGGGGCCGCCGATCTCGTCGGCGAAGCCGGTGCCCGGGAAGAGCGCCAGCGGCGACTCGTGCAGGCTGATCGTGAGCACCCGCGGATCGTCGTAGAAGGCGGCCTGCACGCCGTCGCCGTGGTGGACGTCGACATCCACGTAGGCCACCCGCTGGGCGCCTCGGTCGAGCAGCCGGGCGATCGCGACGGCGGGGTCGTTGTAGACGCAGAAGCCGGAGGCCCGGGCGGCCATCGCGTGGTGCAGGCCGCCGGCGACGTTGACGGCGCACGTGGCCGTACCCTCCCAGACGGCCTCGGCCGCCGCGATGCTGGCGCCGCAGATGCGAGCGGAAGCCTCGTGCATGCCGTCGAAGACGGGGTTGTCGGGTGTGTTGAGACCCCAGCCCCGGAAGAACGGGTCGCTCGGAGCGAGCCGGACGGCGTCGAGATAATCAGGGCTATGGATGCGGGTGAGGTCGTCGTCGCCGGCCGGCTGTGGTGTGATCATCCGCACCCCGGGGCGGTCGAGGATGCCGAGCTCGCGGGCGAGTGCCATGGTCAGCTCGACGCGCACCGGATTGAGCGGGTGGTCGCCCATGTCATAGTCGAGCAGGGCTTGGTCCCACACCACGGCGGTCGCTCGGTCTGCCATGACGGTCATGCTGCCACGCGGCTCCGACAATTTTCGCGGAGCGCGTTCGGGTAAGGTCCGCTCCACACCACGTCGGTCCATCTGTCAAGCCTCGTTAACGAGGTAATATCGCCGCTGGGAGGGCCGCACCGTGAATGATCTTGTCGACACTACGGAGATGTATCTCCGCACCATCCTCGAGCTGGAAGAGGAGGGTGTCCCGCCGCTACGCGCCCGCATCGCCGAGCGCCTCCACCAGAGCGGCCCGACGGTCAGCCAGACGGTGGCCCGCATGGAGCGCGACGGTCTTCTCACCGTCGAGGGCGACCGCCATCTGGTGCTGACCGGGGCCGGCCGGGTCGCGGCCGTTGCCGTCATGCGCAAGCACCGCCTCGCCGAGTTGCTGCTGGTCAACGTCATCGGTATGCCGTACGAGGAGGCACACGAGGAGGCCTGCCGCTGGGAGCACGTGATGAGCGACTCGGTCGAGCGCAAGGTCTACGAGCTGCTCAACCGGCCGACCCGCTCGCCGTACGGTAACCCGATCCCCGGCCTCGACAAGCTCGGTATGCCCGACGACGAACAGGATGAGATCACGGCCGGCCACGGCGAGCGCAACCTGGCGTTCCCCGGGCTGAGCGGCAGTGTCGTCGTGCGGCGCATCTGCGAGAGCGTGCAGACCAACTCCGACGTGCTGCGCCAGCTGCACGCGGCCGGCATCGACCCGGGCACGACGGTCACCGTGGCGCAGGAGCGCGACGCCGTGACCATCGACCGCTCCGGCGACAAGATCCGCCTCCCCCGCGAGGTGGCATCCCGAGTCTTTGTGGCAGCGCACTAACCGGCGGTCGTGTCCATCGCCTTCGCGAGGCTCAACAACCTCGTGTTCATGGCCGTCACGTCGGCGGCCTTGGCCGTCTTCGCGAAGGTGAAGCGCAGCGTCTGCAGCTGCTTGGCCTCGCTGAGCCAGCCGATCTCCACGCTCGGCCCGTGCCCGCCGCTCGCGGCCGTGTTCAGCCGATAGGCGGCCTTGCCGAGGCCCTTGAGAGTGGTCGCCTTGTCGGGCTTGAGGTCCGACAGAAACAGCTTGGCGTCGGCCTGGGTGCTCTCCACCACGGAGAGCGCCAGGTCGGGCCAGTCCCCCGCGATCGTCTGCACCACGCAGGTCGAGGTGTCGTCGACCTGGTCGGAGGCGGCCACCTCGAAGGTGACACCGATCTTGGACTTGATGAAGGCGTAGTCCCACAGGATGCAGGCGCCACCGGCCGAGGCCGCGGGCTGCTGGGCCAGCTGGACCGGGGGCAGCGGGTCGGAGTCGTTGGTGGCGTCCGCGTGGCTGTCGCACGCGGCCAGGCCGAGGAGCACGGCAGCGCCGAGCACGACGGAACGCGTACGCACGAGTGATCCTCCCGACGGGTTTCGGGGCACACCGTACTTTGCCCGGCGATCGGACGAAAGCCCGCGCCAGACACCACAAACGCACGCACAGTAATCTCGACGCGCGGCGAGCGAAAAGCAGACCACGAAACCGAGGAGACATCGTGATCAACGACCGCCTGATCGATGCCGGAGAGCTTCCGCTCGCGGTCCGCGACTTCGGTGGCGACGAGCCGCCGCTGCTGCTGTTGCACGGCGCCGGCGGCAACCTCGCCCACATGACCACGCTGGCCCGCGCGCTCCGCCCGCATCATCGGGTGATCACCATGGATCTGCGCGGCCACGGCCGCTCCGGCGACGGCGTCTGGACCTGGGACGCGGCGCTCGGTGACCTCGCCGCCGTCTGCGTACAGCTGGAGCTGGACCGGCCGGCGGTGGTCGGCCAGTCGCTCGGCGGCATGCTGGCCGCACTGTGGGCGCAGCGGCACCCCGAGACGCCCGGCGTGGTGAGCCTCGACGGCAACCCGCCGCCCACCCGTCCCGAGCACCTGCCCGGCCTCGACCCGGAGAAGGCGGCGGCCGAGCTGGCCCGGCTGCACGCGATCTTCGACCGGATGGAGGCGATGGCCGGCGCGGTGATCGAGGCCGACCAGCTGCCCGATCTGGTCGAGCGGCAGCAGATGGCGGCCCGCGACATGGGCGCCAACGAGAAGGTGTGGATCGAGGGGTTCCGCCGCAACCTGGTCCACCAGAACGGCGAGACCTCGACCCGCCCGTCCGCGGCCACCACGTCACAGCTGCGCACGCTGATGAACGAGCTCGACCTCGGCCCGGTCTACGCCGCCACGACCTGCCCGGAGCTGCTCGTCCTGCCCACCCGCGACCTGCCCGAGCAGGAGCCGTTCGCCGAGCTCTACGCGGCCCATCGGCGCTACGTCGTCGACCAGGCCGACCGGGCGGCAGCGTCGGGCAACGTCCGTTACCTCTCCCTCGCGGACGCCTCACACGCGATGGTGATCGAGCAGCCGACCGTGCTGGCCGGCCTGATCACCGATTTCCTGGCGGCGAATCGCTAGCCAGAAATCCCGGCAGCCGCGCGAGACAGCTCTCCCACCCGGCCCGGTAGTCCTCGGCGGTAGCGGCGTCGATCCGATCGTGCACGACGACCAGGTCGGTGCCGTCCCCCGCGGGTGTCAGCTCGATCGTGACCCGGCTGTCCCGATCGTCGCCGTCCCACCGCCACGACTGCACGATCCGGCGAGGCCGCTCAAGCTCGGCATACTCCCCCGCGAACCCCATGCCGTCGCCCCGGACCCCGAACCGCCCGCCGACGACAGGATCGGACGTCGCGGCTGGTGACCCCGCCGCCGGCCAGTACCACGCGGCCAGCGAGTCGGCGTCGGTCAGCGCCGCCCACACCCGCTCCGGCGGAGCCGCCACGTGCGCCTCCACCCGCGCCGACTCCCCAAAACTCACGGTGGTCACCCTGCCACCATCCGCTTGCGCTCGCTGCCCCACCCCACCAAAAGCCTCATATCGTACGCGTCGAGAAGAGTCCCGGCTTCACGTCGGTGAGCTGGCTGCAACGCCAGGCCGCACCCTGCCGCCGGGCCAGTGGGTGGAAGGGTGGGGGCACGCGGGCGCGCCCCCACCCAGGGTCAGGTCCCGCTGGAGGCGAGAGTCGACACCTCACTGGCGGACAAGGCGCGGCTGTAGACGCGGACGTTGTCCAGGGCGCCGTCCAGGTACGGATCGGCGTACTGGGAGCGGCCCAGCCAGTTCTGCGTGGTGTTGCCGAGGGCGGCCGGGCTGATCGTGAGCGCCGCGTTGCGGGCCACCTCGCCGCCGTTGACGTAGAGCACGCCCAGGTTGCCGCTGCGGGTCACGGCGACGTGGGTCCAGGCGCCGGCCGGCAGCGCCGAGGGCGCGTCGATCCGCTGCTCGCCGCCGGATCCGCCGGTGGTGATGGCGAAGCGGGCGGTTCCGGTGCTCGATCGCGGGGTCAGGAACATATACGCGCCGGTCCCGGTCCCGAAGTCGAACAGCCGGCTCCACGACGTGACCGTGTCGAGCCGGACCCACAGCGCCACCGTGAAGTTGGTGGCCCCGGCCAGGATCCCGCCGGGCAACGCCGCGTATCCGGTGCTGCCGTTGAGGTCCAGCGCGTTGCCGCTGCGCCCGGCCACGTACGCCGCGCTGTACACGGTCGCCGTACGCCCGTTGCCGGACACGTCGGCGGGCGAGCCGTCGAACGGGTAGTTCGCGACCAGCGTCGATCCGGTGATCGACCAGTAGACGCTGTAGCGCTGCCCGTGCACCTTGTAGAACGGCGCCAGGGTGACGCCGTTCGCGGTGTACTGAAGCGGGGTCGTCGTGGCGGTCAACGAGGTGGGGTCCAGCACCGGCAGCGCCGTCAGGTTCGACGTGCCGAAAAGTCCACCGAGGACGATCGGGCCGACCTTCACCGCCTGGACGTTGCTGTTGTCGTTTGCCGCTTCCCGGGTGAGCGCCATCGGCAGCGTCACGTCGACGACGTCGCCGGAGGCCCAGGTGCGGGTGACCGTGGCGTAGGCGCCGGCAGCCGGCGAGGAGAAGACCGTGCCGTTGACCCGGATCTGCGCGCCCGAGGCCCAGGCCGGGATGCGGATCCGCATCGTGAACGCACCCGCGCCGGTGACGGTCAGCTTCGTCGAACCCGCCTCCGGGAACGATGTGTCCTGCCGGATCGTCACGCCCCGCGCCGCCCAGGTGAGGACGGAGGGGATGAACAGGTTGACGTACAGGGTGCTGCCGCCGTCGTGGAAGTAGATGCTGTCGCCGTACTTCGTGTTGCTCTCCATGCCCGTGCCGTGGCAGCAGACGAAGCTGTTGTAGTCGTTGCTGTACGTCTTGATCCCGCCGGCCCGCAGCGGGACGTAGTAGCACTGGAACCCGTGCGCCGACGACGGGTCCTGCGAGGCGAGGGTCTGGTTGTAGACCGCCTTCTCGTAGAAGTCCATGTAGTCAGCCCGGGCCGGGTTGGTCAGGAACAGCTGCCGCGTCAGCTTCAGCATGTTGTAGACGTTGCAGCACTCGGCGGTCGTGTCCGAGAGCTCACTGGCGATCCGGTCCGGCGCCTTGAAGTACTCGCCGTTCGAGTTACCCCCGATGGCGTACGTGTGATGCTTGGTCACGATGTCCCAGAAGTTGACGGCGATGTCGCGATAGCGGGTGGTGCCCGTGGCGTGGAACTCGCGGATCGCCCCGACAATCTTCGGGATCTGGGTGTTGGCGTGGTAGTTGTTCAGGCTGTCCACGTTGGACGCGAGCGGGTCGAAGATCTCGGCGTGGTCGAACTGCTGCGCCGCCGCCAGATGCGCGGCGTCGCCGGTCAGCTGGTAGAGGTTGGTCAGCACCTCGTTCATCCCGCCGAACTCGGTGTCGAGCATGTTCTGCCGCTGGGTCTGGGTGAGCCGGTCGTTGCGGAACTTCACCCACGACGCCATCCCGGTGAGCACGGTCAGCGCCTGCGCGTTGCCGGCCAGCAGGTTCATGTCGAGCAGGCCCGCCATGATCTTGTGGAGGGTGTAGTACGGCGCCCACACGCTCTGGCGCTGCTCGACCCGGTCGATGAAGCTCTCCGGGAACGCGCTGAGGTACCCGGTGTTGAAGCCGGCGGTCGCGGCCCGCGCCTGGCATTGCGCCAGCACGGTGACGATCGAGTCGCCCTTGGTCTTGTACGACGCGTCGCCCGTGCTCGCGTACGCCTGCGCGAGCGCCGACAGGTAATGCCCGGTCGAGTGCCCCCGTAACTCGGTGGTCGGCGATTCCCAGCCGCCGCACGCGGTGGCCGTGGACGAGAGGCCGACGTTCAGCCGGAACGTGTGCAGGAGCCGGTTGATGTCCAGGAACTGCAGGTACGACTGGGTACGCCCGGCGTTGGCCGAGAAGGGACTGGTCAGCAGGCGTACGGCGGTGAGCGGAAAGGCGTAGGCGGAGACGCCGGCGTCGGGCCGGGCGGCGGCGGCAGCGGGGAGAGCGACCGGCAGGGTGGCGGCGACGCCGACGGCGGCCGAGCCGGCTAACAGGGTTCGGCGGGACAACTGCGGGGACACGAGGACCTCCCGGGGCGAAATGGGGATGGGGGTATCGCCGGGCCGGCCGCGTGGGTGTGCGGCCGGCCCGTTTCGGGGAGTCAGAACGCCTTGACCTCGAGCAGCCCGACCGAACCGGCGCCGCTCTGCAGCAGCACGCGGAGCCGAGTCGTGCTCACCGGGGTGAAGGTGACGTGGTTGTACTGGTTCAGGGCGGTCGGGTAGCCGGACGCGCCGGCCACGTCGACGTAGGCGGAGCCGTTCCAGGACTGCAGCTTCCAGGACGCCGGGACGCGGACGCCGCCGTTGTCGTCGAAGAAGTAGATGTCGGCACTGGACAGGGACTGGGCCGACGACCACGTCAGCAGCCCCCACTGCTCGCCGGTGTTGGGCCAGGTGCCCCACCGCGGGTTGACCGTGTCGTTCGACGACGGCGGGTCGATGCCGTCGTTGAGCGCGGCCACGCTCTCCCACGACGAGGTGTAGCTGGCGCTCGGTGTCGCCGTGAGTGCCTTGTTGGTGTCCGTGGGCGGTGGGATCACCACTCCCCCACGGTTGTACGCCTTGACCTCGGTGAGCCCGGTCTTGACGCCGGACGCGTGGGTCACCTGCACCCGCAGCTGGCTGGTGCTCACCGCGGCGAACTGGACCACGTTGTAGTTGGACTGCGGCGTCGCCGGCGTCTTCACCGGCGAGCCCACGTTCGTCCAGGTGCTGCCGTTGAGGTACTGGATCTGGTACGACGACGGCGGGCGATAGTGGTTGGTGGCCCGGTCGTTGCGGAACCAGAGGCGGACCTCGTTGACCGTGCGCGCCTGGCCGAGGTTGAGCTGCAGATAGTCGGTCGCGTTCGGCGATCCCCAGGTGCCCCAGAGCGGCTCGTTGATCGGGAAGCCGTCGACGGCGTTCGCCCCGGAGGTGCCCGACGCCGTGTACGACGCCGACGTGGCGACGCCCTGGGCGTAGTTCGGCAGGTCGGCGGTCAGGTCGACGCCGGCCTTGTTGAACATGTCCACCATCTGCGCGCTGTTCTGCGTCACCTGCGTCGGCGACTGGAGTCCGCCGTACGCGGCATTGAAATTGATCGTGGCTCCGCCCGCCGGCAGCGTGACCGCTCCGGTGTCGGGGTTCCAGATCAGGTGGACCAGGTGGTCGACGGTCATGACCCGGGTGCCGTTGATGAAGATCGAGTAGCCCTGCGGGATGCCGGAGTACTTGACCACGCCGTCGGCCGGGTCGTCCCAGACGATGCTGAGATCGGCGTTGCGGTAGCGCAGGTTGTTGACCGCGAAGTTGGGCCAGCCGATGTTTATCGGCCAGAGCTCGACCTGCTTGTCGGTTCGCGCCCGCAGGCCCGCCACGTCCTCGATCACGGTCCAGTTGCTGCTGCCGAGGATGTTGTGGTGGATCCAGGACCGGTAGTCGATGTTCTTGGTGCCGGCGTTCCAGTCGGCCCAGAACTCGTTCGCGTCCGGCCAGGCGGTGTTGCCGCTGACGTACTGGGCCCAGGTGTTCCAGTACAGCAGCTTCTTGTAGTCGTCGGCGGTCATCCACTGGTTCGGGTAGTTGCGCAGCACCGACGAGTAGAGCCGGAACTGGACCGTCGAGTTGATCGTCGAGAAGTTGTTGCTGCCCGGGAAGCCGGCCGCGGCCGCCGTCGCCTTGTCCCTCTGGTTCGCGGTGTAGAACGGGAAGATCGGGTACTCGGCCGGGTCGGCGAACAGCCGCAGCGCCTGGCGGTACTCGTCCGTGTTCGGCATCGCGCCCACGGCGTACGGATAATAGTTGTTGATCTCTTTCCAGGGCACGAGGCTGTTCGAGGCGATGTGCCGGTGCTCGATCAGCTTGTTGGTCGAGTCCCAGAGGTACGTGACGATGGCGTTCTTGATCCGGTCGGCGACGGCCTGCATCTCGGTGGCCTTCGCGGTGTTGCCGATCGCCGCGTACGCCTGCGCCGAGGCGAGGGCGCCGCTGTAGACGTACGCCGACTCGGCGCGGTCCATGTTGCCGGACTTCCAGTCGAAGGAGACGGCGTCCGCGTCGTTGCCGGTGAGCGCTCCCCAGTCGTACTCGATCAGGCCGTCGTTGTTGTGGTCGTAGAACGACAACTGGCCCTTGGCATCACCCTCGGCGTATTTGGCGAGGTTGCCGGCGATGGCCGGCTGACCGCCGTGGATCTCGTAGCTGCGCCAGGCCGCCTCGGAGATGTACTGCGTGTAGCTGTTCGACCAGTTCTCCGGGTCACCGGGGTTGTCCATGAAGCGGCCGCCCTTGGAGACCTGGCCCACCGAAAGCCAGTCACCGTACGAGTAGGCGGGATTGCGCAGGTACTTGAGGTCGTCGATGTGCATCGGCTGGGTCAGCGCGATCGCGTTGTTGTAGCCGAGCGCGCCCTCGACGCTGGTCGGGAACTGGTAGTCCTGACCCGGGATGTTGGCGTCGAGGTTGTTGAACCTCATCAGCCACCAGCGGTAGTAGATCTCTTTCTTGATCGCCGGCTCGGGGACGTCGATGTACGGGATGTTCTGCGCCCACCAGAGGTTGTACGCCCGGACGTGGGTGGCGAACGCGTTGTCCGGAGTTGACGCCTTATAAGCGTTATAATCGGACAAGGACTCCGGAATCTCGTTGGCGACAAAGCCCAGCTGGACCTTGACGGTGGTCGTCGCACCGGCGGCCAGGGTGATCGATCTCGTCAGCGCGCCGCTCGCCGCAGTGAAGCCGTCACCGCTCAGTCTCGGAAATATCGTGGTAAGTCCGTTTTTGACCGTCACTTGCCCGGTCAGGTCGGTCCCGCTGGTCGAGGTCGCGTACGGCGAGGTCGCCCGGAGAGCGACGGTGGCCGACGACGTGCCGGTGTTGGTGATGGCCAGGTTGTCGATCGCGACGTCGTTCTGGGTGATGAACTTCGTCTGGGTGATCCGGAGCGAGCCGTTGGTGTGCACGCTCTTCCAGTAGCTCGGCGCCTGCCAGCGCGACGCCACCTGCTCGGTCCACGTGCCCGTTCCGGCGGTCACGGTGAACGCCGGCTGGTCGTTGATGCTCTCCCAGTACGCGACCGTGCCGCCGAAGCCGAGCACCGAGGGAGTGTGTGTCTTCATGAAGACCGCTCGGCCCCGGCTCATCAGCCAGGTGCCGGCGGGGTCGTTGCCGGAGCGGGAGAGCAGCCGGTCCATCCAGAAGTCGGTGCCACCCTTCTCCGCGTCGTAGATGGCCTGCATCGTGCTGCCGGTGGTCATGGCCACCGGCGGGGCGGGGATCGCTGATCCCGAGAACGTGGGAAAGCCGATCGTCTGTGCCGCGGAGGCCGCTGTGGGAGTCAGCGTGATCGCGGCGGTCGAGCTGAGAAGAACTGTTGTCAACGCGATTGCCAGTCGGGGGTTTGGCATCGCGTCACCTCCCTTTCACTCCATTCAGGACGGGTTGGCGGGCAACCAGATCCGCATCGTGGACGGGCCGCGACGGGCCCAGCGGTGGTACGGGAGCAGCGGAACCACGACCGGATCGGGGCGTTCGGTGGCGGTGCGGTGACTCTGGTACGGCCAGCCGGGATCGGCCGGATGGATGCGGTGTCCCTTGACGGCACCGGTCTCGGGGGCGACCGACGTGTCGACCTGGAGTTCGTCCAGGCGTACGCCGTCCTCCTGATCTATCGACTCGGCGCACATCACGATCGGGCCCACCTCGACGGCCGCGCAGCCGCGCAGCGCGTCGGCCCGCGGGTCCGGGAACGTCCACCGTGGACGCATCGGCAGCTCCAGCCGGATCTGCTCGCCGGGGCTGAAGATGCGCCGGTACACGCTCTCGGGACCGGTGGCCCACTCCGGGATCCGGAAGGTCAGCGTGCGCGGGGTTTCCGGGGCGTCGACCACGGTCACGGTGATCACTCCGGCGTCCGGGTAGTCGGTGTCGACGTCCAGCACCATGCCGCCGGCCTCGACCCGCATCGGCGCGTACTGGTGCAGCTGCACGCCGCCCGGGTCCTCGGTGACGAGGTAGGTGCCGAGCGAGGCGATCAGCCGGCCGATGTTGTTCAGGCAGCAGGACACCTCGAACCACGGCGCTCGCGCGCCACCGCTGAAGCGAAGCTGCTCCCGGTCGGTTCGCGGCGGCTCGGCCGGGACCCGCTGGTGCAGCGTGTGCGCGTAGAAGAACGACCGGCCGTCGTCGGCGATCGCGGTGGCGATGACGTTGTGCAGCACCCGGTCGACGATGTCGCCGTAGCGCAGCTCGCCGGTGGCCAGCAGCAGCCGCTGGGCCAGCATGATCGTGGCGACGCCGGCGCAGGTCTCCGAGTACGCCCGGTCGGGCGGCAGCACGAAGTCCTCGCCGTAGCTCTCGTCGAGGTGCCGGGAGCCCATGCCGCCGGTGAGGTGCGTGCGGCGGGCCAGCGTGCGGTCGAACTGACGGGCCACCGCCTGGAGGAGCTCGTCGTCGCCGGTCTCGACGGCGACGGCGACGGCGCCGGCCGCCAGATAGAGCGCGCGCACCACGTGCCCGTGGAACACGTCGCCGTTGCGCACCGGCACCGCGTCCTGGAAGTACTGCCAGCCGAACTCGTGCTCGGGCAGCGTCCGCTGGCCGCGGCGGGCGACGAACTTCGCGGCCTGGTCGAGGTACCGCCGCTCGCCGGTGACCCGGAACAGCTCGACCAGCCCGGTCTCGACCTCGGGGTGGCCGCAGAAACCCTCGTCGGCGAAGACGCCGCAGATGTGGTCGGCGAGCCGGGTGGCGATCTCGAGCAGGCCGGGCGCCGCGCCGGTGCGTGTCCCCGCGACCGCCGCCTGGAAGAAGTGGCCGGCGCAGTAGAGCTCGTGCCCGAAGTTCATGTCGCCGTAGCGCGGTGGCTGGCCGGGCCGGCCGTACGCCGTGTGCAGGTAACCGTCGGCGTCCTGCGCACCCGCGATCAGCGCGGTCAGCTCGGCCAGCGCCTCGTCGTGCCGGACGCCACCCGGGCGGGCGGACTCCCAGCACAGGGCCTCGGTCAGCTTGTAGACCTCGGAGTCGCTGAACTCGCGGCCGCGACGCCGGTCGGTGCCGGGGTTGCGGAAGTTACCGGTCCAACCGACCCGCTCGACCCAGGTGCGGCTGTGCTCCATGGTGGCGGAGCCGTTGACCGCCTGACGCCGGCCCCAGAAGCCTCCGGTCAGCCGCACCTGATGCGGTCCCACGGGGCGCAGCGCACCGCGCGAAGGCACGACGGGTCCCGTCATAGGAGCCACCCCTCCCGAAATCTTTGAAAACCTTTTCGGGAATAGTGTCAGGCGTAACTCCACAGTGTCAACGATGAATTCCAATGATCTCCTGCTATGCTTCCGAAAAAGTTTCGGGAGGATTCGGTGGGCAGGAAACGCGCGCAGGTGACGCTGACCGATGTCGCGAAGCGGGCCGGGGTTTCGGTGGCCACCGCCTCCAAGGCGCTCAACGAGCGCGACGAGGTCGCGCCGGCCACCCGGCACCGGGTGATCCAGGCGGCCGAGGAGCTGTCGTTCCAGCCCAACGTGCTGGCCCGCAGCCTGATCTCCGGCAATACGCGTACGGTCGGGCTGCTCACCGACGAGCTGTCGGCGGCCCGTTTCGCGATCCCGGTGCTGCTCGGCGCGGAGAACGCGCTGGGCAACGAGCAGATGAGCGTGCTGCTCTGCGACGCGCGCGGCGACGCGATCCGGCGCCGGCACTACATCCGGGCGCTGCTGGCCCGGCAGGTCGACGGCTTCATCATCCTCGGCGACAACAACGAGATCCGGCCCTCGCTGAGCCGGGAAATTCCCGTTCCGGTGGTGTACGCGTACTGCGAGTCGGACGACCCCGCCGACCTCTCGGTCGTGGCCGACGACGCCGGCGGCGCCCGCCTGGCCGCCGAGCACCTGGTCTCGCTGGGCCGCAAGAGAATCGCCCACATCACCGGCGACCCCGGCTACCGCGCCGCCCGCGATCGCGCCGCCGCCCTGGTCGAGGTCCTCGACGCGGCCGGCCTCCCGCTCATCGGCGAGGCGCTGTTCGGCCAGTGGTCACAGCGCTGGGGCCGGCACGCGACCGCCCGGCTGCTCGCCACCCACCCCGACATCGACGCCATCTTCTGCGGCAGCGACCAGATCGCCTCCGGCGTCACCGAGGCCCTGCGCGACCTGGGCCGCACCGTCCCGGAAGACGTGGCCATCGTCGGCTACGACAACTGGGAGGTCCTCGCGGCCGAGTGCCGCCCGCCGCTGACCACAGTGGACCTCAACCTCGAACAGCTGGGCGCGACCGCCGTCCGCCACCTGTTCGCGGCCCTCGACGGCGACCACCACTCGGGCGTCATCCGCCAGCCCGGCCGCCTCGTCGTCCGCGAGTCGACGGCCGTGGCCGGCCCCATCCCGCGGCGCTGACTTCGGGTCCCCGGGCCGCTGCCGGCCCGGGGACCCGGTTTCTCAGTCAGCTGTTGTTCATGACGTACTTGACCTGGTCGGCCGAGAGCACCCCCTGATAGACGCGGACGGCGTCGAGCTTGCCCTGCCACCAGGTGGCGCCGCTGCGGCCGATGTACGTCTTGCCGGTCGCGGTCCAGGTGGTGATCCCGGTGGCGGTCGCCACCAGGTTGCCGTTGACGTAGAGCCGGGCGGTGTGCGTGGCCGCGTCGTAGGTGCCGGCGACGTGTACCCACGTGTTGCGGACGGCCGGGTTGGGGTCGGCCGCGGCGTACGAGACCGGGTTCGTCGGTGCGTCGGTCTGGGAGAACATGAACTGCCAGCCGTTGGTGCTCGCGTTGTATTCAAGGTAGAACGGGGATCGGTTCGTGCCCGGCTGGGACAGGAACACCCGATCGGTGGTGCTGGTGGTGTCGGTCAGGTACACCCAGGCGGCGGCCGAGAACGACGTGGTCGCCGACTGCACGAGGGCGCTGCTGGCCTGTGCGTACCCGGTGCTGCCGTTGAAGGTCACCGAACCGTTCTGGCTGCTGTTGTGGCCGGTGGTGTTCCAGGTGTAGCCGCCGGCGAGGGTCGCGGTGTAACCGAACCCGGACTGGTCGGCGATCGTGGTGCCGGAGCCGCCGCCCATGTCCCAGTTGGCGAGCAGCATCGGCGGGACGACCTTGTTCCAGGTCTGCACGTTCGCGAGCTGGCCGTCGTAGTGCCAGTCCCACGTGCCGTAGCCCGTCTTCATGCTGCCGAACTGCAGCTTCGTGCCGGCCCAGGTCCAGCTCGAGGTGCGGAACGCCGAGCCGACCGGCACATCGTTGATGTACAGCTGCATGCGCTTGGTCGACGCCTGGTACGTGACGGTGATGTGGTACCAGAAGCCGAGCTTCGCCATGCCGGCCGGCGACGACGCGGTGTCCCAGGTGGCCGACGCGAACACCACGTCGGTCTTCTGGAACGCGAACTTCCACGTCGTGTCGGAGGACGGCCAGATCTTGAAGAGCGTGCCGTACTGCCCGTCCTGAGAAATCACATTTCCGCTGTACGCGGTCGGCTTGGTCCACAACGAGACGGTGAAGTCCGCGTTGGTGTCGACCGCCCCGGCGCTGGTGTTCATGCCGTCGATGTTCGCCGCGGTGAACGTGACGTCAGGGCTGAACAGGTCACCGGTGCTGAACGACGGGTTCCCCGAGGTGGCGACCGCGGCGAGGGTTCCCGAGGAGTCGCGCGCGGTGTTCGCCCGGCCGTCCTCGGCGTCGTTGAACAGCCACGTGTGCGTCGGGGTGCTCAGCCGCTGCGTCGGCTGCGCCGCGATCGTGCCGCCGTTGACCAGCCATGCGGTGACATCACCGTTGGCGGCGACGACCCACAGGTCCGAGGTGCCGTTCCGGTTGACGTCGGCCGCGCGCAGCGACACCGCCGCGCCCTTCTGGAAGGTCGAGTTGGTGCCATCGGCGAGGACGGTCGGGGTGAACGTCAGCGTGGGGTTGCCGCTGCCGTCATCGACGTAGGCGAGGCCGGACCACAGCGACAGAGCGCCGGTGGACTTGTTCCACAGGAACATGTCGGTGGTCCCGTTCGCCCGCTGTGCCGTAGCGATCGTCCACGCGTTCCAGTTCATCGTGTTGTCCGGCGCCGGGGTGGTCAGCTCGAACGACATCGGATAGCTCGACGGACCGCCCAGGTTCGGGTAGTAGATCAGGTGGTAGCCGTCGATCGTGTCGCCGGACGTGCCGATGAGGTCCATGTACCCGGTGTTCTCGCCGGCGGAGTTACCCGCGTTCGCCACCATGAGCGGCTGGACCTCGTTCAGGCTGGCCGTGAAGTCGCTCAGGGTCCCGGCGAGGATCGAGTGCTGGTTGTCGTCGTACGGATTGATCGCTTCGCCGGTGTTGTTGCCGGCCAGCACGCCACCGCCACCGGTGGCCGGGTTGTAGTAGAGGAGATCCTGCAGGTTCGTCCCGGTGAACCGGCCGGTGATCAGCTGGGAGCCGTCGAAGTCGGCCGGGGAGCCCACCGTGCCGGAGCCGGTGCCGTTGCTGCCGATGTCCGTCGCGGTGGTGTTGATCGCCGGCGTACCGGTGCCGGTCGCCAGCCAGGCGCCGGAGGGGACGTTGGTCACCCCGCCCGGAACGAGCAGATCGGCGTTCCCGTCACCGTTGAAGTCCGCGTCCGCGGCCGGCGCCGGCAGTGCCGCGGTGAAGACCTGCTCGGCGGCGCCACCGATGTTCGCGCCGCTGGAGACGCTGACGACCGACAGCCGGTTCGTGGTGCGCATCGGAACGACGGAGATGGTCGCGGTGCCCGCCGCGTCCGCGGTGGCCGTGGAGATGGGCCCGGCGTTGATCTGGTACTGGTAGGAGGCCGGTGCCGTGGTCTCGCCCGGGTTCTTGGCGTACGTGATGGTGAAGCTCACCGGGGAGCCGATCGTGGCCGGGGGCGCGTCGCTGATGTCCGCCTCGTGCTGCCGGGTCGGATCGAAGGAGAACCAGCACGTCGCCGTGGCCGGACCGGTCAGCCCGTTCTGCGTCGCGGTGACGTTCCACGAGAAGTTCGTCTTCACCCCGGCGGCGATGCCCTCCATCCAGCTCTTCTTGACCGTGAACGGGCTGGAGCCGGTCCCGGATGCCACGTTGGTGACGGTGCCGCTCGTGCCCGTGCCGGTGCCGGTCTTCCAGACGCTGAAGTTCTCGGTCAGCGTGCCACCGTCCGGGTCGGACACGGTCGCGTACAGCTTCACGTCGCCGTCGCCCACCGTGCTCGCGGTGCAGGCCGTGGTCGGCGAGGTGTGCGGCGAGGTCGGCTTGTTCGGCTTGTGGTCGTAGGTGACAGTGATCTTGGGCGTGCCGGCGTTCCACCGCTTCCAGCCGTTGCCGGAGGACTCGTCATTCGCCTTGATCACGAACGTCTGGTTCTTCCGCGCGCCGAGGGCGGCCGCCTTCATGCCGGCGGTGATGTCGAAACCGACGCCGGCCGCGGGGCAGCCGCTGTCGTGCCCGTGGGCGGTGTTCACCTGGTCGTTGCGAGTGCCCAGATCCACGCCGGACCACGCGCTCCAGGACGCGTTCGCCGCGGTCACCACGGCCGTCGGGGCGTAGATGTCCACCTTGCTGGCGGTGCAGTTGAACGACCACACCTCGGTGATGTTGAGGGTGGCGTCGCTGATGATGACGTCCTTGGTCAGCTTGCCGGTGTCGACCGCGAAGTTCAGCAGCAGCCGCCGGACCGTCCCACCTTCCGGGTCCTTGCCGGACTGCATGTCGTTCTCGTCGCTCGGCGAGTTCTTCCAGTACTTCGTCCCCGGACTGCCGTCGTCGATGACCGCCCACCCGTTGGTCGCGGCGCCCCACGACCAGCCCGGATCGATGTAGACCGGCCAGGTCGCCGTGGCCAGCATCGCCTTCGACGGGGTCAACGTGATCTTGTCGCGGGTCAGGCCGACGCCGAGCGGCGCCACATGCGCGGCAAAACCGGGCGCGGCCTCGTCCGAAGTCGCGGCCAGGCCGGACTTCGCCGCCACCTTCCGCCCGGTCACCGGCTCGGTGACCGTCGCCGTCGAGGCGGCCGGCGTCGCCGAGTCCCACATGGTCGGGGCCGGGGCGGTCACCACCGTACGGTGATTGACGTCGGTGCCCGCAATGTTGCCGGCGGCGTCCTTGGTGAGGGTGACGCCGTCCGCCTTGACGGCCATGGTGAGCTCGGCCAGCTGGGGGTTCGTCGCCGCCTCCGCGTCGGCGACGACCAGCACCTCGGAGAACCCACCCTGATCGTTCGCGGTGACCTTGAGGTCGACGCTTGGCAGCACGGCCCGGTAGGTCGCGGTCGGCCCGTCGAGCGTCGGCTTGGGCAGCGGGAACGGAAGCGTCATCGCCAGCGAGCGGCCGCCGCCGGCCATCGTCGCCAGCGGCCCCGTTCCGCCGCCGGAAAGGCGCAGGTCACCGGTGGCGACCTTGGGCTGCAGCCGCCCGTCGGCGCCCACGGCGAGGGTCGCGTCGAGGTCCTGCCACGCTCCGGAGACGAACTTGCGAACCGGAGCGGCGGCCTGGGTCAGGGTGAACGACCCGTTCGGGTTGGCCGTCAGCGTGCTGGTGGGGGTGGTGGCCGCGGTCACCGCGACGGGCTTGCGGGTGGACTTGGCCTTGGCCGCCGCCGCCTCCTGCCCGATCGGCTTCGGCGCCGAGGGCGCCAGGGCGGGCACCGCGGCGGTGGGAGCGGCCATCGCTGGTGTCCCGGCGATGATCAGCGCGAACGACACGCTCGCGGCCATGACGGCGGCGGCGCGTAGTCGTTGCGGAACTTGTTCTGGCATGCAGTCCGACCTCTCGGTTGTCGACCGAATGCCGGCTCGATCGAGCCGGTCAGGTCGGTACCGAATCACAGCCGCCGGTCAATGTGGACAGATTGTCCCATATCAAGATCACCAATGTGATCGAGTTGTGACCATCGATTCACCGCTCGGTCCCCGAATGGTCGATCGGGTGCCCTAGACGATCGAAGGGACACCGGAACCCGTGCGAGCCGTACGGGATCAATACCCTGTCGAGGAGCGCGCCAGCCACCCTCAGAACAGAAGAAGCGCGTCGAACTGCGGCCCTTCCTCCATGCCTGCGTTGACGCGTCGCCGACCCACTCTCAAGCGACGGCATCCCCCGCAGCCTTGCCGCTGGATGCGGGCAGAGACCGTCGCCTCCCACTCCTTCGACCCGCAGCAGGAGCAGTACCACCGGCAGCGGTCGTGAGATCCCGGGCGGAGCCGATCAGGCCCCCGATCAGGGTGGTTCAGGTTTTCCAGAAAGGTGCCCGCGATCTCGGGATGCAGGTCGGCCAACGATCCACCGGGCGAAGGGTCCTGGCGGGACGCGCTGCGTCGAAGGATGCTGCACGGCCGGCAACCGCGCCCGGACGTACGCGTTACGACCGCCGCCACCCACTCGTGCCCACAGTCCGGGCATCGCCAGAGCACCTGGACAGCCGACCCACGAGCCAGATCGAGCAGCTCGATGTCCCGAGCCTTGTCGACGTCGAGAATGCGGATGGCCTGGGTGAGTAGCTCAGGGGCGACGTCACGGACCCGAAGTTCGGCCTTGCGCAGACGAGCTTGGTAGGCGCGTTCCCGCGCCAAGGCGAGCGGCGATCTGTTCGCTGGACAGCGGCAGGCACGGCACGGACTGCGACCGCAGCCACTCCGCCAGGACCAGAAACCACTCTGTCGCATCCTTGGTGCCCGCGATCACTGTCTCCTCGGAACCGGCGGCGTTCCCGGTTGCCGAACCCGCACATAGCGCAGGCCCAGCTTGGCCATGACCTCCGACTTGCGGAGGTCCCGGGCGTGAGCGGTGGCGTCGGTGTGCCACTGAGCCGGGTCCAGGTCGATGTAGAGCCCAGCCGAGGGTATGAAGAGGTCGAGTCGCTCTGCCGAGCGGCGGCCACCGTCGAGGCGGACGTCGACTTCCACCTCGTCGCCGGTCGCGGCCGCCAGTAGGTGGGCGACTTCCAGTTCAAGGAGGCTGCGCCAGGAGCACAGGGCGCCGGCGCGCGGATACAGAGTCGCCGGACCATGCCCGGGCCAGGAGAGGTTCGCTACGAATGTCGCCGCGATCTCGGGCATGAGCGTGGCGAGCGATTTCCCCTCGGGGGCGACCCGCTTGGCGACGCCTCGAGCCAGGTACGCGCAGGCGGCGCAGAGTAGCCGGGTCGCCTGGGTGACGACGGAGCGTTCGAAAAGCCGGAAACACTCTGGGCAGCGCCAGACGCAGACATCGTTGCTCCCCGCGGTGAGGCTCTGCGGGCCCCGGCCCGGGTGCGACTTGTTGGCGACGAACATCTCGGCCAGCTCCGGATGCGTGTTACTGAACGACGCGGCGTCGCCGGGGCTCCAAAGCACTTCGCGCGGCCGGCGGTTCGGGTTGTCACTGCGGCGACCCACTCATGCGCGCAGTCGCCACAGCGCCACAAGCATCGGTCGACCGAGTTCGGCCGAAGCAGTGCGGGCCGGCGCTCAGGACGCCGTTGATTGGCAACGAACTGGGCCGCGATCTTAGGGTGCAGGTCCGCAAGCGAGCGGCCCGGCTGTGGCGCACCGCCCATCAACCCGGCGCATCGAGGGCAGGGTCGGCCGGCGCCGACCACGTTGAACACTGTCTGCTCCCACTCGTGATCGCATGCGCCGCAGTGCCATCGGCATAGGTCGGCCGCGGACTTCGGTAACGAGTCGGGGGTGCGATGCGGGTTGGTGAGGTTGCGGACGAACATGTCGGCGACCGTGGGGTGAGTACTGCGTAGTGGCGAACTGGTCGGCGGGCGACGGTTCGCGGCCCGGCATCGTGGACAGACGCTTCCAGCGACCCGGAGCCGGACTCTCGTGTGCCAGCTGTTGCCGCAGGCGCAGCGCCACCAGGCGA
Organism: Paractinoplanes globisporus DSM 43857; assembly: GCF_000379645.1. Taxonomy (GTDB): domain Bacteria; phylum Actinomycetota; class Actinomycetes; order Mycobacteriales; family Micromonosporaceae; genus Actinoplanes; species Actinoplanes globisporus. The sequence continues at coordinate 32,680 of NZ_KB903356.1, forward strand.
CCTTGTCCGAGCGCCGAAGACGGCTCCGGCAGTCCTTGCAGCCGGGGGCCGCCCGCACCCGCACCGCGGCCGCCTGCCACCACTCGAACCCGCAGGTCACGCAACACCGCCGGGCCTTGCGGTTGGAGCCCCGAGGAAGGTCACCCAAAGCCCCCGCCCAACCGTCGACCTCAAGGAGCTCCGGCAGGAGATCCGGATAGGCGCTCGCCACCGTCTCTCGGGTCTTCGCAGTCACGCCCGCATCTTCCCTGGCGGGTACGACAGTTTCGGATGGCTCAGCAGCCGAGGAAGCGTCATGGAACTGGTTCAGGTCGCCCGCCTGCTGTGCCCGTGGGCAATGTTGGTGTGCACCGCCGAGGCGCGGCAACCATGGCGAAGGGAACACTTCACCTGCAGGGGAGGGGCCCGGCCGTGAAGCCGAACCCCTCCGCCGACCCTTCGTAGGCTCAACCAGCACTGACACGCGGAGTTCCTGGAACGAGAACTCCGCCGCGAATCAGCTGCAGCCCGAGGTGGAGCCGCAGCCCTCGCAGACGTAGCAGCTGCCGGCACGGCGCATCTTGGTGCCGCAGGTGAAGCAGAGGGGGGCGTCGGCCGCCTGGCCCATCACTACCTCGAGCAGCTCGGTCGAGGAACCGATCGAGACCGGCACCGGCTTCTCGGCCTCGGGGGCCGGAGCCTCCGAGTTTGCCGCGCCCACGGGGGCGGAGACCGGAGCGGACGCGGCCATGCCGGCCAGGTCGGCCGACGCCGCCTGCGCCTCGGCGGCTGCCTCGGCCTGGACCTGGGTGGCGCGCTCCTTGGCCGTGAAGATGCCGAGATCGGCCCGGGTCTCGTACGGCAGGAAGTCGAGCGCCAGGCGGCGGAAGATGTAGTCCATCACCGACGCGGCCATGCGGACGTCCGGGTCGTCGGTCATGCCGGCCGGCTCGAAACGCATGTTGGTGAACTTGCCGACGAAGGTCTCGAGCGGGACGCCGTACTGGAGCCCTATCGAGATCGCCACCGAGAAGGCGTCCATGACACCGGCCAGGGTGGAGCCCTGCTTCGACATCTTGAGGAAGACCTCGCCGAGGCCGTCGTCGGGGTAGGACGACGCGGTGAGGTAGCCCTCGGCGCCGCCGACCGAGAACGACACGGTCTCCGACGGACGCTTCTTCGGCAGCCGCTTGCGGACCGGGCGGTACTCGATGACCTTCTCCACGACGGGCGCGGGCGAAGCCTCGGCCGCGGGAGCGACCTCGGCGGCAGGCTTCTTGGCCACCGACAGCGGCTGGCCCACCTTGCAGTTGTCACGGTAGATCGCCAGCGCCTTGAGGCCGAGCTTCCAGCCCTGATAGTGGATGTTCTCGATCTCCTCCACCGTGGCCGACTCGGGCATGTTGACCGTCTTGGAGATGGCGCCCGAGATGAACGGCTGCACGGCCGCCATCATCCGCACGTGGCCCATCGGCGCGATCGCGCGCTCGCCCATGGCGCAGTCGAAGACCGCGTAGTGCTCGGGCTTGAGCCCGGGCGCGTCGACGACGTTGCCGTGGTCGGAGATGTGCTCGACGATCGCCTCGACCTGCTCCTCGGGGTAGCCGAGGCTGCGCAGCGCGCGCGGCACGGTCTGGTTGACGATCTGCATCGAGCCGCCGCCGACCAGCTTCTTGAACTTGACCAGGGCGAGGTCGGGCTCGATGCCGGTGGTGTCGCAGTCCATCATCAGGCCGATGGTGCCGGTGGGGGCGAGCACGGACGCCTGGGCGTTGCGCCAGCCGTTCTTCTCACCGATCTTGATGCCGTTCTGCCACTGCTTGGTGGCTTCCTTGACGATCGCGGTGGCGACCACGTTGGACGAACGGATCTCGTCGTTGGCGGCGGCGTGCTTGCGCATGACCCGCTTGTGCGCCTCGGCGTTGCGGGCGTAGCCCTCGTACGGCCCGACGACCCCGGCGATCTCGGCGGAGCGGCGGTACGCCGTGCCCGTCATCAGCGAGGTGATCGCGGCGGCGACCCCACGGCCACCCTCCGAGTCGTACGGCAGGCCGGAGGCCATCAGCAGCGCGCCGATGTTCGCGTACCCGATGCCGAGCTGGCGGTAGGCGCGGGTGGTGACCCCGATCTTCTCGGTCGGGAAGTCGGCGAACGCGATCGAGATCTCCATCGCGGTGATGATGAACTCGACGCTCTTGACGAATTTCTGGACCTCGAAGCCGCCGTCGGCCGTGAGGAACTTCATCAGGTTGAGCGAGGCCAGGTTGCAGGACGAGTCGTCCAGCGACATGTACTCCGAGCAGGGGTTGGACGCGGTGATCCGGCCGGTCTCGGGGTTGGTGTGCCAGTCGTTGATCGTGTCGTCGTACTGCAGGCCGGGGTCGGCGCACTCCCACGCGGCCTGGGCGATGTCGTGGAACAGCTTCTTCGCGTCGACCTCTTCGATGACGGAACCGTCGAGGCGTCCGCGCAGCCCGAACTGACCGCCCTCCTCGTACGCCCGCATGAACTCGTCGGAGACGCGGACCGAGTTGTTGGCGTTCTGGTACTGCACCGAGACGATGTCGGCGCCGCCCAGGTCCATGTCGAATCCGGCGTCCCGCAGCGCGCGGATCTTGTTTTCCTCGCGCGCCTTCGTGGTGACGAATTCCGCGATGTCGGGGTGGTCGACGTCGAGGATGACCATCTTGGCGGCCCGGCGGGTGGCACCGCCGGACTTGATCGTCCCGGCGCTCGCGTCGGCGCCGCGCATGAAGCTCACCGGTCCGCTGGCGGTCCCCCCGGACGACAGCAGTTCCTTGGACGAGCGGATGCGGGACAGGTTGACGCCGGAGCCGGAGCCGCCCTTGAAGATCAGCCCCTCCTCCTTGTACCAGTCGAGGATCGAGTCCATCGAGTCGTCGACCGACAGGATGAAGCAGGCGCTGACCTGCTGCGGCGACTTGGTGCCGACGTTGAACCAGACCGGCGAGTTGAAGCTGAACACCTGGTGCAGCAGCATCCAGGTCAGCTCGTGGTCGAAGAGCTCGGCGTCCGCCTTGGTGGCGAAGTAGCCGTGCTTCTCGCCGGCGTCGCGGTACGTCGAGACGACGCGGTCGATGAGCTGCTTGAGCGACCACTCCCGCTCCGGGGTGCCGACCGCGCCCCGGAAGTACTTGGTGGTGACGATGTTCGCCGCGTTCACGCTCCAGAACGCGGGGAACTCGACGCCCTTCTGCTCAAAGTTGATCGAGCCGTCCCGCCAGTTCGTCATGACGACGTCCCGGCGCTCCCACTCGACCTCGTCGTACGGGTGGACACCCTCGGTCGTCCAGACCCGCTCGACGCGCAGCCCCCCGGCCGCCGCCGCGCTGCCGTTCGCCCGGCTGCGCTGCCGCCCTGCTGTGATGCCGTCCCCGGCCATACTGCTCCCCCTCGATGGAACTGCTTCGTCAGTTTTTCTGGCTCTCGCGCAGCGCGACGATCTCCTTCTCGAACTCGTCGAGCGAGTCGAAGGACTTGTACACGCTGGCGAACCGGAGATAAGCCACCTGGTCGAGTTCCCGCAGCGGGGTGAGGATCGCCAGCCCCACCTCGTGACTCGGGATCTCGGCCGCGCCCTTGGCCCGCACGGTCTCCTCGACGCGTTGCGCGAGCTTCGCGATCGAGTCCTCGTCGACGGGCCGGCCCTGGCAGGCCTTGCGGACTCCACTCATGATCTTTGTCCGGCTGAAGGGCTCGGTCACGCCGCTGCGCTTCACGACCGCGAGGACCGCCTCCTCGACCGTGGTGAAGCGCTTGCCGCACTCGGGGCACGAGCGACGGCGCCGGATCAGCGCTCCGTCGTCGGCCTCGCGCGAGTCGACCACGCGCGAATCGGCGTGGCGACAGTACGGGCAGCGCACCGCGATCTCCCTTCGAGAACCCCTTCCACGGTGTCTCCAGGCACACCGAAATGCGGCGTCGCGATGGTCACAACCAGCGCGCCGCCGTGAACGGCCTGTGGATAACCGGGGAGGTCAAACCCCAACCTGTGGATGACTTACACCCTTGTAACTACTAGATGTTGGGGTAGACGCTATGCCGCCGCGGACGCGGGCGCAAGCTCAGCGGCGTGCCGACGCGCCGTATTTTCCGACTCAACACGTGCGGTGTACCGCCGATTACCGACCGCCGCGACTCGTCTCGTTCAGACAAGATCAACGCGAAGTTTGGGGCAAGATCACGTGCGCGGGAGGGTCAGAACCTGGCCGGGCTGAAGATCGTAGCCGCCGAGGTGATTGAGCCGCCGGATCTCGGCCACCGCGTCCCGGGCGTCGCGACCGGGTCGCACCGCGGTCGCGATCTCCCACAGCGTGTCGCCGGGCCGGACCGTGATCGTGGGGGCCGGCACCGCGGGGTCGTCGGAGGCCCGGGAGGCCGTGGTGAACAACACGGCGCTCGCCACCGAGGCGAGCAGCGCCAGCAGGACGATAACCACGACCCGGCCGCGGCGGGTCAACCGCAGCGGCGGCTGCGGCCGCCGAACTGATTGCGCCACCATCACAGACCCCCAAGATCGTCACTTAGAACGCCCGTACTATAGAACGCCCGTACGACGGTCTACCAGAACACACGTACGGAAGTCGAGCACCTTCGGGCGACACGCCGAAGCGAATGTCGTACAGATGTTTGAATATGCCGGATCCCACCACTACGGTTTTCCGACAAGAGGGGTCAGCCGGGCGAACGCCATCCCCACGGCATTCCGCGCCGGCACCGCGAGCGCACCACGTGCCGACCAGGCACTGGCCGACAGGGAGGCAGGACGTGTCGACCGACGACCGGACGAGCCGGCAACAACAGCAGATAACCAAGCGGCGCACGCCCAGCCGGGCCCGCGGCAACGACGCGCCACAGCTGCGGTCGGTCACGCCCGTGGTCAGCCACTTCCCCGACCTGGTGACCGCCGACCTGACCGCGCGCCAGCGACGCATCCTCGAGTTCATCCGGGACTGGGTGGAGCGCTACGGCTATCCGCCCAGCGTCCGCGAGATCGGCGAGGCGGTCGGCCTGGTCTCGCCGTCCAGCGTGGCCTATCAGCTGAAAGCCCTCGAGACCAAGGGCTTCCTGCGCCGCGACCCCAACCGTCCGCGCGCCGTCGACGTGCGCTCGCCCAACGAGCTGGTCGACGACGAGACCCTGCGCTCGGCCCGCCCGCAGCCGGCGTACGTGCCGCTGGTCGGCCGCATCGCCGCCGGTGGCCCGATCCTGGCCGAGCAGGCGGTGGAGGAGTTCTTCCCGCTGCCGCGCGAGCTGGTCGGCGAGGGTGACGTCTTCATGCTCGAGGTCAAGGGCGACTCGATGATCGACGCGGCGATCTGCAACGGCGACTGGGTCGTGGTCCGCCAGCAGCCCACGGCGAACGCGGGCGACATCGTGGCCGCCATGATCGACGGCGAGGCCACGGTGAAGAGCTACCGCCAGCGCGACGGCCACGTCTGGCTGATGCCGGCCAACCCGGCCTTCGACCCGATCCCGGGCGACGACGCCACGATCATGGGCCGGGTCGTCGCGGTCCTGCGCCGGGTCTGAAAAAGGCCAAGGCCGGCCAGGTTCATCCTGGCCGGCCTCAAGACGAACTCAGGCCGCGAGCTGGTCGCGGTGCTCGGTGAGCCACTCCTCGAGCGGCTTCAGCCGCGGGTTGATCTTCCGGATCGCGTCGAGGTCGCGGTGGGCGACGAACGAGTCCGCGGCCTCGGTGTAGAACTGGAACGTCCCGGCGATCTCGTCCGCGATCGGGAACCCGGAGGCGCGCACCTGGTCGTGGGTGAGCGGCCGATAGGAGACCTTCTCCCCCAGCACCGTGGTGAGCAGGTCGGCCAGCTCGGCGCCCGTGTAGTGGGCACCCGCCAGGCCGACGGTGCGTCCCACGTACCGCGAACCGGCCAGGAAGATGCCGTACGCGGTGCGCCCGATGTCCTCGACCGCGACCAGCGAGAGCGGGCTGTCGCCCATCGCGAGGGTCAGCACCAGCTCGCCGTTCTCGTCGCGGATCGGCCCCTGCCCCTGCAGCAGCGACTCGTAGTAGAACGTGGTCTCCAGGAACGTGGTGGGCACGCCCTGCGCGGTGAAGTACGCGTTGGCCTCGCCCTTGGCGTCGAAGTGCGGCACCTTGTAGCCACCCTCCAACGTGGGCGCCGAGCTGTCGGCGTGCTCGAAGTGCGGCCGCGTGTCCTCCAGCGTCGACCACACCACGTGCTTGAGCCCGGCGGCCTTGGCGGCCCGGGCCGCGATCTCGGCCTGGTCCTTCTCCATCTGCGCCCGGCTGCGCGCCGCCTCCTGCTCCGGCGTGAGCTGCGCCCAGAAGTTGGTGACGACGAACGCTCCGTACGCGCCGTCGAAGGCCCGGCGGACGCTCGCCTCGTCGTCGAGGTCGGCCTCGACCACCTCGGCGCCGCGAGCGGCCAGCTCGCGCGCCCTGGGCGCATGGACATCACGGGTGATCGCACGAAGCGTGAAGGGCCCGTTCGGGTCGTCCAGGATCGCGCGCGCCAGGCCACCACCCTGGGAGCCGGTCGCGCCCACCACGGCGATGATCTTTTTCTCGGTCACGGTGTTTCCTTTCCCGTTTTGCGAAGTCGTGACGAGCCTGGCTCGGGGAACAGCCGGGTGCCGCACCACGTTGTGGGTACCCACGGCGTGGTGTGGCCGGCCGCCGGCGCAAGGGGAAGGATCGCGACGTGAGTGAGCTCGGAGAATTCCTGCGCGCGCGGCGCTCGCAGCTGACACCGGCCGAGACCGGGGTACCGACCTACGGCACGACCCGCCGGGTCCCGGGGCTGCGCCGGGAGGAGGTGGCGCTGCTGGCCGGGGTGAGCGCGACCTACTACACCCGCCTCGAACAGGGCGAGAGCCACCAGATGTCCGACTCGGTCGTGGAGGCCATCGCCAACGCGCTACGCCTCGACGACGGCGAGCGGGTGCACCTGCGGCGGCTGGCCTGGCCCGCCCACCAGAACCGGCGCGAGGCGAAGCCCGAGGAGGTCCGCGACTCGCTGCTGGCCGTGGTGGAGAACACACCCGGGCAGGTCGCGATGATCGTCGGCCGGTACCTGGATCTGCTCGGCGGCAACCGGCTCGCCTACGCCCTCTACGGCCTGCGCCCCGGCCAGCGGATCAACATGGCGCACCACATGTTCCTCGAGCCGTCGATGCGCGACCTGGTCGTCGACTGGCCGGCCTCCGCCCGCGACGTCGCCGCGTACCTGCGGATGGCCACCGGCGACCTGCCCGACGACCCGCAGCTGGCCGAGGTGATCGGCGCGCTGAGCATCAAGAGCCCGGAGTTCGCCGAGATCTGGGCGACGCACCCGGTGGCCGAGTGCATGCACGGCCGCCAGGAGCTCGATCACCCGCTGGTCGGCCGGCTCACGCTGACCGAGGAGACCTTCCGCGTGCCGGACGACCCAGGGCAGCGCCTGATCTTCCTCGGCGCCACGCCCGGCTCGGACGCGGCCGAGCGCCTCCAGCTGCTCGACTCGCTGGTGTCATAAAGCCGGTCAGCGGCGGTACCCGGGATTGTCGAAGCGACCCTCGGGACGGCCGTTGCGGTCCGAGTAGCCGTCGCCGCCGCGCTGGGCCGGCCGCCCGCCGCCGTCCTGGCGACCACCCGGCTGCCCGTACACGCCCTGCGAGCGCGGTCCCTGCGGCCGTCCACCGCCCTGCGGCGGCCGCGGCGGCTGCTGTCCGCCGCCACCCGGCGGCGGCCCGGCCGGTCGCTGCGGCCGCTGACCCTGACCCTGTCCCGGCTGCGGTCCACGCGGCGGCTGACCGTACTGGCCACCGCCGGGCGCGCCGTAGACACCGTTGCGTCCGGGCGGCTGCGGCCGCTGACCCGGCTGCGGCCCGCGAGGCTGACCTTGCTGGGGCCGTCCGTACTGCGGCCCACCGCCGCCGTAGACCGGCCCGCCGCGCGGCGCTCCGCCGTAGACACCGCCACCGCCGCCGGCCGCGGGCCCGGACCGGGCGCCGTAGACGCCGGCCGGCTGCGGCGCGCCCCCGACACCGATGAGCTCGGTCTCCGGGTCAACGGGATCGTCGAGGTCGACCGACGGAGGCAGGTCGGCCAGCCGGCGGCGGTGCCGCACGATGCCGAGCACGCCGGCGCCGACCAGCAGCAGACCGATGAGGCCGACCGCGCCGACCGAGTAGGTGATCTGGTTGATCGTCAGATCCGCGTACCACTTCTTGCCGCCGGTGGCCGTGCTCGAGCCCTTCTTGACCGCCGCGATCTCGGTGGCCGGCGTGTACTGCAGGATGTAGTTGGCCGTGTCGTGGTCGCCGGACATGTCGGAGACGGTGTCGAAGTACTTGCCGTCGGGCGTGTAGGTGATCGACTCGCCCTGCGTCTCGTTCGGCAGGCCGGTCGTCCGCGGCTTGCCCTTGAGCGCGGCCAGCACGTCGTTGCCGGTGACGTCCCACTCCAGCGCGTCGGTGTACGTGCGAAGCGCCACCTTCGCCCCGCCGGGCGCGATCGCGCCGCCGACGATGGTCTTGTTGCCGATGCGGGCCAGCGGGTTGCCGGGCGTCTCGGTCGCCGAGACCGGCAGCGTGCCGACCTTCTTCAGCGGCACGCCCTCCTCGGTGTTCGCCACGAGGGGGCCGGCCGGCTGGTAGATCGAGGCCGCGGTGTCGATCTCCTTGGTGATGATCAGCGGGATGCCGTTGCCGGTGAGCAGCAGCGCCTCGGCGTCGTGGTAGTCACCGTTCGGGTACGTGAGGCGGTAGAGCGTCGGCTTCTTGGAGCCGTCGGCCGGCATCTTCCACAGGCCGATCGTGGGGCGCCGACTGTCCTCTTTGTTGTAGTTGTTGTCGCCGATGTCGGCGATCCACAACGTCCGCCCGTCCGGGGACAGGATCATGTCCTCGGTGTCCTTCGGGCCCTTGCCGCTGTACACCTGGTCATTGACGATCTTGCACTTGGTGTCCAGGAAGAACACCCTCTTGTGGCTCGCGACGTCCGTGCTGTCGTTGATCACGACGTAGCCGGTCTTGGTGGCCACCATGCCCGACAGCTCGTCGAGCTTCGTGTCGGTCACCTTGCAGAGCTTCTTGCCCGCCGTCGCCTTGACGCTGACGGTGGGAGCCGGATCATCCGCAAACGCGCTGGATGGACCGGCCATCACCAAGCCAAGGGCCGCGATGACCGGAAACACGAGACGCCGCATCCGATCAGTGTCGCATGCGGCGTCGCGTACCGGTGTTACGCATGGATCAACGCAGGTCAGCGCGCCCACTCTCCGTCGCGGAACGACTCCAGCTCGGCAGCGAGCCTCTCGTCGACCCGCACCTGCAGCTCGGTGCCCTCATCCGTATAGCGAGTGTTGAGTACCTGACCGGTCCTATGAATTCGAGCGACCAGGTCACCCCTGTCATACGGAAGGAGGACCCGCAGATCGACCGCCGGGCGCGGCAGCCGCTGGGCGATCGCCGCGTGCAGCTCGTCGATGCCGACCCCGGACCGCGCCGAGACGAAGACCGCGTCGGGCCACGTCCGCTTGAGCCGCAGCAGGCTCTCCTCGTCGGCCGCGTCCACCTTGTTGATGACCAGCAGCTCGGGGATGCGGTCGGCGCCGACCTCGCCCAGCACCTCGCGCACGGCGCTGACCTGACCCTCGGGGTCGGGGTGCGCGCCGTCGACCACGTGCACGACCAGATCGGCCTGCGCCACCTCCTCCAGCGTCGAGCGGAACGCCTCGACGATGTGGTGCGGCAGGTGCCGGACGAAGCCGACCGTGTCGGAGAGCGTGAAGACGCGCCCGTCCTCGGCCGCCGTGCGCCGGGTGGTCGGGTCGAGGGTGGCGAACAGCGCGTCCTCGACCAGCACGCCGGCCTGGGTCAGCCGGTTGAGCAGGCTGGACTTGCCGGCGTTGGTGTAACCGGCGATCGCCACGGCCGGAACCCCGCTGCTCTGCCGGCGCGAGCGCTTGGTCTGGCGTACGGTGCGCATGGCTTTGATCTCTCGCCGAAGGCGCGCGATCCGGTTGTTGATCCGGCGGCGGTCGGTCTCGAGCTTGGTTTCACCGGGACCACGCGTGCCCACGCCGCCACCCGCGCCGCCACCGCGACCGGAACCACCGGACTGCCGGGACAGCGTCTCACCCCAGCCGCGCAGACGCGGCAGAAGGTACTGCAGCTGGGCCAGCTCGACCTGCGCCTTGCCCTCTTTGCTCTTCGCGTGCTGCGCGAAGATGTCGAGGATCAGCGCCGTACGGTCGACGACCTTGACCTTGGTCTGCTGCTCGAGGTTGCGCAGCTGGGACGGGGACAGCTCGCCGTCGCAGATCACCGTGTCGGCGCCGGACGAGATCACCACGTCGCGCAGCTCGTCGACCTTGCCGCGGCCGATGAAGGTGGCCGCGTCGGGCCGGCCGCGTCGCTGGATGAGCCCCTCCAGAACCTGGGAGCCCGCCGTCTCGGCCAGCGCCGCCAGCTCGGTCAGCGAGTTCTCCGCGTCCGCGATGGTGCCCTCGGTCCAGACGCCGACCAGGACGACCCGCTCCAGCCTCAGCTGCCGGTACTCGACCTCGGTGACGTCGGTGAGCTCGGTGGAGAGCCCGGCGACGCGCCGTAGCGAATGCCGCTCCTCGAGCTCGAGCTCGCCGGTGGTGGGGTCCGCCTCGAAGTCGTCGAGGACGGGTGCCTGGTAAGTGTTTCGCAAAAAAGTGACCTCCTCGGCCCGATGGTGGCACGTCGCGGTAGCGAGCGCATCTACATAAACAGGCCGGGCGTTGACAATGAGTGTCTGACTCATGGGTAACCACCGGATTGGAATCCGATATTCCGGAAGAGCAACAATGCGGTGAACCACCCGCCCAATCCGGAGGACACACCGTGGTGACCACCCGCCTGCCGAGCGCAGGATTCTCGATCACGATTCGCATCGCCGTTACCGCGGACGCCTCGTCGATCGGCCGCCTCACGACCTGCGTCGGGGAGGCCGGCGCGATCGTGACGGCGCTCGACGTGGTCGACTCGGACCCGACCCGGGTGCTGGTCGACCTGACCTGCGACACCGCCGACTCGAACCACGCCGACCAGGTCGTCAAGACGCTGGAGGAGCTGGACGGGGTCGACGTCCGCAAGGTTTCCGACCGCACGTTCCTGCTGCACCTCGGCGGCAAGATCGAGGTGAGCTCCAAGGTCGCGCTGCGCAACCGTGACGAGCTGTCCCGGGCGTACACCCCCGGCGTGGCCCGGGTCTGCATGGCGATCGCGGAGAACCCGGCCGACGCGCGCCGGCTCACCATCAAGCGCAACACGGTCGCGGTGGTCAGCGACGGCTCGGCGGTGCTCGGCCTGGGCAACATCGGCCCGGCCGCGGCGATGCCGGTGATGGAGGGCAAGGCCGCGCTGTTCAAGCGCTTCGGCGGGGTCGACGCCTGGCCGGTGGTGCTCGACACGCAGGACACCGACGAGATCGTCAAGATCGTGAAGGCCATCGCGCCGGCCTACGGCGGCATCAACCTCGAGGACATCGCCGCCCCCAGGTGCTTCGAGATCGAGGCGCGGCTGCGCGAGCAGCTGGACATTCCGGTCTTCCACGACGATCAGCACGGCACCGCGATCTGCGTGCTGGCCGCGCTGACCAACGCGCTGCGGGTGGTCGGCAAGCGCCTCGAGGATGTGCGCGTGGTCGTCTCCGGCGCCGGCGCGGCGGGCACGGCCATCATGAAGCTGCTGCTCCGGCAGGGTGTGGGCGACATCATCGCGTACGACCGGAAGGGCTCGTTGCACCGCGGCATGCCCGACCTCACGCCGACCTGGCACTGGCTGGCCGAGAACACGAACAAGACCAACTACTCAGGTGACCTGCCCGGCGCGATCGTCGGCGCGGACGTCTTCATCGGCGTGAGCGCCCCCGGCCTGCTCACCGGCGACGACATCGCGAAGATGGCCGACAAGTCGATCGTCTTCGCGCTGGCCAACCCCGATCCCGAGGTCGACCCGCGCGAGGCCCGCCGGCACGCCGCGGTGGTGGCGACCGGCCGCTCCGACCAGCCCAACCAGATCAACAACGTGCTGGCCTTCCCCGGCGTCTTCCGCGGCATGCTCGACGCGGCCGCCGAGGAGTTCACCGAGGAGATGGCCCTGGCCGCGGCGCGCGCGATCGCCGGCGTCGTGGGCGACGACAAGCTCAACCCCACGGTGATCATCCCCAGCGTCTTCGATCCCAAGGTCACCCCGGCCGTCGCCGCCGCCATCCGCGCGGTCGTCCGCGGCACCCCGATCCCGCACAACCCGGCCGCCATGCCCGAGGCCGAGTTGCACGAGGCTCCGGAAGAAACCTTTTAAAAGCCCCATATCGTACGGGGGAGATCAACGTCCCGTGGTCGCGGGGACGGACGGCCCAGGCGTCTGGTCCGGGCCGTCCCCGGCCGCCGGGTCATGAGATCAGTCGAGGACCTCGCCGCTCGCCACCAGCACCGCCGGGCCGGCCAGCCACCAACGGTCCGCCTCGTCGTGGGTGACCGTGAGCCGGCCGCCGAGCACGTCGACCGCCACCACCCCGGTCGCCAGGCCCGCGTCGCGCAGCGCCGCCGCCCCGACCGCCAGCGCCCCGGAACCGCAGGAGAGCGTCTCGCCCGAGCCGCGCTCGTGCACCCGCATCGCCACGTGCAGGTCGGCGCCGTCGACCGGCTCGCGCGGCACCACGAACTCGACGTTCACCCCGGCCGTGAACAGGGCCGGGTCGTGGCCGGGCGGGGTGGAGAGGTCGAGCGAGGGCAGTTCCAGGCCGTCGTGCAGGACGCAGACCAGGTGCGGGTTGCCGCAGTCGACCGCGACGCCCGGAAAGGTCAGGGGTCCGACGGCCGCCGTGCTCGCCGCGTACACCCGAGGGGAACGCATGTGCACCCGGATCTCGTCGCCCTCGACCAGCGCGACCACGACGCCGGCTCGCGTCGCCACCGGCAGGCCCTCGGGGCCGGGCGTGGCGAGCCCGCTCGCGATCAGATAGCGCGCGAAGACCCGCACCCCGTTGCCGCACATCTCGGCGATCGAGCCGTCGCTGTTGCGGTAGTCCATGAACCACTCGGCGTCCGCGGCGAAGGCGGCGCCGTCCGCGTCCTTGGCCGCGCGCACCACGCGCAGCACACCGTCCGCGCCGATGCCGAAGCGTCGGTCGCACAGCCGCGCGACCCGCTCGGGGGTCAGCAGAAGCGCGCCGTCCGGGTCGGGGACGATGACGAAGTCGTTGCCGGTTCCGTGGCCCTTGGTATACAGCACGCCGTCCATCATCGCGTAACCGCGAGAGCATCCGCCACGAGTGTGTCCGACGCCCCGTCGAGCCAGTGGATCGCCGGGTCGCGCTTGAACCACGAACGCTGCCGGCGCACGAACCGCCGCGTGCCGCGCACCGTGTCCGCCCGCGCCTCCTCATCGGAGATCTCGCCGTCGATCTGCGCGAGCGCCTGCTGATAGCCGAGCGCGCGGCTCGCCGTACGCCCCTCGCGCAGCCCCGCCGGAAGCAACCCGCGCACCTCCTCGACCAGGCCCGCCGCCCACATCGCGTCCACCCGCACCGCGATCCGCTCGTCCAGTTCGCCGGTGTCGCGGTCGACTCCGATCTGCATCGATCGGTAATGCGGCGTCAGCCGCGGCAGCGTCGCCGTGAACGGCTTGCCGGTCAGCTCGATCACCTCGAGCGCCCGGACTATCCGCCGCCCGTTCGAGGGAAGAATGTTCGCGGCCGCGGCCGGATCCCAGTGCTTCAGCCGCTCGAACAGCGGCGCCGGCCCGTTCGCCGCGAGCTCCGCCTCGAGCCGGGCCCGCACGTCGGGGTCGGTGCCGGGGAACTCGAACTCCTCGAGCACCGCCCGGATGTACAGCCCCGAACCGCCGACCAGCAGCGGCACCCGGCCGCGGGCCAGGATGTCGTCGATCGCGGCGCGGGCCAGCCCCTGATATTCCGCGACGGCGGCCGGAACGGTCACGTCCCAGATGTCGAGCAAATGATGCGGAACACCTTCGCGCTCGGCCGGCGTCAGCTTGGCGGTGCCGATGTCCATTCCCCGGTAGAGCTGCATCGAGTCGGCGTTGATCACCTCACCGCCCAGCTCGTGGGCGAGAGCGATGCTCAGGGCGGACTTGCCCGCCGCGGTCGGCCCCACCACAGTGATCACGCGCGGGACCATTTCGAACGGCACGGAGCAACCGTAGGACAAGGTTGTGTCACGGTCATCGGCGGGCGCTTCCCCATAACCGGGTTGGACCTGTGACAATGCGCGAGAAAGAATGCCGATGAGAAGCTTCGGCATTCGGCTGCGCTGTGGCGGCGGTCGCCGGCCCACCCCGGGCCCCGGCCGCCGGGAGACTTGAGGACGGGTTATGAACGACTGGACCGCCTTCGGGCGCGTGGATGCCGACGGCACCGTGTACGTGAAGACCGCGGAGGGCGACCGTGTGGTCGGCTCGTGGCAGGCCGGCACCCCCGAGGAGGGACTGGCCCACTTCGCCCGGCGCTTCGCGGATCTGGTCACCGAGGTCGACCTGGTCGAGGCACGTCTCAAGTCCGGCGCGGCCGACGCCTCGCACTCGCTCGCCAGTGTGAAGCGGCTGCGCACCCAGCTCGACGAGGCCCACGTGGTCGGCGACATCGACGGGCTCGCGGCCCGGCTCGACCGGCTGGCCGGCGTCGCCGACGAGAAGGCCGGCGAGGCCCGCGCGGCTCGCGAGGCGGCCCGCGGCGAGGCCCTGGCCCGCAAGACCGCCCTGGTCGAGGAGGCGGAGAAAATCGCCGCCGACGCCACCGGCTGGAAATCGGCCGGCGACCGCCTCAAGGAGATCCTCGACGAGTGGAAGACGATCCGCGGCGTCGACAAGAAGACCGACGGCGAGCTGTGGAAGCGCTTCGCCGCCGCCCGTGACGGCTTCACCCGCCGCCGCGGCGCCCACTTCGCCGCGCTCGACGGCCAGCGCAAGCAGGCGCAGACGGCCAAGGAGGAACTGGTCAAGGAGGCCGAGAGCCTGGCCGAGTCGACCGAGTGGTCGACCACGGCCAACCGCCTCAAGGAGCTCATGACCGAGTGGAAGGCCGCGCCCCGCGCCGCGAAAGAGGCCGAGCAGCGCCTCTGGGAACGTTTCCGCGCCGCGCAGGACAGCTTCTTCACCCGCCGCAGCGAGGTCTTCTCCGCCCGCGACGCCGAGTACAAGGGCAACCTCGACCGCAAGCAGGCCATCCTCGTCGAGATCGAGTCGGTCGACGTCGACGCCGACCCCCGCGCCGCGCAGAACAAGCTCCGCGACGCCCAGGCCGCCTGGCACGACGCCGGCCGCGTGCCGCGCGAGTCCGCCGCGTCGCTCGACCGCCGCTGGCGCGCCGCCGAGGAACGCATCCGCGTGGCGATGGACTCGGCCTGGCGCAAGACCGCCCCCCAGGACAACCCGCTGCTGCAGCAGATGCGCGAGCAGGTGGCCGAGGCCGAGGAAAAGCTGGCCCGAGCCCAGGCCGCCGGCGACGCCCGCCGCATCCGCGAGGCGGAGCAGGCCCTCTCCTCGAAGAAGCAGTTCCTCGCCCTCGCCGAGCAGGCCAACTAGCCCCTTCATGGTTGCCGTCGTGCGCGTCTAGCGGGTCGTCGCCAGCAGGGCCAGTTCCTGGGGCGAGGCGTTGGCGCCGGTGCAGACGATGGCTACGTCCTGGCCGGTGAAGCGGGCGGGGTGAGTGAGAATCGCGGCCAGCGGTGCGGCGCCGGCGCCCTCGGTGAGGGTGTGCGCCTCGGTGGCCATGACGCGCTGGGCCCCGGCTATCTGGTCGTCGGTCACCAGGAGGAAATCGGTCAGGGCGTCGCGCAGGATCTGCTGGGGCAGGGCGAAGGAGCGGCCGGTGGCCAGGCCCTCGGCGCGGGTGCGGTTGGGGCGGGTCTGGTCGGTGCCGGCGCGCCAGGCGTCGTGGGCCGCGGGGGACGCCGTGGACTGGACGCCGATGATGGCGCAGTCGGGGGCCAGGGCGCGGGCGACGATCGTGGCGGCCGCCGCGCCGGAGCCGCTGCCGATGGGGACGACGATGGCGTCCAGATCCGGGCGGGACTCGAGGATCTCCAGGTAAAGAGTGCCGACGCCGGCCACCAGCTCGGGGGTGTCGCCGGGGCTGACCAGGTGGGCGCCGGTCGCGGCGGCCAGCGACGTGGCGTGGGCCTCGGCGTCGGCCAGGTCGGCGCCGGTCAGGATGACGTCGGCGCCCCAGGCCTCGACCGCGGCCACCTTGGCGGGAGTGGTGCCGGTGGGCATGACCACCGTGCAGTCGGCGCCGACGAGGTGGCTCGCGTACGCCATCGACTGGGCGTGGTTGCCGGTCGAGTAGGTGATCGTGGGAGCGCCGCGCAGGCCCGCGAGCAAGTTGAGGCCACCACGGATCTTGAAGGCGCCGACCGGCTGGGTGTTCTCGTGCTTGACCACGACGGTGGCGCCGGCGGTGGCGTTCAGAACGGGGTAGGACCACATCGGCGTGGGCGGCAGGTGGCGGCGGACGACCTCGCGGGCCGCGCGCACGTCGTCAATCGTGAGCTCCATGCGATCGATGATCGGGGTGGGACGACCGATAGGTCCAATGACAATCTTCGGGGGAACCTATCAATGATGCTGATAGGTTCGGGCGATGCTCGACGTCGCCCGGCTGCGAGTGCTGGTCGCGGTCGCCCGGCACGGGACGGTGACCGCGGCCGCGCGGGCGCTGCACTACTCCCAGCCGTCGGTGAGTCACCACCTGGCGCGACTCGAGGCCGAGACCGGTAGCCGCCTGGTGCAGCGGGCCGGGCGCGGCATCCGGCTCACCGAGGCCGGCCGGGTGCTGGTGGCGCGGGCCGAGGAGATCCTGGGGCGCCTCGACGCGGCCGAGGAGGAGTTGGCGGCCTATGACGGGCTGCGCCGCGGCCGGGTGCGGCTGGCCGCGTTTCCGTCGGCTCTCGGCACCTTCGTGCCGCTCGCCGCGGCCGGCTTCGCCGCCGCACACCCCGAGGTCGACCTACGCTTCCGGGAGGCCGAGCCACCATTGGGCGTACGCCTGCTGCGCGGCGGCGACGTCGAGGTGGCACTGCTGTTCACGCACCCGGACGAGCCCACGCCCGATCTCGACGGCCTGCGGCACGAGGTGCTGCTGGACGAGCCGCTCCACCTCGTGACACCGCCGGACTGGGCCGGCGACCGGCTGGCCGATCACCGCGATCGGCCGTGGATCGCGGGCTGCGAGCGTTGTCGCGGTCAGCTGTTGCGGGCCGCGGCGGCCGAGGGCTTCGTGCCCGACATCCGGTACGAGACCGACGACTACGTGGCCGTGCAGCGGCTCGTGGCGGCCGGGCTCGGTGTCACCACGCTGCCGGAACTGGCGCTGGCCGCGCACCGTGACGATCGGGTGCGCACGGTGCCGCTGACCGGGACGTCACGCCGGGTCGTCGCGGCCGTGCACGGCGAACCGCCGGACCCGCCGGCGACAGCCGCCCTGCTCGCTCACCTGCGGAAGGCCGCCGCTCAGACCGCGCAGCCCCCGGTGGAGGCGGGCAGCGGCGCGGGCACACCCACCGTGGGCAGGCCCAGCGACACGCCCTTGAGACGCGGGACGCGGCCGGCCTCGTAAGCGTCGCCGGCGCGGGTGCGGCGGTGGGACAGCGGTGCGCCGTCGGCGTTGAGGTGGTGCGGGGCGGCGTAGGTGACGACCGTTTCGATCACGTCGCCGGGGCGCGGGGCCAGGTCGCCGGTCGCGAAGTGGACCAGGCGGCCGTCGCGGGCGCGGCCGCTCATCCGGCCGGTGCGCTCGTCCTTGCGGCCCTCGCCGACGGCGACCAGGACCTCGACCCGCTCCCCGATGAGCTTCTTGTTCTCGGCCCAGGTGATCTCCTCGAGGAGGGCGATCAGCCGGTTGTACCGCTCCTGGACGACGGCCTTGGGGACCTGCTCCTCCATGGTGGCGGCGGGAGTGCCGGGACGCTTCGAGTACTGGAAGGTGAACGCGCTCGAGAACCGCGCCCGGCGTACCACCTCGAGGGTCTGTTCGAAGTCTTCCTCGGTCTCGCCCGGGAAGCCGACGATGATGTCGGTGGTGATCGCCGCGTCGGGCATGGCCGCGCGCACCTTGTCGATGATGCCCAGGTATTTCTCCTGGCGGTAGCTGCGGCGCATGGCCTTGAGCACCCGGTCGGAGCCGGACTGCAGCGGCATGTGCAGCGAGTGGCACACGTTCGGCGTCTCGGCCATCGCGGCGATCACGTCGTCGGTGAAGTCCTTCGGGTGCGGGCTGGTGAACCGCACCCGCTCGAGACCCTCGACCTCGCCCGTGGCTCGCAGCAGCTTGCCGAAGGCCAGCCGGTCGCCGAACTCGACGCCGTAGGAATTCACGTTCTGCCCGAGCAAGGTGACCTCGAGGACGCCCTCCTTGGTCAGCGCCGAAACCTCGGCCAGGATCTCGCCGGGGCGCCGGTCCTTCTCCTTGCCACGCAGCGCCGGGACGATGCAGAAGGTGCAGGTGTTGTTGCAGCCCACCGAGATCGAAACCCAGCCGGCGTACGACGATTCGCGCTTGGTGGGCAGCGTGGACGGGAAGACCTCGAGCGACTCGAGGATCTCGACCTCGGCCTCCTCGTTGTGCCGGGCGCGCTCGAGCAGCGCCGGCAGCGAGCCGATGTTGTGCGTACCGAAGACCACGTCGACCCAGGGCGCCCGCTTGACGATGTCGCCGCGGTCCTTCTGCGCGAGGCAGCCACCGACGGCGATCTGCATGCCGGGGTGCTTGAGCTTGGTGGGGCGCAGGTGGCCGAGGTTGCCGTAGAGGCGGTTGTCGGCGTTCTCCCGGACGGCGCAGGTGTTGAAGACCACGACGTCGGCCGCGTCCGGATCGGCGGCGCGCACGTAGCCCGCGTCCTCCATCAGACCGGAGATGCGCTCGCTGTCGTGCACGTTCATCTGGCAGCCGTACGTGCGCACGTCATAGGTGCGCGGGCCGCTCTGCGTGTCGATAGTCATGGCAATTGACCAGGGTACTGCCTACGCGTGGCCGGGTTGCTCCGGCGTCGGTCCGGGCTGGAACCGCGAACGGTCACAGCCCGGCCCGTTCCGGCACGCCACGTCGACCCCGGTGCACGGCCGCAGGTGGCGCCGTTCCGGGCCGTCGTCGGTCTCCATCTCGTCGACGTGTACGGGCCGCAACGTGCCGTCCGGCTCGGCCAGGACGTACCGCGTGGGATTGAGAGTGTCGTCGGGTAGCAGGAGCGCGGCACCCAGCCGGACCGCGACGGCGCTGGCGGCCGTGGCCTCGGCGATGCCGGCCGGCGCCAGGAAGACATCGACGAGTGTCGGGAAGTCGCCTCCGACGTGATAGACGTCGCAGAGCACGCCTCCGCCGGCGCCCACGGGGACGACGGAACGCTCCAGCGTGCCGGCCAGCGCCCCGCGGACTCGATCCTCGTCAATTCGATTTCCGATGGCCCAGTTCCACAGACCGAGTGTCGGATCCCCGTCAGCCATACCGAACATCGTGGACAATGCGCGGGCCTTCCATCCGCTAAGTTACCGCTCCGTGACCATTCTCGGCGCGAACCGATACTACGGTCCACTTAGAGTGTGCCCATCCGGGTGATCCGCAACGAACGGACGGGGTCCAACAGTGTCCGACGATGCACTCATCGTCCTCGAGAACGTCAACAAATGGTTCGGCCCGCTGCACGTGCTCGACGATGTGAATCTTTCCGTCGCACGCGGCGAGGTGGTGGTCGTGATCGGACCCTCGGGCTCCGGCAAGTCGACCCTGTGCCGGGCCATCAATCGACTCGAGCCGATCAACTCGGGCACCATCACGTTCGATGGCGTTCCGCTGCCCGCCGAGGGGCGCGCTCTCGCCCGGCTGCGCAGCGAAGTCGGCATGGTATTCCAGTCGTTCAATCTCTTCGCACACAAGACGATCTTGCAGAACGTCATGATCGGACCAGTCAAGGTGCGTAAGGAGAAATCCGTCGAAGTTCACGACCGGGCCATGGCGCTCCTCGAGCGGGTCGGTATCGCCAATCAGGCGGACAAATACCCGGCCCAGCTCTCCGGCGGCCAGCAGCAGCGGGTCGCGATCGCCCGGGCTCTCGCCATGCAGCCCAAGGCCATGCTTTTCGACGAGCCGACCAGCGCCCTCGACCCCGAGATGGTCGGCGAGGTGCTCGATGTGATGACCTCGCTGGCCCGCGAGGGCATGACCATGGTGGTTGTCACACACGAGATGGGATTCGCGCGGCACGCCGCGAAACGAGTGGTGTTCATGGCCGACGGCCAACTCGTGGAAGAAGCGCCGCCGGCGGAATTCTTCGCGAGTCCGAAAAGCGACAGAGCAAAAGACTTCCTCTCCAAAATCCTTACGCATTGACCGTGCGAACACTCTTCGTCCAAACCGATGCAACTATTTCGAGGAGCGTAATGATGCGCATCACCCGATTGGCAGCGACGTTCGGTGCAATGGCCATGGTTCTGGCCGCGGCAGCGTGCGGCGGGGACGACTCCGACAACGCGAGCGGCGGCGCCAGCACCGCTTCGGGGATCGTCGGCAAGGCCGCGGGCGGCAAGCTGACCTTCGGCGTCAAGGCCGACCAGCCCGGTCTCGGCCTGCAGACCGGCAGCACGTACTCCGGCTTCGACATCGAGATCTCGAAGATCATCGCGAAGGGGCTGGGGGTCCCCGAGAGCGGCATCACCTGGAAGACCACGGTGTCGGCCAACCGTGAGCCGTACATCCAGCAGGGGCAGGTCGACGTCGTGGTGGCGACCTACACGATCAACGACGAGCGCAAGCAGAAGGTCAACTTCGGCGGGCCGTACTTCATCGCCGGGCAGGACCTGCTCGTCCCGGTCGCCTCGACGATCACCGGGCCGGAGTCGCTGGCCGGGAAGAAGGTCTGCTCGGTGAGCGGCTCGACGCCCGCCAAGCGGATCCAGACCGACTACAAGGACGCGCAGCTGCAGCAGTTCGACTCGTACTCCAAGTGCGTGACGGCGCTGGCCGGCGGCCAGGTCGACGCGGTCTCGACCGACGACATCATCCTGGCCGGGTACGCCTCGCAGGATCAGTACGCGGGCAAGTTCAAGGTCGTCGGCAAGCCGTTCAGCACCGAGCCGTACGGCATCGGCGTCAAGAAGGACGACACCGCGGGCTGTAACAAGATCAACGACATTCTCAAGGCGGCCGCGGCCGACGGGTCGTACAAGAAGGCCTGGGACGACACTCTCGGAAAGAGCGGCAAGGCCGCGCCCGAGCTCGACGTCTCCAAGCTGACCAACTGCTCCTGATCGTTGTTTTCACCGACTGGCGGGGCCGTTGACGCGGCCCCGCCGGTTGTTCCCCCGAGGTGACGATGGACGTTTTCTCCGATCCGACCAACCGCGACGTGTACGTGACCGGGTTCCTCTGGATCCTCAAGCTCACGGCGGCCTCGTCGGTCTTCGCGCTGGTGATCGGCACCGCGCTGGCGGCGATGCGGGTCTCCCCGGTGCCGGTGCTGCGGGCGTTCGGCACGGCCTGGGTGAACATCTTCCGGAACACCCCGCTCACCCTGATCATCTTCTTCTGCTACTTCGGCCTGTACTCGACGCTCGGCTTCACGGCGTCGGACAACCTCGAGCTGAACAACTACTGGCTCGGTGTGATCGGCCTGTCGGTGTACACGGCGGCGTTCGTCTGTGAGGCGATCCGCTCCGGCATCAACACGGTGCCGGCGGGGCAGGCCGAGGCGGCCCGGGCGATCGGGATGACGTTCCGCCAGACCCTCACCATGATCGTGCTGCCGCAGGCCGGCCGGGCCGTGATCGCGCCGCTGGGCAGCATCTTCATCGCGCTCAGCAAGAACGCCACGATCGTCGGCACGATCGGGCTCGCCGAGTCGTCGAACGCGATGAAGGATCTGATCAACTCGAACGGCAACGCGGTCTTCCAGATCTTCTTCGTCTTCGCCGGCACGTTCGCGGTCGTCCTGATCCCCACCGGCTACGGCTTCGGCTGGCTGGCCAACCGCCTGGCGGTGAAGCGATGAGCACCGACGCCGTCCTCTACGACCACCCCGGGCCGCGCGCCCGCGCCCGCAACCGCATCCTCACGGTCGCCTTCGGCGTACTGCTGCTGGCCCTGTTGTTCTGGATCTACCGGAAGTTCGAGGAGAAGGGTCAGTGGGCGGCCACGCTGTGGGAGCCGTTCACCAAGAGCAGCACGTGGACCGACTACATCTGGCCCGGCTTCAAGAACACGCTCGCCGCCGCGGCCGTCGCGATGGTGCTGTCGCTGGTGTTCGGCGTGCTCTTCGCGGTGGGCCGGCTCTCCGACCACTGGTGGCTGCGTGTGCCCTCCGGCGTGGTCGTCGAGTTCTTCCGGGCCGTACCGCTGCTGCTGTTGATGTTCTTCATCTTCT
The DNA here is from genome assembly GCF_000379645.1 of Paractinoplanes globisporus DSM 43857. Taxonomy (GTDB): domain Bacteria; phylum Actinomycetota; class Actinomycetes; order Mycobacteriales; family Micromonosporaceae; genus Actinoplanes; species Actinoplanes globisporus. The sequence continues at coordinate 55,044 of NZ_KB903356.1, forward strand.
TCGGCATCCCGTTCGTCACCGAGAAACCGATGCCGAACTTCTGGGCCGTGGTCATCGCGCTGACCCTCTACAACGGATCGGTGCTGGCCGAGGCCTTCCGGGCCGGCGTGCGGGCGGTGCCGATCGGGCAGAGCGAGGCGGCGTACGCGATCGGGATGCGCAAGGGCCAGGTGATGGGCCAGATCCTCATCCCGCAGGCGGCCCGGGCCATGCTGCCGGTGATCGTCAGCCAGCTGGTGGTGCTGGTCAAGGACACCGCGCTCGGCTACATCATCTCCTACAACGAGCTGCTGCAACTCGGCGTGAACAACCTGGCCGCCAACTTCGGCAACGTGATCCAGGCCGCGATCGTGGCCGCGATCATCTACATCGCGATCAACGCGACGCTGACCGCGGTGGCGGGCTGGCTCGCGCGCCGGACCCGTCGCAGCGGGCGGGCGCCGCGAGCGACCACGACCGGCCCCGCGGTCCTGACCGGCGCGGGCGGTGAGCCGGGCGCGGGAGCCTGATCAGCCGCCCTCGACCAGCCGGGTGCCCAGCTCGCTGCGGTGGTACAACACGTGGCGACCGTCGCGGGTCCGGGTCAGCAGGCCGGCCGCGTGCAGCAGCTTGAGGTGCTGGGAGACCGCGCCCGGCGTGACCTGCAGCCGGGCGGCCAGGTCGATCGTGGGGCGGGGCTCGGCGAGGAGGCCGAGAAGGCGGGCCTTCGCCGGGCCCAGGAGCGCGGCGAGAACCTCGGGACCGGGCGGAGACGCCGGTGACCAGAGGCTCGCGAGGCCGCGGGCGGGATAGGTCAGCCACGGCGGCTCGTGCGGGCTCATCGGCGGGATCGCCTTGTAGGCGAAGATCGACGGGAGCAGCAGGAGGCCGCGGCCGGCGGCGGAGACGCGGTGGCGCCCGATCATCTTGGTGATGTGCAGGACGCCGTCCGCCCAGCTGACGTTGGGGTGGATGTCGGCGAAGAGCAGGCGGGCGCCCCCGAGGGCGAGCCGGCGGGCACGGTACGTGGTGTCGGCCTCCATCACCACCCGCATCCGCGGCCAGTCGGCGGCCATGGCGCGCTCCCAGTAGCGCTGGAGCAGGTCGGCCAGTTCGGGCAGGGTGGCGGTGCGCAGGACCGCGGGGACCGGGCCCGGCGCGTGGGTGGCGACGATGTCGCGTTCGACCAGGTGGGCGGGCGTCCGGCGTACGGCCGAAAGCTGCTCGGGGAAGGACGGCGCGTAGGTCGCCGGACGCGGCGTGAGGAAATCGGGGAGGCCGCGGTCCTTGCCGACCAGGGAAAGCAGCAGCCGGAGATCGTCGGGATCGAGGGCGGAAAGGGCGGCCTCGCGCCACGGGCGGTGCAGCGGGTAACGGCCGGGGTCGCGCAGCGCCCACAGACCGCACACGAGCTCCTGGATCGGGGAGATCGCGAAGCGGGTGTCGGCCAGGTCCTCGGCGTCCAGCTCGTACTCAATCATTTAGCTCCAGGCTATATCGGTTCACGGCTCGGGCCGCGGCCGGTGAGCTTGGCGCATGCGCAATCGGCTCGTGCTCCTGCTCGCGACGGTCTCCGGCGTCGCGGTCGGCAACGTCTATTTTCCGCAGTCGATCACCCCCGCGATCGCCGCTGGGCTGCACGTTTCGCCCGGCGACGCGGCTCTGGTGATCACCGCGGCGCAGGCCGGGTACACGGCAGGGCTGTTCCTGCTGGTGCCGCTCGGCGATCGGGTGCCGGTCCGGCGGCTGCTGCCGACGCTGCTGGTGGTGACCGGGCTGGCGCTGCTGGGAGCGGCCTGCTCGCCGTCGCTGCCCGTGCTGGCGGCGCTGAGCCTGATGATCGGGACCAGCACGGTGGTCGCGCCGATCATCGGGCCGTTCGTGGCGGGGCTGGTGCCGGCGTCGCGGCGGGGAGTGACCAACGGGCTGCTGCTGAGCGGGGGGACCGGGGGGATGCTGCTGGCGCGGACTCTCAGCGGGTATCTGGCCTCGTGGTGGTCGTGGCGGGTGCCCTATGCCCTCGCCGGGGTGCTGGTGCTGGCCCTGGCGGTCGTCGTGGCTCGGGCGCTGCCGGATTCCGTGCCGGCCACGCGGTCGCCCTATCCGCGGCTGCTGCTGTCGCCGTTGCGGCTGTTTCGGGAGGAGCGCGATCTTCGGCGGTCGTGCCTCTATCAGGCCACGATCTTCGGTGGGTTCTCGGCGGTGTGGGCCTGTGTGGCGCTGTTGCTGACCGGGCCGGCCTACGGCTACGACGCCCGGGCGGTGGCGCTGCTGGCACTGGTCAACGCGGGCACCATGATCGTCACGCCGATGGCCGGGCGGCTGGTGGACGTGGTCGGGCCGGATCGGGTCACCGTGGTCTGCGCGGGGGCGGTGATCGTGTCGGCGGTCCTGCTGGCGCTGGCGTCGTCCGGTTCGCTGGTCATGCTCGTTCTCGGCACCCTGCTGCTGGATGTGGCGATGCAGTCCGGGATGACGGCCAACGTGGTCCGGATTTATGCGCTTTCTTCGGGTGCGCGGAGTCGGCTCAACACGGCCTACATGACGTGTGCCTACCTCGGCGGGGCGGCCGGCTCGTGGATCGGTCTCCGGAGCTACGCGGCGTTCGGGTGGCTCGGCGTGTGTGCGCTGGTCGGGGCGCTGGCGGTCGTGCCGGTCGTCAGCGTGCTAGTTCCGTCACGCGCGACTCTCGCACTACGGTGACGCGGATCTGGCCGGGGTAGGTGAGCTCTTCCTCGATCTGCTTGGCCACGTCGCGGGCCAGGACGGCGGCGCCGATGTCGTCGATGTCCTCGGGGCGGACCATGACCCGGATCTCGCGCCCGGCCTGCATGGCGAAGACCTTCTCGACGCCGACCTTGCCGGCCGCGATCTCCTCGATGCGCTCCAGGCGTTTGACGTACGCCTCGAGGCTCTCCCGGCGCGCACCCGGACGCCCGCCGGAGCAGGCGTCGGCGGCCTGGGTGAGCACGGCCTCGATGGTCTGCGGCGGCACCTCGTTGTGGTGCGCCTCGATCGCGTGGACGACGTCCTCCGACTCGCCGTACTTGCGGGCCAGGTCGGCGCCGATCAGCGCGTGGCTGCCCTCCACCTCGTGGGTCAGCGCCTTGCCGATGTCGTGCAGGAACGCGGCCCGCTTGATCGACGGGATGTCGAGGCCGAGCTCGGCGGCCATGATCCCGGCGATGTGCGCGGTCTCGACGAGGTGCTTCAGCACGTTCTGCCCGTAGCTGGTGCGGTACCGCAGCCGCCCGAGCAGCTTGGCCAGTTCCGGGTGGATGTTCGTGATGCCGACGTCGACCAGCGCCTCCTCGGCGGCCCGGTCGCAGAGCACGTCCACCTCGTTCTTGGCGCTGTCGAAGACCTCCTCGATGCGGTGCGGGTGGATGCGGCCGTCGAGGACCAGTTTCTCCAGCGTGAGCCGGCCCACCTCGCGGCGGACCGGATCGAAACAGGAGAGAAGCACCGCCTCCGGGGTGTCGTCGATGATCAGGTTGACGCCGGTGACCGACTCGAAGGCGCGGATGTTGCGGCCCTCGCGGCCGATGATCCGGCCCTTCATCTCGTCGCTGGGCAGGTGCAGCACGCTGACCACGCTCTCCGCGGTCTGCTCGCTGGCGATCCGCTGAATCGCGTCGACCACGATGCGGCGGGCGCGGTTGTCGGCGGTGCCCTTCGCCTCGTTCTCGATGTCCCTCACCATGATCGCGGCCTCGCGCTTGGCCTGCGCCTCGATGCTCTCCACGAGCTCGGCGCGGGCCGCGTCGGCGGTCATGCTGGCGATCCGCTCGAGCTCGCGGCGCTTCTGCTCCTCGGCGCCGGCCAGCCCGGCCTCCCGGGTCGCGAGAGCGTTCTCACGGATGGCGAGATCGGCGTCCTGGGCGCCCAGACGGCGCTCGCGCTCGACCAGGCGCTCGACCTCGTCGGCGTGCAGGCGCTCCCGCTCGTCTATCCGGGCCGCGCGGCGCTCGACCTCGGCGGCCTGCTCCTTGGCCGTGGCGTTGAGGAGGGCGACCTCGCGCTCGCCGGAGCGGCGGGCGGCCGAGCGGACCTGCTCGGCGTCGGCCTCGGCCTGGCGGTGGGCGCGCTCGAGGATCGTGTCGGCCTCGCTGTGGGCGTCCTCGAGAACCCGGCGGGCCTCGGCGCGGGCGGAGGAGGCCTCCGCCTTGGCGGCGGCGGTCTCGGCGCGTACGGAGGCGGCCTTGGCGTTCGCGTCGGCGACCTTGGCCTGGGCGGCGCCGACGGCCTGGTCCTCGCGCTCCTGGGCGACGGCGCGCTCGCTCTGCATCTGGCGCAGCGCCCGGGCACCGAGCAGCAGCCCGGCCACCACCAGGGCACCGAGGACGACGATCGCCACCACCAGCACCCAGTCCAGGGCGGTCATCTCGCCGCGTCTCCCTTCGCCGCCCGGCGCATTGTGCGCGCGCGGGCTACCTGCGGGATGCCCGACCAAGGCTGGAAGAACGCAGGCAACGCCGAACCGCGACGTGCCGGTCGTTCGGCACGCCTGGTTATCAGTTCTCTACGGTGACTCTCCGCTGCCGTCCGGGGGTGTCCCGTCCGGTGACGGTAGAGGTCGCAAGTGATGCCGTAATGTAATCGGATCTATGTTGTGCGTGTTGCATGCGATGGTCGAACACACCTTGTGTAACGCGAGGCTAGGTCGCGAGTGCCACTCCGGTCAAGGATCCATGATTTCCCCCCGGATGGGACTTAGGGCACAGACCCGCTTACGCGCAGCTCACGAAGTTGATGGGCATTTCAGGCGTACCGGGACCAGAGATCGCGCATCGGTTCCCAGCGTTCACCCAACCCATCCTTCCAGTACGCCAGGAGATAGGCGGCGATGGGCGTTTGCGCGTCATCCCACCAGATCCCGGCCACGGTCCTCGTCACACCACCCTCGGTCAACGGGTATGCGTACTCAACGTAGTGGCGACCGTTTTTCTCGGCCGGGGCCGTGGCGCCCGGGGCGAGGGTCCGGGCGTCCTGGCTCTGCTTCTGCAGCTTTCCGCGGGCTTTGTCCCGGTCGGGGATGGTTTTGTACTCGACGAAGAACGCGCTCATGCCGCTGATCGTGCAGCGGACCCGGGCCTTCTCACCCTCATCGGCGTTCGCGGTGGATTTGGCGCAGGTGGAGAGGTAGGGGAGCCAGGTCTGGGAGAGCTTGGGGAGCTGCGTGCCCTCGAAATGGGCCTTGTTGATGGTGGCCTGGGTCTGCTCGAAGAGCCCGAGCGTCGGGGCTTGGGCTTGGGCTTGGGCCTGGGCCTGGGCTTGGGTCTGGGCCTGGGTCTTGGTTTGGGCTTGAGGTGCGGACTTGGGGCCATTGGCGCGGCCGACGTACCAGCCGGCGGCGCCGAAGATCAGGAGGCCTATCGCCAGGCCGATCAGGAGGCCGGTGAGGAGCCGGGAGCGCGGGGGCCCCGGAAGAGTGGGGTCGATTCGCCTGGGGGGTGGGGCGGGGATGCCGGGTGGGGTGTGGGCCTGCGGGCCGCCTGTTGGGGCCGCGAGGGGGGCGGGGGCCGCTTCCCAAGGGGCTTGGGCGATGCCCGCCTGGTGAGGGGCTCTCGGCTCGTATGTGGCTCTCGGCTCGTAGGTGGCGCTAGGCCCGTGAGCGTCGCTGGGCCCGTGAGCGTCGCTGGGCCCGTAAGCGTCGCTGGGCCCGTAAGCGTCGCTGGGCCCGTAAGCGTCGCTGGGCCCGTAAGCGTCGCTGGGTCCAGGGGCCGTGCTGGGTCCGTAGGCAGCGCTCGGATCGGCGGCCGGCCAGGGATCCGCCGGGTCCGGGGCCCATGGGTCGTCGGGCAGGGCGGGATCGGGCCTCGTCGGCGCGAAGTAGGGGCCGGGCGGGGCGCTCGTGGGTGGTGGCGGCTCTTCGTGGGTCGCCTCCGGGCGGGTGGTTGCCGGCGTTTCCGTGGCCGCCGCCGGTGCGCCTGGTGGCGGTGGGGGCGAGGGCCTCCACCAGGTCAGGTCGGGGTCGGGTTGTTCCACCGTGGCCGGCCAGACCGGGTAGTCGCCGCCTCCCGGCGGGGTGACCTTGCTGCGCGTCTCCGGCGGGAGCGCCGACATTGCCGCCGCTGCCCCCATCGGTGTCGCTGCCGCCGTCGGCGTTCCCGACGCCGTCGGCGTCGGCGCCAGATCAAGGTCGGGGTCAGCGACGGCGCGGTCAGCGGCGGCGTAGGTGCTGCCGGACGACTCGGCGACCTCGGGGGGCACGGTAGGGAAGTCGGGCCACGGGTCTTGGGGGTCGTCGTCGGTCGGTTCGGTGTGGGGGAATTCCGAATGGTGGTTGAGGGCCGACGCCGGCGGGGCGCTCCACGGGCGGGAGGCTCGGGCGGCGGGCGGCATGGGGCGCTGTGCGATGGGGATGCTGGGGCGGGCGGACAACCTTGACGTGGGCTGGCCGTCCGACGAGTCGCCAGGCGCGGCGATCTCCTCGGTCGACTCGGTGCCCTCCGGGAAGGAACCGTAGCCCCGCAGCTGGTTCCGCGAGTCCTCGGTCACGGCACCTCACGCTAGCAGCCAATGGCGAATGTCGATCTCTCTCATCGACCGCCACCGCTGGAACGAGGTCAGTCCACGCTGGTCAGGACGGTTCGGCGACCTCGTCGGCGAGGGCATCGGCGTCGATCTGGTCGGCGAACTCGGCGGCCTCTGCATCGCGGGCCGCGAGCGCGTCCTTCACGGCGCGGATCGCCACGCCCGCCGGATAGCCCTTCCGTGCCAGCATGCCGACCAACCGGCGGAACACCGCCTCGGGCGTACCGCCGGCCGTGCGGAGCTTGCGGTCCACCAGAGCCCGCGCCGTGGCCGCTTCTTCCTCGTCGTCGAGCGTTTCGAGCGCCTCGCCCGCGACCTCGGCGTCCACCCCGCGCTGCCGCAACTCGTTCGCCAGCGCCCGGCGCGCGAGCCCACGCCCGTGATGCCGGCTGGAGACCCACGCCCGCGCGAACGCGGCGTCGTCGATGATCCCGACCTCGTCATACCGATCGAGAACCTCGGCGATCACCTCTTCGGAGATCTCCCGGCGGCCGAGCGCCTTCGCGAGCTCGGCCCGCGTGCGCGGCCGCACCGCCAACTGCCGCAGGCAGATCTCCCGAGCCCGCTCGGACTCACTCTGCTCCGCCCCGCCGCCGCTCCGTCCTGGGCCGGCGCCGTCTCTTTCCGGCGTGGCGGGGTAGCCGCCCGGCGAGGGCCGGCGACGGCGGGCGGGAACGTTGCCGCGTTCCGTCTCGTCGTCGGGGGCCCCGCCGGGCGGGTGCTCATCGGGTGGGTGGCGCGGTGGACGGGGCGGGAGAGCGTCCCACCCCCGCCCGGACCGTGCGCCGCGCCGGCCTGCCATCTGGCGTTACCTCGATCAGAAGTCGACCGGGGGCAGCTCGGGGCCGCCGGCGGCGTCGCCCGTGGTCTGGCCCACGCCCAGTTTCTCCAGGATCTTCTTCTCGATCTCGGCGGCGACGTCGGGGTTTTCCTTGAGGAACTCCCGCGCCTTCTCCTTGCCCTGGCCGAGCTGGTCGCCGTCGTACGTGTACCACGCGCCGGACTTGCGGATGATGCTCTGCTCGACGCCGACATCGATGAGCGAGCCCTCGCGGGAGATGCCCTTGCCGTACATGATGTCGAACTCGGCCTGCTTGAACGGCGCGGCCACCTTGTTCTTCACGACCTTGACGCGGGTGCGGTTGCCGACCACGTCGGTGCCGTCCTTCAGGCTTTCGATGCGGCGCACGTCGAGACGCACGGACGCGTAGAACTTCAGCGCGCGGCCGCCGGTCGTCGTCTCGGGCGAGCCGAACATGACGCCGATCTTCTCGCGGAGCTGGTTGATGAAGATCGCGGTCGTGCCGGAGTTGTTCAGAATACCGGTGATCTTGCGCAGCGCCTGGCTCATGAGGCGGGCCTGCAGGCCGACGTGGCTGTCGCCCATCTCGCCCTCGATCTCGGCCCGCGGCACGAGCGCGGCCACCGAGTCGATGACGATGACGTCGAGCGCGCCGGACCGGATCAGCATGTCGGCGATCTCGAGCGCCTGCTCACCCGTGTCGGGCTGGGAGACGAGCAGGGCGTCGGTGTCGACGCCGAGCGCCTTGGCATAGTCGGGGTCGAGCGCGTGCTCGGCGTCGATGAACGCGGCGATGCCGCCGTTGCGCTGGGCATTGGCCACCGCGTGCAGGGCGACCGTCGTCTTACCGCTGGACTCCGGCCCGTAGACCTCGATGACCCGGCCGCGCGGCAGGCCGCCGACGCCGAGCGCCACATCGAGGGCGATGGAGCCGGTCGGGATGACCGCGGTCTGAATGACCGGACGCTCCCCGAGCCGCATGACCGAGCCCTTGCCGAACTGCTTGTCGATTTGTGCCAACGCCAGATCGAGCGCCTTGTCCCGGTCAGGTCCTGCCACCATGTCCGCCACCCCTGTATTCGATTTCGCAGGCGTCTTCGCCGATGAGCCTCTATTCACCACGGGCTACAAGGTAGGCGGTGGGTATGACAAAAATCCGCCGCCCTGCCGAGAGCTGTGGATGACCGGGCCGCTGTGGACAATAGCCGAACACCTGTACTAGATCGAAGCGACACGCCAGAACAAGCGTACGAAAATCTGATCAGTGCAGGCGGGAAGGCACTCGATCGGGGTAAGTCGCCACCACGGCTCGCCAGATAGTAGCCGTATCAATACCGTCCGCAATGGCCTGGTCGATCGTCCGGCCCCCGAGATCGGCGAAAGAATGGTCGGCCGCGATGCTCCGCGCATAGGTGTCGCCGAACGCCTCCCCGAGGCGCGACCAGAAATCAGTCAACCGCACCCCACGAGCCTACTCAGCCGCGCGGAATCAGTAGACGGCCGCCGCGGCGACCTTGAGATCGTCGACCAGGCCGCGGTACGCCGTGTCGCGGTCGTCGGCGCGCAGCACCGCGGACGGGTGAATCGTGGCCAGGGCCCGGATCTCGGCCACCGGGAAGTCCTCCGGGTGCTGGGCCGAGGCCGGCCACGGCAGCAGGCGGCCACGCTGCTGGGTGACCCGGAACGACGGGCCGAGCAGCGCCTTGCCCGCGGTCGCGCCGAGCAGCACCACCAGCTCGGGCTTGAGCAGTGCGAACTCGGCGACGACCCAGGGCCGGCAGGCGACGATGTGGGCCGGGCCGGGCGTCTGGTGGATGCGCCGCTTGCCGCGCAGCTCGAAGCGGAAATGCTTCACCGCGTTGGTGATGTAGAGGTCGGCCGGGTTGATGCCGGCGTCGTCGACCGCCTCGCGCAGGAGGCGACCGGCCGGGCCGACGAACGGCAGGCCGTGCTGGTCCTCCACATCGCCCGGCTGCTCGCCGACGAACACGATGCGCGCGTGCTCGGCGCCTCGGCCGAAGACGGTCTGCGTGGCGTGTTCGTACAGTTCGCAGCCCTGGCAGCCGGAGGCGGCCGCCTTCAGCTCCTCGATGCTCCCCGGACGGGGCGGCACCCACTGCTGCGCGCCGACCGGCGCCTCGGTCCTTGGCATCCCACCGTTTTACCCGAACGGGTACGAGCCACGCACGGCGGCACTCTCCCGGAGGACCAGTCACAGCGACGGGCCGCTCATCGCGACGGGACCATCAGGCCGGACGGGCGAGCGGCGGCCGCGACCGCGTCGGCGAACGCGGGGATGGTCGACTCGTCGAGCGGGCTGATGGTTATGCGCACGCCGGGGGGTGTGTTTATGCGGAACAGGGAACCGGGCGCGACCGCGTAACCCGCGTCGCGGAGAAGGCCGATCGTGCGGGTCTCGTCAGCGACGCGTACCCACGTGTTGATGCCGGTGGCGCCCTCGGCCGCGACCCCCCGCTCCTGGAGGGCGTCGCGCAGAGCTCGGCGACGCTGGGCGTAGCCCGCGGCCGCGGAACGCACCAGGGCCGTCACCTCATCATCGAGCCAGAGCCGCAACAGCAGGCGCTGCAGGACGGTGGAGACCCAGCCGGTGCCGAGGCGCATGCGGCCGACCACCCGGGCGATCGTGGTCTCGTCACCGGCCACCACGGCGATGCGCAGATCGGGGCCGAACGGCTTGGACGCGGAGCGGATGAACGCCCACGCATCGGTCACCGGGCCGAGGCAGTGCAACGGCCCGGCGGCCAGCTCGGCGGCGTGATCGTCCTCGATCAGCAGGACGCCGCGATGCCCGGCCAGCACCTCGCGCAGGGCGGCCGCGCGATCGGCGGAGACGGCGGCGCCGGTCGGATTTTGCGCTCGCACGGTGACGACGACGGCTCGGGCGCCGGCGTGAACGGCAGCGGCCAGCGAGGCCGGCTCGGGACCCTCCTCATCGATCGTGACCGGCAGCGCGCGCAGGTCAAGGGCGGCCAGCAGGTCGAGGAGGTTGGCCCAGCCCGGGTCTTCGACCGCGACCGCGTCGCCGGGCCGCAGGTGGGCGGTGAGCAGGCGCTCGATCGCGTCGAGCGTGCCCGAGGTGGCGGCGATCGCGGCATCGGCCATCGGAACCCCGTCGGCCGCGAGCCGGGGCCGCGCGATATCGATCAGCTCGGGCATCGCGATCGCGGAGGCATAGCCCTTCGGCGGGCCGCCCTCGTCGGCGATACGCCGCAGGGCCGGGCCGATCGGCGGCAGGAGTCGCACGTCGGGCTCGCCGGAGGAGAGATCGAGGACACCGTCGGGGACGGGCAGCCGCATCGCCGACCGCTCGCTCGCGATCGGCGGACGGGAGCGGACGCGCGTGCCCCGCCGGCCGTCGGCCTCGACGACACCGCGCCGGCGCAGCTCCTGATAGGCCTTGGCCACGGTCGCGGGGCTGACGCTCAAGTCGCCGGCGAGGACACGGATGGGCGGCAGCGCGGAGCCCCAGACGAAGTCGCCCCGGAGAACGCCGGACTCGATGCTGGCGGAAATCGAGGCGGCGCTGTCGCCACTGACCTGATACTGTGCTGGCACAAGAGGAAGTCTGTACTAGTACAGGCGCGATTGCAAGCATGAGGAGCCGGGATGTCCGACCTCTACCCCCCGACGGACCGCACGACCGCCACGCGCTACCGCGACCGGATGGCCTACGACCGCCCGGCCGCCCACGCCATCCTGGACGAGGCGTATGACTGTTCCGTCGCGTTCGTCGTGGACGGCGAGCCTCGCGTGCTGCCCACCCTGCAGGTCCGGGTCGGCGACACCCTCTTTCTGCACGGTTCCACCGGGGGTCACCTCGGCCTCTCGGCCCGCGGCGACGGGGTCCGGGTCTGCGTGAGCGTCACGCTCCTCGACGGCATCGTGTATGCGAGATCGCAGAACAACCACAGTGCCAACTACCGGTCGGTCGTGGTGCACGGCGTGGCGCGCCCGGTCAGCGACACCGACGCCAAGCTGGCGGCGATGCGCGCTCTCGTCGACAAGGTGGGCTCGGGCCGGGCCGCCGACAGCCGCCCGCCGAACCGGCAGGAGCTCGCGCAGACGGTGGTGCTCGCCCTGCCCCTGGAAGAGGTGTCGGTGCGGTCCCGGGGGCACGGGGTCAGCGACGACGCCGACGACCACGCCCTCACCCACTGGGCCGGCGTGCTCCCGATCAGCCGGGCCTACGGGCCGCCGCGGGCCGACGCCGGCGTGACCGTCCCCCCGCCGGCCTACCTGCCCGGGGGCGGCTCGCCCTGGGCCAAGCCGGTGGTGCTCGAGGGCCGGCACGTCCGGTTGGAGCCGCTCTCCCCCGCCCACGTCGACGGGCTGCTCGACGCGCTGTCGGACGAGGAGGTCTGGCGCTATCTGCCGATCGTTCAGCCGCGCACCCGCGACGCGATGGCCGAGCACGTGGCCGACCTCTACCGTCGCCAGTGGACGGGGTTCCAGCTCCCCTGGACGCAGATCGAGCCGTCCACCGGCACGGTCATCGGCCTGACCACCTACCACGACATCGACCCGGTCGGCCGCTCGCTCGGCATCGGGCACACGCTGGTGGGCCGCCGCTGGTGGCGCACCGGGGTCAACACCGAGGCCAAGCTGATGCTGCTGGGGCACGCCTTCGAGACGCTCGGCGCGGAAAAGGTGTTCTGGTACACCGACATTCGCAACGAGCGGTCCCAGCGGGCCATCGCCCGGCTCGGCGCGACCCGGGACGGCATGATCCGCAGGCACCGCCTCCGGCCGGACGGGACGTGGCGCGACACCGTTCTGTTCGCGATGACGTGCGAGGAGTGGCCGGCCGCGGCGGATCGGCTTCGGGAACGGCTGGCGGCCGGTGGGTCGGCCGCCCTGGCGAACGCCTAGGGTCCGCGGAGTTCGGCCTGAAACTGGCCACCGCCGGCATCGGCTGACGGCGGAGGGCCGGTGGCGTTCCGCCCGTCAGACGGAGCGCCACCGGGACGGCTACTCGTCGAAGTCGAAGTCTCCGCCGTCGTCGTCGAAGACTTCCTCCGCGACCTCGCCGAGGACCATGCCGCCGAGGACGCCGCCGGCGATGCCGGCCGCCATCGCCCCGGCGCCCGGACCACGGCGGTAGTGGCCGTGGTGGCCGTAACCGTGCGAGCCGTGCCCGGGGTAGCCGCCGTGGGCGCCCTGGCCGGAGTGGGCGCCTGGGTAGCCGCCGTAGCCGCCGTGGGCGCCGTGGGCGCCGTGGGCGCCGTGGGCGCCGTGGCCGGGCAGGCCCGCGGCCCCGCGGAGGCCCTGGTAGCGGCCGGACGCCTCGCGGACCCAGGACTCCACGACCGAGGTCCAGTCCGTGGTGTCCGCGTCGGCGTGGGAGACGCGGAAACGGCCGTACGCGTCGTGGCCGGCGGCCAGGAAGCCGCCGCGCTTGTCGAACTCGAGGATGACCTCCACGCCGGAGGGGTCGGCGACGAACGTCACCTCGACCTCGTTGATCGCGCCGGCGAACGAGGGCGACGGGTGGAACTCGATCTCCTGGTAGAAGGGGAGCTGTTGGTGGACGCCGTAGATGCCGCCGTGCTCCAGGTCGGCCCGGGCGAACCGGAAGCCCAGCTGGGCGAAGGCGTCGAGGATGCGCTCCTGAGCGGGGAGCGGATGCACGGCCACCTGGTCGAGGTCGCCCTTGTCGACCGCCTTGGCCACGACCAGCTCGGTGCGCAGGCCCATGGTCATGCCGGGCAGGCGCCGGCCGTAGACGTCGGTGATCGGGGTCTCCCACGGGACCGGGAACGAGAACGGCAGGTCACGCTGCTCGCCGGCGCGCAATGCGAACGCACCGGAGACGGGCACGCGGTGAAACTCGGCGAGGCCGTCGCCGTGTTCGTGCTCCACCCGGGTGACCAGGCCGAGCACTATCTGCTCGACGGTGACGTCGTGGTCGCCGCCGAGCACCTTGACCTGGCCGTCCAAGGCCAGGCCGGGACGGGTGTTCGGGTTGGCCAGCACGGTGTCGACGGACGGGCCGCCGACGCCGAAGGCGCGCATCATCTTCTTGAAAACCACCGGGTCATTCCTCCTTGAACAAACGAGGTGGCAAAAGCGGATCATCGGGTGACGGGAACCGGGTCGGTCTCGTCGTCGAAACGGCCCAGGACCTGCTCCAGCAGGTCCTCGAGGGCCACAAAACCGGCCAGCCCAACCAGCGCCAGCTGGGCGCGGCCCGCGCGCATGGCGGTCACGGCGTCGACCACCCGGTCCTCGGCGGACAGGGTGAACACCGCGTCCATCAGGTCGGCCGCCGTGACCCCGCGGCCGGCCGTCGTGGCGCGCACGACCTCGCGGACGTGCACGAAGCCGATCACCGAACCGTCCGCACCGGTCACCGCCAGGCGGGAGCGACCGCTGGTCAGCGACGCCAGCTCCACCTCGACAGCGGGCGCCGACGCGGGAACCGTCACCAGTTCCGACAGCGGCAACGCGACCTCCCGCAGCGTCAGGACCTCCAGGTCGAGAACGCTGGTCAGCAGGTCGGTCTGCTCCGCCTCCAGCAGGCCCTCCTCGCGCGAGCGGTCCAGCAGGATCTTCATCTCGGCCGGGCCGTGCGAGACCGCCAGCTGCGCCCGCGGCCGGACGCCGAACGGGCGCAGCACCGCGTTCGCCAGGGCGTTCAGCAGGCGCAGCGCCGGATCCACCACCCGGGCGAAAGCGCGGAACGGGACGGCCAGCAGCGTGGCCGAGCGCTCGGGATCGGTGATCGCCCAGGACTTCGGCATCATCTCGCCGATGACCAGGTGCAGGAACGTGACAACGATCAGGGCGAACACGAGCGCGACCGCGTGGGTCGCGAACGGCGGCAGGTGCAACGCGTGCAGCACCGGCTCCAGCCAATGAGCCAGGGCCGGCTCGGCCAGCGCGCCCAGGCCCAGCGAGCAGAGCGTGATGCCCAGCTGGGCGCCGGCCAGCATCAGCGGCAGCTCGGAGACGCCGGCCAGGGCGGCGCGCGCGGCTCGGCCACCCGACCGGGCCGCCTGCTCGAGGCGGTGCCTCTTGCTGGCGACCAGGGCGAACTCGGCGGCCACAAAGAACGCGTTGCCCGCGAGCAGGAGCAGTGCCCACACGACGTTCATCGGGAGAGCCGCACGATCTGCGGGACATGACGGTCGACGCTCTCGACGCGTACGGAAAGGGAATCGAGAGTGAGTGAGTCGCCTGCCTTGGCCACCCGCCCGAGCCGGGCCATGACCAGGCCGGACACGGTGTCGTAGTCGCCGGAGAGGGGAAGGTCGACGCCGGTGGCGTCGGTGACCTCGTCGAGACGCCAGCGGGCCGGCACCAGCCACGAGCCGTCGTCCTGGCGGACCGGCGCGGGCTCGGGAAGGTCGTCCTCGTCGCGGATCGGGCCGACCAGTTCCTCCGCGATGTCCTCGAGCGTGATGATGCCGGCGAAACCGCCGAACTCGTCGACCACGCAGGCCATCTGGGCGCGGCCGGAGCGCAGCCGTTCCAGCACGGCGGGAAGTCGCAGCGAGGACGGCACCATGATCGCCTCGCGGAGGAGCGACGAGACCGGCACCGCCGCGCGTGCCGCCGGCGGGACGCCGATGATGTCGGAGATCGCGATGATGCCGAGGATCTCGTCGGAGGTGGCGCCCCGTACCGGGAAGCGTGAATGGCCGGTGGACAGCAGTTCGACGACGTCGGCGGCCGAGGCGGAGGACGCGACGAACCGGACGTCGACCCGGGGCACCATCACCGACGCGGCCGTACGACCGCGGAAGTCCAAGCCCCGGTCGAGCAGGACGGACAGTTCGGGCGAGAGCTGCCCGGAGGCGCGCGACGACGCGATGATCTCGGTGAGGTCCGAGGAGGTCACGCCCTCGGGCAGCTCCTCCACGGGCGAGATCCCGAGACGACGCAGCAGGAGCGCCGCCGTCCGGTCGAAGAGCCGCACGACCGGGCCGAAGACGGTCAGGTAGACCAGCGTCGACCGGCTGAGGCGCGCGGCCACCACTTCCGGCCGGGCGATGGCGAGATTTTTTGGCGCCAGCTCGCCGAGCACCATCTGCACGACGGTCGCCACCACGAGAGCGAGCGTCACCGAGATCGGCATGCTCACCGCGACGGGCACGCCGGCCCGGCCGAGCAGCGAGGCCAGGCCCGAGCCCAGGTACGGCTCGGCGATATACCCGACAAGCAGTGCGGTGACGGTGATGCCCAGTTGCGCGCCGGACAGCATGAACGACAACCGCTCGGTGACCCGCAGTGCACGGGCCGCGCCCCGGTCGCCCTCGAGGGCCGCGCGGCGCAGGCGGCCACGATCGGCGGCGACGAAGCTGAATTCCTGAGCGACGAAATATCCGGTGACGGCCGTTACGGCCAGAACCAGAAGCAGCCCAACGATGATCAACATGACGGGGCCACCGCGCGCGAACAGCAGGGGACGAGGAGCCGGGCCGAGCCCGGCCGGGTACTGCCGATCATGGAGAAAACGGTAACAACGCCGCCTGAGCGGTTGCTGTGAGCTAACTGGGCCGGTCGGTATAGAACGTGCTCAGCACCATGTTGATCTTGCCGAGGTCGGACGTCCAGTCGATCTCGCGGGTGGCCCAGCTGAGCGCGTAGCCGTGGCCGTTGCTGGCGAACCACCGGGTCTGCGCGTGCAGCAGCGTGCCGGCCGGGTCGAGGTAGCGGTACTCCCAGTCCGCGGCCCGGTTGAGCAGCGGGCGCTTCTCGATGGAGATCTGCGAATAGCCCGGCAGCGCACCCGCCGCCACCAGGCGCGCCGCCTCGTTACGGCAGGCCGTCACCGGATCGCCGGCCGGGTTCCGCCCGGTATCCAGGCTCAGCACCCGGTCGCCCTCCGGGTCCCTGAAGCAGTACATAGTGCCAGATTTCGTGAATGTCCAGCTGTCGGGAACCGGCATGTGGAAGCCGGAACCGTCGTCGAAATACGACCAACCGGGCGTCAGCGACCAGCCGTTGACGCCGGTGGAGGCACCCTTCTGGGGCAGGCGAAGGGCATTGGAGGGCGAGGGGCCGGAGCAGGACGCGGGCGAGAAGCCGACGACCACGAAGGCGGGCGCGGTCGAGGCCACGACCGAGGGAGAGGGCCGGGCGACCTGAACGTCGGTGCGATGAAGGATGTATCCGCCGGCGGCGATCAGCAGCACCCCGGCAAAACCACAAACAAGCAGCAGATTCCGTACGCGGAGGCGGCGCGGCGGCGGATCCCGGGGAGGCTCGGGCGGCGCGGGCGACACCGGTGCCGGCGAGCCAGGTGCCGACGATCCTGGTGCCGACGATCCTGGTGCCGGCGATCCTGGCGCCGACGAAACCCGCTGCGCCGGCACCGTGCGTACGGCAACCGGCGAAGCCGTCGATGTGGCGACCCGAGCCCGCCTCGGTGCCGGAACCCCTCCCCCACCTGGCGCCGACGCCACGACCATGCGCAACCGGCGCTCGACCTCGCTCGCCGTCAGGCGGGTGGCCGGATCGTGACGCAACAGCCCGATCAGCACCGGACCGAGCATTCCCGCCTTGTCGGGCGGATCGGGCGGCTCGGTGGCCAGCGCCATCAGCGTCGCCATCGCGGTCTCGCGCGCATAGGGCGACCGCCCCTCGACGGCCGCGTACAGCGTCGCGCCGAGCGACCACATGTCTGATTCCACGGTGGATGCACCATCGCGAGCTCGCTCGGGCGAGACGTACTGCGGCGAGCCGACGACGAGCCCGGGCCCGGTCACCGAACCGTCGTCGACGAACGTCGCCAGCCCGAAGTCGGTGAGCACCACCCGGCCATCGGTCCCGATCAGCACATTGTGCGGTTTTACGTCGCGGTGCAGCACGCCCGCCCGGTGCGCCGCGCTCAGCGCGTCGAGCACCGACAGGCCGATGCGCGCGGCCGCGACCGGCGAATACGGTCCGTCCTCGTTGATCACCTGGTGCAGCGAGCGGGACGGGACGTACTCCATCACGATCCAGGGCAGGCCCTCGGCGTGCACCACGTCGTAGACCCGCACCACGTGCGGATGGTTGAGCCGACCGGCGCTGCGGGCCTCGCGCAGGGTGCGGTCGCGCAGCCGGGTCTTCTCGTCGTCGGTCATCCAGTCGGGCGGCACGAACTCCTTGACCGCGACGTCACGGTCGAGCATTTCGTCGCGGGCCAGCCAGACCCGGCCCATGCCGCCGGAACCGACCGGCTCAAGCAGGCGATACCGACCGGCGATGAGCATGCGTCTGACCGCCATCCCGCTCCCACCGTCGACTCGTTTTCAGGATAGTCAGGCGGCACCGGCCAGGGGAACGACGATCACCCGGCCACCGCGTAGACCACGAGGTTGTCGCGATACGAACGCAGCTTGTGGTTGAAGACGCCGCCACACGTGATCAGCCGGAGCTGCCGGTCGGGCGTGGGACCGTAGACCTCGCCCGTGGGGAAGGCACTCTTCGGATACCACGCCGTGCGCGTGACCGTGAACGTGACGGTCTCGCCGCCGCGCTGCACCTCGATCTTGTCACCGGGCACGAGCTCGCGCAGGCGATAGAAGATCGCTGGTCCGGCCTTGGAATCCACATGGCCGGCGATCACCGCCGGTCCGACGTCTCCCGGCGCCGTGCCGTCGGCATACCAGCCCGCGCGATCGAACCGCTTCGGTGGCTGAAGTGCGCCCCTCACCACGTGCAGCGTCTCGAGCGGACTGTCCAGCCCGATGCTCTTGATGTGCACCCGGGTCGGAGCCCCACTGGCGACGACGTCAGCACTGCCGAATGGATCTCCCGCCGGGCGCTGCGGGTTTCCGGCGCCCTCCACCACCTGCGTCGTCGCGGCCCATCGCCCCAGGTCAGGGTCGGTATCCGGCGGGCTTTCGGCCCGCGTGGCCATCGCCACGTAGGTCGTGCCGACCACAAACGCGGCCAGGGTGGCGGCCAGGGCAGGGAGCGCGGCTCGACGTCCGAGATTTTTCTTCCGTACGGGGGAATCGGCTCGATCGCGGTCGTAGTGAGCGTCGCGTTGCGGCTCTTGCGGGGCCGGGGTCCGCAGCGGCGGCACCTCGGGCTCGGCCACCTCGATCTCTGGCGCGGCCAGTTCGATCCTCGGCTCGGCCACCTCGATCAAAACGGCCGGGGCGGGTGGCCGGTACCGGGGCGCGGACAGCGCACCCGGCACCGAAGCCACGCCCACGGCCCGCGACTCGTCGCGGGCCGTGGGCACCTCGGTCACCCGGTCAGGCATGACGTGCCCGCTCAGGCGGCCCGGAGCCGGCGTCGCAGCAGCACGACCAGACCGCCGGTGAGCACGGCCGCCACGCTCGCGAGCAGCAGCGCCATGGGCATCGGCGAATCGGGCTGGGTGCCGCCGTCGCCGGTGGCCACGCCGCCCAGCGGGACCGCGCCCTGCCGTTCGGCGTCCACATGCAACTCGGGTTTCAGCCCGCCCGCCTTGTCGTCCAGCACGACCAGCGAATACACGCTGCCCGCGCCGAGCGTGCAGGGCAGCACGCTGGTCTTGCCGCCGCCGGTCGGAACCACCTCCACGCTCCACTTGCCGGGGTTTACCTCCCGGTAGTTGGTCGTGGTGGCGAACTGGACACCGTCGGCGATCTTCTTGCCGTTCTTGCCGGCGACGTCCAGCACCGGCGCCTTGACCGAGGCCTGGATGATCCGGACCTTGGACTTGCCGGGGTCGGGCAGCTTGAGGTCGTCGTTGAGCACGCGCAGGCCGAGGTCGGCGAAGCGGCCGACGCCGGCGACCGTGTAGGCGTCGCCGTTCTCCACCCCGACCTGGGTGGTGATGACCGGTTTGGTGCTGGCCGCGGCGCCGGCCTTGCGCATGGCGACCTGGTAGGTGCCGATGGGCAGCCGCAGGTAGGCGGACATGGCGCCGTAGGCGACCGCCTTGAACACCTGGGGCTTGATGGCGTTGGTGGTGGAGCGCAGGTAGACGTCCACCGCCGGGGTGTCGGGAGAAAGGTGCGCGAGACGGACGTATCCGTCGGCGGCCGCGCGAGCGGGCGCGGCGAAGAGGGTGGTGAGGGCGACCGCGGCCAGGACCGCGGTGGCGCTGGTGAGGCGCCGGACGTGTGGAGCGCGGATGAACACGGAGCCTCCTGTCGGGTGGGGGCCTCTTGTGTCGCTCTGTTGGTAGTGATGTGTATATGCCTCGCTTGTTGACCTCACCATGGTCTGGCGCGTCAGTAAATACCGCTGTCTGACCGATAGACCGTGGTCTCTCCGGAAAATTTTGTCGTACCCCCGAGGGAGGATGGTCGCGTGAAAGAGGTGCTGGGAAGTTTCGGCCGGGCCACCCGCGAGTGGTTCACGGCGGCCTTCGCCGCGCCCACCGCGGCCCAGAGCGGCGCGTGGCAGGCGATCGGCGCCGGGCGTAATGCGCTGGTCGTGGCCCCGACCGGCTCCGGCAAGACGCTCGCGGCCTTCCTGTGGTCACTCGACCGGCTGGCCCACGAGCCCGCTCCGAAAGATCCGAAGCACCGCTGCCGCGTCCTCTACGTGAGCCCGCTCAAGGCCCTCGCCGTCGACGTCGAGCGAAACCTGCGGGCCCCGCTCACCGGCATCCGGCAGGCGTCCGGCCGGCTCGGCATCCCGCCGCCCGACATCACCGTCGCCATGCGCACCGGCGACACCCCGGCCGAGGAGCGGCGCCTGTTCAGCCGCACCCCTCCCGACATCCTGATCACCACGCCCGAGTCGCTGTTCCTGCTGCTCACCTCGGCCGCGCGCGAGTCGCTGCGCGGCGTCGAGACGGTGATCGTCGACGAGGTGCACGCGGTCGCCGCCACCAAGCGCGGCGCCCACCTGGCGCTCTCGCTCGAGCGGCTCGACGCTCTGCTGCCGAAACCCGCCCAGCGCATCGGCCTGTCCGCGACGGTCCGCCCGATCGACGAGACCGCCCGCTTCCTCGGCGGCGCACACGACGTGACGATCGTCCAGCCGCCGAGCGCCAAGACCATCGAGGTCACGGTCGAGGTGCCGGTCGAGGACATGACCCGCCTCGACGAGGTGCCCGATGTCGATCCCGACGACCCCGGCGCCGGCCGGCACACCCCGTCCATCTGGCCCGCGGTCGAGGAACGAGTGCTCGACCTGATCCAGGCGCACCGCTCGACGATCGTCTTCACCAACTCGCGGCGTGGCGCCGAGCGGCTCTGCGCCCGCATCAACGAGCTCGCCGCCGAGCGGGCCGGCGAGGTGCTGCCGGTTCCGGCCCGCCCGCCCGCCGAGGTCATGGCCCAGGCCGGGCAGGCCGGCGGCGCCGCGCCCGTGGTGGCCCGCGCCCACCACGGCAGCGTCTCCCGCGAGGAGCGCAAGCAGATCGAGGAAGCGCTGAAATCCGGCCGCCTGCCCGCCGTGGTCGCCACGTCGAGCCTCGAGCTCGGTATCGACATGGGCGCGGTCGACCTGGTCGTGCAGATCGAGGCGCCGCCCTCGGTCGCGGCCGGCCTCCAGCGCATCGGCCGGGCCGGTCACCAGGTGGGCGCGGTCTCGCGGGGAGTCGTCTTCCCGAAGCATCGGGGCGACCTGGTCTCCTGCGCCGTGGTGGCCGAACGGATGGGCGCCGGTGCGATCGAGGAACTGCGCTACCCGCGTAACCCGCTCGACGTGCTCGCCCAGCAGGTCGTGGCGATGGTCGCGCTCGACGCGTGGCAGGTCGACGAGCTGGCCGCGCTCGTCCGGCGGGCCGCGCCCTTCGCCGAGCTGCCCGACTCGGCGCTGCACGCGGTGCTCGACATGCTCTCCGGCCGCTATCCGTCGACCGCCTTCGCCGAGCTGCGCCCCCGCCTGGTGTGGGACCGCGGCACCGATGTGCTCACCGGCCGTCCGGGCGCCCAGCGACTCGCGGTGACCAGCGGCGGCACCATCCCCGACCGGGGCATGTTCGGGGTCTTCCTGGCCGGCGCCGAGCGCGCGGCCCGGGTCGGCGAGCTCGACGAGGAAATGGTGTACGAGTCCCGCGTCGGCGACGTCTTCCTGCTCGGCTCCACCTCGTGGCGGATCGAGGACATCACGCCCGACCGGGTGCTGGTCTCCCCCGCGCCCGGCGCTCCGGCCCGCATGCCGTTCTGGAAGGGCGACAGCCTCGGCCGCCCGGTCGAGCTGGGCCGGGCGATCGGCAAGCAGTTGCGCACGCTGGCCAAGGCCGGCGACGAGCCGGCCACCGCCACGCTGCGCGAGGCCGGGCTCGACGAGTGGGCCGCGAGCAACCTGGTGGCCTACCTGCGCGAGCAGCGCGAGGCGACCCGCCATCTTCCCGACGACCGCACGGTGGTGGTCGAGCGGTTCCGCGACGAGCTGGGCGACTGGCGGATGACGGTGCACTGCGTGCTCGGCGCCCGGGTCAACGCGCCCTGGTCGCTGGCGATCGCCCGCCGCCTCTCCGAGCGGTACGGCGTGGACGGTCAGGTCATGCCCTCCGACGACGGCATCGTGGTGCGGCTGCCCGACACGGCCGAGGAACCGCCCGGCGCCGAGCTGGTGGCGTTCGACCCCGAGGAGATCTCCCAGATCGTGGAGGAGTCGGTCGGCACGTCGGCGCTGTTTGCCTCCCGGTTCCGCGAGTGCGCGGCCCGGTCGCTGCTGCTGCCCCGCCGTGACCCGCGCCGCCGCCAGCCGCTCTGGCAGCAGCGGCAGCGGGCCGCCCAGCTGCTCGACGTGGCCCGCGAGTTCGCCGACTTCCCGGTCACGCTCGAGGCGGCCCGCGAGTGCCTGCGGGACGTCTTCGACGTGCCCGGCCTGGTCGGGCTCATGCGCGAGGTCGCCGGGCGCAAGGTGCGTCTAGTCGAGGTGGAGACCCCGCGCCCCTCGCCGTTCGCCCGGTCGCTCTTGTTCGGCTACGTCGGCGCTTTCCTCTACGAGGGCGACGCCCCGCTGGCCGAGCGGCGGGCCGCGGCGCTCGCGCTCGACTCGACACTGCTCGGCGAGCTGCTCGGCCGGGTCGATCTGCGCGAGCTGCTCGACCCCACGGTGGTCGCCGAGACCGAGACACAGCTGCAGTGGCTGACGAGCCGCCGGCAACCGCGCGACGCGGAAGACACGGCCGAGCTGTTGCGCCTGCTCGGTGACCTCTCGTCGGCCGAGCTCGCGGCGCGCGGGGTCGACGAGGCGTGGGCGATCGAGCTCGAGGCGTCGCGCCGGGCGATCCGGGTGCGGGTGGCCGGCGAGGAGCGCTGGATCGGCATCGACGACGCCGGCCGCTATCGGGACGCGCTCGGCGTGGCACTACCCGTCGGCCTCCCCGAGGCATACCTGGCGCCCGTCTCCGACCCGCTCGGCGACCTGGTCGCGCGGTACGCGCGCACCCACGGGCCGTTCGCGGCGGCGACCTGCGCGGCCCGTTTCGGACTCGGCGTGTTCGTGGTCGAGCAGGCGCTGAAACGGCTCAGCGCGACCGGCCGGGTGGCGTCGGGCGAGTTCTCCCCGGGCGGCGCGGGCACCGAGTGGTGCGACGCCGAGGTGCTGCGCATGCTGCGCCGCCGGTCGCTGGCCGCGCTGCGCCGCGAGATCGAGCCGGTGCCGCCGCGGGTGCTGGCCGCGTTCCTCCCCCGCTGGCACCAGATCGGCGGCAACGCTCGCGGCGTCGACGCGGTGGCCGCCTCGATCGAGCAGTTGCAGGGCATCGCGGTGCCGGCCTCGGCCTGGGAACGGCTGGTGCTGCCGGCCCGGGTCGCCGACTACGCGCCACCGCAGCTCGACGAGCTGTGCGCCGGCGGCGACGTGCTGTGGGCCGGGTCGGGCTCGATCAGCGGCAACGACGGCTGGGTCACCCTGGCCTGGGCCGACAGCGCCCCGCTGCTGCTGCCCCCGCCCGACGACGAGCTCGCGCTGACTCCGCTGCACCAGCGGATCCTCGAGGCGCTCGGCGACGGGCAGGCGCTGTTCTTCCGCAACCTCTCCGACAAGCTCGGCGCGACCGACGACACCGAGCTGTCGGCCGCGGTATGGGACCTGGTCTGGGCCGGCCACCTGACCAACGACACGCTCGCCCCGCTGCGCGCGCTGCTCGGCGGCAGCGGCGCCCACCGGGCCAAGGCGGCGCCCGCACGCACCCGCTACCGCCGTCCCGGCCGCCCCGGTCGAGCCGTGATGCCGGCCCGCGGCGGCCCGCCGAACATGGCGGGGCGCTGGTCGCGACTGCCCGAACGCGACCTCGATCCGACCCGGCGCGCCGCGGCCCTGGCCGACCTGCTGCTGGAACGGCACGGCGTGGTGACCCGCGGCGCCGTGATGGCCGAGGGGGTGACGGGCGGCTTCGCCGCGGTCTATCCGGTGCTGGGCGCCCTCGAGGAGCGCGGCGCGGCCCGCCGGGGCTATTTCGTCGAGGGCCTGGGCGCGGCCCAGTTCGCGGTGCCCGGGGCCGTCGACCGACTGCGCGCGCTGGCCGATCCCGACGAGCTCTCCCGGCGCGCCGGCCAGGCGCAGGTGCTGGCCGCCACCGACCCGGCCAACCCCTACGGTGCCGCGCTCGGCTGGCCCGAGCGAGTGGTCGACAGCGGCGACGGCGAGCCCACCACCCGCGCCGGTCACCGCCCCGGCCGCAAGGCAGGCGCGCTGGTCGTGCTCGTGGGCGGCGACCTGGTGCTCTATGTGGAGCGCGGCGGCCGCACGCTCCTGTCCTTCACCGACGACCCCGACACGCTCATCGCCGCCGGCCGCGCCCTGGGCGAGTCGGTCCGCTCGGGCGCCCTGGGCGCCATGTCCGTCGAACGCGCCGACGGCGAATCGGTCCACGCCTCCCCACTGCGCGACGCACTGACCACGGCCGGCTTCCGCACCACCCCGCGAGGCCTACGCCTACGCGGCTGACGCGCGGCATGGGCGGCCGTGAGCGCTACTCGGTGTCGTTCGGGTGGGGGGTGGTGGTGAGTTCGCGGTAGGCGGCCAGGACCTGCTCGGTGTGTTCGGCCAGGTCGGCGGCGGGGTCGGGTGCGGGGGCCGGGGCCGCGGTCGAGGCGTGGGTCGGGGTGGCCGCGGGGTCGGGTGCGGGCAGGGCTGGGTCTTGGGTCGCGCGCAGGGAACGCTCGGCGGCCTGGATGGCTTCTCGCATGTCTCGTTCTCGGATGAAGCTGCGGCCCGTGTCCTCGGCCCGGCGCAGGTTGGCCTGCCTGGTGGCCAGGTCGATCTCCACCGCCGAGAGGGCCTGTTTGGTCGCGCGGATCTGGTCCTGCAGGCGGGCGGCCGTCGGGTCGTCGGCGGGCAGGCCGGCGAAATCGGGGCGGGTCAGGCCGGCCAGCACGGCCTTCAGCTCCTGGCGGCGGGTCAGCACGCCGGCGATCTCCCAGAGGGCCTCGGCCAGCAGCGGGCCGGCCTCGTCCGTGTCAATCAGGCCGTCCAGGGCCGGCCAGGTGTCGGCCACCCGGTCGGCGGCGGCCATGGCGCCGTCGAAGGTGGTTCGCTCCGATTCCGCGGTCAGCAGGCGGGTCTGGCCGGTGGCGGCTCGGTCGGCCACGGCCTCCGCGCCGGGGCCTCGCCAGCGCCACGAGCGGCGCCGGCGGCGGCGGGTCGCCAGGGGGACGATCGGGCCGGTGATGAACAGGACGATGCTGCCGGCCACCAGGGCCGCGAGCGCGCCCAGATAGCGGGCCGCCGCCAGGGCCACCACGACCGCGGGCAGGGTCATCAGCGCGATCATCGGGACGCCGGCATCGTTGCCGCTGTGGTGTGTGCCGATGCGGTCCTCGATCAGGGCGGTCCAGGAGCGTCGTACCCGCCGCCCGTCGGGCACGCGGAGAGCTGTGCGCGAGACCGCCGTCGTGTCCCGGTCCTTCGCGACGTAGAGCGTCACCGAGTCCCCCTCTCGATCTCGAAGAATAAGGCAGCCGGGGTGCCCAGTAGATTTGCCGGGTGCCACAGACCCGCACCGTTCACACGTCCGATCTGAGCCCGGCCGAGCGCGACGCGATCCGCCGCCTGCTCGGCCTGGCCTTCCTCGGCACCTTTGCGGATGACGACTTCGACCACGCCCTCGGCGGCATGCACGCGATGGTCGTCGACGGCGACGAGACGATCGCGCACGCCGCCGTCGTGCAGCGCCAGTTCCTGCACGGCGAGCGGTCCTGGCGGTGCGGCTTCGTCGAGGCGGTCGCGGTGCATCCGGGGTGGCGCGGCCAGGGCTACGCGGCGACCGTGATGGACGAGATCGAGCGTGTGATCGACCACGGCTACGACCTGGGCGCGCTCTCCTCCTCGCGGGCCGGGCGCGGCCTCTACCTGCATCGGGGCTGGCGGCCCTGGCAGGGACCGACGTTCGTGGTCGCGCCCGGCGGCATCACCCGCACCCCGGACGACGACGACGGCGTCCTGGTCCGCGCCGTGGCCGGCGGCGCCGAGCTGGACCTCACGGCGGCGCTGACCTGCGACTGGCGCAACGGCGACGTCTGGTGACCATTCTTTAGATCACTGTTCCTAGTTCTCCGGATGTTCCGGGGGCGGTCGGGTCGGCTGCCCACAGTGACCCACATGCACGATCATGGCGACCCCTGTCTGACCCACGCTCTGTCAGCGTCGGCGAACTGCGCCGACCTGCACGAACACGGCGACACCACCCCGCGGGCGAGCCGCCGCGGCCTGCTGCGCGCCGCCGGACTGCTCGGAGTCGGCGCCGCGGCCACCGCCGCCCTCCCCGCCGCGCCCGCCACCGCCGCAATGCCCGGCGCGCCCGCCGCCCAGCAGGCAAGGGCCGGCTCGTGGAAGCCCGACACCCGCGACCCTCGCTTCACGCTGGTGGTCATGCCGGACACCCAGTACCTCTTCGACGAGGACCGGGGCGACTCCCGGCCGCTCGACGCGTCGCTGCGCTGGATCCTGGAGCAGGCCCGCGACGAGAACATCGTCTTCCTCTCCCACCTGGGCGACCTGACCCAGAACGGCAAGGACGACGAGTTCGCGGCGATCGGCAAGGCGTTCCAGGTGCTCGACCGGGCCGGCGCCGCGTACAGCGTGCTGGCCGGCAACCACGACATCAACTCCGGCACCGACGACAGCCGCGGCGACAGCGCGTACCTGCGGACGTTCGGCCCGAAGCGGTTCGCCCGGGCCAGGAGCTACGGCGGAGCCAGCCCGGACGGCTACAACAGCTACCACGTCTTCACCGGCGGCGGCCGGCAGTGGCTGGTGCTCGCGCTCGACTGGCGTCCCTCGGCGGCCGGCCTCGCCTGGGCGCAGTCGGTGCTCGACCGGCACCCGGCGCTGCCGGTGATCGTGACGACCCACGAGATCGCGTTCGCCGACGACGACGGCGAGGCGCACCTGTCCGACTTCGGCCGACAGCTGTGGGACCGGTTCATCGCCCGCAACGACCGGATCTTCCTGACCCTCAACGGGCACTTCTGGCCGCCGGGGCGCACGGTGCTGACGAACGACGCCGGACACGACGTCAACGTCCACATCACCAACTACCAGGACCGCTACTACGGCGGCGGCGCGATGATCCGGCTGTACCGGTTCGACCTCGCGCGCGGCTGCGTCGACGTCGAGACGATCTCGCCGTTCTTCCTCGGGCTGCCCGCCGAGCAGCGCAACGAGCTCGCCGAGCTCGAGGTCGAGCTGACCGGGCCGACCAACCGGTTCAGCTTCGACGTGGACTTCGCGACCCGGTTCGGCGCGGCCCCGCCCCGGCCGGCGCGACCGGCGAGGTCGGTGCTGGTGCCGGGGACGCTCGCCTACTGGCGGTTCGACCAGGCGACCAGCGGGCCGGTGTCCGGGCTGATCGCCGACCTCTCCGGCAACGGCAACCACCTCACCCGGGCCGACCTGTCCGGCGGCCCCGACACGCTGACCTGGTCGGACGACCACCACCCCGACCAGCCGGCGCACGCGAGCCTGCGGTTCGACGGCGGCAAGAAGCCGGCCCGCGGCGCCTACCTGCGCACCGCCGACGGCGCACCGCTGAACGCGGCCACCCTCGAGCGCGGCTACACGATCGAGACGTTCCTGAAGCTGCCCGCCGACTTCGGCGACGCGCACGCATGGTGCGGGGTGCTCACCCGGATGGGCACCGGCGGCGACGCCGGCAAGACCGGCGACGACCCGTCCGAGCCGGCCGGCTGCCTCAACCTCTCCTCCGGCGCCGAGCTGCAGTGGGCGGTCTTCCCCCGGAACCAGGACCGGATCTCCACGAACTGGAGTCACCTGCTGCCGCTGGGCCGCTGGTGGCACGTCGCGGTGGTCAACGACGGCCGGCACTCCGTCATGTACGTGGACGGCTGCCCCGTGCTGCGGAACTCGTCGACCCCGGCGATCGGCCTGGCGACCGCGGGCAAACCGTGGCTGGTCGGCGCCTACCACTACGCCGACATCGTCGAGCAGGCCCTCTACGGCTGGCTGGGCGACGTGCGGATCGTGGGCCGGGCGCTGCGCCCGGAGCAGTTCATGATCGGAGGGTGACCGGCGACACGTAACCGCACGGAGTGACCGCCGGGAGGCGTCCCGCCAGGAACGCCCCCGGCGACACCCCCATCATCGAGCGGAAGTCGCCGATCATGTGGGCCTGGTCGAAGAAGCCGGCCCGCGACGCGACCTCGGCCCACGGCCGGCTCCCGGCCAGCGCGAGCACCGTGCGCACCCGCTTGATCCGGGCGAAATGCTTGGGCGACAGGCCGACCTCGCGGGCGAAGAGGTTGCGCAGGTGCCGCTCGCTGACGCCGAGCCGGTCGGCCACCTCGGACAACCGCGCGCCGGGCAATTCCATCTGCCGCATCGCAGAGTCGACGAGAAGCCCGTCGACAAGAAGCCCATCAACGGAAGACACGGACCGCAGGAGCGCGGTCAACCGGGCCACCGCGAGCCCGGTGTCCGCCCCGGCATCCACCAGGCGCGAGGTCAGATCGCGAGCCGCACGCCCCCACAGGTCGGTCAGCGGCACCGCCCGGTCGGCCAGTTCCCGCACCGGCACCCCGAACAGCTCCCGGGCCCGCCCCGGCCGCAGCCGCACCCGAATGCAGACCGGCAGCGGCTTGCCCGGGTTGTAGCTCCCCCGCGTGCGCGGCCCGACCACGACCAGATCGCTGCGCCGTTCCGCCGTCGTGCGGAAGGCGAGCACGGTCGCCACCTCCGGCTCCTGCACGAACGTGTCGCGATCGTCCCCCGACAACACCTCGACGTCCACGGCCCCACGCTAGCCCGCCACGGCCGAACCCCGCAGTGCCGAAACCTCCAAGACCCATCCGGGCGGCGCGAGCCACGGTGGGATCCATGATTCTCGTGACCGGTGCCACCGGCACCATCGGATCCGCCCTGGTCGGCCAGCTGCTCGCCCGCGACGTCGAGGTGATCGCACTGACCCGGGATCCGTCCACAATCGAGCCGCGACCGGGCCTCACGGTGACCACCGAGATCCGTAAGGCGGACGCGGTCTTCCTGCTCGCGCCGCCCGGGCCGGCCGGGCCGGACATCGACCGGGCCTACCTCCGGCGGGCGGTCGAGGCCGGCGCCGAGCGGGTGGTCAAGCTCTCCGCGATAGGCACGCCGGACGAGCCCGATCCCAAGAACTGGCACCAGCCGGGCGAGCAGGCGGTCCGAGAGAGCGGCCTGGCCTGGACGATCCTGCGCCCGACGACGTTCGCCACCAACTCGCTCGCCTGGGCGGCCGACATCCGCGCGGGCCGGCCGATCCCCAACGTCTTCGGCGCGGGCCGGCAGGGTGTCATCGACCCGGCCGACATAGCCGCGGTGGCCGCCGAGGCGCTCACCACCACCGAGCACGGCGGCCGGGTCTACACGCTGACCGGACCGGAGCTGTTGAGCGTCCCCGAGCAGGTCGCCCAGCTGGGCGAGGTCCTGCGCACCACGCTCACCACGGTCGACGTACCGCCGACGAAAGACCTCTTCCCCGCCGCGATCGCGGAGGTGGCGCTCGCGGGCGCGAAGCTGGTGCGCGAGGGCGGCAACGCGATCGTCACCGACGACGTCGAGCGGGTCCTCGGCCGCAGGCCGGGCACCTACCGGGCCTGGGCCGAGGAGAACCGCACGCGCTTCTACGCGACGAGCTGAGGCGCCACCGCGGAGGCGACCAGCTCGACGTGGTCGAGGTCGGAGAGGTCGAGGACCTGCAGGAAGAGACGCGTCGCGCCGGCCTCCGCGTACCTCTTGATGGTCTCCACCGCCTCGCCGGGCGTGCCCACGACGCCGCCGTTGGTCCGGATCTCGTCGACGTCGCGGCCGATGGCCGCGGCCCGCCGCCGGGCCTCGGCGTCGTCGCGCCCCACGCAGAGCACGGCGGCCGCCGAGAACGCCGGCGGTGTGTCCCGGCCGATCTCGGCCGACGCCCGCCGGACCCGCTCGAAGGCCGGCGCCACGTCCTCGATCTTGGAGAACGGCACGTTGAACTCGTCGGCGAAGCGGGCCGCCAGCGCCGGCGTGCGCTTCTTGCCGTGTCCGCCGACGATCACCGGCGGGCGCGGCGACTGCACCGGTTTCGGCAGCGCCGGCGAGTCGATCAGCTGGTAGTGCTTGCCGTGGAAGTCGAAGGAGCGACCGGCCGGCGTCGCCCACAGCCCGGTGACGATCTCGAGCTGCTCCTCGAGCCGATCGAACCGCTCACCCAGGGTCGGGAACGGGATGCCGTACGCGGTGTGCTCCCGCTCGAACCAGCCGCCGCCGAGGCCGAACTCGACCCGGCCGCCGCTCATCTCGTCGACCTGTGCCACCGCGATCGCCAGCGGCCCGGGCAGCCGGAACGTGGCCGAGGTGACCAGGGTGCCGAGCCGGATGCGGGACGTCTGCACGGCGAGCGCGCCCAGCGTCACCCAGGCGTCGGTCGGGCCGGGCTCGCCCGGCACGCCCATCGCGACATAGTGGTCGGAGCGGAAGAAGCCGTCGAAGCCGCTCGCCTCGGCGGTCTGCGCGACCTTGACCAGGTCGGCGTGGGTGGCCCCCTGCTGGGGCTCCGTGAAGATCACAAGACGCATGCCTCAAACCTGCCAGATGTCCCTCGGCGCGCCCTGTCGGGCCTGTCACACACGAAGCGTGGCGGGGCAGTAACGTTGGCCACCATGGCCGGATATGAATGGATCAGCCTCACCACCGACTACGGGACGTTCGACGGTTTCGTCGCGGCGTGCCATGGGACGATCGCGCGCGTCGCCCCCGCCGTACGCGTCATCGACGTGACCCACCACGTGCCCCCGGCCGATGTGACCCGCGGCGCCGCGGTGCTCGCCCAGACCGCGCCGCACCTGCCGCCCTCGGTGCACGTCGCGGTGGTCGACCCGGGCGTCGGCACGGCCCGGCGCGGGCTGGTCCTCGAGACGCCCGCCGGCCTGCTGGTCGGGCCCGACAACGGCGTGCTGATCTGGGCCTCCGAGGCGCTCGGCGGCGTGCACCGCGCCTTCGAACTGGCCAACAAGGACTGGATGCTCGGCGACGTCTCCCGCACGTTCCACGGCCGCGACGTCTTCGCCCCGGCCGCCGCCCACCTCGCGCTCGGCGCCTCGCCGGTCGACGCCGGCCCGGCGATCGACCCGGCCGACCTGATCCGGCTGCCCGACCCGGTCGTCACGGTCGGCGACGGCTGGATCGAGTCCGAGGTCGGCACGGTCGACCGCTTCGGCAACGTGCAGCTGGCCGCCGGCGGCGACGTGCTGGCGGGCCTCGGCCACGAGCTGACCATCAACGGCACGGTCCGGGCCCGGCGCGGCACCACGTTCGCCGACGTCGAGCGGGGCGAACTGCTGGTGTTCGAGGACTCGGCGGGCCGCGTCGCGATCGCCGTGAACAACGGCCGGGCCGTGGTCGTCCTCTCGGTCCGCCCGGGCGACATGATCCGCATCGCGGAGCGTTCTCAGCCCTGACGCAGCTTGTCGCGGTAACTACCCCAGGCCCGATCGCCGAAGAGGCGCCAGACCACC
The DNA here is from genome assembly GCF_000379645.1 of Paractinoplanes globisporus DSM 43857. Lineage (GTDB taxonomy): Bacteria > Actinomycetota > Actinomycetes > Mycobacteriales > Micromonosporaceae > Actinoplanes > Actinoplanes globisporus. The sequence continues at coordinate 86,208 of NZ_KB903356.1, forward strand.
CGGGCCGGCGCCGGCAGGTCGTGCAGGAAACGGGCCTTCTCGGCGGGCGTCGCCTCCTCGAAGATCGAGCCGAGGAAGACCAGCGCCAGCTTCCCCTTCGGGATCGACTCGCGCCCCCGCTCGCCGAGCTTGTCCCACTCGGCCTGCGAGACATGTGCGGCGGCGAGGGGCAGGATCTCCTGTTCCTCGTCGCCGAGGTGCTCGTCGAGCGCCACCGACGCCTGCGCGATCACGTCGGCCAGCTCGTCCCGGTCGCGGACCGCGGCGGTCCGCCGCCACCGCGGGTTGATCTCGGTGATCCGCGTCAGCGGCTCGTGCAGCCGGTGGTGCTGCGCCTCCATCCGGTTGATCAGGTCGGTGTGCGGGGTCGCGCGGGCGAGCAGCAGCGGCCACAGCAGCTCGTCCTCGGCCGTGTGATGGTGGTGCAGCCCGTTGCCGAGGTGCTCGAGGTGGAAGCCGACGATCTCGGCGCGCGCGGTGTCCCCCTCGGCCACCCCGCGAACGAGGGCCGGCAGCATGCGGAAGTCCCGGCGGAAGACCCGGTGCACGAGCAGCATGTCCCAGGTGTCCGCTCCGGCGGTGATGGTTGTCATGAGGACAAGGTCGCGCCGTCCGCTTGCAGACTGCCTGCAGTCGCCCTGCAGCCCTATGCTCGGCCGGTGTTGATCGGCAAGGTGCTCGGCCCGACCGAGGTGGACGCCGGCGGGCGGATGGTCGATCTCGGCGGCCGGCTGCCGCGCCGGCTGGTCACGGCGCTGCTGGCGGCCGAGGGCCGGCCGGTCGCCGAGGCGACCCTCGCCGAGACCATCTGGGAGGGGTCACCCCCGGCGAGCTTCTCCAGCTCCCTTCAGGTGTACGCGTCCCGTCTGCGTCGCGCCCTCGGGGCCGACCGGGACGCCCTCGAGCGGTACGGCGACGGCTACCGGCTGCGGACCGCCGGGACGGACGCGGCCCGCTTCGCCTCGGAGCTGGCGCGCGGCCGTCAGTTGCTCGCCGACCGGCCGGGCGACGCGCTGCGTGCCTTCGACGCGGCGCTGGCGTTGTGGCGCGGCGACGCCTACGCCGACCTGGCCGACGCGCCGACGATCGCGGCCGCCCGCGCGGCGCTGATCGACCTGCGCGCGGTCGCTACGGAGGAACGCCTGGCGGCGCTCCTCGCGGTGGGGGACGCTCCAGGAGCGGTGGGTGCGCTTGATTCGTCCGTACGGGAGGAGCCCTACCGCGAGCGTCGATGGGAGCTGCTGATCGTCGCGCTGTACCGCAGCGGCCGCCAGGCCGACGCCCTCGCCGCCGCCCGCCGGGTCCGCGCGCTGCTCGCCGACGACCTCGGCATCGACCCCGGCCCGGCCCTGCAGGAGCTGGAGGCCCGCCTCCTGGCCCAGGACCCGGCCCTGCTGCTGCCCGCCCCACCACCCACGGCCCGCACGGCCGCGCCCCTCAACCGCCCGCTCTCCCACTTCCTCGGCCGGCGCGAGGAGCTGGCCCTGCTCGCCTCCCTGACTCCCGCGAGCCGGCTCGTGACGCTGGTCGGGCCCGGCGGCGCCGGCAAGACGCGGCTGGCCGTCGAGTTCGCCGCCGACTCCCGCCCGTGGTTCGTCCGGCTCGCCGACGTGGGCGAGCCCGCCCTGGTCGCCTCCGCCGTCGCCGATGCGGCCGGGGTGCACGCCCCGACCGCGGGCGCCCTCGCCGCCGCGCTCGGCGACCGCCCCGGGCTGCTCGTGCTGGACAACTGCGAGCACCTGGTCGACGCGGTCGCCGACCTGACGCTGACCGTGCTCGCCGCCTGCCCGTCGGTGCGCGTGCTGGCCACCAGCCGGGAACCGCTCGGCATCGACGGCGAGACCCTGCTCCCGGTCGCCCCGATGCCGGCCGACGACGCGATCGCCCTGCTCACCGACCGGATCACGGCGATACGCCCCGGCTGGCGCCCGAACGAGGCCGAGTCGCGCCAGCTCGCCCGCCTCGCGTCCGCCCTCGACGGCATCCCGCTGGCCCTGGAGCTGGCCGCCGCTCGGTGCCGGGTGCTCGGCCTCGGCGAGCTACTCGGCATGCTCGACGACCGCTTCCCGGCATTGGGCCCCGTCCCCCGAGGCACGCTGGCCCCGCACGAGACGCTCGAGGCCGCCGTCGCCTGGAGCTTCGACCTGCTGTCGGCCCCCGACCGGGAGCTGCTGCTGCGGCTGTGGCCGTTCGAGGGCGGCTTCACCCTCGAGGCCGTCGACGGCGACCTGGCCGCCCTGTCGTCGCTCGTGGCCCGCTCGGTCGTGGTCGCCGACACCACCGTCACCCCGAGCCGCTACCGCCTGCTGGAGATCGTCCGCGCCTTCTGCCGGGGCCGCGACCCCGACCCGGCGGCCAGCCGCGCCGCGCACGCCCGGTGGGTGCGCGGCCTGGTCGAGCGGATGGCGCCGGAGCTCGCCGGGGAACGGTCGGCGCACGCCATCCGGGTGCTCAACCGGGAGCTGGCCAACCTGCGCACCGGCATCAGCCACGACCTCGCCGTCGCACCCGAGCGGGCCCTGCGCACGGCGGGCCTGCTCGACTGGTTCTGGTACCGCGGCGTCCACGTCGTCGACGGGCTCCGGCTCCTGCGCGGCGCGCTGGCCGCGGCGCCCGACGCCGACCCTATCGACCGGGCCCGCGCCTGGCTGGGCGCCGGCACGCTGCACTTCCTCAGCGGCGAGCCCGAGCCGGTATGGGAGGCCTTGCGCAACGGCGTCGACGCGCTGGCCGGGGTGACCGACCGTGAGGGCGTGGCGCTGCGGGGCCAGGCTCACTACTACGAGTCGCTGCTGTACACGGTGATGGGCGACTACGAGCGGGCGGCCGCGCAGGGCCGGGAGGTGATGGCGATCGGCCACCGCATCGGCCATCAGCGCCTGGTCGCCTCCGGCTCGGAGGCGCTCGGCTGGGCCCTGACCAGCGCCGGCGATCTGGCCGAGGGCAGCCGCCTGCTCTCGTCAGCCGCCGAGACGGCCGAGGGCATCCAACAGACGTGGACCGCGGCGATGAGCCGTCTCTTCCTCGCCCGCACCCTGCTGCGCGCCGGCGACCCGGCGGCCGCGGCCGGCGTGCTACGCCTGGCGATCCGTGGCTTCTCCGAGGAGGACGACATCGCGAACGTCCTGACCTGCCTGCTCACCGGGGCGCTCACACTGCTCCGCCTGGGCCGCCACGAGGACGGTGCGACGCTGGCCGCGGGTGTGCGCCGCGAGGTCGCCCGGCGCGGTCTGTCCATCGAGCCCGGCGACCCGCTGGGCTCCGCGGCCCTGGACGAGGCCCTGGCCGGGAGGGAGGGCCGCCCGGACGCGGGCGATCTGGACCAGGCGGCACTGATCGCGCTGTTCGCGGACGCCGTGGAGGAAGAGACCGCCGCGGCGGGATGAGCCGCCGCCGCGGGATGAGCCGCCGCCGCGGGATGATGGGGACATGCCCGAGGGTGACACCGTCTGGAACACGGCCCGGGTGCTCGAGCGCGCGCTGGTCGGCGACGTCCTGACCGGCAGCGACTTCCGGGTGCCGAGGCTGGCCACGGCCGACCTCACCGGATGGACCGTCGCCGAGTCGGCCAGCCGCGGCAAGCACCTGCTGCTGCGCCTCACCCGGGACGGCGAGAAGCCACTCACCCTGCACTCGCACCTGCGGATGGACGGCGCCTGGCGGTCCTTCGCACCCGGGGAACGCTGGGGCGGAAAGCCGGCCCACCTGATCCGGGTCGTGCTCCGCACCGCGCGCTCGGTCGCGGTCGGCTATCACCTGCACGACGTCACGCTGGTGCTCACGGCCGAGGAGGAGTCGCTGGTCGGCCATCTCGGGCCCGACCTGCTCGGCGACGACTGGGACCCGGCCGAGGCAGCGCGCCGGTTGGCGGCCCGGCCCGCTGTGACGATCGCCGAGGCCCTGCTCGACCAGCGCAATCTCGCCGGCGTCGGCAACCTCTACAAGGCCGAGACGATGTTCCTGCGGGGACTGTGGCCGTGGACCCCGGTCGCCGAGGTGCCCGACCTGGTCGCCGTCGCGACGCTGGCCCAGAAGCTGGTCGCCTCGAACAAGGGCCGTTGGACGCAGTCCACCACCGGCTCGCTGCGACGCGGCGAAACCACCTATGTGTACGGCCGGAGGGCCCAGCCCTGCCGACGCTGCGGCACCGCGGTCCGCATGGCCGAGCAGGCCGAGCGCGTCACCTACTGGTGCCCGCGCTGCCAGCCGGAAAAGCCGGCGGGCGCTTGAGCTCGGCCAGCCCCTCGGCCAGGCCGCGCAGCCGGTCGGTGGCGTCGACGAGGCTGGACAGGGCCGGGTGCTTGCTGTCGGCCATCGGGTGCCCGTCTTCCGCGACATAGCTCGCGGCCGCGGCGACCAGCCGCTCGTACGCCGTGACGCCCTCGGTGAACTGCTCGGCCAGGCTCGCGTGCGACTGCTCGAGGGCGGACCGCCGCTCGCCGGGCGGGCTCAGCGGGAGGGCCCGCTCGACGCTCGCCACCCGCTGCCCGAGGTCGCGCAGCCACTGCTCGGCCACCGCCGCCTCGAGAACGGCCGCCTCGCCCGGACCGGTCAGCCGGCCGGACAGGGCGGCCAGTGTCGCCGAGGCGCGGTCGAGCCGGTCCCATGCCTGGGTGATCGCCGAGCCGCGTAGGGCGTACCGGTTCTTCTGGCGGCGCACCTCGTTCAGCACCGTGCGGCCGGCCGGGAACCGCTCGATCGCGGCGGTCAGCCGCTGGCCGGCCAGGGCCGGGTCGGGCGCGGGCGGGGCCGGGACGGCGGCCAGCGCGCGATGGTCGCTCCACCGCCACCAGGCGAGGGCGACCGAGGAGCCGGCGGCGCCGGCCCAGATGGCGTCGGCGATGCCGATGCCCGAGTACGGGGTGAGGACCGCGGTGGCCGCGACCAGGCCGCCACCCAGCACGCTCCATCGCCTGGCCGAGTTGCGCAGGCGACTGAGCCGCCGGAAATACCTGGTCCGCTCGTCCACCGCAGGCCCTCCCCGTCGCTTACATCCGGTTGCCGGGCTCAGCCGGCCGCGCTGGTGTCGCCACGCTTCTGGTTGAGGCTGGCGCGGATCTCGTCGAGCCGGGCGACGCTCGCCGGGTCGGACGCCGGCGGGGCCGGCTCGACCGCGGGCTGGGACGGCGCGGCGCCGAGCTTCTCCCCGGCCATGCTGGCGCGGATCTGCTCGAGCCGGGAACTGCCGGCCATGTCGAGGCTGGATTTCTGCACCTCGAGCATGCGGCCCTCGACCGAGTTCGACGCGAGCTCGGCCCGACCCATGGCGTTCGCATACCGCTGCTCGATCTTGTCGCGGACCTCGTCGAGCGAGGGCGTGTTGCCCGGCGCGGCGAGCGACGACATCGACTCGAGCGACTTGGCCACCGTCTCCTGCATCTTGGCCTGCTCGAGCTGGCTGAGCAGCCGGGAGCGCTCGGCGATGCGCTGCTGGAGCACCATCGCGTTGTTCTCCACCGCCTTGCGAGCCTGGCCGGCCGCGGAGAGCGCCTGGTCGTGAAGGGTCTTCAGGTCTTCCATCGACTGCTCGCCCGAGACCAGCTGGGTGGCGAGCGTCTGCGCGGTCGACTCGTATTTCTGCGCCTCGGACTCGTTGCCGTCGGCACGGGCCTTGTCGGCGAGGACCAGGGCCTGGCGGGCCATGCCCTGCAGTTTCTCAACCTCGGACATCTGGCGGGAGAGTTTCATCTCCAGCTGCCGCTGGTTGCCGATGACGGCCGCGGCCTGCTGCACGAGCGCCTGGTGCTGCCGCTGCGCGTCCTCGATGGCCTGCTGGATCTGCACCTTCGGGTCGGCGTACTCGTCGATCTTCGCACCGAAGAGCGCCATCATGTAACGCCAGCCCTTGACGAACGGGTTCGCCATCTCGCGGTATCCCCTCAATGTCGCTCAGTCTTCGGCGCCACCGACGCAGAAACGAAGAGTCGTCCGCGATGGCGCGTGCACACCATCGTGTCAGCTCGGCGCCACCGGCGTCACGTGACCTCGGGGGGATCTCAGGGTCTCCCCCACGGCATCGAGGCTACGCCGGGCAAAGGGTCAGGGTCGATCCCGTAGCAGACATAAGCATGCGACAGGGCCGGACAGCCCGACGGCGACCCGGCCCTGGTGGAACTGCGAACGACCTATGCGGCGTACACCACTTCGCGCTTCGGTTTCCGCGCGGTGCGCAGGGTCGCCTTGAGCGGCGAATCCTGGCGCACGGAGACGGAGATTTCCTTGTCGCGAGCAGGCGCCTGAGTGGCGGAACCGCTCTCGACCGGAACGAGCACGCCCTCCATCTCCTCGGCGAACGACAGCGTGCTGCTGACCTCACCCAGTACCTCGGACAGGCGCGCGCCCAGCGCATCACAGATCGCGGCGAGAAGCTCGCTCGACGCTTCCTTCTGGCCGCGCTCGATCTCGGACAGATACCCCAGGCTGACATTCGCGGCGGTGGACACCTCGCGCAGCGTGCGGTGCTGTCCCTGCCGGCGCGCCCGAAGTGCGTCGCCGATCACCCGGCGTAGCAGGACCATGGCACCTCCTCCTGCGGCGGGCCGCCGGCACGCGCCGGAGGCTTCCCGCAACCGTACCCGTTGCCGGCGACGCCGACATCCCGCCCCGCCGAAATCCGGTCTCACCGGCGGCGGGACCTCGGTCCAACAATCGAGATCACTGCAACATTCCCCTGGTCAGGCCAGTTCTGACGCCTCTCGCAAGGTGTCTGAGAGCAGTCTGAGAACGCTCGTCACACTTTCGGTGCGGATGGATTCGCGGTTTCCGTCCAGTTTCAGCTCGCGCACGGCCGACCCGGCGGCGCCGGCCACGGCCACGTAGACGAGGCCGACGGGCTTGCCGTCCTGCGGGTCGGGGCCCGCCACGCCGGTGGTGGCCAGGCCCCAGTCGGCGCCGCAGCGCTCCCGGCAGCCGGCCGCGAGAGCCACCGCGACCTGCGGATCCACCGGTCCGCGCTCGTCCAGCAGCACCATCGGGACACCGGCCAGCTTGGCCTTGAGGTCGGTGGCGTAGACGACGAGGCCGCCGCGGAAGACCGCACTCACCCCGGGGATCTCGACGACGGTGGCCGCGACCAGCCCACCGGTCAGCGACTCGGCAGTGGCGAAGGTCTCATGGCGTTCCACCAGCCGGTGGACGGCGTCGGCGGCGGTGAGGCGCATCTCGGTGAGATCCACGCCACGATCTTAGGCAGACGCGGCTCAGTTATCGCGGCGCAACCGCAGGGCCTGGAGCAGATAGTCGGCGCCGGTGACCACCGTCACGACCAGGGCCGCGCCCATCAGCCACGGCCCGACCACGTCGAACGGGGACGGCACCGGCCACAGGTACCAGGCGATCGCGGCGATCTGCAGGACGGTCTTGAGCTTGCCGCCCCGGCTCGCCGGGATGATGCCGTACCGGATGACCCAGAAGCGCAGCGCCGTCACACCCCACTCGCGGGCCAGGATGACGATCGTCACCCACCACGGCAGCCGGTCGTACGCGGAGAGCAGGATCAGCGCCGTGCCGGTGAGCGCCTTGTCGGCGATCGGGTCGGCCACCTTGCCGAACGAGGTGACCAGCGACCACTTGCGGGCGATCCAGCCGTCCACGAAGTCGGTGGCCGAGGCCAGGCAGAACACGAGGCAGGCGGCGATGCGCGCGCCGGTGCCGGTCAGCCCGGAGGCGATCACGATGGCCACGAAGACCGGCACCAGCACGATCCGCACCACGGTGAGGACGTTCGCCGGGTTGTACGGCGACACGACCCGTGGCGCCACCGCCGGCGCCGGCTCGTCGGTCACGAGCGTTGCACCGGTGCCGCGTCGATCATCTCGACCGGCACCGCGATGAGGTCGACGCCTTCGGTCGCGGTCACCCGCGCCCGGACGAGGTCGCCCGGCCGCAGAGCCGCCAGATCGACCCCGGGCTCCCCGGCGACCAGCGTGGTGGAGCCGTCGACCTCGGGCGCCTGGTGCTCGGCGCGGCCCTCGACCTCGCCGTCGGCGACCGAGTCGACCAGCACCTCGACCAGCGATCCCCGCCGCTCCTCGGCGCGCTGCGTGCATAACTCGTCGGCCAGCGACACCAGGCGGTCGTACCGCCGCTTGATGGTGTCTTCCCGCACCTTGCCGGGCAGGCCGGCCGCCTCGGTGCCGTCCTCGTCGCTGTAGTCGAAGACGCCGATCGCGTCGAGCCGGGCGTCGGTGAGGAAGCGGACCAGCTCGTCGACGTCGTGCCGGGTCTCGCCGGGGAAGCCGACGATGAAGTTGCTGCGCGCGCCGGCGGCCGGGGACAACGCGCGGGCCGAGTCGAGCAGCTCGAGGAAGCGCTCGGTGGACCCGAAGCGGCGCATCCGGCGCAGCACGGGCTCGCTGGAGTGCTGGAAGGAGAGGTCGTAGTAGGCCGCCACGCCCGGTGTCGTGGCGATCACCTCGACCAGGCCGGGCCGGGTCTCGGCGGGCTGCAGGTAACTCGCCCGCACCCGCACGATGCCGTCGACGGCGGCGAGCTGGGGCAGCAGTTTCTCCAGCAGGCGCGGGTCGCCGAGGTCCTTGCCGTACGACGTGCTGTTCTCGCTGACCAGCACCAGCTCGCGCACGCCGGTTTTCGCCAGCCAATCGGCCTCGGCCAGCAGTTCCTGCGGGTCGCGGGACACGAACGCGCCGCGGAACGCCGGGATCGCGCAGAACGAGCAGCGCCGGTCGCACCCGCTGGCCAGTTTGAGCGAGGCCACCGGGCCGGAGTCGAGCCGGCGGCGCAGCACGGTACGCAGGTGGGCCGGGGTGTGCTCGTCGACCGTCGCGTGACCGGGGATGACGACCTTGGCCGCCTGGCGCTGCACCGGCGTGATCGGCAGCAGCTCGCGGCGGTCGCGCGGGGTGTGCGCGTCGAACCGCTCACCGGCCAGGACCCCGTCGAGGCGGGCGGCGATGTCGGCGTAGTCGTCGAAACCGAGCACGGCCTGCGCCTCGGGGAGGCTCTCGGCCAGCTCCTTGCCGTACCGCTCGGCCATGCAGCCGGCCGCGACCACCTTGGCGCCGGTGTCGGCCGCGGCCAGCAGGGTCTCGATCGAGTCCTGCTTGGCCTTTTCCACGAAGCCACACGTGTTGACGAGAACCACGTCGGCGCCGGACGCATCGGTGCTGACCTCCCAGCCGCCGGCGTCGAGCCGGGCCGCGAGCTCCTCGGAGTCGACCTCGTTACGGGCACAGCCCAGGGTGAGCAGGGCGACCCGCCGGGCGGAAGGACTTGCGGAAGGGGTTACCGACACTTGGCCAAGGTTACCGGGCGGCCGGGCGCGGCCGTTCCCCCGCACGGACGGATAGCCCGGTGTTTGATCGGGGGCTGGCTCTCGCCCGTAATACTCAGCAGGATGTCGAACCTCAGGAAACCACCCCCGCACGCCGAGTGGCTGTTGGTCGCCGCGCTCGTCGTGCTGGCCGTCGTCGCCCGCGGGGCCGGCTGGTGGACCCGGACGACCGACATGTCGATCTTCTTCCAGTGGACGCACCAGATGCAGGCCGAGGGTGGCTGGCGGGCCATCGGCAAGCCGATCGGGAACTACAACGCGCCGTTCCTCTACCTGTTGGCCATCGTCATCTACCTGCCCGGACCGCTGATCCTCAAGATCAAGGCGATCTTCGTCGTGTTCGACGTGCTGCTCGCCTTCTTCACGTACAAGATCGTGGGATTGAAGTTCTCCGGGCGCCGGATCCCGGCGGCCGCCGCGCTGGCGATGGTGCTGCTGCCGACCGTCGTGATCAATGCGTCGTGGTGGGGCCAGATGGACGCGATGTGGGCGAGCTTCGCCCTCGGCGGGGTCTACTTCCTGATGCGCGACCGCCCGTGGGTGGCGGTGACGATGTGTGCCGTGTCACTCGCGATCAAGCCGCAGGGCATCTTCATCTTCCCGCTCCTGCTGCTGCTCGCGCTCGGCGGCCGGCTGCCCTGGCGGACGTTGCTCGCCGTCCCGGCCGTCTTCGTGGTGCTCGACCTGCCGGCGCTGCTGGCCGGCCGCAGCCCGGCCGACCTGCTCACCGTCTACGACATGGACCGGCAGGCCCACCAGATCAAGGCGCTGACCCTGCGCGCGCCGAGCCTCTACGCCTTCGTCCCGGCCGGGCCGAGCACCGACACCGTCCGCACGCTCGGGTACGTCTTCACGGCCGTCCTCGTCCTGGGCATCTGCTACATCCTGATCGTCCGGAACGTCCGGATCACCCGGGACCGGCTGATCACCTACGCGGCGCTGTTCGCGATCCTGGTGCCGTTCGTCCTGCCGGGCATGCACGAGCGCTACTTCTTCCTGGCCGACGTGACGACGGTCATCCTCGCGATCCACAAGCCGAGGCTCTGGCCGGTCCCGCTGCTGGTCCAGGCGGCGTCACTGCTCTGCTACGAGCCCTACCTGTTCGGCGGCCGCACCCCGGCGATGCTTCCGCTGACCATCCCGGCGACGCTCATGCTCGCGTCGCTGGTGATGCTGCTTCACCACGTACTCAAGGATGCTTTTGAAAGGGAAAGCCTCGAGATCCCGGACACGCCGGCCGAGCTCGAGGCCGAGATCAGTCGTCCAGCCGCAGATCGGCCAGGGCCTCTTCCAGCCCGTCGGGCTTGACCAGCACGTCGCGCGCCTTGCTGCCCTCGGACGGCCCGACGATCTCCCGCTGCTCCATCAGGTCCATCAGCCGGCCCGCCTTGGCGAAGCCCACCCGCAGCTTGCGCTGCAGCATCGACGTCGAGCCGAACTGACTGGTCACCACCAGCTCGATCGCCTGCAGCAGCAGCTCGAGGTCGTCGCCGACCTCCTCGTCGATCTGCTTCTTCTTGCTCGGCGGCGCGTCGACGACGCCCTCGCGGAACTCCGGCTCGCGCTGGTCCTTGCAGAACTTGACGACCGCCGCGATCTCCTTCTCCTCGACCCACGCGCCCTGGATGCGGACCGGCTTGGAGGCGCCCATCGGCAGGAAGAGGCCGTCGCCGCGGCCGAGCAGTTTCTCGGCGCCCGGCTGGTCGAGGATGACCCGGCTGTCGGCCAGCGAGGAGGTCGCGAAGGCCAGGCGGGACGGGACGTTCGCCTTGATCAGGCCGGTGACGACGTCGACCGACGGGCGCTGGGTGGCCAGCACGAGGTGGATGCCGGCCGCCCGGGCCAGCTGGGTGATCCGGACGACCGAGTCCTCCACGTCGCGCGGCGCGACCATCATGAGGTCGGCGAGCTCGTCGACGATCACCAGCAGGTACGGGTACGGCTTGATCTCGCGCTCGCTGCCGGGCGGCGCGGTGATCTCGCCGCTGCGCACCTTGCGGTTGAAGTCGTCGATGTGGCGTACGCCGTTGGCCGCGAGGTCGTCGTAGCGCATGTCCATCTCGCCGACGACCCACTCCAGCGCGTCGGCGGCCTTCTTCGGGTTCGTGACGATCGGCGTGACGAGGTGCGGGATCCCCTCGTACGCCGTCATCTCCACCCGTTTCGGGTCGACCAGCAGCAGCCGCACCTCGTCCGGGGTGGCCCGGGTCAGCAGCGACACCAGCAGCGAGTTGAGGCAGGAGCTCTTGCCGGCGCCGGTGGCCCCCGCGATCAGGATGTGCGGCATCTTGGCGAGGTTGGCCACCACGAAGCCGCCCTCGATGTCCTTGCCCAGCGCGACCAGCATCGGGTGGTGGTCGCTGGTGGCGGCCCGCGAGCGCAGCACGTCGCCGAGCGAGACCATCTCGGGGTCGGTGTTCGGGATCTCGACGCCGACCGCGCTCTTGCCCGGGATCGGGCTGAGGATGCGCACGTCGGCCGACTTCACGGCGTACGCGATGTTGCGGGAGAGCTGGGTGATCCGCTCGACCTTGACGCCGGGGCCGACCTCGACCTCGTAGCGGGTGACCGTCGGGCCGCGGGTGAAGCCGGTGACCACGGCGTCGACGTTGAACTGGTCGAAGACCGTGGCGAGCGCGGCCATCACCTCGTCGTTGGCGCGGCTGCGGGCCTTGGCCGGCGCGCCGGTCGCCAGCAGTGACGGCGGCGGCAGGTGGTAGTCGCCCTCGAGCGCGGTGATCTCCAGCTGCTCGGCGCGGGTCGGCAGCGGCGAATGCTCGGGCGGCGCCGCCTTTTTCCGGCTTGCCGGGATTTTCGGGACGGGGACGACGTCGTGAAGAATCTGATCGTCGTCCTCGGGCGGGGCCAGACCGATGTCGGCCAGTGACCCCTGCCGGCGCCGGGCCGGGCGACGGGTCTTGACCGGTTCCTCGTGCTCCTCGCCGCCTTCCTCGCCGTCGAGAAGGTCGAGGTCGATGTCCGGTTCCGGCAGCGGGGCACGCGCGGTGTCGCGGCCCAGCAGCACGTCGACCAGCAGCAGCACCCGCTCCGGGATCTTGTTGATCGGGGTGGCGGTGATCACCAGCAGGCCGAAGATGAACAGCAGCACCAGCAGCGGCACCGCCACCCAGGCGGTCACCGCGCTCTCCAGCAGCCCGCCGATGCCGTAGCCGAGCAGGCCGCCGGCCTTGTCCATGGCCACGTCGTCGGCCGGGTGCTGGGCGATGTGCAGCAGCGCCGCGACGGACAGGATGATCGCCGTCCAGCCGACCACGCCGCGACCCTGGTGCTCGGGGTCGGCCGGCCGGCGCATCAGCCGGATCGCGCCGTAGAGCAGCAGCAGCGGCAGCAGCACCGCGAGCCCGCCGAAGAACAGCCGGACCGTGTCGGCCAGCCACTTGCCGACCGGGCCGGCGCTGCCCGCCCAGACCGCGACGCCGATCAGGATCGAGAGGCCCAGCAGGAGCAGGCCGGCGCCGTCGCGGCGGTGCTCGGGGTCGATCTCCTTGGCCGTGGCCGCTTGCCGGCCGACGCCGCGGGCCACCCAGCCGACGCTGTGCGCCACGCCCATCCACAGCGCGCCCACGCCGCGGCCGAGGCCACCGGCGACGGCGGCGCCCACGGACGGGCGGGCACGGCTCGCGGACGGACGGCGGCGCGCGGCGGTGGTCTTGCGGGGGGCCGCTTTTCGGGCACGCGTCGTCGCGGCGCCACGCGTCGACGTGGCGCGGCCCCGGCTCGCCGGAGGAGTTCGGCCCGCCATGAACTACACCGTAGCGTCGATGCACTCGCGGAACGCGAAGGCGCACCGCGGGCCCAGCGCCCGTATTGATGTGGGAGACGGGCTGCGGCGTGGCCCAGCTCCGGCCCCCACATCAATACGGGCGCTAATCTCGACCGGTGCAGGCTTTGACCCACGAAATGATCAAGCAGGTTCTCGAGGCGCGCGAGTACACCTACATGGTGGACGAGGACGGCGACGTCCTCGGGAACTTCCAGGGCAACCTGGTCTATTTCTTCCAGATCGGCGAGCAGGGCGAGATGCTCCAGGTGCGCGCCATGGTGCAGCACGTGTTCGGGATGGAGGACGTGCTGCGGCTCTACGAGTTCTGCAACGCGTGGAACCACGACCGGCTCTGGCCGAAGGCGTACGTGCACGTCCAGGACGACGGCGTGGTGAACGTGATCGGCGAGGTGCTGGCCGACTGGGAGAAGGGCGTCACCCTCGAGCAGCTGGATCAGGTGATGGTCTGCGGGATCGCGACGGGCTGCCAGCTGGCCGACGCCGTCGCCGAGCTACGGCAAGACCGGCCCACGAGCTGAGCACCACGAGCACGGCCACCAGCTGAGCGGCCCGCTCGTGCCCCCGGGGATAGAAAACCCCGGCCACCCACGTGTCGAGAAAACCGCCGTGATGCGGCGGCAGCCCGGCGCGGGCGCGGGCCTGGTCCTCCACCCAGGTCAGCGGGCACGGCAGGCTCGCCACGACGACGAGCGCGAGCCAGGTGGCCGCGGCGACCTGGAACCAGATCAGCCGCGGCCACCGCCACGCGGCGAAGCCGCCGAGCAGTCCCAGGGCCAGGAACGCGAAGTGTAGGCCCACGGCGACGTACGCGACGGCTTCGAAGAACACGTCTCTCACGGTAAAGCGGGGCGCCACCCTCGGCAGGTGGAGCGGCGCCCCGCTTCGGCCGTTACGGGGTCGCGAACCCCAGCGTGTACGCGCCGCTGCCCGAGTCGGCCAGGACGACGTACCGGTAGACGCCCGAGCGCAGGTTCGCGCTGAGGGTCTTGTCACCGTCCCCGGTGGCCTTGGCCACGGTGCGGAACCCGTTGCCGGTGAGCCGCTGCAGGAACAGGTCGAAGTCGGCGCCGTCGGGGGCGTCGAGGCAGGCGACCTGCCGCCCGGCGTTGGCCCGGAAGGCGCCGTTGCCCGGCGTGGCCTGCGCCTGCCCGGCCCGCGACAGCGAGCCCTGACGCTGCACCGGAAGGTCGGCGCAGGCGTTCGTGGACTCGGCCGGCGGCGTCGTGGCCGCCTCCGACGGCGGCGTGGTGGCGCCGCCGCCCCCGGTCGTGAGCAGGGTCAGGTTGTTGATCGCGAGGATCTCGTTGACCGGCTGGAAGAACGTCTCGCCGCCGACCGTGCAGTCGCCCGAGCCGCCCGACGTGACGCCCTGGGCCTGGTCGCCGGAGAGCCACGGCCCGCCGGAGTCGCCGCCCTCGGCGCACACGTTGGTCCGGGTCAGGCCGGTGACCGCGCCCTCCGGGTACACGACGGTCTGGTTCTTGGCCAGGATCGTGCCGCAGTGCGTGCCCGTGGTCGAGCCCGATCGGCAGATCGCGGCGCCGACCGGCGCCTCGGTGCTGCCGGCCACCGGCAGCAGGTTGCCGTCGAAGTCGTTGACGAACGGCTGCAGCGTGTCGCCGTTGGTCACCTGCACGAAGCCCTCGTCGTTGTCGCCGGGGAAGATCGACGCCTTGACCGCGCCCATCGGCTGCTGCTGCTGGTCGAGCGTCGGGTCGCCGGGGCTGCCGCAGTGCCCGGCGGTCACGAAGCCGCCCTGCACCGCGAAGCCGATCGAGCACCGCGCGGTGCCGTCGGCCAGCGAGATGAAGTACGGGTCCGCCCCGTGCAGATCGATGGCGGCCAGTGGCTTCGGCGTGGCCGAACTGGTCAGCACGGCGACCGCGTCACCGGCGACCCCGGCCTCCTTGGCCAGCGTCTTCGCGGCCGTGGTCCGGCCCGGCTTGGCCACCACGACGACCTTGTTGGTCTGCACGTCGACGTACCAGCCGGTCACCCCGGCCGCGTCGGCACGCACCGCGTCGAGCTTCTCCTTCGCCGCGTCGAGCGTCTGCTCGCTGCGCTTGACCAGCACGGGCACCGCGCCGGCCGCGCGTACGGCGGCGGCCGCGCCCGGGTCGGTCACGGCGATCTTCAGCGTGGTGCCGTCGGTCGCGAGCCAGGCCCCGCCGAAGTCCGAGCCGGTCTTGGCCGCGAGCGTGGACGAGACCCTGCTCGCCCAGCGGGCTCGTTGAAGGCGGGCCGTCGCCTGATCGCCGTCCAGCCCGAGGTCCCGCTGCATGGCCGCCAGGATCTGCGGTGCCACACCGGACTTCTTGGAGGCAGGCTTGCTTGCCGACGACGTGGTGCCGGCCATCGACGGCAGCGTGAAGGCCACCGCCGCTCCGACCGCCGCCACGACCGCCGCCGCCACGGCGATCCGTCTGCGCTGCATCTGAGGAACTCCCCTCGCCACGGGTGCCGTGGGGGCGGCACCGTGACCAGAGGTACGCAGTCGCTGCGCGAAAGGTTTAAAAAGACCTCAGACTTCGACGACCGTTGGCACAATCATCGGCCGCCGTCGATAGGCGTCGTTGACCCAGCGGCCCACCGTACGGCGTACCACCTGCTGCAATTGATGGGTGTCGGTGATGCCGTCCTCGGCCGAGCGGTGCAGCGCGGCGGTGAGCAACGGGATGACCGGGCTGAATGCCTCGGGGTCCTCGGAGAAGCCCTTGGCCGAGACGCTCGGCTCGCCGACCACCTTGCCGGTCACCGAGTCGATCACGACGGTGGCCGAGATGAAGCCGCCGTCGCCGAGGATCCGCCGCTCGGTGAGCAGCGACTCGCTGACGTCGCCGACCGCGAGGCCGTCCACGTACACGTAGCGGTTCTCCACCCGGCCGACGTGCCGGGCGTGCCCCTCGACCAGGTCGACGACGTCGCCGTCCTCGCAGAGGACCACCCGGTCGGCCGCCACCCCCGACTCGATGCCCAGCTGGGCGTGCGCGCGCAGGTGCCGCCACTCGCCGTGCACCGGCATGAGGTTGCTCGGGCGCACCACGTTGAGCAGGAACAGCAGCTCGCCGGCCGGGGCGTGGCCGGAGACATGGACCTTCGCCGTCTCCTTGTGGATGACGGTGGCGCCGGCCCGGGACAGCTGGTTGATCACCCGGTAGACCGAGGTCTCGTTGCCCGGCACCAGCGAACTGGCCAGCACGACCGTGTCGCCGGAGGCGATCGAGATGTGCCGGTGGTCGCCGGTGGACATGCGGCCCAGCGCGCTCATCGGCTCACCCTGCGAGCCGGTCGACATGAAGACGATCTCGTCGCCCGGCAGGTTCGTCGCCTCGTCCAGGCTGACCAGCAGGCCCTCCGGGATGTGCAGCAGGCCGAGGTCGCGGGCGATGCCCATGTTGCGCACCATCGAGCGGCCGATCAGGGCGACCTTGCGGTCGTACTCCCAGGCGGCGTCCATGACCTGCTGGACGCGATGCACGTGCGAGGCGAAGCTGGCCACGATGATGCGGCCGCGGGCCTTGCTGAAGATCGCGCTGAGCACCGGGCCGATGTCCCGCTCGGGCGCCACGAAGCCGGGCACCTCGGCGTTTGTCGAGTCGGACAGCAGCAGGTCGACGCCCTCGGCGCCGAGCCGGGCGAAGCCGGCCAGGTCGGTGATGCGGCCGTCGAGCGGCACCTGGTCCATCTTGAAGTCGCCGGTGTGCAGCACGAGACCGGCCGGTGTGCGCACGGCGACCGCCAGCGCGTCGGGGATGGAGTGGTTGACCGCGAAGAACTCGCACTCGAACGGGCCGAGCCGCTCGGTCTGACCCTCGCGCACGGTCAGCGTGTACGGGTCCAGGCGCCGCTCGGCCAGCTTGGCCTCGACCAGCGCGAGCGTGAATTCGGAGCCGACCAGCGGAATGTCCGCCTTGTGGGCCAGCAGGTAGGGCACGGCGCCGATGTGGTCCTCGTGGCCGTGGGTGAGCACGATCGCCTGGACGTCGTCGAGGCGGTCGAGGATCGGGTTGAAGTCGGGCAGGATCAGGTCGACGCCGGGCTGCTCGACGTCGGGGAAGAGCACCCCGCAGTCGATGATCAGCAGTTTGCCGTCGAATTCCAGCACGGTCATGTTGCGGCCGATGGCCCCGAGGCCGCCGAGCGGGGTGACGCGCAGGGCGCCCTCCGGCAGCGGCGGCGGCGGATCCAGCTCCGCGTGAGCTTGACTCATTCGCGTCTTTCTTTATCAGAGGACGATTCCGGCCTTGGCCGCGTCCTCGCGCAACTGGTTCAGTTCTTCGTCGCCCGCATCCACCAGCGGCGACCGGACCGGCCCCGCCGGCAGGCCGAGGGCGTGCAGCCCGGCTTTCACCAGCATGGTGCCCGGCGACCGGAAGATGCCCGTGAACAGCGGCAGCAGCCGCCGGTGCAGGGCCAGGGCGGTGGCGACATCGCCGCGCTCGTATGCCTCGATCATGTCCTTGGCGATGGCGCCGGTGAGATGGGTGGAGGTGCCGACCAGGCCGACCCCGCCGATCGACAGCAGCGGCAGGGTGGCCGCGTCATCGCCCGAGTAGTACGCGAGGTCGGTTCGGCTCAACACCCAGGAGGAGGCGGTGAAATCGCCCTTGGCGTCCTTCACCGCGACGATCCGGTCGTGCTCGGCCAGCCGGCACATGGTCTCGGTGGCGATCGCCGTGCCGGCCCGGTGCGGGATGTCGTAGACCATGATCGGCACGTCGACGGAGTCGGCCACGGTCAGGAAGTGCTTGGCGACGCCGGCCTGCGGGGGCTTGTTGTAGTACGGCGTCACGACGAGCAGGCCGTGTGCGCCCGCTTTCTGCGCGGCGTGGGCCAGCTGGACCGTGTGTGCCGTGTTGTTGGTGCCGACGCCGGCCACCACCCGGGCGCGGTCGCCGACCGCCTCGATGACCGCGCGCAGCAGCGTCTCCTTTTCCGCGTCGGTCGTGGTGGGGGACTCGCCGGTGGTCCCGCTGATGACGAGCGCGTCGTTGCGCTGCTCGTCGACAAGGTAGGAGGCCAGTTTCGCCGCGCCCTCGACGTCGAGGGAGCCGTCCGGGGCGAACGGGGTGACCATGGCGGTCAACAGCCGTCCGAAGGGTCGCGGGTCGTGCGTCATACCGACAACCTATCGGACGGTCGGGTCAGACGTAGAAAGCGGTGAACGGGGCCCAGGGCAGGTTACGCAGCACGCTCCAGACGCCCCAGACCGCCACGAATGCGATCATCGTGCGCGGACCGATGGTGAGCTGCGGCAGCTTCCAGTTGAACAGGCGCTTTCCGGCCCAGGCGACGTACATGTAAAGCAGGAAAGGCACCGCGAACGTGAAGATCGCGTGGTGCCGGGCGGCGGCCGGGACGTCGCCGTGCAACAGGTACCACGCGGCGCGGGTGCCGCCGCAGCCCGGGCAGACGA
Source organism: Paractinoplanes globisporus DSM 43857 (assembly GCF_000379645.1). Classification (GTDB taxonomy): domain Bacteria; phylum Actinomycetota; class Actinomycetes; order Mycobacteriales; family Micromonosporaceae; genus Actinoplanes; species Actinoplanes globisporus. The sequence continues at coordinate 104,721 of NZ_KB903356.1, forward strand.
ACCCGGTCGTGTATTTCAGCAGGCAGGTCGGTGCGTCGCCGGCGCCGGCGTCGGCCGGGTGGGTGGCCAGCGTGTAGCCCACGGCGCCGGACATGCAGACGAGCATCGCGGCCGGGGCGGCCCAGACCGGCGATTTCGTCCAGACCCGCTCGACGAACCGGGTGACCACGTCGGGGCGGGACGGCGCATACCACCCCGGGGGCAGGGCCGGACCCTGCACGGGCTCATCAGCCAGGGTCATGGCCGTCACGGTACACCCGCGAGCGCAGCGGCCAGCGGGCCCGCGAAGTCGCCCTTGACCGGGGCGGCGATCGTGTCGAGGTCGAGCCAGCCGGCCAGCCGGTGCAGCTCCAGCGCGAGCGCGACGGCGGTCTCCTCCTGGTCGGCGGCGGGCTCGAGCCAGGCGGCCGGGATCTGCAGCACGCCGGTCTTGCGGTCGGCCTTCAGATCGACCCGGGCCGCGAAGCGGTCGCCCAGCAGAAACGGGAGCACGTAGTAGCCGTAGAGCCGCTGCGGCGCCGGCACATATATCTCGATGCGATACGACAAATCGAACAATCGCTCGGTCCGGCCGCGCTCCCAGATCAACGGATCGAAGGGGCTGACCAGGGTCGCGGCCCGCACCCACCGCGGGATCTTGGCCTCGTGATGCAGGTAGGCGGTGTTTTTCCAGCCGCCGACCGTCACCGGTATGAGCACCTTGTCGTCGATCAGCTCGTTGACCGCCTGCTTGAAGCCCTCGACCGGCAGGCGGAAGTAGTCGCGGATCTCCGGCTCGGCGGCCACCCCCAGCGCCCGGGCGGACAGCTCGACCAGCGCCCGGATCGCGTCGGGGTAGGCGGGGGTCGGCGCGTCGAGCACGGCGGCGGGCAGCACGCGCGAGGGAAGGTCATATCGCCGGGCGAAGGAGGTCGTGCGGTCGGCCGCGGTCACCTGGCCGGAGTAGAACAGCCACTCGAGCGCCTGTTTCACCACCGACCAGTTCCACCCCCAGTTGTCCTTGCGGCGGGGGGCGTCGTGCTCGATCTCGGCGGCGGTGATCGGGCCGCGGCCGCGCACCTCGTCGAGCACCCAGGCGACCAGCTCGGGCTGCTCGGTGACGATGCGCCGCACGCTGCCCCAGGCGAAGTCGGCCGCGCGGGCCATGCGCCAGCGGAACAGCGGCTGCAACTCGGTCGTGATCAGCGAGGCCTCGTGACCCCAGAACTCGAACAGTTCCCGGGGCTTGCGATAGGCGGCCCGCTCGAGCAGGTCGACCGGGTAGGGGCCGAGGCGGCTGTAGAGCGGCATGAAGTGGGCGCGCTGCAGCACATTTACCGAGTCCATCTGGATCAGGTGCAGCCGGCGCAGCACACGGCGCACGTGGCGCAGGTCGGTCGCGCCACCCGGGCGGCGGTCGGTGAAGCCCTGGGCGGCCAGCGTGACGCGGCGGGCCTGGGCGACGGAGAGCGATTCGGGTGCCATCGATCTGCACGTTAGAGCAGGGGTACGACAAAATTCCGGCGTGACCCTGATCCGCCCGCTCACCGACGCCGACATCGACGCCGTGGCCGCCGTCCACGTCCGCACCTGGCAGGCGGCCTATGCCGGAATCGTCCCCGACGATTTCCTGAGCCGCCTCGACCCCGCCGTCCGGGCCCGCGACTGGCGCACCAGGCCGAGGACCCCCGGCTCGCAGACGCTGGTCGCCGTAAAAGACACCAATATAATTGGATTTGTCACTTATGGACCCGACCGCGACGACCCCAGCGCCGGCGAGCTCTACGCGATCTACGTGGACCCCGGCCACTGGGGAGGCGGCGCCGGAAGACTCCTCCTCACGGCCGCGCGGGACGGGCTGGCCGCATCGAACTTCCCCGAGATGCGCCTCTGGGTGCTCACCGGGAACGCCGAGGCCCGCAGTTTCTACGAGCATCTGGGCCTGACCCCCGACGGCGCCGCCCAGACCTGGACCCCGCGCGGCACCGAGGTGGAGCTGCCCGAATTGCGCTACGCCACCGCTCTGTAGGCTCGCGTCATGGCACTCGGTTTCGTCCGTCCCGCGCGTCCCGAGGATGCTCCGGAGATCGCCCGCATCCAGCTCTCCACGTGGCGCACGGCGTACCGGCGGATGTTCCCGGCACACGTCCTCGCGAGCCTCGACGAGGCGTTCCTGGCCCGCACCTGGCTCGAGGCGATCGAGCAGACCCCGTCGCCGCGGCACCGCATCCTGATCGCGGTCGAGCAGGGCGAGTCGTCGACCGAGGTGGTCGGTTTCGCCGCCGCCGGTCCCGCCGACGAGCAGGCCCAGGCCCCCGAGGAGCCGCCGCTGCCGGACGGCTGGGCCGCGTTCACCGACCTGCTGGTCGAGCCGCGCTGGGGCCGCCGCGGTCACGGCAGCCGCCTGCTCTCCGCGACCGTCGACCTGTGGCGCGAGGACGACTTCACGCACGCCGTGGCCTGGGCCTACGAGCAGGACCTCGCGACCCAGAAATTCCTGACCTCGGCCGGCTGGTCCCCCGACGGCGCCGGCCGCGCGCTCGACGTCGACGACATGCTCGTCCCCCAGCTGCGGCTGCACGTCGACCTGAGCGCAGAATGACCAGCGTGACACCCACCTTCGTCTATGACGGCGACTGCTCCTTCTGCACCACCTGCGCCGAGTTCATCGAGCGCCGCATCCCGACGCGGGCCCGCATCGTCCCCTGGCAGTTCGCCGACCTCGACGAGCTGGGCCTCACGACGGAGGAGTGCGAGGAAGCCGTCCAGTGGGTCTCCGATTCCGCGCGGGGCTCGGGCCCGGACGCGATCGCGCTGCTGCTCCGCGACGCCGGCCGTTTCTGGCAGGTCGCCGGTGGTTTCATCGAGTTCGGCCCGGTCCGGCTCGCCGCATGGCCGGCCTACCGCTGGGTCGCCGACCACCGCCACCTTCTTCCTGGCGGCACCGCGGCTTGTTCGCTACCTCAAGCTCAGCGCGACGCACTCTTCGGAAAAAGCTCATAACGTACGAGGTCACGAAAAGTCCCGGCGTCACAGGCGTCGCTGGGTGCCCACTCACGCTCCTCGCGCGGCTTCCGGGCTGTGCTGCATGGCTGCGGTGCCTTCCGGCACCGCCTCCGCGGTGACGTCGCGCCCCAGCCGGCGCCGCGCCCACACGATCGGGCGCACCTTCTCCAGCGCCAGGAAGCTGGTCATCGCCACCAGGTGCGGGGCGAAGGAGATCGTGATGGTCGCGAACGTCATCAGGTGGAACGAGTAGAAGTACGCGACCACCGCCCACCGCCACCGCTGCGGCACGACGAAGATCAGCGGGCTCAGCAGCTCGAACGCCACGATGCCGAACTGGGCCACGATCAGCAGGCCGGGCACGACGGCGATGTGGTCGGCCAGCCACGTGCCCCGGCGGATGATCGCCTGGGCCAGCACGGCGCTGGTCGGCCAGTCGAGCCCGCCGAAACGCAGCTTCGCCCACGCCGCCAGGAAGTACGTGCAGATGACCGCGATCTGGGTGACCCGCAGCGCCCATCCACCGGCCGCCGACAGCGTCCGGTCACCGTGCCGCGCCCGCCCGACGGTCGGCAGCACCGCCAGCGCCACCAGGAAGCCGAACCGGTCGTGGTCAACCTTCCCGTAGCTCATCGCGATGATCATCCACTCGAAGTAGAGCGCGAACACCGCCCAGCCCAGCAGCCGCGGCGCCCGCCCGGTGGCCGCGGCGAGCCCGAGCACGATCAGCGCCCAGAAGATCGAGTGCACGATCAGCGGGGTCGGCGTCGGCAGGTGCAGCAGGCGGCCGGCCAGCAGCGGCTGGTAGAGCTCCCCCGGCGTGCTCGCGTGTGCCCGCACCCACGGCGTGAACACCACGAGGTCGGCGACGACGAACAGGTAGACGAGCGTGCGGAACGCCGCGATCCGGCCCAGCGGCACCGGCGAGAACAGCCACCTCATGGCCGCGTCCACTGGGCGATGACCTGGTCGTGGTAGGTGCCCGTGGGCCGGGCGTGCTCGATGCCGTGCCAGCGCACCACGATCCGCACCGACCGCAGCGGCGGCGCTCCCGGCGTGTGCGACGCGTAGGCGTCGGCGACCTCGGCGAGGCGGGACGGCGTCGACACGTACGCGCCCTCCTGCCCCTCGATCTCGGCCCGGCGGATGCCGCTGTTGCCCTCGGTGAGCTGCACCGTCCGGCCGTCGACGTCGGTGCCCTCGACCCGGGTGTCCTTGGCGTCCCCGTTCGGGTCGGGCCCGGTCGCGTACATCCGGAACGGCCCGAACGGGAAGTCGTCATCGCCGCCGTAGAGCGTGCCGCCCAGCAGCAGCACCCCGCAGATCACGGTGGCCGCGACCCGGATCCACCGGCCGCGAGCAGAAAGGTCTTTCATCGCGAGCCAACCTACAACCCGCAATCATCCGCGTTCGGCGCCCTCGTTGGCATCGCGCACGAAGTAGCGCTGGAACGTGACGAAGATGATCGCCACCGGGATGGTGGCGAGCAGGGCCGCGCCGAGCTTGAGCGGGTACTGCGTGCCCGCCCCGAGCGAGCCGCTGACCAGGTCGGCCAGCCCTCGCGGCAGCGTGAACAGCCCCGGGTCCTGCACCGAGACCAGCGTGTGCGGGAACTCGTTCCACGAGCCCTGGAAGGACAGGATCGTCAGCGTGATCAGGGCCGGCTTGGCCGTCGGCAGGACCACCGACCAGAACATCCGGAACACCCCGGCGCCGTCGATGCGGGCCGCCTCCTCGACGCTGACCGGCACCGACTCGAAGAACTGCTTCATGATGAAGATCCCGGTGGCGTCGGCGAGCAGCGGGACGATCAGCGCGGGATAGCTGTTGTACATCCCCAGCTGGTTGAGCACCAGGAACTTCGGGATCAGCAGCACCACCGGCGGCACCGCCATCATGCCGAGGACCAGCGCGAACAGCACCGGCCGGCCGGGGAAGCGCAGCCGGGCCAGGGCGTACCCGGCCATCGAGCCGAACAGCACACGGCCGAGCGTGACGATGATCGTGACCAGCACCGAGTTGCCGAGCCAGGTGGGGAACGCGGTGCTGCCGAAGATGCGGTCGAACGCGTCGGTCGTGAACGGGTGCGGCACCGGCGACAGCGGGTTCGCCGACGCGTCCGCCTCGGTCTTGAACGAGTTCGAGATCTGGATCACGAACGGGTACAGGAAGACGAGGGAGAAGAAGATCAGGATCGCGTATCCCGCGAAACGCGAGGCCAGCGCACGAGTGGTCATCGACGCTCCCGCATGACCCACCGCTGGAACAGCGTGAGCACCACGATCAAGACGAAGAGCACGAACGAGATCGCCGCGCCCGAGCCGTAGTCGAAGTCCCGGAACGCCGTCCGGTAGGAGAGGAACGCGGGGGTCAGCGTGGTCTTGGCCGGATTGCCCTGGCTCATCACGTAGATCTGGTCGAAGACCTGCCAGGTGGCGATCAGCCCCAGCGTGAGCACCAGGAACAGCGTGGGCCGCAGCTGCGGGAGCGTGATGTGCCGGAACCGCTGCCAGCGGTTCGCCCCGTCGATCAGCCCGGCCTCGTCCAGCTGGACCGGCAGGTTCTGCAGCGCGGCCAGGAACATCAACATGAACGTCCCGGAGGTCGTCCACACCACGAGCGTGATGATCGCGCACATCGCCACGCTCGGCCCGGAGATCCAGTCCCACCAGGTCAGGCCGAGGACGCCGTGGTCGGCGAGCGCGGCCGGCGGCGCGTTGACGTCGACCAGCCCGGTCCAGCCCAGCAGCAGGTGCAGCACCCCGCGCGGGTCGGCGAACCACTGCGGCCCGTCGATGCCGAAGACGCCGAGAACCGCGTTGATCGCGCCGGTGTTCGCGAACATGAACAGGAAGACGACGCTGATCGCGACCGAGCTGGTCACCGACGGGAAGTAGAACGCCGTACGGAAGAAGCCCTTGTTCTTGAGCATGCGGTTGTTGACCACGAGGGCGAGCCCCAGCGCGAGCACGGTCTGGATCGGCACCACGAACAGCACGTAGTAGCCGTTGTTCCGGACGCTGGTCATGAAGTCCTGGCGGGCCAGGCCGTCCTCGGCGAACAGCTTCGTGTAGTTGTCGAGCCCGGCGAACGGCACATCGGACGTGAACGGGCTGCCCTGCCCGTTCCACGAGGTGAGGCTCACCCAGAGCGCCATGAGGATGGGCAGCGCCATGAAGAGGCCGAGGACGATCGCGGCGGGGGCGATGAACAGCCACCCCGCGCCGCGCTCGTTCCCGCGAATGCCAGTCGCCACGCTCAGCCGCCGAGGGCCGTCTTGGCGTTCTTGTCGAAGCGCTGCAGGATCGCCTTGGGGTTGCCGGTCTGCAGGCCCTGGAGCTGGGCGTCGAGGTCGGCCAGCACGCTGTCCATCTTGGGGGCGTTCACCGGGCCCTGCGCGTACTGCGCGCCGGCCACGAACGGCGCGTCCTCGGGGTACTGCTGCTGGTAGGCGGACTGCGCGTCGGTGCGCGAGGGCATCACGCCGAACGCCTTGGTGAACGCGGCCTGCTGCTCGGCCGTGGTCGCCGCCTGCACGAACGAGACGGCCTGCTGCTTGTGCTGGCTCTTGGCGGCGATGCCCCAGCACTGGGTGAACGAGAGCGTGCCCTTGCCCGCGGGGCCGGCCGGCAGCTCCTTCACCACGTACTTGAGGTTCGGGAAGTCGCTGGTGAGCGCGCCCTTGATCCAGTTGCCCTCGATGGTCATGGCGGCCTTGCCCTTGCCGAACGCCTCACCGGCCCAGCCCGCGTCCAGCGCCTTCGGGTACTTCGCGAGCCCGTTCTTGAGCAGCGACTGCACGTAGGCGAGGGCCTGCTCGTTCTGCGGGGTGTCGGCGGTCGGCTGCTTGCCGTCCTTGCTCACCCACCAGCCGCCGGCCTGCACGAGGAACGCGCCGATCCGGTCGCGGGTGTCCCCGATCGCCAGCGGCGTCACGCCGGGCATCTTGAGCTTCTGCGCGACCGCGGTCAGCTGGTCCCAGGTGGTCGGATAGTCGGCGTCGGTGAGCCCGGCCTTCTTCCACAGGTCCGTATTGATCTCCAGGGCGAGCGTGGAGACGTCCTTGGGGACGCAGTACAGCTTGCCGCCGTCGGTGAACGACTGGTTGAGCGCCGGCAGGAACGCGCCGCCCATGTCCTGCGCGTACGGCTCGAGCGCGCCGACGCTCGCGTAGTCGGCGAACCGGGCGGCGTCGACGTAGAAGACGTCGGGCGGGGTGTTGCCGGCCAGCGCCTGCCCGAGCTGCTGCACGATGTCCTGCGCCGGGGTGACGGTCGCGGTGTTCCCGCTGGACTTGGCCCAGGCGGCCGCCGCGTCCTGCACGGACTTGGTCTCGGCGTCGCCGGACGACGCGATCATGATTTGGATGCTGGCCGGGCCACTGCTCTGCTGGGTCTTGGAGTTGTCGTCGAAGCCGCTGCCACAGGCACTGGCGGCGACGAGGGTGCCGGCGGTGACCGCGGCGAGGAGGAGTCTCGTGGTCATCCCTATCTCCTTTCAGGCCGTCCGGCGCACCACCAGGGACGGCGGGAGCAACAGGTGGGTGGGGGTGGTGGGGGCTCGGCCGTCGAGGAGCTCGGCGAGCAGGTCCATGCAGCGGCCGGCGGCCTCGGCGAGCGGCTGGCTCACGCTGGTGAGGCCGACGGCCCGGGCGACCGCGGTGTCGTCGAAGCCGACGATCGCGCGGCCGGGGAGCGCGCGCATCGCGCCCAGCGCCAGCGAGTCGCTGGCGCAGACCACCGCGGTGGCGTTCGTGAGGCGCTCCGCGGCCGACGCGCCGGAGTCCACGCCGTCGACAGCGACAACGTCTTCGGTGGGCAGTCCGGCCTCGGCCATGGTGGACGCCCAGCCCTCGCGCCGGGCATCGCCGACGCCGGAGCCGGCCGGCCAGCCGAGGAAGCCGATCCGGGTGTGCCCGGTCGCGAGCAGGTGCCGGGTGGCGGCCGCGGTACCGGCCGCGTTGTCGACGTCGACCCAGGAGTGGGTGTCCGGGGCGCCCCACGGCCGGCCGAAGGTCACGAACGGCACGTCGCGCTCGGCCAGCCAGGAGGTGCGCGGGTCGCCGTGATGGGTGCTGGTCAGCACGAAGCCGTCCAGGTCGTACTCGGTGAGCAGTTCCTCGTAGGTGGCGATCTCGCCGTCGTCGCCGGACGCCGTGTAGAGCATCACGCGATAGCCCGCCACCGTCGCGGCGTCAGTGAGCCCGTGCAGGAAGCGGTCGAGCACCGAGCCGTTGATGCCGTCGCGGGCCGGCTCGATGCGCACCGCGAGGAGCTTCGACCGCCCGGTACGCATCTGGCGGGCGGCCTGGTTGACCCGGTAGCCGAGCGACGCGATCGCCTCGCGCACCCGTTCGCGGGTCTCGGGGCGTACGACCTCGGGGGTGTTGATCACGTTCGAAACGGTCTGGCGGGATACCCCCGCCCGCACCGCGACCGTAGCGATCGTGACCTTTTCCACGCTGGTTTCCTTTTTATTAGGGTTGAACGATCAAATTTCGATCCGGCATCATTGGATCGTTCAAGTTGCCGGAATGTTTTCGTAGATTGCACCCCTTCGGACGACCTGTCAAGGAGTTCGCGTGAGGTCTCTCCAGCCCCTCCTGCACGACCTGGTCCCCACGATCGCGGCGCCCACCACGGCGTTGTCCGGCGCCGACGGGCAGATCCGTCCGGCCGGGGTGCAGGGCGTCTTCCACGCCGACAGACGGGTGCTCTCCGCGGCCGTGCTGCGCCTCGACGACCGCGAGGCGGAGCCGATCGGGTGGGCCCCGGCCGGCCCGGGCGCCACCCGGTTCGTGTCGGTGGCCCGCTGGCTGGGCGACGAGATCGCCGACCCGACCGTCCGGGTCGTCCGCACCCGCCGCGTGCGGCCGGGCGCGGTCGAGGAGGAGATCGAGGTCGCCTCCACCGCGACGGTCCCGGTCACCACCACGGTCACCGTCGAGACCGCGAGCGACTTCGCCCCGATCGAGGCGGTCCGGTCCGGCCGCGCCGCGTCGTCGGACCCGGGCAACGTCATCGTCCGGGTCGACCCGTTCCGCACCTGGGAGGTGACGCTCGCCCCCGGCCAGTCGACGACGCTGCACTGGTCGGCGACGGTCGACGACCCCGACGCGGTGATGCTCCCCGGCCCGCGCGGTTCGTTCGCGGTGCCCGGGGTCACCGCCCGCGACCGGCGGCTCGAGCGGCTCGTCGCGCAGTCCCTCGACGACCTGGCCGCGCTGCGCCTGACCACCGCGATCGACGACGGCGACACGTTCCTCGGCGCCGGCGTGCCGTGGTACCTCACGCTCTTCGGCCGGGACAGCATCTGGGCGGCCCGGATGATGCTGCCGCTCGGCACCGACCTGGCGCTGGGCACGCTGCGCGTCCTGGCCCGCCGGCAGGGTGCCAAGGTCGACCCCGAGACCGGAGAGGCCCCCGGCAAGATCATGCACGAGCTGCGCCGCTCCGACGTCTCGCTCGGCTACCGGCTGCCGGCCACCTACTACGGCACGATCGACGCCACCCTGCTCTGGATCAGCCTGCTGCACGACGCCTGGCGGTGGGGCCTCGATTCCGCGGCGGTCGAGGCGCTGCTGCCGCATCTCGAGGCCGCGCTCGGCTGGCTGGCCGAGCACGCCGACCCCGACGGCGACGGCTTCCTGGAGTACCTCGATCTCACCGGCCGCGGCCTGGCCAACCAGGGCTGGAAGGACTCGGGCGACGCGGTCCGCTTCCACGACGGGCGGCAGGCCGAGCCGCCGATCGCCCTGGCCGAGGTGCAGGGGTACGCGTACCGGGCCGCCCTCGACGGCGCCGCCCTGCTGGACGCGTTCGGCCGCACCGGCGGCGACCACTGGCGTGCCTGGGCTTCATCCCTCGCCGATCGTTTCCGGAACGCCTTCTGGGTCGCCGACGGGCGCTACCCCGCGCTCGCCCTCGACCGCGACAAGCGCCCGGTCGACTCGCTGACCAGCAACGCCGGCCACCTTCTCGGCACCGGCCTGCTGACCGTGGCCGAGGAGTCCCGGGTCGCCGCCGCCCTGGCCGGCCCGGCGATGTCCGGCGGGTACGGCCTGCGCACGATGTCCTCGGCCGACGCCGGGTTCGCGCCGCTGTCGTACCACTGCGGCTCGGTCTGGACCCACGACACCGCGATCGTCGTGGCCGGGCTGGCCCGCGGCGGATATGCGGCCGAGGCCCTGACCCTGATCGACGGCCTGCTCACGGCGGCCGAGACGTTCGGCTTCCGCCTGCCCGAGCTGCACGGCGGCGACGCCCGCGCCGAGTTCTCCCGTCCGGTCCCCTACCCGGCCGCCTGCCACCCGCAGGCGTGGTCGTCGGCGGCGTCCGTGCTGATCCTCCAGGCCTGGCTGGGCCTCGACCCCGACGTCCCGAACGGCGTGGTCCGCCTCCGGCCGCTCCCCGGCGCGCCCACGGTGACCGGCCTGCGCATCGCCGGCCACCCGGTGTCCTTCGACGGCACGACACTGACCGGCCTGCCGGACGATCTCACGCTCATCTGACTTGATGTCTTCTGCCCATCCGAGGAACGCTCGGTTCCGAACGTCGGACGGGGGTGGAGCAATGAGCGATCATCACGGAGCGCCGGCGGGTCCGAGCCGGCGGGCCTTCCTGCGCTCGGCGGGGCTGGCCGGCGCGGGTGCCGCGGTCCTCGGGTCGTTGTCGGCGGCGTCCGCGACCGGGCGCTCGGGCGGAGACGGCCGGTGGGACCCGGACCCGGCCGGCCCGCAGTTCACGCTGGCGATCATGCCGGACACCCAGTTCCTGTACTGGGGCAGCCAGAACAGCATCGACCCGGAGCCACAGGAGGAGTCGTTCCGCTACGTCATCGGCAGCGCGGACGACAACATCGTCTTCCTGGCGCACCTCGGCGATCTGACCCAGGACGGCGACGCGACCTCGTTCGCGGCGGTCGGCAAGGCGTTCGACCTGCTCGATGCGAACGGCGTCGCGTACAGCGTGCTGGCCGGGAACCACGACGTCTCCGGTGACGACACCCGTGGCGGCACCGCCTACCTGCGGACCATGGGACCGCAGCGGTACCAGCACTCGAGGACGTTCGCCGCGTCGGACGCGGGCGGCTACAACACCGCCCACATCTTCCGCGCCGGCGGCCGGGAGTGGCTGCTGCTGGCGCTGGACTGGCGGATGTCGGCGCGCGGCTTCGCCTGGGCCGACCAGATCATCAAGGACCACCCGAAGCTGCCGGTGATCGTGACCACGCACGACCTCGTCGTGTCGCGGTACGACGACAACGTCTACCCGTACGAGTCCGGCGACCCCGAGGACAACGCGATGCTCTCCCGCCACGGCCGGCTGCTCTGGGACCGGCTGATCGACGGCAACGACCAGATCTTCCTGACCGTCAACGGCCACAACTGGCCGCCCGGCCGCACCACCATGAAGAACGCCGCCGGCCACGACGTGCACCTGCACATCGCGAACTACCAGAACCGCTACTTCGGCGGCGCCGCCATGCTCCGGCTCTACCACTTCGACCTGGCCCGCAACGTCATCGACGTCGAGACGGTCGCGCCGTACTTCCTGGCCCAGGACCCGGCGAAACGCAGCCCGCTGGCCGCCGAGCACCTGCGACTGACCACCCCGGTCGACCTGTTCTCGATGCCGATCGACTTCGAGAAGCGCTTCGCCGGCTTCGCCCCGGTGCCGGAGCGCGCGGCCCGCCCCGCGAGCCGAATGGTCGTGCCCGGCACGCTCGCGTACTGGCGGTTCGACGGCGGCGGGGTGAGTGGCAGCCCGGTCGGCGTGGGCGAGACCGTCCGGGACCTCTCCGGACGCGGCAACGACCTCACCGTCGCCGCGGTCGCGGGCAGCGCCGCCGACGCGCTGTCCTGGTCGAGCGATCACCACCCCGGGCAGCCCGCGCACGCCAGCCTGCGCTTCGCCGGCGGCCGGACCCCGCTGCGCGGCGCCTATCTGACGACGGGACCCGCGGCCCCGCTGAACGCCGAGACGTTCCGCGGCGGCTACACGATCGAGGCGTTCCTCAAGATCCCGCTGGACTGGGACGCCGACGACAACGCCTGGATGTCGGTGCTCACCCGCCGCGGCCGGGCCGGCAAGAACGCCGACCCCCAGGAGCCGCTGGCCGGCCTCAACATCTCGAGCAACGGCCGCGAACCGCAGTTCAACTTCTACCCGCTGAGCCAGACCCACCCGACCACCAACTGGGGTCACGGCCTCTTCGAGGACGTCTGGTGGCACGTCGCCCTGGTCAACGACGGCAGCCACACCCTCATGTACGTCGAGGGCAGCCCGGTCGTCGGCAACCCGTCCACGCTGTCGGTCGGCATCGCCTCGCTCGGCCTGCCCTGGCTGGTCGGCGGGCATGAGTACGCCGGCGCCGTCGACAACGTCTTCCACGGCTGGATCGGCGACGTCCGCGTCGTGAACCGCCCCCTGCCGATCGGCGAATTCATGATCGGCGGGTAGCCGCCGCTCAGTCGAGCAGCGAGTCGATGCCGACGGTCAGCCCCGGCAGCTTTCGCACGTTGCGCACCGCGAGCAGGACGCCCGGCATGAACGACACCCGGTCGAGCGAGTCGTGCCGGATCGTCAGCGTCTCGCCGGCGCTGCCGAACAGCACTTCCTGGTGGGCGACCAGGCCGGCCGCGCGCACCGAGTGGACCCGGACGCCGTCGACGAGCGCGCCGCGGGCGCCGTCGAGCTCCTCCTTGGTCGCGTCGGGCATCGGCGGGCTGCCGGCGGCCGCGCGCGCCTCGGCGATCAGCCGGGCGGTGTGCTGCGACGTGCCGCTCGGGGCGTCGAACTTGCGCGGGTGGTGCTGCTCGATGATCTCGGCGGACTCGAAGTACTTCGCCGCGATCGCCGAGAAGCGCATCATCAGCAGCGCGCCGATCCCGAAGTTGGGCGCGATCAGCACGCTCACCCCGGGCCTGGCGGCCAGCCAGCCGCGCACCTGCTCGAGCCGCTCCTCGGTGAACCCGGTCGTGCCGACCACCACGCTGATGCCCTGCTCGATCGCCCAGCGCAGGTTGTCCATCACCACGTCGGGGCTGGTGAAGTCGACCAGGACCTGGGCGTCGGCGCCGCTGAACAGCTCGTCGCCCTGGTCGATCATCGCGACCAGCTCGAGATCGCCGGCGGCGTCGACCGCCTTGCACACCTCGAGGCCCATCCGGCCGCGGGCACCGAGCACACCAACGCGAATCGAGTCAGTCACCGGTTGAACTTAACGCACGGCGCCGGGCCCACCAGCGCTCCCCCAGGCCCACCAGGAGGAAGGTCAGGGCCACGTACACCCAGCCGACGAGGACGTCCGCGACGTAGTGCTCCCCCGTGTAGACCAGGGTGAACGTCATGGCCAGCGGATAGGCCAGCAGCACCGGCCACCACCGCTTGCGGACCATCGGCAGGAAGAAGGCGACCGCCATCATCGCGTACGCCGTGTGCAGCGACGGCATCGCGGCGACCGGGTTGGACTGGTCGGCCTGCAGGGCGTTGAGCGTGTTGCCGGCGCTGTGCAGCCCGATGGCCTCGAAGCCGTTGGACGAGATGCGCTGCACCGGCTCGCTCAGCGCGCCGTTCTCCCAGGCCCACCACGGCGGCGCGGCCGGGTAGAGGAAGTACGTGGCCAGGCCGGCGAGGCTCAGCGCGATCCAGCGGCGCATGAACCGGTACGACAGGCCGCGGTTGCGCAGCCAGAGCACCACCGCCACGGTCGGCACCGTCAGGAAGTGCGAGACGTACACGAGCGTGACCACGACCTCCCACCACTGGACGTGGCCCGGCTCGTACAGGTGCTGCTGAAGCCAGATCGTGGGGATGCGCCCGCCGGTGAGCCAGCCGAAGAGGCGCTCGTCCACGTCGATCATGAACTGGACATGCGGGGCGAAGAACCTGTCGGCGGAACCGCGGGAGATGTTGTAGAACTCCAGCAGCAGCACGACCGGCAGCCAGTCGCGCAGGAAGAGCAGGTGTTCCCGCCACGGGAGGTAGTTGCGCCAGGCGATGGTGGCCAGCCACAGCCAGCCGAAGGCGACGACCGGGTCGCTGGTGGGCACGCCGACGACGACCACGAACAGAAGGAAGGCCACGGCCCAGATGGCCATCCCGGCGATCCGGCGTCTGCGCAGATCGGGAACGACAGGCGTCTCGGGCGGGGTCTCCAGCGTCGTCACGGGGTCCAAGGTTAACCGGACCGGTCAGCGACCGGTCCGGTCGGTAACGACTGTCTATCTCTCCGGGAAAGCCGCTTCGTCGAACGGCCCCACCACGGCCAGCGACATCGGCTGGTTGAGCAGATCGTTCGCGATCGCGTCGACATCGTCGGCGGTCACCGCGTCGACCCGGTGGAGCAGCTCGTCAACGCTCATCAGGGCGCCGTAGAGCAGCTCCGACTTGGCCAGCCGGCTCATCCGCGAGCCCGAGTCCTCGAGGCCCAGCACGTACGAGCCCTTGACCATGCCCTTGCCGCGGGCGATCTCCTCGGCCGTGAGCCCCTTGGCCGCCACCCGCTCGAGCTCGGCCCGGGTGATGTCGAGCACCTCCTCGACCTTGCCCGGTGCGCAGCCGGCGTAGACGCCGAACAGGCCGGCGTCGGCGTACTGGCTGGCGTACGAGTAGACCGAGTAGGCGAGGCCCCGCTTCTCCCGGATCTCCTGGAAGAGGCGGCTCGACATGCCCCCGCCGAGCACATTGTTGAGCACGCCCAGCGCGAACCGCCGCTCGTCGAGGCGGCCGATACCGACCCCGCCGAGGACGACGTGGGCCTGCTCGGTGTCGCGGTTGCGGACGGCGGTGTGCGGCTTCTGGTGGCGGACCCGCTTGCTGCCGGTGCGCGGGGCGGCCGGGTCGGCCCCCGACGAGTCGAGCGCGGTGCCCGCGAGCGCCTTGCGCACCAGCCGTACGACCGTGGCGTGCTCGAGGTTGCCCGCGGCCGCGACCACGATGTGCGGCGCCGTGTAGCGGCGCCGGTAGAAGCCGTTGATCTGGCTGCGGGACATCGGGGTGATCGATTCCTCGGTCCCCGAGATGAGCCGCCCCAGCGGGTGGTTACCGAAGATCGTCTCCGTGAAGACGTCGTGCACCTCGTCGCTCGGCTCGTCCTCGTGCATGGCGATCTCCTCGAGGATCACGCCCCGCTCGATCTCGACGTCGGCCGGGTCGAGCAGCGAGTCGGCCACCGCGTCGCAGAGCACGTCGACGGCGAGCGGCAGGTCGGTGTCGAGCACCCGCGCGTAGTAGCAGGTGTACTCCTTCGTGGTGAAGGCGTTGGTCTCGCCGCCGACCGCCTCGATCTCGGCCGAGATCTGCAGCGCGGTGCGCTTGTGCGTGCCCTTGAACAGCAGATGCTCGAGGAAATGCGAAGCGCCGGACATGGCCGGCGTCTCGTCCCGGGAGCCGATGCCGACCCAGATGCCGAGCGACGCGCTGCGGGTGCTCGGGATCGACTCGGTGACGATGCGCAGCCCGCTCGGCAGTACCGTACGGCGGGCAGTCCCACCGTCGAGGGCTTTGGTACTGGCTTTTCCCGAAGGATTGGCGCGGGCCGGCCTAGCGGCCGGCCCGCGGGAACTCGCTGTCACCTGTGTTTACTCGCTGCGGGGTGCGCGGTCGCCGCGCTCGCCGCCGCCGCTGCTGCGCTGGCGACGCCGGCGCGGCTCGCCGCCGCCCTCACGGTCGCCGCGGGGCCCGCGCTCCTCGCGTGCCGGGCGGGACTCGCGGCCCTCGGCCGGAGCCGGGGCCTCCTCGCCCTCCGGACGGACCTTGTCGAGGTAGATCTTGCCGCGGGCGTCGATGTCCGCGATCTGCACCTCGACCTTGTCGCCGACGTTCAGGTAGTCCTCGACCCTCTCGACCCGCTTGCCGTCGCCCACCTTGGAGATGTGCAGCAGGCCGTCGCGGCCGGGCAGCAGCGAGATGAAGGCGCCGAACGCGGCCGTCTTCACCACGGTGCCGAGGAACTTGTCGCCGGCCTTCGGCATCGTCGGGTTGGCGATCGCGTTGATCCGCTCGACCGCGGCCTCGGCCGACGGGCCGTTGGTCGCGCCCACGTAGATCGTGCCGTCGTCCTCGATCGAGATGTCGGCGCCGGTCTCGTCCTGGATCGCGTTGATCGTCTGGCCCTTGGGGCCGATCACCATGCCGATCTTGTCGACCGGGATCTTCACGGTGGTGACGCGCGGGGCGTACTCGCTCATCTCGGCCGGGGCGGCGATCGCCGCCTCCATCACGCCGAGGATGGTCGTGCGCGCCTCGTGCGCCTGCTGCAGCGCGCCGGCCAGCACGTCCGACGGGATGCCGTCGAGCTTGGTGTCGAGCTGCAGCGCGGTGACGAAGTCGCTGGTGCCGGCGACCTTGAAGTCCATGTCGCCGAACGCGTCCTCGGCGCCGAGGATGTCGGTCAGCGCCACGTACTGGGTCTTGCCGTCGACCTCGTCGGAGATCAGGCCCATCGCAATGCCGGCCACCGGCGCCTTCAGCGGCACACCGGCCTGCAGCAGCGACAGGGTCGAGGCGCAGACCGAGCCCATGCTCGTCGAGCCGTTCGAGCCCAGCGCCTCGGAGACCTGGCGGATCGCGTACGGGAACTCCTCGCGCGACGGCAGCACGGGCACCAGGGCCCGCTCGGCCAGCGCGCCGTGACCGATCTCGCGGCGCTTCGGCGAGCCCACCCGGCCGGTCTCACCGGTCGAGTACGGCGGGAAGTTGTAGTTGTGCATGTAGCGCTTGGACTTCTCCGGCGAGAGGGTGTCCAGCGCCTGCTCCATGCGCAGCATGTTCAGCGTGGTGACGCCCAGGATCTGGGTCTCGCCGCGCTCGAACAGCGCCGAGCCGTGCACCCGCGGCAGCACGCCGACCTGGGCCGACAGCGGCCGGATGTCGCGCGGGCCGCGGCCGTCGATGCGGATCTGCTCGCGCAGCACCCGCTGGCGCACCTCGGTCTTGGTGACCGACCGGAAGGCGGCGGAGATCTCCTTCTCCCGGCCCTCGAACCGCTCGTCGAGCAGCTCGTGCGCCTTGGCCTTGACCAGGTCGAGGGCCTCCTCGCGCTCCTGCTTGGCAGCGATCTTGAGGGCCTCGGCGGTCTCCTCGCGGACCGCCTCGCTGACGGCCGAGTAGACGTCGTCCTGGTAGTCCAGGAACACCGGGAACTCGACGGCCGGCTTCGACGCGACGTCGGCCAGCTCCTGCTGGGCGCGGCACAGCTCGCGGATGGCCGGCTTGGCGGCCTCGAGGCCACCGGCGACGACCTCCTCGGTCGGCGCGGTCCCGCCGGCGGCGATCAGCTTGACCGCGTTCGGCGTGGCCTCGGCCTCGACCATCATGATCGCGACATCGCCGTCGGCGAGGACGCGGCCGGCGACCACCATGTCGAAGGTGGCCCGCTCGAGCTCCTCGATGGTCGGGAAGGCGACCCACTGGCCGTCGATGTGCGCGACCCGGGTCGAGCCGATCGGGCCCGAGAACGGCAGGCCGGACAGCTTGGTCGACAGCGAGGCGCCGTTCATGGCGACCACGTCGTACGGGTGGGCGGGGTCGAGCGCGAGGACGGTCTCGACGACCTGGACCTCGTTGCGCAGGCCCTTGGTGAACGACGGGCGCAGCGGCCGGTCGATCAGGCGGCAGGTGAGGATCGCGTCCTCGCTCGGACGGCCCTCGCGGCGGAAGAACGAGCCGGGGATGCGACCCGCGGCGTACATCCGCTCCTCGACGTCCACCGTGAGCGGGAAGAAGTCGAAGTGCTCCTTGGGCGCCTTGCTGGCGGTGGTCGCGGAGAGGACCACGGTCTCGCCCAGCTGGACGATCACCGAGCCGGCGGCCTGCTTGGCGAGGCGACCGGTGGAGAAGGTCACCTCGCGGGTGCCGAACGCACCGTTGTCGATGACCGCCGTCCGGAACTCGGTTCCGAGAGCGTTCTGCTCTGTCATGTTGTTGCGGTACTCCTTCGTCGAGGACCCGGCGGTCTGCTACGCGGTGTTCAGGCTGCCGGTCTTCGATCGAAGTGCCCAGGAAGTCTGCCTGGGAACCACTACCGAGGACCGGTGTCTGCTTGCCTGCAACCGCGCGGGTCCGTGGGTTTTTCTGTGCCGGCTACAAATCCGGCCGGGGGAGCCGCCGGTCGGCAGCTCCCCCGTCAGGTCATCGGCGCAGGCCGAGCCGCTCGATGAGCGACCGGTAACGCTGGATGTCCTTCTTCTGAACGTAGTTGAGAAGGCGGCGGCGGCGGCCGACCAGCAGCAGCAGGCCACGCCGGCTGTGGTGGTCGTGCTTGTGCACCTTCAGGTGCTCGGTGAGGTCGGCGATCCGCTTGGTCAGCATCGCGACCTGGACCTCGGGCGAGCCGGTGTCGCCGTCCTGCGCCTTGTACTCGTCGATGATCTTGGTCTTGGTCTCTTGATCGAGCGCCATGTTCTCCAGAAATTCTGTGTTGCCGGTGATCACGGTCTTCCGCACCCGCGGCGTCGGGCAGGCACGCGGAAACCGGCCGTCGGGTAGCCGACGTCGTACCAACCCTACCAGGGGGTCACCGAAGCATCGCGCGGGTCTCCTCCACGTCCTCCCGGATCTGCGCGACCAGCGGTTCGATGCCCTCGTAGACCCGCTGTTCCCGCAGGTGGGCGACGAAGTCGAGGCTCACCCGCTCGCCGTAGAGGTCGCCCGCGAAATCGAGCACGTAGGCCTCGACCCGGCGCTCGCGGCCGGAAAAGGTGGGATTCGTGCCGATCGACACGCTCGCCGGCAGCCGACCCGCGTGCTCGCCGCCCCGGATCATCCAGGCGGCATAGACGCCGTCGGCCGGGACCGCCGCGTACCGGTGCACCATCAGGTTCGCCGTCGGGAAGCCGATCTCGCGCCCGCGCTGATCGCCGCGGACCACCACGCCACCCAGGCGGTGGGGCCGGCCGAGTGCCGCGGCCGCGGCGCGCACATCACCGGCGTCGACACAACTGCGGATGTACGTCGAGGAGAAGACCACGCCGTCGGCCGAGACCAGGGGCGCCTCCTCGACCGTGAAGCCGAACGATCGCCCCAGCCGCTCGAGCAGCGCCACATCACCGGCCGCCTTGTGCCCGAAGCGGAAGTTGTCGCCGACCACGACGACCGCCGCGTGCAGCGCCTCGACCAGCACGTCGTGCACGAACGCCTCGGCCGGCAGCCGGGAGAAGGCCGGGGTGAACGGCACCACGCAGAGCGCGTCGACGCCGAGCCGCTCGACCAGCTCGGCCTTGCGCACCGGCTCGGTGAGCACGGCCGGATGCGAGCCCGGGCGCACCACCTCGGCCGGGTGCGGATCGAAGGTCATCACCACGGACTGCAGGCCGAGGTCGTGGGCGCGCTTCACGGCGTGCCCGATGATCGCCTGGTGGCCGCGGTGCACGCCGTCGAAGACGCCGATCGTGACCACCGACCGGCCCCACCCGCCGGGCACCGCCTCGTAGCCCCGCCACCGCTGCATGTTCGCCGCCCTCCTCGATTTCTCGCGCACAGCGTATCGGTCGGCCCGGCCGACCACGGTTCGCCCGGGCGACCGAAACGATACGATTACGACCGATATGCGCATCGGGTGGAGTGCTCTCGTCCTGCTCGCGGCGGAGTTCACCTTCGCGGTGCTGTTCCTGCGCGCGCTGATCGGGTACCTGCGCCGGCGCGACTCCCTGCAGGGCAGCGTCACGCTCGTCTTCCTCCCGTGCACGGTCGTCTTCTGCGTCGACATCGCCCGCCGGATCGGGAGCGACCTGCCGCCGTGGGTGAGCATCGTCTCCACGACAGTTCTGCTCGCCCAGCCCTACTTGACGGTCCGGCTGGCCGCCCGCCTCCGGGACGTGCCGCGCTGGCTGGACCGGCTCGTCCTCTGCGCGTACGCGGCCCTGGCCATCCCGATCATCAAGGAGCCGCGCCCGCTCGATTCCGCCGCGCTGATCGCGGTCGTGGCCGGCTTCGGCCTCAGCGAAGCGGTTCCGGCCGCTCTCCTCTTCGGCAAGGCCCGCACCCGGGCCGGCGCGAACCGGGCCCGGCTGATGATCGCGGCCGCCGCCACCTTCGCGTTCGCCGTCATGGTCTTCTTCATCGGGGTGAACGGCCTCTGGCGCGGCCACCCGGCGGTGCTCGCCGCGAGCCGGCTCCTCGCCCTGGCCAGCGGCGTCGGCTACCTGGTCGCGTTCCTGCCGCCGCGCTGGCTGCGCCACGTCTTCTCGGCCAGCGCCGCACACCAGGTCACCGAGCGCCTGCTGCGCGCGCCCACCGAGTCCCCGGCGCAGGTGTGGCAGCTCTACGCCGAGATCATGCGCGAGCAGACCGGGGCGGGCGCGGTCGCCGTCTTCATGCCCCGGCCCGACGGGCAGCTCGCCCAGACCGCGTTCGCGGGCCCGCCGATGGACAGCCACCCCGAGCTCGGCCCGGCCGATCTCACCGCGCTGGTCCGCGCGGGTCGGCCGGCCCGTCTCCGCGAGGGCGCGCCGGCCCTGATCGCGCATTACGGCGACCCGCTCGGCGACGACTTCGTGACGCTGCTGGGCATGCCGGTGCCGCCCGACATCGAGGGCGCGGTGCTGCTGTTCAACCAGCACCGCACCCTGTTCAGCGACGACGACCTGCGGTTGCTCGCGGCGCTCGGCGGCCAGGCCGGCATCCTCGCCGAGCGCCAGGCGGTCGCGGAGGCGCTGAACGTCTCGGTCGACGCGCTCACTCGGGCCAACCAGGCCAAGACGGCATTCCTGGCCAACATGAGCCACGAGCTGCGCACCCCGCTCAACGCGATCATCGGCTTCAGCGACCTGATGCGCGTCGAGGAGCCGGAGGGCGACCGGCGCCGGGTGCCCGCCGAGTGGGTCGACCACATCCACACCAGCGGCCGGCACCTGCTCGGCCTGATCAACGACATCCTCGACCTCGCGAAGGTGGAGGCGGGCCGGCTCGACCTGCGCCCGGCCCCGCTGCGCGTCGACACCGCGGCGACCGAGCTGCTGACCGGCCTGTCGCCGCTGTTCAGCACCAAGAACATCGCGCTGTGCACCGACCTGCCGCCGGTCACCGCGATGGCCGACCGGGTCCGCTTCCGGCAGATCGTCGAGAACCTGCTCTCCAACGCGATCAAGTTCACCGAGCCGGGTGGTTCGGTCACGGTCTCGACCCACCAGGCCGGCCATGAGGTGTACGTCTCGGTGGCCGACACCGGAGTCGGGATCGCCCCCGAGGACCAGGACCGGGTGTTCGAGGAGTTCCAGCAGGTCGGCGACCCCGACCGGCAACGGGCCGGCACCGGCCTCGGCCTGGCGCTCACCAAGCGGCTGGTGGAGGCGCACGGCGGCGAGATCACCCTGGTGTCGGCGCCCGGCGAGGGCAGCGTCTTCACCGTAAGGCTGCCCGCGGCACCCGTCGACGACCTGCCCCGCGAGAACCATCCCGCCGCCCGGCTGAGGGAGCAAGTATGAGCAAGATCCTGCTCGTCGAGGACGAAGAGCTGAACCGCACCCTGGTCAAGGCCGTCCTGTCCCGCTCGACCGACCCGGCCGTCCGCGAGGCCCAGGTCGTGGACGCCATCAGCCTGGCCGCGGCCCGCGACCACCTCGCGGTCGAGCCCGTCGACCTCATCCTGCTGGACATGAACCTGCCCGACGGCAACGGCCTGACCCTGGCCCGCGAGCTCTCCGCCGCCGGCGGCCCGAAACCGACGGTGGTCGCCCTGACCGCGAGCGTGCTCCCCCAGGACCGCGCCGCCGCCATCGAGGCCGGCTGCGACGACTTCCTGGACAAGCCCTACGCCGCCGCCGACCTGGTAGCCACCGTCTCCCGCCACCTACCCACCTAGCCGGCTTTCGTCGGCGCTCCCGCTAGGCCGGAGCCAGCACGATCTCAGCCCGGGCCCGGCCGGCCCGCTCGGAGACGATCGCCAGCACCTCGCCGGTCGGTCCGAAGACCGCATACGGCCCGCCGATGCCGACCGGCTCGAGAGGCCCACCGTGGCTGAGCACCCGAGCCTCCTCGGCCGTAGCCGTACGCTGCGGAAACGCCTGCCGAGCCGCCTCGCTCATGGACAGCCCCACGACGTCGGGCGCCCGCAGCTCCAGTTCGTCGAGCGTCACCGCCTCGGCCAGCGTCATCCGCCCGACGGCCGTACGCCGCAGCGCGGTCAGATGCCCACCCACCCCCAGCACGGCGCCGAGGTCCCGCGCGATCGCCCGGATGTAGGTCCCCGACGAGCAGTCGACCTCGACCTCCACGTCGATGACCTCGGGCTCCGCAACGCGCCGGATGTCGAGCACGTCCAACCGCGAGATGGTCACCCGGCGCGCCGGCAGCTCGACGGTCTCCCCCTCACGCACGCGCTTGTAGGCCCGCTCCCCGTTCACCTTGATCGCGCTGACCGCGCTGGGCACCTGGTCGATCTCGCCACGCTGAGCCGCCAGCCCCGCCCGGATCGCCTCGTCGCCCACCCCCGCGACCGCGCCGACCGCCGTGACCTCACCCTCGGCATCGTCGGTGACCGTCGACTGCCCGAGCCGAATCGTGGCCGCATAGCTCTTGGACGACCCGATCACGTACGTCAGCAGCCGCGTAGCCCGCCCAACCCCGATGATCAGCACCCCGGTAGCCATCGGATCGAGCGTGCCCCCGTGCCCCACCCGCCGCGTCTTGGCCAGCCGCCGAATCCGCGCCACCACATCGTGCGACGTCATCCCCGCCGGCTTGTCCACCACGATCAGGCCATCCGCACTCGACCCGCCCGCCGTAACCCCGCCCGCAGCCACCCCACCTGTAGTCACCCCGCCCACCCTAGGGGGCCGCCCACCAACAGTCTGAAGTCTCCCCTTGGGGCAGAGTCAAGCGGCGCTGTGGAATCCGCGCTGGGCACTTTCGGACGCGAGGTTTTGGGCCGAGATTCTCCGCTCGGCGGGCCGCCAGGCTACGTGGCCGGGCCGTCGCGGGACCGGGTTTGCGGGTTTTGAGAGGCGAGGGTACGCGGGGCCCGGAATCCGATGGCGCGTCGACACCTTTGGCGCAGGTCCATGTTGGACGGGGGACAGACCGCGGGGCTCTGCCCCACACCCCGGCCACGCTCGGAGATCAGCCTGGCGGTTCTCTTGCGGTGGGTGGGGTGATCTCCTCGCGGCGGCTGCCTTAGGGGATCGAAAGAGGGGGTGGGACGCAAACAAACCCCGTTTGCGTCCCACCCCCTCTTTCGATTTGGCTGGGCTGCCGTCGCGAGGAGATCACCCTGGGTCACTCTGGGCGGCTATCGCCGCCAAATCAAAACAAAACCCTGGGTGGTGGGGTGTTATGCGGTTCGGGTTGCGCCTAGGACCGCCCAGCGGCCTGAGCGCCAGCGCCAGACCGTTGTCACGAAGCGGATCAGGATGAACAAGGCCAGGCCGGCCCACACGCCGGCCAGCCCTAGGTCTAGGCCGTAGGCCAGCCAGATCGTTGGCAGGAAGCCGAGCAGCGCCGACGCCAGCGTGAGATTGCGCAGGTAGCGGACGTCGCCGGCGCCGATCAGCACGCCGTCCAAGGCGAAGACCACGCCGGCGAACGGCATCATGCCGACGAACCAGGGCCAGATGACGGCTGCCTGCTCGTGCACGGCCGCGTCGGGGGTGAACCAGCCGGGCACCACGCCGGCTCCGGACGCCGTGAGGACGGCGAACCCGATGCCGGCTACGCCGCCGGCGATTGTCACGCGGTTGGCTACGTCGCGGGCGGCGGGCGCGTCGCCGCCGCCTAGTGCCGCGCCTACCAGCGACTGGGCCGCGATCGCGACGGCGTCCAGCACCAGCGCGCTGAAGAACCACAGTTGCAGCACGATCTGGTGTGCGCCGACGGACGCGACGCCGAAGCGTGACGCCACCGCCGTTGCGGAGAGGAAGCAGGCCTGGAAGGCGGCGCCGCGGATCAGCAGGTCGCGGCCGAGTTTCACCTGGTCGAGGATGATGCGTGGGCGGGGGCGCAGGTCGCGGGTCTCGCTGACCAGCGCGGCCAGGAAGCATCCACCGGCGACGGTCTGGGCGACCACGTTGGCCACTGCCGAGCCGCTCAGGCCCCAGCCGGCCGGGAAGACCAGCAGTGGGCAGAGGATCGCGGAGAGTACGTTCGCGCCGAGCACGAAGAGCAACGGGCGCCGGGTGTCCTGCACGCCGCGCATCCAGCCGTTGCCGGCCGCGGCCAGCAGCAGGCCGGGCGCGCCGAGTGCGGCTATTCGCAGCCAACCGGCGGCGGCGTCGGCGGTGGCGGCGTCGCCGGCCAGGGCTCGCGCGAGCGGTCCGGCGCCGGCCTGGGCGAACAGAGCCAGGAGTACGCCGATGGTCAGCGCCAGCCACGACGTCTGCACACCCTCGACGACGGCGGAGGCCCGGTCGCCGGCGCCGAAGCGGCGGGCGGCGCGGCCGGTGGTGCCGTAGGCCATGAGCGTGCCGAGCCAGGCGGCCATCGACATGACGGTGCCGCTGACCGCGACGGCGGCGAGCGGGACGCGCCCGAGATGGCCGACCACGGCCGTGTCGACGAGCACGTAGAGCGGCTCGGCGGCCAGCACCACGAGCGCCGGCACCGCGAGCCGGACGATCGCCCGGGCGGTCGGCGCCGCCGGGCGGGCCTCGGGCACCGAGGCGTCAGCAGCGGCCGGAGAGGCGTTAGCCGGAGAGGACGGCGGCCGGGCAGGCGGGCTCATGGTTACTCATGATGCCCGCCCAGCCGTAAGGATCGCAATTCGTTTCAGTGCTTACAGGCCCTACTGCCGGGTGTCGAGCGAGGTCTGCAGGGCGCGGCGCGCCTGCTCGCGGGCTTCGTCAGTGGGCTGGGGCTTCGGCTTGGCAGCCATGATCGTGGTCCTCCACACACGGGAGGGCGCGGCGAGAAAGGCACGCGCCCAAACGGAATCGGTCGAGCGGGGCGTCACAGGGCCGGTCCGGGGTCGCCGGACGCATGGCGAAGGTGACGCAGCCCGGATCGGTGGACCCGGGTGGCTCGAGGTTTCGCGGCGGGCAGTGGTCACGGCCGCGCAAAACCAAATCACCGTTAAGGACCAAACTATCGTTCAGGTCCCCGGATCGAGACAGTGTTCCCACCTTCCGAGACGAACGACGGACACCCGACAGTTACCCGCGAGTCACCTGGGACCGGAGGCCACCGTCGGCAGCCCTCGGGCAAAAATTACGCATCGCTTAATTGTTTCCCCAGAGACCTGCCGAGATGCGGAGGCAATAGGTAAGGGATAACTTAGCGACGTGAGTGATGAACACCCGGCCTCCGAGATTCGGCTCGGGGTGATGCGGCTGTCCCGGCGGCTCCGCGCGGAGCGGCCGGCCGACGGCCTCAGCCTCAACAAGAGCAGCATCCTCGGCCACCTGCGCCGCCGCGGCCCGATGACGGCCGGCGCGCTGGCCGCGGCCGACCGGCAGCAGCCGCAGTCGCTGACCCGGGTGCTGGCCGAGCTGCAGCGCGACGGGCTGATCAGCCGCACCCGGGACGACCACGACGCCCGGCAGAGCGTCCTGTCCCTCACCGACGCCGGCCGCGAGGCCCTGGCCCGCGACCTGGCGCGGCGCGACGCCTGGCTCGAGATCGCGCTCGACGACGTCACCGACACCGAGCGCGAGCTGCTGGTCCTGGCCGCCCGCTTGATGACCCGCATGGCCGATTGAAAGAGGCACGAAATGCGCTGGTCCGACTACGCCATCTGGTGGCACGTCTATCCGCTCGGCTTCCTCGGCGCCGAGCGGGCCGCCCTCCCGCCGGGCGAGGCGCCCCGCCACCGGCTGCCCGAGCTGGTCCCCTGGCTCGACCACCTGCTCGAGCTGGGGTGCAACGGGCTGGCGCTCGGCCCGGTCTTCGCCGCCGAGACGCACGGCTACGACACCGTCGACCACTTCCGGATCGACCCGCGCCTGGGCACCGAGGACGACCTGGCGCATCTGGTCGACCGGGCGGCCGCCAAGGGCGTACGCGTGCTGCTTGATGGGGTTTTCAATCATGTCGGGCGGTCGTACGCCCAGTTCGCCGACGTGACCCGGCACGGCGCCACCTCCCCCTACGCCGATTGGTTCGTGCCCGAGGGCGGCGAGTTCCGCACCTTCGAGGGGCACTCCCAGCTGGTCGTCCTCAACCACGAGAGCCCGGCCGTCGCCGATCACGTGACCGCCGTACTCGATCATTGGCTCGACCGGGGTGTCTCCGGCTGGCGGCTCGACGCGGCGTACGCGGTACCGCTGCCGTTCTGGCGCAAGGTCACCGATCGGGCCCGCGAAAAGCACCCCGACGCGTGGTTCTCCGGCGAGGTCATCCACGGCGACTACGCGTCCTATGTGACCGAGGGCGGCCTCGACTCGGTCACCCAGTACGAGCTGTGGAAGGCGATCTGGAGCTCACTCAACGACGTCAACCCGCACGAGCTGGCCTGGGCGCTGGGCCGGCACAACGAGCTGCTGGCGACGTTCGCCCCGCAGACGTTCGTCGGCAACCACGACGTGACCCGCATCGCGAGCCGCCTCACCGAGCCGAGGCACCTGCCGCACGCGCTGGCCGTCCTGTTCACCGTCGGCGGCATCCCGTCCGTCTACTACGGCGACGAGCGCGGCTGGCACGGCGTCAAGCAGGAGCGCGAGGGCGGCGACGACGAGATCCGCCCGGCCTTCCCGGCCGATCTCGGCGACTACGGCCTCGACACCCAGCGCCTGCACCAGCTGCTGATCGGCATCCGCCGACGGCACCCCTGGCTCGTGCACGCCACCGCCGAGGTGCACTCGCTGGGCAACGGCGTCCTCTCCTACACGCTGTCCGGCCCGGAGGGCGACGCCGTCGCGGTCGCTCTCAACTTCGGCGACACCCCGGCCACGGCCGGCGTCCCGGCCCGGGCGTGGCGGCACGAGGCCGGCGAGACCACGATCGACCCCGGCACCGGCGAGGCGGCACTCCCGCCCTTCGGCTGGTCGGTCGCCACCGCGTAGCCGAGGCCGGATCCGCGCCTAGGTCAGGTGGTCGTCCAGCAGGGGGCGTACCTTCGCCACCACGTCGCCGACCGCGCCGTGGCCGGTGAAGCCCGCGGCCAGCCGGTGACCGCCGCCGCCGAGCGCGACCGCCACCGCGCTCACGTCGACCGCGCCCTTGCTGCGCAGCGACACCGCCCACTCGTCCTCGGCCGACTGCTTCACGACGACGGCCACGTCGGCCTCGGCGACGCTGCGGATCGGGTCGATGAGCGAGTCGAGCACGTAGGGGCGCTGGTGGTGGCGGGCGAGATCGTCCAGCGTCGCGTACGTCCACACCATGCCGTGCCCACCCGCGGCCGCCGGGTCGAGCACGGCCCGGCCCAGCACCTCGCCGGCCAGCTTCATCGCGCCGAACGGCCGGGTGTCGAAGACTCGCCGCGAGATCTCGCCGGGGCGGATGCCGGTGGCGATCAGCCGGGCCGCGAGCTCGTGCACCGCCGGGGTGGTCATGTCGAACTTGAACGAGCCGGTGTCGGTGGCCAGCGCGACGTACAGACACTCGGCGATCTCCGCGTCGAGCGGCACGCCGAGCCGGGCGAGCAGCTCGTCGACCACCACCGACGTGGCCGCCGCGTGCGGGTCGACCAGGTTGATCCGGCCGAACCGGGTGTTCGACGCGTGATGGTCGAGCACGACCACGCAGGGCGCCGAGAGCAGGCTCGCAAGCGCGCCGAGCCGGGACTCGGCGGCCACGTCGAAGGTCATGACCATCGCGGGTCGCTCATAGGCCGCCGGTTGCGGCACGAGCAGATCAAGACCCGGGAGCTTCTCGTACGGTGTGGGGAGCTCGAATGTGCCCGGAAAGGTCGCCCGCACGCGGGTGAAACCGGCGCGCCGGAGCCCGAGGGCGAACCCGAGCATGCTGCCGAGAGCGTCGCCGTCGGGGTTCACATGGCAGATGAGCTGGACCTCGTCGCCCTCCGGGCCCGGAGTGAGCCCGCGGACCGCCTCGACGGCCGCGGACCACTCCGCGTCGGTCACTCCCCCGGGCTCGCCCGAGGATGGTGTCACCCGAGGTCCTCCCGGGCACCGACCCGCTCGGCGTCCTCTTCCTCGTCCTCGTCCTCGGACTTGTACGGGTCGGGGTCGCCCGCGTACTGCTTGCCGGCGGCGAGGCGCTGGACCTCCTCGTCGCGCGACCGGGCCTCGGCGAGCAGGTCGTCGATCTCCTTGGCGTGGTCGAGCACGTTGTCGAGCACGAAGGCGAGGCTCGGCGAGTGCCGCAGGCCGAGGGCGTGGCCCACGCGGGTGCGCAGCATGCCCTTGGCGCTTTCCAGAGCGGCCGCGGTGGCCGCCTGCTCGGTCGGGTCACCCAGGACCGTGTAGTAGACGGTGGCCTCGCGCAGGTCGCCGGTGATCCGCGCGTCGGTGATCGTCACCATGCCGAGCCGGGGGTCCTTGATCTCACGCACCAGCGACGCCACCAGTTCCCTGACGCGCTCCGCATGCCGACGCGTCTTGGCCGGGTCCGACATATCGCCCACCTCCGACTGTGAATCCCGCGGGCCCGAACAGCTCCCGCCCAACTGGTGAAGCGTACCCACCACCTGTTGCGAACGAACGTCCCGCTAATCGTCGTCGCCGTACAGCCGCCGCTTGACCGACAGGAGGTCGATCTCGGGACGGCCGGCCACCTGGTGCTCGCAGGTGTCGATCACGGCTCGGGCCTGGGCGGCGTCGGGCGCGACCACGGCCACGCCGATCTGGGCGCGGCCGTGCAGGTCGTGCAGGCCCACCTCGGCGGCGCTGACCTCGTATTTCTTCAGCATCGCGAGGATCGGGCGGACATAGGAACGCTTCTGCTTGAGCGAACGCGAGTCGCCGGGCAGGAGCAGGTCGAACACTGCGGTCTCGGTAAACATCAGCCAGCACGGTACCGCCGCGGTACGGCGAAATCAGCCGGGTTTCCTGGCGATCAGGACATCCCGCTCGATGCCCTGGTCGACCCGGTGGTCGAGCGGCCCGTGCGGCACGATCTCGAGGCCGCTCGCGAGCAGGATGTCCTCGGCCAGCTCGCGCCGGGCCACCTTGACGTTCCAGGAGAGGCCGACGGCGCCGCCCGGGCGCAGCAGCGGCAGCCAGTGCGGCACCGCGCGCTCCAGCAGGTCGAGCGGGCTGCGGGAAAGGCCGCCCTGGTCGTCGTGGCTGCCGTGGGCGACCCCGTAGGGCAGGTCGGCCACCAGCACGTCGGCGACCCCGCCGCGCAGCAGCCCGTCCAGCTGGGTGGTGTCGGCCTGCAGCACGGTGACCTTCTGCACGGCGCCGGCCTTGTGGTCGTCCTTGCTGGCGGCCATCGTGACCTCGAGCCGGCGGGCCGCCCGGCGGCCCTGCCGCCGCACGGGGACGAGATCGGCGGTGTGCTTGAGCCGCTTGCGCTTGAGCCAGGTCTGCAGGAAGAGTTTGTACGCCTCGACGTCCTTCCCGTCGATCTCGACGCCGACCGCGTCGTAGCCGTACATCAGCGCCTGGTTGAGCGTGGTGCCCCGGCCGCAGAGCGGGTCGAGCACGGTGAGGTGCCCGTCCAGCATCCGGCCGGCCGAGGCCGAGGCGAGCAGGGTGAGGTTGAGGACGAGCTTGGTGAACTGCTCGTTGGTCTTGCCGGCGTACTTCGGGATCGTGATGAGGTCGCTGTCGTACCGCGCCAGCGGCGTCAGCGTGACCGGCCGGAGAAGGTCGTCGACGCGCTCGAAGAGGGCGTACGCGGCGGACAAGTTGGACAGGTACGAAACGTCCCGGGGAGTCAGCGTCCCGGAGAACATCAAATACTCGACCCCACCGAGCGGCGTCACCTCGATGTCCGAAATGCCGGAGGAGAGGGCCGCCCCGAAGGCCGCCAGCTCGGCCGTGGCGAGACGGCCGGCCTGATCGGCGTAGACACGATTGGCGGAGGGCGCGAGCAGCAGGGCGTACCGGGACATGGTGCCTTTCTACCGAGACGACCCCCGGCGCCGAAGCGCCGGGGGTCGCATCATCGAACAACTAGGCGCGCGGCTTCTCGCGCATCTCGAAGGTCTCGATCACGTCGCCGACCTGCGGCGTGCCGAACCCGCTCATCGTCAGACCACACTCGAAGCCCTCGCGGACCTCGGTCGCGTCGTCCTTGAAGCGGCGCAGCGAACTGATCGTGACGTTCTCCGCCACCACGACACCGTCGCGCAGGATGCGCGCCTTGGCGTTGCGGCGGATGAGACCGGTGCGGACCAGACAGCCGGCGATGAGACCGATCTTGGACGACCGGAACACCTCGCGGATCTCCGCGGTGCCCTGCTCGACCTCCTCGTACTCCGGCTTGAGCAGACCCTTGAGCGCGGCCTCGATCTCCTCG
This sequence comes from Paractinoplanes globisporus DSM 43857, assembly GCF_000379645.1. Taxonomy (GTDB): domain Bacteria; phylum Actinomycetota; class Actinomycetes; order Mycobacteriales; family Micromonosporaceae; genus Actinoplanes; species Actinoplanes globisporus. The sequence goes on from NZ_KB903356.1 coordinate 135,005, forward strand.
ATGGCCTGGTAGATCACGCTGTAGTAGCGGATCTCCACGTTCGACCGGTCGGCCATCTCCTTGACCTTGTTCGAGGCCCGGACATTGAAGCCGATGATCGTGGCCGTGGCGTCCGAGGACGCCGAGGCGAGGTTCACGTCGCTCTCGGTGATCGCACCGACGCCGCGGTGGATGACCTTGAGCTGGATCTCGTCCGGAATCTCGATCTTGAACAGCGCGTCCTCGAGGGCCTCGACCGAACCGGACGAGTCACCCTTGATGACCAGCGTGAGCGAGGTCTTCTCGCCCTCCTTGAGCTGCTCCATGAGCGTCTCGAGGGTGGCGCGGGTACGCGAGTTCGCGAAGCTCGCCGCGCGACGGCGTGCCTGCCGCTGCTCGGCGATCTGCCGCACGGTGCGGTCGTCCTCGGCGGCGAGGAACGTGTCGCCCGCGCCCGGTACCGAGGTGAGACCCAGCACCAGGACCGGCCGGGCCGGCAGCGCCTCGGCCACCTGGTTGCCGTTCTCGTCGAGCATGGCGCGGACGCGTCCGTGCGCGCCGCCCGCCACGATCGAGTCGCCGGCCCGCAGCGTGCCCTTCTGCACCAGCACGGTCGCGACCGCACCACGGCCCTTGTCGAGGTGCGACTCGACTACGGCGCCCTGGGCCGGCCCGTCCACCGGAGCGGTCAGCTCCAGCGACGCGTCGGCGGTCAGCAGCACGGCCTCGAGCAGGTCGTCGATGCCGATCCCGGGCTTGGCGGCCACGTTCACGAACATCGTCTCGCCGCCGTACTCCTCGGCGAGCAGGCCGTAGTCGGTCAGCTGCTGGCGCACCTTCTCCGGGTTCGCGTTCGGCTTGTCGACCTTGTTGACGGCGACCACGATCGGCACCTCGGCCGCCTTGGCGTGGTTCAACGCCTCGACCGTCTGCGGCATGACGCCGTCGTCGGCCGCGACCACCAGGATCACGATGTCGGTCACCTGGGCGCCACGGGCACGCATGGCGGTGAACGCCTCGTGACCCGGGGTGTCCAGGAACGTGATCGCCCGGTCCACGCCCTCATGCGTGTACGAGACCTGGTAGGCGCCGATGTGCTGGGTGATGCCACCCGCCTCGCCGGCCACCACGTTGGTCTTGCGGATCGCGTCGAGCAGCTTCGTCTTGCCGTGGTCGACGTGACCCATGACGGTCACCACCGGCGGGCGCGAGACCAGCCGGTCCTCGTCCACCTCGGCGTCGAGGTCGATGTTGAACTGCGCGAGCAGCGCGCGGTCCTCGTCCTCCGGGCTGACGATGTGCACCTCGAAGCCGAGGTGCTCGCCGAGCAGCAACAGGGTGTCGTCGGAACACGACTGCGTCGCCGTCACCATCTCGCCCAGGTTGAACATCTCCTGGACCAGCGAGCCGGGGTTCGCGTTGATCTTGTCGGCGAAGTCGGAGAGCGACGCGCCACGGGACAGCCTGATCTCCTGGCCGTTGCCGCGGGGCGCGCCCGAGCTCATGGCCGGGGCCGACAGGTTGTCGAACTCCTGACGCCGCTGCTTCTTCGACTTACGGCCACGGGTCGGCCGGCCACCGGGACGCCCGAAGGCACCCGCGGCACCGCTGCCACGGCCGCGACCGCCGCCACCGGGACGACCCGGAGCGCCGGCACCGACCGGGCCGCCGCCACCGGCACCGCCGCCGGGGCCACCGCGGTAGCCACCGCCACCGCCGCCACCGCCGCCGGGACCGCCGCGGTAGCCACCGCCACCGCCGCCACCGCCACCGCCGCCGCCACCACCGCCGGGACCGCCGCGGAAGCCGCCACCGGCGCCACCGCCGGCACCGCCACCGCCGCCGGGACGGAAGCCGCCGCCACCGGCACCGCCACGGCCACCGCCGGGGCCGCCGGGACGACCGGCACCGCCGCCGCCCCCGGGACCGCCGGGGCCGGGACGGCCGGGGCGCTGCGAGGGCATGGACGCGGGGCTGGGCCGCGGCGGCATCGACGCCGGGCTCGGCCGCGGCGGCATGCCGGGCTGGTTGGGACGCGGCATCGCCGCGGGCGTGGGCCGCGAGGACCCGCCACCGGAGACGCCGAACGGGTTGTTACCGGGACCGCGCGCCGGCGGGCGCGGAGCGCCACCGGCCGGACCGGGACGGGGACCGCCGGGCGCACCGGGACCACCCGAACGGCCACCGGCCGGCGAGGAGCCCGGACGGGGCGGGACCGCGCCGGGACCCGGACGCGGGCGCGAGCCACCGTCGGCCGGCGGCTGCTGGGCGCGACGCTCGGCGTCGCGCGTGCGGGCGGCCTGTGCGGCCTTGACCGCGGCCTCCTGCTCGGCCTTGAGCGCCGAGGCACGCGCCTCGGCCGCCGCGACCTCGATGTCGTGGGCGCTGGCCGGCTTGGCGACCGGGCCGGGCGTGGGGCCCGGACGGCCGGGGGTGGGCGGCTTGGGACGCGCGAACGAGCCGGGCGACGGCGCCGGGGACGTGGGCACGCTGGGCGTGACCGCGGCCGGAGCCGTGGGCCGGCGCGGCGGCTGCGGCCGCGCGCTGGTGGGTGGGGCCGGTCGCTCGCGGGTGGGCGCGGAGGCGTTGGACGCAGCCGGGGAGGTTGTCGCCGCGGGGGCGGAACCTGCCTCGAGGGCGCCACGCAACCGCCGGGCCACCGGGGCCTCGACCGTGCTGGATGCGGATTTGACGAACTCGCCCATCTCCTTGAGCTTGGCGAGAACGGTCTTGCTGTCGACCCCGAGCTCCTTCGCGAGCTCGTGTACGCGGGCCTTGCCTGGCACTGCACTCCTCACTTCGAGGTCGTGCGAGCGCACCCGCAACGACCTCACTCGTGCACTAGAAGCCTGTTCATTTCAGGGACTTCATCGTGTGCTCATCTGGGTCGTCCTACCTTGGGTCGTGATCTGGCACCGGGGCCGGATCATCAGGCGTTCCGAGCGGCCATTGAGACCGCACGGATGTGCTCGGCGAGCGGACCGGCGTCTGGGACACCGGTGAGTCGCAGCGCGCGCCCGAAGGCACGGCGCCGCTCCGCCAGCGCGAAGCAAGCCGGATCGGGATGCAGATGCGCCCCCCGGCCCGGCAGTCGGCGGCCCGGATCGGCCGTGAGCAGGAAAGAATCTCCGCACGCGGCCGCTACGAACCTGATCAACTCGGAGGCCGGCGCGCGTTTGCGGCAACCGACACAGGTACGTGTCGGGCCGACCATGGAAAAGTCTACCCCCCGCTCGCCCGCGCCGCTTATCCGGTCAGCTTCCCGCTCCGGCGGCATCACGATCCGCCTGGGTCACCCGATCCGACTGTCCCGTCTCGTTGTCCGGCCGGATGTCGATCCGCCAGCCGGTGAGCCGGGCGGCGAGCCGGGCGTTCTGGCCCTCCCGCCCGATCGCCAGCGACAGCTGGAAGTCGGGCACGGTCACCCTGGCCGTGCGGGTGGCGGCGTCCACCACCTCGACACGCAGGGCCTTTGCCGGCGACAGCGCGTTGCCGACGAACTGCGCCGGGTCCTCCGACCAGTCGATGATGTCGATCTTCTCGCCGTGCAGCTCGCTCATCACGGCGCGGACCCGCTGGCCCATCGGGCCGATGCAGGCGCCCTTCGCGTTCACGCCCTGCACGGTCGAATGCACCGCGATCTTGGTGCGGTGACCTGCCTCACGCGCGATCGCGGCGATCTCGACGGTGCCGTCGGCGATCTCCGGAACCTCGAGCGCGAACAGCTTCTTCACCAGGGCCGGGTGCGAGCGGGACAGCGTCACCTGCGGGCCGCGGAAGCCCTTGGCCACGTGCACGACGATCGCCCGGATCCGGGCGCCGTGCTCGTACGTCTCGCCGGGCACCTGCTCGGACTGCGGCAGCACCGCCTCGATCTTGCCGAGGTCGACGGTCACGATGCCCTTCTCGGCCCGGGCCGCGTCGGCCTGCACGATCCCGGTGATCAGGTCGCCGTCGCGTCCGGCGTACTCGCCGAAGTGCTGCTCGTCGGTGGCCTCCCGCAGCCGCTGGAGGATCACCTGCTTGGCGGTCATGGCCGCGATCCGGCCGAAGTCGTGCGGGGTGTCGTCCCACTCGCGGACGACCGTGCCGTCCGCGTCCAGTTCCTGGGCGAGGACCGTCGCCACGCCGGTCTTGCGGTCGATCTCCACCCGGGCGTGGCCCTGCGCGCCCTCGGTGTGCCGGTAGGCGGTCAGCAGTGCGGTCTCGATAGCCGCCAGGATCGTCTCGAACGGGATCTCCCGCTCGCGCTCCAGTGCGCGCAGCGCCGCGAGGTCGATGTTCACTCCTCGCCCTCCCCATCGTCTAGGTCGTCTGGGTCGTCTTCGTCACCGAAGTCGGCCTCGTCAAGGCGCTTGAACTCGATCTGAACCTTGCCCGGCCCCAGCTCGGCGAAGGTCAGCGACCGGGACACGCCGTCGACGTCGAGCACCACGCCGGTCTCGTCCACGTCGACCACCCGGCCGGTCAGGCCGTTGACCGCGACCAGCCGGCCACGGTTGCGCCGCCAGTGCCGCGGCAGAGTGAGCGGGCGGTCGACCCCCGGGGAGCCGACCTCGAGCTGGTACTCCCCGGCGAGGACCTCGCCGCCGCTCTCCTCGGCCTCGTCGAGAGCCGCCGAGATCTCGCGGGAGACCAGGGCGACGTCGTCCAGATTGATTCCCCCGTCGGTGTCGACCAGGACCCGCACCACGTGCCGGCGCCCGGCGCGCGACACGTTGACCTCCTCGAGGTCGTACCCGGACTCCTGGATCACCGGCTCTATGACCGCACGCACCCGGGCTCGCGCCGCGGCCAGGTCGATGCGCGGGGCGGCGGGAACCCGCTGCTCCGCCTCGTCCCTCGGCCGGCGCGCCCCGGGTCGGCTGCCAGGCCGGGCGCGACCACGCTGCGTCATCGGCTCGACCTTTCGCTCGTCATCAAAGGAAAGCACTATATGCCGCCGGGCGAGAAGCCCCGCGGCTGACGCAGAGCGTAACGCGCGGGACTGCTGGGGCGTTCCCCGCCGCTCCGATTTACCGCCATCAGCGGCCATGGTGTTGACTGACCGGGTGCGAACCACACGGCGGCGGCTGCTCGGCGGGGGCCTCGGGGTGGCGACGCTGGCCGGCTGCGGCGTGTTCCGGGACGAGCCGAAACCGCCGCCCGCACCCGATCCGCTGCAACCGGTCCTCGACGAGGCACTCGCGCTGGCCGGCGCGTACGACCGGGTGATCGCGGCCCAGCCCGCGCTGAGCGCACGGCTCACCCCGCTCGCCGCCGACCACCGGTCGCACGCCGCCGAGCTGGCCAAGCTGATCGATACGAAGGCGTCGGCCCCACCCCCGGAGGCCGTCGATTCCGTCGCCGGGCTGCGCGCGGCCGAGCTGGCGGCACAGAAGACGGCCGTGGCGGCGTGCAGGGCGGCGCCGGCCGATCGGGCGGGACTCGTCGGGTCGATCGCCGCCTGCCGGGCCACCCACGCCGAGGCGCTGCGATGAACGAGCAGGTCGCGGCCGCCCTAGCCGCCGAGGAAGCGGCCATTTACGCGTACGGGATCATCGGGGTGGAATTGCCCGAGAGTGCGCAGGTGACCGAGGCGCGCGCCGCCGAGCAGGCACACCGGGACCGCCGCGACTATCTCGTCGGCAAGATGGACCAGCCGCGGACCTCGCCGGCCGGCTATCGGATGCCGTTCCCGGTGACCGACCGCGGGACGGCGCTCAAGCTGGCGATCCACGTCGAGGACGGGGTCGCGCAGGCGTGGCGGCCGGTGCTGGCGGTCACCCAGGACGCCGACCGGATGACCGCCCTGGCGGCGATGACCGACGCGGCCGTGCGCGCCACCCGCTGGCGCCGGCTCGCCGCGGTGTCGCCGGCGACGATGGCGTTCCCCGGCTGGGCGGAATAGGACTTTTCGCGCGCTTCGGCGGACACCTTCCGTAGATCTCGGAATCACCGAGAATGACGGGGTGCACGACGGGATCGACACCACCTCGCCGCGGGGGCAGCTGGCGGTCCGCCTCCACGAGGTGATCGAGCGGAGATGGTCGGCCGAGGTCCAGGCGATCGGCGTGCACGGTTCGCTGGCGCACGGCGACGACCGCGACGGCAGCGACGTCAACCTTCTGGTGGTGACCTATCGCCCGGCGGCCGGGCCGAAACCGGCGCTGCGCCGGGTCGACGGCATCCTCGTCGACCTCGAGGTGGTCACCGGCGACGAGGGCCTGCGCCGGGCGCGGGAACTGACCTCGCGCTGGCCGCTGGAGGCCGACCGCTACGTCACGACCCGGCCGCTGCACGATCCGAAGGGCTGGTTCGGCCGCCTGCGCGACACCCACCTGGCCCGGCTCGCCGAGGCACGGCCGCCCGAGTTCACGGCGCTGGCCCGGCACAACTGGGCGCTGGCCGCGGCGGCGCACGCGCGGGCCGTGCGCCTCGCGCAGTGGTACGACACCGACGCCGCCCTCATCATGATCGCCGAGTCCCGGCTGCACGCCGCGCTGGTCACCGGCCTGCTCTCCCGCACGTACTTCCGCAACGCCGCCGACGCCGTGGGCCGCACGGGCGTGGCCGGCGCCGACATGCAGGAGCTGAGCGCGGTCCTCAAGGAGCAGGCCGAGGAGCTGGCCGCGCGGGGCCGCCCGGTCGACGGCCCGCTCGGCGACTTCTTCGACTAGACCCCGGCCGGATCAGGACACCCCGACGCCGATCAGCGCGCCGATCGCGTACGTGATCGCGGCGGCGAGCCCACCCAGCGCGAGCTGCCGCAGCCCGCTCAGCCACCACCTCTGGCCGGTGAATCTCGCGACCAGCGCGCCGGCGGCGAACAGGCCGAGGCCGCCCACCGCGAGGGCCAGCCACAGGCTGTCGAACCCCAGAAGGTACGTGATCAGCGGGATCAGCGCGCCGATCGAGAAGCACACGAACGACGACCCGGCCGCCACCCACGGGCTGGGCAGCTCGTCGGGCACCACGCCCAGCTCCTCCTGCGCGTGCACCCGCAGTTCCTGCTCCGGATCGTGGCGCAGCGCCGCGGCGACCTCCCGCGCCAGATGCTCCGGCAGGCCCCGGGCGGTCCACGCCGCGACCAGTTCCTCGGCCTCCCCCTCCGGGTTGACCCGCAGCTCGTGCCGCTCCTTCGCCAGCTCGGCCGAGACCTGGTCGTTCTGCGTGCTGACGCTCGTGTACTCGCCGAGGCCCATCGAGATCGCCCCGGCGACCAGGCCCGCCACGCCGGTGAGCACCAGCGTGTGGTGGCCGACCCCGCCGCCGCCCACGCCGGCGATCAGCGCGATGTTGGTGACCAGGCCGTCCATCGCCCCGAACGTCGCCGCGCGCAGCCAGCCGCCGGAGACGTCCGCGTGGTGGTGCTCGACCATCGCCACCTCACCGGCGCTCGTCACGGAAGGGTGAGGACCTCGTACCCGTCCTCCGTCACCACCAGCGTGTGCTCGAACTGCGCGGTCCACTTGCGATCCTTGGTGACGACCGTCCAGCCGTCGGCCCAGATCTCGTACTCGTGGGTGCCGAGGGTGATCATCGGCTCGATCGTGAAGGTCATCCCCGGTTCCATGATCGTGTCGAGCCGCGGGTTGTCGTAGTGCGGGACGTACAGCCCGGAGTGGAACGTCTCGCCGATGCCGTGGCCGGTGAAGTCGCGGACCACGCCGTAGCCGAAGCGGCGCGCGTACGCCTCGATGACCCGGCCGATCGCGTTGATCGGCCGGCCCGGCGCCACCGCGCGGATGCCCCGCATCATCGCCTCGTGGGTGCGCTCGACGAGCAGGCGGTTCTCCTCGGACACCTCGCCGACCAGGAACGTGGCGTCGGTGTCACCGTGCACGCCGTTGAGAAACGCGGTCACGTCGACGTTGACGATGTCGCCGTCCTCGAGCACGGTCGAGTCGGGGATGCCGTGGCAGATCACCTCGTTGAGCGACGTGCAGCACGATTTCGGGAAGCCCTTGTAGCCCAGCGTCGACGGGTACGCGCCGTGGTCGCACAGGAACTCGTGCACCACCCGGTCGATCTCGTCGGTGGTCACGCCCGGCTTGCAGTTCTCGCCGGCGACCTGGGTAGCCTGCGCCGCCAGCCGCCCGGCGATCCGCATCTTCTCGATGGTCTCGGGGGTCTGCACGTGGGAGCCGCGCCACTCTTTCGGGCGCTTCTTGCCGACGTACTCGGGGCGGAGAATCGGGGCCGGGACCGCCCGCCAGGGCGTTTGCTTTCCCGGCGCCAAGGGGGCGCGAACGGTCATACGCCCAGCCTATCGCCGGGTGACACCGGTCCGAATGTGGCGACGGCCGCACCATAACGGCTCGGCTGCGTGGTTCGACCGGTTCTTGCTGCTCCCGGGAACCCTGTGAAATCGTATGTTGGTGGATCAAGAGGGGCTGGACCCCAACTTCTCGGCCACCGCCTCCGTGGCCGGGGACCGTGCCGTGGTGACCGTGACCGGCGAGGTCGACATGTCGACCGCCGACGCTATGTTCCGGGCCGCGACCAAGGACGACGCTTCCGCGGCGACGCTCGACCTGCGCGAGGTCACCTTCTTCGACTCGGCCGCCATCCACGCCCTGCTCCAGCTGGCCGAGTTCTACGGCGACGACCGGCTGCGGGTGCTGCCCTCGACCCAGGTGCGCCGGGTCCTGGAGATCTCGGGCCTCTCCGCGCAGCCCTGGCTCATGGCCGAGGGTTGATCTCCCGCCGCAGGGTGACCGTCGTGCCGCCCGGCCCGCGGGAGACCGCCAGGTCGGTCAGCGCCCCGATCAGCGCCAGGCCACGGCCACGGAATCCGCCGTCGGCGGCCGGCCGCCAGGTCCCGGTGTCCCGCACGGTGACCAGCACCGCGTCGTCCTCGATCGAGGCCTCGACGGTGATCAGTTCCTCGACCGGGTCGATCGGGTGCTCGATCGCGTTGGCCGCTGCCTCGGAGACCGCCACGGTCAGGTCGAAGACGTCCGCCTCCGGTACGCCGTGCCCGGTGAGGAAGTCGTCGAGGCGCCGGCGCAGCACGCTCAGCCGGGTCGCGTCGGCCGGCATCCGCAGCACGAACTCCCGCGGCTCGGTGGCCTGGACCGCGATCAGCGCGATGTCGTCCCGCCGGGTGCGGCCGGCCGCCTTGGCCAGCAGCGCGTCGAGCAGATCCTCGACGTGGTCGGCCGGTTTCGCGGCGTCCTCGATGAGCTCGGCGAGACCGAAGTCGATGCCGGCCGCGCGGTCCTCGACCAGCCCGTCGGTGTAGAGCAGCAGCCGGCCGCCCGGGACGAGCTCACCCTCGAGTGTCGGATAGGTGACCGCGGCCAGTGCCCCGATCGGGGGACCGAGCGCGGACCCGTACAGGAACTCGCCCGGCCCGCCCGGGCGGATCAGCACCGGCGACGGGTGCCCGGCCGACGAGTAGTGCAGCTGCCCGGTGGCCGGGTCGAAGCGCACGCAGACCACGGTCGCGAACTGGCGGCGGCCCAGGTTGTCGACGAGGCGGTTCAGGCGGCTGAGCGCCTCGCCGCAGTCGAAGCCCTCGAGGATGTACGCCCGCAGCGCGTTGCGCAGCTGCCCCATGACCGCCGCCGCCGGCACGCCCTTGCCGACCACGTCGCCGATGACCAGGAACAGCCGGTCGCCCGGGACGGCGATCACGTCGTACCAGTCGCCGCCGACCTCGGCCTCGCTGCTGCCCGGCAGATAGCGGCTGGCCACGATCGCGCCCGGCACCCGGGGCAGCGACTGCGGCAGCAGGCTGTGCTGCAGCGTGCTGGCGATCCGGTGCTCCGTCTCGTAGAGCCGGGCGTTCGCGAGACGCAGCCCGATCAGGCGGGCCAGCTGGGTGAGCACGGCCGGCTCGGTCGGCCCGGCCGGGCCCGACCAGACGCGCAGCTCGCCGACGCTCGCGCCGGACGTGTCCGGCAGCGCCATCAGCACGTCCGGCGCCGTGCCGGCCGCGCCGCCACCGTCCACCTCGGCCCGTCCGCCGGGCGCGGTCACCACCACCCGGCCGGCGCCGGTCATCGCCAGCACGTGCCGGGCGGCCACGTCGAGCACCTCGGCCGTGGTGCGCACGGTGCTCACCGCGGCGGCCGTGTCGACCAGCCCGCGCAGCCGGCTGATCACCAGGCGGCGGGCCTGGCCGAGGTCGAGGTTCGCCCGCACCCGCGCGGTCAGGTCCTTGGCCGAGAACGGCTTGACCAGGTAGTCGTCGGCGCCGGCCGCCAGTCCCTCGCCGGACGCCTCCTCGCCGGCCCGCGCCGAGAGCACCACGATCGGCACGTCGCGGGTGCGCTCGTCGGCCCGCAGCGCCGCGATCAGCTCGAAGCCGTCCATCCGCGGCATCATCACGTCGGTCAGCACCAGGTCGAAAGCGTGCTTGCCGGCCAGCTCCAGCGCGTGCCGACCGTCGACGGCGGTGGTCACCGCCCAGTGCGGGCGCAGCAGCCGGGCCACATGGTCGCGCAGGTCGGCATTGTCGTCGACGAGCAGGATCTGGCCGCGCCCCAACACCGGCGCCGGGGACTCGACGGCGGGCTCGTCCCGCAGCCACGAGTACGCCTCCTCCAGGAAGAGGCGGGAGTTCGCGTCGGAGACGATCAGGGCGGCGTCGCCGGCGGGCCGGTCGGAGGGCAGATGGGCCGTGCCGAACGGGACGCGCACCGTGAAGACGCTGCCGTGCCCCAGCTCGCTGATCACCTCGACCGCGCCACCGTGCAGCTCGGCGAGCTCCCGCACCAGCGCGAGGCCGATGCCGGTGCCCTCGTGCGTCCGCGCCCACGCCCCGGTCACCCGGTGGAAGCGGTCGAACAGCATCGGCTGCTCGTCGGCCGGCACGCCCACCCCGGTGTCGCGCACGGTCAGCACCGCCTGCCCGCCGGACGCCGAGACCCGCAGCTCGATCGTGCCGGCCGGGGTGAACTTGACCGCGTTGGAGAGCAGGTTGAGGACGATCTTCTCCCACATCTCGCGGTCGACGTACACCGGTCCGGGCAGCGGCGGCGTGTCCACCACCAGCTCCAGCCGGGCCCGCTCGGTGGCCGAGCGGAAGGTGCTGGCCAGCCGGGCCGTGTAGCCGGCCAGGTCGGTCGGGCGGTAGTCGGCGCGCATCCGGCCCGACTCGAGGCGGGAGAAGTCGAGCACGGTGTTGACCAGCTTGAGCAGGCGCATCCCGTTGCGGTGCATGGGCAGCAGCCGTTCCCGTTCGGCCGCCGGGACCGCCGGGTCGACGAGCAGGTCCTCGAGCGGGCCGAGGATCAGCGTCAACGGCGTACGGAACTCGTGGCTCACGTTCGAGAAGAAGTTGGTCTTCGCCTGGTCGAGCGCCGCGAGCTGCGCGACCCGGGCCCGCTCCAGCTCGAAGGCGCGCATGTTGGCCACCGCCCGGGAGATCTGCGCGACCGCGAGCTCGAGGAAGTCGCGATAGGACCGATCGAGCGCGAGCTGCCGGCTCACCCCGGCGACCAGCGCGCCGGCGACTCCGGTGCCGACCACGACCGGCAGCACCAATGCCTCGTCGGCCGCGGTCGGCGGCGGCTCGGTGATCTCCCGCAGCGGTATCGTGCCGCCGCGCCCGCTCAGAGCCGCCTCCCGCACCCGCGGGGGCATCTCGGCCGAGTCGAAGATCAGCCGGGCGAACGGTACGTCGGCCGTGTTCTCGCCGAGCACCTCGGCCGCCGCGGCGGCCAGGGCGGTCTCGTCCGGCGAGTCGGCCAGGCGCGAGCCGAGGGCGCTCAGCGTGCGCCCCCGCCGCTCGCCGATCACGCGGAACGTCTTCTCGCTGACGATGCAGAAGAGACCGCTGACCACGCCGTCGGCGCGGCGGATCGGGTCGTAGGAGACGTCGAAGTAGGTCTCCTCGAGAAACCCGTGGCGCCCCAGGATGAACATCTGGTCGGTGCCGACGTAGGAGCTGTTGCGCTCGCGCACCCCGTCGAACAGCCCCTCGAGCAGGGACCAGGCCTCGGCCCACATGAGACGGGCCGGCTGGCCGAGAAACGCGGGGTGCTTGCCGCCGGCCACCGGGATGTAGGCGTCGTTGTAGAGCCCGCAGTAATCCGGCCCGTGAAAGACGATGATCTGCGCGGCCGAGGCCATCATCGTGGCGACCGAGGTGGCGAGTTCCTCGGGCCATGTGTCGGGCGGGCCGAGCGGACTGCTCTCCCAGTCCATCTCCAACATCCGCCGTCCCATCTCACCGCCGCGCTCGAACGCGGTGATCAGAGGGGGAGGGATGCCCATGCGGGGCACCGTAACACCGGTCACACCGACAAGCTTCACAACCTCTTTCGGGTACGAGGTCAGGCGGCGATCGCGATCGGCTGGACGCCGGCGCGGAGGGCGGCGGCCTCGGTCAGGGCGGCGAAGACGCGCAGGTCGGGAGTGCGTTCGGGGTGCCACTGGACGCCGAGGGCGAACGCGCGCTCCGGGTGCTCGATGATCTCGATGACGCGGTCGTCGGGGCACCAGCCGACGGCGTCGAACGAGCCCGGCTTGTCGACCGCCTGGTGGTGGAACGAGTTGACCGTGAGGTGCGAGCCGAGCAGGGCGTGCGCGCGCGAGCCGGCCTGCACCACGACATCGTGCCGGCCGTACGCGGAAGCGTCCGCGGCCAGCGGGTCGGTGCCCGAGGCCGCCCGGTGCCGCTCGTTCCCGATGATGTCGGGCAGGTGCTGGTGCAGGGTGCCGCCGCCGACCACCGCCATCACCTGCATGCCCCGGCAGACCCCGAGCACCGGCAGATCGGCGTCGAGTGCCGCCCGCATGAGCATCAGCTCGGCGTCGTCGCGGGCCGGGTCGACGTCGGTCTCCGGATGGCGCTCGGCCCCCCAGTACGCCGGGTCGATGTCCCCGCCACCCGCGAACACGATCCCGTCCAGCGACTCGATCACGTCGGTGCCGGGGTCGTCGGGGGTGATCAGAACGGCCCGGCCGCCGGTCGCGTGCACGGCCCGCACGTACGTCATGGGAAGCATGCCCGCCATGACGTCGTTGCTGCCGTACTGCACCTGCTGGGCGTACGCGGTCAAGCCGATCAGGGGCCTGCGCATGCGGTGATGTCCTCCTCGTGGGTGCGCTACTTCGTCACGTTCGGCACGGCGACGGCCGACGCTTAGCGCTGGTGTGGCGATGACGGGTCTCAGCGGGCGGCCTCCACGAGCGCGCCGAACAGTCGCCGGTCGCGCACGACCTCGGGATGCCACTGCACCCCGAGCACGAACCGGCGGGCCGGGTCCTCGATCGTCTCGGGCACGCCGTCCTCGGTGCGCCCGGTGATCGTGAGGCTGCCGGGGTCGGCCACTCCCTGATGGTGGTAGCACTGGATGGCGACGTCGTCGCCCATCAGCGCGGCGATCCGGCTGCCCGGCTCGAACCGCGCCTCCTGCTCGCCGTAGACGCCCGGCGCCGGCCGGTGCTTCTCGTGACCGAGCCGGTCGGGCAGGTGCTGGTGCAGCCGGCCGCCGGCCGCGACCGTGAGCAGTTGCATACCCCGGCACACGCCGAGGAGGGGGAGGTCGATCTCGAGCGCCCGGCGCGCCAGCAGGAACTCGCCCTCGTCCCGCTCGGGGTGCGACTCGGTGAGGGGCTCGCGCTCGGCGCCGTACCACCGCGGCTCCAGGTCGGGCCCGCCCGCCAGGACGAGCCCGTCGAGCGCGGTCAGCACGTCCGCGTCCTCATCGTCGGGGGGCAGGAGCACGGCCCGCCCGCCGGCCTCGCGCACCGCCGCGACGTAGTCGTACGGGACCAGCGCCGACGGCAGGTCGTGCCACACTCCCCAGCTTGCGGGCAACACATAGCTCGTGATGCCGATGATCGGACGCATCGCTCCACCGTAGCCAGCTCATGTTTCAGTTCGAGTCGCCCACTCGGCCGATCTCGTCCGCCTCCGGCCCGACCCCCTAGCCCCGCCCGGCAGCCGGCGCCGCCCGACAGGGGGTCCCCGATCGAGGGCGTCCGACAGGCGCGCGGCGTCGCCCGACAAGGACGGCGCCGCACCAGGGCCCGTCTGTCCCACCAGCGCGAGCGGCATGGCCCCTGCCGGCGGGGATTCGACCCCTGCGCCCGTTGAGCTGGACGTATGTAGGTCGGTGCCCACCGGGCCCGGTGCTCAAACATCACAATGGAGTTACATAAGCCCCGGTGATGCCGCCGTCGACCACGAACTGCGACGCGGTCATGAAGGACGCGTCGTCGCTCGCGAGGAACGCCACGGCCGCCGCGATCTCCTCCGGCTCGGCGAACCGGCCCATCGGTACGTGCACGAGCCGGCGCGCGGCCCGTTCCGGGTCCTTGGCGAACAGTTCCAGCAGCAGGGGCGTGGCCACCGGCCCGGGGCAGAGCGCGTTGATCCGGATTCCCTCGCGGGCGAACTGCACGCCCAGTTCCCGGGTCATCGCCAGCACCCCGCCCTTGCTCGCGGTGTAGGCGATCTGCGAGGTCGCGGCGCCGAGCAGGGCCACGAACGAGGCCGTGTTGATGATCGAGCCCTTGCCCTGCCGCTGCATGTGCGGGATCGCGTACTTGCAGCAGAAGAAGACCGAGGTCGTGTTGACCTTGAGGACCCGCTCCCAGGCCTCGATGCCGGTGACCAGGATCGAGTCGTCGTCGGGCGGCGAGATGCCGGCGTTGTTGAACGCGATGTCGACCCGCCCGTAGCGTTCGGCGACGCCGTCGAAGAGCGCCCTGACTTGCTCCTCATCGGACACGTCGCAGGCCACGAACTCGCCGCCGACCTCGGCGGCCGCATCTCCACCCGATTTATCCGAAATGTCAACACAGACCACCCGAGCGCCCTCGGCCGCGAACCGGCGGGCGGTGGCGAGCCCGATCCCACTGCCGGCGCCGGTGATCACGGCGACGCGGTCCTGCAAACGATCCACTTATTCTCCCGAGGCTAGGAACACGTTCTTGACGTCGGTGAAGCCGTGCAGCGCGTCCGGGCCGAGCTCGCGGCCGAGACCGGACTGCTTCATGCCGCCGAACGGGGTCCAGTACCGCACCGAGGAGTGGCTGTTGACGCTGAGCGCGCCGGTCTCCACGGCCCGCGAGACGCGCAGCGCCCGGCCCAGGTCGCGGGTCCAGAGCGAGCCGGACAGGCCGTACTCGGTGTCGTTGGCCAGCCGGACCGCCTCCTGCTCGTCGCGGAACGGCAGCACCGACAACACTGGGCCGAAGACCTCCTCGCGCCAATGCCGGTCGCCGGGCGAGTGGGCGAGCAGCACCGTCGGCGGGAACCACCAGCCGTCCCCCTCCGGGGCATTTCCGACAAACGCGACATCGGCGCCCTCGACGTAGGACGCCACGGTGGTGCGGTGGGCCGCGGAGATCAGCGGGCCCATCTCGGCGGCCGCGTCCGACGGATCCTGCACCCGGAATGCCCGGACCGCCGGCTCCAACAGGGCGAGGAACTTGTCGTACACCGATTCCTGCACCAGCAGGCGCGACCGGGCGCAGCAGTCCTGGCCGGCGTTGTCGAAGACCGACGCGGGGGCGGCGGCCGCCGCCTTCTCCAGGTCGGCGTCGGCGAAGACGATGTTGGCGCTCTTGCCGCCGAGCTCGAGGGTCACCCGCTTCACCTGGTCGGCGCAGCCCGCCATGATCGATTTGCCGACCTCGGTCGAACCGGTGAAGCAGACCTTGCGTACCGCCGGGTGGGTGACGAACCGCTGCCCGACGATCGAGCCCTTGCCCGGGACGATCTGGAAGACGCCCTCGGGCACGCCGGCCTCGAGCGCCAGTTCGCCGAGGCGGATCGCGGTGAGCGGGGTGAGCTCGGCCGGCTTGAGGACGACCGTGTTGCCGGCCGCGAGAGCGGGGGCGAAACCCCAGCCGGCGATCGGCATCGGGAAGTTCCACGGGACGATGATGCCGACCACGCCGAGCGGCTCGTGGAACGTCACGTCGAGACCGCCGGCGACCGGGATCTGCTTGCCGATCAGCCGCTCGGGCGCGCCCGCGTAGTAGTTGAGCACGTCCCGGACGTTGCCGGCCTCCCAGCGCGCGTTGCCGATCGTGTGGCCCGCGTTGCGCACCTCGAGGTCGGCGAGCTCGTCGAGGTGCTCCTCCACCACGGCGGCGAAGCGGCGCAGGAGCCGCGCCCGCTCGCCCGGAGCGACCGCCCGCCAGCCGGGAAAGGCCCGCTGAGCGCGGTCGATCGCCTGGTCGACCTCGGCGAGCCCGAGCGAAGGGACACTGGTCAATACCGTCCCGGTGGCCGGGTTGATCACGTCAGTGGTCACGCGGAGAGCCTTTCACATTCGTTCGAAACCGCGGCGCAACTCCCAGTCGGTCACGGCGGCGTCGAAGGCCGTCAGCTCGACCTGGGCCATGTTCGCGTAGTGGCCGACCACGTCCGGCCCGAACGCCTCCTGGGCCGTCGAACTGCCGAGCCACAGCTCCTGTGCCTCCCGCAGGGTCGCCGGCACCCGCCCCGCGGTGGCGTCGTCGTACGCGTTCCCGGTGAACTCCGGCTCCAGCTCGAGCTCGTTCTCCAGGCCATGGATCGCCCCCGCCACCAGCGCGGCGATCGCGAGGTACGGGTTCACGTCCCCGCCCGGCACCCGATTTTCCACCCGCATGCCCTGGCCGTGGCCGGCCATCCGCAGCGCGCACGTGCGGTTGTCGACGCCCCAGCGCAGCGCGGTCGGCGCGAACGAGCCGGGCTGATAGCGCTTGTACGAGTTCACGTTCGGCGCGAAGAGCAGGCTGAAGTCGCGCATCGTGGCGAGCAGCCCGGCGAGCACCCGCTGCCCGACGACGCTGAGGTGGCCCGGCCCGTCGCCGAGCATCGCCGAGCGGCCGTCCGCCCCGCGGAGCGAGAAGTGGATGTGGCAGGAGTTGCCCTCGCGGGCATTGGGCTTGGCCATGAAGGTGAGCGCCATGCCCTCCTGCGCGGCGATCTCCTTCGCGCCGTTCTTGTAGATGACGTGGTTGTCGGCGCAGGTCAGCGCGTCGGCGTAGCGGAACGCGATCTCGTGCTGGCCGTAGTTGCACTCGCCCTTGGCGCTCTCGGGCTGCAGGCCGGCGCCGTACATCTCGTTGCGGATGCGGCGCAGCAGCGGCTCGACCCGGGCCGTCCCGAGCATCGAATAGTCCACGTTGTACTGGTTTGCCGGGACCAGATCGCGGTAGTTCTTGTCGAACGCCTGCTCGTAGCTGTCCTTGTAGAGCACGAACTCGAGCTCGGTGCCGGCGAACGCGGTGAGCCCGTGCGCGGCCAGCCGGTCGAGCTGGCGCCGCAGGATCTGCCGGGGCGAGGCGTAGACCGGCTCGCCGCCGACCGTGAACAGGTCGGCCAGGACCATGGCGGTGGCCGGCTGCCACGGCACCCGGCGCAGCGTGCCGAAATCGGGCCGCATCACGAAGTCGCCGTAGCCGCTGGACCAGGAGGACATCGCGTAGCCGTCCACCGTGTTCATGTCGACGTCGACCGCGAGCAGGTAGTTGCACCCCTCGCTGCCGCCGGTGGCCACGTCGTCCATGAAGTAGCGGCCGTGCAGGCGTTTGCCCTGCAGGCGCCCCTGCATGTCGGTCAGGGCCAGCAGCACCGTGTCGATGCTGCCGTTGCCGACCGAGACGTCGAGCTCCTCGAGGTCCATGCACCAGTCCTATCGCAGGAGGCTGACAATTTCCGGGGGACGGGCGTGCGCCCGTCCCCCGGTCACTGCAAATGATCATTCAGTCGGAAGCGTCGGCTCGCCCTGGGCGGCCTGGTCGAGCACGTTCTGGCGCGGACCGGTGAACCAGTTCTTGGCGCTCGCGAACCACCAGATCGCCGCCGCGCCCACCACGACCGCCACGGCGACGATCGTGTAGTTGAAGGTCGTGGCGTTGATCGGGCTGGCGGTGGGCAGGACGAACAGCACGCAGATGATCACGACCCAGACGATCGCGATCCAGCCGACCGGCGCGCTCCACTTGCCGAGGTTCCACGGCCCCGGCTGGAAGTCCGGGTTCATCCGCCGCAGGAACACCGGCGCCACGTACGCGACGTAGAGCCCGATGACGGCGATCGAGGTCGCCGCCAGGTATGCCGTGGTGTTCCACAGCGAGGGCAGCACGATGATCGTCGAGAGCGTCACGCAGAGCCAGATGGAGTTGGTCGGCGTGCCCGTACGCGGATTGACCTGCTTCCAGATCCGCGAGCCGGGCAGCGCGCCGTCCCGCGAGAACGCGTACGACATCCGCGAGTTCGCGGTCACCGACGCCATCCCGCAGAACCACTGCGCCACCATGCAGATGAAGACCAGGAACGTGCCCGTGTTGTGGCCGGCCGCATCGATGAAGATCTGCGCGGGCGGCAGGCCGAGCGCCGTGGTCCGTTCCGCCTCGTAGTCCTGGATCGACCAGGTGATCGCGAAGAGCAGGACGAAGCCGGCGATCACCGAGACCACCACGGACAGCACGATGCCGCGCGGCGCGGCCGTCGACGCGTCGTGGGTCTCCTCGGCGACGTGCGCCGAGGCGTCGTAGCCGGTGTACGTGTACTGCGCCATCAACAGCCCGATGAGGACCGCGTAGACGCTCGCCCCGGCGAAGGTGAAGCCGGTGGCGTTGTGCACTTCGAAGAACACATCGCCGAGCGACTTGTGCTGGTCGGGCAGCACGGCCAGCAGCACCACGATCACGGCCACGCCGACCAGGTGCCACCAGGCGCTGACGTCGGAGAGCAGCTTGACGAGGTTGACGCCGAACGTGTTGAGCAGGCCGTGCACGATGATGATCACCAGGAAGATCAGGAACGTACGGGCCTTGGTGACCTCCATGTCGAAGGTCAGGCTCAGGAACGCCGACGTGGTGATCGCCGCGCCGAAGTCGATGGCCGCCGTGACCGCGACCTCGCCGAGGAAGTTGAACCAGCCCACGAACCAGGCCCACGCGGCCTTGTTGCGTTTGGCCAGCGCCGCGGCCCACCAGTAGAGGCCGCCGGCCGTGGGATAGGCCGAGCAGACCTCGGCCATGGCCAGCGCCACGAAGGTGACCATGATGCCGACGAAGAGCCAGCCGAGCGTGATCGCGATGGGCCCGCCGGCAGTCATGGCGATGCCGTACGACGTGATCGCACCGGCCAGAATGGAAATGATCGAGAAGGAGACCGCGAAGTTCGAGAAGCCGGAGAGTCGGCGGTGCAGCTCCTGCTGATAGCCGAGTTGGGCCAGGCGTTCTTCGTCGGTGCTGGGTGCTGGGTTGACGCTCATTGCGACTCCCTTGACCGAGGGGTTGCTGTGACCAGGGTCACCGCTGCCGTGATGATCTCCCCCGGTTGTTACGCACGTCAATGATCAACGGTTAATTCCGTTGCCGGTGGCACGGGCGGACCGCCACACTCGTAGACAGATCAGACAACGCAAGCCCTCGGCAGGCTTCGCGCTCAGGGGCTGTCAACTCGCCCCTGTCCCGCGGCGGTGCGGGGCGCGGTCACCTCTCTCACGTGCGGCTTCGCCGCGCCCGGCGCCCGCCCCGCACCGCCGCCATAAACATCGAGGCCACGCCTCGGTCGGACCTTTTGTCCGAAAAATCTCCAGCGACGGTACTAGAAATAACCGCGTCTCGGGCATAGCATTTCTGGAGTCGGCCACGCACAGCCGACACGCAACTGGCACAGACCCTGAGTTGGCAGAGGAGGACGAGATACCGCAGCAACGCGAAATCACAACGTCCCCGACCCGACAAGAGGTGATCGCAGCCGATGCCCATCACTCAGGCCGTCCGCTAGCGGCACGCAGACGGACGACCTCATGCGCCGACGACGGTCGGCATCAGAATTGAACAGCCAGGGCCCCGGTTACCCGCCGGGGCCCTGGACTGCGCCCCCGCGGTTTTGAAGGCAACAGCGTTAATCCTGGAAGACCTATACCCGAACCCCCGGGAAAGGACCGATGAGCTTCACCTTCGATGACGCCGACTACCCGGCGTACACGATGGGCCGGGCCGCCGACATGATCGGCGTGACGCCGGCCTTCCTGCGCAGCCTCGGCGCCGCGGGCCTGATCGCGCCCGAGCGCTCGACCGGCGGCCACCGCCGCTACTCGCGCCACCAGCTCCAGCTCGCCGAACGCGTGCGCCAGCTCCTCGACGAGGGCATCCTGCTCGCCGCCGCCTGCCGCATCGTCACCCTGGAAGACCGCCTGGCCGCGGCCCACCGCCGCATCCTCGAGCTGGGCGGCGTCCTCACCGCCGAGGACGACGTCGACACCCCGACCCCCACCGCGCCCGCCGCCTGATCGGCCACCGCGGCGACGGCCGCGCCCGCGCCGTAAGCGACATCAGCCCACCCGGCGCACGATCGCGAGCAGCGACTCCTCCACGTCCTCGATCGGGCGCTCCGGCTGGAAGACCAGCCAGTCGACCGCCACCACCAGCCCCACGCCGAACAGGGCCGCCGACGCCACCCGCACGTCGAGGTCGGCCGGCAGGTCGCCGGAGTCGACGCCGGCCTGGACGGTCTCGGCGATCACCCCGATCGCCTGTTCGCGCAGCAGGATCAGGGTCTGGTGCCACTCGCGGTTGGTGCGCCACATCTCGGAGAGCAGCAGCTGGGCGAACGCCCGGTACCGGCGGATGTACTCCAGCTGGGTGCGCACCAGGGCGCCGACCGCCTCGCGCGGCGGCAGACCCTTCACCGCCTCCCGGAAAGCGTCGGTGAGCAGGCCGATCCCGTGCCGCAGCAGCTCCTCGAAGAGGTCGTTCTTCGACTTGAAGTTGTAGTAGACGGTGCCCTTGGCGACCTTGGCCCGCAGCGCGATGTCGTCCACCGTGGTCGCCGAGAAACCCTGCTCGGCGATGAGCTCGACGGCCGCCTCGTACAGACGCTGCCGGGTGTCGACGCGCCGCCGGCTGCGCCCGTCCGTCACCGCCCCGTCTCCCGTCACGACCTCAAGTCCATCACACCGATCACACGGCGAGCTCCGGGTGGAGCTTCGACGGCGTGAGCTGCCGCCCCCGGCGAGCCACGATCAAGGTCAAGATCAAGGACCCGATGGCGTACGCGCTGAGCACCGTCACGCCGACCAGGATCGGTCCCGCGGACCCACCGTCGATGGCGTGACGAGCGGCCTCCACCACGTACGTCATGGGCAGGATCGGGTGAATCGCCTGGAAGAACCCCGGCGTGGTCTGCACCGGATAGGTGCCGCCGGACGAGGTCAGCTGCAGCATGAGCAGCGCCAGCGCGACGATCCGGCCGGGCGCGCCGAGAGCGGCCCCGATCAGCTGCATGACCGCCGCGAAGGCGGTCGCGGTGAGCAGCAGCAAACCCCAGGTCAGCAGCGGATGCACCGGCGAGAGACCGAGCCCGAAGCGCACCACCGCGAACAGCAGCGTCGCCTGGGTGAGCCCGATCGCGACCGCCGGCAGCAACCCGGCCAGCGCGACCCGGTGCACGGGCGCGCCCGACATCAGGTGCCGGCGGTTGAGCGGCCGCAACACCATGAAGGTGATCATCGCGCCGACCCAGAGCGCCAGGGCCAGGAAGTACGGCGCGAAGCCGACGCCGTAGGTACCGGCCGGGTGCTGCACCGTGCGATCGAGGGCGACCGGGTTGGCCAGGATGCCGGCCCGCTGCGAGGTGTCGTCGCCATAGCCCGGAATCTGCGCGGCGCCGTCGCTCAACCCGGACGCGAGCCGCGCGGCGCCGCCCTGCAACTGGCCGAGGCCGTCGACCAGCGACCGCTGGCCGGCCGAGAGGTCGCCGAGCCCGGTCTCGAGCTGTCGCGTGCCGGTGGCGAGCCGATAGATGCCGCCCCGCAGGTCCTCGGCGCCGTCCTTGGCCTGCGCGGTGCCGGTCTGCAACTGCTGGGCGCCGGTCGCGAGCCGGCCGAGCCCGTCGGCGAGCCGGTCGACCTGGGCGCGCGCGGCCTGCACGTCGTCGGCGAGGTGCGGCGCCGCGGCGGCGACCTGCCGGGCCGTGGCCGCCACCTGCTTGAGCTGGGCGCGCAACTGGTCCAGGTCGGCCGCGTGGATGGTGTGCTGCACCTGCTCGGCCGCCGCGACCAGCCTGGCCGCCAGCGCCTTCGCGTCGGCCAGGCCCTCGGTGTCGCCCGGCAGCGTGTTCAGGTAGTCCTGCAGCTGCTTCGCGTCGTGCACGGCCTGGTCGGCCGCCGTCTGGATGGTCCCGATGTTCGCGGCGAGGGTGTCCGCCCCGCGCGCCACCAGGGTCGCCGCGTCCTGAATGGTCCGCGCGTTGTCCCGCAGCACCGGCACGATCTTGTCGGCCGCGCCGTCGACCGCGGTCGCGAGCTGCCGGCCGCCGCTCGCGGCCTGCGCCGTGCCGGTCGCGAGCTGCTGGGCGCCCGCGTTCAGCCGGGCGAGCCCGTCGACGAGGTCGCTCGCGCCCTGGCCGGCCTGGCCGAGCCCGGTCCCGAGCTGCCCCGCGGCGCCGTGCGCCCGGTCGAGCCCGCTCGCGACCTGCCCGGCGCCGTCGCCGGCGTCGCCCAGCCCGTTGTCGATCTTCTTCGCGCCGTCGGCGGCCTCCTGCGTCTGGTGCTTGAGGTCGGTGAAGCCGATGAGCATCCGGTCGTAGTACTTGGCCGAGGCGCTGGACGCGGCGGCCGAGCGCACCTCGTCGAAGGCCGTGCGGGCGAAGACCCCGCTCAGGTAGTTGGTCGCGTCGTCGCTGACCGCCCGCAGCTGGGCCGACTCGGGTGTCGCGCCGGCGTCGGGCGCCGCGGCCAGGTTCGCCGAGAAGTCGGCCGGGATCCGCACCATGATCTGGTACTTGCCGCTGGCCAGGCCCTTCTCGGCGCCCTTCTCGTCGGTGACGTGCCAGTCGAAGATCTCGCGTCGCTCCAGCTCGTCGGCGAGGTCCCGGCCCGCGTGCACCCTCGTTCCGTCGGTGGCGGTGGCCGTGCGGTCCTCGACGACCAGCGCCGCCGGGATGTGGTTGAGCCGCCCGTACGGATCCCAGAACGCGTACAGGTAGAGCGCGCCGTACAGCAGCGGCACGACCGCGAGGACGGCCAGCGCCGCCGCGGTGAGCCGGCTGCGCATGAACCGCTTGATCTCCATGCCCGCCAGGGCGAAAGCCTTCACAGCTCTTCCTCGATTTCACCGTGTCGCGTGGAGGTGGGCGTACCCAGGTGGATCACCGTCGTGGCGTCGCCGGCGCCGAGGTCGCGGGCCGTGAAGACGACCGCCACGCCGGCCGCGGAGAGCTCCTTCAGCCGCTGCCGAAGGTCCGCCTGCTCGAGGGCGTCCAGCCCGTCGTCCAGGCCGTCCAGGGCGACCACGGCCGGGTTCGCCAGGCGAGCCAGGACCAAACCCAGAAGCTGCTTCTCGTACGGCGTCAGGTCGCGGCCCTTCGCCGCCGGGTCGAGGCCGAGCAGGTCGACCTCGTCGTCGCGCTTGCGGCCGAGCAGGGCGAGGCGCTCGCGGACGTGCTCGGCGACGGTGAACACGGGTTCCGGCGCGGTCACCTCGGGCACGTGGCCGAGGGCGGCCCGGCCATCGACGGCGACCTTGCCCTCGGACAGGCGGAAGCGGCGGGCCAGCGCGAGCAGCAGCGTCGTGCGGCCGCTGCCGGGCGGCCCGACGATCGCGACCAGGTCGCCCGCCTCGACGGATACGTCGAGACCGCGGAAGAGCCAGCGGCGGCGGTGGCGAACGCCCGCCCCGCACGCGGTGAGCACCGGCATCATCGACTCCCTATTTGAACTGACTGGTCAGTCTAAAAAGATACTCGGGTCGCGGTCCATGCCACAGGCGCGGTGGTGGACCTCACTCGCCGCGCCAGGCAGGATCATGCGCATGTCGATGCGATGGGGCATGACCGTTCCGCTGGGCGGGGTTCCGCTCGCCGATCACCGGGCCGTCTACGAGGCGCTCGCGGGCGCCGGCTTCACCGACCTGTGGTCGTCCGAGGTGGCCGGGACCGACGCGTTCACCCCGCTGGCGATGGCCGCCGCGTGGACGCCGTCGATGCGCCTGGGCACGGCGATCACGCCGGTCTTCACCCGGGGGCCGGGCCTGCTCGCGATGAGCGCCGCCGCGCTGGCCGAGGCCGCGCCGGGTCGCTTCCAGCTCGGCATCGGCTCGTCGTCCCCGGTCGTGGTCGGCGACTGGAACGCGGTCGACTTCTCCGAGCCGTACGCGCGCAGCCGCGACATGCTCCGCTTTCTGAAGGCGGCGCTGGCCGGCGAGCTGGTCGACCACGACTTCGGCACGTTCGCGCTGCGCCGGTTCCGCCTGGAGCGCCCGCCGGCCACGCCGCCGCAGATCCTGCTGGCGGCCCTGCGCCCCGGGATGCTCCGGCTGGCCGCCGCCGAGGCCGACGGCGTGATCCTGAACTGGCTCTCCCCGGCCGACGTGACCACCGCTCTGGCCGAGACCAAGTCGGCGCCGGCCGGTTTCGACGTGGCCGCCCGCATCTTCGTCTGCCCCACCGACGACGAGAGCTACGCCCGGGCCGTCGGCCGCCGCCTGATCGCGGCGTACCTGACCGTCCCCGCCTATGCCGCCTTCCACCGCTGGCTGGGCCGCGACCGGACCCTGACCCCGATGTGGGAGGCGTGGGCGGCCGGCGAGCGCAAGGCGGCCCTGGCCGCCATCCCCGACGAGGTGGTCGACGACCTCATCGTCCACGGCAACCCGGAAACCTGCCGCGCGAAGGTGGAGGCCTACGCGAAGGCCGGCGTCACCGTCCCGGTCATGGCCCTGCTGCCAACTCCCGCCCTCGAGGCGGGCGGTCCCACGGTTCTCCTGGAGACACTGACCGCGCTCGGCCGCTGAAACCCCCGTACGGGAAAGGGGAGAAGGTGCACCCCCGAAGAGTGCACCTTCTCCCCCAGCCCTGGTCGCGCTCAGCCGATCATTCGTCGGCGAGGATCGCGTAGAGCTTGCGCTTTGTCTCGTTGAGCACCTCGAGCGCCTTCTGGCGCTGATCGGGCGTGCCGTTGAAGCCGACCTGCTTGAGCGCGCCCATGATGCCGACCGCCGCGTCGCGGAAGTCCTGCACCTGGCTCATGGTCTCGTCGCCGATGCTGGCCCACGGCGGGTTCTGCGCGGCGGTCTCGGCCTCGGGGCGGCCGGCGTCGGTCAGGTGGTAGCTCTTGCGGCCGCCCTCGGCCTCCTGCTCGATGAGGCCCTCGTCCTCCAGGAGCTGGAGGGTCGGGTAGACCGAGCCGGGGCTGGGGCGCCAGATGCCGTTGGTGCGGGAGTCGAGCTCCTGGATGATCTCGTAGCCGTGCATGGGCCGCTCGAGCAGGAGCGCGAGGACCGCGGGACGGACGTTGAGCCGGGTGCCCCGGCCGCCTCGGCGTTGACCTCGGGGCCCGCCGGGACCGAACGGTCCGCCGGGGCCGAACTCGCCTGGGCCGAAGGGGAAGCCGAATCCGAAACCGCCACGCATGCGCCGGCCGTGGAAACCTTCAGTGTGTGACCTCATGACTATCTCCGTTCTGTTGTCGATAGGTAGACGATATATCGGCGATGCAACGGGTGCAAGGGATTCTTGAAGAGAGGGGGTTGCGGCGCGTGCCCTGGGCATGGGATCTGGCAATGTGATACCTGTGCTGACGGTGCCCATTCGCCAACTCGGGGAGTCCGAGCGCGCCGCGGTCGAGCGCATCCTCGACCGCGATCCCTACGCGGGCGCCCAGATCGCCGAGCGGGTGGCCGCGCACGGCCTGAACTGGTGGCGCTCCGACGGCCGCATCTTCGGCTACGGTTCCGGCCGCCGCGTCGAGTCGATCGTCTGGTCGGGGGCACACCTGGTGCCGGTCTGCACGACCCCGGCCGCGACCGCCGCCTTCGCCGACATGCTGGGCGCCGAGGTCCGCATCTGCTCCTCGATCATCGGCCGTTCCGAGGCGGTGCTCGACCTGTGGGACCGCCTCGGCGGGTACTGGGGACGCGCCCGCGACGTGCGCCCCAACCAGCCGCTGCTGGTCGCCGACCGCGACCCGGTGATCGAGCCCGACCCCGAGGTGCGGCTGGTCAAGCCGAGCGAGGTCGACCAGCTGTTCCCGGCGGCGGTAGCGATGTACACCGAAGAGGTCGGCGTCTCCCCGCTGCTCGACGACGGCGGCCGGGGCTACCGGCGGCGCATCGCCGAGCTGGTGAAGGGCAAGCGGGCGTACGCGCGATTCCTCGGCGACCGGGTCATCTTCAAGGCCGAGCTGGCGATCGTCACCCGCCGCACCACGCAGGTGCAGGGCGTCTGGGTCGACCCCGAGTTCCGCGGGCGCGGTCTGGCCGCGCCGGCGATGGCCGCGGTCGTGCGCGACGCGCTCCACCGGGTGTCACCCACGGTGAGCCTGTATGTCAACGATTACAATCTGCCGGCCCGGCGTGTTTACGCTCGGTGCGGGTTCGTGTCGGCCGGCTCGTTCGCGACCATCCTGTTCTGACCGGTTCTCAGCCGTCGTCGCGGCACAGGCAGAACGGGTGTCCCGCCGGGTCGAACAGGACGCGGACGTTCTCCTGCGGCTGGGCGTCGGCCAGCTTGGCACCCAGTTCCTGCGCCTCGGCCACCGCCTCGTCCAGGTCGCCCACCTGGAAGTCGAGATGCATCATCGGGCGCTGGGCGCCGGGCGTGGGCGGCCAGGTCGGCGGCGTGTAATCGGTGGCCTGCTGGAAGACCA
Source organism: Paractinoplanes globisporus DSM 43857 (assembly GCF_000379645.1). Classification (GTDB taxonomy): domain Bacteria; phylum Actinomycetota; class Actinomycetes; order Mycobacteriales; family Micromonosporaceae; genus Actinoplanes; species Actinoplanes globisporus. The sequence goes on from NZ_KB903356.1 coordinate 161,527, forward strand.
GGAAGCTGCCGCCGGGCGTGCCGACGATCGCGGTGCCGGGCTCCTCGTGAACCTGCGGCCAGCCGAGCAGGGCGGCATAGAACCTGGCCAGGGCCCCGGGGTCGGGCGCCTCGATGGCCGCTCCCCACCACATGCCGGTCGTCCGTGAGCGCATTTCGCCAGCCTTGTCCGTCCCGGCGCGGGTGTCCAGCATCCGGGGGACTTGATTCGGTCTGTCAACCTGCGTTCATGAATGCGGATACGAGCCGGTTGTTGAACAACGACGAGCTAGCGATCGTGGCCGCTCTGCTTGACCTGCCCTTCCTGGACGGAGCCCGGCTCCGGCCGCAGATCGCCGACCTGCGCGTGGTCGGCACGTGCGGGTGCGGCTGCCCGACGGTCGACTTCCGCACCGGACCGGACGGTCTCGAGCTCATCGCGGACGCCAGGGTCGCCGGTACGGACGGTGACGCGATCCTGCTGTACGGCCACGACGGTGTTCTCGACCGCCTCGAATACTTCTGGGTCGGCGGTCCTCCCCCGGCCGGCTGGCCCGCGCCGGAAATGCTCCAGAGGCCGCAGCACTCCGCGCCCACCCTGGCCTTCGAAGCGTGAGCGCGGGAGCGCTCAGGCGGTGGGCGTCAGGGAGCGGCCGCCGTCGCGCTGGCGAGGGATGCGGTCCGTGACCGTCGCATCGGTGCGGACGCCGCGGAGGGTGAGCAGGCTGGCGAAGAGGCCGGCGAAGACCCCGATCACGCCGAGGGCGATGGCGGTGGCGGATGGCAGGACCAGGCGGATAGTGCCGCGGGGGTCGAGGTGGCCGAAGCCGGTCTCGCTCCAGTGGGTCAGGGCGAGGATCGTGCCGGCCAGGCCCACGGCGATCAGGCCCAGTCCGATCGCGACGCAGCGTTCGAAGCTCAGCCAGCGGACCCAGCGACTCAGCGCCCGGTCGCGGACCAGGCCCTCGAACCGGCCGTAGAGCTCGGCGAAGCCTCCGAAGAGGACCAGCTGGGCACCGACCAGGATCGCCACGCAGGTGTACGCGAGGGCGTTGATGTCGAACTGGACGCCGCCGATCGAGCGGGGGCCGAACGACAGCAGGCCGGTGCCGACGACGCCGAGCACGAACAGGACGAGGCCCGGCCAGATCAGCGTACGGCGCGGGGCGAAGACCAGCAGGAAGCGCAGATGACGCCAGCCGTCGCGCCAGGTGCGCAGGTGCGGCGGGCGGCTGCGGCCGTCGGGCCGCAGCGTGGTCGGCACCTCGGTCAGGTCGTAGCCGCTGTGCGACGCGCGGACGACCAGCTCGGAGGCGAACTCCATGCCGGGCATGCAGAGGTCGAGCCGCCGGATGCGGTCGCGGTCGAAGCCGCGGATGCCACAGTGGAAGTCCTTGATGCCCTTGAGGCCGATCAGCGCGCGGCCCAATCGGGACAACACCGGGTTGCCCACGTAGCGATGCAGGAACGGCATGGCGCCGGGGGCGATGCCGCCACGGAAGCGGTTGCCCATGACGAGGTCGTGGCCGGCGCGGAGGCTCTCGACGAACGGGCCCAGGTCGGACAGGTCGTACGAGTCGTCGGCGTCGGCCATGATGATGTACCGGCCGCGGGCGTGCTCGATGCCGTGGAGAAGGGCCCCGCCGTAACCGCGGATGGGGGCGTGGACGACCCGGGCGCCGGCCGTGCGGGCGATCTCCGGCGAGCCGTCGGTCGAGCCGTTGTCGCTGACCAGCACCTCACCGTCGACGCCCAGCTCGGCGAGCGACGTCAGCGCCTTGCGGACGCAGACCTCGAGCGTCTCCGCCTCGTTGAGACAGGGAAGCAGGACGGTGACTTCCAGATCGTCTTCCGGCATCTTCGACGTTCGCTTTCCGCGGAGGGGAGGGCCGCAGGATATGACAGACCAGGGGGCGTGACCACCCGCTGTCATCCGTGCGGCGCGCAAAAAAGGGGGCCATATGGCCCCCTTTCGCGCATCTCGCGTCAGTGCACGGTCACCTGCGGCCCGGGCATCAGCTCGCGCAGCTCGTCGGGCAGGTCGGCGCCCATCTCGTCGGCCAGCCGCAGCGCCTCCTCGACCAGGGTCTCGACGATGATCGACTCGGGCACCGTCTTGATCACCTGGCCGCGTACGAAGATCTGGCCCTTGCCGTTGCCGGAGGCGACGCCGAGATCGGCCTCACGGGCCTCACCCGGGCCGTTCACCACGCAACCCATGACCGCCACCCGGAGCGGCACCGGGAAGCCGTCCAGCGCCGCGGTGACCTGCTCGGCGAGCGTGTACACGTCGACCTGGGCGCGGCCGCAGGACGGGCAGGAGACGATTTCGAGGCCGCGCTCGCGCAGGCCGAGCGACTCGAGGATCGCGTTGCCGACCTTGATCTCCTCGACCGGCGGGGCGGAGAGCGACACCCGGATCGTGTCGCCGATGCCCTCGGCCAGCAACGCGCCGAACGCCACCGAGCTCTTGATGGTGCCCTGGAACGCCGGGCCGGCCTCGGTGACGCCCAGGTGCAGCGGGTAGTCGCACTGCTCGGCCAGCTGCCGGTAGGCGCGGATCATGACGACCGGGTCGTTGTGCTTCACCGAGATCTTGATGTCCCGGAAGCCGTGCTCCTCGAACAGCGAGCACTCCCACAGCGCCGACTCGACCAGGGCCTCGGCCGTGGCCTTGCCGTACTTCTCCATGATCCGCTTGTCGAGGCTGCCGGCGTTGACGCCGATCCGGATCGGGATGCCGGCGTCGGAGGCCGCCTTCGCGATCTCCTTGACCTTGTCGTCGAACTGGCGGATGTTGCCCGGGTTGACCCGGACGGCCGCGCAGCCGGCGTCGATCGCCGCGAAGACGTACTTCGGCTGGAAGTGGATGTCGGCGATCACCGGCAGGTGCGACTTCTTGGCGATCGCGGGGAGCGCCTCCACGTCGTCCTGTGACGGCACGGCCACCCGCACGATCTGGCAGCCCGCGGCGGTGAGCTCGGCGATCTGCTGGAGGGTGGAGTTGACGTCGGAGGTGAGCGTCGTGGTCATCGACTGGACGCTCACCGGGGCGCCCCCGCCGACCGGAACGTTGCCCACCATGATCTGACGGCTCTTCCGCCGGGGCGCGAGCGGCGGCGGAGGCACGGCCGGCATACCGAGACTGACAGCGGTCACTGTGGCATCACCTATTGAAGATCTGGATCGGGTTGACGATATCGGCGGTAACTGTCAGCAGGGTGAACGCACCACCGATAAGAATGACCGCGTACGTGATCGGCATGAGCTTGTAGTAGTCGACGCGGCCGGGGTCGGGCTTGCGCAGACGAGCGTAGAGCCAGGAGCGCGCCCGTTCGAACCAGGCGATCGCGATGTGCCCGCCGTCGAGCGGCAGCAGCGGCAGCAGGTTGAAGATGCCGATGAAGATGTTCAGCGTGATGAAGATGTTGAGGAAGAGCTCGGGCACCCCGTGCTCGATCGCCTCGCCGCCGAGCCGGCTCGCGCCCACCACGCTGATCGGGGTGTCGGGGTCGCGCTCGCTGCCGGTCAGCGAGTGCCACAGGGCCGGCACCTTCTGCGGGATGCGGCCGAGGGACGAGAACGTGTTCTCGACGATGAACCAGCCGTAGTCGAACGTGCCGCCGACCGCGGTGCCCGGGTTGTACTTGATCGTGCCGGGGACGCTGTCGCCGTCCCAGCCGAGGCCGGCCACGGCGACCTTGGTGACCGCGCCCTTCGCGTTGTCGACCGGGGGGCGCTCGGCGCTGACCAGCGCGACGTCGACCGTCTTGGTGACGCCGTCGCGGACGTACGTGAACGGGACCTTGCCCGGCTGCTGGGCCCGGATCGCGTCGTTGAGGTTGCCGAAGGTGGCCACCGAGGTGGTGCCCACCTGGGTGATGAGGTCGCCGTCGCGCAGGCCGGCCGTCCAGGCCGGGCTGGCCACCGAGCCGGCCTCGCCCGGCGTGCACTCGTGGCCGTCGGCCGGGATGGCGAGCCAGGCACACTCCGAGACCGAGATGAACGGCTTCTGCTGGAGCTGGGCCGCGGCGGTCGCCGGGTACGACGTGTTGGGCAGGCCGAGCGTGAACGCGACCACCCAGGCCGCCGCGAGGGCGAGCAGGAAGTGGGTGATCGAGCCGGCGGACATGACGATCGTCCGTTTCCAGACCGGGAAGCGCCACATGGCCCGGGGCTGGTCCTCCGGCTCGACGTCGTCGTCCTGCGGCGTCATGCCCACGATCTTGCAGAAGCCGCCGAGCGGGATGGCCTTGAGGCCGTACTCCGTCTCGCCGCGGCGCCACGAGAAGATCGTCGGCCCGAAGCCGACGAAGTACCTCGTCACCTTCATGCCGAAGCGCTTGGCGGTGATCATGTGGCCGGCCTCGTGGAGGCTCACCGAGATCAGGATGGTCAGCGCGAAGCCGGCCACTCCCAGCCAGTACAGCATCAGGCTCCTTCGGCCACAGTTGAGATCATCCGGTGCGCCTGGGCACGAGCCCATGCCTCGGCGGCAAGCACTTCCTCGACGGTACCCGGCTCGGCAAAGTCAGGGGCCGCGGCGAGGACGCGCTCCAAGGTGTCGACGATGCCCAGAAAAGGTAGCCGACCGTCGACGAACGCGGCCACACACTCCTCGTTCGCGGCGTTGAAGATGGCCGGGCGGCAGCGGCCGGCGCGGCCCGCCTCCTTGGCCAGCCGGACCGCCGGGAATGCCTCCTCGTCGAGCGGGCGCAGCTCCCAGTTGTGTGCTTCCCGCCAGTTCACCGGACTGGCCGCCGCGGGCACGCGCTCGGGCCAGGCCAGCGCGAGCGCGATCGGCAGCCGCATGTCGGGCGGGCTGGCCTGCGCCAACGTCGAGCCGTCGGCGAACTCGACCATGGAGTGGATCACCGACTGCGGGTGGACCATGACCTCGATGTCGTCGTACGCGACACCGAACAGCTCGTGCGCCTCGATCACCTCGAGACCCTTGTTGACCATGGTGGCCGTGTTGATCGTGACGACCGGGCCCATGTCCCAGGTCGGATGCTTGAGCGCGTCGTCGACCGTGACGTCGGTCAGCTCCTCGCGCCGGCGGCCGCGGAAGGCGCCGCCGCTCGCGGTCAAGATGAGCTTCGTCACCTCGGCCGCGGTGCCACCGCGCAGGCACTGGGCGAGCGCCGAGTGCTCGGAGTCGACCGGGACGATCTGGCCGGGTTTCGCCAGCCGGTGCACGAGCGGGCCGCCGGCCACCAGCGACTCCTTGTTCGCCAGGGCGAGCACCCGGCCCGACTCGAGCGCGGCCAGGGTGGGCGCGAGGCCGAGGCTGCCGACCACGCCGTTGAGCACCACGTCGCAGGGGACGCGGGCCAGCTCGGTCATCGCGTCGGGCCCGGCCACGATCCGGGGGATGCGGAAGCCGCCGGTGGCGTAACCCCGTTTCTGCGCCTCGGCGTAGAAGGCGAGCTGAAGGTCCTGGACCACGCTGGACCGGGCCACGCCGACGACCTCGACGCCCAGCTCGAGGGCCTGCTCGGCGAGCAGGGCGACGTTGCCGCCGCCGGCGCCGAGGGCGACCACGCGGAAGCGATCGGGGTTGCGCCGGACGATGTCGATGGCCTGGGTGCCGATGGAACCCGTCGAGCCGAGCAGAACGAGGTCGCGCATGCCGCCCATCTTCCCGGACGCGCGCCAGGCAGGCGCGCTCGGTCCTCGGTCCTCCGCCGGGGTTGAGTGACTCTGGGTGGGAATTCGCGTACGAAACGCTGAAGCGAACTCCCACCCGGCCGCGCTACGCTCGCTCGTCATGACCCCCATCCCCGCTCACTCCGACGTTGTGATCATCGGCGCCGGTCACAACGGTCTCGTCTCCGCGATTCTGCTGGCCCGGGCCGGGCTCGACGTCGTCGTGCTCGAGTCCGCGAGCGTGCTGGGCGGAGCGACCCGCACCGAGCGGCCGTTCCCCAAGGTGCCCGGTCTCGGCCAGTCCACCGGGTCGTACCTGCTCGGGCTCATGCCGCCCGAGCTGCTGCGCACCCTCGACGTGGACATCCCGGTCCTGCGCCGCGACCCGCATTACTTCCTGCCCACGCCGGGGCCGGCCGGCTCGCCGTACCTCCTGTTCGGCCGCGACCACGCCGAGACCAGGGCGCAGATGGAGCGGTTCTTCTCCCCGCGCGACATCGCCGCCGACGAGCAGCTGGCGGTCGAGATCGCGGCGCTGCGGGCCGACCTCGCGCCGGCCTGGCTCGAGGAGCCGACCGGCGTCGAGGAGATCGCCGACCGGCACATCCGGCCCCAGCTGCAAAGCACATTCATCGATCTCGTACGGGGTTCGGTCGCCGACTACCTCGCGCGGTTCGGCTTCAAGAGCGAGCTGCTCGTGAGCATGTACGCGGTGACCGACGGGCTCTCCGGCCTGAACGCCGGTCCCGACGACCCGGGCACCGGGCACAACTTCCTGGCGCACAACATGTGCCGCCTGCCGGGCGCGGACGGCACCTGGATGATCGCCCGGGGCGGCATGGGCACCGTCTCGCGCACCTTCGCCGAGGCCGCGCGGGCGGCCGGCGCCAAGCTGTACACCGACGCCGAGGTCACCTCGGTGACGATGGACGGTGGCGCCGCCGGCGGAGTGGTGCTCGCGGACGGTCGCACGCTGTCGGCGCGGGTGGTGCTCGGCTCGTGCGACCCCTACCGCCTGATGAGCCTGGTGCCCGAGGGCGCGCTGCCGTCGTCGCTGACCACGCGGATGGAGTCGGTGCGGCGGCCGGGCACGACGCTGAAGGTCAACCTGGCCCTGCGCGGGCTGCCGCAGTTCTCCTGCCTGCCGGCCGGTGCGCCGTCGCCGTTCGGGTCGACGATCCACCTGCTCCCGGGCTCGGCCGGGCTGGCCGGCACCGACGACCGCGAATCGCCGATGGCGGCCCTGCGGGCGATGTGGGCCGAGGTGCAGGCGGGCCGGCTTCCGGAGGAGCCGACCATGGAGTGGTACGTCCACACGACCGTCGACCCGTCGCTGCAGGACGCCGAGGGGCACCACTCGTCGGCGCTGTTCGTGCAGTCGGTGCCGTACGCGCTGGACGGCACGACCTGGGACGAGGCGCTCCCGGGCTACGTCGAAAAGCTCCTGGCGATCTGCGACCGGTACGCACCGGGCACATCGGACCTGGTGGCTGACATGATGCCGCTGACCCCGCCCGGCATCGAGAAGCATTTCGGCATCACCGGCGGCCACATCCACCACGTCGACAACACGGTCGCCTTCGACGAGCGCATGCCGTATTTCACGGGCGTCGACGGCCTGTACGCGGGCTCCGCGGGCACCCACCCGGCCGGCAGCGTGATCGGCGCCGCGGGCCACAACGTGGCCAAGCGCATCCTCAAGGACCTGGGCAAATAGTCCCGTAACCAACAACGGCCGCCGCCCCTTTCCCCGGGGCGACGGCCGTTTGGTTGCCACTCAGTCAGAAGCTGTCTTCTCCGCGCGGATCTTGTGGCCCACGCTCGTCAGACACCTTCCGCTGGGTAGGTCGAACTTCCAGCCGTGGAGCTGGCAGGTCAGGGTGTTGCCGTCGACGATGCCGAAGCGGCTCAGGTCGGCCTTGAGGTGCGGGCAGCGGCGCTGGAGGGTCCAGCCGCCGAGCTGCGTGTCCTCGGCCTCGACCGCCTTCTCGTGCTCGTCGTACCAGCCCTCGGCGTACTGCAGACGCTCCTCGCTGAGGCACTTGAAGAACGCGTAGACGAACTCGTTGTACTGCCCGATGCGGGCCGCGGAGAAGCGGCAGGACAGGAAGAGCGAGTTCACCCAGTCGCCCTCGTCGATGTGGATGAGGTGCTCGACGAGGGCGCGGCCGGTCTTGAAGCGGTAGCGGACCTTCTCGTCGGCGTACGGGCGAACCTGCTTGCCGGGGAAGTCGACGACGATGGACTCGACGATGCTGCCGGTCGGCCCGTCGGTGTCGGTGAAGTCGAAGCGGACCGGGCCGCCGACGCCCTGAGCCATGTAGATCGACTCTTCGAGCAGGGGCTCGATGCGCTTCTTGAGCTCGCCGAGGACGTCGATCTCGGGGTGGCGCCAGGAGGCCTTCTCGGCGGCGATGATCGGAGCCTTGCGCGCCCGCATCTCCTCGAGGTGCTCCCGCTTGTTCGCGAAGAAATCGTCGACGTCGGTGGGGTGGGTCGTCGCGGCGTTCGTGGCGGACAATTCGGTCACCGAGCCGGGCAGGAGGACGATCCCGTTGTTTCCGCCGACCTTCGCGTATTCCGCCATGAAGACCGACTGGTCGGGGAAGATGTTCCCCTCGTCGCCGAAGATGTCGTTGAACTGCCAGAGCTCGTCGTCGAGGAAGCAGGGCGGCCCGGCGATCGGGAAGACGTGGTCGGCCTTGAGATCGTCGATGTAGCGCCAGGTGCGGTCGAACTGACGGTCGCGTTTCTGCTTGCCGAACGCGGTCTTGGCGCCCTCGGGCAGCTCGTAGACCATCGGGTACCAGATCGCGCCGGAGAACTGCAGCAGGTGTGCGTGCACGTGGCCCAGCTCGGCGAACGTGGTCAGGTCGGTGGGGCGCGCGTCGTTCTGGTTGAGCAGGCGGACGCCCTCGTGCTCCACCCAGAGCGAGGAGTCGCCGATCGGGCCGTCGGTGGGGCTGGTCAACGCCTGGATCATCACCTTGAGGCCGCCGTCGAGCTCGTGCACCTCGTTCGACACCGTCTTGAGGAACTTGGTGAAGCCGAGGTCGCGCAGTTCGTCCTCGAGCTGACTGGTCGGGTACTCCGGGAGGAGAACCGTGGCCTTCTTGCTGACGAAGCGCCTCAGGTGGGCCGCGTCGAAGTGGTCGCGGTGCAGGTGGGAGACGTAGAGGTAGTCGACGTCGCCGAGGGTTTCCCAGTCCAGGAGCGAATTATCCGGAAAAGGGAACCATGACGCGAAATAGGCCGGGTTGACCCACGGGTCGCACAGAATGCTGCCGGCGGACGTGTCGATCCGCATGCTGGCATGGCCGGTGCCCGTGATCCGCACTGGTGTTCCTCCTCCGGAGTTTCTGACCGCATCGAAGGTACCCGGTCCGGGTTGGTGCCCTGCGTCCGGAGGCGTCGTGCGAGACTTGACCGTACTGGGATCGCCTGCGAGGAAGGACTTTCGCCGTGTCTGCGGAACAAGACCCGGTCTACGCTCCCGACCAGCTCAAGCCGGGCAACCGGAAGCTCGCGCGGATCGGCGCGCTCGGGACCGCGGTGGTCATGCTGATGTTCTTCTGGGGCAACCACGAGGGCAACACGGAAAACATCTTCCTGGTCGTCTTCGCGCTGGGCCTGGTCGGCGCCGTGATCGCCGATGTCGTGCTCCGGCGGAACGGTCTCAAGCCGAACGACCAGTAGCCTTCATTCGTACGTACGAAAAAGGCCCGCTTTCGCGGGCCTTTTTCCGTTTTGTCAACGGCGGCGCAGCAGGATGTCCTTCACCTCGCGCAGCGCGGCGTCCACCTCAGCCTCGAAGTAGCCGCCGGGAACCAGGCCGAACTGGAGCATGTCGAGCTCGTTCTCCGGCACCGGCATCGGACCGCGGCCGGTCATCGCCTGCAGGATGCTCTCGAACAGCCGGTCCACCTGCATCGGGTCGTACCCGCTGCCGAAGCGGCGCACCTGGAACGTGCGGCGCAGCTGGTCGACGCGGTACAGCTCGCCGCCCGGCTCGCCCATCGGCGGGGGCAGCTGCGGTCCACCGTAGCCACCGCCACCCATCGGCGGGCCGCTCATCGGGGCCGCGCCGTACGAGCCGCGCGGGTCGGGCTCGCCGTAGCCACCCCGCGGGTCGGAGTCGCGCTGCGGCATGCGGATCTCGGCGGTCATGTCGGTCTTGCCGTGGCGGCCGGCCTCGAAGCCGTCGAAGCCGCCCGTGTCGTATCCGCCGGGGGCCGGGTCGTAACCGGGCGGCGGACCGGGGCGCTGCGGAAGCTGCGGCTGGCCGTACGGCTCCTCGTAGCGGCCGTACGGGTCGTTCGGCGGCATCTGCTGCTGGCGCTGCTGCATCTGCTGCGGCTGCATCCGGTCCTCGCGGATCGGGGCCGGGAGGCGCTCGGTCGGCGGGGCCATCCGGCCCATGCCCGGGCCGCCGCTCATGCCGCCGCCGCTGCTGGGGCCGCCGCCCATGCCCGAGCCGGGCCCGGTCATGCCCGCGCCGGTCATGCCCGCGCCGCGAGCGGCGATGCCACCCGTGGTCAGGCCGCCGCGCATCGAGTCACGCATCGGGTCGGCCGCCGGGGGCCGGCCACCGCGGTCCTCCAGCTCGGCCAGCTGCCGCTCCACGCGGTCGAGGTGGAGGTCGACCTGCCACTCGTCGTACCCGCCGAAACGCACGCGGAAGACGACGTCGTGCACCTCCTGAGCGCCGACCGGCGGGCCGGCCGACTCGCCGGCCAGGGTGGCCTCGACGCGGTCGAGGAAGCCGTCGACCTCGTCGACCTTGTAGCCGCGCCGCAGCGCACGCCGCCGGAAACGCTGCCCCTGACTCGTCACAACGTCTCCCACTCCGCTCGCTGGGACCTACGCCCAGTCACTGTGCCACCTCCGCGTCGGCGGCGCCCCCTGCGCGCGCCTCCGTGAGCTCGCCCGCGGCCAGCTGGCCGCACGCTCCGTCGATCTCCCGGCCCCGGGTGTCGCGGACCGTCGTCGCCACGCCCGCTTCTCGCAGACGGCGCACGAACTCGCGCTCGACCGGTTTCGGACTCGCATCCCACTTGCTGCCCGGGGTGGGGTTGAGCGGGATGAGATTCACATGCGCCAGCTTGCCGTGCAAGAGCTTGCCGAGCAGGTCGGCACGCCAGGGCTGGTCGTTCACGTCCCTGATCAGGGCGTACTCGATCGAGACCCGACGACCTGTCCGCGCCGCGTAGTCGAACGCGGCATCGAGCACCTCGGCCACCTTCCAACGCTGGTTGACGGGTACTAGCTCATCGCGCAGATCATCATCGGGGGCATGCAGGGACAGCGCAAGGGTCACAGACAGCTCTTCCGCGATCAACCGTCGCATTGCGGGCACGAGACCCACGGTGGAGACGGTTATGTGCCGTTGCGAAAGTCCGAGACCCTCGGGAGCGGGCGTCGTGAGCCGCCGCACAGCCTCGATCACCCGGGGGTAGTTGGCCAGCGGCTCGCCCATGCCCATGAACACGACGCGGGACAGCCGCGGCGGTGAGCCGGTGACCGCGCCGCTCGCCGCGACGCCGGCCAGATAGACGACCTGATCGACGATCTCCGCGATCGAGAGGTTGCGGGTGAGGCCCTGCTGGCCGGTCGCGCAGAACGGGCAGGCCATCCCGCAGCCGGCCTGGCTGGAGACGCAGGCGGTCACCCGGTCGGGGTAGCCCATCAGCACGCTCTCGACCAGCGCGCCGTCGTGCAGCCGCCACAGCGTCTTGCGGGTCGCGCCGTCGTCGCAGGCCAGCTCGCGCACCGGGGTCAGCAGCGTGGGCAGCAGGTCGCCGGTCAGCCGCTCGCGCGCCGAGGCCGGCAGGTCGGTCATCGCGTCGACGTCGCGGACCAGGCGCCCGAAGTAGTGCGTGGAGAGCTGCTTGGCGCGGAACGCCGGCTCGCCGAGCGTGGTGACGGCCGCCTTGCGGGCCTCGAGATCGAGGTCGGCGAGGTGACGAGGAGGCATCGACGGGCGACGCCGGGTGGTGACCGCGTCGGGCTGATCGGGGCTGGTCGGGATGAGCGGAAGAATCGTCATGGCGTATCCAGTCTCCCACGCCGCGCGAGTTGGTCCGTCATAGCTGGTGGGCGATCACAGCGAAGAGGAGGTACGCGGTCGGGACCGCGAACAGGATCGAGTCGAGCCGGTCCATGATCCCGCCGTGGCCCGGCAGCAGATGGCTCATGTCCTTGAGGCCCAGGTCGCGCTTGAGCATCGACTCGGCGAGGTCGCCGATCACCGCCACCACCGAGAGCACCACCCCGAACAGCAGGCCCCAGTACGACGGGATGTCGAGCAGGAAGTACAGGAAGAGGGCGCTGCCGATCGCGGCGGCGCAGATCGAGCCGGCGAAGCCCTCCCAGGTCTTGCCGGGGCTGATCGACGGGGCCATCTTGTGCCGGCCGAGGAACACGCCCGCGACAAAGCCCCCGGTGTCGGAGAGCACGACCGCGAACAGCGTGCAGAGGATCCGCCAGCGTCCGTCGGTGTCGGCGTCCGGCAGCTGGAGCAGTACCGCGAAGCTGAGCAGGAACGGCACGTAGACCGCGATCAGCAGGGTCGGCATGAAGTCGCGGCGGACTGCCCGGGGGCCGTCGGCCAGCCGCCAGAGCAGCGACGCGACCACCGTGACGCCGAGGCCGACCAGCAGCGAGTCGGCTCCGTCGTGCCAGGCGAGGCCGACCATCAGCAGGGCGCCGCCGAGCAGCGGGATCAGCGGTGGTTCGGCGCCGGTCACCTTGAGCGCCCGGGTCATCTCCCAGACGCCGGCCCCGGCAGCCACCGCGATCAGGCCGGGGAAGGCCGGGGGCCAGACGAGCAGGGAGGCCAGGACGAGCAGGATGAGGGCCGCGCCAACGGCGATGGAGACCGGAACGTTGCGCCCGGCCCGGCCGGTGCCCTTGCTCTGCTTTCCGGCGCGGCGACGCCCGGGCCCACGTTTTGCGGGCTCGGGGGTCACATCGCCGAGGTGTTGCGGGCGCGATTCCGCATAGCCGTACGCCGGCACGCTCGTGTCGTCACCGGAGGTCTGCCCGGCACGCGGATCGAGGTATGACATCAGACCTCGAGCAACTCGGCTTCCTTGTGCTTGACGAGCTCGTCGACGACCGAGACGTACCGGTGCGTCACGTCGTCGAGCTCCTTCTCGGCGCGGCGACCATCGTCCTCACCGGTCTCGCCGTCCTTGACGAGCTTGTCGATCTGCTCCTTGGCCTTGCGGCGGACGTTGCGGATGGCCACCCGGCCCTCCTCCGCCTTGGAGCGGGCCACCTTGATCATCTCGCGGCGGCGCTCCTCGGTCATCTGCGGAAGGTGGATCCGCAGCTGGGTGCCCTCGTTGTTGGGGTTGACGCCCAGGTCCGAGTCGCGGATAGCGCGCTCGATCGGCCCGAGCTGGGTCGCGTCGTAGGGCTTGACGATCACCATGCGCGGCTCCGGGACGCCGACCGAGGCCATCTGCGTCACCGGCGTGGGCGCGCCGTAGTAGTCCACCAGGATCTTGGAGAACATCGCCGGAGTGGCCCGCCCGGTACGGATCGCGGCGAACTCCTCCTTGGCGTGCTCGACCGCGCTCTCCATCTTTTCTTCGGCCTCGAAGAGGGTCTCGTCGATCACCTGCTCTTCTCGCCTCCTTGCTTTCTCAAATGATGCGGGGACGGTTGAAAGGCTCAGGCGGTGATCAGGGTGCCTATCTTCTCGCCGCTCACGGCGCGGACGATCGTGTCGTCCCCCTCCGCGCCGAAGACCAGCATCGGCAGGTTGTTCTCCTCGCAGAGGCTGAAGGCGGCCTGGTCGGCGACGCGCAGCCCGCGCTGGAGCAGCTCCTGGAAGGTGGCGGTCTCGAGCTTCTGCGCGTCCGGGTGCACGCGCGGGTCGGCGGTGTAGACGCCGTCGACACCGTTCTTGCTCATCAGCACGACGTCCGCGTGGATCTCGAGGGCGCGCTGGGCGGTGACGGTGTCGGTGGAGAAGTACGGCATGCCGGCGCCGGCGCCGAAGATGACCGCGCGCCCCTTCTCGAGGTGCCGGATCGCGCGCAGCGGGATGTACGGCTCGGCGACCTGGGCCATCGTGATCGCGGTCTGCACCCGCGTCTCGATGCCCTCCTTCTCCAGGAAGTCCTGCAGGGCGAGCGCGTTCATCACGGTGCCGAGCATGCCCATGTAGTCGGCCCGGTTCCGGTCCATGCCGCGTTTCTGCAGCTCGGCGCCGCGGAAGAAGTTGCCGCCGCCGACCACGATGGCGACCTGGATGCCGCGGCGGATCACGGTGGCGATCTGTCGGGCGATGCCCTGCACGACGTCGGGGTCGACACCGACCGCACCACCGCCGAACACCTCGCCGGAGAGCTTGAGAACGACTCGGCGGGGCCGCGCGGCCGGCGAAGTCGGATCGTCAACCGCAACTGCCTGCTCGGTCACCATCGTCATGAGACCCGCCTTCCCTTCGTTGCCCAGCAGAGACCTTATGTGACGGGGAGGCCGGACGCAGAATCGCGTTCCCGACCTCCCCAGACACTTGCGCTTGGCGTTACTCCTGGCCGACCTCGAAGCGCACGAAGCGGGTGATGGTCAGCCCGGCCTCGTCGGCGATCTGCTTCACGGTCTTCTTGTTGTCGACGACCGAGGACTGCTCGAGCAGGACGAAGTCCTTGAAGAAGGAGTTCACCCGGCCCTCAACGATCTTGGGCAGAGCCTTCTCCGGCTTGCCCTCCTCCTTGGCGGTCTCCTCGGCGATGCGGCGCTCCGAGTCGACGACCTCGGCCGGCACCTCGTCACGGGTGAGGAAGCGCGGGCGCATGGCGGCGATCTGCATGCCGATGCCGCGGGCGTCGGCGTCGCCGGCCTCGTCGGTCTTGCCGGTGTACTGCACCAGGACGCCCACCTGCGGCGGCAGGTCCTGCGCCTTGCGGTGCAGGTAGACCGCGACGGTCCCGTTCGCGCCGTCGAGGTCGACGAAGCGGTTCAGGACGATCTTCTCGCCGATCTTGGCGCTGTACTCCTGGATGGTGTCCGCCACCGACTTGCCGTCGGGCAGGACCGCCACCGAGAGCGCGGCCGCGTCGGCGATGTTGTTCTTCGCGGCGAACTCGACCAGCTGCTGACCCAGCGCGACGAAGTCGGGGGTCTTGGCGACGAAGTCGGTCTCGCAGTTGAGCTCGAGCAGCGCCGTGCCGTAGTGGCTCACGATGCCGTTGGCGGCCGTGCGGCCGGCCCGCTTGCCGACGTCCTTGGCGCCCTTGATGCGCAGGAACTCGACGGCCTTGTCGAAGTCGCCGTCGGCCTCCTCGAGCGCCTTCTTACAGTCCATCATGCCGGCACCGGTCAGATCGCGGAGCTTCTTGACGTCCGCGGCGGTGTAGTTAGCCATGACTCTCTCTTTTTACTCGGCGGGGACAGTCTCGGCGGGGGCTGCCTCGACGGGAGCGGCTGCCTCGACCGGAGCGGCAGCCTCGACCGGAGCGGCGGCCTCGACCGGGGCCGCAGCCTCGACCGGAGCGGCAGCCTCGACCGGAGCGGCCTCGTCGGCCTTCTTCTCGGCGCCCTCGTAGAGGTCGCGCTCCCACTCCGGCAGCGGCTCGCCGGCGGCGACGGTGCCCGCCTCGGGCTTGGTGTCCTCGCCGCCGCGGTTGCGGCCGGAGCGGGCGATCAGGCCCTCGGCCACGGCGCTGGCGACGACCCTGGTCAGCAGTTCGGCGGAGCGGATCGCGTCGTCGTTGCCCGGGATCGGGAAGTCGACCTCGTCCGGGTCGCAGTTGGTGTCGAGCACGGCGATCACCGGGATGCCCAGCTTGCGGGCCTCGTCGACGGCGATGTGCTCCTTCTTGGTGTCGACGACCCAGATCGCCGACGGCACCTTGGTCATGTCACGCAGACCGCCGAGGGTCTTGGTGAGCTTGTCCTTCTCGCGCGAGAGCTGCAGGGTCTCCTTCTTGGTGTACCCGGCGGCGGTGCCGCTCAGGTCGCCGAGGGCCTCGAGCTCCTTCATGCGCTGCAGGCGCTTGTACACCGTCTGGAAGTTGGTGAGCATGCCGCCCAGCCAGCGGTGGTTGACGTACGGCTGGCCGACCCGGGTCGCCTGCTCGGCGATGGCCTCCTGCGCCTGCTTCTTGGTGCCGACGAAGAGGATGTGGCCACCCTCGGCGACGGTGTCCCGCACGTAGCTGTACGCCTTCTCGATGTAGTCGAGCGTCTGGCGCAGGTCGATGATGTAGATGCCGTTACGCTCGGTGAAGATGAAGCGCTTCATCTTCGGGTTCCAGCGCCGGGTCTGGTGCCCGAAGTGGACACCGCTCTCCAGCAGCTGGCGCATGGTCACGACGGCCATGGTGGGTTGCTCCCTGTTTTCCCTGGTTGTCACGCCCACCGGCGGTGGGCGTCCTGGCGCCCGGTCGCCGGCCGCAGTCGGACCCGAAGTAGATCGAGACCAGGGAGGGCCGTCGCTGCCGGCCCCGGTTAGGGAACCTGACAGAGGGCACGCGAGGTCGACCGCACGTGGCGGTCGCCGAGCACCAAGCATACGCCAGGGCTTTCGAGGGTCCTAAGCGACCGCTAGTCCGGCCGCCAAGAGCAAGATCAAACCAGCCGGGAGGTACGCCACGGGCGGGCGCAGCCAGGATTCGCGGGTGATCGTGCCGCCCCGGGCGATCGCGAACAGCCCGATGCCGGTCAGCGTGAACCCCAGCGTCAGCAGCACGGCCGGGACGATGCCGCGGGCGTTCGGGTCGCCGCTGAAGGTCTGGTCGATCAGCAGGCGCACAACCGGGATCATCAGGACAATCATCACGATCGCCACCAGGAACGACGAAACCGGACGCCGGGCGTGGTAGACCGCCTCCGGAACCTTGGACGCGGCGATCGGCGGCACGAGGCTCGTCGGCTCCGCCATCGGCATCTGCGGCTGGCCTCCCGGCCCCAGAGGTGCGACCGGCGCCATCGGCTCCGCCCCCGTCGGCCGGATGGTCGGATACTCCGGCCCGCGCACCGGGACCCGCATCGAGTCGTACGCGGGACCGGCGTCGACCTCGGCCGCGAACGAGTGGCCGCCCGTCGTGGCGAGCGGGTCGTTCAGGGCGTACGGATTGGTCGCCGGCGCCCCCGCCGGGCGCTGCTCGGGCAGGCGGAACGCGCCACTCGGGCGCTCGTGGATGCCGGAGATCTCCGGATCGGTCGTATGGCCGTACTGACCCTGGCCGGAGTACCAGCTCGGCTCGTCGTCGGCGTAGCGGTGTCCTTCCACGATGTCGCACCGTAGGTGACCAAGGACGCCGATGCCACCGCTGGGGCCATAACACACCCGAACGACTACCGTGCGGTTTTCCACAGTCGCGCTCTGTCCACAACCCCGCTCGCGCGACCCCCGGAACCGGTACACGGTTGTCCGCCATGACGACGGAACGACAGGCAGTCGGCGCCTACGGCGAACGACTCGCGGCCGAATACCTCCGGGAGCAGGGCTTAGTAGTCCTTCATCAGAACTGGCGCTGCCCGGACGGCGAGATCGACCTGGTCCTCCGCCACGGTGACGACCTTGTCTTCTGCGAGGTGAAGACCCGGCGTGGCGCCAATTTCGGATCCCCGGCCGAGGCCATCGACTCGCGGAAGGTCCGCAAGCTCCGGCAGCTGGCCAACCGCTGGCTCGCCGAGAGCGGCCTCCATGCCAGGATCGTCCGCTTCGACGTCGTCGAGGTCTGCCTTCAGCGCCAGGGCCCCGCACGGCTCACGCACATCCGCTCGGCGTTCTGATGAGCTACGCGCGCATCCTCTGTGTCGGGCTCGTCGGCGTCGCCGGCCATGTCGTCGAGGTCGAGGCCGACCTCTCCATGGGCCTGCCCGCCGTCGTGCTCACCGGCCTGCCCGACACGGCGCTCAACGAGGCCCGCGACCGGGTACGGGCCGCGGTGGTGAACTCCGGCGAGACCTGGCCCAACCGGCGGACCACGGTCAATCTGCTGCCCGCGGCCCTGCCCAAGCAGGGCAGCGGCTTCGATCTCGCGATCGCCGCCGCGATGCTGGCCGGCGCGGGCGACCTCCCGGCCGGCCCTCTCGACGGCGTCGTCGTTCTCGGCGAGCTCGGCCTCGACGGCGCGGTCCGGCCGGTGCGCGGGGTGCTGCCGATGGTGGCCGCCGCGGTCCAGGCCGGCGTGACCAGGGTGATCGTGCCCCTGGACAACGCACACGAGGCCACCGTGGTGCCCGGCGTGACCGTGCACGCCGTCGACTCCCTCCGCCGCCTGGTCTCCTTCGTCCGCGGCGCCGGTCCACTGCTCGAGCCGCCGCCGGTGAACGGCGTGGAGCCGGCCGCCGGACTCGACCTGTCCGACATCGCCGGCCAGGAGATGGGCCGGTGGGGTCTCGAGGTGGCCGCGGCCGGCGGGCACCACCTGGCGCTGTTCGGGCCGCCGGGCGCGGGAAAGACCATGCTGGCCGAGCGTCTCCCCTCGATCCTCCCGGAACTCGACGACGTCTCGGCGCTCGAGGTGAGCGCGCTGCAGTCGATCGCCGGCGTACTGCCGACCGGCGGCCGGCTCATCCGCCGCCCGCCGTTCCAGGCCCCGCACCACAGCGCCAGCATGGCCGCCCTCATCGGGGGCGGCAGTGGCCTGGCCCGGCCGGGCGCCCTGTCGCTGGCCCACCGCGGCGTCCTGTTCCTCGACGAGGTGGCCGAGATGTCCGGGCCGACCCTGCAGGCCCTGCGACAGCCGCTGGAGACCGGCCGGGTGATCCTCGGGCGGTCGCGTGGCACCACCGAATTCCCGGCCCGCGTGCAGCTGGTGGTCGCGGCCAACCCGTGCCCCTGTGCCTCCCCGGCAGGCGATCAGCACTGCACGTGCGCGCCGGCCGTGCGGCGGCGCTATCGGGCCAAGCTGTCCGGCCCGCTGCTCGACCGGATCGACATCCGCATCACGCTGCCGCCGGTGCGCGCCGCCCAGTTGGTGAACCCGGAAACCCCGGCCCCGACGTCGGCCGTCGTGGCCGAGCGGGTGGGCCGGGCACGCCGGGCCGCCGCGCAGCGCTGGGCCGCCGACGGCTGGCGGGTCAACGGCGAGGTGCCGGGACCCCAGCTGCGCGACCGCCCCTGGGCACTTCCCCCCGGCGACACGGCCGACCTGCGGCTGGCCCTCGACCGCGGCCTGGTCTCGGCCCGCGGCTTCGACCGCGTCCTGCGCCTGGCCTGGACCCTCGCCGACCTGGACGGCAAGACCCGCCCCGGCCGTCCCGAGGTGGATGAGGCGATTCAGCTGCGGATGGGTGAGTCCCATGAGTACGCCGAGTGACGCCCCCGGCTCCGACCAGGACCGGGCGGCACGGGTGGCTCTTACGTCGCTGGTTGAGCCGGGGCATCGGGCGGTTTGGTCTCTCGTGCGGGCGGAGGGGGCTCCGGCGACGCTCGAGCGGCTCATGCGGGGGGACGTTCCCGAGGAGGCGTTGAAGACGTCGGTCGCGGCGCGGCGGTCGGGGCTTGACCCACGGCGGTTCGCCGAGGCGACGCTGTTGCGGGCCGCGCGGTTGGGCGCGCGGATCGTGGTGCCGTCGGACGACGAGTGGCCGGGGCGGGTCGAGGCGCTCGCGACGTTGGAGCTGGAGGCTCCAGGGCGGGTCAATCGGGACGTACGGCCGCCGCTTTGTATCTGGGTTCGTGGCTCGTGGCCGCTGGGCCCGACGCTCGAACGGTCGGTCGCGGTGGTGGGGGCCCGAGCCTCCACCGGGTACGGGAACCAGGTGACGGCGGAGATCGCCGCGGGGCTGGCCGAGAACGACTGGACCGTGGTGTCCGGGGGCGCGTTCGGCATCGACGCGGCGGCTCATCGGGCGGCCGTCCTCGCGGGCGGGATCACGGTCGCGGTGCTGGCCTGCGGGGTCGATCGGCCCTACCCGGCCGGGAACGCCGCGCTGTTCGAGCGGATCGCGGACGCGGGACTGCTGATCAGCGAGTGGCCGCCGGGGTCGGAGCCGCTGCGGCACCGGTTCCTCATCCGCAACCGGGTGATCGCGGCGGCCACGGCCGGGACCGTGGTCGTCGAGGCGGCCGCCCGCAGCGGAGCCGCCCAGACCATGAGCCGGGTGCTGGCCCTGGGCCGGGCCGCGATGGTCGTGCCGGGCCCGGTCACCTCGGCCATGTCGGTGGGCTGCCACGAGCTGCTGCGCTCGCGGCCGGACGCGACGCTGGTGACCGGGGTGGACGACGTGCTCGAGGCGGTCGGCCGGATCGGCGAGTACGGCAAGCCGGCGCCGCGCGGGCCCGAGCACCGGCGGGACACCCTCGACGAGGAGTCGGCGCTCGTGCTCGAGGCGGTGCCGCCGCGCGGCTCGGTCACGCAGGAGGAGCTGGCCGCCCGGGCCGGCCTGTCGCTGCGCACGGTGCTACGCCGGCTGTCCCTGCTGGAAGTCGCCGGTCTGGTGGTACGCCGAGATGGCGAGGTCGCCCTCGCCCGGCGGCCGAGGGCAGCGCCGTGAGCCCCCACGACTCGCGTGCGCCACCCCGCGCCCGTTCAGTCCTCGGAGTCGTCCAGGTCGCGCCGGTGGACCTTCATCCACGCCTCGACGTCGTCGGTCAACCACACCTTGCCCTGCGCCAGGTCGGCGAGCGGCTTGGGGAAGTCGGCCCGACTGGTGATCTGGTACGCACGCTGTCGGCTGACGCCACCCAGTCGGATACGGATCTCGTGCGCGCCCATGAGCCGGATCGGTTTCACTGCCACGTGATCGACCGTAGGCGTGAGACTATTAGTCAATCACAAAGTTGATAGGAGACAGCTAGTCGTATGACATCTATACTGTGCCCATGACTAGGCGTCGCCAGACATCCCAGCCGGTCCCACTGACCCCCACTCACAGGCGAGATTGGCGCACCCTCTGGCGGCGCTGCACCTGCGGGCTGACCAGCCCATGTGTCGATCGGCGGGTGCCGGCCAAGCCCCGGCCGTTCCCACCCAGCACTGCCACAACCCCCATTCACCCACTGATCGAGTACCTGGCTTCGGTCCCGTTCCCGGTGCACTGCGGCTTCGCCGTCCCGCTCCCGTTCCCGACCGAGCCACCACCTCCCCCAACTCCAACTCCCCCGCCACGTCCCACACCCCAGCCACCACTCCCCAGCGCCCCCGCCGCTCACCCCGGCGGATCCACCGCTCATCCCGGCGGACCCGCCGTCCATCCCGGCGGACAAGGCGCCTTGGGCGGCCCCGGTCCGAGCCCGTGCCCCGTGCCCCGGACCGGGGCCGCCCCCGTCCCCAGCACGCCCCGCTCCCGACCCCGACCCACCGCCGCCAACACGACAAGCCCGAGCAGCCGACCCCAACGGCAGCGCCCACGCACCCGGCCCACCGCGGCCAACACGACGCGCCCGAGCCCGATCGCCCGGGAGCACGGAACTCTCCGCTCTTGCGTCGCGCGCGTGGAGGCGCCGCGCCACGAACACGGGTCTCGGCGACTGCCGGGCCGGGGGCGACCGAGCCGGTGACCGCGCCGGTCGGGCCGGTACGCCAGGTTGGCGTGCCGGTCCGGACGGGGGTCGGCGCGATCGCCCTTCGGCACTCGATCGGGGCCGCCACCCTCTCCCACCAGCGCAAGCACAAGCACAACACCAGTCCGCCGGCTCAGCCCGAGGCCGGCGGGCGATTGGGGACACCGATGACCGCAATCATGGAAGCCATCGAGCACCTGCACGACCGCCCCGCGTGGGACTGCCGTGTGTGCAAACAGCCATGGCCGTGCGCCAAGGCCAAGGACAACCTGCTGACGGAGTTCCGCGGGTTTCCGTCGGTGCTGACCATCTACCTGTCCGGCCATATGTACGACGCCGTCCTCGACCTGCGCCATCACGGCGACCTCGCCCCGAACGACCTCTACGAACGCTTCATCTCCTGGGCCAGCGACACGACAACTCAAGGCGAGTGACACGCACCGGCTCGGACTCGCCACGAGGCACACCGCACGGGCGCGCATTGGCCGCGCCCAGCAAGCAACGTGCGGACGCACCCAACCGGCTCGCCCAGCACATGGCGCAGGGCCGGTTCGGCAGTGCGCATTGTGGACCTTTTGCTGATGGCGAGGGGAATCTCGGGACCGGAAGGTCGTTGCGCCCGGCCGGCCGAGGTCGCCGCGAGGTAGCCACCGCAGGTCTCCCGACTGCGGTGGAACGGGCGACGGCCGGACCGCGCACCAGGCGCTTTCGCGACCCTACGAGCGATCGACAACCGCCGCCCGCCCTGCCGCCCGATCAAGTCCCAGCCTTCTCGGTGCGGCAGTTGTATCCTACCTACATGGGGTCGTACGTACAATATGATGGAGCATCGTGGCCACGTAAACTGACTGGCATGATCGATCCTTCCGCGGACCGAGCGGTGTTCCGCCAGCTGGCCGACCTGCTCCGCAATCAGATCGAGTCGGGAGAGCTGGGCCCGGGTGAGCCGCTGCCCAGCGAGCTGCGCCTCGCGCAGGAATACAACATCAGCCGCACCACCGTGCGCCAGGCGATCGGCCAGCTCCGCACCGAGGGCCTGGTCACCGTCGACCGGCCACGAGGGACGTTCGTCCGGGTCCCCGAGCCGACCGAGCTCGTGACGCTGGGCCGCGGCGAACGCGCGAGCGCCCGCATGCCCACCGACGCCGAGCGCCGGAAGTACCGCCTCGGCGAAGGCGTCCCCGTCCTGGTCGTGACCGCCGCCGACGGCACCGAGACCGTCCACCCCGCCGACCGGGTGCAGCTCACCCGCCCCTGACGGCGAGGCAACCCCGGCATCCGTCACCCCGCGAGCCAGGCGAGACCCCGGCGAAAGGGAGCGGAGGCAGGCGGAGCGGGTCATGCTTCGACCCTAGGGCGGGGGTACGACAGAAACGGGCCGCGTCAGAAGATGCCGTAGCGGGCCACCGCCAGCGTGAATCCCCGCCCCGACTTCTCGTCCTTGCACGTCAGGCCCGTGCTCTCGCTCGCACACTGCACCGAGCCCGAGCGGTACCCCTTCCCGTACTCCAGCGTCGCCGTGGCCGAGCCGATCAGCGTGTCGCCGGTGCAGGTGAAGCCGGCCTTGCCGTCGTCGATGTACATGCCGTTGCCCCAGTCCAGCTCGCAGTCGGCCGGTTTCGAGGGCGGCGTCCACGTCTTGCGGATGATGTCGCAGCGGACGGCCGAGGCGGTCAGCGAGCAGAAGATGTTCTTCGACGGGGTCTGGAAGAACACCTCGTCGACGTCCGAGAAGGTCAAGGTGGCAGCACTGTCGGCCGGACCGCCGAAGCCCGCACTCGCCGCCGGCAGGGGCGAAGGCGGGCGCGACGAGGAAGAGTCCGGCGAGGAGCAGGCGCCCAGCGCGACAAACGCCAGCCCGAGCGCCAGCCCCAGCGCCGGCGCACGAAGAACTCGGATCGGTGCCATGGTGAGGCGAAGTCTAAGAACGGCCCGCAACAGCGTGGACGCTTGACTCCACGCCCCCCAGCGATGACGGTCAACCCCGATGGATACGCGCCAGATGCACGAGGAACTCCCGGTCGCCATGCGCGACGCGGTCGACGAGTTCGGCCGGCACCTCGCGCGCGTCGACAACCGCTCCGAGCACACGGTCCGGGCGTACGTCGGTGATGTGATCTCTTTGTTGCACCACGCCGCCCGGACCGGCCACCGCACCCCGGCCGACCTGGATCTGGCGACCCTCCGCGGCTGGCTGGCCGTCCGCATGCGGGACGGCGCCGCCCGCACCTCGCAGGCACGCCGAGCCGCCGCCGCCCGGAACTTCACCGCCTGGGCACACCGCTCCGGTCTCGCCCCGGCCGACCCGGGGGCACATCTGGCCAGCCCGCGCGCCCACCGCGATCTCCCCACCGTGCTCCGCGCCGACCAGGCCGCGACCCTGATGCAAGGCCCCGCAAGAAAGGGCCCCGAAAGCGAACGCGACCGCGACCGCGCCGTCCTGGAACTGCTCTACGCCACCGGCATCCGGGTGAGCGAGCTCTGCGGCCTCGACCTCTCCGATCTCGACGAGGGCCGCCGGCTCGTCCGGGTCTTCGGCAAGGGCGCCAAGGAACGCGCCGTCCCCTATGGCCTCCCCGCCCAGCGCGCCCTCGACGACTGGCTGCGCCACGGCCGCCCGGCGCTGGCGCCGGCGTCCCGGGACACGGCCGGCGGTGACGCGCTCTTCCTAGGCGTCAAGGGTGGGAGGCTCCAGCCGACCGTCGTGCGCCGGATCGTCGACGCCGCCGCCCGGGCCGCCGGCCTCCCACACACCAGCCCGCACGACCTGCGTCACTCGGCCGCCACCCACCTGCTCGACGGCGGCGCCGACCTGCGGGCCGTACAAGATCTGCTCGGGCATTCGTCATTGTCGAGCACGCAGATCTACACGCATGTCTCGACCGAGCGCCTCCGGGCCGCCTTCAAACAGGCACACCCCCGCGCGTGACCCCGTACGATCGAGGCGTGAGCGCCGGAGACCCGCCCGCACCCCTCCCGGGTGCCCGCCTCCTGTTCTCGCTGGACCCGGCCGTGTCCTATCTCAACCACGGCTCCTTCGGCGCGGTCCCGATCGGGGTGCAGCGCGTCCAGCAGCGCCTGCGCGACGAGATCGAGGCGAACCCGCACAAGTTCCACACCCAGGGCATGCTCGACCGGGTCATCCACACCCGACGGCACATCGCCGCGTTCCTGGGCGCCGACCCGGACGGCAGCGCCCTCGTGCCCAACACGACCTCGGCGATCTCGCTCGTGCTCCAGTCGGTGCGCCTCGGGCCGACCGACGAGGTGCTGCTCACCGATCACGGTTACGGCTCGGTCGGCCTGGCCACCCGCCGCCAGTGCCGCCGGGTGGGCGCGACCGCGCGGACCGTGGCGCTCCCGCTGGGCGCGTCCGACACCGAGGTGATCTCGAGGGTCAGATCGGCCTTGCGGCCGGGCAAAACCAAGTTGTTGATCATCGATCAGATCGCTTCCTCCACGGCGGCCATTTTTCCCGTACGGGAGATAGCCGCGGCCGCCCGCGAACACGAGATCCCGATCCTGGTCGACGCCGCCCACGTCCCCGGCATGCTCCCGGTCGACGTCTCGGCGATCGGCGCCGATTTCTGGGTGGGCAACCTGCACAAGTGGGCGTTCGCCCCCCGCGGCACGGCCCTGCTGGCGGTCGCTCCCGCCTGGCGCCGCCGGATGGAGCCGCTGGTCGTCTCGTGGGAGCAGGAGCAGGGCTTCCCGCTCTCCGTGGAGTACCAGGGGACGCTCGACTACACCCCCTGGCTGGCCGCCCCGACCGGACTGTTCACGCTGCGCACGCTCGGCTGGGAGGAAGTGCGGCGGCACAACGCGGCACTGGTCGCCTACGGCCAGCGGGTGGTGGGCGCCGCGCTCGGGCTGACCCCGGCTGACCTGCCGCAGCCGGCGACGCCCGAGACGGCGATGCGGGTGCTTCCGCTGCCGGCCGGCCTGGCCACCACCGGGCCGGAGGCGATCGCCCTGCGCACGCTGATCTCCGACAAGCTGGCGACCGAGACCGCCGTGAACGCCTGGGGTGGGCGCGGGCTGCTGCGGCTGAGCGCCCAGATCTACAACCGTCCCGAGGAGTACGACCGCCTGGCCGAGCGCCTCCCCCCGCTGCTGGCCGGCCTGCAGCGCTAGCGCCTGTAGCGAAGCGGGGCCGGAGCGCGCTGGTCCAGCGGGAGCAAGCGGACGCGGCCGAGCCCGAGCAGCGCCAGCGGGTCCAGGTAGAGCCCGTCCCGCAGAAGCCCCCAATGCAGGCAGGCCGCGGCCGGGCACCCGGGATGACCAGCGTCGAGCCGCCCGAGCGGATCGCCCGGGTTGACCTGATCGCCAACGTTGACGGTTGCCGACACCGGCTCATAGGTCGTGCGCAGCCCGCCGCGATGGGCGACGCTCACCACCCCGCGACCCGCGACCTCGCCCACGAAGACGACCGTCCCGGCCCCGGCGGCGCGCACCTCAATTCCCGCGGTCGAGGCCAGGTCGACCCCGCGGTGGCCGGCCAACCAGGGGCGCGGCGGCGGATCGAACCGGCGGACGACCCGCGGCGGCGACACCGGCCAGCCGAAGGAACCGACCGGCGACTGAGCGAGCAGCGCCGGCCAACCGTGAGAAGCGGCGACCGGATGGATGAATGGCGCGGGCAGCAACACGAGGAGCAGAGCGAGGACGGGTGGCATGGCCGCCACCCTCCCGAATTCTCAGCGCCGCCGCGAACGCCCCTGTGGACAACCCCGGCCTGTGGAAAACCCGCTCAGCTGCCGAAGCCGGCGTCGTCGGGCAGGGAGATGTCGGGTTTCTCCAGCTCCTCGACGTTGACGTCCTTGAACGTCATTACCCGGACATTTTTGACAAACCGGGCCGGTCGATACATGTCCCACACCCAGGCGTCGTGCATCTCGACCTCGAAATACACCTCGCCGTCCGAGTTGCGCACGTGCAGGTCGACCTGGTTGGCCAGGTAGAACCGGCGCTCCGTCTCCACTACGTAGGAGAACTGGCGGACGATGTCGCGGTACTCCCGGTAGAGCTGCAGCTCCATCTCGGTCTCGTACTTCTCGAGATCCTCTGCGCTCATCGCTTCTCGCCCTCCATGGCCTCATCTTCCCCCACCGACGGCGACGGCTGAGGCTGGTCGCCCGACGCCACGCCGACGGTACCCTCACCAGCGTCCGGAAGCACCGGCGGCTCGGCTACGGATGCATCAAGGAGATCCGCGTCGAACAGCGACGCCGCCTCCACCACCGCCGGTCGCCGCGCCCGGGGCGGCCGGTTGCCCCGGCCCGAGGCCGCCGCCACGTTCACGTACGAGAAGCGGTGCTCGGCGCAGGGGCCGTGCCGCAGCAGCGCGGCGCTGTGCTCGTCGGTCACATATCCCTTATGCACCGCGAACCCGTAGTCGGGGAACTGGCCGTCCAGCTCGACCATGATGCGGTCCCGGGTGACTTTCGCCAGGACGCTCGCCGCCGCCACGCACGCCGCGACCCGGTCGCCCTTCCACACCGCGAGGCCGGGCACGCCCAGGCCGTCGACCGGGAAGCCGTCGGTCAGCACGTACTCGGGCGCGGTGGCGAGCGAGGCCAGCGCGCGGCGCATCGCCGCGAGGTTGCACACGTGCAGGCCGCGCGCGTCGACCTCGGTGGCCGGGATGATCATCACGGACCAGGCGAGCGCCCGCTCGACCACCTGCTCGTAGACGCGCTCCCGGGCGGCCGGGGTCAGCAGTTTCGAGTCGGCCAGCTCGTCGATCTCGCCGCGCTTGCCCTCGGGCAGGATCGCGGCCGCCGCCACCAGCGGGCCCGCACACGCGCCACGGCCCGCCTCGTCGGCGCCCGCCACGTTGCGGAACCCGCGGCGCTGCAGCGCCCTCTCGAGGGCGTAGAGGCCGCCCTCGCGGCGGACGACGGTGCGGGGAGGTGCCAGCATCAGCGCTCACCCGCCATCGCCGTGAACCGCCGCAGCAGGTCGGCCAGCTCGCGCGGGAAGACCTGCTCGTCGCTCGCCTCGATCTCGGCGGCCGACCACCAGCGGTGCTCGGTGATGGTCTGCTGCTCGTCGTCGTCCATGCCGGCCGTGTCGATCTGCCACTCGGTCACCCGGAGCAGGAAGAAATCCTGCTCCTGGCGGTAGTCGCGCTCGCGGTAGCTGAACTCGGTCACCTCGTGCCACACGGGCGGGCCCAGCTCGGCCGGGTCGACCCGCAGGCCGGTCTCCTCGAACAGTTCCCGGGCGGCGCCCTCGGCCAGCGTCTCGTCGCCGTCGAGCCCGCCGCCGGGGGTGAACCACCAACGCTCCCCGGGACGGGCCGGATCTCCCCCGTGCAGCAGCAGGGCGCGGCCGGCGCCGTCGACGAGCAGCACGCGGGCGGCACGGCGGTCGATTGCGGTCACGCGGCAAGCCTATTGCGCCCGAGGTGGATCTATCGAGCGGGTGTTACTTTGCCGCCGAGGCGTCCGGAATCTTGTCGAAGCCGTCCGGCACCGAGAGCCACTTGGCCCGGCTCACCGGCCAGAAGACCGTGAAGGCACGCCCGACCACGGAGTCCTCCGGGATCGTCGCCTCCTGCACGTCCTTGTTGCTCTCCTCGTAGTGCTCGAGCGAGTCGCCGGAGGCCGAGCGGTGGTCGCCCATCACCCAGAGGCGGTCCTTGGGCACGACGATGTTGAACGCCTGGTCGGCGGCCGGGTCCTGGTTGCCGTCGGCGTCGCGGTAGATGTACGGCTCGTCGAGGGAGACGCCGTTGATCATCAGGCGATCCTGCGCGTCGCAGCAGACCACGTTGTCGCCGGGCGTACCGATGATCCGCTTGATGAAGTCTTCCCCCTCGGCGCCGGACTGCCAGTCGTCGGGCGCCTTGAAGACGATGATCTCGCCGCGCCGCGGGTCGCGGAAGTCGTAGACGAGCTTGTTGACCAGCACCCGGTCCAGCACGTTGAGCGTGTGCTCCATCGACGGGGACGGGATGTAGAAGGTCTGCAGGACGAAGGCGCGCACGAGGACGGCGACGAGGATCGCCACCCCCAGCAGAATGGGAAGCTCGCGCCAGAAGGATCCCTTGCGCTTAGCGGTCTGCTCGTCAATCACGAGGGGAGCCTACGACGCCGCGTCACGAACAGCAGTCCGGAACGCGCGGATAGGCCCGCAGATAACAGAAACGGTAGGACGAAAGCGTCGGCCCCGGGGTTGTCCCGCCGAACCGGGACCTGGTTTTCCGCGCCCAGGGCAGTCGGATGGTCGGCCGCGTACGTCTTCCAGACATCGGGCACGGAGAGGCTGGTGAACCGGCTGCTCGGCCAGACGATCACGAAGGCCCGGCCGATGATGTTCTTGATCGGCACGGGGCCCTGACATCGGGCGTCCTGGGAGACCTGGCGGTGGTCGCCCATGACGAACATCTCACCCTCGGGGATGGTGATCTCGGCGAACCGCCGGCTCGTGCACTGGGTCGGGTTCGGCGGCTGGTTGAGGTCGGAGTTGTAGCCGTCCGCGATGTACGGCTCGTCGATCCCGACCCCGTTGACCGTGATCCGGCCCTTGTCGTCGCAGCAGGCGACCTTGTCGCCCGGCAGGCCGATCACTCGTTTGATGAAGTCGCGTTCCCCCGGGCGGCTGACCCCGACCAGGTCGCCGATCGTGCGGCCCAGCTTGGCCGCGAAGCTGTTGCTGACCGGCTCGGTGACCTCGGGCGCCCAGTTGTCGGTGCCGCGGAAGACCACGATCTCGCCGCGGACCGGGTCACGCAGGTCGTAGACGACCTTGTTGACCAGGACGCGGTCCTTGACCAGCAGCGTCTTCTCCATCGAGCCGCTGGGGATGTAGAACGCCTGCACCAGGAACGTGCGGATCAGCACGGCCAGGCAGAACGCCACCACGAGCAGCAGCGGCAGTTCCTGCCAGAGCGGCATCTCCTTGCGCCGTAGCATCGAGCGCCGCCGCCGCTCGGACGGCCGATAGCCCTGCATCGGTTCCACGCTTCGCATCTCCCGCCGCCGACGACCGGCCGAACCGCCCCGGATACAGCACTGAACCGGCTGAATACAGCGCTACCGCCCGAGTCCCTCGCGAGGTCTTACGGGCGGTAGCGCTGGAAGGGTTCACATTGATCCCATCCGGCACAGGCGCAAGCGTAATCCGCCCGCGTGCCGGATCGATGGGAATCAGACG
The DNA here is from genome assembly GCF_000379645.1 of Paractinoplanes globisporus DSM 43857. Classification (GTDB taxonomy): domain Bacteria; phylum Actinomycetota; class Actinomycetes; order Mycobacteriales; family Micromonosporaceae; genus Actinoplanes; species Actinoplanes globisporus. Next base: position 190,789 of record NZ_KB903356.1, read on the forward strand.
GTCTGCTTCTCCCGAAGCTCCTTGATCTTGGCCTTCTTGCCGCGGAGCTCGCGCAGGTAGTAGAGCTTGGCGCGCCGCACGTCACCGCGGGAGACGATCTCGATCCGGTCGATCGCCGGGCTGTTGATCGGGTAGGTCCGCTCGACACCGACGCCGAAGCTGATCTTCCGAACCTTGAAGGTCTCCCGGAGGCCGGCCCCCTGGCGGGCGATCACCACGCCCTGGAAGACCTGGACGCGGGAGCGGTTTCCCTCGACGACCCGGGCGTGCACCTTGACGGTGTCGCCGGCCCGGAAGTCGGGAAGGTCGGTGCGCTGCGACTGGGCGTCGAGAGCGTCCAGCGTGTTCATCGCTGCATCCTCGTGCTCAAAGCGCATCGGGAGTTCGATGCGCGGCGGGTAATTCTGATCCCCCGGTGTGGTGCGGTGGGGGATCCTCGTCTCCGCTCCGCGGCGCGAAGCGAAAACGGCAACCTCCCTACTCTGCCACAGCGGGGGGCGTGATCCGAAATCCGCCCTCGGCCAGCGTCTTCCTGTCCGCTTTGTCCAAAGACGCGGGCGGATAGGCGGCCATCATGTCGGGGCGCCGGGCGGCGGTCCGCAGCAGCGACTGATCCCGCCGCCAGCGGGCGATCCGCCCGTGATCACCCGACCGCAGGATGTCCGGGACGTCGTGGTCGCGCCAGGAGGCCGGCTTGGTGTACATCGGGGCCTCGAGCAGCCCCGCGGCGTGCGACTCCTCGTCGAGCGAGGAGGCGTTCCCCAGCACCCCGGGCAGCAGCCGGGTCACGGCTTCCATGATCACGATGACCGCGACCTCGCCCCCGAACAGCACGTAGTCGCCGAGCGAGATCTCGCGGACCGGCATCCGGGACGCCGCGTCGTCGATGACCCGCTGGTCGATCCCCTCGTACCGCCCGCAGGCGAAGATCAGATGGTCCAGCGTGGCGAGCTCGTGCGCGTCGGCCTGGGTGAACGGCTTGCCGACCGGGGACGGGACGACCAGGGTGCCGTCGCCGACCGCGTCGAGGGCCTGCCCCCACGGCTCGGGACGCATCACCATGCCCGGCCCACCGCCGTACGGCGTGTCGTCCACCGTGCGGTGCACGTCCGACGTCCAGGTGCGCAGGTCGTGCACGCTCAGGTCGAGAACACCCGTCGCACGGGCCTTCCCGATCAGCGACAGCTCCAGCGGAGCGAAGAAGTCCGGAAATATCGTGATTACGTCGACGCGCATGCTCAGAGGTCCAGCAGACCCTCGGGCAGATCGACGACGATCCGCCCACCGGCGACGTCCACGGTCGGCACGAACTGGCTCACGAACGGGATCAGGGCCGTCCCCCCGCCCGATCTGTCGAGAACAATCAGGTCCGACGCGGGCGCATGGTCGATCCGGGCAACGGTCCCGAGCGCGCCACCGTCCAGCCCGACGACGGACAGCCCGACCAGCTGGTGATCGTGGAACTCGTCGGGATCGTCCGGTGGCTTCAGCGACGAGCTCTCGACCTGAAGCAGCACGCCCCGCAGGGCCTCCGCGACGCTCCGGTCGTGAACGCCCTCGAACTGCACGATCCCGCGCCCCTGATGCCACCGCACCGACTCCACGACCAGCGAGGAGGGCACCTGGTAAGGCACGCCCGGAACGGCAGCCGCCGGCCCGGCGCTCACCCGGCGATCCCGGGGGACCTCCGTGGTGAACACCGAACCGGCGACAAAACGCTCTTCGGGCTCGTCCGTGCGCACGGACACCGAGACCTCGCCCCGGACCCCGTGCGGCTTACCGATCTGACCGACGACGAGCAGCATCAGTACGCGTCGACGATGTCCACGCGGATGCCGCGGCCGCCGATCGACCCGATGACCTGACGCAGGGCCTTGGCCGTCCGGCCGCCGCGCCCGATGACCGTTCCCAGGTCCTCCGGGTGCACGCGAACCTCGAGCCGCTTGCCACGGCGCGAGTCGACCAGCCGGACCCGGACGTCGTCCGGGTTGTCGACGATGCCCTTGACGAGGTGCTCCAGCGCCGGCCGGAGCGCCCCGTCAGCTCGCGTCGGCGCCGGCACCGGCGCCATCCTCTGCGGACGCGGCCTCTGCGGTCTCGGCGACAGCCTCGCGGGTCGGCTCGGCGGCCTCGGCGGGCTTCGAGTCGGCCTTGGGCTCGGCAGCGGCCTTCGCCTCGGCCTTGGGCTCAGCAGCGGCCTTGGGCTCGGCGGTGGCCTTCGCAGCCTTCTTCGCCGGCTTGGCGGGGGTGTCGGCGACACCGGCGGCCGACTTGGCCTCGGCCTCGTACACCTCGGTGCGGCTCTTCTTGGGCTCCGCCACGAGCAGCGGCGGCGGGGCCGGCAGGCCCTTGAACTGCTGCCAGTCGCCGGTCTTCTCCAGGATGCGCTGGACGGCCTCGCTCGGCTGCGCGCCGACCGAGAGCCAGTACTGCACGCGCTCGGACTTGACCTGGATCAGCGAGGGGTTTTCCTTCGGCTGGTAGATGCCGACGTACTCAATGGCACGACCGTCGCGCTTGGTGCGCGAGTCGGCGACGACGATGCGGTACTGCGGGTTGCGGATCTTGCCCATCCGCAGAAGCCGGATCTTAACGGCCACGGGTTTAGTCTCCTGGTGACTGCGTGAGTTTTGAGGTTAAAGGCCCACGTGGGGTTGCGGGCCCGAAGCCTCGGGTCTGGCCACGCGCTCAGAGTTAGAGGGCGCCTCACGCGTGCCAAGCGGATCCATTCTGCCAGAGGGTTCGTTCCAGCCGCCAACTGGGTCGTAGATCCGGCCAAAACCCAACATCAACATCAAATTCATGTCGTATCTGGTTGCATGGTGCAGACCGTCGCTCCCGCCGAGGCCGGCCTGGGGCCCAGCTTCGCTGGCCCGAGGCCTTCATTCTGCGTGAGTGGGAAAACCCAAAACCCCAAAATTCGCCCTCTTGACCGGGGGGCGGTCCCAGCCCCCCGGGATCGTCAACGGCACCAGCCAGCTCTCGTCGGGCTGGTAGTCCGTCCACGTGCCGTCGAACGGAAACTCGCCGGCTTCGATGATCTTGACGAGCCTGTGGCCCTCGGCCCGGACCGTCGCCTCGTCGCGTACCCAGTAGTGGTCGGGGAAGCTGAGGCGCTCGGTGAACTCGTCCTCGTCCTTCCAGTGCCAGGTGCGGTCGGGACGTACGACGATGTCGAGGTCCTGGTCGATCACGTCGATGCCGGCGACCGTGTCGTCGTCCCAGCGGAGGGCGCCGTACTCGAGGTTGACGTACCAGTTCTTGAAGTTTCCCCGGTCGTCGCGGAAGAACCAGACCGAGTGATCGCCGGCCGGCGGGATGAACTTGAGCAGGCCGGGGCCGCGCCAGGTCTCCACCACGTTCTTGTGGTCGTGGCGGACCCACTCGGCGAACGGCATGTCGCGGATGTCCCGGCCGTCGGTGGTCTGCTCGACGATCACGTCGCTGCCGTGGGCCAGCCACAGAAGCAGGCCGCGCTCGTCGTCGGAGACCACCCGGCAGGGGCGCACACAGGCGATCCGCGGGCCGTCGACGTTCCGGTACAGGACCGTGCGGCCCGGGGCGAAACTCACGTCGAGCCTCAGTAGGAGCGGGCCAGGTACGCGATCAGGTTCGGTTCTTCATCGGAATCCGGCATCGTGCCGTCCTCGCGGGTGAGGCAGCGGACCGTGACCGCCTTGCCGTTCGCCTCCTTCTCGCCGGCCTCGCCCACCGCCGACCACGGCACCCGGGCCCAGCCGGTCTGCGCCGCCTCGATCGCGTCGCCGAGCGTCTTGACGTCGACCGTGTTCTCCTCGCGGAAGGCCAGCGCGTCGTCGTAGAGCCGCTGGTGGTCGGCCTTGAGCGCGGAGGTGACGGCGCCGACGATGTCCCCGATCGGGATCGGCGACTTCGATCCGTCCACCCGGCGGGCCACCGTCACGTTGCCGGACGCCAGGTCGCGGGGGCCGACCTCGATGCGGATCGGGATGCCCTGGAGCTCGGCGTCGACCGCGCGACGGCCGAACGGCACGTCCGCCCGGTCGTCGAGCTTCACGCGTACGCCCGCTGCTTTGAGCTCGTCGCGGAGCTTGGCCGCCGCTTCGGTGACGCCCTCGCCGGCCTTGACCACCATGACCTGCACCTGAATGGGTGCGAGGCGCGGCGGAAGCCGCAGCCCGTTGTCGTCGCCGTGCACCATGATCAGCCCGCCCATCATGCGGGTGGAGGTGCCCCACGAGGTCGTCCAGCAGTGTTCGACCGAGCCGGCCGCCGACGAGTACGTGATGTCGAACGCCTTCGCGAAGTTCTGCCCGAGCTCGTGCGAGGTGCCCATCTGCAGTGCCTTGGTGTCGCCCATCATGGCCTCGACGGTCATGGTGTTGGTGGCGCCGGCGAAGCGCTCGCCCTTGGTCTTGCGGCCCGGCACGACCGGCACGGCCAGCATCTCCTCCATGAACGCCTGGTACACGTTCTTGTGGACGTCGCGGGCGTGCTCACGGGCGTCGGCCTCGGTGGCGTGCGCGGTGTGGCCCTCCTGCCAGAGGAACTCGGTGGTGCGCAGGAACGTCCGCGGCCGCAGCTCCCACCGCACCACGTTGGCCCACTGGTTGAGCAGCAGCGGCAGGTCCCGGTACGAGTCGACCCACTTGGCCATGAACTCGCCGATCACCGTCTCGCTGGTGGGGCGCACGACCAGCGGCTCGGCCAGCTCCTTTCCACCCGCGTGGGTGACCACGGCGAGCTCGGGCGAGAAGCCCTCCACGTGGTCAGCCTCGCGGCGCAGGTAGCTCTCCGGGATGAACAGCGGGAAGTACGCGTTCTGCACGCCGGCTTCCTTGATGCGGGCGTCCATGTCGGCCTGCATGCGCTCCCAGATGGCATAACCCACCGGCCGGATCACCATCGTGCCGCGCACCGGGCCGTTGTCGGCCAGCTGCGCCTTGGCGATCAGGTCCTGGTACCAGCGGGGAAAGTCTTCCGCACGGGGAGTGAGCACTCGAGCCATGAGGCAGCATCCTAATCCGGCCGTCGCTCCGGTCCTCCGCCGCGGGGGTCAGCCGGACCGTTCGATCTTGGCTACGATCCCCGCCTATGTCGATCTCTGTCGAGACAACGCCGGCGCTGGCCGTCCGGTGGGTGCAATGGGCGGCCGCGGCGAGCCCCCGCCGGAACCCGATCAGCGACCCCGACGGCCGCCACGCGCACCGCAACCAGCCCGGCGACGTCTTCTTCCTGGCCGGCACGTACGGCGAGGACGCCGTCCGGAGTTGCACGGTCCCGGCGGGCCGGCCGCTGTTCTTCCCGGCGTTCAACATCTGGCACGTCGGCGGCGCCCCGATCGCGCCGATGCCCGACGCGTACGGCCGGGCGTTTGTCGACCACATCTCGCATCCCGTGGTGACCGCCGACAGCGGCCCGGCCCCGTTCGAGGTGCGCGGCGCCTGGCGCAACGACGTCACCGGCACCCGCTCGTCGATTCCCATGCGCGTGTGGGGCATCTGGGCGACGGTGCCGCCGCTGGCCCCCGGCCCGCACCAGGTCCACTTCGAGGGCGGCACCGGCGACGGCTTCCGGGTGACCGCCCACTACGAGCTGACGGTCGCCTAGCGGATCACCTGTCCGCGCAGCACGATCCGCCGGGGTGCCCGCACCACCCGCAGATCGATACGGGGGTCGACCTCGTAGACCACGAGGTCGGCCAGCCCGCCCTCGACCAGCCCCGGGAACCCCAGCCACTCCCGCGCCTTCCACGAGGCACTGGCGACGATGTCCGCGGCCGGGATCCCGGCCTCCTGCATGATCAGCATCTCCTCGGCCTGCTGCCCGTGCCGGATTCCCCCGCCCGCATCGGTCCCGATGTAGATCGGCACCCCCGCCTCGTGAGCCGCCCGCACCACCGACGGAAACCGATCCCGCAGCGCGACCATGTGGTCCGCATACCCCGCGAACTTCTCCCGCGCCTGATCGGCGATGGTCCCGAACGTCCGAATATTGATCATCGTGGGAACGAGCGCCGTCCCCCGCCGAGCCATCTCGTCGATCAGATCGAGCGACAACCCGGTCCCGTGCTCGACGGAGTCCACCCCCGCCCGCACCATGATCTCCACGCCCTCTTCCGAGAACGTGTGCACCGCGGCCCGTGCCCCCGCCGCGTGCGCCGCCTCGACCGCGGCCGTCATGGTCCCCGCATCCCACGAGGGCGCGAGGTCTCCGACCCCCCGATCGATCCAGTCCCCCACGATCTTGACCCACCCGGTGCCCGCCTTGGCCTGCGCGGTCACGGTCGCGGCCACATCCTCGGCCGCTACCTCGATCCCGATGTCCCGCAGGTACCGCCTCGGCGGAGCCACGTGCCGCCCCGCCCGAGCCAGCCGCGGAATCCCCGCCTCGTCGTCCAGCTCCGGATACGGATACGGCGACCCCGCATCCCGAAGCGCCAACACCCCCGCGTCCCGGTCGACGACGGCCAGCTCCCGCGCCTGGTCGACGCTCTCGATCGGCTTGGCCCCGTACGCGATCCCCAGGTGACAGTGCGCATCCACCAGCCCCGGCACCACAAACCCGGAGTCGCTGATGGTCTCGGCCCCCGCCACCGGCTCAAACGTGACCCGATCCCCCACCAGCCAGAGATCCCGGACCTCGCCCTCAGGCAACACCGCCCCACGCACATGCAACGCCATGCGTAAGTCCTACCCGATCGCGGCCCTACCTGTATGGATGGTCAGCGGTCGAGTCACGTCGGTCATCGATCCCGCTCGGCACGGCGATACTCCTCGAGCAGCTCCGTCAACGCCGGCACGTCGATGGTCACGGGGTAGGGCACGTCGGTCGTAAAGACCTTGTTCGTGCTGGTGACGAGGTCGTATTGCCCGTTGTCGCCGAGCCGGAACTCTGTCAGCACGACGCCGCCGGCGAAGGTCGGATCGACGACCCAGTAGCTTCCGACCCCGGCGGCGGCGAAGGCCCTCACCTTGGCGTGCATGTCTCGAAAATGCGATGTGGGTGAGACGACCTCGACAAGGAGCAGCGCACCCTCGATCGGGGCCGGGCTGTGCAAGCCGTCGGACATCCGGCCGACCACCACATCCGGGCGCGGCTCGTTCCGTTGATCGACCGCAAGGGACACGTCGATGACGGGGCGATAGCCTGGCGGGCAGTTGGGGCGGAGCATGGAGCGAAGCTCAGCGCAGACTTCTTGGTGAAAGTGGGTGGGGGACGGCAAGATCAGCCTCCCGTCGATCAACTCATAACGAAGATCCTTCGGAAGGCTCGCCAGGTCGTCGACGGTCCAATCGTGCTTTTCGTCCAGCAGGCTAGGCAGCTGCAGGGCCGCAGTCATCGGGACCTCCTCGGGAGATGTCACGAGACTACCTTACTCACGACTAGTCTGCCAACCCGCTCAATGCTTGTCGTCGTCATCCTTCTTGGGCTTCGTGAGCTTGTTGAAGTCCAGGTTGGGGAGCTTGAAACCGCCCGCGCCGCCCCCACCCAGGGCGTTCGGGTCGAAGCCCGGCGGGAGCTGGGGCATGCCGCCGGCCGGGAAGCCCGGGGGCAGAGCGCCGCCGGCGCCGGGACGGGGGCGGGAGGAGCCGCCCTTGGTGCCCTTGCGCTTGTTCTTCGGGCTCTTGGTGGCCTTTCGCCGCGCGCCGGGAAGGCCCATCATGCCGCTCATCTGCTTCATCATCTTTTGCGCGTCGGCGAAGCGGTTGAGCAGCTGGTTGACGTCCATGACCGTGACGCCGGAGCCGTTGGCTATGCGGGCGCGGCGGGAGCCGTTGAGGATTTTCGGGTTGGTGCGCTCCTGCGGGGTCATCGAGCGGATGATCGCGGTGACCCGGTCGAAGTGGGAGTCGTCGAGGTCGTCGAGCTGGGCTTTCATCTGGCCCATGCCGGGCATCATGCCGAGGATGTTGGCGATCGGGCCCATCCGGCGCACGGCGACCAGCTGGTCGAGGAAGTCCTCCAGGGTGAACTGCTCGCCACCGAGCAGTTTGGAGGTCATCTTCTCCTTCTGCTCGTCGTCGAAGGCCTGCTCGGCCTGCTCGATGAGGGTGAGCACGTCGCCCATGCCGAGGATGCGGCTGGCCATCCGGTCGGGGTGGAAGAGGTCGAAATCTTCCAGTTTTTCGCCGGTGGACGCGAAGAGGATGGGCTCGCCGGTCACGTGCCGGACCGACAGCGCGGCGCCGCCGCGGGCGTCGCCGTCGAGCTTGGAGAGGACCACGCCGGTGATGCCGACGCCGTCGCGGAACGCCTCGGCGGTCTGCACGGCGTCCTGGCCGACCATGGCGTCGACCACGAAGATGATCTCGTCGGGGTCGACGGCGGTGCGGATGTCGCGGGCCTGCTGCATCATCTCGGCGTCGATGCCGAGGCGGCCGGCGGTGTCGACGATGACGATGTCCTTGGCGTGGCGCCTCGCGTACTCGATCGAGTCTTTCGCCACCTGGACGGGGTCGCCGACGCCGTTGCCGGGCTGCGGTGCGTAGACCTCGACGCCGGCCCGGCCGCCGAGCACCTGCAGCTGGTTGACCGCGTTGGGGCGCTGGAGGTCGGCCGCGACGAGCAGCGGCTGGTGGCCCTGGCCCGCGAGCCAGCGGGACAGCTTGCCCGCCAGCGTCGTCTTACCGGAACCCTGCAGACCGGCCAGCATGATCACGGTGGGCGGGGTCTTGGCGAACTGCAGCCGCCGGCCCTCGCCGCCCAGAACGTTGATCAGCTCTTCGTGGACGATCTTGATGATCTGCTGGGCGGGGTTGAGCGCCTGGGAGACCTCGGCGCCGCGGGCCCGCTCCTTGACGTTGAAGACGAAGGCCTTGACCACAGGCAGCGCGACATCGGCCTCGAGCAGCGCGAGGCGGATCTCGCGAGCCGTGGCGTCGATGTCGGCATCGGTGAGCCGGCCCTTGCCGCGGAGCTTGGTGAAGATCCCGGAGAGGCGGTCACTCAAAGTGTCAAACACGGTATGACTTCCCGTTGGTCAGAAGACAAGCGATGCCGCCAAGCCTAGCCGCCCGCGCGAAGCCTTACCGGTTGCGCATGCGGTACGTCTTCTGCGCAGCCTCGATCCGCCGCTGGGTGCGGGTGCCGGGGGCGATCCCCTTCTTGACCTTGCTGTAGACGTAGGCGCCACCGGCGATCGCCAGCGCCCCCACGATCAGGTAGAACAGCACGGGCCCGATCAGCGCGCTGACCACCCAGCCGACCACGATCACACCGGCGATCAGAGCCACCAGAAACGCCACAGCCTTGCCCATCGGGTCCTCCCCCTGGGTTTGAAACCTCGACCTCCACCATGCCTCAGCGGGGCAACCCCTGCCATAGGCCGTATCCCTGAGCCCCACCCGTAGGGGTCGGACCCGCCCGTTTTCCCCCACCTCACTCGGCAAATGGCGTATACCGGCGATATCAGGCGTCACACCCGTATCCGATATCGACCGCAACTTCGAGTTCCGGACCGCCGTTGAGGGTCACAGACCGCTATGGCCGTACGCCGGCGGCGGTCGACTCGACGGACCCCGGCGGAAGGACGAAGGCGTGCCTCTACGGCGGATCCTGCGACACACGCCCTGGCCGGTCCGGCGCTATGTGCTGGCCGGCGTTCAGCACAAGGTGTTACGGCACCTGCCGGCCGAGCGGCGCCTGACGGTGGCCCGGTGGGTGGTGCCGCTCGACGCGGCCGACCATGGTGGGCGAGCTCGGCTGGCGCGGGTCGCGGTTCGCGTCACCGACCGAGCAACACCAGCGGGCGTACGTCGGGAGAACCTCGATCGGGTCGTCACAGCGCTGGAGACGGCGGCGATCGAGTGGTTCCGCGTTCCGGTCCACTCCCTGACGGGCTCGGCCATCGCCGTACGGGAAGAGGATCGCAACCGGGTGATCGGCCTGCTCGAAACGCTGAGCGCGAGCGACGCCGGCCTGCTCGAAGTGATCCGGCCGAAGGGCCGCACCGGGCGACGCGGCCGGCGCCGGGCCGAGGTGCTGCGACTGAGCCGTCCGGTGAGCGACCCCGGCGCCACCCTCGTGTTCGGACCGGAGTACGGCTGCGAGATCGAGTTCTGGCGGACCGTGGACGGCAACCTCACCGGCCCGCGCCCCAACCCGGTCGCTGACGTGGTGCCGGCCGGCGAGCCGATCGTGGACGCGCCCGAGCCGGTCTTCGGTTCGTTCAGCTCGCCGTCCGACCCCGCCGCCTACCGCACCCGCGAGATCTTCACGATGGTCAGCTCCGACCGGGTCGGCTTCCCGATCGACGTGGTCTACACCTGGGTGGACGGCGGCGATCCGGTGTGGCACGAGCGCAAGGCCGCCGCGCTGCGCGAGAACGGCTGGGTGTCCGAGGTCAGCGAGCAGGCCGCCAACGACTCGCGGTACGCCTCCCGCGACGAGCTGCGCTACTCGCTGCGCGCGCTGCACGCGTTCGCCCCCTGGGTGCGGCACATCTTCCTGGTCACCGCCGACCAGGTGCCGGACTGGCTGGACACCACCCGGCCCGACCTGACCGTGGTCAGCCACCGGGAGATCTTCGGCGACACCGGGCGGCTGCCGACCTTCAACTCGCAGGCGATCGAGTCGCGGCTGCACCGGATCCCGGGGCTGGCCGAGCATTTCCTCTACCTCAACGACGACGTCTTCCTGGGCCGGCCGGTGCCGCCCGAGATGTTCTTCACGCCGGGCGGCCTGACCCGGTTCTTCCCGTCGCCGGCGCTGGTCGACTCGGCGCCGCGGCTGCCCACCGACCCGCCCGCCAACTCGGCCGGCAAGAACAACCGGCGGCTCATCCAGCAGGCGTTCGGCCGGGTGCTGACCCGCAAGATGAAGCACACGCCGCACCCGTCCCGGCGCAGCGTGCTCGCCGAGATCGAGCTGCGGTTCGCCGAGCACGTGAGCGCCACCGCCGGCCATCAGTTCCGGCATCCCGACGACATCTCGATGCTGTCGTCGCTGCAGCAGTACTACGCCTACCTGACCGGGCGGGCCGCGCCGGGCGACATCCAGTACATGTACACCGACCTGGCCGACCCGGCGACGCCGATGCGCCTGGCCCGGGTGCTGCACGACCGGCACCTGGACGCGTTCTGCCTGAACGACACGGACTCGTCGCCGGCGGCCGCCCAGGAGCAGGCGGCGCTGCTCGCCGACTTCCTGCCGTCGTACCTGCCGTTCCCGTCGCCCTACGAGCTGACCGGGCCGCGGCCGCACCCCGCGGCGATCGAGGCGCCGAGAACGCCGGTGGTCGCGCGGCAGAGCGCCCGCTCGGCCGGATCGGCCGTCACCGAACCGCCGGCCGGCCAGGTGCATCCCGACATCCCGCTGCCGTCGCAGCCATCGGCGTCCGACACCACGCACGCCTGACCCGCCGCGGGCCAACCCGCCGCCCGGCCTCGCGTCGGGCAAAGCCGAGGGGATTTTTCATGACTTTTGATGTTGTAGTGCTGGGACTGGGGTACGTCGGGCTGCCGCTCGCGCAGCAGGCCACCCGGGTCGGCATGAACGTGCTCGGGTTCGATGTCAACACGGGCGTCGTCAACTCGCTCGCAGCCGGGCGCTCGCACGTCGACGACCTCAGCGACGACGACGTGGCCGCGATGCTGGCCGCCGGCTTCCGCACCACGACCGACGAGTCGCTGATCGCCACGGCCGGCACCGCCGTCATCTGCGTGCCCACCCCGCTCGCCGAGGGCGACGGCCCCGACCTGCGCGCGGTCGTCGGCGCCACCGAGGCGATCGGCCGCAACCTGCGCCCCGGCATGCTGGTCGTGCTCGAGTCCACGACCTACCCGGGCACCACGGACGAGGTCGTCCGCCCGCTTCTCGAGAAGCTCTCCGGCCTCACCGCCGGCATCGACTTCCACCTGGCCTTCTCCCCCGAGCGGATCGACCCGGGCAACGAGCGCTTCGGCGCGCGCAACACCCCGAAGGTGGTCGGCGGCTACACCCGCGACTGTGCCGACCGGGTGGCCGCCTTCTACGGCCGGTTCGTCGACACCGTGGTGCGCACGAAGGGGACCCGCGAGGCGGAGACCGCGAAGCTGCTCGAGAACACGTACCGGCACGTCAACATCGCGCTGGTCAACGAGATGGCCCGGTTCTGCCACGAGCTCGACATCGACCTCTGGGACGTCATCCACGCCGCCTCGACCAAGCCGTTCGGGTTCCAGGCCTTCTACCCCGGGCCGGGCGTGGGCGGGCACTGCATCCCGATCGACCCGAACTACCTGAGCCACAACGTGCGCAGCAAGCTCGGCTACCCGTTCCGGTTCGTCGAGCTGGCCCAGGAGATCAACGCGACCATGCCGGGGTACGTGGCCCGCCGCGCGCAGAACCTGCTGAACGCCGACGGCCAGGCCGTGCACGGCGCCACGATCCTGCTGCTCGGCGTCACCTACAAGGCGAACATCGCCGACCAGCGGGAGTCGCCGGCCACCCCGCTCGCCCGCCACCTGGCCCAGCTCGGGGCGACCGTGCTCTACCACGACCCGCACGTGCCGGCCTGGACCGTGGGCGACGTCGAGGTGACCCGGACTGACGACCTCGAGGGCGCGGCGGCGGCGGCCGACCTCGTGATCCTGGTGCAGCATCACCGGGAGTACGACGCCGACCACCTGGCCCAGGTCGCGAAGCGCTTCTTCGACACGCGTGGCGTGACCACGGCGCGCGAGGCGCACCGCCTCTAACGGCTCAGCACGCGGCGCAGGGCGTCCCGCAGCACGGCCCCCGGGTCGGCCGGGACGCCCTCGCTGCGGAAGCACACGTGGTTGTCGGGGCGGACCAGAAGGCAGCCCGCGTCGCCGATCTCGCGGAGCCGCGCCCAGTCGCCGTACAGATCCTCGTAATCGGCTCCCGGGCCGATGCTGACGACCGTGACCGGAAGTCCTTCCGCGGCGGCCCGCCAGGACTCGCCGCCGATCCCGGTGACGAGCGTGAAGCGTCCCTGACCGCCGAGGTCCAGCGTGGACAGCCGGGTCCGGTCCCGGCCGACCCAGGCGTGCGGCAGCTTCGCGCCCGGCCAGGTGGTGGCGTGATGGTAGAGCTCGTCGTCGCGCGGGTTGGCCGGCATCGGCGTGCCGTCGGCGAGCACGGCGCTCGACGCGTACCGCTGATTGAGCTCGACGCCGTGGGTGTTGAACTCGTAGTCCTTGAACGCGATCGCCTCGCGCAACGCCTGGCGCTGCTTCTCGGCCTCGGGCGTGGGCAGCTTGCGCGCCGCCATGTTGGCCCGCAGCTGGTCGGGGTCGCCGGTGGAGAGCAGGCCGAGCGCCTCGAAGATGCGGGTGGTCTCGCCGATGCTGCGGTTGGCCCGGTCGACGATCTGCCGGCCGACCGGGGCGCGCTCGGCCGAGTACGTCTCCAGCAGCCCCGGCCCGGCCTCGCCGCGCAGCACCATCGCCAGCTTCCAGGCCAGGTTGTACGCGTCCTGGATCGACGTGTTCGAGCCGAGCCCGTTGGACGGCGGATGCCGGTGAACGGCGTCGCCGGCGCAGAAGACGCGACCCTTCTGGTATGTCTCGGCGTACATGTGGTTGACCGTCCACGCCGAGGACGACTTGATAGTGACCGGCACGGACTCGTCGCCGATGAGGTGGTGCGCGATCCGCCGGGCGTACGCCTCGGTGAGGTCCGGCGGTTCGCCGTCGATGTCGTAACCCCACACGATCAGCCACTCGTGCCACGGCCGCACGCAGCGGACCAGGCCCATCCCGATGCCGCCGACGTCCGATCCGGTCTGCAGGACCCAGTACAGCGTGCTCGGCCGGTACGCCGTGTACTCCGTGAGGTCCGCCTCGAAGACGATGTTGATGCTGCCGGCGACGCCCATCTTGCCGACCATCGGCAGCCCGATGTCCTCGGCCACCTTGCTGCGCCCGCCGTCCGCTCCGATCAGGTACTTCGCCCGGATCCGGTACTCGTCGCCGCGCAGCCGGTCGCGCACGGTCGCCGTGACCCCGTCCGCGTCCTGCTCCAGCGAGAGGTACTCGGTCTCGTAGCGGAACGACGTGCCGCGGGCGATCGCGTTCTCCACCAGCACCGGCTCCATCAGGTGCTGCGGCATGTCGCAGATGCTCGACGGCGAGGCGAGGTCGTGGTCGGCCCGCCGGGACGGATGCGTGTACCAGGTGTGCAGCCGGCCGAGCTCCTCGCCGGCCAGGCTCGAGCAGAAGACGGTGTCGCCCATCAGGTGCTGCGGCGTGGCCTGCGCGATGACCTGGTCCTCGATGCCGGCGTCGCGCAACACCTCCATGGTGCGCTGGTTGGTGATGTGGGCGCGCGGGGTGTCCGACAACCGCCCATATTTGGTCACCACCAGATTGCGTACGCCGTACGTGCTCAGCAGCAGCGCGGCGGCGCCGCCGGCCGGCCCGCTTCCGACGATGAGCACCTCGGTCTCGACATCAGCCACCATGCCCGCCAGTCTCGGCCGTCACGCCGGAGGCGATCCTGCACGTTCACGCTGCACGAAACGCGCGCAGTGCCGCCGGCGTCGCGCCCAGCCGGGCCCGCAGCACCCGGGTGAGGTGCTCCTGGTGGGAGAAGCCACAGCGCTGGGCGACCTCGACGATAGGCAGCGGGCTCCCGCGCAGCAGCCGGCAGGCCTCGTCGACCCGGCGCTCCAGCAGGAACTGGTGCGGCGACAGCCCGGCGCGCGCCTTGAACTGCCGGGCGAACTGGCTGACGCTAAGCCCGGTGGCGGCGGCCAGCGTGCGCAGCGGCAACGGCTCGGCCAGCCGCGACTCGACCAGGTCGCGCACCGCGGCCCACTGCCGGTCGCTGAGCCCGGCGCGGACCGGAACGGGCGCCACGGGCAGCGCGCGGACGCTGTGCCGGCGGGCGAGCTGGGCGGCGAGCAGGTGGCCGAGGTGGTCGACGTAGGTGCGCGCCGACGGCTCCCAGCCGCGCAGCACCCCGTCCAGCGCGAGCAGCAGCTGTTCCAGCAGCGGGTCGAGGCTGCCCAGTTCCTCGGCCAGCTCGACCGGCCGCTCCTGGCCGTCCTGCAGGGCGTCGTCGGTGAGGTACGCGTGCACGGTGTCGAGCCTGCCGCCGAGCTCGACGGTCAGGTCCTTCCCGGCCGGATGCACGAAGAGGCCGCCGGGCGGGATCGTGCGCGACCGGGTCAGCCCGAGGTGGCCGCGGCGCACGGTGACCGGGCCGTTGAGATGCAGGATGACCAGGTGGCTGCGGGCGCCGTCGAAGGAGGCGCGGTACGGCAGCTCGTGCTGGGTCGAGACGTACAGCCGCTCCCAGCCGAGGCCGCGACTGGTGCGCTCGGGAGCGACCCACGGCTGGCGGAGGATCCCGTTGGTGTCCCGCACCGTCAGCTCCGCCATCGCCACGTCATAACGCCGCGACGGCCCTCAGGTCAAGCGGTCGCGGAAGGTCCAGCGGGAGTTCAGCGTGTAGTTCAGCACCGGGATCGCGACCAGCGCCACCGCCTGCACCAGCGGATAGGGCGCGGTCAGCACCTCCGTGCCGAGCCAAAGCACCAAGGTGTTCAGCGCGAACGCGGCGGCGGTCACGGTCAGGAACTTGCTCCCGGCCACCGCGTGACCGGTGGTCGAACGAAAGACCCAGGCATGTTGCATCACGTACGAGACGACGACGCTCGCCGCGAACCCGGTCGCCGACGCCGCGACCGGGCGTACGTGCATGCCCTCGGCCAACGCCAGGCCGATGCCGAAGTGGGTCAGCGCGCTGGCACCGCCGCTGACGGCGTAACGCAGAAGCCGGGCGATCATGAGCAGAACGGCCGCCCGTACATCTGCTCGGTCGCCATCGACGCCGTGACCGACATCCGCTCGGCCGGGCTGTGCGTGCCGGGCAGCTCGCCCTCGGCGAAACGTGAGTACGGCATCGCCCGCAGACTGTCGCCGAACTGCCGGAGCAGCTCGCACCGGCGGCTGTTCCCGGCCGGCGTCGCGTCGAACTGGGCCACCTCGGCGGCGATCGCGCCGGTGAGGACGGCGTACGGCAGCCGATTGCTGCCGACCGCGTACGCCTGGTTGACCGTCGCCGTCCCGGCCCCGGCCAGCACGAACGCGACGAGCGCAGCCCGCGCCACGGCGGCGCGCGACACCTCCGGCAGGCCCGCCGCCGACAGCCCCGCATCCGGCAGGCCTGGCGCCGACAGCCCCACTGCCGACAGCCCCGCCGCCAACGGCATCCGCCGAACCCTGGCCGCGTCCCCTGACGTGCGCGCCGTCGCGGCGAGGGCGAGCAGGCCGGCCAGCAGCAGGCAGCCGCCGGCCGCGGTGATTCCGCTGTCCCGCCAGCCCAGCCCCCACCGGCCGTGGGCCGCGAGCGCCTGGGTCTGCGCGTTGATCGAGCCGAGCAGCGCCCCGAACAGCAGTGCCGAGCCGCCGGCGACGGCCAGCCGGACGGCCTGCGACCGGTCGATCCCGGGCAGCCGCGGCAGCTCGGCGAAGAGCCGGGCCGCCAGAACCGCCAGCGCCACCGCCGCGGCGCCGACCCCGACCCCGCCGACCGGCCCGGCCTCCCGCAGCGCCTCGCCCCACTGCAGCGGGGGCAGCCACGCGGTGAGCCGGTTGGCCAGCGCGCCGCCGACGCCCGAGCCGAACACGACGTCGGAGTTGCCGTAACAGCCGCCCTCCCGGCAGGCCAGGAACAGCAGGACGCGGACCGGCACGAAGACCGGCAGAAAGCCGAGCCAGACCAGCAGTGCGGGCCGCAGCCGGCTCGGGCCACCCCGGGCCAGCACCGCCGCCGTGGCCAGCGGCGGCCCGATCGCGGCCACCTCGTTGAAGACGGCAAGCACGGCGCCCGCCGCCACCACGAGCACGCCGAGGCGCGGGCCTCGGCAGACCCAGGCGGCGACGAGGAGCACGAGCGCCGCGGAGAGGAAGTAGAGCCCGCCGAAGAGCACGGTGTTGCTCAGCCGGCCGGCGGCGACCAGGCAGCCGCCGAACGCGAACGGCAGCAGGGCGATCGTGCGCGCCGGCGGACCGGCGAACATCCGGCCGCGACCGGTGACGGCCTCGGCGAAGACCACCGCGGCCGCGGCCAGCACGGCGGCGGCGAGTGCCGACACCAGCCGCAGGCCGACCTGCACCGGGAGATGGGTGACCTCGGCGATGACGTACGCGAGAGTGTCGGCCGACCATTCCGCCATCCGGCCCAGCGGACGGAAGTTGCCGAAGCCGATGTACATCGGCACGGTCCGCAGGTTCTCGGTGATCAGACGCCAGGGACGGTCCTGCACGAGCGAGCCGTGCCAATAGACGTTGTACCGGTGGTCGGCGTCGGGGACGAGGTAGAGCAGCGGCGCGGTCACCACCAGCGGCACGCCCAGGCAGCGCAGGAAGACCCGCCGCCAGGCCCGGCCGCTCACCCGCGACGCGACCGGCTGGTCGAGGACCTCGGTCATTTCCGCTCCGGCACCAGCTGCTCGGGCACCTCGGCGACCGCGCGTGCCGACTTCTCCTGCACCAGGTAGCGCGGCCGGGCCCGGACCTCCTCGTGGATGCGGGCCAGGTACTCCCCGATCACGCCCAGTCCGAGCAGCAGGAAGGTGCCCATCACCAACAGCAGCAGGATGACCGTTGGAAAGCCGGCCACCGACCCGCCGCGCAGCCAGCGGATCAGCGTCTGCGCGCCGAGCACCACCGCGAACGCCGCGAAGGCCAGCCCGCCCAGCGTCACCAGATGCAGCGGGGCCGAGGTGAACGAGGTGAGCCCATTGACCGCGAGCCGGAACAGCGAGCGGAACGTCCAGCGGGACGCGCCGCCCTCGCGGTGGTCGATGTCGACCTCGATGCTCGCGCGCCGGAAGCCGATCCAGCTCGACGTGCCCCGGAAGAACGAGGAGTGCTCCGGCAGCCGCAGCAGCGCGTCCAGCGCCGGGCGGCTGAGCAGCCGGAAGTCGGTGGCGTTGACCAGGTCGACCTTGGTGAGCCCGGTGAACGCCCGGTTGAACAGCTTGCCGCCGAGCCGGCCGATCACGCCCTGCCCGGTGCGGTTGCGCTTGACCGCCTCGACCACGTGCGCGCCGTCCCGCCAGCGCTGCACCATGGCCGGGATGGCCGACGGCGGGTGCTGCAGGTCGGAGTCGATGACCACGACCGCGTCGCCGGCCGCGTGCTCGAGCCCGGCGAGGACGGCCGGTTCCTTGCCGAAGTTGCGGGACAGCTGGATGCCGCATACCCGGTCGTCGGCGAGCGCGTGCTGGACGATGCGGTCCCACGAGTCGTCGCCCGAGCCGTCGTCGACCAGCACGAGCTCGTACCGCAGACCGGCCTCGCCGAGCACCTGGCCGAGCCGGCGCACGAAGCGGTCGACGCCCGGCCCCTCGTTGTAGATCGGCGCCACCACCGACACGAGCGCACTCACTTCGGCGCCCGACTGCAGAAGCGGCTGCCGGCCAGCAGCCGGCCGGCCCGGTCGAGGCTCATGTCGAAGCGCTCCACTTCCCGCCGGTCCACGCCGTGGTGGTTGGCGGTCGAGGTCTGGATGAAGTCGTCGCGCAGGACGCAGCGGCGGGCGTCGCCGGCCGGTGTCCGGTCGAAGCCGGCCACCTCCTGCGCGATCCGGTCATAGAGGTACGGGAACCGGCCACCGCCGGCGGAGTCCCGGAAGTCCTTGTTGGCCGCCGTCGAGACCGTGCCGGCGAGCACGAACAGGACCAGCGCGACCACGACGAACCGCCGCCACAGGGCGAGCACCAGGACGCTCCCGGCGACCGTGGTGAGCCCGCTGTCCCGCCAGCCCTGCCCCCAGACGCCCCGGCCGGCCAGCGCCTGCACATCGGCGTTGAGCGCGGCGACCGTGCCGGCCAGCACGAGCAGGGCGACCGCGACCCCGGCCAGCGCGACCGCCTGCCGCCGGTCGAGGGTGGGCAGCTCGCGCAGCCCGCGCAACGCGCGCCAGGCCAGCGCCGCGAGCGCGAGCAGGGCGAGCGCCGGGACCGCGGCGGCCAGATGCGGGCGCCCACCGCCGGTGGCTTGCGACCACATCAGCGGCGGCAGCCAGGAGACCATCCGGTCGGGCAGGGCGCCGGCCACTCCGCCGTACGCGATGTCCGAACCCACGTAGCACCCGCCGCCGGCGCACCTCTGCCGGATGATCAGCCGCACCGGCACGAACACCGGCAGGAAGCCGACCCAGAGCAGACCGGCGAAGCGCGCCGAGGTCCCGCGCAGCACCCGCTTCCAGTCGAGGCCG
This sequence comes from Paractinoplanes globisporus DSM 43857, assembly GCF_000379645.1. Classification (GTDB taxonomy): domain Bacteria; phylum Actinomycetota; class Actinomycetes; order Mycobacteriales; family Micromonosporaceae; genus Actinoplanes; species Actinoplanes globisporus. Next base: position 209,944 of record NZ_KB903356.1, read on the forward strand.
AGCACGACCCGGCCGCGCAGCAGCACCGCCACGGCGGCTAGCGGGACGGCCACGTACGCTAGCTCGTTGAACGCCGCCAGCGCCGCCCCGGCCAGCACCGCGAGCAGACCCGCGCGCCGGGCCCGGCAGGCCCACGCGGCGACGCCGAGCACGAGCGCGCTGGTGGTCAGGTAGAGCCCGCCGAACAGCACGGTCGTACTGAGCCGGCCGGCCGCCACCAGCCCGGTCGCGATCGCGAACGGCAGCAGGGCGGCGGTCACCGAGGGCGGGCCCGCGAACAGCCGCTGCCGCCGCGCGATCACCGCCTCGACGAGCACCACGGCCGCGACGGTGAGCAGGATCGCGGCCAGGAACGAGATGACCCGCAGCCCGATCGTGACCGGCAAGCCGAACAGCGCGGTGAGCGCGAACGCGCCCACGTCCAGCGACCACTCGAGCACCCGGCCGAGCGGACGGAAGTTGCCGCGATCGAGGTACTCGGGGACCGAGGTGACGGCCGCCTCGAGCAGCCGCCACGGTCGTTCGGCGTACAGGCCGCCGTTGTTGTAGATGTTGAACCGGTGATCGGCCGACAGGGTGAGCGTGACCAGCGGCGCGAGCACCACGACCGGCGCGAGCAGACAGCGCCACAGAAGCGCTCGCCACGGCCGGCGCGGCCCCGGCCGTACCGGCGCGGGCACGGCCGCCGGGCGAGCCTGGTGCGGCCCGGGGCCCGGCGGTGCGGCGACGATCTCGGCGGTCACGAAAAAGCAACGACCGCACCGAGTCGAAAGTTGCGAAACGGGCGTTGGGTTCAGGGTGCGCAACGTAGCGGCCCTGGATTCCCCCGCCCGCCTGCTGCCCAGTCAGCGTGATCCGCTGCCGGTCGCGGTCCGGCCCGGCGAGGGCGGCTTCCGGCCGGACATCGAGGGGCTGCGCGCGGTAGCCGTGCTGCTGGTCGTGGCCGCGCACGCCGGGGTGCCCCTACTGGCCGGCGGCTATGTCGGGGTGGACGTCTTCTTCGTCATTTCCGGGTTCCTGATCACGTCCCTCCTGCTGCGGGAGGCGGAGCGCACCGGGCGCATCTCGGTGGCCCGGTTCTACTGCCGTCGGGCCGTACGCCTTCTCCCGGCGGCCGCGGTAGTGCTGGTGAGCACGCTGGTCGCCGCCCGCTTCCTGCTGCCCACGGTGCGGCTCGGCGAGTACTGCAAGGACGCGCTTTCGGCCACCGGTTACGTCGCGAACCTGCGCTTCGCGGCGATCGGCACCGACTACCTGAGCGCCGACCAGCAGCCCTCGCCGTTCCAGCATTTCTGGTCGCTCGCCGTCGAGGAGCAGTTCTACCTGGTCTGGCCGCTGCTGATCCTGGCCGCCGCGCACCTGTGGCGGCGACGCCGGCCGCTCGCGGCGGTGCTGGCCGTCCTGGTGGTCGCGTCGTTCGCGCTGAGCGTCACCGAGACCGCCCGCTCGGCGTCATGGGCCTATTTCGGGCCGCACACCCGGGCGTGGGAGCTGGGCGCGGGCGCGCTGGTCGCGTTGGGCGCGGCACGACTCACCAAAATCCCCCGAACGCTCGGCTGGATCGGGCTCGGCTGGATCGGGCTCGCCGCGATCTTGACTGCCGCGATCACGTACGACGACGCCACCGCCTACCCCGGCTGGCATGCCGCCCTCCCGGTCGCCGGCGCGGTGGCGGTGATCGCGGCGGGCGGCAACCGCCTCCTGGAGCTTCGTCCGATGCAGACCGTCGGCCGCCTCTCGTACAGCTGGTACCTCTGGCATTGGCCGGTCCTGCTGATCGTCCCGATCGGCAACGGCGTGGCGAAGGCGCTGCTCGCGCTCGTCCTGGCCGGGGCCACCTACCGCTGGGTGGAGAACCCGCTGCGGCACCGGCGCGCGCTGCGGGCCAAGGCGTGGCGCGGCCTGAGCCTCGGCGCCGCTCTCTCCGCAACCGTGGCCGCCGTCGCCGTGCTCCTGGCGCTGCTGCCACATGCCGTGCCCGCGGGCGCCCGCCGTGCCGACCTCCGCCGGACGCTCGCCACGTCCAGCCACGCCGAGCAGGACCTCACCAGGGCGATCGACGCCGCCCGCCGGATGGGCCCGCTGCCGGCGAACCTGACCCCGGCGCTCACGAAGGCCGCCCGCGACCGACCGAAGGTGTGGACCGGCGGCTGCCACGCCGACGTGCCGGTCACGACGGCGCCCGAGGGCTGCTTCTACGGCGATCCGGCCGGCACACGGACGGTCGTCCTCTACGGCGACTCGCACGCCGCGCAGTGGTTCCCGGCGATGGAACGGCTCGCCACCGACCGGCACTGGCGGCTGGTCGAACTGACCAAGAGCTCCTGCTCCGCGGCCGACCTGCCGCTCTGGCACGACACGCTCAAGCGCGAATACACCGAGTGCACCGCGTTCCACCGCTCGGCGCTCGCCCGGATCGGCCGCCTGCACCCGAGCCTCGTGGTGGTCGGCTCGAGCTTCAACTACCGCCCCGCGCACCCCGAGGCCGACCTGAGCGCACAGTGGCGGGCCGCCTGGGACCGAACCTTCGCCCAGCTGAGCGCCGGCGGCGCGCGCGTGACGGCGATCGCCGACACGCCGTACATGGGCGGCTCGGTGCCCGAGTGCCTCGCCGAGCCCGCGAACGCCGGCCACGCCGCCCACTGCACCCGCAGCCTCCGATCCACGGTTCGTGGCCCGGAGCAACGAGCGGTCGTCCTCGCACACGCGGGCGTCATCGACCCGACCGCCTGGTTCTGCACCGACGCCTGCCCCGCCGTGATCGGCAACCTCCTCGTCTACCGAGATTCCAACCACATGACCACGACGTACGCGCTGGCGCTGGCACCTCTGCTCGGGGCGCGACTAGGAGACCACTGACCAGTCGTTGGCAGGCGGCAAAGCCGAGGTGGCGTGAAGGTGTTCACCAAGCCCCGCGGGAAGCGAAGTGGTGGCCTACGTCCGCGGGTGGAAGAGGTTGCGGCGGGGGCGCTGCTGCGCGTCGATCCAAGGCGGGGGCACGAAGGTCGGGAGCCGGTCGGGGCCGAGCTTGGCCCGCCAGCCGCCGGCCGGGGCGTGCAGCAGCCGGTGATGGTGGCGGCAGAGCAGCACCAGATTGTCGAGATCGGTGCGACCGCCGTCGGACCAGGAGCGCAGATGATGGGCGTCGCACCAGCGGGCCGGCCGGTCACAGCCGGGGAAGGCACAGCCGCCGTCGCGCACGGTCAGCGCCCGCCGGAGTGGGCCATGGACGAGGCGTCGGCTGCGCCCGGCGTCGAGCACTTGGGAGGCGCCGCCCAGAACCAGCGGCAGGATGCGAGCATCACACGCCAGCCGTCGGGCAGTCGCGGCCGAGATCCGCTCGCCGTCGGGCAGAACGCCCGGGCTGGCGCCCAGCCGAGCGGCGAGTGGGTCGAAGCGGACCGTGACTGCCAGCTGAGGTGGTTCACCGCCGTCGTGGGGAAGCTCACCGGTGCGCAGCGCCAGGCGGCACACGTCGATCAGGGCGTCGGCGCGGCGCTGCGGGAACGAACGGTTGTCGTCAGGGACCGGGCCGGACAGCGGCTGCAAAGCGGCGGTCACGATGGCGGCGTCCTCGACGCCGAGCGCGCCGGAGACTCGGACCACGCCGTCGACCGGCATGGAGAGGGTGAAGAAACGGTGGCGGCGGGCGCGGGCCTCGAAGCGTCGCAGGGCTGCTTCGTCGGCCAGGTCGGCTATCTCCGGGGCTACGTGGGCCAGGATCCGGTCGCCTAGCTTGCGCAACTGGTAGGCCGGGAACTGCGCCGCCATGCCAATCAGCGTGGACTCCGCCCGCTCGGCGAGGGCAACAGGCTCCAGGTGCGCCTGATCGCCGCCGCTGCCGCGCGCCGCCAGCCAGGCCGCGGCACCCGCCTCCGCGGTCTCGGCCGAGTCGGACCGCGCCTCGGCTTGCAGGTCGTTGAGGATGGCGGGGACCGCGTTGACCGCCTTGGCTATCACGGTGGCCTGGCGCAGGTCGAGCAGGCCGTCGCGCAGCGCCTGCTCGACGGCCGGGCGGGAGTGCAGGGCGGTCGCGGCGAGGGCCAGGTCGCGGGCCGGCTGCGGGTCGAGCCGCAGATGGTCACGCAGCCAGCCGGGGACGGTGCGGTGGCCGTGCTTGGCCGGGAAGCCTCGAGCCGCGGCCTCGCGGATGACACAGAGCTGCAGGGCGGCGCTCGCCTGCTGCAACCGGTGAACCGCACGCAGGAGATCGAGCACCTCGGCGTCGGGCAGCGGCCACAGTGGAGAGTCGGCGGCCTTGGCCGCTTCCTCACCCCAGTGCCGCACCGCGTCGAGCATGCCTCAAGTATCGAACATGCGTACGACAAAAATCAGCGCAGAAGATCGGCCAGGGTGGGTGGCTGGTCGCGGTCGACGATGATCGTGCGGGCCGTGTCGTGGTCGCGGTAGAGGCGGGTCAGCCGCTGCGACAGGACGTCGTCCCAGGGGCGGTCCGGCCGGTGCCGTTCCCAGGTGGCGCGGTCCGGCAGGTACTCGATCAGGACCCCTAGGTCGCGCAGCAGCGCGAACGACGGGCAGTCGGTCACCACCACCGGGCGGTGGTCCGGGTTGACCAGCAGCCGCTGCCGCAGGGTCAGCACGAAATCGCGGACCGCCACGATGTCCAGCCCGATCGCCACGTACAGACGGGCGGGTGGACGCTGCGCGGCGGCCGGCGCCCGGCGCACGCCCGCGGGACGCCCGGCCGGCCGGCGCCGGCGTATCCGCCGCAGCACGGCCCGGGTCAGCCGCGGCACCGTGTGCACCGGGTCCTTGACCAGCGACACCAGCCCGTACCCGAGCCGGTAGGACTCGCTGTCCCGAAGCCGTTCCAGACGCTTGCGCTCGCGGTCGCGCTCCTTGCGCGCCGCCTCGGCGTTCTCCTGCTCCTCGGCCAGCCGCGCCTCGAGCGAGCGCATCCGGCCGGCCATCGCGGCCAGCTCCCAGCGGGCCCGCTCGGGCGCGTCCAGCACCACCCGGCGGGCGGGCACCTTGAGGTCGCTCACGTCAGCCTCCGTGTCGGCGGGAACGCAGCCCGCTCAGCCACGCGGCGGCGGCGCCGCCGCCGTTCTCGAATGCCAGCTCCCGGCAGCGGTGCGCGAGCCCGGCCCGCACCTCGGGGCGCGCCGCCTGGTCGAGCACCTCCTCGAGCTCCCTGGTCGACGGGTCCTCGACGGTCAGCGCCACCCCGGTGGCCGCCGCGAACCGGGCCCGGCCGACCTGGTCGTCGAGGCGGGTCGCGGCGTTGGGCAGGAACACCGTGGGGATCGCGAAGCCGAGCTGCTCATGGAACGAGTTGTACCCGGCCGCGCTGACCGTGAGGTCGAAGGCGCGCAGGTAGCGGCTCACCGGGTAGAGCTTGACCACCCGGACGCCGGCGATCCGGGGCAGCGGCGCGGTGGCGATCGTCGACTCCGCCAGCACCAGCTGGAAGCCGCGCTCGCCGAGGTGCCGACAGATCCGGGCGACCGGCGAGGAGATGTCGTTGATGTTCCCGGCGCCGAGCTGGATCAGCGCGGCCGGCCGGTCGTCGAGGCCGAGCCCGGCCCGGGCGGCGTCCCGGGCGAGCAGCTCGCTCGCGTCGAGGAACGTGATCGGCTCGACCTGCACGGCGGACGCCCGGTCGGCGACCGTCGGGCCCTCGTCGACGACGGCCGCGAACTCGCCGGGCTCGAGCACGTGGTCGAAGACCTTGCCCTCGGTGATCCAGTCGGCGCCGACGCCGCGCTGCCACATGGCCCGCCGCACCCAGACCCAGATGAGCCCGGGGTGGTCGCGGACGGCCTCGACGATCCCGGCGTGCGGCAGGCAGTCGACGGCGACGACGGCCGGCTCGTGCAGGTCGATGAGATGCGCCAGGCGGTCGCGCAGCAGCGCGGTCCAGCGCGGCTGCGCGGCCTGCAGGACCTTCCGGGACGGGATGTACTCGGTGAGGAAGCCCTCGCCGTGGGCGACCGAGGCCGCGTACGACTGGGTGGCGATGACCGCGGTGTGGTCGGCGGGCAGGCGGCGGGCGATCGCCATGAGCCGGGAGAGGTGGCCCATCCCGGCGCCGTTGTCGCTGACCATCAGCACCCGGCGGGTGGCCGCGGCGCCGCCGGAGCCCACTCCCGCCGAACCCGGGGCGGGCGAGATCCGCGGGCGGATGCCGAAGCCGGCGAGGCGGGCCAGGTGCGACTGGTGGCCGTAGCGCTGCTCGGCGAACTCGCGGGCCCGCCCGGCCACCGCGCGGTACCGGGCCGGATCGGCGTACAGCTCGCGGACCAGCCCGGCCACACCGGACGGCGTGGCGTAGAGCGCGGCGTCGGCGAAGGTGGGCCGGAAGTGCTCACCGATGATCACCGGTACGCCGCTGGCCATCGCCTCGAGGATGGTCCGGCCGAACGCCTCGACCAGGTCGGGGTCGTGGAAGTAGACGAAGAAGTCGATGGTGCGCAGGAACTCCTCGGGCGACTCGGCGCCGAACGGGACGACGTCCCAGTTGTCCGGCCGATGCCCGAGCCGGCGCACGGCGATCTCACCGCCGCCGAGCACCCGTACCCGGAAGTCGCCCTCGACGGGATACGCGCGTTGGATCTCCGAAGGGTCGAGCGGCCACTTCACCGGATCCGCGCGCCCGTGCCGGCCGATCACCGGGACGTCGCCGACGAAGCCGTCCCGGTCGCGCCACCAGTGCGCGACGTCGATGATCTCGTGCCAGTCGGCGTCGGCGAGGCGGGCCTCCGGCTCGACCTGGCGCACCTGGTCGCGCACCTGGGAGCTGATCGGCGCCCACTCGACGCGCGGGCCGAAGTAGCGGTGGACCCGGTCGCGGACGGCCGCGAAGTCGTAGTAGCGGAACGGGTTCCCGGCGTCTCCGGGCGGTTGGTTGATCACCATGACCGTGCGCTCGGCCTGGATGCGCGGGATCACGGCCAGATCTTCGGTGAAAATCCGAGGCTGCCGTACGAGGAGAAGCCGGCACCGCACGGGCTCCTCGTCCCGGGCGAGCGTGGCGACCCCGTCCCGCAGGAGGTCGCTGATCCGTGGGCTGAACGGCAGCGTCTTGGGCTGATGCGGCGACGGCACATGCACGAGAACCGTGGACAGGGCCGCCTCGGCCTGCGCATGCACCTCCGCCGCGATGCTCGCCGAGGTGCCGCCGGGATACCGGAAGTCCGAAAGGATCGCCACGTCGTAGGTGGTCGCGGGCACTAGTGGATCTCCCTTTTTCGGCGCAGCCAGGTCCCGCAACGTCAACGAGAAACCGGCACGCACCGTGACGGCAACCGCCCCGCACCCGACCCGCGGTAGCCAACCGTCCGGCAACCCAGAGGCCCCGGCAAGGCAACCGTGGCCGGGTCAAGCGGGCTCGAGCGGGGCCGAACTGAGTCGGTGAACCCGGCGGTAGCAGCCGGGCGCCGACCACCGAAAGGCAGTCCGACTCGATGCGTACCAAGATCTCCAAGCGTCTGGCCCTGATCGCGACGATCCCCGCCACCCTGCTCGGATTGGTCATGGTCGCCGCGCCGGCGAACGCCGCGGTGGTGAGCGAGGCCAAGCTGCAGGGCGACATCGCCTACCTGACCAACAAGCAGCGCCAGCTCAACGGCTGCAAGGCGGTCCACGTCGACGCGCGGCTCACCGCCGCCGCTCGGGTGCAGAGCACCTACATGGCCCGCAGCGGCTCGTTCAGCCACGTCGGCAGCGGTGGCTCGACCTTCACGGCCCGGGTCAAGGCCGCTCACTACCCCCGCCCGGCCGGCGAGAACATCGCGTACGGCTTCCGCACCGGCGTCGACGTCGTGAAGGCGTGGATGGCCAGCCCGCCGCACCGCGCCAACCTGCTCAACTGCAAGGCGACGACGGTCGGCGTCGGCGCGGTCTACTCGGCGAGCGGGAACCTCTACTACACCCAGGAGTTCGGCTACTGACCTTGGGGAGTCAGCTGGCGGACCATGCGCCGGTAGGACAGCACCGCGTGCCGTCCCGGGGCCTCACCTTCCTCGGTGAGGCCCTCGATCGTCTCCACCCACTTGCGCAGCGCGACCCGCTCGTCCTGCCGGTGCGCGTCGTCGAAGACCACGGTGGCGGCGTCGGCCAGCCGGTCCTCGAGCACCCGCATGGCCGGGTAGCGCGCGTCCGGCCCGGTCTTCTCCGGCGGCCCGTCGATCAGCAGCAGGTCCACCTCGCGCAGGTCGGCCAGCGCGTCCATGTCGTACCAGGGGAAGCTGCGGCCGTCGAGCAGCACCGGGCGCAGCGGGGCGTCGCGCACCTCGGCCACCTCGACGAGCCCGTGCGCGGCCAGCGCGGCCCGCGTCTTCTCGGCGTACGCCGGGTCGTGGTCGAGCGACACCAGCCGGCCGCCGACCTTCTCCAGCGCGTACGCGATCCACACCGTGGACGTGCCGCTGCCCAGCTCCAGCACCAGCTTCGGCTTCCGGGTGCGGATCAGCTGGAGCAGGTCGAGCAGGTCGGTGGGGTTGAGCGCGAACCCACCCGACGGCGGCATCGGCGCCCGCGGCGTGAAGCCCTGGAACAGTTGCACCAGCGCCTCCACCTCGCCGGTCTGCGCGCGCAGCAGCCGGTCGGTGCCGTTGGCGGCGGCCTTCTGCTGGGCGGCCAGCGTGTCGGTGAGCTCCCGGTGCCGGTCACCGGCCGCGAGCAGCATCTCCTCGACCGCGCCGAGCAGCCGTCGCTGGGTCTGGTCGAGCACGTGCCGCACGTCCCGCTGGGCCGCGCGCTGAACGGCGAGCAGCGTGGTCAGCCGGCGGGCGAGCAGCAGCAGGCCCGCGACCACGCCGGCCTGGAAGACCCCGAGCACCGTGAGCGCGAAGCCGAGGTGCCCGGTCAGCGCGCCGCCGGCGACGGCGCCGCAGAGGACAGCCGCGGCGGCCAGCAGGGCCGCCTGACGGCGGTTGAGTTTCCGCAACCGGCTCATCATCACACCGAGTCAACGGCTTTGCCCTCAGCGGGTTACGGGACAGAACGGCTGCCCGGCCCGCTGCCGGGCGGCCGTGTCGAGGGACGTGTCGAAGCGCCGGGCCAGACTCTTCCCGCCGGGGTTGAGCGCGAAGAACTCGTCGCGCAGGGCGCAGCGGCGGACCGCGCCGGCCGGTGTCGGGTCGAAATCGACGACCTCCTGGGCGAGCCGGTCGTCGAGCCGCGCGATCGGCGACTCCATCACCGTGTCCCGGAAGCGCTTGTTGGCCGTGGCCGAGACCGCCGACCCGGCCACCAGCACGGCGATCAGCAGGCCGAGCAGCAGCCGGCGCGGGCGGGTCAGGTGCGCGGCGGCGACCAGCAGCAATGCGCCGCCGGGGGCGACGACCGCCGTGTCCCGCCAGCCCTGCCCCCAGCGGTGCGCGGCCACCAGCTGCTGCACGTCGGAGCTGAGCGAGGCCAGCCCGGCGCCGAGCGCGATCAGGGCGAACGCCACCACGACCAGGGCTCCGGCGGCCGGCCGGTCGACCGCGGCGAGGCGGCGCAGATCGCGGACCGCGGTCCAGGCGAGCATCGCGAGGGCGGCCAGCGCCAGCACCAGGACCAGGCCGGACAGGGCGCCCCCACCGCGTACGGCGGACTGCCACTCCAGCGGCGGGAACCACGCCACCAGGCGTACGGGAAACGTCTTTGCCACCGCGGAGCCGACGGCGACCTCGGACCCGTGGTAGCACGGGCCCGCGCCGCAGTAGCGCTGGATCACCACCCGCACCACGACGAAGACCGGCAGAAAGCCGATCCACAGCGCGGCCAGCGCCCGCATGGGCGCGCCGGTCAGCACCTCGCGCCAGGTCCGGGCGAGCACCCACCGGCCGCGCGCCACCGCCGCGACCGTGGCCAGCGGCAACGCGAGATAGGTGAGCTCGTTGAAGGCGGCCAGCGCGGCGCCCGCCACCAGCAACGGCGGCAGCAGCCAGAGCCGGACCCGCGCCGTCCGCGCGACCGCCGTCGCCACCAGCAGCACGAGCGCGGCGGTCGTGAAGTAGAGCCCGCCGAACAGCACGACCGGGCTGGAACGACCGGCCGCCACCAGCACCGCACCCATCGCGAACGGCACCGAAGCGGCCACAGTGGACGGCGGCGAGCGGAACAGGCGCCCGCGCCCCACCACACCCTCGACCAGCACGAGCGCGGTCACCCCGAGCAGCATCGCCGCCGCGATCGACACCACCCGCAGCCCGACGTTCGCGGGCAGCCCGATGTCGCCCAGCGTGTACGCCGCGAGGTCGACGAGCTTCTCCAGCATCCGCCCGAGCGGCCGGAAGTTGCCGTTGCGCAGGTAGCCCGGCAGCGCGTCGAGGGTGTGCGGGACGATCCGCAACGGGTCGTCCCGGAACAGGCCGCCGTGCCAGTAGACGTTGTACTTGTGGTCGGCGGTCGGCGCGAGCGCCACGATCGGGGCCAGCACCACCAGCGGCACGAGCGCGGCCCGCAGCAGCGCCCGCCGCCACAGCGCCCCGATCGGCGGCCCCTCGACGACGAAGCGCATCGCGATGCGGGGCCTGGGCACGACAGCGGTCATGACGCGGCCAACGAGAACCCGGGCGGTCAGTTACTCAGCAGGCGCGAGAGCGTGGGTGGGTCCCGCGGGTCGATCACGACCGCGCCGGCCGCACGGTGGTCCCGGCAGAGCTGGGCGACGCGGCCCGCCAACAGCGCCTCCCAGTCGCTGCCGGGGTCGTGCCGCCGCCAGGTCTCGGGGCCGGGCAGGTACTCCAGCACCACGCCGGGCACCTGCAGGCCGCGCAGCGCGGGCTCGTCGGTGACCACCACCGGCAGATGATCGCCGTCGACGACGATCCGCTGGCGCAGTGCCCGCACGAGCGCCTGCGCGGCGTCCCGCTCGAGGCCGACCGCGACGTAGACGCGAGCCGGCACCGGCCCGGTCGGCGGGCGTCGGCGCGGCGGCCGGACCCGGCCGTGGCGCACCCGGCGGGCGGCCCGGCCGGCAAGTCCGAACGGATCGCGCGCGAGCTCGACCAGGGCACGCCCGATCCGGTACGCGCGGCTCCCGCGCAGGGCCGTCACCTGCCGCAGGTGGCGGTCCCGCTCCTCGACGGCGGCGTCCCGCTCGGCCTCGAGGGAGCGCAGCCGGCCGGTGAGCGTGGCCACCTCCCAGCGGGCGAGCGCGAGGTCATCGGCTTCCGGCACGATTCACCTCCCGGCAGAATCCGGCGAGCCAGGCGGCCGCGTCGCCGGCGCCGTTGCCGAACGAGAGCTCGGCGCAGCGCCGGGTGAGCGCCTCCCGGGCGGCCGGGTCGGTGAGCCGCTGCAGTTCGACGGCGGCCGCCTCGTCGTCGGTGGCGTAGCGGGCCACCCCGGCCGCGGCCGCGAACCGGGCCCGGGCCAGCTCGTCGTCCCCGGCCGCCGGATCGGGCACGAAGACGGTCGGCACCCGGGCGCCGATCAGCTCGTGGAAGGCGGTGTAGTCGGCCCGGGAGACGGCCACGGTGACCTCGCCCAGCTCCTCGGCGGACGCCTCGACCGGGCGGAAGCCGGGCAGCGTGGCCTCGACGCCGCGGCAGAGCAGGGTGTGGTCGCCGTCCCGCCGGGCGATCCGGGCCGGCAGGTCGGTGATCGGGTCCACGGTGGAGACGCCGTGCCGGGCGGTCGTGGTCCAGCCCTCGTCGCCGGCCGCGGCGAACTCGCCGGGTTCGAGGATGCCGGCGAAGGACAGCGCGCGGGGCGCCCACTCGCCGCCGGTGCCGCGCCGCCACATGGCCGGGCGCAGCCAGAGCCAGCGGGTCGCCGGGCTGTCCTCGATCGCGCCGAGGATCCCGTCGTGCGGCAGGCCGCCGACCAGCACGGCCCGCGGGCGGTAGAGCTCGACCAGGTGGCGCAGCCGGTCACGGACGAAGCCGGGCCAGCGGGCGGGCGGCACTCCGAGGTCGCCGGCGCCGGGCAGGTACTCGGTGAGCAGGCCGGCCGCGTGCGCCTCGGCGAGGCTGGCGGTGCCGACCACGACCGCCTCCAGGCCGCTCGGCAGCCGCCGGGCGATGGCCTTGAAGCGGGCCACGTCGTCGCCCACGAGCAATACGCGCTCTTTTTTCCTGATAATTCGGACAGGTCGACGATCGACGGAGGGGATCCGGGCGCCGTGCGGCATCACCCCGAGCGAGGCGAGCCGGGCGATGTGCGAGGCGCTGCCGAACTGGTCGGTGACGAACCGGCGGGCGCGCTCGACCTGCGCGTCGTACGCCTCCCGGTCCCGATGCAGCCGCCGCACCACCTCGCGCACGCCGGACGGGTCGCAGTAGACCGCCGCGTCGCCGAAGATCGCCCGGAAATGCGGACCGACGATGACCGGCACCCCGCTGGCCATGGCCTCGAGGATGGTACGGCCGAACGCCTCCTTCCAGTCCGGGTCGTGGAAGTAGACGAAGAAGTCGAGCCCGGCCAGGAAGTCGCGCGGCGACTCGGCGCCGAACTCGACGACCTCCCACGAGCGGGGCAGCCGGCCGAGGCGGTGCACGCCGATCTCCCCGCCGCCGAGGATCCGCACCTTGAAGTCGGGCGAGTCCGGGTAGGCCTGCAGCAGCTCACCCGGATCGCGCGGCCATTTCACCGGGTCGGGACGCCCGTGCCGGCCGAGCACCGGGACGGCGCCCGGCGGCCGGCGGTGCTCGACGTGCCAGTCGGCGACGTCGATGATCTCGTGCCAGTCGGTGTCCGGCAGCGCGACCGAGGGCGCGACCTGCAGGACGTTGTCGCGCACCTGGGTGCTGATCGGGGCCCAGACCGCGTCGCGGCCGAAGAGCCGGCCGACCCGGTCGCGCACCTCGTCGAAGACGTAGTAGCACTGGGCGTGCCGCTCGTCGCCGGGCGGCTGGTTGAGCACGACGATCGTGTGCCCGGCCCGGATCCGGGGCACGGCGGCCGGCTCCTCGGTGAAGATCCGCGGCTGGCGGATCAGCAGCACCCGGGCGGTGATCTCCGAGTCGTCGTCGTGGGCGAGATCGGCGAGGCCGTCCCGCAGGCAGGCGACGATCCGGCTCTGGAACGGCCGGGCGTGCTTGAGGTGCGGCGACGGCAGGTGGGCGAGCACGGTGGACAGTCCGGCCGCGGCCTGGGCGCGCACCTCGGCGACGATGCTCGCCGAATTGCCGCCCGGGTATCGCAGGTCGGACAGGATGGCGACGTCGTACGGGGACACGCGAGGACAAACGACAGGAACCAAGGGGGCGATACGGACAATTCACCCGAGTCTCTCGGTCGTTGAGACGAGTCTCCTTCGTTGAGAACGGCGAGACCAAGGAGGACCCGATGCCGGAACCGCACCCGCTCGCCGTGGCCGCCCTGCAGGCCCGATCGGTCGCCGCCCGCGCGCCGCTCGCCCGCGCGGCGGCGTCCTTCGTCCCGGGAGCGGCCGCCGAAGACCCGCGGACGACCGGCGTAAGCCCGCGGACGACCGGCGTAGGCCCGCGGGCGATCGGCGAGGATCCGTGGGCGACCGGCGAGCTCGCCCGGGTCATCGCCCTGCAGGACCTGCGCCCGGACGACCAGGCGGAGGCCCTGGGGATCCTGGCCCGGCTGCGGCGGGCCGGCACGATCGCGCCCGAGCACCAGGGGCTGCACTGCCAGCTCGCGTACGCGGCCGGCGACCGCACCCTGGCCGCCATGCTCCTGGCCGAGTACGACGGGATCGCCGACCCGATCCGGACGGCCGTGACACTCGACCTGGCCAACCCGCACGCCGGCGGTCAGGGCCGATGGGACTTCTCGGCGCTGCTGCCGCACCCCGGCTGCCGGGTCGCCGAGGGCACCGGCCCCGCGCTCGACCGGCTGGTCACCGGCGCCGCCCAGCGCATCGGCCACCCCACCCGGATCACCACGATCGTCACCACCTGGCGTCCCGGCCAGGAACTGCTCACCGCGGTGCGCTCGCTGGTCGCGCAGACCTGGACCAACCACGAGATCCTGCTGGTCGACGACGGCTCGCCGGTCGAGTCCGACCCGATCCTGCGGGCCGCCACCGGGCTGGACCCGCGGGTGCGGCTGATCCGGATGGTCGCGAACGGCGGCACCTACGTGGCCCGCAACGCCGGGCTGGACGCCGCGACCGGCGACTTCGTCACGTTCCAGGACGCCGACGACTGGTCGCACCCGCTGCGGCTGGAGCGGCAGGTGGCGCCGCTGCTGGCCGACGACGCGATCTTCTCGACCACCTCGACCGGCATGCGGGTCACGCCGGACCTCGTGCTCACCCGGCCCGGCTTCGAGCTGACCCGGTCGTACAACCTCTCCTCGCTGATGATCCGCCGGGCCGCCGCGCTCAACCGGGTCGGCCACCTCGATCCGGTCCGCAAGGGCGCCGACGCCGAGTACGTCGAGCGGGCCCGCGCGGTCTTCGGCCGGGCCGCCACCAAGCACCTCGGCGGCGCGCCGCTGGCCCTGATCCGGCTGAGCGACGACTCGCTCTCCAGCGCCGACTACCGGCCCGGCTGGATGCACCCGGCCCGGCGCTCGTACCTCTCCGCGTTCCAGGCCTGGCACACCCAGGTCAAGGCCGGCGTCGCCGATGCCCGGAGCCCGCGTGCCTTCGCGGCCCCGCGCCGGATCCGCGGCGAGACCGGACCCCGCGCGTACGACGTCGTGCTCGCCGGCGACTGGACGACGACCGGCGGCGCGGGGACGGCCGGCATCGGTCAGCTGCGGGCCCTGCGCGACCGGGGTCTGCGGGCCGCCCTGCTGCACCTGGACGTGCTGGCCAACCTGCGCGGCGGCCCGATGAACCTCGACCCGGCCGTCCAGGATCTGATCAACTCCGGGGAGATCGCTCAGATCGAGCTCACCGACGACGTACGGGCCCGGCTCGTGGTGGCCCGCACGGCCCGGGTGCTGCAACACGCGCCCGACCTGCCGAGCGGCATCCGCGCCCAGCGCGTGGTGATCGAGTCGGCGACCGTCTCGCGCTCGGCCGCGGCGGCCGGCCGCCGCCTCTTCGGCCGGCGGCCGCTGTGGGCGCCGGCCGGGCCGGACGGCCGCCGGCTGCTCACCGTCGCGCTCGCCGAGGACCCGCTGGCCGACAGCGCCCCGGCCGACCAGCTCACCGCGCTCGACCTGCCGGGCACGGTCGACCCGCGGCAGTGGCGGCTCGACCGGCGCGGGCCGCGGGCCGACCGTCCGGTGGTGGGCCGGCGCTGCCGGGGCGGCCGGGCCGAGTGGCTGCGCCTGCGCGACCAGCTGCCGGACGGCGGGCGGGTGGACGTACGCCTGCTCGACGCCGACGGCACCGCCGGGCGCTCGTTCGGCCGGGCCGGCACGCCCCGCGACTGGCTCGTCTACGGCCCGGCCGAGGTGAGCCTGCGCTCGTTCCTCAACCAGGTCGACTTCTACCTGCACCTGCCCCGGCCGGAGGCGCCCGCCGACCCGGAGCCCGACCTGCTGGCGGCGCTCGCGGCCGGCTGCGTGGTGCTGCTCCCCTACCGGTACGCGGCCACGTTCGGGGACGCCGCCGTCTACTGCGAGGCGGCCGAGGTGCCGGAGACCGTGCGGATGCTGCACGAGGACAAGCCGTCGCTGCGGGCCCAGGCGGCGCGCGGCCCCGAGTTCGTCCGCCGCCACCACGGCCACGAGCTGTACGCCGAGCGCGCCGCCCGGCTGGCAACCCAGGCGCACCCGGCGCGGGCGTAAACCCGCCGCCCCGGCGACCGATCTTTGCGGACGTCAGACAGCAGAACGGCCGGTCCCCGCCGGCTGGTCGCGGGAGAAACCCCTGCCTCCCGCGGCCTCGCGACCCCGCCGTCCCCCGCGGCGGGGTCGCTTTTATGTGGTGGCCCTGGCCGGCGACCGCGGATGGGGCGGGTTCGCTGTTATTTGACGGCCTCGGCGGGTTTGCCGGCGGCCGCCGCGGGTGACTGCGGATGGGCCAGGACCGTCCAGCGGCCGCTGACCCGGCGCTGCTCGGTCAGCCCGAAACCGCCCTGCCGCGGCGCGACGTGGGTCGGCGCCTCCACCACCACAGCGCCGCCGTCGGCAAGCCGTCGCCCCAGCACGTGCAGGGCCGGCGCCACCGCGTCCGCGCCCTCCACCACGAGCAGGTCGATGCCGGTGAGGCCGTCGAGCGCGTCGACGTCGTACCAGTCGACGGACCGCCCGTCCACGGTGAGCTCGGCCGGCGGAGCGTGCCGCACCTCGACGGCGGCCAGGCCGTGCTCGTGCAGGGCGCCCCGGATCGCCTCGGCCCGAGCCTGGTCCAGCTCGACCACGACCAGCCGCCCGCCGCTCTCGGCCAGCGCGTATCCCAGCCAGACCGCCGCCGGCCCGGCCCCACCGAGCACCACGGTGAGCGCGGGCCGGCGCCCGACCGCGAGGTTGTGCAGGCCGAGCAGGTCGGTCGGGTTGAGCGAGCCGCCGGCCGGCATCGGCGCGCGCGGCGACACCTGCTGGAAGAGCTGGAACAGCGCCTCGATCTCCCGGGTCTGCTCGCGCAGCAGCAGCTCGGCGCCGCGGCCGGTGAGCCGCTCGGCCCGCGACAGCGTCTCGGTGAGCTCCAGGTGCCGGTCACCGGCGGCGAGCCGCTCCTTCTCCACCGCGGCGATCACCCGGCGTTGCAGTTGCTCGACGAGCACCCGGAGCTCGCGGACGGCTTCCCGGTTGGCGCGGGTGACCCGGCCCAGCCGCCGGGACAGGTGGACCACCCCGGCCGGAAGGGCGACCAGCAGCAACGCGAGCAGGCTGGTGGCGAGCGCGGCGCGGCCCGCGGCCGAGGCCACCGCGACGCCGAGGCCGACGATGGCCGCACCCAGCAGGCCTGCGACCTGCCGACGGGAGAGGCCAAGCGCGGCCCGTATGAGCCGCTTGAGCTTCGATCTCACCCGTCCAACCACCCCGCCCGCCACCCTGGAATCGACTAAAGGCACACCTTCGGTAACGCAGCCGCCGCGAGCGTCGTTACGGGAAGCCATTCCATGATCCGTTCGACCACCTGGACCGGGTCATGCGCTCGGGCGACCACCGCCCGCCCCCGGCGGCTCTGCTCGGCGAACAGGGCCGGGTCGCCCCGATACCGCGCGACCAGCGCCGCCACCTCGGATCGGCCGCAATAGACCGCCGCGTCACCGTACAGCCCGGCGTACCGCTCCGGCATCACCACGACGCAGCCCATGGCGGCCGCCTCCAGCGCCGGTCGTGAGTACCACTCGGCGCTCTCCGGCGGCGGGAAGTGCAGGTAGAAGTCGAGCTGGTGGAGGAACGCCCGGGGGCCGAGGTCACCGGCCTCGTAGCCGAGCCAGGTGCGGCGCATCGGGATGTCGAGCGAGCCGCGCGGCCGGTCGGGCAGCCGCACCCGCACGTCGGCCTCGGGCAGGCGGCGGCACACGGCGAGGATCTCCGCGGCGTCCGGCGGCCAGGCGGCGGCGTCGCAGAGATCGGTACCGACCAGTGCCGGTCCGGGTGCGGCGCCGGCTCGCTGGGCGACCCATCCGCCGGGTGCCAGAGCGGTGGGAAAGTCCCGGTCTTCTCCCGTACGCAGGGCAGCCCGCACTCCCGGATCCTGGGCGACCCAGATCGGGTCCGCCCCGAAGAGCTCACGCGCCGCCGCGGCGCAGGTCTCCGGGACGTACCGGTGATCGGTCCCGTTGGAGCGGCGCGGCGCCCGGTCGGCGACCACGACCACCCGCCGCCCCCGGGTGCGGCTGGCCTGGCCGCCCGCGAACTGCAGCACCGAGGCCTGCCGCACCAGCACGAGCCCGGCCTCGACCCGCTCCTGGATGCCGACCCGGCCGATCACCCCGTCGTTGATCAGGTCCTGCACCGCCGCGCAGACCGGCTGCCGCTTGAGATAGACCGCCCGGTACGACTCCAGCTGCAGCACCGCGACCCGCAGGCCGGCCGCGACCAGCGCCCCGATCTCGTCGAGCGCGGTCCGCTGCGCGCTCTCCAGGAACCGCCAGTCGGCGACCACCACGACGTCGTACTCCGTGACCAGCTCGGGATCGGAGCCGCGCAGGTGCCCGGGCGCCGGAAACGGCCGGCCCGATCCGTCGACCGGCCGCACCGGCGACGCCGTCCCCTCCGCGATCCGCTGGTGCCAGCGCAGGTACGCCGAGCTGTACGCGACCCGGGCCGGGTGCATCCAGTTCGGCTTGATCTCCGAGCGGGACAGCGAGTTCGCGCTCAGCCGGATGAGGGCGAGCGGCGGGGCGTCGAGGTGCCGCACCCGCCGGGCCCCGAACGCGGCCTGGATGCGCCCGATGTACTCGCTGTCCGCGGCCTTGCGCACCCGGTCGAACCAGCCGACCCGGCCGATCACCGCGTTGCGCCGGAACACCAGCGACGACGGGTTCAGCCGGCCGCTGCGTACCCCCGGGCGGCTGAGCATGAGCTGGTCGGTCACGGCCATCCCGTCCGACGTCGTGGCGACCACCCGGCGGTCGTCGAGCATCGGCCGCACCTGCAGCTCGAGCCGGCGCGGGTGCGACCAGTCGTCGGAGTCCTGGAACGCCGCGAACTCCCCGCCCGCCGCCTCGAGGCCGGCGTTGCGGGCCGCGTACGTGCCGGAGTTGACCGCGAGTTTCACCAGCCGGATCCGGTCGCCGAGCGCGGCCGCGGCCCGCAGCACCTCGTCGAACTCCGGGGGCGACGCGTCGTCGACGATGACGATCTCGGTGTTCGCCCAGCTCTGCGCCAGGATCGAGCGGACCGCCGTGATCAGCCCCCGGTCCGGGCGGTAGGAGGTCACCACCACCGAGACCCGGTGCGCGGCCTCGACCCGCTCGACGGCGGGCGCGGCCAGCCGGTCGAACGGCACGCCCTCGCCGTCGCCGACCGTCGGCCCGGGCGCCGGCAGCATCGCCTGGAAGGCCCGCAGCCAGGGCTCGACCGGCCGGTCCGCGACGAACGGGTTGATCAGGTCGGCACGCAGGCAGGCCCGCGCCGGGTCGTTGATCTTGCGGTAGCCGCGGAACAGCTCGCGGGCCCGCTCGGGGCCGGCGTCGGCCAGCGTGAGCTGGACGTGCAGCGCCTGGTTGGCCGGGTTGAGCGCCCGGCCGCCGACGGCCCGGCGGATCAGGTCGTAGAGGGCGAGCGCGTCGGCCCGGTCGGTGGGCAGCAGCTCCTGCTGCGCGAAGGTCTGCGCGACGGCGGCCAGCAGCGGTGGGTTCACCTTGCGCCGGATCCGGCGCAGCCGGCGCCGGTCGCCGGCCCGCGCGGCGGCAACCAGATCGTCGAGGCTCGCGGCGTCGCCGAGCGCGGCCCTGGCCTGCAACTGCCGCGCCTGAAGCGAGCGGTTGCGGGTGACGGTGGCGGTCAGTGCCAGCCGCAACCCGGGACCGATCGAGAAGATGTGATCGTCCAGCAGGCCCGGGGGTTGAGGCTCGCGCATGCCACGACCAACGTCTCTGGACCGCTTTGGTTACACCGCGGCGAGCACCAGCGCCTCGACCCGATCCCGTTCCGCCTGCTCAGCCCAGGACCCGACGAGATAGAAGGCATCCACCACGTCACCGCCGAGAGTGGAGATGCGGGCCGCGCGCACCTCGGCGCCGGCCTCGTCGAGCGCGGTCGCCACCCGGTAGAGCAGGCCCGCCGAGTCGGCCGCGCGCAGCTCCAGCACGGCCGCGTCGGTCGCGGCGTCGTGGTGCCAGACCACCCGGGGCGAGGCGGTGCCGCCGCGGGCGCTCATCGCCCGGGCCCGCACCCGCTGGGTGACCGACACATCCCCGCCCGCGACCCGGCGCAGGTCGGCGGCGAGCGCAACCGGGTCGTACGGCGTGCCGTAGCGCGGCTGGGTGAGGAACTCGACGATGGCCCGGCCGTCGACCGTGGACGCGTTCGCGCCGACCACGTCGAGCCGGTGCAGGGCCAGGCAGGCGGCGACCTGACCCAGCAGCCCGCGCCGGTCGGCGGCGGCCACCGAGACCCGGTCGCCGTCCAGGTGCACGGCCGGCAGGTCGCCCTCGAGAAGCTCGGAATCGGGCACCGGCGGCTCGGGCAGCTCGCCCGTGTCCAGCGCGGCGTGCACCCGCTGGACGAGCTCGGCCATCAGGCGGCCCTTCCAGTCCGACCAGGCGGCCGGGCCGGTGGCCTGCGAGTCGGCGCGGGCCAGCGCGTGCAGCAGGTCGAGCGTCGCGGTGTCGCCGACCTTCTCGGCGACGGTCGAGATGGTCACCGGGTCGCTCAGGTCGCGCCGGGTGGCGACGTCGGGCAGCAGCAGGTGCAGCCGCACCAGCTTCTCGACCGTGGCGACGTCGGCCGGGGGCAGGCCGATCCGGGTGGCGATCTCGGCGGCGATCGGGGCACCGACGATGCTGTGGTCGCCGGGCAGTCCCTTGCCGACGTCGTGCAGGAACGCGCCGATCAGCAGCAGGTCGGGGCGGTCCACCTCGCGGGCGTACGCGGTCGCCTCGTACGCGGCCTGCACGAGGTGCCGATCGAGCGTGAAGCGATGGATCGGATGGTGCTGCGGGAGGCTGCGCATCCGGGCCCACTCGGGCAGCCAGGCGTCGATCAGCCCGTACCGGTCACAGGTCTCCCAGGCCGGCAGCAGGCCGGGCCCCGAGCCGAGCAGCGAGATCAGCGCGGCCCGGGCGGCCGGCGGCCACGGGTTGGGCAGCGGCGGGCTGAACGCGGCGAGCCACTCGCAGGTGGCGCGGGCGATCGGCAGCCGCACCGTGGCGGCCGCGGCGGCCACCCGCAGCGAAAGGCTGGGGTCGGGGACCGGGCCGATGGCGGTACGCGCCAGCACCAGCTCGCCGTCCTGCTCGACCACGTCCCGGGCGACCGGGCGGCGAGTCGGTGACGAGCCCGCGGAGCCGCGGCGGCGCCCGGCGGTGAGCCGGTCGACGGCCCGCCAGGCGTCGTCGACCGCGTGCGCGATCGTGCGCGCGTCGCCGGCGACCCGGCGCAGCAGGGCATCGCCGTCGTCCAGCTCGAGCAGGTCGGCGACCGCGTCGCGCTCCTGGGCGACCAGTCGGTCGACCCGGCGGCCGACCGCGAGGTGCAGGGCGTCGCGGGTGTCCAGCAGCCGCAGGTTGGCGGCGCGCACCGCGGGACGCATGGTGTCGGCGACGCCGGCCCGGCCGATGCCGCGCAGGATCGTGACGTCGCGCAGCCCTCCGGCCGCCTCCTTGAGGTCGCCCTCGAGCAGGAAGGCGAGTTCGCCGTGGCTCGCCCAGCGGCTCGTGGTGAGCTCCTTGAGCTGCGGCATCAGGCGTACGGCGGTGCGCCGCCACTGGTCCCCGGCGGCCGCGATGAGCTCGCCGGAGAGGGCGGGGTCGCCGGCCACGTGCCGGGCGTCGAGCAGGCCGAGGGCGACCTTGACGTCGTCGTGCGCGACCGACAGCGCCTCGGGCAGCGTGCGCACCGAGTGGTCGAGGCCGAGCCGGGCGTCCCAGATCGGGTACCACAGGCCGGAGGCGATCCGGTCGATCCCGGCGGTGCCGTTGTGCAGCAGCACCAGGTCGAGGTCGCTGTAGGGGGCGCAGTCGCGCCGGCCGAGCCCGCCCACGGCCAGCAGGCTCACGCCGGGCAGATGGCTCGGGAAGATGGCGTTCAGCCAGGCATCGAGCGCCGCGGCCCGGTCAGCCCGGGCCGCGGCACCGATGTGGTCCTTGAGTTTGTCGAGCGAGCCGCCGACCGGCACCGACGGTGGGGCCGGCGGCTCACTGGACGAGTTGATCATGTGATGGAAGATCGGCTCAGAGCGCGTCGAGGCCGCGCTCGCCGGTACGAACCCGGACGACCTCCTCGACGGCGGTTACCCAGACCTTCCCATCACCGATCTTGCCGGTACGCGCCGAGGTGACGACGGCGTCGACGATCTTGTCCACGTCGATCTCGTCGGTGACCACCTCAACCTTGATCTTCGGAAGGAACTCCACCGTGTACTCGGCGCCCCGGTACACCTCGGTGTGGCCCTTCTGCCGTCCGTAGCCCTGTACCTCGCTCACGGTCAGGCCGGTCACGCCGAGTGCGTGCAACGCCTCCTTCACCGCGTCGAGCTGGTACGGCTTGATGACCGCGGTCACCAGCTTCATGCTCAGTCCCTCTCTCGGAGCAGTCATGGGGGAATTTAACCGGCGACCTTCTCGTCGGCCTTGCTGTCCGCGCCGTCCTTGGACGAAATACCCGCCATCGCGAACGCGCCGCCGGAACCGCCGGCCGGGGTGAAGTCGTACGCGCTCTCGCCGTGGTCCGCCACGTCGATGCCGCTGACCTCGGCGTCATCGCTGACCCGCAGAAGCTTCACGGACTTGATGATCAGGGCGAGGATCGCGGCGACCACGAACGAGTAGACCGTGACCGAAAGGCTGCCCAGGAACTGGTGACCCAGCTGGGTGAGCCCGCCGCCGTAGAACAGGCCCTCGCTGGCGCCCAGGCCGGGGTCGCTGTTGATCGCGGCGTTGACCTGATTGGTGGCGAAGAAGCCGATCGAGAGAGAGCCGAGCCATCCGCCAACGAAGTGGACACCGACCACGTCGAGCGAGTCGTCGTAGCCGAACCGGTACTTCAGGCCGACGGCCAGGGCGCAGACCGCACCCGCGATCAGGCCCAGGATGATGGCCGAGATCGGGGCGATGAAACCACAGGCCGGGGTGATGGCGACCAGGCCGGCGACCGCGCCGGAGGACGCGCCGACCAGGGTCGGCTTGCCGTCCCGCAGCCACTCGACGACGACCCAGCCGACGAGCGCGGCGGCCGTGGCGACCTGGGTGTTGATGAAGGCGAAGACAGTGGTGCCGTCGACCGTGAGCTCCGAGCCGGCGTTGAAGCCGAACCAGCCGAACCACAGCAGGCCGGCGCCGAGCGCGACGAACGGGACGTTGTGCGGGCGCATGTTCTCCCGCGGCCAGCCGACCCGCTTGCCGAGCACCAGCGCGAGAGCCAGTGCCGCCGCACCGGCGTTGATGTGCACCGCGGTGCCGCCGGCGAAGTCGAGAGCGTGGAGCTTGCCGCCGATGAAGCCGCCGCCCCATACCCAGTGCGCGACCGGGATGTAGACGAGCGTGAACCAGCCGAACGCGAAGAGAACCCAGCCGCCGAACTTCATGCGGTCCGACGCGCCACCGCTGATCAGCGCGACCGTGATGATCGCGAACATCATCTGGAAGACCATCACCACGTACGTCGGGATGCCGGTCTTGCCGCCGAGGAAGAGCCACTCCTCGGAGATCGTCCCGGTGCCCGTCCCGAAGTACTGCGAGAAGCTACCGATGATGTTGTTGAGGCCGCTGTTGCTGTTCGTACCGAACGCGAGCGTGAAGCCGTAGATGGTCCAGAGGATGGAGACGAGCCCGATACACGAGAAGCTCATCATCATCATGTTCAGAACGCCCTTGGACCGGTTGAGGCCACCGTAGAAGAGCGCCAAGCCGGGGGTCATGAGCAAAACGAGCGCAGACGACAGGAGCAACCAGGCGGTATTGCCGGTGTTGATCTCCACGCTGCCTCCTCTCGGAATTTAGGTGTCCTCCCACACGACCCACGGGGCAGCGTCGCCAGTCGGCCGGTTCGTGGCGGAAGCCTTCCGGTCCGCTGTTTCGCGCACGGTCTACGCGCGATTTCCGGCACGTGACGGGTTGTTTCGTACGTGTGAAGAAACCCTCACAGGCTGCACCCGGAAACACCGTGAACTGGGGCAATAGCCGCGAGGAAGTAGCGTGAACCGATGCCCGGGTATGTCAACGGGCGATCAACGAAGCGCGTATTCGAGGGTGTGACGCTCGTAATCGAGCAGCCGGAGATCGCGCATCGGCCGCCGGAGATGCCCCTTGTGCACGATTCTGACGAAGGCCGGATCGCCGGCCGCCGCCATCCGCCGGATCCCCTCGACGTGGTCGACGATGCGTTTGCGGATCGTGCGCACCAGCCGGTGCCGGTCGCGCGGGATCAGCCCGTACGCGTCCGCGAACAGCCGCAGCCGGCGCGGGCGGTTCGGCCGCTTCCAACCCAGCGTGTACGAGTCGCGGTCGCTGAACAGCGGCACCCAGGTCCAGGCGGCGTAGGCCACGTCGTAGATGCGGGCGCCCGGCGAGGCCAGGTCGAAGTCGATCAGGGCGAGCGTGCCGTCCGGCCGCCAGACCACGTTGTGCGGGGCGGCGTCGTGGTGGCAGATCACCTCGGTGTCCGGCGGGGGCGGGCCGAACGAGCGCCACACCGCGTTCGGGGGCGGGACGAAGCCGTACTGCGCGTCGTGGAACATGCGCAGCATGGTCGCGACGGTGACCAGCGCTTCCTCGGTCACCCAGTGCGGGGCCAGCGGGTATTCGCCGCACTCGCCGTCGAGGTACGACAGGACCTCGCGGCCCTTCTCGTCCACGCCCAGCGCGTGCGGCGAGCCGGTGAAGCCCACCCGCTCCAGGTGGTTGAGCAGGGCGTGCACGGCCGGGGTCCACGGTCCCGTGTTGCGCCGGACGGTGTCACCGATCCGCGAGACCGTGCTGACGTTGCCGCCGTGCAGCGGAATCTCC
This sequence comes from Paractinoplanes globisporus DSM 43857, assembly GCF_000379645.1. Taxonomy (GTDB): domain Bacteria; phylum Actinomycetota; class Actinomycetes; order Mycobacteriales; family Micromonosporaceae; genus Actinoplanes; species Actinoplanes globisporus. Next base: position 234,336 of record NZ_KB903356.1, read on the forward strand.
CGCACCGGCTCCTGCGTCACCCACGGCCCCCTAGCTCCACCCGACATCTGGTCTTCGAGACTAGCTGTCGGAGCCAAGGAGTGCCTCGACGAAGGCGGCCGGCTCGAACGGCGCGAGGTCGTCCGGACCCTCGCCCAGGCCGACCAGCTTGACGGGAATCCCCAGCTTGCGCTGCACGGCGATGACAATTCCGCCCTTCGCCGTGCCGTCCAGCTTGGTGAGCACGACGCCCGTCACATCCACCACTTCGGTGAACACCCGCGCCTGCTCGAGACCGTTCTGTCCGGTTGTCGCGTCCAGGATCAGCAGGGTCTCGTCGACCGGGCCGTGCTTCTCCACCACCCGCTTGACCTTGCCGAGCTCGTCCATGAGGCCGACCTTGTTCTGCAGGCGGCCGGCCGTGTCGATCAGGACCGTGTCGACGCCGGTGTCGATGCCGCGCTTGACCGCATCGAACGCCACGCTCGCCGGGTCGCCGCCCTCGGGGCCGCGCACGGTCTCGGCGCCGACCCGCTCGCCCCAGGTCTGCAGCTGGTCGGCGGCGGCCGCGCGGAACGTGTCGGCCGCGCCGAAGAGCACGGTCCGCCCGTCGGCTATCAGCACCCGGCCGATCTTGCCGCAGGTGGTGGTCTTGCCGGCCCCGTTCACGCCGACGACCAGCACGACCGCGGGACGGCCGTCGTGCGGGGCGGTCTTGAGGCTGCGGTCGAGGTCGGGCTCGAGCGCCGCGGTCAGCTCCTCGGCCAGCTGCTGGCGCACCTCCGCCACCGTGCGCGTGCCGAGCACGCGTACCCGCTCGCGCAGCCGCGCCACGATCACCTGGGTGGCCTCGACGCCGACGTCCGCGCTGATCAGGCTCTCCTCGATCTCCTCCCAGGCGTCGTCGTCGAGGTGATCGCGGGAGAGCACGCTGAGCAGGCCGCGGCCGAGCGCGCTCTGCGAGCGGGCCAGGCGGGCGCGCAGCCGGACCAGCCGCCCGGCGGTCGGCTCGGGCTGCTCGAGCGCCGGCTTCTCGGCGACCGGCTCCTCGATCACCGGCGGCTCGGCGATCAGCGGCGGCAGCTCGTCGGCCTCGGCCGGCACGATCAGCTCGGGCGCCTCGGTCTCGTCGGCCGGAGGACGCTCGATCGTGGTCGTCGGGGCGGACCCCGGAGGCGGCAGCTCACGGCGGCGCATGCGCGGCACCACCAGGCCGACGACGCCGGCCACCAGGACCACGAGCAGGATGACTGCGGCGACCACGTATTCCATGGCTCAAATCCTGACAGACGAGCCGTCCGCGCGTGGCGTGGGCCGTGCAGTGGCGACATCCGGCACATCTGGCGGAGGATGAGGGCCCCCGAACTGGAGGCTCTCATCGGTGACCGCTCACCTGCTCATCGGCCCACTCCTCCGGCGCGTCGTCGGCACCCGCGCCACGATTTGGGTGGAGACGACCTCGCCGGCCACCGTCCGGGTCGAGGTCGAGGGAGGCGCCGCCGGCACGGCGACCACATTTTCCGCGTACGGGCACCATTACGCGCTGGTAGTCGTCGACGGGCTGACCCCGGGTTCGACCCGCCCGTACACGGTCTTGCTGGACGACCACCAGGTGTGGCCCGCGGCCGGCACGGCGTACCCGCCATCGTTGATCAGCACCCGCCCGGCGGAGGAGAACGACGGCCCGGTCCGATTGATCTTCGGATCCTGTCGGGAGGCGACGCCGCGCGCGACCGCCCGCCGCCTGCCGCCCGACGCGCTGGACGCCTACGCCCGCCGGCTGATGGGCGACCCGGGCGACCCCGAGCTGCGCCCCGACCTGATCGTCCTGCTCGGCGACCAGGTGTACGCGGACAACACGTCGGCCAAGGTCAAGCGCTTCCTGCGCCGCCGCCGCGCCGCCGGCCACCAGGGCCCGGTCGACGAGGTGGTGACCTTCGACGAGTACACGAAGCTCTACCTGGAGTCATGGCGCGACCCGGAGATCCGCTGGCTGCTCGCCACCGTCCCGAGTGTGATGATCTTCGACGACCACGAGCTGATCGACGACTGGAACACGTCCGCCTCGTGGCGTGAGGACATGGCCGCCCAGCCGTGGTGGATCGAGCGGATCGCCGGCGGGCTCGCCTCCTACTGGGTCTACCAGCACCTGGGCAACCTCTCCCCCGACGAGCTGGAGACCGAGCCGCTCTATCAGAAGGTGAGCGAGGCCGAGGACGCCACGGTCCTGCTGCACGACTTCGGCCGCACGGTCGACGGCGCCTCGGTGAACCGTTTCCGCTGGAGCTTCGCCCTCGACCTGGGCCGCACCCGCCTGGTGATGCTCGACAACCGCTGCAACCGGGTGCTGACCCCCGGCGCCCGCGAGATGCTGCCCGCCGAGGAGTGGCAGTGGTTCGTCGACCGGGCACATGGCGACTACGACCACCTCGTCGTCGGCTCGTCGCTGCCGTGGCTGATGCCGCCCGCCATCCACCACCTGGAGGCCTGGAACGAGCGGCGGGCCGACTCGCCCTCGCCCCGGGTCGCGACCCGCGCCGAGAAGATCCGGCGCACCTTCGACCTCGAGCACTGGGCGGCGTTCGGCCGGTCGTTCACGGCGCTGGGCGAGCTGTTCCGGCACCTCGGCGAGGGTGAGGCGACCGGCGGCCGGGTCGGGGCCGGCGGGGCGTACGCCGCACCCGCCACGATCAGCGTCCTCTCCGGCGACGTGCACCACTCCTACGTGGCCGAGGCCGACTACGGCCCCGGCATGCGCACCCCGGTATTGCAGCTGACCTGCTCCCCCGTGCACAACCAGGTGCCCGCCTTCATGCGCCCGATGATGCGTTTCAGCTGGTCGCGACTGGCTGCACGAGGCGTACGCGGCCTGGCCCGCACCGCCGGAGTGCGCCGCCCGGCCTGGCGCTGGCGCCGCCTGGCCGGCCCGTACTTCGGCAACGCCGTGAGCACCCTGCTGTTGACGGGCCCGACCGCCACGGTCCGCGTGGAGGGCACGACGAAGGACGGCCATCTTTTCTCGGTGGCCCAGGTGAGCTATCCCCGGCAGGATGGCGCACGATGACTACCTGGACTGCGCCCGAGGCGCCACGCGAGAGCGAACCCTTCACCGGCCCCGAGCGGCAGATGCTGCAGGGCTGGCTCGACTGGCACCGCCAGACCCTGTTGACCAAGTGCGCCGGCCTGACCGCCGAGCAGCTCAAGACGGCCAGCACCGAGCCGTCCAACCTCACGCTGCTGGGCCTGGTGCGGCACATGACCGAGGTAGAGCGCTCCTGGTTCCGCGTCCGCGCGGCCGGCCAGACCCTCGCCGACGACCTCTACATCAGCGACACCAACGTCGACGGCGACTTCGACGACGTGGCGGACGCCGACGCCGAGTCCAACCTGGCCGCCTTCCGGGCCGAGCTCTCCGAGGCCGACAAGGCGGTGGCCGACCTCGCCCTCGAGCACGAGTTCACCACCAGCCGCGGTTCCACCATCAGCCTCCGCTGGGTCTACCTCCACATGATCGAGGAGTACGCCCGCCACAACGGCCACGCCGACCTCATCCGCGAGCGCATCGACGGCGCCACCGGCGACTAGGCACCTAACTCACTTCGAGGACCTTCTTCAGCAGCTCGATGTGGTGCGGGCCGGTCCAGCGGTACGCGGACAGGCCCGCCGCGCGAGCGCCACGCACCACGCGGTCGTCGTCGTCCACGAAGAGGACGTTGCCGGGGCTGGTGCCGATCGCCTCGCAGGCGAGGGCGAAGAACTCGGGGGCCGGCTTGTGGACCTTCAGTTCCCAGGAGCTGATCACCACGTCGACCTCGTCGGTCAGGCCGAGCGCGTCGAGGTCGGGGCGCAGGCGGTCGGTGGCGTTGGTGGCCAGGCCGACCTTGCGCCCGCCGGCCCGCACCTCGCGGACGAGGGCCAGCGCGTCGGGATCGGGCTCGCCGCGGTACTCCTGCCAGCGGGCCACCGCCTCGGCCGCGGCCGACGGGTCGATGGGCAGGCGCGAGGCGATCAGCCGCATCCACTCGGCGTCGGTGATCTCGCCGGTCACCGCGGGGCGATAGATGTCCCAGGACATCGCCGTCTCCAGCAACGCGGCCGGCTTGAGGCCGTACTCGAGCTCGACGGCGATCATCGGGGCCGGGTCCCAGCGGCGCAGCACGCCGTCCAGGTCGATGAGCAGGGCCTGGGCGCGCTCGCGCGACATGCTGGTTAGTCCTCCGAATCGTGCTTCAGCCGCTGACTGATCACCTGGGTCACGCCGGCGCGCATCGTGACGCCGTAGAGGGCGTCGGCGACCTCCATGGTCCGCTTCTGGTGCGTGATGATCAGCAGCTGGCTGTGCTCCCGCAACTGGTGGAAGAGCGTAATCAACCGGCCCAGGTTGACGTCGTCCAGGGCGGCCTCGACCTCGTCCATGATGTAGAAGGGCGAGGGGCGGGCCCGGAAGATCGCGCAGAGCATCGCCACCGCGGTCAGCGAGCGCTCGCCGCCGGAGAGCAGCGACAGCCGCTTGATCTTCTTGCCGGGCGGGCGGGCCTCGACCTCGACGCCGGTGGTCAGCATGTCCTCCGGGTCGGTGAGCACGAGCCGGCCCTCGCCGCCGGGGAACAGCACCTGGAAGACGACCTGGAACTCGCGGGCCGTGTCCTCGAACGCCGAGGTGAACACCTCGAGGATCCGGTCGTCGACATCCTTGACCACGGTGAGCAGGTCCTTGCGGGTGGCCTTGAGGTCTTCCAGCTGGTCGGAGAGGAACTTGAAACGCTCCTCGAGCGCCGCGAACTCCTCCAGCGCCAGCGGGTTGACCTTGCCGAGCAACTGCAGGTCGCGCTCGGCCTTGTTGGCCCGCTTCTCCTGGGTGGGCCGATGGAAAGGCGCCGGTTCGGGTACGGGTTTGCCGTCCTTCTCGGCCTGTGCGCTCTCGGCGGCGCTCGGCGGCACGAGCTGGTCCGGGCCGTACTCGGTGATCAGGGTGTCGACGTCGAGGGAGAAGTCCTCGGCGGCCTTCGCCTCGAGCTGCTCGATGCGCATCCGCTGCTCGGCGCGGGCCATCTCGTCGCGGTGCACCTCGCTGGTGAGGCGCTCCAGCTCGGACGACAGGCGCTTGGCGCCGGCGCGTACCTCCTGCAGCTCGGCCTCGCGGGCGGTGCGCGCCTGCGCCAGCTCGTCGCGGGCCTCGACGGCGGCGGCGAGCGACACCTCGACCCGGACCATGGCGGTGGCCGCGCCGAGCGCGACCGCCTTGGCGATCTCGGCGCCGCGGGCCCGGGCGGCCCGGCGTGCGGCGGCCCGCTCGCGTGCCTGCCGCTCCGCGTTGGCCTGGCGCATCAGCGAGTCGGCCCGGCCGGCGATCGAGGAGACCCGCTCCTCGGCCGTACGCACGGCGAGCCGAACCTCCATCTCGTTCTGCCGGGCCTGCGGGACCAGCGCGGCGAGCGTGTCCCGTTCCTCGGTGGACGGTTCCTCGTCGATCGGGGTGGACTCGGCGAGCGAGAGCCGCTCCTCGAGCTCGGCCAGGCGCATGAGGTCGGTCTCGCGGGCCGATTCCGCCTTCTGCCGGGCGGCGCCGAGGCGCTCGCTCTCCGCCTTGGCCGAGCGGGCGGCCGCGCCGAGCTCGGCCAGCCGGCGGGCGGCGGCGTTGCGCTCACCCTCGGCGGCACGCTTGGCGGCGGAGGCGACGTCCACGGCCTGCTTGCGCTCGGCGACCTCGGCGCGTGCGTCGACCAGCTGGGCCTTGACCTCGCGGATCGTCGCCTCGGAGCTGGCCCGGCTCGCCTTCGCCTCGTCGACCGCGGCCTGCACCTCGATGTAGCTGGTGGCCTTGCCGGAGCCACCGGCCGCGATGAACGCACCGAGCACGTCCCCGTCGGGAGTGACCGCGCGCAGCTCCGCGTTCTGCGCGACGAGCCGGGCGGCGGCGCCCAGGTCGGGCACGAGCGCCACGTCGCGCAGGACGCGGTTGAGCGCGGGCCGGATCTGCTCGGGGCAGTCGATCACCTCGGGCGCCCAGACGGCGCCCTCGGGCAGCTGCGGGCGCAGGCTCTCCAGCGACCCGCGCATGCCGGGGGCGGCGGGCGAGGCCACCACGAGGGCCGCGCGGCCGGCGTCGGCGATCTTCAGCGTACGCATCGCCTCGATCGCCTCGTCCACGCCGGAAAGCGCGACCGAGTCGGCCAGCGTGCCCAGCGCGGCGGCGACGGCCGTCTCGTAGCCACCGCGGACGGTGAGCATCGAGGCGAGGCTGCCGAGCAGTCCGGGCACCTCGGCCGACTTGGCGAGCAGCGCGCCGGCGCCGTCCTTGCGCCGCAGGCCGAGCGCGAGCGCCTCCTCGCGTGCCTTCCAGCTGGCCGCGTCCTTCTCGGCGGTCCGCTCGGCGTCGGAGAGCTCGCGCACCACGGCATTGGCCTTGTCGAGCGCGCCGACGGCCTCGGCGTGGCGCTCGTCGAGCTCGACGTTGTCGCGATCGGCCTCGGTGGACTCGGCGGCGACCGCGTCCACCTCGGCCTGCGCGGCCTCGGCGCGCATCAGGGCGTCGGTGTGGGCCGCCGCGAGCCGCTCGATCTCTTCCGCGGCTCCTTCCGTACGCGCCCGCGCCGCGTTCACGTTTCCGGTGAGCTTCGCCAGCCCCTCGCGCCGGTCGGCGATCGCCTTCGCGGCCGCCCGCAGCGCGCCCTCGGCCGCCGCGAGCTGGCGTTCCTGCTCCTGCCGCCGCTCGACCGCCTCGGCCAGGCGCATCTGGTCGTCGGTGAGCGCCTCGCGCAGCTCCTCTTCCTGCTCGCGCACCCGCTCGGCCTCGGCGACCAGCTGGTCGGGGTCGCGGCCGGGTCGCTCGTCGTCGGGGGTGGCGGCCAGGTGCCGCAGCCGCTCGCTGGCCAGCTGCTCGGTCGAGCGGAAGCGCTCCTGCAGCGCGGAAAGCTTGTACCAGGTGTCCTGGGCGGCCTGCAGCAGCGGCGCGTCCTCGGCGTGTGCCGCCTCGAGGTCGGCGAGCAGGCGCTGGATCTCCCGGGTCTCCTCCTCGACCTGCTGGCGGCGCTCGCGCATCGCCGACTCGTCGGCGATCTCCTTGTCCAAAGTGGTGCGCAGCGTGTGCAGGTCGTCGGCGAGCAGCCGGAGCCGGGCGTCGCGCAGGTCGGCCTGGATGCCGGCGGCGCGCCGGGCCACCTCGGCCTGCTTGCCGAGCGGCTTGAGCTGACGGCGGAGCTCGGCGGTGAGGTCGGTCAGCCGGTTGAGGTTGACCTGCATCGCGTCGAGCTTGCGGATCGCCTTTTCCTTGCGCTTGCGGTGCTTGAGGACGCCCGCGGCCTCCTCGATGAACGCGCGGCGGTCCTCGGGCTTGGCGTGCAGCATCGCGTCGAGCCGGCCCTGGCCCACGATGATGTGCATCTCGCGGCCGATGCCGGAGTCGCTGAGCAGTTCCTGGATGTCGAGCAGTCGGCAGGCGTTGCCGTTGATCTCGTACTCGCTGGCGCCGTCGCGGAACATGCGGCGGGTGATCGAGACCTCGGTGTACTCGATCGGGAGGGCGCCGTCGTTGTTGTCGATCGTGAGCGTCACCTCGGCGCGACCGAGCGGCGCGCGGCCGGCGGTGCCGGCGAAGATGACGTCCTCCATCTTTCCGCCGCGCAGCGCCTTGGCACCCTGCTCGCCGAGGACCCAGGCGATGGCGTCGACGACGTTGGACTTGCCCGAGCCGTTGGGGCCCACCACACAGGTGATGCCCGGCTCCAGGCGCAGCGTCGTAGCGGAGGCGAAGGACTTGAAGCCCTTGACCGTCAGGCTCTTGAGGTGCACGGATCTCCGAGGGTCGACAACGGGGTACTGGGGTGCAGGCTACCCGTAGCCCGGGTCAGCGGCCCGGCACGCCGCGCTTGACGTGGGGCGCCGCCCTGCAAATCGGACAAAAAGATGCGCGCCGCCACGGGGTGGAGGCGCGCTGTGGGAATGCGTTTTCAGGTGCTGAGGGGGATGGACCGCCGGAGGCCGGCGGCCGGTGAAGCTCAGGTCAGCGCCGGCTCGGTCAGACGCAGGATGTCGTCCGCTTCCGCTGCCGCGGCAGCGAGACGATCGTTTTCCGCCCGGAGGCGGGTGACCTCGAACTCCAGAGCCTGCACCCTGGAACGCAGTCGGGTGACCTCGTCGAGCAGGCGCCGATCGGGCGCCGCACCTACGTGGCCGAAGAGGGCCTTCGCCATGGTGACTCCTTGAGAAGCACTGCTTCTTCTTGGGTGTTGTTGAAACCGCGCGCTCTCATGCGCGCCCAGCGTGCACCACACCTCCATGCACACGGGCACGCGTGGGCACAGAATCGTGCACCCGCGGAACGTGCTCTTAGGTGCAGATGTCTCACGCTCGGAGCAGCGGCCAAAGCTTTGGGCCACTGAAACCGGGCATGAGTGGGCGCGACTGGCGACACCTCCATAGTCCGCCGATACCCACGCTCCGTCAAGCCGTGCACCCGCCGTCGAGCCGGCCAGGCCAGTGAATCTTGCCACCTTGACGTTCTTTACCTGGCCTTACGTTTTGCTTAGCGGGTTTGCTGCCAGATCTGACCGATGCGTACGGTCAGGCCCGTTCGGCACCGTCCGCTCCCGGTTCGGGATCGGGCGGGACGGTGTCGCGGCCGCGCGCCGGCGATGAACGTCGGCATCTCGATCATCGTTTCCGGCCCGACCGGCTCAGCCTCCCTCCTCGCGAGGCAGCCGGCAACGGGACAGGCCCGGGTGGCGCGCGGCCGCGATCGCCCCCGCCGGGAGCCGACGGGCCCGGGTGCCGGTGGCGGGGCACCCGGCCCCGTCGGCGTAAATTTCCCTAATACCGACAAACCAGGCGGCAAATCGGATAAAAGTCGCGCAGATCTGTCGCCTACCCGACAGGGTCTCGTAACTTTTCCGTGCTGTCTCGTTGCCTCCTTCGTGAAATCGACCCCGTCGCACGAGCGCGTCTGCCTGCTCACCGGCGGCGGGTACCCGTACCGGCGGGACGCGCTGAGCGGGTGGTGCCGAACCCTCGTCGAGGGCCTCCGCCGCTTCCGCTTCGACCTGCTGACCGTCACGGACCGCGAACCGCCGTCCGCGCCCGCGTACCCGCTGCCGCTCAACGTCGGCTCGGCCTCGGCCGTGCAGATCGGCCGCGAGCCGGCCCGAGAACGCCGCCGCGGCGACTCCAACGAGACCGGCCGCGGCGCCGCGCATCTGCTCTGCCGCGGGCTGATCGAGGAACGGCATTTCGCCACCGGGCTGCGCGGGCTCGCCGAGCTCGCCGCCGAGCGGCCCGACCCGCTGGCCGGGGTGCCCCTGGCCGACCTGCTCATGGACGCCTGGCGCGGACGGCCCGACGCGGACGAGCCGCCGCTGCCCCGGCTCGGCGCCCGGGACGCCCGCACCGCCGCCACGCTGCTCAAGCACGCGCTCGGGGCGCTGACCGTGTCGCTGCCCGAGACCGATCTCGTGCACTGCGTCGGCGGGACGACGCCGCTGGTCGCCGCGCTGGCCGGCCGGTGGCGGGCCGGGGTGCCGCTGCTGCTCACCGAGGCCCGGGCGCCGGTCGCCCGGCACAAGCCCGCCGAGGAGCGGTTGTCGCCGGCGGTGCGGGCGGTGCTGCGCCGGTTCCGGGCCGCGGTCGCGCGGACGGGATACACCGAGGCGGGACTGATCGCGCCGCTGAGCGCCTACCACCACGGGTACGCGCTGCGGCACGGCGCCGAGGCGAGCCGGCTCGTGCAGGTGCCGGCCGGGGTCGACCCGTCGGAGTATCCGGGCGCGGCCGAGCTGAACACCGACCCGGCCGTGGTGTGGGCCGGCAGCGGCGGGCCGGACAGCGGGCTGACCCCTCTTTTGGCCGCGTTCGAGCAGGTCGCGTCCGCGATGCCGGGGACCGTGCTGCACCTGGTCGGCGTCACCCCGGCGCACGAGGACCACTGCGCCGAGCAGATCGAGCGCACCGGGCTGGGCCGCGCGGTACGGCTGCACCCGTTGCCGGCCGACCCGCGCGACCGGTATACGGCCGGGCACGTCGTGGCGCATGTGCCGGGGCCGGCCGATCCCCCGTACCGGCTGATCGAAGCGATGATGTCGGGCCGCGCGGTGGTGGGGGTCGACGTCGGACCGGCCGCGGAGACGCTCGGCGACGCCGGCGTGCTGGTGCAGCCGGACGACCCGGCCGAGCTGGCGATCGCGATCGTCGGACTGCTCCGGGCGCCGGGCCGCCGCCGGCAGCTGGGTGAGGCGGCCCGGCGGCGGGCGTTGCTGCACTTCACCACCGACCGGGTGGTACGGGTGTACGGCGCCCTCTACACCGACCTGGCCGGGCCGCCACCCGCGCCGGCGTTCGAGCTCGCCCTGGCTGTGCCGGCCCCACGCGCGGAATTGCCGGCCACGCTTCGCTGGCTGACGCCGGCGCCGCGGGAGGACGCGGCCGCTCCCCTGTCGCCGGGCGGCCCGATGCCCGGCGATCGGGACGACCCGTTGGCGGCCGTCCCACCGGCCCGGCACATCGCGAGCGCCGCGCCGATCGCGCTGGACGTCTTCCCGCCGCGCCCGGGCCGGCATGCCGAGCCCGAGCCCGAGCCGGAGGAGGCGTTCGCGGGCGTATCGCCGGCCGGGGCGGGCGAACTCCCGTCCTGGCCGGTCGGACCGAAGGGTGGTGAACAGCTGTGACGATCACGCCGAGGCGGGCCGCCACATCGTCGCGAGCGGTGCGGACGCGCACGCGTCGTCAGGGACCGGTCGGCGCCGGGCGGCACGCTCCCGCCGTACGGGCAAGGGCACGACACGCCGCCGAGCCGCCACCGGTCCTCGAAGAAATCGCCCCACCCACGTCCGTGCGGGGTGCCCGGCATGCGCCGGCGCGCCGGGCCTACCTCACCGCCACCCTCCTGCGCTGCGGGCTCTATCTCGGGCCGCTCAGCGTCGCCATCGCCGGCGGCGGATCGCTCGGACAGGTTGCGTGGCCGGTGCCGCTGGTCGCGCTGCTGCTCGGCTGGACCGCGGCCCAGACCCTGACCTGCGCCGGCGTGGCCGTGGCCCGGCGCGCCGGTCCCTCGGCCGCCTGCCGGCTGGTCGGGACGGGCTTCGCGGCGGTGACCGGGGTGTGGTGCGCGCTCGTCTGGATCGCGCCGTCCGCGCTGCTCGGGCCCCATCGCGGGCTCGCGCTCGTCGTCGGGCTGGGCGGGCTGGCCACGCTGGCGACCGTCACCGCGGCGCTGGTCACCCGGGCCGAGGCCGATGTCGTGCGCTGGTGCGTGCCCTGCTGGCTGCTCGCCGTGGCCGCTCTGGTCGCGCTGGCGGGATCGCCCGTGCCGTGGCTGCCGATCGGCACGCTGCTGCCGGCCGCCATCGTGGTGCCGCTGGTCCGTGCCTTCCGGCCGGCCATGCTGCCCGGCACCCGCCGGTCGTTCCGGCTCACCGGGCCGGAGCTGCGGCAGGCGACCGGATACCTGATCATCGGCGCGTCCCAGGCGATCAGCGTGGGACTCGTCTGGCGGGCCGGGCCGTCCGGGTCGACCGCCCCGTTCTGGCTCCCGCTGCTGCTGGCCGTGCCGATCCTGGAGGCGCTGATCGGGTGGAGCACCGAGGCCGGTCACGATCCGGCCGGGCGGCGCGGCGTCACCGCGGTCACGCTCGCCGGCCTGCTGCCGCCGCTGGCCATGGGGTGCGCGCTGGCCGTGGCCGCCTACCGGACCACCGCCACCGCCGACGTGCTCGCGCTGGCCGGGGGCACGCTGCTCGGCGGCGTCTTCGCCGTCACCTATCTGCTCGCCGCCCGGGGCCGCACCGGCATCGCCGCCGCCATGGCGGTCTCGCCGCCGCTGGTCACCGTCGCTCTGAAGATCCTTCCGCTACCGGCCGCCGGCCCCCTGCCGGACGCCGTCGGCGCGCTCGCCGTGACCCACCTGGCCGGCCTGCTCGCCGTCGCCCTGACCGCTGCCGACCACCGGAGACTCTCGTGAAGACCCTTTTCCCGCCGTACGCCCATCCCGCGCCCGACCTGGCCCTGGACGCCGAGACCTGGATCATCCGCGACCTGCCCGGCGAACGCCGCACGCTGCACCAGTCGCTGGGGCGCATCGACCTCGACTGGGGCAGCCGGTCGCTGGCCGACGTGCTCGCCGACGTGGACGCCTGGCGGGAGGACGGGGTGGAGGGGCTGTTCCTCGACCGGGCGCCGGCCGGGTCGGGCGGGGTGGGGCCGGTGGCGCTGACCGTGCGGCTGGCCGCCCGGCGCGGGCTGCACCGGGTGGTGCTCAACCCGGGCGTGCCGACCCACCCGCTCTACCGCGATCTGGGCGTGCGGATCTGCACGTTCGAGGGGCCGTGGTCGGCCTACCAGAGCTGGGACGGCGAGGGGGTGCGGCCGGGCGACGGGCACATCGTGCACGGGGTGCCGCCGGCGCTGCTCACCGCCGCCCGCCGCCTGATGGGCCGGCGCGGGGCGGGCTTCGGCCTCGCGACCGACGCCAGCCCCTACCTCAGCGTGTACGCAGCCGGGGGCGCGGCTGGCAGCGGGGACAACTGAACGACGAGCGGTTCATGAACTGCTCGCGGCGGATCGGGGTGCCGCAGCGGTGGCAGGGCTCGCCCTCCCGGCCGTACGCGTTGAGCGACCGGTCGAAGTAGCCGCTCTCGCCGTTCACGTTCACATAGAGCTCGTCGAAGCTCGTCCCGCCGGCCACGATCGCCTCGCCGAGAACGTCCCGGACGTGGGCGAGCAGCCGGCGGGCGGCGGGCCGGGTCAGCTGGTCGGTGGGGCGGGCGCCGTGCAGCTGGGCCCGCCACAGCGCCTCGTCGGCGTAGATGTTGCCCACCCCGCTGATCAGCGTCTGGTCGAGCAGCGCCCGCTTGACCTCGGTGTGCTTGCCGCGCAGCCGGGCCACGAACGCCTCGTCGTCGAAGAGCGGGTCCATCGGGTCGCGGGCGATGTGCGCGATCTCATCGGGCAGGTCGGCGCCGCCCTCGGAGACGGACAGGCCGCCGAACGTGCGCTGGTCGACGAAGCGCAACTCGGACCCGCCGTCGGTGAACGTGAACCGGATGCGCAGGTGCTTCTCGTCCTCGGCGGTGGCCGGCTGCATCAGCAGCTGGCCGCTCATGCCGAGGTGGCCGATGACCGCGTCGCCGGAGTCGAGCGGTAGCCACAGGTACTTGCCGCGGCGGGACACGTCGAGGATCGTGCGGCCGGTCAGCATGGCGATGAAATGCGCGTCGCCGGGCAGATGGCGGCGGATCGCGCGGGGGTGGTGCACCTCGACGGTCGCGATGGTCCGGCCGGCCACCCACTTGGCCAGGCCCTGCCGGACGGTCTCGACCTCGGGCAGCTCGGGCACGGGGTCTCCTCTTACAAGGTGTAGGGCCAGACGGCGACCAGGTAGGCGCCGTACCAGAGGCCGAACGCCGCCCACGCCACGATCGACAGCACCGCGACCCGAGGGCGGGCTCGGGCCGCCGCGACGGCGGCGGGAAGCAGCGTCAACAGTACGGGCAACAGCAGGCGCGGTTTCGAGTGGTAGAAACCGGCCTGGCCGTAGACCAGCACCATGGCCACGACCCCGTAAACCGCGAGCGGCGGCCAGGGCTTCCCGGCCAGCGCCACCCCGGCCGCGGCCAGCGCGGCGAGCAGGATCAGCGCCACGCTCATCGGCACCCAGCCGTCGCCGGTGCTCAGCGTCTGGCTCAGAAAGGTCCACGTGCTCTCGCCGAAGTCGAAGGACGTTCCCCAGCCGGCGGCCTGGATGCGGAACCAGGCGCTCGGGTCGTGGACCCGCCACCCCACCCAGGCCAGGAAGAGCGGCACGCCGGCCAGCGCGACCGCGGCGGCGCCGAGCGGCTGCCACGCCTTGCGCCGGGACTCGCGGACCGCCATGACCGCGGCCACCGCGAGGGCGAGCGCGGCGGCGGCGCCGGTCGGGCGGGTCAGCGCGGCGCCGAGGCCGAGCAGCCCGGCCACCCACCACACCTGGCGGTGGGCGGCGACGAGCATGCCGGCCACGAGGGCCAGGAAGAGCGCCTCCGAGTACGCCATGGACAGCACCACCGAGACCGGGGCGCTGCAGCAGATCGCGACCAGCGCCCAGCCGGCCCGCTTGCCGTACAGGCTGGTGCCGAGCAGGTGCAGCGCGATCGCGGCGCCGATCGAGGCGACCCAGCTGACCCCGATCGCGGCCGTCTGCGGGCTCATGCCGAGCGCGGCGACGCCACGGATGAGCATCGGGTAGAGCGGGAAGAACGCGAGCTCGTTGCCCTGCAGCTGGCCGTTGACGTCGTACGTGTAGCCATGCGGATAGCCGTTGACCGCGACCCGCAGGAACCAGCCCGCGTCCCAGACGAGCAGCTGGCCGCGCAGGGTTCGGTCGCTGTGCGCGGCGTTCCCGAGCCAGGCCAGCATGATCAGTTGCCCGAGGCGGGTCGCCGCGAAGATGCCGACGGCAGTGAGCACCCCGCGCCAGGCGCCGGCCAGCTCCCACAGCGCCGGGCGCGGCTCGGCCCGCTCGGCGCCGGGTCTCTCGTCCACGGCGACGCTCACTCGTTCTCGCCGTCGGGATCCTCGATGGCGTCGACGCCGCGGTCGTTCAGCGTTCGCCAGGCGGCCGCGGCGGCCCGCTGCTCGGCCTGCTTCTTGCTGCGCCCCTCGGAGCCGCCGTACCGCTCGCCGGCCACCACCACCCAGGCCGTGAAGGTCTTGGCGTGGTCGGGGCCGGAGTCCTCGATCACGTAGTCGGGGACGCCCAGCCCGAGCGCCGCGGTCAGCTCCTGCAGGCTGGTCTTCCAGTCGAGCGCCGCGCCGCGCCCGGCCGACTCGGCCATCAGCGGGTCGAACAGCCGGTGGATGACCTCGCCGGCCACGTCCAGGCCGTGCTCCAGGTAGATCGCGCCGAGCAGCGCCTCGAGGGTGTCGGCCAGGATGCTCGCCTTGTCCCGGCCGCCGGTGGTCTCCTCGCCCTTGCCGAGCAGCAGGTGCTGGCCGAGGCCGTGCGGGCCGAGGCCGCGGGCCACGTCGGCCAGCGCGTGCATGTTGACCACGCTGGCCCGCAGCTTGGCGAGCTGACCCTCGGGCAGGTCGGGGTGGTTGTGGTACAGCGCCGAGGTGATCACGACGCCGAGCACCGAGTCGCCGAGGAACTCCAGGCGCTCGTTGGTGGGCAGGCCGCCGTTCTCGTACGCGTACGACCGGTGAGTGAGGGCGCGCTCGAGCAGGGACGGCTCGAGCGGGACGCCGAACGCCTCCTCGAGGGGGAGAGTCGGCGGCCGGCGGCGCTTGTCACTCATGGGGACACCTCGTTGTGCGGGCTCTGCTGATCTTCAAGGACGTGTTCGGCCATCGCCGCTACGGCGGCGCGGCGGTGCATCCGGGCGGCGAACGCGATGCCGGCGGCCAGATCGGCGCCGGACGCGGCACCGTGGCAGACGACAACGGTGCCGGCGACGCCGAGCAGGAGGGCGGCGCGCGGTGGCACGTCCGTGCCCCCGCCGGGCGGGCCGAGCTTGGCGTACGCGGTCTCGAGCCCCTTGAGCAGGACGTTTCCGGTGAAGCCGTCGGTCACGACGACATCGGCCGCGTCACCGAGCACGACATCGTGCCCCTCGATCAGACCGGCGTATCGGGCGCCGGCCGGCAGGTCGAGAGAGGCGAACAGGTCGGGCGCGGCCCGGCGCAGCCGGTCGCCCTTGCCCCGTTCGGTGCCGATGGTGAGCAGGCCGACCCGAGGCTCGGCGAGCTCGTGCACGATCGCGGCGTACGCGGCGCCGAGCCGGGCGTGCATGGCGAGGGTCGGCGCGTCGGGGTCGACGGCGGAGCCGACGTCGAGCAGGACCAGCCGGCCCGCGGCGCTGGGCAGCACGGCGGCGAGCGGTGGGCGGCGAACCCCGGGCCAGCGGCCCAGCGCGCGGGCGGCCGAGACGACGATGGCCGCCGTGTTCCCGGCCGAGAGGACGGCGTCGGCGAGGCCGTCGGCCACCGCGCGCAGGGCGGCCCGGGCGACGTCGTCGGGGTGCAGCTCGACGGCCGGCATCGGCAGCGTGTCCACCCGGTCGCGCTCGGCCGGTTCGACGGCAGCAAGAACCGCGCCGGCCGCTTCATGCGTGCCGACGAGAAGCAGGTGGAGGGACGGATCGTCCTGGAAGGCGCGCAGAGCGCCGTCAACCACGACGGCGGGAGCGTTGTCCCCGCCGAGGAGGTCGACGGCGATCCGCGCGGTCACCGGCTCCGCTGAGGAAGCCGGCGTACCGGTGGAGCGCCGTAGCCCAGGTGCGACCCGCCCGACAATTGGGCGCGTCACTCCGCGAGGCTCAGACCTCGAGGACCTGACGGCCGTTGTAAGTGCCGCAGACCGAGCAGGCCGTGTGGGGCAGCTTCGGCGACTTGCACTGCGGGCACGCCTGGGTCGCGACCGCGGTCGCCTTCCAGTTCGCCCGGCGGGACCGGGTGTTGCTGCGCGACATCTTGCGCTTGGGGACGGCCACGGTTACTCCTCAGTTTCTGTCAGGTTGCGCAAAGCGGCCCAGCGGGGATCGACTTCCTCGTGGCTGTGATCGGCCGGGAGGTCGTCGAAATGCACCCCGCACTCGGGGCACAAGCCTGGGCAGTCGGGCCGGCAGAGCGGGGTCGTCGGCAGTGCGAGCACCACCGCGTCCCGGACCGCCGGCTCCAGGTCGATCAGGTCGCCCTGCATCCGGCCGACCTCGTCCTCGTCGGTCGTCTCCTCGGTGGTGCTGTCCGCGTAGGCGAACAACTCCGCGATCGGGACGTCGAAGGACTCGCTGATCTCGTTGAGGCAGCGGCCGCACTCGCCGGTGAGCGAGCCACGGACCCGGCCCGAGACGTAGACGCCCTCGGAGACGGAGGTGAGCACGAGGTCGAGCTCGACATCCGAACCCTCGGGAACCTTGATCAGTTCCAGGCCGAGATCTTCCGGTGCCGGGATCACCCGTTTCAGGGCACGCGTCGCACCAGGCTGCCGGGGAAGCTTGGTCGTATCGACGACCATGGGCAGCCTGGGATCCAGGTGACTCTGCGCGGAAGACTTGGGCATCATGAACTCTCAGCCGTGGGTAGGCCGACGAAGAAGACTACCTGAGCAGCAGCCGTAGCGTCGAATCGGGGCGGCGCTCAGAACGGCAGGGGTCGTTCGGTGTCCTCGCCCTGGAAGGTGCCGATCTCGCGGAGGGCGTGCATCTTGTCCCGGCCACGCTCTATCGAGGCCAGCGCCCGGGTGAGGAACTGCTCGAAGTTGGCCAGCGCGGTGTCGACGTAGTCGTCGACCTCCTCGCGCAGCCGCTGGGCCTCGGTGCGGGCCTCGGCGATGATCCGGGCGCCCTCGTGCTCGGCGGAGACGGTGATCTCGTTGACGGAGACCAGCCGGGCGTGCTCGGCCTCACCTTCACTGATGATCCGGTCGGCCTCGCGGCGGCCGGCTTCGATGATCCGGTCGCGCTCGTCGAGCACCGCCGCCGCCTTGCGGATCTCCGACGGCAGTTCCGAGCGCAGCGCGTCGAGCATCTCGATCATGTCGCCGCGGTCGTACATGAAGTTCGTGCGCGACATCGGGACGGAGCGCGCGTCCTGGACGCGTTCGATGATCTCGTCGATGCTGTCGAGCGGATCCACCGGTGATTCACTCCTGTCATCCATCCAACCGCCCCGCCCGCCGCCCATGAACGGACTGAAGGCAGCCCACCTACGCAGCGTGGTGCGATCACGTTACTGCGTCCACGCCTGTCCGGTTTTCGGCGCGCCGAAGGTCAGTTCTGCTTGAGCCGGGTGACCAAACGTTCGCCGACGAAGTCGGGAACGTACGCCGATGCGTCGCCACCCCACTTGACCACGTCTTTGACAAGGCTGGACGACAGGAACGAATAGAGCGGATTCGTGGGCATGAACAACGTCTCCACGCCGGACAACCCAATGTTCATCTGCGCCATCTGCAACTCGTAGTCGAAATCGCTGACCGCGCGTAGTCCTTTGATCACGACCGCCGCGCCCTGCGACCGGCAGAAGTCGACCAGCAGCCCGTGGAACGAGGCGACCCGCACGTTGCCGTACTCGGCGGTCGCCTCGCGGAGCATCTCGAGACGCTCCTCGATGGTGAACAGGCCGGTCTTCGACTGGTTGATCAGCACACCGATGATCACCTCGTCGAACAACCGGCTGGCCCGCCCGACGATGTCGAGGTGGCCGTTGGTGACCGGGTCGAAGGAGCCGGGACACACCGCTCGTCTCATGATCGGCGACCGTACCAAAGAGTAGTCTCCCCATAACGTCGGCTGCGGTCGGCGGTGATGCCGTCCACCCAGGTCAGCGGATCACCCCGGCTGGAGCGCTCGATCGCCACCACGGCGTCGGGCGCGAGCCAATCACCGGCCACCAGCGCCTCTTGCAGCTGGAGGATCTCGTCGTCGCCGACCGCGTACGGCGGATCGGCGAACACCACGTCGTACGGACCGCCGTCCGGCTCACCGGCGAGCACTTGGGACACCTTGCCGGTGATCAGCCGGGCCGCCGAGCCGACGCGCAGCGCCACGATGTTGTCCCGGATCGTCCGGGCCGCGCGAGCGTCCGATTCGACCAGAAGCGCATGGTTCGCGCCGCGGGACAGCGCCTCCAGACCAACCGCCCCAGATCCGGCATACAGGTCGGCGAACCGCGCTCCAGACAGGTCGGTCATCGTGTCGATCGCGCTGAAGAGAGCCTCACGAACACGGTCCGAAGTGGGCCTGGTGAGGACGCCGGCCGGAGCGGACAGCCGCCGGCCACCGTGGGCGCCCGCAATGATCCTGGTCATACGGCCTCGCCGGGGTCATTCGACAACACGAGTCGAAGCTACTTCAACACGTACCGAGTGCTATCAGAGAGTGAACAATTCCCCTTTCTTCCACCACTCTCGGCAGCCGCCGCGTGCCGCTCGGTTGATCGAAGATCACGGAACCGCAACAACAGTTTTAAGGATCCCTGAGGCATTTCCCAGATTCATCTAAGTCGCTAGGGTCATCCCCCGTTGGACGTAGTTACGGCTGCGTCTCGACGACGTGGGAGCGTCGTCGACGGTCCCGCCCAGCACAAGGCGTCGGCCTCGCCGCTTCCTCGCCGCACCCCTGTACCCGACCCAGGAGTAGGCGTGAACCTGTTCAAGACCCGGCTTCGGCGTACGACGTCCGTGGTCGCCGGTCTGCTGCTCGGCATGGCCGGAGTCGCCGCCCTCGCGGCGCCCGCCAGCGCGCACAGCCCGGACATCCAGGCCAACAAGCCCTGCCTCGAAGCCGACGGTCACTGGACCGTGCTGTGGAAGATCGGCAACGACTACCCGGCCGACGCCACGGTGGGCGAGATCTCGGCGACCGCCAAGACCGAGGGCAGCGACGCCACCACCCCGGTGCAGGTCCACGGCCCGGCCATCGAGCCCGACGCCGTGGCCAAGGCGAACACCGCCGGCAACTGGAAGGACTCGCTCGCCGCCACGACCGGTATCACCGACGCGAAGGTCACGTCGGTGACGCTCAAGGTCATCCTGGTCTGGCCGGACGGCTACACCAACGACGGCCAGGGCGATCACCGTGCTCCGGCGACCCTGACGGTCGACACGCCGACGGAGAAGTGCACCCCGGCCGGCGGCACGCCCTCCTCCTCGTCCGCGTCGGCCACGCCGACTCCGACGAACACCAAGCCCGGCCTCCCGATCCCGACCCCGCCGACCGGTGAGCCGAACGTCTTCACGCCGCTCCTCGAAGAGGACTGCACCACGATCACCATCGGCGCGGACAACCCGGCCGACGGCATCACCTGGAAGTTCGTCTTCAAGACGTCCAAGGGCGAGGAGCGCTCCTTCACGCTCAAGCCGGGTGAGAAGAAGTCGGAGAAGTTCAGCGCGACCGAGGGCTTCTCGGTGAAGGTCACGATCTCGGTGACCGTCCAGGGCCAGACCTTCTCGGACTTCACCACGATCGACTACCAGAAGCCGGACAACTGCACCGGCGGCGAGGGTGGCGGGCTTCCCGTGACCGGCGCCGCGGCCGGTGGCATCGCCGGCACGGCGGCCGCGGTTCTCGCCCTCGGCGCGGTCCTGTTCGTCCTCGCCCGCCGTCGCAAGGTGAAGTTCACCGCCTGACGCCGCGGCATTTGCAGGCACAGCAACACCCCGGGGCGTACCGACCACGTCGGTGCGCCCCCGCACCTCCTGTCCCCCCTTCAGATGGATGGAGTTCCCCTCTTGCGGAAATCGCTCCTCTACCGCTCCGCGACCGTCCTCGCGGGCGCCGTGATCGGTCTGGTCGGAGTCGCGGCAGTCGCCGGCCCCGCCAGCGCGCACACCGCCGACGTCACCGGCAAGACCAAGTGTGTGAACGGCAAGAACCAGGTCACCTGGACGCTCACCAACGACTACAAGGACACCACCGGCGCCACGGTCCAGAACCTGCAGCTGCCGCCGGGCGAGGCCCCGGTCAAGGTGGGCGACTCGAACGCGACGCTCCAGAACGGCACCGTGCTGCTGCCGGCGACCCGCCGGCACGTGTCCACGGTTCAGTTCACCCAGATCGTCGACCAGGCCGCGACCGCCACGATCTCGTTCGACGCGGTCTGGAGCGACTGGACCGACCACAACAACAAGGCGACGGTGACCCTCGAGCAGGATTGTGCGCCGCCCGCGCCGACCTGCGTCGACGCCAAGGGCGCCACGTTCAACCACACCTTCGCGGTGGACCACGTCGGCGGCACGACGATCATCAACCTGAACGACAACGTGACCCTCTGCGAGGGCGTCAAGGTTCCGGTCACGTCGGTCGCCTACTACGCGCCGAAGCCGGAGTTCAGCGTTCCGCAGTACGTGTTCGACACGGACAGCGGCTACGTCTCGAACGACCAGCGCTCGCTGAAGCTGTGGGTCCGGACCCCGCCGTGCTACACCCAGGTCGACTCGTTCTTCGGCACGCTCGACGACGTCATCCCGACGATCACCGACAACGGCCCGCGCTACGGCGACACCAAGCTCGGCTCGAAGGGCGCGCCCGGCAACAAGTCGAAGGGCCCGCAGGCCTGGTACAACGGCGGCGACAAGTCCTGCACCACGCCGGCCAGCACCGCGGTCTCGTCCTGCGACGGCACCCAGGCGATCAACCTGTCGAACGACGGCAAGTACGAGGAGACCTTCACCGTCAAGTACGGCGACCAGGTCAAGACCGTCACCGTCGGCGCCGGCAAGGGTGAGACCGTGACCGTTCCGGCCGGTGCCGGCACCGTGACCGTCAGCGCCCCGAACATGGAGACCCAGACCTACAACTGGGCCGCCCCGGCGGACTGCGCGCTCCCGACGGTCGACGTCGTGAACACCTGCACCGACGTCACGGTGACGGTGACCAACCCCGAGGGCGTCATCCCGGCCGAGGCCACGGTGGCGTACGGCGACGAGACCAAGAAGCTGACCGTCGCGGCCGGCACCGCGGAGAAGGCGGTCTTCGCCGCCGGTTCCGCGACCGAGGTGACGATCAACATCGTGGGTCTCAAGGAGATCAAGGCCGCGCTGAAGCAGCTCGTCTGCACCACGCCCAGCACCAGCACCACCACCCCGGTGGCCGGCGGTGGCGGCGGTGGCAGCCCGAGCCTGCCGATCACCGGTGCCGCGGCCGGCGGCCTGGCGGCCGGTGCGGCGGCCCTGCTGATCGCGGGTGCCGTGCTCTTCTTCGTCGCCCGGCGGCGCAAGCTGAAGTTCACCGCCTGATAGGCACGTAACGAAAGGGCGCGTCGGCCATCGGCCGGCGCGCCCTTTGTCTTTCCGAGCTAGATGTTCGGCGGGGAGAAGGAGCCGTCCTCGTTCGGTTGGTAGTCGTGGACGGCGACGACCGCGGCGGTCGGCAGGGCGGCGTACAGATGCGGGAAGAGCGCGCCCTCGGGATGCGGCGGGTCGCCCTCTTCCCAGGTGACCTCGACCGGCAGGCGGTCTTCGGCGATCTCCAGCAGGAGAAGGTCGGTGCGGCCGCGGAACCGCAGCGTCGCCGGCATGTGCACCCACTGCTCGGTCGAGCAGTGGATGAATCCGTCGGTGGCGAGGGTGTCGCCCTCGTAGACGCCCGCGGCGCGCGCGGCCTCCCACGTGTCGCGTGGGCAGATGTGCAGGATCATCCCTTCTCCAGGTACTCGGCGCGTTCCTCGTCGACCAGCGCGGCCACCGAGGCGGCCAGGGCGGGGTGACGGGACAGGTCGGGGTCGCCGGCGATCAGCTCGGACGCCTCGGTGCGCGCGTCGGTGATCAGCTTGGCGTCGTGCAGCAGGGAGAGCAGCCGCAGGTGTGAATGGCGGCCCGACTGGGACGCACCCAGCACGTCGCCCTCGCGGCGCTGCTCGAGGTCGATCTCGGAGAGCCGGAAGCCGTCGGTCGTGGAGGCGACCGCGTCGAGCCGCTCGCGGGCCGCGGTGCCCTCCACCGACTCGGTGACCAGCAGGCAGATGCCGGCGGCCGAGCCCCGGCCCACCCGGCCGCGCAGCTGGTGGAGCTGCGAGACGCCGAACCGGTCGGCATCCATGATGATCATTACGGTGCTGTTGGGCACGTCGACGCCGACCTCGATCACCGTGGTGGCGACCAGCACGTCGAGGTCGCCGGCGGCGAAGGCGCGCATCACCGCGTCCTTCTCGTCGGTGGGAAGCTTGCCGTGCAGGACCCCGATGCGCAGCCCGTGCAGCGGACCCTCGGCCAGCAGCGGCGCGACCTCGGTCACGGCCAGGGGTGGGCGCCGGGCGGGCTCGCTGTCTCCCGGTGGCTCCTCGTCCTCATCGGCGCCGCCGGTGCCGATGCGGGGACATACCACGTACGCCTGGTGGCCGGCCGCCACCTCCTCCCGCAGGCGTTTCCAGGCCCGGTCGAGGAAGGCGGGTCTCTCCGGCGGCACGACGTGGGACGCGATCGGCGACCGGCCGCGCGGCAGCTCGGACAGCGTGGACGTCTCGAGGTCGCCGTAGACGGTCATCGCGACCGTGCGCGGGATCGGCGTCGCCGTCATCACCAGCACGTGCGGCGGGCGGGCCGCCTTGGCGCGCAACGCGTCGCGCTGCTCGACGCCGAACCGGTGCTGCTCGTCGACGACGACGAGGCCGAGGTCCTTGAAGTCGACTCCCTCGTAGAGCAGGGCGTGGGTGCCCACCACGATGCCGGCGGTGCCGTCGGCGACCTTGGCCAGCGCGGCCCGCCGGGCGGCCGCCCCGAGCGAGCCGGTGACCAGCGTGAGCTGGGTGCCGCCCGGGTCGCCGTCGATCTCGCCGGCCCGGCCGAGCGCGCCCAACTGCTCCCTGATGCCGCGGAAGTGCTGGGTGGCGAGCACCTCGGTCGGCGCGAGCAGGGCCGCCTGGCCGCCGGCGTCGACCACCTGAAGCATCGCGCGCACCGAGACCAGGGTCTTGCCGGAGCCCACCTCGCCCTGCAGCAGCCGGTGCATCGGGTGCGGGCGGGCCAGGTCGGCCGCGATCTCCTCACCGACGTGACGCTGGCCCTCGGTCAGCTCGTACGGCAGGCTCGCGTCGAATTTCTCGAGAATGCCCCCGTCGGTACGGGGCCGGGCCGTGCCCGGGGTGGCCGCCGCGCGCGCCCGGCGCTGCACCAGCGTGAGCTGGACGGCGAACGCCTCGTCCCACTTCAGCCGGTATTTCGCGGAGAACAGCGCCTCTTTCGAGCTGGGACGGTGGATCTCGCGCAGGGCGGTGCCGATGCCGGCCAGGTTGCGGTTGGCCCGCACGGCCGCCGGCAGCGGGTCGGGCGGCGGCTCGAACGTGTCGAGCACCGTGCGGACGCACTTGGCGATCACCCACGTCGGCACGGCCTGGGCGGCGGGATAGACCGGGATGAGCGCGCCCGCGAACTCCTCGATCTCCTCGGCCGCCTCGTCCTGTGTGGCGTCGGCGCTCAGCAGTTGATAGGCGGGGCCGTTGAGCTGGCGCTTGCCGCGGAAGTCGGTGACCTTGCCGGCGAACAGGCCCCACCGCCCACGTCTCAGGTCGCGCTCGCGCCAGGCCTGGTTGAAGAAGGTGCAGGTGAGGGTGGCGCCGGAGCCGTCGCCGATCGTGATCTCGAGCATGTTGCCCTTGCGGGCGCGCATCGGTTTCACGCTGACCGACTGCACCTGCGCCAGCAGCGTGACCTGCTCGCCGATCTGCAGGTCACGCAGGTCGGTGTGCTCGCCGCGCTCGTCGTAGCGCCGGGGGAAGTGATAGATCAGGTCGCCGGCGGTGTGCAGCTCGAGGTGGGTGGCGAGCGCCTTGGCCGTGCGCTCGCCGAGCACCGCGCGCAGCGGTGTGGTGGTGGTCGTCGGGTCGCTCATTCCACTCCAACCAGCAGGTGGTACCGGGGCTGACCGCCCGCGTAGCACTCCAGCTCGACAAAGGGCCAGACGTGCGTGACGTGGCCGCGCAGCGTCTCCTCCAGCGCGGCCGGGGCGTCGGCGCCGAGCACCAGGGTGGCCAGTTCGCCGCCGCCGCCGAGCATGCGGTCGAGCAGGCGGCGGCTCACGTCGTCCAGATCGGCGCCGATCACGTGCACCTCGCCGTCGACCAGGCCGAGCAGATCGCCGGCCCGGCAGGGACCGGCCACCGTGAGCGAGTCGCGCTGGGCGGTGCAGACCTCGCCGTACCGGCAGGCGCCGGCGGCCTCGGCCATCGCGATCACGTCGTCGGCGAAGGGGCGGGCCGGGTCGCGCACGGCGAGGGCGGCGAGCGCCTGCACCGGGGACCGGGTCGGCACGACGCTGACCCGCACGCCCGCCGCCTCGGCCTCACGGGCGGCGCCGGTGGCCACGGCGTGCGTACTCGCGTCGTTGGGCAGCAGGACGACGCTGCCGACGCCGGTGGAGGCGATCGCGTCGAGCATCTCGCGGATCGACGGGTTGCGCCCGACGACCGTGGCGCCCTCGGCCTCGAAGAGCGCGGTGAGCCCGTCACCGGCCGCCACGACCACCGCACCCCGGCCCTGCGGTGCGGGCGGCGCGGCCTCGACGGCGCGCGCCGGGCCGGACTCGAGCGGCGTGACGCTGATGCGGTGTGGCCGGCCGGCGGCGACGCCCGCCTCGACGGCCGGGCCGATCCGCGTCGCGCTCACGTGGACGTGCACATTCCACGTGCCGTCGCCGGAGCCGACCACCACCAGCGAGTCGCCGAGATCGTCGAGTGTCTCGCGCAGCCGGTCGACGGCGTCATCGGCGGCGTCGAGAAGGTATTGCACCTCATATCCGAAATGATTGGACATCTCGCCCTCGATGACAACCACGGGCGGCGCGAGCACGGCCGATGCGGACAGGGTGAGGGCGTCGACCAGGGCATCGAGCAGCAGCACCAGGCCGCGCCCGCCGGCGTCGACCACCCCGGCCCGGGCCAGCACCGGCAGCTGCTGCGGGGTGCGGGCCAGCGCCTCGGCCGCCGCCCGCGCCGCGGCCCGGGCCACCACGACCAGATCGTCGGACTTGATGCGGCCGGCGCCGTCGGCGGCGGCCGCGACGACCGACAGCACGGTGCCCTCGACCGGGCGGGCCACCGCCGCATAGGCCGCCTCGGAGGCCGAGCGCAGCGCGCCGGCCAGCTCGACCCCGCGCACCGCGACCGTGGTGGCGAGACTGTCGGCCATGCCGCGCAGGATCTGCGAGACGATCACGCCGGAATTGCCCCGGGCGCCGAGCAGGGCGCCGCGGGCCATGCGCCGCAGCGCGTTGCCGGCCGGCGGGGCCTCGGCATCGGCCTCGCCGGTGTCGGCGGAGAGGGGCCCGTCCAGAGCCTCCTGCGCCGACGTGAGGGTCAGAACGAGGTTGGTGCCGGTGTCGCCGTCGGGGACGGGATAGACGTTCAGCTCGTCTATCTCGTCCTGGTGGGCGCGGAGCGCGGCGAGCCCACCACCGCACCAGCGGTGCACCGCGGCGGCATCGAGGGTCTCCAGCACGCGAAAATCGTACTAACGCCCCCTGACAATCTCCGGTGACCGCACCTCAGCGGGGTCGATTGGCTGTCCGGCGGGGCCATCGGGTAACCTTGCCGGGTTGCCCTGGCGCTGACTGCTGGGCACGTTCAACGTTTTCGCTTCACACCCAGGAGTTACCCGTGGCTAGCGTGTGCGACGTCTGTGGCAAGGGACCGGGCTTCGGCCACAACGTGTCCCACTCGCACCGGCGGACCAACCGCCGCTGGAACCCGAACATCCAGTCGGTGCGCACCCCGGCCGGTGGCGGCACGACCAAGAAGCTCAAGGTCTGCACCTCGTGCATCAAGGCCGGCAAGGTCGTCCGCGCCTGACCTGAGCTGACCAGCTCACTCCGAGCCGCCGGGCCGATGGCCCGGCGGCTACGTGTGTCAGCGGCTGTGTGTGTCACAGGTCTTTCGCGAAGGACCGTACGTCCGCCTCGTCCTTGTAGTACCCGAAGTCCTCGATCCGGGCGTACCCGGCCGACTCGTAGAGGGCGATCGCCTCCGGCTGCTTGTCCCCGGTCTCCAGGATCAACCGGCGACAGCCCGCCGCCCGCGCCGACTCCTCGATGGTCGCGAGCATCCGCCGGCCCAGCCCGCGCCCGCGGATCGACCTCGCGGTGAACATCCTCTTCAGCTCGGCGTCGTCGCCGTGCCGCCGCCAGCCGGCGCAGCCGACCAGCCGCTCGCCGTCGTCGGCCACGAAGAACGCCCCGTCCGGCGGGGTGAAGTCGTCGTCGCCGATGGGGGTGTCGTCGCCGCTCCCGCCGTACCGCTCGGACAATTCGCCGAGAACGTCCATCAGCAGCGCGCGCACCGCCGGGTCACCGAAATCCGCCATTCTGATCTTGATCTCGTACACCTGACGACTTTAGGTCAGCGGAAGTGGTCCCAGCCCGTCGGGCCGCTCCAGGGCTTGCGGTCGACGGTCACGCCGGCGCCGTCGTGCACCGTGCCGATCTCCTGCCAGCCCTCCGGCAGCGTGGCGCCGGGCGGGAAGGTGGCGGCGAGCGCGTGGTCCTCTCCCCCGGCCAGCAGCCACTGGTACGGGTCGACGCCGAGTGCCGTGGCCGCGTCCCGCATCGCTGGGGGCACCGTGAACGTGTCGGTGCGAATGTCGATGGCCACCAGGCTGGCCGCGGCGACGTGTCCCACGTCCTGCAGCAGTCCGTCCGAGATGTCGATCATCGAGGTGGCTCCGGCGTCGGCCGCCGACGGGCCCGCGGCGTACGGCACGACGGGTCGCCGGTATGCCTCGACGAGCATCTTCGGCGTCCGGAATCCGCGGGACAGGATCGTGTAGCCGCCCGCGGCATGACCCGTACGCCCGGCCAGCGCGAGAACATCGCCGGGCTGAGCCCCCGACCGTACGACCGGGGCCCGCCCACCGAGATCGCCCAGCGCGGTGACCGCGACCGTGAGCGTCGGGCTCGACGACATGTCCCCGCCCACGACGCTCGCCCCCACCAGCGCCGCCTCGGCCGACAGGCCGCCCGCGAGCTCCTCCGCCCACGCCACGTCGAGATTGCCCGGCGCGCAGAACGCGACCAGCAGCGCGGTCGGCTCGGCGCCCATCGCCGCGATGTCGGCGAGGTTGGCCGCGGCCGCGCGGTGACCGATGTCGGCGGGCCCCGACCAGTCCCGCCGGAAGTGCCGGCCCTCGACCAGAACGTCCGTGGAGGCCACGACCCGGCCGTCGGGAGCGGCCACCACCGCCCCGTCGTCCCCGGGGCCGAGCAGCGCCCTCGGCCCGGACCCGAGCCGCGCCACGACCCGGGAGATGAGCCCGAACTCGCCGATCTCGGCAATGCTCACCTGTGCAGCCTCTCCTCTTTGCGGGCACCCGGGACGATGCGTCCCGCAGCCGAGTGGATTCTTACGGTAGTTTCACGTTCTGGTTACGGCTGGCGGCGGATGGGAGCGGATTGTGGTCCAGGCATACATCCTGATCCAAACAGAGGTCGGAAAGGCCCATGACGTGGCCGTATCGATCGGAAAGATCCCCGGTGTCATCCGGGTCGACGCGGTCACCGGCCCCTATGACGTGGTCGTGCTGGCCGAGGCGCACACGGTCGACGACCTCGGCGGGCTCATTGTGAGCAAAGTCCAGAACGTCGCGGGCATCATGCGGACCCTCACCTGCTCCGTGGTAAACCTCTGAGCATGGTCGACGTGGAGACGCCACCCGAGGTGCGCGAGCCGGACAGGACGACACGCAGCGCCGCCCTCTGGGCCGCCGCGTTCGCCGTCCCGATCGCCATCGTGGCCGGTCTCCTGATTTTCTGGCGGTTCCTGCCGCAGGACGACGCGGCGAGTCCCGCCGCGACGGCCTCCACTCCCGCCGTCGTGCCGTCCACCCCGGTTCAGATGGCGGCGCCCAAGCTCGACGCCCGCACCGGCCAGGTCTGCCTCGCCGTCACGTCGCAGCTGCCGACGACGCTGCGCGACCTGCCCGGCCGCAAGGTCAGCGCGGGCCCGGAGCAGAACGCGGCCTGGGGCGAGCCCCCGATCACCGTCGCCTGCGGCGTCACCCAGCCGACGATGTGCGAGCGGGTCGACGGCGGCCACCCGGGCTGTGTGCCGCTGGACGCGACGATGTTCAAGATGAACGGCGTCTGCTGGTGGGGCGAGGACGGCCCGGCCGCCGACGTGTTCACCACAATGGACCGTGAGGTCGCCGTCCGGGTCACCGTGCCGGCCAGCTACAACCAGACCGCCCAATGGGCGAACGAGTTCTCCGACCCGGTGGTCAAGACCGTGAAGTCCACCACCAAGGGCGTACCCACCGGATGTGATCAGTGAAGCCCGGTTCCGCGGCGTAGCGCCGTCCGGATGAGACGGTCGACGACCTTCGGGTACTCGAGGCCGGTCGCGGCCCACATCAGCGGGAACATCGACGTCGGCGTCATGCCCGGCATCGTGTTGATCTCGTTGAGGTAGACCTCGTGGCCGGCGGTGACGAAGAAGTCGACCCGGGCCAGCCCGGCGCAGTCGAGCGCGGTGAAGGTGCGTCGCGCGTACTCCTGGACCTTGCGGGTCACCTCGGCCGGGAGGGTGGCGGGGATGTCGTAGCGCCCGCCCTCGAGGTATTTCGCCTCGAAGTCGTACCAGTCGTGCTCGTCGACGTGGATCTCGGCGAGCAGCGACGACTCGGGCGCGCCGCCGGCCTCGCCCTCGAGCACCCCGCACTCGATCTCGCGGCCCACGATCGCGGCCTCGACCAGCACCTTGGGGTCGATCTGCCGGGCGGTGGCGATCGCGGCGTCGAGCTCGGCCCAGTCGGTCACCTTGGTGATGCCGTGCGACGAGCCGGCCCGCGACGGCTTCACGAAAACGGGCAGGCCCAGGCGGTCCTTGTCCTCGTCGCTGAGGGAAACGCCCGCGCGCAGCACCGCGTACGGCCCGACCGGGATGCCCTCGACGGCGGCGAGCTTCTTGGTGAACTCCTTGTCCATGGCCGCGGCCGAGGCGAAGACGTTGGCGCCGACGTACGGAATCCCGGCCATCTCGAGCATGCCCTGGATCGTGCCGTCCTCGCCGTACGCCCCGTGCAGCACCGGGAAGACGACGTCCACCCCGGCCAGCGACGAGACTCCGTCGACCGGGTCGCGCACGATCAGCTCGGTGGCGGTCGGGTCGGCGGCGAGCACGATCGCGTTGCCGCTCGCCGACGTGATCTCGGGCAGCGTGCGGTCGCTGATCGCCAGCTTGGCCGGGTCGGTGCCGGCGAGCACCCAGGCGCCGTCCCGGGTGATGCCGACCGGGACCGCCTCGTACTGGTCGGGGTCCAGCGCGCGGAGGATGCTCCCGGCACTCACGCACGAGATGGCGTGTTCGGTGCTGCGACCACCGAACACGATCGCGACGCGGGTTTTCCGGGGAGTCGTCACTTTTCTTCGCGCCTCTCGCTAGCGGTCATGCCGGGGGGAACCCTACTCTGCGTTAGCCACTCACGGGTTGACCCGTCCGCCGCCACCGGACAAGGAAACAGCACGTTCATGACTGCATCACTCCACGTGATCGCCGGGATGGGTTCCGGCCGGCTCGCGATCATCCCGCATCCGCGCGGGGACGACTGGGCCGACGATCAGCTGAGCGCGCTGGCCGGCGACGGGGTCTCCGTGCTGGTGTCCGCGCTGACCACGGCCGAGCAGCAGGAGATGGGTCTCGGAGGCACCGTCGCCACGGCGGCGAAACTGGGCGTCGACTTCCTGCCCTTCCCGAGCGAGGGTGCCGAGCCGCGCGACGAGGCGTCCGAGGTGGTCGGTCTCGCCGGGCGCCTCGCGGCCCACGTACGGGCCGGGCGTTTCGTGGCGACGCAGTGCTTCGGCGGTGTCGGCCGCTCGACGCTGCTGGCCTGCACGACGCTGGTGCTGCTGGGCGTCGGCCCGGGCGAGGCCCTGCGCCGGGTGACCGGCGGTTCTCCGACGCCGGTCACCCGCGACTGGCTGCACGAGCACTCGGTCCAGCACGCCGTTCGCATCTAGCCGGCCGTCCGGCGGATCGGCACGTCGCTGATCGCGCGGTGCAGGCCCCAGGCCACCAGGGCGGTGGCGGCGAGCGACGCCGCCAGCGCCCCGGGGTACGGCACGTCGTGGGTGAGGCCGCCCCACTCGTTGAAACCGAGCAACGCATCGGCCACGATGGCGGGCACCGCCCCGCCCACCATCACGACGAGCCCGATCCAGGCCCGCCAGCGGTAGAACCCGGCCGCGATCGTCGCCCCGGACACGAAGTAGGCCAGCGAGACCGGCAGCTGCTGCCCGAACTCCCGCAATGCGCCGCCGGCGGTGAACGTCGGGTAGTCCGGCCCCTGCTTGTCCAAGGCGCCCAGCACCGCGCTCTCGATACCGTGCCCGAGCACGATCGCGACGGCCCAGCCCACCACGAGGACCAGTCCGAACACGGCCATCCCGGCCAGGAACTCGTGCCGGGTGGCCCCGTTGACCACGAACTGCCGCAGCTGCATGGCGATCAGGATGATGCCGACCACGAGCAGCCAGTACTTCGCCGCCTGGCCGCCCAGCACCAGCCACATGCTGAAGCCGAGGTCCTGGGCCGAGGCGACGGCGGTTGCCGCGATCACCTCGGCCACCACGATGATGGCCACGAACGGCAGGATGATCGGCCGGTAGACGCGGAAAAGGACGCGGGTGACGCTCATCGGGTGGCCTCCAGCCGCTCGGCTCGGGACGTGAGGTGGATGAAGAGGTCCTGGATGCCGACCGGACCGAAGGTGAGCCCGGCCGACTCGCCGCGGGCCACGTCGTCCGCCGCCGGGTGCCAGTCGAGGGTGACCGCACGTACGCCGCCGAGGCTCTGCTCGCCGAGCACGGTGTGCCCGGCCACGAACTCGCCGACCGCCGCGGCCGGCCCGGTCACGGTGACCCCGCGCCCGCGCAGCTCGTCGGTCTCCTCGTGCAGCAGCAGCCGCCCGCGGTCGATGATGACCACGCGCTCGAAGAGGTCGGCGACCTCCTCGATGAGGTGGGTGGAGAGGACGATCGTGCGCGGGTGGGCCAGGTAGTCCTCGAGCAGCTCACGGTAGAAGGCGGCCCGGGCCACCGCGTCCATCCCGAGATAGGTCTCGTCCAGGATGGTCAGTGGCGCCCGCGACGCCAGCCCGAGCACGACCCCGACCGCAGATTTCTGCCCGCGGGAGAGCGACGAGGCCCGCTTCCGGGGGTTGATCTCGAAGAGGTCGAGCAGCTTGGCGGCGTAGTCGGCGTCCCAGGTGGGCCGCATCCAGCCGGCGAAGCACATCAGCTGGCGGACCTTGTCGGACTCGTTGCAGTCCAGCGTGTCGCGAATGAAGCAGGTGTTCCGCATGACCGCGGGGTTCTCGAAGGCGTCCGCGCCGTCGACCCGGACCACGCCGAACGCCGGGCGGCGGAACGAGGCGAGCGCGCTGAGCAGGCTGGTCTTGCCCGAGCCGTTGCGCCCGAGCAGGCCGTAGATCTTGCCGGTGGGCAGGTCGAGGGTGACATCGTCGACGGCGACCGTCCGGCCGTACCGCACGGTGACTCCGCGCAGCTCGATCATCGGGCACCGCCGAGGTGCCGCACGATCTCGTCGACCTCGATACCGATGCGCTTGGCCTCGGCCAGCATCGGGTCGACCACCTCGGTGAAGAACCGCTCGCGCCGTTCCCGGCGCAGCCTCTCCCGGGCGTCGGGGCTGACGAACATGCCGATTCCTCGCTTCTTGTAGAGCACGCCCTCCTCGACCAGCTGGGCGAACCCCTTGGCCGCGGTGGCGGGATTGATGCGGTAGAACGCCGCGTACTGGTTGGTGGACATGACCTGTTCGTCCTCCTTGAGGGCGCCGCTCAGGACGTCGTTCTTGATCCCGTCGGCGATCTGCAGGTAGATCGGGCTGCGGTCGTCGAACACGCCGAGCCTCCCTAGTTCTGCGGTTCATTACTCATGTAATGAACCATAGAGCCGACGAAGCACCCTTGGCAAGGCGGTGTCGTGCAGGCGTCAGGCCGCGAACGTCTGCGGCAGCACCCCGTCGTCCCACAGACGATCGAGGTGGGCGAGGAAGCCGACGAGGCTGCGCTCCAGCTCACGCCGTTCCGCGACGGAGAGCGCGGCGAGCGGGTCGGAGAAGACCAGGCCCTCCGGGTGGCGGGCCCGGGTGCCGACGAACTTTCGGCACCCGGAGCACCAGACATAGCTGACGAGGGTCGGGCGGCGAGCATTCTCCGGCACATTGACGTACGCCCGGAGCCGCCGCTCGCCGCAGGCCGGGCAGACCCGCTCCCCCGGCGCGGCGAAGAAGCCCTCGCCCGTCGTCAGTGCCGCGACCTCGTCCCCGGAGAAGCTGTCCCAACTCATACGATCAAGCTTCGTCGAGGGCAGCCTTCAGATCGGCCACCAGATCGGCCGTGTCCTCGATGCCGCAGGACAGGCGCACGAAACCGGGAGAGGTGTCGTCGCCCCACTGCGCCCGCCGGTCGGCCGTCGTGTGCACCCCGCCGAAGGAGGTGGCCGCGAAGACCAGCGATGCCGCGGTGAGGAACCGGGCGACCCGGTCGGCCGTGCCGAGGTCGAACGAGACCACCCCGGGGATCCGGCGCATCTGCGCCTTGGCCACCGCGTACGCCGGATCGGACTCCAGCCCCGGCCAGCGCACGCCGGTCACGTCCGGCCGCTCGAGCAGCATCGTCGCGATCGCGGCGGCGTTCGCGGTCTGCCGGGCCAGCCGCAGGTCGAGCGTCGCGATCGACCGGTGCGCGAGCCAGCAGTCGAACGCGCCCGGCACCGCTCCGGTCTGCTTGCGCCACGTCTCCACCTTGGCGAAGACCGCGTCGTCGGGCGTCGCGACATAACCGAGCAGCACGTCGGAATGGCCGGTCAGCGCCTTGGTTCCGGAGGCGACCACGACGTCCGCGCCCAGCGCCAGCGGGTTCTGCCCGAGCGGCGTCGGCGTGGTGTTGTCCACGGCGACCAGGGCGCCGGCGGCATGCGCGGCCGCGGCGACGGCTTCGATGTCGCACACGTCGAGGCCCGGGTTGGCCGGCGTCTCCAGCAGCACGAGGCGTACGCCCGCGAAATCGGGATATGGCCCGGCGGTCGGCACCGTGATGGAGGCGACGCCGAGGTCCCGAAGCGTTCCCTGGGCGAAGGCGCGGACCGTGAAGTACCCGTCGGAGGGCAGCGCCACCGTGTCGCCGGCGCGCAGCGTCGACAGCAACAGCGCGGTGATCGCCGCCTGGCCGCTCGCGAAGACCAGCGTCGGCGCGCCCTCGAGCTGCCCGATCGCCGCCTCCAGCTGCCGGCGAGTCGGGTGCTGGGTGCGGGCGTAGTCGTTCTGCCCGGGCCCCTCCACCGGGTCGAGGTGGTAGGGCGCGGCAAAAACCGGACTGGGCAGGAACGGCTCGCCCACGACGGGCTCGGGCAGGCCGGCGTGCACGGCTCGGGTGCCGTCGGAGTAGGTCATTCTGGCTTCATCTCCCGGCCCATGAGCAGTTTCACGGCGATCTGCGGGTCCACTCCCTCGTGGCACACGCGCTCGACCTGCTCGACGATCGGCATCTCGATGTCGTGCGCCCGGGCCAGGTCGCGGATCGAGAGGCAGCTCTTCACGCCCTCGGCGGTCTGCCGGGTGGCCGCCTGCGCCTGCTCCAGGCTCTCGCCGCGGCCCAGGTGCTCGCCGAAGGTGCGGTTGCGGGCCAGCGGCGACGAGCACGACGCGACGAGGTCGCCCAGCCCGGCCAGGCCGGCGAAGGTGAGCGGGTCGGCGCCCAGGGCCACGCCCAGCCGGGCGGTCTCGGCCAGCCCGCGGGTGATCAGCGACGCCCGGGTGTTGTCGCCCAGGCCCATCGCGGCGGCCATCCCGTACGCGAGGGCGATGACGTTCTTGACCGCGCCGCCGAGCTCGCACCCGACCACGTCGTCGCTCGTGTACGGCCGGAAGTAGGGCAGCGCGAGCGCGTGCTGCACCCGCTTGGCGCGCTCCTCGTCGAGGCAGGCCACGACCGTGGCCGTGGGCTGCCCCTCGGCGATCTCGGGCGCCAGGTTGGGGCCGGAGACGACCACCACCCGCTCGGGCTCGACGTTCGCCGTCTCGACGATGACCTCGCTCATCCGCTTGGTCGTACCGAGCTCGATGCCCTTCATCAGCGAGATGACCGTGGCGTCGCGGCCGAAATGCCCGGCCCACTCGGCCAGGTTGCCGCGCAGCGTCTGGGACGGCACCGCGATCGCGATCAGCTCGGCGCCGTCGGTCGCGGCGGCCAGATCGGAACTCGCCGTGACCTGCTCGGGCAGTCGCAGGCCGGGCAGCGAGCCCGCGTTGGTGTGCCGGTCGCGGATCTCCTCGACCACCGAGACGCGCCGGCCCCAGATCGTCACCTTGGCCCCGGCCTCGCCGAGCACCTTGGCGAACGCCGTGCCCCAGGCCCCGGAGCCGATGACGACGGCGCGGGTCATCACGCTTCCTCGGGGGAGGCGCCGCGCTTGGCCGCCGGCCGGTCGTAGAGCTCGGCCGGTGGCTGCTCGCCGCGCACCTGGCCGACGAGTTCCTGGACGTCCAGCATGATTTCGTCGGTCATCTGCTCGAGCGTGGCCCGGGTGGGCGGGGCACCCTGCCAGCGGGACAGGTCGATGGGTTTGCCGGCGGTGACCGCGACCGGAGTCCGCGCCCGGATCTTCAGCTTGCTGGTGCGCGGGTCGTAGATGGTGTGGGCGCCCCAATTGGCCATCGGGATCACCGGCGCGCCGGTGACCAGGGCGAGCCGGGCCGCGCCGGTCTTGCCGCGCATCGGCCACAGGTCGGGTTCCCGGGTCGTCGTGCCCTCCGGGTAGATCACCACGACGCCGCCCTCGTTGATGGCCTCGATCAGCGCGTCCAGCGACTTCACCGCCTCCACACTGCCGCGTTCCACCGGGATCTGCTGGACCTTGCGCAGGAACGGCCCGAGAACGGGCACCTTCCACAGGCTCGCCTTGCCGAGGAAGCGCGGCCAGCGGCCGGCCCCGTAGATGAAGTGCGCCACCACCAGCGGGTCGAAGTGCGACGCGTGGTTCGGCACGACGATCACGCCACCGGTCGGCGGGATGTTCTCCAGCCCGTTCCAGGTCCGCTTGGTCCAGACCTTCAGCACCGGCAGCACCACCACGACCGCGAAACGCCGCCAGAATCCCAGCCTGCGCCGCACCACGGTTCCTCCCGCCCTACCCGCGGCGTGTCCCCACCGCGGCCCCATCCTCGCCAGGAATCATGCCTGCTCGCGGCGCCCGGGACCAGGCAGGGGTCGGCGAGCTGCGCACTGGCAGACTTGACGAAATGGATCGGGAGTGGGTTGCCGTGATTCCCGTCAAGCGGCTGAGTGCGGCGAAGAGCCGGCTGCGTGGCGCCGTGCCCGCGGCCAGGCACGCCGACCTGGCGTTGGCCATGGTGCGCGACACGGTGTCGGCCGTGCTGGCCGGCTCGGCCGTGGCCGAGCTCGTGGTGGTGACCGACGACACGCAGGCCGCGGCCGCGGTGACCGCCCTCGGCGCCCGGGTCGTGCCCGACGTTCCCGGCGCCGACCTCAACGGGGCCATGCGGTTCGGCGCCGACGAGGTGGCCGGCCTCGGCCGCTTCCGCGCCGTGCTCGCCGGGGACCTGCCCGCCCTGCGCCCCGGGCAGCTCGACGAGGCACTCGGCGCGGCGCTTGGGCGCAGCTTCGTGGCCGACGCGGCCGGCACCGGCACCGTGCTGCTGGCCGTCCCGCCCGGCGAGCCGCTCGACCCTCGGTTCGGGATCGGCTCGGCCTCGGCCCACGCCACCTCCGGCGCGACCCCGCTGACCGGCGACTGGCCCGGCCTGCGGCAGGACGTCGACACGCCCGACGACCTGGCCCGCGTGCTGACGCTCGGCGCCGGCCGGCACACCTGCGCTCTGCTGCGTGATCTCGGACTCACGGTGAGCTGCGTCCCCGCCGCCTGAACCCGGTAGCGTGCAGGGCATGCAGGGCACCATCGCCACCTTCGACCCGCACACCCGGGCCGGCACCCTCCTCCTCGACGACGGCACTGAGCTGGCCTTCGGCGCCGACGCGTTCCAGCGATCGGGTCTGCGGCTGCTGCGGCTCGGCCAGCGGGTCGACGTTACGCAGGTCAGCGGGGAAGTCCACCGTTTGGGAATAGCCGGAATCGGTTGAGTTGATCTAGGTCCAGTTCGTTTCACGTTTCACCGGAAACCGTAATGATGGAACGATGCAGACCTCGCCCCGGATCCCCGAAGCCCGCCGGCGTGGCCCCAACGGCCGCTTCCTGCCCCGGAGCGGGGAAGACAGTCCCATCCAGCCTCTGCCGGAGCAGGTCCCGGCGACAGCGACGGAGCACCTCATGACGGACATAGCCGACGCCACCGAGTCGACGGCGACGGACGAGGTCTTCGAGTCGGACAGTGCCCCCGAGCTGCCCGAGGATCGTTTCCTCAACCGCGAGCTCTCCTGGCTCGACTTCAACGCGCGCGTCCTGGCGCTCGCCGAGGACCCGAACACGCCGTTGCTCGAGCGCGCCAAATTCCTGGCGATCTTCGCGAGCAACCTCGACGAGTTCTACATGGTCCGGGTCGCCGGGCTGAAACGCCGGCTGAGCGCGGGCCTGCCGATGCGCGGCGGCGACCGCAGCTCGCTGCGCAACCAGCTCGAGATGATCACCGAGCGGACGGCCGACCTGGTCACCCGGCACGCGGCCTGCCTCGCCGACGAGGTGCGGCCCAAGCTGTCGGCCGAGGGCATCGAGATCGTCAGCTGGGGCGAGCTGGGGCCGGCCGAGCGCGAGCGCCTGCGGACGTACTTCCGGGAGCAGGTCTTCCCGGTGCTGACCCCGCTCGCGGTCGACCCGGCGCACCCGTTCCCGTACATCTCGAGCCGGTCGCTCAACCTGGCCGTGGTGCTGCGCGACCCCGACGACGGCGGCTCCGAGCTGTTCGCCCGCATAAAGGTTCCGAACAACGTGCCCCGCTTCGTCACGGTGCAGAACGACAGCCGAGGCGCCCGGTTCCTGCCCGTCGAGGAGCTCATCGCGGTCCACCTCGACCAGCTCTTCTCCGGGATGCAGATCCAGGAGTGGCACCTGTTCCGGGTGACCCGCAACGCCGAGCTCGAGGTCGACGAGGACCGCGACGAGGACCTCCTGCAGGCCCTCGAGCGCGAGCTGGCCCAGCGCCGCTTCGGCCCGCCCGTCCGCCTCGAGGTGGCCGCGTCGATCAGCGACCACGTGCTCGACACCCTGGTCCGCGAGCTCGACATGGACAGCCAGGACGTGCAGCGCGTGCCCGGCCTGCTCGACCTGTCGGCGCTGTGGCAGGTGTTCGGCGAGTGCGACCGCGACGACCTCAAGGACCGCCCGTTCGTCCCGTCCACCCACCCGCAGCTGGCCGACGGCGAGGTCCCGCGCAGCGTCTTCAACCGCCTGCGGGAGAGCGACATCCTGGTCCACCACCCGTACCACTCGTTCTCGACCAGCGTGCAGCGCTTCATCGAGCAGGCCGCCGCCGACCCCAACGTGCTGGCCATCAAGCAGACGCTGTACCGCACGTCGGGCGACTCCCCGATCGTCGACGCGCTGGTCGACGCGGCCGCCGCCGGCAAGCAGGTGGTGGTTCTGGTCGAGGTGAAGGCGCGCTTCGACGAGGTGGCGAACATCGCCTGGGCGCGCACTCTGGAGCGGGCCGGCTGCCATGTCGTCTACGGCCTGGTCGGCCTCAAGACGCACTGCAAGACCGCCCTGGTCGTGCGTCAGGAGGGCAACCAGATCCGCCGGTACTGCCACATCGGCACGGGCAACTACCACCCCAAGACCGCCCGGCTGTACGAGGACTTCGGCATGCTCACGGCCGACCCGGAGGTGGGCGCGGACGTCACCGACCTGTTCAACGTCCTGACCGGGTACAGCCGCCAGCGGCAGTACCGCCGGCTGCTGGTCGCGCCGCACGGGGTCCGCGCCGGGCTGATCGAGCGGATCGAACAGCAGGCCGAGATCGCCCGCGAGGGTGGCGAGGCGCTCGTGCAGTTCAAGGTGAACTCGCTGGTCGACGAGGAGACGATCGACGCGCTCTACCGCGCCTCGCAGGTGGGGGTGAGAGCCGACCTGATCATCCGCGGCATGTGCGCGCTGCGGCCGGGCGTAAAGGGTCTGTCCGACAACATCCGGGTCCGCTCGATCGTGGGCCGTTTCCTCGAGCACTCCCGCGTGTTCCGGTTCGGCCCCGGCGACGACGCCGAGTACTGGATCGGCTCGGCCGACCTCATGCACCGCAACCTCGACCGCCGCGTCGAGGCGCTGGTGCGGGTGACGCAGCCGTCGGCCCAGCGCGACCTGCGCAACGTGCTGGAGCTGTCGATGAGCGACGAGAGCGAGGGCTGGGACCTGGACGGCGACGGCACCTGGCACCGCCGGCCGTTCGGTCCGTCCGATCCGCACATGCACCTGCAGGAGTCCCTGCTGCGCCGGGTCATCGGCAAGGCGGGCTGATGCCGGTCCCGGTCCACGCGGCGGGCGGGGTTCTCTACCGCCCGGCGGGCGACGGCATCGAGGTCTGCCTGGTGCACCGGCCGCGCTACGACGACTGGGCGCTGCCTAAGGGCAAGCTGGACGCCGGCGAGCACCCGCTCGCCGCCGCGGTCCGGGAGGTGGCCGAGGAGACCGGCTGCGCCGGCGTGCCACTGATCAAGCTGCCCACGGTCGCCTACGACCTGCCCGGCGGCACGCCCAAGACGGTCGACCACTGGCTCATGCGGCTGGCCGGCGAGGGGCCGGTGGTGGACACGTCCGAGGTCGACGAGGTCGCCTGGCTGTCGCCCGAGGACGCACACGAACGGCTCAGCTACGACGACGAGCGGGGCGTGCTCGCCCACGCGGCCGCCTTGCCACCGATCACCGCGGTGGTGGCGCTGGTGCGGCACGCGCACGCCGGCGAGCGCAAGGAGTGGAAGGGCAACGACGCGCTGCGCCCGATCGACGAGCGCGGCCGGCAGCAGGCCGACCGGATCGGCGTGGTGCTCTCGCTGCTGCGGCCCGAGCGGCTGATCTCGGCCACGCCGCTGCGCTGCAAGCAGACGCTGGAACCGCTGGCCGCACGGCTCGGTGGCGTCCCGATCGTGCAGGACGGCGCGTTCGCCGAGCCGCCGGTGGCCGAGGAGGCGCCGGCCCGGGCGAAACTGGCCGCGCAGCGCCTGCTCGAACTGCGCGGCGCCGGCCCGCCGGTGATCTGCAGTCAGGGCAAAATCATCCCGACGCTGCTGGCCACCCTGCGCGACGAGGCCGATCCCGAGCCCTACAAGACGCCCAAGGGCGACGGCTGGCTGCTCACCTGGGCCGGTGACCGACTGCTGGACGCGTCTCGGCTCTGAGCGACCGTGGCGCCCGGTCGGAGCGCCACAGGCCGAGCTGGTCCCCGGTCAGCCAGCGGGCCCGGCAGAGCTCGTCCTCGCGCGGCTCCCAGTCGCGATAGGGCAGCAGCGCGACCCGCCAGCACAGCACGCAGACCAGGTACCAGCCGTAGAGCGGGATCGCCCCCAGCCAGCCGTCCCGGGCCCGGTACGAGCCCCACGGCGCCAGCACGCGTACGGCCAGGCCCGACCAGGCACAGGTGACCAGCCAGTCGAGCAGGCCGTTGCCCGTCCACGCCTCGGTCAGGTCGCCGAGCGTCCACCCGGGCACGATGGCGACCGCGAAGAGCCCGACGGCGACCACGGACCGGCCGACCAGCCCCCGGGGTGTCGCTTCTCGCTCCATGCCCGGACGGTAGGCCCAGCGGCCGTTTCCGCGCTCGGACACACGAAAGGCGTCCACCGTAAGGGTGGACGCCTCACGCGGCGTTGACGGCTACGTCAGCGGGTCTTACGGGCCGTCGGGGTGGTCGCCCGGGCCCGGGCCGGGGTGGTTGCCGCGGCCGTCGTGGTCTTGCGGGCGGTGGTCTTCTTGGCCGCCGCCGTCTTGGTCGCGGCCGTCGCCTTCTTCGCCGGCGCCGCCTTCGTGGCCGTCGCCTTCGTGGCCGTCGACTTCGCGGCCGTCGTCTTCTTGGCCGCGGCCGTCGACTTGGCGGCTGTGGTCTTGGCGGCGGTCTTGGCCGGTGCGGCCTTGGTCGCGGTCGTCTTCTTCGCCGCGGCCGTCTTGGTGGCCGCCGCCGTCTTGGCCGGTGCGGCCTTGGTGGCGGTGGTCTTCTTGGCCGCCGCCGTCTTGGTCGCGGTCGCCGCCTTCTTGGCCGGCGCCGCCTTCGTTGCCGTCGCCGTCTTGGCCGGCGCGGCCTTGGTGGCGGTGGTCTTCTTGGCCGCCGCCGTCTTGGTGGCCGGTGCCGCCTTCACGGCGGTGGCGGTGGTCTTCTTGGCCGCCGCCGCGGTCGTGGCCGCCTTCTTCGCGGGGGCCGCCTTGGCGACCTTCCCGGCCGCGACCATGTCCTTGAAGGCCGTGCCGGGCCGGAACGCGGGCACCGACGTTTTCTTCACTTTCACCGTCTCGCCGGTCCTGGGATTCCGCGCGGTACGCGCATTGCGCACCCGCTTCTCGAAGGAGCCGAAGCCGGTGATGGCCACCTTGTCGCCCTTGGTAACAGCGTTCTGTACCTCGCTGATGACCGCATCCAGCGCTGCCGTCGCCGTCTTCCGGTCTCCCAGTCGGGCGGCGAGCGCCTCGATGAGCTCGGCCTTGTTCACGGTTTTTCCTCCCGAACTTGAGAATAGGCCCCAATGCGAGCCATTCTGCGCGCACCGTATGCCCTCTGACCAGCAGACACAAACATTAGTGCAAAAAAATCCCTTGTGTTGCAACGAATTCGCCCCCGCCGGGGACTCGGCGGGGGCGAAAATCCGTGTTCTGACAGGGCTTTTCGCGCCTTAGGCGACGGCCGGCTTGAAGACGGGACGCTTGTTCTCGTACGTGGTGATCGCGGCCTCGTGGCGCAACGTCAGTCCGATGTCGTCGAGGCCCTCCATGAGCCGCCAGCGGCTGAAATCGTCGATCGGGAACTGCCAGGAGGCGTCGTCCACGCGCACCTGACGGCCCTCGAGGTCCACCGTGATCTGCTTTTCCGGCTCGCTGTCGGCCATGTCCCAGAGCGCCTCGACGGCCTTCTGGTCGAGCTGGACGGGCAGCAGGCCCTCCTTGAGCGCGTTGCCGCGGAAGATGTCGCCGAACCGGGCGGCGATGACCACCTTGAAGCCCCAGTCGCGCAGTGCCCAGACCGCGTGCTGCCGGGACGAGCCGGTGCCGAAGTTGGGGCCGGCGACCAGGATCGTGGCGCCCGCGTGGGCCGGGTTGTTGAGCACGAAGGAGGGGTCGTCGCGCCAGGCGTTGAACAGCCCGTCCTCGAACCCGGTGCGGGTGACCCGCTTGAGGTAGACCGCCGGGATGATCTGGTCGGTGTCCACATCGGAACGGCGCAGCGGCATCACCTTGCCGCTGTGGGCGATGAACTTGTCCATCTCTGGTATCTCCTCTTACAGATCCGCCGGAGCGGCCAGCCGGCCGGCCACGGCGGTGGCGGCGGCGACCTGCGGCGAGACGAGGTGGGTGCGCCCGCCCTTGCCCTGCCGGCCCTCGAAGTTGCGGTTGGACGTGGAGGCGGCCCGCTGGCCGGGGCTGAGCGTGTCGGGGTTCATCCCCAGGCACATGGAGCAGCCGGCGAAGCGCCACTCGGCGCCCGCGTCGGTGAAGACCTTGTCCAGGCCCTCGGCCTCGGCCGCCTCGCGCACCTGGTACGAGCCCGGGACGATCATCATGCGGACGCCGTCGTGCACCTGGTGGCCGCGCAGCACGTCGGCGGCGGCGCGCAGGTCCTCGAGCCGGCCGTTGGTACAGGAGCCGACGAAGACCACGTCGACCGGGACGTCCCGGAACGGCGTGCCCGGGGTCAGGTCCATGTACGCCAGGGCGCGGCGCGCGGCGTTGCGGTCGGTCTCCTCGATGAACTCGTCGGGGTCGGGCACCACGCCGTCCAGCGGCGCGCCCTGACCGGGGTTGGTGCCCCAGGTGATGAACGGGCTGACCGCCGAGGCGTCCAGGATGATCTCGGTGTCGAACTCCGCGCCCTCGTCGGTGACGAGCGTCTTCCAGTACTCGACCGCGGCGTCCCACTGCTCGCCGGCGGGCGCGTGCTCGCGGCCCTTCAGGTACGCGAACGTGGTCTCGTCCGGCGCGATCATGCCGGCCTTGGCGCCCCACTCGATGCTCATGTTGCAGATGGTCATCCGGCCCTCCATCGAGAGGTTGCGGATGGCCTCGCCGCGGTACTCCACGATGTGGCCGTTGCCGCCGCCGGTGCCGGTCTGCGTGATGAGCGCGAGGATCAGGTCTTTCGCGGAGACGCCGGGGCGCAGCTCGCCGACGACCGTGACGGCCATCGTCTTCGGCTTGGCCTGCGGCAGCGTCTGGGTGGCGAGCACGTGCTCGACCTCGCTCGTGCCGATGCCGAAGGCCAGCGCGCCGAACGCGCCGTGGGTCGCGGTGTGCGAGTCGCCGCAGACGATGGTCAGACCGGGCTGGGTCAGGCCGAGCTGCGGGCCGATCACGTGCACGATGCCCTGCTGCACGTCGCCGAGCGGGCGGATCTGCACGCCGAACTCGGCGCAGTTCTTGCGCAGCGTCTCGATCTGCGTGCGGGAGACCGTGTCGGTGATCGTGAGGAGCTCGCCGCGACGGGTGTTGAACGAGGGATCCGCGTACCCGGTCGGGGTGTTGTGGTCCTCGGTCGCGAGCGTGAGGTCGGTGCGCCGCACGGGCCG
The DNA here is from genome assembly GCF_000379645.1 of Paractinoplanes globisporus DSM 43857. GTDB lineage: Bacteria > Actinomycetota > Actinomycetes > Mycobacteriales > Micromonosporaceae > Actinoplanes > Actinoplanes globisporus. The sequence continues at coordinate 277,450 of NZ_KB903356.1, forward strand.
GCCCGCCATCCGCAGACCGTCGAAGGCCTGCGGGCTGGTCACCTCGTGCAGGAGGTGGAGGTCGATGTAGAGCAGATCGGGCTCGCCGTCGGCGGCACGCACGACATGGTCGTCCCAGACCTTTTCCGCCAAGGTCCGCGGCTTCGGAGTGACTCCCACCATCTGGACATCCTAAATTCTGGGAGGTATGTTTCGGCTTGTGGGACACAGTATGAGCGGTGTCGGCGTTCTCGACAAGGCGGTAGTCATCCTGGCGGCGTGTGTCGACGGCGCCAGCCTGGCCGAGCTCGTCGAGCGCACGAAGCTGCCCCGGGCAACGGCACATCGCCTGGCCCAGGCCTTGGAGATACACCGGATGCTGGTCCGCGACACCCAGGGCCGGTGGCGTCCGGGCCCCCGTCTGGGCGAGCTGGCGAACGCCGCACCGGACGTTCTGCTGACCGCGGCCGAGCCCCTGCTTTCCGCATTGCGGGATGCCACCGGGGAAAGTGGGCAGCTCTACTTGCGCCGCGCCGACGAGCGCATCTGCGTGGCCGCGGCCGAGCGCGCGAGCGGCCTGCGCGACACCGTCCCGGTCGGCTCGGTGCTGCCGATGACCGCCGGCTCGGCCGCGCAGATCCTGCTCGCCTGGGAACCGCCCGAGGCCGTCATGCCGCTGCTGCCCCGCTGCAAGTTCACCGGCCGCACGCTGGCCGAGGTGCGCCGGCGCGGCTGGGCGCAGAGCGTCGCCGAGCGCGAGCCGGGTGTGGCGAGTGTCTCCGCCCCGATCCGCGACCGCACCGGCCGGGTGATCGCCGCCATCTCGATAAGCGGACCGATCGAGCGCCTGGGTCGCCGCCCCGGCGAGCGGCACGCGATGGCCGTCGTCCGCGCCGGCCAGCGCCTCTCCGGCCTGTGACAAGGATCGCCGGGTCGTCTCGCCGTGGAATCCCTTCGACTCTTCGGCCGCGAGGCGGAGTGCGCCGCGCTTGACGCGCTTCTCCGGCAGGCGCGAGCCGGGCGCAGCTCGAGCTTGGTGCTGCGCGGAGAGGCCGGCGTCGGCAAGACCGCATTGCTTCGGTACGCCGAGAGCACCGCGCCCGGAGCCTTGTGGATCAGCGGCGTCGAGTCGGAGGCCGACTTCCCGTACGCGGCGCTGCACCGGCTGCTGATCCCGCTGCTGGGTGACCGCGGGCGGCTACCGGCCGGACAGCGCGCCGCCCTCGAGGTGGCCTGCGGCCTCGCCGACGGCCCGACCTCCGACCTGTTCCTGGTGAGCCTCGCGGCCCTGACCCTGCTCGCCGACTCGCCACAGCTGTGCGTGGTGGACGACGCCCAGTGGCTCGACCGCGAGTCGTTGCGGGCCCTCGCCTTCGTCGCCCGTCGCCTGCACGCCGAGGGCGTGGTGCTCCTGTTCGGCCTGCGCGCCGACGACGACGACGAGCCGGGCCTGCTGGCCGGGGTCGAGCAGCGGCACATCGCCGGCCTGGCCGCCGACCCCGCGGTGGCACTGCTCACCGACGTGGTGGACACCCCGGTCGACCGGGCCCTGGCCGAGCACGTCGCCCGGTCGACCGGCGGCAACCCGCTCGCGATCACCGATCTGGGCCGGGAGCTCACCGCCGAACAACTCACCGGCAGCGCCCCGCTGCCCGAGCCGATCCCGGTCGGCAGCCGCCTGGAGGCGCACTACACCGCCCAGATCCGGGACTATCCCGAGGCGACGCGGACGTGGCTGCTGCTGGCCGCGGCGTCCGGGGGCAGCGGCGACCAGCTGACGGCGGCCGGGCGACTGCTCGGCGCCGGTCCGGCCGACGCCGCGCCGGCCGAGGCCGACCGTCTCGTCACCGGGTCCCCGCCCGCGACGTTCCGGCATCCGCTGGTGCGCTCGGCCGTCTACGGCGGGGCCACGACCGCGGCCCGCCGCGCCGTGCACCGGGCGCTGGCCGAGGTCACCACCGACGGCGCCGACGCCGACCGGCGCGCCTGGCACCTGGCCGCGGCGGCCGACGGGCCGGACGAACAGGTCGCGGCCGAACTGGAACGCCGCGCCGACCGGGCCGGGGCCCGCGGCGGCCACACCGCCCGCGCCACCTTCCTGACCCGGGCGGTCGAACTGACGCCCGACCCGGCCGCCCGGGACATCCGCCAGGTCCACGCGGCCGAGGCGGCCGTCGCCGCCGGCGCCTTCAGCCGGGCGGTCCTGCTGCTGGACGCGGTCGACGAGGCGGCGCTGCCGGGACCGTCGCGCGGCAAGGCCCTGCTCACCCGGGCCGCCGCTGAGATCAACGCGGGAGTGCCGATCGGGCAGCAGCTCGGGGTGGCGCGATGCCTGGCCGCAGCCGAGGCGTTCGGTGACGACCGGGAGCGGGCGTTGCGGGCCGTGGTGCAGGCGGTCGAGCAGGCGATCGGCGCCGAATACGTGTCCACCGTGTCCGAGGCGGAGATCGCCGCCGCGGCCGCGCCGCTGGCCGGCGAGCACCCGGCCGGCGTCGACGAGCTGATCCTGGCCGGATACACGGCGTTCACGCTCGGCCGGTACGAGGACGGGGTGCCGGCCCTGCGCCGCGCGATCGCGGCGATCGCCGACCCGGCCGTGCCCGACGACATCCTGCTGTCCCGCCTCGTGGTGGGCGTCAACTTCGCCAACCTGATCTGGGAGGACGACACCAAGAAGGAGCTTCTCGACCGGGCCGAGGCGGCCGCCCGCCGCACCGGCGCGCTGTACGCCCTCGACCAGGTGCACTACCTCGGCGCGATGACCGAGGCGCTGCTCGGCCGGCTGCTCGAGGCCGACCGGCACGACGCGGCCGGCCAGCGGTTGCGCCGGGCTCTCGGCATGACCGCCGACCAGGAGCTGGTCTGGCGCCACCCCGAGCTGGTGACCTGGCGCGACGAGCCGGGGGTCAAGGAATCGGTGCGCGCGGCGCTCGGCGTCTTCGAGATGCTCAACCTTGGTGCGCTGCAATCCGTGACCCAGCTCAGCCTGGCGACGCGCGACATCGCCGAGGGCCAGTACGCGTCGGCCCGGGACACTCTGCTCGGCCTGATGAAGCTCGGCAACCCGCGACGGTACGCCTGGGGCCTGCCCGACCTGGTCGAGGCCGCGCTGCGCTCCGGCGACCGGCGCACCGCCAAGCTCGCCCTCGCCGACCTCGACGTGGCGGTCCGTGCCGCCGGCTCGCCCCGAGGCCGGGGGCTGCTCGATCGCTCGCGCGCCCTGCTGGCCGGCCACGACGAGGCCGAGGCGCACCACCGGCGGGCGATCGACGGGCTGACCGGCACCCTCGGCTACGGCGACCTGGCCCGGGCGCATCTGCTCTACGGCGAATGGCTGCGCCGGCAGCGGCGACGGCGGGACGCCCGCGAGCAGCTCGGCACGGCGCTGGAGATGTTCGAGGCGGTGCGGGCCGAGGCGTTCGCCGAGCGGACGCGCAAGGAGCTGCGCGCGCTCGGCGGGACCGTGCTCACCCCCGTACGCAAGCCAGACGAAACGGCCTTGACCCCCCAGGAGGCCGCCGTTGCGCGCCTGGCCCGGGATGGTGGAACGAATGCCGAGATAGCGGCGAATTTGTTCCTGAGCGCCAACACGGTCGACTACCACCTGCGCAAGGTGTACCGGAAGCTCGGCGTGCGGTCGCGCCGGCAGCTACGCGGGAGTTTGCACGACTGACTACGCGCCGCACGTGATTCGCGGGTGGACGCGCTCCCACCACGATCGGCCCATGAAGCCGATCGTTCTGGTCCACGGATTCTGGGTGACCCCGCGCAGCTGGGAGAACTGGATCGCGCACTACGAGGCCAAGGGGCACCAGGTGATCGCGCCGGCCTACCCCGGGTTCGAGGTCGAGGTGGAGGCGCTCAACGCCGACCCCACCCCGGTCCTGAACGTCACCGTCCCGCAGATCATCGCGCATTTCGAGGAGGCGATCCGTGCTCTGCCCGAGTCGCCGATCATCATGGGGCACTCGGCCGGCGGCGCGTTCACCCAGATCCTGCTCGACCACGGCCACGGCGTGGCGGGGGTCGCGCTGAACTCGGCGCCGACCGAGGGCGTGAGGGTCGTTCCGCTGTCGCAGCTGAAGTCCACGTTCCCGGTCCTCAAGTCGCCGGCCAACCGGCACAAGGCCATCCCTCTGACCTTCGAGGAGTGGAAGTACGCCTTCACCAACACGTTCGACGAGGACGAGGCGCGGGCGCTCTACGAGCGGTACGCGATCCCGGCGAGCGGCGGGATCCTGTGGGGCGGGGTGCTGGCCAACTTCCAGCCGGGCCACCAGGACACCTGGGTCGACTACCACAACGACAACCGGGCGCCGCTGCTGTTCGTCTCCGGCTCGGAGGACCACATCATGCCGCCGGCGATCCAGGAGTCGAACTGCAAGCACTACAAGTCGAACACGATCACCGAGCGGCGTGAGTACGAGGGATACGCCCACCTGCTGCCGGCCCAGAAGGGCTGGGAGCAGATCGCGGACGAGGTCCTGGACTGGGCCCTGGCCCACGCGAAATGATCGATCTGACCATCACGCACGTCGGCGGGCCGACCACGCTGCTGGAGATCGGCGGGGTGCGGCTGCTGGTGGATCCGACGTTCGATCCGCCCGGCCGGCGGTATTCGTTCGGCTGGGGCACGTCGTCGCGCAAGACCGCCGGGCCGGCCCTGCCGGTCTCCGCGTTGGGCGATCTCGACGCGGTGCTGCTGACGCACGATCAACACGCGGACAATTTAGATAGTTCGGGCAGACGCTTGTTGTCCTCGGCACCTCTGGTGATCACGACCCCGGCTGCGGCGCGCCGGGTCGGTGGGGTGGGGCTGGCGGTGTGGGAGTCGGCGATGGTCGGCGATCTGTCGGTCACCGCGACGCCGTCGCGGCACGGGCCGGCCTGGGCCGTGCCGCTGGTCGGGCCGACCACCGGCTTCGCGCTCCGGCCGCCCGGCGCTTCGTCCATTGTGTGGATCTCCGGGGACACGGTGCTGTTTCCCGGCGTGCTCGAGGTGGCGTCCCGGTTCACCGTGGACACGGCGATCCTGCACCTGGGCAAGGTGCAGTTCGGCCTCACCGGTCCGGCCCGGTTCACGATGACCGGGCGGGACGCGGTGCGGCTGTGCTCCGCCGTCAAGCCGCGCCGGGTCGTGCCGGTGCATTACGAGGGCTGGTCGCACTTCCACGAGGGCCGGGCCGAGATCTCGGCGGCCTTCCCTCAGGACGCGCTGACCTGGCTCGTGCCCGGGGTCCAGACCGCGTTGTCGTGAGCGAAGACGACCTGCCGCGGGTCGAAGGCCAGCAGCCGGTCGATCCACACCGGGTGGTGCCCGACGCCGGCCCGCTGGGACAGCACGTCGCCGGTGAACAGGCTGGCGTTGTCGTGGCTCTGACCGGCCACGACGATCGTGCCGTCCCGGCGGGTCACGACCACGGACTGGTGGCCCGCCGTGTGCCCGGGCGTCGGCACGATCACCACGCCGGGCAGGATCTCGGCCTCGCCGTCCAGCTCCTCGTACCGCGCGCCCGGGTGGTCGATCAGCTCCGGGATCGTGTGCTCGGTCGTGCGCGCCAGACTGAGCTCGGAACGCTGCGTGAAGACCGGGCGGCCGGCCAGTTCCGGGTTGCCGCCACAGTGGTCGAAATGCAGATGGCAGTTCACGACGTACTCGATGTCGTCGAGCTTGGCCCCCGCGGTCCGCAACGCGGCGGTGAGCGGAATCCGCCGCGGCCGGTAGTGCGCGTCCACCTCCGGGTGGCGGCCCATGCCCGTGTCGACCAGGACCAGCCCGATCGGATGCTCGATCAGGTATCCCAGGGTCGGCTCGACCCGCGCATGCTCGGTGCCGGTCTCCGACGCGGGCCGAACGAAATAGCCGAGATCGACCCGACGGACCACAATGTCTGCCATCGATCGATTATGCGGCCTCACGACGCGAGGCGAGACAGCAGGGTAGTCCTACGCCTATAGTCGTATGCATGATGCCCTACCTGCTCGGCACCCACGAGATCCGCCTCCGCCTGGGCAACATCAGCCGTCAGCGCGTCCACCAGATCGTCAACTATCGCCACTTCCCGAAGCCGATCGCCCACCTCGCCCTGGGCAACGTCTGGCTGGCCGACGACGTCGACGCCTGGATCCGCGAGCACCGCCCGAAGAACGCCCCGCTCACTCGATAGCGTCGGCTCACTAGTTGCACGACTATAGTCTTGAGTCTATAGTCGCGAGCATGTCGATCTGCCTACTCGGCACCCACGAGATCCGCCTGCGTCTGGGCGGCGTCACCCGTCAGCGCGCCTACCAGATCATCAGCTACGACCACTTCCCGAAACCGGTCGCCAAGCTCGCCCTGGGCAACGTCTGGCTCGCCGAGGACGTCGACGCCTGGATCCGCGAACACCGCCCGAGCAACTCCTCCCAGACGGAAAAGCGCGGCCGCCGAGCGCCATCCAGCCGTCGCGCCTGAGGTGACGCGCTCCTCGACGTGCGACCTGGGCGACCGGCGCTTCGGCCGGAGCAAGTCCACGTCGGGTGAAAACACTGGCGGCCCCACATCTTTCGATGTGAGGCCGCTACGCTGTGTAGCCCCGAAGGGATTCGAACCCTCGCTACCGCCTTGAGAGGGCGGCGTCCTAGGCCGCTAGACGACGGGGCCAGGACCTGCTTACTTGCATTCCGCTCTGCTTCAGCGGCGGGCCGAACTCTATCAGAAGTCCAGCACCACCATCCTCCGCGGATTGGTAGCGCTGGGGTACCAGGACTCGAACCTAGACTAACTGAACCAGAATCAGTCGGGCTGCCAATTACCCCATACCCCATCGGCCCGGGCTTGCCGGTGCCGAGTGAGAACTTTACCTGACCACCCCTGCCCTACCAAATCGGGTTACGGGTCTCGGAACAGATGCACGTGGGCGTGGGCCCACTCCAGGAACGTTGTCGCAGGTCGGCCGGTCAATTCGGCGACCGTGGGGACGGCGCGCTGGGGGTAGGCGAGGAGCGTTTCCTGGCCGTCGACGTACCACGCGGCGTGGTCGCCCATGTCCTTGGCCAGCTCCTCGATCGCTTCGTCCCGTGGTAACTCGACGTAACGAAGCTCACGCCCGAGCGCCCGCGCGATCTCGGCCACCTTCTCCCGGCGACTGAGCGACGCCGGGCCGGTCAGCTCGTAGGAGCGGCCCTCGTGGGCGTCCGAGAGCAGCACCCGGGCGGCGACCGCGGCCACGTCCTCCTGGGCGATCGGGGCGTTCGTCGCGTCACCGCACGTGTCGCGCACCACGTCGCCGGCCCGGATCTGCCGCGCCCAGAGGGTCGCGTTCGCCATGAACTCGCCCGGCTCGAGGTGGGTGAACGGGACACCGCACGCCTCGACCGCATCCTCCATGCCCTGCCAGTAACCACCTTTCGGCCCGGCCAGGTCGACGATGCGGCGGATTCCGGCGTCGGCCGCCATCCGGCAGGCCTCCACCACCGTCGGGAGGTGGGGTGCCAAATACAAGACATCCACGCCCGCGTACGCCCCGGGGAGCGTCGACGGCCGGCCGAGGAACCCGCGCGCGACCTCGACCCCGGCGGGCAGCGCGGCCCGGCCGGGGTCCACGGTCAGCGCGCGTACATCGTCGGCGCCGAGCGCCAGCAGCTCGTCGACCACCATCCGGCCGATGTTGCCGGTGGCGCCGGTCACCAGGATCTTCACTCGAGCGAGACCACCGGGTTACGCAGCTCGCCGATGCCCTGGATGGCGATCGAGCAGGTGTCGCCCGCGGTCAGCTCGCTCACGCCGGCGGGCGTACCGGTCAGGATGATGTCGCCGGGCAGCAAGGTCATGACATGCGAGACGTACGAGACCAGGGTGGGGACGTCGAAGACCATGTCCTTGGTGCGGCCGATCTGGCGCACCTCCATGGCCTCGGGGTTGCGGCCCACCTCGCAGCGGATCTCGAGGTCGCTCACGTCGAGGTCGGTGACGATCCACGGGCCGATCGGGCAGAACGAGTCGAAGCCCTTGGCCCGGGTCCACTGCGGGTCGCTGCGCTGCAGGTCGCGGGCGGTGACGTCGTTGCCGATCGTGTAGCCGAAGATCGCTCTCTCGGCGCCGGCGCGGTCGACGCGGCGGGCGCCGGTCGCGCCGATCACCACGGCGAGCTCGGCCTCCTCCTCGACGCGCTGCGACTGCGGTGGCAGCCGGATCGCGTCGTTGGGCCCGATCACCGAGGTGGAGGGCTTGATGAAGATCAGCGGCTCCTTGGGCACCTCGTTGCCGAACTCGGCGGCGTGGTCGGCGTAGTTGCGGCCGACCCCGATCACCTTGCTCGAGAAGATCGGCGCGAGCAGGCGTACGTCGGCGAGCGCCCAGCGCTGGCCGGTGAACTGCACCTTTTCGAAGGGCAGGGAGCCGATCTCGGCGATGGTCAGGCCGCTGGAGCCGTCACCCTCGACTACGCCGAAGGAGACACCGCCAGCATGGACAAATCGGGCGAAACGCACGGAAGAATCCCATCTTCTAGAACCTCTCCCGAAATCTACGCCGGTCGCGAAGCGCCGTTCGACTCCGCGCCGAGCCTGGGGAACGGGTCGAGGGAGAAGATCACCTCGACCGGGACTTCGAAGTACGCGCAGATCCGCAGCGCCAGGTGAAGGCTGGGGCTGAACTCGCCGCGCTCCAGGTAGCCCACCGTCTGGTAGTGCACACCCAGGGCGTCGGCGAGCTGCCGCCGCGAGATGCCGCGCTCGGCGCGCAGCATCGCGATCCGGTTGTACGTGATCTCGCTGCTCATCAGCGGCCCATCGTGGCGATCGCCCGCTCGCGCCGCGCCGCCACCGCCGAGCCGGACTCGCGCCGCGCCATGCGCCGCAGGATCCAGGGCGCGAGCGCCAGCCCGAGCACCGCCCAGAAGGCCAGCACGCCGAACGTCTCGAGGTGGCGCCACGAATGGGTCAGCTCGACGGCCGCCAGCGAGTCGGGAAGGAACACCGAGCGCATGCCCAACCCTAGCCAGTACATCGGGAACAGCTGCGCGACGCCCTGCAGCCACCCGGGCATCGCGGTGATCGGATAGAAGATGCCGGAGATCGCCACCAGCCCGAAGATCGGCAGGATGATCAGGCCCATGTTGCGCGGGTTCTCGAAGATCGAGCCGAGGACCGCGCCGATCGGCATCGTCGACAGGAACGCCAGCGGCACCAGCCAGGCCAGCATCAGCCAGCCGCTCGCGCTCACGTGCAGGCCGCTGCCGACCAGCAGCAGGCCCGGCACCAGCTGGATGAGCAGGCTGACCAGCGTCATGCCGCCGACCACCACGGCCTTGCCGATCAGGTAGCTGCTCATCCCGTTCGGCGTGGCCTTGGCCCGCAGCAGCGTGCCGTCCTCCCGCTCGACCACGAGCTGCTGGGAGACGGTCATCAGACCGCCGAAGGCCAGTCCCATGCCGAGGATGCTGGGCAGGGTGCTGGCGCCGAGCGAGAACGTGGTGCCCGGCACGTGCGCGTCCCGCATGAAGAAGATCGTCCCGAGCAGGAGAAGGGCCGGGAAGAGGTAGGTGAACAGGTCGATGCCGTTGGTCAGGGTCTGCCGCAGCTCGATGCCGCCCCGAGCCACACCCGCCCGCAGTGGAGTCATCATCGGGCTTCTCCCTCCGACTCCAGGACCAGCTTCATGTACGTGTCCTCCAGGCTGTTGCGCCGCACCTCGAGGTCGTCGATGCCCTCCCCGTACTGCAGGAAGAGCTGCCGGACGAACGGGGTCGCGTCGACCGCCGAGTGCACGAAGCGCTGGCCGTCGCGCGTCCAGCGGATCTCGGTCTCGCCGGCCACCCGCCGGGACAGCTCGTCGGCCGAGCCGTCCGCGATGATCCGGCCCTGGCCCAGGATCACGATGCGGTCGGCCAGCTTTTCCGCCTCGTCGAGGTCGTGCGTGGTCAGCAGGATCGTCGTGTCGTCCACATCGGTCAGCCGGTGCACCAGGTCGTGGAACTCGCGGCGGGCCGCCGGGTCGAAACCGACCGTGGGCTCGTCGAGAAAGAGCAGCTCGGGCCGGCCGACGATGCCGATCGCCACGTCGAGCCGGCGGCGCTGACCGCCGGAGAGACGCATGACCCGCTGGCCGCCGAGCTCGGTGAGGCCGACGACGTCGAGCAGGTCGTCGACGGGCCAGGGGCGGCGGATCCGGTCGGTCGAGTACGGCGCGTAGTACGTACCCAAATGTTTGAGAAGCTCGCGAACCCGCCACTTGCCGTGGTCGCGCCAGGACTGAAGCACCACGCCGATGCGGGCGCGCCAGCGCTCGCCGGCCGTCGCCGGGTCGACACCCAGCACGCTCACCTCGCCGGCCGAGCGCATGCGGAAACCCTCGAGGATCTCGATCGTGGTCGTCTTGCCCGCGCCGTTCGGCCCGAGAAGAGCGAGCACCTCGCCGCGCCGGGCCGTGAAGCTGACGCCGTCGAGCACGTCCCTGGTGCCGTAACGCATCCGCAGGTCACGGACGTCGATGACCCGCTCGTCGGGCGGCACCGGCATGCCGACGTCGAGCGCCCCCGTCAAAGTCATTCCTCCCATGTCCAGCACAGTATCAAAGTTGTAGTAGATGTACTACATTCCTGAGCATGGCTTCTGTCGATGTTCTGAGTACGGGTCACGGGCCCGGTCTTGTCGTCCTCCCCGGCGGCACCCGGCGCGCCCGCCACTACCAGCGGATGGCCGACGCGCTGTCCGGCACGTACACCGTGCATGTGATCGAACGACGCGGCCGGGGGAGAAGTCCCGCCCAGGGCGACGACTACGGGCTCGACGTGGAGATCTCCGACGCGCTCGAGGTGCTCGAGGAGACCGGCTCCCGGCAGCTCTTCGGGCACAGCTACGGCGGGCTGGTCGCCCTGCACGTGGCGCTCAGGACCGATCTCGACCGGGTGATCGCATACGAGCCCGGGGTCAGCGTGAACGGCGCGATCCCCTGGGATTGGCAGCCCCGCTTCGAGCAGTTGCTCGCCGAGGGCAAGGACGCGCGGGCCATGGTCCAGTTTCTGCACGGGCTCGACCTCATGCCGAGCGGACCGCACGTCAACGCCATCGCGTGGGTGATGCAACGCGCCACGGCCGAGGGGCGGGCCGTGCGCGAGGTCCTGCCGACGATCGTCCGGGAGACCGGGGTGATGCGCGAGCTCGACTCGGACGGGAGCCGTTATGCCGCGATCACGGCGCCGACACTGCTGCTCGGCGGGGGCCGCTCCCCGGCGTACTTCCATGAGATTTTGAATGTGCTCGTGGAGACCATCCCGAACGCCAAGCGCGTCATCACGCCCGAGTTCGACCATAATGCCCCAGATCTCGACGGCCCTACGGCGGTGGCGGAGCTCATTCGCGCCTAACGGTGATCGTGTTGATCGCCTCGGCTGGATACGCTGATGCGATGGGGATCAAGCAGGTGAGGGTGCTCACCACGACGCTGCCCTCCATCACCTGGATGCCCCTCGCCCGTGCCCACGCCGAACGCGCCGACGAGATGACCGCGGGCCATCGTGCCCGGCGCGCGACCGGCGAGAAACACGCGATCGAGGACTTCCTCTACGACTACTACGGCACCCGCCCGTCCCAGCTGCGCCGCTGGCATCCCGGCATCGGGACGGGCCTGTCGCCGGCGCCGTCCGGCGTGGCCGAGCAGGCCGCGTGGAAGTTCTACCTGACGTACCCCGACGGCGTGGTCACGCTCGACCAGGACGCGTTCATGCACGCCCGCGGCGAGAGTGTCCGCTACATCCACGGCCTCCTCACCGCCACCGCGTCCCGCCCGGTCTTCTCGGGCTGCTTCGGCCTGCACGAGTGGGCGATGGTCTACCGCGCGCCGGAACACCGCCATCCGCTTCCCCTGCGCCTGGGCCAGGCCGAGACCAACCGCGTCGTGGAACAACACCCCATCAGGTGTACGCATTACGACGCGTTCCGTTTCTTCACGCCCGAGGCCGTCGGCTTGAATCGCTTGCAGCCCACCCGGGCGACGCAGGTCGACCTCGACCAGCCCGGCTGCCTGCACGCGGCCATGGACGTCCACAAGTGGGCGCAGAAACTGGGCCCGGCGGTGCCGGGGGCGCTGGCGCTGGATTGCTTCGCCCTGGCCGCGGATATCCGGCTGCTCGACATGCAGGCCAGCCCGTACGACCTCTCGTCGTACGGCTACGAGCCGGTGAAAATCGAAACGGCGGAAGGCAAGGCGGAATACGTAGCCCGGCAGCGGGAATTCGCGCGGCGGGCGGCCGGCTTGCGGGCGCGCTTGATTCGCGTCTGCGAGGAACTGCTCGGGCCGGAGGGGGCGGCGCGCAGTCGGGAGGCGGTCGCGCCCTTCAATCACCGCTGATTCGCCGGCTGGACGCCGCTCGCCCAACGCCGGCGTGGTGCGGCCGCGGCGGGGTCAGGTCGCCATTACCCAACGTCTACCGGACTAGCGGCCCCGGCACGCGTTCCCGCTGGTCGATGACTTCGATGGTCGCGGAACGCTTGTGCGGATCCACCCCGATGATGAGCTGGCCCACCCGATTGCTCCCCTCGATCGACGCCATGTCGACAGGAGGGCAGCGCTACTTCGAGCTGGGCAGTCCCCTCTCTTGAGCCTCTCCGCGCCGCGGTGACCGGCAGGGCCCCTCTCGCGTCAGTCGACGTCGCCGCGGCGGCCGCGCTTGACCTGGCTGCGGCGCTTCTTGTCGGCTATGCGGCGCTCGACCGAGCCCTTCGTCGGCCGGGTCGCGCGGCGGACTCGCGGTGGCGGGGCGATCGCCGAGGCGACCAGGCCGGCCAGACGGTCGGCGGCGGCCTCGCGGTTGCGAAGCTGGGAGCGGTGCTCCGAGGCCGTGACGGTCAGCACGCCCTGCACGAGGCGGGAGTCGAGGCGGGCGAGCGCGCGCTCCTTCAGCACCGGCGGCAGCAGCGGCGAGCCGGCCAGGTCCCAGGACAGCTCGACCCGCGAGTCGGTGGTGTTGACGCCCTGGCCGCCGGGGCCGCTGGAACGCGAGAAACGCCAGGCAAGCTCGGCCGCCGGAATCGTCAGGCGGTCATTGACCCGGACATCCTCAAGCACGTCGCAAAGCATGGCATCGCCGGGCGCCCGCTCGCCAGGCGTTATCGATCATGCGCGCGGGCCGCGGACCGGGCGCGGCCCGCGGAGGCGGCGCCCAGGCCAAATATTTCCTTCGCATTCATGGAGACTGGTAAGGATGAGCAGGTCGACGGAATTCCTCCTTGAACTGGCCCGCAGCCTCGAACAGGAGCTCACCGGACTGGCCGCCGTTGACAGCCGGGTCGACGGGAGCTACTGCGAGCTGAAGGTGACACCGATTCGAGCAGAAGCGTGCGGATTCACCATCCACTCCGAAGAGGACACCGAGATGACGGTCGAGTTCGGGAGATTTTCCGTTGCTCATGTGTACTCGCCCGACTTCGACGCCCTCGCCGCCGATCTGAACAGCATGGTCACGGCGCTCCTGGCCGGCGAGGTGCACGAAAGGGTCGGGTTCGTCAATGAGAAGCCGTGCCGCGCCAAGGCCACGGTGGGCGAAGGAGGCGCCACGTCGGCGTTTTCCACGAGAGACGGACTTTGCATCGGTGGCGAGACGCGAAAGTTTGAATACTCGCCGTATCGGAGCTAGCAGTTGATGGCGAGTCGCCGGACATCCTCCAGCACGCGGCCGGCGTGGCGTTGCTTGCCACCAGGTCGCCCGGCGATATCGATCGTGCACGGCAACCGGCCGGACAAGGCAGTATGGGTGGGTGACGTCCCCAAGCGCGCCGGTTGTCACGACCGGCTATCCGTGGCCTATTGAAACCACGCGACTGAGCAACGGCCTTCGGGTCGTGGTCAGTGAGGACCGGAGCTCACCGGTCGTCTGCGTCAACCTCTGGTACGACGTGGGCTCTCGGCACGAGCCGGCAGGGCAGACCGGCTTCGCGCATCTCTTCGAGCACCTGATGTTCGAGGGCTCGGTGCACGTCAAGAAGACCGAGCATATGCGGCTGGTGCAGGGCAACGGCGGCTCGCTGAACGCGACCACGAACCCGGACCGGACCAACTACTTCGAGACGATGCCGTCCGAGCACCTGGAGCTGGCCTTGTGGCTCGAGGCCGACCGGATGGGCGGGCTGGTTCCGGCGCTCACCCAGGAGACGCTGGACAACCAGCGCGAGGTGGTGAAGAACGAACGCCGCCAGCGGTACGACAACGTGCCGTACGGGGACGCCTGGCTGCGGCTGCTGGAGCTGCTCTACCCGGAGGGCCACCCGTACCACCACGCCACGATCGGGTCGATGGAGGACCTGAACGCGGCGAGCCTCGACACCTTCAAGGCGTTCCACCAGCAGTACTACGCGCCGAACAACTGCGTGCTCACGGTGGTCGGCGACGCCGGCCCGGACGAGGTCAAGAGGCTGGCCGAGAAGTACTTCGGGGAGCTCGCCCCGGTGCCGGACATCCCGCCCGCGCCCGCCGGCCACATCGCCGGGCCGGCCACCACGCCGGTGCGCGAGACCGTCACCGCCGCGGTGCCGGCGTCGCGGATCTACCTGTCGCACCGGACCCATCCGTTCGGCACCAAGGGGTACGACGCGATCACCCTGCTCGCCACGATCCTCGGCAACGGCCGGGGCAGCCGGCTCTACCAGCGGCTCGCGGACGGCAAGCGGATCGCCCAGCCCGACTACATCGGCTCGTACGGGGTCGACCTCGCGCACGCGCCGGCGCCGCTGATCGTCACGGCCACGACCAAGGACGGCGTGGACGTGGCCGAGCTCGAGGACGGCCTGTCCGAGGTGATCGGCAGCCTGGTCACCGAGCCCGTCACCGACGAGGAGCTGGGCCGGGCCAAGGCGATGCTCACCACCGCCTGGTGGCGCTCGATGTCCACGGTGGGCGGCCGCGCCGACACCCTCGGCCGGTACGCGACGCAGTTCGGCGACCCGGCGACCGTGGCCTACCGCCTCCCGCAGTGGCTGGCGATCACCGCGGACGACGTCACCGAGGCCGCCGCGTACGCCCTGAAGCCCGAGTCCCGGGTGACCCTCACGTACGTCCCGGAAGGCAAGGAAGGTAAGGACGCATGACGCTCGTCGCCAACCGCCCGGCGGCCGGCGCGGCCCGCCCGTACGCGTTCCCGGAGATCCGCCGGGTGAGCGTGGCCGGCGGCACCGTGATCGCCGCCCACCTGCCCGGCCAGCTGCTGGCCAGCTCGCTGCTGATGCTGGACGCGGGCGCCGCGCACGAGAGCGCCGGCCGCGAGGGCACCGCGACCGTGCTCGCCAAGTCGCTGGAGGAGGGCACCAAGACCCGCGACTCGGCGGCCTACGCGCTCGCGCTCGAGGGCCTCGGCGCCGAGCTGTCCGCGTCGGTCGACTGGGACTCGTTCCGGGTGAGCGTCCCCGCGCCGGTGCCGCTGCTGCTGGACGCCGTGCGCCTGGCCGCCGAGGCCGCCCGCACCCCGCGCCTGGACCCGGAGGACGTCACCCGGGTCCGCGACGACGAGGTGACGGCCCTGCGGATGGACTGGGCGCAGCCCGGCCCCCGCGCCGACGCCGCGCTGCGGGCCGACCTGTTCGGGGCCGGCGACCGCTACGGCCGCCCGCTGCACGGCGATCCCACCTCGGTGGCCGCCGTGACCGTCGACGACGTGGCCGCGTACCACGACTCCTGGCTGCTCAAGCCCGGGGTGCTGCTGATCGCCGGCGACCTCGACACACTCGACCTGACCGCGCTGGGCGAGGCCGCGTTCGCCGGCACGACCGGCGCCGGTGCCACCGCCGAGGGACCGCTGGCCTGGGAGACGAGGGCGCAGCGCCGGGTGATCCTGGTCGACCGGCCGGGCAGCGTGCAGTCGACGCTGCGGATCGGTCACCGGGCGCCGGAACGGGCCACGCCCGACTACGTGCCGATGACGCTGGCGGCGACCGTGCTGGGCGGCGCGTTCACGTCCCGGCTCAACCACCTCATCCGCGAGGTGCGCGGGTACTCGTACGGCATCCGTGGCAGTTATGCGATGACCCGGCGCTTCGGCCGCTTCGAGGTGGCCGCCGGGGTGCAGACCGCGGTGACCGTGCCGGCGATCACCGACACGATCGGCGAGATCGCCCGCACCCAGCTCGACGGGGTGACCGAGGAGGAACTGGCGGTGGCCCGCTCGTGGCGCGCCGGTCAGCTCTCGGTGGAGATGCAGACGCCGGGCGCGATCGTCGGGGCGCTGAGCACGCTGGTGCTGCACGGCCTGCCCGACGAGTACTACGCGACGCTGCGCCGGGAATACCTGGAGGCGACCGTCGAGCAGGTGTCGGCCGCGGCGGCCGCGCACCTGCACCCGAAGGGCCTGACCCTGGTGGTGGAGGGCGACGCCGCGGTGATCCGGGACGAGCTGGTGGCGGCCGGCATCGGCGAGCTGGTCGACGCCGAGATCTAGCGAAAATGGTAAAAGGCCCCCGAAAGGGGGCCTTTTGTCGTCTCGTGAAGATGTTGTGCAGGTACGGCGAGAACGATGGCCGACCGCGGCTAGCCTCGCCACCATGACGATCATGAGCGAGCCGACGACGCTACGGCCGGCCCGGAGCGGACGAAGGGTTGCCATGACCGTGCTGATCTGGCTGCTGATCCTGCCCGCCCTGCTGTTCGCGGCGATCCGGCTGGGAGGCCTCGACCGCGGGCCGCTCGTGCAGCTGCTGGCCTTCACGCCGTACGTCGCGGCCTGGTCGCTGCTGCCGATGGCACTCGCGTTCGCCACCCGCCGCTGGAGCGCCGCCGCCCTGGCGCTGGCCGTCGTGGTGGCCTTCGCCGCGTTCGTGCTGCCCCGGGCGATCCCGGGCGGCCGCGGCCCGTCGGACGGCGTCACGCTGCGGGTGATGACCAGCAACCTGATGCTGGGCGGCGCCGACGCCGACGCGGTCGTCAAGCTGGTCCGCGAGCACGACGTCGACGTGCTGGCGCTGCAGGAGTTCACGCCGGACGCCAAGGACGCGCTGGCCAAGGCCGGCCTCGACGAGCTGCTCCCCTACGCGTCGCTCGCCGACGAGCCCGGCGCCTCCGGCTCGGGCCTCTACTCCCGCTTCCCCATCGGCCAGGCGCGCAGCTCGCGCAATCCGGGTGGTTTCCAGCAGGCGTACGGCGTGATCCAGCCCCCGGGCGCAGGCGCGCTGCTCATCGGCTCCGCGCACCCGCTCGCGCCGTCGGAGGTGAAGGTCGGCCGGGCCTGGCGCGAGGACCTGGCCGACGAGCCGAAGGCCGACCCGGACGGCACGCCCCGCATCCTGCTCGGCGACTTCAACGCGACCCTCGACCACGCGCCGCTGCGCGAGCTGATCGCGAGCGGCTACCGGGACGCGGGCGCCGCCACCGGCCACGGATTCACGCCGACCTGGCCCTACGTCGGGCACGGGCACCTGCCGAAGATCACCATCGATCACGTGCTCGTCGACAAGCGGATCGGCGTACGGGAAATGGAAGTGCACCCGGTCCCGAAGACCGACCACCGGGCGATCGTCGCGGAGCTGACGGTGCCGAAGGCATGATGGCTGGCGTGACCACCCGCCTCGTCGCCTCGGGCGACGCACCCGAGCTGGCCGCGCTGCTCGCCGGCAACCGCGAATTCCTCGCCCCCTACGAGCCGTTCCGCCCGGAGGAGTACTACACCCCGGAAGGCCAGCGCACCTACCTCGAGGACGTGTTACGGCAGTGCTCGGCCGGCACCACCCTCGCCCACGTGATCGTCGACGACGACCAGATCGTCGGCCGGATCACGCTCAGCGGCATCACCCGCGGGCCGTTCCTCTCGGCCAGCCTCGGCTACTGGGTGGCCAAGGCGGCGAACGGGCGCGGGGTGGCCTCGGCCGCGGTGGCGCGGATCGTGCGGCTCGCCTTCGACGAGCTGGGGCTGCACCGGCTCGAGGCGGGCACCCTGGTGCACAACGCCGCCTCGCAGCGGGTGCTGGTCCGCAACGGGTTCCAGCGGTTCGGGCTCGCCCCGCGCTACCTGCGGATCAACGGCGAGTGGCGGGACCACATCCTGTTCCAGCGTCTCGCCGACGAGAAGGGCGATTAATCGGATGCCGGGCCGCGGGGACGCACCTACCATCGGCGGCATGATGCACGGGTTCATGACGACGGCGCCGGAGAAGTCCCGGCGTCGCTGACCTGTGCCACCAGCCCCGGGCGAGATGCCCGGGTGCCGAGGGGTCTCGCCCATGTTCAAGGGAGACCCCGACATGAACGCCGACCATCGCAAGCTCGGCCGTGAGCTCGACCTCTTCGACTCCGATCCACTCATCGGCGCGGGCCTGCCGTTCTGGCTTCCGGCCGGCGCGGCGGCCCGCCACGAGGTGGAGTCCTACCTGTACGAGCTGGAGCGCCGCGCCGGCTACCAGCACGTCTACTCGCCGGCCATGGGCAAGAGGCAGATGTACGAGCTCTCGGGCCACTGGCGTAACTTCGCCGACGACATGTTCCCGCCGATGGTGCTCGGCGGCGACGAGCTCGTGCTGCGGCCCAGCCTCTGCCCCCACCACGCGCTGATCTTCAAGTCCCGGCAGCGGTCCTATCGCGACCTGCCGCTGCGCATCGCCGAGCTGGGCCCGATGTACCGCGCCGAGCGCTCGGGCGTGCTGGGCGGGCTGTCCCGGGTGCGCTCGATCCAGCTCAACGACGCGCACATCTTCTGCGCGCTCGACCAGGTCGGCGACGAGGTGTCCGGGGTGCTGCGCCTGATGGGCGTCGCGCACAAGGCGCTCGGCCTGCGGCCGTCGTCGTTCCGCCTCTCGCTGCGCGGTGACGATGGGAAGTACGCCGGCAACGACGACCTGTGGGAGCGAGCGTCGGCCTTCCTGCGCGCCGCGCTGGATATTTCCGGAATTTCCTATCAAGAGGCGCCGGGCGAGGCGGCGTTCTACGGACCGAAGATAGACATCCAGGTCGAGGATGCGGCGGGCCGGGAGTGGAGCCTCTCGACCATTCAGATCGACTTCCACCAGCCGGCCCAGTTCGGCCTCGAGTACATCGCCCCAGACGGCGGGCGGGAGCGCCCGGTCATGGTGCACCGCAGCCTGGCCGGTTCGATGGAACGGCTCTTCGGACACCTGATCGAGGTGCATCAAGGAGCATTTCCGATCTGGTACGCCCCGGTGCAGCTCGATGTGTTGCCGGTGTCCGCCGAGCAGTCGGCCGATGCGTCGAGGCTGCGGGACCGGGCCGTCGAGTCGGGGCTGCGGGCCGAGGCGCACCACGACGGGTCGATCGGGGCGCGGATTCGGGCGTCGGTCGAGCGCAGGGTCCCGTACGTGGGAATCGTCGGCAAGCGGGAGGCGGCGGACGACCTGGTCGCTCTCCGCCTGCGCGACGGACGTCAGTTGCCGGCGATGCCGGCGGCGGAGGCGCTCGCGTTGATCGCCTCCGCCGCGGCCGACAGTCAGGCGGGGGTGGACGTCCTGGCCAGGCCGTAGGTGAGCGCGTCGACCAGGGCGACCCAGCTGGCCTCCACGATGTTCTCGTGCACGCCCACGGTGGTCCACTCGCGTTCCCGGTCGCCGGTCTCGAGCAGCACCCGGGTGACCGCGTTGGTGCCGTGGCTGCCCTCGAGGATGCGCACCTTGTAGTCGGTCAGCTCGACGGTCTTGAGCTGCGGGTAGTGCTGCGACAGCGCCACCCGCAGCGCCTCGTCGAGCGCGTTGACCGGGCCGACGCCCTCGGCGGTGGCGATCACGCGTTCGCCGCGGACGCGGACCTTCACGGTCGCCTCGGAGACCACCGAGCCGTCCTCGCGGTGCTCGACCAGCACCCGGTACGACTCCAGCGTGAACGGGCGCAGGTAGCCCTCGCCCGGCAACTCGCCTCGCACCAGCAGCTCGAACGAGGCGTCCGCGGCCTCGAACGACCAGCCGCCGGCCTCCAGGTCCTTCACCTTCTGGGTGATCGTGGAGAGGGCGTCCGGGTGGCCGGCCAGGTCAAGTCCGAGCTCGCGGCTCTTGAGCTCGATGCTGGCCCGGCCGGCCATCTCCGTCACCAGGATCCGCATGTCGTTGCCGACAACCGACGGGTCGACGTGGTTGTAGAGCAGCGGATCCACCTTGATCGCGCTCGCGTGCAACCCCGCCTTGTGAGCGAAAGCCGCGGCCCCGACGTAGGCCTGGTGGGTGTCGGGGGCGATGTTGGCGATCTCGGCGAGCGCGGTGGAGACCCGCGCCGCCTTCTCGAGGCAGCCGTCCGGTAGGACCTGCAGCCCGAGCTTGAGCTGTACGTTGCTGACCGTGGCGAACAGGTCGGCGTTGCCGGGGCGCTCGCCGTACCCGTTCGCGGTGCACTGGAAGTGCTTCACGCCGGCCTCGACCGCGGCGATCGTGTTCGCGACCGCGCAGGAGGTGTCGTTCTGGCAGTGGATGCCGAGCCGGTCGGCGCTGACGCCGGTGCGCTCGACGACCTCCTCGACCGCCTTGGTGATCATCGAGGGGAGCATGCCGCCGTTGGTGTCGCACATCACGACCCGCTCGGCGCCGCCCTCGAACGCGGCCTTCACCACACTCGCCGTGTACGCCGGGTCGTAGCGGAAGCCGTCGAAGAAGTGCTCGCAGTCGAGGAAGACCCGGCGGCCGTGCTCGACGAAGTAGGCGACGGTGTCGCGGACCATCGCGAGGTTCTCCTCGCCGGTCGTGCGCAGCGCCCGTACGACGTGCCGGATGTCCGACTTGGCGACCAGGCAGACCACCGGGGTTCCGGCGTCCAGCAGCGCCTGGACCTGCTGGTCCTTGGCCACGTCGACGCCCGCCTTGCGGGTCGAGCCGAACGCGACGAGCAGCGCGTTCCTGAGGTCGAGCTCGGTCTTCGCCCGTTCGAAGAACTCGGTGTCCTTGGGCATGGCGCCGGGCCAGCCGCCCTCGATGAAGCCCACGCCGAACTCGTCCAGCAGCCGCGCGACCGCCAGCTTGTCGGCGACTGAGTAGCTGATCCCTTCCCGCTGTGCCCCGTCGCGCAGCGTGGTGTCGAAGACCTGGTAGTCCATGGCGCGGTTTCCCTTCGGAGGATTGTGAGGACCCAACAAAAAGACCCCCCGCGGCTGCGGGAGGTCTGCGCGTCGGCGAGAGGTCAGCCGGCGCGCTAGGTGCCAATAATGAGCACGAGATGGGTCACGGGATGAAGCATGCCACTAACGGCCCTCGTGGGAAGCCTTGTTCCACCTATCGAGATTAGATTCGGTGGTGTGGTAACCGACTCATACCCCCGGAACCTCGGTTTCTCCGCTACCTACAACTTCCGCGACGTCGGCGGATACACCGGTCTCGACGGTCGCACGGTGCGCTGGCGGCGGCTGTTCCGCGCGGACGCGCTGCACCGCCTCGGCGACGCCGACAACGAGGCGTTCGCCCAGCTCGGGGTCCGTACAGTGATCGACCTGCGACGGCCGTTCGAAGTCGAGCGGTTCGGCCGCGTGCCCGAGCGGTACGGCCTGGACTACCTCCACCTGGTGCTCAAGCACATCGATTGGGAAGGGATCGAGCAGCCCGACGAGGCGCGGCAGGATCGCTGGCTCGCGGATCGCTACCTGAACTTCGCCGAGGACGGCCGGGAGGCCCTGCTCGCCTCGCTGCGGGTGATCGCCGACCCGTCGCGGGCGCCGGTGATCGTGCACTGCATGGCCGGCAAGGACCGCACCGGCACGGTCTGCGCGCTGACGCTGGCCCTGCTCGGGGTGTCCGACGAGGACATCGCCGCCGACTACGCGCTGACCACCGAGGCGATGCGGCCGCTCACCGAGTACCTGCTCAAGAAGAACCCCGAGGTGGTACGGGGCAACGAGCACATGTTCGACTCGCCGCCCGGCGCCATGCTGATGTTCCTCGACGACCTGCGCGCGCTGCACGGCTCGGTCGAGGAGTACATCCGCGAGATCGGCCTCACCGACGACGAGGTCGCGGCGATGCGCGGGCACCTGCTGGAGGGCTAGAGAACGCGGTGCACCCAGCCGAAGGGGTCGGCGGCCCGGCCGCGCTGGATGTCGACGAGCTCCTTGCGCAGGCCCATGGTGACCTCGCCGGAACCGCCGCCGGCCACGGTGAACTCGAAGTCGGGCGACTTGACCGTGCCGATCGGGGTGATCACGGCGGCCGTGCCGCAGGCGAACGCCTCGCGGATCGCGCCCGAGGCGGCGCCCTCGCGCCACTCGTCCATGCTCACTGGCCGCTCCACGACGCGGCGGCCGGCCCGCTCGGCCAGCCTGATCACCGAGTCGCGGGTGATGCCGGGCAGGATCGTGCCGGTCAGCGGCGGCGTCGCCAGGCTGCCGTCGTCGAGCACGAAGAAGACGTTCATGCCGCCGAGCTCGTCGATGTATTTCCGCTGCACCGCGTCGAGGTAGACGACCTGGTCGCAGCCGTGCTCGATGGCCTCGGCCTGGGCCGAGAGGCCGGCCGCGTAGTTGCCACCGCATTTCGCCGCGCCGGTGCCGCCGGGGGCCGCCCGCGTGTAGTCCGGGCTCACCCAGACCGAGACCGGCTTCACCCCGCCGGAGAAGTAGGCGCCGACCGGGGACGCGATCACCAGGTACAGGTATTCCAGCGAGGGGCGCACACCGAGGAAGACCTCACTCGCGTACGCGAAGGGGCGCAGGTAGAGGCTGCCCTCGTCGCTCTGCGGGATCCAGTCCCGGTCGATGCGGATGATCTCGCGCAGCGACTGGAGGAACGTGGCGCCGGGCAGGGCCGGCATCGCCATCCGCTGGGCGGACTGGGCGAAGCGGGCGGCGTTGGCGTCCGGGCGGAACATGGCGACGCCGCCGTCGGCCATCTTGTACGCCTTGAGGCCCTCGAAGATCTCCTGCGCGTAGTGCAGCACCGCGGAGGCGGGGTCGATCGAGATCGGAGCGCGCGCCTCGACGCGGGCGTCGTACCAGCCCTTGCCGTCCGCGTACCGCACCGTGACCATGTGGTCGGTGAAGACGCGGCCGAAACCGGGGTTGACCAGCAGCGCATCGCGCTCGGCCACGCTCACCGGGGCCGGGTTCGGACGGATCTCGAAGTCGAGGTTGTCACCACCACTCATGGCGAATAGACCTGCCTATCTGAAAAAGAATGAGGGCACGCTTCAGCTCAGTGCCACGAAGATACCCCGAACGGCCGTTAAGACAACGGGGGTGAAGTGACCCGGGAGTAGGTCAGAGAGCGGCCGCGACGCGGTCGCCGACCTCGGCGGTACGCAGCGAGGCGCCCGCGGCGCGGGACGCGACCTCGGCGGCGACCGCTTCCGATACTCGGCGGGCCTCGTCCTGGTGGCCGAGGTGCTCGAGCAGCAGCGACGCGGAGAGAATCGCGGCGGCCGGGTCGGCGATGCCCTGGCCGGCGATGTCCGGCGCGGAGCCGTGCACCGGCTCGAAGGTCGACGGGTACTTGCGCTCCGGGTTGACGGAGCCGCTGGCCGCCATGCCGATGCCGCCGGTCACGGCAGCGGCGATGTCGGTGATGATGTCACCGAAGAGGTTGTCGGTCACGATCACGTCGTACCGCTGCGGGTTGCTGACCATGAACATGCAGGCCGCGTCGACGTGCTGGTATTCCGTGGTGACCTCGGGGAACTCGGCGGCGACGGCGGCGAACGTGCGCGCCCAGAGGCTGCCGGCCTTGGTCAGGACGTTGGTCTTGTGCACCAGGGTGAGGTGGCGGCGCTCGCGGCGCTGGGCGCGGGCGAACGCGTCCCGCACGACCCGCTCGACGCCGTGCCGCGTGTTCAGGCTTTCCTCGGTGGCGATCTCGGCGGGGGTGTCCTTGTGCAGGACGCCGCCGGCGCCGACGTAGAGGCCCTCGGTGCCCTCGCGGACCACGACCATGTCGATCTCGCCGGGCTTCAGGCCGGCCAGCGGGCTGGTGGTGCCGGGCCAGAGCTTGGAGGGGCGAAGATTTACATACTGGTCGAAGTCGAAGCGGAGCTTGAGCAGCAGGCCGCGCTCGAGGACGCCCGGCGGCACGCTCGGGTCGCCGATCGCGCCGAGCAGGATGGCGTCGTGGGCGGCCAGCTCGTCCTCGATCACCTGGGGCAGGACCTCGCCCGTGCGGTTGTAGAACCGGGCGCCGAGGTCGTAGTCGTCGAACTCGGTGCCGGGGAGCACGGCCTCGATGACCTTGCGGGCCTCGGCGGTCACCTCGGTCCCGATGCCGTCGCCGGCCACCACCGCGATCCGCGCCACGCTCACGTCAGGCTCCCTCAGCTCTTCGAAGACCCGACCAGGCTAGCCCCGCGTCCCGATCTTCGGTAACGCGGTCCCAAGAAGTGAACGGCGTGAGGGGAGAACAGCCCCCGCACCGCGGCAATTCGGTGCGGGGGCTGTTGCGACGAGTACGCGTGGCTCGGTCCCGCCGGATCACACAGCCTCACGGCGCGCAGCGGTGGACGCGTCACCCGAAGACGAGCCCACCGGCGGGCCGTGCGGCAGGGACAACGCTAGCGATGCGGACTAAAGACGCGCAAGACGCATCCCCCGCGTGTCGGCGCGGTTGTTCCCGCGTGTCGCGCTCAGTGATGGCACCATGCGCCGGTGAGTTTCGACCTAGTGGTGTGGGCGATGGACATGACGGACCCGCCGGACGCCGTGCGGGCCGCCAACGCGCGCTGTGCGCGTGGAGAGCACCCGCAGCGCCCGGCCGACCCCCGCGTCGTCGCCTTCTATGATGCCCTGACCAGCGATTATCCCGATCGTGGGCCGCGCGCCTCGGCGCCCGGCTCGCCGTGGGCGGTGGCGCCGCTGCACGCCGCGGCCGACCACATCGAGATGCGACTGGACGAGGCCTGCCCGGACGTGGTGCTCGAGACGATCGAGCGGCTGGCCGCCGAGCTCAACCTCGACCTGCTCGACCTGCAGGACGGCACGGTGTATCCCCCGCCGGCCCGGGTGCGCTAGAGGGCGCGCAGGTCGACCACGCTGCCGCGGGACGAGCCGATCGCCGCGGCCACCGCCGAGAGCAGTTCCGCGTCGACCGAGGAGTCGACGGTGAGCGTCATCAGCGCCTCGCCACCGGCCTCGCGCCGGGCCACCTGCATGGCGGCGATGTTCACCCCCGACTCGCCGAGCAGCGTGCCGATCGCGCCGATCACGCCGGGGCGGTCGCTGTAGCGGAAGAACAGCAGCACTCCGTCGGCCGTGAGGTCGAGGTCGAAGTCGTCGACGCCGGTGAGCTTGCTGATCTCGCGGGTCGCGGTCAGCGTGAGGGTGCCGGCGACGCTCACGGTGCGGCCGTCGGGCAGCGCTCCGCGTACGGTCACCAGGTTTTGATGTTCCGCCGGCTCGTCGCTGACCAGGAGCTCCACCTCGACGCCCCGGTCGGCCGCGAGCTGCGGGGCGTTGACGTAGGTCACCCGCTCGTCGACCACGGACGCGAACAGGCCCTTGGTGGCGGCCAGCCGGAGCACGCCGACGTCGTGCGAGACGATCTCGCCGCGCACCTCGACGGTCACGCTCGCCGCCACTCCCCCGGCCACCGCCGTGAAGACCCGGCCGAGTTTCTCGGCGAGCGACAACAACGGGCGGACGTCCTCGTCGACCACGCCGCCGGCCTGCACGTTCACCGCGTCGGGCACGAACTCGCCCTGCAGCGCGAGCTTGACGCTGCGTGCCACCGAGAGGCCGGCCTTGTCCTGCGCCTCCACGGTCGAGGCGCCCAGGTGCGGGGTGACCACCACGTTCTCGAAGCCGAACAGCGGCGACTCGGTGGTCGGCTCGGTGACGAAGACGTCGAGGCCGGCCCCGGCCACCCGGCCCTCGCGCAGCGCGATCGCCAGCGCCTGCTCGTCGACCAGGCCGCCGCGGGCCGCGTTGACGATCCGTACGCCCGGCTTGACCAGGGCCAGCTCCTTCTCGCCGATCAGGCCGAACGTCTCGGGCGTGCGGGGCAGGTGCACCGAGATGAAGTCGCTCTCCCGCAGCAGTTCCTCGAGCCCGACCAGCCGCACCCCGAGCTGGGCGGCCCGGGCGGGCTGGATGTACGGGTCGTACGCGATCAGCCGGGTGCCGAAGGACGCCATGCGCTGCGCGAACAGCACCCCGATGCGGCCGAGCCCGACCACGCCCACGGTCTTGCCCTGCAGCTCGACGCCGGTGTAGCGGGACCGCTTCCACTGCCCGCCCTTGAGCGACGCGCTGGCGCTGGCCGTGTGCCGGGCGACCGACAGCAGCAGCGCGATGGCCTGCTCGGCGGCCGAGACGATGTTGCTGGTCGGCGCGTTGACCACCATGACGCCGCGGGCGGTGGCCGCCGGCACCTCGACGTTGTCGAGACCGACGCCGGCCCGGGCGATCACCTTGAGCGCGGCGCCCGCGGCGATCACCTCGGCGTCGACCCGGGTGGCGCTGCGCACGATGAGCGCGTCGGCCTCGGCGACGGCCTGCAGCAGGGCCGGACGATCGGTGCCGTCGACGTGGCGGACGTCGAAGTCGTAGGCGAGCACATCGATGGCGGACGGGGCGAGTTCCTCGGCGATCAGAACGACGGGAGTCAATGCGCCTCCATCCGGTTCGCGGCCCCGATATCGTGCCGCCGACTCCCGCCGTTACGTCATGTGTTTGTGAGAGGCGTCACATATCACTAGTTACGCGACCCGGCGTGGGATAGCGCTGCGATCGATCGGCGGCGCCGCGGAAAGACCCTCGGCCGCCCGCCCGTCGGGCTGCCGGAAGCTGAGCGCCTCGGCATCCAGCGCGTCGTACAGAAGGTCGAGGTCGAGCGTGCCGACGGGCGGGTAGACCCGTTCCCGGGGCGGTTCCTGGCCGATGCCGAGCGCGCCCTGCTCGACCATGAAGTCGACGATCGCCTGGCGCACGGCCGGCAGCGTCACCGGCGAGTGGTAGAGGACGTTGAGGGCCTGCATCCGCATGCCCTGCACGTGTTCCTCGCCCTTGTTGTCGTGGAAGTGCGGGTTGCGGGTCTCGATCTGCAGCACCGGAACCGAGTTGGCCATGACGTCGGCGTTCGTGCTCTCCAGCACGCCGCCGAACTGCTCGAACAGGTCGAGGTACTCGTACGGCTCGACGGCGAAACCGCCGGCCAGGCGCAGCTTGAGCCCGAGGTCGAGGGTCATTGCGTGCTCGCCCGCGTTCCCGGTGGCGATCACCTCGGTGCCGAAGCCGGAGTACTCCGCGAGGAAGCGGTTGAGCCACTCGTTGGTGATGGCCGAGCTGCGGCCGCGGCGGCTGAAGAACAGGCGGTTGTCGCGCAGCTTGGGCTTGGAATGCCAGGAGATCCGGACCATCGAGTACGGCGAGTCGGCCAGGTGCAGCCCGGCCGCGTAGACCTTGCAGTACTCGTGGACCGACCCGGGCACGTAGTTGTCGGCGTCCACGTAGCCCAGGTAGCGGCGGCCGGTCATCGCGGCCAGGGCCATCCCGATGAGCATGGCCTCGCCCTTGCCGGCGCGCACCAGCCCCTCGTCGTCGATGAGCTCGGGCATGCCGGCCGCCTTGAACGCGCCGGCCACCCCCGGATCGCGCTGGTGGACGGCGATGGCCGACCGGCCGGCGAGCCGGCAGAACTGCTCGACGGTCTGCGCCTCTATCTCGTACCGGTCGACCGGGGAACGGTCGCTGTTCGACACGAGAACAATCAGGCAGTCGTGGGGAATGCCGGAGAGCACTCCCTCGATGACGCCGCGTGTCTCATTCATGCACGGGACCACGATTACCATTTGCGATTCGATGGCGCGCAAAGCGTCGGAGGCCACAATACGACTGCCGGCCCCCGTCGACGTGCCCGAATCCAGCTCGATGACCCGCTGCAGCTCGTGAATACGAACCGCACCGAAGCGCTCGCTCCGGAAAGAATCAGCCAGTCGCATGCGGCCGAAGATACCCGCCGAAGACCATCTTCAAGTACCCGAACGACGCACAATTCTATTTCGACGCCAACCAGGTAAGCGGCACGTAACGTGGACGTTTCAGCTCAACGACAACGCCCGGTTTCAGCCCGACATAAGGGCCAAAACCGGGCGCTGTGAAGTGCGTCAGGCCGTTTCCGTGATGGGGCGATCGACCCAGCTCATCATGCCGCGCAGCTTGCGGCCGGTGACCTCGATCGGGTGCTGCGACGCCTGCTCCCGGTACTTGGTCATCAGCGGGCGGCCGTTGTCGTCGTCCTCGATCAGCTCGCGGGTGAACTCGCCCGACTGGATCTCGGACAGGATCTTCTTCATCTCCTGCTTCACCGACGCGTTGATGACGCGCGGGCCACGGGTGTAGTCGCCGAACTCGGCGGTGTCCGAGACGCTGTAGCGCATCCGCTCGATGCCGCCCTCGTACATCAGGTCGACGATGAGCTTGAGCTCGTGCAGGCACTCGAAGTACGCGATCTCGGGGGCGTAGCCCGCCTCGGTCAGCACCTCGAAACCGGTCTGCACCAGCGCGGCGGTGCCGCCGCAGAGCACGGCCTGCTCGCCGAACAGGTCGGTCTCGGTCTCCTCCTTGAAGGTGGTCCTGATGACGCCGGCGCGGGCGCCGCCGATCGCCTTCGCGTAGGAGAGAGCGAGCGCGAGGCCCTGGCCGGTCGGGTCCTGCTCGACGGCGACCAGGCACGGCACGCCCTTGCCGTCCACGTACTGACGGCGCACCAGGTGGCCGGGGCCCTTGGGGGCGACCATCGCCACGGTCACGTCGGCCGGCGGCTTGATCAGCTCGAACCGGATGTTCAGGCCGTGGCCGAAGAACAGCGCCTTGCCGGCGGACAGGTTCGGGGCGATCGACTCGGCGTAGATCTTGCGCTGGGCGGTGTCCGGCGCGAGCACCATGATCACGTCGGCCCAGGCGGACGCCTCGGCCGGGGTCTTGACCTCGAGGCCCTGCTCCTCGGCCTTGGCCCGGCTCTTCGAACCCTCCTGCAGGCCGACGACCACCTCGACGCCCGAGTCACGCAGCGACAGCGAGTGCGCGTGCCCCTGGCTGCCGTAGCCGATCACGGCCACCTTGCGACCCTGGATGATCGACAGGTCGGCGTCGTCGTCGTAGAAAACTTCCGCGGTCATTACTTACCTTCCTAGGCCTTCTGTTAGGCGGCGCGGAGCGCCGGGCCGGTCGTGATGGAGCGCGAGCCACGGCCGATGGCCACCAGACCCGACTGCACCATTTCCTTGATGCCGTACGGCTCGAGGTCGCGCAGCAACGCGTCCAGTTTGTCGGGGTTACCCGTCGCCTCGATCGTGAGGGTGTCCGGAGCGACGTCGATCACCTTCGCCCGGAACAGCTCGACCGTCTCGAGGACCTGGCCGCGCTGCGCACGGTCGGCGCGCACCTTGACCAGCAGGAGCTCGCGCTGGACCGACTGCTGCGGGTCCAGCTCGACGATCTTCAGGACGTTCACCAGCTTGTTGAGCTGCTTGGTCACCTGCTCCAGGGGTGAGGAGTCGGCGTTGACCACGATCGTGATGCGGGAGACGTCCGGGTTCTCCGTCTCGCCCACCGCCAGGGAGTCGATGTTGAAGCTGCGCCGAGAGAACAGACCGCTCACCCGGGCGAGCACGCCCGGCTTGTTCTCGACCAGCACGGACAGCGTGTGCTTGTTCATTACAGGTCGTCCTCGTCGAAGCTGGGGCGCACGTCCCGGGCGAACATGATCTCGTCGTTGCTGGTGCCGGCCGCGACCATGGGCCAGACCATGGCGTCCTTGCCGACCGTGAAGTCGATGACCACGGGCGCGTCGTTGATCTCCATGGCCTGCTTGATGATCTTGTCAACGTCGGCCTTGGACTCGCAGCGCAGCCCGATGCAGCCGAGCGCCTCGGCCAGCTTCACGAAGTCGGGGATGCGGTGCTTGTGCGTGCCCAGCTCGGTGTTGGAGTAGCGGCCCTCGTAGAACAGCGTCTGCCACTGCCGGACCATGCCGAGGTTGCCGTTGTTGATGATCGCGATCTTGACTGGGATGCCCTCGAGCGCGCAGGTCGCGAGCTCCTGGTTGGTCATCTGGAAGCAGCCGTCGCCGTCGATCGCCCAGACCGCGGCGTCGGGCCGGCCCACCTTGGCGCCCATCGCGGCCGGCACGGCGTAGCCCATCGTGCCGGCGCCGCCCGAGTTGAGCCAGGTGCCCGGCTTCTCGTACCTGATGAACTGCGAGGCCCACATCTGGTGCTGCCCGACGCCGGCCACGTAGATCGCGTCCGGGCCGACCAGCTCGCCGATCCGCTCGATCACGTACTGCGGGGCGAGCGAGCCGTCGGTCGGCTCCTCGTAGCCCAGCGGGTAGCGCTCGCGCAGCTCGTTCAGCGTGGCCCACCACGACTCGTACTGGGCGGCGCCGCCGGCGGTGGCCGAGACCGCGGCGATCAGCTCGTCGATGACGTGCCGCGCGTCGCCCACGATCGGGACATCGGCGTGCCGGTTCTTGCCGATCTCGGCCGGGTCGATGTCGGCGTGCACGATCTTGGCGTCCGGGGCGAACGAGTCGAGCTTGCCGGTGACCCGGTCGTCGAAGCGGGCGCCCAGGGTGATCAGCAGGTCGGACTTCTGCAGCGCGTACACCGCCGGGACCGTGCCGTGCATGCCGGGCATACCCAGGTGCTGCGGGTGCGAGTCGGGGAACGCGCCCAGCGCCATCAGCGTGGTGACCACCGGGATGCCGGTGAGCTCGGCCAGCTTGCGCAGCCCGTCGGTGGCGCCGGCCTTGAGCACGCCGCCGCCGACGTACAGCACCGGGCGCCGGGCGCCGGCGATCAGCCGGGCCGCCTCGCGGATCTGCTTGCCGTGCGGGTGCAGGGTCGGGCGGTAGCCGGGCAGGTCGAGCGTCGGCGGCCAGGAGAACGTGGTCTGCGCCTGCATCACGTCCTTGGGGATGTCGACCAGGACCGGGCCGGGCCGGCCAGTGGTCGCCAGGTGGAACGCCTCGGCCATGATCCGCGGCAGCTCCTCCGGGGTCTGCACCAGGAAGTTGTGCTTGGTGATCGGCAGCGTGATGCCCTGGATGTCCGCCTCCTGGAAGGCGTCCGTGCCGATCGCGGGCCGCGCCACCTGGCCGGTGATCGCGACGATCGGCACCGAGTCCATGTACGCGTCGGCGATCGGCGTGACCAGGTTGGTCGCGCCCGGGCCGCTGGTCGCGATGCAGACGCCGACCTTGCCGGTGGCCTGCGCGTACCCCGTCGCGGCGTGGCCCGCGCCCTGCTCGTGGCGGACCAGGATGTGCCGCACCTTCGAGTCGTACAGCGGGTCGTACGCCGGAAGGATCGCCCCGCCCGGAATGCCGAACGCGACCTCGACCCCGAGCGCCTCGAGCGACCGAACGAGAGCGCCGGCGCCGGAGGTGGGCACCGGGGAGGCTACGGCCGCCGGGGTGGCGGAGGCCGCCACGGTGGCGGGGTTGGCTCGGTGGGCGAGAGTCTCGGGAGTGGGTCTCGTCATGGCTAATCGAACCTTCTCGGGATGGTCGTCCGGTCAGTACTTGAGCAACAAAAAAGGCCCCTAGTGCTCTGGAAGCACGGGACCTAGCGCACTCTCGCCTGGATCACTTAGGCAGGAGTGCGCTCACATAAGTACTCGGGACGCGAAGCACATGGCCCTAAGGTTGCCCCATCTCACTCGGCGAGTCAACTGATCCCACATTTTGATCACCGACGAGTGCCCCGAACGCGGGATCCGTCGGCAAAACGGCCCTGAGCTGCTTCATCCCGGGCCCGAGCGCGACGACCTGGCTGCGCGCCGCCGCACCCTTCGGCGGGTCGTTGCGAGGGACGGGCAGCACCCGGGGCGCCCCGGTACGCAGGCTGTCGAGCTGCGCCTCGAGGTGCTCGGCGGGCACGCCCCAGCCGAACAGCGAGCCCTGCCCGAGCCGGCAGCCGGCCTCCTCGACCGCCGCCCGCTGGGCCGGGGTGCCGATGCCCTCGGCCAGCACCTCCAGCCCGAGCCGGTGGCCGAGGCGCACCACCACGTCGACCAGCGGCGCGGCCTCGCCCGTACGGGATTCCGGCTCGGCGACCAGCGCATGATCGATCTTGAGGATGTCGACCGGCAGCGTGCGCAGCTGCCCCAGCGACGAGTACCCGGCGCCGAAGTCGTCGAGTGCTATCCGCACCCCGGTGGCCCGCAGCTCGGCGAGGCGGCTGACCAGCTCCTCCATGTCGGTGGCGACGGCGTGCTCGGTCACCTCGAGCACCAGCCGCTGCGCCGGCACGCCGTGCTCGGCCAGCACGTCGGCGACCTGCCCGGCATAGTCGGCCGCGTGCAGCTCCTTGGGCGAGAGGTTGACCGACACCCAGACGTCGTGGCCCTTGGCCAGCCAGTCGGCAAGCTGCGCGCAGGCCTGGGCGAGCACCCAGGAGCCGATCCGGTTGATCAGGCCGGAGTCCTCGGCGACCGGGATGAACTCGTCCGGGCGTACCGCGCCGAGCGTGGGGTGGTGCCAGCGCAGCAGGGCCTCGGCGCCGACCGGGCGCATCGAGGGCAGCGCCACCACCGGCTGGAAGACCAGGCGCAGCTGCTCGCGGTCGATCGCGTGGCGCAGCTCGCTCTCCAGCGTGCCGCGACGGCGCAGCAGCTCGTCATAGCGGACCTGATAGCGCTCGACGCGGTTCTTCCCGCGCTGCTTCGCGTACCGCAGGGCCAGATCGGCGTCGCGGATCAGCTCCCCGGTGTCGGCGACGCCGATCGAGGCGGAGAGGAAGACCGAGCCACCCTCGACCTCGTACGGCTCGCCGAGCACCGCGAGCAGCCGGTGCGCGGTGAGCATCGCCTCGTCGGCCGTGCCGTGCATGAGCAGCGCGAACTCGTCGCCGCCGAGCCGGGCCGCCACGTCGCCCTCGAGCAGGTTGCGCCGCAGCCGCTCGCCGACCTCGACCAGCACCGCGTCGCCGGCGTCGTGGCCGCGCATGTCGTTCACCGTCTTGAAGCCGTCGAGGTCGATGCCGACCAGCACGAGCGGTTCCTCGGGGCAGTCGCAGTCGCGCAGCGCCCGCTGCAGGCCGCGCCGGTTGGCCAGCCCGGTGAGCGGGTCGGTGTGTGCGAGCTCGCGGAAATGCGCCTCGCGCTGCCGCAGCTTGAGCGTGTACCGCCGGACGTCGCCGAGAGCCAGGTATTGCCGGCCGACCAGGGCGAAGCCCTCGACGCTGGCGCCGAGGAAGGCGTAGAAGCCGAAGGAGCCGCCGCGCGCGAGGTGGAAGCCGAGTGCGGTGACCATCGCCACCATCGGGACCACCGCGTACGCCGTGCCGCGCTCGCTCAGGTCGCCGACCACCTCGACCGGGCGGTCGGCCGTCTTCACCGCGTGCGCGATCAGGGCCAGCCCGGCCGGCAGCAGCAGCGCGCCGCTCAGCACCCAGCTGTCGCGGGCCTGGCAGATGCCGCCGCCGAGACCGACCGCGGCGGCGGCCACCAGGGTCACGCCGGAGGCCACCCGGACCGTGGTCAGCCGCGGCCGGTGGGCGTGCAGCGCCAGCACGATGGTGAGGCCGAGCGAGATGACCAGCAGCCCGGTCGGGATCAGCAGCGACGGGCAGGCCATCGGGGTGGCGTCGCCGAGCAGGTGGGTGGGCTCGGACAACAGCACCCAGCCGACGAACCAGAAGGCCGCCGCGATGACCAGACCGTCGAGCAGATGGCGCACGGCCGCGCCGGGGCTCTCGGCCGCGCCCGGCAGCAGGGCGGTGCCGGCCAGCAGGGCGAGCGTGCCGATCGCGGTGCCTATCCCGACCGCCGAGCCGAGCGCCAGGCGCGGTGGCGGCGCGTCGCTCAGCAGCGCGCTCAGCACGCCGGCGAGCGCCGCGGCGGTGGCGACCGCGCCGCCGAGGGCCAGGATGAGGTGTGCCCGCCGGGCCGCGCCCGTGTGCCGGCGGCCGGAATTGCCCAGCAGGGCGACGGCCGGGACGGCGACCAGAAGGCCGACGACCCCGGCCAGCTCCACGCCGGACGGTGATTGCACGGAAACACTGTGCCCGATGTCGATGTAATTAGGCACCCCCCAGTCCAACCTCCCCGCCGCCACCCTTGATCGGACTGAAGGCAGCCTCATCCCGAGCTGTGGACGCCAGTGGCATCCGGCCCTTACCGCGGTGGCACTATGAGGGGATGCCTGACCTGCGTTCCCGGACCTCGACCCACGGTCGAACCATGGCCGGCGCGCGTGCCCTGTGGCGCGCCACCGGGATGACCGACGACGACTTCGGCAAGCCCATCGTGGCCATTGCCAACAGCTATACGCAGTTCGTACCAGGTCACGTGCACCTCAAGGACCTCGGCGGGATCGTCGCCGACGCGATCGCCGAGGCCGGCGGCGTCGGTCGCGAGTTCAACACGATCGCCGTGGACGACGGCATCGCCATGGGCCACGGCGGCATGCTCTACTCGCTGCCCAGCCGCGAGCTGATCGCCGACGCGGTGGAGTACATGGTGAACGCGCACTGCGCCGACGCCCTGGTCTGCATCTCGAACTGCGACAAGATCACCCCCGGCATGCTGATCGCCGCGCTCCGGCTCAACATCCCGACGGTCTTCGTCTCCGGCGGCCCGATGGAGGCCGGCAAGACGGTCGCCATCGAGGGCATCGTGCACGAGAAACTCGACCTGATCGACGCCATGAGCGCGTCGGCGAACGAGAACGTGACCGACGAGCAGCTCGGCACCATCGAGCGCTCGGCCTGCCCGACCTGCGGCTCCTGCTCCGGCATGTTCACGGCCAACTCGATGAACTGCCTCACCGAGGCGATCGGCCTGGCGCTGCCCGGCAACGGCTCGACGCTGGCCACGCACGCCTCCCGCCGCGCCCTGTTCGAGCAGGCCGGCAAGCTGATCGTCGAGATCGCCAAGGACTACTACGAGAAGAACGACGAGTCGGTCCTGCCGCGCAGCATCGCCAGCCGCTCCGCGTTCGAAAATGCCGTGGCCCTCGACGTCGCGATGGGCGGCTCGACCAACACGGTGCTGCACCTGCTGGCCGCGGCCCGCGAGGCCGAGCTCGACTTCAGCGTGGCCGACATCGACGCGATCTCCCGCCGGGTGCCCTGCCTGTCCAAGGTCGCGCCGAACAGCGTGAAGTACCACATGGAGGACGTGCACCGGGCCGGCGGCATCCCCGCCCTGCTCGGCGAGCTGAACCGCGGCGGCGCCCTCAAGACGGAGGTCCGGAGCGTCCATTCACCCGATTTGTCCAGCTGGCTCGACAAATGGGACATTCGCGGCGGAAACCCTGGCCCCGAGGCGCTGGAGCTCTTCCACGCGGCCCCCGGCGGCGTCCGCACCACCCAGCCGTTCAGCACGACGAACCGCTGGGCCACGCTCGACACCGACGGCGAGAACGGCTGCATCCGCAGCGTCGACCACGCGTACACGGTCGACGGCGGCCTCGCGATCCTCTTCGGCAACCTCGCCCCCGACGGCTGCGTCGTCAAGACCGCCGGCGTCGACGAGTCCCTGTGGAAGTTCTCCGGCCCGGCCCGCGTCTTCGAGTCGCAGGACGCCGCGGTCGAGGGCATCCTCGGCAAGCAGGTGGTCGAGGGCGACGTCGTGGTGATCCGTTACGAGGGCCCGCGCGGCGGCCCCGGCATGCAGGAGATGCTCTACCCCACGAGCTTCCTCAAGGGCCGTGGCCTCGGCAAAGCCTGCGCGCTGATCACCGACGGCCGCTTCTCCGGCGGCACGAGCGGCCTCTCCATCGGCCACGTCTCGCCCGAGGCGGCGTCCGGCGGCCTCATCGCCCTGGTCGAGACCGGCGACGAGATCACCATCGACATCCCCGGCCGCAGCATCAGGCTCGAGGTCGACGACGAGACGCTCTCCCAGCGCCGCCACGAGCAGGAACGCCGCCCCAAGCCGTACTCGCCGCTCAACCGGACGCGTCCGGTCTCCGCGGCCCTCCGGGCGTACGCCTCGATGGCCACGAGCGCTAGCGATGGCGCCTACCGCCGCGTTCCCGAGTAAAAAGCCTCATATCGTACGCCCCGACTGCTTTCACAACCGCATGAACGGCAGCGCCACGAGGCCGCGCACCAGCTGGGTGCGTGGCCTCAGCCGTCCGCCGCTTCCGGGCTGAGGGCGGTGGTCACCGTCGAGAGCCGCTCCAGCGTCGCGCGCATGATCCCGGCCAGGTCCGCCTCGGGCGGGCCGGCCAGCCATTGCTCCCAGGCCACCCGGAACACGGCGATCCCGGCCTCGGCCGCCAGGCTCGCGTCGGCGGCCGGAACTCCGCGGCGGCGCAGGCCGTCGGCCAGGGCCGCGCCGATCGTCGCCATCTTGATCAGCTCGCGCTCGCGCAGTTCCGCGCTCGCGTCGATCAGCGACTGCCGCCGGCGGGAGAACGACGGGTCGCGGCCGAGCATGACGGCGGCCGCGTCCAGCGCCGCGGCGACCGCGCGCATCGGGCCCTGGCCGGGCCGCACCGCATCGAGGGCCTCGACCATGCGCTCCAGCAGGATCTCCGAGCCGGAGAAGAGGACCTCGCGCTTGTCGGCGAAGTGCCGGAAGAACGTGCGCGCGGTCAGCCCGGCCTCGCTCGCGATGTCGGCCACCGTCGTCTGCTCGTAGCCGCGCTCGGCGTACAGCCTCATGGCGGCCTCCCGAAGGCGGCCGGCCGCGTCTCCCTCCCACCGTCCCACGACATGATTCTAGTCATGTCACACCATGACATCACCGTGCTAGCGTGGACGATGTCATCAAGTGACATCACTGGAGGTTCGACATGCGCATCTTCGTCACCGGCGCATCCGGCTGGATCGGCTCGCCCACCGTCGCCGAGCTCATCAAGGCCGGCCACCAGGTCGTCGGCCTGGCCCGCTCGGACGCGTCCGCCGCCAAGGTGGCCGCTCTCGGCGCCGAGGTCCGCCGCGGCGACCTGGACGACCTCGACGGCCTGCGGGCTGCGGCGGCCGACTCCGACGGCGTGATCCACCTCGGCTACAACCACGCCGACTTCTCCCCCGGCGGCATGGCCGCCGCCGCCGCGATGGACCGGGCCGCCATCGACGCGTTCGGCGACACCCTCGCCGGAACCGGCAAGCCCCTGGTGATCGCCTCGGGCGTGATCGGCCTGGTGAACGGGCGCTCGGCCACCGAGCTCGACCGCCCCGACGACGGCCTGCATCCCCGGGTGGCCAGCGCGGCCGCCACGCTCGCCCTCGCCGACCGCGGCGTGCGCTCCGCCGTCGTCCGGTTCGCGCCGACCGTGCACGGCCGGGGCGACCACGGCTTCATGGCCGTCCTGGTCGACATCGCCCGCCGCACCGGCGTGAGCGGTTACCCCGGCGACGGCGCCAACCGCTGGCCGGCCGTCCACGTGCTCGACGCGGCCGCCCTGCTCCGGCTCGTCGTCGAGCAGGCGACCCCCGGCTCGGTGTGGCACGCCATCGCCGACGAGGGCGTCCCCACCCGCGAGATCGCCGAGGCGATCGGCCGGGCCACCGGCATCCCGGTGAAGCCGGTCGCCGCCGAGCAGTTCGAGTGGCTGGCCATGTTCTTCTCGATGGACGTCCCGATCACCAGCGAGATCACCCGGCAGACCCTCGGCTGGACGCCGACCCACCCAAGCCTCATCGAGGACCTCGACGCCGGCGCGTACACGTCGTAAGGAAACCTGACGGCACGATGCATCGTTGCGAATAGGTGGGATCAACCGAGTCATCGCAGCTGGGCCATCGCCAGATCCTCGAGGTGCTCGCCGGGCTGATGCTCGGCATGTTCCTCGCGGCGCTCGACCAGACGATCGTGGCGTCGGCCATCCGGACCATCGGCGACGATCTGCACGGGCTGTCGATGCAGGCATGGGTCACCACCGCGTACCTGATCACCGCGACCATCTCGACGCCGCTCTACGGCAAGCTCTCCGACATCTACGGCCGTAAGCGGTTCTTCCTGGCCGCCATCACCATCTTCGTGCTCGGCTCGGCAGCCTGCTCGTTCGCCACCTCGATGTACGTGCTGGCGGGCTGCCGGGCGGTGCAGGGCCTCGGCGCGGGCGGGCTGTTCTCGCTGGCCCTGGCGATCATCGCGGATGTCGTCCCGGCCCGCGACCGCCCGCGCTACCAGGGCTACTTCCTGGCCGTCTTCGGCATGTCGAGCGTGCTCGGCCCCGTCATCGGCGGTTTCTTCGCGGGCGCCGACCAGATCCTCGGCATCGCCGGCTGGCGATGGGTGTTCCTGGTCAACGTGCCGGTCGGCGTGGTCGCGCTGTTCGTGGTCGCCCGCCGGCTGCGCCTGCCGCACCGCCGGCGCGATCACCGGATCGACTGGTGGGGCGCGGCGACGATCTGCGTCTGCCTGGTGCCGCTGCTGACCGTCGCCGAGCAGGGCCGCGCCTGGGGCTGGGGCGACCGCCGCTCGCTGATCTGCTATGCGATCGCCGCGTTCGGCCTCGCGTTGTTCCTGCTCAGCGAGGCGATCATGGGCGAGGAGGCGCTGATCCCGCTGCGCTTCTTCGGCAACCCGACGTTCGCGCTGACCTCGGCCGGCGGCTTCGTGATCGGCATGGGCATGTTCGGCGGCCTCGCGCTGCTCCCGCTCTACCTGCAGATCGTGCGGGGCGCGACGCCGACCGAGTCGGGCCTGCAACTGCTGCCGCTGACCGCGGGCATCGTGCTCGGCTCGCTCATCTCCGGCCGGCTGATCAGCCGGACGGGCCGGTACAAGCCGTACCCGATCGCCGGGGCGATTCTGATGATCGCCGGGCTGCTCATGCTCGCCTCGCTCGGCGTCGACACGCCTTTCGGGCGTACGGGAATGTTCATGGGGATCTTCGGTTTTGGGCTTGGTCTGGTCCTTCAGCCGATCACGCTGGCCGTGCAAAACGCGATGGCGCCCTCGGAGATCGGGGTGGCGACCAGCTCGGCCACGTTCTTCCGGCAGATGGGCGCGACGGCCGGGACCGCCATCTTCCTGTCGATCCTCTTCGGCACGGTCGGCGACCGCATCGGCGCCGCCTATCGCGACGCCCACGTGCTCTCCGACCCGGCCGTGACCGCCGACCCGGCCAACAGGCCGCTGCTGGCCGCCCTGCACGGCGGCGGCGTCTCATCGTCCTCGC
Source organism: Paractinoplanes globisporus DSM 43857 (assembly GCF_000379645.1). Taxonomy (GTDB): domain Bacteria; phylum Actinomycetota; class Actinomycetes; order Mycobacteriales; family Micromonosporaceae; genus Actinoplanes; species Actinoplanes globisporus. Next base: position 316,369 of record NZ_KB903356.1, read on the forward strand.
TGGACGACACGTCGTTCCTCGACCACGTGTCGCCGGCCCTGGCCCGGCCGTTCCAGTCCGGCTTCTCCACCGCGATGGACCACATCTTCCTGATGGCCGCGGTCGTGCTGCTCGTCGCCTGGGTGCTGTTCCTGTTCCTCCCGCAGATCCCCCTGCGCGCCCAGTCGGCGATGGCGGCCCGCGAGTCCGCGACGCCTCCGACCGCGGCCCGGACGTCCGCACCCGCGCCCGTCTCGGTGCCCGCGCACCCTGGCGCCGCGCCCGCGCCCACCCCGGTGCCGGCGGCACTCGCCCACCCCGCCGCACCCGAGGCCGAGCCGGCACCCGCGCACCCTTTCGCCGCAACCGGAACCGCAACCACAACCGGACGCGCACGCGCGCATGCCGCGCCCGCGTCCACGCACGCGGAGCCGGCCGTTATCGAGTCCGCGGCCCTTGTCGCGGCGGTCACCCCCGACGCGATTCGCCCCTCTGCCCAGCCCGCTTCGGTCAGCACGTCAGGAGAGTCAGTGTCCAAAGAGGAGGTGCGGCCCGTGGTCAGCGGGCGGGTGGACGGGCCCGACGGCCTGCCGCTCGACGGCGCGACCGTGACCGTCGCCGAGTTCGCCGGTGGGCAGGTCGCCCACACGGTCACCGGCGGCGACGGCGAGTTCCGGCTGCCGCTGCCGGCCGGGGGCGCGTTCCTGCTGATCTGCGCGGCCGACGACCACCAGCCGGCCGCCGTGCTGGTGAACGCGGGCGTCGGCGAGATCCGCCGGGTCCTCTCGCTGGCCGGCGCCGGGCGCATCGAGGGCCGCATCACCGATCGGCAGAACCGGCCGGTCGGCGGCGCCACCGTGACCCTGACCGACCTGGCCGGCACGGTCGTGGCCACGGCGACCACCGGCGCCGACGGCCAGTACCGCCTGGCCGGCCTCGACCAGGCGGACTACATGCTCACGGCCACCGCCGAACACGCCCGCCCGGCGACCCGCATCATCTCGCCCGGCCGCTCCCGGCAGGCCGACCTGATGCTGACGATCGGCACGACGCTCTCCGGCAGCGTCCGCGCGGCCCGCTCCGGCCGCCCGGTGCCCGAGGCCTCGGTGGTCGCGGTGGGCGCCGACGGCGAGGTGGCCGGCTCGACAACCACCGACCGCAACGGCCGCTACGAGCTGCGCGACCTGCCGCCCGGCACCTACACGGTGGCCGCGAGCGGCCACGCCCCGGTGGCCACCCGCGTGGAACTCTCCGGCGAGCACACCGACCACGACATCCTGCTGGGCGCGCCCGTCGTAGTCACCGGCTCCCCGGCTTGAGGCCCGGCCACGACATCCCGCTGAGCACGCCCGCGGCCGGCCCGCCCGAGCGATCACGCCGGGCCGGGGCGTGGCCCAGGCGACGTGATCGACCGGACGGAGCCTTAGATGTCGTTGACGCAGCGCAGGACGGGGCGGGACATCAGTGCGGCCGGGTCGAGTGGCTGTCCGGAGTGGACGGTGAAGGTCACCGACTCGCCGGGGAGCAGCGTGACGCCGGCGCGGTCGGTCTCGGCCTCGGGGTCGAGGCGGTCGGGGTAGAGCGTCAGCGACCGCAGGATCGTGCCGGCGGTGACGGTGACCTTTGTGGACGGTCCGTCGGCGTCGACCGATGAGGTGAACGACGCGGACGGCCAGGGGATGTCCTTGTCCGGCGCGAAGAAGCGCACGGTGCGGAGCCCGCCGGCGTCGGCGACGATCAGCTCGGCGGCCGGGTCGTCCGGAGTGGACACATCCGGGGGCAGCGGCACGGTCACCGCCGCGCCGGGCTCGACCGGGACGCTCAGGAACGCCGAGGCCAGCATCGCGCCCGCGAGGTTGCGCCGGGTCACGGTGGCCTCGACGATCCACGGCTCGGCCCCGTCGTTGACCGCGACGAGGGCGGGCGCGCCGTCCGCCGTGAAGACCGCGCCGGGCTCGACGGGTGCGGGGCCTCCTGGCGTCAGCGGAGCGCCCGTGCGCGGCTGCAGGGTGAGCAGCCGGTCCGCGTAGGCGTCGCGCATCGCGTACCAGAGCGGCTTCTTGCGGCCGTCGCCGTCGACCGCGGCCCATGACGTCACCGGCCAGCAGTCGTTGAGCTGCCACATGATGCTGCCCATGCAGAGCGGCCGCAGCGAGCGGAAGTGCTCGATGCCGAAGGCGACCGCGCGGGCCTGGTTGAGCTGGGTCAGGTAGTGCCAGTCGTCGAAGTCGCGCGGGGCCGGCAGGTGGTTCGCCAGGCCGAGCGAGAGCTTCTCGTCGCCGCCGCCGGCCTTCTGGTGGTGGGCCATGCCGGGCGAGTCGGGGGCCAGCGGGTCGTCGGAGATCGACCGCCGCAGCGTCGAGTATGTGGGCGGCGCCTGGAAGCCGAACTCGGCCACGAAGCGCGGGCGGTAGGCCGCGTACTTCGTGTAGTCGTCGGTGTTCCACACGTCCCAGATGTGCGTCGTGCCGAAGGCCGGGTCGTTCGGGTGGCGGTCCCGGGTGCCCGAGTACGGGCTGCCGGGCCAGTACGGCCGGGTCGGGTCGAGCTCGGCGACGACCCGGGGCAGGAGCTCGAAGTAGTAGTGGGCGCCCCAGGACCGGCCGGCCAGCCGTTGCTTCCAGTCCCAGTCCTCGTGGCCCCAGATGTTCTCGTTGTTGCCGGTCCACAGGACGAGGCTGGGATGGGAGCTGAGGCGCACCACGTTCTCCCGGGCCTCGGCCTCGATCTCGGAGGCGAACGGCTCCTCCTCGGGGTACGCGGCACAGGCGAACGGGAAGTCCTGGCCGACCAGCAGGCCCATCTCGTCGGCCAGCTCGTAGAAGTCCTCGGACTCGTACCGGCCGCCGCCCCAGACCCGCAGGTAGTTGACGTTCGCATCGACGGCCTGCCGGAAGCGCCGGGCTATCCGGTCGCGGGTGATCCGGTCGGCGAAGACGTCGTCGGGGATCCAGTTGACGCCGCGGACGAAGACCGGGACGTCATTGACAATCAGCGTGTACGCGTCGCCGGCCGTGTCGACCCGCACCGAGCGGAAGCCGATCCGCCGCGACCAGGTGTCGAGTGTCGTGCCGTCCGCCGTCGCCAGCGTGAGGTCGAGGTCGTGCAGCGCCGCCTTGCCGAGGCCGCGCGGCCACCACAGCTCCGGGTCGTCGACGGTGAGGATCAGCAGCGCCTCGATGCCGTCGACGGTGGCCTGGGCGCGGCGGCCGGCGACCGAGGCGGTGATCGTCACCGGTTCCTCGGCCGCCCGCTCGAGTCGTACCCGCACCTCGACCCGGCCCGTCCCGTCCGCCACCGTGACCTGGGGCCGGACCTCGGCGAGCCGGGCCACCGACCAGCCGTGCAGGCCGATGGGCTGCCAGATCCCGGCCGTGACCAGGGTCGGTCCCCAGTCCCAGCCGAAGTTGCAGGCCTGCTTCCGGATGAAGTTGAACGGTTCCCCGTACGCGTTCGGCCTCGCGCCCAGCCGGCGCTGCTGCTCCTCCGCGTACGCATAGGGGCTGTTGAATTTGATCTTCAGTGAGTTGTCGCCCGCGCGCACCAGTGGCTGGACGTCGAAGCGGTAGCCGCGATGCATGTTGGCGGTCTGGCCGACCTGCACGCCGTTCAGCTCGATCGACGCGACCGTGTCGAGGCCCGCGCAGACGAGATCGAGCCGCGGCGTGCCGGGAGCGGCGGCGAAGGTGGTGGAGTACACCCACTCCGTGCGCCCGATCCAGGTCAGCTTCGTCTCGTTCTCGTCCAGGTAGGGGTCCTCGATGCGGCCGGCCGCGAGCAGATCGGTGTGCACGCAGCCCGGAACGCTCGCGGGCAGAGCGGTCACGTCCGCGCCCGAGACGGTCCAGCCCTCATGCAACGGTTGGTACGAGGTCACGACACTCCCATCAGTTCTTGACTGCGCCTTCCATAATTCCCCGGACGATCTGCCTGCCGCCGATCAGCAGCAGAATGATCAAGGGAACGGTAGCCGCGAAGGCGCCGGCCAGCACCCGGCGATAGATCACATAGTTGCCGCTGGCCAGGTCACTGAGGGCGACCATCGAGGTGGGGAAGTCGGTGCCGTTCAGCGTGATCAGCGGCCACTGGAAGTCGTTCCAGGCCATCACGAAGGTCAGCAGGCCCAGAACCGCGAGGGCCGGGCGGATCGCCGGCAGCACGATGCTGAAGTAGACCCGCATGGTCATCGCGCCGTCGATACGCGCCGACTCGACCAGCTCGTCCGGCACGGCGTGGGCGATGAACTGACGCATGTAGAAGACGCCGAACGCGCTGACCAGGCCCGGGGCGATGACCGCGAGCAGGGTGCCGTTCCAGCCGAGCTTGCCCATGAGGATGTACAGGGCCACCACGCCGAGCTGGTTGGGCACGGTGAGGGTCAGGATCACCACGAACATCAGCGCGTTACGGGCCGGGAAGCGCAGCTTGGCGAAGGCGAACCCGGCCAGCGAGCAGAAGAACAGCGTCGCCGCCGTGATGACGGTGGACACGATCACGCTGTTGATCAGGGAGGCCGTGAAGTAGACCTCCTGCATCGTGAAGACCTCGTTGAGGTTCTTGAAGAGCTGGCTGCCCGGAATCACCGACGGCGGGATCTGCGAGACCGCCGCATCGGTGCTCGACGCGATCACGAACATCCAGTACACGGGGAAGGCCGAGACGAGCAGCACCGCGGTCAGTCCGAGGTACGTCTTCCAACTGCCGCGGGTGTCCTGCGGCGCCCGGTTCACGAATGTGGTCACCGGTCCCCTCCGATGCGCTTGGTGAGCTGGGCGTTGATGCCCGCGACGATCAGGATGATCAGGAAGAGCGCCCAGCTCATCGCGGCCGCGTAGCCGAGGTTGAGGTCCTTCCAGCCGACCTTGTAGATCAGCTGGGCGATGGTCTGGAACTGGTGCGCCGATCCGCCGGTCGCGGACTGGGGGTTCTGGTCGAACATCATCGGCTCGTTGAACAGCTGCAGCCCCCCGATGGTCGACAGGATCACGGTGAACACGACGACCGGCTGGATCATCGGGACCGTGATCCGCCACAGCTGCCGCCACGGGCCGGCGCCGTCGACGGCGGCCGCCTCGTACACGTCCTTGGGAATGGTCTGCATGGCGGAGAGGTAGAGCAACGCGTTGTAGCCGATCCACTTCCAGTTGACCATCGTGGCGATCGCGATCCAGCTGCTCCACTTCTCGGCGCGCCAGTCCAGCGGCTGCTCCTGGCCGTAGCCGACGAGCGAGAGGAACCAGTTCGCCATGCCGTTGTCGCGCGCGAAGAAGACCGAGAAGACCAGCGTCGAGGCGACCACCGGCGTGAGGTACGGCAACAGGATGCCGATCCGCCAGAACGACTGCCCCCGCAGCTTGCGGTTGAGCAGGTTCGCGATGATCAGCGCGAGCAGCAGCTGCGGCACGGTCGACAGGACGAAGATGCCGAACGTGTTGTAGAGGGCGTTCCAGAAGTCCGAGTCGGTGAGCAGCTTCGTGAAGTTGGCGAAGCCGGCCCAGCCGTCCTTGTCCGGCTCGTCGAGCTTCCAGGTGCGCAGCGAGACGACGGCGTTGTACACGATCGGGAACAGGCCGAAGATCGCGAACAGGACGAAGAACGGCGCGATGAAGACGTACGGGGTCGCCTTCGTGTCGAACCGGTAGAGCAGGAGCTTCGCCCTGCTCTGCTTGGGCGGCGGCGCCGCGTGCTGCGGCGACGGCCTGAGCTGGGTGAGGGACACTGCCACTCCTAAGCTAAGGGCGGGGCGGCATGCGCCGCCCCGCCACAGGACTTGTCAGATCAGGAGTTGGCGGCCTTCTCGGCCTCCTTGACCGCGACCGCCCACGCGTCGGCCGACTTGAGCTTGCCCTCCTGCACCTGGGTGATCACGTTCTCCACCGCGACGCGGGTCGGGCCGGCCTTCTTGCCGAGGTACTGCGGCTTCAGGTTCTCGGCGGTGGCCGCGAAGATCTGGCCGGTCGGGGCGTTGCTCATGAACTCCTTCTTGTAGTCGAGCACCGCCGGGTCCTTGTAGAGCGCGGGCTGCGAGGGCAGGTTGCCGACGGTCTTGAAGACCTCGATCTGCTGCTCGGGAGCGACCATCCACTTCACGAAGTCGGCCGCGGCGTCGATGTTCTTGCCCTGGGCCGGAATGGTCCACCACGAGCCGCCCCAGTTGCCGCCGCCGCCGGGGATCGACGCGATGTCCCACTTACCGGCCTGGTCGGGCGCGGTGTCCTGGATGTGGCCGAGCATCCAGGCCGGGCAGGCCAGGACGGCGAACTGGTCCTTCTTGAAGCCCTGGTCCCAGTTGGGCTGGAAGCTGGCCAGGTTGGCCGAGATGCCGGCGTCGAGGGCCTTCATGCTGACGTCGAACGCGACCTTGGGGCCGCCGTCCATCTGCAGCTTCTCGCCGGTGTCGAAGAAGCCGACCGGCTGCTGGGCGAGCACCGGGTTGAACATGTTGGTGCCGGAGTCGACGAACTTCTTGTGGGTCTTGGCGGTGTACTGCTTGCCGACGTTGATGAAGTCGTCCCAGTTGTTCCAGAGCTTGCTGACCGCGTCCCGGTCGGTGGGCAGGCCGGCCGCCTTGAACAGGTCGGAGCGGTAGCACATGGCCAGGCCGCCGACGTCGGTGCCGAGACCGATCTGCTTGCCGTCGGTCGACATGGACTCCTGCCACTTCCAGGGCAGGTACTTCGACTCGTACTCGGCGCCGCCCTTGTCCATGAAGTTGACGAACTTGTCCGCCTGGCTGCGGAACTGGACGATGAAGCCCTCGTCGATGGCCGAGATGTCCGGGGCGCCGGTGCCGGCGACGATCTTCTTCTGCAGGTCCTCGTGCTGGGCGTTGTACTCGCCCGAGTTCAGCACGATCTTGATGTTGGGGTGGGCCGCCTCGTACTGGGCCTTGAGCTTGTCGAGGCCCATGTCGCCCCAGAACGCGACCTTGAGCGTGATGGTGCCCTGGGCCTTGTCGCCGTCGCCCTCGAGGCTCTGACCGCTGCAGCCCGTGAGGGCCAGGGTTGCCGCGACGCCGGCCGCCGCCGTCGCTTTGCCAAGACGTTTCATTGCGCCTCCACAGAGGAGAGAATTTACTGAACCGGGTAAGTTGTGGTGACGCTAAGCCGTGCCTCGATGACTGTCAATAGCGTGTTACCGCGTTGATTTCCCATCGTTGTCAGTGACAGTTAAGTGGGACGAAACGGACTTCTACCTCTTTCGCGGTTTACAAACGGCGTGTGTCCGGCGACACTTAACCGCTCAAGCCCTGCCGCCGACGCTTGGCCATCTCGCCATGGGGTGGCGTGAGAGCGCTCTACCGAAACGCGTGCCGGTAAGCTTCAGCCGGAAACTAGAGGGAGACCGAGTGAAGCGGCCCACGATCGCCGACATCGCGCGGCGGGCGGGCGTGTCCAAGGGCGCCGTCTCGTACGCGCTCAATGGACAGCCCGGTGTCTCCGAGGCGACGCGCCAACGCATCGTTGCGATCGCGCAGGAGATCGGGTTCAACCCGAACAGTGCTGCCCGGGCGCTGTCCGGCGCGTCCGCGCGCGCCGTCGGCCTCACCCTGTGCCGGCCGGCCCGGATCCTCGGCATCGAGCCCTGGTTCATGGGGCTCATCAGCGGCTTCGAGGCCGAGCTCTCCGCCCGGTCGTACGCGCTGACGTTGCAGGTCGTGGCCACGCCGGAGCTCGAGGTCGAGGTCTATCGGCGCTGGTGGGGCGAGCGGCGCATCGACGGCGTGATCGTCACCGACCTCCGCGAGAACGACATTCGCATCCCCGTCCTGCAGCAGCTCCAGCTGCCGGCCGTGGTGATCGGTGGCCCAGGCGAGACCGGCAAGATCGCGCAGATCTGGTCGGACGACGCCGGCGCGATCACCGAGGCGGTGCGCTACCTGGTCGCGCTCGGCCACCGGCGGATAGCCCGGGTCAGCGGTCTGCCCGGGCTGCTGCACACGCAGGCCCGCACCAAGGCGTTCAACGACACGTGCTCGTCGCTCGGCCTCGAGGCGGTCACCGTGCCGTCCGACTACACCGGCGAGGAGGGCAGCCGCGCCACCCGCCGGCTGCTGATCGACACCGACCGGCCCACCGCGATCATCTACGACAACGACGTGATGGCCGTGGCCGGGCTCGCGGTGGCACAGGAGATGGGCCTGGCCGTCCCCGGCGATCTGTCCATCGTGGCCTGGGACGACTCTCCCTTGTGCAGCCTCGTGCACCCGCCGCTGACCGCCCTGACCCGCGACATCGCGGAGTACGGCGCCCACGCGGCCCGCGAGCTGCTGGCATCCATCGACGGCAAGGAAGTCGGCAACGTCGAGGCCGGCACCGCCCACCTCACGCCCCGGGGAAGCACCGCTCCACCCCGCTAGGCATTTTCCGAACCCGAGGTGTCGGACCGATATCCTCCGCGCGGGAGCCAGCCAGATCCGGCGGGTGATATGCGCCTAATGCCGGGGAGCTCGGGCCGCAGCGGGCTCGCATATCGGGATGTTTGGGGCGGGATCCGTTTCCGGGCGGGTGGTGTGTCCGAACTGCGAGAGGGCGTGATCACGATGCGGGAGGGGGTTGATTGGCGGCGAATGCCGCCCAGAGAAACCCGGGTGTGATCTCCTCGCGTCGGCAGCCCAGCCAAATCGCAAGAGTGGGTGGGACGCAAACACACCCCGTTTGCGTCCCACCCACTCTTGCGATCCCCTACGGCAGCCGCCGCGAGGAGATCACCCCACCCACCGCAAGAAACACGCGGAGGCATCTCCGAGCCGAGGCCGGGGTGCGGGGCGGAGCCCTGCGGTCTTAAAGCCTAGGCGTGGTGGCTTTCCAGATAGGCCTCGATGCGCTCGGCGGGCCCAGGACGGCCCAGTGCGAAGCCCTGCCCAAACAGGCAGCCCGCCTTGGCCGCCCGCTGGATCTGCTCCTCGGTCTCGAGCCCCTTCGCCACGATCTCCAGGCCCAGCCGACGACCCAGGCTCACCACCACGTCGATCACCGCCGGCCCGTTGCCGAAGGTCGCCTCGGACGGCGAGTTGACCAGCGACGCGTCCAGCTTGAGCATGTCGACCGGGAGCCGGCGCAGGTGCGACAGCGACGCCTGGCCGGCCCCGAAGTCGTCGAGCGCGGCCCGCACGCCCAGCTTGCGCAGGCCGGCCAGCGAAGCCACGATCGTGGGCACGTCCTCGGCGATCCAGTCCTCGGCGACCTCGACGACCAGCCGCTCGGGTGGCAGGTGATATCGGTTCAGGATCGCTGCGACGCGGTCGGGGAAACGGGCGGTGAGCAGCTCGCGGGGCGACACGTTGATCGACAGCCAGAACGAGTTGTCCCCCGTGGTCCAGGCCATCAGGTGCTTGCAGGCGGCGTCGAGCACCCACTCGTCGAGCTCGGCCGCGATGCCCACGGCCCGGGCGATCGGCAGCAGCTCGGCCGGCAGAATCGTGCCCAGCTCGGGATGCCGCCAGCGCAGCAGCGCCTCGACGCCGACCGGCAGATGGTCGCGCAGGTCGACCACCGGCTGGAAGACCAGGTCGAGCTCGCCGCGCTCGGCCGCGCCGAGCACCTGCTGCTCCAGTTCCATCCGGCGGTTGAGCTTCATCTCGACGTCAGGGTCGTACCACTCGACGCGGTCGAGGCCGATCTGCCGGGCGCGCTTGCGGGCCAGGTCGGCGTGGCGCAGCACCTCGTCGGAGTCGGCGCCGCCGGCCAGCTCGGCCAGGCCGATGCTGGTGTGCAGCTCGACCACCGTGCCGGGCAGCTCGAGCGGCTCGGCCAGGACCGTGGCGATGCGCGTGGCCATCGCGTACGCCAGCACGGCGCCGTCGCCGGTGAGCACGGCGAACTCGTCACCGCCGAGCCGGGCCGGCACGTCGTCGTCGGCGAGCAGCGTCTTGATCCGGCGGCCGACCTCGATCAGCACGGCGTCGCCCGTCGCCCGGCCGCGGCTGTCGTTGATCTCGGCGAGGCCGTGCAGGTCGATCACGAGCAGCGTGCCCTGACGGCCGGCGCGGCGGCGGTAGGCCAGTAGGTCGCGCATCAGCGCCCGCCGGTTCGCCAGGCCGGTGAGCTGGTCGGTGTACGACAGCTTGTGCAGCGCACGCTCCAGATGGCGGCGCTCGCCGATGTCGCGCACATGCACCACCAGCGCCGCCACCTCGGGCACCGCGCGCTGGTCGGAGATCGTCGACTCGGTGTCGCGCCACAGCTCGGCGCCGTCCCGCAGCCGGGCGTTGACCAGCGCGGGCGGCCCGTCGGCGTGCTCGCCCGCCAGCACCGAGTCGATCGCGGCCTGGGCGCCGGCCGCGTCGTCGGGGTGGATCAGCTCGCGGAACTCGCGGCCGACCACCTCGTCGTCGGAGAGGCCGAACAGCCGGGACGCGGCCGGCGACTGCCACTTGATGCGCAGCCGCTCGTCGAGAACCAGCGTGAGGTCGGTGGCGCCGGCCACCAGCGAGCGGAAATGCGCCTCGGCGGTCTGCAGCTGCCCGGCGTACTTCCGGATGTCGCGCACCACCAGCAGCTCGCGCATCACCAGCACGGCGACCATGCCGATGCCGAGGACGATGCCGACGGTGTCGAACTCGCGCACCGTGATCAGGTGCCAGAGAGCGGCGATCACACCGACCGCGGCCGGCGCGGCCAGCAGCGGGTAACTCGCGAGGACCTGATCGGGGCTGCGCGGCTCGAGCGGGGGCGGCGCCAGGTCGCGGCGGCTGCCGCCGTCGGCCGAGGCGGCGAGCCCGGCCACGACCGGCAGGCCCAGGAGCGGCAGCAGCGCGCCGCCGGTGCCGAGCACGACCATCGTGGTGAGCACGCCGAGGCTCACCATGACCGCGACCGCTCCGGCGCCGCAGCGCACCGAGGGGCCGCCGTGCGGCCGGCTGCGCAGCACCGCGATCACGGTGATCGAGATGCCGACCGCGCCGAGCAGGGTGACCGGCAGGGTCGCGACGTGCGCGTCCTTCACCGGGGGGATCAGGTAGCCCGCGAAACCGAGGCTGACGCCCAGGCCGGCGCCGTCGAAGGCGCGCCTCGTGCGGACCACCCAGCTCGTCGCCGAGCCGGGGAGGAACAGCGCGCCGACGCAGTACAGGGCGGCGGCCACCGCGTACCCGATGGTCGCCCAGACACCCGCGTGCGGCGGCCCCCAGAGCGGAACCACCGCGGTGAGGCCGGTGGCCAGCGCGGCCAGGCCGATGAAGCCGGCGCCCCGGCAGGCGACGAACGTGCCGTCGGCATGGTGGATCTCGAGAGCGGCCCGGACCAGGTGGCTGCAGGCCCAGAGGCCGGCGCCGCCCAGCCCGATGGCCAGCGCGACCGCGGGCGGCGTGAGGCCCGCGACCCCGGCCAGCAGGACGAGCGCGGCGACCACGGGCACAGCGAGGAACGTCACCCGGTCGGTGGGCCGGGAGTGCACGGGGGGTTGCACTGCCACGTCGACGGTTCCTCTGCGGTGCCGGTCGGACAAGGGGTTGCGGCTGTCAGGGATCAACGAACGTCCCTCGAACAGGTTACGGCCGGGTAGTGATTCCGCGCATCCACAGATCGTCGCCTGTGGACAACTGCCGCCCCGTCCGGCCCCGAAACCGCGGATGGGACAATGTGAAGGTGAGAAGAAAGCCCCTGCTCCGCGTCCGCAAGACCGGCGCGCTCCTGGTCGCCGCCGTGATCGCGTTCGTCGGCACGGTCCCGCTTGCCGGGGCCAAGTGGGAGCTGACTCCCGTCCTGCTCATCCCGATCGCCATCTTCGTCTGGGCGTGGCGGGCCGGCACCGACGTCTACCCCGACGAGCTGCGGGTCCGGGCGCTGGCCGGCAGCACCCGGGTGCCGTGGTCGCGGATCACCGAGCTCGCCCCCGACGAGCGCGGCCGGATCTCGGCGCTGCTCGAGAACGGCAACGTGATCCGTCTGACCGGTGTGACCCGGGGCAATCTTCCCCGCGTGCTGGCCGCCGGCCAGCAAGAGATCAGCCACCCCGACTGATCGCCAGGGGCTTTCCAGGCAGCGCCGCTACCCTGGGTGCGTCGACGTCGAGGAGGTCGCGTGATCCTGCGTTCCCGCCGGGCCGTAACGGGGCTTGTGTCGCTCGGCGCCGTGCTGGCGCTGTCCGCGGCGTGCAGCTTCGGCCCGCCCGACCCCGACGCCCAGGGCACCCCGCCCAACCTGCCGAAACCCTCGGCGGCGGAATCGGCGAGCGGAGCGCCCGAGGGCGACCAGGAGGTCGCCGTCACCGTGCTGGCCAAAAAGCTGGAGATCCCGTGGGGCATGGCGTTCCTGCCCGACGGCTCCGCGCTGGTCACCGAGCGGGACTCCGGGCGCATCCTGCAGGTCGGCCCCGAGTCCGACGCGAACGGGCTGACCGTCACCGAGGTGCAGCGGCTCACCGAGGTGCAGGCCTCCGGCGACGGCGGTCTGCTCGGCATCGCCGTCTCCCCGAAATACTCGGCCGACAAGACGATCTACGTCTACTACTCGACGGCCAGGGACAACCGGATCGGCAAGCTGGTGCTGAAGGGGAAACTGCAGCCGATCGTGACCGGCATCCCCCGCTCGACCGACGACAACGGCGGTGCGCTGGCCTTCGGCCCCGACGGCTACCTCTACGCCGGCACCGGCGACGCCACCCCCACCGGTACGCAGGCACAAAACCCGAAGAGCCTGGCCGGCAAGATCCTGCGGATGACCACGGCCGGCAAACCGGCCCCCGGCAACCCGTCCAAAGGCTCACTGGTCTGGTCGCTCGGCCACCGCAATGTGCAGGGCATCGCCTGGGACAAGACCAAGCGGATGTACGCGAGCGACAGCGGCCAGCCGAAGAACGGCGAGCTGAACGTGATCGTCAAGGGTAAGAACTACGGCTGGGCCAAGGCCGACGGCGCCTCCACCAACCCGGCCCTGACCAGCCCGTTGTACAGCTGGCCGATCAACGACTCGTACTGCTCGGGCGTGGCGGTGGTCGAGCAGACCGTGGCCACCGCGTGCCTGCTCGGCAAGCGCGTCTGGCTGCTCAACGTGACCGGCAACGGCACCGTGCTCGGCACCCCGCAGGCGCTGCTGACCGGTGAGTACGGCCGGCTGCGCGGGCTGGTCGCCGCCCCCGACGGCTCGCTGTGGGCCAGCACGTCGAACCAGGAGGACGCGGGCGACCCCGCCCCCGACGACGACCGGATCATCCGGCTTGTTTTCTCCGACGGCGGGGCGGGAATCACCTGATCTCGTCATGACCTCGCCCAACTGGTTCCGCCATATGTCCACCGCACGCCGCCAGGTGCGCAACGCCGCGGCGTGGACCGGTCGCGCCTATCGCAACCGCTGGACCCGCCGCGTCCGTATCGCGGCCGCGGTCGGCCTGATCAGCATCGGCGGCGTCGTGATCGGCACGATGCTGTTCGCCCACGCCGACATCGCGGTGGGCCCGTTCCGGGCCGAGATGTCGATCAGCCCGTCCGTGCAGGGCGGCACCGAGGTCGACATCCCGCCGCTCGGCTCGCTGCACCTGGACAGCCACGACGGCCCGATCCACCTCAAGGTCAACCTCGGGTCGCTCGACCAGAGCCGCACCGAGGCCCTCATCGACGACCCGGCCGCGATCAGCTCGGCCGGGGAGAACGCGGTCGACGACGTACGCACCGGTGTCATGCGGCTCGGCGTCCGCACGCTCGGTATCGCGGTGCTCAGCGCCCTGATCCTGTCCGCACTGATCTTCCGCAACATCCGCCGGATCGCCGCGGCCGGGGTGACCGCGCTGGTGGTGACGCTGGGCAGCCTGGGCCTGGCGGCGGCCACCCTGCGCCCGGGCTCGATCGCCGAGCCGCGGTACGAGGGCCTGCTGGTCAACGCGCCGGCCGTGGTCGGTGACGCGCGGCGCATCGCCGACAACTACGGCAAATACGCCGACCAGCTCCAGCAGATCGTCAGCAACGTGAGCCGCCTCTACACGACGGTGTCGTCGCTGCCGGTGTACGAGCCGGCCGGCAACACGACCCGCATCCTGCACGTCTCCGACCTGCACCTGAACCCGTCGTCCTGGGGCCTGATCCGCACGGTGGTGCAGACCTTCGACATCGACGCGGTGGTCGACACCGGCGACATGGTCGACTGGGGGTCGGCGGCCGAGACCAACTACGTCAGCTCGATCCCATCGGTCGGCGTCCCGTACATCTATGTCCGCGGCAACCACGACTCGGGGATCATCCAGTCCGCCGTGGGCCGCCAGAAGAACGCGATCGTGCTGGACGACAAGATCACGACGATCGACGGGCTCACCATCGCCGGCATCGGCGACCCGGAGTTCACCCCCGACAAGACCACGGCGCCGGAACCCGCGAACGCGGACGACCCGGCCGCGAGCCCGCTGCTGGCGGCCGGCAACCAGCTGGCTCAGACGATCGAGGCGAGCGGCAAGCCGGTCGACATCGCGATGGTGCACGACCCGGCGATGGCCCCGCCGCTGTCCGGGGTGGTGCCGCTGGTGCTCGCCGGTCACCTGCACCATCGCGAGGTGAGCCTGCTGCCGGCGCCGACGCCCGGCCCGGCCGCCTCCGACGCGTCGGCCTCACCGACCCCGACTCCGGCGATCTCGGCCGACGGCATCCGGACGCCGGTGCCGACCCGCCTGATGGTCGAGGGGTCGACCGGCGGCGCCGGGCTGCGCGGCCTGGAGAAGGAGGAACCGACCCCGCTCACCCTGTCGGTTCTCTACTTCGACGAGAAACACCAGCTCAAGGCGTACGACGACATCCAGCTCGGCGGCACCGGCCAGTCCAACGTGGAGATGCAGCGAAACGTGATCGGCGCCGACGACGCGCAGACGACCCCGACCAGCGCACCGCCCAGCTGACGGCTTAACCTTGCCCCGCTCCAGCAGGTCGAGCGGGGGACGCTCGATCTCGACCGGCCGGTCGTCGACCACCTGCCGTCGTTCGCGCTCACCACGCCCGGGGCGGCGTCGAAGATCCTGGTCCGGCACCTGCTCTCGCACGACAGCGGGATCGACGCCGACCTGTTCTTCCCGGACGCCTGCGGGCCGGGCGCGCTCGCGGCCTACCTGGACGGGCTCGGGCGCCAGTGCGGGACGCTGTTCGAGCCGGGCGAGCACGTCAGCGGGCATGACGGACTCGTCGGTTTCCGCCCAGGAGGCAATTCTGCGGAGCACGGCGATCGGACATTTCCCGTCGTACGACACCGGGACCGCCTGGACTGGCCTGGCCGAGCTCACGAAGAGAGCCGGCCCCGCGCCGGGAACCGAACTCGCGCAGTGAGCCAGCGTCACGCCCGGCCGGGCGGCACGCCGAGGCGGGCTCACGCCGAGAGGCGGGCCAGGATGAGGTCGCGGACGGCCTTGGCGTCGGCCTGGCCGCGCGTGGTCTTCATGACGGCGCCGACCAGCGCGCCCGCGGCCGCCACCTTGCCGTCGCGGATCTTTGCGGCGATGTCGGGGTTGGCCGCGATGGCCTCGTCGACCGCCGCCGTGAGGGCGCCCTCGTCGTTGACCACCTCGAGGCCACGGGCCGCCATGACGGCCGCCGGGTTGCCCTCGCCGGCCACCACGCCCTCGAGCACGGCGCGGGCCAGCTTGTCGTTGAGCTTGCCGCTGTCGACCAGTTTCTGCAGCTCGGCCACCTGCACGGGGGTCGCGCCCACCGCGGACAGCTCGATGCCGGTCTCGTTGGCACGGCGGGCCAGCTCGCCCATCCACCATTTGCGCGCGCCCGCGGGGGAAGCGCCGGCCGCGATCGTCTCCTCGATCAGCTCGACGGCGCCCGCGTTGGCCACCGACTGCATGTCGAGCTCGCTGATGCCCCAGTCCTCACGCAGGCGGGCCCGCTTGGCACTCGGCTTTTCCGGCAGGGCCGCCTTGAGCTCGGCCACCCACGCCGGGTCGGGCGCGATCGGCACGAGGTCGGGCTCGGGGAAGTAGCGGTAGTCGGTCGCCTCTTCCTTGGACCGGCCGGGGCTGGTCTCGCCGCGGTCCTCGTGGAAATGGCGGGTCTCCTGGATGATGCGGCCGCCGCCGTCGAGCACCGCTGCCTGCCGGATGATCTCGGAGCGGACGGCGCGCTCGACCGAGCGCAGCGAGTTGACGTTTTTCGTCTCGGTGCGGGTGCCCCACTCAGCGCCGGGCTTGTTGAGCGAGGTGTTGACGTCACAGCGCAGCGAGCCCTGCTCCATGCGCACGTCGGAGACGCCGAGCGAGCGGATGATGTCGCGCAGCTCGGTCACGTAGGCCCGGGCGACCTCGGGCGCGAGCTCGCCGAGGCCCGGCACCGGCTTGGTCACGATCTCGACGAGCGGGATGCCGGCCCGGTTGTAGTCGACCAGAGACTCGGTCGCGCCCTGGATGCGGCCGGTCGCGCCGCCCACGTGCAGCGTCTTGCCGGTGTCTTCCTCGAGGTGCACCCGCTCGATGCCGATCCGGTACGTCTTTCCGCCGGTCTCCACATCGACGTAGCCGTCGACGCAGAGCGGCTCGTCGTACTGCGAGGTCTGGAAGTTTTTCGGCATGTCGGGGTAGAAGTAGTTCTTCCGCGCCATGCGGCACCACGTGGCGATCTCGCAGTTCAGCGCGAGGCCGATGCGGATCGTGGCCTCGATGCCGGCCCGGTTGGCCACCGGGAGCGCGCCGGGCAGGCCGAGACAGACCGGGCAGACCTGGGTGTTGGGCTCGGCACCGAACTCGGTGCGGCAGCCACAGAACATCTTGGTCTGCGTGCCCAGCTCGACGTGCGTCTCCAGGCCGATGACCGGCTCGTAGCGTGCGACGGCGTCCTCGTACGTCGGCAGGGCGATGGTGGTCATGCGGTGAGCTCCCAGACTTCCGATCCGGTGACTTTCGTTCTTAAGCCTAGTGGCCGCCACCGACAGTTTTTCGGCGACCTCCGGCTGCCCCCACGGAGGGTGATCAAGAAGGTAGCGTGCCCGCCATGCACCGCACCCCCTTCCTGGCCGCGGCCCTCGCCGCCGTCGTTCTCGTCGCGGGTTGTGAGGACAAGCCGGCGACGACAGCGACTACGACGGCCCCGAGCGCCGCCGCGCCGGCCGGGCCCGTCGACTACTCCGCCTGGGCGAAGGGCAAGTCGACGCCGGTCGCCGACCCGGTCTACCCGAAACACGGCAACAAGGGCCTCGACGTGCTGCACTACGGCCTCGACCTCTCCTGGGCGCCGCCGACGAAGACGCTCACCGGGCTCGCCACGCTGCGGATCCGCCCGACCGCCGACGCCGCCTCGATCGAGCTCGACTTCAAGCCGTACACGCTGGACAAGGTCACCGTCGACGACCGGCCGGTGGACGGCGCCACGGTGACCGCCGAGCGGCTCGTCGTTCCGGTCGCGGTCACCAAGGACAAGCCGGTCACGCTCGCCGTCGCCTACCACGGCCGGCCGGCCACCACCCCGATGCCGTCGCACCGCAGCGACTCCGAGCCGCTCGGCCTGACGATCACCAAGGGCGGCGGCCTCTGGACGATGCAGGAGCCGTACGGGGCGTTCACCTGGTACCCGGCCAACGACCAGCCGTCCGACAAGGCGCTCTACGACATCTCGGTGACGGTGCCGGCCGGCTTCTCGGCGATCGCCGCGGGCACGCCGACCGGAGTGAAGGGCACGACGTTCACGTACCGCAGCGATGTTCCGATGTCGTCCTACCTGCAGACCCTGGCCGTCGGCAAGTACAAGAAGATCAGCGCGAAGGGCCCGAACGGCGTACCGCTTACCTACTGGTACCGCGCCGGCACCGACGACAAGCTGGTGCCGTCGCTGCGCAAGTCGCCGCAGTTCCTGACCTTCCTGGAGAAGCGGTTCGGGCCGTACCCGTTCGCCACCGGCGGCATCGTGATCGTCGACTCGGCGTCCGGCATGGAGACCCAGCAGATGATCACGATGGGTGGCAAGATCAAGAAGCTGGACGCCGCCGCGTTCGAGGAGGACCTGCTCCACGAGTACTCGCACCACTGGTTCGGCGACGCGGTCACCACGTCCAACTGGAACGACCTGTGGCTCAACGAGGGCTGGGCGACGTACGCGCAATATCTGTGGGAGCAGGAGCTGTACCACTTCAGCGACACGGCGCTCGAGGACTACCTGCGCACGGCCGACGCCGACCTGCGCAAGCGGCTCGGGCCGCCCGGGCACCCGAAGGCGGCGAACTTCGCCGAGAGCAACGTCTATTACTGCCCGGCCGCGATGCTCAAGGAGCTGAACGACGCGCTCGGCGACACGAAGTTCTTCGCGCTGGCCAGGGCGTGGGTGCAGACGCAGAAGGGCACCCAGCAGGACCGGGCGTCGTTCATCGCCTTCGTCAACAAGCAGACCGGCCGGAACTTCACCAAGCTGATCAACACCTGGCTGGACTCGAAGACGACGCCGGCTTCATAGCGAAGCCGGCGTCGCGAGAATCAGAGGGCCGGCGGCGTGAGAGTTCCGACCGCGGACTCGAGCGCCGCCGCCACCCGGTACATCCGGTCGTCGGCCATGGTCGGCGCCATGACCTGGAAGCCGACCGGCAGTCCCTCGGACAGTCCGCACGGCACCGAGATGGCCGGACCGCCGTACAGGTTCGTCGGGATCGTGAACAGGTCGGCGAGATACATCTGGTACGGGTCCGACGTACGCGACCCGAACGGGAATGCGACGAACGGCGTCGTCGGCGAGACCAGCACGTCGACCTGCTCGAACGCCTTCTGGAAGTCGCGCGTGATCAGCGTGCGCACCTTCTGCGCCTGCCCGTAGTAGGCGTCGTAGTAACCGCTGGACAACGCGTACGTCCCCAGGATGATGCGGCGCTTGACCTCGGGGCCGAAGCCGGCGTCGCGGGTGAGGGACATGACCTCCTCCAGCGACCGGTTGCCGTCGTCGCCGACCCGCAGGCCGTAGCGGACGCCGTCGAAGCGGGCGAGGTTGGAGGAGCACTCACTCGGCGCGATCAGATAGTAGGCGGGCAGTGCGTACTGGAAGTGGGGGCAGGACACCTCGATGACCTCGGCGCCGAGCTTGACCAGCGCCTCGAGCGACTCGCGGAACGCCGCCGAGACGCCCGGCTCGGAGCCGTCGCCCGCGAACTCCTTGACCAGGCCCAGCTTGACCCCGCTGAGGTCGCCGGTCGCGCCGAGCCGGGCCGCGCCGACCACGTCGGGCACGGCCTGCGGGATCGAGGTGGAGTCGCGCGGGTCGTGGCCGGCGATCACGGTGTGCAGCAGGGCCGCGTCCTCGACGGTGCGGGCGCAGGGGCCCGGGGTGTCGAGCGAGGAGGAGAACGCGATCAGGCCATAACGGGACGTACCGCCGTAGGTCGGTTTCGCGCCGACCGTGCCGGTGACCGCGCCGGGCTGGCGGATCGAGCCGCCGGTGTCGGTGCCGATCGCCAGCGGTGCCTCATAGGCCGCGATCGACGCCGCCGACCCACCGCCGGAGCCGCCCGGGATGCGTCCGAGGTCCCACGGGTTGTTGGTCGGACCATAGGCCGAGTACTCCGTGGAGGAGCCCATCGCGAACTCGTCCATGTTGGTCTTCCCGAGCATGACCGTGCCGGCCGCCTGCAGCCGCTCCACGATCGTCGCGTTGTAGGGCGGACGCCAGCCCTCGAGGATCTTGGAGGCCGCGGTCGTGGGCACGCCCTTGGTGGCGATCACGTCCTTGACCGCGACGGGAACGCCCGCCAGCGGCCCGGTGACCTCGCCCTTGTCGACCCGGGCGGCGGCGGCGAGCGCACCCTCCCGGTCGACGTGCAGGAAGGCGTGGACGCGATCGTCGACGGCCTCGATGCGGTCGAGATGAGCCTGGGCGACCTCGACGGCCGAGACCTCCCGACTCTTGATCTTCGCAGCCAGCTCGACGGCCGTCATCCTGATCAGATCGGTCATCGGGCTCAGGCCTCCTCATCCAGGATCCGCGGCACCCGGAACCGGCCCTCGAACGCGTCGGGCGCGCCCGAGAGCGCCTCCTCCTGCGTGAGGCACGGCTGCGGAACGTCGTCGCGATACACATTTGTCAACGGCACGGAGTGTGACGTGGGCGGAATGTCATCCGCCGCCACCTCGCCGACCCGCGCCACCGACTGCAGGATCACATCGAGCTGCCCCGCGAACTGATCCAGTTCCTGCTCGGTCACGGCGAGCCGCGACAGGCGCGCGAGATGCGCGACCTCTTCGCGGGAGATGGCCATAGCCCCTACTTTCTCCGATTCCGTATCTGACTCGACGAGTCTATTTCGACCCCCCGACAGAATTTTCGCCGGGCGGTCAGGTCACCCACCTCGAAGATCAAATTCCTCATGTCGTGCCTGAGTGGGTGATACAGACCGTCGCTCCCGCCGGGACCCGGGCGGGCCGAGCAGGGCGCTGGAGCGCCCAAAACACTCGACCCACCCGGGCGACCTGCGTGAGTGGTTGCGCCCAAACCCCCTACGGTCGTCACCGACCGCAGGCAGGACCGGTCCGGGCCGCCGCTCCGCAGGTGGGAGTGGGGTCGGGGGGAATGCAGGAGATCAAAGCATATCGATTGAATGTTGCGTCTTGGCGTCAGGTCAGCAGTGTCGGCAGGACCAGGGGGCGGTAGCGCGACAGCCAGGTGCTCAGGTCGTCGGGGGGCATCGGGCGGGCGTGGAACCAGCCCTGGGCGGCGTGGCAGCCGGCGGCGGCCAGCAGGCGCCAGGTGCGCTCGTCCTCGACGCCCTCGGCGACCGCGCGCAGGCCCAGGGCCTCGGCCAGATCGATCACCGAACGGACTATCGCGGCGTCGCCCCGATCGGTCGCCATGCCGAGCACGAAGGAGCGATCGATCTTCACCTCGGCCAGCGGAAGCCGGCGCAGGTGCTGAAGAGACGAGTAGCCCGTGCCGAAGTCGTCCAGCGAGATCGCGACACCCATCCGGTCGAGCCGCGTGATCGTGTTGAGGACGCGGTGCGGGTCGGCCATCAGCGCGCTCTCGGTGATCTCCAGCTGGAGCAGGTCGGCCGGCAGGGCGTACTCGTGCAGAAGTTCTTCGACCCGGTCGGCGATGCCACCGGCGTGCAGGTCACGCGCGCTCACGTTCACCGCGGCGCGCAACGGGCGTCCGGCGTCCCGCCAGGCGGCGACCTGCGCCACGACGTCGTGCAGCACGCGCAGAGTGAGCAGCCGCATCACCGGGGTCGGCTCGGCCACCCGGATCAGCTCCTCCGGCCCGACCAGTCCCCGTTCGGGGTGCTGCCAGCGCAACAGCGCCTCGACACCGACCACCTCGCCGGTCGGGATGGCGATCTGCGGCTGGTAGAAGAGGACGATCCCGTCGTCGGGCGCGTCCTCCCGCAGCGCCCGCCGCAGGTCCGCGAGCAGCGCCAGCCGGTCGGGCGAGTGGTGCGCCGCGTCCGGCCCGTAGACGGCGACCTGATCACCGCGCTGCTTCGCGTCGTACATGGCGGCCTCGGCCTCGCGCAGCAGCGTCGCGCAGTCGTCCGCCGAGTCGCCCTGCAACGCGATCCCGATCGAGGCGCTGACGTCGACCGGAAGCCCGTCCAGCGCGAACGGCCGGTTCAGCGCCTCGGCCAGGTGATAGGCGATCCGGCGGGCCTCGGGCGCCCCGTCCACCCGGTTGGCGAGCACCGCGAACTCGTCCCCGCCCAGCCGCACCACCAGGTCGTGCGCGGGCACCACATCAGCGAGCCGCCGCGCCACCTCGACCAGCAGCCGGTCGCCGACCCGGTGCCCGAGCGCGTCGTTGACCGTCCGGAACCGATCGAGGTCGAGCAACAAGAGCGCCCGCTGCCGCCCGTGCTTGTCACCCACCGTGGCCTGCAACGCCCGCCGGTTCGGCAGTCCCGTCAACGCGTCGACCCGCGCCGCCCGCTCCGACTCGCACGCCGACCGCACCATCCGATGCACCGCGTGCAGGGCCAGCAGCACCAGCGGCACAAACGCGAGCCCGACCTGCGCGGTAGCCAACACGACGGGCCCGAGCAGCAACAGGGCCGCCGTGGCCAGCACCTCGATCCCCCGCCGCCGAGAAGGCCGCCGCCGCCGATGCGAGCTGACCCGAGCCACCCCCGCCGCCAGCCCGTACCGCGCGAGAATCCAGGCCCCCGCCGCCGCGATCGTCAGCAGCGCGTCATCCCAGTCCGGCCGGGGCCCGATCCGCAACGACACGATCCCCGCCACGCCGGCGGCCGCCCCGATCGCCACCGCATGCTGCACCGCCAGGTGAAACGTCCGCCGCACGCTCTGCCGCATCCGCGCCCCCGCCACGGCCACCGCCACCACCTGCACCGCCAGCGCCGGCACCACCCCCCACGCGAGCGCGATCGCAAACGTGAAGCAGATCGACGGCAAAATAACCGAACTGGCCCGCCGATCCGCCAGCACGTAAGGCCGCGCATCCACCACCACGGCCAGCACCGCCATCAGCCAGTAGGCTCCCGCCAGCCCCGCAAACGTCCCCCACCCCACCACCCCCAGCAGGGCGTCAACCCCCAACGCCGCCCCCACCACAACCACGACCCCCCGCCGCCGCCGACGAGCCACCCCACGCTCAACCGCCGCGCCGCGGTCAGGATCCGCCCCCCGGCCGAGCCCCGCCCCCCGGTCACCCATCTCACGCCGGCCGAAGGCCGCGCCCTCGTCAAGGGCACCATCACGATCGGGCGCGGCGTCGTCGGCAAGCATCGCGTCGCGGACAAGGGCTGCGTCGCGAGCAAGCGTCGCACCGCCGCCAGGCGCGGCGTCGCTGCCGGACGCGGCGTCGCTACCGGGTGCGGCGTGGCTGGCCGTCGTCGCGCGCCGGGCGGCCGTCCCGCCGTCGGCTGGCGTCGCGCCGCGGATGGGCGTCGCGCCACGGTCGGGCGTCGCGCCGCGGTCGGGCGTCGCGCCGCGGATGGGCGTCGCGCTGGGGTTGGGGGCTGCGTCTCGGGTGGGGGTCGCATGGCTTTCGGCCGGGCCGTCGCTGGTGGCGTGCGGGGGCGCCACGCGTTTGCGAGGGCGTGCGGCGTCCATACGACCTCCACAATGGCGGTGATCTACCGATGGTTTTCACCATAGATCCGCATTGTCCGTTGGCCGTGAAACAGCTTCGGCGTTATCAAATCGGCATAAGCCTCCAAACGCTCATTATCCGTAAATTACGCCATTCAGGTGACGGTCAGGTCCAGCCGGGGAAGGCTACGGAAGACTGGGCCGCCCCGGCTGCGCCACGGGCACGACCGAGGACGGGCTGCATCACACGACCGAGGAACGGGCTGTATCAATCGTCCCGGCCGGGGCGAGGCCAGCCGACGGGACTGGGCCGCCAGCCCGGGCGAAGCCTGCCGACGGGACTGGGCCGCCAGGCCGGGCGAGGCTCGCCCACGGGCTGGCCCGCAAGCCGAGGGGGCCCGCGGCAACTGGGTGGGTCCACCTGGGGTGGGCGACAAGGGCGCGGGCGGATCGGGAGGATCGCTCCCGTCAGGCCTCGGGCGGAGACTCGGGGGCCATCTCGGCTACCGCGCGGGCCGCGTCGGGGCCGTCGGCCAGCAGGACGCCGAAGCCGGCCTCGTCCAGCACTGGGACCTTCAGCGAGAGGGCCTTGTCGTATTTGCTGCCGGGGTTGTCGCCGACCACCACGAAGGCCGTCTTTTTGGACACCGAGCCGCTCACCTTGCCGCCTCGGGTGGTCAGTGCCTCGGTGGCTTGGTCGCGCGAAAACCCGGCCAGGGTGCCGGTGACCACGAAGGTCATGCCCTCGAGCGGGCGGGGGCCCTCGTCGACCCGCTCGTCCACCATGCGGACGCCGGCCTCGCGCCAGCGGCGCACGATCTCGCGGTGCCAGTCGACCGTGAACCACTCGCGCAGGCTCTCGGCGATGGTCGGGCCGACGCCCTCGACGGCGGACAGCGCGTCGGGCTCGGGCTTGGGCGCCTTGCGCTTGGTGCCGGGCTCGGCGTCCTCCTCTAGCGGCTCGGGCGGTGGCGGGGGTGTGGTGACGATTTCCTCGATGGCGTCCATCGAGAAGAACTCGCGGGCCAGCGCCTGGGCCGCGGTCGGGCCGACGTGCCGGATGGAGAGCGCCACCAGCACCCGCCACAGCGGCTGCTCCTTCGCCTTTTCCAGGTTTTCGAGCAGGCGCACGGCGTTGCTGCCGAGGCTGCCGTCCTGGTTGACGAAGAATGGGGACTCGCGCAACTGGTCGGCGGTGAGCGAGAACAGCTCGCCCTCGTCGGTGATCACGCCGGAGTCGAGCAGCGCCTGGGCCGCCTTGTAGCCCAGCACCTCGATGTCGAACGCCCCGCGCCCGGCCAGGTGGAACACCCGCTCGCGCAGCTGGGCGGGGCACGACCGGGTGTTGGGACAGCGGATGTCGATGTCGCTCTCCTTGGCCGGCGCCAGCTGGGTGCCGCAGGAGGGACAGTGTGTCGGCATTACGAACGCGTGGGCGTCCTCCGGGCGGAGGTCGATGACCGGGCCCAGCACCTCGGGGATCACGTCGCCGGCCTTGCGCAGCACGATCGTGTCGCCGATCAGCACACCCTTGCGCTCGACCTCGCGCGCGTTGTGCAGCGTCGCCTGGGCGACCGTGGAGCCCGCCACCTTGACCGGCTCGAGGATCGCGAACGGGGTCACCCGGCCGGTGCGACCGACGTTGACCGCGATGTCGAGCAGCTTGGTGGTGACCTCCTCGGGCGGGTACTTATAGGCGATGGCCCAGCGCGGCGCCCGGCTGGTCGAGCCGAGCCGGCCCTGGATCGAGACCGAGTCGACCTTGACCACCACGCCGTCGATCTCGTGCTCAACGTCGTGCCGGTGCTCGCCGTAATAGGCGATGTACTCCCTTACGCCGGCCAGGTCGTCGACGAGTTTCCAGCGCTCGCTCGTGGGCAGGCCCCACGATTTCAGCGCTTCGTACGCGTGGGACTGGGACGTCGGGGTGAAGCCGACCCGGGCGCCGATGCCGTGCACCACCATGCGCAGCCCGCGCGAGGCGGTGATCCGGGGGTCTTTCTGCCGGAGGCTGCCGGCGGCGGCGTTACGCGGGTTGGCGAAGGGCGCCTTGCCCTGCTCGACCAGCGACGCGTTGAGGTCGGCGAAGGCGGAGACGGGGAAGTAGATCTCGCCGCGCACCTCGAGCAGGTCGGGCGGGTTGTCGTCGGCCAGGCGCTCGGGGATCTCGCGGATCGTGCGCACGTTGGACGTCACGTCCTCACCCGTACGCCCGTCGCCGCGGGTGGCGCCGCGGACCAGCCGGCCCTTTTCGTAGGTCAGGTTGATGGCCAGACCGTCCACCTTGAGCTCGCAGATGAACTCGACCGGGCCGCCGGCGTCGCGCAGCGTGCGCTCGGACCAGGCGGCCAGCTCGTCCTCGTCGAAGACGTTGTCGAGCGAGAGCATGCGCTCGGCGTGCTGCACCGGGGTGAAGGTGGTGGAGAAGGTGCCGCCGACATTTTGCGTCGGGGAGTCGGGCGTACGCAGCGCCGGGAACTCCTCTTCGAGCGCCTCGAGCTCGCGCAGCAGCTTGTCGAACTCGGCGTCGGAGACGGTGGGCGAGTCGAGCACGTAGTAGCGGTACTGATGGCCGCGCACCTCGTCGGCCAGCTCGGCGTGGCGGGTGCTCGCCTCGGATGTGGGGTCTTTGCCGGCGGCGGCCACTTGCTCGGGCGTCGGGCGACCGGCGGCGAGCTCCTCGGCCACCTGCACCTCGACCGCGGACTCGCCGTCACGTCGCGCATCCGAACTTTTCGCCACCGGAACCCCTCCGCTCGCATCAGCTATGAGGAACTTAGCTGCCGCCTCTGACATTTTCGGCCCGCCGCACGGCCCGGTCTCCGAGGAAGACCGGGCCGGCCGGACCGCTATGACAGGAACGAAGGATCAGGCCTCGGCGAGGCGGCGGCCGGCCTCGCGGCAGGAGTTGAGCACGGCTCGGGCGTAGGCGTCGGTGGCGCCGGCCAGCCCACAGGCCGGGGTGACCACGACCTGCTCGGCGAGCCGCGTCGCCGAGAAGCCCAGCCTGGTCCACAGCTTGGTCACGCGCTCGGCGACCTGCTTGCCGGTCAGGGCCCGGCCGTCGGTCGGCTGGGTGGGCGCCGCGCCGGCGAACAGTCCCACGCCGGCCTCGATCGCCTCGCCCACCGGGTCCAGGTCTTTGAGCAGGCCGAGGTCGAGAGCGATGGCCGCGGCCCGAGAATCACGAAAGACCTGCAGCGGTACGTCGGAAGCACAGCAATGGGCGACCACGGGAACGCCCACCGCCTCGACGATCGTGCGCAGCGCGGTCGCGGCGTCGGGAGCGTTGACCGCCCGGTACGCGCTCAGGCCGCTCTCGGTCGGGACCCGGCCGGCCAGCACCGCGGGCAACGACGGCTCGTCGAGCTGAAGCAGGATGCTCGCGTGCGGCAGGCGCTTGCGCACCTCGTCGACATGCCGGCGCAGGCCCTCGGCCAGCGAGTCGGTGAGGTCGCGCACCGCGCCGGGATCGCGCAGCACCCCGCCGCCGATCTGCAGGTCGATCGAGGCGGCCAGCGTCCACGGTCCGGCCGACTGCAGCTTGAACGTGCCGGCGAAACCGTCGCCCTGCACGGTCATCTGGTCGAGGTCGCGTTCCAGCAGGTCGGCCGTGCGACGCAGATCTTGGCCGGGGCGCGGCGCCATCTGCCAGCGGCCGGCGTAGAGCTGCACGGGCAGCTCGACCAGGAATCCCGCGCTGCGGCCGATCAGGTCGGCGCCGGGGCCACGGGCCGGCAGCTCGGGCAGGTGCGGCAGGTCGGGCAGCTCGCCGAAGACGACGCGCTGCGCCTCGACGATGTCGGTGCCGGGCAGCGAGCCGATGCCGGTCGCGGCCCCGGCCGGCCAGGGAAACTCAGGCATGTGCCACCGCCGGCTCGGCCGGGCCGGACGACACGGGGACACCGGCCGTGATCGTGGCCGAGCCCAGCACCGCGTCACCGCCGGGATCGCGGCGGTAGGCGACGATCGCCTGGCCGGCCGCGACGCCGCGGGCCGGCTCGTGCAGGCGGGCCGTCAGCGTGTCGCCCTCGACGGTCACCTCGGCCCGCACCACCTCGCCGTGGGCACGCAGCTGCACGTCACACTCGACCGGGGTGGGCTCGCCGTGCCAGATCACCCTGGTCGCGGTCACCACGTCGACCGCGAGCGCCTCGCGCGGGCCGACCGTCACCGTGTTGGTCTTCGGCGTGATCGACAGGACGTATCGCGGGCGGCCGTCGGCGGCGGGCACCCGCAGGTCGAGACCCTTGCGCTGGCCCACCGTGTACGAGAACGCGCCGTTGTGCGTGCCGATCGTCTCCCCCGTACGGGAATCGACGATGTCGCCCGGGGCCGTGCCCAGCCGACGCTCGAGGAAGCCCCGGGTGTCGCCGTCGGCGATGAAGCAGATGTCGTGCGAATCGGGCTTGTCGGCGACCGCCAGGCCCCGCTCGGCCGCCTCGGCCCGCACCTGCGCCTTGGTCGAATCGCCGAGCGGGAAGACCGCCCGGTCGAGCTGGGCGCGGGTGAGGACGGCCAGCACGTACGACTGGTCTTTGCCGTCGTCGACGCTGCGGCGCAGCAGGCCGTCGGCGCCCAGGCGGGCGTGGTGGCCGGTGACGACCGCGTCGAAGCCGAGCGCGACCGCCCGGTCGAGCACCGCCGCGAACTTGATCTTTTCGTTGCAACGCAGGCAAGGGTTGGGGGTGCGACCGGCCGCATACTCCGCCACGAAGTTGTCGACGACGCTCTCGTGGAACTGGTCCGCCATGTCCCACACGTAGAACGGGATGCCGATCACATCGGCGGCCCGACGGGCGTCGCGCGAGTCTTCCAGCGTGCAGCAGCCTCGCGCTCCCGTCCGATAGGTCTGGGGGTTGCGCGCCAGCGCCAGATGCACCCCGGTGACGTCGTGACCGGCGTCGTGGGCGCGCGCGGCGGCAACGGCGGAATCGACTCCGCCCGACATGGCCGCTAGAACTCGCATACCGGCAAGCCTATCCGCCGGTACGGAGTGATTTTCAGCGCGGCGTCTTCCAGGCGGTCGCCCGCCGCGCCCGCTCGACCGTTCCCGGGAGGGCGGCGAGGAGCTGGTCGACCTCCTCGATCGTGCTCGTGTGGCCGAGGGTGAAGCGGAGGGATGAGCGGGCCCGGTCGTCGTCGGCGCCCATCGCGATCAGGACGTGGCTGGGCTGGGCCACGCCGGCCGAGCAGGCCGAGCCGGTGGAGCAGGCGACTCCCGCCGCGTCGAGCAGGAGCAGCAGGGCGTCGCCCTCGCAGCCGGGGAAGCTGAAATGGGCATTTCCGGGGAGGCGATCAGCGGTGGCGCCGTTGTAGACCGCGTCCGGCACGACCTGCCGTACGCGGGTGATCAGGTCGTCCCGCAGGGCGCTGACCCGCGCGGCGTAGTCCTGCTGGGACTTGACCGACATCTCCACCGCCACGGCGAACGCGGCGATGCCGGCAGTGTCGAGGGTGCCCGAGCGGACGTCGCGTTCCTGGCCGCCGCCGTGCAGGAGCGGGGTGCAGGGGACGTCCCGGCCGAGGAGGAGGGCTCCGACGCCGACGGGACCGCCCAGTTTGTGGCCGGTGAGGGTCATCGCCGCCGCACCGCTGGCGGCGAAGTCGACCGGGATCTGGCCCACGGCCTGGACGGCGTCGGTGTGGAAGGGGACGCCGGCCTCGGCCGTCAGCCGCGCCAGCTCATGGATGGGCTGGATGGTGCCCACCTCGTTGTTCGCCCATTGCACGCTGACCACGGCGATCTCGTCGCGGTAGCGGTCGAGGCGGTCGGCCAGGGCGTCGGGATCGACCGCGCCCGTCTCGTCGACGGGAAGGATGTCGACCGTGGCGCCCTCGTGGGTGCCCAGCCAGTCGACCGCGTCGAGGACCGCGTGATGCTCGACCGCCGAGGCGATGACGCGGGTGCGGTTGAGCGAGGCCGAGCGCTGCGCCCAGAAGATGCCCTTGGTGGCCAGGTTGTCGCTTTCCGTCCCGCCGGAGGTGAAGACGACCTCGGACGGGCGGGCGTTCAGGGCGGCGGCGATGCGCTCGCGGGACTCCTCGACCAGGCGGCGGGCGCATCGGCCCGCCGCGTGCAGGGATGACGGATTGCCGACGTCTCGCGCGGCGGTGGTGTAGGCGTCCAGCGCTTCGGCGAGCATCGGGGTCGTTGCTGCATGATCCAGGTAGGCCATCAAGGGTCAAGCTTATGCCCTCTGAAGGTGAATCCCTCTCGGCGCCGGGGTGGTCTCCGTCGCGCGGAGACCACCCGGCCCGGTGGCTATTTGCGCTTGCGGATCTCGTCGGCCGCCTGCGGGACGACCTTGAACAGGTCACCGACCACGCCGTAGTCGGCAAGCTCGAAGATGGGCGCCTCGGGGTCCTTGTTCACCGCGACGATCGTCTTCGAGGTCTGCATCCCGGCCCGGTGCTGAATCGCCCCGGAAATGCCCAAAGCGACATACAACTGCGGGGAGACCGTCTTGCCGGTCTGCCCCACCTGGAACTGATGCGGATAGAACCCCGAGTCCACCGCCGCCCGCGACGCGCCGACCGCGCCGCCGAGCAGATCAGCCAACTCCTCCACCAGCTTGAAGTTGTCCGCACTGGCCACCCCCCGACCGCCCGAGACCACGATCGACGCCTCGGTCAGCTCCGGCCGCGAACCCTTCTTCTCGGCCACCCGCTCGACCACTCTGGCCAGCTTGTCCGCGTCACTCACGCTCACCGTCAACTGCTCCACCGCCGGCGTGGCCGGAGCCGAGACCGGGGTGGTGGAGTTCGGGCGGATCGTGATGATCGGCAACCCGCGGGTGACCTTCGACTTCACCGTCGCCGCCCCGGCGAAGATTCCCTGCGTCGCGGTGCCGTCCGACTCGACCGCGACCGCGTCGGTCAGCAGACCGTTGTCCAGCTTGACCGCCAGCCGGCCGGCGATCTCCTTACCCTCCTGCGTCGACGCCAGCAACACCGCCGCCGGCTGCACCCGCTCGACCAGCGACGCCACCACCGTCGCCTTCGGCGCCACCAGGTAACCCTCGACGTCCTCACCGGCCGCCACGTAGATCTTCTCGGCGCCGAACTCACCCAGCCGGGACGCCACCTCCAGATCCCCGAACACCACCGCGGACGGCGTGCCCAGCGTGCGAGCCAGCGTCAGCATCTCCAGCGTGACCTTCTTGACGCCGGCAGCCGCAGAGGCCTCGACGACGACCACAACCTCAGCCATGACGAAAACCCCTCTCAGACAAACTTCTCGGCGGCCAGATACGACACCAGCAGAGCGCCGCCATCACCCTCATCCGTGACCTTCTGCCCCGCGGACCGGGCCGGGCGGGCAGCGAACTCCAGCACCNGNCTGGTCGCNCCGGCNGNNCCNACCTCACNCGCGTCCACACCCAGATCGGCCAGCGACAGGGTCTGCACCGGCTTCTTCTTCGCCGCCATGATCCCCTTGAACGACGGATACCGCGGCTCGTTGATCGTGTCCCACACACTCACCACCGCCGGCGTAACCGCCGTGACCACCTCATAGCCCTCATCGGTCTGCCGCTCCGCCGTCAACTGCGACCCATCAACCGTCAACTTGCGGGCACC
>NZ_KB903357.1 GCF_000379645.1 Paractinoplanes globisporus DSM 43857
TCAACCGCGCCTACACCCACCAGGTCGCCTGGGAAGCCGACAACGACACCGACCGCAAAACCCTGCACGCCAAGGCATCCATCGCCAAACTCTCCGCCAGCGAAGCCGCCGGCCGCGTCATCGACCGCAGCCTCCAGATCCACGGCGGACGCGGATACGACCGCACCAACCCCGTCGAACGCCTCTACCGCGAAATCCGCGTCGACCGTATCTGGGAGGGCACCAGCGAGATCCAGCGCCTCATCATCGCCAACGAACTGACCAAACGCGACCTGCGGGTGCTGCAGCTGCCGGGCGTCGACTGAGGGGTGCTACGGTCGGCGGCGAAGGTCATGAGTGCCAGCGCACAGCCCCGGCTTGCTGGCCGGCAACCCTCCGCTCGCGGGCGGGGTGCTCCGGGTGACGACCTGGCCCGGCACACTCGTGCCCGGCAAGCCGCGAGCCGAGGAGCGTACCGTGCCCGAGTCTTTTGTTGCCTTCAGCCCTGTTGTCTTCAGCCCGGCCGGGCCCGGCGATGCCGACCGCGTCGCCGGGCTGCACGCCGACAGCTGGCGGCGGCACTACCGGGGCGCCTACGCCGACGCCTACCTCGACGGTGACCTGCTCACCGAGCGCCGCGCGGTCTGGTCGTCGCGCCTCGCCTCCCCCGCCGGCACCCGCACGATCGTCGCCGAGCGCGACGGCCACCTCGCCGGCTTCGTCCACGTGGTCCTCGACGACGACCTCCGCTGGGGCAGCCTCGTCGACAACCTCCACGTGGCCCACTCCGGCCATCGCACCGGCATCGGCACTCAGTTGATGGCGCACGCCGCCCGCGCCACCCTGGCCGACGCCCGCTCTCCCGCCCTCTACCTGTGGGTCCTCGAACAGAACACCCGGGCCCAGGCTTTCTACCTCGCCGCCGGCGGCACCAAGGTCGAGACCGGCATCGCCGCCGCACCCCAGGGCGACCCCGCCCTCCTCAACGGCACACCGGGCAAGTTCCGCATCGCCTGGCCGGACGCCACCCGCCTTCTCTGATCGAGCCGCCCTACAGCTGACCCTGCGCGGGCGTGCCGGCCGGGTGCGGCCGCAGCACCTGGACGTCGACCGGGCCGGTCAGCTTCCCGTCCAGCGCGCCGTTCAGATCGGCGAGCGCCGGCCCGCGGCCGTGCGTGTCGAGCGCGGCGGCATCGGACCACTTCTCGATCATGACGAGGCGGTCGTCACCTTCCTGGAGGGCGTAGAGCAGACAGCCGTCGTCGTGGGCGTGCACCTCGGCGATCGTCTTCTCCAGGGCGGCGACGACCTCGGCCCGGTGCTCCGGCACGGGGAACAGGGTGGCGACGACGGTGACGCTCATCTTCGGGCTCCATTCACGAGGCGAACAACCGGGACACCGCGGGCGCGACATCCCGGTAGGTATTGATCCTGGCCAGCCGGCCGCGTCCGAGGCGAGCCAGGTCGGCCGCCATCTCCGGGTCGTTCTCGCCGGAGGCGTCCAGCATGACGTCGAGGCGGGCCAGCCGCCCGGCGAACGGCCGAGGGTCCGGCCCGGCGTTGTGCACGCAGTCGGACAGCAGGATCGTGCGGGCGTCCCGGGACGGCACCCGAGCCAGCTCGCCGACCGCCACCTCCAGCGGGAACGCCACGTTGGTGAGGCCCTTGGCCGGAATCCGCATCAGCGTGTCGAGCAGCCGGTGCGGGCTCACCGCCTGGCCCAGACGCGCGAGCACCGCGGCGTCCGACCAGAACGCCACCACCGCCAGATCGTCGCGGACCAGCTCGGCGGCGAGCGCGCCGACGGTCGCGGCGGCCGTGCGCACCCGTTCGCCGCGCATCGACCCGGACACATCGACCAGCAACACCACCGAGCGACGGGTACGGATCTGCTCGCGGACGATGATGTCGTCCTCGTCCGGCACCGGGTGCTCGACCAGCTCGTCGATGGTCCGGTCGAGGTCGATGTCGTCGGAGCCGCCCCGGTAGCGCACGCTGACCAGCTCGCCGGTGCCGCGGCGGGCGCCGAGCTCGCGGCGGGGCCGGGGCACGGCCAGCCGGGCGGCGATCTGCCGGGCCCGGCGCAGCGTCTCCGGGTCGGGCACGGCATCGTCCGGTACGGCGTCGAGCAGCGTGCCGTTCTCGCCGGTGAATCCCGGCCGGGTGGTACCGGGCGACGTGCGGCCCGGCCGCCCGGAGCGATCCCCGGTCAGCGCCGGTCCCGCCCCGGCCGATCCGGCGGTGGCGTCGTGCAGGACCGGCCGCTCGTCGAGCACCTTGGGCTTGCGCCGCAACGGCCTCAGTGCCGGGCGGGTGACCGGCGATTCGGCGGCCACCGCTCTTCAACCGGGCGCGGCCGCGCGCGGGCCGAGCACGAACCGGTCCTCCCAGATCTCGCGCAGCACCGCCTCCGCCGTCCGCTCGACCGTCTCGTCCAGGAAGATCCGCCCGGACAGGGCGACCACCATGGCGTCGTAGACGGCCTCCGGATAGTCCGACACGGGCAGCAGCTGGCCGGCGATCAGCGTGAGGTCGATGGCGCCACGGACGCTGCTGCCCTGGCGTACGTCCGGATGCTCCCGGGTCGCCCGGGTGACCGCCACCGCGTCCGCCACCAGCCGCTGATACAGCGCGGCGTCGAGGGACGGCAACGGGGCACGCAGCTCGACGATGCCCTGCTCGGCAAGCGAATCCTGGTACGTCACGGCCAGCCGGCACATCCGGTCGTGCACCGAGGTCGACAGCCGGGTGGTGCCCACGTTGTCGTACGGGTTCATCGACCCGATCACCCGGAACGTGTCGAGCGCGGTCACCCGGCCGGCCCGGGGTATCGACACCTCCCGCTCGGCCATCGCGGTCAGCAACGTGTTGAGCGTGTCCTCGGGGGCGCGGTTGAACTCCTCGATGTACAGGAACGCGCCCTTCTCCATCGCCTCGACCAGCGGCCCGGCGACGAAGTTGTCCGCGCTGTAGTCCTCGCGCAGCACCCGGGCCGGGTTGTGGTGCCCGAGCAGTTTGGCCGGGGTGAGGTCGGCGTTGCCCTCGACCAGCACCAGCGGGATTCCCCATTCGGCGGTGATCGCACGCAGCAGGGTGCTCTTGCTGGTGCCCGGCGGTCCCTCGAGGAGGATGTCGCGCCCGGCCGCGACCGCCGCGAGCGTGAGCCGGAGCTCACGCTCGCGGCCGACGAGGTGGGCGGCGATCCGCTCACCGGTGCCGGCGATGTCGGCGTCCACTAGCGGATGGTGTTTCCGGCGTCGACGGTGAACTCGAGCCCGGTGACGTACTGCGCCTCGTCGGAGGCGAGGAACAGCACCGCGTTGCTGATGTCGCGCGGCTGCACCATCTCGATCGGGTAGGTGTTGACGAAGATTCCGCCCAGGTTCGGGTCCCGGGTGATCAGCGGGTCGAGCCCGCCGAGTCCCTGCAGCATCGGCGTCTCCACCCCGGTCGGGTGCACGGTGTTCACCCGGATGTGGTGCCGGGCCAGCTCGTTGGCCAGGCTGCGGGCGATGCCGACCACGCCGTGCTTGGCCGCCACGTACGGCGCCAGGAACGGCAGGCCCTTGATGCCGGCGGTCGAGCTGGTGCAGATGATCGAGCCGCCGCCGTTCGCGATCAGGTGCGGCGCCGCCACCACCATCGTGTTCCACACGCCGGTCAGGTTGGTGTCCAGCGTGTCCTGCCAGACCTGCGGCGTGACCTCGTCCCACGCCTGCACGGTGCAGATGCCCGCGTTGGCGCAGACGATGTCGAGCTTGCCGAGCTGCGCGACGCCCTCGTCGACCGCCGCCTTGAGCGCGGCGGCATCCCGTACGTCGGCCTTGGCCGTGACGATCCGGCGGTCGAGCGCCTCCACCGCCTTCGCCGTCTCGGCGAGGTCGGATTCGGTGGACATGCCGTACCCGACGGTCGCGTAGTCCTCGAGGATGTCGACCGCGATGATGTCGGCGCCCTCCTCGGCCAGCCGGATCGCGTGACTGCGGCCCTGGCCGCGGCCGGCGCCGGTGACGAAGGCGACCTTGCCCGCTACCCGCCCGGTCACTTGATCACCGCCCCGGCGTCGATCGGCAGGGTCACGCCGGTGATGTACCGGCCCTCGTCCGAGGCGAGGAAGAGCAGCGCGTTGGAGATGTCGACCGGGTCGACCCACGGGATCGGCAGCGCGTTCATCGACTGCGAGATCGGCGTGAAGTCCTCGATCGTCGGGTTCGGGTTGTCCGGCGCGAACAGCTTGAACGTCGGCTCGTTCATGATCATCGGGGTGTTGACCTGCGTGGGGTGCAGGCTGTTGACCCGGATCATGTCGGGCGCCAGCTCCAGGGCCAGCGTGCGCATGAGCCCGACCACGCCGTGCTTGGCCGAGACGTAGTGCGACACGTTCGGGTACGCCATCAGGCCGGCCGCCGAGCTGGTCAGGATGATCGAGCCGCCCCGGCCGCCCGCCTTGAGGTGCGGGATCGCCGCCTTGACGGTGTGCCAGACGCCGGTGAGGTTGATGTCGATCATGTCGCGCCACTGCTGCTCGGGCATCTCCTCGGACGGCCCGCCGATCGAGGAGATGCCGGCGTTGGCCGAGACGATGTCGAGCCGGCCGAGCTGGGCGACGCCCTCGTCGACGGCCGCCTTGAGCGCGGCGAAGTCGCGTACGTCGGCCTCGGTGGCGATGATGCGGCGGTCGAACGCCTCCACCTCCTTGACCGTCTGGGCCAGATCGTCGGGGGTGGCCATCGGGTACGGCACGGTGTCGACCTGCTTGCAGAGGTCGATCGCGATGATGTCGGCGCCTTCCTGCGCGAGCCGGATCGCGTGGCTGCGACCCTGTCCGCGTGCGGCGCCGGTGATGAACGCGACCTTGCCCTCAACCCGTCCAGGCATGGTTTGCCTCCAAAGTGGGGTGAGTCGGTGTGACGGAGCGGGAGAGGCTGGCCAGCAACTCGAGCACTTAACGTCACTCGGTGACGAATATCGCCAACGTAGCCCCACCAGCGACGAGCCCGCAACATGTTCTTCACAAAGATGTGGCGGGGCCGGGGTGGGTACTGCGCCGCGGCGCCGGATGACGGAAGATTCCGGGATGACCGACACCTACGCCCGCCGCGGCCGCCCTCCCGGCACCACCCGCCGCGAGCTCGAGGTGATCGCCCTGCGCCTCTTCGCCGAGCAGGGCTTCGACGAGACCACGGTCGACCAGATCGCCACCGCCGCCGGCATCAACAAGCGATCCTTCTTCCGGTACTTCGCGTCCAAGGGCTCGGTCCTGTGGAGCGCGTTCGACGACGAGGTGGAGGCCCTGCGGTCCGAGCTGGCCGCCGCCTCGCCCCAGCTGCCGATCATGGAGGCGATCCGGCGCGCGGTGGTGGCGGTCAACCACTACCGGGCCGAGGACGTGCCGGAACTGCGGATGCGGATGAACCTCATCGGCTCCTCCCCCGGCCTGTACGCGGGCGCCGCGGTGCACTACGACGCGTGGGAGGGAGTGGTCGCCGAGTTCGTGGGCCGCCGGTCCGGCCAGCCGGCCGACTCGCTGCTGCCGCTGGCCGTCGCGCGGACGACGCTGGCCGCCTGCCGGGCGGCGTACGACCGCTGGGTGGCCCGCGCCGACACCGCCCTGACCGTCTACATCGACGCGGCCCTGAGCGCGCTGTCGGCCGGCTTCACCGACAGCGTCCTGGTGGCCGAGCCGACTCCCCGGAAGGCGCTGAGCGCGGACGACTAGGACTCGCCCTCTCTTTATGGCACGCAGTGTCAAAAACGCGTACGGTGTGCGTGAGCCAAAGGAGAGACCGCGATGGCAAGCACACGTGACTGGTTCGAGACCGTAGCCGAGGCGCAGCGGAGGGCGAAGAAACGCCTGCCCCGGGGCGTCTACCTGGCGCTGGTCGCCGGGGCCGAGGCCGGCGTGACCATGGACGACAACGTCGCGGCCTTCGGCGAGTTGCGCTTCCGCCCGCACATCGCGGACCTGCCGGCCGAGCGCAGCCTGGCCACCACCGTCATGGGCCAGGACGTGAGCATGCCGGTGCTGATCTCCCCCACCGGCGTGCAGGCGGTCCACCCGGACGGCGAGCTGGCGGTGGCCCGCGCCGCCCGGGACGCCGGCGTCGCGATGGGCCTGTCGTCGTTCGCGTCCAAGCCGGTCGAGCAGGTCGGCAAGGAGATCGACCAGCTGCTGTTCCAGTCGTACTGGGTCGGCTCGCGCGACGACATCCTGGCCCGCGCCGAGCGCGCCCGCGCGGCCGGGGCCAAGGGTCTGATCGTCACGCTGGACTGGGTGTTCGACTCGCGCCGCGACTGGGGTAGCCCGTGGATCCCCGAGCGGC
This sequence comes from Paractinoplanes globisporus DSM 43857, assembly GCF_000379645.1. Taxonomy (GTDB): domain Bacteria; phylum Actinomycetota; class Actinomycetes; order Mycobacteriales; family Micromonosporaceae; genus Actinoplanes; species Actinoplanes globisporus. The sequence goes on from NZ_KB903357.1 coordinate 6,303, forward strand.
TCGACGTCCCGGCGATGCTGCGCTACGCGCCGCAGGTCGTCCACAAGCCGAACTACCTCTGGACCTGGCTGCGCAGTGGCCATCTGCCCGATCTGGGCGTGCCCAACCTCGGCTCGCGCGACGCGGCGGTTCCCACCTTCTTCGGCGCGTACGGCCAATGGATGGGCTCGCCCCAGCCGACCTGGGACGACCTGGCCTGGCTTCGTGAGCAGTGGGGCGGGCCGTTCATGGTCAAGGGCATCACCCGGGCCGACGACGCGCGCCGGGCGGTGGACATCGGCGCCACCGCGATCTCGGTCTCCAACCACGGCGGCAACAACCTCGACTCCACCCCGGCCAGCATCCGCAACCTCCCGGGCGTGGCCGACGCCGTCGGCGACCAGATCGAGGTGCTGCTCGACGGCGGCGTGCGGCGCGGCAGCGACGTGGTCAAGGCGCTCGCGCTCGGCGCCAAGGCCGTGATGATCGGCCGCGCCTACCTGTGGGGCATGGCGGCCGGCGGGCAGCGCGGCGTCACCAACGTGCTCGAGATCCTGCGGCAGGGCGTCAGCGAGACGCTGCTCGGCCTCGGCAAGTCGTCGGTCCACGAGGTCAACCGGGACGACGTCATCGTCCCCGCCGGTTTCGCGCTCGATCTCAAGGCCTGAATTTCCTGCGCCCGACTTATGGCACCAGGTGTCATAAAGGCGTACCGTTTCGAAGGCGTTGCTTGATCAAAGACCGAGGGAGCTGTGATGGCTGGACGGGTTGCGGGGAAGGTCGCGCTGGTCACCGGCGCGGCGCGAGGCCAGGGTCGCGCGGACGCCGTGCGCCTGGCGCAGGAGGGCGCGGACATCATCGCGATCGACATCGCGGGACCGCTGCCGGGCGTCGACTACGACTCACCCACCCCGGCCGACCTCGAGGAGACCGTACGCCAGGTGGAGAAGCTCGACCGGCGGATCGTCGCGGCGAAGGCCGACGTGCGCGACCTCGACGCCATGCGCGCCGCGGTCGACGGCGGCGTGGCCGAGCTGGGCCGCCTCGACATCGTCGTGGCCAACGCCGGCATCTGCATCCCCCGGGCCTGGGACCAGGTCACGCCGCAGATCTACCAGGACACCATCGACACCAACGTCACCGGCGTCTGGAACACCGTCATGGCCGGCGCGCCCCACCTGGTCCAGGCCGGTGGCGGCTCGGTCATCATCATCAGCTCGGCCGCCGGGATCAAGGTGCAGCCGTTCATGGTGCCCTACACCACCAGCAAGTTCGCCGTACGCGGCATGGCCAAGGCGTTCGCCGCCGAGCTGGGCCAGCACCACATCCGGGTCAACAGCGTGCACCCGACGGGCGTCAACACCCCGATGGGCTCCGGCGACATGCAGACCGCGATCGGCGCCGCGATGGCGACGTACCCGCGGCTCGGCGCGATGTTCATAAACATGCTCCCGGTCGAGGGCACCGAGCCCGAGGACGTGGCCGACACCGTGCTGTTCCTCGCCTCCGACGAGTCGAAGTACATCACCGCCCACGAGCTGGCCCCGGACGCCGGCGTCACCGAGTTCTGACGGCGTACCCCTGTACCGTCTGGGGGTGAGCCGAAGTGGAACGGTCCGCAGCGGGCGCCCGCGCGTGGCGTCACGCGCGGAGCTCGAGCGGCTGGGCTTCGAGCTGTTCGAGCGTCACGGATTCGACGCCACGACCGTCGACGACATAGCGGCGGCGGCCGGCATCGGCCGCCGCACCTTCTTCCGCTACTTCGCCTCCAAGAACGATCTGGTCTGGGGCGACTTCGAGGCCGAGTTGCTCCGCCTGCGCTCGCTGCTCGCCGCAGTGCCCGCCGACACCCCGGTCATGGAGGCGCTGCGCAGCGTCGTGATCGAGTTCAACCGGTTCGACGACCACGTGGTGCCCTGGCACCGGCGGCGGATGGAGCTGATCCTCCGGGTGCCCGCGCTGCGGGCCGACTCGACCCTGCGCTACCACTCGTGGCGCGAGGTCATCACCGAGTTCGCGGCCGAGCGGGCCGGCGTGCCCGCCACCGCGCCCGAGCCGCGCCTGATCGCGCACCTCGCGCTGGCCGCCTGCATCTTCGCCTACGAGCTGTGGCTGGAGGACGAGTCGGCCGGCCTGGCCGCCCTCCTGGACACCTCTTTCCGGCGGCTCGAGACCGGCTTCAGCTGAGGGCGCAGCGCCGCCGCCGACCGTCCCCGGATCGCCGAGAACCACACCCCCGCGCCGTACGCGATGTCGTCGAGCCGCCGGGCAGCCGCGTAACGGACCGGGTCGAGTTCGACGCCGCCCCGGGCGTATTCGAGCACGACATCCGCCACCGCGGCGAGGGCGGCGGCCCGGCGTACACGGGGAAAGATTGTGGCCGCGACGGCCGTGACCGGCCACCAATGCCGGGTGAGCAGGGCGCCGGTCTGAAGCAGGGCGGAGGCGGCGCCGCCGGCGGTGAGCCGGAGAGCCACGGCGGCGGAGTCCTCGATGTCCAGCTTGCGGGAGATCCGGTACGCGGTCACGCCGCCGATCGCGGCCGCGAGAGGCACCGACCACCGGCGCTGCGCCAGAAGCGTGACGGTGATGGCCGCGCTCCACGGCGCGAAGACCGCCGGAGCCACCGACTGCGGGTGCCGCACGGCGAGCGGGTGCGCGCCGGTGCCGTACTCGGCCTTGCGGAGGAACCAGGGCCGCAGGCGCGCCCGATGCTCATGCGCGGCGGCGACCGAGGGCTCGAACCGCACCCGCCGGCCCGCCGCGACGGTCCGCCAGACGAAGTCGACATCCTCGCCGACCCGCATCCGCTCGTCGAAGCCGTCACCGATCGCGCTCACCCGGGCCACGAGACAGGCGGTGGAGACCCAGGAGACGTACGAGCCGGGGCGCACCGACGCCGGCCGCTCCCCTAGGTCCAATGAGGACCGGGCGCTCTCGTAGCGGCCGAGCCAGGTGCGCGACTCCGGAGTCCGCAGGCCGGTGATGCGCGGTACCGCCGCGGCCGTGCGCGGGTCGGCGAAGTGCCTCAGCAGCGTGGGCACGGTGTCCTTGTCGAGGACGACGTCGGAGTCGACGAACGCGACGAACGGCGTGCGTACCGCGCGGAGCCCGGCGTTGCGGGCGCCGGCCGGCCCGAGGTTGCGGGGCAGCACGATCAGGCGCGCGTCGTGGCGGGCGGCCACCGCCGCGACGCTTCGCGGATCCTCCGAGGCGTCGTCGACGACGATGACCTCACTGCCGGGAAGGATGCTCGCCAGCAGCCGCTCCAGCTGCTGCGGCCGGTCGCGCACCGGGATGACGTACGTGCAGCGGGCGTCCTCGATCGGGGGCAGCTCGTCGATCCGGGGGTGGGCGATCGCGAGCTCGAGTAGCCGCTCCGCCAGCAGCGCGCTCGCCGCGTCGCGCACCCGCAGCGTACGGCCGGAAAAGAGCGCGCGGGCCCGGGGCGTCAGCCGCAGCAGGTGGGTCGTGGGCGCGCCGCCGAGCAGCGCACGCCCGCCGTCGACGAGCCGGGTCTTCGGATCGAGGTCGACGACGAATCCGATCGGCAGCGTCATGGGGTCATGCTTTTCACGATAAGAAACACGAGCGCGTCGAGCAGCTCCCGGCCCTCGACCGCGGTCGCGCCGGCCGGGTCGCCGAGCACGCCGTTGGGCGCCACGGCCCGGACCCCATCGCGGACAAGGGAAGGCATGATCGCCGCGAGCGGACGGGTGTCGCCGGCCGCCGCATCGGCGAGACGCACGTCCTGCGGGGCCAGATGCAGCATCACCGAGGTCTCGGACCGGCCGGCGTGGGCATCGCCCGGGAAGGCGCAGCTGACCCACCCGACGTGATGGCCCTCCGCCACGAGGAAGGAGACGGCGTCGTTCAGCGTGCGGACGTTGCCGCCGTGCCCGTTGACTAAGACGATCCGCCCGGCCCACAACGCGAGGGACCGCACCGTCTCGATCAGCACCAGCCGGAGCGCCTCGTGGCCGATCGACATCGTGCCCGGAAATCCCGCGTGCTCGCCGCTGTTCCCGTACGCGATGGGCGGAGCCACCACGACGGGAGCCGGAAGCAGGGCCGCCACCCGGTCGGCCACGGCGCTCGCGACGACGGTGTCCGTCGTGAAGGGAAGGTGCGGGCCGTGCTGCTCGGTCGAGCCCACCGGCACCAGCACGAGCGCTCCCGAGGCCGGCACGGAAGGCCAGACGGTGTGGGCGAGGGACAGCGCCATCAGGCCCCCAGCGCGCGGGTGAAGCCGTCGGGGATGACGATGTCGTCCGGACCGAGCTCGCCGACGCTCGCGTGCCCGAGGCCCAGCACCGCCGAGTCGAGGCCGCCGCGCATGATGTCCACGACGTTCTCGACGCCGGCCTGGCCGTTCGCCGCCAGGCCCCACAGGTACGCGCGGCCGATCAGCACCGCGCGGGCGCCGAGTGCGAGCGCCTTGGCCACGTCGCCGCCGCGCCGGATCCCGCCGTCGAGCAGCACCTCGATCTGGTCGCCGACGGCCGCGGCGATCGACGGCAGCAGGCGGATCGTGGCCGGGGTGGTGTCCAGGTTGTTGCCGCCGTGGTTGGAGACCGAAAGGGCGCTGACGCCGGCGTCGACCGCGCGCCGGGCGTCGTCGACTCGGCCGACCCCCTTGAGCAGGAACGGCCCGTTCCACTCCTTCGCCAGCCAGGCGACGTCCTCCCAGGTGGGCGGGACCGTCCGCATCCATTCGCCGTACGCGCCGAAGAAAGTCGGCGCCGGCGTACCCATGTTGGGGGTGGTCAGGTCGGGCAGGCGCCCGGTCCGCGCGAACCGCCACAGCCAGCCCGGATGCGGCAGCACGTCGGGCGCCATCTTCACCATGGTCCTGAGGTCGAGGCGCTCGGGGATGGTGGGGCTGCCCCAGTCCCGGCCGTGGGAGAACGACCAGTCGAGGGTGACGATGAGCGCCTTGCAACCGGCGGCCCGGGCGCGCTCCATCCGCCGCACGATCGTGTCCCGGTCGCCGCTCCAGTAGATCTGGAAGGCCGTGCTCGGGTTGGCCGCGACGACCTCCTCGACCGGCTTGGAGGCGAACGAGCTCAGCCCCATGATGACGCCGCGGTTGGCGGCGGCGCGGGCCACGGCCACCTCGCCGTCGGGGTGCACGGCCTGCACCCCGGTCGGCGAGATGAGCACTGGCATCGACGTGGGCATGCCGAGAACCGTGGTGGTCAGATCGCGGACGGCGTGATGGCCGACCACCCGCGGCGCGAACCCGAGCTCGCCGAACGCGCCGACGTTGTCGCCGACCGTGCGGCCGCGCTCGGAACCGGCGAGAAGCGCTCCGTACACCGCGTACGGCAAACGCTTCTTGGCCCTTCTTTGCGCCTCGGCGACCGTCTCGAACCACGGGTTGCGGACCATCAGCGGGCCCCGGCCAGCGGGGACTCCTCGCACAGGCTGACCGGCGGGCGGCCGATGGAGACCCGGACCTTCTGGTGGGAGTGGTCGCCGGAGGCCTTGGGAATCGCGCCGCGGTTCGTCAGCAGCGACTCGCCGTAGCCCTGCACGCATTCCGGGTCGGGGCCGTCCAGCGGAAGCCCGGTGAAGAACTTGGCCGCCATGCAGCCGCCTTTGCAGGTGTCGAAGAACTGGCAGGACGTGCAGGCCCCGCCCTGTTGCGGCTCGCGCAGCCGGCGGAAGAGCGCCGACTCGCGCCACACGTCCCGGAAGCCGCCCTCGCCGCGCACGTTGCCGGCCAGGAACTCGTCGTGGATGGCGAACGGGCAGGCGTACACGTCGCCGACGGGGTCGATCAGGCACACCACCCGGCCCGCGCCGCACAGGTTCAGCCCTGGCAGCGGGTCGCCGAAGGCCGACAGGTGGAAGAACGAGTCGCCGGTCAGCACACCCTCGCCGTGCGCGACCAGCCAGTCGTACAGCTCGCGCTGCTGCTCGGGCCGCGGGTGCAGCTCGTCCCAGACGTCGGCGCCGCGGCCGGAGGGGCGCAGCCGGGTCAGCCGCAACTGAGCGCCGTACCGGTCGGCGATCGCCTTGAACTCGTCGAGCTGCGGGATGTTGTGCCGGGTGCACACCACCGACAGCTTGAAGTTCTTCATCCCGGCGTCGGCCAGGTTGGCCATCGCGCGCATAGCCGTGTCGTACGAGCCGGGACCGCGCACGGCGTCGTTGACCTCGGCGGTCGCGCCGTCGAGCGAGATCTGCACGTCGACGTAGTCGTTGGTGGCCAGCCGGCGCGCGTTCTCCGGCGTGATGCGCACGCCGTTGGTCGAGAACTTCACGCCCACGTGGTGCGCGGTCGCGTAGTCGAGCAGCTCCCAGAAGTCGGGGCGTACGGTCGGCTCGCCGCCGCCGATGTTGACGTAGAAGACCTGCATTGCCTCCAGCTCGTCGATGACGGCCTTGGCCTCGGCCGTGGACAGCTCGCGCGGGTCACGCCGGCCGGAACTGGACAGGCAGTGCGTGCACGACAGATTGCACGCGTACGTGAGCTCCCAGGTCAGGCAGATGGGAGAGTCGAGGCCGTATTCGAACAGGTCCACCAACGCGGTCATTCGGCAGGCCTCCTTTCGGTCAGCATGTCTCCGCGCGCGAGCACCGTGAGGGCCCGGGCGTAGCGAGGGATGTCGTCGGGCGAGGCGCCCGCGGCCGCACACGCCGCGCGGGCAGTGGGGGCGGACGCGAGCGCCTGGACGACGGAGAGCAGCCCGCGGTCCTTTAGGAAGGACAACTTGCGGGTGCCGAAGTGGTACAGCAAGGCGCCGAAAGGCTCGGGCCGCACCGAGACCTGCGGGTGCAGGTCCCAGGCACGGTCCAGGTCGAAAACCATGGCGGCGGCCTAGTAGACGCCGCACATGCCGTCGATCGAGACCTCTTCGACCAGGTCGTCGGCCTCGACGAGCATCTCGGGCGTCACCTGCTCGGCGACGTTGTCGTCCGGGGTGTCGAGGATCTGGTTCTCGTCCATGACTCACTCCTTGCTTGCTCAAGGTTTGATTGCCAGATTAATGGCATGCAGTGCCAAAATGAAAGGGTGGACGTCGTGGTGATCGGAGCGGGCGCCGCCGGGGCGGTGCTCGCGGCCCGGCTGAGCGAGGACCCGGACCGTTCGGTGCTGCTCCTGGAGGCCGGTCCGGCGCCGGCCGACCCCTGGGATCTGGGGCCGGAGCTGCTCGACGCCCGGCAGGTTCCCGGCGCCCGGCTCGATCACCCGGGCGTTTTCTCCTATCCCGTACGCCTGACGCCCGACCGGCCGTGGGTGGTCCCGCGCGGGCGGATCCTCGGCGGGTCGACCACGATCAACGGCGGGTACTTCGTGCGCGCCCGGCGCGAGGACTTCGCCCGCTGGGGGCCGGCCTGGGCGTACGACCGCGTGCTGCCGTTCCTGCGCGCCCTGGAGACGGATCTCGACTACCCGGACGGCGATCTCCACGGGCACGACGGGCCGATGCTGGTCCGGCGCACCCGGCTCGATCATCCGGCGGCGGCCGCCTTCGCCGCGGCCGCTTCGGGATTCCCGGCCGACCCCGACAAGAACGACCAGGGACCGCCCGGTTTCGGGCCGGTGCCGTGCAACGCCGACGCCGGCATCCGGCGCAACACCGGCCTCAGCTACCTCACCGCGCCGGTGCGGGCCCGGCCGAATCTGACCGTGCTCGGCGACTGCCGCGCGACCCGGATCGTGACGGAACGCGGCCGGGTCACCGGGGTCGCCACCACGCGCGGCCTCATTCCGGCCGGCTCCGTCGTGCTCAGCGCGGGCGCCTTCGGCACCGCGCACCTGCTGCTGCTCTCCGGCATCGGGCCCCGGGCCGACCTCGAGCGCCTGGGCGTTCCGGTCGTGCGGGACGCTCCGGTCGGCACCGGGTTCAGCGACCATCCGCAGCTCGTGCTGGAGTGGCGGCGGTCGTTCGAGGCCGGCGATCCGCCGGACACCTGGCTCGGCGGCTGCCTGCACCTGGCCTCCAGCGACGCGGCCGGCGGCCCGGGCAACCTCGAGATCCTGCAGTCGGTTTCGCCCCTGGCGTTCTTCGTCTCCGACCTCACCCCACAATCCGCCGGTACGCTCCGGCTGCGCTCGGCCGATCCGTCGGTGCCCCCGGACATCGACTACCACTATCTGAGCGCGCCGGGCAGCCTCGGCCGGCTGCGGGAGGCGGTCCGGACCTGCGCCGAGCTGATCGACGCCGAGATCCCGGACGACTGGTGGATCCGCGACCATCTCGGCACGTCCCAGCACACCTGCGGGACGGCCCCGATGGGCGGCGTCACCGACGAGTACGGCCGCGTGCACGGCGTGACCGGGCTCCGCGTCGCGGACACCTCCCTCCTGCCGGACGCTCCCCAGCGCGGCCCGGCCGCGACCGCCGTCCTCATCGGCGAGGTCGTGGCCCACGACATCAGGCGGGAGTAGCCGGCACGCGCGGCGGCCCGTCGCCGGGCCGCCGCGGGTTCGGTCAGGGGGTGAGGGTGACGGCGTACGCGTCCTTCGCGCTCGTCCAGTTGACCGAGACGGTGATGGCGCCGCCGCTCACGGTCACCCGCGAGTTGGAGACGACCGTCGGGGCGCTCACGTACGCGTTTGTCGACGGCATCCGCTCCACCAGCACGTTGACCGAGCTGGTGCCCAGCCACGACGGGATGCCGGTGTACCGGATGTCGATTGCGCCCTGCGCTCCCCCGGCCTTCGCGCCGTAGACCGCGAGCGACCGGCGGGCCGACGAGTCCTGGAACACGATGCCGTCGTGGCTCGAGCTCGGGGTGATCTTCGTACGCTGGCCGGTCTGGCTGGCGTATCGCTGGTAGACCCACCACTGCCCCATCGGCTGGTTCGCGTTCGCCGTGACCAGCCAGCCGAACGTGTCGTACAGGGACGGCGTCTGGCCGACCATGCCCCAGTTCGCCCGCGCGCCGTCGCAGTTGCAGCGCTCGAGCCGGGAGATGTACCACGCCGACGGGCCCGGCTGCTGCTCGTCGCCGAACGCCCCGTACTCGTTCACCGAGGTGCCGCTGATGGCGATGCCGCGGGACGAGAGCATCCCGGAGAGGTTCGCCGCGTCGGTGGCCGGGTCGCCGGGCAGGTCGTGCCAGCTCATGATGTTCGGCACGACGTTGTTGGCCTTCACGTAGTTGAGGTACGTCGTCCACCACGAGTTCGACGCCGTCGGCACGCCCGCGTAGCTCGGCCCCTCGATCACCGCGCCCGGGATGGCGGCCCGCACCAGCTGGGTGCCGCGCCGGATCATCTCGAGGTACTGGCTCTGGGTGCGGCCCCAGAAGAAGATGTTCGGCTCGTTCCACATGTCCCAGCGCACGTCGGAGCCGGTCATGCCGTTCGCCTTGGCGTCGGCGATCAGCTGGTTCACGAAGTTCGTGTACTCCGTCCAGTTGCCGCCGTCGCCCGGCCACCGCGGCACGTTGCAGACCCCGTCCGACCCCCACATCCCCGACAGGAGCAGGCTGAACCGCGCGCCGGTCGCCCGGGCCCGCGCGTAGTACGCCTTGATGAAGTTCCACCGCGCGGCGTACCCACCGTTCACGTACCCGCCGTTGGGGCACCCGATCTGCGATCCGCCGGCCCGCATGACTTTGACCTTGATCTGGCTCTGCAGCGAGGCCGAGGGGGACGCCCCGTTCTGCGAGATCCCGTAGATGAAGCCCGACGCCCGGTAGGTGGGCGTGCCACCGAAGGCGGTCATGTCGACGGTCATGGTCTCCACCGCGGCCAGCGCCGGCGCGGCGGGCTGAGCGACGAGAGCGAGGACGAGCAACACGGGTACGGCCAGCAGCCGACCCAGCCGATGCAGCATCTGCCAACTCCTTCGGGGGAGGGGACCCGCCGCGGGAGTTGACCGACCTGATCGGCTCGACGGAAAACTGTTTCCTTCACCTAAGTAGTTGGATTTGTCGATGTCAAGGAAACGACTCGGAAACTTGTTTCCTTGCGTCTACGGGGTGGCCTTCCCCGACCGGCGCAGCAGCCATCCGGCCACCGGGATCACGATCAGCGTCCCGATGATCGCGCTCAGGATGCCGCCCCAATCGAAGATGTCGTCGTCCCCGATGCCCAGGCCGAGCGTGAAGATGACGTACCCGACCACCGCACCGACCAGCCCCAGACCTATCGAGACCAGCCACGACGCCGGCCCGCTCATCTTGCGGAAGACGTCGCCCGGCATGAGCACCCTGGCGATGACGCCGGCGACGAACCCGAGAAGCAGCGCTCCGACCATGATCGACCTCCTGTCGCGACCTGCGCGTGCGACCAGCCTCGTGCCTCCGCGGCGCGGCTGCATCACCCCCATCGGGTGGTCGTGGCCGCGCGGCCGATCTGAATCGAGCCCGCGGCGGCCCGCCGCCCAATCGGCACAACTTCCGATGTCGGTGTCCCAAATGGAGGGCTCTAGCGAGTAGTGTGCGGGTTGTTACCGCATCGATGTGCGCATCTCGTCGAGCCCGCAACGCTCGCGATCCTCGGGTCGTTGCCTCCCCGGCCACGGGTCCGGACCCCGCCCGCCCACCACGCACTCTCTGGAAGTCGTTGGGCTGGAGGAACCATGTTCAATACGTTCGCGCCGGTGGCCCCCGCGGGGCTACTGCGCTTCGACACCAGTTGTCCATCTCCGGGAACCGCCCGGGTCGCCGTGACCGGCGAGATCGACCTGTCGACCACCGACCTGCTGCGAGCCCGGCTTTTCACCGTTTTTGCCGCGCTGAATCCCCGCCGCATCGAGGTTGATCTCGCCGGGGTCACGTTCCTGGACTGCGGCGGACTCAGCGTTCTGGTCGTCGTGGGCAACCTCGCCGCCGGCGCCGGCTGTCAACTGCGGATCACGAACCCGCAACCCGTCGTGAGCCGGATCCTGGGCCTGACCGGGCTGCTCGGCATCCTCACCGCGGAGTTCGATCCGGCACCCCCGACGGCGCATGCCGCGGGCGTGACCGGGTCGGTCGGCATTCTGGTCGCCGTCTGATCCGAGCTGCCTTCTCGCGCCGGCACCGCGTCCGTCGGCTGTGAGTTCCGATCACGAGGTAGCGGGCGCCCGGTCACGGCGACCTTCTCAGGATGGGCCCGGCCGCACCCGTCAGCTCCTGACGGATACGGCCGGGGCCGCTGGTTCACGGGCGGGTGAACCGGCGACGTCCTACTTGAGCCAGGTCGCGCGCCGCACCAGCGGCAGCGACGACCAGGCCCGGCCGAGGCCGAGGGTGTCTCCGGCGCCGAGCAGGGCCAGCACGATGAGGATGGCGGCGTAGATCAGGTGGTCGTCCAGGAACGGGTTGCTCGCCGGGGGCAGTACCGCGGTCCACATCATGATGGTGAGCAGCGCGCCGGCGCCGGCCGCCAGGCGCATGCCGATGCCCAGGATCAGCGCCACGCCGACCCCGAGCAGGGTCGCCATGAACAGCACGTCGATGACGGCCGCCCCGGCGATCGAGTGGTAGAAGCCCGCGAACGGGCCTTCGGCCGCGGAGCCGAGGAATCCCTTGGTGGGGCTGCCGCCGTTGAGCCACGACTTCGCCGCGGTCGTTTCATGGCCGAGCCCGAATGTCTTGTCCAGGAACGCCCACAGGAAGATCCAGCCGAGGGCGATCCGGATTCCGGCCAGCAGGTACTGTGCGGCGGCTGCCGACCGTGCTGCCGAGCGTGTCGCAAACGGCGGGGCCAGGCTCGGGCGGCCGGGCCGGGTTTCACCGGTGTCCGGCGTGTGCCTCGGCTGCAAAGTGGTGCTGTTGTGGTCGTTGGCGATGTCTACCATCGCACTCACATACTCTCTGGTTGCTCATAGAGCAGGTTCCCGCGAAGCGAACGCCCGCGGAATGACATGGTGACCGGCCCGGACCGCTCCGCGTCCGTGCGAAACAGCGACACTGGTGGTCGCGCGGCGCCTGAAGGAGTATGAGCGGGTCGTGACGACCTCGGCTCAGGACCAACTCGAAGGCGGCGGTGGGAGAGGCGAACAGCCACCGGGGGCTCGAGTGACATGCTCACCCTACGCGCATTCGGTCCAACAAGCGCCGTGCCAGGGCGCCGATCACGTCACTGACGGCAAAAGGGGACCGGTTCGACTGCCGCGCCCTCCGGGACGGCGTAGCGTCGGTGGGGAGCAGCGTTCGCACAGCGACGCCGCACTGCGTGCCCGCTGACGCGTACCTCCGCCGCCTGGACCCTGCGGGTACGACCTGACACGACCGGCGCTTCGCTCGAGGTGTCGTCCCCGTAACCCCTCGCCTGCGCCGTCGCCGCGCCACGCCGATTCGCTCTCGCCTCCCGCGGCAGGCAGGGCAGGCCGGCGGTGTCGATGTCTCGTCGACGCCGAGGTGGCCGTCCGCCCCATCCGGCCGGTTCCTCGCCTCGATCGACGCTTCACCCGCGGAATGACCGCCCATGCACATTGTCGACACTCGACCGCTGGGCACCGCCGGGGCAACCACACCGAAAGGAACCTCACCATGGACACCGATGCCCTGACCCACCCCACCGACACCCAGGTCGCTACTCACGCCCTCGGCGAAGCGGCGGCCGCCGCCGGCTACGCCCCGTCGATCCACAACACCCAGCCTTGGCGGTGGCGGCTCACCACCGACACCCTCGAACTGCACCTCGTACCCGACCGGGTTCTGCCGGTCACCGATCCCGACGGACGGCTGGCAACGCTGAGCTGCGGCGTCGCATTGCACCACGCCCGCGTCGCCCTGGCCGCCCAGGGCTGGGCCGCCACCGTGAACCGGCTGCCGGAGAACGCGGACCGGGAGCTGCTCGCCCGCATCCATGTCGAAGGGCGGGCTCCGGTGGATCTACAGGCGATGCGGCACCTTCAGGCCATTCCCTTGCGCCACACCGACCGGCGCCCGGTGACCGGCACGCCGGTCGACCCGGCCGACCTGGCCGCGATCACCGCGGCCGTGGAGGCGCAGGAGACCGGGTTACACACGCTGCGGGCCGACCAGCTCCTCGAACTCGCCGCCGCCGCCGATCACGCACAACGCAGCGAAGCCGCCGACCCCGCATGGCAGACGGAACTCGCGTACTGGACCGGTGCCGCCCGGCCGCCCGGGACCGGCGTCCCCGATTCCGCCATCCCCGACCACACCAGGCAGACCACGGTGCCCGGCCGCGACTTCGGCCATCCCGGCTCGCTGCCCGTCAACGCCGGCCATGACAAGGCGGCCGTGTTCGTCATGCTCTACGGCGACACCGACCAGCCCCTCAACTGGCTGCGCGCCGGCGAAGCGCTGTCCGCCGGCTGGCTCACCGCCACCACACACGGCATCTCCGTGGTACCGCACAGCGCGCCGATCGAAATGATCGCCACCCGCCAGGCGATGCGCGCGATGATCGCCAGCATCGGCTACCCCTACCTGCTGTTACGTCTCGGCACGATCGACTCGGCGGGCACCGGCACCCCACGGACACCCCGACTGCCCGACGACCAGATCATCGACCGCACCTGAACCGACCGGGCCCGGCGTCCATTCCGATCGGACTCGGGAGCGTTCACCTCAGAACGCGGTGTTCGGCCGTGTGGCCGGGGAGGCGATCTGCCACGCCTGGCCGGCCGAGCCGTCGCATTCACGGACGTCCACCGCGGCTCCGTTGCCGTCGCCGGCGGCGGCGAGGCAGAGGCCGGGGTTCGCCGCGCTCGTGATCGTGCCGTCCGGGTTGACGCTCCACCGCTCGGACGCGGCCCCGCCGCACTGGCCGATCCGCACGGGAGCGCCGGCCGTGCCGCCGTTGCCGATGCCCATGCACTTGCTGCCGTAGACGGTGAGCTCGCCGGCGGCGGTGCGGTTCCAGGACTGATTGCCGCCGCCGTTGCAGTCCCAGAGGTCGAGCGCGGTGCCGTCCGCGGTGGAGAAACCCGGCACGTCGACGCAGCGGCCGGACTCGACGCCCCTGATCTGCTCGCCGGGCGGCGCGGGCGGTTCGTCGTTCACCGGCGGGCTGTCCCCGAAGCCCCAGCCCCAGCGCAGCTGAGCGAGCCCGGACTCACTGTTGACCCTGAGCTTGCCGGCGACGTCGGGACTCAGCAGGGAGTACGAGTCGCCGAACCGCAGGCCGGGCCAGTAGACGAGGCCCATGCCGGTGCCGCGGGCGATCTCGGTGATGGCGGCCAGGTAGGCGGTGGAGACGTTGCCGTTGTGGTTTCCGTAGTTCAGCCCGATCGTCATCGGCGCGCCCGCCTCGTCGACGATCGTCCGATGGGCGTACGCGCCGATCCGCGGCAGCAGGTTGGCGATCCACTCGGCCTCGGTGGTGTAGTTGGCCCAGAACCCGTAGAAGTGCAGCGACAGCAGCGTGCCGTTCAGCGCGGGCGCCGCGCCGACCCCGGTGACGTTGTCGTTGTAGCCGGTGCCGCTGATCACGACCCGGCCGCGCGGAACCTTCGGGTGACGGGACAGCCAGTCCGAGCAGAGCGAGACCCACTCGTCGAGGGTGTAGCCGAACGGCTCGTTCATCGGCTCGAAATAGACCCGGGAGTTCCGCCCGTACGCGTCCACCACGGTCCGCCACATCCGCTGCCAGGCGGCGGGGTCGTCGACGCGGCCGTCCTTGGCGGTGTCCGACTCCCAGTAGCTGAGGATGACCTTGAAGCCGCGGGCGGTGGCGGCGTCCACGGCGGCGCGGTACGACGTCCACCAGGCGGTACCGACGCTGGCCGGGTTGATCGGCAGGCGCACCGTGTTCGCGCCGAGCTTGGTGCGGAAGCTGTCGACGACCCCCGTCGCCGTGCGGTACGCGGTGCGGTAGTCGTCGCCGGTGGCGAGGCCGCTCGGCACGACCGGGCCGGCGGTGTAGTTGTCCCGGGGATCGGCCCAGTTCGCGCCCCGGAACTGGGCCGGCGGAACCCATGCGTACCGATCGGCGGCGGAGGACACGCCGGCCCAGGCCATGGTCACGGTCAGGGCGACCGCGGCGCCGATCGAGATCATCCGTGCGAGCCGGCGCATCTTGTGGCACCCCTTCCGCTGACCCATATGTTAACCATCGTCGATACATCTACCAGGCTCTTGACACGTGCGCAACAGCCCGTCAATCATTCAGAAACTCTGATGTTTGCGTAAACATCCTCAGGGAGGCCGTGATGAGATCTCGGAGCATCCTCGGCGCGGTCGTGGCCGCCGCGGTGTCGGTGTCAGTACTCGCGTTCGCGCCGGCGGCATCCGCCGCCACCAACAGCTTCCGGGGCGTCAACTGGGCCGACGCCCGGGACAACTACGTCGACGGCTGGGTCATCCCGACCGGCCTCACCGCCTCCGACAGCTACAGCACCGTGCGCGGCAAGGCCGACGGCATCCTCGCCGGTTTCCAGAACCTGCTGGGGGCCAACACCCTGCGCCTGCCGGTCAACCCGCAGAGCGTCAACTCCGCCTGGTGGGCTTCCTACCAGGGCGCCGTCGACTCCGCGCTGGCGCACGGCATGAAGGTGATCCTCAGCTACTGGGAGGCGAACACCCACAAGGACGGCCTCGTCGACGACACCGCCGCCTGGAACACCATGTGGGACACGATCACCTCCGGCTACGGCGGCAACGCCAACGTCTACTTCGAACCGATGAACGAGCCCTTCGGCTACAGCCTCAGCTCATGGGTGTCGCTCTGCTCCGGCTGGCTGTCCCGGCATTCGGCCATCCCGCGCGGCCGGGTCCTGATCAGCGGCACCGGCTACAACGACAACGTGACCGGCGTCGGGGCATCCAGCGCGCTCAGCGGCACGCTGCTGTCGCTGCACTTCTACGGGTTCTGGGCGTCGGACACGACCCGGTCGGCGTGGACCACCAATCTCAGCAACCGGCTCGGGTCGTACTCGTCGCGCACGATCATCGACGAGGCCGGCGCGCCGATGACCACCGGGCTCACCTACACCGGCGGCCAGAACCAGGACGGCAACGTCTTCACCGCGTACTTCGCCGCCACCACCGACCTCACCCGGGCCCGGCAGATGGGTGTCGTCTACTGGCCGGGCCTGCGCTCGGGCGACAGCTACTCGATCACCCGGCAGAGCGGCTCCGGGCTGGCCGTGAACAACGCCTCCGGGGTCGCGCAGCTGCGCTGGGGCTGGGGCCTGTAGCCGGTTAGCATGACCGCTTGGGCAGCGGGTAGGGGGCACAGCATCGCCAAGGGGACGTCGCGGGACATTCGCGTGGCCAACCGGTTCGAGGTCATGCGAGTCGTGATCGCCCAGTCGCCGGTGTCCCGCCGGCGGATCGCCACGGAGACCGGGCTCAGCATCGCGACGGTCGGCACGGTCGTCGGTGAGCTGCTGGCGGCGGGACTGCTGCTGGAAGTCGGATTCGAGGACTCCGCCGGTCGCCCGCGCGCGTTGATGGCGGTCGACCACGCCGGTGGGGTGCTGCTCGGCGTCGACGTGGCCGAGACGTACGTGCGCGTGGATCTTTTCGACGCCGCCCTGACCTTCCTGGACGGCGTCGAGGAGGCGCTGAGCCCCGACGAGAATCGCCCCGGCCAGGTGGTCGGCCACATCGTGTCCGGGGTCCGGACGGTACTGGACCGCGCCGGGGTGCCGGAGCGACGCGTGCTGGGCGCCGGGATCACCGTTCCCGGCCAGGTCGACCACCGCGGCGGCGTCTCGGTCTTCGCGCCGAACTGGGACTGGCACGACATCCCCCTGGGCCGCCTGCTCGCCGAGCGCCTCGGCGTCCCGGCCCATCTGGACAATCCGCTCCGCGCGGCGATCGTCGCGGAACTGTGGTTCGGCGCCGGGCGGCGCCGCGAGGACGTCGTGGTGCTGAACCTGGGCACCGGCGTGGGCGCCGGCCTGGCGTTCCGCGGGACGCTCTACCGGGGCGCGACCAACAGCGCCGGCGAATGGGGGCACACCACACTGGTGCTGGACGGGCGGCCGTGTCATTGCGGCGGCCGCGGATGCGTCGAGGCCTACGTCGGCGCACCCGGCATCGTCCAGCACCTGCGCGAGCTCGACCCGGACAGCCCGATGCTCCACGTCAACGACCAGACCGCGACCATCGACGCCCTGACCCGGGGCATAGAGGCCGGCGATCCGATCGCGCAGAAGGTGGTCGCGGAGACCGCCCGCTATCTCGGCGCGGCGGTCGCCAATCTGATCAACCTGCTCAACCCCGAGGCGATCGTGCTCAGCAGCTGGGTCGCCACCCGGCTCGGCGAGCCCCTGCTCGCCGAGGTCCAGGCGGTCGTCGCCCGGCACGCGCTCGGCCGCCCGTTCCTCGCCACCGAGATCGTCCGGTCGACCCTGCCGGGCGACTCGGTAAGCCTGGGCGCGGCCACCCTCGCGCTGGAACGCTTTCTGTCGGACATCGCCGGGCGCTGACCACGGGAGCCGGCGCCGCCGGGCCGGCGCCGGCGCCGGGTTCAGTCGTGGACCTGCGAGCCGATGCCGAGGTCGAGGCGGACCGACTCGAGGATCAGGAACGTCGTGCTGTCGGTGTAGACGTCGACGGCGGCGAGCACGCCGGTGTACTTCTTGATCACCGGCGCGGAGGCGTACTCGACCTGCGCCGCCTGGTACGCCTTGACCGCGGCCCAGCTGTTGTTGCCGTACTTCACGAAGAACGGCGTCGGGTCGACCGCCACCAGGGCCTTCTTGATGTTGTCGATGAGGTCGTCCACGTACTGCTGGTAGACGACCATGTCGGCGCGGGTGCCGAGCCGGCCCATGTGGCCGCCGATGAAGGTCTTCCACGGGTACGCCATGGCCTTGGCCGGCGCGGCTATCGAGCCGGGCACGTCCTCGTTGATGTTGAAGGTGTCGAACGGCGCCCAGCCGGGCAGGTTGAGGTCGACCAGCATGAGCGTGTCGTGGCCGGGGAAGTGGATGTAGATGTTGTCCGGCGTGTGGTTGGTGCCGTGCCACGCCAGCTCGACCCGCTCCCCGCCGACCCGCAGCGTGTAGCGGTCCTCGAACGTGACGTCGGGAGCCGGCCGGGTCGGGTCGTTGTCCCGCAGCAGCAGCCGCTTGTTCTCGGCGTGGCCGATCCGCGTCACGTGCCGGCCGAAGAGCGACGACGCGCCGAGGTGGTCGGCGTGGTGGTGCGAGTAGACGATGTGCGTGACCTTGTTGGACACCCCGTTGGCGGCGGTGATCTCGTCGATGGCGCGCTTCAGGTTCTGCCCGATGCTCGGCGGCGCGTCGAACAGCACCACGCCGTCCCGGGTGGTGAGGAACGCCGCCTGGTAGGTGCCGTCGGTGACCCAGTACAGGTTCTTGCGCACCCGGCCGACGAAGTAGCCCTGCGCGTTGACCGCCGGGCCGAGCGCCGACGGCGGGATCGGCGCGTAGTCGGGCAGCGTGTCGGTGCCGGTGTCGGCGTGGGCGGGCGTGCTTCCGGCGAGGGCGGCGACCGCGGGAACGGCCGCGAGTGCGGCGCTGCGGGCTAGGAAAGAGCGGCGGTCCGTGGCAGACATGGACTTCCTTTCACCGGTTCGGGTTCTTCGTGAGGCTCGCCGCCGGGACGGTGAGCGGGCATCACCGGATTCCGGTGATCTACTGGGGATCGAGCCGGCGCACCTCGAGCAGGTCGAGGCCCAGCGCCTCGATCTCGGCCAGCACGCCGAACAGGCCGGGTTGGTCCAGCACCCCGGTCAGGACCGTCTCCGCCCCGCGCCGCTCCCCGGCCATCCGCGGGAAGGCCGACAGGAACGTGACGCCGAGATGGCCGTTGACGCGGATCAGGTACCTGGCCGACGGAGGACCCATGCTCCGACGGTCCGGCATGACGCGGTGAGCCCGCATCGCCGGGATCCGGCGATGCGACTGTGTCGCGTCTGGCGCCCGGCACGTAACGTGTACCCGGTGCCGACAGGCAGGGGATCGAGTTCAGGCGTGGCAATCGGGACGGATCAGCGAGGGCCGGGGCCGGCGGTTCCGCGGCTGATCGAGCGCGCCGGGCTCCTCGCCTCCCTCGATCGCGCGGCCGAGGCCAAGGTGACGCTGATCTCGGCGCCCGCCGGCAGCGGCAAGACCTCGCTGTTGCGGGCCTGGGCGGCCGGCCCGGGCCGGTCGAGCCGGCCGGCCGTCGTCCAGGTGCAGCGCGACCAGCAGGACTCGCAGCAGTTCTGGATCGCCGTCCTCGGCGCCGTCCGGCGGGCACACGGCCGGTCCGGCGACCGCGAGCGGCCGGCGCCGACACCCGAGTTCAACGAGGGGACGATCGTCGACCGTGTTCTCTCCGAGCTCACCGGGCATCCCGGCCGGACCGTCCTGGTCATCGACGATCTGCACGAGCTGACCTCGCCGGAGGCGCTCCACCAGCTGACCCAGCTTCTGGAGAAACTGCCCGTGCGCGTGCACGCGATCCTCGCCACCCGCCGCGATCTGCCGCTGCATCTGCACCGGCTGCGCCTCGCCGGTGAGCTGGCCGAGCTCCGTACGGCCGAAATGCGGTTCACCGAGCGGGAGACCCGCGAGTTCCTGGAGGCCTCGGGCATCGCCCTGTCCGAGGCCGGAGCCGCGCTGTTGCACCAGCGCACCGAGGGCTGGGCCGCGGGTCTGCGGCTCGCGGCGATCTCACTGGCCGGCAGCCCGGACCGCGAGCGGTTCGTCGCGGAGTTCTCGGGCAGCAGCCGTACGGTCGCGGAGTACCTGCTCGCCGAGATGCTGGACTGCCAGCCGCCCGAGGTCCAGCGGCTGCTGCTGCGGACGTCCCTGCTCGACCGGGTCAACGGCGAGCTGGCGGACCTGCTGACCGGTCATCCCGGCTCCGAGGGAATCCTGCTCGGGCTCGAGGACGCCAACGCGTTCGTCATCTCCCTCGACCCGGACCGCACCTGGTTCCGGTACCACCGCCTCTTCGCCGACCTGCTCCGGCTCGAGCTGCGCCGGAGGCTGCCCGACCAGGTGCCGGCCCTGCACCGGCTGGCCGCCGGGTGGCTCGGCGAGCACGGCGAGATCATCGACGCCGTCCGGCACACCCAGGCCGCGGGCGACTGGTCCGACGCGGCGCGGCTGCTCGCCGACCACTCGTTCGGCCTGACCCTCGACGGGCAGGCCCAGACGATCCAGACCCTGCTGCGGGCCTTCCCGCCGGCCGCCGTGATCGAGGGCCCGGACATCCCGCTCGCACGGGCGACCAACGAGCTCGCCCGGGGGCGGCTGGACGAGGCCGCCGCGCACCTGACGGTCGCCGAGACCTCGATCGCCGCGACTCCGGTGGACCGCCGGCACCGCCTCGAGGTGGCGATCGCGGCGCTGCGACTGTCGCTGGCGCGCAAGCGCGGCCACCTCGCGAGCGTGCTCGACCAGGTCACGTTTCTCGCCACGCCGCCGGCCGGGCAGTCCGACGAGGACATCGCGCTCGACAGCGACCTGCGCGCGGTGGCGCTGATGAACCTCGGCATCGTCGAGGCGTGGTCGCTCGGCAGCCAGGACAGCCAGCGGCATCTGCGGGAGGGCGCCGATCTCGCGCGCCGGATCGGCCGTCCGTACCTCGAAGTGGCCTGCCTGGCCGAGCTCGCCTTCGCCTCGAAGGTCGAGCCGTTCGCCACCACGCGGCGACGCTGCCGGGAGGCGATCGCCCTCGCCGAGCAGCACGGCTGGGGTACGGAGCCGGTGATCTCGCCGGCGCTGGCGAACCTCGCGGGCGTGCTCATCTGGACCGGCGAGTTCGACGAGGCCGAGCGCTGGCTGAGCCGCACCGCCCGGGCCCTGGAGACGGACACCGGGCCGCTCATCAGCCTGGTGCTGCACATGGCGACCGGCATGCTGTTCGCCGGCCGGGGGATGCGGCACGAGGCGCTCGCGGAATACCGGGCGGCCGAGGATCTTCAGGCCCAGCTGGAGGGCCCGCACGCGCTCGCGCGGCAGCTGACGAGCTGGCGGCTGGCCACTCAGGCCCAGCTCGGGCGGCCCGGCGAGGCCCGCGCGTCGCTGGCCGCTCTGGACGACGGTCTCGCCGGCTGCGGCGAGATCCACAACGCCCGCGCGGCCATCTGCCTCGTCGAGGACGACCCGGCCGGCGCCCTCGCCGCCGTGCGCGCCGTCCTCGACGGCACCGCTCCCGCCATCGGTTACATGACGGTCGTCGAGGCGAACCTGCTGGCGGCGCTGGCCCACCGCGAGCTCGGCGATCCGCGCGCCGCCGTCGTGGCCACCGAGAACGCGCTGGCCCTGTCGGAGGCGGACCGGCTCGTCCTGCCGTTCGCGACGACGGGCTCACTCGGGCTGCTCGAGGCCATGCCACGGCACGAGACGGCGCACGCGGCCCTGCTGGCCGACATCATCGACGTCCTGCGTGGATCGTCGCTGTCCGTACCGGACTCGCTGGTGAAGATCGAGCGACTCAGCCCGAGCGAGCTCCGGGTGCTGCGCTATCTCCCGACGAACCTCTCCCGGCCGGAGATCGCCGGCGCGCTGTCGGTCTCGGTGAACACCGTCAACACCCACATCCGCAACATCTACGCCAAGCTTCAGGCCCAGGACCGGTCGTCGGCCGTCCGGCGAGCCCGGGAGATGCGGCTGCTCTCGGCCGGACCGGCCACCTGAGGCCGGACCGGCCACCTGAGGCCGGACCGTGGTCCCGGCGTCAGGCGCCGCGGAGCCGCAGGGTCACGCCCGGCATCCGGCGCAGCGTCCGCAGCGCCCAGACCGCGCAGATGCCGATCGTCACCGCGCTGAGCAGGCCGCTGAAGAACGGGCGCGTCACCAGCCCGAAGCCGAGCCCCCAGTGCAGCAGCCACAGGCTCATCCCGGCGTCGAGCATCCGGGAGACGCCCCACACGACCGTGACCTGCGTGAACAACCGGCGGATGCCGTCATGCTGGAACAGCTGGGCGGGCAGCGACACGAAGTCCCGCGCCAGCCGGATCGTGATCGGCCGGCCGATGGCCGCGCTGCCCAGGAAGAGCACCCCCAGCAGCGCCGAGCCGAAGACCGGCTGCAGCACGTAGACCAGCGCGCTGGACAGCACGAGCGCCAGCGCCGCCCGGCCGCACAGCATGCCCGCGGACAGCAGCAGCGTGCTCGGCAGTGGATGACCGAGCACCCGGCGCAGGCCGAGCACGAGCCCGCACCAGGCGATCACCGCACCCAGGCCCCAGACCAGGCCCGCGGTCTGCAGCAGCACGTACAGCAGCAGGGTGGGAACCGCGATGGTCTCGGCGAAGACCCGAGCGCCCCGGACCAGCTGCGGCCGAATCTTGCCGAGCTCGATCACGACCTCGTGGCCGGCGCCGGGCAGGGCCGTGTCCCGATCAGAAGTCATCCCCGGTCCGGTAGGTCGACGACGGTGAGCCCGGCAACCATACCGGGTGGATCAGGCCCGGATCAGATCGGGTAACTCCGACATATCGCCGAAGACGAGGCCGGCTCCCGCCGCGCGCAGGACCGCCGGCGCCGCATGGGTCGGGCCCGGAGGCGCGAACCCGAACACCGTCGCCCCGGCCGCGACGCCCGCGGTGACGCCGGCGACCGAGTCCTCGATCACGACGGCCGTGGCCGGATCGACCCCCAGCGACGCCGCGGCGGCCAGGTAGACGTCGGGGGCCGGCTTGCTCCGGGGCATCTCCATGCCGCTGAAGACCCGGCTGCCGAAGTACCCGTCCAATCCGGCGATCTTCAGCTGCATCTCGGCCTTGCCGCGGTCGGCCCCGGTCACGCAGGCGAACCGGTCACCCATGATCGTGGCCACGGCCCGGACCGCCTCCAGGGCTCCCGGGATCGGGACGAGGCCCGCCCGCAGCGCCGCGTCGCGCCGGCCGCGGAAGGTCGCCAGCCAGGCGTCGTCGATCCGGACCCCGGTGTGCTCGTAGATCACCGCCCACTCGTCCCTGAGCGCGCGCCCGACGAACAGCTCGATGCACTCCCGCTCGGTGATCTGCCAGCCGAGCTCGATCAGCATCGTCCGCAGGACGCCGTTGGTGATCGGCTCGGAGTCGACGAGGACGCCGTCGCAGTCGAAGAGAACGGCGGAGAAGCGCGGGACGTGAGGAGACACGACCACCATCAAAACATGAGCCGATCTCTTGACCGTACGCGGACGCCGGACATACGGTCCGTTGGTCTGTTAAACAGTCTTCCTATTCGGAGCCGCCTCATGTCCGCGACGTCCGGCGCGTTCAAGATGGTCATGGGTCTGCTGCTGCTCTCGGCCACGGGCGCCGCCGCGCCACCGGCGCAGGCGGTCGTGCACGGCGTCATCCGGGTCAACCAGGCGGGCTTCGCGCCCGGCGAGAGCAAACAGGCATACCTTATGACCACGGCGGCGGCCCCGGGCGCGCGCTTCACCGTCGTCGACGCCGCCGGCCGGTCCGTGCTGTCCGGGCGGGCCGCCACCACCAGCCGCGGCTCCTGGAACGCCGCCTACCCGGCGGTCTATCCGATCGACCTCAGCGGGCTCGACCGCCCCGGCACGTACCGGATCCGGGTCCAGAACCTCGAATCGCCGGCGTTCCCCGTGCGGCCGGCCGCCGACCTCTACGGCGACCTGGTCCGGGACGGCGTCCAGTTCTTCCACACCCAGCGGGACACGGCGCACCGCAATGACGCCGCCGCCACCGTCTACGCGACACCGCACTTCGTCACCGAGGACGTCATCGGCGACGCGGACCTCACGCCGATCGGCGGGCCCGTCGACGTCGCCGGCGGCTGGTTCGACGCCGGCGACTACCTCAAGCTGACCCACACCACCGCGTACGGCGTCATCACCCTGCTCGCCGCGGCCCGGGCCATGGGTCCGGCCACCCCGGCCGCGCTGCGCGGCGAGGCCCGGCACGGCCTCGACTGGCTCGACCAGGCGTGGGACCAGCGCACCGGGACCCTGCACCTGCAGGTCGGCATCGGCTCGGGCAACGAGGCCGGCACCTTCACCGGCGACCACGACCTGTGGCGGCTGCCGGCCGCCGACGACCACGACACCGACCCGGCCGACCGGTACGCCGCCTCGCACCGCCCGGTCTTCGACGCCGCGGCGCCGGGCCGGCCGATCAGCCCCAACCTCGCCGGCCGGGTCTCCGCGGCCTTCGCGCTCGCCGCCCAGCAGGACGCCGCCCGCGATCCCCGCCGGGCCCGGGCCGAGCTGCGGGCCGCCACCTCGCTCTACGCCCGGGCCGACGTGGCGAGCCCGCCCGACCCGCTGGTCACGGCGCTGCCCAACGAGTTCTACCCCGAGGACACCTGGCACGACGACATGGAGCTCGGCGCGACCGAGATCGCCCTGGCCACGCAGCGGCTCGGCCTGCCCGGCGGCCGCGACTACGTGCGCGACGCCGCCGGCTTCGCGCGGGGCTATCTCGCCGGCGAGACCGGAGACACCTTCAACCTGTACGACGTGAGCGCGCTGGCCCACGCCGACCTGGTCACCGCGATCCGGCTCACCGGCGGCCCGCACGGGCTCGCGACCGGCCCCGACCGGCTGGTCGCCGACCTGCGCCGGCAGGTACGCACCGGCGCCGACCGGGCCGCGACGGACATCTTCCACGCCGGGGGCGTCTACACCGACTTCGACGTCGACTCGCACACCTTCGGCCTGATCGCCACCGTGGCGATGTACCGGGCCGCGAGCGGTGACACGACGTACGCGTCCTTCGCGACCCGGCAGCGCGACTGGCTGCTCGGCGCGAACGCCTGGGGCACCAGCTTCATGATCGGCGCCGGTTCGACGTACCCCCGCTGCCCGCAGCACCAGATCGCCAACCTGACCGGCCACACGCTGACCGGCGCGGTCGTGAACGGCCCCAACGACCCCGGGCTGTTCGAGGACGGCCTCGGGGACTACCTGGACGAGATGGTGCCCTGCCCGGCCGACGGCTCCGACCGCTACGCGGCGTTCTCCGGCCACGGCAGCCGCTTCGTCGACGACGTCCGAGCCTGGCAGACCGACGAGCCCGCCCTCGACATGACCGGGAGCGCCATCCTCGGCGCGGCGCTCCAGTCGGTCAGGTGATCGCCGCGACCAGCTCCTTGTGGTCGTGAACGGTCTGATCCGCGTACGCGAACGAGAATTGGACCATTGCCTCGTCGAACCGTTTGCCCTTTCCGAGGTAGCCCGCGATCGCCATCGCGTCACCGGTCCGTGAGTGCGACCGGGCGAGGACGTGCCCGCAGCGTGCGGCGAACGGCACGAGGTAGGGCGCGATGAGCTCGCCGCTCGGAATCACCTTCATGTCGCGGAACTGGCGCACGTAGAAGTCGAATCCACGCACGCTCGTCCAGCCGAGGAAAATGTCGCTGGCCGCCTGGATCTGCCGCTTGCCGCGAATGACGCGCTCACCGTGTGTCGGGTAAGGGCTCGGGGCAAGGTGCTGTTCGTAAACGGACGGTCCGGCCTGCTTGATCTGCAGAAACAGCGGTTCCGTCCCGTTGCGGCCCTGAAGCAGCATGAGGTACACCTGCATGCCGACACTTCCCACCCCGACGACCTGGCGTACGACGTCGACCAGCGTGAATCGGTCGAGCAGCCACCGCCGTTCATAGGGCAGGCTGTCGTGATAGGCCTGCAGCGCCTCCGAGGCGAGACCCTCCGACACGATCTCGGAGATGTGCACCCGCGTCGGCGGGTCCTCGACGATCCGCAGCCGCCCGTCCACGACCTCCGTGAGCTTCCGGGCCGCGCCCGCGCTGGTCCGCTGCCGCGCCCGCTTGGCCAGTCGCGCCGACCGCTCCTCCTGCTCCTCGGGCCCGAACAGGGCGAGCAACTCCTCTGAGGTGATCACGTCGTACCAGATGGTCAGCTCGTCTGCCGTCGAGTAGAAAGCGATTCGCTCGCGATACGCCCGCAATGCCGCTCGCACCGCCGCCAAGGCGGCCCGCTCGTCCAGCCCGGTGTCCCGGGCGAGCACGACCAGACTCGCCAGATAGCGCTTCACGTCCCACTCGAACGGCCCGCGCAGCGTCTCGTCGAAATCGCGCAGATCGAAGGACAACTGCCGTTCCGGCGTGGCCCACAGACCGAAGTTCAGCACGTGGGCGTCCCCGCACAACTGCACCTCGATGCCCGTGTGCGGCCCGGCGCCGAGATCGGCCGCCATCACCGCCGCTGCCCCGCGGTAATAGGTCCACGGCGACGCCGACATGCGCGACATCCGAATCGGCACGAGGTCCGGAACCCGCTTCTCGTTCTGCGCGAGGACCGTGCCCAGCGCGTCATGCCCCCGCGCCGCGCCGTCCCATTCGCCCAGCCGCCGCAACGGCATGCGATCGCGGGCCGCACGCCCGCCGGCTCGCCTCTCCCCCAGCGGCGCCGTCGACGACGAGACCGATCGGTATGCGTGTTCGACAGCTTCAAGCATTCGCCGAAAACTACGGCAGACCGGCCACCGGCACATCACCTGCGCCGGGTGAACCGCGAGCGCTCTGGCCAGATCGACAGTGATCGTCCTAAACTCGCGTTCAGCCGCAGGGAGGTCCACACGGTGCGGATCGTGGTGCTCGTCAAGCAGGTCCCGTCCACCGACGTGGGGCTCTCGTTCGCGCCCGACCACACCGTGGTTCGTGACGGTTGCCCGGCCGGGCTCAACGCCGCCGACTCGTGCGCCGTCGATCAGTGCCTGCAGATAGCCGTCCGGCGGCGCGACATCCAGATCACCGCGGTCACGATGGGCCCGCCCGCCGCCGTCGGGGCCCTGCGCACCGCGCTCGTGCTCGGCGCCGACACCGCCGTGCACGTCCGCGACGAGGCGCTGCACGGGTCGGACGCGCTGGTCACCTCGCGGGTGCTCGCCGCCGCGGTCGCCCGGCTCGGCTTCGACCTGGTGCTGTGCGGGTCCTCGTCCGCCGACTCGGGGATGTCCGCGGTGCCGGCCATGGTCGCCGAACGACTCGGGGTGCCGGCCCTCTGCTTCGCCGACCATTTGGTGGTACGCGAGCGGAAGGTCGAGATCCACCGGGACGACGGCTGCGGCGACCGGCGGGTGTTCGCCGCGGCGCCGCCGGTGGTGGTCTCCGTGACCGAGCGGTGCGGCGAGCCGCACTATCCGCGGTACGAGTCCCGCCTCGACGCCCGGGACAAGCTGATCTCGGTCTGGACGCTGGACACGCTCGGCATCGAGCCGGCCGAGGTGGGCCTGTCCGGCTCGGCGTCCGTCGTCCACTCGACGACGCCGCGGCCGGGCACCCGGCCCGCCGCGCTGGCCATGGGCGACCCGACCAGCGTGGCGATCCGCCTGGCCGACTTCCTGGCCGAGCGCCAGTTCCTGTAGGCCGAGGAGGCGAGCATGGCGGAGGTCCTGGTGCTGGCCGGGCCGGGCAAGACCCGTGCCACCTGCGCGCTGCTCACCCTCGCGCGACGCATCGGCACCCCGGCCGTCGCGCTGGGCGGCCCGCCCGACGCGAAGACCGCCGCCGCGCTGGGCCGCTTCGGCGCGACGACGATCTACTCGGTGACCGCCCCCGAAATGGACAGACATCCGGTCGCCGCGCGAGTCGAATTGTTGGTCCATCTGGCCCATCGTGACCCGCCGGCCGCGATCCTGGTCGCCTCCGGCCGCGACGGCCTGGAGATCGCCGGGCGCGTCGCGGTCCGGCTGGACTCCGGATTCCTCAGCGACGTGATCGACGTGACGGCCGGCCCGGACGGCCCGGTCGCCACCCAGTCCGTTCAGGGCGGCGCCTACCTGGTCGAGTCCCGCGTCGTGCGCGGCATCCCGATCCTCGCCGTGCGCACCGAGCAGGTCACGGTCGTCCCCGCGCCGTCGACACCCACGGCCGACCGGGCCGCGCCGGCGACACCCACCGTCGACCCGCCGACGACACCCGCAGTCAACCGGGTCACGCCGGCGACACCCCCGGTCGACCCGCCGGCGACACCCGCAGTCAACCGGGTCACGCCGGCGACACCCCCGGTCGACATGCCGACGACACCGCCCGCCCCGCCGGCGACACCCGCAGTTAACCGGGCCCTGGCGGCGACACCCGTGGTCGACCGGGTGCGGATGACCTTTCCGGAGAGCGTGCGCGCCGTCCGGCTGATCGCCCGGGGCCCCACGAGGCCGCGCGACCTGTCGACCGCCGCCGTGATCGTGGCCGGCGGGCGCGGTGTCGGGTCCCCGGAGGGGTTCGGGCTGGTCCGGCGGCTCGCCGCGGCGCTCGACGGGGTGGCGGCCGGGTCGCACGCCGCGGCCGAACAGGGCTGGTGCCCGCGCGAGATGCGGGTCGACCAGGTGGGCACGATCGTCCACCCCAGCCTCTACCTGGCCCTGGGCATCTCCGGGTCGCTGCGGCACCGGACCGGCATGCACGGCGCCGGCACGATCGTCGCCGTCGACAGCGACCCGGACGCCCCGATCTTCCGGCTGTCCGATCTCGGTGCGGTCGGTGACGTGCATCAGGTCGTACCGGAACTGCTCGCGGAGATCGAGCGGCGCCGGGCTCACCCTGTCATCGGCGTTGATGAGAACGAAGTTACGGACGAGGAGGAATAGGTGGTCGTTCGACTCGTGCTCGGCCTGGTGATCACGGTCGTCGTGTTCGCCGTGGCCGGTCGCCGCGCGTTCATGCTCTACTCGCTGGCGCGTACCGGTCAGCCGGTGGAGCCCGGTCGGACGGCCGGCGTGGGCAAACGCTCCGAAGCCGTGGCGACCGAGGTTCTCGGGCAGCGAAAGCTGCTGAAGTGGACCGTCCCCGGCGTGGCGCACTTCGCCGTGTTCTGGGGATTCACCATCCTCCTCGCCACGATCGTCGAAGGGTTCGGGGCGCTGTTCCAGCGCGACTTCCACATCCCGATCATCGGCACCCAGGCCTGGCTCGGGTTCCTCGAGGACCTGTTCATCGTGGCCGTGCTCTGTGGTCTGGCCATTTTCGCGGCAATCCGTCTGACCGAAAGCCCGGAGCGCGAGGGCCGCCGATCGCGGTTCTACGGCTCGCATCTGGGCCCGGCCTGGCTCGTCCTCTTCATGATCTTCAACGTGATGTGGACCCTGCTGCTCTATCGAGGGGCACAGATCAACACCGGCAATTTCCCGTACGCCCGGGGAGCGTTCGCGTCCGAGGCGGTCGCCCGCCTGCTGGAGCCACTGGGCCGCACGGCCAACGACGTGCTCGAGACGGTCGGCCTGCTCCTGTCGCTCGGCGTCGTGCTCGGCTTCCTGGTGCTCGTCCTGTACTCGAAGCACCTGCACATCTTCCTGGCCCCGCTCAACGTGGCGTTCTCCCGCCGCCCGCGGGCGCTCGGCGCACTGCTGCCCGTCTACTCCGGCGGTAAGGAAGTCGACTTCGAGGACCCCGGCGAGGACGACAAGATCGGCCGCGGCGTCATCGAAGACTTCACCTGGAAGGGCCTGCTGGACTTCGGCACCTGCACCGAGTGCGGCCGCTGCCAGTCGCAGTGCCCGGCCTGGAACACCGGCAAGCCGCTCAGCCCCAAGCTCCTGATCATGAGCCTGCGCGACCACGCCATGGCCAAAGCGCCTTACCTTCTCGCCAGCTCGGAGGACCAACGGTCAGCCCTTCACAAGGACGTGCTGGCCGAGGCCGAGCGCTCCCTGGTCGGACCGGTCGGCGAGGGCGGCGTGATCGACCCCGACGTCCTGTGGTCCTGCGTGACCTGCGGCGCCTGCGTCGAGCAGTGCCCGGTCGACATCGAGCACGTCGACCACATCGTCGACATGCGCCGCTACCAGGTCCTGATCGAGTCGCAGTTCCCCAAGGAGGCCCACACGCTGCTGCGCAACCTCGAGCGCAGCGGCGACCCGTGGGGCCGCGGCGCCCAGGCCCGGCTGGAGTGGACGGCCGGCCTCCCCTTCGAGGTACGCGTGCTCGACGACGGCCAGCGCCTGCCCGACGACGTCGACTACCTGCTGTGGGTCGGCTGCGCCGGCTCGCTCGACGAGAACGCCAAGAAGACCACCCGCGCCGTCGCCGAGCTGCTGAACGAGGCCGGCGTGAACTTCATGGTGCTGGGCGGCGCCGAGACCTGCACCGGCGACGCCGCCCGCCGCCTCGGCCAGGAACTGCTGTTCCAGGAGCTGGCCAAGCAGAACATCGAGACCCTCGACGCCGCCGGCGTGAAGCGCATCGTCGTCACCTGCGCCCACTGCTTCAACGCGCTCGGCAACGAGTACCGCCAGCTCGGCGGCGAGTACGAGGTCCTGCACCACACCCAGCTGCTGTCCCAGCTCGTCGCCGAGAAGAGGCTGGTGCCGGTCCACCCGGTCGACGCCCAGGTCACCTACCACGACCCGTGCTATCTGGGCCGCCACAACCGCGTCTTCACGCCGCCCCGCGAGATCCTCACCGGCGTCCCCGGCATCCGCCTCACCGAGATGCCCCGCAACCACGAGAAATCCTTCTGCTGCGGCGCCGGCGGCGCCCGCATGTGGATGGAGGAGACGCTCGGCACCCGCATCAACGAGGCCCGCACCGACGAGGCGATCGGCACCGGCGCCGAGCTGATCACCGCGGCCTGCCCGTACTGCATCGTCATGCTCACCGACGGCACGGCCGTCCGCAAACAGCAGGGCAAGGCCCCCGACGAGCTCGAGGTCATCGACGTGTCCCGCGTCCTGCTCCGCTCCGTCCGGAACCCGTCCGGCAACGGCGCGGGGTGAGAACCGCCCGCGCCGTCCGGCAACGGCACAGGGTGAGAACCGCCCGCGCCGTCCGGCAACGGCGCGGGGTGAGAACCGCCCGTTGTGGCAGGGTGGAGCTGTGGAAGCCAAGCTGACCGGCGAGTGGCCGCGGCTGCGGGTCGCCGACTGGACCGACACCCGGGACACGCTGCACATGTGGACCCAGATCGTCGGGAAGGTCCGGATGGCGCATGCCCCGGCCGTCAATCACTGGTGGCACGTCACGCTCTACCCCACCGCGCGCGGACTGGGCACCTCTGCCATCCCGTACGGGAACGGCGCCTTTGATCTTGAGTTTGACTTTGTAGACCATTTTTTGGTCATACGAATGACGGACGGACGGCGGCGGGAGATCGCCCTCGAGCCCAAGCCGGTGGCCGCGTTCTATGGCGAGACCATGGCCGCGCTGGCCGGGCTGGGCATCGAGACGCGGATCCACGCCGTGCCCAACGAGGTCGAGGCGGCCATACCATTCGCCGAGGACCAACGACATCACGCGTACGACGGTGAGTCGGCGCGCCTGTTCTGGCGGCAGCTCGTGCAGGCGTCACGCGTCCTCGGAACGTTCCAGTCGGAATTCGTCGGCAAGGCCAGTCCCGTGCATTTCTTCTGGGGCGCGATGGACCTGGCGTACACCCGGTTCTCGGGCCGGACCGCCCCGCCCCACCCGGGCGGCGCGCCGAACTGCCCGCCGTCGGTGATGCGGGAAGGCTATTCGCACGAGCTCGCCAGCTGCGGTTTCTGGCCGGGCGGCGGCGAGGAGGGCGCCTTCTACGCATACGCGTACCCGGAACCACCCGGCTACGCCGATCGGGTTCTTCCGCCGGACGCCGCCTCGTACGACCACACCATGGGCGAATTCCTGCTGCCGTACGAGGCCGTGGCCGGCTCGGCCGACCCGGACCGCACTCTGCTCGACTTCCTGCGCTCGGCCTACGACGCCGCCGCCGACCTCGGCCACTGGGACCGGAAGGCCGTGGACCGCGGCGACTCATGACTCGCGCGGCACCGCCCGGAGGTTGTAGAGGTACCGGCCGTCCTCGAGGAAGGCGATCTGCGGGTGGACGCCCTCCTCGGGCTCGGCCGCCACGAAGCGGTCGTCGCCCAGGGGCAGGTAGCGCACGGTCTTCACCTCGCTGTCGACCTCCGCGGCGAAGCCCTTCGGGATCGCGGTGACGTCCAGCCCGTCGCCGGCCGCGCTCACCTCGTAGGTGGCGAGTGGCGACGAGAAGCGGCCGGATCGGGCCCGGAACGGCACCGGCGACGGCGGCGGCACCACGCGGGCCGGCACCGTCACACCGGCCGTCGCCGCCAGCACCTCGGTCAGCACGTCGTCGATGAAGCCGCCGGCCGCACCCCCGTTCACCGTGATGGCCACGACCACGTCCCGCTCGGGCACCATCCGCCAGCTGGTGGTCTGACCTGGCGTACCCCCGTCGTGTCCGACCACCTGAATGTCATTCCATTCAAAAAGCATGAAACCCAGACCCCACGCGTACGGCGGGCGCGCCCCCATGGCCGGCAGCGTGACCTGCGGGGTTCGCATCGCCGCGAAGGTGCCCGGCGGAAGCACGCGCGTGCCATCCTCCGCGACACCATCGGCGAGGAACATCCGGCCGAGGCGCACGAGCTCGCGGGGCGCGGCGCACGGCGTGGAACCGGCCGGCGCGTTCGA
The DNA here is from genome assembly GCF_000379645.1 of Paractinoplanes globisporus DSM 43857. Lineage (GTDB taxonomy): Bacteria > Actinomycetota > Actinomycetes > Mycobacteriales > Micromonosporaceae > Actinoplanes > Actinoplanes globisporus. The sequence continues at coordinate 38,444 of NZ_KB903357.1, forward strand.
CTGCGGCAGCTGCCAGCGCGGAAAGACCTCCAGCGCTTCGCCGAGATGCCCGACCGCCGCCCGGAACAGGACCGCCTCCTCGGCGTACAGGGCCATGTGCGTCACGCCGAGCGGCCGGATCATCCGCTCCCGCAGCGCGGACTCCCACGTCGTGCCGCGCAGTCGAGCGACCAGCGCGCCGAGCACGCAGTAGCCGGAGTTGCAGTACGAGAACAGCGCGCCGGGCGGATGTACCTGCGTCGCGTTGGCGCGCATGAACGCGATCAGCTTCTCGACCGCGTCATCGCCCCGCCCGGTGTCCTCGAACAGGTCGCCGTCGAACCCGCCAGTGTGCGAGAGCAGCTGCCGCACGGTCACCGACTCGGTCGCGTCCGCGTCGAGCACGCCGAACTCGGGCAGGTACCGGCGGACGGGCTCGTCGAGGCCGACCAGCCCCTCGCTCACGAGCTGCATCACCAGCGACGCGGTCCACACCTTCGTGACCGATCCGATCTGGAACACGCTGTCGGGGGTGGCCTCGACCCCGGTGTCGCGGTTGACCACTCCGGTCGCCGCCTCGGCCAGTTCACTGCCGGCCCCGACGGCGACCGCCGCCCCGGGCACGCCATGCCGCTCGGCGGCTCGATCGATCAGTTCCTGAAGGCCGGGCAGCAGCGTCATATCGACGACCGTACCGGCGTCCACGCGGGCCGTGGGTCAGACGGCGATGTCGCGCCGGTTGAAACGCCAGGTGCCCGCGGCGACGAACAGGACAGCGAACCCGAGCAGAAGCCCGGCGTGGCCCCACTGCACACCGTTCTTCAAGGGCTCCCCGCCCAGGTACCAGTCGAAGGGGGAGAACCTCTGCGTCCAGGTCAGGCTGTCGATCTGCGTGAAGAACGAATTGGCCAAATAGCCCAGCACCGCGACTACCGCGCCCACGGCGATGGCGTACATCCGGCGCCCGGTCCACGCGCCGACCCCGTAGGCGAGCGCGGCGAACATCACCCCGAACAGCGCCAGCTGCACGCAGATCGCGGCCAGGCGGCCCGGGGAGAGCGCCGTGAACTGGCCGGGGCCGCGCAGGGCGATGACGACGAGGCACATGACGGCCGCGATCGCGACCATGGCCACGACGATGGCCAGGAAGCGCTGGAGCGCGAGCGACACCCGGCTCACGGGCTGGGCCTGGACGAGATCGAGGGTGCCCGCCTCCTCGTCGCCGGCGATCGCCCGGACCCCGGCCGAGATGGCGAAGACCGCGACGAGGATCGGCACGAGAAGACCGAACACGCTGGCCGCGAAGTAGTTCTCGGGCTTGGTGTAGTCCTCCAGATGGAATGCCTCTTTGAGTGACTGCGGGAACGAGTTCAGGGCGTCGGCCATGGCCGGGTTGTTGATGCTGGGGTAGAACGACGCGTACATCGCCGCGACCGCGGTCAGCGCCACGATCCACCCGATCCAGCCGCGACGGTTGTCCCGGATCGACTTCCAGAAGACGCCCATCACTCCCCCGTACGCCGGTAGTAGGTGAAGAAGATCTCCTCGAGCTCGGGCTCCTCGCTGATCAGATCGACCACGTGGTGCCGGGCCAGGGCCTTCACCAGCGCGTCGGCGTCGCCGGAAAGCTTGCACCGCAACACTTTTCCGTCGATGACCACATCGGACACACCGGGCACGTCCAGCGCGGGCGCGTCCGAGTCGAAGCGCACCTCGATCTTGCGCAGCGCCCGCTCACGCAGCTCGTCGATGTGCTCGACGGCGACCAGCGAGCCGGCCCGGATGATGCCGACGCGGTCGCAGGTCTGCTGCACCTCGCTCATGACGTGCGAGGACATGAAAACGGTCTGCCCGTTGCGGGCCGCCTCCTGGACGAGCGAGACGAACTGCTGCTGCAGGAACGGGTCGAGCCCGCTGGTCGGCTCGTCGAGGATGAGCAACGGCGGCCGGTGCATGAAGGCCTGCAGGACGCCGATCTTCTGCCGGTTCCCCTTGGAGAGGCTGCCGATCCGCTTGGTCAGATCGAGGTCCCAATCGGAGGCGAGCCGCTCGATGCGCTTGGCGGGAACGCCACCGCGCAGGCCGGCCAGGTAGGTGAGCAGCTCCCGGCCGGTCTGCCGGCCGTTGGCGACGAAGTCGCCGGCCAGGTACCCGATCTTGGCGCGAAGCTCGTGGGACGACCGCGGTTCGACGCCGAGAACCCGCACGCTGCCCGAGGTCGGCCGGATCAGATCGATCAGGATGCGGATCGTCGTGGTCTTGCCGGCCCCGTTGGGACCGAGGAACCCGAAGACCTCGCCGGGTGCGACGGTGAGGTCCAGGCCCTTCAACGCAGTGGCGCCCCCGTGGCCGTAGCGCTTGACCAGCGCCTCGGTCCGGATGGCCGGAGTCTCCGCCATCACCCGTCCTTCCGCCGCTGGGACAGTCCTTCTTTCCGGGCGAACTCGTCGATCAACTGCGGGACCCGCTCGGCCACGAAGGCGTAGAAGTCGCGGGTCACCCTCAGCCGCTGCGCTCGCGGCAGGCTCTCGTCGCCGCCGAGCACCTCGATGCCCTTCTGCATCACGTCGTGGATGACCAGGTAGAGCCGGCGCGCGTCGACCGTGCGCACGAGCGCGTCCGGCAACATCTCGTACGCATAGCCACGCCCCCGCGCCGGCACCCGCCGCACCATCCCGAGTTGTTCGAGCGCGCGCATGCCGGTGCTCACCGACCCCTTCGAGAGCCCGAGCGACTGTGCCAGCTGCGTGCTGGTCTGCTGCGGCGGGTCGCAGATGAGCAGCCAGCCCATGAGCTTGCCGAACGCGGCGGGCATGCCCATGCCGGACAGCACCACGCCCACCTCGTCGGCGAACAGCCGTTCCTCGCCCACCCACCACTCCCACAGCGTTCAGAACTTTCTAAACCTTAATTGCGCACCGTACGCCCGGAAGCCGCGCCCGGCAATGCTGGAGGCGCTCGTTCTCAGGCGCCGGCGCCGCCGTCGACGGGCACGATCGCGCCGGTGACCATCGAGGCGCGGTCGCTGAGCAGCCACGCGGCGACCTCGGCGACCTCGCGGGGCTCCGCCATCCGGCCGAGCGGGATCGCGGTCTTGATGTGCTCGACGATGCCGGGGGTCGCCTGCTCCCAGGCGTCGATCATCTCGGTGGCGGTGCCGCCGGGCGTGATGCCGTTGACCCGGATGCCGTCCGGGGCCCAGGTCACGGCCGCGGTCTCGGTGAGGCTGTTGAGGGCGCGCTTCATGGCCCCGTACGCGGGGAGGGCGGGGTTGGCGCGGCGGCTGCCGATGCTCGACGTGTTGACGATCGCCCCGCCGCCGTCGCGCCGCATGAGCGCGGCCTCGGCGGTCATGGCGGTCCAGTGACCGCGGAAGTTCACCGCGAACTGCCCGTCGATGTCGTCGTCGCTCGTCCCGTCGAGAGGGCCCGGGTGCTGGATCGCCGCGCCGTTGTTGAAGGCGCCGTCGAGCCGCCCGTGAAGCCGCCCGGGCCGGTCGACGGCGGCCCGGATGCTGTCCCGGTCGGCGAGGTCCAGCGGCACCGCGTCGGCCATGCCGCCGCCCGCGCGGATCTCGGTGACGATGCGGTCCAGGGCGTCCATGCCGCGGGCGGCGAGCACGACGGCGGCGCCCTCCCGGGCGAAGAGCCGGGCCGCCGCCTCCCCGATGCCACGGCTGGCGCCGGTGATGAACACGACCTTGCCGGCGAGCAGGCCGATGGGTGCGAAATCGGTGGTGTTTGTCATGACGACAATGTCAGCGCGGCCCGGCGACCGCAGGCAGGCACAGGCTGTACCAGGATCCGCCGCCGCCGGCGGAGCAGACTGGGACCATGGACAAGCAGGAGCTCGGAGCCTTTCTCCGCAGCCGGCGCGAGCGGCTGCGACCCGAGGACGCCGGCCTGTCCTCGGGTCCGCGCCGCCGGACGCCGGGGCTTCGCCGGGAGGAGGTCGCGGTCCTCGCGCACATCTCGACGGAGTACTACGTGCGGCTCGAGCAGGGCCGGGCCCCGCGTCCGTCGGGCGAGGTCCTCGCCGCGATCGCGGGTGCGCTGCGGCTCACCGACGCCGAGTCCGACCATCTCCACGTCCTGGCCGGCACCGCGCCGAGCCGCACCGGCCGGCATCGCCGCGATGTCCGTCCCAGCATTCTGGCGTTGCTCGAACGGCTCCCGCTCACGGCCGGGTTCGTGGTCTCCGCGACGTTCGAGGTGCTCGCCTGGAACGATCTCGCGGTCGCCCTCATGGAAGACTTCGCCGCCGTCGGCCCCGACGACCGCAACCTGGCCCGGAAGGCGTTCCTCGCGCTGCCGCAGCCCGGCACGCCGCTGTACGGAGTCTCCGACGCCGCGGAGTTCCGGCACAGCGTGGTGACCGAGCTACGCTCCACGCTGGCCCGCTACCCGTCCGATCCCGCGGTGACCGGCCTCATCGAGGAACTCCGCGCGGGCAGCCCCGATTTCGCCCGGCTCTGGGAACGTCACGACGTGCAGGCCGCCCCGATGCTCACGAAGACCTTCCGGCACCCGGCCGTCGGCGACATCACCGTCAACTGCGACGCACTGGCCCTCACCGACCGCGACCAGCGCCTCGTGCTGTACTCCGCCCCACCGGGTTCCCGCGACGCCGACGCCCTGGCCCTCCTGAACGTGCTCGGCCGCGAGACCATCGGCCGGGTCTGATCGACGACTACTCTCTGACGGTGATCGTGGTGGTCGGTGAATTGCCGCCATCGCTCGCGTTGGCCGCTCCGAACGACCGTACGGAGAACGCGAACCGGTGGCCGTTGGTGTCGACCCGGTGACACCGGTCGGCGTGATGATCGCGTGCACGTTCCACGTGCGTGCTTGCGGGTCCAGGAAGGCCCACACCTCGGCGTCGAAGCGAACGTGAGCCTCGCCGGACAGATCGACGGAATCTCGGCCGCCGCCGATGCGGCGCCGCCGGCATCTTGGCATGCTGAGCAGACCAAACTCTCCCGGATCACCGGAGCGCCCATGGAGCTGTTCCTCGACGCCGGCGATGAGCGCAGCCTGACCACGCAGCTGTACGACCAGATCAGGCGGGCGATCACCGACGGGCGGCTACCGGCCGGCGCGCGCCTGCAACCCTCCCGCGCCGTCGCCCAAGCACTCGGCATCGCGCGCTCCACCGTCACCGACGCCTATGCCCGGCTGACCGCCGAGGGGTACGCCGAGGGCCGCCGCGGCGGTGGCAGCGTCGTCCTCGGCCACGACGCACCCCAGCCCGAACTGCCCGAGGCCCCGACCGCGCTGGCACCGACCGCCCGGGCGGCCACCGTCCGGCGCTACGGCGTCGGCCTGGAATCGCACCCGCGCTACGACCTCACCGCGGGACGAGTCGATCCCCGGCTGTTCCCCCTCGCCGACTGGCGACGCTGCACGAACCGCGCCCTGACCAGCCTCGCCCGCGACTTCGGGCACTACAGCGACCCCGCCGGCAGCATCGAGCTGCGCCGCACGCTCACCCACTGGGTCGCCCGGTCCCGCGGGATCGCCACCACGGCGGACCAGATCGTGGTCACGCACGGCGCCGGACACGCGACCGACCTCCTGGCCCGGGTCCTGCTACGCCCCGGCGACGTGGCCGCCGTCGAGGAACCCGGTTATCCCCCGATCACCGGCCTGCTGCGCTCCCAAGGCATCGAGGTGGTGGGCGTCCCGGTCGACGAGCACGGCATGGTCGTGGACGCGCTGCCCGACGCGGCGCGGCTGGTCCACGTGACGCCCTCGCACCAATATCCGCTCGGCGCCGTCCTCAGCCGGCAACGGCGGCTGGCGCTGCTGCGCTGGGCCGGCCGCCGCGGCGCCGCCGTCATCGAGGACGACTACGACAGCGAGTTCCGCTACCTGAACCGGCCGCTGGAGCCACTGCATCTGCTCGACCGCGACGGAGTGGTGGTCTACGTCGGCACCTTCAGCAAGATGCTCAGCCCGGCGCTGCGCATAGGGTTCGCGGTCGTCCCACCCGGACTCGTCCCGGCGATCACCGCGCTCCGGCAGGCCGTCGACTTCGGCGTCCCGCCGGTGACCTCGCAGACGCTGCGCACCTTCATCGAGGACGGGCACCTCGACCGGCACCTCCGTCGCGCCCGCAAGGTCTACGCCCGGCGGTACCGCGCCCTCCGCACGGCCGTCTCCTCGCTGCCCGATTCCGGCTTCACACCACTGCCCGGCCAGGCGGGGCTCCACATGACGCTGCTGGCCCCGGACGAACCGGACGACGGCGAACTGGACGTCCGGTCGACGCGGCAAGGACTCCAGCTCTCCTCCCTGCGGCGGACCTACCAGCACAGCCCGCCCCGGGCCGGCCTCGTCCTCGGATTCGGCGCGATCCCCACCCCCGACATCCCGGACGCGATAAAACTCCTGACATCGCTCTACCGCTGAGGTCGGCCGTAGCGGGGCAGCAAGGCGGGCGGCTTGGATAGGATTAATCGATGAAGCGGATGCGGTCGTGAGCCCGGCCAAGCGGGCCAACCGGCGGGTCACCCTGCAGGATGTGGCCGACCGGGTGGGGATCACGGCGGCGGCGTGCTCGATGGCGTTGCGGGACAGCGATCGGATCAGCCCTACCACCAAGGAGCAGGTTCGCGCCGTAGCTGCCGAGCTGGGGTACGTGGGCAGTTCCGCGGCTCGGGCGCTGCGGCGGCAGCGGGCCGGCGCGGTGGCGCTGATCGTGCCGACCACCTCGAAGCACGTTTTCGGCCACAGCTACTTCATGCATGTGCTCAGCGGGGTGACGTCGGTGGCCAACGACCATGACACGCAGGTTCTCATCGCCACCAACGCCGACGAGGCTCGGGGGCTCACCGCGTACGAGCGGGTGATGCGGTCGCACAGCGCCGACGGGGCGATCCTGACCAGCGCGGCGATCGAGGACGAGACGGTCGATCGGCTGCTGGCCAGCGGGCTGCCACTGGTGCTGATCGGGAACTTTCCGCAGCTCGCCGCCGCGATCACGGTCAGCGTCGACGACCGGACGGCGTCGCGGGAGGCCACCGAGCATCTGATCGTCGTGCACGGGCGCCGGCGTCTGCTGCATCTGACCGGTCCGCTCGACCACCAGACCGGAGTCGACCGGCGGGACGGTTTCCACGACGCGGTTGCCGCCCACGGCCTCGAAGAGGAAGCGGTGTCATTGGAGGGCGACTTCAGCGAGGAGGCCGGTCGCCAACTGGTCGAGGGCCGGGCCGACACCTTCGACGGGATCGTGGCGGCCAACGACGACATGGCGTTCGGCGCCCTCACCGCGCTGCGCGAGCGCGGGCGCGACGTGCCGGGCGAGGTCGCGCTGATCGGCTTCGACGACTTCGGCCTGTCCCGGGTCACCACCCCGGCCATCTCGACGGTGGCGGTGCCGGCCGAGGAGATGGCCGCGGTGGCGACCGAGCGGCTGCTGGAGCTCATCGACGGCCGCGCGGCCGGCTGGACCAGGCGCCGGATGGACGTCACCTTCCGGTTCCGGGCCTCCTGCGGCTGTGATCAAAAGCTGTGATTGAAAGCGACGGCGACTAAGAGCCGAGCACGATCGAGCGGATCACCGCGATGTCGAGCTTCGGCGAGCGGTCGGCGGTGAGCAGGCCGTTCGCCTCCTGCATGGTGTCGGTGAGCTGGGTGTAGCAGGTGCCGGCCAGCGGCGGCGAGGCCCGCAGCGCCTCGTAGACCGCCCGCAGCTGCGCCTCGAACTGCGACGGGGACACGGCCTCCGAATAGCCCCACGACGTGGAGTCCGGCGCGTACTTGATGCCGCCGAACTCGGTGAGCATGAGCGGCGCCGACGGCTCGAACGCCGGACCCACGGTCATCCGCCGCCCCGCCGGGCCGATCCCGCTCGCCAGCCGCGAGAAAGCGCCGGTCCCGTACCGATCCCGCAGCGACACCGGATCGGCGTCGTAGTCGTGCACCGTGAGAATATCGGATCCGGCGTGCTCCCAGCCGTCGTTGGAGATCACCGGCCGGGTGCCGTCGACGGCCCGGGTCAGGTCGGCCAGCCCCCGCGCGAAGGCGGCCTGCCGCGGGTCGTGCGCGATGTGCTGGATGCCCCAGCTCTCGTTGTGCGGCACCCAGGTGACGATCGACGGGTGCGAGCGGTCGCGTTCGAGCACCTCCAGCCACTCGCGCGTGGTACGTCCGACCGCGACCGGCGAGAACTCGTACGCGGCCGGCGCCTCGCCCCACAGCAGCAGGCCGTGCCGGTCGGCCCAGTAGAGGAAGCGCGGATCCTCGACCTTCTGGTGCACCCGGGCCGCATTGAAGCCGAGATCGAGAATGAGCCGCACCTCATCCTCCAGCGCCCGCGGCGACGGCGCGGCGAGGTGGGACTCCGGCCAGAATCCCTGGCTCAGCACCGATCGCAGGTACAGCGGCCGGTCGTTGAGCAGGAACCGCCCGTCGGCCACGGAGACCGAGCGCAGGCCCAGATAGGAGGCCACCTCATCACCGCCGAGCCGCACGGTCGCGTCGATCAGGGTCGGCCGGGAAGGACTCCAGACCATTTGCTCGTACGCCTGGCCATTGGTCTGCCCGGGGAGAGTGATGGTGGCGGTCGCTCGCTGTTCGCCCACCGGGAACCGGATCGCGCCGACCACGGTGTCGTCGAGCCGCAGCGAAATCTCGCACGAGGTGCCGGGCAGCGGCGGCCGGTTGAGCCCGATCTCGGCCCGCACGGTCGCTCCCGGCAGATCGGCCGTCCAATGCAGACTCTCGACGGCCACCGCGGCGGTCGCCTCGAGCCAGACCGGTTGCCAGATCCCGGTCGTACGGTCATACCAGACGACGTGCGCGTCCCGCTGCCAGTCCTGCTTGCCGCGGGGCTGCCCGACATCGGCGGCCCGGTCCTCCGCCCGTACCGTGAGAACTTGGTCTTGATCGTGGAGCAGGTGATCCTGCAGGTCGAAGCCGAACGGCGTGTGGCCGCCCTCGTGGTCACCGAGCTTGGCGCCGTTGAGCCAGACCGTGCACCGGTAATCGACCGCACCGAAACGCAGCACCAGCCGCGGCCGGAGCACGGCGTCGAAGCCGGCCGCCACGATGTCGTCCCGGCTCAGATTCCGCTGGTACCAGACCACGTCGTGGAATCCGGTGTCGCCGATGCCGGACAGCGCCGACTCCGGAGGAAACGGCACCGCGATGGTCCTCCCCCACCGATGTCCGCTGCCAAACCATTGCTCGGCCAGACCGATGTTGGCGTCGTCGTGGTCAAACCACCACTCCCCCGACAGGTCAGTCCAATGCTCGCGGATCAGTTGCGGCCGGGGAGCCGGCGAGCTTTGCCGGGAGGCACGCATCATTCGCCGGCCTCCTTCGCGTACGCGGCGGCCGCCTCCGTGTCCGACCGGAGCAGGCTCCCGTCGGCGGCCTCGGTCAGAGTGATCAGCCCCATCCGGCGCAGGAACGGCGTGACACCGTCGGTTACGTCGCCGTACATCTCGGCGGCCGGGGAGGCGGCGATCGACGGGTCGAGCACGAACTCCTCGACGTTGCGGCCGCCCGAAGCGTATGACCAATCGACGAAATCGAGCAGCGGCCACCAGGTGTAGCCGCGGATGTCGAGCCCCTCCGCGCGCAGCCGCCGCACGGTCGCGATCGACTCCTCGGCCCAGCTCCGCCGGACGGTCTCGTCGCCCTCGATGCTCGTCTCGGTGACCATCATCGGCAGCCCGAACCTTTCGCCCGCCGTGCGCAGTGCCAGCTCGAGCCCGCCGGTCCAGCGGTTGGCGGTGACCTGGCGGATCGAGCCGTCCACCCGCTCGATCACCCGCGGCGTGAGGTCGGGGTAATAGTTCACGCCGAGCACGTCGAGGTTGGTTGGTCTGGCCAAAAGACCATCGAGGATCGCGTCCGGGGCGCCGTGCGAGATCAGCCAGGTCCGCAGTGGATGGTCGGCGGTGACCCGGCCCAGGAGCAACTCCGTCGGCAGGTGACCGATGCCGGCCAGCAGCCCGGTGCGCTCGGCCAGCATGTCGTCCCGGGTCTCGTAGAGGGCGGCGGCCTCTACGTGCACGATCACCGCGTCCGGATTGACGGCCCGGACCGCGTCGACCGTGCGCCGGATGCCCTCGACGATCGACAGGGTGACCGTCACCCAGCCGTCCCAGCCGGTCAGGGCCGGCGGCCAGACGCCGCGCAGCCCGCAGAACGACGCCGTGGTCAGCGGCTCGTTCAGCGGCGTGAGGTGGTCGACCAGGCCGCGGTACCGGGCGGCGAACGCCGAGGCGAAATCGGCGACCGCCCCGGGGTAGCGCGGATCGGCGAAGGCGCCGGAGAGCCAGGTCGGGGTGCCGTAGTGCACGAGGTCGGCGATGACGGTCAGACCCAGCTCGCGTACGGCGAACTCCAGCCGTTCGTCGAGCTCCGACCAGTCGTGGACACCGGGCGCCGGGCAGACCCGGGGCCAGCTCACGCCGTACCTCAGCCCGCTCGCGCCGAAGCGCGCGGCCGCCGCCATGTCCTCGCGCCAGTTCCGGTCGTGCCCGGTCAGCGCGTGCTCGTCGAGCCGGGCCATGGCCGAGCCGGCGGGCGGAAGGACACAGGTGTCCTCGATCCCCACCAGGAAGCGGAGATCGTCGTTGTTCAGATATGGCACGTGGCGCTCATTTCAGGCCGCTGGTCGAGATGCCGGCAACGAAGTAGCGCTGCGCGAGGAAGAAGGCGACCGCGATCGGTAGGAGGGAGATGACGGCGCCCGCGAGCAGCACCGCGTGATCGGTGACGTGCTGGCCGCCGAAGAGGGCGAGACCGGCCGGCAGCGTCTGCATGTCCGGCGAGCTGCTGACCACCAGCGGCCACAGCAGGTCGTTCCAGAGGTTGGTGAAGTTGAGCAGGGCGACCGTGGCGATGGCCGGCTTGGCCAGCGGCAGGATCACCCGCCAGTAGATGCGCAGGTGCCCGGCGCCGTCGATGCGCGCGGCCTCGTCCAGCTCCCGCGGGATGCTCATGAAGAACTGCCGGAACAGGAAGATGCCGAACGCGCTGGTCGCCCGGGGGACGATCAGGCCCTGGTAGGTGTTGAGCCAGCCGAGGTGGAACAGCTCGACGAAGACCGGGATCAGCGTCACCTGGAACGGCACCATGAGCGTCACCAGCACCAGCCAGAACGCCACGTCGCGGCCACGAAAATTCAACCGCGCCAGCGCGTACGCGCACATCGAGTCGAACAGGACCGTGAGCGCCGTGGTGATGCCCGCGAAGAGCACGCTGTTGCCGAGCAGCCGGAGGAACGGCAGCTGGCTCCAGACGCCCCGGTAGCCGTGCAGCGTCCACTGGTGCGGGATCAGCCCGGCCGGGTGCCCGAAGAGGTCGGCCTCGGTGCGGAACGAGCCCGCCACGGTCCAGACGATCGGCACGAGGACCAGGATCAGACCAATGCCGACGTAGAACCATTTCAATGTTTTAGTCGGCATCGTTGTACCTGAAGATCCGTAGCTGGAAGACCGAGACGAGGACGACCACGATGAACAGCACCCACGAGGTGGCCGCCGCGTATCCGGTCTCGTAGTTGGCGAACCCGTCGCGGTAGAGCTTGGTGACCAGGGTGTCGGTGTGGAACAGCGGCCCGCCGCCGGTCATCACGTAGACCAGGTCGAACAACTGCAACGATTGGATCGTGACGATGAACGTCACGAACAGCATCGTCGGGCGCAGCGCGGGCAGCGTCACGTACCGCAGCAGTTGCAGTCGTCTGGCGCCGTCGAGCGCCGCGGCCTCGTAGTACTCGCCGGGGATGGCCTTGAGGCCGGCCACCAGCACGATCATCACGAAGCCGGCGTTCTTCCAGACGTTCACGAAGATGACCGTGGGCAGGGCGAGCGCGGTCGACTGCAGCCAGTTGACCGCGCCCAGCCCGAGCGCCCGGCTCACCCCGCCGACCAGGCCGATGTCCGGGTCGAGCAGGAACTTCCACACCATGCCGACCGTGGTCAGCGAGATCACCGTCGGGAAGAAGAACGCCGACCGGATCACCCGGCTGACGATGTTCTCCGAGGTGAGCGCGAGCGCCAGGCCGAGTCCGACGGCGACCAGCACGGCCGTCGAGGCGACCGTGATGATCAGCGTGTTGCCCAGCGCGCGCTGGAACTGCGGGTCGTGGACGAGCTTGGTGTAGTTGCCGAGGCCCACCCACGGCTGTTCCGCGGCGCCGACCGTCCAGTCGTGCAGGCTGTACCAGAGGGACTGGACGATCGGCCACAGCACGAAGACGCCGAGGATCAGCAGGCTGGGGCCCATGAAGAGCCAGGGACGTGCCTTGGTCACTTGCTGCAACCGGTGAGCTGGTTGATCTGGGAGTTGGCGGACGCGGTCCCGCCGGCGACGTCGCCATCACGGGTGATCTTCTGGATCAGCGGCACGTACGCGTCGCTGTCGACCTTGGTGGCGTTCGGCACCTGCGGCAGGTAGAGCTTGGCGTTCGGCACCTGGCTCGCGAAGACGCTCACGGTCGGGTCGGCCTTGAGCTGGGCGTCGTCGGCGAGGTCGGTGCGCAGCGGCGGGAAGCCGGTCGACTGCGAGAACTTCAGCTGCGCGGTCTTGCTGGTCCAGTAGGCGACGAACTGCTGGGCCTGGTCGGGGTGCTTGGTCTTGGCGCTCACCGCGAGCGGCGCCGTCGAGCCGAGCGTCACCGACTGGCCGCTGGTGCCGGTCGGGATGGGGGCGATGCCCAGGTCGATGCCGGCCGACTTGTAGCCCGGGGCCGCCCACGGGCCGTTGATCTCCATGGCCGCCTTGCCGGCCGAGAAGATCGAGTCGGCCTCGGCGCCGGTCAGGCCGACCGGGGAGATCTTCTTGTTCTTGACCAGGTCGACCCAGGGCTGGAGGCTGGCCTGCCCCTCCGGCGTGCCGATCGTGCTGCAGTTGTCGGCGCCGACGATGTCGCCCCCGCTCAGCCACTGCAGGACCGGCCACATCTGGATCGTGTTGTTGTCGGCGAGCACCAGGCCGTACTTGCCGCCGGTGGTGGCCTTGGCCGCGTCCTCCTGCAGCTCGGCCACGGTGGTCGGGGGCTTGGCGATGAGCTTCTTGTTGTAGTACAGGCTCAACGTCGCGTAGTTCGCCGGCACCGCGTACAGCTTGTCGTTGTAGGTGAACTCCTTGACCAGCGCCGGGGCGAACTGGTCGGTGTTGATCTTGTCGTCGCCGGCGCCGGTCGCGGTGAGCGCGAGGACCGAGTTGGTCTTGACGTACTGGGCGATGGCGTTCGGGTCGGACGAGGGCGCCGCGATGTCCGGGCCCTGGCCGGTGAGCCAGGCCGACGGCAGCTTCTGCTGGATCGTGTCCCACGGCTGCACGGTCATCGTCACCTTGATGTCCGGGTGCGCCGCGTTGAAGTCCTTGACGATCTGCTCGTAGCCGGGGCGGTCGCCGCCGGTGAACCCGGTCCAGACCGTCAGGCTCACCGGGCCCCCGCCGCCGCCTCCATCACTACCGCCGCAGCCGCTCAGCAGCAGGCCGGTGGCGGCGGCGCCGGCCAGGGCGGCGATGACTCGCTTGTTCTTCATGGCTCTCCTTCATGACAGCCCAGCACAGGGGTGACACGGCCTCGGCCGTTTCTTGCAGGTCGCGCCTGCTTCATCGATTAAGCAGAGGTTAGTCCCGGAGGGCGGCCGGTTCAAGATTTGTTTCCGGCGTTTTACGGCGGCCCAGTAGGCTCGGTTCGTGATCTTCGATGTCGCCCGCGTGCGGGCCGGCTACCCCGCCCTCGCCGAGGGGTTCGTGCACTTCGACGGGGCCGGCGGCACCCAGCCCGCCGAGCCGGTGATCACCGCGATCGCCGGGGCGATGCGCACCGCGGTGTCGAACCGGGGCACCGCGCACGAGCCCTCCCGCCGGTCCGGCGAGATCGTCGGCGCGGCCCGCTCGGCGGTCGCGGATCTGGTCGGCGGCGATCCGGCCGGGGTGGTCTTCGGCCCGAGCGCCACCGCGCTGACCTACCTGGTGGCCCGCACGCTGTCGCAGGGCTGGGGTCCGGGCGACGAGGTGGTGCTGTCCCGGCTCGACCACGACGCCAACGTCCGGCCGTGGGTGCAGTCCGGGGCAACCGTGCGCTGGGCGGATGTCGACCTGGCCACCGGCGAGCTGCCGGTGGCTCAGTACCGGGACCTGATCGGTCCGCGTACCCGTCTGGTGGCGGTGACCGCGGCCAGCAACGCGATCGGGACGATGCCGGCGGTCCGGGAGATCGCCGACCTCGCGCACGCGGCGGGCGCCCTGGTTTACGTCGACGGCGTGCACGCCACCGCGCACCGGCCCACCGACGTCGGGGCCCTGGGCGCCGATTTCTACGCGACGAGCGCCTACAAATGGTCCGGTCCGCACTACTCCGCCGTCATCGCCGCCCCCGAGATCTGGGAGCCCCTGCGCCCGGCGAAGCTGATCCCGTCGCCCGAGCAGATCCCGGACCGGTTCGAGTACGGAACGCTGAGCTTCGAGCTGCTCGCCGGCATCACCGCGGCCGTGGACCATCTGGCCGCCCTCACCGACACTCCCGGCGACCGCCGCCGGCGGGTTCTGGCCGGCATGGCCGCGGCCACCGAGCACGAGAACCGGCTGCTCGGACGGCTGCTGGCCGGGCTCGCCGCCCTCGACGGCGTGACGATCTGCCCGGCCGGCGCCGACCGCTGCCCGACGGTCTCGTTCCGGGTCGCCGGCCAGTCCCCGGCCGAGACCGCCCGCGCCCTCGGCGAGCGGGGCATCTGCGTCTCGCACGGCGACTACTACGCGGTCGAGTACTTCGAGACGGCCGGGCTGCGATCCGACGGCGGCGCCGTGCGCGCGAGCCTCTACCACTACAACACCGAGGACGAGGTCGACCGCCTCCTCCAGGCGCTCGGCTAGCTCAGGATCTCGACGTAGCCCTCGTTTCCGTGCACGCGGATCCGCTGCCCGTCGGCGATCAGCTGGGTCGCGCCGGCCACCCCGACCACGGCCGGCAGGCCGTACTCCCGGGCGATCACCGCGCCGTGGGTCATCAGGCCGCCCACCTCCGTCACCAGGCCGGCGACCGCCACGAACAGGGGTGACCAGCTCGGATCGGTGAAGGCCGTGACCAGGATGTCGCCGGCTTCGAGGTCGGCCTCCGCCATGTCGAGGATGACGCGGGCCCGGCCCTCGACGGTTCCGGGCGAGACCGGCAGGCCGACCAGGGCCCCGGCCGGGACGCCGTCCCGCCGGTACGCGCCCGAGATCGCCTCGCCCTCGGACGTGAGCACCCGGGGCGGCGTCAGCGCCTGGTACGCGCGGAACGCCTCCTTGCGCCGCTGGATGAGTCGGCCGTCCGCCGCTCCGGCGCGTACGACCTCTTGAAGCTCTTGAAGGGAAAGGTAAAAAATGTCCTCTCGGTCGGCGAGCACACCGGCCCGCACCAGGCGGTCGGCCTCGGCCAGCAGCGCCTGCTTGTAGACGAAGTAGCGGGCGATGATGCCGTACTTCGGGTACTCCCGATAGCCGATGAAGGTGCGGAGTCGGTCGATCATCCCCGCCGTCTCCTCGGCCTTCTGCTCGCCGTCCGGCAACGCCCGCAGGCGCTCCAGCACCTCCTGCCGCTTGCTCTCCGCCTCCCGCCGGCCCTGTTCGAAGCGGCGCTCGGCGGCGCCCGGCTCGAAGAGCTTGATGTTGTCGAGGATCAGCGGGACCAGCGTGGTGGGCCGTTCGCTCCAGCGCGGCCGGGTGATGTCGATCTCGCCCGCGCACCGCATGCCGTACCGGTCGAGATAGGCCTCGATGGCGTCGCGCGCCTCGGTTCCGCCCGCGAGCTTGGGCAGTTCGTCGAGGAAGCTTTCGTCCCCGACGCCCTGCAGAAAGGCCACCACCTCCGGGTACGGCCGGATCACGTCCGCGACGTCGAGCAACGCCAGCCCCATCTCGGACGTGATGTTGTGGGGGGCGGAGAGGGTGAGCGTGTCGGCCGCGTTCTTCTCGCCCAGCCATTCCTCCAGGTGATCGTTGAGCCACCAGGTGGCACCCATCCCCGCCATGATCGCCTGCATGCTCAGAGGATCGGTGAGCACCCGCTTGTGCTCCCGGAAGGCCTCCGGGAGGAACTCGAACAGCGCCGGTCCGGTCTTCGTGGCGATGTCGCGCCTCAGCGCCGCGAGTGACTCCTCGGTGCGCTCGATCAGCCCGGTCACGATCGCCGGATCGCTTGCGATCGAAGGATTCGCCGGATGCACCGACGACCTCCCGACGGCCGCGGCGTCGGGGACCTCCCGGATGAACCCGCGGTCGAGAACGGTCTCCAGCGCGTCCCGGAACAGCGGATCGCCCCGGCCGACCATCTCCAGGAAGGCCGCCCGCCGGTCGGGCGAGGCCAGCTGCGGTGTGGCGTCGACGAACAGCCGCCCTCCGGACTCGAGCATCGACCCCGCGGCGGTCATCTGCCACACGGAGATGCCGAGCGGTTTCATCGCGTCGGTCATCATCTGCTGGTGGCCGACCGAGAGGTAGACGTGGTTCTCCCCGTCGGAGCTCGCGGGAATCGGGAACAGCGTCGTGATCGGCCGGCTCTGCACGACCGAGAAGTCGTCGCCGGCCAGGCACCACTCGATATCCTGCGGGCGGCCGAAATGCTCCTCGATCCGCCGTCCGAGCCGCACGAGCTCGACCACCTGGGCGTCGGTGAGCGCGGGCCGTTCCTGTTGCCCCGGATCGACCTCCAGCGTCCGCGTCCCGCCCTGCGGCACGGCCTCGACGACGCGCTGCTTGGCGGCGATCGCCCGCTCGACGATCTCGCCGTCACGCACCTTGAAGACGTCCGGGTTGACCAGGCCGGAGACCAGCGCCTCGCCGAGGCCGAAGCCGGCGTCCACGGTGGCGACCTTCCGGTTGCCGGTGACCGGGTCGGCCGTGAACAGGATGCCGGACGCCCGCGGGAAGACCATCTGCTGCACGACCACGCCCATGTGGACCTTCCGGTGGTCGAAGCCGTTCCGCAGCCGGTAGATCACCGCCCGCTCGGTGAACAACGACGCCCAGCACCGCCCGGCGTGCTCGAGGATCGCCGCCGGACCCAGGACGTTCAGGTATGTGTCCTGCTGCCCGGCGAAGGACGCGGTCGGCGTGTCCTCGGCCGTCGCGCTGGACCGGACGGCATAGGCCGCGTCCACCCCGTGCCGCGCGAGCGCCTCGGTGACCTCCGCCGCCAGGTCGCCGGGGATGGCGACCCCCTCGATCGTCCGGCGGATCTCCGCGCTGAGTGCCCGGATCGCCTCCCCGTCGCCCGGGCTCAGGCGGGAGAGCCGATCCAGTTGATCCTCGATCGCGGGCGCCTCGGCCAGGACCCGCCGGAAGGCCGCCGTCGTGAGGCAGAAGCCGGCCGGCACGCGAACGCCCTCGATCCGCGACAACTCCCCCAGGTGGGCGCCCTTGCCGCCGACGATCGCGACCTGCCCCTCGCCGACCTCGTGAAGATCCAGGACGTACTGCTCGATCATCCGATCGCTCCCCATATCCGCAGGTCGTGGCATAGGTGGACGATTCTGCAGTATGACAGGGGTCTTGCCGCAAGTGCCCCGATGCGTTATATGTTGGGGTGGGAGGGAGCGGCCGCCGTCGGGTCCGCCCCCGTGAGAAATCCGCCGGCGTTGTCCCGGACGCGGACAGCGCCGAGCGCCTCCGCCCACCGCCTCACCTCGCCGGCCAGGGCCACCGCGCCCGCCTCGTCGCCGGCATCGCGCGCGAGCACGGCCAGCAGCAACTGTTGCGAGAGCGTGCCCGTGACCCGGCCGGCGCCCGCACCCAGCGCCGTGGCCCGCCGCCAACGCTCGAGCGCGGTCGCGTGATCGCCGTTGTCGTGGTCGTGATCGCCGAGGTGCCGCAGCGCCTCCCGGGCGAGCACGTCGTCGCGCCCGGCCGCGGCCAGGGCCGCTTCGTAGTGCGCGGGCGCCGCCTCCCGGTCGGCACGCAGGTTGTCCGCGATCAGCCCGAGATACATCTCGGCCCAGCCGGCCTCGGCAGGGCCGGGCGCCGTCCGCCGCAGCAGTTCGGCCCGGTCCTGCAGCCGGGCGAGAAGCTCGGGGTCCTTTCCCCACGGCCCGGGCTGGAAGCTGCCGCCCACCGGATGGATCAGCTGGAGGTAGTCGTTGCGCAGCCCCAGGAAGTCCCAGGCCCAGCCCTTCGCGCCGGCCTCCTCGGCCGCCGCGAGCCGTGCCCCCGCCGTGTCGGTGCCGACCCACCAGTCCCGCTCGAGCGCCACCTCGGCCGCCGCCAGCGCGATCCTCGGGTCCCCCGGCGCCGCGTCCAGCAGAGCGAGCGCCCGCTCCCAGCGTCCGCCCCCGGCGAGCTCGAGCGCCGCCGCCACAACCTCATCCACAAGTTCCGTCATGGCGGGAACGGTAATTTTGCAGAAAACTATCCACAAGAAAACTACTTTCGGGGGTACGCGTGGAGGGCTCGGTCGATCGGCATGTCGAGACCTGGACCAGGGAGCTCGACTGGCTGGACCCGCTCACCGAGGCGATCGTCGTCCGGCTCGCGACGGCGTCCCGCTACCTGAGTCAGTCCCGCCGCCAGGCCCTCGTGGGCAGCGGCCTCAAGCTGTGGGAGTTCAAGATCCTGCTCACCCTGCGACGGCTGGGCCCGCCCTACGCGACCAGCCCGTCCCGGCTCGCCGACGCCATGGGCCTGACCCGCGGCGCGCTCTCGGCCCGGCTCGCCCCGCTCGAGGAGTCCGGCCTGATCGCGCGCACCCACGACACCGGCGACCGCCGCCGCGTCGAGGTGCGCCTCACCGATTCCGGCCACGGGGCGTTCGAGCGACACGTGAAGGCCGAGAACCGCGACGAGACCGACCTGCTCTCCCCGCTCACCCTCCGGGAGCGTCAGACCCTCGACCGCCTGCTCCGCAAGCTGCTGCCCGAGGCCCGGTAACCGGTCCGGGCGCCCTACCGCTGGTCGAAGGCGATGTACGAGCAGTAGCGATTGGACTTGGCGTGGTACATCGCCAGGTCGGCCCGGCGGATCAGCTCGGTCACCGTCGCCGGCTCGCGGCCGCCCGTGGTGACGCCGATCGAGGCGGTGACGGCGAGCCGGTTGCCGTCGATGTCCATCGGCTCGGCCAGCGCCTCCGAGATCGCGCGGACCAGCGACGGCCAGTCCCGGCTGGCGCCGACGAGCGAGGACTCGGTGAGGATCGCCGCGAACTCGTCGCCGCCGAGGCGGACCGCCAGATCGTCGACCAGGCAGCCGGACAGCCGCCGCCCGACCGTGCACAGCACCTCGTCGCCGACGGCGTGGCCGTAGCGGTCGTTCACCGGTTTGAAGCCGTTGAGGTCGAGCACAAGCACGGCGTACCGCCGGGCGTCGCGGAGCATCCCCGGGCCGACCGTGTTGAGCAGCCGGCGGTTGGCCAGGCCGGTGAGGTCGTCGTGGTGGATGGCCCACCACAGGGCGGCGCGCTCGGACTCCAGCCGGTCGACGTACGCCCGCAGCCGCGCGAGCTCGGCAGCGACGGCACCATCGCCGCCGGGCGCCGCCGCCGCGTAACGGTCAGCGTGACTGAGGATATCCAATTGACGCCTCCTCTGACCGCTGCCGCGTCGGATGGTCATCATCCCCTGTCAAACTTCCACCGTGCAAGATTTCACAGTGCAGAAGTTCAGTCTGTGGACACCGGGGCGCTCAGACATCGACTACGCTCAGTGTGCAAGATTTCATGACGAAAGAAGAAGGGCTCACGGGGGTTAGCATTCGCGCCCTATGTCCAGATATGGCCACGGTCGACACCCGATCCAACTACGAAGAGTGACAATCGTGTCGTCATTGAAGAAGGAGCAGTGCTATGCATCGCGACGTCGAGTGGATGATGTCGAGCCGGTCGACCGGCAACGGGGGTAGCTGCGTCGAGGTACGGCGGCACGCCGGTCTGATCGAGGTTCGCAACAGCAAACGACCCGACGTGAGCACCGTGCGTTTCACCGTGGAGGAGTGGGACTCGTTCCTCGACGGCGCGAAGAAGGGCGAGTTCGACCAGTTGCTCTTCGGCTGATCAGGGCTTGCTGCCGACGCCGGCCCAGATGCCGCCCAGCCGGGGGCTCTCGACCTTCTCCACCGCGACGCCGGGACGCCATTCCTGCGCCCACACCACTCCGGGCTCGAGAAGCTCGAGCCCGGTGAACAGCCGCTCGACCTCCGCGCGGGTCCGGACCGTGCCGGGGGTCGAGGTCCGCCGCTGATAGACGTCCTCGGCCGCGGTGAACAGCTCGAAGCTCTCGGTGGCACTGTGCGACATGATGAAGCGGCTGCCCGGGACGACGGACCCGACCAGCGTGCCGACCGCCTCCTCCGCCGCCCGGTGTTCCGGGACGAAATGCAGCACGGCGGCCAGGATCACGCCGATCGGCCGGCCGAAGTCGAGCAACCGGCGCACCTCGGGGTGGTCGAGAACGGCCTGCGGCTGCTGCACGTCGCCGCGCACCGCCACCGCCAGGTCGTCGCCGTCGAGAATGTCGAGGCTCTCGGCCACCGCCACCGGATCGATGTCGACGTACGCGACCCGGGTTTCCGGATGAATCTGCCGGGCGATGGCATGCACGTTGTCCACCGTCGGAATTCCGGAGCCGATGTCGAGGAACTGCCGGATGCCGGACTCGGACAGGTGCCGGACCGCGTTCACGACGAACGCGCGGTTGGCCCGGGCCGCCTCCGGAATGAACGGGTACCGCTCGATGACGTAGTCGGCGGCCTCCCGGTCCGCGGGGAAGTTGTGCGAGCCGCCGAGGTAGTAGTCGTACATCCGGGCCGCGGTCGCCGCCTTGCGGGATTCAGTCATGCCGGCCCTGCCTCTCAGCGAAATTCCGCGATCGGCACGGAAACCGCACAGATCAGGTCGAAGATGCGGCGGTACTCCCGCACCTCTTCCGGCTCCTCCAGGTACAGCGCGCCCACGTGTGACTCCAGGTAGACCACGTCGGGATCCTCGGGGTCCTCGAAGTCCATGATCCGGAACGCGCCGGCCATGGCGGCATGCGCACCGGCCGACCACGGCAGCACCAGGATCTCGACATGCTCCTGTTTGGCGACCTCGCACAGGTGCTTGACCTGCCCGGCGAGCACCTCGGCGCCGCCCACCTGCCGGGTCAGCACGCCCTCGCCGAGCACGGTGACCAGGCGCGGCTTGGGGTGCCGGGCGGCCATCGCGGCCTGGCGCTGCATCCGCAGGTTCACGTGCCGATCGGTCGCGTCCTTCTCCACCGACTGCTCGGCGCCGTAGATGGCCCGGGCGTACTGCTCCGTCTGCAGCTCACCGGGGACGACCTCGCCCTCGTACGTGCTGATCGCGCTGGCGCTCGCCTCGAGCCCGACGTAGAGCTTGAACCAGTCCGGGATCGCCGGGCTGGCGTCCCACCACTCCTCCTGGGACGTGCCCAGCGCGAGGTCGGACAGCGCGTTGGTGACGCTCTCGTCCACCCCGTACAACCAGCACAACGCGCGTACGTTCGCGACCGTGACCGGAACCTTGCCGGTCTCGATGCGGTGCAGGGTCGGTTCGGAGATGCCGAGCTTGGCCTCCGCGACCTCGCGTCTGCTCTTTCCGGCCGCCACACGCAATCGGGTCAGCCTGCGCCCCAGGGTCCGACGCACCACACGCTGACCGGTGACCGGCACGCTCTCTCCTCCGTACCGCGGCCTCGAGACCGGACGGGCAATGTGGCCCACACCGTACCCCCGGGACGACGGGACCGAAAGTGCACACGCGAACACGGTCAGACATGGTGGGGGGAGGCCTCAAGTCGGGGATCCGGCGGCCGATCGAAGCGGCCATGTCAGGTCGCCGTGGACAGGTGATCGCGCTGGTCGTGATGTGCTTCGCGATCGGCGCCGTGGTCGTTGCCCTGTCCGGCGGCCCCGCCGCCTCGTACACCCAGCTCGGCAGCAGCGCCATCGCGTGCGTGGCCGCCGTCTTCTGCGGCGCCGCGGCACGCCGCGCGTCCGGCAGTGCTCGCGGCGGCTGGGCGCTGATCGCCGCCGGTTGCCTCAGCTGGGGCCTGGGCAACTTCTACTGGTCGTGGAACGAGCTGGTCGTCCACGCCGAGGTGCTGTTCCCCTCGTTCGCGGACGCCGGCTACCTGTTGTTCCCACTGCTCGGAGCGGCCGGCCTCTGGTTGATCTCGGGTTGGTCCTCGAACGGCAACCGCCTCACCGTGCTGCTCGACGGCATGATCGCCGGCAGCGCGCTGTTCGTCGTGGGCTGGGTGCTCACCGTCCGGTCGGTGTGGCAGGCCGGCGCCGACTCGCCGTTCGCGTTCGTGGTGTCGATGGCCTATCCGATCGGCGACATCGTGCTGGCCACCATCGCGGTGCTGCTGGCCGCCCGGACCCGGCGCGGCGACCGCGGCATCGTCCTGCTGCTGATCCTGGGCCTGGCCGGCATGACGGCCTCGGACGTGTTGTTCGCGCTGGACACCTCGTCCGGCACCTACTACTCCGGGCAACCCTCGGACGCCGGCTGGTTCATCGCGTTCTCGGCGTGCGGTGCGGCCGGGTGGCTGGCGACCCGGCGGCCGATGGTGCTGAACGACACCGGGGTGACCACCCGGCGGCAGATCATGCTCCCGTACGTGCCGTTCGGGCTGGCCGTCGCCGTCGCGGCCGGGCAGGGGATCGGCGTGGACGCGGCCGAGGCGGTGCCGCTGCTGGCCGGGATGATCATGATCCTGCTGCGGCAGTTGTCGACGCTGCTGCACAACTCGACGCTGGCACGCCGCCTGCGCCATCAGGCGTATCACGATCCGCTCACCGGGCTCGGCAACCGCGCGCTGTACACCGAGAGGCTGGAAGGCGCACTGGCCGCGGGCACGCCGGTCGCGATCGTCTACCTGGACCTCGACGACTTCAAGATGATCAACGACACGCTGGGGCACGACGCCGGTGACAACGTGCTGCGCACGGTCGGCGACCGGCTCCGGCACTGTTTCCCCGAGCCGGACACCGTCGCCCGGCTCGGCGGCGACGAGTTCGCCGTGCTCACCGCCCGGATCGACGGACTGCCCGAGCTGGCGCAGCGGCTGCTGACCGGGTTGCACGAGCCGTTCGCGGCCGGCGCGCGCACCATTCAGATCAGTGCCAGCGCCGGCATCGCGATCGCCGACGGCGCGACCCGTGCCGAGGACCTGCGCAAGAACGTCGACCTGGCGATGTACGACGCCAAGGCGCGGGGCAAGAACACCTGCTCGCTGTTCGAGCCGTCCATGCGCGAGGACTTCGACCGCGAGCTGATGCTGCGCGACGAGCTGCGCCGGGCGCTGACCGACGGCGACCTGCACGTCATGTACCAGCCGATCGTCGGGCTCGGCGATCGCCGGGTGGTCGGCGTGGAGGCACTGGCCCGCTGGAACCACCCGCGGCTCGGGTCGGTGCCGCCGGAGGTGTTCGTCCCGGTCGCCGAGCGGGCCGGGCTGATCGGCGACCTCGGGATGTCGGTGCTGCGGCGGGCGTGTGCGGAGTTCGCGGCCTGGGCCGGCGCACCCGGGGCGTACCTGTCGGTGAACGTCTCGCCGCTGCAGCTGGTCGATCCCCAGTTCCCCGGCCAGGTGGCGGCCGCGCTGGCCGACGCCGGGCTGCACCCGCGCCGGCTCGTTCTCGAGGTGACCGAGAACGTGCTCGCCGACGAGTCGGAGGTGATCGGCACGCTGACCCGGCTGCGCGCCACCGGCGTCCGGGTGGCGATCGACGATTTCGGGACCGGCTACGCGTCGCTGCGCTACCTGCACCGGTTCCCGGCCGACATCGTCAAGATCGATCGCACGTACGTGCACGAGATCGCCTGCGACCCGGCGGCGATGCGGATCCTCGGCACGCTGTGGCAGCTTTTCGACGCGGTCGGCCTGACCGCGGTGGCCGAGGGCATCGAGGACGAGGACCAGGCCACGATGCTGATCGACCTTGGCTGCCCGCTCGGCCAGGGCTTCCACCTCGGACACCCCGGCCCGCTGGCCGCGATCCTGGTTCCGTCGCCGATCCGCTGAGCAGGCCCGCGGTTCGGGTCCTCAATTGCCACATACCGCGCCAGACTTCCGCGCCTTACGCTCCGTATTGCCAGGCGTCAATGTGCCAAAACCCGTGAGTAACAAGAAGAGTGTGCAAAATAATGGCGGTCACGTGCGCCTATGCGAGCCTTTCGGTCGTAAGATCGGGGACCGTCCAGATCGGAAGTCGTCACCTTGAGTGAACTTCCTTCGCGTACGGGATGGGTATGCCAACGACACCGGGGTGGGAGCACCTCCCATGACCACTAGCCCACTGCGGCCCGGCGACCCGCGACGACTCGGCGACTACCGCCTGCTCTCGCGGCTCGGTGAGGGCGGGATGGGCACTGTCTTCCTCGGCCGCGACCCGGAGGGCGGGCCCGTCGCCGTCAAGGTGATCCGGCCCGAGCACGCCAGCAACGACGAGTTCCGGGCCCGGTTCCGCAGCGAGGTGGAACGAGCCCGGCAGGTTCCGTCGTTCTGCACCGCCGCGGTCCTGGACGCCGATCCCGACAACGACACGCCCTACCTGGTCGTGGAGTACGTGGAGGGGCCCAGCCTGCAGGACGTGGTCGAGGAGCGCGGCCCGATGTCCCCCGGCGACCTGCACAGCGTCGCGGTCGGCGTGGCGGCGGCGCTGACCGCGATCCACGGCGCCGGCATCATCCACCGTGACCTGAAACCGAGCAACGTCCTGCTGTCGCTCGGCCTGCCCAAGGTGATCGACTTCGGCATCGCCCGGGCCCTCGAGGGGACGACCAAATACACCCGGCCCGGCCGGTGGGTGGGCACCGTCGACTACATGGCCCCCGAACGGCTCGACCCCGACGTCGGCCCGATCACCCCCGCGGCCGACATCTTCGCCTGGGGCGGCGTGATCGTCTTCGCCGGCACCGGGCGTAACCCGTTCTACGGCGACACGCCGGTGGCGACCGCCGCCCAGATCCTCACCAAGGCCCCGGAACTGCGCGGGGTGCCGTCGTCGCTGGTCGACCTGCTGACCCGCGCCTTCGCCCGGGACCCCGCCGACCGGCCGGCCGCCAACGAGCTGCTGCAGCAACTGCTCGCCGTGAACGTGCCGCACGCCGGCCCGAAGACGAGGCGGGCCGATTCGCGGTTCGACGCGCGCGATCTGCTCTCGCAGGTGATCGCCGAGGGCCCGAAACCGGCGCCGGCCAACGGCCACGCCCCGGTCGACAGCCCGCCGCCGGCCCTGGCCGACCCCGCGCCGTTGAGCCGCGTGGCGTCCCGGCAGGCGGCCTCGCGGCGCCGGGCGTCCTCGTCCCGCGTGACGACGCGGCGCCTGGCCTACGCCGTGGGCGCCGTGATGGCGGCCTCGGTGGCCGCCGCGACCGTCGCCTACGCCCGGACGACCGGCGACCCCGTCGCCGAGGCGACCCAACCGCAGGCCAAGCTGGCGCCCGTGTCGATGACGCCCGCCATGCGCGGACCGTCCTTCTCCGATCCGCTGAGCGGGCCGGGCCGGTTCCACGAGAGCAAGGCGGAATTCGGCAGCTGCACGTTCCGCAACGGCCGGCTGGAGGCCCAGGTCAACGGCGGGACGACGTATCAGTGCCCGGGCCCGGAGGACGCGTTCTCCGGAAACCAGACCATTTCCGTACGCGTCGAGCTGGCCAGCCCCGATGCCTGCGCGATGGTCTGGTTCCGCTTCGACGGCGCCCGGGGCTACCAGGTGACCGCCTGCGCCGACCAGGTGGAGCTGGAGAAGTTGGACGGCGTCCTGCTGAGCTCGCTCGGCAAGACGTCGTCGGTCACCGTGCAACCGGGCGGCCAGCACGACCTCGCCATCGTGATCTCCGACCAGCACGCCGCCGTCACCATCGACGGGCAGGACGCCGTGCAGGGCGCCGTGTCCGACCCCGACCTGGCCAAGGGCAAGATCCAGCTCGGCGTCACCACCACAAACGGGTCGACGAAGGCCAAGGTCTGGTACTCCAACCTCGACACCCGTACCGGCTGATCAGGTTTCTTCGCGGGCGCCGCGCCGGGCTCGTTCCTCGTACGCCCGGCGCGCGGCCGGATCGGCCTGGCTCAGCACCTTCCCGGCGTCGGAGAGCCGGTCGAGCACGGCCGCCACCCGGCGCGGCAGGGCCTGCGTGACCTTCGTGGGCCCCTGAACCCAGCGCGGAACCCAGAGCTCGGCCCGCGGCTTGCGCAGGGCGAGCTCGATCACCTTGGCCACGTCCTCGGCGCTGACCGATTTGACACCGCGAGCGGCCGGGATCCCCGCCGACAGCTCGGTCCGCACCACGGTCGGCAGGATGAGCGTGACGTCGACGCCGGCCGGTGCGAGCTCGGCCCGCATGGCCTCGCTGAACCCCACCACGGCGAACTTCGAGGCCGAGTAGGTGGCGCCGTTCGCGACCGCGAGGCGGCCCACCGCCGAGGCCACGTTGACGATGTGGCCGTGACCGCGGTCGATCATCCCGGGCGCGACCGCCTTCGTCCCGTTGATCACTCCGAACACGTTGACGTCGAAGATGGTCCGGGTGAGCTGGTGGGGCTCCTTGAGCAGCGACCCGAGCGGCATGATGCCGGCGTTGTTGATCAGCGCGTCCCAGGGGCCGAGGTCGCCGACCGCGGCCAGGAAGTCGCGCCACGAGTCGGGGTCGGTGACGTCCAGCCGTGCGCCGACGACCCGGTCGCCGAAGGGCGCGGCGACCGACGCCGCGAGGTCGGCGTCGAGATCGCCGACCGCGACCGACGCCCCGAGCCGCGCGAGTCGCTCGGCGGTGGCGCGGCCGATGCCGCGCGCGCCGCCCGTGACGATCACGGCCATCCCCGAGATCTTACGATTCATCGCCGCCTCCGGCTCTCACGAGATCGCGCACGGCCTTGCGGTTGATCTTCCCGACGCTGGTCAGCGGGACCGCGTCCAGCACGGTGACCTGGCGCGGGTACTTGTATCTCGCCAGCCGGGCCCGGGTGAACTCGACGAGCTCGGCCCCGCTCACCCGCTGACCGGGCGCGAGCTGGACGACGGCGACCACCTCCTCGCCGTGCTCCGCGTCCGGCCGTCCCACGCACGCCGCGAGCTGCACCGCCGGGTGCTCCAGCAGCACGTCCTCGACGTCGCGCGGGAAGACGTTGAAGCCGCCCCGGATGATGAGGTCCTTCAACCGGTCGACGACGTAGAGGAAGCCGTCCTCGTCGAGGTGGCCGATGTCGCCGGTGTGCAGCCACCCGTCCCGTACGGTCTGCGCGGTCAGCTCCGGATCGTTCCAGTACCCGAGCATCACTCCCGGGCCGCGGGCGCAGATCTCGCCGTCCTCGCCGGCCGGCACCGGCTTCCCGGCGAGGTCGAGGATTCTCACCTCGACGTGCGGGGCCGCCTTGCCGACGCTGCCGGCCCGGTGCTCGGGCATCGTCTCCGTCGAGACCACCCCGCTGGACTCGGTGCAGCCGTAGCCCTGCAGCACGGTCACCCCGAAGGCCTTCTCGGCCGCGACACGGACCGCGGGCGGAAGGGTCGCGCCGCCCGAACCGAAGTATTGCAGCGAGGAGAGGTCGCGGTCGCCACGCGGCTGGGCGAGCAGCACCGGCAGCATCGCGGGGACGACCGGGCTGGTCTCCAGCCGGTGCTCGGCGACCATCTCCACCCAGCCGGCCGGGTCGAACCAGCGCTGGAGCACGAAGACGTGCCGCCGATCGGCGTGCCATTCGCCGATGGCGACGATGAGACCGTAGGCGTGCGACAGCGGCAGGGGCAGCAGCGCCCGGGTCGCCGTCGTCGTCCGGGTGGCCCGGTCGATGCCGCGACCGGACTCCCACAGCCCGCGATGGCTGAGCATGACGCCCTTGGCCCGTCCGGTGGTGCCCCCGGTGTAGAGAAGAGCCGCGAGGTCGTCGTCCCCGCGCGGCTCGATGCCGGCCGGCTCGCCCGCCTCCAGCTCGGCGTAGTTCTCGCCGATGACGAAGGTCGTGATCCCCAGCCCGTCGGCGGCGCCGCGGAACAGGCCGGCCAGCTCCGGGCTGATGATCGCCGCGGTGGCGCCGGAGTCGGAGAGGATGTGCCGCAGCTCCGGCGGGCTCTGCAGGAAGATCACCGGCGTCGCCACCGCGCCGGCCCGCCAGATCGCCCGGTACGAGATGAACACCTCGGGGGTGTTCGACGTCAGCACGACCACGCGGTCGCCGGGCCGGACCCCGTGCGCGCGCAGCCCACCGGCCACCCGGACCGACCGCTCGTGAATCTCGGCCGAGGTCAGCCACTTCCCCTCGAAGAACAGCGACTCGTAGTCGCCGAGCCGCTCGAAGGCCCGCTCGGCGAGGACCGCGAGGTTGTGCTCACCGGGAGCGTTCATCGTGTCGCCTCCATCGCGAGTCGCGCGACCTCGTCGAAGGCCGCGACGTCGTCGCCGAGGAGGAACCGGTCCACCTTGGCGCGCCGCCAGTACAGGTGTGCGTCGTGCTCCCAGGTGAACCCGATGCCGCCGTGCACCTGGATCACCGCCTCGGCCGCGTGCTCGAGCGTGGTGGCCGCGGCGGCCTTGGCGGCGGCCGCGGCCAGGGGCAGTTCCGCGGGCGCGCGGTCGGCGGCCCAAGCGGCCCACCAGACCAGCGACCGCAGCTGCTCCACCTCGACGTAGACGTCGACGAGCAGGTGCTTGACCGCCTGGTACGAGCCGATCAGCCGCCCGAACGCCTGCCGTTGCTTCGCGTACGCCACGCCCATCTCCAGCAGGCGGGCGGCGGCGCCCAGGCCCTCGGCGGCGAGGATCGTCCGTCCGACCCGCTCGCCCCGCCGCCACCGGTCGGCGGCGTCCGCGGCCAGCACGACGGTTTCGCCCAGGGCGACATCGCCGAGACCGCGGGTCGCGTCGATCGGCTCCCGGGCCGTGACCGTGCCCGGGCCGCAGACCAGGGCGCCGTCGCGCCGGGCCAGGAAGGTGTCGCCGTCGATCGCGTCCAGGACCGGGCCGTCGTCGTCGGCGACCGCGACGGCCAGGCTGCCGTCGGCGAGGCCGGCCAGCCGGGAATCGCCGGCCAGGAGCACGGCCGCCCGCGCGAAGGTCACCAGGGACGGGCCCGCGAGCACGCGCCCGGCCTGCTCGGCCACCACGGCGAGCTGCAGGACGCTGCCGCCGCCCCCGCCGGCGCTCTCCGGGATCGTGATCGTCGCGAAGCCGCTCTTGACCAGCTCCGCCCGCCCGGGCCGGACCGCGGCGCCCTCTTCCAGGGCGGCCCGGGCCGCGGCCGGGGAGGCCGACGCCGCCAGGAACTCCCGGGCGCCGCCGGCCAGATCGAGGTGCTCCTGGTCCAGGTCAAAGTTCATGGAGGCTCTCCTTGAACGAAACACCCTTGTCGGTACGGGGCTCGGCGGGCAGGCCGAGGACCCGCTCGCCGATGATGTTGCGCAGCACCTGGTCGCTTCCGCCCGCGATCGCCATGCCCGGCAGTACCGCCTGCATGGTCGGCCAGGTGCGGTCGCCGTCGCCGGTCGCCGCGACGCGCGCGTCGGCGCCGAGCACGCGTACGGCCAGATCGGTCAGATCGCGCGCCGACCGGGTGCCACTCAGCTTTCCCGCCGACGCCTCCGGACCGGGAAGCTCGCCGCGGCTGAGTTTCGAGAGCTGGCGGTACCCGGTGTAGCGGGCACCGAGCGCGGCGACATATCCGCGGCCCAGCTCCTGGCGGGCCAGCGCCTGCCGGTCTGCGGACAGCGCGCCGAGGTGCTCGGCGACGTGCCGGGCCACCGCTTCGGGCTTGGGGCCGATCGACGTACCGCCGCCGCCGAGTGAGAGGCGCTCGCTCATCAGCGTCGTCAAAGCGACCCGCCAGCCGTCGCCGGCCTCGCCCAGCCGCTCGGCGTCGGGCACGAGGACATCGTCGAAGAAGACCTCGTTGAAGTGCGCGTCGCCGTTCATCTGCCTCAGCGGCCGTACGGTGACGCCGGGGGCCTTCATGTCGACCACGAACATGGTCAGGCCGCGGTGTTTGGGCACGTCCGGATCGGTGCGGGTCAGCAGGATCCCGTAGTCGGCCAGGTGGGCGAGGGTCGTCCACACCTTCTGGCCATTGACCCGCCAGTCGCCGCCGGGTTCGCGGACGGCCCGGGTCCGCAGCGCGGCCAGGTCGCTGCCGGCGGCCGGCTCGCTGAACAGCTGGCACCAGAGGTCGTCGGCCCGCAGCAACCGCTGGAGATACCGCTCCTTCTGGCGGTCGCTGCCGTGCATGATCACGGTCGGGCCGCACATGCCGATGCCGATCAGGTTGACCAGCGAGGGCAGTCCGAGCCGGGCCATCTCCTGGTCGACGATCGCCTGCTGCATCGGCGTGCCGCCGCGGCCGCCGGCCTCGACCGGCCAGGTGACGCCGACGAACCCGGCCTCGTACAGGGTGGCCTGCCAGGCCCGGGCGGCGTCGTGCTCGCCGCGGTGATGCTCCAGGAACGAGCGGACGTGCGCGCGCCAGGCCGCCTCGTCCGGAGTGTCGTCGAAGTCCATGCTGTTCCCTTCCCCGGAGCGAAGATCACCGGATGCCGAGCCGCCGTAGCAGCTTCAACTGCCTGTTGCCCAGTGCCACGAACGACTCCGCCGGCCGGCCCGGCGGCGGGCCGACCGGGCCGAGACGGGAGACGGCCACGGTCTGCGCGTCGGTGTACTTGCGGATGCCCTCGGGACCGTGCCGGCGGCCCAGGCCGCTGTCCCCGCGGCCGCCCATCGGCGCCTCCACCGTGCCGATGGCGAGACCGGCGCCGTCGTTGATGTTGACCGCGCCGGCGCGGATCCGGCGGGCCATCGCCTGCGCCTCGGCGATGTTCCGGCTGAAGATGCTTGCGGAGAGGCCGTGCCGGCCGCGGTTGGCCGCGGCGACCGCGGCGGCGTCGTCGTCCGCGCGGTGCAGGGCGATGACCGGGCCGAACGTCTCGCCGAGACACACGTCCATGTCGTCGGTGACGCCGGCGAGGACGGTGGGCTGGTAGGCGTACGGGCCGATGTCGGGACGGGCGCGGCCGCCGGCCAGGACGGTGGCGCCCTTGGCGACCGCGTCCCGCACGTGCGCGCCGACCCGGTCCAGCTGGGCCCGGTTGGCCAGCGGGCCGATGTCGTAACCGAAGCCGAACCCCTGGCCCAGCCGCTGTGCGCTGGTGGCGGCGAGGAGCGCGCCGGTGAACGCGTCGTACACGTCCCGGTGCACGATCACGCGTTCGATGTGGATGCACATCTGGCCGCTGGTGGCGAACGCGGCGGCGACGGTGCCGCGCGCGGCGAGATCCAGGTCGGCGTCGGCGCGTACGACCAAGGGATTCTTGCCGCCGAGCTCGAGCGAGGTCCCGATGAGGCGACGCGCGGCGCGCTCGGCCACCAGCCGGCCGGTCGCGGTGGAACCGGTGAAACAGAGGAAGTCGACGGAATCCACGACCGCCGCCCCGATCGCCGGCCCGTCGCCGGAGACGACCTCCCAGACGTTCTCGGGCAGGCCCGCCTCGGCCATCAGGGCCCGCGCCCACAGCAGGGTCAGCGGCGTCTGCTCGTCCGCCTTGCTCACCGCGGCGTTGCCGGCGAGCAGCGCCGGGATCAGGTCACCGACGCCGAGATAGAGCGGATAGTTCCAGGGCGAGACGATCCCGATGACGCCCTTGGGGATGCGGAGCTCCCGCGCGCTCGTGACCACCGGGACGGCCGGACGCACGGACCGGTCCTCGAGATAGGTCCGCCCGTGCCGGGCGTAGTGCCGGGCCACGGTGCCGAGCAGGAGGATCTCCTGCCAGGCGTGGAACCGCGCCTTGCCCATCTCCCACTGGATGAGGTCCAGCACCTCGTCCTGCCGCTCGACGAGAAGGTCGTGGAAGCGCAGCACCACCTCGGCGCGGGCGCCGTAGGACAGCTCGGCCCACCGCTCCTGCGCCACCCGGGCCCGGGCGACGGCCCTCTCGACGTCGTCCGGCGTGCACGCCGGCACCGGAACGGTCGGCAGCGCATCGAACGGCGCGATCGCCGTGGTCGTGCCCTCGCCCGGGCCGCTGACGGCGACCCAGCGTCGCAGCGACGCGAGCCGGGCGTCGGTCAGCCAGGCCGGGCGGTAGGCGCTGACCGTGGCCATGATCGTTGCTCAGTTCCGGGCCAGGGCGATCGGCTGGCCGTCCTTCGGGAACGGCAGCGAGTGCTGGTCGAGCGGCGCGACATAGCCGGGGTCGACGCTCCAGTGGTATCCGCGCAGCAGCCGATGCATGATCGCCTTGACCTCGAGGCCGGCGAAATGAAGACCGATGCACTTGTGTACGCCGCCGCCGAACGGTTCCCATGCGAACCGGTGCGAGCGGTCCTCGCGGCGGCCGGGCGCGAAGCGCTCGGGGTCGAAGACCATCGGGTTGGTCCAGTACTCCTCCATCAGGTGGGTGAACTGGAGGCCCAGCGTGCAGAAGGTGTCGGCCGGAATGCGGACACCCTGCACGACGGTGTCCTTGACCGTGTGGCGGACCAGCACCGGCACCGGCGCCCGCAGCCGCAGCGCCTCGCGCATGACCAGGTCGATCGAGACCAGCGACTCCAGCTCGGCCATCGCCGGGCTCGGCCCGAGCGCCAGCGCCTCGGCCCGGCAGCGGTCCTGCCAGCCGGGGCGCTGGCCGAGGTACTGCAGCATCGCCGAGGTGGTGATGGTCGACGTGTCGTGCGCCGCCATCATCAGGAAGATCATGTGGTTGATGACGTCGTCGTCGGAGAAGCGCTCGCCGTCGTCGGTCTCGATGTGACAGAGCACCGAGAAGATGTCGTCGGTCGCCTCGGCCCGCCTGGCCGGCAGATAGCCCCGGAGGAAGTTCTCCAGCACCTTGCGGGCGCGGTACGCCCGGCCCCAGCGGGTGAGCGGCACGTCGGCCCGGACGATGCCGGCGGCGGCCTGCACGCAGGCGATGAACGCCCGGTTGATCCGGTCCATCTCGGCCGGGCTGGTCTCCCGCGCACCGCCCATGAACAGGTCCGCGGCGATGTCGAGAGTCAACTGCTTGAGACGCCGGTACGCCCGGAACTGCAGGCCGGGCTCCCAGCTCGCCATGCCCCGCTCGATGGCCGGGTGCAGCCGGCGGGTGTATCCGTCCAGCCGGGGCCGGGTGAACGCCTCCTGCATGATCCGCCGATGATCCCGGTGCTCCTCGAAGTCGATGAGCATGAGGCCACGGTGGAAGAACGGGCCGACGAGCTGTGACCAGGCCGGCCCGTTGGCGAACGCCTTGTCCCTGTTCTGCAGCGCCTCGCCGCAGGCGTCCGGGCCGAGCAGCATCGCGGTCTTCTTGCCGAGCATGTGGGACGGGGCGACCGGGCCGTAGTGCTCCCAGTGGCGCCGGTAGAGCCCGACCGGGTCGCGCTGGTAGGCGAGGATCTGGCCGATCCAGGGCAGGCCACGGTCGTCACGGCGCAGGTCGGGGAGGTCGCGCAGCTGCAGAGTCTCGGCCGTCATGGCTCACCTCGCTCGTTCCGCCCAGCGTGATTCGGGAAGGGCGTCCTGTCAACCTTCGCGGGTCCCCTGTGGCATCGTTGGCGTCATGGCCGTGCGGTCAGGGATCTACCGGGGCGTGAGCGCCACCGACCGGGTGGCCGAGCGCCGCACCCGGCTGCTCGCCGCCGCCCTCACGGTCTGGGCCGACCCGCGGACCCGCACCACGATGACCGCCGTCTGCGCCGAGGCCGGCCTCACCGAGCGCTACTTCTACGAGAGCTTCACCGGGCTGGAAGCGCTGCTCGAAGCGGTGATGGATGGGGTCGCGGCCGAGATCGAGGTGACCAGCCGGACCGCCGCCGAGGCCGCCGGCGACGACCCGGTCGCACGGGTGCGCGCCTCGGTGCGGGCGTTCATGGAACTGCTGGTGGACGACCCCCGGAAGGGCCGGGTCGCCATCGTGGAGTCCGTGGCCGTGCCGGCATTGCGGCGGCGCCGCACCGAGCTGCTCCGCCACCTCGCGCACGAATCGGCGGTCGAGTCACGCAAGCTCCTGGGCTCCCCCGGCCGCAGCGGTTCTCCTGGCCGCAGTTCCACCGAGGACGAGATCGGCGGCCTGCTCTTCATCGGCGGCATGGCCGAGCTCATCACCGCCTGGCTGGACGGCACTCTCGAGGCCTCCACGGACGAGATCGTCGAGGCCGCCTCCCGAGCGCTCCTGGGCATCTACCGCTGAGACGGCGGGTCGCCGCCAATGCACGTCCTCGCCAGTCCGGGAGGATTCCGGGACGGGGACACCGGCCGGTAGACCGTTGGCCATGACTCTCCCCCAGCCCGGGCGACGATCCGGACGTGCGCTGACCGCGCCCGTGGCCGGCGTCGTCGCCCTCCTCCTCTCCGGGGCCGCGATTCCGGTGCCGCCGGCGGCGGCGGTCACCCCGGCCGCCCGGGCCACCCCGGGCAGCTCCCACACCGTCACCCTGGTGACCGGCGACGTGGTGCGGGTGTCCGACGCCGGCGGCGGCAAGCACACCGTGGACGTCACCCGTCCGCACGGCGCGCACGGCGGTGTCCGGGCCGAGACGGTCGGCACCGACCTGTACGTCCTGCCGGACGAGGCGTTGCCGTACCTGGCCGCCGGTCGGGTCGACCGCCGGCTGTTCGACGTGACGGCGCTGATCGAGCAGGGCTACGACGACGCGCACAGCGATGGCGTACCGCTGATCCTGGCCTCTCCGCCGGCCGCCGCCGCGCTGCCCGCCGTCCCGGCCGGCGTCAGCGCGGTTCGCACGCTGCCGAGCATTCACGGCCGCGCCGTTCGTGCCGCCAAGAGCCGCGTGCGGCAGGCGTGGACCGCGCTGGTCCCGGCGAGGACGACCAAGGTCTGGCTGGACGCCCGGGAGCGCGCCGACCTCGCGCAGAGCACCGCGCAGATCGGCGCGCCGGCCGCCTGGGCGGCCGGCGTCGACGGCGCCGGGGTCAAGGTCGCCGTGCTGGACACCGGCGCCGATCTCGACCACCCCGACCTCGAGGGCCGGGTCAGCCAGGCCGTCAGCTTCGTGCCGGGCGAGACCGCCCGCGACGGCAACGGTCACGGCACGCACACGCTGTCCACGGTGGGTGGCAGCGGAAACGCTTCCGGCGGCGCCGAGCGGGGCGTGGCACCGGGCGCCGACCTGCTGGTCGGCAAGGTCCTCTCCGACCAGGGGTACGGCGAGGACTCGTGGATCATCGCGGGCATGGAGTGGGCGGCCGGGCAGGGCGCCCGCGTGATCAGCATGAGCCTCGGCGGGTCGTCCCCGAGCGACGGCAGCGACCCGCTCAGTCAGGCCGTGAACCGGCTGACCGAGCAGACCGGCACGTTGTTCGTCGTCGCGGCGGGCAACGCCGGCAGCGAGGCCGCAATCTCGGCGCCGGGCGCGGCGGACGCCGCGCTCACCGTGGCCGCGGTCGATTCCGATGATCAGCTGGCATCGTTCTCGTCGATGGGCCCCCGCATCGGCGACTACGCCCTGAAACCGGACATCGCCGCGCCCGGCGTCGACATCCTGGCCGCCAAGGCGGGCGGCACCGCCACCACCGGCTGGTACCAGACGATGAGCGGCACCTCGATGGCCACCCCGCACGTGGCCGGGGCCGCCGCGCTGCTCGCCGAGCGGCACCCGCGGTGGACGGCCGCCCAGCTCAAGGACGCGCTGATGAGCAGCTCCCGGCAGCTGTCCGGCACCGCCTACCAGTCCGGCGCGGGGCGGGCCGACATCGATGCCGCGCTGCGCGCCACGATCAGCGCGACCGGCTCGGCCTACCTCGGCTTCGACGCCTGGCCGCACGGGGACGGCCGGACCGCCGAGCGGACCGTCACCTACACCAACGACGGCGACGCGGCGGTCACCCTGAATCTGCGGGAGACGGTGACGGTGGCCGGCGGGCCGTACGACACCGACCCGGGAGCGGACGCCGGGAAGCCGGCCCCGGACGGCATGTTCAGTCTCTCGGCGGCGTCCGTCACGGTACCCGCGCACGGGACGGCGGCGGTCACCGCCGGCGCCCGGCCCGACCTGGCCGCTCCCGGGCGCCGCTACCTCGGCCAGATCGTCGCCACCGACCCGGCGACCGGCGCCGCGGTCCGCACCCAGGTGGGGCTCTACCGCGAGGACGAGCGGTACACCCTGCACGTCGACGTGAAGGACCGGGCCGGCGCGCCGGTGTCCGGGTACGTCGAGCTCCAGCAGGCGGGCGTCCCCGACCCGTCGTACGTCTTCGTCGACGGTTCGGCCGACCTGCGGTTGCGCGCCGGCACGTACAGCGTCGTGGCGTACGCCGACGTGGCCGGCAGCCACGGGCCGGACTCGGCGGGCCTGGCCCTGCTCGGCGCGCCCGAGGTCGTGCTCGACCACAGCCGGTCGCTGGTGCTCGACGCACGCCGGGCGCGCGAGGTCACCGCCCAGGTGCCGCGCACCACCGAGGATCGCATGCTGTACCTCGACTGGTACCGACGCTTCGACGCGGACAGCGTGATCGCCGCCCAGTACCTGCTGCCGGCCGTGTACGACACCATGTACGCCCTGCCGACGGCCCCGGTCACCACCGGCGACTTCGAGTTCGAGGCGCGCTGGCGTAAGGCGTACCCGCTGCTCACCGTCGCCGACCGTGGCCGGCAGCTGATGATCCAGGGCCTCGCGGGATCCGCGCTCTACGACGGGCACGACGCCCTCGACACGGTCTACGCCGGCGCCGGGGCGGCGGCCGACTACGCCGGCGTCCGGGCGGCGGGCCGGGCCGTGCTCGTGACCCGGTCGGACTCGCTGACCGGCACGGAACGCGCCCGGAACGCGGCGGCGGCCGGCGCGAGGCTGCTCATCGTGGTCAACGACGGACCGGGCAAGCTCGCCGACTACGTGGGCACCGACGACGGCGGCTACAGCACCGTTCCCGTGGTGTCGGTGACCGCCCGGGAGGGAGCGAACCTGATCCCGCGGGCGCGGCAGGGCCGGCTGCGGCTCACCGTGGCCGGGGTGCCCGACTCGCCGTACGTCTACGACCTGGTCGACCCGCATCCCGGCCGGATACCGGAGAACCTCGCCTACCGGCCGCGGCCGGGCGACCTGGCGACCGTCGACATGCGGTTCCACAGCCTCGACGGGCACACCCGCTACCCGAGCGGCGAGTTCCGCTGGGACTACCGGCCGTACCGCACGTACGGCTTCGGCGCCCTGCTGCGGGCCACGATGCCCGGCACCCGGGTCGACTACACCTCGGCCCAGCCCGGCACGGAGTGGGCCGAGGCCGCGGTCACCGGGCCCGGACTGAACCTGGTGTCCAGCGCCGAGGTGCACGCCCTGCGGCGCGGCGTCCGCACCGTCAGCGACTGGTTCGGCCCGGTCGTGCGGCCGCGCAACGGCGGCGGTTTCTGGTCGTCCACCCGCGACGAGCTCTCCATCGCGATCAACGTCCAGCCGTGGGCGGACGGCGGCGCGGAGCACGCCGGCTACCTCCAGGACGGCGACACCAAACAGATGAAGGTGTACGAGGACGGCACGCTCGTGAGCACGTCCGACTGGGCGTCGGGGTTCCTGTACCCGATCCCGGCCGGACCCGCGACGTACACCCTGGACCTGGTCGCGAGCCGGGACCCGGCGGTCTTCCGCCTGTCGCCGCGCACCCACACCGTGTGGACCGTCAAGTCGGTGCCGGCGGCGCCGGGCAAGGTCGACCTGATGCCCGTCCTGCAGCTGGACTACCGGGTCGGCGCCGACCTGGCCGGCGACGTGCCGGGCGGGCGGCAGTCGATCGGGCTGACCGCGAGCCACCTGGCCGGCGCGGCCGGCGCGGGGCGGATCGCCGGGGCGGCGCTCTCGGTCTCCTACGACGACGGCGTCACCTGGCTCCCGGCGTCGCTGACCGGCGGGGCCGGCGGCGGCTGGTCGGCGTCCTTCGTCGCCCCCCGCGACGGGTACGTGTCGCTGAGAGCGCGCGCCTGGGACAGCGCCGGCAACGCGGTCACCCAGGAGGTGATCAGGGCGTACGGCCTCAGATGAGCGGCGAAGGGCCGCGGTCCGTTGGCGGCCGCGGCCTCCGCTCGTACGCTCGGACCATGCTCGCCGCCCTTGGCCTCGCTTCCGCCGAGGAGCAGGCCTATCGCCTGCTCGTCGCGGGTGGCGTCGCCGCCGTGGACGACCTGCTCCCCGAGGCCGGCCTCGCCCGGGCCGAGCTCGCCGCCGCGCTGGCCGGGCTGGTCGGGCGGGGACTGGCCACCGCGCAGCCGCCGCCGGCCGGGGACGGGCCGGTGCGGTTCGCCGCGGCCCCGCCGGCGATCGCCCTGGCCGGTCTGCTGCGCAGCCGGCACGACGATCTCCGCGCGGCGGAACTCGCCATCGCCGCGCTGGCCGAGACGTACCGGTCGGCGAGCGCCGGCCGGACGGCCGCCGACGTCATCGAGGTGATCACCGATGTCGACGCGGTGCGTCACCGGTTCGCCCAGCTCCAGGAGGCGGCCCGCGAGGAGGTGCTGTCCCTCGTGGTGCCCCATCTGTCCGTGGTCCCGCACCGGGAGAACGTGGCGGGCGACGAGTGCCTGCGCCGCGGCGTCCGCTACCGGGCGATCATCGACCGGCGGGTGCTGGACCCGCCGGGCGTGATCGACGACGTGGTCGCCAGCGCCGCCGCCGGGCAGGAGATCCGGGTGGTCGACCGGGTGCCGGTCAAGGCGGTGATCGTCGACCGCGAGGTGGCGATGCTGCCGCTGCGGCACAACCAGCACACCGCCGCCGCGTCGGTTCTCATCCACCCGAGCGGGCTGCTCGACGCGATGCTCGCCTTCCACGACGTGCTCTGGGAACGCGGCTATCCGCTGCTGGCCGGTTCCGGCGGCAGCCCGGCCGAGATCGACGAGATCGACGGGCGGATCCTGGCGCTCCTGCTCAGCGGGCTGACCGACCAGGCCGTCGCCGGCAAGCTCGGGCTGTCGCTGCGCACGGTGCAGCGCCGCATCCATCAGCTCATGGCGAGGGCCGGCGTCGGTACCCGGGTACAACTCGGCTGGCACGCGGCGCGCAAGGGCTGGGCCTGACGACCGGGCGCCCGAAGCGCCGGCTGATCCGGGTCATTTGCAGGCCGACAGCCCGTTGAGCACCCCGTTGCGGTACGCGGCGATGCGGTCGAAACCGGACGCCCCGGATCCGCCGGTGGCCCGGCCGAGCGCGAGCAGCGCACCGACGGCCTCGTCGAGGTCGCCGGGCGACAACGTGGTGGCATCGGTCTGGGTGCCCCGGTGGAGCAGGTCGTACGTCCAGGAGCCGTTGAGGCAGTCGACCGCGAGCTGGCCGGAGCTGCCCTCGGTCGACTGACCGCGGCGATGCTGGACGGCCCGCGCGTACAGGTCGCCGAGGATCAGCCCGACGGCGTTGTCGCCGAATTGCTCGTACAGTGCCCGGAGCTTCTGGTCGTCGTACGCGATGAAGTCGCCGTCGGGACAGTAGAAGGCGGCGCCGCCGGCGATGGCGTCGGGGGCCGGGCAGGCCGGCGCCGAGGACGGATCGAACGGCTGCACCGTCAGCGGTTTCCACGGCTGGCCGGTGAGCTGCGGGTACGCCTTGGCCCAGTAGGCCTCCACGTCCTTGAGGATGGTGTCGACCGCCTCGTCGTACGGGAGGTTGCCGCCGGTCGCCGCGTCCCGTTCCCGGGTGAACGGCACCTCGGTGATCGGCAGGTTCGTGGCGTTGTAGCCGGAACACTTGACGGCCCCGTTCTGCACACCGTCCTGAAGGGCCCGGATCCGGTCGAAGGCGTTGCCGTGCGCCCCTTCGTTCGTCGCGGACGTGCCCGGTTGATCGCGTAGCAGCAGCATGCCGGCGAGCGCGTCGTCGATCTGAGCCGGCGTGATGCCCTTGAACGAGCCGGAGTGGCCGGCCATCGCGTCGGCGAGCCAGGCGCCGGCGTAGCAGTCGGCCTGCTGCTCCAGGACGACCGTGGGTTGATCGGTCACGCCCTGGCGGTGCTGGACGGCATGCCCGTACTCATGGGCCATGACCAGCGCGACGAGCAGCTGGCCGAAGTTGCTCTGCAGCTGCGGGATCAGTTTCTCGGCGTCCCAGGCGATGAAGTCGCCGATCGGGCAGTAGAACGCGTTGGGCTGGTAGACGCCCTCCTCGCCGCCGCAGGCCGGCGGCGGGGAGCTCTGGGTGTAGGGGTGGTAGCCGCCCTGGATCGGCTGGAACGCCTTCCCGCCGCTGATGGTGGGGTAGGTGGCGGTCCAGAACCGTTCGATGTCGCTCAGCGCGAGGTTGACGACCTCCCCCGGCGGAAGAGAAGCCATCGTGCCGGTCGCCGCGGACGGCGGACTCTTCGTGCCGCCGCATCCGGTGAGGACGACAAGTACGACTGCTCCGGCGGCCAGCAAGGTCCGCGCGCGGTGCCCGGTCATCTGATCGGTCCTCCAGCGTCGGCGACTCTTCACGTTCGCAGTTCCGCACCCCGGTTTCCTCATCCCGCGGAGATGAGCCGATCGATGTGAATGGCCCAATTGGTCGGTCCTTCAGTCAGATCTTTCCGAATCCTCCCTGGTAGCCGAGCCGCGCCGCCGGCACCGGGCACCACGAGGACAGAAATTGACAGCGGTCGACCTGGCTCTCCGAGATCTTTTCCGGTGGGATTCGTTCAACAAACCCAGGAGGAGCGATTCCATGAGAAGACGCCTCACCGCCGGAGCCATCGTCACCGCGACCGGTCTGGCCTTCCTTTCCACGGTGCCGGCCACCGCCACGGCGGCGCCGTCGGCCCCGGTCGACTACACGGTTGTCGCCGCCGACGGAGTCTCCGCGGCGGACGCGGCGGCGGCCATCGCCGCGGCCGGCGGCACGATCGTGAGCAGCAACGACGCCGTCGGCGTGTACCGGGTCACGGCGGCCGACGCGCAGTTCGAGAGCAGGGCCGCCGCCTCCGGCCGGCTGATCGGGGCGAGCGCACGCCGGGCCATCGGGTACGCGCCGAACGCCATCGAGCGGGTCGAGACCGGCCTGAACACGCGGACCGGCGGAACGGGCCAGCACGGCCCGGCCAAGATGGACCCGCTCGACGACAAGCTGTGGGGCCTGTCGATGGTCCGGGCGGACAAGGCCCGCCGGATCGAGGCCGGCGACCACGGCGTCACGGTCGGCATCCTCGACACCGGACTGGACGCCACCAACCCCGATCTGGCGCCGAACTACAGCTCGCGGCTCTCCCGCAACTTCGCGCCGGACCTGCCCGACATCGACGGCCCGTGCGAGGTGGCGAGCTGTCTCGACCCGACCGGCACCGACGACGACGGGCACGGCACGCACACCGCCGGCACCATCGGCGCCGCGGCCAACGGCGTCGGCCTCTCCGGCATCGCCCCCAAGGTCACGCTGGTCGAGCTCAAGGGCGGCCAGGACTCCGGGTACTTCTTCCTCGACCCGGTGGTCAACGCGCTGACGTACGCCGGCGACCACGGCATCGACGTGGTCAACATGTCGTTCTACGTGGACCCGTGGCTCTACAACTGCACGGCCAACCCGGCGGACTCCCCCACCGCCCAGGCCGAGCAGCGAGCGATCATCACGGCCATGCGGCGGGCCCTCGAGTACGCGCACCGGCGGGGCGTATCGCTGTTCGCCGCGCTCGGCAACAACCATGAGGACCTCGGCGCCCCGCGCACGGACACCTCGAGCCCGGACTACGGCGGCACGCCCTACAGCCGGCCGATCGACAACAGCACCTGCTGGGATCTGCCGACCGAGGGTCCGCACGTCATCGGCGTCTCGTCGCTCGGCCCGTCCGGTCGCAAGTCGGACTTCTCCAACTACGGCACCGAGCAGACCTCGGTGGCGGCACCCGGCGGCTGGTTCCGGGACGGCTTCGGCACCCCGACGTTCCAGACCATCGGCAATGAGATCCTGTCCACGTACCCGGTGAAGGTCTTGAAGGAGAAGGGCCTGGTCGACGCCGACGGCAACGTCACGGCGGCCGGCACCGGCACGGTCTTCAAGGACTGCACAAAATCCGGGGTCTGCGGCTACTACACCTACCTGCAGGGCACGTCGATGGCCTCGCCGCACGCGGCCGGCGTGGGCGCGCTGATCGTGAGCCGGTACGGCGTCCGCGACTTCCGCAACGGCGGCAAGACAATGCTGCCGGACCTGGTCGAGCGTCAGCTCTACCGGACCGCGGCCGAGCACGCCTGCCCCGACCCGCGCCTGCAGTCATACGTGCAGGAGGGCCGGTCCACCGAGTTCGACGCTTACTGCTCCGGCGGCAAGCAGTTCAACGGTTTCTACGGATTCGGCATCGTCGACGCCTACGCGGCGGTCGGCGGCCACTGACGAATTCCGGCGGCCCGTTCACGATCTCTCGTGAGCGGGCCGCGTGGGCTCTACGATCTGCCTACGATCGCCGGCTGTCGTCATGGGGGGAACCGCGATGCAAGCGCGCGACGAGATCGGCCGCGATGATCTGGTGCTACCCAGCGAAAGCGCCGGCCAGTTGCCGCGGTTCGCGGCCGGCCCCGTCGCCGTGGTCACCGGGCTGTGCGTCGCGCTCCTCCTGGCCACCGCCGGTGGGTACGGCTACCACCGCGACGAGTTGTACTTCCGGATCCTCGGCCGGCACCTGGCGTGGGGCTACGTGGACGAGCCGCCGCTGACGCCGCTGCTGGGCCGGGCCGCCACCGCGCTGTTCGGGGACAACCTGGTGGCGTTGCGGCTGCCGGCCATCCTCTGCGCCGCGGCCGCCCTGGTCGTCGCCGCGCTCATCGTTCGCGAGCTGGGCGGGGGCACCGCCGCGCAGGTGCTCGCCACCGCCGGTCTCGCGACGACCGCCGTGGCCATCCTCGGGCACATCCTGGCGACCGCGAACCTCGACCTCGTGGTGTGGCTCCTGGTCATCCTGTTCGCCTGCCGTGCCCTGCTGCGCGACCGG
This sequence comes from Paractinoplanes globisporus DSM 43857, assembly GCF_000379645.1. Taxonomy (GTDB): domain Bacteria; phylum Actinomycetota; class Actinomycetes; order Mycobacteriales; family Micromonosporaceae; genus Actinoplanes; species Actinoplanes globisporus. The sequence continues at coordinate 81,234 of NZ_KB903357.1, forward strand.
CCCCGGTGGTGGCTCGCCGCCGGACTCGCCGCCGGGGTCGGGTTGTACAACAAGCAACTCGTCACGCTGCTGCTGATCGGGCTCGCCGTGGGGCTGCTGATCAGCGGGCCCCGGCGCGCGCTGCGATCACCCTGGTTGTGGGCGGGCGTGGCGATCGCCGTGGTGGTGGGTGCGCCGAACGTGGTGTACCAGATCACGCACGGCTGGCCCCAGCTCGAGATGTCCGCGGCCATCGCCCGCAACAAGGGGCAGGACGACCGGATCACCTTCGTCCCGCTGCAGCTGGCATTGCTCGGCCCGCCGACCGCGGCGATCTGGATCATCGGGCTCGTGCGGGTCTTCCGCGACGAAGCCTGGCGGCCGGTGCGGGCACTCGCCTGGGCGTACCTGGCGGCGTCCGCGCTGACGCTGATCACCGGCGGTCAGCCCTACTATCCGATCGGGTTGCTGGTGTTCCTGTACGCGGCCGGCGCCGTCGTCGTCGCGCGCTGGGCCGGTCGCCGCCGCGCCCGCTGGGTCTGGCCCATCGCCGGTGTGACGCTGTCGGCGGCCACGACGCTGGTGGTCGGCCTGCCGCTGATCCCCGTGACCTCGCTGGGCTCGACCGGCGTGCCCGCGGCCAGCTCCGTGGTCGGCGACCAGGTCGGCTGGCCGGTCTACGTGCGCCAGGTGGCCGACGTGTTCGCCGGACTGCCCGCCGCCGACCAGGCACGCGCCGTGCTGCTGACGGCGAACTACGGCGAGGCGGGAGCACTGGACAAATACGGCCCGCGGTACCACCTGCCGGCTGTCTACAGCGGACACAACGAGCTGTACAACTTCGGCCCGCCACCGGATTCCGCGAGCGTGGCGGTCGTCGTGGGCCTGGACCCGTCCCGGCTGAACGCCGTCTTCACGACCTGCGCCACCATGGGCGAGCTGGACAACGGGGTCGGCGTGGACAACGAGGAGCAGGGTGTCGCCATCCTGGTGTGCCGCGGACCGCGCGAGCCGTGGCGTGCACTGTGGCCGCTCCTGCAGCACTACGACTGACGCGTTGCCCCGGCGAGCCGGCGCCTGAGTCGAGGCGCCGGCCCGGCCGGCCGGATCAGGCGGCCGACGCGAGGAAGTACTGGTTGGGAGTGGCGTTCCAGTACCAGGTGTCGATCGCCGCGCCGCGGGCACCGCTGCTGCCGGCCACGTCCAGGGCGAGGCCGCTGGCGACGCTTTTGATCCGGTACCCGGTGAGGTTGCCGGCGGTCAGCGAGGTGTCCCAGAGCTGGTTGTCGGTCCCGCTGCAGTACCACTGGTAGACCTGGTGGCCGGCGACGCCGTCCGTGGTGATGCATTTGTTGCTGTTCCTGTTGATCAGCTCGAAGTGGCTGCCCGAGGGCTGCATCGTCCAGACCTGGTTGTCGCCGGAAAGCGTCCACTGGATGATCGGGGCGCCGTCGCCCTGGGACCCGCCCTGCACATCCAGGAAAAGGAACGGGTTGGACGCCGGGGAGATGCGGTACTTCGGGCTCGGCGATCCGGGTACGCCGGGCCGGCCCCAAGCTTGACGTGGTGAGTCGTGACGTCGTCAGCCCCGTCCTCGTCGGCCGCCGCAGCGAGCTCGCGCGGCTGCGGGCCCAGCTCGATCGGGCCGCCGGCGGGCGGCCCGCGGTGGTGCTGCTCGGCGGCGAGGCCGGCGTCGGCAAGTCCCGCCTGGTGCGGGAGCTGACCCGGACGGCCACCGCGCGGGGTGTGCGCGTGCTGAGCGGCGGCTGCGCGGAGCTCGGCGGCGAGGGCCTCGCGCTCGCGCCGCTGGTGGACGTCCTCCGGGCGCTGGCCCGGTCCGTCCCGGCCGGCGAGCTCGACCGGCTGCTCGGTCCGGCCCGGCGGGAGTTCGCCCGGCTGCTGCCCGAGCTCGACCCGTCGGTGGCCGACGCGTCCGCCGCCGAGGGCTCGCCGGCCCGGCTGCTGGAACACGTCCTCGGGCTGATCACCCGGCTGGCCGCGCGACAGCCCCTGCTGCTGATCATCGAGGATCTCCACTGGGCCGACCGGTCCACCCGCGACCTCGTGGTGTTCCTCGTCCGTACCCTGCGTGACCTCGGCGTGCTCCTGCTGCTGACGTACCGCTCGGACGAGCTGCACCGCCGCCATCCGCTGCGCCCGCTGCTGACCGCCTGGGAGCGGGTGCGCGCCGTCGAGCACGTCGAGCTCGGCCGTTTCACCCGCGACGAGGTCATCGCCCAGCTGCACGCGATCCGCGACGCCCCGCCGCCCGTGGCGTTCGCGACCGTGGTGTTCGAGCGCTCGCAGGGCAACGCCTTCCTGGTCGAGGAGATCGTCGCCGCGGTGGACGCCGGCGCCGACCCGGGTGACCTGCCCCCGTCGCTGCGCGACGTGCTGCTGGCCCGCACCGAGACGGTGTCGGAGCCGGCCCAGCGCGTGCTCCGGGCGGCCGCGGCGGCCGGGCCGCGCGTCGACCACCGGCTGCTCGAGGCGGTGGCCGGCCTGCCCGAGGCGGACCTGCGGGCCGCCGTGCGCGAGGCCGTCGAGCATCATCTGCTGGTCGTCGACGCCACCGGGCACGGGTACGCGTTCCGGCACGAGCTGACCCGCGACGCGGTCTACGACGACATGCTCCCCGGCGAGCGGGTGCTCCTGCACGCCGCGTACGGCGCCGCCCTGGCCGCGGATCCCGCGCTGCTCGGCGACGACGGCGGCGTGGCGGCGACCCTGGCCCACCACTGGTACGCGGCGCAGGATCTTCCCCGGGCGCTGGCCGCGTCGGTGCGCGCCGGCCGCCAGGCGGCGTCGGCGTACGCGTCGGCGGAGGCCGGAAGCCACCTCGAGCGGGCCATGCAGATCTGGTCCCGTGTCCCGGACGCGGAGGAGGTGGCCGGCCTGGACTGGATCCAGCTCACCCTGCTGTCGGCGGAGGCGGCGTGGGCGGCCGGCGATCCCGGCCGCGGACTGTCCATCGTCGACCGCGCGCTGGCCGCCGTCCCGACCGGCGCCGAGCCCGTGCAGCGCGCCCGGATCATCGAACGGCGCGCGTTCATGCTGCGCGCCCTGGGCCGCGAGGAGGAGGCCGCGACCGAGTTGCGCGAGGCCCTGACCCTGCTGCCAGCGGAGCCGGCCACGGTGACACGCGCGGTCGTGCTCGCGTCGCTGGCCACCTCGATCAGGTGGGTCGGGCGGCCCGAGGAGGCCTGCGCCGTGGCCACCGAGGCGGCGCGGACGGCGGCCACGGTCGGCGCGCCGGCCCAGCAGGCCGACGCGCTGATCACCCTGGGCAGCGTCTCGGGATACCTGCACGGCGAGGACGGCCTCGGCCCGCTGCGCGAGGGCATCGCCCTCGCCGAGAAACATGGCATCGTCGACGTCGCCCTCCGCGGGCACATCAACTACTCCGACACCCTGGAGATGCTCGGCCGGCACGCGGCCGCCGCCGACAGCGCCCGGGCCGGGATAGCTCTGGCCGCCCGGCTCGGCCACACCCGGTCCTGGGCCGCCATGCTGACCGGCACCCTGGCCGAGCCGCTGATCCGGCTCGGCCGCTGGCGCCAGGGGCTCGACGTGATCACGGAGACGCTCGCCGACGATCCCACCGGCATCGTCGCGTACACGCTGCTGCTGATCCGGGGCGGTCTGCGGTCGTGGCAGGGCGACGCGGCCGGCGCCGTGCAGGACGTCCGGGACGCACGGCGGCACGCCGGCCGCACCGGCGACGCGCACTTCACCGCGCCGATGGTCTTCATCACGTCCGAACAGAGCCGCGCCGCCGGCCGGCACGCCGAGGCCCGCGAGCTGATCCGGGCCGGGCTGCAGCGCCCGCCGACCGTGCTCGACGTGCGCTATGTCTGGCCGCTGACCTGGCTGGGCGCCCGCGTGGAGGCCGACATCGCGGCGGCCGGGCAGCATGACCCGGCGGGCGAGGAGCGGGCCGAGGCGCTGCTCGCCCTCGCGGCGGCGCTGCCCGCGACGACGCCGCCGATGCGGGCGTACCGGGCGATGGCCGCGGCCGAGGCCGCCCGCCGGGTGCGGCAGGGCGAGCGCGAGGCCTGGCGGACCGCGGTCGCGGCCGCCCGGGCCGCCGAGGAGGCGTACCCGCTCTGTTACTGCCTCTTCCGGCTGGCCGAGGCGGAGTGCTCCGGCCCGCAGCCGGATCCGGGCGCGGCGACCGCCACCGCCCGGGAAAGCCTGCTCCTGGCCCAGGAGCTCGGGTCGGCGACCGCGGACGACGTGCGCGCGCTGGCCGGCCGCGCCCGGCTGCGCCTGGAGAAGGCCGGGCCCAGGGCGCCCGGCATCCGGCTGCGCCTGACCGGCCGCGAACGGGAGGTGCTGGCGCTGGTCACCGAGGGTCGGTCGAACGGTCAGATCGCCAGCGCGCTGTTCATCAGCCCGAAGACCGCGAGCGTGCACGTGTCGAACATCCTGGCCAAGCTCAGCGTCTCCAGCCGTACCGAGGCCGCGACCACCGCGCACCGGCTCGGCCTGCTGGCCTCCGGCTGACGCGTCCGGCCGGCCGGCCGCCGTACCATGTCCCGCTGTGCGCTTCGGAATCCTCGGCCCGCTCGCCGTCGCCACCGACGACGGCGAGCCGGTGGTGGTGCCCGGCGCCAAGGTGCGGATGCTGCTCGCCGACCTGCTGGCGCACCGCGACCAGGTGGTCTCCGCCGACCGCCTGATCGAGGATCTGTGGGGGGAGGACGCGCCCGCGAACCCGGCCGCCGCCCTGCAGGTGCGGGTGTCGCAGCTGCGCAAGGCGCTCGACGACGCCGAACCGGGTGCCCGCGACCTGATCGAGTCGCGGCCGCCGGGCTACCGCCTGCGGGCCGGCGACGTGGACGCCGACCGGTTCGCCGCGCTCGCCGACACCACCGACGTCGACCGGCTCGTCGCGGCGCTCGCGCTGTGGCGCGGCCAGGCGTACGCCGACGTGGCCGACGAGGAGTTCGCCCGGGCCGAGGCGACCCGGCTCGCCGAGCAGCGCCTCGTCGTCCACGAGCGGCTCGCCGAGGCCCGGCTGGCCCGCGGCGAGCACGACCTGGTCGCCGCGGAGCTGGCCGAGCTGGTCGAACGCCATCCTCTGCGGGAGGGCCTGCGCGCCCTGCGCATCCGCGCCCTGTACGCCGCCGGCCGCCAGGCCGAGGCGCTGGAGAGCTATGCCGGGCTGCGCGAGCGGCTCGCCGAGGAGCTGGGCCTCGACCCGGGTCCCGAACTGGCCGCCCTGTACCGGCAGATCCTCGACCAGGACCCGGGCCTCAGCCCGCCGGCCAAGGCCGCGATCCTCCGGAACAACCTGCCGGCCCAGCTGGACGAGCTGATCGGCCGGGCCGGGGCGCTGGCCGAGCTGCGCTCGCTGATCCCGGCCGGCCGGCTGCTCACCCTGGTCGGTCCGGGCGGGGTGGGCAAGACCCGGCTCGCGGCGGCGGCGGCGGCCGAGCAGTCGCCGCCGGACGGCGTCCATCTGGTGGAGCTGGCGCCGCTGCCGCCGGGCGACCCGCGGGTGGCGGAGCAGGTGCTCGGGGTGCTCGGCCTGCACGAGGCGCCGGGCACGACCGGGTCGGCGGCCGATCGGCTGGTGGCGGCGCTGCGGCACCGGGAGACGCTGCTCGTGCTGGACAACTGCGAGCACGTGATCGGGGCGGCCGCCACCCTGGTCGGGCGGCTCCTCCGCGACGCGCCCGGGCTGCGGGTGCTGGCCACCAGCCGCGAGCCGCTGCTGCTGACCGGCGAGCGGGTCTGGGAGGTGGGTCCGCTCGCGCTTCCGTCCGATCCGGCCGACATCGACGCCGTACGGCGGTCGGCCGCGGCCCGGCTCTTCGCGGTGCGCGCGGCCGCTCAGCACCGCGAGTTCCGGCTCGACGAGCGGACGGCGCCCGCGGTGGCGGAGCTCTGCCGACGGCTGGACGGCCTGCCGCTGGCCCTGGAACTGGCCGCGTCCCGGGTGCGGGCGCTCGGCGTGCAGGGGGTGGTGGACCGCCTGGACGACCGCTTCCTGCTGCTCACCACGCGCCAGCGGGACGTGCCGGAACGGCAGCGCACGCTGACCGCGGTGATCGCCTGGAGCTGGGATCTGCTGGACCCGGAGGATCGCGCGGTGCTGGCGCGGCTCTCGGTGTTCCGCGACGGCTGCACGCCCGAGGCCGCCGAGCAGGTGTGCGACGCCGGCCTGGACGCGATGGATCGGCTCGTGGAGCGGTCCCTCGTCGTGGCCGAGCCGGGGCCGCGTTATCGGCTGCTGGAGTCGGTGGCGGAGTTCGGCGCCGCGCGGCTCCCCGACGCCGGCGCGATCCGGAGCCGGCACGCCGCGTACTTCCTGGCGCTGGCCTCGCGCGCCGACCCGGAACTGCGCGGGCCCGGGCAGCGGGAATGGCTCGCGATCCTGGACGCCGAGCGGGCCAACCTCCGGGCGGCGCTCACGCACGGTGGCGGCCTGGAGCTGGCGCTCGCGCTCACCTGGTACTGGGTCCTGCGGGGCCGGCTCAGCGAGGCGCGCGCGGCCCTCGCCACGTCCGGCACGCCCGTACAGGAGCGCCTGGCGACGCCGTGGCGGCTCGGTCTCGCGCTTTTGCAGGGCGAGCAGGTGCCCTCCGGCGTACGGGATGTGCTTGCTCTTGATCCGAAGGGGCGGTCGGCCTGGTTCGTGGCCGACGCCGTGCTCGACCGGGGTGACCTGGCGCTTGCCGCCGCGCTGCTGCCGGAGGAGTTCGACGACTCCTGGACCGAGGCGGCGGTGCTGGCGTCGCGGGCCATGCTCGCGCACGCGGCCGGCGATCTGTCCGCGCTGGACGCGGCCGCCACCCGCAGCGACGCACTCTTCGCCGAGCTCGGCGACCGCTGGGGACGGCTACGGGCCGGCGACTGGCTCGGCGGGCTGGCCGAGTTCCGCGGCCAGTACGAGCGGGCCGCCGCCGTGCACCGGGAGGGGCTGCGCTGGGCGACCGAGCTTTCGCTGTGGCCCCAGGTCGGCGCCAAGCTGTCCTGGCTCGCCTGGCTGGCCGTGCAGGGCCGGGATCACGAGGCCGCGCGGGAGCTGGCGGAACGCGCCTATCGGCTGGCCGTCGAACAGGGCGCGCCCACCGCGGTGGTGTTCGCCGAGATGAGCCTCGGCTTCGCGGCCCGCCGATCGGGCCGGCTCGACCAGGCCGTCATCCACCTGACCCGGATCGCCGACCGGGGCCGGATCGAGCCGCAGCCGCCGCCGTACCTGCCGATGATCCTGGTCGAGCTGGGCCACGCACGCGAGCTGCAGGGCGACCCGGCGGCCGCCTGGGCCCTGCATGTGGAGTCGTACGAGGCCTCGATCGGCTCCACCCGCGACGGCATCGGCGCGGTCGAGGGCATGGCCGCCCTGGCCGAACCGGCGGTGGCCGCCCGGTTGCTGGGCGCCGCCGCCACCGCCCGCGACCAGAACGCGGCCCCGGCCGCCCCGGCCGAGCAGGACGAGCTCGACCGGGCCGCGCGACGGGCCGTTGCCGCTCTCGGGCAGGAACGCTTCGACGATCTGGTGGCCGAGGGCGCCAAGCTCACGCTGGATCAGGCGGTGACCTTCGGCCGGTAGGTGGCGACGATGACGCCGTTGGTGAAGACCCGGGTGCCGATCAGCTCGAAGGTGGCCTTCACGTCGCTCAGCGCGCTGGTGAAGCCGGGAGTGCCCTCGATGACCGGATGGATCCAGAACTTCACCTCGTCGACCAGGCCGGCCCGGACGAGCTGCGCGGTGACCGCGCCGTACCCGTACTGGACGATGTCCTTGCCGTCCTGGGCCTTGAGTTTCGCGACCGCCTCGACCAGATCCCCCGTCAGCACCTCGGTGTTCTTCCAGGAGGGGTTGGTGAGGGTCGTCGACGCCACGTACTTCTTGACGTTGTTGAAGAAGGCGGCGCCGGTGGTGGGGTCGTTCTCGTCCATGGCCGGCCAGGCCTGCGAGAACCCGTCGTAGGTGGCCCGTCCCATGAGCAGCGCGTCCGCGTCGGTGGTGATCTCGCCGGCCACCTCGGCCGCCTCCGCGGCGAAGTAGGGCGACGTCCAGATCGGGTTCTCGATGACGCCGTCGAGGGTGACGTAGGTGGAGTTGATGAGCTTTCGCATCGGAAGTTCTCCCCGGTTAGTTGCGGTGTCGCTTGCTGACGGGGAGAACCCTGCCGGGGGCCGCTTACGGTTTCCTTCAGGTCCCCTTCCGGCGTCAGCTGCCCGGGAAGGCGGTCTTCGACCAGCGCATCGCCTCCATGACGGTCCGGGCCAGGTCGGTGCAGGAGTATCGGCCGGCCAGCGCCTCCAGATCGCCGCGCTGGTACGCCTCGACCGTGCGCAGCAGGCGGCCCAGCGGCCCGGTCCCGCGGGTGAGGCCGGACTCCAGCTCGGTGGTCAACGGCAGGTGATGGGCCAGCGTGGCGGGGGTGACGCCCAGCAGACCCGCCACCGCGGTGATCAGGCCGGCGACGAACGCGGCGTCGGGATCCATGTCGAAGGTCGGCGCCAGGTTCATGCAGAGCCGGGCCGTGATGAGCGCCTCTTCCATCTGCGCCTGAGTCGCCTCGGCGACGTCGTCGACCACCATCAGCATCGCCCACCGGCGGATCTGCTCGAGTCCCAGCATGACGACCGCCTGCCGGATCGACGAAACACGCGTCGCCGGGCAGGCCGCCGCGGAGTTGCTCGCCCGGAGTACCCGCATGCTCAGCGCGGGGTCGCCGGCGACGATGGTGATGACCTTCTCCAGGTCGGCGTCGGCGGTGCCGAGAGCCGCCACCAGCTCGAGGCGGTGCAGCCGGGAAGGCGCGAGGGACGCGGCGGTCAGCACCTGGGGACGGCTGAGCACGTACCCCTGCCGCAGTTCGAAGCCGTAGTGATCGCTCAGCGCGACGTGCTCCGGGGTCTCGAGGCCCTCGGCGACGATCTGGAGGCCCGGCCGGGAACGGCAGGCGTCGACGATCTGGTCGATCCGCTCGGTCACGCCGTGCAGAAGATCGAGCTTGACGTACGAGGCGAGCGGGATGAGCCGCTCGTGGCCGGCTCCCCAGACGAAGTCGTCGAGCGCGATGCGGTAGCCGGCGGCGGCGAGGGCGGTGACCCCCTCGACGAGCTCGTCGTCGGCCGTCACGGTCTCGAGCACCTCGAGGACGACGTGATCCGGGCCGAACGGCAGCGGCAGGTCCCCGACCAGGAACTCCCGCGTCATGTTGATGAAGCAGGTGCGGTCGCCGGCCACCTCGTCGAGCCCGAACTCGGTGAACGCGTTGACGATCACCTGGCTGGTCGCGAAGGAGTCGCGCCGCTGCGCGTCGATCGCGTCCATGCTGCCGCGGAACAACAACTCGTACGCGACCACGTCACCGTCCCGGTCAAAGATCGGCTGACGTGCCACATGAACAAGTTGGGTGGAGGCCCCGGTCGCCGCGTGCGTCTTCACGGGCCGACCATCGGCCCCCGCGGGCCCGACATGAGCACGGACGAGCCGGGCCCGCGATCGCAACCAAGTCGCACCCCGCGCTCCCCGGTCACCGACTCACGCTCGCCGGTCACCGACTCACGCTCGCCGGTCACCGACTCACGGTCGCCGGTCGCCGATGAGTTCGGCCGGTCGGAATGGTCATACCCGGCACAACGACAATCTATGGAAAGGTCGATCCAATGACCGAGCTGAACGCGGAGCAGACCCGGCGGGCGATCGTCGACCACACCCGGCGCCTGGCGGAATCGGCCGCCGCGGCCGGACCCGGCGCCGCCGTGCCGACCGCCCCGGAATGGACGATCAAGGACCTGGTCGAGCACGTGGGCCAGACCCAGAACTGGGTCGCGGAGATCATCGAGCGGCGCATCACCGACCCCACCCGGCTGCCGACCGAGGTCGCCGCGCTCCCCACCGACCCCGGTGAGTGGCCGGCGTGGCTGGCGGCGTCCGCGCGGCGGGTGGCGAGTGCGTGCTCCGACGACGCGCTCGACGCGCCGGTGTTCAACCCCGCGATGGACGAGCGGACCGGGACACAGTTCTGGATGTCCAGCTCCCTCAACGAGGCGGTCGTCCACGGGGTCGACGCCGCCACCGCCGCGGGCCGGCCGGCCGACATCGAGGCCGACGTCGCGGCCGCGCTCATCGGCAACCACCTCGCGATGCTCACCGCCCCCACCTGGGAGATGCAGCGGTCCGAGTCGGCCCACGCCATCCGCGGCACCGGGCAGACCCTGCAGTGGCTGGCCACCGACACCGCGGGCGCCTGGTTCGTGGAGCGGCGGCCCGACGGGGCAACGTGGCAACCCAAGACCCAGCCAGCCGACGTGACGGTGACCGGCCCGGCCCGATCGCTGCTGCTGACCCTGACCCGGCGACTCCCCTTGACCGAGGCCACCGACATCACCGTCGACGGCGAGGCCGTCCTCGCCCAGCACTGGATCGACCACACCGCCCACGTCAGCGGCTGACGCCACCGGCACTACGTGCCGACCGCACCACTACGCTCGGTTGATGTAGACCGCATCTACGTAGATGCAATCCACGTAGCGCGGGACGATGCAGGCTGGTAACGAGCACAAGCTGCCCGGGGTCGGAGGGGGCATCGTTACGGGTTGTACGGGTAGGGTGGGGGTGGATCAGGTCGTCGATGTCGTTGGTGGCTCCCGCGGTGAGGGTGCAAGGCAAGCCGGCCGTGAGCCGGCGGTCCGACCCAGCGTGGTCACGACGAGGCCGGTGCGCAGGCCTGACGAGCAACACGGACACCAGAGGAGAACGACCTCAAGTGCTAGCCCCGCCCACGGTTTCCGCATCAGCGTTGCGCGAGCCCCCCAAGACTCTTCGCGAAAAAGGGGCAGACAGCTTCCACGCCGCGCTCGCCGCGGTTCTGGCCGCCGGGCTCGAGGACGCCCTCGCGGCGGGCGACCACCAGCGAGCGATCACCTTCATCAACCGCGGCTTCGCCGAGGGCACCCCCCAGATGGGCTGCGACCTCCTCTGCCGGGCTATCGCGGTCGTCGGGGCGGCCCGCACCTGGACGGTTCAGCTCGCGCCGCAGACCCACGTGCCGCACCGGTCCGCGGTGCCGGGCAACCAGGCAACCCCCCTCGACTGAGGTCAGGCCGTCGGCGCCGGTGCGCGGCGGAACCACGCCGCGACGGTCGCCGACGCGCAACCGAGCGTGGCGGTGACGGTCGAGGCGAGCAGAAGCAGCGACATCGCGGTCCCGAGGTTGTCGCTGACGGCGTAGGTGGCCATGTCGGGGAACCCGCTGCCGGGGAAATCGCGGAGCTGGCCGGCGTCGTACGGGCCGCCTGCCGTCAGCAGAGCAACGCCGGCCAGGGCGAGGAAGAGGACCAGCCCGGCGACGACGGCGGACAGCAGCGCGGCCCGCCGGCCGGCCGCCCCGGTCCGGCCGCGCCGGGTCGCGGCCGCCCCGACCGCCAGCGGCGCCAGCGGCAGGGCCAGCAGCAACCACGACAGGGCCGGCCGCGTCGGCGCGTAGGTCACCGCGGCGTACCCGAAGAGAAGCCACACTCCGGCCGTGCCCAGGCCGCCGAGGAGCGCGAGGCCACCGGGCGCGCCTTGCCGGACGAGCACCACGGCGAGGAGGGCGAGGCCGGCGACGACGGCGGCGAACGCGATCAGCGCCGCCCAGGTACCGCGGCCGGCGATGATCGCGGGATAACGCAGCAGGCCGTACGCGACCAGTGCCGCACCGGCCGTCGCCGCGGCGACCACCAGTCCGATCACCAGCGGGCCGGCGCCGGCCCGCCGAGCCGGGAGAAGCAGCGTGGCGGCGAGGCAGCCCGCGGCGAAGCGCCAGCGCTTGGGCCGCTGCCGGACCTGCTCCAGTTCACCCACCATCGCCTGGCCCCAGTCCGCCCGGTCCGCGGGCAGGAGGCCGACCGCCCAGGCCAGCAGCCGAGCCGGGGCGTCCACCGGTCGCGTGCGGGCGCCGCGGCGCCGCAGCCGGGCCAGAGTCACGACGGTCAGTGACCCGAGGATCAGAACAAGGACGAGAGAACCCATCACGCCTCTTTCCATCGGCGGTGCGGCACCGGCGGGCGCTGGGCAACGGCTTCGGTGGCCAGCTGTGCGACCTGGTCGAGCCCGGCCGCGGTGAGCCGGTACAGATGCCGGGCCGGCTTGCCCGGGGGCCCGGGCTCCCAGGTGGCCTCCAGCAGGCCCCGGTCGGCGAGCCGCACCAGGATCGGGTACAGCGAGCCGGACTTGAGGTCCACCTCGGCCCCGAGGTCGTAGCCGTAGCGCCAGCGTGACGGCTCGGCCGCGAGGGCGTGCATGACCCGCACGACCTGGGGAGACGGGGACCGGTTGCGCTTCACAGCCGATAACTCTACACATGTAGCGATAATCGGCAAGAGCCGAATATGTACTACGCCTCTCTTGTGCTTTCGTCGCCGAGATGTAGAACTTTGAGAAGGGACTGATGAAGGAGAGCTGTGATGAGCAGTGACGCGCGCACCGGGGCCGCCCCCCTCCCGACCGGACCGCTCAGCCAGATCGACTACAGCGAGCGCATCCCGAACAACGTCGGGCTCAACGAGGACCGCCGGCTGCAGCGGGCGCTGGAGGGCTGGCAGCCGAAGTTCCTCGACTGGTGGAAGCAGCTCGGCCCGGCGTTGCCGACCAAGGACGTGTATCTGCGTACGGCGATCGCCGTCGGCCGCGACGGCTGGGCCCATTTCGCCCACGTACCGATGGAGGAATATCGCTGGGGGATCTTCCTCGCCGAGCGGAACCCCGAGCGGGTGGTGAGCTTCGGCAAGCACAAGGGCGAGCCGGCCTGGCAGGAGGTCCCCGGCGAGCACCGGGCCGACCTGCTGCGCCTGATCGTCGTGCAGGGCGACACCGAACCGGCCTCGGTCGAGCAGCAGCGGATCCTGGGCAACACCGCGCCGAGCATCTACGACCTGCGCAACCTGTTCCAGGTCAACGTCGAGGAGGGCCGGCACCTGTGGGCGATGGTCTACCTGCTGCACGCCTTCTTCGGCCGGGAGGGCCGGGAGGAGGCCGAGCAGCTGCTCAAGCGCAACTCCGGCAACGCCGACGCCCCGCGCATCCTCGGCGCCTTCAACGAGGAGACCACCGACTGGCTGCAGTTCTTCATGTTCACCTACTTCACCGACCGGGACGGCAAGTACCAGCTCGGCACGCTCAAGGAGTCGGCCTTCGACCCGCTGGCGCGGACCTGCGAGTTCATGCTCAAGGAAGAGGCGCACCACATGTTCGTCGGGACCACCGGCGTGCAGCGCATGGTCGAGCGCACCGCGCAGGTCATGAAGGAACACCAGACCAAAGACATTTTCCCGTACGGCGCCATCCCGCTCGACGTGATCCAGAAGTACCTGAACTTCCAGTTCGCCGTCTCCATGGACCTGTTCGGCTCGGAACAGTCGACCAACGCCGGCAACTACTACACGTCCGGGGTCAAGGGCCGCTGGATGGAGAGCCGCCGCAAGGACGACCACGTCCTGCTGGAGGCGACCCGCGAGATGAACTACGTGGCCGACGGCGAGATCCGCACCCGGACCGTGCCCATGCTCAGCGCTCTGAACCTGGACCTGCGCGACGAGTACGTCGCCGACTGCACCCACGGCGTCCGCCGCTGGAACCGGGCCTTCGAGGAGGCCGGGCTCGAGGATCGGCTGATCCTGCCGCACGAGGGATTCAACCGCAAGGTCGGTGTGTACGCCGGGCATCACGTCAGCCCGGCCGGCGAGGTGCTCGACGACGAGGCCTGGGCCGCGCGGGCCGGCGACTGGCTGCCCAGCGCGGAGGACCGGCAGGCGGTCGCGGCCCTGATGATCCCCGAGTACGAGTACGGCAAGTTCGCGAGCTGGATCGCGCCGCCGAGGACCGGCATCAACGAGCAGCCGGTCGAGTTCGACTACGTCCACCTGGCCGAGGAGGGCCTGCTCTGAGGGGCCGGCGAGGGGCCGGCGCTCAGTTGCGGCCCGCGGCCCGCTCGTCCATCTTGTCCCAGAAGTCCTGCGCGCGCCGGTGCCAGCGGTTGCGGCGGTCGTGGAAGGCGGCCGCCGCGCGCGGACCGGGCCAGTCGTGGTCCAGCAGCTCGACCGGCAGGTCGGGATCGAGGAACGGGAAGCGGCGCCATTCCTGGATGAGCCGCACCTGGCTGACGAACGCCTCCCGGGCCGAGGCTACCGTGGCGACGGCCAGCCGGTCGATGAAGGCCAGGTAGCGCTTCTCGACGTCGTCGAGGTCCCAGGCGTCCTTGAGGAGCTTGGCCGGGTCGCCGATGCCGGTCGCCGGGCCGGCCCAGGCGAACGCCCGTCCGGCCAGGTCGAGCTCGGCGATCACCTCGCCGACCGCGCCGGCCTTGGTCACGTCCGGCACGACCCAGAGACCGGGCGACGGCGAGCCGAGGCCGAGCCAGGTCAGCCGGGTGCGCAGCCGGTGCCGCAGCTGGCGCTGGCTCTCCGGGACGCCCACGGTCAGCACCAGCCATCGACCGTCCCAGCTGCGGGTGTCGCGCATGAAGCCGTAGATGCGCTCGGTGCCCTCGGCCAGCAGCACGCGGCCCGGCTCGGTGAGCCGCCAGCGGACCTTGCGCCCGTGCCGGGTCGAGGTGAGCAGACCTTCGGCGGCGGTACGGGCGAGCGCCTGGCGCGCCGATTTCGGCTCGACACCCAGCTCGCCCAGCGCGTCGACCAGGGTGCCGGTCCAGACCTCCCCGCCGCGCGGAAAGACGAACTCGCCCAGCACCGTCAGCAACAGCGAGCGGGCGCTAGCGCCCTCGCGCGTGTTCTCGTCGCCGTCGCTCACGTGTCACCCCGGGCTCATCGTTCCACATCGACTTGACGTGGTTACTGACGCATGTCGAATATTAGACGTCCGGGTTCCTCCTGCCACCACGGAGCGCGCCATGACCGTCAGCTTCGCGACCTCCCCGGCCACCTACCGGCACTGGCGGCTCGACATCGACGGCGACGTCGCGACGGCGACCCTGGCCGTGCGCGAGGACGGCGGCCTGGCCCCCGGCTACGAGCTCAAGATGAACTCGTACGACCTCGGCGTCGACATCGAGCTGTACGACCTCGTCCAGCGGCTGCGTTTCGAGCACCCCGAGGTGCGGTCGGTGGTGATGACCGGCGGGCTGGAGCGGATGTTCTGCGCCGGCGCCAACATCCGCATGCTGGCCCAGTCGACGCACGCCTGGAAGGTCAACTTCTGCAAGTTCACCAACGAGACCCGCAACGGCATCGAGGACGCCACCGCCCATTCCGGGCAGACCTGGATCGCCGCGCTGAACGGCACGGCCGCCGGCGGCGGGTACGAGCTGGCGCTGGCCTGCGACCAGATCGTGCTGGTCGACGACGGGGCGTCGACGGTGTCGCTGCCCGAGGTGCCGTTGCTCGGCGTCCTGCCCGGCACCGGCGGGCTCACCCGGGTCGTCGACAAGCGGCATGTCCGCAAGGACCGAGCCGACATCTTCGCCACCAAGCCCGAGGGCTTCCGCGGCCGTACCGCCGTCGAGTGGGGCCTGGTCGATGCCACCGTCGCCCGCAACGCCTGGGACCGGGAGATCCGCGGCCGGGCCGACGCCGCCGCGGCCGGGTCGACGCGCCCGGCCGGCACCCGGGGCGTGCCGTTGTCCCCGCTGGCCCGCACCGACGAGGACGACACCGTCAGCTACCCGTACGTACGCGCCACGATCGACCGTTCCGCCCGTCGCGTCGACATCACGATCGAGGGTCCCTCGGCGGCGCCGCCGGGGGACGCGGCCGGGGTGCTCGCCCAGGGCGTGGACTACTGGCCGCTGGCGATGACCCGGGCGCTCGACGACCTGATCCTGCACCTGCGCACCAACGAGACCGAGCTCGGCACCTGGGTGCTCCGCGCGACCGGCGACGCCGATCTGGTGCTGGCGTACGACGAGCAGCTGCGGCACCTGGCCGGCGACTGGTTCGTCAACGAGGTCGTGCACTACTACAAGCGGACGCTCAAGCGGCTCGACGTCACCAGCCGCAGCCTGATCGCGGTGATCGACCCGGGCACCGCGTTCGCCGGCCTCCTGCTCGAGCTGGCCCTCGCGTGCGACCGGCAGTACATGCTGGCCGGCGTCTACGAGGACGTCGATCCGGGCGCGGCGCCGGCGACGATCCAGCTGAGCCCGGCCAACGACGGCCTGTTCCCGATGGGCAACGACATCTCCCGGCTGCGATCCCGGTTCTGGGGCAACGACCTCGAGTTCGACGCCGCCCGCAACGCCATCGGCAAGCCGCTCGACGCCGGGCAGGCCGACGAGCTGGGCCTCGTCACGATCGCGCTGGACGACATCGATTTCGAGGAGGAACTGCGCATCGCGCTCGAGGAGCGGGCCGCCCTCTCCCCCGACGCGCTGACCGGCATGGAGGCGAACCACCGCTTCGTCGGCCCCGAGACGATCGAGACCAAGGTCTTCGGCCGGCTCACCGCGTGGCAGAACTGGATCTTCATCCGGCCCAACGCCTCCGGGCCCGACGGCGCGCTGAGACGCTACGGCACCGGCCGCCGGGGCGACTTCGACCGGAAGCGGGTGTGACGCCATGTCCGGAACCCCGTTCAACGCCGGTACCTGGCTCACCACCCGGCAAGTGGCCGAGGGCAACGGGGACGCGGTCGCCCTGGCCGGCCCGGAGCCGCTGACCTACGCCGAGCTGTCCGAGCGCGTCGCCACGGTCGCCGCGGGACTGCGCTCGCTGGGCCTGCGCCACGACGACCGGATCGTCTTCGTCACCAGCGACGACGTCCCGATGTTCACCGGCATCCTGGCCGCGTTCACCGCCGGGTTCGTCGCCGTACCCGTCTCGACGATGCTCGGCGCCCGGGAGCTCGGTGAGATCATCGCCGACTCCGGCGCCGTCGTCGTGGTCGCCGGCACGGACTACGCGACCCAGGTCGAGCAGGCCGTGGCCGGCGCCGGGGAGCTGCGCCACCTCATCTGCGACGGCGACAAGGCGCTGCTCGGCCCGCCCGGCGTGCTGACGAGCACATGGTCCGAGCTGGTGGCCGCCGGCGAGCTCCAGCCGGCGGACCAGCGCGAGCCGGCCGCGACGACCGAGGACACGTGGGCCCTGTGGCTCTACACGTCCGGCACCACCGGCACCCCCAAGGGCGCCATGCACCGGCACGCCAACATCCGGCACGTCGGCGAGACGTACGGCCGCACCGTGCTCGGCATCCGCCCGGACGACGTCTGCCTCTCCGCCGCCAAGCTCTTCTTCGCGTACGGGATAGGGAATTCGATGTTCTTCCCGCTCGCGGTGGGTGCGAGCACGTTGCTCGAGCCGCGCCGGCCCACGCCCGCTATCGTCGGCGAACGGCTGCGGCGGGACCGGCCGACGCTGTTCTTCGGCGTTCCGACCTTCTACGCCGCGCTGGTGGCCGGCGACCTGGACGACACGGCCTTCGCAGCGGTCCGGCTGTGCGTCTCGGCCGGCGAGCCGCTGCCGGCGGCCCTGCAGAAGCGCTTCACCGACCGGTTCGGCGTCGAGATCATCGACGGGATCGGCTCGACCGAGGCGCTGCACATCTTCCTGTCCAACCACCCCGATCGGATCCGGCCGGGAACCACGGGGCAACCGGTTCCGGGGTACGAGATCGAGCTGCGCGACGCGTCCGGCGCGGTGGTGGCGCCCGGTCAGCCGGGGTCGCTGTTCGTGCGGGGCGAGTCGATCGCGCTCGGGTACTGGCGCCGGACCCAGGCCAGCCGCCTGGTCTTCCAGGGCGAATGGCTCAGCACCGGCGACACGTACGTGCGCTCGGAGGACGGCTTCTACACCTGCCTCGGCCGCAGCGGCGACATGCTCAAGGCCGGCGGCATCTGGGTCTCCCCCACCGAGGTCGAGGCCCGGCTGCTGGAGCACGAGGCGGTGGCCGAGGTCGCGGTGGTCGGTCTGCCCGACGAGTACGGAATCGACAAGCCGGTGGCCGTCGTCGTGCTGCGGGCGCCGGCCACCGAGGACGAGCTGATCCTCTGGTGCCGCGACGGCCTGGCCTCCTTCAAGCGCCCCCGGCACGTCCTGTTCGTCAACGAGATCCCCCGCACCGCCACCGGCAAGATGCAGAGATTCCGCGTACGGGAAATGGTTGCTCTCATCGCCGAACGGTAGGAGAACGGATGCTCGACGGACTGCCCCTCATCGACGTGCATGTCCACGTGCCGGTGCTGGGCACGCTGCGGCCGGCCTGGCTGCAGTGGGCCCGCGACTTCGGACCGGACGGCATCCTCGACGACGTCTGGGACCCGGCCGGGCAGCCCCGGCCGGAGCGCCTCGACGAGCTTTTCCGCGCCCAGGGCGTGGACGTGGCGGTGCTGTTCTGCGAGTACAGCCCCAAGGCGACGGGGATGCAGACCTTCGAGGACCTGCTCCCGCTGGTCGAGCACAACCCCCGAAGGTTCCGGCCGATGGCCAACGTCAACCCGCATCTGCATTTTCCGATCGCAGCCGAGGTACGCCGGCAGCTCGCGCTCGGCGCCGCCGGGCTCAAGCTGCACCCGGTCCACGGCGGTTTCCGGTGCGACGACGCCGCCCTCTATCCGGCCTACCAGGTGCTCGAGGAGGCCGGCGCGCCGCTGGTCGTGCACTGCGGGACCAGCTCGTTCCCGGGCTCGATGAACGAGAACGCCGACCCACGGTTCCTGCTGCCGGTCCTCCGGGACTTCCCCGGCCTCAACGTGGTTCTCGCCCACGGCGGCCGCGGCTGGTGGTACGACGCGGCGGCGTTCCTGGCGCTCACCAACCCGACGGTCTGGCTGGAACTGTCCGGCCTGCCGCCCAAACGGCTGCCCGAGTACTACGCCCGTCACGACCTGTCCCGCCTCGCCCGCCGCTGGATCTTCGGAACGGACTGGCCCGGTGTGCCCGGGGTGGCGGCGAACGCCCGCGCAGTGGCCGAGCTGCTCACCGAGGAAACCGCCCGCCTGGCGCTGGGCGACAACGCGAGCGCGGTCTACACCGGCCTCGGCAGCGAAGACTGAGGCTCAGGTCAGGTTCTGCAGCCGGACCTGTCCGCGCGCCACCAGCCGGTCCTGCTCGTCGCGGGTCTCCACCACCCACACCTGCTGGGTTCGGCCCCGATGAACCGGACGGGCCACCGACCGCAGCACGCCGTCGCCGACCGGCCGGAAGAAGTCGGTCGCGTTGCTGACCCCCACCACCTTGCCCCGATCGCCCAGCCACAGGGCGGCGCCCAGACTCGCCAGCGACTCCACCACGCTGCAATGCACGCCGCCGTGCAGGATCCCGTACGGCTGAAGAAGGTCACTCCGCACCGGCCAATGCGCACTCACCTCGTCCCCATCGGCCGCATCCAGGTCGATGCCGAGAAACTGGGCGAATGGTCCGAGTTGATCAGTGCTCATGAGCCCATCATCGATCATCGGAGTACGCGCCGGTCGAGCACCCGGCGCTGGGGTGTACTCCCAGGGCATTCCGGAACGCCGCGGAAGCTGCGAGGATGACGTTGAAACGTATCAAGCGGCAGCACGGGTGAGGAGCAGCCATGTCGACGACGGACTTCCCCGGTGTGCGGTGGCGCGGGCACTGGGTGGCGCCGGATGTCCCGCCGTTCTCGGTCGACCCGACGAGCGTGGGGTCGGATCTTCCGCCCGCCGGCTTCTCGCGGGCCCAGTTCCGGCGGGTCCTCGATCTCCCGGAGGTGCCGGCGCGGGTGCCGCTTCGGGTTTCGGCCGACTCCCGGTACCTGTTGTGGGTCAACGGCGTCGAGGTCGGCCGGGGGCCGATCCGGTCCCAGCCGCGCCGGCTGCGGTACGACGAGTACGACATCGCCGGTCACCTGCGGCCCGGGCGCAACGTCGTCGCGGTGCTGGTGACCTACTACGGTCACGCGAACTCGTTCTGGCAGCCGGCCGCCTCCAGCGGGCTGATGGGCCGCGACGCGCAGCTCGTGCTCGAGGCCTAGGTCGGTGACGAATGGCTGGTCACCGACGAGCGGTGGCGGGCGGTCCGGTCGCGGGCGTGGCGATCTCTGGGCTCCGGAAAGGCGCTGGACGGGGTGCCGATCGAGCTGCTCGACGCCCGCGAGCTCGACCCGGGCTGGCGGGAGCCGGACTTCGACGACTCCGCCTGGGTCCCGGCCACGGTTCTCAAGGCCGGCCACAACGGGGCGCTCGCCGAATCCCGGCCGCCGGTCGACCCGTACGGCGCGATGCTCCCCCGCGGCATCGGGACGCTCGGCGGCGCCCGGGTCGTGGCGCCCTCGGCGGTCGTGCGGAGCGCGCCGGCCGTCGCCGACCTGCCCGACCACCCGGCCGAGCGGCTGATTCGCCAGCTCCGCGTCGGCGAGGCCGGGCGCGTCGCTCAGCTGCCACTGACCGTCGACCTCAGCCCCGATGCGGCAACCCTGCTGACCGTCAATTTCGGACGGATCGTCGCCGGCCACGTCGAGCTGGACGTGGACGCGCCGCCCGGCGTACGGCTGGATCTGCTTTATCAGGAATCGGCCGATTACGACGCCGTCGCCGGGCCGGTCGCCTCCGCGCCCCGCAGCAGCGCCAGCTACGTCACCCGCGGCTTCGCCGACCGGTACCGGGCGGTCGACCTCAACGGTCTGCGGCAGCTCTTCCTGCTGATCCCGCCCGGCACCGGCGAGGTCACCGTCCGCGAGATCGCCGTGAACGAGTACCACTATCCGTTCACCGGCGGGGCCGAGTTCCACTCCAGCGACCCGGAGCTCGACCGCCTCTACCGGGCCGGGATCCGCACCACCGAGCTGAACTCCTTCGACGCCTTCACCGACTGCCCGACCCGGGAGCAGCGGGCCTGGGTCGGCGACGGCGTCGTGCACCAGATGGTCCACCTGGTCGCCAACGAGGACTGGCGGCTGGCCCGCAATTACGTCACCCTGGGCGCCTCGCCGCGCGCGGACGGCATGCTGCCGATGAGCGTGGTCGGCGAGATCGAGTACTCCGGCGGCTACACGATCCCGGACTGGGCGCTGCACTGGATCCACGGCGTGTGGAACCAGTTCCGGCACGACGGCGACCGGGCGGCCACGCTCCGGCTGTTGCCGGTGGCCGAGCGGGTGCTGCGCTGGTACGAGCCCTACATCGACGACCGCGGCACGCTCAGCGACCTGCCCGAATGGAACCTGATCGACTGGGCGAGCGTGTTCTCCAGCGGCCGCTCGTCGCTGAGCACCGGGCTGTGGGCACGGGGGCTCGCCGAGTACGCCGAGATGGCGGAGTGGCTGGGAAACACGGCGTCGGCCGCGTGGGCCCTCGGGCTCTGGGAGCGGGCCCGTACCGGTTACGAGGACTTCTGGGACCCGGACCGCGGCAGCTACGTCGACCACATCCTCGACGGCGTACGGATGCCGGCCCTCTCGCAGGCCGCCGGCGCGGTGGCGATCGTGTCGGGGCTCGCCCCGCGGGAGCGCTGGGCCGGCATCGTCGACGTGATCACCGACGCCTCCCGGCTCGTCGTCCGCTCCTGGATCGGCGGCGAGGACGGCGGCTACGACATGGACAAGATCGTGGAGCAGTCGCAGGGGATCTACCGGATCGACTGGGACGTCGACCAGGAGATCGTGCTGGCCGAGCCGTTCTTCAGTTACGTCGTGCACGATGCGGTCGCCGCGGCCGGCGAAGCCGATCGCCTCCCCGGCCTGCTCCGGCGCTGGAGTGTCTTCCTGCACGACGGCTTCGACACCTTCGGCGAGTGCTGGGGCTGGGGCACTCCGGTCCACGCCTGGAGCGCCACCCCCACCAAGGACCTCATCTGGTACGTGCTCGGCGTAACGCCGGACGAGCCCGGTTACGGGGCGGTGCGGGTCGCACCCCGGCCGGGCGCCGTCCAGCGCGTGGCGGGCGCGGTCCCGACCCCGCACGGCCTGGTCCGGGTCGAGGTGGACAACGGCCAGGTCCGGGTGGACAGCCCGGTCCCGGTCCGCTTCGTCCCGCCATCGGGAAAGGAGTCGACCGCGCCGGCCGGGCACAGCGAGTTCGTCCTCTGACCACGCGTCGAGGTTCAGGTGCTCTCCGCCTCGGCGAGCGCGTCGAGGTCAGGTGCTTTCCTTCTCGGCGAGCGCGTCGAGGTCAGGTGCTTTCCTGCTCGGCGAGCGCGTCGAGACGACCGGTGCGGGCGACTCGGGCGTAGGCGTACGCGCTCGGTTTCGGGGTGCGGGTGAAGGTGTCCCGGTCGACGGCGATGAGCCCGAACCGGGGCCGGTAGCCCTCGCTCCATTCGAAGTTGTCGAACGCCGACCAGTGCAGGTAGCCGCGCACGTCGACGCCCTCGGCGCGGGCCTGGGCGAGGGCGGCGAGGTGGGTGGCGAGGTAGTCGGCCCGCTCGGCGTCGTCGGTCGTGGCGATGCCGTTCTCGGTGACGTAGAGCGGCAGCGAGGCGCGGGCCGCGCGGTGCAGCATCTGGCGCAGGCCGTCCGGATGCACCGCCCAGCCCATCTGGGTCAGCGGCGTGCCGGGCGGCGGCGCCGCGAACCGGGTGGGTGAAGACGGGTCCACCCATTGCTTGCGGTAGTACTGCACGCCGAGCCAGTCGCCATCGACGCCGTCCAGGTAGCGGTCGACGATCTCGTAGCGCATGGCTTCGCAGAAGGCGACGCAGGCGTCGTCCTCACGGGCCGGGGCCAGCAGCGGCAGCTGCACGGCCAGTCCGACCTGGGCGTCGGAGGTGGCCCGCACGGCGGAGACGGCGGTGTGGTGCGCCTCGAGCAGGGCGTCGCCGGCGCGTTTCCACAGGATCGGGTTGGTGACGCCGGGCGGGTGGTAGCCCTCGAGGTAGCCGTGCAGGGCGATCATCTGCGGTTCGTTGATGGTGCAGACGTACGGCATGAGGTCGCCCAGCTCGGCGGTGACGCGCGCGCAGTACCGGCCGAAGGTGGCGGCCGCGTCGGGAGCGAGCCAGCCGCCGCGGGCGGCGAACCAGCGCGGCCGCGTGAAGTGGTGCAGGGTGGCGAAGGCGGTCAGGCCTTCGTCGCGTAGCGCGGTGAGCACCCGCCGGTAGTGCGCGAGCGCGGCCCGGCTGAACTCGCCGGGCGCGGGCTCGATCCGCGACCACTCCAGCGACAGGCGGTGGGCGTTGTGGCCCAGCGCGGACAGCAGGGCGAAGTCCTCGAAGTAGCGGTGGAAGTGGTCGATGGCGTCGCCGGAGGACTCGCGGGCCGCGGTGGCCGGGTCGTGCTCGAAGTCCCACCAGTCGTTGTTGGTGTTGCCGCCCTCGACCTGGTGAGCCGAGGTCGCACTGCCCCAGAGGAAGTCGTCGGGGAAGTCGGCGCCGGCGCCGGGGCCCGGGCGGGCCCCGGCGGGACGGCTAGGCACCGGCCTTGTAGTCCTGGTCCATGGCGGCGAGGACCTTGTCCGGCGTGGACTGGTTGCTGAAGATCTCCTGCAGGCCACTGAGCATCGTCTGCTGCACCTTCGCGTTCGGCCACAGCTGGTCCATGAACGGCACGGTCTTATTGTCCTTCACATAGGTGGTCAGCTCGGTCAGGCCGGGGTCGACGGTGGTTCCGGCGCCGGACAGGGTGGGCAGGCTGCCCTGGGCCTCGTTGAACGTCTTCATCCCCGCCGGCGACATGACGAAGGTGACGAACTTGAGGGCGAGTTCCTTGTTCTTCGCCTTGGCGTTGACGCCGTAACCCGCGCCGGCGGCGGCGGGCATGAGGAAGCCGGCCGGGTCGTCGGTGGCGGGCAGCGCCTTCATGGTGAACTTCCCACTCGGGTTCTTGCCCTTGAGCAGGGCGATGACCCAGTTGCCCTGGACGATGCCGAGCGTCTTGCCGGTGGCGGCGAGGGTCTGGCTGGCCTCGTAGCTGGTGCCGAGCGGGTTCTTCTGGAAGCAGCCGGCCTTGCTCATCTCCTGGTACTTGGCCATCGCGGTGGTCCACGGCGAGTTGGCGAAAGTGGCCTGACCGTTTGCCATCTTGGTGGCGAAGTCCTTGTCCGGGCCGAACACGGTCGTGGCGACCAGGGCGTACAGCACGAGCTGGGTGACCCAGTTGTCCTGGATGCCCAGCGCGAAGGCGGGGGTGCCCTTGGCCGCGGCCGCCTTGCAGAAGGTGAGCAACTCGGTCCAGGTGGTCGGCGCGGTGAGCCCGGCCTTCTGAATGGCGTCGTCGTTGTAGACGGCGCCGATGCCGTTGAGGCCGAACACCGCGTTGTAGGTCTTACCGTCGTACTGGGCGACGCTCTTGAACGAGTCGGGCAGCTGCGAGGCCCACGGCTGGTCGGACAGGTCGAGCAGATAGCCGGGCTTCGCGAGCACGTACGTCGCGCCGGGGTTGCCGTTGCCGGGCCACACGGTCATCACGTCGGGCGCGGTGCCGGACGCCAGCTGGGTGCGGATCTGCTGCTGATACTGGTCGGCGCCGGCGGTCGTGAGGTTGACCGTGATACCGGGGTTGGCGGCCTTGAACGCGTCGACGACCTTCTCGATCGAGCCCTGGTCGACGGACGCGATGGTCAGGGTCTTGTTGTCACCGCCGCCGGAGTTGGCGTTGGTTCCACCGGAGCAGGCGGCCGTGAGAGTGACGACGGTCAGGGCGGCCACGAAGGCGTGTTTTCTCATCAATTTCTCCCAGGTCGGAGATCGGTTGGGTTTGCGGGTCGTACGGTCATCCCTTCAGACCTCCGGCGAAGCCGTTGATGATGCTGCGTTGGAGGGCGAGGTAGACCGCCAGAACGGGCACGACGCTGATCAGCAGCGCGGCGAAGATGAGGTTCCAGTCGGAGACGTACTGGCCGACGAAGCCGGCGATCGCGACCGGCATGGTCTGGTGGTCGCTGCCGGACAGGTAGAGCAGCGGGGTGAAGAAGTCGTTCCAGACGCCGACCGCGTTGAGCACGAGCGCGGTGACCGTGACCGGCTTGAGCATCGGGAAGACGACGAAGCGGAAGCTCTCCAGGGGCGAGCAACCGTCGATCGAGGCGGCATCCTCGAAGTCACGTGGCAGCGCGCGCAGGAACCCGACGTACAGGAAGGTCGTGAAGGGAACCTGGAGGCCGGAGTAGAAAAGGACCAACGACCAGACCGAGCCGAGCAGGCCGAGGTCGCGAATGGTCTGATACAGCGGCAGCGAGGCGAGCTGGAACGGCAGGAGCAGCCCCAGCATGATCAGCAGGAACGTGCCGCGGGACCAGTGCGCGGTCGAGCGGGCCAGGGGGTAGGCGGCCAGCGACGACACCGCGAGCACGATCAGCACGCTCACGGTGGTCACCACCACGCTGTTGATCAGGGCGCCGCCCAGTCCCGCCTGCTGCCAGGCCTGGGTGAAGTTGTCCAGCGTGGGCGCGGCGGTCGGGCGGATCGGCGACGAGGTGTCCGACGGCGCCCGCAGAGCGAGATTGACCAGCACGTACACGGGAAAGGCGAAGACGATCGCCACGGCGACCATGGCCATCTCGAGCAAAAAGGTTCGCCTGGTGTACCGGGTCACGACGCCGCCCTCTCGTTGCGGGACAGCACCGAGTACTGCCCGGCGGAGACGATGGCGACGATCACCGTGAGCACGACGGCCAGCGCGATGCTGTAGCCGAACTCGCCGAGGGTGAAGGCGTCCTTGTAGATCAGGGTCGAGATGGTGTCGGTGGCGTGCCCGGGCCCGCCCCCGGTCAGCGCGTAGACCTGGTCGAACAACTTGATGCCGCCGATGATCGAGAGCATCAGGTTGATCGTGATGGCCGGCGCGAGCAGCGGACGGACGACGTACCAGAACCGGCGGAAGGGTCCGGTGCCGTCGAGCGCGGCGGCCTCGTAGATCTCCCGCGGGATCGACTGGAGCCCGGCCAGGAAGATCACCATCGAGTACCCGGCGAACTGCCACACTATGACCAGCACGATCATCCACAGCGCCAGTCGCGGGTTGCCGAGCCAGTCCTGCTCCCACGAGCCGAGACCGACGGCGCCGAGCAGGCTGTTCACCGCGCCGTCCGGGCCGAGCAGATTTCGCCACAGGTACGCGGTGACGATTGGTGTGACCACCGCCGGCGCGAACAGTAATACCCGCAGGACATTCCGGGTCTTGATCAGCGTGGTGACGCCGAGCGCCAGCAGCAGCCCGATCCCGTTCTGGATCACCGTGATGGCCATCGCGAGCAGGATCGTGTGCCAGACCGCCCGCAGCGCGTTCGGGTCGTCGAGCATGTCGGCGAAGTTGCGCAGGCCGACGAAGGAGAACTCCGGATCGAGCCCGTCCCAGTCGGTGAAGGCGTAGTACAGGCCCCGGGCGCTCGGAACCAGGACGACGAACGCGAACAGCAGCATGGCCGGGGCGACGAACCACCAGGGCGGCGTCACCCGGGGCCGCCGCGACCGCGTCGCGGTCACGACGGCCCTCCCGGGCGGGGCTTTCGTATCGATTGTCACGGGAACCCACTTCTTCGAAACGTTTCAGACGTACGTCCGGGGCGCGGTCCGCGGTCGGCGCCGAGGGCCGAGCGGTCGCCTCGCGGCTGGTGTGGCATGGGTAACGTTTTCCACGATGTTTCGCCGACCTTACGAGCAGGTGCCGAACAGCGTCAAGGGAGTGGTGAGGCCGTTTTGAATAACGTTTCACACCGATCGGAGGCGGGCGCGCACGCTTTCCGGCGGTTGATCAGTACGCTCGTGCTAGCCGACCCAGAGGAGACGCGGTGCCGAAGCCAGCCCACCGGCGGATCACGATCGTCGACGTCGCACGGCACGCCCAGGTGTCCACCACGGCCGTCTCCAAGGTGCTGCGCAACGCGTACGGGGCC
The DNA here is from genome assembly GCF_000379645.1 of Paractinoplanes globisporus DSM 43857. Classification (GTDB taxonomy): domain Bacteria; phylum Actinomycetota; class Actinomycetes; order Mycobacteriales; family Micromonosporaceae; genus Actinoplanes; species Actinoplanes globisporus. Next base: position 107,906 of record NZ_KB903357.1, read on the forward strand.
AGCCCGGCCATGCGGGCGAAGGTGCAGCAGGCGATCGACGAGCTCGGGTACCGGCCCTCCGCCGCGGCCCGGGGCCTGCGCGGGCAGACGTACACGATCGGCGTGATGATTCCGGAGCTGCGCAACCTGTTCTTCGCCGACATCCTCGACGGCATCACCGCGCAGCTCGGCGACACCGCGTACCAGGTGCTGCTCGCGCCGGGCTGCAACGGCGAGAAGGAGGAGGCCCGGGTCATCGAGGCCATGATCGACCGCAGCATGGACGGCCTGGTCCTCATCGCCCCGGTCTCGTCGAGGACGCGGCTGAACAACGTCGCGCGCAGCGTGCCCACGGTCGTCGTGGGCCGGCACGGCTCGTCGACCGCCTACGACACGGTCACCGACGACGACGTGGCCGGCGCCGCCCTGGTCGTGGAGCACCTCGCCGGGCTCGGCCACCGCCGGATCGCGCACATCGAACACCACGAGACCGATCCCGTACGCCTGCTGGAGATGCCCAACGCCCAGCGTGCCAACGGCTACCGCGACGCGATGCGCGAGCACGGGCTCGCCGATCAGATCGACATCGCCTCGACCAGCTACACCCACCAGGGCGGCTACCTCGGGGCGAAGCAACTGCTGAGCCGGGACCAGCGGCCGACAGCGATCTTCGCCGGCGCCGACGTCGTGGCGCTGGGAGCGCTGGAGGCCATCTCCGAGGCCGGATTGTCGGTTCCCGGCGACGTCTCCGTTGTCGGCTACGACAACAGCGCCCTCGCGGCGTTCGGCCCGATCTCGCTGACCAGCGTCGACCAGGACGGCCGCCAGATGGGCGCCAACGCGGCCCGGCTGCTGGTCGACCGGATCGCCGACCGTGACCGCCGGACGGCGCACGTGAAGCTGTCGCCCACGCTCGTCGTCCGGCGCACCACGGCCGGCCCGGCGCGAGCGGCAGCACCGCGGCCCGCGCCAGATCCGGCGGCGACCCGGACGCCGACCGACGGGTAACGTTTCCCGCTTTCCGTGGAGTTCGCCTTCGTGGCCTGACGCGGAAGCCTTGACCGGCCGCGACATCGATGCGTATGGTCGGCGAAACGCGTGAGAAACGTTTCTCAACCCGCCTCGATGAAACGTTACAAGTTCCGTTCCCCTCGAGAAAGGAACGACGTTGCGCTATTCCCTGCGTGCCTCGACGGCACGACGGACTCTGATCATCGGACTCGTTCTGATCACCAGCCTCACCGCGGCGCCGGCCGGTGCCGGTGCCCACTCGCGGTCGTGGCGGTCCTACGTTCTCGGCCCAGCGACCTCCCCCGTCACGGCGGTGCGGGCCGAGGGCCGGGGCGCGGTCACCCATCCCGAGTCGCTCGTGCGCGGCCACGGCCGGACGACAACCCTGACCACCACGGCGGGCAGCACACCGGCCTCGGTACTTCTGGATTTCGGCAAGGACATCGCCGGAACGCCCTATGTGGACATCGCCGGTGTCAGCGGCGCCGCGACCCTCCAGCTCGTGACCGGTGAGGCGCGACAGTACCTGCGCCGCCCGGCGGCGACCACGACCGCCGCCGACGCTGCCGCCGGAGACGTCCGGATCACGGTCGCGTCAGCCGTGAGCCTGGAGATCGGGAACACCATCACGTTCGGGGGCGCTCAGCCGCGTACGATAACCGGCTTTGACTCCACCGCACGCACGATCGACCTGGACCGGCCCCTCGACCAGGCGGTCGCCGCCGGCGCCGCCGTCGTCACCTCCCCCGGGGCGCCCGCCTCCGACGAGTCCCGCGGACTGGCCGGCGTGGGCGGACCGGACACGCTTCAGGTCACGGCTCCGGGCCGGATCACCGGTGGATTCCACGGTGGCTTTCGGTTTGTCCTTCTGACCCTCACCACCCCGGGCACGATCGCCCTCGCCGGGCTCGGGGTCGACTTCCAGGCCTACCGCGCCACGGCCCGCGACTACCGCGGGTGGTTCTTCTCCAGCGACGACCAGCTCAACCGCATGTGGTACTCCGGCGCCTACACGCTGCAGCTGAACATGAAGCCGGCCGGGCTCAATGGACTGATGGACGAACGCATCTACGACGGCGCCAAGCGCGATCGCAGCATCTGGACCGGCGATCTGCTGGTGCAGGGTCCGACCATTCTGAGCACCCTGGGCGACGTCGGCGCCTCGTACCTCAAGTCCTCATTGGAGGCTTTGTTCGCCACCCAGCGCGCCGACGGCGCATTGCCGGGCTCGCCCGACTTCGCCAAGCGCACGTCGCCCGCGGGGTCGCCGCTGTTCTACTCCAACAACTACTCCGGGTACGGGGCGCGGGCCGCCATCGACTACTACCGCTACACCGGTGACCGCGACTACATCGTCGGCCGCCTGCCGAACCTGCGCCGGGAACTCGCCTACAACGACACCTTCCTGACCGCCGGCAACCTGGTGGCCTCGAACGACCGCGACTTCTGGCAGGCCACCCAGACCGGCGAGGTCACCAAATACTCGATCGACTACTACATCCTGCTGCGGGAGATGGCCTGGCTCGAGCGCACAGTGGGCTCTTCGGACGCGGCCGCCGCTGACGACGCCAAGGCCGACGCCATCAAGACCGCCGTCAACGCACGCCTGTGGAACCCCACCCTGGACGCGTACGGGCAGAGCACCGACCACCCGGACGTACTCGTCGAGGACGCCAACGCCCTCGCCCTGCAGTACGACTTCGTCCCGGCCGACCGGCGCGCGAGCGTGCTGCGGGCGCTCTCTTCCTTGTGGACGCCGTACGGCGCGATCCTCGGCCCCGGGCTCCAGGACCCCACCGGCCATACCATCGAACCATTCGGCAACGGCATGGAAACCGCCGGCCGGTTCGCCGCCGGCGACGTCGACGGGGCCCTCGCCCTCATGCGCCGCACGTGGGGACCGATGGTCGACCCGAGTAACCCGCTCTACACCGGCGGCCTCTGGGAGTTCAAGAACAACGACGGCGGCGTCAACCGCGCCACCGCCAGCCTCGCCCACGGCTGGGCCGCCTCCCCCACCGTCCAGCTGACCCAGCAGGTCCTCGGCGTCAGCCCCGTCGGCGCCGGCTACGCCACGTGGTCCATCCAGCCCCGCCCCGGCCGGCTGGCCTGGGCCGAGGGCGTCGTGCCCACCAGGTACGGCGACATCAGTGCCCGCTGGACCTCCAGTCGCCACCGCTTCGACCTGTCCGTCACCGCGCCCCGCACGACCAGCGGCACCATCGCCGTCCCCGCGACCAGGGGCAGCACGATCCTGGACAACGGCCGCGTCATCCACCCGCAGATCACCGGCGGCTACGCCCGGATCGACGTCCCCGGCGGCAGCCACACCATCACCGTCCTGCATCGCTGACGCTTTCCTGGTGCACGGCCGCGCCTCCCCTTCGATACGCGGCCGTGCACCACAACGGGGCCCGCTCTACGTCCGCTGACGTACGTCCAAGGCCGCGTCTCGACGGACGCGGCGGGTCTCCGGGCCGGGCACAGTCGTGGTCATGGAACCGATCGTCACGAAAGGTTTGACCAAACGGTACGGCGAACTGTTCGCCGTACAGAATCTCGATCTCACCGTCCGGGCCGGCGAGGTGTACGGCTTCCTCGGCCCGAACGGCGCCGGCAAGACCACGACGCTGCGGATGCTGCTCGGTCTGGTCCGGCCCACGGCGGGCACGGTGCTGTTGAACGGCCGCCCCCCGGGCTCGCAACCCTCAGTTGGCGCCCTGATCGAGGGGCCCGCGTTCTATCCGTACCTGTCGGGCCGGGACAACCTGCGCGTGCTCGCCCGGCACGCGGGTGTCGCCGCCCGGCGGGTCGACGTGGTCCTCGAGATGGTGGATCTGTCCGGGCGGGCCGGCGACAAGTACGCGAAGTACTCCCTGGGCATGAAGCAGCGCCTCGGCGTGGCCGCGGCGCTGCTGAAGGACCCGCGGCTGCTGATCCTCGACGAGCCGACAAACGGTCTCGACCCGGCCGGGATGGCCGACATGCGCACGATGGTCCGCCGGCTCGGCGCGGCCGGCTGCACGGTGCTGGTGTCGAGCCATCTGCTCGGCGAGGTGCAGCAGATCTGCGACCGGGTCGGTGTCATCTTCCGCGGCCGGCTGGTTCGCGAGGGCACCGTGGCCGAGCTGCGTGGCGGCGCCGATCTGCGGGTGGTCGCGGCGCCGCTCGACCGGGCGGCGGCGCGGGCGCGGGAGCTGCTCGGCGCCGAGGCGGTGACCCTGGCCGACGGGGGCCTGAACCTCGCCGTCGGCGCCGACCGGGCCGGTGAGATCAACACGTCGCTGGTGACGGCCGGGGTGACGGTCAGCGAGCTGCGGACCGTCGAACGCGATCTGGAACAGGCATTCTTCGAGCTCACCGGGGGTGAGACTGATGTGGGGTAACGTCACGGCCGAGCTGTTCAAGCTGGTCAAGCGCCCGGCGAACTGGCTGCTGCTGGCGGTGGCGCTCGTGCTCGGCCTGCTGTTCACGTACGTGATTCCGTACGCCGGTTACCGCAGTGGCACCGGTGGTCCGACGGCCGACCGCGGTCTCGCGGCGATGATTCCGGCGCAACTGGTCGGCAACTCCGTCGCCGGCCTGCCGGTCTTCCTCGGCGCGATCCTGGTCATCCTGGGCGTGCTGGCGGTCGGCAGCGAGTACGGCTGGGACACCTGGAAGACGGTGCTGACCCTGGGCCCGTCGCGGCTTGCCGTGTACGCGGGAAAGCTCGCGGCCCTCGCCGTCGCGGCGCTCGCGTTCGTGCTGGCGCTCTTCGTGGCCGGCGCGGCCGCCAGCCTGATCATCGCGGCGGTCGAGGACCAGCCGATGGCGTTCCCGTCGATCGGCGACCTCGCGACCGGGTTGGGTGCGGGCTGGCTGATCGCGGCCATGTGGACCGCGTTCGGGGTGGTGCTCGCGGTGCTGCTGCGCGGGGTCGCCCTGGCGCTCGGCCTCGGCCTGGTCTGGCTGCTGGCGGTACAGAACCTGCTCGCGGGTCTGGCCGCGCCGCTGGTGGATTGGATCGCGCAGGCGCAGAAGGGGCTGCCCGGGCCGAACGCGGGCGCCCTGGCCGCCGCGCTCGGCAGCACGCCGGACACCCCGGGCGTCGACGCCCTCGTCGGCGGGAGCCAGGCGGCGCTGGTCGTCGCGCTCTACCTGGCCGGTTTCCTCGTCGCCGGCGCGCTTGTCCTGCGCCGCCGTGACATTCTCTAACTTCGTGGACGTCATTTCGGTCCGCCGTTGGCTCGCCGACGGGTTGCTCGCCGCGGTGTTGCTGGTGTTCGGGCTGGTCACGACCAGGTTCGCGGCTCAGAACCAGCCCGGCGCCACGCCCCTGGACACGGTGAGCGACGTGCTGATCGCGGTCGCGGCGGCGGCACTGGCCGTCCGCCGCCGCTGGCCGGTCGTCACGCTCGCCGTGGTCACCGCCGCCACCACCGCCTACCTGAACGGCGACTACGCGTACGGATCGATCATGTTTTGTTTCCTGGTCGCCGTGTACACGGTGGCGGCCGAGCTGCCGCTGCGTCCGGCCGCCGTCTTCGCCGGTGCCGCCCTGGTGGCGGTGAGCGTGCACGCGTTCGTCCCGTTCGACGGCGATCCGGGCATCGCGGGGCTCGCCCCGGCCGCGGCCTGGGTGGTGGTGCCCTTCGCGGTGGGCGCCACGGTGCGGCTGAGCCGGGAGGCAACCGCCCGCGCCCGCCTCGATGCCGCCCGGCGGATCGCCGACGACGAGCGGCTGCGGGTCGCCCAGGAGGTCCATGACGTCGTGGGCCACGGGCTGGCCGCCATCAACATGCAGGCCGAGATCGCGCTGCACCTGCTGCACCGCAAGCCCGAGCAGACGGAGGCCGCGCTGACCGCGATCAGCCGTACGAGCAAACAGGGACTCGACGAGCTCCGGGCGACGCTGGTGGCCGTGCGCCGGGGCTACGACCGCACGCCGATGCCCGGGCTCGGTCAGCTGCCCGCGCTGCGTGAACGGCTCGCCGACGCCGGTCTGCCGGTGTTCCTGACGATCGACGGGACGCCACCCGAGGTTCTGCCGGGCGTGGTCGATCTGGCCGCCTATCGGATCGTGCAGGAGGCTCTGACCAATGTGCTCCGTCATGCCGGCGCGGCGAACGCCGAGGTGACCATCCGGTACGGGACTGAGACGGTCGAGCTCGAGGTGACCGACACCGGCATCGGCGGAGCACCGTCGCACCACGGCACCGGCATCGCGGGCATGCGCGAGCGGGCGACCGCGCTGGGCGGCGAGCTGACGGCCGGGCCGTTGCCGGGCCGCGGATTCCGGGTCCACGCGGTGCTGCCGGTGGCCGGGTCATGATCGGGGTTCTCATCGCCGACGACCAGGATCTCGTACGCCTGGGGCTGAGCGCTCTGATCGGGTCCGAGGACGACATGCGGGTGGTGGGCGAGGCCGCCGACGGGCTGGCCGCGGTGGCGGTGGCCCGGGAGACCCACCCCGACGTGGTGCTCATGGACGTGCGGATGCCCGGCATCGACGGGATCGAGGCGACCCGCCGGCTCACCGCCGACGCGACGATGAGCGGTACGCGGGTGATCGTGCTGACCACGTTCGAGCTCGACGAGTACGTCTTCGACGCGCTGCGCCACGGCGCCAGCGGGTTTCTCACCAAGGACACCAAGCCGGCCGAGATGCTGCGGGCCATCCGCCTGGTCGCCGAGGGCGAGGCGCTGCTGTCGCCGTCGGTGACCCGCCGGGTCGTACGCGAGTTCGCCACCCGCCCGTCGCGGGCCCGGAAACCGCACCCGCGGCTCGACACGCTCACCGACCGCGAGACGGAGGTCGTCGCGCTGGTCGGTGAGGGGCTCAGCAACGAGGAGATCGCCGGGCGGCTCGTGGTCAGCCCGGCGACGGCCCGGACCCACGTCAGCCGGGCCATGGTCAAGCTGGGCGCGCGGGACCGAGCACAACTCGTCGTCTTCGCCTACCAGTCAGGCCTGGTCGACCCGTAGCGGACCGGAACGCCAGAACCCGCACCGGTGCTCCCGTCCCACGTCGACCGGCGCGATCCGGGTGCTGGACAACGACAGGGCGTCGTCCCGTCGGTTCTCGTCCCATCCGGCGCCGGGCCGCCCGTCGCGGGCGAACGTGGTCCACCGGCGGATCAGCTCGGCCGCCAGCCCCTGCCGTGGGGCCCGGTCAGGCCCGGGCTGGGCATCACCGAAGGCCCCGATATCGGTACGCAGCCAGCGCAGCGCGGCCTGCTGGTCGGCCGGCGCGAAGTTGCCCGCGTCCGGGTCGTGCAGCGACCGGTCGCGCAGGAAACCGAGCGCGCCGAGCCGGTAGTTGACGGTCACCACGATGACGTTCCCGCCGCCGGAGACCGGCCTCGGGTCGTCGACGCTGCCTCCCCCGGTGTTGCCGCCGTGCACGAAGACCATCACCGGCATCGGCCCGCCGACGTCCCGCGGGACGTGCAGGTCGAGGTACAGGCAGTCGTCCGCGCCCTGGAACTGCACGGGCGATCCCGGCGGGTACGAGAAGGTCTGCGGGCAGACCGACGGGGGCCGGGTGGCGTCGCGGACGCCGGTCCACGCCTTCATGCCGCCAGTCCGGCGGTGATCAGCCTCTTCATCATTCTTTGGACGTTCATACCAATGGCGCCTCGGCGGTATCCCAAGAATCTGGGCGTTAAATGGTTGGACGGTTTGACGGGCAGCCTGGTAGCTTTCGTCCCGCCGTGACAGTGCTTGAGGAGGTGAGACCCGTGAACGTTTGTTTCGAGTGGGTGCTCCCCTCGCCGTCACGGACCGGCCACTGACATAGGTGACGCCCGGGAGCGCCCCCATCTGGCGATCCCGAAAGGCACCAACCTATGAATCCTGTGGAATCCCCGCACGCTCTGCTGATTTCCCGGGTCGCGCCGGAACGATGGCATGTGCTGGAGGACGACCTCGTCGTCGGCCGGGGCGAGACGTCGCGGCGGCCCGACGGGCGGCTGTTCGTCAGCATCGACGCCTGGCACGACGCGGCCTTCGACCGGCTGGCTGAGGTCATGCCGGCCGCCCTGCCCCGGCCGCTGCACACCGTGGTCGACGAGGCCGACCTCGACCTGACCGCCCGGTGGCGGCGAGCCGGCTTCACGACCCGGCGCCGGGAATGGGAGTACGCCCTGCCGACCGGCCCCGACTCCCCGGCCGTCACCCCCGGTGCCGCCGACCTCGGGGCCGCCAGCCTCGGGGCCGCCAGCCCCGCAGCCAGCCGTGGAGCCGCCAGCCTCGGGGCCGCCGGCCCCGCAGCCAGCCCCGAAGACCCCGGCTCGGCGGAGCCGCCGCCGGGCGTGACGATCAAGGCCTGCGGCACCGCCGAGCAGGCTGCGCTCCAGGCCCTGGACCGCACCATCCGCGACGAGGTCGGCCCGGGATGGCCGGACATGCCGGCCGAGGTGCTGGCCCGCCCGGTGCTCGACCCGGCGCACTATGCCGTGGCCGCCGCGCACGGCGAGTACGTCGGTCTGCTGCGGGTCACGATGGTGACCCGGCTGCCGCGAATAGGTCTGATCGCCGTACGGACTGACCATCGACGCCGCGGCATCGCCCGGGCGCTGCTGGCCCACACGCTGGGCGCGCTGCACGCCGTCGGCAAGAAGACGGCCTCGGCCGAGATAACCGAATCCAATGTCGCCGCGACGGCACTGTTCGAGGGCTTCGGCGCGCGGCGCACCGGCAGCACCCTCGAGCTGGTCATGCGATGACCGCGAACGAGAGGAGGCGCTGACCATGCCTAGAACATCGAACGGCATCGAGCTCGAGGGCACCGTCCTCGAATGCCTGCGCAATGCCACCTTCCGCGTGGAGCTCCAGAACGGCCACAAGGTCCTGGCCCACATCAGCGGAAAGATCCGGAAGAACTACATCAAGATCCTGCCGTTCGACCGAGTGCTCGTCGAGTTGAGCCCGTACGACCTCACCCGGGGCCGCATCGTCTTCCGCTACCGCAGTTGACGCCGGGGGCGGCGCGGGCGATCGGCCGGAAGGCAGGTCGCCCGCACCGCCGGAGGTCAGAGAACGTCGCGGCGCCGGAAGCCGGCGAACGCCACGGCGGTAAGAAGGACCGCCACGAGGCTCACCCATCCGAGACCGGACCAGTCCGGGCTCGGGACCGTCACGTTGGGGACATGCCACAGCGGACTGATGCCCAGGATCCAGTCCCACAGCCGGAACAGCGGCCCGAGCAGGGTCAGCGCGAAGACGGCGACCACGCCCAGCCAGCCGGCCAGCCGGGCGCGCGGGTTGGCGCCGACCGTGGCCAGGGCCAGGCCGACCAGGACCCACACCGCGGGGATCGTCGCCGCCGCCTGGAGGATGACGTCCCCGGCGGCGATGCTCGGTTCGGCGGCCGACGCGATCAACCCGATCACGGTCCCGGCGACCAGCAGCGCGACCGCGGGCCCCGCGAAGGCGATGACCGCGTTGCTGGCCAAATATTTGGACCGACTGACCGCGCCGGCAAGCACCGGCTCGACCCGGTAGTCGATCTCCTCGGCGTACACGCGCATGACGATCTGCACCCCGAAGACCGCCGCGATGATGCCGGCCAGCTGGAGGATCGTCACGATGAAGGCGAAGATCAGCCCGCCCTCGGTGGTCGCGTTCGACTTGACCAGCGGGCTGTCGGCGAGGATGTCGCCGACCGAGGTCGCCAGGAAGCCGAACACCGCGCCGAGCCCGGCGAACGCCACCAGCCACGAGATCAGCGAGCCCCGGTTGATCCGCAGCGCGAGACCCCACACGCTGGCCACCCAGCCACCTCGGGCCGGGCCGCGACGGGGTGCGACCACGCCCTGGCCGAAGTCGCGGCGCGCGTGCAGGACCAGCCCGACACCGGTCAGCGCGATGGCGAGGCCCAGGGCGAGCAGCAGCGGCCAGGCATTGTTCTCCGTGGCCGGGCGGACCTCCTCCAGCCAGCCGAGCGGGGTCAGCCAGGTGGCCCACGGCGAAGCCTGGCTGGCGTCGAGGTAACCGCGCACGACGAAGGTGATGCCCAGCACGGCGACGGCGATGCTGTTCGCGGTGCGCGCGTCCGAGCCGAGCTGGGCCGCGATGCCGGCAACCCCGGCGAACATCAAACCCGAGGCCGTGTACGTCGAGGACAGCGCGAGCGAGTTCAGCAGGCCCCCGCCGCACGCGATGGTCAGCAGCCAGGACACGATGCCGAGGGCGATCGACGCGAGCACCGCCATGAGCGTGGCGACGGCCAGGCGGGTCTGGCGGCCCATGACCCCGGAGGCCAGCAGCTCGGCCTGGCCGGAGTCCTCGGCGGCGCGGCTGTTGCGGACCACGATGAAGATGGTCATCAGTCCGGCGAAGAACGTGCCGAGCGCCCCGGCCCGCCAGGCGTTGAAGCCGTCGGCGGTCATCAGGTCGCGGGCCGGTCCGAAGATCAGACTCAGCGCCGGGTTCGAGCCGAGCGTCGCCGCCAGTTGCAGCCGGTCCTGCAGGTCGGGGAACACCCACCCGTAGGCGAGAACCGACGTCGCCGACAGCGCGGAGATCAGGACGATCCACGGGCCGATGTTGCGGGCGTCCTGTTTGAGCGAGGCGCGCAGCAGCGGCCGCGCACCGGTCAAGACCTGGCTCATGCCGCGTCCCCGTTGCCGTACTGGCGAAGGAAGAGCTCCTCGAGGGACGGCGGCGCCACCGTCAGCGAGGTGAGCCGGTACCGGCTGAGCTCGGCCATCGCGGCACTGAGCTGGTCGTTGTCGACCGTGCCGGTGAACCGGCCCTCCTTGAGCCGGGCGTCGTGCACGAGGTGCAGGCCGTCGAGGGAGGCGGGCGGGTCGGCGAAGACGGCGTGGACGGTGGTGCGGGTGCGCTGCCGCAGCTGGTCGAGCGTGCCGGTCTCGACGACCTTGCCGGCGCGGATGATGCTGACCCGGTCGGCCAGGGCCTCGGCCTCGCTCAGGATGTGGCTGGACAGCAGCACGCTGCGGCCGCGCGCCTTCTCCTTGGCGATCTCCTCCTGGAAGATCGCCTCCATCAGCGGGTCCAGGCCCGAGGTCGGCTCGTCCAGGATGAGCAGGTCGACGTCGGAGGCGAGCGCGGCGACCAGGGCCACCTTCTGCCGGTTGCCCTTGGAGTACTGCCGGCCGCGCTTGGTCGGGTCGAGATCGAAGCGCTCCAGCAGCTCCTTGCGACGGGTCTCGTCCAGGCCGCCCCGCAATTTGCCGAGCAGATCGATCGCCTCGCCGCCGGTCATGCCGGGCCACAGCATCACGTCGCCGGGCACGTATGCCAACCGGCGGTGCAGGCTCACCACGTCGCGCCACGGATCGCCGCCGAGCAGCCGCAAATGACCGGCGTCGGCCCTGAGCAGACCGAGCAGCACCCGGATGGTGGTCGACTTGCCGGCGCCGTTGGGACCGAGGAAGCCGTGCACCTCGCCGCGGGCCACGCTCAGGTCCAGCCCGTCGAGCGCCCGGAACTGCCCGAACGACTTGACCAGCCCGGATACCTCGATGATCGCGCTCTCGTCGGTCATGGCGGAGAGCCCTTCTCGAATTTCCACGGTTGAGGAGTCCGCCGCCGACGATAAGTTCGACGGGCATGAAAGTCAACGCCCGTTGAATTATGCGACGGAACCCCGCGGCCCCCGCCCGTACGGCCGCTCAGAAATCGCCGGCGTCGCGGCGCAGCTCGGTGAGAATGTCGACCAGCGTGGTGACGCCAGGGGGCGCGATGCCCGGCGCGGTGAACACCTCGTCGTTGAGCTCCTTGGTCGCCGCCAGGGCGAGCTCGCGCCCGGGGTCGAGCAGGTCGACCAGGGTCGCGCGCCGGTCGGTGGGATGCGACGTGCGCCGGACCAGACCGGCCGCCTCGAGCCGATCGACGGCGTTGGTGACGCTCGTGGGATGAACCTGCAGGCGCTGCCCGATCTTGGCCATCGGCAGCGAGCCCGCCCGGCTGAACAGGAGCAGCATCAGCACCTCGTAGCGGGCGAACGTGACGCCGTGCCGGCGCAGGACGGTCTCGACCCGGGCGAGGGCGATCTGCTGGGCGCGCATGAGGGAGGTCACGGCCGCCATCCCGTCCGCGGCATCCTCCCAGCCGTGGTCGGCCCACTGGCGGCGCGCCTCGGCGATGGGGTCCAGGTGCAGGCGGTCGGGTGCGCTCACCTCGACATCGTACGGCAGATCGGTCGGCGCATGGACATCCAATAGTCGGACGTCCTACTATCGGACGCATGAGCTTCGACGTGTACCGGCTGCCCGACGAGTACAACGAGCTGCGCGAGGCGATCCGTGCCCTGGCCGACAACAAGATCGCGCCGTACGCGTCGGATGTCGACGATCGGTCCCGCTTCCCGGTCGAGGCCTACGACGCCCTGCGCGCGGCCGACTTCCACGCCCCGCACATCGCCGAGCAGTACGACGGAGCCGGCGCCGACGCGCTCGCCACCTGTATCGTCATCGAGGAGGTCGCCCGCGCCTGCGCCTCCTCGTCCCTGATCCCCGCGGTCAACAAGCTGGGCACGATGCCGCTGATCCTCGGCGGCTCCGACGAGGTCAAGCAGCGCTACCTGCCGCCGGTGGCCCGCGGCGAGGCGATGTTCTCGTACGGGCTGTCCGAGCGCGAGGCCGGCTCCGACACGGCGAGCATGCGCACCCGCGCGATCGCCGACGGCGACGAGTGGGTGCTGACCGGGCAGAAGTCCTGGATCACCAACGCCGGCGCGTCGCGGTACTACACGGTCCTGGCCGTCACCGACCCCGACGGCCCGCGCGGCCGCAACATCACCGCCTTCGTGGTCGAGGACGGCGACGAGGGCTTCACCTACGGCGAGCCCGAACGCAAGCTGGGCATCAAGGGCTCACCCACTCGCGAGCTGCTGTTCGACAACGTCCGCCTCGGCGACGACCGCCGCGTCGGCCCCGTCGGCGACGGCCTCAAACTCGCCCTGCGCACTCTCGACCACACCCGCGTCACCATCGGCGCCCAGGCCGTCGGCATCGCCCAGGGCGCCCTCGACCACGCCGTCGCGTACGTGAAGGAGCGCCGCCAGTTCGGCAAGGCCATCGCCGACTTCCAGGGCATCCAGTTCATGCTCGCCGACATGGCCATGACCCTCGAGGCATCCCGCCAGCTGGTCTACACCGCCGCCGCCAAGTCCGAGCGCAACGACCCCGACCTGCCCTTCTTCGGCGCCGCCGCCAAGTGCCACGCCTCCGACGCCGCCATGCGCATCACCACCGACGCGGTCCAGCTGCTGGGCGGCTACGGCTACGTCAAGGACTATCCGCTCGAACGCATGATGCGAGACGCCAAAATCACCCAGATCTACGAGGGTACGAACCAGGTGCAGCGCATCGTGATGGCGAGGCACCTCCTGACGGGCTGACACCGTTCGTCAGGCGGTCAACGCCGCCTGAGTGACCAGCCAGGCGGTGAAATCCGCGGGCGGCAGCGGCCGGGACAGGTAATAGCCCTGGACCGCCCCGCAGCCCGCGGCGCGCAGGTAGTCGAGCTCCTCCCGGGTCTCCACGCCCTCGGCCACCACCAGCAGATCGAGGGCCCGCCCGAGGTGCAGCGCCGCCTCGGTGACCGCGCGCCGGCCGGGATGCGCGAGGACGTCCCGTACGAAACTCTTGTCGATCTTCACCTCGTCGATCGCCAGGTCGGCGAGCCGTCCCAGCGACGAGTGCCCCGTGCCGAAGTCGTCGATGGACAGCTTCACACCGATCGCCCGCAGCGCCGCCAGGGTGACGGCGCTGCCGCTCGGATCCGCCATGATGCCGGTCTCGGTGATCTCCAGGGTCAGCGCCGCCGCCGGCAGGCCGTGCCGGCGCAACGCATCCCGAACCTCACCGGCCAGCGCCTGGTCCGCGAGCATCTGCGGGGACAGGTTCACGGCCACGGTCAGCTCGTGGCCGTCCCGCCGCCACCCCGCGCAGGCGGCCAGGGCGGTCTCCAGCACGTGCCGGGTGAGCGGGCGGATCAGGCCGGACCGCTCGGCCAGCGGGATGAACTCGTCCGGCGCGACCGGCCCGTCGGCGCGGAACCAGCGGCTGAGCACCTCGGCGCCGAGCACCCGGCCCGACGCCGGATCGACCTTGGGCTGGTAGGCCACCTCGATCAGCCCGCGCTCGACGGCGGTGCGCAGGTCGGCCAGCATCGCCAGCCGGCGCGGCGTGTTCCGGTCGTCCTCGGCCCGGTAGACCCGGACGCCGCTGCGGGCGTGCTTGGCCGCGTACATCGCCACGTCGGCACGCTGCAGCAACCGGTCCGGGTCGGTGCCGTGGCCGGGGGCGACGCAGACCCCGACGCTCGCCGGGGTGGTCACCGTGAGGTCGCCGACCTCGATCACCTCGGCCACGGCGCGATGCAGCTCGTGCGCGATCTCGAGCACCTCGTCGCGATCCCGGGCGGCCGGGACGATCAGGCCGAACTCGTCGCCACCGAGCCGGGCCACGGTGGCCCGGCCGCCGAACCGGTCCTCGATCCGCCGGCCGATCTCGCGCAGCACCCGGTCGCCGACCGCGTGGCCGAGCGCGTCGTTGATCTCCTGGAACCGGTCCAGGTCGAGCAGCAGGACGCCGACCACCTGGCCGTCCGGCGCCTGGCCGACGGCCTTGCCGAGCGCGTCCAGCAGGCTGAGGCGGTTCGGCAGTCCGGTGAGGGTGTCGTGCAGGCCGGCGTGGCGCAGCCGCTCGAGCAACCGCGCGTTGGTGAGGGCCACGCCGGCATGCGCCCCGAGCGCCTCCAGCAACCGCAGGTGCTCGCCGGTGTGGGCGGCCAGGTCGGGCAGGGTGCCGGTGACGACAAGGGCGCCGGTGGCGTCCTCGAGCGCGACCGGCACCGCCATCCCGGTGCCCGGCAGCAGCACCGGTTGCCCGCCCAGGGCGGGTCCCCACCAGGTTTCACCATCGACGTCAAAACCAGTCATCTCGTACGCCTCGGCGCCGCTCAGCCGGATCCGGACCGGGTTGGCGTCGTCGGCCAGCACCAGCTCGGCGGTCTCGGCCCGAACCAGGTCGCGAACCTGGCCGAGCACCAGCCGGCACACCTGATCGGCGTCCGGCGAGCCGCCGAGCGTACGGGTGAAGCGATAGACCGCCTCCACCTGAGCGTGCCCCTGGGTCTGTTGCGCGTAGCTGCGGAACACCTGGTGGACGGTCAGCGCCAGGACCGCGAGCAGGACGAACGCCGGCCAGGCCTCCCGCACCACGATCGCGGTGACCAGTCCCAGCGCGGTGGTGACCAGCACGAACGGCAGCTGGAGCAGTTCCCGGACGTCGGCGACGGCCAGCCGCCGCCACTGGACGCTGTCGTCGTGGATGGCGATCACCGCGGAGATGGCAACGATCGAGATCAGGTCGGCGGTGAACGTCCCCGCGAACGTGCCGGCCCAGCCCAGCGGGCGGAGCGGGTCCGACGAACCGGCCAGCAGCCGTAGCCCGAGCGCCGCCACGGTCACCTGGGTGAGGTACAGCGCCAGGTTGAAGGCCAGCTTGCCGCCGCGCTGCCGCCGGAACACCGTGAGGCCGATCAGGCCACCGCCGAGCCGGGCCAGCGCCACCAGTCCCGGCGGAAGCAGCATCAACCCGACCACGGTGGGGATCTCGCTGAGGCTCAGGGTGTGCGAGCCACGGCGTACCGGCAGCAACACGACGAACCGCTCGCCGAGCGCGAACAGAACCGCGAGGACGACCGCGATGGCCGCCCGCCGGCCGGTGACCGCGGGGAACCCGCCGATCCAGGCGCTCTGCAGGGCCACCGAGCCGGCCGCGAGAAGGGCCGTCAGTCCGGCGACGCGAGCCCGAGCCGTCATGACGCACCCCCTCCCCTCCCGATCGACTCCCGTTCAGTCGGCGGCCGGGATGCCCACCTGAGACGTTCAGGTCCAGGCCCGGCCGGTCCACGCCCGGCCCAGCCACGAACCGCTGGTCCAGGCCCGCCCGGTCCAGCCGGCCGCGGTCCAGGCCCGGCCGGTCCAGTTCGAGCCGGTCCAGGCCCGGCCGGCCCAGTTCGTCCCGGTCCAGGGGGCGATGTTCCAGGTGAGCGCCGTCCACGAGCTGCCGGTGTAGGCGGTGCCGGCCCACACGTTCCCGTTCCAGGTGCCGCCGGTCCACTGGGTGCTCTTGGCGGCGCCCTTGGTCCAGGTGGCCGGGTTCCAGGGCGTACCGAAGATGTCCTTCTCCCCGGTCAGCACCGTGCCGGTGGTCGCATCGACGACGTGCGACGTCCCGCGGGAGGCTTCCAGGCTGCCGAGGCCGGTGGCCGCCGGGAAGGACTGGGTCCCCTTCTTCGGCGTGCTCAGCGTGACCGCCGAGGAGATGTCGATCTCGCCGGCGCCGGCGGCGATCGGGTCGGTGCCGAGCGGGTCGGCCGACTCCATCAGGAGGTTCTTGACCTGGTCCGGGCTGAGCTTCGGCGAGTTCTGCAACAACAGCGCGACCGTGCCGGACACCACGGCGGTGGCTTGCGACGTGCCGCTGCCGCGGAAGAACTGGTCGCTCACCCGCGCGGCCGGATAGTTCACGTCGATGTACGAGCCCGGGTCGCGCAGCGATACCACCGACCGGCCGGCGGCGAGTACGTCGGCGTGCCGGGTGGCGTTGCCCCGGGTGGAGAACGTGGCGACGGTGTCGTCGCCGAGCGTCTCCGTGCCGTTCGTGTCGGCGGCGCCCACCGCGATCACGTACGGGTTGGCGGCGGGCATCGTGACCCGGGACGCCGTGGGACCGTCGTTGCCGACCGCCACCACCACGACGATGCCCTTCTTCCAGGCCGTCTCCACCGCGAACGACAGCGGGTCGAGCACCTCGCTCTGCGTCGAGTCGGTGCCGAACGAGAGGTTGAGCACCCGGATGTTGAGGCCCGCGTCGTTGCGGTGCTCCACCACCCAGTCGATCGCCGCGATCACCTGGGAGACGTCGGCGGCGCCGTCGGCCGCCGCCACCTTGAGGCTGATCAGGTTGGCGCCCGGGGCGATGCCCTCGAAGCCGGACGCCGGGTCGCTGCCGGCGATGATCCCGGCCATGTGCGTGCCGTGCCCGTAGGTGTCGGTGTCCGCCAGGCCCGGGGTCTGCGACTCGAACGACAGGTCGGGCCCGTTGATCACCTTGCCCGGCTGGTTGAGCCCGGCGACCGGCGCCACGCCCGAGTCGATCAGCGCGACGCCGACACCGGCGCCGGTCAGCGCCACGGTGTTGGCCTTCTTGCCGCCGGCGCCCCTCTTGACGGTCGCCACCGTCGAGTTCGCGCCGCCGGTGTCGAGCCACGTGTCCGCCTTCATCCGGACCGTGCCGTCCGCGGTGACCTCGGCGACTCCGGGCGACTGCCGCAGCGACGCGACCGCGCCGGCCGGTACCTGCCCGGCAAAACCGCTGATCAGCGAAAGCTCCCGGTCGACCGTCCCGCCGGCCCGCCGCACGTACGCCTCGGCCCGCGACAGGGCGGCTCCGGAGTCGGTCCGGACGATCACCGCGGTCATCGGTCCGCCGCTCATCGACTCGCCGGGCGCCGCGATGGCGGGGGTCGCCCCCGCTCCGGTCAAAGCCACGACCGTGAATAGACCCGTCAATCCCGCCCTCATGCCGACCACGTTCGCTCCTCGGCCCACGGTCGCTCTTGATCACGACGTGAGCCGCCCATCGGCCGGCGTTCGGAGGACCTGAGGGATTCCGTGCGCTTTTGCGCCGCGCCGGCTCAGCGGCGGCGGGCGGTGGGGTGCAGGGACGGGCTGACCCATCCGTTCTCGGCGGGATTGATGGTCAGGCCGGGCGGGATGATCTCGTCGATGCGGTCGAGCACGTCGTCGGTGAGGACCACGTCCGCGGCGGCCAGCTGCGACTCGAGATGGTCCATCGTGCGCGGGCCGATGATCGGGGCGGTGATCGCCGGGTGGCGCAGCACGAACGCGATCGCCAGCTGGATCAGGGTGAGGCCGGCCTCGTCGGCCAGCTGGGACAGCCGTTCCGCGGCCTCGAGCTTGCGCTGGTTCTCGGGCAGGGACAGGTCGAAGCGGTTGGCCAGGCGCTGCCGCGCGGGCGACATCGGGCCGTCCTGAGCGTCCTTGCGGTAGCGGCCGGAGAGCCAGCCGCCGGCGAGCGGGCTGTACGGGATGACGCCCAGGCCGTACCGCTGGGCGACCGGGAGGACCTCGTTCTCGATGTTGCGGACCAGGATGTTGTACGGCGGCTGCTCGGTGACGAAGCGTTCGCGTCCGCGCCGCTCGGCGACCCACTGGGCCTCGACGATGGTGGACGCGGGATAGGTCGAGTGGCCGATGTAGCGCACCTTGCCGGCGCGGACGAGGTCGGTGAGCGCGCCGAGGGTCTCGTCCAGGTCGACCGCCGGGTCCCAGCGGTGGACCTGGTAGAGGTCGAGATAGTCGGTGTCCAGGCGGCGCAGCGAGTTCTCGGCCGACTTCATGATCCACCGACGGGAGCCGCCGCGGTGGCCGGGGTCGTCGTCGAACGGCATGAAGAACTTCGTGGCGAGCACGACGCCGTCGCGGCGGCCGCGCAGGGCCTTGCCGACGATCTCCTCGGATTCCCCCTGCGAGTAGACGTCGGCGGTGTCGACGAAGTTGATCCCGGCGTCGAGCGCCCGGTGGATGATCTTGATGCTCTCGTCGTGGTCCTTGGTGCCCCAGTCGCCGAACATCATGGTGCCGAGGCACAGCTTGCTGACCTGGACGCCGGTGCGCCCGAGCGGTCGAAGGTCCATTGGTCTGCCTCCTTCTACTCGGCGGGGATCAGACGGATGGTCAGCGGAGCGACGGCGGCCCCGACGACCGCGCCGACGATCCGCGGGCCGTACCGGTCGTATTTGCTGTGGTAGGCGCGGTCGATGCCGGCGTGGGCGCCGGGGTCGGCCTCGGCGAAGGCGACGTCCCGTTCCAGGCCGCCGGCCCGGATGCGGCCGGTGCCGCTGGCCTTGGCACGGCGGAACCAGCCGTTGTCCGGGCCGTGGGCGCTGCGCACGTAGAGGTCGTCGCCGACCCGGACGGCCCAGATCGTCACGTACGGCCGCAGGGTGCCGTCGGCGCGCCGGGAGCTGACCTGCAGCTCGTCAGTGCCGCCGATCCGGCTCAGGTCAGCGTCGCTCCATGTCGTCGTCACGGCCTCACCAGCCTCATCCTTCTGCTCCATACCTTCGTGCCCAGCAAACACCGATCCACGCGTCGGAGGGAGCTACTGCCGTAACCGGTACTGACAGTCCCTCCCCGACAGCTCCGGAAAGCCGGGGCGGTACGGTGGTCGCGTGCTCGTCGTCACACTCGATGACCTTGCGGCGATGAACGCCGCCGACCGGCACGGCCATCGATATGAGTTGAGCCCCGAGGGAGCGTTGTCGGTTACGCCCCTGGCCGATTCCGAGCACGCCGCCATCGCCAGCCGCCTCTCCGCCTGGCTCGCGATGGCCGGCTGGCCCGCCGACCAGATACTTCAGGCGGTCGGCGTCAAGATTCCCGGCCCCGACGGCGACGGGGGCCGCATCCCGGACCTCACCGTCTGGTCGGCCCCGCAGCCCCGCAGCGTATGGCTGCCCCTGACCGGCCTGGTATTGGCCGTTGAGATCGTCTCACCCGGCTCGGCCGCGATGGACGAGGTCGTCAAGGTCCGGGAGTACGCCCAGGCCGGAATCCCGCGATATTGGATGGTCGAACGCGACGCCGCGCAGACTGTGACCTTGCACGTTCTCGGGCCGGACAACGCCTACGAGGTGTCGGCCAAGATGCCGCTCGCCTGGCTGCTCCAGACGAAACCGAGCGATCACCACGTCGACGGCTGACCCGGGCCTACGGCTCGGGCCGGACGAGGTCGAGCAGTTCGCCGCGGGCGGTGGCCAGGGACGGGCCGTACCAGGTCAGCCGGCGGCCGGGCACGAGCACGGTCCGGAGGCCGGGGAAGGCTTCGGGGCCGTCGTCGGGCGTGAAGACGTACGGCTCGTCGGGGAGCAGGACCAGTTCGGGGGCCGCCGCGTGCAGTTCGTCGAGCTCGACGCGAGGATAGCGGGCCTCGCCCGTCCCGAAGACGTTGTCCAGGCCCAGGCGGGCCAGCAGATCGCCGGTGAAGGTGCGGGCGCCCACCACCATCCACGGGTCACGCCAGATCGGGACGGCGACCCGCAGGCGTGGCCGGGGCGCCGGATGGCGCCATTCAGCGGCGGCGGCTCGCAGCCAGTCCGGCTCGCCGACGGCCAGCACGTCGGTGAAGAGGCGCCGCATCGAGGTCAGGGCGTCGTTCAGGGACTCGATCGCCGTCACCCACACCGGCACGCCGGCCGCGCGCAGCCGGTCGACGTCGAGCCGGCGGTTCTCCTCCTGGTTGGCCACGACCAGGTCGGGCTTCAGCGCCACGATCGCCGCCCGGTCCGGGTTCTTCGTGCCGCGCACCCGGGGCAGGTCGAGCCCGGGCGGATGCGTGCACCAGTCCGTGACCGCCACCAGCCGGTCCGGAACCGTCACGGCGAGCGCCTCGCTCAGCGACGGGACCAGCGAGACGATCCGCCTCGGCGGGGCCGCGAAGGCCATCGAAAACCCGAGGTCGTCCTTCACACGTTGCGACGATACTGGCCGCCGACGGTGAAGAACGCGTCGGAGATCTGGCCGAGCGAGCAGCAGCGGACGGCGTTCATCAGCTCGGCGAACACGTTCCCGCCGGTCATCGCCGCCTGCTGGAGGCGGGCGAGCGCGGCCGGCGCCTCGGTCGCGTGCCGTGCGTGGAAGTCGGCCAGCCGGGTCAGCTGGGATTCCTTCTCCTCCGCGGTCGCGCGGGCCAGGTCGACCGTCGGCGGCGGCGTGTCGCCACGGTTCGGGTCGAGGAAGGTGTTGACGCCGACCAGCGGCAGGGTGCCGTCGTGCTTGCGGTGCTCGTACAGCATCGACTCGTCCTGGATGCGGCCGCGCTGGTACCCGGTCTCCATCGCGCCCAGCACGCCGCCGCGCTCGGCGATCCGGTCGAACTCGGCCAGCACCGCCTCCTCGACCAGGTCGGTGAGCTCGTCGACGACGGACGATCCCTGCAGCGGGTTCTCGTTGGCGGCCAGGCCCCATTCCTGGTCGATGATCATCTGGATGGCCAGGGCCCGGCGCACGGAATGCTCGCTCGGCGTCGTCACCGCCTCGTCGTACGCGTTGGTGTGCAGGCTGTTGGCGTTGTCGTAGATGGCGCACAGCGCCTGCAGCGTGGTGCGGATGTCGTTGAAGTCCATCTCCTGCGCGTGCAGCGACCGGCCCGAGGTCTGCACGTGGTACTTCAGCTTCTGCGAGCGCTCCCCCGCGCCGTACCGCTCCCGCATCGCGACCGCCCAGATCCGCCGGGCCACCCGGCCGATCACCGTGTACTCGGCGTCCATGCCGTTCGAGAAGAAGAACGACAGGTTGGGGGCAAAATCATCAATCTTCATACCCCTCGACAGGTACGACTCGACGTAGGTAAATCCATTTGCCAGGGTGAAGGCCAGCTGGCTGATCGGATTGGCCCCCGCCTCGGCGATGTGGTACCCGCTGATCGACACCGAGTAGAAGTTGCGCACCCGGTTGTCGATGAAGAACTGCTGGATGTCGCCCATACAGCGCAGCGCGAACTCGGTGGAGAAGATGCAGGTGTTCTGCCCCTGGTCCTCCTTCAGGATGTCGGCCTGCACGGTGCCGCGCACGGTCGACAACGTGCGCGCGACAACCTCGTCGCGCGGCTCGTCGGGCGACAGCGCGAGCTGCTGGTCGATCGCGGTGTTGAGGAACATCGCCAGGATCGCCGGCGCCGGCCCGTTGATGGTCATCGACACCGAGGTGGTCGGCGAGCAGAGGTCGAAGCCGTCGTAGAGGGCCTTCATGTCGTCGAGGGTGGCGATCGAGACCCCCGAGGTGCCGACCTTGCCGTAGATGTCCGGCCGCAGGTCCGGGTCGCGGCCGTAGAGGGTCACCGAGTCGAACGCCGTCGACAGCCGGGTCGCCGGCTGCCCGGCCGAGAGCAGGTGGAACCGCCGGTTCGTGCGGAACGCGTCGCCCTCGCCGGCGAACATCCGCGCCGGGGCCTCCCCCTCCCGCTTGAACGGGAACACCCCGGCCGTGAACGGGAAGAAGCCCGGCAGGTTCTGTCGGCGCAGGAACGACAGCAGCTCCGCCTCGTCCCGGGTGCGGGGCAGCGCGACCCGGCGGATCTTCGAGCCGGAGAGGGTCTCGCGGGTCAACGGCGTGCGAATTTCCTTGTCCCGTACGCGATAGACGTACTCGTCGCCGGAGTAGTCGGCGACCCGCGAGGGCCACTCCGCCAGCAGCGCGCGGGTCGCGGGCAGCAGCTCGCCGTCGGTCTCGGCCTGCAGCTCGCGGACCCGTGAAGCCGCCGCGTCCTCCCCCAGCATCTCGGCCGTGAGGCGGAGCGCCTGCCGACGGCGTACGACATCGGCCTGTTGGTCTGTTGTTCTGTGATATTCACGGATCGCATCGGATATGTCGGCGAGGTACCGCGCGCGGGACGAGGGCACGACGCTGGTCAGCCCGGACGACGTGCGGACGTCGACGACCGGCAGCGTCCCCGCCCCCGCCGGCAGTCCCTCGGCGACGAGCAGCTCCCGCAGGTGCTGGTAGAGCGCGGTCACGCCGTCGTCGTTGAAGCGGGCGGCGCTGGTGCCGAACACCGGCATCTCCTGCCACGGCACGCCGAACGCCTGCCGGTTGCGCACAAGCTGCCGCGCCACGTCGCGCCGAGCGTCCTCGGCGCCGCGCCGCTCGAACTTGTTGATCGCCACGACGTCGGCGAAGTCCAGCATGTCGATCTTCTCGAGCTGCGAGGCGGCGCCGAACTCCGGCGTCATCACGTACAGCGCGACGTCGGCGACCGGCACGATCCCGGCGTCGCCCTGCCCGATGCCCGGCGTCTCCACGATGACCAGGTCGAAGCCGGCCGCCTTCACCGCGGCCAGGATGTCGTCGAGGTGCTCAGGCAGCTGCGCCCCGGCGGTGCGGGTGGCCAGCGAGCGGAAGAACGTACGCCCGGCCTCGAGGGCGTTCATCCGGATGCGGTCGCCGAGCAGCGCGCCACCGCCGCGCCGCCGAGTCGGGTCGATCGCCAGCACGGCGACCCGCAGCTTGTCCTCCTGGTCGAGCCGCAGCCGGCGTAGCAGCTCGTCGGTCAGCGACGACTTGCCCGACCCGCCGGTGCCGGTGATGCCCAGGACCGGCACGGTGCGGCCGACCCGTTGAAAAGCCGCGGCAGCCGAGGACGACCGGCCCGCCTCCAGCACCGTGATCGCCCGGGCCAGCGCGGCCGGGTCGCCGGCCAGCACGGCCTCGACGTCCGGTTCCGTCGCGGCGAGGTCGACGTCGCAGGCCCGGATCAGTTCGTTGATCATGCCCGGCAGGCCCAGCCGCTGCCCGTCCTGCGGCGAGAAGATCGTGACGCCCCGCTCGGCCAGCAGCGCGATCTCCTCCGGCACGATCACGCCGCCACCGCCGCCGAACACCCGCACGTGCCCGGCGCCGGCCTCGGCGAGCTTCTCCACCAGATAGGTGAAGTACTCGACGTGGCCGCCCTGGTAGGACGAGATCGCCACGCCCTGCACGTCCTCCTCGACCGCGGCCCGCACGATCGTGTCGACGCTGCGGTCGTGCCCGAGGTGGACGACCTCGGCGCCCTGCGACTGCAGCAGGCGCCGCATCACGTTGATCGCCGCGTCGTGCCCGTCGAACAGGCTCGCCGCCGTGACGAAGCGGACGGGATGGACCGGGGTGTGGAGTGCCATGGAACAGATAGTAGGACGACCAACTATCGTATGTCCAAGTATTCGTCCCGGAGATAACCCTGAACTATCACCTCAGGGTATTCTCTCGGGTAATACACCGGCGTTACGGTGCCCGGGTGAACGTACCCACCACGCTCCTCGGCCTGCTCGAACCCGAGCCCAGCCACGGCTACGAGCTCAAACGCTCCTACGACTCGCTGTTCGCCGACAACGGGCGGCCGCTGTCGTTCGGCCAGCTCTACGGCACCCTGAACCGGCTGGAACGGGACGGCCAGATCGAGGTGCTGGACGCCGTGCCCGGCGGCGGGCCGGACCGCAAGCGCTTCGTCATCACCGGCGCCGGCGTCGCCCAGGTCGAGGGGTGGCTCGGCGCGCCGGAGCGCCCGGAACCGATGCTGCAGGCGACGTTGTTCGTCAAGGTCGTCCTCGCGTTGCTGTCGGGCCGGCCGGCCTCGGCGTACCTGGACGCCCAGCGCGACGCGCACCTCGAACGCATGCGCGAGCTCACCGCGATGCGCAAGGCCGGCCCGCTGAGCCGGACGCTGCTCGCCGACTACGGCCTCTTCCACCTCGAGGCCGACCTGCGCTGGATCGACCTGACCGCGGCCCGTCTTGACCAACTCCGGAAAGAGATCAGCCGATGAGCATCCTGTACGCCAACGACCTCACGAAATCGTTCGGCGCCACCGTGGCGCTGCAGGGGGCGTCCCTGTCGCTGGAACCCGGGGAGATCCTCGCGGTGATGGGGCCGAGCGGGTCCGGCAAGTCGACGTTGCTGTACTGCCTGGCCGGCATCTTCACCCCGGACGACGGCACGGTCACGTTCGGCGGCCGCCGCATGGACTCCCTGTCCGATCGGGAGCGCACCCGGCTGCGCCGTACCGCCTTCGGCTTCGTCTTCCAATTCGGCCAGCTCGTGCCCGAGCTCACCGCCGTGGACAACGTCGCGCTGCCGCTGCTGCTGTCCGGCAAGAGGCGCACCGCCGCGTACGAGCAGGCCCGGTCCTGGTTCCCGCGCCTGGGACTGACCGGGCTCGAGGGCCGCCGCACGGGCGAGCTCTCCGGCGGTCAGGCCCAGCGGGTCGCGGTGGCGCGAGCGCTGGTCACCGGGCCGGAGGTGCTGTTCGCCGACGAGCCGACCGGGGCCCTCGACTCGCTCACCGGCGAGATGGTGATGGACCTGATGGTGGACACGGTACGGGCCGAGCACACCTCGGTCCTGCTGGTCACGCACGACGCGCGGGTCGCCGCGCACGCCGACCGGCAGATCACCGTACGCGACGGGCAGGTCATCGACGCGGGAGCGCGGGTCCGATGATCCGGGTCGGGATCCACCTGGCATTGCGCAGCGGGCGCGAGGCGCTGGCCCGGCTGCTGGTCACCGCGCTCTCGGTCGCCATCGGCGTCGGGCTGCTGCTGTCGGTGCTCGCGATGTACCACGCGTACCGCGACACCATCGCGAAACCGTGCTGGCAGTGCACGGCCACCACCGACGCCAACGGTCCCCTGCTGTGGAGCTACAGCGAGGACGAATTCGGCGGCCGGACCATCGATCGGCTCGACGTCGCCACCCTCAAGCCGGACGGCCCGGTCGTGCCGGGTCTGCCGGCCATGCCGTCCGCCGGTCAGTACTACGCCTCGCCCGCGCTGGCCGCCCTGCTGCGCGCCACGCCCGCCGACGAGCTCGGCGACCGGTTCCCCGGCACGATGGCCGGCACCATCGGCGCGGCCGGCCTGCAGAGCCCGGACGACCTCGTCGTCGTGATCGGGCACCGGCCGGCCGAGCTCGCGGCGTCACCCCACACGCTGCGCACCGCGGCGATCCAGACGGCCCCGCGCGGCCTGTCCACCTCGGCGTTCTACCAGTTCGGATTCGCGCTCGGCGCGGTCGCCCTGCTGGTCCCGTTGCTGGTGCTGATCGGCAACGCGACCCGGATGGCCGCCGCCCGGCGCGAGGAGCGGTACGCGGCGATCCGGCTGGTCGGCGGCGAGCGGTCCCAGATCAACGTGATCGCCTCGGTGGACGCGGTGCTCGGCGCGCTGCTCGGCGCCCTGGGCGGCATCGGCCTCTACGCCGCTCTGCGCCCGCTGCTGGGCCACATCCCGTTGCTCGGCTTCCGGTTCTTCGACGACACGATCACCCCGACCGTCTGGGGATTCGTCGGCACCGTCCTCGCGGTGCCGGCCGCGGCCGCCGTGGCCTGCCTGGTCTCCCTGCGCCGGGTGCGGATCTCGCCGCTGGGCGTCACCCGCCGGGTCACGCCTCCCCCGCCCCGGTTCTGGCGGGTGCTGCCGCTGCTGGCCGGACTCGCCCTCTTCACGATCCCGCTCGTGATCGCACCGGCGGACGGCCGCGGGACGCCGGGCTTCGCGGTCCTGGCGCTGGTCCTGGTGATGACCGGCCTGATGATCGCCGGACCATGGCTGACCATGATGTCCGCGCGGCTGCTCGCCCGGTGGACGGTCGGTGGATCGAGCCTGCTGGCCGCGCGGCGGCTGGCCGACAACCCACGAGCCTCGTTCCGGGCGGTCAGCGGGCTGATGCTGGCCGTGATGGTCGGCACGACGCTCGCCGCGCTGGTGCCGGCGGCTCTCGCCTCCCAGGACACCACCCGGACCAGCCCCCTGCGGGACGTGCTGCGGGTCGGCTTCTTCGTGGGCGACCAGGAGAAGCCCGGTCCGGGGACGATACCCGGGCTGCCCCCGGAGAAGGCCGCCACGCTCCTGGCGAAGGTGGCCACGATCCCCGGCGCCGTCGCCGTTCCGCTCTACCGGCCCGCGCGGACCGGCCAGGCGGAACTGCCGGCCGACGGACCGCTCGCCGGCGACGGCGGAGTGGACGTCCGGTGTTCCGACGCGCACCGGCTGCCCGCGCTCGGAGCCTGCCCGGCCGGGGCCGGCGCCGTGCGGATGGATGCGAGCGCCATGTATACCGACAACCTGCGTGCCTTGAATGAATATTTGCCGTTCATACGGTCGGACAGCCCGGTCACGGCCGAGGACGGCAGCGGCGGGCAACTGCTCAGCGACCTCCTGGTCGGAGTGGACGGCCCGGCAACGCTGGAGCGGGTACGGACCGTCCTCAGCGGCTACCGCGACGACATCGACTCCTTCGAGATGCCGATGACGTTCGGCGAGGTCGGCGACGTCCGCGCCCGGCTGTTCCTGGAGATCCAGCGGATCGTGACGGTCCTGGCCGGCGTCACGCTGCTGGTCGCCGGCTGCGGGCTGGCCGTCGCGATCTCGGGCAGCCTGGTCGAGCGCAAGCGGCCGTTCACCCTGATGCGAGTGACCGGTACCGGCGTCGGCACGCTCTACCGAGCCGTCCTGCTGGAGACGGTGCTGCCGCTGGTCGCGGCGACCGCGGTGGCGGCCGGGGTCGGGGTGACGGTCGCGTACCCGATCGCCCGGGCGCTGGCGCCCGGGCGGCACGGCGTCGTGCTCCCGCACCCGAGCTACGCGCTGACCGTGACCGGCGGGCTGCTGGTCTCGGTCGCCATCATCGCGGCCTGCCTGCCCGTTCTCGGCCGGATCACGGCCACCGAGAAGGCCCGCTTCGAATAGCCGGGCGCCGTCAGGCCGGGCCGAACCGTTCGACCAGGGACGGCTCCTGGAACGAGACGACGTGGGTGATGCGGTCACCGGTGACGGTGAGGACCACGACGCCGTACGGGCGGCCCCGCCGGTAGCCGACCGCGGCCGGCTGCCCGTTGGCGGTGGTCGGCAGCATGCGCCAGTCGCCGGGCTCGCCGAGCACCCATTGGCGCAGGAACGGCACGCAGGTCGATCGGCCGGCGAACCAGGTGCGGAACGGCGTCGCCTCCAGGGTGGCGTCCCGGCTGAGCAGGCGCTCCAGGCTCGCCGCGTCCGAGTTCTGGAACGCGGCGATGTACTGGTCGAGCAGCGAGCGGGCCGCGGGCTCGGTGGGGGCGGTGATGTCCTCCGGGCTCGGGGACACCTCGCGGAGCCGGGCCCGGGCCCGCTGCAGCGTGCTCTTCACCGACGCGGTCGTGGTGCCCAGCAGGGTGGCCACCTCGGCCGCCGGGAAGGCCAGCACGTCGCGGAGCAGCAGCACGGCCCGCTGCGGGCCGGGCAGGTACTGGAGGCTCGCGATGAGCGCCAGCCGCAGGCCCTCCCGGGCGACCGCCAGCGAGGCCGGGTCGGCCGCGTCCCCGGTCAGCGCTGCGTCGGGCACCGGCTGCAGCCAGGAAACCCCGGGCGGCGCCGGCACCGGCTCGGTCGCCGGGTCCGGTTCCGGGCCGCCGAGGCCGGACGGCAGCACCCGCCGGCTGTGGTGCCGCAGCGAGGTCAGGCACGCGTTGGTCGCGATCTGGTACAGCCACGTACGCACCGAGGAGCGGCCCTCGAAGGCGCCGTACGCGCGCCAGGCCCGCAGATACGTCTCCTGGACCACGTCCTCGGCGTCGTCGATCGAGCCGAGCATCCGGTAGCAGTGGGCGAGTAGCTCACGCCGGTACGGTTCGGTGTCGCTGACGAAATTGTCCGGAGCCATGATGCCCGAATCTACGGCCCGGGTCATGCCGCCCGGCCGAGAAAGGCGGCGAGCCGGTCGGCCGCGCTGGCCCGCGGTCGCGCCTCGACGATCGGCCCGAACGGCGCCACCCCCTCCGGCCCCCGTAACGCGTCGAGGATCGTGACCCGGGCCCGGGTGAGCAGGGCCCCGGCCAGCTCCGGGTCGAGGTCGGTGTCGTGCCCGGTGGCGCGGGCCAGGTCCCACCCGTGGGTGAACTGGTCGGTGCACGCGATGTCCAGAAGGTCCGCGCCGGACATCTCGCCGAACGGCAGGGAAACCGTCCGGTCCAGCACACCGTCCACCGCGAACCCCTCGAGAGCGGCGGCGACGTACTCGTCGTACGCGGCCAGGAAGTCGCCGGCGGCGTAGTCCTGCTCGGGGGTGCCGTCCGCGCCGGCGATCATGTCGCCCGCCCAGCGGGCCGAGCCGACGAAGTGGTTGATCAGCGACCGTACGTCCCAGGACGCGCAGGGCGTCGGCAGGTCGAACTGGCCGGGCTTGACCGTCGACAGCACGCTCCGGGTACTGGCGAAGGCCCGGTCGAGTCGGTTCTCGAGCATGGTCCACACTCCCTTCCCGCGGCGGATCCGCGAGTCAAACAGTTAGACCTAGCGCCCACCGGAAAGGAATCACCATGTTTCAGGGGCTTTAAAAGTTTTCAGGAGCCTGTTAACTTCGCCACATGACCCCGCCAAGCCTCCAGGACGGCATCGAGCAGGCCGGCTCGCCGATCAACCTGGTGTGGAAACCCGACTCCGCGCCGTGGACGCCCGAGGTGCTGCCGCCCGAGTACACCGGCTGGCGTGCCGAGCAGACCGCCTGGCACGAGGCGGTCGCGCTGGCCGACCTCTCGCACCACATGTTCGACACCGTCATCGAGGGCCCGGACGCGACCCGCCTGCTCGACGAGGTCAGCGCGAATAACTATCGGACCTTCGCGGTCGGGCAGGCCAAGCAGTTCATCCCGGTCGCCCCGGACGGCAACATCCTCAGCGACGGGATCCTCCTGCGCGAGTCCGAGCACCGCTACACGCTCAGCGGCATCCCCGTCGCCCAGAACTGGGTCACCTACCACGGCCAGACCGGCGGGTATGACGTCACGTTCCGCACCGATCCGTCCTCGGCGTACCGCGGCGGCGCCGACCCGGTGCTCTTCCGCTTCCAGGTCCAGGGGCCGCTCGCGACCGACCTGGTGGCGCGCGTTTTCGGCGGGCCGCTGCCGGCCACAAAATTCTTCCACACCACGCCGGTACGCCTCGGCGACCGCACCTTCCGCGCTCTGCGCCACGGCATGGCCGGCCAGCCCGGTTACGAGTTCATCGGCGACTACGCGGACCACGACTTCGTCGAGGAGGCGCTGCTAACCGCCGGGGTCGAGTTCGGTCTCGTCCGGGTCGGCGCGATGGCCTACCCGACCTCCGGCGCGGAGAGCGGCTGGATCCCGTCGCCGACCCCGGCCCTCTACACCGATCCCGGCCTCCTCGACTACCGCCGCTGGCTGCCGCTCTACGGCATCGAGGGCCAGCGTCCCCTGGGCGGCAGCTTCTTCTCGGAGAACATCGAGGACTTCTACTGCACGCCGTACGAGCTCGGCTACGGCCGCTCGATCTCCTTCGACCACGACTTCATCGGCCGCGACGCACTGCGCAAGGCCCGCGACGACGTACGCCGGCAAAAGGTCACCCTGGCGCTCGACCGTGACGACCTGCACCACGTCTTCGGCGCCGACCCCGGCTTCGTCCACGACTACAGCCGTTTCCGCGTCGAGCGCGACGACACCCTGGCCGGCGTGACCTACCAGGCCGACTACCTCCAGCCCGCCGGCACCGTCCTCGCGCTCGCCCTGGTCGAGACCCGGTTCGCCGAGCCCGGCACCGAGGTCGAGATCGTCTGGGGCCAGCACCCCGGCCCGGGCACCGCCCCCGACGCCGACCTCGAATGCCCCCGGCTGCGCGCCACCGTCCACCCGGCGCCCTTCGACGACCACGCCCGCACCCGGTACCGCCGCAACTGAGCCGATCGGCGGGCGGCGGCGCCCGGATTGTCAGCAGACGGCACAGCGGCCGTTCTCCCCCTGGTGCCGTCGGCCCGGGCGGGAGAGCATCCAGTCATGAGCGAGGAGCCGGTATCGCAACCGTGGGCCCGCAGTCCGTTCCCGCCGATCGCCGACTATGCCTTCCTGTCCGACTGCGAGGCGACCTGCCTGATCGCGCCGAACGGGGCCGTCGAGTGGATGTGCCTGCCCCGGCCGGACTCGCCGAGCGTGTTCACGACGATGCTCGATCGGAGCGCCGGCTCGTTCCGGCTCGGACCGTACGACGAGATGGTGCCGGCCGCCCGTCGCTACATGCCGGGCAGCCTGATGGTGGAGACGACCTGGCAGACGCGGACCGGCTGGCTGATCGTCCGGGACGCCCTCTGCATGGGGCCGTGGCACAACATCGACGAGCGCTCGCACACCCACCGCCGCTCGCCCACCGACTTCGACGCCGAGCACTGCCTGCTGCGTACGGTCAGATGTGTCAGTGGATCTGTCGACCTCTCGATGACCTGCGAGCCGGTGTTCGACTACGGCCGGCGGGAGCCGGTCTGGCGGTACGAGGGCCCCAGCTACGGCGAGGTCGTCGCGGAGCCGCCGGAGGGCGGAGATCTCACGCTGCGGCTGACCACCGATCTGCGCCCCGGCATCGAGGGGCGCGGGCTGCACGCGCGCACCCGGATGGTGGAAGGCGATTGGCACTTCGTGGCGCTGGCCTGGTCGCCGCTTCCACCGCCACGCACCCTGGACCAGGCCCGGGAGCGGATGGAGCGCACCTCGGAGTACTGGCGGCAGTGGATCACGCTGGGCAACTTCCCGGACCATCCGTGGCGAAGCTACCTGCAACGCAGCGCGCTGACTCTCAAGGGACTCACGTACGCCCCGACCGGTGCGCTGCTGGCCGCGGCGACCATGGCGCTGCCCGAGACGCCGCACGGGGAGCGCAACTGGGACTACCGCTACGCGTGGGTGCGCGACTCGACGTTCGCGCTGTGGGGCCTGTACACGCTCGGCTTCGACCGCGAGGCGAACGACTTCTTCTACTTCATCCAGGACGCCTGCCGCGACGGCCACCAACTGCAGGTGATGTACCGGGTCGGCGGGGAACGGGAGATCGAGGAGGAGTCTCTCCCGCACCTCTCCGGCTACGAGGGCGCTTTCCCCGTACGGGTCGGCAACGCGGCCTACAAGCAGCGGCAGCACGACGTGTGGGGCGCCGTGCTCGACTCCGTCTATCTGCACGCCCGTTCCCGCGAGCAGCTGCCGGAGTCCCTGTGGCCGGTGCTCAAGCAGCAGGTGGAGCAGGCGGCCGCCCACTGGGAGGAGCCCGACCGCGGCATCTGGGAGGTCCGCGGCGCGCCGCAGCACTTCGTGTCGAGCAAGGTGATGTGCTGGGTGGCGCTGGACCGCGGAGCACGCCTGGCCCGGCTGTACGACGAGCCGGAGTACGCGGACAAGTGGCAAACCCTGGCCGATCAGATCCACGCCGAGGTCTGCGCCCGGGGCGTCGACGACCGCGGGGTCTTCGTCCAGCGCTACGGCTCGACCGCGCTGGACGCCTCGCTGCTGCTCCTGCCGTTGATGCGGTTCCTGCCACCGACCGACGCGCGGATCCGCACCACGGTGCGCGCGATCGCCGAGGAGCTGACCGTGGACGGCCTGGTGCTGCGCTACCGGGTCGAGGAGACCGACGACGGCCTCTCCGGCGAGGAGGGCACCTTCACCATCTGCTCCTTCTGGCTGGCCTCCGCCCTGGTCGAGATCGGCGAGGTGGATCAGGCCCGCAAGCTGTGCGAACGGCTGCTGGCGTACGCGAGCCCGCTCGAGCTGTACGCCGAGGAGATCGACACGTACAGCGGCCGGCACCTGGGCAACTTCCCGCAGGCGTTCACCCACCTGGCCCTGATCAACGCCGTCATGCACGTCATCCGCGCCGAACAGAGCCTGATCCCCGGCCAGTTCAACCCGGCCAACCCCGGCTCGTGAACCACGCGGCCAGGGCCTAGTCGAGTTGCTCGGCGAGGCAGGCCAGGTACAGCGCCAGCGTCGCCCGATGGTCGCCGAGCGGCCGGTCGGTCAGGCGGGAGATCCGCTTGAGCCGATAGACCATGGTGTTGCGGTGGATCTGCAGGGCGTTTGCCGCGCGTACCAGATTGAACCCGCTGTCGCACCAGGTCAGCA
This sequence comes from Paractinoplanes globisporus DSM 43857, assembly GCF_000379645.1. GTDB lineage: Bacteria > Actinomycetota > Actinomycetes > Mycobacteriales > Micromonosporaceae > Actinoplanes > Actinoplanes globisporus. The sequence continues at coordinate 140,356 of NZ_KB903357.1, forward strand.
CCGTCTCGCGGAGCGCCGGCCAGTCGCTCTCGGCGCGCAGCCTGGCCGTCAGGGCGTCGACGAAGCGGTTCCTCGGCTGCTGGCCGGTGGCGGCGAGGAGCTGATGGATCCGCAGCTCGTCGATGGTATTCACGGCGGGGCGGCCGGGCAGCCGCCGGCCGAGGCGGGCCGCGGTGCTCGCATCCTGGTACGAGTCGTGGAGTCCAGCGATCGTGGCGGCGGGCGTACCGATCCCCACGACGGCGTCGAGGCCGTGCCGGCGACCGATCTGGTCGACGAGCCGCGCACAGCTCTCACGCTCGCCCTCGGCCCGGCTGTCGCCGGAAGAAGCGCCGGCCGGCCTGACCCGGTGCAGGACGACGAACCGGTTCGAGGGCATGGCGGCCGCGATGTCGTCCGGCCCGGCGACCAGGGCGCGGATCGTGCCCAGGACGGACAGGCGCAGGGTCGGCTCGACCGCGTCGTCAGGATCGGCCGGCGCCGGGTGGGCGCCGCCGCCGCTCGGGGCCGAGATGTCGACGACGACGGCGATCCGCCACCCGCCGAGGTCATAGCCCAGCTCGGCGGCCCGGTACGCCACCAGGTCGGGTTCGCCCAGGTCGGCACTGAAGTGGGCGATGTCCCGGACGAGCTCGTCGAGCGCCTGCTCGCGCACCAGACGGGAGCGCAGCAGCCCGGACTCCTGCAGGAGGATCTCGGTCTGCCGCTTGACCACGAGCCCGAACCGGCGCACCTGGACCGGTGAGCCGGTGATGCCGACGGTGCCGACCGCGGTGTCGCCGATGACGATCGGAAGGGTGATGCCGGGCCGCACGCCCCGCATCTGGTGCGCCTCGGCCGCGTTGTGGGTGGCCGACCGCTGGGTGCGGACGACGTCGATCGACGCCTCGTGAAAGGTGCCGACCCGGGCCCGCTCGCCGCTGCCGATCACGATGCCGTCCCGGTCGGTGATCAGCACGTTGAACCCGATGATGTCGGTGGTGTCGCCCGCGATCTCCTGGGCGAGCTGCGGCGTGAGCACGGGCGCGACGACCGGATGGGCCATGTGCAAAGCGTACAACTGTTCTTGCTAATCAAGGTAGACATCTATATTAAACGCCCAATGACTTCGCCCCTGAGCGAGCTTAATATCAGCAAAATCACACCGCCGGACGAGCGACGAGGATGAGGTCCGATGAGTGAGCGACGGATGATTTCGCCGGCCAAGGCCTTGGCGGTCGTCATGGCGGCCGGCGTGCTATTGGCCGCCGGTTGTAGTTCCACCGAGACGACGGCGACAGCGAATGGTTCGGCCGCGGCCGGCCTGGGCACGATCGAAAAGGGCAAACTCAAGGTCGCGATCGAGCCCTACATGCCGTACACCGACATCAAGAACGGCACGATGGTGGGCCTCGACGCCGAGATCCTGCAGGCCGCGGCCGGCGCTCTCGGCCTGCGGATCGAGACTCAGATGACCGACTTCAAGGGCATGCTGAACTCCGTGCAGTCCGGCCGGGCCGACGTCACCATCGGCGGTATCGGCTGGAGCAAGGACCGTGCCGAGAAAGGCCTGTTCACCGATCCGGTCTACTACTCGCCGGCGGCCATGGCCGTGGTCGGCGACAAGCCGTACAAGACCGTGGACGACCTGAAGGGGCTGCGGCTGGGCACGGTCAGCGGGTACGTCTGGGAACAGTCCATCAAGGCCGTGGACGGCGCACAGACCAAGGTCTACCCGGACGCCAACGGATTCTTCGCCGACCTCGCCGCCGGGCGCATCGACGTCGGCTTCATCGACCCGCTGCTGGTCACCTATCAGCGGCAGGTGCAACCGAACTCGAAATTCCAGCTCGCCTATCTGACGCCGCCGACCGACGCGCAGATAGCCGCGAAACCGGCGTTCAAGGACTTCCGCCAGATCCAGGTCAGTTTCTATCTGCCGAAGAAGTCGACGGCACTGGAAAAGGCCCTCGACGAGCAGATCGACAAGCTCTACCAGAACGGTCAGCTGGCGGCGATGGTGACCAAATGGGGCGGCGATCCGAACCAGTTCTGCAAGCCGGACCCCTATCTGGAGACCCTGCGCCAGGGCGTCGACCGCCCGGCCGGCTGGAAACTACCGACCATCTGAAACGGGGAGCGCCACATGATTTCCTGGCTGCAGAGCCACGGGTACTGGCCGTTCCACGTCGCCTGGTCGGAATGGACCTCGACGCTGCTGGACGGCCTGCTGAAAACGATCGAGTATGCGGCGCTCGGCTTCGTCGCCGCAGCGCTGCTGGGTCTGGTCCTGGCCCTCATGCGGACGAGCCGGATCGCCCTGGTCCGCCTCCCGGCGACCGTCTACACGGAGCTGTTCAAGAACATCCCACTCCTGGTGATCATCTCGGTGACCTACTACGGCATCGTCCAGTTCGGCATCAAACTGGGCGTGTTCGAGGCCGGCGCGCTCAGCCTGGCCATCTTCTACGCCGCGTACCTCTCTGAGATCTTCCGTTCCGCTCTGGTCGGCGTCCACGGCGCTCAGCGCGAGGCGGCGCAGGCCCTCGGCCTGAACCGCTGGTCCACCTTCGCGCATGTGGTCTTCCCGCAGGCGCTGCGGCTCGCGCTGCCCGGCACCAACACCATGCTCGTCGACCTTTTGAAGTCGACGTCGCTGCTGACCGTCATCGCCGCCGGCGAGCTGATGGCCGTGGGCAACTCGGTCGCCTCGCAGACCTTCGAGCAGATGGAGGTCTTCCTCGTCATCGGCGCCATCTACTTCGCGCTCTGCTACCCGCTGTCGCAGGGGCTGCTGTGGCTGGAACGGCGGGTGCGGGCCGGCTCCCCGCTGTCACCGGCCCGGTCCCGGCGGCTGCGCGCCGCCCGGGAACTGCTGGAGACCGCATGACCGGCGGGCAGACCCCGGTGGTCACCATCGAGGGCCTGGTGAAGTCGTTCGACGGCCGGACGGTGATCGACAACGTGGACCTGACCGTGGCGCCGGGCCGCATCGTCAGCGTCATCGGGCAGAGCGGTGGCGGTAAGAGCACGCTGCTGCGCTGCGTCAACCTGCTGGAGAAGCCGGACCGCGGCCGGATCGTGATCGCCGGCGAGGAGGTGTTCGCCGGCGGCCGGGTGGTCTGCGACGACCTGGCCCGGCTCCGCCAGTCCGTCGGCATGGTGTTCCAGCGCTTCCACCTCTTCCCGCACCTGACCGCCGTGGAGAACGTCATGGTCGCCCAGCGGAAGGCGGCCGGGGTGCCGGAGAAGCAGGCGCTCGAGACGGCGGTCCGGCTGCTCAAGCGCGTGCACCTCGCGCACCGGGGACTCGCCTTCCCCGACCAGATGTCCGGCGGCGAGCAGCAACGGGTCGCGATCGCCCGCGCGCTGGCCCTGCAGCCCAAGGTCCTGCTGTTCGACGAGCCGACGTCCGCGCTCGACCCGGAGTCCACCCGCGAGGTGTTGCGCGTGATGCGCGAGCTCGCGGATGACGGGATGACCATGGTGATCGTCACCCACGAGGTCCCGTTCGCCCGGCGCATCTCGGATCGGGTGGTCTTCCTCGACGGCGGCCGGATCATCGAGCAGGGCACGCCGGCCGAAGTGCTCGACCATCCCACGCACGCGCGGACCAGGGAGTTCCTGACATCGTTCGACGAGATCACAGACCAGGAGACACATTCGTGAAGGAAACCGTTGCCGTGCTCGGCGGGGGCCACGGGGCACACGCGATGGCAGTCGACCTCACCTCCCGCGGGTTCTCGGTGAACTTGTTCGAGATGCCCGAGTTCTCCGACGGCATGCGGGAGGTGTTCGAGACCCGGACCATCCACTCGTCCGGAATGATCAACGGCAGCTTCCGGCTCAACAAGGTCACCAGCGACATCGGCGAGGCCATCGACGGAGTGCGGTACATCCTCGTCGTGACGCCGGCGTTCGCCCACGACGCGTACACCCGGCTGCTGCGCGGCCGGGTCACCGGCGACCAGGTGATCGTGGTCTATCCGGGCGCGTTCGCCGGGCTGCTGTTCCGGACGGCGTTCGGCGACCGGGACTGCCCGGTCGTCGCGGAGGTCAACAACCTGCCCTACGACACCCGGCTGGAGGCGCCGTGCCGGGTCGTCATCCACGGCTTCAACCCGGTCAACATCGCGTTCCTGCCGGCCGAGAAGGGCGCCGGCCTGATCGACGACATGCGCGCCATCCACCCGTACGAGAAGGTGTATTCCGATGTTCTCGAGGCCGGGCTCAGCATCGTGAACCCCGGCGTGCACGCGGGCCCGTGCCTGCTGAGCGTCACCGCGATCGAGAACTCGGCGAAGCGGCCGTTCTTCCTCTACGAGCACGGCGTCACCCCCGGCTCGTGCCGGATCAACATCCAGGTGGACAACGAGCGCAAGGAGATCGGCCGGCGGCTCGGCTACCGGCTGACCCCGATCGAGGACTTCACCGGCCTGGACGAGGGGTACACCTGGCAGGAGCTCTACATGAGCATCCACGGGAACATCTCGCTGACGCCGATCGCCGGGCCGCACACCGTCTCGAGCCGGTACTTCACCGAGGATGCCCCGTACGGCCTGGTGCCGTGGAGCATCATCGGCAAAGCGATCGGCGTCGCAACGCCGGTCATCGACTCGATCATCAACATCTACAACGTCGTGAACGAGCGTGACTGGTGGGCCGAGGGCCGGACGCGCGACGACCTGGGATTGGACGGCCTGTCCCCGGAGGAGATCAGGTCCTACGTCCGCACCGGCAAGCGCGGGTGAGAGCGGATCAGCTGTAGGCGGCCTCGAACTGCGCCGTCACCGTCTCGCCGTCGATGGTGGCGGTGGCCTTGACGGTGACGGTGCCGGGCGGGATCGACGCGGCGCGGGTGTTGAAGGACTGGTACGCCGAGTGGCCGGGCGCCACGCCGGGAACGGTTCGTGAGCCGTACGCGGTGATGAGTTCGATGGTGAGCGGCACCTGGTCGGCGTTGCGGGCGTTGACCGCGACGTACATCGTCGGGCCGACCCGCTGCGTGCGCGCCTCGACCTCGACCTTCAGCGACACCGGCGGCGCCAGCTCCCCGGCCGCCGCCACGGCCGCGGCGACGATGGTGTCGCGCTCGGCCGCGGAGTACACGCCCGCCGTCACGAATGCCGCCGCCGTGTCGCTGACGGCCGTGACGAACTGGCTGTGCGTCGCGAACGGCGCCTGGTCCCAGAGCAGGTCGAGGAACGTCGGGCCGTCGGTGCCGGGCGAGGTGACGCCGGTGACCGGGACGTCGTACCGCGGCAGCCCGTCGTTGCGCTTCCGGTTGGCGACCCCGGTGTCGATCGAGCCGAACACGACCGCCGGCTCGGTCCGGCGGAAGTAGGACGACGTGGCCTGGTTGTCGCTGATGTAGTAGGGCCGCAGGGTGAGCCCGCCCGCCACGAACGTCGGATCGCCGGCCGCGGTGACCGGCCCGGCGGTGATCGCCGCCCGCGAGTAGTCGCCGTCCCGCTTGAGGCCGCGGTACAGCGTCAGCTCGCGCCAGGCGGTGCCGCCGCCCAGGGCCTGCAGCAGCACCGGCCCCCAGAAGATCGCCTGGGTGTCGGGGCGGTCGAGGGCCCGCTCGATCCGGATGCTGAACGGCATCCGGATCTCGACCACGTCGCCGGGGCTCCAGGTGCGGCTCACCGTGACATAGGAAGAGGGCTGCGCCGCCAGGTTCTGCGCGACGCCGTTCACGGTGACCGTGAAGCCCTTCGTGGCCCAGCCGGGCACTCGCAGCTTGAGATCGAGCGGTCCGGCGCCGTCCACCGTGAGCGTCACGCTGTCCGAGCGCGGGAAGGACGTCGACTGGGTGATGGTGAAGGATCCCCAGGTGAGCGTGGACGGGACGTACAAATTGACCCAGAGTGTCCCCTCGTCGGCCGACTTGAGGTAGATCGTCTCCTGGTACTTGGTGTGGTTCTCCAGGCCGGTGCCGCCGCAGCAGGTGCCGGTGTTGCCGTAACTGCGCACGGCGCCCGGCCCGAGCGGCTGGAAGTACGTGACCTGCGGGTCGCCGGTCGAGGTGGTGTCGGCGCGGGACCCGGCGATCATGTTGAGCAGGCCGCGCTCGTAGTAGTCCATGTAGGCCGGGTCGTGCTCGTGCAGGAACAGATTGCGGGCCAACTTCATCAGGTTGTACGTCGTGCAGCTCTCGGCGCCGCTGGTGGCCACCGCGTTGGCGACGTTGTCCCGGTTCTGGAAGAGCTCGAGGTTGTTGTTGGAGCCCGGGTAGTTGCCGCTCGTGCCGCCGTGGGCGAACATGCGGTGCGGCACCACCATGCCGTAGAAGTTCTTGGCCGCGGTGAAGTACTCGGCCGCGCCGCCGTGCTCGAAGATGCGCAGGTACCCGATGAACTGCGGCACGTGGGTGTTGGCGTGCAGCCGCACGTCGCGGCGGCGGCCGGGCCGGTTGGCCGGGGTCACGACGAGGATGTCCCGGTTCTCCACGGTGGCCCCGAAGAGCGACTCGCGGTTGTCGAAGCACTTGGCCGTCTCGAGGTGCTTGGCGTCGCCGGTCAGCGCGTAGATCTCCGGGAAGACCTCGTTGGCCCCGCCGAACTCGCCGCCGATGTAGAGGTCCCACATGTAGTTGAGGTCGTCGCGGGTCAGCGGGCCCGCGTATCCGGGATGGTTCTTGTCCCCGACGGTCAGCGCCAGGTGCGCCCAGTCGGCCATCGTCGTGACGACCTCGAGGGCCTGGGCGTTGCCGGTGAGGTAGTACGCGTCGAGCAGTCCGCGCATGATCTTGTGCTGGGTGTACCAGGGCGCCCACGTGTTGGTGTCCGCGTTGCCGCCGTAGACCGCCCAGCGCGGCGGCCCGAGGCGCAGCACCGCGTCCTCCGGGACGGCGCCGAGGTAACCGGGGTGGGTCGGGATCCAGTCGGCCGGCCCGGCCGTGGAGGCGGCCACGATGCCGGCGTCGCGGCCGTTGGGCGAGGCGTCCTCGAGCGCCGTGCCGTCCGTCTCGTCGAACTTGTACCAGGCGATGTTGCCGCCGCCGGTGGTGCCGGCCGGCGACTCCAGCAGGGACGCCAGCTCCGGCTGGGTGAGTGCCCGGTCGAAGATGTGGAACTCGTCGATCGTCGCGTCCAGGAACGGATCGCCGTACTGCGAGCGGCCGATCCACCGGTTGCCGGGGTTGCCGAGGTTCGACGGGTTCAGTGTCATGGCCGTGTTCGTGCCGGCCGGCTGCCCGTTGACGTACAGGATGCCGGTGCCGCCGGACAGCGTCACCGCGAGATGCACCCACTGGCCGGTCGGCAGCGCCGACGAGCCGTCGATCCGCTGCTCGGCGCCCGATCCGCCGACGGTGATGGCGAACCGCGGCACGTTGCCGGTCACTCCCGCCCGCGGGGTCAGGAACATGTTGATGCCGGTCGACTGGCCGAAGTCGAACAGCCGGGTCCAACTCGCGGTGGAGCCGAGGTTGATCCAGGTGGCGATGGTGAAGCTGGTGAGCTGGTTGATCGCCTCCTGGGGCAGGGTGCAGTACTGCGCCTTGCTCGGGCCGTTCAGGCGAAGCGCGTTGCCGAACTTGCCGGGAACGCGGCCGATGACCGGCGCCGGCTGCTCACCGCCGCCGGTTCCTCCCAGGCGGGCCGTGATGGCGGCCTGGCACGCGGCGAGCTCGGTGACCATCCAGTCGAGCTTGGTCTTGTAGACGGCCTCGCCCTGGTCCGCGTAGGCCTGCGCGAGGGCGGTCAGGTAGTGCCCCGCCCAGTGTCCGCTGAGCAGACCGCCGTCCTCCCAGCCGCCCGGCACCGCGACGCCCGCCGGATTGGGCCGGCCGGCCTGGTTGTTGAACAACACCAAGAACCGTCGTTCGTCGTACGCCCGGAGGAAGGCTTTGGTGCGGTCGCGCTTGGTCTGCAGCAGTCCGTTCCCCAGCCGCACGTCGCCGAGCGGGAACGGCCGGACGGGGGCGGTCGATCCGGGTCCGAGGTCGATCGACATGGCGGCCGAGGCCGCGCCGGGGGGAAGCGCGGCCAGGAAACCGGCGGAGGCGGCGCTGAGGGCGGAGAGCTGGAACAGCTGCCGGCGGTTGAGCGAAGTCACTGGTGGCGATCCTTTCTCGATTCCCGGCGGGCCTCCTCCAGCAACCGGGCGAACCGGCGCCGTCGGGCCCGCAGGACGAGGACGAGTGCGACTAGCAGTGCCACCGCGAAAAGCTGCGGCCACGGCACGACCCACACCGTCACGTCGGCGGGGCCGGCCGGATCGGCCGGGGAGAGCAGGATCTTCGCGTGTACGGGGCCGAGCCCCCAGACGCCGTGGACGCGGCCGTCGGCCGGGCGGGTGCCGCCGGGCAGCAGCTCCCCCGCGGCCGCGCCGCCGTCACGATGGTGGGCGCCGAAGAGCTCGGCGACGGAAACGGAGGCGCGGGCGTCGGCCCGCACATTGCCGGTGTTGGCCACCGTGTAGGTGACGTGGACCGTGCCCGAGCGCAGCGGGTTCCAGGAGCGCTCATAGTGGACGGTGACCCGCTGCGCGGCGAGCGCGGCCCGGACGGTCCCGCTGGCGCGGAGCATGACCCGGAAGCCGACGCGGCTTTCCACCTGCACGGTGCCGGAACTGCTGAGCACCGACGCGGCGATGCCGGCCGGGTGATCGCCCGGGGTGGCGCCGGCCGGCGCGGTGATGGTGAACGGGACGACCCGGGTCTGGCCGGCGGGGACGGCGACGCTGGGCTGCACGGTGATCCAGGTGCCGCCGTCGACCGACTTCTTGTCCGACGACAGCATGTTGAAGTGGCCCTGGCCGGTCAGGTAGCCGTCGGCCGCGCTCAGGGCGAACACCGTGTCGGTGGTGCCCAGGTTGCGTACCGCCAGCTTCTCGGTGACCTTCTGGCCGGGGTCGAGGGTGCGCTCGATCCACCGGCTCCCGTCGGCCGGTTGGACCGTCCAGGTGACTTTGGCGTCAGCATGGACCGGGGTGGCAGCCAGCAGAACGGCCGCGATCACCTGGACGATCATGGGAGGGGTCCTTTCCTTACTCGAACAGGGAGAGGGTCAGCTTGGACTTGTAGGAGCCGGCCGCCACGTCGGCCGGGGTGCGCAGGAACAGGTCGGCGTCGACGGAGTACGCGTCGCCGGTGACCGACGCCGAGTCGTACGTGGACACCAGCAGTTCCTGGTCGGTGAGGCCGACGTTGTTGCCGGGCTGGGTCGGCTCGTCCAGCGACGTGACGACCTCCTCGCCCTCGCTGACCTGTCCCTCGCTGTTGCCGCCGTCGACCAGGCGCGGCTTCCAGCCGAGGTGGTCGGCGGTGATCGGGGCCTGGCCGGAGGTGCCGGTGAAGTCGCTCGAGGAGCCGAGCACGGCCCAGCTGGAGCCGGCCGGGATCTCGTCGGCGGTGCGGGTGTCGGTGACGGTCACCGTGGGCAGGGTGCCGGTGAACTGCCGGACGGTCAGCGTGGATCCGTTCTCGTGCAGCGCCACCGCGCCGCCGGCCACGGTCATCGCCAGCACGCCGGGCACCTTGATCGGGGCGATGTCGACGGTGACGTCGACGTCGGCCGAGTCGCCCGGGTCCGCGACGGCGGCGGTCGGGAACGCGGTCACGCCGGCCAGCGCGGCCACCGCGATCAGCCGCTTCTTCGGGATGTTCATTCGTGCTCCTATCAGTTGCAGGTGAGAGCGCCGTAGGGGGCATGGAGGGTGGTGCCGGACACGGTCACCGTGGCGGCGCCGGCCGGGATCGTGGTGCCGCGGGCCGCGAAGGACTGATACGCGTCGGTCTTCACCGCCGGGAAAACCTTGCTTCCGTACGGGGTTTCGACCGTGATGTCCACAGGAGACTCGCCGCCGTTGTGGGCGTCGACGGCGAGGTACGCCTTGCCCGCGATGCACCGGGGCGCGGCCGTGGCGGTAACGGGAATTTCCTGGGCGAAGACGCGCCACTCGGTGACGGCGACCGCGGAGTACGTGGTGCCGTTGGAGTTGGCGTCGATGGTGGCGCGCAGCCGTGACGTGGTGACCGGCGTGAAGCTGACCGTGTTGAACGCGGTCGAGCTGGTGCCGTAGGCGGTCACCCCGGCGACGTCCTGGAACGCGCTGCCGTCCCAGTACTGGAGTTTCCAGCCGTCCGGCTCGGCGACGCCGTCGCCGGTGCCCTTGTTCGAGTCGCGCCAGAACTTCAGCTCGGCGCCGGTGAGCCGGATCGGCCGCGACCAGTCGTACTGGATCCACTGGGTGGCCGGCCGGGTGCCGGACCAGGTGCCCCAGATCTGCGCCTGTCCCGGGTTGGCGACGTCGGCGTTGTCGTTGAGCGCGGTGACGCTGTTCCAGCCGGCCGTGTACGACGCGGTCGGCGTGGCGATCGGCCCGACGTTGCCGGACAGCGGCCCGGACAGGTCGGCCGGGATGGTCGCCGCCCTCGCCGTCTCGAGGTTTCCGGCGTTGTCGGTCGCCCGGAACGACACGGTGTGCTTGTTGGCGTCGGGCGCCGCGATCGGTCCGGAGTAGACGGTCCACGCCCCGGTGTCGATCGCGTACTCGATCCGCGCGACGCCCGACGTGGCGTCGGTGGCGGCGACCGTCACGGCACGGCCGGCGACCGTCCCGGCGCTGACCGGCGCGGTGGCGTCGATCTTCACTGGGAGACCGGCCGCGGCCGACGTGTTGCCGGCGCGGTCGGTGGCGGTCGCGCTGACCGTGTGCTGCCCGTCGCCGGTGACCGTGACGTCGGTGTAGCGCACCGGCTCCGCGATCACCGGCTGTCCACTGTCGACGGCCGACGAGATCGTGGTCCGGCCGCCGCGGTCGTCGGTGGCGGCGATCCGCACCCTGACTCCCGATCTGAACCAGCCGCCGGTTCCGGCGCTGCCGCTGGGCGTGAGCGTCAGCGTCGGCGCGGTCACGTCACCGGCGGTGTCGCCGGGCGAGATGACCGTGACGGTCGCGCTGACCTTGCCGGCCGCGTAGCCGAGCACGTCCCCCTGGACCTGGAACGTTCCCGGATCGGCGACGTCGGCCGCGGTGACCGGATCCCAGTAGACCGGCACCTGAAGGGTCTCCGGCCCGAAGGTGACCGGCACGGTGCCCGGCAGCTCGGTCTCGCCGGTCTCCACGGTCAGCGGCGGGGCGGCGACCGTGGCCGGCTGGGCGGCCAGGATCTTCCACTCCTCGACCGCGACGGCCGAGTACGTGCTGCCGTTTGTCGACGCGTCGAAGGTGGCCCGGACCTGCGTCGTGGTCACCGGGTCGAAGGTCGTGTTCTGGAAGCCCGAGGTGCTCGTCGGATAGCCGCTCGGGTTGGGCACGTCGGCCCACTGGCCGGTGGCCGGGTTCCAGTACTGGATCTTCCATCGGGCCGGGGCGGCTACGCCGACGCCGGTGCCCTGGGCCTGGTCGTTCCAGAAGTCGATCTGCGAGCCGCTGATCCGCATCGGCTGGTCCCAGGTGTACTGGACCCACTGCTGCGGCGGGTTGCTGCCGGTCCAGGTGCCCCACATGTCGGGCGGCAGCGGGTTGGCCCGGACGATCTCGTCGTTGAGCGCCTTCACCCAGTACTGCGTGGGCACCGGGTCGTTGGAGACGGTGACCTTAGCCTCCTGGGCGATGTTCGCCCGCGGCATGCGGTCGCGCTCCTTGACCGGTGTCTGGACGACCTGCTTCATCCGCGGCGGCGACTGGGTGTCGTCCCACTCGACCTTGTCGATCGCCACGGAGCGGCGGAAGTGCCCGCCACCCACGGCATCGGCCGTGTGATAGGTGAGGTACCACTGGCCGTGGTACTGGATGATGCCCGGGTGGCTGGTCGTCGACGACACCGGCGTGAGCACGGTTCCGCGGTACGTCCACGGTCCCGTCGGTGAGGTCGCGGTCGCGTACGCGATGCAGGCGTGGTAGTTGGCCGGCGTGCACGCGGAGGTCGGGCCGGCGTTGTTCCCCGCGTACGCGAGGTAGTAGGTTCCGTTCCTCTCGAAGATCCAGGGCGCCTCGAAGAACCCGGTCAGCCCGGTGACGGACTTCTGGGTGCCGATCGGCGTCTTCATGTCCGGCTGGTACTCGAGCCAGCGCAGCTGACCGAACGTTCCCCAGTAGACGAACACCCGGCCCTTGTCGACGAGGATGGTCGGGTCGATGTTCTGGATGTCGTTGGCGGTCGGGACGCGCTGCGAGATCAGCGGCCCGCCGACGTAGTCGGTCCACGGCCCGGTCGGGCTGTCCGAGACGGCCAGGCCGATCGCGAACTTGTCGGCGGCGGTGCTGGTCCGCTCGCTGACCGGCAGGTACCAGTAGTAGCGGCCGTCCGGGCCATGCACGACCTGGCCGGCGTAGGCCCGCCCGGGGGTGGCCCAGTTGAACAGGGTCTCGGGCCGGGCGAGGGACGGGTAGTGGGTCCACGTGCCGGAGGCGACGTCCGAGGTGCGGAACGCGCCCCATTCGTTCATCTGGAAGTCGTTGGTGGTGGGCCCGGCCTCGTCGTGGCCGGTGTAGATGTACAGCTGGTCGTCGGCGACCAGCGGCGCCGGATCGGCCGAGTAGTACGAGCCGTCGGCGAGGATCGGGTTGCCGGGGTGGATGAAGGTGTACGAATCGGCGGCCAGGGCGGCCGTGGCGGGTGCGCAGAGCATCCCCGCCACGACCATCCCCGCGACCGCCGCTGCGCGCAGCAGTCTCACGGTGCTTCTCCTGTTATCCGCAGCTGACCGCGCCGTACGGCGCCGCGATCTGGGTGGTGACCGAGCCGCCGGTGACCTTGACGGTCGCGTTCCCGGCGGCCACGATCGCCGCCCGCGAGTTGAACTGCTGGTAGGCCGTCTTGCCGGGGGCAACCGCCTGGACCTTCTTCGAGCCGTACGGTGTGATGAGCTCGATGTCCAAGGAGGTCGTATCGGCGTTGACCGCGTTCACCGCGACGTACGCCTTGCCGCCGATGCACTGGGTCTTGGCCTGAACCTGGACGTCGAACTGCGGGTCGGGATTGCCCGGGACGTCGTAGACCTCCCACTCCTGCACGCCCGGAGCGCCCATGCCGTCCTCGGTCCCGCTCGACTGCAGCAGGGCCCGCAGCTTCGTGGTGGTCACCTTGGTGAAGGTCACCGTGTTCCACGCGGTCGCGGACGTGCCGTAGGCGGAGGGAGAGACGACGTCCTGCCACGCGCTGCCGTCCCAGTACTGGATCTTCCAGGACGCCGGCGGTGCGACCCCGGCGCCGGAGGCATCGACGTCATCGGTGAACCAGATGCGGCTGCGGTCGACCGTGACCGGCGACGCCCAGTCGAGCTGGATCCACTGCTCGCCGACCTGCGGCCAGGTGTTCCACACGTCGGTGTTGGGCCCGACCGGACCGGTCGGCTGCACGCCGTCGGCGATGTTGTCGGCAGTCACCCAGCCCGGGGTGTACGACGCGGACGCCGTGCCGGTCCGGGCCACGTTGACCGGGGCCTGCCCGGCCGCGACCTCGAGGGTCCCGGTGCCCGACGTGTTGCCCGCCTTGTCGACCGCCCGGTAGTCGACCGTGGTGGCCGACGATCCGATCGGGACCAGGCCACCGGCCGTGGTCCAGTCCTGCGTGACCACGCCGCCGACGGTGAGGCGATACTGCACCGCCGCCACGCCGGAGCCGCTGTCGACGCCGGTGATCGTCACCGACCGGCTCGCCNCGTCGAGCGACGCGGTGACCGACGGGACGGTCTTGTCGATGCCGACGGTGACCTGGGTGACCGGCGAGACGTTGCCCGCCTGGTCGGTGGCTCGGGCCTTCACCACGGTCGAGCCCTCGGCCGAGACGGTGACCGGTGCGGTGTACGCCGCGAAGGCGCCCGCGCCGACCGCGACCTCGATCTTCGGGTGGTCGTCCTGGTTGTCGGTGGCCGTCGCGGTGACCGTGACGTTCGTGTTCGTCCAGCCGGTCGGCAGCGCCGGGTCGGTGGAGAGCACGGGGACCGGGGCGATCTCGTCCTTCGGGCCGCCGTCGCCGACGACCACGGTGGCGGTGGCGGTCTTGTCGGTGCCGGCCACCTGGCCGCTCACGTCGAAGGTGCCCGCATGTTGATAGGAAGCCGGATCGATCGCGGCCCACGTGACGGCGATGCCGCTCTGGCGGGACCCGTCGTTGTAGCCGGCGGTGACGCCGGCCGGCAGCGCCGGGGCGACGCCGACCTTGGTGGCGACCGTGACCGGGTCGATCGTGGTGATCTGGACCGGGTCGCTGCCGCGGACCCACACGTGGGCGGTGGCGGTCAGCGTGGTGCCGTTGACGAAGCCGGAGACGGTGAAGTCGCCGACGGCCGCCAGCTTGGCCGGGTCGATCTGGCCCCACGACACCGCTACCGGCAGCGTGCTGCCGTCGGCGTAGGTGACGTTCACCGTGGCCGGTAGCGCCGGTGCCACCCCGACCTGGGTGCGGGCGTCCACGGCCTGGATCGAGCTCGCGGCGGCGGCGAAGACCCGCCATTCCGAGACCCCGACCGCCGAGTACGCCGTGCCGGCCGCGTTGGGCAGCGCGTTGAAGGTCGCCCGCAGCCGGGTCGTGGTGACCGGGTCGAACGACACGTTGTTGGTGCTGCCGCGGACCGCCGGGTCGAAACCGGTCGCGCCGGTCACGTCCTGGAACGCGGTGCCGTCCCAGTACTGCAGCTTCCACGACTTCGGCACGGACACCCCGCTGCCGCCGGTGGTGGAGTCGGACCAGAAGTCGATCGACGCCTTGTCGACGCGTACGGGCGATGGGAAGTCGTACTGCAGCCACCTGGTGGCCGGCTCGTTGCCGGTCCAGGTGCCCCACAGGTCGGTCTGCGCGCCCCCGGTGAACAGCGACGGCTTGCCGTCGTTCACCGCGTTCACCGAGTTCCAGCCGGCCGTGAAGCTGGCGGTCGGGGTCGCCGTCGAGGCCACATTGATCGAGCCCTCGCTCAGCGCGGTCGCCTGCACCACGACGTCCTTGGTCGCGGTCGCCGTGCCGTTGCCGACGGTCAGCCGCAGCGTGTAGCGGCCGGACTTGGTGAACCGGGCGACCGTGCTGGGCGCGTTCGCCGGGTCGAAGGCGGCCGAGCCGCCGTCCGGCGCGTCCACCACCGTCCAGGCCGAGGTGAGCGCGGTGCCGGGGTTGCCGTCGTCCTGCGCGAGGCCGATCAGCCGGGCCGAGCCGGCCGCGCTGTACGAGGAGTCCAGCCACGCGTCGGCCAACGGCGGGGCGTTGACCGCTTGCGGCGCGGCGACGCCGGAGTCGAAGGCCTGTACCTCCTTGACGGCGGTCTTGAAGCCCGGGGCGTGCTGCACGGTGACCCGCAACTTGCTCGCCTCGAGCGACGGGAAGCGGACCTGGTTGAGGTTGCCGCGCGGGTAGGCCGGCGACCGGGTCTGCCCCGGGATCGTCGTCCAGCCGCCGCCGTTGTCGTACTGGACCGTGAACTGGGCCGGTGGTGCGTACCCGGCCACGGTCGCCGTCGTCGTGGTCTTGTAGAAGTACACGCGTACGTCGTCGATATTCTTTTGACCTTGAAGGTCGATGTCGATCGAGTCGGACGCGTTGGGTGAACCGGCCGTGCCCCAGAAGGGCTCGTTGACGGTGGTCCCGTCGACCGCGCCGGCCGGGGTTCGGCCGCTCGCCGAGAACGTCGCGGTGGCCGGCTTGCCCTGGGCGACGTCCGGCTTGCCGGTGCTGGCCGGGTTGATGTCGGCGCCGGCCTTGGCCATCACGTCGACGATCCGCGCGTCCGCCGCGAACCGCACGTCCTGCGGCGCCTGCACCTCGCTCTGCGCGTGCGTGAGGACCGTGACGCCGGGCGCCGCCTGGACGGTGCCGGTGGCCGGGTCGTACACGATCTTGCCGAGCTTGTCGGCGGTGAAGGCCAGTTGGCCGTCGAGGTAGACCGAATAGCCCTCGGGAACGTCAGACCCGTAGTACTTCGTACCACCGGGCGCGTCCCACACGACCGTCAGGTCCTTGTCCCGGTAGCGGATGTTGTTGGCGGTGAAGTGGTCCCAGCCGATGTCGATCGGGTCGAGCTCCACCTTCGCGTCGGAGCGGGGGCGCAGACCCATCGCGTCCTCGATCATGGTGAAGTTCGTGGCGCCGAGGATCGTGTGGTGGATCCACGAGCGATACCCCACGGTGCCGCCGTTGGCGGTCGAGCCGTCGGCCCAGAACTCGTTCTGGTCGGGGTAGCGGTTGTCGCCGTTCTGGTACTGCGCGAAGGCGTTCCAGTACAGCAGCTTCTTGTACGACTCGGCGTTCAGATACGGCGAAGGGTAGTTCCGCAGCACCGAGGAGAGCATCCGGAAATCGACCGTCGAGTTGATGACCGAGAAGTTGTTGCTGCCCGGGTCGCCCTGCGCGGCGGCCGCCGCCTTGTCGGCCTGGTTGGCCGTGGTGAACGGGAAGATCGGGTACTGCTTGTCGTCGGCGAACAGGCGCAGGGCCTCGACGTACGGCTGGGTGTAGTCGGCGTCGCCCGGCTTGGGCATCAGGCCGACCGCGAACGGGTAGTAGTTGTTGATCTCTTTCCACGGCACCTTGACGTTGCCGTTGACCAGGCTGTGCTTGAGCAGGTTGCCGTACAGCCCCATCTCGTCCGGGGTGGTCCGGGCCGGCTCCCACAGGTACTGCAGGACGGCCGCCTTGATCTGCTCGGCGAGCTGGTCCATCTGGTCGGCCTTGGCCGTGTCACCGGCGGTCCGGTAGGCGGCGGCCGAGGCCTTCGCGTTCGAGTACAGGTACGCGTTCTCGGTACGGTCCATGTTCTGGTTCTTGCGCCAGTCGAACGACACCGCGTCGGCGTCGTTGCCGGTCATCGCGCCCCAGTTGTACTCGATGAGGCCGTTACCGTTCGTGTCGTACGCCTGCTGGAGGCCTTTGACGTCGTTCTCGGCGTACTTGGCCAGGTTCTCGGCGATGACCGATGGACCACCATGCAGTTGGTAGGACCGCCAGGCCGCCTCGGAGAGATATTCGGTATAGCTGTTGGACCAGTTGGCCGGGTCGCCCGGGTTGTCGACGTACTTCGAGCTCTTGGCGACCTCACCGGCGGACACCCACGGCCCGTACGAGTAGACCGGGTCCCGGAAGTACTTGAGGTCGTCGACGAACATGCCGACGCTCAGCACGATCGCGTTGTTGTAGCCGAGCACGCCCTCCATCGACGTCGGGAACTGGTAGTCGTTGCCCGGCAGGTCGGCGTCGAGGAAGTTGTACCGCATCAGCCACCAGCGGTAGAACAGCGTCTTGTCGATGTTGTTGTCGGGCGTGTCCAGGTAGGGCACGTTGTCGGCCCACCACCGGTTGTACGCCGTGACCTGCTCGGTGTACGCGGCGGCCGGCGCCAGTCCCTTGTAGTGCAGGTACTCGGTGGTCGAGTCCGGCTGCTCCTTGGTGATGAAGCCGAGCTGCAGCTTCGTCTTCGCCGCCCCGCTCGCCGGCACCGCGACCGTCTGCTTGAGCGTGCCGTCGACCGGCGCGAAGCCGTCGCCGGAGAACCGCGGGAAGATCGTGGTGAGCTTGTTGAACGCGATCGTCGAGCCGGTCAGCTCGCCGCTGTCGTCGGCGACCGTCTTGGCGAACGCCGAGGTGGCCGTCAGCACGACGTCCTTGGCGGCGCCGTTCGTGCTGGACAGGTCGAGGTTCGTCACGGCGACGTTCTTGTCGGTGATGAACTTGGTCTCGACGATCCGCAGGCCGGCCGCGGTGTTGGTGAAGACACCGCGGAAGTAGCTGGGGGTCTGCTTGCGGGACGCGGCGTCCTCGGTCAGCGTGACGTCCGCGCCGTTCACCGCGGCCGTGATCGTGTACGCGCCCTGACCGTCGGCGATCGACTCGATGTAGGCGACCTCGCCGCCGAAGCCCAGCACGCCGGGGCTGTGCGTCTTCATGAACACGGCCCGGCCGCGGCTGAACAGGTACTGGTTGGCGTCGCCGTTCGACCCGCCCGGCTGGTTGCCGGTGCGCGCGAGCATGCGGTCGATCCAGAAGTCCTGGTCGGTGCTCGATCCGGCGCCGGCGGCGACATCGGCGTCGAAGATGGCCTGGAGCTGGTTGCGGACGTGGTAGCCGGTTCCCTCGGCGGGCACCGGGTCGGCGTCGCCCTTGAAGGTGGGGTACGGGGTGTCGGCGGTGGGAGCGGCCTGAGCCGCGGCAGGGGGCATCAGGACCGTCGCAAGAACTGCCGCGACGACCCCATAGGGTGCGAATTTCACTGCTGGTTGGTCCTTCCGTCGGCGAGGGGCAGCCAGACGCGCATGGTCGACGGGCCCCGGCGGGCCCATCGGTGGTAAGGACGCAGCGGGACGTCGACGGTCCCGGTGATGGGTTCGGGCGCGATGCCGTACGGCCAGCCGTGTGGCGGCGGCTGGACGGTCAGGCCGGTGACGACAACGGCACCGTCGCGTTCCTCGGCGTGCGGGAGTACCCGCAGGGCGTTCAGGTCGACGCCCGGGGGCAGGTCCACGGACTCGGCGCAGAGCACGATCGGTCCGCGTTCGACGGCGACACAGCCGCGGATGGCATCGATGCGCGGATCCGGCGCGGTGATGCGGGGTTGCATGGGCAGTTCGAGAACTACGACGTCGCCCGGGGAGAAGCGGCGGTTCAGATGGGCCCAGCCGGGTTCGACCGGACGGCCGTCGAGGGTCGCGCCGGTGGCCCAGTGCGGCACTCGGAGGCTGAGCGTCCAAGGGGTGTCGGGTGACTCGGTGATCCGGACGGTGATGCGCCCCTCGTGGGGGTAACTCGTGTCGATCTCGCAGCCGAATCGGCCGGTGCGGATCGTGGCGGCCGCGTACTGGTGGATCTGGAGGCCGTCGTCGTCGACGGTCGCCAGATAGGCGGCGAGGCTCGCGTAGGTGCGGGCCAGGTTGGTCGGGCAGCAGGAGACGGCGAACCACGGCGCGCGCAGGCTGGACGCCGCGCGCGGCACGAGCACGTCCGGCGCCGGCTCGGTGCCGGGCGTGCGCTGGTGCAGGGTGTTGGTGTAGAAGAAGGCGCGGCCGTCGTCGGCCGGCGAGGTGGCGATGACGTTGAACAGCGTGCGCTCGATCAGGTCGGCGTACTCCGCGTCGCCGTGGGCCAGCAGCAGCCGCCAGCTGAGCATCACCGACCCGATCGCGGCGCAGGTCTCCGAGTACGCCCGGTCGGGCGGCAGCACGTAGTCGTCGCCGAAGGCCTCGTCCTGGTGCCGCGAGCCCATGCCGCCGGTCAGGTACGTGCGCCGGGCCACCGCGTTGCGCCACTGCCGGGTCACGGCATCGAGCAGCCCGGCGTCCCCGGTCTCGACGGCCACGTCCACCGTGCCCGCGGCCAGGTAGGTGGCCCGGACCGCGTGCCCGCGCAGCACCTCCGCCTGCCGCGTGGGCATGTCGTCCTGGAAGTAGGAGCGGCCGAACTCGATGTCGGCGAGGACCTGGTTGCCGCGGCGCTCCACGAACAGGCGGGCCTGCTCGAGGTAGCGGCGCTCGCCGGTCACCCGGTACAGCTCGACGAGGGCGGGCTCGATCTCCGCGTGCCCGCACACCGAGGCGATCCCGTCCGGCCCGAACACCTCGCAGACGTGGTCGGCGGCCCGCACGGCGACCTGGAACAGCTCGTCGGGGCCGGTCGCCCGGGCCCGGGCCACGCCGGCCTGGATCAGATGGCCGTACGAGTAGATCTCGTGCCCCCACTCCAGGTCGCTGTAGCGCGGGGCCTGGCCGGGCCGCCCGAAGTTCGTGTTCAGGTACCCGTCGGGCTCCTGCGCCGCGGCGACCCGGCGGACGATCGCCCGGTAGCGCTCGTCCAGGGCGGGGTCACCGGTCCGGCCGTACTCCCAGGCCATCGCCTCCAGGAGCTTGTAGGTCTCGGTGTCGGAGAACTCGCGGCCGCGGCGGGCGCCGGGCAACCGGCCCTCGGCGGCGGCGTCGAAGTTGCCGAGCCAGCCGGTCTTCTCCAGCCAGTGCTCGATGTGCGCGAGGGACGCGTTCCGGTTGGTGTCCTGACGCTGCTGCCAGAAGCCCGGCTTCAGGGTGATCTCGCGCAGGCCCAGCGGGCGCAGTCTTCCGGTCGTGGGTGCGGCGGGGGTGGCTTTGTCATTGCTGATGGAGACGGTCACGTGTCAACCCTTGAGAGCGCCGGACATGAACCCACGGACGTAGTGCCGCTGGAGGGCGAGGAAGATCAAGATGCAGGGCAGGGCCAGCACGACCACGCCGGCTTCGGTGGCGCCGTAGTCGACGATCCCCATGACCTGCTGCCGCATGTTGGCCACGGCCAGCGGCAGGGGCGCCTTGCTGGAGTCGCTGATCAGCACGAGCGGCGTGATGAAGTCGTTCCAGGCGGCCAGGAAGGCGAACATGCCGACCGTGACCAGGCCGGCGCGGACGGCCGGCAGCAGGATGTGCCACAGGGCCCGGAAGCTGCCGCAGCCGTCGACCAGCGCCGACTCGCGCAGTTCCTTGGGCACGGCCTCGAACGAGATGCGCATCATGAACACCGCGAACGGCAGCTGGAACATGGTGAGCACGAGGGCCAGCCCGACCAGGGAGTTCTGCAGGCCGAGGTCGTTGAGCAGCACGTACAGCGGGATGAGCAGCGTCGCGTACGGCACCATGAGGATCGCCAGCGTCACCAGGAACAGCACGTTCTTCCCGGGGAAGCTGAACATCGCGAAGGCGTACCCGCCCAGCGTGGCCACGGCGAGGGTGAACGCGACGGTCATCAGCGATACCGCCGTGGAGTTCAGCAGGTACTGGACGATGCCGGCCTGGTAGTGGGCGAGAGTCTGGTAGTTGCCGAGACCCCAGCCGTGGGTCTGCGCGGTGCCGCCCTGCGGGCTGACCGAGGCGACCGCGGCCCAGACGAGCGGAAAGAGGAACAGGAGTGCCAGCGCGCCGGTGAAGACGCGGGTGGGAGTGCGCAGCATCAGTTCTCCTTGCCGCGGAGACTGCGGAACTGAACGAGATTGATGATCAGCAGGGCGCCCAGCACCAGGATCGACAGCGCGGCCGCCCGGCCGAGGTCGTTGCGGCCCTGGAAGGCCGAGTTGTAGACGAGCTGGACGATGGTGATCGTGCTGTTGTCCGGGCCGCCCTTGGTGAGGATGTAGAACTGGTCGAAGGCCAGCAGCGAGCCGGTGACGCACAGGATCGTGCTGAGCGCCAGGGACGGCCGCAGCAGCGGCAGGGTGATCCGGCGGAACGTCTGCCACCGGTTGGCGCCGTCGAGCCGGGCCGCCTCGTAGACGTCGCCGGAGATGCTCTGCAGCCCGACCACCAGCAGGAGCATGTAGAAGCCGGCGTAGCGCCACACGATCAGAACCACGGTCGACCACAGCGCCGACATCGGCGTACCCAGGAAGGAAATGGGTTTGTCGGTGAAGCCCAGCAGCGGGCTGCTCTGCGGGGAGTAGAGGGCGTAGAACAACAGCGAGGCGGAGGCCAGGCCGAGGGCCGACGGGATCAGGAACGACGTCCGCAGGAAGCCGGTCCAGCGGGACGACTCCTGCACCAGCAGCGCGAGCCCGAGGGCCAGCACGAGCAGGATGACCGTGGTGACGACCGTGTACTTGACGGTGAACCACACCGCCGGCCACAGCAGCCGGTCGTCGAGGGCCGACTGGAAGTTCTTCCCCGAGTTCCAGCCCCGGTCGCCGGTGAACAGCTTCCAGTCGGAGACCGACATCCGGGCCACGATGCCGATCGGCACGACGAAGAAGATCAGGACGAACGCGGCGGTGGGGAGCGCGTACCCCCACCCCGCCAGCGACGACGACCAGCGACGCCGCCGGCGGGGGTGGGTCTCCGCCGCGACAGCGGGAATGCTTCGCACTGTCACTGCTGGCTGAGGGCCTGGCTGATGGCGTCGTTGTCCTTGTCCAGGTTGGCTCCGTCGCCGTAGACCTGGTTGCGGAACAACGTGACCCAGGGGCTGCCCGGGGCGTTGAACGCCTGCTGGAAGTTGATGGCCACCGGGGTCTTGCTCTCCGGCCGGCCCGCGACCTCGTTGATCAGCGCGACCCGGGGGTCCTTGGCCGAGTACTGGTTGTTGACCAGGTCGCTGCGGGCCACCGAGGTGCCGTTCTTCGCCAGGACGTCGACCTGGCCCTTCTCGGACATCATCCAGGCGAGGAAGTTCCAGGCCTGCGCGGACTTCTTCGAGTCCTTGGAGACGCCGATGCCGTCGCCGCCGACGAACGTGGAGCCGCCGCCGTTGACGCCCGGGAGCGCCGCCACGCCGGTCTTGACGGTCTTGTCGGCGGTGGTCAGCAGCGTCGCCGGGTACGGCATCACGCCGACCTTGCCCTCCTGGAAGCCCGCGACCCAGGTGGCGCCGGTCTCCTCCTTGGAGCCGGGAGCGATGGCGCCGGCCGCCTGGAGGTCGTGCCAGGTCGAGTAGACCTCCTTGGCCGCCGTGCCGTTGAGCAGCGACTTGGTGCCCTCGGGGTTCATCACGTCCTCACCGCTGGCCCAGACCATCGGGAACCAGGTGAAGACGTTGCAGCCGCCGCAGTTGCCGCCGAAGAAAGTGCCGTAGACGCCCGGCTTCTTCAGCTTCTGGACCGCGAGGGCCTGGTCCTTGAACTCCTTGAGGGTGGTCGGGCCCTTCTCCGGGTCGAGACCGGCCGCCTTGTAGAGATCCTTGTTCCAGAACATCACCGACAGATCGAGTACGAAGGGGAGCACGTACCTCTTGTTCTCGAAGGTGCCGGCGTCCAGGTGCGCCTTGTTGATCTTGTCGGCGTACGGGAGCTTGGCGATGCTGTCGGTCAGGTCGGCGAACAGGCCGGCCTTGGCCCAGTTGGGGACGTAGACGATGTCCGCCGCGAACAGGTCGGGCAGGTCGCCGCTGCCGGCCGCCGCGCCCACCTTCGCCACGTAGTCGTCGTTGGGGACGATGGTCAGCTTCACCTGGTTCTTGTGGCTGCCGTTGTACGCCTCGACCAGAGCCTTGGCCTGCAGCTCCAGCGGCGCACGCGTCCACAATGTGAGTTCCGAGCCGTCGTCGACGCCGTCGACGCCGGCCGCGGCCGGTGCGGCGGACGAGCCCTTGTCGTCGCCGCCACCACACGCGGCCAGCCCGGTCATGGTCAGTGTTGCGACAGCGATGCCTGCGATCGCTCTGCGGATGTTGTTGGATATGTCGAGCCGCACGTTGCCCTCCGAGACACACCACAAAAGGTTTTCGGGCCGTTTCGGTCGCGACGTCGCCACAGGTACTCTCATACGCAGGTGGGGCGTTTCCGGGGGAGTTTGCGGAAGACCGAAAAGGTTTTCAGGAACGTAATACGGAGGAAAAACTGTTGTCAAGGGGTCCGATAGAGCCGGGGTCCAGTGCGGACGGTCCACGCCCGGCCGGCCGATCTACGCTGCGTGACGTGGCCAAGCTGGCCGGCGTCTCGATCGCGACCGCGTCGAAGGCGCTCAACAACCAGCCGCAGGTACGCGCCGAGACTCGTGCCAAGGTCATTCAGGCCGCGGAGGCGCTGTCGTTCTCCCCCAACACGCTCGCGCAGGGGCTGATCACTCAGCGCAGCGGAACGGTCGGTCTGCTCACGTCCGACCTCGAGGGCCGATTCTCGATTCCGATCCTCATGGGGGCCGAGGACGCCTTCGGTTCCGACCAGACGTCGGTGTTCCTCTGCGACGCCCGGGGCGACAATCTTCGCGAACGGCATCATCTGCGCGCGTTGCTGTCCCGGCGGGTCGACGGGCTGATCGTGGTGGGCGCCCGGCCCGACGCGCGGCCGTCCCTGGGCGAGCTTCCGGTTCCGGTCATCTACGCCTACTCCCCCTCCGACAACCCGGCCGACCTGTCCCTGGTCACCGACAACGTCGGCGGCGGCCGCCTGGCCGTCGACCACCTGATCCGGCACGGCCGCCGGCGCATCGCCCACATCACCGGCGACCCGTCCTACGGCGCCGCGCAGGACCGCGCCCGCGGCGCCCTCGACCGCCTGGCCCAGGAAGGCCTCCCGCTGGCCGGCGACCAGGTCTGGTTCGGCGCCTGGTCCGAGGCGTGGGGCCGGGGCGCCACCCGCATGCTGCTGCAGCGCGACCCCGGCATCGACGCCATCTTCGCCGGCTCCGACGAGATCGCCCGCGGCGTCCTCGACGTCCTGCACCAGGAGAAACTCGCCGTTCCGGCCCAGGTCGCCGTGATCGGCTTCGACAACTGGAACATCCTCGCGGTCAACGCCCGCCCGCCGCTGACCACGATCGACATGAACCTCGAGGAGCTCGGCCGGCTGGCCGCCCAGCGGCTGTTCGCGGCGATCGACGGCACGCTCGGCTCGGGCATCGAGACCATCGGCCCCCGCCTGATCACGCGGGAGTCCACGGCCCCTCTCGACTGACCCGGCCCGCTCGACCCGGCCCGCTCGACCCGGCCCGCTCGACCCGGCCCGCTCGACCCGGCCCGCTCGACCCGGCCCGCTCGACCCGGCCCGTCGGGCGGGCGACCCGTCAGGCGGGCGACCCGTCAGGCGGGCGACCCGTCAGGCGACCGGCAGGTCGGCCAGCCTCGTCGCGGCGATGGCCAGGGTCAGAAGGGCCAGCATGATCAGCATGATGCGCGCGGATCGGTATCGGAACGAGGACGTGACTCCGGCGAAGAACAGCGCCACGGCCAGCAGGATCGTGTTCAGCGTGTAGACCTGCGACCGGTCGGCCGCCTGTTGCGCCGCGCGGGCGGCCTGCTCGGCCGCCTCCTGCTCACTCTGGTACCCGCCGGCCTGAGCCCCGATGTACTGCGGATCCTCGAGCAGCGGCGTCGGCGTGCCGCCGGCGCGGACCGTCGCCTCCCACTTGTCCAGGAACGGCAGCAGGTCCTTGCGCGCCATGACGGTGCGGTAGAAGTCGGCCAGCCTCGTGTTGTGCGCCTGCACCGCCTGCGCGTAGAACGCGATCACGCTGGAGTCGTACGAGAAGGTCTGGATGGCCCGGGCGAACTGCCGGTTCGCCTCCAGCCGATGGTTGGTCTCCTGCTGGTTGTACTCGGTCTGAACGCCTGACCATTGGGAGGCCTGATAACCGCACCAGGCGGTGCCCAGCGTGGAGACGGCCAGCAGCACCACGGCGATGACCTCCAGCACCCGGTCACCGAAGGTGCGTTCCTCATTCATCAGGCCGGGCCCCGGCCGGGTTGGCGGAGTCGTCCGCGGCCCGTCCGGGAGGAGGCGCGGACCCGGGGCCGGCCCGCAGCGCGACCTGCAGCGCGTTGGTTCGCTCCACCAGCTCACGCCACAGGTCGGTCTCCCGGTACCGCCACGCCGCGTCGCTGGGAGCACCCAGACGCTCCTCCAGGTTCGCGTCGTTCAGGGCACGTACCGACCTGGTCTCCGCCTCCGCACGCTCCCGTTCGAGCTCGTACCGCGCCCGCACGGTCGCCTGGATGACCTCGCCGGTCTTGCCGAGCTCGACCGCGCCCAGCACGAACCCGGTCACCTTGATCCCGTCGGGCTGCACGGCCTTGCGGACCGCCTCGGCCAGCCGCTCCTCGCACGCCGTGCGGTCGGCGCCGAAGAACTGCTCGATCCCGAAATCGGTGTCGGAGAGCGTGGCCCGGATCGCGCGTGCGCTCTGGTCGCGGACCACGCCGAAGATGCCGTACGGCCCGAACCGCTCATGCACCTCGCGCAGGCGCTCGGGCACCAGCTGGAACCGCACCGTCATCGCGACCGTCGCCTCGGTCCGATCACCGAGCGTCACCCGGAGCGGCGGTCCCGGACTCTCCAGCGTCGCCGACCCGCCGCCCGTGTTTCCGTCGGCGGGGTCGCCGATCCCGTCGGCTCGGTAGGCCATCTCCACCGACGGGTACTCCTCCACCATCCGCCGGCGGAACGCGAACACGAAATGCGGTCCCGGCAACAATGTCTGATCGGTCGCCCGCCCCTTGGCCATCAGCAACCCGAGGCTGCCCGACGGCACCCGCACCAGGGAGTTGCCCAGCACCACCCAGCCCAGCAGGCCGAGGGCCGAGAGCAGGAAGATCAGCAGAATGATCCAGGCGACTGCGCTCATCGAGGCCTCACATCCGACATCGTCGCGTCCCGCCGTCCGCGACGGCTCATCCCTCGCTGATGACATCGCCCGGGCGCTGTCGGCGGCGTACGGCGGAAATCCGCTTGACCCGCGTGATGGGGTGACGTCGTGGTCGAACTCAGTACCGGGCTGTCCGCGGCGGCCCTTGACGCCATCGCCGACCTGGAGCGCCGGGTTGTCGATGCCGACGGCGGCCGGCTGAAACTGGAGTGGGAGACGTTGCGCCACCGCTCCGGCGACGACGCCGAGGACGTCCTGTGGTGGGACGGCGACCGGTTGCTCGGCTTCCTGGGCATCTACGCGCACGGCGCGCCCACTCTCGAACTGGCCGGCATGGTCGATCCCGCCGCCCGCAAGAGGGGGATCGGCACCGCGCTGCTGGATGCCGCCCAGGGTCTGTGCCGCGAACGCGAGCACGATGCGGTTCTGCTGGTCGTGCCGCGCCCCTCGGCCGCGGGCCGGTCGCTGGCCCTGCGGCGGGGCGGGCGTCTCGAGCACAGCGAGCACGCCCTGGAACTGCACGGCGAGCCGGCTTCGGTTCCGGCAAAAGCCGATATTGCCGTACGCGCCGCGACGCCCGCCGATCAGCAGGCGCTACGCGAGATCCTGCGCCTGGCGTTCGACTGGGAGCCACCCTCGACCGCCACCCACGACCCGAACGCCCTCGTGGTCGAGCAGGACGGCCGGCCGATCGGCACCGCCCGGCTGTACGTGGAGGGCGACCGGGCCGGCATCTACGGCTTCGCGATCCACCCCGGCCAGCAGGGCCGCGGCATCGGCCGCGACGTGCTGCACCGCATGTGCCGGACCGCCCGCGCCGCCGGCGCCACCACGGTCCACCTGGAAGTGGCCACGGACAACGACCGCGCGCTGAACCTCTACACCTCGCTCGGCTTCGAGCCAGTGATCACCGAGGACTACTACGCGCTGCCCGACTGACGGCGATCGAATGTAACAAGGACAGTTGCTTCCGGGGCGCTCGCCGGTGAGACTGTCGGGGTGGCGGCCAACAGCAGGTTGACGATCGCGGCTCACGCCCTCGCCTGGCTGGAGCTGGCCCGGCGGCGAGGTCGTGAGGTGCTCACCTCCGACGAGGTGGCGGCCAGCGTCAACACGAACGCGGTCATCGTCCGGCGCAGCCTCGGTGACCTGCAGCGGGCCGGCCTGGTGACGGCACGCCGGGGCAACGGCGCCGGCTTCTCCCTCGGCCGGCCGGCCGGCGAGATCACGTTGCTGGACGTCTGGCTCGCTGTCTCGCCGGAGCCGCTGCTCGCCCTGCACAGCTCCGAACCGAACCTGCAGTGCCCGGTCGGACGCGGCATCCGTCCGGTGCTCACCGACCTGTACGACGAGGCGACCGAAGCGTTCCGGGCGGCGCTGGCCCGCTCGACCGTCACCGGCGTACTGGAAAGGATCTTGGAATGATTGTCGAGTTGCGCCGCTACACCTTGCGTGCGGGACGCCGCGACGAGCTGATCGAGCTGTTCGATCGCGAGTTCGTCGAGACGCAGGAGGAACTGGGGATGGCCGTGCTCGGCCAGTTCCGCGATCTCGACCGGCCCGGCCAGTTCGTGTGGCTGCGCGGATTCACCGACATGCGGTCGCGCCGGGAAGGCCTGACATCCTTCTACTCCGGCCCGGCCTGGGCGAAACACGGACCGGCGGCGAACGCGACGATGCTCGACTCGGACGATGTCCTGCTGCTCCGGGAGATCGTCCCGGTGCCGGTGTTCGACCGCGGCGCCGCCGACCCGGAATCGGTCCTGCACGCGACGATCTGGTACTGGGCCGGCCCTTTCACCGCCCCCGCCCAGCGCTCGGCGGACACCTTGGCCGTGCTGGAGACCGAGTATGCCGCGAACGACTTTCCCGGGCTGCCGGTCCGCGAGGGGGAGCATGCGCTGGTCTGGCTCACCCGGTCGCCGCTGCGGGCCGACGTCCCGGCGGAGGTGGTGAAGGTGGAACACTTCCGCCTCCGCCCTACCAGCCGTTCCAGCCTTCATTGATGTGCTGCATCGACGCTGTCGAGGAAGCCCATGACGGCTTTCGCGAGCTCGTTCGGTGCTTCCATCGCGGCGTAATGGCCGACGCCGTCCAGCTGAGCTGAGCGGATTTCTGTCGACGCGGCCCGCGACATGGTGGCCGCGGTGAACGAGCCGCCGCCGGCGCCGACGGCGAGCACCGGCACGGTGAGGCCGGGTGACTCGGCGAGACGCTTGATCTCGTTCCCCTCGCGCAGCAGCGATTGGTACAGGCCGGCGGCGCCGCGCCAGCCGTCGGGCCGCGCGTAACCGCGTACGAACTCGTCGATGTCGGCGTCGGTGATCGCCTCCGGCACGGCGGTCATGGACGGGAACACGTATTGGCCGAGAAATGCCCGTTCGCGACCGGCCAGCAGCATGTCGGGGATGCCCGGGGCGGCGAGGACGCCGACGTGCCACGCGCCGCCGTGGGCGACATCGGCGAATGCTTCCCAGCCGAAACCGGGCAGGCCCGTCTCGATCGCGGTCAGGCTGCGGACATCCTCGGGGTGGGTCGTCGCCAGGCGGAAGACGGTGGCGCCGCTGACGTCCTGCCCGGTGAGATGCACCGGGCCGACGCCGAGGTGAGCGATCAGCTCGTGGAGGTCGGCGGCCGACGTGGCGCTGTCGTAGGTGCCCGGCCCGTTGTCCGAGTCGCCGAAGCCGCGCAGGTCGACGGCGAAGACGCGGTGGGCCGTCGCGAGTAGGGGAATCAGTTTGTGGAAGGCCCACCAGCTTTCGGGGAAGCCGTGGACCAGCAGGATCGCCGATCCGCCGGTGCCGGCGCTCACATAGTGAAGGCTGGTGCCGTTGACGTGGGCGGTGTGGTGGGCGATGTCCGCCATGGCTTCTCCTCGAATAGACAGTCAGGGTGTCGATTACGACAATAGACAGCCTGACTGTCGTTCGTCCAGTGGGGGCGGGCCGTAGCCTGAAGGCATGTCCCGCTCCGGCGCTGATCTGACGTTGCTCCTGCTCGGCGGCTTCCGCACCCTCGTCGACGCCGCGAAGGAAGAGCTGGCCCGCCGCGGCTACCACGACGTGCGGCCGGTTCATGACTTCGCCATGCGGGCCATCGCGGCCGGAGCCGACAGCGCCTCCGAACTGGGCCGCCAACTGTCCATCACCAAGCAATCGGCGGCCAAGACCATCGCTGTGCTGCAGGAACGCGGCTACGTCACGCGTGAGCCCGATCCCCGCGATGCCCGACGCAAGCGCCTCGAGGTCACTCCACTCGGCTTCGAGGTCATGCGCGAGGGCGAAGCGATCTTCGACGAGTTACGTGCCCAGTGGGAGCGACAGATCGGGGCGGCCCAGCTCGCCACCCTCGAAGGCCACCTGACGAAACTCGTCGGCGCGGTTCCCATCCGTTTCGATACACCGGGATGGCTCGCCCGCGACCTCGACGGATCGGCCTGAGCGACGAAATGGCGTCCGCCCCCTTGGACCTCGGCCGCCGCCACTAGCATCGGGGCGTGTCGCGACGAGTCGCGTTGGCTCTGGGGTCCGGTGGCGCGCGCGGGTTCGCGCACATCGGCGTCATCGAGGTGCTCGGCGAGCGGGACTTCGAGATCGTCGCGGTCGCCGGGTCGTCGATGGGCGCGCTGGTGGGCGGAGTGTTCGCCGCCGGGCAGTTGACCGAGTTCACGCAGTGGGCGGCCGGGCTCAAGCAGCGGGACGTGGTGCGGTTGTTCGACCCCAAGTGGTCGGCGCCCGGCATGATCACAGCAGATCGTCTGATCGATCACCTCGGCACGTTTCTCGCCGATACGCAGATCGAGGATCTGCCGATCCCGTACACGGCGGTGGCCACCGACATCACCGCCCGGCGGGAGGTGTGGTTCCAGAAGGGGTCCCTGCGCTCGGCGATCAGGGCGTCGATCGCCATCCCGGGGCTGATCACGCCGGTGCTCACCGACGGTCGGGTGCTGGCCGACGGTGGACTCCTCAACCCGGTGCCGATCGAGCCGACCGCCTCGGCATCGGCCGACCTGACCGTGGCCGTCTCCCTGCTGGGCCGCCGCCCGGATCACGAGTCCGCCGCGCCGATCCGTACGGCGGCCAAACGGCAACGTTCCGGGGAGTGGCGGGCGCGCCTGCGTCAGGCGATGCAGCATCGCGCCGACGCCGGCAGCCCGGGGGCATCGGCGGAGGGGGTCGTCGTTCCGGCCGGCCCGCGCCTGTCCGAGGTCATCACGGACTCGCTGGACGCGATGCAGGACATGATCGCCCGGTACCGGATGGCGGGCCTGCCGCCGGACGTGCACATCGCGGTGCCGGTCTCCGCGGGCGGCGTGCTGGAGTTCCACCGCGCTGCCGACATGATCGCCCTCGGCCGCGAGCTCGCCACAAAAGCGCTGGACGACGCCGGGTACTGACCCCATAAGGTGTGGCCCGTGGGGTGGGAGGCACTCGGGCAGTGGCGTCAGGCCGATCGCGTCGAACCGCTCGCCGGCGGCGTCGCCAACGACGTGTGGCGCGTACGCGTCGACGGGCAACTCGCCGTCGGTCGTCTCGGCGGGCGGAGCGACGCCGATCTCGCGTGGGAGACCGACCTCCTCCACTACCTCGACCGTGCGGGCCTGACCGTGCCGGTGCCGATCCCGACCACGGACGGCCGGCTGTTCGCCGACGGTCTGGTGGTGATGACCTACCTCGAGGGCGGACCGCCCGAGTCGCAGGCCGACTGGCGTCGCGTGGCCGGCACACTCCGCGAGCTGCACCGGCTGACGCGGGACCGGCCGCAGCGCCCGGGCTGGCGATCGTCGACCGACCTCCTGCACGCCGAGACCGGGACGAAGGTCGACCTCGGGGCGATGCCGCCGGAGGGCGTTGCCCGATGCCGGGCGGCGTGGGCACGGCTGGCCGGACGCCCGACGTGCGTCGTGCACGGCGATCCCAACCCCGGCAACGTACGCATGACCGCGAACCGGGTCGCGCTGATCGACTGGGACGAGGCGCACGTCGACGTCCCCGACCTCGACCTCGTGCTGCCCGGCAACGCCGCCGGCCTCGACGACCGCGCGCACGACATCGCCGCACAGGCGTCGGCCGCCTGGGAGGCCGCCGTCTGCTGGGACGACGCGTACTCGATCAAGCGGCTCGCCGAGGTTCGAGCGGTCTGAGAACGCATCGGCCCTCACCTCGCGGGGTAACCAGGTAGGCATGGCCACCTACTACGTCAATCCCGCGGCGAGCGAGCGCGCGCGGCAACTCATCCAAGCCCGGCAGTACGTGCTCGACAGTGACTGGGGCAGCGTCCAGCCACGCGCCGACGCCGAGAACGCGTTCCTGGAACGGCACTCGTGGGAGGAGTACGGCGCGTGGCACCTCGGCCTCACCGACGGCGCCGGCGACGAGACCAAGGGCCGGTACGCCTTCGTCTACGGCGACTTCCGCCGCATCCACCGCACCGGCTTGATCGCCTGCGTCTACCGAGCCGCGGAATGGCGCCACAAGGACATCGAGCTGGCCGCTCACGAACTGTTGCAAGAGCTCGACACGGCGGCCGGTATCACTCCCACGGCCACCGCCTGATGATCCGTCCGCCCGGGCGGTGTCACTAAATCGGTCGCCCGCGGCCCGGACCCGTGATTAGCTGGCGGGAATTGCCGACCCGAGGAGTCCGAATGCGCACAGCTGTCATGTCTCTCGAAATCCTGTTCACCGGTTCGAAGGATGTGGCTGTTGTCGCGCGCACTCAATCTTGGAATTTTGGCTCATGTCGACGCCGGTAAGACGACGCTGACCGAGCGCCTGCTCTTCGAGGCGGGCGCCATCGGTGCGATCGGGCGCGTCGACGACGGTACGACGCTGACTGATTCGCTCGACCTGGAACGCCGGCGCGGAATCACGATCCGCTCCGCGGTCGCCTCGCTGGTGATCGACGACGTGTCGGTCAACATCATCGATACGCCCGGCCACCCCGACTTCATCGCGGAGGTGGATCGGGTTCTCGGCGTACTCGACGGCGCGGTGCTGGTGATCTCCGCGGTGGAGGGCGTGCAGCCGCAGACGCGCGTGCTCATGCGCGCGCTGCAGCGCCTGCGAGTGCCGACGTTGATGTTCATCAACAAGATCGACCGTGGTGGCGCCGACGTGGACGCCGTGCTGCGCGGGATCGAACGGCGGTTGGCCGTACGCGCCGTGCCGTTGACCCGGGCCGTCGGCGCCGGCACGCGAGCGGCGGCGACCGTCGAACCCGAGCCGGACAGACTCCATTCCGCGCTGGTCGAAGCGCTCGTCGACGAGGACGATGCGCTGTTCGAGGCGTACGTGGCCGATCCGGCCCGGGTCACGCCGGCCCGGCTGCGAGCGGCTCTCGCCGAGCAGACGGCGAAATCACTCGTGTACCCGGTCTACGTGGGTTCGGCGATGACCGGCACCGGCACGGCCGAGTTCATGGGCGGGCTGGTCGGCCTGCTGCCGGTGGCCGAGCGCGACGATCGCGGACCGCGCTCCGGCCGCATCTTCAAGATCGAGCGGGGTACCGGCGGCGAGAAGATCGCGTACGTGCGGATGTTCTCGGGTGCCTTGCGCGTACGCGACCGCGTGCACCACGACGAGGACAAGGTCACCGGGATCAGCGTCTTCGAGCGCGGCGCGTGGGTGCGCCGGGGCGCCGTCGAGGCGGGTGACATCGGCAAGCTGTGGGGTCTCGCGCACGTCCGCATCGGCGAGCAGATCGGCGTGCACCAGGACGACACGGTGCCGCATCATTTCGCGCCGCCGACCCTGGAGGCTCGGATCACGCCCGACCGGCACGAGCAGCACGTCGCGTTGCGGGCCGCCCTGACCCAGCTCGTGGAGCAGGATCCGCTCATCAACATCCGCTCCGAGCCGTCCGGCGAGGTAGCCGTATCGCTCTACGGCGAGGTCCAGAAGGAGGTCATCGAGGCGACGCTCGCCGCCGACTACGGCATCGCGGTGACGTTCCGCGAGACCACGCCGCTGTACATCGAGCGGCCGGCCGGCGCCGGCGCGGCGGAGGAGACGCTCAACAGCGCGACCAACCCCTTCCACGCCGCGATCGGCCTGCGCGTCGAACCGGCCGCGACCGGATTCGCGTTCCGCCTCGACGTCGGCTATCAATCGATTCCGCTGTACGTCTTCGGCACCGTCGGAGAATTCGCGAGCGCGATGGAGCAGTACGTCCGCGCCGCGCTCCAGGAGGGTCTGTACGGCTGGGCAGTGAACGACTGCCTCGTCACCATGACCAGCAGCAACTACAGCGTCGCCGACGGACCGCCGTCGAGACGCGGGCCGACGAGCACGGCCGCCGACTTCCGCAAACTGACGCCGCTGGTCCTGATGCGGGCTCTGCACAACGCCGGAACCTACGTCTGCGAGCCGATGTCCCGCGCGCGGATCGATGCGCCGGCGGCGAGTGTGGGCAGCATCCTTGCCATGCTCGCGCGGCAGGGCGCGGCGGTCCGGGCACAGTCGATGCACGGCCAGGACGTCAGCATCGAGGCCGAGCTGCCGGCCGCCGAGGTTCAAGCCCTTCAGAGCCGACTGCCGGCCGTCACGAACGGGGACGGCGTGCTCGAGTCGGCCTTCTCCGGATACCAGCCGGTACGCGGGGAACCGCCAACTCGGCACCGAATGCGGCCGTGAAATAGGCGTACCACTTTAGGGTGTTTCTGGAATGCATCGGATGATCGGCCTTTGTTCGTGCCCGTCGCACTGACCCCGAACCGCTGTAACCGGCATTGCTAATTGTTGCCCAGCATTGCGATGGTGGCCGCATCCACACTGATGGGAGTGCCATGGGGCATCGAAGAATCGCATTGATCACGGCCACCGTGGTGGCCGCCGCGGCGGGGATCGTCGGTTTCAGTCTCCGGCCGGAAGCACAGGCCGCGACCCGTGAACAGCCCATCAAAATCGTGGTGGTGGGCGATTCATATTCCTCCGGAAACGGCGCCGGGTCGTACACCGCGCTGTCCGGATGTTTTCGCAGCACCAACAACTGGGCCATGCGGTACGCGCGGACGCTGAGCGCCAACGGCTACGCGCCGGAGGTCGTCAACCGGGCCTGCTCGGGCGGCGTGATCAAGACGTTGACCAGCAAGCGGCCCCTGAAGCCGTTCAGCTATCCGAGCGGGATCGCATGCCCCAAGCAGGCGCCGGACGAGACGGTCGCCCGGCTGAGCGACGGCAAATGCCAGGGCACGCTGGACGCCCAGATCGACTCGGTCGGCGCCGACACCGACCTGGTGCTGCTGACCTTCGGCGGCGACGACGTCGAGTTCTCCGAGATCGTCAAGCAGTGCTTCATCGTCGGCCTGCGCGATCCCGGGCA
This sequence comes from Paractinoplanes globisporus DSM 43857, assembly GCF_000379645.1. Classification (GTDB taxonomy): domain Bacteria; phylum Actinomycetota; class Actinomycetes; order Mycobacteriales; family Micromonosporaceae; genus Actinoplanes; species Actinoplanes globisporus. The sequence continues at coordinate 174,619 of NZ_KB903357.1, forward strand.
CTGCCGCACGCACGTCAACGACGCCGAGACCGGGCTGGCGGGGGTGCGGGCGAACCTGACCGACGCCTTCGCCAAGCTGCGCGCGAAGCTGCGGCCGGACGCCCAGATCGTGCTGCTCGGCTACCCGCAGTTGATCGGGTCCTACTCGTACGTCCTCAAGTCGCACAACCTCCTGCACGAGGTCACCGACACGTACGACGCCGGGACGAACGTCCGCAAGCTCGGCGTGGACGGCCGGACCGCGCAGCAGGCCGCGGTCGCCGCCGCCAACACCGCGGCCGGGAAGCCGTTCGTGACCTACATCGACAACGTGATCGGCACCTTCGACGGGCACGAGCCGGACCCACGGCCGACGCACAGCAACCCGCAGTCGTGGCTGAACGAAAAACTCGCCACCCTGACCACGGACGAGTGGTACCACCCGAACAGCGCGGGACACGACGCGTATGCGGCCCTGCTCGCGGCCCGCAACAGCTTCGGCGCCGGGCACCCGGCCGCCGAAGGCGGCAGTCTCGACCTCGCCTTCGTCATCGACACGACCGGGTCCATGTCCAGCACGATCGACGCGGTCAAGAACCAGGTCGACGCGGTGGCCGACAAGCTCGCGGCCGGCACGTCGTCGTACCGGATGGCCGTGGTCAGCTTCCGCGACCAGCCGGACTACACCGGTGACCCGGACGACTACGCCGGCCGCGTCGACCAGGGCTTCACGTCGGACTCCGGGGTGGTGAAGTCGGCGGTGGCCACGCTGACCGCGAACGGCGGCGGCGACACGCCGGAATCGGCGTACTCGGGTATCGCCTCCGCCCTGAATCTGGACTGGCGTCCGGGCGTGAAGAAGGAGGTGATCGTCTTCACCGACGCGCCGGCGCACGATCCGGAGCCGGTCAGCGGCCTCACCGCGGCCAAGGTGATCGCGCACGCCAACGCGATCGACCCCGCGGTGATCAATGTGGTCGACACCGGGGCCGCGGACAACCTGAAGCCGCTCGCCGACGGGACCGGGGGCAAGGTGCTCGAGGCGACCGGGACCGCCGATGTGGCCGGTGCGATCGGCGACATCGTCCAGTCGTCGGTGACCGCGCCGTACGCCTGGGTGGGCGAGGGCTACCTCGGCGCCACCGGCAAGCCGGTCGCGTTCGACGCCTCCGGCTCGTTCGACCCGGCCGGCGGGACGCTGAGCTACGGGTGGGACTTCGACAACGACGGCACCGTCGACAAGACCACCGCCACACCCACGGTGAGCTGGACGTATCCCGGAAAGTACCAGGGCCTGGTCAAGGTGACCGTGACGAGCAGCTCCGGGCAGGCGGCCGCGGCCACCGCACCGGTCGTCGTGGACGAGGACGGCGACGGGGTGCCGGCCGGCAGCGACAACTGCCCGGCCACGGCCAACCCCGACCAGAACGACGAGGACGCGGACGGGCAGGGCGACGCCTGCGACGTGACGCCCGGCTTCCCGTCGGTCGACATCGACGGAGTGACGATCGAGTCGGCGGTCAACGCGGCGCCGGTCGCCGCGCCGGACGAGTTCACCGTGCCGCAGGGTCGGCAACTCGTGGTCGCCGCGCCCGGCGTGCTCAACGGCGACACCGACAGCGACACCGGGGACACCCTGACCGCGGCGCCGGCGACCGCGGCCAAGCACGGCACCGTGGCGCTCAAGGCCGACGGCTCGTTCGCCTACACGCCGAGCCCGTCGTTCACCGGCGACGACACCTTCGGCTACGTGGCCGTCGACCCGTCCGGGGCACGGTCGGCCCCGGCCACCGTCACCGTGCACGTCACGGCGCCGGCGCCGCCCACCCGGCAGCGCCTGGTCTTCACGGTCTCCGGCCGGCACGGCGACGTCGTCTCGGGCACGGTCGTGGCCGGCGCGTACCAGGTGACCACCAAGGGCGGCCGCACGACGATCCGCGGCACGGCGACGATCCGCGACGGGCGGGGCCGCCCGATCAAGGTGACGATCACGGCCGACGGCACGCGCCGCAACGCCTCGTCGACGGTCCGGATCGTCGACTACGCCAAGCGGTCCCGCACCTACACCGGCACCGGAACCCTCGACGCCGGGTCGACGGCGACGATCGGGCAGTTCAAGCACCACCGCGAGTACCGCTTCAGCTTCGTCCTGATGACCGGGGCCCGCTAGCACCCGCCGGGTCCGGGGCGCGTGGACGTCCCGGACCCGGCGCCGGGGAGTTGGTCACGGCGGCGGGTGAGGTAGGACCGTTCCGTGGCGTTGCCGGCCATACCAATGGCCCGGTTGTACGCCGACCGGGACTCGCCGGTGCGGCCGAGGCGGCGCAGCAGGTCGGCTCGAGTGGCGTGGAAGGCGTGGTAGCCGTCCAGAGGTCCGGCCAGTTGGTCGATCTCGGCCAGGGCGGCCTCGGGGCCGTCGACCTCGGCGATCGCGACCGCGCGGTTCAGCCGCACGATCGGCGAGGGGTCGATCTGCAGCATGCTGCCGTAGAGGGCGACGATCGCGGGCCAGTTGGTGTCGCGGGCGGACGGGGCCTCGGCGTGGACCGCGTTGATCGCGGCCTGAAGTTGGTAGCGCCCGGGCGGGCCGCCGCCGGCCGCCACCGCCCGGATGCGCTCGCGGACCAGGGCGTTGCCCTCGGCGATCAGGGTGCGGTCCCAAGCGCCGCGGTCCTGCTCGGCGAGGGTCACCAGCTCTCCGGTGGGCGACACGCGTGCCGAGCGCCGGGCGTCGGTGAAGAGCATCAGCGCGAGCAGGCCGGCCACCTCGCCGTCGTCCGGCAGGAGCGTCCGGAGCAGGCGGCCGAGGTGGACAGCCTGGTCGGTGAGGTCGGCGCGCACCAGGTCGTCGCCCTCGCCGGCCAGATAGCCCTCGTTGAAGATGAGGTAGACGACCGCGAGCACGCCGGCGAGCCGCTCCCGGATGTCGCCGGCCGAGGGCACCCGGTAGGGGATGTGCGCCGCCTTGATCTTCACCTTGGCGCGCGTGATCCGTCGCGCCATCGCGGTCTCCTGCACCAGGAAGGCGCGGGCTATCTCGGCGACGGTGAGCCCGCCGATCAGGCGCAGGGTGAGCGCCACCCGGGCCTCCATGGCGAGCGCGGGGTGGCAGCAGGTGAAGACCAGCCGGAGCCGGTCGTCCTCGACCGGTCCGGTCGGCTCGGGCGGGGAGTCGTCGTACACCATTCGGGCCGCCTGGTATTTGGCGTCGCGCTGCGACTCGCGACGGAGCCAATCGATCGCCTTGCGGGAGGCGGTGGTCGCGAGCCAACCACCTGGATTCGGCGGTACGCCCTCGCGTGGCCACCGCTCCGCGGCCGCGGCGAAGGCCTCGGCCGTCGCTTCCTCGGCGACGTCGAGGTCGCCGAAACGGCGCGCGAGGTCGGCCACCAGCCGGGCCCATTCCTCCTGGTGGGTCCGGGTGATTGCCTGTTCGGCGGTAGTACCGATCACGATTTGGCGGTTCGGAATGGTCTGACCTCGACGCTGCCGCGACACGCCCTCGACCCCTCGGCGGCGAGCGCCAGCGCCACGTCGAGGTCGGCCGCCTCGATGACCCAGAGGCCGCCGAGGGAATCCTGCGTCTCCAGGTAGGGCCCATCGGTGAGAGCCCCGCGCCCGTCGACGGTGGTGGCCGTCATCGCGGGTTCCAGGCCGCCGGCGAAGACGAGGTGGCCGTCCTTCCGAAGCCTCTCGTCGAAGGCGCCGGTGTCGGGGAAGGCGGGCCCGTAGGCGGACAGCAGGTACCTGGGCACCGGGCTCACTTCGGTTCGGCGCCGGTACGCCGAGACTGCCCGGTCATCCGGAACCGGTGCACCTCCTGCGGCCAGTCGAGCGCGGTCGCGAGCCGGCCGGCCCAGTATCGCGCCGCCTCGTCGTCGGACACCTGGACGACGCAGAAGCCGCCGAGGTGCTCCTTGGTCTCGGCGTACGGCCCGTCGGTGAAGGCGGCCTTGCCGTCGACCGACTCGACACTGCACAGCGCGGTGGACCGATCGAGACCGCCGTTGGTGAAGATCAGGACATCCTGGTCCTTCATCTCCTCGAGCACGACCCGGGCGGCCACGGCCTTGTCGTTGATCTGCTGCTCCGTGTGGTCGGGCACCCATTCGTCGTTGAAGGTGATCAGATACTCCGTCACGGTCGTCTCCTCCTGCTCCCGAGGTGCGGGCCGGCCGACCCACACCAATTCCACGAACGGCCGCGCCCCGATACGACACCATCCCGGAAGTTACCCGTGAACGCACCCCGCCGGGCCTGCGACGATCCTCCTCATGAGCGAGCATGCCGATCGTCGCCGCCACCTGCTCGGCCTGATCAACGGGTTCCGGATCTCGCAGGCCCTGTACGTCGCGGCGGTACTGCGTCTGTCCGACCTCCTCGCCGAGCGCCCGCGCACCGCCGACGACCTGGCCGCGGTCACCGGCTGCGACCCGCGCGCACTGCACCGGCTGCTGCGCGCCCTCGCCACTGCCGGCGTCTACGCGGAGGCGCCCGACGGGAGCTTCGCCTCGACCGCGCTCGGCGCCGAGTTGCGCGCCGAGGGCCTCGGCGACTGGGCCGCGTTCGCCGGCGCCCCGTCGATGTGGGGCGCTTGGGGCGCGCTCGAGCACAGCGTCCGTACCGGCGAAAATGCCTTTGAATCGGTGCACGGCGCGACCGTGTGGGAGTACCGCGCCCGCAACCCCGCGGCCGGCGCCGGCTTCGACGCGGCCATGGCCGCCTTGTCCCGCCACGTCGCCGACGCCGTCCTCGAGGCGTACGACTTCGCCGGGTTCGGCACGGTCGCCGACGTCGGCGGCGGCAACGGCGCCCTGCTCGCGACGGTGCTGAGCCGCCACCCGTATCTGCGCGGCCTCCTGCTCGACCAGCCGCACGTCGTCGAGGCCGCACCGGCCGTGCTCGCGGCGGCCGGCGTGGCCGATCGCTGCGAGGTCCATCCCGGCGATCTCTTCACGGCCGTCCCGCCCGGCGCCGACGCCTACCTGCTGAAGTCGATCCTGCACGACTGGCCCGACGAGCGGGCCCTGGCCATCGCCCGCACCTGCCGCCGCGCGATGCACCCCGGCTCGGTGATGCTGGTGCTGGAGCGGGTGCTCACCGGACCGCCGTATCCGCCCGCGGACCTGCCGGCGGCGTTCTCGGATCTCAACATGCTGGTCGGGCCCGGCGGTCAGGAACGCACGCGCGCCGAGTACGAGGCCCTGCTCGGCGCGGCCGGCCTGCGCGTGACCCGCGTCGTGCCCACCACCACGGATGTCTCCGTGATCGAGGCAGTGCCGGTTGAGCCGTAGGCGGCCGGGATGGTACCGGAGGGCGGCTCCCCGCCGGTGTGTCCTACGGGAACGCACCGTCGGCGGGACTGGCGATCGGCTTCGCGACTACGATCGCGACATGCGAAAAGAACTCGACGGTGTCAGCGCCTCGGAGCTGCGGTGACGGCCGGCGCGCAGGCGACGTTCGTCGTCGAATACCCGTGTGACCGGTTCTGCCGGATCGAGGTGGAGCTGGTCGGTGAGCGGGACGACCTCACGCTGCGGCAGATGCGGGAGAAGGCGGAGGGGCTGCACCGCCGCATCCACGACCCGGAAGGGGCCGAATCGCCTGAGCCGGTCGTCGCCGATCCGAAGGCGGCGCAGCGTCCCGCGGCGACCGTGTTCCGTTCCGCGCCCGCCGCCGACCCTCGGAGGTAGTCCGGCGGGGAGCGGCATGATGGAGGGGTGTCACCTCGACGGCGGTTGCTGCTGGGCGGCGCCGCCGCGGCCGTGATCGTCGCGCTGGTGGTCGTGGCCGGCGTCCGGATCTTCGGCGGCAGGGACAGCGGTGTCCGCCCCGATCAGGCGCGGCCCGGCACCGTACTGCTGGTTCCGGGCTATGGCGGCAGTCGCACCGCCCTGAGCCGGCTTGCCGAGCGACTGAACGAGGCCGGCCGCACCACCGACGTGCTGACGCTGCCCGGGGACGGCACCGGCGACCTGCTAGCGCAGGCCAAAGTCCTCGATGATGCCGTACGCGCCGCGCTGCGCGACGGTTCGTCGTCGGTGGACGTGATCGGCTACTCGGCCGGCGGCGTGGTGACCCGGCTCTGGGTGGACCGGCACGACGGCGCCCAGGTGGCCCGGCGGATCGTGACGCTCGGCTCCCCGCTGCACGGCGCCCGCATCGCCGGCGAAGGCGCCGCGCTGGCACCCGATGCCTGCCCGCGAGCCTGTCGCGAGCTGGCTCCCGGCAGCGACCTGCTGACCAGCATCGACGGCCCGCTGCCGGACGGCCTGCCCTGGCTGTCCATCTGGACCGAGAACGACGAGACCGTCCAACCGCCCGACTCGGCCCGGCTGGACGGCGCGATCAACGTGCCCCTGCAGAGCATCTGCCCCACCGCCCGGGTGGCCCACGGCGACCTGCCCACCGACCCGTCCGTGACGGCTCTGGTGCTGCGCGCCCTCGGCACCTCCCCCCTGACCCAGCCGACCGCCTGCCCGACCGGTCCCGGCTAGGGACCGTTCGGAACCGCCGTTCCGTGCCGGTCGCACAGGGTGGGTTGGTTCGTGTGCGTATCAGTCGGTGCACACCTGGTCCGGGCCGGGGAGCGTCCGATCGATCAGGTAGCGGTCCATCACGGCGCGGGCGCACGGCGAGACGAGGTACGACGTGTGGCCGTCGCCGACCCGGGTGAAGACCACACTGCCCCGGATCTGCCCGGCGACGACGTGCGCCCACTTGTAGGTGGTGTTGGCGTCGTGCGTCGCGTTGACGATCAGAATCGGGGGCACCCCGCGCACGTCCAGCGCGCGGGACGGGTTCGACGGCGGCACCGGCCAGCCGATGCAGCGATTGATCAGCCAGCTCTGGCTCCCGCCCTGCAGGTGGGGCGCCAGGTACCGGCCGAGCTGAATGCGGCGCTGCATGTCCGCGAAGGTCCGCACCTCCAGCTGATAGTCCTGACAGACCACCGAGAGCGCACCGAAGAGACCCTCGGTGGGGCTTTGCAGCGGCGGGGTGGCGAAGGCCGACGCGTCGCCGGCCAGGGTGTCGCGGATCGCGGCGCCCAGCCGGAGCCAGCCGGAGACCGGGGCGAAGACGGTGGGTTCCTTGAACTCCAGGAACGGCGGCGTGGCCATCCGGATGTCCTCACCGGTGACCGGGTGGTCCGCGCCGGGCACCGGCATCGGCGACGCGTCGGCACGCGCGACGATCTCGTCGTAGGCGCGAGCCACGTCCTGTCCCGCCATCGCGCAGGCCGACGTCGTCCGGCACCACTCGGCGAAACGGTTGAACGCGTCCTCGACGGTGGCGATCTCGTCGGCCAGCAGGCCCACGCTCGACGCGCTGTGGTCCAGCGCGCCGTCGAACACCATCGCCCGGACCCGGCCCGGGAAGAGCTCCGCGTAGTTGGCCCCGATCTGGGTGCCGTAGGACAGGCCCAGCCAGTTGAACTTCTGCTCACCGATGGCGATCCGTGCCGCCTCGTGGTCGCGGGCAACGCTGACAGTGTCGACATGGCCGAGCAGCGCGCCGGTCCGTTCCAGGCAGCCCCGGCCGAGCTCGCGGTTCTGCCGGACCATCTGCGCGAACTGCGCCTCGGTACGCGGGAACAGGGTGTAGCCGGGCTGCGGTCCCGGGACGCGGCAGGTCACGGGGGTGCTGCCGGCGATGCCCCGCGGGTCGACGCCGACGATGTCGAAGCGGGCCACGAGCTCGGGCGAGAAGATCAGGTCGGCGTTGGCGGCGATCGCGGCGCCCTCGCCTCCGGGCCCGCCGGGGTTGACGAACAGCGCGCCGACGCGGTGGGCGCGGTCGGTGGCCAGGCGGCGGGCGATGGCCAGTGTGATCTTCTCGCCGCCCGGCCGGGACCAGTCCAGCGGCACTCGCATGGTGCCGCACTGGGCGTCCGGCCGGTCCGGGCACGGCGTCCAGCTGATCGGATACGGGTTCGGCCGGGTACCCGACGCTCCCACCGCCGCCGACGCGCTCGGTGCGGCCGCGACGATCCCGAGCGTCAGGGCAAGGGCGAGCAGACGTGTTCTCACGGCATTCCTCCGAACCGTCGCGAATGCACCAGCCTGGTCGGTTGCGCCCCCGGCGGCATCATCCGCCCGGGGTGGTCGCCACGCTGTCGCGCTGCGGTTTCGCCGTACGGGCAGGAAGATGGGTCTGATGCTCGCGTCGATGGAGGCCGTACGCCGGCTCATGGATCTGAGGCACCACGGCCGGGCCGAGGACCTGCCGAGGGTGCTCGCGTCGGCCGCGCCCCTGCTCGACGCTCGTACCGCCACCGTGCTCCTGGTCGACTACGGTCAGGTGGCGCTGCACCCGCTGCGCGCAAGCGGGGCCGCCCGGGCGACCGTGCGGGCGGTGGACGGCACGCCGGCCGGCCGCGCCTTCACGACGGCCCAGCCGCAGTGGCTCGACGAGGGCGACGGCGGAGTGCTGTGGCTGCCGCTGCTGCACGGAGCCGAGCGGCTGGGCGTCTTCGAGCTCCGGGTCAAGGCCCGCCCGCCGGACTCCGCGCGGCAGGACCTCGAGGTGATCGCGGCCCTGGTCGCCGAGCTGATCGCCAGCCGGCGCTTCTACGGCGACGCGGTCGAGCACACCCGCCGGCGGTTGCCCATGCAGCTGGCCGCGGAGATCATCTGGAACCAGCTGCCGCCGCTCACCCTGACGGTCGACGGGACCACGGTCGCCGCCGTGCTCGAACCGTGCTACGACGTGGGCGGCGACGCGTTCGACTACGCGGCCAACGGTGACGTCCTGCACGTCGCGCTCTTCGACACGGTCGGTCACGGGATCGCCGCGAGCGCGCTGACCACGCTGACGTTGAACACGTACCGCAACGCCCGCCGGTCCGGCCTCTCCCTGACCGACACGTGCCGGTCGATCGACAAGTGGATCCGCGCGCAGTATCCGGGCGCCTTCGTCACCGCGCTGGTGGCCGAGCTGGACATGCCGACCGGCCGGTACCGGCGGATCAGTGCCGGTCATCCCGCCGAGCTCTTCGTGCGAGGCGGACGGGCACTCCCCCCGCTTCCCGCGCCCAACGCACTGCCGCTCGGCCTCGGCCACATGGTCGCGCGCCCGCCGCGCGTCATCGAGGAGCAGCTGGAGCCGGGCGACTCGCTGGTCCTCTACACGGACGGCATCACCGAGGCGCGGGACGCGTCGGGCACGCAGTTCGGAGTGGAACGGCTCAGCGAGTTCCTGGTGGACGCCCTGCGCCAGGGCACCCCGGCGGCGGAGACGATGCGCCGCCTGATCCGCGCCATCGTCTCCTACGAAGAGGGGGAACTGCGCGACGACGCCACCGCCGCGATGCTCCGCTGGCGCGGGTAGCTTTGCTGGCCTATGGTCCGCACCGTCGTCGCCGCGCAGGGACTTCGCCGGTGGGCCCTCGTGCTGGGGCTCGTCGCCGTGCTCGCCGCTGTCCCGGTGACGATCGCGGTCTGGCCCGCCCCCGCGGCCGGCGTCGAGCCCGCGACCCTGCGGGCCCGGATTGCCGCATCCGGCGCGCAGGCCTATCACGGGTACGCGCAGAGCACCGGCCTGCTCGGGCTGCCCGCGCTGCCCAACCTGGCGCAGGTCACGGCCCTGGCCAGCGGGACCACCGAGATGCGCACGTGGTACGCGGCCAAGGACCGCTGGCGGGTCGACGTGCTCGGCGAGGGCACCGAGCGGGACCTCTACCAGACCCCGCAGGCGCAGTTCGTCTGGGACTTCGGCGACAACCAGCTCACCCGGATCGAGGGCGACCAGCCGGTACGCCTCCCGCGGGCCGCCGACCTCACCCCGCCCGAGCTGGCGCGCCGGATCCTGACCACCGCCGCCGGTGACCGGGTCGAGGAGCTGGGCGGCAAGCGGGTCGCCGGGGTCGAGGCGGCCGGGCTGCGGCTGATCCCGGCGAGCGCGGACACCACCGTGGACCATGTGGACGTCTGGGCCGACCCGGGGAACGGGCTGCCGCTGCAGACCGAGATCACCGCGAAGGGCGGCAGCCGGCCGGTGTTCGTCACCCGCTTCCTGGAGATCCACTTCGGCGCGCCGGACGACGCCGTGCTGATCCCGCCGGCGCCGCGGCCGGGCATCGGGTACACGACCACCACCGCGCCCGACATTCTCGGCGCGATCAACCGGAGGCGGCCGGTGGCACTGCCGGCCGCGCTGGCGGGCCTTCCGCGCCGGGACGCGATCGCCGGCCTGTCCGCGGCCGGCGTCTACGGCACCGGGCTGAGCTCGGTCGTGGTGGCCGCGCTGCCCGGGCGCTTCGGCGGGCCCGCGTACCAGCAGATCGAGACGTACGGGCAGAAGATCGAAGGGGTCGACGCCGCCGTGATCGCCACCGGGTTGCTCAGCGTGCTCGCCGTGCGGGCCGGCAACCGGACGTACCTGGTCGCGGGCCTGGTCGGGACGCCACTGATGCAACGGCTCGCCGTCGGACTGGCGGAGGCGCCTGGATGATCACTACCCGGGACCTCACCAAGCGCTTCGGCCGCACCGTCGCGGTGGACGGCGTCGACCTCCACGTCCGCGAGGGCGACCGGTACGGGTTGCTCGGCCCGAACGGCTCCGGCAAGACCACCCTCGTACGCATGCTGCTTGGTCTTGTCTTTGCGACGCGTGGCGAGATCGAGGTGCTCGGGCAACCGGTGCCCAAACGGGTCCGGGAGGTGTTGCCCTCGATCGGCGCGATGGTCGAGGGCCCGGGCGCGTACCCGAACCTGTCCGGGCGCACCAACCTGGCACTCTTCGACGCGGCCGGGCCCGGGGGCTCGCGACGGGATCGCCGCAAACGGGTGGACGAGGCGCTGGAACGGGTCGGCCTGGCCGGCATCGACCGCCGACCGGTCCGCGCGTACTCGCTGGGCATGCGGCAGCGGCTCGGACTGGCCGGCGCCCTGCTGCGCACACCGCGGCTGCTGATCCTGGACGAGCCGACCAACGGGCTCGACCCGCGCGGCATCCGGGAGATCCGTGACCTGCTCGCCGAGCTGAACGGCGAGGGCGCCACCGTGTTCCTCTCCAGCCACCTGCTCGCCGAGGTCGACGCGCTCTGCACCCGGGTCGGCGTGATGGACCGCGGACGTCTGGTCGTGCAGGACGAACTGGACGATCTGCGCACACCGACCGGCCGGGTGACCGTGGGCACGCCGACTCCCGAACGGGCGCTGGCCCTGCTGGACGGCCGCGTCGAAAACCATCAAGGACAATTTCTGACCGTACGCCACGACGACCCGGGCACGCTCAACGCCGAGCTGGTCGCGGCCGGGGTGACGGTGACCGCGCTCGCCGTCGAGCGGCGCACGCTGGAACAGGTCGTGCTGGACGCGACCACCACCAGCGCCGACCGGGTGGAGGCGGGCCGATGATCCGGGTCGAGCTCGCGAAACTCTTCCGGCGCCCCCGGACGTACGTGATCGCGGGCCTGCTCTGTGCCCTGCCGTTCACGGTGGCCGTCTTCCTGGCCACCACCCGGATCCCGCCGCCGCCCGGTCAGGGTGGGGCCTTCCTGTCGGCGGTGCTGAGCAACGGCACGCTCTACCCGGCCGCGGCGATGGCGCTGGTGCTGCCGGTCTTCCTGCCGGTGTCGGTGGCGGTGCTGGCCGGCGACTCCGTGGCCGGCGAGGCGTCAACCGGCACGTTGCGCTACCTGCTGATCCGCCCGGTCGGCCGCTCCCGGCTGCTGGTCGCCAAGCTGGTCTCGCTGGTGACCTTCGTGCTGTTCGCGATCATGACGGTGCTGATCACGTCGTACGTCACCGGGCTTGTGCTTTTCGGGGTGGGCACGAGCGCGGCCGGCGTGACCCTGCCGCCCGACGTGACCTCGCTGTCCGGGGTCACCATCAGCCCGGCCGGCCTGGTGCTCCGCCTGCTCGGCACGGTGGCGTACATCGTGATCTCGATGCTCGGCGTGGCCGCGATCGCGCTGTTCCTCTCGACCGTCACCGACTCGGCACTCGGCGCCGCGATGGGCGCCCTCGCCGTGCTGGTGACCAGCCAGGTCCTGGTCACGCTGGACGCGGCGGCGGCGATCCGCCCCTACCTGCCGACCCGCTACTGGCTGGCCTGGGTCGACTTCTTCCGCGAGCCGGTCCTGTGGCGCGACATCGAGCGGGGCGCCGGCATCCAGCTGGTCTACCTGGTGGTCTTGCTCGGCGCGGCCTGGGCAAACTTCCTCACGAAGGACATCGCGAACTGACGCGCCGCGTTCATCGTCTCGGGTCCTCCAGACCTACGCTCGTGCCGAGCGTAGGTCTGCGTCCGATCGGCTACGGCCGTGAGCGCGCCGCGTCGGCCCGCCCGGCTTTGGGTATGGTCCGGCTGGGCGTGCCATGGCCCGGGCTGCTACGTGGTTGCGGCGAGTCCGGCCTCTCTCGGCGGACGATATCCGTCAAATGTGGTGAACGTGGCGCAGCGATGGATCTCGCCCGGTCGCCCCCCGCGGGACATTGCTGAGATCCGATGCCCCAACCGGGAGCCTCGCTGTGCTGTCTTACCCTGCCGCGATTCCGAAACCGGTGTGACCAGCGGCGATCCTGGTGGCGGCGGCTCGACCCGGCCGGCAGGCCCTGCTCGCTCTGGCCTACCTGCGTAACGGCGACACCCTGACCCGGCTGGCCTGCGGATTCCAGATCGGCGTCACGACCGCTTGGCGTTACGTCGCGAAGCCATCGTGTCGATGATGGTGTGGGTGCGGGCCGCGGTCAGGTCGTGAACCCCGCCGGGCTGCTGCCCCCGCCGCGCAACCGCGATCGTGCAGGCCATCCTCGTCCTGCACCACAACGAGAAGAAGGGCGAAAAGAACATCTATCGGAGCATCCAGGACGGAGCGGAGTTCCTGCTTTGCCCGGAGTGTGACTCAGTGTGGTTGGAGGGCGAGGACACGTCGCGGTGGGCGAAGCACCACCTGCCCGATGTCTTCGCCGGTCACCAGTTTCTGCCCGGGCGGCGCATCCCGGCCGGTGTGAGCCGCAAACCGCCGGCCACGCGCCTATGCGAAGCTCCTCCACCTCGGCCGCGCCGGGCGGCTCCTTCGCCACCAAGTCCAGAGCGTCCTGGGATTCGGTGGCCGGCGGCTCCGCTTCGTCGGCCTCGACCCGACCTGACGCGTCATTGAGTCTGTCGTCATACCGTCATACAATCTGCCGGATGACCGAGCCGAACCAGGAGCTGCTCGCGGCGGCCCAGCCCGATCAGTTCGACCGCCTGTTGCGCGGTGCGATCGACGTGCACGTCCACGGGCAGCCGGACGTGTCGGCGGAGTTGCCGAACCGGGGCGACGACATCGCCGTCGCGCGGCTCGCCCGGGCGTACGGGATGGCGGGGTGGGTCTTGAAGTCCCACCTGTGGTCGACCACCGACCGGGCCCGCGCGGTGCGGGAGGCGCTGCCCGGGACGGGGTTCACCGTGCACGGCAGCATCACGCTCAACCCGCCGGCCGGCGGGCTCGAACCCAGCGTCGTCGAGCTGGCGGCGGCACACGGCGCCCGGGTGGTGTTCCTGCCGACCTGGGGCTCCGCCGCGGACGCCGCCCGCGACGGGTACATCGCCATGCTGCTGCGGCGGGCCGCGCCGTCGTTCGCGGAATACCACGCGCGGACGACCGTCACGCTGCTCGACGGCTCCGGCGCGCTGTCCGGGCGGGCCCGCGCCGTCGTCGATGCCTGCCGCGCGCTCGGCCTCGCGCTGGCCACCGGGCACGCCTCCGTCGCGGAGAGCCGGGCGGTCGCCGCCTACTGCGCCCGGGCCGGCCAGCGACTGCTGATCACCCATCCACTGCACTACACGACCGACCCGGCCGTGCTGCGCGACCTCGCCGACACCGGCGCCTTCCTCGAGTTCTGCAACGCGCCGCTGGTGCATCCGGACGGGCACCTGACGATCCGGGACGTGCACGAGGCCCTGGCCGCGGTCGGGCCGGGGCGGGCGATCCTCACCACCGACGTGTTCTCGCGATGGGCGCCGCCCGAGCCGGAGTGCCTGCGCATGTTCGTCGAGCAGCTCGCCTATCTCGGCTGGACCGCCGGGCAGATCGGCACCATGGTTTCCACCAACCCCCGAGCGTTCCTGGGAGAACCGGCATGAGAGTCGACGACGTCGATCCGGCGGACATGACCGACGACCAGCGGGCCCTCTACGACTGGTACGCCACCGGCCCGCGCGCGGCGCCGGACAGCCCGTTCACGCTGGTCACGCCGGACGGACGGCTCCAGGGGCCGCCCGCGGTCTGGATCCTCAGCCCGGCGTTCGGCCACGCGCTGCAGAAGATCGGCGGCGCGGTCCGGTTCGGCTCGCGGCTGCCGGCCCGGGCCCGGGAGATCGCGATCCTGCTCGTCGGGGAGCACCACGACAGCCCCTTCGAGCTGCACGCCCACCGGCTCGCGGGCGCGGCCGCCGGCCTGACCCCGGACGACCTCGCGGCACTGGCGGACGGCAAGGAGCCGGCCGGCCTGTCCGAGGTCGAGGCGTGCTGCTTCCGCACGACCGTGCGGATCCTCGGGCGGGGCACGCTCGACGACGACGAGTACGCGACCGCGGTCGGCGCGCTCGGCGAGGCCGGCCTGTTCGAGCTGGTCACCATCGTCGGCTACTACACGATGGTGGCCTGGCAGCTCGCGGTCTTCGACGTCCGGCCGCCGTCGTGAGCTGGTCCGTCTGGATCCTCGAGTACGGCTACGTCGACCGGTTCCCGGCGAGCAACCTGTTCGCCGCCCAGCCGAACGAGGGCCACCGGCGGATGCCGTACTGCTTCGGTCTGCTGCGCTCGGCCGACCGCTGCGTGCTGGTCGACACCGGCTTCGCGGACGAGGCGGCCTATGGGCGGCTCACCGCGAAGTACGGCGAGACCCGCTGGCGCGCGCCGGTCGACGTGCTCGCCCGGGTGGGTGTGCGTCCCGGGCAGGTGGACACCGTGCTGCTGACTCACAACCACTTCGACCACGCCGGTTGCGTCGACGCTTTCCCGGAGGCGCACGTCTGGATCCAGCGGCGGGAGATCGAGAGCTACCTCGCCGCGGCCGCGCGGCCCGCCCGGTACGAGTTCCTGACCCGGTCGTGCCAGGCCGACCTGCCGGGCCGGCTCGCCGCCCGCCCGCACACGCTGGCCGACGGCCCGGCCGAGGTCGCGCCGGGCCTCGAGCTGTGGCCGGCCCACGACACCCATACGGCCGGCTCGCAGCTGGTCGCGGTCACCAACGAGGCGGACGGCGCCTGGCTGTTCGCCGGGGACAACGTCTACAGCTACGAGAACCTCGAGGGCCTGCGCGGCGACGGCGTCCTCGCGCCGATCGCGATGACCACGGGCGGCGCGGCGGCCTGGCTCGATCTCGCCGACCGGATGCTGGCCGCGGTCGGCGGCGAGACCGGGCGGATCCTTCCGTTCCACGAGGCCGCGGTGTGGTCCCGCTTCCCGTCGGCCGCGTGGGACGACGGCCTGCACGTGGCGGAGGTGTCGCTGGCCGGCGGGCACCCTACGGTGCTGTCCTGATCCCGAACCGGGCGAGGACCCGGGTGGCCGCCGCGTAGAGCAGGTGGCCGCCCGGCCACTGGGTCACGTTGTGCCCGGCCGGGTCGTGGTAGTAGTTGTGGCAGCCGGCGTTCATCGCCGACGCGCTGGTCGTCATCCGCCGGTCGATCCACGCGAGGTACCGGCGGGCCGCCGCCGGCGACGTGTCGACGGTGCGCCGGGTGCGCGCCATCCGCCGCACGGCCCGCACCGCCACCTCGGCCTGCCGCTCCAGCTGCGCGATGACCGACACCCCGCCGTTGGTGTTGGGGCCGTAGAGGAGGAAGAAGTTCGGGAAGCCCGGCACCGTGATGCCGAGGAAGGCGCTGGCCCGCTCGCGCCAGGCGTCGTGGATGCTGCGACCGTCGCGGCCCTTGACGTCGATGCCGGCCAGGAAGCGGGTGGGCTGGAAGCCGGTGCTGAGCACGACCACGTCGACGTCGCGTTCCGTGCCGGTCTCGTCGACCACGCCGGTGGGGGTCACCCGGCGCACCGCGTGCGGCACGAGCTCGACGTTGTCGCGGTTCAGCGCGGGATAGAAGGTGGACGACAGGACCGGTCGCTTGCAGCCCCACGGGTAGTCCGGGGTCACCGCGCTCCGGGTCGCCGGGTCGTCGACGGCGCGGGCGATGAACCCCTGGCACAGCTCGCGCATCCGCCGCTGGCGGCGCGAGCCCACGTCGTACCCCCGGAATCGCCGGTTGCCGCGGTGGAAGATCAAGGCCCGGCTCAGCCGCTGGGCGAGCGGCACGTTCCGGTAGACCCAGCGCTCGCGCGGGCTCAGTTCGCGCTCGTTCTTGGGCTCGATCCAGCCGGGTTCGCGCTGGAAGACGTGCACCCGGCGGGCGACCGGCGCGATCGCCGGGACGATCTGCACGGCGGTCGACCCGGTGCCGACCACCGCGACCGACTTGCCGGCGAGGTCGTGCTCCTCCCAGCGCGAGGTGTGGAAGCACGGACCGGCGAAGGTGTCCAGCCCCGGCCACTCGGGATAGCGCGGCACGCTGAGCAGGCCGAGCGCGGAGACGACCGCGTCGAACTCGGCGCTGTCGCCGTGCTCGGTGGACAGCGTGTAGCGGCCGGTCGACTCCTCCCACACCAGGTCGGTGACCCGGGTGTTCAGCCGCAGGTGCGGGGTCAGGCCGAAGCGCTCGACCACGTGCTCGGCGTACGCGAGCAGCTCGGGCTGGGTCGCGTGGGTACGCGGCCAGTCGTACTTGAGGAAGGAGAACGAGTACGCGTGCGAGTGCACGTCGACCTCGCAGCCGGGATAGCGGTTGTCGAACCAGGTCCCGCCCACCCCGGCCGACTGCTCGAAGATGACGAACGAGACGTCCCGGAGCCGCCGGAGCTTGACCGCGGCCGCGATGCCGCCCAGGCCCGCGCCGATGATCGCGACCCGCAGGGCCGTCATCGGGCGTCCGGCGCGGGATAGTCGGCGGCGTTGAACACCCAGCCCTCCATCGCCGAGAAGTCGAACCGCGGCGGCGAGAACACGTCGATGAGGTGGTTGGCGCCGGCCCCGATCGCCTCGCTGGTGTGCAGGGATGGCGGCGGGATGACGGTGACGGCCGGGGCGAGCACGGTCTCGTGCTCGTCCGCGCGCCACTGGGCCTTGTCGGTGGTCCACGGCCAGCGGATGTGGTGCGTGTACTCCCCCGCCAGCACGATCGAGCACTGCTCGAAGTCGTCGTGCTTGTGCGGCGAGAGCTTCGACGGGTCGCGGGGGCCCTGCTTGGGGTCGATGAAGTTGACCATGAACGTGGTGCAGCGGTAGAGGCGGAACGCCGGGTTGGCCAGCGGCGGCACGGTCAGGTCGTAGGCGCGCACCCGGTACCCGCCGAGCGGCTGGGGCCAGGGCTCGAACGGCGGGATGTTCTCGTGCGGCTCGGCGTAGGAGTCCGCGTTGGCGGCGAGGGTGGCCACGTCCTCCGAGCGCGTGGTCAGCAGCCGCAGCACGCGGCCCGTCCCGGTGACCGTGACCGTGCTGTCGCCGGGTGGCACGACCAGCATGGTGCGGCCGCGCGCCGAGACCTGCTCGCCGGGCGCGTCGACGACGGCCGCGAGCGCGTCGTCGGCCAGCAGCACCACATATTCGTCGGGCTGCCGCGAACGGGTGAAGGTGGCGGTGCCATCGATGTCCGAGTAGCCGACCACGAAGTTCTGGCCGCGGGCGTACCAGGTTGCGACATCGCCGGTCTTCTCGGCGGGCGCCAGGTCGCGGAGCCTGACGTGCTCGGAACCGGAGAACCGCTCGGGCGTCGCTGTCGCCGCGGCCGACGGCAGGGTGGAGCGCAGGTCGGTGGGGTCATACGCCATGAGGGTCTCCCATTTCCAAAAGCGAGGCCACGACGGACGAGGCGGCGCTCCTGAGCAGGCTGGTGTCGTTGCTGACCATCACGTACCGGAAGCCGCGATCGGCGGCCTCGCGGGCCTGGGCCGCGGTCTGCACGGCGGTGCCGGCCGGGACGCCCCGCTCCCCCGCGGCGGTCAGGAACCGGTCGGTGAGCCGCTGGAGGTCGGGGTCGGACTGCGGAAGGCCGGACGACAGCTGGAGGTCACCCATGCCGAGGAAGACCCCGTTGAGGCCGGGGACGTCGAGGATCTTCTCGACCGCCTCGATCGCGGCGCGCTCCTCGAGCTGCACGGCGCGCATGACCTCCTCGTCGCCGAAGCGGAGATACTCCGTACGGTCGAGGCCGCCCCACCGGCCGGCCCGGGAGGTGATGCCCATGCCGCGGTCGCCCGCGGGCGGGAAGAGCATCTGCCGGACGGTCGTGGCCGCCTCCTCGACGGTGGTCACCCGGGGCACCAGGATCCCGTCGACGCCGGCGTCGAGCAGCCGCTGCAGGTGGCTGCCGCTGCGGTCGGGCACCCGGACCAGGACCGACAGGCCGGCGCCCTGCGCCACCACGGTCGCCTGGTACGTGAACTCGAGCGTCAGCGGCGCGTGCTCCTGGTCGATCACGATGAAGTCGTACCCGGCGTCGGCCAGGATCTCGACCGGCTCGAGCGCCGGGATCTTGACCCAGGTACCGAAGAGACACCGGTCGGCCGTGGCCAGCCGGCGAGCGAAACCCAATCGCGCCATGATGGTTCCTCACAAGGGGTTTTGGGTCTCGGGAATGTATCATCGTCATACGATCTGACACAACCGGTACGATGGCAGCCACCACGGCGGAACAGGGGGTATGGCGATGACCCGAGCCGATGCGTTGCGGGTGGAGCGCGCCCCGGCCCTCATCCGTTCGCAGGTCACGGAAAACCTGCGCCAGGCGATCATCGACCGGCGGCTCGCGCCGGGCCAGCGGCTGATCGAGCGCGAGCTGGTCGAGCTCACCGGCGTCTCCCGCACCAGCGTGCGCGAGGCCCTGCGCGAGCTGGCCGCCGAGGGCCTGGTGACCGCGATCCCCAACAAGGGCACCGTGGTCACCAGCGTCAGCGCCGAGGAAGCGCGCCAGCTCTACGAGGTGCGCTCCGCACTGGAGGCGCTGGCCGGCCGGCTCTTCGTCGCGAACGCGAGCCCCGCCCAGCGCAAGGCCCTGACCCGCGCGCTCGAGAAGATCGACCGGCTCGCGGCGAGGGGCGCGCCGATCCTGGCCGCCAAGGACGCGTTCTACGACGTGCTGTTCGAGGGCGGCGGCAACGACGCGCTGCGGTCGGTGGTGGCCGGCCTGCACGCCCGGGTGAGCGTGCTGCGCTCGCTCTCGCTGTCGGTGCCGGGCCGGCTGCGGCACAGCCTCGAGGAGCTGCACGCCATCGTCGACGCCGTCGAGGCCGGCGACGCCGACGCCGCCGGGGCCGCCTGCGCCCGTCACGTCGAGGAGGCGGGCCGGGCCGGAAGGGTCGCGCTCGCCGAGCAGGACGCGGGCTGAGCCTTCCGCAAGATTGTATGACCGTCGTACGCTCCATCCATGACTGATGACGACGGCCGGCTCGAGCGCGGCACCCGGCTGCGGCGCGAGGTGCTCGGCGACGCCCACGTGGACCGGTCGATGGCGCAGGCCACCGACTTCACCCGGTCCCTCCAGGAGTACGTGACGGCGAGCTGCTGGGGCGACATCTGGTCGCGGCCCGGTCTCGACCGGCGCACCCGCAGCCTGCTCAACCTCGCGATGCTGACCGCGCTGAACCGCCCGCACGAGTTCTCGGTGCACGTGCGCGGCGCGCTGCGCAACGGCTGCACGGTCGAGGAGATCCAGGAGGTGCTGCTGCAGACCGCGGCGTACTGCGGCGCGCCGGCCGCCCTCGAGTCGTTCCGGCTCGCCGAGCGGGTGATCAACGAGGTGCTGACGGAAGCCCCGGCCGCATGACCGGCCGCACCGGCGCCCGGGTCGTCGCGGACATGCTCGACGGCTACGGCGTGACGCATGTGTTCCTGGTGCCGGCGATCCTGCGCCGCACGCTCGCCGAGCTCGAACGCCACCATCCGCACATCGAGCGGGTGGTCACGCACGGCGAGAAGGCGGCCGCCTACATGGCCGACGGCTACGCCCGGGTGTCCGGCCGCCCCGGCGTCGCGATGGCCCAGGTGGTCGGGGCGCTGAACCTCGCGGCCGGCCTGCGCGAGCCGTTCCTGGCCGGCTCCCCGGTGGTCGCGCTGACCGGCGGCCGGTCGCCGGCCACCCAGTTCCGCCACGTCTACCAGGAGGTCGACGACCTGCCCGCGTTCGGGCCGGTGACCAAGCTCAACGCGACCGTCGACGACGCCGGCCGGTTCCCCGACATGCTCCGGCACGCGTTCCGGGTGGCCACCACCGGCGCTCCCGGCCCGGTCCACCTGCAGATCCGGGGCAACGAGGGTCAGCTCGACGCCGAGGAGACCGACGCCTCACCGCTGGTCGAGCCGGAGTTCGGCCTCGTACCACCGATCCGCACCGCGCCGGACGAGGAGAGCGTGGCCGACGTGCTGCGGCTGCTGGCGGGGGCGGACCGGCCGGTCATCGTCGCCGGTGGCGGGGTGCGGCATTCGGGGGCCGGGGCCGAGCTCGTCGCGTTGGCCGAGGCGCTGGGCATCCCCGTGGCGACCTCCGCGAACGGCAAGGACACGATCCCGGGCACCCATCCGCTCTCGGCGGGCGTGGCCGGCTCGTACTCGCGGGAATGCGCCAACCAGGTCGTCGCCCGGGCCGACCTGGTCTGCTTCGTCGGCACCCGCACCGGAGGCATGACGACGCACTTCTGGGCCGTGCCGCCGATCGGCACCGCGGCGATCCAGATCGACATCGAGCCGTCCCACCTCGGGCGCAACTATCCGCTGCGGGCGTCGATCGCCGCCGACGCCAAGCTCACGCTGGCCCGGATGCTGGCGTCGGCCGCGGATCACGGGACACCGGACCGGACGGCCTGGCTCGCCGAGGTGGATCGGCTGAAGGCCGGCTGGCGGGCGCGCTACCGCGAGGTGCTCACCAGCGACGCGGTGCCGATCCGGCCCGAGCGCATCGCCGCCGAGCTGACCGCGGGCCTGCCCGCCGACGCGGTCCTGACGGTCGACACCGGGCATGCCGGCATGTGGATGGCGCAGTTCCACGACACCACCTCGCCGGGGCAGGGCTATCTGCGCAGCGCGGGCCACCTGGGCTGGGCGTTCTCGGCGGGAGTCGGCGCCAAGTGCGGCGCGCCGGAGCGGCCGGTGGTGGCGTTCACCGGCGACGCGGGGCTGTACTACCACCTCGGCGAGATCGAGACCGCGGTCCGGCGGCGGATCAATCTGGTCACGGTGGTGAACAACAACGGCGGCGGCAACCAGAGCAAAAGAGGCTTCGATCGGGCGTACGGGGGACAGCCCACCGGCCGCTCCCGGGAGCTGTGGACCTACCGCGACGTGGACTTCGCCCGCATCGCGGAGGAGATGGGCGCGCTCGGCATCCGGGTGGACCGGCCGGGCGACCTGGCCAAGGCGCTCGAGGTTGCCCTGAGCGCCGACCGGCCGGTGGTGGTCGACGTGCACACCGACATCGGCGTGGTCGCGCCCCTGCCGGTCACCGGTCAGGAGCCGTAGAGAGAGCGGTCGTAGGCGGCGAAGTCCCAGGCGCCGGCGCCGCCGGACGGCCGGACCGTGCTCACGATGCTCGCGCCGCCGTCGACCGAGACGACCTCCCCGGTCATGTACGCGGCGTCGTCGCCGAGCAGGAACGCGACCACGCCGGCCACGTCGTCGCCGGTGCCGGCCCGCCGCAGCGGTGTGCTCGCGGCCCGGCGCGACATGTCGTCCTTGCCGCCGGCCACCTCGGGCGTGGCGGCGAACAGGCCGGTGGGCACGATGCCGGGCGCGACGGCGTTCACCCGCACGCCCAGTGGGCCGCCGTACATCGCGGCGCCGCGCAGGAGGCCGAGCACCGCGTGCTTGGACGTCTGGTACGCCAACAGGTCGGCGCTGCCGCGCAGGCTGCCGATCGAGCCGGTGAGCACGATGCTCCCGGGGCCACCCTGCGCCGCGTACTGCCGGAAGGCCGCCCGGACGCCCAGGAAGACGCCGCGGACGTTGACCGCCATGACCCGGTCGAACTCGGCCGCGCTGAGCTCGGGCAGCGTGGCGAACGAGCCGGGGATGCCGGCGTTGAGATGGTGCAGGTCGATCCGGCCGAACCGGTCGACGGCGGCGGCCACGTACCGGGCGACGTCCTCCTCCGCCGAGACGTCGGCGCGCACCCAGTGCCCCTCGGTGGCGAGCGACTTGGCCACGGCCGCCGCCCGCTCCTCGTCGGTGTCCACCGCGACGACGTGGACTCCCTCGTCCGCGAGCCGCCGCGCGGTGGCCGCGCCGATGCCTCCGGCCGCGCCCGTCACCACGGCCACCTTGCCGG
Organism: Paractinoplanes globisporus DSM 43857; assembly: GCF_000379645.1. Lineage (GTDB taxonomy): Bacteria > Actinomycetota > Actinomycetes > Mycobacteriales > Micromonosporaceae > Actinoplanes > Actinoplanes globisporus. The sequence continues at coordinate 196,900 of NZ_KB903357.1, forward strand.
CCAGTCCGCGCATCCCCGGTCTCCTCTGGATTGTAGGGCAATCATACAATCATGCCACCTCGGCCGGTCTCCGGTCACCCCTGGAGATTTAACTTCCGAGAAGTACGGCGGAAATCTCGTCCGGACCTTGACACGCGTCGGGATGGATCACCTAGATTCCTCGTACCGGATATCCGGATGACCACCCCGCATTGCGGGACGGGCCCCACAACACCGAGGGAGGGCACGTCATGGAGATCGCCAGCGGAGACCTCCAGGTGGTCGCCCGCGTGGTCCAGCTGCTCCGGCTGCTCGCGGCGAGCGAGACCATCGACCTGGTCTCGGCCGCCGAGGAGCTGGGCGTCGGCAAGTCCACGGCACACCGCTACCTGGCGTCGATGGAGAACCACGGCCTTCTCCAGCGTCGCGACCGCAACCACTACGAGTTCGGCGTCCTGCTCGCCGAGCTGGGCACCATGGCCCTGTCCCGGCTCGGGGTTCTCGACCTGGCCGGTCCCGTGATGGAGGAGATCAGCGCGAGCGTGCGCCACACGGTGGTGCTCAGCGTCTGGAACGGCCACTGTCCGGTGGTGGCCCAGGTCTGCGAGGACCGCAGCCGGACGGCGCACGTCTCGATCGCGGTCGGCAGCCAGCTCGGGCCGGACGCCGCACAGACCGTCATCTTCTGGGCCCACCGGGACCAGTCCTTCTACCGGTTCCGCCCGGGCGCACCGCCGGTCAACGCGACCTCGGCGGAGCTGGCCGACGTGCGCCGGACCGGGATCGCGGTCCGGGTGAGCCACGAGAACGGCGTCAGCGCCGTGGCCACGCCGGTCGTGGACCCGACCGGCCAGCTCCTCGCGACGCTGGCCGTGGTCGGCATCGCTCAGTTCGTACCCGAGGAAATCGACAGTCCGGTGGCTCGCGCCCTGTTGTCGGGCGCGGAGTCGATCAGCCGGCGCATGCTCAACCCGCTCGACGGCCGAGCGGACTGACACCCGAGTCCGGAGCCATCAGAAAAGGCTGGCACGATGAGGACATACCGCATATTTACCGCTATAACTATATCTCTGTTGACGCTGTCCGCCTGCGGCGTGGGCGGCGACTCCGGCGGCGGCTCGTCGGACCAGAAACTGACCTGGGCCAGCACCGGCGGGCAGTTCCAGGAGGACGAGAAGACGGCCCTGCAGCAGCCCTTCACCGCGAAGACCGGCACCACGTTCACCAACGTGAGCCCGGCCGAGGTCGCCCAGGTCAAGACGATGGTGACGGCCGGCAAGGCGACGTGGGACCTGGCCAACATGAGCTGGATCTACGCCGGGGCCTACTGCGACAAGCTCTTCGAGAAGCTGAACGACCCGGCGATCGACCGCAGCAAGTTCCCGGCCGGGACCACCGGCGACTGCTTCGTCCCGACCTACCGGTACGCCAACATCTTCAGCTACAACGCCGACCTCTTCCCGGCCGCCAAGCCGACGACGATCAAGGACTTCTTCGACGTGAAGAAGTTCCCGGGCAAGCGGGTCGTCTTCGACTACCCGAAGGCCGGCCTGCTCGAGGCCGCCCTCGTCGCCGACGGGGTGCCGGCCGCCCAGGTCTACCCGCTGGACCTGGACCGGGCGTTCAAGAAGCTCGACACCATCAAGAGCTCGCTGGTCTTCGCGACCAGCTACGGCCAGATCCAGCAGATGCTGGTCGACAAGCAGGCGTCCATGACGATCACCGTCTCGGCGCGGACCATCGCCACCGCCAAGAGCGGCGCCAACCTCGTGCCGGTCTGGGACTTCACCACCACCGACATCGGCGCGCTGCTCGTCCCGAAGGGCGCGCCGCACAAGGACCTCGCCGAGCAGATGCTCGCCTTCGTCACCGAGCCGGCCCAGGCCACCGCGTACGCGAAGCTGACCGGGGTGGCGCCTGCCCGGACCGACATCGACGTGAACGCCATCGACTACACCGCCGACCAGAAGAAGTACAACGCCTTCCTGTCGGACCGCGGCACCGCGCTGGAGCAGAACAAGCAGTGGTGGATCGACAACACCGACGCCCTGACCAAGCGCTACACGAGCTGGAAGGTCGGCTGACCGAGATGGCCGTCCCGACCGCCACGGCGGTGGCGCCCGCCCGGATCGCCCGGGCGAGCGCCTCCGGCTGGCCGCTCCTGCTGCCGGCGGTGGCCGCGCTGGTGATCCTGTTCGTGGTGCCGCTGGTCAACGTCGTCGTGGACAGCTTCACCGAGCCGAACGCCGGGCTCGGGAACTACGCCTCGCTCTTCACCGACGGCTACACGCTGCGGGTGCTGGGCCGGACGCTGCTGATCGCGCTGGTGGTGTCGCTCGTGGGGGTGCTGCTGGCCTATCCCTACGCGTACGCGATGACGCTGGCCGGCCGCACGATGCGGGCGGTGCTGGTGACCGTCGTGCTGGTTCCCTTCTGGACGAGCATGCTGGCCCGCAACTTCGCCTGGATGGTGCTGCTCCAGGACGGCGGCGTGGTGCAGGACCTCCTGCGGCCGTTCGGCCTGGGCGGCGTCACCCTGCTCGGCACTCCCCTGGCCGTCGGCATCGCGATGACCCAGGTGCTCCTGCCGTTCCTGGTGCTGCCGATGTACAGCGCGATGTCGCAGATCGACGGCCGGCTGGTGGCGGCCGGGCAGAGCCTCGGCGCGCCCCGGGCCCGCTCGTTCCGCCGGGTCTACCTGCCGCTCTCGATGCCCGGCGTGGTGGCCGGCATGTCCCTGGTCTTCGTGCTGGCGCTCGGCTTCTACGTCACGCCCGCCCTGCTCGGCTCCACCCAGACCGCGATGATCGCCCAGGTCATCAACGTGCGCGCCCGGGAGCTGCTCGACTTCGGCGGCGCCGGCGCGATGGGGATGTTCCTGCTCGTGGTCACGCTGGTGGTCCTCGGCTTCGCCCGCCGCCTGGCCGGGCAGAACATCGCCGCCGTCGCCGCGGGCGGCCAGCCGGCGCGGCTCACGGCCGGCGGCGGGCGCTCGTCGGAGGTTCGCCCGTGGCTGCGGGCCTACACGGCCATCGTCGCGATCCTGCTGGTCGTGCCCACGCTCACGGTCATCCCGATGAGCTTCTCGGCCTCACAGACCTTCACGTTCCCGCCGCACAGCTGGTCGCTCCGCTGGTACCACGAGCTGTTCACGTCGCCGGAATGGACCGCGTCGATCCTCAACTCGCTGCAGGCCGGGATCCTCACCGCGCTGTTCGCCACCGTGCTCGGCACCATGGCGGCCTTCGGGCTGGCCCGGGTGAGCTCGCGCTGGCGCGGCGCGATCAACGGGTTCCTGCTCTCCCCGATGATCGTCCCGCACATCCTGGTCGCCCTGGTGGTGTTCTCCGCGTTCCTGCGGGTGGGCCTGAGCGGCACGCTCATCGGGATCATCCTGGCGCACACCGCGCTGGCCATCCCGTTCGTGGTGATCGCGGTGACCGCGCGGCTGCAGGGCATGGACGTCCGCCTGGCCGCCGTGGCGGGCAGCCTCGGCGCGAGCCCGGTCTCGGCGTTCCGGCGGGTGACCCTGCCGCTGGTGCTGCCGGGCATCCTCTCCGGCGCCGTGCTGGCCTTCGTGACCTCGCTGGACGAGGTGGTCATCGCCCTGTTCCTGCAGGCGCCGGGGGCGATCACGCTGCCGGTCCAGATGTACAACAGCGTCACCGTCCAGATCGACCCGACGATCTCCGCCGCGTCGAGCGTGATCGTCGTGCTGGTCAGCGTCCCCATCCTGCTGGCACAGGTCGCCGGCGCCCGGCGTCGCCAGGGAGGCATCCGATGAAAGGTGGAAGGGTCGAGCTCGTCGACCTCAGCAAGCGGTACGGCTCCACCGAACCGCCGGCGGTGGACCACGTCACCCTCGACATCGAGCCGGGCGAGTTCATCACGCTGCTCGGACCCAGCGGCTCGGGGAAGACCACGACGCTCAACATGATCGTCGGGTTCACCGAGCCCACCTCCGGGCGCGTCCGGCTCAACGACCGGGACATCACCCAGATGCCGCCGCACAAGCGGAACTTCGGCATGGTCTTCCAGAACTACGCGCTCTTCCCGCACCTCACGGTGGCCCAGAACGTCGCGTTCCCGCTGCGCGAGCGCAAGGTGCCGGCCGCCGAGACCGAGCGGCTCGTCGGCGGAGCGCTCGACCTGGTCGACCTGGCCGGCATGGGTAACCGCCGCCCGCACGAGCTCTCCGGCGGGCAGCAGCAACGGGTCGCGCTGGCCCGCGCGGTGGTCTTCTCGCCCAGCGTGCTGCTGCTCGACGAGCCGCTCAGCGCGCTCGACCGCAAGCTGCGGCAGACCCTGCAGCGCGAGATCAAGCGGCTGCACGACGAGCTGGGGCTCACCTTCGTCTTCGTCACGCACGACCAGGACGAGGCCATGACGCTGTCCGATCGCATCGCGATCTTCGACGCGGGCCGGATCGTCGCCGTGGGCACGCCCGCCGAGCTGTACCACCGGCCCTCGACCCTGTTCGTGGCGCGGTTCCTGGGCGAGTCCACCGTCTTCGCCGGGCGGCTCGTCGCCCCCGACGTGTACGCCTGGCACGACCGCAAGTGGACGATCACCGGCCGGCCCCGGGACGGCGCCCTGGTCGTACGGCCCGAAAGGATTGCCGTCGCCCTCGACGAGCAGTCCGTGCCGGCCGGCGCCAACACCGCACCCGCGGTGGTCACCGACGTCTCGTTCTACGGCACATTCCACCGGGTCGAACTCGCCTTCGGCGACGACTCGGTGGGCTGCACCGTCCTGCCGGCCGGCACGTCGCCGGCCATCGAACCGGGCGCGCGGGTCATCGCCCACTGGCGCCCCGAGGACCAGGTCCTGGTCACCGCCGAGCCCTAAGGAGATCGCAGTGGACTACGCCTTCGAAACCGACGAGGACCGCAAGATCCCCGATGCCGAGGCCGACGCCCTCCTGGTCGGCGCCGTCGACCTGCACCAGCACCCCGGCCCCAGCCCGTTCCCCCGGCGGATGAGCATCCTCGACGCCGCCCGCGACGCGTCGAGCCTCGGCTTCCGCGCGATCGTCGCCAAGTCGCACCACCACAGCATGGTCACCGACATCCTCGCGCTGCGGGCGGCCGGCCTCGACGAGATCTCGACCGAGGTGTACGGCGGGATCGCCCTCAACCGCACGGTGGGCGGCCTCAACCCGTACGCCGTGGAACTCGCCCTGCGGATGGGCGGCCGGATGGTCTGGTTCCCCACGCTCTCCTCCGCCGCCCACGTCCACCATCACGAGCACCACGACTCGGGCTTCCCCACGCCCGAGGTCGACCTGCGGCCCAACGAGATCATCTCGATCCTCGACGACAGCGGCGCGGTGCGGCCCGAGGTGCGCGACATCCTCGACGTGATCGCGTCCGAGGACGCCGTGCTCACCTGCGGCCACCTCGGCGTCACCGAGTCGCAGCGGCTGATCGACGCGGCGCTCGAGGCGGGCGTCCGGCGGATCGTGGTCAACCACCCGGTCTTCGTGGTCGGCGCCTCGGTCGAGCAGGCGGCGGCCTGGGCGCGGCAGGGTGTCTTCATCGAGCACTGTGCCGTCATGTACTACGGCCATCCCGAGCGGCGCCGGGACCTCGGCGAGCTGCTGTCCTTCATCGAGGCGGTGGGCGTCGGGCAGACCGTCATCTCGTCCGACTCGGGCCAGCGCAACAACCCGCTGCCGGTGACCCTCTACCGGCGGGCCGCCCGGGGGCTGCTCGACGCGGGCCTGCCCGCGGCGGACATCCGGCAGCTGGTCGGCGCCAACGCGGAACAGCTGCTGCTGAAATGAGGATCGGATTCGCGGGACTCGGTAACATGGGCGGCCGGATGACCGCGTGCATCGTGCGCGCCGGGCACGAGGTGCTCGGCTACGACGTGCGCCCCGAGAACATCGCGGCCGCCGGGGCGCGGGCGGCATCGTCGGCGGGCGAGGTGACCGACGGCAGCGACATCGTGCTGCTGTCGCTGCCGGACAGCCACGTCGTCGAGGCGGTGGTGCTCGGCGACGACGGCGTGCTCGCCCGCGCGCGGCCGGGGCAGATCGTCGTCGACCTGTCCACGGCCGCGCCCGACTCGACCGTGCGGCTGCACGGGTTGCTCGCCGGGCGCGGGGTGGCGTACCTGGACGCCGGCATCTCCGGCGGGGCCGCGGCGGCCGAGAAGGGCACGCTCACGCTCATGGTCGGCGGCGAGGCGGACCGGCTCGACGAGGCTCGCCCGGTGCTCGAGCTGTTCGCCACCAACATCTTCCACTGTGGAGCGAGCGGGGCGGGCCACACCGTCAAGCTGCTCAACAACTTCCTCAACGCGATCGCGCTGTCGGCCACCGCCGAGGTGATGGTCGCCGGCAAGAAGGCCGGTCTCGACCTGGAGGTGCTGCTCGCCGTGCTCAACGCGAGCTCGGGCGTCAACTTCGCCACCCTCAACCGGTTCCCGAGGATCATCCACGGGGACTACCTCGAGGGCGGCCTCACCAACTCGCTGATGCTCAAGGACGTCAACCTCTACGTCGAGCTGGCCGCCCGGCTCGGCGTAGCCGGCCTCAACGCGGCCGGCCCGGTGGCCACCTTCGGCATGGCCCGCGCGCTCGGGTACGCCGACAGGATCAGCAACACCGTCGTCGACGCCATCGGGGACCTCTCCGGCGGCGTACGCCTGCAGGAGAAGCCATGAGAATCGTGCGCGGGCAAGGCCCCTCGGAGCAGCGGCCGGCGACGGTCACCGGCGAGGCCTGGTTCGACCCGGTGCTGCCCGCCACCGACGGGACCACCATCACCACGGTGTTCTTCGCGCCGGGCGCGCGCACCTTCTGGCACACCCACGAGAACGGGCAGATTCTGCAGGTGCTCGCGGGGCGCGGGCTGATCTGCACCGACGGCTCTCCGCCCCGGGAGATCGCGGCCGGGGACACGGTGTGGGTGCCGCCCGGGGAACGGCACTGGCACGGCGCCGCGCCCGGCTCGTTCATGACGCACACGGCGGTCTCCCTGGGCGCGACGCGGTGGGCGGAGGAGGTCACCGGATGACGGTCGCCTTCATCGGGCTCGGCAACATGGGTGGCCCGATGTCCGCCCGCCTCGTGCGCGCGGGCCACGACGTACGCGGCTTCGATGTCGCCCCGGCGGCCCGGCAGGCCCTGGCCGACGCCGGCGGGACCGCCGCCCGCGATCTCGACGCCGCGCTGCGGGACGCCGCGACGGTCGTGCTGATGCTGCCGAGCTCGGACGTGGTCGAGGCGATCATCCACAGTGGGCGCTTCGCGCCGGGAACGGTCGTCGTCGACATGAGCTCGTCCGAACCCCTGCGGACCCGGGCGCTGGCTTCGTCCCTGGCGGACCAGGGCGTCACGCTGGTCGACGCTCCCGTCTCCGGCGGCGTCGCCCGGGCCCGCACCGGAGAGCTGACCATCATGACCGGCGGCGAGCCGGCCGACCTCGAGCGGATCGCGCCGATCCTGGCCTGCCTGGGCCACGCGACGCGGGCGGGGGCGGTGGGCAGCGGCCACGCGGTCAAGGCCCTCAACAACCTGTTGTCGGCCACCCACCTGCTGGTCACCTGCGAGGCGATGCTGGCCGGCGAGCGGTTCGGCCTCGACCCGGCGACCATGCTGGAGATCTTCAACGGCTCCAGCGGCCGCAGCGGCTCGACCGAGAACAAATGGCCCAACTTCATACTTCCGCAGACGTACGACTCCGGATTCGGTCTGCGGTTGATGCTCAAGGACATGCGGATCGCGACCGCCCTGGCCGACCAGGTGGGCGCCCCGGATCCGCTCGGGCACGCGGCCACCGACCTGTGGGCACGCGCGGCGGAATCGCTGGCGGAGACCGCCGACCACACCGAGATCGTCAATTGGCTGCGCAAGGAGATCCCGTGACGCTCACCGCCCGCCAGCAAGAGATCAAGACCAACTTCATCCGGGTACGCGGAGCGTGGAGCGACACCTGGGAGGGTGTGCTGCGGCTGGACCCCGAGTTCCTGGCGGCGTACCTGGAGCTCTCGGCCGTGCCGTGGCGCAAGAACCACCTCGACGACAAGGTCAAGGAGTTCATCTACATCGCGATCGACGCGAACGCCACCCACATGTACCTGCCGGGCGTCCGTCAGCACATCCGGGCGGCGCTGAAGCTGGGCGCCACCCCGCAGGAGATCATGGAGGTCTTGGAGCTGACCGCCACGCTGGGCATCCACGCCATGAACATCGGCGTGCCGATCCTGGTCGAGGTGCTCGAGGAGAAGGGCCTGCGCACCGGGCCGGCCCCGCTCTCCGAGCGGCAGGAGCAGATCAAGGCCGAGTTCACCGCGACGCGCGGGTACTGGCACGCGTTCTGGGACGAGATGCTCGAGCTCGACCCGGAGATGTTCGAGGCCTACACGGCGTTCTCGTCGGTGCCGTGGCGCTCCGGCACGCTCGACCCGAAGGTCAAGGAGCTCGTCTACATCGCCTTCGACACGGCCGCGACGCACCTGTACGCCCGGGGCCTCAAGCTGCACATCGAGAACGCCCTCGGGCACGGCGCGACCGCGCAGGAGATCCTGGAGGTCATGGAGATCGCCTCGGTGCTCGGCATCCACGGCGTGACCGCGGCCGCGCCGATCCTCCTGGAGGAGATGGACGCGTAGCCGCGAGCCCGGCCGGCCCGGGTCAGGCGACGGCGGTGGCCCGGTGCGTGCCGGCGAAGCTCGCGGGCTGGCCGGTGGCCTCCAGGACCGACATCCACAGGTCGCCGTCGGCGGCCACCTGGTTCCTGGTCGAGACGGCCAGCGGGATGGGAATGTGCACGAAGCGGTTGCGCCAGGTGCCGACGACCATGTCGGTGCGACCGGCCATGGCGGCATGGACCGCCGCCTGGGCCAGGCGAAGGCAGTAGACGCTGTCGTACGGGTTCGCCGGGACGCTGCGGATCAGATAGCTCGGATCGATGTACTTGAGGTTGGCCTCCTCGCCGGCGGCGGCGAACTCGTCGACGATGCGGCGGCGCAGGTAGACGCCGAAGTCGCCGAGGCGCTTGTTGCCGGAGGCGTCGGAGCCGATCTGCTCCAGGTACTCCTGACCGGCGCCCTCGGCCACCACCACGAGGGCGTGGCCCCGCTCCCGGACCCGGCGGCGCAGGTGCGGCAGGAAGCCATCCACGTCGACCGGGACCTCCGGTATCAGCACGTAGTCGGCGTCGTTGGTGGCCAGGGCCGCGTAGCAGGCGATGAAGCCGCTGTGCCGCCCCATCAGCTGCACCAGGCCGATGCCGCCGGGCTGGGCCCGGGCCTCGTTGTGCGCGGCGCGGATCGACTCCGTCGCCTTGCCGAACGCGGTCTGGAAACCGAAGCTCTGGCCGATGAAGGGGATGTCGTTGTCGATGGTCTTCGGGACGCCGACCACGGCGATGCGACGGTCGCGGGCCGCGATCTCGGCGGTGATCCGCTGGGCGCCGCGCATCGAGCCGTCCCCGCCGATCACGAAGAGGACGTTCACCCCGCGCTGCTCGAGGTGGTCGACGATCTCGGCCGGGTCCTGGTTGCCGCGGGACGTGCCGAGGATCGTGCCGCCGTGCTCGTTGATGTGCTCGACGCCGGCCGGGGTCAGCTCGACCACGTCGTGGCCGTGCCGGGCCACCAGGCCGCGGTAGCCGTTGCGGAACCCGAGGATCCGGGTCACCCCGTAGTGCGAGGTCAGCTCCAGCACCAGGCCGCGGATCACGTCGTTGAGGCCGGGGCAGAGGCCGCCGCAGGTGACGATGCCCACGCGGACCGTGGACGGGTGGAAGAAGATCTGCCGGCGCGGGCCGCCGGGCTCGAACGACGGCGGCTCCCCGGTGCGCGCCGCGAGCATCGCCAGCGTGTCGTCGAACAGCACCCGGTCGGCCTCGTCGACGTAGTGCTCCGTGGTGCCGTGCCGGGTGACCAGCCCGCCGAGCGGCGACCGGATCCGGCCGGCGCCGAGCGTCCGCACCCGCAGGTCCGTCGCCTCAACCATGCCGGAAGCGTAGGCGTCGTTCGTTACGGCCGGCGTCCTCCGGGATTTCTCCCGCGCACCTGCCGGGCGGACCACCAGCCGAGGCCGGCCAGCGCGCCGGCCGGTATCGCCGCGACGACCACGAAGGCGCGGAAGAGCAGCACACCCGCCAGCGAACCGGTGGCGTCGGCGCCGAGGGCGATGAGGACCGCGACCATTCCCGCCTCCGCCGGGCCGGTGCCGCCGGGGGTGACCACCGTGAGCGTCATCAGGCGTTCGGCGACGAGCCCGGCGAACACCACGGCCGGCATCGCGTCCACGCCGACGGCTCGGAGACAGCACCACAACAGCGCGCCCTGGCCGAGCCAGTAGCCGGCCATGCCCAGCGTCAGCGCCACGCGGCCCTGACGCACGATTCGGTCCACACCCGCCAGCAGATCCAGCACCGTCGCCCGCCAGGACGCGCCCACGGGCCGGTCCGTCCGGCGAGTGAGGCGGGAGCACGCCCGGCCCGCCAGCTCGACCAGGCGCAGGAGCGGCGTCGCCCGGCCGCACAACGCCCACAGCAGCAGGCATCCGGCCGCGAAGGCGACGGCCGCGGGAATGGTCCAGGGGCCCGCCGAGGCGGGTGCGAGCGCGCCGGAGCTCAGGAGCGCGAGCAGTGCCACCGCGGGCAGCAGCAGTTTGGTGATGACGTCGCAGGACTTCGAGACCACGACAAAGCGGGCGAAGTCCAGGCTGCCGTGTCCCCAGGAGCGGATCATCGTGAGGTTCAGGGCGGCGCCGGCCAGGCCGCCCAGCGGGAGGACGTTCGACACGGCGCTTCCGGTCAGGTTCAGCGTCAGGGCGCGGAGGCGGGTCAGCCCGGGCAGGGACGCGGCGAGCGCGATCGCGTGCGCGTACAGCCCGAGGAACCAGACCAGGCCCAGCCCCAGGACCTGCGCCGGCGTGAGCTCGCCGATGAGCCCGATCGCCGTCGTGAACGACGCTCCCGCGGTCGCGGCCCGGACGGCGGCCCAGGCCGCCACGGCGAGGGCGATCGGCAGCAGTGCGACCTGCCACCCACGGACCGCGGAAACGCCCGAACGCGCCGACACGTCATCCTCCACCAGGGGGAAACGTCGTTCGGCCCATCATCCGTCCACGGAGGTCCCCTCCGGCGGCTGTTCCGCGACCGGTTTCGGTAGCGCGGATGAACAGACATCTAGGCGATGGTGGCCGCCAGGCCCGCGAGAGGGCCGTCCGGCACCGGGGTGAAGCGGGCGAGCGTGCCCGGGTCGTGGCCGGCGACCAGGTGCCGCACCTGGCCGGAGGCGACCATCGCGCGGATCCGCTCGAACGCCGCGTACATGTCGACCAGGCCGGACACCTGGCTGAACGGCATGCTCCGCTCGTACTCCTCGTAGTAGTGCACCGCGTCGGAGGCCAGCAGCACCGGGCCCGCGCCGGTGTTCACCAGCACGACGCTCTGCCCGGGGGTGTGCCCTCCGACCCGGATCAGCCGTACGCCCGGTGCCAGGTCGAGCTGGTCATCGAACGTCCGCAGCCGGCCGTCCCGATCGGCCCCGCGCAGGCCGTCGATCTCCTCGTCCTCGACCGAGTGGTGCAGCAGCGTGCGGCGCGCGTACGGGCCGGTCCAGAAGTCGTACTCGGCGGCGGCGACGATCAGGGGCGACGCCGGGAAGAGGCCGAGGTTGCCGATGTGGTCGTAATGGGCGTGGGTGACCACGACCGGCGGCCCGGCGGCGCGGTCGACACCGAGCGCGTCGAACGCCGCGGCCGGGTCGAGCAGTGTGGTGCGCCGGCGACGGGCGCCGCCGGCCGCCGAGAAGCCGGTGTCCACCACGATCGTGCGCTCGGCGTCGCGGACGACCCAGAAGAAGTAGTCCATCCCGATCGGGCCGTCCGGCTCGCCGTACAGGTGGTAGTTGAGATAGACGTCGCCTCGGGTCGTCTGCCGGGTGCCGTACTTGACGATCGTCACCTGGTACTCACCGGGCGACATAGCCACCGTCCACACTCAAGATCGTACCGGTGATGCCGGCCGACTCGGGCGCGGCGAGAAAGACGACCGCCCGCGCCACCTCGGCCGCCGTCGACATCCGCCCGATCGGGTGGTTTCCCAGCGTGACGGCGAGACTGGCCGCCGGGTCCGGATCGGCGGCGCGGGCCTCGGCCATGAACTCGGTGTCGACCGCGCCGGGGGCGACGGCATTGACGCGTACGCCCCGCGCGGCGCACTCGATCGCGAGTTGCCGGGTCAGCTGGACGATGGCGCCCTTCGTCATCGCGTACACGCTCTGGTTGGCGATACCGACGAGCCCCGAGATCGAGGCCGTGTTGACGATGCAGCCGCCGCTCGCGATCAGGTGCGGCAGCGCCGCCCGGGTGAGCCGGAACACCGACCGCACGTTGGTGCCGAACAGCAGATCGAAGTCGTCGTCGCCGGTGTCGAGCAGCGGCCGCCGCAGGAACCGGGCCGCGTTGTTGACCAGCACGTCGAGCCGGCCGAACTCGCCGACGGCCCGCCCGATCACGGCCGCCGGGGCGTCGTCCGCGGTGACGTCGGCGACGACCGGCACCATGTGGCCCGACTCGGCCAGCTCACCCACGGCCGGGGAGATGTCGGCCGCGACGACCCGGTAACCCGCGTCGCGCAGCCGCACCGCCACCTCGCGCCCGATCCCCCGGGCCGCCCCGGTGACGACAGCAACCAGCTCCATGCGGCCATTATTGTATGACCGTCACACATTCTTCAAGGTCCCGGCGAACGGCCTATCCTGCGGACCATGGAAATAGTCGATCGCCTCGCGGGGGCGTCCCGGATCGGGCTGGGGCTGGCGGCCGTCGGCCGGCCGGGCTACATCAATCTCGGTCGCGCCGCGGACCTGCCGGCCGACCGGACCGTCGAGGCGATGCGCGCCCGCGCGCACGAGCTCCTCGACCGGGCGTATGCGGCCGGCGTCCGGTACTTCGACGTCGCCCGCTCCTACGGCCGGGCCGAGGAGTTCCTGGCCCAGTGGATCGCCGCCCGGCCGGACGCCGTCGACATCGTCGTCGGCAGCAAATGGGGCTACACCTACACGGCCGGCTGGCGGACGGACGCCGAGGTGAACGAGGTCAAGGACCACGGTGTGGCCACCTTCGACCGGCAGCTCGCCGAGACCCGGGCCCTGCTCGGCGACCACCTCGACCTCTACCAGATCCACTCGGTCACACCGGACAGTCCCGCGCTGCACGACGTGGTCCTGCACCGCCGGCTCGCCGGCCTCGCCGAGCGGGGCACGGTGATCGGGCTGTCGACCAGCGGTCCCGCCCAGGCCGAGGCGATCCGGGCCGCGCTCGGTGTCCGGGTCGGCGGGCGGCCGCTGTTCCGCAGTGTGCAGGCCACCTGGAATCTGCTGGAGCCCAGCGCCGGCCCGGCGCTCGCCGAGGCGAACGACGCCGGGTGCCTGGTCATCGTGAAGGAGGCGCTCGCCAACGGCCGGCTCGCCGTGGGTGCGGACGCGCCCGGCGACGTCGCGGCGCTCGCGGCGGCGCTGCACCAGCCGTGGGCGGCCATCGTGCTCTCCGGGGCCGCGACCGCCGCCCAGCTGGCATCGAACCTGCGAGCGGTGCACTACGCGGCTCCGCCGTTGAATCTTGCCGTGCCGGCCGCCGAGTACTGGCAGGAGCGGTCACGCCTGCCGTGGAGCTGACGCTCCGGCCAGGGCGGGGCTCTGATCCCAGCCGGAGACGAACCAGTCGACGGCGCCGGTGGCCGGGTCGTACGACCGGCGGCGGATGGTGCCGATGTTGCCCCCGTAGACGTGGATGCCGACCGTGGCCTCGCCACCGACCGACTCGACGGCGTGCACGTCGTCGTCGGTGGTGCAGCACACCGTGACCTGCCCGGCCCGCCACACCTGCTCCCCGGCCGGCGTCAGCGGCCGGCCGGTCCCGTCCGCCGCCGGCTTGACGTAGCGGAACTCGTGTTCGGCGCCGGCGTAGATTCCGGCGACACCCCAGGTCTCGTGGGAGTGGACCGGGGTGCGTTGACCGGGGCTCCAGACGACGGCCACCATGCACCAGCTGTTGTCGGCCGCGATGTGGAGCGGGTAGTTGAGGTGGTGCTCGGGCGACGGCCGGGTGAGCTCGGCCGGGATCCGGTAGTCGCCGGCCAGCAGGGCGGACAACCGGGCCGCGATCCGCCGGGTGATCTCGTTCTCGTCGTCGGTGTCCTTGACGATGACGGCGACATCGTCGATGAAGTCACGCAAGTCGTGGTCGCTCATGTCGCCACCCTGCGCCAAGAAACGCCCGGCATCATTCCTCCGGCTCGCAAAGGTCCGGAAACTTGGGGAGTACGTCGTCACGGCCTCGTCCGGACGGTGTGCGACTGGGTCGCGCGGTAGTGCGAGGGCGAGACGCCGATAGCGCTGACGAAGGCCTGGCGCAGCGCCTCGGCCGTGCCGAACCCGCAGCGTCTCGCCACGGCCTCGACGGTCAGGTCGGTACCGGCGAGCAGGTGGGCGGCGGCCTCGGTGCGGGCGCGGCGGACGAACCGGCCCGGGGTGACACCCAGCTCCCGCAGGAACAGCCGGCTCAGGTGCCGCTCGCTGACGCCGGCCCGGCCGGCCAGGGTGGTCGTCGTCAGCTCCTGGTCCAGATGCGCGCCCGCGTACGCGACCGTGTCCTGCACGACCGTGTTCGCCACCGGCGGCGGCGCGGTGAACATGCTCATCTGCGCCTGGTTCCCCGGGCGTTGCAGGTAGACCACCAGTTGCCGGGCCACGTCCCGGGCCAGGGCCGCGTCGACGTCGGCCTCGATGAACGCCAGCGTGAGGTCGAGCGCGGCGGTCACACCGGCCGAGGTGCAGACGTCCGGCTCGGCGATGAAGATCGGGTCGCTGTCGAACTGCACCAGGGGAAACCGGTCCCGCAGGAACGCCGCGTGATCCCAGTGCGTGGCGGCACGGCGTCCGTCGAGCAGCCCCGCGGCCGCCAGCACGCCGGCGCCGGTGCACACCGACGCCACCCGCCGGGTCTCGCGGGCCAGGCGGCGGACGTGGGCCACCAGGCGGGCGTTCTCCATCGCCTTCACGTACCCGGTACCGCCGGACACGATGAGGGTGTCGAACGGGCCCCGGGCCCGTTCCAGGCTGGTCTGCGCGTTCAGCACCAGCCCGGTGGCCGTGTTGATCTCGGTCCCGCCGGGCGACGCCACCACCGGAAGGTAGATCGTGCGGCCGCAGAAATGGTTCGCGTATTGCAATGCCGTGACCACGCAGGCGATGTCGAGCAGCTCCGCCGCCTCGAAGGCGACGACGAGTACGCGACGCGGCTCCTCGGCCCGGGTCTGCATGAGACGCACGTTAGGGGCGCCGGGCCCGCGCACGCGAGATGTCCTCCCGACATGCTCGCCAAGTTTTCGGACGTGCTCACCGCCACCCGTCGTCAGGCCCGTGTGCCGCTGTCAGCCTGCACGAGTGAACACCGAATCCCCGCCGCTGATCGTCGGCCTGTCGCCCGTGCGCACCGTCCTGCTGCTGTTCGCCGGGATCGCGGCCGCCGCGCTGATCCTCCTCGACGGGGGCGCCACCGCGCCGCTGAGCAGGATCCTCGCTTCCGCCGCCCTCATCTACGCCGGCAGCGCGGCCCTGCGGACGCCCCGCGCCGCCTGGCCGGTGTTCGTCCTGACCTGCCTGGTCATCGCCGTCACCCGGTTCGCCGGGGGGAACGCCGTCGCCACCTGGATCCTCCTGGTGCTCGCCGTCGGCGTCCTCACCTGGGCCGTCCTGCGCCACCGCTCGACCGGCCTGGCGTTGCAATGGGCCGCGGTGGCGGTCTTCGGTCTGCTGGCCGTGGGCGGACTGTTCGGCCAGGGGTGGGCGGCCGGGCTCGTCGCAACCGGACTGCTGCTGCACAGCGTCTGGGACCTCGCGCACCTGCTGCGGCGCCGGGTGGTACCCGGATCGATGGCGGCGTTCTGCCTGGCCCTGGACGCGACTCTCGGGGTGGCCATCCTGGTCGCGCTCGGACTGGACTGACCCCCCAGGATTACGCCGGCCGGGGAGCCGAACCGCCGGGGAGGAGCAGCTCCACGCCGCTCGACGAGAGGGCGTCGCGCAGGTCGGGCGGCGGCGCGGTGTCGGTGATCAGGTAGTCGGCGGCGCCGAGCTCCGACACCTGGGCGAACAGCCGGCGGCCGAACTTCGAGGAGTCGGCGAGGATCGCCACCCGCGCCGCCCGGGAGATCATCTCCTGCATCATCGCGGCCTCGGCGAGGTTGCTCGTCGTGTAGCCGGCGTCGGCCGCGACCGCGCCGACGCCGATCAGCGCCAGATCGCAGCTGATGTCCAGCTCGGCGCCGGTGTTGGCACGAAAGCTGACCGGGCCGACCGTGGCCAGGGTGAGCGCGCGCACCGCGCCGCCGAAGACGTAGATGTCGCGGACGGCCGTGGGCGGGAGCGCGCCCGGCACCAGCAGGTTGTTCGTCGCCACGGTGAGGTCGCGATGCTGGCCGAGGCCGCGGGCGAGCGCAAGCGTGGTGGTCCCGCCGTTGATCATGATGGTCGAGCCGTCCTGGACCAGCGCCGCGGCCAGCGCCGCGATCTTCTCCTTCTCCCGTTCCTGCACGGTGAGCCGCTGGTCGACGGCGCGGTCGGTGGCGCGGGAGACCGTGGACAGGCTGACCGCGCCGCCGTACGTGCGCACGAGACTGCCCTCGGCCGCCAGCTGGTCGAGATCGCGGCGCACCGTGTCGATCGAGACTCCGAAGCGCTCGGCCAGCTCACCCACGGTGACCTGGCCGGTGTCGGCCACGTACGCGGCCAGCTGAGCCTTGCGTCCGGCAGGCAGACGGGGCCGCTCGTCCCTGTCAACGCTCACTGATTCCCCCTTGTCAGTCGGCAGTATGCCACAAATGCGTGTCCACTGAGCACGCCGCCGCGAAGAGCCGCGAAGAGCCGCAGGGATGGGCAAGTGCCCTCGAAAGCCCGTGCCGCCTTGGCAAACTAAGACTGCACGCCGCCCTCATGACGCAACAGTATGCCGCACTCCGCTGTTTTCTGCAGTTCTTCTCTTGTCTGCGTCGGTAACACGCTGCTAACGTGACGCGAACACGGCAGAGAACAGGAAGATCTCGATATAGAAGGAGCCCTCCATGACGATGCGTGCATCCCGGCTGAAGCGAGTGATAGGGGCGGTGACGGCGGCCGCGACGGTCGCGTTCGTGGCGGCGTGCGGCTCGGGCGACTCGGGTGACACCGCGTCCGACGGCAGCGTGACGCTGGAGTTCGCCCAGTGGTGGGGGGCCGAGCTTCCGGCCGGGGAGTTCGACAAGATCGTCAGTGACTTCACGGCACAGAACCCGACCATCAAGATCAAACTGCTGAGCGCGCCGTACGATGCGACGAAGCAGCAACTGGTCACGGGCGCCGCCTCCAAGACGCTGCCCGACGTCGTCGGTCTCGACGGCGCCTGGGTGAACGACTTCGCCAAGCAGGGCGCGATCACCGACCTGTCCAAGCTGATGACCGACGCGAACTACGACAGCGGCCAGCTCGCCAGCCAGGTGCAGGTCGACGGCAAGACGTACATGATCCCGGTGGTCAACTTCGTCTACCCGCTCTTCGTCAACAAGGACCTGCTCGCCAAGGCCGGCGTGGCCAAGGTGCCCACCACGCGCACCGAGTTCCTCGACGCGGCCAAGAAGATCAGCGCGTCCGGCGGTGACGTGAAGGGCTGGGCGCTCCCGCTCGACACCGCGGTCCCCAACGGCGTACAGAACGACGTCATGTCCTGGCTGTGGGCCTCCGGCGGCAGCATGCTGCAGGACGGCAAGCCCAACCTGCAGAGCGCGCCGGTCAAGAGCACCGTCGAGTACGTGAAGAGCCTGAACGACGCGGGCGTCATCGCACCCGGCTCGCTCACCATGAAGGAGCAGGACAAGGTCGAGAAGTTCACCAACGGCCAGGTCGGCATGATGATCGACTCGCTCGCCCACATCAACCTGATCAAGAAGAACAAGCCCGGCCTGAAGTTCGAGGTGGCGGCCCTGCCGGCCGAGGACACCTACACCGGCAAGCGCGGCATCCCGTACGCCAGCTGGGGAATTGGAATTTCCAACTCGACCAAGCACAAGGCCGAGGCGTTCAAGTTCGTCTCCTACCTGCTCGGCCAGGAGACCAACGCGAAGCTGAGCACGATCGCCAACGGCTTCCCGGGCAACAAGAACGCCAAGCCCGACTTCAGCGGCAGCGACCCGATGTTCAAGACCGCGTTCGACATCTACCAGCAGGGCTACCCGGCCAACGAGTTCGTCGGCCTGGCCAAGTCCGAGGACCTGATGCGCAGCTTCGACGAGCAGCTCCAGCTCGTGCTGACCGGCAAGTCGAGCGTCGACGACGCGCTCGCCAAGGCGCAGGAGTCCTGGTCGTCGGTGATCGATTAGCCCGTCCGGGCGCCGCGCTCGGCAACGGCGCGGCGCCCGATCTAGGAGACAGCGATGACATCCCTGATGGCCTCGAAGGCCGCCGCGCCGGTCGAGCAGGCGGCGCCGCCGAAGAAGAAGACGCTGGCCCGGCGCCTGGTCCCGTACGGCTACCTGTCCCCCACGGCCATCCTGATCGTGGTCCTGATGGTGGTCCCCATCGTCATGGTGATCAGCTACTCGTTCCGGGACAACGTGATCGTCCAGGAGAACCCGGTGTTCGCCGGGTTCGCCAACTACACCAAGGTGCTCACCGACCCGGACTTCCTGATCGCGATCAAGAACACCGCGATCTTCATCTCGGTCAGCATGGTGGCCCACCTGCTGCTCGGCCTGGCCTTCGCGATGATGCTCAACACCCCGCTGCTCGGCGGCGTCACCAAGGCCGTCTTCCGGATCGTGTACATCCTGCCCTGGCTGTTCACGATCGCGGTGATCGCCGTCATCTGGCGGCTGCTGCTCGACCCGTCCGGCGTGGTCAACTACGTGCTGCATTCGCTGGGGCTCATCCAGGACGGCGTGAACTGGCTCGGTGACCCGGGCAAGGCGCTCTGGGTGGTCACGTTCATCAACATCTGGTCCGGCTACCCGTTCTTCATGATCAGCCTGCTGGCCGGGCTTCAGGGCATTCCCGGCGACCTGTACGAGGCGGCCGCCGTCGACGGCACGAACTGGCTCCAGCGGTTCCGGCACGTGACGCTGCCCCAGCTGCGGCCGGTGATCATCAGCATGGCCGTGCTCGACCTGATCTGGACGTCCCAGCAGTTCGCGCTGATCTGGCTGACGACCGGCGGCGGTCCGCTGCACGCCACCGAGATGCTCAGCACCTACACCTACAAACAGGCCTTCAGCGAGTACGAGTTCTCGACCGCGTCCGCCGCCGCCGTGATCGTGCTGCTGCTGACGATGGTCCTGGCCTTCTTCTACGTACGCCAGCAAAGGGAGCGGTGAGACATGGCCACCACCGTCAAGACCCGCCGCACGCTCGCCAAGGCCGGCGTGATCACCGGGCTCGTCCTCGGCGGCCTGTTCGCCGGCCTGCCGGTCCTGTGGATGCTGTCCACGTCGTTCAAGGGCAACGGGGACGTCTTCCAGAACCCGCCGCGGCTGATCACCAAGACGTTCTCGTTCGACGCCTACCGGGAGATCCTCGGCAGCAGCACCCAGCTGCGGTTCTTCCTCAACAGCTACATCGTCGCCTTCTCGGTGACCATCCTGACGCTGCTCGTGGCCCTGATGGCCGGGTTCGCGTTCAGCCGCTTCACGTTCCCGTTCCAGAAGACCGTCAACGCCGTGATCGTCAGCGTGCAGGCCGTGCCGCCGATCACGCTCGTCATCCCGTACTTCGGCCTCGTCGTCGCGCTCGGGCTGTACAACACCTATCCCGGCCTGATCCTCACGCACATGGTGTTCACCCTCCCGTACGCGATCATCATGATCACCGCGTACCTGAACACGCTGCCCCGCGAGCTGGACGAGTCCGTCAAGGTCGACGGCGGGACCAGCTGGACCGCGCTGTGGCGGATCCTCGTGCCGATCTCGGTGCCCGGCCTGATCGCGGTCGGGGTCTACACGTTCATGATCTCGTGGAACGAGTACCTCTTCGCTCTCACGCTGACCCGCACCGACGACATGCGGACCGTGCCGATCGGCATTCAGCTGCTCATGGGCCAGCACTCGTACGAGTGGAACCAGATGATGGCGATGAGCATCCTCGGTTCGATCCCCGTCCTCGTCCTCTTCCTGCTCTTCCAGCGGCGCTTCATCGGCGGCCTGACCGCCGGCGCCGTGAAGGCCTGAGCTACGCCCCCCATCCAACCGCCCCGCCACCGCCCTAAACCGGAGTAAGTGCCCCCTTTCGAAGGAGAAACACCGTAATGCTGACGACCGGCAAGGCGATTCTGGACGTCGCCAACGAACACAGCTTCGCCGTGCCCGCCTTCAACATCAGCGACTGGGCGATGTTCAAGGGGATCGTGGAGATCAGCGAGGAGACGAACGCGCCGCTGATCGTGGCGATCCACCCCGACGAGGTGAAGCACGTCGGCCCCGACATGATCGCCGGCATCGTTTCGCGGGCGCACCGCTCCTCCGTGCCGATCGCGATCCACTGGGACCACGGCGCCACCTACGACGAGGTCCTGACCGCCATCAAGTACGGCTTCACCTCGGTGATGATCGACGGCTCGCTCAAGCCGTTCGAGGAGAACCTCGCGCTCACCAAGAAGGTCACCGACTCCGCGCACGTGCTCGGCGTGTCGGTGGAGGGCGAACTCGGCACGATCGGCGGCAACGACAGCTACGCCGAGGCCGGCGCGGCCGAGATCATCTATACCGACCCGGACGACGCGGTCACCTTCGTCGAGCAGACCGGCGTGGACAGCCTCGCCATCGCGATCGGCACGTTCCACGGCTTCTATCCCGCGCACCTCAAGCCGGAGCTGAAGCTCGACCTGCTCAAGGAGATCAAGAGCCGGGTGCAGATCCCGCTGGTGCTGCACGGTGGCTCCGGCAACCCGGACGACGAGATCCGCGAGGCCGCCCGGATCGGCATCAACAAGATCAATATCTCGACCGACATCAAGGTCGCCTACCACAACAAGATGCGCGAGGTGCTCGGCAACGATCCCAAGGTGCGCGAGCCGAACGCCATCCAGCCCGCGTGCATCGACGCCATGAAGGTGGTCGCCGCCCAGAAGATCGAGCTGTTCGGCGCGGCCGGCAAGGGCTCGCTCTACTGACATGGCCGACCCGTCCCGCGTACTGCTCGGCCTCGGCGGCTGTGTCGACTACGAGCTGAAGCTGACCGCCTCCGCCCTGGCGCAGTTGATCGCCGACTACGGCATCGTCGCCGAAGAGCTGACGGCGCCGGCCGGTCCGGTCGTCGGCGAACGGGACCTGGTGGTGTCGATCCTGGGATACGTGGCCCGGGGCGCGGGCGGCGAGCACTACGTCGCCTCCGCCCCGGCCCTGTCGGCCTTCGCGAACAGATTCCCGCACCGGGAGACTCTCGGCGGCACCTCGGTGCGGGCGGGGATCCTGATGAGCCGGCTCGGCGTGCCGTCGACGCTGCACCTGGTGACCGTCAACGACACCTTCCGACGGCTCCTGCCGCCGGACACGGTCTATGTCAACAGCGGCGCCGACGACACCTTCTATCCCCACCTCATCGTCCAGTACGACCGCGGCCTGCGGATCCGTGCCGGCGACCTCGACATCGTCGCGCCGTCCCCCAACCGCCTGATCTACGTGAACGACCCGGCCAACGGCGACATGCGGCTCACCGGCGATCTCGGCGCCCGGCTCAGCCACGCGTCCGTCTTCCTGATCTCGGGTCTCAACGCCATGCGCGACGAGGCCGAGCTCGACGCGCGGCTGGCCCTCCTGCGCGAGCACATGCGGCAGTTGCCGCCGGACGCGGTGACCTACTTCGAGGACGCCGCCTACCACGAGCCGGCCTTCAGCCGCCGGGTCCGCGACGCTCTGCTCGACGAGATCGACGTGTACGGGCTGAACGAGGACGAGCTGCAGGCGTACCTGGGAACGACGGTCGACCTGCTGGACCCGGATCAGGTCGCCGAGGCACTCACCGCCCTGCACGCGCTCATCCCGGTGCCGGCGCTGGTGTTGCACACGAAGTACTGGGCCGCGGCGCTCGGCGCGCGCGATCGCACCGCCGCCCTCGACACCGGCACCGTCATGGCGGCCACCCGCTACTGCTACGGCGACGACTTCACGGACGACGACGTCGAACGCCTGCGCCGGATGCCACGGCGGCCCGAGTCGGTCGCGTTCGCGGCGGCCCTGCGCTCGCGCCTGGGCGAGCGTGTCGACTGCGTCCCCGGCTTCGCGCTGCGCGCCGAGAACCCGACGACCGTCGGGCTCGGCGACACGTTCGTCGGCGGCTTCCTCACCGTCCTGGCCCAGAATGGTCAATCCAACCCCGCCCCTTTACGGACTGAAGGCCAGACCACATGACCGTCGAGACACGGCCCCCAACCAGCCCGGGACGTTCTACCGCGGCGCCGGCCGGGTGCCGGCCGACGCGATCGCGGCCGCTCCTTCTCGACGGTCAGGTCCAGGTGATCGGCATTTCCGCGCCGGGTCAGGGCTTGTCGGCGACGAGCACCTCGGTGGTGAGGAACAACGCGGCGATGGACGCGGCGTTCTGCAGCGCCGACCGGGTCACCTTGGCCGGTTCGACGATGCCGTCCTCGATCATGTCGACGTACTCGCCGGTGGCGGCGTTGAGACCGTGACCGGCCGGAAGTGAGCCGACCTTGCCGACGACGACGCCGCCCTCGAGTCCGGCGTTCTCGGCGATCTGCCGCAGCGGCGCGGTGAGCGCGACCCGCACGATGTTCGCGCCGGTGGCCTCGTCGCCGGTCAGGTCGAGCTTGTCGAACGCGGTGTCGGCGGCGTTGGCCAGCGCCACCCCGCCCCCGGGCAGCAGGCCTTCCTCGATGGCGGCCTTGGCGTTGCGCACGGCGTCCTCGATGCGGTGCTTGCGCTCCTTGAGCTCGACCTCGGTGGCCGCCCCGACCTTGATCACCGCAACCCCGCCGGCCAGTTTCGCCAGCCGCTCCTGCAGCTTCTCCCGGTCGTAGTCGGACTCGCTGCCGTCGATCTCGGCCCGGAGCTGGGCGACCCGCCCGTTGATCTCGGCGGCGTCGCCGGCGCCGTCCACGACGGTGGTCTCGTCCTTGGTCACCACGACCCGGCGGGCCCGGCCCAGAACATCGATCCCGGCGTTGTCCAGGGTGATGCCGACGGTCGCGGTGACGACCTGGCCGCCGGTGAGCACGGCGAGGTCGGCCAGCATGGCCTTGCGCCGGTCACCGAAGCCGGGCGCCTTGACCGCCACCGACGTGAACGTGCCCCGGAGGTTGTTGACGACCAGCGTCGCCAGGGCCTGGCCGTCGACGTCCTCCGCGACGATCAGCAGCGGCTTCCCCGCCTGGATGACCTTCTCCAGGATGGGCAGCAGATCGTTCAGGTTCGAGATCCGGTCCTCGACGATCAGCACGTACGGGTCGTCGAGCACCGCCTCCAGCCGCTCGGCGTCGGTGATGAAGTGCGGGGAGATGTAGCCCTTGTCGAAGCGCATGCCCTCGGTGAGCTCGAGTTCGAGGCCGAAGGTGTTGCCCTCCTCGACGGTGATGACGCCTTCCTTGCCGACCTTGTCCATCGCCTCGGCGATCGTCTCGCCGACCGCCGTGTCGCCGGCCGAGATCGACGCGGTGGCCGCTATCTGCTCCCTGGTCTCGACGTCCCGGGCCTGCTTGGCCAGCGCCTCGGTCACCGCGGCGACTGCCTGCTCGATGCCGCGCTTGAGCGCGATCGGACTCGCGCCGGCGGCGACGTTGCGCAGCCCTTCGCGTACCAGGGCCTGAGCCAGCACGGTCGCCGTCGTCGTTCCGTCCCCGGCGATCTCGTCGGTCTTCTTCGCGACCTCCTTGACCAGCTCGGCGCCGAGCTTCTCGTACGGGTCGTCGAGCTCGATCTCCCGGGCGATGCTCACCCCGTCGTTGGTGATCGTGGGTGCGCCCCAGTTCGTGCCCAGCACGACGTTGCGGCCCCTCGGGCCCAGTGTCACCTTCACCGTGTCGGCGAGGACATTCATGCCCCGCTCCAGGCCACGGCGAGCCTCTTCACCGAACGCGATCAACTTCGCCATCTGTGGAATCCTCACCATCGTCGTGCCCACGTGCAGCACCTGCTCGGGCCGACCTGCGATGGCCGCTGCCACGGTCCCCCTCCCGGGGGCTCCATCCCATTCGGTTGGCACTCGCACCAGGCGAGTGCTAACGACAGTGGAGCACCCATCCCCCGAAAGCACAAGCGACGCGTACAGTCGGCGGTGTCATCGCCTTGGACCCCGGCGCCGTTCGTCCCGCCGAGAGGCCGACCGTGGAAGATTTCCAGGTAGTGATCTTGCCCGACGCCGTGGACGTGCTGCGTCGCGAGCACGAGGAGATCCGCCGGCTGTGCGCCGCCGTCCGAGGCGCCGAGCGCAACCGGAAGAAGTACCCGCTCGCCGCCCTGCAACAAGCCGTCCACCTGCACGAGCTCGCGGAACGGTCCGTTGCCCATCCGGCCGTCCGCAACAGCGGCCCGGACGGCGACGCCGTCGCCCTCGCCTGTCAGGTGGAGGGCGAACGGCTCGATCGGTCGCTCGCCGAGCTCGGCCGGCTCGGCGTCGAGCACCCGGCCTTCGACGAGAGGTTCGCGGCGTTGTCCGGAGCGCTGCTCAGCCACGCCGCGCACGAGGAGAGAGACGAGTTCCCGCTGCTGCGCCGCTACGTCCCCGCGGACCGGCTGCACATGATGGCCGGCGCGATGCAGGATGTCCGGATCATGGCCGGCTGAGACAAGCGGCAGGCCGAAAACGGGCGTACGGTGAAATTGTCGCCCCAGACCCCGGCTGCCGGTAATCGGCGCGCTGCTCATGCGCCGGGTGTGGAGGCTCAGCAGTCATGCTCGTACTCTTGATCGTCTTTCTCATGCTCTGGCTCATTCTGACGATCGTCGGCTTCGCCATCAACGGACTGCTCTGGCTCGCGATCATCGGGATCGTCCTGTTCATCGGAACCGCCGCGATCGGAGTGGTCCGCCGCCGGTCGGTCCGCCACTAGCCGTCCGTGATCCGCGGGGCAAGGACACCGGGATCGTCGTCCAGGCCGGTGTGCTTGACGGCGGGAAGAGTTACTTCACCAGCTGGGGGGCGAGCGCGATGGCGATGAAGCGGATCGAGCGCCCGACGAGGCAGATGACACCGAAGGTTGTGGCCGACATGTGGGTGCCGGCAGCGTAGACAGTGGTCACCAGCAGCGGCGGTATGCCGAGTAGCGCACTCAGGAACACGGTCGGCACCGCGAGGACGGGTCGGTCCAGAAGGACGATCAGCCGCTTGGACGCGACACGTACGGACCGGGCGGCGGCCTTCGACCAGCGCCCGATCGCCGGCGGCACGGCGCGGCTCAGGGCCGCGGCCATGCGTTCGCGGGCCAGGGCGAGGCGCGCCCATGTGCGGTGCGGCGAACCTCCCGCTGGCCCGGTGCGCCGTTCCAGCCATCGCCGGAGTCGGCTCGACCGGACGACGCCGCGCGCGGCCAGGAAGGTCAACAGCTTGCCGGCCGTCTGGCCCAGTCCGGCCGCGATACCGAGTGCCACCGGATCGGCGCCGGTCGTCGTGACCGCCGCGACCAGGTAGGCCTCGATCGGTATGGCCGGGACGAACGCGGACGCGGCCGAGACGGCGGCGGTCGTCACCAGGGCCGCGATCATGGGATCTGGCCTCTCGTTACAGGACGAAGAACGCGATCGCGAGGTAGTGGCAGGCGACGGCGGCGGTGACGAAGGTGTGGAAGACCTCGTGGAAGCCGAAGACGGTGGGCGCGGGGTTGGGCCAGCGGCGGTGATAGCCGAGGGCGCCGAGGGTGTAGAGCAGTCCGCCGGCGATGATCAGGACAAGCCCGCCCGGGGCCATGCGGTGCAGCAGGACGGGGAAGGCGGGCACCGCGAGCCAGCCCAGGCCGAGGTAGATGCCGCCGATCAGCCGCTCAGGCGCGTCGAGCCAGACCATGTGCACGGCAAGGCCGCCCAGGGCGAGTCCCCAGACGGCAAACAACCCGATCACGCCGTACGGCTGGGGCATGCGAAGCAGGAGGACGGGGGTGTACGTGCCGGCGATCAGAATGAAGATCATGGCGTGGTCGAGGCGCTGCATGCGCCGGCGTGCCGTCTCCCGCCACCTGATCCGGTGGTACAGGGCGCTGGCGGCGAACATCCCGGTGACGCCGGCCGCGTAAACCCCGGCGGCAATCTTGGCGGTCACGCCGTGCGCGACGACGATCAGCAGCGGTCCGGCCACCAGGCAGACCACGAACGACACCTGATGCAGCACACCACGCAGCCGCGGCCTGGGGTAATCGACTCCGTGGGCGGCGTCGTAACAGACCGCGGCCGGCGACCCATCCATCGACACGGCATCACCTCGAGTATTCGGATCATAAACGCTCGATCCGCTCGCAGCGATGCGATCAGTCGCCGCTGATGTCAACCGCCGCGGACACGACCGTGTCGGCCGGCGTCCTGGTCCACGCCTGACCCGCATCCATCATGGACGCCGGGTGCGCCGGGCCGTGCGCAGCGGGGCTCCGACCTCGTGCAGGTGCCGCAGCGCCTGCCGGTACGACTCGATCAGTCCGGTCTCCTCGTACGGCACGCCGGCCTCGGCGCAGTACTGCCGCACGATCGGCTGGACCTTGCGCAGGTTCGGGGTCGGCATGGCGGGGAACAGGTGGTGTTCGATCTGGTAGTTGAGGCCGCCGAGGGCGATGTCGGTGAGCCGGCCGCCGCGGACGTTGCGGGAGGTCACCACCTGCTTGCGCAGGTAGTCCTCGTCGCCGGTCGGGTGGGGCATGCCCTTGTGGTTGGGCGCGAACGTCATGCCCAGGTAGACACCGAACAGCGCCTGGTGCACGACCAGGAAGGCGACGGCCTGCAGCGGCGAGAGCACGATGAAGAGCACCGACAGGTACGCGACCGCGTGCACCAGCAGCAGCGCGGACTCGAGGACCGGCCGCTTGACGATGCCGGCGCGCAAGGCCTTGAGGCTGGACACCTTCAGGTCGGTGCTGAGCAGGGTCAGCAGCGGGAAGAAGAGCCCCGCTTGATGACGGGTTATGAACGCGGCCAGACCCCGCCGGCCCAGCGCCGACTTGCTGGCCCAGATCAGCACCTCGGGCGCGACGTCCGGGTCGAGGTCGTCGTGGTTGGGGTTGTTGTGGTGGCGGGTGTGCTTGTCCATCCACCAGCCGTAGCTCATGCCCACGCCGAGGTTGGCGACGATCCGGCCGACGATCTCGCTGGGCCGCTTGGTCCGGAAGACCTGCCGGTGGGCCAGGTCGTGCCCGAGCAGCCCCAGCTGGGCGAAGGTCACCGCCATGAACGCCGCCACCAGCAGCGTCCACCAGGAGGACCCGATCAGGAAGAAGGCCGCCCAGCCGCCCGCGACCATCAAGCCCACGATCGTCATGCGCAGGGCGTAGTAGGCCGGTTTCCGCCGCAGCAGGCCGCTCGCGTTCACCAGCCGGTTCAAGCCCGCGAAATCGCTGCCGGCGGTGGCCCGCGGTCGTGCTGTGGTTACCGTCATCGTCTCAGTCTCGGCGCGCCGGACCACGAAATCAGGAGTGCAGGCACCCCCCGGGCAAGGGGTGCCAGCACCCTTGTTTATTCGTCGGCCGGCCCGATCGCCGTACGAGCTGGACGAGGTTCCCGCCCGGGATCGACGGCGAAATCCGAGGTGTGACCGGCGGTGCTCGTCGCCGTGAGCGCCGCCGCGAACAGCACCATCTGGTTGATCGCGTTCAGGAAGACCAGCAGTCCGACCGAGCCGGCGACGAGCTGATAGGTCGGATTGGCCTCGGTGTGCTGCACGTACAGGCGCCCGAGGGTCTTGAGCAGTTCCAAGCCGAGCGCGACCAGCACCGCCGGGCCGAGCAGGCGCCGCAGCGGCATCCGTACGCGTGGAAGTCCGGTCAGCGCGGCGCAGGCGAGAACCGTGTTCACCCCGATGCCCACCAGGAGCCCGACGGCGCTGAGCAGCCATCGCGAGAGGTCGCCGTCGGTGTTCGCGGCATCGACCAGACGGTTCGCCGCGACCGTGGTCGCGTACGCCACCGCCAGCGAGGCGGTCAGCAGCAACCCCAGCCCGGCCAGTACGAGCAGGTCCACGAGCACCCGGATGGCGAGGCGGCCGGGATATTCGGCGAGCCGCCAGATCCGGCGGATCGACGAGCGCAACGCATCCACCCAGAACCACCCGGTGATCGGCAGGCCGATGAACGCGATGACGCCGACCGCGCCCCGGGCGTTGCGCAGCGCCTGCACGTCGAGGTGCGGCAGGTCCTCCGCGACGTAGCGCTCGACCGACCTCAGCACCGACGGGTCGTCCAGGAGAAAGCCGAAGATCGCGACGCCCAGCAACCCCATCGCGAAGGTGGCGAAGAACGCGTAGTACGTCACCGCGGCGGCGAGCCGGCCGCCGTCGGCCTCGTCGTAACGCACGCCGGCCCGGATCACATGATCGAGCCACCCCACCCGGCGACGCAGCTGCCGCCAGGCGCCCACCCACCGCACGGAACGCTGAGCCGTCACGGCCACGGCATACCCCCAGGCCGCTCGGCTAAGCAGCCAGTATTCGCCCATGGCGGCTGTCCGGGCGAGCCGGCGACGCCGAGCGCGGTCACGGCGCATGATCTCGGTGGCCGCGGGTATGAGGATGTTTTCAGGCCAAGCGTTGCGGTGCCGGCGGCCGAGCGCACCATTGCGACCCGAGGACGCGGCAATGACCAGCAGCCCGCCATGGACGGCCGAGATCACCTCCGACGACGGAACCCGCATCGTTCTCCTGACCGGAGAAATCGACTTCACCGCCGTCGAGCCGCTGCGGGCGTTGCTCATCGACGAGCTCGACAAGCCGGACACCGTACGCGTCGTCGCCGACCTGGCCGCCGTCAGCTTCCTCGACTCGGCGGCCCTCGGCATTCTGGTCAGTGCCTACCACCACGCCGGCGAGGTCGGCCGCCGGTTCGTCGTGGGCCGGGTGTCGCGAGCGGTGGGCCGTGTTCTCGAGATCAGCGGGCTCTACGACCTGCTGGTATCGGATGACACGGAGACGGCCTGACCACGGCCGGAGAGCGTATGGTGAAGATTCGGAGTCACACGTCCGTGAACCGGCCCTGACCGAGGGCCCATGACGGATCTCACCCGTCCTCGATGGACCTTGTCCCCTGCCGTGCCTTCTCGGGACCGGCGCTCACCTGGGCCCGACGACAGGACCAAGGCGATGCCGACCGACTCTCCCTCGTACGTGCCCGTGGCCCGGCCGATCGACGCCCGCACCTCGACCGAGGCGCTGTACCGTGCGGTCTCCGCCGCCCGGTATGCGCCGTCCGCCGACAACGCTCAGCCATGGCAGTGGCGGCTGTCCGACGACGGTCTGGACCTGTTCCTCGAACCGGGCCGGATGGCCCATGCCGGCGATCCCGACGGGCGGCTCGCCCAGATCGGTTGCGGCGCGGCCCTGCAGCACGCCCGGCTGGCCCTGGCCGCTCAGGGCTGGCGCGCGACGACCACCCGGCAGCCCGACGACGCCGACCCCGATCACCTGGCCCGGTTGCGCATCGACGCGGTGGCCCCGATCGGCCGGCGGGCCGCGCATGGCGCCCAGAACATCCGGCTGCGGCACACCGATCCACGCCCGGTCACCGGAGGCCCGCTGCGCTCGGCCGACCTGGCCGCGCTCCGTACGGCCGTGGAGGACGAGGGCGTACGGCTGCACGTGTTGCGTCCGGACGAGATCCTGCGCCTGGTCCTGGCGTCGGAGCCCACCCACGAGGTCGATCCGGTCGAGGCACAGTGGTACGACGAGCTGGCGCGCTGGGCCGGCCGGGACCGGATCGCCGGCGCCGGCGGGGATCTCGGTCTGCCCCGGCAGGCGGCCGCGCACGACCGGGCGGCGACGTTCGCGGTGCTCTTCGGTCCCGGCGACGAGAGGGCGGACTGGTTACGCGCCGGCGAGGCGCTGTCGGCGGCCTGGCTGGTCGCGACGGCGATGGACGTGTCCGTGCTGCCGTTCAGCGCGCCGATCGAGCGCCTGCCGGCCCGGCAGTCGCTGCGCCGCACGTTCGCCGATCTCGGCCACCCGTACCTGGCAATGCGTCTCGGACACCAGCACGGCCCGGCGGTCGCGCCGCGCAGCCCGCGCCTGCCCATCGACCGGATCTTGCAAGTTCGAGGAAGGTGACCGCGTGCGCTACCTCAGTGACACGAACCTGCGAGCCGTCCTGATCGTGCTGATCGCTCGGGCCGGCGGCCGGATCGACATCACCAATGCCGAGCTCTACGACGCGATGCTCACCGGCGACGAGCCCGCGGACGGCTTCATGGTCGAGGAGACCGGCACCGGGGTGCGTCTGTCGATCCACCCCGGGCACGCGTGAACCGCTAGGTCACGGTCAGCGCGATCACCGCGACGTCGTCGTCGACCTCGGCGAACGTGGTGAGCAGTCCGCTCAGCGCGTCGACGACGGCCGCGGCGCCGGCCGGACCCAGATTCCGCACGAACTGCCGTAGCGACTCGTCGCCGTACCGCCGGCCGGTCCGGGTTCGCGCCTCGGTCAGCCCGTCGCTGTACAGGATCAAGGTGTCGCCCGCCCGCAGGGAGATCGTCCGGGTCACCAGGCGCGGCTCGGCCAGAATGCCGATCAGCGTGCCGCCCATCGTGGGGTGGTACGCGGCGGAGCCGTCGGCGCGGACCACCAGGGCCGGCGGGTGACCGCCGGAGGCGACGGTTGCGGTGAAGCCGTCGCCCTGCCGCTCGAGCACACCGAAGATGACGGTGCAGTGCCGGTGCTCGGGCGCGGCGTAGTCCTGGTAGAGGACGGTGTTGAGATTCCGCAGCACGGCGGCCGGCTCCGGGTCGTAGACGGCGGCCGCGCGCAGCGTGTACCGGGCGGCGGCGGTCACCGCGGCGGCGGCTATCCCCTTCCCGCGTACGTCGCCGAGAAAGAACCCCCACCGGTCGTCCGGCAGCCGGAAGAGGTCGTAGAAGTCTCCGCCGACCTCGTCGGGGGCGGCCATGCGGTAGTGGGAAGCCGTGGTCATGCCGGGCGGAACCGCCAGTGACGCGGGCAGCAGGCTGCGCTGGAGCCCGCCGACGAGCAGGCGGAGACGGTCCCGTTCCCGATCGGCGGCCTGACGCGCCAGGAGCAACTCGTTCTCGTACGCGCGTCGCTCGCGGGCGTCGAAGACGGTGGTGCGGATCAGCAGCGGAACGCCGTCCCGCCCGGTCTTGACCGTGGAGGTGATGAGAACCGGCAGTACGGGGTCGTCGCCGGCGAGCATCTCCAGCGCGACGCCCCGGGCCTCGCCCTCCAGCCGCAGGAGTGGCACGTAACGCGTCTCGTAGAGGAGGCGGCTGCCGGGTGCGAGCAGATCGACGAAGCGGCGGCGACCGATCAGGTCCGCGCCCGTGTACCCCAGCCAGGCGAGAAGGGTGGCGTTGACCTTGGCGATCGTGCCGTCCGGCAGCGTGGAGAGGAAGCCGCACGGCGCGTTGTCGTAAAGGTCGTCGAGGTCGTCCTCCACCAGCGCCGGGAACGCGACATCCGCCGGGAACGCGACATCCGCCGGGGCCGCGCGGCCCGCCGGCTCGCTCCCGGGACCAAACCGGCGGCCTCGATCCCGCACTAGGGGCGGACGCGATCGATGGCCGGGCGCACTGCTTGCTTCACGAGCCGAGTCTCTCATCCCCGAAGCAGAGCGACAGCTACGAAAGTCTCTCGGGCGCCGGCCCGCACGGGATGACACGCATCATGAAGGTACCGCCGTCGGCGCAGAGAACGGTCATCATCGACGGCGGCTGATCGGACAGGTAGCCGACGCTGACGGTGCGATCGACGTCGACCACCTGGTGCGGCCGGGTCGTCCAGCCCACGGCGCTGAGCAGCAGCCGCGTCACCGGCCCGCGGACCCGATCGAGGATCGGCAGCAGCGCGTGCAACTCCACGTCCAGATCACCCGAGTCGGGCCACCAACTGCCGTCGAGCAGCAGGTGATGGTCACGGACCGGCTCGAGCCGCACCCGAGGCGGGTCGAAATGCGCTGAATCGGAGGGGTATTTCAGGCGTGCCATGGGCATTCCCGTCGTCCGGGGACCGTCGCAGGCGCGGGCCCAACCCGGTCGAGCGGGCGAGGACGAGGTCTATCGAGGCCGTGGGGCACGCGGCTTCCGGCCACGCACACCGGCCGAGGCCGGCACCGATGACGGCGCCATCGATCAACACCCACCGTACTCGCTATCGAGTGGAAGGCGCGTACGGTGGGGTAACGCCGACTTTTGGGCGTCACCGACCTGAAGGTACTGAATGACACCGAATCACGACCACGCCACTTTGTTCGTGGCGCCGTCTCCCGCGCCCGGCACCGACGGCGCCGGACGGCCCTTGTCGGCCATCGACCATGGAGCCGATGCGATGTGCCGGCACCGCCACCCCTTCGCGGTCAGCGGGGCCTACAGCACAGCACCGCGCGGCGCGACCTCGATCGCGGCGACACCTCGGCCGTAAAGCACGATCAGCCGATCGCCGTGCTGGGCGCGCAGCATTCCCGAATCCTGCGCCAGCGTCGAGATCACGTGCTCCACGACCTCGTCCTCGTCCGAGATATCGGATCTGCCGTACGTGATGTCCATGCGGTCACCACCGATGAGCCGGACGCGTAACACCGTGGTCGCCATGTCCACCACGCTAGCCCAGCGGGGTCTGAGCGGCCGGAACGCATTTCAGCGCCGCGTCAGGTCCGTTCCAGCGCCTGATGCGATCGTCCTCCCGTACGGTGGCCGGACTGTGGACCCGGCCGCCCGCGACGGAGGAGTTCTGCCATGTCCGGAAAGGCTTACCGGAGCGGCCTGGCCGTGGTCGCGGGCTTCGCGCTCGTGGCGGCGGTCGCCGCGCCGGCCCGCGCGGCCACCTCGTGGTCCGTGCTCACCACACCCAACCGCGGCACCATCGCCAACGAGCTCTACGGCAGCGCCGCGCTGTCGGCCACCTCCGCGTGGGCGGTCGGTAGCTGGTACGACACCAACCTCGCCGCCCCGCGCACCCTGATCGAGCGCTGGAACGGCACCTCGTGGTCGACCGTGACCAGCCCGAACGCCACCCAATACTACAACGAGCTGCGCGACGTCGACGCCAGCTCGGCGACCGACGCGTGGGCGGTCGGCTACGCCAACGGGTCGTCCGGCGTCAACGGGATGCCGCGCACCACCCTCGCCGAGCACTGGAACGGCACCTCCTGGTCCACGGTCGCGACACCACAACCAGGAACAAACTTCCGGCAGCTGTACGGGGTGAAAGCGTTCTCGACCGGCAACGCCTGGGCGGTCGGCTGGTACTACGACAGCTCCCTGCACGGCGAGGCGCTGATGCTGCACTGGAACGGCAGCGCCTGGTCGCAGGTCACCGCGCCCGACCCGGGAACGTCCGGCACCTCCCTGGAGGGCATCGCCGGCACCGGGCCGAACGACGTCTGGGCGGTCGGCTATTACACCAACAGCGGCGAGAAGGGCGTGCTCGGGCACCCGCTCGCGGTCCACTACAACGGGACCGCCTGGACGGAGACGCCCATGCCCGAGTCGGGATCCGGCACGTTCCTGCATTCGGTCGCCGCGCTGTCCGCGAACGACGTGTGGGCGGTCGGCTCGAAGAATGGTTATTCCACGCCGGTGGCGTACCACTGGAATGGTTTGACCTGGAGCGAGATCCCCACGGCGCCGACCGGCGGATCCGGCAACAACATCCTGTACGGCGTCGCCGGCGTCGCGCCGAACCAGGTGTGGGCCGTCGGCTATGCCTCGGCCGGTGGGCAGAGCCAGCCGATCGTCCAGCGGTGGAACGGCACCGCGTTCACCAGCGAGACCGTGCCGCAGCAGCAGATCGGCGGGCTGCTCTACTCCGTGGCCGCGACCACCGGCCCGACGGTCTTCGCCGCCGGGACGCGCTGGGACCTCAACGGGAGCGGCTCCATCAGCGACCGCACGCTGTCCATGCGCGGCACGGGCAGCTGACCATCGGACCAATGGGCCGTCACGCCACGCCGGTGACGGCCCATCCGGCCATCAGCTGATCCGGGCCGCCAGCGCGGTGAGCGTGGCCAGCGAGAGCTCGAGCTGCCGGCGCTGGTCCGGCAGCCGATGCGCTTCACGGTCCGGGATCTCGACCTCGACGTCGATGTCGGTCGCCTCGTCGTCCGCGCGCAGCCGCCAGCGGAAGACCAGGTCGGAGACCAGGCAGGAGATCGTCACCCGGCCGTCCGGGGCGTCGGCCCGCAGCTGCTGCGCCATCGGGAAGTCCGGATAGCCGGTCGGCCACATGGTGTACCGGCCGTCCCCGGCGGTGGCGACGGTCTCGATGCCCGCCCACCACTCCGGGAAGCGCGCGGGATCGTGCAGCAGCTTCCACACTTCCTCGACCGGTGCCTCGGCTCGTGCGGTGAGAGTGAATGTAGGCATCGGTGATCACCTCCACGAAGTCATCGCGTTCTCGACACGCTCGAGTTCCCGCCGCGGTTCCACCAGCCCGGCTACCGGTGGCCGGCCGAGGTCGACGAGGGCGGCGGTGTATCCCTCGGCCGTGATCTCGGAGACGGCGTCCAGCATCGACCGCCAGCCGGCGGCCGCTTCCTCGAACCGCCGGCGGGCCAGCACGCGGTCGTCGCGGACCCGCGCGATGAGGCCCTGCACCCACGCTATTCGCGGCACGAGCGCCCACGGCTGGTCCGCCCGGCCGACCGGTTCGAGCATGGCCGCGCGCAGCTGGGCGGCGGCGGCCCGCGCGTCACCGGCGAGCGCGAGCGCCTCGGCCCGGAACAGTCCCGCCGACGGCCGGCTGACCGCGGCCCGCGCGTCGAGGGCCTCCCCCAGCCGCGCGGCGGCCTCGGCGTGATCGCCGGCGGCCAGGGCGACCAGACCGGCGTCGTGGGCCGCGGTGGCCGCGAGGGCGGGCGAGTCGAGGCGCTCCGCGAGGGACCGCTGCCGCCGGGTCGTGTCGGCCGCCTCGGTGTGCCGCTCCAGGCGGGCCAGGATGTGCGCGCGGGCGGCCAGGCTGCCGAGCAGCAGCACGGGTACGGGCTCGGTGGTGGCCACCGCCCGGTCCGCGAAGGCGAGGGCGCCGTCATAGTCGCCCGCGCAGGCGAGCGCGCACGCGGCGTTGAGCCACAGCGCGTACGCGCGGCCGGGCAGCCCCCGGCGGGCGGCGTCGGGTCCGGCGGCCTCGGCGATCGCGGCCGACTCGGCGAAGCGGCCCTGCCGGATCAGCCCCTGCATCCGGATCTCGACGATGTCGGCGCGTACCTCCGGATCGGGTTGTGGGGGAAGGAACGCCTCGGCCGCCGCGAGCAGGTCGTCCGCGGCGGCGGGATCACCGGCCACCGCCTCGCCCCAGGCCAGTCCGATCAGGACGTCGGCGCGGGTGGCCGCACTCGACGCGTCGGTCAGGAAAGCCTCGGCGCGGCGGTAGGCCCGCAGGGAGGCCTCGGGATGGCAGACCACGGTACGCAGCTGGCGGCCGCGACGGCACCAGACCGGCGCGATGTCGGCCGGATCCAGCAGGGCGAGGGCACGCTCCCAGGCCACTTCCATCTCGGCGTGCTGGCCCAGCCACGCCCGGATCTCCTCCAGCTCCAGCCACAGATCGCCGGCGCCGGGCGTCCGGTCGACGGCGCGGGTGAGGAACTCGGCCGCCTCGGTCAAGGCCCCGACCGAACGGGCGTACGCGGCGGCCGCCGCCCACTCCCCCGCCGCCTGCTCGTCCCGGCCGGCCAGGCTCAGGTGGTGCGCGACCTCGGCCCGGTCACGGTGATCGAGGGCGACGGCGATCCGGTCGTGCAACGGCGCCGGATTCGGCAGATCGGCGTACACGGCCTCGCGGAGCAGCTCGTGGCGGAAGCCCAACCGGCCGTCCCGGCGTACGAGCAGGCCGTCCGCGCTCGCGGCCTCCTCGGCCAGGCCCAGCCCCGGCATCCCCAGGCCGTCGAGTTCCGCGCTGGCGAGCGGCCGCCCGGCCGCGGCCAGCAGGTTGATCAGCGTCTGGGCGTCCGCCGGAAGCAGGCCGCAGGTGGCCCGCACGGCGGTCCGCAGGTTCGGCGGCGGCCCGGCGCCGCCGGCCGCGAGCACCCGGGCGCTCTCCACCGCGAGGAGCGGATTGCCCTCGGCCGCGGTGATCACCTTGCGCACCACGGCGTCGTCGACGGGCGCCGCGGTGTCGTCGACCAGCAGGGACGCCGCGATCGCGGCCACTTCGGCGTCGCTGACCGGGCCGAGGTGGATTTCGGTGACCGGGACGGATCGGCCGGCCAGGTCGGCCAGGACGGCGTCCAGCTCCGGACGTGCCGGGCGATCCCGGCGGGCGACCACGAGCAACAGCGGCAACTGGGTCAGCCGCCGGCCGACGTGCGCGGTCAGCCGCAGGCTGACCCGGTCCGCGCGGTGGGCGTCGTCGACGGCGATCAGCGCGGGCCGATCCACGCAGGACCACTCGACGAGGCGCAGCACCGACTCGAAGACCCGTAACCGCTCCAGCTCCGGGGCGGTCACCGCCGGCGGCGCCTCCGGATGTCCGAGGCGGGCGCCCAGCTCGGGCGAGAGCCGGCTCAGTTCCACCGGCCAGCCGGCGCCGCGCGGTGGTGGCACGACCGTGGCGACGAGCTGGCGCGCCAGCTCGAGCCACAGGGCGAACGGGGTCTCGCCGACCGCGCCCGTCCCGGCCGCCACCG
The DNA here is from genome assembly GCF_000379645.1 of Paractinoplanes globisporus DSM 43857. Classification (GTDB taxonomy): domain Bacteria; phylum Actinomycetota; class Actinomycetes; order Mycobacteriales; family Micromonosporaceae; genus Actinoplanes; species Actinoplanes globisporus. The sequence continues at coordinate 233,637 of NZ_KB903357.1, forward strand.
CGGTACGCCCGCCGCCCGTGCTGACCCGATGGACCGCCTCGGCGAGCAGGCTGGTCTTGCCGATCCCGGCCTCGCCGGACAGCACGACCACCTGTCCGGCGCCGTCGGCGGCCGTCCGCCACACCGAGGTCAGCCGTTGCAGCTGCGGGCCGCGGCCGAACAGCGCCGGACGGCGATCGGCGGTGGTGCCGGTCCGCAGCCGGGCGTGCGCGGCCCGGGTCGCCGGGGCCGGGCGTACCCCGAGCTCCGAGCGCAGGACCTCGGTGAAGTCGCGGGCCGCCCGCACCGCTCCGGCCTTGTCGCCGGCCGCGGTCAGCCGGTCCAGCAGGGCGCGGTGGGCGGTCTCGTCCAGCGGGTCGAGCCGGCAGCGCTCCCGGGCGAAACGCACCGCGTCGTCCCACCGGCCGTCCTTCTCCGCCTCGGCGGCGGCCTCCGCGAGGCTCTGCCGACGCCGCTCGACGTGGGCCGCGCGGGCCTCGTCGGCCCATTCGTCGTCGATGCCCGGCAGCAGGGCCTCGTCGCCGGCGGCGGCCGTGTCGTCGAGCACGTCCACCCACATCCGCCCGGCCGGTATCCCGATCTCCAGGCGGGACGAGACGATCACGTCCGCGGCCGGTCCCCACGCCTGGCGGACGGCCCACACCGAGGTCCGCAGGCTGGCCCGCGCGGCGGCCTGCGGGGCGTCCGGCCACAGCCGGGCCGCGACCGTGTTCCGGGCGTGGCAACCGGGGTGCAGCGCCAGCCAGCCGATCAACGCCCGGGCCCGTTCGCTGGACGGCATCGTCACGGGCCGGCCGTCGATCTCAGCGGTCAGCGCACCCAGCAGTCGCAGCCGGAGCATGGCGCCAGCGTAGGCCCCCGCCGGACGGCTTTGACGCAGCTCTGACGCTAACCGGACGGGCGCCGCGCAAGCTCATCCCATCGAACGACCCATCGCATCTACCCATCGCATCGACCAGGAGGTTTCCATGACCACCACCGACATCACCGCCCTGAGCAAGTCGATCGAGGCCCGCGACGCCGAGGGCGTCCTCGCCTGGTACGCCGACGACGCCACCCTCACCGTCCTGGACAAGGACCACCCGCCGGCGGCGCCGCTCGTCCTGTCCGGAATCGAGGCGATCGGCGCCTACTACCGCGACGTCTGCGGTCGCAACATCCAGCACGAGGTCCGCGACAGCGTGGCGACGCCCGACGGGCTCGCGTACACACAGCACTGCCGGTACCCGGACGGCACCGCCGTCGTCTGCGCCACCGTCGCGGCCACGGCCGGCGGCCGGATCCGGCACCAGACCGCCATCCAGGTCTGGGACTCCTGACCGCTGCGAGGCGGCCCTCGCGTTGGCGCTCAGCAGATGGGCGATCCCACCGAACTGGAGGAAGGGGGCATCGTCAGACATCGGAGAAAAACATGAGTGCGCGAGCGAATCGCCTCAACAACATGCGCGTGAGCGCCAAGATCGTCTTGGCGGTGGCCGTGGTGGCGGTCGTGGCCATGGGGACGGCCGGGGTCGCCTGGGCCCGGCTGGGCTCACTGGACGTACGCGTCCAGGGGCTCAAGACGGCCAACCTGAGCCGGCTGGATTCGCTGGTCAGCCTGCAGAACGGCATGTCGGACATGTATCGTGCGCTCTTCCTCTACCAGGGCGCCCAGACGGCCACCGACAAGACGGCGGACGAGAAGCTCACCAAGGACGGCCAGGCCGCGGTGGACGCGGCCGGCAGCCAGTACGCGTCCGTGCCCGACCCGTCGACCGTCTGGCAGACACAGACCACGGCCTTCGGCGCCGCCTGGACGCAGTACAAGGCGCTGGTCAACCTCCTGTTGTTCAAGGACGCTCCGCCGGACGGCGTCACCCTGCCCACCTCGCTCGCCGACCAGTACAAGTTGTGGGGCGACTCCGAGGCCACGATGAACACCGCCGTCGACAAGCTGATGGCCCTCGAGCGCGCGCAGGCGGTGAAGGCCAGCACCGGAGCACATCAGGACGCCGTCGGCGCCCGCCGGACGATCCTCATCCTGGTGCTGGCCGGGGTGTTCCTGTCGGTCGCGCTCGCCCTGCTGATCGGCCGCGGCATCTCCCGGCGGCTGGCCGGGGTCCGCACCGTGCTCGACGCCGTCGCGGCCGGCGACCTGACCGGGAGCGCGGCCGCGACCGGCGCCGACGAGGTCGGGATGATGGCGGGCGCGGTGAACCAGGCCACGGCCTCCATCCGGCAGACCGTCGCCGCGCTCGCCGACTCCTCGCGGACCCTCGCCGAGTCGTCCCGCCAGTTGTCGGTGTCCGCGGAGGCCATCGCCAACACCGCCCACGAGACCTCCTCCCAGACCGGCCTGCTCGCCGCCGCCTCCGAGGACGTCTCGCGCAGCGTGCAGACCGTGGCCGCCGGAACCGAGCAGATGGGCTCGGCGATCCGGGAGATCTCCCAGTCGGCCAACGACGCGGCCGGCGTCGCCTCGCAGGCGGTCACCGAGGCCGCCGCCACCAACGCGAGCATCGCCAAGCTCGGCGAGTCGTCGGCCGAGATCGGCAACGTGGTCCGGGTCATCACCGCGATCGCCGAGCAGACCAACCTGCTCGCGCTCAACGCCACGATCGAGGCGGCCCGGGCCGGCGAGTCCGGCAAGGGCTTCGCCGTGGTGGCGAGCGAGGTCAAGGACCTCGCCCAGGAGACGGCGAAGGCCACCGGGGACATCTCCCAGCGGGTGGAGGCGATCCAGGCCGACACGGACGGCGCCGTGGCCGCGATCGGCCGGATCTCGGAGATCATCGCCCAGATCAACGACTACCAGACGACGATCGCCTCCGCCGTCGAGGAGCAGACCGCGACCACCAACGAGATGAGCCGCTCCATCGGCGAGGCGTCGAGCGGAACCTCCAGCATCGCCGGCAACATCGCCGGCGTCGCCGAGGCCGCCCGCACCACCACCGCGACCGTGGCCGAGACCCAGCGCTCGGCCCACGACCTGGCCCAGATGTCCCAGGAACTTCAGTCGGTGGTGGCCCGCTTCCGGGTGTGACCCACCGCATTTCGGAAACACCCGGCAGTTCCTCGAGCACAGCACGGTCAGCGCCGGCCCGAGCGAGGCCGCCGAGCCCGGGGAGCCGGCCGCGGCCCTGCGCCCGGAGTGATCCCTAGCCGTCCGGGTCCGATCGGTTCAGCAGGTTCGCGAGCTCGGTTCTCGTGCGTACGGACAGCTTGCGGTAGATGCGGGTGAGATTGGTTTCCACGGTCTTCACCGACATGAATAGCTCGGCGGCGGTCTCCCGGTTCGACCGGCCCGATCCGACCAGCTCGGCGACCCGGCTCTCGGTCGCGGTGAGCAGGCCCGTCGCCGGCCGGAGCCCGCTGCGGCCGGCTTCGTCGCGCGCCCGCTCCGCCCATCGCGGTACGCCCAGCTCGTCGAAGGCGTCGGCGGCCGCGGTCAGCGTCTCGACGGCCATGCCCTTGTAACCGGCGCGGCGGTAGACCTGGCCCAGGGCCAGCCGGGAGCGGGCCGCCTCGAACGGGCACTCGGTTCCCGGCCGGTCGACGATCGCACGGAGCTCGGTCACCGCGCCGTCCACGTCACCGCGCACGGCGCTCACCAGCGCCTGGCAGCGGTCGGCGGCGACCTCCGCCTCCGGCCGGCCGGCCGCGGCCTGGCGCCGGAGGACAGCGATCGCGGCCTCGGCCTCGTCGGTGGCACCGGTCTGCAGGGCGGCGTCGGCATAGTCGACCGCCCAGAGCAACTGCTCCAGGTCGACCATCTCCGTCTCCGCGAAGATGCCGGCCAGCTCGCGCAGCGGCTCGAGCGCCGCCGGCCAGTTCCGCGCGGAGGTCTCGATGAATCCGAGCTGGGCGAGGAAGCCGCCCCGCCAGTACGTCAGCCCGCTGGTCCGCGATTTCGCGACCGCGTCCCGGGCCAGCTCGCGGGCGCCGTCCAGGTCACCCGCGTACTCCTTGACCAGGATGCGGGCCATGTTCTCCTGCGGGGCGTGGGTCCCCCACGCGCCGAGGCCGTCGGCCTCCGCCACCGCGGCCTGGGCGTCGCGCACCCGCGACCGGCGGATGAGAACGAGAACGAGGCAGATGTAGAGGCTCGACAGGTCGCCGTACCGGCCGGTCTCGATCGTGTGGGCGATGCCGTCCCGGGTGTACCGCTCGGCCGCGTCGTCGTTCCAGGCCGCGTAGAAGCTGTGCGCCCACGCCCATTCCGCGGCGGACGGCTCCAGCTCCGAGGCCGCGGCCAGCCGCTCGATCTCCCGCACGGTCTCCTCGGGGCGTCCCAGGCCCCAGTGCCGCTCGGTGGCCTGCCGCTGGTTCAGCGCCTCGAGCTGGAGGTCCGGGCGCCGGATGGCCTCCGTCTCGGCGATCGCCAGCCCGTTCAGCCGCAGCGCGCCGCGGCCGTCGCCCGCCATGCGGTGGTAGTCGCTGAGCGTCATCAGGATCTCGGCCCGGACCACGCCCGCACTCGGCGCCAGCCGGAACGCCTGCTCGGCGAGGGAACGCGCCCCGACCAGATAGTCGGCCAGGCGGGCCCGGCGGACCAGCATCTGTGCCTGCTGCTGGGCCAGAGTGGCCAGCGCCGTTGCTATGTCGAGCGCCGCCTGCGCCGCCAGGGAATCTCCGGCGTCGATGTATGTGTCGGCGGCGCGCAGCCGGCGCCGGAATCCGGCCGCGGTGTCCGCCTCCGACGGGGTGGCCAGCGCCGCCGCCTCCAGCAACTCGCCGGCCAGGTGCAGGGCGCCGCGGCCACGGGAGACGTCGGCCGCGCTCTCCAGCTCACCGGCCACCGTCTCGTCGGGTTCGGTGATCGAGGTCGCCCGGTGACGCGCGCGCTCCACCGGGTCGTCGAGCCTCTCGGCGAGCAGGCGGTGCGCCCACCGCCGGTCGGCCGGCGCGGCGGCGTCGTAGATGGCCGAGGCCAGCAGCGGGTGCGTGAAGGTGATCGCCGACTCGGGGCTGACGACGGCCACGTCGGCGTCCGCGGCCGTTTCCAGGGCGGCTCGCAGCTTGGCAGGCTCGGCGATCCGGCGCAGCTGGGCCAGCGTGAGCCGGCCCGCGGCCGAGGCCAGCAGGAGGACCTCCCGCGCGTCCTCAGGCAGCTTCTCCACCCGCTCGCGGAGGAGCTCGACCAGGCTCGGCGGCATCGGGAAAACCGGATCATGGGTCTGCCGGCCGGGCACGCCGTCCTGCATGGCCCGCCCGATCTCGAGAGCCAGCAGCGGGTTCCCGCCGCTCGCGCGGGCCACCCCGGCACTCATCGGCGGGGTCCACCGCGGGCCGAGGCGCTCGCGGAGCAGCAGGCCGATCGCCGCCTCGTCGAGCGGGCGCAGCAGGATCTCCCGCCGGGGCCCGGGCAGGCTTCGGATCAGATCTTGCCCCGTGTACGGGTCGGGTCGCGTCGCGACCAGGAGGCTGAGCCGCCGGGGGTCGTCCACGACGCGGCGCAGGGCGAAGCCGAGGCTGCCGGCGCTCGCCTGATCGAGCCACTGCAGGTCGTCGACGAGCAGGGCGACCGGCTCCGACTCGCAGAGGCTGGTCAGCAGCCCGCCGACGGCCAGCGGCACGGCCAGGGCATCGACCTCGCGGCCGTCGGCCTCGGTCCGGCGCAGGGCGACGGCGAGCGCCCGTCGCTGCGGTTCCGGAAGGTGCCGGTCGAGTCCGGCCGGGGTCTGGCCGACCAGCTCGGCCAGGCCGGCGAACGGCAGCCCCCGCTCGAACGGGGTCGGCGTGATCGACAGCACCCGTCTCCCCCGGCTCCGGCCCAGGTCGGCGGCGGCCCTGAGCAGAGTGCTCTTCCCCGAGCCCGGGTCGCCGACGGCAACCGCGCTGCCCCCGCCCGCCATGAGCTCGGCCACCGCCCGCAGGGCGTCGTCACGGCCGTACAGGTCAGGTCCCACGCTCACGCCGACATCATCCACCAGCCACTCGCGCCGAGGGGATTCCCTGATGCCTCGTCGTCGCCGCCGACCGGACCATCTGTCGTACGCGGTCCTCGCGCCGTGGAATCGCAGTCGCTCGAAGGAGAGAGGTCATGTCTCAGATCAAGAACGTGGTCCTGGTCCACGGAGGATTCGTGGACGGGTCGGGATGGCAGCACGTGCACCGGCTGCTCACCGCGGACGGTTTCCGGGTCGCGGTGGTCCAGAACCCCACCCTGTCGCTCGCCGGCGACGTCCTGGCCACCCTCCGAGTCGTGCGCTCCCTGGACGGCCCGTGCGTGCTCGTCGGTCACTCGTACGGCGGTGCGGTGATCTCGGAGGCCGGCACCGACGAGTCGGTGGCCGCGCTGGCGTACATCAGCGCGTTCGTGCCCGACGCGAACGAGTCGGTGAACACCCTGATCAGCACGTTCCCGGCCGACGGCCCGCAGCCGCCGATCCTGCCGCCCCAGGACGGCTTCCTGTTCCTGGACCGCGAGAATTTCCACGCCTCGTTCGCCGGTGACCTGCCGGAGGCCGACGCCCGCTTCATGGCCGACTCCCAGGTCCCGTGGGGGCTCGACGCCCTCGGCGGCCAGATCACCAGCCCGGCCTGGCGCGTCCGGCCCGCCTGGTACCTGGTGGCCGGCGACGACCGCATGATCCCGCCTTCGGCGCAGCGCACGATGGCCGAACGCGCCGGCGCCACGGTGAGCGAGGTCGCCGCCAGCCACTCGGTCTACGTGTCCCAGCCGCAGGCCACGGCCGACCTCATCAAGCAGGCCGCCGCCTCGGCCGGCCGCTGACCCCGGCGCGTGGTGGGCTCTGCCCCGGAGGCAGCGCCCACTTCGCCCGGGTCAGTCTTCCCGTTCGTGCGCGACGCCGAGGAGGCTGCCCGACGTGAGCCAGTCGGCCATGCGCGTCACGGTGCGCAGCGCGGCGGGATTGTCCGGCTCGTTGAGGTGGCCGTGGGCGGTTCCGTCCTCGCGGATCACGACGACGTCGACTCCGGCCGCGGCGAGCTCCGCGCCGAACTTCTGGCCGGACGCCCGCAGGCTGTCCCGGTCGGAGTTGACGACGAACGTCGGCGGAAGACCGGAGAGGTCGTGGCCACCGGGGAACGCGTACGGCTCCTTCAGCGCCTCGGGATCCCTGACGTAATTGAGGTTCAGCATGCTGACCGCCTCCGCGCCCAGAGCGCTCTGCGGCGGCAGGGCCCGCACCTTCGCCGCCAGCTCCGCGGGCAACGGCGGCAGCTCGGCGTGCACCACCGGATAGGCCAGCAGCAGCGTCCGGGGCAACGGACCGCCGGCATCCCGCAGTCGCAGGGCAGCGCCGGCGGTCAGGTTGGCCCCGGCGCTGGCGCCACCGATGGCCCAGTCGCCGGCCGGAATCCGCGCGTCGCACGTCGTCGCCCAGGCGAAGGCCGAGGCCACCTCCTCGGACGCGACCGGATAGTGGAACCGCTCCGCCGGCCCCGGCGGCAGCCGGTCATCGCCGCCGGCCGCCAGCCATACTTCCGGCACCGGGGCCAGCCGGTAGTCGACGGCTACGACCACGACCCCGCGGCGGGCGAGCTGCCGGGCGACCCAGTCACTCTCGGGCATGTCGAGGTCACCCCCGACGAAGGCTCCGCCGTGCGCCCAGACGAGGCCGTACGCCGCGCCGCCTTCGCCGGACCGGTAGATCCGCACCGGCACCTCACCGTGCGGGCCCTCGATCCGCCGGTCTTCCGTCGTGATGCTCACGATCGCTTCCTTCCGCCTCGTCAGCCCGGCACGGGGCCGAAGACCGTGCCGTACCAGTCGGCCGGGTCGGTGTCGCGGAGATGCTCGCAGAGCACCCATCGCTGGCCTTCGAGATCGGTCACGAGGGCTTGCCGCACGCCCCACGGACGGTCCGCCGGCGCCTCCAGCACGGTCCCACCGGCGCCGGCGGCCCGCCCGCAGGCGGTCGCGACATCGTCGACGAACACCTGGGTGACACTGTTGGCGCCCGCGGACTCACCGCCCCGGCGACCCAGAAGAATGATGGAACCGGCCCGCTCCAGCTCGATGTGCCCGACCCAGCCGCCCGGCAGCTCCGCCCGGACCACCTGCCGCATCTCCAGCACGGTGGTGAGCCATTCCGCCGCCGACACCAGGTCGTCGTACAGCACGCACGGCACCACGACCGGGTATCCCCGCTTCGGGTCGTACATGGCGACCACCCCCGTTTCAGCACCGACGGTACGGGATGCCGGGGGCGGCGAAGGCGGTTGCGGCGGCGGGGTCCATGCTTGATCGATGAATACAGCGGGACAGGCCCTACTCGATCTCGAGCGTGAGGTGGCGACACCGGGCAGCGGGCTGGACCGGCTCCGGCTGGCCGAGGTGCCCTTTGTGCCCGAGGTCCGGCTGTACGTGGCCGAGGACGCCACGGTGTGGTGGGCCCGGATGGAGGCGCGCTCGCAGGCGATGCCGGTCCCGCCGTTCTGGGCTTCCGCGTGGGCCGGTGGCCGGGCCGTCGCCCGGTACGTACTGGACAATCCAGAGATCGTGGCCGGCCGCCGGGTCCTGGACGTGGCCTCCGGCTCCGGGCTGGTCGCCATCGCCGCCGGCAAGGCCGGGGCCTCGTCGGTGATCGCGAACGACATCGACCCGTACGCCGTCGCGGCTATCCGGCTGAACGCCGCGGCCAACGCCGTACCGGTCATCGAAAGCCACGCCGACCTGCTCGACGGCGACGGAGGCGACGCCGAGGTGGTGCTGGCCGGTGACGTCTTCTACATCGAGCCGATGGCCAGCCGCATGCTCGCCTTCCTCGAACGTGCCGCGGCCCGCGGAGCGCAGGTGCTCGTCGGCGACCCCGGCCGGAGGCACCTGCCCGCGGACCGGGTACAGATCCTCGCGAGCTACCGGATACCGCCGGCCGACGCGTACGCCGACGCACAACTGGGCTCCATGCACGTCTGCACGCTGCGACGGTGACGATCGGACCGCGGCGCGCTTCAGCTGGCCGCGGACTCCGCCAGGGCGTACGCGAGCCGGCGGGTTTCCTCATTCGCCGGGAAGAAGCACTCGATGCGCAATTCCTGAAGTGTGATGTCCTGCGCGGTGCCGAGCGTAGTCACAGTCGAGAAATAGTCGAACTCGCGACCGTCGCGCGCATATTCAATCGGGACCACCGGCAATGTCGGAACGGTGGCGTCCAGTGACTTGAGCGAGGCCGGGACGCCCGGGTAGGCGAGAACTTCCCGCAGAATGCTTTGTGCCCGCTCGTCGGCGAGACCGCCGACCGCCTCTCGCCGCACCCGGCGCACCAGCGCTTCGCTCACGTCCGGCCAATTTCGCACGTAGCGCCGGACACCGTCGGGGTGGAACATCCGGCGAAGCACATTCGGCGGGCCCGGCGCCGCCGTGTCGTGCCCGGCCTGCAGAAAGCCGAAGAAGCGGGCGGCCGCGGCATTGGTACGCCGGATGTTCCATTCCCGGTCCATCACCAGGGCGGGGTACGGTTCCTGGTGCGTCAGGATCGCGTCGAGCGCGGCGCGGATCGCGGCCATTTCGGGAACGTCGAGCGCCGATTCCCGGTAGACCGGGGCGAACCCGGCGGCGAGCAGGAGACTGTTGCGCTCCCGCAAGGGCACGTCCAGCACCTCGGCGAGCTTCAGCACCATCGCCCGCGACGGGCTCGCCCGGCCGGTCTCGATGAACGACAGGTGCCGGAGCGAGACGACGGACTCGGCGGACAGCGCCAACTGGCTCAGGCCCCGGGCGCGCCGCCAATGCCGGATCAGCGTGCCGACGTCGGACATCACCACAGTATGCCCGCGGGCTCAGGCGTTACCGTTCCAGGCGTACGGCCGCAATCGGTCTTCGATTTCGAGGTCCGCGACGGTCGCCGCGTAATTGGTCATCGCCGAGATCGCCACGGCGGTGATCACTTCGAGGATCTGGTTCTCGTCGAACCCGGCGGCGAGGAACGCGGCGGTGCCGGCCTCGTCGAGGTGTCCGCGCTTGCCGATCAGGGCACGGGCGAGGGCCGACAACGCGGCCGATCGCGAATCGGCGGGAAGGCTTCGCCGCCGGATGGCCTCCACATCCGCCGGCGGCACACCGTCCTCGATCGCCTCCAGCGAGTGAAAAGCCACCGCCCACGCGCATTCGTTGGCCACCGCATTCGACAGCAACAGCACCTGCCGTTCGGCGGGGGTGAAAGTGCCCTCGCCCCGGAAATAGCCGAATGCCGAGAAGAACGAATTCATCAGGGGCGACGAGTTCGCCATCATCCCGGCGGCGGCCGGAATGAAGCCGAAGGCCTCCTGGAGCCGGGCGAGGGGCTGCTTGGCCCAGTCGGGCGCCGTGTCAATGGTGTGGACCGGATAGTTGGTCATGCCGTCGACACTGCGCCCGCGGCCGGCGCAGAACAATTCCCTCCGAGGTAAACCCCGCGCCGGCTCGCGGTAAAGTGAACAGGGTTGTCCGAACTACGGTGAGCTGGTCGGAGGGAAGAACGTGGCGACGTCGGCGAGCGGCACCCGCACCGCGGCTCCGCGAGCGCAGCGTGCGGACGCCCGCCGCAGCGTCCAGGCGATCCTCGACGCGGCCGTGACCTGCCTCGCTCGCGATCCCGAGGCGAGCGTCGTGGACATCGCCGCGGCCGCGGGCGTCGGGCGCGTCACGCTCTACGGTCACTTCAAGACCCGCGCCGAGCTGGTCGACGCCGCCCTGGTGCGCACGATCGAGCGGGCCGACCAGGTTCTGGCCGCGACCGACACGGCCGGTGACCCGGTGGAGGCGCTCACCCGCCTGGTCGCGTCGTCGTGGCAGATCGTGGACCAGTTCCGCAACGTTCTGCTGGCCGCGCAGCGTGAGCTCCCCGCCGATCGCATCCGCAGCGTGCACGACCGTGTCCTGCGCCGGGTCCGGGCACTGGTCGAGCGGGGACAGCGCACCGGGGCGTTCCGCACCGACCTGCCGAAACGCTGGCTGATCACGACGGTTTTCAGTCTCATGCACGCCGCGGCCGAGGAGGCCGCCGCCGGCCGCGTCAAGGTCGACCAGGTTCCGGGGCTCATCTCGGCCACCCTGATCGCCGCCTTCACTCCACCCGGCGAGAACGCCCGTACGCCTCTCGGCTGATGCGCGCATCGGTCGATGCTGCGATGGTCACGCGAGCTCCGTCCGGGCGGCGGCTGCGGTCGCCCGGTGGATCTGGCCGCCGGATCGGCCGAGCATGAGGTATCCGAACGCGTACGGCGCGGCGCCGGCGATTTCCAGGACCGACGTGACCATCGAGTGTGGTCCGAAGCCGAACAGCGCCACCGTGCCGCCGATCGCGTACAGCACGCCGCCGAAACCCAGCAGCAGGCCGGTCCACCGCTGCCCGGAACGGTTGAGCTGCATGGCGAGCAGAACGTACCCCAGCGGAAAGAGGACGTTGGCGGCCAGCACGATGATGCCGCCCTCGACGTCGAGGTCTCCGGAAGTGTGCACGAGGTCGGGCGCGTACCTGGCCGTCACCGGGTTGTGGCCGCCGTCGTAGACGATGAGGCCGAACCAGAGGACGGTGCCGGCCAGCGCGGTGAACCATGCGGCAAGCCCGCGCGCGCGGAGCCCGCCCATGCCCAGAGCCAGCGCACCGGCGAGGCAGATCGCCTGGATGAGCAGGCTGATCGCTTCCATGGAGTGGGTAAAGGCGTACCAGCCGGCGTGCGCCGCGATGTCATGACCGTCGCGTGCCGGGTGCAGGATCACGGTGACCAGGAAGAGCGGCCCTCCGATCGTCGCAGTCAGCCGCACGATGGCCCGTACGAGCCGGGTGTCGATGGCATCCGCGGCAGGGTGTGCCGAGCGGTCGGCGCTCATGTTTGTTCTCCTCGTTTCCCAATTCGAGTCGTTGGCAGCTGTCCGGCCCTGCTGGGCGCGGGTGTGGTGGTTCGGCGTCAATGGACGGGGTGTGGCGCGTCCATAGGTGCGACCCCGGCCGGTACCACCCATAGGCTGAGCGCCGCCGCGGCCACGGCCCCGGCCGCGGCGGCCGCGAGGGCGAGGGTGACGCCGGCCGTGCTGATCTCGCCGGCCGTGCCCGTCGCGGCCGCGGTGGACAGAAGGGCGACCCCGAGCGCTCCGCCGAGTTCGTGGAAGGTGTTCACGACTCCCGATCGCGTCCCCGCCTCGCTCGGGGTGACATCGGCCAGTGCCGTCGTGACCGCCGTGACCATGGCGGCGCCGGCACCGATCGCCGCCAGGCTCAGCCCCGCCACCATGCCGGCCGGACCGTCCGCGACGGCCGCCAGCGCGCAGCCGCCCGCGATGATCGCCAGCGAGCCGACGGCGAGCGCTCGCCGGTCGACCTTCGGCACGGCCCGGCTGCCGCTGTGTGCCCCGATGATCGTGCCGAGCGCGATCGGCAGGAAGGCCAGGCCCGTCCGGGCGGCGCTGTAGCCGTGCAGACGCTGGAGGGAGAAGGACCCGAGGAAGAACATGCCCACCAGCAGCCCGGTGGCGACCAGCATCAGCAGCGCCGCGGCAAGTACGGGGCGACGGGTCAGCAGCCGCGGCGGCATCAACGGTGCCGCGGCCGCCCGTTCGACCGCGGCGAAGACCCCGTAGAGCAGCGCCGCCGCGGCCAGCGGCACGAGCGACGACGCCGCGAGCCAGCCGTTTCCACCGGCGTTGACGAGCCCGTAGATCGCGGCACCCGTGGCGAGGGTGACCGACAGCGCGCCGGCCACGTCGATCGCACCACGTCCGGCGCGGAGCCGGCGATCGGCGGGAAGCAGGATGGGCAGCAGCGCCAGGAGAGCCAGTCCGGCCGGCACGTTCATGACGAACACCCACCGCCAGCCCGGGCCGGACGCCAGCAGGCCGCCGAGGACCACCCCCAGCGCGGAGCCGGCACCACCGACGGCCGCCCAGACGCCGTACGCCCGTGCCCGGTCCTTGCCGGAAAAGGTCGTGCTGACCACCGACAGCGCGGCCGGCGACATCAGCGCCGCGCCGATCCCCTGCGCCGCACGCCCGGCCAGCAGCATGGTCCCGCCGGTCGCGAGCCCGCAGACCAGGGACGCGCCTACGAAGATCACCAGCCCGCCGATGAGGATCCGCCGGGCCCCGAACTGGTCGGCGGCGCGCCCGCCGAGCAGCATGAGGCCGCCGAACGTCAGCGTGTACGCCGTCAACACCCACGGCACGACCCCGCGAGGCAACGCCAGGTCGGCGCCGATGTCCGGCAGAGCCACGTTCACGACCGTCACGTCGAGGACGAGCATGAGCTGAGCCACGCTCAGCAAGCCGAGCAGCCACCATCGGCGCCGATCCGGCGTACCCACCATGGCCGATCCTTTCCCCAGGTTCCACTAACTTGAACAACCACGTTCGAGTTGTAAGCTAGCAGGAACTCGTACACCGGTGTTCAACCTGTGCGACGATATGGCTCAACTCACGGCATGGAGGAACGATGCGGATCGCGCTGTTCGGGGCGACCGGAGGCACCGGGCGACAGTTCATTCGGCAGGCTTGCGCCGCGGGCCATGAGGTCACGGCGGTGGTCCGGGACCCGGACCGGCTCACCGAGTCCCATCCGGGCCTGAGCCTGGTGGAGGCCGACGTCATGGACCCCGCCGCGATCGGCCCCGCGATCGCCGGCCACGACGCCGTGGTCTCCGCGGTGGGGTCCCGGGACGGCCGGGCGCCGACCACCGTCTGCGGCGACAGCGCGGCCAGTATCGTCCAGGCCATGAGCAAGGCGGGCGTACGCCGCCTGGTGGTGGTCAGCGCCGGCACCCTCACCACCGACGGCGACGGCCCGCTGACCCGCCTGGTTCTGAAGCCGCTGCTGGCGACCCTGCTGCTGAAGAACACGATCGCCGACAAGCGCCGGATGGAGGAGGTCGTGCGCGCCGGCGACCTGGCGTGGACGATCGTGCGCCCGCCGATGCTCAACGACGGGCCGCACACCGGCACGTACCGGACCGTTGTCGGCCGCAACGTGCGCGGCGCTTTCCGCGTCTCGCGTGCCGACCTCGCCGACTGCCTCCTGCGGTGCGTGACCGGCGGGGAGCCGATCAACGCCGCCCTCGGCATCGGAAGCTGACCGGCTCCGCGGCTAGCCGGTCACTGATGGCGTCGTGCTCAGTGAAGCGCCCTCAGGATCTCGGTGCGCCGCGCCGGCGCGCCGTCGACGGGCGCCGGATCGTCGGCGGTGGGCTCCACTCCTCTGGCGGCGACGCGGTCGAGCGTGCGCAGACCCACCGGGCCGACCGTGCCGAAGATCGTGTAGTTCGGCCGCAACGCGGAGTCGGCGTACACAAGGAAGAATTGGCTGCCGTTGGTGTCCGGTCCGGCGTTGGCCATGGCCAGAACGCCCCGGGCATAGACGCGGCGCGCGCCGGTCGGGTCGGTCGGCGCGGGTGGCAGGTTTGTCGGCAGTTCGTCCTTGTAGCGGTAGCCGGGGCCGCCCTCACCCGTGCCCGTTGGGTCGCCGCATTGCAGCACGCTCAGCGTCGGGTACGCGGTCAGCCGGTGGCAGATCGTGCGGTCGTAGAAGCGGTGCCGGATCAGGTGCAGGAAACTCTGCACCGTACACGGCGCCGCGGCCCGGTCGAGTCGCAGCGGGATCGGGCCGAGGTTGGTGAGCAGCAGCGCGTACGCGATGCCGTGGCTCGGCGTCGGCGACGGGTCGCGGGGCAGCGGCACCGGACGTGCGGCGGGATCGTCCGGTGTCGGCGTGTATTGGCACGGGCCGCCGGTGGGCTGCGACGGGACCGCGCCGGTCGCGAGTGCCGGCCCGGCGGAACCAACGCCGAACGCGACCAGCGCGAGGATCACGACAACTACTCGGTGGAGAAATGTCTGGATCACCTGCCCTGTCTAATCGATGGCCATTGATATGATCAAGCACGGGAGGCTAGGAATGGCCGTACGGTGCCCGCGGGCGGTACGGGGCCTCCAGCCGTGCCACCTCCTCGTCGCTGAGGGACAGGTCGGCGGCGGCCAGGGCGTCGTCGAGGTGGTGGGGCTTGGTCACTCCGACGATGGGGGCGGCCACCGGCGGCTTGCCCAGCACCCAGGCCAGCGCGAGCTGCGCGGGCGGCAGGGCGCGTTCGGTGGCGACCGAGCGCAGCGCGTCGACGATGTCGAAGTCGCGGTCGTTCTCCTCCTCCCACAATTTGTCACCGAGCTCGGCGATCGCCCGCGGCGTGTGCCGTACGCCGCCGCGTTCGCGGGCGCCGGCGAGGAGGCCCCGGGCCAACGGGCTGTACGGCAGCACACCCACCCCGTCTTCGGCGCAGAACGGGAGCATCTCCCGCTCCTCCTCGCGGTAGACGAGGTTGTAGCGGGTCTGCATCGACACGAAGCGGGTCCAGCCGCCGGCCCGGGCCGTGTACTGCGCCTTTGCGAACTGCCACGCGTACATCAGGGAGGCGCCGAGGTAGCGGACCTTGCCCGCGCGTACGACATCATGCAAAGCCGCCATGGTCTCCTCGATGGGTGTTTCGGGGTCCCACCGGTGGATCTGGTAGAGGTCGATGTGGTCGGTGCCCAGCCGCCGCAGCGAGGCGTCGACGGCGTCCATGATGTGTTTGCGGGACAGTCCGCGGTCGTTGGCGCCGGGCCCCATCGGGTAGTAGAGCTTGGTGGCGAGGACATAGTCGCTGCGCCGGCCGAAGAGTTTGCCGAGCAGCCGTCCGGTGATCTCCTCGCTGGCGCCGTCGGAGTACATGTCGGCGGTGTCGAAGAACGTCACCCCGGCATCCACCGCGCGCCGGACGATCGGCTCGGCCGCGTCCTGGGACAGGTACCACGCCTCGGCGCTCGGATCTCCGTAGCTCATCATGCCCAGGCCGATCCGCGACACCTTCAGACCGGACAAGCCCAAACGGACGTACCGCATCGTCGTCCTCTCCATCGAGTTCGTTGATGGGAGTTATCTTCCGAAGCACGGGACGCCGCGTGAAGGGGAAGATGAAGGTCGGAGACCCGACTTCCCTACAGATCCAAGGCGTCGTCGGCGGTCCACCGTCAGGCCGCTCCCGGCCGGCTCCCGCGCGGGGGTAGCTTCCAAAGGAAGGACAATATGAAGGTCGGAGGGTCTACGTGCCTGGAGATCCAAGGGCAAGGCTGCTGGATCCCGTCAACCTGCGTCTTTTGTCCGAGTTGACGGACAACCCGCGCCTGTCGATGTCGGAACTCGCCCGCCGGGTCGGCATGTCCGCGCCCGCCATCACCGAACGCGTGCAGCGGCTGGAAACCGCGGGCGTCATCGCCGGGTACCGGATGCACATCGACCCGGCCGCGCTCGGCATGCCGATAACCGCGCTGGTCCGCATCCGGCCCGGCCCCGGCCAGCTGCCCAAGATCGCCCAGGCGGCACAGGAGACGGCACAGGTGGTCGAGTGCTATCGCATCACCGGCGAGGACTGCTTCCTGCTCAAGATGCACGCGCCGTCGATCGGCGAGCTCGAGGAGGTTCTCGACAAGTTCCTCCTCTTCGGACAGACGACCACCTCGATCGTGGTCTCCACACCCGTGCCGACCCGGCCGCTGCCGCTTCCGGCCGCGGCGGCGGAGCCCGTCCGTCGCCCGGACGGCGACGGACGGGTCGATGAATCTAGGGGCTGACGACTATGTGGTCGAGGTTGAACCAGCCCGTGTCGGAGGCCTGGTAGGAGACGGTGACCGTGTTGGTTCCGGCGGCGAGCTGGACGTCGGTGGTGGCGTCGGCCCAGGTGTTCCAGCTTCCGGTCAGTGGCAGGGCGATCTGCCGCTGGAAGGCGCCGTTGACGGAGACCGACGCCGTTCGGGTGCCGGCCGGTCCGTCGGGGCCGGCGCTGTAACGCAGATCCAGGGTGTACGTGCCGGCGACCGGCGCGCCGATCTGCTGGGTGGCGCTGGGTCCGGGTGCGGTGAAGCAGGCGACGAAGCCGGAGCCGGTGTACCCGGGGTGATCGGTGGCGGAGCAGGCGCCGCCGGCCAACGTTCCGGTTTCCGACTCACAGATGTCGCCGATGCCGCACGGCACCGCGATCTCGGCCGCGTCCTGCGCGGTGATCTTCCGACCGGGTACGGCCGCGGTGGCCGTGCCGGTCAACCGGTAGCCGCCGACGGGAAGGGCCGACGTCACCGTCACCCGGTAGATCGCGGTGGCCGTCCTGCCCGGTGCCAAGGTGGGCACGGTGGAGCATCCCCGGGCGCAGTGGACCGCGAGCGAGGCGGACGACGCCGTCAACGACAGCCGTACGTCGTGGTCGACGACGCCGCTGCTGTTGGTGAACGTGACCGGGACGTCGTAGGTGGCGCCCGCGGTCAGGGTTTCCGGCCCTTGGACGGTGACGGTCTGCGGGTCGTCCCAGGACAGGTAGACCGCGAACGCGTCGTGCGCGGCCTGGAAGTCAAACGGTATGGCCACCGTACCGCCGGAAATGGTCAGGGTTTTGTTGACGACGACCTGCGGCGCGTAGAGCGGCGTCCGGTCGGGAATCCGGTACACGGTGACGTGCAGCTGCTTGCCGTGCAGAAGCCATGGCGTCGACGACAGCCCCGTGAAGGTGACGGTGGCCGGGCCGGTATATCCATCTGAATCGCCGACCACGGCGACGGCGCGGTGCTGCGACGGGTCCTTCGCGGCCGAGATCGCGGTCGTGCCCACCTGGCCGGACGTGGCGACCAGCGAGCCGGTCAGATCGGCGTACGTGCGCATGGTCCACCAGTTACCGGTGGGCGCCCAGCCGCTGCCGGTCCGGGCGAGGACCCCGGTCAGGTTGGGGATCATGCAGCACTGCCAGTTGCCGCGCATCGCGTTGGTGTAGCCGGACTGCGCGAACCGTGCGAGGTACCAGGCGGTGACGCCGGCGGTCTGCCGGTCCGCGGGCTGATATTCGTTGGCCGACAGCGGGATCGGCCGCAGACCGGCGGCGGCGATGTCGCGATCGAGGTCCTGCGCGACCGTGACCGGGTCGTCGACGTCGCCTTCGTCGTGGTTGGTGATCATGTCGGGCACGGTGTGCGCCGCCTTGACGTGGGTCAGCCAGGTAGTCCATTCCTCCGGGATCCGGGCCGGGGTGAACGCGAAGGACGGACCGGCGATGGTGGCGTGCGGGGCGAGGCGCCGGATCTCCCGGTACGCGGTGTCCCACATCTGGAAGTACTGCGGCGTGTTGACCCCGGGTCCCCAGAAGAACGAGAACTCCGGCTCGTTCCAGATGTCGAAGGCGAAGTTGACGCCGGAGCCCTTGAGCGCGCCGATCGTGGTGTCGAGGAACGTGATCCAGTTGGAGCAGTCCCCGTCGGCGCAGGGCCAGACCGTGTCGGCAGGCTCGCCGGCGTTGGCGCCGTACAGGTCGCTGAGCAGCAGTTGGTACTGCACCGGGCGGTCGGACGACTTCCGGAGCCGCTTGGCCTGCGCGATGATCGAGGCGATGTCCGCCTTGGTCGCGTCGCCGTACTGATACTTGTCCTTGATCCAGCCGCCGGAGAACCAGCCGCCGCCGCGGAAGGCGTTGACGTGCAACGGTTTCAGGTACTGGTCGTCGGGTTGGCTGCCGTCCTCGGTGAGGCCGTAGAGAAAGCCTTCACCGACGCCGGTCGCCGGCCCGGTCGTCTCGGCCAGGTTCACACCGAGCGCCTTCACCGGCGCCGGGTCGGCGGCGGCGGCGCTTCCGGCAGCGGCCGGGCTCCCAGCGGCGGCGCTTCCGGCAGCGGCCGGGCTCCCAGCGGCGGCGAGCAAGGGCACCGTCAGCGCCAGGCTCAGCACCGCCGCCTGGACGCGGCGGCCAAGTCTCGATCGGGGTGTCATCGGACAATCACCTCTTCTACTGCACGTGCGGAGGGCAGGAGTGATCGCCACGCCGGCCCGGTTGGCGCGGCGCGTGGGAGGTGGACGCGGATTACCTGATGGGGACGGGTCCGGTACTCGCGCGTAGCGAGATCGGCGGGGTCAGCAGGAGATGGCGAACGGGCGCGTCCGGCGCCGCGATGCGTTCCAGCAGCAGGTCGACGGCGCTCGTGCCCATCTCCAGCGTCGGCACGTCGGCCGCGGTGAGCTGCGGGCGGAAGTCCTCGGCCCAGTGCCGGGCGGCGACACCCGCGATCGAGAAATCACGGGGGACGCTGACCCCGGCGCGCTCCAGTCCCCGCTGAATACCGGGCAGCGCCGCCTCGTTGACGGTGACCGCGGCGGTGATCTCGGGGTGGTCCTCGCGGAGCCGCTCGATGCAGGTCTCCCCGGCCGGGGCGTCGTCGCCGCAGGTCAGGGCGGTGCTGGTGAGGCCGCGCTGGGCCACGGCCTCGGCGAAGCCCTCGAGGGCCCGGTGCGCGGGGCCGTAGCCGGCGGCGACCAGTTCCGCCGACCGGTTGATCAGGGCGATGTCGCGGTGGCCGAGGTCCGCGAGGTGGTGGACGCAGCGGGCGATGAGGGTGGCGTAGTCGACGTCGACCCAGCAGGTGCCGTGCGGGTTGGCGGTGTGCCCGATGGTGACGAAGGGCAGGCCGGCCTGCTGCAGCCGGGCGACGCGCGCGTCCTCGAGCCGGATCTCCATGAGGATCACCCCGTCCACCCGCCGGCCGGAGACCACCCGCTCGAACGAACGGTCGTGATCACCGCCGGACGGCGACAGCAGCACGTCCAGGTCGGCGTGGGCGGCCGCCTCGACGACGCTGGCGACGAAGCCGAGCTGCATGTCGGTCAGGCGCAGGCTGGCCGGCGGGATGACCAGACCGAGGGTACGGGTACGGCCCTCCTTGAGTGCCCGGGCGGCGGCGTTGGGCCGGTAGTCCAGCTCGTCGATCACCGCCTGGATCCGCCGCCTGGTCTCCTCGGTCACCGGCCGCTTGCCGCTGAGCGCGTAGGACACGGTGCTGCGGGACACGCCGGCCCGCCGGGCGATCTCGCCGATGTTCATCGCGTCCTCCTGCCTCGGGTCTGGACATCATGACGCAGCGACCGGCCGGGCCGGACTCCGGGACACCACTGCGTCGAATCGGTTCGCGGCAAACGTATGACCGCGTGCCGAAGTATGTCAATACCGGAACGCAGGCCTTGACCACGGCCGCATGAGCGATCTACCGTCCCGTCGAATCGGTTCGTCGAATCGGTTCGCACCCCCACAGGTGAAGGGGCTCAACCTCATGAAGATCACTCGTCGCGGACGCCGGCACGCGGCCGTCGCACTGTCCGCCGTCCTCCTGACCACCATGGCGACTGCCTGTTCGTCCGGCTCGTCCGGTTCATCCGGCTCGGGCGGCACCACCGCGAGCGGCACCTACCAGATCTGGGATCCGTATCCGCAGTTCGACGACAGCTCGGCGTGGGTGACACTGCTGACCAAGTGCGGCACGGACGCGGGCGTGACGGTCAAACGCACGGGCTATGACACCTCGGATCTGACGAACAAGGCGCTGCTCGCCGCCCAGCAGGGCAACTCCCCCGACGTGCTGATCGTCGACAACCCGGTCGTCTCCACCCTGGCCGAGGCCGGCGTGCTCACCACCACCGACGAGACCAAGATCGACACTTCGGCCGTCGAGCCCAACCTGCTGGCGGCCGGACAGTTCGACGGTAAGACCTACGGCATTCCGATCGGGGCAAACACGCTGGCCCTTTACTACAACAAGAAGGTTCTCGACGCGGCCAAGGTCGACCCGGCCACCATCAAGGACTGGGCTTCGTTGACGGCGGCGCTGGAGAAGGTGAAGGCGGCCGGCAAGAAGGGCATCACGTTCTCGGCGATCGGCACCGAGGAGGGCTCGTTCCAGTTCCTGCCCTGGTTCTGGGGCTCGGGCGCCAACCTCACCCAGCTCGGCTCGCCGCAGGCCGTCGCCGCGCTGAGCCTCTGGACGGACTGGCTGAAGAAGGGCTACGCCCCCAACTCGGTCATCAACAACACGCAGACCACCAGCTGGCAGGAGTTCGCCACCGGCGACTTCGCGTTCAGCGAGAACGGCACGTGGCAGCTGGCCAACGCCAAAAAGACCGGTTTCGAGTACGGCATCATCCCGATCCCGTCCCAGGCCGGCGGCACGGCCCCGGCGCCCACGGGCGGTGAGTTCGTCACCGCACCGGTGCAGAAGGACACCGGCCGCTACGCCACCGCTGAGAAGATCATCAGCTGCTTGACCAGCTCAGACAACGCGCTCACGACGGACACCACCCTGTCGTACGTCGCCGCCACCGACGCCGTGCAGCAGAAGCAGGTCGCGCAGAACCCGGAGCTGAAGGTCTGGGTCGAGGCGGTCGGGGCCGCGAAGGGCCGGACCAGCGACAACCTCGGCACGAAGTACCCGAAGATCTCCGAGCCGATGTGGACCGCCGTGCAGGCCGCGCTGAGCGGATCCCAGTCGCCCCAGGACGCGCTGACCGCCGCCCAGTCGACGGCCGCCAAATGAAATCCGGTCGGTGGACGGCCTGGGCGTTCCTCGCCCCGGTCGTCCTCTACCTTGCCGCCTTCTACGCCTACCCGCTCTACCGCAACCTCGACCTGAGCCTGCGCAACTACACCGTGCGCTCGTTCGTGCAGGGCGGTGCGCCGTTCGCCGGCTTCGGCAACTACGCCCAGCTGTTCGAGAGCCCCACCTTCGGGCCGGCGCTGGCGCACACCGTGGTGTTCACGCTCGTGTCGATCCTCTTCCAGTTCTCCATTGGTATGGCCTTAGCGGTGTTCTTCACCCAGACCTTTCCGCTGTCGGCGATGTTGCGCGCGCTGTTCCTCGTACCGTGGCTGCTGCCTTTGATCGTGAGTGCGTCGACCTGGTCGTGGATGCTCAACAGCGACTCGGGGATCGTCAACTGGGCGCTCGGACTCGCCGGTGCCGGCCCGGTCAACTGGCTCACCTCGCCGCACTGGTCGCTGGTGTCGGTGATCATCGCGAATGTCTGGATCGGCATACCGTTCAACCTGGTCGTGCTCTACAGCGGTCTGCAGGCTATTCCGTCCGACATCCACGAGGCGGCGGCGCTGGACGGCGCGAGCGGATGGCAGCGCTTCTGGCGGGTCACGTTCCCGCTGCTGCGGCCGGTCTCGGCGATCACGCTCCTGCTCGGTCTGATCTACACGCTGAAGGTCTTCGACATCATCTGGATCATGACGAAGGGCGGCCCGACCGACTCCTCGACCACGTTCGCCACCTGGTCGTACCGGCTCGGTTTCGGCAGCCTGCTGCCGAAGTTCGGCCCGGGCGCCGCGGTCGGCAACCTGCTCATCGTGATCGCCCTGGCCTTCGGCCTGATCTACATCCGGGTGCAGCGACGGCAGGAGGCGCGGTGACCCGGCGGCTCAAGACCGCGGCCGGCGTCGCGCTCACCGCGATCATGCTGTTCCCGCTCTACTGGATGATCAACGTGTCCTTCACCCGGGACACCGACATGCGCGCCAGCCCGCCGCATCTGTTCCCGTTCGGCGGCACCGTCGAGGGTTACCGGGCGGTTCTCGACCAGCAGTTGCCCTACCTCGGCACGAGCCTGCTTGTCGGGGCCGGAACGGTGCTGCTCACCGTCGGCCTCGCCGCCCCGGCCGGATACTCGCTCGCGAGACTCCGCCCCCGCGGCGGGCGGGCGCTGAGCTTTGTTCTGCTGATCGCGCAGATGATCCCGGGCATCATCATGGCGATGGGCTTCTACGCGATCTATCTCAAAGCGGGCGTGCTCAACAGCGTGCCGGGGCTGATCCTGGCCGACTCGACGATCGCGGTCCCGTTCGGCGTGCTGATCTTCACGGCGTTCATGGCGGGCATCCCGGACGAGCTGACCGACGCCGCGAGGATCGACGGCGCCGCGACGTTCCGTATCTTCCGCTCGATCATCCTGCCGGTCAGCCGCAATGCGATCGTCACCGTCAGCCTGTTCGCCTTTCTCTGGGCATGGTCGGACTTCGTCTTCGCCAGCACCCTCGACGGCGGCGGCGCCCACCAGCCTGTCACGCTCGGCATCTACCACTACATCGGCAACAACAACCAGCAGTGGAACGCCATCATGGCGACCGCCGTGGTCGCCTCCATCCCCGCCGCGGTCCTGCTGGTCATCGCCCAGCGGTACGTCGCGGCCGGGGTCACCGCCGGCGCCGTAAAAGACTGAATGACTGAATGACTGAAAGCAGGCATCGTGCAAGGTCCTACCTTCGGCATCCGCGACATTCCGTTCTCGTACCGCGGATCGTGGTTCGACATATCCCCGGTCATCGCGGAGAAGACCCACGCCGACGACCTGCACCTGGTCTCCCATCAGACCGGCATGCACCCGGTGCTGCGTTTCGTCCCGCTGCACGGGGACGCGCGCGCGGAAACGCGAATCGTCGCCACCCCGTCGCTGCTGGCCTGGCATCACGAGAACCATCACATTGAACTGACCTATCAAGACGCAGACACCATTCGCGTACGGGGGAACGGCCTCGGGCTTCGCATCGACGTCGTCGCCGGCGCCCTGACCCCGTTCAGCGGGAGTTACCTGTACCGCGACCCGGTCGACGGCGCCTACGTGCTGACCTCCTACGAGACCGGGCGCCGGTATCGGATCACGGTGCTCGCCGGGACGTCCGCCGCCGCCGGGATCGAAGCTCTCGGCCCGCGGGACCGCCACCTCACCGTCGCCGGAGACGCGTGGGAGCTGGCCATCGAGGAGTACGACGCCGGCCGCTCCCCCTTCGTCGCCGCGCTCACTTTTGATCAGGCGGCCGCCGGGACCGCCCGGCAGTTCGGCGCCTTCGTGGACTCGGTAGCACCGTGGCGTGCGGCGGAGACTCCGGCCGCCGAGCTGGCGGCGTACGTCCTCTGGTCGGCCACGGTCGAGCCGGCCGGCTTCCTCGGCCGGCCCGGCGTGTTGATGTCCAAGCACTGGATGGACAAGGTCTGGAGCTGGGACCACTGTTTCAACGCGCTCGCCCTCGCCGCCGGCGATCCCGCCCTGGCCTGGGACCAGTTCCAGCTCCCGTTCGACCATCAGGACCCGACCGGCGCCCTGCCCGACTCGGTTGCCCACTCCGAGGTGCTCTACAACTTCGTCAAGCCGCCGATCCACGGGTGGGCGCTGAGCCGGCTGCGCGCACAACTCCCGCTCGGCGACGACCAATTGGTCCAGGTGTACGACCGACTGGCCGCGTGGACCCGGTTCTGGCTGGACCGCCGACGGGTGCCCGGTCACGACCTGCCGCACTACCAGCACGGCAACGACAGCGGCTGGGACAACGCCACCACGTTCGACGGCGACCGCGTCATCGAGACGGCCGACCTTGCCGCGTACCTCATCCTGCAACTGGCGGAGCTGCGAACCCTCGCCGCCGAGCTCGGCCGCCCCGACGAGGCCCGGCAGTGGGGCCACGAGCGCGAGACGGTACGGAAGGCAATGCTCGGCACGCTGTGGCAGGGCTCCCGGTTCGTCGCCCGCACCGCCGGCACCGGACGGCTGCGCGCCAGCGGCAGCCTGCTCGACCTCATGCCCATCGTGCTCGGCGCCGACCTGCCGCCGGACATCGGCGCCGAGCTGGCCGCCGGGATCGAACGGCACCTCACCGAACACGGCCTGGCCACCGAACCCGTCGATTCACCCGACTACGCGGCCGACGGATACTGGCGCGGCCCGATCTGGGCGCCACCGACCGTCCTGATCGAGGACGGCCTGCGCCGGGCCGGCCTGATCGACCTCGCCGACACCATCAGCCAACGCTTCCGGGCACTGTGCGAGAGATCCGGGTTCGCCGAGAACTTCGACGCCACCACCGGCGCCGGACTACGCGACCGCGCCTACACCTGGACCGCGAGCAGCTACCTCATCCTGGCCGCCGCTCACCAGCGCCGATCGGCCCAGCCCGTCGAGGCCTAGCCCCTCCAGGCCGAGCCAGCCCGGGCCGAGCCTGTCCCGGCCCAGCCCATGCTGGCCCAGCCCTTCCAGGGCCAGCTCGTCCGTGGCCAGCCCGTCCGTGGATAGCCCGTCCACGGCGCCGGCGCGGGTCTTGGCCGACCGGCCGGCGAAGGCCCGCCGGATCAGGCGGGCGCCCAACGGCACCACGCCGAGGCAGGTCGCGCCGATCGCGGTGAGCACCACCGTCACGCCGCCGGTCGTGTCGGCCCCCGCCGTCAGCGCGCCGAGCCCGGCGAAGGCGCCCACCCACAGGGCCGTGCCCAGCGCCGACCAGCCGAGGAAGCGCCCGAACGGCATCCGCACGATGCCGGCGACAATCGGCACGACGGCGTGGATGACGGCCACGAAACGCACCGCCACCAGCGCCGGGGCACCCCGATCACGCAGGTACGCCTCGGCCCGGTCGAAACGCTCGGCGCCGATCCGGCGACCCAGCCGCGTGCCGCGCAGACGCGGTCCGAAGGCGCGGCCCACGGCGTACCCGCAGATCTGCCCGGTCAGCCCGCCCGCCGTGCCGGCCACGACCGCGGCCGCGACACCGACCGGCCCGTGTGGCAGCGATCCGGCCAGCATGACCACGGACTCGCCCGGCACCAGCAGCCCGGCCAGGAAGGTCATCTCGATCCCGGTCGACACGAACGTGATCAGGAGAACCTTCCACTCGTCGAACGTGGAAAGTTGACCGACAAAGGCCGTCGCCGCGTTCACCAGGTCTGCGATCACCTGCTCAGCCTGGTTGATCTCCCCGCGCCGAGCCATCCGGCCATACCCCGATAAACCCCTGATACCGATGAGTTCGGATCGGCCAGACTGTCTAACTATCCAGACAGATCGATCAATACAGCGAAGAGAGGTAGGAATGAGCATCAGGGCTCTGCGCGCGACGCTCATCGCGCTGCTCACGTCGCTGGTGGTGGCCTCCATGACCGCCACGCCGGCCCAGGCACATCCCGGACGCCACTGGACCGCGACCTGGGAGACCGCGAACATCGCCGCGGCGCCGGATCCCTTCGGCGGCACGAACTGGGCGGACGGCTTCGAGAACCAGTCGCTCCGGCAGCCGGTCCGGGTCAGCCGCGGCGGCTCCGAGGTCCGCATCCGAATCTCCAATGTGTACGGCGCGGGACCCCTACGGGTGACCGGCGCCTCGATCGCCCGGGCCGCCGACGGCGCGGCGGTCCAGCCGGGCTCACTGCGCCCGGTGACCTTCAACGGGCGGCGTTCCACCGTCGTCCCGGCCGGCCGGCAGGCAAACTCGGACGCCGTGTCCCTGCGGGTCACGGCCTTGGAAGAACTGACCGTGACGCTGTACTTCGCCGACCGCACCGGACCGGCCACCTTCCACCCGTTCGCGCTCGCGACGTCCTACCGGGCCGCGGGCAACCATCTGACCGACAAATCCTCCGACGCTTATACCGAAACGTCGCAATCCTGGTACTACCTGGCCGGCGTGGATGTCTCCGGCCGGCCCGGCGACGCCGTCGTCGCGTTCGGCGACTCCATCACCGACGGGTCGTTCTCGACGCCGGACGCGAACAACCGCTATCCCGACGAGCTGGCCGAACGGCTGGTCGCCGCGGGAAGCCACAAGGCCGTTGTCAACGCGGGCATCGGCGGCAACAAGGTCCTCACCGACAACAACCCCGGGTTCGGCGACCGGGCCACCGCACGGTTCGGCCGCGACGCGCTCGGCCAGCCCGGTGTCCGTACGGTCATCGTGCTCGAAGGCATCAACGACATCGGCCTGGGCGAGGGGCCGGAGGCCGTGCCGGTCACCGCGCAGCAGCTGATCGGCGGGTACCGGACGCTGATCCGGGCCGCCCACGCACGCGGGGTCAAGATGATCGGCGCCACCATCCTCCCGTTCGCCGGGGTGATCTATCCCGGCTACTACACCGAGCGCGGCGAGCAGGTCCGCGACGCGGTCAACGACTGGATCCGTACCAGCGGCGAGTACGACGCGGTGGCCGACTTCGATCGGGCGCTCGCCGACCCCGCCGACCCCGACCGATTGAACCCGGCCTACGACGGCGGCGACGGTTTGCACCCGAACGACGCCGGCATGCGCGCCATGGCACAAACCATCGATCTCGACGAGCTGTAGACGGGACGCCCGGCGAAGTCCGCGGTCACGTGCCGGGACTTCGCCGGGCCGACCCGCTCATGTCCGGGTGGGCCGTGCCGATAGACGCGACATGGCCGATCTCATGCAGGACCACCTGAACCTCGACCAGCCCGGCGCCGACCGCGTGGAAGGTCGATGGTTCGGCGTCGGCTCGAGCACGGACTCCGATGGATTCACCGCCGGCGCCCAGGCCACGGCGGCCGCGGTCGCCGACCGGCCGGACGCGGGTCTGGTGCTCGTCTTCGCCCGCGAGTACATGGACATGACGGCGCTCATCGAGGGTGTCCGGGCCCACGCCGGCCCGGCGACGAAGATCGCGGGCTGCTCCACCGTCGAGCCGATGGCGACCTCGGGCGAGCCGGCCGACTTCTCGGTGTCGGTCGTGGCGTTCGGCGGCGACGGGTTCGGCTACGAGATCGCCGTCGGCCGTGATGTTCCGGGCAACGAGAGGGCCGCGGGCGGCGAGGCCGCATCGGGCCTGGCCCTGCTGGATCACCCACACAAGGTGCTGCTGCTGTTCGTCGACGCGCTTCTCGACGACAACGTGGAGATCGTTCGCGGCGCGTACGGCACCGCCGGCGCGGCCGTCCCGTTGATCGGCGGCGTGGCCAGCGACAACTGGCAGTTCGAACGGACCTGTCAGTTCGCCGGCGACAGCAACGGGGTGGAGATCCTCAGCGGCACGGTGGTCGGCGTCGCCATCGGCTCGCCGGCGCCGGTCGGGCTGGGCGTGGCGCACGGGTGGCGTCGATCCGGCGACCCCATGGTCGTCACGGACAGCGAGGGCCTGAAGGTCTTCGAGTTCGACAACGAGCCGGCCATGGACGTCTTCCTCGGCCGGATGGGCCTCGATCGCTCCGTGCTCGAGGGGTCGGACTCGTTCCGGCTCCGGGCGCTGGAGTGCCCGCTGGGCGTGGCGACCCGCTCCGGCGACGAGATCCGCGTCATCCAGGGGCTGGACCCGTCGGACGGCTCGGTGCTGGTCTCGGCCGGGATCCCGCAGGGCGGGCTGGCGTGGGTCATGGAGGGCGACGTCGAGTCGCTGGTGGCGGGCGCCACGGCGTCCTGCGCGGACGCCGTGCGTACGCTCGGCGACGCCACCCCGATCGGCCTGCTCACCTTCGACTGTGCCGTGCGCCGCCGCGAACTGGGACCCGTCGGCGTGCACCGGGAGATCGCCGAGATCGGGCGCGCCTTCCCGGGCATACCGTTCGGGGGCTTCTACTCGTACGGCGAGATCGCTCGATACCGCGGCGCGAACGGCATGCATCACCTCACGATGGTCTCTCTCGCTTTCGCGTGATGATGGGGATCCCATGACGGACCAATGGTCGGCATCGCAGCTGACCGAATACTTCGCGACCATCAGCGGCAGCGACGAGGAGAACGTCGTCGTGCAACTCGCCGTCGAGCGCGCCGCCGAGGTCCTCGACGCGGAGATCGCCGCCGTGGTCATCGACGGCACCGTGCGGGCCGCCTGGGGTCTCGGCGCCGGCGGGGCGGGCGGTGAGCTGCTCAGCACCCTCGCCTTCGCCCGGTCGGTGGAGCTGCCCGGGGTGGGGTCGATGCACACCTTCGCCGCGCGTCTCGGCCGGGGCACGCCGGACTTCCTCGTGGTCGGCCGCCGGGAGACGGCCCTGGAGGGAGCCGAGCGCCAGACCGTCCAGGCCATGGCGCAGCTGCTGAGCCTGGTGCTGCGCAACGTCCGCGCCCTGACCGCCGAGCGGACGATGCGCGAGCACGAGCTTCGGCTCGTGGCGGAGTTGCGTGCCCGGCAGCGCCTGCTGGAGCAGTTGCTCACCATCCAGCAGGCGGTGTCGGCGCGCCGTCCGCTCCCCGAAGTTCTCGACGCCGTGACGGCCGGTGCGGCCGAACTGTTGAATGGTTCTTCTGTAGTACTCGTTCTCGCCGAGCCCGGCGCGGCTCACGAACTGGCCGTGGTGTCCGGCGACGCAGGTCCCGGCGACGCGGTGCTCGACGTCGCCCGCGAGTCGATCAGCACGGGATCCCACGTCTCTCACGACGTACCGGCGCAAAGGTTTGGCCTTATAGCCACGCCGGTGTCCGTCGGCGGCACGATCGCCGGGAGCCTGGTCGCTGTGATCGACGGCG
This sequence comes from Paractinoplanes globisporus DSM 43857, assembly GCF_000379645.1. Taxonomy (GTDB): domain Bacteria; phylum Actinomycetota; class Actinomycetes; order Mycobacteriales; family Micromonosporaceae; genus Actinoplanes; species Actinoplanes globisporus. The sequence goes on from NZ_KB903357.1 coordinate 262,614, forward strand.
GTGCGGGCGGTGAGCAGGTGGACCTTCTCGTGGCGTTCGCCCAGCAGGCCAGCCTCGCCCTCACCGACGCACGCACCGTCGCGGCGGTGCGCCAGGCCCACCACGATCCGGTGACCGGCCTGCCCAACCGCACGCTGTTCCTCGAGCGCCTTCGCGACGCTCTCGCCGAGCGCCGCGACGACATCGTGCTGTTCATCGACCTCGACCGGTTCAAGGCGGTGAACGACAGCCTCGGCCACGCGGCCGGCGACGAGCTGCTGGCCGCCGTGTCCCGCCGCATCTCGGAACGCCTCCGGCCCACCGACACAGCGGCACGCATCGGCGGCGACGAGTTCGCCGTGCTCCTTCGTGACGCCTCGCTGGAGACGGCCGTGGCGGCGGCCGAGCGCCTGATCGACTCGCTCCGCCAGCCGTTCCGGATCGCCTCCCGCGACGTGCTGATCGGCGCGAGCGTCGGCGTCGCCGACCGCTGCGCCGGCGCCGACAACGCCGATGACCTGCTCAGCAACGCCGACGTCGCGATGTACGCCGCCAAGAAGGGCGGCGCCTCGCAGGTCGTGGTCTTCGAGCCGCGCATGCTCACCGAGACGGTCGCGGGGCTCGACATGCTCGCCGATCTGCAGCGCGCGTTGCATCAGGACGACCTCGAACTGCATTACCAGCCGCTTGTCGACCTCGGCAGCCTCCGGCCGATCGGCATGGAGGGCCTCATGCGGTGGACCTGCCCCCGCCGCGGTCTCGTGGCGCCGGCCGAGTTCATCCCGCTCGCCGAGGAGAGCAACCTGATCGTGGAGTTGGGACGGTGGGCGCTCGGGGAGGGCACCCGTCAGCTCGCGCAGTGGCTTCCCCGGTTCCCGGCGCTGCGGCTGAACCTGAACATCGCCCCGCGGCAGCTGCTCGACCGGGACTTCGTCCCGCACGTCGCCGACGTGCTCCGGACCGAGGGCGTCCCCGCCGCCGCCCTGACCCTCGAGCTGACCGAGACCGCGATGATGAAGGACCCGGACACGGCGGCCCACCAGATGCGGCAGCTCAAGGAGCTCGGCGTCAACCTGTCGGTGGACGATTTCGGCACCGGGTACTCGTCGCTGTCCTACCTTCGGCGCTTCCCCGTGGACGAACTGAAAATTGATCGGTCCTTTGTCGGTTCCATGAACCAGAACCCCGAAGACCTTGCGGTCGTACGCATGGTGATCGAGCTCGGCCGGGCATTGAGGCTGCAGACCGTGGCGGAGGGCATCGAGGACGCGGACCAGCTGGCCGTGCTTCGCCGCCTGGGCTGCCACCTCGGCCAGGGCTATCACCTCGCGCGCCCGCTCCCGGCGCAGGCCGCCACGAAGCACCTCCACGCGCACCTGAACAGCCGGCTGTCACATACCGCCCGGGCGGCCTGACCGCCGCGGGCGCACGACGAGCGGCTCTCGGCGAGGAACGGCCTCGACCCGACGGGACATCTCCGAAAACGTCAATGGTCTCGCAGATAGGCGTGCACCGCGGAGATCACCACCGAGCCCTCGCCCACCGCGGAGGCCACCCGCTTGACCGACCCGGCCCGCACGTCGCCCACGGCGAACAGGCCAGGCACCGAGGTCTCGAACGCACCGTGGGCCTTCACGAAACCCTTGTCGTCGAGGTCGATGCCCACGCCCTGCAGCCAGGTGGTTCGCGGCTGTGCGCCGATCATCGAGAACAGGCCGCCGGCCGCCAGGTCGACGTCCTCCTGCCGGCGCCCGTCCCGCCAGGTCAGGTGGGTGAGCCGGTCCTCGCCCCGCACGGCGGTCAGCTCCGACCGCGGGTGGACCGTGATCCGCTCGTGGTTGAGGAGGCGCTGGGCGAGGTAGCTCGACATAGTGTCGGTGAGACTGTCGCGGCGGATGAGGACGTGGACCCGGCGGGCGTGCCGGGTCAGGAACAGCGCCGCCTGGCCGGCCGAGTTGGCGCCGCCGACCACCACCACCTCGCGGCCGAGGCAGGCGCGGGCCTCGATCTCGGTGGCGGCGTAGTAGACGCCACGGCCCTCGAAGTCGGCGATGCCCGGGATCGGCAGTCGCCGGTACCGGACGCCGCTGGCGACGACCACGGCCCGGGCGGCGACGTCGTTCTGGTCGTCGAGCCGGACCTGGAATCCGTCCGCCGCCCGCGACAACCCGGTGACGGAGCGCGGCGAGACGAACCGTGCCCCGAACTTGACCGCCTGCAGCATCGCGGACCGGGCCAGCTCGCTGCCGGCGATGCCGCGGGGGAAGCCCAGGTAGTTCTCGATCCGCGACGAGGTGCCGGCCTGTCCGCCCGGCGCGACGTCCTCGACGAGCACGACGTCCAGCCCTTCGGAGGCACCGTAGACGGCCGCGGCCAGACCCGCCGGTCCGGCGCCGACGATCAGGAGGTCGCAGCGTGCCCGGTCGCCGACTCCGGAGAGGTCGAGACCGGTGGCGGCGGCCAGATCGCGGGTCGTCGGGTCGGCGAGGACCCGGCCCTGGCCGGTCACCACGGCCGCCCCGGTCGACGGGAGCGCGGTCGTCGCCGCGAGGCCGGCCCATGCCGGCTGGTCCGAGCGCAGCACCGTCCGGTACGGCAGGTGGTTGCGCTCGGCGAACTCCTGCAACCGATGCAGGCCGCGATCGTCGTCGCCGGCGAGGACGAGACCGCCCTCGCCCCACCGGGTCAGCATGCGCCGCCGGGCGTCGAACGCGGAGAGCAACAGGTCCCCGAGCTCCACGGAGGTGGCGATGAGCCGGCGCAGGTCCTCGACACGTACGCGCAGCAAGGTGCTCCCGGGCAGCGCCGCGCCCGCGAGGAAGGCCGGCTGCCCCATCAGCATCCCGAGCTCGCCGAGGAAGTCGCCGGGCTCCACCACGAACACGGTCCGGTCGTCGCGCCGGTCGATCAGGCAGATCCCGCCGGCGCGTACGAGATAGAAGTCGTACGACTCGCCGCCGTCCCACAGCACCTCGCCGGGCTCGGGCCGGATCACCTCGCCGGCCGACTCCAGCAGCTTGCGCTCGCCGTCGCCCAGCGCCGGCCAGGACTGGACGTCGATCTCGTCGGTCCGCCGGGAGGAGTAGCGGGTGCGCTCGTCGGGTGCCGGGACAGTGCTCACGTCGACCGAAGGTACGCGACGCCGCGGATGACCGCGGCGCGGCACCGGGAACACGGCGGGCTCGCGACCATTTTCCCGGGCCGGTGGGCAGTATATGGTAACGAGAACGCGTTCTAGTTTTCTGCGTCCGTCCGGTGAGGAGCAACGATGCTGGAGTACAAGGAGCTCTACGTCGGCGGCCGGTGGGCGGCGCCGGCCTCCGACCGGCGGATCCGGGTGGTCTCGCCGCATTCCGAGCAACCGCTGGGCAGCACTCCCGAGGCGACCGAGCAGGATGTGGACCGGGCGGTCGAGGCGGCCTGCCGGGCGTTCGACGACGGGCCCTGGTCCCGCGCCGACCCGGCCGAGCGGCTCGCCGCCGTACAGCGGTTCGCGGCCGCCTACCTGGCCCGGCAGGAGGAGCTGGCCGAGCTGATCAGCACCGAGATGGGCGCGCCGCTCTGGTTCTCGCACGTCGGGCAGGTCGGCGCCACCGCGATGGCGCTGGAGGCGTTCGTCGAGGCCGCCGACGGCTATCCGTGGGAGGAGCGGCGGGTCGGCTCGTTCGGCAGCCCGGTCGTGGTGCGGCGGGAGCCCGCCGGCGTGGTCGGGGTGATCACGCCCTGGAACGTGCCGCATTTCGTGACGCTCGCCAAGCTGGTGCCGGCCCTGCTGGCCGGGTGCACGGTGGTACTCAAGCCGGCGCCCGAGACGCCCGCCTCGGGTCTCGTCCTGGGCGAGATTCTCGACGAGGCCGGGCTGCCGGAGGGGGTGGTCAGCGTGCTGCCGGCCGGGCGTGAGGTCGGCGAGCATCTGGTCACGCATCCGGGTGTGGACAAGGTCGCCTTCACCGGCTCGACCGCGGCCGGGCGGCGGATCGCCGCGCTCTGCGGCCACGACCTGCGCCGGGTGACGCTGGAACTGGGCGGCAAGTCCGCCGCGATCGTGCTGGACGACGCCGACCCGGGCGAGGTCGCGCAGGGTCTGCAGATGGCATCGCTGATGAACAGCGGGCAGGCGTGCATCGCGCAGAGCCGCATCCTGGCCCCGCGCGCCCGGTACGCCGAGGTGGTCGACGCGATCGCGGCGATGGTGGACGGGCTGACCGTGGGCGATCCGCTGGACATGGCCAACTACATCGGCCCGATGGTGGCCCGCCGCCAGCAGGAGCGGGTCGGCTCGTACATCGAGCTCGGCGAGCAGGAGGGCGCGCGCCTCGTGGTGGGCGGCCCGGGCATGCCGGACGGCCTCGACACGGGCTGGTACGTGCGGCCGACCGTCTTCGCGGACGTGGACAACGGGATGCGGATCGCCCGGGAGGAGATCTTCGGCCCGGTGCTGTGCGTGATCCCCTACGACGGCGAGGACGAGGCCGTACGGATCGCGAACGACTCGGAGTACGGCCTGGCCGGCACGGTGTGGACGGCCGACGTCGAGCACGGCGTCGACGTGGCCCGCCGGGTGCGTACCGGAACCGTCGGCATCAACCAGTACCTGCTCGACTTCAACTCGCCGTTCGGCGGCTTCAAGGCCAGCGGCATCGGCCGCGAGTTCGGGCCGGAGGGCATCGACGGCTACGTCGAGCTGAAGTCCGTCGCGCTCCCCATGGGCTGACCGATGACCGAGGAGGCGATGCGGCAACCCAACCACCTGGGCCACCTGGTCGTCGCGGCGCTGGACCGGCACCGCGACAAGCCGGTGATGGAGCTCGGCGGCGCCACCCTGACCGGCGGCGAGGTCGCCGCCGCCGCCAGCCGCTATGTGCAGGCACTGGAAGCCCTGGGGGCGGGCCCGTCGGCGCTGCTGTCCACCAACCGCCCCGAGGTGCTGCTGATCGTCGCGGCCGGCCAGGTGCTGGGCGCGCGGCGCACGGCGCTGCACCCGCTGGGCTCGCTCGACGACCACGCGTACGCGATCAACGACGCCGGCATCGGGACACTCATCGTCGACCCGGTTTTCGCGGAACGCGCTCAGGGGCTGCTGGCCAAGGCGCCCGGCCTCAAGCAGGTGCTCACCATCGGCCCGGCCCCGTCGTCCCTGGCCGGCGCCGTCGACCTCGTCGCCGCGGCGGACGGCTACCGCCCGGGCCCATTGAGGCCCGCTTCGCTCGAGCCCGATCACATCGTGTCGATCACCTACACCGGCGGCACCACCGGCCGGCCCAAGGGGGTCATGGGCACCGCCCAGTCGATGCTGACCATGGCCCAGGTGATGCTGGCCGAGTGGGAGTGGCCGGACGCCCCCCGGTTCCTGGTGTGCACACCCTTGTCACACGCCGGCGCCGCGTTCTTCGTCCCCACCCTGATCAAGGGCGGGTCGATGGTCGTGCTGCCCCGCTTCGACCCGGCCGAGGTGCTGCGCACGATCGAGGAGCAGCGGATCACCGCCACCATGCTGGTGCCGACCATGCTGTACGCGCTGCTCGACCACCCGGACTCCCGCACCCGCGACCTGTCCAGCCTGCAGACGGTCTACTACGGCGCGGCGGCGATCAACCCGGTGCGGCTGCGCGAGGCGATCGACCGGCTCGGGCCGATCTTCGCCCAGTTCTACGGCCAGTCCGAGGCGCCGATGGCGATCAGCTACCTGCCCCGCGGCGAGCACGACGACGCCCGGCTGACCTCCTGCGGGCGGCCGTCCGCGTTCCTGCGCACGGCGCTGCTCGACGAGCGCGGCGACCGGGTGGCGACCGGCGAGCCGGGCGAGATCTGCGTGGCCGGGCCGCTGCTCGCCGCCGGCTACTGGAACAAACCGGAGGCGACGGCGGCGGCGTTCGGCAACGGCTGGCTGCGTACGGGCGACGTGGCGCGCGAGGACGCGGACGGCTACTGGCACATCGTCGACCGGGTCAAGGACATGATCGTCACGGGCGGCTTCAACGTGTTCCCGCGCGAGGTCGAGGACGTGATCGCGACCCACCCCGCGGTGGCGCAGGTGGGCGTCATCGGCGTACCGGACCCGACCTGGGGCGAGGCGGTCACCGCGATCGTGGTGCTGCGAGAGGGCGGCGCGGACGGCCCGGCCACCCTCGCCGACCAGCTCAAGGCCCTGGTCCGCGACCGGAAGGGCCCGGTCCAGGCGCCCAAGCACGTGATCGTGGCGGACCGGCTCCCGCTGACCGCACTCGGCAAGCCCGACAAGAAGGCGCTGCGGGCCGCCTACGCCGGCCACGACCTCGGCTGAGCGCCCCGGAGCGGCTACCCGAACGCGAACATTATTCTGGGCGTCATGACGATTTTCGACGTGACGGTCCCCGGCGGAACCGACCCCTCGCTCCAGCTCGGCCCCCGGCCCGGCGTCGCCACGCTGGTGGTGAACGTGGCGTCCAAGTGCGGCCTCACCCCGCAGTACAACGGCCTCGAACGACTTCAGGAGCGGTACGCCGACCGCGGCTTCACCGTTCTCGGCGTCCCGTGCAACCAGTTCGGCGGCCAGGAACCGGGTACCGCCGACGAGATCGCCGAGTTCTGCTCGGCCACCTACGGCGTCACCTTCCCGCTGACCGAGAAGATCGAGGTCAACGGCGACAACCGGCACCCGCTGTACACCGAGCTGGTGAGCGTGCCCGACGCCGAGGGCTACACCGGCGACATCCGCTGGAACTTCGAGAAGTTCCTGGTCACCCCCGACGGCACGGTCGTCCGCTTCGGCCCGCGCACCGACCCCGAGGACGCGTCGGTCGTCGCCGCGATCGAGGCGTCGCTGCCGGCCTGACCCGTCCGACGGGCGCCGCTAGCCGATCGGGGGGAACTCCACCGCGTACGGCGCCCTGGTGGGCCGGTCGGGCGGCAGGCCGCGTTGCGCCAGCAGCAGCGCGCCGTCCGCGGCCTGCCCGGACGGCGGCGACAGGCGCGCGCCGGGTACGCGTCTGGCCAGGTCGTCGCGGAAGGCGTCGAGCAGGAGTTCGCCGGCGTCGAACAGCCGACCGCCCCAGGAGTACTCCGGCGGCAGGCCGTGCCCCGCGGCCTGCGCGGCCGCCGCCAGGTGCGCGCCCGCCCGGCGCCAGATCTGCCGGGCGACGGGATCGCCATCGTGGGCGGCGGCCGCCACGTCCGGGGCGAACGCGGCGAGCTCGTGGGCCGGGGCCGCCGATCCGTAGATCGCGTGCAGGGCGTCGTCGACCGTGCCGAAACGCTGACGGAGGCGGTGGTGCAGAGCGGCGGACGCCTCATCCCGGCCGTCGTGATGCCGCAGCGCGGCACGCAGCCCCCGCGCCCCGATCCACGCGCCGCTCCCCTCGTCGCCGAGGAGGTGACCCCAGCCGTCGACGCGGTTCCACGTCGCCGCGTGGTCGGTGCCCAGCACGATCACACCGGTACCGGCCGCCACCACGCAGCCGGCCCGCCCTCGCAGCGCGCCGAGGTGCGTGGTGAGGCTGTCGCCGGCGATGATGACGGTCCTCGACGCGATTCTCCGATGAAGGTGACCGGCCAGCTCGGCGGGACGTTCGAGGAGCCCGGGCATGCCGGTGAGGCCGACGGCGACGCGATCGGCGGTGAGGCCGGGGTCCATGCCGGCGACCAGCCCGCCGATCCGGGCACCGAGGGCGGGCGCGTCGATCCGGCCACCCGCGCGCGGCACCGGACCCTGATCGTGTACGCCCATCCGCCGCCCGTGCACCTGGGCACGGATCCGGATACCGCCGCCGCCGACGTCGATCCCCACGTACGCCACGCCGTCAGGCCTCATCGACGACAGCCAGGACCTCGAGCGCCGCGCGCACGCCACGGCCTCCGCCGAGGGCCCGGCGGCACTCGTCGAGCGGACGGCCGGAAAGGGCGTGCACCAGGGCCAGCGGCAGGTCACCGCCGCTGCGGGCCAGGACCGCGGCGCTTTCCTCGGTGTCCAGGCCGGTGGCCATCGCCATGATGCCGGTCGCGCGGCCGGTCAGCTTCGCGTTCGTCGCGACGAGGTGGACCATCAGGTTCGACCAGGTCCGGCCGGACCTCACCATCAGGGCCGTGGAGAACGCGTTCAGCAGCGCCTTCGTGGCCGTTCCGGCGCCGAGCCGGGTGGACCCGGTGATGGCCTCCGGCCCGGTCCGCGCGACGACCGTGAGGTCCGCGTCCAGCGGCGAGTCCGGGACGCACGTGACGAGCACCGTGAGGGCACCCGTCTCGCGGGCCCGGGCGAGTGCGCCGGCGACGTACCGCGTGGTCCCCGAGGCGGTGACGCCGACCACCACGTCGACGGCCCGGACTCCTCCGGCGTCGTCGTACCCGGCCGGCCGCGCGTCCTCATAGTCCAGGGTGGAGTCGACCAGGGCGGCCGCCCCGCCGGGGAAGTGCGCGGTGAAGAACCCGGGCGGGGTGCCGAACGTCGGGGTCGCCTCGGTGGCGTCGAGCACCGCGAGCCGGCCCGACGCGCCCGCGCCGAAGTAGTGCACCCGGCCGCCCCGGCCGATGCGTTCCAGGGCGCGGTCGACCGCGGCCGCCAGCGCGGGAGCGGCAGCCGATGCCGCGGCGAGCGCGGCGGTGTCCGCGGCGAGCAGCGTCTCGACGATGCGGTCGCTCGGCCACCGGTCGATGTCGACGGTGCCGGGATCCCTCTGTTCGGTCGCTCTGGTGTGGGTCACGTCGCGATGGTCCTTTCGATCGCTTGAAACTCGTCGCCGTACCGGTCCAGCGCTCGCCGGGCGGCCGCGCGGGCGTCGCCGGCCGGGCCGGTCGGGGGCGGCCCGGCCGCGATGAAGGTTTCGGTGAGCCGCACGAGTTCGGCGTCGAGGGCCGCCTGCGCGGCGGCCCGGCCGCCCGGCGCGAGCGCCTGGGGCAGGAATTTCAGCCAGCTCTCCCAGCGACGCTTGTAATACCCGGCCACGAGGCCGCCCCAGATCCGGGCGGCATAGTCGTCGAGGCGGGGGTCGTCCGTGGTGGTCCACGCGGTCAGGATGCGGCGCGCGTTGTCCTCGAGCACCCACCGGCTCTCCGCGTCGTCGGCCCACCGCCGGGCGCCGGCGACCCAGGTGTCCAGCCGCAGGGCCGGGCGGGTCGCCACCAGGTCGTCGAGGTCGTCGAAGGCGTCGAGGAAGCGGGCACCGGCGGCCGGATCGAGGTGGCCGGTCGACGCGGCCGCGACCAGGGCGGCGTACCGGAAGTCGATGATCCGCACCAGCAGCGCCGCGCAGGACAGCACGAGATCGTCCTCGGCCGGCCCGGGCAGATCCAGGTCGAGCAGCGCTCGGCAGGCGTCCAGCAGGTCGGGCGGTCGGTAGAAGAGGGCCGCGCGGACATCGGGCTCGGCGTCGTAGCGGGGCCGCGTGACCAGAATCGAGATGAACCGCTCGGGGAAGATGGCACGAGCGTGGGCGGCCAGGACCGATTCCCCGAGCTTCGCCCACGCCCGCGCGGCCGTCGCGCTGGTGGTCGCGTACCTCTGCCGGCCGAATTCTCGCAGCCAGTCGCCGAGAACGGGTGGCTCGCCGGCCCACGCGCGGTCCGCGATCAGCTCGAAGAAGGCGGGATTGGTGTGGATCGCCTCCATGGTGAGGCCCAGGCCCGCGGGCGGGCGGCCGGCGGCCAACGCCTGTTCGAGGTTGCCGGCCGCCGAGCGCAGATCGGCCACCGGTTCGCTGCGACCGCCGAAGTTCAGCAGGCCGTTCCAGATCCAGCGGCGGCCCGCGTAGCCGTCCAGCCGGGCCCACTGCGGGTCCGCCTCGCCCCACAGGTCCAGGATCAGGACGGCGTCGCCCGGGAGGCCGGCCAGGAACCGGTCCACCCGCTCCCGGCTCCAGTAGTGGGCCTGATAGGAGAACGGCCACGACTGCAGCACCCAGGTGGCAGCCGGATCCGCCGCCCGCAGGCCGCCGACGATCGCCGCGGCCACCTCGGCCGGGTAGCCGGCGTCGTCGTCCGTATCGGCCGGAATCATCTCGATGAACGGGTCGGCCGCGTAGAGATGGTCGGTGCCGAGCAGTTCCCGCTGGGCGGTGACGATCTCGGTGGTGAGGCGCCGGAAGAGCGGCTCGCCAGGGTGCACCACGGTGGTCGGCAGGCCCTGCCATTCCCGCGTACGGGCGCCGGCCGGGGCGAGGCTCGCGGGCACGTGCCCGGTGAACGCGGGCAGCACGGGGGTCATGCCGAGCTCGCGCTGGCGCTCCAGGATCCGCCGGCCGAGGTCCAGATGGCGGGCGGCCCAGGTGGCCGGCAGCGGCCCGGCGAAGCTGTCGAGGCACCCCATGTAGAGCCACGGCAGATAACCGGGACCGCCCAGGAAGGCCCGGATCTCCCGATCGGACAGACCTAGACGCGTGTACGCGAGGGTCAGCACCGCCTCATGACCGACGAGACTCAGCGGCATCGTGACGCCGTGCAGCGCCATCCAGTCGATCTCCCGCTCCCACTCGTCCCAGTCCCAGTAGGCGGTCGAGTATCCGAACGTGCAGAAGTTGAGGTAGTAGAACTCCTCCACCCGCGCCCGGCCGGTGAGCACCGGCGAGTCCGGCAGCTCGCCCAGGTCGAGCGGGAGCTCGGTGCCCCACGTGACCCGGACGCCGCACGCCTCGGTCAGATATCGGTGCACGGCCACGCACGCCGACAGCGCGTCACTGGCGGCGACGGCGAGCACACCGCCCTCGGCGTGGACGGCGAACCGCCGTACGCCCTCCAGCTGATCGACCCGCAACGGCGGCGCGCCGCCGGAAACGCGAGCCCAGAGGCCTTGAACGGCCGAGTTCCACGGTGCTGACATGGCGACATCCTATTACTTCTGTACGGTACGTAAGTATGTTACGGTACCCACAATTCCAAGATCGGAGAGGGTATGGAGACTGAAGTCGCCGTCGGCACGAAGTTCATGCTGGAGGTCAACGCCGCCGCGATCCTCCGGCGACTGCGCGACGCCCGCCGGGCAAGCGTCTCCGAGCTCGCCAAGCAGACGGGGCTCTCCCGGCAGGCGGTCACCCGCTCGCTGTCGGTGCTCGAGTCCACCGGCCTGGTCGAGATCTCCGCGCCCGACCGCGCCGCCAGCCCGGCCGGACGGCCGCCGCAGATGGTCCGCTTCCGGGCCGAGGCCGGCCACGTCCTCTCGGTGGACGTGCAGCCCCGGCACGTACGGCTGGTGGTCGCCGATCTCGCCGGCGACGTCACCGCCGACGCCGGCTTCCCGGTGAACCGGGCGAGCAGTGCGGCCCTCGCCGAGTCCCTCTCCGCGGCGGTCACGGGCGGGCTGGAGCGGGCCGGCCTCCGCCCGGCCGACGTCTGGCACGTTACCGCCGCGGCGCCCGGCATCGTCGACCCGGCCACCGGTCACGTCACGCTCAGCGTGAGCATGCCGGAGGCCGTCGGCGGCGCCATCGTCGACGGCATCCGGGCGGCGGTCGGCGCGGCGGTCGCCGTGGACAACGACATCAAACTCGCCACCAAGGGCGAGCGGTGGCGCGGCACCCCGCACGCCGAGCAGGCGCTGGTCTTCGTCGACTGGGGTGAACGGATCGGTGCCGGCATAGTCCTGCACGGCGAGCTCTACCGCGGCGCCTCCAACGACGCCGGCGACCTCGGCTACCTCGACGTCACCGGCCTCGGCACCGTGGCCGACGACCAGGACCTGGGTCCGTTCGAGCGCTGGGTCGGCCGCCGCGAGCTGCTGCGGATCGCGGCCCGCGAGGGCGGCCTGCCCGAGCCGCCGGCCCTGCCCGAACTGGCGGCCGCGGCGGCGAGCGGCACGGGCTGGGCGCTCGCCGCGATCCGCGAGATCAGCGGCCGGTTCGCCAAGGGCATCGCCGCCATCCGGGCGCTCCTCGATCCGGAGGTGATCGTCATCGGCGGCGACCTCGCGGTGCTCGGGCCGGCGCTGCTCGACGCGCTCGCCGACGCTCTGCGGTCCGAGCGGCTCAACCAGCCGCGCCTGGAGATCTCCACCCTCGGCCCGGACGCCATCGTGCTGGGCGCGATCCACCACTCGCTGTCCTGGGTCGAACGCGAACGACTCGAAACACCAGCCCTGATGTCACAGGAGAACAGATGAGAGACAAGTTCTTCCGTCCGCTCGCCGCCACGATCGCCGTCGCGGCGCTCGCGGCCTGCGCCGACACCAGCGGCGGCAAGCCCGCCGCCCCGTCCGACGTCTCGACCACGCTGACCAGCGACCAGGTCACGCTGACCCTGGCTTACACCGACGACCCGCCGACCAAGGCACTCATCGACGCGTTCCACGCCCAGCACCCCAACATCACCATCACCGGTCAGCAGACGCCGTTCTCCGACTACGTCAAGTCGATCAAGCTGTCGATGGCCTCCCCGACCCCGCCCGACATCGCCGAGTACAACCCCGGCGCCATGCGCTCGCTGGTGCCGGCCGGTCTCGTCTACGACCTCAGCCCGTACGAGAAGGCCTATGGCTGGAGCAGCGGATTCCCGGCCTCGAGCCTCGAGGTGCTCAAATCCGACGCGTCGGCGAAGCAGTACGGCACCGGCGGCCTCTACGCCGTGCCCGGCGCCCTCTCGGTGCTCGGCGTCTACTACAACAAGTCCCTCGTCGCGAAACCGCCGACCACGCTCGACCAGTTCGAGCAGAGCCTGGCCGCGGTGAAGCGCGCCGGCACCACCCCGCTGAGCGTCGGCGGCCTGCAGGTGGGCGGCTTCCAGGTGTGGAACGCCCTGACCAACGTCCTCGGCGACGAGCAGCAGTACCGCGACTGGGTCTACGGCAAGCCCGGCTCGACCATCGTGACGGACGGCGCCCGGACGGCCGCGCAGAAGCTCGCCGACTGGTCCGCCGCCGGGTACGTGCCGGCGTCGGCCAACGCCACCGCGGACAGCGACGCCCAGGCGAACTTCGTGCAGGGCAAGAGCGCGTATCTCATCACCGGCAACTGGGCCGCCGGGGCGATCGCCAAGGAGATGGGCGACAAGGTGGGCTTCTTCCTGCTTCCCGGGGCGTCGGCGGTGGCCTCCGGGGCCAGCGTCGCCTACTCCATTTCGGCAAAGACCAAGCACCCGAACGAGGCCGCCGCTTTCCTGGACTTCATGCGCTCCGAGCAGGCGGCCACGATCCAGTTCGACACGGGATTCATGCCGGTCGACAACACCGTGCAGCCGAAGGCGACCGGCGTGCTCGCCGACATCGCCGGCGGCTTCAAGACGGTCGTCGACGACAACGGCATCGTCCCCTTCCCGGACTTCGCCTCCCCCAACATGATCGACCGGTTGACCGCCGGCGTGCAGGGACTGCTGAGCCGCAAGACGACGCCCGACCAGTTCCTCGCCGACCTGCAGGAGTCGTGGACCCAATACCATGCCTGACGGCAACACCACCGCGCGCCGCGTACGCCGGCTGACCGCCCTGGCGTACGTGGCGCCGGCCGGGCTGGTGTACGCGGGGTTCGCGCTCTGGCCGGCGGTGCACACCGCGTACCTGTCGTTCCTGCACTGGGACGGCATCTCGGCGGCGACCCCGGCCGGCCTGTCGAACTATCGCAGCGTCTTCACCGACCCGGCGATCGGGCCCGCGCTGTGGCACGCCATCGTCCTGATCGTGTTCTTCGCGGTGATCCCGTGCGCGATCGGGCTGCTGCTGACGGCGTTGCTGCAGGGCGGCGTGCGCGGCATGACCGGGTTCCGGATCGTCTTCTTCCTTCCCCAGGTGCTGCCGATGGTCGCCGTCGGCATCACCTGGCGGTGGCTGTACGCCGACGACGGGCTGGTCAACCAGGCCCTGCGCGCCGTCGGACTTGGCGGCATCACCCGCGCCTGGCTCGGCGACTACAACTTCGCGCTGATCGCGCTGGGCCTGATCGGCACCTGGGCGATGAGCGGCCTGTGCATGGTGCTGTTCCTGGCCGGCGCGCAGAAGATCGACATTTCGTTGTACGAGGCGGTCGCCCTCGACGGCGGCGGTGCGGTGCGCCGGTTCTTCACCGTCACGCTGCCCGCCCTGCGCGGCGAGATCACCATCGCCAGCGTCATCACCACCATCGCCGCGCTCGCCAGCTTCGACCTGGCCTTCGTCACCACCAACGGCGGCCCCGTCAACCGCACCACCGTGCCCGGCCTGCTCGTCTACCGGCTCGCCTTCAACGAGAGCGACATCGGCCGGGCGGCCGCGCTGGCCGTGGTGCTCACCATCGTCGTGATCGTCTTCGTGACGGCGATCCGGCGGCTGACCCGGGAGAGGCCATGACGCCGCGAGCGGCCACCACCGCGCGATATCTCGTGCTGACCCTGATGGCCGTGGCCGTGCTGCTTCCGTTCGTGAGCATCGTGCTCACCGCGCTGCAGCCCTCCGGGGCGCAGGTCTCCGGCATCAGCATCCCCACGACCTGGACCTGGTCGAACTTCGCCGACGCGTGGCGGGCCGCCGACTTCGGCCGGCTGATGCTCTCCGGCGTCCTCATCGCCGCCGGCGTGGTGCCGCTCGCGCTCGTCCTGGCCGCCCTCGCCGGCTATTCGCTGGCCACGCTGAACCCGCTCGGCGGCCGGGCGCTGTCCGTCGCGTTCGTCCTGGGCCTGACGTTGCCGATCGAACTGGTGGTGGTCGCGCTGTACTTCGACCTCCAGCAGGTCGGCCTCACCAACTCGTACGCCGGCGCGATCCTCGCCGAAACCGCGTTGTTCATGCCGTTCGGCGTCTACTGGATGCAGAACCATTTCGCGTCCGTCCCGGCCGAACTGCTCGAAGCCGCCCGCGTCGACGGCGCGCGCAGCTTCACCGTCCTCCGGCGGGTCCTGCTGCCCATCTCCTGGCCGGCGATCACCACGCTCGGGGTGCTGTACTTCATGTGGTCGTGGAACCAGTTCCTGCTCATCATCGTGCTCATGCAGGACCCCGGGCGGCGCACCGCACCCACCGGTCTCGCCTTCTTCGTCGGTCAGTACTCGACCAACATCCCGCTCGTCTCCGCCGCCAGCCTTCTCGTGATCGGCCCGATCGTGGTCGTCTACCTGGCCTTCCAGCGCAACTTCGTCAACGGCCTCACCCAGGGCGCCGTCAAGGGCTGACGCCACGGCTCCGGCGCGCGGATCGCGGGCGATCAGGCGGCGACGAGGGCCTGGATGCTGACGGTCGCCGCCCCGCGCGCCCACTCCTCGAACGGCAGCGGGCGGATCGACAGGGGGCAGTCGGCCGCGGCGCCGAACGCCTGCCGCTGGAAGCCGGCCCGGATGTGTGGTTCGAACAGGTCGTACGCGGCCAGGCCCTCGCCCGAGACGACGATGCGGGACGGGCCGACCAGGTTGGCCACCGCGGCGATGCCGGAGCCGATGGCGTCCCCGGCCCGGGCGAAGACGGCGCCGACCGGGCCGTCGCCCGCGCGGGCCAGCGCCACCGCGTCGTCGAACCTGAGCTCCGGCCGGCCGGCGGCCGCCTGGGCCTGCCGGACGATCGCGTCGGCGCCCGCGATGGCCTCGACGCAGCCGCGGCCGCCGCAGTGACAGGCGGGACCGTTCACGTCGATGCCGATGTGGCCGATCTCGCCGGCCACCCCGTGCGAGCCGGAGACGAGACGGCCGTTGACGACCAGGCCGCAGCCGATGCCGGCGCCGACGGTCACCAGCGCGAACGACTCGGCGCCGACGCCCTCGCCGAACCAGTGCTCGGCGGTGGTCAGCGCCTTCACGTCGTTCTCCACCGTGACGGTCAGCCCGGTGATCTTCTCAACCCGCTCCTGCAGGGGCAGGTCGTGCCAGTGCAGGAACGGCGAGTACCGCACCAGGCCGGTCGAGCGGTCGACGTCGCCGGAGACGGCCAGGCCCAGGCGGCGGGTGCGGGCCCGGTAGTCGCCGGGACCGTCGAGCAGCTCGTCGACGAGCTCGCCGAGCTCGATGAGGACGTGGTCGACCTGCGGAACGGCCAGTCGCCGGTGCGCGGTCGTCCGGACCTCGGCGCGCAGGTCGCAGACGACGCCGATGAGCTCGTCACCGGTGATCTTCACGCCGACGAAGAACTCGCGGTCGGCCCGGATCGCGAGGGGGCTGGCCGGGCGGCCGGCGCCCGGCCCGGTCCGTTCGGTCGCGGCCAGCTCCTCGAGGTAGCCCATCTCGATGAGCGGGCGCGCCGCCTTGGTGACGGCGGCCGACGACAGGTCGAGCCGGCGGGCGAGGGCGACGCGGCTGATCGGACCCTCGGTCAGGACGGTCGTGAACACGGCGGTCACCGCGGGCGCGACGGCCTCGACTTCGGGAAACATGGACGAAATCTAGGCTCAATAATTTCCTTCGTCAAGTATTGATTTAGCCGAGAACGCCGCCATACGCTCGGCCGCACCCATCGGTCACCCTCCCACGATCACCACCGAGGATCCAGATGCCCCACCTGTTGTTCGAGCCCGCCCAGCGCCTGTGGCTGCTGAGCACCCCGTCCACGTCGTACGCCGTCCGGCTCGACGCGGACGACAACGTGCGGCACGTGCACTGGGGTGGGGCGTTGACACCGGCTCAGGCGGGGGAACTGGCCGAGCGAACACCGGCGGCCGGAAGCAGCTTCGACGCGGCGGGCGGGGCGGAGGAGCTGGCCGTGGAGGGCGGCGCCCGCTTCGGGCCGCCCAGCCTGCAGGTGCGGTTCGCCGACGGCACCCGCGGCGTCGAGTGGCGCTACGCCGGCCACGACGCCGACGACGGGCACCTGCGGATCCACCTGGACGACCGGCACTACCCGCTGCGCGTCACCCTGCACTACCGGGTGCACGACGACAGCGACGTGATCGAGCGGTGGACGACCGTCGAGAACCGCGACGAGCAGCTCCCGATCACGGTGCAGCGGTGCGACAGCGCGGCGTGGACCCTGCCGCACCGCACTGGCTACCGGGTGAGCCACCTCGTCGGCGGCTGGAACAGCGAGTTCCAGTTGCGCCGGGCCGAGGTCGTCACCGCCGAGACGGTCTTCACCAGCCGGCGCGGCATGACCAGCCACCACGCCAACCCCTGGCTGGCCCTGGACGACGGCACGGCCGGCGAGGAGCACGGCGAGGTGTGGAGCACGGCGCTGGCCTGGAGCGGCAGCTGGCGGATCACCCTGCACCGCGACCCGGCCGGCCGGACGACGTGGACCGGCGGCCACGGCCACGAGGGGCTCACGTGGTCGCTGGCGCCCGGCGAGACCCTGACCACGCCGGTGTTCGCCGGGGTCTTCACGACCGGCGGGTTCGGGGCGGCCGGACGGGCCTGGCACGCGTACGTCCGCCGGCATGTGCTTCCCGAGCCCGGCGAGCCGCGGCCGGTGCTCTACAACTCGTGGGAGGCCACCGGGTTCGACGTCGACGAGGCCGGCCAGACGGCCCTGGCCGCGCGGGCGGCCCGGCTCGGCGTCGAGCTGTTCGTGGTGGACGACGGCTGGTTCGGCGGCCGGGTCAGCGACCACGCCGGCCTCGGCGACTGGACGCCCAACCCGGACCGCTTTCCCCGGGGCCTCCGGCCGCTCTCCGCCGAGGTGCACCGGCTCGGCATGCGCTTCGGCCTGTGGGTCGAGCCGGAGATGGTCAACCCGGACAGCGACCTCTACCGGGCGCATCCGGACTGGGTGCTGCACATGGCCCACCGCGACCGCACGGAGATGCGGCACCAGCTCGTGCTCAACCTCGCCCGGCCGGACACCGCCGCGTGGGCCCATGACTGGCTCGACCGGCTGGTGGACGAGCACGACATCGACTTTCTCAAGTGGGACGCCAACCGCCCGTTCACCGAGGCCGGATGGCCCGGCCACGCCGACCCCGACCGGCTGTGGATCGAGCACACGCGGTCGGTCTACCAGATCATGGACCGGCTGCGCGCCAACCATCCGGGCCTGCGCATCGAGGCCTGCGCCGGTGGCGGCGGACGCGCCGACCTCGGCATCCTCGCCCGCACCGACCAGGTGTGGACGTCGGACAACACCGACCCGGTCGACCGGATCGCCATCCAGCACGGCTTCAGCCAGCTCTTCCCGGCCCAGGTGATGGGGGCGTGGGTGACCGACAGCCCGAACGTGGCCACGGCCCGGGAGACACCGCTGCGCTTCCGGTTCCACGTGGCCATGGCCGGCGCGCTGGGCATCGGCGGCGACCTGACGACATGGTCCGAGGACGAGCTGAAGGAGGCCGCCGAGCTGGTCGCCACGTACAAGCGGATCCGGCCCGCGGTCCAGTACGGCACGGCATACCGGCTGACCGGAGACGGCGCGCTGACCGCGGTCGGATACGCGCACGAGGACCAGTTCGTGGTGCTCGCGTGGTGCCCTTCGCGCCCGTACGGCCACGAACCCGCGCCGCTGCGGCTGACCGCGCTCGACCCCGATTCCAGCTACCGGGACCAGGACACCGGCACCGTCCACTCCGGAGCGGTCCTGCTGCGGTCCGGCCTTCCCCTCCCCCTGCCCGAGGGCGACCACGCCAGCGCCCTCGTCCAGCTCATCCGCATCGAGGACTGACGCCATGGCCATGTTCGACCTTCCCCTCGCCCAGCTGCGCGACTACCGCCCGGCCCGCGTCGAACCGGACGACTTCGACGCGTTCTGGTCCGGCACGCTGACCGCCGCCCGCAAGCACGATCTGGCGGCGGAGCTGATGCCGTACGACGCGCTGCTGCCGGGCGTGCGCGTATTCGACGTACGGTTCGCCGGCTACGACGGTCAGCGGGTGGCCGCCTGGCTTCTCGTGCCGGCCACCGCGAGCGAGGCCGTGCCGTGCGTCGTGCAATTCATCGGGTACGGCGGTGGGCGCGGCCGGCCGCACGAGTGGCTGCTGTGGCCGGCGGCCGGATACGCCGTGCTGGTAGTGGATTCCCGCGGCCAGGGCGACGGCGACACCCCCGACCTGCCGGGCGACGGCACGCCGCACCACACCGGTCTGCTGGTCCGCGGCGTGCTCGATCCCGAGCAGTACTACTACCGCCGGTTGTTCACCGACGCCTTGCGCGCGGTGGACCTGGCGGCGACTCTGCCCGAGGTGGACCCCGACCGCATCGTGGTGGCCGGCGCGAGCCAGGGCGGCGGCATCGCGCAGGCGGTGGCCGGCCTGCATGACCGGGTCCGGGCCGCGCTCATCGACGTGCCGTTCCTGACCGGCTTCCGGCGCGCCACCGAGATCACGGACTCGCACCCGTACCAGGAGCTCTCGGTCTTCTGCGCGACCAACCGCGACCGGATCGAACAGGTCTTCCGCACACTGTCCTATTTCGACGGTGTGAACCTCGCCGCCCGGGCCACCGCGCCGGCCCTGTACTCCGTCGGCCTCATGGACGACGTGTGCCCGCCGTCCACTGTGTACGCCGCCTACAACCACTACGCCGGACCGAAGCAGATGCAGGTCTGGCCGTACAACCGGCACGAGGGCGGCGGAACGTTCCAGGCGCCGGTCCAGTTGCCCTGGCTTCGCGATCAGCTGACCTGAGGAGACCGCCGATGTCCTCCACCATTCTCTTCTACGATCGGCCGGCGGAGCGCTGGTTCGAGGCATTGCCGATCGGCAACGGCCGGCTCGGCGGCATGGTCTACGGAGGCACCGGCACCGAGACCATCCGGCTGTCCGAGTCGACCGCGTGGTCGGGGGCGCCGTCCGACACCGACGTGAGCCCGACCGCGCTGCGCGAGCTGCCGGACATCCGGCGGCTGTGGTTCGCCGGGCGGTACGGGGACGCCCAGCGGCTCGCGGCGGAGCATCTGACCGGCCGCCCGTCGTCGTTCGGCACCAACGTGCCGCTCCCCCGGCTGCGCCTCGATTTCGCCGATGGCGCCGCCGAGAACTACCGGCGCGAGCTCGACCTCGACACTGGTGTCGTCCGCGTCGAGTTCGATCAGGACCAGACCCATCGCGTACGCGAGATCTTCGCCTCTCACCCGCACGGTGTCATCGCGATGCGCCTGACCGCGGACCACCCGGCCGCCGTCAGTTTCACGGCCACCTTGGACGACACCGTCCTGCCCGGCGCGACCACCACCACCGAGGACGGTCTCGCGTTCAGCGGCCGGGCCGTGGAATCCCTGCACAGCAACGGAAAAGACGGCACCGCGGTCGAGATCCGCGCCCGGTTCGAGATCGACGGCGGAACGTTCCGGCGCGATGCCGACACGGTCACAGTCACCGGGGCGGACGCGGTCGTCGTGCTGATCGCGGTCGGCACCGACTGGGCCGGCGAGGACCCGGCCGGGCGGGCGGAAAAACTGGTCGCCGGGACCGGATGGGACGCGCTGCGCAGCGCACATGTCGAGGACCACCAGCGGCTGATGCGGCGGGTGTCGCTCGACCTCGGTGCGGCCGTCGCGCTGCCCACCGACGTACGGCGGGAAAAGCTCGCCCAGGGTGAGCGGGACGACGACCTGATCGCCCTCTATTTCCAGTACGGCCGTTACCTCACCATCGCGGGCTCGCGCGAGGACTCGCCGCTACCGCTGGCGTTGCAGGGCGTGTGGAACGACGGGTTCGCCAGCAGCATGGGCTGGAGCAACGACTTCCACCTCGACATCAACACCCAGCAGAACTACTGGGCCGCCGAGTCGGCCAACCTCGCCGAGTGCCACGCCCCGCTGGTCCGCTACGTCCGGCGCCTCGCCGAGACCGGGCAGATCACGGCCCGGCAGATGTACGGCGCGGACGGCTGGGTCGCGCACACGATCGCCAACGCCTGGGGCTACACCGCGCCCGGCAGCGGCATCGGCTGGGGCCTGAACGTCACCGGCGGGGCCTGGATCGCCCTGCAGCTGTGGGAGCACTACGAGTACAGCCTCGACGAGGAGTACCTCCGTGAGCAGGCGTACCCGGTCCTGCGGGACGCGGCGCTGTTCTTCCTCTCCTATCTGGTGCCCGAACCGGCCCATGGCTGGCTCGTGGCCGGGCCCTCCGAGTCACCGGAGAACTGGTACCTGGCGCCGGACGGCGCGACGTGCTCGATCGCGATGGGCAACACCGTCGACCGCGTCTTCGCCGAGGCGATCCTGCGGATCTGCGGCCGGGCCGCCACCATTCTCGACGTCGACCCTTCGTTGCGCGCGCGGGTGGCGGCGGCCCGGGAACGCCTGTCCCCGCTCCGGATCGGGCGGCACGGCCAGCTGCAGGAGTGGCTGGACGACTTCGACGAGGCCGATCCCGCCCACCGGCACACGGCGCATCTGGTCGCGCTGTTCCCCGAGCGGCAGATCACCCCGCGCGGCACGCCCGCGCTGGCCCGCGCGTCGGCGGTCACGATCGAACGCCGGCAGCAGGCGGCCGGGTGGGAGCAGACCGAGTGGGTGGAGGCGAACTTCGCCGCCTTCTACGCCCGCCTGCTCGACGGCGACCGGGCGCTCGCCCACATCACCCGGCTGATCGCCGACGCCAGCGAGGCGAACCTGCTCAGCTATTCCGCCGGCGGCATCGCCGGTGCCCCGCAGAACATCTACTCCTTCGACGGCAACTCCGGCGGTACCGGCGCCATCGCCGAGATGCTGCTGCAGTCCGACGGCGAGGAGATCGAGCTACTGCCCGCCCTGCCCTCCACCTGGCGCGACGGCTCGGTCCGCGGCCTGCGCGCCCGCGGCGGCTTCACGGTCGACCTGACCTGGCGCGACGGCGAGCTGCGGCAGGCCCGGATCCACTCCTCGACGGGCGCCGTGGCCCGCGTCCGCTACCGGGACACCACCTTCGAGGGGCTCGAATTCACCGCCTGACCGTCGACTCCGCGTCCGCGGTCGCGGCCGCGCTCAGGCGGGCCCGGACGCTCCGCGGCCCCGTCGAGATCGCTTTCTCGGCGGGGACGTACCACCTGTACCCCGAGCAGGCCGAAACCCGCGAGCTGTACGTGTCCAACACAGTCGGCGCGGACCCCCGCTACCGGGAGAAGAGGATCGGGCTGCTGGTCGAGGACATGCGGGACGTCACCATCGACGGCCGCGGCGCCGAGCTGATTTTTCACGGGCTGCAGACGGCGTTCGCGGCGATCCGCTCGACCAACGTGACGTTCACGAACTTCTCCGTCGACTACGCCGCTCCCAAGGTCATCGATGCGACGGTCGCCGAGGCCGGCGCCACCGCGGGGCGCGCGTGGCGCATCCTGTCCATCCCGCCGGGCAGCCCGTACGAGGTCGACGGCGCCCACATCACCTGGCTCGGCGAGACCAGCCCGGCGACCGGGCGGCCGTACTGGTCTGGGGTCGACGGCCTGGAGTACACGCAGATCCACGACCCGGTGGCCGGGCGGACCTGGCGCGCGGACAACCCGCTGTTCGTCGACGTCGCCGCGATCACCGACCTGGGCCGGCGCCGGATCCGCATCGACTACACGACCGCGACTCCCCCGGCCGACGCCGGGCTCGTCTACCAGATGCGGCTCATCGAGCGGACCGAGCCGGGGGCGTTCATCGGAGAGTCCACGAACATCACGCTGCGCGGGCTGAAGGCGTACCACCTGCAGGGATTTGGGATTGTCGGGCAGCTCAGCGAGAACATCACGATCGACCGGGTGAGCTTCGCGCCTGACCCGGCGTCCGGCCGATCCTCCTCGTCGTTCGCCGACCACGTGCAGATGTCCGGCATCAAGGGCCGGGTCGCCATCACCGGATGCGTCTTCGACGGGCCGCACGACGATCCGATCAACATTCACGGCACCTACCTCGAGGTGGTCGGCAAGCCGGGGGCGGCCACGCTCACGCTCGCCTACATGCACCCGCAGACGGCCGGTTTCCCGCAGTTCCACCCCGGAGACGAGGTGCAGTTCGTCGACAAGCGCACGATGACACCGCTCCCGGGCGGACCGGCGGTCGTGACTGTGGTGAGCGAGGACTCGCCGACCACGATGACGGTCTCGTTCAGCCGGCCGGTGCCTGCCGGCATCGAGATCGGCGGCACGGTCGCGGAGAACCTCACCTACACGCCCTCGGTCCTCATCGCTGGCGATGTCTTCCGCAACGTGCCGACCCGCGGCGTCCTCGTGACCACGCCCAAGCCCGTCCTGATAACAGGCAATCGGTTTGACGGTATGTCCATGGCAAGCATTTATATCTCCGCCGACGCATCCGAGTGGTACGAGTCGGGGGCGGTCACCGACGTGACGATCCGCGGGAACTCGTTCACCCGGCCCGGCGGCCCGGTCATCCTCGTGGAACCGACCAACGAGGCGGTCGAGCCGGCCACCCCGGTGCACCGCAACATAACGATCGAAGACAACACCTTCGAGACCGGCGACGTCACCCTCCTCGCCGCGAAGAGCGTCGCCGGCTTGCGCTTCACCGACAACGCCATAAGCGGCCCGGCCGAGCGGATGCAGCCACTGTTCGTCTTCAGCGGCTGCTCCGGCATCGCGATCGCGGGCAACTACTGCGCCGCGGCCCGAATCGCACCCGCATCAGCTCGGCCGGGCTGATTCCCCGTTCGCCTTGGGCCGCTCCGGCGTCAAGGTGCCCTGGACCGACGTCGCCCGTACATGGACACGACCGATTTCTTCACCAGGGCATCACTCCTGGCGTCGTGTCCGCGATCATCCGTGGGTGACCCTGTTTCAGCGCCACGTCAGCCCTGCGTCAGCCGGCTGAGGAGGCTGTGCGCATGGGAGACATGGTGCAAGGAAAACGGTGGCGCGGAAGGCTGTTGGGCGCGGCGGCGGTGGTCGCCGGAATGACCGTTGCGGTGGCGGCGAGTCCGGCCGACGCGGACGAACCTCCGGATCCGCCTCCGCCGCCGACGTTCTCGGTGGCATTCCAGGGGTCCAATGGGGATTTGTGGACGCTCGACACGGCCGGGATGCCGCACGACCGGGGCCTGGGCATGGCGGCGCGCACGAGCCCGTCCGCCGTCAACTCATGCGGCGGCGGGTGCAGAACCACGATCGCGTTCCAGGCGAACACCGGGAAGTTGTGGCTGCTCGATCTCCTGACCGGAGTGCCGACCAACACCACGATATCGATGGCTTCGGGAACCAGCCCCAGCGCGTCGTACACGCTGGCGGGTGCGGTGAAGATCGCCTACCGCGGGACCAACGGTCACCTCTGGACGTACGTGGTCGGGAGCAGCCCGGTCGACAGCACGCTGCCGATCCGCAACAGCCCCAGCATCAGCCTGCCGTTGAACTTCTCCCGGGAGGCGGTCATCGCGTACCAGACGCCGAGCGGGAACCTGATGTGCCTGCTGACCGGCGACGGGCAGAACTCGTGCCCCGGTGTGGCCATGGATCCGGCCACCAGCCCGAGCATCGCCGTCATCGGGTCGACCTCCTTGCTGGACGGCGTCGCGGTCGCCTACGAGTCGGCCGACCACGTGCTCTACACGTACAACTCGGTCAATCACACCAATCCCCGGATCGCGCTGAGCCTGACTCCCGGAGCCGGACCCGGCGCTGGCGTGAACGGGCTGATCGGCCCGGACGGTACCGGCGAGATCCAGGTCTCCTTCCGGGCCGTCACCAGCGCGCTGTGGCGGGTCACTCCGGACATCTCGTTCCAGGAGAGCTGGACGGTCGGCGTGGCGGCCGGTTCGACGCCGTCGGTCGCGCCGTGGATCCTCGCGTTCCAGGGCAGTGACGGGCGTTTGTGGACCGAGGCGAACTTCGCCGCTCCGGTGCAGAGCACCGCGCTGATGGCGGCCGGCACCAGTCCGGACCTCTACTGAGCGGCGCGATTCGCGGCAAGAACCTTGCTGAACATCTCGAGGTAACTGTGGTGAGCCAGGCGCAGTTCTCCGAGCGCGTCCTCGGTGAACCACGCGATGGCATCGTGTTCGTCCGGCGCGGTGTTGGCCGGAGACCCCACCCACGCTTCGATCAGCCAAATCCGCATGTCGAAGGTGTCGCCACGAAACTCTCGCATCGGCGGACCCGCCGGCGCCGCGATATCGATGCCCAACTCCTCGCGGAGCTCTCGGGCGAGTGCGGCGCCGGGCAGTTCCCCGGGCTCCACATGACCACCGGGCATGTCCCAGACGTCGGGATACCAGCGGCGCCGGGGAGAACGGTGACAGAGCAGAATCCGGTTTCCGTCCCGCAGCAGCGCCGTGACGATGGGAGCCCGTTCCGCTGAGATCGACATGGGCGCATTCTGCCGCCGATGACGCGCGCCGGCGAGCGGTGCGGAAGCCCAGCCGGCCGTTGCCGACCGGCTGGGCTCTCCGTGACTCGAAGGATCTACTTGACGCCCTTGAACTTGTCGTAGGCCTTCTGGTTGAGCTCGAGGTACCGCTTCATGCCGATGCCGTCGAGGCCCTTGACCCAGGAGTCCCAGTCGGTGTCGATGTTCTTCGTGCCGGTGATGAAGGCCAGCTCGCCCTGGCTGACGTAGCTGTCGAGGTTGGTCTTCAGCGTCGCCAGCTCGGAGACGGACGCCTCGTCGGCCCAGATCTGGGCCTCCGGGAAGACCTGCGTCTTGTCCACGTGGGGCTCGTACTCCTGGGTCGCCTGGAACAGCCGCCGTTCGAGGCCCTGCTCGGAGTAGATGTCCTCCGGCACGGCCTGGGCGTTGCGGAGGGCGAGCGTCACGTTGTACTGCCCCATCGACGACCAGTTGACGTTCTTCGGCCGCTCGGTGTCCGGCACCGGCTTCCAGATCGGCTTCACCTTCGTGTCGAGCGCGACGTCACTGGCGCCGGGCTTCACCCAGCCGACTCCCTCGGGCCCGGAGTTGACGGTGATCTGACCCTCGTCGGTGTAGATGTAGTCCAGCATCTTGAGCGCCGCGATCCGCGCCTCCTTGCTGGACTTGTTGGTCAGCATGAAGGTATAGCCGATCGAGGTCGGGTTGTTGTACGCGGTGAAGCTCTTGCCCTCGGGCCCGGTCAGCGGCGGCACGGCGTCGTACTGCTTGTCCCGCCCGTCCTTGGAGCCGAGCTGGACGAAGATGCCGGGCCACAGCACGGGCACGGAGCCCAGCTGGACGGCGGCGGGGTTGTTGCCGACGGCCTGGAGCGCCTCGGCGTTCTGGGTGAACGAGCCCGGGTTGATCAGGCCGTCCTTGTAGAGCGAGTTGATGTACTTCAGGCCCTCGCGCCACTCGGGCTTGTCGACCGGGGTAGCGACTGTGTCGCCGTTGAGCTCCAGCAGCGAGGGGACGCCGTTGTTCGCGCCGTACGGGGCGTAGGTGAACGCGTTCATCAGGAAGCCGATGAGGGTGCTGTCCTGCGTGTCGGTGCTCATCGGGACCTCGTCGGCCTTGCCGTTGCCGTTCGGGTCCTGCGTCTTGAACGCCTTCAGGACCGTGCGCAGATCCTCGGTGGTCTTCGGCATCTGCAGGTGCAGCTTCTTCAGCCACGCCGAGTTGATCCAGAGCTTGTCCGGGTACGTGCAGTGGTAGCAGTCAGACCATTGCGGCAGCGCATAGATATGACCGTCCGGCGCGGTCGACATCGCCTTGAGCACGCTGTTGGAGTCCAGCGTCTTCTGGATGTTCGGCGCGTACTGCTTGATCAGGTCTTCCAGCGGCACCGCGACGCCCTGCTGGCCCAGCTTCTGGACGTCGGTCTTGGTGAAGGCGTCGACCCAGGGGATCAGCAGGAACAGGTCGGGGTAGTCGCCGCTGGAGATCGCGATCTGGCGCTTCTCCTTGGCCGCCGCGCCGTCGAACGTCGTGGTCTGGAACTGGAACTTGATCTTGTATTTGTCGCTGAGCAGCGTGGTGATCGCGTTGGTGTCGAGCTTGGTGTCCGCGTCGGCGGGGGCCAGCACCGAGATGACGACCTTGTCGCCGTCCATCTTCGCCTTGGGGGCGCTGTCCTTGCTACCGGAGCTGCAGCCCGCCGTCACCGCCAATGCCGTGGCGACCGTCAATGCGATTGTTATTTTTCCGGGAGAACGCAGAGTCATGGTGTCCTTCCATTCTTGAGTTGCTACTAGCCTTTGACGGCGCCGACCATCACACCCTTGGTGAAATGGCGGGCCACAAATGGATAGATGATCAGTACGGGGAGGCTCGAAACGACGATGAGCGCGTACCGGAGGACGTTGGCCAGCTGAATCTGATGCATCTGCTGTGCCATGTCCGTCGCGCCCGTCCGGGGCGTGTTGAGAAGGAGAATGTTGCGAAGCACGATCTGCAGCGGAAACAGATCGGAATCCTTGAGGTACACCAGGGCGTCGAAATAGGTGTTCCATTGATAGATCGTGTACATCAGCGCGAGGACGGCCAGCAGCGGCTTGGACAGCGGCAGCACCACCGATCGCAGGGTCCGTATCTCGCTGGCCCCGTCCAGCATCGCCGCCTCGTAGAGTTCGTCCGGGATGGAGTTGGCGAAGAAGGTGCGGGCGATGATCACCTGCCAGACGCCGATCGCGTTGGGGATCAGCATGGCCCAGCGGGTGTTGAGCATGCCGAGGTCGTGCACCACCATGTACGTCGGAATCACGCCGCCGGAGAACAGCATGGTGAAGACGAGCAGCGTCATCAGAACATTGCGGCCGTAAAAGGTCTTACGGGATAACGGATAGGCGATAGCAACGGTCAGGGTGACGCTGATCGCCGTGCCGGCGACGGCGTAGATCAGCGAGTTGTAGTACCCCTGGAGGACCTCCGAGTTGCTCAGGACGGACCGGTACGCCTCCAGCGAGAACTCGACCGGCCAGAAGCGGACCCGGCCCGCGTTGACGGCGGCCGGACTGCTGAACGAGCTGGCCACGATGTAGATCAACGGCAGCAGCACCAACGCCAGCGCCACGCCGAGCATGATCCTGACGACGATCAGAAAAACGCGGTCGCCGAACGGTTCCCGGACCTTCACGAGGGCCGGGCGATTGCGCCGCAGCTTGGAGACAAGAGTGCTGGTCGTCATCGCCACAGTCCATTCCCGGTAATCCGCTTGGCGGCGAAGTTGACCACCAGCAGCAGGCAGAGGTTGACCACCGAGTTGAACAGGCCCACGGCGGTGGCCATGCTGAAGTCCGCGTTGATGAGGCCGGTCTTGTAGACGTACGTCGGGATGATTTCCGACTGGGCGAGGTTCAGGTTGTTCTGCAGCAGATAGGCCTTCTCGAACCCGATCGCCATCATGTTGCCCACGCCCAGGATCAACATGACCATCGCGGTCGGCATGATGCCCGGCAGGTCGACGTGCCGGATGCGCTGGAGCCGGCTGGCCCCGTCGATCTTGGCCGACTCGTGCAGCGCGGGATCGATGCCGGCGAGCGCGGCCAGGTAGATCACGGCCGCGTAGCCCGCGGTCTGCCAGACGTCGGTCCAGACGTAGATGTGCCGGAAGAAGCCCGGTTCGCCGAGGAAGTTGATCGGGCCGATGCCGAACAGGCCGAGCCCGTCGTTCACGATGCCGACCTGGGGCGACAGCACCAGCACCGTCATCGAGACCACCACCACGGTGGAGATGAAGTACGGCGCGTACGTGACCAGCTGCACCGTGCGTTTGAACCAGCCGTTACGGATCTCGTTCAACGCCAGCGCCAGGATCAGCGGCACCGGGAAACTCGCCAGCACCAGGTAGAACGCCAGGATGAAGGTGTTCTTCAGCAGTGTGCCGAAGACCGGGTTGCTGAACAGCTGCTGGAAGTTGCGCAGACCCACCCATTGGCTGCCCCACGGACCCAGCACCGGGCTGTAGT
This sequence comes from Paractinoplanes globisporus DSM 43857, assembly GCF_000379645.1. Classification (GTDB taxonomy): domain Bacteria; phylum Actinomycetota; class Actinomycetes; order Mycobacteriales; family Micromonosporaceae; genus Actinoplanes; species Actinoplanes globisporus. Next base: position 291,096 of record NZ_KB903357.1, read on the forward strand.
CCTTGAAGGCGATGACGTTGAAGGCCATCGGGATGTACTTGAAGATGACGAAGTAGGCGATCGGCACGATCACCAGCAGGTACAGCTGCCAGTGCAGCCGCCAGGCCCGCTGCGCCTGGGACCAGCGGCTGCGCCGGCGCACCGCCGGGCCGGGTGGCCGGGCCGGCCGGGCGGGCCGGGCGGGCGGCTTCGCCACCGGCGTCGGGGACGGCGTGGTGGTCGCCATCGTCACACCTCCTCGAGAAACATGGCCGAAACCTAGGCTCAATAATTTCCTTCGTCAAGTATTGATTTCCGTAATCCGCTGGCCTACGTTTCGGCCATGTTCACCGAGGCCGACAACGTCGCACCGGCCATGACCGCCGTGTTGACGGCGGTCCTGACCGAGGGACCGCTCAGTCGCGTCGGCCTCGCCCGCCGGCTCGGGCTGTCGTCGGCCGCCGTCACCAAGGCCGCGCGACCGCTCATCGAGCAGGGCTACCTGCAGGAACTGGCGGCAACCGAGCGGTCCGGCCCGGGCGCGGGACGACCGGCCAGCCCGCTGGCGATCCGGGCCGACCGCGAGTTCTTCGTCGGCGTGAAGATCACGGCCGACGAGCTGATCGGCGTGGTCTGCGATCTCGGCGCCCAGGTGCGGGCGTCGGCCCACCGGCCCCTCCCCTACCCGGACCCCGAGCACGTCCTCACCGACCTCGGGCACCTCGTCGACGATCTGCTCGACGGTCCCGGCGACTACCGGGCCCGCACCCGCCGCCTGGGCCTGGCCGTCTCCGGCGACGTGGACCGCGCCACCGGCCTGGTGCGGTACTCGCCGTTCCTGCACTGGCACGACGTACCGCTGCTGGATCTGGCCGAAAAGATCACCGGTCTGACCGTCACGGTGGAGAACGATGTGAAAGCGCTGACCACCGCCGAGCACTGGTTCGGCGAGGGCGTGGGCGCGGAGTCATTCGCCCTGGTCACCGTGGGCACCGGCATCGGCTGCGGCCTGGTCGTCAACGGCCGGATCGTGTCCGGTTCGCACGGGGTGGCCGGCGAGATCGGCCACATCGGCGTCGACGTGAGCGGGCCTGTTTGCCATTGCGGCGGGCGCGGCTGCGTCGAAGCCATCGCCGGTACGCATGCCATCGTAGGCCGGGCCCGGGAGCGTTCCGGCCGGCCCGACCTCAGCTTCGACGACGCGGTGGCCCTCGCCCGCGGCGGCGACCAGCGCGTCGGCGCCGTGTTCGCCGAGGCCGGCAACGCGATCGGCTGCGGCATCGCCGCCGTGGCCAACCTGGTCGGCCCGTCCCGCATCGTTGTCTCCGGCGAGGGCCTGGCCGCGTACGACCTGTTCGAGACCCACATCCGCGCCGGCTTCGAGCGTCAGGCGTTCGGCGCCGCCACCGACTGCCCGCTCTCCATCCGGCCGCTGCCCTTCGAGGAGTGGGCGCGCGGCGCGGCCACCGTCAGCATCCAGGCCTTCGTCGCTTCCTGACCGCACCCATATCGTCACCCGCCCGGCCGGCCCACCGTCGTCCGGCGATACCCCGCACCCTGATCCAGGAAGGTATGACATTGAGGTCAACTCGTTCCGCGGCCGTCCTGGGCGCCGCGCTGCTCCTGCTCCTGGGCGCCTATCCGGCCCAGGCCGCCACCGGGCCCAGGCCGAGTCCGCCGCCCGGCGCGCGGGCCGAAGCCGCACCCGCCGCACCCGTGGCGCCGGCCGCCTCGACCCCCGACCCCTGGGCCGTCCGGCCGTACATGGGCTGGAGCAGTTACAGCATGCAGGTCTACTCCGGCAACGGTAAGTGGATCACCGGCGATCAGCTCATCAAGCAGTCCGACGCGATGCACGCCAAGCTCCAGAAGTACGGCTACAACTACCTCAACGTCGACGCCGGCTGGAACGACGGGGTCGACGCCAACGGACGGCCGAAGCCGAGCGCGACGCTGTACCCGCAGGGTTTGCAAAAGGTCATAGACCATGTCCATGCGAATGGTCAGAAGTTCGGGGTCTACATGATTCCCGGCATCTCCCCCGATGTGTACAACGCGAGCCTGCCGATCGCCGGTGCGCCCGGCTGCACCACGCACGACATCGTCAAGCAGCCGGTCCAACCATCCGACTATTGGCACATCGGCTACAAGATCGACTTCTCGAACCCGTGCTCGCAGAAGTACATCGACTCGATCGTCGACCTCTTCGCCCAGTGGGGCGTCAACTTCGTCAAGTTCGACAGCGTCACCCCGGGCTCGGGGGTCAGTGACCTCTCGCTCGACGCCCGGGACGACGTCGCGGCCTGGTCGTCCGCGCTCAAGGCGCACAAGATCTGGTTCGAGCTGTCGTGGGCGGTCGACCCCAAGTACGCCGACTACTGGCGCTCCAAGGCGAACGGCTGGCGGGTCGAGTGGGACGTCGAGTGCTACTGCGCCAACGACGCGCTCACCCAGTGGCAGAACATCGCCCGCCTCTTCCCGGACGCGGCAACCTGGTGGCGCAACGGCGGGAACGGCGGATGGAACGACTTCGACTCGCTCGACGTCGGCAACGGCTCCATGGACGGCCTGACCCGCGACGAGCGGCGGACCGCGATGACGTTGTGGTCGATCTCGGCGGCGCCGCTCTATCTCGGCAACGACCTGACAAACCTTGACGCGTACGGCCTGAGCCTGCTCACGAATCCGGAGGTGATCGCGGTCGACCAGGCCGGAACCCCCGCGCGCCCGGTCAACGCCTCGGCGCAGCAGCCGATCTGGTACGCGCTCAACGCCGACGGCAGTTATACCGTCGCGCTGTTCAACCTCGGCCGCACCGACAAGGACATCACGGCGAATTGGTCGGACCTCGGGCTGACCGGCGCCGCCACCGTGCGCGACCTGTGGGCCCGTCAGGACCTGGGCCGCTTCGCCACCAAGTTCACCGCCGCCGATGTGCCGATCCACGGCGTACGCCTGCTCAAGGTGACGCCGCAGTCCGGCGCGGCCGTCGCCGTCAACGACGACGCCCTGCGCGTCGGCTACCAGGGCGACTGGACCCGTAACGGCGGCAACGAGGTCGCCGCCACCTCGCAGCCGCTCGCCCTGAACATCACCGACACCGGCGCCACCGCCCCGCCGTCGACGACGGGCCCGGTCCGCACCATCACCCACGACGACACCGACCAGGGCATCTCGTACGTCGGATCGTGGTCGACGAGCACCGGTCGCGGGCTCGGCGACTACGGCGACGGCGTGCACTACACCGAGCGCGACGGCGACGCGTTCGAATACACGTTCCAGGGCACCGGCGTCTCGTACCTCACCGAGATGGACACGTCCCAGGGCGACGTCGACATCTACCTCGACGGCCAGTTCGTGAAGACCGTGAACACGGGACGTGAGCAGGGCCAGCCGCGGCTTGCCCAGCAGACCGTTTTCACGGTGAACGATCTGACCAACGGGAGCCACACGCTCCGGGCCGTCAAGAAGTCCGGCTCCTTCATGCTGCTCGACCGGATCGACGTGCTCCAGCCGAGCCTCATCGACCCGCCGGCGGCATCGTTCGACCGCCGGGCGCCCGCCGACGTACCGGTGAAACTTCTGCGCGACGGCAGCGAGTTCGTCGGGGTCTCTCTCGGCGGCGCCGCGCTCAAGCGGGGAACCGACTACACGCTGTCGGGCTCGACCGTGACCCTGCGCTCGGCCTACCTCGCCGGTCTTCCGGTCGGCGCCGCCCAGCTGGACTTCGCGTTCCGCGGGGACTATCTGGACGACGTCCACGCCACCTCACGCAACGGCGACGCGGTCTCGTACACGTTCACCGGCACCGGCGTCGACTGGATCACCGCCACCGCACCCGACCAGGGGCTCGTCGACATCTACGTCGACGGCAAGCTGGCCCGGAGCGTCGACACCCACGGCGCCGTACGCGCGACCCAGCAGACGGTGTTCAGCGTCTCGGGGCTGCGCAACGGGCAGCACACCGTCAAGGCGGTCAAGGTGTCGGGCGATGTGATGCGTACCGACGTCATCCGCTACACCACCCGATGACCTCCGGGAGGGCCGGGGGCTGGGGAGTTTCCCGGCCCTCCCGGAACCCGCTGACGATCTCGGCGATTCCGACGAGGAGCACGACATGACACACGACGTCCGGGGGCTGCTCTCGCCCTCACCGGCCGAGCTGGCACCCGGGGACGACAGCGCGGTCATCACCTCCGTCGAGACGTACGCGCTCGCGGTGCCTTTGATCCGGACCTTGTCCGACGCGACCGCCCAGCTCAAGGCCTGGACGGTCCCGGTGGTGGAGATCCGCACGGCGGACGGCCGGGTCGGCACCGGCATCTCCGGCGTCCACTGCGGCGCCGAGCTGCTGACCCAGGTGATCGACGACTACTACGCGCCGGCCCTGCTCGGCACCCCGTCCGAAGACATCCTCGGCACCTGGAAACGTTTGTACTGGCTGCCGACGCATTGGATAGGCCGAAGCGGCCCGGTGCACATGGCGCTGTCGATGGTCGACATCGCGCTGTGGGACCTCGCCGCCCAGCGGGCCGGGCTGCCGCTGTGGCGACTGCTCGGCGGCACCCCCGACCCCATCGAGACCTACAACACCGACGGCGGGTGGCTCAACCTCAGTGTCGACGAGCTCGCGCGCGACCTCGGCTCGCTCGTCGACCGCGGCTGGCGGCGCGTCAAGGTCAAGGTCGGCAAGGCGGACTGGCGGGAGGATGCCGCCCGGGTACGCGCCGCGCGCCGGGCGGTCGGCCCGGACATCACGCTGATGTGCGACGCGAATCAGCGCTGGGACTTCAGTACGGCCATGCGCATGCTGCCGGTGCTGGCCGAGGTGGGCATGGACTGGTTCGAGGAGCCGGTGCACGCCGACGACATCACGGCACATCGGCGCCTGCAGGCGGCGAGCCCGGTCGACATCGCGGCCGGGGAGAGCCTGTACTCGTACCACGCGTTCGCGAACTTCCTCGCCGCCGAGGCCCTGCGCGTCGTCCAGGTCGACGTGACGCGGGTCGGCGGCGTGACCGAGTGGATGCAGGTCGCCCAGCATGCGGCGGCCGGTGGTCTCCGCGTCGTCCCGCACGCCGGCGACATGATGCAGGTGCACCAGCATCTCGCCGGTACGTTCCTCAGCGAGACCGCGCCACTGCTGGAGTTCATCCCGTGGACGCGGGACGCGTTCGTGGACCGCACGGTCGTCGTCGACGGTTACGCCGAGCGTCCCCAGGCGCCGGGTGCGTCGACCGCGATCGCCGCCGCGGCGCGCGAACGGTGGCAGATCAAGGGCATCGGCGCGACGGCAGCGCCGCGCTGATCGGGCCCGAACCTTCCTGGCAGCCGTACGAGGAAGACTGGATGATCCGGCCCGTCCGTGGCCGGCAACCTCCGTTCCCCCGAAGGCCGCCGGCCCGGCCACTGCGTTTCCGGCAGTGGCCGGGCCTCGAGAAGGTGGTCAGCCTTCTAGCGCTGCAACGTCAGCACGGCCGGCCGCCAGGGCAGCAGGTTGTAGTCGCCGCCCGAGCTGGGGGAACGACCCTGGTAGAGGAGCTGCAGGTTGCAGGGGTCGACGGTCATCGTCTGGTCGGGATTCGCCCGCACCAGATCGCCGTGGCTGATGTCATTGGTCCACGTGGCGCCGCTGTTGGCCTTACCGGCAAACGGATTGCTCTCGGAGGCTGCCTGCGGAGTCCACGAGCCGCCCAGGCTGGAGGCCGTGAACGAGCGGAAGTAACGCCCGTTCGCGCCGATCGCCTCGACGATCATCAGGTACTGGTTCTGCCCCTGGACCTTGTAGACCTGAACCGCCTCGAACAGGTTGTTCGTCGAGTCGCTCATGACCGTCGTGTACGACGAGCCGAAATTGCTGGGGAAGTTCCCGATCGGCATGCTGGCCCGATAGATCTTGCCGTTGTCCCCGGCGAAGAACAGATACATGTTCGTGCCGTCGCCGATCAACGTCTGGTCGATGGGCCCGTAAGGAGCGTCGGAGACGCTGCCGGTGAAGAGCGACTGCGCCGCCGACCAGCCGTTGGCGTTGGTGGGGTCGCTCGACGTCCGATACAGGAACGGGGACGCACCCCACTGGTACGCGAGCACCCAGATGTTCTTCGGGGCGAAGTAGAACAGCGTGGGGGCGACCGTGGCGGAGGACATCCCGTTCTGGCCGGCCGAGGCCATGTCGGACCAGTTCGTGAATGGACTGAAGTTCATCGACCCATACGTCCCCGAGGTCGAGACGTCAGACCCATAGACCAGGTGCTTGCCGTTGTAGACGACGCTGGTGAAGTCCTTGAGCGAGACCCACCCCGACTTCGGGTTCGCCAGCGAGCCGGTCGAGCTCCATCGGTACGTCGACGGAAGTGCGCACGTGCCGGGTGGCGTGGTCGGGGGGGTCGTCGGCGGGGTGGTCGGGGCGGTCGTGGGCGGGGTGGTCGGGGCGGTCGTCGGCGCGGTCGTCGGCGTCGTGCCGCCGGTGCACGTCACCCCGTTCAGCGCGAAGCTCGCCGGTGCCGGATTGCTGCCCGTCCACGACCCGTTGAAGCCGAACGCGACCGTGCCGTTGGTCGCGACCGAGCCGTTGTAGCTCACGTTCTTGGCGGTCACCGCCGCGCCGCTCTGGGTGAGAGCCGTGTTCCACGCTTGCGTCACCGTCTGCCCGGCGCCGAACGACCACGTCAGCGTCCAGCTGGTCAGCGGATCACCCAGGTTGGTGATCGTCACGTTGGCGCCGAATCCACCGGTCCACTGGGACGACACCGCGTAGTTCACCGAGCAGCCCGCCGACGCCGCGCCGGCCGGCAACGCCACGCCGACCACCGCCGACGCCAGCACCACGGCGCCGGCCGACGCCAAGAACACATTGGTCGCCCTGAATCTGTTCATAGAGCTTCTTCTCCTGACGAGGGGATGGCGAGCCGCGCGTGGGGGAGCGTTGACAGCCGTGTCAGGCATGTTACGGGAGCGCTCCCACGCGCTCAATCGAAAACTCACCGCTGAAAACCTGTTATGTCAGGGATAGATGGGTGTCACGGCCTCTCACCAGCAGAAACATCCCACTGAAAGACCGCTTTTCATTGGCGGCGAATCAAGCGGCATCGCATTTTGTTGAATGTGTGGATGCCCTCCCACAAAGAGCAGGACACATCAGATCTGGCCGAGATCGACCTCGACGGAGAAGGGCACGGCCAGTTTCACGACGCCGGTGAAGATTTCGCTGTCGCGGTAGCGGCCCGTCGCCGGGTCGAGAACGTACGTGTAGACGAGAGGCGCACCAGTGGGGGCCTGCTCGACACGCCAGTAGAACTGAATACCGGCCCTGGCGTATTGATCGGCCTTGACGATCCGGTCGGTCGTCTCCGACCCGGGCGATACCACCTCGACCACCAGGAGCACGTGCTCAGGCCGGGTCGGAGCGACGTCGATGGTCTCCGCCCGGTACACCGTCACGTCCGGACGACGGTTGTTCAGCGGCACGTCCTGGAGCCGGACATCGAAGTCGGTGTCAGCGTTCCAGTCCGGCCCCGCCGCGGCATCCAAGGCGTTCGCCAGAAGCCGGGCCAGGCGGTTGTGCCGCTTGGACGCGCTCGGACTCACGACGACCATCCCATCCACGATCTCGATGCCCGCACACTGTTCTTCTGTCCATGCCGCGTACTGCTCGGCCGTGACCTGCTGATGCATCCAGGCCGGCGCGACCATCTCGGCAGTCATACCCACCTCCTGGGATGCGATCGGCAACCAGACTCAAGATACCGTGGCTCCGTCGACGAGCAGCCCGGCCTGGCAGCGGAGCCTCGGTGGCGGGCCGCCCCGCCGGTATCAAGAGGAAAAGACGGCCTGCACGAGCCAGCCCCCCACCGGCGTCGGACCGGCCGTCAGCCGGCCACCCCCCTGCTGAATGCGTTCGCGCAGTCCGGTGAGCCCCCGCCCGGTCCCCGGCAGCCCGGGACGATCGGCGCGTGCGGGGTCGTTCTCGACGCGTACGGTCAGAGATCGATCGGAACCGCTCACCGAGACCCGGACCGCGGCGCCGGGCGCGTAGCGCAAGGCGTTCGTCAGGCTTTCCTGCACCACCCGGAATGCCAGGTGCGCAACGGGCGCGGCCACCCCGTCGCGGGATCCCTCGAACCGGCAGGACACGTCGAGGCCGCTGCGGGCCGCGCGGGTGACCACCTCGTCGATCAGCGCCAGGTCGGGCCCGCCGACCTCGACGCCGCCGAGCAGGTCGACGAGGCGTTTCAGGTCGCCGCGCCCCTGCCGGGCCGACTCGGCGATGGCCTCGAACGCCCGCCGGGCGCCGTCCGGATCCCGGTCGACGAGCCGCTGCCCGGCCGCCGCCTGGATGATCATCACGCTGATCGCATGGCCGATGATGTCGTGCAGCTCGGCGGCGATCCGGGCGCGCTCCTGCCGCAGCGCCAGGTCGGCGTAGAGTTCCCGCTCCTCCTCCAGCTCCCGGCCCCGCTGGGCGAGCTGGTCGGCGGTCTCGCGCCGCAGCCGCAGCACGGTGGCGGCGAAGAAGCCGGGCACGCCGAAGATGATCAGCGGGACGGGGTTGGTGTCGCCGGTGGTGAGGTACCGGACCCCGAACAGCGCGACGAGGTAGGCGGCCAGCCAGAAACCGGCCCAATAACTACGGAAACCCAGCGCCGCGACGGTGGACAGCAGCGCCATGATCACGAAGGAGAGGTCGGGGAACCACCCGTGCCCGGCCAGCGCCGCCGCGGCCAGCCAGAGCGCGCCGCCGGTCAGCGCGACGGCCCGGGGATGCGTGCGCCACCACAGCAGGCTCAGCCCGCTCGCGACCAGGCACGCGGTGAGCGGCCCGAAGTCCGATCCGTGCCACACGGTCGGCGCCACCACCACGAGCAGCACGAGCGGGATCGCCAGCCAGCGCACGGGTCAGCCCAGCACGGGAAGCTGCGTCACCACGCGGGCGGAACCCCGGGAGAGCTTCAGGTCGACCGAGCCGGCGTGCAACTTCGCCCGTTCCCGTACGCGGGCGACCGCCGCCCGCAGGTCCGCGCCGCGACCCACCGAGCCCTGCACCTGGATCTCCAGCGCCTCGTCCGCGAACCGCATCGTCACCTGCACCGGCCGGTCGTCGAGCGCGGTCACCAGGTACTCCACGATCCGGTACGCGGACAGTTCGACCGTCGCCGGCAGCGTTCGCGGATCGCCGCTGACGGTCAGCCGGGACAGCGGCGAGCGATGCCGGGCCAGCAGCGCGTCGAGGTGCGCGACCGTCGGCGCCGGGGCCAGGGCGACCTCGCCGCCGCGCAGCAGCCCGACGATCTCGCGCATGTCGTCCATGGTCTGCCGGCTGCCCGTCTCGATCGTCTCGAACAGCTCGCGGGTCTCGTCCGGCGTGAGCCCGTCCGCCGACTCGGCCGCCCGGGTCAGCTCGTCCAGCCGCTCCTGCAGCAGCCCGTCGAGCTGCCGGGACAGCCGCGCCCGGTCGTCGGCCACCATCAGCGCCGCCCGGTCGTCGCGCAGCTGCCGCAGTTCCTCGTCGCGCGCCTTGAGCTGCCGGTTCAGCTGCGAACGGTGCCGCGCGGCCCGTCCCACGCCGAAGACGATCAGCACGACCGGAAGGGCCAGGACCAGAGCGCCGGGGCCGGCCGAGGAGTCCACCGCCAGCACCGCGCCGACCAAGAGCAGACCGACCAAACAACAGACCCATGCTTTGGTACGCCCGTAGGACAGCGCCCCGAGGAACGCGAGCACGAACGCCAGCGGCAGTCCGGCCCCGCACCGGGTGACCCAGCCGAAGAGCAGGTCGTGGGCCACCATCGCGCCGAGGGCGACAACCGTGACCGCCAGGGCGCTCCGCCGCCACCACAGCACCGGGATCGTCGCCGCCGCGAACACCGGGAGCATCCACGGCGAGTGGCTGTCGAGGGTGTGCACCATGGCGCCGGACGCGACGTCGCGTGCGGTCTGGCTGTCGGAGGAGGTGATGTTGCCCAGCATCAGGACGGCGCCGAGCGCGGTGAGGACTCCCGCGAGCAGCCAGTCGAGGGCCTTGACCCCGCGGAAGACCTCACTCATGATCGCGCTCCCTCGCATGCCGGGTCGATCAGACGGTGGCGCGCTCGACCGGCTGCGGAACCGTGGTGGCCCGCTTGCTGAGTCGATTCTTAACCAGCAGGCCCGCGCCGTAGAAGAGCGCGACGCCCGGAAGTGCGATCGGCAGCGCGCCGGCGAGGTCGGCCGAGGAGTCGCGGACCAGGATGACCACCACCAGGGCGACGATGCCGGCCAGGCCGAGGACGTGGTCGCGGCGGGTGCGGGCGAAGCGGGCCACGGCGTAGCCGAGCGCGAAGGCCAGCGGCAGCACCACGCCGCAGCGGGTCAGCCAGTCGAACGCGAGCACGTGCCCGGCGGCCGCGGCGGCGGTGACCCAGGAGACCACCGCGACGTTGGCGCGCCGCCACAGGATCGGGATCGTGACCAGGGCGAACGCCGGGATGATGAGCCACGAGGTGGTGGACACCGGATGGATCAGCGACGGGTCGTCGCCGGCGGTGATGTTCTCCACCATCAGGAACACGCCGGCGGCGGTCATGAGGGCGGCGAGGACGTAGTCGAGAGGCCGGATCTTGTTCATTTCTCCCCCTTGGGATTCGGTACCCACGACGCTAGGGATCGACCGGCGTAGCCTTCGTCTGCCGCGAGGACGATCTGTGGCGGCCGCCATCCTCCTCAGGGATGACCCGGTCGCCGCGCGGAGGACGGGAGAATCGCTGGCATGATCCGGGTGCTCATCGCCGACGACCAGACTCTCGTGCGTACCGGCTTCCGGGTGATCCTCGAGGCCGAGGGCGACATCGAGGTGGTGGCCGAGGCCGACACGGGCGCCGAGGCGATCCGCCAGGCGCGGCTGGCCGGGCCGGACGTGGTCCTCATGGACATCCGGATGCCCGAGGTGGACGGCCTGGCCGCGACCGAGGAGATCCTCCGGCAGCCCGACCCGCCCACGATCGTCGTGCTGACGACCTTCGACCAGAACGAGTACGTGTACCGCGCGCTGCACGCCGGCGCGGCCGGTTTCCTGCTCAAGGACGCGCCGTCCAGCCGCCTGATCGCGGCGGTGCGGGCGGCCGCCACCGGCGATTCGCTGATCGAGCCCTCGATCACCCGGCGGCTGGTCGAGCGGTTCGCCGCGCCCGCCCCGGCCGCCGGCCCGCCGGAGGAACTGGCCGCGCTGACCGACCGCGAGCGCGACGTGCTCCGCCTCATCGCGGGCGGCCTGTCCAACGCCGAGATCGCCGCCGAACTGGTGGTGGCCGAGACGACCGTGAAGACCCACGTCGCCCGCATCCTCACCAAACTCGGCGTCCGCGACCGCGTTCAGGCGGTGGTGGTGGCGTACCGGACCGGCTTCGTCACCGCTCCGGAACGGTGACGACGCCGCCGAGCGTCGCCAAGGCGTCCAGCGCGCGGGCCTGGACCAGGCGCTGCCCCGACTCGCCGGCCAGCCGGGCCGCCTCGCCGGCCGCCGCGAGCGCGCCGGCGGTCTCGCCCAGCTCGGCGAGCGCCCCGGATTCGAGCAGGCGCACCCGCGGCACGTCGAGCGGGCTGGACGTGGCGGCCAGCCGACCGGCTCGCTCGAGCCACGGCAGCGCCTCCCGTGCCCGCCCCCGGGCCAGCCGCATCGCACCCTCGCCGATCAGCAATTGGGTGGCGGGCCCGGCGTCGCCGAGCTGGTCGGTCACCCGGTGCGCCTCGGCCAGGTGCGCCTGGGCCTCGGCCAGACGGCCGGCGTCCCGGTCGACGCCGGCCAGCCCGGCGAGCGATGCGGCCAGGCCCGCCTGGTTCTCGGTGCGCCGGGCCAGGGCCACCGACTCCTCGAACGCGGATCTCGCCTGGCCGGGCCGTCCGGCGTCGGCGTGCACGTGGCCGACGATCTCCAGGAGCAGGGCGCGGGCGTAGGCCGATCCGCAGGCGTCGGCCGCGCGCAGGCCCTCGTCCAGCTGCGACAGGGCGGTCGTGAACTCGGCTCGCTCCCGGCTCACCGTGCCGAGGTTGGACAGCATCAGGGCACGCAGGTGCTCGTCCGTGGGGCGGGTCAGCGGCAGGGCACGGCGCAGCGCCTCCTCGGCCTCGACCAGCCGGCCCCGGGTCAGGAGGACGGCACCGAGGCTGTTGAGCGAGACCGCCTCGGCGCGCGCCTCACCGACACTCCGATAGAGGTCCGCCGCCCGCCGGTAGTGCTCCTGCGCCTCCTCGAGCCGGCCCAGCCGCTTGAGGGCCAGCCCTTCGCCGTGCACCGCGTGGGCCTCCCCCGCCGGCCAGCCCGCGGCCGCGGCGAGACGGCCCGCCTCGGCGAAGTCGGCGGCCGCGCCCGGCAGGTCGGCGGCACGCCATTTCGCCCGGCCCAGCGCGGCCATCATGGCGGCCCGCCCGGCCAGGTCGGCGTCGAGCTCGGCCGCGCGCAGCGCCACGGCCGCGACCCGGAGGTAGTCGGCCGCCGGACGGCGGCTCAGGAGCAGGTCACGCAGCGCGTCGACGAGCAGCCACGCGGGCCGGCGCGGACCGGTCTCGGCGATGCGGGCGAGCACCACCACGATGTCCTCCCACTCGGCGTCGAACCACGCGTGGGCGGCATCCGGGCCGGGAAAGGGCCGCGCTCCGGCGACGGAGCCGGCCGGCCAGAGCGGCGGCCCGGGCTCGTACCAGCCGCTCGCCCGGGCGGCCTCGACCGCGGTGCCGAGATAGTGGTCGAGCAGCCGGTCGAGCCCGGCCCGGCGGTTCGCCTCGGCCTCCTCCGCGTGCAGGCGCTGCACGGCGTACTCGTGGATCAGGTCGTGCCAGCCGAACCGGCCGGGCCCGGCCGGCCGGGCGAGGTGCAGCCGCGCCGCGGCCCGCAGCGCGTCGTGGGTGGTCGCCTCGTCCAGCCCGGCACCGGCCGCGATCGCCGCGACCGACCGGCCGGTCCCCGGCGCGAGACCGAGCGAGCGCAGCACCGCACGCTCGGGGCCGGCAAGCGTGCGGTAGGACGCGTCGAGCGCCGAGCCGACCGCGGTGCCGTCGGCGCCCAGCCGGGCCAGGCGGCCACGCTCGGACAGCTCCGCCACCAGGCGGCCGACGCCGCCCTGGCCGTCGTCCTCGGCGATCCGGGAGGCGGCGACGCACAACGCCAGTGGGAGATGGTCGCAGAGCTCGGCGAGCCGGGCCACGGCCGTGGGCTCGGCCGCCGCCCGCGCCGCCCCGACCGCGCGGCCGATCAGCGCGACCGACTCGCCGGGCGTCAGCACGTCGCAGGTGACCACCCGGGCGCCGCTGGCCGCGGCGAGCCCGGCCAACCGGGTCCGGCTGGTCACCAGGGTCGACGTCCGGGCGGTGCCGGGCAACAGGTCGCGGATCTGCGCGGCGTCGGCCACGTCGTCGAACACGAGCAGCAGCCGGCGCTCGGCCAGCAGCGTCCGGTAGCGCGCCGACATCCCGTCCACGGTGGACGGGATGTCCTGCGGCGGGCAGCCGAGCCCCTGCAGGAGCAGCGGAAGCGCTTCGGCGGCGGCCATCACCTCGCCGCCGTCGAAGCCGCGCATGTCCAGGAAGAGCTGGCCGTCCGGGAAGTCGGCGGCCCGGGCGTGCGCCCAGCGCAGTGCCAGCGTGGTCTTGCCGGCGCCGGCCGGGCCGGTGATCACGACGGTCGTCTCGCCGGCGCGGTGCAGGGCGTCGAGCCGGTCGAGCTCGGCGGCGCGGCCCACGAACAGGGTGGTGGCGGCCGGCAGCTGCCGGGGTACGAGAGCGGGCTCCTCCGCGGCCTCGGGCAGCGTCCCCGCCAGCAGCCGTTGGTGCAACTCGGACAGCCGGGTGGACGGCTCGACGCCGAGCGTCTCGACCAGCGCGCGGCGCAGCGCCGCGTAGACCTCGAGTGCTTCCGCCGTCCGGCCGTCGCGCTGCAGCGCCTGCATGAGCAGCGCGTGCGGCCGCTCCCGGTGCGGATGCTCGCGGACGAGCCGGGACAACCCGGCGATGCTCTCGCCCAGCCGGCCCAGTGCGACCGCCGCCTCCAGCCGGGCCTCGGTCGCCGCGATCCGCAGTTCCGCCAGCCGCTGCCGCTCGGGCAGGTCGGCGAGGTCGGGGATCGGCTCGCCCCGCCACAGCGCGAGCGCCCGGTCGAAACACTGGATCGCCTCCGCCCAGTCGCGCAGGGCCGCCGCCTTGGTGGCCGCCTCGAAGAGCTGCTCGAACTCGGCCAGGTCCATCTGTGCGGGATCGATCTGGAAGGCGTAGCCGGGGCTGCGGGTGACGACGAGGCCGGCCGCGTCCGGCCCGATCGCGCGGCGGATCTCGGCGATCAGCGACCGGATCCGGGCCGGCGCCGCGACCGGCGGGTGCTCGTCCCAGAGCAGGTCGACCAGCCGGTCCACCGAGACCACCCGGTTGGCGCTGAGCAGCAGCGCCGTGCAGAGCGCGCGCTGCCGCCCGTTCAACGTCAGCGGGCGGTCGCCGACACTGATCTCGAGCGGCCCCAGCAGGCGGACACGCAGATCCTCCGGCGGCATCGCCACAAGGTACGCCGCCCGGCCGTCACACGACGAGGTTCTGGGTCACCTCCGCCCAATCCGTGGGCAGCGTCACGTCCGCGGCCGCCGAGCGTCCACTCAGGACGGCAGTGAGCGTGTACCGGCCGAGCGGCGCCTGGAGCTGGTAGGTGCCGTCGGCGGCGGTGACCGTCTCGGTCTGCGCGATGCCGCCGTGTGCGGCCTGGACGGTCGCGCCGGCCACCGGGAGCCCGGCGGCGTCGGTCACCCGGCCGCGCACGATGCCGGGCGCCCTCAGGGTGATGGACATGCCGGCGCGTACGGCGGGCTCGTAGTAGGCGTATTCGAGGTTGTCCCGGCTCTGCTCGTCCTCGATGCCGATGGTCGCGCTCGCGCCCTGCGCCCGGGTGTCGGCCGGGATGTTCTTGTAGCTCAGGGTGATCCGGCCGTTCTCGTGCAGCATCGCCTCGAAGGTCAGCCGGAGCCCGGTGCCGTCGAGCAGCACGTTGCGCCACTCCACCACGACCGCCCGGTTCGGCGCCGCGCCGGTCACGGCGGTCCGGACACTGGCCGAGGCGTCGACGGTGAGCCCGTCCCAGAACGGGTAGACCGCCGCGTCCGGCGCGTACGACTGGTCGGCGGGGAGGTTGTCGTTGCTGCCGCTGACGTAGACCGGCTTGAGGAAGGTGAGATAGCCGGCGCTGGTCACGTAGGCGGTGGTGTAAGTGCCGCGATAGAACCGGAACGGGAAGGGCAGCGCGACGGTGCCGTACCCGTCGGGACCGCTGATCGGCGTCAGCGGCACCGCGGTGGCGCCGTCCGTCCAGGTGCCCTGGGCGGCGGTCCGGCACTGGTAGCCGAAGCCGTCCACGGGATGCAGCACGATGTCCTGGACGGAGTCGCCGTGCACGCTGATCAGGTCGTGCGTGTTGTACGGCAGGCAGGGCGGCGCCACCGCGGTCAGCGAGAACGCGAGGTTGTAACCGGGATCGGCCACGCCGGTGAAGGTGTACGCGCCGTCGGCCCCGGTCGTCACCGGCGCGAAGGTGTCGTCGGTGAGCAGGCTGCGCAGGGTGACCGTGGCCCCCTCGATCGGCACGCCCAGGTCGTCGCGCGCCACCCCGGTGAGAGTGAACGAGTTGTACCGCATGGCGAGGTTCTGGGTCACCGTGACGCCGTCGGCGGTGAGCGCCAGCGGAACGAACGTCGGCGCGTACGGGTCGAGCACCGCCTCGAGCTGGTAGGTGCCCAGCGGCAGGTGCAGGACGTAGCCTCCGATCGCGTCGGTGGCGGTCGAGGAGACCACCGTGCCGTCGCGGGTCGCCCGCACGGTGGCGGCGGGCAGCCCCATGCCGTCCGGGCCGGTGACGGTGCCGGTGACCGCGCCCGAGATGCGGAACGACACGGCCGTGTGCGGCGTCAGCACCGGACTGTCCATGGAGTACTGGATGCCGACGGCGCCGGCCGCGTTCTCGACGCCGACCGTGGCGCCGCCGCCGCGCGCGACCGTGGATCCGGTCAGGTCGCCGTACTCGATGGAGATCTGCCCGCTCTCATGCAGGACGATGGCGAACGTGGCCCGCTCGGTGCTGCCGTAGAAGGCGGCGTTGTGCCACTCGATGACGAACTCCCGGTTGGGCGCGGCGCCGAGGGTGGCGGTCCGAACGCTCGCCGCGGAGTCGATGACCAGGTCGTCCCAGAGCCCGAAGACGGCGGCGTTGGGCACGGTCGCGGTGGGCACCGGCCGGTTGATGGCGAGGAAGTTGGACTTCTGGAAGTTCAGGAACCCGTTGGTGCTGACGTACGCCAGCACGTAGTTGTTGTCGTAGAACGGGAACAGGAACGGCAGGAAGACCGCGGTCGCGGCGTCGTCGCCGGTGAGGGCCAGGGTGCTCGTCCCGGCCACGTTCTCCGGCGCCGCCTGCTGGCAGTGGTAGCCCGATGTGTCCACCACCGGCGGCGGTGTGAGCCGGACCGTGCTGGCGCCGGCGACGGTGATCCACTTGGTGCCGGCGGTGACGCACGCCCCGCCCGACGTGGTCAGCGGATAGTCGCCGGGCGGCACGCCGTCGATCCGGTACGCCCCGGCGGTGTCGGTCTTGACCGCGGCCAGCGGCGTGCCGGCCAGTTGGACCGAGACGCCGGGCACCGGGAAGCCACCGCCGTCGGCCACGGTGCCCTGCAACGTGTACCGGGCCGAGGCGGTCAGCGCGAAGGCCGTGCTGGTCGTCTGCCCGTCGCGGACGACCAGGCCGGTCACGCTCCGGTCGGCGTAGCCGAAGGCGCGCGCGGTGGCCTGGTAGGTGCCGACCGGCACGCTGACCGAGAAGGTGCCGTCGGCGGCGGTGACGAGGTGCCGCTGCACCTTGTTGTCGCCGGTGAGGTCGACGGTGGCCCCGCTCAGCGCGGCACCGGCGCTGGTGGTGACGGTGCCGGAGAGCCGGCCCACGGGTCCCCGGGGCGCCGCTTGTACGGCGGCGTACACGTCGAGCTTGCCCTGGCCCCAGACCTGGTTGTCGGTGGCCGTGCCGCCGCATGAGGTGTCGGCGACGTCCACCGCGCTCCCGTCGAGCACCTGCCGGGTCGCGGCGATGTCCCCGATCAGGGCCGGCGCCGCCGACCAGAGCAGAGCGACCGCGCCGGCCACGTGCGGCGTGGCCATCGACGTGCCGCTGGCCACCAGGAACTTGCCGCCCGGCACTGTGGAGCGGACGTCGACGCCCGGCGCGGCGATGTCCGGCTTGACGTCGGCCGTGCCCGCCGAACCACGGCTGGAGAAGTCGGCGATGGCGCCGTCGCTGCCGTACGCGGCGACCGCGTACGTGTTCGCGTAGTCGGCGGGCGAGCCCACGGTGCCGCAGGTAGGCCCGGTGTTGCCGGCCGCGAACGCGGGGAAGATGCCGACCTGCGTCCACCGGGACACGACGTCGGCGAAGAACGCGTCGCTGACGTCGGCGCCCCAGGAGTCGTTGACGACGTCGGGCGCCAGGTCGGGCCGCGGGTTCTGGCCGTTGAGGTCGGTCGGCGCCAGCACCCACTCCCCCGCCAGCAGCAGGCTCATCGTCGTGCAGGTCTCGCCCTCGCAGCCCTTGGCCGCGATCCACTGCGCGCCGGGGGCCATGCCGGTCTGGTTGCCGGCGCCGTCGTCGCCGACCATCGTGCCCATCGTGTGCGTGCCGTGCCCGTTGTTGTCGCACGGCCCGGTGGTCGGCGCGCCGCAGACGCGGAACGGGTCGTACCAGTTGTAGTTGTGGTCGAACGCGCCGTTGCCCTTGTTGCCGCGGTACTGGCGGACCAGCGAGGGGTGGTCGTACTGCACGCCGGTGTCGATGCTCGCCACCACGATGCCGTCGCCGCGGGTGCCGAAGCCGGACCAGACCTGCGGCGCCCGGGTCTGCGCGATGTTCCACTCGACGCCGGTGCCGGCGGCCGCGGCGGCCTTGCTGTCCGCCAGATCGGGGACGCGGTACGTCCGGTTGGGCCGCACGGCGGCCACGTCGGGGCGAGCGGCGAGCCGGGCCGCGAGCGCCGCGTCCGCCCCGCGCACCAGCACCGCGTTGACCGCCCAGAACGGCTGGTAGGAGACCTTCTCCCGGGTGAGCTGGGCGCGCAGGTCCCGCTGGCTGCGGTCGGCGGTGTCGCGCAGCAGCTGGTAGCCCCGGGTGGTCTTCGCCGCGTGGCCGCGTTCCCGGGCGACCGCGCTCAGGTCGGCGCGGTCGCGCAGCACCACGAAGATGTCCGCCCGCTTCCCGCCCGCAAGCTCCGGCAGGCTCGCGGCCGCGGGCCGCGGGGCGTACCCGCCGACGGTGAGCACCGTGGCCGCCAGCGCGGCGGCGAGAGCGCGCCTCACAGGTGACCGTCCAGGTAGGACAGGGCCTGGTTGGCGGGACGGCCGGCCAGCTGGCCGAGGTCGACCTTGGCGCGAAGCGCGGCGATGTCACCGGCGAGCGCGCCTCCGTCGGCTGCGGAGATCGCGTCGAGCAGGGACTGGACACTGGCGATCATCGGGGCGGTGACCACGGTGGTGTTGCCGGCGCCGGTGCCGACCGCGGCGAACGCCGGCTGGACGGTCTGGATCGTACGGGCCATCTGTTGTTTGAGCGCGGGGTTGGCGTTGACGAGCGCGGTGAGCCGCTCGTTGTACTGGTAGAAGAGGTTGCCGTACCAGACCAGGGCCGGGGTCTGCCCGGTCGCGATCAGGTCGCGCATGTGCACGAGGGAGGCCAGCACCGCGTCCACGCTCGCCCCGGAGGGGTCGAGACCGCCGCCGCCGGACACCGCGGCGGCCATGACGCAGAGGCAGGTGGGGTCGTCGGGGTCCGCGTCCTCCGGGGGCGGGGTGTCCTCGGGGGCGGGCAGGCCGACCTCGTCCCAGGCGTGGCCGACGGCCTCCGCCTCCGCGGAGCCCTTCCCGTACAGGTCCCACGCGGCCTGGACCTCGCCGACCCGGGCGTCCATGAACCGGGACTCGGGGCTCAGGTACTCGGTGAGCGCGCGGTACATGATGTTCTCGGCCTTGTCCGGGTCGATCGTCGTGGCCAGCAGGTAGTACATCTTGTTCGGGATCCCGCTGTTGGTGTGCACGCCGCCCTGGTCGCCGCAGGTGATCACGTAGTCCTTCATGTGGCCCGGCTGGCCGTGCGCCTCGGGGTGCGCCATGTCGCGGATGGTGCCGGCCGCGGTCTCGGTGCCGATGTCCCAGCGCAAGGCGCCGGTCTCGAAGCGCCGCACGGATACCCCGAAGATGTCGGAGAAGCTCTCGTTCAACGCGCCCGACTGATAGTGGTACGCGAGGCCGGCGGTGCTCTGGGTGACCGCGTGGGTGAGCTCGTGCCCGGTGACGTCGACGGCGGTCATGTTCGGGCCGTAGATCATCACCTCCCGCACCATCGACCACGCCGCGTTGTGGTAATAGTCGCTGGCCCGGACGTACGAGGCCAGGATCGAGCCGTGGTCGTCGTAGCTGTCCCGGCCGAACGCCTGGTAGTACCGGTACGTGGCCCCGGTGCCGTCGTACGCCTCGTCGACGTCCTGCTGCCCTTTCGGCGGATTGCCCTCCACCCGGGCCACCAGCGGGAACGGCACCTTCTCGTACGCCAGGTTGTTGAGGTCGTAGACGACGCGGTGCAGCACGTACTCGGTGCCGTCCCGCACCGCGATCACATGCCCGGCACGCGCGTCGACGTAGTAGTAGTTGGCGATGCCCGCGTTCTGGTCGCTGAGCACGACCTCCCAGACCAGCGGCGCGTCCGTCCGCGTGCCGGCCTTGCCCGCCGACATCGGGTAGAGGTAGAGCTTGGCCGGTTGCACCAGCCGCGCGCCCGGCAGCGCGAGCCGCACGAGCTCCACCGCCCGCGCCGCGCTCACCGTCGGCGTGGTGTACGGCGTGTTCAGGTCGGCGCGCAACCCGTTGCCGACCGTCTGCACGTACTTCCCGCCGGCGGTCAGGTGCACGGTGACCTGCGCGCCGAGCACCGGTACCCCGCCGATGACCTGCTGGTAGCGGACATGACTCTGGCCGAGCGTGTCGGTCGTGCGGCCCATCGGGCTCAGCTGCGACACCGGGTCGGCCAGACCGAACAGCCCGGCGTGCCCGCGCAGCCAGCTGTCGACGCCCGTCCCCACGGCGCTGTGCAGGGTCATGGTGGACGGCACGCCGCGCCGATGGTCGGTCACCGCGAGGAACCCGGCGCCGCTCTCCTTGCGGGCCGAGGCGAGCGCACCGTCCACACCCGACGGCCGGTAGCTCCCCGCCGATGCCGGCCCGGCGAGCACCGGAAGACCGGCGGCGGCCACTGCGAGAACCAGGACCACCCGGGCCGGCCGGCCCCAGGCATCCGTACGCGGAGCGCGGACGAGGCCGATCCCGGCCGACCAGAGCAGGGTCGCGAGCCCGGCCAGCACCGGCGCCACGGCCACCTGGGCAGCCTCGTGCCGCTCGAGGAAGCCGAGCAGCAGCGTCCCGCCCGCGGCGGCGGATGCGTGCGTCGCGGCTGCGGCGAACGTGACCACCGGCCGGCGGCGACCCGCCAGCAGGCGGAGGATCAGGCCGGCGGCGACCGGCGCCGCGACGAGCAGAACCAGCGCCGACCCGTCGGCGAGCAGGTGCCACGGCACGACCCGGCCGCCGAGGCCGAGCATCGGTAGTGACCAGGAAACCGGCACGCCGTTGCCGCCGGCCGCCGCGGCGAGGACGCCGCCGGGGCTGCCGGACAGCGTCCGGGCGAGCGCCGCGTCCGGGCCGTCCAGCGCCGCGACGAGCACCAACAACAGCCAGGAGACCGCGAGGCCGGTGAGCCAGGCGACCACTCCGGCCGACAGAGAACGCCAAACGAGTCGCATTGACCCTCCACGGGACGCACGGCCGGAGCGCGGCCGTCCCGCCGGGGGCCCGCGGAACGGCGCGGACCGAAGCGTCCCATCGGCCCGCATGAATCCCGCATGTTCCGCGCAGGCTCGCCGTTCGGCGGCGTTACGAGTCGATCCGCGCGGAGGCGTATCCCGCGAAGACCTCCAACCCGTCGTCGTTGGTCACGGCCACGTCGAGGTGGACCGATGCGTCGTCGGGCCGGAGCTCGCGGACCGTCGCGGTCGCGGTGAGCCGATCGCCCGGCCACACCTGGGCCTTGAACCGGCCGCCGAAGGTCAGCAGCCGGCCGTCGCCGACGTAGTCGGTGAGCATCCGTCCGGCCATGCCCATCGTGAGCATCCCGTGGGCGAAGATCGACGGATAGCCCGCGACCGCGGTCGCGTAGATCTCGTCGGAGTGCAGCGGGTTGTAGTCGCCCGAGGCGCCGCAGTACTGCACCAGTTGCGTACGGGTCAGGTCGTCGGCGACCACCGCCCGGTGGACGTCGCCCACCTTCAGGTCCTGGCTCTTGAGGACCATCTCACCCCTCCTTCTCGACCGGATGCTCGGTGCGGACGACCACGCTGCGCGCCCGCAGCACCAGCCGGTCCTCGGGATCGAAGTACTCCGTCACCAGCTCGCGGAAGACCAGCCGGCCGCCGCGCCGGCCCTGCTTCGTCCATTCCTGCCCGTTGTGGCTCCGCGCCGTCAGCACATCGCCGGGACGCAGCGGCCGCACGTACTCGTAGTGCTGTTCGGCGTGCAGCCCGGTGCCGCCGCCGGTGCGCGACGGCCGGTCGGCCCAGCCGGTCGGAGTCCGGCCGGAGCCCATCCACGGCTCGCCGATGCGCGGCCGCATCACGTAGTCGGGATCGAACTGCGCCGCGGCGGCGACGAACGTCGGCGGGGCGATGACCCCGGCCGCCTCGGTGCTCCGGGCGTACGCCTCGTCGCTGTAGACCGGGTTGGGATCGCCCACGGCGCGGGCGAACATCATGATGTGCCCGGCCTCGACCGGGAACCTGTCAACGGGCATGGTTGTTCTCCGTTCCCCGGCCGAGCCCCTCGACGACCCGGGCGCGGGCGGCCGTGCGGTCGGGGTGACTCACCGCCTGCGGCTGGTACTGGGCCTCCAGCGCGAGCATGTCGGCCAGGCCGTGCTGTTCGGCCAGGCGCAGCAGTTGTTTGGTGAGCTGGACGGCGATGCCGGGCTGGGCGGCCATCTGATGGGCCTTCTCCAGCGCACGGTGCAGTTCCTCGCCGTCCTCGACCACCTCGTTGACCAGGCCGATCGCCAGCGCCTCGGCGGCGTCGATCTTGCGGCCGCTGCAGAGGAAGTCGAAGGCGCGGGAGTAGCCGAGCAGCCGGGTGAGCAGGAAGGTCCCGCCGGCGTCGGGGACGACCCCGATCCGGACGAAAGCCGGGCTGAACGTCGCGCTGCGGGCCGCGACCCGGACGTCGCCGGTGCAGGCCAGCGACAGCCCCGCCCCGGCCGCCGGGCCGTTGACCGCGCAGATCACCGGTTTGGCCAGGTTGGCCATCGCGGTCACGTGCGGGTTGTAGCTGTGCTCGAGGCCGGCCGGGCCGTCGGACTCGCCCATCCCGTGCAGGTCGGCGCCGGCGCAGAAGCCGCGGCCGTTGCCGGTGACCACGACGGCTCGTACCTCCGGGGCGGCGGCCTCCTGCCAGGCCAGCTTGAGCCCGCGCAGCACGTCATTGTTGATCGCGTTCAGCGATTCCGGCCGGTTGAGGGTCACGACCAGGACGTCGCCGTCCCGCTCGGTCGATACGGCGGCCATGTCTCCTCCTCAGCGGAGCACCATGAGAGCGTCGGCGGCGACGATCCCGGTGTCGGTGACCATTACGGGGTTGATGTCGACGGACTCGAGCTCCGGCAGGTCCAGCGCCAATGTCGCCAGTCCGCGGGCGGCGTCGGCCAGCCGGGCGATGTGGTCGGCGCCGAGGCCGCGGACGGCGTGGGTGATCCGGCCCCCGGCCAGCCGGGTGATCAGCCCGACGGCGCGCTCCCGGGTGAACGGCGGGTGCAGCAGCGCCGGCTCGCCGATCACCTCGATCAGGCTGCCGCCGAGGCCGACCGCCACCACCGGGCCGAAGACCGGGTCCCGGTGCATGCCGATCGCCATCTCCAGCCGGGCCGGCACCATCTCCTGGACGAGCAGGCTGTGCAGCCGGACGCCGCCGTCGCCGAGCCGGGCGAGCCGGCGGTAGGCCGCGCGGACCTCGTCCGGGGTGGCCAGGCCGAGGACCAGGCCGCCCGAGTCGGACTTGTGCGGCAGGTCGTACGACTGCACCTTGAGCGCGACCCGGCCGCCGATCTCGGCCAGCGCGGCCACCGCCTCGTCCTCGGTGTGGCACACGACCTCCCGGGTGACCGGGATGCCGTAGCGGGCCAGCACCCGCTTCGAGGTCGCCTCGAGCACGATCGGCTCGCCGGCGGCCTCGGCCAGCGTCGCGCGCGCCCAGTCGGCCCGCTCCTGGTCGACCGCGTGGGTCGGCGGCCCGGCCGGGGCGCGGGCGGAGACGGCCGCCATGGCGCTCAGGGCCCGGATCGCGCGGGTGGGATCGGCGAAGGCGGGCAGGCCGCGGTCGGCCAGCTTCTCGGGGCCGATCGTGACCACCGGAGCGATCGGCTTGTCCTGCTCGTAAAGCTTGACGACAGTGTCGGCGTGGTCGCTGTCGCCGCCCCAGACCAGCGCCATGACCGCGTCGATCTCGTCGCTCGCGCACAGCTCGCCGAGGATCAGGCCCCAGTTCTCCGGGGCCATGGCGGTCACCGCGGCGGTGGTGTCCACCGGGTTGCGGGCGCTGCCGAACGACGGCATCAGCGGCGAGATCCGGGCCTGCAGCGGCGGGCTGAGCTCGGGCATCTCCAGCCCGGTCTCGGCCACGTTGCTGGCGGCCAGCACACCGGCGCCGCCGGAGGAGGTGAGCACGGCGATCCGCCGGCCCCGCATCCGCTTGCCGTCCTGCAGGAAGGTGGCGTAGTCGATGAGCTCGGCGATCGAGCCGGCCCGGACGATGCCGTACTGGTCGCACACCGCGTCGTACACCTGGCTGGAGCCCACCACCGAGGCGGTGTGGCTCAGCGCCGCCCGGGCCACCGCCTCGGACGACGCCGGCGTGACGCTGATGATGACCTTGTCCAGCTCGGCCGCGCGCCGGGCCGCCTCCAGCAGCGTGGCCGGGTCGCGGGTGGCCTCGGCGAAGGTGGCGATCACGCCGATCTCGGGCTGCTCGACGGCGTACCGGATCACGTCGGCGATGGTCACGTCGGCCTCGTTGCCGGTGCTGGCGAAGAAGCCGACCCGGGCCCGCTCGACCACCGCGCGGTTGAGGATGAACGACCCGAAGCCGCCGCTCTGCGACACGATGGCGACCGGCCCGGCCAGCGGTCGTTCGGCGTCGGGCTGGAGGGAGAAGTTGGCCATCGTCGTGCGGTGGCCGTTCATGAAGCCGATGCAGTTGGGGCCGACGACCGGAAACGCGTGCCGGGCGGCGATCTCGGAGACCGCGGCCTGCGCGGCGCGGCCCTCGTCGGTGCCGGCCTCGCTGAACGCGGAGCTGATGATGTACGCCGAGCGGTGCCCGGCGGCGATGCACCGCTCGAGCAGCGCCGGCACGTCGCGGGCGGGGATCAGGACGATGACCAGGTCGACCGGCTCGGGCAGGTCGGCCACGTCGGGGTACGCGCGGTCGCCGAGCACCTCGGCCCGGCGGGGATTGACCGGGTAGAGCCGGCCGGGGAAGTCCCGGCGCAGGTTGGCGTACACGGTGTTGCCGATCGCGTAGGGCGTGGCCGAGGCGCCCACGACGGCGATCGAGTCCGGGGAGAAGACCGGGCCCAGGCGCGTCCAGCGGGCGACCGCGAGATCTGTCATGACAGCCCCTCCTCGATCAGTTCGCGGCGGCCGAGGCCTGGCGGACCAGTGGCTTCATGAACTTCTGCTCGGTAGCCTGCGCCAGCAGTCCCGGGATCACCTCGTCGAGCTCCTCGACCTCCCAGAGGGCGCCCTTGTCGGCGCCCGGCCCGGTGTGCCAGGGCTCGGCGACGGCGACCGAGCCGCCGGCCACCATGAACACCCGCCCGGTGATGCCCTTGGCGGCCTCCGATCCCAGCCACACCACGGTCGGCGCGACGTTCTCCGGCGCCAGCGGGTTGAAGTCGTCGGCGCTCAGCGAAAGATACTTCTGCGCGAACGGGCGGTCCTCGGTCATCCGGCTGAGCGCGGTGGGGGCGATCGCGTTGACGTAGACGCCGTACCGGAGGAGTTCCTGGGCGGCGATGATGGTGAGCGCGGCGATGCCGGCCTTGGCGGCGCCGTAGTTGCCCTGCCCCGGGTTGCCCATCAGGCCCGACCCGGACGACGTGTTGATGATGCGGGCGTCCTGCACGACGCCGCTCTTGGCCAGGCCCTTCCAGTACTCGGCGGCGTGCCGCATCGGCGCGAAGGTGCCGCGCAGGTGCACCCGGACCACGGCGTCCCACTCGTCGATGGACATGTTGGCGATGGTCCGGTCGCGCAGGATGCCGGCGTTGTTGACCAGCACATCCAGCCCGCCGTACGTGTCGATGGCCTGCCGCACCAGCCGCCCGGCGCCGTCGAAGTCGGAGACGTCCTCGGCGTTGGCGACGGCCTCGCCGCCCGCGGCCCGGATCTCCTCGACCACCGCGTTGGCGGCTTCCGAGCTGGGTTCCTCGCCGTGGACGTTCACGCCGTAGTCGTTGACGACGACCCGGGCGCCCTGCCGGGCGAACTCCAATGCCTCGCCCCGGCCGATGCCACGGCCGGCACCGGTGACGATGACGACCTTGCCCTCAGTGCGCATCTCGGCTCCCGTCTGATCTGAATTACGTTCAGTCGAATGAAAGCACTTCCCCCATCGATGGTCAATAGCTCGGCTATGAGCTGCTGAAAGGGGAAGTGAACGCTACTCGGTCGAGGACCAGAGCTGGGGTTGTGCGGCCGTGCGCCGGGCCCGGCCGGCGACCTCGAGGTGGATCAGGTGGGCGAGGGTCTCGCGGACCGCGGCCATCCGGACCCAGCCCGGGTTCACGGCCCAGGGCCGGGACCACGGCAGCGCGGCGGTGATCTCCCAGCAGGTCACGCCCGGCCGGCGGGCCAGCGCGGCGGCGATCGCGGCCAGCCGTTCCTGGTGGCCGGCGGCCAGGTCACGGGCACGCCGGGCGGGATCGAGGAAGGCGTACTCGTGGCCGGGCAGC
The DNA here is from genome assembly GCF_000379645.1 of Paractinoplanes globisporus DSM 43857. Taxonomy (GTDB): domain Bacteria; phylum Actinomycetota; class Actinomycetes; order Mycobacteriales; family Micromonosporaceae; genus Actinoplanes; species Actinoplanes globisporus. The sequence continues at coordinate 317,155 of NZ_KB903357.1, forward strand.
GCCATCCGCGCGTCCAGGCCCGCCACCCGCTCCAGCGAGCGGAGGTAGTCGCCGAGCGGATCCGCGCCGGCGACGGCGTAGGCGCTGACGTTGGGGCTGATCCGGGGCAGCAGGTGATCCCCGGTCCAGATCGCCGCTCGCCGCCGGTCGTACAGGCAGACGTGCCCGGGCGTGTGGCCGGGGGTCAGGACAGCCGTCAGCTCGTGATCGCCCCAGCGCAGGACCGCGCCGTCGGCCAGCGGCACGTCGGCCGCCGGCATGGCCGGCGTCGGCAGCCGGGGCGGCGGTGCTGCGCGTTCGGCCTCCGGCACACCGCACGCCGGCAGCAGCGCGTCCAGCGCGCGGGGTCCGGGCAGCCGATCGGGGTACGCGCGCACCACCGCCCCGTGTTCACGGCGCAGCCATGCCGCCAGCCCGTAGTGGTCGGGATGGGCGTGGGTGAGCACGACGTGCCGGATGTCGGCCAGATCGCCGCCGGCCCGGGCGACCCCGGCCCGCAGCGCCGTCCGGTTGGACGGGTGGTCCCAGCCGGCGTCCAGCAGCAGGAAGCCCTCCGGCGCCGGGAAGAGGTAGCTGAGCGTGGCGTGCCGGCCGCCGTGCGGCGGTGGCAGCGGCACGCACCACACGTCGTCCAGAACCGGCTCGGCCTCGGGCACCTCGCCCTGGTTCCAGAGGGCGAACTGACCGGCCGACGCCGCGCGCGGCAGTGTCACGTCAGAGCGCCTCCGCCGTGCCGAGCACCGCGGTCACCTGACTCGAGAGCTGGCCGCCGTTGCCGTGCGCCACGGCCACCCGCGCGTCCGGCACCTGCCGCTCGCCGGCCTCGCCGCGCAGCTGGCGTACCGCCTCGATGACGGTGAAGATGCCGTACATGCCGGGGTGGGTGTAGGAGAGACCGCCGCCGTTGGTGTTCACCGGCAGCGCGCCGCCGGGCGCGATCCGCCCCCCGCTGACGAAGTCGCCGCCCTCGCCCTTGGCGCAGAAGCCCATGTCCTCCAGGAACATGATGGTGTTGATGGTGAACGCATCGTACAGCTCGACCACGTCGACGTCGGCCGGGGTGAGTCCGGCCATCGCGAAGGCGCGGGCCGCCGACTCGGTCGCCGCGCTCACCGTCAGGTCGGGCATCTGGTTGATCGATTTGTGCCAGTGCGCCTCCCCGGCCCCGAGCACATAGACCGGCCGTACGCCGAGATCGGCGGCCCGGTCGGCGCGCACCATCACGGCCGCGCCGCCGCCATCGGTGACGAGACAGCAGTCGTACGACGTGAACGGCGACGAGATCATCGGCCGGGCCAGCACGTCCTCGACCGTCAGCGGGTCCCGGGAGTACGCCCGGGGGTTCAGCCGCGCCCACTGCCGGGCGGCCACGGCCACCTCGGCCAGGTGGGTCCGGGTCGTGCCGTACTGGTACATGTGCCGGGCCGCGGCCAGCGCGTACCCGGAGATCGGGCTGCGCGGCTGGTACTGCGCCTCGTAGTTGGGTTGCTCCGGGCCCGCTCCCCCACCCAGCCGCGCCCGCCCGCTGTCGGCGCGCGGCGTCGAGCCGTAGGCGATCAGGGCCACGTCGCAGAGCCCGAGGCGCAGGGCGGCCGCGGCGTGGTGGACGAAGGTGACGAACGCGCTCCCGCCGATCATCGTGCTGTCGGTGTAGCGCGGCCGGATGCCGAGGTACTCGCCGAGGTCGACGGTGCTCATCAGCTTGCCGGAAACGACGCCGAACAGCCCGTCGACGTCCTTGACGGTCAGCCCGGCGTCGGCCAGCGCCCGGTGGCTGGCCTGGGCCGCCAGCTCGATCGCGTACCGGCCCGGGCCGACGTCGCCGAGGTCGGACTCCGCGACGCCGACGACGGCGGTCGCACCACGCAGACCGGCCGGGCTCATTGGGCCGCCTCCGGAGTGAACACGGCTCGGGGCCGGCCGTCGGCATCAGTGTCGAAAGCGATCCGGACCGCCATGCCGATCGCGACGTCCTCCGCGGGAATGTCATGAACCGAACTCAGTATGCGGAAGCCCTCGGCGAGGTCGACCATCGTGACCGCGTACGACGGGAGGTCCCGCCGGCGGATCGCCGTGGTGCTGTAGACCGTTCCCCGGCCGGCGCTCACCGCGAAGACCAGATCCGTGCCACCGCAGTGCGGGCAGCATATCCGCGGGTAGAAGACCGCTTCCTCGCAGGTCCGGCAGCGCTGATAGCGAAGCTCGCCGGCGGCCAGGCCCTCGCGGTAGACGACATCTGGGCGCAACATGTCGGTGAGAAGATCCTCGCTCACCACGGTCATGAGTTTCCTCCGAACTACCGAATCTGGTTCAGTAATAGGTGGCTCGACTATCCGGCGGCGACGGGGCCGTGTCAAGAAACTCCAGGGGGTACGGTGCCTATACTTGATTCAGTCCTGAGCGACCGAGGAGCGATGTGATGGCTTCAGTTGCCAAAGGCCGGCGTCAGCGTGCCGCGAAGGCCGATTCGATCGCGGCGCAGCTCACCGAGCCTCCGGTCAGCGGGCTCAAGCGCACGCTTCTGGACGTGGGCCTGCAGCACTTCGCCGTGCAGGGCTTCCACAACGCCAGCGTCGCCCAGATCGCCGAGCAGGCCGGCACCAGCGTCGGACTGCTCTACTACCACTTCGGCAGCAAAGAGGGCATGTACCGGGCGATCTGGGCCGACTACCAGCAGCGGCAGCACCAGCGCACGCACGAGGCGATCAAGCTCGTGCGCAGCGCCGGCATTACGGACGGCCGCACCCTGTTCCTGGTCGGCACCCGGGCGTACGTCTCGAACGCCTGGGAGAACCGGGACGTCGTGAAGCTGTTCTACGTCAACGACGTTCCGCCCGGCTTCGTCGCCGAGAGCCGGGCGATCACCGAGGAGTGGGTACGGATGAACACCCGCCTGCTCAACGTGCCCGACAACCTGGCCACCAAGGTCATGGTGGAGATGGCGGCGGCGGCGATCGGCGTGGCGTCCCGGCTGATCAGCCTGTGCTCGACGCAGGACGAGGCGGAGGAGGTCGTGGAGACCTCCATGCGCATCTTCGCCCGGCTGGTGGGCGCCGAGGCGGAGCCGATCCCCGCCCCGGCGTAACCGTCAGCGCCCGGTGAACTTGGGTTCCCGCCGCTCGACGAACGCGGCGGTGGCCTCCTTGTGGTCGGCGGTCAGCATCGACGAGAACTCGAGGAGCAGCGACGTGTCCAGCAGCAGGTTCAGCCGCTCGCGGAGGATCTTGTTGACCGACGTCTTGGTCCAGCGGATGGCCAGCGACGGCCCGTTCGCCAGCTTCCACGCGACCGCGAGGGACTCCTCGGCCAGGTTCTCCTTGGGCACCGCCCGCAGGACCAGGCCCAGCCGCTCGGCCTCCTTGCCGGTGATGCGCTCGCCCGTCATCAGGTAGTACTTGGCCGTGTTGATCGGCAGCAGCATCGGCCAGATCAGCGCGCCGCCGTCGCCGGCGACCAGGCCGATGCTGACGTGGGTGTCGGCCAGGATCGCGTCCTCGGCGGCGATGCAGACGTCGGCACAGAGCGCGAGGGTGGCGCCGAGGCCCATGGCGTAACCCTGGACCGCCGAGACGATCGGCTGCTCGACGTCCAGCATCGAGGCGATGATGTTCTTGGCGCCCTGCAGCATTCCGCCGGCGCGCTCGCCGAGGTTGGGCTCGGCGCCGCCCTGGGCGGTCGCCGCCATCCCCTTCACGTCGCCGCCCGAGCTGAAGGCCCGGCCCGCGCCGCGGAGCAGGATCGCCCCCACCGAGTTGTCGAAGCGGACCCGGTGGAAGAACTCCTCGAGCTCCTCGTGCATGCCACCCCCGACGGCGTTGAGGCTCTCGGGCCGGTTCATGGTGACCGTCAACAACCGGTCCTGCTGCTCGACCACGAGGGTCTGGAACTCTGGGTACTCCGCCCGCACGGCTGACCGCCCTTCAAGAACTGACTCTGATTCAGCCGATGTTCCATCGCGGAGCCAGCACAGTCAAGAACTCCCCTTTCCCACGGGCGAGGCATATGCTGAACGGCATTCGGGAGAGGGGGTGCATCGGTGTTCACGCCGGCATACCTGGACGTCCTGCGTGAGCTGGCGACCCGGGCCGGACTGGCCCCGGCCGATGCCAGGGCGCCCGACCGCGAGTGGTCGGCGGCGGGGATCTGGCTCGACGAGTGGGGCGCCGGCAACGGGCCGACGGTGCTGTTCCTGCACGGCAGCGGCCAGACCGCCCGAGTCTGGGACCTGCTCTGCGGTCACCTCGCGAGCCGCTACCACTGCGTGGCGCTCGATCTGCCCGGGCACGGCCGCAGCGACTGGGCCGACCCCGACTCGTACGCGATCGGCCGCACGGCCCTGCAGCTCGCGCCGCTGATCACCGGGCCCACGACCGTCGTCGGGCTCTCCCGCGGTGGTCTCATCGGGCTTCGCCTGGCCGCGATCGAGCCCCGGGTCGAGGCCCTGGCCGTGCTCGACATCGCGCCGTCCGTCCTGACCCGCCGCGAAAAGGGCGGCGAGGACCTGGGGACGCTGCTGCGCACCCCGGTCGTCCGGCCCACCGTCGAGGATTTCGTCGCCCTCAGCCACGCCCGCAACCCCCGCCGCGACCTCGGCCTGCTGCGAACCACCATCCGGCACAGCGTCCGGCAGCTGCCGGACGGCAACTGGACCTGGCACTGGGATCCGGCCATGTTCGCCGGCGACCGGGCCGACATCAGCGGCGACCTGGAGAACGACGCCCGTGCCATCGGCGGGCCGCTGCTGGTGGTCCGCGGCGAGCACAGCCCGATGCTGGATCCGGGCGAGGCGGCCCGGTTCGCCGCGCTGCCGGCCGACGGGGAGTACGTGACCGTGCCGGCGGCCGGGCACAGCATCCCCGGCGACAACCCCGCCGGCCTGCTGGCCGTCCTCGAGCCGTGGCTGGACCGCGTGACGGGGTCGTGGCGGTGACCGCCGGCCGCGAGGCCCGCCTGCTGCACACCTCGGACCTGCACGTCGGCTCGTCCCTTCTGGCCGAGCACGGTCTGGCCGGGGTGCGGGCGGTGGCCGATGCCGCGACCCGGGCCGAGGCCGACGCGGTGCTCATCGCCGGCGACCTGTTCGACCACGCCCGCGTCCCGGACGCGCTGATCGCCGACTGCCTGCGCGAGCTGCGCCGGATCCGCTGCCCGCTGGTGATCGCGCCCGGCAACCACGACCTGACCGCGCCCGGCTCGGTCTACGACCGGGTCGACCTGCGCCGGGCCGGCGAGGCGGTGACACTGGCCCGCGACCCCGACGGCGAGCACGTCACGCTGGGCGCCGTGTCGATCTGGTGCCGCGGGTTCCTGTCGCACGAGCCGTCGTTCCGCCCGCTCGGCGGCTACCGGCCCGGCCCCGGCGACGGCTGGCAGGTCGCCATGGCCCACGGGCACTACGCCCGGCCCGGCGCGGCGCCGCGGTCGAGCCCGATCCACTCCACCGAGATCGCCGCCACCGGCTGCGCGTACGTGGCCCTGGGCCATTGGCACCATTTCGAGGAGGTCAGTTCCGGGGGCGTGGCCGCCTGCTACTCCGGCGCGCCCGGCGAGAGCGGCTCGGTCAATCTGGTGACGCTGGCACCGGGCCGCGGCGCCGAGATCGTACGGACGCCATGCTGAATTTGATTCGGTAGGTGCTGTGCTGGTTGACCACGATAGAAGCTGGTGGTACGAACTATTCACCGAGTGCGGTTCAGTCTTCGAGAGGACGTGCGATGCTCGCGGTACCTACGCCTGAGCAGGAACTGCTCGCCGATACAGTCCGATCCCTCGGCGCCGCCGTGGGTGTACGCAATCCGCAGGACCTCGACGCCTTCCAGCACGAGAAGGCATGGGCGGCGCTCGCCGGGACCGGGCTGCTCGGCCTGCGGGTCCGCGACGACGGGCAGCCCGAGGCGTCCGGCGTCGACGTGATGATCGTGGCGCAGGGCCTCGGCGCGCAACTGAGCCCGGCGCCGTTCCTGGCCTCGGCCGCGCTGGCGATCGAGTTGCTGGAGCTGGCCGGCGCCGACCGGCCGCTGATCGACGCCATCGCCGCCGGCGACGCCCAGCCCGGCCTGCTGCTCGACCGCGGCCTCACGGGCCTGGCCGACATCACGGCCGGTGACGGCGGCGTGCTGATCGGCGGCGTGCACAGCGACCACGCCCTCGCGCTGCGGGGCAACCAAGTGGTCCGGGTCCAGGGACCCTTCGGCCCCGGCGGCGGCGCCGACCTCACCTCCCGTACGACCCGGATCGCCCCCGGCACCGAGCTGAGCGCGACCGGCGTGGGCGAGCCGCTGACGCCGGAAGCGGTCCGCCGCTGGACCGCGCTCGCGCTGACGCTGGTCAGCGCGGACTGCGCCGGAGCCATGCGGGCGGCGGTGGACGGCGTCATCGAGTACAGCAAGCAACGGATCGCGTACGGGGTGCCGATCGCCTCGTTCCAGGCCCTGCAGCACCTGATCGCCGACGCGTTCACCGCCTGCGAGGCGGCCGTGACGACCACCAGCTACGCGGCCTGGGCGATCGACGCCGCCGAGCCGGTCGAGGCGCTGCTGGCCGCCCGCACCGCCAAGGCGTGGGTCGGCGCCGTCGCCCGCAACGTCGTCGAGACGGTCATGCAGATCTACGGCGGCATCGGCCAGACCTGGGAGCACATCTCCCACGTGTACGCCCGGCGGGCGCTGCTCGACGTCGCTCTGTTCGGCGACGAGAACTACCAGCTCGACCAGATCTTCGACCTGCGGCGGGAAGTGGGCTGACGTGGATTTCCTCGACTCACCCGAAGAAGCGGAGTACCGGGCCGGCCTACGCGCGTGGCTCGAGCGGCTGACCGCCGAGCACGACGGGCCCGGCATGTCCACAAGGGACTGGCACCGGACGCTGTACGACGCCGGCTACATCGGACAGACCTGGACCGTCGAGGAGGGCGGCAAGGGCCTTCCCCCGACGTACGACGTCATCCTCACCCAGGAGGTGGCGCGGGCCGACGCGCCCTCGGTGCCGGCCAATCCCAACTACCTGGGCCGGACCATCTTCAAATTCGGCACCGAGGAGCAGAAGGCCAAGTTCCTGGAGCCGACGCTCAACGGCGACATCCAGTGGTGCCAGGGCTTCAGCGAGCCGGGCGCGGGCTCCGACCTGGCGTCGATGCGTACCCGGGCCGAGCTGGTCGGCGACGAATGGGTGATCAACGGCCAGAAGCTGTGGACCAGCGCCGCCCACGAGTCCGACTGGTGTTTCCTGCTGGCCCGCAGCGAGCCGGACGCGCCACGGCACAAGGGCATCTCGGTCTTCCTGGTCGACATGAAGACGCCGGGCGTGACCGTGCGGCCGATCCGCACCACCGACGGCCACGAGCACACCTGCGAGACCTTCTGGGACGACGTCCGGATCCCCGCCGGGAACATCCTCGGCCGGCGCGGCGGCGGCTGGCCGATCGCCATGTGGGCGCTGCAGTTCGAGCGGGGGCCAGCCGATCTGGGCATCGTCGCCGGTCTCCTCAAAGGACTTCACAAACTTGACGCGTACGCCCGGGAGCACGAGCTGGACGCCTCGGCCGACGTCCGGCGCGCCATCGCCAAGGCCTATGTCGACATCCGGGTCCTCGACCTGAACTCGGTCCGTCAGCTGTCGAACCGCGTCGCCGGCCACGCGCCGGGCTCGGACGGGCCGGTGGCCAAGCTGCTGTGGGCGATCGGCGCGCAGTCCCTCGGGCACGCCTGGCTCGACGCCCTCGGCCCGCTGGCGCTGACCGGCGCCGACGACGGCCACGCCGTGTCCGAGTACTTCTACTCGCGCCCGTCCAGCGTCTACGGCGGCTCGGCCCAGATCCAGCGGAACCTGCTCGCCCAGCGGTTCCTGGGGATGCCGCGCACATGAACATCGTCGTGCTGGTCAAGCAGGTGCCCGACTCCGGCGGCGACCGCCGGCTCACGGCCGACGGCACGACCGACCGGTCGGGCGGCAACGTCCTTAACGAGATGGACGAGTACGCGGTCGAGGAGGCACTGCGGCTGCAGGCCGCGCACGGCGGCACGGTGACACTGCTGACGATGGGCCCGGAAACCGCCGTCGAGGCGCTGCGCAAGGCCCTCGCGATGGGCCCGGACGCGGCCGTGCACGTCATCGACGACGCGCTGCCGGGCTCGTGCGCGGTGGCCACCTCCAAGGTGCTGGCGGCCGCGCTGCGGACGCTCGACGCCGACCTGGTGATCGCCGGCGCCGAGTCGACCGACGGCCGGGTCCAGGTGATGCCGCACATGCTGGCCGAGCGGCTCGGCATCGCCGCCCTCACCGGCGCCCGGAAGGTGACCGTGGACGGCTCGGCGCTGACCATCGAGCGGCAGACCGACGGCGGGTACGAGGTGGTGACCGCCGCGACGCCGGCGGTGGTCTCGGTGTGGGACACCATCAACGACCCGCGGTACCCGTCGTTCAAGGGCATCATGGCCGCCAAGAAGAAGCCGGTCCGGCGCCTGTCGCTGGCCGACCTGGGCATCGCGCCCGGCGAGGTCGGCGTGGCGGGCGCGTCCTCCGAGGTGCTCGCGCACGACCGGCGCCCGGCCCGCTCGGCCGGCGCAACCGTCGCCGACGAGGGCGCCGGCGGCGTGCGCCTGGTCGAGTACCTCACCGCCGAGAAGTTCGTCTAGGGAAGGGGTTACGACATGGCCGAGGTCCTCGTCGTCGCCGAGGCCTCCGCGGCCGCCGGCGTCAAGAAGGTCACCCTCGAGATGCTGACCGCCGCCCGCACGATCGGCTCGCCGAGCGTCGTGGTGTTCGGCGACGAGCCGTTCGCCGACAAGCTCGGGGAGCACGGCGCCGAGCGGGTCTACCTCGCCGGCGCCGCCGACATCGACGACTTCCTGGTCGCCCCCAAGGCCACCGTGCTGGCCGACTTGATCCGCCGCGTACGGCCGGCGGCGGTGCTGCTGGCCTCCACCCAGGAGGGCAAGGAGATCGCCGGCCGCCTGGCGGTGAAGCTCGACAGCGGACTGCTCACCGACGCCGTCGCCGTGGCGCCGGACGGGACCGCCACCCAGGCGGTCTTCGCCGGGCAGGTGATCGTCACCGCCCGGGTCCGGCGGGGCGTCCCGCTGATCACGTTGCGACCGAACTCGCTGACCCCGTCGCCGGCGCCGGCGACGCCGGTGGTCGAGCCGCTCGCGGTGGCTGTGACCGATGCCGACCGGCTGGCTCGGGTCACCGAGCGGGTGGTCGAACGCAAGGGTGCCCGGCCCGAGCTCACCGAGGCGTCCATCGTGGTCTCCGGCGGCCGCGGTGTCGGCAGCGCCGACAGCTTCGCGCTGGTCGAGGAACTCGCCGACCTGCTCGGCGGCGCGGTCGGCGCGTCGCGGGCGGCGGTCGACTCCGGCTTCTACCCCCACCAGTTCCAGGTCGGGCAGACCGGCAAGACCGTGTCGCCGCAGCTGTACGTCGCGCTCGGCATCTCCGGCGCGATCCAGCACCGGGCCGGCATGCAGACCAGCAAGACGATCGTCGCCGTCAACAAGGACCCGGAGGCGCCGATCTTCGAGCTCGCCGACTTCGGCGTCGTCGGCGACCTGTTCAAGGTCGTCCCGCAGGCCGCCGACGAGATCCGCAAGCGCGCCTGAACCGACGGAAGGGCCGGCATCCCGATCGGATGCCGGCCCTTTGTCGTGCCGGGTCAATGCTGCGCGACGGGTTCCTCCTCGACGACCGGGACGCGGTCGTGCATGGGGACCTCGGGCATCAGCGCGATGCACCCGAGCGTGATCAGCGTCAGCGGCGCGATCACGGCGAAGATGACGCCGAAGGCCGTGCTGTAGGCGTGCTCGTACACGCCGGCCAGCGCGTCGCCGATCCGGCCGAGGTTGGGCACCTCGGTGGCCTGGTCGTAGGTCATCGCGACGCCGATCCGGGCGGCGCCGTCCTGGACCCGGCCGGCGATCACCGCCTTGAGAACCGCGCCGAGGGCGGCGACCCCGGCCGCGCCGCCGAGGAAGCGGGCGAACCACAGCGACGCGGTGCCGACGCCGAGCTGGTGCGCCGGCAGGGCGTTCTGGACGGCGATGATGACGTGCTGTTGCAGGATGCCGACGCCTATCCCGAGCACGAACAGGTCGGCCGCGATCACGGCGTACGGCATGGAGGCCGCGGAGACCGCGAGCAGAGCGGCCCCGACCAGTTGGCACACGGCCCCGGCCACCAGGAACGGCTTGAGCACGCCCAGCCGGCTGATCAGCCGGCCGCCGAAGAAGATGCCGCTGAACGAGCCCGCGATCAGCGGGATGGTGGCCAGGCCGGCGGTGGTCGGCGCCAGGCCCCGGCCGATCTGCAGGAACTGCGCGATGAAGATCGGCGCGCCGAGCGAGACCATGCCGGCCACCAGCGAGCCGACCACGGTCAGCGCGATCACCCGATGGGAGAACATGCGCAGCGGCAGCAGCGGGTCGGCCACGCGCCGCTCCACCACGACGAAGGCGATCGACAGCAGCACACCGGCCAGTAGAAGCGCCACCGCCGGCGCCGACCACCAGGCGAAGACGTCGTCGCCGAGCGACAGCCACAGCATCAGCGGCACGACCGCGCCCACCACCAGCACCGCGCCCAGCACGTCCACCCGGCTGCGGCCGGGGCGGTTGGGCACCTCGACGTGCCGGTGCACCAGCCACATCGCGGCCAGTCCGAGCGGGAGGCTCACGTAGAAGCAGGCCCGCCAGCCGACGACCGGCGTCTCGACCAGCAGACCGCCGATGAGCGGCCCGCTGATCGTGCCGACGGCGATCGAGATGCCGTTGTACGAGCTGTACCGGCCGCGCATGCGCGGCGAGACGATGGCCGCGACGATCGTGCCGCCGAGCGCGGTCAGCCCGCCGGTGCCGATGCCCTGCAACGTGCGGGCGCCGATCAGCATCGCCGGGTTGATCGCGAGGCCGGCGCAGGCCGATCCGGCGAGGTAGACCGACATGGCCGTGACGAACAGCCTCTTCTTGTCGAACAGATCGGCCAGCTTGCCCCAGATCGGGACGGTCACGGTCAGCATGAGCAGATAGGTGACGACGACCCAGGTGTAGTCGCGGACACTGCCGTTCAGCGAGGCCATCACCCGGGGCAGCGACGTCGCCACGATCGTCGACGACAGGTTGCCGACGAAGCCGCCCAGGATGATGCCGGACAGGGAGAGCAGGATGGCGCGATGCGCGACTCGCGGTTCGGTCACGCGCCGGCCACCGGGGTCCCGGACCGGCCGAGATAGATCTCCCGGATCACCGAGGCGTCGTCGAACTGCTTGACCGGGCCCTCGGCCGCGACCCGGCCGTTGTCGATCACGACGATGTGGTCGGCGACCGTGATGGCCGCCTCCACCACCTGCTCGACCAGCAGGATCGACAGCCCTTCGCGTTTGAGCTCGCCGATGAGCGCGAACACGTCCTTGACGATGGTCGGGGCCAGCCCGGCGCTCGGCTCGTCCAGGATGAGCAGCTTGGGATCGGACATCAGGGCCTGCGCGATGGCCAGCATCTGCTGCTGTCCGCCGGACAGACCGCCGGCGAGGGCCTTGCGACGCTCGGCAAGAACCGGGAAGCGGGCGTACGCCCGATCCAGCGCGGCGCGGCGGGCAGGGGTGCCCCGGCGCCAACCGGCCAGCGTCACGCTGCCGATCAGCAGGTTCTCCTCGACCGTACGCTGCCGGAAGATCTGCTTGTTCTCCTGGACGTAGCCGATGCCGCGGCGGATGCGCCGGTGCGGCGCCTCGCCGGTGATGTCCTCGCCGTCGAACACGATCCGGCCGGCGGCGGCCGCGGGCGGCAGGCCGGCGATGGCGTTGAGCAGCGACGTCTTTCCGGCCCCGTTGCGGCCGAGCACGATCGTGCTGGTGCCGGTCCGCACGCTCAGCGACACGTCCCACAGCACCCGCAGATCGCCGTACGCGGCCGTCAGTTCGGAAATCTCGAGCATGGTCAACGCTCCTCGGTCTGCGACAGTGCGGGCTCGGCGAAGTCGTCGATGCTGGACGGGCCCTCCGCTGACGGCGTCGATCCCACGTACTCCTCGAGCACCCGCGGGTCCGCCTGGATCTCGTCCGGCGTCCCGCTGGCCAGCAGCCGGCCCTGCGCGAGCACGTGAATGGTGTCGGAGAGCTTGAGCACCAGCGGGAAGTTGTGCTCCACCAGCACGACCGTCCCACCGGCTCGCTTGATCATCCGGATCGCGTCGGCCAGCCGGTCCAGATCGCTCTCGTCGAGACCGGAGCCGACCTCGTCGAACAGGAACAGGCTCGGCCGGGCGGCGAGGCAGCGGGCCACCTCGACCAGCCGCCGGGTGCCCAGCGGCAACGAGCTGACCGGGTCCTCGGCCACGTGCCCGATGCCGAGCAGTCCGAGCAGGCGTCCCGCCTCGGCGTCGTCGGCGCGGGTACGACGGAAGTAGCCGGGCAGCCGCAGGATCGACGCCGCCATGCCGGCCGACTCCCCGATGTACCGGCCGGTGGCGACGAACTGTCTGGTGGTCAGATCCTTCGGGATCAGCGGTGTCTGGAAGGTACGGGCCACGCCGGCCCGGGCCACCTGGTACGACGCCAGGCCGGCCAGCGTGCGCGAGCCGAGCGAGATCGTGCCGGAGGTCGGACGGTAGAACCCGCAGACCAAATTGAGCAGCGTCGTCTTGCCCGAGCCGTTCGGGCCGATCACCGCGGTGACCTCGCCCGGCTTCGCGGTGACGCTCACGTCGTCGAGGGCGCGGTTTCCGCCGAACGACTTCGATACGCCCTGGACCGCCAGTTCCTCGCCGGGCAGCTCGTTCTCCTCGGCGGCGGGTGGCGGGGCCACCTCCGTCCGCACGGGCAGGGTGACCGTGGGCCACCAGCCCCGGCGGCGCAGCACTCCGGCCAGCTGCCGGCCGGCGCCGATGACTCCGTTGTAGAGGAAGACACCGGCCAGAATGAGGAAGGCCCCGTACAGCACCAATTGCCATTGGTTGAACGAGGTGAACTCCTGCTGAGTGATCTGCAGCAGGGCGGCGCCGATGAAGGCGCCGTAGATCGACGTCGAGCCGCCGATGACCGATGCCGCCAGAATGCTCAGGGCGAGCTGGAAGGTGAACGTGTCGGGGGCGATGAAGTTCTGGAGCCACCCGTAGAGCACGCCGGCCAGCGCGGCCGGAATCGCACCGAACAGGTACGCCAGCAGCTTCAGCCGGAACACCGAGATGCCCAGGCTGGCCGCCAGCACCGGGCTGTGCTTGAGCACCAGGAACGCGGCGCCGTGCCGGGACAGCACCAGGTTCCGGAAGACGGCGAACCACAGCGCCGTGACCAGCAACGTGAGGAAGTAGAAGTTGGTACCGGTGATCGTGCTGCCGAACAGCGTCGGCGCCGGCACCGAGATGCCCAGCGTGCCGGCGGTGAAGTGCTCGAACACGTTGATGAAGTCGGGCAGCAGCAAAACCAGGAAGAACGTGACCATCGCCAGCGACCAGCCGCCGAGCCGCAGGCCGGGGATGCCGGTGACCAGGCCGATCACAATGACGACCAGGATCGCGATCGGGATCACGATCAGGATCTCGGTGACGCCGTGCGCGCTGCCGAGATAGCCGGCGACGTAGGCGCCCGTGGCGTACAGGGCGACCTGGCCGACGGCCAGCTCGCCGGCGTACCCGAGGACGATGTTGATGCTGCTGACCAGCAGCGCCAGCCCACAGATCAGCATGACGGTCCGAGCCGCGTACAGGCTCATGCCGAAGTACGGTGCCGCCATGGCGGCCAGCAGGACCACGATCGGCAGGGCCGGCCGGAGGGGACGGAGCCGGGTGGCGGTGAGGGCGGCACGGGACATCAGACGACCCTTTCCATTGCGCGACCGAAGATTCCTCGCGGACGGGTGAGCAGGACGGCGAGGAAGACACCGAACACGACGATCTGCGGGTAATCGCTGCCGATGTAGCGGGCGGACAGCGCGAAGATGATTCCGGTGATGAAGCCGCCGAGCAGCCCGCCCAGCTGGCTGCCGGCGCCGCCGATCGCGATGGCGACGAACCCGAACAGCGCCAGGCTGTTGCCCAGCGACGGGATGGCGTAGGTGTGCGCGCCGACCAGCAGGCCGGTGGCGCCCGCGATGCCACCGGCCACGGCGAAGGCGCCGACCCCGAGCAGCTTGGTGTCGATGCCGCGTACCGAGGCCGCGTCGCGGTTCTCGGCGACCGCCAGCGAGGCGATGCCCAGCAGGCTGCGCCGCGACCAGAAGTGGATGCCGAGGCCGATCGCCAGGGTCGCGATGATCAGCAGAAGGTCCATCGGCGCGATGACGCCGCCCAGGATCGTCAGCGGATCGTTGCTGATCGGGATCGCCAGCTGCTTGGGGTCGGAGCCGGCGGTCACCTCGGCGAGCCCGCTCATCACGGTGGACGCGCCGACCGTGGTGATCAGGGCGGCGTGGATGTCGCGCCGGGCGAGCAGCGGGCGGATGGCCACCCGCTCCTCGACGATCGCCACCACCGCCACCGCGATCGTGGCGAACAGAACGGTCAGCGGCCAGGGCAGGTGGAAGGTCACGCTGCCCAGGAACGATGCGTACGTGGCGAGCATGATCAGCTGCCCGTGCGCGAAGTTGAACACCCCCGAGGCCAGCAGCACCGTGTTGTAGCCGATGGCCACCAACGAGTACAGGGCGCCGATCACCAGCCCCGACCAGATAGTCGTCATTACGTCCTCGCCTCCGGCGTCGGTACGGCGCCGCGAGTGACCGGTTACGGCCACTCGCGGCGCGAGATCGGTCGATCAGGAGCCCGCCGTGACGACGTACATGCCGTTGGCGTCGGTGGTGGGCGGCGGGACGAACTCGAACGTCTCCGACGTCGGGCACGGGAAGTGGGTCTGCGGGCTGTAGCAGTAGTCGATGGCCGAGGCGTCCTTGCCGTTGCCGAGCAGGTCGCCGGACGGCTTCTGGAACTTGCCGCTCTCGAGCAGCTCCTTGACCTTGTCGCCGTCCGAGGTGCCGGCCTGGGTCGCGGCCGCGCGGGCGAGCATGACGTTGTCCCAGCCGACCGCGTACGGGCTGACGCCGTACGTGGGGAATTGGGCCTTGTGATCGCCGTTCTTCACGGTGTCGATGAAGGCCTGGAGTCCGTCGGGGTGCGGCGAATCGGCCAGGCTCGGCTTGTTCACCTGCACCATGACGTTCTTCAGGCTCTCCGGCGGCAGGTTCTTGGCCAGCGGGAAGCTGCTGGCCAGGGTGTCGGCGTAGGTCGGCAGGTCCCAGCCGAGCTGCGCGCGGCTCTTGAAGACGTAGAGCGTCGGGGCGCCGTACCCGTTGAGGATCAGCGCGTCGGGCTTCTCGGCCTGCAACTTCTGCAGCTGCGGCGTCATGTCCAGCGACGTCTCCTTGTAGGTCGCCGAGACCAGCGGGATGCCGGCCTCCTTCATGGCCTCCTGGTACGCCGCGAACGAGCCTTGGCCGGTGGCGCTGTCGGCGTACAGCATCGCGACCTTCTTGAAGCCCTTGGCCTGCGCCTCCTTGGCGAAGAACGGCCCGGACTCGGCCGAGGCGACCGTGGTGGCGAAGCCGTAGGGGTACTTGTCCGGGTGGTCCAGCGCCGCCTTCGAGTTCGGCGCGCTCAGCGAAATGATCTTCCGGGACGCGAGCACCGGCAGCAGGCTGAGCGCCACCGCGCTCGACGACCCGGCGTACACCGCATCCGGTGTCTTGCCGGACGCCAGGTACTTCTGCAGCAGGGTCACGGCGGTCGTCGGGTCGTTGCCGTCGTTCTGGACGACCAGCTCGACCTTGCGGCCGTTGATGCCGCCCTGCTCGTTGACCTTGTCGACCGCGAGCTGGAAGCCGCCGATCTCCGCGTCCGTGAACGCGGCGACGGGTCCGGTGACCGAGACCGACACGTAGTAGATGAACGGCGAGTCCTTACCGGCACTCGACGCCTTGTTTGAGTCCAACTCAGTTGAGCCCCCGCAGGCCGTGAGAAACAGCGCGCACACGGCGCTTGCTGCGAGAAAAATGCGACTAAGGGGTCGTGTTGACATGAGGATGTCCTCCCAGCGCCGACGGCGGAATGAACGTCGCTCAGCCTTCTTACCCCGCCGCGTGTGACGCAGTCAACAGGCGATTTGAGCGTGCGCAGCTCTGACACGGTTCCGCGGCGACCCGGATGGCGGATCAGACACTGAACCGCGCTCAAATTCTGCCGGAAACCTCTTCAGCAACGGCACCCCGAGGACTTAGGCTCCTGATCCAGTTCCGTGGCGCGTGGGAGGCCGCAGATGGGGTTCGCGCAGATGGTCGCCACCGTTCTGGCCGGCGCCGTGACGGTCACGGCCGTCGTGCTGGCGGTGCGTGCCGTTCTGACGATCACCGCGGTGATCCGTCAGGGTCAGCCGGCGCATTTCGCGTCCTATGGCGTCCGGTTCAGGAGGATGGTGGCGGAGACGCTCGGTCACACTCGGATGCTCAAGTGGGGCTACATCGGCGCGGCGCACTGGTTCGTGATGGTCTCCTTCATGATCCTGTTCCTGCTGGTCGTGGAGGCGTACTTCGAGGTCGTCGACCCTTCCGGCGGGCTGCCGGTCATCGGCGGTTGGACGCCGTACGGGCTGGTCACCGAGTGGGTCGGGATCCTCGGGCTGGCCGGGATCCTGTACCTGATCGTGATGCGGCAGAGAGCCCGGCGGGCGCCGCGGTCCCGGTTTCTCGGCTCGACGATGTGGCAGGCCTACTTCGTCGAGGGCGTGATCCTCGGCGTACTCACCTGCGGGTTTTTGATCCGGGGTTTCAAGGTCGCCAACGACACGTTCGAGTTCCCGGTCTGGGCGACGCCGCTCTCGCACGCGATCGGGTCGATCCTGCCGGCGGCGGCGGATGGGCCGACTTGGGTGGCGTTGGTCAAGCTGCTCATCTCGATGGGCTGGCTGATCACGATCGCGCTGAACCCGACGATGGGCGTCGCATGGCACCGGTTCCTAGCGTTCGTCAACATCTTCTTCAAACGCAGCCCGGAGAGACCGGCCGGGTCCGGGTTGGGCGGGCTGCGGCCGATGACCAGCGCCGGCAAGCCGCTCGATTTCGAGGAGGCCGACCCGGAGAAGGACCAGTTCGGGGTGGCCGCGGTCGAGCAGTTCACCTGGAAGGGGCTGCTGGACTTCTCCACCTGCACCGAATGCGGGCGTTGCCAGTCGCAGTGCCCGGCCTGGAACACCGCCAAGCCACTATCGCCGAAGCTGCTGGTGCTGTCCCTGCGGGATCACGCCTACGCGAAGGCGCCGTATCTGCTCGCGGGCGGTGGGAAGGATCTGACCGGCTCGGCCGAGGAACTCGCCGGCGTCGACGTGCTCGCTATGGCCGAGGCGCAGCGGCCGTTGATCGGCACCGCCGCCGAGAACGGGATCATCGACCCGGACGTGCTGTGGTCGTGCACCACCTGCGGTGCGTGTGTAGAGCAGTGCCCGGTCGACATCGAGCACGTCGATCACATCGTCGACATGCGCCGCTACCAGGTCCTGATCGAATCGAGCTTCCCGGCCGAGGCCGGCGTCATGCTGCGCAACCTGGAAAACAAGGGCAACCCGTGGGGCGCCCCGCAGAACACCCGCGAGGACTGGACCAAAGGCCTCGACTTCACGGTGCCGCGGGTCGGCGAGAAAGACGACTTCGAATACCTGTTCTGGGTCGGCTGCGCCGGCGCGTTCGAGGACCGGGCGAAAAAGACCACGCGGGCGGTGGCCACCCTGCTGCACCAGGCGGGTGTCGACTACGCCATCCTCGGCGAGGGCGAAACCTGCACCGGCGACCCCGCCCGCCGGATCGGCAACGAGTTCGTCTTCCAGATGCTCGCCCAGCAAAACGTCGAAACCCTGCAGGAAGCCAACGTCAAGAAGATCGTCGCGACCTGCCCACACTGCTTCAACACCCTCGGCAACGAGTACGACCAACTCGGGCTGAAGGTCGAAGTCGTGCACCACACCCAACTGCTCGCCCACCTGGTCTCCACCGGGAAGCTGACCCCGGTGGAGAAGATCGCCGGTGATCTGACCTACCACGACCCGTGTTACCTGGGCCGGCACAACCGGGTCTTCGACGCCCCTCGGGAGATCCTCGGGGCCACCGCCACCGTGGTCGAGATGCCCCGTAACTCCGAGCGTTCGTTCTGCTGCGGTGCCGGCGGCGCCCGGATGTGGATGGAAGAGAAAATCGGCAAACGGATCAACATCGAACGCACCGAAGAAGCCCTGGCCACCGGCGCCAAGACGATCGCCGTCGGCTGCCCGTTCTGCTACACGATGATCGGCGACGGCGTCACCGCGAAAGCCGAACACGACAACGTCGAAGTCGTCGACGTCGCGACGGTCCTGCTCCGCTCACTCAAACAGGACGCCTAGGCGCTCGGGCCGATCCATGTTTTGACCCGTCGTGGCGAGGGCACACCAGTGACCGCAGGCTCACACGTGAGTCGGACTTCGTCGTGACGAAGAAGTCCGGAGGTGGCCGTCCAGACCCCAGCGGCCCGGAACCACGCCGCACCCGCTGGACCCCCTCGGAAGGACAATCATGATCGCCCGATCCGACCTGGAATACCTGAACGGCGCCGACGTCTACTCCCCCAGCGGCAGCAAGATCGGCTCGGCCGGCCAGGTCCACTTCGACGACCGGACCGGCGAGCCGGAATGGGTAAGCGTTCGTACCGGGCTCTTCGGCCGGAAGGAGTTCCTCGTACCGCTGGGCGAGGCCACCCTCGTCGACGAGCGGATCGAGGTCCCGTTCGACAAGGATCGGGTCAAGGGGGCGCCGCCGATCGACGCCGACCGGGATCTCAGCCCGGCCGACGAGGAGGAGCTCTACACCTATTACGGCCTCAGCCACGGCGCCGGACGGCTCGGCCGTGCGCCGATCACCGGGGACGCCGTCACCGGCGAAGTCCGCACGCAGCCGATCAACTACCACGTCGACGGCGGAACCGCCAACGGCAAGCACCGCAGCAGCTGATCCGATCGACGCGCCACGTGTCCTGGCCGCAAGGCGGGCCTCGTCCCGGATGTCCACGAGAAACGCGGCGATCCGATGTGTTCGACGAGCGGAAGCCGGGTATTACGGGATCTGCTCGCCCAGGACCCCGGCGGCGTTTTCGTACCGACGCCCAGCGGGAGCGGCAATGCGATCAACCGAAATCGGCGGCGGATCGGTGATCATGCCGGCCACGACCATCAGCGGTCTCGTCCACGCGGCGGCGAATCTCGACACCGATGCCGTGAGCGGCGCCGTGCGCACATCGATCGCGTCGTACGGGGTGACCCGGACCTGGGAGTGGCTGGTCTCCCCGGCGTGGCACGCCGTCCGGGACAGCCGGCACGACACCGATGTGTCGGAGCGGCTCTTCACCCGCGCGGTGGCGCAGGTCCTGATGACGGTGCGGAGCCCGCTTGATCGGTTACCGGTCCTGGTCCTGATGGCATGCACCCCACGGGAGCGTCACGTGTTGCCGTTGGAGGCCTTCGCCGCCGCGCTGGCCGAGGTCGGCGCCGGCAGCTGCGTGCTGGGGACGCGGGTCCCGTCGCCGGCGGTGGTGGCCGCGACCCGGCGCCTGCTCCCGGCCGTGACAGTCATCTGGTCGCAGACCGGGGATACGGCCGATCCCCGGCAGATCCGGACGCTGCTGACCGCCTGCCCGGGCGTCGAGGTGATCGCCGCGGGTCCGGGCTGGGGCGACGCGGCGCTGCCCGCCGTCACGGTGAGCGCGGCGCTGAAACTGACGCTCGTACGCATCAGCACGGGCGGAGGGCACACCTCCGGCCCGATCACCACAACAGATCACGAGGGCATCACGACATGAATTCACCGGCGTCAACCCGCCCGCCGCGAGCCGGAGCGCTGCGCTCGGCCGTCATCGTGAATCCGACGAAGGTTCCCGACCTCGAACAGCTGCGCCGGACCATCACCGACGCGCTGGCCGTCGCGGGGTGGCCGGAACCGATGTGGCTCGAGACCACGGCCGACGACCCGGGACTCGGCCAGACCTCCCGCGCCGTGCGCGACGGCGCGGAACTCGTCTTCGCCTGCGGCGGCGACGGCACGGTCATGGCCTGCGTGACCGCCCTCGCCGGAACCGACGTCGCCCTCGCCGTGCTCCCCGCCGGCACCGGCAACCTGCTGGCCGTCAACCTCGGGCTCACCGGCGACATCGCGACCGGCGTCGAGGTCGTCCTCCAGGGCGGCCGCCGCCGCATCGACGTCGGCTCCGTCGGTGACCAGAGCTTCGCCGTGATGGCCGGCATGGGCTTCGACGCCCACATGATCGACGCGACAAACGACACGGCGAAGAAGCACATCGGCTGGCTCGCCTACGCCGCCGGGGCCTTCCAGCACCTGCGCGACCGCCCGATGCGAACCCGCATCACCCTCGACGACCGGCCGCCGTTCGCCCGGCGCCCCCGCACCGTCATCGTCGGCAACGTCGGACGGCTCCAAGGCGGCATGCGCCTGCTCAGTGAGGCCCAGCCCGACGATGGTCTGCTCGACGTCGCCATCCTCAGCCCGAGAACCCTGCGGCACTGGTTGTCGCTCGGCTGGGGGGTCCTGCGCCGCAAGGACACCGTCGCCCGCATGGAGACGTTCACTGCCACCCGGGTGGAGATCCGCAGCAACCGGGTCCAGCCCCGCCAGCTCGACGGCGACCTCATCGACCCGGGCAAGGAAATGCTGATCACCGTACGCCCGAAGGCGCTGCTGCTGTGCGTACCGCAACCCGACACCGACCCCGACCTCGCCCACGACGCCGCCGCAACCGAACGCGACGCGGAGAGACTCCGTCAGGCGACCGCCGCGGACTCCGGACCGCCGTTGAGATCTCCGGCGCAGTGACGCCCGACCGGTTTGGCTTGCGAATCGCGGGGCATTCGTACGGTGCGGCTCGCCGACTTGCCTTGCTCTTGGGAGACACCTCATCACGACCATCATCAGCCGGGCTCCAGCCGGCCCGCAGCACAGCGTCAGCGAGACCCGCCGGGAGCGGAAAGTCAGGGTAGGCGGAGGCACCATCGCCTGCACGACCGCCGGCACCGGGGAGCCGCTGCTTCTGATCCACGGTCTCGGCGGCTCGCGCCGGACCTGGGACCGGGTTCTCGACGGCCTCGCCGCCACCCACACGGTCATCGCCCCCGACCTGCCTGGCCACGGGGAATCGGACGCGCCGGCCGGCGACTACTCGCTCGGCGCGCTCGCCGCGTCGCTTCGCGACCTGCTCGTCGTTCTCGGCCACTCCTACGCGACCGTCGTCGGCCACAGCCTCGGCGGCGGAGTCGCCCTGCAATTCGCCTACCAGTTCCCGGAGCGCATCGAGCGGCTCGCTCTGATCAGCAGCGGCGGTCTCGGCCCACAGCTGACTCCGGTGTTGCGCGCCGCCACCCTGCCGGGCGCGCAGACCGTGGTCGCGGGCCTGGCTCTGGTACCCCGATCCGTCACCCTGCGAACGTTGAACGCGGTGTCGTCGATCGCGCCTGCCCTCCTGGCCCGGCCCGACGCCGGCCCGGTCGCCGACAGCCTGCGCCTGCTCACCCACGCCGGGCAGCGCCGCACCTTCATCCGTACCGCCCGGACCGTCATCAACTGGCGTGGGCAATCCGTCAGCGCCACCGGGCATCTCGAGCAACTCGCCGGCCTGCCGGTGTTGCTGGTCTGGGGAACTGACGACAAAACCATTCCGCCGCACCATCACCGCGGCGTGGCCGGCCTGCTCACCGATCCGCGGCTGCTCGAGATCGACGGCGCGGGTCACTACCCACAGGAAACCGCCGCCGACCGGCTCCTGCCGGCTCTGCGGCAGTTCCTCGAGTCGACGGCGCCGTTCCGCTACACCGAATCCCGCTGGCGCCGCCAGCTCACCACTCGGGCAGGCAGGCCCTAGGTCGTGTTTCGTAGGGGCGTCGATGTTGCGGCGCGGCGGTGATCGATAACTGAAGAGGTCTCCGGTAGTTGGTTCAGCGACCAAGCTAGAACTTCACACCGGAGACCTCGTGCCGAGCGTAGCGGCAGCGAGGCGACATGACCTGACCGACGGGCAGTGGGCGGCGCTGGAGTCGCTGCTGCCGGCGGGAGCAGGTCATGCTCGGCCGCGCAGATGGACCATGAGAGTGATCATCGACGGGATCCGGTGGCGGGTCCGGACCGGCTCGCCGTGGCGGGATGTGCCCGTGGTGTATCCGCCGTGGCAGACGCTGTATCGATGGTTCCGGCGGTGGCAGCGCGACGGTATCTGGACGCAGATCCTGGCGGCGTTGCAGGCCGAGCCGACGCCGCCGGGTTGATCGGCTGGACGGTGAGCGTGGACTCGACCATCTGCCGCGCCCATCAGCACGCGGCCGGCGCCCGCCGCGACGGTCACCGGCAGAAGGAACCGCCTGGAGGCGTGCAGGCGGAGCCGGCCGATCACGGACTCGGCCGATCGCGGGGCGGTTGGACCACCAAAACCCATCTGGCCTGCGAACAAGGCCGCAAACTGATGGCCGTGGTCGTGACCGCTGGCCAGCGCGGCGACAGCCCGCAGTTCATTCCCGTGCTGGCCAAGGTGCGAGTGGCCCGAGCCGGTGGCGGCCGGCCTCGGACCCGGCCGGACACGGTGTTGGCCGACAAGGCGTACACGTCCAAGGCCAACCGCGCCCATCTGCGTCGCCGCGGCATCCGAGCGTGCATCCCGAGCAAGACCGACCAGGACGCCCACCGCAAGGCCAAGGGGTCCAAGGGCGGACGCCCGCCCGCCTTTGACCCCACGGAGTATCGCTTGCGTCATGCCGTGGAATGCGGCATCAACCAGCTCAAACACCACCGCGCCATGGCCACCAGGTACGACAAGCTCGCCGTACGCTACGAAGCCACCCTCACCATCGCGGCCATCAACCAATGGCTCCGCGCCCTACGAAACACGACCTAGCCCGGATCATCGCGAACTCGGGTGATGGGCCGTGCCCATGCCCGCCGAATCGGAGGACCTCATGTCGACCGACGCCATTGTCATTCTCAAGAACGACCACAAGACCATCAAGAAATTGTTCAAGGAGTTCCAGGACGCCGGCGACGGCGCCGCCAAAACGAAGGGCCGGATCGTCGGCCGCATCATCGAGGAGCTCACGGTCCATACGTACCTCGAGAACGAGTGCATGTATCCTGAGGTCCGCAAGCTCCTGCCCGCCCTCGAGGACGACATCCTGGAGTCGTACGAGGAGCACCACGTCGCCGACGTGCTGTGCGCCGAGTTGTTCGCCATGGAGCCGAGCGACGAGCGTTTCGACGCGAAGACGACCGTCCTGATCGAGAACGTCACGCATCACATCGACGAGGAAGAGCAGGACTGGTTCCCGAAGGTTCGCGAGGCCCTCGGACGCAACCAGTTGCGGGAGCTGGGCGTCCGCATGAACGACATGCGCGAGAAGGCGCCGCGCAACCCGGCGCAGCCCTCGGCGCTGAAGAAGGCGGTCGACGCGATCACCGCCTGACGACCCGCCCCACTCACCGAACGTACACAAAGGACCGTGAATGACACCGAATCACAACCATGCCACCCTGTTCGTGGCACCTCCGGCAACGCGCGGCACCGAGGCCGCCGGACGGCCCCGATCGACCGTCGACGACGGGGCCGAGGCGATGCGCCGGCTCCGTGACCCGTTCGCGGTCCGGTCATTGATCAATCCTCGCCGAGCCGGCGAGCGGACGGCCGAGTAGGCGGCGAGCTCCGGCCGGGCCGAGCCGCACGCTCCGCACACCGTGCCGTCGGCGGTTTCTTTCTCATGTCCTTCTCATCGTGACCGCGCAACAGTGGTCCACGAGCGGAGAACGGCGTCCTCCTCACCATTCCGGACCTGCGCCTCGTCGTATTGGCGATGAGGCATAAAGGCATGCCGGTCCGAGGAAAAGGCCGCCCTCCGAAAAGACATGATGAAAGGAAGCGCGATGATGCGCACTCTGCCCCGCAAATTCCTTGCGACCTCCGGAGTCGGGCTGATGCTGCTCGGCGGGCTGGCCGCCTGCGGCAGCAGCAACTCCGGCAGCGGCTCCGGCGGCGGCTCCGGCAGCGGCTCGACCGCGGCGAAGAACACCAAGGTCGGCGTCCTGCTGCCGGACACGGCGTCCTCCCCCCGGTGGGTCTCGGCCGACCCCAACGAGATCAACAAGCAGTGCAAGGCGTACGGGCTGACCTGTTACGTCGACAACGCGAACGGCACCGCCACCACCCAGCAGTCCCAGGCCCAGGCCCTGATCAACGCGGGCGTCGGGGTGCTGCTGGTCACCAACCTCGACCCGGGCTCCGGCAAGGCGATCGAAACCCTCGCCCAGCAGCACAACGTGGTCACCATCGACTACGACCGGCTCACCGCCGGCGGATCCGCCTCGTACTACGTCTCGTACAACAACGTGAAGGTCGGCGAGGACCAGGGCACCGCTCTGACCCAGGCGCCGCAGGTCAAGGGCAAGACCGACGTCAACTACGTCGAGATCGACGGCGCGCCGACCGACAACAACGCGACCCAGTTCGCGCAGGGCTACAACTCGGTGCTGTCGAAGCAGCCCGGCTGGCACAAGCTCGCCGAGCAGACCGGCAACTGGGATCCGGCCACCGCGCAGACCGTCTTCACGACCATGCTCGGTCAGCACCATGACATCAACGCGGTCATGGTCGCCAACGACACCATGGCCCAGGCCGTGATCAACGTGCTCAAGGCTCAGGGCCTCGCGGGCAAGGTCGCCGTCTCCGGGCAGGACGCCACCGCCGGTGGTCTGGACAACATAATGTCTGGCACGCAGGCCTTCACCATCTACAAGCCGGTCGCCGGAGAGGCCGACGTCGCCATCAAACTCGCCTCGCAGATCCTCGACGGACAGAAGCCGGCCGCGCCGGCCATGACCAAGGACCCGACCAGCGGCCGCGAGGTCCCCTCGTTCCTGGCCACGCCCACGGTCATCACCAAGGCCAACGTCGCCCTGCCGGTGACCGACGGCTACGTCACCGCCGCCGCGGTCTGCCCGACTCCGGCGCTGCAGAAGCTGTGCACCGCCAACGGCATCAACGTCGCCGGCTGATTCGCGGGAACAGGTGACCACGATGCTGCAGCTGCGCGGCGTGTACAAGGCATTCGGGCCGGTCCAGGCGCTCACCGCCGTCGACCTCACGGCCGAGGCGGGTGAGGTGACCGCGCTGGTCGGCGACAACGGCGCGGGCAAGTCAACCCTGATCAAATGCATCGGCGGCACCTACACCGTCGACGCCGGCGACATCCTGATCGACGGCGAGCCGGTCGTCGTACGGGATCCGCGGGATGCGGCCGCTCTCGGCATCGAGATCGTCTACCAGGATCTCGCGCTCTGCGAGAACCTCGACATCGTCGAGAACATGTTCCTCGGCCGGGAACGCCGCAACCGGCTCGGGACCCTCGACGAGAACACGATGGAAAGGCTGGCCCGGCAGGCCCTGGCCTCGCTGTCGGTGCGCACGGTTCATTCCGTACGCCAATTGGTGGCCAGCCTTTCCGGCGGGCAACGGCAGACCGTGGCCATCGCCAAGTCGGTGCTGTGGAAGTCGAGGGTCGTCATCCTCGACGAGCCCACCGCGGCGCTCGGCGTCGCCCAGACCGAGCAGGTCCTCGACCTGGTACGCCGGCTCGCCGACCAGGGTGTCGCGGTCGTCCTCGTCTCGCACAACATGAACGACGTCCTGCGGGTCGCCGACTCCGTCGCGGTGCTCTACCTCGGGCGGATGGCCGCGCAGGTCCGCCGCCGCGACGTCACGCAGACGCAGATCGTCGAACTGATCACCGCCGGCCGTTCGGGCGCACTGGGCCTCTCGCCGGCCGAATCGACCGGAGCAACGGTATGACCACCCAACTCGACGACCTCGTCGAGCACGACGAACCGCAGGCGCCGGCCGGGCTGGGCGACTACACCCGCTCCTATCTGGCCCGGCTCCGCGGCGGACAGCTCGGATCCCTTCCCGCGATCGCCGGACTGGTCGTCATCACGGCCGTCTTCGCCGTCGTGCACCAGGGTTTCCTCAGCGCCTACAACATCGAGGCGCTGGTCATCCAGGCCGCGCCGATCATCATCATGGCGATGGGTCTTATCTTCGTACTGTTGCTCGGCGAGATTGATCTGTCCGCCGGCACGACGGGCGGGCTGTGCGCAGCGATCATGGCCGTCCTGCTGCTGCGCCACGGCGTGCCCTGGTGGCTCGGGATGGTCGCCGCGCTCGCCTCCGGCGTCGTGATCGGACTGGCGATGGGGTGGCTGCGCGCCCGGGTCAAAATTCCGTCGTTCGTCATCACGCTCGCCACGTTCCTGGCCTTCCAGGGCGTCACCCTGATCCTCATCGGCGGGCAGGGCTCGGTGATCCTGCCGAGCGGTTCCCCGCTGATCGGCCTCGAGAACAGCTTCGTCCCGATGTGGGCCGGCTGGGTGTTGCTCGCGGTGGTCGTCGCCGGCTACGCCGCAGTCAAGATCAACGACGCGGCCGGGCGGCGGCGCGCGGGCCTGCCGGCCACGCCGACGGCCATCATCGCGGTAAAGGTTCTGACCGTTGCAATCCTCGGGGCATTTTTCACGTACGTCATGGGGCTCAACCGCAATCTGACCAC
This sequence comes from Paractinoplanes globisporus DSM 43857, assembly GCF_000379645.1. Taxonomy (GTDB): domain Bacteria; phylum Actinomycetota; class Actinomycetes; order Mycobacteriales; family Micromonosporaceae; genus Actinoplanes; species Actinoplanes globisporus. Next base: position 343,733 of record NZ_KB903357.1, read on the forward strand.
CAACGCCTTCTTCGCCAACAAGGCCGAGGGAATGCCCTGGGTCGTGCTGCTGCTGGTCGTGCTGTTCGCGGCCGGGCACTTCGTGCTGAGCCGCACCCGCTACGGCCGGCACCTCTACGCCGTCGGCGGCAACGCGGAGGCCTCCCGGCGGGCCGGGATCGTCGTGTCCCGCGTGCGCGTCTCGGTGTTCGCCATCTGTTCCGGGATGGCGGCGGTGTCCGGCATCGCCGCCGCGTCGCTGCTGCAGTCGGTCCAGTCGAACGCCGGCGCCGGCAACACCCTGCTGCTCGCCGTGGGCGCCGCGGTCATCGGCGGCACGTCGCTGTTCGGCGGCCGCGGCCACATGATCGACGCCGTCCTGGGCGGGCTCGTCGTCGCCGTCATCACCAACGGCATGAGCGACCTCATCCAGGGTTCCAACTCGGCCGGCTTCGAGTGGGTGGTCACCGGCGCGGTCCTGCTGCTGGCGGCCGGCTTCGACGCCGTCGTGCGGCGCGGCAGCCCCACCTGAGGCACCGCCGCGCGGCGCGGCAGCCCCAGGTACGGCACCGTCGCGCGGCGCGACAGCCGCCA
>NZ_KB903358.1:0-15440 GCF_000379645.1 Paractinoplanes globisporus DSM 43857
GCCGTGGTCGCACCGCCCGCCGTGGTCGCACCGCCCGCCGTGGTCGCACCGCCCGCCGTGGTCGCACCGCCCGCCGTGGTCGCACCGCCCGCCGTCGTCGCACCGCCCGCCGTCGTCGCACCGCCCGCCGTGGTCGCACCGCCCGCCGTCGCCGCGCCGCCCGCCGTCATCGCAGCGTCCAGACGATGTCGGGCGGGCGCACCCGGGCGCACTTGGGCAGGCCGCACTCGTCGGTCAGCCCCAGCTCGCCCACCAGCACGCCGCCGGCCTCGTGGGCGCCGCGCAGCAGCGCGGTCGGGATGTCGCCGAACATCAGCTTGGCCCGCCGGAACATCTCGAACGTCGTACCGTCGACGTTTCCCCAGCTCAGATAGAGGAACCTGGCCCCGGGCCGGCCGTGCACGAACGGCCCGCCCACGTCGAGCAGGCCGTCGATCTCGCGCACGGCGACGTCGAGCTCCCAGGTCGCGGACGGGGCCGAGACCGGCACCCGGTCGATCACCTCGGCCTTGCGCTGCACCCCGACATGCACGTTGCGCAGGCGCAGCTCATCGGCCGCCGGCAGGTCCCGTCCCTCGATCCGCATCCGTACCACCCGACCGACAATAGGCCGGGGGTCCGACAAGAACGGCATCAGGAGTTGTCGCGCACCCAGGCATCGACCAGCCCGCCGAAGTGGCCGAGGAACTTCTCGTGCTCGTGCACCGGGTACGTCGCGCGGACCGTCTCGCGCAGCAGCGCGCGGAACTCCTCCGAGTTCACCCAGTCGTAGACGATCTCGTTGACGTGCGAGAGGTAGGTGTCGCAGAAGTCGCGGTATCGATCGGTCTCGAAGTACTCGTCGGCCAGCCGGCGGTACTCCACAAGCTTTTCCGCGTACGACAGGGACGGGTCGTCGCCGATCGCGAAGTAGCGTGAGGTGTCGGTGTCCAGGCGCGGGCGCCGGTCGGTGACCACGCAGAAGACGGTCCAGCGCAGCAGCGCCGCCATCGCCCACGGGAAGTAGTAGTGCAGCGAGGTGATCGCCACGTCGGGGCAGGCGTTCGCGTAGTCGATCGGGTGCACGTCGGTGCCGCGCACCAGCGACTCGCACGAGTTGAACTCCCACCGGAAGAACGCGTTGACCAGCCGGGAGATCGTGACCACCTCGTGGCCCACGTCGGCGCTGAGGAAGCCGTGGTCCACCTCGTACCGGGAGTGCATGGGCTGCTCGGGGCGGAACTTCATGACCATCGTCTCGGGACCGATGGTCAGCGAGCGGGCGAACACGTCGTACCCCTCGACCGAGGCCTGCAGGTGCATGAGCCGCTCGCCGGAGGCGTCGTACGCGGCGTGCAGCTCCTGCGGGTTGCGGATCCGCGTCACCCCGACCCAGGCGCCGCCGTCGTACGGCTTCATGAACATCGGATAGCCCACCTGGTCGGCGGTCTTGTCCAGATCGAAGGCCTGGTTGTAGCGCGCGGCCGTGTAGGCGTACCGGGAATTGTCGAGAGGATTCTTGTACGGGACCAGCACCGTCTCCGGCACCTTGAGCCCGAGCCGCATCATCGCGCAGTACGCCGCGTGCTTCTCCATCGACTGGAACGTGAACGGGCTGTTCAGCAGGTACACGTCGTCCATCAGCGCGATCTTCTTGAGCCACTCGCGCGGGTGGTAGTACCAGTACGCGAGCCGGTCGATGACCAGGTCGTGCTTGGGCTTGTCGCGCAGGTTGAACGGCTCGATGGTGACCCGGACCGAGCCGGTGCGGTGGGTGCGGCCGTCGGGGCCGCTTACCACGCCGAGGCGGCGCAGCAACGCCTCGTACGCGCGCGGCCAGTCGTCCTCGGTGCCCAGCAACAATCCGATGGTGTGCTCGACGTCGGCCACGTCGTCCTCCCGAGGGGTGCGAAGCGAGGGGTTGAGTAGCTACGGCCAGACCCGCTGCAGCAGCGTGGTCAGGTGCGGGTCGAGGGCGTCCCGCCAGCCGATCCAGTTGTGCGCGTCGCGGTTCTCCGCGAACGTGAGCTCGTATCCCTGAGCGCGCAGGGCGCTCGCCATGCTCCGGTTGTTGGCGAGGTTCTCCTCGACCGTGCCGCAGGTCATCGTGGCCGGCACGGCGGGACCGGTCCGGGCCCGCAGGACCAGCGAGACGAACCGGATGATCCGCTGGTAGCGCACGAAGCCCGATTCCTGCGAGTCGAAGCGAGGCTGGAAGAAGCTGCCGGACTGCAGGAACAGCCCGCCGAACAGCTCCGGGGCGTGCCGCTGGACGTGCAGCATCCCGAGGGCGCCGAGGCTGGCGCCGACCCCGACGACCGGCCCGCGCGCCCCGAGCTTGTCGGCTATCTCCGGCAGGACCTCGTGGGCCAGGCGTTTCGTGTACGCGGTGGAGGCCGAATAGTCCTCGAAGCGCTCGGTCGTGCCGAGCAGGACGAGGTGGAACGGACGGATCCGCTCGGCCGCGATCGACGCCGCCGCATATCGCCCCAGCTCCGCGTACCTCTCGTAGTCGGGGCCGTCGTGCGCGACCAGCACCCGGTCGGCGGCACCGGCCGGCGACCAGATCCGGGTGGTCGCGTCGAAATCGCGCCAGTCGCCCGCGACCGGCGGCAGGTGCAGCCAATCGGGCTCGCGGTAGTCGCGGCACCACAGCACCGACGACTCGCCGTACCCGCCCGGCGCCCGCCGCGGGTTGCCCTGGTCGCAGATGGTCTCCCGGCGCCCGTCGCGGTGGGTCAGCTCGAGCTTGTACTCGATGCGGGCCGCGTCCGGCTTCGGGATCCGCAGGTCCCACCGCTTCTGCGCCGCCTCGTACGTGAACTCCGGAGAACCCAGGAACCCGCACATCAGACGTACGGCGGAAAGCTTTTGATCTTGATCGGGGAGGCGAAAGCAGGCGGCGGCGCCGTCACACCACGCCCCGGCCACCCGTTCCATGACCGCACATTAGCCGTCGCCGGGCGATCGCGCGCGCGATCGGAGATCACCGCTCAGGGGGTGAACGTCTGGGTGGACGACGGAGACGGCGGCAGCCCGAACATCTCAGCGAGGCCGGTCACGCGCAGTTGCCGGTGGACGAACTCGCTCGGGTTGCGCAGCACGAAGCGGGTGCCCACCTCGCGGGCCGAGTTGTACCCGCTGACCAGCGTGCCGATGCCCACCGAGTCCATGAAGACCACGAAGGTCAGGTCGACGACGAGCACGACCGGGCGCTCCCGCTGCAGCGTGCCGACCAGGGTCTCGCGCAACAGGTCCACGGTGGCGGCGTCGAGGCTGCCACGCACCTCGATGACGATCGCGCCGTCGGCCTGCCGACGTGTCGTCAACACCGCCTCGCCCATCGCCACACGGTACAACGACCGTCCGGCGTGGCGCAGGCTGCCACGGCTTTCGGTACCACTCACGACTTGCGCAGAGTGACCACATGAGCACAAGGTGAGATCGGTACTCACCAATGGCGGAGGGTGGTGGATCGTGGCAACGACATCGGGCAAACCGGGGATCTTCGCGGTACGTGACGTGCGCTCCCTGATCACCGAGACGACGGAGGAGGGGCACGGCCTCAAGAAGGCCGTCGGGGCGACCCAGCTGACCGCCATGGGCGTGGGTGCCATCATCGGCACGGGCATCTTCGTGGTGATCGGCAAGGGCGCCGGGATAGCCGGGCCCGCCGTGATCCTGTCGTTCGTGCTCGCGGCGGTGGCCTGTTCGTTCTCGGCACTGTCCTACGCCGAGCTGGCGTCGTCCATCCCGGTCTCCGGCAGCGCCTACACCTACACGTACGCGACGCTGGGCGAACTGGTCGCCTGGATCATCGGGTGGGATCTGATCCTCGAGTACGGGGTGTCGGTCGCCGCCGTCGCCGTCGGCTGGGGCGGCAACCTCAACGCGTTCCTCGACGCCGCGTTCGGCTGGACCCTGCCCGACGCGATCGCGAAATCCCCGTCCGAGGGCGGCGTCTTCAACCTGGCCGCGGTCTTCGTGGTCCTCGCGATCACCTTCCTGCTGGTCCGCGGCGTCACCGAGAGCGCGCGGGTCAACCTGGTCATGGTCGTGATCAAGCTGGCCATCCTGCTGTTCTTCATCGTGGTGGCGTTCGCGAACTTCGGCACCAGCCACTTCACGCCGTTCGCCCCGGCCGGCTTCGACGGGGTGACCAGCGCCGCGGCGATCATCTTCTTCGCCTACATCGGCTTCGACGCCGTTTCCACCGGCAGCGAGGAGGCCCGCAAGCCCGAGCGCGACCTGCCCTGGGCGATCATCGGCTCGCTGCTGATCTGCACCGTTTTCTACGTGCTGACCACGGTCGGCGCGCTCGGCATCGCCTCCCCCGACGTGATGAAGGACAGCGACGCGCCGCTGGCGGCCGCGCTGGACGAGGGCGCCGGCATCACCTGGGCGGCGGCGATCCTCGCGCTCGGCGCGGTCATCGCGATCACCAGCGTCGTCCTGGTGATCTTCTACGGCCAGACCCGGATCCTGTTCGCGATGTGCCGGGACGGGCTGATGCCGCAGCGGCTCGCCGCGGTCAACCAGCGCTACGGCACGCCGGCGCGGCTGACGATCGGCCTCGGCGTCCTGATCTCGATCCTCGCGGCGCTGGTCCCGCTGGGCGCCATCGTGGAGCTGGTCAACATCGGCACGCTGTTCGCGTTCGTCCTGGTCAACATCGGCGTGATCATCCTGCGCCGCACCCGGCCCGAGATGCCGCGGCCCTATCGGGTGCCATGGTCGCCGGTGCTGCCGCTGATCGGCGTCGCGTTCGCGGTCTACCTGATGTCCGACCTGCCGTGGGAGACCTGGGTGCGGTTCGTCGTCTGGCTCGCGATCGGACTGCTCATCTACGCGCTCTACGGCTACCGCAACTCCCGGATGCGCTCCGAGCCGAGCGGGACGCCGGGCTGGGCCCGCGACCACGACGAGGGTGACCAGCAATGACCGGGCCGGTGATCGCCGGCGCGCCCGGCGACGGCGCGCTCACGCTGGGCCGCTGGGCCGCCGAGTCGCTGGGTGTGCCGCTGATCGTGGCGGTCGTGCACCCCGCGCCGGCCGCGCTCGGGTCGGGCCGGGTCGATGCCGAGTGGGTGGCCGACCGGCACCGGGCCGCGGAACGGGTGCTCGACGAGGCCAAGGCCTTCCTGGAGGACTTCCCCGCGGACTACCGCACGGTCGCGTCCTCGTCGGCGGCGCACGGCCTGCACGACCTGGCCGAGGAGGTGGACTCGGCGATGATCGTCGTCGGGTCCGGGCCCTCGCTGAGCAGTACCGCCGAGCGACTCCTCTACGGCAGCGTCTGCCCGATCGGGGTGGCGCCCGCTTCCGTCGCCGAGCCGCCGGGCGCCCTGGGCGTGATCGGCGTGGCGTACGTGGACACCCCCGACGGGCGGGCCGCGCTGACGTCGGCGGGCCGGCTCGCGGCCCGGATCGGGGCCCGGCTGCGGATGTACACGGTGGTGGCCGAGGGCCGGGCGGCGGTGCCGTTCCTCACCGGCGACGACGCCGAGCGCGCCTTCCTGGAGACCGCGCGCGAGACGTACGAGCGATCCCTGGAGGCCGCGGTCGCGTCGGTGCCGGAGTGCGACGCCGACTGGCGCATCGTCGGCGGCAACGTCGTGGAGGTGCTGGCCGCGCTGGACGAGGTGGACGTGCTGTTCTGCGGTTCGCGCGGCTACGGCCCGGCGCGGCGGGTGCTGCTCGGCGGCGTCTCGGCCCGGCTCATACGGCGGGCGCGGCGGCCGGTCGTGGTGGTCCCGCGCAGCGGCTAACCGGCCCGGTGGCGGCCGGCCTTGGCGGTCGGCTCGTCGGCCCAGTGCTGAATGACGGCGGGGGCGAGGTCGCGCAGCGGGACGTAGACCCGGGCGTCCACGGCCTCGCCCAGCAGCAGGGCCGCGACCAGGGCGGTCGGCCGCTCGGCTGGGTCCTTGGCGAGGCAGCGGGAGCAGAGGTCGACCACCTCGGGCGGCAGCCCGGCGATCTCGGGCAGCGGCTCGGGGTCCCGCTGGCAGGTGGCCTCGACGAGCTCGGTCGGGGACGCCGCCGTCCACGGCAGCCGGCCCGAGAGGCACTGATACAGCAGCGTGCCCAGCGCGAACATGTCCGTCGCCGTGGTCGACGGATGGCCGGCGAAACGCTCCGGCGCCACGTAGGCCGGGGTGCCCATCACTGGGCCGTCCGGGTCGGGGTCGGCCGAGCCCACGGCGGCGGCGATCCCGAAGTCGAGCACCTTCGCGCCGGACGGGGTGAGTATGATGTTGCCCGGCTTGATGTCGCGGTGCACGACCTGCTCGGCGTGCGCGGCGGCGAGACCGGCGGCGACCTCGGCGCAGATCCGCACCCCGATCCGCCAGTCGAGCGTCCCGCGCGCCAGGTGCTGGCCGAGCGTGCGACCCTCGACCAGTTCCATGACGATGTACGGCTGGTCGGCCGAGGTGCCGAAGTCGTGCACACCGGCCACGTTCGGGTGGGCGAGCCGCGCCGCCGAGCGGGCCTCGGCCCGTACGAGATCGACGTCCACGTCCTGGCCCGGCGCGATGACTTTGATGGCGACGGCCCGGTCGAGGACCTCGTCGTGGCCGCACCAGACCTCGGACATGCCGCCCCGGCCGATCCGCCGGACCAGGTGATACCTACCGCCCAAGGTCCGCGTCGCCATGCGCCGCCGGTACCCGGCGGTGATCCAGCGCAAACGCTGTACACAAATACTGTATGGCGATACAGTCTCGCGGGTGACCCGCTACGGCCCGATGTACGGCCCCGACTACACCTTCCTGGGCGTTCCCGCCTGCGACTGGCAATCGCCCGAAACGTACGCCGAGGCCGACGTCGTGATCATCGGGGCGCCGTTCGACGGCGGCACGTCGCACCGGCCCGGCGCCCGCTTCGGCCCGCAGGTCATCCGCGGCACCGACTATCTGCCGCACGACGGGTCGCGCCCGCACATGGCGATGCGGGTCGACGCCCTCACCTCGGATCTGTCGGTCATGGACGCCGGCGACCTGGAGGTCTTCTCCGGCGAGATCCAGCGCTCCTGCGCCACGATCGAGGACGCCGTCGCCTTCATCGCGAAGAACGGTGCCGTTCCGCTGATCCTCGGCGGCGACCACACCGTGACCTGGCCGGACGTGACCGGCGTGTCCCGCCATCACGGTGCGGGTCGCGTGTCGGTCATCCACTTCGACGCCCACGCCGACACCGGGGACATCGAGTTCGGCAGCCTCTACGGCCACGGCCAGCCCATGCGCCGCCTGATCGAGTCCGGCGCCGTCCGCGGCGACCGCTTCCTGCAGCTCGGCCTGCGCGGCTACTGGCCCGGCCCGGACGTGCTCGACTGGATGGCCGACCAGGGCATGAACAGCTTCCACATGAGCGAGATCGTCGAACACGGCCTCGACACCATCCTCGACCGCGCCTTCGAGATCGCCCTCGACGACTGCGACGCCGTCTTCCTCTCGGTCGACATCGACGTCTGCGACCCCGGCCACGCCCCCGGCACCGGCACGCCCGAGCCCGGCGGCCTCACCGCCCGCCAGCTGCTCGACGCGGTCTCCCGCATCTGCCACGAGCTCCCGGTCGTGGGCATGGACATCGTCGAGGTCTCCCCACCCTTCGACCACGCCGAGATAACGGCGATGCTCGGCAACCGCGTGGTCCTGGAGGCCCTCTCCGGCATGGCCCGCCGCCGCAAGGACGGCGCCGGCCCCCGCTGGGACCGCGCCACTGCCCTCCTCGAGGGCCGGGGAACCCGGAAGGGCCCGGCCCCGGAGGGAACCGGGCTAACGCAGCCCGGTCAGCCGTCCTAGCGCGTCCGCGAGCAGGTCACCGGCCATCGCGCCGGTGACCTGCGGGTCGCCGAGCGCCACCGGCAGCGCGAGACCGTCGATGAGCGCGAGAGCTTGCCGCGCCACATCCATCGGCACCGCGTCCGTGGCGAAGCGCCCTGCGGAGACCCCGGCGGTGATGATCTCGGCAAGCAGCACGTGCCAGCGCGTGTAGTCGCCCAGCACCTCGGCCCGCAGCTCGGGGTCGCGCAGGGCCCATCGCCACGACTCCACCCAGAGGCGCCACCCCGTGTCGCTGCCAATCGCGCCGGTGAGGTGGGAGGCGATCGCCATGAGCCGCTCCCATGGATCAGCCACGCCGGCGAGCCGCTCCCCTACCGCGTCGAAGTCGCTCTGGGCCGCGAAGCGGAACACCGCGATGAGCAGGTCCTCCCGGGTGCCGAAGTAGTACTGCAGCGTGGAGACGCCCACTCCGGTGGCGGCGGTGACATCGGCGAACCGCGTCGCGTCGGCCCCGCGCTCGGCGACGACCGAGCAGGCGACGGCGAGCACATCGGCCCGCTTCCGCGCCGACCGCCGCCTGGCCTCGCCGATCACCTCACTCACGGCGCATGTCTACCACGCCCCCGCCGCCGCATCCGGAACACCTCGAACGCCTCGCAGGGCACGGGAACGAGCTGCCTCACGCGGCCCGTCGGTGCGAGCGGCCGGAGCTCAGGTCCTCCGGTCGTCCTTCCGAGGTGGGCGCCGCAACCGGCTCGAAGCCGCGGGACGCGAGCTCGTACATGGCGGCCATCCACCGCATCGCGACGGCCGACGTGTGGATCGACGCGGCGACGACGAGCGCGACCAGGCCCGTCAGGACGGCCTGGCCACCGGCCCCGTTGCCGGCGAGGATCAGCGCGATCAGCACCCCGGCGATGAGAACCAGCAGGGCCATCGAGTCGAAGAACGAGCCTGCCCGGCGCGGGCCTGCCGAGCCGTCCCGGAGGCCGTACGGGTCCGGTCGTTTCACCTGGCCAGACTAGGGGCTTCGGGTTGCCCGACACTCGTTTTGCCGGGATCGGGTCGGACGTGTGCCCGGGCCCCGGCTGGTATGAACGACAGCGTGGGCGAGCGCGACGGAATGGCCAGTGATGACCGGGCGAGGTCCTGGCGACGGCAGATGCCGGACCGGCCGGCGACGGGCCGGCTGCTGGCGGCGTTGCTGGCGTGCGGTGTCGCGGCGGCCTGTTCCGCCAACTCGCCCGGCACGTCGGCCACTCCTGCGCCGACCGGCAGCTTCGGGGCGGCGGCCGTGACCTCGGCGCCGGGTCCGAGCCCGTCGGTCACGCGGATCGGCAGCGCCACCGCCGCGCCGGCCTGGCTCGGCACGCGGGCGCTGCCGGTCGGGTCCAACGGGTTCGCCGCGGCCCGGGACACCCCGCCGGAGTTGCGGCACCGGTCGATCATCACGACCGACGACCTGCCGCCGCCGGCCGACGGCCGGTTCCACTCGACTGTCCAGGCTGTGCCGGCAAGCGTGCTGGCCCGCTCGACGTGGAGCAAGGCCTGCCCGGTGAAGGCCACCGACCTGCGATACGTGACGGTCGGCTTCCGCGGGTTCGACGGGCTGGCGCACACCGGCGAGCTGCTGGTCAACGCGCGGGCGGCCGCGGGCCTGGTCAAAGTGTTCGCGACGCTGTTCGCTCAGGGGTACCCGATCGAGCGGATGCGGGTGACCAGCGCGGCCGGCCTGAACGCGCCGCCGACCGGAGACGACAACACCACCGACGCGTACGCCTGCCGGCCGGTGCGCGGCAGCAAAATCTGGTCGCAGCACGCGTACGGGCTGGCGGTGGATGTCAATCCGTTCTTGAACCCGTATCACCGGGGCAAGGTCGTGCTGCCCGAGCTGGCCACGTCCTACCTGGACCGGGGCGACCTACGGCCCGGGATGATCCGGCCGCGCGGGCCGGTCGTGAAGGCGTTCGCCGCCATCGGCTGGAAGTGGGGCGGCGACTACCACTCGCTGAAGGACTACATGCATTTCTCCGCCAACGGCGGCTGACCTATTCGCCGGACCAGACCTCGGCCACGCGGGCGGATTCCTGCTCGGCCTGGGCGCTGCCGGCTCGGGCGGCCGGGGCCCGGCGGGCCGGGTCGAGCACGTTGCGGCCGAAGGCGCGCCGGGCGGCCTTGTCCGGGCGGATCAGGACTGTCTTCGCGCCGAGGGCGGCGATCTGGCGGCCGGTGTTGGAGGCGGGGCCGAGGCTCGCGGTCACCGGGGCCACGATCACGACGCGGTCGTAGCCGGCGGCCAGGTCGGCGTTGACCGGGGAGCGCACGCCGCCGTCGACGTAGCGGCGGTCGCCGATGGTGACCGGTGGCCAGACGCCCGGCACCGCGCAGCTGGCGCCGACCGCGTCCACCAGGTCGACGCCCTTCTCCCGGTCGAAGACCACGAACTCGCCGGTCCGCGCGTCGACCGCGGTGATGAGCAACTTCCGCGAGGGCCAGTCCGCCTGACGCAGGCGGGTGGCGATGACCGCTCGGCGGTCGGCTTCCGGCACGGTCTGCGCGGCCAGCGCCATGGCGCCGATGCGGGCCCGGGCGCGCTGCTCGTCGCGCCGGCCCGCCGCCGCCCAGGCCCACCGCAGCATCATCGCCAGGCCCAGCCGGGCGGGGATCTCGGCGGTCGGCGGGGCGAGCTGCCCGGCGTACAGCGTCGGAAGATCTTGGCCCCCGGCCACCAGCGCGCCCACCACCGAGCCGGCCGACGTGCCGATGACGACGTCGGCGTCCGTCAGGTCGGTTCCGGCCTCGGCCAGCGCGGTCAGCATCCCGATCTCCCAGGCCACGCCGGTCACGCCGCCGCCGCCCAGGACCAGTGCACGCCTCGTCATACCGCACGTTAACCGAGCAGGCCTCGGCCGTACCAGTCCTCAGTGGACGTCACACCGGGCAGGGCGAAGAAGTAGCCGCCGCCGAACGGCCGGATGTAGTCGTTGAGCGGGTCGTCGGCGAGCCGGGTCTGTATCGCCTCGAAACCGCGCCGGAGGTCCTGCTGATAGGCGCAGAAGATGAGGCCCGCGTCCAGGTCGCCGCCGGGGACCACGCCGTCGTCGTAGTTGTACGGGCGGCGCAGGATGCGACCGTTCGCGGTCTCCGCCGTCCGCGGGTTGGCCAGCCGGATGTGCGCGTCGAGCGGGGTCAGCGCGCCCGCCGGGTCCCGTTCGAAGTCGGGTTTGTCCAGCTCCTTCGCGCCGTCGAGCGGAGCGCCGCTGTCCCGCCGCCGGCCGATGATGGCCTCCTGCTCGGCCAGCGACACCCGATCCCAGAACTCGGTGTGCATCCGGATGAGGCGCAGCACCTGGTAGCTGCCGCCCGCCGCCCAGTCCGGCTCGCCGGCGCCGGCCCAGACCAGGTCGGCGCCCTCGGCCTCGACCGGGTTGCTGGTGCCGTCCTTGAAGCCCATCAGGTTGCGCGGCGCCCCGGCCGGCCGGGGCGGGCTGAGGAACCCGGTGCGGCGGTAGCGCAGCAGCAGGCCGCCGCGGGTGTTGCGGGCGATGTCGCGCAGCGCGTGGTGGACGGTGTCCGCGTTGTCGGCGCAGATCTGCAGCAGGAGATCGCCGTGACACCAGGCGGGGTCGAGCGCGTCACCCGGGAAGACACCCATCGCGGTGAGCGTGCGCGGCTTGCGACCGGCCAGGCCGAATCGCCCGTCGAACAGCGAGGCGCCGACCGAGACGGTGATCGTCAGCCCGTCGGCCGGGATGGTGGGGCCGAGCACGCCGTTGTCGGCCGGCGGGGTCGTGATCGGGCCGGCGGCCGGGTCGCCGCCGATGGTGAGGAAGCGGGCCCGGGCGGTGAGGGTCCGCATCGTCTGCCGGAGCGCCTCGGCCGACGGCGCGGCGACGTCGAACGCGGCGAAGATCGCGCTGCGTTGCGGCGGCGTGAAGATGCCCGCCTGGTGCGGGCCCTGGAAGGACGGCGGCTCGGCGGCCCTTGCACCGGGCAGGGCGACCAGGGCCGCCGCACCGACGGTGACCCGCTTGAGGAGATCGCGGCGGTTGACGGTCATGATCCGGTCACCTCCAGCAGGGCGGGGGCTTGAGCAAGGGTTTCCAGTACGCCTCCCAGCGCGGCATCGACGTCGCGACGGACGCCCGTGCGGAGCGCCTTCCGCAGGGCGTCCAGATCGGCGTGGGCGGCTGGGCGCAAAGCCGGCCGTCGCTCGTCGAGCAAGGGACCGAACAGGTCGAGCAGGGCGGTGGTCGCGTCGACGTCGGCCGCCGTCTCGGCAAGGACGGCGCCGGCGCCCATGTCGGTGAGCCCGGTGAGATGGAAGCGCAGGGCGTCCTCCAGGATTTCGTGTACGCGCAGGGGCAGGTCGATGGCGTCCGGGGTCGCGCCGGGCAGATCCGCCCGCAGCGCGGCCACCTGTTGTGCGACGGCGTCGGCCATCGGCCGCAGCGTGCCGAGCGCCTCGCCGTGCCAGAGCCCGTACTCGATGCGGCGCAGGCCGGTGAAGTCCGGGTCGTGGACGCCGCCGGGCAGTCCCTGCGGCAGGCCGTCGATCGCGTCCGCGTACTCGCCGAAGCTGCCGTAGGCGGCGCCGACCCGATCCCAGGTCAGCTGCGCGGTGAGCCAGGCGGCCCGGGCCTTCGCCCGGTCGGATCCCGCGACCGCGGTCCGCAGCGCCGCCACGTCCCGGGTCAGCCGATCGAGTACGCCCGCGACGTACTGCTGATATGCCTCTCGTACGGTGGCCTGCTCCTCCGGAAGGACCGGGGGCGCCGGCGTGTACGGCAGCGTGAGGCACGGCGAGGAGACGACGAGGCGCAGGTAGCTCGCCGCGCGCCGGCTGATCCCGACGCGGAAGCCGGTGGCCGGGTCCTCGGTGAGCAGCTGCGAGTTCTGGCCCGGAACGTCGGTGATGACGCGGTAGCCGAGTTGGGCCCAGTGCTCTCGCAGCGCGTCGACGGCCGCCGCGCCGTCCGCGCCCGAGGGCGGCATCATGCTGTACCGGGACGAGATCGCGTACGTGCCGGGCGGATCGGCGCACTCGCCGATCGTGCTCGCCGCCTCGGCGTACCGGATGTCCCGGGAGATGCCGGCGGTGGCGTCGCTGCGATATTTGTCGATCAAGGCCCGCGCCTCGCGCTCGGTCGGCACGGGAATCGCCGCCGAGGCCTCGGAACGGACGAGCGCGAAGGCCCCGGCCGCCGCCACGACAACCGTCGTGGCGGCGAGCAGGGCGATACGGATGCGGGTCATCTCAGTACGTGAAGGGGTAGCCGGCCGAGGAGACACCGCACGCCGAGACGTACAGGGTGTAGGCGCCGCGCGGCAGTCCGGACGGCAGGGTGAAGTCGGCCGTCTGGGCCTCGCCCGCCCGGCTGGTGATCATCGAGCTGAAGTTGAACGTACGGGCGTAGTAGACGTGCCCGGCGCTGTCCCGCAGCGAGACGATCGGGTAGTTCTGCGGGTTCTGGTAGTCGTCCTCACCCAGGCTGACCAGGCCGCTGAGCTGCGTGCCGGACAGGTGGTAGGTGCCGCTGCCGGTGACCGATGTGACCGTCGGCCGCCAGGCGTCCCGGGGGCCGCCGATCGGTGTGTAGACCCAGTTGCGGCTGCCGGCGGCGGCCAGGACCTGGCCGTTGGGCAGGTTGATGAAGTTGACCGGGGCGCCGCGGGAATCCGGCGGCTTGCTGATGATCGCGATCGTGTTCGTGGCCGGGTCGAACTCGTTGATGTTCGCGCCGGACGCGGACCCGCACTCGTTGGTCAGCCAGCTGCACTGCACCGAATCGAAGATGACCTTGCCGTTGACCTCGGGCGTCGCGTACACGTCGTCGGTGAACGAGCCCTGCGGGATCCCCGGGCCCTGCTGCCACGAGCCGGGGTCGCTCGGCCGCGCGCCGGGCGTGTAGATGACCGACGTGTTGTGGCCCATGGCGAGGATCCGGCCGTCGTACATCAGCGTGACGGTCGACGTGTCGACGCTGCCGTTCGCGTACGACGAGGGCGGGCGGGCCACGGTGTACCAGGCGTTGGCGGCCGGGTCGAAGCGGTACGCGCCGCCGTTGCCGATCGAGACGATCGAGCCGTCGGGCAGCGGCACCCAGCCGTCCTCGGCGGCCGGTGCGGGCCGGTTCGGACCAGCGGTCCAACCGTTGGTCCTGCCGTCGAAGATCTGGGTGCGGGCCTGCCGCTGGTCGCTCGACACGATCCGGCCGTCCTTGAGGTGGGCCGTGCCGGTGTCCCAGAGGTTGCCGTAAAGGCCTGACTGTCCGAGGGTCCAGGTGTTCGCCACCGGGTCGTAGAGCTGCACGCCGTTGTGGTCGTTCGACGAGCTGCCGGAGGGCCATTGGTATACGTATTCGCCGCCGGCCTGGTAGAAGCGGCCGTCCGGGAGGATCTGCTCCTGGGCGGCGCCGACCCCGTACGGGCTGGTCGCCAGCTGCTTCCAGGTGCCCTTGGTGTAGTCGCCGAACTGGTCGGGCACGAGCTTGACCCACTGGTGGAGGTCGCTGCCGTTGGACAGGACGCTGCCGTCGGTGAGCAGCCACATGAAGGTGCCGGCGCCGCCGTTGGAGGGATTCACCGGTACGGCGGTCCAGGTGCCCGGCGTGCCGGGGACCGACGGTGGCGCGCCGGTCGGGGGCGGGGTCGTGGGCGGGGTGGTCGGCGGGGTCGTGGGCGGGGTGGTCGGCTTCGTTGTGGGCGGGGTGGTCGGCGCGGTCGTGGGCGGGGTGGTCGGCGTCGTCGTGGGCGAGGTGGTCGGCGCGGTGGTCGGGGTGACCGAACCCGTGCACGCGACGCCGTTGACCGTGAACGCCGCCGGCACCGGGTTGGAGCCGGTCCACGACCCGTTGAAGCCGAACGAGGCGCTCCCGCCGGTCGCGATCGTGCCGTTGTAGCTCACGTTGGTGGCGGTGACGGCGGCGCCGCTCTGGCTGACCGTCGCGTTCCAGGCCTGGGTCACCGTCTGCCCGGCGGTGTAGGACCATTTGAGGGTCCATCCACTGATCGGGTCGCCCAGGTTGGTGATGGTGACATTGGCGCCGAATCCGCCGCTCCACTGCGAGCTGACGGCGTAGGTCACCTGGCAGCCCGCGGCGGCGGCGTGGGCGACGACCGCGCTGGTCACCGCCAGCGCGACCGCCGTGGCGGTGCTCGCCGAGACGAGCGCCCGGCGGAGTCCTTTCCGCATGGTCTTCTCCTTGCGGCTCGGTGGGGGGCCGCGATGTCCCACTCATCGACGGTCATCACTGCCCCGACAGAATGTAGGACGAAAACCTTTTCGGCAAGGGCTTACCTCCATACGGACTGACCAATGCAACAGGCAGATACCGAAAACATTTCGGCGAGCGCCTCAGACCCGCCGTCACACACGCGGCACCCGGAGTCCTTGGCCGGGCGAGCACGTCAGACCCGCCGTCGCGCGCGCGGCGGCAGGAGTCCTGGCCGGGCGAGCACGTCAAACCCGCCGCCGGCGGAGGCACCGGGAGTCCTGGCCGGGCGAGCGCGTCAAACCCGGCGCCGCGCGCGGCATCGGGAGTCCCTGACGGGCGAGCGTGTCGCCGCGCGCGGCAACCGGGAGTCCCCGACCCGGGCGAGCGCGTCAAACCCGCTGTCGCCCCGCGGCAGAGGGAGTCGTGGCCGGGCGAGCGGGTCAGACCCGGCGCCGGGTGC
>NZ_KB903358.1:15661-309041 GCF_000379645.1 Paractinoplanes globisporus DSM 43857
CCGCGCCGGTGCCGTCGTACCAGCGCCGGTATGCGGCGACCAGCGGCAACGCCGTCAGGCCGTGCAGCACGACACTCAGCGCCACGGTGACGACGACCGTGGTCAGCACCGGGTCCGCGTCCGGGATGCCGTGCTCGAAGGCGATCAGGGCGAACACCACCGTGGCGAGACCGCGCGGGCCGAACCACCCGACGAACGCGACCGTCGGCCACCCGGCGCCGGTGCGGGCCAGGGCGACCGCCACCGGGATCATCCGCACGACCGTCAGGCTCAGCACCGCGTACGCGATGACCTGCCAGGTGATCTCCGCCCACACGTGGCGGACGGCCACCGCGCCGAAGCCGATCCAGGTGACGGCGGCCAGCAGGTTCCCCGTCTCCTCCGTGAAGTAGGTGGCCCGCAGACCGTGCTCGCGGGACACGTGACCGAACGCCATGCCGCCGACGAACGCGGCGATGAACCCACTGCCGCCGAGCGTGACCGCCAGCGCGTACCCGGTCAGCGCCGAGGCGATGGTGAACAGTTGGACCCATTGGCCGTGGAGCCAGCCCTTACCTTCAGACCATCGGAACAGCAGACCGGCGAGGACGCCGACGCCGACGCCGCCGACCAGTCCCCAGCCGATCTGCGAAGCGGCGTTGTGGAACACGGCCGACGGCACTCCGCGGTCCAGCGTGGCCAGCGAGATGTCCAGAGCCACCAGGAAGAACGGCACGGCCAGCCCGTCGTTGAGCCCGCTCTCCACATCCAGTGCCTGCCGTACGCGGGCGGGCACCGCCGGGTCCTCCACGACGCGCTGGCCGAGCGCGGCATCGGTCGAGCAGAGCATCGTCGACAGCAGGAACGCGCCCGCGAACCCGATCCCGGGGAAGATCAGCAGGCCGGCGCCGATCCCCAGCAGCATGGTCAGCGGCAACCCGATCAGCAACAACCGGCCCGGCCAGGCCACATGGCTCCGCAGCGCCCGCAGGTCGATCCGGGCCGAGTCGCTGAACAGCAGGAGCACCAGGGCGAGCTCGGTGACCCGCTGCGCCACCTCGCTCTCCGCCCCGGCGCCGAACCAGCCGGCCCCGCCGACCACCAGGCCCGCGGTCATGAACACGATCGCCGACGTCACGCCCCGCCGGTCGAGCAGGGCGGACGTCGCCGCGTACGCGATCAGAACGACCCCGACGGTCAGCAGCGTGCCCACGATCGCGAGCATCACGACACCCGCGCCCGCACACCTCACCCGGCACGAATGAACCTACTCGAGCCGCACGCTGTCCAGGTCGACCGTGCCCGGGTTGATGTAGACCCAGAGCACCCGGACGTCGCCGAGCGCCGCGCTGTCGCACGACATCCCGGTCTGCAGGTCGATCGACGCCGTGGTCGTGTTGTCCTGGTTGATCCAGCTGAAGCCGGACTGGCACCAGGCGAATCCGGCGCCGGTCTGCACCGCGATCGCCGCGTTGGTGCCGGCGGCCGGGCCGGTGCGCAGGTCGTACTTCAGCGCCGATCGCCGGGACATGTCGACCGGCTCGGCGAAGGTGACGCCGAACCAGCCGCCGTCGGCCGCCACGACCCGCAGGCCGTGCGTTCCGGCGGTGGCGAACTCGGTGGTCTGCTCGACCGTGCCGCCGTTGGCCTGCCAGGACGCGGACGCCCAGCCCTCGACGCCGTCCTCGAACGAGAAGAGCACCTGCGTGGCGGCCGGGTCCGGCTTGACCGTGACGGTCACCGTCGCCACATTGGACGATCGACCCGCCAGATCCTTGATGACGTACGACGCGACGGCGCGCCCGGCGAATCCCGCGATCGGGGTGAACGTGACCGCCCCCGCGCCGTCGGCGGTGAACGTGCCGCCCGCGACGGTCGCGGTGGTCTGCCGTCCGGCCGTGGCCGGGTCGAGGTCCAGGCTGGCCGGGCGAACCTTGGTGCGATAGGCGATGTCATTGGCGGCCGGTTGCAGGGTCACCGCCGTGTTCGCCTCGGTGGTGGCGGTGTCGTTGTCGGCGACCGGCGGCAGCGACCGTTGCCCGTGCCCGATCTCGAGGGTGGCGTTCGAGATCGTGGTGCAGACCGGGCTCGGGCAGTAGACGGTGAACCCGTCGTAATCCGGGTACAACGTGCCGTCGTCCTGCGATCCCGACAAGATCCAATACAGGAAACCATTCCCGCCCGTACGCGTGAAAGTGTCGAGCCAGTCCTGGTAGACCGGATTGCGGGTGGCCTTGTCCTTCCAGCCGAACTCGCCCAGCATCGCCGGCTTGCCGATCTGCCTGGCGGCCGTGTTGTGGCGGGTGATGTAGCCGTCGGCCCACGCCGCGGTGCGGTTGCCCCAACTGTCCGGGTACAGGTGGTACGACATCACATCGACGGCCGGCAGCGACGACAGCGCGATGCTGTCCACGCCCTCGCCGCAGTTGTCGATCCAGTCCGGCGCGTCCGGCCCGTCGCAGAAGAAGCCCTCGTCGCCGACGCCGACCAGGTGGTGCGGGTCGAGCGACTTGAGGTACGCCGACATCTCGCCGGCCCAGCCGGTCACCGTGGCCGTGGTACACGCGGCACTTTGCGGGTAGATGCCGGAGCCCTTGCAGCGCGGCTCGTTGCCGAGTTCCCACATCATGATCGTCGGGTCGTCCCGGTACCGGACGCCGGTGATGGTGTTGACCCGGTTGAGGATGTGATCGAGGTACTCCTTGTACCAGCCCTTGATCACCGGGTCGGTGTAGAAGTCGTCGTGGTGCGTGGCGCCGCGCCAGCGGACGTACTGGTCGATGCCGCCGAAGTCGGACCAGTTGTTGGTCAGCGGCAGCACCAGCCGCAGCCCGGCTCGCCGGGCGGCGTCGACGACGTAGTCGAGGCGTTCCAGCCCGTCCGGGCCGTCGTTGAAGGCCGGCTTCGCACCGTCGAAGTACTGGAAGTACACGCCGTCCGGGGCGGGGGCGACCGAGTTGCTGCCGTCGGCATTGCCGATCAGGCCGAACGCCCAGGTCCGCAGGACGTCGAAGCCGGCCGTCCGTGCGTCGGCGAAGACGTCGTCGACCATCGCCGGGCTCTTGTAGAACAAGTAGTAGTTGTTGGTGCCGCCGAAGCGAAACGGCTTCCCGTTCAGCTTGAGCGTGCTGCCGGCCCGGGTGACGAAGCCGGCGTTCGCGGCGGGGTGGGTCGCGGGTGCCGCGGCGGCGGGATCGGCCGCGACGAGCGCGCCGGCCACGATCGCGAGGACGGCGACGAAGCGTCTCCTCATGCCATGGTCTCCTTGAGGATCGATGTGGGGATCGATGCCGGGCTCATCGACCATGACCGATGTTCAAGCTAGGGCGGCGGGTATCCGAAAGCAACGGGCGGTAGCCAGCGGATCTCCGTACGCGCATAGTGGAGCCGTGCCCGGATACGCCGACCCCGCCGCTCTGGCCAAGGCGCTGGCCGCGGCCGGTTATCTCGCCGACGACGGGCTGGCGGTCGCCGGCTTCCTCGCCCTCAAGCTGCACCGGCCCGTCTTCCTCGAGGGCGACGCGGGCGTGGGCAAGACGGCCTTCGCGAGTGCCCTGGCCGAGGCGACCGAACTTCCCCTCGTCCGGCTGCAGTGCTACGAAGGGCTCGACGCGGCGCAGGCCCTCTACGACTGGGACTTCCCGCGCCAGGTGCTGCACCTGAGGGCCGTGGAGGCCGCCGCCGGTGGCACGGCGAGCGCCGAGGATCTCGAGGCCGGCCTCTACGACCGGCGTTTCCTGGTCGCCCGGCCGCTGTTGCAGGCGATCGAGCAGGCGCCCTGCGTGCTGCTCATCGACGAGGTCGACCGGGCGGACGACGAGTTCGAGGCGTTCCTGCTCGAGCTGCTGGCCGACGCCGCCGTGACCATTCCGGAGCTGGGCCGGATCGCCGCGGCCGAGCCACCGCTGGTCGTGGTGACCAGCAACCGGACCCGCGAGGTGCACGACGCGCTCAAGCGGCGGTGCCTGTACCACTGGGTCGGGCACCCGTCGCCGGAGCGGGAGGCGGCGATCCTGCGCGTGCGGCTGCCCGGGGTGACCGAGCGCCTGGCCGTGCAGATCGCCGCCGCGACGGCCCGGCTCCGCGCGCTCGACCTGGTCAAGCCGCCCGGGGTGGCCGAGGCCGTCGACTGGGCGGCGGCGATCGGGGCGCTCGGCGCCGACACGCTCGGCGCCGAGATCACGGCGGTGACGCTCGGGGCGGTGCTCAAGGTCAAGGAGGACATCGACCGCGTACGCGCGCTGCCGCTCGACCATCTCGTCGAGGCGACGGATGCTCCTTGACCTGGTGGCCGCGGTGCGCGCGGCCGGCGTGCCGGCGACGCCGGACCGGGTCCAGGCGATGTTCCGGGCGGTGGACGCGACCGGCCCCGGCCTCCTGTACTGGGCGGCCCGCCTGACGCTGTGCGGCTCGCCGGACGACATCGCCCGGTTCGACGCGGCGTTCGCCGGGTTCACCCGGGACGCGGAGCCGAGGGGCACCCCGTGGCAGGTGCGCCGGCTGCCCGAGCGCACGCTGTTCCGCACGGAGTCGGCGCGGGACGAGGCCGTCGCCGGCGATCCCGGCCTCGCGGTCAAGGCCGCCGGCGCGGAGGTGCTGCGCCACCGGGACCTGGCCACCTTGTCGGCGGCCGAGCGGGCCGAGGCCATGCGGTTGCTGACGCTGGCCGCGACCGTCGACCCGCGGCGCCCCGGCCGGCGGTACCGGCCCTGGCACCGGGGACGGCCCGACCCGCCGCGGACGATGCGGGCGATGCTGCGCGCGGCCGGCGAGCCCCGCCTGCTGGCCCGCCGCGCCCGCCGTCCCCGGCCGCGCCGGCTCGTGCTGCTCGCCGACGTCTCCGGCTCGATGGCGCCGTACGCGGACGCGCTGCTCCGGCTCGGGCACGCGCTGGTCCAGGGCCGTCCGCGATGGACGGAGGTCTACACGCTCGGCACCCGGCTGACCCGGGTCACGCCGGCGCTGCTCTCCCCGGACGTGGAGGTCGCGCTGCGTGCGGCCGGGCAGGCGATCCCGGACTGGCGCGGCGGCACCCGGCTCGCCGACACGCTCACGGAGTTCCTGCGCCGGTACGGGCATCGCGGGGTCGCCCGGCGCGCCGTCGTGGTCGTGTTCAGCGACGGCTGGGAGCGAGGGGATCCGGCCGAGCTCGGTGCGGCGGCGGCACACATACGCCGGCTCGCGCACCGGCTGATCTGGGCGACCCCGCACGCCGGGCGGCCGGGTTTCGCGCCGACGGCCGGCGGTCTGGCCGCGGTTCTGCCGCATGTCGACGCGCTTGTCGCCGGGCACAGTGTCGCCGCGATCGAGGAACTGCTGCGCGAGGCGTCGCTGTGACCTTGCGCAGGTCCATGTGTGTGAGGAAACTCACCACTGTGCAGTGGCCCGCGCGCGTCCGCCGCGGGGCTGACCGCGGGAGGCACCATGTCTTCGGGAACCGCCGCGCCTTCGCAGGCGACCTCAACATCCAGCATCTCCGTGACCGTCGACGGCAGCCGGTACACCGACACCGTCGAGTCACGTACTCTCCTGGTCCACTACCTCCGGGAGACGATCGGCAAAGTCGGCACGGTCATCGGCTGCGACACCAGCAACTGCGGCTCGTGCACCGTCCTCCTGGGCACCGC
This sequence comes from Paractinoplanes globisporus DSM 43857, assembly GCF_000379645.1. Classification (GTDB taxonomy): domain Bacteria; phylum Actinomycetota; class Actinomycetes; order Mycobacteriales; family Micromonosporaceae; genus Actinoplanes; species Actinoplanes globisporus. The sequence goes on from NZ_KB903358.1 coordinate 21,268, forward strand.
CGATGATCCCGGCCACAGCGTCAAGAGCTGCTCGGTCCTCGCCGTGCAGGCCGACGGCGCGAACGTCACCACGGTCGAGGGCCTGGCCGGCCCCGACGGCTCCCTGCACGCCGTGCAGCGGGCCTTCCACGAGTTGCACGGCCTGCAGTGCGGGTTCTGCACCCCTGGCATGATCATTTCGGCGGTCGATCTGCTCCGCGACAACCCGGACCCGACCGACGACGAGATCCGCGACGGCCTCTCCGGCAACCTCTGCCGCTGCACCGGCTATCAGAACATCGTCCGGGCCGTACGAGCCGCCGGGGCCGAGCTCCGCGCCCAGGTCACGGAGGTGCGACGGTGACCGTCACCGAGGACCGCCAGGTCGGCGCCGGCCGTCTTCGCAAGGAGGACGCCCGGCTCATCACCGGCCGCACCCAGTGGACCGACAACATCACGCTGCCCGGAATGCTGCACATGGCGATCCTGCGCAGCCCGTTCGCGTCGGCCCGGATCACCTCGATCGACGTCTCGGCGGCCCTGGACCGGCCCAACGTGGTGGCCGCGTTCACCGGCGCCGACGTCGCGGACGTACAGGGCAGCCTGCCGTGCGCGTGGCCGGTGACCGAGGACATCGTGCACCCCGACCGGCCGCCGCTCGCGGTCGACGCGGTGCGCTATCACGGCGAGGCCGTCGCGGTCGTCGTCGCGCGCGACCGGTCCAGCGCGATGGACGCGCTCGAGGCGATCGACGTGGACTACGAGCCGCTGACGCCCGTGCTCGACCTCGAGGAGGCGCTGGCCGACGGCTCCCCGCTGGTGCACCCCGACAAGGGCACCAACAAGTCGTACACCTGGATCTTCGACTCGGCGGCGGCCGGCACCGGCACCGACGCCGCCGCGGCCGACGCCGAGGTCGTGATCGAGCGGCGCTACGTCCAGCAGCGGCTGATCCCCGCGTTCATGGAGCCGCGCAGCGTCATCGTCGACCCGGGCGCGGGCGAGTACACGATCTGGTCGGCGACCCAGATCCCGCACATCCTGCGGGTGTTCTACGCCCTGCTGACCGGGACGCCCGAGCACAAGGTGCGGGTCATCGCCCCCGACGTCGGCGGCGGTTTCGGCGGCAAGCTGCAGGTGACGCCGGAAGAGCTGATCACGTTCATGGCCGCGCGGCGGATCGGCCGCCCGGTCAAGTACACCGAGACGCGCAGCGACACGATGCTCTCGGCGCACCACGGCCGCGACATGATCCAGGACGTACGGCTCACCGCGCGCCGGGACGGCACGGTCACCGGCATCTCGGTGAAGCTAATCGCCAACATGGGCGCCTACCTCGGGCTGGTCGGGCCGGGCGTGCCGATCCTCGGCGCGTTCATGTACAACGGCATCTACAAGTTCCCCGCCTACCGCTTCGAGTGCACCGGCGTCTTCACCAACACGGTGATCACCGACGCCTACCGCGGCGCCGGCCGGCCGGAGGCGACCTACGCGCTCGAACGCGCGATGGACGACCTCGGCGTCGAGCTCGGCCTCGACCCGATCGAGGTACGCCGGCGCAACTGGATCAAGAAGGAGGAGTTCCCGTTCACCACGGTGGCGGGGCTCGTCTACGACTCCGGCGACTACGACGCGGCCACGGCCAAAGCGCTCGCGCTGCTCGGCTATGACAAGCTGCGCGCCGAGCAGGCGGACCGCCGTGCGTCCGGCGACCCGGTGCAACTGGGCATCGGCACCTCGACGTACACGGAAATGTGTGGTCTTGCTCCGTCACGCATCCTCGGCGCGCTGCGCTATGCGGCGGGCGGCTGGGAGACGGCCGCCGTGCGCGTGTTGCCGACCGGCAAGGTCGAGGTGGTCACCGGCACCAGCCCGCACGGGCAGGGGCACGAGACGGCGTGGAGCCAGATCGTCGCCGACGAGCTCGGCGTGGACTTCGACGACGTCGAGGTGCTGCACGGCGACACCCGTTCCTCCTACAAGGGCCTCGACACGTACGGCTCCCGGTCGCTCGCGGTCGGCGGCATCGCGCTCGTGGAGGCCTGCCGCAAGGTGCGCGACAAGGCCCGTACGGTCGCCGCGCACATGCTCGAGTGCAGTCCCGACGACCTGGAGTTCACCGGCGGCGCGTTCCGGGTGCGGGGCACGCCGGACGCGGCGAAGACCATCGCCGACGCCGCCTTCGCCGTGTTCGCGGCGCACGACCTGCCGGACGGCATCGAGGCGTCGCTCGACGCGGACGCGACGTTCGACCCGCAGACGTTCTCGTTCCCGCACGGCACGCACCTGTGCGCGGTCGAGGTCGACACCCGGACCGGGCGCGTGGACATCCGCAAGTACGTGGCGGTCGACGACGTCGGCAAGGTGATCAACCCGACCATCGTCGAAGGGCAGGTGCACGGCGGCGTCGCCCAGGGCATCGCGCAGGCGCTGCACGAGGAGGCCGTCTACGACGAGTCGGGCACGCTGGTGACGGGCTCGTTCGTCGACTACACGCCGCCGACGGCGGCCGACCTGCCGGACATCGTCGCCGACCGCACCGAGACCCCGGCCACGACGCACCCGCTCGGCGTCAAGGGCGTCGGCGAGGCCGGCGCGATCGCGGCGACCCCCGCCGTGGTCAACGCGATCGTCGACGCGCTCCGCCCGTTCGGGGTGCGCGACGTCCCGATGCCGTGCACGCCGGAACGGGTCTGGCGGGCGATCAGAGCTGGCGGTGCCTCATGATCCCGGTTGCTTTCGACTACCTGCGCGCCTCCAGCGTGGACGAGGCGGTCGCCGCGCTCGCCGGGGCCGGGGAGGACGCCAAGATCCTGGCCGGCGGGCAGAGCCTGCTCCCGGTGCTGCGGCTGCGGCTGTCGGCCCCGAGCCTGCTGGTCGACCTGGGCGGCGTGCCCGAGCTCCGCGGCGTGCGCGAGGAGGGCGACTCCCTGGTCATCGGCGCGATGACCACGCACGACGAGGTGTCGACATCGCCGCTCGTACGCCAGTTCGCCCCGCTGCTGGCGACCATGGCGGCCACGATCGGCGACCGGCAGGTCCGTCATCGCGGCACGCTGGGCGGCTCGCTGTCGCACGCCGACCCGGCGGCCGACATGCCCGCGGCGGCCGCCGCGGTGGAGGCGCGGTACGTGCTGGCCGGCCCGAACGGCCGGCGGGTGGTCCCGGCGTCCGACTTCGCGGTCGACCTGTTCACCACGGCGCTCGGCGACGACGAGGTGCTCGTCGAGGTCCAGGTGCCGAAGCTCGAGGGATGGGGCTCGCACTACGAGAAGTTCCACCGGATGGTGCAGGCCTGGGCGATCGTCGGGGTGGCGGCGATGGTGCGGCGCGACGACGGCGCCATCGCGTCGGCCCGCGTGACGCTGACCAACATGGGCCCGACGGCGCTCCGGGCGACCGCGCTCGAGCAGGCACTGGCCGGCTGCGCCGCCGACCGGGCCGCCATCGAGCAGGCGTGCGCGGTCGCGGCCGAGGGCACCTCGCCGAGAGACGACCTGACCGCCTCCGCCGAGTACCGGCGTCACCTCGTCCAGGTGCTCGCCGGCCGGGCGGTCGCCGCGGCCGCCGGCGTCTAGCGTCGGCCGGGGCTGAGCGGCCCGCTCAGCCCCGGCCGTCACGGCACGAATCCGGGACTACAACGCCGCGTGAAGTTCCTAGCCTGGTCTCACCCTGCAAAAGACGGAGGCCACAGGCCATGAAGGGAACCAACGCACTCATCGTCCTTGCCGCACTCACAGTTGCCGGCGGTTGCGCCGGCACTTCGACCCCGACCGCCACGCCCCGTACGCCGACGCCGGCGACCTCGGCCATCTCCACCCCACTCACGACGGAGGCCCGGCAGGCCACGACCGCGCCGAGATCCGCCACCGCCGCGACGAGTAGTTCCACCGCTTGGGCGACGACCCCGGTCACCGTCAAGCACGATCCGCCGGTTCCGCCGGTTCCCGTGCTCACCGGAGTTCGCTACGCCGCGCACGAAGACGGCTACGACCGGATCGTGCTCGACATTCCGGGCGCCCTGCCCGGTTACTCGGCCAAGTACGTGAAGGAAGTACGCCGGGACGGCTCCGACGAGCCGGTCGCGGTACCCGGCAGCGCCTTTCTGCTGATCGTGCTCCACCCGGCCCAGGCGCACCGGGCCGACGGCACCGCGACCGTGACCGGCATCCACCGCACCGGCCTCGCCGGCGTCAAGGCCTACGCGATCACCGGTGACTACGAGGGGTACGTCTCGATCGCCCTGGGCGTGAACGGCGTACGGAAGTACCACATCGGCGAGCTGAGCAACCGCATCTACATCGACGTCGCGGTCTGATCCCGGGCGCGGGCCCGGTGAGCCCGCACCCGGCTGCGCACGCCACAGCGCTCGTCCGAGCACCAGCGCCGCCGGCCGGTGTGGTCGACAAAGATTCCCGAGCAGGTCTCGTCGCCGCAGGCGTGCAGCCGCTCCCGGGTCGGACCGGTCAGGTCGACGGCCGCCTGGCGGGCCAGCCAGGCCAGCGCGACGGACACGTCGGCGGGCTGGGTCAGCTCCAGCCCCGCGTCGCCGGAACGGACTTCCAAGGGCCGGTCCGAGGCCAGCGCCTCCTGCACGAGCCGCACGTCCTCGGCCGCCGGCCGTTCCCCGTGCACGGTCGCGGTGGCCGCTCGATGAAGGGCCTCGCGCAATGACCGGACGGCCTCGACGTCGGCCGCTGTGACCTCGGTGACCGGCTCCATCCCGTGCTCACGAAGCCAGGCCGCCAGCGCGGCGGGGTCGGCGAGCATCTCGACCTGTTTGCGCTGGTAGCGGCCGAGCCGGGTCGCCAGCAGATCCAGCCAGTCGGCGCCGTTCCCGGTGCGGAACTTACTCATGAGGTCATGGTAACGGCTTGACACGTTACGCGCGAGGGCTAGCGTGTAACGCATGAAGTCGTTACAAGTGGACCGGAACGGCGCCCTGTTCATCGGCGTGTGGAGCAGCGGGTACATCGGCGGCTCGGTCGCCGCCACGGCCATCGCCCCGCTGGCCGCCAACCTGTGGCGGTTCCTGCTCGGCGGCCTCCTTCTCGCCGGGATCGCCGGCCACCGGCGGGAGACCTGGCCGCGAGGCCGCGTCCTCGGCGCCGCCGCCGCGGTCGGCGTGCTGTTGTTCACCGTGCAGTTCGGCGGCCTCTACATCGGCATGGCCAACGGCACCCCGGCCGCCACGACCGCGCTGATCGCCTGCTCCTCTCCCCTGCTCGTCGCGGCGGCCAGTGCCGCACTGGGGTGGGACCGGCTCTCGGCGCGGCAATGGGCGGGCATCGCCCTGGGCGTCGCCGGGGTCGCGATCACGCTGGCCGACCGGCTCGGCCGTCCCCCGACCCTGGCCGCCCTCGCCTGGACGCTGCTCGGCCTGGCCGGGCTCGCCGCCGGGACTCTCCTGCAGGGCCGGCTGAGGACCAGCGCGGGACCGGCCGCACTCGCGGCGACCGAGGTCGCCGCCGCGACGCTGGTGATGGCGGTGTGGGCGCCCCTGGAAGGCTCGCTCGCGATCCCCGAAACGGCCCGCGCGATCGGGTCGCTGCTCTGGATCGCGCTGATTCCGGGCGTACTGGGTCCGTTGCTGTTCTTCGCCCTGATCCGGCAGCGCGGCGCGACCCGCGCCAGCAGCCTGCTGTTCGTCGTGCCCGCCGTCACCGCGATCGCGGCCTGGCCGATCCTCGGCGCACCGCTGGGAGCCACCACCGTGGTGGGCCTCGCCGTCGCCGCGGCCGGCCTGCGGCTGACCCTCCGTCCCTCCGCCCGGCGGCAACCAGAACCCGAGCGGGTCGCCGTTAGGGCCGGATCAAATGGGTAAGAAGTCACCATGACCGACGTGACGGACCGCGCGAGCTTCGAGGCCGAGCTGAGCCGATTGCGCGTACGGGAGAAGGCGCACACCCACGAGGGCGACGCGATCGCCGCGGCCCGCCGCCGGTTGCCCATGGTCGAGGTGGACGCCGGGCTCGAGCTGATCGGCCCGGACGGCCCGGTCACCCTGCTCGAGACGTTCGAGGGGCGGCGGCTGCTGACCGCGTACTACTTCATGTGGAACCCCGGCCGGCCCGCGGCCGAACAGTGCGAGGGCTGCACGTTCTACACCAGCCAGGTCGTCGAGCTGGCGTACCTGCACTCGCGCGACATCACCTACGCCGTCTTCTGCCAGGGCCGCAACGTCTCGTCCGGATTCGCCGACGCTCAGAAGTCGTACGACGAGAGCCTGCGCTACCGCGAATTCCTGGGCTGGCGGATGCCGTGGTACTCGGCGCAGCCGTCGCTCGGCACCCTGCTGACCGGGCGCGAGATCGGCCTGTTCCACCTGGTGTGCTACCTGCGCGACGGCGACCGCGTCTTCGAGACGTACTGGACCAAGCGCCGCGGCGTCGAGGCGCTGGACAACAGCTACGCGCTCATGGACCTCACCGCGTACGGGCGCCAGGAGAAGTGGGAGGACTCCCCCGCCGGCCGGCCACAGGAGTGCACGAACACCCGGACCGACGGCGGAGCGCCGGACTGGCCGCCGGCGTCGACGTGGCCGGGCGGACGCCCGAGCGCCCAATGGCCACGACTCGCCGACGGTCACTCCGACTACCTCGGCTAAAGCGTCCGCGGGACCTTGGTCTCCGCGGTCAGCAGCCCCTCCACGGTGCCGTACCACTTGCCGCCGGGAACGGCGAGCACCGGGACGAGCTTCTCGGGGCTCACGGCGCGGGTGAACGCCGCCGCCTTCGCCTCCGTGCGGCGCTGGGCCCCGCGGCGGCGGAACTCGCTGAGGATGGTGCGCAGCACCCGGGCGCCGTCGCGGAAGGTGTTGAGGTTGCTCGCGCCGTGAATGCGCAGGTGCTCGACGCTGGACACCTCGCGCACCCGCAGGCCGCTGGCGGCGACCCGGATGTTGATCAGGGTTTCGATCTCGAAGCCGTCGCCCCACAGCTTGCGCCCGTCGGCGGGCGCCGGCAGGTCGGTCGCGGGCAGGTCCATCACCGGCACCGCGCGGCGCCAGAACGCGTTGTAGCCGTAGCAGAGGTCGGTGAACTTGGTCCCGAAGAGCCGGTTCACGAACAGGTTGAGGCCCATGTTGCCGGCTCGCCGCAGCGGGGTGATGTCGTGGCTGTGGCCGCCCTCGCCGAAGCGGGAGCCCTTGGCGAACTCGGCGCCGTTGATCAGCGCCTCGACAAAGCTGTTGATCTCGGCGGGGTCGGTCGAGCCGTCCGCGTCGATCATCACGATGGCGTCGCCGGTGCAGGCGGCGAAGCCGCTGGCCAGAGCATTTCCTTTGCCCGTACGGGTCTGGCGCACCACGATCACGTCGGGGCGCAGCCGGCGCGCGACGGCCACCGTGTTGTCGACCGAACCGCCGTCCACCAGGACGACCTCGTGCAGCCCGGCCGGCAGGGCGCCGAACACGTGCGGCAGGTTCAGTTCCTCGTTCAGCGTCGGGATGACGACGCTGACCAGGGGCGCGCGGCGCGGGCCACCGGGCTCGCTCCGGCGGCGATCCGGCGTGGGGCGCACGGTACTGCGGCGATCCTGCGTCATGGGGAGCCCTTCGTCGTTGGTGCCGGCGGTCCATGGGGGCGGCGGACCGTCAGCACCAACGCTAACAAATCCGGAAAATTCCGGACATGGCCGATTGGGCGCTGGGCTCGGCCGAACCGGTCAGGCGAGGGCCACCGAAGGGACCTCGCGCTCGTGGAAGACCAGCGCCGACTCCTCGCAGTCGACCACCACGACCTGGCCGGGGTGGAGCTGGTCGAGCAGGATGCGTTCGGCCAGGACGTCCTCGACCTGACGCTGGATGGCCCGGCGCAGCGGGCGGGCGCCGAACGCGGGGTCGAAGCCCGTCGCCGCGAGGTGGCGGCGGGCCGCGTCGGTGACCTCGACGCCCATGTCGCGGTCGCGCAGGCGCAGGTCGACCCGGGCCAGCAGCACGTCGACGATGGCGAGCACGTCGGCTTCGGTCAGCCGGGGGAACACGACGGTGTCGTCGATGCGGTTGAGGAACTCGGGGCGGAAGTGCTGCTTCAGCGCGTCGTTGACCTTGGCCGCCATCCGGTCCTGCCCGCCGCCGTCGGTCTGGAAGCCGAGTGAGAAGGGCTTGGCGGCATCGCGGCTGCCGAGGTTGGTGGTCAGGATGATGACCGTGTTCTTGAAGTCGACCGTCCGGCCCTGACTGTCGGTCAGGCGGCCGTCCTCAAGAATCTGCAGCAGCGTGTTGAAGACGTCCGGGTGGGCCTTCTCGATCTCGTCGAACAGCACCACCGAGAACGGCTTGCGACGCACCTTCTCCGTCAGCTGACCACCCTCGTCGTAGCCCACGTACCCGGGAGGCGCACCGACCAGCCGCGCAACCGTGTACCGGTCGTGGAACTCCGACATGTCCAGCTGGATCAGCGCGTCCTCGGAGCCGAACAGGAACTCCGCGAGCGCCTTGGACAGCTCAGTCTTACCGACACCGGACGGGCCGGCGAAGATGAACGAGCCGGACGGCCGCTTGGGATCTTTCAACCCCGCGCGCGTACGCCGGATGGCCCGCGCGACGGCGCGTACGGCCTCCTCCTGCCCGATGATGCGTTTGTGCAGCTCGTCCTCCATCCGGAGCAGGCGGGACGTCTCTTCCTGGGTCAGCCGCTGCACCGGGATTCCCGTCCAGTTCGCGAGGACCTCGGCGATCTGCTCGCCGCCGACCCGCCCGTCGGCGCGCGGGCGGATGTGCGCCCACGCGCCGGCCTCGTCGATCAGGTCGATCGCCTTGTCCGGCAGGAAGCGGTCGGCGACGTACCGGTCGGCCAGGGTCACCGCGGTGGCCAGGGCGACGTCGGTGTACGAGACGTGGTGGTGCTCCTCGTACCGCTTGCGCAGGCCCTTGAGGATCTCGACGGCCTCGGCCGAGGTCGGCTCGCCGATCGGCACCGGCTGGAAACGGCGGGCGAGCGCGGCGTCCTTCTCGAAGTACTTGCGGTACTCGGCCGTGGTGGTGGCGCCGATCGTCTGCAGCTCACCGCGCGCGAGCATCGGCTTCAGGATGCTCGCCGCGTCGATCGCGCCCTCGGCCGCGCCCGCGCCGACCAGCGTGTGAATCTCGTCGATGAACAGAATGACGTCGCCGCGCGTGCGGCACTCCTTGACCACCTTCTTGAGGCGCTCCTCGAAGTCACCGCGGTAGCGCGAGCCGGCCACGAGCGTACCCAGGTCAAGGGTGTAGATCTGCTTGTCCCGCAGCGTCTCGGGCACGTCACCGGCCACGATCCGCCGGCACAGCCCCTCGACGACCGCGGTCTTGCCGACGCCCGGCTCGCCGATCAGGATCGGGTTGTTCTTGGTGCGGCAGGAGAGCACCACCATGATCCGGTCGATCTCCCGGTCCCGCCCGATCACCGGATCGAGTCCGCCGTCCCGGGCACGCTGGGTGAGGTTCTCGCCGAACTGATCGAGCAGCGCCGACGTGGCCGGGGCCGGCGCGGCGGTCAGGGCCGGGTGCCCCGACAGAAGCTGCAAGACTTTCTCCCGTACGCGCCGGGGATCCGCACCCAGGGTGACCAAGGTCTGAGCCGCCACGTTCCCGCTGTCCCGGACGAGGCCGAGCAGGATGTGCTCGGGGCCGATGTGGTTGTGGCCCAGCTTGAGCGCTTCGCGCAGAGAGAGCTCGAGGACGTTCTTGGCGTCCGGGGTGAACGGGACGTGCACGCCCGTCGCCTCCCGGCCCGCGCCGATGACCTCCTCGACCTCGAGGCGGGCGGCCTCGAGCGTCACGCCGAGGGCGGTCAGCGCCTGCGCGGCCACGCCGTCGCCCTCGCTGATGAGACCGAGCAGCAGGTGCTCGGTGCCGATGTAGTGGTGGTTGAGGAGCCGGGCCTCTTCCTGAGCCAGGACGACAACGCGGCGGGCCTGGTCGGTGAATCGTTCGAACACGAGACTCACGTCCTCGCGGCGAGGCCCCACGCACCCCACCCGGTCGGCGGCGCACGCGGGCGCGCGTGAGGGTGGTGTGCGCTGAGTCAGAGCCTCTTGGCGTCGACGCGGGCCCGCGTGGGGGGCTCGCACGCTCGTGCAGGCGCGGCTGCCCCCTCAACGTACAACGGGAAACCTACGATGGCCCAAGGGAGGGATCGCCATGACCGGAGCCGAACGCCGCCGCCAGGCCAACGACCGTGCCCGCCGGCGCGCCATCCGGGCCCTCGCCGCCCAGATGGGAGTGCCTTACTCGGTCGCGGCCCGGCTGATCGCCGACCCGCACCGCGCGCTCGTGTTCGCCCACCGCGAACAGCGCCCGTTCCACGCCCGGGTGAGCGACACCCGCGACGCGGCCGCTCCCCCGCTGGGCCGCGCCGTCCACCTGACGGCCCGCTTCCCGCGGCTGCACACGGCCGCCGGGCGCCTCTACGACGGCCGCGACCGGCAGACGGTGCTGGCGATGCTGTTCGCGGTGGTCGCGCACGAGTCGCCCGGTGTGCTGCCCGGCCCCGAGGAGCTGGCGTGGGTGGCCGAGCTGGGCGAGGAGACCGCGGTCGACATCACCTGCGCCGCCCTCGACCGAGCCGCCCGCCTCCTGCTCGACGACGACCAGTGGCGGCTGTGGACCCGGGTCGAGGCCGCCCTCGACGCAAGCGACCCCCGAGCCGAGGCGACTCTCGTCCTGGGCCGCGAACTACGGACGGTGAGCCTGCGCGGCTCCCTCCCCGGCGCCCGGCAGACCCTCGACGCGGTGCTGCTCGCGGCCCACCGGCTCAAGGCGCCCGGCACCCAGATCAGCCTGGGCGGGCGGACGGCCACGCTGGTGGGCGCGCGCTGGCCGGCAAGCGGCCCGCCGACGGCCTATGAGGTGCGGCTCGCCGGCGACCCCCGGGTCCACATCCTCGATCTCGGCCACGAGCAGCACCCCGCCACCGTCTGACTCCCCGCCGATCGTGCTCGTTGTCGCTTCCACACGCCCAGCCCGGTAGGTGGCTGGGCCGTCGAAGCTTCTTGCGGGGCCGTCCCGGGCCGCCGTCGTGCACCCGGATCGCGTCCAACAATGCGAACAGCTGCGGGTTGTCGCCGGCCGGACCCGCGGTCAGCAACACCGCGAGCGGACGGCCACGACCGTCGACGGCCGGATGAATCTTGGTGGTCAGGCCGCCCCGGGAGCGGCCCAGCGCTTCACCGTCGGCCGCTGGTATCGCGATACCGCCGGCAGATCCCCCCTTTTGCGTGCTCCAGCGGCGTGCTGATGGGCACGCACGACGCTGGAGTCCACGCTGATGACCCATTCGACCGGCTGGCCGTCGTCCTACACCTGCGCCCGGAGCCGAAGACGGGCCGGCCATAAGGACACGAGCATGCCCCTTTCGCGCCGGAATGGGGTTGGCCACCGGCACGCCCACACGCCGCGTGCGGCGAAGCCAAGCCGGCACCGTGTGCGTCTGGTGGGCGGGCGCGGCCGCGCGGGCGTCCATCTCCTCGGCGGCGGCGAAGGACTCGCGCGGGTCGTGCGGACCGGTCAGCCTTCGCCCCATATCTACCTGGTTGCGCGTGGTGCGGCCCGTCCGGCTTGGTCGGTGGCGGGGCTGGGGTCGCCATAGCCCGGCGTCTGCCCGGTTGCGGTGAGCGCGGCCTCTCGCGGTGACCGGTTTGCCCCTTATGCAGGGAGCGAGGTGCCGGGTGGATCTCGCCGGTCGCCGTCACGAGGAAGGTTGACGATTTCCTGTTCGCAGCGCGCAGAAGGCATTCATCGTTCGCCGACGGGCGGCGGATCTAGTGGAGAAACTGTTCGGTGCGCACAGTTGGGCATCAACCTTGCTCGACGGGGGCTGATGGCGCACCGACCATAAGGGACACGAGCGCGCCGGCATGGGGTTGGCCACCGATCTCAGCCCGGCGGGGGCGGCAAAGGCGTGACCAGGCAACCAGATCGCCTTGGAATACAGGGACTCTTCGTCGATTCGTACGATATGAGGCTTTTGAAGGTGGGGGTGGGGGTGCAGTCGTCATGGCGACACAGCAGCTGTCGTTTACGGTGGTGCGGCGAGGATGACATTGAAACGGGCGACTGTGTCACTCGGTCTCCGTGTGCCCGCTAGGAGCAGCAGCATGACGGTCAACCTCCGGGGGAGATCCGCGGTCGCCGACCGGTCGGCCGGTGATCCGCTGGACCATCTGCGGACCCTGATCCAGGCGCTCCCGGTGCCGACCGCGCCGATGACGTTTCCCAGCCGGGACGCGGCGCTCGGGCTGGCCCTGATGGACCTGTCGTTCCGGCTCGATCATCTGCCGCGGCTGTCCGAGCATCTGACCTTGATGGACCGTGGGCACATGAGCCGGGTGATCAGCGTCGATGTGGATCTCGACCTCATCTCGCCGCGGCTGCGCAACACGCTGGTGGTGCCGGGCGAGGCGGCGCCGGGTGGAGGGGCCGCGGCGCTGTGGGTGCCGGTCTCGCGGTACAGCCGGCGGGATCTCGCGCCGGTGGCCATCCGGGACTCGAGCGGCGAGGTCGTGCCGCGGCTGACGCACCGCGACGCCAACCGGGTCACGGCCGCCGCCTTCGTCGCGTTGCTGTCGATGCTGATCAACGCGCACGAGGACGTCGCGGCGCCGGCCAGCCCGATCCACCAGTTGCGGCACACGCACCAGCGGTCGCGGTGGCTGATCGAGGCGGCGATCACCGAGCTGATCATGGTGGGGTCGCCGGTGGGGCAGCGGCTGCACTCGCCGCTCGACCACGCCGCGCTGGCCCCCCGCGGCGAGGGACGGCCGGGCGACTCCCGGTCCGTCCGTGCTCTCGCGCTGGCCGGCCTGGACACGCTCTTCCCGGCCGAGGGCGGTGACCACATGATGGTCCCGTTCGCCCGGCTCCTGCAGCTGGCCACCCGGCAGTACATCCTGGTCGCGCAGCTCGGCCTGGACCGGCCGCGCCGGTTCCTGACCTGGGAGGCGCCGCTGCTGCCGGCCCAGCACCGGCCGGCGCCGCTGCAGACGCTGGCCAAGAACATGCTGCCGGTGAACCGGGAGTTCGTGGTGGAGTACGAGACCGAGATCCCGCGCTCGGTCAAGGCGTACCACCTGACCCTGGAGGTCCGGCAGGAGATCAGCGTCCGGCGGTTCCTGATGTCCAGCAACGTCGACGACGAGTTCGTCGAGGTGCTCGCCCAGGACCTGGAGTCGGTGGCCGGGCGCGCGGAGCCGCTCGGCGGCCACCACAAGCTGCTCGAGCTGGAGATGCAGGGCATCGCGTCGCGGCTGGCCGAGCTCGGCCGGCGGCGGCTGATCGACCTGGCCAGCTACGAGGCCTACCTCGCCCGCCTCCCGATCCCGGTCGGCCTCGGCTCGGCGCCCCCGCACCGCGAGCTGACGTCGGACGAGGTCATCGCCGCGCTGTCCGAGGGTGACTGCTCGCTCGAGGTGCTCGCCGCCTTTTGTGCCCACTACGCCGCGGACGGGCTGCAGCACCTGGCCCGGACCGGACTCGCCGGGGAGGCCCTGGTGAACATCGCCGACGGGCTCCGCGCCGCGCAGGTGGGCTGGGACGTCACCACGGACAACGATCCCCGCGAGCACGGCGCCCACGCGCACTGGCGGCGGCCGTCGGTGGAGCTCAGCCCGCAGTCCACCGAGCCGGTCCGCGCGTTCGCCTACATGGCCCTCGCCGACGAGGCGCCGGCGCTGATCGAGAGCATCACCCGGATGGTGGCCGGGCTGGCCCTGATGGTGCTGGGGATCGGGACGCTGCTGTCCGGCGGGCTCGACTGGCTGTACTCGTCCCGGGTCGCCGACGACTTCGTGCCCGAGCAGCCGGACGCCGTCGTCGCGGTGCTTCTGCTGGTGCCCGGCCTGCTCCTGGCTCGGCTCGCCCTGCCCAGCACGAGGTCGGTGCTGGGTCAGCTGCACAAGTACCAGAGGTCGCTCGCCGCCGCCTCGGTCGTGGTGACGACGGCACTGGCGATCGCGATCGGCACGGTGCGCTCCGACCTCGAGATGACCAGGCTCTTCCAGGTGGCGCTGGCCGTGCTCATCGTCATTCTGGTCTGCTGCCTGTGCGAGTTCTACGCCCGGCGGAACCACCGCAGCAGCTCGGTGCCCCGGTCGGCCCGGGTGCCCCGGTGGCTGCGCGACGCCCGGCGGTCCACCCGCCGCGTCGTCGAGCCGGACGACTTCTTCGACGCCCGTGGTGAGGTGTGAGGTGACGCTGCCCGCAAGCTCGACGAAGTCCTCCGAACTGGCCCGGATCGCGGCCGAGGCGGCCGGCACCAGCTCCGCCTCGGTGCGGTTCGCGGTGATTCACGGTCCGGCGAACGGCAACGACGGCCCGCTGCCGATGGCGCTCGAGGACCCCGACCCGGACAAGGAGGATCCGGACGCGTTCCCGACCGACTTCCTGCACTTCTCCGCGGCCGGCCTGTCGGTGTCCACCTCGACCTGGCCGTCGGCGATGTCGGCGTTCAGTGGCCGGGTGCAGATCGGCCTCCCGGAGCACACCGGGCGCCGGGACACGTTCGCGTACTCGGGGCATGCCGTGCCGAACCCGGGCTTCATCCACCAGTCGACCCGCAAGGTCGAGGTGCTGATCACCCTGGGCAACACGCACTGGTCCCCGACCTACCGCGAGGCGCTCATGCAGGCGCTGATCATCGAGAAGCTGACCGGCCTGGCCGCCGAGCGGGGCGCCCCGGTGCTGCATCTGCACACGCCGGTCGCCCCCGTCCCGCAGCCGCACGGATCCGACCGCGGCGACGGGTCCAACGAGCCGCTGCGGGATGCGGTCGGTCCGTGCCTGCGGTTCGCGATCGGGATGGATCCGCGGATGTCCGGGACGCGGCTGGACTTCGAGACCGAGTTGGCCGCGCTCGCCGAGGAGTACGGCTTCGGCCTCAAACTCGACGACCAGCGGTTCAACCGGGTGCGCGGCGAGTGGTTCACCATCCGCGGGTTCGACCGGGAGCGCTATCGCCAGGCGCGCGGCCGGCTGTTCCCGGAGGTGCCGGTGCTCACCCCCCGCCGGGCGATGATCGCGAGCGTCGTCGGCCCGTCTCGGACCGGGACGACCGCCGCGGCCGTGGGCGCGTTGCGGGCCCGAGGCATCGGCGTGCTGGCCGCATCGATCTCCAGCATGCGCAAGACCACGTTCATCAACCTGGTGCTGCCGGTCGACGGCGCCGCCACCAGCCCGTTCCCGCAGTGGTCGGGCGGCTGGCTCGACGCGCTGCCGAGGCTGGAGCAGTGCGCCGGCCACCGTCCCGCCGCCGCCGACGAGTCGGACGAGGGCCTGATCGCGGACTGGAAAGTGGCACTGAGTCCCGCGATGCGCTGCACCTATCCACAGTCGAGCAAGCAGACCGGCGCCACGACAACCGGCCGGGTGCCGTACCCGATCTGGCTGTGGTGGCAACTTCCCTACCGCACGGTCGACACACCCGCGCTGCTGGCCGAGGTGCAGGCCGCCCTGCAACCACACACCCAGCGATGCGAGGTCGCCTACGCCCAGTCGCGCCTGTGCCGCGGAGACGTCGTGCGCGGCCGCGCCAAGCTGATCGTGATGCTCTCCCAGGAGCACCGCGACCACAACGCCGTCCAGCGCCTGCTCACCGACGCCACCGACGCCGCCCAGGAACGCCTCCGGGAACGCTTGCCCGCCCTCGGCGGCATCGACGCCGGCAAGGTGCGCTTGCGCTTGTCACCCCGCGAGCGCTGGCTGACCTACGCCGGCATCTCCGCCTGACAAATACCCTTATATCGTACGAATCAACGAAGAGTCCACGTATTCCAAGGCGACCCGGTTGCCTGGTCACGCCTTTGCCGCCCCCGCCGGGCTGAGATCGGTGGCCAACCCCATGCCGGCGCGCTCGTGTCCCTTGTGGTCGGTGTGCCATCAGCCCCCGTCGCGCAAGGTTGATGCCCAACTGTGTGCACCGAACAGTTTCTCCACTAGATCTGCCGCCCGTCGACGAACGATGAATGCCATCTGCGCGCTGCGAACGGGAAATCGTCAACCTTTCCCCGCGACGGCGACCGGCGAGATCCACCCGGCACCTCGCGCTCCCGGCATCAGCGGCAAATCGGCCACCGCGACGGGCCGCACCCACCGCAACCGGGCAGACGCCGGGCCATGGCGGCCCCAGCCCCGCCCACCCACCGAGCCGGACGGGCCGCACCCACCGCGACCGGGCAGACGCCAGGCCATGGCGACCCCAGCCCCGCCCACCCACCGAGCCGGACGGGCCGCACCCACCGCGACCGGGCAGACGCCAGGCCATGGCGACCCCAAAGCCCAGCCACCCGCCGAGCCGGGCGGGCCGCACCACGCGCAACCAGGTAGATATGGGGGCCGGAGGCGAACGGCCGATCCGCTGGCCGGGCGCAGCCGCCGCTTTGCGAGACCAGACGGGGGCAGGACATGGATCTGGGCAGTCGCGACGAGTTGCTCGGCCGCCTGGCCGAGGCGGTCGGATCGGTCGCCGTCGCGCACCCGACGCGGGTTGCCGTCGACGGGCCGCCCGCCGCCGGCAAGACCACGCTCGCCGACGAGCTGGCCGTCATCCTGCGGGCACAGGGCCGCGACGTCATCCGCGCGACGATCGACGACTTCCTCTTCCCACGGGTACGGCGCTACGCGCGCGGCGAGTACTCGGCCGAAGGCTGCTACTACGACACCCACGACTACGACGCGCTGAACCGGGTTCTACTCGATCCACTCGGTCCGGGGGGAGATCGACACTTCCAGGACGCGGTCTACGACCGCACAGCGGATGCCGTGCTGTCCCCGCCGATCAGGACCGCCCCCGCCAACGCCGTGCTGCTTTTCGACGGCGTATTCCTCATGCGCCCGGAACTGATCGAGAGATGGGACCTGCGCATCCTCGTGTCGACCGCGCTCGAGAAGACCGTGGACCGCGCCGTGGTCCGGGAGCGCCGGGTGTCATCCCGGGCCGAGGTCGAACGGCGCTGGCGCGAGCGCTACATCCCCTCCCAGCGGCTCTACTTCGCCACGGCCCGCCCGGCCGATCACGCCGACATCATCGTGCACAACGACGACCCCGAGCAGCCGGCCTGGGAGACCTCTTGACGTTTTCCCATATGGGAAAATAAAGTGGCGGTCGTGGCACGAGCAGCGACGACGTCGGACGCGTTCAACGCGATCGCCGAGCCGCAGCGCCGGGACATCCTGGCGCTGCTGCGGGCGGGTGAGCGGCCGGTGACCGACCTGGCCCAGGAGCTGGGGATGAGCCTGCCCGGGGCGTCCAAGCATCTGCGGGTGCTCCGGGAGGTGGGGCTGGTGCGCGTCCGCGGGGCGGGCAAGCAGCGCCTCTACGGCCTGGACGCCCGCGGGCTGCGGCCCATCCACGAATGGGTCGGCGGGTTCGAGCGGTTCTGGAACGAAAGCTTCGACCGTCTGGACGTTTACGTGCAGGACCTCAAGCAGACGCGAAAGGAATGACCAATGGCAGGGGCAGGACCGGAAACGCGGGCGGAGCCGGCGACGGCCGATCGGGAGATCGTGATCACCCGGGTCATCGACGCCCCGCGGGAGCTGGTGTTCGAGGCGTTCACCGCGGTGCGGCACCTGTCGCGGTGGTGGGGTCCGGAGGGGTTCACCACCACCACGGAGTCGTTCGAGTTCCGCGTCGGCGGGGTGTGGGACTTCGTGATGCACGGGCCGGACGGGACGGACTACTCCGAGTGGATCATCTGGACCGAAATCGTCCCGCCCGAGCGGATCGAGCTGCGGCACGGTGAGTCCCGCGACGACCCGAACGCCTTCGAGTCGGTCCTGACGTTCGCGCCGGACGGTGCCGCGACCCGGATCGTGATGCGCACGGTGTTCCCCACCAGGCAACTGCGCGACGAGGCGATCGAGAAGTACCACGCGATCGAGGGCGGACAGCAAACCATGAACAACCTGGCGGCGTACGTCGCCGAAATCGTGCGGAACGGAGCGGAGAGCTGATGGCCGGCAAGGTGTTCTTCAGCGTGTCGATGTCACTGGACGGGTTCATCGCGCCCGAGTCCCTCGGGGAGCTGATGGGACGGCAGTGGATGGAGTTGCAGGCGTGGATCTTCCCGCTCAAGTTCTTCCGGGAGAACCTGAATCTCGGCGAGGGCGGTGAGGAGGGCCGCGACAACGACATCGCGCGCGAGACGTACGAGCGCACCGGCGCGAGCGTGATGGGCAAGCGCATGTTCGACGCCGGCGAGCGGATGTGGCCGGAGGAGGCGCCGTTCCACACGCCGGTCTTCGTCGTGACGCACGAGAAGCGCGACCCCTGGGAGCGGCCGGGCGGCACCACCTTCCACTTCGTCAACGACGGCATCGAGGCCGCGCTCGACCAGGCCCGCCAGGCGGCCGGCGACCGCGACGTCCGCATCGCCGGCGGCGGCACGACGATCCTGGAGTACGTGAACGCCGGCCTGGTCGACGAGTTCACGATCGCGTTGTCGCCCGTGCTGTTCGGCGCCGGAGTCCGCCTGTTCGACGGCGTGGACGCGGCCAGGGTCGCGCTGGAGCCGATCCGTTCGGAGTCGTCGCCCCGGGTGACGCACCTGACCTACGCCGTACGCCCGCGGTAGCCACTAGGGTCGGCGGCATGACGACAGCTCGGGCCGCCACCAGTGCCTTCGACTCGCTGCGCCTCGACGCCGTGCCCGACCAGGAGGCGCTGCGCCGGGCCTACGAGCTCCCCAGCGACGCGGCCGTCCGCAAGCAGATGACCGAGCTGACGGAGCAGACCCGGCGGTTGATCGCCTGCTCGTCGCTGGTCTTCGTCGCCAGCGTCGACGCCGAGGGCAACTGCGACGTCTCCCCGCGCGGCGGCCCCGCCGGGTTCGTCAGCATCCTGGACGCACGGACCGTGGCGATACCGGACGCGACCGGCAACAAGCGTCTGGACACCCTGCAGAACGTCGTCGCGACCGGACGGGCCGGGCTGCTGTTCGTCATCCCGGGGCGCACGACGACGCTCAGGGTGAACGGCCGGGCCTGCGTCTCCACCCGCCCCGACCTGCTGTCCCAGCTGACCGCCGTGGGCAAGCCGCCGGCCAGCGCGCTGGTGCTGGGGATCGAAGAGGTCTACCCGCACTGCCCCAAGTCGCTCCTGCGCGGCGCGGCGTGGAAGCCGGACCAGTGGCTCCCGGCGGACGCCCAGCCGACCTCGGCCGAGGTGACCCTGGCCCAGCTACGGATGCCGGAACTGACGATCGCCGACATCGAGCAGGCGGAGGCGGACATGCTGAAATACCGGTACGAGTAACGCGCTCAGGGGGCGGGGAGGGTCGCGCAGAGCTTGCGGGGGATGTCGGCGACGGCGCCGCAGCCGCGTTCCTTCGAAGTCGCGACCGTGTCCCAGCCGCCGGGCTCGACCCAGCGCAGGAAGTAGCGGCGGGTGTTCACCGAGGGCGTGCAGCCGTCGCGGCCGCCGGCGCCGCACGGGACCGGGTCGTCGGGGACGGTCATGACCAGCCAGCGGCCGTCGCAGGCCTCGACGTCGCCGTGGGAGTGGCGGGAGACGTCCATGCCGCCGACCGTCACGTCGATCCAGCGCTGGTCGCAATGGTCGGCGGGCATGGGGTCGCAGCCGAAGGTCTTGTCGCAGCGCTCGTAGGAAGAGGCGCCCGCCGGCTTCCAGATCTCCTGGTTGAGGACCACGCGGCGGCCGGCGATCGGGGTCGGCGAGGTCAGCGGCACGACCGCGCTGCCGTGCGCCGTGCAGGCGCCGACCGTGGTGGTCAGCCGCGAGTCCTGCACGACGTTGGCGTAGATGAGGTTGTTCTCCTCGGTGTTGTAGCCGATGCGCGGGTTGCGGGAGCAGCCGTCGGCGCCGGCCAGCACGGTCACGTCGAGCAGGAGCTCGCGCGGGTTGTCGCCGGGCCGCACCCCGGTGACGTCGGCCTGGACGGTGGTCCACGGCGAGTCCGTCGCTTGTGGACTGGCCGGCCCGGCGCAACCGGCCAGCAGCGCGGCGGTGAGCAGGATCCCGATCGTTCGGCGCATGGGGACGATCCTGGCGTAAGGACGCAAGGATCCTCACGCGTACATCAGATGCAGCATCATCCCGGCGTCGGCGTGGGCCAGATTGTGGCAGTGGTTGACCCATACACCCGGATTGTCGGCCTTGAAGGTGACCTCCCAGACGTCGCCGGGCCGGACGTCGAACGAGTCGAGCCACAGCGGGCTCCCGGTGGCGGCCTTGCCGTTGCGGGACAGGACCAGCACCCGGTGACCGTGCAGGTGCCAGGGATGCACGACCATCGAGCGGTTGACGATGGTGAATTTCACGGTGTCTCCGAGATGGACGATCTCGGTGGGGATGTCGGGATAGGCGGCGCCGTCGACGGTGTGTGCGTAACGCGGGAGCAGTCCGTGCAGGTCCAGGCCGCGGTCGAGCACCAGGGTGAAGTCGCGGTCGTAGTGCGACCACGGCGGCGGTGCCGGAGCGCCGTAGGTGAGCGGATCCAGTGCCGGCCACCCGGCGGTCGCGGCGGAGACCTCGCCCGTCGACCAGACCGCCCGGCCGTCGACCTGCAACCCGACCGGCGTCGCGGGCGCGGTGAACGTCAGGTCGTAACGGCCGCCGGCCGGGATGAGAACCGCGGTGCCCTGCAGCGGCGTGGGCCCGCGCAGGTCACTGCCATCGATGGCCGCCACACCGAAGGCGGTGCCGGCCAGGGCGTACCGATGCGTGGTGTTGTCGGTGTTGATCAGCCGCAGCCGCACGGGAGAGCCGGCGGCGACGGTCTCGGTGGTGGCGGCCGGCAGCGGGTGCCCACTCAGCGTGTGGACGGGCAGCGTGACGTCGACGCCGGTGATCGGGGCCGGATGGACGACGAGCGCCCCGTAGAGCCCCATCCGCACGCCGAGGTCGGAGACGGAATGCGTGTGATACCAGTACGTGCCGGCCTGGTCGGCGCGGAACTTGTAGACGAACTCCTGCCCCGGCAGCACGGCCGCCTGGGTCACGTCGGGCACGCCGTCCTGGCTGTTCGGCACGTCGTAGCCGTGCCAGTGCAGGGTGACGCCCTTCTTGATGTCGCGATTGCGCAGCGTCACCTCCAGGATGTCACCGACCGTCGCGGTGATCTGCGGACCCGGCACCTGCCCGTTGAATCCCCACGCCTTGACCTCGCGCTCGTCGACCCGAACCGTCGTCATAGCCGCCGTCAGCGTGAACCGTTTCGTCGGGGCGCCCAGGGCCGGCTCGGCCGCAAACGAGTGGTGATGAGAGGCCGGCGCGCCCGGCGAGACGGCCAGCCCGGTGCCGCCGACCAGCGCTGCCACCGCCACCGCCAGGGTCGCCCGGGAGACCCGTCGATGAGGCCGCGGCCCGAGGAACCGCCAGGTGACCGCGGTGGCCGCCGCGACGCCGGCGACCGCGAGCAGTCCCACGCCTGTCGACGCCGGATAGCCGTGCAGGACCGTCACCAGCAGGGCCGCGGTCTGGCAGTACCCGGCGAAGAGCAGGGCGACCGGCCCGGGCCGGACCGCGACGACCGCGAGCGCGACGACCGCGAGCGGCGCCGCGATGAGGATCTTCTCCTCCGCGAACCACCACCCGGCGTGGGCGAGCGCGACGGTGGTGACCCCGCGCGCCAGCGTGGCCAGCAGCGCGAGGGCACCGACGCCCAGCGCGACCGGGCGGCGCCCCGCGGCCGCCGCGGCCCCGGCCCCCAGCCAGCCGGCCGCCGCGAGTACTGCGACCAGGAGGTCGACGACGATCAGCGACCCGGTGCTCACGACGCCGGCACCAGATCCACAGCCGGGGCGTCAAGCTTGCGGGCCGCCCGGAGAAGGGCCACCACGACGTGCACCGCGACGATGCCGTTGACCGCGTGCAACCCGCCGATGGTCAGGCTGACCGGCGTGCTGTCGCCCGACGCGTCGGTGAGCCCGTTCGCGAGCGCGGCCAGCAGCACCTGCAGGACGACCAGGCCGAGCGGCAGCGCGGCCAGCCCGATGATCCGGCCCGGCGCCTTGGCGAGCGCCGCGAACAGGATCGTGAGCAGGCACAGGACGGGGATCACCGCCATCCCGGTGATGCTGTGCAGCCGGTACGAGCCGTCGCCGCCGGCCGGTTTGTGGAACGCGCCGACGGCGGCGAACACGAACTGCAGGGCGAACACGGCCAGCAGCAGGCCGCTGGTGATGACAAGAGCCTTGCGCATGACGACCTCCTAGTGGTGGGCCGGGTCGAGCGCCCGGGCGACGTTGTCGGTGGCGGCGATCGCGCCGTACGCGACGAGGCGGACCAGGTCCGCGTCCCCCGGGTGGGACAGGCGCCAGAGCTCGACGTCGCCGCGGCCGATCGCGGCGGGCGCGAACGCGGCGAGCAGCGCGATCCGGGCACCGACGCGCTCCTCCGCCGGCAGCTCGCGGACGAGCTCGGTGGCCCAGTCGACGGGCTGGTCCGGGTGCCGGCCGTCCTCCCAGTGCACGGTGCCGGCGACGGTGCGCCGGGCCATCTCGCCGAGCAGGTCGCCCCCCGTGGTGGCGACCTGCCGCAGCACCGCGTACGCCACGCCGACCGAGCTGTCCCCGGCCCAGGCGGGTGGCACGACGGCCGCGCCGTCGACGAGCGGGCGGCCCGGTTCGAGGTTCCGCCGGGCGGTCCGGGCGTAGAGCCGTCCCCCGGCCGAGCGCACCGCCGGGAACCGCTGCAGGCCACCGGGGAGCAGGTCCGGCGCGAGCAGCGCCGAGACGACCCGGTTGATGAAGTGGAAGGCGAGCATGGTGCCGGTGATTTCGGGCGGGTACGGGCTGCTCCAGCCGTGCGCCCGCGGGCTGCGGCTGGCCTCGGCCCAGGCCACGAGCTCGGCGTGCCGGAGCCGGCGCGGGGTGCCGCCCTGGGCGATGGTCTCGGCCAGCTCGTGCTCGCCGAGCGCGTGCAGCAGGGTGACGTGGGCGTCGACGCAGAAGCGGCAGCGGTTGGCCCGGGACACCGAGGAGGCCACGACCTCGCGCTCGACCCGGTCGCTGTCGCCGGCCAGCAGCGCCTCCCGCATGAGCCCCCAGGTCGCGGCCATCAGCTCCGGCACGACCGAGAGCGCCTGGAAGGTGGGCATCGGCCCGAGGAAGTCCTCCCGCAGCTGCCGCTGGACCTCGGCGACCAGGCCGGTCGCGGCCCTCGCCGGTGGTGGGGTGAAGAAGCGATATGTCATGAGGTCGATGCTTGACCCGGCGCTCCCGGAAAGCGTCGTGCCGCCGCAGGCACTCCGAAGTCCGCCGCCACGACCGCCGCGGTACGCCGACGTACTGCGGATGCGGGATGCCCGCCGCCGATCGGCGTCTTAAAGTGCGACCATGCGCCGTCCCGATCTGCCCTACGCCCTCGGTGGCGTCGCCATCGGCGTCCTGCTGCTGGCCGACGCGCTGATCGCGCCCGACGCCGGCCCGGTGCGGGCGCTCGACGTCCTGCTCATCGTCGTCACCGCGGCCGCCGTGGCGCTGTGCCGGCGGTTCCCGGTGCCGGCGATGGCGGTGGTGACCGTCACGATGCTCGCCCTGCACATCCGGGTGCACGCCGGGGTGTCCGCCGCGTTCCCGGTGCTCGGCACCGTCTACGTCGCCGCCTGGCGGGGTTACCGGGTCCCCGCCGCACTGGCCAGCCTGATCTTCCTCGGCGGGTTCCTGGCCCGCGACATCTCGGTCGCGCCGGCCGGGCGGCCCGGTCAGGAGATCGTCGAGCGCACCTCGCTGCTGCTGGGCTGGTTCGTGGCCGCCAACGTCGCGGGGCTCGTCGCGCGGCAGCACCGGGCCTACCTGGAGCAGGTGGAGCAGCGGGCGCTCGAGGCCGAGCGGACCCGCGAGGAGATGGGCCTGCGCCGGGCCGGAGAGGAGCGGCTGCGCATCGCCCGCGACCTGCACGACTCGTTGACCCACAGCATCTCGGTGGTCAAGGTGCAGGCCGGGATCGCCGTGCACCTGGCCCGCAAGCACGGCGAGGAGCCGTCGGCCGCGCTGCTGGCGATCCAGGAGGCGAGCGGCGCGGCGATGCGGGAGCTGCGGGCGACCCTCGACGTGCTGCGCTCCCCCGACGCCGACACGGTCGGGCTGGCCCGGGTGGACGAGCTCGTGGAACGGACCCGGGCCGCCGGGTTCCCGGTGCAGGTAACCGTCGTCGGCGAGCCGCCGGAGCTGCCGGCCGAGGTCGACCAGGCCGGGTACCGCGTCGTCCAGGAGGCGCTGACCAATGTGGCCCGGCACGCCGGTCCGGCCACGGCCGAGGTCCGGGTCGAGTACGCGGACGACCTGCTGACGATCTCGGTGACCGACGACGGGCTGGCCACGGCGAGCCTCCCGGTGACACCGGGCGTCGGCCTGAGCGGGATGCGGGAACGAGTCACCGGGCTGGGCGGCACGCTGCACACGGCGCCGCGCGACGGCGGCGGATTCGTCGTGCGCGCAACGTTCCCACTGGTGACAGCGGCGTCGCTGGAGGGCAGCGCGTGATCCGGGTGCTGCTCGCCGACGACCAGGCGCTGATGCGGGCCGGCTTCCGGGCCCTGCTCGACGCCGAGGACGGGCTGGACGTGGTCGGCGAGGCGTCCGACGGCGCCGAGGCGGTCCGGCTCGCCCGCCGTCTGCGGCCCGACGTCGTCCTCATGGACGTGCAGATGCCCGGGCTCGACGGCATCGAGGCCACCCGCCGCATCGCCGCCGAGCCGGGCCTCGGCGGCGTCCGCGTGCTCATGCTGACCAACTACGGGCTCGATTCGTACGTCTTCGCGGCCCTGCGCGCCGGAGCGAGCGGATTCCTGCTCAAGGACGCCGACCCGGCCGACCTGCTGCAGGCCGTCCAGGTCGTGGCCCGCGGCGACGCGCTGCTCGCGCCGGCGGTCACCCGCACGCTGATCAGCGAGTTCGTCACCGCGCCGGCGCCGTCCGACCCGATGGCCGGGCGCGACCTGCTGACCCCCCGCGAGCAGGAGATGGTCGAGCTGGTGGCGCGGGGCCTGAGCAACGACGAGATCGCCGAGCGGATGGTGATCAGCCCGCTGACCGCGAAGACGCACGTCAACCGGGCGATGACCAAGCTGCACTGCCGCGACCGGGCGCAGCTTGTCGTGTGGGCCTACGAGTCCGGGCTGATCGCGCCGCGCCGCCGATGACACAGTGGACGGACAAACTCGCCCAGCTGATCGCCGTCAGGTCCACGGCCGACCGGCCCGCGGAACTGCGCAAGGCCCTCGATCTGGTGATCGCCGAGGCCGGGCCGGGGCTCACCGTGCGGCGGTTCGAGTCGAACGGCAAGCCGAGCGCGCTGCTGCACCCGCCCGGGGCGGCCGACGACCTTCAGGTGATCCTGAACGCGCATCTCGACGTGGTGCCGGCCCCGGATGAGCAGTTCGTGGCCCGGCGCGACGGCGACCGGCTCCACGGGCGCGGCGCGCACGACATGAAGGCCGCGGCCCTGGTCATGACCGGCGTCTTCCGGGAGGTCGCGCGCTCTCTCCCGTACGGGATGGGCTTGCAGTTGGTGACCGACGAGGAGGTGGGCGGGGCCGACGGCACCGGGCACCAACTGGCCGAAGGGGTGCGGGCCGGCTTCGTCGTGATCGGCGAGCAGAGCGACCTGCGGGTGGTGACCGAGTCGAAGGGGATCTGCCACGCGCGGCTCACGACGACCGGCCGGGCGGCGCACGCGGCCTATCCCTGGCTGGGGGAAAACGCCGTTTTGAAGCTGACCAAAGCCATTCAGAGCGTTTTGGTACGGTATCCCGTCCCGGCCGCCGAGGAATGGACCACCACCGTCAACATGGCCCGGATCGAGACCCCGAACCGCGCCTACAACCAGGTGCCGGCGGCCGCGGAGGCGTGGCTCGACATCCGCTACCCGCCCACGGATCCCGACTTCGCCGGGCGAACCCGCGACGAGATCGCCGCCCACCTCGGCCGGATCGCCGGCGAGACGGCGATCGTCGACACGCTCGGGCCGCCGCACCGCGCCGACCCGGACGGCCCGGGCGTGGTGGCGCTGCGCGCGGCGATCAGGAGCGCCACCGATCGGCCGGGCGACCTGCTGCGGAAGCACGGCGCCGCCGACGGACGCTACTACCACGAGCGCGGGATCGACGCGGTGATCTTCGGGCCGGGCGGGGACGGTCAGCACGGACCGGCCGAGTACGTCGACCTGACCACGCTGCGCCCGTACCACGACGCGCTGGTGGAGTTCACTCGCCGTTGGCCAGCAGCAGCCAGCGCACCCGGCGGATCAGCTCGGCCGGGCTGAACGGCTTGATCAGGTAGTCGTCGGCGCCCACGGTCAGGCCCAGGTCGATGTCGACCTGCCGGTCGCGGCCGCTGAGCATGAGCACGGGGATCTGCGAGGTCGCCGACGACGAGTGCAGCTCGTAGCAGACGCTCAGCCCGTCGAGGCCCGGCATCATCACGTCGAGGATGACCATGTCGGGCTGCTCGCGGTGCACCATGTCGAGCGCCGTGCTGCCGTCCTCCGCGGTGATCGCGTGGTACCCCGCCGCGCCCAGCTTGAACGCGACCAGGTCGCGCACGGTCTCGTCGTCGTCGGCGACCAGGATCGTCGGCTCGGCCAGGTCCGTCGCCCAGTCGGGGACGGGCGCCCCCAGCGACAGCGACGGCAGGGTGAAGGTGGGGACGTTGGACGCCGCGGCAACAACCACTGAGCTCTCCTGACCAGGCGGGGGTTCTTCCTTCGACGGGGCTCTGATCGGCCGGGTCGCGCCCGCCCCCAGAAGAATCTTGGTTGCACGCCGGGTGCGGTCGGCCGGCCCCTCAAGTCCGCGCCCGCGTGACCGTTGGTGAGGCCATGACGCGTCTGCGCACGGCCCTGGCCGGGGTGACCGCGGTGGCCGTCGCCTTCCAGGCGATCGCGCCGCTGCTGCCGGACGCCGTGGCCCGCGCGGTGTCGGACGTGCTGATCGCCCTGGCCGTGGGCAGTGCGGCCGTCACCTACCTGCGCCGGGTTCGCCGCGAGGCCACCCGGCGGGCGCGGGCCGCGGTGCTCGTGGGCGGCCTCGCGGCGGCCGGCTGGGCGATCGCCAACGCGCTGTTCTTCGCGTACGAGATCACGGGTGTCCGGAGCCTGGTCACCCCGGCGGTCTGCCTGTCGGTCGGCGCCGCGCTGCTGCTGCCGCTGGGTGTGCATCTGCTGACCCCGCCGGTGCCGGGCGCCGAGCGGTACCGCCGGTTGATCGACGTGTCGGCGGTGGCGGGCGCGACGTACGCGGTGGCCTGGCTCTACCTGCTGGAACCGGCCCGCCATCGAGGCCCCGGCGGGCTCTCCACGCTCTTCGCCACGCTCGCGACCGGGCCCGAGCTGGCGGCGGCCGCGGTCGCGCTGGTGACCATGTCGCGGAACCTGCCGACCCGCGGCGGGCGGGTGCCACGCCTGCTGGGCGCGACCTCGGTGATCCTCGCGGTCACCGGCATCGCCGGGCTGCGCAACACCGTCGACGGGCGGCAGTGGTACAGCCTCGGCGTGGGCGCCGGCTACCTGCTGGCGGCCGGCGTCATCGCGGTGACCTGCCACCTGCCCACGCCAAGGCCCGAGCCGGCCGGCACCCGGCGGATGATCTCCGGCGGATGGGCGATCCTGCCGTACGTGCCGATCCTGCTGGCCGTGGCCGCGAGCGCCGCGCAGCAGATCGGCGCGGGGGTGCTCCCGCCGGTGCTGGTGTGGGTGCTGCTGGCGACGTTCCTGCTGGTGCTGCTGCGGCAGTTCCTAACCGTGGCGATCGTCGGCCGGCTGGCGATGACGCTCGAGGCCAACCAGGCCGAGCTGGCGTACCAGGCCGACCACGACAGTCTGACCGGGCTGCCGAACCGGTCGTGTTTCCACCGCCGGGGCGGCGAGCTGCTCGCGGCGCACCCGGAGAGCAGTGTGCTGCTGCTCGACCTGGACGGCTTCAAACCGGTCAACGACGCGCTCGGCCACGCCGCCGGTGACGAGGTGCTGCGGGTGGTGGCCGCCCGGCTGGCCGGGGTGGTGCGCCCGGACGACCTGGTGGCCCGGCTCGGCGGCGACGAGTTCGTGCTGGTGCTGGCCGGGGAGCCGGACGCCGCGGCGGCCCGCATCCGGGAGGCGATCGCCGCGCCCATCGCGGTGGGCGGGACGACCGTGAGGGTCGGCGCCAGCATCGGCCTGGCCACCGCGCGGCCCGGCGCCGGCCTGGAGACGCTCGTGCGCGAGGCGGACGCGGCCATGTACGCCGCGAAGGCCGTGACCAAGGGAAGGAGAATGGCGGAGCCACGTCCTTGTGAGACGAGCCCCGCCATTGACAGTGCGGCCGTTTACCGCGCACACCTTGCGTCAGGCCCAGAGGCTAGGTGACCCGCCTCGTGGCGATTTGCCCGCCCCCGGCGATCGTGATCGCGCTCTCACCGGCCGGAACGCTGGGCTACCGGCCGGCTACCGGTCGGTAGCGAACGGTCAGGCCGGTTCGGTCCGCAGGTCGTGCGCCCCGTCCTCGCGGGTCGCCTCGTAGTAGATGCGCTCGCCGCCCGACGGCAGCGTCACCAGGCTCAGGTAGCGCAGGCCGTACGGCGAATGCGGGCTGCCGACCGGGCCCTCGGCCGCGGTGAGCTCGCCGAAGGTGCCGTCGGCCTGGCGCTTGCCGCGGGCCACGCCGGTCCGCTCCTCCCAGTTCTCGGCGGCCGTGGCCCGCCCGTCGTAGGCGACCGTGATCTCGTCGCCGTCGACGCGCACCGACGAGACCCGCACGCCCCGGGCGTCCCACTCCCCCGGCCGCGGCGCCAGCGCGGTGCCGCGCCAGGTCCAGCGCACGCCGTCGGGGCTGGTCGCGTACTCGGTGGTCATCCGGTCGGCGTCGTCCCAGCTCTCCAGGGGGTGCACCGACGCCCACAGGTGCCAGCCGAACTCGTCGTGGTGCAGCACCGGGTCCTTCACGCCCAGGGTCTCGTCGCCGGGCAGCACCGTACGGGCCGGGGCGTCGGCCAGGCCGAACGGCGTCGCGGCCTCGAGCAGGTCGACCCGCCAGTGCTTGGTGCCGGGCGTCGCGGCGCTCACGTACAGCCGCCACGTGCCGTCGTCGGTGTGTACCAGCGCCGGCCGTTCGAGGGACTCGGCCCCGAAGCGCTCCTTGCCGATCTCGGCCACGGTCTCGAAGCGGACACCGTCGCGGGAACGGGCGATCACGTTGGCGATCCCCCGCCCCTCCCCGATCGGCAGCCGCAGCCGGTAGGCCAGGTAGACCCAGCCGTCCACGACGATGGAGCTGGGTGCGCCGGCCCAGGCGCCGGGCTCGTCGCCGGGTGGCTCGACCACGACGGTGGCCTCGTCCCAGCGGGGCAGCGGCAGGGCAACGGTTCCAGTGGTCAAGTAATGCTCCTCCGGGTCGTGGTGACGGACGGGTGATAACGGTCCACCGACAGCCAATCGTCATAGCTCTCCCCGGTGACCTCCCGCAAGAGCGCGATGTCGCCGGCGAACAGCGGCAGCAGCGCCTCCCGCTCGGCCGGGGTGGTCACCGGGCGGGTCCCGCGCTTGCGGTGCAGCACGGTGAGCAGCGGCCCGCGCGCCGCGAGCCGCAGCGGCACCGGGAAGCGATGGCCGACCCGGCCCCCGGTGCGCAGCAGCCACCGCAGCGCCGCGTTGACCGTGGTGTCCTCGACCACATGCCGGTTCACGTTCTCCTTGGGGATCTCGGCGAGCACGCCCGTGTCCACCCCCAGGAACGCGCAGACCCGGTCGAGGGTAGCGGCCGGGCTGTCCTTGAGCTCGCGGTAGCGCAGCAGCAGCACCTGCTCGCGCGGGAAGTGCCGGTAGAGATGCTCGATCTGCCGCCCGTACATGCCGAGGCCGGTGTAATGCCAGAACGCCGCCCAGCCGGCCGCGACCCGCTCGGGCTCGGCGGCGCAGGCGGCCAGGAAGTCGGCCTCCGGCTCGAGGCCCGCGTTCCACAGGTGCG
Organism: Paractinoplanes globisporus DSM 43857; assembly: GCF_000379645.1. Taxonomy (GTDB): domain Bacteria; phylum Actinomycetota; class Actinomycetes; order Mycobacteriales; family Micromonosporaceae; genus Actinoplanes; species Actinoplanes globisporus. Next base: position 51,121 of record NZ_KB903358.1, read on the forward strand.
TCCAGTTCGAGTGGGCCCGGTCGACCGGGTCGCGCAGCAGCAGGATCAGCCGGGCCTGCGGCACGAGCGCCTTGATCCGCGCGTGCGCGTCGAGATCGTGCAGGTAGAACGGGGTGGCCTCGCCGAGCAGCGCCCCGTCCGGCGCGCCGGTGAACAGCGCCTCGTAGTCCTCCCGGCGCCAGACGTGCTCCTGGTAGGTCTGCACGTCGCCCGGCCCGCCGTGCCGCGGCGGCGGCCCGTCGGTGAGGAAGAACTTCGGCTCCTTGACCGGGGACAGGTACAGGCCGGGGTGCGGCGCCAGTGCCGCGTGCAGCGCCGTCGTCCCCGCCTTGGGCACGCCGGCGATCAAGAAGTCAGGAAGCGGCATGGGGGTCCCTCCCGTCGTGCGCGGGCAGGCCCGCCCGCACCCTTCAAGTGAGACTTAGCCTACAGGCTTACTAGGCTTTCGCGACCGCTCACCGGCTCGGCACGAGACGGCGCCACCAGCTCGCCCGTCGGAATCGCGCGCACTGATCGGGACCGCAGAGCGCGCACTCGGTACCGCGGCGGTGGTGCTCGTGCGCCTCGTGCGGATGCCCACAGACACAGAGTGCTTTTTCGGCGTTCATCGCTTCACCAACGGTGAGGAAGCCCGAAAGCTACGGGCCGGGGCGGACAGGTCATCGGCGGGTGCCGGCTCCCCTAACCGTACTGCACCCCGGAGGTGACGCTTCGTGATGTCGGCGTTCGGCAAGCTCGGTCGCTCTCCCTTTTCCGACATTTTTTTATTGTCCGGATTTACCAGTTGGAGTCCGATTTGCCGGGGATGCCGGTTAAAACCCTTCAGCGACCCTTCGGCTCTCGCCCGACCGTTACTCTTGGTAATTCCCGAGACCAAAGAGCATACCCATATCGTACGAGGTCAGAGGCGGCGCTGTCGACAGCGGCGCACCACCGATCCCGGCCAAGTTGACGCTACGTAATGTCGCGCTACGGTGGTTCCCAGAAGCGAACGACGTGCGGATCTCCCCCGGAACCCGCCTCAGACGTCTCGTCGCGGCTCGGGAAGGAACTGACCATGGAGCTTGTGCGCACTCTCGGTAACGGCCAAGGCTCACCCACCGTGAGCGTGGTGATCCCGGCGCTCAACGAGGAGCGCAATCTCCCGCACGTGTTCGCCGCCCTCCCCGACGGCATCACCGAGGTGATCCTGGTCGACGGCGGCTCGGTCGACCGCACCGTCGCCGTCGCCCGCGAGCTGCGCCCCGACGTGGTGGTCGTGCACCAGACCCGCACCGGCAAGGGCAACGCCCTTGCCTGCGGCTTCGCGGCCAGCACCGGCGACATCATCGTGATGATCGACGCGGACGGCTCGACCGACCCGCGCGAGATCCCGCTCTTCGTCCAGCAGCTCGTGGACGGCGCCGACTTCGTCAAGGGCTCCCGCTTCGCCCGCGGCGGGCACAGCGACGACATCACCCCGCTGCGCAAGCTCGGCAACGACGGCCTCAACCTGGTGGTGAACGTGCTGTTCGGCACCCGGTTCACCGACCTCTGCTACGGCTACAACGCCTTCTGGCGCAGCGTCGTGCCCACCCTCGACCTGCCCGACCCGCGCCTGCCCCGGCCGGCCGGCGGCGGCAAGCTCTGGGGCGACGGCTTCGAGATCGAAACAATGATCAACATCCGCGCCGCCGCCGACGGCCTCACGGTCGGCGAGGTCGGCAGCGTCGAGCACGCCCGCATCCACGGCCAGAGCAACCTCAACACCTTCCGCGACGGCTTCCGCGTCCTGCGCACCATCCTCAGCGAGTACGGCCGGTCCCGAACCCGCCGCACCACGAAGCCGGCCACGGTCGCGCACCAGCGAGCCACCACCGACTCCCGCAGCCGGGCCACGACCGACTCCCGCAGCCGGGCCACGACCGACTCCCGCAGCCGGGCCACGACCGACTCCCGCAGCCGGGNCTCCCGCAGCCGGGCCACGACCGACTCCCGCAGCCGGGTCACGACCGACTCCCGCAGCCGGGTCACGACCGACTCCCGCGGCCGGGTCACGACCGACTCCCGCGGCGGGGTCACCGCCGAGTCCTGGAGCTGGATCGCCGCCGAGTCGAGGCCCCCGGCCACCGCCGAATCGCGCGGCGCCGGTGTCATGCGGACGCCGCTCGACAAGGCCTACCCCAGCACCCGCCGGCAGAGCGCGAGCCTGCGCGTCCCCGCCCTCGAGAACTGAGCGCCCCCGCCGTGGACGTCACCGTCGTCATCCCGGCCGGCCCGCCGAGCCGATGGCACTCGCTGGTGCGAGCCGTAGCCTCCGCCCGCTCGCAGACCCACCGCCCCGCCGCGGTGATCGTCGTGATCGACCACGACACCGAGTACTTTCACCGGGTCCGCCGCGACCTGCCCGGCGTGACCGTCCTCGAGAACCAACATCTCTCCGCGACCGGCTGCCTGGACACCGGCGCCTTCCACGCCCACACCGAGCTGGTCGCCTTCCTCGGCCACGACGTCTCCGCCGACCCCGGCTGGCTGGCCCGGCTGGCCGTAGCCTTCCGCGACGACGAGGCGGTAGGCGCGGGCGGCACCCTGCGCCCGGACTGGCGCAACGGCCGCCCCCGCTGGCTCCCCGACGAGCTGGTGTGGACGGTGGCCCCGAACGCCCGCCCCGCCGGCATGATGGTCCGCCGCACCGTCTTCCGCCAGGTAGGCGGCTTCGGCCGTCGCCGCGCCGAGCTGCCCATGCGCATGCGAGCCCTGACCGGCGGCAGCTGGCGTCACGTCCCCGACGCCGTAGTCCGCCACGAGGTCCCCGACCCGTCCTTCCGCTCCTTCCTGCACCGCTGCTTCACCGAGGGCCGCCGCGGCCTCCGCCCGCTGCCGAACGCCGCGCTCACCAACTTCCGTCTCGCCCTCCGCGCCCGCCACGCCGACCATGCCCTGCGCGGTGTGAGCGCCTTGGCCGGCATGGCCGCGGCCGCCGCCGGCCTGGTTGTGGGCCGCCCGGCGGGCTCAACGACGGCGCGCTCGGCGGGGCGTTTCGCGGGGTATCCGGGCCGTGCGCAAGAGCACCTGGGCGACGGTGCGGTGGAGAGCCTGTCGTGAAGGACTGGACTCTGCTCACCGCGCCTGAGCTCGACCCCACCGGTGGCGAGCTGCCCGCGGTGGTGCTCGACGTCGACCTCGCCGAGCCGCTGCCGCCGGTGGCCGCCGTGCATCCGGACGGGCGCCGGGTTCGGCGGGCCTGGGTGCTGGCACGGCTGTTCACCGAGCCGATCGGGGCCGCGCTGATCGACGTGCCCGACGGCGGTCTGCGCCCGGCCGGGCTGGGCGCCGCGCTCGCGCCGGCGATCGGTCAGCATTTCGGCGGCCTGCCGGTTCCGATCGACGGGTACACGCCGGCCACCGAGCCCGCCTTTCTGGCCCGCCGGCGCGCGGTGCTCGACGCGGCGCCGCACATCACCGCGGTGGTCTGCACGCGGGAGCGGCCGGGCGCGCTGGCGCGCTGCCTCGACAGCCTGATCGCCCAGCGCTACCCGGCGTTCCGGGTGCTGGTCGTCGACAACGCCCCGATCACCGGCGCCGCCGCCGAGGTGACCCGCGCCGCCGCCCGTCGCGGACCGGTCGACTACCTGCGCGAGGAACGGCTGGGCCGGTCGTTCGCCCGCAATACCGCCGTGCGACAGCTCCCCGGCGAGATCCTGGCCTGGATCGACGAGGACGCGGTCGCCGACCCGCACTGGCTCGCCGAGATCGCCTGCGCCCTGGCCGGCGACCCCGCCGCCGACGCGGTCTGCGGCCTCTCGGTCCCGGCCGAGCTCGAGTCGCAGACCCAGCTCTGGTACGAGCGGCTGACCGGAGCCCGCTCGTTCAGCCGGTCACCGGTGACGAAGCCGTTCACCGAGATCACGCCCGTGGCGTTCCGGGCCGGGGTGATCGAGCGGGTCGGGATGTTCGATACCGCGCTCGGGGCCGGGACGCCGGCCGGGAGCGGTGAGGACGTGCTGGCCCTCGCCCGCGTGCTGGTCGGCGGCGGGCGGGCGGTGCATCAGCCGAGCGCGCTGAGCTGGCGGCATTATCCGAGCGACCTCGACGGGCTGCGCCGTCGTATCACTAGTGACGCCAAGGGAGTCGCCGGGGCGTACATGCGAATGGTTTTTGAAAGGCCAACCCTGCTGGGGAAGGCAATGCGGCACGCGATGCGGGTGCCGGTGGCCGACGGGATCCCGCGTGAGGTGCTGCGGGCGGGCCGCCGGGGGATGGTGGCCGGGCCGGGGGCCTACCTGAGAGGGCGGCGGGTCGCGAAGGCGCGCGATCGGTGACGCCTATAACCGGATATTTCGCTTCTGTCCCTCTGCCGAAAGGTAGAGATCGGACCCGCCCGCGGAGGGAAGCGACCGGCGCCCGAACCGGGGCAGGCTGTCCGCCATGTTCATCGATCCGTTCCGGCTCACCGAGTCCGGGGTCGGGGCCGGCCTGGCACTCGGCTCGGCCACTCTCCCGGCCGCGTGGCACGCGCTCGATCCGGCGCTCGCCACGGTCCTCGCCGCAGTCTGGATCATGCTCACCTCCGGGGTCTACGCGTTACACGCAGTGACGTTCGATTACTTCAGGTTCACAGGTCAGCACCGACGCAGGATTTTTTCGTTCACCCGTAGTGAGGAGTGAACCGTCTTTTCGCCGGGGCCGTAATCACCGGCAAGACGTTGGCGCTTCAACCACCGGGAGCGACGAAGATGTTTCGGTTAATCCAACTGCACAGTGAGAACGGCGTGCCGCGCATCGGCGTCGACTCGGACGGATATGTCAGTGCCCGCACGGCGCTCGCCCATTACCGCAGCCGTCCGGCCGCCTACTTCGGCGTCGGGCGCTTCGACCACGAGGGCACCCTCGCCGAGATCATCCTCGATCGCCTCTGCGGACCGCTGGGCGACTGCCCGCGCCCGGCGTCCGTCGTGCACGCCCGCAGCTATCAGCGGCTCTGCGCGACCTGCTCGCTCGGCCTCGAGGTGCTGACCGTGCCCGAGCTCGCCCGGATCCTCGGCATCGCCTGCCGCCTCGCCCCCGTGCTCGCCCGCTCCGGCCGGCACGCCCGTCTCGAGATGGCGTCGCCGTCGGGCAACCGGATCGCCCGCGAGTTCGCCTCCCACGTGCACGACCCGATCTGGCGCATGGAGCTCTGCGCCGAGCTGAACCGCGACCCCGGCTCGATCAACGGCCTGCTCATCGGCGTCGGCGCGCTGACACACCGCGACGTGCTCGACCTCTACCCGCGGTTGCGCACGCTCGCCGACGAGCTGCCCGGGACCGTTCGCGAGGAGCTGAGCCGGGCGACGGCGCGGCCGCTCTCCCCGGCCGGCGTGGCCGGATTACGCCTCGGGCTTGAGCCCCAGTAGCGTTCGCGCATGAGCTTGACGTTCGACGGCCTCGCTGAACGGGCGAAACGCCTAGTGGCCGGGGGCAGGCGAGCCGTGCTCGGCATCACCGGCGCGCCCGCGGCCGGCAAGACCACCCTCGCCGAGGAGCTGGTCGCCGCGCTCGCCCCCGTCCCGCCGGCCGGGATGACCGCCGGGGACTGGGTCAAGCACGTGCCGATGGACGGGTTCCACCTGGCCGACGTCGAGCTCGAGCGCCTCGGCCTGCGCGATCGCAAGGGCGCGCCCGACACCTTCGACGCGCTCGGTTACGCGGCCCTGCTGCGCCGCCTGATCGAGGACGAGGACGAGGTCGTCTACGCGCCCGGCTTCGAGCGGGTCATCGAGCAGCCGATCGCGGGCGCCATCCCGATCGAGCGCACCGCCCGCCTGATCATCACCGAGGGCAACTACCTGCTGGTCGACAGCCCACGCTGGCGTGCCGTGCGGCCGCTGCTCGCCGAGACCTGGTACGCCGATCTCGACCGGGATACCCGGATGTCCCGCCTGATCGCCCGGCACATCCGCTTCGGCAAGTCCGAGCGGGCCGCGGGCGAATGGGCCACCGGCACCGACGAGCTCAACGCCGCCGTCATCGCCGCCACCCGCGAGCGCGCCGATCTCATCATCCCGCCCGGGCTGATCCACCACGTCGGCACCGCCCCCGACTGAGTGGCATGCTTCATTGGTGTCAGTCGGTGAAGAAGTCGAGTCGCGCCCGCGCCGGCGTGCGTCCCGTGTCATCCGGTTCGCGCTGATCATCGGGGCGATCCTGCTGCTGCTGTTCGGCGTCCCGTGGTGGACGCTGATCGTCTCGGGCAACGACTGGCCCACTCCGGTCGTCGTGATCGGCACGATCGTCTTCGCGGTCGCGCTGGCCGGGTTCCCGGCGCTGATGTTCACCGGCCACGGCCGCGGTCACCACGACGTCCCGGCCAAGATCGCCGACACCATGCTCGGGGTCGTCTGGGTCCTGTTCGTCTGGTCGATCGCGGGCCAGATCCTGACCGGCGTCCTCTGGGCCGCCGGCGTCGGCACCCCGGCTCGCTCCCGCATCGCCACCGTCGTGGTCGCCCTGATCGCCCTGGTCCTGCTCCTTTGGGGGTACGCGGAGGCGATGCGCGTCCCCCGGATCCGGCGGATCGACGTCACCGTGCCGCGCCTGGGCGCCGGGCTCGACGGTCTCCGCCTGGTGCTGATCACCGACACCCACTACGGCCCGATCGACCGGGCCCGCTGGTCGCGGGGCGTGACCGCGGCGGTCAACGCGCTCGACCCCGACGTCGTCGCCCATACCGGGGACATCGCCGACGGCGAGGTGGCCCAGCGCCGCGAGCAGGCCGCCCCGCTCGCCGACATCCGCGCGTCGCTGGCCCGCGTCTACGTCACCGGCAACCACGAGTACTTCAGCGGCGCCCAGCGCTGGGTCGAGCACATGGCCGCGCTCGGCTGGGAGGCCCTGCACAACCGCCACCTCGTCGTCTCCCGGGGCGGCGACTCCCTGGTGATCGCCGGCGTCGACGACCGCACCGCCGCCGGATCGGGCGTCCCCGGCCACCACGCCGACCACGAGGCCGCGCTCGAGGGCGCCGACCCGGCGCTGCCGATCCTGCTGCTGGCGCACCAGCCCGCCCAGATCGAGGGCGCCGTGGCGCACGGCGTCGACCTGCAGATCTCCGGTCACACCCACGGCGGCCAGATCTGGCCCTTCCACTACCTGGTCCGCCTCGACCAGCCGGCGCTGCAGGGCCTGTCCCGGCACTCCGAGCGCACCCAGCTCTACACGAGCCGGGGCACCGGTTTCTGGGGGCCGCCGTTCCGGGTCTTCGCCCCGAGCGAGATCACCCTGCTGACCCTGCGCGCGGCGGCCTGACGGCGCTACTGGCCGGTGCGCCCGTCGATGCACTCGCGCAGCAGGTCGGCGTGGCCGCAGTGCCGGGCGTACTCCTCGATCATGTGGATGAGGATGTCGCGGATGCTCGCCGGGTCGCCGTGGTTGGTGAGCACGGTGCCGTCGAGGTCGGTGAGCCCGTCCAGCCACTCGTCGGCGGCCGTGATCTCGGCCCGCCAGGTGGTGAACGCGTCGTCGACCACCGCCTGGTCACCGACCGCGCCGTCGAAGTCGAGGTCGTCGTTCTCCGCAGACCAGTACAGCCGCGGCAGGTCGCGATGGCCCTGCAGCGAGCGCTGGAACCAGTTGTGCTCGACCCGGGCCATGTGCCGCACGAGGCCGAGCAGGCTCATCGTGGACGGCGGCACGGACCGCGTGGCCAGCTGCTCCGGTGTGAGATCGGCGCACTTCATGCCGAGCGTCAGCCGGTAGTTCGTCAGGTACTCGCGGATCGTCGCCAGCTCGCCGACCGGGTTGCCCGCCGTCCGCGGGTCCTCGCCGGGCGGCGCCCACATGCTGTCGTAACCCACCACACGCTCACTCGTCATGTGCCCACCCTGGCCGACGGGCGGTGTCGCGCCAAGCACATTTCTCGGTGGCGGCGCGTGACGACGTGACGGTGACCGACCGGTTCTGACGTCTTCATGATGAGTCCCTTTCGCTTGTGTCCGATGGACGGGACGCTAGGAGCGGCGCGAGGGCGGCGGATCGGGGCTGCCACGCGGGGGATGTGGGGGTCTGCCCTCACGCGTTCCGGTCCGGCTTTGCCTACGTTGCTGGGAGGCGGCGACGGGCGGCGGGAGGCGGCCATGGCGGCATCAGGGGCACGCGGAGGGATCGCGATCGCGGCGATGCTGCTGGTCGTCGCCGGGTGCGACGGGACCGCCGACAAGGCCGGCGGGACGAGGCCGGGCGGCACGCGGACCCTGCGCGTGCTGAACGTCCGAGCCTACGGCGACCTGGCGCCGATCGCAGAGCGCGTCGAGGAGCTGTCGCACGGCACTCTCAAGCTGGCCGGGGACGCGCTGTGGGGCCAGGATTCGGTCACGGCCGAGGTGGAGGCGATCCGGGAGGTGCGGGCGGGCACGTTCGACCTGGCGATCATCCCGGCCCGCGCCTGGCACGAGGCCGGCGTGACCAGCTTCGACGCGTTCATCGCGCCGATGGCCGTCGACAGCGTAGCGCTGCAGGACCGGGTGCTGGCCAGCGAATTACCGGCCGAGATGCTGGCCGGCGTGACCTCGTCCGGACTGGACGGGATCGCCATCCTGCCGGGGCCGATGCGCAAGCCGGCTGGCATCACCCGGCCGCTGCTCGGCCCGTCCTCCTATGCGGGCGCGTCGATCGCGTACAACCGGTCCGCGATCGCCGACCGGTCACTGCGGCAGCTCGGCGCGACGGCGGCGGCTCTCCCCCGCGACGGCGCCGGCATCGCCGGCCGTGACGGCATGGAGGTCCAGGTCCCCGTCGTCGCCCAGAGCGAGTACGACGGCATGGTTCGCAGCATCACCGCGAACGTGGACCTCTGGCCCCGGCCGCTGGTCCTCGTCGCCAACCACAGGACATTCCGGGGGTTGCCGGCCGAGCAGGCCGGCTGGTTGCGCGCGGCGGCCGCCGACACCCGGCCCACCCGGCTGCAGGCCCTGATGCAGGAGGACAACGACAGCCGGGCGATTCTCTGCCGTCGCGCGGGGCTCGAGCTCATCGAGGCCACCCCCGCGCAGATCGGTGCGCTGCGATACGCCTTCCGGCCGGTCCACGACTGGCTACGGCAGGACCCGGCGACCGCGCGCATGCTCGACCGGATCGCGGCGCTGCGCCGGGACGTGCAGCCGTATCCGCAGGAGACGTTGTCCTGCGGCGACAGTCCGGCGACCGCGCCGGCCCGGGTGGCGACCCCGTTCGACGGCACCTACCGCATGGAGATGGACGAGCAGTTCTGGCTCAAGGACGACCCGGAGAAGAATCCCGGGAACTGGGGCAGTTTCGCCTTCGTCTTCAGCCGCGGCCGGTTCGTCTTCACCCAGGAGAACAGGCTCACGTGCAGCTGGCAGTACGGCACGTACGAGGTCGACGGGCAGACCGTCGTCTGGGACTTCCTCGACGGCGGCGGCACCGGACCGTCGCGTGTGCACAACCACCTCGGCGAGCGGTTCACGCACCACTGGAGCCGGTACCGCGACACGATGACGTTGGTGGGAATCGATCCACCCAGCGTGAAGTGGAGTCTGCCGTGGCACCGGGTCAGCGTCGCCCCGAGGACGACCGTCCTCAGCAAGAGGTGCCCGCCGCCGCCGAAAGCGATCGCCTGGTGAACACGACATCCGGGGTACGAAGAGCGATCGCGGCGACGATCGGACTGCTGGCGGTCGCGGGGTGCGCCGGGACCGTCGACAAGGCCGGCGGGACGAAGCCGGGCCGCACGCTCACCCTGCGGGTGCTGAACATCCGGGACATCACGGACCTCGGGCCGATCGCGGACCGGGTCGACGCGCTCTCCCGCGGCACCCTCCGCCTGGACGGGCCATCGTTGTGGGGCCAGGGCCGGGTCACGGCCGAGGTCGAGGCGATTCGGGAGATTCAGAAGGGGAGCGCCGACCTGGCGATCATCCCGGCCCGGGCGTGGCACGAGGCCGGGGTGACCAGTTTCGACGCGCTCATCGCGCCGCTGGCCGTCGACAGCATGGCACTGCAGGAGAGGGTGCTGTCCAGCGAGTTACCGGCCGAGATGCTGGCGGACCTGAGCCGGCTCGGCCTGGACGGCATCGGCATCCTGCCCGGCCCGATGCGCAAGCCGATGGGCATCACCCGGCCGCTGCTCGGCCCGTCCTCCTACCGGAACGCGACGATCGCCTACAACCGGTCCGCGGTCGCCGACCGGGCGTTCGCCGAGCTCGGCGCCACGGCGATCGCCCTACCCCGCGACGGCGCCGACATCCGGGCCCGCGACGGGATCGAATACGCGGTCGCCGCCATCCCCGGCAACAACTACGACGCCACGGTACGCAGCATCACCGCGAACGTGGACCTCTGGCCACGGCCGGTGGTGGTGGTCGCCAACCACCAGGCACTGCGGGGGTGGTCGGCCCAGCAGGTCGCCTGGCTGCGCGCCGCCGTCGGCGACACCCTGCACAGCCGAGTGCAGGACCTTCTGACGCGAGACCACGATGCCACGGCGATCATGTGCCGCCGCGCGCGGCTCGAGTTCGTCGCCGCGACCCCCGCGCAGAGGGCCGAGCTGAGCGCCGCGTTGCGGCCGGTCGGCGACTGGCTGCGGAAAGACCCGAAGACCACGCATCTGCTCGCCCGGATCGCGGACCTGCGGGCGGGACTGAGCCCGTACCCGGAGGAGACGTTGTCCTGCGGCGACACCGCGGGAACCACGACCACCCAGGAGTCGACGCCGTTCGACGGCACCTGGTTCATGGAGGAGAGCGAACAGCACTGGCAGCGGAACGACCCCGAGAAGCACCCGGAGAACTGGGGCCATTTCGTGTACGCCTTCGGCCGCGGCCGGTTCGCCATGACCCAGGAGAACAAGGACTCGTGCACCTGGCAGTACGGCGCCTTCCACGTGGACGGGCAGACCGTCACCTGGAACTGGCTCGACGGCGGCGGCATCGCGCCGACCGGGGCGTACAACCGTCAGGGCGAGCGGTTCGTGTGGCGCTGGAGCCGGTATCACGACACGATGACGCTGGCGGCCATCTCGCCGACGGACCTCCAACCGCAGACGTGGCGCCGGGTCCGGGCCGCCCCGACCACGGCCAACTTCAGCAAGAGGTGTCCCCTGCCGGCCGCGGCGATCGCGTGGTGAGCGGGACGACGGCCGTGAGCCGGGTTCCGCCGCCGGGCGGGCTGTCCACGACCAGCCGGCCGCCCAGCACCGCGAGACGGTCGGCCAGGCCGGTCAGCCCCGATCCCCCGCCGGGATCGGCGCCCCCGACGCCGTCGTCCGCGACCTCCACGGTGAGGCGGTCGGCCGCGGCGACTATCCGCACGGACGCGCTCGTGGCCGAGGCGTACTTGTCGATGTTGGTCAGCCCCTCGGCGCAGACGAAGTACGCGGCGGCCTCGGACTCCGGGGCGAAGCGGCCGTCCGGCGCGGTCACCGCGACCGGGATCCGGGCCCGCGACGCCAGATCCTGCACGGCGACGGCCGGCCCGCTCTCGGTCAGAAGCCGGGGGTACACCCCGCGGGCGAAGTCGTTGATCGCCTCGGTGCCGGCGACCAGGTGGGCGCGGAGAGCGTCGCCGTCGACCAGATCGGCGACCCGGTCGAGCCGGGCCAGCACGTCGGCGCGCAGCTCGGCCTCGAGGCGGTCCCGCTCGGCGTCGGCGACGGTGAGCAGGCGCCGCCGGGACACCTCCACCGCGGCGAGGCGGTCGGCGGCCTCGGCCTGCAGCCGGGCGTTGACCAGGGCGATCCGGGTGAGGGCGGCGGCCGAGGCCACCAGCGCGGGGTCGTCGAGCACAGTGCTGTCGTGGATCAGCACGGCGATCCGGGCCCCGTTGTCGCGCAGCTCGGTGACGGTGCGCCCGGCGGGCTCGGCCCCGGGTTCGACCGGGCGGCCCGCCTCGTCCACCAGCCGCCCGGTGACCGGATCGGCGTACCCGAGGACCAGGGACGGGTCGCCGAGAGCACGGGCGAGCAGGTCGCGGACCGATCGGGGCGCCGCCTGCCCGAGGTCGACCGCGAGACCGGCGATCGGGCTCCGGCGCAGCCGGGTCTCGGCGAGCAGGGCCACCGCGACCGCGATCACGACGGCGTCGTACGCGAGCAGGATCTGCGGATCGATGAGCAGGCCCTCCCACCGAGCCACGGCCCCGAAGCTCAGCAGGCCCCAGAACGCCACGGCACAGGCGAGTGCGGTGACCCAAGCGACGGACGGCCTCCGCCCGCCCCACGCGATGACCGCGACGACGGCGACACCGACGAGCACGGTGACGACGCCGGGCCGGCCCACCGGGTACACCAGCGCGGTCGCATAACCGGCGGCGACCACCACCCGCTCGGCCGCTGTCGTCAGGCGGCCCCGGGGATGACCGACCAGCGCGTGGGTGAGCGGGCCGCGATGCGCGAACACCAGCGGCTGCACGAACCCGCCGACGAACCACAGCGCCGCCGAGGCGAGCAGCAGGATCGACGGCAGCGGGCGCCGGCGCTGCCAGATGCCCAGGCCCGCGAGGGCGAGCGCGACGCCGGCGAGGGTGTCCATCGTCAGTCCAGCATCGCGGCGAGCGCCGCCGCCGAGAGCTCGGGCTTGTGGATGAAGCCGCGGACCGGGCTGGCCAGCAGCCGCCGCCGGTAGGCGCGGACATCCCGGTTCGAGATCAGCACCACCACCGGTGGCCCGTCGAGCGCCGCGAGCCGATCCGCCACCGCGAAACCGTCCATGCCGGGCAGCTGGACGTCGAGCAGCACCACATCGGGTCGCAGCCGCGTGCACGCGCCGACCGCCTGCTCGCCGTCGCCGGCCTCGCCGACCACCTCGTACCCGGCCGATTGCAGCAGCTCGCGGACCAGCGCGCGGAACGGCTCGTGGTCGTCCACCACCACGACCCGCCGACGGGCGGTCACGTCGACCGCAGCAGGGTGAGCACGGCCAGCACCCGCCGGTGGTGGTCGTCCGACTCGGCCAGGTCCAGCTTCGCGAAGATGTTGCCGATGTGCCGCTCGACCGTCTTCGGGCTCAGCCGCAGCGTGCCCGCGATGTTCTGGTTGGACCGCCCCTCGGCCATCAGCGCCAGGACCTCCCGCTCCCGCTCGGTCAGCTGCGCCAGCGGATCGGCCCGCCGTCGCCGCCCGAGCAGGCGCGACACGATCGACGGATCCAGCACGCATTCGCCTTCGGCAATCCGATCCAAGGCATCAACCAGCACGCGTACGTCGGAGACCCGCTCCTTGAGGAGGTAGCCGACCCCGCCGGGCCGCTCGTCGAGCAGCCGCATGGCGTACCGCGAGTCCTGGTAGTGCGACAGCAGCAGCACGCCCACGGCCGGATACCGGCGGCCGATGGTGAGCGCCGCCGCGATTCCCTCGTCCGTCCGCGTCGGCGGCATCTTGATGTCGACGATCGCCACATCCGGCGCGTCGAGCGCGACCCGGCGCAGCAACGCCTCCGGGTCACCCACCGCCGCCACGACCTCGACGCCCAGCTCGGCGAGCAGGCGGGACAGACCCTCCCGCAGCAGGGCCTCGTCGTCCGCGATCACGACCCGCACGGCAGCTCCGCCCGGATCCTCGTGCCGCCCCCGGCCCGCGCCTCGACCGACAGAGTCCCGGCGAGGGCGCCGACCCGATCCTCGATCGCCGTGGTGTCCCCCGCCGGCCCGTCGTCCTCGATCTCGGCCTGGAGCCGGTCACCGTCCCGCCGCACCGAGACCAACGCGTGGGTCACTCCCCCACCGGCCAGCCGGTTCGCGACGGTAAAGTAGGCGACCGCCTCGACCGGGGCCGGGAAGCGTCCGTCGACCGGCACGTCGAGGGTCACCGCCGGCCCGGACGACTCGGCCAGCGTCTCCAGGGCGGCGGACAGTCCCTCGTCGGCCAGCTCGCGCGGATACAGCCCGCGCGCGAGTCGGCGCAGGCCGGCCAGGGTCGCGGCCACCTCGGCCTGCGCCTCCTCGAGCCGCCGCGCGAGACCGGCATCCCCGCCCGCGCCGGGCGGATCCCCGCCCGCGGCGCCGACGGCGGAATCGCCTGACGCGGCGGGATTGCCCAGGCGCAGCTGTTCGAGGCGCAGGGCCAGGGAGAGGGCGACGATTCGCTGCTGGGCGCCGTCGTGCAGGTCGCGTTCCAGCCGGCGGCGTTCGGCGTCGGCGGCCTCGACGATGCGGGCCCGGGAGGCGCGCAGGTCGGCCAGCTGCGCGCGGCGCTGGGCGCGGAGCCGCTCGTTGGTGAGGGCCAGGCCGGCGGCGCCGGCGATCTCGTCGGCGATACCGTCCTCGTCGAGCGCCTCCCGCCGGTGGGTGAGGAACGCGATCGTCACCCCGTCCCGGGTCAGCCGGGTCGTGCCGCGCCCGGCGTGCCGCTCGACCGGGTACCCGGCGGCGTTCACCCAGCCGTCGGCGCCGTGTGGGTAGAAGACCCGCAGCGAGTCGTCGCCCAGCGCCGCGCCGAGGGTCTTCTCCAGCCCGCCGGGCGCGGAGACGTCCGAGGCGGCCACGACCATCCGGGCCACCGCGGACCGGGTGCGGCGACGATGCACGTAGGACCAGCCGGTGCCCAGCGCGGCCACGATGAGCAGCCCGGCCTGGACCGCCAAGAGCCGGCGGTCCACGTCGTCGGCGCCGAGGTATCCGCGGCTCCACGAGTGCAGGTAGTCCAGTTCGACCACGACGAGGTACGCGAGCACCGGCACCGCGACCGGGCCGGCGATTCCCCGGCCGGCGGGTGACGTCCGGGCCAGCCGCCAGGCGAGCACGACGCCGAGCATCACCGGCCAGATCACGCCGGCGTGGACCGCCAGCCGGCCGGCCTGCTCGGCCACCGCGGGCCGATCCGCGATCATCAGCAGGTTGGCCGGGCAGCCGTAGCAGCCGGCCGACGCCGGGTCGAAGAACAGCGCGCCCGCGACGGCCAGGCCCACCGTCGCCAGACCGCCGGCCGCGAGCGCCACGATCTCCGGGGCGCCGACGCGGCCGCGAAGGTAGCGCAGTCCCGCGTCCGCCACCAGCACCGGGACAACCGTGGCGAGGACCAGGCCGGCGGTGAAGACCCAGGCGGAGCCGGCGCCGGGAGTGTTCCATTGCCCGGCGAACCACGCCCACGACGCCACCGCCGCGACGACACCGAAGGGCCGGCGGGCCGGGCGGCCGAGGACGATCACCGCGGCGATCAGCACGGACCAGCCGGCCGCCAGGCTCAGCGCCGTCGATGCGGCCGATCCGCCGGCGATCGCGTAGTCGGGCGAGCGCCGGACGACGGCCAGGGTCAGCGCGCCGGCGGCGGCGCCGCCGGCGAGGACGCCCAACCGCACCGCGCGGATCGACCCGGACACACCCTCATCGTGGCAGCTCTACCCGGGGGCAGGTAAGTCAGTGATCCGTCAGGAGGACCGGGCGATCGCGTCGGCCGCGGCCAGCATCTGACTCGCGACCGGCTGGAGGCCGGCGACGGTCAGGGTCAGGCCGGTGGCGACCCGGTCGGCCAGGCCCCACTCCCAGATCGCCCGCGGGTCGGTGCCGGTGCGATCGGACAGCCACCGGCAACGGTCCCAGGGATCGCCCTCGATCAGCTCGGCCGGGTCCTCGCGCATGAGCACGCCGAGGTCGCACTCCGGCTCGGCGACGTAGCCGTCGGGGTCGACCAGTTTGAAGCCGTCGCCGGCGCGCAGCGCGTTCCACTGGTGGATGTCGCCGTGGACCAGGACCGCGCCGTGCGGGTTGTGGGCGCGACGGCGGCTCTCCGCGGCGGCCAGGGCCTGGTCGACCGCCGCGCGCGTACACGGCTCGCCGAGTTTCGTCCATTTTATCCGGATAAGTCTGGACATGCGCTCGGCGCGGTCGGCACCGGTGGGCAGAGTCGCGGCGGTGGGGCGCCAGAGAGCGGCGGCGAGGCCGGTCAGGATCTCCAGTCGGTCGGGCAGCGGGAGATCGAGGTCGGACATTGCCGGGCCCAGGCGCTCGACGAGCAGGGCGCCGCGGGACTCGTCGTGTTCGAGGACGCGGCAGCATGCACCGCCGCCCGCCTCGCGCAGGAACGCGATCTCGTGGGCGGCGGCATCGCCCGGGCGCGGGATGAGGATCTTCAGGACGGCCTCGGCGCCGTCGTCGCGACGGGCTTCCACCACGTACGCCTCGGTGGAATCGCGGAAGGGAACGCCCAGCCGCAGGCCCCACGCGGCGGCGAGGGAAGCGACCAGCCGGGGGAGGTTTTCCAGCCAGGCGCTCGCGCCTGCGTCGCGGGCCCGGGCCCGCACGGTTGCCGGAAGATCTCGCACGAACGCCGATGGTGACACACGTGATATCCGGCGGCCACGTAATTGCGTTGAGGAACATCCGTTGCCACCGCAGGATGGTAAGACCGCCAACCCACGACCAACCGGGGTGTTCTGATGCGTCTGCTTCGTGACCTGTGGGCCACGTCCCGTAGCCGCACCGCGGTCGTGGCCTTCCTCATCGTGCTCGGCGCGGCCGGGCAGGCCGGCGCCCTCGCGCTGGCCGGCGCGGTTCTGGTCGATCGATCGATACCGTTGTTCGCGGTGCTCGCCGTGGCGCTGGTGGCCTCCGTTCTCAGCGACGTCGCGGTCGGGCTGATCGCGGCCGGGCTCACCGCCGACTGGGCGGCCCGGGTCCGTCGCGGGCTCAACCGGGTGGCCTTCGGGCAGGACCTGCCGGCCCTGGAGAACACTCCGGTCGGCGAGCTGCTCGACCGCATCGACTCCGACGTCTACCAGGTCGGTTCCGAGATGCGCGGCAGCGGCGTGCGGATCGCGCAGTCGGTCGCCGTCGCGACGCTCTCGATCGTGACCGCGTTCTTCGTGTGGTGGCCCGCGGCGATCGGCATGATCCTGGTGTCGATCCTGCTCTACGTCACGATGAACAAACCGATCCAGCGCCTCTCGCCGCTGCGGATCTCCGAGGAGGAGTCCTGGTCCGACCTGGCCGCGGTCATGGAGGAGTCCATCCACGGGCAGGACGACGTCCGTACGAGCCTCGCCGCGCCGTACGTCCGCCGGTTGTACGCGCAACGGGCCGCCGAGGTCCTGCGCCGCGGCCGGCTGGTGTGGCGCTCGTCGGCGCGGATCACCATGGGCGCCGGCACGATCACCCGGTCGCTGATCGCGATCCTGGTCGTGGTCGGCGCGTGGGCGCTGCTCTACGGGCACATCGACGGCGCCCGGCTGACCGCGGTGTGGCTACTCGCGCTCGGCTACGGCGGCACGCTCGAGCACGTCACCCGGATGGTGCCCGAGCTGCAGAACGCGCTCGGCGCCTGGAGCCGGGTGCAGCTGCTGCGCGACGTGCCGCAGGAACCGCAGGGCGGTCTCGAACCGGTCGACGGTGACCTGGCCGTGCGCGACCTGACGTTCCGGTACGGCGAGTCCGACAGCGGGCGGCCGCCGGCCCTGCGCGACGTCTCGCTGACGTTCGCGCGCGGCCGGTCGTACGCGCTGATCGGGCGCACCGGCTCCGGCAAGAGCACGCTGGCCAAGGTCCTGACCCGGGCCGTCGACGTGCCGCGCGGCACCGTGTTCCTCGGCGGGACCGACCTCAACGACCTGGACGTCGAGGCGCTGCGCCGGTGGACGGCGATCGTCCCGCAGCGCACCGAGATCCTCGCCGGCACCCTGGCCGAGAACATCGCGCTGTTCGACCCGGAGCTGCTGCCCCGGGCCGCGAGCGCGCTCGACGAGCTCGGCCTCACGCCGTGGGCGTCGAGCCTGCCCGACGGCATCGACACCAAGCTCGGCGAGGGCGGCTACAAGCTCTCCGCCGGCCAGGAGCAGCTGGTCGCGTTCGCCCGGATCCTGGTGCGCGACCCGCAGGTGGTGATCCTCGACGAGGCCACCGCCCGGATGGACCCGGTCACCGAGACCTGGGTGCAGCGGGCCACCGACCGGCTGCTCGACGGCCGGATCGGCGTGATCGTGGCGCACCGGCTCTCCTCGGTGCAGCGGTGTGACGAGGTGGTCGTGCTCGCCGACGGCGAGGTCCTCGAGGCCGGGCCGCTGCGTGAGTCGGTCCGCTTCGCCGAGCTGATGGCCTCCAGCAACCTGGTGCCGGCCACCGGCTCGGGCGGCGGTGTCCTGGTGGCCGAGCGCGACTGGGACACGGCCATGCAGGTGGAGCTGAACGCCGACGCCCTGGCGAACACACTGCCCGCGGTCGAGCCGCCGCCGCTGCCCGACGAGCCGCCGACCCGCACCATGCGCGAGATCGTCCGCCTGGCGACGAACGACCCGCGCTACGGCCTCGGCGCGGTCGCGCTGTTCGTCGTGCTGGTCATCCTCGGGCTGGACGGCGCGATCCTGCCGCTGCTCTGGTCGAACGTGGTCGACGGGGTGGGCAACCCGCTCTACCCGGCGATCGGCATCGCGGCCGGGCTGCTCGTGGCGATCCCGTCGCTCTACTACACCGGGGCCTGGTTCCCCGAGTGGTGGGTGCGGCAGATGCTGCGGATCAGCCTGCGGCTGGTGCACGGCCAGGTCGGCCCGCGCCGGGTCAGCAAGTACACGCCGGCCGAGGTCGTCGCCCAGGGCGGCGACACCGAGCGGGTGGTCATGCTGGCCGACAACCTGATCGACAACGTGTGCAGCCTGGTCCTCATCGCGGTGATGACCGCGGCGTCCCAGTCGATCGTGCCCGGCCTGTTCTTCCTGGGCACGATGGTCATCTCGGGCCTGGCGGCGACGCTGTTCGGCCCGCGGCTGGAGAAGGCGGCGCGGCGGACGGTGGCGGCGCGGGCGGCGTTCGCGACCGCGCTGGTGTCGTCGCTGTCGGCGGCGCGCACGGTCAAGCTGGCCGGCGCGACCGAGCCGGTCCTCGCCCACCTGGCGCGGCTCGACTGGGTCCGCTCCGACCGGCAGCGCCGGGAGATCGCGATCCAGGTGTGGGCCCGCTCCACGCCGTCGATCGCGAGCGGGCTGCTGCCGATCGCGGCGTGGGCGCTCTACCTGGGCGGCAACCTCACGGCGGCGGCGACGCTGATCGCGGTGGCCACGCTCGGCGCGGCCCGGTGGTTCGCGTGGACGACGGCATCGCTGGTCTCCCAGCTGCCGTCGGCCCGGGTGTGGACCAGGCGGACGGTCGCGATGTCGGGCACCGCCGAGTACACATCGGACGTGCCCGGGGTCGACCTGTCGGCCGGCACCGCGCCGGCGCCGCCGACCGCGCCCCGCAACCCGCTCGACCGGCTCGAGCTGCGCCACTTCAGCGCGGTCCACGAGAACGGCACGGTCGGGGCGCAGGACGTGGACCTCGCGGTCGGCCGGGGCGAGCTGGTGCTGGTCGTCGGCCCGGTCGGGTCGGGCAAGTCGTCGCTGCTGCGGGCGCTGGCCGGGATCGTGCACCACACCGGCGAGCTGCGCTGGAACGGCAACGTGGTCGACGAGCCCGAGCTGTTCCTGCGGCCCAACCAGGTGGGCTACGTCGCCCAGCTGCCGCGGGTGCTCTCCGGGACGGTGGCCGACAACATCCAGCTCGGCCACGAGCTGGACGCGGCCGACGCCGTGTCGACCGCCCAGCTGGAGCACGACCTGACCGCGTCGGGCGGCGGCCTGCAGCTGCTGATCGGCCACAAGGGCACCCGGCTCTCCGGCGGCCAGCTGCAGCGGCTGGCCCTGGCCCGGGCGCTGGCCCCGCGCACGGAGCTGCTGATCGCGGACGACGTGTCGTCGGCGCTGGACGTGACGACGGAGCTGGAGCTCTGGCGCGCCCTGCGCTCGCACGGCGTCACCGTGGTCGGCTCCACCTCGAAACGGGCGGCGCTGACCCAGGCCGACCGGGTGGTCGTGCTCATCGGCGGCAAGGTGGAGGACCAGGGCACCTGGACCGAGCTCCAGGACCGCTGGGGTCACCTGGCCGGCTGAGAGGTCTCTCAGAAAATTGCGGGTCCCGCATATTTGCGGGGCCCGCAGTTTTTGGTACGGTGGTTTCCGTGGGGTTGAGGGAGCGGAAGAAGCAGGAGACTCGCGCGGCGCTCAGCTGGGCGGCGATCAGGCTCATCGTCGCGCGGGGGTATGACAAGGTGCTGGTCGAGGACATCGCCACCGAGGCCGGCGTCTCACCCCGCACGTTCAACAACTACTTCGGCAGCAAGGCCGAGGCGGTCGCTTCCCGCCACCTCGACCGGATCCACCGGATGGCCGACGCGCTGCGCGAGCGCCCGGCCGGCGAGCCGCTGTGGGACGCGCTCCCTCCCGCGATGATCGAGCAGTTCCGGCCCGGGCCGGAGGTGACCTCGCAGCCGCGGCCCGACCGTGAGGAGTGGGTCGCGGGGCTGCGGCTCATGATGGCGGTGCCGGCCATCCAGGCCGAGACACTGCGGGCGGGGGCGATGGCGCAGTCGGCGCTGGCCGCCGCGATCGGCGCCCGGACGGGCACCGACCCCGACAACGAGATGTATCCGAACCTGGTGGCCGCCACCGTGCTGGCCGCGCTCGAAGTGGCCAATACCGGATTCATGCTCACCAAGCAGCCGCTCGACGGGCTCATCCGGGAGGCATTGCGGCAGATCTCCGCGGGGCTGCCGCCGCCTCAGCAATAAGCCTCAGCAGTAACCAGACTTCTCCATTTCATTCCTCACCGCCGTTTCGGGAAACCGCGGTCGGTGAAACGCGCCCTCGAAAAGGGGTTCTGACATGACTTTCGACGTTGTTGTCTCGGGTGGCGGGCCCAACGGGCTCATGGTGGCTTGCGAACTGGCTCTGGCCGGAGTTCGCCCGGTGGTGCTGGAGCGGCTGACGTCGCCCTCACCCGAGCAGCGGGCCAACGGCATGGTCGGGCAGGTGGTACGGCTGTTCCAGCGGCGCGGCCTGCTCGAACGGCTGACCGGGGACCCGAGGCCGCCGGTGCCGGTGCCGCAGTTCATGTTCGCGGCGTTTCCGTTGCCGCTGCGGGAACTGGCCGACAATCCGGTCTACACGGTCATGGTGCCGCAGCGGAAGATCGAGGCCACGCTGGCCGCCCGGGCCGAGGAGCTCGGTGTCGAGATCCGCCGCGGGCACGAGCTGACCGGAATCACCCAGAAGGACGATCTCGTGGTCGTCGAGGTCGCCGGGCCGGACGGGAACTACGAGCTGGAGGCCCGCTATCTGGTCGGGGCCGACGGCGGCAAGAGCCCGGTGCGGAAAATGGCGGGGATCGGATTCCCGGGATACACCGGCGACGAGGACACGGTGTCCCGCTCCGCGCATGTCACCGTCCCGGCCGACCTGCGCGACCCGGTCACCGGCGGTCTGCGCGTGCCCGGCTACGGGGTGATTCCGCCGTTCCTGCACCATCGCACCGAGCGCGGGCTCGTCGCCTACGCACCGTTCCCGGACGGCCGGACGATGCTGAGCGTCACCACGCTCGACCGGCCCGAGGGCTCGGCGCCGTTCAGCATCGCCGAGCTTCAGGAGGCGTTCACGCACGTCGTCGGGGTGGAGGTGCCGCTCGGGCCGCCGGCCGGCGACGGTCCGCACATGCTGCGGCGGCTAAGCGGCGGGCAGACCCGGGTCGCCGATCGTTACCGGGCCGGGCGGGTCTTCCTGGTCGGTGACGCGGCGCACGTGCACTCGGCGATCGGCGGGCCCGGGCTCAACCTCGGCCTGCAGGACTCGGTGAACCTGGCCTGGAAACTCGCCGCGACCGTCCACGGGTGGGCGCCCGACGGGCTGCTCGACACCTACGAGGCCGAGCGCCGCCCGGCCGGCGAGCGGGTCACCATGCACACGCAGGCGCAGCACGTGCTGGTCGGGCCGGGGCCGAAGGTCACCGCGCTGCGCACGCTCTTCGGCGAGCTGCTCCGGGAACCCGCGGTGCTTCAGCACGTCGCCGACCTCATCGCCGGCGCCGACATCACGTACGGGCCGAGCCCGGCGTCCCCGCTGACCGGCAGATTCGTCCCCGACCTGGGCGAGGCCACCCGGTCCGGGCGTCCGCTGCTGGTCGACAACACCGGGACGCTCGCCCCGGTGGCCGGGCCGTGGAGCGATCGCGTGGACGTGGTGACCGCGCCGGTCGACGGGGCCACGGCCCTGCTCGTACGGCCGGATTGCTATGTGGCCTGGGCGACCGCGGAGGCCGCGCCCGACGCGGCGGGCCTCCGGAGCGCGCTCACCCAGTGGTTCGGTGAGCCGCGCGGATGAGATGACCGGCGTGGTCGCCGCCACCGGGGAAGGGCGGCGGCCACGCCGGAGCTTGATGTCAGCTGATCTGGCTCTTCAGCTGGCTGATCACCTTGGTGACGGTGTTGGCGGGGATCGCGAAGCCGACGCCGATGCTGCCGCTGTCGGTCTGGCTCGCCGTCGCGATCGCGACGTTGATGCCGATCACGTGGCCGGAGGTGTCGACCAGGGCGCCGCCCGAGTTGCCCTCGTTGATCGCGGCGTCGGTCTGGAGCAGGCCGGAGAGCTTCTCGGTGCCGGTGTCGACGCTGCGGTTCAGGGCGGACACGATGCCGGAGGTGACCGTGTTCTCCAGGCCGAGCGGCGCGCCGAACGCGAGCACGGTGTCACCCACCACGACGCTGTCGCTGGTGCCGAAGGTGACCGGGGTTAGGCCGGAGAGCCCGCTCGCCTGCACGAGGGCGAGGTCGTTGGTGGTGTCGGTCGCCACGACCTTGGCCGGCACGGTCTGCCCGGTCGACAGGCGGACGCTGACCGTGCCGTCCTCGGCGATCACGTGGTTGTTGGTGAGGATCAGGCCGTCCGAGCTGATGACCACGCCCGAGCCGAGCGCCGAGGATTGGGCGCCGTCGACCATGACCGTGACGACGCTGGGCTGCACGGCCTTGACCACGGCGGCGAGGTCGTCCCCCTCGGTGACGGTCGCGGTGGCGGTGGTCGCCGTGGTGCTGCTCGTCGCCGCGGTCTGGTGGTCGGCGACATAGCGCTCGGCGAGCACGCCACCCGTGGTGCCTCCGGCGGCCACGAGCGCGAGCACCGCGGCCCCACCGGCGAAGCGACGCGGCCAGCGGCTGCCACCCGAGGATGGCGGGATCGCGTACGGGGGCGCCGGCGGCGGCGGGGGCATGGTGTTGTCGTCGCGGTCGCCGGGGTAGTTGTCATCGCTCTGGGCCGGGGGCCGGGTCATCAGATCGGTCATGGCGACGCCTCGCTTCGTTGGGCTGGTGAGTCAACAGTTGCCCGGGAACTTGTTCCCCAGCGGTGAGCCGTCTGTGGGTTGCCTGTACGCGGCGGATCACCCGTCCGGGTCGGTTCGCCACCCGTCGGTGGGCGCGCCGGGGCGGGCGGGGCCGGCGGGGCCGTACGGTCCTCGGATGCCTTTCGCCGGTTTTTCCCCGATCGCCGTGCCGTTGCTGGCCGGAGTCGCCGTGGTGCTCGCGACGACGGCCGGATGCGGGGCGGAGCCGGCACCGGAGAAGGCGGCCGTCCCGGTCGCGTCCACGGGCGCCGTGCTCACTGCCGGCAGCGGGGACTCCGGACTTGACCGGTTTGTGGAGGCGGTGCAGCGGCAACTGCCGGAGGTGGCCCTCGACCGAAGGGATGAGGAGGTCGAGGAGCTCGGGGAACAGGCCTGCGACTCGCTGGCGGCCGGCGAGAAGGACGCGGCCGTGGCCGGCGAGATCGGTGAGCAGGGAGTGGCGTCGGCCGATGCCCGGACGCTCGTGGCGCTGGCCCGGACTACCGCCTGCCCCGGTCGGCCGAAAGTCAGAGTTCGGCCATAGATACCAGAGACCTTGGTCCGATGTGCGGCACAGCCTTCGCGCGGAAGCTGGAGACACTTCCGCAGAAGGAGGCCGCAATGTCCGCACGAGGAATGCTCAGCGTCGTCGGCACCGCCGTCGGCGGCCTGATCGGATGGTCGGAACCGCCGCCGCCGGCCGACCCGGCGAGCGTCCGCGCCCTGCTCGCCGAGGTCGGCATCCCGCCCTCACCACTCGAGGACGGGGTGCGTGTCTTTCAGGAACGCGCCGGGCTCGAGCCGGACGGGGTCGCCGGGCCGCGCACGGTGCACCTGCTCGCCCGGTACGCCAAGGAGATTCGTGAGCTTCACCTGGGAATGGCGGCCTGACCGCCGGTGGATAGGGTGGCCGTTGTGACCGGCGAGCTCATCACCTACTACGACGACGCCACCGGGGAGCGCACCGGGCTCACCCCGGCCGAGGTCGGCGACTGGTCGGCGGCCACGGCCGAGCTGCTCACCGCCGAGTGCGGGCTGGGCGCGGGCGACCGGGTCGGCGTGCTCCTGCCGCCGCATTGGCAG
This sequence comes from Paractinoplanes globisporus DSM 43857, assembly GCF_000379645.1. GTDB lineage: Bacteria > Actinomycetota > Actinomycetes > Mycobacteriales > Micromonosporaceae > Actinoplanes > Actinoplanes globisporus. The sequence goes on from NZ_KB903358.1 coordinate 75,283, forward strand.
ACCGCCGCCATCCTGCTCGGCGCGTGGTCGGCGGGCCTCGAGGTGTCGTATCGCGGGTGGGCCACGGCCGGGCTGTCACCGGCCGGCGAGCCGCTCGACGCGACGTTCGTGGAGTCGCGGCGCATCGGCAGCTGGCTCGATGATGTTCCGTCGGCGCGGCACCAGTTCGCGGTCGGTCCCGCCGCGCCCGCGGGTTACCGCGACTACCTGACGGCGGTGCGTCCTCATCTCGGAGCGGCTCCCCCGGATCGGTCCGTCGACGCCCAGGGCTTGGCGGCGCCGGGCGGTGTCACCTTCGGCGAGTACGGCGACGTGGCGCTCGGCGTGGCCGCCTCGCAGGGCATCGGGCCCGGTGACCGGCTGCTGATCGACACGGCGTCGACCTCCGGAGAACCGCTGATGTGGCTGCTCGCGCCCTTGTCGGCCGGCGCGTCGATCGTGCTCTGCGCCAACCTGGATCCTGCCGGGCTCGACTCGCGGGCGGCGGCGGAGGGCGTGACCCGCGTCTTCGCGGCCTCCGTCAGGTGAGCCACCACATGTCGTAGGGATGGCGGCCGGGGCGGAAGCCGTGCGCCTCGACCATGGCCGTCGCCTCGGCGAACCCGTTGGCCAGATCGCCCGGAGAGTGCGCGTCGCTCCCGAAGCTGACCGTGGTGCCGCCCTCCTCCCGCCACCACCGCACGATCTCGGGGAACGGCCGCCGCCGCGTGTTGACCTCCAGCGTCCGGCCGGCGAGCGACCGCAGCGCGTGCCGGAACTCCTCCTCGAAGTCCCCCGGATCGAAGACCGGCCCGTCGTCCGGCCAGTAGCGCACCGCGTAGTCGAGGTGCGCGAGCACCTGGAACCGGTCGTCGCCGGCCACCAGCCGCGGGATCTCGGCGAGGTAGTCCCGGATCACGTCGTCCGGCGACTGCCGCGCGTACAGCCCGCCGACCTCGAAGAACCGATCCCCCACCGGCAGGCAGTGCAGCGACCCCAGAACCCGGTCGAACCGGTGGCCGCCGAGCAGCGCCGCCGCCTCCGCCGGATAGCGGTGGATCTCCCCGAACTCGACCCCGGTGACGATCCGCAGCCCGGGGAAGTGATCACGGCAGCGCTCGATGGCCGCCAGGTAGCCCTCGGCGTCGAAGACCGGCGGGACGAGGAGGTCGCCGGACGCCGCGAGGAACTGCTTCAGGTGGGGATGGTCGTCGAGCTCGCCCGCTCGGACCGCCCACGGCGTGATGTCGACGTGCTCCGTGAACGCCACGGCCGGCAGCCCCAGCTCCACCGCCCGGCGGCAGGTCTGCTCCATCGTCCCGAGCGGCGCGTCCCAGGACCACTCGCTGTGCACATGATTGTCGGCGGGATCAGTCGTCGTAGCTCACCTCCACCTTGGGGGTGGCCGGACGCGACTGGCAGGTCAGGACGAAGCCCGCCGCCAGCTCGGCCGGCTCGAGCGCGAAGTTCCGCCGCATGGTCACCTCGCCGTCGACGACCCGGGCCCGGCACGTGCCGCACACCCCGCCCTTGCAGGCGAACGGCAGGTCGGGCCGCGCCCGCTGCGCTCCCTCCAGCACCGTGTCGCCCTCCGCGACGGTCACCGTCGTGGCCCGGCCGTCAAGCACCACCGTGACCTCGCTACTCGGCCCCTCGATGCCGCGTTCCTCCCGGCGCGGCTCGGGCGGCAGCTCGTCCACCCAGAACAGTTCCCGGTGGATCCGCGATGCCGGCACCCCGTACGCCATCAGGACCTCGGTCGCGTCGGTGACCATCCCGAACGGACCGCACAACCACCAGTGGTCCACCGCGCCGACGTCGATCAGCATAGGCAGCAGGGCCCGCATCTTGGCCGCGTCGAGCCGCCCGCTGAGCAGCTCGACCTCGCGCGCCTCCCGCGACAGCAGGTGCACCAGCTCGAGCCGCGACGGATGGCTGTCCTTGAGGTCGGCCAGCTCCTCGGCGAACATCACCGTGTCGGCGCGCCGGTTGCCGTACAAGATGCTGACCTGGGATCCCGGCCGCCGCAGCAACGACGTCGCGATCGACAGCACCGGCGTGATCCCCGACCCCGCCGCGATCATCACGTGCCGGCCGCCGGCGTCGAGGTCGGGCGTGAACGCGCCGGTCGGCGGGGCCACCTCCACCGCGTCCCCCACCCGCAGGTCGCGCACGAGCCAGGACGACACCAGGCCACCGGGCACCTCGCGCACGCCGATGCGCGGACGCGCCCCGACCGGCGCACAGATCGAGTAGCTGCGCCGCTCGTCGGCCGGGTCGGCCGGCCGTCGCACGGTCAGCGACTGCCCGGCTCGGAAGTCGTAGAGCTCCGCGAGATCGCCGGGCACCTCGAAGGTGACGGCCACCGCGTCGTCGCACAGCCGCTCGATCCCGGCGACGCGCAGCGGATGGAAGTCGCGCACCACCACGTCAGATCTCCTTCATGTGCTCGAACGGCTCCCGGCAGGACGGACATCGCCGCAGTTCCCGGCACGCGGTCGCGCTGAACGCGGAGATCTGCTCGGTGCGCGCGTTCCCGCACTGCGGGCAGGCGACCGACTCCGTGCGCGGGGCGAGCACGAGCGGCACCGGTCCGGCCGATCGCCGGGGCGCCGCGCCGGGCGGCGCGATGCCGGCGGCGGCGAGTTTCGCCCGCCCGGTCTCGCTGATCCAGTCGGTGGTCCAGGCCGGCGACAATTGCGTCCGTACGTCGGCGCGCCCGAACCCGGCCTGCCACAGCGCCGCCACGATGTCGTCCCGGATCGTCTCCATCGCCGGACAGCCCGAGTACGTGGGCGTGATCGCCACGACGACACCGTCGGCGGTCTCCCGCACCTCGCGCACGATGCCGAGGTCGGCCAGGGTCACCATCGGCAGTTCCGGGTCGGTCACGGTGGCCACCACCTCGGCCGCGGTCACCACACACCCCCGGGCAGGGCGCGGGCGAGCTCCTGCATCTCCGCGAGGATCTCGGTCAGCTCGGGCCCGTGGATCCCGTCCCGCCCTCGCCCGGCACGACCGGCCATCTCGCCGCCGGAGACCTCACCACCGGCCGGCGCGCTGAGCGTGGCGGCGTCGAGCACCTGGGTGATCGCCTCGTCGAACTCGGGGCGCAGCGCCGCCGGGTCGACCGCGACGCCGGCCGCCGCGAGGCGGGACTCGACCTCGTGCGGCCGGAACAGCTCGCCGGCGGTCGGGAGGACCGCGTCGATCGCGGCCTGCATCCGCCGGTGGGAGAGGTCGGTGCCGTCGCCGAGCCGGACCACCCACTGGGCCGCGTACTCCCGGTGGTAGGTGACCTCCTTGACGCCCTTGGCGCCGATCGCGGCCAGCACCGGGTCGCGCGAGGCCACCAGCCGGTCGAGCAGCGGGAGCCGCCAGCAGGAGAAGACCAGCAGCCGGGCGAGGAGGTACGCGAAGTCGGCGTCCGCGCGCTCGGCCAGCCGCACGTTGCGGAAGCCGGCCGGGTCGCGCAGGTAGGCCAGGGCGTCCTCGTCGCGCCCGGCGCCCTCGGCCTCGCCGGCCCGGGTGAGCAGCAGGCGGGCCTGGCCGAGCAGGTCGAGTCCGATGTTGGCCAGGGCCAGTTCGTCCTCCAGCTCGGGCGCGCGGGTAACCCACTGCTGCAGCCGGTGCGACATGACCAGGACGTCGTCGCCGAGCATCAGGCAGTAGGCGGCGAGGTCGGCCCGGTCGACGTCGTCGGGGACGGCCGTCGGCACCCCGGCCATCGGGTCGGCGAAGCCGGTCCCGTACGCCCAGCGGGAATCGTCGTCGTGATCGGTGAGCGCGCCGTAGGCGTCGTCGTCGAAGGACATGGCGGCCTCAGATGTGCGGAACCGAGTCGGGAATGGAGTAGAACGTCGGGTGGCGGTAGACCTTGTCGCCGCTCGGCGCGAAGAAAGCGTCCTTGTCCTCCGGCCCCGAGGAGACCACGTCGTCGGAGCGCACCACCCAGATGCTGACCCCCTCGTTGCGGCGGGTGTACAGGTCGCGCGCGTGGTGCAGCGCCATCTCGGGGTCGGCCGCCCGCAGCGACCCGACGTGCACGTGGTTGAGGCCGCGCTTGGCCCGCACGAACACCTCGAACAGCGGCCACTCGTGCCGGATCTCCTCGGTCATGCCCGCGCCTCCGCCCTTTTCGCCGCGTGGGCCGCGGCGGCCTCGCGCACCCAGGCGCCCTCCTCGTCGGCCCGCCGCCGGTGGGCGATCCGCTCCGCGTTCAACGGCCCGCCCCCGGAGATGACCCGCTTGAACTCGTCCCAGTCGATCTCGCCGAAGTCGTGCTGCCCGCGCTCGGCGTTCCAGCGCAGCGCCGGGTCGGGCAGGGTGACGCCGAGCGCCTCGGCCTGCGGGACGGTCATGTCGACGAACCGCTGCCGCAGCTCGTCGTTGCTGTGCCGCTTGATCTTCCAGGCCATCGACTGCGCGCTGTTGGGAGAGTCGGCGTCGGGCGGCCCGAACATCATCAGCGACGGCCACCACCAGCGGTTCGTCGCGTCCTGCACCATCTCGCGCTGGGCCGGCGTACCGCTCATCATCGTCATCAGCAGCTCGTAGCCCTGCCGCTGATGGAACGACTCCTCCTTGCAGATGCGGATCATGGCTCGGGCGTACGGCCCGTACGAGCTGCGGCACAACGGCACCTGGTTGCAGATCGCCGCGCCGTCGACCAGCCACCCGATCACGCCCACGTCGGCGAAGGTCAGCGTCGGATAGTTGAAGATCGACGAGTACTTCTGCCGGCCCTCGATCAGCCGCCGGGTGAGGTCGCCCCGGTCGGCGCCGAGCGTCTCGGCCGCCGAGTAGAGGTAGAGCCCGTGCCCGGCCTCGTCCTGCACCTTGGCGAGCAGGATCGCCTTGCGCCGCAGCGACGGCGCCCGGGTGATCCACGCCCCCTCGGGCTGCATCCCGATGATCTCGGAGTGCGCGTGCTGCGCGATCTGCCGGATCATCGTCTTGCGATAGCCCTCCGGCATCCAGTCGCGCGGCTCGACCCGCTGGTCCTTCTCGATCGTCTCGGCGAAGACCCGCTCCCCGGCGCTCGCGGTCATGATGCCTCCCAGCTGAAGAAACCGTGCCCGGTCTTGCGGCCCAACTCGCCCCGCGCGACCTTGTCCCGCAGCAGCGCGGGCGGCGCGAACCGCTCGCCGAGCTCGCGGTGCAGGTGCTCGGCGATGGCCAGCCGCACGTCGAGCCCGACCAGATCGGTGGAGCGCAGCGGCCCCATCGGGTGGCGATAGCCCAGTTCCATGGCCCGGTCGATCGAGGCGGCGTCGGCCACGCCCTCCTCGAGCATCCGGATCGCCTCGAGGCCGAGCAGCACCCCGAGCCGGCTGGTGGCGAACCCGGGCGAGTCGCGCACCACCACCTCGGTCTTACCCAGCCCGGCCACCCAGGAACGCGCCGCGTCGCGGGCGTCGTCGCCGGTCACCGGCCCGACCACGACCTCGACGAGGCTGCTGGCCGGCACCGGGTTGAAGAAGTGCAGCCCGAGGAACCGCCCGGGCCGGCGCAGCCCGTCGGCGATCCCGGCGATCGACAGCGAGCTGGTGTTGCTGGCCAGCACGGTGTGATCGCCGACCGCGTCCTCGGCCGCGGCCAGCACCTGGATCTTGAGGCCGGCCTCCTCCGGCACCGCCTCGACCACGAGATCGGTGTCGTACGGCAGCGCGGCCACGTCGTCGACCAGCAGCAGCCGCTCGAGCACCGCGTCGGCCGACTCGGTCAGCCGGCCCTTCTCCGAGGCGCGCAGCAGGCCCATCGCCACCCGGTCGCGGGAGGCGACGGCGGCCGCCGGGTCCCGCTCGGCCAGGCAGACGATCGCCCCGGCCACGGCGAACACCTGGGCGATGCCGGCGCCCATCCGGCCACCACCGATGACGCCGACCGTCTTCGGCACCGCCGGCCTCGGCGCCGCCGGCGAAACCGGGCCGGTCATGACCGGCCTCCGGCGAGGAACGCGTCCATCCGGTCCCGCTTGTCGGCGGACTCGAAGAGGATCGCCTGGGCCAGGTCGTCGGCGATCGGGTGGCCACCCGGCGCATCGGCCACCAGCTTGGTCAGCCGCAGCGCGAGCGCTCCCGACCGGGCCATCCGGTCGAGCAGGGCGTGCGCCCGCTTGAGGAGCTCACCGGCCGGCGCGACCTCGGCGACCAGGCCGAACCGCAGGGCGTCCTCGGCGTCGAGCCGCTTGCCCGCGAGCAGCACCTGCTTGGCGACCGAGGCGCCGACCAGTTCCCGCAACCGCCAGCAGGCCCCGGCCGCGGCCAGGATGCCCAGGCCGGGCTCGGGGTTGCCGAAGACCGCCGACGGCGACGCGAGGCGCACGTCGCACGCGTACGCGAGCTCGGCCCCACCGCCGAGCGCGTACCCGTCGACGGCCGCGACCGTCGGCATCGGCAGCCGGGCGATCCGGTCGAACACCCGGCTGTTGATGCCCCGCAGCGCCTGGTCGCGCCCGCGCTCGCGCAGTTCGCCGATGTCGGCCCCGGCCGCGAACGTGCCACCGTCGCCGGTGAGCAGCAGCAGCCGGGGACGCTCCTCCAGCGCGGCGCAGACGTCGTGCAGCTCGCCCACCATCGCCGCGTTCATCGCGTTGCGCGCCGAGGGCCGCGACAGGGTCACCACGACCCGGTCGTCGAGCTCCTCGATCCGCAGCGTCGTCGTGCTCACGGCCCCTCGACCCCCGCGGCCGGCACGTGGTGGCGGGACTGGAGGGTGAAGAAGCGGCCGGTCACGAAGTAGTCGTCGGTGAGCGACGCGGTGGCGGCCGGGTTGGCGCCGGTGCCGTGCAGGTCGCTGAAGGCGGCGGTCTGGTTGACGAAGACGCCGCCGGTCAGGTTTTCCGACAGGTGCACGCCGGCGTCGAGGGCCGCCTCGCGGGCCGCGTCGAGCACGTCGGGCGAGGACGAGTGGACCAGGGCGGTCAGCGCGCCGTGCGCGCGTACGGTCTCGACGAAGAGCGCGAGGCTCGCCGGGGTGGAGTCGGTCGCGATGAGGAACGACACCGGGCCGAACCACTCGCGGGTGTAGACCTTGTCGTCGGCGGCGTCGAGCCGGACCACCACGGGGGTACGGATAGTCGCGTTCGCGAACTGCTCGTCGGCGACCTCGGCCGACGGGTGGACGACCGACGGGAGCGTGCCCGCCTCGGCGAGCCGGCCGAGCACACCGTCGTTGACGATCGCGCCGAGCGTGCCGGCCGCCCGCTTGGGGTCGCCGAGCAGCTTGCCGAGCGAGGCGGCCAGGTCGGCGCCGAACTCGTCGAGGCTCTTGTGGCCGGCGTCGGTCTCGATGCCGTCGCGGGGGACCAGGATGTTCTGCGGGGTGGTGCACATCTGGCCGCTGTACAGCGAGAGCGAGAAGGACAGGTTGCGCAGCAGGCCCTTGTAGTCATCGGTCGAGTCGACGATCACCGTGTTGAGGCCGGCCTTTTCCGTGTAGACGACGGCCTGCCGGGCGTTGGCCTCGAGCCAGTTGCCGAAGTCGCTGGAGCCGGTGAAGTCGACGATGCGCACGTCGGGGTGGGTGGCGAGGGTGGCCGCGATGCCGTCGCCCGGCTCCTCGACGGCGAGCGTGACCAGGTCGGGGCTCTGGCCGGCCTCGGCCAGCACCTCGCGGCAGATCTGCACGGTGATGGCGAGCGGCAGGACCGCGCCCGGGTGCGGCTTGATGATCACGGCGTTGCCGGTGACCAGGCTCGCGAACAGGCCGGGATAGCTGTTCCAGGTGGGGAACGTGGTGCAGCCGATCACCACGGCGACGCCGCGGCCGACGACGGTCGTCATCTTCTCGAGGCGCAGCGGGTCGCCGCCGCGCTGCGGCTTGGCCCAGGCGGCATCGGCCGGCAGGCGGGTGGAGGCGGCCAGCGCGTACGCCACGGCCTCGAGCGCGCGGTCCTGCGCGTGCGTGCCGCCGGCCTGGAACGCCATCACGAACGCCTGGCCGGTGGTGTGCTGGACGGCGTGGGCGAGCTCGAAGCTGCGCGCGTTGATCCTCTTGATGATCTCGGCGGCGACGCCGGCGCGGCCGAGCGGGCCCACGGCGCGCCAGGCGGGGGTGGCGGCCCGGGCGGCCGCGATCAGGGCGAGCGGGTCGGCCTTGGGGTAGCTCACGCCGAGCTCGATGCCGAACGGCGAGCGCTCGGTGGCGACGGTGCCGGCCGCGCCGGGCACCTCGATCGGGAAGGTCTTGCCGAGGAGGGCGGTGAACGCGCGCTCGCCCGCGGGCGCGGCGTCCTCACCGTAGACGGACTTGCTCGGCGACTCCGGGAAGGCGGACCAGTAGTCGCGCTCGCGGGTGGCCCGGACGGCCCGGTCGAGCAGCTCGCGATGCGTCTCGTACAACTCGGTGGGGGTTGTCATCTGCGCTCCATTGCGGTTGGCTGTCCCTATTCTCTACCGAACGATCGGTTGGTATTCAAGTCCCGCGCGAGTCCCGGGGGTGAAGGTGGCACGAACGGCGGCCCACGACATGTTCGACCGTGACACCGCGTCCAAGGCGCTGGGCATCGAGCTGCTCGACGCCGGGGACGGCCAGGCCACGGTGCGGATGACGGTCACCGGCGACATGGTCAACGGGCACGCGATGACCCACGGCGGCTACGTCTTCATCCTCGCCGACACGGCGTTCGCCTGCGCCTGCAACAGCCGCGGTCCGGTGACCGTCGCCGCCGGGGCCGACATCAGCTTCCTGCGCACCACCTCGACCGGCGACGTGCTCACCGCGTACGCCCAGGAAAGGGTGACCAAGGGTCGCAGCGGGATCTATGACGTCACGGTGATGTGCGAGGGTGACGTGGTCGCCGAGTTCCGCGGGCGCAGCCGCACGATCGGCCCGGCATGACCGCGCCGCGACGCCGCGGACGCCCCGGCCACGATCAGGACGCCGTGCTGACCGCCGCCGTCCGCCTGTTCAACGAGCGCGGCTACGACGCCACCAGCATGTACGACATCGCCGTGTCGCTGGGCATCACCAAGTCGAGCGTCTACCACCACATCAGCGGCAAGGAGCAGTTGCTGCAGATGGCGATGGACCAGGCCCTCGACGGGCTCTTCGAGGCGGCCGACGAGGTGCGCGATCTCGAGCTGCCCGCGCTCGACCGTCTCGAGCGACTGATCCAGCTCTGCGTGATCGTGCTCGCCGAGCGGTTCGAGTTCGTGACCGTGCTGCTCCGGGTCCGCGGCAACACCGAGGTCGAGCAGCACGCGCTCGCCCGCCGCCGCGAGTTCGACGCGATCGTCACCGACCTGGTGAAACAGGCCCAGGCCGAGGGTGGCGTCCGGCCGGACGTCGATCCGGCGACCGCGGCCCGCCTGCTGCTCGGCATGGTCAACTCACTGACCGAGTGGTACAAACCCCGGCATGGCGGTGCCGAGGCGATGGCCGGCGCTGTCACCACGATCGCCTTCGAGGGACTGCGCCTATAGGAGGTTGAAGTGCAGGACCGCTCCCCCAACCCCGCGGATCTCGACCCCATCGAGCGAGCCTCCGTCGACGAGCTGCGCGAGCTTCAGCTCACCCGCCTGCGATGGTCGCTTCAGCACGCGTACGAGAACGTGCCGCACTACCGCAAGGCGTTCGACGAGCGACAGGTGCACCCGTCCGACCTGCGCGAGCTCGCCGACCTGGCGCGTTTCCCGTTCACCGACAAGGCGGCGCTGCGGGCGAACTACCCGTTCGGCATGTTCGCCGTGCCGCGCGAGCAGATCTCCCGGGTGCACGCCTCCTCCGGCACGACCGGCCGGCCCACCGTCGTCGGGTACACGAAGGACGACCTGCGCACCTGGGCCAAGCTGATGGCGCGTTCCATCCGCGCGTCGGGTGGCCGGCCCGGCGATCGCGTGCACGTCGCGTACGGATATGGCCTGTTCACCGGTGGTCTGGGCGCGCACTACGGCGCCGAGGAGCTGGGCTGCACGGTCATCCCGGTCTCCGGCGGCATGACCGAACGCCAGGTCCGCCTGATCACCGACTTCGAGCCCGAGATCATCATGGTCACGCCGAGCTACATGCTGGCCATCGTCGACGAGATGGAGCGGCAGGGCGTCGATCCGCGCGGCACGTCGCTGCAGATCGGCATCTTCGGCGCCGAGCCCTGGACGCAGGACCTGCGCCGCGAGGTCGAGGAGCGGCTCGACATGCACGCGCTCGACATCTACGGCCTCTCCGAGGTCATGGGTCCCGGTGTCGCCAACGAGTGCGTCGAGACCAAGGACGGCCCGCACATCTGGGAGGACCACTTCTATCCCGAGATCATCGACCCGCTGACCGGCGAGGTGCTGCCCGACGGCGAGTCCGGCGAGCTGGTCCTCACGTCGCTGACCAAGCAGGCCATGCCCGTGATCCGTTACCGCACGCGCGATCTCACCCGGCTGCTGCCCGGCACCGCCCGCCCGATGCGCCGCATGGAAAAGATCACCGGCCGCACCGACGACATGATCATCCTGCGCGGCGTGAACCTCTTTCCCACCCAGATCGAGGAGCTCATTCTCCGTACGCCTGCGCTCGCGCCGCATTTCCAGTGCGTGCTGACCCGGGACGGCCGTCTCGACGCGCTCACGGTGAAGGTCGAACGCCGGGCCGACGCCAACCCCGCGGTGGCCACGCAGGCGGGCCACGATCTGGTCACCGCGATCAAGAACAACATCGGGGTTTCCGTACGCGTCGACGTGATCGAACCGGACGGAGTGGAGCGATCCATGGGCAAGATGCGGCGCATAGTCGACCTTCGAGGGGGTGCGGAAAGGGGCTAACCTGGGCGCCGATGCGCAACCGGATGATCGCCTGCAGTGCCATCGTGCTCTCGCTGGCGGCGTGCAGCTCCTCGCCGCCTGCGGCCGCCCCGTCGGTGACCTCGGCCCGGCCTTCGCCCTCTTTGCCCCCGTCTTCGTCGCCGTCCTTCTCGGCGCGGCCGTCGCCCTCGCCTTCCGCCGACTGTGTGACCCGCACCCTCGGAAAGCTCACGCTCGCCGAGCGGGCCGGTCAGGTGCTCATGGTCGGCACCTCGGTGGACGCGCCGAGCGGCCTGGGCGACACCGTGCGGCGGTACCACCTGGGCGGGGTCTTCCTGCACGGGCGCAGCACGAACAGCGCGGCCGAGCTGCGCGGGGACATCGCGGCGCTGCAGAAACAGTCGGCGCTGCCGCTGCTGATCTCGCTCGACCAGGAGGGCGGGAACGTGCAGACGCTGAAGGGCGCCGACTTCCCGCGCATCCCGACGGCGCAGGCGCTCGGCGCCGGGCCGGTGACCACGGTGCGGGACACGAACCGGGACAGCGCCCGCCGGCTCGCCGGGATCGGGGTGACGATCAATCTCGCGCCGGTGGCCGACACCGTGCCGGCGTCGGTCGGCGAGGACAACCCGCCCATCGGGTACTGGCACCGGCAGTTCGGCTCCGACCCGGTGCGGGTGGCGGCGGACATCCGCGCGATCGTGCCCGCCAGCCAGGGAGCCGGGGTGCTGACCACGCTCAAGCACTTCCCGGGGCTCGGACGGGTGCGCGCGAACACGGACACCTCGACCAAGGCGGTCGACACGACGACGACCGCAAACGATCCCTACCTCGAGCCGTTCCGGGCCGGCATCCAGGCCGGGTCGGCGGCCGTGATGATCTCGTCGGCCGGCTATCCGCGCCTCGACTCCTCCGCGATCGCCGCCTTCTCCGGGCCGATCATCACGGGGCTGTTGCGCGAGCGGCTCGGTTTCCGCGGCCTGGTCATGTCGGACGACCTGGGCGCGGCGGTCGCGGTGAGCGGCGTGCCGGTCGGCCAGCGGGCCGTGCGGTTCGTGGCGGCCGGGGGCGACCAGGTGCTCACCATCCGCCCGCCGGACGCGGCGCCGATGGCGGCCGCGCTGATCGACCGGGCCGGGCAGGACCCCGCCTTCCGCGCCCGGCTGACCGACGCCGCCCGGCACGTGCTGCAGGCCAAGGCGCGCGCGGGGCTGCTCACCTGCTGACCCCTCAGCTCCCGCGGCCCTCAGCCGGCCGGCCTGGGTTTGCCCGTGCTGCCGCGCACCACCAGGTGCGGGACCAGGACCGTCTCCAGCCGGCGGGTGCGGCCACCGTCGAGGCGCGACACGGCGGCCTGGACCGCGTTGCGCGCCTGGGCCGGGGCGTCCTGATTGATCGAGGTCAGGTCGATGTGGGCGAGGCGGGCCAGGGTGCTGTCGTCGTACCCCACCACGGAGACCTGGCCGGGAACGTCGACGCCGGCCCGGACGAACGCGTCCATCACGCCGACCGCGAGCCGGTCGTTGGAGGCCACCACCGCCGTGGGGAGCACGTGCTCGGCGACGATGCGGCGCCCGGCGCGCACGCCACCCTCCTCGGTGTGATCGCCCGGCAGGACCTCGGCGACCAGCCCGGCCCGCCGCATCGCCCGGCGGTAGCCACGGCGCCGCGTCGCCGCCACGGCGCCACGGCCGCCGTCCACGAACGTGATCCGGCTGTGTCCGAGATCGATCAGGTGATGGAGGGCGGCGTCGACGCCGACGTCCTCCGCGGGGCGCACTACGTCCACGTCGGCGCCGGCGACCGGGCGGCCGACCACGACGCAGGGGACCTGGGCGGCCAGCTCGTCGAGCGCGGGGTCGGACGCGTCGGGGCCGAGCAGGATCAGCGCCTCGCAGCGGAAGTCGAGCAGGGTCTCGAGGGCGCGCGCCTCGTCGCGGTCGCGGGTGAGCGTGGACAGCACCACCTCGTAGCCCGCCCGGCCGGCCTCGATCTGCACCTCCTCGACCAGCTCGGCGTGGAACGGGTTGCGCACGTCGAGCAGCACGCCCAGCAGGTGCCGGCGGCGGCGGGCGAGCAGGCTGGCCGTGCGGTCGGCGCGATAGGACAGATCGGCGGCGGCCGCGAGCACCCGCTCGCGGGTCTCGGCGCTCGGGCCCGGCGCCCCGCGGAGAACGAGGGACACCGATGCGGTCGAGACGCCGGCGCGGGCGGCGACGTCGGCGAGGCGCGGACGCTGATCCACTGATTCACTCCCCGTGCAGGCCTTGACACACATCGAGATCGACTCAGATAGTACAGGGACTTAAAGCGCTTTAAAAGATCGCCCCTCTGGAGGTTCACCCCATGTCCCAGCCATCCATCGGCGTGGCGGTGATCGGGGCCGGCATGGTCGGCCGCGCCCACGCCAACGCCTATCGCAACGCCGCCACCGTCTTCGGTCTCGGCCTGCCCGCTCCCCGCCTGGTCGCCGTCGCCGACCTGCACGAGCCGTTCGCCGCCGACGCCGCCGCGCGGTACGGTTTCGCCCGCGCCGAGACCGACTGGCGCGCCATCGTCGACTCCCCCGAGGTCGACGCCGTCAGCATCGCCGTCGCCAACGGTCTGCACCGCGAGATCACCGAGGCCGCCCTGGCCGCCGGCAAGCACGTGCTCTGCGAAAAGCCGCTCGCTCCCTCCGTCGCCGACGCCCAGGCCATGGTCGAGGCGGCTGCCGCCGCTCCCGGCCAGGTCGACGCCGTCGGCTTCACCTTCCGCCGCTCCCCCGCGATCAATGCGATCAAGCAGCAGGTCGAGGGCGCCCTCGGCCCCGTGCGCCACTTCGTCGGCAACTACTGGTGCGACTACGGCTACGATCCCGGCCGCCCGATGAGCTGGCGATACCTGGGCGGTCCCGGCAGCGGCGTGCTCGCCGACATCGGCAGCCACCTGGTCGACCTCGCCGAGTTCTTCTGCGGCGCCACCGTCGGCGTCCAGGGCACCACGATGGCCACCCTGGTGACCGACCGCCCGCGCCCCCTCGGCGTCGCGATGGGCCACGCCGGCGATGTCCAGGTGAGCGACGAGCGCGTCCCCGTGGAAAACGAGGACGTCTGCACCTTCACGACGAGCTACGCGAGCGGTGCGGTCGGCACCTTCTCGCTGTCCCGGGTCGCCTTCGGCCACGCCAACACGCTGCGCATCGACCTGTTCTGCGAGAACGGCACGGCCTCGTTCGACCTGACCCGTCCCGCCGAGTTCACCATCGCCGACGCCGGCCCGGCCACCGCGGTGAACGGGGTGCGCACGGTCTTCATCGGCCCCTGGCATCCGTACGTCGCCCGGGGCCTGCCCATGGATTTCCCCACCGTCGGCCACGGGCAGAACGACTTCTTCGTCTACCAGGCCCGCGCCTTCCTCGACCAGATCGCCGGCGTCACCACCCTGCCGCCGTGCCCCGACATGGCACACGGCCTGCACAACCTGCGCGTCCTCGAGGCGGTCGTGTCCGCCACCGACAAGCCCGTCCAGCTCTGAGGAGTCCCCCATGAAACTCGGCGCGTACACCGCCTGCCTGCACGACCGTCCCCTCGACGAGACCCTCAAGATCCTCGGTGAACTGGGCCTGACCAGCGCCGAGATCAACACCGGCGGCTTCATCGGCTCGCCGCACATCCCGATCGACGACCTGCTGTCCAGCCGCGCCGCCCGCGAGGAATACTTGGGCCGCTTCGCCCAGGCCGGCATCACGCTCACCGGTCTCAACGTCAACGGCAACCCGCTCAACCCCGACCCGCTGGTCGGCCCCCGCCACGCGGCCGACCTGCGCCGCACGATCGAGCTCGCCGCGCTGCTCGGCGTCAAGCGGGTGGTCACCATGTCCGGCCTGCCGGGCGGCCACCCCGGCGCCGCCACCGCCAACTGGATGGTCAACCCGTGGGACAGCCAGTGGCTGGACGTCCTCGACCACCAGTGGAACGAGGTCGCGATCCCGTTCTGGACCGACATCCAGGCCCGCGCCGCCGACGCCGACGTGAAGGTCTGCATCGAGATGCACCCGCACAACCTGGTCTTCAACCCGCCCACCCTGCAGCGCCTGGTCGAGCAGACCCACGCCACCCACGTCGGCGCCGAGATGGACCCGAGCCACCTCTTCTGGCAGGGCATCGACCCGGTGGCCGCCGTCGAACACCTGGGCGACCTCGTCTTCCACGCCGCCGCCAAAGACACCCGCATCAACGCGGAGAACGTGCGCCTCTTCGGCGTCCTGGACGACCGCTTCACCCGCACCCCGGCCGACCGCAACCCGCTCAACCTAGGCGGCCGCAACACGCTCAACCAATGGCCGCAGCACCCGTCCTGGCAGTTCGTCGCCGTCGGCCGCGGCCACGGCGACGAGTTCTGGGTGCCCTTCCTACGCGCACTGCACGCGATCGACCCCGACATGGCAGTGAACATCGAGCACGAAGACACCGAGCTAGACCAGATCGAAGGCCTCCGCCGGGCAGCCGACAGCCTCCTCGCAGCCGCCCGATCAGCCGGCGTCTCCTGACCGTTCCGCCCCGAGCCCCGACCCAGCGCGTCCCGGCGCGGCGCGACCCAGCGCGACCCAGCGCGGCGCGACCCGGCGCGGCGCGACCCGGCCCAGCGCGGCGCGACCCGCCCAGCGCGGCGCGACCCGGCCCAGCGCGGCGCGACCCAACGCGGCGCGGCCCGGCGCGGCGCGACCCGGGTGCAGCGCGGCCCGGCGCGGCCCGGGCACAGCGCGGCCCGGGCACCGCGCGGCGCGACCCGACGCAGCGCGGCCCGACGCGGTGCAGCGCGGCCCGACGCGGCGCGGCGCGGCCCGACGCGGCGCAGCACGGCCCGACGCGGCGGGGCGCGGCCGCGGGCGGCACGGCCGCGGGCGGCACGGCCGCGGGCGGCACGGCCGCGGGCGGCACGGCCGCGGGCGGCACGGCGCGGGCGGCACGGCGCGGGCGGCGCCGCCGGGGCAGCGCCGCCGGGCGGCGGTGGGGTCAGGCGTGGGCCGGGATTGGTGTCTCGACGGGTCGGACTCCGGTCCATTGAGTGTCGGTCATCCGAAGGATCCGCCATCCCAGCAGGCCGAAGACCACGGTCAGGACGATCATGCTGACGAGCTCGGTGGCGGCCGGCGGATCGGGCAGCAGGACGTGGGCCAGGACGAGGGCGGTGACCACGGCCGGGGCCCACCAGCCGATGAGGCCGGCGCGCCAGGCCGACCACGCCATCGTGAGCACCGCGAGGCCGAAGCAGAAGATGAGGGGGAATGCCACGGCGTTGACCGGGACACTGGCGTTGAGCCGATCGACGTAGGCGACCATCTGGGTCGGTTCGCCGCCGGCGAGCGACAGGGTGAACAGGACGTACAGGGCGATCGCGGCGTGGCCGAATCCGCCGAGCACGGCTAGGACGGCGGCAACGTTGGCCAGGGCGGCGCCGCGGTCGCGGGCCTGGTGCAGGATGCCGGCGACGGCGGGGGCCATCAGGACTCCTGAGATCAGCAGCAACAGCGCCGACGCCACGTGGAGGTTCACGTGTTGTGACGCCGCGGCGTACATCTCCTCTGCGGTGTCGCCGTCGCCCGGATCGACCGCGGCCTGAGCAACCAGAAGGGCGGGGAACAGGATCAGGGCGGCGCCCATGGTGTACCGGCGCAGCCGTAGTGCGGTGGTGATGGTCGACATGAGTGCTCCTCCTGAGACGGGGTCGTTCGGCGGCAACTGTCCCGCCGCCGTCTCGGGTGTGTCGTCGGCACCGGGACGCGAGCTGTGTCCGTCGCGAGGAGGACGCGGCCGGGCCGGCAGATCGTTCGGTCGGCTGACTCGCCGGGAGCCGCACCGCCGTACCGTGACGTCATGCGCCGGTTGATGCCGCGACCCGTGGACATCGCCGCGGCCGCGGTGTTCACCGCCGCCACCCAGGCCGAGGTGTGGGCCGGCCTCGTGCCGGGTCCGTCCAGGGTGCTGCTGGCCGCCACCTACCTGGTCGGCACGGTCGCGGCGGCCTGGCACCGCATCGCTCCGATCACCGTGCTGGCCGTTGTGCTCACCGCGCTCGCCGTGGTGCCGGCCGCTATCGGCGTCGGGGACAACGCGGGACTCGCGTGGTTCGTCGCCGCGTTCGCGGTCATCGTGTCCGCCGGCTACCACGCCCGCCGCCCGCTGGTCGCGCTCGCGGTGACCCTCGGACTGCTCGCGGTGACCATTGTGCTGGCGACCGGGCCGGTGATCGCCGATGTCGTCTACGGGTGCCTGCTGGGGGCCGGCAGCTGGCTCGCCGGCCGGACGATCGCGAGCCGGACCCTGCGGGCCGAGCTGTCCGAGCAGCGGGTGGCGCTCGCCGAGCAACGGGCGCAGTGGCAGGCGGCCGTCGCCGTCGCGGATGAGCGCCTGCGAATCGCCCGCGAGTTGCACGACGTCATCGGGCACAGCATCAGCATCATGACGCTGCACGTCGGCGGGGTGCGCCGCCTCCTCGGCCCGGACCAGGTCGAGCAGCGGGCGGCGCTGGCGACCGTCGAGCAGACCGGACGTGAGACGCTCGCGGAGGCGCAGCGCCTGCTCGGCGCGCTCCGCACCGCGCAGCCGGACAAGTCGGCCCCCGCGCCCGGGCTGGCCCACGTTGCGGATCTCCTCGAACCGGCCCGGCTCGCGGGCATCCGCGTCGCCTTCGCGGAGACCGGCCAGGTGCGGCCGCTGCCGACCGGCCTCGACCTGGCCGCTTACCGGATCGTCCAGGAAGCGGTCACGAATGTGCTGCGGCACGCGTCCGCGAGCCGGGTCGACTGCACCGTCCACTACGGCACCGCGGAAGTCGATCTCCGAGTGGTCGACGACGGCACCGGCCACGCCGGGACGGGACCGGAGCGGAACGGGAACGGGCACGGGCACATCGGCATGCGCGAGCGCGCGACGCTCTACGGGGGCACCGTCGACATCGGTCCGCGGCCCGGCGGTGGGTATGCCGTGCACGCCGTGCTTCCCATACCCCGGAACGCCGTCCGGCCGGTCGGCGAGGGCCGGCCGTGATTCGCGTCCTGCTCGCCGACGACCAGGCGATGGTCCGGGCCGGGTTCCGGCTGATCCTGGCGGCCGAGCCTGACATCACCGTGGTCGGCGAGGCGGCCGACGGCATCGAGGCGGTGTCGGCCGCGCGCCGGCTCCGGCCCGACGTGACCCTCATGGACATCCGGATGCCGGGCCTCGACGGGATCGCGGCGACCCGCCGGCTGCTGGCCGAGGGGCCTGTCGTCACCCGGATCGTCATTCTGACCACGTTCGACGTCGACTCCCACGTCTACGACGCCCTGCGCGCCGGGGCCAGCGCCTTCCTGCTCAAGACCGCTCCGCCCGAGGACCTGGTCCAGGCCATCCGGGTCGTGGCGGGCGGCGCCGGCCTGCTCGACCCGGCCGTGACCCGCCGGGTGATCGAGGAGTTCGCCCGCAGCCCGGCGCCGGGACCGGTGCCGCCCGCCGTCGCCGCCCTGACCGAGCGGGAACTCGAAGTTCTGCACCAGGTGGCCCGCGGGCATTCCAACGCCGAGATCGCCGCGACGTTGGTCGTCAGCGAGGCGACGGTGAAGACCCACGTCGCCCGTACGCTGGCGAAACTGGGCCTACGCGACCGGGTGCAGGTGGTCGTCTACGCCTACGAGCACGGCCTGGTCCACCCCGGCGCCGGCTGACCACGGTCTCGGACGACGCGGGGGCCAACAGGATGCGGCCGAACAACTCGCCGCCGGTCAGCCCTCCAGCATCGGATCTCCGGCCGCCGACGAGACAGGACGGCGCCCCGCCACACGAGGTGTCACGACATGCAGGCCGAAGAGGACATAGCCGGCCAGCACCGGAATCAGGGCCGGATGGACGAACACGGCCAGCACGGCGGCAACCGCCAGCACGCCGGCCGCCGCCAGCGGAACGGCCGGGCGAGCCGTCGCCAGCGCAAGCGCCGACCGGGCAGCACCGCGCCCCGCCCCCGCGCCGACGGGGCCGCCGATGCCGGCAGCGACCGCGGGGCTGACGACGCCGAAGGCGGGGCTGTCGATACCGGCGGCGGCACCAACCGCGGGGCAGTCGATACCGGCAGCGGCACCCGCGGGGCCGTCGACGCCGGCAGCGGCACCGACGGCGGAAGCGCCGGCGGCGGTGCCGGACTGAACGGCGACCAGGGCGACGTAGCCGGCACCGAGGGCCGCGGCCGCCAGCACAACGGTCAGGACGGGGGCGCCGCCGGGGACGGCGCCGTGACGCAGGGCCGCGACGTCGATGACGACGAGGACGGTGGCGGCGACGACCGCCGGCCCGGCGACCAGGCCGGGCCGGAGTCGGCCGCGGAAGACCGTCCAGCAGTCGGCCAGCGACGGCCAGCGGCCCGTGGTGAGCACGTGGTGGATCGCGTGGCTGCCGGTGGCCACCGCCGCGCCCGCGGTGACCAGTGGCAGCGACAGCAGCGTGACGACGATGCCGAGCAGCGCCAGGTCGGCGGCGAGCCGCAGGGAGTCGCGCCAGTCGTGCGGCATGGTTCTATCCCTTCAGTCCGCTGGTGTTGATGCCCTCGACCAGCAGGCGCTGGAAGGCCACGAAGAAGAGGAACACCGGGACCAGCGAGAGCAGCGACATGGCGAACATCGGGCCCACCGAGCTCTCGCTGGTCGAGTCGATGAACAGGGTCAGCGCAACCGGCGCGGTGTAGTCCTTGAGCTGCGACAGGTACACCAGCTGCCGGAAGAAGTCGTTCCAGGTCCAGATGAACGAGAAGATCGCCGTGGTGACCAGGGCCGGGCGGCTCAGCGGCAGCACCACGTGGCGGAAGACGCTGAAGGCCGACGCGCCGTCGATCACGGCGGCCTCGTCCAGCTCGCGCGGGATGCCGCGCATGAACTGGACCATCAGGAAGACGAAGAACGCCTCGGTCGCCAGGAAGTGCGGCACGAGCAGCGGCAGGTAGGGGAAGTCGCCGCCGACCAGGCCCAGCGTCCGGAACAGGATGTACTGCGGGATGATCAGCACGTGCCCGGGCAGCAGCAGGGTGCCGATCATGATGGCGAACCAGAAGCCACGCAGCCGGAACCGCAACCTTCCGAGGGCGTACGCGGCGAGCAGGCACGAGACCGTGTTGCCGACCACGGTCAGCGTGGCCACCAGCGCGCTGTTGAGGAAGAAGCGGCCGAACGCCACGTCGAACTTGTGCCAGCCCTCGGTGAAGTTGCTGGGCGTGAACTCGTGCGGGATCAGGCCGATGTTGCTGGCGATCTCCTGCGGCGACTTGAACGACGTGCCGATCATCCAGGCCAGTGGATACAGCACGATCGCCAGGATGACGATCAGCGTCGTCAGGCGCAGCACGTTCGCGCGCATCACCGCTCCTCGGAGTCGGAGTAGTGCACCCAGAACCGGCCGGTGTTGAACAGCACGACGGTGATCAGGCCGACCACCACGAGGAAGACCCACGCCATCGCGGACGCGTATCCCATGTTCAGCTCGACGAAGCCGGCGTTGTAGAGGTGCAGCGTGTACATGAGGGTGGAGTCGACCGGGCCGCCCGTGCCGTTGCTGAGCACGAACGCCGAGGTGAAGCCCTGGAAGCCGTGGATCGTCTCCAGCACCAGGTTGAAGAAGATGACCGGGGACAGCATCGGCAGCGTGATGTGGAAGAACCGCCGCCACGAGCCGGCGCCGTCCACCGAGGCCGCCTCGTACAGCTCGGACGGCACCTGCTTGAGACCGGCCAGGAAGATCACCATGGGCGCGCCGAACTGCCAGATGGCCAGCAGCATCAGCGTGGGCAGCGCCCAGGTCGGGTCGTTGATCCAGGCCTCGCCCTCGATGCCGAAGATCGCCAGGAAGGCGTTGAAGGCGCCGTCGCCGGAGAACATGCTGCGCCACACGATGGCCACCGCCACGCTGCCGCCGAGCAGCGACGGCAGGTAGAACATGCCGCGGAACAGCGCGATCCCGCGCATGGCCCGGTTCAGCAGCATCGCCACGCCGAGCGCGGCGGCGAGCTTGAGCGGCACGGCGACCACCGCGAAGGTGACGGTGACCCGCACGGCGTGCCAGTACGACGGGTCGGCGGTGAACATCCGCCGGTAGTTCTCGAGGCCGACCCATTGCGACTCGGTCACCGAGATGAGCGGGCTGTAGTCGGTGAAGCTGAGATAGAGCGAGAGCACCATCGGGATCGCGGTGATCCCCAGCAGCCCGAGCAGCCAGGGTGAGAGGAAGACGTAGCCGGCCAGGTCCTCCCGGCGGCGCCGGCGGGCCGCCCGGCCCCGCCGCGATGCGGCGGGAACCGGGGGCACGGGCTCGGTCGGACGGACCGGCATCTGAGCCATGGTCACGGAGTCAGTTCCTCAGCTTTGCCCGATGGCCGTCTTGGCGGCGGTGACGAAGTCCTTGGCGCCCTGCTCGGGAGTGGCCTTGCCGTAGGTGACCTCCTCGGCGATCCGGATCAGCTCGCTCTTGACCTTGCTGTGCCCCTTGGGCGGCACGGTCGGCGAGGTCGGGCCGAACTTCGTGGCGAGCTCGGTCTGCACCTCGATGGTCTGCTTCATGTTCGGGTCGGTGACGGTCGCCTCGACCTGCTTGCGGACGTCGAGGTTCGGCGGCAGCCCGCGGTCGGTGCCGAGGATCTTGCCGGCCTCGGGGTCGTTGGTCAGGAAGTTGACCACGTCGACCGCGGCGTCCTTCTTCGGGCTGCCCTTGAAGACCGAGAAGTAGAGCGAGGCGCGAGCCCACTGGGCGCTCGGGTCACCCGGGTACGCCATCAGGCCGAGGTCGTTCTTGGTGTTCTTCTTCAGCTCCGGCATCTGGTTGGTCCAGACCCACGAGGTGTCGGCCTTGCCGGTGACGACCAGTTGCTTGCTGACGCTGGAGTCGTTGCCCTCGTGGATGACGTCCGGCGTCGGGGTGGCGCCCTGCGCGCCCGCGTCCTTCCACATCTGGAACCACTTGGTGATGTCGGACTCGTCGAAGGCGATCTGGTTGCCCTTGTACAGGTCCTTGCCGTTCTGCCGCAGGTAGACCCAGAGGGCCTGGTAGATCGCGCTGGGGTCCTGCGTGCCGGGAACCTTGGCGGTCTTGGAGACGTTGGCCGCCCACTTGATGAAGTCCGGCCAGCTCATGCCGGTGGTGGGCACGGGCAGCTTGTACTTGTCGAGCAGGGTCTTGTCGTACACCAGGCCCTGGGTGTTCTCGCCCATGGCGATGCCGACCAGCTTGCCGTCTACCTCGCCGTACTCCTTGAGGCCCTTGGAGAACTTGCTGACGTCGAGCTTGCCGTTCGACGAGTACGGGGTGAGGTCGAGCGTGACGCCGCGCTGGGCGTACTCGGAGATCGCGTTGTCGTCGATCTGGAAGATGTCCGGCGCGTTGCCACCGGCGGTGAGGGTCGCCAGCTTGTCGTAGTAGCCCTGGTTGGCCTGCCAGGTCTTCTTGAACGTCACGTTCGGGTGCTTCTGGGTGTAGAGGGCGAGCGCCTTGTCGGTGAGCTCGGCCCGGGCGTCCGCGCCCCACCAGAAGATGGAGAGCTCGACCTTGTCGTTCGACCCTCCGCCACCGCCCTTGTCGTCCCCGCCGCAGGCCGCGGCCCCGCCCAGCACCAGGGGCAGGGCGAGAGCGGCGGCGAGCAGTCGGCGACGTGTCGAGCGGAAAGCCGGGGTAGGTTGATCGTGCGTGACGCTCCTCGCGGAGGAATCCATGACGGTTGGCTCCTTTTTAGGAGGCGACACCTCCGGGGACGTTCACGTCGCCCGGGTCCGCAGGGCTGTGCGGACCCGGGCCCGACCCCGTCGAGTCGCGAATGACCAGTTCGGTCTGCAGGTGTAGGTGTGCGGTGGAGCGACGGTCGTCGCCATGCGCGAGCAGCATGTCGACGGCCGCCCGACCCGCGGCGGCGGTGGGTGTCGCCACCGTGGTCAGCTTCGGTCGGGTGAGCCGGCTGAGCATGATGTCGTCTATTCCGATGACACTGACGTCCTCGGGGACCCGCGCCCCGGCGGAGAACAGCCCCTCGATGAGGCCGATCGCCATCAGGTCGTTGTAGGCGAGCACGGCGGTGGCGCCGGCGCGCAGCACGTCCTCGGCGACGGTGAGACCGCCGACCTCGGTGGGCGGGTTGGGCCCGATGACGGTGAGCTCGGCGTGGCCGGCTCGGGCCGTGGCGGTCGCGGAACGCCGGATCTCCCGGCTGGTCCACGAGCCGCGCGGGCCGCTGAGCAGTGCGATGGTGCGGTGCCCGCAGGCGGTGAGGTGCTCGATGGCGAGCCGGGCGCCCTGGGCCACGTCCATCACGACGGCGGGAATGCCGGTGATCTGGCGATTGACGACGACCAGCGGAACCTCGCGGCTGAGCTGCTCGATCAGCGCGTTGTTCATGCGCGGGCTGCAGATCAGGACGCCGTCGACCTGCTTGGCCAGGGCCCGCACCACCTCTTCCTCGAGGGCCGGGTCCTCGTTGGTGTCGGCGACGAAGATGTGGTGGTCGTGCTTGCGGGCCTGGCTCTCGGCCGCCTTGATCAGCGGGGGGAAGAAGGGATTGGCGATGTCGGCGACGATCAGGCCGATGTTGTACGTGCGGCCGGTGATCAGCGCGCGGGCCGCCCGGTTGGGCCGGTAGCCCAGTTCCTCGGCGCAGGCCAGCACGCGGCTGCGGGTGTTCGGGTTGACCAGGTGCGGGGCCGAGAAGGTGCGCGACACCGTGGAGATGTGCACCCCGGACGCGCGGGCGACATCACGAATGGTGACGGACACGCTCTGACCTCCCCTGCCGACGTGTGGCGACGGTCACTGACGACCACAATTAATGCAAGCGGTTGCACGGGTGTCAATGTTCTTGTGTTGCATAAAGATTGCGAACGGGCATGAGGTACGCGCTTACCTTCGGACATAATCGGACAATCGAGCGCGGCGCCATTGACTCCACTGCATCGATACGCCTAATTTCGCTGCAAACCTTTGCAGACTCGTCGGCCGGGAGGCCCCATGCCACGAGACAACCGCCGCCGGTACGCGCTGGTCGGCGCCGGCGCCCGAGCCGAGATGTTCGTCCACGCCGTCACCGCCGACCACGCCGGCACGGCCGAGCTGGTCGCGCTGGCCGACGTCAACCAGTCCCGGATGGACGCGCACAACCGCTGGCTCAAGGCCGCCGGGCACGAGCCGGTGCCCACCTACCCCGCCGCCGAGCTGTCCGCGATGCTCGCCCGCGAGCGCGTCGACGAACTGATCGTGACCAGCGTCGACCGTACCCACGCCGGGCACATCGTCACGGCGCTCGAGGCCGGCTGCGACGTGCTCACCGAAAAACCGATGACCGTCGACGCCGAGAGCTGCCGGCGCATCCTGGACGCGCAGCAGCGCACCGGCCACCGGGTGTCGGTCGCGTTCAACTACCGGTTCAACCCGGTACACGAGATGGTCCGCACGCTGCTGGCCGGCGGCGAGATCGGCGAGATCGGCTCGGTGCACTTCGAGTGGCTGCTCGACGTGCGGCACGGCGCCGACTACTTCCGCCGCTGGCACCGGGAGAAGGCCAACTCCGGCGGCCTGCTCGTGCACAAGTCCGGCCACCATTTCGATCTGGTCAACTGGTGGCTCGGCGCGGCGCCCACCGAGGTGTACGCGTCCGGGCGGCTCTTCTTCTACGGCGCGGCCGGCAAGGAACGCGGGTACGACCGCGGCTACGACCGGGCGCACGGCAGCCCCGGCGCGCAGGGCGACCCGTTCGCCATCGATCTGGCGGCCAACCCGCGGCTGCGCGAGCTCTACCTCGACGCCGAGGCCGAGGACGGCTACCACCGCGACCAGAACGTGTTCGCCCCCGGCATCACGATCGAGGACGACCTGGCGGTGCTGGTCCGCTACGACACCGGGGCGACCATGACCTACCACCTCACCGCGTACGCGCCGTGGGAGGGCTACCGGTTCATGGTCAACGGCAGCAAGGGCCGGCTCGAACTCGAGGTCGTGGAGAGCGACCACGTCAGCCCCGACGCGGCCCACGAGCTCAAGGGCGCCGCCGTGCACGGCACCACCGCCGCCCCCGAGCGCGGCGGGGTGACCCTCACGATCCGGCCGTACTGGGCTCCCCCGTACGCGGTCGAGCTGCAGCCGCACAGCCGGGAGGGACACGGCGGGGCCGACCACCGCATGACCGCGGTCCTGCTCGGCGGGCAGACCGACCCGATGCGCCGCTCCGCGACCGCCCGCGACGGCGCCCTGGCGCTGCTCACCGGCCTCGCCGCCAACCGCTCCCTGCAGACCGCCGAGCCGGTACGGGTCTCCGACCTGCTCACCCTGACCTGACCGAAGAGGTGACCGTGTCCGACCCGACGTTCGCCATCGACCCGCGCCACGCGCAGGTCGCGCGCGAGCTCTACGCCACCGCCCGCGACCTGCCGCTGATCTGCCCGCACGGCCACGTCGACCCGCGCCTGCTCGCGGACGACGAGCCGTTCCCCGATCCGGCGCGGCTGCTGATCGTGCCCGACCACTACGTCACGCGGATGCTGCTCAGCCAGGGCATACCGCCCGATCGGCTGGGCGTCCCGCGGCGCGACGGCGGCCCGGTCGAGACCGACGGGCGGGTGATCTGGCGGCTGCTCGCCGAGAACTGGCACCTGTTCCGCGGCACCCCGTCCCGGCTCTGGCTCGAGCGCACGTTCGAGACCGTCTTCGGCGTCGAGACACGGCTGCGGCCGGAGACCGCCGACGAGGTGTACGACGCGATCGCGGCCCGCCTCGAGGAGCCGGGGTTCCGGCCGCGCGCGCTGTTCGAGCGGTTCGGCATCGAGGTCCTGGCCACCACCGAGTCGCCGACCGACGACCTCGGGCAGCACGCCAAGCTCGCCGCCGACGGCTGGGGCGGCCCCGGCGGCCGGGTGATCTCGACGTTCCGGCCGGACAACGTCGTCGACCTCGACCGCGAGGACTGGTCGGAGAACATCGCCCGGCTCGGCGAGCTGGCCGGGGAGGACACCCTCACGTACGCGGGCTATCTGAATGCCCTCCGGCAGCGGCGGGACGCCTTCATCGAGGCCGGAACCACCTGCTCCGACCACGGGCACCCGACCGCCCGCACCGAGGTGCTGTCCGAGTCCGAGGCGGCGGCGATCTACGAGCGGGGGCTGCGCGGGGAGGCGACGCCCGCGGACGCCGAGACCTTCCGCGGGCACATGCTGCTCGAGTTCGCCCGCATGTCGCTCGACGACGGCCTGGTCATGCAGATCCACCCGGGCGCGGTGCGCGACCACAACCGCAGGCTCTACGCCGCGCACGGCAAGGACGTCGGCGGCGACATCCCGCAGGCCACCGGCTACGTGCACGCCCTGCGGCCGCTGCTGGACACGTACGGGATGGATCCGCGGTTGCGGGTGGTGGTCTACACGCTGGACGAGTACACGTTCAGTCGCGAGCTGGCGCCGCTGGCCGGCGGGTACCCGGCGCTCTTCCTCGGCGCGCCGTGGTGGTTCCTGGACACGCCGGACGCGATGCGGCGCTTCCGCGAGGCCGTCACCGACTCGGCCGGCTTCTACAACACGGCCGGGTTCGTCGACGACACCCGGGCCTTCTGCTCGATCCCGGTGCGGCACGACATCTCCCGCCGCTCCGACGCCGCGTACCTGGCCTCGCTGGTGGTCCAGGACCGGCTTCCGCTGGACGAGGCGGCCGAGACCCTGGCCGATCTCTCCTACCACCTGCCCAAACGCATCTTCCGGCTGGACGGGAAGGCCGCATGACCACCATCACCGAACTCACCGTCCACGACGTACGTTTCCCGACCGCCGCCGCCGGGGACGGGTCCGACGCGATCAACCGGGGCGACTACTCGGCGACCTACGTCGAGCTCGCCACCGACGGGGGCCCAACCGGGACCGGGTTCACCTTCACCAACGGGCGCGGCAACGAGCTCACTTGTGGCGCCGTACGCGCGCTGGCCCGCCACGTCGAGGGGCGGACGCTCGAGGAGCTCGCCGCCGAGCCGCTGGCCTTCCTCCGGTCGCTCACCGCCGATGCGCAGCTGCGCTGGCTCGGGCCCGAGAAGGGCGTGCTGCACATGGCCACCGGCGCCGTCGTCAACGCCGTGTGGGACCTGCGGGCCAAGGTCGCGGGCAAGCCGATGTGGCAGCTGCTCGCCGAGATGCCCACCGCCGAGCTGGTCGCGTGCGTCGACTTCCGGCACATCGACGACGCGCTGACCCCGGAGGACGCGGCCGCCATCCTCGACAAGGGGCGCGTCGGGCTCGAGGACCGGCTCGCCCAGCTGCGGCGGGAGGGCTTCCCGTCGTACACGACCAGCGTGGGATGGCTCGGTTACCCGGACGACAAGGTGCGCGCGCTCACCCGGGAGGCGTACTCGCAGGGGTGGCGGGCCATGAAGATGAAGGTCGGCGGGCCGATCGAGGACGACGTGCGCCGCGCCCGGATCATCCGGGCGGAGATCGGGCCGGACGCCCTGCTGATGATGGACGCCAACCAGGTGTGGGGCGTCGACGAGGCGATCGCGAACATGCGCCTGCTGGCGGAGACGAACCCGTACTGGATCGAGGAGCCCACGCACCCCGACGACGTGCTCGGCCACGCGCGCATCCAGGAGGCGGTCGCGCCGGTGCGGGTCGCGACCGGCGAGGTCGCCGCCAACCGGGTGATCTTCAAGCAGCTGCTGCAGGCCGGGGCGATCCGGGTCATGCAGGTCGACGCCTGCCGGGTCGCGGGCGTCCCGGAGGTGCTCGCCGAGCTGCTGCTGGCCGCGAAGTTCGGGGTTCCGGTCTGCCCGCACGCGGGCGGGGTCGGCCTCTGCGAGCTGGTCCAGCACCTGGCGATCTTCGACTTCCTGCGGGTGGGCACGTCGCTCGACGGGCGGATGGTCGAGTACGTCGACCACCTGCACGAGCACTTCACCGATCCGGTGCGCACCCGCGACGGGCGCTACCTGGTGCCGGAACGGCCCGGCTACAGCTCGGACATCAGACCGGAGTCGATCGCCGAGTTCCGCTTCCCGGACGGGCCGGCCTGGCGATGACCGATCTCCTCGGCCTCGGCGCCCTCCCCCGCATCCCCGCCGCCTCTCGCCCGCGGATCACGCCCGGCGACGCCGGGTCCGGCATCGTCCATCTCGGCCTCGGCGCGTTCCACCGGGCCCACCAGGCCGTCTTCACCGAGGACGCGATGGCGGCCGCGGGCGGGGACTGGGGCATCGTCGGCGTCGCGCCCCGCTCGGTCACCGTGCTCGACTCGTTGCGCGCGCAGGACGGCCTCTACAGCGTCACCACGCTCGCCGCGGAGGGACGCTCGACCCGGGTCATCGGCGCCCATTCCGGTCTGATGCACGCGGCCGGCGACCCGGACGCGGTGGTCGCGCTGCTGGCCGACCCGGCCATCCGGATCGTCACGCTCACGGTGACCGAGAAGGGCTACCGCCTCGACCCGGCGACCGGGCGGCTGCTGCTCGACGACGAGCTGCGCGGCGACCTGGAGAGCGAGCGGCCGCCGCGTACCGTGCCCGGGCTGCTCATCCGCGGGCTGGCCGCCCGGCGGCGGGCCGACGCCGGACCGATCGCGCTGGTCAGCTGCGACAACCTGCCGGCCAACGGGCACCGGATGCGCGGGTTGGTCGACTATCTGGCCGCCGCCACCTCGCAATCCGACTGGGTACGGGACAACGTCACGTTCCCCGGCACGATGGTCGACCGGATCGTGCCGGCCAGCACCGCCGAGACCCGCGCGGTCGCGTACGACGAGCTCGGCGTCCGCGACGAGGCCGCGTTGTTCGCCGAGCCCTACTCGGCCTGGGTGATCGAGGACGACTTCCCGGCCGGGCGGCCCGCCTGGGAGCAGGCCGGCGCGGTGCTCACCGACGACCCGCGCCCGTGGGAGCGGCTGAAGCTGCGCTCGCTCAACGGAGTGCACTCGGCCATCGCCTACCTCGGGGCGCTCGCCGGGCGCGAGACCATCGCGGAGTCGCTCCGGATGCCGGGGATGTCCGCCGCGGTGCGGCGATTCATCGCCGAGGACATCGCCCCGAGCCTGACGCCTCCGCCCGGCGTCGACACCGTCCAGTACGGCGAGGAGGTCCTGCACCGATTCGCCAACCCGGCGATGGAGTACCGGACCGTGCAGGTCGCGATGGACGGCTCGCAGAAGCTGCCGCCGCGGGTCCTGCACACGATCATCGACCGGCGCGCGGCCGGCGCCACCCCGCGCTGGGGCACGATGGTGGTCGCGGCGTGGATGCGCTTCGCCGGCGGCGCCACCGACGACGGCCGGCCGCTCCCCCTGAACGACCCGCTGGCGTCGCGCATCCGGGCCCGGCTGGCGGCGGCGCCGGCCACCCCGAACGGCGTGGTGGACGCCCTGCTCGGGCTGGACACGGTCTTCGCCCCCGAGCTCGCCGGCGACGACACCGTCCGGCAGCTGCTCGTCGACTGGCTGACCGAATTCGACAAGCACGGCGTCGAGGCCACCCTGGCCGGTGTGCGATGACGACCACGGTGGCTTTGATCGGGGCCAACGGGCACGGGCGGTGGCATCGGCGACGGATCGCCGAGGTGGAGGCGGCCGGCCGGGTGCGGCTCGTCGCCCTCGCCGACGTCCGGCCGCTGGAGACGGACCCGCCCGTGCCGCCGGGGGTGCCGGTCTTCACCGACCACCGGGAGCTGCTCGCCGAGACCGGCCCGGACGTCGTAGTGATCTGCACGCCACCGCACACGCACCTGCAGATCGCGCTGGACGCGATCGCCGCCGGCAGCGACCTGTTGCTGGAGAAGCCACCGGTCGCGTCGCTCGCGGCACACCACACGCTCGCCGCGTCGCTGGGCGCGGCCGGGCGGGCCTGCCAAGTCGGGTTCCAGGCGCTCGGCTCGGTCGCGTGGCAGCAGTTCCGGGCGGCGCTGCCGGGGCTCGGGGAGCTCGGCGGGATCACCGCGACGGCGTCGTGGCAGCGGGACGACGCCTACTACGCGCGGTCGCCCTGGGCCGGGCGGCGGGTCGTGGCCGGGCGGCCGGTGATCGACGGCGCTCTGGTCAATCCGCTCGCGCACGCGGTCATGCAGGCGCTCGCCGGCGCCCGGGCGGTCGGGGCGGGACGGCCGCGGCAGCTGGTCGCCGAGCGGTACCGGGTGCGGCCGATCGAGGTGGAGGACACGGCGTTCGCGCGCATCACCTTCGACAGCGGGCTGCACGTGGTGATCGCGGTGACGCTGGCCGGCGAGGACTTCATCCCGGGCGAGATCGCGGCGCGCGGGCCGGGCGGCCGAGCCGTGCTGGAGTACCCGACCGACCGGCTGGCCCTGCCCGGCGACGAGGAGCCGCGAAAGATCGAGGGCCGCGCCGACCTGCTCACCAACCTGGTCGAGCACCGCGAGGACGGGACGCGGCTGCTCGTCCCGCTCGACGCGACCGCCGACTTCACGGCGGTGCTGGAGGCTCTGACCGTGCCCGATGTGCCGATGCCGCACCTGCTGGACGACGCGGCCGTGCTCATCGAGGGGCCGAAGCGCACCATCCCCGGCGTCAACGATCTGCTGCGCAAGGTGGTCGAGACGATGGCGCTGCCCTCGGAGATGGGCGTGCCCTGGGCGGTGCGCCCGTTCGTCCAGCGCCTGCCGGTCACCTAGTTTTTCTCGTCGCGGCCATTGACGGCCGTGCATCCCGGAGGAGTAGTCTGCCCGCCGTGGTGAGCCGGATGCGCGCCTTCACCATCGCCACGGCCTGGATCGTCGCCGGGCTGGCGGCCGGTGTCCTCGCGCTCTCGGCCGCCGCCGGCACCCTCACCGAAGGGGTGCGGACCGTCGTCGCCGACAGCCTGCCCTGGGCCGGCGCCCTTCTGCTCGGATGCCTGGTGGTGGCCGGTTTCTGGGTCACGGCCGGCGCCCGCAACGCCCGCTCGTCGGCGTCCCTCGGCGGGCAGGCGGCATTGTTCGGCCTCGCGGCGGCCCTGGTCGCCATCTTGCTTCTGGCCGCCCTGACCCAGCTCTCCGGCGACGCCGCCCACTGAAGGCCGCCTCAGGACAGAGCGGTCTCGATCTCGGCGCTGGTCAGGGCGCCGTCGGCGATCAGGACCTTGATTGTCCTGGTCAGCGGCGCGGCGGGCTTGATCGGGAGCGGGTCGGTGAAGGCCAGGGCGGCGCACACACCGACGTACTCCTCGGTGCGGGCGAACCAGCGGTCGGCGTCGGCCAGGCCCCGGAAGACCAGGGTGTACCGGTCGGCCACGGTCACGGCCAGCCACGGATCGGCGGTGCCGTGCGGTGAGTCGGCGGTCGTCGAGAAGGCCCGGGCCGGGCCGGGGGTGGCACGCCAGAAAAACCCGCCGTAGCCGGCCTGGCCGGGGCGCCCGTGGGTGGCGGGGCTACCGAGGGTCACCTCCGCCTCGGTGGGGGTGCTCAGCGCGTACGCGAAAGAAAGCTCCCAACCGTGCGGCGCGGCAGCTGCCGTCACCGTGCGTTGCTCGCGCAGGACCACGTCGCCGGACGAGTTGCACCAGTGGAGGGTCTCGGCGAAGCCGCCGTCAACCGCGGACGAGTCGACGCGAACGATGCGGCCGTGGTCGTCCAGCCAGACGTAACCCTCGTCGCGGACGTAGGTGCGGCCGCCCCAGAAATTGAGACCGTCGACGTCGGCGATCGTCACCGAGGCGCCCATGTGCCAGGGGTGGTCATAACAGAGCGCATCGGTGACCGCCACGCCGGAAAGTGTGCGGACCGGGTGGAGGTACGGCCGGGGAGCCAAGCGGATGTCCAGGTCCGGTGACTCCACGTAGGTGGCGACGGCGGTACCGGCCACCCGCAGGGTGGTCATGCGGCGAAGGCGCGGTAGCCGGCATAGGCCTCGGCGAGGACCTCGGGGCCGGGGCGGGACCAGACGTCCTCGTGGAAGACCTCCACCTCGACGTACCCCTCGTAGCCGGCGGCGCGGACCGCGGTGGCGAACCGGCGCAGGTCGACGCAGCCGGTGCCGGGGAGGCCCCGGCCGAGCAGAACTCCCGCGGGGAGCGGGGTGATCCAGTCGGCCAGCTGGAAGGCGGCTATGCGGCCCTGGCGGCCGGCCTCGTCGATGTGGCGCCAGACCTGGTCGTCCCACCACAGGTGGTACGTGTCGAGGCAGACACCGACGGCGTCGGCGGGGTGCGGCGCGGCGATCTCCAGGGCCTGGCCGAGGGTGGCGACCACGCACCGGTCGGAGCAGAACATCGGGTGCAGCGGCTCGATCGCCAGGCGTACGCCGGCGGCCCGGGCGTCGGGGACCAGGGCGCCGATCGCCTCGGAGATGTGCCGGCGGGCGCCGTCGATGTCGCGGGACTTGCCGGGCAGGCCGCCGCTGACCAGCACCAGCGTGTCGGTGCCGAGGGTCGCGGCCTCCTCGATCGCGCGGCGGTTGTTGTCGTACCAGTCCTCCTCGTGGAAGAAACCGCCGCGGCACAGGGACGAGACCTGCAGTCCCGCCTCGCGGACGAGGGTGGCGGCCTTGTCGAGGCCGTACGCGGCGACCTCCTCGCGCCACAGGCCGACCGCGGGGACGCCGGCCGAGACGCAGCCGGCCACCAGTTCGTCCAGGGGCCAGCGCTTGGTCGTGGCCTGGTTGAGGGAGAAACGGTTCATGACTCGAGTCCTACCGTGGTGAGCCAGGCCCGCGCGCGGGCCGTGGCCAGGTCGGCGTCGGGGAGGATCCCGGCCTCGTCGGCCAGGCGCATGAGGGTGAGCAGGTGGCCCGGGGAACGGCCGGCCTGCGCGCCGCCGACCATGAGCAGGTGGTCCTGGTGGCCGGCGAGCCAGTTGAGGAAGACGATCCCGGTCTTGTAGTGGTAGGTCGGGTACGCGAACAGGTGCCGGGCCAGCGGCAGCGTGGCGTCCATGATCCGGTCGTACGCGGTCAGGTCGTCGGCGTCGAGGGCACGCAGGGCGGCGGCGGCCGGCGGGGCGATCACGGCCAGCACGCCGAGCAGGGCCTCGGAGTGTCCCCGGTCGTCGCCCTTGATCAGGGTGGGGTAGTTGAAGTCGTCGCCGGTGTACATGCGGACGCCCGCGGGCAGGCGGCGGCGCATCTCGATCTCGCGGTCGGCGTCGAGCAGGGAGATCTTGATGCCGTCGACCTTGGCGGCGTGCTCCTCGATGATCTCGAGGACGACATTGTCGCCGCCCCAGTAGCCGGCCAGCGCGGGGTCGAACGCCTCCCCCAGCCAGTGCAGCAGCACCGGGCCGTCGGCCTGGGCGAGCAGCTCGCCGTAGACGCGGCGGTAGTCGTCGGCGCCCTCGGCCGCCGCCGCGAGGTGCCGGGAGCACATCAGCACCGGTTGGGCGCCGGCTTCCTGCACGTCGGACAGCTGTTCCGCGTACGCCTTGCGGATGTCGTCGATCGTGGCCGGGCCCGCGGGCACTTGGTCTGTGCCGACGCCGGCCACGATCGCGCCGCCGGCCGCGCGGGCCTCGGCGGCGCTGCGCCGGATCAGCTCGCGGGTCGCCGGGTAGTCGAGACCGGCGCCGCGCTGGGCGGTGTCCATCGCCTCGGCCACGCCGAAGCCGTGGGACCACAGGTGATGGCGGAATCGGAGCGTGGTGTCCCAGTCGAGCGCCGCCGGGGCGCCGGGAATGTTCTCGGCGTGCTGATCGGCGGTGACGGGCGCGGCCGCGTACGCGATGCGGGTGTGAAATGGCGCCCGGCCGGCGGCGAACTCGCGGCCGTGACCACTGAAGGTGACGGTCATCGGCCCAGCTCCGGAATCTCCAGCCGGCGGCCCTCGCGGGAGGATCGCAGGCCGAGCTCCGCCACCTGGACGCCGCGGGCGCCGGCCCACAGATCGCCGGCGTAGGGGGCGTCCTCGGCCACGTAGCGGAGGAACTGCTCCCACTGCGCCCGGAAGCCGTTCGGGAACACCGCGTTGTCGGGGACCTCCTGCCACTGCTCGCGGAAGCTCTGCGTGGTGGGGACGTCCGGGTCCCAGACCGGCTTCGGCGTGGCCGCCCGGGGCTGGATGCGGCAGTGATGCAGGCCGGCCACCGCGCTGCCGTGGGTGCCGTCGACCTGGAACTCGACCAGCTCGTCCCGGTTGACCCGGACCGCCCACGACGAATTGATCTGGGCGATCACGTCACCCTCCAATTCGAAGATGCCGTACGCGGCGTCGTCGGCCGTCGCGTCGTAGGCGGCGCCCTCCTCGTCCCAGCGGCGGTCGATGTGGGTGACGGCGCGGGCCGTCACCGCGCGGACCGGGCCGAAGAGCTGCTCGAGCACGTAGTGCCAGTGCGGGAACATGTCCAGCACGATGCCGCCGCCGTCCGCGGCCCGGTAGTTCCACGACGGGCGCTGGGCGGCCTGCCAGTCGCCCTCGAAGACCCAGTAGCCGAACTCGCCCCGGACCGACAAGATCTTGCCGAAGAAGCCGCCCTCGATCAGGCGGGCCAGTTTGCGCAGGCCGGGCAGGTAGAGCTTGTCCTGCACCACGCCGTGCTTGACGCCGGCCGCGTCGGCGAGGCGGGCCAGCTCGATCGCCTGGTCCAGCGTCTCGGCGACCGGTTTCTCGGTGTAGATGTGCTTGCCCGCGTCGATCGCCATCTGCAGGGCCTTGACCCGGGCCGAGGTGACCTGGGCGTCGAAGTAGACCTGCACGTCGTCGCGGGCCAGGGCGGCCGGCAGGTCGGTGGTCCAGTCGGTGAGGCCGTGGCGGTCCGCGATGTCCCGCAGCTTGGCCTCGCTGCGGCCGACCAGCACCGGCTCGGGCCAGAGCACCGACCCGTCGTGGAGCGGCAGGCCGCCGTCCTGGCGGATGGCGAGCACCGAGCGGAGCAGATGTTGCCGAAGCCCCATCCGTCCGGTGACGCCGTTGAGCACGATTCCGATCGTCGTCCGGGCCATTCTTGCGGGTCCTCCGTTTTCACCTGAGGTAAGCGCTTTCCTAGACCGTAGTGGGCGTGCCACCGCGCAGGCAAGACCGGCGAAGGTATCCTCCCCGGTCATGGCCACCTTGGCGGATGTCGCGCGCCACGCGGGAGTGTCCACCGCGACCGCGTCCCGGATCATCAACGGCAGCCCGAAGCCGGTCGCGGACGCGCTGCGGGCCCGCGTGCTCGCCGCCGTGGCCGAGCTGAAGTACGTGCCGAACGCGCACGCCCAGATGCTGGCCCGGTCGCATCGCAGCGCGGTCGGGGTGATCGTGCACGACGTGTCCGACCCCTACTTCGCGGAGATCACGCGGGGGCTGCAGCGGGTCGCGGAGGCGGACGGGCGGCTGGCGATCATCTGCAACAGCTACCGGCAGCCGGACCGGGAGCTGGAGTACATCGATCTCCTGCACGCCCATCAGGTCGCGGCGATCGTGATCGCGGGATCGGGATACCTGGACGCCGACACCGCCGCCCGGCTCGACGATCGGCTGCGGGCGTTCGAGGCGACCGGCGGGCGGATCGCCGTCATCGGGCGGCACGAGCACACGGGCGACGCGGTGATGCCCGACAACGAGGAGGGCGGCTTCCTCGCCGCCGCGCATCTGTTCGAGCTGGGGCACACGGAGATCGCGGTGATCGCCGGGCCGATGGCGCTGACGACGACGTACGACCGGCTCGCGGGTCTGCGGCGGGCGGTCCGGAAATATCGGCGTAAGTTGCCGAAGGAGCGGATTGTCCATTCCGATTTCACGCGGGACGGCGGGGTGGCGGCCACCGAGCGGGTGCTGGCGGAGTTCCCCGAGGTCACGGCGATCCTGGCGCTCAACGACTCGATGGCCGTGGGCGCGCTGGCCGCGCTGCGCGGATCGGACCGGCGGGTCGCGGTGATCGGGTTCGACGACATGCCCATCGCCCGGGACGTCACCCCCTCGCTGACCTCGGTGCGGTTGCCGTTGACCGAGCTCGGCGAGCGGGCCATGCGGCTGGCGCTGAGCGAGGCCGGCGACGCCCCGAGGGTCGAGCACATCGCGGCGGAACTGGTGCAGCGCGAGAGCACCTGGGCACTCTGAAGGCTTCACGGCCGGCGCCGCGGGCCGGTGACGCCGTCGGCACCGCGGCCGGTGCGGCGTCGGCACCGCGGTCGGCGCGGCGTCGGCACCGCGGTCGGTGCAGCGGTCGGTGCGGTGCCGGCGCCGCGGTCGGTGCAGCGGTCGGTGCGGTGCCGGCGCCGCGGTCGGTGCNCCGCGGTCGGTGCAGCGGTCGGTGCGGTGCCGGCGCCGCGGTCGGTGCAGCGGTCGGTGCGGTGCCGGCGCCGCGGTCGGTGCGGCGCCGGCGGCCACTCGCCCGCCGGCCGGAAATCCGGTATTGACGGGTACGCATCGATGGGCCTAACTTCCGCAGGAAAGGGCTTTCCTTAGGAGGTTCGACTGATGCGCAGACGTAGGTTCCTAGAGTTGGCCGGTGGGGGGATCGCCGGCACGGCCCTGACGGCGGCCGTCGCGTCGCCGGCCCAGGCCACCCCCGGCAGGACCGCCCGGGGCGCTCCCCCGTTCGCGATCGTGGCGGCCGACGGCAGCGGCGACTTCGCGACGATCCAGGCCGCGGTGGACGCCGTGCCCGCCGGCAACACCACCCCCGTGACCATTGCCGTACGCCCGGGCACCTATCTCGGACAGGTCAAGGTGCCGTCCTCGGCGCCGTTCATCACCGTGGCCGGGCTCGGAGCCGGGCCGGACGCCGTGGTGATCGCCGACGACCGGGCCAACGGGACGCTCAAGCCGGACGGCACCCCCTGGGGCACCACCGGCAGCGCCTCGGTCACCGTCGACGGCGCCGGGTTCCGGGCGCGCAACCTGACCTTCGCGAACCTGTTCGACGAGGCGGGGCATCCGGAGATCACGTCGAAGCAGGCGGTGGCGGTGCTGACCCGGGCCGACCGAGTGGAGTTCGACCGGGTGCGGTTCCTCGGCAACCAGGACACGCTGTACGTGAACAGCAGCGCGGCCGGCGTGGTGGCGCGGGCGTACTTCCGCTTCTGCTACGTCGAGGGCGACGTCGACTTCATCTTCGGGCGCGCTACCGCGGTCTTCGACCGGTGCCGGATCCACTCCCTCAACCGCAACTCCAGCCCCAACGGGTACGTGACCGCGCCGAGCACCGACGTCACCAATCCGTACGGGCTGCTGTTCCACCGCTGCATGCTCACTTCGGACGCGCCGGCCGGAACGGTGTTCCTCGGGCGGCCGTGGCACCCGAGCAACGACCCGAACGCGATCGGCCAGACCCTGATCCGCGAGTCGTGGATCGGCGCACACATCGGTTCCCCGGCCTGGAGCGACTTCGGGACGTGGCCGTGGCGGGAGGCGCGACTCGCCGAGTATCACAACCGGGGTCCCGGGGCGGTCCCGTCGGCCGACCGGCCGCAGCTCAGCGACGCCGACGCCGCGGCGAACACGATGACCGCGTTCCTGCGCGGCGCCGACGGATGGCGCCCGCAGTCCTGCCGGTAGCGCTTCGGGTCCGCCGCCGCGGACCCGCGGAACAGGCCGTTGCCGGCAGTCCGCCGCCGCGGCCCGCGAACGGGCGGGTCGCTACTCGGCGATGGTCGTCTCGATCCAGCGGTCGAGGTCGCACGTCGCGTGGTAACGGACGGGGTGCTCGGCCGCCGCCGGCTCCTCGAACATGGCCAGCGCCGTCGTCATCGTCTCGTCCGCCAGGTGGGCTCGCTCGCGGGTGAGCGCGTTTCGCCGCCGTCGTGACCTCACCTCCTCCGGTGACGCGTCGACGTAGATCAGCACCGGCGTGGCGCCGCAGGTCGTGGCGACGGCGCGCAGGGAATCGCGCTCGTGCCGCTTCAGGCTTCCGCCGTCGAAGACGGTGGTGCGGCCGGAGCGCAGCAGCGACTCGAGCCGGTCGAAGGCGCTGGTGTAGACGGCGTCCCAGTCGCGCTGGTCCATGACGGTGACGTCGTGGCCGCCGGCCGTGATCTCGGCGTCGACCGACGCGTAGCCGAAGCCGAAACGTCCGACCAGTTCCCGCGCGAGGGTGCTCTTCCCGGAGTACGGAAGGCCGGTCACGATGTACAGCTTCGGGTCCGATGCCGTCATGACCACAGCGAAACAGGGCAGCACGACGGGCTGCAAATTCGCCGGCCGGACGGGGCATTTGGGCGGAGGCGCCCGGGTTGGCCAATCGGTGCCGTTTGGCCAGGGCGGCGGGGGTGCGCGGCCGATTTGACCACGGTGCGGGCTGCAAATTTTCTGCGTTGTCCGAGGCATTGACTGGGGTCGACGCGCGTGTGAATGTTGCCAGGCAAGCGCTTTCCTGCGTTGTTCACGGCCGCCACCGGCCGGTCTAGGAGATGCCATGCCCTCTGCAGCCACTTCCGCCGCTGTCCTTGTCGCTGTCGCCGCGCTGGGGATAGCCGGCCCGCCGTTGGCCGTGTCGGCCGGCGCCGCTCCCCCGGCGGGCGCTCTCGGAGCGTCCGCCGGGGTGACCGCGGAGAAAGCCGCGAACAACGCCGCGAGAATCGCCGCGGCGAAGGGCGGCATCAACGCCTCCGCCCTGCGTCTGGGCCGCCAGACCCTGCCCGCCAATGACGGCTGGGCCGCGGCCGGCACCGGCACGACCGGCGGCTCGGCCGCCGACGACACCCACGTCGCGGTGGCGACCACCCGGGCCGAGCTCATCGCCGCCCTGGGCGGGGACGCCGCCACGAACGGCCAGAACGCCACGCCGAAGATCGTCTACGTCAGTGGGAAGATCGACCTGCGGGTGGAGGCGGACAACAAGCCGGTCGGCTGTGACGCGTTCGCCGACCCGGACTACAGCCTCGACGCCTTCCTCGCCGCCTACGACCCGGCCGTCTGGGGCAGGACGACCAAGCCCACCGGCCCGCTCGAGGACGCCCGGGTGCGATCCGCGAAGAAGCAGGGCGACACGATCAAGGTGAACGTCGGCAGCAACACGACGATCGTCGGGATCAACGGCGGCCGGCTGACGCACGGCAGCCTGGTGCTCACCGGCGTCAGCAACGTGATCGTCCGCAATCTCGAGGTGACCGACGCGGCCGACTGCTTCCCGGCATGGGACCCGACCGACGGGTCGACCGGCAACTGGAACTCGCTGTACGACCTGATCTCGCTGTCCGGCGCGACAAACGTGTGGATCGACCACAACACGCTCAGCGACGGCAACAACCACGACGAGGACCAGCCGCTCTACTTCGGGCGGCCGTACCAGGTGCACGACGGCGCGTCGGACATCATCAAGGGGTCCGACTACGTGACCGTGTCGTACAACGACTACTACGACCACGACAAGACGATGCTGATCGGCTCGACCGACACGCCGGGCGTGGACGTCGGGAAGCTGCGGGTGACCGTGCATCACAACCGGTTCGGCAACGTGCTCCAGCGGGCGCCGCGGGTGCGGTTCGGGCAGGTCGACGTGTACGACAACCTGTACGTGGCCACCGATGACCTGTACCAGTACTCGCTGGGGGTCGGGGTCGAGTCGAGCATCTACGCCGAGAACAACTACTTCCGGCTCAGCGCCGACGTCCCGGCCGCGAACGTCGTCCACTACTGGAAGGGCACCAGGATCACGGCAATCGGCTCGCTGGTGCAGGTCGGCAACAAGGCGAAGCCGGTCGACCTCGTGGCCGCCTACAACGCCGCGTACGACCCCGATCTGACGCCCGACGCGGGCTGGACGCCCACCCTCCGTACCCGCGTGGATCCGGCCTGGGCAGTGCCGCTTGTCGTCGCAGCGAGCGTGGGGATCCGCCACCTCGGGTGTTGAACGAAAAACGCCGTTCGCCCACCCCGCGGGTGGGCGAACGGGCACGCTGGAGGCATGCACATCGGCGTCATCGGGGCAGGACAGCTCGGCGCGACCCTGGCCGAGTGGTGTGTGGAGAGCGGGCACGACGTGGCGGTCACGTCACGGCACCCGGAGCGGCTCGGCGGCCTGGTCGGCCGGCTCGGCGAGCACGGCGCGGCGATGCCGGTGGCCGAGGCGGTGGCCTACGGGGACGCGGTGCTGTTCGCGCCCGACTGGCCGTCCGCGCGAGAGGTCATCGATCTCGCCGGCGACTCGCTCACCGGCAAGGTCGTCATCGACGCCACGAATCCGCCGGAGGCGACGCCGGACGGGATGAGCGGGCTCGAGACGCTGATGCGGTGGGCGCCCGAGGCGCACTGGGTGAAGGCGTTCAACACGCTGCCGGCCAGCGTGCTCACCCGGCGGCGCGGGCACGATCCGCTGCTGGCCGAGTTCGTCTGCACCGACCTGGTCGACGCCCGACTGACGGCGTCGAAGCTGATCCGGGAGCTCGGGTTCGCGCCGGTCTTCGCGGGGCGGGCGGACACGGCGAAGTACACCGAGACGGGCGGCCCGCTGCAGCTGACCGAGGTCGACGTCGCCGACGCGACCGAGGTGCTCGCGGGTGTGCTCGGGGACTACATCTGATCACACGTTGACGCTGACGAACTGCTTCCCGTCGGTGTTCACGACCCGGACCGCCGCCACCTGCGACGGCTCGATCAGGGCGCTCCCATTGAGCGTCGTCCCGTTGGCCTCACCCGCCGGCGACACCAGCCAGGACCCGGCCAGCACGGCCGACCCGTCCTTCCCGACGACCTCGAGACGGCATTTCTCCCCCGCCGGGATCCCGCCGACGGTCGCGCTCAGCCGCACCCATCCCATCGCGGGCGTGATGGTCGCGTTGATCCGCGCCCCGGTCGCGGGGTCCGCCGCCGCGACGAACTGCGTCCCGGCCGGCACCGACGCCGAGGGCGAGCCCTGCGCCTGCGGCGGGGTCTCGGGCGCCGTGCCCCGGCCGAGGATGACACCGCCGCCGACCGCGACCGCGATGATCGCCGCCGCGGCCGTGGTCAGCACGGTGAGGCGGCGCAACCGGCCACCGGACGACTCCTGCCGCACCTGTCGCAGCGTGCGCTGCAGCACCAGGTCGGCGTCCTCGGGCGGGCCGTCGAGCAGCATCTCCTCGGGGATGTCCCGCAGCGCCGAGGACCACTCCTGCAGCGACTCGATCTCCTCGCGGCAGGCAGCACACCCCGCGAGATGCGAGTCCGCCCGCTGCTTCTCGTCGGGCGTGAGCATCTCCATCAGGTAACCGGCCAGATCGACGTGATCGTTGGTCGGGTTCGTGCTCTCCGGCGTACTCATGATGCCAACCGTTCCGTGCCGGCCTCGCGTAGGGCCCGCAACGCATAGTAGGACCGGGACTTCACCGTTCCCGGCGGAATGCCGAGCGCCTCAGCCGCTTCGGTCACCGTGTTGCCCTTCAGATAGACCTGTTCGAGCACCGCCCGGTGCTCGGCGGAGAGCCGGCTGAGCGCGTCGACCACCACCATCGAGTTGACCACCCGGTCGGCGTGGTCGCCCTCGACCGCGGCGTCCGGCGGGCTCTCCCGCACCTCCGGAGGCCTCCGGTTCCGGGCACGTATCTGGTCGAGCACGATGTTGCGGACCACTGTCAAGAGCCAGCCGCGCACCGATCCCTTGCCGCTGTCCAGGCTGTCGGGGTGCCGCCAGGCGCGCAGCAGCGCCTCCTGGACCACGTCCTCGGCGGCGGCGCGGTCCCTGGTCAGCTGCGTGGCGTAGGCGAGCATGGCCCGGCCGTGTTCATTGAACAACGATCTGACCAGTGCTTCATCGGCCACCTCCCGGCGCGGTCTGGTCCTCGGTGACGGCATCGCGTCTCTTTCTCCCGCGGCACCAACGGTGCCGTTTCGTACGGGTCCGTCGTCCAGCATGGTGCGACGGACTCGCCGAAGGCGACATCGAAGAACGTACTGTGCCGCGGCTACCTGAGATACGACGAGGTAGCCCAACCGGATCAAAGATCTTGAGACATTGGCACGCCCGGGTGAACCGTCCCGGAAATCGCGTCGTGTGGATGGCAGGCCCGGATCCAGCCGGGCGGTGGCACAAGGAGAGAGCAGCCATGATGACGCGCAAACACACGACGATCATTGTGGTCACGCTGGCCGGGATCACGCTCACCGGTCTCGCGGGCTGCGGCAGCCGGCAGGCGCCGTCGACGGACAGGATCAGCCTGCCCATCGCGCTGACCCGATCGCCCGACGCTCCCCCGCCCACCGAGGGTCCCGGCGACCTGACCGGCGCGAACGCGCCCGAGGCGACAGCGCCCCCGTCCGCCTCGGGGTCCCCCAGCGCGAACGCGACCGGTCAGGGTTCCGGGGCGGGCGGGTCGGCACCCACGGTGAAGCCGACCGTCGCCAAGACCCAGAAATGGGTCAAAATCTTCAGCGGCCCGTCCGACAAAGACATCACGCCGAACGCCGACAAGACAAAGGGCAGCCACACCGTCGAGCTGAACGCCGTCGAGAACGACCAGATCGGCACCTATGTCACCGACGGCGCCGGCCGCACCCTCTACCGTTTCGACAACGACACCAACAAGCCGTCGAAGTCGAATTGCAACGGTTCCTGCGCCACCGCCTGGCCGCCGCTGCTCATCCATTCGCCCGGCAAGATCTTCCCCAAGGGCATCGACCCCCAGGAGATCGGCTACATCGAGCGCGCCGACCACACCTGCCAGGTGACCATCAACGGCTGGCCCGTCTACTACTTCATCGCCGACGCGAAGCCGGGCGACATCAACGGACAGGGCGTCAACGGCAAATGGTTCGCCATCAGCCCGGACGGCGCCAAGACCAAGGCGATTCCGGGATTCCCCCTCAAGACCAACTGAAGAAAACATCGGGGGTCCGCCGGCAGCGCATCAAGCTGCCGGCGGGTCATTTTCTTTGCCGTACGCGTGCGGAAAAGCATGTGGCGCCAGCCCGATCAGAACGTGGCCGCCTGAACCGCGTAGAGAGTGGCCAGTGCGGTGGCCAGGACACCGAGCAGCAGTCGAAGCACGCGTTCGGGCAGGTGAGGTTGCAGGCGGGCGCCGACGTATCCACCGATGAGGCCGCCGAGGCCGCTGAGCAGCCCGAGGGCCCAGTCGGGTGCGATGGTGCCGCTGGTCGTGGCGGCGAGGACGACGTAGGTGGCGGCGCCGGCGATGGAGGTCAGGAAGGTGGACGCCAGGACGGCCGGAGCGAGCTGGGTGATGGGGACGCCGCGGCCGGCGAGGATCGGGCCGAGCAGGGAGCCACCGCCGATGCCGTAGATCCCGCCGATGGTTCCGGCGGCGACGGCCAGAGCGATGATCGCCCGGCCGGGCAGGGGGCGGCCGGTCGTCGATGGCGGAGCAGGCCACAGGGCTCTGACGCAGAGCCAGAGCCCGAGCGGCAGCAGGACGATCGCCACGATCAGGCGGAACACCCGCGGGCCCGGGACGGCGAAGACGCGGATGACCGCGCCGAGGACGACCCCGGGCAGGGTGCCGATCAGCAGCATCCGGGTGAGCGGCCCGGCGAGACCGCCCTGGGCCCGGAAGCGCAGCAGCCCGCCCGGTCCGGCGACCACGTTGAACAGCAGGTTGGTCGGCGTCACCGCGGGGCTGGGAACGTGCAGCACGCTCAACTGCACGGGTAGCAGGAA
This sequence comes from Paractinoplanes globisporus DSM 43857, assembly GCF_000379645.1. GTDB lineage: Bacteria > Actinomycetota > Actinomycetes > Mycobacteriales > Micromonosporaceae > Actinoplanes > Actinoplanes globisporus. The sequence continues at coordinate 118,417 of NZ_KB903358.1, forward strand.
CACCGCGCCGGAGACACCGACCGGAGTCGTGACGGTCGCGATCATCAGCCCGGCGCCGAGCGCGAGCACGGCGGCTTCCCAGGTGATGATCATGCCGGGCAGCCTAAGTCATAGCAGCGCAGGGTTTCTCCCGGCGCACGTTCCTGGCGCTGGCCGCGACCACGGCCATCCGGTCCGGCTCATCGTGCCGCATTGGATCGGGATCTACTCGATCAAGTGGGTGGGCCGGATCGAGGTCTGCGACCAGCCACTGTTCTCGCCCTGGAACAGGGTCCATCACCCCGTCACCGCGGTCGCGGGCTGGGTCAACTCCCGGCGGACACGGGCGAGACAAGCAGGTCGGCCGCGGCGTTCCAGCCGCTCGAGAATCGCCGCGCTTGACACATCCACCCATATGGATTGGGCTTGTTTCGGATGTGTTACAGCGGCGTTCCTGATCGGGCGAGGAGGGACCATGCGGAACTGGCGGCTCAAGGCGATAGCGGGGGCGGTGCTGGGCGTGGTGCTCGCCCTCCCGGGGAGCACGGCCTGGGCAAACGGCGGGCACGGCGGGCTCGTGGTGCGGACCGACAAGGGGCTCGTCGAGGGGTTCCGGGATCACGGGGTCGACAGTTTCCTCGGGATTCGGTACGCGGCGGCGCCGGTCGGCAACCTGCGGTGGCGGGCCCCGCGGCCCGCGAAGCCGTGGAGCGGGGTCGCCGAGGCCACCGCGTTCGGCAACCGGTGCGCGGCCACGGCCAGCACCAACGGCCCACGCAGCGAGGCCGAGGACTGCCTGTTCGTGAACGTGCAGCGGCCCAGCGGAACGCGCTCGGGTGAGAAACGGCCGGTCTACGTGTTCATCCACGGCGGCGGCCTGGTCAACGGGAGCTCGAACCAGGCCGACATGGCGGCGATCGTGCGGCAGACCGGCGTGATCGGGGTTTCGTTCAACTACCGGCTCGGGGTGCTCGGGTTCCTCGGGCTGGCCGGGCTGACCGCCGAGGCCGGCGAGTCGGGGAACTACGGATTCCAGGATCAGCAGGCCGCGCTGCGGTGGATCCAGCGGAACGTGGCGGCCTTCGGCGGCGACCCGCGGCGCGTCACCGTGGGCGGGGAATCGGCCGGCGGCTGGTCGGTCTGCGGGCATCTCACGGCGCCGGGGTCGAACGGGCTCTTCGCTCAGGCGATGACCCAGAGCGGCTCGTGCTACTCCCGTACGGAGGAAAATGCGGAAACCGGCGGCAACCAGCTGGCCACCGCGGTGGGATGCGGCGCGGCCGCGACGATGGTCACCTGCCTGCGGAACACGCCGGTCGGCACCCTGATCGACGCGCCGCAGGGCGGATACGCGCTGGTCCGGGGAACGCCGACGCTGCCTCGCGACCCGGCCGAGGCCATTGCCGGCGGCCAATTCGCGCGAGTTCCGGTCGTGACCGGGGCCAACCGCGACGAGGGACGCACGTTCGCTCAGGGATTCATCGGGGCGACCGAGCAGAACTACATCGACTGGACGAATTCCACATTCGGCGACCGCGCGCCGGCGGTCCGGGCGGAATATCCGTGGCCGGCGAGCAGCGACCAGTTCACGGCCGCTTATCTGATCGGCGCCGTGATGACCGATTCCGGGGTGATCGCCGGGATCGGCGGCTGCACGCAGCGGCAGCTCACCCGCGACCTCGCGCGCTGGACAAAGACGTACGCCTATGAGTTCGGGCATCGCACCGGGCCGGGACTGACGCCGATTCCCGGATATGTCTGGGGCGCCGGGCACGCGGCCGAACTGGCCTATCTGTTCCCGAGCTTCGACAACGGCACGCCGATCGCGCCGACGTTCAACGCCGCCGAGCGGCGGTTGGCTCGCGACATGAAGGACTTCTGGGCTACGTTCGTGGCGCGCGGCGCGCCCGGCGGCGGCTGGCCCCGCTACGACGGCCGCGTGATGCAGTTGCGAGCCGGCGGCGCGAGCACTCCGATCACCGACAATAGGTACGTCGATGAGCATAAATGCGCATTCTGGGCGCCCGCCTGAGAAACGGTTATCGACACGCCGCCAACAAGAGGGCATGCCCATATCAACATCAGCTTATGATCCCGGCCGTGCGGTACTGATCTGCCTGATGTGACCTGAGAACGGCCTACAGGGTGGAGTGTCATGACCGAGTCGGCGGGAGCGCACGGCGGGGGCCGGATCGTTCCCCGCCCACGCCTGTTCGCGCTCCTCGACGACCCGCGGCGACGGGTGACGCTCGTGCGGGCCGGCCCCGGCTGGGGAAAGACGACCCTGGTCATGTCCTGGTCGGACACCCAGCCCGGGCCGGTCGCGTGGCTGACCGTGCGCCGCGAGCACCGCGGCCCCCGCGAACTGGCCGGCGCGGTCGCCGAGGTGCTCGAGTCGGTGGGCGTTCTGATCGTCGACGACTGCGCCGAGTACGAGGACAAGGCCGTCACCCTGGTGATCGACAATCTCCAGGAGCTGGACGGCGCGCCTTCGGCCGGCGACCTGGCCGCTTTCGTCGAGAAGCGGCGGGACTGGCTGCGGATAGTGCTGGCCGGCCGGGGCGAGGCCGGCCTTCCCCTGCACCGGCTGCGCGCGGCCGGCGAGCTCACCGAGATCGGCGCGGCCGAGCTGGCCTTCGACGCGGACGAGGCGTCCGGCGTGGAGGAAAGCGTCCTGGAACGGACCGAGGGCTGGCCGCTGGGACTGCGGCTGGCCGCGGAGGCCCGCGACCCGCGGGAGGCCACCCGCGACTACCTGCTGCACGAGGTGGTCGCCACCCAGCCGCCGACCGTGCGCCGGTTCCTGCTGCGTACCTGCTTCCCGGAGCTGATCTGCGCCGAGCTGGCCGCCGCGCTGACCGGTGAGACGCACGGGCAGCAGATCCTCGAGCACCTGCAGCGGGCCACCGGGTTCGTCACCCGGCAACCGGCCGGCTCGCGCTGGTTCCGGTATCACCACCAGCTACGCGACGCCCTGTGCGAGCAGGTCGAGCGGGAGGAGCCGGACGCCACCGCCGCCCTGCACGGGCTGATCTCCCGCTGGTACGCCCGGGAGCGGTTGATCTCCGAGGCGTTGCGGCACGCCCGCCTCGCCGGGGACTGGCCCTACATCGGCCGGCTCATCGCCGAGCAGGCGATCGTCATGATCATGTCGGAACGGCGGAACGAGCTGGTCGACACGATCCGGCGGATCCCGGAGGCGCTGCTGCCGACCACCGCCGAGCTCAGCCTCTGCGCGGGCGTGCTGATGTGGGCCAACGGCAACCAGCCGGCGCTGCGCGACCACATCGTCCGCTCCCGCCGCCAGCTGACCGGCCGCGGCCCCGAGCGGCGCGTCGCCATCGACGTGGCGCTCGATCTCTTCGAGGCGGGCGCGGTCGTCCGGAACGGCGGCGACATGCCCCGGCTGGTCGCCGTGACGACCCGCGCCCTCGAGCGGCTGCGCCCGGCACGCCTCGATCAGGTGCCCACGTTGCTGCAGTTCCGCGCGTTCGCGCTGAGCAACAAGGGAGTCGGCCTGCTGTGGACGGACACCCTCGACCACGCCGACCAGTACCTGTGGGCCGGGATGACGGCGGCCCGCTCGGCCGGCGTTCAGCTTGTCGAGATCAACGCGCAAGGCTACCTCGGCCTGCTCGCCTACCTGCAGGGCTCGCTGGGCGAGGCCGAGGAGCACGCGGCCGCCGGCGAGGTGCTGGCCCGAGACCTGCACATGGAGTCCACGCCGCAGGCCGCCATGTCCCATCTCGTGATCGCGCTGGTCGAGGTCGAACGCGGCCGCACCGCCGAGGCCCAGTCCGCGCTGCGCCGCGCCCTGCACACCGATATGAACCCGCCCGAGACGATCACCTCGATGCTCGCCGCGCTCGTGCGGATCCAGCTGCTGCTGTCGGCGGCCGACCCGGTCGCCGCCCGCGCGCTGCTGGAGACGACCCGCGAGCAGGCGCCGCCCGCGCTGGCCGCCCCGCGCCTCGACCGCTGGCTGCGGCTCACCGAGGGGGACGTGGCGCTCGCCCTGCACGAGCCCGACCGGGTGGTGGCGATGTACCGGCTTGGTGAGACGGCGCTGCGCCCGGCCGAGCAGGTCTGCCTCGGCCGTGCCTACCTCGCGCTCGGCGACCACGCCGCCGCCGAGGAGCTGCTCGTCCGGGCCGGGAACAGCCCCGACATGGTGGCCGCGGTGACCGCCTGGATCGCCCTGGCGCTGCTCGCCGAGGCGCAGGGGCACGTGGGCCGCTCGGTCGACGCGATGTCCCGGGCCAGGGCGCTGGCCCGCCGCAACGGGATCCGCGGGCCGTTCCGCCGCTTCGACCCGGCACGGGTCGCCGCGCTCGCGGGGCGGCAGCGCTGGCTCGAGGAGGAGGACGGCCGCGGCCCGGACCTGTTCGAGGCGTCGGCCGCGACCGAGGCGGTGGCGCTGACCGAGGCACTGAGCGAACGGGAACGCGACATCCTGCGCTTCCTGCCCACGGTGCTGACCGCCAACGAGATCGCCGACAACCTCGGCATCTCGGTGAACACGGTGAAGGCGCACATGCGGTCCATCTATCGCAAGCTGGGGGCGGCCCGGCGGCGCGAGGCCGTGGTGCGGGCCCGGCGGCAGGGGCTGTTGTAGCGGGCCCTTTGCAAGTGGCGGTCAAGTCGGCTGAGCCAGAATCCCGGCGTCCCTCCTGTCGCCGACGCCTGAGGAGTTTCCGCCGTGCCCCTCACGACCACGCCCCACACCCGGATGGAGGAGCAGCACCAGCGGCTCGACAAGTCGCTCATCGCGGTCGACGAGGCGCTGACGGCCGGGGAGCCCGGCGCGGCCGCCGAGGAGGAGGCGCAGGTGCTGTGGCGCCTGGCCGGCCGCCGGCAGGACCGCCGGCACGTGACCGAGCTGCGCGGCGCGTGAGCGGCCCGGCGTTCTCGCTGCTCGGCCCGGTCCGTGCCTGGCGGGACGGGGTGGAGCTGCCGTTGGGCAGCCCGCAGCAGCGCACCACGCTCGCGGTCCTGCTGCTGCGCTCCGGCCGGGTCACGACGACGGAGGACCTGGTGGACGCGCTCTGGCCGGACGATCCGCCGGTCACGGCGGTCGGCACGGTCCGCACGTACCTCTCCCGCCTGCGCCGCGCCCTGCCCGGCGCCGAGATCGAGTGGGTGTCCGGCTGTTACCAGCTGGAGGTCCCGCCGGACGCGGTCGACGTCTTCGTCTTCCGCCGCCGGACGCGGGCGGCGGCCGAGGCGATGCACCGCGGCGACCACGCGACGGCGGCGGCGCTGCTGCGGAAGGCGCTCGACCTGCACCGCGGCACCCCACTGGCCGGCACCACCGGGTACTTCCTGGCCGGTCAGCGGGCCCGGCTCGCCGAGCAGTGCCGCGCGGCGGTGGCCGATCTCGCCGCCACCACGATCGAGCTGGGCCGGCCGGCCGACGCCGTGGCCCGGCTGCGGGGCCTGGTCGCCGAGCAGCCGCTGGCCGAGTCGTACCACGGGCTGTTGATGACGGCGCTGTGCCGGGCCGGGCGCCCGGCCGATGCCCTGGCCCACTACGAGAAGGTCCGGCGCCTGCTGGCCGACCAGCTGGGTGTGCGCCCGTCGGCCGAGCTGCGCGAGCTGCACCGCCGGATCCTCGTCGGCGACGGCCGAGTCCTGCAGCTCGCCGTCCCCTGAGTCCCCGGCGTCGTCACGTGCCCCCGTGCGCGACGGCGCCGGGCCGCCCGCGCGCATCGCGTGATCAGGCCCGCGTCGCCGGGTCAGGCCACGCCCCGGATGCGGGTGACCAGGACCGAGCCGAGGATCGTCACGGCGGCCGCCGCCAGATACAGCACGGGATAGCCGCCCAGATAGGAGACCAGCGGAAACGCGATGGCGGGGCCGAGCACCTGGGGCGCCGAGTTGGCGATGTTGATGACGCCCAGGTCGCGGGCGCGGTCGTCGGCCGCCGGCAGGACCTGGGTGATCAGGGCCTGGTCGACCGAGAGGTAGACGCCGAAGCCCAGGCCGAGGATCACGGCGGCGACGATCGCGCCGGTCCAGGTGGGCCAGAAGGCGAGCAGGGCGGCGGCCACGGCCATCACGTAGCCGGAGACGATCACCGAGGGCTTGCGGCGGCCGGTGCGGTCGGAGATCACGCCGCCGACCACGACGGTCAGGACCGTGGCGACCGTGTAGATGACGATGAGCACGGCCAGGTCGTCGTCGGCGTTCGGGCGATGGACCCGGTCGCGCAGGAAGTAGAGCAGGTAGAGGGTGGCCATGGCGTTGCCCAGCTGCACCAGGAAGCGGGTGCCGAACGCCCAGGCGAAGTCGCGGTCGCGGAAGGCGTCGAACCGGAACGCGGCGAAGCGCGGCGGGTGGGAGATGGCCGGGTCGCGGGTGGCCAGCACGAACGGGAGCGCGGTCAGCACGACCACGAGGGCGATCGCGGCGTAACCGCCACCGACCGCGGTCACCAGCAGCACGCCGGCCACGACGCCGACGGACTGGGTGAGGCCGACCCAGCCGGAGACGAGACCGCGCTGCCCGACCGGGGTCTGGTCGGGGATGACGGCGGTGAGCCCGGCCTGCAGCGTGTTGAGACCGGCCTGGGCCAGGCACCAGCCGATGCCGACCCAGAGCAGGGTGTGCCGCCCGTCCAGGAAGACCAGGGCGGCGCCGCCGAAGAGCGCGCCCGCGACGATCCAGGTGTGCCGGCGGCCGGTGCGGGCCGTGGTCACGTCGGAGAGGGCGCCGGCGAGCGGGCCGGCGACGACCGCGACCAGAGCGCCGATGGCCGTGATGACGCCGAGCGCGGTCTCCTTGTCCTTGCCGGCGATGTCCTCGATCTGGTTGGGCAGCAGCACCTGCAGCGGGCCGAAGTAACCCATCCACAGGCCGAGGTTGGCCAGGCTCAGCAGGGCGATCCAGCGGGCGCCGACGCGCTGGGTGACGGCCGCGGTCATCCCCGCTCCTTCAGCGCCGCCTGCAGCCAGCGGTACGACGCCCGGGGCGTACGGGCAAGGGAATTGAAGTTGATGTGGACCAGGCCGAACCGCTGGCTGTAGCCCTCGGCCCACTCGAAGTTGTCCATCAGGGACCAGACGAAGTAGCCGCGGACGTCGGTGCCGTCGACGATGGCGCGGCGGACGGCGGCGAGGTGGCGGTCGAGGTAGTCGATGCGGAACCGGTCGTCGAGGTCTTCGGCGGTGGAGCAGCCGTTCTCGGTGATGTAGATCGGCGGGAGATCGTCGCCGTAGGTCGTCTTCAGGCCGGTGAGCAGGTCGTGGAGGCCCTCGGGGACCACCGGCCAGCCGAAGGCGGTGGTCGGCACGCCCTCGATCGGGACCATCTCGAACGGCAGGTCCCCCTCGGCGGCCGCGACCCTCGTCGGGTTGTAGTAGTTGATGCCCAGCGCGTCGAGGCTGGTCCGGATTATCGCCATGTCGTCGGGCTGGATGACCGGCTCGAGGCCCGCCGCGAGAAATTCCGGATAAGTGCCTTTCAGTACGGGATCGTTGAACAGCCGGTTGTGGAAGCCGTCGTAGATCATGGCGGCGACCTGGTCCTCGTCCTTCTCCGAAGCGGGAACGACCGGCGTGCAGTTGTTGGTGATCATCACCTCGGCGGCACCTCGTGACCGCAGTTCCCGCACCGCGAGGCCGTGGCCGAGCAGCTGGTGGTGGGCGACGGGCAGCGCATCGAGGAGCAGTTCACGGCCGGGCGCGTGCGTCCCGAAGGCGTAGCCCTGGGCCATGTGCACGATCGGCTCGTTCAGCGTGATCCAGCGCTGGACGCGGTCGCCGAGCCGGTCGGCGACGTGCCCCGCGTAGGTGCCGAAGCGCAGCGCGGTCTCCCGGCTCAGCCATCCGCCCTGGTCCTCAAGGGCCTGCGGCAGATCCCAGTGGAAGAGCGTCGGCACCGCGGCGATGCCGCGCGCCACCAGGCCGTCGACCAGCCGGTCGTAGAAATCGAGGCCGTCGGGGTTGGGCCGGCCGGTGCCGTCCGGCTGGACGCGGGGCCACGCCACCGAGAAGCGGTAGGCGTCGACGCCGAGCCCGGCCAGGAGATCGAGGTCCTCCTCCCAGCGGTGGTAGTGGTCGCACGCGACGTCGCCGGTGTCGCCGTTGAGGATCCGGCCGGGCGTGTGCGCGAACGTGTCCCAGATGGACGGCCCGCGGCCACCCTCGTGCACCGCCCCCTCGATCTGGTAGGAAGCGGTGGAAACCCCCACCTGGAACCCCTCGGGAAAACCTGAAAGCGCGCCCACCTCAACCCTCCCGCCAAAGGTGAATGCAGCTCAGGTTAGTGACTGAGCCCACACCACGGAAGAGCGCAGGCGGCGCAGGGCCTCGGCTTTCACTCCGGCGAGGACGGGCTCGGTGGTGCCGGTGTGCGCGGCGGCCCGGATGGGGACGTTTCGCGGCAGCTCCTTGGCCGCGGCCTCGATGACGTCGATCAGGGCCGGACCCCACTCACCGCCGATCACCATGTGCTGCGGATCGGCGAGGGCGACGACGGCGGCGATCGCTCCGGCCACGGCGGCGGCGATCGTCTTGCGGGCGCCGGATTTGCTGGTCAGAACCCGGTCGACGTCGATCGCCGTGGTGCCGGGGCGGCGCAGGCCGAGCTCATTGAAGACTTCGATGAACGGGATCGCGCGGCCCTTGGGACCCACGGTCAGCAGGTGGGCGATCTCGCCGGCCAGGCCGGAGTGGCCGCGGCGGACCTCACCGTCACTGACGATCGCGCAGCCGAGGCCCTCGCCCAGATAGAGGTAGGCGAAGTCGCCCGGACGGCCGGGCTCGGCGAGTGCCGCCCAGTTCACGTCGTTGTCGACGATGACCTCGAGTGCCTCGCCGTCCTCGGCCGTGATCGGTCGCGGGTGCACCAGCGGGGCGAGGATGGCGGCCGGGTCCAGCTCGCCGACCAGGAACGGGGCGTCGGGGAGGTGGACCAGGCGGCCGGTGGCGCGATCGACCGGGTCGGCGGCGCCGACGACGGCCAGCCTCGCCGGGCGGCCGGAGGTCTCGACGGCCCACGCGGCGGCGTCGCGCAGCGCGCCGGCGACCTGGGCCGGGCGGGCGGGGCGGTCGATCGGGCGCACCGCGCGGGTGACCGTGTCGCCGTAGACGTCGAGGCACTCGGCCACCACGCCGGCCGGAGCGATCGTCACGGCCAGCGCCACGCCGATCTCGGGGGCGAGCGCGTAGTACGACCCGACCCGGCCCCGGCCGCGGCCGCCTGGGGTGCGCTCGCCGGTGTCGGCCACCAGGCCGCGCTCGGTGAGGCGGCGGACGCTCTCCCCCGCGGTCGGCCGGGAGATGCCGATCTCGGTGGCCAGCTCGGCCCGGGTCAGGCGCCGGTGCTGCATGAGGGCGCGCAGCACGTGCTCGTCGGTGCGCGCCCGGACGAGGTCCTGCGACGGCTTGGCGTCGGTCATGTGCCGATTCTAGTCAGGGCCCTTGCCTAGAAAGCGCGCGCCACCTACAGTCGGTTCTAGTTAAGCCACTTGACTAGAATGGATCACGATGACACTGCTGCCGCACTGGGAGGAGACACCGGCCGACCTCGGCGCCGCCACGCGCGAGATCAAGGCGGCGCTTCGCGATCGGATCGCCGCGTCGGGGCGTACGGTCGAGGAGGTTTTTGCCGTTGTCGAGAAGCGTGTCCAGGCCGCCGTCGACGACATCTCGTCCGCCCGCCGGGACGGCCGACCGGTCTGGCCGGAGATCGAGTATTCGGACATCGCCGCCGGCACCGTCCCCGCCGCGCAGCTCGACCTGCTGCGCCGTCGTGGGTGTCTCGTGGTGCGCGGCCATTTCGAGCGGTCGCAGGCGCTGGAATGGGAGCGCGGCATCGTCGACTACGTGGAGAGCAACCACTTCTTCGAGAACTACCGCGGGCCCGGCGACGACTTCTTCGGCAGCGTCGGGTCGCGGCCCGAGATCTACCCGATCTACTGGTCGCCGGCGCAGATGCAGGCCCGGCAGAGCTCGCGGATGGCTTCCGTGCAGGCCTTTCTGAACGGGCAGTGGAAGCACACCTCCGACGACGGCGAGCAGTGGTTCGATCCCGGCCGCGACTCGCTCTATCCCGACCGCATCCGCCGTCGTCCCGAGGGAGCCGACTCGGCCGGGCTCGGTACCCACCTCGACCCCGGCACGCTCGACCTGTGGATGACGAGCGCCTTCCAGCAGGCGTTCCGGCACCTCTTCGACGGCACCGTCGAGCAGTACGACCCGTGGGACGCCGCCCACCGCACGGCCGGCCCCCAGTACCCGGGCTCGACGATGTGCTCGGTCTTCCGCACCTTCCAGGGCTGGACGGCGCTGTCCGACATGGACCACGACCAGGGCGTCCTGCACACGGTGCCGATCCCCGAGGCCATGGCGTACCTGATGCTGCGCCCGCTGCTGCCCGACGTGCCCGACGACGACATGTGCGGCGTGACGGTCAACCAGGTCTTCCCGGCCGGCCACAAGTGGCACGCCCCGCTCATGGAGGCCCTCTCCGGCATCCCCGACGTCCGCGCCGGCGACTCCGTCTGGTGGCACTGCGACATGATCCATTCCGTGGCCCCGGTCGAGGCCCAGAAGGGCTGGGGCAACGTCATGTACATCCCGGCCGCGCCCTGGTGCCCCCGCAACGAGGCGTACGCCGCCTCCGTCCGCGAGGCGTTCCTGAGTGGCGAGAGCCCCAGCGACTTCCCGGCCGAGCACTACGAGCGCGACTGGCCCAACCGCTTCCGGCCCGGCGGCCTCAACGAGATCGGCCGCCGAGGCCTGGGCCTGGCGAACTGAGGCGAACTCAGCCGACCGCGGTGCCGGTCACCGGGCCGCCGGCGTCGAGGTCGGCGACCTTGACCAGGCCCGCCCAGCCGTCGTCGTAGCCGAGCAGCACGCGGGTGGCCGGCTCGGGAGTGTCGCCGTCCGCGCGCCGGACGAGGTCGCGCACCTTGGCCGCCTCCGCCGCGGTGAGCGCGACGCCGTCGCGGGTGCCGGTCGCCTGCACCGTGCCGAGCGAGCCGTTCAGGACCACGCACTGCCCGCCGCCGTCGACCTCGATGTAGTAGCTGTCGGCGTCGCACATGCCGATGAACCGGCCGACGGTGCCGGGACGGTCGGCCGCCGGGACGACCGTGCTGATCGCGTCGTCGACGGTGTAGACCTCCACCGTGTGGAGGCCGGGCGGGAGTGCCTTGTTCCCGGCATGGGTAACGACGTAGGCGCATCCGGTCGCGGCGGCGATCCCGATGACCCCCGCGACGACGGCCAGGCCGATGAGCCAAGGGCGGCGACGGTCGCGTTCGTTCCTGATCGGACGGTCGAGGTCGATGGTCGAAGTCATGGACCTCAACCTAGGGAAGGCCGGCCCCGCGCCACGTGAGTCGCCGTACTCAACCGGCCTGGGGCCGGGCCGTCAGCCGGGCCGTCAGCCGAGGATGGCCCGCAGGCGGTCGATGTCCGGGTAGCGGGCCGTGTCGAGCAGGCTCAACGCCTCCGCGCGGGCCCGGGCCGCCGCCTTCTCGTCCCCGGCCGCCAGGTGGGTGGTGTAGAGCCCGATCAGCGGCTCGATCCGCAGGTCCTGCATGTCGCCGTACAGCTCCAGCGCCTGCTCGAACGCCGATACCGCGCCCGCGGGATCGCCCGTCTCCGACCGGAAGCGGGCCATGTGCATCCAGCTGCCGGCCGCGCCGTGCAGGTTGCCGCTGCGCCGGTTGATGTCGATGCTCTCCTGCAGGAGCGCCTGGGCCTTCTCCCGGCCGCCGGGGCGGTAGAAGTGGTACCAGGCGATCGGGTGCAGCGCGTTCGCCTCCTCGACCCGGCCGGTCTCGTCGCCGAGCCGCCGGTACTCGGCGAGCGCCTCGATCGCGTACGGATAGGCCGTCATGGTCTGCTCGCGGGTCGGCACCCGGTGCACGCCGACGATGCCGGTCGCCACGCTCAGCAGGCCGTGCGCGAGCCGGGTCGGATCGTTCGTGGCGCGCCCGACGGCGATCGCGGCCTCGAGCGGCGCACGGGACGACTCGACCTCGTTGAGTCGCAGGTGGCCACGGCCGATCACGTACTGCAGGAACCCGACCCACCACTGCTCCCGCGACCGTTCGGCGACCGTGAGCGCGCGCCGCGCCAAGGCGATCGAGTCGCGCACGTGGAAGCGTATGTCCTGCTGATGGGGGCAGAGAACCCAGACAAACGCTCCGAGGTACGCGTCATCGCAGGCCTCCGTGAGCGCCATGACGTTCTCGTATTCAGCGTCCTGCCAGGCGTACGCGTCCCTGGGATTGTCGAAGGTCTCCGGCTCGATGTCGGGCGGGCAGGGCGGCCGCCGGGACGTCCGGAACGGGAAGCACAGCTCGACGGCGTTCCCGGCCGAGTGCAGGTAGTGGTCGACCAGCCGGCCGAGCACGTCGAGGTGCCGCGCGGGGTCGTCGTAGCGGTGCGCCAGCTCGACCGCGTAGCTGCGGACGAGGTCGTGGTAGACGTACCGGCCGGGGCGGTGCTCGTCGAGAAGGTGGGCGTTACAGAGCTGGCGAAGCAGGGCGCGGGCGTCGGGGCCGGCGACGCTGATCGCGGCGGCGCGCGTGACATCGGGACCGGGGTGCAGCGCGAGGTGGCGGAAGAGCGCGGCCGCCGTCGACGGCAGGTGACGGTACGACCACGAGAAGACCGACCGCGGATCGTGCTGGAACCCCTCCACGGTGAACGCGTCGAGCCCGGTGTCGCGCAGCTCGGCGGCGATCACGTCGAGCGAGAAGGCGTCCCGAGTGATCGCTCGCGCGCACACCACGGCCAGCGCGAGCGGCAGCCCACCGCAGCGCGCCACGATCTCGTCGCGGGCGGCCGCGTCCTGGTCGGTGCGCTCGGCGCCGAGCCGTTGGCGCAGGTAGCCGCGCGCCTCCTCGTCGTCGAACGCGTCCAGCCGCAGCGTGTGCGCGCCCTCCGCGACGACCAGCCCGCCGAGCTGGTTGCGGCTGGTCACCACGACCGTGCAGCCGTGCGTTCCGGGCAGAAGCGATCGCACCTGATCGGCATCGGCCGCGTTGTCGAGCAGAACGAGCATCCTGCGCCCGGCGAGCACGCTGCGGAACAGCGCGACCCGCTCGCCGAGGCTGGGCGGCACCCGATGGTCGGGCACGCCGAGCGCGGTGAGGAAGCCGAACAGCACGTCGGCCGGGTCGGCGGGCGCCTCCTCGGGTCCGAAGCCGCGAAGGTCGGCGTAGAGCTGCCCGTCCGAATAGCGATCGGCGACCGCGTGCGCCCAGCGCACGGCGAGCGTCGTCTTGCCCACCCCGCCGGCTCCGCTGATCACCGCGAGGGTCCCGGCGAACCGGGTGAGCTCGTCGAGCTCCGCCTCCCGCGCCGCGAAACCGGCCAGGCTCCGCGGCAGTTGCGCCGGCCGTACCTGCGCACCTCCGACCGCCTGGTCGAGCACCTCGGTCCGCTGGCCGAGGATGGCCCGCTCCAACGTGGACAGCGCCGGCTCGGGATCGAGTCCGACCTCGTCCGCGAGGTGCTGCCGGTGCTCGCGCAGGGCGTCGAGCGCCTCCGCCGATCGATGCGCGGCCCACAGCCCGAGCGCCAGCAGCCGCCACGCCTCGCCCCGCAGCGGCTCCGCGTCGGCCAGGGCCCGGGCGGCCGGCACCGCGTCGCCGATCCGGCCGATCCGCAGCATGGCGGCGATGCCCCGCTCCTGGGCGGCTCGGCGCAGCTCGCTGAGGCGGGCGACCTCGGCCCGCGCCCACTCCTCGTCCGCGAACTGCTCGTAGGGCACGCCGCGCCACCGGCCGAGCGCCTCGCGCAGCACGCCGAGCGCCTGCTGCGGCGGCAGATCGCCACTGAGCGTGACGTCGCGCTCGAACCGCCAGGCGTCGACCGCCGCGGTGGGCAGGCGCAGCGCGTAGCCGGCCGCCTCGGAGATCAGGATGCTGGGCGCGGCCCGCGGTGGGCGGTCCGGTTCCAGCAGTCGTCGCAGCCTCGAGACGTACGCCTGGAGCGTGGCCGTCGCGCTCGCCGGTGGCTCGCCGCCCCACACCTGGTCGACAATGCGGTCGGCCGGCACCACCCGCCCACGGGCCGCCACCAGCATGGCCAGCACGGCCTGCTGCTGGTGGCCGCCGAGCGGCACGGGCTCGCCGGCCCGCAGCTCCAGGGGCCCGAGAACGCACACTTCGATCATCGAAGACACCGAAGCTGATCTTAAGCGCTTCAGTCACGCCCTTTGGCCAGGCCAGGAGCCGGATAGCCGACAGTCGGGACGGCGTCCTCCCCTGTGCCCGGCGCCCGGACCGCGCGAGACTGTCCTCATGGTCACGTTGAGTGATCAACTTGCTCCTGGGGATGATGGCGATGACGGATCCGGCCGCCGACCGCGCCGATCGGCTTCGTGAGGCCGCCGAGCTGATCGACGCGCTCGGCAGCACGCTGGGATCGCATGCGGCGGCCTCCGCGGACGGCGACCTTCTGCGGGACCTGGCCGCCGACCAGGTGGGGCTGGCGCGTGACGCGCTCGTGTTCCGCATCGAGGACGCGGCGCTCGCGGCGCCCGGCGTGCCCGTCCCGGTGGGCGCCGGCGAGCTGCTCCGGCAGTTCCGGCTGTACTGGCTGTGCGCCCCGGTCTCGCTGTTTCCGGCGCGCAACTGGGGCTTCGACAAGCTAGACCTGCATGTGGAGTTCAACCGGGACGCCGAGGCCGGTCAGCGCCGGCCCGTCGCTCTCGACGTCCTGCCGGGGCCGGAGATCGACGAGGTCGTGGACGTCGGCGGCCAGGTCGACGTGAGCGTCGATCCGTCCGCGCGGTTCCGGGTCGCCACACCGGACATCGATCTCACCCCGCTCGGCGTCCCGGTCGAGGCGGCCGCGAGCCTCGAGGCGTCCGCGTCGGCCGGCGTGCACGCTGCGCTCGGCCCGTTCCGCTACCGCGTGACGCGCGCGCGGATCTCGCACACGCCGGTCGGGATGGAGTACGTGCACTGGCGCATCGACGACGCGGCACATCTCGAGAAGGCCGGTCCGTCGCTGGTTGTCCTGCTCGCGGTGCCCCGGCCGGTTCGCGCGGTGGTGGTACACGCCCAGATGGAGGCCTCGCGGTACTTCAAGTTCGCCAGTGCCCCGCTGCAGGACAAGATCCGCCAGCTGCCGTCCCGGCTGCGGGACTACTTCATGCGGGACGGCGCCCCCGCCGTGGGTGCGGCGGTCTGGGACATCACCGCGATGCTCTGAACGGATGGTGAAGCCATGGCCGACGACCGGGACAACCGCGTTTCGCTCATCAAGATTCTGGTCAAGGGCGAGACCAAGGCCGTGACGGCGCACGAGTGCACCCAGATCGGCGAGCTCCGCGAGAACACCGAGCTCTCGCTGCCCAAGCTGAAGTTCGCCTGGGACGGCATCAACGAGAAGACCGTCACGCTGCTGAGCGAGCTCCTCCGGAACGTGGCGCGCGAGGGCTTCGTCTCCGACACCGGCAGCGGACCGCTGACCGGAGCCACGATCGGCGCGATCGAACGAGTCCTGGGCGACCATCTCTATCAGCTGTTGTTCGGCGACGAGACGAGCGGGCTGCTGAACACCGCGCTGAGCCGCATGGAATCGGGCGAGATCGCCCTGGTCCGCATCGAGCTCGAGTTCCCGGGCCGGGACGCGAGCATTCTCAACACCCTCCCCTGGGAGTACCTCCGGCTGCCGGACGGCACTCCGCTGGCGCGTAAGGGCCAGCTGATCCTCAACCGGCGCCTGCAGCCACCCGGCGACCTGACGTTGCGCAATCTCTCCACCGGCGACGAGCAGCTGCGGATTCTCGTGGTCGCGCCGAGCCCGCCCCTGGAGGACACGGGTGCCGCCGCGCCGCTGGCCACGGTGCGGTCGGATGCCGTACGCAGGGAGCTCGCCCGGATCAAGCGTGCGCTGGGCGACCGCATCACGTTCCAGGTGCTGAGTGACCCGCCGGTCCGGGGCTCGCGCGCGACTTTCACGCCGAAGGTCACGCTCTCGGCTCTGCGGCGGGCGATGTCCGCCGCCGAGTCGCAGCCGCACGTGCTGCATTTCATCGGCCACGGCAAGCGCGACGCCGACGGACGGGGGATGCTCGCGCTCTGCGGCCTGGACGGCCGGCCACACTGGATCGACGAGGAGCAGTTCGCGAACGCCGTGTGCACCGACAACCGGCTACGCCTGGTGATCCTCCAGGCGTGCGAGAGCGCTCTGCCGAGCCCGTACTTCCACGGCATCTCGGGCGTCGCCGGGACGATCGCCGCCCGGCGCATCCCCGCGGTCGTGGCCATGCAGTACAGCATCACCGCGACGGAGGCGAACACGTTCGCCAAGACCTTCTACAACAAGGTTCTCGTCGAGAAGGAGCCGGTGGACGTCGCCGTGAAGGCCGCCCGGAGCCAGATGGAGGACGAGGGCGAGCAGTACTACCCGGGCGAACGGTCCGTGGCGCTGCCCGTGGTCTACCTGCTCGATTACCACCAGCTGATCGGCCAGCAGGACAGGTTCACCTCGCCCGCCGTGGTCCTGTCGCCCAAGGAGCTGCAGAGCGAGGCGAAGATCACCTGCGTCCGCTGCGCGCACCGGATCGTCGAGAACGCCAACCGCTGCGGCAACTGTGCCCTCGTGCTCGTCTGCCCGGTCTGCAAGAAGCAATGGGATCCCGTGGCCAAGTACTGCAACATGTGCCCGGGCGACACGGCGCCGGTCCGGATCGTGCAGCCGGCCTGGTCGGAGGAGCCGGAGGCGGACACCCTCGCGGCGGCCGGGCTGCGCCCCTCGGAAAGCTCGTTCGGATGACCGGGCCCGGCACGGAGTCCGTACAGCAGCTCCTGCTGAGCCTGGGGCGGCGGCTCTGCGAGGAACGCCGCTACGACGAGGCACATGACACGCTCTTGTGGGCGGTACGGGAGGCCGCGTCCGTCCCGGTCACGGTCCGAGCCCAGCTCGCGCTGGCCGACGTCCACCTGGCGCAGCGGCAGTTCCGGAGCGCCGCCAACGTCTTCGTCGACGCGTTCGGCACCGACCGCGCGAATCCGGGACCGGTGCTCGACCGGATCGCCGAAGTGCTGTCCACGGTGCCCGCCGATGCCAGCCCCGACAGCGACCACGGGCGGATGGCCCAGCTGGCCGCGGAGGAACTGCTGTCGCACCGGGAACGGCTGCTGTCGCTGCCGGGCGAGGCGGGGCTGCATGCCGCTGTCCTGCTCGCCGAGGCCGCTCTCCGGCAGGACGACTCGGCCGCCGCCGCCGAGTTCCTGCGCCGGGCCGCAACCATTGACGCCGCGGCCGCCGTCGCCTCGGCACGGAACCTGAATGACCGGGTCGTCGAGCCGGCCGCGGAGAGCCCGGCGGCCGGCGGTTTCGTCAAGGCGCGGATGCTGGCCGGAGCCGGGGCCGATGCCGACGCTCTCGCCATGGTCGACGAGGTGCTCGGCCGGGAGCGGGAGGACGGCCTGCCCTCGTCGTTCCTCGCGCCGGTGCACGACCTGCGGGCCGTCCTCCTCGACCGCACCGGACGGACCGACGACGCGATCAGGGCGCGATACGAGGCCGGGCGGGAGTGGTATTGGGCCGGCAAGATGGACCGCGCCCTGACCGCGTTCGATCTGGTGCGGGCGGCGGGCGCGGGCGGGCCGGATCTCCCGTTCTTCCGCGCGCACTGCATGTGGGCCACACCGTGCCCGCCCGCGGACCAGTACACGGATCACGTGCGTGCGGCCCTGAAGGCATGGAGCGAGGCCGGCGCCGAGGTGGAGCCGCCGGCCTGGGCGTTCGAGCTGCGCGGGGACATCCTGCTCGACCTCGCGGCATTCGACGAGAACCCGCGGGCGGTGAATTGGGAGGCCGCCATCGAGTTCGAACGTGCCCTGGCGCGGGAGGAACGGCCGAGCGGCATGGCCGGTCTGGCCACGGCGTACTGGGAACTGGACTGTCAGGCGGTGGCGCTGAGGTGCGTGGTCGACGCGTGGGAACGGTCGCAGAGTGAGTACGTACTCGGCAAGACCGTCCGGATCCTGCTGAACGCCGGCCAGCCGGCGCCGGAATCCCTGGTCGAGGCGGTACGCCGGCAGGCCGCCGACGACCCCTGGTACCGGGCGGTCAGCGGCGTCCTGCACTGGCAGGCCGGCGACCCGGCCGTCGCCGACGACGAACTGGCCCGGGCCCTGAGCACCGACCCGGGCCTGCTCTGGGCCTACTGGTACCGGCTCCACGTGCTCATCCAGCTGCGCCGCTGGGACGAGGTCGCCACCGTCCTGGAGGCGGTCGAGCAGGAGAGCGAGCCGACGCCGCACTCGGACTACGCGCTGGCGGCGCTGGCACACGCCCGCGCCCGGTTGCTGCGCGGCCATCCCGAGGACGTGGCCGGGCAGGAAGAGAGCCTGATGCGGCTGGCGGGCTCGGCCGGTGGTGACGTCGAGTGGCTGCTGGCGATCGCGTCCGCGTACCTCGGCGACATCGACGGTTACGGCCGCTGGGCCGAGCGGGCACACACGCGCGTCGTGAGTCTGGGCGCGGAGCAGCTCCGCGAGGCCGCCCTGGACCTCACGCTCGCGGCCGCGATCCTCGAGCACGACCGCGGACCGGACGGCGAACCGGCCGTCGACCGGCTACGACAGGAATCGGCGAACCTCAACGCCGAGGCCGTCGGGCGCGGCCAGGAGTTCGGCGCCGACGTCGCCATCGGGGAGCTGGCCTCGATCACCGACGCGGCGCCCGCCGGAACCGCGTCGCGGTTGATGCTGGCCCGCATCCTTCTCGACGAGGGGAGGTCTCAGGAGGCGGCACCGGTGCTCGAGGCGCTCGACTCCGAGCCGGACCGGACGGTCTTCGCCGAGGCCCCGGACGTGGCCGCGGCCGGCTACGCGACGGCGGCCCTCGGCGCGGCGCGGCAGCATCGGCCGTTGGACGTCGCGACCTACCTGGGCAACAGCGTGCAGAGCGCGATCAAGGCCGGCCGCGACGACCTCACCAAACCGATCCGGGCGCTGGCCGACACCGGCCACGCCGGCCAGCTGGCGGACGCGCCGGCTCTCGTCGCCCTCTCCCAGGGCTTCACCTCCCTGCTCGGCGTCGAAGCCTGGTCCTCCTCCGAGCGGCTCAACCTGTCGGCCGCGCTTCTGCGCATTCACCGAACCGCCTACCCACGCGTCTTCGGGCCGCTGACGTCGGGCGACGGCACCGGCGACGAATCGCCGATGACGAGACTCCTGGTGGCGCCGCCCATCCTGATCGAGGCCGACCCGGGGCTCTTTCCCGACGGCGGAGACACCCCCGCCGTCCGCTGGATGCTCGACGAGGGCATCCCGGAGATGAAGAAACGGCTCGGGCATCCGCTGGTTCCGTTGCCCGGAGTCCGGATCCGCCCGGTGGCGGAGCTGCGGGACCGCGCCTATCGCCTGGTCGTGTTGTACAGCCTGGTCGCGCCGGGAACGGTCCCGGAGGAACCCGACGGATTCGCCGCCGTGCTCCGGCATCTCGAGGCGACGCTGCGCCCACGCCGGTCCCGCCTGCTGGATCGCGCTCAGTTCATCGAGGGGCTCAACGCGTCCGCCGAGCAGACCGGGTCGGACCGGCCTGCGGCGGCCCGCATCGAGGCGGCCCTCGCCGTGGCGCGAGCCGTCCTTCAGCTCGGCGGCGAGCCGATCGACCCGGACGAGATCGCCGGCCGGATCGATCCCGGCGTAGGGCTGGTGCCCAATCTGGCGGCCGTGGCTCACCCGGTGGCGACCGGACCCGCCGCGTTCGTTCTCGACGCCGGGATCGAGGCCTCGCTCGCCGAAGGGCTCACCGGCGCGGGCGACGACCCGGCCGTCGTGCTCCCCGCCGGCACCGTGGCCGACCTGGAGAACCGCTTCAGGGACTGGCACTGCGCGCTTCCACACGCCGGGGACCCGGCGGCCGGGACCGTGCTCGTCCGGGATCCGAATCTGCTGCTCGCCACCCATGTTCTGGCCGCACGGGCCGGCCTGCGGTGCGGCGTGGCCCCGCTCGCCGTGGAAGGGAGGCCATGATGGAGCCCCAGCTGGCCGTACGCGTCACCGTGCCCGGCCTCACGGACGAGGACCGGCGAAGCCGACTCGCCCGCCGGCTCACCGACGGACTGCGTGCGCTCGCCGGCTCGTACGGCCTCGGATTGACGCCGTCGGTGGTGATCGACGCCCGGCCGGAGCCGTACCTCGCCAGCGCGCTGATGATCGTGACCTCGGTCGGGCTCCAGGTGGACGGCCGGGAGGTGGGGCAATCGCTCGACACAGCGCTGCGGGTGACGTCCGCGATGCCGCCGTCGCCGTTGCGCCGGACGTTCCTGCCGTCCGCGGCCCGCGCGGGGCAGGCCACCGGCGACGGTCCGGACGACGTGACCGCCCGGGCCGAGTCCGTCGCTGTCGACGTGGTCCTCGGCACATTCCGCCGGCGGCCGCAGCTGATGGCGACCGAGGCCGTGGCGCGGGCGTGGTGGGACGCTCTGCCGGTCAACCGCTTCCGGCAGTCCTCCGGCCGGCCGGAACAGGTGCTGGGCCGGCTTCTCGCCGCCGGTGTGGGAGCCGATCTCGAGGGGCCGGCCATGGAGGCGCTGGCCCTCGCGGACTCGGCCGTCCCCGGCGACCCCGAGGAGGTGGCGCTCTGGGTGCTCGGCCAGGTCCGCACCGAGCCGCAGCTGGTGCTGCACCTGCCGGCGGCGATGGCGGCGGAGCTCCTCGGCGTGCCGGACCCCCCAAACCGGCTGTCCATCGAGGACGATCGGGTGCCCGCCCTGATGCGACAGTCCTGGTCGGGGTGTGTCTCGGAGATCGGGACCCGAACCGGCCTGCTGGTACCCGCGCTGCATCTGGAGACCAGCGAGGCGCTTCCCGGCACCGTGTCGGTGGGGATCCGGCGCAGGATGCTGGAGCCCGTCCCGATGCCCGGTCCCGGCGAGTGCTGGCGCGCGACGGATCCGGCCGGCGACGGCACCCTGGCCTACATCTCGGCGCGGGCCGCCGGAACGATCTGCTCGTCCGACGGCGGCGGTGGAATCGAGCCGGCCGAGCTCCTGCCGCAGATCGTCATGGCGGAGATCCTGGCCGCGCCGGAGCTGCTGGTGGACATCGAGCAGATCGCCTACCGGCTCGCCCAGATCGAGGACTCGTACCCCGATCTGGTCGATCGCGCCCTGGCGCGGCTGCCCATCCCCGCCCTGACCGTGCTCGTGCGGCGACTGGCCGCTCAGGGCGTCTACCCATGTGACCTGCTGTACGTCCTGGACGGCGTGGTGAGCGCCGACGTGGTCCGCACCGATCGTCCCGGGATGGTCGCGCTCGACACCAGAGCACTGGTCGCCGGGTCCGAGCCGGCGTGGCGCCCATTCCTCGATCCGTTGCGACGGGCTCTCGTCGACCAACTGCCCGTCGCCGGGCCGGTCGAGCACCTGCCATCACCTCTCGCCGACGAACTGGCCGCCGGGATCGCCTCGGAAGAGCTCTGGGATCTCGTCCGGCAGGTGCGGAGCGCCGGGACGACCCTGGTCACCGAGGACCTCGTCCGGGAGCGCGTCGCCGAGGAGTTGTCCGGCGTCGACCCGGCACTGCCCGTGCTCTCGCGGTACGAGGCCGCGATCCACCCCGCCCTCTCGCGGGCGACGGCCGACCCCTCCGCCGCCCGCGAGAGTCCGATCCGAGAGCACCCCTAGTGCGCGTACACCTCCAGCTCGTAGATCGAGAAGCCGTAGGAGGTGGCGCGGGTCTGGCCGGTCAGGCGCAGGTAGCGAGCGTTCGTGGCCGGGAAGGAGACGGTGTCGAGGCCGCCGTTTCCGCCGGTCACGGCGGCGGCCTGGGTCCAGGCGGTGCCGTCGGGCGAGGTTTCTATCGTGTACGCGGTGGCGTAGGCGGCCTCCCAGCGAACGAGTACCCGGGACACGGTCTTGCTCGCCCCGAGGTCGACGCGGATCCACTGGTTGTCGGCCCAGGAGCTGGCCCAGCGGCTGGATAAGCTGCCGTCGACCGCGTTCGAGGCGGGGTATCCGCCCTGCGTGCTGGACGCGGTCGTCGTCTTCGCGGCGGCCAGGTTGGAGATGTCGTCGCCCCGCTTGGCCGGGAACGAGACCACCTGCTGGTAGGTCGGCCGGTTCTGCCAGGCGATCAGATCGTGCTCGATGCCACCGAGCGGGCTCTGCAGGATCGCGTCCGCGCACCACTGGTCGCCGGCCGAGCAGTTGGCGTCACCGGGGTACGTGGTGGCGGCCGGCTCGGCGAGCGCGGCGGTCAGGCTGGACAGCAGCGCGCCGCGGCAGGTGCTGACCACGCCGCCGCCGCAGTACTTCGTCGACCAGCCGGGGACGGTGTCGCCGAGGGTGGCCCGCAGGTCCTTGTCGACGTAGCCCCACCAGCCGTACTGGAACGACGAGCCCTTGTGCGCCTGGTTCTCGTTCGCGCTGGTCGGCAGCGACGAGACCGGGCCGGTCTGCCCGCCGGACGGCGACTCGTTGATCTGCAATGCGTTCACCAGGGACTGGAACAGGCCGTCGCCCATCCCGGACTGGAAGGCGGCCTGCACGAGCCGCGGCCACCAGGCGTCGAAGATGCGGATCGCGTCGGCGTTCGCGTACGCCTTGCTGCCCGCCGACGTCTCCTGCCGGTGCGCCCCGGCCGCGAGCCAGGTGCGCAGCTTGGCGATCGCCGCGGCCTGCGCCGAGTCGGTCACCGTGGCCGTGTCGATCACCCGGAGCAGGACCGGCAGCACGTCCGTGCCGCGCAGGTCGGTGGTGGCCGCCGACTCGACGACCTTGAGCAGCGACGCCCGGTCGTACTTCGTGCCGTCCGCGATGCCCGCCTTCAGCGGCTTGTCGAGCAGGTCGCCGCGGTGCACCGAGCCGAAGCTGAAGTTACCGTCGGCGGCCCCGAAGTTGCTCGCCTGCTTGTTGTTCCAGCTGACGAAGTAGTCCTGGTTCACCGCCTGCGGGTGGCCGGACGAGGGGACGTAGGACGCGACATTCGTCGCCGGGTTCCAGCCCTGCCACTCGTACGCCTGCTCGGCCTTGGTCGGAAGGTTGGGGTCGGCGGACGTGGACCGGACCGGTTCGGCGCCCGAGGTGTACATGGCCGAGTCGGTCGAGTTGACGTAGAACCAGTTGAACGCGAACGAGATGTTCGAGGCGGAGTTCGTGAAGGCCGCCGGTGTGCCCATCTGATCGGGTTCGTTGAACATCTGGAAACCGATCGCCGAGTCCGCCTCGTGCCGGTAGGTCGAGCGCAGGCTGGTGAACGCCGTCGGGACGCCGCCGACCAGGCCGCGCCAGGTGACGAGGCCGTAGTTGGTGCGCTGGACGGTCAGCCGGTACGAGCCGGCCGCGGTGGAGTCGGCGGTGGTCGGCTTCCACGAGTTGGTCTGGGTCAGCGCCTGCATCGGCGTGCAGGTGCCGTGGTAGAGGTAGCTGGTACTCGTCAGCGTGGCCGCGCTGCCGTCGGCATTGCAGAGCTTGACCGCGTACGTGTCGGTGATGTCCTGGATCGACGAGGTGGCGCTCCACGCGTAGTCGGGACCGCGCCCGATCAGCGTGTAGAGGTTCAGGCCGGAGAACGCGATGCCCCGGCTGCTGATCCCCGGACCCTCCAGCTCCTGCACCATGAGCAGCTGCGGCGCGAAGTACCCGGTCTGCGGGCCGAAGACGGCGACCGGGTGGCCGGTGGCCGAGTTGGCGGCGCTCACGATGGCGGCGTTGGACATGCCGCGCTGGGCGCTGTCGATCGTCAGGGTGCTCAGCGAGCTCGCGATGGTGCTCGTCCCGCTCGCGGCGGTCGCGGCCGATCCGGTCTTATCAAAAACAATCGGTTCCGGTACGGCGCTGCCGGCATCGGGCATGGCGACGCCCGCGGCGTTCGGGTCGCCCGAACCGTACGGGAACGACTGCCCGTTGTGCAGGGTCAGGACCGTCTCCGGGTCGTTCTGCTCGCGGAACTGCTGCCAGACCTGGTCGCCGACCGTGGTTCCGTACTTGGCCCGGGACGCGATCCGGACCAGGGCCGACTGCATCTCGGTGCCGCCGCCCCCGCCGAACAGGCCGCCGATGACGCCCGCGATCGCGATGAGATCGGTCGTGGTGAAGTTGACCGGACCACCGGCGTTGGTGATCGCGTCGAGGTGACCGGTCAGGACATACTCGCCCGGGCAGTCGCGGGCCGACATGCAGTCGGCGATGTACTTGTTGATGCCCGCGATGTAGTTCTGCACGTCGGTGTACAGCTGGGCGCCGCGCGTGCTTCCGGCCTGCAGCGCATTGATCTGGGCCTGCAGGTCCGCCTCGGTGTAGGGCGAGTTGCGCCAGACGCTCTGCTCCAGATCGCGGTTGCCCGCGGCGCCACCGGCGAAGGTGGTGAGGTTGCCGCGGGCCACGTGGCGCATCAGGTCCATGAGGAACAGGCGGTCCTGGGCGCCCGCGTACCCGGCGCCGTACATGACGCCGGCCCGGGTCGTGCCGGTGATGTGCGGGATGCCGAGCTTCTTGTCGCGCACGATCGTGACGTCGCTGCGCGGGGACTTCGTGCTCTCGACGTCGGCGGACGCGACGCCGTACGAGCTGTCGTTGAAGAAGGTGTTGATCTGGTCGCCGGTGAGGCCGGTGTAGTTGTACGTGAGGTTCGCGTACGGGGCCAGCTGGTCGTCGGAGTGCGGTGGCTTCGTGCCGAACGCCTGCGAGGCCAGGATCTGGACCAGGTCGGCGTCGCCGTTCTGGCCGGGCGGCAGGATGTCGGAGCACTGGCCCAGGCAGTAGTCGTTCGAGGCGTACGCGGCCTGGGCTGTTGTGGTGGGGGCGACCGCTAAAGCGGTGATGAGGACGGATGCCGCGAGGGCGGAGAGGCTTCGGCGCATGGGACGTTCCCCTTGGGAAGACACGAACGCGAAACAATTTCATAGATGTTAAGACGTCGATGCCTCACTTAGCTACTGGTGCGTAGCTTTTGGTTTTCGCGCCCTCGTGCGGTGGGGCGTCAGGGGTGGACGACGACCTTGAGGCCCTGACGGGCGGCCGCCGTGGTCAGCGCGGCGCCGATCTCGGCGAGCGGGAAGGCGGCCGAGACCAGCGAGCTCAGGTCGACCCTCTTCGATGCGGCCAGCTCGATCGCGCGCGGGTAGACCTCGCCCATCCGCCGGGAAAGGACGAGGGTGAGTCCCTTCCGGCGGGCGATCGACGCCGGGAACGTGGTCTTGTCGCCCTCCGGGATGCCGACCAGGATCACCCGTGCGCCCGGCTTGGCGGTCTTGATCGCCGTCTCGACGGCGCCGTCCGATCCCGAGACCTCGAAGACCAGATCGGCCTCCTCGGTGCCGATCGGTTCCGCTCCGGCCCGAACGGCCGCGGCCATCCGGTGTGGCAGCGGATCGGCGGCGAGCACGCGCGTGGCACCGGCAAGGCGGCCGAGCTGGATCAGCATGAGACCGATCGGCCCGCAGCCCACCACCGCGACGGTCTGGGCCAGGCGGGAATGCGCGAGATCGTACGCGTGCAGCGCCACGCCGAGGGGCTCGAGCAGGGCGCACTCGTCGTCGGAGATCGTGTCCGGGATCGGGTGCAGGCGGTGGCTGGGCCATGCCATCAGTTGCCGGAGGCCGCCGTCGCAGGACCCGTGCCCGGCGAAGACGATGTTCAGGCAGAGATTCGGGTACCCCTCGAGGCAGGGTTCGCATTTCCCGCACGGGATCGCCGGGTCGATCGCCACCCGCGTCCCGTCGCGGTCCCCGCCCCGGATCACGCCGGCCATCTCATGACCGAGCACGAGCGGCCGCGACACGACCGCGTCGCCTATCCCGCCCTCGGTGAACCAGTGCAGATCGGACCCGCACAGCCCGACACTGGTCACCGCGACCAGCGACTCCCCTGCCGCCGGGACCGGGTCGTCCTCGGTCGTGAGCCGCACGTCGCCGGCACCGTGAAGTCGAGCCGCAAGCACGGTGCGAACGATAACACCGCAGCTCCCGGCCCACCCGGTCGGAGCATTGCGCCGTGCGGCCGGCCCCGTCGATGATCTCCGCGTGACCCGTCTCGCCCACATCGACCTGCTGCGGGTCGCGCTCACCGTCGGCGTCATCGCCACCCACGCGACGATCACGTACGGCGGCCCGGGGACGTGGTTCTACCAGGAGGGAGCTCTGCCCGACGGCGTGCGGATCGCGGTATCGATCCCGATCGCCTTCGGCGCCTTGTTCGGGATGGGAGCGTTCTTCTTCGTGGCCGGCGCCTTCCTGCCGGGTTCGCTGAGCCGCAAGGGCCCCCGCCGCTTCGTCGCCGGCCGCGCCCTCCGCCTCGGACTCCCGCTGCTGGCGTTCGTGCTGGTCGTTGTGCCGATCGTCGTCTGGACGGTGCACGCCGTCGCCGGCCCGCCCCGCACCTTCGGCCAGATCGTCACCGATCAGCTGACCGAGCTGGACCCCGGGCCGCTGTGGTTCGTCTGGGTCCTGCTGCTGTTCAGCACGGTGGTGGCCGTCCTGCCGCTCCGGCCGGCGACGCCCGGCCCCCTGCGGCCATCACTGCTGGTCGCATGTGGCGCCTTCATCGCGGTGGCGAGCTTCCTGTTCCGCGTGTTCTGCCGCGTCGACTCGTATCAGATCGGCGCCGCCCACATGTGGCAGTGGGGCCAGTGCATCGGCCTCTTCGCGCTGGGCGTCGTCGCCGGTCGCCAGGGCTGGCTGCCCGCCATCCCCGCCACGATCCGCCGTACGTGCGCCGGGCTGGCCCTCGCCGGCCTGATCTGCGTGGCGGCGGTGATAGCGCTGATGGGCGACGACCTCGACCCCGCCGGCGGCGGCTGGCACTGGCAGTCGGCCCTGATCGCCATTCTGGAGGGCGTCATCTGTGTCAGCGCCACGATCGTCCTGGCCGACCTCTTCCGCGGCGTCCGCACCGGCCGGTTCCCGGATTCGCTGATCCGCTCCGCCTACGGCGCCTACATCCTGCAGACCCCCGTGCTGGTCGCGCTGGCGCTCGTCCTCCGCGGGGTGCCGATGCCGAACGCCGCGAAGCTCGCGATCGTCCTCCCGGCCGCGCTCGCCGCCAGTTTCGGCCTGACCCTGCTGCTGCTCCGGATCCGCCCGCTCGCTCGCGTCCTCTGAGACCTGCTCAAACCGATCAGGCCGGCGGTTCGAAGCCAAGTTGCGCCGAAATGTGTCCCGCCGCCGCCAAGAGGTCGGAAATGACCGGCGACCCCGCCTCCGGCTTGAAGCGCAACGCCGGACCGGCCACGCTGATCACCGCCACCACGTGCCGGTCATGGTCGAAGACCGGCGCCGCCACCGACGCGGTCCCCGCCTGCCGCTCCCCCAGCGACATCGCGTACCCCCGCTTCCGGATGGTCGCGAGGTCCTTCCGCAGCCTCGCCGGGTCGGTGATCGTCTTGTCGGTCACCGCCTCGAGCGGATGCCGCCGCAGGTACGCCTCGAGCTCGAAGTCGGGCACCCAGGCCAGGAACGCCTTCGACGACGCGCCGGCGTGCAGCGGGAGCGGGATGCCGAGGTTCACCTCCAGCCGCAGTTCCTGATCGGGCACGACCTGATCGGCGTACAGCCGCGTGTCCCCGCGCCGCAGCGAGAGCGTCGCGGTCTCGCGCGTGCGGTCGGAGAGCCACTTGAGCTCGGGAGCGGCCATGGCGCGTACGTCCATGCGGGCCAGATAGGCACGTCCGAGCGCGACGGCCGCGTGTCCGAGCGCGTATCGGTGGGTCGCGGTGTCGAGCGTGATCAGGTCGCGACTGCGCAGAGCGGTCAGGATGCGGTGCACGGCGGCCTTGGTGAGCCCGAGCGCGGACGCGATCTCGGTGACCCCGAGGTCGGACCGGTCGGTACGTCCGAAGTGGAGCAGCACGTCCATGGCGCGTTCGACCGCGGCGACGGATCGGGACTGGCTCTCGTCGTCGGCCGGGGCCGGCATGTGCGGAACTGATCGGGTCGGCACAGCGAAACTCCCCGGAACACCCTCGGAACGAACTAGGCGCGAAGCCTAGCCTGACATTTCGCACAGCGAAACGACGTACCGTTCAATGGTTGACACGAAAGGGAATCGCACGCCGAGACCCTGCTGTTCTTCACCAATCCGGGGTTTTGCGCTGCGCTCCCGGCCATGATCGGGCGGAGAATCGCCTCCACGACCACTCAGGGAGGCTCAGTCATGACCGGCGCGGAGGAGCTGCGAGCGATGCTCGCGGCGGGCCATGTCACGCACGTCCCGGGCATCTACGACCCGGTCACGGCCGCGCTCGCCGTCAAGGCGGGCCATCGGGCCGTCCATCTCTCCGGTGTGGCCGTCTCGGCGCTCATGCTGGGCCGGCCCGACCTCGGTTTCGTGCACGCCACCCAAATCGCCGACCGCGCGACCACGCTGGTGTCCGCGCTGAACGGCGTCCCGCTGATCGCCGACGCGGACACCGGCTACGGCAACCCCAGGGACACGGTCTGGACCGCGCTCGCCTACGTGCGCGCCGGCATCTCCGGCCTGCACCTTCAGGACCAGGTCGCGCCCGACCCACGCGGCCACCTCGCCGGCAGAGAGATCATCGATCGCAGCCTGGCGACCGCCAGGATCAAGGCGCTGGCCCAGGAGGTGCCGCAACTCGTGGTCATCGCCCGGACCGACGCGTACGCCGTGAGCGGTCTGCCCGAGGTCATCGCCCGATGCCGGGACTTCGCGGAGGCCGGCGCCGACGCGGTCTTCCCGGAGGGGGTCGACGACCTTCACGAGCTCGCGGAGCTGCACGCGGCGGTCCCGGAGGTGCCGATCGTTCTCCACCGGTCGGAAGCGGGCGGAAGTCGTCCCTTCGCGACCGACTCCGATCTCGCCGAGGTCGGCGTCCGGATGGTGCTGCACCCGGTCGCCGCGCTGCTCGCCGCCCTGCGCGCCGCGTCGCAGGTCTACCGGCAGATCGCCGAGACCGGCAGCGCCGAGCCGGTGGACCGCCTGCCCTGGGCGGCGTTCACCGCGCTGATCGGGCAGCAGGAGGCGCTCGACCCGGACGCTCGGTACAGCGCGCCCGGGCTGGCGGCCGACTATGCCGGGCCCAGCGAAGAGATCGGCTACACCCCACCCACTCAGCCCGGCGGTTACGGCTCGCCGCAAGGCGGCAGCTACGGCGGGTCCGGCCGGGGCGGCAGCTACGGCGGGTCCGGCCGGGGCGGCGCCTACGGCCATCCCGGCGGCCAGAACCCGCCCGGGCACCGGCACGGCTCCGTCCCGCCCGGGCAGAGCGCCGGGTACACCCCGCCGAGTCAGGGCGGCGGCGCGCGTGACGAGGACGATTACACCTTCGGGAAGCTGCAGACGTGAGCGCTCGCCGCCGAGTCCCGGGCCTCGACGTTCCGCGCGCTCACTCCGAGAGATCGCCCGGGAAGTCGCCGGCGCGGCCCAGCTGCGCGGGAACGGTCGCCAGGCCGAGCTCGGCGCCGATCCACGCTCCGGTGGCGGCGGCCGGCCCGATGGCGACGCCGGTGGCCAGGCCCGATCGGTTGAGCAGGTAGGCCAGGTCCTCGGTCGCGATGTTGCCGGTCGCAGCGGGGGCGAACGGGCAGCCGCCGATGCCGCCCAGGCTCGCGTCGAGCGCCGTGAAGCCGAGGCCGGCGGCGGTGATCGCGTTCGCGTACCCGGTGTTGCGGGTGTTGTGGAAATGGGCCCGCAGCGGCGCGGCGGTCACCTCGCGCACCGCCGCCGCCAGCTCGGTGACCTGCACCGGCACGCCGACGCCGATCGTGTCCGCGATGCACAGCTCGTCCAGCTCACCGGCGTTGGCGACGATCTCCCGCACCCGATCGGGCTTGACCTCTCCGGTGAACGGGCAACCGAACGAGGCCGCGACGGTGAGCGTGACGGCCAGGCCGGCCTCGCGCGCCCGCCGCGCGACGGTCCGGAACGCGTCGAGCGACGCCATCGTGGTCATGCCCTGGTTTCGCCGGGAGAACTCGTCGGTCGCCACCACGACGTAGTTGATCTCATGCGGCCGGTCGTGCTCGCCGAGAGCGAGAATGCGATCGAGTCCGCGCCCATTGAGCACCAGCGCGATGTACCGGATCCCGTCGGCGCGGGGCAAGTCGCGCAGCACGTCCTCGGCGTCGGCCATCTGCGGCACCCGATCGGGACGAGCGAACGCGACGACTTCGAGCCGGGTCAGACCGGCCGCGATCGCCCGGCGCACATATTCCACCTTCGTCCCGGTGGGCAGGACGCGTTTCTCATTCTGCAGACCGTCGCGCGGACCGACCTCGACGATGTCCACCGTTCAGCCCTCCCTCGTTCCGGCTGGCGGAACAATGTTTCCGATGGTTAGGGTAACCACGCGGCAAACCGTACGACCAATGGTCCTGGTGGCGGGCGGTCGCGGGAAGCGGTTGACGAAGCCGTGCTCGCGATGATGAAGTCGAGCGGGCCCGACTCGACGCGGCGGGAGTGATCTGATGTGAGCACGCTCGATCGTGACTACGCCGCGGCCGGGTTCGCGCGCCGCCTCGGCTGGGGAACGCGTCCGGCGGTGCTTCTGGTGGATCCCGCGCTCGCCTACACGGCACCCGACTCGCCGCTGTTCCTGCGAACTGGCGCCGGCGCCGCGGCCGCCATGGACTCGCTCGCCACGGCGGCCCGGGCCGCCGGCGTACCGGTCGTGTGGACCAGCGTCCGCTACGCCGACGAGTCCTGCTCCGAGGCGCCCCTGTTCGCGGCCAAGGTGCCCGCGCTCAAGGTCTTCGCCAACGGCAGCCCGCTGGCCGGCTTCGCGCCGCCCCTCTCCCCCGCGCCGGGCGAGCTCGTCGTGGTCAAGCACTACGCGAGCGCCTTCGCGGGCACCTCGCTCGCTGCCTGGCTGGCCTCGCACGGCGTGGACACGGTGGTCGTCGGCGGGTATTCGACGAGCGGATGTGTACGCGCCTCGGCGCTGGACGCCCTGCAGAACGGCTTCCGCCCGATCGTGGTGCGCGAGGCCTGCGCCGACCGCGACGGCGGCCCGCACGAGCACAACCTCTTCGACCTGAACGCCAAGTACGCGGACGTCATCTCGCTGGAAGAGGCACTGCCCGCCCTTCAACGGCGAGGGGCGGGCAGCTCATCCGTTGAGGTCTAACGTTTCGACAGGTGAATTGTTAGACCGTAGAAGCGATAGAATGACGGTCGTGCCGACGCAACCCGACCGCGAGACGGTCATGGACGACCTGATCGACGCCCTCCGCCGTTTCACCGTGGAGAGCGACGTGTTCGTGGACGTCTTCGCCCGCGCGCACGGCCTCGGCCGCAGCGACCTGAACGCGATCATGTGGATCAGCGCCGGTACGTCCTCCGGCGACCCGATCACGGTCGGCGAGCTGGCCCAGCGCCTGCGCCTGAGCCCCGCCGCCGCGACGGCCCTGGTCGACCGGCTCGAGGCGGTGGGCCACGTCCGGCGTACGCGTGATCCTCAGGACCGCCGTCGCGTGACGGTCCGGATGAGCGAGACCGCGATGACCGTGGCGACCGCGTTCTTCGTGCCACTGGGCGGCCGCATGCGGGAGAGCGCGACCGGCTTCACCGAGGCTGAACTGGCCCGCGCCGCCGAGATCGTCCGCCGCATGACCGAGGCCGTGACCGCCGCGAGCCAGTCGCGCGGCTCCGATGCTCAGGAGGCGTGACCGGCGCCCTGGCTGAAGGAGGTGAGGGCGGCCCGAGCGACCACGTCACCCCGTTCCTGCACGAAATGGCCGGCGTCGGCGAGCACGAGCGGCGGCGGCGCTCCGCGGACCATCCGGTGCAGCCGGTCCATCGCCGGCACGCCGAGCACCGGGTCCTGAGCGCCGACCGCGAGGAAGCTCGGACCATCCCACGCCGACCAGAACTGCTGCGCCTCCCGCGAGACCTCGACGCCGGGCATGTCCGGATCGGTCATCACCAGCTGCGGGAACGCTCGCGCACCGGCCTTGTACGACGCGTCCGGGAACGGCGCGTCGTACGCCGCCGCCTCGGCCTCGGTCAGGTCCGGCACGCTGCGCTTGAGCAGCGCGCCGACCGCGAGGTCCGGGTGGGCCGCGACGTAGGCGCGCCAATCCTCGAAGCCCTTGCCCGGCGAGACTCCCAGGGCGAGACCGGTGTTCATGGCCAGCAGCCGGGACAGCCGCGGCGCGAACCCCGCGTCGATCGGCAGCGTCAGGCCGAGCAGACCGCCCCAGTCCTGCACGACCAGCGTGATGCGCGTCAGGTCGAGATGTTCCACCAGGCGCAGGAGATAGTTCCGGTGGAAGTCGAAGCTGTACACGTCCTGCTCGACCGGCTTGTCCGACCGGCCGAAACCGAAGAAGTCCGGCGCGACGACCCGCCCGCCGGCCGCCACGAAGACGGCGATCATCTTGCGGTAGAGGTACGCCCAGGTCGGCTCGCCGTGCAGCAACAGGTACGTGTTCGCGGCATCGCGCGGTCCGACGTCGACATAATGCGCCCGCAATCCCTCGAAACCGGGCAGATCCTCGACGTACGACGGCGGGTGGTCCCAGCCCGGCAGCCCGACGAAGCGTTCGTCCGGAGTGCGCAGCGCCTCAACCATGGGGTCCTCCCCAACCTTCGACGACACGTCGAGACCAGGCCACGGCAGAATGGGCCGGTGGACCGTCGTGCGAAACTCGCTCGTCCGTGGACGATGGCCGTGTTCACACTAGTCGTTCTCGGGGCGATCGCCGGGCTGCTCACCGTCGCCGAGCACCGCCGGCGGCAGGACGACGGCGGTCAGCGCGGCACCGTCGAGGTCACCGGCTGCGCGTTCGCCTCCTACGCCGTGCACGGCGACATCTACCGGTGCGGCGGCACCTTCACCGCCGACAACCAAACCTTCACCATTCCGTACGTCGCATTCAGTAACGCCGGACGGCTGGCCACCGGCCGGCGGGTGGCCGTGAGCGTCGCCGGCCCGGCCGCGACGACGGCCACCGAGGTGAGCGAGAGCCGCGCCCGGCTCATCATCACGCTCGGCGGCGCGCTCCTCCTGGCGGCAGTGCTGGCGGTGGTCTGGACACTGTGGCTCCGAGCCCGCGCCGCCACCCGCCCGTCGCCTACCGATCGGCGCTGACCCAGACCCGCAGCTCGCCGACCGGTTCAAACCCGCCGTCCCGGGCGGCCGCGAGGTCGTCCCCGCGCTCGTAGCCGACAAGCCGGCGGCCCGGGAAGTGCGCGCCGACCGCCTCGGCCAGTTCCGCCCAGTCGACGCTGTGCCCGGGCACGGCGTACACGTTCGACACGTCGACCACACCACTGCCCAGCCGGGCGACCGCGCCGGCCACGATGCGGTCGTCGACGTATCGGGCCAGGATGCGGAAGTGCGCACGCCGCAGCAGCGGCGGCAGCAGAACGTCGCGAGTGTCATGCCGGCCGGTCCATTCGGCGAGCTCGTCGGCGCCGGTCACGGCGACCCACTCGCCGGCCGTCCCGGATCGCCGAGCCGGCGCCGGTTCGCGGTGGATCCAGGTGGCCGAGAACAGCAGCTCCATGCCGTCGCCGGACAGGTCGATCGTGGCGAAGCTGTCCTTGACCCCGCCGCGATCCCGGCCCTCGAGGCGAGCGAGGACCTGGTCCGCGGTCACCCCGGGCTCGACGACCACCGCGGCCGAATGCAGCGGCGGCGGGGTGTCGAGCGCGCTCCAGAGCCCGTCGACCAGGATCGACCCGACCCCGTGCAGGGCGCAGAGGTCCTCGTACCACCCCACACTCGCATCGACCGCCGTGCGAAGCCGTGGATCCATGTCTCGACCCTCACCGGTCAGTAGCCGGTGCCGGCGTCGCCGCTGCCACTGCCGGCAAGCAGGATGGCCACGACGATGGCCGCGATCAGGGCCGCGGCGATGACGATCCACATGACGATGCGTCGAGTGGTCACGGAGACATTTCATCACGCCCAAGGGTTGACCTTGTCGCGGCGTCAAGGTGTCTGCTGGGAGGCATGCGGATCGGGGAACTCGCCGACCTCGTCGGTATCAGCACGCGGGCCATCCGGCACTACCACCGGGTCGGCCTGCTGCCCGAGCCCGCGCGGCGGACGAACGGCTACCGGGAGTACTCGCTGCGGGACGCCGTCGAGTTGGCTCGCGTCCGGCGCCTCGTCGAGCTCGGACTGAGCCTGGGCGAGGTGGGCGACGTCCTGGCCGGCGACGCCGACCGGGACCTCGCCGAGATCCTCCGCGAGCTCGACGCCGATCTGGCCGGCCAGGAGGCGGACATCCGCCGGCGCCGGGACCGGCTGGCCCAGCTGCTGCGGCAGGCCGAAGCGGGCATGCCCGCCGAGCAGGCGCCGGTCTCACCCGGACTGGCCGGGCTCTTCGGCCGGATGGCCGAGGCCGACGCGGGGCGGCACACGCCGGAATCGGCGACGGCGGCCAAAGATCGTGAGTTGATGGCGCTGCTGGAGACCGTGTCCGGCGCCCACGGCGCCGACTGGCTCGACGTGCTCACCCAGGAGCTGGGATCCGACCCGGAGGCGGTCGAAAGGGCGTACAAGCTCTACGCGCTTCTCGATGAGCTGGCCGGCGCGGCCGCCGACGATCCCCGGGTCGAGGCGGCGGCCGAGGCCATCGTGGCGGCCATCCCGGAGCCGGCCCGGCGGGCGATCCGGATTCCCGACGGCGCCTTCGAGGCGACGGATCACGGTTTCGCCGCCGCCTTCTACGCGGACTTCGCCCCGGCCCAGGCCGCCGCGATCCGCCTCGCCGTCGAGCTGATGAGGAAGTCGTCCGTGGCCGACGGGCCCGGTGCAGAAGAGGAGATCACACGATGACTTCGGAGACCGAGCTGATACGCGCCGCCTTCGAGGCGTTCAACGCCGGCGACGTCGCCGCGTGCATGGCGCTCACGTCACCCGACCTGATCATCAACCTGGCCGAGCTGCCCGAGCCCCGGCACGGACTCGAGGTGTGGCGGGAGGGCTTCGAGATGATGAGGCGCGCCTTCCCCGACCTGCAGGCGCACATCGAGGACATCGTCGCCGACGGCGACAAGGTCGCCCTTCGCCTGCGGTTCCGTGGCACCCACTCCGGCGAGTTCCTCGGCATCCCCGCCACCGGCCGCGCCATCGAGTACGTGAGCCACGAGTTCTACCGCATCGCGGACGGCCTCATCGCCGAGGAGTGGATCTGCTCCGACCTGGCCACCTTGTTCCGGCAGATCAGCTGACTCCACCGGATGGCCCCGTCGGTTCGCTCACGGCGCGGGGTGCCGCCGTGCGTAGTGGTCGTGGAGCAGGTCGCCGCCCCAGTCATCGCGCAGGTGCCGCCAGACGGAATGGGCGTGGTTGGCGCCGTCCTGGGTGTTGTCGTACTCGATGAGGAATTCGGGCGCGCGGACGCAGTAGTAGTGACCCTCGCCGGGCGTGGTCGGGCCTGCCCAGGCAAACCGGATCCGCTCCAGGCCCGCCGCCTCGGCGTCGCGCCAGCAGGCCAGCGCGTACGCCGCCGGGGCGCGGCCGAGGTATCGCCGGACCAACCGGCCGAGGATGTCCTGCTGCTCCGGATGCAGTTGGCCCCAGCCGATGCCGGTGGGCAGCACTGCCGGATCGGCCACTGGATCGGCCCGGGTGAGGATGTCATCCGGCGCGAGGCCCGAGCTGATGCCGAGCACCCGCTGGTCCGGATCGAACCCCGCGGCCAGCCGCCGAGCCAGGTCCTCCTCGGCGCCGAGGATCCGGCGGCCGGACGGAACGGTGGCCGGCTCCGAGCCGATGAAATGCGGTGTCACCGTAGTGCCGGCCGGCCCCACGACCACGTGGACGGCCAAATGGTGGCCGTTGATGCGCCAGCCCCACGGCTGGTCACCGTCCGGGTCGCCGAGCACCCGCAGCCAGTAACGATCCCCCGCCGGCGGTGAGCCGGTAGCCAGTTCCCGCCGGACTCGCTCGACCTCCACGGCGCCGAAGGCGAGGTCGCCGCCCTCCGGTGAGTGCGCGGACCTGAGCAGCTCCACCGCCAGGGTGTGCTGGGCATCGGTGAGATGCTCCATCGACAGGCCGGGCCGGTCGCCCGGCAGATAGGTCCAGCGCCGCAGGCCCGCGTCAGCGAGGTCGCCCCGAACGAGGCCGCGCTGCCGTTCGTCCAGACTCGCGAGAAGCGCAAGCGCACATCGCCGAGCGTCGATAGCTGCTGTCGTCATGCGCCGACGTTAGCCGCTCGAGTCACCCCGGCCGCCAGCGTGTCGTCACGGCCCGGCGACGAACCCTTCACCGAGCGCTCGCCCGGCATCTGAGCGCGTAGGCGCGTTCGGTGAACCTCGAGCGCCGTCGGACCGCCGAGGGTGTTCGTTGCCGCGTCCTTTGCTCTGCTTACCAATACGCGCAGTTCGGCCTGCCTGCGCAGGGCGGCTCGGGGTTTGGCCCGCTGAGCAGCTGCGCGTATGGGTAAGCAGAGCAAACGGTGCCCGGCGGCATAGTCGGCGTTCGGGATCGCACGAGTGGTTACCGATTCGTAGTAGGCCACAGGGTGATCACGTAGTCGCCCCGGACAAAGACCTCGGGCGTTTCCAGCGCGGCCACCGGGCTGCCGACCGCGGCCAGCCGCTGAGCAACGTCCACTTCGAACCGGGCGCACCGGCGCGCCGCCGGCGCCACCCGGGCCAGCACGTCGCAGGGCCGCAGACGCAGCTGTGCGCGGAACGCCCGGAGAGCGCGGGCCTCGGATCGTGTGGATCGGCTGTCCGATGCGAGCGTGAACCTGTCCGGCTGACGGCGGCGAGCCGGTATGTCCCCGCGTGAGGATCGACTCGTGACTACGCGGCCACAGCCGCCCCATCCGAGGAGATCCTTCATGTTCATCGCCATCCTGGACTTCAGCACAGCCGCCGCCGACCGTCCGGCCGCGCTTGCCCAGCTCGACAAGGAGCGCGGACAGGTGCAGGCCATGCCGGGCAACATCGCCTTCCGGGTCTACGCCGGCCGGGAGGACGACACCCAGGTCACCGTGGTGCACGAGTGGCAGGACGAGGAGTCGTTCGGCGGGTACCTGGGCTCGGCCTCGTTCGCCCGCTCGGGTGAGGTTCTCCGCCCGATGATGGCCGGGACGCCGGTGAGCCGTCGTTTCCGGGCCGAGCTGATGGAGACCGTGCGCTGACGCCGGCGCATACGATCAGCGCGTGCGAGAGCGTCGATGACCCGCCCGGCGTACAGCTTCGTGCGTACGTTCCCGGCCGAGCCCGAGCGTGAGCTGTGCGTTGACCGCCACTACCTGCTCTGCGCCTCGGCCGGGGTTCTGCGGCTGGAGGCCGAGGGGCAGGCGTGGCTGCTGCCGCCGGCCCGGGCGGCCCTCATCGAGGCGGGCCGGCCGATCCGGGTGAGCATCCCGCAGCCGGTCACGACCGCGTCGGTGCTGTTCGGCGCCGGGTTCGTCCCGGCGCCCCGGGCACCGCTGGCGGTGTTCGACCTGAACCGGCTGGCCGGCGCCCTGCTCGCGGAATGCGGCGACTGGGGTCCGAGCGAGGAGCCCCTCCCGGCGTACGCCGAGACGATGTTCGCGGCGCTGGCCGCGGTCTGCTGGCGGCTGGCCGAACGGCCGAGCCCGGTCGTCGTGCCGGCCGGCCGCTCACCCGAACTGCGCAAGGCATTGCGGCTGACCGAGCAGCGGCTCGGCGACGAGGCCCGGTTCGAGGACATCGCCGAGGAGGTGGGCCTGGCGCCGCGGTCGCTGGCCCGGCGGTTCGAGGACGAGACCGGCATGACCTGGCGGGCGGTCCTGCGCCGGATGCGGATACTGGCCGCGGTCGAAAAGCTGGCCGACAACGACCTCCCGATCACCGCGATCGCGTTCAGCGTCGGCTACAACTCGTTGTCGGCGTTCAACGCGGCGTTCCGCGAGCTGACCGGGCGCACCCCCACGCAGTACCGGCTCAGCTTCCGCCCTTGAGAAGACGGCCGGCCTTGAGAGGATGGCCGGCATGACATTGCCTGCTCTTCCCGAGGAGTCCTTCCAGCGCGTGCTCTGCGTCGTCGCGCACCCCGACGACATGGAGTACGGCACGTCCGCGGCCGTCGCGCGCTGGACCGCCCGCGGCATCGACGTCGGCTATCTCCTGCTCACCCGCGGCGAGGCCGGCATGCCGAACCCTCCCGAGGAGACGGCACGCCTGCGTGCCGCCGAGCAGAAAGCCGCCTGCGCGGTCGTCGGCGTCGAGCACCTGACGATCCTCGACCATCCGGACGGGGTGCTCGTCTACGGCCTCGACCTGCGCCGGGACATCTGCCGGGAGATCCGCCGGTTCAAGCCCGACGTCGTGCTCGGTTCCAGCTACGAGATTCAGACGCCCTTCGGCTTCGACCAGGCCGACCACCGGGCGGTGGGGCTCGCGACGCTGGACGCGGTGCGCGACGCGGGCAACCGGTGGGTCTTCCCGGAGCAGATCGACGACGAGAAGCTGGAACCGCACTCCGCACGCTGGTACATCGTCCCCGGCCTGCCCGGCTCCGGAGCGACCCACGGCGTCGAGGTCACGGGTGAACCGCTGCGCCGCGGCGTCGCCTCGCTCGAGGCGCATGCCGCCTACCTCGCCGCGCTCCCGGGCCATCCCGCTCCTGCCGACTTCATCCCGATGTTCGCCACGATGGGCGGAAAGGCCATGGGAGTCGAGCACGCGGTCCTGTTCCGCGCCCACGACCTGCAGGCACCTCCGGCGCTCTTCACCGAGGCGACGACGGACTGACTCAAGGCCCTCAATCATTCACAAGCAGATCCGCCCGTACGCCGAGAAGCCGCACCGGGCGGTCCAGTTCGAACTTCGTGAGGACCGTCAGCGCGGCGTGCGCGATCACGTCGGGGTCGGTG
Organism: Paractinoplanes globisporus DSM 43857; assembly: GCF_000379645.1. Classification (GTDB taxonomy): domain Bacteria; phylum Actinomycetota; class Actinomycetes; order Mycobacteriales; family Micromonosporaceae; genus Actinoplanes; species Actinoplanes globisporus. Next base: position 157,101 of record NZ_KB903358.1, read on the forward strand.
GTCGGGCCGTCGCGCAGTTTCGCCTCGCGGGTCTGGGTGAAGAACGAGGCGGTCCGCACCTTCACCCCGACCCGGATCACCCGCCGGCCGGCCGCGACCACCTCCGCGCCGAGCGCCCGGGCCAGCGCGGTGACCTGCTCCTCGATCTCGGTGCGCTCGGTCAGGTCGCGGTCGAACGTGACCTCCTTGCTGCGCGACCGTGCGACCCACGGTTCCGTCACCACCTCGGTGTCGCCGCCGCCGCGGGCGATGACGACCAGCCACGTGGCGGCGCGCGGCGTGAAGCGCGGCGCGAGTGTCTCGAGGCCGGCCGCCGCGAGATCGGCAACGGTCTCGATGCCGAGCTCTTCGAGCTTCTTGACCGTTTTGGGGCCGACACCCCACAACTCGCCGACCGGCCGGCCGCCCATCACCGGCATCCACGTCTCGCCGGTCAGGGTGGCAATGCCGGACGGGTCCTTCTTGGCGAACCGCGCCGCGATCTTCGCCTGGTTCTTGTTACGGCCGATCCCGATCGCACAGGTCAGCCCGACCTCGTCGAGAACCGCCGCCTTGAGGTCGGCCGCCAGTCGCTGCGGATCGTCGATGTCACCGCCGACGAACGCCTCATCCAGGCCCCACACTTCCAGGCGTACGGGAAAAGCTCGTAACGTCTCCATCACCCGGGCCGACGCCCTTTGGTAGGCCGGCATGTCCATGGGGAGAAACACGGCGTCCGGGCATTTGCGGGCCGCCATCCGGATCGGCATCCCCGAGTGCACGCCAAACTCCCGAGCCTCCCGCGACGCGGTAGCCACCACCGCCCGCGCCTGCGCCGGATCGCCCGCACCACCCACGATCACCGGCCGCCCGCGCAACTCGGGCCGCCGCAGCACCTCGACCGAGGCGAAGAACTGGTCGAGGTCGACGTGCAACAGCCAGACGCCGGTCACCGCACCAGTATGGTCACCCCGCCCAGCAGACCCGAGGACAATTGGCGATGCGTAGTCGGGTGCCACCTTCGGCGTCGTCTGAGCGCTATCGGCGGCAAATCAGGGCGTCGCGGCGAGCAGCCTTTCGACGATGTCGGCCAGTTCTTCGGTCGGTCGCCGGCCGTCGAGTTCGGCGGTTGCGCCGCGACGCAGTAGGGGCTCCACGTCGCTCAGATGACGCTTGATCTGCGCCTGCTCCGCGGCCGTCTTTCCGTATGGGTTGTCCGGCCGCCTCGCGACGCGGTCGAGAAGAACACTCAATGGTGCGCTCAAGAGCACCACCTGCTCGAACTGTTCGTAGAAGAGGCCCTGGTTCTCCACGGTCCCCGAGACGACGATTTCACGGTGCTCGACGAGCAAGGCGGCCATACGCAGCTCGTCCCAAGTGCCGTCCGGCAACGTCCAGCCGTCGTAGTCGGTGTCGACGACGGGATAGCCGCGCCGTGACATCTCCGCCAGCAGCGTGCTCTTACCTACGCCCGACATACCCGTTATCAATACCCGTGCCACAGCGCGACTCCAGGGGTCCGAAACAACCTCATCACAAGGGCTCGCTCGTGCGACCTAGCATGTCTGCATGCGACGCTTCCAGGATGAGGACCTCGCCGGCGCGGAATTCCGCGAGTGCGACCTGAGCAGGGCGCGGATGGTCGGCGTGGTCATGCAGGACGCCGAGATCGACGGCCTGGTCACCAATCTTGTGGTCAACGGGGTCGAGGTGATGCCCTACGTCGAGGCGGAACTCGACCGTCGTCACCCGGTACGGCTGCTGATCCGCTCAGATCAGCCGGACGACCTGCGCGAGGCCTGGCGGCAACTGCGCGACGATTGGGCCACGACTGCCGAGCGAGTTCGGTCCATGCCCGACAACAGCGAACACCAAGGCGTCGACGGCGAGTGGTCGATGGTCGAAACCCTGCGCCACCTGGTCTTCGTGCACGACTCATGGTTCCGGCGCTGCGTGCTCGGCCTCACCGAGCCGTTCACGGCCATGGGACTGGGTCCACCGGTCGTCATGGACCAGGGGGACGGGCTCGACCCGGCCGCCCAGCCGAGTCTCGACGAGGTGCTCGCCGTACGAGTCCGGCAGGCTTCAGAGATCGAGACCTGGCTGGCCGAGGTCACGCCCGATCAGCTCGCGAAGACCGCGCCGGTCCCGGACGACGACAGATGGCCCCCGTACGCCAGGGGGCGCACCGTGCGGCGATGCCTCGGCACCGTGCTCGACGAGGAATGGGCTCACCACCGGTTCTGCCAGCGTGACCTGGACAAACTGTCGCATCAGGGTTCATGACCGAACTCGTTGTCCACACCGGCCTCGGTGACGGTGATCGTGCCGATCACGGCGGGTTCGGGGGCTTGGCCTTCTGCGGGTAGATCGTCTCGTGGCGGGCCAGCATGGCGACGAACTCGCTGATCTTTCGCTCGCGGGTCTCCGCCCGTTTGACGGCATTGACGCGGTAGATGAGAGAGAACCGGTTGGTCTTGGTGAGTACGTCGAACATGGCCTGGGCGGCCGGGACGGCGGCGATGGCGGCGAGGAGGTCGGCCGGCGCCTCGGCTTCCGACACCGGGGCGTAGGCCGTCGCCCACCGCCCGTCCGCTTTCGCGGCGTCGACCGCGGCGCGGCCCGCCGGCAGCATTCGGCCTTGTTCTTCCAGCCGGGCCACGTGGGCGACGTTGCGTTGTGACCAGACGCTGCGGGGCCGGCGAGGGGTGAACCGGATCCACGAGGACTCCTGATCCCGTTTCCGGGCCTGCCCGTCGATCCAGCCGAAGCACAGCGCCTCGTCGACCGCCTGCTGCCAGGTCAGCGTGGTGACTACGCCACCCTTCTTGGTCAGGGCCAGCCAGACGCCGGGCGACGTGGCGTGGTTGGCCGACAACCACGCGCGCAGCGCCTCGGCGTCCGCGACGATCAACTCATCCAGCTCGGCGCTCCCCATGACGGCAGGCTAACCGACACGACGAGGTCAGGCGGGACGCTAGAGGCCGACCGACTCGCCGAGCGGAATGCGGGCGTAGTCGGTATTGCCCTTCGCGCCCAGCCACCAGTCGAAACTCTCCACGCCGACCTCGCTCAGATGGGCGTCATGGATGGGAAACGCCCGACCCGGCCTGACCGCGCGGACGAACTCGATGGCCTCGCCCAGCTTCAGCCACGGGCCGGACGCCGGTACGAGCAGCGTGTCGACCGCCTCGGCCGGGGCGAACAGCGAGTCTCCCGGGTGGTAGACGCCGTCGACGATGAAGCCGACGTTGGGGCATCCGGGCAGGCCGTCGACTATCTCGGCGTGCTCGCCGCCGACGACCCGCACGGTGAAGCCGGCCGCGGTGAAGGTTTCACCGACGCTGACGGGGTCTGCTCCCAGCGCCTCGGCCAGGGCGGGATGGGTGTAGACGGCCAACGCCGGGTTGCTGTCGCGGGCCGCCCGGAGTTTGTCGACATCGATGTGGTCGTCGTGCTCATGGGTGATGAGGACGGCGGTCGCACCGGCCATCGACTCCGGCCCGGACAGGGTGCCCGGATCGATCACCAGCACTCGGTCGTCGCCGCTTTCGAGGCGCACGCAGGCGTGGCCGTGTTTCGTCAAACGCATCCGATCAAGCTAGCGGCGAAGCGTAAACGGGGCAGCGCCGGCCTGTCCCGTGGTGCCAGAATCTGCGGCCGTGGATGAGATCGACACGGCCGTCGCGCCGCGGGGAGCGCGCCCGCCGCGCGAGTGGGAAGTGCAGACCGTCGTGCTGATGGTGGCGGTCTGGTGTGCCGCAGGGCTGGGCATTCTGCTGCTGGTCAGCGACCTGGCGGTGCGATCCTTCCTGCTCACCGACGGGGTGAACGGACTGTCCCCGCTGGTCGGGTGGATCCTGGACAACGGCGACGCGATCAGCGTCCTGTACCTGCTGCTGGGCTTCGGCTACCTGGCCGGGTTCGTCCTGTGGCGCCGGCGCACCAAGGAGATGCTGGACTCCGTCGGCGAGGAGAACCCGCACACGCTGTGGCACTGGAGCGTCACGGCCTGGTATTTCACCCTCGCCGCGTCCATCATGATCCGCTTCGCCAACAATCCGGACTCCCCCGACGACTCCGCGTCGTACACCTCGGTCTCGAACGTCTCGGCCTCCGTCCTGGACACCCCCGAGGAGCGCCTGGCGTCCTGGCTGGCCTGGGATGCCGCGCAGATCGGCGCCCGGCTGGTCGCGCTGACGTTCCTGCTGATCGCCGTGTGGCAGATCCGGGAGCAGGTACGCGAGCGGGTAGCGGCCGCGGGCGTGGTGCTCCGGGTCCGGGACATGGCGCGCCCGTCCGCGATGCCGCTGCCGGCGGCCGCCCGCCCGGCGCCACCGGCGGCCCGGCCGACCGGCCTCCCGCCGGCCGACGAGGACTTCTGGCGCCGCGTCGCCGCCCTGGCCACCGGACGGCGCGCCGGGATCGCCGTGCTGGAAACCACCGACGGCCTGGCGCACCGCTGGCTCCTCGTGCCCGAGAGCGGCGACCTCGGCGCGGTGCGCTCGGCGGTCGCGCCGGGCGCGGTCGTGACGGCGTACCAGGAGCCGCCCGACGCGACCGAGACGAAGGGCTTCACCCCGCTGCCCGCCGGCGAGTACCACGGCTTCCTCGAGGACGCCGATTCCGGGGCGCTCTGGTACCAGTCGGTCAAACCGAACCGGGTCGCCGCCTTCCTGGCCCGCGCCCGCCGCGCCCGCCGGTGGGCGCTCTACCCGGCGAACAGCCCCGAGAACCCGGCGGGCAGCCCCGAGAACCCAGCGAACAGCCGCGAGGCCATGATCGCCGTGGTGCCGTAAGCCGGCGACCCGGCGACCCGGCGACCCGGCGACCCGGCGACCCGGCGACCCGGCGACCCGGCGACGCCGCCGCGTCGGATAAACGGCATGTCGCCTTTGACTGGGCGTCGCGGTGGGGCCAGGTGGCGGGAACAGCGTCGTGGGGCATTGTTCCGCTTTCCCGGGGGTGAAGAGTCATGTCCGAACTGTCCCGCCGAAAGTTCCTCGGCACCGCCGCCGCCGTCACCGGCGCGGCGGCCGTGGGCGCAACCCTGCCCGGCGCCGCCGCCGAGGCGAATCCGGCACGGAAACCCGAGCGCCACGGCGACCTCCGCGACATCAAGCACGTGGTCGTCGTCATGCAGGAGAACCGCAGCTTCGACCACTATTTCGGTTCGCTGAGGGGCGTACGCGGTTTCGGCGATCGATCGACCATCATGCTGCCTGAAGGTAAGACCATCTGGCAGCAGCCCATCACGCCGACGCCCGGCGCCGAGACGCAGTACCCGTGGCGACTGAGCAGCGCCAAGACCTACGACGGCGATGTGCCGCCCAGCCCGGAGCTCGGCGCCGCCAACTACGGCGGCACCAGTCACGGGTGGGCCGACCAGCACGGCGCCTGGTACGGCGGTCTGATGAATGGTTGGTACTACGCGAAGGGTGGTCCGACCACGCTCGGCTACCTCGACCGGCGGGACCTGCCGTTCCACTACGCGCTGGCCGACGCGTACACGATCGGCGACGCGTACCACTGCTCGGTGCTCAGCGCGACCGGCCCGAACCGCACCTACCTGTGGAGCGGCACGATCAACGCGGACAAGGAGCACGGCGACTTCATCGCCTACTCCGGCGGCGACGAGCTGGGCAAGTTCCTGCCCTGGAAGTCGTACGCCGAGCAGCTGCAGGCCGCGGGGGTCAGCTGGCGCGTCTACCAGTGCGAGGACGACTACGGCGACAACGGCCTCGAGTACTTCGACACGTTCGCGAAGCTCGACCCGACGCAGGGCGGGACTGCCGCGCCGGGCAACGTCTACTACGACAACGGCGTGCGCAACGTGCCGGAGCCGGTCACCGGGCTCGCCGGCAACGCCGACAACATCAACAACGCGATCCGGGCGGACGTCGTCGCCGGCAAGCTTCCGCAGGTCAGCTGGGTGGTGAACAACCAGTTCTTCTCCGAGCACCCGGTGACCGCGCCGAGCAACGGGGCGTACTTCCTGCGCGGGCTGCTCGAGGCGCTCCACGCCGACCCGGACGTCTTCAACTCGACGCTGGTGATCCTCAACTACGACGAGAACGACGGACAGTTCGACCACGTGCCGCCGCCCGCCCCATCGCCCGGTGAGGCCGACGAGTTCGTGGCGGGCACGCTCGACGCGTACGGGATCACCGCGCCCGTCCCGGTGGGACTGGGCTTCCGCGTACCCCTGTTGCTGATCTCGCCTTGGACGCGCGGCGGGTGGGTGACCTCGGAGGTCTCCGACCACACGTCGGTGCTGCAGTTCCTGGAGAAGTGGACGACGGCGCTCGGCCGGCCGGCGATCTGCCCGAACATCAGCGCCTGGCGGCGCAAGGTCTGCGGCGACCTCACGGCCGCTTTCGATTTCAAGGAGCCGGTCTTTGGCCTGCCGCATCTCCCACAGACCGGGGGGCTCACTCCCGAGATTGAGTACGCCCCACTGCCCGGCGACAACACGATGCCCGTCCAGGAGCACGGCGCCAAGCGGGCGCGCCCGCTGCCGTACCAGCCGAACGCGAACCTGGTCGGTTTCGCCGGCGGCACGGCCAAGCTGTCCTTCAGCAACGACGCCCCGTTCGTGACGAAGGCCAGCCACTTCGCCGTCTACAACAACCTCTCCCCGATCCCGGCCCTGACGCAGTACCCGGCCGCCTTCCCCGGCCAGTACACGGTCGCCGCGAAGGGCACGGCCACCGGCGCCGGCCCGCTGAGCGGCACCGCGTACGACCTGACCGTGGTCGGCCCGAACCGCTTCCTGCGCCGCTTCGCCGGCGACACCGCCCGCCCGGGCCGCGACCTGCTGGTCACGACCTCCTACTACGAGGGCCGCCACGACTCGTCGCCGTCGCTGCGGCTGACCCTCCACAACGGCTCGGGGGTGACGGTGGCCTTCACCGTCACCCACAACCACTACACGTCGGGCCGCCCGCAGACCGTGAAGGTCCCCGCGCACGGCACGAAGACGTGGACCGCCGACCCGCTGAAGACCGGCCACGGCTGGTACGACGTCACCGTCACCGCCGACCGCGACCCGGGCTGGTCCCAGCGGCTCGTCGGCCACCTGGAGACCGGCAAGCCCAGCATCTCCGGCTGAACACGACTCCCCGCGCCGAGGGTCCGCCCTCGGCGCGGGCTGCCATGTCGTCACCGTCCGCGCCCGGGCTCGGGCGATCGTGGTCGCGCACCGGGACCGTGGCGCGGCCGGGCGTGATCAGGCCTCCTGGGAGCGGACCTCGTCGAGCAGGCGAGCGAGCGCGGGCAGGGCCCCGGCCAGCCGGGCGCGGTCGTCGTCGGAGAGAGCGGCCAGGGCGCGGGCCATCACCTCGGAACGGCCCTGGCGGAAGGCGTTGAGCATCTCCTCGGCGCGGGCGGTGGGCACCAGCAGCACCGACCGTCCGTCGACCGGGGCGGGCCGTCGCTCGAGAAGCCCGTCGGCGGTCAGGTCGCGTACGAGATTGGAAATGGTGGGCCGTGCCAGCCGGAGATCGTCGGCCAGCTGGGCCGGGGTCCGTCCGCCCGCGTGCGAGAGCCGCCGCAGCACCGCGACCTGCGCCTCGGGCAGCGCCGGCAGGCGCGAGGCCGAACGCGTCGCCCGCACGAGCGCCCGCCCGAGACCCTGCACCAGGCCGACGAGGTGGTCCCCGAGCTCCATCTGCTTCTCCTTGCGATCGCGCACCCGTACATGACAGCATAGTTTTGTGACAAAACTAAAAGACGATTCCCTGGTACGCCGTGAGCGCCGCACCCCGCGGCGGCGAGTGCTGCGCGTGACGCGGGTCGAGGAGCTCAGCCCGACGATGCGGCGCATCTGGCTCGGCGGCGACGACCTCGAGCCCGACTTCGCGGTCAGCGAGCTCGGCGCGAGCGACCACATCAAGCTGGTCCCGCCCGACCCGGCGACCGGCCGCGTCGTGCTGCCGCCGCCGGATGGGCCGCGGCCGGAGATGCGCGACTACACGATCCGCCGCTTCGACCCGGGGACGAAGGAGCTGGCGCTCGACTTCGTGCTGCACTCGCACGGCCCGGCCGGCCGCTGGGCGATCGACGCTGTGCCCGGCTCCGAGGTCGGCGTGCTCGGGCCGCGGGGCACCCAGATCTTCCCCGGCTCGGTGGGGGCATACTTGATCATCGTGGACGAGACCGGACTGCCGGCGGCCGAGCGCTTCCTCGAGGAGCTGCCCTCGGCGGTCGCCGTACGCGTGATCGTGCTCGGCGGCTCGCCGCGCCCGCTCGGCGGCTCGCCGCTCGGCGGCGACCGGCCCGCCGAGATCATCTGGCTGCCGGACGCGTCCGCGCTGCCGGAGACCGTCGGCGACCTGCCGCCCGATGGCTTCGTCTGGGCCGCCGGCGACGCCGACGTCATGCGCGGCCTGCGGGTCCACCTGCGCGACTCGCTCAAGGCCGACCCGGCCCGGGTCTCGATCCACGGCTACTGGCGCGAGGGTGTGGCCGGCGCGCTGCCCCGCGAGGAGGAGGGCTGACCGGCGCCGGGGCGCCCGCCACGCCCCGGCGGTTCGCCGCCCTGCGCAACCCCGATTGCCGTCCCTATCTGTTCGGGGCGGCGCTGGCGATGATGGCCGACAACATCGAGCACGTCATCACCTATTGGCAGCTCTGGGAGAAATTCCATTCCCCGGCCCTCGCCGGCTTCGAGGTGATCAGCCACTGGCTGCCGTTCCTGTTCTTCTCGGTCTATTTCGGCGGGCTCGCCGACCGGTTCGACTGCCGCCGGGTCATCCAGGCGGCGCAGGCCCTTTTCATGCTCGTCTCGGTGCTGTGGGGCGTGCTTTTCCTGACCGGCTCGCTACGCATGTGGGAGGCGTGCGTCCTGCTGATCCTGCACGGCCTGGCCGGCGCACTGTGGGGCCCCGGCGAGCAATTGATGCTGCACGATTTCGTCGGCGACGGCGAACTGCCGAGCGCCGTGCGCCTGAACGCCACCTTCCGCAGCCTGGGCGTGCTGTTCGGCCCGGTGGTCGGCTCGGCGCTGCTGCTCGGCCTCGGCCCGACCGCCGGCATCTTCGTGAACGTGCTCTTCTATCTGCCGCTCACTCTTTTCCTTTTCCGTACGCGGTTCACCGGGCACACCCGCGACGGCGGCATCGTGCGGCACGAGCGCGTCGGAGTGCTCGACTCGCTGCGCGTCCTGCGCGAGGTGCGCGCCAATCACACGCTGGTCAGCATGATTGTGCTGGGCGGCCTCGGCTCGTTCTTCGTCGGCGCCTCGATCCAGTCGTCGATGCCCATCTTCGCGCAGGACCTGGGCGCCGCGAGCGCCGGAACGGCGTACGGAATCCTGCTTTTCGCCAATGGCGCCGGCGGTGTTCTGGGCGGCCTCGTCCTCGAGGCCACCGGCTGGATTCCGCCCACGGTGGGCGCCGCAGTCATCAGCACTTTCGCGTACGGGGTGAGCACGTTCTTCTTCGCGGTGGCCGGCTCCTACCAGCTCGCCGTCCTGCTCCTGGTGATCGGCGGCGTGGCCAACCTGGCGTCGATGTCGGTCGGCCAGACCGTGGTGCAGCTGCTGGCCCCGCCGGCCGACCGAGGCAAGGTGATCGGCGTCTACGGCGTCTTCGCCAACGGCCTACGCTTCGGCAGCGGCATAACGGTCGGCCTCTTCGGCGCGGTCGTCGGCGTGCACTGGTCGCTGAGCCTGAGTGCCGCCGCCCTCTGCGCCGGCACGCTGATCGCGGCGCTCCCCGCCCTGCGCCGCCGCCCTACTCGCGTTCCTCCGGCAACAGGGTGATCTCGTCGACCGTGTCGCGCAGCCCGTTGGAGAGCGAACTGACCCGGCGCGCCCCGCGACCGGCCGGCAGACGAAAGCGTTTCCGGCCCCGGATCTCGACGTGCGCCCCGAGCTCGGCGGACCGGCTGTCGCGCCAGCCCTCCTTCTCGCTCCGTACGCCGCGAACGCGACAACGGAAATGATCGGCGACTATTTCACCGAAGGGCCGGCTCATTCCGCCAGCAGCTGGTCGGCGATCTCCTGGACTCGGTGGAGGGTGATGCCGTCTCGCTGCTCGACGGCGAGTGGGTGTTCGGTCGGTTCCAGATGGACGTGGGGGCGGGTGCCGATCACGTCGGTGTGGACCGTGGTCTTCAGGTTCTTGGTGCTCTGGGGGTACGCCGGCAGCTCGGTGGAGAGCCAGCCGAAGTAGCCCGGCTCCTTCTCGCGGCCGGGAGTGGTCCACAGGTCGAGCATGCGGCTGAAGTTGGGGCGGCTCAGCGAGACCCAGACGCCCCACTCGAAGTCGTCGTCGGCGTCGGCGTCGGCGTCGATGGGGGTCAGTTCTCCGGGAGGGCGGCGTCGGCGGTCGAGGCGTGGGTGGGGATGACCAGGGCGAGCAGGGCCGCCGCCACCGCCGAGGCCGCACAGATCACAAACAGGAGTTGGTACGCGCCGAGCGACGGCAGGGCGTGACCGGCCAGGTCGATGGTCTTCGCGGCCAGGATGGCGCCGCCGATGGCACTGGCCAGGCTGCTGCCGACGCTGCGGAACAGGGCGTTCAGTCCGTTGGCCGCGGCGAGCTCGGAACGGGGCGCGGCGTGGATGATCAGACCGGGCATGGCCGCGTACGCGATGCCGGTGCCGGCGCCCGCGATGGTCGCGCCGAGGATGACCTCGAAGAGGCTGCCGGTGAGCCAGATGCGGCTGGCGAAGCCGGCCGCGATGATCAGCGAGCCGATGATGAGCGCCGTACGCGGCTTGAGCTTGGCCGAAAGCGGGGAGAGCAGCAGCATCGCGATGCCGCCGGGCAGCATGCACAGGCCGCCGACCAGGATGGACTTGCCGAAGCCGTAGCCGGTCGCCTCGGGCGCCTGCACGTAGGTGGCGGTGCCGATCAGCGTGGCGAACAGCGCGAAGCCGACACAGAGCGACGCGATGTTGGTGAGCAGCAGCGAGGGCCGGGCGGTGGTGCGCACGTCGACCAGCGGCGACTTGATGCGCAGCTCGGCCAGCACGAAGACGATCAGCAGCACGGCCGAGAGCGCGAGCAGGCCGACGGTCCTCGGGTCGCTCCAGCCCCACGACTCGCCCTGGGCGAGCGGCAGCAGCAGGGCGAGCATCGCGCCGCCCAGCAGGGCCGTTCCGATCAGGTCCATCCGGCCCTTCGCGGTGCGGACCGGCTCCGGCACGAGCAGCACGATGCCGGGGATGGCGAGGATGCCGCCGGCGACGCAAACCCAGAACAGGACGTGGTAGTCGGCGTACTGGGCGATGACGCCGGCCAGCGGCAGGCCGAGCGCGCCGCCGACGCCGAGCATGGCGCTGATCAGGGCGATGCCGGCGCCGGCGTGCTCCCGCGGCAGGGTCACGCCGATGAGGCTGATGCTCAGCGGCACCGTGGCGACGGAGAGGCCGACCACCGAGCGGCCCACGATCATCCAGGTGAGGTCGTTGGAGAGCGCGCAGATCAGCGAGCCCACGACCAGGGCGGCCAGCGCGACCAGCACCATCTTGCGGGTGCCGAAGAGATCGCCGAGACGGCCGAAGGCCGGTACCGCCACCGCGCCGACGAGCAGGGTCGAGGTGAGAAGCCAGGCGACGCCGTCACTGCCGGTGTTCAGATCGACGGCGAGCTCGCCGAGCACCGGCACGAGCAGCGACTGGGTGAGCGACACCATCAGCGCGCCGACGCCGATGACCAGCAGGATCACGATCTGGCGGCTGCTCCAGGCCCGGCGCGCCGCCGCGCCCTCCGCGGGGGCGGCTAGATCAACGGCTTGCGACATGGGCGCTCCCTCGAACCTCACCGTAAAGTGGCAGACTCTGCCACGAGGCAGAGCGTGCCACTAAAGTGTTGCCGGTAGGCTGCCGGTGACGGATCTTGAGAGCGGGGTCACATTTGGCGGGGCTCAGGGACCGCAAGCGCGAGCGCAACCGCGTGCTCACCGCCGAGACCGCGTGGCGGTTGTTCATCGAGCGGGGGTACGACAACGTGACCGTCGCCGACATCTGCGCGGCGGCCGAGATCGCTCCGCGCACCTTCCACCGCTACTTCGCCAGCAAGGACGACGTGGTCGCCGAGCCGGTGCGGCAGATGACCGCGCTGGTCGCCAAGCAGGTCGCCGCGGCCGACCCCGGGCTCTCGGACGCCGAGACGTTGCGGCTGGCGTTCCACGAGCTGGGCGTCTTCGTGCTCGGCCACCGCGACTGGCTGTCCGCCCTGCGTACGGTCATCGAGCAGTCCCACCACCTGCGCGACACCCACGCCGGCGTGCCGCCGGAGCGGGAGCAGGAACTGAGCACGATGCTCGCGAAGCGGCACCCGGACGACGCCGAGCCGGACTGGCGCCGGCGGCTGCTGGTCGCGTGTTCGGTGGCGGCCTTCCGGATCTGGTACGACGATTTCCTGCACGGCACGATCGCCGATCCGCTGGAACGGCTCGGCGAGATGCTGGCCGCCGTGTCCCGCCCGGGCCGGTGAGGCTGATCCGGGCGGGACGTCCGATCAGGCCGACGGGCGCGGGCCTCCGCCGCTCGATTCGGTCTTCGACGGGTCGACCGTGATCGCCAGCGACGCGACATAGCCGGCCGAGACGCTGCCGGTGACCGTGGCCATCTCGCGGGCCGCGAGGTCGTCGCCGAACACCATGTCCGAGGCCAGCGTGATCCGGTTCATGTTGGCCACGCTCTGGGCGTAGCCGGTCGCCGAGGCGTACACCGTCCGGGAAATTGATTCGGGGAGCGCGATCTGCGAGGTCTTGCGGATCGGTCCGGCGCCGCCGGCGGCATTGGCCAGCGACGAATAGACCTCGAAGTGGATGTGCGGCCAGCGACCCGAATAGCAGGCCGGGTAGATGCTGGTGAACGCCACCCTGCCGGTCGAGTCGGCGACCTGGATGCCGCGCAGATAGTTCTCGTTGGTGACGCCCGACGAATAGAGCGAGTACCGCCCGGCGCGGTCACAGTGCCGCGCAGGCGGCGGCCGCGGCCTGAGCGCCACCGCCGAGCAGGGCGCTGCCGCCCATCGCGAGCGCGCCGGCGCCGCCGAGAACGGTGAGCAGCCGGCGCCGGTCGAAGGCGAATCCCCTGTCGTGGACCTCGCGCACATAGTCGTCGTTGTGCATGGACCTGTTCCTCCTGCCGTGAATCGGGATACGGGCCGGCAGGAAGCAAAACATTGAAGCCTATGAATGGCCCGTGGTTGATCTCGCCTATCCGAGATGACTTTTCAGAGCCGCGAGCGGGCCGTCCCAGTCGCGCGCCATCGCGGCCAGGAACTGCTGGGCCACCTTCATCGGGGCGGAGTCGAGCCGGAAGCGCACCCGGCGCCGCTCCCCCGGCTCGGCCACCACCAGGCCCGCGTCGGACAGCAGCCCGAGGTGCTTGGCGATGGCCTGCCGGGTGATCGGCAGGCGGGCGGCGAGGTCGGTCGCCGTGGCCGGGCCGCCCGACGCGAGAGCGGCGAGGATCTGCCGTCGCGTCGGGTCGGCCAGGGCGGCGAAGACCTCCTGGGCCACCGCCTCCGGGTCAGGACCGGCCATCGAGGTACGCGACCAGTTCGCCCAGCTCATCGGTCCAGCCGTCGGTGTTGCCGCCGAACGCCTTGGCGTGCGCGTCGTCGGGCAGCTGCGCGAATCCACTCTCCACGACGGTGAGCGTAGTGCCGGCCCCGTCGGGCTCGAGCGTGAACTCCACGTACGTCCGGCGGGGGTCCTCGGCGGGCATGCCGTAGATGTGCCACGTGTAGCCGAACACGCGGATCGGCTCGAGCCGCTCGACGGTGAGCGTGGCGGTGTCGCCGCTGGTCCAGCTCAGCTTGGCCTGGCCGCCGACCCGCAGGTCGATCTCGGCACTGTTGCCGAACCAGGTGCCGAGGCCCTCGGCGGTGGTGATCGCGGCCCACACCCGCTCGGGCGAGTGGGAAAGCTCCAGCTTGCGCACGATCTGGTCGGGGAATGCCATGACGTCTCTCCTCGTATCGCAACCTCTTAGTTGCTAAAGACGCTATAGCAACCGGTCGGTTGCGTCAAGAGGGTCCCCCCGGCGCAAGGGATCCACATTAGAATCGCGATCATGAACGTCGGGGCGGTACGCCGCCGGGACGCGCTACATTTCGGAGAACTTCCACCACCTCACTGGGGGATTGACGGGCCATGACCCCCACACAGCTGCGCGCGTACTCGGCCGTCGTGCGGCTGGGGTCGGTGAAGCTGGCCGCGGCTGAGATCCAGGTGTCCGAGTCGGCTATCTCCCTGCATATCGGACAGTTGCGGCGCGAGCTCGGTGACCAGCTCTTCACGCGTACGGCGGCGGGGCTGGCCTTCACCCCCGGCGGATTGCGGCTGGCCAGCCGGGCCGCCGAGATGCTCGGCCTGCAGGACATCACGGTGCTCGAGGTCAGCACGGCCGGCAAGGGACGCCGGCTGCTGCGGGTCGCCGCGTCGGCGCTGTTCGCCGAGCACGCGGCGCCGGGCCTGATCGAGCTGTTCGCGGGGCGCGCGGACGATCTCGATTTGGAGCTGAGCGTGCGCGGCCCGGCCGCGTTCGAGGCGCTGCTGATGACCCGCAGCGTCGACATCGCGATCGGGCCGCGTCCGGCCGCCGACTCGGGACTGATGTGCCGGCCGGTGATGAACTACCGGGTCGTGGTGGTGGCCGGGCCGGATCACCCGCTGGCCGGGGTGCGGGCGTCGGCGGCCCAGCTTCGCGACCAGACCTGGCTGCTCGGCCCGTCCGCGGCGGCCGGCATCGGGGCGGTTCCGTCGATGCTGCGGCGGCTGGCCGTCACCGAGCAGCGTCAGCAGATCTTCCAGAGCCACGCGGCGGCGCTGGAGGAGGCAAAAAGGGGCAAAGGCGTGGCGCCGGCGCTGTCGTTCGCGGTCGCGCCCGAGGTGCGCAGCGGCCACCTGGTGCAGTTACCCGGGCCGTACGCGAGCCTCGAAGCGGTGTGGCACTCGATGACGCTGGCCGACCACCCGACCGCGGCCGCGGCCGAACTGGCGCGCTTCGCCGCGACGCCGCGCGCGATCCAGGCGATGATGCGCGGCTCGGGGGTCAACGTCGGGCACTTCCGGCCGTCGGTGCACGTCACGCTCTGGAGCTGAAACCCCGCGGGCTCACCCCGAGAATCCGCCGGAAGTGGCGGATCAGGTGGGGCTGGTCGTAGAAGCCGCTCTCGGCGGCGACGGCCGACAGCGGGCGGCCGGCGAGGATCAGGTGGCGGGCGACGTCGACCCGGCGCGAGATCAGGTACTGGTGGGGGGACATGCCGAACTCGGCGCGGAACGAGCGCACCAGATAGGCGGGGTGGAAATGCAGCAGGCCGGCTGCTTCCGAGAGGGATATGCCAGCCACGACGTGCTGCTCGATCAAGTCACGGAGCCGATGAGCGGGCGTGCGGTCGAGCCGCGCCGGCAGGGCCGGGTGTCCCAGCCGATCGCGGAGCCGCTCGGTGATCTCGGCGAGGTGGCTCTCGGCCGCCAGTTCCTCCCCCGGCTCCCCGATGGTCCGGTGCAGCGCGGAGACCATCTGCCGCAGGCGCGCATCAGGAAATCCCGATTTATCCACGGATGGTCCGACAAGTTTCGGCGGGAGTTGGGCCTCGTCGAGGTAGAGGACCCGCTTGCGGAACGGATGGGGTGACGAGCCGTTGTGCGGGACGTGCGGCGGCAGCAGGGTGACCAGGTCGCCGAACGCGCCCCGCTCGTGCCGGTCGAGGTCGTAGCGGACCGCGCCGTCGTCCACGATCAGAAGCGTCCACGTGTCGTGCGCGTGCATCGGATAGGCGTGGCTGGTGAAATGGGCGCTGAGCACCTCGACCACGCCGCTCAGAGGTGGTCGCCAGGCCTCGAACCGCGCCCCCGACACGTCAAAATCGTACAAGAATCATCGGGAACGATCCGCGCATCATCGCCTCATGGAACGCTTCGACACCAAGATCGCCGTCCTGCTGCGGGACGACCTGCTCACCTGGCAGCGCCTCAACGTCACCGCCTTCCTGGTCAGCGGCCTCGGCACGCTCGTGCCCGAGGTGATCGGCGAGCCGTACGAGGACGCCGGCGACGTGCGCTACCTGCCGATGTTCCGCCAGCCGGTGCTGGTCTTCGAGACGAGCAAGGAACTGCTGCAGGCCGCGCACGGGCGGGCGGTGAGTCGCTCACTTCCGACCGCGATCTTCACCTCCGACCTGTTCTCGACCGGGAACGATCGGGACAACCGGGCCGCGGTCCGGGCGGTCACCACGGCCGACCTCGACCTGGTGGGCATGGCCGTCTACGGCCCCCGCAACGCCGTGGACAAGGTCATCAAGGGCGCGACCATGCATCCCTGATCAGCGCGTGGTCAGGCGGCGGGCCACCTCGGTCAGGTCGGCGAACGTCGCGGCGGGAAGCAGGGCGTCGCAATAGGGCAGGGCCGCGGCCATGGCCGCCACACCGGGACTGAAGCCAGGCGCGCCGGCGCGGGGATTCAACCACAGGATTTCGTACGCGCGGCGGCGCAGACGGGACATCGTGAGCGCGAGCCTCGGGGGCGGGTCGCTGTCCCAGCCGTCGGAGGCGATGATGGCGATGGAACCCCGCAGGCTGTTGCCGTGGTGCGAGTCGAGCAGCGCGCCGAGGTTGGTCGCGATCTTCGTGCCGCCGAAGCGATCGCTCACCGCGCTCGTGGCCTCGGCTATCGCCTGGCGGGCCGAGGTGCGGCGCAGGGCCGGCGTCAGGCGGGTCAGCGTGGTGGCGAAGGCGAAGACCTCGGCGTCGCAGACCGTGGCGAAGGCCCGCATGAGGTGCAGGTAGGCGGTGGCCTGGGCGCGCATCGACTCGCTGACGTCGCAGAGCATCACCACGCGTCGGGGACGGCGGACCGGGCGCTCGCGGACCACGGTCATCGCCTCCCAGCCGGTACGGCGGGCGCGGGCGATCGTCGGACGCAGCGCCACGCGGCGGCCGGTCGGGTCGGCCGCGTGGCGTCGCGAGCGGCGGGTGGGCCAGTGGGTGAGCGCGTCCTTGAGGGCGGCTCCGAGGCGGGCGGTCTCCGCCGCGTCCAGCTCCTCGAAGGGCCGGCCGGCCAGCGCGGCGAGGGCGCTGGCGCGCAGTTCGGGCAGCCGCAGGTCGTCATCGCTCGGGGACTCGTCGACCTCGGTGGCCGCGGGCAGGGTCGCCCAGGGCAGGCCGCCGCCCGGCGCGAACTGGGCGGTCTCGCCGCCGGGCACGGGCACGTGCACGTCGTCGCGGCCGCGGCCGGCGTTCTCGGCGGCCCGGCTCAGCGGCAGGGGCGGCGCGTCGTCGAACACGGCCGCGAAGACCCGATCGAAAACGGCCAGGTCGGCCCGGCGGCGCACGAGAGCGACCCGGGCGGTCCAGTAGAGCGCGGCCCGGGAGTCGGGCGGACTGACCGCCAGGGCCCGGACCAGGTCGTCGACCTCGGTCAGGCCCGCGGTCACGCCCGCCTCGCGCAGGCGGCCGGCGAAGGCCACGGCGAACGCGGCCCGGTCGGCGCCGCGCAGCAGGACCGGGGCAGGGTCAGCGCCGGGCAATGACCCAGGCAATGACGGCACCGACGACGATCACGCCGATCACGACCGGGATCGCCCGCTTGTAGATCGAGCTACCCGCGATGGCGAGCAGGTCGAGCGGCTCGGCCTCCTCGGCCGCGACGGGAGCGGGAGTGGCCGCGGCGGGAACACTGGCGGCCGCCCGGGCCGGTGCGGCATCGGCAGCGGGCGTGGCATCGGCGGCCGGCGGCGCATCAACGGCCGGCACGGCGTCGGGTGAGGTCTCGGCAGCAGCGTCCGCGGCTGACACGGTCTCGGCAATGGGGGCGGTCTCGGCAGCGGGCACGGTCTCGGTGGCGGGCGAGGCCTCCGCAGCGGCCACCGTCTCGGCAGCAGGCGCGGCGGCGGCGGCAGGCGCGGCGGCGGCGGCAGGCGCGGCGGCGGGGGCGGACTCTTCGGCGGCCAGCTTGGCCTCCAGGTTGGCGACGAACTGGGTGAGCAGCTTCCCGGACACCTCCTTGATCATGCCGCTGCCGAACTGGGCCAGCTTCCCGCTGATCTTCAGGTCGGTGTCGACGCTCACCGACGTACTGGATCCGTTTGGTGTCAGGACGGCCGTGACCAGCGCGGAAGCATTGCCCGCCGCCCTCGCGTCCTTGCCCTTGGCGTCGATGACCGCGCGGTGGGCGGCCTCGTCCCTCTCGGTGAAGCGCGCCGTGCCCGCGAACTCGGAGATCACCGGGCCCACCTTGACCTTCACCTTGCCCTTGTACGTGTCGCCCTCGACGCCGGTGAGCTGGGCGCCCGGCATGCACGGCGCGATGCCCTCGAGGTCGGTGAGGACCTCCCAGGCGCGCTCGATCGGGGTGTGCACGGTGAACTCGTTCGTGATCTTCATCAGGTCTCCAGCTGGGCGGCGCCGGCGACGACGAGCCGGTCGTCTGGGGTCTTGGCGATCGTGCCGAGGGTGCTCAGCACGTCGGCGGGGGCGAGTTCGGTGGCGCCGAGCGCGGCGAGCGCGGACACCCAGTCGATGGTCTCGGCGAGCCCGGGTGCCTTGTCAAGCTCCAGGCGGCGCACCCGGCCGATGAACTCGGTCGCGCTCGCGATCAGCGGGTGGGTGGCGCCCGGCACCGCCCGGCGCACGATCTCGGCGGTCCGGGCCGGCGCCGGGAACTCGATCCAGTGGTACAGGCAGCGCCGCCGCAGGGCGTCGTGCAGCTCGCGGCTGCGGTTGGAGGTGAGCACCACGATCGGCGGCCGCGCGGCGGTGAAGGTGCCGAGCTCGGGCACGGTCACCGACGCCTCGCCGAGGAACTCGAACAGCAGCGCCTCGAACTCGTCGTCGGCCCGGTCGATCTCGTCGATGAGCAGCACCGGTGGGGTCGGCCCGCGATGCCGCACGGCGCGCAGGATCGGTCGTTCCTGCAGGAACTCGGCCGTGAACAGATCGTCGTCGGCCAACCGCTCGTGCCGCGCCTCGGCCAGCCGGATCGCGAGCAGCTGCCGCTGATAGTTCCACTCGTAGAGCGCCTCGCCCGCGGTCAGCCCCTCGTAGCACTGCAGGCGGATCAGCGGCGCGTCGAGAGCGAGCGCGAGCGCCTTGGCCGCCGCGGTCTTGCCGACCCCGGGCTCGCCCTCCAGCAGCAGCGGTTTCCCGAGTCGCAGCGCCAGGTAGATGGCCATGGCCAGCCCGTCGTCCACCAGGTAGTCGACGGTGTCCAGCCGTTGGCGTACCTCGTCCGGCCCGTTCACCGGCGCTCCCCCGCGAGCAGCCGCTCGTAGTCCTCGCGAGTGTCCACATCGACCGGTACGGGCCCGGCCGCCGGCACCTCGGTCACCGGGAACGCGCCCGAGTGCAGCAGCTTCCACACGGCCTTGTCGCCGTGCAGCGCCGAGAGCGCCGTGAACGTCTCCCGCCGGAAGAGAAAGGGATGACCGAGCCCGTCGGCGTAGGAGCAGATCGCGATCGGTGCCGGCGCCTCGATCAGGCGGCGCACGTCGGCGGGGTCGATCCCGGGCTGGTCGCCGAGCAGCAGCACCACCGCGTCGGCCCGGATGTGCGGGATGGCCGCGCTCACCGACGACCCGCACCCGGTCGAGAAGCCGGGGTTGTCGACGATCCGGAAGCCGCTGAGGTCGACCCGGTCGCGAACCTCGGCGGCGGAGCCGCCCAGCATCACCAGCTTGTCGTCGAACGCGCAGGCCCGGGCCATGTCCAGCGTGGCGTCGAGGAGGGTACGCCCCCGGTAGGCGAGCAGCTGTTTGGCCTCGCCGAGTCGCAGCGACCCGCCGGCGGCCAGCACCAGCCCGCAGACCGTCATCACGCGGCCACGAACCGATCACGGCACCCGGCGCAGCAGAACCAGTGCTCCACCCCGTCGACCACGGCGTGCGGGGTGTCCTCCCCGATGACGACGGTCATCCCGCAGATCGGGTCGATCGCCGTCCGCCCGCCCGACATTTCAGAAATGTCGGTCAGGTGGAGAGGGGCGTGCGGCGCGTCCTCGGTGGCACGCAGGTCGCGGATTATCTCGGCCAGGACGGAGAGGGCGATCTCCTTGTGGGTGCGGGCCCCGATGTCGATCCCCGCGTGCGGGCGCACCCGGGCCCGTTCGGCCGGCGACAGGCCGAGCGAGTCCAGCACCGCCGCGCTGCGGGTGCGGCTCGCCACCAGCGCGACCAGCGGAACGCCGGCGTCGAGCGCCGCGCGGATCGCCTGCTCGTCGCCGCGGCCCAGCCCTGCGACCACGACGGCGCTCGCCCCGGCGTACGACATCGGTTTGGTGATCTCGAGGTCGAGGAAACCGGCCAGGGTGACCACCGCGGCGCCGATCGGCGTCGTCTCGCCGGCGATGCCGATCAGCGGGCGGGGCAGCATCGGCCGCAGGAAGATCTCGATGGCGCCGCCCGAGAGGCACGGATTGACGACGACCTGAGCGCCCGGAACCGACGGGAACTGCTCGGATTCGTTGGGAAGGACGCGCAGCAGGACGGTGTTGCCGTCGCGCAGCGTGTCGAGCGCGGCGGCACGCACGGACGTCTCGGCGCAGACCCCGCCGACGAAGCCCTCGATGGACCCGTCGGCGAGGATGACAGCGTCGTCGCCCGGCACCGCGGAGGTCGGCGCCTGCGCGCGGACCACGGTGGCGTGCACGAACGGCCGGCGCTGACCGGTCAGTTCGTGCACGCGTGCCGCCATGCTCATGAGAATCAAACTCCTAGATCGGGGGCGTGGCCCGGCCGCGCATCGCGTCCCAGACTCGGGACGGGGTGAGCGGCATGTCGGCGTGCCGGACGCCGAACGGCTTGAGCGCGTCGACCACCGCGTTCACGATGGCCGGCGGCGAGCCGACGGTGGCCGACTCCCCCACGCCCTTGGCGCCGATCGGGTGGTGCGGCGACGGGGTGACCGTGTAGCCGGTCTCCCAGTCGGGCACCTCGAGCGAGGTGGGAATCAGGTAGTCCATGAGCGACGCGCCGAGGCAGTTCCCGTCCTCGTCGAAGGCGATCATCTCCATCAGCGCCATGCCGACGCCGTCGGTGAGGCCGCCGTGGATCTGGCCCTCGATGATCATCGGGTTGATCCGGGTGCCGCAGTCGTCGACCGCGACGAAGCGCCGCACCTTCACCTGCGCGGTCCCGGGGTCGATGTCCACGACGCAGATGTACGCCCCGTGCGGGTACGTGAGGTTCGACGGGTTGTAGCAGATCTGCGCCTCGAGGCCGCCCTCGACGCCCTCCGGCAGGTCGCCGGCGCCGTGCGCCCGGAACGCGATGTCCTGGATCGTCACCGACTTGCCGGGGTCGCCCTTGACCTGGAACGAGCCCTTCACCCACTCCAGATCGGCGACCGACACCTCGAGCATCCCGGACGCGATGATTTGTGCCTTGTCGCGGACCTTCCGGGCGACCAGCGCGGCCGCGGCCCCGGAGACGGGCGTCGACCGGCTCCCGTACGTGCCGAGGCCGAACGGGGTCTGGTCGGTGTCGCCGTGTACGACCTCGATGTCGGCCGGCGGGATGCCGATCTCCTCCGCGACGATCTGCGCGAACGTGGTCTCGTGACCCTGGCCCTGGGTCTGCACGGACAGCCGCACCACGGCCTTGCCGGTCGGGTGCACCCGCAGCTCGCAGCCGTCGGCCATGCCCAGGCCGAGGATGTCCATGTTCTTGCGCGGGCCGGCGCCGACCGCCTCGGTGAAGAACGAGATGCCGATGCCCATCAGCTCGCCCCGGGCCCGCTTCTCCTCCTGCTCCTTGCGCAGGTCGGCGTAGCCCGCCATGTCCATGGCCAGCCGCATCGTGGGCTCGTAGTTGCCCGAGTCGTAGACCCAGCCGGTCTTCGTCTCGTACGGGAACTGGTCGGGTTGGATGAAGTTCTTGAGGCGGAGCTCGGCGGGGTCCATGTCCAGCTCGTGGGCGAGGCAGTCGACGATGCGCTCGACCAGGTACACCGCCTCGGTGATGCGGAACGAGCAGGCGTACGCGACACCGCCCGGCGCCTTGTTGGTGTAGACGGCCGTCATCTTGCAGTACGCGGCCTGCAGGTCGTAACTGCCGGTGAAGACGCCGAAGAAGCCGGCCGGGTACTTGACCGGCGCGGCCGTACCGTTGAAGGCGCCGTGGTCGGCCAGCACGTTGGTGCGGATCGCCAGGATCCTGCCGTCCCGGGTGGCCGCGATCTCGCCGCGCATGATGTAGTCGCGGGCGAATCCGGTCGAGATGAGGTTCTCCGACCGATCCTCCATCCACTTGACCGGTTTGCCGGTCAGGATCGATCCGACGATCGCGCAGACGTAGCCCGGGTAGATCGGCACCTTGTTGCCGAAGCCGCCGCCGAGGTCCGGCGAGATGACCTGGATCTTGTGCTCGGGGATCCCGGACACGATGGCGTAGAGCGTCCGGTGCGCGTGCGGGGCCTGGGTGGTCGACCAGAGGCGGAGCTTGCCCTCGACCGCGTCGAAATCGGCGACCGCGCCGCACGTCTCCATCGGCGCCGGGTGCACGCGCGGATAGACGATGTCCTCCTGCACGACGACGTCGGCCGACGCGAAGACGGCTTCGGTCGCCGCCTCGTCGCCGGTCTCCCAGTCGAAGACGTGGTTGTTCTCCTTGCCCTGCAGGTCGTCGCGGATCAGCGGCGCGTCCGGCTCGAGCGCGCGCCGGGCGTCGATGACCGGTTCGAGGACGTCGTAGTCGACCTCGATGAGCTCGAGAGCGTCGCGGGCCGCGTACCGGTCGTCGGCCACCACGAAGGCGACCTCCTGGCCCTGGAAGCGGACCTTGTCGGTGGCCAGCACCGCCTGCACGTCGTTGGAGAGCGTCGGCATCCAGGCCAGGCCCTTTTCGGCCAGCATCGCGCCCGTGACGACCAGCCTGACCCCGGGTGACGCCTCGGCCGCGCTGGTGTCGACGCTCAGGACCCGGGCGTGGGCGAAGGGCGAGCGCAGGATCGCCAGGTGGAGCATGCCGGGCAGCTGGATGTCGTCGGTGTAGCGGCCCCGGCCCCGCACGAAGCGCGGGTCCTCCTTGCGGAGCATGCGACCGAAGCCGACCGGTTTCTGATCGTTGTCGTGGAACTCGGTGAACTTCGGGTCCTGCACCGTGGTCATGCCGTCACCTCCTGCTGCGCGGCGGCCGCCTCGTGCACCGCGGCCCACCGCACCGACCGGACGATCGTCGAGTAGCCGGTGCAGCGGCAGATCTGCCCGGAGATGGCCTCGCGGATCTCGGCGTCGGTCGGATCCGGGTTCTTGTCGAGCAGGGCGCGGCAGGTCATCATCATGCCCGGCGTGCAGAAGCCGCACTGGAGGCCGTGGCACTGCATGAAGCCCTGCTGGATCGGGTCGAGCTCGCCGTTCTGGGCGAGCCCTTCCACCGTACGCACCTCGTGGCCGTCGGCCATCGCGGCGAGCACGGTGCACGACTTGACGGGCTCGCCGTCCATCCAGACCACGCAGGTGCCGCAGTTGCTGGTGTCGCAGCCCCAGTGGGTGCCGGTCAGGCTCAGCACGTCGCGCAGGAAGTGGACGAGCAGCAGCCGCCCCTCGATCTCCCGGGTGACCTCGGTGTCATTGACGGTCATCGTGACCTGCATCGGTTCAGCTCCTCGCCCGCTCGACGGCCTTGCGCAGGGTTCTCCGGGTCAGCTCGTCCGCGAGGTGCCGCTTGTAGTCCTCGCTGCCGCGCTGGTCGGTGACGGGGTCGCAGCTTCTCGCCGCGATCACACCCGCTTGCTCGTACGCCTGCTCGCTCGGGACCTGCCCGCGGAGCGTGGCCGAGATCTCGGGGATGCCCGTGGTGTTCGGGCCGACCGCGGCCAGTCCCACGCGAGCATCGGCGATCGTGCCGTCCGCGGCGAGCCACATGGCCGCGCCGGCGCTCACCACCGCCCAGTCCCCGGCCCGTCGCTCG
Source organism: Paractinoplanes globisporus DSM 43857 (assembly GCF_000379645.1). GTDB lineage: Bacteria > Actinomycetota > Actinomycetes > Mycobacteriales > Micromonosporaceae > Actinoplanes > Actinoplanes globisporus. The sequence goes on from NZ_KB903358.1 coordinate 180,953, forward strand.
ACCTTCTCGTAGGCATTGCCGGAATTATCCCGCCGCGGGATCCGGATCTCGATGAGGATCTCGTCGTCGCCGACGGCCGTCTCGTACGGCCCGACGTGGAACTGCTCCATGGTCACGACGCGCTCCCCGCGGGGTCCGCGGATCACGCAGCTCGCGTCGAGCGTCGTGCACACCGCCGACAGGTCCTCCGACGGGTCCGCCTGGCAGAGCGACCCGCCGAGCGTCCCGCGGTTGCGCACCACGGGATCGGCGATCACCCGCTCGGCGTCCCGGAAGATCGGGAAGGCGGAAGCGAGCTCGTCCGATTCGAGAAGCTCACGATGCCTGGTCAGCGCTCCGATCCGTACCGAATCGCTTCCGACCCGGATGTAGCCGAGCTGGTCGTGCAGAGGGTTGATGTCGATCAGGTATTCGAAGTTCGCCAGCCGCAGCTTCATCATCGGCAGCAGGCTGTGCCCGCCCGCCACGAGCCGCGCTGAGCTGCCCAGACGTTCCAGCAGCCCGATGGCTTGGTCCACACTTGTGGCGCGTTCATATTCGAACGGAGCCGGCACCTGCACGCTGCACCTCCCGGCCATGTCCCGCGGGACGGAATGCTCGCGGGGCGGAATCGGAGAAAATCTCGCGCGCGGCTTGATCAATGTCAACAGCGACCTAAGACATCTCTTAACTCGCCGTTGACGATCGACCGCGTGATCACGGAGGGTTGAGTCGTGCGGGACATCGTGGACGGGCTGGTCGCCTGGCGCGCGGAGGGCGTCGCCTTCGCCGTGGCCACCGTCGTGCGCACGTGGAACTCGGCCCCCCGGCAGCCCGGCTCGTCGATGGCCGTCAACGAGCGCGGCGAGGTGCTCGGCAGCGTCTCCGGCGGCTGCGTCGAGGGTGCGGTCTACGCCGCCGCCGAGGAGGTCATCGAGACCCAAAAGGCCCAGCAGCAGACGTACGGGGTGAGCGACGGCGACGCGTTCGAGGTCGGCCTGACCTGCGGCGGGACGATCGAGCTGCTGATACAGCCCTCGGTCAGCCTGACCGACCTGGACGACGTGCTGTCCGCGATCCGGGAGGGCCGCCCGGTCGCGACGGTGTCCCTCGGCGACAACCAGCTCGTGGTTTGGCCGTCCGGCACGGCGGGCACGCTCGGCGATCCCGGTCTCGATCGGGCGGCCGAGCAGCAGGCGGCCGGCATGCTCTCGGCCGGCACCACCGGCACGGTCCACCTGGGCGTCCACGGCGAGCAGCGCCTGGACGACGTCGAGGCCTTCGTCCAGACCTACCTCAGCCCGCCCCGCATGATCGTCTTCGGCGCCATCGACTTCGCCGGCGCGGTGGCCCGCATCGGCGGCTTCCTCGGCTACCACGTCACCGTCTGCGACGCGCGACCGGTTTTCGCCACCCGCAAGCGTTTCCCGTCCGCCGACGAGTTGGTCGTGCAATGGCCGCATCAGTACCTCGAGTCCACGGCGGTCGACGAGCGCACGGTGCTCTGTGTGCTCACCCATGACCCGAAGTTCGACGTCCCGCTCCTCGAGGTCGCGTTGCGCACGCCCGCCCGCTACATCGGCGTCATGGGCAGCCGCCGTACGCATGCCGACCGGATGAGCCGCCTGCGCGAGGCCGGCGTCTCCGAGGCGTCGCTGTCGCGTTTGTCCGCCCCGATCGGCCTCGACCTGGGCGCCCGCACTCCCGAGGAGACGGCCGTCGCCATCGCCGCCGAGCTCATCGCCAAGGCGTGGGGTGGTTCCGGTCTGCCCCTGACCGACCTGGATGCCCCGATTCACGGGTAGCCGTCCGGGAGCAACGCCGCCGTTTCCCGCCGGATCCCTCGGCCAGGCCCGATCGATTCTTGCGCCGCCACCCGGTCGATTCGACGGGCAGGCCGCCACACCGCCGCGGACGCCGAGTCCCGCCCACCGCGCGCGGTCCATGTCTCCGATCGGAAGCTTCAGTGGGCGGGAGCGGGGGACCCCTTCTGCCCGGCCGTGCGCCGGCTCGGGGTGAAGTCGCACCAGCGACGGGCCGCCTTCAGGCCTAACCCGACAGCTAACCTCGCAGGCGGTTGAAGGACCAGGATCCGTCATGTCCGTTCATGTCCGCTTCAGCCTGCCCAAGTTCGCGGCGTTCCTCGCCCTGTTGTCCGTTATAGGCCTCCTGCTGGCCCCCTCCTCCCCCGCCCGCGCCGCGACGGGCTCGCCCCGCTCCTCCGCGGATGCCGACGACGCCCTGCGCCTGCGCGGCGAACGCATCGTCGCCGCCGCCCGCTCCCAGCGCGGCAAGCCCTACCGCCACGGCGCCCAGGGCCCCGACGCGTTCGACTGCTCCGGCCTTTCCGGGTACGCCTACCGGACCGTGCACGTCCGGCTGCCGCGAACGGCGAACCAGCAGTTCCACGCCGCCCACCCGGTCAGCCGCGCCGCCGCCCGCCCCGGCGACCTGGTCTTCTGGGTGCACGGCCGGCACGCCTACCACGTAGCCGTCTACGCCGGCGCCGGCCGGATCTGGCACGCCCCCAAGCCCGGCGACCGCGTACGCCTGGCCACGATCTGGAACCCCCGCGAGGTCCGCTACGGCCGGGTCTAGAGGCTTTCGGATCCCGCCCGCCCATGCAGGGTTTGAGGTTGGCGGCGAATGCCGCCCAAGCCGGACCCGGGGGTGATCTCCTCGCGACGGCAGCCGCCGCGAGGAGATCACCCCACCCACCGCAAGCAAAACGCCAGGCGGATCTCCGAGCGTGGCCGGGGTGCGGGGCGGAGCCCTGCGGTCTTGAACACCCCATCAAATAGCGCATGGCAGCGGATCAACGCGTGAGGCTGTTGAACTCGTCCTCGAGCCTGACCCGCTGCCGCCGCAGCCCCCACCGGTCGAGCCATTCCATGAACACCCGGTCCGGGGTGATCACGATGTGCGAGGGCGCCGAGTCGGCCGGCACGACGACGCCCGTCTCGCTGACGTGCTCACCGGCGGCGCCGCCCTCCGGCTTGGCCGGCTCGAAGTGGGCGCCCATCAGGTCGGCCGACCGGAACCCGCGATCGCGCTTCTTGCCGGGCAGGTCGATCACGAACAGGCTGTCCACGCCCTCCACGCCGGGACGCCCCCGCACATGCCACGTGAGCCGCACGCCGACGTCGGGATCGGATCCCGCCACGAACTGCGGTCGCATCGGATCGCCGCCCTTGGTGGCCGGCTCGAGATAGCCGGCGTCCCGCGCGGCCTGCAGGCGCTCCCAGACGGTCCCGAACGGCTGCATGTCCAGCGGGCCGCCGCCGGTCATCACCTCGACCGAGCGCAGCTGCCGGACGAAGCCGAACCCGACGTCCAACTCCGGTGACTGTCCCTTCTCGGCGGCCGACCGCAGCCGGCGCCGGAGGGTCATCATGCTCTCCAGCTCTGCGTAGAGGTTCCGGTACGGGTTCTGCCCGCCGAGCGTCGCCACGATGTCGGCGGCGAGCGTCGCGTCCATGCCGTTCTCGATGAGAGCCTTCGCCGTGATCTGCTCGGCTCCGAGGCCGGTCTGCGCCAGGATCTCGATGGCGTCCATCCGCTGCTCGGGCGTGAGGCGGGCGAACGGTTCCGCGGCGGCCGCCCGTCCGACGAGCGCGTCGGTGTACTCCCGGATGCGGGCGCCCACCGCCGGGCGGTCGGCCGGGACGAACGGCGTCTGTTCGGTGTTGGTGAGCCGCCACTGGTCGATGTAGGACAGCAGCGGCTCGTGCAGGCCTTTGGGCGCGTGGTCGCGGATCAGCCGGTCGCGGGTCATCTCCAGGCTGGTGACCGGCCGCATCTCGCCCGACGCGGCCGTCGGCGCCACCAGTTCCTGCCCGAACGACCGCGCGGCGAACCCCATCGCCTGCAGCTGACGGTCGAGCGTGCCCCGGTTCCCCTCGCTGGGGTCGGCGCGGTACCGCTGGAACAGCTCGATCAGGTCCACGGTGGTCGCGATGTCGTGCTCGGTCGCCGCGTCGCCGCGGGCGCCCTCGCGGGTCAGGCCGGAGCGCTGCTCGGCCGCGATCGCCTCGTTCAGCTCGGTGCCCGACAGTCCACGCTCGTGCACCTTGGCGACGATGCCGGCGACCTCGTTGGTCTCGTGCCGCAGCGCGAGCTGGGCGTCGCGCGGCTGCAGCCGCGGGTCGATCTCGATGCGCGCGCGCCACGTCGTGCCGTCGAAGGTGAGCCGGTTGGCCGCGTGCCCGGAAGCGAGGCCGTGGACGCCGCCCGCGGCGGGGGTCGCGAGCGCGATGTCGAGCTGCACCGAGCTGTAGACCAGCCCGCCGGCCGCGTCCAGCCCGACCGCCACCCGCATGGACTCCGCGGGTACCGCGGTCGGTTCGAAGGTCGTGCCGTGCCGCAACCCGCCCACCTCGGCCTCCTGCACGAGAAGCAGGCGCATGTCGACCAGCTCGGCGGCACCGATCACGGGCTTCTCGGCCAGCGGCAGGACCCCGGTGCCGCGCATTCCGCCCTGCGGCGTGCCGGCGGCCTCTCCCGGCCGGCCGGCACCGGCGCCCGCGCCCACCAGCTCCCGCTCGCCGCCGGCGACCGGTCCGGTCGCGTCCTGAGCGGCGTGCTCCCCCACCGCCGGCTCCCGGACCGTGGGCTCGCGCACGCCCGTGGTCGGCTCGGTCCGCGGAGTCACGGCCGGACCCGGCTCCGTCCGCGGAGTCACGGCCGGACCCGGCTCGGTCCGCGGAGTCACGGTCGGACCCGGCTCCGTCCGTGGGGTCACGGCCGGACCCGGCTCGGTCCCCGCTGTCGTGGCCGGGCCCGCCTCCGTCTCGCGGGGCCCGGCCTCCGGTCCCGTCCCCGGCCGCGGGCTGTGCACCCAGTGACCGAGGGCGCTCAACCCGAAGTTCGTCCCGAACGACGACCAGCTGAACTCGTTGTGCCCGGTGGCGACCGAGGTGCCCGCCGACTGGCCGACCGCGCCCGCTCCCCACCGCGACACGGTTTCCAGCAGCCCCGCCTCCCGCGCCGTGACCTGCGCCGCGGGCGCCTCGACGGCCAGCGCGACCGCGATGCCCTCGCGCTCGATGACGCCGGCCGCCGAGCCCGCGGAGCGCTGCACCACCCGGGCCGCGACCGCGCCGACGACCTCCTCGGCCATCGCACCGCCCAGCCCGCCGAGCAGACCGCCCAGCACGTCCGCCCGGAAATTCGACAGCGAGTACTTCTCCCCGTACACGGAAAGGTTTGTGATCACGGTCCCGCCGATGTTGAGCGCCATGGTCGCGGCGAATCCGTAGCCGAGGCCCGGCAGGGCCAGGCCGAGCGCGACCGTCACCGCGAAGCTCACGCCTTGGCGGATCTTGTCCCGCAGGGCCTCGTTCTCCTCCTCGTAGGCGGCGGCGTCACCGCTCAGGGTGGCCCGGACCCGTCGCGCGCGGGAGAGGATCCCCGGACGGTCGACCGCCCACGGGTCGCCGCCGAACTCGCCCCGCATCGCCCTCAGCCGCCCGGCGGAGTTCCGCATCTGCTGCTGGGTCTCCGGCACGTCGCCCCACTCGCGCATCGTGCCGGTCAGGCCGCTGGTCGCCTCGGTCGCGGACACCTCGCCGGAGCCGCCCGTGGCCAGCCACTCCATCTCCTGCTGCCCGCCCATGGCCACCGGCATGGACAGCGCCTCGGCCGCCCGGGCCGCGTCCCGCCCGAACAGCATGCCGCCGGGCATCATCGACGACTTCGCGGCCCCGCTCGCGTACTCGACCCCGAACGGCCCGAACAGACGCATCCGCAGGCCGCCGGGAATGCCGTGCGCCGCGTCGTAGGCGTCCTCCAGCAGCTTGACCTGGCGGCCGCTCGGCTGCCGGCCCAGCACGGCGAGCACCCCCTCCTTGTCGTTGCGGCTCAGGGCGAACTCCAGCTCCTGCAGCTCGGTCGCGCCTCCGCCGCCGGCCACCAGCCCGCGGAGCATCGCCTCGTTGCCGCTGCTGGCCGAGTCGACGATCGACTCCCACGACCGCCCGCCGCCCTGGTCGCGGATGCTGTCGTAGGTCGCGATGAAGGCCTGGACATTCCGCTTGGCCAGGCCGTCGGCGGCGCCCTCCGGATCCCGCCCGATGCGCTCCTTCTCGCTCGCCGCGACCCGCCCGTCGAAGATCATGGCCTGCACATCGCGGTACGCCTGTGCGCGCAGCCCCCGCAGCAGCGGCGCGATGGCGTCGGTCGACGTCGTGTGGGTGATCTCGAGTTCGAGCAGCTTGCGCGCGGCGGCCGCCACCGCGTCGCCGTGCGCGAGCGCGGTGATCGCCTGCCCGGCCCCGGCGCCGAGTGTCGCCTCGAGCTCCTCGCCCAGGCTCTTCACGCCGCCGGAGCCCAGCGTGCCGAGCACGGCGCCGAGCCGGCGGCGCACGGCCTCGGCCGCGTTCAGCCCTCCGGGATCCTCCTGCGCCTCCGCCACGTTCGTCCCGGCGATCGCCTGGATGTCGGCGACCAGGGCCGCGCGTTTCTTCGAGAGCTCCGACATGTCGACCGGGCCGAAGTTCGGCAGGTACCGGGCGTCGAACCCGAACGGCCGCAGGCGTTTGTCGATCTCCTCGATCGCACGGCGCTTGTCCTCGATGGCGCAGGCGTCGGCCTTGGCGCGGTCCCCGTCCCGCAGGAACGCCATCCGGCTGCGCTGCAGCCCGGTCAGCTTGCCCCCGAGCACCATGCTGAGCTCGCCACCGAACAATCGGGCGTACGCGGAGTCCAGCCGGTCGATCTCGCCGGTGTCCCGCCGGTGCAGCGTCATGACCCGTTCCCGGGTCTGGTCGGTGAGGTCGCGCGACAGCAGCTGGTGCAGCTCCGACGCGTCCGCCTCGATCTTGGCGTCCAGCGCGGGCGGCGGGCCGGCGCCCGGCTTCCGCTCCTGGCGGGTCCCGCGCATCAACGCCTGGATCCGCTTCGTCGCGTCGTCGGTCAGGTCGCTCGGGAAGCCGGAATGCCCGGTGCCGAACAGGTCCTTCTCGAGGGGCCGCCCCTCGGTGGTCTCGTAGAGCCGGGCGACGTGCTCGGCCTGGGCCGCCGTCAGGTCGTCGAGCACGGCGGCGACCGCGGCCGCGTCGACGTGCCGCACGAACTTGCCCGGAGTCGTCGTCCCCGTCATCAGATCGACCTGCGGCAGGCTGACGACCTTGACCTCGTCGCTGTCGATGGCCCGGGCCAGCCGGTCCACGAGCGACTCCGGGTTGAACCGCGGGTCGGCCAGCGGGTCGGACGGCGCGGACGGTCCCCCGAGCAGCCGGCTCAGAGCGAAGTTGCCCACCGCGGGAAGCGCCGAGGCCACCTGGACGACGTCCGCCGCCGACATCCCCGCCATGGCGCGGCTGCCCACGGGCGCGGACGTGCCCGGACCGGGCTGAACCGGTTCCGCCCGGGCCCCGTCGTCCGGTCCGGCCTGCGGCGCCGCCTTGCCGCTCACCGCGTCGCCGGCCCTTCACATCCCCCGTGGGCCGTACTCATTCAACCCACGTTAGGCAGGACCCGGACGAGCGTCGATGGCCTCCGGGGCAGACTTCCGGCCACGGTCTCCGGCCCGGCCCGCGAGCCGGTCCAGGCCCACGACCACCACGCCGAGCAGGCCGAAGATGACGGCGAGCTCGACGAACTGGAGACCCACCCAGCCGTACCCGTGCCCGGCCGGGTCCAGGAAGAAGTACGGATAGCGGATGGGCACCGACGGAAACAGCGCGCCCCGGATCTCGATCATCAAGCCATAGCCGAGCGGGTACGCGATCCACAGCGGGATGTCCCGCCACCGCACCACCCGATGCGGCCCGAACGCCACCCAGTCGGCCAGCACCAGCACCGGAACCACGTAGTGCACCAGGAACAACGACCAGTTCGCGACCGCGCCGGCTCCCACCAGCCCGGGCAGCGGGTTCTCGCCGTGGTTGAGCATGAAGTGGGAGATCAGGCAGGTGATCAGGATCCAGAGCGTGACGGCTCCCCGCCACCGCGGCGCCGGCGGCACGACGGTCGAGCGCTGGACCATCCAGTACAGAGCGCCGACGAAGTACGCCAGGACGATCAGGTTGCTCTGGGCGGTGAAGTAGACGACCCGGTGGTCCCCGATCAGCAGCCCGACCAGCCCGCATCCCACGATCGCGGCGCGCAGGAGAAACGGCGGCCGGACCCACAGCGGAGCACTCATGGCCAAGGAGTATGCCTACCCGCCGGTAGTCTCGTCGATCAGGGGACGCGAGCGACGATCCCGTTGCAGGCGACGTCCTCGATCGACGGCAGGTCGCCGGCGGCGTGCCAGTGGGCGACCGAGGTCAGGCCCGGGGCGACCGGCTCGAGGCCCGCGAAGAAGGCGGCGAACTGCGCGCCGTCGCGCGGGGCGAAACGGCCGTCGCCGTTCTGCGCGGTCAGCCGCTCGACGACCGTCGGCGGCAGATACTCCCAGGTGGCGTGGCTGGCCACGACGTAACTGCCGGACGGGAGCGCGTCGACCAGCGTGCGGACGACGCCGTGCGGGTCGTCGTCGTCGCGGAGGAAATGCAGAACCGCCAGCAGCATCAGGCCCACCGGCGCGTCCAGGTCGAGCGTGGCGCGCAGCGACGGGTGGTCGAGGATCTCGCGCGGTGAGCGCACGTCGGCCTCGAGGTAGACCCGGCCGTCGGCCAGCAGCGCGGCGGCGTGCTGGGCCACGAGCGGGTCGTTGTCGGCGTAGACGATGCGGGACGACGGGTCGACCACATCGGCTATGCCGCCCGGGGCCGGCAGGCCGGTGCCGACGTCGAGGAACTGCCGGACGCCCTGGGCGCTCAGGTAGGCCGCCGCGCGGCCGAGGAAGCGCCTGTTCTCCACCGCCATCAGCCGGATCGTCGGCATGGCCGCCTCGATGGCGTCCCCCGAGGCGCGATCGGCGGGGAAATGATGCTCCCCGCCCAGCCAGTAGTTGTAGCGCCGGGCGGGATGCGCCACCGAAGTATCGATCACAGCTCGCCCTGATAGGCCAGGACGCCGCGGTTGACCGCGGTGATCGCCTTGCGGGCCACCGCGCGCACCGCCTCGGACGACGCGGGCGCGTCCTTGACCTGGCCGAGCAGGTCGAGCACCTGCCGCGCCCAGCGCACGAAATCGCCCGCCGGCATGTCGGTGTCGTAGTTGTGCCCGCTGGTGAGCACCCGGGCCAGCGGCTCGCCCCGCGCCCACCGGTACATCGGCCAGACGAAGCCGGGGTCGGGCTCGCGGGTCAGCGAAAGACCGTGGTCGGCCTCGTCCGAGGCGATCTCGCCCCACAGCTTGGTGCAGGCGTCGACGGCGGCGGTGATCGGGCCTTTCGGCACCGAGGCGCGGTCGTCGCCCTCGCGGCGCGACTCGTACAGCACCATCGAGACGGCGGCGGCCAGCTCGTCGGGCTCGAGGCCCTCCCACACGCCCTGCCGCAGGCACTCGGCGACCAGCAGGTCGGCCTCGGACCAGATGCGGCCGAGCATGCGGCCGGCCTCGGTCACCTCGCCCTCGGGCGAGAGATAGCCCCGGTCGCCGAGCACGGCGCAGACCTGGTCGAACGTGCGGGCCAGCGAGCCCGTGCGGCCGGCCACCTTGTCCCGCAGGGCGTCGGTGTCGCGCTGCAGGCGGTGCCGCCGCTCGGCCCAGCGGGCGTGCTCCTCCCGGTCGGGGCAGGCGTGGCAGGGGTGCTGCCGCATCTGCACCTTGAGCAGGGCGATCTCGGGGTCCTCGCCGTTGGCGGCGCCGCCGCGGCGGCCGCGCCGGCCGCCGCCGTGCCGGTCGAGACCGGTGGCGGAGACCTGGGCGGCAAGGTCGCGGCGGGCCGAGGGGTTGCGGTGGTTGAAGTGTTTCGGTACGCGGATGCGCTCGAGCACCTCCACCTCGCCCGGGAAGTCGGCGGGACTGACCCGGCCGGCCCATCTGTCCTGCGTGAGCACGAGCGGCCGGGGCTCGCCGAAGCCACCGGCCGGCGCCTCCAGCACCACCGCCAGCCCGGCCCGCTTGCCCTGCGGCACCCGGATCACGTCGCCGATCCGCAGCCGCTCCAGTGAGGACACCGCGGCCGCCCGGCGCTGCGACACGCCCTGGCGGGACAGCGCCTTTTCCCGGTCGGCGATGGCGACGCGGATCGCGAAGTACTCGTCGAAGTCGCCGTGGTGGCAGGCCTCGTCCTCCGCGTACGTCTGCATGGTGTCGACGTTGCGCTGGACCTGCCGGGCCAGCCCGACCACCGACCGGTCGGCCTGGAACTGGGCGAACGACGACTCGAGCAGGTCACGCGATTTCTCGGCGCCGACCGTGCCGACCAGGTTGACGGCCATGTTGTACGACGGGCGGAAGGACGAGCGAAGCGGATAGGTGCGGGTGGAGGCCAGGCCGGCCACGTGCCGGGGGTCGACCTCGGGGTTCCACAGCACGACCGCGTGGCCCTCGATGTCGATGCCGCGGCGGCCGGCCCGGCCGGTGAGCTGGGTGTACTCCCCCGGGGTCAGGTCGACGTGCGCCTCGCCGTTGAACTTGACCAGGCGCTCGAGCACGACGCAGCGGGCCGGCATGTTGATGCCCAGGGCCAGGGTCTCGGTCGCGAAGACCGCCTTGACCAGGCCCCGCACGAAGCACTCCTCGACCGCTTCCTTGAAGGCGGGCAGCATGCCGGCGTGGTGGGCGGCGACACCCCGCTCGAGGCCGTCGAGCCACTCGAAGTACCCGAGAACGGAGAGGTCTTCGCGCGGGATGCCGGCGACCCTCGCGTCGGCGATGCGGCGGATCTCGGCGCGCTCGTCGGCGTCGGTGAGCCGCAGCCCGGCCGAGAGGCACTGCTGGACGGCCGCGTCGCAGCCGGCCCGGCTGAAGATGAACAGGATCGCCGGGAGCAGGCCGGCCCGCTCGAGCCGGTCGACCACCTCGGGGCGCGGCGGCGGCTGCCAGCGCCGGGAACGGCCGCGGTAGCCCGGGCCGTGCGCCCGGTCGGTGAGCTCGAGCCGGCGCTCCATCTCGCGGGTGTAGCGCAGCAGTTCGGGGTGGACGTCGTGCTTGCGGGCCGCGTCGGCGTCGTGGAACAGGTCGAACATGCGCCGGCCGACCAGCATGTGCTGCCAGAGCGGGACCGGCCGGTGCTCGCTGACCACCACCTCGGTCTCACCGCGGACGGTGACCAGCCAGTCGGCGAACTCCTCGTAATTACTGACCGTCGCGGACAGCGAGACCAGGGTCACCGACGCCGGGAGGTGGATGATCACCTCTTCCCACACCGCGCCGCGGAACCGGTCGGCCAGGTAGTGCACCTCGTCCATCACGACGTACGCCAGGCCCTTGAGCGACGAGGAGCCCGAGTAGAGCATGTTGCGCAGGACCTCGGTGGTCATCACCACGACGGGGGCGTCGCCGTTTATCGCGTTGTCGCCGGTGAGCAGGCCAACCTTGTCGGGGCCGTAGCGCTCGACGAGGTCGTGATACTTCTGGTTGGACAGCGCCTTGATCGGGGTGGTGTAGAAGCATTTACGCGCGCCGGCACGCAGCGCGAGGTGCACGGCGAACTCGCCGACCACCGTCTTGCCGGCGCCGGTCGGCGCGCACACCAGCACGCCGCTGCCCCGCTCGAGCGACTCGCAGGCCGCGCGCTGGAAATCGTCAAGGTCGAAGCCGACGTCGAGCATGAAGCCGTCGAGCGCCGGGAACTCGGCCTGCCGGGCCGCCCGCCGTTTCGATTCCGCGTACTTCTCGGCGGGACTCGTCATGACCACAAGGCTAATGCGGGGGTGTGACAACCCGCAGCACCGGCGGTTGCGTCCCAACCTGTCAGACGGGGTAGGTATCGTGCACCCGTGCCGGAAGCCGTGGAATCGACCGATCATCCTCCCCATCGGCAGTCCCGCCAGGTCGACGCCGTGCTGTTCGACTTCCACGGCACGCTCGCTCAGGTGGAGGATCCGATCCAGTGGGTTCAGGCGGCCGCGGTGGCCTGCGGCCACGAGCTCGAGCGGGGCAAGGCCACGATGCTCGCCGACCGCCTGGTGATGGCGGGCCGGGCCGGCGGGCCCCTTCCGGCGAGGGTGCCGCCCCAGCTCGCCGAGCACTGGGCCGACCGTGATCTGTACGCGCACAGCCACCGCGCCGCCTTCACCGGCCTGGCCGCGACCGTCCCGACCGAGGTGGAGGGCCTGGCCGAGGCGCTGTATGACCGCCTGCTGAGCGCCGAGGGCTGGCTGCCGTACGCGGACACCGAGCCCACGCTGCGCACGCTGCACGACGCCGGCATCAAGGTGGCGGTGGTCAGCAACATCGGCTTCGACATCCGACCGCACTTCGCGACGTGGGGCCTCGACTCCATGATCGACGCGTTCGCGCTGAGCTACGAGGTCGGCCGGGTCAAGCCCGATCCCGCGATCTTCCTGCGCGCCTGCGGCATGCTCGGCGCCGACCCCGAGCGCACGCTGATGGTCGGCGACACCCCGGCCGACGCGGGCGCGGTGAAAGCGGGCCTGGCCGCCCTGGTCCTGCCGGCCTCCGAGCCCGGCCGCCCCAACGGGCTCACCGCGGCGCTGGCGCTGGCCGGCTGCACCGACTGACCGAGAGACCTATCTCACGCGTACGCGTCGAGATTGATGCCCTTGCGGACCCCTGCCTTGCGCTTCTCGGCCGGCGTGGGCTCGACGGCCTCGAGGTCGACCGGGCCGGAAGCGGGACCAGCGGCGGGCGTCGCCTGGCGGCGCTCCCCGGGAGTGTCCGACCCGCCCGGCGGCACCGCGGCCTCGGCCATCGCCTTCAGCGTCGAGCGGGTGGTCTCGAAGGCGAGCGACGCGGCGCCACTGAACGAGCGGAGCGAACTGAGCGACATGCCCTCAGGTTCGGCCGGGCCCGGGATATCTGACCGCGTGGCGGCCCGCGCAACCGGACCGCACCTCAGCGCAGCAGCCGCAGCGCTCCCGGGACGCAGGTGATCTCCAGCGGCAGCGGTCCGATCCGCTCGCCGTCCGCGTACGCGATGATGCCGTCGGAGTGCAGCCGCACCTGCTTTGCCCGATATGTCCGGACGCGGGGGTCGGTGACGTGCGTGCCGCGCCGCAGCCGGGGCTTGAGCCGCGCCATCGCCGCCCGGGTCAGCGGCAGCGCGGTCAGCACGTCGAGAAGCCCGTCGGCCGGGTCCGCGGCCGGGACGATCCGCAAACCACCGCCGTAACTCGGACAATTCCCCACGGCGACCAGCGTCCCCTCGAAGCCGTGGTCGACCCCGTCGATCTCCAGGGCGTAGAGCCGCGGCCGCACCCGCACCATCTCGAGCACGATCGCCAGGTCGTAGCGGCGCGGCCCGCGCGGCCAGCGCATCCGGTTGGCGCGCTCGTTCACGATCGCGTCGAAGCCGGCCGCCAGCACCGCGCCGAACCATCGGGTCTCCCCGTCGGTACCCACCGTGCGGGCCAGGTCGATCGGCACGCTCGTGCCGTCACGCAGCGCGGTGGCGATCCCCGACGCCGCCGCCGTCGGATCGGCCGGGACACCCACCCCCGCCGCGAAGTCGTTCCCCGTGCCCGCCGGCACCACCCCGAACGCGACGGGCCGCGACGCCGCCGCCTGCAGCGCGAGATGCACGGTGCCGTCCCCGCCGACCGCCACCAGCGCCGCGCAGCCGTCCGCGACGGCCCGATGGCAGGCCTTCTCCGCCTCCTCGGCGCCGCCGGCCTCCAGCAGCCGCACGGTGTGCCCCGCGGCGCCCAGCCGCTGCAACACCCCCGGAAGCAGACCGCGGTGCCGGCCACGCCCCGCCGTGGGGTTGGCCAGCACCGCGATGTCACCGCTCGTCATGGCGGGCGACATTACTACGTCATGTCGTCGAAACGGCCCTCGAGCGGCAGCGGCTTGTGCACCGGTGTCGGCGGGTCGATCGTGCTGGCCGCCTCGATCGGGTCGGCGGCGCCGACCGGCACGCGGTCGTCCTCGAGCGGCGAGATCGTGTCGTCGTCGAGGTCGGCGTAGATCTCCCGGCCACGACCCTTGCGCTTGTCGTTGATCATCGCGATGAAGACGGCGATGAAGTACAGCAGGGACATGCAGGCGGCGAGCAGCGTCATGCCGAACGGGCCGGGGTCGGGGGTGGCGATCGCGGCGAACGCGAACGACAGGAAGATCACGATCCGCCACCAGCTCAGCAGGCGCCGGCCGGTGACGACCCCGGTGAAGTTCAGCATCAGCAGGATCAGCGGGAACTCGAACGCCACGCCGAACAGCAGGATCATGCTGGTGACGAACGATATGTACGCCGTCACCTCGAGCTGCGTGGTACCGCCGATGACGCCCGCGTCCATGATGAAGGCGAGGCTGTGCTTGACCACGAAGAAGGCCAGCACGGCGCCGCCGATGAACAGCGGAGCGGCGATCGCGACGAAGATGTACGCCCACTTGCGCTCGTGCTTGTGCAGGCCCGGCGCGATGAACGCCCAGAGGTTGTACAGCCAGACGGGCGCGCCCAGCACGAGACCGACCCAGAGCGCGATCTTCAGCCGGAGGATCAGCTGGTCACCGACGCCGAGCGTGATGAAGCGGCACTCGAGCTTGCCGCTGATCGGGTTTCGCACCCAGGACGTGTCCAGCCCGCAGTACGGCTGGCTGAGCATGTGGAACGTCCACCGGGAGATGATGAACCCGACGATCAGCCCACCGACGATGCCGAGTGACGCCCAGAACAACCGGTTACGAAGCTCCCGGATGTGCTCGATCAGCGTCATCGAGCCGTCGGCGGCCTGCTCGAACTTGCTGGGCCCCTGGCGGCGGCGAAGGGCGAGTGCCATCGTTCCGGGTCAGCGGTCGTTGGTGCGCTGCACCGGGTCGACGTACGGCTGCGCCGGCGGCTGCTGGTATTGCTGCTGCGGAGCCGGCGGCGGCTGGTAACCCTGTGCCTGCCCAGTTTGGGGCGGCTGGACGTCGCCCTGCAGCGGCGTGCGCGAGTACGGCGGCTCGGCCTTCTCCGCGACGTCGCTGTTCTCGTCGATGAGGCCCTTGGTCTCCGCCTTGATGATGCGCAGCGACCGGCCGAGCGACCGGGCGGCGTCGGGAAGCCGCTTCGCGCCGAACAGCAGCACGAGGACAACCACGAAGATGGCGATGTGCCATGGTTTGAGGGCACCCATGGGAGAACTCCAGTCGGTCGGATCAGGTGTGCGGGGTCCATCGTACGTGTCAAATCCGGTGAAGTAGCCCACCGGGACCCTTGGGATTCTGCACCCACCCGCGAAGTCTTGGACAACAGGGAAGGAACGCCGCACGTTACCGGCGCGCACACAATCTGTAAAGATTATTGACGATTAGTGATGCGTGCCAGCCCGGCCTGCACCGCCTCGGCGCGTTGCTGCACCTCGAGGACGGTCTCCTGGAGGACGAGCGCCTTCTCCTGCAGCTTGAGCGCCTCTTCCTGGCGGCGTTGCAGCTTGAGCGCGGCCCGGCGCAGGCCACCGAGCCGGCCCAGCAGCGGCATCGCCGCCGCGACCAGGATGACCACTGCGACCACGACCACGGCGATCCAGACCCAGAGCAGCACGCCGGACACCCTACCGGGCGGGCGAGCTGTACTGGTCGAGCGCGGCCGTGGCCTGCCGCCGGATCCGCTCGAGCAACTCGGGCGGGCCGATCACGGTGACGTCCGGGCCGAGGCCGAGCAGCAGCCGCTGCGCCCAGCCCAGGTCGGTGATCCGCATGGTCACCACCCACTCGGCGCCGTCCCGGCGCACCTCCTCGACCGGGTAGTACTCGGTGATCCAGCGGCTGTGCCGGCCCACCCGCAGGGTCATCAGCGGCAGGTCGGGGGTGGGCTTGAAGACGCCGTCGCTCACGTCCTGTGGCGCGGCCGAGGGCGGCGGCGCCGACGGCTCGTCCAGCTCGGTGAACGCGTCGATGCGGTCGACCCGGAACATCCGGGTGGCCTCGGCGCGCCGGCACCAGGCCTCCAGGTACGCCCGGCCGCCGACCATCAGCACCCGCATCGGGTCGACGACCCGCTCGGTGGTCTCGTCCCGGGCGGCCGTGTAGTAGGTCATCCGCAGCGCGTGCCCGCCCTCGACCGCGGCCCGCACCTGGTCGAGCTTCTCGGCGTTGGCCGGCAGCTTGACCGCCACCGGGGCGTCGGCGAGGTCGCCGGCCGCGCTCTCGATCTTGGCGAGGGCCCGCTCGATCACGTCGCGGTTGCCGGTGCCGGGCGTCTCGGCGAGCATCCGCAGGGCCACCACCAGGGCGAGCGCCTCGTCCGGGGTCAGCTTCAGCGGCCGGTCGATGCCGGCGTCATGGCTGATCGTGATTCGGTCGCCGTCGAGCGCCATGTCGATGAGGTCGCCGGGCCCGTACCCGGGCAGGCCGCACACCCAGAGCAGCTCGAGGTCCTCGCGCAGCTGTTTGTCGCTGATGCCGAGGTCGGCCGCGGCCTCCGAGACCAGGATCCCCGGGCGCGCGATCAGGTACGGAACGAGATTCAGCAGCCGGCCGAGGCGGTCGACCGACGTTCGAGGCCCGGTCATGCCGCCACCACACCCTCGTGCCGGGCCATGACCTCCTTGAGCTGCTGGATCACCGCGTCCCGCACCTCGGGCGGCCCCTCGACGAAGACGTCGGGCCCGTACCCGGCCAGGGTCGAGGCGATCCGCTCCGCGTCCGCGTAAGGAACCGTGAGCCGATCCCCGGACGGACCCGGCTGGGTGGAAACCGCCCATCGGCGCAGGCCCGCCGCACGGCCATGGCGGGCCACGACGATCGCCCGCCCGTTCCACTGCCGCGGCCCGTCCCAGCCCGCGACGTGGCTGATCAGGTCGACGGACTCCGGCGGGACGAAGGCGTCCCGGCGGCCGACCGGCCGGACGCTGCCGACGATGCGGGAGAGCCGGAAGCAGCGGGTGGCGTCCCGGTCGCGGTCGTGGCCGACCACGTACCACCGGCCGCGCCAGCAGACGACGCCCCACGGTTCGAGCCGGCGGGTGGCGGCCTCGTCGACCTCGGGCACCCGGTAGCTGAACGTGACCGCACGCCGGTCACGCGCCGCACTGGTCAGCGGCCCGAAGGCGGGGTCGACCGTGACCACCGGCTCGACGCCGAGGGTGGCCTGCGGGTCGACCTCGACGCCGGCGGCGCGCAGCTTGGCCAGCCCGGAGGAGGCGGCCGCGGCGAGGCCGGCGTGCTGCCAGAGGCGAGCCGCGATACCGACCGCGGCCGCCTCGTCGGGCTCGAGGATGATGTCGGGCAGCGCGTACTCGCGGTGCGCGATGCGATAGCCCGGCTCCTGGTCGAATACGCTGGCCGTGCCCGTCTCCAGCGGCACACCCAGCTCGCGCAGCTCGGCCTTGTCCCGCTCGAACTTGCGCTGGAAGGCCTCGTGGTCGCGGGGGTCCTCGGGGTCGTGCTCGTAACCCGGCACGGTCGCGGCGATCTGCGCGGCGGTGAGGAACCGTCGCGTGGACAGCAGGCAGATCACGAGATTGACCAGGCGCTCGGTGCGGGTCCGCGACACGAGAGGCAACGCTAGCAGCAGGAAGGCCCGCACTGTTATTTCGTGACCTGCCCGGGGAAGGATGATCGGTGTGACATCGGAGCGAACCCCCGGCCTCGCGGGCGCCGAGGCACTCGACGTGCCCGGTGCGCCCGAAGAGGCGGAGAGCGAAAGCATCGGCACGGTCATCCTGGCCGGCGCGGCCAACCTGGCGATCGCCATCGCCAAGCTCGCGGCGGGACTGTTCTCCGGCTCCTCGGCGATGCTCTCCGAGGCGGCCCACTCGTTCGCCGACACGATCACCGAGATCTTCCTGTACGTGGCGCTGGTGCGCGGCAAGCAACCGGCCGACGAGCAGCACCCGTTCGGGCACGGCAAGGAGAGCTTCGTCTGGGCGTTCATCGCGGCGCTGTTCACGTTCGTGGGCGGCGCCGGCTTCTCGATCTACCACGGCATCACGGCGATCGTCGCGGACGAGCCGAGCGGCGAGTTCCTCTGGTCGTACCTCGTGCTGGCGATCTCGTTCGTGGCCGAGGGCACCTCGTTCCTGCGCGCGCAGCGCCAGGTGGCCGGCGAGTCGCGGCGCTGGGGCGTGAGCCGCTCCCGCTTCCTGCGGCTGACCCCCGACACCACGGTGAAGGCGGTCTACTTCGAGGACTCGGCGGCGCTGGTCGGCCTGGTCCTGGCCGCGCTCGGCCTGATACTCACCGAGATGACCGGCGACGAGCTCTGGGACGGCATCGCCTCGGTGGCGATCGGCGTCCTGCTGTTCCTGGTGGCCGCGATCCTGGCCCGCAGCAACGTGTCGCTGCTGGTGGGCCGCTCGGTGCCGCGCCGCATCCACAACCAGATCGCCGAGGACATCGCGAGCATCCCGATCGTGGTGGCGGTGCCGACGCTGCTGACGATGCAGCTGGGCCCCGACGAGATCCTGGTCGCCGCCAAGGTCGACTTCGTGGACGAGGTGAGCGGCGGCGAGATCGAGCAGGCCTCCGACGACGCCGAGGTCCGGCTCCGGACCCGCTATCCCGCGATCCGGTACGTGTTCCTCGACCCGACCCGGGGCACGGCCGGTCGCAGTCACGTGGACGGCGGAGTCGAGTAGATTCGCCGGTCATGGTGCGCTGGCGGTCCGGGACGGTTCAGGCGATCCGCCGCACCTGGCACGGCGCGGCCGAGCTTGACGTGGCGACGGACGACGGCGTGCTGCGGGCGCTCGCCTATCCCGCGCTGGTCGGCGAGCCGCGAGTGGGCGATCGCGTGCTGCTGAACGTCGGCGCGCTGGTCATGGGCCTGGGCACCGGGGGTTACGCGCTGGTCGTGGCCATCCCCGACCGGCTGCCGGAGGACCCGGCCGACGACGGCACCACCCGCGAGCGGGGTCACCTGGTCAAGGCCCGCTACACGCCGCTGCAGGCCATCCGGCTCGGCGTCGACGAGGAGGCCTCCCCGCACCGGGCGATCATGGAGGCGGCCGTCTCGCTCGACGGCATGCCCGTGGTCACGGCCGATCTCCACTCCGCGCTCCCGGCCATCCTCGCCGGCATAAGAGCCGACAAGCCCAAGACCACGATTGTGTACGTCATGACGGACGGCGGGGCGCTTCCCGCGTGGTTCTCCCGCACCCTGGACGGGCTGCGCGGCCACCTCGCGGGGACGATCACGACCGGCCAGGCGTTCGGCGGCGACCTGGAGGCGAGCACCGTGCACACCGGCCTGCTCGCGGCCCGCCACGTGCTCGGCGCGGAGGTGGCGATCGTCGCGCAGGGCCCGGGCAATCTCGGCACGGGCACGCCCTGGGGCTTCTCCGGGGTGGCGCTGGGCGAGGCGGTCAACGCGGCCGCGATCCTCGGCGGGCGCCCGGTCGGCTCCCTGCGGGTGTCGGACGGCGACGGCCGGCCCCGGCACCGCGGCGTCTCCCATCACTCGCTCACGGCGTACGGGAAAGTGGCTCTGCTCCCCGCGGACCTGCCGGTGCCGGACGGCCTCGAGCCCCGCCTGGCCGCCGAGATCGACGCCGCGCTCGCGCCGCTCGGCGCACGACACCGCCTGGTCCGCGTCCCGGTCGACGGCCTGGACGAGGCGCTGCGCGCGAGCCCGGTCGGCCTGTCCACCATGGGACGCGGCCTGGACCAGGACAAGGCCTACTTCCTGGCCGCGGCGGCCGCCGGCCGGCACGCGGCGGCATTGCTCTGACTAGACGGTTACCCGGTTACGGCCCGCGTTCTTGGCCGCGTAGAGCGCCGCGTCGGCCCGTGCGACCAGCTGGTCCGGGGTCTCGTCGCCGTCCCACACCGCGATGCCCGCCGAGAAGGTCTGCTCCTGCGGCGTCGCGGCCAGCACCCGCTCCATGATCTCCCGCGCCTCGCCCTCGTCGGCGTCGGGCAGCAGCACGACGAACTCCTCGCCGCCGTAGCGGGCCAGCAGGTCGACCGCCCGCAGCGCACCGTGCCAGGCCGCCGACGCCTCCTTGAGCAGCCGGTCCCCGGCGGGATGGCCGAACGTGTCGTTGAACAGCTTGAAGTGGTCGAGGTCGAGCAGGGCCACGCTCATCGGCCGCCGGTCGCGACGGGCGAACTCGAGGGCCCGGGGCAGGTCCTCGTTCCAGACCCGGCGGTTGGGCAGGCCGGTCAGCTCGTCACGACGGGCCAGGTCGCGCACCTGGGCGGCCCGCCGCTCGACCTCCCGCACGAGCTGCGCCATCCGCAGCACCACCAGCAGGAACAGCACCGTGCAGCCGATCACGATGGCCCAGCCGTCGCGGACCCGCCCCTGCGCGAGCTGGACGGCGAGCAGGCCGGGCGCGATCAGCGAGGCCGCGGCGAGCAGCGCGAGCTGAATCCGGCCGAGCCGGACGGGCTCGGGGGACGCGGCGGCGCCGACCTCCCGGGCCTCGTTGTGCAGCGCGCCGAGACCGAACAGCACGAACGCGACCAGGAACACCATGTCGATCGAGCGGCTGAACCACTGGATCTTCTCGACCTGGGCGCCGATCTGCGGAATGCTGCCGACCACCACCCAGGCGGTGTCGCCGAGCAGGAACGCGCCGAGCGAGCCGGTGATCCACCAGAACGGGGCACCGCGGCGGCCGCCGCCGCGCAACAGGCGGGTCATCATGGCGAGCAGCAGAAGATCACCGATCGGGTACGCGGCCTGCACGGCGCGCCCGAGCATGTCGATGTCCTGCCCGAGGGTCGCCGGTTTGATCACGTACACCCAGGCGAGCAGACCGAGCCCGGTGGTGATGGTCGCGGCGTCCACGACCGCGGTCCGGTTCCGGCGCGGCTCCCGCCGGCGGATCAGCAGTGCCAGACCGAGCGCGCAGGCCGGGTACAGCAGCAGGAACAGCGGGTCGGCGGGGGTGGGCAGGCCCTGCCAGCCGAGCACGTCGACGCAGTAGATCGAGACGGGGATGCCGGTGACGTTGGCGCCGACGCCGAACGCGAAGCACCACCAGGGCAGCCGGTCACGGCGGGGCAGGCGGTGGGTGCCGGCCAGGATGCCGGCGACGCCGAGGTACCCGATGGCCAGCTGCCAGCCGCTGGTCCACCACCCGTCGGCGGGGATGAGCTGGTACGCGGCGATCGCAACGGCGGCGAGCACGGCGTATCGCTTCACCCGTCCAGATTTCCCGGTCCCGGTTGCGGGAGCGGGTGCTACCGGGTTGCTTTACCGTGCCGTCGCTCTTGCCGCTCCTCTTACCGCGCCAAGATCAGCCAGAGCCAGCCGAGCAGAGCCGCGCCGAGGACGGCGGCCATCGCCCACGTGGGGATCTTGTGGCCGCCGGCGCGGTTGCGCTGGATCTCGGCCCGGATGCGGTCGCGTTTGCGCTGCACCCGGCCCCAGAGAACGTCCTCGGCGGTGCGTTCGGGCTTGTCCATAGCCCGGCCACAATAGCTCTACATACTGGCGATCAGCCGCTCCACCCGCTCGTCGTACGCGCGGAAGGGGTCTTTGCACAGGACGGTGCGCTGGGCCTGGTCGTTGAGCTTGAGGTGCACCCAGTCGACGGTGAAGTCGCGCCGCTTCTCCTGCGCGTGCTTGATGAACTCGCCGCGCAGCCGGGCCCGCGTGGTCTGCGGCGGCGTCTCCTTGGCCTCGAAGATCTCCAGGTCGTTGGCGATCCGGTCGACCTGCTTGCGCTTCTCCATCAGCGCGTAGAGGCCGCGGCCCCGGCGCACGTCGTGGTAGGCGAGGTCGAGCTGGGCGATCCGCGGGTGGGACATCGGGATCTCGTGCTTGGCCTGGTACCGCTCGATCAGCTTGTACTTCGACACCCAGTCGATCTCGCGGGAGACCGGGTCGAGGTCGCCGCTCTCGATCGCGTTGAGCACCCGGCCCCACAGCTCGACGACCCGCTTGGCGGTCTGGTCGCCGCCGCGCCGCTCGACGAACTCCGTGGCCTTCGCGAGGTACTCCTGCTGGATCTCGAGGGCCGAGACCTCCTTGTTGTTGGCCAGGCGGATCTTGCGGCGGCCGGTGACGTCGTGGCTGACCTCGCGGATCGCCCGGATCGGGTTTTCCAGGGAGAGGTCGCGCATGACCACGCCGGCCTCGATCATCCGCAGCACGATGTCGGCCGACCCCACCTTGAGCAGGGTGGTGACCTCGTTCATGTTCGAGTCGCCGACGATCACGTGGAGGCGGCGGTACCGCTCGGCGTCGGCGTGCGGCTCGTCGCGGGTGTTGATGATCGGGCGCGAGCGGGTGGTGGCGCTGGAGACGCCCTCCCAGATGTGCTCGGCGCGCTGCGAGAGGCAGAAGACCGCGCCGCGCGGCGTCTGCAGGACCTTGCCGGCGCCGCAGATCAGCTGCCGGGTGACCAGGAACGGGATGAGCACGTCGGCCAGCCGGCCGAACTCGCCATGACGGGAGACCAGGTAGTTCTCGTGGCAGCCGTACGAGTTGCCCGCGGAGTCGGTGTTGTTCTTGAACAGGTAGATCTCGCCCGCGATCCCCTCGTCGTGCAGCCTTTTCTCGGCGTCGACCAGCAGGCCCTCCAGGATCCGCTCGCCGGCCCGGTCGTGGGCGACCAGGTCGGTCACGGAGTCGCACTCGGGTGTCGCGTACTCAGGATGGGAACCGACGTCGAGGTAGAGCCGGGCACCGTTGCGGAGAAAGACGTTGCTGCTGCGCCCCCAGGACACCACTCGGCGGAACAGGTAGCGGGCCACCTCGTCCGGTGACAGCCGCCGCTGCCCCCGATAAGTACACGTGACGCCGTACTCGGTCTCGAGGCCGAAAATTCGCCGTTCCATGACGAAACACTAGCCTCATCGGGCACCCATTGGCAGTCACCACTCGCGCATTCCCCGGCACTGCGGGCCACGCTCCCCGGCACCGCGGGCCACGGCCAGGTCACCGGATCGGGTGGCCGCCGCGGAGCCGCGGATAGACTCGCGGGGCGATGAGGCTCATGGTCACCGGCGGCGCCGGGTTCATCGGCTCGCACTTCGTGCGGGCGGTTCTCGCCGACCGCCTGCCGGGCCTCGAGGGCGCCTCGGTCACGGTTCTCGACAAGATTTCGTACGCCTCGAGCTTCGCGAACCTGAGCGCCGTGGCGGAGAGCAGGCGCCTCGACTTCGTCCCCGCCGACGTGTCCGACGCCCCAGTGGTCGCAGCCGCCCTGCGCGGTCACTCCGCCATCGTGCACTTTGCGTCCGCCCCCGCCGGCGCCGATGTCCACGCCATCCAGGTCCTGCTCGAAGCGGCACTCCGCCAGGACATTTCCCGTTTTATCCATATTTCCACCGACGAGGTGTACGGCTCGATCGACACCGGCGCGTGGACCGAGCGCTCTGCGGTCGCCCCCACCACCCCCGCCGCCGCCGCGAAGGCCGGCGCCGACCTCATGGCCCTCGCCTACCACCGCACCCACGGCCTGCCCGTGGTCGTCACGAGGAGCAGCGACAACTACGGCCCCTACCAGGACCCTGCCCAGACCGTCCCCGGCCTCGTGACGGCCCTGCTGGACAGCCGCACGGCCCGGCTGGCCGGCGACGGCACCCGCGTGCGCGACTGGCTGCACGTAGCCGACCACTGCCGCGGCATCGCCCTCGCCCTGCTCGAGGGCCGGGCCGGCGAGGTCTACCACATCGGCGGCAGCGTCGAGCTGGCCGACCGCGACCTGGCCACGATGATCCTGACCGAGCTCGGCGCGGGCCGCGACGCCCTCGAGCTGCTCGACGACGGCAAGGGCCACGACCACCGCCACGCCCTCGACGACGACAAGATCCGCCGCGAGCTGGGCTGGCGCCCCCGCACCGAGTTCGCCTCCGGCCTCTCCGCCACGATCCGCTGGTACCGCGACAACCCGTCCTGGTGGCGCCCCCTGCTCCCTTGACCTCGCGCCGGGGGTGGACCAGCTAGCGCGTGCCGTAGTGGTACCGGCAGGCGACGATCTCCACGTCGCCGCCCTTGATCCGGTACACCAGCCGATGCTCCTGGTCGATGCGCCGCGACCAGAGCCCGGACAGCTCCCCGCGAAGGGCCTCCGGCTTGCCGATGCCCCGATACCCGTTGCGCATGATGTCCTCGATCAGATCGTTGATCCGTTTGACCAGCTTCCGATCCGTATGACTGAGATACTGCGACCAGGCGGTCTCCGAGAAGATCAGCCTCACGCGACGTCCTGCGCCGCCGATGGGTCGGTGAGGTCCCGCTCGACGCCTTCGCCACGGTCCAGCTCAGCGATCGACCGGCGCAACGCCGCCGCGTTGCCAGGGCTGCGGAGCAGGTACTCCGTCTCCTTCATGGACTCGTACTCCGCCAGCGGGAGGATCACCACCGGCTCGTGCCCCGAGCGGGTCACCACCA
The DNA here is from genome assembly GCF_000379645.1 of Paractinoplanes globisporus DSM 43857. GTDB lineage: Bacteria > Actinomycetota > Actinomycetes > Mycobacteriales > Micromonosporaceae > Actinoplanes > Actinoplanes globisporus. Next base: position 205,164 of record NZ_KB903358.1, read on the forward strand.
GCTCCTCGGCATCGTCGACAACGCTGTCGAGCTCAGCGGCGAGATTCTGCCGCAACTGGGTGAAGTTCACCGTTCGCATATCCACTCCCCATGACGTACAGAAAACTGTACTTCACCGGGTCCGACCCAGCCATCCCCAGCGAGCTAGCTGCCGCCCAGCCGGAGGTCGCCGGGCTGGAGGACCTCGGCGTAGACGCCGAAGCAGGCGGCCTTGCCGAGGCCGGCGACCGGCATCCGGTAGCGGCGGGCCAGTGTGCGCAGCACATCGGCGTCGGGCGGCGCGCCGGGGCCGTGATCCAGGCTCGGGACTACGCAGCGCGGTGTCGGGGACATCGTGCGGAGCACCGCATCGCCCAGGCGGAGCTCGGTGCCGGGCTCCGGGTCGTCCGCGGCGTCGAGCACGATGTTGGGGCGGAAGCGGACGGCCGCCGCGCCGAGCCGGGCCAGCGCGCCCGTCGTGACCAGGTGGACCGGGGCGAAATCGACGAAACCGCCCGCGCCACCGCCACCCACGTCGGTGACCGTGTCCTCGCCCGGGCGCAGGCCGGCCATCCAGTCGGGGACCATGCCGTCGACGCCGGGCAGGGTGCGGTGCAGCCGGGCGCCGGGCGGCACCTCGCGGGTCAGCCGCACCGGGCGGTCGAGGTGGCGGGCCAGCGCGGCCTCGGCCCCGGCGGCGCGGAACTGCTCGGCGCCGATGCGGACGACCAGGTCGTCGTCCTCCGCTCGGGCGCCGACGGAGAGCAGGCGGCCCCAGCGGCGAGGGTGTTTGGCGCTGCCGACCGTGCCGTCGCCGGGGTCGACGCAGGCCCACTCGCGGTCGCCGGCGAGACCCGTCGTCTCCACCCTCGCCTCGGTCAGCGGCTCGCCGCGGGCGCTCTTGAGCGGGTAGCGCCACAGCTCGACGACGCGCGGCATCACTTGCCCCGGGCGCGGTGGGCGGCGACGTTCACCTTGTTGCCGCAGTACTCGTAGGAGTGCCAGCGGCGCGTACGGCTGCGGGTGTTGTCGTAGAAGGCCTCGCGGCACTCGTCGTTGGCGCACAGGCGCAGCCGGGTCCAGTTGCCCGCCGTGACCAGGGCGGCGACCTCCTGCGCGATGCGGCCGAGCACGGGATCGCCGGTGACCTGCCGCAGGCGTACGCCGTCGTCGAAGTCGTAGCCGAAGGTCGCCGCCGAGAGGCGGGCCGTCAGGTCGGCCCAGTCGCCACCCTCGCCGGCCAGCGCCACCAGCGCGTCCCGCACCGCCCGGACCTGCTCGATCCGCGCGGCCGGCGGCGGGCCCTCCTGCCCGAACGGACGCAGCACGACCTGGGCCGTCCCGGGGTCGTCGAGCTTGTCGGGGAGGTTCGCGTACGGCCGGGAGTTGAGAAGGTCGACGATCCCGGTTGCCATGGTCACATTCTTTCATGCGGGGCTACCCGTTGTAGCCGCTTACAAGGCGATGATACGTTGCCGTTGCTGTAAGCGTCTTCCAAGAATAGCCAGAAGGGCTAGGCCATGAGCCAACTAGTCATCTCCGCGCTCGGCGACCCCACGCACACCGCCGGCCTGGTCAAGGACCCCGACCTCACCGTCGGGCCGGACGACGTGCTCGTCGCGATGGAGGCGGCCCCGATCAACCCGGTCGAGACCCTGTTCGCCAACGGCTGGTACCCGATCCAGCCGCAGCTCCCGGCGGTGCTCGGCGCCGAGGGTGTCGGCCGCGTGGTGCGGGCCGGCGAGAACGCCGCCGCGCTCACCGGTAAGCGGGTTGTTGTGATCAGCCCTTACCGGCAGGGTGTCTTCGGCGACCAGGTCGTGGTGCCGGCCGGCAATACGGTGACGGTGCCCGAGGGCGTCGACGGCCATCAGCTGTCCATGCTGTCGATCAACCCGCTCACCGCGTACCTGCTGCTCAACGACTACGTCACGCTGCGACCGGGCGAGTGGGTCGCCCAGAACCTCGGCAACTCCGGGGTCGGCCGCTCGGTCATCGCCCTCGCCAAGCACGCCGGCGTACGGACGCTGAGCATCGTGCGCCGCGCCGAGGTGGCCGACGAGCTGCGCGCGCTGGGCGCCGACGACGTGCTGGTCGACGGCCCGGACCTGAGCATCGCCGAGCGGCCCCGGCTGGCCTTCGACGGCGTGGGCGGCCCGGGCGGCGACGTGCTGGCCGGTGCGCTCGCCCCCGGCGGCACACTGGTCTCCTACTCGGCCGTCACCGGCGAGAGCCCGCGGCTGCCGCTCGGCCCGCTGGTCTTCGGCGGCCTCGCCCACCGCGGCCTGTGGATCGGCAACTGGCTGGCCGCCACGCCGCGGGCCGAGATCGAGCGTGTGTACGCCGAGCTCGCCGGGCTGGTCGCCGACGGCACCCTGTACGTCCCGGTCGAGGCCACCTACCCCCTCGACCAGTACGAGCGCGCCCTCGAGCACGCCAACCGGCCGGGCCGTACCGGCAAGATCCTTTTTACGTTCGAAGGCTGAGGCATCGATGACCACCACCTACCGCGCCTACCAGGTGTCCGGGAAGGGCGAGTTCGCGCTCGTCGAGCGGGAGCTGCGCGAGCCCGGACCCGGCGAGGTCCGCATCCGGGTCGAGGCCTGCGGCGTCTGCCACAGCGACCTGCTCGCCGTGGCCGGGCTGCTCCGGCCCGACCCCGCCGTTCCGATGGTGCCGGGGCACGAGATCGCCGGGGTCGTCGACGCCGTCGGGGCCGGGGTGCGCGCCTGGAAGCCCGGCGACCGGGCCGGCGTCGGGTTCCTCAACGGACCCTGCTACGAGTGCGACCACTGCCGCCGCGGCGACTTCGTCGACTGCGCCGACCAGCAGACCACCGGCACCACGGTCGACGGCGGCTACGCCGAGATCGTGTACGCCCGGGCCAGTGGCCTGGTCCGGCTGCCCGCCGAGCTGAGCGCGGTCGAGGCCGCTCCCCTGCTGTGCGCCGGGATCACCGTCTACCGCGGCCTGACCGACCTCGGACTGCGGCCCGGCTCGCTGGTCGCGGTGCAGGGCCTCGGCGGTCTCGGCCACCTTGCCGTCCAGTACGCGAGCCGTCTCGGCCACCGGGTCGTCGCGATCGCCCGGGGCACCGGCAAGGCCGCGCTCGCCGACTCGCTGGGCGCGGACGACTACGTGGACAGCACGGCCGAGGACCCGGCGGCGGCCCTGCGGCGGCTGGGCGGCGCGGACGCGATCCTGGCCACCGGCGCGAACGGCGGCGCGATGTCGGCGCTGGTCGGCGGCCTGGCCGCGCACGGCCGGCTCGTGGTGATCGGCGCCGGCGGCGAGCCGATGACCGTCGACCCGGCACACCTGCTGTTCCCGGTCCGCGCGATCAACGGCACGATGGTCGGCACGGCGATCCAGACCGAGGACGCGCTGGCCTTCGCCGTCCGGCACGGCGTGCGCTCGGCCAACGAGATCATGCCGCTGTCCGAGGCGCCGAAGGCCTACGAGCGGATGATGGCCGGCGACGCCCGGTTCCGCATCGTTCTCGACTCAAGGTCCTGACAGGGAGCCCGTGCTACGCATAGATCATGGATAGTGCTCTCGTTCTCGGCGCCGGCGGCATCACCGGCATCGCCTGGCACCTCGGCGTGCTCACCGGCCTGCGGGCCGCCGGCGTCGACCTGACCGGCGCCGACCTGGTGGTGGGCACGTCGGCCGGGTCGATCACCGGCGCGCTGATCACCTCGGGCCTCGACCTGCTCGACGCGCGGCGCATCGAGGCCCGGCTCGGCGACGCGGGCCCGCCGATCGCCCCCGACTGGGAACGCGGCACGGCAGCGTTCGCGGCGCTCACCGACGAGAGCATGGACCCGGCGACGATCCGGCGGACCGTCGGCCGGCTGGCGCTGGAAGCCGACGTGGTGGGCGAGCGGGAGTACGTCGCCTCGCTCACCCGCCGGCTGCCGCGGCACGAGTGGCCCGACCGGCCGCTCGTGATCGCGGCGGTCGAGGCGGCCACCGGCGATCCGATCGCCTGGGACCGTTCGTCCGGGGTGCCGCTCGACCTCGCGGTGGCGGCCAGCTGCGCGGTCCCGGCGATCTTCCCGCCGGTGACCGTCGACGGCCGGCGCTACATGGACGGCGGGGTGCGCTCGGGCACCAACGCCGACCTGGCCGCCGAGTGCGCCCGCATCGTTGTGCTGGCGCCGCTCGCGCCGGTCCGCGTGCACGGCGCCCCGGCCGCCGAGATCGAGGCGCTGCGGCGGCGGTCGAAGGTCGCGCTGATCGCGCCGGACGAGGACACCCTGGCCGCGCTCGGCCCGAACGTCTTCGACATGGGCCGCTGGGAGGCCGCGATCGAGGCCGGCGACGCCCAGGGATCCCGCCTCGCAGCCGAGGTCGCGGCCGTCTGGCACAGCTGAAGGCCCGACTGGCACAGCTGAGGGCCCGGCCGAACCGGCCGGGCCCTCAATCGTCGAACGTCAGGAACCGTCGCCGTTCACGTCGTCGGCCGGCTCCGCGGGGTCGTCCGAAGCCGCCGGCGCCTCGCCCTCGGTGTCCACCGACGCCGCCGAGACGGTCGGCTTGTCTTCCGCCGGGCCGGGCGGGGCCGCGTCGACCTCGCCCAGATCGGCGTCGGCCACATCGGCACTGCCCGCGAGCAGCTCGTTGAGAGACGACCCGGCGATCCGGCGGAACGCCCGGCCCTTGCGCCGCCGGTCGAGCACCGCCACCTCGAGCTGCTTGGCCTCCAGCCGGCGCGGCTGGCCGTTCTCGCCGCCCACGCTGCCCAGCGCCTCGGCCGCGAGGGCCAGCGCGTCCTGCAGCTCGGCCGCGGTGTCGTGCCGCTCGCGCAGCACGTTGGAGATCGCCTCGGCCTGGCCGCCCATCGCCATGAAGCCCGGCTCGTCCATCACCGAGCCGTCGTAGGTGATCCGGTACAGCTCGTCGGACTCCGGGGTGGCGCCGACCTGAGCGATGCAGATCTCCACCTCGTACGGCTTCTGCGTCTCCGAGAAGATCGCGCCGAGCGTCTGGGTGAACGCGTTGGCCAGGCCGCGCCCGGTCACGTCGCGCCGGTCGAAGCTGTAGCCGTTGAGGTCGGCCATCCGCACGCCGGCCCGGCGCAGGTTCTCGAACTCGTTGTACCGGCCGACCGCCGCGAAGCCGATCTTGTCGTAGATCTCGCTGATCTTCCGGAGGGTCGTGATGTTCTCGGCGACCAGCAGGATGCCGCCCTCGTAGGTGAGCACCACGGCGGAGCGGCCGCGGGCGATGCCCTTGCGGGCGTACTCCGAGCGGTCGCGCTGGACCTGCTCGGGTGATGCGTAGAACTGCATGGCCACGGGTGGCTACTCCCTTTCGTCCCGAAATCAGCGTGGTCAAAAAAGGGGCTCAGCCGCCCGGGTTCTCCATGCGCCCGGCGACGACCCGCTCGGCCACCGCCGTGATCTCCTCTTCCGACAGCCGGTGGGTGCCCTGGGCCGTGGCCGACATGACCACCGGGTAGATCTTGCGGGTCACGTCGGGTCCGCCGGTCGCCGTGTCGTCGTCGGCCGCGTCGTAGAGCGCCTCCACCGCCAGCGTGATCGCGTCGGCCGTGCTCACGCCAGGCCGGTACTTCTTCTTGAGGGCGGACTTGGCGAACAGCGAGCCGGAGCCGATCGAGTCGTACCCGGTCTCCTCGTAGAGGCCGCCGGCCACGTCGAAGCTGAAGATGCGCCCGTGCCGGGACGGGTCGGCCGGCGCCAGGTCGTAGCCCGCGAACAGCGGCACGACCGCGAGGCCCTGCAGGGCCGCGCCGAGGTTGCCCCGCACCATGCCGGCCAGCCGGTTCGCCTTACCGTCGAGGGAGAGCATGATGCCCTCGATCTTCTCGTAGTGCTCCAGCTCGACCTGGAACAGCCGCATCAGCTCGATGCCGATGCCGGCCGTGCCGGCGATGCCGATCAGCGAGTACGAGTCCGCGGGGTGCACCTTCTCGATGTCCCGGCTGGCGATGAGGTTGCCCATGGTGGCCCGGCGGTCGCCCGCCATGACCACGCCCTCGGCCGTGGTGATCGCCACGATCGTGGTGCCGTGCGGCGCGATGTCGGCCGACAGTCCCGGCGGCAACGGTCGCCGTCCCGGCAGCAGCTCGGGCGACGCGTGGGTCAGGAACTGCGTGAAGGAGGACGTCCCCGCGTTCATGAAGAAATCCGGCAGACGCCCGGATGGATCAAAGTCCTTGGCCACGTGGTTCCTCTCAGATACGTGTTCGCACCGGCGCCCACTCCCCCGGGACGCCGTCGCAGTTGCTGCACAATATCCCGCGGACGGAGGAGGTGCGAAGATCGTGATCGCCGTGTTCGGGCCGGACGGAAGACGGGCCGCGCACGCCGGGACACGGTCAGGACCAGCCTGCCCGATCCGGCACACGACGGCCCGCACTTCGGTCGGTATTGCCCGGATTGCCCGCGTCCAGGCGGTCCGGGCAACCGTGGGTCGCTGCTCGAATTCGGCTAAGAGCGAAACGTGATTGTCCGATCAGTCAAAGTCGGACAAACCGCTCACTCACCGCCTTTCTGCACGTAGCCGCGAACGAACTCCTCCGCGTTCTCCTCCAGGACGGAGTCGATCTCGTCGAGAAGGTCGTCGACGTCCTCGGTGATCTCGGCGTGGCGCTCGGCTACCTCCGGGTTGGCCTCGACGGTGACGTCCTCGACCTCTTCAGCGCTGCGGCTCTTGCCGGACTGCGACTGGCCGCCGGTGTCTCGGGTTGCCATGGATGTCCCCCTTCTAGCCACCCGAAGTCGCACAACATCGGGTACCAAAAACCTACCTCGGACCTGTGACAAAACGCTCCGCCGGGGCGGAGCGTTTTCTCAGGAAGGACTCAGCGGCCGATGATGACCTCTAGCAGGTCCTTCGCGCTCTCACACTTGTCGAACAGGGCCCCGACGTGCTTCTTGGTGCCGCGCTCGGGCTCCATCATCGGCACCCGGACGAGCGACTCCCGGCCCACGTCGAAGATCACCGAGTCCCAGCTGGCGGCGACCACTTCGGACGCGTACTGCGCCAGGCAGCGGCCGCGGAAGTAGGCCCGGGTGTCGTCCGGCGGCTCGTACATGGCCCGCTGGGTCTCCGCCGGGTCGAGCAGCGTCTTCATCGAGCCCCGGGCCACCAGCCGGTGGTAGAGGCCCTTCTCGGGGCGCACGTCGGCGTACTGGAGGTCGACCAGCTGCAGTTTCGGCGAGGACCAGCCCAGGTTTTCCCGCTCGCGGTAGCCGTCGAGCAGGCGCAGCTTGGCGACCCAGTCGAGGGTGTCCGAGCAGAGCATCGGGTCGCGGCCCAGCTTGTCGAGCACGTCCTCCCAGCGCGCGAGCACGTCGACGGTCTGCTCATCGGCGTCGTCGCCGTAGCGCTCCTCGACGAAGGCCTGGGCCCGCTCGTAGTACGCCCACTGCAGGTCGAGCGCCGTGAGTTTGCGGCCGTCGCGCAGCCGGATCAGGTGCTTGAGCTCCGGGTCGTGGCTGACCGACTTGAGCTCGCTGACCGGGTCGGCCACGCCCAACTCGCCGGTGAACACCTTCTCCTCGATCATGGCGAGGACCAGCGAGGTCGTACCCATCTTGAGATAGGTCGCGATCTCCGACAGGTTGGCGTCGCCGATGATCACGTGCAGCCGGCGGTATTTGTCGGCGTCGGCGTGCGGCTCGTCCCGGGTGTTGATGATCGGCCGCTTCAGCGTGGTCTCGAGACCGACCTCGACCTCGAAGAAGTCGGCGCGCGACGAGAGCTGGAAGCCCGAGCCCGAGCCGTCCTGCCCGATGCCGACCCGGCCCACCCCGGTGAACACCTGCCGGGTCACGAAGAACGGCGTCAGGTGCGCGACGATGTCGGCGAACGGCGTCTGCCGCCGCATCAGGTAGTTCTCGTGCGACCCGTACGACGCGCCCTTGTTGTCGGTGTTGTTCTTGTAGAGCTGGATGCGGTGGGTGCCGGGGATCGTGGCGGCGCGGCGGGAGGCCTCGGCCATGACCCGTTCGCCGGCCTTGTCCCACTTGACGACGTCGAGCGGGTTGGTGCACTCGGGAGTGCTGTACTCCGGGTGCGCGTGGTCGACGTACAGCCGGGCGCCGTTGGTCAGTATCACGTTGGCCAGGCCCAGGTCTTCGTCGGCCAAGGCGTCGGCCGGATCGTAGGCGGCGCCGGAGTAGGTGAACCCCCGGGCGTCGCGCAGCGGCGACTCCTCCTCGTAGTCCCAGCGGGCCCGGCCACCCCGGTTGAGCTCGGGCCGGGCGCCGTAGGCGTTCACCACCTGCGAGGAGGTGACCATCGGGTTGGCGCCGGGCTGCCCGGGCACCGAAATGCCGTACTCGACCTCGGTACCCATGATCCGTCGAACGCTCATGCGACCACCATCCCGCGCGCCACGCTGCTGCTCATGTATCGAGCCTAGACGCTCTGGCGCTCGTTCTCGCCCTGCCCCGTGCGCGGCGCGGCACGCTGTGTGGCGAGCGAGCCCGCCCCGGCCGGTCGGGGCTCGAGCTTCGCGGCTATCCGCCGGCCCAGTCGCTGGCCGGGCTGTTCCACCATCCGGTACGCGAGCCACGCCGTCACCAGCGCCACCAAGAGGTACGCGACCCCGGCCGTGGCCCGGAACACGATGCCCCGCGTCCCGAGATCCGGGACAACGCGAGGGAGCGCCAGCAGCACGATCACGTGAAGCAGATACAGGGAGTAACTGATTCGGCCCAACCAGGTGAACACGGATGGCACAGTTCGGTTTCTCATGGCGTACGCGAAAAGGAATGTGAGCGCGACCGCGCCGACGTTGGCCGCCCAGAGACGCAGGGCCGCGGCGGTGCCCAGGTGTGTCCAATGCGCACCGATCACGCTGAGCGCGACCACCGTCAGGGCGAAGGCCGCCTCCCGGCCGCCGATCTGCGCGTGCTGCCACCGGTAGACGACGGTGCCGGCGAACATGATCGCCAGCAGCAGGATCCCCTGCCAGGACGCGATGACGACGCTCTCGCGGGTGGCGTGGCCGTTGACCGCCGGCAGCAGGACCAGCGCGATCCCGGCGGCGCCGGCCGCGGGCACCAGGCGATCCTTGAGGTACGCGAGGATGCTGAGCCCGACCAGCACGACCAGGATCGCGGCCGTGGTCCGCCGCGCGCCGGAACCGGCCCCGAGCAGGTCGTTCGGCAGTCCCGCGCCGAACACCAGCGCGGTGAGCCCGAGCCCGGCCGCCCACCAGGCGCTGTGCCGGTGCAGCCGCCACACGAACAACCCGGAGACGACCAGGTAGAAGGTCATCTCGTAGGAGAGGGTCCAGAAGACGCGCACGGCGCCGCGGACACCGACCAGGTCGGACATCATCGTCACGTGGGCGAGCGCGGTGGTGACCGTCTGATGGCGCATGCTCTCGCTCCAGGCGAGCCACCCGGCCGAGCTGAGCAGCACCACGACGGCGATGGCGGCGAGGTAGGCCGGGTAGATCCGGCACAGCCGGCCGATCCAGAACCGGCGCAGGCTGCCGTGCCGCTCCAGCGACATCGGGATGACGTACCCGCTGACCAGGAAGAACAGCAGCACGCCGTACTTGCCGGCGTCGAAGTGGCGGTAGATCGCCAGATGCCGGTCGGTGCCGATCACGCTGGGGCTCAGGTGGAACAGGACGACGACCAGGGCGGCGTAGCCGCGCAGCGCGTCCAACCAGGCGAGGCGTACGGGAGCGGGGCTGGTCACGCCAGGTGCAACGAGAACGCGGGCGGAGGGTCACCCCCGCCCGCGCAACTCGTCGATCTTTTACAGGTACTGGCCCGTGTTGGTCGCCGTCTCGATGGAGCGGCCGGCCTCGGCGCCCTTGCCGCCGGAGACGAGCGTGCGGATGTAGACGATCCGCTCGCCCTTCTTGCCGGAGATGCGGGCCCAGTCGTCGGGGTTGGTGGTGTTGGGCAGGTCCTCGTTCTCCCGGAACTCGTCGACGCACGAGTCCAGCAGGTGCTGCAGGCGCAGCCCCTTCTTGCCGGAGGTGAGGAACTCCTTGATCGCCATCTTCTTGCCGCGGTCCACGATGTTCTGGATCATCGCGCCGGAGTTGAAGTCCTTGAAGTACAGGACCTCCTTGTCACCGTTGGCGTAGGTGACCTCCAGGAAGCGGTTGTCCTCGGACTCCGTGTACATCCGGAGGACGGCGGCCTCGATCATCGCGGCCACCGTGGCGTCCCGGTTCCCGCCGTGCTCGTTGAGGTCGTCCTCGGAGAGCGGCAGGTTGGCCAGGATGTACTTGCCGAAGATGTCCTTGGCCGCCTCGGCGTCCGGCCGCTCGATCTTGATCTTCACGTCGAGCCGGCCGGGGCGCAGGATCGCCGGGTCGATCATGTCTTCCCGGTTGGAGGCGCCGATGACGATCACGTTCTCCAGGCCCTCGACGCCGTCGATCTCGCTGAGCAGCTGGGGAACGATCGTGTTCTCCACGTCGCTGGAGACGCCCGAGCCTCGGGTCCGGAAGATCGAGTCCATCTCGTCGAAGAACACGATCACCGGGGTGCCCTCGCCGGCCTTCTCCCGCGCCCGCTGGAAGACCAGGCGGATGTGCCGCTCGGTCTCACCCACGTACTTGTTGAGCAGTTCCGGGCCCTTGATGTTGAGGAAGTAGCTGGTGTGCTTCTCCTCGCCACGCCGCTCGGCGATCTTCTTGGCCAGCGAGTTGGCCACCGCCTTGGCGATCAGGGTCTTGCCGCAGCCGGGCGGGCCGTAGAGCAGGATGCCCTTCGGCGGGCGCAGCTGGTGCTCCCGGAACAGGTCGGCGTGCAGGAACGGCAGCTCGACCGCGTCGCGGATCTGCTCGATCTGGGCGTGCAGGCCACCGATGTCGGTGTAGTCGACGTCGGGGACCTCCTCCAGGACGAGCTCCTCCACCTCGCTCTTCGGGATGCGCTCGTACGCGTACGCCGAGCGCGGCTCGATCATGAGCGAGTCGCCGGCCCGCAGCTTGGAGATCTCGAGCGAGTCGGCCAGGAAGACGATCCGCTCCTCGTCCGCGTGCGAGACCACCAGGGCACGGTCGCCCATCTCGCCGTTGGGGCCGGTCAGGACCTCCTTCAGCAGGACGACCTCGCCGCTGCGCTCGAACCCGAACGCGTCGACGACGTTGAGCGCATCGTTGAGCAGGACCTCCTGCCCGCGCTGCAGCTCCTCCACCTCGAGCGACGGCGACACCGCCACCCGCAGTTTGCGGCCGCCGGTGAACACGTCCACCGTGCCGTCCTCGTGTGCGGCCAGGAATACGCCGTAGCCGCTGGGCGGCTGGGCGAGGCGGTCAATCTCTTCCTTGAGAGTGACGATCTGGGCCCGGGCTTCCTTCAAGGTCGCCACGAGCCGGTCGTTGTTCTCGGTCACTCGGGCCAGCTGCGCCTGCGTTGCCGCGAGCCGTTCCTCGAGCTGCCGGACGTGTCGTGGGCTTTCGGTCAACTTCCGCCGAACCAGTGCCAGTTCCTCCTGAAGGAACGCGACCTGGCTGGAGAGATCGTTGGCCTCTTTCTCCCAACGTGCGGCGCGTGAATCCGCTTCGTCGCTACGTGCCACGTCCCACCTCCCCGGGGGCTCGAACGTCTTGCGATAACACTAGCTGCTGTGGCCAGGATTTCGACCCGTGCAACACCCTCGTCACCGAGTCTTGATCCATTCGGCCAGTCGCCGCAAGTTGGTTGTCGTAGCCATCCGGTACGGTCGTCCGGGGGCATTTCCGGGAGAGTGGGTTGATGATGCGGGCCGGTACCGACGAGCTGCGGGTCTGGGTCGATCAGGACCTGTGCACCGGCGACGGGCTCTGCGTGCAGTACGCGCCGGAGGTCTTCGAGTTCGACATCGACGGTCTCGCGTACGTCAAGGATCCCGCCGGTGAGCTGCTGCAATCTCCCGGCGCGAGCACCGGTGTGCCGTCCCGCCTGCGCCTCGAGGTGATCGACGCGGCCAAGGAGTGCCCCGGCGACTGCATCCACGTCGTGCGGGCTCACGACGAGGTCGAGATCGCCGGTCCGGACGCCGATTGACAAACCCCTTCGCGCGTACGGGATTCCGGCGCGCGAAGCGAGGGCAGCGTCCCAAATTCGCGGCAAACGTCACATCCGCGAAACAACGCCGTCCAACCACCCCGCCCACCACCCTTGACCGGGCTGAAGGCTCACATCGTCACAGAGTGGGGCGTCCCACCAGAGAGGCCACGACCCGGCTGAACTCCTCAAGACGGGCGATCTGCCCCGGTCCGCCGTCGTCCAGCGTCTTGCCGAAGCGCAGCGCGTCGTGCCGCATCGCCGGGCGGCCGCCCTCGCCCTCGTCCATGCCCGGCGGCGGCACTGCGTCGTCGATCGAGCTGAGCAGCAGGTAGACGTCGATGCTGTCGACCCGGGCCTGGCCGTTGGAGGTACGGGTCAGCCGGCGCCGGCAGCCCACCTCGGTGACCGTGGAGAGCGGCACCACCCGCAGGGACGAGGTCATCGAGCCGACCGGGCCGTCGCCGGGGGCCACGTCCTCGCCGTGCCAGAGCACCAGGCGGCTGCCGTCGCAGATGACGACCTCCTGCCAGACGCCGTTGACCTCGTTGACGAAGCGCTCCAGCGTGAAGCACAGCACGGAGGCGCCGCGCAGCACCCCGAACAGGGCGTCCAGCGCCACCTCGGGGTCGCGCAGGTAGGCACGGGCGGCGGAGTCGAGATCCTGGTACGGCGACCAGTCGGGGAACACCGCCGGCATCTCGTTGCTGCCACCGAACGGCGGAGAACTCATCGTGCCCACCCGATCCTCCCCCGTCCAAATACCCCGCCCGCCACCCTTGAACGGACTGAAGGCTTGCTCGGTCGCCGCTGCCTCACAGGAAGCTACCCGACCGGACCGGCCGTAGTCACATCACTCGGCCGGGTAACGATCGTCGATCCCGTTCGTCCGTTTCGCCGGATTCGCCGGCGGGCTGCTCACTCTTCTTCATTCGCCGCCGGTGGCTCCTCGACCGCCGCCAGGGCCGCCTGGGCCGCGCGGCGCAGCGCGTACGCGGCGGCGCCCTTGCTCGGCTTGCGGCGGCGGGGCGGGGCGATGACGCCGGGCGCGAGCTTGCGGGCCGAGACCAGGAACGCGGTGTGGGCGATCATGCGGTGGTCGGGGCGTACGGCCAAGCCCTCGGCGTGCCAGTCGCGGACCAGCGACTCCCAGGCGCGCGGCTCGGTCCAGCCGCCCCGCTCGCGCAGCGCCTCGACCAGCTCGGACAGCTGCGGGGTGGTCGCCACGTACCCGATGAAGACGCCGCCGGGCACCAGCGACCGCTCGACCATGTCGAGAGCCTCCCACGGGGTCAGCATGTCCAGGACGATCCGGTCGAAACCGGTCTCCTGGTTGTCGGCCACGTCGCCGACGTGCAGGTTCCACGCCTTCTGGGTGCCACCGAGGAACGCCTCGACGTTCCTGCGCGCGATCGCCGCGAAGTCCTCCCGCAGCTCGTACGAGTGAAGCTCGCCGTGGTCGCCCACCGCGCGCAGCAGGGAGCAGGTCAGAGCGCCCGACCCGACACCGGCCTCGAGGACCTTCGCCCCCGGGAAGATGTCGCCCATCGCGACGATCTGCGCCGCGTCCTTCGGGTAGATCACCTGGGCGCCGCGCGGCATGCTCAGCACGTAGTCGGACAGCAGCGGGCGCAGCGCGAGGTAGGGCGTGCCGCCGGCCGAGGTCACCACGCTGCCCTCGGGCAGGCCGATCAGCTCGTCGTGCTCCAGGGCGCCCCGGTGGGTGTGGTACGACTTGCCGGGCTCCAGCACGATCGTGTGCATCCGCCCCTTCGGGTCGGTGAGCTGGACGCGGTCGCCCGGGTGGAAGGCGCGGTCGGGGGCGGTCGAACTGGTCACGGGCTTCTCTCTGTAGCTGTTGCTTCGGTCTACGGCGGTCCTGCGGCGGTCCTACGGCGGTTCTGCGGCGGTTCTGCGGCGGTTCTGCGGCGGTTCTGCGGCGGTTCTGCGGCGGTTCTGCGGCGGTTCTGCGGCGGTTCTGCGGCGGTTCTGCGGCGGTTTTACGGACGGCGCAGCCGGCGCGGCTCCAGCACCTCGGCGACGTCGCCGACGCGGAGCACGCCCACCACGTCCTTGCCATCCTCGCCCGTGGTGACGACGTACTGCCCGGCCGGGTGGGCCTGCAGCGCGCGGACCACCTGCTCCCCGGTGAGCCCGAGCCGCAGCGCGGGCACCGCGTCGCGCGACCGGGACACGGTGTCGACGGCCACCCACGGGCGACGGTCGACCGGGACGCGCTCGGCGGCCACCGGGTCGACCAGTGCGGTGAGATTACCGGCCGAGTCCGACACGGCGAGCACCACGTTCGGCCGGGGGTCCTCCGACCGGCGGCGCTGCGCCTCGCCGAGCGGCGTGCCGGCCGGCACGGTCAGCAGCGGCCGGGCCAGCCGGGCCAGGTCGACCAGCGGAAAGCGCCGGGTCATCTTGGCCAGCCGGATCGACTGCCCCGCGCCCTGCCACAGCGTGAACACCACCAGCAGCACGAACAACAGCCCGAACAGGGTCAGCGTCTCCAGCCGGTAGAGCCACAGCGCGATGATCATGCAGACGAACGCCAGGATCCGCCCCGCCCAGGCGGCCGCCTCGGTGGCCCGGTTCCGGTCCTTGATCAGCGCCCAGAGGCCTGCCCGCAGTGCCCGGCCGCCGTCCAGCGGCAGCCCCGGCAGCACGTTGAACAGCGCCACCAGGATGTTGCTGGCGGCCAGCTGGAACGCGATCTGCCCCGCCGCCGTGCGATCGGGCAGCGCGATCGTCGCGGCCGTGGCGACACCGCCGAGCACCAGCGACACGGCCGGACCGGCCAGGCTGACCAGCGCGTCGACCCGCGGGGTGGGCGCGTCGCGGTCCATCTCCGTCCAGCCGCCGAGCAGTTCGAGGGTGATGCCACGGACCCCGATGCCGAACTTGCGGGCGGTCAGCGCGTGGCCGAGCTCGTGCAGCAGCACCGAGCCGAGCAGGCAGATCACGAACCCCAGGCCGACCAGGTAGCCCCACGGCTCCGGGAGCCTGAGCTCGGCGCGCACGTAGTTGCCGTACACAGCCGTCACCAGCGCCGCGAGGACCAGCATCGACCCGTTCACGTAGATCGGGATGCCCAGCACATGACCCACCGGCCGGCCCGGCCGTCCGGGTCGTCGAGGCCGCGGCACGCTCTGCTCCACGCCGACGATGCTACGGAGTCCCCGCCGCCGGGTCGCCACGCGATTTCGTCATACCCCTGCCCTAGCCTTTCTGACATGACGGCACAGACGGCCCCCGGGCCTCAGACCGACCCGGCCCTCCGCCCCACCGGTCCCTCGCTGTCGCCGTCCCGCGCGGCCGACTTCAAGACCTGCCCGCTGCTGTTCCGCTTCCGCACCATCGACAAGCTCCCCGAGCAGCCCTCCGCCGACCAGGTCCGCGGCACGCTGGTCCACGCCGTCCTGGAGCGCCTGTTCGACCTCCCCGCCGCCGACCGCACCCCCGCGGCCGCCGCCGCCCTGGTCGCCCCCGCCTGGGCCGCCCTGCTCGAGGCCGAGCCCGCCCTGTCCGAGATCTTCGCCGCCGCCACGACCCCCCGCCCTCGGGCCACCACGCCGCCCGCCCCGATCACCGATCCCGCCTCGGATGCCGCCGCCGAGCCGGCCCTGCTCGCCGAACCGGCCCTGCTCGCCGAACCGGCCCTGCTCGCCGAGCCCGCTCAACCCGCCGGGCGTACCCCTACCGCCGAGCCCGCTCGTCCCGCCGGGCCGGACCTGCTCGCCGAGCCCGCTCAACCCGCCGGGCATACCCCCACCGCCGAGCCCGCGCTGGATGCCGCCGCACCGGCCCCGCGGTCGAGCAGCGACCCGGCGGCCGTCGCGGCCGAGGCCGACGCGACCGGCCAGCAGACGTTGATCGATTTCCCGGCCCCCGACGAGGCGGCTCGGCTGGCCGCCTTCCTCGGCAGCGCCACCGCCCTGCTCGACGGCTATTTCGCGGTGGAAGACCCGCAGCGCCTCGAGCCCGCCGAGCGCGAGGCCCTGATCTCGACGATGGTCGACGACACCCTGCTGATCCGGGGCTACATCGACCGTCTCGACATCTCCCCCGCCGGCGACCTGCGCGTGGTCGACTACAAAACGGGCGGCGCCCCGCGCGAGGCCTTCGAGGGCCGAGCCCTGTTCCAGCTGAAGTTCTACGCCCTCGTCCTCTGGCGCACCCGAGGCGTGGTTCCCAGGGTCCTGCGCCTGCTCTACCTGAAGGATGCCGAGGTCTGCGACTACAGCCCCGACGCCGAGGAACTGGAGCGCTTCGAGCGCACCCTGGTCGCCCTCTCCGAGGCCGTCGAGCGGGCAAAACGCGACCAGGACTTCCGCCCCAAACCCAGCCGCCTGTGCGGTTGGTGCAGCTACCAGGCCCTGTGCCCCGCATTCGGCGGCACCCCGCCCCCCTTCCCGGTAAATGAGCCCGTAAGCATCGACCTCACCCCCGCCGACGACGATCGCCTAGGGTGACGCCGGTGGGCGAGACGACGGGCGAGCGGCCGCTGCGCGTGCTGCTGGCCGACCCGGCGCCGATGCACCGCTCGGGCCTGCGCATGGTGCTGGCGCGGCCCGACGGCGACAGACCGGAGATCGTCGTGGCCGGCGAGACCGGCGACGGCGGCGAGGCGGTCGAGCTGGCCCGCCGGCTACTGCCCGACGTGGTGGTCGCCGAGATCACCTTGCCCCGGCTCGACGGCCTGGCGGTCGCCCGAACGGTGACGGCGGCCGGGCTGCCCGTTCGGGTGCTGATCCTGACCGACCTCGACACGGACGAGGATGTGCTGGCCGCGATCGCCGCCGGGGCCGCCGGCTTCGTGCGCAAGGACGCCCCGCCCGCCGAGGTCATCGCCGCGGTCCGCGCGGTGGCCGCCGGCGGCGCGGTCATCACGCCGGCCGTGCTGGCGCGCATCCTCACCCGGGTGGCCGAGGCATTACCCGCGCCCGAGACGACCGTCACGTCCAAGCTGGACACGCTCACCGACCGCGAACGCGAGGTCCTCATCCACGTCGCCCGCGGACACTCCAACGCCGAGATCGCCGAGGCCCTCCAGGTAAGCGAGACCACGATCAAGACGCACGTGGGCCACGTCCTGACCAAGCTCCGCCTCCGCGACCGCACCCAGGCCGTCGTCCTCGCCTACGAGACCGGCCTGGTCAAGCCCGGCGCCTGACCCGCCACGCTCAGCCGCCCAGCCCTCCCTCTCGGTGAGTCGCCGCCCCCTCCTGGTCGCGCCCTGTGCGGCCCGGCGCGGTCCGCGGGTGGCAGGGCCGTGCGTGCCATGGCCCCGGCCGCTGCGTGGTCGCGCCCGGTGCGGCCCGGCGCGGTCCGCGGGTGGCAGGGCCGGGCCGCTGCGTGCTCGCGCCCAGTGCGGCCCGGCGCGGTCCGAGAGTGGCTGGGCCGGGCGTGCCGCCCACGAAGCCGGGCGGGCCGCGCGACGAGCGAACACGCAGGCCCGCCGCGATGGCCGGCGGCGGGAGGCACGAGGGCGAAAGGCACGGCGAAAGCCCGGCGTGGGAGGCGCCGGGCTCTCGGTCGGGGCGTCAGCGACGCCGGGGGTTGGGAGTCGGGCCTCGGCTCCGGGGCCACTCCGGCGGAGAGAAGCGGGCGGCGCGCGAGCGGGATGCGGCCTGGAGGCGGTGGCGGACTCGGCGGGCGGTGGACTCGAGGCTGAGGCGGGCGTCGGGAAGCATCGGGCGTCCTTCCGGTAGGTGGTGGGCGGGAGCGTCAGGCGGCGGCCTGGCGGGGGGCGGCGACGCGGTGGACGCGGATGTCGCCGCTGGCGGTGCGGACGCGGACCTCGAGGTGGACGGGGGCGGCGGCGGGCGGGGTCTCGGGCTGGGCCATCAGGTCGGTGATGGACTTGCCGGAGATGGTGCTGGCGTCCATCCAGACGGCCGAGCCGGCCGCGACGCCGACCGTGACGTCACCGGAGGCGGAGTGGATGTCGGCCTTGCCCTCGCGGAGGGTGCCGATCTCGATGTCGCCGCTGGCGGTGGCCGCCCGCAGGGAGCCGCCGACCGCGCCGGTGCGGATGTCGCCGCTCGCCGACTCGGCGTTGACGTCACCGATGACGTCACCGACGCGTACGTCCCCCGACGCGGACTTGGCGCGCAGCGAACCGCCCACCCGGACCACCGAGAGGTCTCCGCTCGCGGCGTCGAGCGCGACGTCGCCGGTGGCCTCGCCCAGCTCGACGTCGGCCGAGGCCACGTCGAGGCGCACGTCGTTGTAGACGCCGGCGGCGCGCACGTCGGCCGAGGCGGTCTTGCCGGCCAGGGAGCTGCCCAGGGGCACCCGGGCGGTGATTTTGAGCTTGGGCGATCGGCGCCAGGTCCAGAAGTCGGCGCCGGGCACCTGGATGAGCAGCGTGTCGTCCTCGAGGACGACGCGCGTGTTCTCGGCGGCCTCGGCGCCACCGGCGCTCGCGGGCTGGACGTCGACCTCGACGGTGAGGCGCTCCTCGGCGACGATGTCGACGGAGCCGCCGTGGGCGCGGAAGACGACGGTGACGGGGCCGGAGTGGTCGAACTCGTACATGTCATTTCTCCTTGTGATCAGGCTTGGAAGTAGCCCTTGAGGCTCTTGCCGGTACGGGACGAGGAGGAGGGGCGGGCGGGCTGAGCCGGCTCGTTGATCGCCGCGGTCACCGCGCGGACCAGCCACGCGTTGACCGAGACGCCCTCGGCGGCGGCGATCTGCTCGACGTGGGTCTTGAGCGCCTCGGGCATGCGCAGGGTGAGCCGCGTGAGGTCGCCCCCGTCGGGAGGAGAGGGCGGGGCCGGCGGCGAGGGCGGCGCCGGCGGCTCGGGGACGACGCTGGTGACGACCAGGTCGGCCTCCCGGCCGCGCAGCCGCACCTCGACCGTGGTGTCGGAGAGGCGGGTGGTGATCTCGGCGGCCGCGTCGGAGAGCGCCTCGAGCAGCGCCAGCCGGGCCGACGACTCCAGCGAGTGGCCGAGCAGTTCGGCGGCCCGCGTGGTCTCCGACCCGCCCGGCGCCGCGGCGGCGGCCAGGTCGGCCCGGAGGGTCTCGAGGTAGGGCGTCAGGTCCATGACTCCACTATGACGTCACTCGTGACGTCAGTCAAGCGTCATAGTGACATCTCAGGGTCGTCCCTGAGAAATGCCTAGGGCTCACCCCGTACCGAAATCTCCGCGTCGCTCTCCGACCTCGGACGGACGTTTCGCGTCCGGACGGCCGAAACACTGATCTTGCCGGCCGGGCGCATGCCCGGCCGGACCAAGGGCGGGACAACAGGGGGCACGAAAGATGATCGGGACCAAGGCGCTCGAGCCGGTGGCGGCACGCGCCGAAGAGGTGTGGAAGGTCTACGGCACGGGCGACGCGCGAGTCGTCGCGCTGCGGGGGGTGAGCGCGAGCTTCGGCCGCGGCAGATTCACGGCCATCATGGGCCCCTCCGGAAGCGGCAAGTCCACGCTGATGCACTGCCTGGCCGGGCTCGACACGGTCAGCCGCGGCACCGTGCACATCGGCGGCACTGAGGTGTCGGGGCTGAACGACAAGGCACTGACCCGGCTGCGCCGCGACCGGGTGGGCTTCATCTTCCAGCAGTTCAACCTGCTGCCGACGCTGACCGCCGCCGAGAACATCCGGCTGCCGCTGGACATCGCCGGCCGCAAGCCCGACCAGGAGTGGTGGGACACGGTGATCAAGACCGTGGGCCTGGCGGACCGGCTCAGCCACCGGCCGAGCCAGCTTTCCGGCGGCCAGCAGCAGAGGGTGGCGTGCGCGCGGGCGCTCATGGGCCGCCCCGACGTCATCTTCGCGGACGAGCCGACCGGCAACCTCGACTCGAAGTCGGGCGCCGAGGTGCTGTCGTTCCTGCGCTCCAGCGTGCGCGAGCACGGGCAGACGATCGTCATGGTCACGCACGACCCGGTGGCGGCCAGCTACACCGACCGGGTGATCTTCCTGGCCGACGGCGAGGTCGTGCAGGAGCTCGACCGGCCGACGCCGGAGACCGTGCTCGAGGCCATGAACACCCGGGAGGTGCTGGTCTGATGCTGCGCGCGACGCTGAAGAGCCTGCTCGGCCGCAAGCTGCGGCTCGTGCTCTCCGGCCTGGCCGTGGTGCTCGGCGTGATGTTCGTGGCCGGCGCGTTCGTGGTCACCGACACGCTCGGCCGCTCCTTCGACCAGGTCTTCGCGACCGCCTACGCCACCACGGACGTGGGCATCAAGGCCAAACCCAAGATCGCCGTCTCCGAGATGGAGGGCGAGCAGGTCGACACCCCCCTGCCGGCGTCGGTCATCGACGAGGTCGAAAAGGTCGACGGGGTCAGATCCGCGACCGGCATGGTCACCGAGGACGGCGCCCGGGTGATCGGCTCAGACGGCAAGGTCGTGCAGAGCTACGGCCCGCCCCGGCTCGGCAACAACTGGATCGGCGAGGACGGCCAGGTCCAGCTGCGCGAGGGCCGCGGCCCGGCCAAGGACGACGAGATCGCGGTCAACGCGGCGGTCGCCAAGGCGGCCGGCATCAAGGTCGGCGACCGGGTGGGCGTGCTCACCCTGCAGCCGAAGAAGACGTTCACGCTGGTCGGCGTCTGGGGCTACCCGGGCGACAAGGACAGCATCGGCGGCGCCCAGGAGGTCGCCTTCACCACCCCGGTCGCCCAGCGGCTCATGCTCGGCCAGCCCGGCGAGTACTCGATGATCAACGTCAAGGTCGATCAAGGGCAGACCCCGGCCGGGGTACGGGATCGGATCGCGGCCCGGCTCGGCAGTGACTACGAGGTCAAGACCGGCCAGCAGCTCGCCGACGACAGCGCGGCCGGCATGAAGGAGGTCCTGTCCTTCTTCAACAAGATCCTGCTCGGCTTCGCGGGCGTGGCCCTGTTCGTCGGCGTCTTCCTGATCCTCAACACGTTCTCGATCATCGTGGCCCAGCGGACCCGGGAGCTGGCGCTGATGCGGGCGCTCGGCGCCAGCCGCCGCCAGGTGATCGGCTCGGTGCTGCTGGAGGCCGTGGTGATCGGCCTGATCGCGGCGGCCGTCGGCCTCGCGGCCGGCATCGGCGTCGGCGCCGGGCTGGGCTACCTGTTCACCCAGCTCGCCGACGGCCTCGCGCTGGCACCGATCGGCGTGCCGCTCGCGGCCGTGCTCAGCTCGCTGATCGTCGGGGTGGTGGTGACCGTGGTCGCGGCCGTGCTGCCGGCGCTGCGGGCATCGCGGATCGCCCCGGTCGCGGCCATGCAGGACGTCGCCACCCCGGACCGCCCGCTCACCAAGGTCAGCGTCGCCGGCGCGATCGTCGGGGCGGCCGGCGCGACCCTGCTCGGCATCGGCCTGTACGGGTCGGGCGGCCTGTGGCTGATCCTCGGCGGCGTGCTGGTCAGCTTCGTGGGCGTCGCCCTGCTCACGCCGCTGATCTCCCGTCCGGTCGTGTCCGCCCTCGGCCGGCTGTTCTCCTGGTCGCTGCCGGGACGGCTGGGCCGGCTCAACTCGGGCCGCAACCCGCGCCGCACGGCGATCACCGCAGCCGCGCTGATGGTCGGCATCGCGCTGGTCACCGGCGTCACCGTAGTGATGAACTCGGCCAAGACCAGCCTCGCCGCGCAGGCCGAGGACACGGTGAAGGCCGAGATCGTGATCGGCGGGGACCAGAACGGGCCGCGCCCGCCGACGTTCGACGACTCGGTGCTGGCCGCCGCGCGCAAGGTATCGGGGGTGCGCGCCGCGGCCGGCATCTGGAACGACCAGGCCCAGGTCGACGGGAAGCTCACGTACGTCAACGCCACCGACGATCTGGCCAAGCTCTCCGACGCGTACGGCGGGCCAGCGCTCGCCACGCTCAGGCCCGACCAGGTCGCGGTGAGCACGCAGGAGATGGCCGACCACGGCTGGCAGGTGGGCACCGCGCTGACCGTCCAGCTGGCCCGCGGCGACCAGCACCGGTACACGATCGCGTCGACGTACGACGAGGACGCGCTGCCCGGCAGCTACCTGCTGCCGGCGGCGGCCACCAAGGACTTCGGGATCACGCAGCCGGTCATCGGCTTCGTCCGGCTCACCGACGGCACCACCGTCGCCCAGGTGCTGCCGCAGATGAAGGCGCTGGTCGCGGACAGCCCCGAGGTGTCGGCCACCGACCGCACGACGTACATCCAGCAGCAGGTCGGCACCTTCGACACGGTCATCACCATGGTGCAGGTGCTGCTGGCCCTGGCGATCCTCATCGCGGTGCTCGGCGTGGTCAACACGCTCGCCCTGTCGGTGCTGGAACGCACCCGTGAGCTGGGCCTGCTGCGCGCGGTCGGCCTCGGCCGCGGGCAGACCATGCGGATGGTGACGGTCGAGGCGGTGGTCATCTCGGTCTTCGGCGCGCTGCTCGGCGTGGTCGTCGGCGCCGGCCTGGGCGCGGCGGTGGTGCGGGCGCTGAACGGCGAGGGCATCGACCAGCTGGTGCTGCCGTGGGGCGGGATGGCGCTCTACCTGGTCCTGGCCGCCCTGGTCGGGGTGCTCGCCGCGGTCCTGCCGTCGATCCGGGCGGCCCGCATCAACGTCCTTCAGGCAATAGCCGCTGAGTGACCAGCAGGTTGGCCAGATAGGCGGGGTCCACACCGACCAGCGAACGGCGGAGGTGGACCCCGTCGGTCGGCGGCAGCTCCAGCTCGGCCGGCACGGCCAGCACGACCGCCCCGGAGGCGAGCGCGCTGGCCACGCCGGTCGGCGAGTCCTCGATCGCGACGCACTCCTCGATCGGCACGCCGAGCAGTGTGGCGGCCGTACGGTATGGCTCGGGGTCTGGTTTTGGCACGCTGACCTCGTCGCCGCACACGACGACGTCGAAGTTCTCCCGGCCCAGGGTGTCGAGGGCGGCCTCGACCAGCAGCCGGCCGGTCGAGGTGACCAGCGCGGTGGGCAGGCCGGCGCCCTTGACCGCGCGCAGCAGCTCGGCGGCGCCGGGCCGCCACACCAGGCCCTCCCGGAACAGTTCGAACACGCGCGAGGTCAGCCACTTGGCATCGGGCGCCTCGGGACGGTCGGGCTGGCCGAGATCGTCCCGGAAGATCCGCATGCTGGTGGCCATGCTGCCGCCGACCATCGCGGCGCGGGCCTCGGGCGAGAGCGTGCCGCCGGCGCGGGCCGCGAGCTCGTGGAGGGCGATTTCCCAGACTTTTTCGCTGTCCACCAGCGTGCCGTCCATGTCGAAGAGCACGGCGGCGGGATGTTGTGAGTTCATCGCCCCCAATTCTCCCCGGCCGGGAGCGTCTCCGGGGCGGCGTGTGACACAAGTGGCAGAGTTGCCGGTCGTGCAGCCACCGGAGTCCGTGTTCGCGGGGGTCGAGGTCCCCGCCGCCGTCAACGCCGTCGCCGCGGGCCGCTCGTTGCGGCCGGTCTGGCGCAATGTCCTCGGCGGGCTAACTTACGAGATATCCGACACCAATGCCCGATATTTCGTGAAATACGCTTCGAGCGGCAGTGGGCTCCCGTTGCGCCAGGAAGCGGAGCGTCTCGAGTGGGCCGCCCGCTACACCCCGGTCCCGAGGGTCGTCGACGCCGGCGAGGACGAAGACGGGTTCTGGATGCTCACCGAGGCCCTCCCCGGCCTCTCCGCGGTCGACGCGAAATGGCGGGCAAATCCGGAAAAAGCCGTTCAAGCGCTTGCGTACGGCCTGAGCGCCCTCCACCAGAGGATGCCCGTCGACGAGTGCCCGTTCGACTGGAGCGTCGACCGACGCCTGCGCGGCCACCGTGACCTCTCCGGCACGGACCCGGTCCACGGCGACCTCCCGAACGACGAGGCCTGGCGGCGCGCCACCGATCCCCCTCCGGTCGACAAGATCGTCGTCTGCCACGGCGACCCCTGTGCCCCGAACACGCTGATCGGCGACGACGGCACCTGGACCGGCCACGTCGACATGGCCGCCCTCGGCACCGCCGACCGCTGGGCCGACCTCGCCGTCTGCTCGTGGAGCCTGAGCTGGAACTACGGCCCCGGCTGGGAGCCGCTCTTCTTCGACACGTACGGCGTGGAGCCCGACCCGGAGCGGATCGCCTACTACCGCCTCCTCTGGGACCTGGGCTCGTAACCCGCGTCACAGCCGGCGGCCGAGGCGCGTTCCCGGCCGCGGGCGTAGCTTCGGCCTCATGAAGCACATCTCGCTGGCCGGGCTCGAGGTCTCCCGCCTCGGTCTCGGCTGCATGGGCATGTCGGCGTACTACACGGGCCGCGGCACCGACGACGCCGAGTCCATCCGCACCATCCACCGCGCCCTCGAGCTCGGCGTCACCTTCTTCGACACGGCCGAGGTCTACGGGCCGTACACGAACGAGGAGCTCGTCGGCCGGGCGCTCGCGGGCCGCTGGGACCGGGTCGTCATCGCCACCAAGTTCGGCCTGCTCTCGCACCGCGGCGGCGACGGCGGGCGGCAGCTCGACAGCCACCCCGACAACGTCCGCGCCGCCGTCGACGGCTCCCTCAAGCGGCTCGGCACCGACCACATCGACCTGTACTACCAGCACCGGGTCGACCCGAAGGTGCCGATCGAGGAGACGGTCGGCGCTCTCGCCGGCCTGGTCGAGCAGGGCAAGATCCGGCACATCGGCCTGTCCGAGGCGTCGCCCGAGACGATCCGCCGCGCCCACGCCGTCCACCCGGTCAGCGCCCTGCAGTCGGAGTACTCGTTGTGGACCCGCGACGCCGAGGCCGCGGTCCTGCCCACGCTGCGTGAGCTCGGCATCGGCTTCGTTCCGTACTCGCCGCTCGGCCGCGGCTTCCTCACCGGCGCGATCCGGGACACCGCCGCCCTCGAGGCCGACGACTTCCGCCTGTCCACCCCGCGCTTCGCCGGCGACAACTTCCAGCGCAACCTGCACATCGTCGACGAGGTCGAGGCCGTCGCGCGGGAGGCCGGCGCCACGCCCGCCCAGGTCGCGCTGGCCTGGGTGCTCGCACAGGGCGGCGACCTCGCCCCGATCCCCGGGACCAAGCGCGTGTCCCGCCTCGAGGAGAACGTCGCGGCCGACGCCCTCGAGCTCACCCCGGCCCAGCTCGGCCGCCTCACCGCGATCGGCCCGCCGGTGGGCGACCGCTACGCGAACATGTCCGAGATCGGCCGCTGACCGCCGTGACCGTCGAGGAGGTCACGCCGACCACGACCCGGCCCGTGCGCCGGTCGCTGCTGGTGCAGCGCTGGGCCGACCTGACCTTCCTGCACTGGCCGGTCGACCCCGCGCTGGTGGCGCCGCTGCTGCCCGGCGGCTGCCGCCCCGACCTCCTCGGCGACGTCACGTACGTCGGCCTGATCGCCTTCCGGATGGAGGGCGTGGGCTTCCTGCGCGGCCCGGGGGTGCCGTACCTGGGCACGTTCTGCGAGACCAACGTCCGCCTCTACAGCGTCGACCGCCACGGCCACCGCGCGGTCGTCTTCCTCTCCCTGGACGCGGAACGCCTGCTTCCCGTCCTCACCGCCCGCGCCTGGCTGCAATTGCCGTACATGTGGTCGCGAATGCGCCTGACCCGCACGGAAAACGTTCTGACCTACACATCCCGCCGCCGCTGGCCGGCCCCGCGCGGCGCCTCCTCATCCCTTTCCGTGCGCGTCGGCGACCCCATTCCCGAGCCCACCGAGCTGGAGCATTTCCTGACCGCCCGCTGGGGTCTGCACACCCGTGCCTGGGGCCGCACCATCCATCTGCCGAACGACCATCCGCAATGGCCTATCCACCGCGCGACGCTCCTTTCCTTGGACGACGCGCTCATCCCCGCGACGGGCCTGCCAAAACCGACGGGAGCGCCGACGAGCGTGCTCTATTCCCCCGGCGTCCCGGTCGTTTTCGGAAAACCGCTTTAGCCGTACGAGGTTCACCCCGCACCCGACCGCAGGATGCCCGTCCCTGCCTGCCGTTTTCGGCCGCGTGCCACCCAAGGCCGCACCCCGCTTCCGGCCCGGTGGGTGGCCAGACCAGCAAACCACCCGCGCGACGCGTGGTCAGACCAGCAAACCGCCCGCGCGACGGGTGGTCAGACCAGCAGACCACCCGTAGCGCGAATGTTCTGCCCGGTGATCCAGCCGGCCGCCGGCGACGCGAGCAGCTCGACCACGGCGGCGACGTCGTCCGGCGTGCCCAGCCGGCGCAGCGCCGTCATGGCGGCCGACTGCGCCAGCCCCTCGGGCGAGTTGGTGGAGCGCAGCAGGTCGGTGTCGGTCGCGCCCGGCGAGACCGTGTTCACCGTGATGCGCCGCTCCCCCAGCTCCCGGGCCGCCACCGCCGAGAGCTGTTCCAGGGCCGCCTTCGACGCGCAGTAGAGCGTCAGCCCCGGCGCCGGGACCACGGTGTTGAGCGTGGAGATGTTGACGATCCGCCCGCCGTCGCGCAGCAGCGGGATCGCCCGCTGCACGGCCAGCAACGGGAACGTGAAGTTGACCGTCATGGCCCGCTCGATGTCGGCGGGGTCGAGGTCGGCGATGATTTTCCGGTCGGCGGCGGCCGCGTTGTTCACGAGAATGTCCAGCCCGTCCGCCACCCGCTCGAAGATCGCCCCGAGACTCGCCAGGTCGGCCTGGTCGGCCCGCACCGCCTCGGCCCCCGCCACCGCCTCGCCGGGCTCGTTGACGTACGTGTAGACCACCCGGGCGCCGCCCGCGGCCAGCCGCCGCACGATGGCCCGCCCGATCCCCCGCGATCCCCCGGTGACGATCGCCGTCTTGCCGTTGAGCGTCATATCCGCACGCTACGCCCGCCCGGCACGGAAATCCGGGCGGTCCACAATCGACGTATCTTGATGCAGTCGTGTCCGGGACGTGGTCGGTTCGCCGCGGTGGATCACTAGGTTCGGGGTCATGACGACACCACCGCTGCCTCCGGCCGGGCCCGTGTCGCCGCGGGCCATGACCAGGCCGCCGCGCGCCCGCTCCTCGTTCGGCCTCATGTCGCTCTCGGTGAGCGCCGGCGTCCTGGTGTCCCTGGTCGTCGTCTTCTGCCTCGTCGTGGGCGGCGGCTTCTCCGTCTGGATGTGGCTCGGCCCCGACATCGACGAC
This sequence comes from Paractinoplanes globisporus DSM 43857, assembly GCF_000379645.1. Taxonomy (GTDB): domain Bacteria; phylum Actinomycetota; class Actinomycetes; order Mycobacteriales; family Micromonosporaceae; genus Actinoplanes; species Actinoplanes globisporus. The sequence continues at coordinate 232,152 of NZ_KB903358.1, forward strand.
GCCAAGGCCGTCGCGAACCAGTACCTGTCGCGCATCGAGTCCCACGACGACGCCGCCGCGTACGCGATGCTGTGCGAGGACGCCCGCGCGAGGCTCACTCCGGCGTCCTTCACGGCTCTCGTCGAGGACGCCCCGCGCCCGGCCTCCCACCAGCTCGGCTACGGCGCCTTCCTCGACGAGCCCGGCAACGAGGCCTTCGTCCGGGTGACCCTCACCGACCGCTCCGGCGCCATCCGTCAGACCGAACTGACCATTGCGAACGACAAACCCTGGCAGGTGTGCGGCGATCCGTTGATCTGACGGTCAGACCTTGCTGGGCAGGCGCCGGTGCAGCTCGGCCAGCAGCACCTTCGGGCCCGGGGACATCAGGCCCACGTCGACCAGGTAGGACGTCTCGCCGGCCCGGCGGCGCAGGCGCGGGCGGCGGCCGGGGGCGTCGCCGATGGTCGCGAAGTCCTCGGCCACCGGGGTGACGACCAGCTCGGTGAACGGGCCCCAGTGACGCAGGGCGACCGTGGCGATGCCGGCCCAGGGCAGGTGGACGGGCTTGCGGCCGGTGGCGGCGAAGTCGAGGCCGTGCATGGAGCTGTGCAGCCAGCCGAGCCGGCGCCAGGCCAGCAGCAGGATCAGGGCGGCGAAGACCACGGGGACGATCAGGGCCACCTCGGCGTAGGTCACGATGTCGGCGGCGGACAGGGAGTCGCCGATGGCCAGGCGCAGCAGCACGTGCAGGGCCAGGGCGGTCACCCAGACCGCGGCGGTCACCCAGAGCATCGTCACGTAGACCATGGCCCGGGGCTGGAAGAACGTCACCGTGTCGTCGGCCGGTCCGAGGACTTGGTCGATGTGCGCCACCGTTGCATTATGCGGGTTTATCCGGCTCTTCGCCGTGGTGACCGGAATTATGACGCTATGACCGGGGAGCGAGTCGTGCGGCTGATGGCGGCCACCGACACCCTTTTCGACGGGGCGGCGGCGCTCTTCGACGAGTACCGGCAGCACTACGGGGCCAACCCGGCGCCGGAGGCGGTCGCGGCCTGGCTGACCGAGCTGGTGCTGTCCGGCCGCGGGCGGGTCTACGCGGCGGGGCGGGTCTCCGCAGGGGGGCGGACCGAGCGGGCCCTCGGCATCTGCTCGACGGCCGTGGTGCCGGCGGCGCTGACGCTGCGGACCGTGTGGCTGGTCCGCGACCTCTACGTCGCGCCCTCGGCCCGCCGTCAGGGGGTGGCCCGGGCGCTGCTCACGCACGTGGCCGAGGAGGCACGGGCGGCCGGGGCGCACCGGCTCTCGCTGCAGACCGAAACCGCCAACATCCAAGCCATCAGCCTGTACGCCCGGAACGGGTTCGACGAGCTCAGCGACGTGGCGGTGATGGATCGGCTGCTCTAGCCGCCCCCGGCTCGCGACTCGCGCCCGAATCGACGGCGAGCAGCGCGGCGCAGCGCAGATTGCGGTACCGGCCGTGGTGGTCGAGGCCGTAGCCGACGATCAGGCCCGGCCCGACGTCGAAGCCGACGTAGGTGGGAGTGTCGGCGAAGCGGGCCGTGTCGGGCTTGCGGAGCAGGGTGCAGACCGAGATCGACGCGGGATCGCGCTGGGCCAGGTTGCTGATCAGCCAGCTCATCGTGAGGCCGGTGTCGATGACGCCGTCGACGATGACCACGTGCCGGCCCGTGATGTCCACCTCAAGATCCTTCAGCAGGCGCACGGAGCCGGAGGCCCGGTTGCGGGTGCTGTAGGACTTGATCGCCATCCAGGCGATCTCGGCGTGCGCGGGATAGGCGCGGGCCAGGTCGACCGTGAAGGTGGCGGCGCCGCCCAGGACGCCGACCAGGACCGGGACGGTGTCGGGGAGGTCGCGGTGCAGGTCCTCGGCGAGGGTGGCCACGCGGGCCAGGATCTCGTCCTCGGTCAGGATCACCGCTTCCAGGTCGTCCGCCACGTGGCTGGCGTCCACGTCAGTGCCCCCTCCGCACGTGTTGCCGGATGATCGTGTCATGAATGCATGAACGACAGAAGAGCCGGGGCGTCCGGTGCAACCGTACAATTCCGGGCGCGCTTTCCCCCGTACGATATGATCGGTTTTGAAAGGGTTTTGAGGTCGCCGTTGGTGGCCGCTCGCCGTGCGCGGCGCGGCCGACGGGTGGGGCGGACGGGGCGCACGTAGGCTGTCAGCTATGACTGAGTTCGACGGCCTCCCGCTGCTTCGCTCGCCTGTGGCAATCGCCGCCTTCGAGGGCTGGAACGATGCCGCGGACGCTTCCACCGCGGCCGTGGAACATCTCGAACAGGTCTGGCAGGCCCGGGAGATCTCGACGATCGATCCCGAGGACTTCTACGACTTTCAGGTGAGCCGGCCGACCATCACGATGGCCGAGGGCGAGACCCGCAAGATCGAGTGGCCCACGACCCGCTTCACCGTGGCCAGCCCGCCCGGCGCCGACCGTGACGTGGTGCTGATCCGCGGCATCGAGCCGAGCATGCGCTGGCGCACCTTCTGCGAGCAGGTCCTCGAGGTCTGCCACAGCCTCGAGGTCAACCGGATCGTGCTGCTCGGGGCGCTGCTCGCCGACGTGCCCTACACCCGCCCGCTCCCGATCAGCGGCTCGGCTAGCGACAACGACATCGCCGACAAGTACAACGTCGTGCCCACCCGGTACGACGGACCGACCGGCATCGTCGGCGTGCTGCACGAGGCGGCCGGGCGAGCCGAGCTGGAGGCGCTGTCGTTCTGGGTGCACGTGCCCCACTACGCGAACAACCCGCCCTGCCCGAAAGCGACCCTCGCCCTGCTGAGCCGCCTCGAGGACGTGCTCGACCTGCCGGTCCCCATGACCGACCTCGCGGAGGAGGCCGACGAGTGGGAAAAGCGCGTGCGGGCGGCCGCCGAGCAGGACGCCGAGCTCGGGGAGTACGTGCGCGAGCTCGAGGAACGCGTCGGCGACGAGGGCATCCAGCCGCTGACGGGCGACGAGATCGCCAGCGAGTTCGAGAAGTACCTGCGACGGCGGGGCGGCTCGGCCGGCCCGACCGCCGGATCCTGGTAGCTCTCGCCTCTCTGTTGCGGCGCCTCCCGATGCAATTTGGGGGGCGCCGCGGCGTGTCAATGCCGCTGCAGTCACCCCGCCGAGGGCATCCTAGGAACCTAGGTTCTATCCATCTCTCGCCGGGGGTCGGCCATGACTATCAATCCGGGGGCTGCCGAGTTTCCGCATCGGCAGATCGCGGCCCAGTTGAAGGAACGCATCCGGCGCGGGGACTGGCAGCCCGGCGAGCGGCTGCCGTCCATCCCGGCCATGGCCGAGATGTTCGGGGTCGCGAAGCAGACCGTGCAGCGGACCGTCGACCAGCTGCGGGTCGAGGGCGTCCTGATCACCAAGCCGGGCTCGGGGACGTACGTGCGCGGGACCCGGCGGCGGCTGAACCGGCTGTCGCGCGGGCGGTACGGCGCGCACCGGGGGTATCACGCCGACCTCGCGGCCCGGTACCGGCAGCAGCTCGTATCGGTGGGTCGGGAGCCGGCGCCGCCCGAGGTGGCCGACGCCTTCGGGGTGCGCGACGGCACCGAGATGCTGGCGCGGCGGCACATCGTGCGGACCGACGACGCGACCGTCGAGCTGGGCGCCTCCTGGTTCCGGGTGGCCGAGACCTCGGGGACCTCGCTCGAACGGGCCGAGGCCTTCGGGCGGCCGCTGTACCAGGAGGCGGAGGAGGCGCTCGGCAAGCGGTACGCGTCGGCCACGGACACGATCAGCGCCCGGCAGCCGAGCCGGGACGAGGCCGAGATCCTGCAGATACGGCCGGATACGCCGGTGTTACATCTGTTGCACGTGGCGTTCGACGAGACGCGCAAGCCGATCGAGGTCGCGCAGGCCACCTGGCCGGGGCCGATGACCACGTTGACCGAGGAATACCGGATCCCGGCGCCCGCGGCCGACCCCGATCCGGATCCGGGGCTCGCGCTGGCGTGAGGTAAACCTCACGCCCGGGTATCTGTCACAGCCGCTCGATAGGCTCGTGACCATGGACGCTTGGACCGGGCACGACGTGCCGACCCTGCCTGGCGACGCGGTGGCGCCGCGCCTGTTCGACTCGGCCCGGCGCTCGGTCGCCGCCACCACGCCCGAGGGCGCCGCGACGATGTACGTCTGCGGCATCACGCCCTACGACGCGACCCACCTCGGTCACGCGGCCACGATGATCACGTTCGACCTGGTCAACCGGCTGTGGCGCGACGCCGGCCTCGATGTCAACTACGTGCAGAACGTGACCGACATCGACGACCCGCTGCTCGAGCGCGCCCAGCGCGACGGCGAGGACTGGATCGTCCTCGCCATGCGCGAGACCGCCCTGTTCCGCGAGGACATGGAATCTCTGCGCATCATCCCGCCGGCACACTACGTGGGCGCCGTCGAGTCGATCCCCGCCATCGCCGCCCACGTGCGCGAGCTCGTCGCCGCCGGCCAGGCCTACGCGCTCGACGACGGCACCGGCGACCTCTACTTCGCCATCTCCGCCGCACCCCGATTCGGGTACGAGTCGCACCTCACCCGCGACGAGATGACCGTCCTGTCGGCCGAGCGCGGCGGCGACCCCGACCGAGCCGGCAAGCGCGACCCGCTCGACCCGTTGCTGTGGCGCGGCGCCCGCGACGGCGAGCCCGCCTGGGAGGGCGGCGAGCTCGGCCCCGGCCGGCCAGGCTGGCACATCGAGTGCGCCACCATCGCCCTCGGCCTGCTCGGCGACACGATCGACGTCCAGGGCGGCGGCAACGACCTGATCTACCCCCACCACGAGTGCTCCGCCGCCCACGCCGAGGTGCTCACGGGCGACGAGCCGTTCGCCCGCCACTACGTGCACGCCGGCATGATCGGCCTCGACGGCGAGAAGATGTCCAAGTCCAAGGGCAACCTCGTCTTCGTCTCCCGCCTCCGAGCCGACGGCGTCGACCCGATGGCCGTGCGACTGGGCCTGCTCTCCGGCCACTACCGCGCCGACCGCGAGTGGACCGACGACGTCCTCAAGGCCGGCCAGGAACGCCTTGCCCGCTGGCGAGCAGCAGCCGCCGCCCCCGCCGGGCCGTCGGGCGAGGGCCTGCTGGCCGCCGTCCGCGAGAGCCTGGGCAACGACCTGGACACCCCCGCCACCCTCGCCATCGTCGACGCCTGGTGCGAGGCCGCCCTGACCGCCACCGGCGACGACGAGTCCGCCCCCGCCCTGATGTCCCGCACGGTCGACGCCCTGCTGGGCATCCGCCTCTGACAGCCGACCCATCCCCGCTTCCGCCCAGCGCGCCCTCACTCCGCGACCGGCCGAACTGGGCGGTGGTCACTTGCCTGGATACGTCCCGTGCGGCCGCCCCGCCACCCAGCCCCGCGCGCGGGGTGCGACCACTCACGGTCGGCGGCCGGCTGAGCTGGACAGCCCCGCGCGCGGGGTGCGACCACTCGCGTTCGGCGGCTGGCTGAGCTGGACAGCCATGGCCCGGCTCGTGCCTGGTTGCGGTGGGTGCGGCCCGTCCCGGTGGGCGATATGCGGCCAATGCCGGGTCTGCGAGGCGGCGGGTTGATCTCGGCCGTCGCCTCCGGATAGGGGAACGCCGACCAAGACCGGCCGCACCACGCGGGACCAGGCAGCGGCCGGGCCATGGCGCCCCCGCCCAGCCCGCCCGCCGACCGCGACCGGCCGCAGCGGGCGTGACCAGGCACGACCCGGGCCATTGCGCCCCCGCCCCACATCCACCAATCGCGAGTGCCGCACCCCGCACGCGCTGCTGGGTGGCCGGGCGACGCAAGCGGGCGAGGCGCGGGGGGCGGAGCGCGGCGCGGGCGGGGCCCGGCGCGGCGGGGGTGGAGCGCAGCGCGGCGGGGGTGGAGCGCGGCGCGGCGAGGGCGGAGCGCGGCGGGGCCAGGCGCGGCGGGGCCAGGCGCGACGGGGCGGGGTGCGGCGGGGCCAGGCGCGACGGGGCGGGGTGCGGCGGGGCCAGGCGCGNCGGGGCGGGGTGCGGCGCGGCCAGGCGGGGCGCGGCCAGGCGCGGCGGGGCCAGGCGCGACGGGGCGGGGTGCGGCGGGGCCAGGCGCGGCGGGGCGGGGTGCGGCGCGGCCAGGCGGGGCGCGGCCAGGCGCGGCGGGGCGAGGCGTGGCCGGGCTGGCACCCTAGCGCTCTCGCGGGAACGGCGGTCGGGTTTTCGGGGAAAACAACGCGTTTGTCGGACTTTCTGGAAAACGGCCACATTTGACCGGCTACAAGGCCAGACTTTCGGAGGTCCTACTTTCGTCCGAAAGGAATTATCATGCGACGTCCGGTTCTGTACCTCGCTGGCCTTCTTCTGGCCACCGGCGCGAGCCTCGCTCTCGCGGGACCCGCCTCGGCCGCCCCTTCGCACGACACGAAGTGCCACCACAATCACCACAACTACTGGAATGACGACGACTACGACTCGTTCTGGTACTTCTCGTCCGAGAACAACAACGGCAGCAACAACGAGTTCCACGGTGTCAGCATCCTCAGCGGTATCGGCAGCATCCTCTGACCGGCTGAGGACCGGCCGTCCCAGGCCGATGACAGAGACCCGAGGTGGCCAACCGGCCCCTCGGGTCTTCGCCTTTCCGGGGAAGCACCGGGCCGGCGGCGGGCCACCCACGGTGAGTCGCGATCAGACGGATGACCGGCCGGGACAGCCCGGAAGCCGCTCGCGGAGGGTGAGTGGGCACCCAGCCGGGCGCTCGGGCCGGGACTTCGCAGAATCCCGTACGGGATAAGGAAAAGCGCGAGTCAGACCGGCGGCCAGGGAATCGCCGGCCAGTCCTGCGGGGGCTTGGGGAAACGGCCGGCGCGCAGCAGGCGGCGGACGCGCAGGCGCAGGTGCTGCACCTCGGAGAGCGTCAGATGCTCCTCGAGGGCCGAGCCGAGGTCACCGTCGAGGCGGGACGAGAGCGACTTGAGCACCTCGGTGGCCTCGTCGATCAGGGACTTGCCGGTCCAGCCCCAGAGGACGGTGCGCAGTTTGTTTTCCACGTGGAAGCTGACGCCGTGGTCGACGCCGTGGATGGCGCCGGTGGCGGGGTAGAGCACGTGGCCGCCCTTGCGGTCGGCGTTGTTGATGACGGCGTCGAAGACGGCCAGGCGGGCCAGGCGGGGATCGTCGGCGTGGGCCAGGGCGTAGGCGTCGCCGTCCTCGTCGCGGGCGTTGGCGACCGGAAGCCAGCCGTGCGGGACGTCGTAGGCGGGGACGAAGCCGATCAAGGATTCCGCGTCCTCCGGCTCGTCTATCCAGAGTTGGAGGGCGCCGACGCCGAGCGGGCCGTCGCGGAGGATGGTCGGTGGAACCAGGTCCCACTGGGTGGCCTGGGAGACCAGGAACGCGGAGACCTCGCGGCCGGCGAGGGTGCCGTCGGGGAAGTCCCAGAGGGGGCGCTCGCCGCGGACCGGCTTGTAGACGCAGCGGCGGGTGAGGCCGCCGAGGGTGATCTCGGCCCGCAGAGTCGTGTTCGAGGCGTCGACCAGGCGGCCCTCGATCTCCATCGTGCCGCGGCTCAGCAGCTCGAGGGCATCGCTTTCCGCCAGGGCGGCCGCGGGCTCGGTGGTCACTCGAAGGTCACCGATGGTAGCCGTTGTGCCGCGGGCAGAGATGGCCGGCGGGGTCGAGCGGCTGGCCGCACAGCGGGCACGGCGGGCGGCCGGCGGCGACGACCCGGCGGGCGCGGTCGATGAAGGCGCGGGTGGCCTCGGGGCTCAGGCGGACGCGGAGCCGGTCGAGGTCGTCGTCGGGCTCGTCGTCGTCATCGTCATCGTCGTCATCGTCGTCGTCGGGGGTGTCGGGGCCCAGCTCGAGCTCGACCTCGGCCTCGCCAGCCTCGATGGCCTCGATCACCACGGTGCCGCTGTCGACGTCGAAGGCGAGGCCCAGCGTGCCGACCCGGAACTCCTCGTCGACGGGGGTGTCGAGAGGCTCGTTGTCGTGGCCGGACATCATCGGAGCCTCGGGCAGGCTCACGCCGAAGCGCTTGTTGGCCTCGAGAAGGAGCTCCTCGAGCTTTTCGGCGAGGAGCGACACCTGCACCTTTTCCAGCGCGACGGTGATCACCCGGCCGCCGCCGCGAGCCTGCAGGAAGAAAGTGCGGTCACCCGGCTCGCCCACCGTCCCGGCCACGAACCGCTCGGGCGGCTCGAAGGAGTGCACCTGGTGGGTCATGGCAACAACCCTATCGAGCCGTTGCCGCAATCGCTCACCCCGCGCACTCCGGTTCGCCTAGGGCGCAACCGAGACCACCGGCCGTGATTCGGGGGTCACGTTCCGGCGCCACCGCCCACCGCGGCGTCCGAGGCGGCGGTCTCGTTCTTCGGGGGTACGAGGGACGCGAGGTCACCGCCCTCGTTGACCCGCACGACGAACGGCCGGAACGGCGTGTACCGGACCACGCTGATCGATGCGGGATCGGCGACGATCCGCTGGAACTGGTCGAGGTGCAGGCCGAGCGCGTCGGCGAGGATGGCCTTGATCACATCGCCGTGGCTGCAGGCGAGCCAGAGCGCGTCCGGACCGTGCTCGGCGGTGATCTTCTCGTCCCAGCGGCGGACGGTGGCGACCGCCCGCGCGGACATGTCGGCCATCGCCTCGCCGTTCGGGAAGACCGCGGCGCTCGGGTGCGCCTGCACGATCGGCCAGAGCGGGTCCTTGGCGAGGTCCTTGAGCTGCTTGCCCTCCCAGTCGCCGTAGCCGCACTCGGTCAGCCCGTCGTCCTCGACGATCTCGGCGTCGGGCAGGGCAAGTTCGACGGTGCGGCGGCAGCGCAGCAGCGGGCTCGATACGACCGTTTTTAACGGGATTTGTCGTAGCCTTTCGCCAGCGCGTTCGGCTTGAGAAACGCCGGCGTCGTCGAGATCCACGGGGCGGCGACCGGCCAGCTCGCCGGACGCGTTCGCCGTCGTCCGCCCGTGCCGGAGCAAGAGGACCGTAGCCACTACTCCGCCACGCCGGATTCTTCGTACGCCTCGGCGACGATCCGCAGGGTGTCGATGCCGCTCTTGATGTCGCCCACGTACGGGCTGATCGAGAGCGTGCCGACCCCGGCCGCCGCGTACTGCTTGATCCGCTCCTTGACCTGGATCTTGTTGCCGAGGATCGCGGTGCGCTCGATGAACTCCTGCGGAACCGCCTCGGCCGCCTCGGCCTTCTTGCCGGACAGATAGAGGTCCTGCACCTTGGCCGCCTCGTCCGCGTAACCCATGCGGACCGCGAGCTGGTTGTAGAAGTTCTGCTCACGGCTGCCCATGCCGCCGACGTACAGCGACGCGTACGGCCGGATCACGTCGGCGCACCAGGCCACGTTGTCGCCGATGACGACCGGGACCGTGGGCGCCACGTCGAAGCCGGTCAGGCCCAGCCCGCGCTTGGCCCGGCCGCGCTCGATGTGCTGCAAATACTCCCCCGCCGCGTCGGGCGCGAAGAAGATCGCCAGCCAGCCGTCGGCGATCTCACCGGCCAGCTCGAGGTTCTTCGGTCCGACCGCGGCCAGGTAGATCGGGATGTGGTTGCGCGGCGGGTGGAAGCCCAGCTTGAGCGCCTTCCCCGGCCCGTCCGGCAGCGGCAGCGTGTAGAAGTCGCCCTGATAGGACACCGGTTCGCGGGCGATCGCCATCTTGACGATGTCGACGTACTCCCGGGTGCGCTGCAGCGGCTTGCCGAAGCGGACCCCGTGCCAGCCCTCGGAGACCTGCGGCCCGGAGACGCCGAGGCCGAGCCGGAACCGGCCGCCGGAGAGCGCGTCGATCGTGGCGGCGGTCATCGCGGTCATGGCCGGGGTGCGCGCCGGGATCTGCATGACGGCCGCGCCCAGGTCGATCTGCCGGGTCTGACCGGCTATCCAGGCCAGCATGCTGACCGTGTCCGACCCGTACGCCTCGGCCGACCACGCCACGGCGTAGCCGAGACGATCCGCTTCCTGCGCCATCGCCAGGTGGTCGGCGGGCGTCGTCCACGCCGCCTGATAGCCGAGGCTGAGTCCGAGCCGCACGGTGTGTCCCTTCCCAGATGCCGGTGATCCCCGTACGCAGCCTATCCACCCACGCTGCGTGATTCTCCGTCCGGTAACCGACCTGCTCGGAGCATTTCGCCGCGAGCACAGTCTGAATAAGGTTCACTCATGCAACAGCGACCGCTCGGCCGAAGCGGGCTGGCGGTCTCCCGGCTGGCCCTCGGCACCATGACCTGGGGACGCGACACCGACCCCGACGACGCGGCCGCCCAGCTCAAGTTCTTTCTGGAGGCCGGCGGCACCACCATCGACACCGCCGACGTGTACGGCGACGGCGACGCCGAGGTGGTGATCGGCTCCCTGCTCGACCACCTCGTGCCGCGCGACGAGGTGGTGATCGCCACCAAGGCCGGCCTGACTCCGCACGGTTACCGCCGCCGCGACGGCTCCCGGGGCAACCTGCTGCGCTCGCTCGACGCGTCGCTGCGCCGGCTCGGCACCGACTACGTCGACCTGTGGCAGGTGCACGGCTACGACGCGGCCACTCCGCTGGAGGAGACCCTCGCCGCGCTCGACCACGCGGTCACCAGCGGCCGGGTGCGCTACATCGGCGTGTCGAACTTCGCGGCCTGGCAGACCACCCGGGCCGCGACCTGGCAGGCCGCCTACCCGGGCCGGGCGCCGATCGTGGCCGCCCAGATGGAGTACTCGTTGCTCGAGCGGGGCATCGAGCGGGAACTGCTGCCCGCCTCGGCGGCGCTCGGCTTCGGCGTGCTGGCCTGGTCGCCGCTGGGCCGGGGCGTGCTCACCGGCAAGTACCGAAACGGCCGCCCGCTCGACTCGCGCGCCGCGACCGAGCATCTCGCGCCGTTCGTGCAGACCTACCTCGAGCCCCGCAGTTCGAGCATCGTGCAGGCGGTGGTGACCGCGGCGGCCGGGCTCGGCGCGTCGCCGCTGGAGGTCGCGATCGCCTGGGTGCGCGACCGGCCCGGGGTGGCGGCGCCGATCCTGGGCGCGCGCACCGCCGCTCAGCTGCAGGGCGCCCTGCAGAGCGAGGATCTGGTGCTGCCGGCCGAGATCGCGGCGGCGCTCGACGACGTGTCGGCGATCGACCTGGGCTACCCCGAGCGCGAGGGCGTCGGCTATCCCGCCGATCCGGATGGGTCGGTCTTGTGACATCGTCCCGTCCGGCGGCTCGGGCGAACCATCGGCATGCATATGTTTTCCGCGCTCGTACTCGCACTCGGGCTCGCCTCGGTCCCGGCGCCCGTCTCGTCGGTGACCCGCGACGTCCATGGCGTCCCGCACCTGCGGGCATCCACCACCCACGATCTCTTCTACCTCCAGGGCTGGACGCACGCCGAGGACCGGCTGTTCCAGATGGACGTGACCCGGCGGCGGGCGTCCGGCACCCTGGCCGAGCTGCTCGGACCCTCCGCCCTGCCCGGCGACGTCCAGATGCGGACCTTGGGGCTGCGGCGCGCCGCCGAGCGCACCGCGCCCCTGCTCTCGCCCGCGACGATCAAAGACCTTGACGCGTACGCCGAGGGCGTGAACGCCCGGATCGCGAGCGGGAACCTGCCCGGGCAGTACGCGGCGGTCCACGTCACCGAGGTCGCGCCGTGGACCGTGGTGGACAGCCTCGTGGTGAACAAGGCGCTGGCCTTCACCCTCTCCTTCGATCTCGACATCGACCGGACCACCGCGGTTCGGGCGTACGAGGCCGCGGGCTTCGACGGCCACGCCGCGGTGTTCGGGGATCTGATGCCGTTCGCCCCGTTCCGCTCAGCGTCGCCGGTGCCGGTGCCGGTGCCGGCCACCGATGTCGCGCTGGCCGACATCCCGCCGGCCGCCGCCCGCCTCGCCGCCGACTACGAGAAACGCGCCGCCGCCACGCCGATGATCGCCGAGGCGATGAACCGGTCCGGCGACCGCGGCTCGAACTCGTGGGTGATCGGCGGCCGGCACACCACGACCGGGCGGCCGATCCTGGCCAGCGACCCGCACCTGAGCCCCGAGGCGCCGGCCCTGTTCCACCCGATCTCGCTGCGCGGCGGTGGTTACGACGTCCAGGGGGACAGCCTGCCCGGCACCCCGTACATCGTGCTCGGGCAGAACCGGCGCATCGCGTGGGGCGCGACCCAGCACTTCATGGACGTCTCCGACACGTACGTCGAGCAGGTGCGCACCGATCTGGCCTCGCCGAGCGGGCTGTCCACCGTCTACCGGGGCAGGCTGGAGCCGGTCGTCGCGATCGATGAGACCTTCCGGGTGAACGGCGGCGATCCGGTCCACGGGCGGACGCTGATCGTGCCGCGGCGCAACAACGGGCCGCTGCTCTCGGTCGACCAGGCCGCGGGAGTCGGGCTGTCGGTGCAGTACACCGGGTTCTCCCCGACCACCGAGCTCGAGACGTTCCGCCGGTTCGCGCTGGCCCGCGACGTCGGTGACTTCCGGGACGCCCTCCAGTTCTTCGATGTGGGCGGGCAGCACTTCACCTACGCGGATGTCGACGGCACGATCGCCTACTTCACCAACGCCGAGGTGCCCGTACGGGAGGACCTGCAGGCGGGCGCGGTGCGGGGCAACCCGCCGTACCTGCTGCGCGACGGCACCGGCGGGAACGAGTGGCTCCCGGTCACCCACCCGCAGCCGCACCAGTCCGTGCCGTACGAGATCGTCCCGTTCGCCGAGCTGCCCAAGGTGGTGAACCCGCCGGCCGGGTTCGTCGTCTCGGCCAACAACGACTCGACGGGCAACACCTTCGACAACGACATGCTCAACCAGCGGCGGCCCGGCGGCGGCATCTCCTACGTCAGCTTCTTCCACAACGGCCACCGGGCCGCCCGGATAACCGATATGGTCCGCGCCGCCATCGCCCGCGGGCCGGTCGACCAGCGGGACGTGGTGGCCATGCAGGCCGACACCACCGCGGTGGACGCGCAGTTCTTCACCCCGGTCATCGCCGGCGCCCTCGACCGGGCCCGGCACAGCGCCACCCCGCAGCTGGCCGCGCTGGCGGCGGACCCGCGGATCCGGGAGGCGGCCGCCCGGCTGGCCGGCTGGAACCACACCTACCCGACCGGCATCCCGGAGGGCTACGACGCCGCCGACCAGGACGGCCGCCTCGCCGAACCGTCCGCCGCCGAGGTCGGCAACAGCGTGGCGTCCACGATCTACGCGCTCTGGCGCGGCCGGTTCGTGGTGAACGTCATCGACCGGCACGTCCCGGCCGGCCTGCCGTCGACCAGCGACTTCCACGGCACGCAGGCACTCCGGCGGCTGCTGGCCACGGGCGGCATCGGCCGCTCCGGCATCGACTTCTTCGCGGTGCCCGGGATCGGCGATCCGGCCGACCGGCGCGACTACCTCGTGCTCCGCAGCCTCGCCGACGCCCTCGACCTCGCCGCCTCGGACCGCTTCGCGCCCGCGTTCGGCAGGTCGGCCGATCAGCGCGACTACCGCTGGGGCAAGCTGCACCGGATCGTGCTGAGCTCACCGCTCGGCGCGCCGTACACGATCCCGTCGCTGGGCAACCGGTTCACCTCGCCGCTGCCCGGTCTGCCCGGCATCCCGGTCGACGGCGGCGTGAACGTGCCGGACGTCGCCGGGCACCCGCTGCGGGCCGACGCGCCCGACCGGTTCACCGTCCCGCTGGTGCCGATCCGCCGCTTCGTGGCGCAGGCCACCGCGGGTGGCTGGCGGTCCGTGGACTCGCTGGCCGGCGGGGTGAGCGAGGGCCTCGGCGGCCCGTTCGAACAGAGCCTGCTGCCGCTCTGGCTCACCAACGACACGTACCCCGTCCTGGCTGAATAGGGCTTCGCCCGGGTAAGACCGTGGGGCTCTGCCCCACACCCCGGCCATCACAAGAAGATCAGCCTGGCGGTTTGCTTGCGGTGGGTGGGGTGATCTCCTCGCGACGACAACCTCAGGGAATCGAAAGAGGGGGTGGGACGCAACCACACCCCGGTTGCGTCCCACCCCCTCTTTCGATGGCGCTTGGCTGCCGTCGCGAGGAGATCACCCCCTGGCCCCTCTGGGCGGCATTCGCCGCCTTGGGCGCGGGTACCGGGACCAGGTGGGATCCCGCGATACGGTCGACGGCGGTGCTTGTCTCTGGCCGTGTTGGAGGGGCATTCTTGCACCCATGGACTACGAATACGCGCCGCTACGGTTGCCTTCGAATGTCGACAAGTTGACCGCGGCGGCGCAGCTCGCCATCCAGGCGGAGTTCTCCGGCTGGGAGCTCGCCCGGGTGCAGCTCTTCCGGGACGGCACCCGGAAGGTGATGCTCCGCCGAAAGATCCAGGCCAACCCGCAGCCCGGGCTCAGTTACTGAGCCCGGGCTGCGGGCTTTATAAAGCCCGTCAGTGGTTGTGGCCTGCGTGATCCTCTTCCTCGTCCGGGAGGAAGGGGTGCTCGTCGAGCCTGCCCACCAGGAGGTCACCCTCCTGGGGCTTGAACGGCCCGTCCCCGTCGGAGTCCTCGAAGGCCTCCAGGTCGAGCGGCTCCACGATCTCGCTCACGGTCAGCAGGCCGTCGAGCGGCTCCAGCTCGGGCACGTCAAGCGAGGCCAGCGAGCCGTCGCCGGCCTGGAGCAGCTCGAGCACGGCCTCGCCGACGGTCTCGACCGCGCCCGCGTCCTCGTCGTCGGGCACCGAGTTGCGCCGGGCCACGTCGGCCACCCGCAGCAGGGCGCCGATGCTGGGCACGCGGTAGTCGCGGCGCTGCCGCACCGAGACCACCTGCGGGTACGGGTCGGTCGCCTCGGCGGCGTCGAAGCCGTCCGCGCCCAGGCCGAAGCGCTGGTCGGCCTCGTCCGGGTCGATCGCCTCGACATCCCAGGGCGTGACCTCCCCGTACGCGTCGAGCAGCTTCTCGTCGTACGCGAAAGAGGCGTTGTTCAGGGCGACGTAGGCCTGCCAGACGTCGTCGTCGTCGATGCGGCCGGCGGCCGCCTTGACCGCCGTGAGGTGCGCCCGAGCGGCCGCCACGACCTCGTCGAGAGCGGCGTCGAGCTCGGCGTTCTGGTCGGTCATCTATGGGGTCCTTCCCGGATTCAGCTGGTTCGCAGGAGTCGGTCGAGCACACGCACGCCGAACTTTAGTCCCTCCACCGGGACGCGCTCGTCGATGCCGTGGAACAGCGCGGCGAAGTTCAGATCGGGCGGCAGCCGCAGCGGCGCGAACCCGAAGCACCGGATGCCGAGGGTCGCGAACGCCTTCGCGTCGGTGCCGCCGGACATCAGGTACGGGATCGTGCGGGCGCCCGGGTCCTCGGCCCGCAGGGCGGCGCCCATGGCCTCGACCAGCGGCCCTCCGAACTCGGTCTCGACGGCCGGCTGCCGGTGGTTGTGCTCGATCTCGACGTCGGGGCCGATCACGTCCCGCAGCTCGGCGAGGAACGCCTGGTCCTGGCCGGGCAGCGTGCGGCAGTCGATGGTGGCCGAGGCCCGGCCGGGGATCACGTTGTCCTTGTAGCCGGCCTCGAGCCGGGTCGGGTTGGCGGTGTTGCGGATCGTGGCGCCGATCAGATTGGCGATCGGGCCGAGCTTGGCCACCGCGACCTCGGGGTCGTCCGGGTCGATGTCGATGCCGAGCGCGTCGCCGACCCGCCGCAGGAACTCGCGCACGGTCGGCGTCACGACGACCGGGAACCGGTGCCGGCCGACCCTCGCGACGGCCTCGGCGAGCGCGGTGACCGCGTTGTCGTCGTGGATGAACGAGCCGTGGCCCGGCCGGCCGGTCGCGTGCAGCCGCAGCCAGTCGAGCCCTTTCTCGGCGGTCTGCACGAGATACAAGCGAAGATCATCATTGACCGTGTACGAGTAGCCGCCCACTTCCCCGATCGCCTCGGTGCACCCGTCGAGCAGGTCGCGGTGCTTGCGCACAAGGAACTCGGAGCCGTAGGTCATCCCGGCCTCCTCGTCGGCGGTGAACGCCAGCACGACGTCGCGCGGGGGCACGTAGCCGGTGCGGCTCCACTCGCGGACGACGGCCAGGATCATGGCGTCGAAGTCCTTCATGTCGATGGCGCCCCGGCCCCACAGGTAGCCGTCCTTCTCCTCGCCGGAGAACGGGTCGACCGACCACTCGCGGGGGTCGGCCGGTACCACGTCGAGGTGGCCGTGCACGAGCAGGGCGCCGCGGGAGCGGTCGGCGCCGGGGATGCGGGCGACGAGGTTGGCCCGGCGGGGCGCCGACTCGTGCATCTCGTAGGCGATGCCCGCCTCGTCGAGTTTCGCCGCCACGTACTCGGCGGCGACCCGTTCGCCGACCGTGGTCGACTGGTCGCCGGTGTTGGTGGTGTCGATGCGCAGCAGATCACGGCAGATGCCCGTGACCTCCTCGGCGGCGGTGGTCTCCATCCGCCCTTCTTACCAGGTGTTTGACATGTCGACCGGGCGGGTACCGGCGGGCCGTGTCGTCAGTGAATCTTCCCCCGCTTCCCCCGGTCGGCGGCGAGACCACCGGTCGCAGCGTGATCGACGTCCTCTCCGAGCAGCACCGCGACCTGCTGGCGTTGTGCGACCGGATGGACGACAAGCGCGCCCTGGATGTCCTCATCGCCGAGCTGTCGCGGCATTTGTCGGCCGAGGAGCAGTACCTCTATCCCGCCCTCAAGGCCGCTGTCCCCGGCGGCGAGGATCTCGTCGCCCGCGAGCTCGCCGAGGACCACAAGCTCCTGCTTCTGATGAAAAATCCCAGCAAAGACCTCATTCCCGCCGTACGTCGTCACGTGGCGGCCGACGAGGAGGAGCTGCTCCCGGTGCTGGCCGAGATGGTCGGTATCGAGGACCTGATCCGGCTGGGCAATCGCGTGGAGACGACCGAGGAGGCCGCGCCGACCCGCCCCCATCCGGGCACGCCGTCCACCCCGCCCTGGAACAAGGTGGTCGACCCGGCCGTCGCGGTAGTCGACAAATTACGCGATGTCGTCACGGGACGTACGACTTACCTCAGCGATTTGTGACGTTACCGTTGGATTCGTTAACCGATTTGTCACAAGTGGAGGATCTTTCACCAGGCCGCAGGTCTAGCCTTCGATGTCTTGCAGGTCCTAACGTCACGCTATGAACCTGGAGCTGCGGCATCTCAAGGTGGTCGTCGCCATCGCGGAGACCGGCAGCGTGACCAAAGCGGCGTCGCAGCTCGGGCTCGCCCAACCGGCCTTGACCGCGCAACTGCAGCGGATCGAGCGCACCCTGGGCGGACCGCTGTTCGAGCGCGACCGGCGTGGCGCGCGTCCGACCGCCCTCGGCGAGCTGGTGCTCTCCCGCGCCCGCGTACTGCTGCCGGCGATGAAAGGCCTGCAGGACGAGGCGGCCCGGCTGGCCGGCGCGACCGGCTCCGAGGCCCTGAGCCGCTACCGGATAGGCGCGCAGGGCGGCCCGATCCTCGGCGGCATGGTGCACCGGCTCTCGATGGCCCAGCCCGACGCCCAGATCAGCACCCACGCGTCGTACTACGTGGACGAACTGGCCAACATGGTGCTCGCCGGCAAGCTCGACTACGCCCAGGTCGGGGTCTGCGGCGACGCGATCCCCTCGGCCGACTACGGGCTGGTCTGGCAGACCATCGCGGTCGACGCGGTCTGCGTGCTGATGCCGGAGGACCACCCCAACGCCAAGGACGTCGACGTCGACCTGGCCGAGCTGGCCGACGAGCAGTGGGTGGGCAGCACCGGCGACGGCTGCTTCGCCGACTGCTTCGCGGCCGCCTGCGCCCGGGCCGGGTTCACCCCGCGCCGGGTGCTCGAGACCGACGCGCGCGGCTGCGTCGACATGGTCGAGTCGGGACTGGCCCTGGGCCTGTGCCAGCCGACGTTCCGGCCGCCGGCCAGCCTCACCCACCGGCCGATGCGCGGCGCGCCGCTGCGCTGGCGGCTGGTGCTGGGCTGGCACCCCGACTCCGCCGCCGCCCGGACCGCCCCGAAACTGATGGAGATGGCCCGCGAGGCGTACCACGAGGTGGTCAACCGCAACCCGATGTACGTGGAGTGGATGACCGACTTCCCGCACCTCGGCGAGTCCCCGGACGCACTGGCGCCGCTCAGCGGTCGCTGAGCGGCGCCATATCTCACGGCTTACGGCTTACGCGAAGGTCAGCTTGCCGTCCGCGACGTCCACCTTCACCGTCTGACCCGGCTTCAGGTCGGACGAGAGCAGCAGCTTCGACAGCCGGTTGTCCAGCTCGCGCTGGATCGTCCGGCGCAGCGGCCGGGCGCCGAACTCGGGCTGGAAGCCCTTGTCCGCGAGCCAGTCGACGGCCTCCGGGCTGATCTCCAGGCTGATCCCCTGGTTGGTCAGCCGGTGGCGGGTCTCCTGCAGCATCAGCTCGGTGATCTGCCGCAGCTGGTCGGTCTCCAGCTGCCGGAAGACGATGATCTCGTCGATCCGGTTGATGAACTCGGGCCGCAGCTGCTCACGCAGCCGCCGGTCGAGCCGGTCCCGCAGCTCCTCGTCGGCCGACGACTTGGCGTCCGCCGTTCCGAACCCGACGCTGCGCCGGGTGCCGCTGATGATGTCCGAGCCGATGTTGCTCGTCATGATCAGCACGGTGTTCTTGAAGGACACCGTCCGGCCCTGGCTGTCGGTCAGCCGCCCGTCGTCCAGCACCTGCAGCAGGATGTTGAACACGTCCGGGTGGGCCTTCTCGATCTCGTCGAGCAGCACCACGCTGTACGGCCGCCGCCGCACCGCCTCGGTCAGCTGCCCGGCCTCGTCGTAGCCGACGTATCCGGGCGGGGCGCCGACCAGCCGCGACACGGTGTGCCGCTCCTGGAACTCGCTCATGTCCAGCCGGATCATCCGGTCCGAGTCGCCGAACAGCGCCTCCGCGAGGGAACGCGCCAGCTCGGTCTTGCCGACACCGGTCGGGCCGAGGAACAGGAAGCTGCCCACCGGCCGGTCCGGGTCGCCCAGTCCGGCCCGCGACCGGCGGACGGCCTCGGCGACCGCCTCGACGGCGTCGTCCTGGCCGATCACCCGGTCGTGCAGGTGCCCCTCGAGGCGCAGCAGGCGCTCCCGCTCCTCCTCGGTGAGCTGGGCGACCGGGATGCCGGTGGCCCGCGAGACGACCTCGGCAATGTCCGCGTCGGTCACCTGCGGCACGCTCTCACCCGACGGCGACTGCGCCGACTCGAGGCGCGCGCGGATCTCGTTCATCTCGTCCCGCAGCTGGGTGGCCTTCTCGTAGTTCTCGGCCGCCACGGCCTGGTCACGGTCGCGGGTGAGCTGCTCGAGCTTGCGCTCGTCCTCCCGCGTGTCGGCGGACGGGGTCTTGACCCGCAGCCGCACCCGGGCGCCGGCCTGGTCGATCAGGTCGATCGCCTTGTCCGGCAGGAACCGGTCGGTGATGTACCGGTCGGACAGCTCCGCCGCGGCGTCCAGCGCCTCGTCGGTGATCCGCACCTGGTGGTGCGCCTCGTAGTTGTCCCGCAGCCCGCGCAGGATCGCCACGGTGTCCTCGACGCTCGGCTCGCCGATCAGCACCGGCTGGAAGCGCCGGGCCAGCGCCGCGTCCTTCTCGATGTGCTTGCGGTACTCGTCGAGCGTGGTCGCGCCGACCACCCGCAGCTGCCCGCGGGCCAGGGCCGGCTTCAGCATGTTGGAGGCGTCCATGCCGCCACCGTCGCCGCCGCCACCGCCCGCGCCGACCAGCGTGTGGATCTCGTCGAGGAAGACGATGAGGCCGTCGCCCTCGTTCTGGATCTCGTCGATGACCTTGCGCAGCCGCTCCTCGAAGTCGCCGCGGTAGCGGGTGCCCGCCACCAGTCCGGCCAGGTCGAGCTGGATGACCCGCTTGCCCTCCAGGGTCAGCGGCACGTCACCGTCCACGATGCGCTGGGCCAGGCCCTCGACGACGGCGGTCTTGCCGACGCCGGCCTCGCCGATCAGCACCGGGTTGTTCTTGGTACGCCGGGAGAGGATCTCCACGGCCTGCTCGATCTCGTCGGCGCGCCCGATCACCGGGTCGATCTCGCCGCGTCGGGCGAGCTCGGTGAGGTCCACGCCGTACTGCTCCAGCGTCGGGGTCTTGCCGCTGCCTCCGGTCGAGCCGCTGCGGCCCGGTCCGCCCGGCTGGGGCTCGCCGGCGGCCTGCTGCTGCAGCGCCTGCGGGTCCAGCTTGCCGGCCAGCAGACGGCCGGCCGCGGAGTCCGGGTTGAGGCCCAGCGCCATGAGGATGTGCTCGGGTCCCACGTAGGACGAGCCGAGCGCCCGGGAGATCTGGAGGCTGTCCAGCAGGGCCCGCTTGGCCTGCGGGGTCAGCGCGACCTGCTCCGTCGGGTTCTCCCGCACGCCCGCGGGACGGCCGAGGGCGGCGAGCAGCTGCTCCGGGTCGGCGCCGGCGCGGCGTACGGTCTGCTTCATGCCGTCCTGCTGGAGCGCGCCCCAGAGCAGGTGGTCGGTGTCGAGATCGGCCACGATCCGATCCGGGTCGGCGAGCTCGGCGGCACGACGCGCGGCGGCGGAGAGCACCTCACGAGCATCTCCGCTCATGTACTTCGTGATATCGATGCGCTGCTGCCGGCGCGGCTCGGCCGCACCGAAGAAGCGCGCGAACAGGTCGTCCCAGTTGCCGGGTCCACCCGGTCCGATCGGTCCGATGCTCATAAGTCTTCTTCTCCTGATACCTAGCCTGTGTGCGGACGGCTTTACCCGAGCGCACGACCCCTATCAGCGTCGTTCGTCCTCCATTGATTCCCGGATCCGCCGAAAACTTGACTCGGGTAGGCTCAACTCTCATGACCGTACCGCTGGTGATCGTCGACGGGGCCAACGTCGTCGGATCCGTGCCGGACGGGTGGTGGCGCGACCGCCCGGCCGCGGCGATCCGGCTGCGCGATCGCCTGGCGGCGGTCGCTTCGGACGGCCTTACCGACATTCCAGGCCCCGTCGAGGTCACGCTCGTCGTCGAGGGCAAGGCCCGCGACATTCCGCAGACCGACAACGGGGTACGGGTGGAGCGCGCCCCCGGCTCCGGCGATGACAAGATCACCGATCTCGTACGGGGGTCCGACCGCGACCGCCGCATCGTCGTCGTCACCGCGGATCGCGAGCTGCGCGACCGTGTCATGGCTCTCGGCGCCGAAGTGAGAGGCCCGTCGGCCGTCCCCCGGCGTTAGTCTGTCCCGATGAACGCCCCGGTCGCCCCCATGCCGCGACCGGCCGTGCCCGGCATCACTCCGCATCAGCCTCTCCCGGCGCGCCGGTCTCCGGTGCGCCCTGTGTCCGGAATCACGACCGCCCCGCCGTACGGGATCACCTGTCACCAGCCCCCCTGGGCGCGACGGGCCTCGGCGGCGGCGCAGCTGGCGCTCGCGCGGTGGGTCACGCCCGATCTCCCCCTCTACGGCAACGACCACGACCGCGGCGACTTCGCTCCCTGACCGCTCCCGGCCCTTCCGTACGTCCCTCTGTTCGTCTTCTCCTCAGCCGGGAGCTCTTCGTCATGCCCGCAGCCACCGCTGTCCTGCGCGCACCCCAGGTGCCGCTAGTCCTGATCGCCAGCCAGGTGGGCCGCCTGCCCACCGCCGCCGCGCCCCTGGCCCTCCTGCTCTACGCCCGCGAATCGGTGAGCCTCGCCGTCTCCGGCATCGTGGTAGCCGTCTTCACCGCCGGCATGGCCGTCGGCGCGCCCGTCCTGGCCCGCTCGGTGGACCGCTGGCGCCAGCCACCCGTCCTCTACGGCTCGGCGTCGCTCTCCGGCATCGGCTACCTGATCGCCGCCGTCAGCGACGGCCGCCCCGCCGTCCTGCTGACCGGCGCGGCCCTGGCCGGCATCGGCACCCCACCGCTCGAGGCCTGCCTGCGCGCCCTGTGGCCCGCCCTGGTTCCCGCCGGCGACGTCACGGCCGCGTATTCCCTGGACATCGCCCTCCAAGAGGTGATCTTCGTAGTGGGCCCGCTGGTCACCCTGTCCGCGGTGGCCGCCGGCGGCCCCGCAACGGGTCTGCTCACCGCGGCCGCCCTCCAACTGGGCGGCGTGGCCGTCTTCGCCCGCGCCGCCGTCGTACGGGGTTGGCGCGGCACTCCCGCCCACCGCCACTGCGCCGGCCCGCTCCGCGCACCCCGCCTGGTGATCCTGGTGCTCGGCATCGTCTGCACCGGCGCCGCCGTGGGCAGCATTCCCGTGGTCCTGACCGGTTACGCCGAGGCCGCCGGCAACCGCGGCCTGACCGGCTGGCTGCTGGCCGCCCAGGCCGTAGGCGCCCTGATCGGCGGCCTGCTCTACACCCGCGCCCGCCCCGGCGGCCCCGCCCGCCTCCCCGCCCTGGCCGCCTGCTTCGCCGCCGGCTACGTCCCGCTGCTGCTGGTGCCCGCCCCGCCCGCGATGGCCCTGCTCCAGGCCATCAGCGGCATGGGCCTGCCACCCCTGCTCACGGCGGCCTTCCTGGCCGCCGACCGCCTGGCCCCACCCGGCACCGCCGTAGAGGCCTTCGCCTGGATCTTCACCGCCTTCACCGTCGGCAGCGCCACCGGCGCCGCGATCGCGGGCCCCCTGACCGACACCGGCCTACGCCACGGCTTCGCCCTAGCCCCGCTAGCAGGCCTCCTGGCCATCATCGCCATGGCCGTAGTAGCAGCCGCCCACCCGCCCCGCCCTGGTCACGTCCACCAAAGTGGTGTATGACCTGGCCTTTCCCGGCGAATAGAGGTTGCGCGAGCATCTGGAATCGGCGAGCCCTGATCTGCTGCGGGAGATGGTGAAACCTCCGCCGACCTGCTGATGTCCACCGAGGCCGACGCCCTGCGCGGCGCCCAGTACGGCGAACGCAGCCCCGAGCGAACGAACTCACGCAACGGCTACCAGGCGCGGGAATGGGACACCCGGGCCGGCACGGTCGAGCTCGCCATCCCGAAACTGCCGCACCCACTACCTGCGCAACCTCCTGGCAAAGGTGCCCAAATCCGCGCAGCCGTGGGTAGCCACCCTCGTTCGCACGATCTTCGATCAGCCCGACACCGACGCCGTCACCGCGCAGTTCACCCGGGTGCTGGACATGATCGGCGAACGGTTCCCCGACGCCGCCGAACACCTCGACGACGCCCAAAAGGACATCCTGGCGTTCACCGCGTTCCCCACCGAACTCTGGCGCCAGATCCGCTCGTACAACCCTCAAGAACGCCTGAACAAAGAAATCCGCCGCCGCACCGACGTCGTCGGGATCTTCCCGAACCGGGCCGCGATCATCCGCCTGGTCGGCGCCGTCCTCGCCGAACAAACCGACGAATGGACCGAAGGCAGCCGCTACATGGGCCTCGACATCCTCTGCAAAGCCCGCCTCACACCACTGGCCATCAGCCAAGACACCGAACCAGCCGAACCCGCCGAGATCGCCGCATAGCATCAACCCACACGGATCGGCGATGACCGACTCTTACACCACGCCAGCGAACGTGACCCCCCGCCCTCACCCTGTCTAGTTCGCTCCCTTTGCTCTGCTCACACAGACGCGCCGCTCTGCTCACATAGACGCGCCGCTCTGCTCACACAGACGCGCCGCTCTGCTCACACAGACGCGCCGCTCTGCTTACAGGGACGCGCCGCTCTGCTTACATGGGCGCTCGGCGGTGCCCACCTGCGGGCGAGTGAGTGGCCGGGGTGGGCTTGCCATGGCCGGGCCGGGCCTGGTCGCGCGGCGTGCGGGCCGTCGCGGTTGGCGGGTGGCCGGGCTGGGCCTGCCATGGTAAGCGACGCGCGACCACCCACCCGGCCGGGCGGGCCGCACCCATCGCAACCACGCAGGGGCCCGGGCCATGGCAGGCCACGCGCGACTACCCCACCCAGCCGGGCAGGTCGCAGCGGGCGCAAGCAGGCACGGTGGCACGAACCTCAGGAGGTGGCGGCGGCTCGGGCCTGGTGGGGGGTGGTGCCGGACCAGCGGTGGAAGGCTCGGTAGAAGGAGCTGGGCTCGTCGTAGCCGAGCAGGAAGGCGATCTCGGCGATGGTGACGTCGGGGCGGTCCAGGTAGTGGCGGGCCAGGGACAGGCGGGTCTGCTCGAGGACGGCCTGGAAGGTGGTGTCCTCGTCGGCCAGGCGGCGTTGCAGGGTGCGGGGGCTCAGGGCCAGGCGGCGGGCTACGGCAGGGGCGCTCGGCTGGCCGGCGGGGAGCAGTTCGAGGAGTGTGGCGCGGACGCGGTCGGTCGTCGACTCGGGGCGGTCGAGGTCGGCCAGGCGGCGGCGTAACTCGGGCTCGAAGAACTGCCACATCTCGTCGTTGGCGGTGAGGAAGGGGCGGCGGGCGTCCAGCGCGCTGAAGGTCACGGTGACGGACGGCGACGAGGTGAGGGGGACGCCCAGCAGGTTGCGGTAGGTCTCGGCGGCGGCGCCGGTCGGCGGGGTGGGCATGGCGATGCGCAGTGGTACCACGCGGGTGCGGGTGCCCAGGCGGGCCAGGCCGACGATGAAGGCCAGCTCGTAGGCGAGCAGGCCGGGCGGCGGGGGCGGGTCGGGCGGCCAGTCGACGGTGAGGCGCAGGCCCTCGGGGACGGTGTCGACGTGCATGACCAGGGGGCCGATCAGTCGCTTGTGGACGGCCAGGCGCTCGGCCGCGCTGGTCAGGTCGGGGCTGCACAGGGCGGCGAACAGCGGGGGCTGGAAGGCCTCGGTGCCGACCCGCTCGGCGAGGGCGGCGCCGATCGCGGGATCGCCGGAGACCTCCTCGAGGGCGCGCCACAGCCGGTAGAACTGGTCCCTCGTCAGGCGCACCTGCTGAGCCAGGAACAGATCGCCGGGCAGGCCCGCCGCGCTCAGGACGGCGGCCGCGGGCACGCCCAGGTCGGCCAGTGAGGCCGCGGTCGACGGGCTGAGGGCGAAGGGCCCGGTTGTCACGGGCGGCTCGCGGGCAGGGTGGAGGTCACCTCTATATCCAACCCCGTCAGGTCACGGGAGACCGCCCACAGGGTGGCGATCGCGCGGTCCGAGCCGGGGCGGATCAGGCGGCGGCGGACCGGCGGGCCCGCGGACGTCCAGCGCGGACCGTACATGGTGCCGCCCTCGGCCCGGGGGTCGGTCGCGGCGCGCAGCTCGCACAGCGCGCCACCTTCGACGGACATGCCGATCCGGCGGGTCAGGGCCAGGAAGAAGCCGCCCATCGCACCGCCGCCGCCCTCGGCGACCGTGTGCGACTGCAGATCGGAGTTGGTGAGACCGGGATGCGCGGTCAGGGCCCGCGCGGGCACGCCGGCCGCCCGGAAGCGGCGGTCCAGGCCCTGGGCGAAGTGGCGATTCGCGAGCTTCGAGTTCGAGTACGCCCGCCACGGGTCGTACCGCCGGTCGAGGAACGGATCTTCCGGGTTCAGCGGGCGGCCCATGTGCTGAGCGCCGCTGGTCACCGTCACCACCCGGGCGGCGGGGGCGCGCAGCACGGCCGGGAGCAGGTGGGCGGTGAGCGCCCAGTGGCCGAGGTGGTTGATGCCGAGCTGGGACTCGAAGCCGTCGGCCGTGCGCCGCTGCGGCATCGCCATCACGCCGGCGTTGTTGATGAGCAGGTCGACGATCGGGTGCGCGGCGAGAATCCGGCGGGCCGCCCGCTCGACCGACGCCAGCGAGCCGAGGTCGAGCTCGACCAGCTCGACGGAGGCGGTGGGGTGAGCGGTCAGGAGGCGGTCGCGGGCCGCGGCGGCCTTCGCCTGGTCGCGGGCGGCCATGACGACGTGGGCGCCCCGGCCGGCCAGGGCGGTGGCGGTGGCGAGACCCAGGCCGCCGTTGGCGCCGGTCACCACGGCCACCTTGCCGTCCTGCGGGGGAATGTCGTGCGAGGTCCAAGACATGACTCGACGCTACGAGCGACGGCGCCCCCGGCGCAGTGGCGGAAGACGCCAGTCCTTTAGCAGATCGCGCCACGGATCACTCAGTCTCACTCCCAGTCGGATCAACGACACCTCGGCCCCGGTAAGGACCGGTACGACGATCCTTCGGAAAAGGGTCCGTACCGTCCCGCTCGCAAATGGGGTAGCCGGGACGGCGAGGCAGGAAGGGGGCAGTAGTCTGAGGGCCGTAGTCGGGTTCAGCACAGCAGGAGGCTGCACGAGTGGCCAGTGTCGCCGAGGTCAAAGCGGCCGTCGATGCCGCGCTCCAGCAGGTCAGCGAGGGGCAGGCGGCGATACAGGCGGCGCGGGAGAAGCTGGGCGAGGCTCAGCAGAGCCTGGCGGCGGCGCTCGACGGGAGCGGGAGCGATGCGGTGAGTTCCGCGCACGCCTCGCTGTCTCAGGCCGACCAGCAGCTCGAGGAGTGCATGGGCGCGATGGCCGTCGCCGTCGACCAGGCACAGACCTACACGGCCAACCTCTGACGCGATGTCGCTGATCCAGGACCTCGGCGCCCAGGTTCGCGCCGCCTCCGACGAGTTGCCCACCGGGCTGGTCACGGTGGCCATGGAGAAGCTGCGCGGCGCCACCGAGATCCTCATGTGGGTGCGGGAGGCCTCGCAGGACCCGATGGGCGTGCCGCAGCTGGGCAACGCGACCGAGTCGGTCGAGCGGGCCGCCGCCGCGCTGCGGCTGGCGCAGGACTCCATCGCCACCTATCTGGCCGGCATCGGGCTGACCGCCGATGCCGCCGCCGCGCCGGACAAGGACTGGAAGGCGGGACTCGAGCGGCCGGAGGTCAAGGCCGAGACCGCCGAGGGCCCGCCGCCCGGCGAGAAACTCGGGCCGTGGTGGCAGCAGCGGGTCACGCAGCTCACCGGCGAGCCCGCGCCCCAGGAGGAAAAGCCTCCGTCCACGCAGGACACCGCCGAGCTGCTGCGCCGGGTCGCCTCGGGCGTGCGGGCCGGCGACAAGGCGAAGGTGGGCCGCGACCTGCACGACGCGAGCGCGGCGACCGGGCTGGGCCTGTCGGCGATGACCTCCCCGGTCCTGCACCGGCTCGCCGGCGACCTGCTCGGCCATGAGCCGCGACCCGACGACGTCGAGCGGCTGCGCACGGCCTCGGCCGGTCGGGTGCGCTCGCTGCTGCCGGGCACCTCGCCGGCGGTGCTCGAGACACTGCTGGCACGCATCTGCCGGGCACCGGTCAAGGGGCAGCAGCCCGCCGGGCATCCGGCGGACAGCGCCGTCACGGCCGGCGTACTCACCGGCGTCCTGCTCGCCCGGCTCGGCCGCGACGCGTCGTCGCTCGACCCGGATGCCCCCGACCCGTTGCGCCGCGAGGCCGCCGACGCCCGATGAGAGCGTGCTGACACCCCATGGCTGAGTCGACCGCACAACAGGTGATGGACATCCGGGCGGCGCTGTCGCACGCTCTCGGCGCGGCCGCGAACGCGCTGGCCGGTGCGCAGGCGGCGCACGAGGCCGCGGCCGAGCGCCGGGAGCGGGTGGTGGCCGCGGCGATCGCCCGCCGCAAGAAGGTGGCCGAGACGCTCGACGCCCGGCTGCACGAGATCGACGACCAGCACCGGCGTGACCTGTCCGCGTTCGCCGGGGCCGCCGCCGGGGCCGCCGACCGGGCCGCGCCGGGCGCCGCCGGCGACCCGTGGGACGACTGGCAGCCGACGCCGCTCGACAAGGCGGCCGAGCTGCGCGTGGGCCGGCTGCTGCTGCCGCACCCCGAGGAGGTTCCGGCGCTGGTGCCGTTCCTCGACCGGGGACACATCGTGGTACGCGGCGACCGGCGCAACGGCGACGAGGTGGTGGCCGGGCTGCTGCTGCGCGCGCTGGGCACGGCGGCACCCGGAGCATTGACCATCACCGGGTACGACCCGGAGCACCTCGGCGGCGGACTGGCCCGATTCGCGACGCTGGCGCCGGCCGGCGTGCTGAAGTTCGTCGGGCCGGGCGGCCTGGCCGTCCTGCTCAACGAGCTGGTCGACGAGGTACGGCGGATCAACGAGACCGTGCTGGCCGGGGAGTACACGTCGCTGCGCGAGCTGGCCGCGGCGACCCACCGGCGGCCGGAGCCGTGGCGGGTGGCGGTGCTGCTGATGGGATCGGGCGAGCTGGGCCGGCCCGAGCAGACCCAACTCCAGCGGCTGCTGCGGACCGGAGCCGCCGCGGGCGTCCACCTGATCATCCAGGGGCTGCCGGTGGAGGCGGGCCCCGGCATCGAGTTCATCTCGGCCGCCGACGGCGACCGCGCCCACATCAGCAGCGCGGGTGCTCTCCCCGTACGGCTGGATGGTGGTCCGCCGCAGGCGGTGGTGGCGGCGACCTGTCGCCGGATCGCCGAAGCTGTTGCGGCGGGGCCGGCGCCGGTGGCCTTGGACAGTCTGCTCCCGCAGCAGCTGTGGAAGGAGAGCTCGGCGACGGGGCTGACGGCGCCGCTCGGGGACAGCCCGCAGGGCGTGCCGGTCACGGTGACGCTGAGCGACTACCCGCCGCACGCGCTGATCGCCGGGCCGTCCGGAACCGGCAAGACCAACCTGATCTACGCCTGGATGGGCGCGCTCGCGGCCCGCTACTCCCCCGGCGAGCTGGCCTTCTACCTGCTCGACTTCAAGGAGGGCGTGTCGTTCGCGCGGTTCGCGCCGGGCCGGCGGGACCCGAGCTGGCTGCCGCACGTACGGCTGGTCGGCGTGAACGTCAACACGGACCGTGAGTTCGGGCTGGCGCTGCTGCGGTTCCTCGGCGAGGAGCTGCGCCGCCGGGCCGACGCCGCGAAACGGTCCGAGGTGACGAACCTGGCCGAGCTGCGCGCCGAGGATCCGGACGGCTCGTGGCCACGGATCGTGGCGGTGGTCGACGAGTTCCAGGTGCTGCTGGCCGGGCGCGACGCCGTGGCCACCGAGGCGGTCGACCTGCTCGAGGACCTCGCCCGCCGGGGCCGCTCGCAGGGCATCCACCTGATCCTGGCCAGCCAGGACGTCTCCGGCATCGAGGCGCTGTGGGGACGGCCCGCGCTGGTCGCGCAGTTCTCGCTGCGGATAGCGCTGCCGCGGGCCCGCCGCATCCTCGCCGAGACGAACACGGCGGCCGAGTCGCTGCCGCGCTACCACGCGGTGGTGAACGCGGACTCCGGCGCCACCGAGGCCAACAAGATCGTACGGGTGCCGGCTGCCGGCGACCGGGACCGGTGGAACGCGCTGCAGCACCGCCTGTGGCGCAGCCGGCCGGAGGGGCAGGGCCCGCCGCGGCTTTTCGACGGCGACGTCCGCCCCCGGCTGATAGACAGCCCCGACTTCCGGCGGCTCGCCCCGGCCGAGGGGTCGCCCGCGCCGGTGATGCTGCTCGGCGAGACCATCGACGTCCAGGCCCGGTCGGCGCGTACGGTGCTGCGCCGCGCTCCCGGGCGGAACCTGGCCGTTCTCGGCACTCGGACCGAGGAGGCGTGCGCGGTGCTCGCCACCGCCGGCCTGTCCCTAGCGGCGCAGTTCCCGCCCGACGGCGCCCGCTTCTCGCTGCTCTGCCTCGACCAGGACGCCCGCCCCTACGCCGCCGACCTCGAGGCCGAGCTGCCCGAGCCCAAGGGCCTGTTCTCGGCGGAGAACGCGGACTGGCTGCTCGAGGACGCCGCGGCCGAGGCCACCGCGTCCTGGCCGGCCGACCGGCCGCACTTCATCCTCATCTACGCGGCGGACGCGCTGCCCGGCGGCAAACCGGCCGCCGACCAGTTGCGGACGATCCTGCGGCAGGGCCCGGAGCGGCGCATCCACGTGCTCGGCTGGTGGCGCGGCGCCGGTCTGCTGCGCGACGCGCTCGGCGGGCCCGCGTCGCGCACCGACCCGATCGGCGCGTGGGTGGCCCTCGATGTGCACGGCAGCGAGCTGTCGCCGTACTATCCCGGCGCCGGCGCGCCGGCCTGGTACCCGCGGCCATGGCGGGCGCTGCATTTCGACCGCTCGGTGCATCGAGGCACCGAGGTGATCATCCCCTACGGACACCAATGAGCGACGTTCAACCGGCCGATTTCGAGACCGCCGACTACCGCAGCGTGCTGCGGCGGCTGACCACCCTGGACGAGGAGGCCGCGGACCTGCGCGCCGAGGCGAAGCGATGGCACGACGGCCGTGTCGCCGCCGCCGACCAGGCCGTGCACCAGGCCGATGTGGACCTGAGAGCCGCCGCGACCGCGGCCGAGCAGGCGCAGCGCGACCTCGAGGAGGTGGACGCGCGGGCGGCCGGGCTGTGGGCCGACTACGTGCACAAGGTCGGGCCGGTCGCCGAGCGCTACGGCCGGACGATGCCGGCCGCGGCGATCCCGCGCCAGCGCGACGGCCGGAACGCCGGCGACTACCTCGAGGAGGTGGCGGCGAAGGTGAAGTACATCGCGCCGCCGAAGCCGATCAACTTCGGGGTGAAGCTGATGTTCGCGCTGTTCGGCGTCGCGGGCGGGCTGGCCGGGGCCGGCGCGTTCCTCGGACTGCGGCGGGTCGCCGGGACTCAGCAGACCGGCACCTGGCGCGACGCGCTGCCGGTGGTCGCGCTGGTCGTGCTGCTGGCCTGCCCGGTGCTGGCGGTGGTGGCGGCCAAGAAGGTGGCGGACCGCCGCAGCGTCGGCCTGGACGCGGCGACGGTGGCCACGGTGCTGGTGGCCGGCCTGGTCGCGGGCGGGCTACTGATCGCGGCGGTCGGCCTCTAGGACGGCGTCACGACTGATCGCGGCGGTCGGCCTCTAGGACGGCGTCACGACTGATCGCGGCGGTCGGCCTCTAGGACGGCGTCACGACTGATCGCGGCGGTCGGCCTCTAGGACGGCGTCACGACTGATCGCGGCGGTCGGCCTCTAGGCGGGCGTCACGACGGCCTCGCCCAGGAGGCGGCGGACCAGCACGAGGCTGTCGTCGAGGGGCAGGTCGCCCACGCGGACCGGGTCGCCGACCAGCAAGATGCGCAACGCCGGTCCGCAGGAGGCCGGGAAGCGGATCGTCTGGCCGACCGTGTTCAGCACGACCTGCTCGTCCTCGTCGGTCAGCCGCCACCGCAGACCGTCCCGGAGTGCCACGACCGACTCCGGGGTCAGGGCGTCCGCGAAGCCGAGCTGGGCGAGCGGGGAGATCGGGGCGGGCCGGGCGGCCGGCCAGTCGCGGGCGGCCAGCCGGTCGGCGACATCGGCCGGGGCGGCCTCGGCGAGCCAGTCGCGCAGGGCCTCGACCGTCTCGGTCAGCTCGGGCTCGATCGCGACGGGGTCGGTGACGTCCAGGCCGAAC
This sequence comes from Paractinoplanes globisporus DSM 43857, assembly GCF_000379645.1. Lineage (GTDB taxonomy): Bacteria > Actinomycetota > Actinomycetes > Mycobacteriales > Micromonosporaceae > Actinoplanes > Actinoplanes globisporus. The sequence continues at coordinate 263,219 of NZ_KB903358.1, forward strand.
GGGAGTGTCGCGCGCAGCCGGGCGTCGTCGGCGGCCATCGTCAGGAGTTCCTCGACCAGCGCGTACCGGGTGAGGGCCCGGACGCCGATCGTCAGGTGCAGCGAGCGGGTCTCCTGCGCCTCGGCCGAGTGCAGCCAGCCGCGTGGCAGGTAGAGCGCGTCGCCGGGAACCAGCGCGACGTCCATGGCCGGCTCGCCCCGCGCGGTGGCGGAGACCTCGCCGGCGTGGCCGCCCCAGGGCTGGCGGTCGAGCGGGTCGGCGAGGACCGGCTCGTGGATCCGCCAGCGCTTGACCCCCTCGACCTGCAGCACGAAGACGTCGTGGGTGTCGTAGTGGGTGCTGAAGCCCCGGCTCTCCGGCGGGGTGAGGTACGCGTTGACCTGCAGCGGACGGCGCAACTCGGCGCCCAGTTGGCGGGCGAAGTCGATCAGCGGCGGCCAGATCCGGTGCAGGCCCTGCAGGACCAGGGTGGCGCCGCCGGCGTACAGGCGCATGACCTCGTCGTCGATGATCTGGTCGGCGATCTCGGCGCCGGCGCCGCCCCCGCCGGTGAACCGGGCCGTGGGCAGCACCTTGCCGTGCTTCGCCACCCGCAGGAACGGGGTGCGCAGGCCGCGGCGGCTGAGCAGCTCGTCGACGGCGTCCGCCGAGAGCAGGTCGGTGAACGGGCCGGTGTGCGAGAGCAGCGGCGCGCTCCCCCAGTGGGCGGCGAACTTGGCGGGATCGAGGGCGACGCAGCGGGCGAGCGCCGGGCGGTCACCGCCCGGCGCATCGGAAGTCATGCCCGGGCCCGCTCAGGCGGCCGGGCCGTCGGCGCCACCGTCGTGGCCGCGGGGGTTCGCCCCGCCGTCGGCCGGGCCCTCGCCCGACGCGCCGCCGTCCGCACCGCCGTCGTGCCCGGCCGGATTCGCGCCGCCGTCCGCGGGACCTTCGCCCGTGGCGCTGCCGTCCGCGCCGCCGTCGTGCCCGGCCGGGTTCGCGCCGCCGTCCGCCGGGCCCTCGCCCGAGGCGCTGCCCCCGGTCGAGCCGGAGAAGGCGCCGCTGGTGGTGATGTCGTCGTCGCTGAGTGGCATGCGAAGCTCCTCATTGTCGTAAGACTCCCCGCATACCCGGAGTTGATCGTGCGAAACCGGGTATCCCGTGACCGTGCTCATGGTCGGGACCTCGGGATGGCAGTACGCGGACTGGCGCGGCCGACTGTATCCGGCCGGGCTGGCCCAGCGGCTCTGGCTGGAGCGCTACGCCGAGGAATTCACCACGGTGGAGATCAACAACGCGTTCTACCGGCTGCCGGAGCGCAAGACGTTCGAGCAGTGGCGGGAGCGTACCCCGGACGACTTCGTCGTGGCGGTGAAGATGAGCCGGTACCTGACCCACGTGAAGCGGCTGAAGGAGCCGGAGGAGCCGGTCGCTCGGTTCCTCGGGCGGGCAAGCGGGCTGGGCGAGAAGCTCGGGCCGGTGTTGCTGCAGCTCCCGCCGACGCTCAAGGGGGATCCGGAAGCGCTGGCCAGGACGCTGGAGCAATTCCCGCACGACGTACGGGTGGTGGTGGAACCCCGGCACAAGACGTGGTTCACGGACGAGACGCGGGACGTGCTCACGAAGCACGGCGCGGTGCTGTGCTGGGCGGATCGGCGGGGCCGGCCGCTCGGCCCACTGTGGAATACCGGAAATTTCGTGTATGTCCGGCTGCACGAGGGGCGGGCAAAGCCGTGGCCACGGTACGGGCGGGCGGCGACGGCCCGCTGGCTCGATCGCGTGGACGGGTGCTCCGAGGCGTACACCTATTTCAACAACGATCAGGGTGGCGCGGCCGTCGAGGATGCAAAGGCGCTGGTGGCGATGGCCCGCCGCCGAGGCGTCGAGGTCAGTCGGAGTCCAGCAGCTCGATGAGGGTGGACGCGTTCCGCTGGGCGTAGTCCGAGTAGCAGTTGTTCATGAACACCTGAACTTGTCCCGCTTTTTCGGACAAATCCTGCAACTTGGTCTTCCAGCTCGATAGTTCGGCCCGAGAGTACTCGTAGCCGAATTTTTCGTGGATGTCCTTGCTGGTCCACTTGTCGGAGTGGCCGTGGAAGCGGACGACCGACAGGTCGGCGGTGGCGGCGACGATCGGCGGGACGGACGACTTGTGCCCCTGCGGCATGTCGACGCAGACGAACGGCAGCTCGTGCGCGCGCAGGAAGTCGAGCGTCTCGGTCTGGTTCGCGCCCTCGAACCAGGACGCGTTGCGCAGCTCGAACACCGGCCGCAGCGGCTTGCAGCGCTCGGCCACCTCGACCATCTGCTCCTTGTTCGAGCGGCGGATGCCGAACCACGGCGGAAACTGAAAAAGCACGGCTCCGAGCTTCCCGGCCTGGGCGAGCGGGTCCAGGGCCGCGAGAAATCGGCTCCAGATCTCGTCGTACGCCCCGGGCGACAGGTCACCGGGATAGACGTTCTTCTTCTCCGTCTCCGGTCGAAGATCCTTGTAGATGGCGGACACCTTCGTCGGATGCCCGGTCAGCAGGCTGAAAGCCTTGATGTTGAAGGTGAAGCCCGGCGGCGTGCGCTGCGCCCACAGTTTCGTGGTCTGCTCGTTCGGCGGGCCGTAATAGGTCGCGTCGACCTCGACGATCGGGAACTGGCGCGCATAGTAGGCGAGCCGCTTCTCGGGCGTGTCGGCCGACACCGGGTACCACCCGGACGCCAGCAGCGTCCGGTCGGTCCACGAGGCCGTCCCCACGACGATCGAGCCCATGCGATCACGCTAGTCCGGATGTGACGGGTCCGCCGCCCTCCGAGGCGGCGGACCCGGGTGGCCCGTGTCAGCTGGCCCTGCGCTCGCGCACCTGCTTGCAGTTGACGCACGTGGTGGCCGAGGGGAAAACCTCGAGCCGTTCCACCGGGATCGGGTTGGAGCACCCCTCGCAGTTGCCGTAGGTGCCCTCGTCGAGCCGGTGAATGGCGTGCTCGGCCTGCGTCCGCCTGTCCAGCAGGGTACGCAGCAGCGACGTGGCGGCGTCGCGCTCGGCCGTCTTGGATCCGCTGTCGGCCTGGTCGTCGCCGGCGGCGTCGCCGATCTCGACCAGCCGGAGCTTGTGGCTCTCCGCGAGGGCTTCTTCGTACTCGGTGCTGGCGTCGTCGAACCGGCCCCGCAGGATCGAGCGGATCCGCTCGACCTCCTCCGGCGTACGGCCCTTCGCGGCACCCTTGCCCGTGATCACCGCTCCATTGACGAGCATGCGCTCCCCCTGCCCTTCCTCTGCCCCTGCCGGCGGGTCCCCCGAGGGCGCCCCATCGCACCGTGAGGACGCCTGATACCCGCCGCCGGAGATCCCAAACTGGGGTCTCCGCTAAAAAAGTAACCGGAGCATAACTGTCAGTGGTCGACTCCGCCACAGACTCGCGTCACCAACGTTGCTCGACCATCGCGGGACGCTTCGCGTCGTCGACCCGCAGGACCACGTCGGCGAAGCCGGCCGGGCCGACCTCGTCGGCGTACCGCAGGTAGGCGGGCAAGGTCCACTGCTGGTCAGGCGGGGTACGGCGGCGCAGGGCGGCCGGGGAGAGCTCGAGATGCACGGTGAAATCGAAGGCCAGGCCGCCGCCCAGCAGCAGCGGGCCGCTCACCAAAATGATCGTCCCCGGGGCCAGCGCGTGGTAGGAATCACGCGCCGAGCGGTCGGTCCCGGCGTTCCAGAGCCGGGTCAGGATGTGGCCGTCGCCCCCCGGCCCGGCCCGGTCGAGGACCTCGCGGGCGAGCCCGGCCTCGTCGAACCAGCCGGCGTAGAACGAGTCGGGGTTCTCCCGGCCGAACTCCAGGCGCAACGAGGCGGGCCGCAGGAAGTCGGCGGTGTCGACCCGTACCGCCGGACGCCCGCGCAGCCGCAGCGGGTCAACCAGGGCGTCCGCGAGGCGCCCCGGCTCGGCGCCCGGCGGCCCGTCGATCGCGACCCGCAGAAAACCGCCTGGCTCGCGAGCCGCCAGCGAGTCGGCCAGCTCCTCGACGAGGTTCTCGACGGAGACCGGACGCACGCGCACGCCCGGAAGGCTACTCGTGCGGCTGGACCACGATCCGGGCCTCGTCGGAGAGGCGGTAGCCGACCCCGTAGACGGTGGTGATGACCGGGAGGTTGCCGCCGAGCTTGAGGCGCAGCCGGCGGACGTGGACGTCGACCGTGCGCTCGCCGGTGTGCTCGTAGCCCCAGACGCCGGCCAGCAGCTGGCCGCGGGTGAACACCCGGCGGGGACGCTCGGCGAGGAACAGCAGCAGATCGAACTCGAGGCGGGTCAGCGGCAGCTGCTCCCCGGCGAGCAGGACCTGCCGGGTGCCGGTCAGCAGCCGCACCTCGGGGCCGGACGGCAGGTCGTCGCGCTCGGCGGGCGCCAGGGCGGGCTCGACGGTGATCGTGCCCTGGCTGATCTCGACGAGCTCGCGGACCGCCTCGATCAGCCGGTGGGCCTGCGGGGTGAGCGCGTCGGTGGTGAGCGGGATGGCGACGGTGACGGTCAACGCTGGGTCGGCGGGCCGGCGAGGTCCGGACGCTCCGCGACCCGGACCGGTGACATGGCGATTGACACGAGGCGACAAAGCGCTGACCGGCATGGTGAAAGAGCCCCCTGGAAATTGCGTGGTCGGTAACCGTATACGACCGATCACCCTCCGTTAATCGCGGAGAATGTTTCCGCTGATGCCGTTGCCGGGTCAAGACAGCAACCACACTGTGGGAAAATCATTCCACATCGGCTTTGACCGAGGGAAATGCATTCTGGGAACGGATTCTGTCAGCTTGTTTAATCATTGCCGAACTGAGAAGAGCCGTTCTGCCAGGCCACGGCGCATGTACGGGCAATTTTGAGACTATCGCCACATCACATTTCTTTGGAGAAGCAAAAATCCCGCGTGACGCCGTACACGTCACGCGGGATCGTCGAAAATCAGTTTCCGCCGGTCAGGCGGCGTCCCACGGCGGCGATCAGCCGGTCCAGCTCGGAACCGAACGGGTTGTCGTGCACCAAATAGGTCCAGGTGGCGCTCGGGCGCACGATCTCGGCCCGCTCCGGCTCCCAGCCTTCGCTCAGGTCGGTCTCCTCGAACGTCGCGATCGTGCGCGCCTCGACCTGGGTCAGCAGGTTCTGGAAGGCGGGCACGGCCGCGCGGTGGAACTCGTCGAGCGGGTCGAGCTTGCCCAGCGCGCGCAGGTGCACGCCCTCGCGCACCTCCTGCAGCTCGGCCAGGTGCTCGGCCCAGAGCCGGTCGAGGTGGAAGAGAGCGATCGCCCGGGCCGCGTCGGACAGCACGTCCTCGTCGGTCTCCTTGGCCTTCTCCGGCGAGCGCTCGAGCAGCATGATCGCCGCGATCTCGGAGGTCAGCAGCCGCTCCCGGCGCTCGGCGAGCTGGATGCGCTGCTGCTCGATGACGACGCTGTAGCGCCAGGTGTTGCGGTGGATCTCGTGGTTGACGCCCTCGGCGACGCGCTGGGCGTGCTCGACCGCGTACTCCACCTGGTCGTCGTGGACGACGCCGTCCATGTCCATCCGCGGCGAGCGCGGCAGGATGTCGCCGGCGTGCCGGACCACCAGCTCGTCCTCGAGGCTCACGAAGAAGACCGAGCCACCGGGGTCGCCCTGCCGGCCGGCGCGCCCGCGGAGCTGGTCGTCGACGCGGCGGCTGTCGTGCCGGCCGGAGCCGATCACGTAGAGGCCGCCGAGCTCGACCACCCGGTCGCGGTCGGCCTCGTCGCTGCCGCCGAGACGGATGTCGACACCGCGGCCGGCCATCTGGGTGGAGACGGTGACGGCGCCGACCGCCCCTGCCTCCGCGATGATCGAGGCTTCCTCGGCGTCGTTCTTGGCGTTCAGCACGTTCGACGGGATGCCCGCGGCCGCCAGCTGCTTGGCGAGCAGCTCGGACGCCTTCACGTCGAGGGTGCCGACGAGCACCGGACGGCCCTTCTCGTGGGCGATCTGGATCTCCTCGACCAGGGCGCGGTCGCGGTCCTCGTGGACCGAGTAGATGCGGTCGGGCTCGTCCTCGCGGATGTTCTCGGTGTTCGGCGGGATCACCGCGACCTCGAGCTTGAAGTACTCCCGCAGCTGCTCGCCGACGTGCACGGCGGTCGCCGTCATGCCGCAGACCGTCGCGTACAGGGCGATGTAGGCCTGCACGGTGATCGTGTCGAGGACCTCGCCCTCGGCGGTGGCGCTGAGCCCCTCTTTCGCCTCCACGGCGGCCTGCAGGCCGTCGGGCCAGCGGCGGCGCTGGGCGACCCGGCCGCGCATCTCGTCGATCAGCTCGACGGAGCCGTTGCGGACGATGTAGTCGACGTCGCGGCGCAGCAGGGCCTGGGCGTGCAGGGCGACGTTCACCGCCGACAGGTGCTCGACCTGGTCGTCGGCGTACAGGTCGATGCCGCCGAGCTTCTCCTCGATCTTCTTGAGGCCGGTGTCGGTGAACGCGACGCTGCGGCCGTCGTCGGCCACCTCGAAGTCCTTGCCGGGACGCAGGTCGCGGACCAGCTCGGCGGCCTCGTGCACCGGGTCGCTCTCGGTGGTGATCGAGCCGGCCAGCACCATGGGCACGCGGGCCTCGTCGATGAGGATCGAGTCGGCCTCGTCGACGATCGCGGTGGCCAGCTCGCGCTGCACCCGGTCCTCCACGTCGGTGACCAGCTGGTCGCGCAGGTAGTCGAAGCCGGCCTCGCTGACCGAGACGTAGGTGACGTCGGCCAGGTACGCCTCGCGGCGCTCCTCGTGGGTGGACGCCTCGGTGACCCAGCCGACGGTGAGGCCGAGCAGCTTGTAGACCGGCTCCATCCACTCGGCGTCGCGGCGGGCGAGGTAGTCGTTGACGGTCAGGACGTGCACCGGGCCGTGGCCGAGGCGGACGTGACCGTAGGCGGCGATGGTGGCCGTGAGCGTCTTGCCCTCGCCGGTGGCCATCTCGGCGACCTTGGCCGAGAGCAGCGCCATCACGCCGAGCAGCTGAACGTCGTACGGCCGCTGCTCGAGAGCCCGCCACGCGGCCTCGCGGCCGATCGCGCAGAGCTCGGTGAAATCCTTCGCCTCGCCGGCGGCCTCGGTCAGCGCCTCGTCGTCGAGCTCGCGCAGCGCCTCCTCACGAGCTTCGATCGCCGGGAGCCGCTTGCGGAACGGCGCCAGGTCGACCGTCGTGCCCGGACGCTGCAGAAACTTGCGGAACCGGCCCTTGAGCCGCGTCGACACACCCATGGCGCGCAACGGTACTTCATTTAGCTGAGAGCCGTGTCACGACACCAGCAGCTGATGGGTAGCCAGCTCGCGGTAGAGCGGGCTCGCGTCGAGCAGCTCGTGGTGCGGGCCGGCCGCCACCACCCGGCCGTCCTCGACCACCACGATCCGGTCGGAGTCGACGACGGTGGAGAGCCGGTGTGCCACCACGATCAAGGTCCGGCGTTCGGCCGCCGTCGCGATCGCCGCGCGCAGGGCGGCCTCGTTGCGGGCGTCGAGGTTGCTGGTGGGCTCGTCGAGCAGCAGGATCGGCGCGCCGGTGAGCAGTGCGCGGGCGATCGCCAGGCGCTGCCGCTCGCCGCCGGAGAGCAGCACGCCGCCCTCCCCCACCTGCACGCCCAGCCCCTCGGGCGACCGCTCGGCCAGCCCGCCGAGGTTGACCTCCTCCAGGGCGGCGATCAGCTCGGCGTCGGTCGCGTGCGGGGCGGTCAGCAGCAGGTTGTCGCGCAGCGTGCCGGCCAGCACCGGGGCCTCCTGCTCGACGTAGCCCAGCTGGGCGCGCAGGGCGTCGCGGGGCAGGTCGCGCACGTCGTGGCCACCGACCCGCACGGTGCCGCCGGTGACGTCGTAGAAGCGCTCGATCAGTGCCAGGATCGTCGACTTGCCGGCGCCCGAGGGCCCGACCAGCGCTATCCGGCTCCCCCGCGGCACCTCGAAACTGACGTCGTGCAGGACGAGACCTTCGCCCGGGTAGGCGAAGGAAACCCCGTCGAACGTGACGGCTGGGGTGGTGGTTCCGCTTGCTTCGGGCGTACGCGTGGAGTCGCCGGCTTTCTCGGCGGGCAGAGCGAGCATCTCCTCGATCCGCTGCAGGGCGCCGAGGCCGGTCTGCAGCTGGGTGTACGCGTGCAGGGCCTGCCCCAGCGGCATCGCCAGGAAGAACAGGAACAGGATGAACGCCACGAGGTCGCCCACGCCGATCGCCCCGGAGGCCACCCGGGCCCCGCCCACGCCGAGGACGACGAGGAACGCGCCCTGGATCGCGGTGTCGGCGGCCGGGCCGACGGTCGCCTCGAGCTTGGCCAGCCGGACACCCGCCGCGTACGCCTGCTCGGCGCCCTCGGCCACGGTCGCCGCCTCGCGCTCCTCGGCCCGGCCGGCCCGGATCGTGCGGGCCGCCGAGATCGCCCGCTCGACCGCCGAGGTCATCTCGCCGAGCCGGGCCTGCGCCTGCTCGGAGAGGCCGCGCACCCGGCGGGAGGCGAGCATCGCCACCGACAGGCCCACAGCCAGGGCGGCCACCGCCACGGCCAGCAGCAGCGGGTCGAGCACGGCCATCGCGATCAGCGCGCCGCCGACCATCACCACGCCGGTGACGATCTCGAACAGGCCCGAGGTGACCACGGCCCGCAGCAGCGTCGTGTCGGCGCCGACCCGGGAGAGCAGGTCGCCGGTGCGGCGGTGGTCGTACTCCGCGATCGGCAACATGAGCAGGTGCCGGGCGAGGCGGCGGCGGGTGGTGAGCACGACGCCCTCGGCGGTGCGCTGCAGCAGGTAGTCGCGGAAGCCGCGCAGGGCCGCGCCGATCAGCAGCAGCGAGACCAGCACCGAGACCGGGCCGGCGATCGGGCGGCTCGCGGTGACGCCGTCGAGCACCCGGCGCACCAGCAGCGGCTGGAGAAGTGCCGCCCCGGCGGCGGCCAGCGAGAGCACGGCGACCACGGTGAGCGTGCCGCGGTAGCGATTCAGGTAAGGCGTCAGGGCTCGCAACCCGACCCTGCCGTCGACCATGGCATCGAGACTACCCACGCGACGCGAGCAACGGCCTTAGGTCAGACGTTTGGCCCGCTCGGGGCCAGGGCACCAGGAGGGCACAATCGAGACGCCAGCGAGCACGGGAGGGGGCGGCGGGTGCCCAGCCAGCTCGTCTGCCGGCCGGAGCGGGACCTGCCCGTGGCGGTGCTGCGGGTCACCGGGACCCTCGACCCGATCACCGGGGACGCGCTGCAGCAGGCCGTGCGCCACAGCCTGGCCGCCGAGCCCACCCACCTGCTGCTCGACGTCGCGGAACTGCACGTCGGCGACCCGCTCGGGCTCTCCTCGCTGAGCGCCGTGATCTGCCAGACCCATGACTGGCCCAACGTGCCGATCGTCCTCTGCGCCGCCGCTCCCGAGACCCGGGCCGCGATCGAGGCGACGCCGGAGTGTGCGGACCTTCGCTACGCCGACGACTGCGACGCGGCGCTGGCCGAGTTCGGCGCCGAGCCGTCGCCGCCCCGGGTGCGGGTCCGGCTGCGGCCCGTGCCGGACGCGTGCCGGCAGGTGCGGCAGCTGGTCACCCAGGCCTGCGAGGCCTGGCACCGGGCCGACCTCGCGGCGACCGCGTCCTTGATCGCGACCGAGCTGGTGGCGAACGTGGTGCGGCACGCGCACACCACCATGGAGTTCACCTTCGGCCTGCGCGACGGGCGGTTGAGCATCAGCGTCCGCGACCACAGCCGGAGCATGCCGAAGCCCGCGGAGCCCGGGCTGACGTCGCCGGGCGGGCGCGGGCTGTGGCTGGTGCGGGACCTCACCGAGGCGTGGGGCGTCCTGCCGGTCAGCGACGGCAAGGTCGTCTGGACCCAGCTGGGGGCCGCGATCTAGCCGGTCCTGGCGATACCAGCCGGCGGGTCCCGGCCCGTTCCAGCCGGCCGACTCCGGCCCGTCCTAGCTCTGGCCGTTCCGGTTCTGGCCGTTCTCGTTCTGGCCGCCCTCCGACAGCGGCCGGTTGAGCTGGCCCATCTGCGGGGGCTCGAGCGGCGGGCGGTTGCGGCGGGCGGCGCGGGGCGCGGGCTGTGGCGGCTGGTTGGGTGGCTGGCCGGGCGGCTGCTGCTGGGCGCCGGGGGCGTTGATCTGGCCCATCTGTGGCGGTTCCAGGGGCGGGCGGTTGGGGCGGGCGGCGCCGAGGCCGCTGGGCTCGGCCTCGCCGGCGCCGCCGAAGCGGTTGCCGAGCGCCTGCCCCGGTGGGATCGCCTGGGCCGGCGGCTGGCCGGCCGCTGCCGGTGACGAGGGCTGGGCCGGGCCGGCGGACGGACGACCGAGACCCAGGCCGCTCGGAGGCCCGGCCGCGGTCTGCTGAGTGGGCGCGACCGTCGGCGGCCCGGCGGCCCCGGGCTGTCCCAGGCCGCTGGGCGCATCCGGCTGCGGCCGGCCAAGACCGGTCGGCTGCGGGCCTGCGGACGGCTGAGCGCCGAGTTGCTGACCGCCGGGCCCCTGACCGATGAGTGGCTGACCGCCGGGCACCTGACCGATGAGCGGCTGACCGCCGGGCGGCTGACCGATCGGCGGCTGACCGATGGGCGGCTGACCGCCCAACTGACCACCCGGAAGCTGAGTGCCGGGCCCCTGATCTACCGCCGGCTGACCAAGGCTGGGCGACGACGGCGCGACCGGCGACGGACCACCAAGATGCTGAGCACCGGGCGCTTGGCCGACCGGCGGCTGACCACCGAAATGCTGAGCACCGAGCGGCGGCTGACCGAGACCGGGTGAGGGCGGGACGGCGGGCGGCTGGCCGAAACCCGCTGCGGGCTGGGGTGGACCGGCCGGCTGCTGGGCCGGAGCTACGGGCGGGCGGATCGGGGCGCTCGGCGGCTGGATTCCGGCGGTCGGTGCCTGGGCCGGAGCGATCGGTGGCTGGGCACCGGCGATCGGAGGCTGGTTCAGCGGGGCCGGAGGCGCGCCGTTGACCGGGGACGGGCGGGCGGCCGAGGGCGAGACGGGCCGGGGGTCGAGCGGGGGCGGGCCGGCCGGGCGGGCCGCGGGCACGGGTGTGTAGAGCGGTGCGTCGAGGGGCCGGTCCTGGGGTCGGTACTGGGGCTGGGGCGGCGGGTTGCCGTGCCGCGGGTCAGGGCCGGACGGGTAGGACGGCGGCGGTGTGGCGGCCGCTGACCACGGTTGCGGGTCGGCGGGTGGCGGATCGACCCGGGATTCCATGATCGGGTCCATCCGGGGTGGCTCGGGGATGCGCGGCTCGGCGTGAATGGCCGGCGGGCCGAACGGGAGCCCGCCCGGAGGCTCGACCGGGGGCAGGTCCACGGAGGGGCCCAAGGGGTCGGGCAGTCGCGGTCCGCTTTCGTAGTCGGCCCGCGATGGTGGCCCGGCAGGGGGAAGAGGCCCGCTCGGGGGCGCGGAGAACTCGAGCTCGACCGGGGCACCGCCGAGAACCGGGCTGCCGGCCGACGGCCCGGCCCAGGGCGGCAGGTCCTCCCGGATCCCCAACGACCGGTCTCCCAGCGACCGGTCCCCCAGCGACGGGTCGCCCAGTGGGCGGTCCCCCAGCGACCGGTCCCCCAGCGAAGGGTCGCCCAGCGACCGGTCTCCGAGTGGGTCGTAACGGTCATCGAGCGGGTCGCGGCCGGGACCCTCCGGTGGCGCCTCGAGCGGCGAGCCGAAGGCCAACGGTGACGTGAACGCCGGCTCCGGGGCGTACGGCTGCTGATGCTCGCCGAACCCACCGCCGGGCGTGCCCTGGCGGACGGCCGTGACCAGACCGGAGGCCTCGGCCAGGCCCGCGGCCGCGACGACCTCGGCGGCGGAGCGTCCGGCGGGGCACGGGAGCGGCTCGCCGCAGACGGGGCACTCGGTCATCCCCTCGCTCGGACCGGCCCCACCCGCGTGCGCCTCGAGCATGCCCAGGGCGGTGCGCGCGAGGACGCTGTCCGGATCCACGAACGCCTTCGGTGCCATGCCCTGCCCCCATCCCCCGCGGTTCACGAGTCAAGTTCACCTTCCGCGGGGGCGGCTCGCGGGGTTTTCCGCAGATCAGGGCCGGCCACGCTGCGCGACCGTCGGCATTGCGGGCGGTAGCGGCCGGAACAGGGCGAGGCCGGCACCCGGCGACTGACCAGCGCGTCTGCCCGATCCTGACCTGTTCTCACTTATTCACTCACGGTGTGTATGAAGTTGCTCTCCGTACGATATGAAGACATCCAGGAGGTGATCCCCCATGGACGAGGTCGAGCTGTACCGCGAGCAGATCCTCCGGCACGTCAGCCCCGTCATCACCGGCCGCTTCGCCGGCTACCAGACGTCGTACACCCGCGAGGTGAAGGTCGGGCAACCGCTGCTGGTCCTCGTCTTCGTCGCCGCGGGCATCGCCCAGCTGATCGGCTCGCTGCTGCGGATGCGCGGCGCGCGGCGCAGCTTCAAGGAGCTGAAGAAGGGACCCGAGTTCCTGGTGACGCCGCTGCGGGTGCGCGACGACCTGGGGCAGACGTACGAGGTGGAGATGCACGGCCACCTGCCCCAGTCGGCCCTGCACCGCGGCGACCTGGTGCAGCTCACCACCCGCCCGCAGAAGGACGAGCGGCTGGCCGTGCGGCTGATCCAGGTGGTCAACCTGACCACCATGCAGCCGCTCACCCCGCGCATCCCGACCATGTGGTCGCACTTCGGCCCGGCCCTGGTCATCCAGGCCGTCCTCGGGGTCGCCGTGGCCGCGGCGATCATGGCCGCTTGGCTGGCTTGAGACCCGGATTTGCGGGGTACCGGCACATGTCGATGGACGCCTGGCGCAGACCCTCACGGTGTGCGATTTTGGAGTCACTCGAGAGAGGTGGTGTGCCGTGGGCGAGGAAGTCGAGCAGACCAACTTCACCCGAGAGGACCGGGCCAAGTACCGTCACAAGATCCGCCGGAGCCTGGACGTGTTCGCCGCGATGCTGCGCGAGTCACGCTTCGAGTTCGAGCGTCCCCTGACCGGCATGGAGATCGAGCTCAACCTCATCGACGAGGACGCGAACCCGGCGATGCGCAACGCCGAGGTCCTGGGCGCGATCGCCGACCCCGACTTCCAGACCGAGCTCGGCCAGTTCAACATCGAGATCAACGTGCCGCCGCGGCGGCTGGCCGGCGACGAGAACGCCGACCTCGAGCGCACGCTGCGGGCCAGCCTCAACAACGCCGAGAAGCACGCGCGCGGCGTCGGGACGCACACGGTGATGGTGGGCATCCTGCCGACGCTGCGCCGCGAGCACATGACGCTGGACGCGCTGTCGGCCAACCCGCGCTACAAGCTGCTCAACGAGCAGATCTTCGCGGCCCGCGGCGAGGACCTCGACATCCGCATCGACGGCGTCGACCGGCTGGCCGTCACCACCGACACCATCGCGCCCGAGTCGGCCTGCACCAGCACCCAGTTCCATCTGCAGGTCAGCCCGGCGCAGTTCGCGTCGTACTGGAACGCGGCCCAGGTCATCGCCGGGATCCAGGTCGCGCTCGGCGCCAACTCGCCGCTGCTGTTCGGCCGGGAACTGTGGCGCGAGACGCGCATCCCGCTGTTCGAGCAGGCCACCGACACCCGGTCGGAAGAGATCCGGGCTCAGGGCGTACGCCCCCGAGTGTGGTTCGGCGAGCGCTGGATCACCAGCGTCTTCGACCTGTTCGAGGAGAACGTGCGCTACTTCCCGGCGCTGCTGCCGATCTGCGACGACCTCGAGCCGTCCGAGATCCTCGAGCGCGGCGAGATCCCCGAGCTCGGCGAGCTGCGCCTGCACAACGGCACGATCTACCGCTGGAACCGCCCGATCTACGCGGTGGTGCGCGGGCGGCCGCACCTGCGGGTGGAAAATCGGGTGCTGCCGGCCGGGCCCACGGTGGTCGACACCCTGGCCAACGCGGCGTTCTACTACGGCCTGATCCGCAACCTGGCCGAGGCGGAACGGCCACTGTGGACGCAGATGAGCTTCAGCGCGGCCGAGGAAAATTTCCACGCCTGCGCCCGGCACGGCATCGACGCCAGTGTGTTCTGGCCGGGGCTGGGCTACATCCAAGTGACCGAGCTCGTGCTGCGGCGGCTGCTGCCGCTGGCCCAGCTGGGCCTGGAGCGGTGGGGCGTCTCCCCGGGCGAGCGGGACCGGCTGCTGGGCATCATCGAGCAGCGCTGCCTGACCCACCGCAACGGCGCGGTGTGGCAGGTGGAGACGCTGCACTCGCTGGAGGCCGACGGGCTCGACCGGCGGCAGGCCCTGCACGAGATGCTGAAGCGCTATCTCCCGCTCATGCACGAGAACAAGCCGGTGCACGAGTGGCCGCTGCCTAACTGAGGCCCTGGGCCAGCAGAAGTCCGACGCCGGCCGCGCCCAGGCCGGCGACCACCGAGGCGACCACGTTGACGACGGCGTAGAAGCGGGCGCCCTCCTGGGCCAGGCGCAGCGTCTCGTAGCTGAACGTCGAGTACGTGGTGAGCGCGCCGCAGAAGCCGGTGCCGAGCAGCGCGGTGACGGCGGCGCTGCTGGGCAGGCCGGTGAGGAAGCCGAGCAGCAGCGACCCGGCCATGTTCACCGCGAACGTGCCCCAGGGGAAGACGGAGTCGTGGCGGGCCTGGACCGCGCGGTCGGTCAGGTAGCGCAGCGGGGCGCCGACCGCCGCGCCCAGCGCCACCAGCAGCAGCGTCACAGCGCCTCCGCCCGGCGGCGGCGCCCGACGGCGGCCCGGGTCACGGCCGTGCCGCACCAGACCGCCGGCAGCGCGGTGACGAGCGTGAGGGAGAGGTAGGCGAGCGCCACCCACGGTGCGCCCGCCCCGGCGGCGCGCTGAACATCGACGACGTACGTGGAGAACGTCGTGTACCCGCCGAGCACGCCGACGCCCGCGAAGGGACGCAGCAGTGGCCGCCCGGTGGCGACCTCCGTGACGATCACCATGAGCACGCCGATCAGCAGGCACCCGGTCACGTTGATCACGAAGGTGGCCCACGGGAAACCGTCCGCCGGATGGGGCCAGGCGGCGGAGAGGCCGTACCGGGCCAGCGCGCCGAGCACACCACCGGCCGAGATCGCGCTCAGGACCGGGATGGGGCTCGGGCGCAGCTCGGCCCGCTCGGACGGCACGTGCAGATCGACATCGGGATCCACCGGGACCGGCTCGGACTCGGTCACGCCACACTCCTGCCATGGTCAAGCTCTGGCAGGGACCGTTGGCATCGTCGCGGTTCACCCCGGCACAGGGGTCGGCGGGCCCCACCGCCGAGATCACAGCTTACCGTGGGGCCCGCCGGTTCCTACGCCTTGGGGCTCAGCGTCACGTCGTCGACGACGAAGGACGTCTGGATCTGCGTCCCCTCGGTGCCGGTGAACGTGACCGTCGTGCTCCCCGACCCCGAAATCGTCAACGATTTCTGAATATATCCGGAAGAGGCATTCAAATTGGAGTACGTCGCCAGGGTCGTGCCCTTCGCGGCGACGGTCAGCTTGTCGTACGCCGTCGTGGTGGTTGTCTCGTCGGTGTCGACGTGGAGCCAGAAACTCAAGGTCGCGCCGCCGCACCCCGACGGGATGGTGACCGTCTGCGAGAGCGTGTCCGTGTGCGCTGAGCCGTAGCCGTCGAGCCAGGCCTTGTACGAGCCGGCGTGCGCGGCCTCGGACGACGAGTTGGTGATGACGCCCGACGTGGCGCTCCAGACGGTGTTGCCCGACTCGAATCCGGTGTTGCCGAGCAGCTGGGTGGTCGCGCAGCTGCCGCCGCCGGTCGGCGACGTCGTCGGGGAGGTCGTCGGCGTCGACGAGCCCGTCCCGGCCAGCCACTCGGTCGCGTTCAGCGCCAGCGCCTTGTTCGTGCCGGCCGTGTCGTTCCAGCCGTCGTAGAGCGTGTTGCCCGACTGCCCGGTCCCGTCGTCGATGGGCGAGCTGTCGCCCCAGACCGCGACCCGGCCCGAGCCGAAGGTGCTGGTCGTGAAGAACGCGCCCGTGCTGCCGGTCTGGCTGGATCCCGGCCGCCACACCAGGCCCGCCACGCTCGAGTTGTCGGCCTTGTGCAGCGTCTGGGTGCTGCCGTCGCGGATGATGCTGCCGGTCACCCGGCCGTAGGGTCCGTTGATCACCGGGTTGGTGCTGCTGCTGATCGCCGTCGGGTTCTCGCTGGAGATGTCGTTGGAGTCGATGCTGAAGCCGAACGGGTCGGTCGAGTCCACGGTGTTGTTCGTGAGCAGGTCGTTGGCGATCTCGACCGAGTCGTAGCCGTCGTTGTTCCGGTCGCTGCCGGTGTGGTCGACGATCAGGAAGAACCCGCCGCCGGCCTGCACGAACTTCATGATCGCGGTCTTCTCGGCCGCGCTGAGCAGCACGTTCGGCTCGGGCATCACGAAGACGTCGAAATTCTTCAGATCAAGAGCACCGGAGCCGCCGTACGTGATGGTGTTGCCGGCCGGCAGGGTCTTGAGGCTGTACGAGCCGGTGCGCTGCAGCGCGACGCCCCAGCTCGACAGGGCGCCCGTCCACGAGGTCTCCGAGGTCGGGTTCGAGTTCTGCCCCAGCGGGTCCGGCTGGGACGTGCTGATGATCCAGTCGGCGTTGCCCGCCGTCTCGGCCTTGCTGTTGTCGAACAGCACACGATGGACGACCGCGGCCGACGCGGGTGGCGTCGACACGACGGCGACGAGGGCGGCTCCGGCTGCCAGGATGGCGGCGGCCAGGACAGCCCGGGTACGGACCAGCACCTTGCACCTCCGATAGTCGATATATCGACCGGAGACTATGAGTGCCGGGTGGCCGCGCCTACCCTGCAGCCGTTCCGCCGGATGACGCAAGGGAAAACCCTCTCCCGGCGCGCGCCGCCAGGCCGACGACCGGCCGGCTCATCGGGCGGCCGCCGCCACGACGCCGGCGGCCAGCGACGGCGTGCCGGCCCAGTGCAGGTGCAGATAGGACGCGTGCACGGCCGGGGTGGCGAAGCCCTCCGGGTCGGCGCCGCGCCACTGCCAGGCCGCGCCGGTGGCCGGGGAGTGCAGCAGGCCCGAGCGCGGGTGCACGGTCGTGCGGTGGAACTCGTGGCCGGTGACCCGCGTGCCGGCCCGGGCCAGGGGGCTGTCGGCCAGCGCGACCGCGTCCCGGTACCCGAGGGTCAGCGACGGCGTCATGGCCGCGTCGGCGTCGAGGACCCCGCACATCGGCGCGTCGTCGAGCGTGCGGCACAGCCAGAGCAGGCCGGCGCACTCGGCGGCGATCGGGCCTCCGGCGGCGGCCAGTGCGGCCACCTCCCGGCGCAGCGGCTCGTTCGCCGACAGCTCCGCGGCGAACACCTCGGGGAAGCCCCCGCCGACGACCAGCCCCCGGGTTCCCGCCGGCAGCTTCTCCTCGCGCAGCGGGTCGACGATGACGACCTCGGCGCCCGCGGCCGCGAGCAGCTCCGGCGTCTCGGCGTAGGAGAAGGAGAAGGCCGGCCCGCCGGCCAGCGCGATCACCGGCGCCGGCCCGGCGAGGCGCTTGTCCACCGAGTTGGCACCCGGGCCGACCGGGCAGACAGCCGCCACGCCCGGGCCGGCGGCGGCGGCCAGGGCCGTGGCCGGGCTCCACGGTCCGACCCGCAGGGGTGGGACAGAACGGGCGATCGCGGCGATCTCGTCCAGGTCGACCGAGGCGGCGACCAGGGCGGCGAGGGCGTCGACCGACGCCAGGGCCTCGGCGCGGCGCTCGGCGGCGGGAACGAGGCCCAGGTGACGGGAGGGCGCGGCCACCGCGTCGGCCCGGCGGAGCGCGCCGAGCACGGGGGTGCCGACCTCTTCGCAGGCCTCGCGCAGCAGGGCCTCGTGCCGGTCGGAGCCGACCCGGTTGAGGATGACGCCGGCCAGCCGCACGCTGCCGAAGCTGCGGAACCCGTGCACCAGCGCGGCGATCGACCGGCCCTGCGCGGCCGCGTCCACCACCAGGATGACCGGCGCGTCGAGCAGGGCGGCCACCTGGGCGGTCGAGCCGGTGTCGCCGGCTCCGGTACGGCCGTCGTACAGGCCCATGACGCCCTCGACGACCGCCAGCTCGGCCCCGGCCGCGCCGTGCGCGAAGAGCGGCCCGATCAGGCCCTCCCCCACCAGCACCGGGTCGAGGTTGCGGCCGGGCCGGCCGGCGGCGAGCGCGTGGTAGCCGGGGTCGATGTAGTCGGGCCCGACCTTGAACGGCGCGACCGGCACGCCCCGCCGGGCGAACGCGGCCAGCAGCCCGGTCGCGACCGTCGTCTTGCCATGACCGGAGGCGGGCGCGCCGATGACGACCCGCGGGATGTCTACCACTCGATGCCCTGCTGTCCCTTGCGCCCCGCGTCCATCGGGTGCTTCACCTTGGTCATCTCGGTCACCAGGTCGGCCGCCTCGAGCAGCTCCGGCGCCGCGTCCCGCCCGGTGATCACCACGTGCTGCGTGCCGGGCCGCTCGGCCAGCGTGGCGACCACGTCGGCGACGTCGACCCAGCCCCACTTCATCGGGTAGGTGAACTCGTCGAGCACGTAGAACTTGTACGTCTCGGCGGCCAGGTCCCGCTTGATCTGCGCCCAGCCCTCGGCGGCCTCGGCGGCGTGGTCACGCTCGGCGCCCGGCCGCTGGATCCACGACCAGCCCTCACCCATCTTGTGCCAGGTGACCGGGGTTCCGCCCGCGGCGCCGAGCGCCTTGAGCGCGGCCTCCTCGCCGACCCGCCACTTCTCCGACTTCACGAACTGGAACACCCCGATCGGCCAGCCCGCGCTCCAGGCTCGCAGCGCCATCCCGAACGCGGCCGTCGACTTGCCCTTGCCGTGCCCGGTGTTGACGGCGAGCACCGCCTGGCGGCGCCGCTGCCGGGTGGTGAGCCCGTCGTCCGGCACGGTGGTGACCTTGCCCTGCGGCATCTGTGTTCACGCGGCCTTTCGGGTGGAGGCGGTCCGGGCGGAGGCGGTGGCCTCGAGGTGCTCGAGGGGCATGAGGTCGGCGCCGAGGGCGGTGGCCAGGCGGCGGGCCAGCCCGAGCCGGATCGGCCCCGACTCGCAGTCGACGACCACGGCGGCCACCCCGGTGAGAGCGGGCGCGATCGTGATCGGGTCGGGACCGCTGGTGGCCCGGCCGTCGGTGACGACGATCAGCAGCGGGCGCCGGCGGGGGTCGCGGCGGCGCTCGGTGGCGATGGTGGCGGCGGCGGTCCGGAGGCCGGCCGCGAGCGGGGTGCGGCCGCCGGTGCGCAGGCCGGCCAGGCGCAGGACGCCCACCTCGTGGCTGGAGGTCGGCGGGAGCACCTGCTCGGCCGCGTGCCCCCGGAAGGTGATCATCCCGACCCGGTCCCGGCGCTGGTAGGCGTCGCGCAGCAGCGACAGGACGGCGGTCTTCACGATGGTCATGCGCTTGCGGGCGGCCATCGAGCCGGACGCGTCCACGACGAACAACACCAGGTTCGCCTCGCGGCCCACGTGGATCGACTCGCGCAGGTCCCGCGGGTCGACGTCGCGGGCGCCGCGGTGCAGGGCGGCCCGCAGGGTGGCGGGCAGGTGCGGCGCGCCGGCCAGCTTGCCGCGCGGCTCCCGGCTCCCGACCACACGCCCCCGTCGCGTGAAGGCCGGCGACCGCCGGCCGGCGTGCCCGCCCTCGCCGCGCCGGGAGATCGACAGCGTGCGCGTCCGGTACGGGTTCCCGGCGGCGACGGCCGGCATCGGGCTCGCGTCCCCCGTGCCGGTCTTTTCGGAGAGGTCCGGCGGCTCGCCGCCCTCCGCTCGCGGCCCACTGGCCTCCGCGGTGCCCGTGCCGGATTTTTCGGAAATGTCGGGCGAGTGGCTGTCGCCGGCGAGCTCGGCATCGGGCGCGTCAAGACCGCCCGGCTCGCCCGAATGGTCCGGGCCGTCGTCGGGTGATGGGCCGCCGTCGGGTGATGGGCCCCCGTCGGGATCGGGATCGTCGTCCGGCCGCTCGTCCTCCAGGCCGGCCTCCGCCTCGGCGAGGGCCTCGTCCAGGCGCTGCTCATCCGTCCCGGGCGGGTCGAGCGGATCCTTGCGGCGCCGGTGGGGCAGGGCAAGACGAGCCGCATCCCGTACGTCGCCGGCGGTGACCAGCTCGCGTCCGTGCCAGGCGGCCAGGGCCACCGCGCACCGGGCCACGACGATGTCGGCGCGCATCCCGTCGACGCCGTACGCCAGACACACCAGGGCGATCCGGTCGAGCTCGCGATCGGGCAGCACCACCCGCGGCAGCACCTTCCGGGCCGCGACGATCCGCGCCGCGAGCGCCCGCTCGTCCTCCGCGAAGCGCGCGGCGAACCCCGCCGGGTCCGCCTCATAGGCGAGCCGCCGCCGCACCACCTCGGCCCGCTCCCGGGCCTCCCGCGGGGCGCCGACGGTGACGACCAGCCCGAACCGGTCGACCAGCTGCGGGCGCGGCTCGCCCTCCTCCGGGTTCATGGTGCCGACCAGCAGGAACCGGGCCGCGTGCTTGACCGACACGCCGTCCCGCTCGACGTGGGCACGACCCATGGCCGCCGCGTCCAGCAGCAGGTCGACGAGATGGTCGGGAAGCAGGTTGACCTCGTCGACGTAGAGGACCCCGCGGTGGGCCGCCGCGAGCAGTCCGGGCTCGTACGCCTTGACGCCGTCGGCCAGCGCGCGCTGGATGTCGAGCGTGCCGACCACCCGGTCCTCGGTGGCGCCGACCGGCAGCTCCACCAGGGCGGCCGGGCGCGACAGGGCCGGGCTGTCCGCGGGGTGCGGTCCGTCCGGACAGTCCGGGTCGGGTTCCGCGGGATCGCAGGCGAAGCGGCACCCCCGTACGACCGAAACAGCCGGCAGCAGACCGGCCAGAGCTCGCACCACCGTGCTTTTCGCGGTCCCCTTCTCGCCGCGCACGAGCACCCCGCCCACGTGCGGCGAGACGGAGCTGAGCAGGAGCGCCAGGCGCAGGCCGTCGAGTCCGACCACGGCGGAGAACGGGTACGGCGTCACGTGGATCCTCTCCTGCGCGGGTGTCCACGCCCGCGCGATGGCAGTCACGAGCGGCCGGAGTCTCCTGGCTCCCGGATCGCCGCTGCCCGCCCGAGCCTTCCGGCCGATGGGCCGTGGCTTGCCAAACTGGGCGGGAAACTCCCCGGTCACAGTGGCGGGACCGTCCCGGATTCGCACCGGGTTCCTCCGCTACCGCTCTGCGGTCATGCTTTCGTACCGCCCGGCGGGCCGTCAACGCGGTCCCCCGCCGCAGTGGCGGCCGTCTCCGGCAACGGCGCCAGCCGGTCGAGCTCGCGCACCGTGTCCAGCACCGAGAGCGCCGCCTTCTCCACCAGCGGCCGCAACCGCGCGTAGAGGGCCGCGTTGGCGGGATCCGGCCGGGTCGGCTCGCCGATCTTCACGAGCGCGGCCGCGGCGTCGAGGTCGGGCAGCTCGCCGAGCGCGTGCAGCCCGAGCAGGCAGGCGCCGAGCGCGGTGCCCTCGGGCGTGTCGGCGATCGCCACCGGCAGGTCGAGCGCGGCGGCGAGCACACCGACCCAGAGCTCGGAGGCGACGGCGCCGCCGGTGGCCCGGACCTCGCGCACCTCGAAGCCCTCGGTGGCGAACGAGTCGCGCACGAGCGCCAACTGCTGGCAGACGCCCTCGACGGCGGAGCGCACGAGGTGGGCCCGGCCGTGCTCGCGGCGCAGGCCGAGGTAGGCCCCGCGCAGGCCGGAGCGCCACCAGGGCGCCCGCTCGCCGAGCAGGTAGGGCAGGCAGAGCAGGCCGTCGCTGCCGGGCGGCACCCCCTGCGCCTCCATGAGCAGGGCGGCGTCGCGCTCGTCGGCGTCCTCGCCCTCGGCGCCGGGGCGCTCGAAGCCGGACGCGAAGCTCTGCCCGGCCCAGCGCACGACCGAGCCGGCGTTGTTGACGGCGCCGCCGATGGCCCAGCGGTCCTCGGTGAGGGCGTAGCAGAACAGGCGGCCGTCGGCGTCGGCGGTGGGACGGTCGACGATCGTGCGGACGGCGCCGCTGGTGCCGAGCGAGACGGCCGCGACGCCGGCCGGGGTCGCGCCGAGGCCGAGGTTGGCGAGGGGCCCGTCGGCCGCCCCGATGATCAGCGGTACGTCGCCGAACTCGGCCCGGAGCTTGAGGATCGTCGTGGTCGGCACGACCTCGGACAGCTGCTCCGGCCGGACCCCGGCGATGTCGAGCGCTTCCGGGTCCCACCGCCGCGCGTGGATGTCGTACATCCCCGTTCCCGACGCGACCGACAAATCTGACAAGTACGATTCGTCGGCCAGCGCGGCCAGGATCAGCTCCTTGACGCCGCCCCAGCGCGGGGTGTCCCGGAGAGTCGACGGATCGGTGGCCCGCCACCAGGCCAGCTTGGTCAGCGGCGACATCGGGTGGACGGGCGTACCGGTGCGGGCCTGGAGGGCCTTGGCCCGGCCCGATGCGATGATCTCGTCGCACTGGTCCCCGGCCCGGCCGTCGGCCCAGGTGATCAGCGGCCCGAGCGGCTTTCCGCCGGCGTCCATCGGCACCAGCCCGTGCAGGAACGCGCTCAGGCTCACCGCGATGACGCGGTCACCCTGCTCGCGGCAGGCCGCCGTGATGTCGGTGAGCGCCTTGACCGCCGCGTCCACGAGGTGCCGCGGATCCAGTTCGGCCCGTCCAGGGGCCGGGACCGACAGTGGATAGTGGACGCTCGTCTGCGCCCGCAGCCGCCCGTCGATTCCCGCCGCGATCGCCTTGGTGGCCGTGGTCCCCGTGTCGATGCCGATCACGACGTCCACGGCGGTCAGGCCACCAGGCAGAAGACGTGCCCGTCCGGATCGGTGAGCACCGCCTGGCGTTCCCCCCACGGCTGGTCGGCCGGCGCGTCCAGCACCGTCGCCCCCGCCTTCTCGGCGGCGGCCGTCACCGCGTCCACGTCGTCGACGACGAAGCTGACCGCGACCGCGGCCGGCCCGGGCGTGGGCGGCCGCTGATGCAGCATCAGCTCCAGGGGGCCGGCGAGCGTGACGATGTCCCCCGACCGGTACGTCTCGGCGAACCCGAGGGCGTCCCGGTAGAGGGCGAGCGCCCGGTCGAGATCGGCCACCGACACGATGATGCGACGCACTCCGCGAACCGTCATAGCTCCAACCTAGTGGGCCCACCGCCCTCGCGCCGCCGCACTGGTTGGGCCTCAGCCGATCCATTTCCGGATCGGCGCGGCGCCGTCCTCGGCGTTCACCCGGGCCTGCAGGGCCTGCGCCCGGGCCGCGTAATGCGGATTTCCGGTGACCCGGCACAGCGCGGCGGCCAGCGCCTCCGCGGTCAGGGCCGGCATCGGGATCGGCCGGGGCGCCGCCCCGAGGTCGTGCAGCCGCCGCGCCCAGAACGGCTGGTCGGCCAGCACCGGCACGGCCACCGCCGGCACCCCGGCCCGCAGCCCGGCCGCCGTCGTGCCCGCGCCCGCGTGGTGGACGACCGCCGCGACCCGCGGGAACAGCCAGGAATGCGGGGCCGCGCCGATGCCGAGCACGTCGTCGCCGTCGCCGGCGGCCAGCTCCGACCACCCGGCCTGCACCACCGCGCGCACCCCGGCCCGTCGCACCGCCGCGCCCACGATCTCGCCGAGCCGCCGCCCCTGGCCCGGGGCCATGCTGCCGAATCCCACGAACACCGGCGGGGTCCCGGCCGCGAGGAACGCCTCGAGCGCCGGCGGCGGCCGCCAGTCCTTGTCCTCGGCCGGCCACCAGTACCCGGTGACCTCCAGCTGCGGCGGCCAGTCCTCGGGCCGGGGCACGATCGCCGGGCTGAAGCCGTGGAAGGTCGGTTCCCGCAGCTCCTGCCGCTGCCGCAGCTCGGCGAGCGGCACGGCGGGCAGCCCGAGCTCGCGCCGCAGCTCCCGGATCGGCCCGGCGTAGAGCGGCTGGATCCCGCGCGACGCGACCCGCCCGGCCACGCGGTTGCCGACCGGTCCCAGCGACCGGCCGCCCAGCAGCACCGACCCGAACTCCCGGGTCGGCTGGACCGGCTGCAGGAACACCCCGGCCCGCCGGATGCCGTACGCCTCGGCCACCTGATAGCCGAGCGGGGCGACCATCGTGGACAGCAGCATGGCGTCCGGACGCACCGCCGCGGCCGCCGCCGCGATCCCCTGGCCGAGCGACGCGATCAGCGGCCGGGCCAGCCGGAACTGCCGGCCCAGCGCCCGCGGGCCCATCCCGCCCAGCGCGTGCGCGAGCGTGGCCCGCAGGTCGCCCGGCAGCGGGGCGAACTCGAGCCCGGCCCGCTCGACCGCCGCCCGGAACGGCTCGTGGGTGGCGAGCGTGACGGCGTGCCCGGCGTCGCGCAGCCGCGCCCCGAGGCCGGCGTAGGGCGCGACGTCCCCCACCGAGCCCGACGTGACGATCAGGACCCGCACCACCCCATCCTGGCATCCTGCTTTATGCCTTGACGGTTATATAACCGCTGAGGCACGATGGCGGGCATGGACGCCCTCACCGCGATCGCCGAGCCGACCCGGCGGCGCATCGTCGACGCGCTCCGGACGCGGGAGTGCAGCGTCACCGACCTGGTCACGATGCTGCGGATGAGCCAGCCGGCGGTCTCCAAGCACCTGCGGGTCCTGCGCGAGGCCGGCGTCGTGACCGCCTCCACCCGGGCCCAGCAGCGCATCTACCGGCTGAACCCGGCACCGTTCCGCGAGCTGGACGCCTGGCTGGCGCCGTACCGGCAGCTGTGGACCAGGCACCTCGCGGCCCTGGAAGAGCACCTCAACGAAAGGGACAAGCCATGACCGAGCCCGACGTCACGTATGCCAAGGACGACGGCAGCTGGACGCTCGTGTTCATCCGTGAGCTCCGCCAGCCGCCCGACCGCGTCTGGACCGCCCTCACCGACCCGGCCGAGCTCGACAAGTGGTCGCCGTTCACCGCGCGCGGCGCGCTGACCAGTCCCGGCGACACCACACTGACCATGGTCGACGGCGACGAGCGGACCGACCTGCCCGCCACCGTCCACCGGGCCGACAAGCCGTCTTTCCTCGACTACACATGGGGCGACGACCGCCTGCGCTGGGAGCTGGAGCCCACCGCCACCGGCACCCGGCTCACGCTCCGGCACACTCTGGCCGGCCCGGGCATCGAGGCGATGGTCGCGGCCGGCTGGCACCTGTGCACCGACGTTCTCGAGCGCCTCCTCGACGGCAACCCCACCGGCGTCATCCGCGGCCAGGACGCGATGAACCACGGCTGGGAAGAGCTGCGCGCCCGCTACGAGAAGACTTTCTCCTCGTACGCCTAAGGTTGGGAAAGCTTTTTGGCCATGGCGTCGGCCAGCGCCTGCAGCCCGCTCATCGGCCGGATCATGACCATGAATTCGGAGATCAGCCCGTCCCGGTCGAGGCGGATGAAGTCGCAGCCGTTCAGCGCCTTGTCGCCGATCCGCGCCTCGAAGACCAGCGCCGCGTCGTCGGTGCCGATCTCGCGCACGTACCGCAGGTCTTCGAAGACGGTGAAGACGGCCCGCAGAATTGTCTCGGTGGCCTCTTTGCCCTGGTAGGGCTTGTGCGCCACCGGGCTGAGAAACACCACGTCGTCGGCGAGCAGCCGCAGCGCCGCGTCGATGTCACCCGCCTCGACGGCGGCCCGGAACGGATGCGTCATGCCCGCAGTCTAGGAACCGGGTGCCGACCGGCGGCCGGGACCCCATACTCTCCGGAAATGCCGACGATCGAGCTCGTGACCCGCTTCCCGGTGAATGACGAGCAGCTGACGGCGTTGCACACGGAAGCGTTCGGCGGCGAGCCCGGCCCGGCGCGGCCGTGGGCCGAGCGGCTGGAACGCCACGCGCTCACCTGGATCGGCGCCTTCGACGGCGGCACGCTGATCGGCTTCGTCCAGGTGGCGTGGGACGGCGGCGACCACGCGTTCCTGCTCGACACCGCGGTGGCACCCGCTCACCAGCGCCTCGGAATCGGCCGCTCGCTGGTCGAGGCCGCCGTCGGCGAGACCCGCAAGGCCGGCTGCGAGTGGCTGCACGTCGACTTCGAGCCGCACCTCACCGGCTTCTACCGCGACCAGTGCGGCTTCCGCGCGACACCGGCCGGCCTGATCCGGCTGTCCTAGGTCTTCGAGCCTAGGTCTTCGAGCGACTCACCAGGTCGGCGACCGTGACGGCGGTGAGGCCGGTCAGGGCGGTCAGCAGCTCGTCGGTGGTCTCGACCACGCCCCGGCGTTCCGGGGTGCCCTCGTGCAGGACCAGGATCGAGCCCGGGCGCAGGCTCGGGAGCAGGGATTTCGCGATGCGCTCGTCGGACGGAGTGCCCCGGTTGCCGGCGACCAGGGTCCCGAGGACGGCCTGCAGGTTCTGGTCGGCGGCCGAGCGCAGCATCCGTGGCGTGAAGACGCCGGAGCCCGGCCGGAACCAGCGGACCGGCCCGTGCGGCTCGAGCAGTCGCGTGGTGCGGGCCAGGTCGAGCCGGAACTGCGGGTCGGGGATCAGGGCCGACCGCTCGTCGCGCATCAGGTGGTTGGCGATCTCGTGGCCCTCGGCGATGATCTCGGCCACCAGGTCGGGGCGGGCCTCGACCCGCTCACCGACCAGGAAGAACGTGGCCTTCGCGCCGTGCCGGGCCAGGACCTCCAGCAGGCGGGGGGTGCTCTCGGCACCGGGACCGTCGTCGAAGGTCAGCGCGAACACCGGGTCGGCCGTGTCGACGTACCAGATCACGTCGCCGGGGATCATGCGGGAGACGGCTCTGGTGGCGGGCTCCCGCCAGCGGGCAAGGAGTCCTGCCGGTGTCGCGCTCATGAACAAAGAGTAATTCAGGCGCCAGAACGCCCCGCCGGAACAAGCCGGCGGGGCGTACCGAGGGAAAATCAGCGCTTGTCGATCGCGACGAATTCGCGCTCGGTGAAACCGGTGTAGAGCTGGCGCGGGCGGCCGATCTTCGTGGCCGGGTCGAGCATCATCTCGGACCACTGGGCGATCCAGCCGGGAAGGCGGCCGAGGGCGAACAGGACCGTGAACATCTTGGTCGGGAAGCCCATCGCCTTGTAGATCAGGCCCGTGTAGAAGTCGACGTTCGGGTAGAGCTTGCGGCTCACGAAGTAGTCGTCGTGCAGCGCGATCTCCTCGAGCTGGAACGCGAGGTCGAGCAGCGGGTCGGGCTTGTCCAGGGTGTTGAGCATCTCCTGGGCGGCCTTCTTCACGATCGCGGCGCGCGGGTCGTAGTTCTTGTAGACCCGGTGGCCGAAGCCCATGAGCTTGACGCCCTTTTCCTTGTTCTTCACCCGGGTGACGAAGGAATTGACGTCGCCGCCGTCCTTGCGGATCTGCTCGAGCATCTCGAGGACCGCGGCGTTCGCACCGCCGTGCAGCGGGCCGGAGAGCGCGTTCACGCCGGCCGCGACCGAGGCGAACAGGTTGGCCTGCGCGGAGCCCACCAGCCGGACCGTCGAGGTCGAGCAGTTCTGCTCGTGGTCGGCGTGCAGGATGAACAGCATGTCGAGGATCTTCGCGACCTTCGGGTCCACGTCGTACTGGACGGTGGGCAGGCCGAAGGTCATGCGCAGGAAGTTCTCGACGTAGTCCAGCGAGTTGTCGGGGTACGGCAGCGGGTGGCCGATGCTCTTCTTGTACGCGTACGCCGCGATCGTCGGAAGCTTCGCCATCAGGCGGATGCCGGAGATCTCGACCTGCTCCTCGTCGAGCGGGTCGAGCGAATCCTGATAGAACGTCGACAGCGCGGTGACCGCCGAGGAAAGGACCGCCATCGGGTGCGCGTCGCGCGGGAATCCGGAGAAGAACGAGCGCATCTCCTCCTGCAGCAGAGTGTGCACCCGAATCTTGTCGGCGAAGTCCTTGAGCTGCGTCGGGGTCGGCAGCGCGTCGTGCATCAGAAGATACGACACCTCGAGGAACGTCGACTTCTCGGCGAGCTGCTCGATCGGAAATCCGCGGTAGCGCAGAATGCCCGCGTCACCGTCGATGTAGGTGATCGCCGAGGTCGTCGACGCCGTGTTCACGAAACCCTGGTCGAGGGTGACGAAGCCGGTCTCCTTCAGAAGGGCACTGACGTCGATGCCGCCCGGACCCTCGACGGCCTCACGTACCGGCATCGACAACTGGCCACCCGGGTGGTCGAGCTTGACATCCGTCATGTATTTCCCTCACTTCACCGGCAGATGTCCACAAGAATTTGTCGTTCACCGTAAACCCTCAACCTGAATGGGTCATCAGGTGGCCACCCGCTGAGGGATTGATCACGGGGGGTGGCGTTCTTGCATAGATAATGGTGCACAGTCTCAGTGCGGAGGTGAGACCGGTGCGAAACCCCGTAGTGGTCGGTGTGACGGGAACGTCGGCGGGACTGGCGGCGGTGCGGCTGGCCGCGCGCGAGGCCGTCTCGCGTGGAAGTCAGCTCCGGGTGGTACACGCGTTCACCTGGCCCAGTCATGGCCCGCCGGGCGCCGGGCTCGAGTACGACCGGGCACGCCGGGCCGCCTCTCAGGTGGTCGGCGAGGCGGTCGCCACCGCCCAGCGTTCCACACCGGGGGTGCGGGTGACGGGACAACTCGTGGACGGGTTGCCCGATCGGATCCTGTTGCGCCTGAGCCACTCGGCCGCGCTGCTGGTGCTCGGCGACGACGACCTGGCCACGACGCCGTGGCTGCCGCACGCGTCGGTGCTGGTGCAGGTGGTCGCCCGCGCCTGGTGCCCGGTGCTGGTGGCGCGCGGGCCGAGGCCGCCGCGCGGGGTGGTGCTGACCGCGGTGGACGGGTCCCGCCAGGGCCAGCTGGCCCTGCGGTACGCGGCGGGCGAGGCGCGCCGCCGCCGGGTCACGCTCGAGGTGGTGCACGTGGTGCGGGAGTACGGTGGCCGGTACGAGGAGCAGGGCCGCGAGGTGCTGGCCGACGCCGCGGACACGGTGCCCTCCGCGCGCACCCGGCTGCTGGCCGGCGCGCCGGGGCCGACTCTGGTGCTGGCCTCGCGTCGGGGCCGGGTGATGGTGCTCGGGCCGCGCGGCGTCCGCGACGCGGGCCTGCTCGGGGCGGTGGCGCGCGAGGTGCTGCATCGGGCCGCCTGCCCGACGATCTTCGTGCACGGCCGGCGGACCCCGGCCCAGCGGTCGCCGGCCGGAGCCTCCAAAGCGAGCGCGTTGACCTAATACTCGGGCGTAAACCGCCGATCTGTTCCGTTGATGACCGGATTGTGGCGGCTGTTCGCCCTCGGCGGGGTGGCGGCGACGGCCGTGTACCTGCTCGACCTCGCCCCCGCGCTGAACAACGCCTGCTCGCTGCTGGTCGGAGTGGGCACCGTGGTCGCCTGCTTCCTCGGGCCGCGGCGGCTGGGCGCCGAGCCCCGCCGCGCCTGGACGTTCGCCGCCACGGGCGCGCTCTTCTTCCTGATCGCCATGGTCGTGCGCCCGTTCGTCACCGACGCCGGGCTGCCGCTGATCGCCGACACCTTCTTCGTTCCCGGCTACGTGCTGCTCTGGGGGTTCCTGGGCGGGCTGCTGCGCGCCCGGCAGAGCCTCGAGTGGCACACCGTCCTCGACGGCCTGATCGTCTGCCTCGCGGGCGGGCTGGCCAGCACGTTGCTGCTCGCCATCCCGGCGGCCGAGATCACCGATCGCTCGCCGGTCGTCTCGATGCTGGCCGGGCTGTACCCACTGTTCGACATCGTCGTGCTGATGCTCGTGCTCAGCCTGACCTTCACCGCCCGGACCTGGCCGGTCGGCCTGATCGCGCTGCTCGGCGCCATGACGCTGCTGCTCACCGGCGACCTCGCGTACGCGATCATCGGCGCCTCCGGCCACCTGTACACCTCGCCGCTGCTCGACGCGCCGTTCCTGCTCACGTACACCCTGATCGGGATGACCGCCCTGCACCCGTCGGCCGTGCTGCTGGGCCGGCCGGCCCGGGCGCCGGTGCCGGCGTGGTCGGCCCGGCGGATGGCGCTGCTCGCCCCGGCCCTGGCCACCCCCTTCGTGCTGTTCGTCGCGCTCGGGGACACCGCCGGCAACCGGGTGGTCATCGCCGTGGTGGGAGCGGTCATCGTCTCGCTGGTGCTGCTGCGCGCGATCGCGGCGGTGCGGGCGCAGACCAGCGCTCAGCACTTCGCCGAGTATCAGGCCACCCACGACGCGCTGACCGGGCTGCCCAACCGCCGGATGATCAGCGACGAGATCGAGCGGCTGATCGGCTACGTCGCGCCCGGCGACGAGGCGGTCTGGGTGTTGCTGCTCGACCTCGACGGCTTCAAGTACGTCAACGACTCGTGGGGGCACGACACCGGCGACCGGCTGGTGATCGAGGTCGGCGACCGGCTGCGCGCCCGGGTGCCCGCCGACGTGCGGGTGGCCGCGCTGGGCGGCGACGAGTTCCTGCTCACCGCCATCGGCGACCAGGCGTACGCGGACCGGCTGCTCGAGGCCGCGCTCGGCTGCTTCGAGCGCCCGTTCGTGGTGCGCGACTTCGAGCTGAAGATCAGCGCGTCGGTCGGCATCGCCTCGGCCGGACCCGAGGGCGACCCCGAGGAGCTCATGCGGGACGCCGACACCGCCATGTACCAGGCCAAGTCGCAGGGGCCGGGCCACGCGACCGTGTTCGACCGGTCGATGCACGACCAGGTGCGCGAGCGCATCGAGCTCGAGGTCGCGCTGCGCCGCGCTCTCGGCGAGGGCGACCTCTGGGTGGCCTACCAGCCGATCGTACGGGTGGAGACCGGTCGCCCCCTCGGCGCCGAGGCGCTGGTCCGCTGGGTCCACCCGGAGCGCGGCCCGATCTCGCCGGCCGTGTTCATCCCGCTCGCCGAGGACGCCGGGCTGATCCGGGCGATCGGCACCTACGTGCGGCAGGAGGCGCTGCGGCAGCTCGCCGCATGGCGGGCCGACGGGACCGTCTCCGACGACTTCTACCTGTCCATCAACGTCTCGGCCAAGCAGCTCAACGACCCGTCGTTCCCCCTGGTCGTCGCCGGTGAGCTGCTGCGGTTCGGGGTGCCGGCCCCGAGTGTGGCCCTGGAGATGACCGAGAGCGTGATGATCGACGGCTCCGGTTCCGGCACCGCCTCCCGGGTCGTCTTCGAGCTGCGCGAGCTGGGCGTGAAGCTGCTCATCGACGACTTCGGCACCGGCTTCTCCGGCCTCGGCTACCTGCGCCGCTTCCCGGTCACCGGGGTGAAGATCGACCGCTCGTTCGTGATCGGGCTCGGCGCCGACGACGAGGCCGGCGAGCTGGTCCGGGCGATCGTCGCGATGAGCCAGGCGCTGCGACTGAGCGTGATCGCCGAGGGGGTGGAGACGCGGGTGCAGCGAGACGCGCTCGCCGGCATGGGCGTGACGCACGGCCAGGGCTGGCTGTGGGGTCCGGCGGTGCCACCGGCCGAGTTCGCGGCACATTGGCACGCGTCCGGAACTGCGGCGACGCTCGCCGGGCACGAGTGACCCTGGCGCCGCGGCGTTCGGTCGGGCATCATTTCGGTGCCTGTAAGTAATGCGGATCACAGTACGAGGAGTGTCATGATCGCGTTGGTGAGCGTCCTGCTCATGCTCACCGTGGGCCTCGCCGCGGCACTCATGGCGGCCGTGCGCCGCCCCTGATTCCCACGCGCGACCGCGATGGGGCAGGCTGGGCAGATGCGCTTCGCCACGTGGAACGTCAACTCGGTCAAGGCCCGGCTGCCGCGGCTGCTGGAGTGGCTCGACGGCACGAAGCCCGACGTGCTGTGCCTGCAGGAGACCAAGGTCCCGGCCGACGGATTCCCGTCCGCCGAGGTCGCCGAGCTGGGCTACGAGACCGCGGCCTACGGCCAGGGCCGATGGAACGGTGTCGCCCTGCTGTCCCGCGTCGGCCTGACCGGCATCCGCCACGGCTTCGCCGGCGAGCCGGGCTTCCCCGACCCCGAGGCCCGCCTCATCAGCGCCGTCTGCGACAAGATCAAATTCATGTCCGTGTACGTCCCGAACGGGCGCACGCCGGAGGATCCCCACTACACGTACAAGTTGTCCTGGCTCGCCGCGCTGCGGTCCGCGCTCGCCGCGGAGATCGCCGAGGGACCGCTGGTGATCGCCGGCGACTTCAACGTGGCGCCGACCGATGCCGACGTCTGGGACCCGGCCGTCTTCGTCGGGGCCACCCACGTGACCCCGCCCGAACGCGAGGCGATCGCCGCGATCCGCGACCTCGGGCTGCACGACATCGTGGGGCGCCCGCTCAAGGGCGACCGGCCCTTCACGTACTGGGACTACCGCGCCGGGATGTTCCACATGAACAAGGGCATGCGGATCGACCTGGTGCTCGCCACCGAGGACATCGCCGGCCAGGTCACCGACGCGGTGATCGACCGCGAGGCGCGCAAGGGCAAGGGCCCGTCCGACCACGCGCCGATCGTGGTCGACATTAATTCGGTCGCGTAGCACGCACCGCGCGGTTAGCGTGGTTCGCATGATCTTCTGATGCTCTCGGGGGGCCGCCATCGGCGGCCCCCGCGTTCCGGCTCCGGGTGCTCCGGCGGGCTGTCCGCCGTGGAGACACCGGCGTGCCGACGCCCGGAGCAATCATGTTCTCTCTCCACGGCATCACCCTGCTTTGCCCCGGTTTGTGCCGGGGCCCGAGGAGGTTCCCATGCCTTTCACCGTTCATATCGATCCGGACGAGCTCGCCCAGCGCGATCTCGCCGCCGGGCTCACCCGCCCGGTTGTTGCCGACGGCGGGGCCCCGCGGCCCAGCGCCGTCGAAGCCGGGCACCGCGGTGCCCGGGACGGCCGCGAGGCCGCCCGCGGCCGGTCGGAACGCAATCACGCCCGCGTCGGCGGCGGCAAGTCGCGGTCCTACGCCTTCCGCCGCAGCTAGACATCCTTCGAGGCCGGGGCCGCGGCGGCAACCGCGGTCCCCGTCCTCCTGGCGAGAGGAGACCACCGTTCGCAGCGAAGAGAAACTCCACGCCCTCTCCGGTCTCGAGGAACGGGCGGCGCCGTACTCGCGATGGTGGGCCGGATGCGGGATGCCCGGCCGCCATTCGGGTGCCCTGCGCGTCCCGCGGCCCGGAGCCGGCAGCCGGGCCGCCGCCGGGAGGCGACGCGATCTGGCCGAGCGGCTCGTGGCCGGATCGCGGTCCGGCCCCCGGTCGCCGGGCCGTTGTGCCTGGTGGGTGCGGCGGGAACAGCGGATGTCGGCCCGGCGCGGGGGCGCCGGGCCCGGTGGATGGGTCAGCCCAGCTCGGCGTACACGTCGTCGAGGAGGCCGTGGTACATGTCGCTCGTGGTGTTGAAGTTGGGGCCGCCGAGGCGCAGGGGCAGGGTGTTGGTGATCGACAGGGTGGCCGGGATCGCGGTCTGGCCCCGGGGGACGCCGTCGATGTAGACCGAGAGCGCCGGGCCCACGCGCTGGCAGAGGATCTTGTGCCAGAGGCCGTCCGCGACGGAGGTCGTGGAGCGGGCGATGTAGACGGTGGGCGAGCCCACGCCCACGGCCACACACTGGGCCCGGCCCTGGGTGGCGCCGACCTGCATCTTCCACTGGCTGCCGGTGTTGGCCACGCCCTTCTGCATGATGTTGGCGGAGCCGCCGATCTGGGCCTTGGTCAGGTGGACCCGTGCCGACCAGCGGAACAGGCGGGTTCCGGGGTTGAGGTCGGCGTCGTTGGGCGCCTCGAGGAGGCCGCGCGGGCAGGTCGTCGCGGTGGTCGGGCACAGGTCGGGGAAGGCGACGTACTTGCCGCCGGTCGGGCCGCCCTCGAACCGGATGATGCCCTGGTCGGCCGAGCGCACGCTGAGCGCGGGTCCGCGGCCGGAGGTGTCGGCGACGCGGCCGCCCACCGAGCCGGCGTCGAAGTCCCAGCGGGCCACCAGGGCCGGGACACCGGGTGCGGCGGCCGTGGCCGGCGGCGTCGTCGCCGCGGCGGGGGCGGTGTTCGCCGGAACCCCGCCCGGCCGCGCAACGGCCGGCGCGGCCGCGGTAGTGGCCGCCGTGGCCGCCGTGGCCGGTGCGGCGGCCGTGGCTGGTGCGGCCGCCGTGGCTGGTGCGGCCGCCGTGGCGGTGGCGGGCGGCGTGTCCGAGAGGGCGGCGGGAGCCGCCAGGGCGGGCGATGCCGGGACGATCAGGCCGGCCACCGCCGCGAGAGCGATTACGATCTTCATGCCCCTGAGATCGCCGCTTGACCGAATTGTTACTTAAAAATCAGCATCTGAGGGATTTGTCGCATTCGTGGCGTGAGCAAGCCCGAGCGGGCAAGGCCGGCGCAGGCGGGGCTCAGAGCAGGTCCTCGGCCTCGGCGAGCAGGCAGACGGCGACCAGGCGCAGCATGTGCCAGTCGCTGGCCAGCCACTCGGACGGCCGGGTGGGAGCCTCGCCGATCGCGGGGATGTAGCGGCCCGACCGGCGCGCGCCCGCGACGATCGACCGGACGTAGGACGCCAGCGACGAACCGTCCAGCGGGCGCTCCGCCTCGGCCAGCGCGTCGCGCACCGCCGCCGCGTGCTGGTCGACCAGCGCCAGCAACCCGGGGTCGGCGAACGCGGCGGCCAGGCCGTCGACACCCACCCGCGCCATCATCTCGTCCAGCAGCGCGGTCGCCGGGTCCAGGATCGGGGCGGTCGCGTCGGCGGAAATCGGGGCGAAGGCGAGGAATTCGTTCGTCATGGCGACGACGCTATGGCCCGCCCGGGCGTACCGGAAGGGGGGTAACCGAACGGCACCCGAGCGTCTCCGGGGCCGCTACGCGGGCAGCTGATCCATCGCCTTGTAGATGCGTTTGTCCGAAATCGGGTAGGCGGTGCCGAGGGTCTGCGCGAACAGGTTGATCCGCAGTTCCTCGATCATCCAGCGGATCTCGGCGAGCCCCTCGTCGGCCGGGCTGAGCGGCGGGAACTCGGCCCGCAGCTCGCGGTACTCCGACTCGATCTCGTGGATCTGCGCCATCAGCTGCCGGTCGCGGGCCAGGTTGGAGGCGACCCGGTCGAGGCGGTAGACGACGCCGCGCAGGTACCGCGGCAGGTGGTGCAGCTGCCGCCACCCGGTCTCGGTGACGAACCCGGGATGGACCAGGCCCCGCAACTGCTGCCGGATGTCGGCGAGCGCCGGGATCAGCTGCGGGTCGCGCAGGCCCTTGAGCCGCTGTTCCACGTCGTACGTCGTCGCCAGCACCGCCTGCACCTGAGCGACCACGCCCTCCACCGCGTCGACCAGGTCCTGCCGGACGGTGTCGCGCAGCGAGGCGAACTCGATCGAGGACCAGACCGGCCCGCCCGCGTCGGCCACCAGCTTGTCGACGGCCGCCCCGGAACAGTCGTCGAGGAGATCGGCGATCGACCGGTACGGGTTCGCGCGGGAGAGCTCGAGCTTGGCCCGGTTGTCCAGCCGTCCCTGCAGGAAGCGAGCGGCCGGCGGCAGCGTGAGCAGCAGCAGCTTGCGGGTGCCGGCGCGCATGGCGACCCGCTGCTCGGGCTCCGACTCGAAGACCCGCACGGCCACCGAGTCCCCCTCGTCGACCAGGGCGGGAAAGACCGTGACCTCGTACCCGCCGCGGACCTGCGCCACCCGGCGCGGGAGCATCCCGAAGTCGTTGGTGGTGATCCCCCGGCGCTCGATGTTCCCGGCCGCCGCCGAGATCGTCCGCTGCACCTTGGGCGCCAGCCGCTGCCGCAGCTCCTCGAGGTCACGCCCGACCCCGAGCGTCTCGCCAGACTCGTCGACCACGCGGAAGTTCATCCGCAGGTGCGCCGGCACCTCCGCGGGCCGCCAGGCGTCGCGCGGCACCACGATCCCGGTGAGCCGCCGCAGCTCGTTGCCGATCGCGTCGGTGAGCGGCCCGCGCCGGGCCGGCACCCGGTCGAGAACGGCCTCGGCCCAGTCCGGCACCGGCACGAAGTTGGTGCGCAGCGCCTTCGGCAGCGACCGGATCAGGGCGATCACGACGTCCTTGCGGAACCCCGGCACCGACCAGCCGAAGTCCTCCGGGTCGAGCTTGTTGAGCAGCGGCAGCGGCACCTCGACCGTGACGCCGTCGGCGGCCGAGTTCGGCTCGAACTCGTACGTCAGCGGCAGGCGCACGCCGTTCGCCAGCCACGCGTCCGGGAAGGCGTTCGGGTCGACGCTGTCGCGCCCGGCGTTCACCAGCAGGTCGCGGGTGAAAGTCAGCAGGTCCGGGTTCTCCTGGCGGGCCTTCTTCCACCACGCGTCGAAGTGTCGGGCGGTGACCACCTCGGCCGGGATCCGCTCGTCGTACAGCCGGTAGACGGTCTCGTCGTCGACCGCGATGTCCCGCCGCCGGGCCCGGTTCTCGATCTCCTCGATGCGCTCGAGCAGCCGGCGGTTCTCGTCGAAGAACTTGTGGTGGGTCTCCCAGTCGCCCTCGACCAGCGCGTGCCGGATGAACAGCTCCCGGCAGAGCACGGGGTCGATCCGCGCGTATCCGACCCGCCGGCGCGGCACGATCGGCAGACCGTAGAGAGTCACCTTCTCGTACGCCATGACGGCGCCTTGTTTCTTCTCCCAGTGCGGCTCGCTGTACGAATGCTTCACCAGGTGCGGCGCGAGTTTCTCGGCCCATTCCGGCTCGATGCGGGCGTTGACCCGGCCCCACAGCCGGCTGGTCTCGACCAGCTCGGCCGACATCACCCAGCGCGGCTGCTTCTTGAACAGCGCCGAGCCGGGGAAGATGGCGAACTTCGCGCCGCGCGCGCCCAGGTATTCACGCTTGTCGCCGTCCTTGAGCCCGAGGTGGCTGAGCAGACCGGCGAGCAGGGCGGTGTGCACGTGCTGCCCCTCGGAGAGCTCCTCGCGGTCCTCTTCAAGAGACAATCCGAGGGTACGGGACACCTGGCGCAGCTGGGCGTAGATGTCCTGCCACTCCCGTACGCGCAGATAGTTGAGAAACTCGGATCGGCAGAGCCGGCGGAATTGGTTCCCGGACAGTTCCTGCTGTTTCTCGCGCAGGTAGCGCCAGAGGTTGAGATAGCTGAAGAAGTCCGATTCCTTGTCGGTGAACCGGGCATGCTTCTCGTCGGCCTGCTGCTGTTTGTCGGTCGGGCGCTCGCGCGGGTCCTGGATGGACAGCGCCGCGGCGATCACCATGACCTCGGCGACGCAGTCCTGCTTGTCGGCCTCGATGACCATGCGGGCCAGCCGCGGGTCGACCGGCAGCTGCGCGAGCTGACGCCCGAGCGGGGTGAGCCTGCGCTCGTCGAGCGCGCCGAGCTCCTCGAGCAGCTTGACGCCGTCGGTGATGTTGCGCCGGTCGGGCGGGTCGATGAACGGGAACTTGGCGAGATCGCCGAGCCCCAGGTTGGTCATCTGCAAGATCACCGAGGCGAGATTCGTACGCAGGATCTCGGGCTCGGTGAACTCGGGGCGGGCGTCGAAGTCCTCCTCCGAGTAGAGCCGGACGCAGATGCCGTCGGCGAGCCGGCCGCAGCGTCCCTTGCGCTGGTTGGCGCTGGCCTGCGAGACCGGCTCGATCGGCAGCCGCTGCACCTTGAGCCGGTTGGAGTAGCGGCTGATCCGGGCCGTGCCGGGGTCGATGACGTAGCGGATGCCGGGGACGGTCAGCGACGTCTCGGCGACGTTGGTGGCGAGCACGACGCGGCGCCGGCTGTGCCGCTCGAAGACCTTGTGCTGCTCGGCGGCGGACAGGCGGCCGTAGAGCGGCACGATGTCGGTGTCGCGCAGGTCGCGCTTGCCGAGCGCGTCGGCGGTGTCGCGGATCTCCCGCTCGCCGGAGAGGAAGACCAGGATGTCGCCGTCCCCCTCGCGGCCCAACTCGTCGACGGCCTCGGCGATGCCGTCGACCTGGTCCATCGGCTCCTCGGTCTCGTCCTCGGTGGTTTGCACCAAGGGCCGATATCGAACTTCGACGGGATATGTCCGGCCGGTGACCTCGATGACGGGCGCAGGTTTGCCATCTTTGTCGGAAAAGTGCTCGGCAAAACGCTGCGTCTCGATCGTCGCCGACGTGATGATCAGCTTGAGGTCGGGGCGCCGTGGGAGCAGCTCGCGCAGGTAGCCCAGGATGAAGTCGATGTTGAGGCTGCGCTCGTGCGCCTCGTCGATGATCAGGGTGTCGTACCGCCGCAGCTGCCGGTCGTTCTGGATCTCGGCGAGCAGGATGCCGTCGGTCATCACCTTGATCATGGTGTCGTCGCTCACCTGGTCGGTGAAGCGCACCTTGTACCCCACGG
Organism: Paractinoplanes globisporus DSM 43857; assembly: GCF_000379645.1. Classification (GTDB taxonomy): domain Bacteria; phylum Actinomycetota; class Actinomycetes; order Mycobacteriales; family Micromonosporaceae; genus Actinoplanes; species Actinoplanes globisporus. The sequence goes on from NZ_KB903358.1 coordinate 301,275, forward strand.
TCGAGCCGAGCGGCCGGTCGAGCTCCTCGGCGATGCGCTCGGCGACCGTGCGGGCCGCTATCCGGCGCGGCTGGGTGTGCCCGATCTGACCGCGGACGCCCCGGCCCAGCTCCAGGCAGATCTTGGGGATCTGGGTGGTCTTGCCCGAGCCGGTCTCCCCCGCCACCACCACGACCTGGTGGTCGCGGATGGCGGCGAGGATGTCGTCCTTGCGCTGGCTGACCGGCAGCGACTCGGGGTAGGTGACCTTGGGGACGGCGGCGAGCCGGGCCTTGAGCCGTTCCTCGGCCTGCGCGGCCTCGGCGGCGATCTCGGCGAGGACGGCTTCCCGCGCCGCGTCGTCGCGGATCTTGCGGGTGCCCTCCAGCCGGCGCTGGAGTCGCCGTTCGTCGCGGGGAAGGAGCTCTGCTAGCCGGGTGCGAAGCGCGGCGGGTGTTGAAGACATGGCGCAGCAAGAATACGGCGCACCCGCCCCGCGACGCCTTGTGATTAACGGCGCGCCAAGCCGTCTATCGCGGCCATCTCCTCGTCCGTCAGCTCGAAGTCGGAGATATCGAAGTTTGTCCGGATCCGCGCGTCAGTCTTCGACTTGGGGATCACGACGATCTCGTGCTGGACGTGCCAGCGCAGGATCACCCGGGCCGGGTCCACGCCGTGCAGGGCGGCGATCTGGGTGAGCACCGGGTCGTGCAGGTTTGTCGTCTTGAACGGCGAATATCCCTCGACGACCACGCCGCGGGCCCGGTGCCCCTCGACCAGGCGGGCGTCCCACAGCGTCGGCCCGAACCGGATCTGGTTGACCGCCGGCGTCTCCCCCGTGGCCTTGGCCAGCTCGTCGATGTCGTCGAGGTCGTAGTTGCTGACGCCGATGTTCCGGGCCAGCCCCGCGTCGCGCAGCTCGATGAACTCGCGCCACACCTTGACCGACCGGCCCCGCGACGGCGGCCAGTGGATGAGCCAGAGGTCGACCGCGTCGATCCGCAGCTGCCGCAGGCTCTCGGTGATCGTGGCGCGCTCGCGCCCGGCCCGCTCGGGCGGCAGCTTCGTGGTGACGAAGACCTCGTCGCGGGGCACGCCGGAGTCGGCCAGCGCGCGGCCGACCTCGGCCTCGTTGCCGTACATGGTCGCGGTGTCGATGTGCCGGTAGCCGGCGTCGAGCGCGGCGCGCACGGCCTGGTAGGCCGACTCGCCGCGGATCTGCCAGGTGCCGAAGCCGAGCAGCGGCATCGCGGGCCCGGCGGAAAGCGGAAGGGCGGGAATGCTCATGCGCCCCAGTCTTACTCGCCCGTGGGGTGATGTGGCACCGGGGAGCGCAAGCGGGCCGCGCTCGGTTCCCGGGCCGACGGGTCGGCCGTCGGCAGGGCGCCGAGCCCGGGCAGCCGCACGTTCTCCATGGACGCCCGCTCGGCGAGGGCCCGTTCGAGCTTCTCGCGGGCCCGCTCGTCGTCGTTCTTCCTCGATTTGATCTTCATGTCGCCGACCTCCAAGGGCAGGGTGAAGTGGAAGCGCGTCCCGCCGCCGGGGTTGTCGCCGACGCCGATCTCCCCGCCGTGGCGCTCCACGATGCGTTTGCAGATGGCCAGGCCCAGGCCGGTGCCGGCGTACCCGGCCGAGGCGTGCGCCCGGTGGAACCTCTCGAAGACCGCGGGCTTCTCGGCGTCCGGTATGCCGATGCCGCGGTCGGCCACCTCGATCCGGGTCCAGCCGGGCCCGTCGGCGGAGGCGGTGATGTCGACCCGGGCCGGTGTGTCCGGGCGGACGTACTTGAGGGCGTTGCCGATCAGGTTGTCCAGGACGTGCCGCAGCATCGCCGGGTCGGCCCACACGGTCGGCAGCGGCCCGATGTAGAGATCGCCGAACGACCGGTCCTGCACCACGTCGGCCACCAGCTCGTCCAGCGCGACGGCCGTGCAGGACAGCGGCGCGTCCCGGGCCGTGGTGTAGGCGAGCAGGGTGTCGATCATTCCGCTCATCCGCTCGACGGCCCGCAGGATCCGCTGCAGCGAGGGCCGCGGGTCGGCCCCGGCCTCGACCGACTCCTCGGCCGCCTCGCAGTGCCCGCGCATGACGGTGAGCGGCGCCTTCAGGTCGTGCGCCACCACGCCCGCGAAGACCGCGAGGTCGGCCTCGTACCGGCGGATCTCGGTGATGTCGTGGAAGACCGCGACCGCGCCGCGCTGCCCGGCGCCGGCGTCGAGGGGCCGGCCGTCGACGCTGATCACGATGCCCTCGGGCCAGGCCGGGTTGCGCACCACCATCTCGACGTCGCTGGCCTGCTCGCCGCGCAGCGCCCGCATCAGCGGCAGCTCGTCGACCGGGAACGGGGTGCGCCCGTCCGCGCGGTACAGCCCGTAGTGCTCTTGCCAGCTGTCCGTGTCGCTGGTGTCCTCGGCCACCCCGAGCAGCGCCTTGGCGGCCGGGTTGTGCAGCAGGAACTCGCCGTTCTCGTCGACCACGCCGACGCCGTCGCCGATGGTGGTCATCACCGCCCCGAGCAGGCCGGCCTGGCGACGGCTCTCGGCCTCGGCCGCGCGCAGCTCGGCGGTGGCCTCCCGTACCCGCGCGATCGCCCGTTCCCGGCCGGTGGCCAGCACGTAGACCAGGCCGGCCAGGATCAGCGTGATCGCGAGACAGCCGCCCAGGACGGTGCCGGCCAGGCCGCTGTGGGCGCCCGGCAGCCGGCTCGGGTCGGCCCGCACGGTCAGCGTCCACTCCCGGTCGGCCACGTCGAGCAGGCTCTGCCGGACGAGGCCGGGCGAGCCGGGCGCGGTGTAGCGGGCGACGACCGGCTGGCTGCCGTCGGTGTTGTGCGCGCGCAGCTCGCCGGAGAGCTGTCCCTGACTGACCGTGGCGAGCACGCCGCTGAGGAAGTCCTGGCCGCGCATGGCGAGCACCAGCCAGCCGCGGAAGTCCGGGTCGGCCGAGCGCGGCCAGATCGGCGCGGCGAAGACGAACGAGTGTTGCTGCTGCGCCGCCGGCAGGTTCCGGTCGCGCAACAGGACGTACGTGTCGGAAACCGTCGGCACGCTCATCCGGCGCGCGTCGATCAGCGCGTTCGCGGGCTCGGTGGCGGCGGCCACGTCGCCGCCGACGGCCGTGGTGGCGCCGCTGTTCAGCCCCCGGGAGAAGATCGAGAAGTAGTGCTCGGCGCCGTCGCCGACCGGCTTCAGCACCAGCCCGTCGGAGCCCCGCGAGCGCCACAGCCGCTGCACGGCCGGCACCTGTGCGCGGGTGGCCGGCACCACGAAGGCGACGCTGACCGCCCCGATAAGCGAGGCCGAGGCGAGCGGCGAGGTGGCCGCGTCGAAGTCCTCCCAGGTGATGCCCTGATCGGTGGCGAGCCCAGCGGCGGTGGCGGCCAGCAGCGAGCTGTACCGCTCGGTCTCGGCGAGCACGGCGGCCCGGGCCATCTCGGCCCGCTGGTCCATGACCCGCTCGGCGTTCTCGTGCTGGGCCGCGCGCACGCCGGCGACGATCAGCAGGGACGCGGTGAGCCCGATGACGACCACGGCGGCAGCGAGCCAGGGCCCGGTCGGCCGTCCCCGGCGGATAGCGCTCCCCCGCCTCACCAAAGTGAGCGTAATACGCAAATCGCCCCCGCCGGCCAGTTCGGCCGACGGGGGCGAAGGATCTTTCACTTCCAGATGTCGTACTGATAGAGCTGGTTCGAGGCCATCAGCGTGGTGATCTTCGTGTAGTAGTTCGGGTCGGTCGCGTACCCGGCCTTCCACACCTGCCAGATGAACTTGTTCGCGTCCCTGGTGTAGGCGAACGCGGGCTTGTAACGGCTGTTCACCCGCAGGAAGTTCCCGTGGTCGCGGAACGAGTTGGCCATCGTCGCGTAGATCCGGAAGCTCGCCGTGGTGGCGAAGCAGTTGCCGGCCTTGTCGCACTCGCTGGTGTTGTAGACATGGCAACCCTTCGCGAGAGTGCCGTACTTGCCGTTCTGGCACTTGATCCCGAAGTAGTTGCGGTCGGTGACCGACAGGCTGCTACGCCCCCAGCCCGACTCGAGGATCGCCTGCGCGATCGTGACCGAGGCCGGCACGCCGTACTCCCGCCAGCCCTTCTGCGCGCCCGGGACCGCGGCCTTGATGAACTGGTCCGGGGTGAGCGCCGGGGTGGTCACCGGGACGGCCGGCGCCGCGCCCGGGCACAGGTGCAGCGTCGGCGTGACGACGTACGCGTGCGAGATGTAGCCGCCGTCGCTGAGCCGGTTCCACTGCGTGGTCGAGCGGACCGTCCCGTTGACCATCGAGCCGACCACGCCGCACACGCCCTGCACCTTCGCGCCGCTGACCACCGCGCGCTTGACCGGGAAGGCCGTCGACGGGCCGGTCCGGATGTTCACGGCGCCGTCCGTGCTGCGCACCGTGCCGATCTTGTAGGTCACGATGGCCGCCGGCTTCGGCTTCGCCTTCACCGGGACGGCCTGCGGCGTGGTGGTCGCGCAGAGTGGCAAGGTCCCGCTGATCTGGAGGTACGCGTGAGTGACGTACGAGTTGTCGCTGAGCCGGTCCCACTGGCTGGTCGTCCGCACCGAGCCGCGGATCGACTGCCCGGTGGTCCGGCAGACGGCGGTGACCTTCTGCCCGTTGCGCAGCGAACCGGTGACCCGCGCGGTCAGCGATGGCCCGGTCCTGGTCTTGAGCGAGCTGCTCACCTTGACGGTCGCCGTGACCCCGGCGGCCTCGGCGGCCCCGGGCGCGACCACCAGGCCCGCGCCGGCGGTCAGCGCCATCAGCGGCACCGCGAGCATTCGGGTCCTGAACCCCATGAAGAGTCCCTTCGTGTCGGTGTCCGTCCGAAGGTGGGGTTGTCCCGTTGCGGGCCGAGAGCGATGCCGGTTGCGGATGAGTAGCCACGACTCCGGCCGCGCACTGTTGTGACGGAAAGAGATCCGAGAGACTTGGGGTGCGCCGTGCTTGAAACCGCGACCGTTTGGGCAAACGGCTACCGTCACGCCCAGCCTTGATCAAGTCAGGCTTGATCACCCAAGCCGCAGGAGGGGTCCCGCCGATGACGGCCCTGGCGTCCCGCACCCAGACGTCCCGCACCAAGACGTCCCGCGCCGGGTCGTCCGGGTTGACCACCCGCACCGCCACCGGGCGAACGCCCCGGCCGCCCGGCGCCGGGCACGTCCTCGCCCCGCTCGGCGTCGCGATCCTGGCCGCGGCCGGGGTCGCCGCCTCCTACGTGGTCTTCGTCCGCACCGCGACCGGCCAGTACGCGGACACCACCGCGATGCTCGGCGGCGACGTGCACCACCAGCGCGTGGTCGAGGTGCTCAGCCGTACCCTCAACGGCACGACGCTGGTGAGCCTGGTGCTGGTGTGCCTGGCCGCGGCCACCATCGGGGTGCTGCGCGGGCGGATCGACCTGGCGATCGGCGCGACCGTGCTGGTGCTCGGGGCCAACGCGAGCTGCCAGTTGCTCAAGACCCATCTGACCCGGCCGAACCTCGACGACTTCCCCGCCCCGAACTCGTTCCCGAGCGGGCACACCGCCGCCGCGGCCTCGGTGGCGTTCGCGCTGATCATGGTGCTGCCCGCGGCCGTACGCGGGATCGTGGCCCTGGCCGGCGCCGCCTACGTCCTGGTGATCGCGGTGGCCACCGTCTGGGCCGAATGGCACCGGCCGAGCGACACGGTCGCCGCGGTGCTGCTGGTGCTGGCCTGGGCCGCCTTCGCCGCGTTCGGCATCCGGCTGTTCCGCCGCCACGGCGGTCCGCCCGCCCGGCCCAGCCGCCTCACCACGCTGCTGCTGCTCGCGGCCGCGGTGGTGGCCGGCGTCGCCGCGGTGCTCGGGCTGATCTCGGTGGTCATGTCGGTGCGGGTCACGCCCGGGCTCGTGTCCAGCCGGTTCGCGTTCCTCACCGGCTCGGCCGGCGTCGCCGCCGCCGTGGCCGGCGGATTCCTGATCTGGGTGTGGCTGGCGGCGGGCGATCGTGCTCCCGCCGCGGCCAGGCCCGCTAAGGCGGGCCGAGTGGCCCGCCGTCCCAAGGGAGGCAAGAAGTGACCACCCCATCCGATAGCACCCCGACGGCCGCCACCCCCGGCCCGGCCCCCGAACCCGCCCCCGTCGCCGAGCCCGCACCCGTCACCGAGCCCGCACCCGCCGCCGCGCCCCCACCCGCCGCCGCACCCTCACCCGCCGCCGCACCGGCTGCCGCGAACCCCGGCTTCGGGAACCCCGGCGCCGGCAGCCCCGGCATTCCGCCCGGCCCGGCCGGCGTGCCGAGCCTGCCCAGCCAGACCCCCGGCGGGGCGGCGCTGCCGACGGTCGTGGTCGGCACCTACCCCGACTACGCGCTCGCCCAGCAGGCCGTCGACCACCTGTCCGACCAGAAGTTCCCGGTCGAGCGCACCGCGATCATCGGCACCGACCTGCGCCTGGTCGAGAACGTGCTGGGCCGCCTCACCACGCTCCGCGCGGCCGGCGCCGGCGCGGCCAGCGGCGCCTGGTTCGGCCTGTTCATCGGCCTGCTGCTCGGCCTGTTCTCCAGCTCCAACTGGTTCGCCGTGATCTTCGTAGGCCTGCTGATCGGCGCGGCCTGGGGCGCGATCTTCGGCGCGATCGCCCACGCCGCCACCGGCGGCCGGCGCGACTTCGCGTCGCGCAGCTCCCTGCAGGCCGGCCAGTACGCGGTCGTCACCGACCCCGAGGTAGCCGACCAGGCCCGCCAACTGCTAGTCCAACTGAACTGGCGAGCCTCCGGCGCCGAGTGACCGACCCGCGCGCCCAGGTAAGCAGAGCAGCGCGTATAGGTGCGCAGAGCAGCGCGTATAGGTGCGCAGAGCAGGGCGTATAGGTGCGCAGAGCAGCGCGCCCGGGTGCGCAGAGCAGGGCGTATGGGTGCGCACAGCGGCACGCCCGGGTGCGCAGAGCGGCGCGCCCGTGGACGTGACCCCGGGTGCGCAGAGCGGCGCGTAGGGGTGCGCAGAGCAAAGTGGTCGAAGAGCCCCGGGGCATGGCGCCTCGGGGCTCCTCTGGTGGTCCCGGGAAGTGGCGGCCGCCCGGGACCGGGTGAGGGGGTTGGTCAGAAGGTGGCGGCCAGCTCGGTGCGCAGTTTCGCCAAGGCCTTGGTGAGCAGGCGGGAGACGTGCATCTGGGAGATGCCGATCTGGTCGGCGATCTGCGACTGGGTCAGGTTGCCGTAGAACCGCAGGGTGAGGATCTTCTGTTCGCGGTCGTCGAGGGTGGCGAGGGCGGGGCCGAGGGCGACGCGGGTTTCGGCGAGTTCGTATTCGTGGTCTTCGCCGCCGAGGGTGTCGCCGAGTTCGGTGGTGCCGTCGGCGGAGATNGGNGTGCTCAGGGAGGTGGCGTTGTAGGCGCGGGCGCCTTCGAGGCCTTCCAGGACGTCTTCCTCGGTGATCGCCAGGTGGGTGGCGATGTCGGTGACGGTCGGGGAGCGGCCGAGGGTGTGGGTNAGGGTGCTGTTGGCTTCGGTGATGGCGAGGCGNAGTTCNTGGAGGCGGCGGGGGACGCGGACGCTCCAGGTGCGGTCGCGGAAGTGGCGTTTGATTTCGCCGATGATGGTGGGGATGGCGTAGCCGGCGAAGTCGACGCCACGGTCGGGGTCGAATTTGTCGACGGCTTTGATGAGGCCGACGGTGGCGGTTTGGATGAGGTCGTCGGTGGGTTCGCCGCGGCCGGAGTAGCGGTTGGCGAGGTGGCGGGCCAGGGGCAGCCAGGCCTCGATCGCGCTGTCGCGCAGCTGCGCCCGGGACGGGTGCCCGGACGGCATCGCGGCCATCGCGTTGAGCA